>JABTUN010000001.1 GCA_015075365.1 Verrucomicrobiaceae bacterium
CGGCCGCCGGGGCCCGGCCGGACGCGGGCCGGGCTCAGGCCCGGGCGGCGGACCCGACCGCGGGCTGGCCGCTCCGGCGGTCGCGCTGCCGCAGCGCGGCCGCGATGAACCCCGAGAAGAGCGGGTGCGGCTGCGTGAGCCGGGAGCGGAACTCGGGGTGGAACTGCGTGCCGACGAAGAACGGGTGGTCCCGGAGCTCGACGATCTCGACGAGCCGCCCGTCGGGCGAGAGCCCCGAGAACACGACGCCCTGGGCCTCGAGGGCCTCGCGGTAGGCCATGTTGAACTCGTAGCGGTGCCGGTGCCGCTCGGAGATCTCCGTGCGGCCGTAGAGCCGATGCGCGAGGGAGCCGGGCGCGAGGACGCACGGGTAGCTGCCGAGCCGCATCGTCCCGCCCTTGTTCGTGACGCCCTGCTGGCCCTCGAGCAGGTCGATCACGGGGTGCGGCGTGTCCGGGACGAACTCGCTCGAGTGGGCGTCGGCGAGCCCGAGCGTGGCGCGCGCGAGCTCGATCACGGCCGTCTGCATGCCCAGGCAGATCCCGAAGAAGGGCACCTGCCGGGTCCGGGCCCAGCGCACCGTCTGGATCTTGCCCTCGATCCCGCGCTCGCCGAAGCCCGACGCGACGATCACGCCCGCGACGCCCTCGAGCAGCCGCTCCGCGCCCTCGTCCTCGACCTGCTCGGCGCCGATCCGGCGGACCTTGACCCGGCAGCCGTTCGCGGCGCCCGCGTGCGTGATCGACTCGTACTTCGACTTGTAGGCGTCCTGCAGCTCGATGTACTTGCCCACGAGCGCGACCTCGACCTCGCCGCGAGGCGGGTCGCGCAGGACCTCGACCATGGTCTGCCACTCGGTGAAGTCGCTCCCGCGCGAGTCGATGTCGAGCATGCGCAGGACCTGCCGGTCGAGCCCCTGGTCGCGCAGGACGAGCGGGATCTCGTAGATCGAGGTCTCGACGTCCTTCTCGACGAAGGTCGCCTCCTCGTCGACGTTGCAGAAGCGCGCGATCTTGAGCCGGAGCTCCTCGGGGACGTCGCGCTCGGCGCGGCACACGAGGATCTGCGGCTGGATGCCGATCTCTCGCAGCTTGCCGACGGAGTGCTGGGTCGGCTTCGTCTTGAGCTCGCCGGACGCCTTGAGGTAGGGCAGCAGCGTGAGGTGGATGCAGAGCGAGTTGCCGCGCCCGAGCTCGTAGCTGAGCTGGCGGATCGCCTCGAGGAAGGGCAGGCCCTCGATGTCGCCCACGGTGCCGCCGATCTCGGTGATGATGACATCGCCGCCCATTTTCTGCGTCACCTCGTGGATGCGGGCTTTGATCTCATTGGTGACGTGCGGGATGACCTGCACGGTGCGGCCCTGGTATTTGCCGGCCCGCTCCTTGTCCAGCACGCTCTGGTAAACCTGCCCGGAGGTGAGGTTGTTGAGCTTGGAGAGGTTCGTATGCGTGAAACGCTCGTAGTGGCCCAGATCGAGGTCTGTCTCCGCACCGTCGTCCAGCACGTACACCTCGCCGTGCTCGTAGGGGTTCATGGTGCCCGGATCGATGTTCAGATACGGGTCAAACTTTTGCATGATGACCTTCAGGCCGCGCAGTTCGAGCAGGGTCCCCAGCGCCGAGGCCGCCAGGCCCTTGCCGAGAGAGGAGACGACGCCGCCGGTGACAAAAATGTATTTCATGATGCCCTGTTCTCTGTTCGCAGTTCCGGGTTGGGTCAAGCGCGAGAGTGGCCGGAGGTCGCATGCGCGCAGGAGCACCTACGTCCTTCCACCAAGAACGACGACCTCACTGTTTGACTCCTACGCAGCCCCTGGTCTGGTTCCCCTCCCCTTCCACCCATGAGCCGCTACGCCACCGATCCTGAAGTCGTCGAATTCTTCGCCTCCCACGGCATTGTGGTCACGGAGGTGCATCGTGTCGGCATGTCCCGCCACTTGAAGGTCCAGGGCCAGCCGATGACCCTGCCCATGCCCGCCAGCGCGGAGGAATGCCTCCGCCGCGTACGCGACTTCGCCGCCAGCCTCCCGCTCCCAAAGACATCCGCAGCCGCTCGCGGAGACGGCGCGCATTAACGGTCTGCAACGTGCCGCCCGCTTGGCATCCCCGGATCACGGCGTGGCAGTGCCTGGCACGGGCAGGGAAATAGATTCCCGGCGACGCTCCCGGCGGTGATGAAACCATCTCCACGCAGGAATGAATTGGCACGCGAGCCACGAGCGTAGGCCGGTCCTTTCCCGCCGGCAGTGCGCACGGCCTGGCAGAGGCAGCCACAGCATGCGGACCTGCGCGGGATCACTCCACGTGTCCATGATGCCTTTCAGGCCCGCCGCGCACACAGCGCCCGCACCATCACGCCGCATCACCCGGCCACACCGCTTGACCACCTCCCACCACCACTCCCATACTCCACCACTCCAAAGCGCTCCCTCTCCCTGTCTCATGGTCTCGACACTCCCCGCCACGCCTGAAGCCTTCATCGACCACTGGACGCGGGCGGAGGCCAATGAACGCGCCAATTCCCAGGCCTTCCTCCTCGGCCTCGCCCACCTGCTCGGCGTGCCCGCGCCTTCCAACAGCCATGCGGACGGCTACAGCTTCGAATACCCCGTCAAAGTCCCCGGCGGCAGCAGCACCAATTTCATCGACCTCTACCGCCGCGGGCATTTCGTCTTCGAGTCGAAGCAGTTCGCCGCCCGTCGCGAGGAACTGAGCGCCCTGGAGACCGCCGCCGTCCAGGCCGGTGCCATCGCCGCCGCAGCGAAGAAATCCGGCCCCGTGCGCGATACCGGCGCGTGGAGCGATGCCATGATCCGGGCGAAGGGCCAGGCCGAGCGCTACGTGCGCTCCCTCCCCGCCGAGGAGCCCAATCCACCCTTCATCCTCGTCGGCGATATCGGCCACAGCATTGAGGTCTATGCGGACTTCACCCAGGCGGGCAAGGCCTACCTCCCGTTCCCTGATCCGCGCAGCTTTCGCATCCGCCTTGCTGATTCAGCAAGATTAAATGTGGTGCTTGATCGAAGCTTATTGACTCAAGACTCGCACATGATTGGTATCTGCCATGCTCACGATTTCTGAACCCAAACCAAACATGGCGCGAGCTAATTTCACGGACTCGAACAAACTGGCTGCAGCGGATCGACCGGCGCATGATTGGTATCGGTTTGTTCTGTCCTTTCCACCTCACTTGGTCCGCAAGTATTTGAATCGTTTTGAAGTCGGGGGGGGAGACGTCGTGCTCGATCCGTTTTGTGGTACTGGAACGACCGTTGTCGAGTGTAAGAAGCAAGGTGTCACGAGTGCTGGCATCGAAGCTCATCCGATGTCCCACTTTGCCGGGACGGTGAAGACAAACTGGTTGGTTTCAGCGGACAAACTTCGGCAGGATGCGCGCAAGATCGCGGACAAGACGCTCCACGCGCTCGAACGCCAGGGGATATTCGATGATCCTCAAGGATGGATCCTTTGTGAAACACCTCCACCAAGCGCGTTGCGTTCATTGCCAGAGGAATCCCTTAAGCTCTTGTTGTCGGAATCGATCAGTCCGCTACCAATGCATAAATGTTTGGTGCTGCGTGATATGATTGATGAGCATGCCTCCGCCGAAATTCGTGATCCTTTGCGACTAGCCATGGCGAAGGCGCTGGTGAACTCGATCAGCAACCTGCATTTCGGACCCGAGGTGGGAGTCACTGCGCCCAAAGAGGATGCGCCGGTCGTGACGGCATGGCTTCGTGGCGTTGAAACGATGGCCGATGATCTCGATCTTCTCAAGGAGATGAACCGTCCAGCTTCTGTCATCCATCATGCTGATTCGCGCTTTCTGGGAGCCTTATTGAAACCTCAATCCATCAGTACTGTCATCACTTCACCGCCTTACCCAAATGAGAAAGACTACACCCGCACGACCCGGCTGGAATCTGTGATGCTTGGCTTTATCAACACCAAGCAGGAACTGCAGGCGCTGAAGCGCGGCAAGCTGCTCCGGTCAAACACACGCAACGTTTACAAGGGTGATTCGGATGATGTGCTGGCAGAGGGTAATCCCGAGGTGCAGCGCCTAATAAAGGAGATCGAGGCGCGTCGTAACGAACTGGGGAAGACCAGCGGCTTTGAACGGCTTTATGCACGGGTGACCGGTCTTTATTTCGGCGGCATGGCCCGACACTTCGCCGACCTGCGCCGCTGTCTGCGTCCTGGGGCACGGCTTGCCTATGTGGTGGGGGACCAGGCATCCTTCCTGCGGGTGATGATACGGACCGGCCAGATTCTGGGACAACTGGCTGAGGAGCTTGGTTATGAGGTGGAGTCCATCGACCTCTTCAGAACCCGGCTGGCAACTGCAACGCGCGAGCAATTGCGCGAAGAAGTGCTGGTGCTGCGCTGGCCTGGATGATTTCCCTTTTTATGACACCCAACCGTTACACCCAGATCCTCGAAAAGATCTTTTTCGCACACTACAAGAAAGGCGATTTATTCGTTTCCTTTGCACGAGAGGAAATCGAACATGCGGCCGCAGAACTTGGCATCAAGCTGCCGAAGAACCTCGGTGACCTGATCTACTCATTCCGTTTCCGCACCGAGCTGCCGGCATCCATTCGCGACGTGGCTCCAAAAGGGAAAAGCTGGGTGATCAAGCTTGCTGGCAAAGCCCAATACAAATTCGTGGCCGAAAAGCAGTGGGTCATTCAGGCCAATTCCGGCTTGATGCGGGTAAAGATTCCTGACTCAACGCCGGGCGTGATTGCGCGATATGCGCTTGATGACGAGCAGGCATTGCTGGCTTTGGTTCGCTACAACCGGCTGGTCGATGTCTTCGCCGGAGTCGCCTCCTATTCTCTCCAGAATCACCTGCGGACAACGGTTGAGGGGATCGGCCAAGTCGAGGTGGATGAACTTTATGTGGGGATTGATCGCAGGGGAGCGCATTTTGTGTTTCCAGTTCAAGCCAAGGGCGGACGTGACCGCATGAGCTTGGTGCAGATCGAACAGGATATGACGATGTGCGCGCAGAAGTTCCCCAACCTGATCTGTCGGCCACTCGGCGCCCAGTTTCTTCCCGATGGTGGCATCGCAATCATGGAGTTTACCAATACCGAAGACGGTATCCGACTGGCCTGCGAAAGACACTACCTACTGGTTCCCAAAGACAAGCTGAGCGACGAGGATATCGCACAGTATCGAGCCGTGAGTGATGCCGTGTGAAGATTTGACGGTCATGTTTCTCAGAATCGCATACCCCTCTGCAACAAAGCCGAAATGGAGCGCATCCGGGGATTGGCGGAGGAGCTGGACGCGCACCGCAAGCGCGTGCAGGCCCAGCATCCCGGCCTCACCCTCACCGGCATGTACAACGTCCTGGAGAAGCTCCGGAGTATGGTAGTCCCGCCTTCAGGCGGTACCTTGGAATCCCCAGAACCGGCTCAAGCCGGGACTACAAAACCCAAGGCTGCCGCCCTCACCGACAAAGAGCGCCTCATCCACGACCAAGGCCTCGTCTCCCTCCTCCAGCAGCTCCACGACGACCTCGACGCCGCCGTCTTCGCCGCCTACGGCTGGCCCACCACCCTCACCGACGCCGAAATCCTCGAACGCCTCGTCCACCTCAACGCCCAACGCGCCGACGAAGAGAAACGCGGCATCATCCACTGGCTGCGGCCCGACTACCAAAGCGGAGGGCAGAGAGCAAAGAGCGAAGAGCAAGACGAGCTGCCGCTGAAGCCGAAGAAGAGCGCGAAAGCCAAATCTGGCTCTCCGCCCTCCGCTCTCCGCTCCAAGCCCGCGAAGCAGCCCTGGCCCAAAACCCTCGCCGACCGCATCCGCGCCGTCGAAGCCGCCCTGCACGCCGCCGGAGCCCCCGTCACCGCCGCCGACCTCTCCAAACACTTCACCTCCACCCAACCCGCCGCCCTCCAGGAAATCCTCGAATCCCTCGCCGCGCTGGGAAGAGCGCGTGTGGACGGGGAGAGGTTTGCGGTGTGAGGGAAACGAATGCGTGATGGAAGCCATCAGTAACAAAACATCGAAACAGCTTCCACTGCGGCCGCCAGACGCACCGCGATCCCCAGCACGACTCCCTGCGCTGCACCGGCTGCGGCAAGGCCCGGCTCAAGAACACCTGCGGAACACCTGCGAACTCGAAGACGAGCCCTGCCCCAAGTGCCGCCAAGGCACCTTCCACGGCGAGATGACCGCAATCTCGTGACCCGTCCCCCCGCCTCACGGGGGGAGCCCCCGGCCTCACGGGGGGAGCCCCCGGCCTCGCGGGGGGAGCCCCCGGCCTCGCGGGGGGGAGCCCCCGGCCTCACGGGGGACGCCCCCGGCCTCACGGGGGGAGCCCCCGGCCTCACGGGGGGAGCCCCCGGCCTCACGGGGGGAGCCCCCGGCCTCACGGGGGACGCCCCCGGCCTCACGGGGGAGGCCCCCGGCCTCACGGGGGACGCCCCCCGCCTCACGGGGGAGGCCCCCGGCCTCACGGGGGACGCCCCCGGCCGCGCGGGGGACGCCCCCCAAACGGCCTCCAAGGCCCCAAAAGCCTCCCAAACGTTCGAAAACCTCGAAATTCCCGCCCCGGCGCTCTCCCTGCTCTTCGCCATCCATCGAACCAGAATGATCTCCAACAGGTCCGGCGAGCCCGCCGCGTGGGAGGAGCGTTTTGAGATCAAACCCCATCGCCCCACGGCTCCCTGCGCCTCCAGATCACGCGTGCTCAAAGCGGCGCCAGTAGAGCACGGCCACGGGGACAATGCTGACGCAGGACTGGCCGGCGCGGGCGATTTCCTTCATCGAGCCGCCGTGGAGGCCGGCGAGAATAAAGATGAGCGCCACGATCAGGGCACAGCCCAGGATGAAGGCGGCACGGAGGGAGAGCGTGCTGCGCTTGAGCTCCACCTCCTGCGCCAGCAGGTCGAAAAAACGCATCGCCATCACACAAAACAACGCCACGGCCAGCCAGCCGCCGATTTCGAGCGTGTCTGTCCCGATCAACCAGTCGTAGAGGCCGTGGACGAGCACCACGGAGGCAAAGGTGCCCACAAACTCCCCCGCGGTGGCGAATCCGGAGCGGAACATGCGGTAGAGCGCTTGCGCGGCGATGCCGGTGAGCGCGAGATGCAGGAAATTCGCCGTGAGGAGGCGGCCGATGACCTCCGAAGCGCCGCCCTGCTGGTAGTACTGCACGTTTTCCTCAATGGCGAAGCCCAGGCCGACGAAGGCCCCGGTGATGAGCGCGCGGCCTGGCACGCGGCCTTTCACGAGCCAGGGGAGAAAGGGGGCGAAGAGCGCCAGCTTGCACAGCTCCTCCCGCAGGCCGACGCCGATGAGATTGTACCACAGGTCATGCGGAAAGGGCGCGTGCGGGTCGAGCCCCTGCACCCCCTCCTGCCAGTAAAGGAGGGAGAGCGTGGGCCACACGCTGGCGACGCCGGCGATGAGCGGCAGCACCGGCCTGACCCAGCGCCCGTGGTCCTTTTGATCGTGCTGGATGAGGATGAAGCCCCACACGCCGCCGGCCAGCAGGGTGAAGATCACCTGGAGCCAGGGGATGTCGATGAAATGATCCTTCAGGAGCGCCTTCCATTGCAGCGGCACATCCTGCAGCAGCCCGCCCGCGAGATGCTGCTCCAGCGGGGGGCAGGCCTCGATCCAGCCCGGCACGGCGCGCATCTGCCGGAGGCTTTCCACCTGCTTCCACTCCAGCGCCAGGACGACGGCGCGCTCACGCACCGGGCGCGCGTCCGCATGCAGCATGCCTTCCCGCAGCATCCAGGCGAGCGCCGTGTGCGGGTCCTCGTCCTGCATGGCAAGGCTGGCCGTCAGTTCACAGGCACAGGGCGGGGCGTCCGGCTGCGCTGCGATGCTCTGCAGGCGCTGCCGTGCCGCGCGGCCCTCCGTGCTTTCTGGCAGCAGGGACGCCTCCAGATAGGCTTTGAAAAGGCCGCCTGCCGCGCCGGGCGCGTGCCTGCCCAGCAACACGCCGATGTCGTGCTCCCGAACGCGGCCGGTGGCGGCCAGCAGCGTGTGAACCTGCCGGAGGGAGTCATGGCCGCCGCCACGGCCCGCCGCCGAGGCGCGCATCTTTTCCATGAGCGTGGTGATCCAGGTGCAAAAACCGCGAAGATCCGGCTCCGTGGCCTGATGCAGCCGTGCATACTCCTGCTGGAGCTGCCTGGCCAGCGGCCCGGGCGTGCTGCCAGGTGCTGGCGGCCCTTCCGCGCGCATCCACACCAGCGCGCTGCCTGCCAGGAAGCCCATGGCCACGATGCTGAAGGCGGCGCGCAGGAGCACGCCGCGGTCCCGGCTCCAGTGAAAGACGCGGGTGCGCCAGCCATGAAAAACGGAGGGCTCGCTCATGCGGTCGGGCACGTCACCCGGGCCTCCTCCACCAGTCGGCCGGCCGTTCCCAGGGCTGTGGCGGCGTTGGTTCATCCTCACCGGGGGCGGCGGCTTTTTCCCGGATCTGCTGCCGCTCCTCTTCCTCATCCTGCAGCTCCATGATCAGCCGCACATGCGGCGGCGGGTTGTTCGTGCGCCGCCAGATCAGCCACATCCAGGTGGCAAAGGCACCCAGGATGAAAAACAGCGTGGCGAGCGTGAAGAGCACGAACATTTCCGCCGCCGGGTTTGGCACCATTTCCGCCACGCCGGAGCGCCGCTGCCAGGTCATGTGGGCAATGAGGACAGGGACCGGGATCATGGCGGGAGGACGGACGGAGGGTCAGCGGCCGGCCTCGTCAATCAGGAGGCGCATCGGGATCATCTTCGAGAACTGGAAGCCGTGCTTGGCAAAAAACGCCTGCGACTCGGCGCTGATGCGGTCCGTGAGCAAGGTGATGCGCTTGAAGCGCTTCTCCCGCGCGTAATGGATGGCGTGCTCCAGCAGTCGTCCGCCATAGCCCTGGCGGCGGTGCTGCGGATGCACGATCACGTCCTCCATGAGGATCACCAGACCGCCTTCCGCGGTGGAGATCGTGAAAAGGAGGTTCACCATGCCCAGCACCATGTGATCCGTGCGGAGCACAAAGATGCGGCCGCGGCTGGGCTGCTCCAAAATCATGCGCACACCGTGCTCCTGCTTGGCGGTGTCCGGTTTGAAGTCCTCCTCCTCGCTGAACAGCGCGGCCAGCAGCTCCACGAGTTGCGGCAGGTCTTCGATGGTGGCCGGCTCGATGCGCGGCTCAGTGGTATGGGCGGACATGTGGGCCAAGAATAGCGGGGCGTCGGCGGATGGCAATGCGCAGCATGTGTGGCGGCCGGCCCCACGGGAAAAGAATTCCGGCACACAAAAGAAATCGCAGGTGGCGTTCACCCCATGAACCGTGGCTCTCCTCCCGGCCGCACCACCCCGCAACCCACGATGAAAACCAAGACTCGCACCCTCACGCTGCTGCTGGGCCTCGCCGCCCTCGGCCTGCCCGCGCTCCCCGCGCAAGACGCTCCCAAGCCCGACGCGCCCCGCGCGCCGGAATCCCCCCGCCCTGACAGCCCCCCACCCGAGGCACGCCGTGACCAGCCGGACGCTCGACGCGACGCCCCGCCGCCCGGACGCGGCCGCCCCGAGGCTGGTCGCGAGCAGCCGGAGCGCCGCCCGGACGCCCAGCGTGAGCGCCCCCAGCCAGAATCACGCCGCGATAGCCCGCCACCGCCCTCGCGCCGGCCGGATGCCGGCTCGCCGCGCCCGGAAGCCCGCCGTGACGCTCCCCCTCCCGAAAGAGGCCGCCCGGAGGCCCATCGCGAGCAACCGCAGCACCGCCCGAAGGGCGACGATCAAGGCCGCCCTCAGCCGGATGCACGCCGGGATGCCCCACGCGGCGATGAAGGCCGCCGTCCCGGCCCTGAACATCGTGAGGAGCACATGCGCCATCGTGGCGACGGTCCCGATGCCCGCCGGGACGGCTCTCCGCGCGGTCCGCAGGCCGGACGCGGCCATCACGGCCCGCCACAGGGTCCCATGCACCGCCATGGCGGGCCCCCGCGCTTTGAAGGCCGCATGCCCGGCCCGCAGCAATTTGGCTCTCCGCGTCCCTTTGACCCTCCCGGTGGCCACCGCGGGCCAGGCGACCCGGGTCACCGCTTTCACCAGCGTCACGGGCATGGCCCCCAGCAGTTCGGCGGGCCGATGCATGGCCCTCGCAGCCCCCAAGGCCCCCGCATGATGCCTCCGCCCATGAATCGCGGCCCGCAACACGGCCCCGAAGCCCGCGGCGGCCAGCCTGACCGCCATGGACCGCCGCCGCAGGCAGGTCGTGATCCGCGCGGCCCCCAGGCGCATCGCGAGGGCCCTCCTCCGCATCACAAACCACACGCAGACCGTGATTCCCGCCCAGGACCGCGCCCGGAGGGCGGACCGCGTGGCGATGGTGACCGCCCGCAGCCGCAGCACCAGCCGGATGCCCGCCCTGAAGGCGGTGAACGCCGCGGCCCGCCGCCCCCGGAGGCCAACCGGCGCGATGGCGACCGCCGGCAGGCGTGAGCCCACGGCATCATCTGTCAAACCGACCTCCCAGGCACGCAGGACAATCCTGCGTGCCTTCTTGTTTTCGCGCTTTCGTTTCCAGGAAGCCGGGCAAGGCTGGCGCAGCCCCATGTCCTCCTACCCTGCCGCGCTGGCCGAATGGATCACGTTCTTTGAATCGCTCCCGGAAGGGGAGCGGCGGGAAAATCTGATCGAGCTGGCCCAGCAAGCGTCCTCCCACACGCCGAAGGCTGGTGAACGCTTTGATTTCGAGGATGTGCGCCACGACGCGGAATGCACGGACACGGTCGGCGTGCATGTGCGCGTCGAGAATGGGCATGCTCGCTTCGCCATGAGCCTGGGGCCGAAGGTGCAGACGCTCACACGTGCCATGGCGGTGGTTTTATGCCGTGGACTCGGCGGCAGCACGCTGGCGGAGGTGATCGCGGTGCCGGAGGACTTCGTGCCGCGCATCGTCGGCGCGGAACTGGTGCGGCTGCGCAGCCGCACGGTGTACTACGTGCTCCACCGGATGAAGGAAGCCGCGCGCACCCTGCTGGAACGCGCCTCGTAAACTCAGGCCAGCCTGGATGTCTCGCCGGTCTTTAGCTCCTCCGGAATCTGCCCGACAAAGCGCGGGCTGAGGTCGATGGCGTCAAAGATTTGGTGAATCTCCTGCTGGGAGATGTCGCCCGGCCGGTCAATTTCGAAATAAACGAGGTCGTGGCGGGTATCCACCTTGTAGCGCACACGCGGAAAGTGATCCATCTGGTTGCGCAATTGCATGAGGTTGGATTCGCTGCGCAGACCCGGGGCGTAGATTTCAACTTCGATCATGGTGGTTTCACGCCGGTTTTACCGGAAAGCCGCCCCGCCGCCAAGGGAAATCCGGGCCCGGTCTGCACGCACTGCAAATCTTTAAAGCCAATCATCTCCGCCCCCCTTTGCGCGCTCCCTCCCCCTGCTCAAAGTCCTCGACGGCCTGATTTCGGGCCGCCGGAGGCCCCGGATTCCAGTTTGACAGGTCCGGGGCGGCACCCTATTCTCGCCGCCCTTTCCCCCGAACCTCCCTTCTATGGCCAACATCCGCTCCGCTGAAAAGAACATCCGCAAAACCACGGTCCGCACGGCCCACAACCAGACCGTGAAGAGCCGCATCCGCACCCTGCGCAAGAAGGTGCTCGCCGCCGTGGAGAAGAAGGATGCCGCCGCCGCCCAGGCCGGCCTCAGCGAGTTCGCCTCCGCCGCGGACAAGGCTGCCAAGACCAACGTGCTCAAGAAGAATACCTCTTCCCGCCTCAAGAGCCGCCTCGCCCTCAAGGTGGGCGCTCTCACCAAGTAAAGGCACCAGGATTTCCCCTTTCCCGACGGCGTCCCTGAAACGGACGCCGTTTTTGTTTTCATCCGGCCGCAAAAAAGCCGGGAGCACGCGCCCCCGGCCTCGCAAACCTGACGCGGATCACTTCGCCGGCTTCCAGTTCTTCACGAACTCCAGGCACTGCGTGATCTCCGGCACGCTGGTCTCCCAGTTGTGCTCGTACTCGCAGTGCAGCGGGCCGGGATAGCCCTGCGCGTGGTATTCGGCCAGCACGCCCGCGACATTGCTCTTCCCCTGGCCGAAGGGCAGGTCGTGCGCCTTCGGATTGCCGAACTCCGTCAGGTCCTTCATGTGGCTGTCAAAGATGCGGCCCTTGAGGATCTTGATGCATTCCACGGGATCGAGACCGCTGCGCACCCAGTGACCGATGTCCGCGCAGGCACCCAGACGCGGATCGCGGTCCTTCACCAGGCCGAGGACGTAATTCGGGTCCCAGAACAGGTAGGCGCGGTCCAGCGGGCGCTTCGGGTGGTTGTGAATCGCCATCTTGATGTCGAATTCCTTCACAAGAGCCTCAATGCCGTCCATCCCGGCCACATCCGGCTCGGAGACGACCACGCCGATGCCCATCGTCTTGCAAAACTCGAACACCTTGCGGTCGGAGGCCGCGTCCTTGCCCAGTTTCACGACTCCGTAGCCCACGGCGGCAAGCCCCTTCTCCGTCAGGTGCTTTTTCACCTTCTCGATCATCTCCGGCGTGGCATTGTGGTCCCACTTCGCCGTGTCGTCGAACTTCTGCCCGGGATAAAACTCGATGGTCTTGCCGCCGGCCTGCGCCGTCTTGTCAATGGCCTCGAAGACCGTGTAGAGGCGGAAGCTGTAGGCCTGGCAGCCGGCGTAGAAATGGCCGACTTTGGCCGAGTCGGGGATCGTGGCGGCAAACGAGGCCGCGGCGACGAGGAGCAGGGAGAGCAGTGTCTTCTTCATGGGTGAGCGGGTTGGAACGGGTTGGAAACGCGTCTCCTTGCGGGAGGACGTGTTGACGGCACGCGCCGCCTTGAATAAAACACGCGCATGGACCGCCCCGCCGCCATTGCCCAGATTCGCGAAGCCTGCAAAAACATCGCGCTGCAATTCATGAAAATTCATCCCGCCGTCCCTGGCCTGCAAGACGAGGAGACGCAGAAGGAATGCCTCCGCTGCGCCCACGAGATGACCGTGCTGCTGGAGACCATCAAAAAGAAGATCGGCCGCCTGGAACGTGCGGATGACAGCACGCTGCTCTGATCCCGGGTCACGACAGCTTGTCCCGGAAGTCCTCGTAGCCAAACCGGCGCACCACGCGGTATTCCTTCGTCGCGGGATCGTAAATCGCGATGTCCGGATGATGCACGCCGTTGAAGGTCGTCGTCTTCACCATCGTGTAATGCGCCATGTCGGCAAAAACAAGGCGCTGTCCCGTCTGCAACGGCTGCGGAAACGAAAAGCCCTCCAGCACATCGCCTGCCAGGCAGGTCATGCCGCCCATCTTGTATTCGTGGGCAAACTCCCCTGGCATCCCGCCACCGAAAATGTGCGGACGATAGGGCATCTCCATCGTGTCCGGCATGTGCGCGCTGGCGGAGATGTCGAGGATGATCGTGGGCGGATCCGTGGGTGTGATGTCCTGCACCTCGGCGATGAGGTAGCCCGTGTTCAGGCCCACGGCCTCGCCGGGCTCGATATAGACCTCTTCCTTGCCCCACCGGGCCTTGAAGTCGCGCAGCACGCGGATGAGGCGCTCCACATCGTAATCGCTGCGGGTGATGTGGTGCCCGCCGCCCATGTTTACCCACCTCACCTGCTCCAGCAGTTTCGGAAAACGTTTCTCCACCGCGCCGACGACGCGCTCCAGCACATCACTGCCCTGCTCGCACAATGCGTGAAAGTGCAGGCCCTCGATGCCGCTCAAATCCTCCCCCTCCAGCGAGCCGGCTCGAATGCCGAGGCGGCAGCCGGGCGAGCACGGATCATAAAGCGAGACCTCGACCTCGCTGTGCTCGGGATTCACGCGGATGCCGGGGCTCGGCGCGTTTTGGCCTGCCGCGCGCGCCGCTTCGAGCATCGGGCGGAATCTACGCCACTGTGCCATTGAGTTGAAGCTGATGTGGTTCGAGATCGGGATGATCTGCTCCATCTCCTTCGGCTTGAAGGCAGGCGCGTAAACGTGCACCTCCTTGCCAAACTCATGATAGGCCAGCAGCGCCTCGTTCAGGCCGCTGGCGCAGCATCCGCCGAGATACTGCCGCACCAGCGGAAACGTGCTGAACATCGAAAAACCCTTCAGCGCCAGCAGCACGGTCACACCAGCCTCGCGCTGCACAAGGTCCAGTTTCTCCAGGTTCTGACGCAGCAGGGCCACATCCACCACGAAGGCGGGCGACTCGATGGCGTGGATGTCAAAGGCCGGCGGCGGCTGGTCAAAAACATGCGGAGGGGTGAACATGGGGCCGCGAAGGTGAATGACGTTTGCCGATTGTCGAATGACGAATGTGCCAGCTTGGCGGACCCTTCACTTCTCCGCCACGTCTCTCACGGGACGTAGCTCGAAATACATCGACGACATGGGGGCCACCTCAGGGATCACGAACCCGCCATCGACGAGCGTGTTCAGCGGCCTGGAGCCCGGTGCCAGCCTGTCGCGCAGGCTGATCCAGCCCTGCTCCAGGCACAGCCAGGCCAGCGATTCGGCGGTAAGATTCACGCGGACGTCCTTCATCGTCTCGCTGCCGTGCAGATTCGTCACGATGAGGAAAGTCTGTCCGCTCTCGGCATCGCGGCGTGCATAAAAGGAGAGCCACTGGCTGCTGTTGTCGCGATTCAGCGGGCGCACGCTGCCTTTGGCGAGCGCGGGCTCGTTCATGAGGCGCAGCAGGCGGCCGTAGCTTTCGCGGAGCTCCTTTTGCTCTTCGCTGGGCGGATTGCGCAGCGACGGAAGGCTCCAGTAGTCGAAGATGGTGGTGCGGGAGTCATCGCCGCCGTGACCTTCGGCACCGAGGGCTTGCTCGCCGAGTTCCTGGCCGTTGTAAATCATCACCGGGCCGCGACCGAGGCCGAAAAGCAGGCCGCACACGCCGCGGCCAACATTCATGCCGAGTCCGCGCCATTGCTGCGGACTGGCGAGACGCACTTCGTCGTGGTTTTCGCCATAGCGAAGGCTGCGGTGAAAGCGCGGGCTGTCGCTGATGACCGCGTCGAGGTCATTGGCCCACTTCGGGCCGTCGTAGATGGCTTTGACGAGGTCGTAAGTGGGATCGTCATACACGGCGTCAAAGCCCGCATCGAGCAGCGCATCGAGCACGTTGCCGCTGGTGAGCTTCGCGGGATCGTTGTCGTAGGCCTCGGCCATGAAGTAGGCCTTCGCGTCGCGTTCGCGGGCTTTTTGCAAGGCGTAGCGCCAGAACGGCATCGGAATCATGTGCGCCATGTCGCAGCGGAAGCCATCGACGCCGAAATCTTGCCAGTAGGCCAGGATCGCGTCCATGCAGCGCCAGGTGCGGTTTTCAGTCGCATGGTCACCGGTGTGCTCGTGGACGAGATTGACGCCGTAATTGAGCTTCACGGTCTCAAACCAATCGTTGGAGCTTGGAGACCACGTGGCGGCATTGTTGCCGGTCACACGGCCAAAATCGCGTTCGAGGTCAAAACGGCCATCGCAGCCGTTTTGGCCGCCGGTGGGCAGTTGCAGCGGCGGAGCGCCGAGGCGCAGGTAGTAGAAATGGTTGTTGGTGCTGAAAAACTGCCCGCGGTCATCGCCTTCGCCAAAACTCAGCTCGGGCCGGATGTCGCTGCGATAGGCGCGGGAGACGTGATTTGGCACGAAGTCGAGAATCACCTTCAAACCGTGCGCGTGGCAGCGCTTCACGAGTTCGCGGAACTCATCGAGGCGCTTCGCGGGCTCGATGGCGTAGTCCGGGCACACGTCGAAGTAGTCTTTGATGGCGTAAGGACTGCCCGCCTGGCCTTTGCAGATGTCTGCGTCGTCCGCTGGCTGACCGATGCGGCTGTAATCCGTGCGCGTGGCCTGCTGGATCACGCCGGTGAGCCACAAATGCGTGATGCCGAGTTCTCGGAGGGACTTCAGCGCGGTGTCGTTGATGTCCGCAAACTTGCCGCAGCCGTTTTCAGCGAGTGTGCCGTGCGGTTTGTTCGTGACGTTGGTGTTCCCAAAGTGCCGCACCATGAGCTGGTAGATCACCGGACGCTCGGCGTGGAGTGCGCTGGCGAAAACAAGGCAGAGGAGGCTCACGCAAAGGCGCAAAGGCGCAAAGGTTTCCCCAACCTTCTGATCTTTGCGCCTTTGCGCCTTTGCGTGAGATGTTCGAATCATCTGCTTCATGCCGGTGACTCGTCCTTCACGAATTGCGTCATCACGGCGGCGATGAGCATCGACGCGCCGCCCATCATGACGACTTTGACGGGATCGTTTTCAAACAACTGCTTCACCACGGGCTCTAGGGCCAGCGAGGCGAGGATCTCTGGGATGACGATGAAGAAATTGAAGATGCCCATGTAAACGCCCATGCGTCCCGCGGGCAGGGCACCGCTCAAAATGGCATACGGCATCGAAAGGATGCTCGCCCAGGCGATGCCGACGCCGATCATCGTGCACTGCCAGAGCAGTTTGGCTTCCGGGCCTTTGAGAAAGCCTGTGGCGATCAAACAAAGCCCGCCGGCGATCAGCGCGAGGCTGTGCACGGTCTTGCGGCTGGTCTTTTTCGCGAGTGGCGGCAGTGCGAAGGCGACGAGGAAGCACACGTTGGAATACCAGGCGAAGGTTTGGCCGCCAAAGAGCGTGCCGGCATCAAACTCGGGCGATTTGGCATCCAGCGTGCCGAAAATCTGCTGAGCGGTCGCGAGTCCGAAGAACATCCACATGCAGAAAAGGCCGAGCCACGTGAAGAACTGCACCACGGCGAGCTGCTTCATCGTTTTCGGCATCTCCGCGATGGCGGAGCCGACTTCCGGTCCGCTCAACACGAGTCCGATGATGGCTCCGATGCCGCCACCGATGATGACATGCCAAATGGTGAGCGCATGCTCCACAAGATGCCCGCGAGCGACGCCGAGCAGCAAACCCGACACCGCGCCGATGAGCATGAACTTCGCGTTGAGGTGGAAGGTTTTGTGCGAGGCCTTCTCGCGCTGAAATGCCTCCATGTCCTCCGGCGGATACTCTTTGCTCGTGAGCACGGTCCACAGCACCGCGAGCAAAAAGGCGGCCGCACCGAGCTTGAAGGCCCACATCACGGAGAGTGGGATGCCGTTGGAGGCATTGCCGGTGACGCCAAATTGATCGAGGATGGCGGGCAGGGCGTTTGCGATGGCCGCGCCGATGCCGATGAAGAAGCTCTGCATCACAAAACCGACCGTGCGCTGCTCCGGCGGCAGTTTGTCGGCCACGAAGGCGCGGAAGGGTTCCATCGAGATGTTGATCGACGCATCGAGCACCCACAGCATCGACGCCGCCACCCACAACGCGGGCGAATCTGGCATAAAAAACAGCGCGATGGATGACAAGATGGCTCCCGTGAGGAAATACGGCCGACGACGACCGAGCGCATTCCAGGTGCGGTCGCTCATGCTCCCGATGATGGGCTGCACGATGAGTCCGGTCATCGGTCCCGCGAGCCAGAGGATGGGGATCTTTGACGGGTCCGCGCCGAGCTTCGTGTAGATGGCGCTCATGTTCGCCAGTTGCAGGCCGAAGCCGAACTGGATGCCCAGGAAGCCGAAGCTCATGTTGAAGATCTCGCGAAACGAGAGACGCGGTTTGCTCATGCGGGCGCGAGAGTCCGCATTTCATCCGCGAAGGCAAGACGCGCGGGCTTGTTCAATTAGCCAAGCAAGGCAGACGAGTTGTCCAGTAACAAGGCATTCCCTGTTCCGCAGGAACAGGGCTACTTTCACGCACGCTTCGTTTCTTTGGCGAGTTCGCGGAATTTCACCGCCTCGGCATTCAGTTCGGGCTTTTCGCGCATCTGCTGCGCGGTGTGGGGGAAGCGGGTGCGCCAGTTCGCATCGCTGACGACGCCAGGGACGTTGAAGCGGTCGGTCATGCTGAAGAGGTCGGTGATCATGATGGCGGCGTAGCGGCTGGCGCTGGCGAGGAGGCCGCGCATGAGCTGCCACTTGATCGTGTCGCTGTAGGGCGGGTAATCGCTGGTGGGCGGGATGCCAGCAAACTCGGCCAGGAGGCGCAACTCGCGGCCGGCTTTCATGCGGTCTTCGTATTCGGGGGCGTGGTGCATGTTGTGGCGGCAGCCGTCCCAGATCGCGGCCATCGGCGGATGGTCGTGCGTGGCGTAGGTGGTGAAGCTGCACTCGTCGTAGGTGAGGCCGGAGATGGCCTTGTCATCGGGGGTGACCTCCCACTGCGGCACTTTGAAGCCGGGGATGCCACGCTCGAGCAAATGCGGGCGCACATAGTCCGGCACCGCGCCAAGATCTTCGCCGACGACTTCGGCGCCCTGGGCGGCGGCCTGGATCATGCGCAGGTATTTGTCACCCGCGGCTCGATTCGCGGCGCAGTGCTCCGGCGTGTCGTCGTCGTGCTCGATGAAATGCGGCAGATGGCCGCCGGTACGGGCTTTGGCCTCGTCCTCGGTGAGCGGGAGGAATTCGGCATTCCGCTGCGGACGCCACGGGAAGCCGTAGATGCGGTAAAAGCCGAGCACGTGATCGATGCGGAAGATGTGGAAGACATCGGTGAGCTTCGCGATGCGCTGACGCCACCACGCGAAGTCGTCCTGCTCCATCACATCCCAGCGGTAAAGCGGGATGCCCCAGTTCTGGCCCCATTTTTGGACGAAGAGATCGTCTTTGAAGATCTTCTCCGGCGGCGCACCGCCGCTCCAGCCGAGGTTGAAGAGGTGCGGATTCGCGAAGACATCGGCGCTGTAGTAGTTCACACCGATGGGGATGTCCCCCATGAGGCGCACGCCGATCTTGGTGCCGTAGTTGCGCAGCTCCCGCCACTGCGTGAAGGCGATCCACTGCACCCAGGCGTGGTAGGTGGCCTCCGGTCCCTCGGGATCGACGCTGGCGCGGGCATCGGCGGGCCACTGGTCCCACATCTCGTGGCCGTGCTTGTCGATGAGCGTGCGGAAGATGGCGTAGTCCTTCAACCACGCGGCCTCGGCCTTGCAAAAGGTTGCGAAGGCCTTCGCGCGGGTCTTGTTCTTGCCGAACCGCGAAAAGGCGAGCTGGAGCAGCTTTGTCTTCACGCGGCGTGCAGTGGGGAAGTTCACCAAGTCGCCGCTGAAGTCCTCGCCGGCCTTCGCGGCGGTGATGTCGGCTGGCGCTAGCTCCGGCAGGGTGTAGAGCGAGATTTCCAGCAGCACCGGATCGAGCGCCACGGAGCTGATGGCGTTGTAGGGGCTGTTGTCCGGTCCGGTTTCATTGATGGGCAGGAGCTGCACAAAGCCGATGCCATGCTCCGCCGCCCAATCCATGAGTTCCCGCAGCGCCCGAGTATCGCCGACACCGAGGTCGTGGTCATGGCGGAGGGCAAAAACAGGCGCGAGGAGGCCAGCGGAGCGTTTGGAGGTCATAAATCGGGCTGCGATGATGCGGCCAGGCGGATCAGATGCAAATGCCGTGCCGTCTCTTTGGCGAAATGAACAAGGACGGGCTGGACAAGGCGATGCGTCCCTTGTTGACCCCGCCAGCCCGCCCTTTAACTGCCGGGATGGCCCTCAAAGCAACCATCTACAAAGCCGCCGTGTCCTTCTCCGACCTGGACCGCAATGTGTATGCCGATCACGACATCACCATCGCCCGTCATCCGTCCGAAACGGAGGAGCGCATGATGACGCGGCTGCTGGCCTGGGTGCTGAACGCGCCGGCAAACAACGACCAAGGCACGCTGGAGTTCGGGAAGGACATGTGGGAGCCGGAGGAGCCGTCCCTGGTGCAAAACGACCTCACCGGCCTGCGCCTGCATGAGATCGAAATCGGCCAGCCGGAGGAAAAACGCCTCGTGCGCGCCTGCGGACGGTCGAAACGGGTCACCGTGTACAGCTTCGGCGCCACCACGGCGTCCTGGTGGGCCTCCGTGGCCGAAAAGATGGCCCGGGTGCGCAACCTGACCGTGTGGCAGCTTGCGCCAGAGTCTGTGAGAGCGCTGGCAGACCGCGTCATGAAGCTGCAGATCACCGTGCAGGACCATGTCATCACCGTGGACGGTGCGGGCGGGAGCGTGGAGATCGTGCCTGGGCGGATCACCGGAGGCTGAATTGACAAGACCATGCTTTAACCCGCCCCAGCTCCGATCCGGTAACAGCGGGACCCGGCATTTGCCCCGGCGCGCGCAACACCCAGCCGCCCCCTCTGTGGCAGCACTCGCCAGACTTCCCCCGAACGCGCCGCCCTAGTGAGTCGGCCAACCACGGTTCAGATGAACTCCTGCAGACCGGGTTTGCACTTATCCCCAATCCCGGCGCTGAGAATGTGAAAAACTGTTTGTTGCCGCGCACAAGCCCGCCCGCTTGAATCCCAGCCATGAAAAGCGCCCGCCATGCTTCCGCCATCTCCGGCAAGGAGCTCAAGCGATTGATCGCGGGCCTTATTGTCTCCGCACAGCGGGATGTCGGACGGCTGGCGGTTCACGAGGCCGTGGCTACCCACCATCTGCGCGTGCGGATGAAGAAGCTGCTCGCTCTGCTGCGTCTGGCCCATGATTGCGTGCCGGATCACACCTTTGAGGCCATGCGCATGCACCTCCGCGCGGTGAAGAATGCCTGCGCGGGCAACCGTGACCGCGTGGTGCGGGACAAGCTCGTCGAAAAGCTCGCGCGCCGCTTTCACCTCGCACCACAGCACCGCATGGACAAGAGCGTGAGGCCTGCGCCGCCTCCCGCCTCCTTTCTACGGCACCAGCTCTGCGCGCTGGAGCAGTTGGTGGAGACATCTCGGATCGAAAACCTGAGCCCGGAGCAGATCATCGCCGCGCATGCCATCACCTACCGGCGCGGCCGCCGCCTGATGAAGGATGCATTTGACGGTGCGGAGGACAAAACGCTGCACCGCTGGCGTCATCGCGTGAAGGATCTGCATTATCAGACCCTCGCGCTCTCCCATCTGCCCGGTTCCGTGCGCCGGGTGCGCCGCGCCCGCAAACTCGGCAGCCTGCTCGGACGCGAGCGCGATCTCGGCAATCTGGCCCGTGAGCCCGCCTACGCGGTCAAGCGCGGTCCGTGGAGCCATCTCATCCATGAGCACCGCTCCAAGCTGCGCGAGCGCATCCTCATCCTGGGTCACAAGCTCTACGATCCCGCCGCCCAGGCGTTTCAGCACAAGATGGAGAAGCAGATGGAGCCTGCTTGACCTGAGAGGTCACACCACCGCCTTCTTCACCTTGCCGAAATCCGTGCCGAGGAAGCGCTTCGCCAGGTTCTCGGCCTGCTCGGAGTGGTCGGTGAGGTAAATCTCCAGCGAGGGCTTGGATTTCGTCGTCCGCAGCAGGTTGTCCTGCTCCAGCTTCGTCTTCACATGCACCGCACAGGTGCTGGCGGAGTCCACGAGGCGCACTTTCTGCCCCAGCATGCGCTTCAAGACCGGAACAAGCAGCGGGTAGTGCGTGCAGCCGAGCACGAGCGTGTCGATGCCCTTGTCGAGCATGGGCTTCAGATACTCACGCAACACGGACTTGAGCGCCGGATGATCCGTCCAGCCTTCCTCGACGAAAGGTACGAGCAGCGGTGTTGCACGCGCCTCGATCATCACATCGGGCCGCCGCATCGCGATCTCATGCTGATACGCATGACTCCGAATCGTCCCCGCCGTGCCGATGATGCCCACACGTTCGCACGACGGCTCTGACAGCGTCGCCTCGACCCCTGGGCCAAGCACGCCGATCACCGGCACGCGAAACGTGGCCTGCAAAACGGGCAGCGCATGCGCCGTGGCCGTGTTGCACGCCACCACGACGGCCTTCACGCCATGCGAGACGAGAAACTGCGTGTCCTCCATCGAGAAGCGCCGGATCGTGTCCGGCGACTTCGAGCCATAGGGCACACGTGCCGTGTCACCGAGATAGACAATGGACTCGTTCGGCAACAAGTCCCGCAGCGCCCGCACGACCGTCAATCCCCCCACACCGGAATCAAAGACGCCGAGGGGACTGTTTGCGGTGACGGGAGTGCTCATGATGGCAATCAGCTTTTCCGCGTGATCTGCACGATCACCGCTTTCTGCGCATGGAGGCGGTTTTCGGCCTGGTCGAAGATGACGTCGGCGTTGGCTTCCATCACCTCATCGGTGATTTCCTTGCCGCGGTAGGCGGGGAGGCAGTGCATGACGATGGCGTTCGGTTTGGCGTGCTTCAGAAGCGCGTCGTTGATCTGCCAGGGCTTCAAAATCTCGATGCGGTCGGCGCTTTCGGCTTCCTTGCCCATGCTGACCCACACGTCGGTGTAGAGCACATCGCAGCCCTTCACGGCCTCGACGGGATCATCGACGACGCAGATGGTGCCGGCGGGCACGTTGCGCATGAAGCTCTCCTGCGGCTGAAAGGCCTTCGGGGCGCCGATGACGAGCTCGAAGCCGAGTCTGGCCGAGGCCCAGATCCATGAGCGGGCGACGTTGCAATCGCCATCGCCGAGGAAGCAGACGCGTTTGCCAGCCCATCCTCCGAGGCGCTCCTGAATCGTCTGCAAGTCGGCGAGGATCTGGCAGGGATGCTCGTCATCGGTCAAGGCGTTGATCGTGGGAATGCCGCTGAGTTTGGCGAAATCGACCACGTCCTGCTGCGCGAAGGTGCGGATGACCGCGCCGTGAATCATGCGGCCCAAAA
Organism: Verrucomicrobiaceae bacterium; assembly: GCA_015075365.1. Lineage (GTDB taxonomy): Bacteria > Verrucomicrobiota > Verrucomicrobiia > Verrucomicrobiales > Verrucomicrobiaceae > Prosthecobacter. Next base: position 22,608 of record JABTUN010000001.1, read on the forward strand.
CGCGGGCGGTGTCCTTGATCGGCTCGCCACGACCGAGCTGGATGTCGGCTCCCGAGAGGAACATCACCTGACCGCCAAGCTCGCGAATGCCGACCTCGAAGCTCACGCGGGTGCGCGTGGAGGACTTCGTGAAGATGAGCGCCCATTGCTGCCCCGTGAGCACCTGCGGCGACGACGTGCGGTCCTTTTTCAGCACGCACGCGAGATCGACGATCTTTTCGATCTGCTCTTTGCTGAGTTCTTCGATGGAAAGGAGATGGTTCATAGAGCGGAGGGCAGAGGGCTAAGAGCAGAGAGTCACAGCAACGAATCGAGCGTGGCTTTGAAGATCGCGAGGCCTTCGTTGGCATGCGCTTCGGTGATGTTCAGGGGCGAGAGCCAGCGGACGACGTTCGGACCGGCGGGGGTGACCATCATGCCGGCGTCGAGAAGCTTTTGCGCGAGGAAGATGGAGGCGGCTTTGTCACCGGCCTTGGCTTTGAAGGCCTCGGCGTTGAGTTCCCAGCCGATGAAGAGGCCGAGCTGGCGCACTTCTTGGATGAGCGGGTGATTCCACTCGCGACCGGCGGCGGCGATGGCCGCACCGCGGGTCTTGGCGTTGTCGCAGAGTTTTTCGTCGAGGATCGTGCGCAGCGTGGCAATGCCGACGGCGCAGGCGAGCGGCGAACCGCCGTAGGTGGTGCCGTGCGTGCCGGGGCCGAGCACTTTGCCCGGCTCGCGACGGTCGTTGATCCAGAACGAACCGAGCGGGAAGCCGCTGCCGATCGCTTTGGCCCAACTGATGCCATCGGGTTGAATTTCATCGCCGGGGACAATGCTGCGCCAGCCGGCCATTTCGCCCGCACGGCCAAACCCGACCTGAACTTCGTCCAGGAGCAGCAGCAGGTCCTTTTCGCGGCACAACGACTGTGCACCGCGCAAAAACTCGGCCGTGACGGCATTCACGCCGCTTTCGCCCTGCACGGGCTCGACGAGGATGGCGACCGTTTTGTCGGTGATCGCGGCTTTGAGGGCTTCGAGATCGTTGAACGGCACATACACGAATCCGGGCGGCAACGGCCCGAAGCCGCCGTGGATCTTCTCCTGCGCCGTGGCGGTCATCGCGCCGAAGGTGCGGCCGTGGAAGCTGCCGGTAAACGTGATGATCTCGAAGCGACCGCCGGTCTGCTGGCCGTATTTGCGGGCGAATTTGATGAGGCCTTCGTTCGCCTCCGCGCCGCTGTTGCAGAAGAAGCACTTGCCGGGAATCTCCACGCATTCCTCGACGATGAGACGCGCCAGTTCGGCCTGCTTGTCGATGCAATACCAGTTCGACACATGGATGAGCGTCCTCGCCTGCTCGGCGAGCGCCTTCACCACCGGCGGCGGGCAATGCCCGAGCGGGCACACGGCCACACCGCCCGCGAAATCGAGATACTTCTTCCCATCGCGATCCCACACATACGCGCCCTCACCACGCACGGGCCACACATCGTAACGGCCGTAGTTGCCGAGCACGTATTGCGAGAGCCATTGGGTTTCAGGGTGAGGAGCGGACATGGAGGGATGGAGGTGGAGGAATGGAGTGTTGGAGTTGTGGAGAACTGATTAGCGGTAGATGTCGCGGCGGTGACCGATTTTGATGACCATGACGATGAGTTGCGCGTCTTGGATATCGTAAATGATGCGGTAGTCGCCAACTCGCACGCGCCAGGAGGTTGAACCAGACATTTTGATCGTTCCTGGAGGCCTTGGATTCGATGCTAACGAATCAACGGCTTTTTGAATCCGCTTTTGCTCGGCTTGAGGCAATGATTGGAGTTCTTTCTCCGCCCGGCGATCAAAGATGATTTGATACGCTTCGCTCATCCTTCGAGCCCTAGGTTTCTTTTCACTTCCTCCCAAGGGACCGTCTCCGCCTCCCCGCGCTCAATTTCGCCCAAGATGCGTTTTGCATCCTCGGCATCCTCAATGTCTTCCAGAGCCTCGTGAATCCCGAGCATGATTTCACGCATCTCTTCGGGGGAGAGGGTGACGATGTCAGCAAGCTTTTCTTTGGCGACGGAACTCATGGAAGCAAATTAATGTCCTCGGCAGAAACGGCAACCCGGGTTTTAGAGGTGAATCTCCGTGCCGATGCCGCCATCGGTGAAGATTTCGAGGATCAGCGCATGCGGCAGTCGGCCGTCGATGAGGTGGACTTTGCCGACGCCGCCGCGGAGGGAGTCGAGGGAGCTGTCCACCTTCGGGATCATGCCGCCGCTGATGACCTTCTCGGCCTTCAGTTTGGCGATGCTGGCCTCGTCGAGGCTCGGGATGAGCGTGCTGTCGTCTTTCGGATCGCGCATCACGCCGCGGACGTCGCTGAGGAAGATGAGCTTGGTGGCCTTGAGGCGTTTGGCGAGGGCGCAGGCAGCGAGGTCGGCGTTCACGTTGAGCGTTTTGCCGCTGGCGAGCTCGCGTGCGACGGGAGAAACGACGGGGACGAACTCACCGGCCACAGCAGCTTGGATGAGGCCGAGTTTGCAGTCGTTCACTTCGCCGACCCAGCCGAGGTCGCCCTTCATTTTTTCGCCGAGGAAGACTTCGGTGCCGGGAATGCCGACCGCTTTGCCGCCGAAGGCATTGATCTTGTTCACGATCTCCGGGTTGATCACGCGGGCGAGGGTCTCTTCGACGATCTTGATCGTTTCGTCATCGGTGACGCGCATGCCATTGATGAATTTGGCCTCCAAGCCTGATTCGACCATCGCTTTGGAGATCGCCTTGCCGCCACCGTGCACGATGACGGGATTGATGCCCACGGCTTCGAGGAAAACGACATCGCGCAGGAACGAATCGACCTGCACCGGGTCCTCCATGGCGCTGCCGCCGACTTTGATGAGAAAGGTGCAGCCACGGAAGGACTGCATATAGGGCAGTGCTTCGAGCAGCACCGCGGATTTTTGGATTTGGTCGGTCATGCCAGTCCTTTTTGGCGTTTCGCGTGAATGGCGGCCGAGTACTCGGCGCTGTTGAAATCGACGTATTCCTCGGAGAGGTCGCTGGTGTAAACGGTGTAGCCGCTGGTGCCGCTGTTGAGGTCGATGGTGACGGTGAACTTGGGTTCCTTCACGACCTTCTCCATCTCGGTGACAGGCGTTTTGGTGGCGAGGCCGCCTTTGCAGGCCATGAGGCCGCCGAAATAAATGTCGATGAGTTCCTCTTTGATGCGAGCGCCGCTGTAGCCGACGGCGTGAATGATGCGGCCCCAGTTCGGATCGCAGCCGTGGAAGCTGCACTTCACGAGGAGGCTCTTCGCGACCGTTTCAGCCACTTTGCGGGCGTCGGTGAGCGTGCGGGCGTTGCGCACGCGGATCTCGACGAATTTCGTCACGCGTTCGCCATCGCACACGATCATTTTGGCGAGTTCGAGCATGACCTTGTGCAAGGCGCAGCGGAAGAGCTCGGCCTCGGGCGTGTTGCGCTTGATGGTGGGCACGTTGCTCTGGCCGTTGCTCATCACGATGACAGTGTCGTTGGTGGAGGTGTCGCCGTCGATGGTGATGCAGTTGAAGCTCTTCTCGACCGCGTAGCGCATGCTGCGCTTCATCTCGTCCTTGGCCACTTTGGCATCGGTGGTGATGAAGCAGAGCATGGTGGCCATGTTGGGGCAGATCATCCCGGCGCCTTTGCAGATGCCGCCGATGCGGAAGCTGCCGTTTTTGCCCACGGGCACTTCGACGGCGAAGGTCTTCGGCCGCGTGTCGCTGGTCATGATGGCACGCATGGCATCCTCGCTGCCTTTGTCGCTGAGTTTGGCCACAGCGTCCGGCACCTTGGAAAGGATGCGCTCAATGGGCAGTGGCATGCCGATGATGCCGGTGGAGCACACGAGCACCTGACGCATCTTCACGCCGATCTCCTCGGCGACGGCTTTCGTCATCGCCTTGGCATCCTGGATGCCCTGGACGCCGGTGCAGGCGTTCGCATTGCCGCTGTTGGCGATGATGGCTCGCGTGTCGCTCTCCTTGATGTGCTGCTGGCACACGCGCACGCAGCCGGCACGCACCTTGTTCGTCGTGAAAACGGCATCGGTGACCGTTGGCGTGTCGGAAACGATCAGCGCGAGGTCGAGGCGTGTGGCTTCCGGGTTCTTGATGCCGCAGGTGACGGCGGAGGCGCGGAAGCCTTTCGCGGCGGTGACACCGCCTTCGACGATTTTAAACGGCACGCGGCATTCGCGCTCTTCGGTGACTTTGGAGGGCATGGCGGTCAGATGTTGAGGAGTCCGGCGGTCGGTTCAAAACCGCAGATGAGATTCATGTTTTGCACCGCCTGTCCGGAGGCGCCTTTGCCGATGTTGTCCTCGGTGCTCATCAAAATGAGCTGCCCGGCGCGGGCATCGTAGGCCCAGCCGATATCGACGAAGTTCGTGCCGGTGACGTTTTTGGTATCGGGAGACTGGTTCGGGCCGAGAAGGCGGACGAAGGGCTGCGCATCATACGCCGCATGCAAAGCGGCGCCGACCTGCTCGATCGTCACGCCGGGCTTCAACTGCGCAAACGTGGTCGTGCAGATGCCGGAATGCGTCGGCATGAGGTGGGGGACAAAGGAAAGCTTCACTTCGCGACCGGCAGCGAGGGCGAGTTCCTGGCCGATTTCACTCAGATGGCGATGCACGGGCACGGAGTAGCTGCGCACGCTGTTTTGCACCTCGCAGAAGAGCAGCGGGATGCTTTCCTTGCGTCCAGCACCACTCGCGCCGCTCATACTGGCGACCGCGAGAGGCGAATCGGCCAGCAGACCGGCCTTCAGCAGCGGAATCAGCGGGAGCAAGATGCTCGTCGGATAGCAGCCGGGGCACGCGATGAGCCGTGCTGTCTTGATTTGATCCGCACGCACCTCAGGAAGCGCATACACGGCTTCGTCGAGCAACTCCGGCGCGGGATGCGCATGGCCGTAGAACTCTTCATACAGCGCCGCGCTGCGCAGGCGAAAGTCCGCGCTGAGGTCGATGACCTTCAGGCCGAGTTCGAGCAAGGGCTTCGCATACTCGGACGCCACGCCATGTGGCACCGCGAGGAAGGCAATTTCAGCACCCGCTGCTTTGAGTGCATTCGCATCCGGAGCCGTGAAGGTGAGCGAATCCGCCACGCCGACACCACGAAAGCGCGGGAACTCCTTCGACAGCGCCTTCCCAGCCAGCGAACGTGAGGTGACGGCCACGAGCTCCACATTCGGATGACGCAGCAGCAGGCGCAGAAGCTCGGCTCCTGAATAACCACTGGCTCCAACGACGGCGACTTTGACGGGTGCGGACATAATACGGGGGGCCGAGTATGAGGGAACGCAAGGCTGGCGCAACCCTGAAAACAGGCATTTCCAAGCGGCCACGGCACGCATCGTGACGCTTGTCAGCGGGCCTCGCCTCGCGCACTGTCGGCACCCCCAATGAGCGACCCCACGCCTGAAACCCCTGAAGCTGACAAGCCGAAGCCGACGACACCTGCCTCGCCGGAGGAGGTCACGCGCAAGCTGGAGGACTTCATCAAGAACACCCTCGGCGGCCAGGTGCTTTTCACGCGCATCGACGGGCCGGGTGCGCGACGCACGCAGGAAACCGACGGCGACAAGCCCGGCGAGGAAGAACCGGCAGACAACAGCGCCGCCTTCGAGTTCAACTACAAGCCCGCTGACATCAAAGCGCACCTCGACCGCTTCGTGATCCGGCAAGACGAGGCCAAAAAGGTGCTCGCCACCGCGGTGTGCGATCATTACCACCACGCGCGCATGCTGCACGAGGATCGCGAGTCCGACCGGCCCGGCCCGCGGCTCGAATTCTCGAAGCAGAACGTCATCATCATCGGCCCCACGGGCGTCGGGAAGACCTACCTCGTCAAACACATCGCCGATCTCATCGGCGTGCCGTTTGTGAAGGCCGACGCGACAAAATTCAGCGAAACCGGCTACGTCGGCGCCGATGTGGACGATCTGGTGCGCGACCTCGTGGCGAAGGCGAATGGCGACATCGAACTGGCCGAACATGGGATCATTTACCTCGACGAAATCGACAAGCTGAGCAGCGGTCCGGAGAAACTGGGCCGCGACGTAAGCGGACGCGGCGTGCAGACGGCGCTGCTGAAGCTCATGGAGGAGACGGAGGTGCCGCTTTACGCACCGAATGACATCCGCAGCCAGATGCAGATGATGTTCGACACGCGCAAAGGCCGCACCGGCCGCGAGGTGGTGAACACGCGCAACATTCTCTTCATTGTCAGCGGCGCGTTCAGCGGCCTCGACAAAATCATCGAAAAGCGCACGAACCGGAAGTCCATCGGCTTTGTCTCCGCCGACATGAAAACTGCCGCGCCGGAGCATCTGTTCCGCGAGGTACGCACGAAGGACTTTATCGACTACGGTTTCGAGGCGGAGTTCATCGGCCGCCTGCCGGTGCGTGTCGTGTGCGATCCGCTCAGCGCGGACGACATGTTCCAGATCATGAAAAACTCTGAAGGCAGCCTCATCCGCCAGTATGAGCGCGAATTTGCCGCCTACGGTGTGAAAGCCGTCTTTGAAGACGACGCGCTGCGCGAGATCGCCAGCCGTGCCGAGGAGGAAAAAACCGGCGCACGCGGCCTCGTGACGGCCTGGGAGCGGGTACTGCGTGATTTTAAGTTTGAAATGCCCAGCCTTGGGCTGCCGGAGCTGCGCATCGACGGCGCGCTGGTCAAAAATCCCGAGTCCGTGCTCGCGAAATGCCGCATGGAGGCGGCCAGCATGGCCTTTGAGCTGGGCGCGGCCCATGCGGATGAGGTGCGGGCGTTTGCGCAACGTTTTCAGGACGCGCATGAGTTCACGCTCGAGTTTGACGACGCGTCCATTGCCGCGCTGGCCTCCCGCGCGCGGCGGGAGGGCCTCGCCGTCGATGCGCTGTGCGACAAGTTGTTCAAGGACTATGCCTTCGGTCTCAAACTGGTCAGCCGCAGCACCGGTGCCATGAGCTTCCGCATTCCCGCCGAAGCCATCGCCCATCCCGATGCTTTTTTGAGCGAGCTGGTCGTGCAGGCCTGCCGTCCTTCCAGTGAAACCACCGCCACACCTTCTCATGAGCCGTAATCGAGCCGCCGCCATCATCATCGGAGTCCTGATCTGCGCGCCGCTGCTGGCGCTGTATCACCTTGGAGCCTTCAATGGCATCGCGGCGTGGTTTGGCGCCTTGTATGGCCGCATGTTTGTCATTCGGGAGCCGCTGCGGCATCTGCTGCCGGTGCAGTATGGCTACTACACGGTGCTGACCTTTGTCTCCGCATGGGTGTGTGTCGAAATGGTCTCGCAGTGGCGGCGCTTTGCCTATCTGCTCGGCGCGACGTTCCTGACGATGACACTGGCCTTTCTGCTGGTCTTCACCGGCACGTTGTTCGAACCGGTTTCCGGCATCTTGGGCATCTGGCTGGCTGGAATCGCTGCAATTGGCGTGAGCGGCTGGTTGAACGGCTACCGCACGCACATCATGCGGGGCCTGTTCGCCGGACGCTTGTCCACCAAGGCATTCGAGGAACTCGACGCGACGGTGGAGCCTTCCAAGCTGACGGGAAAACGCGAGATCACCGTCATGAGCGTGCGCGTGCTCAATCCTGCGGAAATGCCGCTGGACATCGAAGGCGTGAAATTCGAGCAGCTTAGCGATCACATCCAGCGCAGCGTGACCGAGTTTGTGGTGACGCGGGGCGGATATCTCGATGATTGTGATGTGGAGAGCGTGCGGGTGATCTTCGGCTTCCCGCTGGCCGACGAGCACCACGCGCTGCACGCGGCGCAGGTGGCGGCGGCTTTGCGCGCGCATCTGGTGATGCTGGCGCGCGAGGTGGAGCAAAAGTGGGGCAAGACGCCGCGTTTCGGCGTGGCGTTGACCACCGGGGAGTCAATGTGCGGCCTGCTGGGAATGGACGATTTTCAAAGCTTCAGCGCCAGCGGCGAGGCATGCGACTTTTCTGACCGCCTCTGCCTGCTCAACGGCATTTACGGCACCCGCGTGCTCCTGAGCGCGAAAACCTACGCGCGGGTGAAGGACAACATCGAGGTGAGGCCGATGGAGATGCTCTATACCACCAGCGGCCAGCCGCAGGGCGAGGTGTACGAGCTGCTGGCTGAAAAAGGCACGCTGCCGGAGCAGGATGCCCGCGCGCGGGACGCCTTCTGGCAGGGCGTGGTGCAGTACCGCCAGGGCGAAAGCAACAAGGCGCTCGAAAGCTTCCAAAACGCCACTGTGGAAGGCAGGGAGGACGCGCCGGTGCGCTACTTCATTGATCTCGTGACCGCCTCGCTCAAAGACGGCGGCAAAGGGGTGCGTTCCGTGCCGAAACATGGCCGTCTGATCACGGCATGACGCAGGGTGCCAGGTTTCATGTTCCAAGTTTCATGTCTCCTGTTTCTAGAGTTGAAAGACCAACGCGCTCCGTTTGAAACCTGGAATCTGAAACTTGATACGCCGTGCCTCTCGATTATCCACCCACGCTTCAACGCCTCGTCGCGCAGCTCAAGTCGCTGCCGGGTCTCGGACCGCGAAGCGCGGAGCGGCTGATGCTGTGGCTGGTGCAGGGCGGGAAGGACCGTGTGAGGCCGCTGGCCGCCACACTCGACAGTCTGGCGGAAACCGTGGCCGCGTGTGACCACTGCGGCTTCTTCATCGAGAGCGGATCAGCCTGCATGCTGTGCCACAACCCGAAACGCCAGCGCCGGCTGCTCTGCGTGGTGGAGCAGGCCTCCGACGTGCTGCGGCTGGAGCGCAGCGGCGCGTATCAGGGCCTCTATCATGTCCTGGGCGGCAAACTCTCTCCGTTGGACAACGTGACGCCGGAGGATCTGCGCATCGCCCCGCTGCTCGACCGTGCGAAGGATCTGGATGTCGAGGAGGTGATCCTCGCGCTCGGGTCCGATGTCGAAGGCGAGGCCACGGCCAGCTACATCGCCGACCTGCTGCGCGGTGCCGGTGTCACCATCACCCGCCTTGCCCAAGGCATGCCCGCCGGCGGTGCGCTGGACCACGTCGATGAACTGACCCTCTACCAGGCCCTGCAAGGGCGTCGGAAGGTGGATTAGCGCCGCTTCTTTTTGCGGCCCGTCATAATGCCGCGGGCCTTGTCCTCCTCGTCGAGGACGGTGGTGTACTTGTAGTTGAATCCTTCCAGCTTCCGGCGCGGGATTTTCTGACCGATGAGGCGCTCGATGCTGGCGACATTCATGATCTCGTCCGCGGCGAAGAGGGTAAAGGCGTCCCCCTCCTTCTGCGCGCGACCGGTGCGGCCGATGCGGTGGACGTAGTCCTCGCTGTGCTCCGGAACCATGTAATTGATGACGTGCGTGACGCCGCTGACATCCAGGCCGCGGGCGGCGAGGTCGGTGGCGACGATGATCTCGAACTCACCGCTGCGGAATCCCTGGAGGGCGCGCTCGCGGTCTTTCTGGCCGATGTCACTGTGCATGACGGCAGCCTTGTACTCGCCCAGGCGGTCGATGGCGGCAAAGAGCTTGTCCGCCTGCACCTTGGTGCGGGTGAAGATCATCATGCTGTCAAAATGTGTCTGCTTGAGGATGGCGAGGAGCAATTCCTCGCGCTGGTCGCTGGCCACGGGATACATGTAGTGGCTGACGGTCTCGGCGGCGGAGAAGCGGATGCCGATCTCGACGCTTTCGGGGTCTTTGAGAGCGAAGTCGGCGAGGCTCTTGATCTGCGGCGGCATGGTGGCGCTGAAAAACAGGGTCTGGCGCGACTTGGGCGTCTTTTCGACGATGCGGCGGACATCGGGCAGGAAGCCCATGTCAAGCATGCGGTCCACCTCGTCGAGGATGAGCACCTCGACATCGCGCAGATCGGCGACGCCTTCCTGCATGAAGTCGAGCAGGCGGCCGGGGGTGGCGACGACGATGTCCACGCCCTGCTGGAGGCCTTTGCGCTGCTTTTCATATCCCACGCCGCCATGGACGAGGAGGACTCGCAGTCCGGTGTGCTTGCCGTATTTTTCAAACTGCTCGACGACCTGGGCGGCGAGCTCGCGCACAGGCTCGAGAACGAGGACGCGGAATTTCCCAGGAGCGCCGAGGCGGGTGAGGGTGGGCAGGGCAAAGGCGGCGGTCTTGCCGGTGCCTGTCTGGGAGGCACCGACGACGTCCTTGCCGGTCAGGATGATGGGGATGGCCTTTTGCTGGATCTCGGTGGGCTTTTCATAGCCTGTTTCACGCACGGCGGCGAGGACGGCGGGCGACAGGCCGAGAACCTGCCAGTTTTCCGGATAGGGGCCTTCCGGGACGGGCGGCGGAGGCGGCGGGGCCACCGGGGCGTGGTTTTCGCGAACCGGCTTGGGCTTGTCCTCGCGGGGTCCGCGCTCACGGCGCTCACCACGGTCACGTCCGCCGCGCGCGGGGGGGGCGCCGCGCTCTCCACGGTCTCGGCGGGGACGGTCCTCGCGTCTTTCAGGACGTTCGGCGCGCTCAGCACGCGGTTTGTGGTCCTTTTTGTCCTCATGCGGACGCTTGTGGGCATGCAGGGTGGCTTGATGCCCGTGGTCGTGATCGTGATCACCCTTTGTGTGCAGCTTGGGAGAGGACTTTTTCGGTTTGCCCAGGCGGAGCACCTTTTTCAGGCCGGATTTCAGGCGGCTGAGGATGGAAGGCTTTTTGGTTGGGGAATCGGTGCGTCGGGTGGTCACAAGCGGTCGGGAAGGGAAAGTCAGGGCGGTTTATCGGCCAGTTTGGGGGACAATGCAAACCCGCAAACCCGCCGCGGCGGCATGGCGGGAGGTCCGGCTTGACCCGCACGCCCACCCCCGGCACACATGCGGCGCATGCCCCTCGACGAACTCCGCCGCCAAATCTGTGATGCCAACCGCGCGCTGCCCGCCAGCGGGCTGGTGCGCCTGACGTGGGGGAATGTGAGCGGGATCGACCGTGCGAGCGGCCTGTGGGCGATCAAACCGAGCGGCGTGGACTACGAAGCCTTGCGCCCGGAGGACATGGTGGTGCTGGACCTGGACGGAAACGTGGTGGAGGGCCGCCTGCGCCCCTCCAGCGATACAAAGACGCACCTGCATCTATATCGCGAGTTTTCCCAGATCGGCGGCATCACGCACACGCACAGCGTGCACGCCACGATGTTCTCCCAGGCCGGGCGGGCGCTGCCCTGCCTGGGGACGACGCATGCGGACCATTTCCACGGCACGGTGCCCGTGGTGCGCGCGCTGACGCCGGAGGAGGTGGCGCTGGACTACGAGCACTTCACCGGCGTGGCGATTGTGGAGCGCCTGCGAGAGCTGAGCCTCGACCCGCTGGAAATGCCTGCCGTGCTTCAGCTACATCATGCGCCGTTCACATTTGGCAAGAGCGCCATGGACTCGCTGAACAACAGCATCGCGCTGGAAATGTGCGCGCAGATGGCGCTGGGGAGTTTCGCCCTGGCACCATCGCTAGCGGAGATTCCCGCGCACATCCTGGAGAAGCACCATCTGCGGAAACACGGACCAGGCGCGTATTACGGGCAGAAGTGAGTCGTGCGTTTCAGGTTTCAAGTTTCACGATCCGTTCAGCGTGATTCGCCACGGCCACCGTCATAATACAGGCGCATGGCCTGGCGAATGAAGGGGGATTCACGGCTGGCGTTGTAAATTGCGTCCGGAATGCCGCGGTGTCTGGCCAGCAAGTGATAAGCGCCCAATGCCTCGAAGGCCGCGTTGAGACCACCTTCCATCGGCAGATGGCTTTGGCCGTCCGCGGTGAGGTTCTCGACCATGCCCCAGGGCGGGAAGAAGCCGGCCTTCTCCATGCGTTCGAGCAGGGCGAGCACGTCACCGGTGTTTTCCGCCATGGTGGCGCTCATGAGGATGTAGTGCGGGTGGATGAGGCGCTGGTCCGGCAGATCGGTGCCACCGACATGGTAGGCATTGCCAAACTCGTTCTCGCCCGCGGACAAGCCGTAGATACCGAGGCGCGCGGCGAGACTTTTCGGCATCGTATTCGGAAAATAGGCGCGCTGGGCGCCCAGCATGAGCCGCCGCACGCCGCGCCAGTGCACGCCATCTTGGAGATCGCCGTCGTCGCTGTCAAAATCCGGGTGAAACAGGCTCTGGATCTCCGTGATGAAACCACTGCCCTGCCAGGCGCGCCCCGGACGGTCCACCGGCGGCATGCGGCGGTGAGGATGCGCCATGCGCTCCAGGAGCATGACCAGCGCCGTCTCGCCGCCCCAGTCGCGCCAGCCATGCGGCAGCAGCGTCGTTCCGTCATCCTTCACGCCATGGGAAAGATGCCCGGAGGGCAGGTGCAGCATGTCGAAATCGACTTTGCGCACCATGTCCGTCAGCTCGGTCTCGATGGCCTCGTTCCCGAGCATGCGCGCGGCCAGCAGCATGGACTGGAAGTAAATGGCGGAATCGACGCTGCTGTATTCGGTGTTCGGGTGGATCTGGTATTCCCCGCCGATCTGCCACACAAAATGAGGCAGCAGTCCACGCGCGGTGCGCACACGCTTCACCGCCTCGTGCGTCTGGCGCAGCACCCAGCGCGCGTAATCGTCCTTCACGATGCCCAGCGGCTCGCGCGCGGCGGCGGCGGTGGCCAGGACGAACATGCCGGTGGCGGAGACGGACTCGAAGGAGCCGTCGTCGATGTGCGCGCGGTCCCGCACAAAGCCGCTGCGGATCGTGTAGCAGCGCAGGAGCTTCGCATAGCTGGTGAGGAAAGCATGCGCGTCCCAGGGCAGCGCCGGCATCTCCATGCCGAGGTAGAGGCCGCTCACCCTCACCTCGCTGCCGGGTTCCGCGGTCCAGATGAGGAACTTCGCGTCACGGTGCATCTCGCTGGAGACCGGGAGGACAAACATCTGCGCGGCCTCGTTTTGCAGCGTCACGGTTTGTGTCCATCGGACCTCCTCGGAACGGCTTTTGATCTCCAGCTTGATCTTGCCGCGACCGGATGCCTCCAGCCTCACCGCGCTGACGCGTGGCTGGAAGGCTGGTACGATGGGCTCGGGAAAGGCGCGCATGAAATCCATGGCCTTCTCCGGATGCTTGGCCTGCCCGGCCAGGCTGTGCCACATGCCGGCCCAGGCATCCGGCTGCTGGCCCAGACGCACGGTGATCCAGTCCTCCACCCACTCGATCTCGTGCTCCGCCGGGCCGTGGAAGCCAAAGTCGGTGCCCAGATGCGTGTAGCTGGTGAAGGAGTTCAGCCGGCGCGTGCCCTGGGAGGGCGGGGTGCCGCCATTTTTGCGGATGAAATACTTCTGCACCGGCTGCCACACCAGACGCGCCGCCGGCTCCGCGCGCAAAAGCGGCGCGGAGAGCATCAAGGCGATGAGGGCGTGGCGGAGCATGGTCGGGGTTGGGGTTTCAAGTTTCAGATTTCAAGTTTCATGGTTCAGGCAGCGCGCCTGAAACGTGAAACCTGGAACCTGAAACGACCTCAAGACAGGCTACTCGGCCTTGGGTTCGACGACATCCCGCAGTTGGATTTGCTTTTCGCGCCCCAGGTTCTTCGCCACGGTCACGGGCCAGTCCCAGGCGTCCTTGTTCCGCGTGTAGATCACCACGCGGCTGCGCTCGGAGGCCAGCGCCACGGCCTGCGGGATGTCGAGGATGCGCAGCACGTTCAGCAGCGCGGGGCCCGCGCTCTTCGGATCCTCCACCGTGCCGTTGTGCGTGGCAGGAAGATCATGCAGGTCGAGGCGCGTCACGCCTTCCTCATACGCGGCGGCGTAGAGCGAGTCCACCGCCATGTCCCGATGCGCCTGGATCCATAGCGGCTTTTCCTTCAGCGCCGGCACCGCGCGCAGCGTCTGGATGCAGCGGCGGATATCCCACACGCGCATGCCGTCGAGCGTCTGGCCGAGCAAATAAAAGCGCCGAAGGCGCTGCGTCTGCGCCTTCGGGCTGCCGGTCCAGGCCGTGGGGCCCACCCCGCGAGGGCAGACATAAGCCATGCCCCATTTGAAGGTGCTGAACATCTTCTTCTCCTGCTCAAAGGCCTTCTCGTCCTTCGGCATGCCGGGAAACGTCTCGATCAACTTCCCGAAGCGCGAGTGATACGCCGCGCAGAACTCATCCCAGCCCTGCTCATCGAGCACGTTGAGCGCCACCAGCTCCAGATCCTCCAGCCGCAGCCCGTCCCGGTGCGCGATGTAGATGCGCAGTTTGTAAGGCGACTGGCTTTCAAAGTCGATCGCGCTCATCTGGATGCCGTCGCGTGCCATGCCGCCCTGCTTGTCAGGAGTGACACCGTTGATCTCCTTCGGCCAGCCGTTGAAGGTCTTCGTGCTGAGCGCCTGCATCCAGCCGTCGCGCAGCGCATGCCAGTCTTTTTGATTGGTCGGCGGCTGCGGCGTCTTCGCCAGCGGCACAAAACTCTCGTCGATCTTCGTGTTGCGCTCGTCCTTCGGGATTTCGGTGAAGACACGCAGTTCCTCCATCGGGATCGTCTTCTTCGCGCCCTCGTCGAGCACCGCCATCGGGTCCGCGCCCTTCAGATGGCGCTCAAACCAGTGAAACGCGCCCATGTTTAGCGGCTGCAGATCCTTGTGCGGCCCCTCCGCCACTTGCAGGCCCAGCTTGTCCTCCGCCTTCAGCATCCCGTAGATGCGCCGCACGTCCTGGTAGATACGGAACACGCCGTCGATGGGAAAGATCGAGTCCTTGTCCGTGTTCACAACGAGCAGCGGGCGCGGCGCCGCCAGCGCCACCATGCGTGAAAAATCCCAGCGCTGCGTGTTCATATAAAACATGCAGTCGCAGTGCCCCTCCACGCAGCCATCGACGACCTGGTTCTGCATGTCCGTCACGCCCGCCGTCGGAGCGCTGGCCTTGATGCGCTCGTCCAGCGCGGTGATCCACCAGGAGTACGCGCCGCCGCCGCTGCGCCCCGTCACCCCAAAGCGCGTCTTGTCCACCTCCGGCCGCGTCTCCAGATAATCCAGCGCGCGGATGCAACTCCATGCCTCCAGGCCGGCCGGCGTGTAACCGCGGGAATACCACCACCAGCGCCCCTTGCTGTAGGTGCCGTGGTGCTCGCCCTTGATCTCGCCGAGTTGCACGGTGTCGATGATCAGGCACACATAGCCATGCCGCGCGAACCACACGCCATGATGCTCGTAGCCGCTCTTGTTCCCGTAGCGGACACCGTCCTTTTCCTTCAACGCATGGCCGCATACATACAGGATCGCCGGCGCGGGCTTCTCCACTTTCGCCGGCAGGTACAAATTCGCCGTCACATACAGCCCCGGCATCGACTGGTAGTGCATTTTCTCCACCACATAGCCCTCGCCCTTCAGTTCACCGGTCTTCGTGGCCTTCAGGTCGGTTTTTTCCGGCAGCGGATCGAGCCCCAGCATGTCAAATAGCTGCCGACGGTATTCCGGTGCCTTCTTTTTCCAGTCCTCCGCGTCCTTCACCTCCGAAAGCCCGCCACTGCGCGCCGTCTCGCGCGTCTGTTCCTCGAAGTAACGATGAATCAGCCGGTTGCCCACCGTGTCCGGTGTCTTTTCAGGATACGGCGCGGCAAACGCCGTCGCGGCGAAGGCCAGGAGCGGAAGACAAATGGATTGGATGCGCATGGAGCCATCATCAACGCGCTCCACGCGCTAATCCTCTCTTCACCCCATCGAGTTCACCACATCACCGCCCTTTGTCGATCATCGTGGCGAACTCGGCAAAGAAGTACTTCGCGTCATTCGGACCCGGGGCTGCCTCCGGGTGGTATTGAACGCTGAGGACGGGAGCCTCGCGGTGGCGCATGCCTTCGACGGTGCCGTCGTTGAGGTTGATGTGCGTGACCTCGACGTTTCCGGGCAGGCTAGAGGGGTCGATGGCGAAGCCGTGGTTCTGGCTGGTGATGGCAACCTGGCCGTTGCGCAGATCTTTGACCGGCTGGTTGCCGCCGCGGTGGCCGAACTTGAGCTTGAAGGTCTTTCCACCATACGCGTGGCCGAGGATCTGATGGCCGAGGCAGATGGCGAAGATGGGCTTCACGCCGATGAGCTGCTTCACCTCCTTGTGGATGTAGTCCAAGGCAGCGGGATCGCCGGGGCCGTTGGAGAGGAAGATGCCGTCGGGATTCTTGGCGAGAACGTCTTTGGCGGTGGCGGTGGCGGGCACGACATCGACACGGAAACCGGCCTGGCGCAGGCGGCGCAGGATATTGCGCTTCACGCCGAAGTCGTAGGCGACGATGCGATGCTTCGCGGGTGGCAGTGGATGCCGGACGATGCCATCGGGACCCGGTTCACGATTCTGCGAGGGACTGGGGATGTCCCAGTCGCCGCTTTCTTTATCCTCGGGGTCCCAGAGGTAGGGCTTGGCGGTGGTGACCTCTTTGACGAAGTCGCTACCCTCCATCGGCGGGCTGCTGGCGGCGAGTTTGACGGCCTCCTCAGCATTCAGCAGCTCGCTCGTGATAACGGCGCGCATGGCGCCGCGGGTGCGCAGGTGCTTGGTGAGCGCGCGGGTGTCGATGCCCTGGATGCCGGGGATGTTCCATTCCTTGAGCCAGTCGCCGAGGGATTGCGTGCTGCGCCAGTTGCTGGGCGTCTCACACAGCTCCTCGATGACAAAGCCGCGCACCTGCGGGCGGTCGCTCTCGAAGTCGAGCGGGTTGACGCCGTAGTTGCCGATCTGCGTGTAGGTCATCGTGACGATCTGCCCGCGATACGAAGGATCGGTCAGCACCTCCTGGTAGCCGGTCATGGAGGTGTTAAAGCAGATTTCGCCGGTGTGGGTGGCTTCGGCGCCGAACGCCGTACCTTCAAACACGCGGCCGTCTTCGAGGGCGAGGAGGGCTTTTTTCATCAAAGTGCGGCGCTTGTGATAAACAGGGAGTTCAAGGTTCCAAGTTCAAAGTTTCAAGTTCCGGAACCTCCTCATCCAGCGGCTCGTCCGCAGCCTCGGGCGGGGCCTTGGGCAGCGTCACCAGTTCCGCGCCTTTGAGGAGGCGGCAAAACTCCTTTTTGGTGACCTTGTGCAGCGTGCCCTCCTTCGTCGCGGGGTCCTTCATGCGCTTGTACACGATCGAAAGGCGCGCCCATTCGACGATGCGCAGGTATTCGTCATCTTTCCGCCAGATCTGGCCTTGCTCCAATTTCATGCGCCTCCGTAGCCCCCAAACGGGAGAAGCACCAGGCACATCTTCAACGCTCTTCCACCCAGGTGGTGGCGGGATAGCTGCCCAGCACCTTCACGCGCACGGACTGCGCCTCCAGCGCCTCAACGGCCTGGCGGATGGCCGTGTCCTCCAGATGACCGCTGACCTCCAGGAAGAAACGCGCGCGCCAGTCCCCTTCCCCACCGCCGCCCATGGGCCGGTTCTCGATCTGGCGCACATTCACATCACTGGAGGCAAAGACCTGCAGCACCTCCATGAGCGCGCCGACACGGTCATGCGCGTCCACCATGAGCATGGTGGCGTCCTTTCCAGAAGGCGGGCCGCTGCGGCGGCCCAGGATGATGAAGCGCGTGCGTGTCGAATACGTGCGCGGGGAGGCGGCAAGCACCCGCAACCCGTGCAACTCCGCGCCGAGGGAGGTGCCTAGCGCGGCGACGCCCGGCTCACGTGCGGCGAGATCCGCCGCGAGACTCGATGAAGCGCTCTCCACCAACTGCGCGCCGGGAAACTGCTCCACCAGCCACGGGCGGCAGTGCGCGAGCATCTGCGGATGACCGTGGATGGCGGTGACCGTGGTCGTGCCCTCCCGGGCCATGACCGCGGCGTCCGCCTTCCACAAAATCTCGGCGTAAATGCGCAGATCACTGCATGCCAGGTGGTCGAGTGTGTGATGCACCGCGCCTTCGGAAGAATGTTCGATGGGCAGCACACCGTAGTCGGCCTCATGCGCGCCGACACGGCCAAAAACGGCCTCCGTGCTGGCCTCCGCGACGTACTCGACGCAGTGGCCGAACTTGTTCACCGCCACCTGATGCGTCCAGGAGCCGGCGGGGCCGAGGTAGGCGATTTTGAGGCTGTCCTCCAGCGCGAGGGCGGCGCTCATGATCTCGCGGAAGATGGCGCGGATGGCGCGCTCCGTGAGGCGGCCGCTCTGGGCGGCGTTGAGCTCGACGAGCTTGCGCAGGAGCTGGTCCTCGCGTCCGGGGACATAGATGTCGAGGTCGTCCTTGCGTTTGATCTCGCCCACCTGGTGCACGATCTCCGCGCGCTCGTTGAGCAGGCGCAGGAGCTGCTCGTCGATGGCGTCGATCTTGGCGCGGACTTCTTGGAGCGACATGGCGGAAGGTGGTGTGGCCGGGGAAACGCATCGCCGGCCAAGGTCATGCATCAGCCTTCGTCGGGCGGCGGCTCCGCCTCGGCGGGATCACCTCCCGAGGGCTCGTTGGAAACCGCCGGCTCCTCCTTGGCGGCGCGCTTTTTCGAGCGGGCAGGCTTCACCGGGGGCGGCGAGTCGGCGTCCGGCGCGGGGGCAGGCTCACCGTTGGAATCCGGCGCAGCCTCAGCCTCTCCAGGCGTGGCGGGCTCCACGGGAGCCAGCGCGAGCTGCTCTGCCTGCGGCTCCGCGGCGGCAGCCTGGCCGGCATCCGGCTCGGGCAGCTTCACGCGGCGCAGCTCGGCAGCATTGGGCATGTCATCGAGTGACTTGATGCCGAAATGGTCCAGAAAGGCCTCCGTGGTGCCATAGAGGAGAGGACGGCCGGGCAGATCGGCACGGCCCTCGATTTTCACCAGACCGCGATCCACGAGCTGCTGCACCATCGCATCGACAGAGACACCGCGGACGGCCTCGACGCCCGCCTTGGTGATGGGCTGGCGGTAGGCGATGATGGCGAGCGTCTCCAGCGCGGGCTGGCTGAGGCGCTGCACCTTTTTCCCGGGGTAAAGCGCCCGGCACCACTCGGCATATTCGCCGCGCGCGCAGATGCGCCAGCCGTTGGAGCGCTCCGCGAGCGTGAAGGCGTGTTTCTCCGCCTCGTAGCGGGCGATCAGCGCGTCGATGGCGGCGCGCACCTGCTCCTCAGTCGTTTCCGCCAGCGGTGGCAGCCACTCGGGAGGCGGGCAGGCCTCCTCCCCGCCTTCGGAAGCCTGGAGGATGTCCCTGGCCGTTTCCTTCACCGCGGCGCACATCTGCGGCAGTCCCAGAGGCTCCTGGGAGGCGAAAAGAAGGGCTTCAACGATCGAGATAAGTTCCATGCGAAAGGCGCGCAATCTCAAGCGAGGCGGGGCGGTGAGTCAAACCTAGATTGCCGCCCTGCGCGGCGGCGCAACAGCCAGCCCGCACCCGTGATCACCAGAGCCAGACCGCCCGCCAGCCACAGTGACCTGCGGCGCGGCAGCACGGGCAGTTCACGCGTCTCATCGCCGGCCAGCAGCAGCATCCAGCGCGCGCCGGATGCGTCCGCGTCGGTGCTGTCCCGCCAAAGGAAGACATCGTGCATGTTTCCCCGGGGCACAGTGAAGGACAGCACGTCCTGCGGATGCTGCCAGCGCCATGTCGCGGTGATCAAGGCATGCTCCGCGTCCGGCGGTGGTGGAGGAAGCGACGGCGGCGCGACGGAGGCCCAATTGGCGTGATGTTTCAACGAAGGCCGCGCCAGCGAGTCCAGAGGCACCCAGGCATCCGCCACCTTCACCTGAAGAGGAGCAGCCACGGCCGCGCGCGCCGCCGCCTCGTCCTGCACCAGCGGATTGCCCGCAAAATCGGCGGTCACCTCCACCTGCACGACTGCGTCCGGCAACAGGGTGAGCCTGGCGGTCAGAAACTCCAGCCCATGCCCGAAAGCACGCAGGGGGGCCAGAACGGCTCCCCCTGCGGCGAGAATGACGATGAACCGCGCGGCGGACATTACTTCTTCACATTCCAGCGCAGCACGCGCCCCCACTGGTTCCATTCGGTTTCGAGAATGTTGCCGTCGTTGTCGAAGGTGATGCCGTGCGGGCTGGTGACAACGCCCTGCTGCCAGTCTTTCGGCTCGATTTTGGGCGTGTTGGTCAGTTTCGGCGCGGTGCCGAGATCAGCCACGCGCTTGTTGTTCTTGTCCCACACGCTGACGTTGCCCGCGATCTCCGCCACGCACATCAAGTCACCATGAAAGCTGGCGGATGACGGATTGCGCATCTCCGTGGCGATCTCGCCAATGAAGTTGCCCGCGAGGTCGGTGTGCAGCATGCGCTTGTGGCCGCGGTCGCAGATCATGACACGCGCGGGCTCAAAACGGCGGTCGATGAAGATTTTGTGGGCGTTGGCCAGCTTGAGAGGCTCGCCCGGCCCGCCGAAGACGGCCTTGAACTTGCCTTCGCGGCTGAAGACGAAGATGTGGCTCTGGCCGTAGCCATCCACGACGTAGATGTCGCCGTTCGGGGCCACATCGCAGTTGGTCAGCTTGAGTCCTTTACCCTGCTTGTCAGCGGGAAACTCGCTCGTCGGGATGGTCATGAGCACCTTGCCCTCCAGGTCGCATTTGATGACCTTCGCCTCGCCCAGCACGGCGGCAAAGATGAACTCGCCATCGCCGTCCTTGCGGATGACGAAGCCATGCAGCGATTGCGGCAGCGGCAGGGCCTTGATGAAGACGCCGTCCTTGCCATACACCTGGATGCCCGCGTTGGCCTCCTGCACGCTCACATAAATCTTGCCGGCGGAGTCCACGGCAATCTCGCCGTGGCCATTGCCGATCGTTTCTTTGCCGGGCGGCGGCTTGATGAAATCCGGGGCGAATTCATAGGACACCTCGGCCACCGCGCTGGTGGTGAGGGTGATGACGGAAAGAAGGGAGAGGATGCGGGTGCTCATGCGGAGGCCGATTCAAACGAACCGGCGGCCTTCCGTCAATCATCATGAACATGGAATATCCGGCGGCATGGGCCGCTGGCGATCCCTCGTTCATGCCAGGCTACCAGCTACGAGATCAGCGCCGTTTGGATGCCGCATCCAGGTCCACCTGTAGTTTTTGCTTCTCAGACTCGAGTCCGATGATCTGCGAGCGGAGCACTTGTGCCTGCCGTTTGGCGTTCTCCGCCGCAGTCCAGTATCTTGAAGCCGGGGTGCCCCGAGATTTGGCCATGTCTCCGCTGATATAAAGATCCGCCGCCTGGCTGTCATATGAATCCGCCGAGTTCCTCAAAGAGGCAATCTTGGCGTCGATGTCGATCATTTTGAGTTTGATCGACTTGACCTTCGCCTCATCAACCACTCCGCTGTCCGATGAAGAACTGCCTGAGGACGATGTGGATACAGCAACCCTGCTGGACTTGCTAGCAGCCACAGGGGGTGGGGCGAGCAATTCCTGATCGGTCTGTTTGAGCGAGGCCAGCAGTCCGTCGGGGGCAAGATCAAACCGGGAGCGAATGGATTCAGGCAGCATATCATGGGTGATCGCTGAGATACCCTCGGAGTGGATGAATGAAATCTGAGCATCCTCGACTTTTCGAATCTTGGCACTTTTGAGCACCCGACCGTCTGCAAGCACGACCTCGTCGTAAACCTCCCCGGGCGCATTGGCCCTCACCTTGTCAACAGCGTCACGCACAGATGATAAAAGATACTTAAAGTCTCCTTCCAAAGACCGGAGTTTGACCTTCAACTCATCCCGTTGCTGTTGCAGCGAGGCGTTCTTCGCGTTGGCTGCCTGGAGCCGTTGAACCAGCACCTCCACCTTGGCCCATTCCTGCTTCAGCCTGTCCGTGCTTGAATTGGTTTGGCCGACATTGCCGCGAATCGAAAGCACCTCCGCGTTAAGCCGGTCAACGGCTTGGAAGTGCTGCTGAAGGGTGAAACCTCCGGCAACGACGGAAACGAAGAACAGCAAAACCCAGAATTTAGCGTATTCCATAATGATGGCTTGGGGGAGTTATCGGGCAAGTTGGGCCTTATACTGCTCAACCATGGGCTTGAATTTCTTCAATGCAGCCTCGAGGGAGGACGCCTTGGACTGGGAGGCAGTGACCTCCGCTTGCAAGGTGGACGCAGAATTCTCCAATGTCTGTGCCTGCCGTTCGATGGTGATCAGCGCGCTCGCGGAGTTCGGTCCTAACGAGCGAAACTTGTCCTCATAAAATTTATGTGCGAGGTGTGCTTGCTGGAGTTCTGCCTCAGCCCTTTTTTTGTCCTCAATCAGCAGTTTCTGGCGGTCACACGAAGAGGTGGCCGCCAAGGTAAGACACGCACCACAGATAGTTAAAAATCTCCGCATGTTTTTGATGTTCGCGTTACTCACAGCCGTATTTTATCCAACGTAGCTCCGAATCGTCAACAGCCTTTTGAGTATTGACCAACTTTTGGATGGATCGGCATGCGTATGCACTTTCACCATGCAATCACAAACGTCGCTGCTAGCATCGGCGCCGTGATTGCCATTTCGACAGCCAGCCAGAAGGGCGGCGTGGGAAAAACCACGCTGTGCATCAACCTCGCCTACTCCCTCGCCCGCCGCGGGTGGCGGGTGCTGCTGGTGGACACCGACCCGCAGGGTGGCGTGGGCCTCTCACTGGCTAAAAGCACCAAGTCCCGCGAGGGCTTTTACGAATATCTCGTGCGTGGCGGTGATCTGGCGCGGCTGGTGGTCACAACCCGCCTGCCGGAGCTGGAGGTGATGCCCGCCGGTCAATACGACACCTGCGCGCGCTCCGGCTGGGCCATTCATGAGGCTCCGCAACGGCTGGCCGACCTGCTGCGTGCCGCGGAGTTGCGCGGCCTGGACGTGGTGCTGTTTGACACCGCCGCCGGGCTCAACGGCATGTCCGAGACGGTGGTGAAGGCCTGCGATTTCGTCATCCTGCCACAGCAGTCCGAGCCGCTGGCCATCCGCAGCGTGCCGCACATGCTGGAGACGCTGGCGCGCTTCCGCGCGGAGGGCGCGGGGGTCAAGGTGGCCGGCATCCTCCTCACCATGGTCATGCGGGAGCACGAGATGAGCCTGCGCGTGGCGCGCGAACTGCGGGAGATGCTGCCGGCCAACCTGATGTTCCAGCAGAGCATTCCGCGCCTGCCCTCCTTCCTGGATGCCAGCGCCCTGGGAGTGCCTGTGGCGCTGACACGGCGCAATCCGCCCCCCGAGGCGCTTATCTTCGACCAGATCGCCGCCGATCTGGAGCAACGCACTGGCATGGCGGCCCAACGCGAAAGGAATCAACCGCATGCGAGTCTCCTGGATTGATCCCGAGCAACTCCGGGTGCTCGTGGAGCGGCTGGAACCTCCTTCCCCTCCCGGCACCGCCGAGGACGCGCCGCTGGAACTCGCCACGTTGCCGGAGGGCGGCGGCTTTTTCGCGGAGGAAATGCCCGATGACGTCCCGTCAGCCCCGCAGGCGCGGGAGGATTATCTCCCAGATCTTCCCGCAGGTGTGGAGGCACGCCTGGAAACAACCATGCCGCCCGAGGAACGTGATGCGAAGGCAGATGAACCCGGGGAGGACGAAATGCAGCCTGTGCAGGGCTCGGATGTGTCTCTGCCGGTCGAGCGCATCCGTGACCGCCTGCGCACGATCCGCCAGCGCGCTCTCCAGGCCGGAATCCTCAATCGAGCGGAGCCCGCCGCGGCACCGGCACCGCCGTCGGCGGATGCCACGCCTCCTCCGGCTGCGGCCATCCCGATGGAGGATGATTTTCCGGCGCGGCTGGCGGCTTTTGCGGAAGCAGTCCTTCACAAGCTGCCCACAGGCTCCACCCTGATGATTTTTGACCATGAGGCGGAGGTGTTGTGGAGCAACGAACCCAAACCCGGCCTGATCCTCTCCAGCGTGATGGCCCGCCACGCCACGCGTCATGGCAGCCTCGATGTGCTGGAGGTCGATGCGGATGCCAGCTTCCATCCGCTGCCGCCGGAGCATGTGCTGAGCATCGCCACCCTGCCCTGCGCCTCCGGCACGCTGGAGCTGGCGGTCAAAAGCACCACGGCGGTGGACGCCGGCCTCGTGCGCGACTGGCGTGCGCAGCTTTCCCGATGGTGACAACGGTGACGAAAAGACCGCATTTCGAGGCTATGAAATTCGCCGAAGCATGGTTCAATGGCCCGCTTTCCGCCCTCCCTGCCCCCAACCATGCATTTTGCTGACATTTACAAGGACCAGAAGCCGACCCTGTCGTTTGAATTCTTCCCGCCGAAGTCGGCAGAGGCGTCCGAGGCGCTCTACCGCACGATCGGGGAGCTGGAGGCTTACAAGCCGTCGTTTGTGAGCGTGACCTACGGTGCGGGCGGCTCGACGCGTGAGCTGACACACGATCTCGTGGTGCGGATCAAGAAAACAACCACGCTGGACCCCGTGCCGCACCTGACCTGCGTGTGTCACGGTGAGTCGGACATTGCCGCAATTCTGGAGCGCTATGCGGAGGCCGGCGTGAGCAACATTCTGGCCCTGGGGGGCGATCCGCCCAAGAATCTGACAGGCTATGACCGTGCGAAAGATGCGTTTCAGCATGCGGCAGATCTCGTCGCCTTCATCAAGCGCTTCAACGAGCGCGGCGGGCATCCGGACAGGCGCGGCTTCGGCATCGGCGTGGCGGGTTTCCCGGAAGGACATCCGGGGACGCCGAACCGCGTGCTCGAAATGGATCATCTGAAGGCGAAGGTGGACGCGGGCGCGGACTACATCTGCACCCAGCTCTTTTTCGACAACCATGACTTCCTGGACTTCCGCGCGCGCTGCCGGCTGGCAGGCATCCATGTGCCGATCATCGCAGGCATCATGCCGATCACCAGCGCGTCCGGCATGCGCCGCATGGCGGAGCTGGCGGCTGGAGCGCGCTACCCGGCGAAGCTGCTGCGCGCGATCCAGCGCTGCGGCGGCGACGAGGACGCGGTGCAAAAGGTGGGCATCCACTACGCCACGGAGCAGTGCCACGAGCTGCTCGACAACGGTGTGGACGGCATTCATTTCTACACGCTGAACAAGTCGCAGGCGACGCGCGAGATTTACGCCAATCTCGGCATTCGTGACTCGCTGGCGGTGCGCACTCCCGCGTCATGAGTAGCTCGGCGCCACCCTTGATCGCGGCCATCGAGGCCGGCGGCACGAAGTTTGTCTGCGCGGTGGGCACAGGTCCGGAGGACTTGCGTGATGTGACGCGCATCCCCACCACGACGCCGGAGGAGACGATGGGCGAGGTGTGCCGCTACCTGACGATGATGAAGGCGAAGCACGGCGATTTCGCCGCGATCGGCGTGGGCTCCTTCGGCCCGATCGACCTGGACACCAGCAGCAAGAGCTTTGGCTACATCACCACGACGCCCAAGCCCGGCTGGCAGTATGTGGATGTGGTGAACATGCTCAGAACCCGCTACCATGTGCCCGTGGCCTTTGACACGGATGTGAACGCCGCCGTACTGGGCGAGTACCTGTGGGGCGCTGGCAAGGGCATTGACCCGCTGATCTACATCACGGTAGGCACGGGCGTGGGTGGCGGCGTGCTTGTGCACGGGCAGCTCCTGCACGGTCTGCTGCATCCCGAGATCGGCCACCTGGTGGTGCCGCCGCCATTGAACTCCACCGCCGTGCAGGGGATCTGCCACTGCCCGTTTCACAAGAGCTGTGTGGAGGGCTACATCAGCGGCGCGGCGCTGGCCGTCCGTTGGGGCGTGAAGGCGGACGCGCTGCCGGAGGATCACCCCGCCTGGGACGAGGTGGCGGGCGTGATGGCGCACGCGCTGATGAACCTGACGCTCTCCCTCTGCCCCAAGCGCATCATTTTGGGCGGCGGCGTGATGGAGCAGCCGCACATCCTGCCTCTGATCCGCGGAAAGCTGTCCAAAGTGATGAACGGCTACCTGCGCGTGCCGGAACTAGGCCGCGAAATCGACCAGTTCATCGTCGGCCCCGGCTTGAAGGGCAAATCCGGCATCCTCGGCGCGCTGGCACTGGGCAGGTATGTGCTGTGAAACGTTCCCGCTTCCCAGAGCTCTGCTCCCGGTGTGTTTCAAACCTCGAGCTGGATGCCGAGTTCGATGACCTGGCGTGGCGGGAGGTCGAAATAGCCGGTGGCAGGTCGTGAGAGGCGGGAAAGCAGGACGAAGAGTTTTTTGCGCCACTCGGCCATCTTGCCAGGGCCGTTGGTGAGAAGCACCTCACGGCTCTGGTAGAAGGTGATGGTGCCGCGCTTGACCTTGCCCTTCGTTTCGAGGGCCTTGCAGAGGTCCTCAAAGACATCCGGTGACTCGGAGAAGCCGTAGTGAAGAACGATGCGGAAGAATTCATCGTGATACTCCTCAATCTCGAAGCGATCGGCGGCGGCGACGTGCGGCTTTTCCTCGAAGCGGACGGTCAGGAGGACCACCTGGTGGTGCAAAGCCTTGTTGTGCTTCAGATGATGCAGCAGGGCAAGCGGCAGGCCGTCGGCGCTGGCGGACATGAAGACGGCTGTGCCCGGGACGCGGATGATGCGATCCCTTTTGATCTCATCGACGAGGAAGCTGACGGGGAGGCGTCCACGCTGCATGGCCTGGAAGAGGATTCGGCGGCCGTCCATCCAGGTCTTCATGATGATCCACATGCCCAGGCCGATGACGAGCGGGAACCAGGCACCGGCGAAGAATTTCAGCAGGCTGCCGGAGACGTAGCCGAGCTCGAAGACGAGAAAGATGCAAGTGGGCAGCGCGGCCTTCCAGGCAGGCCATTTCCAGACATGACGCGCCACCAGGAAAAAGAGGATGCTGGTGAAGGTCATGTCGAGCGCCACGGAGAGTCCGTAGGCGGCGGCGAGATTGGTGGAGGACTTGAAATTGAAGACCAGCGCGAGGCAGGCGATCATCAGGAGGTAGTTCACCTGCGGCATGTAGATCTGGCCGCGCACATCCGGGTTCGTGTGGATGATTTTCAACCGTGGCAGGTAGCCAAGCTGCACCGCCTGCTGCGTAAGGGAGTACACCCCGGTGATCATCGCCTGGGAGGCGATGATGGTGGCGGCTGTGGCGAGGATGATGACGGGAATCAGCGCGGGTTTCGGCACGAGGCTGAAGAAGTGGTGGTACTCCGGCCTTAGCGATGCCTCGACATTGGAGAGGACGAGCGCGCCCTGGCCGAGATAATTGAGCATCAGGGCCGGCAGGACGATGATGAACCAGCTTTTGACGAGCGGAGGACGGCCGAAATGACCGATGTCGGCGTACATCGCCTCGCAGCCGGTGACGGCGAGCAGCACGAGCCCCATGATGACAAAGCTCTCGTGTCCATGGTGGAGGAGGAAATCCACGCCATGATGCGGCAGCAACGCAGCGAAGACCCCTGGGTGGGCGCTGATGTTGAGGATGCCGAGCACGGCAAGCGTGAGAAACCAGAGCACCATGATGGGGCCAAAGGCCACGCCGATGCGGGCGGTGCCGTTTTTCTGCACGAGAAACAGGACAAAAATGATGGCAGCGGCGATGGGTACAACGTAATGAGCCAGCCCTGTGCCGATCTGGGCGTCCAGAAGCGCCAGGCCCTCCACGGCGGAAAGCACGGAGATGGCCGGTGTGATCATGCCATCGCCATACAACAGGCAGGCGCCGAAAATGCCGCCTAAAACGACCCCGGCGGTGGTTTGCGGCCGGAAGGACCACTTGGCGGAGCGGAAAAGGGTGAGCAGCGCGAACATGCCGCCCTCTCCTTGGTTCGTGGCGCGGGTGATGAAGCCCAGATATTTGAAGCAGACCATCACAATCAACGACCAGAACATCAGAGAAAGCGGCCCCAGCACATCCAGCGGGACGCCGGGCGTCGGACGGGCATGATTCAAGCTCTCACGGAGCGCGTAAAGCGGGCTGGTGCCAATGTCACCAAAGACGACACCCAGGGCCACGAGGGCCAGGGTCCAGGGGGAAGCGTTCTTGTGTTCTGACATGAAGAGTCTCCGGGGAAACTCCCGAAGCCCTGGTTTTCAGGGACTCCAGCCGTTAGCGAGCACGTCCAGCCGCGCAAGGAACAGTTCGGCACAGGCAGGCTTCATGATCGAAGGCCAACGGCGCAATCTGAATGGCCCACAGCCGGCTTTCACTACTCAAACAGCCAACAGCGGCAGTCTTTCCCATCGCCGAGGTCTCAAACCTCTGGAAATGAGCGACTTGGCAGCTCGGATGGCCCCAAAAGAGCCTGTTGCAATATCGCCAGGGAATCTTCCCCTGACGCCAGGGAAGGCTTCCCCTTCGATGATGCCTGCCGCATACGTGCTATTCCCGCACCGCCTCTGCCCGTGCCACAGCGGACTGGCGCGAGTCCGCAGGACACATTCCCAATGGCATGGCGGAGTTTCGCGACGGCAGAGCGGACCCACCAGATCGCATCCAGATGCGCGCATGGCAGCCTTGCGACAAGCAAAACGGCATCCAGGGTGAACTGGATGCCGTTTGGTACTTTGACTGGGTTTGACCAGGTTTGACCGCACTGCGGTGGATCAGACCGTTTCCCGGCGGCGGCGGAGCATCAGGCCGAGGAGGCCGAGGAGGACTAACAGCGCGCGGGAGGGTTCCGGCACCACAAACACAACACCGTGGCTGATCCAAAGGCTGGTATCCCAGAGATTTCCGTTGGTGAGAACCGGGAGGTCAAGATCGAACGAGCCGTCACCCGAGCCACCATACTGGGCCCCGTTGACGGTGAACCCGTTGTTGGTGAGGGTACCCCAGTCCATCAGATTGAAGACCGAACCACCGGCGATGTTGCCGCCGACAAGGTCGGTCACCACGACACGGCCATACTGGTTGATGGTCAGCGTGCCGACGGCGTTGATGTAGTCATGGCCGGCCAGATTACCCGCCGAGCCGTTGAGGTAGGTGGCGGCATTGGTGACGAGCCAGGCGGCAGTCTGGTCAAAGGCACCAAGGTCATAGGCGTTCACCGTCGGCGTGCTGACCTGCATCTGGACACGGTCCACGGCGTTGGTGGCCGTGCCTGCCAACTGGCCGCTGATGGTGAGATCGTTGTTGAAGTACATGTGGCCGATCTGGTCGCCCGCCGTGGCGATGCTGCCAGCGACGCTGTTGGCACCCGGGGCGATCGAACCGATACGGCTGACCTCGCCCACATGGTCCCCGATGATGAGGCTGCCGTTGACCTTGGCGGCATTGACCACCGTTCCGTAGGTCGTGCCGGCAGCGTCCGTGCCGCCACCCGAGACGCGGCCGTCAAAGGTGTAGCCGCCGACTTTGGCGCTGACATCGAGGATGGCGGCGGCTCCCTGAACGTTAATCCAGGGTGTGTCATTGAAGCTGCCGTTGGCGCCGAGGGCCAGCGTGCCTTCGGCGACATGGGTGGCCCCGGTGTAGGTGTTGGCGTTGTGCAGCGTCATGGTGGCGGCTCCGGTCTTTGTGAGAGCCACGTTGTGCTGGATCACACCGGCGTAGGCGAAGTTGGAGACGACCCCATTGCCGACGGTCAGTGTGCGGTCCGCCGTGCCGCTATTGGTGATGAAGCCGCTGGTGGAGTTCACGGTGGTGGCGGGCACCACATTGGTCAGCGTGCCAACCGTCTGGTTCTGGCCGTTGAGGTCGAGGACGCCATTGGCCGTGGTGCTCACCGTGCCGCCCGTGGGCAGCGCGTTGTCGGTGCCGATCATGAGCTTGCCGCCGGCGACGAGGGTGGTGCCGTTATAGGTGTTCTGCGCGGAGAGGATCACGGTGTCGTAGCCCACCTTGGCCAGGCCACCGCTGCCGCTGATCACCCCCTGGATTTCGAGAAGGGCACCGGAGGCGAGCACCTCTTCGATCGGACGGTTGTCGTGGGTCTGCTTGCCGCTGTCGAGGCCGTTGGCACCTTCGTAGTAGCGGTCGCCGATGAAGGAGTCACCCGCCAGGGTGAAGGTGACGTTCGGATTGACCGTGCGGAGCACGCCACCGGAGAACTGGGCACCGGAGAACTGGGCACCGGAGAGATCATCCCCTCGCTGGTAGGCCTGGATGCCACCACCATTGAGGGTGATGCTGGCGCTGGTGGTGGGCTGGTTGGCGGCGATCTGAAGGGTGGCCGGGCCTAGGTTCAGGCTGCCGGAACGGGCATTGTCCACACTCCAGCGCTCAAGAGAACCCTCGTTGTAGGTGACGGAGGAGTTGGTGGGGGCGAAATTGGCGACGCCGACTTCCAGCACGCCGTAGCGGTTGACGGTGAGGGCACCGGTGCCCAAGGAGCCGTTGTGAGTCACAAAGACAGCGCCTTGGTCGATGACCATCGGACCGGAGAAGGTGCTGGAGCTGTCACCGCGGACATAGAGGGTGCCGTCACCCCACTTGGTGAGGCGGTTGGCACCGACCAAGGAGGCCACGGACATGCCGGAACTGATGCTGTTGGACAAGTAGGCCCCGTTGGTCGAGCCGCCCTGGGAGTTGGCCACACCTGCGGTGGTATCCACATTCAGGATGGCATTGTTGGTGACGGTCAGCGTGCCTGCGGCCAGGATGGAACGATTGCGGTTGTTGGCGATGCGCAGGTAGGCGTCCAAGGTGCCATTGGCAGGCGCGTTGCCGATGCCGCCGGACTGCTGGATCTCAATGTCAGCGATGGTGTGGACGCGGTCGTCCGCCCCCGGATCCCAGTCGATGGTGGCGAAGTCCACCGCATAAATCCGACCGGAGGTGTAGGTGTAGTTCAGCATCGAGTCAGCGGGGTTGGGTGCTCGCAGGTTCAACTGGGCGGAGCCAGCCTGCGCACCATTGAGGACGATGGTGTTGTTGGCGTGGGCATTTCCTGCCGCGCCGAACTGGCCGAACTGGAGGTTGCCCTCATTGACCACCCAGCCACCCTGGTAGCCGTTGCCGGCCCCCCGTGCCGCGTCGCTTTGGTCGTTGCTGATGACCAATGTGCCGCCAACACCGAACTTGGTGATGCTGCCGGCGGTGATGTTGCCATTCACCGTGAGCGTGCTGCCAGTGTAGAACAGGGCCTCATTGGTGCCCGTCGTGCCGAACTTGAGGTTCGGGTTGATCACGAAAGCACCAAAGCTCGCCACACCGCCCACATCCGCGCCGCTGCCGGTCAGGATGATCGTGGCGTCGTTGTTGGCTCCCGTCGGGCTGTTCAGGGTGAAAGCACCACCACGGAGAGCAAAGATGCTGGTCTCGAAGCTGCCCATGGTGGTGGCAGCGGTGATGTTCACCACCTCGTTGCCGACCCCGGCACCTGTGGGCATGGCGACCATGTCACCGTCAACCACGGGGGTGATGCCATTGGCTCCGTTCTTCACGAAGCGGTTGCCATTGCTTTCCATGTAGTAGCCGGGCAGCATGCCTGAGACAGCGGAGGCGGCACCGACCGAGCTGATGGGCGCGGTGGAGATGAACTGGGTCTGGGCGACGGCTGCCGTCGCGGCAGCGCCGAAGGTGGCGGTATTGCTAGGCGTGAACACCAAGGTGCCGCGGCCCGTGCCGGCACCGGCGCTGGTAGAGGCGCGGGTTACGGAGGCAGCGGTCAAGAAGGCGTCGCCGGTGCCTTCCTGGGTCAATTGAATGCGGGAGCCGCGATCGAAGATAACAGAACCAATCGTCTCCGCGTTGTTGTCCGCATTGTTGGCGGCTTCAGCGACGATAGCGGAACCATCCAAGTTCACACCGACCGTGTCACCCCAGCGGTTGGCACCACCACCGGTGGCCGTCATGTCCTGGAAGGTGAGGGTGCTGAGCGGGTGGAAGTTGACGTTGTTGTAGAAGTGGGTGGTGGTGCTGCCGTTCTGGAAGAGGTTCCCAGTGGAGCCTTCGAAGCGGAGGCCGCCATAAACGTCAATTCGGGAAGATGCGTTGGCACCCAGCGGACCTGCCGTGTCGCCCGTGGCCATGCCCACATTGAAACGCAGCGTGGTGAAACGGGAGACGACTGTCTGGCCGGTATAGCTGTTCTGGTCCTGGAAGTACACGAAGCCGTTGCTGCCGAGGTTGCCGTTCGGGCCAAGGATGGCTTGGGAGCCGATCTGGACATCGGTCGGGGTCACTCCCCCGAGGTTTCCGATACCACCTGCGGACAGGTTGATGGTGAGGGTTTGGCCAGACTGGTGGCTGAAGCGGTACACCGGGTTGGTGCTCGTTCCACCGATCACTGCGTCAGGGAGATTGGCAAGACCAGGAGCGATGGAGGCCGCATTGTAGGTGCGGTCCCCGCTGGCGGAGAGATAGAGCCGGCCATTGGCGACGCTGCTCATGTCAATCGGGCTGGACTGGGTCGTCTCGATTGAAAGCGTGTTCGTCTGATTGGTGGCCGGGGTGGTGGACCTCACCATGGCCTGCAACTGGGCCTGGGTGATGCTGAAGGTGGTTCGGATGATGGCGGGCGCGTATTGCGTGCCGGTCAGGACGACCTCCTGTCCAAGGCCCGTGTTGACATTGGCCGTGCCACGAACCTGGATCTGGGCACCTGGATTGATAAAGATGTCACCCGCGCCCAGATTGGCCGTCGTGCTGCCGGTGAGGCGGTTGCCGAAAGCGAGGAGACCGGCGTTGATGTAGGTGTTGGCCGCCAGGGTCGGATTGGCGCTGTTGATCCAGAGAGTGGCCGTGTTGGTCTTGTTGAAGATCACGCCACCACCGTCGGTATTGATGGCTCCGTTGAGCGTCAGATCTGCGCTGTTATTGAAGTAGGGATTGCCGAGCAGGGTGGTGGTGCCTCCAAACTCCAGGCTGTAACTGTTGCCGCCGGTGACGGTGAGCCACTGGGCACCCATGGTGAGATTGCCCAGGACGATCTGCTTGGTGGTGCCCGCGGCGACCAGTCCGGTGCGGTCCACATTGATCTGGGTGCTGCCATTCAGGAGGACGTTTGGCCCCTGCGTGCCAGTATCGGCGTAAATGATGCGCTCCAGATTGGTGTCGGCCGCGGCGCCAATGTCACTGTCCACGCGCAGGTCGAGCAAGCCCTGCATGAGAGTAATGTCACCTGTGCTGATACCGCCGAAGGTCAGGTCCGTGCTGGCGTTTGCCGCGACGTTCGGTGCCTTGGCAAAGATGCGCAGCGTTCCACCCTGGAGCACGGTGCCATCGGTCCAGTTGTTGAGGCTGGTCACATTGCGGAGGGTGAGTTCGCGTCCTTTGGAGTCGGCGGGCCCTTTGATGAGAGTGCCGGTGCCGGTGACCTGGCCGTCAAACAGCGCATCTGAAGCGGTGCCGGTGTAGGCGTTCTCAACCGAGATGGCGGAGCGGCCGTTCAGCGTCACGGTTCCGTTCACCTGGAGGTCGAAGCCATTGCGGCCGTCGATGCGCAGCAACTGGCCGATGTCGCCGTTGCTCTGGCCGAAGGTGATGCCTCCGGTGAGAATGATGGTCTTGTTCTGGGAAGTGCCGGTGGTTCCAGCGGAGCGGTCCGTGAAAATGGTGGCCACCGGGACATAGTCACCCAGGATAATGCTGTTGTTGAACGAGACGGAGGGACCGGTGAAGTTCACCCCGGTTCCATCCGTGCCGGCCAGGAGGTTCAGCACAGTGCCAGCCCCCTCGAAGATGATGTTCCCGCCACTGCCGCCGATGGTGGTGGTCACCGCGGTGGACACGTCGGCCGTGTTGCGGTAGTTGAGCGTCACCGCGCCCTGCTGGATGCGGATGTCGCCGGTGAATCCGGCGTTGTTGCCCAGGAACTGGAGTGTGCCGCCGCCAAACTTCACGATGTTGGTGGCGACGATCTGCGCCGCCGTGTTCGGGTTGGCGAAGTCTCCAAAGGTGGTCGTGCCATTGTTGTACAACACGAGATCAACAGGGGTCGCAATCGAACCAGCCACCACCCCGGCGGTGATGGAGCGGGTGCCATTGGAGATCAAGCCCCCGCTGCCAATGACGATCTGCGCGGTGTTGTCAGCAGCGGTGCCGAGGGTGACGTTGCCATCGAGACGCAAGGCGTAGGTTTCAAAGTCCACCCCGGCATTGAGCACAACCGCACCCGAGAACAATGTGCGATTGGCGGTCGCGGTGACGGTGGATGCAAGGGTGGCACCAGCCTGCACGCGGTCAAAGCCGGCGATGGTGAAGCCCGTGTTCCCGTTGTAGGTGACGAACTGAACGTCCGAGGCGCTGACCATGCGGGGATCGACCATGCCATTGGTGACCGTGGGGGCGGCACCGGTGATGATCACGCGCTCGTCGGAGCCAAGCTGGCTGCCATTGTGGATG
The DNA here is from genome assembly GCA_015075365.1 of Verrucomicrobiaceae bacterium. GTDB lineage: Bacteria > Verrucomicrobiota > Verrucomicrobiia > Verrucomicrobiales > Verrucomicrobiaceae > Prosthecobacter. The sequence goes on from JABTUN010000001.1 coordinate 56,594, forward strand.
AACTGGACGGTGCTGCTGCCGTTCAAGTTGATGGCCGGCGTGCGCAGTTCCGTGCCACGACCGATGACGCCACGTACCACCTGGATCTGGTTGGTACCGGTGTTGGAATTGATGTCGCCCACCGTTTCGACGACTTCGACGGCTGGATTACCCTGAAGGCGGAGAATGCTGTTGCTCATGTCGAGCATGGTTGCGTCCGCCCAACGGCCCTGGGTGGCGGTAACGGGCAGGACACCCGCGGTGGTGTTGTCGAAGCGCAGGGTCGAGCCCGGACGCAGTGTCACCGGGATGTTGGTGCTGGTGTTGGGGTTGATGAAGGTGCCGGCCTCACCGGACACATTCAACACGCCGTAGGTTTCGATCCCGGAGGTGGTGAGCGTTCCGCGGAAATCGAGCGTGCTGTTGCGGTTGATGGTGGTGGCACCCGTGAAGTCCTGATTCTGGAGCAGAACCACGGTGCCGGCACCTCCATTCCAAGTGGAGCCGTTCTGGACAGTCATAGGAGCACCCACAATCAGGCTGGTGGACTTGCTGGCATCCACGTCTGTAAGCACATTGGCGTTTCCATTGGAACCCAGGAAGAGCGTGGCACCACCGGCACCGAGGCGATAGACATCACCGCGACCGGCTGCCAGCGTGGCGGCATCGTAGGAGCCATTGGCACCGACCATGTTGGTGGAGGAGCCGAGGAACCACATGCCATCACCCAAGGTGCGCATGTCGAGGGTCTGGGTGTAGATGGTGCCCAGTGCCAGGACGGCAGCGGAGGGGTTGATGGTGTTGAGGAAATAATCCGTGCTGCTGGGCTGGAGACCACCCAGGCCCGCCGAACGCAGGCGGACGGCATCCAGCGAAGCATCCGTGGCCAGGCTGTAAATCGCCGCATAGCTCAGATTGCTGCCGACATAGGTGTTCTGGCCGGCGCGGAGGTTGCCGAGGTCATTGACCTGGAAGGTGGCGAGCGGGCCGAGGAAGATGTGACCGAGGCCAAGCTGGGCGGTGTTGCTCAAGGTGACCTGATTGCCTTCGAGGCTGCCGAAGAGGTTGCGCCCGCCGCCGGTGAAGAAGGTGCCGCCGGTGTAGGTGTTGACCGCGTTGAAGAAGAGCGAGCCGCTGAAGCTCTTGCGGTTGATGCTGCCATTGCCGCTGACCACACCATTGAGCGTGACACCGGTGTTCAGACTTGGATTGATTTCGATGTTCCAGTCACGCTCGAAGTTGGTGCCACCCTCGACCCAGATGTTGGCCGCGTTGCCGTTGATGAAGAGAGTGGAGGGTGCCCCAAGCGCACCGCGGATCTCGAGACCTCCGACAACGACTGTCTTGTCATCATTGGTTCCGAGGATGCGGTCCACCGCGAGGCGTCCGTTGCTGCTCATGACGAACTCGTTGCTGGAGACGGCCAGCGGGGAACCGAAGCGCACCAACGTGTTCGCATAGGTCGTCACACGCTCGGAGGAGGCGGTGCCGTCGCCATCGGTGGTGAGCAGCAGGCCGTAGTTGGTCGTGCCGCCGTTGATTTCCACCACCGGATTGCTGCCGAGAGGATTGGCCGCACCATCGGCGGAACGCGCGTTGAGGATACCACCGTACACCTTCCACAGACCGACCGAGCTCTGGGTTGCCGGATCGGTGTGGCTCACGACCACGTCATTGGTACCAATCTTGGTGATGGTGTTCGTTCCGGCATTGATCTGCCCCTGAAGGAACAGACGACCACCCGCTGTGCGGAGAACCGTGTTGGCCAGGCTGAAGGTGGAGGTGCCCGAAACCATCACCAGGCCTTCCGTGAGGGTCAACTGGGGCGCATTGATGGTCAGAGACCCGATGGAGGCGTTCTGTGAGGCGGCCCTGAGCACGGAGGTGTAGTTGGAGGGAAGCGCGACACCGTTCGAATAGGCCGTGGCGGCAACAGTCACGTTGTAACCATTGACGCCGCCCCAGCGGAGGACATCAATGCCATCGATCACGTCATTGGTGGTCTGGGGTCCGTCCAGCAGGGCAGCACCGTTGAGCCGGAGGTCGCCGCCAGCAAGCGTGATGGGGCCATTGCCCAGCGCGGTCACCGTATTGGCCTCCAGGCGTCCCAAGACGCCCGCCGTGGCATTTGCCTGCACGCCTGTTCCGTTGGTCACACGACCTCCCTGGATGACGGTGCCGCCGGTGTAGGATCCGTGGCCGTTGAGGATCAAGATTCCGTTGCCGGACTTGGTGAACCCGACCACCCCGGCGCCGTCGGTGATGGAACCGGAGAAGGTTGTGTCCACGCCAAAGCCGTTTTGGGAGGTGAAGGTCACGGCTCCAGCGATTCCACTCGTGACGGTGCCGTTGCCAACCAGGCCGCCCACGCGGGTGGTGATGCCGTTGAGGTCAAAAATGCCCGCCTCATTCACATTCAGGACGTAGTGGGCGGTGAGGTCCGTGGTGGAGGCCGGACGGCGTTCGTTGGTGAACTGGGCTCCGGCGCTGGCGAAGCGGAAGATGCCGTTTTGCACGCTCAGCACCGGCAAACGGGTGGCGTTGCTGTTCAAGATGTTGGCCGTGCCGCTGAGCTCCAGGATGCCAGCTCCGGTCTTGGTGAAATCACGCGCGGAAACGTTGCCGGAGATGATGGAGGCACCCGACTGGCCGTCGCGAACGTACACGAGGGCCTCGGTCAGCGAGGCTCCGGTCCCGGTCCCAAAGAGCGTGTTGACCGCCAGCACCGGAGCCGTGGCACCATTAAAGATCAGGCCGCCACGGTTGATGCGCAGGGTCTGGCTGCCATCAAAGCTGGTCGCATTGGCAGCCAGACGAACGGCGGCGATGTCGATGATGTCATTCGGGGCCGCACCGACGATATCCGCGGCCGGGATGTCCGCCACATTGGTGGCAGCGCTGGTGCCCAGGGTGCTGACCGTGGTCACGCTGTGGGCCATGAAGCCGTTGGTGGCATCGTAGCGGGCAAAATCCGCGTCCTGACCCGCTCCAGCCAAGGCGACAAACACGGAGGGCACGGAGAGGATGTCCCCGCCGGTCAGGGCGGTGTTGGCAGGCTGCGCCGCCGCGTTGCTGATGAGGAACTGCTCACCACCCGTGCCGAGATTGACCAGCGCGGAGGGCATGATGGTCAGCGTGCCATAGCTGACACTGTTGAAGGTGTTCCCGCGCTGGAAGGCCGTGGCGGCCGCCTCGGAAGCGGTGAGCACCGTCGTGTTCGTGCTCTTGTCCAGCATCACCCCGCCAGAGGCCCCGTAGATGAAGCGTGGCACGGAGATTGACTGGGCACCCGCGCTTCCAATGAGGCTGAGGGCACCGCTGTTCACCGTGACCGTGGAAGTGCCGGTGGTGACAAACGGCGTGCCGGTGGTGGCCGTGGTGGAAACGACGCCGCCGGTGTGGCTGAAGAAGCCCACATTCGGATTCAACTGCTGCGCGCCCCCCAGGGTCAGCGCGGTGAGGGTGTTGGCGCTGTTGTTGAGCGCCAGGGTGCCGGGACCGACTTTCCGGATGCCAAACGCGCCGCGTGTCTGGGTGGTGAGCGTCAGGGTCTGGCCGGATGCCACATCAATGCCACCATTGCTGTTGGTGGCGAGCGCAATCTGTCGGGCGGTGGTGAATCCGGTGGCGATGGAAAGATAACCGCCGCGAATCTGCACATCCGCAGGACCAGCCAGATGAGAACCGCCTGCTGCCAGCGTGGTGCTGTCACCCAGCGCGGCGTCCCCATTCACGCGGACGATGCCGTCGTCGATGAACAGGCTGGTGCCGTAATTGGTGTCCGTGGTGAGGGTGTTGGCCTGGGTGTTGGTGCCCGTCAGGATGAGCAGACCGGAGCCGGTCTTGAGAAGGTTCTGCCCCTGCGCACCGCTATCACTGAAATTGCCACTGAAGGTGACGGGCTGGTAGGGGTTGTTGACCTGGAGGGTGCGGTTTCTCAAGGTGCCGCCGCTGTGCAGATCCCAGTTCCGGGTGAAGGTCAGCGCCTCATTGCCCATAAACTTAAAGATGGCATTGGAATCGGAGGATGTCGCGTTGAAGGCGTTGACGATGGTTCTGGCTCCGCCAACGGCGAGGAACGAGGCACCATTGCCAGCTTCCCCCGAGGTCCAGGTCATGGCTCCTGTGCCAAACGGTCCGCTGATGATGACCGGATTGTTCGCCGGGCCGCTGAAAAGAGTGTCACCACCGATTTCCACACGCGTGGAGTTGAAGGTGGAGCCGCCCGTGTAGGTGTTGATGGCGTACCCGTTGGAATTGCCAAGCAATCCGACCGTGCCGCCATAGCTCGTGGCAGCCGCCGTGGTGCCAAAGGTGACAGCACCCGCACCGCTGATCGCTCCCATGATGTCCAAACGACCGCCGCTGCCGGTGCCGTTGCTGCCGGACACAGCTCCCAGTGTCAGGATGCCGCCGGTTGCCACGGAGACGCCCCCCGTCAGGGTGGCCGCCTCATTGGTCAGGGCGCGGATCAAATTCAGGCCCGTGCCAGGAGCGGCCACGACCATGATGTCGCGACCGACGGTGAAACGCCCGCCGATGCCCAGGATTCCGGCATTGTTGGCGGACTCCACGCCGAGCGTGATCGGAGAGTCGCTGTTGCCCAGCGGGCCGTTCTGATTGGGCAGGACATTGCCGACAACCACGATCTCACCACGATCGATCTGGGTGTAACCCTGGTAGGTGTTGTTACCGCGGAGGGCCACCTGCTGCGCACCGCGCTTGATGAGGTTCGAACCGGCCGCGCCGCTGATGACGCCGTTGCTGTTCGACCCGGCGGTGAGACCCACCGCCATGGCTCCGGAACCGGTGAGATTCCAGATGCGGGTGGCGCCGGCAGTGAGCACATCGCTCATGGCCACGTTGCCGTTGAGGACCAGTTCGTTGCCGGAGGTGGTGAACCAGTCGCCCTGCAGCACCACATCATTGTCCAGCGTGATGCTGCTGGTGATGTAGTTGTTCGGCCCGAAGTCATAGCGGATGCCACCACCGTTGAAGACCAGACGCCCCAGACCGAGGGCGAAATTGTTGCCCAACGAGAAGGTTGTGTTGGTGTTGACGCGGACATCACCCACCAGTCCAGGATTGGCGGTGGCCATGGTCACAAAGCCGGAGTTCCCGTTCACGAAGGAGGGGGAATTCCAGGCGAAATCTCCCGTCTGCGCACCGATTTCGATTCGCACCTGATTGGCGGTGCCGCCTGTGAAGAGATTGGTGAACAGCGTGGTCCGCCCGCCGCTGACCAACACGGAGCCGTAGTTCACGCCGCTCTGGTTGCCACCGCCGCCGAGCAGGTACTTGCCGTTCGCGGACGCCCCGAGGGTATTATTGAAATAGAAAGCCTCCGCCTGCTGGGAGTTGCCGATCCACCAGTTGCCGTTGCCGATGGAAGCCGGATTCAGTGTCTGGCTGTAGTAACCGTAATCCAGAGAAAGAACACCGTCGAATGGCCCGGTGGATTCCACCTTGATCTGGCCCGCCGTCGGGGTGCCGGTCGTGATGATGGCCGGAAGGACGCCATTGTGACCGATACCGATGCCGCCGAGTCCATAACCATCCGAGCGGAGGTACACCGCATTGCTGGCGATGTTGGCATTGTCAGCGATGCGGAGCAGACCGCCCGGCTGGATCTGGATGTCCCCCGTGGAGAACGGCGTGCCCGGGCCGCGCAGCGCAGATGCCACGGTGCTGACCGCGGTGGCGTTGGTGGTGCCCCACACGATGGTGCCGCCAGCGTAGTTGTTCGTTTCATTAAGGAAGGTGATCGCGCCGTTGCCGAATTTCTCGACCGCGCCGGTGCCTGTGACCTGGCCCTCGAAGGTGGACTGGGAGAAGCCGTTGAAGGTGCCGTTGATCTTGGCCTCAGGCGCCAGGGTGGTCGTTCCACGCACCCACAGGCCGCTTTGAAGCACGAGGTGGATGACCCCGTTGCTGTTCATGGTGGCCGAACCCGCGGAGTTCGCCACCGTGAGATCCGCGATGCGCGCGTACTGGCCCTGGCCGTTGTTGCCGAGGGTGGCGCTGCCGCGGACATAGATGTCGCTGTCGAAAAGCGCCTGCGCGCGCACGCTGGAGGCGATTTCCGAGGCCGTGCCCGCCGCGTTGGCGATGAACGGCTCGAGAACCAGCGCGCCGGCATTGAGGATCACATCCTGACTGTTGAAAACCTGCCCCACAGGCGTCCCGGAGCCGGAGAACGGCAGGCGCGCAAAGAGCGTGCCTTCGTTGATGACCACATCGCCACCGATGCCGGGATTGATGCTCAGGAGGTTCAACTGGTTCGGCCCGAACTTGGTCAGACCACCAGCGGCATTGATCTGCGCATACACATTCGTGGTGGCCGCGCTGTTGTAAATGAGCGCCTCACCTGCCCCGCCCAAACCGAAGTTCAAGCTCATGGTGGGAACGGAGCCGGACACAAGGGGATTGATGGTGCCGCCGAGGAGGATCAAGCCGCCGCTGGTCATGGTCAGCGTGTCATTGGCTCCGGACGGACTGATGTTCTGGTTGGAGCGCAGGGCATAGACCGTGGGATCATCGGCGAGGGTTTTGGCGGCCGTGGTGAGGTCCGCGATGTCTCCAGCGACAAGTCCACCTGCGCTCAGGGCACCGGAAACCACCTTGTTATAGCCCAGCAGGCCCGCGCCAGGCGTGGTGCTGCTGATCAGAGGCTGGAAGCCGCTGCCGGAGCCGGTGGGGTCATAGCCCACAAAGCTTGCCGTGGTGCGGTCGATGATCCAAGGTGCCACGATGCCGGTGTTGGTGACACCGGAGCCGTTGGAGGTGGTGCCACCACCTGCGATGGCCGCACCGGCGATCGTGCTGGCCGTGATCCGTTCAAAAGAAAGCGGGGTGGTGATGTTGTTGCCCAGGAAGCCGCTGTTGTAGGCCAGGGTGAGCACCCCGCGCTCCGCGCGTGAGATGTCACCCACATTGAGCTGGGCGGAGGAGGCAGTCGAGTTGCGGAACACCTGGAGCTGGCCGCCCTTGCGCGCCGTGATGTTACCGATGGTCTCGGAGCTTTGCAGGTTGGCAGCACCATTATAAATGAAAATACCACCATTGAGGTCCAGCGGAACGGCATCTCCCCAGCGTCCCTGATCTCCTGCTCCAAGGAACACAAGACCGTTGGTCCCTTCCGCGTCATGCAGACGGACCACGCCGCCAGGACGGAGGTTGATCGTATTGGTGGCCAGAGCCGTGTTCGCGTTCCAGAGCGAGCCTTGGGCACCGCGCACGCGCAATTCCCCATACACTTCGACAGCGCCGCTTCCCATCGGCGTCTCGCCGGTGGCTCGACCGCCCGTTTCAATGTACAAGCTGGCCCCGGAGGCGATCTGGGTGCCGCCGGTGAAATCGTTCGAGTTGCGGATCACGAGGACGTTGCCGCCGTTGACGGCTGTGCCAACCACCATGTTCCGGCGGTTGCCCACCTGGAGGTAACTGTTTCCGGTCAGGACATTGTCCACACCCTGGAAGGAGAAGCTGCTGGCCGCAGGTGCGATTCGGTACACCCCCGTCACACCAGCCGGAGTCCAGGCATCGGTCAAGCCCGCACCCAGCGTGGCGGCCATGTAGGCCACTTCAGCGTTCAGACCACCACCGAGGTAAGCGCGCCCGTCACCGATCGTCGCCATGTTGAGCGCCTGGGTGAAATACGGCTGGCCGAGCTGCAACGAGGTGTTGTACACGCTGCTGAAATTCGTGCTGTTGAGCACTGTGGGATTGAAGTTGTCATCCAGGACCACCGCCCCCATGGCATTGACGCGGCTGATGACCGACAGATTGCCGCCGTTGACGCTGCCATTGCCCGCGATCCGCAACGAACCATCCGGGAAGACGCGCACCGGGCCGCTTCCAAGCGGCGTACCGCTGGTGGGCAGCACCTGCACGTCCCCGGCCACGATGTTGGTTCCGCCGGAGTAGGTGTTGCCGGAATTGCCGATGACAATGCCACGCAGCGTGCCATCACCCAGCTTGGTAAGGGCTCCAGCCCCTGAAATGACCCCAAAGAGCTCCGCCGCACCGCTTGGACCGTCCGCAGCGCTCACGAAGGCTGCCTGGGAACCGAGGATGCTGATAGGCCCTTCCGCGCGGAAGCGGTAAAGGTTGCCACCAGTGAGGGTCAGGCTGGTGTTGGTGAGGTTCATGGCCCCCACGGTCATGATGTTACCCACGCCAAAGGCGCTGTTGCTGCTGGGAGTGGCCTGGTTGACGTTGATCAGCGCCGGCCCAAACACGTTCAAGGTAAGCGGCGTGCCGTCGCCACCATAACGCACCACCTGGTTGTTGAACTGCTGTCCCTGGGTGCTGTTGACGCCCGTGGTGCCATTGCTGAAGAACAAGCCAAGCTGGCCACTGTAAAGATTGACCACGGGTGTGCCGCCGGCGGCCCCACCGAGACCTGTGGTGGTGTTGTTCAGGTTGATGCCGCCTGTTGTGTTATAGCCGTAGATGTCCGTGCCGGCGGTGTGGGTGTTACGGCCGCCGTCCGGGGTCGAGGCGGAGTAGCCATTGATGGTCAAGGTGCCCGTCCCGGCCTTCACCAGCTTGAGGTTCAGGTTCAGAGTGCCGTTGAAGACCGAGTTGACAGGACCCGCCACCATCAGGGTGCTGGTCGTGCCCGAGGTGTTGGTGACAGAACCGCCCACATTGGCACCGGCCACCTGGCGATTGTTGGAGCCGATGGTCTCAAACGCCACGTTCTGCCCGTTCAGGTCAAGCGTGGCGCCCGAGTTCACATTCAATTCCGTATTGAGGCGGCTCAGGGCACCCGCGCTGCCAACCCGGAGAATGCCGTCCTGGATGCTCAGGTCCCCAGCCACCATGTTGCTGGCACCTGACAAGGTCAGCGTGCCGGTGCCGAACTTCGTGAAGGCGTTGGAGGTGACATTGCCGCTGACGGTGGCGCTCTCACCCGCCTTGACATACACCAAACCTTCCGAGGGGATTCCTGTGCCTGGAGCTGTGGCGGAGGCAGGGTCAAAAATCAGATTGGTGGAGATGGTGTTCGATCCATTGATGAGCACGCCGCCCAGACGCAGATTGTCGATCGCCGTGATTCGCAGGGTGCCGCCGCTCACATCGGAGGTGGTGCGGACGGCATAAATGCTGTTCCCCGTGCCGGTCAGGGCGGGGTCCACCGTGATATTGGCAATGCCGGTCGGATTGGCTCCGCTCAAAGTGCCGGCCTCCACGCCTGAATAGGCCTTGAAGCCGGTAGTGGCATCATTTTCCAGGAAGAAGGCGCTGCCGGCGGCATCCGCGCCGACCAGGTGCGCCGGGAAGATGCCATTGGTGAGAGCCGAGGCACGTGCCACGCCGGTGTTGACCGCATTGGTGACAATCACACGTGCCGCGTTGCTGCCACCCACGCCGCCGAGCAAGGTGGCCCCCTCCGTCTCAAACACCAAGGTGCCCTGGTTCTGGCGGATCAAGTTGTCCGCGGCAAACTCGACACTGAAGGCTCCGCCGCTGCCCATGCGCAGATGCATGCCGCCGCCGTAGTTGTAGTTCGTCGTGCTGGCGGCATTCGCGAGCGCGATGTTCGCGCCAGTGTTGATGGCGCGGATGGTGCCGCCGATCATTTCGATGAAGGTGTTGTCCGCGGCTGTGCCCGTGCTGTTGGCCCAGGGAGCGCTGTTGGCGAACTGCAGCGTGCCGTTGGTCATGGCCACACCACGCCAGGTGTTCGTGGCGGTGGTGATCAAGGTGCCCGTGCCGGTTTTGAAACCGAAATCCAGTTCGGTCCCCTGGCTGATGACACCGGCGATGGTGAAGGCATTTCCCGCAGTGACATCAATGCCACCGCTGAAGTTGGTATTGCCATTGTTGTTGAAGGCAACGCCGCGATTGGTGGTGCCGGTGAAATTCAGGCGCAGGGTGCCGCCCGTGTAGCGAGTACCAGCCGTTGCGCCCCCCAGGGTTTGGTCATTGCCAAACTGGATCGCAGTTCCTCCGCCTTCCGCCGGATTCCCCAACGATGCCTGGCCATTGACCTGTAGCACGCCGTCAGCCAGATAAATTCCAGTCTGTGAATTGTTGCCATTGAGAACCAAGGTGCCCAGGCCGCGCTTCATCAGGAAACTGGTGCCATCCAGGGTGCTGGCCGCATCCTGCGTGAGCGTGAGACCGCCCGCCACATCGAACCAGCCGTTGCCGCCGTGCATGGAATAGTTCCGGCTGGTGGTGAACGAGTTCTCCCAGATCGCGATGCCGCCACCCGGCATGTTGATGTTCCCTGTGGTCATGCCCCAGTCGGTGTCCGCATGGATCCCGATGAGACCCTGCTGGATGGTGGTCGTCCCCGTGTAGGTGTTGGTTCCTGTGAAGAAGAGCGTGCCGGGACCATTCTTGACGAAGTGGTTGCCGCTGCCTCCCGGCCCGTCCGAGATGCCGCCGTCCAGATAAACCATGCCCGCGTTGTTTTGCGCGCCACCCGGCTGGTCGGAACCAATCGCCAGGGCACGCACCACGCCCGTGGAGCCGGGCGCGAGCTGCAGGCTGCCGCCGATCCGCAGGTCATACGGAGAGTTTTCCATCTGGATCGTCGTGTCCGCTGTCATGACCACCGTGTTGCTGATGGAGATGGGAGCGATCATGCGGTTCTGGCCGCTGGCCGCGTCGGCGCGGAGCTGACCGCCGGCCAGCACGAGATTGCCGGTGGCATTCAGGGCGTTGTTGGCGCTGATGCGAAGAATCGGGCCTTGATTCACAATCGTGTCACCGGTGTAGGTCATGGGCACCACATACTGGACCACACCGCCGCTGTTGTTGACGAACTGGTCCGCCCGGCTGGAGTCGCCGGTCATCGAGATGCCGATGATGGCATCAAACGCGCCGGTGAGCGGGCGGGCGATGTGAATGCCACCCTGAGAAGTTCCGAGGAGGTAGCCCGCCGTGGCCGGTGACAGGTTACCAGTGTAGATACCGGTGTAGCCCAAAGCCGCACCCAGGTAAGTGTCGCCGCCGAAGAGGGTGGATTGATCGATATCCACACTGAAGCCCACAGCCCCCAGTGCGAGAGCGCCCTTCCATGGCGCGGATGAATTGACGGTGATTGCTGGCAGAGCCGTGGCAGGGTCAGCGACAAAGAGCTGGCCGATGTACGAGATGCCGCCATGATCGGAATTCATCGTCACCTGACCGCCATTGATGTTGGTAGGAGAAGCCAGCGTGAGACCGGATCCCGGATTCAGCGTAATGGTATTGGTGTTGCCGAAGGGCTTGGCGGTGGAAAGGCTCGTATAGCTGACGAGCGCGCTGGTGTAGGACGTGATGTTGCCCGTGTAACCACTGGAGTCGCCGGCAATGATCAAGCGCTCGTTCATGTACTTGTTCATGTCTCCGGTCCCGGCCAGCCCGCTGTTGACCTGGAAGAGGTGTGCGATGTCCAGATTGGCAGGCCCGTTCAGGGTCATCGTGCCATAAACCGTGGTGACGTTGGAACCCGCCTGCGCCTGATGCCACAGCGTGACCGGCGCGGTGCTGCCCGTGCGCGCCTCGATGGTCAGGTTGTTGAAGGCGGACGCCCCGACGTTGACGTTGCCCAGACGGGAGTTGTCGCGCACCGTGATGTTGTTGTTGTAACGCGCGCTTCCGGTTTGCAGGTAGAAGGAGCCGCCATTGAGGTAGATTTCCTTCGGAGTGCCCGTGATGGGACCAGCGGAGCCCTGGGAGATGCGGGTTTCCCCCGAGTTGATGTTCAACGGGCCGGAGAAAGTGTTCTGGCCGGTTAGGGAGAGGATGCCATCGCCAAACCGGGTCACGCCCGCCGAGCCGGAGAGCACACCGCTCAAGGTGATGATGCCGGCGGTGCCGCCGGTGGTGGCCGCGTAAAGGAGGCCTTCCTGGCTGCCAAAGGCGAAGTTGCTGGAGTGTGTGACCCCGTTGTTGGAGGTGTGCGCAAGGAACAAACCAGCCCCCTGCCCGACGCCAGCTCCTGATCCGATGGTGATCGTGCCGCCGGTGACCGCGTGGGTATTGGCCGTGGAGCGAATGCGCAGCGCCTGGACGCTGGGGGAGCCCGTCACCGCGAGAGCCACGCCGTTGATGTCCGCGATCTGGGTGGTCGTCGCCGCCGCAAGGGCCGCCGCATTGGCAGTGGCGGTGAGAGTGGCAGCCTGGATGCCGTGAGTTCCGTCATAAGTCACAAAAAGGGGCTGGCCGGCGTCATTGGCATTGGCACCGCCCCAAAGAGCGATGTTCGCACCGATCATTCCATTGGTAACCGTGGGCGCGGTGGTGATGATGAACTTCTGGGTGCCGGTGGATGTGCCAAAAGTGGTGGCGGTGTTGGAGATGTTGCGCAGTTGCAGGGTGCCATTGCCAGCCCGCGTCAGCGTGTTCGCCGTGAGGGTGGTCAGACGGGCGGCCGTCGTGCCGTCCGTGTCGATGCTGATGACGCTGCCACCGCGGTAGGTGATGTCATCCACCGCCTGGGAAGAAACCGTGGCCGCACCGCCATCCCCGATCAAACGCAGCGTGGAAGTGTTCAAGGCGAGATCGGTCGTGTTGAGCAGGCGGCGGTCCGTATTGGCCGTCGTCACGGCGGCGTTGTCCAGCAGCAGCGTGCTGCCGCCGAACAGGCGGAAATCCGTGTTGCCGAACTGCGCGGCGGAGGTGTTGTCCGTGCTGATGGTGCCCCCCAGGTTGGTGACAACACCCGTGCCCAGCGGTGTGGTGACAGTCCCGTTGATGTTCAGCGTAATGCCTCGATGAACCGTCACATTTCCGAGTGTGTTTGCATTGTTCGCACGAACCGAAACCGTGCCGCCCTGCGCCATGGTGATCACCGAGCCCACAAAATTCACCGCCGTGCTGTGATCATAGCCGAACACCAAGTTGTTCGTCGCCGCCGCCCCGCCGAGTTGGTTGGCCCCGCTAAGGATCAGGGTGTTGCTACCCGCCGTGATGCGCAGATCGCCCGCGACGCCGTTGGTCAGCGTGCCGGTGTAGGTGCGGTCAAAGCCGATCACGTTGCCCAACCACACGCGATTGCTGCCGCTGCCCACCTGGGCGAGATCGATGTTGGCCGCGTTCGTGCTCGACGTGCCGGACACCCCGTCAATGCCGAGGATCATCCCGGCGATCGGGACGTTCGCCAAAATTGGGTTGCTGCCATCAATGTCCAGACTCCCTGAGTAGCCGATCACCGGAAGGATGTAGCGAGAAGTCCCCAACTGGCCCACCAAGACCAATCCGGCACCTGTGCTAAGGTTGTCAATGGCCACCGCGTCCGAAACCGAAAGGGCTCCGCCGTTCACATAGGTGACGCCGCCGCCCAGATTGGCCCCGGCTCCCAGCTGCAGCACCCCGTTCTTGATTGCCGTCACCCCGTCATAGGTGTTCGATGAGCCAAGGATCGCCATGCGTCCCGCGCCTTCCTTGATGAGGCTACGCGAGGCGGTGCCGTCCGTGATGGTGCCGTTCAGGATGAGATTGGACCGGGTGGCCGTGTTGCTCGCAAGCACATCGAACACATTCGTCTGCCCGCTCAGTGTTGTCGTGCCGTTGAATTGCAGCGAGTGCCCGTTACCGGAGGTGCTGCGAAGGACCCCGCCATTGAAAGTCAGGTCATTAAGGATGTGCGTGACCCGGTCATTCGCGCCGGCGATGTAGTTGCGATCGACGTTGATCGTGGCACCGCCGCTGACGGCCACGTTGTTGTTTCCTGCGTAGGTCGCGGTCGAGTCACTGCCCGTGCTGTTGTTGTTCAGGCTGAAGATGGCCAGGTCTGCGCGCCCGGTGCCATTCAGTAGAATTCCGCCCGTGCCGGTGCCCAGGCTGGTGGGCGTGGCGCTGTTCGCGCCGCCGATGTTCAGGGTGCCGAAATTCACCACCCAGTTGCCCGTGTAGCCCGCGCCGCTCACCGCGTCGATGTTCAAGCGCAGCGCCCCGGCTCCGTTCTTGATCGTGTTGCCCGCGCCCGTGTAGGACACCTGCGCATTCGACGCGCCGTTCACATCCAGCGTGCCGGTGAAGATGTTCCAGTCCACGTTGTCCGTCAGAACCAGCGGTGCCTGGATGTTGGTGGTGGCGGAATTGAACTGGTTGACGAAGGCGTTGCCGGCCGCGTTGTCGAGTGTGAGCGTGTTTACCGCCGATCCCGCGAAAACGAAGTTGTTGCCACCGAGCGCGTCTCCGATTCGCAAACCACCCACCGTGATGGGAGCATTCAGGGTGACCGTGCGATTGCCTGTGATGTTGTTCAGGAACGAGACGATGTCACCAATGCCGTTGGGAACGATGCCTCCCTGCCAGTTTGCAGGCGCGCCGGTCCAGTTGCCGTTGCCGTCCAGAATCCAGCTGCCATCTGCGGCGCGCAAATTCTGTCCCGGCAGCCAGACGGCCATCAGGCCGGTCATGAGCCATCCAAGGAAGGTGCGATGTTGGCGGAGTGTCTTCATAGCGTGGTGTCAGTTGCGTTTAAAAAAGCCTAAAGCCGGGATGCGTCGGGCACGGTAGATGCTGCACGTTTAAACCAAACAACAGAGCACAATTCGCCCTCCGGGCGCACAGCGCGGAGAGGACTGGTTGTGGTGCAGAGATGGTTCCCGGGCATTATTTCGATAAAAAGGCATGTAATCACGCGCGGTTGCTCCCCGACAAGTTTTTTTTCGTTTGAAACAAAAAAGTCTCACCTCAGCATTTTCCCTGAAAGAAACTGTTTTCGCCCATCGCCGGACTCCGGCCGCCAAAGCGCACCTAATCAAGTTTGGCGGAAACCCATCCTGCCCTCTCGACAACTGGTTCACGGCCCTCAAATCATAGCACCACTTCCCCAGCCGGAGAACCCAGGTGGCCTATGAAAATCACGGCGGACAGGAACGCCTGCGGCACCCCTGCCCGCACCGCGCACGTCATCTCACAAGGTAAAAGCGGGCAATTTCACGATTTTCCCGCCCGCCATGGCCGACGCATGGGCGCACAATCCCACGCAGGTCCAGTTGGCGGACTGCACGGCGTTTGGAAAAGGCTGGCGCTTTTCCGCCAAGGCGACGGCAAACTCATGGGCCAGATGCGGGTGACTCCCCCCATGTCCCGACCCTTGGGTGAAACTTAAATGTGTCTTTTTGGCTAAATCATAAACCCCTTTGGTCGTGAAGCGTTGGATCGGTTTGGGGAGCAATTTGGCAAAATCGGGCGCTTTGACCAGCTTCGGGATCTTGTGTTCCGGCAGCTTGGCCCGGTGCATGACCAAGGGCTCGTGCTCGACCAGCGGCCACTCGATGGAGGCCTTGTCACCATACACGTCGATGCTCTCCCGATACTGCCGGGCGGTGTCGAAGAGGCTGCGGATGATACGGGCGTTCACATCGGTGCCGGCAAACTTGATGTGGGCTGTCTCGACCGCGAAGGGGCTGCCATAGTGCTTCTGGAGCTCCTTGCGGACCGTGCCGGAGCCAAAGCAGCTCACATACTCCGCCGGTTTGCCAATCAGGCCGGCCACCGGGCCAACGCAGTGGGTGGCATACCACATGGGGGGGAGGCCGGGCCAGTAGTTCGGCCAGCCATCCATGTCCTGCTGGTGGGAGGCCTGGACAAACTGCAGCCTGCCCAGTTTCCCCTCATCAAGCTGCTGCTTCATAAAGAGATACTCGCGGGCATAGACCACGGTCTCCATCATCATGTAGGAAAGGCCGGTCTTTTTGACCAGTTCGACGATTTTTTTGCAGTCGGCGATGCTGGTGGCCATCGGCACCGTGCAGGCGACGTGTTTGCCAGCCTTCAGGGCCTCGATGCTCATCCAGCCGTGGTCCGGGATGGGGGAATTGATGTGCACCGCGTCCACATTCGGGTCCTTGAGCAGCGCCTTGAAGTCGGAGTAGCGCACGTCCACGTCGAAGGCATCGCCCACCGCGTTCAGCTTCTTCGGGTCGCGCTGGCAGATCGCGTAGCAGTTCGTCAGCGGGTGACGCTGCCAGATGGGGATGAATTCCGCCCCGAAACCGAGGCCGACGACGGCGATGTTGATCTTTTTCGACATAGAGACTGTTTCTTTGCCAAATCACGTCTCCTTTGGGAAGGACAAACTTTGGGCCAAATCAGCCGCTTCATGCTCACCTCCGACTTCGACTACCATCTCCCGCCCGAACTGATCGCCAGCGAGCCCCTGGCTGATCGCTCTGCCTCCCGGATGATGGTCGTTCACCGGGCCACCGGTCAGATCGAACACCGCCAGTTTCCCGAAATGGCCCGGTTTCTAGCCGCAGGTGACCTGTTGGTGCTCAACGACACCCGTGTCGTCCCCGCACGCTTCTTTACCGACAAGGGGCACGAAATTCTACGCCTCAAAGCGCACTCACCCACCCGCTGGCAGTGCATGGTAAAGCCCGGCAAAAAGTTCCGAATCGGCCACGAACACCACATCGGAGCCGCCACGGGCCGCGTGGTGGAAATCCTGTCCGAGAATGGCGACCGCATCATCGAGTGGGATCAAATCGTGGACGAAAGCACTCATGGCCATCTTGCTTTGCCTCATTACATGGGTCGCGATGACCGCCCGAGCGACCGTGAGCGCTACCAGACGGTCTATTCCGCCCGCGAAAAGGAAGGCTCCATCGCCGCCCCGACGGCGGGGCTACACTTCACGCCGGAAATCCTCGCTTCCCTGCCCCACGCCTTCGTCACGCTGCATGTCGGCGTCGGCACCTTTCAGCCGGTGAAGGCTGAAAAGATCACCGACCACGTCATGCACCAGGAAGAATACGAGGTCAGCGCCGAAACGGCCACCCGCGTGCAGGCCGCGAAGCGCGTCATCTGCGTGGGCACCACCTCCCTGCGCACCCTCGAATCCGTCGCCGCCGCTCACGACGGCAAAATCGTCGCCTCCCGCGGCTCCACCGGCATCTTCATCTACCCCGGCTTCCAGTTTCGCGTCGCCGGAGCCCTGCTGACGAACTTCCACCTGCCCAAGTCCACGCTGATGATGCTCGTCAGCGCCTTTGCAGGGCGCGAGCTCATCTTCAAAGCTTACGCCGAAGCCATTCGCGAGAAATACCGCTTCTACAGCTACGGCGACTGCATGCTGATCCTGTAAACTGCCATCTCACGGCCCCGTCACGCGGATGCGGTAAAACGCCGCGCCGGAAGGGCTGGCCGCGTCCGTGAGCGTCACCGGGCCATCGGCGGCGAGCGGCCCCTCCGTGTCCACTGTGCTCCAGGTGCCCGCGGCCATCGTCACGCTGCGTTCCAGGATGTAGGCGCGCCCTGCCTTGCCCGCCGTGCTCACGCTGAACGTGCCGGGGCCGCGCTGCGGGTTGTTCGCGCGGAAAAAGTCCCCCCGTTGCACCGGGTTCGTGCCTGCCGCGTATTCCTCGGCGTTGGTGAACCCATCGCGGTCGTAGTCGTGGTTGTCAGCGGCGTCCCCGCTGTTCGCCGTCGTGCCAAAGTAGGTGTGCCGCCAGCTTTCCTGCGCGCTCATCGCGGTCTGATAGGTGTAGGTGATCGTGGTCAGCGTGTTCGCTGTGATCGGAATGTGCCAGGCGCCGCGGGCGCCTGGTAGCCCGCCAGCGTGGCAGATTCGCAACGTGCCGCCGGGCGTGAGGTTGTTGATCTGAACGGAGGGACGCGCGGTGCTGCTGGGGCTGAGCTTCCACCACGCCCCCGCGTTGCGCGCCTCGGCGGACTCGATGAGGACTCGGATCGAGCCTTGCCGCCTGCGTCGATCGGCGTCACCGTCGTGCGACGCGCCGCCGCCCACGAGCTGCCGCCGCCCGCCCGCTGATCTCCGCGTAGCCAAAGAGGTCCAGCACCGCGCTGTCGATCGCGGCACCACCATCTGCCCGCTGCCGCCCAGGCAGATCGCCGCCGGATAATACGCGCCGCCTTCGAACTGCACGCACAGCGGCCCGCCGCTGTTCCCGCCGCTGCTGCGGATGCCTGTCGTCGTGAAGGTGCGGCCGAACGCCTGTCAAACACCACGTTCATCGGCGGCGTGGCATGCATGCGGTCTGCCTCGTCAGCGCGATATCGATGGATAACCCACGAGCATCTTGTTCGCGTTCGACAGCAGAATTCGTTTTCTCCAGATCGCTCGCCAAAAGCCGCCGTGGCCGCTGCGCCCGGCGTTTTCCGTGAAGATAGCGCCGCCACGTCCAGGTGCTGCGACTGTGGCGAAAAGCCCGGCGTCGCCTCCGCCGCGCGCTGCCCTGAGTAGCTGAAGAGATAAAGCCGCGCGGCTCCTGCGGCAGCGGCTCGTGCAGGCCGCATTGCCGCTGGAAGAGCCACTGCATGCCCTGCGCCGCGCTCAGCGTGCCATCATTCCACAGCACGCGCGGCGGTGGCCACCACACGCGGCTTCACCACGAATCCGTGCCCACGCCCGCGTCGCTGCGCAACTGGCCGGCAAAGGCGTAGGGCCTCGTCGTGTCACCGGTCACGCTTTCAAAGGCCAGCACACCGGGCGGCGTGCCCGCGGGGCATCCGCCAGGAATACGTCAGCGTCGCCAGCGTCGTGTTCCCGGGCGTGATGACGACGTTCGCATTCGGCGGCGTGCCGCGCCCGGCCACCGCCCTGCACTCGATGAGGTGGCTGCTGGCCACCAGGCCGCCCTCCGTCTCCCCGCTGTCACGCCAGCGGCCGTCATCCTCGCCCAGGAAGCGCCACTGCGCGCGCTCCGGGCCGGTGGTGATGCTGTCCGGCTTCAGCGTCACCGTCAGCGCTGCTGCCGGGCGCGAAGGCGTCGTAGTAATCCAACGTCAGCACCGTGGCCGCCTGCCCGCTGATGACCTCCACCGTTTCCAGCGGCGGATGGTTGTAGCCCGGCACCGGGCGGAACTCGATGTCACGGTTCCCGGTGGTGAGCCCCCCCGCCGCCACGCCGGACGCGCGCCACTGCTGCTCCCACAAACCGCCACCCGCTCAGGATGCCCGGCGGCATCAGGTTGACGATGAGAGCTGTCCTGCCTCCGGCGGGCGGATGGAAACACCTGCGCGAAACCCGACAGCACGTTCATGGAGAAACTCGCGCTGCTGCTCGTGCCCGTGCCGCCCGCGCTCGTCGCCTTGATGCGGTAGTGATACGTCACGCCCTGCGAAAGCGTGGTGAGCACCGCGGACACCGGCGTGCCGGCATCCCCGGCCACCGTGCCAGGCGTGGCGGCGACACTGTTGGGAAAGCTCACGCCATCCGTACCATACTCAAACACCACGCTGCTGTCGCTGCCCTGCGCATGGACCGTGCCGTCCACGCGCACGCTGGTCGTGCTGAGCGCGAAACTACCGCCGATGGCCGCGGTGGGCTCCGTGAGCGTGCGGAAGCTCTGTGTGCCGCTCACCGTCGTGCCGCCCGCGTTGGCGGCAACGACGCGGTAATAGTAGGTCGTGCCCTTGGTCAAGCCCGCCACAGGTGCGGAGACGGCAACAGCCGCGTTGCCTGTCACGATGGCGGGCGTGGCGTTCAGCGTGTTGGGGAACGAGTTGCCGTCCGTGCCCCACTCAAAGCGCACCGTGGCGTCGTAATTGCGCGCGTTCACCGCCCCGTTGAGGCGCGCGCTCGCGGGAGCGAGATCGGTCGCGGCAGATGACAGGGCCACAGGCGCTCCCAAGGTCGAAAGACTCCACACTGGACTGTAGGTAGTGCCTGCCATGCTCTGTGCTTTGAGACGGCAGAAGTAAGTGGTGGCGGCATTCAGGCCGGAAACAGTGGTTCCGACGAGCTTTGTTTGATAACCACTGACACCAGCGGCCACTGGCACCGTGTTGGGGAATGTCACTCCATCAAAACCGTATTCCAAAACCACACCCGTAAGAGCCCCGCGTGCGTTCACCTGCGCTTCGAGCAGCGCTTTGTCGGTGCTCAAAGCGAAACAGCTCAGCATGGTGACATTGGGGGCTCCTGACAAAACAAGCCTGTAAACAGACCCGTCACGATAACGTGGAAAGGAACCCTCGAACACAACTCCTCCAGTCGTCCCGTAAACATTTCCGTCGGCACCGAATGTTAAACCACCGGCGGGAACCCCGTGGTCGATGCTGGATGGAAACTCCCTGATGGTGGTCAGTTCACCCGATGATGACATGCGGAACACAGTGCCATAATCAGCCGCCCCTCCTCGCACGGTTGTTCCCCAAAAGGTCCCAGCGGGTCCCTCGCATAAAGTGCCTGACGGACTGCCTCCTTTGTTCGTGGTGCCATTGGAGGTGAATTCTACCAGCGTTGTCAGGACGCCTGCCGTGGTCATCGTGAAAACGGTTCCGGCATTGAACGCGCCCCCGCCACTGGTGACGCCATAAAAGAGGCCATCGGAAGCCAGAAGTAGTTCCGCAACAGGCCCAGACCCCTTGTTGGCTCCTGATGTTCCGGTGAATGACACCAACTGTGTAAACACACCAGCAGGCGTGATTTTGTAGATGGTTCCGAACTGAAGGCTGCCGCTGCTCCGCAAGCACCCATAGAAACTGCCATCCGGCCCTTCCTTCAGACCGGAACTCGGACCCGGTGGTCCGCCGGCGGGAAATTCCTTCAAGGTCGTGAGCGCGCCCGCCGGAGTCATTTTGAAGATGGTGCCGCCACTATTCACACCACCAGCCGTCGTCGTACCGTAGAAATGGCCGTCGCTGCCAAGGGTCAGCGGAGCCTGCGGATAGCCGCCGCGATTGGTGGCTCCCGTCCAGGTAAAGTCCACCAAGGTTGTCAGCTCACCGGTGACGCTCGTTTTGAAGACCGTGCCATAACCAAAACTCCCGCCAAAATAGGTGGTGCCGTATAAAAAGCCATCGGCTCCCCAAACAAGCCCCGCCTCGGGACTCGACCCACGCGCGGGACCGCTGCTGCCGGTGAACTCCACCAGCGTCTGCAACTGGCCTGTCGGGGTGATTTTGAAGATTGTTCCCCGGTTGCTCAGACCGCCCAGCGCCGTGGTGCCATAGAGCGTGCCATCACTCCCGCGCACCAACCCGCTCCGCGGATTGGCACCACGGTCGGCAACCCCATAGTCATCAAAGTCCACCAGTGTCGTGAACTGCCCCGCCGGAGTCAGCTTGAAAACAGTGCCATACCCGCGCGTCCCTCCCCCAGCCGTGGTGCCATACAGACTTCCGTCGGTGCCGAAGGTGATCTCGGCGTGTGACTCGGCACCCAAATGAGAACCGGCCCGATTCGTGAACTCAACCAAAGTCGTCAACTCTCCCCCCGGCGTCATTCTGAAGACCAGGCCGTAGTCGTCCTCCCCTCCATACTGCGTCGTTCCGTAGAAATTGCCGTCTGCCCCAAGAGTCAATCCAGCATCCGGAAAGCTGCCCTTTTCAGGCGCTAGATTACGGTCGAACTCAACCAACGTGGTCAGCGCCCCTGACGAACTCACTTTAAAAATGGTGCCGTCGTTCTCAATGCCGCCAATCTCCGTTGTCCCGTAAAAGTAACCATCCGGCCCCTCCACCAGCCCCACCAGCGGTCCAGCACCTCGATTCATCACCCCATTGCCAGTGAATTCGACCAAGGTGGTGAACAATCCAGACGGCGTGAGTCTGAAAATGGTTCCTTTCCCCAGGCTTCCACCGCCGGCGCTCGTGCCATAAAGATTGCCATCACTTCCCACCAGCAGCGAAGAATAGATATATTTTCCGGGAAAAGGTCCCGTATCGCCAGTAAACTCGACCAACGTGGTCAACTGCCCTTCGGGAGTCACTTTAAACACGGTGCCAAAGTCATCAGCGCCGCCCCCATATGTCGTTCCATAGAAGTAACCGTCCGGATGCTGCACCAGACTTGCCCTGGGGGATGAACCCTTGTTTGTGGTACCGTTTCCTGTGAACTGCACCAGTGTGGTGAATGCTCCCCCCGGCGTCACGCGATAGATCGTGCCGTGGCCGCTTCCGCCGGCGCTTGTCATGCCGTAAAAGTTACCGTCGCTGCCCTGGACCAGATCGCCAAGCACATCTCTTCCGTTGCTGCCGTCGAACTCAAACAAGACCGTGTGCTCACCATTGACTGTGACCCGAAAGATCGTGCCATGTCCAGCCCGGCCACCTTCATAAGTCGTGCCATAAAAGTGACCATCCCGGGCCAGGATGAGTTGCGAGTAGGGATGCTGCCCTGGATTTTTCACATCCGCGTTTCTCGCATCGGCAAAATCAAACACACGCTCGTAAACCTGCGCGCGCAGGGGCGGTGCCAGCACGCCCGTCACCAAAAAGACGGCGGCGTAAACGGAGCACAGAACTAGGAGACGACTCATGAGATCGAATGGGGACTTGGATCGTTTACCCGAAGTCTCCGCTGATGTTACACACCTGCGGAAAAAAGTGGAGCAGGCTTTTGGGCGGGATCTCCGCGGACTTTGTTACAAACACACGCGCCGCGGGTATCCGGGAGCAGGAGGTATCCTGACATGAACAACACGATGAACGATGAAGATGGCGCGGGGCGGTCCCGTCCGCGCAGGGGGAAGAGCAAAAACGGCGTGCCGTCCGCGCTGGACGGCGGCACGGGAGGGGCGGCAGCCTCGACGGGCAGAACACCCGCAAAGGTGCGGGAGCTGACGGTGAAGGCCTGGGAGGGGCCGGTGGATGGACGGGAGCTCAACCGCGAGATCCTGCGCATCATCCGCGAGGATGACCGCCGGCAGGGCGTGACGGAGGCGGAGCTGAGCCGCCGCTACCACATCCGCCGCCAGCATCTGCACAATCTCCACACGGAGCCGCACATGACGATGACCATCCCCATGACCACCCACTGGTGCAATGCACGCCATGTCGATGTGGGCTATCTCATCGTGCTGGCGGGCAAATCCCTCCGCCAGCGCCACGCGCGCCACACAGGGCACGCGGGGCCGTGAGGAGGGCAAAAGGCAACCACGGTTGCGTTGATGCGCCGCGCCGGGATGGGACACTGCGCCCATGACGAACGCGCCCTTTCACCGCCCGCCTTTCCTTCTTGGAAGGCCTTCCCCCGTCACGCGGGGGGCCACGCTGGCCGCGCGGGGGGCTCCCCCCGTCCTGCCGGGGGCCTCGCTGGTCACGCGGGGGGCTCCCCCCGTCTTGCCGGGGGCCTCGCTGGCCGCGCGGGGGGCTCCCCCCGTCCCGCCGGGGGCCTCGCTGGCCGCGCCGGGGCTCCCCCCGTCCCGCCGGGACCACCGCTGGCCGCGCGGGACTCCCCGTCTTGCCGGGGGCCTCGCTGGCCGCGCCGGGGGCTCCCCCCGTCCTGCCGGGGGCCCCGCTGGCCGCGCGGGGGGCGGCGTTCCCAGGACGGGGGACGCCCCCCGGAGGACGGGGGGCACCGTTTTTGCGCCCCTGTGACGCCTTTTCATCCCGCAACCCGCCCGCCAGCTCCCGATGACCGCCCTCTGGAACAACCCCGGCACCACCTGGAACCAGCCGGGCCTCGTCTGGGCTCCCGCACCCCTTCCCCCAAGCCACACCCAACCCAACCCACCCAAGAAACCGAAACCCATGAAACGCCAGGATTACTTCCCCAACCGCCTCGGTGACCAGCCGGAATGGCTGACCAACTTCGCCGACAAAATCACCGGCTACACCGCCGTGCTCAATCTGGACCCGGACGAGGTGGCCGCCCGCGTGGCCGACGCGCGGTGGTGCGCCCACACCATCGGTGCCTGGCGCACCAATGCGCAGGAGTTTGCCGGCACGATCACCCCCACCGTGGAGATGGTGTGCAGCGGCTCCGGCGCGGCGCCCGTGGTGCTGCCCGGCTTCACCGCGCCCGCGCTGCCCGCCGGCGTGGTGGCGCAGCTCCCCGGCGCGCTGGACCGCGTGTTCCGCTTCGTGAAGACGATCAAGAACGCGCCCGGCTTCAACGACATCATCGGCAACGACCTGGGCGTGCTGGGCAGCGAGGTGCCCCCTCCGCCGCCCGGCGGCGCCGCGCCGCGCATCAAGCTGATCCTGGAGCAGGGCGCGGCGAACCAGATCGTGCGCCTGACCTTCGTCAAAGACGGCCACCAGGGCCTCCACATCGAATCCCGCATCAACGGCGGCGCGTGGGTCTTCCTGGCCATCGACACGGAGAGCCCCTACCTCGACGACCGCGCCCTGCAGGTGCCCGGCACCCCCGAGGTGCGCGAATACCGCGCCCGCTTCTGGGACAAAGGCAGCCCCAACGGCGACTGGTGCGACGTCGCCAAGGTGACCGTGGGCGTGTGAGCGCGCGTGGCGCGCTCCCAGGCCGGAATGGCCGAAAAAGAGCAAAAAGGCGAAAAAGGAACCCTCTGATTTTTTCCCTTCTTTTCTCTCTTTCGGCCAACCTCTCCCCGTCTCGCGGCGAAGCCGCTCTCCCCGTCTCCTTCACTCCTTTTCTCCGTGTCTATGTTCGACCCCAGCCTGCCCCAGGAAAACACACCGGTGGACGCCGTGCAGATGCGCGGCCAGCTCAACGGCCTCAAAGCGCTCATCGACGCGCTCGGCTCCGTGACCGGGGCCACCGTGGACGCGGTGAACTCCCTGCCGCCGGGCAGTCCGGCCACGGTGTCCGTCACGCTCACCGGCACGACGCTGCACTTCACCTTTGGCATCCCGGAAGGGCAGACCGGCCCGCAGGGCATCCCCGGCGAGGTGACGCAAACCGCGCTGGACGCCGCCATCTCCGGCACGAGCAGCAACAGCAACGGCGTGAGCCTTCTGTCGCAAAGTGCCTTCAGCTACTACGACCAGACGCAGATGCAGGACGTGCTGAACAAGGTGGACGAGCTCATCACCGCGCTGCGGCGGCCGTAGCCGCCTCTGCAAGGCGGTGGTGGGAAGAGGAGAGCCGGTGAGACGGGAGAGGTGGATGGCGTTGCCGGCGCCACTACACGCCGAAGCCGCCGCCGCCCGGTGTTTCGAGGATCACACGATCACCGGAACGCACCTCAAAGCTCGCGCAGCCTTCGAGTTCCACTTCGTTGCCGTTGCGAAGCAGTCGCTGCCGTCCTTTCTGTCCCTCGTGTCCTCCGTCCATCCCAAACGGTGCCTCCACACGATGCTGCGTGAGCAAACTGACCGTCAGCGGCTGCAGGAACTCAAACTCGCGCACCACGCCATCGCCGCCGCGCCATGTTCCATCGCCGCCTGAGCCGCGGCGGATCGCAAACTGGCGCAAACGCACGGGATAGCGGCTTTCGAGGATCTCGGGATCGGTGATGGCCGTGTTCGTCATGTGCGTGTGCAACGCATGAGCGCCGTCGTAGCCCTTTCCGGCTCCGGAGCCGCCCGCGATGGTCTCGTAGTAACCAAAGCCCGCTCCGCCGAAGAGGAAGTTGTTCATCGTGCCCTGAGAGCAGGCTTGAAGGCCCAAAGCCTTGTTCAGCGTGTCCACAAGTCGCTGACTGACCTCCACATTGCCGCCGACGACCGCGGGATCATTCGCGGGATCGCCGGTGAAGGCCGGATTGAGCATCGAAACGGGCAAAACGATCTCCAGCGGCTCCATCAGGCCTTCGTTGAGAGGCAGGTCTTCTTGAAGCCAAAGCCGCATGACATACAAAACGGCGCTGCGCACGATGGCGGTGGTCGCGTTGAGGTTTCGCGGATGCACACCGCTGGTGCCGGTGAAGTCGAGCAGGAGCCTCCCATCGCGTTTTTCGAGCGAAACGGCGATTTGATGCCCATCGTCGAGTTTTTCGATGGCGGTGGCTTTGGAGTTAAAGCGTTCGATTTGAGCCCGCATGACCTCGGCGCTGCGGTCGAGGATGCTTTGCATGTTTTCGAGCAGCGAATCGCTCGCGAGGGCTTTCAATCGCTCCGCGCCATGCAAATTGGCGGCGAGTTGCGCGTGCAGATCAGCAAGGTTGTCGGCCAGATTGCGCGTGGGATGCGGCGCGGAGGTGAGAAGCGTGCTGATTTCGTCGAAGCAGGAGTTTCCGGCTCGAATGAGATGCCGCGGAGCGATGACGACGCCTTCCTCAATCAAGCGCGTGGCATGCGCGGGCATCGAACCGGGCGTGATGCCGCCGATCTCGGCATGGTGAGCTCGATTGGCGATGTAGCCGATGAGTTGGGTGCCATCGAAGACAGGTGTGATGAGCGTGACATCGGGTAGATGCGAGCCGCCGAAGGCTGGATGATTGGTGATGATGGTATCACCCGGCTGCATCACGACGGACTTCGCGACGGCGCGGACACATTCGCCGAGGGCTCCGAGATGCACAGGAATGTGCGGTGCGCTGGAGAGGAGTCTTCCGTGCGGATCGAGCAGCGCGCAGGAGAAGTCGAGGCGCTCGCGGATGTTCGTGGAGATCGCGGTGCGGCAGAGCAGGGCGCCCATGTCGGTCACGATGGCGTGGAAGCGATGGCGGAGGAGGTCGCGGGAGAGGGAGTGGTGGAGTGTGGGAGTGGTGCAGTGATGGAGGATGTGGCCGACCTCGGGGAGGTGCTCGATGGACCAGCCGGGAGAGACGACGAGGGTGGAGAAGGCGTCTTGGATGAGGGTTTGAGTACGTTGTTCAGGCTTTAGCGTGGGTTTGGGACGCTCGTCTGACACGCTAAAGCGTGAACAACGTACTTCTTCGCGGATGATCGTTCGCAGCGAAACGAGCTCGATTTCGCGGTTCGCGGGCGGTGGGTAGCCGAAGAGGCGTTGGTAGGCGTCGCGGTAGAGCTGCGGGAGGTCGTGGGCGTTTTGGTATTCGACTTGGAGGGGCGTGTCCTGGCCGCGGAGGCGCAATTCAGCGATGCGCGTGATATTGTCAGACTGGTCGGACCCGTCTGACACGTCCGACAAAAATTGCGCTAGCGGCACGCGGTATTCTTTCTCCTCCAAGCGCTCGGGGATCGCTTCTTGAAGGCCCACGGCACTCAGAATGCCCGCGTGCTGCGGCACGAGGATCGTGCGGATGCCGAGGCTCTCCGCCACGGCGCAGGCGTGTTGAGGTCCGGCGCCGCCGAAGGCGAGCAAGGCGTGATCAGCGGGATCGTAGCCCTCACCGATGCTGATGCGGCGGATGGCATCGGTCATGTGCTCGACGGCGAGGCGCAGCAAGGCATGCAGAAGATCGTCTTCGCTCAACGAGCCGTCGGTTTGCGCGTGAAGCTCGCGGAGACGTTCACGCGCGGCATTCACATCGAGCGGGATCGGTCCTTTGGCGGGATCGAAGCGACCGAGCAGCAGATTCACATCGGTGATGGTGAGAGGTCCGCCTTTGCCGTAGCACGCGGGGCCTGGATGGGAGCCTGCGCTTTCGGGGCCGACGGCCAATCCGTGATGCGTCATGCGGCAGATCGAGCCTCCACCGGCGGCGACGGTTTCGATGTGCACGGAAGGCGCGAGAAGCTTCATGCCGGCGACATCTTGCGTGAAGCGATAACCCGGTCTGCCCGCGATGCGGGCCACGTCGGTGCTCGTGCCGCCCATGTCGAGGGTGATGATCTGCTCAAAGCCGAGGCGACGGGCAAAATTCGCCGCGCCGATGGCTCCACCGGCCGGGCCGCTGAGCAGCATGTCCTTCGGGCGGATGTCATCGGCTGTTTTGAGGCCGCCAGCGCTCGTCATGACCTGCATGGCGGGCGAGACGACACGGATGGCATTCAGAAACGACTGCACCGGGCCATGCAGATAGGCATCAGCGACGGTGCTCTGCGCTCGCGGCAGCAGTTTGGCGAAGGCGGCGGTTTGATGCGAGAGCACGACATGCGTGAAGCCGCACTCGCGCAGGATTTCGCCAACGCGAAGCTCATGTGCGGGATGCGCGTGGCCATGCATAAGGCACACGGCGGCGGTGGTGATGCCTTTGGCGATCGCATCGAGCGCGGAAGCACGCACGGCGGCTTCGTCGAGTGGCGTGAGCACTTCGCCCTCGACGCTGACACGTTCCGGCACCTCGCAGGCGAGTTCGTGGAAGATCGGTCGCGGCTTGTGGCGCAGCGCGAACAGATCCGCACGACGTTGATCGCCGATGTGAAGCAGATCGCCGAAGCCCTGCGTGATGAAGAGGGCGATGCGGCTGCCTTTGCGTTCCAAAAGCGCGTTGGTGGCCCGCGTGGTCGCGATGCGGAGCTGCATCGGAGGGAAAGCGGCTCCGGGCGGTGTGTTCGTCAAAAGGCGCGCGCCGAGCACCGGAGCTTCTTCGCCGGTGAAAAGCTCGACGAGAGCTCCAGCGTGCCATTCGGCTGGAGGAGGCGAATCGAGGGTGATTTGGCCGTTTTCGCCGTGAGAGGCGATGAGGCGTGATTCGTGATGCGTGAGGCTGCGGATCGAAAAGCCGCGCAGAAGGCCGTTGGGGAGCGGCGGGAGGCCGGAGAGCTTTCCATCCTGCCACGTGGCGCGGAGATGGCCGGTGGAGAGGACTTTGCAGCGGGATTCGCGACCTTGCGGGTCGAGAGCGTGGCAATCCGTGAAGGTGCCGCCGGTGTCCGCTGCGATGCGCCAGTTCACGGGTTACTTGCCAGCGGAGGGATCGGGGAGCGCGTCAAAATCGACATCCTTGACCCAGCGCATTTCCTTGAGCGCGTCAAAGTAGGCGCCGGTGTGCTGCTGCTTGAAGATGCTGGTGGCGCGCAGGATCCACTCCTGCGCCATCTTCTCGTCCTTTTTGGCGAAGGCGATGGCGGCGTTGCTGAACTGCCAGGCGGGCGTGTCGTCCATGAACGTGAACTGCTCCTTGATGACCTTCTCCGCCTCCGCGAAATTCCCCAGGCGCGCCTCGCAGATGACGATGCGGTTCCAGCAGAGATGACGCACGGGCATAGGCAGCTTCGGGAAATCGGCGAGCAGTTTCCGGAACGCGGCGGCGGACTCGGCGAACTTGTGCTCCGCGAAGGCGATCTCCGCGAGGTTGAAATGCGGGCCGGGGTTCTGCGGCTCCAGCGCGAGCGCTTTCTTATGCTGCTCGATGGCCAGCGCGACATCACGCCGGCGCGGGGCCATGTAAACGTCCCCGCGCATGGTATAAACGAGCGGCTGGTTGGGATCGAGTTTCTCCGCCTCATCGAGCTTGGCCAGGGCCTCGGTGTAGCGGTTGGCCAGGCGCATCTGCTGCGCTTCCTGGAGAAGTGTCTGCATCTCCTCGGCGGAAGGCTTGGGAGCATCCTGCCCGATGGCGGTGGAGAGCGAAAGTCCCAGGACGACGAAAATAAAGTGGATGCGTTTCATCATGGCGGGCGATTCATAGCCGCCGGAGCGGAGCGCGGCAAAGAAAAAGGCGTGTGACAGCCGTGTCACACCCCGCCGGACACACGCCGGCGCATGTCGGCCTCCGCGTCGTCGCACATGGAGCGCAGCATCTCCGTGCTGATCCAGTCCGCGCCCAGCGCCAGGGAGGTCTGGCGCACCATGCCGTCGGCGGAGCAAACGCGCAGGGCGCGGCTGGCCGCGTATCTGGCCACGAGCCGCTCAATGATGGTGTCCGCCGTGGTGCCGGGGTCCGCGTAGATGATTTGCAGGCCGTCCGGCTCCCGCTCCTCATTGGTCCCCTGCCTGGCCCCGTCAAAGACAACAACGATCTGGACTCCGGTCATGTCCTGGAGATTGCGCAGGCGGCGGAGCAGCTCCGTACGGGCGCGCTGCCGACGCGCGGCCACGAGGTGATCGCGCCGGAGGTCCGGCCAGGCGTGGATGACATTGTGTCCGTCGATGAGCAGGTGAGTCATGGGAAACGGGCGGGAAAAGCGCGCTGCGGCCGGTTGGCAAAGGCCGGCGGCATGCTACGCATGGGGATGAACCAACCTCTGAAAGGACACAAGATCGGATTCGTCGGCCTCGGCAACATGGGACGCGCCAACGCGCGGCATCTGCATGAAAAGGGAGCGGAGGTCGTCGTGTGGAACCGCAGTAACGCGCCGGCGGAGGAGGCGGTGAGGCTGGGCATGCGTCGCGCGGCCACTTTGCCGGACCTGGCGCGCGAGATCGGCCCCGGCATCATCTGCATCAATCTCACGATGACGGATGTCGTCGAAAAAGTCGTCTTTGGGCCCGGAGGGCTCATCGAGGGGCTGCATCCGGACGCGCTGGTCATCGACTTCGGCACCACGGGCGTGCCGCAGACGAAGGAATTCGCGAAACGTGTGCATTGGGTGGACGCGCCTGTGTCCGGCGGCCAGGTGGGGGCGGAGGCAGCGTCACTCACGATCATGGCAGGCGGCACGGAGGCGGATTTCCAGCGCGCGCTGCCGGTTTTTCAGGCGGTGGGCAGAAACATCACGCACATGGGGCCAAGCGGCAGCGGCCAGGTGACGAAGCTGGCGAACCAGCTCATCGTGGCGCAGACGATCGACGCGGTGGCGCAGGCGCTGCGCCTGGCGGAGCTGTCTGGCGTGGATTCCGCGCTGGTGCGGAAGGCGCTGCTCGGTGGATTTGCCGAAAGCCGCATTCTTGATCTGCATGGCGACCGCATGGTGCGTCGTGATTTCGCCCCCGGAGGCCGCGCCACGCTCCAGCTTAAGGACGTGCGCCTCATGTGCGAGCTGGCGGAGTCCGTGGGCCTGGATTCACGAACGCTGCGCAACTCCCTGGCGCAGTGGGAGACCTTTGTGCATGAGAAAGGGCTCGGCGATCTCGATCACAGCGGGCTGTTCCGGCTTTATGAGTGATCTCGTGATGCGCGAGGCTGGTTCGGCGCCCCCGTTTCAGATTCACGCTTCACTCGTCACAAATCACAAAAAAACCCCGGAGAGGAACTCCCGACGCGCTCGGTGCTCTCTCTCCGGGGCCATGCCGTCGAAACATCGCGGTGCGATGCGCATGGCGGCAAGTTTTGTCATCACGCCGCCGCGAGGGCGGGCGCGCCGTGCTTCATGCGGCCGCGGAACTCCGTGGGAGACTCCGAGGCGATGCGGCGGAAGCTGCGGTTGAAGTGGGACAGGCTCTGGAAGCCGACATCGTAGGCGACCTCCGTGATGCGCGCGGCGGGCTTCATCAGCATGCGCTTGGCTTTCTCGACGCGGGCGCGGTTCACGAAGTCGGTGAAGGTCAGGCCGGTGGCGCGCTTGAACAGCTTGCAGAAATGGAAGGGACTCACATTCACGGCCCGGGCGACCGCTTCGAGGGACATCGGCTCCGCGAGGTGCTGGTGGATGAAGGATTTGGCGTTGCGGACGGCCTCCGGCTCGTGGGTGGCGTTTGCGAAGAGCATGCGGTGCGCGCTGTCGCCGAGCTGAAGGGCAAAGGACTGCAGGATGGCGATGGCGGCGTCGTAGCGTTCCGGGGCCATGACGGGGACATGCTCAAAGTGGACCTTGGCACCGCGGATTTCAGCGGCGGAGCGGTCTTCGTCGAGGAGGGCCTTGGCGACCGGGGCGAAAGTGTCCGCATTGGCGGGCTGGAGACGCACGGCACCGGTGAGCATGAGGGCGATGACATTTTTGCCGACCTTCACAGGCACCTTGGTCTCCACCACGCCGGCCACGCCGGCACGGGTGACGACGGAGTCGATGCGGCAGTCCTCGGGGGCGGCCTCCAGATTCAGCGGGAGGCTGGTGAGGGTGTTGAAAGCCTTTTGGTAGTGCTGGAAGAGCTCGCTTTCGGCCAGGTTCTGGATAAAGCGTTCGCGGGCGTTGAGGTGGGATGTGGTGGTGTTCATGGCGCGTTCGGGTGTTGAAGGTTGACGCCCCGATGATGCCTCACGCCGGTTGTTCCGATATTGTGGTGGGATACGGCTTCTCTTGTCCGGGAGGTCCGCAATCGCGGCATAGTGGATTCCAGTATGCGCGGCCTTGACCACACCGCTTTGCCGTCGGAAACGCTTCATCATCATGCCCTCTGCGCCCCAACCTGAACTGCTCTCCCCTGCCGGAAACTGGGAGTGTGCCCGCGCGGCGGTGGCCAACGGCGCGGATGCGATCTATTTCGGCATGCCGCGCTTCAACGCGCGGCTGCGGGCGGACAACTTCACGGAAGAGGACCTGCCCGAGCTGATGAGGTTCCTCCACGAGCACGGCGTGAAGGGCTATGTGGCCTTCAACACGCTGATTTTCACGCGCGAGCTGCCGGACGCGGTGAACCAACTGCGTTTGCTCGAAAGCAGCGGCGTGGACGCGGTGATCGTGCAGGATCTGGGCCTCGCACGCCTGGTGAAGTCGCTCACACCGGGCCTGCGCCTGCATGCGAGCACGCAGATGACGATCACCTCGCCGGAGGGCTTGGAATTCGCGAAGAAGCTCGACATCGACCAGGCGGTGCTGGCTCGCGAGCTGAGCCTGCGGGAGCTGGAGCGCTTCAAGGACACGGGGGTGCCGCTGGAGGTGTTTGTGCATGGCGCGCTGTGCGTGGCCTACTCGGGTCAATGCCTCACAAGCGAGTCACTGGGCCGACGCAGCGCGAACCGGGGCGAGTGTGCGCAGGCCTGCCGCATGCCGTATGAGATGCTCGTGGATGGCGAGCCGCGTGATCTCGGCGACAAACGTTATCTGCTTTCCCCGCAGGACCTCGCCGCCGTCGATGAGATCCCGCGTTTGATTGAACTGGGCATCCGCAGCTTCAAAATCGAAGGCCGGCTCAAGACACCGGAGTATGTGGCCGCCGTCACCAAGGTCTATCGTGCCGCGATTGATCGTGCGCTGGCAGGAAAACCGGCCCCGGCGACGGAGGACGACCGCTATGCGCTCGAAATGACCTTCTCACGCGGCCTTTACACCGGCTGGATGCATGGCGTGAACCATCAGGAGCTCGTCGGCGCCTACTACGGCAAGAAACGGGGCCCGTATGTCGGCGCGGTGACGCGTATCCTCGGCGCGGACACGCTGGAGCTGGATGAACTGCGCCTCGCCATGAAACCGGGCGATGGCGTCGTGTTTGAGAACCTCAAAGATACGAATGACGAGCAGGGCGGCAGCATTTACGAGATTCGCGGCAGCCGGTTGAGCTTCCGCCATGGTCATCTCCGCATGGAGGCCATCCCCATCGGCACGCGGGTGTTCAAGACGAGCGATCCCGCGCTCAATCGCGCGCTGCGGCAGTCGTTTGAGGGCGAGATTCCGATCCGAAAGCAGACGAGGCTCGACATCCACGTCACGGGCAGAGCGGGCGTGCCTCTCCGGGTGAAGTGCGGCGATCTCGTCGTGAACTCGGCGATGCCGTTGCAGACAGCAATGAAGCGTCCGCTGACCCGCGAGAGCTTTTGCGATCAGTTCTCCCGCCTCGGCGGCACGGAATTCGAACTCGGCGAGGTGCGCTTCGAGGTCGAAGGCGATGTCATTTTGCCGGTGAGCGAGCTGAACAGGATGAGGCGGGATTTGATTCAAGATCTTAAAGTCCTGATTCCTGATTCCATTTCGACGAAGGAGCCTGTCACCAAACTCGAAAGCATGCTGGCGTCCGTGCGAGAACCGGATCATGACTCAGGAATCCGAAATCCGGAATTATTCGCCCTGTGCCGCACGCGGAATCAAATCGACGCGGCGCTCGAAGCGGGCATTTCGCGACTGTACCTCGACTTCGAGGACATCCGGCTGTACGCAGACCTGGTTAGGCACATCAAGGCCGGCAGCGACACGTCGCAGGTGTGGCTGGCGACGCCGCGCATCCAGAAGTCGGGGGAGGCTGGCTTCTTCAAGCTGATTCAGCGGGCGGAGCCACATGGCGTGCTGATTCGCAACCTGGGTGCGATCTCTTTTTTCCAAGACGCGGGAATCCCGATCACGGGGGATTTTTCACTCAACGTGGCGAATCCGCTCACGGCGCAGATCTTGAAGCAAACCGGCCTGGAACGTCTCACGATCAGCTATGACCTGAACATCGAGCAGGTCGTCGATCTGCTGGCCGCCGCACCGCCGGCGTGGTTCGAGCTGACGTTGCACCAGCACATGCCGATGTTTCACATGGAGCACTGCGCCTTCGCGGCGTTCTTGAGCGAGGGGACGGATTTCACCAACTGCGGCAGGCCCTGCGACCGCCATCGCGTGCATCTGCGCGACCGCGTGGGCATGGCGCACCCGCTGAAGGCGGACGTGGGCTGCCGGAACACGCTGTTCAACGCCGTGGCGCAGACGGGCGCTCAATTTTTCTCCGAATTGCGGGAGCACGGCCTGCGCTGCTTCCGCGTGGAGTTGCTGGAGGAAGACAAGGCGGAGTCCGCCGAGATTCTACGCACCTACCAGGAACTGATGACCGGGGAACGCGACGAGCATGACATCTGGCGTGATCTGAAAGCCCAAAGCCAGCTCGGCGTGACACGCGGCACTCTGGCGGAGATGGAGTGAATTCCTCCAAGAAGCATCTGTCTTGGATCGTGGTCAATGGACGGCCGGGATCATCGTGTCGCGGACGAGGAACTCCCTTGAACCGCGGCGGTTTCCCCCGACAGTCGCCCCCGCCCCCTGAATGAGCCGCCCCGCACGCCATGACATCGATTTGAGCGCCCTGCCCACCGTGGCGGATTTGGAGGACGATGATCTCATCGACCGGGACGCTGTCTGGCATGCACATCAAGCGACCAAACAACAACAGCAGCAGCCAGAAACGGAGGCGGATTCCGTAACGCAGGCACCTGCCGAGCCGGAGCATGCCCCGGAGGTGATGCCTCCGGCAGAACCGGAGCCCGCGCCGGATGTGGAGACGACCGCCGCTTTCCACCAGCCGGAGGTCGAGACTGAACAGCATCTGGAAACGCCGCACTTGACTGAAACGGAGCCGATGATGGACGCGGACGCGTTTTTGGAAGTCGCGACAGCCCCGGATTTCCATAAACCGGCCCAGGAACAGGACGATGCCGCTGAAATCGTCGTCTCACCCGCCCGTCCGCTCCGTGAAACCGTGCGCACGGAAAGGAACCGCGTCTTGGAGACGCCGCCAGTGCGGCTTTCCCCAAAATCCGCGCCGGAACATCCTGACACGACCGGGCGAAACACCGGGACCGGCGGCCCTCCTGCCGCTGAGGAGCACCACGAGCCTGTGGAGGTGCCTAAACCACCTCCCGAGGAGCCACTGACCGCGGACGAACTGCGCCGACGCTACTGGCAGAAGTTGAAGGAGAAGGTCGGGCTGGGGTCGCTGGGCTGGAGCGTGGCGATCCACCTGGCGCTATTGATTCTGGCGACCTTGATCGGCATTTCCCAAGCGATCGACAAGCAGGTGGACTTCCTGCCAGGTGGCAGCCCCGCCGGAAAGGCGGCCAGCGAGGCGCTGGAGCACAAGGTGCAGCAGAAGAAGAACCCGTGGCTCAAGAGCAAGCCCCAACTGCGGCGGGTGACCGTGCAGTCGATGGCCAGCGAGATCCAATTGCCGGAGATGGACATGGACTCCCTGGACCTGAGCACCACCGAGCGCATGAGCCTGGGCAAGCTGGGCAGCATCGGCCCGGCGGGAGGCGGGATGGGGATGGGCGGTGCGGGAGGCGGATTCGGCGCAGGGATGGGCCGCGGCGGCATGTTCAGCTTCCTGGGGCAGACGGCGTTCGGGCGCCGGGTGGTGTTTGTGTGCGACGTGAGCGCGTCCATGTCTGCCACGGGCGAGGGAGGAGTAACGCGATTCGAGGTTTTGAAAAAGGAGTTGGTGAAGAGCCTGTCCCGCATCCCGCCGGGCACGCAGTATCAGATCCTGTTTTTCTCCGACTTCGCCTGGCCGCACAACACGATCGATCCGAAGCGCTCAGCGGCGTATGAGAAGTTCCGCTGGACGATCACACCCGAGGAATACAAGTCGGCGAAAATCCCCACTTACGCCTACCTGCTGGCGAACGGCTTTAATTTGAGCGACAGCCGGAAGATTGTGGAGGAGGCGGACAACCCCGGGGGGACAAACTGGGGGGCGGGCTTGCTA
This sequence comes from Verrucomicrobiaceae bacterium, assembly GCA_015075365.1. GTDB lineage: Bacteria > Verrucomicrobiota > Verrucomicrobiia > Verrucomicrobiales > Verrucomicrobiaceae > Prosthecobacter. The sequence goes on from JABTUN010000001.1 coordinate 92,200, forward strand.
ATGGCGCTGAAAGGCAATCCGAAGCCGGATGTGATCTTTTTCATGACGGACGGCCAGCGCAGCGACGAGATGGGCTGGGTGGACATCGTGACGAATGAAAACAAGCGGGTGCGACCGCAGACGGTGATCCACACCAGCGTGATGATGGAGACGGACGCGGCGGCGGACATGGACCGGCTGGCGAAGTCCAACGGAGGCACCTTTTCCGTGGTGCTGCGCGACGGGACGGTGGTAAAGGGGGATTCCTTCCTCGGAAACTGAGGAACTCCGGCCTTCCGAAGACGTGTGACAAGCACGCTCAACGACCGCCGGTGGCGGGTGAGCGGCGGATGCCGGGCGGGAATTTCTCCTCCGTGACGGGCGCTGCCTTGGGCGGGCTGCCCGCCGCAGCGTTGCCGAGCGGAGGCGGCACGGGTTCGGCGGGTAAAGAGGAGGGCTGCTCGGGCGCGGAGACAGGCTTGGCCTTGGGCTGCGCGGGAACTGAATACCAATGCATCTGCGGCATGGAGACGAGCTCCACCCACTGCTGAGAGCCGAGTTTTTTCCACTCAAGCTCGACGATGGCCCAGACATGAACCTCCCAGGGCAGACGCTCCCGGAGCTGCTGCGCGAGCGGCGATTCCTTTGACAGGAAAACAGGTGCCCGGAAGGGATTGGGGCGCTCCAGGCCAACGCTGAAGCAGTCCTTTTGGTCGCGATTTGGCACCGCGTCGTCAAAATAGTGCTGCCGGAAGATGCCCACATGAAACATGAAGCGGCCTTCATGGTAACCTTTGAAAAACTCCTCCAGCTTGCGGTCCTTGAGCTCGATGAAGGTCAGCCAGTCCACCTTCCAACCATCCGCCTGCTTCTCCATCATGACCGGGACTGGATATTCCCAGATTTTGCTCTCCAGGCGGAAGATGCAATGCGCCCCGGTGCCCAGATCCGGCTTGTCGTCAAAATTACTGAAACTGATGTGATCGACGGAGACGGGGCCGTCGGACATTTTGCTGTAGTAGCGCTCCATGAGGGGACGCATGACATCTGCCCCGAGGGTGAGCTTGGAACGTTCACTGACGGTGGAGGCATTGAGGAATGCCTTGAGGGCGTCCAAGGCCGGCATGGCCTTGGGAGGGATGCCCTCGTCAGTGGTCGGCGCCGCAGCGCTGTCGGGGCGGTCGAAAGAGCCTGGCGCGGTGGCCACGTTCTGAGGCCGCGGTTCCATGCCATCAGGCTTGGAGGCGACCTCCAGGAGCTTGTTTTCAGGTGCGGCGGGCGTAGCAGGAGCAGCCGTGGAAGCGGTGGCCGCCGTGGTCTGACCGCCGGTCCCGGTCATTGCCTGGATTTCGGCGTCTGTGGCCGGCTGCGCACGGGGAGGAACGGACTCCAAGGGCTGAACAGGGGCCGAGCCAAGACCTGTGCCCTGTATTACCGGGACATGAGGTTCCGCAGTCACCATCATGCCTTGATTTCCAGAGTTCGAGGGCGGTGTCACGGCTCCCGCTTCTGGAGCTGGGGGGACAACGCCCAGGCTGTGAGGTGCCTCAATGCTGCCTGGCGCATTCGGCTGCGGCAGGACCGGTGCCACTGGCACATCGGAACCGGGATCATCCACTCCCACCAGGCCCATGATGGTGTCCTTCAAAAAGAACCCCGCCAGCCCGAGGAAGCCGAGCAGAAAAAGAGCGGCAATGGCGAGGCGGATAAAATTGGTGCCACGGGGAGCCCGCAGGGCGGCTATATTGCGGCCGCGAGGCAGCGGCGACGCGAGACCGGGCGCGCCAGCGGAGTCACCGAGCGCCACGCCGAGATTCAGCGAGGGTATTCCCTGCGTGGCCGGCCCTGAGGATATAAACTGGGTCGGCGGAGTAACCGGTGCCGGGGGCGTTTCCCGTGCGAACAATGACGAAGGCGGCAGTGTGCCCGCGGCAGCCTGCTGCACAGGCATGACAGAAGGAAGAGTGGGCGCTCCCGGGATGAGACGGGACTGGGACGCGCCCAAAGCACCCGATGCCGGCTGGGACTGGGGAGGCAGCATGCCGCCAGGATGGCCGGGAGGAGGCTGGCTCCAGGCCGCCTGAGCAGGGGCCGCCATCGGAGGTGGCGAACTGGGCAACTGACCGGTCAGTGGAGATTGCCCGGGAGCGCGGCGCGGTGGCAGACCGCCGGGAACACCAGGAGGAGGGGCCTCACCGCCGGGAATCATCCCCCCCATCAGTGTCTGCCCCAAACCCGGCATTGTATGTCCAGGGGCGGGCATGCCTTGCATCGCCTGGGGGGGCTGCATTTGGGGTGCCTCAGGCGGCAGATTCCACTGGGGAGCAGGCGGCGGTGCCTGCATCATGGGCATCTGCGGAGGTGCCGGGGTGAAAAAGGCGTTCGCGGAAGGAGTCGGGGAAGTGACTGTCTGCCCGCAGGTAGGACATGGTCCGCTGACCCCCGCAAGATGAGCGGGAACGGTGAGCAGGGTGCGGCAGGCCGCACACTCAAACTGGATAACATCAGGGTTCATCCCGAGGGCCAAAGAAATTCCAACAAATATGGCTCATTTGATTGATTTCGACAAACTGAACTTTTTCAATCAGCGAGATTTTGTAGTTTTTGGCCCAAAGACGGTTGTCATCAAATCTCAAACCCGCCTCCACCGGTAAACTCCCCTCCTAGGCGCGCCTTAGGCTCGATATCTGGCAACAGCCACATCCGCCTGCACGCCTGCCGATGCTTCCAGCCCTGCCAGTGACGGCTTTTCCAACCGAAGAGCAAAATTGCGAGAACTCCAGGCAGAATCCAAATAGCAAACTGCCAGAGACCGGATCGCACGTTGTCATCAGGAGAAGCAACCGTGCTGGTGCCTGCTGCCGACGAGAACTCCGCAAGTGTTTGCGGCCGTCCGGCGGACGAGTTTTTTTTCCCAAGAGCTTTTTGAAGCCAAAACAGACGTGTGGACAATTCGACACCATAGCCGTGGAGCTGGTCAAAGGGATCGCTGCTCTCCAGACTTCTGCCCAGACACGCCCCGGCTGTTTCCGTCAGAAACCGTGTACTTGTCTGGTCGAACACCGAACGGCTCAAAAAGAGCCTGGCGCGCCATGGCTCGCCCAAAGGATAGACCAGCAGGCAGGATTCATCCCGGGCCAGGCTGCCGGAGGCGATTTTTTCGACATTGGGCTCCGCTGGCAGTTTCGCATGGCGTGGAATGACCAGGATGTGGAGGCGGATGCGCGCGTCACGCGCATGAAATTCCAGGAGACGCAGAATCTGAAGGTGAGCCATCTCCGGCACGAGCACATCCGGATCGATCAAGTATTCCGTTCTTGAAGCCTCACAGGCAGCGAGAAGAAACTCAGGCCCCAGTTCCTCAAGAGTGGCAAACGCGGTCGGCACGGCGTGTTCAGCACCACCAGGCTTGACCGGCCCGTCTGGCAAAAAGCGGCGTAGATCCTCGACACGCAGGCGCGCGGAGATCTCGCCGCTCAGTTCGGTTGGCAGGTCGTCAAGCCGCGGGCCGGCATGAAGCAGGCCGTCGGCCCTCCCCAGATACGCAGGCACCTCGGGCAGCAGCGGCTCAATGTGCGGATGCCCCCCTGCATCCCGAAAAGCCCGTAGTTCCTCCTCCGTCCAGCGTGGCAGCGGGAGTTCATCCTCTGCCGCACAGAGGCACGTACCCGCGAACCACACCAAAAAGAGCCGGATGGGAAAGACACTCATGATCCATCAAACGGGTGAGGGCTGTGCATTCCGGACACCAGGGCCTGCGTGGGCTTTACAGTGGCGCGGTGCCCGCCCTTTAGCGGCTGAACCCGTATGGAGGCCCCTTCGGTCAAATCAGGAACCCAGCGAACGAGTCGTGCCTGGCGGCGCAGGATGCTGGAAACGCCTGCCACAAGGGTTTCGACCATGCCCGCAGGATCCTGGTGCCGTACTTGGTCTCTTGCTCGTTTGAGCACGCCGGCAAAATTCCGTGCAGTAAAGTATTCTTCAATGGCGTAGCCAAAGGTGACTGCAGCGGCACCGGTGGACGGGTCCAGCACTAGAATGGTCCCAAAGTCGTTGCGCTTCGCCACCTGAGGCGTGTTGAACGCGCCTTGGTTGAGCAACCAGAACCCAAGCTCCCCCACACTCAGCCCATTGGGAAGCACGCCCAGATAAACCGCGAAGAACGCCTGGGGAAAGCCTCGCTCAAAGTCATCCAGCACAACCTCCAGGTGCCGGATGGCCTCCAATCGAAGGCAGTGCGCCGCATCCGTGATTCGTTCCAGCCTCACCCATTGGCCTCCTAGGTAAGCCTGAAGCGTGGCTGCCGAAAAACCACATTCCCGGCAAAATTCGATGCCAGATTGGACAGCACAGCGGCAGCGCGGACATTTCATGCATCTAAATAATATGGTTATTACAGCCAATCAAACTGAATTTGTGCAGATTTGTGCCAGAAAATTCTATTTACACGCCAACTCAAATGTGATGAACTTCGCTGATCAAAATCACAAATTAACGAACTTCGACCACTCCCTGAACGTCCAACGCATTCCAAATCGCGTCCTCCACAGATTCTCATGAAGCCAACACCCCTACTCATCCTGATCGCAGGCCTCGCTGCCGCATCTTCCGTCGAAGCCAAATGGCAGCGCTTTCCCTCTGTTGACAAGCGCCCGGTGGAAGCAGGCATCAAAGGGATCAATAGCAGCGCAACTATCGACAGTTCCAACGGCATCGGTCGCGTGAATGCCCTGCTTTCCGCCGACGTCGTGGACCATGCGGACATCGGTGCCGGTAACAGCAACGCGGTGATCAACCTTGGCAAGGCGATCATGGTTTCCCGTTCGACTTTCACGAATGACGAAATTGAAGGGCGCGCCACACTCTCGGGAAGTGCCGACAAAAAGAGCTGGGCGGTTCTTGATGAAAAAGTGTTCACCAGTTCGGACCGTGAGGTGGCCTTCACTTTTGCCGGAATGCAGGTGAAGTTCGTCAAAATTGAATTTGCCCTCTCCAAAGGCGGGAGCATCCGCAACTTCCAAATGTTCGGTGCCGAGAATGACGGTGACTACACCGTCAAGCAGTCCGCTGATGGCAAATCTGGCTCGCCGGTGAACTTTGCCGGCGTGGGTGGTGCCCGTATCATTTACGCCTCGCCCAAGCCTTCCAACAGCGTGGACAGCGCTGCCGCGTTCAACAAGTTCTCCTTCCCCGAGTCAGACGAGCGCTATCGCACGATCATCTACGACATGGGTCAGCTTCGCATCATGAACGAGTTCGGCTCGGTTCACTCCCCCCGTCCGGTTCGTTTTGAAGTGTTCGCCTTCGACCAACTTCCGGAGAAGGAAGACTGGCGTGGCCGTCTGGCCTTTGACCCGGCGGAATTCAACGTGAAGGAGCCGGTGGCCAGCGCCGAGGATACACGCGGCTTGGGATATATCAAAGCCAAGCCCGCCAAAAGCGTGAAGTCCCGCTACATCGCCATGCGCTGGGAACCCGATTTCAATCCTCCGGCATTTGAGGTTGGAGGCATCAACATCGGTGGCTTCGGCAATTTCAGCTACACACCTGGTGCAGGTGGCCCTGGTGCTGGTGCCGGTCCGGGGGACGGAGGCACGCCTCCTCCTGGTGGTCCGCCTTCCGATCCGGGACCCGATGATGCCGGTCCGCCACCTGCCCCGATCCAGGGTGCCCAATCCCTCAACGGTGTGGGACTGAACGCGGGAGCGAACTCCCCGTAATCTTTCAAACCTTCCTGGCCCTGTTCCGCTTACCTGCGGAACAGGGTTTTTTGTTTCAGCCCGCGACAGCCCGTTCATCCTGCATCATTCTCGAAAAGCCCGCCCCCACCCTGCCATGCAAGTAAAAAAGCTGCTTCACACCCGCTACCGGGTCAATGACCTCGAAAAAACGGTATCCTTTTACAAAGATGTCCTCGGCCTTGAGGAAATCCGCCGCCACAAGTCGCCACGCGGTTCCGAACTCGTCTTCTTGAGGACCCCCAACAGTCACGAACTCATCGAAATCTGCTCCTACCCGGCCAGCGGGCCTGTTTCCTTTTGCTCCGACCTCACTCACCTCGCTTTTGAGGTCGATAGCATTGAGGAGTTTGCCCGCCACGCCGCCGCCAAGGGTTACCCGTTGTCTGATGGACCCACACCAAGTTCCAGCGGTGTCTTCGCTTTCATTGACGCCCCGGAGGGCTATGAGATAGAACTGATCGAATACCGGAAATAACCCCCAACCGACCCGCATGGACTTCGACTGGATCGGCGCAGCTTTTGACCTCTCCAAACTGCCGCCCAAGGACATTGAGGAATCCTTCGAAGACCCCTTTGCCCTCAAGCTCATGCCCGATGATCTCGGGTCCGGCTCCGAGGCACGTTACTACAATCTGGGCAAGTCGCTCCAGGGCTCTCCCATTTTTAGTGTCTTCTGGACTGATGGGAAACGTTACCGGGTCCTTTTTGCCCGCTTGATGACCTCCGCCGAGCTGGAGTTTTTTGAGCGCAAGAAGGCCGAGGACATCTGATTCACATGCTGCCATGCAAGAAACCTCCCCATATCTCCCATTTGTCCGCGCCTGGAAAGATGTGCCCGCATTTGATTCTGACGAGGCCGAGGCCCGCTTCTGGCAGGCCCATCAGTTGGAGCCGCGCCTGATGCAGTCCTCCCTTCACCGCAGTGATGTGCGGGAGTCCACCACGATCACACTGCGCTTCGACCCGCGCATGCTCAGCCGCATCAAGCGTGTGGCACGCCGGCGCTACCTCAACTACCAGAGCATGATGAAGCAATGGCTCAGCGAACGGATGGAGCAGGAGATGAAGGAAGGTTGAGCCGCCGGGAAACGCCTCTCATTCAGGAAATGCCGCCGAAGTCCTTGTTGACGCCCGGCCATCCCGTTCAGGTGCGGGTTGCGTTGCCCGCTTCCTTCCTTGCGCCCCGCCCCGACCGCTCCATCTTCCGCCCCCCCGAATCCCCCGTCCCTCATGTTCAATTGGATCATCAAGAAAATTCTCGGCTCAAAGAACCAGCGCACCGTGCGCAAGCTCCAGCCCGTCGTCGCCGAGATCAATCGCATCGAGGAACAGCTCCAGCAGGAGGGCGAGCAATCCCTGCGTGACCGGGTGGCCGGGTGGCAGGAGCAGTTCCGCGCTTTTCACACGCCGCCCTTTCTCGGTGGAGTGGCCCTGCGCATCGCGGATGAAAGCGCGGTCAACGCGGCGCTGGAGGGCATCGCGCCGTATTTCGCGGCGCTGAAGACGCATTTTGGCTCGCTGGCGGATGATTACCTCGCTCCCGCCGCGTGGGCCTCCGCATCACTGGACGACAAAAAAGCACGCATCGACCGCGCGCGCGAGGCATGGAATGAAATCCAGCCTAAATTCGGCGAGATCGAGCAGCGGATGCTCAACGAAATCCTGCCAGCGGCCTACGCGGTGGTGAAAAACGCCGCGCGCCGCCTGTGCGGACAGGAGATCATGGTGTGTGACATGCCGCTGAAGTGGAACATGGTGCATTTCGATGTGCAGTTGATCGGCGGCATCGCGCTCCATCGTGGCATGATTGCGGAAATGGCCACCGGCGAAGGCAAGACGCTCGTCGGCACTCTGCCGGTGTTCCTGAACGCCCTGACGGGCCGTGGCGTGCATGTGATCACCGTAAACGACTACCTGGCCCGCCGTGACAGCGAGTGGATGGGCTTCCTCTACAAGTTCCTTGGCCTCACCGTGGGCTGCATCCAGAACGACCAGCCCAGCCACATCCGCGCCGAGCAGTACAAGTGCGACATAACCTACGGCACGAACAGCGAGTTTGGCTTCGATTACCTGCGTGACAATGGAATGGCCTCCAGCAAGGACCAGCAGGTGCAGCGCGGGCACTACTTTGCCATCGTCGATGAAGTGGACTCCGTCCTCATCGACGAGGCTCGCACCCCGCTGATCATCAGCGGTCCGGTCGCTGTCGCCGAGTCCTCGCATCACTACGAGCGCTACAAGCCGCTCGTCGAGCAGCTCGTGCGCCGCCAGACCACGCTGTGCAACAAGATCGTCAGTGAGGCCAAGGAACTGGCCGAGAAAGGCGAAATGGAGCTGGCGGGCAAGAAGCTCTTCCAAGTGCATCTGGGACAGCCGAAAAACCGCGCGCTCATGCGCTGCATGGAGGAGCCGGAGCTGCGCCGTGCGATGGAAAAGGCCGAGCTGGCGCTTTACCAGGACACGCAGAAGGTCGAGTACTTCAAACTCAAGGAGGAGCTCTATTACTTCATTGAGGAGAAGAACCACGACGCCGACCTGAGCGAAATGGGCCGCACCTTCATCAATCCGGACGATCCCGACGCCTTCGTGCTGCCGGACATCGCCACGATTTACAGCGAGATCGATGGCGACGCGTCGCTGAGCGATCAGCAGAAGATTCAGAAGAAAAACGAGACGCAGGACCGCCTTTCGCATCAAGGCCAGCGCATCCACCAGATCAGCCAGCTACTGCGCGCTTACACACTCTACGAAAAGGACGTCGAGTACGTCGTCGAGGACAACAAAGTCATGATCGTCGATGCGCAGACGGGCCGCAAAATGCCCGGACGCCGCTGGAGCGATGGTCTCCATCAAGCCGTCGAGGCCAAGGAAGGCGTGCACATCGACGCGGAGACGCAAACGCTCGCTACGATCACGATTCAGAACTACTTCCGCCTTTATCAAAAGCTGGGCGGCATGACCGGCACAGCCGAAACCGACGCGGCGGAGTTCCACGACATCTACGGCCTCGACGTTCTCACCATTCCGACGAACCGTCCGGTGAGGCGCAAAGACCAGAACGACAGCATCTACAAGACGCGCCGTGAAAAGTTCAGCGCCGTCATCGAACTCATCAAGGAGCTTCATGCCAAAGGCCAGCCCATCCTTGTCGGCACGGCCAGCGTCGAGGCGTCCGAGACGCTCAGCCGCATGCTGAAGCTGCAAAAGATCACTCACAACGTGCTCAATGCCAAATACCACCGCCAGGAGGCCGAAATCGTGGCCCGTGCGGGTTTGAAGGGCGCGGTGACCATTTCCACCAACATGGCCGGTCGTGGAACGGACATCAAACTCGGTGAAGGCGTGGCCGAACTTGGCGGATTGTTCGTTTTGGGCACGGAGCGGCACGAGAGCCGCCGTGTGGACCGTCAGCTCCGCGGCCGCAGTGCGCGCCAGGGCGACCCGGGCGAGAGCAAGTTCTTCCTCAGCTTTGAAGACGATCTGATGCGCAACTTCGGCGCCGCCGAGCGCATGACGAAGATGATGGAGCGCTTTGGCATGAAGGAAGGGGAGGAACTGCAGCACCCCTGGCTGAACCGGAGTGTCGAAACCGCGCAGAAACGCGTCGAGCAGCGCAACTACGTCTGGCGCAAGCGCGTTCTCGAATACGACGACGTGATGAACCAGCAGCGCGAAGTGGTGTATGAGTGGCGCAACGACGTGCTGACCAGCAACGACACACGCATCCTCATCAACGAGGCTGTCGAGAAGGGCATTCGCGACCGCGTGGGGGAATTCCTGCCTCAGGAAAAGGCGGACGAGGCCCCGGACCACGAGGGCCTGCTGCACTGGATCAACTCGACCTTCCCGATTGGCCTCAAGGCCGAGGAGGCGGCCTTTGAGTCGCGTGATTTCGAGGGGAACGTGCAGTTCATCAAGGAGCGCATCCTTCATGCCTACGATGTGAAGGTGCAGGGTGGGAATCCCACCGCGCTGCAGGAGATCGAAAAGATGATCCTCCTCAACGCCATCGACCGCCTGTGGCAGGAGCATTTGTACGCGCTCGACGCGCTCAAGGAAGGCGTCAGTCTGCGCACACACGGCCAGAAAGACCCGCTCGTCGAGTTCAAGCAGGAGGCGTTTGCGGCCTTCTCCATCCTGATGTCGAGCATCAACAGCGAGGTGCTCGGCAATCTATTCCGCAGCACACAACAGCTCGCCGCGTTTGAGGCCTTCCTGGCCCAGATGGCCGCCCAAGCCGCCGCCACGGGAGGTGGAGCAGAGGAAAACACGGCCCCGCAGCGCCGTGACAGGCCAACGGCTGAGGAAACACCGCCCGATGATGGCACGCCGCGGCTCATCATCCCGCAGCGCAGCACCAAACCCGCCCCCAAGTTCCAAAACGTCGGCCGCAACGATCCCTGCCCCTGCGGCAGCGGGAAAAAGTACAAGCAGTGCTGCGGGCGTGTTGCCTGACCCGCCCGTACCGCCCTCAAAGGGCCGAACTTGGGCACTCCACCCCTCGCCTTTGTTGATGCCGGGCAGAATGCTGCCATCATGAGAGGGCGCGCCGCCCGTCTTATCCGCCATGAACCGCCTTTTGACCGCCTTTCTCCTTCTCGCCGCGCTAAGCGCGGCTCCGGGCTGCAAACGCATCCAGGACAAGCTGGAGCGCCTGGCGGAAAAAAGCGGCGCCATCCCGCCCAAGCCGCCGGAAAAACCTGCCGAGCCGCCGCTGACACCGGAGCAGGTGCTGATTGAAAAAAAGCTCCAGGACCCCGGCATGCTCCAGGCGGTGGTCCCGGAGCCGGAAATCCCAGCCGCGCCAGCCTTTGAGCTGAACAAATCCGCCACCGTGGCCATCCTGGGGTACCACGATGTGCGGGACCGCGGCGGCAGCCCGATGCTGATCGCCGGGAGCAAATTCCGGGAGCAGATGCAGGCCATCAAGGATTCGAACATCCCTGTCATCCCGCTCGCGGATGTGATGGCCTGGAAACGCGGAGAGAAGAACATCCCGCAGGAGTCCATCGTGATCACCTTCGACGACGGATGGGAAGGCGTTTACGAGCACGCATTTCCGGTTCTCAAGGAGCTCGGCTTCCCGTTCACGGTCTATCTTTACAAAAAGTATGTGAACATCGGCGGACGCTCGCTGGGCTGGGAGCAGATCCGTGAAATGATGCAGCATGGCTGTGAAATCGGCAGCCACAGCGTGTCCCATGAGAGCCTGAAGAAAAAGCCACGCACGGCGAAGACGGACGCGGACTACCAGCAGTGGATCCTGGCGGAGTTGAAGGACTCCCGCGAGTTCCTGGAACAAAATCTGAAGGTCAAGGTGACCTCCTTTGCCTATCCCTATGGCGTGTTTGACGACGAGATCATGAACACCGGCCTTCAGATCGGCTACGAGAGCCTCGTGACGGTGAACGGCCAGAAGGTCAACTGGGACACCCCCAACGGAAAGCTCGGACGCTACATCATCCACGGAGACAGCGATACGAACTTCAAACTGGCCACCAGCTTCCGCGGCCGCGGCGATGTGGGCTCAAACAAGTTCCTCGTGGCGGATGCAAAGAACGACAAGGGCGAGCAGCTCGTGAAGCTCACACCCGCGCCCGATTCCACCATCAAGGAGCGCCGGCCGCTCATCGAGGCGGATTTGAAGAATGTGGGGACCGTGGTGCCGGAAAGCATCAAGCTGCGAGTGGGCGGTCTTGGCACTGTACCGGTGCATTATGATCCGCAGTCGATGATTGTGCGCTTCCAGATGCCATACAAAATCCGCCGGGAAGAGTGCGTGGTGAGCCTGAGTTTTCAGCGGGAGGCCAGCCTGCCGGCGGAGGTCATCTCATGGCGTTTTCAGGTCGATCTGGCCGCTGCCTACCTGCCGGAGACACCGTGACGAGACGAGGCCACCGCCATGACCGCTCTCATTGTCGCGCTCGCCCTCTTCATCTCGCTTCTGGCGCTACTGGCAGTCATTTCAGCGGCGGAGACGGCGATCCACAGCGCGCGGGATCTTGAGAAAGAGCTGCTCGCGGCAGGTGAGGGCGCGGTGGCGGAGCGGTTGCGGGAGATCACCTCAAACCCCTTCCGTCAACTGCACCGCACGCTGGTTTTGTCCGCGGCGCTGAACCTCGCGCTCGCCACATTGGGCGTGTGGATTGTGACCGGGCCGTTGAAGTTGCTGGGCTGGAATCCCTGGCTGGCATCCTCCCTGCTTTTTACCGCCACCGTGATCTTGGGTGACATCGTTCCGAAATTCTTTGCCGTGCGTTCGCCGTCCGGCGTGCTGCTGGCCAGCCTGCGGCTGCTGCACCCGCTGCGCGTCCTCCTCGATCCCCTGACAGCCTTCACAGAGCGCATGGCGGACCTGCTCCTGCGCAAGCTGGTGCCGCATCATGTCAAAACGCGCCTGCGGGTCACGCGGGACGAATTCGAAACGCTGGTGGAGATGCGCCAGGAGCAGGGCCTGCTGAACGAAGACGAAGGCGCCATGATCCTCGAAGCGCTCGATATCGAGGACCTGACCGTGCGCGACTGCATGATCCCTCGCGTGGACCTGGCTCTGGTCAGCGCTGAGGACAGCGACACACGCGTGCAGGCCGTGCTGGAGCGCTCCGCCGGGCGTTTCGTGGTCATTTACGGGGAAACGCCGGACAGCGTGCTAGGCATCATCGACGCCTCCGGGTGGAAGCTGGCCGGACGCCCCGCGTGGCGTTCCCTGCTGCGCACACCGGCCTTTGTGCCTGAAACCATGCCGGTGCTGGAGGCGCTGGGCCAGCATCTCCAGAACAGCCCCCTGCCCCTGATCATCGTGGACGAGTATGGCGGCCTCGAGGGCATGATCACCCGCCGGGAAATCGCCGACTGGCTGCTCTATGACGCGGCTCCCTGGCACGGTGAGGCCACCGAGATCCGTGAACTGGGCCACGGCCGCTACCTGCTCGACGGTGGCACGCGTCTCGACCATCTTCGTGACGAACTGGGCCTCGAGATCGAGGAAACGGCCATCGATACGATCGGCGGCCTTGTTTTCACCCAGCTCGGCCACATTCCGAAGGCGGGTGAGCGCCTCCCCATCGCCGGGGCGGATGTGAAGGTGCGCCGCGTGGTACGCGCGCGCATTTTGGAACTCGAACTGCGCCTCCCCGCGCGCCACCAGGAGCAGGAGGCCGGTAAAGAATGATCCGTCCCTCCATCCAGCGCCTCCCCCTCTGATCCGATCATGTTCTGGCTCCTCATCAGCGTCTGCTTTCTGCTTTCCTTCCTGCTCTCAGGGCTGGAGAGCGCTGTGACAGCGGTCAGCCGCGTGCGGGTGCGCCACGCCGCCGGGGCTGGAGACCGGCGCGCACGCGGGCTGCTGCCCTTGATCGAGGACCGTGAGGCACTGCTGGGCTGTGTCACCGTGGCGAATCATATCGTCAATCTCACCGGATTCCTGCTCGTGGCGCTGCCGTTGATCCGCCACGCGTCCGTCGAGCAGGTGGCGGTGACCTTTGTCGTGGCGCTGCCCTTGTTCCTAGTGGGGCTGGAGGTGCTGCCGAAAAAGCTTTTCCGCCGTTTTCCATGGCGCTCGATGCGCCGCGTGGCGCCGCTGCTGCATGTGGTGGGCCTCGCGCGCCCCTTGTTCCGCGCCTTCATCAAGCCCCGTTCCTCTCCGGAGCTGGATGCACCGCTGGCCGCGGAAACCGGCGGTCAGGGCTCCCAAGGCCGTCTGGACTTGAAGGCGCTCGCCGTGGATCTCGCCGCGGAACAGCAGCTTTCCCCCTTTGCCACTCGGATCATCACCAACATCCTCGACTACCAGCGGCGCAAGACAGGTGATGTCATGACGCCGCTGAACCGCAGCGTGGCCCTGCCGGCGGATCTGCCTGTCGCCGCGGCTCTCATCGTCGCACGGGAGCAGCAGTCCGCGCTGCTGCCGGTGCTTGGGGATGATGGAGCGTTCATCGGCGTGCTCGACGCGAACGAACTGCCCCCTGCCCTGCCCCCGGACCGCCTGGTGCGGCAGCACATGCGCACGCTCGATACCGTCCACGCGGAGGATCCCGCGCTGCGAACACTCCAGCGTCTGCGCAAGCTCGGCCGCCGCATGGCCGTGGTGATGGACGCCCAGAACCGTCCCGTGGGCCTGGTGTCAGAGGACCAGTTGCTCGCGCCGCTCATGGAGGCGCCTGGGGTGTGACTGCCGGCGGATCTCCGCAGACGGAGCATTCCCCGCCAGGGGGCGGTCCTTGCATCAGGTGCCACGGCATGATACAGACGGGTGCATGCCCCGTGCGTCCTTCTTCATTCTGTCCATCACGCTGCCCTTCGCCCTGAGCAGCTGCCAGCTCATCGCCAGTGCGGTGAACACGGCCGCGCGCCTGTGGCCGCTGCTGCTGGTCGAAAATAAAACGGGCGGATCAAAGCCCGGTGCCCTGGGCATCGAATCCCGCGCCAGGCAGATCGATCACGCGCCGGAGTTCGACGGACGGATGAACTGGGTCACAAACGCCCCCCGCCCCCGCCAGGGCGTGGCGGCACGCTAAATGGAACGCATCATCATGGACTGGCAGCGCATCCGCTCTGATTTCCCCATCCTCGACCAGCAGGTGAACGGCCACCCGCTCGTCTATCTCGACAGCGCGGCCTCCTCCCAGAAGCCTCGCGCCGTCATCGACTCCCTCGTGCGCTTTTATGAGCGCGACAACGCCAATGTCCACCGCGCGCTGCACGAACTGAGCAACCGTGCCACCGACGCCTTCGAATCCGTGCGTGGCAAGGTGGCCCGCTTCATCGGCGCGGCCTCGGAAGATGAGATCATCTTCACCCGCGGCACCACGGAGGGCATCAACCTCGTCGCCAACAGCTGGGCCTGCGCCAACCTGAAGCCCGGCGATGTCATCCTCACATCCTCCATGGAGCATCACAGCGGCCTTGTGCCCTGGCAGCTCGCCGCGCAGCGCACCGGCGCCACACTGCGGCACATCCCCGTGCTCGACGACGGCACGCTCGACATGGACGCCTTTGAAAAGCTGCTCACACCGGAGGTCCGGCTCCTCTCCATCGTCCACATCTCCAACTCCCTTGGCACGATCAATCCGGTGCGTGAGATGGTCGCCCGGGCGAAAAAAACCGGCGCGGTGACCCTCGTCGATGCCGCCCAGAGCACCGGCCATGTGCCGCTGAATATCGCGGACATCGGCTGTGACTTCCTGGTCTTCTCTGGACACAAGATCTGCGCCCCCACCGGCATCGGCGTTCTCTACGGACGCTACTCGCTGCTCGAAAGCATGCCGCCCTGGCACGGCGGCGGCGAGATGATCCTCCAGGTGCGCCTGGAGGCCAGCACTTACAAGCCCCCGCCTGCGCGCTTCGAAGCAGGCACGCCGGACATCGCTGGTGTGATCGGCCTGGGCGCCGCCATCGACTACTTGCAGGCCGTCGGCCTCGAAAACATCGAAAAACACGGCCTTGAACTCGCTTCGCGGGCCCTGACGCGGCTCGATGAAATCCCCGGCATCCGCATTTTGGGCCCCAAATCCGGCCCGCGCGGCTCGCTCGTCGCCTTTCACGCCGAATGGGCGCATCCGCATGATCTGGTCGAATTCGCCAACAGCCACGGCATCGCCATGCGCGGCGGCCATCATTGCACGCAGCCGCTCATGAAGCGATTCCAGGTGCCAGGCACCACACGCGCCAGTTTTTACCTCTACAACACGCCGGAGGAGATCGACCGCCTCGCGGAGGTCCTTGCCGCCGCGCGGAAATTCTTTGCTTGAAGCCCTACGCGCCCTGCGCTTTCCGACCCGCGTCATGTCCCCCGAAGAACTCCGCGATCTCTACCAGCAGGTGATCCTCGACCACTCGCGCAAACCGCGCAATCAAGGCGAGATCCCGCCGCCCTGCCTGCACGCGCACGGCGACAATCCCTCCTGCGGCGATGAGATCGACCTGTGGGTGCGCCTCGACGGCCAGAACCGGATCGAGGATGTCAAATTCACCGGCCAGGGCTGCGCCATCAGCCAGGCCAGCGCCTCCATGATGACCGTGAAGGTCAAGGGCCGCTCCACCACCGAGGCTGCCTCCATGCGTGAAGACTTCCGCCGCGTCGTCATGGGCGATGGAAAGCCGCAGGACGAGGATGCGCTCGGCGAACTCACGCTCCTTGAAGGCGTGCAAAAATTCCCCCAGCGCGTCAAATGCGCCATGCTCGCCTGGCGCGCCCTCGAGCAGGCGCTGGAGGGGAAATGACCGCCGCAGGCCATGCATGCGCTGAATGTCATCGCCACGCTGCGCACCTGCTACACGGACAAGTTCGGCGTGCCGCGTCAATCAGGTCTTGTTCCCGCGGCCTGGGGCGTGATCGAGTTTGAGCCGGCCTACCGCCGGATTGAGGCGGTGCGCGGCATCGAGGAATTCAGCCATCTGTGGCTCATCACGCAGTTTCACCTCGTGAATGACGAACCGGCGTCCTTGACCGTGCGGCCGCCAAGGCTCGGCGGGAACGAGAAACGCGGTGTTTTTGCCACGCGGTCGCCGTTCCGGCCGAATCGCCTCACCTTGAGCGTCGTGAAGCTCGATCGAGTGGACCTCGAAGGTGACGCAGCGCCGCGATTGTTCGTCTCTGGTGTCGATCTGGTCGATGGCACGCCTGTTTTCGACATCAAACCCTACATCCGCTACGCTGACAGCCTGCCAGATGCCCGCAGCGGCTTTGCGGACCAGACTCCGCCGCGTGTCCCGGTCATTTGGGAATGTGAAAGCGCCGTTCCTGCCGGAGTGAAGCTCATCATCGACCAAACACTGGCCCTGCAACCGCAACCGGCTTATCACGACGAACCAGACCGCCTCTACGCGACGGAAATCGCCGGCTGGCGGGTGAAATGGATCGCACGGGAGGATGGCGCGCGCGTGCGGAGTTGCGCGGCGGTCGAGTAGCGGCCATTTCGACGAATGCACGCCACTGAAACCGCCATCCGCGCCGCCACGGAGACCGCGCTCGCGCACGGCATCACTCCGAACCGCTGTGACATCCTGCAAAACGGCAGCACGCTGGTGCTGCGGCTCACGGAGACGCTCGTCGCGCGTGTGGTGCAGGATCGCGACGGGCCGCGGCAGGGCACGGAGTGGTTTGCGCGGGAAAACGCCATCGCGCAGCACCTCACGGAAAACGGCGCGCCGGTCATTCCGCTGCATTCCGGCCTCCCACCCGGCCCGCACGAGCATCTGGGCTATCCGCTGAACTTTTGGGAATTCGTCACCCGCATCGACGCGGAGCCTGATCCACACGAAATCGGTCTCACGCTCAAAAAGTGCCACGAGGTGATGAAAACCTTCCCGCAACCGCTGCCACGCCTCGCGATCATCTCGGAAAGCCTCGCCATTCTGGACTCACGCGAGCTGTTTCCGGCCTCCACGCAGGAAATGCTGCGAAAGCATCTCCAAGCCTCGCTCGAAGTGCTCGACGTGTATCCGCAGCAGCCGCTCCATGGTGACGCGCATGCTGGAAATCTCATGAACACGACGCGTGGACTGCTTTGGACGGATTGGGAGGACACATTCGCAGGTCCGGTGGAATGGGACGTGGCCTCGATCATCTGGAACGCGCAGATTCTCGACGAGGATCACGCCACGGTGACCGCAATTCGCGAATCCTACGGCCCTGTGGATGAACGAGCACTCCAGCAGTGCCTCGTCGCCCGCGCGGCGGTGATCACGGCCTGGTATCCGATCCTGTATCCGAATCCGGACGCGGACCGTCAAGAAAAGCTGCGCCGACGCATCGGGTGGCTGGAAGCCGCCACGTTTTGAGATGGAAACCGGCCGCAGATAACGTTCTGCGGACATGAAACGCATCGCCATCCTGATGCTCGCCTGTGCCATTAGAGCGCAGGCACAGGATTTCTCCGAATCGCTGCTACCGACGCTCAAGACCTACTGCATCGACTGCCACAACGAGAAGAAGCACGAGGGCGAGCTGAATCTGGCCCTGTTCGACTCTGAAACGGCGGTTTTATCCGGGCGCAAGGTGTGGAAACGCGTGTGGGAGATGCTGCACAACCGCGAGATGCCGCCGCCGGAGGAGGAGCAGCCGTCGGAGGCGCAACGGCTGGCGTTGACGGACTGGATCGAGCAGGTGCTGGCGCGACCGGTGGCGGGCGGAACGCCTGATCCGGGCCATGTGCCGCCGCGCAGGCTCACGGCGGTGCAATACAATGCCACGGTGGCCGATCTGTTCGGCGTGCAGCGGCGCACGACATTTTACAACCTGGATCGCAACGGCGGAGGCATGCCGCGGATGGTGCGGTTTGTCCTGCACCGCCAGTTTCAGGAGCCGCTGGTGCATCTGCCGCCCGATGCCGCGACGCATGGCTTTGACTCGCTGGCGGAGTCGTTGAGCCTGCCGCCGTTCCTGATGGAGAAATACCTCGACGCGGCGCAGAAACTCACCGCGCGCGAGGACATCCAGCAGGCGTTTCTACGTCGCACGGGACGGCAGCAACGTGGCGGCGATTCGGCCGAGACTGACCGCTGGATCATCGCCGATGCGCTGAAACGCGCCTTTCGTCGTCCGCCAGATGAGCAGGAACTCGCGCGCTACACGGGTTTTTATGATCTGGCGATCAAGAACGGCGAAGATCGCACGAAAGCGATCTCAGTGGCGCTACAGGCGATCCTGGTGGCGCCGCAATTCCTGTTCCGCCTCGAATCTGGCGTCGCCAGCGAGGAAAAGGACAGCGTGCGGCCGCTGACGGATCACGAACTGGCCGCGCGGCTCTCGTATTTTCTTTGGGACACGATTCCAGATCGCGAGCTGAACTACGCGGCGGATGAAGGCAGGCTGCGCGATCCCGCGGTGCTGGCAGCGCAGGCGCGCCGGATGCTGCGTGATCCGCGCGCGGAGGAGTTCATCCGGGATTTCTCCCTGCAATGGCTGCGCATCCAGAACATCAGCAGCCACGCGCCGGATCCGTCCGTGCTCGGCGCGTTCAACAACCGGCTGAAGAATTTCAACGAAGCGCTCGCCTCCGAGGTGCTGCTGCTTTTTGCCACCGTGATGGCGGAGGACCGCAGCGTGCTCGATCTCGTCGATCCGGACTTCACCTGGCTGAATCTCACACTGTGCGGGGTGTATGGCATCGAAAACCAGCTCGCACCGGGCGTTGCGAAACCGAACAGCGCGGAATGGCTGCGTTATCCGATCACGGATCGTCGTCGCGGCGGCGTCATCACCGCCGGAGCCACGCTGATGGTGAACTCGAACCCCACGCACACCAATCCCATCAAGCGCGGCAAGTGGCTGTTGGAATGCGTGCTGGGCCAGACACTGCCGCCTCCGCTGCCGAACGTGCCGAATCTCGACGCGACTCCCGTTGTGCAAGGCGGCCTGCCGATTCGCGAAAAACTCGCGCGTCACAGCGCGGACGCCACCTGTGCCTCGTGTCATGCGCGCATCGATCCGCCGGGGTTCGCTTTGGAGAACTACGACGCCATCGGCGTGTGGCGCGACAACGAAGGCGGCGCGGCGATTGATCCGGCCGGCATGTTGAAGGACGGCACGAAGTTCAACGGCCCCGTCGGTTTGAAAGACATGCTGCGCGGACCGAAGCGGAACGAGTTCACGCGCTGCCTGACGGAGCACCTCTTCACCTACGCCCTCGGCCGGCCGGTGCAGTATTACGACATCGCCACCATCCAAGGCATCGTGAAGAAGGCCGAGGCCGACGGCTATCGCTTCTCCACGCTCATCACGGAAATCATTACGAGCCATGCCTTCCGTTACTTGAAAACCAAACCGGACGACTCATGAACATCCTCCACAAACACACTCTCTCCCGCCGCACGCTGCTGCGTGGCGCGGGCTCCATGCTCGCGCTGCCATGGCTGGAGATCATGGCCGCGCCGCCAGCCAAGGCATCGCCGCTGCGCTCCGTCTTCATGTTCGTGCCCGGCGGCGTCAATCACGATGAATGGCTGCCGAAAACGGAGGGCGAGGATTACGAGCCGGGCAAGACGCTCGCCGCTCTCGCGCCCGTGAAGCAGCATGTGCTGGTGCTCAGCGGCGTCAATGCGCGCCACGGCGAGGTCGGCGCGAATGGACATCCGCTCGGTACCGCGCCGTGGCTGAGCAGCGCGCCGATCAATGACAAAGACCGCGGCGGCTACTGCACGGACATTTCTGTGGACCAGCTCATCGCCAATCATGTCGGCAAAGACACGCGGCTTCCGTCGCTGGAACTCGGCTGCGATTCCGACAGCCGCAGCATGCACGAGACCAACATCTCCTGGCGCGGGCCCGCGTCGCCGATGGGCAAGGAATTCAACCCGCGCGACATCTACAACCGTCTTTTCGCCGATCCGAAGGCCGACGTGTATCGCACCAGCATCCTCGACGCCGTGCGAGAAGACGCGAAACGGCTCAGCAGCCGGCTAGGCGGCATCGACAAGGAGAAACTCGACGAATACTTCGAAGCCGTGCGCTCGATTGAGCGGCGCATCGACTTTGCCTCGCGTCATCAACTGGAGCATCCTCCGGAGATGCGTCTGCCGGACGGCGTGCCGGCCAATTACATCGAACACGCGCACCTGCTGACCGATCTGCTCGTGCTGGCGTTGCAAACGGACACCACGCGCGTCTCGACCTTCATGCTGAACAACGAGCCCGGACGCGCGAGCTGGAACGAGATCGGCGTGAAGGAAAACCATCATGGCCTCGCCCATCTCGATCCGCGCACCGCCGAGGGCCGCGACAAGCTCGACAAACTCCAGCGCATCGACCAGGCCTACGTCGAGATCTTCGTGCGCATGATTCAAAAGCTCGCCGCGATTCCCGAAGGCGAAGGCACCGTGCTCGATCACTGCCAGATCGCCTATGGCAGCGGATTGACGTGGGGGAGGCTGCACAATCGCGACAACATCCCGCTGCTGCTCGCCGGTGGTGGCAACGGCATGATCCGCGGCGGCCGCCATGTGCGTTATCACGGCGAAGCCTTCGCCGATCTTCATCTCGCGATGCTGCGCAACGCAGGCGTGCAGATCGAGCGCACCGCGGACAGCAAGGAGCCGCTCAAGGGGCTGGCGTGAGGTCGCCGCTGCTTCCCGGCAAGCGGGCTGTGGCGGGGCGCGTATTGACCGCCAACCATGAACACACCGCCTGTCTCACGCCGCCACTTTCTGAAAACCACTGGCGCGCTGGCCGCAACGTCAGCGCTGGCCGTTTCGCCGAACGAAAAGATCTCCGTGGCCTGCATCGGCATCCGGGGACGCGGGAACTCGGTGATGCACAGCTTCATCGCCGAGCCTGACTGCGAGGTGACGCATCTCTGTGACGTGCGCCAGGCCGTGCTGGAACAACGCGGCGCGGAGGTGAAGGCGAAAACGGGCAAGATGCCAAAGCTGGTGAAGGATTACCGCGATCTGCTCACTGATCCGTCGATTGATGCCTTCATGGTGGCCACGCCGGACCACTGGCATGCGCTGCTGACGATCGAAGGCTGCCTCGCGGGCAAGGATGTGTATGTGGAGAAGCCCGCGAGCCACAACATTGCCGAGGGAAAAGTCGCGGTGGCCGCCGCGCGGAAGAAGGAGCGCATGGTGCAGATGGGCACGCAGATCCGCAGCGCGAAGTTCCTGCACGAGGCGCGCGAGTTTGTGAAAAGCGGCGCGCTCGGCAAGATCATCACGGGGCGCGCCTGGGAAACCGGGCGCTCCAGCGCGGTGAAACTCGCAGCGGACAGCGCTCCGCCAGACGGGATCGATTATCATCTCTGGCAGGGGCCTTCCCCCGAACGGGCCTACAACAAGACCATCGTCGAAGGCGCCTGGCGCTGGATGTTCGACTACGGCACCGGCGATCTCGGCAACGACGGCGTGCATCGAATCGATTACTGCCGCTACGTGATGGGGCTGGACGGCTTTCCGGAGGCGATCAGCGCCTCGGGCGGGAAATTCTTCTTCGATGACGACCAGCAGTGGCCGGACACGCAGATGGTAACCTACGACTACCCCGGGCACATCATCCAGTATGAGATGCGCCTGTGGTCACAGCCGAAGCTTTTCGGCGCGGGTGAGGGCGCGGTGATCTATGGGGAAAACGGCTGGATGCAGCTGACGAACACGTCCTGGAAGGCATGGGATGCCGACGGCAAGCTCATGAAGGAAGGCAGCAGCGACGTCGGCCAGCAGGCGCACGTGCGCAATTTCCTCGACGCCGTGCGCAGCCGGAAGCACGAAACGCTCAACCAGGAAATCTACTCCGGCCACATCAGCACCGTGATGTGCCACGCGGGCAACATCGCCTGGCGCACGGGCAAGAAACTGCGGTTCGACGCGAAGACGGAGACCTTTGATGACGCTGCCGCCAACGCGCTCATCGGACGCGAGCACCGGAAGGGGTTTGAACTGCCGAAGGTATAGTGGCCATCTCGCTCCGCGAGATGAGCTTGGCGCTCACGGGGCACGGAGTGTCGTTGCCATTCGGATGTCGTGCATTTTGCGAAGGCTCTTCGCTCCTCTCGCGGAGCGAGAGGGCTACTGTACGAGCGGGTGTTTCCGCTTCACGAGCGGGAATCCGACGCGTTTTCCTTCGATGCCGGCCTCAAACACGCCATGCGCCATTTCGATGGCCTTCATCGCGCGTTCGCCGGAGCCGAGCGGCTCGCGGTTTTCGTCGATGGCCTGCAACCAGTCGCGCACGACACGGCGGTGGGAGGCGTCATAGCCGGTGAGACCTTCAAACGTGGTCTCGCTGGCGGGATCGACGCCTCCGTTCCAGTTCTGCCAGTTCTCCACACGCGCGGTGGCGGATCGATTCGGCTCCTTGAGCAGCGAAATGCCGGGCGCGAAGCCGGAATTCAGGCGGATGATGCCTTTTGTCCCGAAAATCTCCATGCCGAACGGCCCCGCGGCCTTTTCCAGACCCACGCGGCTGCGGAAGGTGACGTTCACCCCCGATTCCATCGCGAAGTGCGCAAAGATGTCATCACCCACGACCGGTCCGACCTTGTCGGACGGCGATTCCTCTGCCTCCGCGACGGTGGCGGGCTTTCCTTGATGACAGATGCTCGCCTGGCACCACCGCACGTCGCCCGCAAAGAGCCGCGCTAGGTCGAAAACATGCAGTCCGAGCACCATCATGTCCTGACCTCCTGCGCGTGAGCCCATCTTGCCGACGGTGTGGATTTCGAGCATGTCGCCGATGAGGCCCTCGCGCAGCGCTTTCTCCAAACGGAGCACGCCAGGAGCCATGCGCGTGACATGAGCCACAGCGACGCGAAGGTTTTTCTTTCGCGCGAGTCCCACGATGTCGTCCGCCTCGGCCAATGTGATGGTGAAGGGCTTTTCGAGATACAGGTGCGCGCCGGACTCCAGAGCGGCCATCGCCATCGCGTGGTGCTCCGTCGCCCAGCGCGGGCCGATGGCCACCAGATCAGGCTTTTCCTTCGCCAGCATGTCGCGGTAGTCCGCGTAGTCCTTCGCAGCACCGCACGCGGCCTTCGCCTTGGCACGACCCGCGTCATCCGGGTCCGCCACAGCCACGACGGTGACATCCGGCATGCCTTGGAAGACACGTTCAATGCCGTGCCCGTAATCGCCCGCGCCGGTGTGGCCGATGATGGCGGCCTTTCGCGTTTGGGATGCAGGCGCGGCGCGCAGAGCGCCGGCGGCGAGTGAAGCACCGCTGGTGGCGATGAAATGACGACGGGAGAAGGCGCGGCTGTTCATGGCGTGTCCAATACGTCGGCGAAAGGCGTCTTCATGCCGGGGGCGGAGTTGTGACTTGCCCGTGCGCTCATCCCGCGTAGCGCCTGACCCACGCGTATGAAAAAGCTCCTCAGAATTCTTGGCTGGTTGTTCGTCCTCCTCGTTCTCGGTGTTGGCGGCCTGCTGGTGTATGTGACGCAATTCCTGCCGAACATCCCGGTGGATGCCGGTCTGCGCGTGGAGATCACGCCGGAGCGCGTGAAGCGGGGCGAGTATCTGGCACATCATGTGGCCGTGTGCATGGACTGCCACAGCACGCGCGACTGGACGCTCTTCTCCGGCCCGCTGAAGCCGGGTTCGCTCGGCGTGGGGGGTGAGCGTTTTGACCAGAGCATGAACTTCCCCGGCGCTTTCATCGCGCCGAACATCACACCGCACGCGTTAAAGGCCTGGAGCGATGGCGAGATCTACCGCGCCATCACCAGCGGTGTGAGCAAGGACGGCCATCCGCTCTTCCCCATCATGCCCTATCCAACCTACGGCAAAATGTCCACGGAGGACATCCACAGCATCATCGCCTACCTGCGCAGCCTGCCCGCCGTGGCGGGCAATCCCGCGCCATCAAAGGCTGATCCGCCAGTGAACATCATCCTGCATCTCATGCCGCAGCCCGCGCAACCCGCCGCCGTTCCCGCGAAAACGGACACGGTGGCCTACGGCCGCTACCTCGCCAACGCGGCCGGCTGCACCGAATGCCACACCAAGATGGTCAAGGGCGAGGTGGTGGGGCGCCCGTATGCGGGTGGCTTTGAATTCGCGATGCCCGGCGGCATGCTGCGCTCCCCGAACATCACACCGCACGCGACGACCGGCATCGGCGCGTGGACCAAGCAGGTGTTTCTCGACCGCTTCAAAGCCTACGGCGCGGACCGCTTCAAACCCGTGCCCGTGGACACGATGAAGGGCGAGATGCAAACCGTGATGCCCTGGACGATGTACGCGGGCATGACCGAGGAAGACCTGGGGGCGATCTTCGATTTCCTCAAGACCCTGGAACCGGTCGAAAACCTGGTGGAGCGCTGGACGGTGGCCAGGAAGTGATGCGCGCGTGCCAGGGCGGCTCCTCCAGCCTCAGGGCAGGCCCGGCACGAGCTTGGGATCGAATTTCGCGCCCTTGGACACCTGGATGACGGTCATGCGCACCTTGGTGGGAAAGAACTTCTCATGGTCCGCGCGCTTGTGCGCGTGGCCCTGGCCGCCGCTGTCGTCCTTGATGACGAGATGCATCTCCTTGATGCCCTCGCTCCATACGATGTCGTCGTTCTGCCAGAATTTCGTCATGTCGATGTCCTTCTCATGCACGCCCTTCTCACGGTACACGCCGGTGCCGATGCAGCCATAGCCGTGGTTCCGTCCCTTGTAGGGGATGTAGCACACGCTCCAGGTCGTTGGCGCGCCACCGGGCGGCTTGTCCAGCACCTCCAGGCGCACATGCACCGTGCCGTTGCGGTAATCGACCGGCGCGGTCCAGTCCTTTGGCCGCTGAGGGTTCAGACGGTCGCTTTTGACATAATAATGGGACGGGCTCGGCTTGCTGGTGTCCGCGTCCTGCTTGGTGAAGGTAAACGTGACGTCAAAGAGCACGAACTGCTCCGCGCGGGCCGCGGAGACGAGTGAAACCAGGGAGATGGCAAAAAGGATGACACGCATGACGGCGGCGAGTTTCCCCAGCCACGCCCGTCCTGCCACTCAATAATCCCGGAACGGCCCGCGCGGCTCCGTGGCGTCCATCCCGGCGCGCCATGCGGCGAAGCGCTCGCGCATCCTTTTCGCGATCTCGGGCTTTTCGGCGGTGAGGTCGCGTTTTTCACCCAGATCGGTGCTCAGGTCGTAAAGGCCGCCGCCTTTGCCGGATGCCGCCTCGCTCCACTTCCAGTTCTCAAAGCGCGCGGCCTTGTCACCGCGGCGCTGCCAGAACATCTCTTGGCGTGGTGACTTCACCTCGCCGCGCAAAACGGGCAGCATGTCGAAGCCGTCGAGTTTCACGCCCTCGGGCGCCTTCGCCGCGCAGGCGGTCAACAGCGTGGGCACCAGTTCCAGCGCGGTGAGAAACTCGTCCGTGACCTTCCCGGCCGGCAGTTGGCCCGGCCAGCGCATGATGAAGGGCACGCGCAGGCCGCCCTCCCACATGCTGCCCTTGCTGCCTTTGAGCGGCGCGTTGCCTCCGTTGCCGCTGCCGCCGTTGTCGGACATGAAGAGGATGATCGTGTTGTCCTTCTGGCCGGCTTTTTCGACGGAGTCCATGATCGCGCCGATGGCCTCGTCCATGCACGTCACCGCGCCGCAGTAGCGCGCGAGTTTTTCGTCCTCCACCTTGCCGCGGTACATCGCCACATGCTTCTCCGGCGCCTGCACGCCCTCCCCCTTCTTCTTTTCGCCCGCCTTCGTGCCCTCGCCAAAGGTGGAGGCCCCGTGCGGCGCGTTGAAGGCCAGGTAGAGGAAAAACGGCTGCTTCCCCGCATGATCACCGACGAAGCGCAGCGCCTCCCGGCGGAAGACATCCGTCACATACGTGCCCTTGTCCTCCTCCGTGCGTTGATTGCCGCGAAACAGCGACGGCACGCCGTAGCGCTCGTGCGTGTAGTAATCGATGCCGTTGTTCCCATGGCCGTAGAAGAAGTCAAAGCCGCGCTGCAGCGGCAGGTAACGCCGCGCCTGGCCCATGTCCCACTTGCCCACGCACCCCGTCGCGTAGCCGGCCTTCTTCAGCATGTCGCCGATCGTCACCTCCCGCACATCCAGCCCCAGCGTCATCTCCGGGGACACGGCGTACTCCTCCGGCGAAAACCGGTGGCCGTAGTTCACCATGTCATTGCGCACCATGTCATACAGCCCGTTGCGCTGCGGGTAGCGCCCCGTCAGCACGCTGCCGCGTGAGGGCGTGCACGCCGGCCAGGTGACATAAAAACTCGTCCCCCGCACGCCCTCCGCCGCCAGCTTGTCCAGGTTCGGCGTGACCAGCGGTTTCGTCCCGATGCAGCCGAGGTCCGGCCAGCCCTGGTCATCGCTGATGATGAGAATGACATTCGGCTGCGCGGCAAAGCCGGTGACAGCCGCGAGAAAGAGGAAACACAAAGCTCGCATGCAGCCTCAACGAGCGAGGCAGGCTCGTTACTTCACCTTGAAGAGCTCCACGTCGAAAATCAGCGCCTCGTTCGGGCCGATGTCGCAGGTGCTCGAAGTCGATGAACTTCATCACCGGATCGGACTCACTGTTTTCTCCATTGTGGTCCGCCGGGAGGGCTTGCAAGGCGTCTTTAGAACTTTTCATTCGTCTCAACTATCTGCAGTTTCGCTGGCGAATGATCTAGCTGCGCAGGTCGTCAAGCCGGTGGAGGATGTTTCACCAGCCAGTTAAACACACTCACCGAGTAAACTTAGAACCAGCTTGTCCGAGTCTCGTTTTGCTGGCCCAGTAAAACGATGCTTTTCAGTCGAATTACAGACTTTTGCATTAACTCTCGGGGACATCGAATATCCAGGGGAACCCCGCCTTGGGGCTCATGCTGGCCAAGATTTGCTTCAGCGCCGTCTCAGCCTCCGCCCAGGGGATTACGGAGAGGTGTCGATCCTGCTCATAGCGCAGACGCGCTTGGGCCCAGTCTTGCAGAAAGGTCTCCGGCCCGGCACAGTCCACAAAGCGGGACTCGCATGCGAGTTTGAACTCCCGCAGCGCCTTCTCCCAAAACACCACGTCCTCCAGCGGACGCTGGCGCATGATGCGGGCGAGGTCGTGCAGATCCTTCACCCGGAACTCCCGGCTTCCGCCGTGCATTTTCGCCCGATATTCAGGCAGGGAGGTGAGGTAAGCCCGCAGTTTCTCTCCGGCGATGCGATGCAGCGCATAGACGCGAGCAGGCGTTCCCAGAAAATCCTGCCACTCCACCGCATCAGGCCCGTAAGACTCCGCCGCCGCGACCTCCAGTTCGGCAGGTGGCAGCGAGCGGACGTTCGTCAGTGTGTGATCACGGATCACCAGTTTCACCTGCAGCATGTCCCAGCCTCGCGGGTGTAGGCTCGCCGGGTTCCGCTCAAACCTCGCGTCTTCCAAGGTGAAACGAACCGGGTTCTGTCTCTCAAAGTGCCTTCGCACGGCCCTTGGCAGATGTTCCCGCAAAAAAGCTTCCTGATTGTCCAGACTGCCCATTTTCTGTACCCAGCCGGGCTCCGCCGTCGCATCGATGTCCATCGAGTGGCGGCTTTCTCCCAGGTGCAGGTTCAAAATCCACGCTCCTTTGAAGACGAGCGCCTGCCGCAGAGCCTCGTCGTGCATCAGGGCGGCCATCACTTCCCGCAGCACTTCATTCACCCAGCGTTCGCGTTGCAGCGGGTTCATGGGCTGGCCACCCTCCAGACTTCGGATTCACGGGCAAAGCCCAGCCCGGGTAGCAGCGGGATCACCGCGTCCGTCGTGTCGCTCAGTCGTTTTTTCACCGTGGCCAGCAGTTTTCCGAGTTCGGAGCTGTCCTTCACCTCCGCTCCCAGCATTTCCAGCATCGCACCCGTTCGCCTGATCAGCGAGTCCCGGCCGATGGCCCGCAAATGCTCCGCCATCCGGTCAAAATCCGCCCGCCTGGCCGCGTGCCCCCAGGCCTCAAACACCACCGCCTCCCCCCCGCATCGCAGCGGCTGGAGGATCGCGTCCAGCAGAGTCTGCTCCAGCGTGGTGATGCGGTAGGAGGTGCGCGGACCGATCACCCGCGTTTGCACGCCTGGCGTCAGCCCCCGGTAGCGCTTCGTCTCGTAGCACATCACCCCGTCATACTCGAAAAGCACCGTCCCCAACGGATTCCGGTCCCCGGCCTCAGCGGGAGCGTCCGATTCTGGCGGGTGACCGTTCGCCAGCCGGCCGATGTGGTAAAAGCCGGGCATCTGGCTGGTCAACTCGTGAAAACTCAGGGCGGCAAAGTAGGAGATCACCCCCGCAGGCAGTGCCGCCTGGAGCACCTCCAGTACATCCACCACCTCATTTCTGGCCGCCTCCATGTCCATCAGGTAGATGGACCTTCCTGTCGAGTTTTCTGGCAGCGGCAGTTCCCGCAGCCACTTTATCTTTTTCAACTTCTCTAGCACTACGGCCCCGGCGGGAAAGGTCGTCTTCAGCTCTGCCCGATGATCTCGGACGATTCGGTTGATCACCCAGACCAGCTCCGTGTCCTTCCACACACGCACCGTGGGATGCTCCTCAGTGGAAGCTGCCACCGCATTCGCCAAAAGAGGGGCAAAAAGCAGCCAAAGTTCAGGCTTAAGTGGGCGGGGGGGCATGTGGGATTACTCAAAAAATGGACTATTATTTCTTCATCCATGCAGTGAATGGCTAAGCCATTCACTGCATGGATGAAGATGTCAATCCTTGGATTTAAATATTTCCTAACTTCATGTTTGTTGACATGTAAAAGATGCTGTGCTTGGCTTTAGCCAAGCACAGCATCTTTTACAACTTGCACCTTGCAAATAGATCAGGTGTGACGCCGCTCTTCTGTCCAGTGATGTGCTTTTGCACTCCGAGGCATCCATGTTCCCCCGGAGGTCATCGCAGGCGCGGAAGAGGCGGCTGGAGAGCTGGGGAATGGGGAGCTTGGCGGACATGAGGAGGAGAAAGCGGCAATCAAAGCATGAAAACAAAAAGGACAGAACAAGAAATCCTTGTTTCTGCCCCCTCTTCTGTCAGTCAGTGGCCGCGAATTACTTCACCTTGAAGAGTTCCACGTCGAAAATCAGCGCCTCGTTCGGGCCGATGTCGCGTCCGGCGCCGCGGGGGCCGTAGGCGAGGCGGCTGGGGATGTAGAAGCGGTACTTCGCACCCTCCTTCATGAGCTGCACGCCCTCCGTCCAGCCGGCGATGACGCGGTTCAGGGGGAACTCGATGGTCTGGCCGCGCTTGTAACTGCTGTCAAAGACCCGGCCGTCGATCAGCGTGCCCTCATAGTGCACCTCCACGGTGTCCGTGGCCTTCGGGCTTTTGCCGGTGCCTTCGGTGATGACCTTGTATTGGAGGCCGCTGGCGGTGACCTTCACGCCTTCTTTCTTGGCGTTGTCTTCGAGGAATTTTTCACCTTTGGCGAGTGCGATGTCGGACATGGGGATGGGGTTGGGTTGTTCGGGAGGCGGAGGCTAGCGGGGCGCGGACCGGCGGCAACGTCCCAGTGCCCCTTTTTTCACCCGGCGGAGCAAATAGATTGATTTCCCAAACCTGATTCGGCCAATGTTGGGGAATCAATTCAGCACATTCAGGATGGAACGCACTCCTTCACCCATGGCAGGCACCCGGGCAGGGTTTCACACCACGCGCTGGAGCCTGGTGCAGCAGGCGGGCGCGGCGGAGTCCACCGCAGCCCAGGATGCGCTGAACGAGCTGTGCACCGCCTACTGGCGGCCTTTGTACGCGGAGGTGCGCCGGCGGGGTTTTTCCCCGGCGGACGCGCAGGATGTGACGCAGGAGTTTTTCGCCCGCCTGCTGCGGCGGCAGAGCTTTGGGCGCGCGGACCGGCAGCGCGGACGCTTCCGCACCTTCCTGCTCGCCGCGCTGGATCATGTGCTCATGGACCACTGGCGGGATGAACGCGCCCAAAAGCGCGGCGACGGCGCGGCCGTGCTGCCCCTGGATGCAGACGAGGTGGAGCAGTGGTACCAGGAACTGCCCGCGAACGACGCGGACGCCGCCGCCGCCTTCGACCAGCGCTGGGCGCTCGTGCTGATGGAGCGCGGCTTGCAGGCTCTGCGCCAGGATTACGCCGCAGGCGGCCGCGGCGCGCTGTTCGAGGCGCTGAAGCCCTACCTGGCCGCGGAGGCCGGCGACGAAGGCTACGCGCAGGCGGCCGCGGACGCCGGGCTGAGCGAGAATTCCTTCCGCGTGGCGGTCCACCGCTTCCGCAAACGGTTCCGCGACAGCGTGCGCGAACAGGTGGAGGCCACCGTGGCCGATCCCGCCGAGGCGGCGGAGGAGATGCGGCATCTTTTTGGCGTCTAAAGAGTCCCCAGCATGCCTGCGCCGCTCCCCACCACCTGCCCCCGCTGCGGCACGCCCGTCGCTGAGAGAGTGCTCGCGGGGCTCTGCCCGGCCTGTGTGCGCCGCATGGCCCTGGCAGACGAGACCATCCACGACCCGGAACAGACACGGCCCACGCCAAGGCGGAAACCAACCACGCCCGGCCCTGGCGCGTGGTGCCCGCCGCCTGCGGAGGCACTGGCCGCGCTGCTCCCGGCGGAGCTGTATTCCGTGGAAAGCTTCGTCGCCTGCGGAGGCATGGGCGCGGTGTACAAGGGCACGCAGCTCAGCCTGGGCCGCGCGGTGGCCATCAAGCTGATGCGGCAGGACCAGGACGCTGAATTTCGTGACCGCTTCCTCCTGGAGGCGCGCACCCTGGCCCGCCTGGACCACCCGGGCATCGTGAATGTGATCGACTGCGGGGAGATCAGCGGGCCGCGGCTTGAGGGCAGGCCGCCCTACCTCTACATGGTGATGGAGTTCGTGGACGGCACGGACCTGCTGGCCGTCATTCGTGATGGCGGCATGACGCAGGCCCGCGCCCTGCATGTGCTGCCGCAGATTTGCGAGGCGCTGCAGTTCGCCCACGAGCGCGGCATCATCCACCGGGACATCAAACCCTCCAACATTCTCATCACGCGCGATGGCCGGGCAAAGATCGCGGACTTCGGCCTGGCAAAGCCCATGGACGCCGAAAGCACGCACCACACCAGCGCGCACGGGGCCGTGGGCACGCCGGACTACGCCGCGCCGGAGCAGCTCACCCCCGGGGCCGCGGTGGACCACCGCGCGGACATCTATGCGCTGGGCGTGATGATCTACCAGATGATCACCGGGGAGCTGCCGCGCGGCGCATGGCCCCTGCCCTCACAGGCCGCCGGAGCTGATCCGCAGTGGGACCACATCGTGCAGCACGCGATGCAAACACACCCCGAGGACCGCTACACCAGCGCCGGGGAGGTGCGCATGGACGTGCTGCGCATCTCCACCGCTGGAGAAAAACAGGCCGCCACCGCCCCGCCACGCCGCCGCTGGCACCTCGCGGCGGGTTTCCTCCTCTGCGCCGTCACCACCGGCTGGTGGTGGACACAGCCCGCGCCGCCGGTCATGCCGGACGAGCACACCCTGCTCTTTGGCGGACATCGCTACGAGCTGGTCCAGAGCTACCCCACCTGGGAGCAGGCGCGTGATCTGGCCGTGGCGCGCGGCGGCCATCTGGCCACCATCACCAGCCGCGCGGAGGCGGACGCGCTCGCCAAGGCCTTCGGCCACCGGCTCAACGGCACCTATGCCAATTTCTGGCTCGGCGGCTTCCGCAAGGACGAGCGCAGCCCGTGGCAATGGGTGACCGGGGAACCCTTCTCATTCACCGACTGGGATCGCGGCGAGCCCAATTCCGACCAGTTTCCCTCCTATCTCGGCCTCTGGCGGCATTTCGCCGACAGCGCGCAGGTGAACTGGGTGGACGGGCCATATCAGGCGAGAGGCTTTGAGTGCTGGCGCGGCTACATCATTGAATGGGAGCAGGAAAACCTGCCTCAGCCTGCCTGGAGGCCGGGCCCCGGCCGTTCCACGCCCGAAAAGTCCTTTTCAACGGGGAAGATCAGCGGCACCGACAGCCCCGCCCATGCCACCCGGGAAAAGCCCTTCCGCAACTCGACGGGGATGCCATTCGTGCCTGTCACCGAAACCACCACCGGCCGCCGTGTCCTGTTCTGCATCTGGGAGACGCGCCGCAGAGACCACGGAACCATGCAGGGCGCGACTCCACGTGCCGCCGCAGATTTCCAGAGTGTCCCAGGCATGCCCACCGACCTCGACCACCCCGTGGTCATGGTGGATTGGAACGACGCGCAGTTCTTCTGTCACTGGCTGACGGACTATGAGCGCCACCGCGGCATCATCGGCCCGGACGATCTCTACCGCCTGCCCACCGTGGCGGAGTGGCTCATCGCCGCCGGTGTGCAGCCGGGAGACGAGCGCGTCTATCCCTGGGGAAACACCTGGCCGCCGCCGGAAGGCATCGGCAACCTGGCGGACAGCTCCCTGAAGAGGCTGACGGCTGCCAATGCCACGCTGGACCTGCCCTGGGTGAAGGAAGGCATCCAGCGCGGCCGCATGGACTATCGGGACGACGGCCACGCCACCACCGCGCCCGTGGGCAGCTATGCGCCCAACGCGCTGGGCCTCCACGACATGACCGGCAACGTGTGGGAGTGGTGTGAGGACCTCGCGGCACCGCACCGCCACGATCTGCCCCACAACCGGGTGCTCATGGGCGGCTCATGGCTGGACGGCATCGGCGTTCCCCTGCAGCTCAGCCACCGGGAGGAAGGCGCGCCCACCCGGCGCTACGCCTTCCGCGGCTACCGTGTGGTGCTGGAGGCCGCCCCCTGAAAAACTTTTTTTCCCGCCCCCCTGTAATCCGTGCGCGGGGTTTCCGAAGAAGGGGAGTGAATCCGCATGACCTCCCGCCCGCCCAACGGCCGCTCCCAGGCCCCTGCCCGCCCCGCCCACGACCGCGCGGGACTGCGCAGGGCCAGGAACGGCTTTTTTGAGAAAAAGGCGCGGCCTGTGAAACAAAAGTCCCATGGAGGGGAATGGTACAAGGAGGCCATCAGGAGCGCCATTTCCACCAGCCAGCCTGTAGGGGATGTCCTCGCCCAAACGGGGGATGGCAGGCCATTTCAACCCAGGTTATCACCCGCCATGGACGAAAAAGACAAGCACTCCAACCCCAGCAGCCTGGACGCGGCGCGGCTGCTCTCCAGCCAGCTCGGGATCACCCTGCGCCAGGCAGAGGTGCTGCACTGGGTGGCCCAGGGGAAGACCACCGCGGAGATCTCCACCATCCTGGGATGCTCCTTCCACACCGTGAAGAGCCATATCAAGGTGGTTTTCCAACGCCTGGGTGTGAACAACCGCGCAGGGGCCATCAGCGCGGCTTACACGATCTTTTTGACTCTCCTGCGGCAGCAACTGGCCTCCCCCGAACGAGGGATACCGAAAAAAAGCCGCACCGATTAATCTCAGCACCGAAATTCCGGAAAAATCCGCCGCACCGCCATGGAACACCTCTTTTCCATCCCGCCAACGCCCGCGCCGCCGCTGCCGGCCGGATGCGCCGCACGGCGCGCCGCGGGTGGCTGCCCTGCCCAGGATGCCGCGCCGGAACGGTGGAGGGATACGCCGCTGTCATCCAGGCGCACGCCGGAATGGCGGAGGGATGCGCCGCTGTCATCCAGGCACACGCCGGAATGGTGGAGGGATGCGCCGGAATCGTCCGAAGGTGCTCATTTTGAACCAAAAGGCGTTTTTCGCCTCCTGGGGCGGCCCCGCGCCCCCCACAGGCCCCGGCCGCCCCTCCAGCTCCCACCCACTGCTTATGATACCCGTCACTTGGGACATGCCCGGCCTGAAATGGAACGACGTCAACTTACGCTGGGGCAGTCCCTCCTACCTCATCGAGTTCCATGAGCCCGGCTGGGTTTATGACCCGGATTCCCTTTCCCAACCACCCACCGCCACCACCCAACCCAAACGGAGGACCAACAAAATGCCAAAGTCAGACTACATCAAAAAGCGCGACGAGGAATTCTCCGCGCAGCTCACGCTCTTCAAACACAACATCGGGGACTACGCCGCCACCTTTGGCCTCAGCACCGCGCAGGTCACCAGCCAGGCCAATGACGCCGCCTACTTTGCCTATGTGCTGGCCATGCAGGACATCCACATCCAGAGCGGGGAGCAGTGGACGGCGTGGAAGGACAGCATCCGCGGCGGAGGCGGCGCGGCCACCCCGCCGGCCGCGCCCACGCTGCCCGCCGCCGTCACCCCCGTGGCGCCCGGCATTGAGAGGCGCTTCCGGGACCTGGTGCGCATGATCAAGGCCCACCCGGCCTACACCGCCGCCATCGGGGAGCTGCTGGGCATCGAGGGACCGGAGACCGCGCCGCCGCCACCGGGGGATTACCAGCCGGAGATCCGGCTGGAGCTGGTGGGCGGCCAGGTGGTGGTGCGCTGGGGCTGGCAGGGGAAGCGCGCCTTTCTCAGCGCCCTGGAGATCGAGGTGGACCGCGGCAGCGGCTTCCAGCTTCTCACCATCGACACCACGCCGGACTACACGGACACCACACCGCTGCCCGCCACCGCGCAGAAGTGGACCTACCGCGCCATCTTCCGCGATGGCGAGGGCCGCATCGGCCAGTGGAGCCCCGTGGTGAGCATCATCGTGGCCGCGTGAGCGGCCTCTTTTCCCTCCATCCCCTTCCCCGCCGCCCCAATCATGAAAAGGAACAAGCACACTCTCCTGGCCGCGCTCGCGCTGCTGCTCCCCGCCGCGGCGCAGGCGCAGCTCGGCACCGCCACCGTCAACGCCAGTGGAAACTGGAACAGCGTTGGCACCTGGAGCAGCACGCCGGGCGGCTTTGCCCCGATCAACGGGCAGAACGGCCAGAACTGGAACGCCATCATCAACAACGGCAGCCGTACGGTGACGGTGAATGCCGGCACGGTGCTCGAAGGGCTGAACTTCAGCGCCGGTGTCATCAACGGGACCAGCACGCTCACCCTGAACGCCGCCAGCACTTGGAGCGGAGGTAACTTCACCGACAGCGGTATCACCCATTTCAATGGTGGTGTGGCGATCACGGCGAACGGCCAGTCGATCACCTCCCGCACGGTCAACTTGGGAGGCTCTTCCACCATCGGGGACGGCAGCATCGCCATGCATGTCGGGACGCTCGCCAACAACGGCGTTTTCAGCATCACGAACGTGACAGGGCTGACTGTTTCCCACTCGGGCTTCGGTGGCACATGGTCCAACACAGGGACGATCAACAAAGGCGGCGCGGGTGCCACGACCCTTTCAAGCGTTAGCTTTAACAACACAAGCACCGGCATCGTGAATGTGAACGAGGGAATGATCAACGTGGCCTATCAAGGCAACGGCGCAGGTGGTGGCACGTCCACCGGCACCTTCAACATCGCTTCCGGAGCCGAATTCCGTGTCAGCGGTGCCACTTATCACATGAATGCAGGCGTTCAGGTCCACGGCAGTGGCGCATTCACCACCGCCGGAGGGACTGTGAACTTCAATGGATCGAGTATTAGCAACACGGGCAATTTTGCACTGACCGGTGGCACCATGGCAGCCACCAGCGGTGCCACACTCCAAACCAGCGGTACCATGACAATGAGTGGCGGACTGATGGACGGCCCTGGGACGGCGAGCTTCGGCGGTGCGAGCACCTGGACGGGTGGGAACTTTGGAGGCACGGGCATCACCAACTTCAATGGTGGCGTGGCGATCACGGCGAGCGGGCAGTTGATCACGTCACGCACGGTGAACCTGGGGGGCAGTTCGACGATTGGGGACGGCAGCATCGCCATGCATGTCGGGACGCTCGCCAACAACGGCGTTTTCAGCATCACGAACGTGACAGGGCTGACCGTTTCTCACTCGGGCTTCGGTGGCACATGGTCCAACACGGGAACGATCAACAAAGGCGGCGCGGGCACCACCACCTTTTCAAGCGTGAGCTTCAACAACCCAAGCACCGGCATCGTGAATGTGAACGAAGGAATGATCAACGTGGCCTATCAAGGCAACGGCGCGGGCGGAGGCACGGCCGCCGGCACCTTCAACATCGCCTCCGGAGCCGAATTCCGCGTCAGCGGTCCGAGCTACACGATGAACGCGGGCGTGCAGGTGAACGGCGCGGGTGTTTTTAACATGACAGGCGGCACCACGACCTTCAACGGCACCAGCACCGGCAGTACAGGGAACCTCAGCATGACGGGAGGCACGGTCGAAGTCACCAGCGGCTCGAATTTTGCCACGTCGGGTAGCTTCAATGGAACCGGCGGAACGAGGCAAGGAACCGGCACCCTCACGTTCGGAGGGGCCAGCACATGGTCGGGCGGAAACATGGGCAATACCGCTGGCTCGTCGGGCGGGACCACTAATTTCAATGGCGGCGTGGCCATCACCGCCAACGGTCAATACATCAACGCCAGCACGGGCATTGTGAACATGTATGGGAACTCCAGCATCGGCTCCGGGACACTGGCATTCCACGCCAGCGGGACGCTGGCAAATCACGGGACGTTCGATGTGACCACCAGCAGTGCCCTGAATTTTTCCAGCCTGGGCTTCGGCGGTGCGGTCAGCAATGATGGCACCATCAATAAATCGGGAGCGGCCACGGCCACCTTTGGAGTAATCTTCAACAACACCAGCCCCGGCATAGTGAATGTCAATGAAGGTATCGTGGCATCCAGCGCTGGAGGCACCTCCAATGGCA
The DNA here is from genome assembly GCA_015075365.1 of Verrucomicrobiaceae bacterium. Taxonomy (GTDB): domain Bacteria; phylum Verrucomicrobiota; class Verrucomicrobiia; order Verrucomicrobiales; family Verrucomicrobiaceae; genus Prosthecobacter. Next base: position 128,946 of record JABTUN010000001.1, read on the forward strand.
CCTTTGACATTGATTCCGGCACCGAGTTTCGCATCACCGGCGGCAACTACACGATGAACGCGGGCGTGCAGGTGAACGGCGCGGGTGTTTTTAACATGGCGGGCGGCACCACGACCTTCAACGGCACCAGCACCGGCAGCACGGGAAACCTGGGCATGACGGGAGGCACGGTGACTTTTGCCAGCGGTGCCAGTTTCACCACGTCAGGCGGGTTCCAGGGAGCCAGCGGCATGCTCAACGGTTCTGGAACATCAACCTTCAATGGTGCGAGCACCTGGACAGGAGGCAATTTCGAGGGCGGCGTGACCAACATGACCGGCGGTGTCGCGATCACAGGCAACAACCAGGTGCTGAGGAACCATACGCTGACGATTGGCGGGACTTCCACCATCGGATCGGGATTGCTGGGGTTTTATGCCGGAGGCAAGCTCATCAACCATGGCAGCTTCAACATCAACAACGCAAGCTCCCTGGACTTTGCCGATCATGGTTTCGGAAACCATCAATTCACCAACTCCATCACAGGGGTGGTCAACAAAAGCGGTGCCGGCGCGGCGGGCTTTTCCTCCGCTTTCAGCGTGTTCTCCAACGCAGGCACGATCAACGTCAACGAGGGGTCCTTCACGACCTATGGGGGCGTCACCCAGCACAGCGGCACGACGCTGACCGGTGGCACCTGGAACGTCAGAAATGGGGCGACGCTCACCTTCAACACGGGCAGCAACCTCACCACCATCGGCACCAATGCGAGCGTGACGCTCGACGGCGCGGCCTCGACCTTCAACCGCATCCCGGTCACGGCCTCCACGCTGACGACCAACCAAGGCAGCTTCACGCTGAAGAACGACCGGGACATCACCACCGCGAATGCCTTCACCAACAGCGGCACGGTGAGCGTGCAGGACAGTGCCACCACCCTCAAGATCGGTGCCACGGGGAACCTGGCCTACACGCAGACCGGTGGCGTGACGGCCATGGTGGGCGGGGCGTTCATTGACCCGGGCGTCTTCAACCTCAACGCGGGCGAGTTGCGCGGCACCGGCACGATCGAGAGCAGCGTCATCGCCGGCGCGGGGGCGAACACCATCGCGCCAGGTCTCTCTCCCGGCGCGCTGACGATCAACGGCAGCCTCACCCTGAGCGGGACGAGCACGCTGGCGATGGAGATCGGCGGGCTGACCCAGGGCAGCCTCTATGATCACCTGGATGTGAACGGCGTGCTGACCCTGGCGGGCATGCTGGACCTGGATTTCATCAACGACTTCCAGAACGCGGTGCAAATGACGGACGTGTTCACCATCGCCACGGCGGACAGCCCGGTGCTGGGCAGCTTTTCCAACGTGGCCAGCGGCGGCTACCTGACCACGAACCACCCGATCCAGTTCCAGGTGTGGTATGGGGCGGGCAGCATCTACGACCCCAACAGCATCGTCATCACCAACGCGCCGGAGCCCTCCCGCGCGCTGCTGGCCCTGCTGGGCCTCAGCGGCCTGCTGCTGAGCCGCCGCCGGGGACGGGACTAGCCCGCATTACCTCCTGCTCGTGCCGTCTTCGGCGCAACTGCGGCGGATGCGGGGGCGGTGAATGTCGGGAGGGGATGAAAGTTTGGCGTCGTGCAAATCTTGGCTCGAATCGTCATAGCCACCACGCATCACAAGAACTAAGCAGGGTGTGCCCTGCAAATGAGAGGTTGGCGGAAGAACGGCAACCGTTAGAATCGGCCTCCGCATGAAGCTCCTGCGCTCCTTCTCCCCGTCGTCGTTTGTTCGCGGTGCCGCGATGATCCTGGCCGCCACCGGGCTGGCCGCCTGCAAGTATCCGCGGAACTGGCAGTCGGCGCAGCCCCAGTCCTCCGCGTACGGCGCGCCGCTGCGCGCGCTGCCGGCGGATGACAGCACGCCGCTCTACAACGCCGCGGCGTCCATGAACGTGCCGACGCATGCCACGACGCTGAATGACGTGGCGCGCATGCTGGCGGGGATGGAGGCCAGCGGCTACGACCAGCTCTCCGGCATCCGCGGCTCCGCGGCCTGGCAGCAGCACCGGCACCGGCTGGATCTCATGTGGGCCACGCACGAGTCGCTGCACCGCGGGCCGATCCAAAGCTGGGCGGCGCGTGAGATCGGCGACCTGCGGAGGAGCAGCACGCTGTTTTATCCCTTCAGCGGGCCGGATTTCCTGTTCGCGGACGCGTTTTTCCCGGGCGCGGAGACGTATGTGCTGTGCGGGCTGGAGGGGGCGGACCCGATGCCGCAGCTCGGCGGGCTGAGCGCGGGCGAGATCGAGAGCGGCCTGGCGCGGCTGCGCACCACGCTGTCCAGCAGCATGCAGTTCAGCTATTTCATCACGAAGGACATGCGCAATGACCTGAACGCGACGCGCTTCCGCGGCGTGCTGCCGGTGATGATGGTCTTCCTGGCGCGCACGGGTCATGTGATCGACTCCGTGGACACCGTGCGGCTGGACGGCGGCGGGAATGTGACGATGGCGGGCTCCTCCGGGAACACAGGGCTGATGGTGCGCTTCCACGGCGGCTGGGGCGGGCAGAAGCGGCTGTTTTACTTCCGCCAGGATTTGTCCAACGGCGGGCTGAGCGGGTCATTCCAGCGTTTTGTGCAGCGTTTTGGCCGCGTGCCGGTGTTCACGAAGAGCGCGTCATATCTGATGCACGAAAGCGGCTTTTCCCGCATCAAGGATTTCATCCTGCGGAACGCCAGCGGCATCGTCCAGGACCCCAGCGGCATCCCCTATGCGGACTTTGGCCGCTACGGCTGGAATCTGTCCCTTTACGGGAACTACCAAGGCACGCTGGAGATCTTCACCGGCTGCCAGCAGCCGGACCTCGTGCAGGCCTACCGCAGCGGGCGGCATCCGGTGGCGCCGCTGCCCTTTGGCATCGGTTACCTGTTCCAGGCCGCCAACACCTCCTTGATGGTGGCCCGGCTGCGCTGACAGGAGTGCAGGCGGGGTGAAAACAACCCGGCAAAGGATTTGACGGATGGGATGAGGCGGCTACCATCGCGGCCCCTTTCCCCCACCCACCCCTTCTTTTTTTATGGCTAAAGTCTGTCAAATCACCGGCGTCGGCGTCACCCGCGGCCACCACATCCACCGCAGCGGTAAAGCGAAGAAGGAGGGCGGTATCGGCCGTCACATCACGAAGCGCGTGAAGCGCGTGATCCTGCCGAACCTGCGCTCCAAGCGCATCTGGGTACCGGAACTGGGCAAATTCGTCGAGGTGAAACTCACCGCGCGTGCGCTGAAGACTGTGAACAAGAATGGTGCCTACAAGACGCTGAAGGCAGCGGGTCTGGTCTGATCCTGACGATTTCATTTTCTCACCACGGGCGGAACTGGCAGCAGTTCCGCCCGTTTTTTGTGCGCTGGCGCGTCGGGTGGAGTGCTGGAGCATTGCGTGACAACACACCCATATTCCATGACTCCACCACTCCCGGGGCTGGGCGACCACCCGTGGACTCACTGCGCAGCCAGAGCTGCGGCGGCCTTTGCCTTGGCGGCCTCGGCTTTTTTGAGGATTTCGTCGGTGCTGGGAAGGCTGGCGAGGACGTCGGCGGGGATGAAGCCGTCGCCGACGAGCTTGGTGAGGCACTTTTTGCGTTCGTCAAGGGCCTTGTCGGCGCTGCGTTCTTTGCTGAAGCGGGATTTGAAGGCGCTGCTGCGATCCTTGAGCGTGGAGTAGATGTCGCCGCCGAGCAGCGAGGAGATGTCCACTTTGATTTTCTCGCGCCTGGCCTCGTTTTCGTTCACTTCATCGCCGTTGATGGGGCCGCCCTGATACTTCGGGAACATGATGGCGACCTCCGGGCACACGCGGGAGCAGGCGGGGCAGTTGGTCTTGCAGTTGTCGTTGTTCTGGACCTGAATCTTGTTGTCCTCGCTGACACCATAAACGTCGAAGAGGCAGAAGCTGAGGCACTGCATGCAGTTCGTGCAGCGCGTGTAGTCGATGACGGGAAACCACGGCTTCCATTTGCCGGGTTCGTTCATCGGTTTGTCGCCGCGGGTCTTTTCGACGAGGGAAACGATGGCGTCGGGTTCGAGGCCGGTGATGTCGCGCGTGTCGATGGCGATCTGGCCGGTGACGTCTTCGAGGGCAGGGGCCTTGCCTTCAAAGGCACCGAGCACGAGCAGGCTGCGATCATCGTGCGGCACGGCGCTGGCTCCCTGGCCGCTGCGGGTGACGGCGTAGCCTTTGTCGAGCAGGGCCATCATGACCTTGGCGCGGGCTTCAGCCGGGAGGGCGATGCTGCCGGTGCCTTCGTAAAGGATGACGCGGAGCGGACGGTGGGTGTGCGTGATCATGAGATGAAATGACGAATGGGTCAGGAATCGGTGCGCAGGAGTGCTTCGGTGACCTCTGTGGCGGTCTGGGTGCGCATATTGAGGATTTCTGCGTTTTCGGGTAAAGGAGAGCCGGCTTGCTGGAAGAGGCCGCGGACGGCGCGGGGGTAGCAGGCGGCGATGCGGAGGCTTTGACAGCTTGCGATGGCCTGGAGGCGTGGATCGCGATGCGCGGCCATTTCGCAGAGGTCGGCGACGGTTTCAAAGCTGGCAGCGGATTCGCAGAGCTTGCCGAGAACTTCGTTTTTCACGCCCGTGGGCACGACTTGGGCGTAGGCGCAACGGCAGTAGAGAATCGTGGGGGTATCAGGCACTCGTGTTCGTGGGGTTGGGGGCGGCACGAGTTGGAACGGGCGGGGGAAGATGCAAGTTTCAGGTTCCAAGTTTCACGCGAAGATGCCGGACACGATCCAATCTCTGGCCAGGACTTTTTCCACAGGCTAAAGCCCAACAAACCCATCCGGCAGCGCATGCGCCGCCGCTGTTTGCCATTGGCCATTTCTCATTCATGATTCGGCGCTATGAAGCGATTTCTGCTCGCCAGCATCCTGCCCCTAACCGCCCTGGCGCAGCCTGACACTGCCAACGAAGCTCAGTCCATCCCCTTTGATCGACTAGGCGCGGAGGCGGACAAGAAGGGCGCGCATGTGGCCAGTTCCATCACGCCTACCGCGACCGGCGCTCATCTGAAGGCGCTAATGCAAGACCTGGAGGCAGAGGCCACGCCCGAGGGCCTCTGGCTCACCTCCACTGCCGATGAGGACGCAGGCAAACCGAACCGCTTCCGCGTGCGGGCGATGACCGTGGGGCGCAAAGCCAGGGCGGCTGGACCCTCAGCCGCCGTTGTAGTCGGAGCCAGTGGCCCTGGTTCCCTGACCACGATATCAGCCGCCACGGCGCTTGGAGGACCAAGCGCCCTACCTTTACAAGCTCTCGCTTTCACCGGCCTCGTTCGTGCCTCGGCGCACTCCGCCCTGTGGCTGCGCCCGGGCTTGGTGGAGGAATACCGCGTCAGCACGGATGGCGTGCGGCAGGACTTCATCGTTTTGCAGCGCCCGGCGGGGGCGGGAGATGAACTGGCCGTGAACCTGGAGATCAGCGGCGCGCGGGCGGAGGCGGAGGCTTACGGCGTGAAGTTCACCGTCACCGGCACGGGCCGGGAGCTGGCCTACAGCCGCCTGCACGTCACCGATGCCACGGGCCGGGAACTCACCGCCCGCCTCGACGTGGTGAATCCTGACCGCCTGCGCGTGATCGTGCAGGATGCAGGCGCTGCCTATCCCGTGCGCATCGACCCCACCTTCTCCGATGCAGACTGGGTGGCGCTCAACACCGGCATCGCTGGCGCGAACAGCTTGATGTATGCCTTGGCGGTGGATGGTAGCGGCAACCTGTATGCGGGCGGGGAGTTCACGGCCATCGGCACCGTGCGGGCCAACTACATCGCCAAATGGAACGGCAGCACTTGGAGCGTGCTCGGGTCGGGCATGAACGCGAGCGTCCGTGCGCTGGCGGTGAGCGGGAGCGATCTCTACGCCGGGGGAACCTTCAGCACGGCGGGCGGGACCAGCGCCATCCGCATCGCGAAATGGAACGGCAACGTCTGGAGCCCCCTCGACTCAGGGATAAGCGGCGGTTCCGTTTATGCTCTGGCGGTGAGCGGAAGCGATCTGTATGCCGGGGGAAACTTCGCCGGGGCTGGCGTGACGAGCGCGAACCGCATCGCCAAATGGAATGGCGGTGCCTGGAGCGCTCTCGGATCGGGCATGAACGGCACCGTCCAGGCGCTGGCGGTGAGCGGGGGCGATCTCTACGCCGGGGGAGCCTTCAGCACGGCGGGCGGGACGAACATCGGCTATGGCATCGCGAAATGGAACGGCAGCGCCTGGAGCGCCCTGGGCACGGGCATGAACAGCAACGTCAATGCGCTGGCGGTGAGCGGGGGCGATCTCTACGCCGGAGGCGGCTTCAGCACGGCGGGCGGGACGGGCGCGAACCGCATCGCGAAATGGGACGGCAGCGCCTGGAGCGCCCTGGGCACGGGCATGAGCGGCACCGTCAACGCGCTGGCGGTGAGCGGAGGCGATCTCTACGCCGGGGGATTCTTCTCCATGGCGGGCGGGACCAGCGCGAACTGCATCGCGAAGTGGAATGGCAGCGCGTGGAGCGCTCTGGGTACGGGGATAAGCAGCACCGTCCATGCGCTGGCATTGAGCGGCAGCGATGTGTACGCAGGGGGATTGTTCACCACGGCGGGCGGGACGGGTGCGAGCTACATTGCCAGATGGAATGGCAGCGCCTGGAACGCCCCCGGGCCGGGGATGAACCTCAGCGTCCTTGCCCTGGCGGTGAGCGGGAGTGATCTTTATGCCGGGGGGGACTTCACTACGGCGGACGGGGCGGCGGGTACAGGCCACATCGCGAAATGGAACGGCAGCGCGTGGAGCGCTCTCGGGTCGGGGATGAACGGCCCCGTCCATGCGCTGGCGGTGAGCGGGGGCGATCTCTACGCCGGGGGAGCCTTCACCACGGCGGGAGGGATGGGCGCGAGCTACATTGCGAAGTGGAACGGCAGCGCGTGGAGCGCCCTGGGTACGGGCCTGAACGGCACCGTCTATGCGCTGGCGGTGAGCGGGGGCGATCTCTACGCCGGGGGGGGCTTTTTCACGGCGGGCGGGACGGGCGCGAGCTTTATCGCCAGATGGAATGGCAGCGCGTGGAACGCCCTCGGGTCGGGGATGAGCAGCACCGTCTTTGCGTTGGCGGTGAGCGGGGGCGATCTCTACGCCGGGGGGGGCTTTTTCACGGCGGGCGGGACGACGGTGAACCACATCGCGAAATGGAACGGCAGCGCGTGGAGCGCCCTCGGCTCGGGAGTGAGCGGAGGCTTCTTTTCTGGCGCCGTCACTTCGCTGGCAGTGAGCGGCAGCGATCTCTACGCCGGGGGAGGCTTTACCATGGCTGGCGGCGTGAGCGCGAACTACATTGCGAAATGGAACGGCAGCGCGTGGAGCGCCCTCGGCTCGGGCTTAGGCGGCGCTGTCCGTGCGCTGGCGGCAGATTCGGGCGGGCATTTGTTTGTCGGTGGTGGCTTCTTGACCGCCGGCACGACCTTCACGCCCTACATCGCGCAGGCCAATATTGGCAATCTCCCTGCCATCGAATCCTGGCGGCAGACTTACTTCGGCAGCACCAGCAACAGCGGCACTGCGGCGGACCTCTTCGACCATGACCAAGACGGGCTGGTGAACCTGCTGGAGTATGCCTTTGGACTGAATCCCACTCTCTCCACACCCGCCATCCCCGGCCTGACGCAGGAGGGCGGCTACCTGACGATGACCATCACCAAGCAGCCCGGTGTGACCTACGAGGTGCAGACGGCGGGCACGCTCATCCCCGCCCAGCCGGATTCCTTCAGCGCCGCGAGCACGACCGTGCTCATCAATGATGCGACGACGCTGAAAGTGCGGGACAGTGTGCTCATCGGCACGCCGCCTGCCCGCTTCATGCGCGTGCAGGTGACGCCGGTGCCTTGATGCGGCGGAGGTACAGCAAAGTCCGTGAGCCGGCTCACATCGTGGTCTTGCGCTCGACGTTGAGGCCCATTTTGCGATACAGGGTGGCGATGGAGACGCCGAGCATGCTGGCGGTCTTTTCGCGGGAGCCGTTGTTGTACTTGAGGGTCTCCTGGATGAAGACGCGTTCCTGCGCCTTGATGAAGTCGTCGAGCTTGGTGCCGATGGGCAGCTTGGTCATGCCTTCGCTGGCCGAGGGCGTGGGCACCTCGATCTGCTGGGTGACCTTGGCAGGAAGGTCGGCGGGCTTGACGCGGTCGTTCTCGGCGAAGGCGCAGGCACGCTCGATGGCGTTGCGCAGCTCGGAGACGTTGCCGGGCCAGTTGTACTTCTCGAGAAAGTCGATGGCATTGCTTTCGATGGTCTTGGGGCGGGTCTCGGTGCGCTCGGCGAGGTCTTTGAGAATATGCTCGACGAGGGGCTTGATGTCCTCGCGGCGCTCGCGAAGCGGCGGGATCTTGAGCGGGACGACGGAGAGCTTGTAGTAGAGATCCTCGCGGAATTTGCCGGATTTGACCGCCTCGTCGAGGGAGGCGGTGGAAGAGACGACGAGGCGGTAATCGATGGCCGAACTGCTGCTGCCGGACCAGCCTTTGCGGGACTGGGTGTCGTCGATGAAGCTGTTAAGCTGCGCCTGGATGCGGGCGGGGAGTTGATTCACCTCGGCGAGGTGGACCGTGCCTCCGGCGACGCGTTGGAAAATGGAATTGGGACCGAAGAGCTCGGTTTCGAGGGCGTCCTCCGGCATGGCGGCGCACTGCAGTTCCTTGTAGGGGGCTTTGCCGCGCCGGCTGGCCTCGTGGAGAACACGGGCAACCATGTGCTTGCCGGTGCCGAACTCGCCTTCCAGCAGCACGGGGCTGTCATTGTTTGCCACGCGTCGCACGATGTCGAAAATGCGCTGGATGGCCTCGCTGTGGCCGATCAGTTTTGAAGAGGATGAGACGTGCCGGAGCACGTTGCCCGACGAGGCCACGGAAGACGGCATGGGGGTTCCGGGTGCCTGGCCATTGCGCTGGAGGGCCTGGTTGACCGTCTTGATGAGATCGCCGAGATCGAAGGGCTTCGTGAGGTAGTCAAAGGCACCCAGGCGCATGGCCTCGACAGCGGTTTCGACGCTACCATGACCCGTGACCATGATGACGGCGGTGTTCGGGAACTGGTCCCGGCACATGCTGACGAGGTCGAGGCCGTTCACATCGCCGATGCGGAGGTCCACGATGACCAACTCGGGCTGATTCGCGCGGATGGCGGCGATGCCGTCAAGACCGGTGGTGCAACCGAAGACCTGGTGACCGGCGGCTTTGCAGAGCTTGGTCATCAGCTCGAGGATCGCGGCTTCGTCATCTATGATTACTAGCTTAGCCATAATTGAGTGGGGGTTTGAGATTCAGGATTGATTATCAAAAAAGGTTAAATGACTCAAAACCGGGCGTCAAACGGCATTTTCTCGTTTTTGCGAAAAACTATCCACCTCGCACCTAGCCTTCCTCATGGCACAAATCGCTCCTTCCATGCCCTCACCGCCCGCGCATCATGCGGCATGCGCCTCACCAGCCGCCCCAGCTTTTACGTCATCTTTCTTCTTCTGGCCGCGATGCTCGTGCTCACGGCCTGGCTGCTGTGGAAACTGCCGGAGGCGGAGGAACTGAGCCGGGAGAAAAAGAATGCCTCGCCGGGTCCGTTTCCCATTTCCCGATCATGAAACCACTCCTCGCCCTCTTTTTTCTCGCCGTCGCCGCCTCGGCGCGCCAGCCGAATGTGATCTTGATCCTCGCGGACGACCTCGGGCGCGGCGACCTGGGCTGCTACGGCCAGAAGCACATCCGCACGCCACATCTCGACCGCATGGCGGCAGAGGGCATGAAATTGACCAGCCACTACAGCGGCAACGCGGTCTGCGCGCCCTCGCGCTGCGTGTTGATGACCGGTTTCCATCCCGGCCATGCCTTCATCCGCGACAACCGGCAGGCGGACAATGCGAAAGACATGCCCAAGATGGGCAAACGAAAGCACGAAGGCCAGTTCCCCATCCCGGATGCCACGGTGACGATGGCGGAGGTGTTCAAGGGCGCGGGCTATGTGACGGGCGGCTTCGGCAAATGGGGCCTCGGCGGGCCGGGCAGCGCGGGAGAGCCGCTAAAGCAGGGATTTGACCGCTGGTTCGGCTACAACTGCCAGGGCGTGGCGCACAATTTCTATCCCACCTACCTCTGGGACAATGACAAGGCCATTGACCTCAAGAATCCGCCTTTTCCATCCGCCGACAAACTCACGCCGGAGGAGGACCCGACGAAGCCCGAGAGCTACAAGCGCTTCCAGGGCACCGAATACTCCGCCGATCTGATCGCTGAGGAGGCGCTAAAATTCGCGCGCGACAACAAGGACCGGCCTTTCTTCCTCTACTGGCCCACCACGGTGCCGCACCTTGCGCTGCAAGTGCCGGATGACTCGCTGGCCGAATACGAGGGCAAGTTTGACGAGACGCCCTATCCCGGTGGAAAGGGCTACCTGCCGCATTTCAAGCCCCGCGCGGGCTACGCGGCCATGATCACGCGCATGGACCGCGAGATCGGCAAAATGATGGCGCTCATTGCCGAACTCGGCCTGGATGACGACACGATCTTCATCTTCATCAGCGACAACGGTTCCCTCAACGGCACGCACCAGGGCCTCGGCGGCGTGGACGCGGCGTTTTTCAACAGCAGCAGCGGTCTGCGTGATGGCAAAGGCACACTCTACGAGGGCGGCATCCGTTCACCAGGCATCGTGCGGTGGAAAGGCAAGGTGAAGGCCGGGAGCACGAGCGATGCGATCACCGGCTTCGAGGACTGGATGCCCACCTTGCTCGACTTGTGCGGCGTGAAGGACAAAAACCCTGCTGGCATCGATGGAGCCAGTTTTGCGAACGTGCTCCTTGGCAAGGCTCAAGGCGCCCGCGAGTTTCTCTATCGTGAATTCCCTGGCTATGGCGGCCAGCAGAGTGTGCGAATGGGAAAGTGGAAATACATGCGCACCGGCCTGCTGCGCGGGAATGCCAAAAAAGCCGCGAAAACGGCCGAGGAGCTGTTTGACCTCGAAACCGACCCTGCAGAGACCAAGAACGTGCTCACGGAGCATCCGGACGTGGTGGAAAAGATGAAGGCCATCGCCGCGCGCGAGCACGCCAACAGCGCGGATTTCAAGTTTCCCGCGCTCGACCGCTGAGTAGCCTTCGCGCATGAACTGGTACATCGACAACGCCGGAGCCGCCGAGGGGCCGTATGACGACGCGCGCATGACGGAACTGGCGCGGGAGCAAAAAATCGCCTCCGACAGCCTCGTCTGGCATCCGCAGCTTGATGCGTGGTCCAGCGTGGCGGCCCTCTCGCCGCCTTGGTGGGGCGCGGCGCTGCCGGAGCCGCCCTCCGCGCCCAAGGCGAAGAAAAAAGCAGCAACAGCCGAAGAATCGTCTGCCGCGCCCGCTCCGAAACGCCGCCTCGCCGCGCCCTTGGCCCCGAGCGAGGAAGCGGCAGCACAAAAAGAGTCCGGTGGCTTTTTGAAGAAGCTCTTTGGCTTCGGCAAAAAGAAGAAATGAGCGCAAAAAAACCGCCGGACGCGTGCGCGACCGGCGGTGTGGTGAGGTGTCAGACGCGAGGCTTCACTGCACAGGCAGTTCGTTTTGCAGGGGATTGAGGTTTGACTGAATCGGAGGCAGCCCCCCGGGCACCGGCAATCGCCCGGGTGTGGAGGGTGCCATGCCGTCCGTGCGGGTGTTGCCCGCGCTGAGGACCGGCATCAGGATTCCCATGGCCTGCCCCTCGCTGGCCTGGGTGAACATGTCCATTCCGCCAACCATCTTCGGCGGAGAGGAGAGACCGCTGCCTTCGAGATTGACCACCTCGACACCGCCGTCGAGCCGGCCGATGACGATCTGATTGCCGGACCAGACGCGTCCGGCCTTCACCTGACCGGGGCTGCTGGCATCCCATTTCGGCGGCCATGAGGGTTGCGCCGGGTTTTCATACACCAGCGGCATGTTGCCCGGACTGGTGTCCGTGAGGCCGGCGGTCATGGCCCAGTGGTTTTCACCCGGGGTGACCGCGCGGTCATAGGCGGGCTGGGTGCCGATGGCTCCATCTGGATTGTAGCCGGCCGGAGCACCAAAGATCCGCTCGTCCCTGGCCACACCCTGCTGGAACAGCATGTGGAAGGTCTCGTTGGCGTTTTGGGGAACGCCGCCGGTGAGCGGGTTGGGCACCGAGTCCGGGAACCGGGTGTCGTTTCTGCCGGCGAACAGCTTCAAGGCCATGATGACCTGTCTGCAATTGTTCACCGCCTTGGTTTGATTGCCGATCTTCAGGACCTGCTGCACGGCGGCGCCCGACAAACCCGCGAGGATCGCGATGATTGTGATCACCACCAGCAGCTCGATCAGCGTGAAGCCGGCACGAGTGCGTTGTGTTTTCATGGTATGCGTATGGTTATGTTATCCCTATCTATGTGGAGCCGTGTCCTGGAAGGGCGCGGTTCCAGGAGGATTAGACTCCTCCCGCACACCAAGTGTCCATAAAAAAACCCGGAGGCGGACCTCCGGGTTTCACATTGTTGAATCGTGATGCGATGATCCGAATCAGCTCTTGGCTTCGATGGACTCGACCTTGTTGTGGCCGACTTTCGCGGTCACCTGCTTGCCGACCATCTTTTCGTCCACCTTGGCGGCGGGGGTCAGCTTGTAGGTCTTGGTGCCGATGGTCACTTCTTTCTTCTCGGCGTTGAACTCTTTGAGCTTGCCGGTGACGTCTTCGGTTTTGCCGCAGCCCGCGAAAGCGGAGGCGGACAGACCGACGACGATAGCGAGGGTGGTGAGGATGGATTTCATGAGTGTATGCTGGGTGTGTTTGTCCGTGGGAATGCCGGGATGGCAGGCCCGTTTGGCCGGATTGACACCAATAAAACGACCTCCCGGCCAAAAGCCTAGCTTTTTTTGTGGGGGAATTGAAAAATGACCGTTACAGCGGGGTTCTCTCCGCCACCCACGCGCTCCATGAATCGTCCCTCCCCCCGGTTTTCCGCCCTCTTCGCCCTCACCCTGCTGGCTCTTGCCTGCCAGGCCCATCCGCTTCCGGAAATCCCGGTGGACACCGATTTCGACGGCAAAGGCGGCTGCACCGTCCGTGTCGAGATCGATCCGCGCTCCTTTGAGGTCGATCCGAACTCCGCGCCCTCCCTGACCAACGCCGATCTGGCCTTCCTCAACGCCGCGCGCCGGGACGATCTCAAGAAACAGGCCGCCGCCTACATCGCGCGCATGGTGAAGTGGGAGTTTGACCCCACCGGGGCCTTCGAGCCGCAGTTCACCTTCGAGTTCACCACGCATGCCAATGCCCCGCTGAAAAACCCGGAAGATGTCGTCGTGCTGACAGGCACCTGGGCTGGCAAAACGCCTGCCGGTGCCTCCGGCTACTCCATGTCGGCCTCCAAGGAGGGCGTGCTCGCCGTCGTGATCCATCATGTGGCACGCGGCATGCCGGTGGAGCGCTTCCAGGTGCTTTTCCCCGGCGAAAAGAGCTATGTGCTCGACCTGGGCACCTTCCTCCCGCGCACCGCCGCTCCCCCGCCAGTGGTGGCAAAGTGAGCACCGAGGGCGAGAGGCCTCATGCCTCCTGCTTCCATCGCATGAGGCGGCGGGAAAGCTCGGCCGCTGTGGCCTCCTCCGTAAGGCCGTCGATGATCGTGATCTTTTTGCCAAAGGTCGTCTCCAGCCGCACGCGGTAAAAGACCTGGTTGCCGGAGCGCATGTTGCTGTCATGCGTGAACTGCACGATGTGGCGCGGCTCCAGCGCCTCGCGTTTGGAGTAAAACGGCCCCGCGCGGCTGTCGATGCGCAATTCGCTCCCGCTGAGATCGACACGGCGCTCATGAAGCAGCAGCCACACCGCAAAGATGTCAATGGCGGGAGCCGAGATGCCCCAGACAATCTTGAAGAGCAGCGGCGCGTCCGTGGCCAGCATCACAACCAGCGCGGTGGTCCAGACCGCCCCGAAGAAGAGCAAAAAAACAGCCGTCGCACGATGCCGGCTCGCCGGGCAGAAAAGCGACAGCGGGCGGCCCTCGGAATCAAACTGCGCCTCGATGCCTCGTGCTTTCAACCGCGTCTCCAACTGCTCCTGGTCCATCGGCAGCGCTGTTCCGCCGGTTTTTTCCTCCTCCACCTCGTCGGGGGCGCGCTCGGCCTCGCCAAACACGGGCAGCGGCAGGGACTGCGGCTTGAGCTTTTCCGGGCCGACCTCCAGTGCCCACAGGTTCACCACGCGCTCGCCGGCCAGCCGGACCACCGGCTCCACATCCACGGAAGGAAGGCCGCGCGGGATGTCGATGCGCAGCGGAATGGAGCTGCCGTGGCCGTCCCGCCGTGCCTCGGCGGCGGAAATCGTCTGCGTGTGCTCCCACAGCACCTCGTGGCTGGTGCTGGAATGCTTGCCGCTGCCGCGTGTCACACGCCGCGTGCAGTGCGCGCGGACTGTCAGCATCGTCAACGGGGAGGGATGGGTGCCCAGGCGGATCTCGCCAGCCAGCACACCACCGCTTTTCAGCGGCCATTCACGCGGCAAAAAGGAGACCGCGCCCAGCACCCGCCGCGCCTTCATGCGCCGCCAGCCCAGCCAGAGCGGCAGCAGCGCCAGCAGGCAGGGCAGCAGGCCCAGCAGAGCCAGCAGACCGTGGGAAATCTCTCCGCTCACCACGATCGCCGCCGCCAGCGGCCCCTGGATGAGCGCGATCCACCCCGCGGCGGCGAGCAACGGTGCCACACCGCCGCGCGTGGCAGTGATCTCATTCCCGGACCACTCCGTCTTCCATTTCCACGGTGTCTCGGGATGCCTTTTCTTCAACGCCAGCACGCGCATCGCCTCCCGCGCCATCGCCATGCCGCCAAAGGCCACCAGACCGCCCGCCATCGGGAACAGCGTGGGGAAAAGGGACATCAGCAGCATCAAGCCCCAGCGCAGCTCAGGGAACAACACCGCCTGCTCCGGATTTTGCGGGTTCACCAGGCAGCGGAATGGCCGCCCGGCGTTTTCATAAGGTTGGAGCGTGGCATGGGCACGCTGCTGGAAGTCGCCAAAGTTGTCGCTGCCTTCCGTCAGGCCCACGCGGTCTGCGCGATAAGCACGCCCGCGGAACTCATAGCGGTACTCCGCCTTCACCTCGTAAGTCGTGCCGCCCTTGCTGCCGCGGGACCTGCTCATCTCCACTTTTTCGATCCAGCAGGGCGTCTCCTCCCACAAGCGCGCGCTCCACCAGCCTTGGATGGCAGGAAAATAGAGGAAGAAACCAACGGCCACGCCCGCGAGGATGAACACGGAGCCGAACAACGCCGCGCAACCGCCGCCCATGCCCGCTGCCGCGCCGCCCGCCTGTGTTCGAAGATGGAGTGCCATGAGTGAACTCTCGCACAAACTGCCTGACACCCGCAAGCGCCGCGTATCATCCGCGCATGCCTCCCGCCGCGCCTTCGTTTCATCCCTGGGGACCGTCCCACCAGACCGTGCTCGTGCTTGTGGGCCTGGCGGGCGTCTTCATGCAGCTCGCCGCGCGCGGTTCCCTGCGGCTCCCCATGGAGCGCGCGCTGGGCACCTTGCTGCTCGCCATTTTTCCGGCCTCCCTGGCCGTGCATGCGTTCAACGGCACCCTCGCGGCGCAAAACGCCCTGCCGGTGCAATACTGTGACGTCGCCACCATCGCGGGCGGCCTCGCCTTGTGGACGCGCCGTGCGTTCTGGTGCGAGGTCGTGTACTTTTTCGGTCTCGCGGGCACCTTGCAGGGCCTCATCACGCCCGCCTTGCTCTACGATTTCCCGGACCCGCGCTTCTTCATGTTTTTCCTCATCCACGGCACCGTGCCGCTGACCTCGCTCTATGTGGTCACCGGCATGGGCATGGCCCCGCGCGCCGGTGCCGTCTGGCGGATGTACCTTTTTTCGCTCGGTTGGTATGCCGTCACAGCACTGGTCAACCTGGCGCTGGGCACCAACTACGCTTTCCAATGCGCCAAGCCGCTTCAGGCCAGCCTGTTTGACCATCTCGGGCCAGTCCCATGGCACAATCTGGGCGCCATGCTGCTGGGCGTGGTCGTCTATGCGCTGCTTGACCTGCCCTTCGCCTTCCGCCGGAGCCGGCGCATGATGCGTGATGCGTGAGCCGGTTTCGGGCCTTCATTTCGATTTCACGTGTCACTCGTCACGCATTACGGGCACGGCAGGCAGCGGTGCCACGATGTTCACCGGCCAGGGCTGGAATTTCTCGATGATGCCCGGCGCCAGCTCTTTGCCGGACTCGTAGGCACGGCGGAACATCTCCAGCTTCGCGTCGATGTTATCGACGTGGTGCAGCGCGATGGCCTCCGGCGTCTTCGGCAGCACCGGGGAGCCAAATTCGAGCGCGCCGTGATGCGCGGCGATGAGGTGCAGAAGGTGCAGCCTCACCGAATCCGACGCCGGTTCGACGTGCAGCCACTCCGCGGCCTCCGGGCGCTCCATCACATCCCGCCACAGCTTGTTCACCAGCTCCATTCCCAGCGGGATGTGCCCCAACAGCTCCGCCACCGTCGTGAGCGACTGCGCGAAGCTGTTTTCCGCGTAGCAGTTCTCCCACAGCTTCCCGCAGTCGTGAAACAACACGCCCGTGATCATCAGATCGCGATTGAGGCCGGGATAGACTCCGCATACCGCCACGGCGCAGCGCATCATCTGCGCCACATGCTCCACCAGGCCGCCACGACGCGCGTGGTGGTTCTTTTTTGCCGCCGCCGTGCGTTTCAGTCGCTCGCCATGTTTTTCGAGAAACAGCGCGCACAGCGCCTTCAGACGCGGATCGCGGATTTCGGAGCAAAACCGCGCGATGTCATCAAAATCCGCCGCTTGCTGCCGCGCGAGCTCGGAATCACCCGAAAGCAGCGTGGCACGCTCCTCCTCGCTCAACAGCCGCAGCCTCGGCTGCTTCGGCTCGATGCCGTATTTGCCCGTGTCGATCCACTGCGCCGCCAGCTCGATGAACTGCCCGCGGTCCAGCTCCGCCGCGTCCCGGAAGAGCGGGTTGTTATCAAACACACGCCACACCAGTGAATCGCCCGCGTCCGCCAGCTTCACTTCCACAAATGGCGCACCTGTGCTCGTCGTGCGCTCCGCCTTCATTTCCACCTGCACATGCAGCCGGTAGGGCTGCGGCTGCCCGCTGGCGATGGATTTGAGCTGGGAGATCGTCAGCAGATCGGGATCGGCGGCGGAGTCGGGCATAGGGCTGGAGGTGAAGTGCTGGAGTATTGGCGTGGTGGAGTGAGGTACTCCACCACAAAACTCCACTACTCCATAGCCCCGTCAGTAAGTGAACAGATCGCTCACCTCCCACGCGCGCTCCACCGTGCGGCCTTGCAGGCTCACCGCGCGGTTCAGCGCCGCCGTGACGCGCTGCTGCATGTGCTTCGTCAGCCGGCGGCCCTTGCGGGCGCGCTGCACGGCCTTGTGCGTGATGGGCTCCTCGCTGGCGGTCACCAGATCGTGGTTGCCCAGCCCCAGCCCGCCCAGAATGCCTTCCAGCGGCTGCACGCCCATGTTGCGCTCGATTTCGTCCTGTCCCATGCTCCTTCCCTAATTCCAAAATCTGAAATCTAAAATCCAAAATTGCCCATGCGCGTCCTCCTGACCACCACCAGCTACCAAGACACCCCCGGCGATCATCACGCGCTGCTTGAGTCCCAGGGATTTGAGATCCACCGCGAGCGCGGACCGCTGCCGGAGAGCCGCATGCTGGAGCTGGCCGGCCAGTTCGACGCCTTCCTCTGTGGCGACGACGAAATCACCCGCGCTGTGCTCGACAAATCGCTGCCGCGCCTCCGTGTGATCTCAAAATATGGCATCGGCCTCGACAAGATCGACGTGGCGGCCTGCACCGAGAAAAAACTGCCCGTGCTGTTCACGCCGGGCGTGAACCACACCACCGTCGCGGAACACACCTTCTGCCTCCTGCTCGCCCTGGTGCGTAATCTCGTCGATTCCGCCAACGCGGTGCGTGCAGGGCAGTGGAAACGTGTCACCGGCCACGAAATCTGGAACAAGACCATCGGCATCGTCGGTCTCGGCCGCATCGGCCAGGAGGTCGCGCGGCGCGCGGCGGCCTTTGGCATGAAGATTCATGCGATGGATCTGCCGCAGTATTGGCCGAAGGCATTTGCCGATGAGTTTAGCATCACCCAGCACGAAACGATCGAAACCATGCTACCGCATCTCGACGTGCTGAGCCTGCACGCCAATCTGAGCGAAAGCACACGCCATCTCGTGAATGCGAAACGCATCGGCCTCGCGAAAAAGGGCCTGCTCGTCGTCAACACCTCGCGGGCGGAGCTCGTGCACATGCCGGACATGATCGCCGCGCTCGCAAGCGGCCAGATCGGCGGTTATGCCACCGACGTGCTCGACGAAGAACCGCCGCCGGCCGATCATCCGCTGCTGAAGCACCCCAAGGCCCTCATCACGCCCCACATCGGCTCCCGCACCTATGAAAGCGTGCCGCGCCAGGCCATGCGCGCGACCTTGAACCTCGTGAACTACCTCAAGGGCGAAAAAGACGTGATTCAGGCAAACAAGTGGTAAACGCCGATCACTCCGTCTCCAGCCGGTATCCAATGCCCGGTTCGTTAACGATGCGCACGCCGCGGTCACCGAGTTTTTTGCGGAGGTGGTTGATGTGGACGCGCAGGCCTTCGCTGGGGTCGCTGGACTGGCCGGGCCAGACTTGCTTCACGATCTGGTTTTGCGTTACGATGCGGCCCGCGTGCTCGGTGAGCACTTTGAGCAGCGCAAACTCGGTCGGGGTGAGTTTGAGCGCCTCATCGCCGATTTGGGCCTCGTGATGCAGCAGATCGACTTTGAGCGCTCCAGCGATGATTTCGGGCGTGTGACGCGGTCCGCGCCGACGTTGGATGACATCGAGCCGCGCGAGTAGCTCCGCGCTGCCGAAAGGCTTCGTCACATAGTCATCAGCACCGATTTCGAGCGCCTGGACCTTTGTGGCCTCTTGATCGCGCACACTCAAAATGAGCACCGGCACATCGCTCCACTCGCGCAGCCGTTTCAGCACCTCCAGGCCGCCGAGGCCCGGCAGGCCGAGATCGAGCAAGACGACATCCGGACGATGAAACGCGGCCTCTTGCAGCCCCCGCTGGCCTTCATCCGCCTCGCAGACCTCGTAGCCGCGTGACTCCAGCAGCATCCGAAGCAGGCGGCGCATCTGCTGCTCGTCATCGATGATGAGGGCTTTGCTCATGGCTGGCGTGTTTTGACCGGCAGGCTGAAACGAAACTCTGCGCCGCCCTCCGGATGATTGCGCACCGAGATGTCACCTTTCATCGCCCGCATCAAGCCGCGTGAAATGGCCAGGCCGAGCCCCGTGCCGCCTGCGGGCGACCCGGGTGCGCGGGCGAATTTTTCAAACACGCGCTCCTCCATCTCCGGCGGCAGGCCGGGGCCGTGGTCGCGCACGCGGATCTCCAAGGTGTCTTCCTTGGTCAATGCGGCGTGAATCTCGATCTCACTCCCCGCCTGCGCATGCTGCGTGGCATTGTGCAGCACGTTGGCGAGCGCTTGGGAGAGCAAGCGGCTGTCGAGCTTGAGCAGCGGCAAGTTTTCCGCGCCGATGATGCGCAGCGGATGCGGCAGAAGCTCACGCTGAAGGGGCGAGGTGGCAGCGTGTATCACATCGAGGAACTCGCACCAGTCCGGCGCGGGCTTCACGGCATCAGATTCCACTCGGGTGATCTCCAAAAAGTTCTCCACGATGCGCTGAAGCCGCCGCGTGGCCGTGTCGATCTCCGCCGCGAACGGATTCGCCGTGCCGAGGCCATCCAAGGCCGTGCGGATGATCGTGATCGGCGTTTTGAGCTCATGCGACACGCTGTCGAGCAGCGTTCGATGCAGCCTCTCGGCCTCCGCCGCGAGCTCGGCGTGATGTTTGGCCTCCTGAAGCTGCTCCTGTTCGCGATGCGTGCGCTCCAGCGCCGATTCACGCTCGCGGAGCTTCGTGATGAGATGACCCATGCTCAGTGCCACGACGAAGAACATCGCAAACATGACCATGTCCTCCGGTTTCTCGATGTGAAACGTGAATCGCGGCGGGATAAAAATGAAATTCCACACCAGCGCACTCACCACGCCCATCGCCAGCACGGGCCCTCGATTCCAACGCGTGCCCGCGAGCACGATGGCCAGCAGAAACACTAACGCGGAAAACGTGGACCCCGTGTAAGGCAGCAGCACCCAGCACAACGAGGCCAGGACAAAAAGAATCGTCAGCCCCCAGCTAAACTGGCCGACGACGTGCACGGGCACGGTTTGTCGGGGTTTGGATGGATCGTTCATGAATTTATCCTGCTTCTGATGAGGATGACCGCCAGTAAACAAAGTGGATCTCAGCGTGAAGAAGCTGTGAAGCTCGCACTCACTTTCCAAGTCCCTTGAGATGCTCAGCGATGAAACCTGCAGGTGGCTGGCCTGGCGGCTGCGTCGCGATGGCGGCTGGATCGAGGATGTCACGCTTGAGATCGAGGCGATGCCCGTAGATTTCGAGCAGGGCATTCTCGGCATTGAAGCGGAATGAGTTCAATCCGCCATCATGCGGCGGGCGGAAGCTGGCTTCGCAGTTCACCAAATCCTGAAGGAACTCGGGCAGTGTCGGATGTCCGCCGCTGAGTTCACGCACACGCTGGAAGGCTCGCCGGTCTTTGGGGATGAGGCTCTCCTGACCTTCCACGCGGGAACGATGGAGTTTCGCGATGAGAATGTCCCGCAGATGAGGCACGATGATCATCAGACCATGGCGGACTTCGGTGTGGGCACGCTGGAGGTAATGCGGCGTCGGATTGAAAAGCAACGGCGGGCAAATTTGCACTCCAAAGGCGGAGCGGATCGTGCCTGCGCGGCCCAGCCCGGCCTCGGCAGCGATTTGGCGCAGTTTTTCTCCGCCCTCCAGCACCATGATGTCCACATCGGCGCTGGCGAAGTCTTCATCGAGGCAGAGCTGAATCGGCGCAGAGCCGAAAATGGTCAGCGGCTTATCGTAATCAGGCATCGCCTTATGCACGGCGGCAAAGAAGGAATCCAGCGCTTTGCCTGCGAGCGTGTCCCAGCGGGGCGGTGGCGGCGTCCAGTTCATGATTGCGCGATGGGTTGCGTCTGGTTCAGCCAGCGCATGGCCTGCATGACGAGGCGGTCCTCGACACCGGCATTTTGCGAGAGCTGCCGGGCGAGATCGCACCACTTTTTGCGCTGCCGAAGACGGCGGCTGACAAGCACGCGAGCCACGACACGGGAGAGACGGTAGTAAGCATCGCCAGGCCCGCGTTCCGCAAATGCCACGAGCCGCTCGGCAAGCGAGGTGTCGGATGTGGCTGCGGCTTTCATGACCGCAGTGATAATGGCGGCGGGATCAGATTTCAACCTGCTGTCCGAGCTCAATCACCCGCCCAACGGGGATTTGAAAATACGTCGCAGGCTGCTGGGCGAGCTTGCTGGCGAAGGAGAAGAGGTGCTCGCGCCACTTGGCCATGCCGGGGGCTTTGCTGGGGATGATGATTTCGCGACCGAGGAAGAAGGTGGCCTTGTCGGGATCGACATCGAGGTCGTGCGCGGCGCACTGGCGCAGAAGGCGCGGGACGTTGGGCTTTTGCATGAAGCCGAAGCGACCGGTGACGCGCCAGAAGTTGTCGCCGAGCTTTTCGACCTCGACACGACGGCTCGGTGGCACCCATGGCTCGTCCTCGGTGGTCAGCGTCATGAAAATGACGCGCTGATGGATGGCCTGGTAGTGTTTCAGGCTGTGCAGCAACGCGACGGGTGTGCGTCCGCTGGTGCTGGTCATGAAGATGGCCGTGCCGGGCACTTTGATGATCTTTCCGCTCGCGAGGCTTTGGATGAGCATCTCCTGCGAGATGGCGCTGCGTTCCATCGAGGCACGCACGAGCTTGCGACCGGTGGCCCAGGTGGTCATGACGATGAAAATGCCTGCGCCGACGGCGAGCGGGAACCAGCCACCGTCGAAGAACTTCACGAGGTTGGCGCTGAGGAAGGCGAGCTCGATCAAACCGAACACGAGGCACAGCGGCAGCGTTTTGAGCACGCTCCACTTCCACAGATGCCGCGCGGCAAAGTAGAAGAGGATCGTGGTGATGAGCATGGTCATCGTCACGGCCACGCCATACGCAGCGGCGAGATTCGACGACGTGCGGAAGGCGACGACGAGCGCGAGACAGGCGAGCATGAGCACCCAGTTCACCAGCGGGATGTAGATCTGGCCATGAGCGTGCTCGGAAGTATGTCGGATGCTCAAACGCGGCAGATAGCCAAGCTGCACAGCGCTGAGCGTGAGCGAGTAAGTGCCGGTGATGAGTGCTTGCGAGGCGATGACCGTCGCGGCGGTGGCGAGCAGCACGAGCGGCAGTGTGGCCCACGAAGGTGCCATTTGGAAAAACGGCGCGTGCGCGAGCTCCGGCTGCTTCATCAACAAAGCGCCTTGGCCGAGGTAATTGAGCGCGAGGGCCGGAAACACGAGCGAGAACCAGCCGCGGCGGATCGGTCCGGCACCAAAGTGGCTCATGTCGGCATACAATGCCTCGCCACCGGTCACAGCGAGGAATACGCTGCCAAGGATGACAAAGCCCGCGTGGCCGCCGGTGGTCAAAAAGTGCCAACCATGCCAGGGATTGAACGCGGTGAGGATTTCCGGCCCGTGAATTAGCTGCGACACGCCGAGCACCGCGAGGCTCACGAACCACAAACCGGTGATCGGGCCAAAAAAGCGGCCCACCTTGGCCGTGCCGAGGAATTGCACCGAAAACAACACAATGAGGATGACCGCAGTGATGCCCATGATGAGCCACTGCATGCGATGATTCCACGTTTCGGCCTCCATAGCATCCGTCGGAGCCGCGCCGAGCAATCCGCCGTCTTTGAGGCCTTCCACGGCGCTCAAAACGGAGATTGCGGGAGTGATGATGCCATCGCCGAAGAGCAGCGCGGCACCGAAAAGTCCGAGCAGCACCGTCACGACGCGGCGCTTCATCGTTTCACTCATGCTGTGCGAGGCGAGGGCCATCAGCGAGAGCACGCCGCCCTCGCCTTTGTTGTCCGCCCGCAGGATGAAGACGAGGTATTTGACGCAGATGAGCAAAATCAGCGACCACAGCACGAGCGAGACGACGCCGAGCAAATTCGCGTGTGTGGTGGCGACGTGATGCGGGCTGTGCGGACTGAAGCACTCCTTCAGCGTGTAGATCGGCGAGGTGCCGATGTCTCCAAACACCACGCCGAGCGCCGCGATGACGAGCGTGGTGGTGGAGAGCTTGTGGAGGCCGGGTTTGTCGATGTCGTTCATGACAGACCGACCATCCAACCACCCGCCCCTGCCGCCAGTGAATGGCCGTGCCGTGTCCGTTAAGAAAGTGTGAAGGCATTCTGAGGCCTGGTCTGTGAAGTGGAAAAAGAGCTTCAAAGCCTGTTCGCGGTGTGGTAAAACACCCCCAAGCAACCGAATTGCCGCCATGAAACCGATACGCACCCGCCTTTGGCACCTGTTTTCCGCGCTTCTGCTTGCAGGCGCGGCCTTCTTACATCATGCGCCTTTGCTGGCTGAAGGGCCTCCAAAAGGGCCGCCTGGCAAGGTGCCGCCGGACGAGGCGAAGGGGCGTCAGCTCGCCGAGTTCATCAAACAGGCGAAGGCGCGCGGCCTCAAAGGCCGTGAACTTGCCCGCGCCATAGCCGAGGAGCGCAAACGCCTCGGCCTGCCGCCGGAGGACGAAGACGAAAAGAACGACCGATGAGCCGTGTCAAAGCAACCCGTGCTCGCGGAAGCTGAAGTAGGGCAGGGCGCGGGACTCGGAGGGCGTGCCGATGATGAGGTGGTCCTGGAGCAGGATGCCCATGGTCTCGGAGGCCTCGCGCAGGCGGCGGGTGAGGCGGCGGTCGGCATCGCTCGGGGTGGGATCGCCGCTGGGGTGGTTGTGAAGGAGGATGAAGGCATGCGCGTTGTGGATGAGCGCCTTCTTGAGGATGTCACGTGGCGTCGCAGTGCACTCATTGAGACTGCCGCGGAAGATTTCCTCGGCTCGCAACAGTGTGAGCTTGGTGGTCAGCAGCACGAGGCGGACGGATTCATGGCTTAGCGCCTGCAACTCCGGGCCGATGAACTCATACACGCTGCGTGGATGATCCAGCACGATGTCCCGTTGCGAGGTCTCACGGGCGGCGCGGCGGCCAATTTCGAAGGCAGCGGCCAGTTTCGCGGCTTTGGCGGGGCCGAGCGCCTTGATGTCCGTGAGCGCGGCGGGTTCGAGGCGGGAGAGATCGCGGATGGAGCCATATTCACGCAGCATGCGCTCGCCGATCTGGAGAGCATTTTCGCCCTTGGTGCCGGTGTTGATGAAGATGGCCATCAACTCGGCATCCGACAGCGCCTGCGGGCCGAGACGGAGCAGCCGCTCACGCGGGCGGTCGTTTTCCGGGATGTCGTGGATGCGGTGGCTCATCGTTGTGCTCGTCCTCGTGCTCCTACTCGTACTCCCCCTCGATCCAGATGGCAACGCAAACGGTTAGATGCTGCGAACCAGAAAGAATCGAGTTCGAGCAGGAGGACGAGAACGAGTGCGATTTAGTGAATCGCCCGGCACTGGTCCAGAAGGCCGTGCAGATAGCCCACGATGTCCTCCAGCGCCTGCTTGTGGGGCGTGGCGGGCAGGACGACCAGATCGGCACGGGCGCTCACGAGCATGTCTTGGGCAAATTTCACCGCCCGCTCCACCGCGCCATCGTAGTCGGCGATCCCGGCGAGGATGGACGTGTCCATCGGCTCCCCCTTGAGCAGCATGCGGCTGAGTTTTTGCTTCTGGGCCTCGGTGGCGCTTTCAAGAAGGTAAAGGATGGGCAGGGTGAGCTTCCCACGCGCCAGATCTGTGCGGAGGGTCTTGCCGACGGTTTTTTCATCGCCCACGAGGTCGAGGCAGTCGTCGTAGATCTGGTAGGCGGTGCCGAGCTTGAGGCCGTAGTCACGCAGCGAGCGCTGGGTGGGTTCCGGCTGGTTGTTGAGCCGTGCGCCGAGCTCGCTGGCGGCGGCAAAGAGCGCGGCGGTCTTCATCTCGATCATCTTCAGATAGTCGGTGACGCTGAGATTCAGGTCGAAACGGCGCTGCGTCTGCAAAATCTCGCCGGAGCAAACATCACGGGAGGCTTTGGCGATGGTGCGGCAGACGTGCGTGTCATCGAACTCGGTGGCCAGTTCCAGCGCGTAGGCGAAGAGACTGTCTCCGAGCAGCACGCTGAGGCTGCTGCCCCACTTGGCGACCGCGGTGGGCATGCCGCGGCGGATGTCCGCGCCATCCATGATGTCATCATGCACGAGGGAAGCGATGTGGACGAGCTCCAGAATGACCGAGAGACGCGTGTGGCCCTCGTGGGTGCCGCCGGTGGCACCGCCGGAGAGCACGGCCAGCGCGGGGCGGATGCGCTTGCCAGAGGTTTTGCAAACGTAGCTCACATAGCCCTCGACGCCGGGATCAAAGGCGCGCGCCTGCTCAAGAATGGCCGCCTCCACGCGCTCCAGATCCGCCCGCACGAGATGGAACGGGAAAACGGGGTTGCTGGCGCTGGTGGCAATGGCGGGCATGTGGCTGTGGTTCCTTCCACCACGGCGGGGGCTTAGTCAAATGCCCCGCCGGACCTCATCATGCCGCGATTTTCAAAAGATGTGAAAGCTGGCCGCGCTCACCGCACCCGTGAGGCCAGAATACCGGCCACGATGGCATTGGCGATGGCCTGGCGATGGCTGGTGAGCGAACACAGCCACGAATTCGTGCGGTTCGTGAGGTAACCACATTCGACGAGCACGGCAGGCGCCTTCGTGTCCCGCAGGACGACGAGCCGTTTGCGCTGCACGAGCTTCCGGCAGCCGAGCTTCACCGAACGGTCAAAAGCCATGTCGAGCCTTCTGGCGATCGCCAGCCCCTTCGGCCCGTAATAATGCATCTCCGCGCCGTTTTTGCCAAAGTCCCTGCCGTCGGCGTTGAAGTGAATGCTCACAAAAATCGAGGACGGCACCTTGTTGGCGAGGCGCGCGCGCTGGTCGAGCTCCACAAAGGTGTCTGTGCGGCGTGTCATGACGGTCTTGATGCCCTTGGCCCGCAGGCCGGTCTCGACGCGTTTCGCCACGTCGAGGGCAAGGTGTTTCTCCACGCGGTGATACCAGATCGTGCCTGGATCCTTGCCGCCGTGCCCGGCGTCGATGACGACGGTGCTGAAGCGGAACTGCGCGTGAAGCGAAGCAGGGGCCGTGAACGCCATCGCGAGCGCCACCAGGGCGAAAAACAGGCGATGGGAGCACGCGTCCGTCATTTGGGGATTTTGAGTGTCTTGCCTGCGCGAATGAGGTCGGACTTCAGACCGTTCGCAGCCTTGAGCTTGGCGACGGTGGTGCCGTTGCGCGCGGCGATGGTCGAGAGCGAGTCGCCCGGCTTGATCGTGTAGGATCCGCCCTTGGAAGACTTGCTCTTGGATTTGCTGGAGGTGGATTTTTTCTTCGCAGGTGGCTTGTAGTCCCGGTGCGGAGTGGGCTCGCCGCCGTGGGAGCTGCGCCACGAGCGATAGTCGGCCTCGGGGGCGCTGCCGCCGGAGACCCACGAGGTCTTGTAATCGCCGTTTTCGTCAAAGGGATACTCGTTCTTCGCCATGGAGTGCGGCGGGGTCTCTTTGGAGCCGTGCAGGTTGATCACCGGCAGGTTCTTGGGCAGTCCCTTGATCGTCGGACCTGTGCAGGAGGGCAAAAAGGCGGCGAGAACGGCGCAAGGGAGCAGCGTGGTCAGCCAAAGGGTGGAATTCATGCGCATGTCAAAAAGAGTCGCTCAGCCGGCCTGCGGATCAATCAGCGGATTCGCGTTTCATCTCCGGTGTGTGGAACCGGCTGACAACCTTTTTCACCCTCGGCACGCCCTGAGCGTCCTTGGTGAAGAGCACCGCGCGCTCGTGGTAGTACTTCGCATCGCCCTGCGGCAGGGAGTACTCCCAGCGCAGGCCGCCCTGGCCCTCATATGGCACGCCCACCAACGTGAACACCTGGCGGCCGTCGAGGCCGGGCTTGATGCGATGAAACTTGTCCTCGGTGAACTTCACCGCATAACGGGTGTCCGTGGAGCCAAAGTGCATGAGCGCCGTCATCGATTCCGAGAAGCCGTAGCCCCAGTTCACCATTGAGTAAACGCCCATGATCAGCGGGATCGCCACGATGGCGGCAGGCGTGAAGTAGTACCAGTTGCGTTGGAAGAAGGATTTTTGAGCGGGTTGCATGCACGTCATGCTGCTTGAAACGGGCGGCGGTGGCAAGGGCAAAGCTCGACCGTGCTGATGGCGGGCCGGGCTCATCTTGCCGTCCTTCGCAGTTGCGCACGCAGGGGGCATCCTCCATGTCTGGCACCCCCGAAACTCCAAATCCGCCCACGCCATGCCCGCCTCCCCCTCGCCCCGCGTCATTCAAGTCGGCCTCGCCGGCCTCGGAAACGTCGGCGCGGGCGTTTATAAGAACCTGGAGAAAAACCGCGCGCTGATCACCCAGCGCACCGGGGCGGACATCCGCGTGGCAAAGATCGCCGTGCGCGACCTGAAGCGGAAACGCGATGTGGAGGTGCCGGAGGCGCTTTTGACGACAAACTGGCAGGATCTGGTGAATGACGCCTCCATCCCGGTGATCGTGGAATTGATCGGCGGCACCACCACGGCCTACGACATGGTCTGCGCGGCCCTGAAGGCCAAAAAGATCGTCGTGACCGGCAACAAGGCCCTCCTCGCCGAGCGCGGCCAGGAGCTCTTCGCCCTCGCCGAGCAGTGCGGTGTGCCGATTTACTTCGAGGCAGCCGTCGCGGGCGGCATCCCGATCATTCAGGTACTGCAGGAAGGCCTCGTCGGAAATCACATCCGCTCCATTCACGGCATCATCAATGGCACGTGCAATTACATCCTCACGCGCATGAGCCAGGCCGGCCTGAGCTACGCGGATGCGCTGCAAGAGGCCCAGGACAAAGGTTTTGCCGAGGCGGACCCCTATCTCGATGTCAGCGGCTGGGACGCGGCGCACAAGGCGATCATCCTCGCGTCCTTGAGCTACGGTTTCTGGATTCCGCCGGACAAAATCTGCGTCGAAGGCGTGGATCGCGTCAGCATCACCGATTTCAAATTCGCCGAGCGCCTTGGTTACACGATCAAGCTCCTCTCCGTCATCCGCGCGGATGAAAACGGCCTCGTCGAGGTGCGCACGCAGCCCACACTGGTGCCGCTGAGCCATGTTTTGGCCAGCGTGAGCGGCAGCTTCAACGCCGTGCTCGTGAATGGCGACATCGTGGGCGAAACGCTCTTTTACGGTCGCGGCGCAGGCCAGGACCCGACGAGCAGCAGCGTCATCAGCGATCTTTGTGAAGCCGCGGCCGTGCTCATGCACGGTGCGCGTCACAGTGGATTCGTGCCGCACGGCCTCTACGGCAAGTCGAAGCCGGTGGATGACACCGTTTCACATCACTACCTGCGCCTCACCGTTGATGACGTGCCCGGCGTGCTCGCGCAAGTCGCCACCGAACTCGGCCAGCGCGGCATCGGCATCTCCAGCGTGCTCCAGCCCGAGGATCTCGAATCCACCACCGGCGAAACCTCGCTCGTCCTCATGGTCCACGACGCCCGCGTCGGCGACATGAAACAAGCGCTCAATGCCCTGCGCAGCCTGAAATGCGTGCGCGGCGAGCCGACTTGGATGCGTGTGGAGACGCTGCAGTAATCGTCAGACCCGCAAGCAAGCCCGGAAGCCGCGCACGCCGTAGTAGGACTGCGCGCCGTTGTGGCCGATGAAGATGCGGTTGTAGCGCCGCTCGCCATAAAGAGCGCCGCCGAGCTGGCGGATGGCATCCGGCGATTTGAGCCAACTGGAGGTCTTCCGGTCGAATTCGCCGAGTTTTTGAAGCGCGAGGTATTCCTGCTCGGTGAGCAGCTCCACGCCCATCGCTTCCGCCATGTCCATGGCGTTGTCCTTGGGTTTGTGCTCCTTGCGAGATTCGAGGCCCGCGCGGTCATAGCACACGCTCACGCGGCCTTTGGGTGTCTCCGGCGAGCAGTCATAAATAAGCACGTCGCCGGTCTTTCTGTCCAAACCCACGACGTCCGGTTCACCGCCGGTTTCCTCCATGATCTGGAGGGAAGACAGCTTCTTCGGGCTGGCCCTGAGCCGCTCTTCTACTTTGAACCATTCAATGCCGCGATGACGGGCCTTGTTGGCCTCAAAGCGGGCTTTGAGCGTCACCAGAAGCTCGTCGTGTAATTTGGAAGATGAGACGCGTGGCATGCGGTGGAGGGCCGGGTTGGATTCCGGCCCAAGGTTTGGAGGTTGAGCGAACGATGGTCAATCGCGCTGTTTCAAAGGCGCGGGAATGCAATCCCGCCCTCCAGTTCAGATTTGAGGCAGCTTCCAGTCGCCACGGAAGGGGCGTGCTTCGAGCATCTTCGCGGCCTCGGCATCATCGGTGATGGTTTCGGCGGCAGGGTCCCACTTCAGCGGGCGTTTGGCCTTCACAGCGATGGCGGCGAGCTGGCAAAGCGTGTCGCTGCGCACGGCGGTTTCGACATCGCAGATGGCTTGGGAGCCTGCTTGGATGGAGTCGATGAAATTGGCGGTGTGCTCGATGCTGGTGGGCAGTTTGATGGGCATCGTGCCTTCCTTGTTGGCGGAATCACGCAGGATGGCGGTGTCGCTGGCCTCAATGGTGCCGCGTTTGACATGCACCCAGCCGTTTTCGCCGATGAACCGGATTCCGTGGGCGATGTCGTCGCGCTTTTCATTCACAAAGATGATCGGCGCAGCCTTGGCATATTCAAAACGCATGCGCCAGCCGAGCACGTTGTCGCAGGTGCCGTTCGCGGGCCATTCAGCGGCCTCGTAGCTGACGCTTACAGGGCCGGTGTCGTCGGTTCCATTGCCCCACTGCGCGATGTCGAGGTGATGGATGCCCCAGCACGAAAGCATGCCGAGGGAGAAATTGCTGATGTTCTCGTGGAAGTGGCGCTTGGTCTTTTCGACGTTGTAAGGCGTGAACGGCGCAGGCCCGACCCAGCGCTCCCAGTCCATGCTTTCCGGCACAGGCTGATCCGGGAAAAGCGGCGAGGTGATGCCGCCAGGCACGGCGACCTGGATTTCCTTCAGTTTGCCCAAACGGCCGTTGCGGGCGAGCTCGCAGGCCCAGCGGAATTTGAGGTCGCTGCGCTGCTGCGTGCCGAACTGGAAAACGGCGCCTGTTTTCCGCACCGCGGCGCGGACATGCTTTGCCTCGGCCACGGACATGCCCATCGGCTTCTCGTGGTAGATGTGCTTCTTGTTCAACACCGCGTCGGTGGACGGGATGCTGTGCCAGTGCACCGGCAGCGCCATCAGCACAGCGTCGATCGACGCGTCGCGGTTCAGCTCGCGGAAGTCGCTCAGCACTTTCACGTCGTCACTGTCGTAGGATTGCTTGATGTGCCACTTCGCCGTCTTGATGCGCTCCTGGTTCACATCGCACAGCGCGGTGACGCGCACGCTTGGATTCGTCAAAAACGCCCGCATGTCATGCGTGCCCTGCGCCCCGCAGCCGATGACGCCAAGCGTGACCTTGTTCGACGGTGCGGTCTCGGAGCGCAGCACGCTGGCAGGCACAAAGTGCGGCGCGATGCCCGTGGCGAGCACGGATTGAAGGAAGGAGCGGCGGCTGTTCATGGACGGGGATCAAACGACCACCTGGGGTTCCAGCATGCGAATTTTTGCCTTGGCGGCTTCCAAACTAGAAACCTCCCCCGTGCTGACCAGCCAGTGCGCCGCGATGAGAGCGGAGCGCTGCAAGCCGAGCTGGCAGTGCAGAAAGACGCGACGTCCCGCATCGTGTTGCTCACGCATGAGGTTCAGAGCGGCGCGGATGTGCTCCGGTTGAAGCGGCACGAGGTCGAGCAGCGGCAGGTTGTGGTAATGTGCGTGCTCGCGGAAGGCCACGGGCGCGTTCGACTCGGCGGTGAGGTCGATCACGGCGAGATCACCGCCTTGGGTGAGTTCGGCGGCTTCGCGCTTGGTGACCTTGCGGCTGAAAAAGACACCGGGAGTGACTTCGTGCCATCCTGGGCATCGCTTGAGCCATTTCTTCTGAATCTGAGCCGTGGCGATGAGCACGGGCAGCAGGCACCATTCAGCGGAGGGTGAGAGTGTGCCGTTTTCCTTGCCCAGCAGGCGCGAGAGGCCGGTGGAGTAGGCGAGCGCCATGATGCCGCAGGCCACGGCGGGCCAGACGAAGATCACCGAGACAAAACTGAGCGCCGCGCATGCCGCCGCGCCGAGGCCGTAGCGCTTCGCGTATTTCGCGGAGGGATTGCGCGTGCCCAGTTGGCGTGGATCGGGGATCAGCGCCGCGATGGCCCAGCCCATGACGAAACCGGCCGCCACATCGACGAGGTGATGCTGCCACACGAGCAATGTCGAGAGACCGATGAGGATGAACCACACCTTGGTGGCCGTGCGCAACCAGCCGGTGAGATGCGCGCCGTAAAACACCCACACGATCGAGCGCAGGCTGATGTGCAGGGAGGGCGCGAGGTTGTAGGGCTGGTCGTTGAAGTAGAGCGCGTGAAACAGCGGCGCGGTCCAGCCGCTCGGCTCGGGTCGCGGCAGACCGAGCTTGAGCGGGAAGAGCAGGAAAAAAAGCCCGCTGCCCACCGTGACGGCGATGAGGCGCTTCGTGAGCAGATTCAGCTCCACCTTGCTGCCGCAGAGGAAGAACGCGCCGCAGAAAAACAGGTCGAGCGACCAATACGGCACGACGAGTTCCTTCACGAAAGGGATGTGGCGCTCCCATTCAAACATCAGCGTCGGCACATCACCGCGTGTGGCGGTGAACTGGTTGCAGCCGCTGTAAACGATCACAAACGTCGCTCCCGCGAGCGCGAGCCGCCAGATCGCTGGCCAGAGCAGACCGGGTTCGCGTTTATGAGAGAGAGAAGAGGCAGGCATGGGGCTATTTCGTCGTCAGCAGTTTCTCCGCAGGCACGAGGAAGTCGAAGTCGTCGCGCCCGTCGATCTCGGGATCGAGTTCGCCGCAGTAGATGAGGCCGGTGCGGATGGACTGGCCTTTCGGCAGCTTCAGACGTCGCACTTTTTCACGCACCTCATCGACGATGCTGAGGGCGATGCGCTTGCGGAATTTGATCTCGAAGACGTAGAGGCTGCGTCGCGTGCGGATGAGCAGGTCGATCTGGCAGCCCTGGCGGCGCAGCGTCTGCTTTTGCATGTAGGGCCCGGCGTTGAGCACGAGTTTCCGGTCGAGGCCAATGCGGGCGAGCAGCAGGCCGAGGTTGGCATGCACGAGGTTTTCGAACTGGAGGCCCATGATCGTGTCCCAGGCGTCCAGGGACTCCAGCGCGGTGTTTTTCAGCAGTCCCTTCGTGATGCGGGTCTTCACGGGATCGACATACTTGAGGTAAAAGCGCAGGTAGTTGTCGGAAAGGCGAAAGCGGGCATCACGCGGCCTGCTGCGGCCCGTTTCCGCTTCGAAGGGGATGTCGCGGGCGATGAAGCCCGCCTGCTCCAGTTCGGTGAGTGCGGCGCTGAGGCTGCCGCCGCGGGCGCGGTCGAGTTCGGCGCTGATCTGGTCCACGCTGCGTGATCCGGACACCAGCGTGCGCACGATCTCGCGATACGTCTCCGCCTTCCGCGTGAAGATGTCGTGGAAGATGCTGTCGAACTCGCTGAAGAGCATCCCGGAGGCATTGAAGCACAAGTCGGCGATGTTTTGCTCCGCCGTGCGGGCGGGATTGATCTCCTCCAGGTAGCGCGGCACACCGCCAGTGACGGAGAGCAGGCGCAGCTTTTCCGCCGCGCTGATGCGCTCGCCGCGTTTGCCCCAAAACTGCACGCATTCCGGCAGCGCCAGGGGCCCCAGCCGGAACTGCCACGAGCAGCGGCCGACGAATCCGGTGTTGTTGAGGATGTTTTGCTCGATCCACGATGAAACGCTGCCGCAGAGCACGACGACGAGGCGCTGGCGCTTGGAGAAATGCGCGTCCCAGGCGTTTTTCAGATGTCCGGCGAAGTCCGCATCTCCCGCGGCCATCCACGAAATCTCATCGAGCAACAAGACGACCGTTCCGCGGGCCGGAAGCATGCTGGCGAGGAGCTGGAAGGCGGTGGGCCAGCCATCGAGCGGAACTTTGGGGGCCTTCGTTTGCTTCGCGAGCTGATCCGCAAACGCATCGAGCTGCACCTGACGCGTCATGTCTTCTCGCGGAGGCAGCCCCATGAAGCTGATGAAGTGATCCGCCTCCTGCGCACACTCGGCCAGAAAACGGCTCTTTCCGATGCGCCGCCGCCCCTGGCAGGTGACGAGCGAGGCGGTCTTCTTTTGCAGAAGCCGCTGGAATTCCTCACGCTCCTCCCCGCGTCCGATGTAGCCGTCTGAGATGGTGCTCATGTCGATTTCGTGCCTGAAAGTGGCGGCCAATGTCTGGCACCAAATCGACATGATGTCAATTTCGTGCCTGGAATTCTCAGAAAAGTTTAGGCACCAAATCGACATGGTGTCGTTTTCGTGCCAGCCGGAAGTGCATCTTTTCGGGCACGAAAATGACCGGGTTCACGGTTTGCCTCAAAGCGCGGGCTTGCGGGCGATGCTGACGGTGAAAATGCCGAAGTCGTCGATCCACTGCTTCTCTTTCTTGAAACCGGCCTGCTCGACGAGCGCGTCCATCTCGCCCTGCGGGCGGCGGCGCATGACCCAGTATTGGCCGTCGCGGTTCGTCAGCGTGCGGGCGATCATTTCGACCTGCGGATGCCAGGGCTGGCCGGTGTAGATGAGCCAGCCGCCGGGATTCACCGCGCTGAAGAGGCCGCGCAGCGAGCGCTGGAGGCGTTCATTGTCGGGAAAAAGTTCATACAGGCCGGAAACGACGCCGATGGACGGCTTCGGCTCCACGCTGGCGAGCGATGACTCGTCGAAGGCATCGCCTCGCACATGCGTAATGCGATCCGTGAGTCCCATCTGCTGCGCCGTGGCGCGGCCGGTGGCCAGCGCGGACTCGCTCCAGTCGCGGCACAGAATTTTCAAATCAGGCTCGTCGAGCACATCGAGCAGGTAACGTCCCGCGCCGCCGGCGATGTCCATGAGCTGAAGCGGCATGCCGGACTCGCGGATTTGCTTCAAAGCCCAGCGCAGCGCCTGATTCATGCACGCGCGGCGCTGGCGGATGCCGCGCCAGCCGATGGCGTTGATGTAAAAGTAGTCGATGACCTTGCCGAGCAGCAGATTGCCTCGCGCTTTGTTTTCATAGACGTAGTCGAGCGACTCACCGGAGTCGAAACCGGTCGCGTGGCCGATGCGGATGCCCTGGCTGAGCCTTCCGAGCGTGCCGAGGCTGGCGCGTTGCAGGATGAACGAGAGTCCTTTGAGCGACGGCGAGGGCAGAGGCTTCTTCAGGTCGGCAAATTCCGCGTTTGTGGCCGGATGGCTCAAATCGGCCTCCAGTCGAGGCGGTGTGAAATTCGCGAGGCAGCGCTCCGCGAAGCGTTTGATGGCTCCGCAGACCTCGTCGCGGCACAAATCGTGAAAAATGGCATGGCGTGCGCCTTTGAGCGTGAGATGCGTTTTTTGCTCGCAGCCGTAGTTGGTGTAGAGCGCGTCGATGGCGTGCTTTTTGACGACTTTGTCCGCGCCGGCCGAAAAGAGCAGCAGCGGACGGTCCATGACCTCGGCGTCGCTGATGACGCGTTGCGCGGAGTCGAAGAGATCGACGAGAATCTTCGCGGAGATGTCTTTGGAGATCGTTTTGTCCGCGTCGTAGGCCGCGGCGGCGCTCAGATCACGCGTGAGCCAGCTTCCGCGCACGTAGCTCTTGATGGTGGCGTCTGCTTTGAGCTTCTGCATCGCCCGGATGCTCGTGAGAGCGCCGGGGACGATCAAATTCACCTCCAGCGCCGGCGTGGCGAGCACGAGACCGGCGATGCGCGGCGCGAAATCATGCACCCACGTCGCCGCGATGACCGCGCCGACACTGTGCGCCACCACCACGGTGCGCTCCGGCACGAGGCCGTGCGTTTTTTGCAGGTGATGGAAAAACGTGTCGAGGTCCCGCACATACTCCATGAAGCCCGCTGCATGGCCGCGTCGCCCGGGCGACTGGCCATGGCCGCGGGCTTCCCACGCATAGATCGCCGTGTCCGGCATGGCGAGCGAGGGCACGACGGTGTCCCAGCGGTCCGCGTGCTCGTGACCGCGATGCAGCAGCACGAGCGCCTTGGAGGCCCCCTGCACGTTCCACGTTTTGTAATGCAGCGCGAGACCGTCGTCGGTGGTGAATTGGAGGCGTTCGGAGTTCATGATGGCGGATGCTACGCGGATCGCGTGCGCCTTGCCAGATGGTTTTAAACATGCCTGCATCGAGAGAACCGATGGCGCAGTGTGCGTCCACTCGGAGATTGACGTCTGTATGGTGACTTATAGCTTCCCCACGACGCCCGCCATCGTCGGATTCAAGACTGCCGGGTCGCAGTTTAAATGCGACACGCTTATCATCATGAAACGAGTTTTTTTTCTACTCCTCCTCAACCTCCTTGCCGTCAAGGCGCAGGCAGATTTGTCCACGCATGCGTTTTTCAAGCACTTCATCGGCACCTGGAAGGCCGCGGGGGAATTGAAGGGGCAGGATGGCAACAAGATCACCATCACCGAGGAATGGACGGGCAAGGTGGACGGGGAGAACAGCTTCCTCATCGAGGGCACGCGCACGATGAACAGTGACACGCAGCCTTTTAAATGGACGATCACGCATAACGCAGGCACGGACCTGTTCGAGGCCGTCCTGACCGGCGCGGAGGCTTCGCAGACGATTCGTTTTGAAGGCAACGTCTCCGAAGTGAACATGTCCTTGGAACTCAAGGCCGTCACAGGCGCCGGAGACAGCGCCATCACCGTGACCGACACACTTCAGGGTGAGGCGAAGGATGTCATCGAGAGCAAGGTGACCTTCACCGGAGAGGCAGGCCAGACGACGCTGGAAGGAACGATCAAACACGAGAAGCAAAAAGCGCCCTGATGCATGAAATCACGTCTGGAGCGGCTCCTGGAGCTCGATTTGCCACGCGAATGGCACCTGACAGCCGCCCTGCTGGCAGCATGGACCTGCGTGACCGCGTTTTCGATGCTCATCTGCGGCACCGGTTTCATCCACCCCGAGTCCTGCGCCTTCCTCCCGCATTACCTGTCCGACAGACCGCTGCTGGAGAAGCTTTACGATGCGCGGGTGACTGAACTGGGGCTCTACGCGGCGCGGGAACTGGCGCTGCTGTTTGACTGGATCGACTGCCAGTTCATCGGCTGGAGCGTGGCGCAGGGCAGGCCGCACTTTTTCTCGATCTGCCATCACGGATGGATGCTGCTGGCGGGGCTGCTGCTGGCGAGGGTTTGCCGTGCGCTGGGCTCGCGGCGTGTTGAGGCGCTGGGATGGACGCTGCTGCTGTGGACGGGGCCCTCGGCCATGCTGCACACATCTTATTTTCGCAACGCGAAGCCGGCACTGCTATGCTGCGCCCTGGCCTGCCTGCTGGTGTGGCTGGGATCACGAGAAAAAGCCGCTTCCTGGCTGAGGACGTTGTTGTTTGGCCTGCTGGCGCTCTTGATGCCGTTTTGCGACAAGCAAGGGCTGGTGTTTCTGGCCGGCGCGGTCTTGTTTTTGGGCTTGTTCCGGCAGTGGCGGCTGCTGGGAGCCGCTTTGGCAGCCTTTGGCATCGCATACATGTATCAAGGATGGATCGGGCCGGCGCTGGTGCGGCACTTCAACGGCTATGAGCTGGATTTGAGCTACGCCTCGCTCGGCGGCACGCTGCGGAGCGCGCTCGCGAATCCGGCGCAGAGCATCCAATCGCTGCTGGTGACGCCTTTGATGGCGCTGGACTCGTATCGCTTCGTTTTGGGCGCGATGCCGGTGGGAATCGCGCTGGCGAGCGTCGTGATCGTTGTTTCGGCGCAGCGGAATCGCAGGGCATCAGCGCTGTTGTGGCTGTGGGCGCTGGGAAGCTGGTTTCTGATGCAGTTGGTTTCGCCATGGCTGTTTTCGACCGAGCACCGCCGTTTTTACTACCCGCTGGCCTTTGGCGCGGTCTGGCTGCCGTGGGTCGTGACGGCGGTGAACCAGGCCGCGTGGCGGCGGTGGCTGCCGGTTCTCATCGCCATCGCGCTGGTGAGCAATGTGTTCGCGCTGCAGGATCATCGCAGCTTGATGCGGAACGGCTATTTTGAGCGCTGGTTCCGCCATGCGGAGCGCTGGACAATGCTGGTGCGGCCGGAGAACATCCGCGCGCAAGGCATCACCCCGGTGGAGGCACGCGAGCTGCTGCCCAAGTCCCAGGCACCGGTGCTGCCGGAGGTTTATCCACCGCCCATCCGCGAGGACCGGCTGTTCCTGTTCTTCTTGAGCCGTCTGGAGGCGGCTCCCAAGCCATGAGCCTGCATGACTGGGGACCACGCTCCGCGTTGATCGGCTCCACGGGTTTTGTGGGCGGGAACCTGCTGCGCCAGGGCCGTTTCGACCGGCAGTTTCATCGCACAGACATCGAGACGATGCGCGGCGGGGACTTTGGCGTCGTGGTGTGCGCGGGGGTGAGCGCGGTGAAGTGGCGGGCGAACCAGCAACCGGAGGAGGACTGGCGTGGCATCGAACCGCTGCTCGACGTGCTGCGCACGATCCGCGCGGAGCGCATGGTGCTGATCTCGACCGTGGATGTCTTCGCCGATCCGAACGGTGTCACCGAGGACACGCCTCCTTCGCTGGAAAATCACGCGTATGGCAGGCACAGGCGGCAGGTGGAGGAGTTTGTGCGTAAGACCTTCCTGGTTCATCACATCGCGCGTCTGCCGGGCCTGTTTGGACCGGGATTGAAGAAGAATGTCATCTACGACCTGCTGCACGGGAACTGCCTGGAGGCGATCCAGCCGCGCAGCGCGTATCAATACTACCCGCTGGCGTTTCTGACCGCCGATCTGCTCAAGATGATCGGGCAGGGACTCGACACGCTGCACTTTGCCACGGAG
This sequence comes from Verrucomicrobiaceae bacterium, assembly GCA_015075365.1. GTDB lineage: Bacteria > Verrucomicrobiota > Verrucomicrobiia > Verrucomicrobiales > Verrucomicrobiaceae > Prosthecobacter. The sequence goes on from JABTUN010000001.1 coordinate 167,024, forward strand.
CCGCTTGAGACAAGCGTGCTGCACGCGTGCATCGCCCCGAATCGGGTGATCGGGGAGAAGGCAGGACCGGTGGTGAGATATGACATGCGCACGAAGCACGGCGGCTATCTCCACGATGCCGAGACAGTGCTGCAGGAGTTGGATGCTTTTGTGAAATCATGAAATCCGCCGTTTCCAACATCGCATGGGACGTGGACGAGGATGCCGCAGCCCTGGCAAGACTCGAAACGGCCGCCATCGAAGCCGCGCCGACGCGGTGGTGGCCGGATCTCATGAAGGTGACGCGCGAAGAGGCGCTGGCCCGGGCTGACAAGGTTTGCGGCTTTCAGGCGCTGCTGTTTGGCAGGCCGGAGTTGCAGGTCTTCGGACCGGATCAGGGGCGCGCCTGCCTTGATTATCTGGCCAGGGTTTGTGATGTGGCCTCGTGGTGCGGCGCCAGGACGCTGGTGTTTGGATCGCCGAGGAACCGGATTCGCGGAACGCATGACCGCCAGCAAGGAACGGCCTTTTTCCGCGAGCTGGGAAACATCGCGGCGGAGCGCGGCGTGGTGATCTGTGTGGAGGCAAACCCGGCGGTGTATGGCGGCGATTATCTGCTCACTTCGAGGGAGGTGGCGGAGCTGGTGGCAGAGGTGGACTCGCCCGGCGTGCGGATGAATCTCGACACTGGCGAGCTGACAACGAACGGTGGCGATGTGGCTGCCATTCTGCGCGAGGTGATGCCTCTGGTGACGCATGTGCATGTGAGCGAGCCCTTCCTGGCTCCGCTGAATCCGGCGAATCCGGTGCATGAGGCGACGGCGGAGGCGCTGAGAGGCTACCAGGGTTTTGTCTCGCTCGAAATGAAGGCACCGGAGGGAGGTCTGCCGGTCGTGGAGCAGTGTTGGAAGGAGATGCTGCGAATCTATTTTCCCGAACCATGAGCGCAGTGACAACATGCGGGACGCTGGTCATCGGCGGCGGCTTTTACGGCTGCGCCATCGCGCTGGCGCTGGCGGAGCGCGGAAAAGACGTGCTGGTGATCGAAAAAGAGGTGGACCTGCTCACGCGGGCCTCGTTTCGCAACCAGGCGCGGGTGCATGGTGGCTACCACTATCCGCGCAGCGTGCTGACAGCGATGCGGTCCCGCGTCAACCTGCCGCGCTGGGTGGAAGACTACCGCGCATGCGTGGTGGACGAGTTTGAGCAGTGCTACGCGATCGCGCGGCGGTTCTCGAAGGTGTCCGCGGCACAATTCGCACGCTTCATGGATCATGTGGGTGCTCCGCTGACGCCCGCTCCCGCGCGGCTGCGGCGCCTTTTCAATGACATCCTGGTGGAGGATGCCTTTCTCGTCCGGGAACACGCCTTCGACGCGGCGAAGCTGCGCGAGATGATGCGTGCACGGCTCGATAAGGCGCGTGTTCCTGTGAAAACAGGAGTGGAGGCGCTCCGCATCGGTGAAAACCTGCTTGTGGAGACAAACGAGGGGCCGGTCCAGGCGAGCGAGGTGTTTTTGTGCGCCTACAGCGGCGTCAACACGATCCTGGAAGCGTCCGGCCTGCCGCACATCCGGCTGAAGCATGAGCTGGCGGAACTGGCGCTCATCGAGATGCCGGAGGAACTGCGCCAGCTCGGCGTGACGGTCATGTGCGGCCCGTTTTTCTCCTTCATGCCATTCCCGGCGCGTGGATGCCATTCGCTGAGCCACGTGCGCTACACACCACATGCCTCGTGGCAGGATGCGGCGCCGGCGGATGTGCTTCGGACGCCACGCGTGTCAAATTTCCCTCTGATGCTGGCGGACGCCCGGCGGTTTGTCCCCGCGCTGGCGCGGAGCAGGCAGCTTGATTCCCTGTGGGAGATCAAGACGGTGCTGCCGGCCAGCGAAACCGACGACAGCCGGCCGATCCTGTTCCAGCGGCATTGGGGACGGCCCAACCTGCACTGCGTGCTGGGGGCGAAGATCGACAACATTTTTGATGTCTTGACCGAGTGCGCCGCGCTTGGCTGATTGGCGACCATGAACCGCGCCGATCTGCTCATCTCCGTCCTCATGCCGCTGCGCGGGGATGCGCGCATCGTCCGCGAGGTGGTGAAAGAGACCTCGGGAGTGCTTCAGGACCAGTTCACGCATCATGAGATCGTGCTGGTGGTGGACGGGATGGACACGGAGACGCTGCGGGAGGCTTCCGCGGTACTGAAAGAGGTTCCGTGCGTGAGGATCATCCAGCTCACGCGCGATTTTGGCCGGGAGACGGCGGCGCTGGCAGGCCTGGAGACAGCCATCGGCGATTACGTGGTGATCTTGACCCCGGAGACCGATCCTCCGGCGCTGATCCCCGGCATGGTGGCCTCGTGTCGTGAGGAAGGCGGCATGGTGAACGGGGTGGACGCGCGCGGATCGCGCAACGGGCCGGTGATGAGCCTGCTCAAAGGCCTGTTTCACCGCGGCATGCGGCGGTTCTTGAAGGTGGAGCTGCTGCCGAACGCCACGGAGTTCCGTGTGCTGAGCCGCCGGATGGTGAACGCGATCACGCAATACCGCGAAAGCCACCGGCAGCTCCGGCTTCTGGCATCGACAGTGGGCTACCAGCGGCGCGGCTTTTCCTACACGCCGCTGTCCCGCACAGGGCGTGACATGCGGAAGGGTGTGATGGAGGAGCTGCAGGACGCGCTGGACATGATCGTGGCGCACAGCCGGCAGCCGCTGCGGTTTGTCTCGCTGCTGGGATGGTTCGCTGGTTTTTTGAACGTGCTCTATGTGCTCTACGCGGCGCTCATCTACCTCTTCAAGGACGACGTGGCCCCCGGCTGGACGACGCTGTCCGTGCAGCACGGCGTGATGTTTTTCTTCGTCTTCACACTGCTTTCGATCCTGAGCGAATATGTGGGCCGCATCCTGGAGGAGTCACGCGGCAGGCCGCTCTACCTGGTGGCGGACGAGCAGAACAGCGAGGTGCTGAATCCCGCGCCGGAGAAGCCAAATGTCGTCCACGAATCGCCATGACGCGGGCTGACTGGCAGGTGCCGCCGATGGAGAAGGCGGAGTTTTTTTCAAAGAGGCACCGGCATGCGCTGTGTGTCTTCATGATCAACGAGGGCGCGCGCATCCAGTCGCAACTGCGCAAAATGGCACCACTGGCGGAGCATGCGGACATCATCCTGGCAGACGGAGGCAGCACGGACGGATCGCTGCCGGAGGATCTGCTGCGCGGGCAAGGGGTGCGCGCGCTTTTGACCAAACGCGGACCTGGAAAACTCGGCGCGCAGATGCGCATGGCCCTGGCCTTCGCGATGGTGGAGGGCTATGAGGGCGTGGTGTGCGTGGATGGCAATGACAAGGACGACACGAGCGCGGTTCCCGCCTTTGTGGCGGCGCTGGAGGCGGGTGCCGATCATGTGCAGGGCTCGCGCTACGTTTCTGGCGGGCGTGGCATCCACACGCCGTTCTTGCGGCATTGGGGCGTAAGGCTCCTGCATGCTCCGCTCCTGTCTCTGACCGCCGGAGCCTGGTTTACTGACACGACGAACGGATTCCGCGCCTACAGCCGGCGGCTGCTGCTGGACGAAAGAGTGCGGCCGTTCCGTGATATGTTTTCGGGTTACGAACTGCACTACTACCTGGCATTGCGGGCCGCGCGCCTGGGCTTCAAGCTGCGGGAACTGCCGGTGACGCGCGCCTATCCGGCACATGGTGCTGTGCCGACCAAAATCACCGGCTGGCGCGGCCATCTGGGCGTGCTACAGGCACTGGTCCGCGTCTGCCGCGGCCACTACGACCCACCAACCTCATGAACATCACGAACTGGGACCAGGCTTATCAGGAAAACTTCACCCCGTGGGACAAGGGGCAGCCTTCACCGCCGCTGGTGGAGTGGCTGGAGCGGAATGAACTGGCCGGGCGTGTCCTGGTGCCTGGTTGCGGCGTGGGGCATGATGTGGCGTTCCTGGTTTCACGAGGCATCGACGCCCACGGACTCGATATTGCTCCAACGGCAATCGAACGTGCCAAGGCGCGCTATCCTGAGCTGGCGGAGCGGTTTTTTCTCGGGGACCTGTTTGAGCTTCAAGGGCAGTATGATGCCGTGGTGGAGCACACGTGCCTGTGCGCCTTGCCGCCTGAATGGCGTGAGAAGTATCGTGATGCGGTGGCGGCACTGCTAAAGCCGGGAGGACGGCTGATCGGCGTGTTTTTCATCAATCCGGAGATGGACCCGGGCGAGACAGGGCCGCCATTTGGCATCTCCGAGTCAGAACTGCGCGGATTGATGGCACCTCGGTTCGAGATGGTCGAGACTTACACACCGGCGGCGGCCTATCCAGGCCGGGAGGGCCGCGAGATGACAGGCGTGCTTCGGAAGATCACTTCTTGACGTTATCCCCCAGCGGCGCGGGCGCGTTTTGCATGCGGCGGGAGATGAACTCGTCGGGCACGAGGTCACGAACGGCCCTGGCAACAATCTCTTCGATGCCAGAGGCAAAGCGGGCGGGGCGTCCGTAATAGATCATGGAACGGTCAGCCTCGTAACCGCCCTCCTCCCAAACGCGCTGGGAGGGGATGTAGCAGGGCACGTCATTGGTGTAGCTGTTCACCCAGGTGCGGGCGGGATCGAATTCGCGCTTGAAGCGCAGGCTGTAATCCACCACGACCTCCCCGGGCAGATTGATGGTGAGCAGGTCGCTGCCGTAATGCCAGACCTGCACCTGGTAAGGCAGTGCGTCCGGAATCTTTTCACCGCGCTTGAGCATGTCGAGATGCTTCCGCGCATGGTAAGCCACATGCTTGTTCGTGCCGGCGGCCCGCGCCTCCCATTCCTTCGGGGCCGGCAACCGGTCGAAGGGCAGTGTGACCTCCTTCACGGCGCACTCGAGAGGGCCGGAGAGCGGAGACATGGGGGAATTGATCACCCGCACGACTTCCCTGGCCAGGGCAGTTCCATGTTGCGAGGCACGACCGACTTCGTTTCGCGGATAAGGATTCTGGTCCGCGCCGCAACCGATCGCCACCAGGCACACGCTGCCTGGAAATCGCATCGCCATCTCTTCATGCGCCCGGCCGGCCCAGTCACCATGCACCTCGTTGAAATTGAGCGTGGTGCAGTGGCAGGCGTAGCTGACATGGGTCGCGATGAGCTTGGAGCCATCCGCTCTCTTCACACGCAGCACGGGCACGGCACGATCCACCGGGCCGCTGAAATTAGGCGCATTTTGAATGCCTGTTTCAGTCTTGAGACGGCGGTTGAGGCCGAAATAGGCCTTTCCTGAGCCCCAGTCGAGCCTGGCAGGCTGCATTTTTGCCCAGGCGCTGGAAACGACAGCGACAATCTTGAGGGTGAGTTCCTCCGTGTAGCGATCCACCCGTTCCTGCTGATCCGCCGGCAAGTCTTCGCCAAACAGAAACGGCAGCACGCCTTTGAGCATGGGAGCGCAGTGCGTGTGCGTGGAATGCAGCGCGAAACGCTCATCAGCGACAGCCTTGCCGGCGGCAGTGAGGCGTTTCAGAACCTCCGCGCGCATCCATGAAGGCACGCCACAGTTGTCCACGGTGACGATGACCGCCGGAGCGTCCTGATCCCATTGAAGGACCAGGGCGTTGGCATGGATGCGCTGGGCAACCTTGGTCGCCTCCGTGGTGCGGTTGCCATAGCCGCTGAGGCGCACTGGATGACCGGGAGAAATGTCGATGTCCGCCGCGCCAGCCTGCCATCCGGCGGGTGCTGCAGTGGAAACGACAGTCAGGCAACAGAAAAACGGGAGGAGAATTCTGAGCATGAAATAAATCATGCGCAGATTAGGCCACGACTGGCAAGAGGTGATTTTTAAGCACCCACCTGTAGCGCCAAGTCCTACGCGTTGGCGTTGGTCCAGTCGATGGCGGCGCGGCAGATCTCCCAGAAGGAACCATGCTCCAGCGAGGCGCCGCCGACGAGCGCGCCGTCCACGTCGGGCATGGCGATGAGTTCGGCCATGTTGTTCGGCTTCACGCTGCCGCCGTATTGGATGCGGATTTTCACGGCCACATCAGCGCCAAACATGTCGCCGAGCACCTTGCGGCAGAAGGCGTGGGCGTCCTGCGCCTGCTGCGAGGTGGCGGTGCGGCCGGTGCCGATGGCCCAGACGGGCTCGTAGGCGATCACGACATCGGTGATGCGGCGCGGGCCGACTTCGGCCAAGGATTCGCGGAGCTGGCTTTCGAGCACCTGCTCGATCTTGCCGCCATCGCGCTCTTCGAGCGTCTCGCCGATGCAAAGGATCGGGTGAAGGCGGGCTTCGAGGGCGGCGAGGACCTTCGCATTCACGATGGCATTCGTTTCGCCGTAAAGGCTGCGGCGCTCGCTGTGGCCGAGGATGACGTGCTTGCAGCCGCATTCCTTGATCATGCGGGCGCTGATCTCACCGGTGAAGGCTCCAGCAGGCTGGGCGCTCATGTTTTGCGCGGCGAGCTCGACGCTCTGCTCGCGGGCGTTTTGCAGCGCGGTCATCGAACGCTCGAGGCTCACGAAGGGCGGCGCGATGACAATTTGAATGGGGCACTTGTCCGGCACGAGGCGGGCGAAGGAGCGGAGAAAGTCATCGGACTCCTGCGGAGTCATGTGCATTTTCCAATTGGCGGCGATGATGGGCTTGCGGAAGTGAGCGATGGGCATGGTTTTGAAATGACGAATTTAGAATGACGAAGGACGAATTACTTGTCTTTGAGGCAAGCAACGCCGGGGAGGATTTTGCCTTCGAGGAGTTCGAGGCTCGCGCCGCCGCCGGTGGAGATGAAGGTCATCTTGTCGCCGAGCTTGGCTTTCTTGACGGCCTTCACGCTGTCGCCGCCGCCGATGATGTTCTTCGCGCTGGAATTGGCCGCCATGGCCTCGGCGATGTCGAAGGTGCCCTTGGAGGCCTCTTTGATCTCGAACACGCCCATCGGGCCGTTCCAGATGACAGTCTTCGCCTTGGAAATTTCTTCGCTGAAGAGCTTCACGGACTCAGGGCCGATATCGACGCCTTCCCAGCCATCCGGGATGCTTTCGTTCACGCCGGTGAACTTCGTCGCGCCGAGCTTCTTCGCGTCGAAATCGAACGCGTCGGTGATCATGGCATCGACCGGGATGAGGATCTTCACGCCGCGCTCCTTGGCTTTGTCGAGAGCCGCCTGCGCGATGGGTTCCCACTCGGGTTTGTAGAGGCTTTTGCCGATGGAGATGCCCTGCACGATCTTGCGGAAGGTGTAGGCCATGCCGCCGCCGATGATGATCGTGTTCGCCTTTTCGAGCAGGCGATTGATGACGCCGATTTTGTCGCTGACCTTCGCACCGCCGAGGATGACCACGAACGGACGATCCGGCGTTTCGAGCTCGTCATTCAGCCAGGTGAGCTCTTTTTCCATCAGCAGACCGGAAACGGCCGGGAGATAATCCGCTATGCCCGCCGTGGAGCTGTGCGCACGATGCGCGGAACCAAACGCGTCATTCACAAAGATCTCCGCGAGGTCCGCCATGCCCTTCGCGAGCGTGGCGTCGTTCTTTTCCTCACCAGCGTGGAAACGGGTGTTTTCGAGCAACAGCACGTCGCCATTGCCGAGCGCGAGCGCTTTGGCCTTCGCCTCGTCACCGACGCAATCGCTCGCAAAGGCCACCGGCTTGCCGATCAGGGCGCTGAGCGCCGGAGCGACGGGAGCAAGGGACTGCTTCGGATCACGCTGACCTTTCGGACGGCCCAGATGGCTGGCCAAAATGATGCGGGCACCCTTTTCGATCAGGAACTTGATCGTCGGCAGCGTCTCCTGGATGCGCGTGGCATCCGTGATGACCATCTGGCCGTCTTTTTCCTCCAGCGGCACATTGAAGTCCACGCGCACAAAGACGCGTTTTCCGGCAAGGTCGAGGTCACGAATGGTCTGCTTGGGCATGTTTTTGGGGGGATGGGGGCGCTATCCATCGCAAGTTTCGCGCCATGCGCAAGGCCACATTCGGAGCCTCCGGGGGAGGCGTTTCAGGTTCCAAGTTTCAAGTTCCAAGACTCTCCACAGCGCCATCTTGAAACTTGGAACCTGAAACATGAAACACCACACCACGCAGCGTGCATCCGGGTGATTTTTCGCTGGCAGCGGGTTGGAAACAGGCTATCTGCCCGCCGCCATGTCTATGCTTGCTGGAATGATCCTTGCGGTCGTGCTTCTTTCCCTCGGTGTCATCGTCTTCACCTATCTGGTGAAGGGTTGATGCCGCGAGGCCGCGTCTCATTGGTACAAGAACGTCGTCAACGGACTCGTGGCGGAGGCTGATTCCGTGCGCTCGCCCAGGCCGATTTCAAATGCGGCGCGTCCGGCCTCGACAGCAGCCTGAAACGCCCGCGCCATGCGCACGGGATCGGAGGCCACCGCGATGGCCGTGTTCACCAGCACGGCGTCGGCTCCCATCTCAAAGGCCTCCGCGGCATGGCTGGGCGCGCCGATGCCGGCATCGACCACGACCGGGACCGTGGCCTGGTTGAGAATGATCTCGATCTGCCTGCGGGTGGTGATGCCCTGATGCGATCCGATGGGCGATCCCAGCGGCATGACGGTGACGGTGCCGGCGTCCTGCAGCCGCCGTGCGAGCACCGGGTCGGCATTGATGTAGGGCAGCACTTTGAAGCCCTCTTTGACGAGGATTTCGGCCGCCTTCAGCGTCTCGATGGGATCTGGCAGCAGGTAGCGAGGATCGGGGTGGATCTCGAGCTTCACCCAGTCCGGCAGGCCGGCTGCCACGGCCAGCCGCGCGAGGCGCACGGCTTCCTCCGCGTTCATGGCACCGCTGGTGTTGGGCAGCAGCAGCACCTCCTTCGGGATGAAGTCGAGGATGTTGGCGTAGGGATCGCCTTTCCCGGTCAGATCCGCCCGGCGCAGCGCCACGGTGACGATTTCCGTGCCTGAGGCCGCGATGGCGTCCCGCATGAGTTCTCCACTGGCGAATTTTCCCGTGCCAAGCATGAGGCGGGATTGAAACGTGCGGCCGGCGATGGTGAGGGGCTGGTTGGGCATGAAAAAGGGACGGTCTGTAGTTTGTGGCGCGAAACACGGCCCCCATCAAGTCCACGCTGAAGCCGATGTCGCCGACAGCGGCCTGTTCCCGATGTTTCGGCCTCGCTAAATCCGTGTCTCACGCCACGTTTGCCTCCCCTGCCCCCCAAAAACCTGACTTTATGACGATGAATCCCCTCTTCGTTCTCCCCATGCTCGCCCTCGCGGCCGCCGCGGCGTCTCCGCGCGGCCAGGAACAGTATGAAAAGCGCGTGCTGCCGCTCCTGGAGAAATACTGCTATGACTGCCACAGCGATGGCGTGACGAAGGGCGACTTCGCGCTGGACGAGTTCAAAGACTACACCTCCCTGCTGGCCGACAAGGTCACCTGGGACCATGTGCGCCAGCAGATCGCCACGCATGTGATGCCGCCGGAGAAGAAGGACAAGCCCTCCCTGACCGAGCGCGACGAGATGCTGGCCTGGATCGATGACGCGGTGTTTTGGTTCGACCCCTCAAAGCCCGATCCCGGCCACGCCACCTGGCGGCGGCTGAACCGCACCGAGTACAACAACACCGTGCGCGACCTCCTGCTGGTGGACATGCGCCCGGCCAGCCAGTTCCCGCCGGACGACACCGGCTACGGCTATGACAACATTGGCGACGTGCTTTCGCTCTCGCCCATGCTGATGGAAAAGTACCTGCGCGCCGCGAAGGCCATCGTGGAGAAGGCCTTTGACACCACCACGCCCGAGCGTGTGGATCTGGAGCTGGGCGCGCGCAAATTCTGGGATCAAAAGGGCGGCACGACCGAGGCGGAGGGCGTGCGCTGGTTTCACGGCGAGGCGGAGGCAGCCACGAAATTCACCGCGCCCGCCGCCGGCACCTACATCCTCAAGATCCGCGTCTCTGCCACGCAGGCAGGCCCGGATGTGGCCCGCATGGCGCTGGCCATCGACGGCAAGGAGGCCGGGCAGTTTGATGTCACGGCGCGTTTTCGCGGGGAAAAAGGGCCGTGGCAGACGATCCGGCATGAGGCCGCCCTCAACGGCGGCGAGCACAAGATCAGCGTCCGTTTCCTGAACGACTTTTACGACGGCGAAAACCCCGATCCCGAAAGGCGGGACCGCAATCTGGCGCTCGACAACATCCAAGTGGAGGGCCCCTTTGGCCTGCTGCCGCCACGCGGCACACGGCTGGTGCAGTGGCTGCTGGATGGCAGACCGGCCGGCCTGCCCGAGATGAAGCTCAGCGGCGAGGACTTCGAGCACGGCGAAGGCGAGGGCAGCCGCGACACCGGCGCGATTTACCTGGCCACCAGCGGCTATGTGCGGCACCGCGTCGAGATCGACAAAGCAGGCAGATACCGCCTCACGATCAAGGCCGGCGCGCAGCAGGCGGGCACCGAGCCGGCGAAGTTCGATGTGCGTGTGGCCGGCAAAAATGCGGGCTCTTTCTCCGTCACGGCGAAAAACCAGGCCCCGCAGTGGTTCAACGCCGAGGCGGACCTCCCCGCGGGCAAACACGAGCTGCAGGTCTGGTTCCTGAACGACTTTTACGACGAGAAGACCCGCCAGGACCGCAATTTCTGGCTGCACCAGCTCTCCATCACCGGCCCGGTGGACCAGCCGGGCGGCGTGGCGTCCGCCGAGGTGCCGCAGCTCGTCGAAAAACTCGGCACACGGCTGTTCCGCCGCCCGATGACGGACGAGGAGAAGACAAAATGGAACGGCATCGCCGCCCTGGCTCTCCAGGAAGGCGCGCAGCCGATGGAGGCGATGGGCTATGTGCTCCAGGGCATGCTGGTGTCCCCGTCCTTCCTGTTTCGCATGCCGCCAAAGCCCGCGGGCGAAGCGAGGGAAGGCAGCGCGCTGATCGACGAGTATTCACTGGCCTCCCGCCTCTCTTACTTCCTCTGGGCCGCGCCTCCGGACGAAAAACTGCTGCAACTGGCCGCCAGGAACGAGCTGCGCAAAAACCTCCCCGGCGAGATCAAACGCATGCTGGCCGACTGGAGGGCGCAAAGCCTGGCGGAGGACTTCGCGGGCCAGTGGTTGCAGCTTCGCGACATCGAGATCGCGGAGGTGGACACGCGGCAGTTCCCGGAGTTCAAGGGCGGCATTGCTTATGCGATGAAGAAGGAGTCACAGGCCTTCTTTAATCATATCCTGACGGAAAACCGCCCGGTGATCGAATTCCTCAGCGCGGACTACACCTTCCTCGACTCCAAGCTGGCGCGCTACTACGGGATTGACGGCGTGAAGGGGGACAAATTCCAGAAAGTGTCCCTCAGCGGCACACCGCGCGGCGGGATCCTCACCCATGGCAGCATTTTGACGCTGACGTCCAACCCCACGCGCACTTCCCCGGTGAAACGCGGCAAGTATCTGCTGGAAAACATCCTGGGCACGCCGCCGCCGCCCGCGCCCGGCGGGGTGCCGCCGCTGGATGAGCGCAAGGCGCGCTTCAGCCGCCTCACGCTGCGCCAGCAGTTCGCCGAGCACCGCGACAACGCGTCCTGCGCCGGCTGCCACGCCTTCCTCGACCCCATGGGCTTCGCCTTTGAGAACTACGACGCCATCGGCCGCTGGCGCACGGAGGACAAGAAGCAGCCCATCGACGCCAGCGGCAGCCTCGTGCGCGGGCAGACGTTCAAGGACCTCGCCGGGCTGCGCGCCATCCTCGTGCGCGACATGAGCGGGCAATTTGCCAAAAACCTCGTCGAAAACCTCATGACCTACGCACTGGGCCGCGGCCTGGAATACAGTGACAAACCCTCCGTGCAGGCGGTGCTGAAGCAGTCAGAGGCGGCGGGGCATCGGTTCCAGGACATGATCCTCGCGGTGTGCCAGAGCGTTCCCTTCCAGCGGGTGCGCGTGCCGTGACCCGGCGGTCAAATCGGAAACCTTGAACTTTCCGCTGCCATCCCGCCAGTTTTCTGCTCTTTTGTCCCTTCAATGTCTCTCAAGATCTCGATCATCACCAGTTCCCAGGAGGGCGCGGACAGGGCCGCGCTGGACTGGGCTCTCACCAACAGCATCCCGCACGGCGGCTGGCGTCCGCAGCGCATGGAGGGAGAGGAGGCGCTGGATCCAAAGTACTGCCTCAAAGAAGGCTCCACGCAGGACATCCTGGAGAGCGTGGAATGCAATGTGCGTGATTCCGACGCGACGGTGGTCTTTACCGTGGGTCCGAAGGCAGCCGGTCCGGCTCAAAAGGCTTCCACCTTTGCCAAAAAGCAGAAAAAGCCCGTGCTGCATGTGCATCGCGGCGTTTTGGGCGCCTCGGAGCGCGTCGTCGAGTTCCTGGACAAGCATTACATCCGCCGCCTGCACGTCACCGGCAGCACCGAAACGGCGGAACCGGGCGTGGGCAACTGGGTGGCGATGACGCTGGACCGAGTGAAGTCCACCTTTGACCGCCGCCCGGACTGAACTGCGCCATGCGTCTCGTGATCCAGCGCGTCACGGAAGCCTCCGTCACGGTCGAAAACACCATCACGGGCAGCATCGGCCGCGGATTGATGATCCTGTGCGGCATCGAGCACGATGACGGGACGGACGACGCGGCCTGGCTGGCGCAAAAGGTCGTCCAGATGCGCATTTTCAGCGATGCGGAGGGCAAGATGAACCTCAGCGTCAAAGACGCGGGCGGCGGTCTGCTGGTCGTCAGCCAGTTCACCCTGCACGCGAGCACGAAAAAGGGAAACCGGCCCAGCTTCATCCGCGCCGCGCGCCCGGAGCAGGCGATTCCCCTTTATGAGCACTTTTTGGCGCTGCTGGAGGCGGAGACCGGCGCGCCGGTGGCGCGCGGCATCTTTGGCGCGGACATGCAGGTGGCCCTGGTCAACGACGGCCCGGTGACGATCTGCATCGACTCACGAGCGCGCGAGTGATGGAACAGTTGCGCGGAGGGCGGGCCTGCGATTGGATGGCGGCCCGATGACCGACGAACCCGCGCGCGCTTCCACTCCTCACCGGCGGCTGGCCGGGCTGCGGCCCGATGCGCTGATGGCGCGGGCTTTGGAGACGCCGGAGAGCGGTCCGGTGACCGTGGGCGGCGTGGAGGTGGGCGCCTTCATCGGTCGCGGCGGCATGGGCGCGGTGTACCTGGGCCGGCAGGTCAGCCTGGACCGCGATGTGGCGGTGAAGGTGCTGGCGGGCGAACTGGCGGACGATCCGCTCTTCCTGGAGCGGCTGGAGCGCGAGGCGCGCGTGATGGCGCGGCTGCGGCATCCGAACATCGTGGCCGTGCATGACTTCCAGCGCACCGGCGATGGCGCGGCCATCGTGATGGAGCTCGTGGAAGGCGGCAGCCTGCGCGAAAAACTCCGCCATCACCCGCAGGGGCTGCCGCTGGACGAGGCGCTACGCATGTTGCGGCAGATCGCCGCCGGACTGGAGGCCGCTCACGCCGCCGGCGTCATTCATCGCGACATGAAGCCGGAAAATGTGCTGATCGGCGGCGACGGCATGGCGCGCGTGACCGATTTCGGCCTCGCGCTGCCGCTGATGGAGAACAGCCCGCGCCTGACGCGGACCGGCACCGCCGCCGGCACGGTCGAATACATGGCCCCGGAGCAGTTTCGCGGCGGGGAGATGGACGCGCGGCTGGACCAGTTTGCTCTCGGCGTGATCGCCTACGAACTGCTCACCGGGCGCACGCCGCGCGGCAGTTTTGACGCGCCGCATCAAGTGCGCGCGGATATACCGCCACACGTCAGCGCGGCGGTGATGCGCGCCCTGCGGCCGGAGCCGGTGGAGCGTTTCGCCAGCGTGGCAGACTTCATCCTGGCCCTGCATGCGCCAGCGCCGCGCACGCCCGGTGTCCGGCCGTGGCTGCTGGTCTGCGCCGTGCTGCTGGCGGCGGGATGGCTGCTGTGGCCCAAGACGGATCAGACTCCCGGGCCGCAACCCGGCCCCTGGCGTGACGCCATCGCCGGAACGCGCATTTATGAGGACGTCCTCGGCGGTGACTGGAAGAACGAGGACGGCGTGCTGACCTCCAACGAGCAAATCTGCATCGTGAAGCTGGAGGAGACGCTGCCGGAGTATTACGATGTGCGCATGCGCTTCACGCGGCTGGGCGGCATGGACTCCGTGGCGCTGTTTTTCACCGCGAACACCACCGTGGGCTGCTGCGACCTCGACGCCTGGCGGGAGGGGCTGGCGGGCGTGCAGAACATCGGCGGCGAGTCGCTGCTCAACGGTTACGGCTTCCGCTTCCCTCTGGAGAACGGCCGTGCTTATGAGATGCTCGTGGAGGTGCGGCCCGGCGAGGTGCGCGTGAGCGTGGACGGCGAGTTCAAAAAAGCCTTCAACATTGAGGGAAAGTATCTGCACCCGCCCGTGGAATGGGAATGGAACCCCATCGAACGGCCCGCCGCGCTCGCCATCGGCTCGTACATGAGCCCCACACGGTTTGAGAAGGTCGAGTGGCGCTCCCAGGACCACGCCATCAAAGGAATGGCGGCGGCGAAATGAGGCTCACTCCGCGTTCTGCACCTGCTCGCGGATTTTTTCGAGCTCGGACTTCGCCGTGACCACATCGTGGGCGATGCCGGCGCTGTTGCACTTCGATCCCATCGTGTTGAACTCGCGGAAAAACTCCTGCAGCAGGAAATCAAGGCTGCGCCCGGCCGGTTCCTTCGCGGCGAGGTAGGCGCGGAACTGCTTCACGTGGCTGGCCGCGCGCGTCAGCTCCTCGGAGATGTCCGTGCGGTCGGCGAAAAGCGCGATCTCCTTCACGAGGCGCTCGTCATCCAGCGGCAGCGGCAGTCCGGCGTCCTCCAGGCGCTGGCGCAGCAGTTTGCGCTGCTGCTCCGGCACTGTGGCGGCTTTTTCACGGATCGAGGCCAGGAGAGACTCGATCACCGCCAGCCGCGTCTCGATATCGGCACGCAGATTCGCGCCCTCGGCCTCGCGCATGCTGTTGAGCTGCCGCAGCGCGCCTGCCAGCGCCTCCTCGATCACCGGCCAGGCGTCCTCCGCGCTCGTCTCCGTCTGCGCCAGGGACACGACACCGGGCAGGCGGGCCAGTTCGTTCAGCGAAATCTCCGCCGGGATGCCCAGCTTCAACGCCAGCGCGTGGAGCGAGTGATAATACTGCTGCGCCAGCGCGGAATCGACCTTCACCGCGTCCGCGCCGCCCTCCATCACCGCCTGGGAACGCACGATCACATTCACGCGTCCCCGGGAAACGACCGCGGCCACCTGGGAGCGCACCGCGCCCTCCAGATCCGCCAGCTCGCGCGGCAGATTCACCGCCACTTCCAGCTGTTTGCGGTTCACGCTGCCACACTCCACCTGCCAGACGACGCCTTCACGACGCGCCTCGCCCCGGCCAAATCCTGTCATGCTTCTCATGAAGGGCAGGTAGAGCGGGAAAAGAGGCCGGGCAACAACCTCCGCGCATGTTTCACCCGCATTCCCCGAGATTCCGGTTTGCATCACCATCCCGCCTTTCTAGGCTCGCGCGCTTATGGCAAAACCCGCACTTGGAAAAGGACTTGGCGCACTCATCTCCGGCCCCGCCGCCGTGACAGGAGTGGCGCGTCCGCCTGTGCTGGCCCAGCCCGCGCCGGGAGATGTCGTTCAGCGCGTTTCGCTCGATCAGATCGTCCCCAGCCCGCTGCAGCCGCGCAAAGAGTTCCAGCCGGAGCAGCTCGCCGAGCTGATGGACTCCATCCGCGAGCACGGCATCATCCAGCCGCTCATCGTGCGCCGGGTAAACGGCAAGCTGGAGTTGATCGCCGGTGAGCGCCGCTTCCGCGCCTCGCGTGAGCTTGGGCTCAAGGAAGTCCCCGTCATCACCCGCGACGCCAGCGACAAGGACGTGCTGGAGATGGCCCTCATCGAGAACCTCCAGCGTGAGGGGCTCAACCCCATCGAGGAGGCGCAGGCCTACGCGCGGCTGTCTCGTGACTTCAACATGCGGCAGGAGGACATCGCGCAACGGGTGGGCAAGAACCGCGCCACCATTGCGAACGCCATCCGCCTGCTCGACCTGCCGCCGCCTGTGCAGGACATGCTCTCCAGCGGCCTCATCACCACCGGGCATGCGAAAGTGATCCTGGGCCTGAAAAAAGACGCGGACCAGACGCATGTGGCGCAGGAGATCGTGCAAAAGGGCCTCACCGTCCGCGCCACGGAAAAGGCCGTGAACACGATCCTCCACCCGCCGCCGCCGAAAAAGCCGGTGGCCGCGGAGGGCGAGTTCGCCCGCGCCATCGAATCCGTGGAGCAAAAGCTCATCGAGCGCCTGTCCACGAACGTGGCCATCCACCACGGCGAGAAAAAGGGCCGCATCGAGATCGACTACTACGGCAACGACGACCTGAACCGGCTCCTGGCGCTGCTGGGGGTCGAGGAAGAGGCGTTCTGAGGTGCGAATGCCGGCTCCGCGGCTGCCAAAGCTTCCTGTCCGCAGATTCCTTGACGATTGCCGATCGACCGATTGTTGATTGAAGAGGTGGTCCTTGCAGAACACGGCCCATCCCTCGAAAATCAACAATCGAATGTTCCTCAATCGTCAATCCACACCGCTTGCGCCAGCTTTCTGCGCGCCATTCACCGACGAAACGCGCCTTCCATCCGCGAGCCATCAGCTTCGTCATTCGTCATGCAGGCTTCTTTCGTCATTCCTCATTCTGATTTCGTCATTGCTTGCCTCCTGCGCTCCCGAGGCTGCCAAACCACATCCACAAGAGCCTGAAGTCCGCTCCTTTCTCGAACGCTACTTCTCCACCTGGTCCGCGAAGGACATGGACGGCTATGGCGCTTGTTTCCATGAGCAGGCCCGGGTGACCTTTGTGCAAAACGGCGCGCCGCAGACGCAGGGGCTCACCGATTTCCTCCACGGGCAGAAAATGAGCCACGCCACCGCGCAGACACCCATGACCGAGGTGCCCACCAGCATGCGCATCCTCATGGACGACCGCACCGCGCAGGCGGGCGTGCGCTGGAAGCTCACCCAGGGCAGCCGCGTCGTCACCGGCACGGACTGCTTCACGCTGATCAAGACGAAGGACGGCTGGAAGATCATGAGCCTGGTCTTTTACAATGACTGAGGCCGGGCCTGGAGCCCCGGAGCCCAAAAAAATGGCTGCAATAAACTCGGCGGGAATGCATCATAGGCTCACCGCCATGAAAAAGCTCATCACACTCCTCCTCGCCGCCGTCACCGTCACCGCGCTCGCCGCGGATTTTCCGAAAGGCAGCCCCAAGTTCAAGAGCAGCGCCATCTCCGCGATGAATGCCGCCAAGAAAGAGGGCAAGCCGGTCATCCTGGTCTTCTCCGCCGTCTGGTGCCCTCCCTGCCAGACCATGAAGAAGGAGGTCTATCCCAGCGCCGCCGTGAAGGAGTACCATGACAAGTTCATCTGGGCTTATCTGGACACGGACGACCAGAGCAACCGCCGTGCGGCGGAAAAAGCCGGTGTCAGCGGCATCCCGCACATCCAGTTCCTCGATTCCGCCGGTAACGAGGTCCACAAGCAGGTGGGCAGCAGTTCTCCCGAGGCTTTTGCGAATACGCTGAAGAGCGTGCTCGCCAAGGCCGGCCCGAAGAGCTGAGCACTCGTCCAATCTCAAACCACAAAAGGCAGGGGCACGACGCTCCTGCCTTTTTTGCTGCCGTGCTGTCTCAAAAACCGGGTGGCGCGCCGGTCATCACCGGGCTAATCAAGCCGGCTCATGAGCACGACCAAGCCCCCCGCCAGCATACCCGCCGAACCCGCGCGCTCCACACGCGCCACGCGCCTGTTTCTCGGCCTCGTCTGCTTCCTGGCGGGAGCGGCGATCATGGTGATCGAAATCAGCGCGTTCCGGCTGCTGGCGCCGTATTTTGGCAACACCGTCTTCACCTCCACCGCGCTCATCGGTGTCATCCTGGTGGCGTTCAGCGTCGGCGGCTACCTCGGCGGCTGGCTGGCGGACCGGAAGATGGCGCTCGATTTGATCGGCTGGCTGCTCGCGGGCGCGGCCGTGCTGACGCTCTTCATTCCAGCCCTGCACGCGGCCTTCAGCCTGCGTTTGAGCGGCGGCGGTGTGATCAGCGGCCCGGTGATGATCTCGCTCATCCTTTTCGCGGTGCCCGGCGTGCTGCTGGGAGCCGTTTCGCCGGCCTCGGTGCGCTTTTACAGCCTGGCTGACAAGGACAGCCACATTGGCGCCTCGGCGGGCACGATCAGCATGCTCGGATCGCTGGGCAGCTTTGTCGGCACGTTCTTCTCCGGCTTTTATCTCCTGCCAAGCTTCGGTGTGAAGAGCATTTTCATCGCCGCGGGCATGGTTTTGCTGATGCTGGGCGCCGCCGCCTTTGTGATGGCGCGGAACTCGCTCAAGCAGCAGGCGCCCATCCTGCTCAGCGGCCTTGTGGCGGGCTTCTTCGGCTGGAAGGCGGAGCCGCAGGCCATGAAGGACGTGATCTACGAGCACGAGAGCGTGTACCACCACATCCGCGTGCTGGAGTTCGGTGTGAAGCCCTACCGGCAGCGCGTGCTGATGCTCGACTCCACGCAGGAGGGCGGCATGAACGCCGACACGGGCGAGTTGATGCTGCCGTATCAGGAATACTGGAAGCTAGCCCTGCTGCGCGAGAAGGAGAAGGTGGAAAGCGCCCTCTTCATCGGCGCGGGCGCGTTTGGCATGCCGGAGAATGTCTCGCGCGACTTTCCTGAAGCGGAGGTCGATGTCGTCGAAATCGACCCGCAGGTCATCGAGGTGGGCCGGAGGTTCTTCCGGCTGGACGAGCATCCGCGTGTGAAGGCGCACGCGTCGGACGCGCGGCGCTTTTTCCACGGCTCCGGGCAGAAGAAGTGGGATCTCATTTTTGGGGATGCCTACAACGGCAAGCACGCCATCCCCGCGCACCTGGCCACGCAGGAGTTTTTCCAGCAGGTGGCCGACCACCTCACGCCGGAGGGCGTTTACATCATGAACATGATCGCCAGCGTCAACGGCCGGAAATCGGAGCTCACCGCCGGCATGATCACGACCTTGCGAAATGTCTTCCCGCACATCGAGGTCTTCGGCGTCGGCGGACGGCCCGACGAGACACAAAACGTCATCTTGCTGTGCAGCCGCCAGGAGATGAAATCACGCCTCACGGACCGCTACTTTGCGCCGGGGTCCTGGCAGCAGCGGCTCACCCACCGCCGCGTGCCGCCCGGCCAGCTACCGCGCCCGGGCATCGCCTTCACCGACGACCTTAATCCAGTGGACGCGATCATCGCCAGGGGGTTGCTGGAATAGCTGGATGATTACCCGAGGTGCGTCGTGTAGGCAGCCGCGGTCATGAGCTTCTCAAACTCCGCCGCGTTCGACGGCTTGATCTTGAAGATGTGCCCGGCGGCGTAGGGATCGGTGTTGATGAGGCCGGGCTCGCTTTGCAACGCCTCGTTCACCGCCACGATCTCGCCACTGACCGGCGCGTAGATGTCGCTGGCGGCCTTCACGGACTCGATCACGCACACCTGCTGGCCAGCGGTCACAACGGAGCCGATCTTCGGCAGATCGACGAACACGACATCCGTCAGTTCCGCCTGTGCGTGATCGGTGATGCCCACTGGCGCGGGATCCTGCGTCGGATCAATCCATTCATGGGAGTCACGATAGCGGAGATGGTCTGGAATGTTGCTCATGGCACGGATGTTTTAGACCGGCCGGAAAACGTTTCCAGCGCGCATTGTGGCAAAAAACATGTCCGCCGCCCGGGTCACGGAGACAGCTGAAAGCGCGGGGTATCCGGCGTCCTTGTCCTTGTTTCGTTGTTCCCGCTCCGCATGATCCCATCACCGAGTTTTGTCCATGCCACCTTCGCTCCATGATCTGACCTTTGACCAAGTCACCCGCCTGCTGACGGAGGAGGGGCTGCGCCCGGCGCACGCGAAAACGCTTTGGAACACGCTGCAATACCGCTCCATGACCGATCCGCTGGCCCGCCCTGACCTGGCCCCGCCGCTGCGCCGCTGGCTGGAGCAGGCGCTGTCCGGCGGGGCGTGGACGCTCGACACGCCTGCGGTCACCTCCGATGTCCCCAGCAGCGACGGCCTGACGAGGAAAGCGCTGCTCAAGCTGACTGACGCGCAGGAAATCGAGACCGTGATCATGGGCTACGAGGGGCGGCATACCGCGTGCATCAGCACACAGGCAGGCTGCGCGATGGGCTGCGTGTTTTGCGCGACAGGGCAGATGGGCTTCGTGCGCCATCTGAGGCCCGGCGAGATCGTGGCACAGGTGCATCACGCACGCCGCGTGCTGGCGGACGAGGGGAAACATCTGCGCAATCTTGTCTTCATGGGAATGGGGGAGCCGCTGCACAACTACGACGCGGTGATGACCGCGCTCGACATCATCACGCACACCAGCGGCATCAATATCGGCCCCTCGAAGGTCAGCATCTCCACCGTGGGGGTCGTGCCGGGCATCCGCCGCCTGGCGGAGGAAGGCCGCCCCTACAATCTGGCCGTCTCCCTGCACGCGGCGAGCGACGAAGAACGCGGTGCCATCGTTCCAGCGAACGCCAAATGGCCTCTGGCGGAGCTGCTGGACGCGTGCCGGGAGTACAACGCCCGCACCGGCAGACGCATCTTCTTCGCCTGGACGCTGATCGCCGGTGTGAATGACTCACCGGAACATGCCCGGCGAGTGGCGGCGCTGCTGCACGGACTGGACGCGCATGTGAATCTGATCCCGCTGAACCGCACACCGGGTTATGCAGGGGAGGAAAGCGCGGATGAGGCGGCGGACGAGTTTCACCGCATTTTGCAAAGCGCCGGCTTTCCCTGCACGATCCGTCAGCGCCGCGGGATTGACGTGGCCGCGGGCTGCGGCCAGCTACGGGCTGAAAAGCAGCGTTCGCGCGCAGGAAGGACCGCCGCGGGCGCATCTTCCGCGCTGCTTCCGGCGTAGAGTATCCTGTCTTTTGAATTTTCGAGCCTCCAACAGCCCCGCATGACCTTCCTCCGTCCCCGATTCTCCATCATGATCTGGTGGCTCGCCCTGCTTGTGTGCCTGCCGCTCGCGGGACAGACGCCAGCACCTTCGTGGGCCTCGTCGCTGACCGCGTCAGCGCCGGGACCGCATCTCACGGTTCCGCCCTGCGTGCTGGATTTTGAACTCGGCTGGAACAACACGGTGAAGGCCGGCGTGGCCCGGGTGATCGTGAAGCAGGCCGGCCCCTACTGGCGGGCCACAGCCAAGGCCTCCAGCACCGGCTTTGCGCGCACGCTGTGGACCTATGACTGCACCATGTCGTCCATCATCGACCGCGCCACCCTGCACCCGCGCTTCATGCAGCACAGCGAATCAGACCGGTCGGAGACCTGCCGCTACCGGGTCTCCTTCCAGCCGCGCCGGCTGATCACGGAGTCAACCATCCAGCCGAAGGGCGGAACCGCGACCACGTTCACGACGGACTGCGCCTTCGCGCCGATCGAGGATCTGCTGTCGGTCATCCTGTTCGTGCGCAGCCTGCCGCTGGCGGCCGGAGACTCTGTCACACGCGTCGTGCAGCCCTGGGACAAGCCTTATTTGACCACGTTTGAGGTGCAGGGCCGGGAAAGCCTCACCATCAGCGGGAAAAAGCAGCCATGCATCCGGCTGGGCATCCAGATTCGGAAGATCGACCGCGCCAGCCTGGCGCTTTCCAGCTACAAGAAGATGAAGACCGCCACCATCTGGATCTCCGACGACACCCTGCGCCTGCCGGTGGAGATGCGGGCGGAGATTTTCATCGGCTACATGTCCTGCCGTCTCACGGGCCGGACCCTGCTGACCGGCACGGACATGCACAGCCCGGCCCCCACCGCGGCGTCCATGTATGTGAAGCCTCCGGCACCGTGAAAAGGGCGGCCAAGCCCTGAATGAAAGCAACCTCCTGTGCCTGCGAGTTTCAGGTTGACACCCGGAGCCAGTCCCCTATTCTCCCGGCCCTTCCGCCCCAAAAAGGAAGGAAAACTTCCCCCTCCTGACACGCAGTTTCCCATGAAGACATTCTCCGCCAAAGCCCAAGAGCAGACAAACCGCCAATGGTATGTCATCGACGCCAAGGACCAGATCCTCGGTGATGTGGCCGTTGCCGCGGCGAATCTTCTGCGCGGCAAGACCAAGCCCACCTTCACCCCTCATGTGGACACCGGTGATTTCGTGGTCGTCCTCAACGCGGCGGAAGTCCGCCTCAGCGGCAAGAAGGAGCAGCAGAAGATTTACACCTCCAAGGCCGGCTACATCGGCAACCAGAAGATCGAAAACGTGGAGCGCGTGCGCGCCCGCCGTCCTGAGTTGCTCATCGAGCGCGCCGTGAAGGGCATGGTCCCCCACAACCGCCTCGGACGCTCGGTGATGGGCAAACTGAAGATCTACAGCGGCAGCGAGCACCCGCACGAGGCGCAAAATCCGAAGCCGTTTGCCATCGCGTGACCGACACGACCCCCGACATCCTCCCCCAGCAATCTGACTCATGAGCAAGCCCATCAGCAACTCCACCGGCCGCCGCAAGACCGCCATCGCCCGTGTTTTCGTCAAGGAAGGCAGCGGCTCCATCACCGTAAACGGCCGTGATTTTGAGGAGTACTTCCCCATCGTGGCGCACCAGAACCAGATTCTGTTCCCGCTGGCCCTGACCAACAGCCGCCTGGGCTACGACTTCCTCGTGAACGCCACCGGTGGTGGCGTGACCGGCCAGGTGGGTGCTGTGCGCCTCGGCATCGCCCGCGCCCTGATCCGCATCAATCCTGAGCATCGCGCCGCGCTGAAGGCCAACGGCCTCCTCACCCGCGACAGCCGCGCCAAGGAGCGCAAGAAGCCCGGCCGCCCCGGCGCCCGCAAGCGCTTCCAGTTCTCCAAGCGCTGATGCGCCCCCTTTTCGTGCCCGTGTGTTGTTTGTGCAAAGCCCCGCAGAGATGCGGGGCTTTGTTCATTTCAGGAGGACGCGCACCGCACGCATCTTGTTGATCTTTGCCATTCCGCCCTGACTCGTGCCGGACACGATCACAGGGCCACCGCCCTCATTCACCTCCCAGATCCCTCCTATGTCCGCCCCCGTCCGCAAAGCTGTCATTCCCGCTGCCGGCCACGGCACGCGTTTTCTTCCCATCTCCAAGGCGGTGCCAAAGGAGATGCTGCCGGTCGTGGACAAGCCGGTGATCCAGTATGTCGTGGAAGAGGCGGCCGCATCCGGCATCACGGACATCCTGATCGTCATCTCACGCTCCAAGCGGCCCATTGAGGAGCATTTTCACCCGGCTTTTGAACTGGAGGCGGAGTTGGAGGCCAAAAACCGCGTGGCGGAGCTCGAAGACCTGCGCCGCCTGCAATCCCTGGCCCGCGTTCACTACGTCTGGCAGGCAAAAATGGGCGGGCTGGGAGATGCGATCCTCCATGCGCGCGAGCATGTGGGCGACGAGCCCTTTGCCGTGCTGCTGGGCGATACGATCGTGACGAGCACCTCGGACAAGCCGGTGACGCGCCAGCTTGCGGATGTGGTGGAGGCGCACGGCGGCTCGGCGGTGGCCTTGCAGCAGGTCCCGCCGGAAAAAGTCAGCCGCTATGGCATTCTCGGCGGGCAGGAGATCGCGCCGGGGCTCATCCGCGCGGATCAGTTCGTGGAGAAGCCCAGGCCGGAGGATGCGCCGTCCAATCTCGCGGTCAGCGCGCGCTATGTGCTCAGCCCGCGCATTTTCGAACACCTGCTCCGCACCCGCCCCGGCAAGGGCGGCGAATTGCAACTGACCGATGCCATGGCCAGCCTGATGAAGGAGGAAACCCTGCACGGGCTGCGCTACGACGGCGCTCGGCACGACATCGGCAACAAGCTCGACTTTCTCAAAGCGAACCTCCACTTCGCCCTCCAGCGGGAGGACATCGCGGAGGCGCTGCGCGCGCACTTGCACACGCTGGTGTGATTCATGGGCTTTCTCGCGTCGTGAGCAGCGATTCCTTCACCGGCGGCAGCTGATCATTCAACGCTGGCGTGGCCGGGAACACGGCTTTTTGCTGGAGGTTTGGACGTGATTGCGGCACCATGGTCGTCACCGCCCATGCGTGCCCCGTCCCCTGCCCTGCTCCTGCCCATGATGTGCCTCATGGCGGTCGTAGCGGCGGGCCAGGGGGTGAAATCCAGGGCGAAAATGCCATCCTGCGAGGCCGTGTGCGCCGGGCTGGCGGCGGCGATCCGGCAAAGCCCTGACAAACTGGTCATGCGCCTGGAGGACGCGCTGGTGATCAACGAGTCCTGCACCGCTGACATCGTGGCCACGGCCATCGACGCGGTGAACGCCGACCCGCTGAAGGTACGCAAGATTTACGAGACAGCGGTCAATGTGGTCCCTCACCGCGCCGGGCAGGTGCGCCAAGCGGTGGCGTCCTTTTCCGTACCAGCAGCGGTGGAGGCACCGGCGGTGGCGTTCGAGGTGCGGCGCGCCGAACTGCCGAATGGCCGGCCGCCGCCCGCGTTTGAGGTAAGACGGGCGGAGGTGGCCGGTCTGACGGCGAGGACGCCCGTTCCTGAGGTCCGCCGGGCGGAGATTCCAGGGCGGGAGGAGGTGCGCCGGGCAGTGGTGGTGGCGGAGAGCTCCCCTGCCCGGTCGGGCAAAACGGCCCCGCGGACCAAACGCCGTCGGTGAGGGCTGTCAGGCGTCGCCTGACACAGTCGAGACATCCCAGGGATGCATGTACATAGTAGCCACAAATTTTAGTTGAGAAAAAACGGCTCTTAATTATAACCGCGCCGCGTTTCTGAACGTCCGCTGGCTGGCGTGAGTTTTGACCCGCCTTCCAGCGGCAGACAATCCTCCTATCCCCAACCCTCCAACCAACCCCGCGACCTCATGATCCAGGTGAAGAACCTCCGTAAAGAGTTCGGCTCGAAGGTGGCCGTCGATGACGTGTCCTTCAAAGTCGAAAAAGGCGAAGTGCTCGGCTTCCTCGGCCCGAACGGTGCCGGCAAATCGACGACAATGCGCATGGTGACCGGCTATTTCCGCCCCACCGCAGGCTCCGTGACGCTTGGTGGCATTGACATGATCGACGAGCCTGAGAGGGCAAAGCAGATCCTCGGCTACCTGCCGGAAAACGCCCCGCTTTACTCAGACATGACCGTGGTGAGCTTTCTGGGCTTCTGCGCCGAGATGCGCGGTATTTATGGCGCGGCCAAACTGAAGGCCATCGACCGGGTCCTGGACCTCTGCTTCCTCGACCGCGTGCGCAACCAGAGCGTGGACACCCTTTCCAAGGGCTACCGCCACCGCACCTGCTTCGCCCAGAGCATCATTCACGACCCGGAGGTGCTGATCCTCGACGAGCCGACCGACGGTCTCGATCCGAACCAGAAGCACGAGGTGCGCGGCATGATCAAGCGCATGGGCCAGAACAAGGCCATCATCTTCTCCACCCACATCCTGGAGGAAGTGGACGCCGCCTGCTCCCGCGCCATGATCATCGACCGCGGCAAGGTGGTGGCCGACGGCACTCCAGAACAGCTCCGCAAACTCGTCCCCGGCTGCAACAGCCTCGACGAGGTCTTCCGCAGCATCACCCGCGGCGACACCGCAAAGAAGGGCGAGTAATCCCGCCCGCAGACAACCCTTTACGTTTCACCCCAACCCGATTCCCCGCACATGAACAAACGAGACTTCGAAAACACCCTGACGGTCTTCAAGCGCGAGTTCCTGGCCTATTTCAACTCGCCCGTGCTCTATGTCATCGTGATCATCTTCCTGCTCGCCTCGCAGGGCTTCACGTTCTTCTTCTCCCGCATCCTCGACAGCGATGACGTTTCGCTGGCCACGCGCTTCTTTGTCTGGCATCCGTGGATCTACACCGTGCTGGCCCCCGCCGTGGGCATGCGCCTGTGGTCTGAGGAGCACCGCCTGGGCACCATCGAGCTGCTCATGACCATGCCGGTGAGCCCCTGGCAGGCCATTTTGGGCAAATTCTTCGCCGCCGCAGTGGTTTGGGCCATTGCGCTGACATTGACCGCGCCCATCGTGCTCACGGTCTTCTACCTCGGAAATCCGGACGCCGGCCCGATCGTCAGCGGCTACGTCGCCAGCTATCTGTATGCGATGGCCTGCCTCGCGGTGACCAGCGCCATCAGCGCGCTGACGCGCAGCCAGGTGGTGTGCTTCATCATCAGCGTGGCTTTCTGCCTGGTGATCGCCCTGATCGGCGACCCAGGCATCACCCAGGCCGTCGTGAACGCCGTTCCTTCCGGCTGGGAGTTCGTGGTGCGCTTCATCAGCTACTTCAGCTTCATGGACCACTTCTTTGAAATGACGAAGGGCATCTTCGTCCTGCGTGACGTGCTCTACTTCCTCTCTGTCATCATCGTGGCCCTGCTGGTGACCGACCTGGGCCTGCGCTCCAAGCGCGCGTAAGATTTCAAATCTCCAACCTCCAATTTCAAATCTCCTGCCCCATGAGTGCTTCCAACAAGACAGCCGCCATTGGCATCACCACGCTGCTCACCATCGCCGTCATCGCCGCCCTGAATTTCCTCGTGGGCGGCGTCGGCGTCGGCAATGTCCGCCTCGACCTGACCGAGGACCGCCTCTACACGCTCTCCGACGGCACCCGCAACATCATCAGCCGCATCAACGCGGACGAGCCGGTGACGATCCGGTTCTACGCCACGAATGACGACCGCGTCATGCCCAACCTGCTCAAGCCGCACACGCGCACGATCGAGGACCTGCTGCTTGAGTACGAGAAGCAGGGGGGCGGCAACATCACCCTTGAGGTCATTCATCCGAACCCGGACACCGACGAGGAGGACAAGGCCAAGGAGGACGAGATCCGCGGCATGCAGGTCAACCAGGAGGGGGACAACATCTACCTCGGCATGAGCGTGCAGTGCCTCGACCGGAAGGAAATCCTGCCCTTCCTCAGCCCGGACGACGCCACCTCCCTCGAATACGAGGTGTCCCGCGCGGTGGCCAAGGTCATCAAGCCCTCCAAGACTGTCATCGGCTACATGAGCGCCATGCAGGTCGGCGGATCCCCCATGTTCATGATGCAGCGCCAGCGTGGCGGGGAGCCCTGGGCCGTCATCCAGCAGCTCCGCGCCGACTATGAGGTCCGCGAGGTGCCCATGAGCACGGACAAGATCGATAGCGACATCACCGTGCTCCTTGTCATCCATCCGGCCGACATCACCGAGTCCGCTGAATATGCGATTGACCAGTATCTGCTGGGCGGCGGCAATGTGGTGGCCTTTGTGGACCCGCAGAGCCTTCTGGCGCAAGCCATGAGCGGCCAGGCCAACCCCATGACCGGCCAGCCGGGCAATTTCATCAACACCAGCTCCGATCTGGCCAATCTCTTCAAATCCTGGGGCATCAACTACCAGAAGGACATGGTCGTGGCCGACATGAACTACCGCGGCATGCTCCAGGGCCGCATCGTGCCCACTGCGCTGCAGATCCCCGGCAAGTCCATCAACGCGGACAGCCGCTTCACCGCCGGATTGCAGTCCTTCACGCTGATGAACGCCGGTGCGTTTGGCATCGACAAAAAAGAGGGCCTCGACACCACCGTCCTGGCCTCCAGCTCCGAGGTCTCCGAGATGATCGACACGGCCGCCGCCGAAAAACTGCGCCGTGAGCCGCTCACCAACTTCAACCCCAGCGGCCGTGCGCAAATCCTCGGCGTGCATATCAAGGGCAAGTTCAAAACCGCCTTCCCGAATGGCAAGCCCAAAGCCCCCGGCGCCCCCGAAACAGGTGGAGCCGAACAGGACACCACCGCTCCAGCGGCCGCTGCTCCGGCCGCGCCCGCACCTGCCGCCCCCCCTGCCCCAGCACCTGCGCCGGCGGCCACGGCCACCACACCGCCGGTGAGCGTCACCACCGCGCCTGTGTCCGCCGCGGATGCAAAGCCAGCCCCGGCACCCGCGCCTGCCGCCGAAGCCAAAAAAGACGAAAAGAAACCCGAGGAAAAGAAAGATGACGGTTCCCTCAAGGAATCCAAGGACAGCGAGCGCAACGTGGTTCTCTTCTCCGACGCTGACATGCTCTACGACGCCTTCTGCCTGCGTCAGGGTGATCTTGGTGTCGGTCTCGTGACCAACGGCGGCAATCTGCCCATGCTGCTGAACACCATCGAGGTCCTCGCCGGTGGCGGTGACCTCATCAAGGTGCGCAACCGCAAGTCCCCCATCCGCCCCTTCAAGAAGCTCGCCGAAATGCGCGAGAAAGTGGAGGCGGAAAAACGCCCGACGCTAGTCGCCCTCGCCGCTAAGCGCCAGGAGATCGCTGAAAAGCTCAGCAAGGCGCGTCCGCAGCTCGACTTGAAGAAAGGCACGATCATCATTGACCAGGCCACGATGAACAACATCAAAGAGATGGAGAAAAACTCCCGCGACATTGAGAAACAGGAGCGCGACATCCGCAAGGAGATCAACAAAGAGGTCGAGGCGCAGAAGTCCGTGCTCAAATGGACCAACGTCATCGGCATGCCGCTCATCGTCGGCCTCATTGGCTCCCTGCTCGCCGTCCAGCGCCGCGCCCGCACCGCCGCCGCGTGATCCTGAGTTCAGAAAGCTCAGAACCACCGAGATCAGAGCCTCAGGACTCCATTACTCCAGTTCTCCACCATTCCTTCCCCAACTCCCCGCCATGAAAAAGAGCATCCTTCTCCTCGTCATCCTCGCCGGCATCCTCGGCGTGGCCTACTACAAGAAGAACGAGCGCAACTCCCGCCTCCACCGCTCCTCCGCCAGTGTGAAAACTCGCGAACTGCTGTTCCCCGACTTCGACATCAACGGCATCAAGAAGCTTCACATCAAGGAGGACAAGCAGGAGACCACCATCGAGATCAAAGGCGACCAGTGGGTCGTCGCCGAGCGTAGCGGCTACCCTGCCAACAAGGAAAAGCTCCAAGAGGTGCTCATGTCCCTCAAGTACGAGCCCATCAAGGCCGGCCGCCGCATCGGCAAGGACTCGTGGGGCAAGATCGGCGTCAACTCCCCCGGTGATGCCACCGCCTTCGGAGTCGGCACGCTTGTCGAGCTGCATGACGACAAAGGCACGGTCAAGCACAGCTTTGTCCTTGGCGGTAGTGTCACGAGTTCCGGCGGTGCCAACGACCAGATGAGCATGTTTGGCGGAGGATCCGGCAACCGCTTCGTGCGCCTCAAGGACGAGGACACCATCTGGGAGATCGGCAACAAGTACGACAACCTCGTCAACAAGCCTGCCGAGTGGCTGCTGAAGGACTTCATCGCCATCTCCAAGATCAAGGACATCACCGTCACCGCGCCGAAGGCGGAGGACTCCTGGAAGGCCAGCCGCAAAGCCGAGGCGGACACCGAGTTCACCCTCGAAGGCGCCAAGCCCGGCGAATCCATCGACACCGGCAAGGCGGACGTCAGCAACCTGCTCTCCAGCCCCGCTTTCAGCGACGTGCTGGCCAAGGACAAGGCCGCTGAAACCCTCAAGGACGCCGTGAAGGCCGTCATCACCACCTTCGAAGGCTTCACCTACACCATCCAGGCCGCCAAGAAGTCCGTCGATGGCAGTGACAAGTGGTACATGACCGTCACCACCACCGCCCAGATCGCCGGCAAGCGCGAGCCTGCCAAGGACGAGAAGGAGGAGGACAAAAAGAAGAAGGACGAGGAGTTCGCCGCGAACAAAAAGACCCTGGAGGAAAAACTGGCGAAGGAAAAGGCCTGCGACGGCTGGGTTTACGAGGTCACGGAATACACCATCAACACCCTCTTCAAAAAGCGCTCTGAAATCGTGAAGGTTGAGGAGAAGAAGGAGCCCTCCGCGCCCTCTGTTCCTGGCACCACGCCAAATACCCCCATTCCGGGCGTTCCCGCCACGCCCGCGCCAGCCCAGGCTCCTGAGCCCGCGAAACCGGCCACCTCCTCCGCCACGCCTCCAACGGCTACGACGAAGCCCATCACTGTCACCACGCCGCCGATCGCGGTGCCGCCACTTCCGGACATGCCGAAGACCACCAGTCCCACCGCCGAGGCCTTGAAGGACAAGGCGGTCACACCTCCCGCCACGCCAAAAGTGGAGCTCAAGCCCGCTCCTGCGGCCGACGCCCCCAAAACCGAAGAGCCGAAAAAGTAACCCGGCGCTGCCTTCATCGAAAAGCGGACAGGCCCTGTGCCTTGTCCGCTTTTTTTGTGTCAGCGACAGCGCATGAAAGTTGGCAACAAATGCCTTGCATCCCCGACGGCCCGGCTATTATCCGCGCCCCTGCAAAACGCAGCCCTGCTCGGGTGGCGGAATTGGTATACGCGCAAGACTAAGGATCTTGTGCCGAAAGGCTTAAGGGTTCGAGTCCCTTCCCGAGCACCACTCTTCCCGTCAGGGAAGTTTCATGGCGTCGTCAGGCGGATGGTGCCGGCCGGCTGGCACGGCAGACGTTGCAAATCTCGTCGCCGGAGGCCAGAACGCGGAACTCCAGATGCGGATCGTCGATCTCCGTCTTCTTGCACACGCTGCATTGGTGGAAGAAGGCCGCCGCAGGCCCTGCCGCGGCCGTATAGCGTGCGCGCCGGTCCGCCACCTTGGCCGCATGCCCCGCCTGCTTCACCAGACCGGGAACGAATGCGACCAGGAAGTTCAAATGCCCCACCAGCACCGGCAGGAGCATGCCAGGATTTCCCAGAACGGCGAAACCCGTCAGCGCCGCGCTGATCAAGGCCAGCCACTTCACCTTCACCGGCAGGATGAAGTACACATAGATCTCCTCGTTCGGATAAAAGGACGCGAAGGCGAAGAAGAGCGACTGGTAAAGGAACAGGGCGTCCGCCGGCCAGCGGAACAGCAGGCTGCCGGCCGTCACCGCCGCCATCCACCCGGCGATGTAGAGATTGATGCGGAAGGCGCTCCACGCCTGCTCCAGCCCGCGGCCGATCCACATCATGATGAGCGTGCCAAAAATGGCCCAGATGATCGAAAAGGAACGCGGGATGAACACATGCGTCACCAGCCGCCACACCTCGCCTCGCATCACCCGGTCCGGATCAAGCGCCAGAAAGCCCAGATACGACTCCGCGGCCTCCTTGCTCATCATGAGCATCAGCACCAGCACGCCGAGCTGGAAGATGGCGATGGTCTGGATAAGTCCCGGGATGGCAAGGCGGCCGAAACGGGATTCAAGTCTGTCGATGAGCTGCATGGATGGGGGAACGCGGATGATCGGCGCGGCAGGCGTGATTGCGAGGGCTTTCTCAACCCGCCGCCAAAGCGCCGCACACTGCCAGCAGCGACAGCCAGTCACGTGTCCCAAAATGATCTGCTGTTCCCGTGAAGCGCAGCATTTTGAAGAGCGCTCCGGTCGGGCAGCCGTAGCGGCAGTACGCCAGCGGAGTGAAGAGCGACCACACAAGGCCCGCCACGGCGATGACGAGGCTGGCAGCGCCCGCGATGCGGAACAGATAGGCGTCAAACGGCTCCAGCGTGTTCAAATCGACCCCGAGGCCTGCCACGACCGCGAAAAACACAAATCCGAGCAGCACAAACGGCACCACGCCCAGAAACACGTCCAGCCGGCGCGGCGGCGACCACTGCCAGCGCAGGCGTTTCGCCACCAATTGCTGCAGCGCACCGTGCGGGCAGATGTGATGGCAGTAGATGTGCTTTCCGGTGAAAACCGGCCCCAGCAGCGCCACCGCTGCCATGGCCACCAGTCCCGCCGCGGAGCGCCACGGCATGCCGCCTGCCGCCCAGCCTGCCAGCAGCCCCTGCGAAAGCATCTCGCCGGAGACAAAACCCGCATAAACGACCAGCAGCGCATGATGCGCGTGGCGGCACCAGGCCACGCCACGCAGCCGCGTGAACGCCATGCCAAACGCGGACAAAATCACGGCGAAATGCCCGGCATCCTGCCAGCGCCAGCGGACAAGCGGTGTTGCGCGTGATTTGGGAGCCGATGCCTCGCGATTCATCGCCTCCGCGCGCACTCGCACACCCTCCGCCACGCCCCAACTGGTCTGCGTGGCACCGGAGACACCCTCCACGCCCGCCTTGGCAAAGTCCATGGTGGCGATGCTCTGACGGTCCATGCCGTTGAAGGTCTTCCAAAAGGCCGCGTCGTCCCTCACATAGCCCACATAAACCTCATTGTCGTAGCTCCTGCGCAGCCTCAGGGCGCGCAGCCGCAGGCCGTCCGCATCCATGAGCATGAGCGAGTCCGACGGCCCCTTGTAGCCCACGACCCCATCCGCCGCAGGTGCGGTGCGCACCACGACGGCGATTTTTTGCCCGCGGCTGTCCAGCACATCAAAACCACCCGCAAACACAGGCGATTCGCGCAGGGCCGCCGCGTTTGTCTCCACCTGCCTCACCTCCTCCAGCGTGACCGGATCTGGAAAACGCAGCGAGGCCGTGGCGCTGCGGCCCATGCGCCGCAGCACGCCCTCCGAGATAGCGCTGCTCGTCAAGGTGGCGCCCGAGACAGCATCCGGCGTCATTTCCGCTACTTCCGCGGGCTGTTTCTCCCGGAACTGGCCGAAAAACGCACGGTCCCGCACCACCTCAGCCAGATGATCGCTCGTGTCCCCGCTGCGCAGCACGCGCAGGCCCACCACCTTTTGCCGGCTGTCCAGCGCGATGAGCGTGTTCGTCGGCCCTGAGTAGCCGATGATGTCATCGGACTCCGGCGCGGTCTGCGAAACGAAGCCCAGCGTGATGCCCGACTCGTCCTTCACCGCCTGCATGCCGCTGGAGGCATCCACCGGTCCCAGCGAGGCCGCCTGCGGAAAAAAATCGCGAACCCGCTCCACCGCCAGGGCCTGCGTGCCTCCAGCTTCGTTGTTCGCCGCCTGCCGCTGCAGTGCCAGGACCGCCGCCGTCAGCATTCCCAGCCGCCACGCGCGCAGCAGCCACGGCGTGGCCAGACGGCGTGTGGAGGATGGCAGCGGGACGGTCATTGCCCATCCAAAGCATCGTTCACCAACACGCGCCAGTTTTCCATGCTCGACAGCCGGCCGGTGGGTGATGTAATATCCGGCCGTGCCCTCGCTGTTCCAGGAAACTGTCTTTCTCAAGAACCTGTATGCCACGCCCGCCGACTGGCAGCGTGATTTGTTCTATTCCGTGGTGCGCGCAGGACATCTCAGGGCAGGCATCGACCACCGCATCGAGCGCGAGACCTATCCCGGCCACGAGATCATCCTCTGCCTTAGTGGACGCGGCTGGCTGCGCATCGCAGGCAAAAAACATGACGTGTCCGCAGGCCAGCTCGTCTGGGTGAACTGCCACCACCCGCATGCCTACGGCGCGGTCTCCCGCGATCCGTGGGAGCTCTACTGGCTGCGCATCGAGGGCCGCCCGCTCGACCGCATCTCCGAGCTGCTCCAGATCCGTTCCCAGCCCGTGTTCGACAAGCTCAACGCTCGCGCCGCCGCCATCGAGTTCGAGCGCGCCTTCGACACCATGACCGGCACACGCCCCAGCGATGCCGCTTTGGCCAGCGCCGCCGTCGCCGCGATCATTGGCATCACCTTTGACGCGCGCCTGTCGGAGCCCGGCCTCATCCAGCCGGAACTGCCGGCCGCCGTGCAACGGGCGCTGGAGCGCATGCGCCTCTATTTTCATCTCCCCATGCGCGTGGCCGAGCTGGCACAGCTCAGCGGCATGAGCGAGAGCCACTTCAGCCGTCAGTTCAAGGCCGCCATGGGCACCAGCCCCATCGACTGGCTGCGCCGCGAGCGCATCAACCAGGCGAAGCGCCGCCTCATCGAATCCAACGACCCCGTCAAGGAAATCGCCCGCCAGGTCGGCTACCATGACCAGTTTTTCTTCTCCAAGGACTTCAAGAAGATGACCAAGCTCACGCCCACGCAGTTCCGTGAGCAGGAAAGCCACGCATGAGCAGGATTTAGACTCCTGATTTGAGGTTTTGGCGAGCGATCAGCCAGGCATGCGAGCGTCGCAGGATGAAGTCGATCATCAGCGCCAGCACCACGCCGCCAACACCACCGCCAATGCCGCCCATCAAGGGAATCTGCCACGGCACAGCGACACCTGCCGCCTGTGTGGACGCGATCAGCGCCTGGATCACCTCATGTCCCAGCCATGCCATCACCGCACCGGCGGGAATGCCGCCCCAGATGCCGCATTGCAGCAGGAAAAAGCGTACTGCCACCGCCGGACGCCGCGTCAACAGTCCCAGCAGCGCGGAGCTGGACACCACGCCCAGCGCCACCAGCACCGCCGCGATCCCGCAGGCCAACGCGCCTGCGACCAGCCCGGCACCGATACCCGCGCCGATCATGAGCATCATCAGCAGCATAAAGGGAAAGAAGAGCACTTCCATGGGCCATCCTTCCTTCAAAATTCCAAAATCAGAAATCTAAAATTCCAAATTCCTCATCCCGCGCCACCATCCCGGCCATGAGCAGCCCGTCCGCACCACAAGGCCTCCTCGGCATGAAGCCGGAGGAGATCGCCGCCGTGTTTTCGGAACTCGGCCAGCCCGCGTTTCGCGCGAAGCAGCTCGCGGAGTGGGTTTTTGCCAAAAGGGCCGCCAGTTTCGATGAAATGACGAATCTGCCGAAACCGACGCGGGAGGCGCTCGCCACGCGATTCGTCACGCGCACGATGCAGATCGCCAAAGTCACCGGTTCGGCCGACACAACGCGCAAATACCTTCTCAAGCTTCACGATGGCCGCTATGTCGAAACCGTGCTCATCCCGGCCAATCCCGCGCTGTATGGCGGCAAATCTGACCGCCGCACGCTCTGCGTCTCCAGCCAGGTCGGCTGCGCCTACGACTGCAAGTTCTGCGCCAGCGGCCTCGCCGGATTCACGCGCAATTTGACCGCCGCGGAGATCGTCGAGCAGATCGTGCAGGTCGAGGCGCATGCGGGCGAGCGCGTGGACAATCTCGTCTTCATGGGCATGGGTGAGCCGCTCGCAAACTATTCCAACCTCACCAAGGCCATCGAAATCCTCAACGCTGAATGGGGCATCGGCATCGGCGCGCGTCACATGACCGTCAGCACCAGCGGGCTCGCGCCGCAGATCAAGAAGCTCGCCGATTTTCCACTGCAGATCCGCCTCGCCATCTCGCTGCACGGCGCCACCGACGAGGTGCGCGAGAAGATCATGCCGGTGAACCGCAAGCACAACATCGCCGAGCTGTTCGAGGCGCTCGACTACTGGAATGAGCGGCGGAAACAGTTCCTCACCTTCGAGTTCATCCTCATCGCCGATGTGAATGACAGCATCCCGCAGGCTCATGCGCTCGCCAAACGCGCCCGTGCCGCCAACGCCAAGGTGAACCTCATCCCCTACAACACCGTCGATGGCCTGCCCTGGACGCGGCCGGGCGAAGCACAGCAAGACGCCTTCCTCGAAGTGCTCACGAACGCCGGCGTCACCGCCACGCTCCGCCGTGAAAAAGGCCACGACATTGCCGCCGCCTGCGGTCAGCTCCGCCTCAAACAGGAAACCGAGCTCGGCATCATCGAATCGCCAATTCCGTCGAAGCGCGTCACCATCGGAGCGGGCGCATGAAGGTGAATGGCACCCATTATCGGACTGTCTGGATGCCGGAGCGCGGCATCGTGCGCATCATCGACCAGCGTCGGTTGCCGTGGGCCTTTGAAGTGATCAATTTGAAATCCGTGGCCGAGGTGGCGCATGCGATTCGCGACATGGCGGTGCGCGGGGCAGGCTGCATCGGTGCCACCGCCGGTTACGGCATGGCTTTGGCTGCAATCGAAGCGCAAAGTGAGGCGCAACTCGTCGCGCTGGCTCAATCACTGATCGAAACGCGTCCCACCGCCGTCAATCTGGCCTGGGCGGTGAACCGGCAGCTCAACGTGTTGCGAAATCAGCCGCTCGAAACGTGGCAAAGCATCGCGAAACGCGAGGCGGAGGCGATTGCTGATGAAGATGCCGCCGCCTGCGCGCAAATCGGTGTGCAGGGCCTTCAACTCATCCGCCAGATCGCGGCACAAAAGCCGGGGGAGGTCGTGAACGTGCTCACGCACTGCAACGCAGGCTGGCTGGCGTTTGTGGATCACGGTTCCGCCACGGCACCGATCTACGCCGCGCATGATGCAGGCATCCAAATCCACGTTTGGGTCGATGAAACGCGGCCGCGCAATCAAGGCGCGCGTTTGACGGCCTGGGAACTGGCGCAGCATGGCGTGCCGCACACCGTCATCGCGGACAACACGGGCGGGCACCTCATGCAGCACGGCCAGGTCGATCTTGTCATCACCGGCGCGGATCGCGTGACGCGGAATGGCGACGTGGCGAACAAGATCGGCACCTACCTCAAGGCGCTGGCCGCCAAAGACAACGGCGTGCCGTTTTATGTGGCCCTTCCGTCGTCCACCTTCGACTGGAGCATCACCGACGGTGTGAAAAACATCCCCATCGAGCAACGCGGCGGCGAGGAAGTGACGTGGATGGAAGGCACCGACGCCAACGGTGCGCCACATCACGTGCGCGTGGTGCCCGCGGCGTCTCCTGTCGCGAATTATGCCTTCGACGTGACCCCTGCGCGCCTGGTGACGGCATTGATCACCGAAAAGGGTGTCGTTCCGGCAACGGAGGCGGCGCTGGCGGGCCGGTTCTGACAACGAAACCGCCTGGGTGTCCCAAGAAAGCGCGAAGTCCATCGTGGCTCACGTCATGAAACCACGTTCCGTCACCACCGACATCCCCCTGCCCGGCTTTCAGATCGCTCCGATGATCGACATCGTGTTTGTCATCATGCTCTTCTTTCTTGTCATGGCGGCCGGCATGCGTGTGGAGCGAAGCATCAGCATTCAACTGCCCGGGCAGGAGACACCGGAGCACGATTTTCGTTTTCCGGACGCGGAAGTGACGATTGGCATCGCCGAGGACGGCGTGGTCACGCTCAACGACGAAGCCTTTGACTCGCCCGCCGGGAAAAACCTGCCGCAATTCACCCGCACGCTCCAACGGCTGGCCCGGCAGGATCAGACGACGCTCGTGACGCTCAATGCCGCGCCCTTTGCCAGTTACGAGCGCGTCATGGACGTTCTCAACGCCCTCCATGCGGCGGGACTCAGGCGCGTGACCTTTGGGATGTGCTCGGAATGAGCTGCCGTTGGATTCTCAGCGCCTGCGGCGGCGGCGGAGCGTGGCGGCGGCCAGCAGCAGGACACCGGAGGGCTCAGGGACGGTGTGCGTTTGCAGATCGAAGGTGCCGGGCTCGAAGGTGTAGCTGCCGTAGCCCTGCACGCTGTTGACGCCGCCGTGGATGACGGTGGAGGCGGTGGAGAGACGCCATTCCAGCGGGATGTCGGTTTTGCCGCCGGCGGCGGGCATGAGCCAGTCGTTGGCGGCGTTGCCATCCAGGCTGCCATTGGTGACGAGCGCCCATTCGCTGAGCCCGTCGAAGGCGAGGCTGTTGTAAACGAAGATGTAGGCCTGCTCACCGGCGAGGAAGGTGTAGGGCGGCAGCGGCGGGGAGGCGCTGGAGAGGCCGCCATCGAGCATGGTGACGCTGGAGCTGAAGTAGCTGAAGGCGGAGTTCCAGCCGCTGGCGGCGGGGGCTTGGGCACGGTCAAAGGGTTTCCAGTGGGCCATCCACTCCCCCTGGTTCTGGCCGGTGGGGGTGAAGCCGCCGAAGGAGCCGAGCTCGAAGATGTAGCTGTCATCCAGCGGCACGCCGTTGCTGCTGAGGAGCACATCGCCGACGGAACTGCCCCAGTCGATGGTGACCGCGCGCGCGGGCAGCGCGCCGAGGGCGAGCAGGAGGGCGCAGAGGTGGAGGAGGCGGGTCATGGGGGAGGGCAGAGGTAAGAGGTAAGAGGTAAGAAGTGAGAAGTAAGAGGATAGAAGAGAGAGGATAGAAGAGAGAAGAGAGAAGAGAGAAGAGAGGGGAGAGAGCAGTCAGACGGGGAGGCTTGAAACGTGAACCATGAAACGTGGAACGTGAGAGGTCAGGGAGTCCAGGGCAGCGGCATGACGTAGGCGGGCAGCGGGCCGCGCATTTTGTAGATGGAGCCGGCGGTGGCCTTGAACATGAGGAGGTTGTTTTCGTTGAGCAGGGAGGCATTCCCCAGCTCCGTCCACTGCTGCAGCGCGCCGTGGCTGAGCAGGTAGTGGTTGAAGTAGGCCATGGCCTGCGTGCTGGAATACCCTTTCCAGAAGAGCAGCTCGTCGGCCTGGGTGGGATTGCGGCTGCCGCGGAACCCGTTGGCCGTGGTCATGCCGCGCATGGCGGGGCTTTGATCCATGGGGTAGCCGCTGCCGATGAAGTTCGGCCCGGCGGCGAGCGGACAGGCGAAGGGGTTGGCGCGCACCATGCCGTGCCAGACGAGCTCCTGCGAAAGGCCCTTGGGATGCGTGAACCAGCCTTCGCAGGGATCCACGACGCGGCCGCCCATGTCATCCAGCGTCGCATTGCCGCTGACGACCCATTTGGAAGGGCCGCCGCTGGTGTAGAGCCAGTAGATCTGGAAGCCGCTGGTGCCGCGGTCGTAGAACATGATGCGGTCGGCGGTGCCGGCGCTGCCGGTGGCGACGAACTGCGTGCTGGGGAAGAGGTCGTTGAGCGTGTGGTGTTCCCGCACCACCGCCTTGTCGCCCGTGAGGGTGGCAGGGATGGTGGTGAGGGTGTTGAGCGCGTTGGCTGCGTCGAGCACGATGCTGCTGGCGGTGCTGGCGGCCTCGTCGATCTCGAAGCGATGGCCGGCGTGGTCGCCGGAGTAGATTTCGACGAAGTACTCACGACCCGGGAGGAACTGCGCGACGATGCTGACTCCGCCCGCGCTGGTGGTGACATCGAGCGTGCTGCCGCTGACAGCGTCGATGGCACCGCAGAAGATCTTGTCCTTCAGATACGGATGGCCGGTCATGACGCACTCGGTGCCGAAGGTGCGGCGCGTCCAGCCAAAGGCGGGCGTGCTGGCGGTGGCATCGGTGAGCGTGTCGAGGTTCTCATCGAGGTCGAGTTTGAGCCGCACGAAGCCCTGCGAGAACCCGCTGAAGTAGGGATCGCTCTCCACATCGGCGTAGGTGACCGTTTCGGTGCCGTTGCCGTTGTTGGTGACGGCGGGCACGAGTGAAAGCGCGGTCCAGCCGGCGGGTGAGTCGGCGAGGGCGCGGATGCCCACCAGCGTGTAAGCCACGTCCTGCACGCTGCCGGCGACGCGCTCGAAGGAGACGTCGAGTTTTCCTGTGAGCGTGTTGCGCACGCCGCGGAAGGCGGGCGTGGTCTGCACGCCGCTGCTGGGATTGAGATTGAGCGCGTACTCGACGAGGTCGGTGTAGCAGTCACCATCGCCATTGGAGCCGGGAGTCGGACCTCCGCCGGGGGTGATGACCTTCCAGTAGATGTAGCGGCGCGGCACCTGGAGGCGCAGCGGGATGTTGTTCTGCACGACGAAAGGATCACCGGCGGCGAGATCAAAGGTGAGGTAGTACGGATTGCCGACGGCGGTGGAACTCGTGAGGTAGCCGGGGTTCGACGGGTTTTCATCCGAGCCGAGCACATACGGATCGGGGCCGCCGGTGGGGTCGAGACTTGGCCCGGCCACCGGCCGCGCAGGATCAATGATGTAACCGAGCGGCGGCGTGTAGGTGAGCGTGTAACTGCCCGGTGTCCCGTCAGTGAGGAAGCTGTACTGCCCCGTGCTGCCATCCAGCAGGATGGTCACCGCGCCAGGGCCGCTGACGGCGATGCTGCCGCCGCCGATGATCTGGCCGGTGACCACGTCGTAGGCGTAGCCGGAGGGATCGACGGCATCCAGGAAGTCATTGCCGGTGCTGCTGGAGCCGGAGAGCGTGACCGGGATGATGTTGTCGTTGCTGCCCTGCGTGTCGGCGGTGCTGCTGGAGCCCGCGGGATCGACCTCCTGCACGAAATAGACGCCATCGGGCAGCCCGGTGAAGCTGTAGTTGCCAAAACTGTTCGTCGTGGTGGTCGCGATGAGCGTGTCCGTGTCGGCATTGAAGAGGCCGTTGCCGTTGCTGTCCGCATAGAGCCTCACCGTCACCAGGGGCACCGGCTGGTCGTTGTCGGAGAAATTGCCGTCCTCGTCATAGTCATCACGCACCTGCCCGCTGATGGCCAGACTGCCCGTGAGCGCGGTGAAGCCGAAATCGACGGTGTTTTCCACCTCGCCAGGTGCCACGGAGATGAGCGGGCTGAGCGTGGCGGCGGTGGGAGTGGTTTGGGAGCCGTTGTCGTCGCCATCCTGGCCGTTGTCGGCCGTGTCCGTCGTGGTGGAGGAGAGCGGATAGGAGGCGGGCGGCGTGGCGATGCGCAGGCGGTAGGTGCCGGGCGGCACGTTCACAAAGGAGTAAGCGCCGCCGCCCGCCGTGGTGGTGAGCGTGGGCTGGATGCCGGGCGTGATGTCGTCCGTGTCGATGGAGAGGCCGGTGCTGGTGAGCAGCTCGAGCGTGACGCCGTCGAGGCCAGACTCGCCATTGTTGTCGAGGCCGTCGTTGTCCGCATCATGCCAGACGCGGTTGCCGATGGTGGCGGCCTGCTCGTCGATGAAATTAACGCCAAAGGTGGTGACGCCCTCCGTGACGATGACAGGCGAGAGCGTGTTGATGGTGACGCTGACATAACCCGGCGGGTCGGTCTCCACGACGCGGTAGGTGCCCGGAGGCAGGTCGGCAAAGTTGTAGTCGCCGTTGATGTTGGTCGTCGTGGTCGTGGGCTGCACGCCGGGCAGGGAGGGATTGCTGTCGATGTCATTTCCGCTGTTATCCTTGAGCGTGAGCGTGACGCCGGAGAGCGGGATGTCGCCGTGGTCGTCGTTGTCGATGTCATCATGGACGGAGCCGGAGATGCTGCCGGGTTGGAAGTAGCCGTCGATGCCCGCGCTGGTGTCCGTGTTGGCGACGGCGGTGACGATGGTGGGGTCCGTGCCTTCCGTCTGGACGCTGCCGGCGGGCAGATCGGGATCGCTTTCCTGCACATCGGCGCTGGTGGCACCGGGAGGCACGGTGGCGGACCAGTTGCCGCCCGCGTCGGTGAGCACGGTCTGCGTGGCGCCGGTGCTGTCTGTGATGAGCACGCTGATGAAGGGAAGGTCGGGCTCACCGACGCCTTGCGTGCCGTCGCCATTGGTGTCGAGGTAAAGATGACCGCTGATGGTGCCGATCTGGCGGAAACCATCGTCACCTCCGGGCGTGTTCACTCCGCTGACGGCGGTGATGGTGTTTGGATCGGCACCCGCAGTCTGTGTGTGGCCGAGGGTGAAGACGGCGGCGAACTGCGGATCGCCCTGCTGCACGTCGATGCTGGTGCTGCCGGGCGGCACGGTGGCGCTCCAGTTGCCATTCACATCCGTGACGAGCGTTTGTGCCGCGCCGAGGCTGCTGGTGACGATCACGTCGATGTTGGCGAGCGCGACATCGCCTGCGTCGAAGGTGCCGCTGCCGTTCACGTCGTGGAAGACCTTGCCGCCGGTCGTTCCGGTCAAAACATCGAGGAAATCGCGCCCGGTGACGTTTTGTCCGGCGGAGAGCACGACGGGAATCAGGTTGTTGTTCGGCGCGGCGGCGTCGGCGGTGGACATCCAGCCGAAGAGGTCGCTTTCGATCACGACATAATTGCCCGCGTTGAGCCCGATGAAGCTGTAACTGCCGTCGGCGGCGGTCAGCGTCGCCTGGACGACCGACTCGCCCGGATCGGCGCTGCCATTGGCATTGATATCCTCGACGAGCTGGACGGCCACGTTGGCGATGCCGGTTTCACCGCCGTTCACCGTCGTGCTGGCGTTGGCGTCATTCCAGACAGTGCCCTCGATGCTGGCGTAATTGACGGCGGGTGTGAGGAAGTCGAAGAAGTTGTTGTCTGTGTGGCTGGCGAGCGTGGAGACCACGACGGGGATGCGGTTGTCGTTCGCGCCGGCGGTGTCGCCGCTGCTGGAGTAGCCGGGCGGCTGGGACTCGACGACAACGTAATTTCCAGCGGCGAGATTGAGGAACTCATACGATCCATCGGCCGCGGTCGTGGTGATGGCGACGAGCACGCCGTCGGACGGGTTGCCATCACCATTCGGATCGGTGTGGAGGCTCACGGTGACATTCGCCAGCACGGAATCACCGCTGTTGAAGCTGACGCTTTGATCCACATCGTCATAGACATGGCCGCTGATGCTGGCGGCAACGAGCGTGATGCTGGCGGTGCTGCTCACGGGCGGCACGTCGTCGCCATTCACATCGACCGTGTAATTTGCCTCCGCGAGGTTGTTCGCGGGCGTGGCCGCGCCTTTGGCCCGCAAAGTGACGTCCACCGTGATCGAGCCCGCGGGAGCAAGCGTGCCCGCGCCGGTGAGATCGAGCCACAGCAGGCTGCCCGCGCCGGTGGCATCCGGAGCGACGGTGGCGGAGACATATTCAAAGTCCGCGCCGGAGAAAGTGTCCTCCAGCGGCAGCGTGGCGATGGCGGTGTCGCCGGTGTTTTGCAGCGCGATGCGGAAGGTGACGAGATCACCGATGCTGGCGGGGCCGGGATTTGGCGTGAGCAGTGATTTGGTGAGGGAAAGCGACGGATCGGTGATGGTGACGTTCGCGTTGTCGGCATCGGTGACGCCGCCGCCCGCGTCGGCGGTGGCGCTGTTCACGGCCGGCGCGGCGCTGGCCAGCGCGGTGAAATTCAACGTCAGCGTGGTGCTCTGGCCCTGCGTGAGAGGGCCGACATTCACCCAGGTAAGCGATCCCGCGCCGGAAGTCGTCGGCGCAACGCTGGCGGAGACAAACGCGAGATTGGCGGCGGGGAAGGTGTCGCTCAAGGAGACGGTGTTGAGCGTGGTGTTGCCAGTATTGGCGACCTGCACGGTGTATTGAAGCAATTCGCCGACCACGGCGAGCCCGTCGGCTGGCGTGACGAGCGTTTTGGTCACGCTGATGGCCGGGGCGATGTTCGGAATGGTGGCGGTGTCACTGCCTGTGTCGGTGCTGTCATTCGGATCGACATAGTTCACGGTGAGCATGTCGCCGAGCACGGCATGCAGCGTTCCGTCGTTGAATGTGTTGGGCGCGCTGGTGCTGGCAGGAATGCCGACAACGAAGACGCCGGTGTCGATGCCGGTCTCGTCAAGGGCGACGAGCTCGCTGTCCCCCGCGAGCGAGGTGATGACGGCGGGGATGGTCTCCGCGACGGCGGGATTCATGTTTTGATCGAGGTCGATGATGCGCACGAAGACCTGCTCATTGCCCGCGTAGGTCAGTGTGTGCGGCCCGTTCGAGCCGGTGGTGAACTCCGTCACGCTCGGCGTGCCGAGATCGAGGAAGGTGACGTTCACGCTGGTGGCACGGGTGGCCTGGATGCCCTCGCTGCCTTCATTGGCGGTCACGACGATGTTGTAGGTCCCCTCGGTGGCGCCAACGGTCCACGCGTATTCATACGTTTTGGTGCCGGCATTGCTGGCGACGACATTTCCAGCGCTCAGTGTCGTGCTGAGGTCCGAGGCCGCGCCCGGGCCGTCAATGCTCAATCCCATGCTGGTGATGTCATACGCGCCGAAGGGATCGCTGGCGGTGGAGCGCACATACACCGTGCTGCCCCCGGCCGGGCCGGTGATGAGGCTGCCGCCGGGATATGGCGCGTCGTAAACGCCGAGTGAATCGACATGGATGACCGTGGTGGTGGGCAGCGTGATCTTTGAAGGCTTTGTGCTGCTGTCGAAATCGACCGTGAAAGCCACTCCGGACTGCGCGGTGGTGATGTCGAGCGCGAACACATCACCCGCGGTGAAGTTTGCCGCCCCGGCGAGGGCCGGGAAGGTGAAGGTAAGCAGCCCGCCGCTGGCGGAGGCGCTGCTGCTCGTGGCCACGGTGGCCGCGTTCTTTTTCAAGGTGGCCGTAATGGCCGGCGAGCCCGGCATGGAGCCGCTGGTGACATTGTAGTAAGCCGTGACGGACGGAACCGCGCCCACCGGCACGGTGAAGGCGGAGGCAAAGGCCGGAGTCTGCGTGAAGGTCGTCGTCGCAGGCACTTGCGCCGGTTTGATGGGCACGGCACAGACGGACCAGGCGTCGGATTCGACTGTCCAGCTCAGGGCCGTGGATGCAGCGCCCGTTTTCGTCGCCGCCGCCGCGCGCACGCCATCCGCGCCCGAGTCTGTGCGTCCGTTCCAGCGCTCGGTCTGCCCGCCCGCATTGGTGGCCGTGCGGCCGTCATCGAGAGCCAGCACGCCAAAGACGAGCTCGTTCGCGGCGGAGGAGACCGTGGCGGAGGCGGTGGTGCTGGTGTTCGACGCGGTGGCCAGCGTGCCGAGCGGCGTGGTCTGATGCACGCCCGTGTAGGTGATGGCACCGGCATACAAGCCGTCGCCTGTGCCGCTGCCGGCGACGCTGACGACGACATTGGCGGCGCCGCTGGGCGGATTCACCAGACGCCAGATTTCGCAAACCACCTCCTGCGGTGAAGTTTGCCGCCCGACAAACGTGAGCGCCTGCCCTGCGTAAGTCACGCCGCTGACGGCGAGGCCGGCGGTGTTGTCATCCTCATAGGAAATGCCGACGAGCATGAAGCGGTTCGAGCCGGAGCCGGTGGTGTGGCTGAAGGTGACGCTGGAGAAGGGATTCGTGCCCGAACCCGTTGAAACATTGTCCACGGCGATCGTGCTCGTGGACATGGCGAGCGAGGCCGTGCTGGCCGTGCTGCCATCCGCGGCCGCCACCGGATCGACGCGGTCGAGAGCCTGCGAAGGATCGCTCAGATAGAGAAACTTGTTCTGCGTGGGCACAGCGATGAGCGCGTTCCCGGTGCAGGAGTCGCTAAACTCAGGATCGGTGTAGGTGAAGGAGAGGCTGTTGCCCGGCGCGACGAGCAGCGTGCCGTCCATCTGGCTGGTGCCGGTCGTCGTCGAGGTGGCGAGTCCCGTGGTGTTGCGGAAAATGCCGGTGTTCGCACCAGT
This sequence comes from Verrucomicrobiaceae bacterium, assembly GCA_015075365.1. Lineage (GTDB taxonomy): Bacteria > Verrucomicrobiota > Verrucomicrobiia > Verrucomicrobiales > Verrucomicrobiaceae > Prosthecobacter. The sequence goes on from JABTUN010000001.1 coordinate 211,830, forward strand.
TTCCACGAGTGTGACAAATTCCGCGTCGCCGCTGGTGGTGTTGTTCACCACGATCTGGAAGCTCTCGACGGCGGAGGTGTTGTTGTTCGCGTCCGGATCCGTCAGCGTGGCGTAGATGGACGCGCCGGCCGTGTACACCGCCTGCACGACGCCGGCGGCGTCTGTGAACTGCGCACCACATGCCGTGGCACCGGCGGGCGGCGGCACGACGACATTGACGGTGGAGACGAGGTTGTAGTTCGCATTGCTGGCGGTGTTGGCGATGCTTCCGGCGGAGTTGATCACGCAGCGATAGGTGAAGAAGGTGCTGCCGCCCCGCATGATGATGGGGACCACATAGCCGCTTTCATCCAGCGGGAAGGCGGTGCCCGTGCCGTCATCGGTGATCGTCACGCCGTCGCGCGTGGTGCTTCCGGCCACATAGGTGAGCGCCGGGTTCAGCGGGTCGAGCACGAGCAGGTTGCCCAGAGGCAGGAGGCCCCTGTTGTCCACCTCGATGCTGTACTCGATCGTGTCGCCGATGCTGAGGCCCGCCGGCGCGGTGTCCACCACGCTGGCAAAGGTTTTCTTCAACGTCGGCACCGGGAAGGGCAGCACTGTCGTGCCCACGTCGAGGAACGGATTGCCCGGGCCTGCGGTGGCCGGGTCCTGGCCCCACGCGGCCGTGATCTGCACCCCGTCGAGCGTGTACACACGCATGGCGCTCTGGTCCTTGTCTGGATCGAAGAGGCGGCGTGTCTCCAACGCGTTCATGTCGTAATGCACGTCGTATTTGCTGCCGCCGGGATCCGTGAGGGAGCCGTCGCGGTCCCCGTCGTAGTCAACATACAGGCGCGTGGCAGCGACGGGGGTCACCCACACCGGGCTGCCGTTTTGCGAGAGATCGCTGCTGCCGGGACCCCAGCCAGCCACGGCCTCCGTGGTCAGGCTGTCGGATGGCACCAGCGTGAAGCCCCAGTCATGCACATTGTTGGCGCTCGGATTCGAGCCGACCATCACGACGCCGAAATAGGTCGCCCCACTGGCGCTGGCAAACCGCGCGCCGCTGTTCTGCGGCATTTGGTACTGCACCACGCCGTTGGCGGGCACGTTGAAGCTGCCGGTGCCCAGATTGTGGACCACGTTGATCGTGAGGGAGGACGCGTGCGGGTTGTAAAAGAACCCATAGGTCGGGTCTCCGTCCGCCGCCGTGCCCACCGGTGAGTAATAAGTCCCGGTCCACTGGTCCACCGGGTAGAGCGTGAACCAGTCCGTCTCGTAGCGCGCGCCGATGTCGCCGGTGATCAGTTGCACCTGCACCGGCTTGTTGGCGGTCACCGTCGCGCCTTTCAACACGCCGCCGTTCACGAGGTAGGACTCACCGCGGTTGAGGGAGAAACTGGTGTTCCCGCCCGGCGCGGGCCCGTTCACGTCCACGGAAACCGGCGTGCCGTTCTCCCGCGCCATCACCATCAGGCCCACATATTCAAACATCGAATTCGCGGACACATCCTGGCCCACGGGGCTCACATACTGCGTTCCATAGTCCATCGTGGCCGTCACCTCCACGGAACCGGCCAGCACGGACCCGGGATTGACTGCCCAGCCGGTGCGCGTCACCACCAGCGCCTTCGTGCCGCCAAAACGGTCACGTCCGTCGTAGAGCACCGTTGCCGGGTTGCGCGGCAGGGGCACGAGATTGCGCAAATTGATCACCGCGCCGGAGGCTAGGCCGGCGGGATCGTTCGCATAGCCGGGAGGGATGCCGTTGGCGTTGTTGCCGTCGCCCCAGATTTTCGTCGTGGGCTGCGCCGGGTTGTTCAGATCCACTTCATAACCGTCCTCCCACTCGTCGTAGTGGATCACGGACCCCGTGCCGGTCACCACGATGGAAATGACCGATTCCATCGTCTGGCCCACGATCCCGCTGGCCGGTTCGATCGCCACAAAGGCCGTCCGCTCCTGCGCCTCCGGCATCGGGACATAAAACTCATGAATGATGTTCGCCGCGCCTGCCGCTGATACGCCGAGGATCCCGGCCAGCAGCGTTCGCAGGGCCGCGAAACGGCTCGTAAACCGGCGATGAGAAAAGGCCGGCGGCATGGGGGAAACGCACTTCGTTGCAGGGGCGGACATAAATCAATGTTCATCATTTTACATATTTATTATAATTATTACAAATAATTTCTCCTTTCTGACACTTGTTTGACAGTCCTTCCTCGGAACAAACCGGCTTCAGAAAACCGTATTCTGGGGCGTGGTGTCGCCCGTGCTGCCTCAGTCTCGTCTTCTTCGCCCGCTGGCCTTTGTGCTCATGGCCGCTGCCACGCTTTACGCCGAGGACCTCCTTCCTGACACCCGGATCGGCCCGCTGCCCCGGACGTCCGCTCTCCCCGGCGAAACAGCCGGCCGGACCGAACTGGGCCGCTTGTTGTTTTTCGACCCTGTGCTATCCGCCACGCGTGATGTTGCCTGCGCAACCTGCCACCATCCCCGGTTTGGCTGGGCGGACGGCCGACCGACGCCTTTGGGCGTCCACGCGACCGGCATTGGTCCAGAGCGCAAACTCGTCCGCAGCGCCAAATTCCTGCCCATCACCCGAAACGCGCCGACAATCTTAAACGTGGCCTTCAACGGCCTCGAAACCGGAAAACCCTTGGATGCGGCGAAATCTCCCATGTTTTGGGACAACCGCGTAATGAGCCTTGAGACCCAGGTTTTGGCCCCGATTCGGTCACGCGAGGAAATGCGCGGCGATGTTTGTTCCGAGGCGGAGGCCGTCCCGGCCATGATCGCGCGTCTGAAGGCCATTCCCGAGTATGTGAGGCGCTTTGAGGGCGAAATCACGCCTGGAAAGGTCTCTCAAGCCATCGCGGCCTACGAGCGCACGCTCATCACACCCGACACGCCGTTCGACCGCTTCATGAGAGGTGACAAGGCAGCCATGACACCCGCGCAACTGCACGGGATGGAGGTGTTTCACAAGGCCGGCTGCTCCCTCTGCCACAACGGTCCCATGCTCTCTGATTTCAAGCTCCATGCCATCGGCCTGACGGACACCACGACGAACCGCACGGAGTTCCGCACGCCCACCCTGCGCAATTTGAAGCACACTTCCCCCTACATGCACCACGGTGGTAATGTCACCCTGGAGGAGGTGCTCTTTTTCTACGACCGCCTCATGGACCAGGCTGCGGAGACCCTTGAGGGCGGCGATACGGACACGCTCCCGCCGCTCGACCCGCTGCTGCGGAAGATGAACCTCCTCCCCGAGGACACTCCCGCCATACTGACCTTCCTCGAAGCCCTCAATAGCGACGATTACGATCAAACCGTGCCCCAACGCGTGCCCAGCGGCCTGCCAGTGCCGAGGTGAGGGGCGCGGGGCGTGCAAAGAAGTGGCCCTGGCAGGAAAAAGGAGCCCGCTCACATGGGCCTGCATGCGTCTCTGCTCCACCGGCCGATCTGCCACCGCCTCATGCGTGCCAGTTCTTGATAGCCTGCCGCCTTCACAGCCCGCAGGGCCGGGGTGTTGTGCGGATGGGTAAAGGTCAGTGCCAGCGTGCAACCCTCCCGCTGGCATTCTGCGTCCGAAAACATCGTGAGTGCCCGGTAAATGCCCCGCCCACGCTCCCCTGGGGCCGTGAACGCGTCGAAAAAACAAACCTCGCCGGGACGCAGAGGCAGCGAGCGGCCGAAGGTGCTCAAATCCACTTGCCGCCGCTCCGCCCAGCGCGTGCCAACGACGCACCCGTCGCGGCGGGCCACAAAACATCGGCTTCCCTGCTCCATCCATTCATGCATCCGCCGCGTAGAAGGGCCATGGGGACGCCGGGCTGCCAGACCTGCCACCTCGGAGGCCTCCAGCACGCCCAGTTGGATTCCCGAGGGCACCCACGATCCGGGCACGGACGAATCCAGCCGCCGCGCAAGCAGGCAGACGCTGCGAAACCCCAAAACGCCCGCGCCAAAGGCCAGCAGCGTGCGCACCCCGTCCTCCCGCCACACGGCCGCAGCACGCCGCAGCAGCTTCACGCGGCGTGCGCGCCCGCTGGCGCCTGGCGGCGGTGGCGGTGCGTTTGTCCAACGTCTCAGCAGATCATTCATCACGGCGGACGGTGGATGCGGCCAGCGGGATGACCATGCGGCGTTTTCCGCCGGCGGTGCGCACGAGGTCGGCGGGACCGCATCGTGCCAGCCGCACGCGCATCGTGGGGCCGGTCAGTTTTTGGGTGAATGACAGGAGCCGCTCCTCCTGCGCGGTGTCAAACGCATCACCCGGCACGACCCGGATGGTGAGCGCGTCCGCCCCTTCTTGAACGAACTGCGCCTCACGCAGACCGGCGACGAATTCCGGCAGGATAAAGAGGGAGGTGAGGTGGCGGCCGTCCGGAGTCACAACACATTCTTCCTGGCGGCCGTGAATGGCCTTGATCAGCGGAAACGTGCGGCCGCAAGGGCAGGCGCGCGACTCCCGGAATAGCTCAAAGGTGTCGCCCGTCTCGTAGCGCAGAAAGGGCATGGCCCGGTTGTGCAGGCCGGTGCCGATTCCCTCCGCCAGCACGGCATCCCCATCCGGGGCGGGACGGTGATTGATGAACTCCAGGACGCCGTAGTCCATGTTGACATGCCGCCCGCCGTGCTCGCACTGGGAGACGGCCACGGTACGCTCCATGTGTCCATAGGAGTCGAGCACCCGGCAGCCAAACACTTGCTCGATCAGCGCGCGTTGGTGCGGCAGGAGCACCTCGCCGGTGGAGATGACCGCGCGGAGGGGGCGCGGACTGCAGCCCGCCTCCCTCATGCACAGGGCCAGATGGTAGGCGGTGGAGGCCACCCCTTTGAGGAAAAGAGAGCCGCGGCGTTCCAGCTCGCGGGCCATCGCGCCCGCGCTGGAGGTGGAAACCTGATGGCTGCTGAGCAGGAGCCTGCGCAGATGCGGCTGCCAGGCGCTGGAACGGTCCTCCCTGCCGGTTTTCAAAAAGTAAAGGGTGCTCAATTCGGCGAATGAATCGCCCAGGCGGTAGCCAGCCCAGCTCCAGTGCCGCCAGTAATAGACGAACTCCAAGGCATTGGAGTACTTGTCATGCAACAGGGTCAGCGGAGTGCCGGAGGTGCCGCTGGTGTGATATTCGACCGGGTGGAGACGCCGCTGGTCCGCCGCGTGCAGGGCGCTGCCCGCGGCTCTTGCCTGCTGCTTGCTCAGGACGGGCAGTTTGGGCAGATCCGCCACAGTCTGGATGTCCGCAGGACTCAGGCCGGCCTCTTCCAGCACACGCCGGTAATGCGGCACCTGCTCCCAGACATGTGCCACGATCTGGCGCAGCCGGTTTTCCTGATGGCGCTGCTGTTCGGCCACAGGCATCCATGGATTGCGCTCAAACTCGCGCCACAGCCGGCCGATGAGGACGGGGTGGAAAAAATCGCGGATTCGAAAGTCGATCGCCATGCGCCAGTGGTGTTGGGAGCGCGGAACGGACGGCGGATCAATCAGGAACACAGAAAAAACGCTTGTTGATCGTTCCATGACGCGGTGGAGATAAAGACAGGCATGGGATCATCCGAACGAACGCCAGCAACACACACCGCCGGAGGCGTCGCGCCCGCCGCGAAACGCCTGCTGATCCTGGGAGGGGGACCTGCGGGACTGGCGGCCGGCCATTTCGCCAGCAAGGCGGGCCTCGACTTCCAGATTCTCGAGGCCGCGCCGCGGACTGGTGGTAACGCGGTGACTTTTGTTGAAAACGGGCTGCGTTTCGACTCCGGCGCGCACCGTCTGCATGATCGGGACCCGGCCATGACGCAGGTCGTGAAGGAACTGCTGGGCGCGGATCTGCTGGAGTGCTCGATCCCCAGCCAGATCTATCACCACGGGCGGTTTGTCGATTTTCCGCTCTCCCCGCTGAACCTATGCCGCGCTCTGGGCCTGCGTGGCAGCGCACGCGCGGCGCTGAAGTTTCTCACCGCGCGCCTCACGCACCGCGGGGACGGGGACACCTTTGAGCACCACGCGGTGCGTGCCTACGGCAGTGACATCGCGGGGCGCTTCCTGCTCGGTTACTCGGAGAAGCTGTGGGGACTCCCGGGATCGCAGCTCTGTCCTTCCATCTCCGGAAAGCGCCTGAAGGGGCTCAATCTCCGCACTTTTCTGCTGGAGACCTTTCAGGGCCGGCGCGCGAAGTCGGAGCATCTTGACGGCCGCTTCTACTATCCCCGGCTCGGTTTCGGGATGATCGCGGAGAGCCTCGCCGCCTCCTGCGGTGCGGAGCGTGTGCGCGTGAACGCGCGCGTGACCGGTCTGCGGCACGACGGCAGGCGTATCGAGGCCGTGGAGGTCAATGGATCGGAGATCATCCCCGCCGCGCAGGTCATCTGCACCCTGCCCCTGCCGGTGACAGCAGGGCTGCTGGCCTCCGCCCTGCCGCAGTCGGTCGTCGAGGACGTGGCCAGCCTGCGTTTCCGGAATGTGGTGCTGGTGGGGCTCTTTTTGCGCCGCGCCTCGGCCACGCAGGTGGGCTCGATCTATTTTCCTGACCCGGACTTCCCCATGACCCGGGTGTTCGAGCCGCGCAACCGCAGCGCGGAAATGGCACCGCCGGGGCGCACGATGCTGGTGGCGGAGATCCCATGCGATCCCGCCGATGCGGTATGGCAGCAGCCGGAGGAGGAACTGGTGAGCCTCGTGGCGGACAAACTGCGCGGTTGCGGATGGTTTCATGACGACGAGGTCGAGGGCGGCTGTGTGAAGCGCCTGCCCGCCGCCTATCCCGTGCTGGCCGCCGGGGTGCAGGGGCGGGTGCGGCGGGTGATCGACGGACTGGCCGTCTTTGAAAATCTGACGCTGCTGGGCCGCAACGGGGAGTTCCGCTACACGCATGTGCATGACATGCTGCGGTTCGGCCATGACGCCATCGCCACATTGACACGCATCTCACCGTCCGGCTGAGCAGTCCATTTTACTCTCATGAAGGCCAAGACCTTGAAATCCAGGCTGGCTGCCCTGCTGGGCGGGTTCATGCTGCTCGGCGCGGCATGGTGGCTCTCGGTGGGCAGTTGGTTTGCCTTGTCGGAGCCCAAAGGCTTCAAGGGCGGCATTGAAAACGTCCTCAGCGGCTCGCAGGACCTCCTGCTGCGCTACAACGAACTGAGCATGATCCTCCTGGGGGAGAATCCCTACCGCCTGGCCAACGAAGGCACGCATCAAGCGCGCGCGGCGGAGATGCTGGGTCCCGGCCGTCTGCTGGATCCGGATTACTTTCCCTCCACGCTGCTGCCGGTGCTGTGCCTGATGTGGCTGCCCTTCTCCGCCGCAAAAGGGGTCTGGCTGGCGCTGAATCTGGCGTCAGTCGTCCTGCTGGCCCTGACCGTCCGCTGGATGATGGAGCCGCGCCTGCCATCCACCAGCCTCCAGCTTGTTTTGATAAGCATCTGGGCAGCCAGCATCCCTGTGTGGAGCTGCCTGGCGATGGGACAGGCCACGCTCTTTTCACTGGCCCTCACACTGGCGGCCTTCCGCGCGGATTTTCAGGGGCGCTGGCTGCTGGCGGGCTTGCTGCTGGCCTTCGGCGTCTTCAAATACGCGGTCGTCTGGCCCTTCGTCCTGTTCTTCTTCATCCTGCAATGGCGCTGGCGCTGCCTCGTGACGGCCGGGAGCATTCATGTCGTCGTGCATCTGCTGCTTTGCCGTCTGATGCAGGCAGATCCCGTCACGATCTTTGCCGAGGTGCTGGGCGGCAACGCGAAGGTCTTCCACCGCGAGAGCCTCATCACGATCTGGACGCCCTTCCGCGCCTGGAACCGCCATTTTCCCGACCTGGCCGTGCCCGTGCAGGTCTGCGGCGCGGTTCTGCTCCTGCTCATCCTGGGCGGGCTGGCTTGTTTGTGGCTGCGCCGTGACCGCGGCAGCCGGGAAGGACTCGTGGCATGGACCGCCGTGCTGGCGCTGCTGGCAGTCCTGGTCGTGACCTCCCGCACCTTCTCCCACATGTATGTGCTGCCCGCTTTGCTGCTCGCCGGCATGCCCGCGCCGGTGCCGTTTGTCTTCACGCCGTTTCAGCGCGGATGCCTCGTTTATTTCTGCCTGCATCTTGCCGCCGTGCCCAGCGGGGCTGATGATCTGGGGCTGCCGCCGGACGATGTCCGGCGTCTCATGCTGCTCTACAATGTGTTCCTCACGATGCTGGCCTTCAGCCTCGCGCGCCTGCTCCTCCGCATGGAGCGCGGCCGTGCCAGCACCACCCGGTGACCTCCATGTCCGCTCCATCCACAGTCCTGAGTGATGCCGCCGCCGCGGCAGTGCTGGAGGACGTTCTCGTGCCTCTGGAGGATGGCAGCGAGCAGCCGGGTGAGATGATCGGCCCCTACTGCCTGCTTGAAAAGCTGGGAGAAGGTGGATTCGGCGTGGTGTGGCGGGCGGATCAGGCCAAACCCGTGCGGCGGGAGGTGGCCCTCAAGCTGCTCAAGCTCGGCATGGACACGCGCCAGGTGCTGGCCCGCTTTGAGCAGGAGCGCCGCGTGCTCGCGTCCATGGAGCACCCGTGCATCGCCACGATTCATGATGCGGGTGTCGCGCAGGACGGCAGGCCTTATTTTGTGATGGAACTGCTCCGCGGCAGCCCGCTGACGACCTTCTGCCAGCAGCGCCGCCTGCCTCTGCGCCAGCGGATTGAGCTGTTTCGTGACATCTGCGGCGCGGTCCAGCACGCGCATCAAAAAGGCGTCATCCACCGGGATTTGAAGCCCTCCAACATCCTCGTGGTGGAGGTGGACGGCCGTCCGCTGCCCAAGATCATCGACTTCGGCATCGCCAAGGCCCTCACCACCGACCGGCTGGCCGCCGCCACCCTGCTCACACGCTCCGGTTTCATGCTCGGCACGCCCGAATACATGTCCCCGGAGCAGATCGCGGATGTCGGCGGCGTGGACACGCGCAGCGATGTCTATGCGCTGGGCGTGCTGCTCTACGAGTTGCTCACCGGAGCCCCTCCCTTTGATCAAAAGACACACGGCAGCAAAACCGCCGCCGAATTCGCCCGTCTCGTGCGCGAGCAGCCGCCCAAGCGTCCCTCCACCCTCCTCGCCGCGCGCCGCTCCCAGCCCGAGCGCGCGCTGCGGCCACCGGACATCTCCCGCCTGCCCGCGGATCTTGACTGGATCACTCTGCGCGCGCTCGAAAAGGAGCCGCAACGCCGCTATCAAAGCGCCGCGGACTTCGCGGCCGACCTGCAGCGCTTTCTCGATGGCGATCCGGTCTCCGCGCATCCTCCCAGCCTCGCCTATGTCACCCGCCGCTGGATCCGCCGCCACCAGGTGGCCTTTGCCGCCGCCTGTGTCTGCGTGCTGGCCCTGGTGACCGGTGCCGGGCTGGCCCTGTGGCAGGCTCACGAAGCACGCCTGGCCCAGGCGCGCGCGGAGTCCACCGCGCTCTTTCTCAATGGCCTGCTCGATGAAATCGCCGCGGAGGTGCGCAACGGGCGCAATCCCGAGGCGCTCCGCCTGGCCCTCGTCAGCAGCCAGCATCGTGTCGAGTCCCTCGCCAATGATCCCGTGCTCCAGATCCAACTCATGACGCGCGTCGCCGATCTCTTCGAGGCCATGAGCGACCGCCGGCTGGCCCTGGCCGCCCGTGGACAGCGCGCCACCATGACCGCCCGGCATCACGGCACGGCGAGTCCCGAGGCACGTGCCGCCAGGATGCATTGGCTCTTGATGATGGTGGATCATGGTGACCGGCTGGAGGCAGCGCGGCATCTGGAGGCCCTCATCCGTGAAATCGAGCAGCACGAAGGCCGCGGCAGCACCACCTGGTTCGACGCACGTCACCTCCTGGTGCGCGCCTGGGTGAAGCTGCGGCATGGAAACAACGCCGTCGCCGTCTCCACTGACACGGTCGCGGAGGCGCGGCGTGCGGCCCTTCCCCTCCGCCGCATGGCCTTCGCACTTGTCACCCATGCGGAGGCCCTGCAGCAGGCGCGGCGTTTTGACGAGGCGGTGCGCGTGCTGGCCGAATGCCGCGCCCTTGGCGACGAGGCCATGCCCCCCTCCGAGCATGAGCTGCGCCTCCGCCAGCTCGAAAGCAGCCGCGGGAACCATGCCCGCGCCGCCGAGATGCAGCGGCGGCACCTGGAGCGGCTGCGGCAGGATGCCGCCACGCCATCACGGCTGCTGCTGGAGACACTCCTCGACCTGTGTGAGATCGAAAGCCGTGCCGGCCAGCATGGCCAGGCGCTGGAACATGCCCGCGAGGTGCTGGAAGCCTGCGGCCATGGCCGCGCCGCCCCCTCGCCGGACACACCCGGCGCGGACACCAGCCGTGAGTTCATCATCAAGGCGCTCGACGCCGCCTCCACCGCCCTCACCGCGCTCAAACGTCATGATGAGGCGCTTGCCGCCGCGCACGACGCCCTCACCATCGCCGAGGCGCAGGGAAATGATTCCCACCTTGGACGCGCCATCCTCGCCCTCGCTCGCGCGGAGGAGTCTGCCGGCCATTTCGATGCCGCGTGGGATCTGTTCCGCCGCCTCCATGACCATCATCAGCAGCACAACGCCAGCATTCGCAACCGCCTGGAGGACTTGCGTGAGATGGTCCGCCTGCGGCTGCGTCAAAAGCGGCCGCAGGACGCCCTGGAGCACGCACGCGATGCGTGGCGTCAGACCATGGCTGATCCCTCCTCCGCCGGCGATCCGGAATACCTCGAGTATATGGCCGCCATCGCACTGAATGCCTGGAAGGCCGTGCTGCAGGCCGATCCCGCCGCCCCGCCGCCCGCGGAATTGGAGGCATGGCAGAAGGCCGCGAAGCCTCAACCCTCCAAAATGTAACCCGCCGCCAGCTTCTGGAAGCGGTCCACCTCGTGCGCGGTCTTCTCCGTGCTCCAGCCCAGTTCGGCGGCCAGGATGCCTCCCACACGCGGCGCGGCGGACATGCTCGCCTGCGCGTCAAAGAGCAGGCTGCGGCTGCGGCGCGCCAGCACATCGCCGATCGTGCGCGCCATCTCATGGCGCGCGTGGAAGACGACCTCCGCGCAGGTCACGTCCAGGCGCGGATGCACCTTCTCATGGCCATCGGGCACGGTGGATGCCAGCGCGCGGATTTCCGCCGCATCGCTGCCATACACCGCCAGCGGATCACCCGGACCGGCCACCGTGGCGCTGCCGTGGATCTTCAAATCATGCGTCACACAGCGCCGCACGCCGAGTCCACCCACCAGCTCCGCGTGATCGATCACATCCTCCGCCATGCGGCGGTAGGTGGTCCATTTTCCGCCCGTGATCGTGATCAGGCCGCTTTCGCTCACGAGAATGGTGTGGTCGCGTGAGAGCACCGCGGTCGAGTCCGCGCCTTTCACCGCCACCAGCGGCCGCAGGCCGGCAAACATGCTCAGCACATCACCCGGACGCGGATCACGCGTAAGATAGCGCGCGGCGTGTGTCATGAGGAATTCGATCTCGTCCGCCTGCGGACGCGGCTCCAGGCTCGCATGCCCCACCGGCGTGTCCGTGGTGCCCACGACGACACGCCCGTGCCACGGCACGGCGAAGAGCACGCGCCCGTCGTCCGTCTTCGGGATCATGATGGCGCTGTTTCCCGGCAAAAACTCACGCGGCAGCACGAGATGCATGCCCTGGCTTGGCGCGACGATCTTTTCCGTCTTCGGATCGTCCAGCCGGCGCACCTCATCGACAAACACCCCCGTCGCATTGATCACCGCGCGGGCACGGATCTCGTGCTGCGCGCCGGATTCCACACACTCCGCCTTCACACCGATGATGTGGCCCTTTTCCTTCATCAGACCTGTGCAGCGCGCATGGTTCAGCATGATCGCCCCATGGTTCACCGCCGTGCGCGCCAGGTGGATGGCCAGGCGCGCGTCATCAAACTGCCCGTCGTGGTACACCACGCCGCCGTCCAGCCCCTCCGTCTCCAGCGTGGGCAGTTGCTCGATGATTTCCTGCCGCGTCAGCCAGCGGGACGGCTCCAGGCCGAGCTGCCCCGCCAGCGCGTCGTACATTTTTAATCCGATTCCATAAAACGGCCCTTCCCACCAGTGGTAGCTCGGGATCACAAAGGCCAGGCTGTGGACCAGATGCGGCGCGTTGCGCACCAGCAGCCCGCGCTCCCGCAATGCCTCCAGCACCAGGGAGACATTCCCCTGCTTCAAATAGCGCACGCCGCCGTGGACGAGCTTGGTGCTGCGGCTGGAGGTGCCCTTGGCAAAATCACTCTGCTCCACCAGCACCACCGAATGCCCCCGGGACGCCGCGTCCACCGCCGCCCCCAGTCCCGTGGCCCCGCCTCCGATGATCACGACGTCAAACGGGCCGCTCTGCGCGGTGAGCTGGGAGAAAAGGCGTTCGCGGTTCATGCTGGGGCACAGTTTAGCAGAGCGCGCGTGGCTTTGGCACGCTCAATTCGCGAAGAGGCGGGCGCCTCCGGCCTCCTCATTGCCCTGCCCCCGGTATCGCTGGCATCAGGGGGAGGCCGCCGTCATCGCCAGCATCATCGCCAGCTCCGGCCAGGTCGGGCGCACCGCCTCCCTCATCCGCCAGATCGATCCCGCCCTGCTTCTCACCGAGGCGCGGGAGCTGCTCGCCCCGCGGCAGACCCGGCTGCGGGTGACCGGCCGGCCTCTCACCATGCGCTGCGCGCCGTCACATCGCGCCGGCCATCACCTCCGCTTGCGCGCCGGCATGGCGGCGCAGCAGATGCACGGTCCACGCACCGCCAAACAACAGCGTCCCGGCCACCACGACCGCCGCCGCCATCGGGCAGCCGAGGACCAGCGAGAGATGCAGACCGCCGATCGCACTGAGCGCCGCGTGCAGCACGCTCAAAGCGAGGCAGACGGGCAGCCGCGTGCTCAAAAGCTGCGCCGTGGCGCCCGGCAGGATCAGCATGGCGATCACGAGGATCGCGCCCACGCTTTCAAAAGCCGCCACGATGACGATCGACAGCGCGGCCATCAGCGCGAGATGCATTTTCCCCGGCGCGAAGCCCTGCGATCCCGCCAGCAGCGCATCGAAGGACGTGATCAGCAGCTCCTTGTAAAACAGCACGATCAAAACCGCCACGATGAGCGCCACCCCGCCCATCACCAGCACCGGCGCGGGCATGCCCAGCGAATGCTCCGCCAGGGCGAGATTGCTCAGCTCGCCATACAGCACGCACTCGGCATCAAGGTGGACTTTGGAGGCAAAGACGTTGATCAGCACCACGCCCAGCGCGAAGAGCGAGCAAAACGTGATCCCAATCGCCGCGTCCGCCTTGATGCGGCTGCGCGTGTGCAGGAACTCGATCAAAAACGTCGTCAGCAAGCCCGCGCCCAGCGCCCCGGCCAGCATCGCGGGCAGCGTGAGCTTCCCCGAGATCAAAAACGCCACCGCCAGCCCCGGCAGCACGCTGTGGCTGATCGCATCACCCACCAGCGCCATGCGGCGGAGGATGAGGTAGTTGCCCACGAGGCCGCAGGCCGCCGTGACCAGGAAAGCCATGAGCGTCATCCAGCCATAGGTCGCCAGGTCCGTCGTCCACGGGGCGGCGAAGAAGCGTTGGGCATCGAAGGGGGGCAGAAGATCAGGCATGCAACGAAGCGGCCCGGACGCCGGGCCTCCGCCCCCTGAATCACATTCGGCGCAAAAGGCAAAAAGAATCCCCCCATGCCGCCAGCAGCCTCATCCCACCCGCCGCGTCCGACGAGACTCGTTCGTAGTTCGGGCTTTAGCCCGTTCCGTCGTTGAACGTTGAAAGTTGGACGTTCGATGTTGAACGTCGCCTCGCTCCGTGGTGGGAAACGGAGTCCAACTGCTTCACTCGCTCATCGGCTTCATGCTGGCGGGTCAATCGGCTGACTCCAGAAAGTCTTTCAACGCCGCGGGCACCTTCTTGACGGTCTCCTTCCGGTCAAGGCGTGGGCAGGCATGGCAATGCAGGGCCAGCAGGTGCAAGGCGAGCGCCAGGAGGCAAGGCCACCCGCCCAGGTTCATGCGTCGCAAGGTTTTCAACACGGCGCGCAGTGTGGCAGGATCAGGCCGCTTGCCAAGCAGCGCGAGCCGGGTTTTACCGCTGACCAAACGCTCATGTGACGCTGATGAAAGGAATCTGGCATCAGCGTCTGATAAGCGTCAAATCAGCGGTTTAAAGACTCTCGTGTGAAAACGCGGGCTGCTGGAACTCGCCGCGTGGCCTCGCCAAAGGAGCGTTCGAGACCGAGACGCTGGACTGGTTTCATTCATTTGCATAGCTTGGCATGGTCAAGGCTATTGGTTGGCCTGTATGTTCATTTTTTGTTTTTTTGCAGAGAAGTTTCCAAACTCCCGAGAGAAAAAAAGCAATCAAGAAACCATTCACAACTGTCGTCACGAAGACAAACAAGTGTGGATACGCAATTTGAGCCAAGATTGTAGTTTCCGTCCAAAATGAGAGAGGCGCATTAACATACATCCAGACCATTCCCCATGTGCCACCAACAATTAGATAGGGCACCAAACTCGCGGCAATCCAAACAGACGCGATAATCAGGACGCATTTCAAAAACAGACCATCACTCTTTCTTTTTTGTTCTTTCTTCATTTTGTCTCTCCATTGCTTTCTCAAAAGTTCGTCTTTCAGCATCAAACTTTGATCGTGAATAAATTGGGCGTTCGCCAAATCGCTCAACAGTAACATCCCTCATATTAATCACGCGCCAAAATTCATTACTCTCTGCATCTTTTTCGTTTGGTTTGTGGCTGAAAGCTTTTGTTAGATCCTTCTCGACCTCTGCCCAAGGCAGTACTTTTGCATCTTTTGCATCTGGTATAAGATCATATATTCCTTTTGCAGCTTCCAGCGCCTTCTGGGAAACGGGGTCAGGGTGCAAAAAGTTGACACATGCAGGGCGGTCATGGGTTGGTGGCATTGGCTTCCTCCAGAACGTGTTTCCGTTCCTGCGGCACCTTCTTCATCGCCGCCTTCCCGTCAAGACGCCTCAACGGCTGGCTCACATCCGCCGCCGATTTCATCTCCCGTTTCTCCGCCAGCCACGCCTGCGACACCACCGTCCGCCGCCGACAGTCTCATCCCCTTCCAGCGCGACCACCTCCGCCTCCTCGTTCACCGACGCCCTCTCACGGCTCAACAGGCCCGCCTCTTCATTTGCCGGGTTCTCGCTCAACGAGGACGCACTCAAGGCCATGCTACTCTGTCAAGCAGTTGCACACTGACCCCGTCCCCCGAGCCGGTTTTTACCGCTGACCAAACGCTCATGTGACGCTGATGAAAGGAATCTGGCATCAGCGTCTGATAAGCGTCAAATCAGCGGTTTAAAGACTCTCGTGTGAAAACGCGGGCTGCCGGAACTCGCCGTGTGGCCTCGCCAAAGGAGCGTTCGAGACCGAGACGCTGGACTGGTTTCATTCATTTGCATAGCTTGGCATGGTCAAGGCTATTGGTTGGCGCGTACGGTCATGTGGTTGGCTTGCGGGTTCATTTTCATTCAAATGGCCCTTTTTTTTGCCGTGCAAAGGTGCGTCCTTGTATTGCAGTTCAATAAGCACTCCATAGTCGACAATTCGCACAACACCGCCGACCATTGATGCAAGCTTCTGAACCACCTCAAGAACACTGACGTTAACTAAAGTAAGCGTAATGTCGTAATCCTGGACATCTGGCCCCTTTCTTAAAAAGTGAATATGATCGTCAGATTCATCCATTCTAATCAACGCCTTCGAAGTGGACCGCCTGAGATACTCCAAGCAATCTTGAAGAGAGTCTCCCTCAAAGGACACTTTAGGTAGAACTATTTTTTCAACTCGGCGCGTTATCCAATCTGCTCGATTTTGTATCTGCATGTTGGCTTCGATTGAAAGCGGAACAGCAACAAAAACACTCCCCTCTAGTTCAACCGCAGTATTTTTAGCGCATGCTGTCTTGAGAGACAGTTTTTCATCGCCGTTCTTGGCGACGATTACGGCTTGGTCGAGAGCGAAAATCGTTATCGAAACCAGATAAATGAGACAAAACGTAAATAGCTTCATTGTTTCTTTTCTTTTTGTTGTTGAGTCTGTTTCGGGGAAACGGGGTCAGGGTGCAAAAAGTTGACACATGCAGGGCGGTCATGGGTTGGTGGCATCGGCTCCCTCCAGAACGTGTTTCCGTTTCTGCGGCACCTTCCGGAGCGCGCCCTTCCGGTCAAGGCGACGCCACGGCCAGAACAGGATGCCTCGCCTCTTTTCGCCCGCGAGTCCGGCATCGTCACCTGTTGAAGCACATCGCCATCACTGTCGTCCTTCCACCCGGAGTCCTGCGGGTCCGCGGGATCATCCACCCATTCCTTCACGCCGTCCTGGTTGCTGTCCGTCCAATAGGCCACGCCCGGCGGCAGCGGCCAGAGCATCATGGAGATGATCCCATACGCATGGAGAAGCCAGGCGCGGCGGGAAAAACGACGGAGAGAGCACATGCGCGTGAATGCATTTCTCGAATTTTCGCCAGCGGTTTTAGCGGGGGCGCACGGCACGCGGCAAGAAACTTTTACAACACCCGCGGGCTGCGCGCGGCTTGTTCAGGGTCGACAGACCGCCCAAAAGGACTAGGATCCGCGTCGAACAACCTTTTGGCACCATGCAAAAAGAGCCTTCAAGTTTTTCAGCAGGAAGAACGGGGGAGAGGAGCCTGGGGACAGGTGACATCCGCATGGAGACCTTTGAAATCCCCATGCGCACCAGGCGGGCGATCGACCCGTATGCCTTCAATGATGCGCTGATCTCCCTGCTGCGCGAGGAGGATGGACGGCTGGCCTGCAAGGAGGCCACGCAGGCGCGCCGCGCGGGCATGACGCGGCAGGCCATGCATCACATCCACACGGACCTGAAGGTGATGACCATCCCCGCGCTGACAAAGTGGGCCAACGGCCGCCGCCTGAACCCCTTGTTTGTCGCGGCGCTGGCGCTGGCGCGCCTGTTCCACAAGAACACCTAGGCTGCCCTTTTAGCATCAACCGTGCCAGCAGGTGTCAAACATGTCTGCGTGGCTCCAACGTCGTGCCGCACGCATCCTGCGGCCATGAACGCGATGCCTCCCCCGCCCAGTTTCCCGCTCCCGGCCCTGCGCCGGCAGAGACAGGCGGCGGGCACTCCGCCCGGGCCCGCCGGGCACCTTCACCACTCCGCGGTTCGCTCTAACGGCTCCGCGGTTCGCTCTAACGGCCCAGCGGTTCGCTCTAACGGCCCAGCGGTTCGCTTGAACGGCCCAGCGGTTCGCTTTCACCGCTCAGCGGTTCGCTTGAACGGCCCAGCGGTTCGCTTTCACCGCTCAGCGGTTCGCTCTAACGGCCCAGCGGTTCGCTTGAACGGCCCAGCGGTTCGCTTGAACGGCTCAGCGGTTCGCTTGAACGGCTCAGCGGTTCGCTTTCACCGCTCAGCGGTTCGCTTGAACGGCTCAGCGATTCGCTTTAACGGCTCAGCGGTTCGCTTTAACGGGTCAGCGGTTCGCTTGAACGGCCCAGCGGTTCGCTTTCACCGCTCAGCGGTTCGCTTGAACGGCGCGGCGGGGAGCAGACTTTTCCCGGCGTGTCGTGCGCCAAACAGGCAGGAAGCAGAGCCGCTCCTGCCCCAGCCAGCCCGCGCGGCGGGACGGAGGGCCTTCTGATGGCCCTGTGGAACAGCGGGGCGACCTGGTCGTCCGGACAACTTTGGGGGCCGTCCACACCGGCCGGCCCCCCGACCGAAAACACATCCAACACCCACACCAAGATGCTCAGACAACCCTACTACCCGCGGTCCCTCAAAGACCGCTCCGAATGGCACATCAACTTTGCCAGCAAACTGCCCGGCTACGCCGCCGCCCTGGCCCTGACCCCGGCGGAGACGGACAGCGCGGTGGCCGACAACCTCGTCCTGGGCTATGGCCTGGGCGGCTGGATCGTCGCCATGCGCGAGCATGCCACCGCCTGCACCTCCAGCCTCGACACCCTCGAGGCTGGCAGCGGCACCACCAACTACGAGTTCCCCGTCGTGCAGCTCCCGCCGCCGCCCGTGCTGCCCGCCGGCATCACGGGTGTGAAACCCGGCGCGCTGCTGCGCACCTTTGACCTGGTGGGCATCATCAAACGCCGCCCCGGCTACACCGAGGCGATGGGCCTGGACCTCGGCATCGTGGGCCCGGCCGCACCGCCGCCGCCACCGCCCGGCGAAAGCCCGCCGCCCGAACTGAAGGAGCGCATCATCGCCGGCGACCTAAACCAGTATGTGCGCCTGGGCTATTTCAAGCGCGGCCACGAGTACGTCATGATCGAAAGCCGCCGCGGCGGCGGCGGATGGGAGCCCCTGGCGCAGAGCAACAAGAGCCCCTACATCGATACACGCGCCTTGCTGACCCCCGGCCAGGCAGAGGTGCGCGAATACCGAGCCCGCTTCTGGGACAACGCCTTGCCAAGCAGCGGCTGGTGCGATGTGGTGCGGGTCACCGTGGGGCCCTGATGCATGACAAGGGGACAATGAGACGATGGGACGGGGAGCGCCCTGCGCGGCGCGCAGCTCTGGCGTCTCACGTCTCGTCGGACGCGGCGCAGCGCGTCCCTACCGCACCTCTCACCTCTCAACGTCTCGTCGGACGCGGCGCAGCGCGTCCCTACCGCACCTCTCACGTCTCACGTCTCACCTCTCACGTCTCGTCGGACGCGGCGCAGCGCGTCCCTACCCACCTCTCACGTCTCACGTCTCACGTCTGACCTCTCACGTCTCACCTCTCTTCGGACGCGGCGCAGCGCGTCCCTACCGCACCTCTCACGTCTCGTCGGACGCGGCGCAGCGCGTCCCTACCCACCCCTCCACCCCTCCAATTCCATGTTCGACCCCAACCTCCCCAGGCCGGCACCGGGATCGACGCGGTGCAGATGCGCGGCCAGCTCAACGGCCTCAAAGAGCTCATTGATGCCATTCCGGCGGGTCCGGAAGGCCCGCCGGGCCCGGCAGGGCCGGAAGGCCCCGCAGGTGCCACGGGTCCCGAGGGGCCTCCTGGGCCGCAAGGGCCGCCGGGTGATCCAGGGGGTCCCCCGGGACCGGAAGGCCCGATGGGGCCACCGGGGCCGCAAGGCCCGCCCGGCGAGGTGACGCTGGCGGATCTGAACAACGCGATCAGTGCCACCAGCAGGAACAGCAACGCGGTGGGCACGCTGGACGCGCCCTTTGGTGATCCCGATGCCGAAACCCTGCGCCTGGCCTTTAACTCGCTGGTGAATGCGCTGAGGCGGTAGTCGCCTTGGGCGGAAGAGGATAGTTGGGGAGATGAGAGAGGTGAGAGGTCAGAAGTTAGAGGTCTGAAGTTAGAGGTCTGAAGTTAGAGGTCTGAGGTGAAACGTGGAACCTGGAACGTTGAACCTGAAACTTGGAACCATGCACGGGAAGTGCGGTCAATATCCCGTGGTTCCGGCGGGCCGGGGTTTGCTCTGACCGTGCACGTCACGCGCTCCGGGGATCGGCTTGCCATGCGGATCGGTCTGGGGGAAGTCGAGGCGGCGTTCGAGCTGGCGGACGGTGTCCTCGCCAAGGACGTGCTCGATCTTTTCAGCGTCGTCGTGCACGTGGTCGGCGCCGTATTGCATGATGTTGGTGAGGTAGAGCTCCCAGAGGCGGTGATTGCGCACGACGGCGCAGGCTTTGCGCCAGCCTTCCGGCGTGAAGTGGAGCATGCTGCCGTCGTCGGTCAGGGTGGCGAGCTTCTGGCGCAGCAGATCGTCGCTTTGCAGGCGGATTTGCTCCAGAGGCTCGCGGCGTGCGTTGGCGAGTTCGAGGAGCGTGATGCCTTCCTCGCGGAAGCCGTGGCGCTCGGCGAGGTGGTACATGGCCTTGAGGGTGTTTTCGCGCTCGATGCGGCACTTCTGCGTTTTTTGCCTCCAAAGCCGGGTGAGCCAGCCCTGCTTCGGACTGAAGAGAAAGGCCATCGCGAACACCAACGAGCCCGCGAGCACCATGAAGGGCCCGGTGGGCAGATTGGAGCCGAGGAAGGACAAAAAGGCCCCAAAAGCCGCCGTGGCGATGCCGATGACCGCGGAAAGGATGAGCACGCGATGCATGCGATCCGTCAAAAGGCACGCGGTGGCCGGCGGAATGATGAGCATGGCCGAAACGAGCACCACGCCAACCGCCTGCATGGCGGTGACGACGGCGAAGGAGATGAGCAGCATCATCGCGTGATGCAAAAAGCCCATCGGCAGGCCCAAACTCTCGCCAAAGGCGCGGTGGAAGCTCAGTGTGAGCAGTCCGCGATAGCCGACGGTGACGAAAAGCAGCGTGATGCCGGCGGTGATGGCCATGAGCGCGATATCGCTGCCATTCATCGCGGCGGCCTGGCCGAAGAGGAACTTGTCGATGCCGCTTTTGTTGCCGCTGGGCAGTCTTTGGATCATGCCGATGAGGCAGATGCCGATGGCGTAAAAAGACGAAAGCACGAGACCCATCGCGGCATCTTCTTTGAGCCGTGTGGTGCGTGTGATGGCACTCACCGTGAGCATGGAGAGGCCGCCGACGAGTGTCGCGCCGATCAAGATGGCGAGCGGGTCTTTGGTGTTGTTCCAGAGAAAGCCCAGCGCGATGCCGGGAAGCACGGCGTGGCTCAACGTATCGCCCACCAACGACATGCGCCGCACGACGACGAAGCCACCGAGCAAGCCGCAATTCAGTCCAAGCAGGATGCAGCCGAGCAGCGCGAGACGGAGTGATGGATCGCTGAAGGTGAAGAAGCGAAGGGCTTGCTCGGTGATGGAGGTTTCGGTGAGGTCACCGATGCGGGCCGCGTGAACCGAGCTGCTTGCGAGGGCAAGCGTGAGAAGTGAGACGTAAGAAGTGAGACGTGAGACGTGGTTCACGGCGCAGAGCGTGGGTTGTCGATGAACCATTCGGAGTCGGGTAAAGGCTCACGAACGCTGGAAGCGCGATAATCGGCGTCGGGGTCGTTGGGGCAGAATTCGTCGGTGTGGTCGATCATCCGGCTGATCATGCTGCAAATAGCCTGGTAGCGATCCATCATCGTCTGAACCCAATCTGAATCGGCATAGCCACAGTCCAAAATGTCGTCCAGCCAGCTTTGAACCTCATTGGCTTCTCCGAGTGCCTCCACGAGCTTGTGAGCAAACGAAGCCTTGTAACGCCTGCGTCCCCACGCCTCGCCGATCAGGGCCTTCACAGCCCTTGAGGCTCGTCGAATCTGATCCGTCAGCGAATACCTCTCCTCCTTGGGAAAGCTTTTCGACATGTCAAAAACCATCCCCGCCGCCTCCCTGGCGTTCTGATATGTCCTTAGCTCGCGGAAGTGTCTGACGTGTTTCATAGCTTTCGTGGTTTGATGACATCTCACTTCTTACTTCTCACATCTCACGGCTTACCTTCGCAGCGACATCGCTCAAGATGGTCAAACGGCCGCCGTAGGTCTTTTGAAGCTGCTCGACGGTGAAAACGTCCTGCGTTTTGCCGAAGGAGACGAGGCGCATGTTCAGGAGCAGCAGGTGATCGAAATATTCCTTCGCGGTGGTGAGGTCGTGGTGGACGACGAGGATGGTTTTGCCTTGGGACTGGAGATCTTGCAGCAGGGTGACGATGGCTCGCTCGGTGGTGGCATCGACACCGGCGAAGGGTTCATCCATCAGGTAGAGATCGCTCTGCTGCGCGAGGGCGCGGGCGAGGAAGACGCGCTGCTGCTGGCCGCCGCTGAGGTTGGCGATCTGGCGATTGCGGAAAGGCAGCATGCCGACCTTGTCGAGGCTCTCCTCGGCGATCTTTTTGTCCTCCTTCGTGACGCGACGCAGCCAGCCGCGTCGGCCGTAGCGGCCCATGAGCACGACATCCATGACGTTGACCGGGAAGTCCCAGTCCACCTGCTCACGCTGCGGCACATAGCCGACACGATGGCGGTTTTTCTCAAACGACCCGCCAAAGATCTGCACCCAGCCGCCGCTGAGCGGGGTGAGGCCCATGATGGCGCGGATCATGGTGCTCTTGCCCGCGCCATTCGGCCCGATGATGCCGGTGAGCGATCCCTGCGGCACCTGAACGTCCACGCCGTAGAGAACAGGCTTTTTGGCGTAGCTGACCGTGAGGTCGTGGAGTTCGAGCGCGGGAGGATTCATCATCAGAAGCGGACGCTCAGGCCCACGAAGGGATTGATCGCCTCGTCACCACGGAAGAACCAGAAGACGCCCGCGTCAAAGATCATGTTTTCGGTGATGGCGAAACCGATCCCGGCATCAAGGGAGGCCTGCCAGTAGCGCTCGGTGTCGATCTGGCTGGCGGCGAAGACTTCGAGGAAGCAACTGAGGCGCTCCGTGATATCGTAACCGAGCACGGCGGTGACGGCGGGGCGGAAGTAGAGCGTGTCGTCGGCGTCGCCGACGATGGTGCCGAAGAAGCTGTTGCCGAGGGAGAAGCCGCCGCCGAGGTCGATCTCCGTGTTGATGGCGAGGCCGCCCTCCCACAGGTCGTTGCCGATGCGGTGCTTGGCGGTGGGAACCTTGATGAAGGGCAGGAGCGACATGGCAAAGGGGCCTTCATCATTGCCCACCACATTCCATTTCAGGCGGAGCAGCAGGTCACTGATGCCCTCGCGTGCAAAGCCAAGGTTGTCCGTGTCCTCGGAGTTGCCCTTGTAGCGCTGCTCCGTCCACGGCTGCCAGATCACCTGGATGTCGATGTCATGGGTGAGGCCGTACTTGGCGTTCACCTCGCCCCAGATGAAGGTTTCGTTGCGGTGGTCGGTGTCGAGACGGCGGGAGTAGTTGAAGAAGCCGAACTCGAACTGGTACATGCCTTTGGGCACGGTGAAGGCGCCCTCGGTCTGGTCCGGGCGGTCGGTGGACATCTCCCGCACGGTGGCGGCGGACGCGTTGAAGGTGGCGGGCTCGGCCGCCAGGGAGGCGGTGCCGAGGACGAGGAGGGTGACGGGGATTTTCATGAGGTGGGGAGGTGGGAGCAGGTCAGTTCAGCGCCTTGACGATTGAGGAGACATTGCTGCGCAGCATGCCGGGGTAGGTGCCGCAGTCGTAGGACTGGCCGTCGATCACGACCGTCTCCCCCGGTGTGCCCAGGGCGTCGGAGAAGAGTTCCCCGCCGATCTTCGCGCCGCTGTCCTTGGCGATGCGCTCGATGGTGGCATGCGGCACGCTGCTTTCGACGAAGATGGCCTTCACCTGCTTTGACTTGATGAAATCGACCGTCTTGGCCACATCGGCCAGGCCCGCCTCGCTCACGGTCGAGATGCCCTGCACGCCAACGACCTGGAAGCCGTAGGCACGCCCGAAGTAATTGAAGGCGTCGTGGCTGGTGATGAGAATGCGGCGCTCGGCGGGGATTTTGGCGGACTCGGCCAGGGCCCATTCATGAAGCGCGAGGTAATCGGCCTTCAATCGGGAGCCGCGCTCTGCAAAGACGGCTTTTTTACCGGGGATCACGGCACCGAGGCCCTCGACGACGACTTCGATGGCGCTGGTCCAAAGCTTGGCATCCCCCCACACATGCGGATCGGGATGGTGGGAGCCATCATCGCTCTGGAGGAGGCTGGCGGCGGGCATTTTCGAGGTGACGGCATGCACGGCGCGCCCCTGGGCGGCAAGGCGGTCCAGCAGCTCGCTCATGCGGCCCTCCAGCATGAGGCCGTTATAAAAGATGGCTTTAGCGGTGCCTAGCTTCTGCGCGTCCTCGGCGGAGGGTTTATAGAGATGCGGATCGACCCCCGGCCCCATGAGCGCGGCCAGTTCGATGTCCTCCCCGCCAATTTCCCGCACCATGTCCGCGATCATGGTGGTGGTGGCGACCACGAGAGGTTTTCCGCCTCCTTGGGTCTGCACAGGGGTCTTGTCACAATTACAGAGTGACGCGGCGGCGAGTGAAACCAGAAGGGGGCGCAGGAAGGACATGCCGCCCGTGTTAGTCTGGGCTAACTTTGATTTCAAGAGAAACTTTTGCCAGGCATGCCTCAATTTCAGATCGCGAGCTCACCCTTGCCGGTTGAAACAACATCCCTCCAGCTCCTGCCGCGCTTCCCTCCGCTTTCCGGGTTGCTTTTCACCTGTCCGGTTTCATTTCAACGCTTCCCGGCGATGAAGCCCCCACTGCATGATAGGCGACGACTACTTTGAACTGCGATCCAGCATCGGCACCGAACTGCTGGCGCTGGCTGCCGCTGTTCGGGACCATGCCGGGGAGCCGGAGTGGCTGGCGATCATCGACAACCTGATCGCCAGCCTGAAGGAGCCGTTTGTCTTCGTCGTCGTGGGAGAGGTCAATGTGGGCAAGTCCACGTTTCTCAACGCGCTGTTCGGCCAGGAGTTCTCCCGCACGGGCGTTATGCCCACCACGGAGAAGATTCTCTTTTTCAAGCACGGGCCGGAGCACCGCGTCGTGCCCGTCACACCCACGCTCGACGAGGTGCATGTGCCGGCGGACTTCCTGCGCGACTTCCACATCGTGGACACGCCGGGCACGAATTCGATCGAGAACGAGCACCAGCAGATCACCGAGCGCTTTGTGCCCGTGGCGGATCTGGTGATCTTTGTCTTTCCGGCGATGAACCCATGGGGCGCCAGCGCGTGGCAGTTCCTCGACAAGGTGCATCGCGAATGGATGCGGAATGTCATCTTCATCCTGCAGCAGTGCGATCTGCGCAGCCCGGAGGAGATCCAGGTCATCACGGACTACATGGGACAGCTCTGCCGTCAGCGTTTCGGCCGTGAGTTCCCGCTCTTTCCCGTCTCGGCAAAGAAGGCCTTCCTGGCGCGGAGCTCCGGCCTCGACCGCGAGCGGCTGCTGGAGGAGAGCGGGTTTCACAAGCTGGAGAACCACATCTCCCATGCGGTGCAGCAGAATCCGGCGCGCATGAAAAAGCTGGCGGGCACGCTGGGGCTCGGACGCCAGATCCTGGAGCAGCTCAAGGAGCGCACCGTGGCCAACATGCGCACGATGCAGCGGAAGACCGCCTTGCTGGCGGAGTTGATGAGCGAGCGCGACCTGCAAGTGGACCGCACGCTGAAAAAAGTGCTGCCGGCGCTCGATGCCACCGAGCGTGACTACCACGAGAGCGTGATGCGCGTGGCCGGCCTGGCCAGTGACGCGCTGGCCACGCGCAAAGCCTTCCAGCGAGAGCCCGCGCCGGACGAGGAGGTGCAGCGGCCGCAGAGCCTCGATCACCGCCTGCTTCAGGAGCTTCATCACCGCGCCGGCGACCGCTGGCGCCAGACCGGGCTCATTCTAGACGAGGACTGCCGGCAGTTTGACCGGTTCATGCGCGCGCAGGGCCGGAATATTCTGTTCATGGCGGAGACCGCGGGCAAGGAAGGTGAAAATGACGGCGAGAGTGAAATCCGCCGCCGGTTCGCGGCGCGGGTGGACTCGGCGCTGCGGCGTTTTGTCATCGCCCTGAAGCTTGACGAGGAAATCGAGCCCGGGCTGCTGCGTGCGCGCAAGACCGCGCGCTGGCTGCCGCGCGTGGCCTTCACGGTGGCCGGGCTTGCCGGCATCGCCGGGTGGCTGGGCGGCCTGGTGCAGGCGGGTATCGTTCTTGGCGCCGGTTTGATGCTGATGGCGGTGGTGTTCCTGCTCACGCAGATGCGCCTGGCCTCCGCGCGCAACGCGATCCTGGACAAGCTGGAGGAATCCTCCGCCACGCTGCGCGAAATGCTGGCCACCCAGGCACGTGAGGAGGTGGAGCACGCCTTCGCCCGCTTCCTGGATCTCCTCACCCCTGCGCAGGACGACGCGCTAAGGCGGGAGCAGGACAGCGGCAGCCATGTGGAGCGCCTGCGCCGTCTTTCGGAATCCTTTGACGCGCTGGAGCGCCGCGTCTCCAGCGCCCGGGCGAGCTGAACCAGGCAGCACCGCCATCTGTGATCTGGATGGCCACGCTCGACGCGAACAAGGAAGAGCTGTCGGCAACGATTGGATTGACGTTTGAATGAGCAATCGATTGCTCGACCATCATCCATCAACGCGGGCATCGATAACTTTTGACGCCCGCGTCCTGTCTGAGTTGGACGCAGACAACAGGCCGTCCTCTCGGAGTCGGGAAAAGGGTTTTGAAGGCCTGCCCGCCATTTTCACGCTTCAAAGCAGGCGTCGATGCATCGGCCCCGGATGAGCGGGCTGTCCCAAGCCCGCTGCGAGTGTCTCCAGGGCTTTCCCGGCACGTTTTCACCCGCGTCTCTCCGGATCTCAAAACCAAGATCACTTTCTCATTTCTATGGCGGAGATGGGTGGCTGCGCGGCTCCTTCGGACCGCCTCCGAGTCCTGAAACGGCCACCTCAGGACGAAAATCGGGCTGTTTGAGGCTTTTTGCGTCCCCAATGCTGTTCATCCGCCCCCATCCAGGCGGGGTTCCAACCACTTCCCGTTCTCAATTTTACAATTATGTGAGTCAATTTCTGAAATTATGGTTGCTGTGAATCGCGCGGTTGATTATAATTCAATAATCAATCAAGCAGCCATGAACGCCTCCGCCAAGCTCCTCGCCCTCCCGCCGCAGCCGCCGCCGTCCTCCTGCTCGCTCGCCTCCCCGCCTCCGCCCAGCAGGGCTACTACGCCGCCGGTCACTACGCCGCCCCCAGGCCCAGGCCGCTTACGCCCACGCCCAAACCAGGCCGCCTGGGCCGCCTACTACCAGCAGCAGGCCAACGCCCAGGCCTGGGCCGCTTACTCACGCCCAGCAGGCCGCCGCTGCTGCCGCCGCCGCCAGGCCGCTCCCGCCGCCGGCAACGCCCAGATCCGCTTTGACGGCCGCTTCGCCACCGTCGGCTCCTCCGCCCCCATGCGCCTGCAGCACGCCGTCTGGCGCCGCCAACACCCTCCAGAACAAGCCCTGGCGCAGCGCGCGGCGGCCACTCCCCGTGTCGAGGACAGCGCTTATGACTGCTCCGGCAGCGTCTCCTACGTGCTCATCAAGGCCGGCCTGCTGCGCAGCCTCTCTCCAGCGCCGCCTTCGCCAGCTATGGCGAGCCCGGCCCCGGCCGCTTCATCACCATCTGGGTGAAGCCTGGCGAGCATGTGTTCATGACCATCTGCGGTCTGCGCATGGACACCTCCGGCCAGGTCACCGGTGAAGGCCTCGCTGGCGCACCAAGAGCCGCAGCTATGCAGGCTTCACCCGCGGCATCCTGCTGGCCTTTAATTCTCATTTTGTGACGCGGTTCTCACTCTCGCACCCGCCTGCAACTCCAAACCTGCGAATCAAAGCCCCCGGAACGCCGAAAACCACCTTTCCCGCCCAACACCCGCCACCCTCTCAACCCTGCCACCGCCATGAACACCGCCACCATCGCCACCCACACCCCCACGGCTGCTGAACCCACCCCCGGCTGGAACGCCATGCCCGCCTACGGCGAGGTCATGACCGAGCTGCACGGCCTCCAGGCCATGGACATGCCCGCCTCCAGCGCCCCCGCCGCCAAGACCAACCTCTTCATGGAGTCCTTCTGGTCCTGCGTCCGCTCCCAGTTCCTCGCACTCGCCGCCTGAGCTGGCATCGCGCGGTTGTGCGCTCCCGCGGCCGCGCTAGCGTCCCCGCATGAACCCACCCGGCCTCGACGATCTCCTCACCTGCCTGCGTTTCCCCTCCGTCTCCACCGACTCCACACGCCGCGACGATGTGCGCGCCTGCGCCCAGTGGCTCCAGGCAAAGCTGAGCGGCCTGGGACTCGCCGCCGACCTGCGCGAGACCGCAGGGCATCCCGTCCTCCTCGCCAAAAACAAGCACATCCCCGGCCGCCGCACCGTGCTGCTCTACGGCCACTACGATGTGCAGCCCGCCGAGCCCCTCAACGAATGGAAATCCCCCGCGTTCGAGCCCACCCTCCGCGACGGCCGCATCTACTGCCGCGGCGCCACCGATAACAAAGGCCAGCTCATGGCCCATGTGCAGGGACTGGCCGAAACCCTCGCCCGGCACGCCGATCTGCCCGTCAATCTCATCGTCCTCTTCGAAGGTGAGGAGGAGATCGGCAGCCCGAACCTGAAACCCTTCCTCGAGCAGCATCGCGAGGAGTTGAAATGCGATGTCGTCGCCATCTCCGACACTGGCATGGTCGCCCCCGGCGTCGGCACCTTCACCTATGGCCTGCGTGGCATCGCCTGCCTCGAGGCGCGCGTCCACGGCCCCTCCATTGACCTGCACAGCGGCATCTTCGGCGGTGCCATCGCCAATCCCGTCACCGCCGTCGCCCACCTCACCGCCACGCTGCATCACGCCGACGGCCGCGTCGCCGTGCAGGGCTTCTACGAGGGCGTGCGCGACATCGCGGACTGGGAGCGCGCCGCCTGGGCCGCCCTCGGCGATGGCGACGCCGAGATGCTCGCCCTCACCGGCTCCCCTTCCCTCTTCGGCGAGCCCGGCTACACCGAGCGCGAGCGCCGCTGGGCACGCCCCACCATCGAGGTCAATGGCATCGGCGGCGGTTATCAAGGCGAGGGCTCCAAGACCGTCATCGGCCGCGAGGCCTTCGTGAAGCTCTCCTGCCGACTCGTCCCCGACCAGCATCCCGACCGCATCCTCGAGCTCCTCGCCGCGCATCTCCGCGCCCACACCCCGCCCGGCGTGCGCCTCGAAATCCGCCCCGGCCACACCGGCATGCCCTACTTGATGGACCCGCACTCCACACTCGGCAAAGCCGCCCAGCGCGCCCTCTCCGCCGCCTTCCCCGCAGGAAACACCGCCCTCATTCGTGAAGGCGGCAGCATTCCCATCGTCCAGGCCTTCAAAGACGTGCTCGGCGCCGATACCCTCCTCCTCGGCCTCGCCCTGCCCGACTGCCAGGCCCACGCCCCCAACGAGAACTTCCCCATCGACAACTTCATCGCCGGCGTCCGCCTCAACCAGGCCCTCCTCGCCGAGCTCGCCGCCTCCTGACGCCCCCGCACGCGGGAAGAAAATCTCACCCGCCACGCAACCAAGCACACCGCCTCCAGTTTCAGCCCCTGCTTCCCGCAAACCCAACTCACACACCATGAAACGAACCTTCTCCCTCACCCACGGACTCGGCATCCTCTGCCTCTCCGCCTGCCTCGCCTCCGCCCAGGATGGCGACCGTCCCAAAGGCCCCCCGCAGGGCGGCCCTCCCGGCGGCTCCCCCGCCGACCGCATCGCCGAGTTCATGAAACGCGCCGACACCGATGGCGACGGCAAGATCAGCAAAGACGAGTTCGCCGGCATGTCCCGCAAGGAGACCGACGACCGCTTCTCCCGCGCCGATGGCAATGGCGACGGCTTCATCGACCAGACCGAGTTCTCCAGCATCACCCAGCGCATGCGCGAGGCCGCCAGCGGCGCACGCCGCCCCGAAGGCGCCCCCCCCGGCGGCGGTGAAGGCGGCTTCCGCCGTCCCCCCGGAGCCGAAGGCGGCCCCCGCCCGGAAGGCAGCCCCGAAGGCCGCCGCCCCGAGGGCCCGCCTCCCGGCGGCCCCGAAGGCATGCGCCGCCCCGGCGGTGAAGGCGGACGCCCCGGCATGGGCGGCATGTTTGGCGATCCCAAGGAATCCTTCAAGCGCATGGACACCGATGGCAACGGCAGCCTCACCGAGGAAGAATACGTCTCCGCCATCACCAAGCTGCGCGAGGCCATGCAGCGCGGCGGCGGCATGCGCCCCGGCGGTGAAGGTGGCGCCCCCGGCGGCTTCCGCCGTCCTGATGGCGGCGGCGAAGGCGGCTTCCGTCGTCCCCCCGGAGCCGAGGGCGGCCCCCGCCCCGAAGGCGATGGCGGCTTCCGCCGTCCCCCCACCGAGGACGGAGACAAGCCAGCCCCCAAACCCGAGGGCGACAAGCCCAAAGACCCCGCCTAACGGCACCCACACGATCCTTTGACCCGGCGGGATGGCTGCGAGGCCATCCCGCCTTTTTATTTCCCCCCAAACCGGCCCTCACCCGATGGGGCACGGCGAGCCCGCACCACCCGGCGGGCCGGGGCCACAACCGGCCTACGGAGCCGCGGTGACGACCGCGCGGATGAAACGCCGCGCGGTGGTGCTCATAAGGAAGTTATCCCGCACTTTGAGCGTGGTGGCATTGTCCAGCAGCACGGTGGTGCTGGTGGCGCTGAAGGAGTCTGGCTGCGCGGAGAGCAGCGTGCCCGCCGTCTGCACCTGATACGTCACGCCGGGCTGTTTGGTGATCGTCATGGTCAGGTAGCCGCCCTCCTGCGTCACACCGGGCAGGCCGGCGGGATCGGGCAGCGTGGGATTGAGGCCCAAGGCCAGCTCCAGCAGCTCCGGATAGCCGTCCTTGTCATGATCATTAAGAGAGCTATGACCGACGGTGGTTCCAAAACGGCTGTTTTCCCAATAGTCATGCAGTCCATCGTTGTCTTTGTCATGGGTTAGCCGCGACAGATAAGGCGATACTTTGCCGCCAGTGATATTGAAAACGCCGCCGACATACAAGCTCGTCCCCGCCGCTACCAAGGCAGCTACCGGCCCGTCTGTACCGGCCCCCAAGCTGGACCAGGCAACGCCATCCCAACGGGCGATCCGGCTCACCGCAACGCCACCTACAGATGTGAAACTGCCTCCCGCAAACAACGCCTCGTCTGTGGCTTGAAGACAGGAGACTCCATTTCCAGAAAAATGCCCCACTGAAGACCAACCAGTTCCATCCCAACGTGCGATGTCCAAGGCCGGCACGCCACCCGCCGAAGAGAAATTGCCACCCGCGTAGAGGCTGCCTTGCCACCATGCCAGGCTGAGCACTGGTGATGCGTTGATTCCCCCGGACATTCCTGACCCGAGCGCCGACCAGTTGTTTCCATCCCATCTCGCGATCCGGCTGGCCGTCACCCCTCCGGCCATGGTGAATTCCCCTCCCACATACAGGATGCCATCATGGCTCTCCAACGCAGAACCATAAGTCTGCACCTCTCCTGCTGTCAGACCAGTGCCCAGCGCCTGCCAGGTTGATCCGTTCCATTTCGCGATTCGAGAGGCGGAGACAGCGCCTGCGAGAGTGAAGTTCCCCACGGCATACAAGTCAGTGCCGATGGCATGCAGGTCGAGAACGCTGGCATTCATGCCACTGCCGAGCGCAGACCAGCCAGTACCATCCCATTTCGCGATTCGCGCCGCACTCACCCCGCCGATGCTCGTAAAGTTACCGCCTGCATAAAGATTCGTGCCGACGACCTCCAGCGCTGTGATGTAATCATTCGCACCCGTTCCCAACGTCGCCCAATTAGTACCATCCCATCTTGCGATGTACCTGGCCGTGATCCCGCCGACGGTCTCAAAAAAACCGCCCAAATACAAATCGTTGCCCGAAAAGGCCAGGGCAGCCACCTCATGCGCAAGACCTTGCCCCAACGATGTCCACTCCGTACCATTCCACCTGGCCGCATTTTTGGCGAGCCTCCCGCTGGCCTTTGCAAATGCGCCTCCCGCAAAAAACTCGCTTCCACTGGTAGTGATGCCATAAACCTTTCCTGCGGCTTCTGTCCCCCCGCCCACTGCTGACCAGGCCGTGCCATTCCAAAAGCTCACACCATTCAGGGAACCGCCGGAGAACAGGCCTCCGGCCAAAATGCCTCCGTTCCAGGGGATCAAGGCCCGTACTTCCGCATTGAATCCACCGCCCACGGCTGACCAGGCACTGCCGTTCCATGATGCCACTCGCAGGGCGGAAGAACCGCCCGCTGTGGTAAAAGCCCCACCTGCGAACAGACTGCCTGAATGCCACGTCAACGCATACACGGTGCCGTTCACTCCCGATGAGAGTCCTGACCAGGCCGTGCCGTTCCACACGGCCACGCGCGATATGGACGAGCCTCCTGCACTGGTGAATGTTCCTCCGGCATAAACGTTTGTCCCGCCGACGCAAATGGCATTCACTCTCCCGCCGGTGCCATTGCCAACAGCAGCCCAACTCGTTCCATTCCATTCAGCCACATTTGGCGAAGAAATTCCTCCCGCGTGGGAAAATAACCCACCCACATACAACTGATTGCCTGTGGCTGAAAGCGCATAAACTTTCGGCGTGCTTAACGTGGAACTCAACCCAGCTCCTACTGATGACCATGAGCCACCAGTCCAGCGGGCCAGCCCTTCGACCGCCACAGCATCCATGGTGGTAAACTCACCGCCCGCATAGATATCAGTGCCAAAACACGCAAGAGCATAGATGACAGAGTTGGCCCCGGTTCCCAAGGCTTCCCATGAAGAACCGTTCCACTTGGCGATCCGGTTGGCCGTGGTGGTGCCGGCCACGGTGAAGTCCCCTCCTGCATAGACATTTCCCAATGAATCGGTGGTCATCGCATAGACCGTGCCGTTGATGCCCGGCAACCCTCCCATGCTGATCCAGTCCGCATCACTGAAAGTCGGATCAATGCACACCGGATAAACCGCCATGTCATCCTGCACCAGCACCTGGAGATGGTCTGGCGCGGACACATGTATTTCAGCTGGAAGCTCCCTGCCAGTGGCATCCACCACCTTCAGGCGCGCGTAGGCCAGCTCACGACCGGTGGCAACGATGGTCAAAATGACCCCTGTGGAGTGCTGTTTTGCCTGCGCACCGCTCACCTCCAAATCCACTCGCAGCGCCTCCCCGTTCCGCGGAGGCCTCTGTGTGACAATGAAATCCTGCCGCACACCGTCGGCACTCACACCATATTGTTCGACGACGCCAGGCCGCCGCCACTGCACCACCTGGCTTCCGGTGTGCACGATGCCCTCCGCGGCAAGCAGGAAAGAATGCTCAGGTTTGTCCACCCATTTAGCTTGGGGAGGGGTTCGCCCAGCCATCCCAGCTGCACTCCGAACACGCCCCAAAGCCACCGCGCGCACCCGGAAGCGGTTCGCACGGCCTTCATCCTCATTCGCGGTGGACGTCAGCCAGAGTCCCTCAGGCGTCGCGGTAGCCTCCAGATCCTGCAGGACCGCCTTGAGCTGCGCTCCATCCGGGGTCGGCAGGATTTGGCTGCTGCCGCCTCCGTCCAGTTTCTGAACCTCCGCGCCCAGTTGGTCAATGGGGATGCTGGTTTGTGCCTCTGCCCAGACACACAGGACCAGTGACAACAGCGGAGCAAGAGTGAAGCGGACCTTCATGACAGGGTGGTACAGGAACAATGATCGGTTGTTTATGCTAAATACCAACTCCATTCACCGCCACCAAGAATGAGTAAAAGCGACGGGAAGCATCCTTGAAGCCTAATAAGTGCATGCGGGCACCACTTGACTGCCCCCAGAAGCAGATTGCCAGGATCAGGGAGGCAGGCGCTCTGCCTCCCGGTGGTGGACACTCTGTCTCCCGGTGGCGGGCGCTGCGGGAGGGGGAGGCAGGCAAAATGCCTCCCGGTGGCAGATGCTGCGCCTCCCGGTGGCAGATGCTGCGCCCCCCGGTAGCGGAGGTTCTGCCTCCCGGTGGCGGGCGGAGTGCCTCCGGGAAGCGGAATGGCGGCCTGTGGGGTGTTGGGGCTGAAAACATGGGGTTGGGGGGCCTGGAGAGGCCTTTTCCGGCCTCAAGCAGCGGTGAGCTCCTGGTCCCAGGTGGTGAAGTGGTCCCCCGCGTCGGTGATCTTGAGGAAATAAGCCCCGGTGGTGCCCGCAGGCGCACCGCCGAGCACGAGACGCGTGGGCGTGCAGTCCAGCACGCCCAGGGGGATGGCCGCGCCGCCGGCCACGGGCACCAGCTCCGCCACAGGCCATTCCGCATCCGCCCGGCTCTCCCGGAAGTCGCGTCCGTTGACCTCCGTGCCGCCAGTGGTGCCCACGCCGTATTTGTTGAGCAGCTTGCCGGGGCGGGAGCGGACGCTTTCGACAACGGGGCCCAGCTCCCCGGCCTCGCCGGTCTTTTCCAGGGGGCAGCCGGCGCGCATCTTGTCGATCTCATCCGGGTGGATGGCGATGGAGAAGGCCAGCGTGGCGCACACGTCGGCATCATCGGGATCGGGGCCGGTGTAGCGGCCACCGCAGGAGGGGACCATGCGGAAGCGCTTCAGGATGAAGTCCACCGGGATGCCCTGGCGGGCCAGCTCGACATGGAGGGCGCTCTGGGTGGTGATGAGGCCCTCGACTTGCGCGCGGGTGAGGCCGCTGCGGGTTGCCAGGGTGTCGAGGTAGTCGCCCTCGCTCATGGCGGGGCGGAGGGCGGGCTTGGCGGTGAAGATGCCGCGGATGAGGTAGATGAGGTAGCGGAACGGTTGCATGTTGGGTGGCAGGTTGAGTTCACTAACGGAGAATTGGGAGCGGCGGCGGGGCTTCGGCGGCGGGGGCGGGGCGGGATCAGGCCAGAAGCCATCCCATGTGGCCCCGGGCTGGCCCCACCGGAGCGGCTCCCCAGTCGTGGGCGAGACGGAATTCCAGCGTAGGGGCTCAGGCATGGCGGTGGCGGTTCATGGGGGTGAGCGGTGCCGCTGGGCGGGCACGCGGCTCCCTGGCGGGGTGGGTGGCACGCGCGGCGGGTCGTGCGCGCAGGAGGGAAGGCGCTGCGGGCGCTGGACGGCCCGTGGGAAATGGCGCGGGTGAGGACGGGTGCCGGAGCACGCGGTCCACACGCAGAATCAAAGCAGTGGTGGCTGCCTTCCTCATGCGGAAATTAAATCATGACGCGTGCCGGAGCTGCAAGCATTATTTTCACGTCACGCCCGGCATGTGTGGTGGCAGGAAAGTGGCGGGCGGGCCTGGAGCCCAGGCGGGGCACGGAGGCCTCGGAGAAAAAGGTTGCCGCCGCGCGGGGGCCTCGATAAGCACGCGGTCCCATGAGCATTGACGGCATCCACGACAAAGTCCTCGAACTCCTCCTCGCCGAGCCTTCCGCGCCGGCGTGGCGGACCTATCTCGACATCGGGGCGGGGCGCGGGTCGCTGATCGCGAAGGTGAAGTCGAAGCTGGCGGTGACGGCGAGCGTGTGTGACTACACGGACACGCTGATGACGCTGCCGGGGCAGAAGGTGGACATCGCGAACCTGAACCACGATCCGCTGCCGTATGCGGACGCGAGCTTTGACATCGTGACGGCCACGGAGGTGATCGAGCACCTGGAGGACTTCCGCCGGGTGGTGCGGGAGATTCACCGCGTGCTGAAGCCGGGCGGGGTGTGCATCCTGAGCACGCCGAACATTCTGAACCTGAACTCCCGCCTGCGCTTTCTGTGGTTTGGATTCTGGAACCTCTTTGGCCCGCTGCCGGTGAAGCACAGCGCGCTGTACTCAACGGGCGGGCACATCAACCCGGTGTCGTGGTTCTATGTGGCGCACGCGCTGATGGACGCGGGCTTCCCCGGCGCGACGCCGCACATCGACCGCGTGCAGCGCTCCTCGCTGCCGAAGCTGGTGCTGCTGTATCCCTTGATCAAGCTCTTCGCGGCGTGGGCGATGCGCAAGGAGCGCCACCGCTACCACACGCTGGACGAGGCGAACGAGCCGCTGGTGCGCGCGATGAACAGCGTGGACATGCTGGTGGGCCGCACGATCATCGCGAAGGCGGTGAAGGCGTGAGGCCGACGGGCGGGCGCGTGACCGCGGCCGCCCGTGGGAAGGGCTCGCTCAGGCGGCTTATTTCTTTTTGTCGCGGATAGCGCCGGTGCGCAGGCGCAGGCCGTTGAGGCGGATGAAGCCGGTGGCGTCGTCCTGGTTGTAGGCCTTGGTGGGATCGGCCTCCATGGTGGCAATCTGCGGATTGTAGAGGCTGTAGGTGCTCTTGCGACCGGCGGCGATGATGTTGCCCTTGTAGAGCTTCACGCGGACGGTGCCGCTGACCTTTTTCTGGCTCTCGGTGACGAGGGCCTGGAGGGCGAGGCGCTCCGGCGCATACCAGAAGCCGTTGTACACGAGCTGCGCATACTTCGGGATGAGGCTGTCACGCAGGTGCATGACCTCACGGTCCATGGTGATGCTCTCAATCTGGCGGTGGGCGAAGTGGAGGATGCTACCGCCGGGGGTTTCATACACGCCGCGGCTCTTCATGCCGACGAAGCGGTTTTCCACCATGTCCACGCGGCCGACGCCGTGCTTGCCGCCGAGTTTGTTGAGGAGCTTCATGACGCCGAGCGGATCGAGCACTTTGCCGTTGACGGCGATGCAGTTTCCTTTGTCGAACTCGAGGATGACGGTCTCCGCCTTGTCGGGCGCGGCCTCGGGGAAGACGGAGAGGACGTTGAAGTAGTCCTTGTACTTTGGATCGCTGGCGTCGAACCACGGATCTTCGAGGATGCCGGCCTCGTAGCTGATGTGGAGGAGGTTGCGGTCCATGGAGAAGGGCTTCTTCGCGCTGGCCTGCACGGGGATCTTTTTCTCCTCGCAGTAGGCGATCATCTCGGCGCGGCCGGGGAAGTCGTTGCGGAAGCGCTCGTCACGCCAGGGGGCGATGATCTCCAGATCAGGCGCCAAGGCGGCGGCGGTGAGCTCGAAGCGGACTTGGTCGTTGCCCTTGCCGGTGGCTCCGTGGGCGATGGCGGTGGCGCCTTCGGTCTTGGCGATCTCGACCATGCGCTTGGCAATGAGCGGACGCGCGATGGAGGTGCCGAGGAAGTACTGACCTTCGTAGATGGCTCCGGCCTGGATCATCGGGAAGATGAAATCGCGGGCGAACTCAAGTTGGAGGTCGTCGATGTAGATTTTGGAGGCGCCGGTCTTCTTGGCCTTGGCGTTGAGGCCCTTGAGCTCGTCGTCCTGGCCCACATTGGCGCAGAAGGCGATGACCTCGGCCTGATAGGTGTCTTTGATCCAGGAAAGGAGGACGGAGGTGTCGAGACCCCCGGAGTAGGCGAGGACGATTTTCTTGCTCATGGGCTTTGGGAATGAAGGGCCGCGAGGATAGGGCCTAAAACCAGGGTGTCGAGGGCCGGGAGGGGCTTTTTTGCCAGTCAGCACACAGGCATACGGCCAACGCGGCACTGAGGAATGGCAGACATTTGACTCACAATCATCTCACCAAACCCCGCTTCATAATATGAAAATTATATCTGATAAGTTTATTGCGTCTGAATCACAGAAAATCAAATTCACCCAATGCAATAACCAAAAATATGAGAATGAAATCACTCTCGCCTCTTCTCGCAGCCGCCAGTTTGATCACTTGGTCTGTGGCATCCCCTGGAATGGCCCAGGAAAAGGCTGAACCGGCTCCCAAACCCGAGTCCCTGCGCAAACGCAAGGTGCCGGAGCCTTCGAAACTGGATGATTTCATCAAGGACAAGGAGGCGGCCATTCTTTTGGGCAAGGCCTTGTTTTGGGACATGCAGGTGGGCAGCGATAATGTGACCTCGTGCGCAACGTGCCACTTCCACGCGGGAGCGGACAACCGGGCGAAAAACCAGGTGAGCCCCGGTCTGCTGATCGTGGACGAGAACGGCCAGGCCACGCCAGATTTCACCTTCCAGGTGCGAAAGCCAAACGGCACGCTGCAAAAGGGGGACTTCCCTTTCCACAAGCTGTCGAACATCAATGACCGCAACTCGACCGTGATCTCCAGCGTCAACGACGTGGCCTCTTCCCAGGGTGTCACGTTGGAGAAGTTCATCGCCATGCTCCTGGGAGGCGCGCAGGAGCAGCGCAGCGTGGTGGCAGACCCCGTTTTCAATGTCAACGGCCTGAACACGCGGCGCGTGGAGCCGCGCAACACACCGACGGTCATCAACGCGGTCTTTAACCTGCGAAATTTCTGGGATGGGCGCGCGCAGGACCGCTTCAACGGTGTGAATCCCTTCGGCCGGCGTGACGCGGGAGCCAAGGTCTGGAAAGCGGACAAGCCGCACGACCAAAAACAGGTTTCCATTGATCTCAACAACGCCAGCCTGGCGTCCCAGGCCGTGGGGCCACCGCTGAGTGACCTGGAGATGTCCGCCGCAGGCCGCACGTTTCCAGATCTCGGACGCAAACTTTTGAACCGTCGTCCGCTGGCACTCCAGCGTGTGCACCGGGAGGACAGCGTGCTGGGCAGCCGCAGCCTGATGCCGCAGCCCGGCATCAGCATCTCCACCTACGCGGAGTTGATCCGCACCGCCTTCAAACCGCAGTGGTGGCAGGGCAGCGCGCAGATCAGCGGCTACAGCCACATGGAGCGGAACTTCAGCCTCTACTTTGGACTCGCGGTGCAGTTGTATGAAGCCACGCTGGTTTCTGACCAGACGCCGTTCGACGACTATGCGGAGGGGAAAAAAGACGCGCTTTCCGCGCAGCAGAAACGCGGCCTCGAGCTGTTCTTTGGCGACGCGAAGTGCGCCAACTGCCACGGCGGGGCGGAGTTCACCAAGGCCACGGTGCATCACATTGAAAAAGAGCGCCTGGAAAAGATGATCATGGGAGACGGAGGCAAGGCGGTCTATGACAACGGCTTCTACAACATCGGCGTGCGTCCCACGCGGGAGGACATCGGCCTTGGAGGCACAGATCCATTTGGGTTCCCCCTCTCCGAATCGAAGCTGGCGCGTGATTTTGGGGACAAGGTGTTCAAGAAGGTCATCGGCGTCGATCCGAATGAGAAACCGAAGAAGAACGACCGCATCGCGGCCAACGGGGCCTTCAAAACACCCACATTAAGAAACATCGAGCTCACCGCGCCCTACTTCCACAACGGCGGGCAGCGCACGCTACGGGAAGTGGTGGATTTCTACAACCGCGGCGGTGACTTCCACGATCAAAACATCGCCGATCTCGATCCAGACATCGAGCGCCTCGGCCTTTCCAATGAGGACAAAGACGCGTTGGTGGCCTTCATGAAATCGCTCACAGATGAGCGGGTGCGCCGCCGCTGCGCCCCGTTTGATCACCCGGAGCTCTTCATCCCGAACGGACACTTGGGGAATGAAAACACGGTGTACAACGATGGATTTGGCCGCGCCCGTGATGCGCTGATGCTGCTACCAGCAACAGGCCGGAACGGAGCCACGCCGCTGCGCAATTTTCTGGAGTAGCCGCTGGTGGCAGATCGAATCGCGAAAAAGGTGCCGGAGACGGCACCTTTTTTTGTCCATTTCGAAGGGAAAAAGGCAAACGGAGGCATGCAGTGCAATTACCTGCCTTCACCAAATATTTAATAAAAACTGACAATCCGATCAGTTTGTATTGAAATTATAATCAGTATGGCTAAAATCGCTTTAATCCCAAAATTAGATGGACTTGCCTCCAGGACACAGCAGCCCCATTTCGCCGCCTTCCGCGGTCTGCGATCAGGCTGCGATGAGCCCCCGCGCTGCTGTGCGGGCGGGGGAGGTGTTGTCAAACGTCCACTACCGCATGTCGCGCCGGATCGCGGTGGTGCTGGGAGCCTTGATTTTCCATGGTCTGGTGGCTTCGACCGCATTGGCGCACAATCTCAACCAACGCGCGGATTACATCGGCTTTGACCAGGAAACGCTCACACGCATGCAGCAGCGCCAGGCGGCGGGACAGGCGCTCATCCAGCAGGGGGATATCGTCGGCCTCATCATGAAGGCCACGCCCAGCAACGGCACGCCAACCGGCGCGGGCGGGTATTCGACCTTTTTCATCCCGGTGGGCACCCAGGTGGTCGGAGCCCAGTATGGCCGGGTGGACAGCGCGGGAAAATTCATCCCGATGGCGATGAAAGGGCAGTCCCTGCTGGCGCTGGGGGACGGTTCCGTGGGGGCAAAGGCGCAAAACGCGCTCAAGGGTCTGGAACTGGGGCCGAACATCGTGGGGCAAAAGTCCTATGTGGTGGACAGCAGCACTGGATTGATGCGCGGCACCATGGCGGGCGTGTATTCGGACACGGGTGTCTTTTATTCGACCGACCCAAAGACCGCGTGGCAGAGCTGGACGAGCATGGGCGGCCTCGACGGCAATCCGGCCACCACAAGTGACAATATCCTGCGCAACAATTCCGGCGACAGCATCACACCAACGACACGTTGGGACGCGGAGCAGGTCATCGCCTTCGGGATCAGCTCCCCCATCGCGCCGATCATCGACCCGGACGGCCGCGGGAACACGCCATGGGGCATGGGCAGCGGCGTGGCGGGGCCGGAGAGCGGTTACGCCTGGCATTTCGACTGGAGCTACTGGCAGGCAAACGCCTCCGACCCGGCTCGCATGCGCAATGCCGTCCGCAACCATGGCCCATGGAAGCGCATCAAGTATCCGGGCAGCATGATCGCCAAGGACGCGGCCGGTTTGCGCAGCACGGCACTGGGTCTGGTCGGCGTCGATGCCAGTCAGATCGGCTGGGACCTGAGCGTGTCCAATCCGCTGCCGCCCACCACGAGCTGGACGGACACCACGAGCCCGAAGGCCGTGCGCATGGCGTGGGGAAACCTGGAGCTGTTCCGCCCGGAATACGCGCGCGTGCAGCTCAAGATCAATGTCGGCCCCGGCCAGCCGAACTCGCCCTTCGACAGCCAGGGCTTCCTGCAAAGCTACGCGGACACCTTCGGCGGGGACGCGGGTGGGGAATACACCAACAAGGACCACCTGTGGCGCTATTATGAGAACACCGCTGTGTCACTGGTGAGCAAGCCGATGGTCTTCAAGCAGGCATCCAAGGGCCTCGTGGCTCCAAATGAGGTCTTCACCTTCACGATCTGGTTCACGACCTTTGGAAACAGCGCGCTGACCAATGTTGTCATCGAGGACACCCTGCCCTCCGGCATTCAGTATGTCAGCGCCAGCCCCGCGCCGAGCAGCACCAGCCCCCTGCGCTGGAATGTCGGCACGGTACAGCCCAACACCGTGCGCAGCATCACCCTGACGGTGAAGGCCACCGGCACGGGCGTGAAGACCAACACCGTGTGCGCCACCAGCGACCAGGCCCCGCGCTCGTGCAGCACAGACACCGTCGAGGTGTCAACCAATGCCCTGCTCTATCCGGACAAGACGGTGACGCCCTCCACCGCGAATCCAGGGGATCTCGTCACCTACACGCTGACGATGCTCAATGACGGCCCCTGCCCGAACGCCATCCCGCTGCTCATCACGGAAAACCTGCCGCCCGGCTTCACCTATGACAGCCTCGTGTCGGCGAAGCTGGCCGGATCACCCACCTCGGCAGTCACGGTGAACAACGCCGATCCATCGAAACCGGTGATGACCGTGCGGGCGGGCATTCCTTCCGGTCAGAGCCTCGTCATCACCTTCAAGGCCCGGATCAGCGCCACACAGCCGGCCGGTGTTTACACCAACCAGTTCACCTACGAGCACAGCGGCAAGATCATGTCCACCGGGGCGCTGGCACCCGTCACGGTCGGTGGAGCACGAATTGGCGACACCGTGTTCCGCGACTGGGATGGTGACGGCATCCAGGATGCCGAGGACGAAGGGCTGCCCGGCGTCACGGTACAGCTCTATGCGAGCAACGGAACGACCCTGTTGAAGACACAGGTGACGGATGCGCAGGGCAAATACGACTTTGGCGGCCTTTCCGGCGGCACCTACGTCGTGCGCACGGCACAACCGGCCTCCCATGTGCCCACCTACGACCTGGACGGCACGGGCACGGTCAACCAGACCACCGTGACCATCTCCAACAACGAACAGAAGCTCAATGTCGATTTTGGCTACCGCCCCGGCGGTTCCGGCGGTGTCCAGGGCATGATCTTTTATGATGAGGGCCGCGATGGCGTGTATCAGAGCAGTGACACGGGCATCGCGAATGTCACCGTGCGCCTGTATCGCGACAAGGATGGCGACGGCGTCATTGACGCGAGCACGGACGCGCTGCTCAACGCGCAAACAAGCATCCTCAACGGTTCCTACAGCTTCACCAACCTGCCTTTGGGCCTCGACTACCTCGTGGATGTCGATCAAGCCGACGCGGACATCGCCACGGGTGTCGGCGGCACGCCCTATCAGATCACCACGGCCGACCCGCACCGCGTGCAGGAGCTGGAGGGCTCGTACACCAAAGCTCACTTCGGTTTCTGGCGGGAGGTGCCGGCCAGCATCGGTGGCAAGGTCTTCCTCGATGCGAATGTGGACGGCGTCATGAACCCGGGCGAGACACCAGTGGCCAACTTTGCCGTCAGCCTTTACGCGGACACGGACAGTGACGGCAACCCCGATGCCAACGAACTCGTCGGAACCCGCACCACCGACACGACCGGCTTCTACCGTTTCGACGGTCTGGGCGCGGGCGATTACCTGGTGACCTGTGATCCGGAGGCCGCGCAGGTGCCGGACGGCCACCTGATCTCCAGTTTCGAGCTCAGCGTCACCGTGGCGGCAGGTGAGGCCAGTCTCTCGAACGACTTCTCCTTCTTCCGACTCCTGACCAAGACGGCGAACCGCGCCAGCGCGCAGGCAGGCGACCAGATCGTCTATACATTGACACCCAGCTATCCCGCTGGCGAGTTCCTCAGCGGCCTGAATGTCACGGACAGCATCCCGGCTGGCAGCACCTTTGTCAGCGCCGGCCAGGGCGGCACGCACAGCAATGGCGCGGTGACATGGAACCTGGGCAGCACCACGGCAGCAGAGCCAGGCACGATCGTCACCAACCTGAACCTTTTCGCCTTCCGCGGCGGGGACACCACGACCTTCTGGCGCTACGACTCCGTTTCGCAGTCATGGAGCACGCGTGCGAGCGCGCCGGGGACGGTGAAGGACGGTGCTGGCCTGGCCTCCGACGGGGTGAACATCTACGCGCTGCGTGGTGACAACACGAAGTCGTTCTGGCGCTACAACGTCAGCGCGAACACCTGGACGACGCTGGCGAGCACGCCGGGAGATTTTGAGAAGAGCGGCAACCGCCTGGTCTATCTGGCCCCGCATTTTTATGCCCTGCGCGGAGACGGATCGACCAGCTTCTACCGTTACAACGTCACCGCGAACTCCTGGGGCAGCATGGCGTCCTTCCCGGGCGGGAATGTGGACTCGGGCGGCGCGATCACCACCAACAAAACCAACATCTACGCGGTGCGCGGCGGCGGCTCGAAGTACTTCTACCGCTACAACGTGTCCTCCAACAACTGGACGCGTCTGGCAGACACGCCGG
Organism: Verrucomicrobiaceae bacterium; assembly: GCA_015075365.1. Taxonomy (GTDB): domain Bacteria; phylum Verrucomicrobiota; class Verrucomicrobiia; order Verrucomicrobiales; family Verrucomicrobiaceae; genus Prosthecobacter. The sequence continues at coordinate 254,691 of JABTUN010000001.1, forward strand.
ACGGCATCAAGGGAGGCGGCTCGCTCATTTTCGACGGCACCCACATCTACGCCTTCCGTGGCGACGACCGGACGAACTTCTACCGCTACAACATCAGCACGAACACCTGGACACGGATGGCCTCCGCGCCGGGCACGGTGAACAATGGCGGAGCGTTGGCCTTCGGCGGGGTGTCGCTCTACGCGTTGCGCGGGGACAGCAGCACGGCCTTCTGGCGCTACAACACGCAGTCGAACACCTGGACCACGATGCCTTCCACACCCTCGTCCATCACCTCTGGCGGCTCGTTGGTCGAGTATGGCGCCCCGATTCCCACGGAGATCACCACGGAGCTCACCGCCGCAAACTCACTGGTCAACGACGGAGGCACGACGACTGTGCAGATGAGCGTGGGATCGAGCGAGACGAGCATCAGCGGCGTCACCGCGCCCGCGCTGGCGGTGACGGTGACCAACGGAGCCTCTGCCACGCTGTTGAGCGGCCCCACACCATCGTCCGGCACCGTGCCCGCCGGTGGATCGCTCACATTCACCTGGACGTATCGGATCAACGCCGGCACCTCGCCAGGCAGCGTGCGTTTTTCGAACAGTGCCTTCACATCCAGTGGCGGCACCACCCTGCCCGCCTCCGCGTCCAACAGCGTGCTCACCACGCGTCCACTCACCTTCACCGTCAGCGTGAACAGCGGCGGCGGGCGCGACAACATCGACAACATCGCCAGCATCCAGACGAACGAGTTCCGCGGCACCTACGCGGTGGCCAACTCCACCAGCGGTGGCACCGGCGACCGCCTCCTCAAGATCAGCGGCACAAAGGTAACTGATGTCGGCAGCACCGGCACCACGCAAATGCGCGCCATCGCCTTGAATTTCGACAGCAGCGTGCTCTATGGCGTGGATCGTGACGCGGCGACCGGCTCGGGCGCGGACCTCATCATGGTCAGCACCGGTTCCAGCAATCCCGCGCCGATCAGCCAGTGGGCCTCCCGTGTGGTCGGCTTCAGCAGCCAATGGAGCACGGGAGACTGGTCAGCCGCGCAAGCCCTTGGCGCGCCCGACACGATGAGCGCGGGCGACCACGAAACTGCGTGGGCGCCCGCCACCAGCACCAGCAATCCGGAGTATCTGCACCTCGGCTTTGCCTCGCCCGTTTATGCCACCTCCGTCCGTGTCCGTGAGACCTACCGGGCGCCCTTTGTGACCGGCATCGAACTGGTCGAGCCCAATGGCACCATCCATGTGATGTCGATCCCGGCGGACACCACCACCGCACCGGGCTACTATACGTTCACCTTCCCGGCCACCACCTACCTGGTGGACGAGGTGATTATTCGCACAGCAAAGTCCGATTATGAGGAAATCGACGCGGTGGAGCTCACCGGCACTCCGCAGTCCAGCGCAATGACGGCCCTGGGGCGATGCGTGAACGCAGCCAATCCGCTGGCTGGCGCACTGGGAAACATCACCGTGGCAGACATCCGCGGGATGGCCTTTGACCGGGAAACGGGGGAGCTTTACGCGGTCCACCGCCGGGAGGACGGCACCACGGGCAACACGCTGCTCGATCTTCTTTTCAAAATCGACCCCGCGACCGGCCTGCACGTCGATGACGCCTTTGGCGCGGGCTTGGATTACATCCCCATCGCCACCAACACGCTCTCCACGCCTCTTTATAACATCGACGACCTGACCTTCGACCCCGGCAGCGGTATTTTGTACGCCATCGCGAACGACTCGACTGCCGGTGTGGACGATCTCGACCGGTTGGTGACGATCAATCCAGCCACTGGCGCGGTCACGAACGTGGGGCGCTTCACCATCGGAGCGACAACGACCTACGTCACCAACGTGCAGGGCATGGCCTTCGATGCCAGCGGCGTGCTGCGCGTCTCCACCGGCAGCGGCGGCACCTCCACGACCATGAACCGGATCTGGACGGTGAACCCAACGAACGGCCAGTGCGCCCTGTACGTCTCCCCCACGGGCACCTTCTCCGCCTACACGGACTTCGAGGCCATCGAGTCTCCCGTCAGCCCTGTTGTCATCCCGCCCACGCCTTCGAACCTCGTGCAAACCGCGCTCACCGGCAGCATTGGCGATCTCGTTTATGCAGACAGCAACGCCAACGGCGTGCGTGACGCGGGCGAGCCCGGCGTGGCAGGCGTGCGCATCGTGGTGAGCAGCAGCGGCACCACCAAGGAGGCCACCAGCAATGGCAGCGGCGCGTACCGCGTCTTCGGCCTCACCTCCAACGGCGGCAGCCCCTGGAACGTGGATGTCGATCTGAACACGCTGCCGGCGGACTGGGTGATGACCACGCCACCGAACCTCCAGCGCACGCTGGCCTCCAACAGCACGGCCATCGACGACGCGGACTTCGGCATCTTCACACCCGCGCCCCCGGCCACTGCGGCCGAGATCCGCGGCATCGTGTGGACCGACCGTGACGAGGATGGCGTGATCGAAGATGGCGAGGCGCCACTGGAAGGCATCGCCGTGAATCTTTACCGCGACCGCAACAACAACGGTGCGCTCGACAGCGGCGATCTGCTGGTGCGCACGGTCACCACCAATCAAGACGGCCTCTACTCCATGGCAAGACTCGCGCCGGGCGCCTACCTGGTCGATGTGCTGGAGCCCACGCTCCCGCCAGGCATGGACTTTGTGAGCGGCGGCAGCGCCATCCGCCCGGTGACTGTGGCCGCGCTCCAAGTGAGCAGCGGGCACAACTATGGCTTCAACCACACCGCCAGCATCGGAGACCTCGTCTTCTACGATGATGACAATGACGGCGTGAAAGACGCGGGCGAGGCCGGCATCCCGAACGTGCGGGTGAGCGTCTTCCTCGATGAAAACGCCAACGGCGAGATCGAGCCGTCTGAAATCGAATATGCCATCGCCTTCACCAACACGAGCGGCATCTACACCGTGGGGAACCTGCCGGCGGGACGTTATGTGGTGCATGTGTCCGAGCAGCATGTCCCCGCGCCACCCTCCAGCCCGAACGCCGGACGCTATGACTCCATGCTGCCGACCACCGGTGAAAACATCGCCGTCACCCTGACGGCGGGACAGGTCTTGACGAGCGCGGACTTCGGATTCGCCGAGCTGGCGGAGTTGGGGGGCTATGTGTTCAACGACGCCAACTTCAGCGCCGTGCGGGACACCACGGAAGCGGGCGTTCCCAACATCAGCATCGCCCTTGCCGGCTCCACGAGCGGCGGTTCGCTGTTGAACCTGTCCACGGTGACGGACGCGACCGGTTGGTACGAGTTCATGGTGCCTGCGGGCACGTATTCGATCACTTTTGACAACGGCGACCCGGACTTCCCCGCCGGCATGACGCAGACAACGACAGACAGCAGGCATGATGTGGTGATCACCGGCGGATGGGAGCTCACCGGCCTCAATTTCGGCCGCGCGCATGCGGGTGCGCTGGGCGGCATCGTCTTTGCCGACTCCAACGGGAACGGCGTCCGGGACGGGGGCGAGGGCGCGGTGACAGGCGCGGTCGTGGAGCTGTTTGATCCGACCGGAAGCACCTGGCTGGACGGCGTTGTGGTCGGCGCGGACGGCAGCTATCGCTTCGGCGGCCTCGCGAACGGCACCTATGTGATCAAGGTGCGCGTGGACTCGCTCAGCAACATGAACGGAGCCATCGTCACCGCGGATCCGCAGGCGCCGCTGGACGGCATCGCCAGCAGCACGATCACCGGTGGCTCGCAGAACCTGAACCTGAATTTCGGCTACCTGGCCAGCAACACACCGCCGCCGCTCACCGCCCTGTGCCCGCCACCGCGCAATCAGACGCTGGGCGGCCAGTACATGGTCACGCGGGTGGGGCGTGACATTCTCGGCGGCCAGAACCACGCGCAGTCGCAATGCATCATCAACATGTCCCCCAACGGGCGCTGGACCACTGGCGCACGCCTCGGGGCCAGCACGCGCGGCTATGTGATGAACGTGCTGACCAACGCGTGGACGGAGATCCCGAAGATCGACGCCAGCCGCCCTTACGCCGTGGGCAGTGACGTGAATGATGATGGAAACGTCGTCGGAAACGAGAAATGGACCAGCAGCGCCACGGTGAACGTGCATCCCTTCTTCTTCAACCGCGCCACCGGCACCATCACGCGGCTGCTGACACCATTCGACGCCAATCCGAGCATCAGCGCCCTGCCCTGCGCCATCACACGCGACAGCCTGCATGCCTTCGGCACAGTCGATCCTGACGGTCCGGGCGTGCTGGCCGGACAGGGAGGCTACTGGACGATCCAAACCCGCGCCTGGACGGCCATCAGCGGCCTGCGCCAGGTGCTGGACGCCAGCGCGGACGGCAGCGTGCTGCTCGTCGTCACCACCAGCGGCCAGGGACGCATTTTGCGCGGCAGCATCGCCGCTGGCTGGAGCACCGTCGTGGCCTCCTTCTCTGGCAGGCTCCGTGGCGGCAAGGTAAGCCCGGACGGGCGTTTTGTCGGCAGTTCAGAGACCATCGGCGGCATGCCGGTGCCCTTTGTTTATGACACGCTGCTCGGCACACGGGTGAATCTGCCCCGCGCCGGCACCGACACGCTCGGCGGCATCATCGGCGCGATCTCGGACACCGGGCGCGTGCTCGGCACGCTCCACACCATCGGCGGTGACAGCCGCGCCGTGCTTTGGGAGTCCCCCTCCGCGCCCTACACCACCATCACCAACGTGCTGCGCAATGACGGCCACACGGCGGCGGATCCCGAATACAGCGCCTGGACGCTCTACAATGGCGGCGATGGCATGAGCGCGGATGGAAAGACCTTCGGCGTGTATGGCGGCAATCCGAACGACTTCGAGGACAGTCTGATCTTCCAGACCATCCCGCCGCCCAACGAGCGCCTGTGCCTGGGCAACGCGGTCTGGAACGATCTGAACGCCAACGGCCTCAAGGAGGCTGGCGAAGGCGGCGCCAGCGGCGTGGTGCTGCGTCTTTACACGACCGGAGCGGATGGTGTGATGGGCGGAACCGGCGCAAACGCCGACTACGAGGTCATGCCGCCGATCACCACCTCCAGCGCGGGCAGCTACACCTTCAGCCCGCTGGGCAATGGCCGTTACTACATCACCGCGACACCCACCGCGGCGCTGCCGGTGAGCTCCGGCGCGCCCAACCTCGATGACGACAGCCTGGACAACGACAACAACGGCCGCCAGCCGGGCGGGCCTGGCACACTGATCTACAGCCCGGTCATCACCCTCCAGACCGGCACTGAATCCGTGACCGATGGCGACACGAACGCGAACACGGACTTCACCCAGGACTTTGGCCTCACCACCGGGCTGGCCGTGGGGGATGTGGTTTGGAATGATGTGGACAATGACGGCCTGTATGAGTCCGCCAGCGGTGAGTTCGGCGTGCCCGGCGTGCAGGTCGAGCTGCTAAACGCCAGCACCGGCGCGGTGGTCATGACCACTCGGACCGGTGACGACGGCATCTACACCTTCGGCCTCGGCGGCGCGGCGGGGAACTATCGCGTGCGCATCCCGTTCCCGCCTGGAAACGTGGCGCTGGCCTCTGATGTTGTTGTTTCGAGCGACAATGGCGTGGACGACGACAACAATGGCGAGCAGCCGGGCGTCAAAGGCAGCACGGTCACCTCGATGAACTTCGCGCTGGCCGCGAACACGGAACCCGGCGGCAGCGGCACCACCAGCTACGAAAAAACGATCGACTTCGGCCTGCGTGACTGCCCCGCGTTCGACTTCACACCTTCCACGCTGCCGGCGGGCACACAGGACAGCCCGTATTCGGAAACGCTCGGCGCATCTGGCGGCACGGCGCCCTTTGTGTGGTCCATGTCCACTGGGACGCTGCCAGACGGCCTCAGCCTGAGCACCGCGGGTGTCATCAGCGGCACACCGGTCGAGGTGGGCGTGTTCACCTTCACGGTCCTGGCCGTGGATGCCAAAGGCTGTGCCAGCACGAAGAACCACACGCTCATCATCGGCTGCCCGGTGCTCACGATCAGCCCGGCCACGCTGCCCAATGGCATCGTCGGCACGGTTTACACCGCGCAAACACTCAGTGTCGCAGGCGGACGCGCGCCGTATCTTTATAATGTGACCTCGGGCAGCCTTCCGGCAGGGCTTTCGCTCAGCAACGAAGGTGTTTTGAGCGGCCTGCCCACCAGCGACGCCTCCGCCACCTTCACGGTGAGCGTGAGCGATCTGAACGGATGCACGGGGAGCCAGGAATACACCATCAAGCCCGTCTGCCCTTCCATCACGGTCAATCCGGTGCTTGCAGCAGCGGGGCTGGCCGGATCACCCTATACCCAGAGCTTCACAGCCACTGGCGGCACGACTCCGCACACCTTCAGCATCAGCGCGGGCACGCTGCCGGATGGTTTGACGCTCAACGCGGCCACCGGCGTCGTGTCAGGGACGCCCACGGCCTCCAACGGAGCGGGAACGAGCATCACGGTGCGCGCCACGGATGCGCATGGCTGCTCCGGCACGCGGACGCTGAGCCTGAAAGTCTGCCCGGTCGTCACGCTGGCGGACATCAGCACCACCATCGTGGTGGGAACGGCCTACAACCAGCCAACAGGCGCGGCAGGCGGCGCGGCCCCGTATGTGTACTCTGTCAGCAGCGGCTCCCTGCCATCCGGATTGAGCCTCAACACAAGCACCGGAGTGCTCGGCGGCACACCGACCAACACAACCGCGCGCAACTTCACCATCACCGCGGTGGACGCGAACGGATGCGCAGGCGCCCGCGCCTACTCCCTGGCTCCGGTCTGCCCCACGGTGTCCGTCTCGCCGTCCACACTGCCCAATCCGGTCACCGGCGTGCCTTACAGCGAGCAAATGCTGGCCTCCGGCGGCACCGCGGCCTACACCTGGAGCATCTCCAGCGGCAGCCTGCCCGCAGGGCTCACGCTGAACACCGCGACGGGTGTGATCAGCGGCACGCCGACAACATTGGGCGTGTACACCTTCACCGCGCGCGCGGTGGACATGTACGGTTGCGCGGGCACACGCGCCCACACGCTGCGCACCTGCCCGGTGCTCACGGTCTCACCCGCCACGATCGCCACGGCCACGGCAGGCGTGAGCTACAGCCAGGCCTTCACCGCCAGCGGCGGCACCACTCCCTACACCTGGAGTGTCAGCAGCGGTGCCCTGCCCGTTGGTCTCACGCTCAACAGCAGCACGGGCGTGCTCAGCGGCACGCCCTCCGCGACGAGCTCCGCCAGCTTCACCATCCGCGCCACGGATGCGAACGGCTGCTCGGGCTCCAGCTCCCACACGATGACGGTGAGCTGCATCGCCGTGTCGGTGAATCCATCGACGCTGCCCGCTGCCACCGTGCACACGGCCTGGAGCCAACAGCTCAGCGTGGGGCCGGTGTCGCCGCTGGTGGGCCGCTATTACTCCGGCATGAGCTTCAACACGCTGGTGCTCACGCGCGACGAGACGAGCATCAACTACAACTGGGCCGGCGGCTCGCCGCATGCCAGCGTGCCTGCGAACGTCTTCTCCGTGCGCTGGGATGGCAGCCTGCGGGCCACCACCACGGGCAGCCACACCTTCCAGGTCACGGCGGACGACGGCGTGCGCTTGTGGGTAAACAACGTTCTCGTCATCGACAGGTGGCTCGACCAGTCGGCCACGACCTATTCGGCCAACGTGTCACTGACCGCGGGTGTGCTGGTGCCGGTGCGCATGGAGTTCTATGAAAACGGCGGTGATGCCGTGGCGCAGCTCCGCTGGTCCGGCCCCGGCTTCAGCCTGAAGACGGTGACCGAGTGGACCGGCCACACCGCGCCCTCCTACACCTGGAGCGTGGCCTCCGGCACGCTGCCGACGGGTGTGACGCTGAATCCGACGACCGGCATGCTGAGCGGCACACCGACCAGCACCGCCACGGCCGGCTTCACCGTGCGCGCCACGGATGCCTATGGCTGCGAAGGCACGCGTGCCTACACACTCACACCATCCTGCACCGCACTCACCATCATTCCGACCGCGGCAAACCCGTCCACCTTCGGCACGCCCTTCTCCCAGAGCTTCAGCGCCTCGCCAGGCGTGGCGCCTTTCACCTGGAGCATCAGCAGCGGCTCCCTGCCCGCTGGATTGTCCCTCAACAGCAGCACGGGCGAGATCAGCGGCACACCGGCCTCCGTGGCCTCCCGCACCTTCACCCTGTCCGTTGTGGATGCGAACGGATGCACCGGATCGCGCCCCTACACGATGACCCCGGCGTGCCCGGTGATCGCGATCAATCCCGCCACGCTGCCCACAGGCATGGTGGGAGCCGCCTATTCGCAGACGCTCACCGCCAGCAACGGACTGGCGCCGTACACCTGGGCTGTGACCAGCGGCACGCTGCCCGCGGGCCTCAGCCTGAACACCAGCACCGGCGTGGTCAGCGGCACTCCCACCACAGGCAATGGCGGCGGCGTCTCGGTCACCTTCCGCGCCACGGACGCTCAGGGCTGCACGGCCACGAGCGCGCTGTCGCTCAAGATTTGCCCGGTTCCCACGCTCAGCGCCCTGCCCGTGGCCGCCACGGTGGGCACGCCGTTCTCGCAAACGCTCACCACCAGCGGTGGTGTGTCTCCTTATGTGTACTCGCTGGTCTCCGGCACGCTGCCACCTGGATTGAGCCTGAACTCCAGCAATGGCACGATCTCCGGCACACCGACGACGGAAATCAGCTCCACCTTCACCCTCCGCAGCACGGACTCCAACGGCTGCCCCGGCACACGCACCTACACCATCGGCGTGAGCTGCCCGCCGATCACGATTTCACCTTCCACACTTCCGGTGGGCCTTGTCGGATCACCTTATCCAGGCACGACGCTGACGGCCGCCGGCGGCACCGCGCCCTACACCTGGAGCATCACCAGCGGCACGCTGCCCGACGGCCTGAGCCTGAATCCGACAACGGGCATCCTGGGCGGCACGCCGACGACGGCGAATGGAGCGGGTGCCAGCATCACCGTGACGGCGCTCGACTTCTACAACTGCCCCGCCACACGGTCCTACACCATCCAAATCTGCCCGGTGGTCACGCTCTCCCCCGCCAGCATGCCGCCTGCGGTGGTGGGCATGCCCTTCACCCAGACGGTGAACGGTGGCGGCAGCAGCGGCACCTATGTGTATGCCGTCAGTGCCGGCACGCTGCCGGCGGGACTGAGCCTGGACACCAGCACCGGTGTCATCAGCGGCACTCCGGTGAACGAGGCGGCGCAGACCTTCACCATCCGCGCCACGGACTCTTTCGGCTGCCCTGGCACCCGCAGCTACACCATCGCGCCGAACTGCCCGGTGATCAGCATCACACCGGCCACCGCGGCGCGTGCGACGGTCGGCGTTTTGTATTCGGAGAGTTTCAATGCCAGCGGCGGCACCTCGCCCTACACCTGGAGCCTCGCGGGCGGCTCGCTCCCCGCTGGATTGACGCTGAACAGCAGCTCCGGGGTCATCAGCGGCACACCGGAGGCTGGAAACGGCACCGGCACCTCCATCACCCTGCGCGCCACGGATGTGTATGGCTGCATCATGGACTCCACGGTCACGCTGCAAGTCTGCCCTGCCATGAATCTCACCCCGGCCTCCCTTCCCGCGCCGGTGGTCGGCACCGCCTACTCGCAGAGCATCACCACCACCGGTGGAACCACGCCGTATGTTTATTCACTCACCGCGGGCACGTTGCCCGCAGGACTGGCGTTTGACGCCGCCACCGCCACGATCAGTGGCACGGCCACCAGCACCGCGGGCGGCACCTTCACCCTCAGCGCCACGGACGCGAACGGATGCGTGGTCACACGCGAGCACACGCTGACACCCGTGTGCCCGCTGATCACGGTGAATCCGGCCACACTGCCGCGTGCGACGGCCGGCACGGCCTATTCGCACACGGTGACGGCCTCCGGCGGCACCGCGCCGCACAGTTTCACTGTCAGCGGCGGCACACTGCCGGACGGACTCACGCTCGACAGCGCCACCGGCGTCCTGAGCGGCACCCCGGCGTCCGCGGGTGATGTGAGCTTCACCATCCGCGCCACGGACGCCCACAACTGCTCCGGCACGCGCAGTTATGTCCTGCAAGTGTGCCCGGTCCTCACCGTGTCACCCGCAAACCTTCCGCACGCGCTCGCGGGCACCGCTTACAACGAGACACTCACCACCAGCGGCGGCGCGGCACCTTACACCTTCACCTTGAGCGGCGGCTCGCTTCCCTCCGGCTTCACGCTGGCCTCAAATGGTGAAATCAGCGGGACATCCGGCTCTGCGGGCCTCTCCACCGCGCAAATCACCGTCACGGATGCCAACGGATGTTCGGCCACTGTCAGCCGCACGCTGCGTGTGTGTCCGGTGATCGCGATCGGCCCCGAGGAGGCCAGCGGATTCTATGTGGGACAGCCTTACAGCCAGACGATGACCGCCACCGGTGGTACCGCGCCTTACATTTGGACCGTGGCGGCGGGATCACTGCCCGCCGGCCTCACCCTGGGCTCCGGCGGCGTCATCACCGGCACGCCGCAGAACGAGGACAGCGCCACGGCCACCTTCCGCGTCACGGATGCGAACGGATGCACCGCCACACGCGCCTACACACTGGAACTGGGCTGCCCGGTCATCACGCTGGCACCTGTTTCACCGCCGACGGGTTATTTCAACACGCCGTATGCGCAGACCTTCACCGCCTCCGCCGGCACCGGGCCGTTCACCTTCACCGTGACCGGCGGCAGCCTGCCTCCGGGCCTCACGCTGGCTCCGGACGGCGTGCTCGGCGGCACACCGACGACCCTGGGCAGCTACAGCTTCAGCATCCAGGCCCTTGATGCGTTTGGTTGTGAAAGCGACGTGCTCTCCATCTCCATGCAGGTCAAGACGATGTGCATCGGCAACGTGGCGTTCATCGACATGAACAACGACGGCATCCGCCAGAGCACGGAAAGCGGCGTGCCCGGCCTGCCCATGCAGCTCTGGAGCCCCGGCACCAACAACGCGGCGGAAAACGGCGGCGGTGACGATTTCAAAGTCGCGGAAACCTTCACGGACGCCAATGGCCTGTACCAGTTCACGAATCTGGTGCCAGGGACCTACTATGTGCGCATTCCCATCCCGCCGCTGTTCTACCCCGCGTCGAGCACGGTGAGGGTGAGCGCGGACAACGGCGTCAATAATGACAACAACGGCCTGCAGACCGCCGCGGGTGATCCGGTGGTCTCGCCCGTCATCACACTGTCTCCCGGCACGGAGCCGGGCAACGCCGTCGATGGCGATGACACGGACTGCGACAGCACGATCGACTTTGCCTTCGCCAACCAGAACCCCTGCCAGATCACGAACCTGATCGACAACCCGAGCTTTGAGTTTGACGGGCTGCCCAACGCCACCGGCACGCCGGCGAGCCTGCTGGGCTACAACGGCACGGGCACCGGCCTCGGCGCGAACATCAACGCGCTGCAATGGACTGGCGGCGTGAACGGCACCAGCGGCCTCGGAGAGCCCATCCAGCGCGTGCAGGTGCTGGCCGGCAACAACGGCTCGAAGGTGTCATGGATGGAGAGCTTCAAGAGCCGCCATGGAAAGCGCATGCTGCTGCTCCAGGGCACGAACTCCTGCGTCAGCCTGCGCCCGGCGGGCGGCGGCGGGTGGAGCACGGTGCTGGAGGCGGGCCGTGAGTATGAGTTGAGCGTTTGGGCCGCGAACGCCACCGCCGCGGAGGCCTCGCTGATCTGGGATCTCGGCGCGAACGCGCAGATCTTCCAAATCCTCACCGGCACGACGCCCGGCATCTACCAGTACTACAGCGTGCCGATGGGCGAGATGACCGCCACCGCCATCGGCGAGCAGCAATGCTGCGGATTTGCCAGCAGCACGACCTCCATCGCCTCCATGACGGCGGCGGATTACAATGGCTGGACGGAGCAGGGCGGCAACACGACAGCCGCGCCCTGGCGGCAGTTCACCTACCGATTCCGCGTCGCCAAGGCGGCCACGCCTTCGCAGATCGACACCGCCAGCATCGTGCTCTCCGGCGGCAGCAGCACGAATCCGGTCGCGACGGATCTTGTCTATCTCTGCCAGGTGGCCCCCTCCGCCACGCTGACGATCGGCAACCTCGTCTGGAACGACGTGAACAAGAACGGTGTCCGTGACACCGGCGCCTTCAGCGAGCCCGGCGTGGGCGGCGCGGCGGTCTCCCTCTTCCGCACCATCAACGACACCATTGGCGACGCGGATGACGTGCTGCTGAACTCCACCATCACCAGCCCGGTGGGTGCCTACAACTTCACCGGCCTGATCGACGGCAGGTACTACGTGCGTGTCACGCCGCCATCGGGCCTGACTGCCACCGGCGGCACGGTCGTGACGCTGGACAACGGCATCAACAACGATAACAACGGCAGCCAGCCCGGCGGTCCCGGCACCTTCATTTACAGCCCGGTCGTGGCGCTTGAGATCGGCACGGAGCCCACCAATGACGGCGATACGAACCCGGACACGGAGCTGAGTGTCGATTTCGGCCTGTTCAGCGGCATCAACATCGGCAACCAGCTCTTTGTGGATGCCAACAACGACGGCGCGTTCACCAGCGGCACGGAATCCGGTGCTGGCGGCGGTGTGACGGTCGAGCTGCTCGACAACAGCGGCACGGTCATCACCAGCACGACGACAAACAGCGCCGGCCAGTACGGATTCACCGTGTTCCAGCCCGGGGTCTATCGCGTGCGCGTCCCGGTGCCCCCTGCGTCGTATCCGCTGGCCTCCGGCGTGAGTGATCCGGCCGACAACGGCGAGGACAACGACTCCAACGCCATCCAGACCGCCGGAATCGGCACGGCGGTGGTTTCTCCGCTCATCACGCTGACCGCGGGCGGCGAGCCGGGCAGCACGGGATTCACCAATGTCGAAAACACCATCGACCTGGGCTTCCGCGCCTGTCCGTTCATCTCGCTAAGCCCCGGCACGGTGGCCGTGGCCACGCAGGGCTCCTCCTACGGCCCGCTGACCTTCTCCTCGAATGGCGGCGCGGGCGGCTACCAATACAGCATCGCCAGCGGCGCGCTGCCGGCCGGCATCACACTGAGCAGCGCCGGCGTGCTCAGCGGCACGCCCGCGATCGGTGCCGCGCCGGGCAATTATGTCTTCACCGTGCGCAGCACGGACAACATGGGCTGCTCCGGCACGCAGAACTACACACTCACACTCGGCTGCGCCACGATCACGCTGAATCCCAGCACGCTGCCCGGCTCCACGCAATTCCTGCCCTACTCGCAGGGCCTGCTGGCCTCGGGAGGCTCCGGGCCGTATGTCTGGACGGCGGGTCCTTCACCACTGACCGGCGCGGTGGCCTGGTGGCCGGGCGAAGGCGGTGCGGCAGAGGTCATGCTGGGCAATTCCGGCGTGGTGATGAACGGCACGGCCTTCGCCGCCGGCAAAACGGGCCAGGCATTCAGCTTTGACGGCGCGGACGACTTCATCAACGTGGCGGACCACTCCTCGATGCGTCCGGCCAACATCTCCGTCGAGGCCTGGATCAACCCTGCGGACGCCGCGCCGGCCGGAGATCGCGTGATCCTCGCCAAAACGTCGAATCCGTCCGCGATGACGAACGGCTACGGTCTCATCCAGTGCGCCGGCACCAACAAGGTGCGCTTCTGGATCAACGCGAACGCCAGCAACTCCGGCGTGAGTGACTTTGTCGAGGCCACGGTGCCAGCCGGGGCATGGAGCCATGTCGTGGGCAGCTACAACCGCACGAACCTGGTCATTTACGTCAACGGCGCGCAAATCGCCACGAAGGCCCTCACCCCGGTCATCTCCCACTCCAATCAACCGCTGGTCATGGGCGGCAGCGGCACCACGGCGGTGTGCTGGCAGGGCCGGCTCGACGAACCGACCGTGTACAACCGCGCGCTGAGCGCCGCGGAGGTCGCCGCGCGTCACACGGCAGGCAACAACAGCAACAACGGGCTGCCCACAGGCGTCACGCTCAACAACGCCACCGGCCTGATCAGCGGCACGCCCACCGCCGTGCCGGCCGCGTATCCGTTCACCGTGCGCGCCAGCGACTCCAGCGGCTGCCTGGGCGTGCGCAGCTACACGCTGATGGTGAACTGCCCCGCCATCACCGTTTCACCTGCGACCCTGGCGGACGCCACACAATACACGGCCTACAGCGACGTGACCTTCAACGCGGCGGGCGGCACCGGGCCGTATCAATTCGACATCACCAGCGGCGCGCTGCCCACCGGCATGAGCCTGAGCAGCACGGGGGTGCTGGGCGGCACGCCGGGATCCGGCCCGGGTCTTTACAACTTCACGGTGCGCGCGCGTGATGCCAATAACTGCACAGGCAGCCGCGCGATGACGCTCAGCATCACCTGCCCCGCCGTGACGCTCACGCCGGCCGCGCTGGGTGACGCGCAGCAGTTCCAGCCTTACACACCGGTGCTGCTCGACGGCACAGGCGGCACCTCTCCCTACACCTTCAGCGTCGTGAGCGGCGCGCTGCCCTCCGGTTTGAGCCTGAGCGGCGCGGGCCTCATCAGCGGCACGCCCACCGCCACGCCCGGCACCTACAATGTGCGCATCCGCGGCACGGACAGCGCGGGCTGCTCCGGCACGCGCGATTACACGATGACCGTGACCTGCCCGATCCTGGCCATCACACCAGTGGGGCTGCCAAATGCACGCCAGTTCCAGTCCTACAGCCAGACGCTGACCGCGGACGGTGGCAACGCGCCCTACACCTGGACGCTGGACGGCACGCCGCTGCCGGACGGGCTCTCACTGAGCACCTCCGGCGTGCTCAGCGGCACACCGATGGCGAATCCGGGCAGCTACAGCTTCCGTGTGATCGCGACGGACGCCTTTGGCTGCTCCGCCGCGCGTGATTACTCGATCATCTTTGACTGCCCGCTCATCTCCATCACACCGCTGACACTTCCCCAGGCTACCAGCACGATGCCTTACAGCCAGCAGCTCGGCGCTGCGGGCGGCGTGGGTCCCTACACCTGGACGCTGGGCGGCGGCGCGCTGCCCTCCGGCATCACGCTTTCCACCACCGGCCTCATCAGCGGCACGACCAGCAGCGTCGGCTCCTTCAATTTCACCGCGCAGGCCACGGACATCAACGGCTGCGTCAGGCTGCAAGCCCTCGCGCTCGGTGTCGATTGCGCGGCGATCAGCATCACGCCCGCATCCCTGCCGGACGCCACTGTGGGCGCGCCGTACTCGCAGCAGCTCACCGCGACCGGCGGCGTGGGCGCAAAAACCTGGAGCCTGGCCTCCGGAGCCTTCCCGGCAGGCTTGAGCATCTCCAGCAGCGGCTTGATCAGCGGCACGCCCACGAGCATGGCGGGCAATTACAGCGTCACGATCCAGGCCACGGACTCGAACAACTGCCCGGGCACGATCAGCTATGTCCTCACCCTCGTCTGCCCGGCCATCACCGCCACGCCGGACACGGTTCCGGATGGCATCGCGGGCGAGGCCTACAGCACCACCCTGAGCGCCAGCGGCGGCACCGGTCCTTACACCTGGAGCATTCCAAGCGGCAACGCGCCCCCGGGGCTCGGCCTCAGCCCGTCGGGCGTGCTCAGCGGCACACCGCTGGCCTCCGGTGCCTTCAGTTTTGCGGCGCAGGCGCGTGATGTGTATGGCTGCACCGGCAGCGTGACCGTTTCCTTCACCGCCAACTGCCCCACGCTGACGCTCGCGCCCGAGGAACTGCCCTGGGGCGTGAAGGGCGTGGCTTACAGCCGGACCATCAGCAGCACGGGAGGCGTCGCGCCCTACACCTACTCCATCGTGGCCGGTGCGCTGCCGCCCGGGCTGACCCTGAACACCGCCAGTGGCGTCATCAGCGGCATGCCGTCAGCACACGGCAGCTTCACCTTCACCGTGCGCGGCCAGGACAGCGCGGGCTGCTCCGGCACGCGCGGCTACATCATCGACATCTACGGCATCAGGATCGGTGACACCGTGTGGAACGACATCGACCAGGACGGCGACCAGGATCCGGAGGAACCGGGCGTGCCGAACATCACCCTGCAACTCTTCTCGACCGCCGACAGCATCATCGGAAACGCGGATGACGTCTCCATCGGCACGACGATCACCGGCGGCACCGGCAACTACTTCTTCGAGCACCTCGCGCCGGGCAAATACTACGTCCGGATCACACCGCCGACCGCGCTGCCCTTCTCGTCCGGCCCGCAGGTCAACGCGGACAACCGCGTGAACGCGGACAACAACGGCATCCAGCCCAGCGGCAAGAACACGAGCACCTACAGCCCCGTCATCACGCTGGCCACGCCGGCGATGCCAGCCTCCAGCACCGCGAGCAACAACCTCGCCCCGTCCGCGAGCATGGCGGCCAACAACCTGGCCCCCGCCAACGGCGGAGGCAGCACGATCCTGCCTCCTGGCGACCTGGGTGACAACCTGACGATCGATTTCGGCTACCGCGAGGTGCCGAACCAGATCAACAACCTCCTCGAATACGACATGAACCTGCCCAGCGGCGGCCTGCCGGCCCCGCCGAGCTTCAAGAACCCCTGCGTCGTCAACGCGGCCAAGCTGCAGATCGAGGACGACATGAACGGCCTCACCGACATCAGCGAGCCGACCAACAACGGCCCGATCCGCGGCGGCGCGCTCTCCCGCCGCATGCGCGACTGGGACGCTGCCTACGACACCGCCTACGACGGCATTCCGATGGACCTGATCCAGCGCCGCGACAGCCTGTGGACACGGTTTTACATGGACCCGACCGCGACCGGCTACATCGGCAAGCTGATGTTCGACGTGTTCCGCGTGGGCAGCACCTCCCCGGTGATGGGCAAGGCGCTGCTGTCATGGAATGACGGTGCCACCGTGCGCACGGTGACCACCAGCACCTTCACGCTCAATGCCACCGGCTCCTGGTACTCGATGAACCTGACGTGGAACAACTTCCTCAACGGAGCCACCGCGCTGCCCACGGGCTCCGAGATGGCCGGGAAGTCTTTCCTGCTCGAACTCTACCTCTGGGGTGGTGACGGCAGCGGCTACATCGACTTTGACAACATCCTGCTCGAAGGCCAGGCCACCTGCGATCCCGCCACGCTCTCCATCGGCGACTATGTGTGGGCGGACACCAACGCCAACGGCATCAAAAACCCGCGCGAACCCGGCCTGCCCGGCCTCACCATGGAGCTGTGGCGTCCCGGCGCGGACAATCTGCCGGACACCGCCGACGACGAATCCGTGAGCGTCACCCAGACCGACGCAAATGGCTATTATCTCTTCTACGGACTGCCTGCAGGACAGTATTTCGTCCGCATCCCGTCTCCCAACCCCGAATGGCCGCTGTCCTCCCCCGCCGACCCGAACGACAACGGCGAGGACAACGACAACAACGGACTCCAGCCCGGCGGCACAGGCACGCCCGTGCGCAGCCCGGTGATCAACCTGGCCTACAACAGCGAGCCCGGCCCCGCGGGCACGAGCAACCAGGAGATGAGCATCGATTTTGGTTTCAGCGCCTCCCTTGTCATCGGCAACCAGATTTTCTCCGACAACAACAACAACGGCCAGTTTGAGCCTGGATCGGGCGAAACCGGTGTCGAAGGCGCGCAGGTGGAGCTGTTCCGCTCCATGGACACGACGGTGAACAACGGCGACGATGTGAAGATGGGCTCCACGCTCACCACCGCCGCGGACGGCCTCTACAGCTTCTCCGGACTGTCCGCCGGCCGCTACTATGTCAAGGTCACGCCGCCCATCACGCATCCGCGGCGCAGCAGCAGCGGCAGCAGCGGTGACAACGGCATCGACAACGACAACAACGGCGTCACCCAGTCCGCCAGCGGTGCGCCGATCTACTCGCCCATCATCAATCTCTCCGCGCTGACGGAGCCTGGCAACCTGCTGGCACCCTTCGGCGGCAACGCGGACACCACCATCGACTTCGGCCTGCGACCCACCTTCAACAGCATCGGCAACATGGTGTTCAAGGACGGCAACGGGAACGGCCGCTACGACAGCGGCGAGGGCGTTGGCGGCGTGCGTGTGGAGTTGCTGGACAGCAGTGGTGTGTTCGTGCGCAGCACCACGACGAGCACCGGCTCCAGCACACGCGGACGATACATTTTCACCAATGTGCTGCCCGGGTCATATTATGTGCGCATTCCGGCCTCCGAGTTCGCCAGCGGCAGGCCGCTGGTCAGCACCCTGTCCATCTCCCCCGCCGACCCGGGTGACGATGGCCTGGATGATGACAACGTCAGCGGTGACAACGGCATCGACAATGCCTTCCCTGCCCTCAATGGCATCTCCAGCGCGCTCATCACCCTGCGGGACGACCAGGAGCCGCTGAACAGCGTCTCTGAAACCGGGGCCTTCGCCACCCTCGACGATGGCGACGATCCAAATGGCGACATGACCATCGACTTCGGCTTCAAGGCCAGCGGACCCACCGCCACGGGCTGCTACCACTTCATCCTGGCCGACAGCGCGCTGGACGGCACGCTGCTGGAGGCGGCCACGGACTGGACACCCGCGCAGCCTTATGACTTTGCCTACGCGGGCAACATCGCGCCGGTGAGCCACCTGGATCTCGTCTATGACGCCGCGCTCACCCGTCTGAAGCTCGACGCCACCTTCCAGCAGGCAGCCGGGAAAAAAGTCGATGCGCTGGCGCTGCTGGTGAGCACCGGCTCCAATCCGCGCAGTGCGGAGCATGCCGTCATCTACTTCGACGGCTTCAACCGCGCCGCGCCGCGGATCACCATCTACCGTTTTGACCCCGCGCTGGGCGCGCAGAGCTGGCAGAACGCGGCTAACATTCTCGTCTCCACCGCGCCCGGCAGCACCACGGCGGGAGACGTGCTCCAGATGCGGGTGACGGACAGCGGCGTGCCGGTGCGCTTCGAGTTTGTCATCGACCTCTCGCGCGTGAACAACGGCTCGAACTGGGCCGGCATCGGCGTCGATCCGCTCACCTGGCAGGGCACGCAATATGGTGACAACGCGGGCCTCAGCCTGCGCCACATCGACCTCGACTCCGCGCCGTCCTACGACGCCGCAGGCTGCCTCACATCCCTCACCTACACGCCATCGGCGGACACGGAGGGTTCCTTCGACACCGATCCGGCGGGTGTCTTCACCATCGTCACCGAGCCATGCGCCACTTCCTCATGGGTAAACCTCGGCGGCATCGTGTGGTCCGACGTGAACAACAACGGCCTGAAAGACGCCACCGAGTCCGCCGGCGTCAGCGGCGCCACCGTGCGCGTTTACAATCCGGGTGCTGACAACATGCCCGGCGGCACGGGCGCGGACGCGGACACGCAGATCGGCTCCGGTGTGGTGACGACCAGCACAGGCCTGTTCAACTTCCCGAACCTCGTCCCTGGCAAATACTTCATCACGATGACGACCCCGCTGTCACATCCTGCCGCCAGCGCGGTGGCCTCCACGGCTGACGACGACATCGACAACGACAACAATGGCATTCAACCGGGTGGCCCCGGCACCTTGATCTACGGCCCCTGCGTGGACCTTGCCGTCGGCGCGGAACCTGGATCCGCGGTGGATGGTGACGGTACGAGCGGTAACAACACGCTCGACTTCGGCCTCTTCACCGGCATCACCGTGGGTGACCTCGTGTGGAACGACGCCAACAACAACGGCCTGCGTGACACTGGCGAGAACGGCATCAGCGGCGTGCAGGTGGAGCTGATGCATCCCGGCGCGAACAACGCCGTCGGCGGCAGCGGCGCGGACGCGGACACCGTGCTGCAGACGACCTCCACCAACAGCAGCGGCCTCTACAGCTTCAAAGTGTACTCCGGTGGCGGCCATTATGTGCGCATCACGCCCCCGGCCTCGCGCTCGCTCGTGTCCGACACGGCTGTCACCAGTGACAATGGGGTGAACAACGACAACAATGGCGTGCAGCCCGGCGGCGCGGGTTCCATCGTCCACTCGATGGTCTTCACGCTCACGCCCGGCGGCGAACCCGGCTCCACCGGCATCACCAACAGTGAGAACACCATCGACTTCGGCCTGCGCTCCTGCCCGGTCATCACCATCAGCCCCGCCACGCTGCCGGATGCCACGAAGGCTGGCAGCTACAGCGCCACCTTCACGGCCACCGGCGGCAACTCGCCCTATGCCTGGTCGGTGAGCAGTGGCGCGCTGCCTGCGGGCATGACGCTGTCATCCGCCGGGGTGCTGAGTTCCTCGAATGTCACCGCCGCGCCTGCCGCCTACAATTTCACCGTCCGTGCGGTGGACTCCTCCGGCTGCGTGGTCACCCAGGCCATGACGCTGAATGTCACCTGCCCCGCGCTGGTCCTCTCCCCCACCTCCCTGTCCGCCACGCAGCAGGGCACGGTCTTCTCCCAGACCTTCACCACGACCGGAGGTGCGGCTCCCTACACTTACAGCCGCAGCGCGGGCAGCTTCCCGGGCGGCATCAGCCTCAGCAGCGGCGGCGTGCTCAGCGGCACCATCACCGGCGCGCCTGCGACCTACGTGTTTACCATCCGCGCCACGGATGCCAACGGCTGCACGGTGGACGTGCCGCTCAACTGGCAGATCACCTGCCCTGTGATCACGATCTCCCCGGCCACGGTGCCCGCCGCCACGCAGTTCGCCTCCTACGCGGCGCAGACCTTCACCGCGTCCGGCGGCACCGCCCCCTACACCTGGAGCTTCACCGGCACGCCGCCCTCCGGCATGTCCTTGAGCAGCGGCGGCATCCTCAGCGGCACGCCCACCAGCGCACCCGGTGCCTACAACATCAACCTCACCGTCACCGACACGAATGGATGCCAGACCACGCGCAATGTCGCCATCGTCGTCAACTGCCCGGCCATCAGCATCAGCGCACCGGCCTTCCCGACCGCCACCAAGGGCGTGCTCTATCCTGACCAGACTCTGAACGCGTCCGGCGGCACCGCGCCGTATCAATGGACGCTCGCCGGCGGCGCGCTGCCCGCCGGACTGAGCCTGAGCACGGGCGGTGTCATCTCCGGCACGCCAACCGCCCCCCCTGCCACCTACAATTTCACCGCGCGCGCCACGGACGCGGTGAACTGCAGCTCCACCCAGGCGCTCAGCATCACCATCGGCTGCCCGGACTTCATCGTAACACCGGCCACGCTGCCCAATGCCGTGCAGTATGCCGCCTACAGCCAGAATCTTGGCGTCTCCGGAGGTGTGGCACCCTACACCTGGACCATCGCCTCCGGGGTGCTGCCGAACGGTCTTGTGCTCTCCAGCGGGGGAGTGATCAGCGGCACACCGCAGGCACTCGGCAGCGCCATCGTGGACATCCGCGTCACCGATGCCGAGAACTGCTCCAAGGTGACACGTTACACGGTCACGGTGGACTGCCCGCCGATCTTCATCACACCCACGACGCTTCCAGACGCGGTGCGCAACGCTGCCTACTCGCAGCAACTCTCCGCCTCGGGCGGCACCGCCCCCTATACCTTCAGCAAGATGACCGGCAGCTTCCCCGCCGGGCTCACGCTCACCACCGCGGGGCTTCTCAGCGGCACCACCACCGCCGCACCGGGAACCTACTCCTTCACCATCCAGGCCCTCGACGCGGACGGCGGCTGCCCCGGCACCCAAGGCTACACGCTGAGCGTCGTCTGCCCTGGCATGACCATCTCGCCCTCGACATTCGCAAACGGCGTCGTTGGCACCGCGTACTCGCAGACGCTGACCGCCAGCGGCGGCACCGCGCCCTATCTCTGGAGCCGCATCAGCGGCACGCTGCCACCCGGCCTGTCTCTGAGCACGAACGGCATCCTCTCCGGGACGCCGACACAGGCCACCACGGCCTCCTTCACCCTTGAGGCGCGTGATGCCTTCAACTGCGTCGCGACTCGCACCTACACGCTCACGCTCAACTGCCCGTCCATCTCCATCACGCCCTCCTCCCTGCCCGACGGCTACAGGTCCGCGCCCTACAGCCAGCAGCTCACCACCAGCGGCGGTGCCGCGCCCTACACCTGGCAGATCATCGCCGGTGCCCCGCCCGCCGGGCTCACGATGGATGCCAGCGGCCTCATTTCGGGCGTTCCCACCACCTATGGCAGCGCGGCCTTCACGGTGCGCGCCACAGACGCCAACAACTGCGCCGTCACCCAGTCCTTCTCCATCCTCATCAAGGGCCTCAGCCTGGGCGACATCGTCTTCGATGACTCCAACTTCAACGGCATCCACGACAATGGCGAGCCGGGCGTGAAGGATGTCACCGTCGAGCTGTGGGATCCGGGCAGCGACCTCGCCATCGGCGGCAGCGGCTCTGCCAGCGATCTGCTCATCCGCAGCACCATCACAGGACCTCTGGGACAGTACCATTTCGACAACCTCCAGCCCGGCCACTTCTTCATCCGCGTGCTGCCGCCGGCTGAGCTGGCCATTCGTGCCGCCAATCCGGTCAACCTCGACAACGGCGTGGACCAGGACAACAACGGTGCCTCGCAGCCTGGCGGCCCTGGCACGCCGGTTTACACCCCGGTCATCGCGCTCTCCACCGCCGGTGAGCCCACGGTTGAGGACGGAGACGCCGACACGGACTATACCATCGACATCGGCCTCTTCCGGGGCATGACAGTGGGCAATCTCGTATGGCAGGACACCAACGACAACGGCCTGCGCGAGCCGGGCGAGCCCGGCATCGACGGCGTCACCGTCGAGGCATGGAGCACCGGGCCGGACGGACGTATCGGCGGTGTGGATGACGATCTGCTCGGGAGCAGCACCACCGCCGGCGGCGGCCTATGGTCCATCACTCATCTGCCCCCGGGCACGGTCTATGCGCGCATCCCCTCGGCACCGGCCAGTCATCCGCTCTCCAGCAGCAGCACGATGCTGGCGGACAACGGCGTGGACAACGACGACAACGGACATCAGGTCGGCGCGGGTGCGATTTACAGCCCGGTCATCACCCTCACGCCCGCGAACGAGCCCGGCACCTCCGGCGGCACCTATTTGGAGAACACGATCGACTTCGGCCTGCTCAACGTCACGCCCTCCGTCTATGTCTCCGCCACCCAGGATGACAGCATCCAGGCCTTCGACGCCGCCAGCGGCCTCTACAAAGGCGCGCTGATCTCCTCCTTTGGCACCAGCCACACCCAGGGCAATGGCGACTGGGGTGACGTGCCTTACAGCATCGAGCTGGGGCCGGACGGAAACTGGTACGCCGCTCACTATGGCGCCAGCAATCTGCGCCGCATCAGCCCGGCGGGCGCGGATCTTGGCCCGGTGCTCGACAACAGCACCGCGTCCGTCTCGTGGATCTCCACCTTCGCCATCGGCCCGGATGGCAACTTCTATGTCGTCGATGTGAACGGAAACCGCATCGTGCGCTTCCAGGGCCCCGGCGGCTCCACGCCCGGCGCGCCGATGGGCCCGGCACCTCACACCTTCCTGGCACGCCAGGGCATCGTGGACCTGAATTTCGGCCCGGATGGGAACCTCTACATCGTCATCGAAAACAACAACCTGCGGGAAATCTGCCGCCACGACGCCACGACCGGTGATTTCATCAACACCATCGTCTCCGAAACCGAAATCGTGGACATGGTGCCCGGCGGCCAGCCCATCGCGCTCATCTCCGGCATTGATGTCCACCAAAACACCCTCTACGGCATCAACCGTGCCGACGGCGAGGTCTTCCGCATCGATTTGAGCGATCCAGGCGCCCCCGGCCTGCCGGAACTCGTCGCCACCATCGCCTCCGCCGGAAAAGGCATCGTGGAAACCACCGACATCGAATACAACACGGCGGACGGCATGCTCTTCATCTCCGGCTTCACCTGGGGCAAGCCCCTCGTCGGCGGAGCCAGCTACATCAGCGGCGCGCTCGTGCGCGTGGATCCTTCCACCGCCCCCACCGGCACCGTCAGCGTCTTTGAAGTGCCCATCCCCACCCCGCCCGGCCCGAATAATGAGATCTGGCCCGGACCACGTGATGTCTTCATTGGCAAACCGCATGCACCTCTGCCGGATTCCGTCGCGATCGGCTCCCTGGTGTGGAATGACCTCAATGCCAACGGCGTGCGCGATGTCGGTGAGAACGGCATTCCAGGCGTGCGCGTCGAACTGTGGCGCGATGCGGACGGCAACAGCGCCAACGGCGCCGAACTGCGCATCGGCTGGACCTTCACCGATCCAAACGGACTCTACTACTTCTCCGGCCAGGCCCCGGGCGTGTATCAAGTCGTCATTCCTGAGTGGAACTTCGCCGACGGCCAGCCGCTGGCCGGCTCCGGCTACAGCAGCCCGGTCACCACGACACTGGACAACCAGATGGATGGTGATGACAACGGCATGCAGCCCGGCGGCAACAAAACCGCGGTCTCCAGCCCGCTCATCACCCTCACCCCCGGTGCCGAACCTGCCGGCAACGGCATCACCGGCGTCGAAAACCGCTCCGGCGGCGAGCTTGACGACCACGTTGTGGACGCCAATGGCGACATGACGGTCGATTTCGGCTTCGTGGAGCCCGGCGTGATGAGCATCGGTAATCTTGTCTTCAACGATGCGAACGGAAACGGCCGCTTCGATAGCGGCGAGGGCGAGGACGGCGCGCGCGTCGAGCTTTATCGCTGGGGCGATGTTCCGGGCGTGAACCTGCCTGTGGCGCAAACGACCACCGCCAACGGCGGCAAGTATCTCTTCTCGAATCTCTGGCAGGGCCAGTACTTCGTCCATGTCCCCGCCTCCGAGTTCATGGTCACCGGACCGCTGCGCGGCCTCTTCTCACTGCAAGGCGTCTCCTCCGGCGATGACAACGTGGGCGAGGATTCCCTCGACGCGTCCAATCCGCATGTCACCGGCATCAGCACCGGCCTCGTCAGCCTCGTGCGCGACAACGCGCCGCTGAACTCGACCACGGAAACGGGCTTTGACGCCACCGCGGACGACGCGGATGACGCCAATGGAGACCTGACCATTGACTTCGGCCTCTACCGTCCGGTCGCCATCGGAAACATCGTCTTCGCCGACAGCAACTCCTCCGGTGCCTTCGAACTCGGCGAGGGCATCCCGGATGTGCGTGTGGAAGTGTACACGGACACTCAGGTGCCCGGT
Organism: Verrucomicrobiaceae bacterium; assembly: GCA_015075365.1. Taxonomy (GTDB): domain Bacteria; phylum Verrucomicrobiota; class Verrucomicrobiia; order Verrucomicrobiales; family Verrucomicrobiaceae; genus Prosthecobacter. Next base: position 279,794 of record JABTUN010000001.1, read on the forward strand.
TTCGACAGCCCTCTGGCCTTCACTCAGACAGACACCATCGGCCGCTACATCTTCGACTACCTGCGCCCGGGCAATTACATCGTTCACCTCCCCGCCTCACAGTTCCAGGCAGGCATGCCCCTGCATCAGCGCATCTCCATCAATGAAGGCCTCGCGGGCGACGATGATGTGGGTGAGGATGGCGTGACGCTCGGCGATCCGGAGGTCACCGGTATCTCCAGCCTCATCGTCTCCGTTTATCCCGGTGCCGCGCCCACGGACGAGACCGGTGAGACCGGCTACGAAGGCAGCACGGACAACCAGAATGACGCCGCCATCGACCTCACCGTGGACTTTGGCTTCCAAACACCCGTCGGCGTGGGCAACCTCGTGTACGCGGACCAGAACGGCAACGGACGCGCCGACGCGGGCGAGGGCATCGATGGCGTGACCGTGGAACTCTACCGCGCGGACCAGACGCCGGGCATGGGCGTGGCGCTCTTCACGCAGATGACCTCCGGCGGCGGCCGCTACTTCTTCGACACACTGCCTTCCGGCCAGTACATCGTCCACATCCCCGCCTCGCAGTTCGAGGAAGGGCGTCCTCTGCATGGCATGGAGTCCCTGCCCGGCACGGTCAGCGGTTCCACACTCGATGACGACGCGCCGGACAACGACAACGGCATTGACGACCCCGCCGCGGCCGTCAACGGCATCTCCAGCCCGGTCATCACGCTCGCCACCGACACGCAGCCTGCCAGCGCTTCAGGAGAAACCGGCTTGTTCGGCGACATCGACGATTTCGACGACAACAACTTCAACCTCACCATCGACTTCGGCTTCACGCCCACCAATCCAAACGCCGTCGGCGTGGGCAACCTCGTCTGGCGCGATCTCGACGGCAACGGCTCCTACGACGAGGGCGAAGGCGTCGATGGGGTGAAGATCCAGCTCTTCGACGCGTCCGCGGACCACCACAGCGCTGCCTGGCTGGCGCAGACGACCACCAGCGGCGGCGGATTCTACCTCTTCAGCGGTCTGGGCACCGGCGATTACAAGGTCTTCATCCCCGCGTCCGAATTTGCCACCGGCAAACCGCTCGCCGGCTGGTCCTCCAAGGTCGGTGATGGCGGCGACAACGGCCTCGACGACGATGTGGATGAAAACGGCATCGACGATGCCTTCCCGGCCGCCAACGGCATCGTGAGCGCCCCCTTCCACCTGGAGCCGGACACCGAGCCGGTGAACACCTTCGGCGAAACGGGCGCGCAGGCCGCCAGTGACGACATCAACGATGACAACACCGATCTCACCATCGACTTTGGCTTCTTCCGCTCTGTCTCTGTTGGTAACGTGGTCTTCATCGACGCCAACTACAACGGCATCCATGACAGCGGCGAGGGCGTGCCGGACAGCAGTCCCGTCATGCTGGAGCTCTACGCCATGAACGCTGTCATTCCCTTCGACGCGCCGCTGGCCACCACCAGCACAGGCGCTTCAGGAGCCTATCTTTTTGAAGGCCTGAACCCCGGCAGCTACTTCATCCGCGTCGCGCCGTCGAACTTCCAGCCCGGCGGTCCTCTCTTCAACCACGCCAGCGTCCTCGGGGTGCAAACCGGCGATGACCACGTCGGCGAGGACGGCATCGACAACGGCCAGCCACAGAACGACGGCATCCTCAGCACGGTCTTCACCCTTGGGCCCACTGGCTCGCCTGTGGGCAGCCAGGAAGCCGGCTTCATGGGCCACACCGATGACATTGATGATGCCGCCAGCGACCTGACGATCGACTTCGGCTTCGTGCCCAGCGTGCAGATCGGCAACCTCGTCTTCGACGACGGCAATAACGACGGCATCTTTGATCCGAACGTCGAGCTGGGCATCGCCGGTGTCACCGTGGAGTTGTGGACCACCGCCTCGGGTGCCACCAGCCCCGCCGCGACCACGACCACCGGCTTCAATGGCGTGTACAATTTCTCCATCGCCCCCGGCGGTTACTTCATCAAGATTCCCGCCTCGCAGTTCAACGGCGGACCGCTCGACAACCGGGTGCCCTCGCGCCCGGCCGGCACCTACATTCCCATCACCACCGCTGGTGACGACCACTTCGCCCAGGACGCCTACACGCTGACCTCCGTGCTGCTGGATGGCGCGCGCACCCCCTTCTTCACTGTCCTGCCCGGCATGGCCCCCACCGCCGCGGACACCGAATTCGGCTACCTCTCCGAATCAGACGACTTCATGGACGCGGACGGTGATCTGACCATCGACCTCGGCTTCACCGCCGAGCCGCTGCACGCCGGCAACCTCGTCTTCCGCGACCTCGACGGCGACGGACACTACACCGCCAGCGATTACGGCGTGCCGAATGTCACCGTGCGCCTCTACCGCTTTGGAGATGATCCGGCTGATCCCGCCACGCTGCCTGTGGACGAGACCACCACGCAGAGCGACGGCAGCTTCCTGCTCACCCCCCGCCTGGCAGGGCAGTACTTCATGCACATCCCCGCAGGTGAGTTCGCCGCCGGCAGGCCGCTGGCCGGCTGCCTCTCCATCGCCGGTTTTGGAGCGGATGACGGCGTGGACGACGACGCGGATGAAAACGGCCTCGATGCCGCCAACCCAGCCCTCACCGGTGTTTCCTCGACACTTTTCGAGCTCGACTACGGCACGGAGCCTCTCGACGCTTTGAACGGCGGCACCGAAACAGGCTTCCTGGCCGCCACGGACAGCCTCAACGACGGAGACGCGGATCTTACCCTCGACTTCGGCTTCACCGGCGGCGCACCGCTGCAACTGATGTCCATCGGCAACCTCGTCTTCCACGATGCGAACAACAACCTCGCCGCTGATCCTGGCGAAGGCGTGCCCAACGTCTGGGTGCTGCTCTATTCCACCTCCTCCGGCAGCCCGGCCACCGGCAGCGCCAACTTCATCCGCTCCACCTTCACCGACGCCAGCGGCCGCTACCTCTTCACCAATCTAAGCCCCGGCACCTACGTCGTCCACATCGCCGCTGACAACTTCAAGGCCGCCGCACCGCACCGGAGCGGCGCGCCCGGCCCGCTCTTCCGCATGATGTCCCTGCGTGGCACCGAGTCCGTGCCGTCGGATGACAACACAGGCGAAAACGGCCTCGATGTGCAAAATCCGCACGAGATCGGCATCGACTCCGCCCCGGTCACGCTCACCGAATTCGCCGCGCCCACCGGCGGCGCGGAAAGCGGCTTCCAAGGTGACAGCGACGACGCCACCGGGGACAACATGACCGATCTCACCATCGATTTCGGCTTCGCCACCCGCATGGGCGCGGGCAACCTCGTCTTCCGGGACAACAACGCGGACGGCAAATTCCAGCCGGGTGTGGACGTGGGCATCCCGGGCGTCACCGTCGAGCTGCGCCACCTCAACACAGCCGGCGGCGCGGTCACCACGCTCGCCAGCACCACCACCGCCACGGACGGCAGTTTCCTGCTTTACGCGCCGCCCGCCGTCACCCCCCACCGCTACTTCCTGCACGTGCCCGCGTCCCAGTTCGCCGCCGGCGCGCCGCTCGACTACCTCGTGCCCACCGCGCTCACCGCCAACGGCTTTGACGACAACCAGAATCAAAACGCCCTGCCCGCCTCCAGTCCGGAGATCACGGGTGTCTCCACGGAGATCAGCGGCGATGTCCTGCCCGGTGCCATGCCCGTGGACGCCAACGGTCACGAGCCTGGCTACATGGGTGCCACGGATAATGATGAGGATGCCAACATCGACCTCACGAAGGACCTCGGCTTCAAGCCGAAGGCCATGATGGTCGGCAATCTCGTGTTCCGTGACGTGAATGGAAACAACACCTTTGATCCCGGCATCGACCAGCCCATGTCCGGCGTCACCGTGCGCCTCTTCCAGGCCAGCCAGCCCGTCACTGCCACGCCGGTCTCCGAGGCGGTCACCGCGCCCAACGGCACCTACATGCTTTACGCGCAGTCTCCGGCGGCGTATTACGTTCACATCCCCGCTGAAATGTTCGCCAACGGCGCGCCGCTGAACGGGCTTGTCTCGATTACCGGTGATGGTGGCACCGCCAGCCTGGCTGACACCTTGCTCGACGACCGCCTGGATGAAAACGGTCTCGATAACTCGAATCTCCAGGTGGACGGTCTTCGTACCGGTTTTATCAACCTCGGTTATGGTTCCCTGCCGGTGAATACCAGTTCCACGCAGAGCTCTGGCGAAAACGGTTACGAGGCCTTCATGGACGACATCGCCGACTCCTCCGGCCTCATGACCATCGACTTTGGATTCGTCCTCTCAGGCGGCTCACCTCTCGCCAGCACCATGAGCAACGATCTGACAAGCAGCCATTCAAATGAACCCATTTCCGCCCAGTCCGGCACCTTTGCCGCCTGGAACACGCACAACCTCGATCCGCTGGCCGACACGGATGCAGACGGCCTCACCAATCTCCTCGAATACGCGCTCGGCACGCCTGCGGACCACGGCCACCATGCCACGCGTCTCCGCCTGGTGCGAAACTCCACCACCGGCCTTGTGGAGGCTGTTTTGACCCGCCCCACGCCTGCCCCGCGCGACATCCGCTACCAGATCGAAACCAGCGCCGATTTGGGCACCTGGAAGACTCTTTCCAAAGCCCCGCGCCTCACCGTGAACAACGACGGCACCACCAACGCCAGCTACAGTGGCCTCCCGTCTGGAACCGCCTTCACAAGGCTCCGCGTGCTGCTTGATGCCGATCTCGACGGTACCGCCGAGACGGCCACCACCAGTGCGATCCACGTCTCCACCACGCTCGACGCCCTGCCCGGCCGCCAGACGCTCTCCATGCCGCTTCTGCGCCCGGCTGTGTTCACCGGTCGGGTCGAAACGGTGAACGGGGCCACCGCCGTCATCCCCAATGGCGGCCTCTCCATCCACTCCAGCTTCGAAACCGGCCGCTCCTACTTCCTCGAGGTCCTGTCGGGTCCGCAGGCAGGCACCACGCTCGACATCGACACCGCCAAATCCACTGGTAACACCCTCACTTTCAAGGAGGAGCCTCCGGCGGCGCTCGCCGGAGCGCGCGTGGCCGTGCGGCCGCACCACACGCTGGGCGCGCTGATCCCTGCGCACACGCTCACCGGCGCCACGGATCCCGCGCAGGCGGATCGCGTCCTGTTCTTTGACTCCTCTGCCAACACCTTCCGCGTCCATTGGCTCTACAACGACGGCTTGTCCTCCAAATGGGTGCGTGAGGGGGATGCGACGCTCGCCGACACCGCAGACCGTGTCATTCCTCCGCATGAAGGAATGCTGCTGCAAATCCGCGGCCAGTCCGCCGTCGTCACGCTCTTCGGAGAGTTGCGCACCACTCCGCAACACGTTCCCTCAGCCCCGGGCACCTCGCTGCGCGGCTCTGGCAGCGCGCTGCCGCAAACACCCGCCTATCAAAACCACTCCAGCGGCACACGCCTGCGCCTCTGGGACGGGGACACCGATCCCGCTGCCTCCGGCTATCAAAACTACCTTCTGGACTCACAAAACCGCTGGTTCCAGCACCCTTCCGGCCTCGATGTGAGCACGCAGCCGCTCCTGAAACCCTTCCGCGCCTCCTTTATCACCCGGCCATGAGCGCCTCCGTCAAGCCGCCCGCTGCTTCCTGCGCCGGCCTCCAGGTTGCATCGCGGGCCTGAAGCGGCGCAGGAAGCGCTCCTCCGCCTGGATGGTACCCACGAGGAAAATGCGGCCTTGCACTGGCAGCCGGTGACCAGCCGGCGGATTGACCACGCGCTGCCCGCCGCTTTCCACGGCAATGATGCTGCACCCCGTCTCGGAGCGCACTTGCAGCTCCGCCAGCGTCCTGCCCCCCATGGAAGGGGGAATCTCCGCCGGGAACACGTTCACCCCCTCCGCCAGCAGCAGATGGTCCGAGCCGCGCAGGACATTGAGCAGCGTGTTCGCGCCCATCGAGGCATAAGACAGCACCAGGTCCGCCCCCGCGCGCAACAGCGTGGCCACGTTCCGGTCCAGCGTGGCACGCGTGAGGATCTGCCACGAGCTGCGCAGCCGGCGGAAGAAAATGGTGAGCGCCACATTCATGTCGTCGTCATGCGTGGTGATGATGAGCGTGGTGGCCTCCCGCGCCGCGGCCTGTTTGAGCACCGCCATGTCCATGGCGTCTCCCACGATGACCCCGGGCATGTCCTTCACACGGTCCGCGCACTTTTCGATCAAGACAGTGGAGCACACGCCCAGTTCCTGCAGCGCGCGGTAGGTCGCGCGCCCCACGCGCCCGCCTCCCACGATGACCACCCGCGGTTTCTCCTTCGCGTGCGTGGTAAAGGTGGCGTTGAACGCCTCGATCTGCGCCTCCGTACCTGCCAACACGAAAATCGTCCGGTCTGTGATCATCAAATCGGGCGGTGCCAGCGCCAGGCTGCCCTTCTCCCAGGTGCCGATGACACTCACCCCCGTGCGCGCGCGGATCTGGCTGTCCGCCAAGCGCAGCCCCGCCAGGCTGGTGCCCGCCGCGGAGGCCTCCGCGATCACCAGCCCCTCCAGCCGCCCGATAACATGGGCGTCCGAGTCACGGATGCTCACCCGCCGCGCCAGCGCCTGCCCCATCAGCTCTTCCAGCCGCATCACCTGGGTGACGCCGGCCAGTTCCAGCACATCTCGCGCCGGGTCACTGCCTGCGGACGCCACGATCGGCATGTGCGCCGCCAGCTCCCGCGCGGTGAAGGTCACGTTTGTGTTCACCGCGTCCGACCGCGTGGTCACCAGCATGGAAGCCTGCTCCAGCCGCAGCTTGCGGTAGGTCTCCGGGTCGTCGAGATCACCCACCGCCACCCGCAGCTCCCGGTCCGCCAGTTCCAACGCCTCCGCCACGGCCGGGCAAAGCACCACATAAGGATGCCCGTAACGTTCCAGCATCGGGATCAGTGTCGCGGTGACCGGGTCATATGCCGTCAGGATCACATGCTGCCGCGTGTCCGGCGGCAGTTCCCGCGGCGCGCGCGCCGCCGCCTGTGCGCGCATCCACGGCGCGTAGAAGAACTCGATGAAGGTGAACGGCAGCAGCACCAGCATGAAGATCACGCCGGTCAGCAGCACCACCACGGAGAAAAAGCGGCCCAGATCGCCGCTGAAGGTGATGTCCCCGAAGCCCAGCGTCGTCATCACCGTGAGCGTCCAGTAAATCCCGGTGATCCAGGAGTGCTCCTGCCCCTCCCGCGCCATCAAGACATGAAATAACACGGTAAACACCACCACCAGGGCGGCCAGAATGCCCAGCAAACGCAGCAGCGACCGCAGCTTGGTACGACTGGTGCGGTCCTGCAGCACCGTGGCCATGACGGAGATCAGGCTTTTCATCACGCGCAGTGATGGACGGGACGCGCCACCATGCAAATGCCCTGGATGGCGTCTCTCCCCGGGACTGGACGCCCCGACCATCCCGCACGAGTGTGGCTCATGCCCTCCAGCACTGCTCGCACCATCTCCAGGCACATCATCATCCTCGGTGGCGGCTTTGCCGGCCTCGCTTGTGCGAAAGGACTTCATGACGAACGCTTTCGGGTGACTCTGGTGGATCGCTGGAATCATCACCTTTTCCAGCCGCTGCTCTATCAGGTCGCCACCGGCGGGCTGGCGATGACCGAGATCGCGCAGCCTTTGCGCTCCATCCTTTCGGAGCGGAAAAACGTGACGACGATCATGAACGAGGTCACGCGTATCGATCTCGACGCGCGGCAGGTGCATCTGAAGGACCGCGTGCTCCATTACGACTTCCTCGTGATCGCGCTGGGCGCGAAGACAAGCTTTTTCGGCCGCACGGCCTGGGCGGAGCACACGCTGGGCCTCAAGAGCCTCGATGATGCGATGGCGATCCGCAAAAAGGTGCTGCTGGCCTTTGAAAAAGCCGAATCGTCTGACGATCCGGCGGAAATCGAACGATTGCTCACCATGGTCGTGGTCGGCGGTGGTCCCACAGGCGTTGAAATGGCGGGTTCGCTCGCGGAACTTGCCCAGGTCGTGCTCAAGAACGACTTCCGGCGCATCGATCCCGCGCGGGCACGTGTGCACCTCATCGAGGCCGGTCCGAAGCTCCTGCCGATGTTTCCCGGTGATTTGCCCGAATACACTCGCAAGCGCCTCGAACGCATGGGCGTCACCGTGCATCTCAACTGCCCGGTTCAGGATGTGGGCGCGGGTTTTGTGCTCGCAGGCGGCCAGCGCATCGAATCCGACCTCGTCGTGTGGGGCGCGGGCGTGGAAGCCAGCGAGGTCACCCGCACGCTGGCGGGCATTCCGCTGGATCGCGGCGGCCGCATCGAGGTTCGGCCGGATTTGAGCCTGCCCGGCCATCCCGAGGTCTTCGCCGCCGGAGACATCGTGAGCCTGACGGATAAAAACGGCGTGCGCGTGCCCGGCGTGTGTCCCGCGGCCATTCAAATGGGGCAATTCATCGCGCAGACGATCCAAAACGAGCCGTTGGGTGATTCACGTCCTGCGTTTGGCTACTGGGACAAAGGCAGCATGGCCACGATCGGCCGCAGCGCGGCAGTGGCCAGCTTTGCGGGCATGCAGGTGCGCGGATTCCTGGCGTGGCTGATGTGGCTTTTTGTTCATCTGCTCTTCCTCATGGGCATGCGGAACCGCGCCTCCGTCTTCCTGCACTGGGTGTGGTCCTATTTCACCTGGCAGCGCGGCGCGCGGGTGATCCAGTCCACATCAGATTGATCACACCGCATTCACCACCATGCCGCGCAGCGCGCTGGACGACATCATGGGCTGCAAAAGGGCGACAGCGGCACGCAGCTTCGCAGGCGTCGTGAGCGCCGGGTTGTTGACGATCAGGACATCCGTGGCCAGCGGCGCGAGGGGGGCCACGTTGGCGAAGTTTTTGAGCAGCGGCGAGGCATCGAGGATGATCCAGTCCACTTTCGAACGCGCGCGCTCGATCCAGGTGCGGTAGCCGTCGAGCAGCTCGTTGGTGGCGTGCGCGGGCAGGTCGCGGCCGGGCAGCAGGAAGAGATTGGTGTGGCTGTAGCGCAGACCTTCGATGTCCTGCGCCCAAGCACCCTCGCCGCGAGAACGCGGGAACCACTCGTGCAGCGCCGGGGAGGCGGGATTGCACTCCATCATGAAGACGCTGCGGCCTTGATGGCAGAACGCGGCCGCCAGCGCGGCGGAGACGACCGTCTTGCCCTCCCGCGGCTCCGCGCTGGTGATCAAAATGATGCCTCCGGTGACTCCGCGCGCATAGGCGTGGCGCTCCAGCGTGGCGGTGAGCTGGTGCAGCGCGCCGCTCGCACCGGTGGGCTCCGGCTTGAGGAGCTGTGTCAGCATGGCCTCCGGCGTGCTGGCATGAACGTAGGGAAGTTGTGCGATGGTGGTGGCATCGCCCTCCGCAGGCTTCAGCAGCCCCGTGCTGCGCGGCATGGAGGGCGCGTAGAAGGACGGCGCCGGCGGCGGGGCGGCGGGTGCCACGCTGAACGGCGTGGTCACCGGCACCGGCTGCAGGGCGGTCGTGGCCGCCTGTTGCTGCGGAGGCATGGTCCAGGAGGTGCCGCGCATCGCGAGCTCCTCCTCGTGCGTCCGCGGCTGCGCGGCCTTCGCGCGCAGGTGCTTGCGCACATGATCGTCAAACAATCCCCAGCCCACCGGCAGGCCGATGAGCGAGAGGCCGAAAAGCATGGAGGAGGCCAGCGCCGCCATGACCTTGTTCGGCTTCACCGGCTTTTCTGGCGGCACCGCGCGGTCCGCCACGCGCAGCAGGCCGCTGTCGCGGAACTTGCCGGTCAAATCCGCCGCGTTGCGGCGCTGTTCGATCTTCTCATACCACTCGCGCTGCTTGCGCAGCTCCTCGCGAAGCTGGGCATACTGCACATTGCGCCCGCCCGCGTCCACGGCAGTGCCCTGCGCGGCGGCGAGCTGGCCTTCGATGTCCTGCACCTGGCGCTGCTGTGTCTTCGCCTCCTCCTGGATCATGAACACAACGGACTTCACCGCCTTGTCGAGCGACTGCTGCAGGGCGTCGATCTCGCTGTTGAGCGCGATCATCGCCGGATGACGGCGGCCGAGCTGCGTGAGCGAGGCACGCTGTGCCACCTTGGCGTCGAGCTGCTTGCGCGTGTCCGCCACGGTCGCGTTTTCAGCCACGAGCTTCACATCCAGCAGGCTGCGCCCGCCCTGGAGAGCGGCATTGAGGGACTGCTCGTCATTCTGCGCGCGTGAGAGCCGCACGCGCGCCTCGGTGAGCGCCAGATTGAGCTGGCGCACGCGCTCCGTGCTCACGTCCTTCGTCTCCACATCCTCCAGGATGCCGTTGGCCTTGCGGTACCCGGCCAGTTTCTCCTCCGCCTCGCGCACGCGCTTGTAGGCCTCACGCGACTCGGCTTCGAGGTAGCTGGAGGCATCCCGGCTGCGCTGCGCCTCGTTGTCCGCGATGTACTCGATGTAAAGCCCGACGTAGCGGTTGGCGATGTCGGCGGCCAGCCCCGCGTCACGATCCCGCACCTGCACGCGCAGGACATGGGACTCCTTCAGCGGCTCCACGACCACGTTGCTCGACAGCATGTCGATGAAGGTCTCGCGCGCGGGATTCGGCTCACCGGCCCTGTAGAGGCCGATGGCCTTGAGCAGTTGATCCTTGCGTCCGAGCGTCTCCGATTCGCGCTTTGCGATGAGCTGCACGGCCTGCGCAGGATAATGATCCGCAAAGTACTCCATGTAACGCCGGGAGGTCATCTCCGTGCGGTGGTTGTTGATGAGCATCGGCGCGCTCAAATCGGACAGGATGCTGCCGGAGAGCCCCTCCATGGCGAAGGGGTTGTCCCCCTGGAGCCTCAGCAGCAACTGCGACTCCGCCTGATAAATCTTCATGCCCATCCCGAGGTAGGCAAAGGCCGCCATGCCGAGCATCAGGCCCACCAGCGCACCCAGCAGCCATCCGCGGCGGATGTAACCGATCAGGTCACTGATGCTGATAAGCGGCTGCACATCGAACTCGCCCGGCTTCATCGGCGGGAGAAAGGCATGCGGATCGAACACCGGCGAAACACCTGGATACGCCACCGGGGCCGGCTGGAGCATCGCAGCCGGCGCCGCCGGCATGAGCGAACGCCCGGGCACCAGCGCCAGCGCGGCGCTGAAGCCGGGCTGCTGCGGGTATCCTGGAACGTTGTAAGGGAGGGCCATGTGGCGGAGGGCTAGGAGCGCAGGACGGAGAGCCCGGTGAGAGGTGAAAAGTGAGAAGTGAGGGGCGGGGAGCCCTTGAGATGCATCGCGCGGAGAATGATGTCGTTGACGAGACGGACATCGAAGACATCCGCGGCCAGCTGGCGGCTGCTTTGCCCGTGGAAGGCGATCTGGGCGGGATTTTCGAGATAAAACGCCATCGCGGCCTCCACGGCGTCGATGTCATGCGGTGCGCACAAGAAGCCGTTTTCACCCTCCATGAGCGTTTCGGCGTTTTGGCGCTGCTTTTCGCCTTTCCCGGTCAGTTTCACGCATTCCTTCGCACCGACCGAATTCGTTGTGATGACCGCGCGCCCCGTGGCGAGGGCCTCGAGCGTCGCATGCGGCACGCCTTCGCGGTACCACGTCGGCAGGCAGAAAACATGCATCGTCTTCAGCAGGCCGGCCACATCCCGGACCATGCCGTGATGCGTGAGCGTGCCCTCCGCCACCCACTGCGCGACCTCCGACTCGTCCACGCGGTTCGGATTGGGATCAAACGGGCCGATCAGATGGAATTCCGCGTTTGAAAAGCGCGCGCGGATGCGTTTCGCCGCCTCGGCAAAGACACGCACGCCCTTGCTGATGAGCAGACGGCTCACGAGGCAGAAACGCACGGTTTTCGGCTCTTCGGTGACGGGCACATGCGGGAACTCGTCGAGGTTCACGCCACTGCCGGCGGTGACATGCACTGGCACGCCCTTCGGCAGCAAGTGCAGCTCCGTGAAGAGCCGCCGGTCGTCCTCGTTCTGCATGAAGATGACATCCGCGCAGCGCAATGCAAAGCGGTGCAGCGCCTTGGATATGGCCGACGTGATTTTCTGCCTCCATGTCACCGGCGGCACGAAGGTAAAGCCGAGGCCGGGCAGCAAGGCGTAGATTTTCGGCACGCCGGCCAGCCGCGCGACCGGGCAGCCGTACAGCACGCTCTTGATGGTGTAGGCGAAGAGGGCGTCCGGCTTCTCGGAGCGAAAGAGACGCCACATGTCCGTCCAGGTGTCGAGATCGCGGCGCGGATTGATGCGGGAACGCACCATGCGGATGGCGCGGTGCCTCCCGCCGACAGACGCCACAAACTCCCGCACATGCTCATAGTCCTCCGCGGCGCTGGTGACGACCTCGCAGCCATGCGCGGCGAGATCACGGATCAGATCGCCGCGGTGGTAGAGGAGCGTGTTCGCATCAGCTGTGAGGACGACGACTTTCATGACTGGATGGGATCGTGAGGCGGGTTCGGTCCGCGCGGCAGCATGCGGCGCGCGGCGCGGAGCGCGTGGAAAGCGCGCGCCTTCCAACTGCGCGGATTGTGCGCCTCCAGGTCGAGCAGCCAGCGCGAGGACTCGCACCACTGCTTTTTATACTGGTAGTCGCCTGGCAGCATGTCATGCACCACAAGGCCGCGCTGGATCGTGTAGTCGATGCACCAGCGGATGACGAGACGGCCGATGGACAGGCGCGAAAAGTCCTGGTCCCAGCCCATCTGATACTGGAAGAACTCGCCGCGCTCGATGAATCCGTACATCGCGGCGACAACGCGCCCGTCCGAGGCCAGCATGGGCATGACAGCGTGCTGGTCCGGCATCCAGCGCCGGGCCAGGCGCTGGTGAAAACGCCACGAGACCTCCGTGAGGAAGGAACTCACGCCTTCCGGCCATTGCATCAGATGCAGGCGGTGCAATTCGTCGAGCGACTGCTGGATGGTGAGGTCCACGCCGCCCAGCGCCACGCTGCCAGCGTGCTCGTGGATGAATGCCTTGCAGCGGCGGCGCAGCTTGCTGCGCCAGTCCGACGTATGCCGCTTTTCATAGGCCTCCCACGACGCCGGCAGGCGGATGAAACGGCTGGCATGCCGGTTCAGCACACAGGCGCGGTCAAAGTGCTCCTCCAAAGCCGCGCGGATGTGCGGCGTGTTCGGCGACTCCTCCGGCAGATGATTCAGCCTCACGGTGTCGCATTCATCGCGCAGGAGGTCGAACACACGGCAGAGACGCGGCGTGAGTTCGCCTTCCTCGCCGGCGGGCACGATGAAGTCGAGCCGCTCGCCATGTGCGTGGCCGAGCCCGGCGAGGAAGCTCAGATGGCGCAGGCAGCGGCGTCCGGCGTCCCGCACAGAGGTGAGCATGAGCGGCGCGATGGCCAGCGGCACGCCCTCGGCGTCCCGCAGCACACCGACAGCGAGGCGCGCGTCGTTTTCACGGCACTCGCTCCACCACAGGCACATGTAATCCCAGCGCAGGAAGGGCGAGCGCATCTCGCACTGGTCCACCAGCGCGTCCCACCAGGTGTTCAGCGCCAGGAAGTCCTCCTGCGTGCGCACGATGTCGAGCGTAAGCGGCGTGCGACGACGGCGAAAGGGCTGGCGCGGCATCGGGTGCAGCGGCGCGGGCGGTTTGGGCATCTCAGCGATCAAACTCACGGCGCGCCTCCTTTCTGCACACTCGCGGTCTGGCGGCGCACGGTGGCTTTTTCGACAAGGCGGGCGATTTGCAGCCGCGCGTCGTGCAGCGCGGGCAGATTGTCATCCCAGTCGCCAAATCCACGCGCGAAGGTGTCGATGATCGCACGCGTCTGCTCGTCGAGTCCCAGCTCGCGCGCGAGCATGAGGTAATCATAGTCGTCGATGCTCTCCCGCAGCCATTTCAGGCGGATCGAGGCCACTGGCGCGTCACGACCGTGATTCTTCTTGGTGGCCGGGTAGATGAAAAGACCGTCGCCATTGTAGATCTGGTCGCCGGCAATGTGGAAGGTGCCGGCGTCATGCCACACATCGAGGCCATCGACATAATACAGTGTGTCCCAGTAGGTGAAGCCAGTGATGCCGTGGCGCAGGAAGAGCCACGGGGCGATGCGGTGGTTGATCGCGGGAAAATCCGTGCACCACACCGGCGGATGACTGTGCTTGAGCACCCGCGGACTGCCGTGCGAGCGGTCCCACTCGTCCGGCATCTGCACAAGCGCCGCGTAGGCCCAGACCTCATCGCCCTTCTTCCGGCGGAAGGCGATGTCGTGGCTGCCGCCGGCCCACTCCATGTCCTTCCACACATCCCCCATGAGCACAGACCAGATGTCCACCGCGCCGTGGAGGTTTCCCCAGGCGGCTTTTTCCGGCGCGGGCTGCTCCGTGACGAGCAACGGCACGCGCACGCCGTGCTTTTGCTCCACTTCGTTGAAGAACTCGCCCCAACGGCGCACGGTGGCATAGGCATCGGCGTCGTTTGGCTCGTCGAGGTCGCCCATGATGACGTAGCCGCGGCCGGCGCAGTGGATTTTGTCGAGGATCTTCGCGTAGGCGGCCACATGCTTCATCGCGGCCTCGCGATCCGCGCCCAGCGGGTCTTTAAAGGGCCAGTCCGGCCAGATGGGAATGCTGATCGTGCTGGCGTGGCGGTGGAGGAGATGTTTCCGCAGCGCGCGCTCGATTTTTTCCTCGTTGAGCCTGCCGTCCGGCTCCGGCAGCGCGCCGTGGACCTGGTCGATGCTGAGGCGGTTCTCCGCGAGGAGGTCGTAGTATTGATTGAGCAGTTGCGCGTGCTCCAGACTGATGCGCGCGCCGTCATAAACAAGCCCGTGTGCCTGGGCGACGCGGCGCGGCGTGGTCATCATCGACGAGCGCAGGCGCGGGACGACGGGAAGATCAAAATTCCAAACGCGGAGACCGAATGTGGCCGTCAGGCGCGTGTCATCCGCCAGCGTGAAGCTGACGTGGCCTTTGTAATCGCCCGCGGGAGAGCCATAGGGCACGAAGATGTCGATCCAGAAGGGCTGGTTGAGATTTCCCTCCCCGGAGGGCGGATCGGCGGGCATGTCGAGCGGCAGCAGCGCGTCTGGAAACTCGCCGGGCGGCAGTGGTGCCATCGGCGTGCTTTGCGTGACGCGCACATAGTGCTCGTGATAGATCCGCGGCGCGGGCAGACTGACGCCGGAGCTGTGCGTGAGCGTGACGGCATCCACATTGACGCGCGTGAGCTGCTGCGTGGTGGCGCTGACGACGGCCTGCAGCGGCTCCCACTCGCCGCGCGCGGCGTGGAGGGTGAGCTCGCGCGGCGGCGGCGCCTTCTCGACACGCGCGACGCGCGTCATGCCATCCGCCAGCCACAGCGCGGGCTTCGCCGGCAGGGAAACGGCGGAAAAAAGAGCGAAAGCAGCAGCGAAGAGCCTCATGCGCGCACCCCCAGCATCTGCGACCAGGTTTCCTCATACTGACGCGCGGCGGTGGCCACGGTGAAGCGCTCCAGCACTCGCTGCCGTGAGATGCGGGCCAGTTCCGCGCGCGTGGCATCGTCGATCTGGAGCACTTTGTCCCACGCGGCGGCGAGCGCGGCGTGATCGCGCGCGGGAACCGTCGCGCCGACGGCGTCGAGCATGGCGTCGCAGTCACCGACATCGGTCGTGATGCACGGCACGCCGCAAGCCATGGCTTCCATGATCGTCATGGGGCAGGCCTCGGTGCGGGAGGAGAGGGAGAAGATGTCGAGCGCCGGATAGAGGCGCCATGGATCGGCGCGGAAGGCCACGAAGCGCACCTGGGAACGGTTCGGGATCAAGGCGAGGGCCTCTCGCTCCTCCGCGCCCAGTTCGACATCACTGCCGCCGCAGAAGACGAAATGCGCCTCCGGCACGCGGTGCTGTAATTCCGCGGCGGCACGGAAAAAGGTGGCCAGATCCTTCATTTCATGAAAACGGCCCGCGTAGCCGATCACCGGCGCGTCTTCCGGCAGGTCGAGCTCAGCGCGCGTGGCAGCCCGCGCGGAAGCGGAGGGCACAAATCGCTCCGCGTCGATTCCATTGGGGATCCAGCGCATTTTCCGGCGCGGGTAGCCCATTTTGACATGATCCTCGATGGCGGCGGCGGAGCACGAAATCACATGCGTGGGGATGAATTTCGAACTGAGGCGCAGCGCAAGACGGAAGAAGGCTGTCTTGAGCGCCGAGTCCTCGGGATTGCGGTGGATTTCACGGCAGTGGATGCCCCAGAGCACTTTCTTGACACCAGCGATGCGCGCGGCCCAGCCGCCGACGAAATCGGCATGGTGCATCCATGTCTGCATGATGTCCGGCCGCTCGGCATGGATGGCAGCGCGCAGTTTGAAGAGCGTCTCACGTTTCAAGAAGGCAGTGCCCTCCAGATCGTAGAGCCGCGCGCCCGCGCGATGCAGGCGGTGCGCGGCCTCCGGCCAGGGGCGTGCGTTGACGGCCACCACGACGGTGCGGAAGCGCGTGGTGTCCGTGTTTTCGACGAGATTCACCAGCATCGACTCCGCGCCACCGCCGCCGGTGCTGTAGGTGAAGTGCAGGATGCACGGACGGCGGTCCACGCTGGCCGCGTGGACAGGCACAGGCGTGTCAACGGCCAGACCGGCCATGGGCATGAGCGCGGCGGCCTCCCGATGCTGGATGACGATGGTTTTCATGCGAAGAATCCAAAGAGATGGTTGCGTGCCATCTGCCTCCATTCCTTGACGGTCTCGAAGGCGCCGGAAACCGTGGCCTCCGCCTCCCACACCGACTCCGGCGAGCCGTAGCGGGGCAGTTCGAAGAGCGGGACCGAGCTTTCCACGCGGCCGTTTTCCATCGTGCAGGCGGCCCTGAAGCCCGCCTCCTTGAGCAGCGAGACGGTTTCGCTGGTGTAGTCGGCAGGTCCACCATTGGGATAGCAGAATGTCAGCGGCGGCGTGCCAAGCTCTGCGGTGATGCGGTCGCGGCAGGTGAAAATCTCCGCCCTCTGCGTCGCAGGATCACAGCGTGAGAGGATGGGATGCGTATGGGTGTGCCCGCCGATCTCCACCAGGCCGCCGGAAACCATGGTCCGTGCCTGGTCCCACGTCATCGGTCGCATGGGCGCGGGCAGGTCGTCTGTGTCCGGCTCGGAGACGCCCAGCGCGTGCTCCAGGCGGTCAATCTCGCCCAGCAGGTCGGCGTCAGGGAGTTTTTTGAACTCACGCAGCAGATGGTCCAACGCGGCGCGGCGCTGGTCGCGCTTTCCCAGGGGCAGCACCTCCGGGCCGTGCTCCAAGTTCCATTTGAGATGGTCCTGCTTCGTGCGGCCGAGGGCCAGGTCCAGGCGTTGAAACCAGAGCTTTTCCACGCCATCGAGGAAGCCGGTGGTGACGAAAATCGTGGCGGGCAGGTTGAACTCCCGTATCACCGGCCAGGCGAGGTGGAAGTTCGACGCGTAGCCATCGTCAAAGGTCAACACGACCGCGTTGGGATGCGGTTTCTCGCCAGCCTCAAGGCAACACACCAGTTCACGCAGGGAGATGACGTTGTAATTCGACGCCAGGAAGGCGCACACGCGGCGGAAGATGTCCTGCGGCATGTGCAGCGACCAATCGAGCACCTGTTCATCCCCCATTCCCTGGCAGACTCCATGCCACGCCAGGATGCTGACCTCGTGGACATTCCGCAGCCTCGACATACCGGCCACGCCGGAGCCCACAAGGGCGGCGGCTTTCAATCGCCTGGGTGAGGAGATGGTGGTGGAGGACTTCATGGTGCAGGCGAGGCACCCCAGACCCCAAAAAGGCCGTCCAGGAGCCGCGTATGGCAATTCTAGTTCGAAAGGGAACCGTGAAAAATAACGCTCGATATATTAAGTTCAATATAATAATCATAATATCTGGACGAAACTGACGAATTTCTGACATTCCTCCGCAACCAAGTATCCAGCCCCGAAGACCAGAAAAAAAAGTCTTCCCCCACCCTGCCGTGGCTCCTGAATCTTCCATGTCGCGTGCGTGTGAGAGAATTACGACGCATCGTATCAGTGATCGTGATCCGAATCAGCCTGCTTTTCCTCTCCACCACGCTCGCCGCGGCCCCGGTGGATTTTGTGCGTGATGTGCAGCCTCTTTTCAAAGAGCGCTGCTACTCCTGCCACGGCCCGAACAAGCAGGAGGCGGCCTTCCGCCTCGATCACAAGCCCAGCGCCATGAAGGGCGGTGATTTCGGCACGGCCATCCTGCCGGGCAAAAGCGCGGATTCTCCGCTGGTGCATGCCATTGAAGGCAAAAATCCCAAGATGCGCATGCCGCGCAAAGGCGATCCGCTTTCTGCGGAGCAGGTCGCGCTGATCCGCCGCTGGATCGACGAAGGCGCCGCGTGGCCGGACAGCGCGAGCGTGAATCTCAACAAGAAAGTCGATCACTGGGCCTTCAAACCGCCGGTGAAGGTCAAACCTCCCGCAGCGGGAAATCCGATCGATGCTTTCATCCGCGCTCGTTTGGAAAAAGACGCTTTGAAGCCTTCGCCACGGGCCGCTCCTGAAACACTCATCCGCCGTCCTTTCCTCGACCTCATCGGACTGCCGCCAACACCGCAAGAAACTCAGGAATTCCTCAAGCAATTCAAACACCAGCCTGGTTCGTCGTCCCCCTACGACCAGTTGATCGACAAGCTGCTCCAATCTCCTCATTTTGGAGAACGCTGGGGACGTCACTGGCTCGACGCGGCACATTACGCCGACAGCAACGGCTATGAGAAGGATCCGATGCGCTTCATTTGGTTTTATCGCGACTGGGTGATCAACGCCTTCAACCAGGACATGCCGTACAACCAGTTCATCATCGAGCAGATCGCCGGAGAGCAGCTTCCGAACGCCACGCAGGATCAAATCGTGGCCACGGGCTTCCTGCGAAACTCGATGATCAACGAGGAAGGCGGCGTCGATCCCGAGCAGTTCCGCATGGAGGCGATGTTCGACCGCATGGACACCATCGGAAAAAGCATCCTCGGCCTCACCATCGGCTGCACGCAGTGCCACAACCACAAATACGATCCCATCTCGCAGGAGGAGTACTACCGGATGTTCGCCTACCTGAACAACGACAACGAACCCTGGCGGGTGGTTTACACGCCGTCCGAGCAAATGGCACGCTCGCAGGTACTGCAACGCGTGACGGAGCTCGAAAACAAGCTGAAGCATGAGCACGCCGACTGGCCGCAGCGGCTCGAAGCCTGGAAAAAGTCCATCAAGCGTCCGAACTGGACCACGCTGAAATTTGAAGACGATCCCAGCGGTGGCGAAAAAGCCCTGCGCCAGCCCGATGGCAGCATTTTGGCCCAAGGTTACGCCCCGACGAAGAGCGAGGTGAAGTTCAACGTCGTGCTCGACAAGCCGGTGAAGATCAGCGCCTTCCGTCTGGAACTCATGAATGATCCGAATCTGCCCGCGTATGGTCCCGGACGTTCGCAAAAAGGCACCGCGGCGCTCACGGAGTTCAACGTGACGATGAAGATCGACGGCAAGGACACGAAGCTGAAATTCGTGAAGGCCACCGCCGACTTCGGCGAGCCGGAAAACACGCCGCTGGCCGGTTTTGCCCGTGATCAAGATGCCGCAAAGGACAAACGCGTCACCGGCCCCATCGCCTACGCGATTGATGGCGATGACAAAACCGCGTGGGGCATCGACGCCGGCCCAGGACGCCGCAATGTGCCGCGCAATGCCGTTTTCGTGCTGGAGAAGCCCATCGAGGTGAAGCCAGACTCCGGCCTCACCATTGGCCTGAGCATGAAACATGGCGGCTGGAACAGCGATGATCTGCAAACGATGAACCTCGGCCGCTACCGCATCAGTGCCACCGATGCCGCGGAGGCCGAGGCGGATCCGCTTTACGGCAAGAAGGCCGAGTTTGCCGTCTTCCGCACCACCGTGCCCGAATGGAAAAGCATCAACGACGAGATCGAAGCCGTCTGGAAGCAGCATCCCGAAGGTGCGACCACGCTCGTGCTAGACGCCCGCGAGCAACCGCGCATGACCGCCCTGCTGAAGCGTGGTGATTTCACCAAGCCCGGTGATCGCGTGAGCCCCGGCGTGCCCGCTGTGCTCCATCCGCTGCCGAAGAACGCGGACAGCTCACGTCTCTCCTTCGCGAGATGGCTCGCGAGCGATCAATCGCCCACCACGGCCCGCGCCTTTGTGAATCGGGTGTGGCAGTCCGTCTTCGGAACCGGCCTCGTGGACACGCCGGAGGATTTTGGCACGCAAGGCAGCAAGCCGACGCATCCCGAGTTGCTTGACTGGCTGGCCGCGGACTTCATGGAGAACGGCTGGAGCCTCAAAAAGCTCCTGCGCCTCATCGTTTCGAGCGAGACCTACCAGCAGAGCAGCCATGTGACGCCCGAATTGCTCGAACGCGATCCTTTCAACCGCCTGCTCGCCCGTGGGCCGCGTTTCCGAGTGGAGGGCGAGGTCGTGCGCGACATCCAGCTCGCCGTCAGCGGCCTGCTGAATCCAACCGTCGGCGGTCGCGGCGTGATGCCGCCGGCTCCGGCGCATCTGTTTGAAAAGCCCGCCAGCTACGCGCCCTTCCCCTGGCATGTGGAGGAGGATGCGCAGAAATATCGCCGCGCCGTCTATGTCTTCCGCCGTCGCAGCACGCCGTATCCTTTCCTGAGCACCTTTGACGTGCCGAATGGCGAGAGTTCCTGCATTCGCCGCTCGCGCAGCAACACGCCAATGCAGGCCCTCATGACGCTCAACGAAACGATGAGCATGGAGGCCGCCAAAGCCCTCGCCGCCCGAATGGAAAAGGAAGGCGGCATCGCCCAAGGCTTCCGCCTTTGCACGAATCGCGAGCCCACGAAGAAGGAACTCCAAGCCCTCGAAGCCCTCGCAAAACGTCAAAGCACCCGCAAAGACGCCATTCCACCCATGGTGGCCATCGCCCGCGTGCTGCTCAATCTCGACGAGACGATCACGAAGGAGTGAGAGACCTTGTGAAAAGTGAGATGTGAGAAGTCACTTCTGACCTCTCACTTTTCACTTCTCACCTCGAGAACGACATCCTTCGCCCCTTCCACCACTCCAAAGCTCCACTCACCCGCTCCGGGTTTCTGCTCCTTCGTCGTCACCGTGCCATCCGGCGTTTCGAGGCCCGGAACGTCCGCGGCGCTGTAACTGACCGTCAAAGCGACCTTTCCGACCACCGGACCCGATTTCTCGTCGAGTTTGAAGTTCCCGCGCATCACACGGGCGCAAGCGACCGGTGCGCTCGAATCTTCCGGCGTGAAGATCACACTGCCCCAGCTTACCGGCGTGCCGTTGACGGTCACTTTGCCGTTGATGGCGGTGCGTTTGGCCGGTTTGAGGAAGCCTTGATTGCGCAGCCAGTCGCGCAGATGGCCGCTCCACGTGCCGAGCACGGGATCACCGAGGTAGAGCCCGACGCCGTGCGGGCCCGGTTTGTAGATGTGCAGTTCGGCGGGCACCTTGTGCTTCCGGCAGGCGAGGTAAAACGCGACCGGATTCTCCGCAGGCACCACGGTGTCGTCATCGGTGTGGAAGATGAAGATCGGCGGCGTGTTCGCGCTCACGCGCAGCTCGGTGCTGGTGTGCTTGGCGAGCTCATCGTTGTCATTCGGACCGAGGAGGTTCTTGCGCGAGCCTTTGTGCCCGTAGTTTTCGATCATCGAGATGACAGGATACGTCGGCGCGGCGACGGTCGGGCGTGCGCTGACTTGATCAACAGCATCGTTCGTCATGCCCGCGGGCTTTTCGTCGAACATCGTCGCCGCCATCGAGGTGAGGTGACCGCCGGCGCTGAAACCGATGATGCCGATGCGCTCCGGGTCGATGCCATACTGCTTCGCATTCGCCCGCACGTGGCGGATCGCGCGCTGCACGTCGATGAGCTGCGTCGGAAAATGGTAGCCGTTCGTGCCGAGCCGGTAATGCAGCACGAACGCGCTCACGCCGATGCCGTTGAACCACTTCGCCACCTGCACGCCTTCATGATCGGCCGCGAGGCCGCCGTAACCACCGCCCGGGCACACGACAAAGGCCGCGCCATTCGCCTTCTCCTTCGCCGCAGGCCACACATACACAAACGGCTGGTCCTTGTCCTCGTTCCCTTTCGCCAGTGGAGCGCCATCGGGCCAGAGTTTCACCTTCGCAGGTTCGGCGTTGGCGATGGAGGTCAAAAACAGGGCGGCGAGGAGGAGTCGGGACTTCATGGTCGGCCAAGAAGGCACGCGTGAAGGACGCTGCAACCGTTCTGGCAGGGCAAACGGGACGGCGGCAGAAAGAGATTGGTTTATCTGAGGCGAGTTGTTAGCCTCGCAGGCATTAAAACCACATATGAAGCCCGTTTCGCCATTACGCCCTGATTCTCGAAGTCGAAAAGCACGGGCGGTGGCAGGTTTGCTGGCGAGTTTGCTGTGTCTGGCGGCGGTTGGAGTGTTTCTGCCTTTCTCGCGCGAACAAGATGGCGCACCCAGTGCATCGGAGGGGCGGTCGGGTGAGGTGGAGCATGCAAAGCCTGCGAACCTTCGTGCTCGATCCACCGAGCGTGAACAAGCGGCGATGGAGCCCGGCTTTCCTGCGGAGATCCGACTGCTGGGCGAAATGAGCGGCCTGACAGCGATAAAAGCCTTGGGTGAGCGGCTGCCGGAGGTGGCGGCTTTCTATGGTTGGACGCCGGAGAAGCTCAAAGCGCACTTCCGCGCTGATCCAGAGCTGCGCGTGACTCGCCGGGGCGAGCTCTTTTATGCGTGCGGGTTGAACTGCGTCCACGGAGGTCAACCTCAAACGACGGAAGCGGCCATGGAGACTGCGAGCATCGGGCCGACTGATCCTGGGCCGTATGATCCCTCGCAGGCGTTTCTGCTGCACAGCCGGCCGGGGGCGAATCGTGTGATCTACCTCGACTTCGATGGTCACACGGACACGACACCCGGCTTCTGGAAGGACGGAGCGGCATCGCCAGCCTACAACATCAGCGGCAACAACGCCGCCATCTTCGAGGACGATGAACGCCTCCGCATCATCGAGATCTGGCAGCGTGTGGCCGAGGACTATGCGATGTTTGACATCGATGTGACCACCGAGGATCCAGGCACCGAAGCGTTGAGAAAAAGCAACTCCAGCGATGCGCAGTTTGGCATGCGCTGCGTCATCGGTGGCAGTGGCAGCACCTGGTATGGTGCGAATGTGGGTGGCGTGGCTTTGGGCAGCACGTTTTCGTCAAGTCAGGATGTGCCCTGCTGGGTTTTCCCCGTGGGTGGCACGGGTTTTGGTGCGAAGAACGTGGCTGAGGCGTCGAGTCATGAAGTGGGGCACACGCTAGGTCTGGCGCATGACGGGATCGAGGGCGTGACTGGGGCCACCACCGGCCAGGGGAACTGGGGCACCATCATGGGCGTGAGCTACAGCAAGCCCATCACACAGTGGGACAAAGGGGAGTTTGCCAGCCCCAGTAATACGCAGGATGATCTCGCCGTGATGCTCTCGAAAGGCGCGGTGTATCGCCCCGATGATCACGGCAGCACCACGGCCACGGCGACGAAGCTGAGCGCCGACTCCAGCTCCGCGAGTGTCAGCGGTGTGATCGAGCGGAGCACGGACCTCGACTTTTTCCGCGTCGATGCCGTCAACGGCTCGCTGGTGATCAATCTCAAGCCCATCACGTTGGGAGCAAACCTGCGGCTGGAGGTGAAGCTCTACGATTCCGGCGGCACCTTGCTCCAGACCGCCACATCGGCGGATGTGTCAGGCGTCAACAACGGCACGCAGCCGGTCACACTGACCCGCACGGTGACGGCTGGTGTGTTTTACGTTTCCGTGGATGGCATCGGCAATGGCGATGTGCTCACCACGGGCTACACGGATTACGCCAGCCTCGGCCAATACACCGGCACGATCAGCGGCGTGGTCCCCGGTGGTTTCACCTGGACCTCCTCCACCAGCGGCACGAATCAGTGGAACAGCACGGGGAACTGGGCCTCCGCCACGGTGCCGAATGCCGCCGGCGTGAGCGTGAGAGTGAACAATGACATCGGCGGTGATCAGACCATCCAGCTCGCCAGCGCCTACACGGTCGGCTCGCTCGACCTCGGTGATGCGAACAGCACCCACGCCTTCACCCTCGCCTCCAGTGGCGGCTCGCTTGTCTTCAACAACTCCGGCGTCACCGCGAACCTGAGCAAAACGAGCGGCGGCAATGACACGCTCTCCGTTCCGGTCTCGCTGGTGGATGCTCTTTTGGTCACGCAATCCGCCTCGGGCACGCTGGCTTTCACCGGCGGCATCAGCGGTGCAGCAGGTTTGACAAAAGAGGGCGCGGGCACCGTGGTGTTTTCCTCTGCAAACACCTACACCGGCACCACCACGCTGAATGATGGCCTGCTACGCCTCGACAATGCCAGCGGACTCCCAGGTGGAATCGACAATGCAGTGGGCGCTGGAGAAAGCGGACTCGCTTTCGAAGGCGGCGTGCTCGGCCTCGTCACCGGCGACTTCACACGCCAGCTCGGCACCGGAGCAGGCCAGCTCGATTGGGTGACGGGCAGCGGAGGCTTTGCGGCGTTCGGCGCGGATCGCCAGGTGAGGCTGAACAACGGCACGAGCGCCTTTTCATGGAACTCGGCCATCATCGGCACGGGCAATACTTTGATCCTCGGTCATGCCACCGCCACGCACACGATCGATTTCCGTAACGGCATCAGCTTTGCCGGACAAAAACGCACCGTGAAGGTGGAGGACGGTGCCGCCGCCGTGGATGCCACGCTCAGCGGTGTGCTCTCGGGTGGTGGCGGCTTCACCAAGACAGGCCCCGGCGTGCTCTCGCTCTCGAATGCAAACACCTTCACCGGTAGCGTCACCGTGGCGGATGGTGTGCTGCGACTGCAAAATGCCGCTGCGTTGACGACCGCGAATCTCGAACTCACCGGCGGCGGCGTGCTCGGCCTCGGCGCGGGTGATCTCACCGCCCGCACCATTGGCACCAGCACGGATCAGATGCAGTGGCTCGGCTCGGGCGGCTTTGCCGCGTTTGGCGCGACCCGCGCGGTGAAGTTCAGCATCTCGTCCATCAACTGGAACGCCACTAATTTCATCGGCGGAGGACGCGTGCTCATCCTCAGCCATGACTCCGCCGATGCCACGCTCGACTGGCAGCAGCCCATCTCCCTCGCGGGAAACCTCCGCGTCATCCAGGTGGAGGACGGTTCCGCCGCGATTGATGCCAAAATGAGCGGCGTGATAGCCGGTGGCAGCAGCGGCACGAGCAACATCTTCAACAAGACCGGAGCTGGCACGCTCGCCTTCACCGCGCAGAACACCTATTGGGGCGAAACGATCATCAATTCCGGCACGCTCATGATTGGCGATGGTGGCAGCACAGGCGGCGTTTCGTCCAACACGCCCGCCATCACCGTCGAGCCGGGTGCCACGCTCGCGGTCAACCGCAGCGACACCGTCACGCAGGGCACGAATCCCTTCAAAGTCGCCGTCAGTGGCGATGGCGGCTTCACGCAGGCAGGCAACGGCACGACTGTGCTCATGCTCGCGAACACCTACATCGGCCCGACGACTCTCACTGCGGGAACGCTCACCCTCGGAGCCACCGGCGTGCTGCCCGATGCCTCCGAGGTCTTTATCGACAACGCCACGCTCGCCACCGGCTCCTTCGCCGAAACCGCAGGCCGGCTCGACATCACAGGCACCGCCACCGTGCAGCTCGGCAGCGGAGCCGCGCTCGCCTTTGCCGACAGCAGCGCGGTGGATTGGACCGGCGGCTCGCTCACGATCACCGGCAGCTTCGTCAGCGGCTCGTCACTGCGATTTGGCACCACCAGCAGCGGCCTCACGCCCGCGCAACTCGCCAGCATCGGCGCCAGCGGCTATGCGAACTTCGCGCTCGATGCGAATGGCTACCTCACTGCCCTGTCCACCGCCGGTTTCACTTACTGGACCACGCTCACCTACGCGAACGGCACACTTCCTCTCAATCAACGCGGCCCCACCGATGACTTCGACAAAGATGGCCTCAACAACCTGCTCGAATTCGCCATCGCCGGCAACGACCCAACGGTGCCAAACAGCTCCTCCGGCAGCCTCAGCGGCCTCACGGTGAGCTTCACCAAGCGCCCCGGCATCAGCGGCCTCACCTACGCCATCGAATCCTCCACCGAGCTCGGGGCATCCGCGGTGTGGACCGAGGTCAGCGGCGGCACCTACATCAACAACGCCAGCGTCATCACGTATGTGCTGCCCACTGGCCCCACGAAGCTCTTTGTGCGACTGCGGGTCACCTCGCCGTGAAGTCGCAACGACAAGTGCCAAGTTTCCGTTTGCGGCGTCGTATTTGCAGCCTCCCATCCGCCACCACCATGATCTCCCGCCGCCATTTTCTCTCCACCAGCCTCGGAGCGCTCACTGTCTCCACTCTGCCGGCCATCGAGCCGATCAAGCGACCCGGCAAAAGCCGCATGCAGCTCGGCGTCGCCGCGTATTCGTTCCGCGAGTACTTCCAGTGGATGCGGGACAAGGAGCAAAAGCCCAAAGGCGACCGCAAGCCGTGGAGCATCACCGATTTCGTCGATTGGTGCGCGGACAACAACGTGCCGGGAGCGGAGCTGACGAGCTACTTCTTCCCGCCGGATGTGGATGAAGCCTATCTGCTCGAATTGAAGCGCCACTGCTACCTGCGCGGCGTGCAGATCGCCGGAACGGCGGTCGGAAACAACTTCGCGCTGCCGAAGGGCGACAAATTGAGCGAGCAGATCGCCTACACGAAGAAGTGGATCGACCACGCCGCCACGATGGGGGCGCCGCACATTCGTGTGTTTGCTGGCCCGCAGTCGAAAGACCTCACCGAGGAGCAGGCGGTGGCGAACTGCCTCGAAGCCTATCAAGAGTGCCTCGACTACGCGGGTAAAAAGGGCGTGTTCCTCGGTCTGGAGAATCACGGCGGCATCGTGGCCCTGCCGGACAATCTCGTGAAGATGGTGCAGGCCGCGAAAAGCCCCTGGGCAGGCATCAATCTCGACAGCGGCAATTTCCACACCGCCGATCCTTATGCCGACCTCGCCAAGATCGCCCCTTACGCGGTCAATGTGCAGCTCAAGATGGAGATCAAACGCGAAGGAGCCAAAGAGGCTGAGCCTAGTGACGTGAAGCGTGTGATCCAGATCATGCGCGATGCAAATTACCAAGGCTGGTTCACGCTGGAGTTTGAGACGAAGGAAGACCCGTTCGTCAAAGTGCCGGAGATCTGCGACATGCTGCGTCCGCTGCTCGGCTGATGCCATGGCGAACATCCTTCTGCTTCCCTTTGGCAGCGCGGGCGATGTGTTCCCGTTCATCTGGCTCGGGCGTCAGCTTCTAGCCCGGGGACATCGCGTGACGATGATCACGGCGGGCTTGTTTGAGGAGCATGCGCGGCGGGCGGGGCTAGATTTCGGCGCGTGGGGAAAAGCCGACGAGTTTGAGGCGATGGTCCGCGATCCGCGCATCTGGAAGCCAGGCCGGGGCACGAAGTTTGTGTTCGATCTCGCAGTGGGAGCCGTGGAGCCGCACCTCGCTGCCATCGAAAGCCGCGGCAAGCCGGACATGATCCTCGCTCCAGGCACGGCCTTCGCCGGCCGTCTGGCGCGGCAGAAGCACGGCACGCCGCTGATCACCGTGCATCTGCAGCCGGCGGTGTTTCTGAGCGCGCATGAGACGCCCTTGCTGCATCCGGCCATGAAGCAGCTTCGGGCGCTGCCGGTGTGGTTCAAGAAGGCACTCTTCTCGCTGCCCAACCCCGTGGACCTCTTTGCGCTGCCGAAGATACGGCCGATTTGCGCGAAGCATGGTGTGAAGCCGCCGCGCAGCCTGTGGCGGGAGTGGTGGGACTCGCCGGACGGCGTGCTGGCGCTGTTTCCAGCGTGGTTTGCAGCGCCACAACCGGACTGGCCGAAGAATTTGCTCCAGTGGACTTTCCCGCTCGAAGACCTGGCGAAGGAACAACCGCTCTCACCGGCATTGCAGGCCTTTTTGGCCGCGGGCGAGCCTCCCATCGTCTTCACACCCGGCAGCGCGAATGTGCAGGCGGCGCGTTTCTTTGACGTGGCGGCCAAAGCGGTGGCAAAGGCCGGCTGTCGTGCGGTTTTTGTGACCCGCGAGCCGAGGCAGGTTCCCGCCAGTCTGCCGCCACAGATTCATGTCGAGGAGTACGCGCCGTTCAGCACGCTCCTGAGGCATACGGCGGTGCTTGTGCATCACGGCGGCATCGGGACCATGTCACAGGCCTTCGCGGCGGGCGTGCCACAGCTCATCATGCACATGGCGCACGACCAACCGGACAACGCGGACCGCGTGGAGCGTCTGGGCGCGGGAATCGGGCTGGGCGTGCGGCATTTCAACCCGGAACGCGTCGCGCGCGAGCTGTCGCGGCTCCTGCAGGACCGCCTGATCCGCGACGCGGCGGCCCGTTGTGCCGCCTTGCTGGATCCAAAGCCTGACAACAACGCGCTCATGCAGTGGATTGAGCGGCGCGTCCGCAACTAGCGCCGCGCGAGCACCATCGTGCTCATCACCATACCGACCGCGACGCCGATGAAGGCGATCAGCCAGAAATTCGACGGCGTGTCCTCCAACGGACCGCGCACATACATGCTGAACAGCCCCGTCAACGCGGTGAGCGGCAGGAACAGCGCCGCGAGCACATTCAGGCGGTGGGAGGTGTTTGCCATGCGGCGGGCACTCTCCGCCTGCGCCTCCGCCTGCTTCGCCACGGTGAAATTGAGGCCGAACTGCGCGTCCTGCAGCAGCAACTCGGCGTTTCGCTCGATGCCTGCCGCCGCGTCGCGCAGATTGATCAGTTCGCGATCGGCCTTCACAAACTCGCGGGCTTGCTGGAGCGCGCGGTGCAGCCCGCGCGTGCTGCGCAGGACTGGCGCGATGGCCTCCAGCACCTTGTGATACTCGGCGGCTGTCTGCGCCGCATGCTCCGCCCTGTCCAACTCGTCCAGCCGCGCCGCGAAGGCCGCCAGGTGGTTTTGCAACGCCAGGATGCCGCCTCCATCGGGTTGCGACTTCCAGGCGCCGTCCGGCTGCCGCCAGAACAGCGCCGGTCGTCGCGATGCATCGTCCGGGCCGGGGATTTGGTGCAAAATGACAAGCAGGTGCCCCTCCTCATGCATGGAGCGCTGCGGGCCCGGTTCGCGCCCCACACGGTTGCGGATGGCCTCGGGAATCGTGGTCCACAGCTTCGGAATGATCTGGATGTCAGGTTTCATGGTCGGGAGATTTCAAACCGCCGCGATCAGAGCAGAACCGGCACGGCATGGCGATGACAAAAAAACGCCGGGATTTGAGCAGGCGGGCAGCCGGATTCTTGCTCCCCTGCACAACTCCGCCTAGTTTTCCCGCCCATCATGACCCACGCCGTCCTCAGCCTCCTCAAAGAAAGCCGCCATCCCATGCGCATCGACCTCATCGGCGTGGCGGGAAGCGGCATGAGCGGGCTGGCGCTGCTGCTGCTCGGCCTCGGGCATAAGGTCAGCGGCTCCGACAAGGCCACCACGCTCGAAACGGAGCGCCTGCAGAAGCTCGGCCTGCAATTCTTCCACGGTCACACCGAGAAGGAAGTCGAGGACTGCGACATGGTGATCTACTCCAGCGCGATCAAGCCGGGAAACATCGCCTACGAGGCCGCTTACAAGCAGGGCATCCCGCTCGTGCGCCGTGCCGAGGCGCTCGCCGCCGTCATGGCGAATAAAAAAGGCGTCGTCGTCTGCGGCACGCATGGCAAAACAACCACCTCCGCGCTCACCGCGCACGTGTTGCGTCAAGGCGGCCTCAAACCGAGCCACTACGTCGGCGCGGAGATTCCGATCCTCGGCTCGAATGCGCACTGGGATGCCGAGGGCGAGCTTTTTGTCGCCGAAGGCGATGAGAGCGACGGCACGCTCGTCAATTTTCATCCGCAACACACCATCGTGCTCAACATCGAGCCGGAGCACCTCGACTTCTACGACGGCATCGAAGCCATCAAGGCCGTGTTTCGCCAGCTTTTGAGCCAGACGCCCGGTCATTGGGTTTACTGCGCTGAAGATCCCGTCGCCACGGAAGTCTGCGCAGGCCCGCAAGGCGTCAGCTACGGTTGGAGCCGCGAACACGACTTCTCCGCCAACATCCTCACAATGCGCCCGGATCACTCGGAGTTCGAGGTGTATGCGAACGACAAGTTGCTCGGCACCGCCACGCTCGGCATTCCCGGCAAGCACAACGTCAGCAACGCTCTCGCCGCCATCGCACTCGCCACGAAGTGCGGCGTGACGTTTGAGGCCATCCAGCATGCGTTGAGGAGCTTCCGCGGCGCGAAACGCCGTTTCGAGATCCGCCACAGTGGCGAGCGATTCACCGTCGTCGATGACTACGGGCATCATCCGAGCGAAATCGCGGCCACACTGGCCACGGCGAAGGGTTTGAACGCGAAACGCATCGTCTGCCTCTTCCAGCCGCATCGCTACAGCCGCACACAGCTGCTCAAAAAGGAGTTCGGAGCCAGTTTCGACAACGTGAACGAGTTATTCATCACGGACGTGTATCCGGCCAGCGAGAAGCCGCTGCCGGGTGTGAGTGGCGAGACCATTTTGGAGGAGGTGATCGCCCACCAGAGCGGGCTGAAGCCCGAACTACGAACCAAGACCGGCAGCACGCCCACGATGCTGATCGCGCGCGACAAAGTCGGCAATGCCCTGCGTCCCGGCGATCTGCTCATCACGCTCGGCGCGGGGAACGTGCACGAGGTCGGCCGCTGCATCGCGAAAGACCTGCCCGTGCTCGAAAAACTCTGCGCCATCCTCGAAGCGCACGGCGGCGGAGTCGCGCGGCTTTATGAGCCGATGAACCGCCACACCACCTGGCTCATCGGCGGACCGGCGCAGTTTTGGATCGAGCCGCGCAATGAGGCCGCTCTCGCGGAAATCGTGCGCTACCTGCGCTCCTCGTCGATTCCGATTCGCGTGATCGGTCGCGGCTCGAATCTGCTCGTCAAAGACGGCGGCATCCGCGGCGCGGTGATTCACCTGAAGGGCGATTTCGAAAACGTGATCGTGAACGGCCACGAAATCACCGCCGGAGCCGGTGCGCGGCTCAAAAAGATCGCCAGCGCGGCCCGCAATGCCGGACTCGGCGGCTTTGAATGGATGGAAGGCATTCCCGGCAATCTCGGCGGCGCGATCCGCATGAACGCAGGCGCGATGGGCACGGAAACCTTCGATCAAATCGTCCGCGTGCGCTTCATCGACACGGACGGCAGCCTGAAAGAGAAATCACTCGCTGAAATCACGCATCACTACCGCAGCGTGCCGGAGTTTGAGGAGCGCTACGTCGTCTCCGCCGTGCTGAAAGGCTCCCCTGCCCCGCAGGCTGAGATTGATGCCAAACTGGCCGCCTCCCATCACAAGCGCCGCACGAGCCAGCCCGTCGGCGCCAGCGCGGGCTGCACCTTCAAGAACCCCGAACTCGGCGGCGCGGGCAAATTGATCGACGATTTGCAGCTCAAAGGCCGCGGTGTCGGCAAAGTCATCGTGTCTGATATTCACGCCAATTTCATCGTGAACCACGGCGGCGCGACCGCGCGGGAGGTGCTCGATCTTGTAGCTCAGATCAAAGAAAAGGCGCTGCAGGAGCGCGGTGTGACTTTGGAGATGGAGGTAAAGGTGATCGGCGAAGACCAGTCGATGCCGCTTTGAGCTGTCAGCCGCAACCAACCGCCGTTCGCGAAGTTGGAAAGGTCATGCTCTCCCGGCTTATCTTTCTTCTTTGGTTCTCCACGCATGCCTTCGCTGACTTCGAGGCCGCGTCGAAGTATCTCGAATCCGTGAACGGGCACGCGATGCTCGTTTTCCGTGACAACGAGCTGGTCTTCGAGCGCTATATGAACGGCCACACAGCGGAAAAGCCGCACCTGCTGGCCAGCGGCACGAAGAGTTTCTCGGGCTTCATGGCGGTGGCGGCACAGGAGGACGGGCTCCTGGCGCTGGATGAGAGGCTCAGCGACACGATCACCGAATGGAAGGAGGACGCGCAGAAGAAGGACATCACCATCCGCCAGCTCCTCAGCCTCAGCAGCGGCATCGCGGGCGGTGAAAACGGATCTGTTCCCTCCTACAAGGCCGCGCTGACGCAGGCGCATGTCACCGCCGCGCCTGGAAAGCGCTTTCAATACGGCCCGGTTCCTTTTCAAATCTTCGGCGAGATCATGCGCCGGAAACTGGCTGCGAGCGGCAGGGCGATGGACCCGCTCGACTACCTCCAGCAACGCCTTTTCACACCGTTGGGCATGAAATACGAGGCGTGGCGTGAGGACGCCGAAAAAATGCCGCACCTGCCGAGCGGCGCGTTTTTTACCGCGCGCGAGTGGGCAAAGTTCGGCCTGCTTGTGCTCAACCACGGCACCTGGAACGGTAAAAGCATCGTGAAGCCCGAATCACTGGCCGAATGCTTCAAGCCTGCTCCCGCAAACGCCAGCTACGGCATGACTTTTTGGAAGGCGCGGCCACGCGATCCCATTCCGGATCTCGTCATGGCCGCCGGCAAGGGGAAGCAGAAACTGTTCATCATCCCGTCAAAGAAGCTGCTCATCGTCCAGTTCGCCGATGCGGAGAAAAACTATCGCGAGGAACGGTTCCTGAGCCTGGCGCTCGACATGGACGCGGGGGCCGCCATTGCCTACGACGGTGATGAACTGCCCCCGCGCGCGGAGCAGAACTTCCTCGTCCTCGACAAAAACGGCGATGGCAGCCTCAGCCGCGAAGAAGCGGGCACGCAGCGCTTCTTTGACGCGGCGGACACGGACAAGAACGGCGTGGTGACACGGGAGGAGATCGCCACGCTGGTGAAACGGGCCGGGAGACTCTAAGGCTTGCGCATTGCCCAGTGCGGGGGAGTTTTGGCGATGCAAAAGCTCATCCTCGGCATCTTCCTCATCGCACTGCTCGTCACGGGCATGCTGGGCACGGAGACGAGGCTGCTGTTTTTCTGGCCGGGATGCCTGCTGCTGGGCGTGGCGGGCCTGCTGGCGGCGGTTCGCTGGCGTTTGCGCGTGAGTTTCCCGCCAAATGACCTGTGCCTGCTTTCCATGCTGCTGTTCGCGCTCTACATCGCGGCACGGGCGTGGTTCTCACCGGTGCAGGACTGGGCGCGGGAGGACTTTTTCACGTTGTGCGGCGCGCTCGTGGCCTACCTGCTCACCGCCACCGCCGCCAGCCATCCGCAGGCGCGCATGGGCATCGTGTATGTGCTGCTGGCGCTCACGGCGGGGAACCTGGCGGCGGGGATGATCCAGTTCGGCGGGCGCTGGGATTTTCATCTCGTGCCCGGCTTCGCGCGCAGCTTCCAGGGGGAGCGAATCGGCGGCTTTTTCAACAATCCCAACCATCTGGCCTCCTTTCTCTCGATGGCGATGTTTCTCGGCGCGGGCTGGATGCTCTTCGGCCGTGCGGCTGCCACGCTGCGGTTGTTTTTGGGCTTCGTGGTGCTCACCATCGCCACCGGTGTCGCGCTCACCCTCAGCCGCGGCGCGCTGATCGGCGCGGTGGCCGGCGCGATGGTGTTCATGCTGCTGGCGCTGGCGCTGATATGGAAAACGCGGCGCGAGCTTTTCAAATGGCTGCTGCTCGGCGGCGGCGTGCTGTTCCTGCTGGCCGTCGGCATCCTCTACAAAGTGAACGAGGAGGCCATAGAGAAGAGGGAGGCCGGATCGCCGATCACCAGCGACATCCGTGAGCGCATCTGGAGCTCCGCCATGACACAGCATCTCGATTCGCCGCTCATTGGGGCGGGATCACGCGTGTTTTACTCCGGC
Source organism: Verrucomicrobiaceae bacterium (assembly GCA_015075365.1). Taxonomy (GTDB): domain Bacteria; phylum Verrucomicrobiota; class Verrucomicrobiia; order Verrucomicrobiales; family Verrucomicrobiaceae; genus Prosthecobacter. The sequence continues at coordinate 313,576 of JABTUN010000001.1, forward strand.
AGCATCCAGTACCGTGATCCACGCATGCAGGGCTGGGAGGGGGACGCGCTCTTCGCGCACAACGAATACCTGCAAATGCTGGCCGACTATGGCTGGGCGGGTTTGCTGCTGCTGGTCGTCATGATCGCCACGCACGCGTGGAACGGCGCCGTTTTCACGCGCTGGTTCGCCGCGGTAAAATTCCAGCGCACCGGCTCGCTTTCCAGCATCACGCTGGCGCTCGTGCTCGGCAGTCTCGCCGCGCTGACCGCCACGCTGGCGCATGCCGTGGTCGAGTTCCACTGGCACATCCCCGCCGTCGCGATCACCGGCGCGGCACTGCTCGGTTTTCTCGCGAATCCGGGCTTCGACGCGGATGCGCCGCGCCGCATCAAACTCCCCGTCGTACGCACCGCCATGAAGCTCGCCGCGCTGGCAGCCAGCGCGGCGCTGGCCTTTGGCGCCGCCTCGTGGGGCGCGGCGGATTTTCATGCCGCGCTCGCCATGCTCGCAACGAAGAAAAAGGACCATGCGACGGCCCTGGAGCGTCTTTTGCGCGCCGGTGATGTCGATCCTCACAGCGCGGCCATCCTTTACCAGCGCGGCCTCTGTTATTTCGACAACTGGAGTCCGAAAAAGAGCCCGCCGGAGCAGAAACGCCTCATTGCCGCCGCCTTGGCCGATCTGCAACGCGCCTGCGAGCTCAATCCGCTCAGCCATCACTACCAACTCGCCCTTGCCGATGCTCTCGATGCCTCCGCCCGGCACGAAGAGGCCCTCGCCGCCATCCAGCGCGCCCTCAAGCTCGCCCCGCTGCACGAGGAGCCGCGCGTGGCCCTCGGCAAGCACTACCACAACCTGCGGCAGTTTGAGAAAGCAGAGGACGCCTACCTGTGCGCCCGGACCGCCTCCGCGATGAATCCCGCCGGCACCGCCAATTGGCGCTCCTACTACGAGCAGATGCTGAGAGACACGGCCTTTCTGGCCTCCAAGGGGGCCAAACGCTGAGCGCCATGCGCCTTGCGTCGAGGCCATTCGCTGCTAGCCTCGGCGCTCCCATGGCCCTCGCAAAAATCACCTCAGTCTCCGGTCGCGGCGTCCACGTGCCCGGCACGGACATCGACACCGACCGCATCATCCCCGCCCGCTTCATGAAGTGCGTCACCTTCGACGGACTGGGCGAATTCGCGTTCTACGACGTGCGTTTCGACAAGGACGGAAAAAAAATCGCCCACCCGCTCAATGATGAGCGCTTCGCCGGCGCCTCCATCCTGCTCTCCGGCGAAAACTTCGGCTGCGGCAGCTCCCGCGAGCACGCTCCGCAAGCCCTTTATCGCTTCGGTTTCCGCGCCATCATCGCGCAGAGCTTTGCGGAAATCTTTTTTGGCAACTGCACCACGCTCGGCATCCCCTGCGTGTGCGCCACCGCCGATGACATCGCCAAACTGGCCGCCGCGATCGAGAAAGATCCGAAAATCGAGGTCAAAGTCGATGTCGAGGCACAGCGCGTCTTCTTTGGTTCGGAGAACTTCACCATCGCCATGCCGGAAACCGCCCGCGAAGGCCTCCTGAGTGGCAAATGGGACCCGATCGCCGAGTTGCTCGACAACAAGGCGGCGGTGCATGAGCGCATCACCGCGCTCGGTTTTGCCAACGCCTAGTGCGAACGGCCTCATGGACCCCATCTACGTCATCGGTCACCGCAATCCCGACACGGATGCGATTTGCTCCGCCATCGGCTACGCGGCGTTTCTGCGTGATGTGCGGAAGATGAACGCGGTGGCCGCTTGCTGCGGCGAGGTGAGCGTGCGCACGAACTGGGTGCTCCACACCGCCGGGGTTGAGCCGCCGAAGCTCCTGCTCGATGTGCGCCCCACGGCGGCCACGATCTGCCGCAAGGACGTGCTCACCGCGAAACCAGCCGACACTTTCCTCGCCGTGTATCGCAAGATGATCGAGCACGGCTTCCGCTCGATTCCGGTCGTCGATGATGAAGGCCGCCTGCTCGGCGTGCCGTCGATCCAGGACATGGCACAGCTTTTCCTGCCTGCCGAGGCTGGCACGCACGCCGGCAACCGCGCGGTGCCCACCAGCCTGCAAAACATCGTCGCCGCGCTCGGTGGCACACTCGCGGGCGACACGACCGGCGCGGACAAGGTGCAGGAATTTGTGCTCGTCGTGGCCGCATCGAGCGTCGAGACCTCGCGCCAGCGTGCGATGCAGTTCAAATCCCGCGATGTGGCCCTCGTCACCGGCGACCGGCCGGAGATTCACGCGCTCGCCATCGAGCTTGGAGCGCGCTGTTTGATCATCACCGGTGGTTTCCAGCCTTGGGACAGCATTCTGGATCAAGCGAAGGCCAAAGGCGTCGCCATCATCTGCTCGCCGCATGACACCGCGAGCACCTCGCAGCTTTTGCGCTTCTCGCGACCGGTGGGCGAGGCGCTGACGGCCGATTTCCTGTCGTTTGGCTCGCGTGCGCCGCTGAAGGAGATCGTACATGCCGTGCAAGCCTCCGCGCAGCCGCTCTTTCCCGTCGTGGACGAGGAAACAAGGCATCTCATCGGCGTTTTCTCGAAATCCGACCTCATCGACACGCCGCGGGCGAAGCTCGTGCTCGTCGATCACAACGAATTCGCCCAGGCCGTGGCCGGCGCGGACGAGGCGGAGATCATCGAGGTCATCGACCACCATCGCCTCAGCGGCAATCTGCGCACGAAGGAGCCAATTCGCTTCCTCAACGAGCCGGTGGGCAGCACCTCCACCATCGTCGGCATCATGTATCGCATGCGCAATGCCGCGCCGGACAAAGGCACGGCCATCTGCCTCTGCGCGGGCATCATTTCGGACACGCTGCACCTCACGAGCCCAACGACGACGAACACGGACAAGGAGATCCTCGCCTGGCTGGCCGGCATCGGTGGTATCGACAGCGCGCAGTTCGTGAAGGATTTCTTTGCCGCGGGCTCGATGCTGCGCGAAAACACGCCGGATCGCGCCTTGGAGAGCGACCGCAAGGTCTTCGAGGAAAACGGCTGGCACATCAGCATCAGCCAGATCGAGGAACTCGGCCTCGACGAGTTCTGGAAGCGCGAAAAAGACCTCCAGGCCGCTTTGCAGGCCCTTTTGACCAAGCACAGCCTCCATTTCGCCTGCCTCATGGTCACCGACATCACGCGCCATCACAGCGTCCTGCTCGTCGCAGGCGATCAGCGCGTCATCGCCGCCATCGACTACCCGCAGGCGCAGGAGCACGTCTATGACATGCCGGGCGTCGTGAGCCGCAAAAAGCAACTGTTCCCCTACATGAGCCACGTCGTGACCAAACTGGCCGCGCCGTGAAGTTGCAGGCTGGTCACTTCGCTTTTGTCTGAAAAACGAGGCGCAGGCAGTCGAGGCGCAGGCAGGCGGTGTCGAGCGCAGACTCGATCTGGTGCAGGTGCTCGCGCAGGGACTCGATCTCCGCAGGATGCACGTGATCGTTGCGCTGGCGCAGATCCTCCAGCCGGTCGATTTCCGCCTGGATCTGCCGCGCGGCCTCCTCCTTGGCCGCGGACACCATTGTGGCAAGTTCCTCCTCCGCATATTTGCGTGATTTGGCGAGCATGGCAGGGAAGAGCTTGTTGCGGATGGCGGACTTCTCGAAAAGTCCGGTGGGTTTGCTCTTTTCCAGCTTCACACCGACGAGCGGATCGTTCTGGCGGCGGTCCACCTGCGTGTGATCGACGATCATGCGCAGGGGCGCGGGCGCGAGGAAACGGTCCACATGCAGCGCGGCGGGCGCCACGCATTCGACGATAAAATACGTCTCCAGGAAGAGGCACTCGGACTTCGGGTGCTTGCACACGGCAAAGTTGCTGTTGCCGTCCTCGGAGCCGAGCATGAGGTCGAGCACGCCGCGCACGAGCGGATGGTCCGGCGTGAGGAAGCCGATGTTTTCGCGGCTGAGCGCGCGCGCGCGGTCAAAGGTGACGGTGGTGCCGTCCTCCGGCAGCGCGGGAAAGCGGTCCGTCTTGATGTCCTCCGGCTTGAGGAAATAGGTGCGCGGCGCGTGGTCCTCGACGTGAAGACCAAAATGATCGACGAGACGGATGAAGAAGGCCTCGAACTCCGCGCTGTCATCCTGCACGCGGATCGCGTCAATGATGCCGGCGGCACGCTCCGGCTTGCAGGAGTTCAGCTCCAGCAGGCGGTCGTGGCCGCGCTCGAGCTTCTTGGTGACCTGCTGGCGGAGAGCGCGCGTCTCCGCAAGGAAGACGGCGAGCGCGGGTTCATCAAACGCGGCCAGCAGCGGCTCCAGGCCGGATTGCAGGCCCTGCGCGATCTCCGTGGCACCGTGCAGGTTTTTCTCGAAGGCGTTCAGCCCCTCGTGATACCAGCGCGCGAGCACCTCCTCCTCCGTTTTCAGAAAATAGGGAACATGAATGTGGATCGTGCTCGTCTGGCCGATGCGGTCGAGGCGGCCGATGCGCTGCTCCAGCAGCTCTGGATCTCGCGGGAGGTCGAAGAGCACGAGATGATGCGCGAACTGGAAATTGCGCCCCTCGCTTCCGATCTCGGAGCAGAGGAGCACGCGCGCTCCCTCCTCGTCGGCGAAAAAGGCGGCATGACGGTCCCGCTGGAGCATGGTGAGGCCCTCATGGAACTGCGCGGCGTTGATGTGGACCTCGCGCAGCAGTCTTTCGTGAATCTCGCCCGCCAGTTCGCGGCTGCGGCAGATGAGGAGGACCTTTTGATCGCCAAGCTCCTTCAGCAGCGCGGCGAGCCACTTCACCTTGGCCTCCAGCGGATCATTCCCGCCGTCCAGCGGCGCGAGACGCGCCTCGCGCGCCGGGAAGCCGGTGAGCGCGGCGCGTGTGTTGCGGAACATGACGCGGCCGGTGCCGAACTCGTCGAGCAGCGCGGTGATGAGCTGCTCGCGCGCGCCCTCGACACCCGATTTCATCGCGGCCAGCAGCTCGTGAATGCGGGCTGAGTTCCTGGCGAATAGCTTCTCGTCCGAGGCGGTCAGCGACTTCCCGGAGACGAGGCGGTCCACGGCACGCGCCACCTCCTCGTAGTGGCCGGTTTCGTCGAGAAATTGCTGCAGATCGGCGTAGCGGCCGGGATCGAGAAGGCGCAGGCGCGCAAAGTGCCCCTCGGGGCCGAGTTGCTGCGGCGTGGCGGTGAGAAGGAGCAGGCCAGGGACCTTTTGAGCAAGCTGATCGACCAGTTGATACTCCGCGCTGGCCTGCAGCGCACTCCATTCCAGATGATGCGCCTCATCGACGACGAGGAGGTCAAACCCGGCCTCCAGCACCTGCTGCGTGCGCGCCGGTGATCCGGCCAGGAAGCGTGTGCTGGCCAGGATGAGCTGGGATTCAAGGAAGGGATTTCCGATCTCCGCATTCGCCTCCATCGCCTCGCAGCGCTCCTCGTCAAAGATGGAGAAGGTGAGGTGGAAGCGGCGGAAAAGCTCCACGAACCATTGGTTCACGAGCGCTTCCGGCACCAGAATGAGCACGCGCTCCGCACGGCCGGTGAGATGCAGGCGGTGCAGGATGAGACAGGCCTCGATGGTCTTGCCGAGGCCCACTTCATCCGCCAGCAGCACGCGCGGCATCAGACGCGCGGCCACCTCGCCGGCGATGTACAACTGGTGCGGCAGCAGATCGACACGCCCGCCGCAGAATCCGCGCACGGGTGACTGGCGGATCTCCGCGCGGCGGCGCAGCGCCTCGACACGCAGGTCATAGGCATGCAGGTCGTCGATCTGGCCCGCCTTGAGGCGGTCCTCCGGCTTGGAGAAGGTGATCGTGTCCGCCAGCTCCGCCTCGCTGATCTCCCCATCCTCGCTGAGGTAGAAAAGGATGTTCGATCGCTCCTCCACGCTGGTGACGTTCAGCGAACGTCCGTCGTGCGTCCGCACGGTGTCGCCGGCCTGGAAGCGCACACGCCGCAGCGGGGCGGCGCTCAGCGCGTACTGGCGCGACTGCTGCGCGGCGGGATAAAAGATCTGCACACGGCCGAACTCGGCCTTGCCGACGACGCCAATGCCAAGCTCGGGCTCAGTGTCACTGACCCAGCGTTGTCCGGGGAAAGGTTGCTCCATGGTTGAGGGGGAAAATGGGGCGCGGAGAGTAGGGGGCCGCGCGCCGTGTGCAATGGCTCAAATCACTGAAAATGAGGGCGAAAATTGCTGCTCAGAAAGTCTCCGCTGCGAGGCATGAATCACATGCTGCGACGGCATGGATTTCTGACCGATAACGGGTGCGTTTCATTTGGTTTTCTCGATGTCTAGGAGTCCAGCTCGCCCGCCATGGCGCGCGACTCTTCGAGGAACATCTCACCCAGCGGTGTGAGGCGGCCGATCCAGATGGCGCCGAAGGCGAGCGTGGAAAAATCTGGCAGCGGAAGGACTTTGACGCCGGGTGGCGGCTCCACGCGCGGCATTTGCAGGCTGAGCCCGGCTCCAAATCCGCCCGCGACATAACGCGCGACGGTGTCGAGGCTGCCGACCTCGAGGCTGGTGATCCACTCGACCCCGCGCTGGCGCAGGGCGGCGTGGAACTCGCGCACGAGCGGATCCACGGCACCGAGGGTGATGAGCGGGAGGTCGATGCGGTCGGCTTCGAGAATCTGCGCGGCCTTGGTGATGCCGCTCTGACTGGGAACGAGCAGGCACATGGGCAGGCGCGTGATCTCCCGCGTCTCGACATTGGGCGGAGGCTTTTCCGTGAGGGTGGAGAGGCCGATGTCGATCTCCTGCGCGGCGAGCAGCGCCTCGATCTGGTGCTGGCGCGCCTCTGTGAGCGTGAAGTGAAAGCCTTTCACGCGCCTGCGCATGCGCGCGCACAGTTCCGGCAGGTACTCGCGCTGCACGATCTCCGGCGCGGCGATGCGCAGGCGCGTCTCCCCGCCGCCGCGGATGCGTTCCGCCACCTCGTCGAGGCCTTTGAAGAAGGGCGCGATGTGGCCATACAACATCTGCCCTTCCTTGGTGAGCTGAAACGGCCTGCGCTGGTAGAGCGTGACGCCGAGCGTGTCCTCAAGCTGGAGGATCTGCGCGCTGATGGCGGGCTGCTGGATGCCATAGGGCATCTGCCGCGCGGCGGCGCTGACACCGCCGTGGCGGGCCACATAATAGAAAAGCTCGAGGTGGTGGACATTCATGCGCGGAGGAAGAGGAACAAAAATCAGCCGCCGCAAATTTTACACGCACTGCCTTCGGAGGCCTGGCAGGGGTTCTGCGGATTGTAATACCTGCACTTGGCATTGTGACGTGTGCCAGATTTGCTGAGGCTCCAGCCAGCCGGTAATGGGGCACCACCGGCACCAGCCACGGATGGTGCGGGAAGCTTGCGCGGCTTGATGATCTCGAAGGTGGCGGTGACAAGCACGGAGGAGGCGAGGAGCGCTTTTCCATTCGCCTCCATGTCATCCGTGACTGAGCCGCTCTTCAGACCCGTCTGGCCGGGCATCTTCTCCAGCAGCCCGGCAACAGCCTGCGTGCTGACAGCAGTGCCGAGCGCGGACGCGGAGGACGAGCCGCCCGGGCTGCTTTTCGAGGCGCTGGAACGGCCGGCCGCCTGGCTTTGGAAAAAAAAGCCGAGAACATCGCCCTTTTCGCCGACGAGGTATCCCCCGGCGTGCTCCGGCGAAAGCCGCGCATCGTGCTGGAACGTGCCATCCGTCCCGAGACGGCTCACAATCCCGCGCGTTACCGCGGGACGTGTATAGAAGCCCTTTTTTCCGGCATTGAGCTCGTAGCTGATGGCAAAGACATTCTGCCCGACTTCGATGATTCTCTTCGTGCCGATCCGCGCGGGCTCAACGGGCACCCCGCAGGTGATGAGCGCGATGTCCGGCAGCTTCAAATCCACGCCGTCTTTGTCCTTTGGCCGCACAACGACTGCTGGATGATCTTTTCCATCATGATGCACGGCGAGCGATTTGAAGCCCTTCACCACAAGACCGGGATCGACGGCCACCAGACCGCCCTTTCCGATCACGACGCCGAATCCGAGGCGCGTGGCGATCTCCACATCCGGCTCGACCACATTAGGGGCCTGCTTTGCCGGGTCGCCGCCACTGGCGGTCATGATCGCGCTCCACGCCGTCGTGGCACCCTCCGCGTCCAATGCAAAAGCACGCACCATGGATGGAGCCCCCTGCAGGGGATGATAGGTGCGGCCTCCCGCGCCAAAAAGGAGCTGGTTTTCCATCCTCTGACCCTTTTGATGGGCATGCACCTCCGGTGTGGCGAGAAAAAAAGCCTCTCCCGTGAAGAGCCTCGGCCCCACGGCCTTGGGAGCGGCCGGCAGGGCCAGGCGGCAGATCCAGCCGCTGCCGTCCTCCGCCGGATGCGCGAACTCGAAACTCTGCGGCCCCCATTTCGCCGCGCTGTCGGCGATGGCCTGCGCATTTTTCGCAAACTGCTGGTCGGAGGCGGAAAAAGCGGCCAGCGGGTAGGCGGCAGGCTTGCTGTCCGCTGTCAGCACGAGCCTGTCTCCCTGCACACTGCTAAAGACGGCCTCAAAGGTCTTTTTTCCGTCGGCGCTGGTCCATTCACGCGCCTCCACCCGGACCAGGGCGGCGAAAAGCGCGAGCATGATGATCCAAGGTCCCGGCGGCTTCATGACGCGAGATTAGGACGCTCGAAAAACAAAATCAACCGCGCAAAAAATCAGCCTTCGTCCTCGGGCTCGGGGGCGGCCTTCTTTTTCTTCTTCTTGCCACCGGCGTTGCGCAGGGCCTTCGGAATCGGGTCTTCCTTCTTCTGGAGGGCGCGGCGCAGCTTGCGCAGGGCGATGTTTTGAAGCTGGCGGATGCGCTCGCGCGTGACGCCGAACTCCTGGCCGACCTCCTCCAGCGTGCGCGGCTTCTGACCAGCGAGGCCGAAACGGGCCTCGATGATCTTGAGTTCACGCGCGTCGAGAACGGTGAGCAGGCCGTCGAGCTGGCCGTGCATGTTCTTGTGCGAAAGCAGCTCAAAGGGCGTCTGCGCGTTTTCATCGCCGACGATTTCACCGAACTCGGTGCTGTCGTCGTCGCTTATGGGCGCGTCCAGTGAGGCAGGGCGCATGGAGGCGACCTTGAGCTGGCTCAGCTTGGCGCGGTCAATGCCGATTTCCTCGGACAGTTCGTCGTCAGTGGGCTCGCGGCCAAGCTCCTCGGACATCGCCATGGCGACGCGGCGCATCTTGCTGATCTTGTCCACCATGTGGACGGGCAGACGGATGGTCTTGGACTGGTTGGCGAGGGCGCGCTTGATGGACTGCTTGATCCACCAGGCGGCGTAGGTGGAAAGCTTGCCGCCCTTGTTGGGGTCGAAGCGTTCCACGGCCTTCATCAGGCCGATGTTTCCTTCCGAAATGAGGTCCAGCAGGGGCAAGCCGTAGTTGGCGTAGTCCTGCGCGATCTTCACCACGAGGCGCAGGTTGGCGCGGATCATGTGGGAGCGGGCCTCGGGGTCGCCACGCTTGATGCGTTCGGCGAGTTCGACCTCCTGTTCGGGAGTCAGCAGGTCAGTCTTGCCAATCTCACGCAGGTAGATCTTGATTCCTCCGTCGAGTTCCATGTTGAGCATTCTTTAGTCGGTGATGTGCAAAGGTGGGTTTCCATTGCCCGCCCGCCGGACGCGGGGGGCAGGCAGTCTAAACGAGAAAGTCAGATAGTGCGCGGATTTTTTGGGGCATTTTTGGCGGGGTATAAGCTGGAACGATGCCAGCCGGGGAATTTGCCTTCTCGTTCAACCGAATTCTACGCCAAACGTCAATCACAATTACTGAAAAATATCAGTTTTTGTTAAACAATTGAGGGTTTTTCCGATGTGGACTGTTTTTTGGCCCGATTTTGGCGAACTCCCAGGTGTCTGCCCGTCCGCTTGACACTGCCCCTGCCCTCCCCGACTAACTGCCCCCTCAAAATCTGCCATGCCCCGCCGAATCACCTACCGCGACGCCATCCGTGAAGCCCTCGACGAAGAAATCGCCCGCGACCCCATGGTCGTGGTGATGGGGGAGGAAGTCGCTCAATACAACGGGGCCTACAAAGTAACCCAGGGCCTCTGGGACAAGTGGGGTGACAAGCGCCTCGTGGATACCCCCATTAGTGAGGCCGGTTTCATCGGCATGGGCATCGGTGCCAGCATGCTCGGCGTGCGTCCGGTGATGGAGCTCATGTTCTGGAGCTTCTACACCGTGGCCTGGGACCAAATCGTGAACAACGGCGCGATGGTCCGCTACATGTCCGGCGGCAAGATCAACTGCCCCATCGTCATCCGCGGCCCGGCCAACGGCGGCACCAGCGTGGGCGCGACCCATTCCCACACGCCAGAGAACATCATGGCGAACTTCCCCGGCATGAAGTGCGTCTGCCCCAGCAACGCCTACGACGCCAAAGGCCTCATGAAGGCCGCCATTCGTGACAATGACCCCGTCATGTTCATGGAGAGCACCAAACTCTACGGCGAAGAGTGGGACGTGCCCTCCAACGACGAAATCCCCGGCGGCGACCTCTTCATCCCGCTCGGTCTGGCCGACGTGAAGCGCGTGGGCACCGACATCAGCCTCATCGCCCACGGCAAAGCCGTCATCACCTGCCTCGAAGCCGCCCGCATCCTCGAAGAAGAGCACGGCATCAACGCCGAGGTCGTCGATCTCCGCACCATCCGCCCGCTCGATGAGGACACCATCCTCGAATCCGTCGCGAAAACCCACCGCGCCATCTACGTCGAGGAAAACAAGCCCTACTGCGGCATCGGCGCTCAAATCGCCTACATGATCCAGGAGCGCATCTTCGACGAACTCGACGCCCCCGTGCAACGCGTGTGCAGCCTCGACGCCCCCGCCATCTACAGCCCGCCGCTCGAAGCGATCCAGCTTCCGACCGCCGATGTCGTGGTGGCGAAGGCGCTCGGCATTTGCTGATCGACGGTCGTTTCAAGTTTCAGGTCACAAGTTTCAAGTTGGTGCCCCTTGGCATCGTTTGCAGGTCCATCCTGCCACTTGAAACATGAAACTTGGAACCCTCGCCTTCCTCGCCGCCGCCTCTCTGGCTGCCGCACGTCCAAACGTCGTCGTCATCCTCTGCGACAACCTCGGCAACGGCGACATCGCGTGCTTCAACCCGCAGACGAAGCATCGCACGCCGAATCTCGATCGCATGGCGGCGGAGGGCATGAAGTTCACCAGCTTCTACTCCGCCAGTGGCGTCTGCACACCAAGTCGCGCCGCACTCATGACTGGCTGCTACCCGCGCCGCATCGGCCTGCACATCAGCGCCATCGGCGCGGCCGTTTTGCAGCCTGTCGCCACGCGCGGCATTCATCCTGGCGAAGAGACGATGGCGGAGCTTTTGAAGCAAAACGGCTACGCCACCGCCTGCTTCGGCAAATGGCATCTCGGCGACCAGCCGGACTTTTTGCCAACTCGCAACGGCTTCGACACCTTCCTCGGCATTCCTTACAGCGAGGACATGGTCCACGACAAATTCCCCGAGAAGAACTGGCCGCCCCTGCCGCTCATGCAGGACGAAACCGTCATCGACGCCCCCGTCGCGGCCGAAACCCTCACGAAACGCCTCACCGAGGCCGCCGTGAAATTCATCGCCGCGCATCGCGAGCAGCCCTTCTTCCTCTACTTCCCCGAAGCCGGACCCGGCAGCCGCAAAGAGTGCTATCCCGGCCCCGGGTTCCGCGGCAAATCCGCCAACGGCCTCTACGGCGACTCCATTGAAGAACTCGACTGGTCCGCCGGCGAAATCCTCCGCGCCCTCAAAGACAACCACCTCGACGACAACACCCTCGTCATCTGGACCAACGACAATGGCGCGGTAAACCGCAACCCACCGCAGGGCAGCAACGCGCCCTACAAAGGCATGGGCTACAGCACCAGCGAAGGCGGCCAGCGCATGCCCTGCATCGCCCGCTGGCCCGGCAAGGTGCCCGCCAGCACCACCTGCACGCAGCTTTGCACCATGATGGACCTCCTTCCCACCATCACCGCCATCACCGGAGCCAAACCACCGCAAAAACCCATCGACGGCCACGACATCCGCCCGCTGCTCTTCGGCGAAAGCGACGCCCGCTCGCCCTACGACGGCACCGGCTTCTACTATTACAACGTCGCCCAGCTCCAGGCCGTCCGTGAAGGCGATTGGAAGCTCTACCTCCCGCTCGACGGCAAAACCGGCCTCGGCAAAGCCGCCAAAAAACCCGCTCTGCAACCACTCGCCCTCTACAACGTCCAAACCGACCTCGCCGAGCAGCACGAACTCTCCGCCGAGCATCCCGACATCGTCCAACGCCTCATGAAATTCGCCGAATTGGCCCGCCAAACCCTCGGCGACAACGAAACCCGCGGCACCGCTCAACGCGACGCCGGTCACGTCGAAAATCCGACACCGCGCGTCATCAAATGAACGACCGTGCTATTTTTCCGCTTTCGGCCGGTTGCGATACTTCTCCGCCAGCCGCGTGTGACGTGATTCGAGCGATTGCTCGATGCCGCTGATCCACAGGTGCTTCACCTGGCTGCGGATGTCGAGAATGTCGCCCGTGGCGGCGAAAAGGGATGCGTCCTTGCCAGGCTCGATGCTGCCGAGCCGGTCCGCGACGCCGTGAATCTGCGCAGGCACCAGCGTGATCGACGCCAGCGCCGCGTCAGCAGGCAATCCAAACGCCGCGGCCTGCGCGGCGATGTAGGGCAGATTGCGCTGACCGGACGCGCTCGCTCTTTCCAGCCCTTCGCTGATCGCCACGCTGACACCTGCCTGATGCAAAATCGACGGCGCGGTGAACTGCACATCGTAGCTGTCGCTCGCACGCACCGGCAGCGTGAAGACCTCCGTGTAAATCACCGCGATCTTCCGTTTCGCGAGTTCCTCGGCATGCATCCATGCATCGCGACCACCGAGGAGCACGATTCGCAGTTTCGGACGCGATTCGCTCCACGCGAGTGCCGCTTTGATCTCGCGCTGGCCGTTCGCGTGGATGATGAGCGGCACCTCGCCGCGCAAAACAGGCTGCATTGCTTCCCACGCCGGCACTTTGGCATCCTTGGCGTCGCGTTTGCCCCACGCCTCGGCATCCGCGAAGAAGCGCTCGATCACCCGCACCTTTTCTTTTCGCTCACGCGATTGTTCGTCGAGCGACTTCGCGTCGGTGGGCGTGTTGGGGCCGGGAATTTTCAGCGAATGGCCCGGCCACACGAGATGCATGGCTGTGTGGCGGCGCACGAGCATGTCCTCGATCGTCCAGCCGCGTGCCGCCATCATGCCGGAGCTGCCGGTGATGAATTTCCCCTGCGGAATCGGCACGAAGTGCGTGATCCCGTTCGCCCGCGCCACGGGGATCAGCTCGCTGTCCGGATTCACCGCGTTCCATGACTCCACCTCCGGTGTGAATTCGCCCGTCTCCTTGTCATCCACCGCGGCGCGCAGCGCCGGGATCTCCACGAGCCCGAGGTCGGTGCTCGGACTCACGAGGCCCGGATAAAGATGCATGTCCTTCATGTCGAGCACGCGATCCGCCTTTTCATCAATGCGCGCCGCCACCGCCGCGATCTTGCCATCACGAATGAGCACATCGCCTGGTTCAAGCGTGCCTTTTGCGACGGTATGCACGACCGCCCCGCGCAGGAGCAAAGTTTCAGCGCGCAAAGAAGCGGCGAGCAACAAGGTGAGGATGAGGATTTGTTTCATGATGCGATGAAGGTCTTATTTCCGTGCGTGGGCCTTTGCCTTGGTGTTTTTCGTGTTCGCGAGCGTGTGGAAGCCGATTTCGCGTTTTGGTTTGTCCGCCGTGGCCGCCGACGGACTCATCAACTGGCGCAAGGCGTCAAAGACCATCTTGAACTGCCCGTCGTACTTTTTCTCCATGTCCGCCAGTTTCCGCGCCAGTTCGGCATTCGAGGCCAGCATCTGCCGCAGTCGCACAAATGCACGCATGATGGCGATGTTCACCTGCACCGCCCGCGCGCTGCGCAACACACCGGAAAGCATGGCCACGCCCTGCTCGGTGAAGGCGTAAGGCAAGGAGCCGCCGAGCTTTCCACGCCCTGGTATCACATTTTGTGATACCATCTCATCCACGGTCGCCTGATCGAGTTCAAACATGAAGTCCTCAGGAAACCTCTCCAGGTTGCGCTTCACAGCCTGTTTCAGAGCACGTGTCTCGACGCGGTAAAGTTCCGCCAGATCATAGTCGAGCATGACTTTCTGGCCGCGCACCAAGAGGATGCGCCGCTCCGCCTGGAGCACGATGCTAGGGGTATCTGGTTTCATGGGATCAAAATACCAATCACCCGCGTCTGCTTTCGCAGCCTCGTCGCGGCCTGCCAGTCGAGTTCGACAAGCATTTGCTCATCCAGAACGTGTTCCGTTGGCAAAAGCCGCCTTAGGGCGCGGCGGCGCTCGAACTCACGCTGCACGGCCTCGGCTTCGTTGAAGCGGCGGGCTTGTTGTTGGGCTTGGGCGAGGAAGTTCATGGCGTTTCAATAGCTGGTTTGCATCGCGCGATCCATGCAGCAGTCCACGCAGAGGTGGTTCTGGCGTTCTTCGAGGGTTCGGAAGAAGAAACGGGCCTTCGCCTTCTCGTCGCCGTCTTTCTCATCGGCGCTGCTAGAGGCGAGTTTTTTGGCTTTTGCGATCAGCGCGAGTCTTTCGGTGTTTCGGGCCTCGGAGCGGCGTTTGGCGGCCTCGCGCTCGAAGTATTGTTTTCCGTCAATCCATGTCTGAAGGCAGATCGAGGTCGTGGAGAGCGGATGGCCGCTCCAAATCGCGAAATCACCGTCCTTGCCGGGTTCGAGGCTGCCGACCTGCTTGTCGATGCGGAGCTGTTTCGCGGGATTGATCGTCACAAACTTCAGCGCCTCCTCCTCGCTCGTGCCACCGTATTTCACCGCCTTCGCAGCCTCCAGATTCATGCGCCGCGCGTGATCGGACGAGTCGGAGTTGAAGGACACGAGCACGCCGCGCTCGCGCATGATGCTGCCGGCATGCGGGATGGCGTCATACACCTCCAGCTTGTAGGCCCACCAGTCGGAGAAGGCGGACGCGCCCGCGCCGTGCTTCGCGATTTCATCGGCCACTTTGTAGCCTTCCAGAATGTGCTGGAGCGTGCCGACACGCACCTTGAAGCCCTCCATCACGCGCAGGAACGCGAGAATCTCGTCCTGCCGGTAGCTGTGGCAGTGAATCAGCCGCTCGCCGCGGATGATTTCCGCCAGCGCCTCCAATTCCAGATCGCGGCGCACCGGCGGGCCGTCTTTTTTGGCGAGCTCGGCCATGTAATGCTGCGCGGCGGTGAAACGGTTCGTGTGGAAGGCCGGGACGCCCATGCGCGACTGCGGGAAACGCGATTTGAAGGCATCGCCCCAGCCGGACTGCTTCACGTTCTCGCCAAGTGCGAACTTGATGCCGCCGGGAGCGCCCTTGAGCTTCAAATCCTCCGGCGCAGCCCCATCGCGCAGCTTGATGACGCAGTTCTGGCCGCCGATCGGATTCGCGGAGCCGTGCAACAAATTCGCTGTCGTGAGTCCGCCGGCGAGCTGCTGGTGAATGGTCTCCGACTCGGAGTTCACCACGTCACCCACGCGCACCATCGCGGTTGAGGGCAGAGTGCCCTCGTTCACGCCGCCCATCACCATGCTGTGGCTGTGGCAGTCGATGAGTCCCGGCGTGACGTGAATGCCGGGCAATTCGATCACATGCGCGTCCTTCGGCGCTTTCTCGATGGAACCGACCGCCTTCACCTTGCCATCGACGATGAGCAGTCCGGCGTTTTCGAGCCGTCCCTTCGGCCCGCAGGTCCAGATCGTCGCGTTCTTGATCCAGACGGCTTTCGAACTCAAAAGCGGGCCGCGATCCTGTTGCGCAGGCGCGGCGGTCAGCGATTTGCGCTCCTCCTTCGCATCCTTGCTGCCTTTGTCGTCCTTCAACGCGGCTGGGAACAAGCGCCCGTCGATCCAGACTCCGCGCACGCGTGATTTGTCATCAAAATAGCCGCCATTCTCGACCACGGTGAGATTCGCGAGCTTCCCCGGCTCGATGGTGCCGAGTTGATCGGCCACGCCGCAGAGTTTCGCCGGAATCGTCGTCAGCGCGGCAAGCGCGTCATCCGCACTGAGGCCGCGTGCGACCGCCAGACGCGCGTTTGCGCGAAAAGAACTGCGTTTCGCCAGTCCATGCGTCGTGAGCGCGATGTCGATGCCTTCGCGACGCAGTAGCGCGGCATTTCCCGGCGCGTGATCCCAGGCGCGCAGCGTTTCAAACGGCACCGCCTGCCAGTCATCGTCCTCCGGCATCTTCGCCACCTCCGGAAAATCCAGGGGCACGATGAACGACGCCTTCACCGCGCGCGCCAGCTCCGGCCTGCGCCATTCCTGGCCGCAGGCGAGCAGCACCGGCTGCAAATCGAACTCGCGCGCCAGATGCGCCGCGCGCTCCACCATCAGCGCGCTCGCGGGTTCAAAGAGCACCGGCATCTTTTTCTCCGCCGCCGGCAGCAGCGCCTCCAGCGAGGTGTCCATGTTCGGTCGCGGGCGACCCTTCGGGTTCTTTGCGAAGTGCGCATGATCCGCCGCCTGATGCCGCGCATCGAGGAAGTTCTGCCGCACCACCGCGATCACGCCCATGAGCGACGCTGGATACGCACGCGGCTTGTTGTCCTCCTCCTCGTCGCCACCGGTGCGTGGCGAATCGATGCTCACATGCTGAAACGTGTCGGGCCTGAGGATCGCCACATCGGGATCACTCGATGCCAGCGTGACAAACGTGCTCGTGCCACGGATCACACCCGAGTCTGGCACGACATTTGCCGCGGTGAAGCCTTCGTTGCGCAAGGCTTCGAGTGATTTTTGCGACGGCGCATGCTCGCGCGCCATGCGCCGCTCCGGTGTGATGACTGATTTCGCGCCCGGACCGCCCGCTGCCGAGTTCACACCGAGAAATGGAGCCGCGGCACCTGAAGTCAGCGCGTCCTCATTCACCGGCGGCCCGCCTTCCGATGGCGCCTCGCGTGTGGACTTCGCAAAGCTCACATGCGCGTCGATGAAGCCCGCATACACCGTCGCGCCGTCCAGATCATGCACACGCGCGTCATCCGGAATCGCGATTTTTTCACCCACCGCCACGATGCGGCCATCCCGCAGCACCACGGTGCCTTTTTCGATCACCGTGCCCGGTTTGACGACGATGCGCGCATTCGTCAGCGCATGACTTGCTGCCTCCAGCGGCCGCAAACCGGGCGGGCGGATCGAAGAATCAACGGCAAGGGCCGGAAGGACGAAAGCGGCGAGGACCGGGACGATTTTCATGCGCGTGTTTTAGCGGTTTGTCGCTGGGATGACAGGCAAAATCAGCCGCGAATCCATTTTCCCGCCGTGATGGATGGTTTGCACGGCGGTTTCGAGCGTGACATCCGCGTTTTGATCCGCCGCGGTGTTGTGATTGCGGTCGTAGTTGGGAAAATCGCTGCTGGTGATGTCGAGCCGGATGCGGTGGCCGGGCTGGAACTCGTTCGAGGTTGGGCGCAGCTTGATGCGATACTCCACCACATCGCCACGCGTGAGCAGCGCGGGCTTGTCGAGCCCGTGCCGGTAACGCGCGCGCACCATGCCGCTGGCGATGTCGCGATTGGTGCCATCAGGCGCGACGTCGATGAGGCGCGCGAAGAAATCCGTGTCCGGCGCGCTGGAGGCGGCGTGCAGCACGACCTCCGGATAGCCGGTGACCTCCAGCGCGGCTTTCAGCGGCTCCGTTTGATAAACGAGAATGTCTTCCCGCTTCGCCAGCGGCGCCTGGTCGGCGGGCGTGGTGAACATGCTCGCACCCCAGAGAGTCGGCACCGGATCGCGCGGATCGTAGCGGTAGGTGTCGCTGCCTGCGGCGGGCGTTTCTGCGAGCAACGATCCATCGCCAGCGGGAGTGTTGGCTTTGCCGTTGCTGTGGAGGTGGAAGGTGAATGCTTTCGCGCGCTTGGGCGGCCACTCCGCTTCGTCGCGCCACCGGTTCGCGCCCATGACGAAAATTTTCACCGGCGCGTCCTTTTCCACGCCTGTGGCCTTGCCTTTGAGCCAGTGGTCGAACCAGCGGATCTCGACCTGCTTCGTGTCCATCGCCGCCTCCTTGCCGAAATCGACGGTGCCGACCTTGCGCCCGCCGCTGCCGGTGTGGCTCCACGGACCGATGACGAGACGCTGCCCTTCGCGTGCGACCTCCGTTTTCCCGACGCGGCGCATGGCCTGGTGCATCTCGATGCCGTCGTTGCAGTGATCAAACCAGCCGCAGATGTCGAGGTTCGGCACGCTGATCTCCGCGCAATGCTCCACAAACTGCCACGGATCGCGGTGCGGCTCCCGCAGCCACGCATGCACGGCCTCCTCCTCGTGCTCGAACACATTCTCCGGCAGGCTCATCCACGGCAGAAAGTACAGCAGGCGCTCGCCTTCACCCTCCTTCCAAAGTTTGGCCATCTCCGCCTTGGTGGTGAACTCCTTTGCTCCCGCCTTCGCGCGCATGTCCGGCGCCATGCCGGTGTAAAACCAGTTCAGCCGTCGTCCCGGCCGGATCGTGCCCGGACCTTCGAGCTGCGTGAGCCGCGCGGGGATCGACCTCGCGCACATGCAAACGAGCGACGGCGGACGCAGCGGGGCCAGCCGCCATTGCAGGAAGGCATTGTAGCTCACCCCAAAGGTGCCCACCTTCCCGTTCGAGCCGGGCAGCTTCGCCGCCCACTCCACGGTGTCGTAGCCGTCCTCCGCATCGTGCGTGTCAAAACGGTAGAACGACTCCCATGTGCCATCGGAGGCGTAGCGACCCCGCGCGTCCTGTGTGACGACGATGTATCCCGCATTCACATATGGCTCCCCCTTTTGCGCGTCCTTCCCATACGGAGTGCGCAGCACCAGCACCGGCCACGGGCCATCACCATCCGGCCGGAAGACATTTGCGCGCAGGATCACCCCATCGCGCATCGGCACGGGCACGTTTTTCTCGACCTGGACGGCCTGCGCGAGCGGGACAAGAGCGAGCGCCAGGAAAAGGTGAAGCTTCATGCGCATCCCAAACGGGCCGCACCGTGCCGAACGTTCACTTCGCCAGCGTCATCACGCATTCGAGGTGCTTCGTCTGTGGGAAGAGGTCGAAGGGCTGCACCTTTTGCAGTTTGAAGCCCGCTTCGTGGAAGAGAACGAGGTCGCGCATCTGCGTGGCCGGGTTGCAGCTCACATAGACGACGGCTTTGGGCCCGAAGGCGAAAAGCTGCTGCAAAAACTCGCGGCTGCATCCGGCGCGCGGCGGGTCGATGAGCACCACGGTGTCTGATCCGGCATGCGGAACGACCTCGAAGACTTTTTGCGCATCCGCCGCCATGAAGCGGCAGTTGGCGATGCCGTTGAGCTGCGCGTTGTGCGCGGCCTTGGCGACGGCGGACTCGGAGATTTCGACGCCGATGACTTCCTCGAAGGATTTCGCCGCCGAGAGCGCGAAGAGGCCGCTGCCGCAGTAGGCATCGACCAGGAAACGCGCGCCACAGGCCTTTGCCTCTGCCACGGCGTGCTGCACGAAGGCGGGGAGGATGAACGGGTTGTTCTGGAAGAAATCGCCGGCCTGGAACTCGAACTTCACGCCATCCACCTCCTCGACGGCGATTTGATCGCTCTCGGTGAGCACACCGTTCCTCGCCGCGCGCATGAGCAGCGTGGCGCCGCGTTTGAACTGGTCGGATTTCGCGCGGATGCGCTCGCGCAGCTCGGGAAGGGCCGCGTTGATCGCCGGCATGGCGATTTGGCACTCAGGCACATCAACGAGCGCCATGCGCGTGCCGATGCGCAGGAAGCCGATGTCACGAATCTGCCCCTCGCGCGGTTTTTGGAAGTGCGGCGTGATTTTCGAGCGGTAGCCGTATTCCGCGGGCGAGGGAATGACGGGCAGCACCTCGTGCTCGATGCGCGCCATGTGCCGCAGCAGTTCCGCGACCTGATTGCGCTTCCATTTGAGCTGCTCCTCATACGCGAGGTGCTGGTACTGGCAGCCGCCACACTGGCCGAAGAGCGGGCAGGGCGGCTTCAAGCGGTTTGGCGACGCCTCCAGCACCTCGATGAGATCCGCCTCGCTGTAATTCTTGTGATTGCGGAAGACGCGGCAGCGCACGCGCTCCCCAGGCAGCGTGAAGGGCACAAAAACCACCCACCCGCTGACCCGTGCCACGCCCGTGCCCTCGTTCGTGAGGTTGTCGATGACCACCTCCAGTTCCTGGTGGTAGTGGAACGGATGCGGCAGGAATTTTTTCGGGCGTTGAGGGGCTGACTCCATGTGAGGCGCTGAAATGGGGGCACCAGGTCAAAAAGGCAAAAGCTATTCCATCCAGAAGGCCTGGGCCGCCGCTAATTTGGCCCTAATTCCACCTGATTGTCATACAACGGCACGCCAGACGCCACCCAGCCTCCGCAACCACTCCCCTCCCCCGTGGTTCAGACCCTGCTCATGAAAAAAGCCGCCTTCCTCCTCCTCGCCTCCGCCGTCTGCGCACAGGACGCCGCCGAGACCGCTTTTCAGAAGTACGATACCGACCGCGATGGCAAGGTCACGCCGGACGAGCTGCCGCAGAGCGCCCTCTTCAAGCGCTTCGACACGAATGGCGACGGCCACATCACGCTGGTAGAGACGCGTGGCGTGATGGGCGGCAGCTCCGGCATGCCCGCGGACCTCGATCAGGGACGCAAGCTCTGGCAGCGCCTCGACAAAAACACGGACGGCAGACTGACACGTGATGAGGTGCCTCAGGAGGCGGTTTTTGCCCGCTTCGACACCGACAATGACGGCATCATCACGCAGCAGGAGGCGCGGCGGGTCGTCGAAAACGCCCTGAAGCCCTCCCCGCCATCCAATCCGTCCCCGAGCGTGCCCGTGGTCACCTCCGGCCCGCGCGTGCTGAAAGGCACGGACCTCGGCATCGGCCGCCAGATCGCCGATCTGGGCTTCACGGACCTCGCCGGAGCCCCGCACAAGCTCAGTGAGTTCAAATCCACCGTCATCGCGATGACCAGCGCGACGTGTCCGGTGAGCAAAAAGTACCTTCACAGCCTCGCACGCCTCGAAACAGACCTCCGCGCGCAAAACATCGCCCTCATTCTCGTGAATCCCTTCGCCAGCGAAAGCGAGGAGGAGATCAAGGCGCAGCTCAGCGAGGCCAAAATCACCACTACCTACGTCCACGACAAAGAAAAGGCCCTCGCCGCCGCTTTGGACGCGCGGACGACCACGGAGGTCTTCCTGATCGATTCCACGCGCACGCTGATCTACCGCGGCGCGCTGGATGACCAGTACGGTATCGACTACAGCCATGACGCCCCGCGCACGCGCTACCTGCGGGATGCCGTCGCCGCGATGCTCGCCGGTTCGCGTCCAGCCATAGCGGCCACCGCCGCGCCGGGCTGCGAACTGGACTTTCCCGGGCGAAATGCCGCGCAAACGACGATCACCTACCACCGTGATGTCGCGCGCATCCTCCAGCAGAACTGCGTCACCTGCCATCGCGAGAGCGGCATCGCGCCCTTCGCCTTGGATGACCTCGCCGAGGTCACCGACCGCGCGAAGGTCATCAAACGTGTCATCACCGAGGGAACCATGCCGCCGTGGTTCGCCGCGCCGGTGCCGGAGGGCAAAGACAGCCCGTGGGCGAATGATTGCAGCCTCTCCGCGCGCGACAAAACCGACCTCCTGGCCTGGATCGATAGCGCTGACCGGCCGGCCGGCGATCCGGCGGATGCGCCCGCACCGCTTGTGTTTGAGGATGAATGGACCATCGGCAAACCGGACCTCATTGTGCAGCTTCCGCGGCCTGTTTCGATCAAGGCAGACGGCTACATGCCTTATCAATTTCTCACCACCGAGACGACGCTGACGGAGGACAAGTGGGTGCAGGGGTATGAGATCATCCCCACGGACCGCACGGTCGTGCATCACGTTCTGGTCAATGTGCATCGCAAAGGCAGGAAGGTCCGTGACCGCGATGAGGGCACAGGCGGCTACTGGGCCGCCTATGTGCCCGGCAACGCCTCCCAGGTCTATCCGGAGGGCTTTGCGCGCAAGCTGCCCGCCGGGGCCACAGTGAGCTTTCAGATTCACTACACGCCCAGCGGCAAAGCCACGCAGGACCAGCTCCGCATGGGGTTGATCTTCGCCAAATCGGAGCCGCGCTACCTGGTCGAAACGCTCGGCGTGCCGAAGCGCCGCATCAGCATCCCGCCCGGCGAGGCGAACCACGTCGAAGTCCACACGCAGACCGTCCCTTACGACATGAACGTGATGGCCTTCATGGCGCACATGCATGTGCGTGGAAAGGCCTTCAAATACGAGCTTGTAACCACGGACGGGGCCGAGACGCTGCTGGACATCCCGCGCTACGACTTCAACTGGCAGCTCCGCTATGATCTGGCCCGGCCGCGGGTGCTGCCGCGCGGCGCGCAGCTCAAAATCACCGCGCTCTATGACAACAGCGCGGGCAACAAGGCCAACCCCGATCCCACCAAGCTCGTCAAATGGGGCGCGCAGACCTATGACGAGATGATGATCGGCTACCTGGAGACCTTCCGCCCGCTGAGCACCGGGGCGGAGTGATACGCACCCGCGGCACCGCTTCAGCCGACGGGCGATGCATCCGCGACAGCACATGCGGCCGGCATTGTCGAAAGCCGGTCGTGCGCGTCTTTGACGCGTTGCAGCATCTCGTCGGCGCGGCGGAAGAGGACGGGAGACCAGAGGCGCTGGATTTCCCAGCCCTGGCCGCGCAGGACGCGGGTGCGGAAGATGTCCCACTCGACGGGATCGGGCGTTTTGTGGAAACGGCTGAAGTCGGTGAGCACACCGACGGTGACATCAGCAGGCATGACCGGGTGGATGCAGGCGACATCGACGCAGAAGCCCTCATTGCCCCAATGAATGTGCGAGCCGGTGGCGTGGCGTTGGAGCAGCGTCGCGCCGATGGCGGCGGCGAGGGGCGAGGGTGTGGCGTTGTCCCAGTTTTTGAGCTCGGGCTTCGCATCGCGCCGCATTTGTTCGAGCTCGTCCTGATAGCTGGCGAAGAACTCGGCCAGTTTTTCGGCGTAGCGCAGGTAGGCGTAGAGTTGCAGGCGGCCGTTCGGGATTTGACCGGGCGGCACGGCCTCGACGGCGGTGTATTCGGCGGCGGGAATGGAGGTGAGCACATGCACGGCATCGCGCGCGCGGGTGACGAGCACATTGAGGCGGCGGCCGCCCTCGCGCTGGGACAGCGCGCCGAAATTTCGGCGGAATTTGCCCTGCGGATCGGGCCCGAACGTGGTGCTGATGATCATCACATCGCGCTCGTCTCCTTGCACGTTCTCCAGGTTCTTCACAAACAGGCCTTCAAACGAATCGCGGCCCTTGCGGCTCTTCGCGATCTCGTAGCGCTTTGCAAACTCGGCGTCGCTTTCGATGCGCGAGGCGAGGGCGTCGTGGATGGCCTCTTTTTGCGTGAGATTGAAGCACGCGACGCCGATGGACGGCGGCTCCGGCTCCGCGAGCAGTTCCGCGATGAGATTCACCGCCGCCTCGGCCTCTTTTTGGTTCGCGCGTTCGAGATACACGCCATCGACGCGATGCAGCCGGATCGGCGTGTTGAGTGCCTTGTGGCGAGGATGGCCGGGGATCGGCTGGAGGCGCGATCCGTAGTAGTGCTCGTTGGAAAAGCCGATCAGCGCCTCGTTGCGGCTGCGGTAATGCACATCGAGATAGGCTTCGCGCACATCGAGATTGAGCGCGGCAGTGAGCAGATCCTCCGCCTCGGACTGCTGCTGGTAAAACAGCTCCTCGGCGGTCTCCGCGTCGCTGTCGCCACTGTCAGCGAGCGCGCTCTCGAAGAAGCGCGTGGGCGGGAGCTGCTTCTGGTCGCCCGCGATGACGACGCGTTTCCCGCGAAGCAGCACGGGGAGAGCCTCCTCCAGACGGCACTGCGAGGCTTCGTCAAAAATGACGGCATCGAAGATGGCATGACGTGGGAAAATCTGCGCCACAGTCGAGGGACTGGCCATCCACACGGGGCAGAGATCGTAGATTGGGTCACCGCCTTCGACTTCCGCGCCAGTGGCGAGCATCTGACGCAGTTTGAGCGCTTTTTTGCCTTTCACATAAAGACGCTGCCGCAGGCCGGAGCCGAGCTTGTTGAGTTGTGTGCCCGTCGCCGCCAGCAGGCGGCTCTTTTGATGATTCTGCCACAAAAAGCAGATGTGGGTGCCGGCGAGCTTCAATTTCTCCTGCGAGAGCTTCAAGAAGCTGTCAAAGGCCGCCTCGACACGATCTCCATCAATCGCCGCGAGCGCCGGATCTATCTTCAAGCGGTCGCGTAGCGTGTTTTCGACTGCGAGACGGCGAAACGCGGCCAGAACGGCCTCCGAGCCTGCTCCAGCAGCCACAAGTGCATCGGCGGGCTTTTGCATCGACGGAGGCAGTTGAGCCAGCGCATGTCGCAAACGCACCATGTCCTCCAAACTGGCCGCGTGCGCCACCCAGGCCGCCGTGGTGTCACGCACCGCGTTTTCACCGAGCCAGCGCGGCAGCACGATTCCGGGCGCATGAGCGGCAAACAGACCGCTTTTCGTCACGAGCGCGGAAACGTGCTCGATCTGCCGCAACCAACGCGCCTCGGCTTCGAGCGCGTCCGCCAGTTTCGTGAGTGATTCGATGTCCGTGCCCGCTGTGGAGCCGCCGAGCTTCACCAGACTGCTTTGAGCCTGCCACAAGGTCTGCGCTAGGTTCGCCTGGGATTGCAGCGTGGCATCATCGGGCAAAGCAACCGTGCTGGAGCCTGTGGCGCGCGCCAGCCAGTCGGCGACGAGCAGGCGGTTCTTCAGACCTTGATAAAAAGCGAGTCCCTGCTGCCATCCGGCATCCAAACCGAGTCCAAGAGGCACGAGCGCGGCGGTGGCGGCCTTTTTCTCGGAGAAGGCGAAGAGCCGCTGGAAAAAACTGCCCGCGACGGCCTGCCACGCTGTCAACGCGGCCAGATTCGGATTCACGGCGCTGAGCGTCAGCATACCGGCGCTGCGCGCGCTGCCCAAAAGCGTGCGATCCAGCGCGGCGGAGCGTGTTTGCTCCAGCCACGCGCTCACATCAGCGCTTTCGCTCAAAAGCTCCGCGCGTCGGCCTGCGGGCGCGGCGGAGACGGCTTGAAGAAACTCTGTGTCGTGATTTGCGATCAGCGTGCGGATTTGCGCGGCGACGCCTTCACGCTGCGCAGCCTGGCCTGCGGGCGGCTGGTTCGTGTCCACAGGCGTCAACATGGGCTCGGGCTTGGATGCATCCGCCTTTTCCGCCGCCGAATTAATCGCTTCCAACGTGGCGCGTGTGTCGCCGCTGCTGCGGCCGAGGAAATCGGTCAACGTGATGCCGAGCAGGCCTCGAAAGGGATTCGCCGGATAGCCGGCCTTCTCCGCGCGGCGGCAGATTTCATCCAGTGTCGTGCTGGCCGCATCGACTTCCTTCGTTTGCAGGCCGGGAACGGCCTCGATGGCCGGAATGTCATCGCGCGTGGCAAAACCGAGCCACGCGCCGAGCAGCGCGTGAAAACTCTCCACGCCTTCGCCACCATGCAGTTTCTGGCGATAACCTTCCAGCTCCGCGTGGATCGCAGCGAGCTGCTGGTTCACCGATTCGAGCTGCGGACGCGGATCTTTGACCGGCGCGGCGTCCGCGAGGTTTTCGAGCTGCTCGCGCAGGCCCATGTAGAAGTCCTTGCGGTCGCTGCTGGGATCGTGAACGACACCGCAGAGATCGCCGAGGCCGACGGCGTCGAGGCGATACTTCACAACATCGAGCGCGGTGCGCTTGTCGCAGACGAACAAGACGCGCTCTCCGCGCGCGAGGTGGTCCGCGATCATGTTGGTGATCGTCTGGCTCTTTCCGGTGCCGGGCGGGCCATGAACGACGAGTGCTTTGGCTGAACGTGCAGCCAGCACGGCATTCGCCTGGCAGGGATCGGCGTTTGAGACGAGCCACTCGGCGCTGAAATCGCGCTTTTGCACGGTGACGACGGGTTCCGGCGTTTCGGGCTCCTTCGGCTCGTGAAGCGCCTGCGGATCGAGAAAGGCGGACACGGGCTCCTGGAGCGTGGTTTCATTCTCCATCATCCAGCGCGTGTCACGCAGCAGGGATTGATTCGAGAGCGGGAACAGGCCCAGCACGGCAGAGGGAAGAACAGAAGTGCCTGGCGGCAGTTTCTCCAGCGCGGGGACGGCGGAGAGCATCGTGTCCGCGTGAAACTCCGGCGCGGCGGCGAGATCGAGGAGCGTGTTGATCTGCTTCAGCAGTTCGTCCACCTCGCGCCATGGATCGGCGGCTTCATCATCGAGATAGATGTCGCCGAGCGTCTTCCCTGTCTGCCGCTCCAGCCACGCGATGAGCGCCGGATTCGCCACGAGCAGGTCCGCGCCCTCGCCGGAGCATTCGATCGTGATTCCTGCGCGCGAGGCCGTGCGCACTTGCAATTCGATAGGCATGAGCAGCAACGGCGCGAGCACGCGGCTCGATCCGCGCACGCCTTTCTCCTCGCCCATCGGCGGCATCGAGATGAGCGGAAAGCCGAGCGCGAGGCAGGACTCGCCGTGGTCGTTCATGTACTCGAGCGCGTCATCGGCGATGTCGCGCAGCTTTTTGAGCAGCTTGGTTTGCCGCTGATGCGCGTCGCGCGCCTGCTTTTGCTCATCCGACCACTCCGCCTCGGGAAAGTCCGGCGCGGTGAAGGCGGGCACCTTGGCCGGGAACTCGATCTTGCGCTTTTCGAGCAGCGTCTTCATCGCGCCCGCGGGTTCCAGGCCCTTGAGCAGCGCCAGATCCATCCAGTCGCAGCGCTGGCGCGACCGGTGAGGGCGCGCATTCATCGAGGGGCCGTGAACGAGGCTCGCGTAGAGCCGCTGCAGCATGGTTTCGAGGATCATGGACGGCATGAAAGCCGGAAAGGGGGCGCAAGTCCATGACTTGGGCGCATTTTACTGAAGGCCGTTGGAAATCCGCAAGGCGTGACATCCGCCAGGTCGTACCATGGACCATGGGCCACGATGCGCACGCTGCTTTTCCTGTTCATGTCCGGCGCCGGTCTTGTGGCCGCGCCGAACGTTCTTTTCATCGTTTCGGACGACCAGCGGCCGGACACGATCCGCGCGCTGGGGAACGCGGTGATCGAGACGCCGAATCTTGACCGCCTGGTCGCACGGGGCACGGCTTTCACACGCGCGTATGCGGGTTATCCAATCTGCCATGTGAGCCGGGCGCAGATGCTGACGGGGACGCATGCCTTCAAGGCGCTGCCGAAGTATCCCGGCAGTGGAATTGATCCGAAACTCACCACGCTGGCGGGGACCTTTCAAAAAGCGGGCTATCACACCTGCTACACCGGCAAATGGCACAATGACGGCCATCCGATGCAGCGCGGTTACACAACGACGAGCGGGCTTTACTCCAGCGGGGGCGGAAAAGGCATCACGCAGCCGGAAACCGATGATCGAGGCCGTCCGTTGACCGGTTATCGCGGCTGGACCTTCAAGGACGCGGACAACAAGCCCGAACTGGACAAAGGTGTCGGCCTGCAAGCCGACAACAGCCGCCACATCGCCGACGGAGCCATTGGCGGCATTCAAAACGCCCCGGAGGGCAAACCTTGGTACGTGCATGTGAACTTCGCCTTTCCACATGATCCGCGCCAGTGGCCCGAGGGCATGAAAAACCGCTATGATCCGGCCAAGGTGCCGCTGCCGGCTAATTTCGCGGCGAAGCACCCTTTCGACCACGGCAACATCGACGGCCGCGACGAGCAGCTTTTGCCTGTGCCGCGCACGGAGACGGCGGTGCGCGAGGAACTGGCGCTGTATTACGCGATGATCACCGACCTCGACGCGCAAGTGGGCCGCATTCTCGACGCGCTGCCCTCTCCCGACGACACGATCGTCCTTTTCACCTCCGACCAGGGGCTGGCGCTGGGCAGCCACGGGCTGCTGGGGAAGCAGAACTGCTACGAGCACAGCATCCGCAGCCCGTTGATCGTGTGCGGCCCCGGATTGCCCAAAAACAGGCGCAGCGCGGCGCTGGTGACGCTGCATGACCTGTTTCCGACGTTGTGCGGGTTGTGCGGCATCGACATTCCCGGGTCGGTGACCGGGAAGAGCCTGGCCCCGCTGCTGCGGGGAGAGGTGGAGGCGGTGCATGATGTTGTGACGGGGATGTTCACCGACACGCAGCGCATGATTTGCGACGCGCGGTGGAAGCTGATCGTGTATCCGCAGGCGGGGCGGGAGCAGTTGTTCGACTTGCAGGACGATCCCCACGAACTGCGTGACCTGAGCACCGATCCCGCCCGACGCGGGCGGCTGGAGCAGATGCGGGAGAGGCTGACGGCCTGGAGGCTGGCGAACGGCGACCCGCTGCGCTGAGAAGGCGGGCGGCGGGCATCTTTCAAACCACCGCCCACCGCCACAAGGCGCTACAAAATGGGCATTGACCCCAAAGCGCGGAATTTGGTATTTTTCCAAAATTCCCTGACCCCGCGTGCCCTGAACCAGGCCTTCGCCGGCCTGACGGGCACCAGCCCCAGCCTCCACCCCGCCATCCCCATGCGTCCGCCCACGTCACGCCTGTCGTCGTCGCTCACAGCCATTTTCCTCGCCTTGGGCGCGCCCGGCGCCCAGGCAGGCGGGGACAACTTCAGCACCGGCCCCGGACAAGGAGGCCCCGACGGCCTCTGCGATGTGTGGCAGTGGATGTTCAATGGCTGGGGTCTCAATCCCAGTGACGACTTGGACAATGACGGCTGCTCCAATCTGGTCGAGAGCCTGGCGGGCACGGACCCGCGCAAGCCGGGGGACTGTCTCAAGGTGGGGAACACGGTGGTTTCCGGAAACTCGGTGGTGTTTTCCTTCGACGCGGAGCGGGGCAAAAAATACCGCGTACTTTGCTCGGACACGCCCTCGGACGCCCCGGAGAACTGGAGCCCGGTGGCCGGAGCGGAAAAGGTGCCCTCAGCAGACAATCCGGGCGAGACGATCGTGATCACGAAGCCGGCAGGGTCGAAGAAGTTTTACAAACTGGAAGTGACGGATCAGGACCAGGACGGGGACGGGCTTTCCGACTGGGTGGAAGGAAAAACGGGCAGTGATCCCTCACAGGCGACCAGCGCCAGCAATGCGTCCGGAGGCGTGGCGAGCGACGCGGACACGCTGGCGTCCCTGATGTCCGTCACGGTGACGCCCGGCGCGGTGGAAGCCTTTGAAAAAGAGGGCGTGGAGGCGACGGTGCGCGTGCAGCGCACGGTGGGCACCATGCCACTGCGGATCAAGCTGACAGGGCTGCCAGGGGCGACGCTGCCGACGAAGTCCAGCGCCGGTGGATCCGATTTCGTCATCAAGTCCATGAGCGGGGAAGTGACGGACACGGTGCAACTGCCGGCCGGCCAGGGTGTGAGCGAGCCTTATGAGATCGCCCGCATCGCGCCGGTGCCGGACGCGACGCTGGAGGTGCCGGAGGAGCTCAAGATCGCGGTGGCGGTGCCGGCGGCCCTGGAATCCTCCGGCGGAACCGGGGCCACGGTGAAGATTTATGACGCGAACCCGGCCGATCCGGCCAACCAGCAGCTCTATGTGGCCTTCCTGGGCCGCGAGGCGGGCGCCGCGAGCACGGCGAGCGGCTATGCGACGGCGCTGGTGGACGGCGCGAACAACACAGCGAGCATTTCGGTGGTCTTCAACAATCTGTCCTCCGACCAGAACACGGCCTACATCCGCATCGGCCCGGACCTGGAGGTGCAGGTGCTGCCTCTGGGCCAGGTAAGCGGCACGAACTGGAACATCCGCGCGGCGCAGACCATTCCGACGGACCAGCGGATGCTCGACGCGCTGGAGGACGGGGAGGTTTATGTGGCGATCACCACGGTGAACTTCCCGGACAAGGAAATCTGGGGCTATTTCAACAAGGCGGCGGGCTCGGTGAATTTCGACGAGGCGAACCCGAACCTGGCCGCGCCGGTGCTGGGCAGCACGTTGTGGGAAACGCCGGCGGGCGAGGCGCTGGAGCGCGACATCTGGCGTTTCATGAACCAGGCCACGATGGGCGGCACGACAGCGCTGTACAACGAAATCCGGGCGGAGGTGGACGCGGCCATCAGCGGCGGCGGCACCTATCTCCAGGGCCTGTCAAACTGGATGGACAAGCAGATGGACCCCGCGCAGACACCCACGCTGAACTACCGGCAGCTCGTGACGGCGGCGGACATGGAGGAATTCGCGCTGCGGGGGAACAAACCGATCACCTACAACGCCGATCCGCAGCAAAACGGCGGCACCATCGGCGTGACCTTTGTCAACGGCATGCCGGTGGCGAACGCCGGGAGTCCGAACACGAATGATCCAGGCAACAACTACCCGGGCGGAGGCAACACGGGCTCCCCGAACCGCCGCCGCGAATGGTGGACGATGATCTTGCAAAGCCGTGACCACCTGCGCCAGCGGGTGACGCAGGCGCTGAGCGAAATCTGCGTGATCTCCGAGCGCGACACCATCGTGTCGAACTTTGGTTACGGGGCGGCGAACTGGTGGGACATGCTGGCGGCGGGCGCCTTCGGCAAATATCGCGATCTGCTGCAAAATGTGACGCTGAACCCGATGATGGGCATTTATCTCACCAGCATGGCCAACCGAGCCACCTACGAGTCAGGCGGCATCGTGATCAGCCCGGACGAGAACTACGCGCGCGAGATCATGCAGCTCTTTTCCATCGGCCTGGTGCTCCGGCACCCGGACGGCAGCCTGATCCTGAGCGAGGAGGGCCTGCCGATCGCCACCTACGACAACAATGACATCACGGAGCTGGCACGCGTGTTCACCGGCTTCTCCCATGGCGCGCGCAACGGAACCGTTCGTGCCGACCGCCTGACAGGCTACGGCGGCGTGGGAACGACCGATCAGCGCATTTCCCCGACCGTTTATGCCAACGGCAGCACGAACAACATCTGGTTCGGGCGCCAGGACGGCCACCGGTTCTGGCAGACTCCCTGGATCACGCCCATGGTGGTGATCGGCCTCCAGGGGACGACGGTTTACCACGATTTCAACGCGAAGACCCTCTTTGCAGCCAAGCACGGCGAGCTGCCGCTGCCTGCGCAGACCGTGAACAACGCTTCTCCGTTTGTCCCGGCCACGGATGCCGCCACGCACGCCATGGCGATGGACGAGGTGGTCAAGGCGCATGACATGCTGGCCGGCAGGGCAACGGATGCCACCTACCCGGACTATGACGAGGTGAGCCCCGCGCGCCCCGGCCACACGAACACTCCGGTCAACATCTCCCGCTGGCTGATCCAACGCCTGGTGACCTCGAACCCCTCCGCCGGCTACATTTACCGGGTGCAGAACGCTTACCGTGGCTCGAACGGGAATCTCGGCGCGGTGGTGAAGGCCATCCTGCTCGACTACGAGGCGCGCAGCCTGCAACTGGCGGACACGGCGGTGTCCCACGGCAAGCTGAAAGAGCCGATGATTCATTTTGCGCACATCCTGCGCCAGTTCCGGGCCTATTCGGGCGCGCCGGTGAGCATCCTGCGGGACATGCAAACGGGCTTCTCGGAAACCGATGCGCCGATGGCCCAGTATCCGGCCACGGAATACGCAAAATTCTCCATGGCGAATGTCAATCCACCCTCCAAACCCAACGGCTGGGCAGACGGCCCCTTCCGCTACCGTATCGACAGCCTGCGCAACAACCTGGGGCAGTCTCCGCTGGACGCGCCGACCGTGTTTAACTGGTTTTACCCGGACTTCACCGTGCCGGGGAAAATGGCGCAGGCAGGTCTCTTCGCACCGGAAATGCAGACGGCGACGGAGGCCGCGGAGGTGTCGAAGATCAACTTCCTCTACGCCTACACCTGGAGCACGCTGGCCCACATGAGCAACACACCGGGCGTGGGTGTGGCGGATTTTCTCTTCCGCAACGCCTGGGCCACGCCGGCGGTCCGTTTCTCGACGAACGGTGGCTCCACGCTGATGAACTGGCCGGCCACGATCACACTGAATGACACCAACTGGAACACGGGCGTGACGGTGACGCTTGTGGGGGTGAACAACCGCCATTTCAGCGAGATGGCCTACAGCGGCGTGCGTTACGCGGTGAGTGGTTCCGCGCCGGGCTACAACGGCGTGGCCACGCTGCCCACGCCGGTGACCTTTGTCGAAAATGAATCGAAGAACGAGCAACTGGTGGTGTCAGCCACCGGCGGGAGCACCTGGGTGACCGAGGGTGGCATGACAGACATCATCAAGGTGTCCCTGAGCGCGCCGCCGGCCATCGGTGCCAGCGTGGATGTGGCTCTGGCGGCCCAAAATGGCGAGGTGTCGGTTTCGCCGGCCGTTTTGACCTTTGACTCGGCCAACTGGAACGTCGCGCAGGACGTGACAGTGACGGCGGTGGAGGACGCGGAGGTGGAGAATGCCGGGACTGGCAACGACTTGGTGAACTTCACGGTCAGCAGCACCACCTCGGCGAACTACCACGGCATCACCACCGCGCCGCACCCGGTGAGTGTGAATGACAACGACGGTGGATACGGCGTGATCATCACCCAGAGCGGCGGAACCACGCTGGTAAACGAAACCTCCGCCACCACCGTCAACCCGCTCTCCGCCGGCATGGACAGCTACACCATCGCCCTCACACGCGCGCCGACGGCAAATGTCGCCGTGACCATCACGGGCACCGGCACGCAGATCAATTCCTCACCCACCAGCACGACCTTCGGCACGAGCTACACGCGGACCTTCACCACGACGAACTGGAATGTGCCGCAGACCGTGGTCGTGCGCGGCAACAATGACACCACGCAGGAGAACACGCACACCGGCACCATCTCCCACAGCATCAACACCGCGGCGGGCGGTTACCCGGTCATGTCCACCGCGGCCATCGAGCAGATCACGGCCACGATCACTGACGACGACAACGCGATCATGATCGCCCATAGCGACGGCGAAACGCGTGTCATCGAGGACGGCATGACCGACACGGTCACGGTGCGCCTCCGCAGCAATCCCAACGCGCCGGTCAGTGTCACGCTGAGCTCATCACAACTGGCCTTCAGCCCCTCCACGCTCATCTTCAATCCCACCAGCGCCGGAACGGACCTGTGGAGCACCGAGCGGACGGTCACCGTCTCCGCCAATGATGACCATCTGGTGGAAGGACTGCACACCTCAACCATTTACGCCTACTCGCAAAGCGCCGGCAGCAATTACAACGGCAGCACGCCCGGCAGCTCATTGTTGCTGGCGACAATCATCGACAATGATGATGCACGCGTGGTCATTTCCGAGACGGACGGCTCCACCCTGGTCAATGAAAACGGCCTGAACGACACCTACACCATCGCGCTGGGCCGCCAGCCGGATGCTGGCAGCACGACCACTGTCAGCCTGGCGCTGAGCACCACGGCCATCCAGGTTTCGCCGTCGGGGCCGTTCACCTTCACGGAGGCCAATTGGAACACGCCGGTGACCGTCACCGTCTCCACCCCCAATGACACCACCGCGGAGACGCGCGCCACCGGCACGATCACGCACAATGTCACCAGCACCGACGGCACCTATGACCGTGTGAACTCCCCCGTCGTCGTGGTGACGATGGATGACAACGAACCCGCCCTCACCGTGACCCAGACGAACATCTTCACCCAGGTCAAGGAAGGCGGCAGCGCAGGCACCGGCGGCACACCCGCGGTGGGAGACACCTTCACCGTGGCTCCGGCGCGCACCCTCGGCACCGGCACGAGCCTGCTCGTCACCCTGGTGCCGGATGCGCAGGTTACGGTCAACCCGCCGACGCTCACCTTCACCAGCACGACGGCGCAGACAGTCACAGTCACGGCGGCGGATGATGCCGTGGCGGAGTCTCCGGTGCATCGCGGCTTGGTGGGCTTCCGGCTGGAGAGCACGGACACCTACTACAACGGCACCGCCGTGCCGCCGGTGCTCGTGCAGGTCACGGACAATGACTCCCCCGGCATCAGCGTCGTCGAAAGCGGCGGCACCACGGCCAACACCGAGGGCAGCACCACCACGGACAGCTTCACCGTGGTGCTCACCAGACAGCCTGCGGCCAATGTGGATGTCTTTGTGGACGGCGGTGTGCAGTCCCGCATCAGCAAGACATCCACGGTGGGAACGGGCACCACGGCCACGCTCAATTTCACCCCGGCCAACTGGGCCACGGCGCAAACGGTGTGGACTCTCGCGGTGGACGACACCGCGGCGGAGTTGCGCCACCTCTCGCCCATCTCCCTGTCGGTCACGCCTGCCAGCTCGGCCGAGTATGCCGCCCTGACAGTCCCGCCGGTCACCCACATTCTTTCGGACAACGACAACAACGTCGCCAGCAACGTCGTCCGCATCACGGAAAGCGGCGGCAGCACGACGACGACCGAAAGCGGTTCCTCGGACACCTTCACCGTCGTGCTGAGCCAGCAGCCGACCGCGCCCGTGACCCTGACCTTCACCGGAGACGGCCAGATCAGCGCCACACCCTCTGTGCTGACCTTTGTCCCCGGGGCCTCCGGCGCGGGCACTTTCAACGTGGCCCAGACCATCACCGTGCGCGCGGTGGACGACTCCGTCATCGAGCCCGCCATCCTGCACTGGGGCCAGATCATCGCCACCGCGTCCAGCGCGGATCCTTTTTTCAACGGGGCGACGATCTCCCCGGTCACCAGCAGCGTTTATGACAATGACGGGCCGCGTGTGATCCTCGATCAGAGCGGCGGCAGCACGGTGGTGAAGGAGAGCGGTGTCACGGACACCATCAGTCTCGTCCTCAGCCA
Source organism: Verrucomicrobiaceae bacterium (assembly GCA_015075365.1). Lineage (GTDB taxonomy): Bacteria > Verrucomicrobiota > Verrucomicrobiia > Verrucomicrobiales > Verrucomicrobiaceae > Prosthecobacter. The sequence continues at coordinate 348,401 of JABTUN010000001.1, forward strand.
TGAGCCCGTGGCGGATGTCACCATCACCAGCACGGCGAATGCGCAGCTCAGCCTGGCACCGGCGGTCGTCACCTTCACCAGCGCCAACTGGAACGTGCCGCAGACGGTCACCGTGGCCGCGGTCAATGACACCGCCGTGGAGACGCCCAGCCACAGTGGCGGAGCCACCTTCGCCATCACCAGCGCGGATCCCCTGTACCATGGCATCAGCGTGCCTGCGCTCACCGCACAGGTCTGGGACAATGACTCCGCGGGCATTGACGTCACGCATGTCGGAGGCACGGACACCGTGATCGCGGAGGGCGGCTCCAACGACGCCATTCTCGTCAAGCTCAACACCCAGCCCCCCGCGGGCACCAGCGTCACCATCACGCTGTATCCCCCCGCCTTCTATGTTCCGCCCCCGCAGCACGGAAAGACGGCCGGATACTTCAACAACGACCAGGGCGGCAACAACCAGCGTGACAACGTCGTCATCGACTACACCGAGAGCATCCTCAAATACCGTTCAACCTTCTACAGCAACCTCGCCGCGCTCTACGCCCCCGCGCCGCTGCCCTCCAACCTCGCCACCGCACCCACGGCGAACGACATTATCAACATCCAAAAGTCCCACTGGGCCGCCGCCAAGGCCGTGGTCGATCAGATGGACCTGTGGTTCAACGGCGGCAGCATGAAGGCCCGTCATCCGGTGCTCATCGAGCCGCATGCCGCTCTCCCGTCCCCCCTGCCGCCGCCAAATCCCCGCCAGGCCGTCATCGAGGCCATCTACGCCCACTCCGGCGGTGCTGATCTGCCCGCCACCCGGCGCTACGAGAACGAAATCCCCTTCAATCCCAAGTCCCCCTCCACCACGACCTTCGCCAACGAGGTGCGCGACCGCGTCCGCTGGTGCGGCTACCTCATGAGCGTGGGAGCGCCGGGCCTCATCAGTCACTGATCTGTTCCATCCGTCTCATTGGTTCCATCCGTCTCATCACACCGCTCTCGCCATGAACATCTTCATCCGCAAAACCGAGGACCGCTCCAAGCCCAACCGTCGTGACTTCCTCCTGCGCACCGGCTGCGCCTCGATGGGCATCACGAGCCTCGTGAACACGATCTCGCAGTTCAAGCTCGTTGGTTCCGCCGCCGCGCAGTCCGCCGGGGATGACTACAAGGCGCTCGTCTGCGTCTTCCTGAACGGCGGCTGCGACTCGAACAACATGCTCATCCCGGCCGGCGGCGCGTCCGCCGCCCGTGCGGACTACCAGTCCGCGCGCGGCGTCATCGGCATCCCGGACGCGCAGTTCGACTACACGCCCGCAGCCAATAACGGCTACTTCGACGGCAGTTCGAACAACAACACCTCCGCCGTCAGCACCCGCATCGCACCCCTCAATGGCAGCGCCTCCGGCAGCCAGTACGATCCGGCCAACCGCTCCAACTACACGCAGAACAACTTCGCCCTCCATCCCGGCGCCTACCCGCTCAAGGGGCTCTTTGACAGCGAGGACCTCGCCTTCATCGCCAATATCGGCACGCTTGTCGGCACGCAGCAGATCACCCGGGCGAATTTCAACACGCTGCCGGCCTCCACCAAGCCGCCGCAGCTTTTCTCGCACTCGGACCAGCAGGTGCAATGGCAGTCCTCCCTGCCGGACAAGCCTTTCTCCCAGGGTTGGGGTGGTCGCATCGCCGAGATCGTCGCCGGCATGAACAGCGGCGATCTCGGCGTCAGCGTCTCCATCGCCGGGGCCAACAGCTTCCAGATCGGCGTCACGGAGCAGCCCTACTTCATGAACACCAGCGGCTCCGTGTCCTCCCTCACCGGCTTCTCCGGCGGCAGCCCCAGCACCGCCTACGGCTCCGCCCTGCGAAACACCGCGCTCAATCCCAACTACCTGGGCGGAGCCACGCCCGCCAACAAATACAACCCGCTGGCCTCGATCACAGGCCTCACCGGCGGCGACCCCTTGAGCGGCACGAACTATCAAAACACGTCGGCTGGCTGGCGTCTGCGCGCCTTGGAGCAAATCCTCGCCGCCTCCCACGACAGCCTTTTCGACGAGACCTACGTCAACGTCCCGCGCAGCGCGCGCAACACCGAGGGCCTCGTCGGCAACGCCCTGGCGCAGACCGCCGCGCCCAATCCCACGCTTGACCAGCACTGGACCAACTGGTTCCCGCCCGGCTTTGGCGTCACCGACCTGGGCAACCAGCTCCGCATCGTCGCCCGCATGATCGCCGGACGCAGCGTGCTGAGCAACAAGCGCCAGATCTTCTTCGTCCAGATCGGCGGTTGGGACACGCACGTCTCCCAGATCCCCAACCCCACCGCGCAGAACCAGGGCTACTACAACCTCATGAACAACCTCTCCCGCTCCATCCGCGCCTTTGCGGACTGTATGAAAGCCATCGGCATGTGGGACAAGGTCATGATGTTCACCGCCTCCGACTTCAACCGCACCTTCACCCCCAACCGCAGTGATGCCACCGGCGGCTCTGACCACGCCTGGGGCGGCACCAGCCTCATCGCCGGCGGCGAGGTCAAGGGCGGCCGCATTTATGGCCGGTTCCCGGACCTCACCGTCAATGGCGGCATCGACTGCACCGGCAACCGCGGTCGCTGGATCCCCAGTACCTCCGTCGATCAAAAAGGTGCCCTGATTGGCAAATGGTTCGGCCTCACCGACGCCCAGGTCACCCAAGTATTCCCCAATTTCACCCGCTTCCAGCCCGACTTGAGCGGCAGCACCCTCACGGCCCGCAATCTGGATGTGATCGACTTCTCGGTGTGAGGCTGCCGATGGGCTCTCTGGGACCTCATCGTTTCTGCTTTGCAAGCCTCCAGAGATATGAACACTGACAAAACAACGCCAGGAACGGGTACAGCCATCGACTGTGCTGCAATGGTGCCATTTCTGGAGAAACAATATGAAGATCTTCGTGAGATGTTGCTGGCTGTGTCGGCCGAGGAGCGCCAGATGGAGAAACTGGCACTCGGAGCATTCGGCGTGTTCTACTCCTGGCTCTCGACACAGCCTCAACGCGGCTTGATATTTGCCATTTTTGTCTCGGCCATTCCGTGCATCATCACCTCTCTGGCCATCGTCCGGATGCATGCCTTGACGAGCGGCATGGGAACCATCGCGAGTTATCTCTGCTCGATAGAGGCGCATCTCTGCGCGCAGGCAGAGCAGATGTACAGCGGTCCGCGTGGATGGGAGACGTTTCTGGCTGCGGAGTCCCGGTATGTGAAGCGCTTCCACAACAGTCATTATTGGTTCTGGTACTGCTTGCTGGCGGGGACACTGGCGGCGGCAGTCGTCTTTAGCTTTTTCTGGCCGGAGAATGCGCCATGAAGCAGGTGCTCGATGGCGTTTATTCCACATGGACATGGATTGATCCCAGTTCCTGATCTTCCTTCACGCTCCTCCATGCACCTCCCCCGGCACCCGAACCCCTGGACCACCCTCTCCACCCGCGAAACCTACGCCAACCCCTGGATTCGCGTCCGGGAAGACCAGGTCGTCACCCCCGGCGGTGGAAAAGGCATCTATGGCGTCGTGGAATACAAAAACCGCGCCATTGGCGTCATTCCCGTCGATGAGCACGGCTTCACCTGGCTCGTCGGCCAGTGGCGTTACTGCCACGAGGGTTACGAGTGGGAAATCCCGGAGGGGGGCTGCCCGGCTGGCGAATCCCCAGTGGAGGCGGCCCGGCGCGAGCTTTTGGAGGAGACAGGCATCGTCGCGGCCCGGATTGAACCCCTTCTCACCGGCATTCAGCTCTCGAACTCGACCTCCAACGAACTTTGTGACGTCTTTCTGGCCACCGGCCTCACGTTTGCCGCCGCGCAACCGGAGGAGACGGAGAAACTCGAAGTCCTGCGCCTGCCGCTCACGGAAGCCGTTGCCATGGCGCGCGACGGCCGCATCCGGGACAGTGTGAGCGTCCTCGGCCTGCTGGCGCTGGCCTGCGAAGGCCGAAAATAAGGTTCACCCCGGCATTTGACAGCCGGGAGGTGGCGGGTAGTATCGCGCCCCTTTTTCCCCGGAGGGCATCATTTTATGGCAACCACCCAAGTCATCCTCAAAGAACGCATCAAAGGCCTCGGCGCTGAAGCCGACGTGGTCAAAGTGAAGCGCGGTTTCGCACGCAACTTCCTCCTGCCCCAGGGCAAGGCCTACGAGGCCACCAAGGGCAACCTCCGCCACACCGAGCGCCTCAAGGCCGTCCGCGCCGAGCGCGAGGCCGCCGAGATGGCCGAGGCCACCAAGCTCGCCGCCAAGATCAAGAAGGTGAAGCTCAAGCTCGTCCTCGCCACCGGCCAGGGCGGCAAGGCCTTCGGCGCCATCACCACCATGGACATCGCCAAGGGCCTCCAGGAGCAGTCCGGCATCGAAATCGACCGTCACCAGATCGTCCTTGAGCGTCCCATCAAGAACACCGGCAGCTTCGACGTCGAGATCAAGCTCGGCTACGACATCACCGCCGAGGTCAAGCTCACCGTCACCGCTTCCTCCGACAAAGCCGCCGAAGAAGAGGCTGCTGAGGAAAAAGCCGCTGAGTAGTTCCCACCCGGTCATCCTGAACCCGTCTTCACAAAGCCGCGCCCTGGGCGCGGCTTTGTCATTTTTCCAGGCGGCTCGGCGGCACGCAGGGCAAATTGGCGCATCACGCCAACTTCCCCCTTGGCGGCGGCGGGGCGGCTTGATAGCCTCCGGCGCTTTTTTCTCATGAATTCCAATCTCGTCATCCGCATCTGTCTCGTCCTGCTCGTGGTCATCGTGGTCATGCTGCTGTGGCAGCAGCTCATGAAGGCCAGCGACGGCATGAAGCTGGTTGGCTTCCTCATCATCGGCGGCGGTCTTGGCATCCTCGCCGTCAAGTTTCTCCTGCCGTGGATCGGTGATGCGCTCGGAGAATCCGTCTATTCCTCCGGAGAGAAGGTCGAGCAGGACGAGATGACAAAGGCCGCCGCCTGCATCTCCCAGGGCGACTACCACGGCGCGATCGACCACTACAACAAGATGCTCGACGACAAGCCCGACGATCCCTTTCCCGTGGCCGAAATCGCCAAGGTCCATGCGGAGCGCCTGCACGATCCGCAAAGCGCCCTGCAAGTGCTCGGGAACCATCTCCAGAGCAAGGACTGGCCCGTGGATGACGCCGCGTTCATCATGTTCCGCATTGCCGAGGTGCATCTGACCCACCTGCACGACTTCGCCGCCGCGCGCGACATGCTCGAGCAGGTCGTGGCAAACTTTCCCAACACCCGCCACAGCGCCAACGCGCACCACAAGATCACGGAAGTCGAGCAGGCGGAGTTCAAATTCATCCAGGAGCAGCGGGCCAAGGCGGCCGCGGCCAGCGCGGAGGCGGCGGCCGGCCCCGAGGACGAGGCGTGATCAACCCGGCCACCTCTCCCCCATGCCGCCATGCCCGCATTCCTCCAGCACTGGGCGCGGGCAAATCCTCTCCTCGTGCTCGCCGTGGCGGCTTGCGCGGGCATTTTGACCATCGAAAACGCGGTTCCCGCGTCCGCCGGCCTGCTGGCGGCGTTCTCCGTGCTCACATGCCTCCTCGCGCTTCTCATGCCGCGCGCCTGGGTGCTCCTCACGGGCTGTGCGCTGGTCTTTGGCCTCCTGCACACGCTCCGGCTGGATGAAACCTACCGGCATCCCCTGCGGCAGTCCCTGCTCCAGGCACCGCAGGGGACACAGGCCGTCGTACGCGGCAGCCTGGTGCCCAATTTCGACAGCTCCAGCCGGGATCGTGTCACCGTAACGTGCGAGGCGGAGGAAATCCGGTTCGCGGACGGCCTGCGACGGCCCATGCGAGTCGTCCTCCAGCTCCGCATGCCCCCGGGAACCGCCTTTCCCGGCGCGGGCCTCTATGAACTGGCCGGACTGCTCCACCTGCCGCGTGAAAACACAACGCCGGGCGCCTTCGACGCGGCGGACTTCGCCCTGCGCTCCGGATTCGCCGCCCGCCTGGATGTGGAGACACTACGCCGCCTGCCTGGGCGCGGCGCCGTCCTGCGCGCCGCCTTTCTCGAGCGCGCGGAGGCCTGCCGCCAGTGGATGAGCCGTGAGCTCACACGCGATCTGAATCACGACCCGCGCACCGCGGGCGTGATCCGCGCCATGGCCCTCGGCGTGGCTGACGAGGCGCAGGAGGAGGTGGAGGACGCCTTCCGCGACAGCGGCACCCTGCATGTCTTTGCCGTGAGCGGGCTGCACGTGGCGCTGCTGGGCCTCATCGCCTGGGAGGTGCTCAAGCTGCTGCACCTGGGCCGCCGCGGCGCGCTGCTGTGCCTGCTGGTGATCGTGTTCGGCTACGCCTTCATCACCGGCTGGCGGCCCTCCGCCGCGCGCGCCGCCTTCATGATCGCGGTCGTGCTCGTCGCCCCGCTGATGGACCGCCAGGCCGCCGTGCAAAATTCGCTCGGCCTCGCCGCCCTGCTCCTGCTCGCAAATGACACGCACCAGCTCTTCAATCCCGGCTTCCAGCTCTCCTTCGGCGTGCTGTGGGCCATCGCCGCATGGTCCGATCATGTGATGCGCCCGCTGCGCCGTTGGACGGAGCTGGATCCCTTCCTGCCGCCGCACCTCGCCAGCGCTCCCCGGCGCCTTTCCTGCTCCGCGCGGCGCTGGCTGGCGGGCACGCTCAGCGTCTCCGGCTCCGCCTGGGCCGGCAGCGCCCTCTTCATCCTGCTGCATTTTCAATCCGTGACCCCCGTGACCGTCCTGGCCAACTGCGTGCTCGTTCCGCTGTCAGTCCTCGGCCTCGGTGTCACCTGCCTCAGCGCCGTGGCGGGCCTGCTGCATCTCACCGGCGCCCAGATCATGATCAACAACGCCAACTGGCTCGTCTCCCAGGCCATGATCGCCAGCGCCACCTGGTTCGCCGGCCTGCCCGGGGCGCATTTTCACTTTCAGCCCGCCCAGACCGGCCCGGGCGACCGCATCGCCACCTGGCGTGTGCTCGACATGCCCGGCGGAGCCGCCGCCAATCACCTGCGCGTCGGCGCGGCGGACTGGCTGCTCGATACCGGCCCGCAGGACCGCTGGCGCGTCCAGGTGAAGCCCTATCTCCGCTCCCAGGGCGTCAACAGCCTCGCCGGCATCGTCCTCAGTCACAACGACGGCGACCACATCGGCGCCGTCGAGGAAATCTCCGCGGCCTTCCGCCATCCGCCTCTGTTTTGCAGCAGCCGAGAGCCTGGACGCTACGACACGCCCCATACCGTCATCCACCGCCTCATGCGCCAGCCCGGCGCCGATCGTCTCCACTTCCTCCAGCCCGGCGGGATGTTTTCCCTCGCACCCGGCCCCCTCACGCGCGCCACCTGCCTCCATCCAGGTGCGCAAAGCATCGGCGGTCGTGGAGACGACCGCGCCATGGTGCTGCGGACACAGCTCGGCCCCTGGCGCGTGCTGTGGATGAGCGACGCCGGCTGGCACACCGAAATGGAGCTCGCCACATCCGCCGCCGATCTGCGCTGTGACGTGCTCCTGCAAAACCGCCACGAATCCGATGAAACCGGCGCGCCCGCCTTCCTCGACCGCGCCACGCCCCGCGTCGTCATCACGTTCAGCGATCCGCGCCGGCTCGAGTTCCTGCCCTCCCCCACGCTCGCCGCGTGGTGCTCCAGCCGCCGCGTGCCGCTCCTGAACATCCACGAGACCGGCGGCATCCTGCTGGAGTTCCTCTCGTCCGAACTCCGCGTCACCCCGGCCCGTGCCCGGAATCCCCTTGTGCTGCGCTGAAGGATTGTGCGTGATGGTTGGAACAACACGCCTGAATGATGCACGGCAGGTGCAGATGATAACCCGTGCTGTCTGCCACCTGCGCGGCTTGAAACGCACCGTCCTGTCAATGCAGGAAGTGGCGGAAGCCGGTGAAGACCATGGCCATCTTCCGCTCGTTGGCGGCGGCGATGACGTCTTCATCCTTCACGGAGCCGCCGGGCTGGATGGCGGCGGTGGCGCCGGCATCGGCGGCGGCGAGGAGACCGTCGGGGAACGGGAACATGGCGTCGGAGGCCACGATGCTGCCCTTGAGGCTGAGGCCGGCGGCCTGGGCCTTCCACACCGCGATGCGGCAGGAGTCCACGCGGCTCATCTGGCCGGCACCGATGGCGAGGGTGCGATCATGGCTGCTGAAGACGATGGCGTTGGATTTGACGTGCTTCACCACACGCCAGCCGAAGCGCATGGCCTCCAGTTCGTCGCGGGTCGGCGGACGGATGGTCTTCACCTTGTTTTCGAGGTCGTCGAGACCGAGGGCACGTGGATCGCTGTCCATCACCATGACGCCGCCGGGAGCGGAACGGATGATCGGCTCGGCGAGGGCTTCGGCGACACCGGGGAGCATCTGGATAAGGCGCAGGTTCTTTTTCTTCTGGAGCAAAGCGCGGGCGTCGGCGTCGAAATCGGGCGCGATGATCACATCAGTGAAGATCTCCGAGATGATGCGGGCGAGGCCGAGGGTCATGCTGCGGTTCACCACGATGACGCCTCCAAAGGGAGCCTGCTTGTCGGTCTCGAAGGCCTTCTGCCAGGCCTCGCGCAGATCCTCATCGGCGCAGCCGACGCCGCAGGGGTTGGTGTGCTTCAAGATCGCCACGGTGGGGCGGCGGAACTCCAGGGCGATCTCCGCGGCGGCGTGGATGTCGAGCACGTTGGTGTAGCTGAGGTCCTTGCCGTGCAGCTTCACGAAGTAGTCACCGAAGTTGCCATAAAGGGAGGTCTTCTGGTGCGGGTTGTCGCCGTAGCGCAGCTCGGCGTAGAGCGGCAGGGAGAGGTTGAAGGTCTTGTGGGTGCTCTGCTCCTTGTTCAGGTAGGCGGCGATGGCGGTGTCATAGGCACCGGTGCGCTGGAAGACCTTGCAGGCGAGGCGCTCGCGGGTGGCGAGGCTGGTCTCACCGGCGTTTTCCTTCATCTCGGCCAGCACGACGGTGTAATCGGCCGGATCGGTGATGACGGTGACCCAGCGGTGGTTCTTCGCGGCGCTGCGCAGCATGGACGGGCCGCCGATGTCGATGTTTTCGATGGCCTCTTCGAGGGTGACATCCTTCTTCGCGATGGTCTGCTCAAAGGGGTAAAGGTTCACCACGACGAGGTCGATGAGGGGGATCTCGTGCTTCTTGGCGTTGCGCTTGTCCTCGTCGTTGTCGCGGCGCTGTAGGAGGCCGCCGTGGACTTTCGGGTGGAGGGTTTTCACGCGGCCGTCGAACATCTCCGGGAAGCCCGTGTAGTCCGATACGTCGATCACCTTCAGCCCGGCGTCCTTGAGGTGCTTCGCCGTGCCGCCGGTGGAGAGCAGCTCCACGTTGAGGGCGGCGAGACCTTTGGCGAAGTCAACGAGGCCGGTTTTGTCCGAAACAGAGAGCAGGGCGCGGGCGATGGGCATGTGGGAGGGAGAGTGGGAGGGGCAGTTAGGACGAAAATCCGGGGGTGCAAGGGGTTTGAGCAGGCACGGATTGTGGAACCAGCCCCGACGGGGAGCTGCGCGGGAGGCGTGCGATTCTGTTCTTGCAGGTGAGGCGGCTTTTCGCGCAGACTGGCGGCATGAACCGCGTTTTGCTCATCGTCCTGGCCGTCTTCGTCTGCTCCGCGCATGCGCAGGAGAAGCGTCCGAACGTCCTATGGCTTATCGCGGAGGATTTCGGGCCGCACCTGGGCTGCCACGGCACGAAGCAGGTGTCCACGCCCGTGCTCGACGGCCTGGCCGGGCAGGGCATGCGCTTCACGCGCTACTTCACCACCGCGCCGGTGTGCTCCCCCAGCCGGTCCGCCTTCAACACGGGCATGTACCAGACGACCATCGGCGCGCACAACCACCGCAGCCATCGCGATGACGGCTACGCGCTGCCGGCCGGTGTGCGGCTCATCAGCGACCGCCTGCGCGAGGCGGGCTATTTCACGGCCAATGTGAAGGAACTGCCCGCGGAGGCAGGGTTCAAAGGCAGCGCCAAGACGGACTGGAACTTCGCCGCGCCGAAAAAGCCCTTCGACTCGGACAAGTGGGATGATTTGAAGACGCACCAGCCGTTTTACGCGCAGGTCAACTTCCAGGAAACGCACCGCACCTTCCGCGCACCGCCGCATGCGGACCCCACGAAGGTGGAAATCCCGCCCTACTACCCGGATCACGAGGTCACGCGCAAAGACTGGGCGCAGTATCTCGACGCGGCGACGGAGCTGGACCGCAAGATTGGCAAAATCGTCGAACTGCTGAAACGCGACGGCCTTTTCGACAACACCGTGATCTGCTTCGTCGGTGACAACGGAGCGGCCCATGTGCGCGCAAAGCAGTTTTGCTACGAGGAGGGCTTGTGGGTCCCCTTCATCTTGCGCTGGCCCTCCGGCCTGCCCGCGCCCGCGGGTTACGAGGCGGGAAAAGTCAGCGACCGTCTGTTGATGTCGATCGATTTGACCGCGACAACCCTTTCCTGGGCCGGCGTGGCGAAACCGCAGGGCATGCAGGGCCAGGTGTTCCTGGGTGCCGCCGCGGAGCCGCCACGCGACTATGTCTTCGGCGCGCGCGACCGCTGTGACATGACCGTTTTCCGCCTGCGCACCGTGCGTGACGCGCGCTACCGCTACATCCGCAATTTCACCCCCGACCGCCCCTTCCTGCAGTTCAACCGCTACAAGGAGGCGCAGTATCCCGTGTGGAACCTCATCAAGGAACTCGCTGAAAAGGACCAGCTCACGCCGGAACAGGCCGTGCTGGCCGCGCCCACCATGCCGCCGGAGGAACTCTACGATCTCGAAACCGATCCGCATCAGGTCAAAAACCTCGTCCGCTCCAGCGAACCGGAGCATCGCCGCGCCCTGGAGCGGTTGAGCGGCGTGCTGACCGCCTGGATCACGGAAACCAAGGACCAGGGGCGCATTCCAGAGCCTGCGGAAGTGGCCGCGAACGAGGGTGCCACCAAGCCCGGCGCGGCAAAGCAGGGCAAAAAGGGCAAAGCGAAGAAGCAATGAGGACCACCGCCCTCATCCTGCTTCTCTGCGCGGCGGCATCCACCTTCGCCGGCGAGTGGCCGCGTGAATTGCAGGCCTACCGTGGCTCCACCCCGGTGATCGACGGTATGCTGGCGGAGGGGGGAATGGTCCGACGCCACGACTTTTGACGGTGTGGCAGGCTGGACGCCACAGTTTTCGCCGACGACACGGGAGGATGACCTCTCCCTCGCCGGCTGGGTCAAATATGACGCCACGCGGCTCTACTTCGCCTTCCGTGTCACGGATGACGTGCTCTACGGCATCGACACGCCGCGCTGGCTTCCAGAAAAGAATCCGAAGGCCCATGAACTGAGCCGCGAGGGCTGGCCGTGGTTTGGCGACGAGATGGAACTGCTCATCAACGCCAGCAACTCATGGCGCGGGGACGAGAATGCCGCCGGAAGCGGCTCGTCATGGCAGATGGTCTGTAATCTGACCAAATCCCGCCTCGGTGGCGTCGGCACGGGCGGGTTGCTGGAGGGTGAACCGCGCTCCTCGCAGGTGGCCTGGGACACTTACCGCCGCTGGATCGAGTCCGGTGCCATGCAGGCCGCGGCCAAGATACTTCCGGGCGGAAAGGGCTACGTCATCGAATGGGCCGTGAATTTCGATCCATGTCTGGAGGTGGCTCCTGGACGTTTTTTCACGCCCGGAGCCATGGAGGTCCGCATGGGCCTGAACATCGCCGTAGGAGACCTCGACGAACCCGAAAAGGGCGTCGGTAACTTTGGCAATTTTCACCACGAGGACTGGTTCGCGGGCGAGAAGAACAAGCGCACGAACCTGCGCCAGTGGGGGACGCTCAGGATGATGCCCGGAAATGCCGTCAGAGGTGAGAAGTAAGAAGGGAGTGAGAGGTGTCAGACAGGCGGGTTTCGCTTTTGGCGACCCACCTCTGACTTCTGACCTCTCACATCTAACTAACTTCAGGCGCTGACGGGCCTCACGCCGCCTTCTTCGCCTTCTTCGGCGCGGCCACTTTGGCGGCCTTCGGGGCCTTCACGACCTTGAGCTTCGGGGCGGGCTGGGCGGTGGGCAGCCAGTCGGCCAGGTGGAGCCAGGCGTCGCTGCCTTCGTCACGGAGGTGGTCGGTGTCCTGGAGGAGACCGCGTTTGTTGAAGTCTAGGATTTCCGCCTTGGTAAAGGGGCCAAATTCGACAAAGGCGCGGCTCAGGGTCACGAGGGATTTCATGGTGTTTTTTGGGGGGTTTGGGGTTAGGGGGCAGGTCGCTTACCCTGTTCCGCATGTTCCACAAGCAAAAGGTCTGCCACATTGTTGACCAAATTCTCCCCCGGCTTGCGCACTCCGTGGAGTGCTTCTAGTGTACCTAATATCAATGATCGTTTGCCTCGAATCCTCCGTCCTCGGCGGTTATCTTTCCAATGAAGTCCCCGGTTTGGTGACGGGAATGTTCCATCTCACCGGCCAGAAGCAGCCAGTGCGCATCGAACTGGTCGGAAACTTCCTCCAGGACATCGCCGGCTGCCGTGTGGAGTTTCACAACCCGCTGCCGGAGATGAACGAAGCCCATGTCGAGGCCATGTCCGCCCTCCAGACCGGCTACACCGGCGTCATGACCGCCTCCTACCGCGTGGCGAACATCCCGCGCCGCCGGGCGGGAAAGGCCACCTCCCTGCCGGTGCCACCGGGGCTGAAAAACCTGCTTTTCTTCGAATGGTTCAACCAGGACGGCCAGCGCGTGCTCATCCAGTCCTGGCACCTCCAGGTGCGCGTCTCCGCCCCGCGCTGGCAGCTCACGAAGGACGAGGAAAACGCCCTCCTGCGCCAGAACCGTGCCCGCCGGAAGCATTTCCTCCTGGGGGAGCGCGGAAAGGATCAGGATCCGGGTGATGCCCCGCACGGTGCTGGTTTTGACGACTCCTTCCGGCCGACCGATCCGGCCAGCGACCCCTTCCAGCCGCCCTCCGGCATGAAAAAAGGCCCGCAAGTGCCTGCGATGCCGGAAAAGGCTCCCAAGTCGAATGATCCGGCCACCCGCTCCGCCGCGCTGGCGAAGGAACTGCGCCGTTTTCAGAACCTGCTCGTCTTTAATGACGAGATCCGCACCCGGCCCGCCGTGCTGCGGCTGCTCTCCACCGTGGCGGACCTCGGCGCGCATCTGGTGCACGTGCTGCGCCAGTTCTCCGAGGCCGTGCGGCCGGAGTGGAAGTTTCTCATCACAGATCTGGAGCAGAGCCTGCCGCTTTTCGCCGCCGCGCTCAATGCCACCGACAAGCTCGTGCAGCAAAACCCCGCCGGGGCCGACATCGAATGGCTCGCCGGGGTGCAGGCCAGCCTGCTGAACATCGAACTGCGCATGCGCGAGCTTCTCGGTCTCTTGCGGGACTGAAGGCGGAGGGCAAAGAGCGGAGGACGTGGAGCTCGGAGCCTCCTCACATCACACCGATTTCACGCAAAGGGATATTGCCCGCGGCGCGCGCAGTCGCTAGCCTCGCTCGGATTTCGAACCCTCCGCCCCCGTGCCCCACGCTCTCTGTTCATGATCTCCGTCGAAAACCTCCACCGCTCCTTTGGCGATCTCAAGGCCGTGGACGGCGTCTCCTTCACCATCGACAGCGGCCGGGTCGTCGGCTTTGTCGGCGCGAACGGCGCGGGAAAAACCACCACGATGCGCATCATGGCCACACTGGATCATCCCAGCAGCGGACGGGTGGTTTTGGGCGGGCACAATGTCGTGCATCATCCTGCAAAGGCGCGCCGCATCCTCGGCTGGATGCCGGACAGCTTTGGCACCTACGAGCACATGACGGTGCTCGAATACCTCGACTTCTACGCACGCGCGCTCGGCTATCGCGGGAAGGAGCGCCTCGCGCGGGTGCAGGAGGTCATGGACTTCACCGACCTCACGCCGCTGGCGGACCGCATGAGCAACAAGATGTCCAAAGGGCAGACGCAGCGCCTCTGCCTCGGCCGCGCGTTGCTGCACGATCCGCAGGTGCTCATCATGGATGAGCCTGCCGCCGGACTCGACCCGAAGGCGCGCATCGAGCTGAAAAACCTCATCCGCATCCTCTCGCAGGAAGGACGCACCATTTTGATCAGTTCCCACATCCTCTCCGAGCTCGGAGAGATGTGCGACAGCCTGCTCTTCATCGACAAAGGCCGCATCGTCCACCATGGCGATGCCGACACACTGAAACGCAGCGGCCAGAACGAGCAGACCACCATCGTGAATGTCGAGGTGGCCGGCGATCCGCGCGCCCTGCAAAACTGGGCGCTCACCGCTGCTCACGTCAAGATCCTCGACGAAACAAAACGCGGCGCGCGCCTCTGCATCGACTCCGCCGACGAGCAGATCGTCGCCGGCGTGCTCAGACGCCTCGTCACCGATCAAATCCTCGTCCTCGACTTCCACCGTGAGGAACGCCGTCTCGAAGACGCCTTCGTGGACATCCTGGCCGATCTCAACAAACCCAAGCCGCCGCCGGTGCCCGTCGTGCTGCCGCCACCTCCTCCCGCCGTCTGATCGTCATCATGACGATGACGAATCTCAAATCATGAATTCCGCCCACACCGACTTTCCTGACCGCCTCTCGCCGATGGTGGTGAAGGAGCTGCGTCAGGGGCTGCGCATGAGACTGTTTGGCGGCGTGTTTCTGACGCTGCACATCCTGCTGATCCTCATCACGCTCATGGGCGGCGCGTCGTCGAACGACCGGTCGATCAGCGGGCTGTTTGACGGGCTTATCACCGTGATTCTTTGCGTTGTTTTCCCGCTTCGCGGATTTGCCGCGCTGGCGCAGGAGATGAAGGCTGGCACGCTGGACATGCTGGTGCTCACGCGCCTGTCCGCGTGGCGGATTGTGCTGGGGAAATGGAGCTCCACGGCGCTGCTCTCGCTGCTCGTGGCGCTCAGCGTGCTGCCGTATGTCGTCTCCCGCTACGTGTTTGGCGGCATTGACCTGATGGACGAGGTGGGCACGCTTTTTTTGAAATGGCTGGGAGGCCTGGTGATCGCCGCCGCCATCGTCTGTGTCTCCACCATCCGCCAGCAATGGCTGCGCGGCCTCATTGTCGGCCTGCCGCTGCTCGGGCTTGGCTTCTTCGGTTTCATCTTCGCGATTTTTAGCAGTTTTGGCCCCGGCGGCTCCACGACGACCTTTGGCGGAGTCTCGGTTTCCACCTTCATGACCTCCAGTTTGTGGTTCATCACGCCGCTGGCCGCGTGGGCTGTTTTTGGCCTGTTGGGGGTCGCCACCACGCGCATCGCACCGCCGTCGTCTTTGTTCCCGGTTTTCAAACGGCTCGTGCATTTCATCGTCGTGGCCGTGGTGGCTGTCTTTTCGTGGCAGATGGCTGTTCCGCTGCTCTACCTCGTCATGGCGGATGTGATGCTGGAGCAAAACAGTGACGTGCCGTCGGTCCATGCGGCCTTTTACAGGCGCGGATGGCCGGGACGCCTCGCCGGGTGGTTTTTCGCCCCTGGCTGGGCTTCCGGCTTTTTCTTTGCGCTGCTCCTCACCAGCATTGCCGGTGTCGCGGCCTGGCAGGCGGGCGGGCTCGACAGCGTGGCGCAAGTCTGGCTCACCGCCTGCTCCATGTGGCTCGTCGCCTGCCTCATGCAACTCGTGGCAGGGCGCGGCACCGGGGACCGGCTGGCGCTCTTCGTCATCACGCTGCTGTGCGTGCAGGTGCTCACCGCGCTCGTCTCCTCGATGATGATTGCCGCGTCTGTGTCGGGCAGGGCGCCTTGGGCCGGCACGCTGCTTCCCACGCTGGTCATTTCCGCCTCCAGCATCAGCAGCGGCGGCAAAACGGACATTCTCACCACGGGTCTCGCCATCAGCAGCCTCTGGCCGCTTCTCCACTTCCTCCAGGCCCTGCTCGCCCGCCGCCGGCTCCGCGCCGTCTTCCAGGAAGCTTCTGAAATCCAACATCAGAAATCCAAAACCTAAAATGGCCTCCACGCTCGATCTCCGCGACTTCTCCGACCGCCTCTCCCCGATGGTCGTCAAAGAGCTGCGCCACGGCCTGCGCGCGCGGATGTTCACCTCCATCCTGATCGGCACGCATGTGCTGCTGATCGTGCTCATGAGCGGCGCGATGCTTGGCGTGCCGCAGGAGATGGTGCATGGCATGTTCTGGGGCGGCGCGGCGCTGGCCTTCCTGCTCTTCATGCCGCTGCGCGGGGCTGGCGCGCTCACGCAGGAGTCGCAGGATGGCACGCTCGACATGCTGATCCTCACCTCCATCAGCTCCACGCGCATCGTCCGTGGCAAGTGGGCCGCGCTGATGGGCCAGAGCCTGCTCCTCGCCGCCTCCCTGCTCCCCTACATGGTGGCGCGCTATCAATGGGGCGGCGTGGAGATCGTCAGCGAGCTCGTGGCGCTGCTGGCCCTGCTGCTGGGCAGCGCGCTGATCACCGCCGCCGTCGTCGCCTTTTCCTCCCAGCGCTCCCTCATTCTGCGCATCTTCCTCGGCCTGGCGATGATGTGGCCCGCGTGGGGCGTGGGCATGTTCGTGGTGATGCTGGCCATCGAAAAGAGCTTCAGCGACAGCCTGTTCCGGGAGCTGTCACTGCTGCCCTTCTGGCAGCAGGTCATGCTGATCGCCGGCATCATCGCGACCATGCTTTACGCCGTGTGGCTCTTCCTCGCGCTCGGTGCCTCGCGCATCGCGCCGCCCTCGGAGAACCACAGCACGCGGAAACGGCTCGTCTACCTTGCCTTCACCCTGTTCATCACCGCTTTGGGCTGGTATGTGTGCCTCGCCATTGATGACGAGGCCATTCTCTGGTGCATCTTCCCCGGCGCCTTCCTCACCATCCTCGCCGGGATCGACATGATGACCGAGGACCTGCCGCGTTTTCCCACGGTGATGATGCCCTTCGTCGAAAAGCCGCTCCTTGCGCCCTTTCCGCGCCTGCTGGCACCTGGCTGGGCCTCAGGCGTGCTTCTTTACGCGGTCCTCTCCGGCCTCGTCTGGTCCATGACGATCTCTTATGTGGTTCAGAACAAGTATGCTGATGAAATGTGCTCCATTTTCGCGCTTCTGCTCACCGCCGCCGTCGTCCCCGTCTGCATCCGCCTGAACAAAAAGAACGCCTTTGCCAACTGGTGGGCTGTGCAGTGGGCGCTCGTCGCCGCAGGCGCGCTGCTGTCCATTTTCGGCGCGGTGACGGGTGGCGCGGGCATCGGCATTCTCAGCATCTTCATCCCCACGACCGCCTTTTTCGGCGCGGCGGCCTCCAGCGGTTCCTTTGATGAAATGCTCGCCGCAGGTGCCGTCATCGGCTTCTTCTGGCTCCTCGCCGCCGTGATCTACGGTCTCAGCTCCGGCGACGACACCTACCGCAGCCTGCTGGCGGAGGCGAAACTGCTCCATGAGCAGGAAAAGCGCTCAGATCCCTCATGATCGCCGCCGACACGCCTTCCCTGCTCGCCATCCACGCCCGCGCACGCGCCTGGGCAGGCGTGATGCGGCTGCCCTTCCGCCAGCAGCGCTGGCGCGGACAAAGCGGCGAGCAAATGGGCACCGGCACCGGCAGCAGCCTCGATTTCCAGGATCACCGTGCCTATTTTCCCGGCGATGATCCGCGCCAGATCAACTGGCAGGCCTACGCGCGCACCGGGAACTACAGCATGAAGCTCTACCGCGAGGAGGTGCGTCCGCTCGTCGATCTCATCCTCGATGTGTCCGCCTCCATGTTCGCGTTTCCCGACAAGGAGCAGCGCGCGCTCGAACTCTTCGCCTACGCCGTCGAGGCCTCGTTGCAGACCGGTGCCACGCTGCGCTGTTTTGCCATCCGCGGCCAAACGCACCGTCACATCGAAAACGACGCCGTTTTGTCCGCCAGGTGGCCGCAGGAGGTCGAAAACCTGCCCGCCGACGACTCCGCGCCCGCGCTGCATCACGTCCCCGTGCGCGCCGGTGCCATGCGCATCCTCATCAGTGATCTGCTGTTTCCCGCCGATCCCGATCCCATGCTGCTGCCGCTCAGCACACGTAGCGGAAGGGGCATCGTCTTTGCTCCGTTCAGTACCGAGGAATGCGATCCGCGCTGGGATGGCAATTACGACTTCATCGACGCCGAGACGACCCGCGCGCACGAGCACCGCATCGATCCCGAACTCCTCACGCGCTACGAGGACGCCTACCGCCGCCATTTCACCCTCTGGAAATCCGCCGCGCAAAAACACGGCATCGCGCTGGCCCGCGTTTCCTCGACGGCCGACTTCCAAAAGGCCCTCCAAGCCGAGGCACTGCCAGCGGGAGCCGTCGAGATGTGAGAAGTAAGATGTTAGATGTGAGCCTTTTCCAACTTCTCACCTCCGACACCACGCCACGCCTTCCAGCACGTCACAAAGCCCTTCGCAAAATCTTGCGGACGCGCCGCCACCCACGCGTCGATGTCCTCCGGCTTGAACCACTCGCCCGTGGCGATTTCCTCCGGCAGGCAGCGGATCGGTCCGTCGTGGTGCGCGAGCCGCAACTCGACGAACTCGTGGTCCGTGTGCTCGCCGGCCGGAATTTGCGCCGCCAGCTCCGTCGAAGGCACGTCGATGCCGATTTCCTCCTTCAGCTCGCGCACTGCAGCATCCGCGTAGGCCTCGCCCGCGTCGAGATGCCCGGCCGCGCTGCTGTCCCATTTCATAGGAGACACATCTTTGAGATGGGAGCGCTGATGGAGATAGATTTTACCTCGGGAATTGATCACAAAGATGTGCACCGCACGGTGCAGCAGCTTCCGCGCATGCACTTCGCCGCGCGTGAGCTGGCCGGTGACCTCGTTGCGCTCGTTCACCACGTCGAAGACCTCGCTGGCCTTCTGTCCTGCGTCCGCCGTGGTGCGGTTTTCGTAGCAGCGGGCGATTTGAATCCACTGCTCGAGACTCAGCTCCTCCGCCCGCACCGTCGCGGACACGCCGAGCGCCTCCACCAGCATGCTCCAGCCGCCGGGAGCCTCCGGCAGCAGGTTCTTCATCTGTTTACGACGTTGGGAGAACCCCATGCGCACCAGCCGGTCAAACAACACGCGGTCAAACACCGGCAGCGTGGCCGGATCACGCGGCGTGACGCGGATGACGGCTGAATCGACCTTCGGACGCGGCTGGAAGACCTCCGGCGGCACGATGCGCAGGATTTCGACATTCCAGTCCTTCTGCACCAGCAGCGAGAGCGCGCCATACGCGTCATCGCCGCACTTCGCGGCCAGACGGTCGCATACTTCCTTTTGCAGCATGAAGACGGCGCTGCTCACCGGCGTCGGCGGCGTGAGCCAGTGCTTCAGAATCTCACCGCCGACGGAGTAGGGCAGGTTGCCGATCAATTTCACCGGCCCATGGCGGAACCATGGCCGCAGGTCGATGCGCGTCGCATCCTCCGCGATCACCTCCACATCCGCGCGGCCCTCAAACCGGCGCTGCAGCTCCGGCGCGAGCTGGTAGTCCTTTTCGATCAGCACCAGCTTCTTCGGACGCCCGATGAGGTGCTCCGTCAGCGCGCCCATGCCGGGACCGATCTCCACCACCAGCGGCGCGTCGTCCGGCACGATCTGGTCCGCGATCCAGCGCGAAATCGAAGCATCGACGAGGAAATTCTGCCCCATGCTCTTGCGCGGGGCGATTTCCGCGCCTTCACGGCTGCGCAGGGTTCGGCGGGGCGGGGAATTTCTCATACGTGGCATCCATGCGTGTGCCCCGCGCCCTCGGCAACGGTAGAGTCGCCGGAATACCCCGCCGCCTCTTTTTCCCTGGACAGTCTGGTAGCACGGTCTGGGCACCCCCCGTCGCTCATGGGAGAAATCCAGATGAACATGAGCCGAAGGGAAGGAGCCCAAAACAGAGTGGTGGTAATAAATAATTGCTATTTTTCATAATTTTGATAAAATCGTTTCAAGTATCTAAACTTTAAACCACTGTTTCTATGAGATCCGCGCGCATTCTTCTTGGCATCGCCTCCCTGCTTTCGGTGTCCGTCTCCCGTGCGGATGTGATCACAGATTGGAATGCCTTGATGCGGCAAACCTTCGCGGCGGAGGCCAGTTCCGCCACCCCGCCCGTAAACTCCCGCACAATGGGGATGATGGGCGGGGCCATGTTTGACGCCGTGAACTCGGTGAACCGCAATTATAACTCTTATCTCGGCTACTTTGACCCCGCCACCTCGGGCATCGGGATTGACATGGACGCGGCGGCCGCCACCGCGGCCTACCAAGTGATGACCTCAATCTACACGGACCTCTACGGGGCCGGGAACTCCCATCAAAGCAACTTCACCAACCTCTACAACTCTCACATGGCCGCCATCGCGGACGGAACCGACAAAACCCGCGGCATCGAGGTCGGAGCGGCAGCAGCAGCAGCCATGATCGCCGCACGCGCCAGCGATGGATGGAACGCCACTCCAACCTATTCGCCCCAGCCGCTCGGCTCTGTGGGACGCTGGCAGCCGGGATCAACACCGGGGGCCTGGGGGGCCAGCACCGGCACCTTCCTCAAATCCCATTGGGGAAATGTCACCCCGTTCACCCTAAACAGCAGCAGCCAGTTTCGGCCGGACGGGCCAACCGGCCTGAATGGCACCACGCCTGCCGACTACGCGGCCTGGGTGCAGAGCGCGTCCTACACCGCCGAGTTCAACCAAGTGAAGAACTACGGCGGCAACAGCAGCTCTCTGCGCACGGCGGACCAGACTGTCATCGCCTACTTTTGGGTCGATGGTCCGGGAACCGCCTCTCCCCCCGGCCACTGGAACCGCATTGCCCAGAGCATCTCAGCCTCCGCAGGGCTGAATATTGAGGAAAACGCCCGTCTCTTTGCGCTGCTGAACCTTGCCGAGGCAGATGTCGGCATCGCCACCTGGGAGGCGAAGGTCTTTTATGACACCTGGCGGCCCATGATCGCCATCAACACGGCCGACACCGACGGCAATCCCGACACGCTCGTCGATGCTGCCTGGACCCCGCTCATCCCCACACCGTCCTTCGGTGCCTACACCAGCGGCCACAGCGCCTTCAGCATGGCTGCGGCTACCATTCTGGCGGAGTTCTTCGGCACGGACGACATCGCCTTCACCACGGACAGCGAGTCCCCTTTCCTGCCCGCTGGCTACACGCGCAGCTACAGCAGTTTCAGCCAGGCGGCGGAGGAGGCGGGCCTGAGCCGCATCTATGGCGGCATCCACTGGCAGTCGGATAATGAGGATGGCGCGCTGTTGGGCGAGAGCGTTGCCAATTACACCTTCAACAACTTCCTGCTCCCCGTGCCGGAACCTGCGGGAGTGCTGCTCTTGGGCTCGGCCATGCTCTGGATGGGATCCCGCCGGCGCAAAACCGTCGCCTGAGCAAACCGCGCGGACAGCCGGGCAAGGATTGGCGTTTGCGGGGGGGAAACTCGCGCTTAACCTGCGCCATGCCTGATTGGACTCCCCCAACCTCCGTCAATCTGGTCGATCTCGGCTTCATGGACTCGCGTTCGAAGCTCATTGACCTCGCCGCCTTCCTCGACCGCGTCCAAAAAGCCGGTCAGGACGGCGACTTTCGCGTCCAGGCCCTCAAAAACGCCCTCACGCTGCTCTCTCAAAACAAACCGCAGCGTGCCAAAGACGTGCTCCTTAGCTTCAGCGATCCCAGCACCGAACCCATCGCCAAAGCGACCATGCAAGGTGCCATCGGCGCTTTCAAACCGTGAACTGCGAACCGAGAACCTCTGATGAACTACATCGAACCCCACGGCCACATGGTCAGCCGCACCACGGATTGCTACGAGCGCATGGCGCTCGCCGGCTGCCAGGCCATCTGCGAGCCCGCGTTCTGGGCCGGCTTTGACCGCGCCAGCGCCGACGGCTTTTACGACTACTTCCGCCAGATCACCGAGTATGAGCCGAAGCGTGCCGCGAAGTTCGGCATCAAGCACTTCTGCTGGCTCTGCATCAACCCGAAGGAAGCCGAGGACCTCAAGCTCGCCGAGGACGTCATCGCCCTCATCCCCCAGTTCATCGACAAGCCCGGTGTGCTCGGCATCGGCGAGATCGGCCTCAACAAAAACAGCCGCAACGAGCTCGCCATCTTCGAGCGCCATCTGCAAGTCGCGCAGGATTACGACCAGCTCGTGCTCATCCACACCCCGCACCTTGAGGACAAGCTCAAAGGCACCCACCTCATCGTCCAGGCGCTGAAAAACTTTTCCAAGATCAAACCCGAGCGCGTCATCATCGACCACGTCGAGGAGCACACCATCGACCACGTGCTCGACCACGGCTTCTGGGCCGGCATCACGCTCTATCCCGAGAGCAAATGCACCCCGCACCGCGCCATCGACATGCTGGAGCACCGCCACGCCGAGCGCATCTGGATGAACAGCGCCTGCGATTGGGGCATCAGCGATCCCCTCGCCGTCCCCAAAACCATGCAAGCCATGCGCCACCGCGGCTGGACCCCCGAAATGATCCAACGCGTCGCCTGGGACAATCCGCGCGCGTTCATGGGGCAGTGTGAGAAGTTCATGCTGTGATGCCATGCCTCGAAAAGTCCGAGAACTGATTCGCGATCTTCTCCGTGCAGGCTTTTCGCAAGCACCGGGCGGGGGCAAGGGTTCCCATCGAAAGTTTTATCACCCGCGTTATCCCGGAGCCGTGACTGTCAGTGGAAAAGACGGGGCGGATGTGAAATATTACCAGGAGAAACAAATCCGCCAGGCCATCGATAAAACACTTCCATGAAAGCCGCCGACAAATACCACAAATGGGTCGAATGGAGCGCCAAGGACGGCGTGTATGTCGGCCATTGCCCCGATTTGATTACCGGCATCCATGGTGATGATCCTGTCGAGCTTTACGAGCAGCTTTGCGAGGTCGTGAACGAGGTGATTGCCGATCTCACCAAGGCAGGACGCCGTCTTCCCAAACCCCGGGTGCGCCCGATGCTGGAGTTCGCCTGATGACCGCCCCCAGCCTCGACACCATCGCCCTCATTGCCGGGAACGGCATTTATCCGGAGACCTTTGTCGCGGCGGCGCGGAAGGCGGGCGTGAAAAAGCTGGTGGCGGCGGCCTTCACGAATGAGACGAAGCCGGAACTCGCGGGGATGGTGGATGCGATCGAGTGGTTCCGCGTGGGGCAGCTCGGTAAGATGATTTCGTTTTTCAAGAAGCAGGGCGTCACCCAGACCGTCATGGTGGGCCAGATCGCGCCGAAGAACCTCTTCGACCTGCGCCCCGACCTCCGCACGCTGATCATGATGGCAAAGCTGAAGCAGCGGAACGCGGAGACGCTGTTTGGCGGGATCGCGAACGAACTCGCCAAGGACGGCATCACGCTGCTGCCTGCCACGACATTCCTCGAAGACCTCATGCCGGGCGCGGGGCACGTCGCGGGGCCGTCGATCAAAAAACGCCGCCAGGAGGATGCCGAATACGGCTTCAAGATCGCCAAGGAAAGCAGCCGCCTCGACATCGGGCAGACGGTGGTCGTCAAAAACGGCACCGTTTTGGCCGTGGAGGCCTTTGAAGGCACGAACGAAGCCGTGAAACGCGGCGGCGCGCTCGGTCGCGGCGGCGCGACGATGGTGAAGGTGTCGAAGCCGGATCAGGACATGCGCTTTGACGTGCCGGTGGTCGGTCCTGACACGATCCGCACGGCGGCGGGCGCGGGCGTCGATTTGATCGCCGTGGAGGCCGGCAAAACGCTGCTGCTGGGCAAGGACGAGGTGGTGAGGCTGTGCGCCGAGCTGAAGGTGAGCGTGATCGCGGTGGCGTGAGGCCTTCTACTTCGCCCCGATGCAATACAGCGCCTTGTCGCTGCGGAGGAAGAGTTGATCGCCGCTGACGGCAGGCGTGCCGTGGAATTGCGAGGAGTCGAGCGAGAGCACATTGGTGCGGATCAACTCGTATTGCGGCCTGGCGGCGAGGATGAAGGTGCCGTTGCGGCGGGAGACGCAGACGAGCTTGTCGCCGATGAGGACGGGGGAGGCGTAGAAGGGCTTGCCGCCGCCGCGCGCGCCCATGAGCACGCGCTCGCGATAGACGTCCTTGCCGGTTTGGGCATCGATGCAGGTGGCGAAGCCCTGGTCGTTGATGACGTAGAGATGGCCGTCTTTGAGAACGGGCGTGGGGACGTAGCTGCTGGTGTTGCTGTCCCACAGGATGGCGCTTGAGGTGGTGTCGCCCTTGCCGCCGAGCTTGACGGCGATGCTGCGCGTAGAGGGGAAGCCGCCGAAGATGTAGGCTTTGTCGCCATCGGGCACGAGGCTGGGGGAGACATTCCCGCTGAGCCCATGCTGCGCATACCAGCGGAGCTTGCCGTTCTCCGGATTCAGGCCCCAAATCTCCTGCGGCACGGCGATGACGAGATCGGTCAGGCCGTCGTGTGTGTACACATTCGGCGTGCCATAGGCCATGCCGAACTGGCCCTCGGCCTTCCACGCCACCTTGCCGGTCTTTTTGTCGAGGCCGACGATGGCCTGCGATTCATCGCTGGCATTCACGATGAGCAGATCGCCGACGAGCACGGGACTGGCGGCGGAACCCCAGCGCATGCGGCCGGAGCCCGTGCCGCAGGAGGTCTGCCAGAGCTGCCTGCCGGTCATATCGAAAGCCAGCGCGCCGCTTTTGCCAAAGAACACATACACGCGCTCGCCATCGGTCACGGGCGTGTGCGTGGCGTAGCCATGCTCGGTGATGTAGCCGCGCCAGGGGTCTTCCTCGGCGGCGGAGAGCACCTTGGCATCCCAGAGCACCTTGCCATCAGCCTTGCTCAGGCAGAGCAGATGCCGTGTGAGCTTCGCCACGTCATTCGCTCCCTCTGTATCGCCGTAGCCGGTCCAGCAGGTGACGAAGACCTTGTCACCGAACACAATCGGGCTCGACGAGCCGGGGCCGGGCATCTCGGCCTTCCAAACGATGTTCTCGGAGTCGCTCCAGCTCAGCGGGACCTTGGATTCGTTCACCATGGCCGCGCCCGTGGGTCCGAGAAAGCGCGGCCAGTCCGTCGGCGCGGCGGCGTGGAGCGTGGCGGAGGCAAAAGCGAGGGCGAGAAGCGGTTTCATGGCCGCCGGAAAACCCCGTGGGCAGGGAAAAGTTACGCCGCGAATCTCAAGCGGTCACCGGAGCGGCCTGGAAGCGCTCCATGCTGAAGCGTTTCAACAACGAGCCGCCGGCGACGAAGGTGAACCCTCCGAAGAACAGCAGCAGGAAGGGAATGGAGCCCCACTGGCCGCGCTGGCCGGCGAGGACGATCATCCAGCCGAAGTAGCCGGCGAGCAGCACCTCAAGCCACAGGGCGATGGACTTGCCGGCCTTGTAGCGCGTTTTCTTCGTCGCGGCCTGGGCCTTGTTTTCGATGCCATACTTCGGCGTGCGGACAAACTCGCTTTCCTGGTTGAGCAGGGCTTCGAGGACGGCCTTGCCGTTGTTGATGCTCATGCCGATGCCGAGGGCGAGGAGCATGGGCACATACGGCAGGGCCTTCAGCCAGCCCCAGCGGCTCTGCGAGCCCTGGGCGGTCATGTAGAAGACGACAACGCTGAAGGAGGCGAAGAAGAATACCGGCACATCGACGAAGACCGCCTTGTGCCAGGAGCTGCCCATCACGAAGTTCGCGGGATACATGAGCACCAGCGTGCAGAGCGTGAGGAGGTAGGCGAAGTTCGAGGTGAGATGCGCGGTGGCCTCCAGCTTGATCGGGAGCGGGGCTTTGCTGCGCCAGACATCGCCGAGGATCTTTTTGCAGACCTGGATGGAGCCCTTCGTCCAGCGGTGCTGCTGGCTCTTGAAGCCGTCCATGTCCGGCGGCAGCTCGGCAGGCACGACGACGTCCTTCAGGTAAATGAACTTCCAGCCGCGAAGCTGGGCGCGGTAGCTGAGGTCGAGGTCCTCGGTGAGCGTGTCATGCTGCCAGCCGCCGCTTTGCTCGATGGCGGAGCGGCGCCAGATGCCGGCGGTGCCATTGAAGTTCAAAAACTCGCCGTGACGGCTGCGGGCGGTCTGCTCGAGCACGAGGTGACCGTCAAGGAAGAGGGCCTGGAGGCGGGTGAGCAGGGAGAAATGCTTGTTGGCATGGCCCCAGCGTGCCTGCACCATGCCCACGGTCTCGTCCGTGAAGTGGTGAATCAGCTTTTGGAGGTAATCGGGCGCTGGCTGGAAGTCAGCGTCGAAGATGCAGATGAACTCCCCCTTCGCGGACGGCATGGCCTCGTCGAGCGCGCCCGCCTTGAAGCCCTTGCGGTTCGTGCGGTGGAGGTAGGCGATGTCCAGGCCCCGGGCCGCGTATTCAGCGCTGAGCTTTTCCGCATAGGCGGCGGTCTCATCCGTGGAGTCGTCCAGCACCTGGATCTGCAGCTTGTCCTTCGGGTAATCGAGGGCGGACACGCAGCGCAGGAGGTTTTCCACCACGTCGTATT
This sequence comes from Verrucomicrobiaceae bacterium, assembly GCA_015075365.1. Lineage (GTDB taxonomy): Bacteria > Verrucomicrobiota > Verrucomicrobiia > Verrucomicrobiales > Verrucomicrobiaceae > Prosthecobacter. The sequence continues at coordinate 374,763 of JABTUN010000001.1, forward strand.
CATTGAAGATCGGAAGTTGCACGGTCACCACGGGCAGTTCATCGAACTGGCGTTTCGGCGTGGGCACGTCGTCACGATGCTTCCAAAAGTGATATAGCACCTTGATCCTGTGAGCGCCAAAGCCGGACAGGGCGGTGAATAGGAGAATGTAGCTGGCAAACCAGAAGAAGTGATCCCAAGGAAGCATACGGGAGGCCGTTCGACGAAAAGAGGGAAACGGGGCGCATTCATCGCCGCCAGCGCGCTGCATGCAAGAGCAAATCCGGTGCCAGAGCCCGGTGATTTTCTGACGATTCGCTGACAAACCACACCCGGCTCTTGGCAGCCGTCTCCGCCTGCCTACACAATGGCCATGCCCACCGAGCACCGCGACTGGTACGACACCCCCCTCTATTACGACATCGTCTTTGACGACGGCACGCGACAGGAGGCGGACTTTTTAGAGGGTGCCTCTGCCCGGTTCGGTGGAAAGGGCAAACGCCTGCTGGAACCCGCCTGCGGCAGCGGCCGTCTGGCGCTGGAAATGGCGCGCCGCGGCTGGGAGGTAAGCGGTTTTGACGGCAATCCGCACATGATCGCCTTTGCGAAGGAGAGAGTGGCCGCGGCGGGGCTCAAGGCCTGGTTGTGGGAGGACTGGATGCAATCCTTTGAACTGCCGAAGGGCATGAAGGGCGGCTTTGACATGGCACACTGCCTGGTAAGCACCTTCAAATACCTCCACACCGAAAAAGATGCCGCGGAGTGCCTGCGCCGCATCGCCGCCAGCCTGCGGAAAGGCGGCATCTTCCTCCTAGGGCTGCATTTGACCGACTACGACCGCGCCGGGCCGGAGCACGAACGCTGGGTCGCACAGCGAGGCTCCATTGAAGTCATCTGCAACACCCACACCTGGCCCGCGGACCGGAAGACACGGCTCGAAAAGTTGCGCACCCGCCTCCAAATCACCGACTCCGGCCGAAAGCACACGCAGGAGACACGTTGGCAGTTCCGCACTTACAACGCCTCGCAACTCAAGGCGCTGCTGCGCAAGGCGCCTGACCTTGAGTTCGTCGAGTGCTACGACTTCACCTACGATCTAAGCGATCCGCGCAAGCTCGATGACAGCTACGCCGATGTGCTGCTCGTGCTGAGAAAGCGCTGACAGGATGCCTGTGACGTATGAGGCTCGTCAGAACCTCAGCACATATTCGCCAGCCTTCTGGCGGTTGAGGCGGTCGCGGGCCTGAAGCTCGAGGTAGGCGTCGTCTTTTTCGAGCCAGTCTTTGCGGCGCAGCCACTTGTCCCGCTCCTGCTTAAGGCTGTCGCGCTGGTGTTTGAGCTGTTCCAGCTTTTCCCGCATGGCGTTCTGCTCGTCCAGCGGGTTGTGAAAGAGCACGAGGATGGCGGGTGCCATCAGGAGAAGCAGGATGAACTTCGCCACCCGCAGGAGGACACGCGCCCAGTGCTCCAGGTTGCCCTGGGGCAGGTCGGCGCGTGTCACTCGGAGTTTCATGGGCGGTGTCAGGCCTTCACCTTCATGCGGCCGCCGTAGATGGCGGTGTCGCCGAGCTGCTGCTCGATGCGAAGGAGCTGGTTGTATTTCGCAATGCGGTCACTGCGGCTCATGGAGCCGGTCTTGATCTGGCCGCAGTTTGTGGCGACGGCGAGATCGGCGATGGTGTAATCCTCGGTTTCGCCCGAGCGGTGGCTCATGACGGCGGTGTAGCCGTGGCGGTGGGCGAGATCGACGGCGTCGAGCGTCTCGGTGAGGGAACCGATCTGGTTCACCTTCACGAGGATGGAGTTGGCGGTCTTCTGGTCGATGCCTTTCTGAAGGAACTTCACGTTCGTGACGAAGAGATCGTCACCGACGAGCTGCGTGGTGGCTCCGAGCTTGTCGGTGAGCACCTTCCAGCCGGCCCAGTCGTTTTCGGCGCAGCCGTCTTCGATGGAGATGATCGGATACTTCTTCTTCAGGCCGGCGTAGTAGGCGACGAGCTCTTCGGAGGTGAGCTCACGCTTGTCGCTCTTCTTGAAGACGTACTTGTTCTTCTTCTTGTCGTAGAATTCGGAGGAAGCCACGTCGAGGGCGAAGGCGATGTCCTTGCCGAGCTTGTAGCCGGCCTTTTCGACGGCCTGGGAAATGACTTCCAGCGCGTGGTCGGCGCTCTTCAAGGTAGGAGCGAAACCGCCCTCGTCACCGACGGCGGTGTTCAGGCCCATGTCGTGCAGGATCTTCTTCAGCGAGTGGAACACTTCCGCGCCGTAGCGAAGCGCTTCCGAGAAGGTCGGGGCTCCGACGGGCATGATCATGAATTCCTGGAAATCGATCGGCGCATCGGAGTGTGCGCCGCCGTTGATGATGTTCATCATCGGCACCGGGAGCACCTTGGCGTTCGGGCCGCCAACATACTTGTAAAGCGGCTGGCCGAGCGTGGTGGCGGCGGCTTTCGCGATGGCGAGGGAGGCACCGAGGATGGCGTTCGCGCCGAGCTTCGACTTCGTGGGCGTGCCGTCGATCTTGAGCATCGCGTTGTCGAGGCCGACCTGGTCGGAGGCGTCGCAGCCGATGAGGGCGTCGGCGATGGCACCGTTGACGGCAGCGACGGCTTTCTTCACGCCCTTGCCGAGGAAGCGCTTCTTGTCGCCATCGCGGAGTTCGAGGGCTTCGTGCTCGCCGGTGGAGGCGCCGGAGGGCACCGCGGCGCGGCCTACGGCACCGCTTTCGAGGAGGACATCGACTTCGACAGTGGGATTGCCGCGGGAGTCGATGATTTCGCGACCGACGACCTGGGCGATGATGAGGTCTGACATGATTTTGGGATTATTTAAGTTTTGCTAATTAATGGAGTGATTTCAAGAAGCGATTCGTGAATTTCCTCCAGGGGAGCGGGGGCTATACACGGATGCGGAGGCCGATCAAGGTTCCAAGTGAGCGGTTCCTGCGACGAAGCATCCGGCGCCGGAAGCGCGCCTGCCGGGTCTGGGTTCACCACTTTTTCTTGAAACCGCCTCCACCGCCACCAAAGCGGCGCGGTCCGCCGAACCCACCCTTTTTGAAGCCGCCGCCGTAGCCACCTCCGCCCGCGTCCTCGCGTCGGGGGCCGCCATCTTGGGCGCCGCCGCCATAACCGGGACTGGGGCCTTCACCTTCGCGTTCAAGCCAGGGTTTTGGTTTGCCAAAACCGCCCTTCTTGAAGCCACCACCGCCAAAACCGCCAGGCTTGGGACCGAACCCGCCTTTTTTGAAGCCACCACCACCAAAACCACCACCTCCAAAGCCGCCTTTTTTGAAGCCGCCTCCGCCGCCAAAGTATTTCTTGCCAATCCCCTGCCCCGCGTCGCCTGGGCGATCCGCGTAGTCCATGCGGACCTCGCGACCGCGGATGACGGGCGCTTGCTGACGGATGGTCTCCAAAACCGGCTCAACGGCGTCCTCCGGCACTTCGACGAAACTACATTTCTCCACCACATCAATCGTGCCGATGCTGCCGGGCGTGAGCTCCTGCACGGTGTTGTAAAGCATGCCGGCGATGTCCGCCGGGCGTATCATGTCCATGCCTCCGATATTGATGAAGAGACGCACCATGCCGGAACGCGGGCCGCGCTGGGCAAAGCTGCGCTGCTTCTTCGGGAGGGAAGGTTCGTCTTCTGCGGTGCCATCGAATTCATGGTCGGACCGGGCTGGAGCAGGCCTCGGGGCCGCCTGGACATTGGTGGGACCTGCTTCGTCATGTTCCTGTCCGGTAGGCGGGGCAGCGGGGGTGTTCGATGCGTCGGACAGGGCCGTGGAGACGGCCGCAGAAGGCGCGGAAGCCTCCACGGCAGGTTGCGGACGCGGCTTGAACTCGCGTTGCGGCATTTCCTTTTTCTTGCCGGCACGATCTTCGACGATCTGCTCGGCTTCGCGACCCTGATCCTTCATGAGCAGGTCCATGAGAGCACTGGCGATCTCCGTGGCGGTGTGACCAAGGTCGAGCAGGCGCTGAATGCTGTGCTCGTGGGAAGTAAATTCACCGCTTTCAAGCACCGCTTTGACCTTCTCAAAGGCCTGATCGACGCGCGTGGCCTCGACTTCCTCCTGCGAAGGCACCTTGGCGCGCTCGACGCGGATGTTGATGAAGCGCTGGATGCGCTGCATGAGGTAAATCTCGCGCCCGGCGACCAAGCTGACCGCCTTGCCCTTGCGCCCGGCACGACCGGTGCGGCCGATACGGTGGACGTAGTCTTCCGCGTCGTAAGGCAGTTCCAGATTGACGATGAGATCGATGTCGTTCACGTCGAGGCCGCGGGCGGCGACGTCGGTGGCGACGAGGACTTCGACGTTGCCGCTGCGGAAGTTGCGCATCACGCGCTCGCGCATGGTTTGGTTGATGTCGCCATGCAGGCGGTCGGCGGCGTAACCACGCGCCACAAGGGCGTCGGTGGCGTCATCGACGGCGCGTTTGGTGTTCGCGAACACGATGGTGAGGCGAGGCGTCTCGATGTCGAGCACGCGGCAGAGCACTTCGAGCTTCGAGCGGCCATGCACTTCGTAATAGCGCTGCTCGATGGTCGGCACGGTGAGCGCCTTCTGCTCGATCGTGATCGTGGCGGCGTTGCGCGTGTAGTTTTCGACGAGGCGGCGGATGCGCGGCTCGAAGGTGGCGCTGAAGAAAATAGTCTGGCGGTCTTCCGGCACGGCGGCCATGAGACGGTCGATGTCCTCGGCGAAGCCCATGTCGAGCATTTCGTCAGCTTCATCGAACACGAGCGATTTGAGACCGTCGAGCTTGATCAAGCCGCGCTCCATGAAGTCGAGGATGCGTCCCGGCGTGCCGACAACGATCTGCGAGCCGCTTTGCAAGGCGCGAATCTGGCGGTCATACGAAGCGCCGCCATAGACCGGCGTGGCGCGCACGCCTTCTTTGAAGCTGGCGAGCTTGTGGATCTCCGCGCAGACCTGCATGGCGAGTTCGCGGGTGGGGCAGAGAATCAGCGCCTGCACATGGCGCTTCGAGCCGTCCACGCCCTGCACGACCGGGATGCCAAAAGCCATCGTCTTGCCGCTGCCGGTGTGGCTTTGCCCCACGACATCACGTCCACTGATGGCGACAGGGATGGCCTGGGCCTGGATGGGGGAGGGTTGCTCGAATCCGAGGGATTTGACGGCTTCAAGAAGCTCCGGGGCGATTCCCAATTCCGGGAAGGTGTGTTGACTCATAATGCGATCCCCCTTGGGTTTTTGAGGGCGGTCATACTCCCACCGATGGGGAAGATAGCAAGGTGTTTGATTGCCCGGCCTCCCCCGCCCAAAAAAGCCGTTCGCGGGCATGGACGAGTTGCAAAAGGCTTTCTAACATGACGTTTCTGTCACCCACCAACCCAGTGGTGCCTCCGCGCCCGCAACCAGCCATGTCAACCGCCACAGCCTCCGCTCCCGCCGCCTCCGCCACACAAACCCTTCGGAATGCCGTCATCCGGCTCGCCGGCAACTCGCAGGACGGCATCCAGTCCATTGGCGGCTTCCTGGCGCGTCTGGCGGGCCGCACCCAGCACGATGTGATGACCTACATGACGATCCCGTCCACGATCTCGGGCGGCCCGTCGATCTTCCAGCTCCATCTCGGCTCCGGTCACGTGCTGCATCCGGGGGATGAGAGCGATGTGCTGGTGGCCTTTTACCAGCACAGCTACGACGCGCATCTCAGCGCCCTGCGCGATGGCGGCATCTGCTTCTACGACAGCGGCGAGGTGTCGGAGCTGAAACACGAGCGCAACATTCATCACATCGGCATTCCCTTCACTCAGGCCACCATCGAGGCCATCGGCGGCTCTGCGAAGGACCGCGGCAAGAACATGTTCGTGCTCGGCCTGCTTTGCGCGGTGTACCAGCTCGACAAGGAAAAGCTCGCCGGCATCGTCGCGCGCCAGTTCGGCAAAAAGGATGAGAGCGTGCTGCGCAACGCCATGCTCGCCTTCGACGCCGGCTACGCCTACCCCATCGGCGACATGGGCACCTTCAATTTTGAAGAGGGCGAGCACACCGACCAGCACCGCATCAGCACGGACGGGAACACCATCATGTCGATGGGCCTCATCGCCGCCGGCGTGCGCTATGGTGCCGCCTATCCGATCACGCCGTGGTCGCCGATCATGGAGACGCTGCGCAGCGAGCTGCCGAAATACGGCGGCATCTATGTGCAGGCGGAAGACGAGCTTGCCGCGGTCTCGATGGCCATCGGCGCAGCCTACGCGGGCCATCTTGCCATCACCGGCAGTTCCGGCCCTGGTTTGAGCCTGAAAGCCGAGGCGCTCAGCTACGCCAGCATGGCGGAGATCCCGCTCATCGTCGTCAATGTACAGCGCGGCGGTCCCTCCACCGGCCTGCCGACGAGCGTGGAGCAGTCCGATCTCATGCAGGCCATCTATGGCAGTCACGGCGACGCCCCGCGCATCGTTCTGGCACCGCAGGATGTCGAGGACTGCTTCTACATCGCGCTGGAGGCTGGCAAGCTCGCCCGCGAGTACTCCTGCCCGGTCATCATCCTCAGCGATCAGGCGCTCAGCAGCCGCATCGAGGCCTTCACCGAGCCGGATCTCGACAAATATTGGGTCGAGCCCGTGTTGGACCTCTCCGATCGCGGCGCCGACTTCAAGCCGTATCCGCTCGACAAGATCACCCGCCACGCGCCTCCGGGCACAAAACTGGCCGGGAAATACCCGCACGTTTCCGGCCTGGAGCACGATGAGCACGGTCACCCCTCCGGCAGTCCGAAGATGCACACCGCGATGACCGCCAAACGCCGCAACAAACTCATTGAGCTGAGCAAAAAGCTCCCGCTTCCCGAAATCTACGGCGATCAAGAGGGCGACGTCCTTCTCATCGGCTGGGGCAGCACCTACGGCCCGATCAAGGAGGCCGTGAACCGCCTCCGCACCGAGGGCCACAAGGTCGGTGCCGCGCACATCCGCCACATCCACCCGATGCCCGCCGGCCTCGACCGTCTGTGGGCGAAGTTCAAGAAAGTGGTCGTCGTCGAGATGAATGACTACGGCGTCTATGGCCACGGCCAGCTCGCCATGATGATCCGCGCCGCCTACGCTGAGCCCAAAATCCAGTCCCTCTGCAAAACCGACGGCCTCGCCTACCGCATCCGTGAAATCGTCACTGGCGTCGAGAAAGTCATGGCCGCCAACTGATCCCCCAGCGTCATCGAAACACTTTAACTTCCTCCGATCATGTCCACCGCCACCCTCGAAGCCCCGGCCGCCGCTCCTGCCGCTCCCGCGTCTGACAAACTCACGAAAAAGATCCTCACCGCCGACCACCCGACGTGGTGCCCCGGCTGCGGCGACTTCGCCGTGCTCGCCGCCTTCTACAAGGTTCTCGAAAAGCTCCAGTATCCGCACGAGAAGATCGTCTGCGTGGCCGGCATCGGCTGCTCCAGCCGCTTTCCGTATTTCATGAACACGCACGGCATTCATTTCATCCACGGTCGTGCGCTTCCGCTCGCCACCGGGATCTCGCTCAGCCGTCCGGACGTGCATGTGTTCGTCTTTGGCGGAGATGGCGATGGTTTCTCCATCGGCGGCAACCACCTCAACCACGCCGCGCGCAAAAACGTGAAGCTCACCTACGTCATCATGGACAACTACGTCTATGGCCTCACGAAGAAGCAGACCAGTCCCACCAGCCCTCAGGGCTTCAAGTCGAAGACTGATCCCACCGGCAGCATCGACCGTCCGATCAACCCGATGAAGCAGCTCCTCGCCAGCGGCGCCACCTTCATCGCCCGCACGCACGCCGCGCAGGTGAAACACATGGTCGACACCTTCGAGCGCGCCATCCTGCACGACGGCTTCAGCGTCGTGGAGTGCCTCAGCGAGTGCGTCATGTTCTACGAGGGCAGCTTTGACGACAGCACCCCGCGCAAGGGCGGTGTCTATGACATCATCGACGAAACCCAGCACGACGTGAAGGACGATGTGGCCGCCTACAAGCTTGCCGACCTGCCCTCACCCGGCAAATTCGGCGTGTTTTACCAAGTCGAGCGCCCCACCAAGAACGCTCTCGAGCAGAAGTGGATCGACGCCACCCAGTCAAAACTCGGCGGCCTCAGCGGCAAGGACATCCTGCGCAAGCGCATCGAGGTCATGCGGTAACTCCCACGCCAGCCATCACCCGCTCGGAAAAGCCGGCTTCAACGCCGGCTTTTCTCTTTTCAGCCCAAAACAGGGCTTGAGCCAGCCCCGGCGGATTCATAGCTTGCCGTCATGACCCACGGACGCACACCTCTCTTCCGCCAGGTGATGAACATGCTGCTGCAAAGCCTGCCAGAGGACGCGGGGAGGCGCGGCTTCCTCAAAAAGAGCGTGCTCGCCGGCACCGGGGTCATGCTCTCTGCCTGCGCCGGCAGCAGCGGCGGCCCGAAACGCACGATCGCCATCGTCGGCGGTGGCATCGCCGGCTTGACGGCCGCGTGGCGTCTCATGAACGCCGGGCACGAGGTGCATCTCTACGAGGCAGCCCGGCGCACCGGCGGACGCATGTTCACAAAACGGAACTTCAATGCCGACGGCCAGTTTGTGGAACTGGGGGCCGAATTGATCGACACCAATCACAAACACATTCTCGCACTGGCGAAGGAACTCGGCGTGAAAGTGCAAAACCTGCGCCGCGGTGAGAAAGGACTCGATTTCATCTGGCTGGAGGACCGTCTGCGCACGGATCACGACATTCCGGCCGCCTTCCGCCCTCTCGGCGCAAAGATCGCCGTGGACGCGGACAGCCTCTACGATGCGGACGGCGGATTCACCCCCCGCGCGCGTGAACTCGACCGCGTTTCGCTCGCCGCGTATCTCAAAGATCGCGGACGTGGAATCGAGCCGTGGGTCATCCATCTCCTCATCGCCGCCTATGAGCCGGAACTCGGCGCGAGCGCGGAAAAGCAGTCCTGCCTCAACCTCGTTGATTTCATCAATCCGGACGTTTCGGATGGTTTTGAGATTTTTGGGGACAGTGACGAGGCCTGGCGCATCCACGGCGGCAACGACACGTTGCCCACCGTGCTCGCCAGTCGCCTAAGCGGCCAAATCGACCTGCATCTCGGTCATCGGCTCGCTGGAATCGCCGAGAAGAATGAACGTCTGGCCCTGAAGTTTGCCACCACAAGTGGCGTGAAGTCCGCCAGCTATGAGCGTGTCATTCTTGCGCTGCCATTCACCGTTTTGCGCGAAGTGCCGGGCATTTTTGATCTGCCGCTCACCGCGGCGAAGAAACGCTGCATCCGCGAAATGGGCTACGGCAGCAATGTGAAGATTTTCCGCAGCTTTGAGCGCCGTTTGTGGCGTGAACCCGTGCCTGGACGCGATTTCATCGGCAACGGCAGTGTTTTCGCCCTCGAGCCGACCTTTGAAAATGTGTGGGAAACAAGCCGTGGACAGGCCGGACAGCGCGGCATCATCACGAACCTGCTCGGAGGCAGACGCGGCGAGGATTACTCCGAATCTGCCATGTCCGGCTACCTTGATGAACTCGACGCCGTCTTCCCCGGACTGAAAAAACTCTATGATGGCAGGGCCGCGGCGATGAACTGGCCGAAACTGCCTCATGCGCGTGGTAGCTACAGCTGCCCCTTCACCGGCCAGTACACCTGGATCTACGAAGAGTCACCGAAACCAGCGCTCGACGGCCGCCTCATCTTCGCCGGTGAGCACACAAGCACTGTTTCGCCCGGCTTCATGAACGGCGGCGTCGAATCCGGTGAACGCGCGGCCAAAGAAGCGGCTGTGTGATCAAATCGCCACCTCAGCGTCCTCGTCACCAGCATCAGCGAGCGGTTTGAGAATGAGCCGATGCATCAGAATGAGGACGAAAGCCCTAGTTTCACCTCATGTTCCTTCGCTGGCCCGTTGAGCTTTACATAGTCACGGCGTGGTTTTCTCGTTTCAGGCTCCGCCCAGAGGACATTGCAACTCGTTCCATACTCCGGTTGGTTGCCCAGAGTCACCCAGCCTCCGGCATCCGCCACGGCACGGTGGCCGGGCAGGGTCCCTTGGCAGAAGCGGGCATACGCTTCGGCGTCCTCAGGCCGCACATAGTGCAGCGGTGCGCTCGCTGAGCGGTGCCAGATGCGTGAGGTGAAAGTAATGTCACCAAACGATCTCACATGCACGATGGTGCCTGCGGCAGGCTTCCCATCCGGCAGCAGCAGGCGCACACGTTTTTCGCCGCAGCGCTGGATTTCAAACGCAGGCGTCAACACGGGCTGGCCCGACTCGATCTCTCCTGACCAGTCACATCCGGCCGCGTTCGGGCTGTGAGTCAGCCAGCCGTCACCCGCCGCGCTGAGTTTGAGTTTGCCAGAAGGCAGCCCCGGGAACTTAAAACGGCCGTCTTTCGCCACAGGCGTCCACGCGACCCAATGGATTGGTAACTTTCCCGGCCTCGCTTTGCCTGACTGGACTTTTGGCACGGTCTGCACGTCAGCGACCGCCCAGCCGGTCCCGTCGTAGTCCGCTGGCAAATCCTTCACCAAGCCCTGAACAACGACGCCCGGCTTCAACGTGACGGAACCACTCATTTCAGTGCCTGGGGCTGCCGTCACATCCATCGCATCACTGAAATGCCAGGACCCGTCTGCCATGCCCGCGCCGATCACGAGCGAGTCATCCTTTTTCAACGACATCCCGGCACTAAGACGTCCATTCTCCACTTGTTGGTTATCACGTCGGGTGACGGAGGAACTCGCCGCAGACCAGACCAGGGGCTTGAGCGCTCCCGCGACCTCCAGATTCAGCCTGACCGCCCGTTCGACCACGATCTGCTTTTCCGCTCCTTCGGACAAAGGCTCGTTTGTGAAAGCTGACGCACCATCTGGCGCGTAGGCGTGCGCACGAATGCCCGCGACCTGTGAACCGTCTGGCAAATCACGCGGGAAAGTAATGCTGGCACGGCCATCTGCGTCCGTGACCACCGGTGAAATGTTTGCCTCTTTGCCTTCGGTGGGCAGGAGGTTCTGCTCCACATCCACCAGGGACCGTGCTTCGAGCCGCACACCCGCAAAAGGAGCACCGCCGCCGTCCACCACGCGGACTTTGGCCACGCCTTGAGGTCCTGCTGGCAGCGGTAGAGCAGGCATTTTCCGCAATTTGAACTCAAAATCCTTCGCGTCGAGCACCACGTCCTTCACATCAAAAGGCACCTGGGATGATCCCGGCTCCAGCTTGAAGGCGGCGCGATTGATTGAACCCACGCGCACAGGGGTGAGTGAACGATCCTTCGGCGAGATGATCACCACGACATCATAGATGCCGGGTGGCATGGGTTGTGTGATGAAGTTTCCTTGGGCATCCGGCCTGATAAACCCCAACGCCAGCCGCCCGTCGCCGCCCTGACGTCGGGTGACGTTCGCGCTGATCGTGTAGCGATCACTCAGGAAGCCATGCCCCGAGGGGAAAACGAGCCTTCCTTTGACGGGGCGGAGAGCGGTCACTGGAGCGGGCTCTTTGCCGTTTGTTTGCAGCTTCAAATCATGCGTGCCGCCCTCGCCGAGCCTTGCTGAGGCCACGGGGGAGGCATTTCCCGCCACCCGCACTCCTAGAAAAGCATGCGGCAGTCCCTGATCATGCTCGAACCGGCCGTCCGCATCGGTCACCAGCCTGGCTTGCTGGGTAAACGGACTGAGGCTCGATGCCGGGTCCACCTCGCCATTGCCGAGGTAGCTGAGCATGACCTCCACTCCCGCCTGCGGCTTGCCGTCAGGCTGCGTCAGACGCCCCTTCACCTGGTTCCAAGGAGAGAGCTTGAGGCGCATCCCAGGCTTCAAATCCCTCACCGGCAAACGTGCGACACCTGTCTGATGCAGCGCATAGATCCACAACTTCTCTTTGGCGAGCGGCGCCACTTCTTTGAGCTGGAAGGCTCCTGAATCATCCGTGAATGATTTGTTCAGTGCCAGTCCTGATGCGGGCGACGAGGACTTTGCCTGCCTGGCCACATACTCAGCCGTCACGTCTTTGACCAGATTGGCACTCTGCTCCACCACCCAGACCAAGGCCTTGCTCACAGGCTGGTCTTTGGCGTCCACCAAGATGCCATTCAGCACTTTCTTGGGCTCCAGAACCGCATCAGCGGTCAGCGAATCCTCATCGAGAGGCAGTGTTGTGATGAACGGAGCCATGCCCGTGGCCTCCACGCGCAGGAGCTGGGCTTTGTCGCGTGCCTGCACCGCGCGTTCTTTCGAAATGGTATTCGGCATCAGATAGCGTCCATCGGCATCCGTCCGCGCACCGCGAGAGTCCCAGCGGAATGGCAATGAGGAAATCGAGGTCTCGGTGCCAAGATAGACGAGCGCTCCCTTCACCGGGGTGCCATCTGCTTTTCGGGTCACACGACCGGAGATATAGGCCGTGCGGGACAGCGTGAGCTTCTTTTCCACCTTTTCATCCGCGCTCGCAAACTCCGACCTCACGGTGCGCATGTCCTGATGACTGACGGACAGCTTCAAAATCGAGGGGTGGGGTACCTTTTCAAAACGAAAGCGGCCATCGATCCCGCTCTGCTGCCGATCGAAGGCAACGAGTGGCACCCCCGCTTCGATGGTGAGGTGGCAATGCGCTCCTTCCACCGGTTTGCCCGCCTCATCCACGACGAGTCCCTCGACGACGGTCGTCTGCGCTGCCGCGGCAGGCTTTTCATCCGCAGACCGCGTGAGGCCCGTGACAGCCAGAGTCACGAAAACGGCCAGCCCGGCGGACCACCAGGCTTTGCGGCCTTTGGCCACATCTGTCAGCGCCCGGAAGCGGCGGCGCAGATCACGCTGGCAGCCGGAAATGCCCAGCAGCGCCGCGGAGGTCATCCAGAGCGCCCAAACGGCGGGCATTCGTGTCGCAAAAGCCAGCACCGCCTCACCCAAACGGTGCGCAGCGGCTGGTTCCGTGCGCTTCAGCGCCTTCTCATCCGCCGCCATCTCCGCCTCCACGCGGAGGAATCGCGCGGCCAGCCACGCCACGGGATTAAACCAGTGAATGGCAACCACCAGCGAGGCAAAAATCTGCGTCCACAAATCACGCCGCCGCAGGTGGGCAAGCTCGTGAAGAAAGATCACACGCACCGATGCCGCATCCGCTCGCCGCACCAGGTCCGCAGGCAGCAGGATGACCGGACGCAACACACCAAAGAGTGCAGGAGACGTGCAACCCGCAGATTCCATCACACGTGGCATCCGCGTCACTCCCGCGAGATCACAAGCCTGTCGCAAGAGGTTCCAGGTTTCCTCATCGGGTTCGCGAGACTCACGCCGCAGCCTGAGCCGCAACTTCACATGGAAAACCAGCATCAGGCCCAAAACCAGCGCCACACCTGAAAGCCAGCCCAACGCCAGCCATTGCCGATTCGACCACGAAGCCGATGGCAAGGCCTCCACGTCTCGCAAAAGCATCTGCGACGGCATTTCCGATAAAACGGGCGGTTTTACCGGAAGAGGCGCTAAAACCGATTCATCTGAAAAAGACGCCACAGGCTCGGCCACAGGCATCTCGATCGAAATAGGTGCTTCAGGTGCCTCCACCATGCCGGCAAGCGACCAGCGAAAAGCGCCCAGATCAGGCACGCAGAATCTCAAGAGTACCAGAACCCAAATCCCGTGCCGCCACGCAGGCGAGAGCCGTCGCCCGCACACGAAAAGCAAAAGACAGGCTGCCAGGCCAATCAAAGCGCCCTTGATCGACAAGACCGTCATGGCCTCGAACCAAGACGCCGCTGTTTCGATGAGAGTAGGTGTGTTCATGGCTGTTCATGTTTTGGGTTTAATCTCGTCCAGCAGTGCCTTCAGCTCTGCCACATCCTTCTTGGTGAGGCGCTCCCGCTCCGCCAGATGCGCCACCAGAGGTCGCAGCGTGCCGCCAAACATCCGTTCCAGGAAGCTCCGTGTCTCCAGTTCCACGCAGGCCGATCGCTCCACGGCGGGCGAGTATAAAAAGCGATTCCCCTCCGGCTCTGTGACCAGCGCCCCTTTCGCCGTCAACCTGGAGAGAAGCGTCACGACTGTGGCGCGCTTCCAGCCACGTGTCACTTCGAGCAGCGCCGCGATTTCCTGCGATGTACGCGGCGCCTTCTCCCACAGCAACTCCATGACATCCCACTCCGCCTCTGTGATGTCCACCGTCTCTGCGGCTGCGGGCGACTTTTTGCGAACAGGTGATTTACTCATGTTTACAAGCGTAGGCGTAAATGCCTACACTTGTAAATAAAAAGTTTTTCCTGGCTCAAATCACCACCTCAGCGTCCTCGTCATGAGAGTCAGCGAGCGGCTTGAGGATCATGCCAGCGGCGACGGTGTTGTTCGTCTGCTCATCGACCAAAACGAAGCTGCCGGTGGTGCGATTCTGCGAGTAGGCGTCGAAAAAGACCGGGCTGGCGCAACGGACACGAACGCAGCCGATGTCGTTGAGGGCGAATTCCTTGTTCGCGGCGCTCTTTTCGAGCGTGTTGATGTTCACCTTGTAGTGCACCTCGGTGACGACGGCGCGGACATCGTTGGTGGTGTGGCGCAGGTGGAAGCGGCCGCGGGGCTTGAGGGTCTTTTTGTCGGCGAACCAGCAGATCATGGCGTCGAACTCATGCGCGGTCTGCACGGGTTCGGTGGCCTTGACAATCATGCCGCCGCGGGAGGTGTCGATCTCGTCGGCGACGGTGATGCTGTAGCTGAGCTGCGGGATGGCCTCGGGCTGCGGGCCTTCGAAGGTGTGGATGCCGGTGATCTTCGTCTTCATCTCGGACGGATAGACGAGCACGTCATCGCCAACGCGGAAGGTGCCGCTGGCCATGCGGCCGGCGAAGCCGCGGTAGTCGTGCAGATTGCCGAGTTTGGCGTCGTTGCGGTCGGAGATGGGGCGGATGACCCACTGCACGGGGAAGCGCGCGGCATCGGCGGCGGTTTCGGTGTGCACTTGGACGGCTTCTAGATGCTGGAGCAAGGAAGGGCCGGTGTACCAAGGCGTGGCGTCGGATTTCTCGACCACGTTGTCGCCATTCAGGGCGCTCATCGGGATCGGCGTGACGTTGGGCAGGTTTTCGAGGCCGCTGGCGAACTTCATGTAGTCGGCCACGATCTTGTCATAGACGGCCTGGTCGAAGTTCACGAGGTCCATCTTGTTCACGGCGAGAACAATGTGTCCGATGCGCAGCAAGCTCGCGAGGTAGGTGTGACGCATCGTCTGCTCGATCACGCCGAGACGGGCGTCGATCAAAATGATCGCCAGATCGGCCGTGGACGCGCCGGTGACCATGTTGCGCGTGTATTGAATGTGCCCCGGCGTGTCGGCGATGATGAATTTGCGTTTCGGCGTGGCGAAGTAGCGATACGCGACATCAATCGTGATGCCCTGCTCGCGTTCAGCGCGAAGACCGTCGGTGAGCAACGCGAGATTCACATGCGCGTCGCCGCGGCGCTTGGAGCTTTCTTCGACCGCAAGAAGCTGGTCTTCAAAGATCGACTTCGAGTCGTAGAGCAGGCGACCGATGAGCGTGCTTTTGCCGTCATCGACAGAGCCGGCGGTCGTGAAGCGGAGGAGACTGGATTCGGTGGGATTGACAGTGGTGGCGGTCATGGAGGAGAGATTTAGCTCAGGCGGCGTTTCCAGTAGCCGGGGCGGCGTTTGTCGTGGGCGACGGCATACACTTTAATGACGTCAGGAAGGATGCGATAAATGAGAGAGTAGGGGTACTTCTTGTAACGAAGGATTCTGATTTCGGGAAGAATCTGACGGTATCGTGTCGGGTCAGCCGCAATGCGCTGCGCAGTCTCCAAAGTACGTTTGATAAAGTTGTCAGCGGCTTGATCGCTTTGTTTGCGATACCATTGAAGACCTTCGTTGAAGTCCCGTTTGGCACCATCGGAGAGAATGACGTTCATGCGGGGCGTTTCAGTGATTCTCGGGCCTCGGCCAGGACATCTTCCAGCGGATGCCATTGGGTCAGGCCAGCTTCATCATCCGCGATTCGCTGCTCGATCTCAGCCTTCCATTCGGGTGAAAGCGGCTGCTCTTCATCACCATCGGCTCCGTCATAGCTCAGGTCGAGAAAGCGATCCAGAAACTCGCCTTGCTCACGATTGGTCAGGCGCTTCGCGGCTTCGAGGAGAGTATCGACGGGGCTGAGGACGGTGGCGTTCATGGGCGGAGGATAGCACAGGTTCAGGAATCAGAAATAGCCCTCTTTTTTGCGGTCCTCCATGGCGGTCTCGCTGCGTTTGTCGTCGGCGCGGGTGCCGCGCTCGGTCTGGCGGGCGGCGGCGACTTCGGCGACGATGTCGTCGATGGTACTGGCGGTGGATTCGACCGCGCCGGTGCAGGAGGCGTCGCCGACGGTGCGGAAGCGGATGACCATCTCTTTCACGCGGGGTTTTTCCTCATCGAGCAAGGGGATGATCGGGTTGCCGCGCTCGTCATTGAGTCCGACGGCGAGAAGCTGGCCGTGACGCTCGATGATCTGGCGCTTGTGGCTGAAGTAGAGGCTGGGGAGCGGGATGTTTTCCTGACGAATGTACTGCCAGATGTCCATCTCGGTCCAATTCGAAAGCGGGAAGACGCGGAAGTGCTCGCCGAAGTGTTTGCGGCCGTTGAAGATGTTCCAGAGCTCGGGGCGCTGGTTCTTCGGGTCCCACTGGCCGAATTCGTTGCGGTGGGAGAAGAAGCGCTCCTTGGCGCGGGCCTTCTCCTCATCGCGGCGACCGCCGCCGAGGCAGGCGTCGAATTGATGCTCCTCGATGGTGTCGAGCAGCGTGACGGTTTGCAGCTTGTTGCGCGAGGCGTTGTGGCCTTTCTCCTCCTGAACGCGGCCGTCGTCGATGGACTTCTGCACGCTGCCGACGACGAGATCCGCGCCAATTTCCTGCACGAACCAGTCGCGGTAGGTCATGGCCTCGGGGAAGTTGTGGCCGGTATCGACGTGCAGGAGCTTGAAGGGCAAACGCGAGGGATAAAAGGCCTTCCGCGCGAGCCAGGCCATCACGATGCTGTCTTTGCCACCGGAGAAAAGCAGCGCGGGCTTTTCAAACTGCGCGGCGGTTTCGCGGAGGATGTAGATGGCCTCGCTTTCGAGGAACTGGAGATGCGTGATGGCGGACATGACGAATTAGATGAGGGCGAAGGCTTTGAGCAGATTGCGCAGGCTGACGGCAGTGACAAGCACGCCGACGAGGATCATGAAAGGCTTGTGCGGGATGCGTTTGGCGGCCCAGGCGCCGAGCGGAGCAGCGATGACACCACCGAGCGCGAGGCCGAGGATGATCGTCCAATGCGTGAGGCCGATGGTGAGCAGGAAGGTGATGCTGGCGGCGAGCGTGACAAAGAACTCGACGGCGTTCACGCTGCCGACGGTGATGCGCACGTCATTGCCACGCACGATGAGGTTTGAGGCGACGATTGGTCCCCAGCCGCCACCGCCCATCGCATCGACCAGCGCGCCGAAGAAGCCGAGCGGCGTGAGGTGCGTGGTCACATTCTTCGGCGGCACGCGGAAGAAGGCCTTCGCGATGATGACGAGGCCCATGATGATCAAATAGCCGCTGACATACGGCTTCAGCACATCGCCATCGAAGGCGGAAAGCGCATACGCGCCGATGATCGCGCCCAAAACGGCCGGGATGAGCAGCCGACGAAACAAAAAGCGGTCCACATTGCCAAACGCATGATGCGAGATGGCCGAGGCGCCGGTCGTGAAGCACTCCGCGGCATGCACCGTGGCACTCGTGGCCGCAGGTGGCACGCCGAAAGCCATGAGCAGCGACGACGCGCTGACGCCGTAGGCCATGCCGAGCGCTCCATCGATCAATTGGGCGACGAAACCGGCGGCGACGTAAAGGCCGAACTCTGGAGTGAGGAAATCCATGGGCGCTTACACTTTGTCGGTGACGAGCTTCGCGTGCAGGCCGCACTCGTGTTTTTCATCGCCCTTGGCGGGATCGTAGTAGGTGCGCTCGTTCGGCAGCGCATGCTCGAGCAGGTAGGCGTCCATTTCGACCGGCGTCCAGTCGAGGATGGGGTTCACCTTGAGGCAGTTGAACTTCGCATCCCACATGAAGGGCGCCAGCGTGGCCGCACGCTGCGGGTTTTGTTCGCGACGCAGCGCGGTGATCCACACTTTCGGCGCGAGCTCGCGCATGCCGCGCTCGAAGGGCTCCAGCTTCATGATGCGGCTGAAGGACTCCACACGCTCGACCTCGTCCGGCATCGGCACCTGGCCTCCATTCAGCGCCAGCCAATGCGCGGCGGTCATGAGCGGCAGGTAGGGCTTCAAATTCAGCGTGAGCTGGGCCCGGCACTTTTCGGCGAAACGGTAGGTTTCTGGCAAATTCGTGCCGTGGTCGATCCAGAGCACAGGAACGTCCGGATTGGCCTGCGTGACCAAATGGAGGATCACGGCCTCGTAGGGGCGGAAATTCGTCGTCACCAGTGCCTGACCATCCGCATGCGCGAGGGCGATTTCGATGATTTCCGAGGGCGATTTGCCTTTGGCTTCATCATTGAGGGCGGCGATTTGGTCAAGTTTCATGGGCGGGGTGCGATTTATTCACCCAATTCTCGATGTGTAAAGTAGGAAATTGAAAACGGAGGCCTGCTTTCTGAAAATCGCTGCCCGCTGCATCCTCGCGCTTCCCTTGGGCGTTCCTTGGGGCCATTTCTGCGCCTCCATGCTCACTTTCGACGCCCACCTCGACCTCAGCCTGAACGCCCTCGGCGGCTTCAATCGCGATCTCCGCCTTCCCGTTCACGAAATCCGCCGCCGCGAGGCCGGAATGACCGGGAAAGGCCGCGCCGGGGGCACGACGGCTTTTCCGGAGATGCGGAAGGGCAAGGTCGGCATCTGCGTGGCCACCCAGCTCGCCGGCTGCATGCCCGGCGTGTCACCCATCGCCAACTGGATGTCGCCGGAGCAGGCCTGGGCCGAAACGCAGGGCCAGCTCTCGTGGTATCGCGCCATGGAGGAGGTCGGCCAGATGAGCCAGATCACGAATCTGCGCGAACTCGATGAAGCGGTCGCCCTGTGGACCGACGACAGCATTCCCGACGATACGAAGCCCATTTGCTACATCCTCAGTCTCGAAGGCGCGGACTCGATCCGCAGCGTGGGCCACCTCGAGGACGCATGGGCGCAGGGCCTGCGCGCGATGGGGCCGGCGCACTACGGCGTGTGCCGCTACGCGCTCGGACACGATCAGGTCGGACCGCTGCCCGCGGGCGGCAAGGAACTGATCCAGGAGATGGACCGACTCGGCATGATCCTTGATGTCACTCATTTGAGCGATGAATGCTTCTGGCAGGCGCTCGAAATCCACCACGGCACCGTCTGGGCCAGCCACAGCAACTGCCGCGCGCTCGTGCCCGATCCGCGTCAATTCAGCGATGATCAAATCAAAGCTCTCATCGAGCGCGGCGGCGTCATGGGAGCCGCATTGGACGCCTGGATGATGGTTCCGGGCTGGACCCGTGGCAAAACGACGCCGCAGGAGATGGGCCTCAAACTCGAGGTCATCTGCGATCACATCGACCACGTCTGCCAGCTCGCCGGAAACAGTCTCCACAGCGGCATCGGCACCGATTTGGACGGCGGCTACGGCATCGAGCAGACGCCGGAGGACCTCGACACCATCGCCGACCTCGCCCGCATCCCTGCGATGCTCGAAAAACGCGGCTACAAGCCCGAGGACATCGCCAACATCATGCACGGCAACTTCCTCCGCCTCCTGCGGGAGGCCTGGGCAGAGTGACGAGCCTAACTCACACCGTCTCCAGCCCGCTCATCTCGCCCGTGCTCGTCGCGAAGGCTTCATCCTGCATTCCAAGGCGGTGCAGCATGCTCAAATAGAGATTCGGCAGCGGGTAGTTGTCCTTTTGGTCAAAGGCGAGGTGCTGGCCGTGTTTGAAACCACCACCAGCGAAGAGGACAGGCATGTTTTTGTTATCGTGACTGCTGGCGTTGCCGAGGTTTGAGGTAAGCAGCACCATCGTGTCCTCGAGGAGCTTGTCAGTCTTCAGTTTGCGCAAAAACGCGGCCCAGGTGTTGATCACACCCTGCTCCACGCGGGCGAGCTGCTCCAGCTTGTCGGCATCCATGCCATGATGACTGAGCGTGTGGTAGCTTTCGTCCACGCCCTCAATGCCCTGCACATTGTTGCCAGTGACGTGCAGCGTGATGAAGCGCGTGCTGTCGGTGACCATTGCCATGTGAACGATGTCCAAAAAGATGCGGTCCACCTCCACCTCATTGTCACGCGGGATTTGCGTCGGCGGCTTGAGCGCGACCTTCGGCTTCGGTTTGTGCGTCCAGGCCTCGTTCGCGGCCAGACGCTGCTCCAGATCACGCACGCTGGTGAACCACGCGTCCAGCTTGTCACGATCCCCTGCCCCGAGCTCGCGCTGGAGCGATTTCGCCTCCGCGCCGACGACATCCATCACGCTGCGACCCTGGCGGATGAGTTCCGCCTGCCGTTCCTGCTCTGCGGGCGTGTCATTCACGAAAAGTCGCGTGAACAGCTTCATCGCGCTGTTTTCCGCCGGGATCATCGTGCCGTTCTCCGTGTAGCTCGGGCTCGTCTGCGAGTTCGTGTTCAAAACCAGCGCCGGAAAGCGCGTCTCGTGCCCCAGATGCTTCGCCATGAGCTGGTCGAGCGAGATCGTGTTCCGCGTCGTCGATCCCCGCGCATTGGGACAAGCCGAAAAGATGCTCCCCTCGGCCGTATGCCCTCCCGTGACGCCCGGATGCGATGAACCCGACACCACCGTGAAATCCTCCCGCAGATCCTGAATGCCCGCGAGATACCGCGAGGGCTTGTAGTCACGTCCGGCACCTTCCGGCACCAAATTCGGATTGTGCAGCCCCAACGCCAAACTCATCCCCACAAAGCGCTTCGCTTGTTTTGCCTCCTTCACCGCCGCAAAGGCCGGAGTCATCGCCTCCAGCAGCGGCAAACCAAGCGTGATGCCAGCGCCGCGCAGCATGGCGCGACGGGAGAGGTGTTTTTGAAAGGTGAAAGTGCTCATGGTGCGGTGAAACGTTATTTGATTCGGAAAATGTCGCTCAAAACCACCTCGCGGATGATGGAGCGGACATTCGTGGCCTTCTTCGCGATGTCGTCGAGTGCGGCTTCATCGCTGAAGCGGGGTGGAGCGCCGGTGGCGTAGGTGAGAAAGTGAGTGGCGAAGCCGCGGGCGAGTTGCTCGGGGCGTTGGGTCTGGATGTGCTGCCAGGCGGCGAGGTCGGTGAAGGGTTCGCCTTCGGGGGTGAGGCCGCTGGGATCGACTTTGGCTCCGCGGCCGTCCTTGCCGTAGCCTTTGCGCCAGATGCCGACAGGATCGTAGTTTTCGAGCGCGAAGCCGGGCGGGTCGATGGTTTGATGGCAACTGGCGCAGCTCTCGTTGTTGCGATGCTTGTCGAGCTGGTCGCGGATGCTCGTGGCACCAAGAATGTCAGGCTCGATGGCAGGCACGCCGGGCGGTGGCGGCGGGATGTGATTGCCGAGAATGCGCTCGTTGATGAAGACGCCGCGCACGACGGGCGAGGTGCTGGTGCCATCGGCAGTGACTTTGAGAATCGCGCCCTGCGTGACGAGGCCGCCGCGTTTGGCTTCGGCCTTCAGCGAGACTTTTTGGAGGCCTTCGCCGCTCTTCAGATCGAGATCGGCCTTGTAGTGGCGCGAGAGGCGTCCGTTGAGGAAGGCGAAGTCTGAATCAATGAGGTGGGTGATGCTCAAATCGCGACGCAGTAGCTCGGTGAAGTAGGCGCGGGTTTCCTGGAGCATGGATTCCTGCACGACAGGGTCAAAGTCGCGGAAGAGACGCGTGTCGGGCGTAGTGAAGTCGATTTGATTGAGTTTGAGCCACTGGTCGGTGAAGGATGCGATGAAGCGTTTTGCCTTTTCATGCGAGAGCATGCGCTCGACCTGCTGCGCGAGGGTTTGAGGATCGCGGAGCTTGTTTTGGTTCGCGAGCTTGATGAGATCGCTGTCCGGCATGGAGCACCAAAGAGCATAGCTGAGTCGCGAGGCGATGGCGTGGTCGTCGAGAGGGCCGGGAGCTTCGATGAAGGTCAAAAAGCGTGGTGAGCACAAAATGGCGCGGTAGGCCGCACGAAGAGCCTCGATCGCGGATTCTCCTTCGGCGAGGCTTTTGGCGGCGATCTGGCGGTAGGGTTCGCTTTGAGCCGGGGTGACAGGACGGCGGAAAGCGCGTGTGGCGAAGCGGGTGATGAGCGCGTCGAGATCCGCTGGAGTGGCTTTTTCGATGTCCACCTCATCAAAGAGACGGCTTCTCACGGCAGCGCGTCCGGCATTCGGATGGATGCGCTCCATGTCGATGCCGGTGAAGGCGATGCCTTGATAGCCTTGTTTTTCGAGATCACGCCCGACAAAGGAGACATTGCCACCTTTGGCACCGGTGGGGGCTTTGCGCTGGGTGGCATCGTTCGGTCTGATCTCCAGCATGTGGCCTCCCTGAATCCACGCTTCGTAGGTGAGGTCGCGCGGCGTGGCTGTGGCCTCGACGAGGCCGATCATGTAAAGCATGGGGGCCGAGGAGCCGCAGGCACCGGAGCGCAGCGTGCCCCAGACCGCGCCATCGGGACCGGGATTGATGGCCTGCACCTGCCGCAGGGTGATGCGATACCAGCCGTCTGCCGGCACGGTGGTGGCAGGCAGACGCCCGAAAAACTGAAGCGTGATGGGCCAGGAGATGGTACGGCTGCCGCGATGCTCCGGCATGCGATTGTTCCCACCGCGGTGCACGCCCATCTGCTTCGGCGTGTGATGCTTTTGGTAGTCTTTGTCGCCTTTGATGGCGCGGTCAAAAGCATCGCTCAGCGCGAGATCGGCCACGTCGAGGTAACGAGCGAGCTGGTGATGCGAGAGCTGCTGGCCGTCCGCGACGGTTTCAAAGCCATGCGAGGCGCGATCCTCCGGCAGCAGTGTCTTGAGCGGGATGTCGATGCCGAGCAGGTCGTGCATCGTGTGCTCATACTCAACGCGCGTGAGCCTGCGGCTGCGCACGCGGCCATTCGCGGCGATGTCGGCCTTGTCAGCTTCGAGCAGCGGTTCCTTCAAAGCGGCGAGGAAGATGTCTTTTTCGTTCTTCTCCGGCTGCGGCTTCTTTTTCGGCGGCATCTCGCCATCGCGCACTCGCTCAAAGACTTTGATCCAAACTGGATGCTTCGCATCAAAGGCGAGCGATGAAAGATCGAGGCCACCTTTCTTCACATCCGCGTCATGGCATTCGACGCAGTGCCCTTCGAGAAAGGCAGCGACCGGGACAGCGGCGAAGGATCCGCCGCTGAAAAGCGCGAAAAGAGACAGAAAACGAAGCATGGGGGTAGCGCGACAACGCGAGGGATGCGGCGGTCTATCGCGGGGTAGGAAAGTGGAACAGATTTTCAACCTGTTCATCCTGGCTCAAGCCATCGAACAGGTTGAAAACCTGTTCCACTTTCTTTTGGGTCACAGACGCTTGGGATTCACCGGCGATGCAGGCGGCTTGCCGGTGACTTTTTGATTGAGCAGGCCGTGGAGATTTTTCATCGCGGCCGAGGCATCCGCGGAAGGCCTGCGGGCGAGGTTTTGGAACTCGTGCGGGTCGTTTTGATGGTCGTAAAGTTCGAGGCCGTTCGCGCCTTCGTTCCATTCGGTGTAGCGCCAGCGTTCGGTGCGGAGGGTGCGGCCCATGACTTGAGTGGGGATGCGGTCATCGGCCGGGCGGAGGATTTGGGTGATGGCGATGCTGTCCCAGTTTTGGGTGGGATCATTCAGAAGCGGCCGCAGGCTTTTGCCATCGAGTTGAGGTGGCGTGAGCGAGGCGAGATCGGCGAGGGTGGGGTAGATATCGATGAATTCGACGACGCGATGGCAGGTGCGGCCGTTTCCTTTGGTGCCGGGGGCGCGGATGATGAGCGGGGCGCGGGCGCTTTCTTCGAAGAGTGTGCGCTTTTGCCAGATGCCGAGATGCTCGCCGAGGTGGTAGCCGTGGTCGCTCCAAAGCACGACGGTGGTGTTGTCGGTGAGCTTGAGTTTATCAAGCGCATCGAGCACGCGGCCGATTTGGGCATCGACGAAGGAAACGCTGGCGCGGTAGGCTTGCAGGGCTTGGCGGCAGGTGAGTTCGTTGAGGCCGTAGTGCGGTGTAGGATTGTTGTGGGCGAAGGCGGCGACAGGGATGTCGCTGCGGTCATCGGCGGGGGCTTCGGGCAGGCGGATGGAGTCGAGCGGATGCAGGTCGAAGTATTTCTTCGGCGCGACGAAGGGCGTGTGAGGTCGGAAGAAGCCGACGCCGAGGAAGAAGGGCTCGTCGCGATGCTTTTCGAGGAGCTGGATGGCCTCGGTGGCGATCATGCCGTCGGTTTGCTCCTCGTCGGTGCCATCGGCGGCGAGCCAGCTCAGCGCGGCGCTGACGGGTTTTTGCGGTGTGGGATTGGTGATGAGCTTTTCATCGGTCACATCGCGGCCTTTCGGATTCACGACGAGCTGCCACGAGGGTTTGTCATCGAGTCCATCGGTGCCGATGCCGTTGGGGACATCGTAGTGGTAGATTTTGCCGACGCGGGCGGTGAACCAGCCGTTTTGACGGAAGAGCTGCGGCAGCGTGACGACATCCGGCAAAGCCTCGCGGAAATGGCGGTCGAGGTCATAGACCTGCGTGGCATCGGGCCGGCGACCGGTGAGCACGGAGGCGCGACTCGGATTGCAGAGCGGGATTTGATTGTAGCCGCGGTCAAAGCGCACGCCGCTGGCTGCGAGTCGGTCGATGTGCGGTGTGTGTGTGCAGTCGTTCGCGAGATCGTCGATGGCGATGAACAAGATGTTCGGCTTCGCCGATAAGGACGAAACCAGCATGAGGAATGAGGAAAGGATGAGCGACCTCATGCCTTCCAAAGGTCTTCGCCGTAGCTCCAGCCGTCGCGGACGGGTTCTTTGATCCAGGTGTCGAATTCGGGGGCGTTTTTGACTTTCATGGCGGTGGCTTCCCATTCGATGGTTTTGCCGCTGCGGATGGCGAGGACGCCGACGTTGACGAGTTCGGTCAACGGGCAGGCGTAATCGAAGTTGGAGCCGGCGTGCGGAATTTCGCCGCGGATGGCGGCGAAAAGCTCGCCGATGGGTTCACCGGCCTTGGAGCGTGGCAGCGGCTTGCGGCGCAGGATGTCGATGAGCGGCGTCATGCGCTCGCGAGGCCAGAGTTGCGGGCTTTGCACGCGCATGCCGTCGGAGTAGAGCGTTTCTTTGCTGCCCTTCATGATCATGCCGTTGGTCGGGAGCGGCTTGTCCATGCCGGGGAGGCGTTCGGGCTGCAAACCGCCTTCATACCAGTGAATCTGCACGGGTGGCAACGTGCCGCGGGTGGCGAAATGGAAGATGATGTGCGAACGCGGCGCGGTGTAGGTTTTCAGCGTGCCGGGCTCTTGTTTGACGACTTCGACCTTCTCCGGCATGCCGAGCTGAAGGGCCCAAAACGGCGCGTCGAGGCAATGACAGCCGATATCGCCGAGTCCGCCGCAACCATAGTCCCACCAGCCTCGCCAGCGCTGCGGCAGGTATTGCGAAGAGTAGTCACGCGTAGCCACCGGGCCCTGCCAGAGATCCCAGTTCACCCCTTCGGGCACAGGTTCGGATGCGGGCGCGACCACGGGCTGCGGATCGAGGAATCCGGCGTGTCCAAACGGGCGATCGGTCCAGCAGTGCACTTCCTTCACTTCACCGAGCACACCGGCCTCGAACCATTCTTTGACGAGGCGGATGCCTTCCCAGCAGTGGCCTTGATTGCCCATGACGGTCTGCACGCCGTATTTTTGCGCCGCTTTGTGCAGCGTGCGCACCTGCCAGATGTTGTGCGCGAGCGGCTTCTGCACAAACACGTGCTTCTTCGCCTGCATCGCAGCCATGGCGGCGGCGAAGTGCGTGTGATCTGGCGTGGAGATGAGCACGGCGTCGATCTCGGAGCCCTTCTTGTCGAGCATCTCGCGGAAGTCGGTGAACTTCGGCACGTTCGGATGCTCCTTGGCGATGGCACCCGCGCTGCGCTTGTCGAGGTCACGCCAATCGACATCGCAAAACGCGACGATCTCCTCTTTGAGCGAGCCTTTGACCGCGCCGTTGCCCATGTTGCCGATGCCGACGCAGGCGACGCGGATTTTTTGTTTCGTGTCCTGCGCACGCAGGATGTTGGGGCCTGCGAAGGCGCTGAGAGCGGCGGTTTGGAGGAAATGGCGACGTGAAGTCATGGTTATGTCTGGCAACGCCGGCACCACTCGTCTCTTTCTGCGAGCTCACGGCCGGCTTTCGCAGCGGCACGAGCCGGGGAAAGGGCTGGGATGCGGTGCGAGGTTCACGCGGCCATCTGCGCCGCGAGTTTCACGGCTTCGACGAGGCTGGTGCCGTTCGCCCTGCCCTGCCAGGCGATGTCGCATGCGGTGCCGTGATCGACGCTGGTGCGCGGCACGGGCAGGCCCAGCGTGGTGTTCACGGCGGTGTCAAAGGCCAGCGCCTTGAGCGGGATGAGAGCCTGATCGTGATACATGCAGACGTAGGCATCCACCGCACGGCGCTTCGCAGCGATGAAGGCGGTGTCCGGCGGCAGGGGGCCTTCGATTTGAATGCCGGCGGCCTTCGCGGCGGCGATGGCGGGCGCGATGATGGTTTCCTCCTCGCCACGGCCAAAAAGGCCGTTTTCACCCGCGTGTGGATTGAGGCCGCAGACGGCGACTTTGGGCGCTTTTCCTTTCACACGGCGCACGGCGTCGGCGGTGAGCTCAATCACGTCGAGAATACGCTGCGTGGTGAGGGCAGGCACGACATCTTGGTATCCAATGTGGACGGTGACGAGGCTGCAAATCATCTCAGGCGAGAAAAAAGTCATGCAGGAGCGCTCCGCGGCCATTTTCTCCGCAAAGATCTCCGTGTGGCCGGGATAAAAAATGCCCGCAGCATGCAGCGCCTCCTTGTTCAGCGGTGCGGTGGCCACGGCAGCCACTTGTTTTGCCAATGCGGCCTCGATGCTCTTTTCTACATAACGAAAGCCCGCCGCACCAGTCTTCGCGCTCACCTTGCCCGGCTCGAATCCGTTCGCGTCGAATCCAAAGACATCCAGCACGCAGGGTTCGTCAATGGAGCCGCATTTTTCCGCCCACTCGATCTCGCTGATGATGCGCTTCGGAGCCGGGAGGCTAGTTTGACGCGCGCAGCGGGAAAGCAGACGCGCATCGCCAAAAACGACGGGCGTCGCGAGCGCAGTCACCTCCTCATTAGCGAGGAGTTTCAGACAAACTTCCGGGCCGACCCCGGCAGGGTCGCCCATGGTGACAGCGATGAGTGGTTTGGACATGAGCGGTCATGCTATTCCGCACCTCTTTACAATGTCACGGTTTTCTTTCCTCTGCCGGAAGATGAGTGGCCGGCGACGGGGCGGGTGATCACCAAAGCGAATAAGCCTCGCTGTCCCAGAAGCTCCAGACCCAGCCAGGGGGCGGCGCGAAGATGAAGCTGCCGTTCGGCCAGTCGGGCGCGAAGAAGTAGCTGCCGGATGCGGTGCCGTTGTTGACGGTGAAATCGCCATTGTCGCCGATGCTGCCACTGACGGAGAAGCTGCCGCTGGGATTATAGCCACCAGGCGGGGCGAAATTTTTCACCTGCCAGCCCCAGGTGCCGCTGAGACTACCGCTCAGGATTCCCGTGCTGAAGCTGTAGCTGAGCGTGGTCGTGCAGGAGAGCGTGGTGTCGAGGTGATCGGCCAGATGGCTCACCGCAGGCAGGGAGAAGCTCTTGGTCATCGAACCGCTGAAGGTGTTGTGGGCGAGGAAGAAGCCTGAAATGGGTTGATCCAGCGCACCAAAGTTCAGGTTGGGCGTGCCGCTCGCCGTGATCCGACCGGTGGAACTGCTGAAGGTGAGGCCGATGGAATCGGTGGCATAGGCACCGACTTGAAGGTTGCCGGATCCGGTGATGGCGTAGCTGCCGTTGGTATTGAGCGTGCCACCGAGCGTCACCGAGCCAAACGAGCGGGTGAATCCACCGCTGGTGACCTGCAGGCTGAAGCTGCCGACCACATAGAGACCGGCATCGGTGAAATCGACCGCACAGGACGGCGCGGTGAAGTTTGACAGCGTGATGCTTTGCGAAAGCACGGAGGAAATGGCGAAGCTGCCGTTGGTCTGGATCACCCCGGCAAGCGGCGGCAGGCCCAGACCTGCGATGGTGCTGTTGCCGAAGCGGAAATCAGAGAAGGTGATTGGCGTGTTGGTGCCGAGATTGCCGCTGAAGCCCAGATCGAATCCGCCCGCAGCCGGTGTGTAGCCGCCGAAGCTGACGGTTTGATTCACCGCGCTCAAGCTGGCGACGGTATTGCCGCCACTGCGCGTAAAGGAGGCCGTGAATCTCGGGGCGAGGCTGAAGGGCGTGCCTGGGAAGGCATTCACCGTGGCCGCGCCTGTGATCGTGGCGGTGCTGCCTGGCAGCAACTGGCGTTCAAACACGAGGTCGATGTCATTGAAGCCGAATCCGAGCAGGGTGGCGCTGTTGTTCTCCGACGAGAGATCAAACTCGCCGCTGGAGCTGATGCTGCCCGTGAAGGAGGGGCGGAAGCTCTGCGCGGGATCGAAGGGCGAGCCCGTGCCGCGCAGGTTCACCTGGCCGCTCAGGCTGAGGTAGAGGCCGTTGCCACGCTCATACATGGCCTGAATCTGGCGTGGTGTGAGGGCGGTGTTCCAGAAGGCCGCCTCATCAATCCAGCCGTTCCAGTTGCGGTTGGCGGCCTGCGGGTTGTAGCCGATGCCGACGGGATAGGTGCTGTCCTTGATGGTGGCGCTCCAGGTGGCGGAGGCGCGCAGCACGCCGTCGATGTAGAGGCATTTAGTCGTTCCGTCGAAGGTGGCGATGACGTGATGCCATCTGCCATCGTTGACGGCCAAGGTGCTGGCTTTTAGCGAGTGCAGCGTGCCGCTGGTGTTGTTCGTGTCAAAGCTCAGGTAGTTGTTGCTGCCATCCTGGGCGATGCGCCACGAGTCATCCCCTTTCGCGATGAGGGTGTGGAAGGACTTGCCGCCGGTGAACTGGTTTACCCTGAACCAGCAGCCCACGGACATGGAGGCGCCGCCTTCGAGGTTGGCGTTGTCAGGCACGCTGTAGAAGTCATCCACGCCGTCAAAGCGCATGGAGACGCCGCTGCCGGAGCCATCTTGGAAGCCGGAAGGCTCCTGCAAAGCCGGGCGCGTGGTGGTGCTGTCGGTGATGCCGTTGTGCGATGGCGCATAGCTGGACGAATTGCTCAAAATGGTGGTGCTGCCGCTTTCCTCCATCCGCCACCAGGCGCGTGGATTGGTGTCGCTCAT
Organism: Verrucomicrobiaceae bacterium; assembly: GCA_015075365.1. GTDB lineage: Bacteria > Verrucomicrobiota > Verrucomicrobiia > Verrucomicrobiales > Verrucomicrobiaceae > Prosthecobacter. Next base: position 404,089 of record JABTUN010000001.1, read on the forward strand.
GATGGCGGTCCAGAGCGTGGTCGCATTGCCCATCGTGAAGCTAGCGGTAATGGGGAAGCCGTAGAAGTCGCTGTTCGTCAGCGAGGAGGTGAAGGACACTGCTCCCGTCGAAGAAATGGTGCCGTTGAAGATCGGCAGCGTGGGACCGGCGGGCAGCGGCAGCGAGCCGGAGGTGACATTCAGCCGGATGGCACCACTCACGCGCTCGAGGCTGATGCTGGATGCGCCGAAAGCGAAGCCGCGCAGGTTTGGCGAGGCGGTGAACGAGGCAAACGTGGCATTGCCGACGGTGCTGGCAGGCACGGTGAGATTCACGGTGCTGGCAAAGTTGGCGGCGGCATTGAACACGTTCGCCACATCGACACTGCCCGCGGTGAACACGAGCCCGCCGCCGCTGCTGAGCGTGGAGGCGATGGCACCGCCGCCCGCACCCTTGATGGCGATGCTGCCCGCACCGAGCTGTGGAATACCCGAACCGGTGAAGCTGATGGCACCGCTGCTGGGCACGGTGCCGCTGAGATTCACCGCAGATGCTGTGAAGCCGGGCACATTGAGGCTGGCGGCAAAGCTCGTCAGATTCATCGTGGAGCCTGACTTGCTGATGTTGAAGCTGGCACCGCCGAGTGTGAAGCCGCCGAGCGAGCCAAACACCGGTGACAAATTACCTGCTGTGATGCTGTTGAGAGTGAGCGCGCCGGAGTCCGGCACCACAAGGGGCGCGCCGGGCAGCGAGAGATTGCTGATGCCGAGGTCCGCGCAGGCAAAGCGCGGAGCCGGCAGGCTGAGCCCGCTGCTGGTGAGAGCGGGAGTGCCGCTGCCGTTGGTGATGGCGAAGCGCCCAAGGCTCAGTGATGGCAAAGACGTGACCGGCAGACTGATGGCGGAGGTTTGCCCGTTGAAGGAACCGCCGCTGACGGAGAAGTTCGCCACGGTGAACCCGGCAGGCAGCGGCGCGTTGAAGGCCACGTTCGCGAGCTGGTAGGTGAGCGGGCTGTTGGAGGTGCGCCGGAGCTGGAAGGTGAGGCCGCTGAGGGAGAAGCCGGCAAAGGTGCCTGTCGTCGTGCTGCTTTGATCCACCAGTGTGGCGGGCAGCGCGGCATTGAGCGCGGGCACGGTGAAGGCCGGGGTGCTGACGATGGCGGTCGAGCTGCTCCAGGACGTGAAGTAGAGCTGGCCCGCGGGCACGCTGATTCCGCTGCTGCTCAAGGTGAGGGTGAAATTGCCGCTCGAAGGCCGCACCTCGATGCCGCCCAGCCGTGCCGCGCTGACTTGGACGGAACCGGAAACATTCGTGACCGCGGTGGTGCTCAGCGTGAGCGCCACATTGGCCATCGTCGAGACTCCAGGGAGGAGATTGGTGCCGAGCAGGCCGCCGCTGACGGTTCCGTTGAAGCTCATGCCACCGTTGGTGAAAGTCATGGAGGCTCCCGCGCTCACAGCACTGACGGGCATTCCGGTAAAACTTCCCGAGCCGCTGGTTGTTCCGGTGAAGGAGAAATTGCCGTTGCTGAAAACATTGCCGGTAAAGCCGACCGCGAGTCCGCCCAGACCCGCCACGCTCACGCTGCCCTGCGCGTCTGTGATCGATAGCACGCCACCGGCGCGTCCGACACGGAAGTTGAGATTGCTCGCGCTGAACCCGGCCACCGAGGCGCCGAAGGGCGCGGAGATGAAGACCGGTGCGAAATCAAGCTGCTGATTGAGCGTGAGGCTGGGCAGGTTGGCTGACTGGTTAAAGATGCCGCCGATGACGACCTTGGCATCGGTAAGCGTGCCGCCGCCGCTACTGATGGTGACGCGCAGCTTGGTTTCGTCCGGATTTTGCGGCACGATGCTGATGACATTGGTAACGAACGGGTCCAGTTCAAGAACGCCGTCGAAGGTGAAGACCGGGCTCAGCGGGCTGGTGTAATTGGCCGTGACGGTGGCGCTCACTCCGCCGCTGGTGAAGGTGAGCGTGGCGGTGTGGTTGGTAAGATTCACCGAAGCTCCAGCGGGCACTGTCACCGGCCAGCCGAGCTGGGCGGAGAGGTCCAGATTTCCCTGGAGTGATCCCGTGGCGGAGAAAAAGGTGGACGTGGAAGTGTCAAAGGAGACGGTGGCATTGCCGACGATGCCGAAGGGCAGGTCCAGCGTCTGGCCGGTGAGCGTGGCGCTGACATGCGGCGCGAGCTGGCCTTCCGCAGGCGGGCGGAGCAGGAACTGGCCGCTGGCGGTGACGAGATTGCTCAGTTTGAAACTGCCCTGCATGGCGATGCCGCCCTCCTTTTTCAGGTGATCCAGCGGCGTGGGATCAGCAGGCAGCTCAGTGATGAATTCGGGCGAGTAGGCGCTCAGGGTGAAGGCTCCCTGCGGCGCGAAGCCCTGCGGCCACAGCCATGAGGATGGCGGGTCGAAGTACTCCAGAGAGGCGGACAGTTCGACACGCGGCATGTCCAGCGCAACGAACTCCCGCATCTTCACCACCATCTGCTCCACCTGCGCACCGGAGGGATTACTGCCGAGCTGCGCGTCCAGATCCTCCAGCTCCGCAAGGGCATCCTCGATGACCCGGCGCGCGGGCCTGGCCTGGCCGGCGACGCTGGCATTGACATTGACCGGACCGAACAGGAATCCCGCCCAACTGTTCTCCGGGAAATTCACGCTGCCGGTGAAGCGCGGCGGCAGGCCGGTCACGGGATCGGGCGCGGCGGCGGCCAGGTTCACCTCGCCGATGGGGATGTCGAGAATCTGGCCGTTCAGATTCAGGAAAGCGAAGCTCTCATGCAGGTCCCAAAGCGATCCGGGATACACGCCCGAGGCATCGAAGGTGTTCAGCGATTCGACGAGGTCGTAAGGATCGAGGCTGAAGGCGGAGCCGAGCGGATTGCCGTTCGCATCGAAAAGCGCGGGCGGATTGGGCAGCGGCACATAGGCCATGAAGTTGCCCTGCTGCACCATGGTGCCGAAGTAGTCCCGCATGATGACGCGCAGCGCCTCCAGGCGCTCCAGCGGGCCTTTGCCTTCACTGATCATGGTCTGCCATGGCTCGCGCGGCAGGCTGGTGAAGATGCGCGGGATTTGCAGCATGGCCGCCATGGCAAAGCCGCCGTGCGGGAAGTAGTCGCGCGTGAGCGCCTCGTCGTTGAGGTCCGACTCGGGCATCAGATCCTTGAGCTGGCCGGCGCTGCCTTTCCAGAAAAGATCGCCCAGCCTGTTTTGCCGCACGGCTTCCAGCAGCAGCGCCTCGCGGGAGGGCAGGCCGCGCATTTCGGGGCGCACCCAGTTGTTGCCAGGGTTGGCGTCATGATTGCGCACCACCGGATGCAGGGTGAGGTCCGGCATGATGACGCGCGCGGAGGCGCGGGCCAGGTTCATGCCCAGCGGCTTGATCTCGTAGGTGCCCACGGCGGTGGTGTTTTCCAGCATCTGAGCCACGCGGGTGCGGGCAAAGGCCAGCGTGCTCTCGGGATTGGTGAGGTCCCCGGAAACGGCGGCCTTGAACAGGCCGGTGAAATCCGGGTAGGCCTCGCTGAAGCCGATGCTGGCCTGGTCGAGGCCGGAGGTAAGGGCGGCGATGGGCGTGCCAAATCCGATGATCATGGCCGGTGTGCAGCGGCCCAGCAGCTCCCAGCCGGTCTTGCGGATGCGGAACTGGGCGCCAAGCGCCTCGTTGCTCATCGGCAGGCCGGCGAACTTCATTTGGAAGCTGCCGCAGGCGACCAGCTCAGGGTTCACTTGGTCGGCCAGCGCAGCCACCTGGTCGAGCACGCCCGCGGGCAGCGTGCCCTGCGGACGGCGCAGCACCTGCGCCATGTAGGCCGCGTGAAAGGCGGCCAGCCGCTCCGGTTGCGCGGAAAGCGGCACTCCCGCGATGATCGCGTCGCGCGCCTGCTCCAGGGTCATGCCCGCAAACTCCGGGTTCACCGCCGTGAGCACCTCGTCACGCACGGCGGGGGCCAGCAGATTGGCGATGTTGCCCACCGTCACGGCGATGCCGGTCATCATGCCGTTGGCGCTCAGCGCCAGCTTCCCATCGCCGAGATTCAGAGGGCCGATGGCAAAGATGGCGTCGCCAGTGATCTGCGGATTGGGATTGCCGTTCACATCCGTGGCGGAGAGGAAGAGGCCCGCGCGGCCCACCGGGATGCCGAGGAAGTTGAGCTTGCCGCCGACACCCGCGCTGCCGGTGGTTCCGATCATTCCCTGCCCCTCCACATTCATGAAGGCGGAGACGGCGGCGTGGGTGAAGACACCTTTGACCACCATCGTGGCATCTTGCACCGGCACGCCCGCCCAGGCTTTGAGCTTGATCTGATCGTAGATATCCTCCGCTGTCGCCTCCGATCCCAGCATGCCGATGGCTTCACCAAAAGCCGTGGCAAAGCCCAGCTCGATCTCATCAAACAAGCCCGCCGCCGCCTGCTGCGCGCCCGCGCCCAAAATGGCCGGCACCGGCGCCGCGCGCGATTCGATGATGCCGCGCACATGCTCCGCCAAGGCCACCGCGAGTGAAGAGCCAGTCAGGTTCAGGGACTGAATGAACTCCGGTGTGATGCCAAGGCCGCCTTTGGCGATGTCCTTGTTCAGCGTGGTCTCCGGGATGGCGGAAAACTTCAGCACATAGCGGCGCGGGTAGGCGGCCTGGTCGGGGTGCGGCATGCCCAGGATGTTCGCCGAGGGCGGCGGCACATTGACCGGGCAGCCAATGGGATCGTTTGGCGGATAGTTCCCCGGCGGCACCACCGGCAGCACCGGCCCCGTGCCGATGGGCGGAAAGACAGGTGCCTGCGCCAGCATGGTGTCCCGCCATTCCTTGAAGCCGCTCCAGGCCATCGTGGCCGAGGGCGGCGGGTTCTCGGGGTTGGCCTCAAATCTGCCCTCCGCCTCGCGCACATAGCTCTTGATGTCTGCCGGGTCGGCATTGGTGTTGAGGAAGGAGATGCCGCCGCCCGCGCCGGTGAAAAGGAAACCCGTGGGGCCGAGCGGAATGCCTGCGCTGCCTGCGTTGAAATCCACTGCGATGCCCAGCGGCCCGGTGCTGCGCATGGCCAGGATGAATTTCATCTTGTAGCCGTTCACGCTGCCGCCCACGCGCCCGGCAAAGAGAAGGTTTGCCGGATTGCTGAAGCCGGTGACATAGATGCTGCCGCCCAGCTCCTCGATGGGCGGGAAATCCAGCCCGGGATCGAGTGTCAGCTCGATGCCCTCCAGCCCCTGCAACTGCGGCGTGCCATCGGCCGCGAAGGTGACGCGCACATGGTCCGCGCCGCCGCCGATGATCGGCTCGGCCACCGTGGGCAGGCCGATGCGGAAGGTGGAGGTGATCTCCAGATTGACGGGCGCCAGCAGCTGCTCCAGCGGCAGTTCCCCGTTGATGAAACGCAGCGTGGCATTGCGCAGCTCCACCGGTGCCTGCTGCGCCAGCGTCCACGAGCTGCCATCATACACCAGCGTGTCCGGCACGAAGCGCGGCGGCTGCGTGGGGCTGAAGAAGATGAACCGCGCATTGCCCAGGCCGAAGCCCGGCAGGCCCTGCTGCACGATCTTGCCGTTCAGCGTCACGACGAACTGCCGCCCCGGCACATCGGCCAGGTTGAACAGATTGCCCAGACCGCTGAGGTGGATGCTGGCCGGGCTGCCCGCCGTGAGGCCGGTGATGCGCACGCCGTTCTCGCCGCCGATGCGGAAGTTCCCCAGGATGCCCACATCCTCCAGCGCAAAGTCCACCTGCGGCAGCGCATTGCCCACTGGCGCATGGATGACGATCTGCCCGCCCGCCAGCGTGCCGAACTGGCCGGTCGGGATGCCTTGTAGGGCCGGCTCCGTGACCTCGCGCATGATCAGCGTGTTGTCGAAAAGCACGCGCAACTGGCCGAAGACGCGCAGCGAGGGCAGCACCGCGCCGCCTGTGGGCGCCAGGATTTCCAAGCCCGTCGTTTGCGCGCCCGGCGCTCCCAGAACGGTGAGCGTGAAGCCGCCCGCGTCGAAGAGGTTCACATTCGTTGCCAGCCCCAGCGTGCCCGCCGGGAAACCGTCCAGCTTCCACACCGCGTTCACCGCCTCGATTTCGATGCTGGTTTGATCCACCGGATGCGGGAAGAAGACGAAGCCGGTGTTGATGGTCAGCTTCGGCGCGGTGGCGGCAGGAATCGCACCGCTGGCGGTGAGGGAGAGGTTTCCAAAATCGAACGCGCCGTCCAAATCACGCGCACCGACGTCCTCGAAGTCAGGAAGGGCGAGCCCGAGATTCGTGAAGGTCACGCCGCCGCTGAAGGTCACCTGGTCGAGCGATTTGAAGCCGTTGCCGTCAGGCGGTCCGAGTGTGAAGGCGATCTGTGGGGGCTGCGCCGTGTTGATGGCGATCTCCGCAGGTTGCGGCGCATTTGGCGGCGGCACAGGCGGCGAGGAAAAGCACTCGGGCAGCCTCAGTTTGCCCTGTGGCAGCGTAACAGTGATCGCATTCGAGGTCACATCCAGCCGCGCCATCGCCTCGACGGCCGAAAGATGGAAATGATCGATCGTGAGCGGTTGCCCGACCGCCGGTGAGCTTTTCCGCAGCATGCCAAACGTGCCGCCAAACTCAAAACGACCGCTGTTCGGATACGCGCCCGGCCCCACACCGCCAAAGCGCAGTCCCGCCGTGCCGCTGAGCAGCACGAAGTGATCGCCGAGGCTGATGTCGAGCTGCGATCCCGTCGCGGCCAGTTCCAGCACCCGCGTGGTGCTGTCGTAGCTGATGCTACCACTGAAAGTCTCCCCATCGGGCAGCGTGGCGGTGCCGCTGCCCGCGCCCGCGAAGGCCTGGAGGATCACCGGAGGCTGTCCCGCGCTACCAAGTCCAAACTGGCCCGCCAGCGCGATCGTGCCGCTGAGCCGCGCACCGGGCAGCTCCGGCAGCGGACCGCTCGCGGAGGCGTTGAGGGCGATATGGCCTGCGTTGTCGAGCGTGAGGCTCGTGAGTGTGAAATTCGTCGAGATTTCGGGGAAGGTCAGGCTTCCGCCAAACGAGCCCGCGAGCTGTCCCGTGCTCCGGTTGTAGCGAATCTCGCCAAACACATCATCAATGCGCAGATCGCCCGGCAGCGCCACATCCAGCGGACGCGCGACCGGCAGCAGCTCCGCGAGATCATCAATCAACTGAAACCCGAGCCCGAGTGACGACTCCGCCGTGCTGCCGAAATAGCGCCCGAGAGAACCCGCTGTCTGGTCCGCGAACTCCCGCGAGCCTTCGACGAAGATGGAGGTGTATTCCGTGAGATGCCACCACGCCTGGCGGGCCACCACGAGCGCCTTGAACGCGGCATCCAGCTCTCCCAGCGGCACCTTCAAATCTTCGACGATGCCATCGAGTCCGGCCTGACGCAGGCTGATCATGAGGTTGCGCGTTTCACGGGCCAGATGAATGGCCTGCGGCAGATTCGGAGCGATCAGGTAGTTCTCGATCTCCAGTTGGATCTGCGAGGCAAACGCAGGCAGTTGGAGGCTGGAGAGCCAGCCTGTGCCAATATCAAGCTCCCGTGCCGCGAGCGTGGCACGCCGCCAGGCCGTGTAGGCCGCCCCCGCCGTTTGCCCGTCCGGCTGCACACTTTCCCAAACCCACGTTTCATTCTTTAAATCCACCAGCGGGCGTTTGCGCCCCTCCGCGGTTCCATAAGGCACATTGGTGCGCTGAAAACCTTCGATCAGCGGCCGGGAATCGAGTTCCGCGATGCTGCCACCAAACTCCCACCGCACCTTCGTCAGCACCGGCCAGTAGTTCTCAGGCTGGGAGAAGTCCAACTCGCTCGCCAAGATCGGGACCACCACTGCATTGACCTCTGCATTCACGGAAAGAAAGGGGCCGTCCGGCCCGCTCGCATGAATCACATCACCCGCAGGGTAAGGGGTGCCGCTAAATATCAGCGCCTGATCATACTCGACCATCCTCGCCAGCCACTCACGCAGCTCCAATCCGAGCTTGCGCGCGTCTTTCACCACATCGTCGCCTGATGACAGCAGTTTTCCGGGAGGCCCCTTCTGTGCGACCACCGTGCGGATGCGAAGATTCTCCGCCAAAAGCCGCCGTCCCTCCAGAATCAGAATGTCCCACGGGCTGCGTGCCAACGCGGCGCGGCTGTTTTGCATGACCGTCGTGAAGTCCGACCCTGGATGACCTGCCACAGACCCATCAAGCCCGGCAGACGACAGCGCTTTCTGAAGCTGAATGGTGACCAGCATGGCGAGAATGGCCCGCTTGCTGTCGCGCGGCGGCAGCGGCCCTCCGCCGATCGGCTGGCCGGTGGCGGGATCAATGCCCAGCTTGGTGAGGCGCTGTGGCAACGAGATGGCCAGATCTTCCACCGCCCCTTCCACCTTCTGATCGGCCGGTCCATAGCGCAGCAGGAAGGCCAGCCGCTCCGCCTCCACCGCCTCGGTGTCTTCCTCGCGAAAAGCCGTCACACAGGCGATGCGCGGTGCCAGAAACTCGCGTAGCTGGATCGCGCGCGCCGCGAGCAGGCCCATGCCTGGACCGGTCGGATCACCATCCACGGCTTTTTCGATGCGGGCCAGAATGTCGAGCGTGCGCCCCATCTCCGCCCGCGCCGCTGCGGAGGCGCAGTCACCCATCGTGTCCCGCTTCACCAACTCGCCCTCCAACGTGTTGAGGGCTCTCGCCACGGACTGGAGTGCGGCGTCGTAATCGCGGCCAAAGGCACCCACGACATGGTTGGCGATGATTTGATCCACCGAGGCCTCGATCCAGCCGAACGGCCCGAAGTCCTCACCGAGGCTGAAGTCCGGCATCTCGCCTTCCTTGCGGAACACAGGCGGGTTCAGATCCGAGCGCAGCGTGTCGAGATTACCCGCCATGGAGCTCACGTAATTCAGCAGATCCACGCGCACCGCGGGGGCAAAGTTCGGTGCGTTGGGAAACACCGGCACCATGACCTTCAGAGAGTTTGCGAGGTCGAAGTTCAAACCGCTCGCGCTGGCACCAAAGGCATACTCGGGATCATCCAGCGTCGCCCACGCCTCGAAACTCATGCCATTCGCCTCCAAACGCCCGCCGCCGGAAATCGAGAAGCGGTCAGGACGCTGCCAGGTGAACTTCAGCGGCCTGCGCTCCGGCACGGTGAAGCGCGCGATGCCGTTCGCACCCGGCGGCAGCGTCACGCTGCCGTGGCAGTTCAGCTCGAACTCGCCGCCGTTTGAAAACGAGATGCGCGACATCGTGAACGACGCGCCCATGCCCGGCAGCCGCACCTGACCGCTGCCCCAGCCGCTGAACTCCTTCGATTTGTCGTTGTAGATCATGCCACCGGCCAGTTCATCCACCGCGATGCCGCCAGCGAGCAAGGCATCCGCCGCAGGTGGTGGCGTGACACGATTCAGCGCGATCGCGCGCAGCACGGCGACGAGCTTCTGCGCCTCCAGCAGATAGATTTTCCGCCTCTCCTGATCGGCCGGAGACGTGATCGCCTTCGCGGACGCCAGCAGCGAGTCCACGCCATGCTGTGCCGTGCCCGAATCATCCTCCGCGAGGCATTTCACGGCCAGCGCGTCCACAACCGCGCTGATGCGCGCGGCATCCTCCCACGCGGGAGAACCCGCCGCAAAGCCCATGCGATCACGAATCAGCGCACCGGCATTGCCACCGCGCAAAATCGCCAGCAACTCGGCCCGGTCAGCACCACCAAGGAAGGACATCGCGGTGTTGATGGAGTCCTGCAGGCCATCGTAAGCCCTTTGCACTGGCGGCGCGGGATATGTGACACCGTTTGGAATGCCCGCGAGGATCTCGCCAAGCCGCTTCACTTCCTGAAACCGCTTCGCCACCGTGCGCAGCGGACGCGGAAGCGCCGCCACCGCCGTCGCCATCGCCCCCGCGCGATCGGATAACGACGAAACGCTGAGCAGAGGGATCGCCACCGTGCCAAACACCCCCTGCTGATCGAGTTGATGCAGAAACAAATACTCCGCCATCGCATCGAGAAACGCCATCTCGTCCACCGCCAGCTCCGCGGTTCGCAGGGCCGTGCGCAGCTTCGGTTCCAGCGCCAGTCCGGACTGCGCCAGCAGTTCGTTCAGCAAAGCATCGCCGCTGATCGTGAGCCCGAGCTGCTGAGCCGCCTGCCAGATCGAAAACAGCTCGTTGAGCTCGTGGTAGATGACAAATCGGCCGCGCGCCGCCATCGCGGATGATGCAGCGCCTGTTTGACCCGGCGTGACACCGAGTGATGCCGCATGCGAGGCGAGCGCGTTCGTGATCGCCAGCTCAAAACTCGTTTGCAGGCCGTCATGATCAAACGCGGCCCCCGTTTGCTGCGCCACCTGCCAGCGCTCCACGCCAATGCGCAGCACCTCACGCAGCGCGGCGAGACTCAGCGGCTCCGTGGACTTCTCCAGCTTGCTTTTGAGCGCTGCACGCGTCTCCGAACGCTGCCCGTCGAGCCCCGGTGGAGTGAGTCCGCCCAAGCGGAGCCGCTCCAGCGAAAACCAGTGCCGCGCCGCTTCCGTGGCCTTCCGTGAGGCCGCCGCCGCGCGTGCCGCGTGCTCCATCGCCGCCTTCACCTCCGGCGAGTTGGGATCCAGGCCCGCCGCACCTGCCAGCTTGCTCAAACCCAGCACATCCAGCGGCGATGGCATGCCTCCGAGATCCGGGCGCGGCAGCGCCTGCACCACCGCCGCTGCAAACGCCGTCGAAAAGCGCTCAAACACCAGCGACTTCCGCTCCAGCGTGAGCCGCGCCGCCTCCAGCGTGGGCACATCAGGCGCCGTGCCTGCGTTGAGCGATTCGGCGGGCGGCAGATTCGGCGCCAGCCACGCGCCACTCACCCGCGCATGCAGTTTGCCCACACGGAACTCAAAACCAGTGATCGGGCCATCCAGCGTCAGTCCCACCTCAAATGAAGGCCCATCCTGAAACACCAGCGATCCTCTGCCAGACATCGACAACGAGCCATCGAAGCCAAACTGCACCCACGCGGGCTCCTGCGCTCCGATCGTCAGCGTGGCCGCCGGACCTCCATATTGATCCAGCGGGTAGCTCCCCGAGAGCGGCAGCCGCACAAAACCGCGCTCGCCCAGCTCCATCGTTAGTCCATTGAACGAGCCCAGCACCTCGCCAAACGGCAGCACACCCGGATCAAGGCGGATCTGGGGCGCGGTGAAGCCCGCGACGGAAAAAGTTCCCCCCGTGATCGCCGCCGGAAAATGCCCCGCGATCTTCACCGGCACCCCCCCGCCGGCTGGCAGGCCAAACAACGTCTCCAACTGTGCCACCGTCACCGCGCCGAGCGGCAGCGTGCGTGCGCCGCTTGTCTGAATCACGCCATCGACCACCAGCGGCCCCTCCGCGCCGCTTACCAGCCGCGATGATGCAAACTCCAGCACTTGCGATCCCGCCGCACCGGTGATCCGTGCTCCCGCGGGCAGACGAATCGCAAATGAAGCCGGCGCACCCGCCACCGCGAAGCCCGCGGGTCGAAACTCACACGGAGGCAGATTTCCCGCCGCATCCGCACGCACCGGCGCACCACCGCGCGGATTCCCCTGCGCGTCCAAAAGCACAAACTGATCTGGATTCTGCGCCAGATAGTCCGGTTGCGGCGGCAGCGTGATCGCCACCTCCAGCGGCTGCGCCTGCGAAAGCGTGATCGTGTTTCCGCGACGCGCCTCTGCGATGACCGACTCGATGCCGTTGTCCGCGCTGTCCGCATTCCACGGCAGCTCCCAACAATTTTCACCCACCAGCGTCCCCGCGCCGAGCACGCGTCCTCCGCGACGGAAAATCACCTCGTCCACACCCTCCGGATGCCAGGCCAGCAGCCGCAGCATCGTCGCGCCGGTCGAAGTCACCGCCGATCCCGGCACCTCCACCGTGCCCACCCACGGCGGCAGCGCCGTGTCGTACTCCGTCACGAGGCGGAAGAACTTCGCGTCAGGAAACGCCGCCTCCGCCACCTCATGCACCATTACCCCGCCCGTGCCCGTCACCGTCGCCACCGTCTGCCAACCCGTCGCTGCCAGCGTGCCCGAGGCCTCGATGCGATACGACCGTCCACTCACCGAAGGCCAGCGCAGTTCCGTTCTCAAGGGCCCCTGCAATCTCGCCAGCTCGCGGATCGCAAACACCGACTGCCGGTCGAGCGGATTCGTGCCCAAAAAGTGCTCCAAGGCATCCGGCCATCCATCACCATCACGATCCTGCGTCGGCGGTCCGCCCGCGCTCGCCAGCAACACCGTCCCCACCGCCATCCAGGCGATATTCTGCCTTATGAGTTCAGGCACGCGTGTTATCATAGATGGCGGCAAACTGCGATTAAAGCTACCAAAAGGTCCGCTTTCAGACAACCGTCCGTGTCTTTAATTGAGTCAGAAAAATGGTGTGGTGAAGTGTGTCACCGCAGGATGGGTGGTCTGTGAATAGCCGAACCATCCCCCCTTTCACAATCGCGCCAAGATGCCCATCTCATGGGCATGCTTCGCCCTCTCACTTTCCTTCTCCTGTCTACCAGCGTCTTGGCTGCTGAAAAAGCCCTGCCGTTTTGGGATCTCGCGCGGTGGGATGCCTGGAACAATGGTGAGCTTGTGCAAGCCACGCCACAGGCCGTGGCGGCGGGTGCTTACACTGATCCGTCGTCACCGTATGCGTCGGTGGTGCTTCCGTCGGCGTGGCGTGATGCGGCGAGCGGCGATGGCGCAGATTTAGTCGATCAAATGGAATCCCTTCACCATTCATGGCCGCGCAGGGCGAAGATGGCATCGCGTGGAAACCTCTACCGGTGCCTGATGGCAGATGGAGGGTGAAAAGCTCGCGCACGGCCAGGGCAGCGGTGTCTGTCACAATCCCGTCCAGGCGGATGGCTTTCCGTTCAAAAGGTTCGGGCAGCAGACCTTGGGGTGGATTTGAGCAGGCACCGACCGTTCCGCAACACCCGTGGTTCAGAAAAAAACATTTGACCAAAAATATCACTGTGATATCACTCTGATGTCAATCCAAGTTGCCCTTATGCCACCCACAACCTCTCCCTCGCCCGCCGACCACACGGTGGAAAATGTCACCAGTGCGTCTTCCGGCTGGATCATGCTCCTGGTCAATCTTGGCCTTGTCCTTTTGGGACTGATCACATTCATTTCTGGCCTCGTGAGCGCTGCCGAGCATGACCGGTTTTCCTGGCTGATCCTCTTTGGTCCGCCGATTGCCTTGTTCGGAATCATCATGCTCTGCGGACATTTTACCCTGCAACCGAACGAGTCCCGCGTGATGATCCTCTTCGGCCACTATCATGGCTCCATCCGCCAGAGCGGCTTTTTCTGGGCGAACCCCTTTTATGCACGCAGTCGCGGCCGCATCGATCTGGCCGGTCCGGCGCATAAAAACCCCCAGACAGGGCGCACCGAGACTCCTCATCGCACTTTGTCCTCCAAAATCTCCCTGCGTTCCCGCAACTTCATCAGTGAGAAGATCAAGGTGAACGACAAACGCGGCAATCCGGTGGAACTCGCCGCCGTCGTCGTCTGGCGTGTCGCCGACACGGCCCGCGCGGCCTTCGATGTCGATGACTACGAGAGCTACGTGCAGATTCAGAGCGAATCCGCCCTGCGCCACATCGCCAGCCTCTACAGCTACGACCATTCCGAGGAAGACGAGCCCACACTGCGCGACAGCGCTGATGAGGTGGCTCTCGCTTTGCGCACGGAGCTGCAGGCTCGCTTGGAAAAAGCCGGCGTCGCTGTTGACGAGGCGCGCCTTACCCATCTCGCCTATGCGCCGGAGATCGCCCAGGCGATGCTGCGTCGCCAGCAGGCCGAGGCCGTCATCGCCGCACGCCAGAAGATTGTCCACGGCGCGGTCAGCATGGTGGACATGGCCCTGCGCGAACTGGCGGACAAGGCAGTGGTTCAGCTCGACGACGAACGCAAAGCCGCCATGGTCAGCAACCTGCTGGTGGTGCTCTGCGCTGAAAGCGAGGCCACCCCGGTCATCAATACTGGCACGCTCTACAATTGATTCTCCCGAATGGCAGCTCCCGAGCGCAAACCCTTCCTCCTGCGCATCCCGCCTGATCTGTGGCAGGAGGTGGAAAAATGGGCCGCCGCCGACCTCCGCAGCGTCAACGGTCAGATCGAGTTCATTCTCCGTCAGGCCGTCGCACGGCGCAAATCAGACCTTCCGGGCGGCACACCACCTCCTGCGCCCAAGGGAAATTCACCGTGAGGTGCAACGCGACCTCCCCACGTCATCTCAGCATTCTGCGCCGAACGCGTTCCAGTCCGTTTCATGACGATTTGGCAGACATAGACATATCAGGCCGTAATGCAGTCATGTTCCGCCCTCTCGTCGTCTTTTTGCTCGCCACTCAACTCGCCGCCGCGGAAAAAACGCTGCCGTTTTGGGATCTCGCGCGGTGGGATGCCTGGAATAGCACCGAACTTGTGCAAACGATGCCGGAGGCCGTGGAAGCGGGCACTTACACCGATCCGCAGTTCCCGGATGCATCGATGGTGTTTCCATCGGTGTGGCGGGATGCGGCGAGCGGGCAGTGGCGCATGATTTACTCGATCAAATGGAGCCCGTTCACGATCATGGCCGCGCAGAGCGAGGACGGCATCGCGTGGAAGCCGCTGCCGGTGCCGGATGCGCAGCCGGAGGGCGGAAAGCTCGCTCCGCATCATGTGTTCACCTTCACGCATGGCCAGGGCAGCGGCGTGTATCACGATCCCGTCGCGGCGGATGGCTTTCCCTTCAAAATGTATGGCCGGCAGGACCCGGACGCGGTGTTTGAGCAGGCGCTCGCCGATCCGAAGCATCGCTGGCACGAAATCGCGAAGCGTGAGGGCAAGAAGCGCTACATGAGCATGGCCGCCACGCTCGTCTCGAAGGATGGTCTGCATTGGCAGGTGAAGAAAGACGGCGACTGGGCCACCGATGACTGGGCGCCGGAGCCGCCGGTGTTTTGCTTTTTTCGCGAGAGCGACCGCACGCATGTCCTCACCGCTCGTCCCGGCTGGGGAGATCGTCGCCTCGCGCTGCGTGAGACACGTGACTTCACGACGTGGAGCGAACCCACGCTTCATCTGCAACCCGACGCGCTCGATGTGGACGGCCCGGTCGACTTTTACGGCATGCCAACGATTCGCAGCGGCCCGGGCTATGTCGGCGTGCTGTGGACCTTCCGAAACTCCAGCAGCGTGCCGGTGAACAGCTACAACCAGTTCTTTGGCGACTTCGACTCGCAGCTCACCTTCAGCTACGACGGCCATCACTTCATCCGCGGCCAAAGGAAGCCCTTCATCGCGCTGAATCCCATCCCGCAGCACGGTTGCGCCCAAATCCGCCCCAGCAGCCTCATCGCCACCGACACGGAGGTCCGCATCTACTCCGAATCGCACAAAGGCGCGCACGGTCGCGAACGCGCCGCGAAAAATGCCACCAAGGAGCCCACCAGCGCCGTTCTGCTGCACACCGTGCGCAAAGACGGCTTCATGCACCTGCGCTCGCGCGGCGACTTCGCCCGCATCCAGTCGAAACCGATGCTGCTCAAGTCCGCGCAACTCGCCCTCAACGCCGCCGCCGACTTCGGCGAGATCCGTTTTCAAATCACCGATGTCAAAAGCGTGCCGCAGCCCGGCCTGACCTTCGATGACTGCGTTCCCATGCGAAACGCGAACTCGCTCCACCACGCGCTGACCTGGAAAAAAGCCACGCTGGAGCCGCTCGTTGGCAAAGTCGTCCGTTTGGAGATCGAGTTCCGTCAGGCGAACCTCTTCGCACTCTACGGCGACTGGCATTTCATCGACGCCCAGGACCTTTGGCTCATCGAAGACGGCAAACCGGCTCCGATGAGGCGATTCGACAATCCGTAAGTGTGACTAGGCGAGGACAAAGCCCTTCAAAGGCCCTGTCGAAGTCGCGAAGGACTTGTCGGCCACACCGAACTGGTTCAGCACGCTGACGTAGAGATTCGCGAGCGGCACGGTGCTGGGCTCGAAGGCGAGGTGCTGGCCGTGTTGAAAGCCGCCGCCGAGGACGAGGACGGGGAGGTCCTTCGTGCTGTGGTTGCTGGCGTTGCCGAGATTCGACGTGACGATGATCGTGGTGCGGTCGAGCAGGTTGCCGTCGCCTTCCTTCGTGTGCTTGAGGTTGGTGAGCAGCGTTTTGAGCTCTTTGAAGAGCTCTTTCTCGATGAGCTTGAGCTGCGCGATGTTTTCCGGGTCCTGGCCGTGATGCGAGAGCGGATGGTAGCCGTTGGTCACACCATCGACCTTCACGTTGTTCTGCTGGAAGTAGCCGAAGGTGACGATGCGCGTGCTGTCGGTCTGAAAGGCGAGCTGCGTCATGTCGCACACGTTGCGGAGCTGCGTGATGATCTCCGCGCGGTCGGCGGGATCCTTGGGCGCGGGGGCATCCACCTTCGGTTTGGGCGTGTGGACCCAGCTTTCGGATTTCACGAGGCGACGCTCGGTTTCGCGCACAGACTCGAAATACTCCTCCAGCTTGTCCTGATCGGCCTGCGAGAGCTTCGGCTTCAGGCCCTTCGCCTGCCGCTGCACGAGATCCATGATGCTTTTGCCCTGGCCGATCTGCTGCGTGACCTTTTCAGCGGTCGCCTTGCTCTCATCGAGAAACAGCCGCGCATACACGTTCGCCATCTTGGCTTCCGCAGGCACCTGCGTGCCGCCATCGGTCCAGCCAAAGTCATTCGCGCCGGCGGAGAGCGCCAGCGTGTCGAATCGCGTGCTCTGGCCGATCTTTCCCGCGAGATACTGATCGAGCGAGCGCACGTTGCGCTTGTTCGACGGCATGCCGGTGAACAAGCGCGGCTGCGCAGAGTGCCCGCCGCCCACGCCCGGATGATCGAGGCCGGAGATGATCGTGAAGCGGTCGCGGAACTCGTCGATGATCGACAAATACTCCGTCGTCGTGTAGCCCTCGCCGCTTTCCTTCGGCACCAAAGCCTCGCGATACAGCCCCAGCGGCACACCGATGAGCAACAGACGCCTCGGATGGCTCTTTGCGTCCGCAGCATGAGCGAAACCACCGAGCGATTCGAGCCAGGGCAGCCCAAGCGCGGCGGCGGAGGTGTGGAGGAAGTGACGGCGATTCATGGTGGGTGAATGAATGGTTACGGACGAATAAAAAGCGGACTCTGGATTAATTGAGCAATCATCGTCCTCAAACCACCGCCGTTCGCGCGTGTGGCCCCGACGATCTTGCTGATCTCCTCGCGATCGGCGAAGCCGAGGCTGCGGCCGAGGGCGTAGGTGGTGAGTTTTTCGGCGACGTTGTGGAAGACGAGGTGCTCGTTCTTTTTCAGCAGGGCGCGGAACTCGGTGAAGCCGGTGAAGGCACCGAGTTTGGGCAGTTTGTCGGCGGGTTGGACGGGTTTGCCCTCACCGAGGGTTTTGCGGCCGTTTTTGGCCTCGATGAGGGCGCGGTAGTTTTCACGCCAGCCGCCGGTGACGTCGAAGTTTTCGAGCGCGATGCCATACGGGTCGATCTTCGCGTGGCAGGCGGCGCATTGGGCGATGTTGCGGTGCTTTTCGAGTTGTTCGTTGATGGTGCTCGCGCCGCGGATATCAGGCTCGATGGGTGGCACGTCGGGCGGCGGTGGTGGCGCGGGCGTGCCGAGCAGACGCTCCAGCATCCACACGCCGCGCACGACGGGCGAGGTGGTGGTGCCGTTGCTGGTGATGCTCAAAATGCTCGCGTGCGTGAGCAGGCCACCGCGCACGGTCTTGGATTTGTC
The DNA here is from genome assembly GCA_015075365.1 of Verrucomicrobiaceae bacterium. GTDB lineage: Bacteria > Verrucomicrobiota > Verrucomicrobiia > Verrucomicrobiales > Verrucomicrobiaceae > Prosthecobacter. Next base: position 421,803 of record JABTUN010000001.1, read on the forward strand.
GAGACTCACTTTGCGGAAGGCGTTTCCGCTCACGCCCTCGATGCCGTAATGCCGTGCGAGGCGGTCGTTGAGCATCGTCCAGTCGGAATCGAGCAGGTTGGCGATGCTGAGATCGTTCACGAGCAGTTCGCGGATGAAAAGCTGCGTCTCCTGCACCATCGCATGTTCGAGGTCCTCGTCGTATTCGGGATAGAGCGACTTGTCGGGCTGCATCTCGCCCACCTTCGTGGTTTGCAGCCACTGGCCGGTGAAATCGCGCAGGAAGCGCTCGGCGCGTGCATCAGCGAGCAGGCGTGCGGTTTGCTTTTTCAGCTCGGCGGGCTGTGAGAGCTTGTTTTGCGCTGCGAGACGCATCATCTCGTCATCCGGCATGCTGCGCCAGAGGAAATACGAGAGGCGATTGGCGAGCGCGAACTCATCCACTTTGTCCGCAGGCTCCTGATGATACAAAAACTGCGGCGAAGTCATCATGGCCTTCACGGTGAGCTTGAAGGCATCGAGCGCACCCACGTCTTTGCGCTGCGTTTGATAAAACGAGGCAAAATCAGCCACGACGGCTTCTTCCACGGGCCTGCGGAAGAGCTTCGGCGCAAAGTCGCGCAGCAACTGCGGCACCACGGCGTCATCGAGCCGCGAAACATCCTCAAGCTGGCCAAACAAGGCCTGATGTCCCTTCGGTGGCCATTGGTCGATGAGCGGGCCTTCGAACTCGATGCGCTTGATCGCGATCGCGGGTGATTTGTCCTCAAGGATGCGCGAGCCGGGCAGCCAGTTCGTGCCGTCGAGCATGGAGACCTGCACGCGCTGGTTTGGCTGGAGATAGACGCGGTATTCGATCTCGCACGGTTTCTCATCCGCAAGCTGCGTGATGCCCGCGATGGTCTGCGGCTCCTCGCGATTGTCGCTGCCGTGCGAGACCTGCAGGCGCATGATCTTGCCCTCGTTGCGCACCGCGTAAGCCACGACCTTGAAGCGATACCATCCCGGCTCGCGAACTTGGAGATACTCCTTCGTGTCCGGCTTTTTATACATCACCGGGATGAGCATGTCCTCGCCCCACGGCGGATAAAACGGCTCGCCGTAGTTGCCCGTGGCCTTCTGCTGCTCGCGGCGCTTTTTCTCCGCAGGCGTGAGCGTGTAGCCCGGATCATCCTTGCCGTTCAAACGCCGCAGGCGCTCCTCCTCGCGTGCTTTGCGGCGGTCCTCGATGTCTTTGAGCGTGAAGGTGACGCTTTTGGTCTCCGGTCGCGGCTTGGTGACGATGGCGCGGCTGAGTATGAAGTCCGCGGCCTTCATGTATTCGGCCAGCTGCTCGGCGGAGAGCATCAAGGCACCGCCGTTGTTGTTGAAGCCGCCGCTGATCGTGTCCTCGGGAAAACCGACCGCATAATCGCCGCGCACGTCGAAGAGATCCTCGATCGTGTTTTCATACTCGAAGCGATTCAGCCTCCGCAGCACCACCTCGCCCTTCTGCCCGCTGAGTGCCAGCGCCGCGCGACGCAGCTCGCTTTGGATCCACTCGGTCACTGGCTCCAATTCGGCCGGTTTCGGCTGCTTCTCATCTTCCGGCGGCATCTCGCCGAGATGCAGGTTGTCGAGCACGAGCTGCCAGTTCTCTGCATCGGCGGAGGTCTGGCTGATTTGCAAGGTATCGACGCGGAAGTCGCCCTTCTGCTTCTTTTCGCCGTGGCAGTTCACGCAGTAGGTTTGCATGAAAGTGGCGACCTTTGAGTCGATCTTGCCCGCTGCGTTGGCAGCAGTGGCCAGGAGGATCAGGAGCAAAGAGAGGCGTTTCATTCGGGCGGTTCGCACGGCTCTGAAACGTGGGGGAGGGTGATTTTCTGACGTGGTGAAGCTCAACCCGCGAATCAGCGATTCCACGCCTGCTTGGTCTTTGTCTCCTCAAACTGCCGATTGGCATCAAAATGCGGGTTTTCAGCCGGAATGGGCGCTGGGATGGATTTGAGCCAGGCGTGCAGTTTGTCGCTCATGGCTTCGGCGCGGGCTTTTTCGGTGGTGGATAGGTCGCGGGACTCGGAGAGGTCGTCGCGGAGGTTGAAGAGTTCGAGTTTGCGACCGGGTTGGTAGCGCAGGTTCGCATCGAAGGAGTCGCCGAAGTGCTCGATGAGCTTCCAATCGCCCTCGCGGATGACCGCGCATGGTGTGGCGGCCCAGCGGAGGTCGTAGAGCGGCATGTGGAAGTAGAGCGGGCGCTGCGGGAGCGTTTCGCCACGGAGGAGCGGGAGGAGATTGAGGCCATCGCAGACAGGAGTGTCTGCATCACTTTCCGCCGCGGCGAGCAGCGTGGGCATCCAGTCGGTGACGTGCACGGGCGTGGAGCAGGTTTGGCCGGCTTTCACGCTCGCGGGCCAGCGCAGGAGGCAGGGCACACGGATACCGCCTTCATACGGCGAGCCTTTGCCGGAGCGCAGCGGCACATTGTCGAACTCCTGCGTTTTGATTTCGAGCTGGCCGCTCGTGGTGGTGTTGTAGTTCGTGTCGAGGCCGCCGTTGTCGGAGAGAAAGACGACGATCGTGTTCTCACGCTGCTTCGTTTCATCCAGCGCGGCCATGAGGCGGCCGATGCTGGTGTCGAGATGCTCGATGGCAGCGAGGTAAGTCGCATTGAACATGCCCGACTCCGGCGCACCGGCTGCGCGATGCTTTTTCACCAAGTCCGGCGGTGCGGAGACGACGCCATGCAGCGTGTGATGCGCGAGGTAAAAGAACCACGGCTTCTCACGGCGCTCGCGGATGAAGCCGATGGCCGAATCGGTGAGGTGATCGACCCATTTGTCGCCCTCGTTTTGTGTTCCAGGACCTCGTGGCGCGACGAAGTCGAAGCCGTGCGCATCACCGGCCCTCAATTGCACATAATCGCCATCCGCGCCCGAGGTGAGATGCCATTTGCCCGCCATGCCCGTGCGATAACCGGCCTTGCGCAGCAACTTCGGCAGCGTGGGCCACTCGCGCGGCAATTGCTCGCGAAACGCCGGCTCCTGCATCCGCGCCCACGGCAGTCCATACCACGGAATGACATGCCACATGCCGTTGCGAGCCGTGTGCTGCCCGGTGAGCAAGGCCGCGCGAGTCGGCGTGCATTGTGGCATCACATACGCATCCGTGAACCTCACGCCCTCGCCCGCCAGCCGGTCCAGATTCGGCGTGGGCACTTTCTTCGAGCCATAGCAACCGAGCGTGGCCCAGCCTTGATCATCCGTGAGGATGAAGAGGATGTTCGGGCGCGGCTTCGCCGCGAATGACGAATGCAAAAGGACGAATGAGGAAAGAAAGAGAAGAAGGCGCATGAGAGCGTCGAGATGGAATCACGGAGCGACCAAGCCCCAAGCGCCCGCACGGAGGCCTTGAGCGCCGCCTTTGATGTCAGGGGGCGTGTATTGATGCACTTCCTGCCAGGTTTTGCCGCTGTCGGTGCTGCGTTGGATGTTCGTGCGCTGCGGATGGATGCTGATGAGCGTTCCTGAGTCGCTGGCGATGACTTTACCTTCGGGCACAGCGGCGGGAAGGTCGCGCCAGGTTTGGCCGTCGGTGCTGGCGCGGGATTTTTTGCCGCAGAGCCAGAACTCATTGCCCACGACGCTCAAGGTGGCGCGTTGCGTGCCGGTGGCGTGCGGGCCGGTCCAGGTTTCGCCGGCGTCGGTGCTGGTCCAGGCGTTCGCGGCGTCTTTGTCGGTCATGACGAGCAGCCGGCCGTTGCAGAGCATCTCACCGCGACCGGTGGAGGCATCGAGACCTTTCGGCGCGAGCCATTTCCAGGTCTTGCCGAGGTCATCGCTGGCAAAGAGATTGCCAAACTTCGCGCCGGAGTCGCCGCGATTGTCACCAAGTGCGAGGAAGCGTCCGCTGGCATCGCCGCAATACACCGCGCCGACGTGATGCGTGCTCAACTTGCCGCGCGGATCGTCTTTGAACGCGCCCCACATGCCGAAGGAGCTGAAACTCTGCCCGAGATCGCTCGTGGCGCAGAAGGTCATGTAGCCGCTGCCGACGAAGGTGCCCTTGCCAGCCGCGACGCCCCAAGTGCCGGGCATCACACGCGCATCGCCCTTGCCCTCCGGCAGCTTCGCAGTGCCTTTCGTGAGATGACGCCAGTTCATCGCGTCATCGGAGGCCAGATAAATCGTCGGTGCGCCCCAGCCGACGGGCACGACGAACACCCCACCGGTGTAAGCAACCGCCTTCGTGGCCCAAGGCCCATGATCCGCCCCCGGCGCGGCAAAGAAGGACTGCGTCCACGTCTTGCCATCGTCCTTCGACACGAGAATGCGCGCCCCATGCCCCACGACAACAAACGCGCCGACTTTCGGATTCGGTTTGAAGTCACCGCCAAACGGAATCGCCTCACGCCGCTCCACATCTTCCGGCGATTCATTGGCGGCGAAACAGGTGAACGATAGAGCGATGGAGGCGAGAAGCAGCGGCAGTGGTTTCATGGTGGTGGATGGCTGGAAAGATTCGAGCGAGCTGGATTCATTCACGCAGCACCTCGACGCTCCCGACTTCGAGGCCTGCATCGGTGCTGATTGTGTAGATGGCGATCTGGCGGAGTTCGAGCGGCTCTTGCGGGGCGTCTTGAGCCTGGGCGTGCCAGTGGCGGAAAGCGCTGACGGGAAGCTCGATCTGCCAGGTGCCGGGTTCGATGCGTCTCTGTTGGAACCAGTTGCCTGCATACCCGCCTTTCGCCTTCATGCAGGCGAGCATGACCTCGAGCGTGGCGGTGGTTTTTGCGCGCCCACGCACACGCAGGCGTGAATCGGGCTGCACATGGATGTTGGCACGGTTTTGCCACGGCAGCGTGAGTCCCACCCGATGGATGGTGACGGGACCCCGGCTGCTTTTGGGCAGAAAAACCGGCTCGGTGGCGAGGCGGGCCTCGATGTCGCCTTCGGCGGGCAACCAGCGGCCCTGCGTGCCGGCGGGACCGGCAGCGAGATCGGAACGCCAGAGCACCTCCGGCTGCCGGCGGGGCATCACGGGCATTTCCGCACCGGAGAGCGAGGCGATGGTCTCATGCTGCGCGGGCACGTCCGCGCTGCGTCCGTCGATGAGCCGGGTGAGGCGCACACGGCCTTCATTGACCGCGAGGCGCGTGTTCGCGTCATCGGAATCCACTTCAAAACGCGTGCCGAGCACCTCCAGCAGCGCGGTGGGCGTGTGGATGCGCAGAGGCCGTCGCGCAGGTTGCGGGCGCACGTCGGCGGAAAGGCTGCCGGAGCGCAGGTGCACGTTTTTTTGCCCGTCGTCGGACAGCGTGGCGAGGGAACGGCCGAGCAGCGTGAGCGTGGTGCCATCGGCGAAGGAAATGACGAGCGTGGCATCGTCCGAAACGGTCTCCAACGTGCCGCCGGGCAAGGTGGAGCCATTCGCCAGCGTCTCGCGTACCTCGCCGCCCGCGCCGGTCCAGCGCACGCTGCCATCGGCCTGCATCACGGTCAGGATGTGACGCTCGCCGCCGGTTTGAATGAGCCACACGATGGAGATCAGCAGCGTGATCGCAGCCGCCGCGCTGAGGATGACCGCGCTGCGCCAGCGTGGCTTCACCACAGCGATCACGGGGCGCTCAGGATGCGCCTCCGCGTCATCACGCACGGCGACGGCCTGCAGCAGCACTTCTGCGAGCGCGGCGGCCAGTGCGGGGTCGTTTTCGATGCGGCGGGAAAGCTCCGCAGCCTGCGGCGCATCGCATTCACCCGCGGCGTAGCGCGTGAGCAGCTCCCATGGGATGTTATCGCCCGTCGTGCTCATGAACTCGCCTCCTTCATCAGTGTGAGACGTTCCTCCGCGCACTTGCGCAGCGCCGCGTGCAGACGCGAGAGCGCCTTGTAGATGGCGTCCTCGCTGCGGCGCAGCAGTGCGGCGAGATCACGCCCGCTGCGGCCTTCGTCATAGCGCAGGCGCAGCAACCGCCGCGACTCCTGGGGCAGGCTGGCGATGCATTGACGCAAAGCGGTCACCTTCGGGCTTGCGGCCTCGTGGGCATCGAGGCTCGCTGCCACCGCATCCAGCGCCATCTCGCTCAAAATGGTGTCGAGCCTTCCCGCCCGGCGCACGAAGTCGATGCCCTGATTGCGCATCGAGACGCGTGTCCACGCGAGCAATCCCGCCTCATCGGAAAAGCTGTCGCGCATGCGCAGCGCCTTGATCATGACCTCCTGAAACACGTCCTCCGCCTGATGCACATCCCGCAGCACCGCCAGCGTGCCCGCGATGAGACGGGGCCGGGCATCCAGCAGGGTTTTGACCAGGAGTTCTTCAGTCATGCGGAGTAGAGACGAGTTGTTTTGAGCAAAGCTGACACGTCCGTCTATTTTTACGGTGCGAGCTTTGCTGCAATCTGCTCGCGCGGAATCACGCCGACCCGCTGCGACCAGGTGGCGTGCCTGGCACTGAGTTCGGCGACTCGTTCCGGGTGCTGCGCGGCGAGATCGTGGGTTTCATTGGGATCCGTGTCGAGGTCGTAGAGTTCCCATGGGCCGGTGCGTGTGCCGCTGCCGGGACCCCGTTTGGTGCTGGCGTTGTAGTCGCGGATCTCGTTGTAGCAGCGCACGAGCTTCCAGCGGCCATCGCGCACCGCTTCGTTGCCAAGGCGTTCCCAGAAGAGCGTTTCGTTCGCGGCGTGGCCTGGATCGAGCAAGGCGGGCAGGAAGCTTTGGCCGGACAGAGGGAGGCTGATGGTCTCATTGTCTTGCAGCGATGCCGCCGCGAGCAACGTCGGCAGGATATCCTTCACATGCGCATACTGTCGCGACTGCACCGATCCGGCGGGAATGCGTGCGGGCCAGTGGGCGATGAGGGGCGTGCGGATGCCGCCTTCGTGAGTGAAGAGCTTGAAGAGGCGGAAGGGCGTGTCACCCGTCTCGGCCCACTCCTGCTCGTAGGTCGCGCCGCTGGCCCAGGCACCATTGTCGCTGAGGAAAAGGATGAGCGTGTTTTCGAGCTGGCCGCGCTCTTTTAGGAAGGCGGTGAGACGGCCGACGTTGGCGTCCATGCGCGTGACCATGGCGGCGTAGATCTCCATGTTTCGCACTTCCTTCATCTGCGCCGGGCTGCCGGCCCATGGCTGGCTGTTCGGATCACGCGGCGGCATTTGGATGGACGCCGGAACGAGGCCGAGCTGCTTCTGTTTCGCGAGACGACGCTCGCGGATGACCTCAAAGCCCGCGTCGTATTTGCCGCGATGCTTCGCGATTTCATCCTCGGGAGCATGAAACGGCGCGTGGGGCGCATTGTAGGCCAGGTAGAGGAAGAAAGGCTTCGCTGCATCGCCCTCGCGGATGAAGTCGATGGCCTTCGTGGTGAAGGCATCCGTCGTGTAGTAGCCAGCGGGCAGTGTCTTCGCGTCCGCGGGCGTGTCGCCCTCACGCAGGGACTTCGGTTTGAAATAACTGTCCGCACCGGAGATGATGCCGTGGTAGCGGTCGAAGCCACGCTGGAGTGGTCGCTGGCCGTCGGCGTAACCGAGATGCCACTTGCCGGTCATGTAAGTCTGATAACCCACGGCCCGCAGGTGCTCGGCGATCGTTTTGGCACGCGGATCAAGGCGGTCGCTGTAGTGCGGACTTGCCGCCGCCTGGCGCACGGCGAGCGAATGCGCGTCGATCATGTCACCCACGCCCGCCTCATGCGGATACATGCCGCTGATGAGCGAGGCGCGTGTCGGGCAGCACTGCGCACCGTTGTAAAAGGCGCTGAACTTCACACCACCCGCCGCCAGCGCATCCAGGTGCGGCGTGGGAATCTCGCTGCCGTAGCAACCGATGTCCGACCAGCCCAGATCGTCGGCGAGGATGACGATCAGATTGGGCCGTGCGGGCTCTGCGGCAGCCAGCGGAACCAACCAGGCGCTCAGAAGGCAGAGCAAAAGCAAGATGAGCATCGGACGGCTCATGAGTGAAGCGATTGTTTCATCCATTGCAGGCCGTGGCGGTTGTTCCGCTCCTCCTCGGCGAGCACCTGCTCACTGGATTTGCCGCTCACGACCGGCACCGGGCTTTTGAGCGGATGCTCCTGCACGCGGCGTATCGCCGCTTCGAGATGGGTGGCCTTGCGACCGGGCAATGTGGTGAAATACGCATCCGTGCGGGAGGGGATGCGCAGCGGATCACGCGTGGCCATTTCCAGATTGATGACGATGCCCGGATTCGCCTGCCGCAGCACGGAAACCATGCGTGGCAGATCGAGAAAGCCGCTGCCAAGCGGCACTTCGCTGAGCAGGAAGCCGTCATCGCTCGCCTGCACGGCCATGTCTTTCAAATGCACGCTCAGCGCATACGGCGCGAGAGCTGCCACGACGCCCTGCGGCTCCTCCAGCAGAGCCAGGTTGTTCCCCGTGTCCACCAGCACACCGATCCACTCGCTGCTGATCGACTTCATCAGCCCGATCAGCTCCTCCGTGGTGTGATCCTTGTGATTCTCGATGGCGAGCCGCAAACGATGCTTTTTCAAAACCGGCTCGATAAGGGCCAAAGTGCGTTTGCACTGCTCGTGAAAGCCCTGGAATGCCTCTAGCGTGGAAAAAGCCTCATAGCGCCTGCCATTCGTGAAAACCGCCCGCGCCACCGTCGCGCCCGCTTCGCGGGTTTGACGCACTTCCGCCTCAAAAGCCGCCAAATCGGCCGCAGACTTCGGCAAACGCAATTCGCCCTCATAATAGCCGCCGGTCTGCTCGACCAGATCGCGGATCGTTTTGGGCTCGCAGCCGCGCAACGGCGACTGCACGCCTTCCGCGCCGAGTTCGCGGGCGTAGCGATAAAACTCCACCGCATCCACCGGCTTGGTGAGCTTCCAGCGTTGATGACACGAAAACGTGCAAATCCCAAGACGGCTCCCACCAGCACCTGCGGCACTCAAAAAAGACCGTGCGGCAGCCAAAGAGGCGGCAGTGATGAAATGGCGGCGATTCATGTTAATCCAGAGCTTCAGCTCGTGATGGCGTGGCAAAGAGGCAGATTGGGCGAGCAAAAAGTGGCGGCGGCTGGGCGAGCTGAAGCTCTTGATTACATTAGCCGAGCAGCGCCTTCAGTTCCGCGTCCCATGGCGCGCGATACGGCCGCGTGAGCATGGCGCTGGCTTCTTTGTCGTCGCGGATGTCATTCGCGGCGGCATCCCAGACAACCTTTCGGCCCGTGCGGGCGCTGATGTTGGCGAGATGGCAGGTCGTGCTGACCCAGTGGCTGCTGGCGAGGTCGGAATGCGGCGTTTGGCGGCTCTTCACGCAGTCGAGGAAGTTTTTGGCGTGCTCGATGTATTGCTGCTTCCAGTCGCCGGACTTGTCCTCGGCCTTCTCGCACCAGAAATCGCCTTCCGGCTCCGGCGCGGGCTGCGGACCGCCGACGGGATGGCCGCCGATGATGTGGGCGAAGGCGTTCACGGGCTCGATCTTCTTGTCGGGAATGATTTCAAAGCCATCACGGCCGAGCGTCATCGTGCCCTTGGTGCCGAGGAAGGTCAGCGCGCCCATCGCGGTCGCTCCCGCGCCCGCGGCGCATTCGCGGAACTGCACGATGGCGTTGAACTTCGGATACTCGATGATCGCGTCCTGCGTGTCCGGCACCTCGCCGTTGTCCTTGAGGAAAAAGCGTCCGCCGCTGCTGCTGACGGCCTTCGGAGCCTCGATGTCGAAAATCCAGTGCACGATGTCCAGCGAGTGATGGCCGAGATTCGTCATCTGCCCGCCGCTGTAGTCCCAAAACCAGCGGAAGTGATACAGCGCGCGGTTCGGATTGTAGCGCCGCTGCGGCGCGGGGCCGAGCAGCATGTCCCAGTCGAGGCCGGCAGGCGGATCGCCATCCGGCGGGCTGCCGATGCCCGGCATCACATTGCGGAAGAAATTGCACTGCACGCTGACGACATCACCGATCGCGCCGCCGCGCAGCAGTTCCTTCGCCTTGTGATAATGCGCCGCGCTGCGCTGCTGCGTGCCGACCTGCACCACGCGCTTCGTCCTGGCGGCCACCTTTTGCATCCACTCGCCCTCGCGAACGAAGAGATGCAGCGGCTTCTCGACAAAGACATCCTTCCCCGCATCGCAGGCAATCATGGTTTGCAGTCCGTGCCAGTGATCACCCGTGGAGATGACCACGGCGTCCACGTCCTTGCGCTCCAGCATCCGCCTGAAGTCCGGCATCTTCGCGCATCCGCCGCCGACCAGCTCCACGCACGCATCCATGCGCGGTGCAAAACAATCCGACACCGCCACGACCTGGCAGCGGTCCTTCAAACCATGAAAACTCCGCGTGTGAATCCGCCCGATCAATCCAAAGCCGATCATGCCGACACGCACGCGCTCATTCGCCCCGGCGACCTGGGCATACGATCGGGCTGACAAGGCGGTGGCGGTGCCTGCGAGGGCTGACTGGTGGAGAAAGGCGCGGCGATTCATGGCTCGTCGAAGAAGACGAACAAAAACGTCAGGTCTGACATTCGGCGTTCACAGCGGTCGAACGCTGCATTCACCTCGTCACTTCCTGACAGGTTGAAGCACAAGCGTATGCTTCGCCACCTCGGCGACTTTTCTGGCGGAGAAAGCGAGCGGGAAGTACTCGCCCCGCGCCCACAGGGGCAGCAGATCGGCGTAATGCGGGCTTCCTGGCTGGCCGGACTGGCCGGGGGCACTGGTGGCGACGCCCAGGTCCCAGTCGGCGAGATCGAAGATGTGCCGGTAGGTGGCACCGTGGATCTGGCGGAAGGCGGCGTCGGACTTCGTGTTGTTCGGAGTCGTTTCATCGCCAGGACGCGGCACAGGCACGGGATTAAAGGCCGCCGCGTGGGCCTCGCTGAGTCCGGCGAGCGGATGTTGGAAGGCGGCTTTATGCAGATCTCCCCAGGCCCAACGCGCGGGATCATCACCGAGCGTCTTGCGCAGCTTGATGACGGCGGTGGACAGCGTTTTCAACATCAGCACATCGCGCTGCGGCACGGGGTTTTGACCAAACCACGCGGTGCCGGGCTGGCGCAGCGCCTGGATCATCACGGGCAGGCTTTTCACGGAACCGCGCTCGAGCTTCGAGTCCGTGGCGGCGACGCTTTGCTGCCAGAAGGCCTGCTCCAGTTCGACCAGCCACATGGAGTACAAAGCGGCGGCAGCGGAACCAGTGGCGAGATGGCCGTCCCACTCCGCGAGCAGTTTCACCATCGGTTTGAGATCGTCGGAGGCCGGAACTTCGCGCCACAGCGCCACGAGCGAGCGCGCGGCGGTGGAGGTGCTGTCCTGCTGGAGCCGCTGGAAGTCCTCGATCGTCAGTTTGTGGCCCGCAGCCTTCATTTCCTCCATGCGCTCGTGAATGCGCTCGTAGCGAAAAGGCGGCGCCCAGTCGTAGGCGATGGTGTGCGGGTAGCCGGGTGGCAGGATGTTGTGATTGGCTGTGCCGATCCAGCCTGCGGAGGGCTGGAAGAGCTGCGGATAGTCCTTCACTGGCAGGAACCTCGTCCAGCGATACGCATTCGTCCATCCGGGCACCGGCAGCAGGCCGTCCCAGCCTTCGCGCACCGGCGTGGCCGCGGCGGCAATCCAGCCAGTGTCACCATCCACGCTGGCAAAGACAAAATTCAGGCAGGGGATCTTCCATGCCTCCAGCGCCTTTAAAAAGCCCGCGCGATCCTGCGCGCGCGCCACCGAGAGGCTGCCGAGGTAGGCCGCGCCGCCCGGCTCCAGCCCGGCCCAGCGTAGCGCGATGGCGATGTGCTTTTTCTCATCCTGATAAATGACCGGCCCGTGCCGGGTGAAGCGCAGTTCCTGCGTGACGGGCTGCGTTTTGCCGCGCACGCGGAAAATTTCCTGCCTTGTCTCCATCGACAGCCACTCGTCACCCGCGAGGTAGCGCCGTGGATCTTCGGGATGTGTCTTTTCCACGAACAAATCCGCCTGGTCGGTGCCCACGATGGTGAAGGCCCACGCGATGCGCTCATTATGACCGATGGCGACGCCCGGCAGAGCGGGCTCGCCACTGCCGATGACGTTCCAGCCCGGCGCACGCAGGTGCACGAGGTAGCGCAGCGAGGGCAGCGCCAGCGTGCGGTGCGGATCACCCGCGAGCATCGGCTTCCCCGATGCGGTGAGCGCGCCGGAGGCGACCCAGTTGTTGCTCTCATGCAGGGAGGTCTTGAAAGCGGGGGCTTTCGTCGCGGCGGCATAAGCAGCGGCGATGTCCGCCTTGAAAATCTCCGGCTCCAGCAACGGGTCGAGCGCGAGCTCGCGCGGCGGATCGGTGGGCGCGAGGCGGCGCGCTGTCTCCGCGCCTGCTTCAGCGATGAGGCGCGCGCGACTCAGCTCACGCTGCCAGTTGCCGGACATGATGAGGCCGGATATGCGTGGCAGCACATCCTCCGCGCGCCAGGGCCGGGGCCTGTGACCGAGCAGTTGAAACTCCACCGGCAGCCCCTCCACGCCCGCCTGCATGATGAATGCATTGATGCCCGCTGCAAAGGCCGTGGCGATCTCACGCGTGTCAGGCGCATAGCTGCGCCACTCCGCCTCCATGTCACCATGATACTGCATCAGGCGCGCGAAGCGGTCGCCCTCCAGCGCGTCCTCGCCCTGGATCTCCGCCATCTCGCCGCAGCCGGTGCGCCGCCACAGATCTATCTGAAACAACCGGTCCTGCGCCACCACAAAACCCTGCGCGAAAAACAGATCATGCGTGTTCCGCGCCTCGATGTGCGCGATGCCCCAGCGGTCGCGCACCACGCGCACCTCCTCCTTGAGGCCGGGCAGCCGTGTTTCACCCACCACCTGCGCCAGCAAGGCCTGCGAACGCTTCAACAACGACTCCGCCGTCTCCGCCGCGGTGCAGCATCCGTGAAACAAAGCCAGCACCATCCAGGCGTGGCACACAGGGAGACGAAATCTGGATGCATTCATGGGTAGCATTATTCAACGGCCACGATCCTCGTTTCATTCCACGCACCACCGCATCCGCTTTGCAAAATCGGCCTGAAATTCCGCGCGCCAGCGGCTCACCGTGCTGCGCGGGTCAAAACCGTCCTTCGCGGGCACATCACGCCACCATCCGTCGGCCTCCATCTGAAACTGGCCGCCCCAGCCGGGCTTCGAAGGATCCTTGGGATCATTACCGCCGGGTGGAAGGAAGAAGAACCACGATGGCGTGTCGCCTTCCTTCATGCAGCCGTGCTTGTTCGGCGCGGTGAAGGTTTTCAGCGGATACAAGGCGCCGAGCGGGCCGCGTGATGTCACGTTTTCCTCGATCCAGGCGCGGGAGGTCAGCGACTCGTCGCCGGTGAGATAAACGCCGCGATACACGCCCTCGCGCTTGTCACGGCCAGGCGGCGCCTTCGCCAGGATGTAGCGAAGGCCGGGAAACTCGCCGCGCATCCAGTCCGCGATGCGGTCCTGGTCGTTGATGTCATACACGCGCGCCTTTTTCACGAACTCTGCGAATCCCGCCGCGCCGCGATCAGCCTTGGCCCGCCACAGGGCCTGCGCGAAATCCGTCTGTCCGCCCCAGATGGCGATGCCCAGCGGTCGTTCCGCGCTTCCAGCGTCGATGAGACGGATCAGCTCGCGCGAGCCTTCGGTGTCGTGTCCTTCGCCGATGTGATCGCGACCGCGCTGTGGATTGCCGGACTTCACACGCTGCCGCAGCGTTTCCGCCTCCGGCCAGCCGCTCGCGTGCTTCTTGAGGTTTGGCAGCACTTTTTCATAACCCGCGATGATCTCGCGGATCAACCCCGGCTTCGTCACCGCCTCCTTCAGCTCGCCCGGTGTGCCCGCGGCGCTGGCGAGCAGCAGTTCGATGTCGAACTCGTTCGCATACACCATCAGCCGGATCATCGACTGCCGGTCATCCGGATCGCCACCAATGTCCGTGAGGATGGCGAGGCGGGGGCGTTCCGCATGGGCTGCAGCGGTGAAACAAAAAAGAAGAACGGAGATGATTTGCACCGTCATGGCAGTCGGGCGTCAGGATTGTTGTCCCACCCATGCTGCAGCATCACGATTCGCACGTGTGATGGCCTCAAGCGCTGCCTCGTCCGGATTCTCCGCCGCGTCGCGCAAAGCGCGTTTGCGGGCTTCGTTGCGGAGGTAGGCGCCGCAGAGGTGGTAGCCGATGCAGCCGGGGATTCCACGCAGGGTGGCGAGCGTTTGGGTGTATCCGGCACCGTCGTGACGACCGCCGCCGTCCTTGTCGCGAATCTGGATGCAGTGATCGGCGAGCAGGACGGGCTTGCCTGTTTTCCGGTGCCAGTCATTCAGATTTGCAGCCACCTGCTCCGGCGGGGCGAAGTGCTGGAAACTGAGCACATCCACATAGGGCAGCGCGGCCTGGATCACCTCGCCGGCGATTGGCTGTTTCGCCTCGTAGCGATCGCCGAGGATGAGATGATGTTGATCGTAGCGGCGGATGGCGTCGTGCGTGGTGCGATACCAGTGCGTGGCGAGTTCATGCAGCTCTTTGCGGCCAGCGTCCGTCCTGAGCTTCTCCGGATCGTGGAGAGGGCCTTTCCAGGTGTTCTCCGGCCGCGTGTGAATCCAGGTGGGGCAGTCGATGTAAAAGTAGCCGATGAGCTTCGGGTCGTCTTTCAGGCGCGCGCAGTGCTCACGGGCGACATAATCGCACCACTCGGCGAATTCAGTGCTTTTGAAGTCGGGATGGCGCGTCTCGGCCTCCCATTGATGAAAATCGGCGAAGGGAAGCTGGTGGCAATAAGGCAGCCCGAGCCACTGGTACTCCTCGAAGGTGAACGCGCGCGAATGGCGGTGATTCGTGAGGCCACGCGTGACAACCTCCTGCGTCCAGCCGACCGAGTTGAAGCCCCATGCTTTCAAATCCGGCGAGACGGCCTCCTTGAGCCACTTTTCCATCGAGTTGCTGTATTTCCGCTCCCAAAGACCGCCATTCGTCGTGAAGCGCAGTGGTGAGGGGTCGATGTGATTCAGCCCGATGGAGAAAAACGGCCTGTTCTCCGGCGTGATGAGCCACCAGCGTCCTTTGCGCTGGGCCACGGCAAACAAACGCGGCGACTGGCCGGCGGCGCGGCACAGCGCGGCGACGGCCAGGGAGGCGAGGAGTGTGCGGCGGTTCATGCAAGTCCGCGCGAAGGCTCGCCTCCGCGCCGGATTTGTCCAGCATGCATCACAGGTAGGATTCGACCGGCAGCCTGCCGTTTGAGGCGCAGATGAACATGGTGCCCGGCTTGGTGGTGCTGGGTCGTGTCATGACCTTCCCTCCAGCCGACTCAACGAGGAGCTGGCCCGCGGCGATGTCCCACAGGCTGATCTGCTCCTCCACATACGCATCCAGCCGGCCGCAGGCGATGTAGGCCATGGCGAGCGCCGCGCTGCCAAGCATGCGCGTCTTGCGCACGGAGCAGGCGATGCGCTTGTAGCGCTCGAAACCCAGGTCGAGCGCCTCCTTGCTCTTGGAGAAGCCCACAGTGACGACCGCCTCGGCCATCTCCGCGCGCGCGCTGCAGGAGATGGGTTTCCCGTTCAGCATGGGAGTGCCGCCGGCGGCGATGCTCCACGTTTCATTCTGCATGGGGTCAAAGATCACGCCGAGGAGCAGCTCCTTGCTGGCACGGTCACGCGCGGCGATGGACACGCAGAAATGCGGGATGCCGAAAAAGTAGTTCACCGTGCCGTCGATGGGATCGACGATCCACTCCACCGGGCCGTCGCCGCCGGTCTCGCCGCCCTCCTCCCCCAGGATCGCATGCCCTGGGTGCGCGGCAAGGATCATGTCCGTGATGAGCTGCTGGCTGCGCACGTCCAGCTCCAGCTTGATGTCGTAGCGCTGCATCTCGTTGACCGTGAGCTCGGAGCCGAAGTTTTCTTTGATGAAGGCGCCGGCGGCATGCGCGGCAGCAGTGGCGGTGGCGAGGAGGGGCTGGAGGTCGTTCACTGGGGGGCGGGATGCAGGATTTCTTCGATGATGGCGCGGGCGAGGTCGGTTTTCGGCTGGCGGGGCAGCACGCGCGTCCGGCCGCCAGGGAGGCAGAGGGTGACGGCGTTTTCCAGACTGTCAAACCCGATGCCCGGCTGCGAAATGTCGTTCGCGATGACCAGATCGCACTGTTTGCGCACGAGCTTCTCCTGTGCGTTCGCGACCAGGTTTTCAGATTCAGCCGCAAAGCCAACCAAAAAGCCCGAAAAGCCGAATTTCGGCCGCACGGAGCCGAGGATGTCCTCCGTGCGCTCCAGTTCCAGAGTGAGCCTGGCGCCCGTTTTTTTGATTTTTTGCTCCGCAACGGCCACCGGCCGGTAATCCGCCACCGCAGCGGCAAAAATGGCGATCTGGCATCCGGTGATGTGCGAAGCGACGGCATCGAACATCTGCCGTGCCGTCTCGACCGCGATGAACCGCGCCCCGTCGGGTGCCGGCAGGTCCGCCGGGCCGGAGATGAGCACGGCCTCATGTCCTGCGCCGAGAGCGGCCTCCGCCAGCGCGTAACCCATGCGACCAGAGGAGCGGTTCGAGAGGAACCGTACCGGATCAATCGGCTCACGCGTGGGGCCGGCGGTGATGAGAAAACGCATGCGTGCATCGTTCCGCGCACGCGTTCCTGGTCAATCACGAATGATGGCCGGCATCATGACAGCATCTCGCGAAACTCCGCCTCGCTGACCACCTTCACGCCGAGCTTCGTGGCCTTGTCGAGTTTGCTGCCGGCATCGGCTCCGGCGAGCAGGTAGGTCGTTTTGCCGCTCACGCTGCCGCTGACCTTGCCGCCGTGGCTGCGGATGGTGTCGGCGATGGTTTCGCGTTCCTGGCTCAAGGTGCCGGTGATGACCCAGGTGGTGCCCGCGAGCTTGTCGCTAGCGGCTTCCACGGCTTTTTGCACGAAATTGAGCCCTGAGGCACGCAGACGGTCGAGGAGCTGGATGTTCGACTCGTCGCGGAACCAGGCGTGAATGCTCACCGCGACGATTTCGCCGATGTCGGGGCATTGCATGAGTTCCTCGACGCTGGCCTTCGCGACCGCATCGATGCCACCGAAGTGCTCCAGCAGCTTGCGGGCACCGCCTGCGCCCACATGCAGGATGCCGAGGCCGAAAACGAGCCGCCACGGGTCCTGCTGTTTGCTGGCTTCGATGGCTTTGAGGTAGTTGTCGATGCTCTTCGTGCCGACTCGCTCCAAGCGGGCGAGCAGCAGTTCATTCAGCGCATACAAATCGGCCACATCGCCGACGAGTCGCAGATCGACGAGCTGGGCCACGACGCTCTCGCCGAGGCCGCTGATGTCCATGGCGGCACGGCTCACAAAGTGCTCGATGCGGCGCTTCACGACCTCCGGGCACTTCGGGTTCGGGCAGCGAATGACGACCTGTTCTTCATCGCGATGCACACCGGTGCCGCAGATGGGGCAATGCGTGGGCGGTGTGATGAGCTGCTCGCTGCCGTCGCGTTTCTCGGTTTTCACGCTGACGACCGCGGGAATGATCTCACCGGCTTTTTCGATGATGACGCGGTCGCCCACGCGGATGTCCTTGCGCTCGATCTCCTCAAAGTTGTGCAGCGTGGCATTGCTCACCGTGCTGCCGCTGACAAAGACGGGCTCCAGCCGTGCCACCGGCGTCAAAGCACCCGTGCGGCCCACTTGGATGTCCACAGCGAGAATCTGGGTCTCCGCCTGCTCCGGCTGGTATTTGTAGGCGATGGCCCAGCGCGGGGCTTTGCTGGTCACGCCGAGCTCACGCTGATCGGCGAAGGCGTTCACCTTGATCACCGCGCCGTCGGTTTCATACGGCAGGGCTTTGCGCTGCTCATCGAGCTCTCGGATGGCCTTCAACAAACCTTCCGCGCTGTCGGCTTCCCAGAGCAGGCTAGACTTCGGCAAACCGGCGGCTTCAAGGAGCTTTCGCACGTCGTTTTGCGATTCGATCGGCAGACCGCTGGCATCGGCGAGGCCGTAGAAAACGATGTCGAGAGGTCGCTTCGCCACGATCTTCGGATCGAGCAGCTTCAGCGTGCCTGCGGTGGAGTTGCGCGGGTTGGCAAAAAGCGATTCACCGGCCTCCTCACGCTCCTGATTGAGCTTCGCGAAACCTGCCTTCGGCATGAAGACCTCGCCTCGCACCTCGAAGGTCTGCGGACCTTCCTTTGGAAGGCGCAACGGGAGCGTTTTGATCGTCTTGAGGTTGTTGGTGACATCATCGCCCGTCGTGCCATCGCCGCGTGTGACGCCGTGTTTGAGCACGCCATCCTCGTAACGCACGCTGATGGCCACGCCGTCCACCTTCGGCTCGATGACGCACGCCACGGACTCGCGACCGAGGCCCTTCTGCACGCGGGCAAAGAAGGCCGTGAGCTCCTCTTCCGAGTAGGTGTTGTCGAGGCTCATCATCGGCACCGCGTGCCGGATCTGCGTGAAGCCCTCCAGCGCCGCGCCACCGACACGTTGAGTGGGCGAATCGGGCGTGAGCAGATCGGGAAACTGGGCCTCGATATCCTGCAGCTCGCGCAGCAGCAGGTCGAACTCCTTGTCCGAGATCACCGGCCGTGCCTCGACATAGTAGAGGCGGTTGTGGCGGTGCAGTTCGGCACTGAGAAAGGCGGCGCGGGCGGCGGCTTCGGCGTGGGTCATGGTGACAGTTGATTAGCTGCAAAGCATGCGGTGCCAATGTGAAAAGCGACAGTCAGCGGTCCGCCAGACCGATGTAAGTCACTTTCACGTCTCCATCCGCCGCGTCCTCCCAGTATTCGATGGCATGGCGACCCACGATGCACCCGGAGATCCGGCGTCCAACGGCATCGCGCCGCTCATACTCGGCGTGGTAGGACGGATAGGAGCGGATCTGCTCCAGCTTTTCACGCACCAGATGCCGGTCACGTTTTTTCATGCCGATCAGGAACTCCATCGCCTCATCAAGGATGAAGAGGCGGTAGTTCATGCGGCTTCTTCCTCGTCATCCAGAGCGTTGAGTCTCGTTTGCACCTCATCCCATGGTATCCAGCGGGAGGAAGTCTTGTCGTCGAGCACCGCGGCGGTGCGCTGAGCCCAATCCGGGTCCGTTTCCCGCGTGCGCAGGTCGATCAGGTAGCTCATGAGCTGCTTGCGCCCTTCCAGCGGCAGGACGGCGATCTCTTGTTTCAGCGATTCGATGCTCATTGAGGCATTTTGCCATCCGTGTGCGCGAACGCAACGGGCCATTTGCAGGTCCCTTCGAGGCGAAAAGCAGCCCCCAACGCGCGGCCACCGCAGCTTCTTCGCAGATAAACGATCCTTAATCTGCGCCGTGGCCCGGCATTTAGGCGCGGCGGGCTTTCCACAGCAACGGACACCGATTCGAACCGGCGATCCCGCCTTAACCAACAACCACCGCATCGTCATGAAAACCACACGCCTCATCTCATCCCTGCTGCTGCTCGCCGTGGGCGGCAGTTTTGCCCAGCCGGCTCCGATCCCGCGACCTCAACCGCCGAAACCGGGTGCTCACAAGCCCGGCTCGAACACCGGCGGCTCCGCGACCGATTTTGATCTGCCGGCCGAATTCCGCACCATCGACGGCTCCGCGAACAACACCGCGAACGCCGCGTGGGGCACACCGGGCACGGCGTTCGTTCGTCTCGCGCCTTCCGAGTATGCCGACGGCACTGGCTCGCCCGCCGGAGCCATGCGACCGAGCCCGCGAGCAATCAGCAACGCAGTCATCGCGCAGCCTTTCCTTCGCCCGAATGCCCGCGGAGCGAGCGACATGCTGTGGCAGTGGGGCCAGTTCATTGATCATGACCTTGATGAGACAATGACGGCCACGCCCGCCGAGTCGTTTCCAGTTCTCGTGCCGAAAGGCGATCCGTCATTCGATCCCACGAGCACCGGCACGGTCACGATCCCGCTCTCGCGCTCGATTTACACAATGGCGAGTGGCAAACGCGAGCAGACGAATGCCATCACGGCCTACATTGACGCCTCGATGGTGTATGGCTCCGATGCGGCGCGTGCCACCGGCCTGCGTGCGCTCGATGGAACGGGCCGCTTGAAAGTCGGCGAGGGCGATCTGCTGCCCTTCAACACCGCCGGGCTGCCGAATGCGCCTCCCGGACCGACCTTTTACCTCGCCGGTGATGTGCGTGTGAATGAGCAGATCGGCCTCATGGCTATCCACACGCTGTTTGTGCGTGAGCACAACTACTGGGCCGCCGAGTATCAAAAAGCGAACCCGGGCGTGGATGATGAGGAAACCTATCAATTCGCCCGCATGATCGTGTCCGCTGAAATTCAGGCGATCACCTTGCGCGAGTTCCTGCCGGTGCTCATCGGCAATGCGATGCCCGCGTATCGCGGTTACGACGCCACGGTGAATGCCACCGTCTCGAATGAATTCGCCACCGCGGCCTACCGGCTCGGTCACACGCTGCTCTCACCGCAGATTTTGCTGCGCAATGCGGACGGCACCGATGTCGCCGGCACGCCGCTGGCGCTGCGGGATGCCTTTTTCAACCTGCCGGTGTATGCCGCGAATGGCATCGATCCGATCCTTCGCGGCCTCGTCTCGCAACGGGCGCAGGAGCTGGATGAATGGCTCGTCGATGACGTGCGGAACTTCCTCTTCGGTGCTCCCGGCAGTGGTGGCTTTGATTTGGCGTCGTTGAACATCCAGCGCGGTCGCGATCATGGCCTGCCGAGCTTTGCGAACATGCGCAAGGCCCTCAAACTGCCTCCAGTGACCCGTTTCGAGGACATCACACGGGATCGCGATGTGCTCGCCGAGCTGCGCCGAGGCTACACCTCGCCCGCGGACGTCGATTTGTGGGTGGGCGGTCTGTGCGAGACAGATCGTCCCGGCTCGATGGTGGGTGAGACCTTCACGCGCATCCTCGTCGATCAATTCCGCCGCTGCCGCGATGGCGACCGCTTCTGGTATCAGGCCTACCTGCCCGCCGGTCTCGTCCGCGCCGTGGAGCAACAGACGCTCGCCACCATCATTCGCCGCAACACCGGGATCAAAACCGAGATTTCCGACAACGCTTTCCTCGCGCCACCCCCGCGCCGCGGAGGACGTTGATCGGGGTCATGGAGTGTTGGGGGAACCACGCCGGGCGTTGGACGGGAGGTCCAGCGCCCGGTCTTTTGCTGGCGGTCAAATGCAGCCGTGCTACGCTCCGCTCCCATGCCAGCCCGCAAGCCTTCCGCCGCCGAAATCCGTGAATCGCACGGCTTTGTCCGTGTCGCCGCCGTGTCGCCGGAGCTCGTGCTCGGTCATCCGGGCAAAAACGCGGTCATCATGGCCAAAGAGGCGGGTCGGCTCGCCGGCGAAGGCTGTCGCGTGATCGTTTTTCCCGAGCTCAGCCTCACTGGCTACTCCTGCGGCGATCTGTTTCACACGCAGACGCTGCGTACGCAGGCGATGCAGGCCCTCGCGATGCTTGTCGATGCCACCGCGGATTGCGATGCGTTGATCGTCACCGGCCTGCCGCTGCTCGTCGAAGGTCGTCTGTATAATGTGGCCGCGGTGCTCGGTGGTGGCGAGGTGCTCGGTTTCGTGCCGAAAACGCATCTGCCGAACTCCGCGGAGTTTTATGAGCGTCGCTGGTTCTCGCCCGCTCACACGCTCGTGGAGCCTGAAATCGGTCTCACCCATCAAATCAGTGCTCCCATCGGCACGAACCTGCTTTTCCAGCTCAGCAGCATTCCGGGCTGCGTGCTCGGCGTGGAGCTTTGCGAGGACCTGTGGACCGTGAATCCGCCCTCAGGTCCGCTCGCGCTCGCCGGAGCTACGCTGATCGTGAATCCCTCCGCCAGCACCGAGCTGCTCGGCAAGGCACCGTATCGCCGCTCGCTCGTC
Organism: Verrucomicrobiaceae bacterium; assembly: GCA_015075365.1. GTDB lineage: Bacteria > Verrucomicrobiota > Verrucomicrobiia > Verrucomicrobiales > Verrucomicrobiaceae > Prosthecobacter. The sequence goes on from JABTUN010000001.1 coordinate 443,569, forward strand.
GCGCAGCAATCTGCTCGCTGCCTCGCGGCCTATGTGTATGCCGGAGCAGGAGCGGGCGAGTCGAGCACGGATGTCGTTTACTCCGGCCACTGCCTCATCGCAGAAAACGGGGCCATCTTGGGCGAGTCGGAGCGGTTCAGCTTTGATACCCAAACGGTGATCGCCGATGTCGATGTGCCGAATCTGCTGCGTGAGCGCATGCAAAGCACCGCCTTCCGCGATGAAGCGCCGAAGCTCGAAACCGAGATCGTGACCTTCCATTTCGATGCCACGACCTCGAAGGATGCATCGCTGCGTCGCCCGCTCACGCCGCATCCGTTCGTGCCACATGCCAAGGCAGATCGAAATGCCGTGTGCGAGGAGATTTTCGCCATTCAAAGCACCGCGCTGGCCCGTCGCCTACGCCAAACAAACTCGAAGACCGCCGTCATCGGCCTCTCCGGCGGTCTCGACTCCACGCTCGCCTTGCTCGTGATGCTCGACGCGGTGAAGCGCGCCAAATTGCCCGCCTGCCAGATCCTCGCCGTCACCATGCCGGGCTTTGGCACGACCAAACGCACGCGTGGCAATGCCGAAAAGCTCGCCGAGGCGCTTGGCATCGAGCTGCGCACGATTTCGATCAACGACGCCGTGCGCCAGCACTTCAAAGACATCGGCCACGCCGAGTCGCAGCACGATGCCACCTACGAGAACTCGCAGGCCCGCGAGCGCACGCAGATCCTCATGGACCTCGCCAACAAGACCGGCGGCATCCTCGTCGGCACCGGCGATCTCTCCGAGGCCGCGCTTGGCTGGTGCACCTTCAATGGCGACCACATGTCCATGTATCATGTGAACGCCGGCGTGCCGAAAACACTCGTGCGCTACCTCATCGAATGGTGCGCCGAAGGTCCCTTCGCCGCCAAGGCGGGCGACATCCTGCGCGATATCGCCGACACGCCGATCACGCCCGAGCTGCTGCCGCTCAACGACGACAAATCGCTCAAGCAGAAGACCGAGGACACCATCGGCCCCTACGAGCTGCACGACTTCTTCCTCTTCCATTTCGTCCGCCACGGAAGCGATGCTGCGAAGATCCAGTGGCTCGCCGAAATTGCCTTCAAAGGCCGTCACAAGCCGGAAGTGATCGCCAAATGGCTCGCCGTCTTCTTCAAGCGCTTCGCCCAAAGCCAGTTCAAACGCTCCAGCATGCCCGACGGCCCCAAAGTAGGCACCGTGGCCCTGTCACCTCGCGGCGACTGGCGCATGCCCAGCGACTTCAGCGGCGATCTGGGAGCTTAGCTCAGCTCTTTGCCCTTCGTCTCAGGGCAGAACCACACCAGGACGATGCCTAGCACATAGATGGAGCAGAGCACGCTGCCAGCCTTGGCAAAGGAACCGTCGAACACGGTCATGAGGTTCGCGGTTTGCAGCGCGCCAATGGCGGCAAGCACGCGGCCGAAATTGAAGCAGAAGCCCTGCCCGGTGGCGCGCACCTGCGTGGGGAAAAGCTCCGGGAAGTAAAGCGGGAAGAAGCCGTAAAACGACGCGCTGATGCCGCCGATGAGGAAGCCGGTAAACAGGAACCAGTTCGTGTAGCTGCTGTTGGTCTGGTAGAACAGCAGCGCGGCGGCGATGGTGGCCACGCAAAGGATCGTGTAGGCGATGCGGCGGCCCAGTTTGTCGCCCAGCAGGGCCGCCACCATGGTGAAGATGATCGCTCCGGTGGCAGTCCAGATTTGCGCCCAGTCCTTGGCATGCAGCGCGGGATTGCCCGCGAGCTCCTCCGCCCATTTTGGAGCCCACTGCACCGCTCCCCACGTGCCCATCAGGGCCACGCCTGCCAGTCCCGCTCCCAGCAGCATGCGTTTGATGATGAAGGGGCGCGTCACGCCTGGGTCCTGCGATGCCGCGCGTCCCAAATACTGCCAGACAGGGAACAGGTAACCGAGCAATGTCACCACCAGTCCCATGATCGTGGCTGCGATGGCCACCGGCGTGGCGACGGTCACGGACTTCGGCGCCCACACCCACACGATGCCCAGCGCGGACGCGCAGCCGATCAGCACACCAAACAAATCCTTCGTGGCCCAGTGGTCGGTGTTGCCCTTCGCCTTCTCCTCCTCCCATTTCTTCGACTCGCCCACGAAAATCTGGATGAAGAAGACAAGGAAGGCCGGCACCGCGCCGCTCATCATCAGGATGCGCCAGCCGTTGTTCGACAGCAGCGTCGTGACTGTCTCCTGGCCGAGCCCGACGCCCAGAAGCGCGTCATTCACCGTGCCCAGCACGCTGCCCAGCCCCAGGCTGAGGAATCCGCCCAGCAGATAGCCCACATTCGCCGCCGCGCCGATCAATCCAGCCACCAGCATGCGGGATTTGCCCGGCCACACCTCGTTCACCAGCGCCACGCCCAGCGACCACTCCCCGCCCATGCCAAGCGAGGCGATGAAACGATACGCGGCGATCTCCTCCGCGTGCTTTGCGATCCCGCACAGGCCGGTGAAGATCGCATAGGTGAAAATCGACAGCGACATGGCCTTCACGCGCCCGATACGGTCGCCCAGCCAGCCAAACACCACCCCGCCGGTGGCGGCGCCGACAAGGAACATGGCCATGATGACTCCGAACCAGTTGTTCAGCGAGGCCGCGGCCTCGCCGGCCAGCAGTTCCTTCAAAGCATCACGTCCCGTCAGCGGAAAGAGGCCCATTTCAAATCCGTCAAACATCCAGCCCAAAAAGGCGGCGACTAGGGCGGCGGTGCGGGCGGAGGAGGTGGTGGTGGTGCTGGACATGAGGAATGGCGAGGATGGCACCAAACGTCCGCAACGGGAAGCATTTTCCATCAGATGCCCGCCTTCATCGCGTATCCAGCCTGAATGAAACGCCTCCTGCTCTGCCTTGCCCTCTGCTCCCCTTCCCTTCCATCCGCCGCGGAGCCACCTGACTATGTGGTGCGCCTTGAAACGGTGATGAAGCATGATGATGGAAAATTTCTCTGGTTTCACCCACGTGCCGCGCCGGTGCCAGGTGGTGTGGTGATGACGATTCAGAAACACCTCAAGGTCTCCGACTACTACTCCGGGCTGCATTTCATGCGGCGCGACGGTGTGGACGGCGCGTGGAGCGGCCCGGTGCTGCCGCCGGAGATCGACTGGCAGCCGCAGCCGGATGGCGTGACGCTCAGCGTCGCCGATGTGACGCCGGGCTGGCATGAGAAGACCGGCAGACTGCTCGCGATCGGCTGCCGCGTGCGCTACAGCCCGAAGGGCAAGCAGCTCGATGACGTGAAGCGCGCACACCAGACCGTGTATGCCGTCTTTGACCCGAAGACCTCGAAATGGACGCCGTGGCAGGTTTTGGAGCTGCCGGAGAGCGAGGACTTCAATTTTGCCCGCAACGCCTGCGCCCAGTGGATCGTGAAAAACGACGGAAAACTGCTCGTGCCGCTGTACATCGGCAAAAGCTCCAAAGACCGCTTCAGCACCACGGTGGCCGAATGCCGCTTCGATGGCGAAAAGCTCGTCTATGAGCGAAACGGCGAGGTGTTGCGCCTCGACGTGGCACGCGGGCTTTATGAGCCGTCATTGATTGCGTTTGGCGGCCGCTACTACCTCACGCTGCGCAATGACGAGCGTGGTTACGTCAGCGTGAGCGATGACGGACTGCATTTTGCCGGGCCAAAGCCCTGGAACTTCGACGATGGCGCGGAACTCGGCAGCTACAACACGCAGCAGCACTGGCTGGCGCATCGCGACAGCCTCTTCCTCGTCTATACCCGCCGTGGAGCAAACAACGACCACATCGTCCGGCACCGTGCGCCGCTCTTCATGGCGCGTGTCGATCCCGAGAAGCTCCAGATCATCCGCGCGAGCGAAAAAGTCGTGGTGCCCGAGCGCGGCGCGGAGTTGGGCAACTTCGGCTGCGCCCGCATCAACGAGAACGAGTCCTGGGTGACCGTGTGCGAAGGCATGTTCATGAAAGACTCCAAAGCCCGCGGTTCTGAGGGCGCGACGTTTGTGGCGCGGATTCTCTGGTCGAAGCCGGATCGCTGATCATTTCGTCTGCGCGGCCAGCGCCTTGAGCTGCGACACATTGAAATGCTCCAGCAGGCCGAAGCAGAACAGTTCCGGCTTGTCCTGCACGGTCCAGTTGTTCAGCAGGATGCCATGGAGGTCCTCGATATGCTGCATGGGATGGAGTTCGCCGGATGATTCCGGCTCCAAGGCTTTGGCGACAAGCGCCACGAGGCTGCTGCGCGGCCCGATGGAGTGAACGTCCGGCCTGGACTTGAACTCCGTGGCGGCCCAGCGCGCCACCGCATTCACCTCTGCGGCCTCAATGCCGAGCGCGCGCTGACCCACGGTCGCGGCGAGCAAGGCGTGGAGATAGCTGCGGCCGCCCATGCCGGACTCGCCGATGTAGGTGGGATCGAATGCGAGGATGCGATGCCCTTTCGTGAGCAGTTCCTCGATTTCCTTCGCCGCGGATTTGCGTCCACCATCGGCAAAGAGGATCACGGTCGTTTTGGCGTCGCCACGCGTGAGTTCGGTGAGCGGCACGGTCCAGTCGCCCCCCATGCGAAGCCGCCAAAACACCGCCCGGGTGCCGCCACGAGCCTCCTCATCCACTTTTTCGGCAGCGGCCGTGTATTTCGGGCTGCTCACAAGTTCGCGCAGTTTTTCGCGTGTCGGCTGCGCGGAGTCGCGCGGCAGGTTTTTCGCCGCAGCGAGCGCGAGCTGATGAAAATCGAGATTGTTGGCCGGAAGTGGCACATCGAGCTGCTCCTTGGTTTTCACCTCGGCATCGCAGGGAATCTCCTTGGCGCTGAAACTCGCGTCGCCAGGGTAAAAGATGTCGCCCACCATGCGGTAGAGCGCCTGGCGGTTGTCGATCTCGAAATTATGCGTGCCTGGATCGGTGTTGATGTGGGAACGCAAGCGCTCCGGCTGGCCGTGAAGCTTGAAAACGGGTTCTGCGGCGTCCAGCAGGGGCGGCAGCGCGTGATCCGCGGCGAAACAGCAGTTGTCCTTGGCGTTGTAGGTGAGCAGCACGGCGCGCCCGGCCAGCATGGCGGTGTAATGCGTGTAATCGGCCACGGTGGCGAGATCGTTCGGCGTCTGCTCGGAATCGCCGAGGTCGCTGCCATTCTCGGCACGGGTTGTGAACGACGAGTAACCCGCCACCGGGTTCGCGAGCGTGACACGCGTGTCGAGCGCGCTGATCGTGATGGTCTGCCATCCGCCTCCGCTGAGACCGCTCACGGCCACGCGTGCCGTATCGGCATTGGGCAACGCGAGCAGAATGTCCAGCCCTCGTGACATGGAGAGGTAAAACGGCGCGAGACCGCTGATGCCGCAAAGATCCAGCTGGTTCATGCGCGAATGCGCAAAGCCGTCGGTGCGGAGCTGGCCCATGCCGAGCCACTCGACGTTGAGACTCGCGATGCCACGTTTGGCGAGGTTGATGCAGCGGACCTGTTTATATGGCGCGGCCTTGCCGACAGCATCGTGGCCGTTCACGGCAAGATGGACGGGCATTTTCGCACCCGCTTTGTCCGGCTGGTAAAGCAGCGCGGGAATCCACAATCCCGGCAGCGCCTCGTAGCGCAGTTTCTTGATCGAGTAGCCCGCGCCTCCTTCGATCGTGTCCATCCACTCGACTTTTGTCTTCGCATCGCGCCACTGCTTCGCCAGCATGCCGCGAAAAACGACCTTATCGAGGACCTCGCGCCGCGTTTGGTCCGCAAACGCCTTCCACTCGTCGAGCGTGGTCACTTGAGGCAGGCGCGGCACCTTGGGATCGCAAAAAGCGCGTGATTCGCGCTCCGGCTGGCCTTTGGCGAGGATGGGATGCACCAGCAGCGTTTCGAGATCGGAAGTGGGCGGCGTTTGCGCCAGCAACGGCAGGCTGAGCGCGAGGAAAAGGATGGCTGGCTTCATCCCTCACCACTACGCGGCAAGGCGCGGGCTTTGATCGCGAGAGGGGCTGTTAGCGGCGCGTATGAACGCCATGCCGCGGTGGCTGCCATGTCTGGTTCTGAGCGCCTCGCTTGTCTTCGCTGGGACAGGCGATGTGCTCGTCATCGCGCCGCATCCGGATGACGAGGTGATCGGCTGCGCAGGTGTCATCAAGTGCGCGCTGGAGGCGAAAAAGCGTGTAACGGTCGTCATTCTGACAAATGGCGACGGTCATGTGGCGCTGACGGCCGCCGTGGCGAAGAAGGAGCGCGGACAGCTCACGCCGGAGGATTTCATGAAGGCAGGCGCGCTGCGGCAAAGCCATTCTGTGAACGCGATGCGGCGGCTTGGCGTGCCTCGCGAGGATTTGATCTTCCTCGGCTATCCGGACGGTGGGTTGGAGAAGATGTGGCGGATGGACGGCGGCAAGGCTTTCCGGCAGATGCTGACGCAGAAACGCGAGACATATGGTGTGACGGAGCGGGACTACCACGCGCTTACACACGGCAAGCCCGCGCCGTACATGAAGACCAGCGTCCTGGCCGATCTGGCCGGCATCATCCGCTCTCGGAAGCCGCGGGAGGTATATGTGACCCACGAATCAGACACGCACGGCGATCATCGCGCCGCGTTCTGGTATGCACGCGAGGCATTGCAGATGACGAAGTTTGAGGGGCGCCTCCTGTCCTTCGTCGTGCATGGCTCTCCCTTGCCACGGGAGCCGGATCTGCGCCTGAAGCTCACTCCTCCGGCCTACGAGATGAAAATGGCAGCTCTCATCGACCACACGAAGGGCACATCTCCCGTGCATGACCGCCTTTTGGACGAGTATCTGAAGCCAGAGGAACACTTTTGGCAGATTCCCATTCCATGAAACACCTCGTCTTGCTTCTCATCACCACCACAACCATCGCCGCGGACGCAGTCCGCACCGAGCACGATGTCGATTACCTCGGCGGCGGGCGGAAGGAAAAGGCGGACCTCTATCTGCCGGCGAATCCGCAGCCGGGGCAAACATTTCCCGCGGTGGTGATCATCCACGGCGGCGGCTGGTCCGGCGGTGAGAAGCGGGCGGCTCGCGAGATCAACATCGGCACCACGCTGGCGCTGAATGGTTATGTCGGCATGAGCATCGACTACGTTTTGGCGAACAGCGAGCATCCCGGCCCGACCTGGCCGCAGAACCTGCACGACTGCAAAACGGCCGTGCGCTGGCTGCGGGCGAATGCCGAGCGTTTGCAGGTCGATCCCGCGCACATCGGCGTGATCGGCGGCAGCGCGGGTGGCCATCTCGCTGCGATGGTCGGGCTTTGCGGCGGCGAGCTCGATCCTCCCGGCGAGGGTGACACGCGCGTGCAGTGCGCCGTTGATCTGTATGGCCCGGTGCTGTGGTTTGAGCAGCGAGACCTCGCGATGTTCCGCAAAGCGCGCGTGGAGGCTCCTGATCTCTACAAGCAGGCTGATCCACGTTCGCACATCGACAAACAAGACCCGCCGCTGCTCATCCTGCACGGCACTGCCGACAAAACCGTGCCCGTGGCCGACTCCGAAGCCCTTGCCACAGCCATGAAAGCCATCGGAGCCAACCATCAGCTCGAAATCATCCCCGACGCCCCGCACAGCTTCCATCTGCAACCCAAGCAGCGCGATCTCCGGCCTCTGGTGCTCGGTTTCTTCGACAAACACCTGAAAGGAAAGTGAAGAAGCCAGGATGCCTCATTGGAGACTCCCGAGCAGTTCCAGGATCCTCGCGGTGATCTTCAACGAGGCCTCGCGTTCGACGCGATTAGTCCCGAGCCAGGTTTCGTAGCCGCCGAGATCGTGCTGCGGTGGTGTGGGCAGGTAACCGTTGCTGCCGTTGGCGAGTTCGATGGTGAAGGTGTCACGAAAAGGGCTCTTGGCTTTGATCTCCAAACCGATCTCCGTGAAGACCTCGAAAGGGATCGCGGCGATGCCGAGGTCGCCGATGCGAAAGCCCTGCATCACGCAGCTCACGGTGTCCGGTTTGGCATCACGGGCGGCCAGCGTGCGCTCGGCGTAGGGCTGCTCCAGGCGATGCACCTCGGCGGCATCCTTCGGTTTGGCGAGCACGCCTTGGGCCCAGGCGATCATTTCCGGCGTGGGGCGACGCACGGCGAGTTCCAAATCAGCAACGGCGGCCTTCAGCGGCACCCAGTCCGCATGTTTCAGCGTCTCACGCACACGCAGCACCTCGGCGGCGAGGTCACCGGCCACGATCTTGATCTTTTCATACGGCTCGCGCTTCACAGCGGGTGTTTTGCCACTGTAGTCGTTGTTGTTCACGTCGCCGCACGGGCCGTTCGCGAGAAGTCCGACCACCGGCGGATGCTCGGGGCCTGAAGCGAGCTTCATTTCGATGATGCGGCAAAACTCGCCGAAGTAATCCGCGGACAAATGCTCGCGCGGCACGCCACCGACGTAGTGCAGCCAGTAGTTCGCCATCAACGCGATCTGACGCCCATCCGCCGCCTGCACGGAGAGGCAGAAGACCTCGGGATTCGTCGGGCCGGCTGGTCCGGCGAGCTTGAGGCGCACCGTGCCGCCGGGATTCATCACCGCGCGGTCGAGCCCGCCAAAGGGATTCGGGTTTGTCATGCCCTCCTTGAGCTTCCATCGGCGGTTGAAGACATGCTGCGGCACTTTTCCCGCTCCCCAAGCGATCTTCGCGGGCTCCAGGTTGTGGACGGCGCGGAGCACGCCATCCACCACGCGTGAGATGATGAGGCGGCGGTAGTCGAGCGAAGGATCTTTGTTTGTCAGCGCGGACACGCTGGAGTGCGTGTGCGTGCCGGAGAACATCATGTTGGAGCGCGGGATGCCCGTCGCGGCCTCGATCTTTTGCTTCGCCTCGTCCCACACGTCGCGTCCGAGCGAGATCGTGTCCGCCACGACGAAGGCGAGCTTCGTTTCACCATCATCGAGCACCAGGCAGCGTGCATGCAGCTCATCATGCACATGCGCCGCGATGGGCCTTGGCGCGAAGTTTCCCACGATCTCCATGCCTAGCGGCGGCGTGATGTTGCTCGTCGCCGCGCCCGCTTTGAACACTCGCGCCGGTTTCTCTTGAGCCGGGGCACTGAAAAGGGCCGTGAAGATGATGGAGGCAAGGAAGAAGTGTTTCATGCGATGAAGTCCATACGCAGTCTCACGGCTCATTTGCGACCTCAAGATGCAAAAAGGCTCCCTCAGTCCGTATGCCATGACTTCCACCCGGCATGAAAAGCGTCTTTCCCATAGTCTTCGCGGCTGTTGCAATCTTTTGCGCTCAACTGCATGCCGCGCCGAACATCCTCTTCATCTATGCCGACAACCTCGGCCACGGCGATCTCGGCTGCTATGGCAACAAGGAGGTGAAGACACCGCATCTCGACCGGCTCGCGGCTGAGGGCGTGCGCTGCACGGATTTCTATGTGGTGGCCTCCACCTGCACGGTTTCACGCGGCGCGGTACTCACGGGGCGTCATCCGCTGCGAAACGGATTGCTGCACCAGCTCGTGGTCGAGGAAAACTGGCACGGCATCGGCCTGCCGCATCGCGAGCGCATCATGCCGCAGTATTTGAAGGACGCGGGCTACGCCACGGCCTGCTTTGGCAAATGGAACATCGGCTTCGCACCCGGCAGCCGGCCCACGGAACGCGGCTTTGATGAGTTTCTCGGCTGCCGCAGCGGAAACATCAACTACTTCACCCACACCTATCACGGCGAATACGACTTGTTTCGTGGCACGGAGCCGCATCACATGGAAGGCTACAGCGGCGATATTTTTGCCGAAGCGGCAGCGGAGTTCATTTCTCGTCAAAGTGCCGCCAAACGGCCTTTTTTCGTCTATCTGCCCTTCAACGCGCCACACTACGTCAGCAGCATCAACATGCCGAAAGGCGAAAAACCGCAGTGGCAGGCCCCCGATCGCGCTTTTGCTGCCTACGGCTGGAATCCGGCTGAAACCGACGAAAAGCGCCGCTACCTCGCCGTCATCACCGCTCTGGATGACAATGTCGGTCGGGTGCTCGCCGCGCTCGATGCCACCGGGCAGCGTGAGAACACCCTCGTGGCCTTCATCTCCGACATGGGCCCCATTTTGCGCCCCACGCACGGCCTCGGCGTCGCCAGCGCGGGCATCTATCGCGATGGCGCTCCGTCTTTGTATGAAGGCGGCATCCGCGTGCCCGCCCTCTTCCGCTGGCCCGGCAAGATCCCTGCCGGCAGCGTGTCGAAGGCCATGCTGAGCCACCTCGATCTCCTGCCCGCCTTTGTGACTGCCGCCGGAGCCGCCGTGCCCAAAGCTCGCATCCTCGATGGCCGCGATTGTTTGCCTGCCCTCACCAAGAATGCCACCACTCCTCACGAACGCCTTTTCTTCCATCTGCGCGATGCCATTGCCGTCCGTGATGGCTCGCTGAAACTCATTCGCACGAAAGCGAAAGCCGAGTGGGAACTCTACGACCTCGCTACCGATCCCTCCGAGAAGCACAATCTCACGGCCGAACGTCCGCAAGATGTGCAACGCCTGGCAGATGCGATCACACAATGGCAGATCGACCTGAAAAACGACGCCAGTGAGCCGGTGAGATACCGAGCGAGCAAGAAATGACCTTCATGAACATGCCCACCCGATTCACCTCTCTCATTGTCGCGGCCTGCGCCCTGTCTTCACACGCGGCTGAACCACCCGCCGCAACGTGGCCGCGTGTCGATCTACCGCTCGTCATTGCCGGCGATCAGGCGCCCCAACTCGGCAGCGGCGACTTTTCGATCTCCGTGTGGGCGCGGGCAGATGCTGCAGATCGCATCACCGGCGATCTGGTGAGCCAATACGATCCGAAGAAGAAGCGCGGCTTTCATCTCACGCTCAAAAGCAATCCAGGCGTCACGGCGAGCCAGGCGAACTGGCGGCATTTGCAGTTCGGCATCGACGATGACAAACCCGGCGCCTGGCGTGACTGCGGACGACCGGGCAAGGCGCTCTTCGCCTTTGCAATGATGACGCACGAAGGTGCCCTGTATGCGGGCACTTGCGAGCCTGGCTCCGGGGACACAGGGCGCGTCTATCGCTACGAGGGCGGCGAGCGATGGACCAACTGCGGCAGCCTTGATGGCAGCAACTCCGTTACCGCATTCGCCGCGCATGAAGGCTCGTTGTATGCGGGCACCGGCAAGTATCGCGTGGCGGGCTCGGCTTTGCCGGAATCAGAGAACAAGCAGTCCGGCGGGCGTGTGTATCGCTACGAAGGTGGCACGAAGTGGGTGGATTGCGGCCAGTTGCCAGACACGGAGGCCGTGGGTGGACTCGTGGTGTTTCAAGGGCGGCTGTTTGCCTCATCGCTCTACAAACCGGCGGGCTTCTTCCGCTACGAAGGCGGCACAACGTGGACACGCCTGCCGGATGCCATGGGGCCGGACATCCAGACGGGCGCGTCGACACCGAAGCGCGTCGTCTCGCTCACCGTGCATGACGGCTTCCTCTATGCGAGCAGCTACGACGGTGGCCGGGTGTATCGTTTCGATGGCAAGGCGTGGACCGATTGCGGCCAGATCGGCGACAACACCCAGACCTACGCCTTCACCAGCTACGAAGGCGCCCTCCACGTCGCCACCTGGCGCAGCGGGCGCGTGTTTCGTTTTGAAGATGTCGGACGCTGGACGGACATCGGTCGTCTCGGCGAGGAGCTGGAGGTCATGGGCATGATGGTGCACAACGGCCGCTTCATCGCCGGCACGCTGCCGCTCGCGCAAGTCCACGCCTACGACGGCGATGGCCGGTGGACGCTCTGGCAGCGGCTCGATCATACTCCGGACGTGCAGTATCGCCGCGCCTGGACGATGGCCGAGCACGCCGGCGAGGTCTTCTGCTCGACGCTGCCCTCGGGCAAAGTTTGGGCGGCAAGGCATGGAAGGCAGGTCTCGTGGGATCACACGCTGCCGCCAGGCTGGCATCACATCGCCGCCGTGAAGACAGCAGGCCGCCTCACCTTGCATGTCGATGGCAGGCAAGTCGCTGAGAGCGCCGGCTTCGACGCCTCCGCGTGGGATCTCGACAGCGAGGCACCCCTCCGACTCGGAACCGGCATGAACGGCCCTTTCAACGGCCAGCTTCGCGATCTGCAAATCCAGCGGCGTGCTCTGACCGCAGAAGAGATCGTTGCGCTCGCCGGACAAAAGCCGGAGTTTTGATGGCGTCCTGCCCCCATGCCCATCTCAATTTCTTCTCTAGCTCTGATCGCTTCTCTGCTTGTCATTGCGACCTGCACCCTCGCTGCTGATCCTCCGCCCGCGCCGCTCGAGTTCATCGACACGAGCTTCGAGAATGCCTCGCCGCTCTGGTATGAGTTCGCGGAGGATGGCACGGTGTTGGTCTATCTGCTCTACGACCAGGAGCGGCTCTCGCCAAACCGCGCGGCGGGACATTTTCACTTCCGCATTCAGGCCGCGAAGGGCCAAAAGCTCACGCTGGAGCTGAAAAACATGGCCAACGTCTGGAACAGCAAGGCCGGCTCCGTGGCAAAAGAGATCAAGCAGGTCGTCGTCTCGCAAGATGGCAAAGACTGGACGCCTGTGCCGACGGAATCGCCCGAGGAAGGCCGCGTGCGTGTCACGCTGGAGATGCCGGGCACGTCGCTCTTCGTCGCACGCGCGGAACCGTATCGCGTGTCGGACTTGAACCGCTTTCTCGATGAGATCAAAACGAGTCCGCTGGTAAGAATCGAGACCATCGGCAAAACGGTGCAGGGTCGCGATCTGGAGATCATCCGCGTGGGAAACGACGACGCGCCAAATCACGTCTTCATCCGCGCACGTGCTCATCCGTGGGAACCGGTGGGCAACTGGGTTGCCGAAGGGCTCGTGCGCCGCCTGCTAAAAGGCGACTCGGATGCGCAAAAGTGCCTCGCGCTCTACAACGTGTGCATTTTACCGATGGCGAACAAGGATGGTGTCGAGCGCGGTGGCACGCGTTTCAACCTCGGCGGCTGGGACTTGAACCGGAAGTGGGACAAGCCCGCCGATCCGAAGCTCGCACCGGAAAATGCCGCGCTGGAGCACTGGCTTGAAAATGAAATCAAAGCCGGACATCGGCCCACGTTCGCCATGGATCTGCACAATGACGGCAACGGCATGCTGCACATCAGCCGGCCGGACATTCCCAACATCGACGCGTATCTCGCGCGCATGGCCCGCTTTGAGCAATGTCTGCGCGACCACACCTGGTTCACCGTCGGCTCGACGAAGTCCACATTTCGCAATCCCGGCACACTCGGCGAAGGCTGGTGCTCGCGTTTTGGCATTGATGCGGTCATCCTCGAGTTCAACTGCAACTACATCGAAGGCATCCGGCAGCCTGCTATGGGCAAGCACTGGATCACTTTCGGCGAAGGCCTCACGAAGACCTTCGAGGCGTATTTTGAGTCGCGCAAATGACGCCGCTGCGTGCGTATGACATCGCCTCATGTTCTCGCGCCTGCTTCTCTTCTCGTTGTTGTCCCTGCCTCTTCACGCTCAACCCGTCGGCGATGGCAAGGCCGATGACACCGCAGCCGTGCAAACAATGGTCGATGGCGGTGCCGCGGTGCGTTTCGGACGCGGGACTTACCGGCTGACAAAGACTATCGTCGTCGATCTCGACCAAACGGGCTTCATCTCGTTCAGCGGCGATGGTGTGGCCCGATTCGTGATGGAGGGCGCGGGGCCGGCGTTTCATTTCAAAGGCACGCACGGTGGCACCGCCGATCCCACGAGCTTGAAGCCGGAAATCTTCGCCCGGCAGCGCACGCCGATGGTGGATGGCATCGAAATCGTCGGAGCACACGCCGAGGCGGACGGCATCGAGGCCACGGGCACGATGCAGCTCACGATCACGCGTGTTTCGGTGCATGAGGCTCGGCATGGCGTGCGGCTCAGCGTGCGGAATCGCAATGTCATCATCAGCGACTGCCATTTGTATCACAACCGCGGCATCGGCGTGTTTTACGACCATGTCGATCTCCACCAGTCGAACATCATCGGCAGCCACATCAGCTACAACGCGGGCGGCGGCGTCGTGACACGCGGCGGAGCTGTGCGGAACCTCCACATCGGCACCTGCGACATCGAGAGCAACATGGCTCCCGAGTCTCCACCGACTGCGAATGTGCTCATCGACTGCACCGACGGCTCCACCGCCGAGGTCAGCATCACCGGCTGCACCATCCAGCACAACAGCGTCTCGCCCGGCTCGGCCAATGTGCGCTTCATCGGCAAAGGCAAGCCCTATGGCAAGGATGAAACCGCCCGCTGGGGCCATCTCAGCATCTGCGACAACGTGCTGAGCGATGTCTCGGTCAACATCGACCTCCAGGAAGTCCGCGGAGCCGTCATCACCGGCAACACCTTCGGCGTCGGCTTCGAGCACGACCTTCTCGCGGTCGGTTGCAGCAACCTCGCCATCGGCCCGAACACCTTTGACCGCAATCCGCCCTACTACCGCGGCAAAGCCGCCGCCGTGAAAGGCGGGCTCATCTTCCGCGACTGCCGCGACGTCACCCTCACCGGCCTGCACATCGACGGCGTGCGCACGCATCCCGCCGCCGTTCAGATTATCAACGGTGACACCTTCAACATCTCCGGCTGCACCATCCTCGACAGCGATGGCGCGGGCTTGCTGCTCAAGAACACCCGTAACAGCCTCGTCACCGGCTGCCTCATCGCCGACCGACGCAAAGACCGCCAAGCATCGCCGTCACTGCGCGTCGAACGCGGCGTGAACAACACCTTCGCGAACAACAAGCTTACTCATGGCGAAGAGAATCATCCAAAGCCATGAACGAACCCATTGTCTATCTGAATGGCCGCTTTCTGCCCGCCTCGCAGGCGAAGCTGAGCATCTACGACCTCGGCATCGTGCTCGGCGCGACGCTGACTGAAATGACGCGCACGTTTCGTCACCGGGCGTTTCGCGCGGAGGAGCATGTGGCGCGGTTGTTTCGCTCGCAAAGTTCTCCGGCATCCCGCTTCCGATCACGCCGGAGGAGATGCTGGCGCGCACGAACGAACTCGCGGAGGCAAACTGCAAGCTGCTCGGCCCGGACGAGGATCTCGGTATCGTGCACTTCGTCACGCCGGGTGAAAACGCGCTCTATGCGGGCAGTACTGGCTCTGCGGGGCCGCTGCGGCCGACGATTTGCATCCACAGCTTTCCGCTGCGCTTTGAGATGTGGCGGCATTTGTTCACGGAGGGCGCGCATGTCGTCACACCATCGGTCCGGCACATTCCGCCACAATGCATCGAACCGAAAATGAAGAATCGAAGCCGTCTGCATTGGTGGCTGGCCGACAAGCAATCGCAGGCCGTCGATCCGCGCGCGATCACGCTGCTGCTCGATCTTGATGGCAACGTCACCGAGTGCGCGGGATCGAATTTCGTCATCGTGAAGGGCAAAACGATCATTTCGCCCTCGCCGCGGAACATTCTCGGCGGCGTGAGCTTGCAAACCGTGCGCGAACTCGCGCCGAAGACCGGCATGGAGTTCATCGAACGCGATTTTCAACCCTACGACGTGGTGAATGCCGATGAGGCCTGGCTGACGACCACTCCTTACTGCATCGCACCATGCACGAAGATCAACAACACACCCATCGGTGACGGCAAACCTGGACCGTGGTTCAAGAAGATGATCGCAGCGTGGAGCAAGCGCGTAGATTTGGACATTGAGGCCCAGATTCTGGGATCTGCATGAATCGCATCGCTCATCTCTTCATCATTCTCGTCACGCCAGCGCCGCTGGCGGCGGCCGATTATGCGAAGGATATCAAACCGCTGCTCAAAGAGCGCTGCGTGTCGTGTCATGGCTCAGTGAAGCAAAAGGGCGATTTGCGGCTCGATGCAGGCGCCTTGATCTCGAAAGACGTGCACCACGATCTGCTCGCGCGTGTGACGTCGAGCGACGAAGACGAACGCATGCCGCCGGAAGGCGCACGACTGACGCCTGCGCAGATTGAAATGCTGCGGCAGTGGTTCGCCGCAGGTGCGATTTATCCGAAGGATGAGGTGATCCCGAAGAAACCATCGGAACACTGGTCGTTTCAGCCGGTGAAGCGGCCGCCGGTGCCTGCATCGACGTTTGGGCATCCGATTGATGCCTTTGTGTTCGGGAAGAACGAACCGCCACCGCAGGCAAAGCCGATGGCATTGCTTCGCCGCGTGCATCTCGATCTCACCGGCCTGCCGCCGACGATCCCGGAGCAGGAACGCTTTGCCAAAGAACCGAGTCTGGAGCGTGTGATCGATGGTTTGCTCGCCCGACCCGAATACGGCGAACGCTGGGCGCGGCACTGGCTGGATGTGGTGCGCTACGCCGACAGCAACGGTTATGAACGCGACGCAGAGAAGCCGTTCGTATGGCGCTATCGCGATTATGTCATCGAATCGCTCAACAACGACAAACCCTTCAATCGTTTCGTCATCGAGCAGCTCGCGGGCGATGAACTGCCGGATCGTTCGGTCGAGACGCACATCGCCACCGGCTTCCTCCGCCTCGGTCATTGGGACGACGAGCCGGCTGACCCTGCGGCGGATCGTTACGATCAGCTCGATGACATCGTCAGCACCACCGGGCAGACGTTTCTTGGCCTGACCATCGGCTGCGCGCGTTGTCACGATCACAAATTCGAACCGCTGGCCACGCGTGACTACTACAGCCTCGTCGCGGTCTTCAATCCACTCCAACGTCCGACGAAAGGGCGCACAGAACTGACGATTCCTGTCGATGGCACGGAGATTTACACGTGGAACGAGCCATCCGCGAAAGCACCGGAGACGCACGTGCTCGTGCGCGGCTCACCGACACGATTTGGCGACCTCGTCGAGCCCGCGGTGCCTGCAATTCTCGTCAAACAACAGCCGCAGTTTCCAGCGGGTGAAAAAACCACGCAACGCCGTCTCGGCCTCGCCCAATGGATTGCGAGCCCGAATAACCCGCTCACCGCGCGCGTGATCGTGAATCGCGTCTGGCAGCAGCACTTCGGCCAAGGGTTGGTGACGACCGCGAACGACTTCGGCCTCATGGGCGCGGCTCCCTCGCATCCCGAGCTGCTCGACTGGCTCGCGCATTGGTTCGTGCATGACGCGAAGTGGTCTCTGAAGAAGCTGCACCGGCTCATTCTGACGAGCAGCGCATGGCGGAGCAGCAGCGTAGAGCAAAGGGCAAAGAGCGGAGAGCCCAAGCCCTCTGACTCTTCGCTCTCTGCTCTCAGCCCCTCGCTTTACCGCTACCGACGTCTGGAGGCCGAGGCAATCCGCGACTCGATCCTCGCCGTCAGCGGCCAGCTCAATCCGAAGCGCTTCGGTCCGGCGATGCGGCCCGCCATTCCCGTCGCCGCGCTCGAAGCCAACACTGACAAAGACAAGATCTGGAAGGCCTCCGACGAACATGAGGCCTCTCGCCGCAGCATCTACGCCTTCATCAAACGTGGCCTCGTCGTCCCGATGCTCGAAACGCTCGACCTCGCCGATACCGTGAGCAGTTGCCCCCAACGCCAGGTCACCACCGTCGCCCCACAGGCCCTCACGCTGTTCAATGGCGACTTTGTGAACCAGCAGGCGAAACACTTTGCCACACGTTTAAAGCGCGAAGCCGGTGATGATCCCACGAAGCAGATCAGCCACGCGTGGCGGCTCGCTTTGTGTCGGGAGCCATCGAGCGATGAACTGGCGAAGATGCGTGCGTTTTTGCAAAACGAATCACTGGAGCAGCTCTGCCGAGTAATTCTCAATCTGAACGAGTTTGTTTATCCGGAGTGAGCGTGGCGCCGGAGGGGAAATTCCAGCAGGCATAACTGGACATTGCCCCCCAGGAATTGCACACTCACAGATCGCCACCAGCATGCCAATTCGTCAGTCCAAAGCCTATCTCAAATTCACTCGCGAGTTCGACGACGCGAGAAGTAACGATTTCCAGTCTTGGGTAGCGGATCTGTTGTCAGCTAGGCATGGTGCTGGCGACTTCATTCGCATCCGAGGCACACCAGGGGATCACGGTCTTGATGGGCATGTGATAAGCCTCCGCCGCGCTTATCAATGTTTCGCGCCTCGCAATCCGAGTGATGGAGACATGTCTAAAAAGATCAGTGAAAACTTTGAAACCGCCCGGACTTGGCTGGAAACAAGAGGAGGAATGGCGGAATGGATATTCATCTACGGTGACATCGACGGCGCGATGGGCGCGGAGTCCGCAGGTGCGTTGAACAAGTTAAAGTCGGAGTATCCCAGCATGGTAATCCAAGCGTGGAACCGTGACAGATTCTGGGAAGAAATCTATATTCATGCACCAATCGACACATTAAAACATCGTTTCGGCAGCGATGTGTCACGCCAGGACATCATCAGGCTTCGTGTCCCCGAGATATTGAACGTTCTCAGTTCTCTTCAAACGAGGTTGCTCAGACATTCGCCAGCGGTGGGAGGCATCCCAGACATGCTTAAGCTGGATTTTAACGACTTCGACCGCTTCACACGTGATGACATTGCGACAGGAAGATTGAGGACAGACCTTGTGGAGGACATTTTCGCAAAGTCTGAGAACATCGACAAAGGCCAGGAAATCGCTGAGAGCTTTCGAGCAAAGTATCAGGAACTCGCGGCTCAGATGATGGATCCGGACACGATCTACGCGGAGTTGCTCAAGTTTTGCTCCATATCAGAAGCGGCGAAACCAGTAGAGCGTGCGGCTATTTTCACGGTTCTGGCATATTTTTTTGATCGCTGCGACATCTTCAAAAATCCACCGGAAAGCTTAACTGTATGATACTTCCAGGAAAACACCTCTCAGAAGATCGTTGCTTGCTTGGCGTGGGGGCGGTCTTGCTGCCCATGCTCGAAGAACCCAAAACGGTGTCGGGACTGTGGGAGGCCTATCGAGATCAAAACGGTGTTTCCTTCGATTGGTTCATCCTGTCGCTCGACCTATTGTTCGCGGTCGGAGCGATCACTTTCAACAAGGGTCTGATCGCCCGCAAACTGGCATGATTCAAAGCATTTACAGCTCTCTGGAAAGTTTTAAGCCTGTCAAACTCAAGCCTGGCTTCAATTTGCTCGTCTCTGACAAGAGTCAGGCCAATGCGATTCGTCCAAGCCGGAATCATGCCGGCAAGACCAGTGTGGTTGAGATTATTCACTTCCTCCTCGGAGGAGATGTGAGGGCACCTTCGCCATTTCTTGCTCAGGAACTGCAGGGCCAGATTTTTGGGATGAACGCCGAGATAGCTGGCCGTGCCGTCAAGATTGAGCGTGGGATTGGTGCTGGTCAGAATGAGATACTCCTTGGTTCGACCGAAACCATTGAAGGGGATTTGCTCAGCGATGTGGCTTCTCATCGTAATTTGTCTGTCAAGGAGTGGTGCCGTCGCTTGGGTGAAGATTGTTTCGGTGTCACAACGACAGAACCTTACTCACCTACCTTTCGATCACTCTTTTCGTACTTCGCACGGCGCTCAGCCGACGGGGGCTTTTTGAAGGCGGATTCTTCCAGCAAGCATGTCACTAGCGGAAGTTGGCAAATGCAGGTGAACCTCGGATTCCTCCTTGGTTTGGATTGGAGACTTCCTGCCAAGATGGAGAAGCTTCGCCAAGAAGATTTGGGCTTCAAACTACTCGCTAAAACACTGCGGTCGGACACCAGCATTGGACAGGCCTTTGGGGGCGCTTCGCAGTTGAGCGCCAGTTTGGCAATTGCGAGAGATCGCGCCAAGAAATTTGAGAGGGAGTTGGCAGAATTTCGAGTTCTTGAACAGTATGCGGAAGTCGAGAAAGAAGCCTCCATGTTGGAGGCGAAATTGTCTGACAACGCGAATCAGAACAAGCTAGATGAAGAGCTGATTATCGAGTTGAAGAAATCTTCTGCTCAGGAACGGCCACCCGCAGCGAAGCAATTGGAGCGTATCTACGAGTCAGCCCAGATCGACCTGCCCGGCGTCGTGCGTGAGCATCTGGACAAAGTCCGTCGTTTTCATGATGCGGTGATCGTGAATCGGCAACAACACCTTCAGGCAGAAATCACGGCAGCGGAAAGTCGCATTCGTGAAAGAGGGGTGAAGTCACGGCAATGGCAGGCCAGATTAACCGAGGCCATGCAGTTGCTAAAGACTCATGGTGCACTTGAGAAATATAGCCTCGTTGCTCGAGAGTTGGAAAAGCATCGAGCAGAGGTGGCTCTCCTGGAAAAGCGTTTGGAGATCGCTCAGCAAATTGAAGACGGCGGGAAGGCCCTCAAAGTGCAAAGAGCAGAAATCGAGCGTCAAATGACTCTGGATCGACGAGAACGGGAGGCAGTGCTCAACGATGCCGCTGTTATGTTTCACGAAATGTCTGAACGTGTATGTGAAAAGGCTTCTACGCTTCACATCGAGACAGACGAAAAGGGATTGCAAATTAGATTCAGTGGCGGCCCGGATCATCGGCGCGGAATTCCTTACTTGGAAATGCTCTGCTTCGATTTGACCCTCATGCGGCTGGCTAAAGAACGAGGCTTCCATCCACCATTACTTGTTCATGACAGCGCCCTGTTTGACCCACTTGAGGAAAGACAGATCACCAACGCTCTCGAACTCGGCCTCGAACTGTCGGATGCGCACGGCTTTCAATATTTGGTGACGATGAACACTGATCGCTTAGCGGACGCAACCAGCCGAAACTCTCGCGTTCTGGAACATGTCATCGAGCCGCACCTCACGGATGAGCTAGAGACAGGGGGATTGTTTGGCTGCGTGCTCACCTACCCGCCGAAGGAAAAGAAGGAACGTAGAAAACGAGATCAATGACAGTGCATACCGACATACATGTGTTTTTAGTGCAGGATTGAGAAGCACGTTGGAAATATGCTCGACGGCGTTGAGCGAATCAGAATGAAAATTTCGAAGACAGTGTCTGCGGAATCTCGGTTTCTTCTTACACCGTCAGAAGGACGGCCTTCAAGGAAGAGCGCCGGGGTGCTGGCCGTATGGCTTTCAAATACCCCTCATGTCCCGCCTCACCGCTAATACCTCACCATGCGCCTCCAAGCGGCGTGAGTTTCTTCTGCGATCCACCGGGGGCTTTGCGGGGCTGGTGTTGGCGGATTTGATGGCGGGGCCGCTGACGGAGAAGCGCGGGCATTTTCCGGCGAAGGCGAAGCATTGCGTATTCTTGTTCATGAATGGCGGGCCGTCGCAGGTGGACACGTTTGATCTGAAGCCGGCGCTGAAGAAGTTCCACGGCCAGCCCTACACGGGCGATGCGAAGGTGGGATCGAACGGACGTGCGGTGGGGCATCTGATGCAGTCGCCGTTTGAGTTCACGCGGCATGGGCAGAGCGGGCTGCCGGTCAGCAGCCTGTTTCCGCGCACGGCGATGCATGCGGACGACTTGTGCGTGATCCGCTCGATGCATGCGGACACGGCAGCGCATGCGTCGGGCTGTTTGCAGATGAACACGGGCAGCATCTTCATCGGGAAGCCGAGCATCGGTTCATGGCTGAGCTATGGCCTCGGCACGACAAATCAAAACCTGCCGAGCTATGTCGTGATGACGGATCCGCGCGGCGGACCGATCGGCAGCGCGTCGAACTGGTCGGCGGGCTACATGCCGGCGGCGTTTCAGGGCACGTTGTTCCGCAGCGGCGGCTCGCCCTTGCTCGATCTCGCCACGCCGGCGGGCACGAGCGATCGCACGCAGCGGCGCAGCCTCGATTTGCTCAAGGCGTTGAATGAAGAGCATCTCGCGCGGCATGCCGAGCAGTCGGAACTAAATGCGCGCATTGAGTCGTATGAGCTGGCGTATCGCATGCAGACGGAGGCGATGGATGTGGTCGATCTCGACCGCGAATCCGCCGCCACGCGCGAGATGTATGGCCTGAATCATCCGCTCACGGCCGACTTTGGCCGCAAGTGCCTCATCACGCGCCGGCTCATCGAGAAAGGTGTGCGCTATATCCAGCTCTACTCCGGCGGCGGGCACATCGAGGACACGTGGGACGGTCACAACGACTGCATCAAGAACCACACGCTGCACGCGGGCGAAACGGACCAGCCCATCGCCGCGCTGATCGCCGATCTGAAACGCACGGGCCTGTGGGACGAGACACTGCTCGTGTGGGGCGGTGAATTCGGCCGCACGCCGACGAGTGAAGGCGTCGGCAAACCAGGGCGTGATCACGACTGGCATGGTTTTTCGATGTGGATGGCCGGCGCAGGTGTGAAAGGCGGCCAGGCCATCGGCGCGACGGATGAACTCGGCTTCAAGGCGGTCGAGGATCGCGTGCATGTGAGCGATCTGCACGCGACGATCCTGCATCTGATGGGCGTGGATCACACGCGGTTGAGTTATCAGCATCAGGGGCTCGATCAGCGACTCACTGGGGTCGAGGAGCGGCGGGTGGTGACGAAAGCGCTGGCATGAATTCGATGCTCTTCATGAAACCGTTTCTTTTTCTGCTGATGATGCCTCTGGGCCCTGTGCTGTCGCAGGACTGGGTGCTGGAAGGCAAAGCCGCCTGGCAGGCGCGGGATTCGCAGGCGGAGTGGGTTTTCAAAGACAGGCTGTGGATCGGCGGCGGTTGGTTTCAGTCGTTTGAAGAGCCGCCGCGCGATGTGTGGGCCTCCGGCGATGGCAAAACGTGGTCTTTGATCGAAAAGAGCGCACCGTGGCTGCACAGCGACTTGCCGATGAGCATCGCCTTCGCCGACAAGATGTGGGTCATGGGCGGCTGGCACAAAGGAAGGCTCCCCGGACACTCTGCGAGCAATCAGGTGTGGTCATCGAGTGATGGAGTCACTTGGGAGCAGGTCACTGCGAGCGCCGGATGGTCGCCGCGGCTCGCTGCGGGGCTGGTGGAGCATCGCGGACGGATGTGGATGCTCGGAGGCATCGAGAACTACTACTTTGGCGATGACAAGAGCCTCAAGAATGACGTGTGGTCGTCTGTAGATGGCAAAACGTGGAAGCAAGAGACAGCACAGGCCGGGTGGTCGCCACGTTCTTATCATCAGGCAGTGGTTTTGAATGATCGCATCTATGTGATGGGCGGCGGCAACTACACGCCGGCCTATCACGCGAAGAACGACGTGTGGTCATCGAGTGATGGCGCGAACTGGACCTGCGAAACGGAGTCCGCGCCGTGGGAGCCGAGGATGTGGTTCAGCGCGGCGGTGTATCGCGGTCGCATCTGGGTGCTCGGCGGCTGGTCGAAGGAGAAGGACAACTTTGGCGATGTCTGGCACAGCGCGGATGGCAAGAACTGGCAGCGACTGGAGACGAAAACCTGTTGGAAGGCACGGCACGAGCATTCGGTGTTCGTGTTTCAGGACAAGCTGTGGATCGCAGGAGGTCATGCGCGGCCGCTGTCGAACGAGGTGTGGTCTTTGAGCCTGCCGGAGAATTGGAAGCCGTGACGAGGAAAGGCATGCGGGAGCTGCCTCGTATGTTCAGCGCTCATGCTCACCATCAACGGCACATCGCGCACCAATTGCTCCGGCGTCACGCGCCGTGAGTTGCTGCAGATTGGCGGCGCGGGGTTGTTTGGGATGACACTGCCGGGCGTGCTCGCGGCGCAGGAGGCGCAGCAGGCCTTTGCGGGTGGAAAGGCGAAGTCGGTGATCTTTTTGTTCCTGTTCGGCGGGCCGAGCCAGCTTGAGACCTTCGACATGAAGCCGGACGCAAAGCGCGAGGTGCGCGGGCCGTTCAAACCCATCCGCAGCCGCACGCCGGATCTCCTCATCAGCGAGCATCTGGCGCGACTGGCAAAGATCTCGCACAAGTACGCGGTCATCCGCTCGATGACGCACAGCTACAACGATCACAGCGGCGCGGGGCATTATTTGCAGACGGGACATCGCTGGCATCTGCCAGTTGGCGGTGGTTTTTCGGCCACGCCGCAGGACTGGCCGTCGATGGGCTCCGTGGTGGAGCATTTGAGCCAGAAAATGCCCGGTGGCATGGAGCGCGATCTCGCTTCATATGCGGTGCTGCCAAATCGTCTCGGTCGTCTGCAGGATCGCGGGCAATACATCCGTCCCGGCGAGTATGCGGGCTGGCTGGGGCAGGCCTACAACCCGATGACGACCGTCATCGACAAGAAGGACGTGAAGGACAACCCCTACTGGCGAGCCTGCGCGGATGGCGAGTTGAGCTTTGAGATCGAAGGATTGAAGCCCGTGGTGCCGGTGAGCCGCATCCAGGAGCGTGTGGGCCTGCTGGACCAGTTTGAGGCCGTGCGCTCGCGCCTCGATGTCGGCGACGCGGACGCGATGGACCTGCACCGCAAGCGCGCGATGGCCTTGATCGCCTCCAACAAGACGAGCAGCGCGCTGAACATCCGTGCGGAGAGCGAAACGATGCGCGACCGCTACGGGAGGCATCTTTTCGGCCAGAGCTGCCTCATGGCGCGGCGGCTGGTGGAAGCCGGCACGCGCTTTGTGACGGTGCACTACGACTGCGTGGACGGCTACGGCTGGGATTCGCATCGCACCAGCGACGACGTGCGCGATCATCTGCTGCCCACGTTTGATCAAGGCTGCTCCGCGCTGCTCACCGATCTCGACGAGCGCGGACTGCTCGATGAGACGCTCGTGATCGCCATCGGTGAAATGGGCCGCACGCCCACGCCGAACGCCACCTGGGGTCGCGGCCACTGGAGCACCTGCTTTCCCGCGCTCATCGCCGGCGCAGGCGTGCGAGGCGGGATCACCTACGGCAAATCGGACAAGGAGGCGGCTTATCCGGATGAAAAACCGGTTTCACCCGAGGATCTTGCGAAGACCATCTACTGGGCGCTGGGCATTGATCCCGATTTGATGCTCATGAACCGCGAAAACCGGCCGATTCCCATCGTTGAGGGTGGGAAACCCATTCTCGACCTTTTCGGATGACGCGCCGTCTTGTTCTGGTTCTTGCCGCAGCCATGCCCCTCGACCTCGGGGCGGCCTTGTCGTTTGAAAAGGACATCCGGCCCATTTTGAAAGCACACTGCTTCCACTGCCACGGCGAGGAGGGCGAGGTGAAAGGCGGTCTGGATGTGCGCTTGAAGCGCTTCCTCGAAAAAGGGGGCGAATCCGGCCCCGCGGTCATCGCGGGCAGGCCGCACGCGAGTTTGCTGCTGGAGCAGGTGAAAAGCGGCGAGATGCCGAAAGGCGACAAGAAGCTGAAGGCGGAGGAGATCGCGAAAATCGAGCAATGGATCGCCGAGGGCGCGAAAACGCTGCGCGTGGAGCCAGAGAAGATCGAGGGGCACTTCATTACCGAGGAGGAGCGGCAGTGGTGGGCGTTTCAGCCGATCCGTCGGCCCCAGGTGCCCGCGGGCGAGGCCAACGCGGTGGACGCGTTCATCCGCGCGAAGCTGAAGGAGGCCAGGCTCGCGCCCTCACCCCAGGCGGACGCGGCCACGCTGATCCGGCGGGCGTATTTCGACCTCATCGGCCTGCCGCCGACGGCGGAGGAGGTGGCGGCGTTCGAAAAGGAGATGCGGGCATCACCGCATGCCTACGCTCAAATGATCGAGCGCCTGCTGGCCCGGCCGGAGTATGGCGAGCGCTGGGCGCGGCACTGGCTGGATGTGGCGGGCTACGCGGACAGCGAGGGTTATGACGACGCGGACGCGGAGCGCAGCTCGGCATGGCGGTACCGCGATTATGTGATCCGCGCGCTGAACGCGGACATGCCGTTTGACCGTTTCATCACGGAGCAGCTCGCGGGCGATGAATTGGTAGGCTTTCCCAAGCAGGGCATGCTCAAACCGGACGAGATCGACAAGCTGGCGGCCACCGGCTTCCTGCGCATGGCCCCGGATGGCACCGGCGGCACAAAGGACAACGTGGCGAAGAACGCGGTGATCACCGAGACGGTGAAGATCGTGTCCAGCGCGCTGCTCGGCATGACAGTGGGCTGCGCGGAATGCCACGACCATCGCTTTGACCCGATCCTGCAGCAGGACTTTTACCGGTTGCGTGCCGTGCTGGAGCCGGGGCTGAACTACGCCGGATGGCTGGAGCCGAAACGCCGTGAGATCTCCCTGCGCACGCCGGCGGACACCGCGCTGGAGGCAAAGCTGAAGGTGGAGCTCGACGCCATCGAGGCCGCCTACAAGGAAAAGCTGCTCGACTACCAGGCGTGGACGCTGAACGCGGAGCTGGAGGCCGTGCCAGAGGATCTGCGCGAGGAGGGCCGCGCCGCGGCGCTGAAGTGGCAGAAGGATCGCGACAAAAGCCTCACCGACGCGGAGAAGAAGCTCATCGCCGACTATCCGTTCCTCAAGGTGAACAACACGGAGCAGGCGCTGAACCTGCACATCCAGCGCCACCCGGAGCGCGTGAAGGAGTTCGAGGCCGACGTGGCGAAGCACAAGGAGGACGTGGCCGCGGTGAACGCGCGCATGCCAAAGATCGGCAGCATCCGCGCGCTGAGCGAGATGCCGGAACGCCCGCTGCCTGCCACGCGCGTGCTGCTGCGCGGAAATCTCGACTCACCCGGCCCGGAGGTCGGCCCCGGCGATCTCACCGTGCTCGGCGACGTGGTGCCGGTGAACTTTGCGCCGAAGGACAAGTCACTGCCCACGAGCGGCCGGCGGCTGGCCTTTGCGCGGCATCTCACGGGCGGAAGGCATCCGCTGGTGGCGCGCGTGCTCGTGAACCGCTTCTGGCTGCACCATTTTGGCCGCGGCCTCGTGAACAGCGCGGGCGATTTCGGCGCGCAGGGGGAGAAACCCTCGCATCCTGAACTGCTCGACTGGCTGGCAGCGGAGTTCATGCAGCAGGGCTGGAGCTTGAAGCAGTTTCACCGCCTCGTGATGAACTCCGCGACTTATCAACAGTCCTCGCTGCGCCGCGCGGACGCGGAACGCCTCGACACGGCGAACGTGCTGCTGTGGCGCATGAACATCCGCCGCCTGGAGGCCGAGACGATCCGCGATGCGACGCTTGCCGTGACCGGCAGCCTCAATCCCCAGCGCTTTGGCGAGCCCGTGGGCGTGGCTGAGGACGCGAACGCGCAGGTCATCGTGAACGCGGGCGCGAACGGCGCGGAATTCCGCCGCAGCATCTACGTGCAGCAGCGCCGCAGCGCGCAGCCCTGGCAGCTCGCCGTCTTTGACGCGCCCCAGATGGAGCCGAACTGCGAGCTGCGCAACGTGAGCACCGTGGCGCCGCAATCGCTCCTGCTCATGAACAGCGGCTTCGTGGTCGCGCAGTCGCAGGTCTTTGCGAAGCGCGTGATGGCCGAGGCGGGCGCCGATCCCGCGCGGCAGGCCCGCCGTGCCTGGGAGCTGGCCTTTGGCCGCGCCCCCTCCGCCGAGGATCATCGCGACGCGACCGCCTATCTCGAACAACAGGCGAAGGAGCTTCCCGCCGGCAGCGACGCGCCCGAAAAAGCCCTCGCCAGCCTTTGCCAGGCGCTGCTGGGGTCGAACCCGTTTCTCTACATCGAATGAACGCCGACTTCTGCCATTCCCGCCGCCATTTCCTCGGCACCAGCGCCTTCAACCTCAGCGCGCTGGGCCTTGCCACGCTGCTGCGTGATGACGGGCTGCTGGCCGCGGAGAAGCCGCCGCTCGCGCCGGTGGTGTATGACACGCTGCCGAAGAAGCCGCACCATGAGCCGCGCGCGAAGGCGATGATCTCTCTCTTCATGGGCGGCGGGCCGAGCCACATGGACATGTTTGATCCCAAGCCCATGCTCAACAAGTGGGACGGCAAGCTCTTCCCCGGCGGCGAGATCAAGTTCGACAACAGCGGCGGCGCCACGCGCACGGTGATGGGCAGCCCGTTCAAATTCACGAAGCACGGGCAGAGCGGCATCGAGATGTCCGAGCTGGTCCCGCACATGGGCGGCATCGCGGACGACATCTGCCTCGTGCGCAGCATGAACCTCAAGGGCATCCGCAACCATGTCGCGGGCATGAAGGCGATGGACACCGGCACCGGCCTCAACGGACGGCCCGCGCTCGGGAGCTGGATCACCTACGGCCTCGGCAGCGAGTCTCGCGACCTGCCGGCCTTTGTGGCGCTCGTCATCCGCAAAAACCCGCCGGGGTCGCCCTTCTGGAGCAGCGGGCTGCTGCCCTCGATTTATCAGGGCACGCATGTGCGCGAGCAGGAGCCGCGCATCATGAACCTCGACGCGCCGGATTACCTCCAAGGCAGCGCACAAGAGCGCCAGCTCGCGTTTCTCGAACGTGTGAACAGCCGCCACCTGGCGCAGCATCCGGGGGAGCTCGATTTGCAGGCACGCATCGCCAGCTACCAGCTCGCCGCGCGCATGCAGACCGCCGCGACGGACGCGCTGGACGTGGGCAAGGAATCCGAGGCGACGCGCAGACTCTACGGCGCGGACAATACCACCACCAAACCGCTGGCCGAGGCCTGCATCATCGCGCGCCGCCTCGTGGAGCGCGGCGTGCGCTTTGTGCAGATCTGGGACTACTCCTGGGACATGCACGAGAACATCAACGAGGCGCTGGTGAAGCGCTGCGCCGCCAGCGACCAGCCCAGTGCCGCGCTGGTGAAGGATCTCAAGGCGCGCGGCATGCTCGACAGCACGCTCGTCTTCTGGGGCGGCGAGATGGGCCGCCTGCCCGTCATCCAGACACGCGGAAAAAACGGCAAGCCGGGCCGCGACCACAACACGGACGGCTTCAGCATCTGGCTGGCCGGCGGCGGCGTGAAAAACGGCCACATCCACGGCGCGACGGACGAATGGGGCCTCTTTGCCACCGAGGGCGTGGTGCATCATCACGACTATCTCTCCACCGTGCTGCATCTTTTCGGCCTGGAGGAGAAAAAGCTCGCCTACAAGCGCAACGGCCGCGCCGAGACCCTGCTCAACGGCCAGCCAGGACGCGTGGTGACGGAGCTGCTGGCCTGATGCTGCGAATGGGACGACAAAACCGGCGTGGAGGCGCTGTATTGGTCTCATGCGAACCATCCTGCTCTCCCTCGCCGCCGCACTCTCGATCCATGCCGCTGACGCGCCGCTGAAAGCGGGCGCCGCCACGGCGAACATCACACCGGAGCTCGGCGGCAGCGTGGTGGGCGGTTTCGCGCCGTTTCCCTGCACGCACATCCATGATGAGCTGCACGCGCGCTGCCTCGTGCTCGATGACGGCAAAACAAAGCTGGCGCTGGTGGTGTGCGACCTGCTCGGCCTGCACCGCAGCGTGTCGTTGAAGGCCCGCGAGCTCATCGAAAAAGAAGCCGGCATCCCCGCGGCCAACGTGCTCATCTCCGGCACGCACACGCATTCCGCCGTGAACGCGCTCGGCGGCCCGGTGCGCGGCTACTATTCCGACCAGGAGCTGACGGATTACCAAACATTCGTCGCCCGCCGCATCGCCGATGGGGTGCGCTGCGCGGTGAACCTGCTCCGCCCGGCGGAGATCGCGTTTGGCACTGTGGACGTGCCGGAGCATGTCCACATCCGCCGCTGGTTCCTCAAGGAGGGCACCATGCCGCCGAATCCCTTCGGCAAGATCGACAAGGTGAAAATGAATCCCGGCGCCGGGAATCCGAACCTCGTCGAACCCGCCGGCGAGGCGGATCCGACGATCAGCTTCATCGCCCTGCGCGAACCAGGCGGGCGCATGATCTCGATCTACTCCGCCTATTCGCTGCATTACGTCGGCGGTGTCGGCAACGGGCACATCTCCGCCGACTACTACGGCTATTACTGCGAGGCCTTGAAGCGCCTGCAAACCGGAGGCGACGAGTATCCGGCCTTCGTCGGCATCATGGCCAACGGCACCAGCGGAGACGCCAACAACATCAACTTCCGCACGCCCCAGCCGCGCAAGCAGCCCTACGAGCAGATGCAATACGTCGCCAACGACGTGGCGGCCAAGGTCAACGCCGCGCTGAAAGGCCTGACATGGCAAAGCAGCGCGTCCCTCGACGCGCGTTACCGCGAGCTGGACGTGAAGTGGCGCAAGATCGAGCCCGAGCTCATCGCCTGGGCGAAGGAAACCGAGGCCAAGGCCCCGCGCATCCAGGGCGGCAAGGCCGACCTGCCGCTCGCCTACGCCGGACGCGTGCAACGCCTCGCCGAGGCCAGCCCGGAGACCAAATTCCCCGCGCAGATCCTCCGCATCGGCGACATCTGCATCGGCTCCTCCCCCTGCGAGACCTTTGCGGAGACCGGTGTCGAGTTCCGCAAGCGCAGCCCGTTTGAAAAATCCTTCATGGTCGAGCTGGCGCACGGCTACTACGGCTACATGCCCACGCCACGTCACTTTGAGCTCGGCGGCTACGAAACCTGGCCCGGCACCAACAACACCGAGTCCCAGGCCTCCGTGAAGCTCATGAACGCGCTGCTGGAGATGGCGGCGGAGGTCAGGCCGTCCGCCGGCCAATGATGCCGCCGACCATCGCGGATGCGGTCAGCAGCGCGACCGGGATCGTGGGCGGAAACCACAGCAAGCTCGTCTGAAAGCCAAGGAACACGGCCACGATGGTGGCAAAGATGAGCAGGAAGCCGCGGGCAGGGCATTTCTGCCGCGGCGTGCGCGCCACCATCCACAAGCCGGCCAGCGCCACGACTGCCCACACGATCCACTGCTCAAACTCACCGAGGAGCTGGATGCGCGGCAGGGACAGGACGCCCGCAAGCGCCTGCGCATGCCGGCGCGCGATCCCCGGCGTGTTCCTGTCGTCCACGCCGAGGACGATGATCTTCGCGGCCTGGATGCGCGCCTTGTCC
Organism: Verrucomicrobiaceae bacterium; assembly: GCA_015075365.1. Taxonomy (GTDB): domain Bacteria; phylum Verrucomicrobiota; class Verrucomicrobiia; order Verrucomicrobiales; family Verrucomicrobiaceae; genus Prosthecobacter. The sequence goes on from JABTUN010000001.1 coordinate 474,209, forward strand.
TCCGCGCCCAGCGCGTCCGCCAGCCCGCCGGAGAGGAAACCGAGCGCGTTGATCTCATTGACCGGCTTCTGCGGATCAACCGCAAGGCGTCCATCATTCTCCAGAGGCACAAAAACACCCTGGCGCAGGTAGGCGCCCGCTCCAGGCCCCAAAAGCACCCGGTGCAGCGCATACGGCGTCCGCGTCAGGCGGGCGAGCGCCTGCGCGACGACACCCGGCATGAGCACCTCCTCGTCACGCAGCACATACGGCATCGAGTTCGGCGTGAAGAGCCCCAGCTCGCCATGGCGGCGAATCGCCGGATCAGGCGCGGCCATGAGGGCGGAGATCGGCGGGGCCAGCTCCGGCTCCCCCGCCGCTTTCTGGAAGCCTGGGATCACGTTCTCCAGACCGCCCGTGAAGGCCGGGCCAGCGGCAGACTCCGCCAGACGCGCCTCCACTCCCATCACGACACTGGGCAGCGGCACGAGCGCCTCAGCCACCGCGGGAATGAAATCTGGAGCCGGTTTTCCCCACTGCAGGGGCTCCGGGATGACGATCACGGCATCCTCCGCCGGACGCAGGCCGCCGAGGATCATCTGCCAGTCGATCGGCAGCGGCGGCCAGCCCGCATACTCCGCGCGGTCCGCCGGATCGAGGCGCACGAGGAGCACCTCGTCCTTCCTGGCCGCCGGATCCGGCGTGGTGAGCTTCTCGCGCGAGTTCGCGACGAGGAAATCCAGAAACAGCTCGTCCACCCGCTGAAACCGCCCCGCCCGCTGCTCACGATCCAGCCACCAAGCCAGCGGGGCGAGGACGAGGAGCAGGATGATGACGCGCAGCATGCGCCGGGTTTAGCGGCGGCGGCCGCGCTGCGCAAGATCAGTTGTCGGTCACACGGAGGCGGATGAAACCCGGTTCAGAGGAGTCTTCGATGGAAGGATGCACGCGGAAGGTGACGAGCTCGGTGATACCATCGCCAGTGGGCACGGGCGACCCGAGCTGTTCCAGATTGTTCGCGGGGATGTCCTCCCAGCCAGCGAGCGTGATGGAGCGCTGGAGGCGGTAAGTGAGCGTGCCCGGCACGATGCGGCGGCGGTAACTGATGGTGAGATAGTGCTCGCCGTCCGAGGGATTGGTGGCGTTGGTGGTGGCGGGGAGGAGGGAGTTCGTGGCGGTGGTGGGGCTGGCTCCGAGGGCATATTCGAGGAGGTTCGCGATGCCGTCGCCGTCATAATCGTCGGAGGGGCCGGTGTTGCCGCCAGCCATGCCGGAGCCGGAACTCCATTCGCCAAAGGGTGCATAACGACTAACCGCGATAGTGTAGGCATGGGTGGTGGTGCCATCGCCTGCCGTGACAAGGAGATTCACGGTGGCGGTGGCTCCAGAGAAGGCGATCGGATCGCTGGCGGCGCCCGATGCAACTGGCGTGCCATTGACCATGACACTAGCCGTCGAGTGAGAGGTGACCGGCGTGACCGTGAAGGAGGTGGCGGCATTCGGCACGCCGGCAGTGACATTGAACGTGGTGCTGGCGAAGGCCGGATAGACCGCGCCGGGACTGACGGAGAGCCCCGAGAGCGTGGCATCCGTGCTGATGGTGCTGAAGGTGAGGCTGGCACCATTGGTATCACCGCCAGGATTGGTCCCGGTAAGACGGAAATGGTAGGTGGTGCCGGGAAGGAGCCCGGTGAGCGTGACGCTGACGTTTTGCGCCGTGCTGCCATTCGCGGGGGAAAGGGTGACCGCAGTGGTGGTGCCATAGGCATTGGTGCCCCCATGCTGGAAGCTCGCGCTGGTCAGCGTGCCGTTGGGATTGACGATGCCATTGAGCGTGGCGGTGGTGGTGCCGACGGCGGTGGCGGCGAGGGTGGTGACCGCCGGCGCGGGGGCATTGAGGTAACGGACCATCATCTGCGAGGACTGATGGTAGTCATCACCAGGCTGCCAGGCATACAAGGTGATCACCCCAGGCCCTGTGACGGTGACGCGACTGCTATCGAGCGTGGCCGGGCCATCGACGATGTAATTGACAGGAAGTCCACTGCTGGAGGCGGCTTCTAGGACGACGGAATTTCCCACTGGCGTATCCCCCGGAGCCGGGAAATCGACCGTCTGCACCGGAGCGAGACCGGGAAGCACCAATGCAGGGGTGAAGGCATCCCGCCAGGCAAGGCCGATACCGCCGCGCGTGCCGAAACCGCAACTCCAGAGGGAGCCATCTTGGGTGGATACGAGGGTGCTGTAGTTGCTGGCGAAAGCGCGGCCCCAGCCATCGGCTGTGCCGAGCTGGGCAGGCGTGTTGCGGGTGCTGGTGCCGCCGTCACCGAGCTGGCCGTAGAAATTGTATCCCCAGCTCCAAAGCGTGCGGTCGGCCCGGATGGCGACGGTGTGATAGGAGCCTGCTGCGACATCCTTCCAAGAAGAGGCGGCGGCGATTTGCACTGGAGTGCTCCGACTCGTGTAGGAGCCATCACCGAGCTGGCCAAAGCTATTGTTGCCCCATCCCCACAGGGAGCCATCGGCCTGGGTGGCGACGGTATGATGCCAACCGGCGGAAACCCTGGCCCAGGAGGTGTTGGTGCCAATTTGGACCGGGGTGGACCGGTTGGTGGTGGTACCATCACCGAGCTGGCCGTAGAAGTTGTAACCCCAGGCCCACAGCGTGCCGTCCTGCTTGCGGGCGAGGACATGGTAGCCACCGCTGACGACATCGGCCCAGTCTGACGCTGTCCCTATCTGCATGGGAAGGAGCTGGTCGGTGGAGCTGGCCACCCCGTTGCCCATCTGGCCGTCGGAATTGTAACCCCAGGCCCACAGCGTACCGCCCGCACGCAAGGCCACCGTGAAAGAACGGCCTGCTGTGACCTTGAGCCAATTGCTGTCCGAGCCGACCTGACCTGGCGTGGTCCGCTGTGTGGTCGTCCCATCACCGAGCTGGCCATCGCCATTGGCCCCCCAGGTCCAAAGAGTGCCGTCACCCCGGACCGCCGCTGTGTGGAGACCGCCTGTGGCAATGCTGAGCCACTGCGTGCCGGGCTGGGGTTGGGAGGGAACGGGACGCTGTGCTGAATCACTCAGACCATTGCCGAGCTGACCATTACCATTATTCCCGAAGGTCCAGAGGGTCCCGTCCTGCCGCAGAATGGCTCCATGGCCGTCCCCCGCCGCCGCATCAGCCACGGGTCCAAACTGCGCGGCCACCGGTTTGAGCAAATGCCCACGGTAGCCGAGCTGGCCGCTGCCATTTTCGCCCCAGCTCCAAAGGGTGCCATCCGCCTTCATGGCGACATTGGCCGCATGTCCAGGAGCGATGATCTGCCAGCCATCCGAGACTCCCACTTGCACAGGCACGTTGCCAGCGGCGTCTGTCCGGGTGTAGCCCTGACCGAGCTGGCCGTTGAGATTACGTCCCCAGGCCCAGAGGGTGCCGCCTGTGCGCACGGCCAGCACATGATCGGCACCAGCACGCACCTGCTGCCAGTTTGTGGCCGTGCCCACCTGGATGGGGGAGGTGCGGTTGAGCAGTGTGCCGTCGCCGATCTGGCCGAAAAGATTACGTCCCCAGGTCCACAAAGTTCCGTCCGCACGAACGGCGGCGGAGAAATAGTAGCCGGCAGTGAAGCTGGTGCAGTTCGTCATGGTCGCGATCTGAACCGGGGAGGTGGCATCGGTCGTGCTGCCGTTGCCAATCTGGCCGTAAAGATTGTCACCGAAGGCCCAGAAGGTGCCGTCCTGCCTGCGAGCGAGGCTGTGGTAGGCACCAGCGGCGACGGCAGACCATGTGTTCAATGTCCCGACCTGGAGCGGGGTGCTGTTGGCCGTGGTGCCTGTGGTTCCCTGACCGAGCTGGCCGTCACTGTTGTAGCCCCATGCCCACAGAGTTCCGTCTGTTTTGATGGCCAGGGTATGGTAAAGCCCCGCCACGGCCACGAGCCAGTTGGTGGCCGTGCCTACCTGGACGAACGACGTGCGATCCGTCGTGGTTCCATCTCCGATCTGGCCGTAAAAATTGTCTCCAGCAGCCCAAAGGGTGCCGTTGCCACGCACCGCGACGCTGTGGTAGCCGCCGTTGCTGACCTGAGCCCAATCGGTGGCGGTTCCGACCTGCACCGGCACCCATTGGGTGGAAATATTGCCGAGACCGAGTTGTCCATCGCTGTTCTGCCCCCAGGCCCAGAGAGTGCCATCCGCCCGGCGGGCGATGACTGAGCTAGCCCCTTTGCTGCTGCTGATGTGGGTGTAGGCCGGGGTGGAGAGAACCACAAAGGTCTGTGTGACCGGTTTGGCAGATCCATAGGCACCTCCATCGCCAGCTTGTGAGGCTCTAATCGTCACCGTGCCTGGAGTGCCGGTCAAGGTGACCGTGTTTCCTGATAAAGTGGCCGAGGCAGCACCTGCGGTGATCTCGTAACTGACCGGCAGACCGCTGCTGGCCGTGGCGGCGAGGGCAAAAGGAGCATCCGTGGTGCGTTTCGCCGGGATGGACGGGAAGGTGATGGACTGGGTGACGAGTTCGAGAGTGATGTCGTTGCCGTCCCCCCCTGCGTAAGTGATCTGGAAGAGGTAAGATTGGCCGCCAAAGCTGACACTCACGGTGCCACCTTCCGGCAGGCCACTAAAGGCACCCCGTACGGGGGTGAAGCCCGTGTTGTTCACCAAGGTGAGCAATGTCCCCTGTGTGGGTGCAAAGCCCAGCGTGAGGCTGAGGGGCCGGCCGGAGGCGTCAAAGCCATCGCTGACCACAGGGACATCGTCCGGGGTGTCAAACGTGGCATTCGAAGACGTCGTGAAAGTCCGGTTCGGGCTGGCAAACACCCCGGCGGCGGTCGTGGCGACGAGGCGGTAGTGGTAGGTCTGGTAAGGCTGAAGATCCACCAGAGGCGCGAAGACCGTTTCGGCCGCTGTGCCTGGGCTGAAGTTCACCGCCGGGGTGCTGTTCCCATAGGCAGGCGTTTCTCCATACTCGAACTGCACCGTGCCGCTGTGCGTTTCCCCGGTGATCGAGCCGTTCAAGGTGGCCGTGGATTCCGTGATCAGGCTGGCTGGCGACGCGAGCACCACCGGCGGCTGGCGCAGGCGGAAGAACGCGGTGCCATTGCCACCGTAGAGATAACCATCGGCTCCCAAAGCGAGGCCCTGCGCCGGAGAGACCCCATCCTGACGGCCGCTGAAGGCGTGAAGCGAGGTCACCGAGCCATCGGGAGCGACGCGAAACACCGTCCCCAGACCATAAGCACCGCCTGCCGAGGTCAGCCCATAAAAGCAGCCGTCCGGCGCAGCCTGCAAACCACCCACCGGGCCGGAGCCGGGCTGATCGCCCGCGTTACCCGTGAAGCTGGCAAGCGTCGTGAGCACCCCGCCGGTGGTGATCCGAAACACGGTGCCGGCACTCGAAAGTCCTCCTCCGTTCGTGGTGCCGTAGATCGCACCATCCGCCCCCTGAACCAACAGGCCGGAAGGGCTGCTGCCAAGCGTGGTGCCAAGCGTGCCTGAGAAGGTGGCCAGCGTGGTCAATGCGCCTGCCGGGGTGAGGCGGAAGACGGTGCCGAACCCCGTGGAGCCGCCCGCCGTGGTCGTACCATAGTAGTTGCCATCCGAGGCGAGGAGCAGCGGTGCCTGCGGGCTGGAGCCCAAATTGGCCCCGGTCGTGCCAGTGAAACTGATGAGGGTGGTCTGCACGCCGGCGGGAGTCATTCGGAAAACGGAACCGAAACCACCCGTGCCACCGCCGCTGGTCGTGCCGAGGTAATTCCCGTCCGCCCCCAAAATGAGCGGTGCCTGAGGACCGGAGCCGGGATTGGCCCCGGAGTTTCCAGTGAAGCTGATGAGTGTGGTGAGGACGCCCGCAGGAGTGAGTTTGAAGACAGAGCCGAGGTTGATCGCACCACCTGCGGCGGTGGTTCCGTAGAAGTTGCCGTCAGGTCCGGCGAAAAGACCCGCACGGGCATTCAGGGCCGTGGTGCCGGAGACGGGACTCAGTGTGGCGAGGCGGACAGGTGCCTCACCGGGCAGTCCGGCCTGCAAAGTGCCGGCTCCCACCGCACCACCGCCACCCAGCGTGGCACCAAAGAACCTGCCATCGCCACCCTGGGCCAGGCGGCCGAGATTGGGCGCGGCACTGAGATGGACGAGAGTGGTGAGAAGTCCCTGCGGGGTGATCTTGAAGATCGTGCCGTTGTTGTTCAAGCCACCGCCATTGGTGGTGCCATACAAGGCACCATCGGTTCCCTCGACCAGTTCGCCCTGAGGACTCGATCCCAAAAGCGTGCCGGTGGTGCCGCTGAAGCTGATCAAGGTCGTCAACAGGCCTGCGGGGGTGATGGAGAAGACGGTGCCCAGGTTGTTCAACCCACCCGTTTGTGTGGTGCCGTAGAGCGTGCCGTCCGCAAGCTGCGCGAGAGCGCCTTTCGGGCTGCTGCCCAAGGCGGAACCCGTCGTGCCGCTGAAGGAAACCAGCGAGGTGAAGCCCGCGCCCAGAGTGACTTGGAAAACGGTCCCAAGATTGTTCGCCCCACCGGTGGCGGTGGTGCCGTAAAGATGTCCGTCTGCCCCTTGGATCAGGCTCGCGGTAGGCGTCGCACCCGGGAAGGTGCCGGCGGTGCCCGTAAACTGCACCAGGGTGGTGAGGACTCCGGCAGGTGTGAGACGGAAAATGGTGCCAAAGCCTCCAGTTCCTCCTGTGGCCGTGGTTCCATAAAAATTCCCGTCACTGGCGAGCACGAGACTGGCCCGCGGGCTGGAGCCCAAAGCCGTGCCGGTCGTCCCGGTGAAGTTGACCAAGGTGCTGAGCACGCCGGAGGTCGTCACCTTGAACACCGTGCCTAACGAACTGCTGCCGCCCCCCTGCGTCACACCATACAAACTGCCATCCGGACCCAAGGTGAGACCACACGAAGGGTCCGCTCCGCGTGGGGTGCCGGTGCTATTGAACCGTACGAGCACCGTCATCTGGCCATCAGGTGCCAGGCGGAAGATCGTGCCGTAGTTGGACGTGGTGCCGCCGTCGTTGGTGGTGCCATAGAAGTTGCCGTCCCCGGCCTGCACCAGCCTGGACTGAGGCGCACTGCCGCCGCCGAACCCGTTTCCAGTGCTGTAGAGGTTGGCCACAGTGGTCAGTGAACCGCCTTGCGAGACACGGAAAACGGTTCCCGCGCTTCCATAGGTGCCGCCTGAGTTCGTGGTGCCATAGATCTGACCATCTGGAGCTTTGTAGAGCCCGGCCAGAGGCGCGGTGCCGGTATTGATGAACTGGGCCTGGGGCTGGAGCACCGCCGTGGACACTGGAAGCGTGGTGATGGCCTGGGCGTCCCCGAAAGATGTCCCGGTGGCATTCGTGGCAACCAGCCGCACCTGGTAGGTGGTGCCAGGCAGCAGGCCGGTGATCGTGGAGTTCACCAGCACATTGGCGATACCCGCTCCTGCATTCTGCGTGGCCGTCTGCGAGCCGTAGGCCGTGGTGGTGCCATATTCAAAATACCAATCCGTGCTGCTGCCCAGCGGATTGACCGTGCCATCAAGCGTGATGCTCGTCTGGCCTGCGTTCACCCACGAACCGGTGATCGCCAGCGGAGCCCCTGGCGTGGCAAAGGACTGCACCGCCGAGTAGAAGCTGCCCTGTGAGGTCACCGTGACCATGCGCCAGTAGTAAACCGCCCCTGATTGGAGACCGGTCAGGGCCGCGTTCACCGCCACTGGCTCCGTTCCCGCCGCGATGTTCTGTGGCACCGTCTGCGAGCCAAAGGAAGACGAGAGGCCATACTGAAAGTACACACCGGCGGCATCCTGGTTTGGCAGCACGATCCCGTTTAGCGTGGCCGAGGTGGGATCCACCCCGCTGACTGAGACGGCCTGGATGGCAGGCTGTTGATGGACACGGAAGATTGTGGAGGCATTGGCTCCATACAGATAGCCGTCCGGACCGGTCAGCAGCCGGAACGAGTCGGAGAACGAGCTGCTGCCATTGATGTTCGGAGAACCGCCGTCGTTGTTGGTTCCGAACGCATAAAGGCTTTGAAAGGCACCCGATGCGTTCACCCGGAACACAGTCCCGAGTCCGTAAAACCCTCCAAATGTCGTCGTGCCGTAGAAATAGCCGTCAGCCGCCTGGAGCAGCGTGGCGTGCGGCGAGCCCCCGGGCGTGGCTCCCGTGTTGCCGCTAAACTGGACGAGGGAGGTGAAGGCCCCCGAAGGCAGCGCCACCCGGTAAACCGTGCCGGATCCGGTACCGCCTCCTGTCGTCGTGCCGTAGAGATGGCCGTCCGTGCCCTGAACCAGCCTGCTGCTGGGCGTGGTGCCAGGGAACGCCCCGCCTGATCCGGTGAAGCTCACCAACGAGGTAAAGGTGCCATCCGGTGTCACCCGGAAAACCGTGCCAAGACCTCCCGTCCCGCCGCCGTTCGTCGTGCCATAGAAGTTTCCGTCACTGGCGAGCAGCAAGTTCGAGTTCGGGTTTGCGCCCGGGAAAGCCCCCGTGCTGCCGGTGAACTGCACCAGACTGGTGAAAGCGCCACTTTTGGACACCTTGAACACGGTTCCAATGCCAAATGAACCGCCAGAGGCGGTGGTCCCCCAAAGATCCCCGTTGGAATCCTCGACCAGACGTGTTTGGGGAGAGTTTCCTGGATTGGCCCCGGAGTTCCCGGTGAACGAAACCAGCGAGGTGAAGACACCTGCGGGAGTGACTTGAAACATCGTGCCAAAGCCGCCGCCTGTCCCGCCGCCAGAAGTCACCCCGTATAGATTTCCATCACTGGCCTGGATCATGCCGTGGATGATGGTCGCTCCCGGAAACGAGCCTGCTGTGCCCGTGAGCGTGGCAAGCACCGTCTTGGTGCCGGAGTTGTCGATCTTGAAGATTTCCCCGGAAGTGGTCTCCGTCGGCATGGAGCCATAAAGACTGCCATCGCTACCCTGGAGCAGGTAAGGCCCGGCAAAGTTGTTTGAGGTGAAGCTCGTCAACTGGCTCAGCGTGCCCGCCGGCGTCATCTTGACCAGGGCGCCAAGTCCCGCAGCACCGAATGACTGACCACTATAAAAGTTACCATCGCTGCCGAGGATCATATTGCGGAACATCGGCGGGCTGATGAAGAAGCTGTAGATGCGGCTGAAGGTGTTCGTGCCGGTGGAGGGCGTGAGCTTGATCACCGCGCCGCGGACCTGTGAGCTTCCCCCGCCGTTGCAGGTCGCGTAAAAACTGCCGTCGCTGTGCAGTGTCAGCGCACCGTATGGATTCGCCCCATCAGCCGTGGAGGACAGACTGCGGACCGTGGTCAGCGCCCCGGCGGTCGTCACCTTGAACAGCGTGCCATTATTGTTTACGCCACCGGAGACGGTCATGCCGTAGAGCGCCCCGTCCGTGGCCCACTGCACGAGAGCACTCTGAGGATTGGTTCCCAGATTGGCCCCGGTGGTCCCGGTGAAGCTGAGCAGGTTCGTGAAAGTGCCGGCGGTGGTGATCTTGAAGATGGTTCCGAAATTGCCAGTCCCGCCCACATTGGTCGTTCCATAAAGCGCACCGTCCGATGCCTGCACCAGCGCGGCGAGCGGCGCTGAGCCCAGCGTGGCCCCGGTGGTGCCCGTGAAGCTTCTCAAGGAGGTGAATGTGCCGCTCGTGGTCACTCTGAAGATGGTGCCAAAGCCCCCCCCGTTGCCACCGGTGGAGGTCACGCCGTAGAGGTTGCCATCAGCGGCCTGGATGAGTCCGGCCTGGCAGGAGGAACCCAGGAAGGAACCCGAGGTGCCGGAAAAATTCACCAGCACAGTGATCACGCCGGAGGAGGTCATGCGGAAGATCGTTCCGCTGCCGTTGCCATTCGCAGAAGTGGTGCCGTAGAAATGGCCATCCAGCGCCTGCATCAGCGGTGCCCGCGGGGCGCCACCGGTCGCCGTGGTGAGATGAGCCAGCGTGGTCAGCGTGCCTGATGGCGTCATCCGGAACACCGTGCCGAGATTGTTCGCTCCGCCGGAGGTCGTGGTGCCGTAGAAATGGCCGTCACTGGCCAGGATGAGCCCGGCGTTCGGAGCCATGCCGTTGTAGCCATAAAAGTTTGCCAGCGTCGTCACCACGCCTGCGGTGGTGATCTTGAAAATGGAACCCTGGTTGCTGGCACCGCCGGAAACCGTCGTGCCATACAAAGCTCCGTCCGGCCCCACAACGAGTTGCGCACGCGGATTCTGACCGGGCTGCAAGGTCTGCGGTGTCATCGGTTCGACGACGGTCAGCACGCTGGTGGGATTCATCACATCAAAGGCGTCGCTGTCTCCCGCGTGCCCCAGGCCGTCGTTCACGGAGAGCACCACGCCCGTGTCCGTGTTGAAAGCCGTCACCTGGCCCGTCCAGACCCCGTTGACGAAGCCGTTTACGTTCGTGGGAGAGATCACCACGCCGCCACCAGCGCCCGCCGCCACCAGGGCCGGCGCACCGCTGTAGCTGGTGAGCACATTATTCGCCAGATCATAGGCCGTGACCGACACCGAGAACGGCACGCCCTTCGTCTGCGGGGATGGAACCGCCGCAAAGCCGAAATGATGCACATCATTGTCCCTCACTGAGACCGTCGAGCCAGCCCCTGCATACCCCGCAGCACCGGCTGAGACCGTGACCGAGGCGGAACCGTCCGAGAGAGCATTTTCCACCGCCACCACGTTAAACGTCGTCGAAGAAGTGCCGCTGGCGATGGTCACGGTGGCGGGCACGGTGAGGCGGGAGACGGAGTCTGACGTGAGCGTCACCACCAGATCAGAGGCCACGGCACCGGAGGCGGAAACGGTGCCGGTGACCGTGGATCCCTCCGTGATGACCACGGGCAGGAACAAGGCCAGCGAAAGCGTCTCATTGTCGAGCACGCTGAGACTTGCCGTGGCGTTGGTCCATCCAGGGAGTTGCGCGGTGACAGTCGTCGCCTGGGTTCCGTCGATGGCCGTGTCATCCACGATGGTCACCGGGAAAGTCACACTCGTCTCGCCGGCGGGCAGCGTGACTGTTGCAGGCACCGTCGCAGCCGTCGGATCACTGCTGGAGAGGGTGAAGACCAGAGGCCCCGCTGGCGCATGTGAGACAGCAAGCGTGGCCGTGACTGGCGCATCCCCCTCCGCCGCGCTTGGTGGAAGGCCCAGGCTCAGGGTGCCGGTCACATCAAACGGATTGCTGACACCTGTCGAAGTGCCGCTGTCGGCTCGGAAGCGCATCTGGGAGGCTGTTTGCAGCACCGTCATGCTGCCAGACCAGACACCTGCGGTGAAGCTGCTCGTAGCCAACGGAGTGATGGTGACCGGGAACACGGTGGCAGGGAAGGGCAGCACAAGGCCGCTGTTCAGCGTTCCCATGCTGTTCGTATTCCTCGCCCAGTCAGCGGCGGTTTGCGTATCCACGCCGCCCGTTCGCAGATAGGTGTGCAGGCTGTTGCTCGGCGCGGTGATGGCTGCTCCGCTCCAGTGCTCCGCCGGGATCGTCACCGGGGAGGTGATCGCCGAGGCCTGCAACCCGGCCGCGCACATGAAATCCACCAGATTACCGGAAGAATCCCGCACCAGAACGGCGGTGGGTGAGCCTGCGGCTGACGTCCAGTTGAGATTCACCCCCGCGTTGAGGTTCGGGAAAGTGCCTGGAGCCGTCCCGAACTCCGTCACGCGGAACACCTGTCCAGGCGCGCAGCTTGTGCCTGCGGGGATGGTGATGCTCTTCGAGCTGGTTCCACCCGTGTCAAAATCATAAAAGTGCAGCGTCCAGCCGCCGATGTTCACGCTGCCGCCGCTAACGTTGGTGAACTCCACCGCGTCGGGCGTGTCAGGGTTCAATTCGGTGATCACAATGCCAGGATGGGCCGGGTTCGGAATATAACCGCTCAAACTGGCCGTCCCGTTAAAACCCGTGACCGTGTTTCCGCCCAGGTCACGCGCGGTGACCGTGGCATTGACGTTGGCTCCACGGATGCGGCCTGCCTGCGTGTCCCAGGTAAAGCTGGCGAGGGATCCCGTGGTGACATTAAAGGTATTGCTCACGCCAGTCTTGCCCGCATTCGTCGCTGTCAGCACGACGGCAGGGTCAAAAGTGTTCACCGTGACATTGCCCGTCCATACACCGGACGTGAACGCTCCGGTGGTCGTGGGCGTCATCGTCAGGGCTCCTCCGGTGCCCGCCGCCGAAAGCGTCGCGGGCGAGGTGTAGCTGGCGATGGTGACCTCGTTCACATCCTTCGCGGTGATCGTGACACTAAAAGGCACGCCGCGGGTCTGGGTGGCCGCGATCGTGTTCCACACAAAGTGGTGCAGGTCATTGTCCAGCACCGTCGTGTTCGCGTTCGTGCCCGTAAAACCTGCGGCGCTCACGGCCACGTTCACGATGGCACTGCCGTCAGTGAGTGTGTTGTTCGGCGCTGTGAGTGTGAAGGTGGCGGAGGTCGATCCGGCCGGAATGGTCACCGTGGCCGGCACGGTGAGGCGTGTGGTGGTATCTGACACTGGTGTCACGACCAGCGGCGCGGGCAAGGTTCCTGAGATGGAGACCGTGGCCGTTCCCGATGCCCCCTCCGTCACCGTGGCGGGAAGAGTGATCGCGAGATTCGTGGTTTCATTGTCGAGCACGGCAACATCCGCCGTACCTCCTGTCCAGCCCGCCACGCTGGCGGTGATGGTGGCGCTTTGCAGCCCGTCGATCTTCGTATCGTTCACCACCTCGATCGCAAAGGCTGTGGAATTCTGTCCCGCCGGGATGACCACGCCTCCCGGCACCGTCACCGCCGTGGGATCGCTGCTGGAAATCCCCACTGTCACCGCCACCGTGGGCGTGAAGCTGAGCGAAACCGTGCCTTGCACCGTGCCCACGCCCTCGGTCACGCTCGCAGGCGCGGTTAGCGTGATCACTGCGGTGCCATCATTGTCCTGGACAGCCACAGCGCCGCCAGCGCTGACGTATCCGCTGCTGTTGGCGGAGATCACCGCCACGCGGGTGCCGTCCAGCAATGCGTCATCAATCACGGTGATGTCAAAAGTGGCGCTTGTCTGCCCTGACAGCACCGTCACAGAAGCAGGCACAGTCAGTTCGCCGAGGTTTGAAGAACTCAGGGTGACCACCGTGTCAGCAGTAGCCGCAGCAGGCAGCGTCACAGTCCCCTGCCCTGCGAGCACGCCCGCGCCTTCTGTCACTGAGCCTGGCACCGTCACACGAAGCACCGGAGGTGGCGGCGTCGTCGGATAGCTGTTAAAATCACTGCTCACAAAGCCACTGGGCACCCCCAGACCACGCGAAAGACCGATCAAACCGTCCGTGGCAGCGATGCCCAGGCAGGTGATACGGATCCGGCCATCGGTGAAAAGCTCGATCTGAAAGCTGTTCGAATCCGTGCCACTATATTGCGGGATGTTTTCATAGGTCACCGCCACGCGGTCCGCCAATGGCAGCCATGACACCCTCCCGCCTCCTGTTGCAGGATTCAAATCGTCGAAAAGCGCGGCGATGCGAGGTCTGAGAAAATGATTCTCCAACGACTCGGAAAGGAGAGAGTCACTTGTTCCGAAGGTCAGGTTCCCGTTACTGCTCACGAAAAAGGATGGATAATCGACGCCGTAGAGGCTTATCACTCGCCCGCCGCCAGGAGTCACTTCGCTGAAGGAGTCATCACTCAATGTCAGGTTCGTGCCCGCTGTGGGGTCGGTCGGAAATGTCGTCACTCCGGCGGTGCGCAAAACGGAGTAAAAGCTGTCCGAGCCATCGGGCGTGAAGAGCCAGCTCTGATTGTCCGTGTCATTGTTGGAAGTGAACAGCTCGGTGAAATGATCCACCTGCCCCACCGCCAGGCTCACACCGCGGGTGATGGACACGCCGCTGGTTGTGTTCGTGAAAATGGCGGAGCCGGCATGCGTCGCCGCCGGGAGAGCATTCACCGCGTCATTGAAGGCAAGCGAGACCGTCGTCGAGGCTCCGGCCGCCAGCGTGCCCTCCGCCGGGGAAACGCTGATCCAAGGGGCTCCGGGCGCGGCCGTCCAGTTCAGCGGCGTGGTCGCATCCGTGTTGGTGAGGGTGTAGGTTTGCAGCGTGGGTGTGAAAGGACCGCCGACAGAGCCCTTCGCCACCATGATCACGCTGGGAGAGACAGTCAGATCATCCAGCATCAAGAGCGCCTTGTGAACATTCAGCCTTCCACCAGTCACCGTGATGCCGGTCATCGCAGGCGTCACATCCACCGAGGCCATGATGACGTCCTTGATCTCCATGTGGGTGAGAGAAGGCTTGAACGCCTTGAGCAAGGCGCAGGCCCCCGAAACATGCGGCGTCGCCATCGAGGTGCCGCTAAAGCTGGCGTAACCGCCGCCGGGAACGGTGCTGTAGATGTCGCTGCCCGGCGCGCCCAGTTCCACAGTGGTCAGCCCATAGCTCGAAAAAGATGACTTCCCATCAGTCCGGGCCGTGGAGGCCACCGCGAGCACACAGGGTGAGTCGTAGTTCGACGGATAGTTCTGCACCACATCATTGTTGGAGTTGCTGTTCCCGGCAGCGGCCACAAACAGGATGCCGGCCGTGTGGGCGGCGTCGATCTGGTCCTTTAGCGCTTGATTGAAGCCGCCGCCGCCCCAGGAATTCGAGGTCATATGCAGGCCGATGAGATTTCCATAGGCCACCGCCTCCACGGCATCCGAGGTGGCTCCGCTGCCGCCCGCGTTGAGAAACTTCAGGGGAATCAACGACACCGTCCAGCACACACCTGCCACGCCTTGCCCGTTGTTCCCGGCGCCCCCAATCGTCCCTGCGCAATGAGTCCCGTGATCGTTGTCATCCATGGCGATGTTGTCGTTGTTCACGAAGTCCCAGCCGCGAACGTCATCCACATAACCGTTTCCATCGTCGTCGATCCCGTTGCCAGCGACCTCGTTGGGATTCGTCCACATGTTCGCCGCCAAGTCAGGATGCGTGTGGTCGATCCCGGTGTCAATCACCCCCACTTTCACCGCAGCGCTGCCCGTGTGCATGTCCCAGGCCTCGGGAGCATCAATGTCCGCGTCCGCCGTTCCCGCTGACTGGCCCGTGTTATGCATCCCCCATAAGTTGCCGAAGCTCGAATCATTCGGAATCACAGAGGCATGCGCGATGTAGTCAGGATCGGTATAGCGCACCAGTGATGCCATCTTTCCCAGCGCTTCCCGTGCCTGTGTCACCGTGTCCAGGTTGGGGTCAGGATAAGCCACCAGCCACACCCCGGAGGCAGGCATCTTCCGGCGCACCGACGCTCCCAGGGACTTCAACTGCTCCTCCAGAGCGGCTCCATTCGTTTTCGCATCCTTCACCGTCACCATCACATGATCCGCCACCATCGCCGTCTGGTTCACCAGCACACGGGCACCGGATTCCTCGCTGAAATCATCCTCCACCCTCAGCAGCGGGTACTTGAACGAATCATCCCTCACAAGCCGGAGGCGGCGAATCACCGGCCTGCCCGCGAACTCCGCTTTCTCCTCCCGCTCATCCAGCACCACGGCTGTGGCATAGCGGTCTTCCACCTTGGCTGTGGCGGGATGGCCGTTCTTTGGAGCGCCCTCGTTGTCGCCCGCCGCCACAGATTCTTGCGGAGGCTCAGCTCCGCCGTCCATGCTTGCAACAGGCGCTGGCAAGGCCGCCACAGTTTTCCCAGTTTTTTCATGAGAGGCTGTTGACGGAGTGTCTTTCTCATCCCGTGACTCATGTGCGCGGAATAGCACAACAATCAGCAGCAGGAGCATCAACCCACAAAGGGTGACGGCGAACTTAAGGAGGGCGCAGGCGCTTGATTTCATGGTTAGCAGAGGTTGAAAGGAGTCTGGAAAGTGGAATTCCGGCAAAAATATTCTGGAGACTTTGTAGGGGCGCAGGCGGTTATGCTGTCATATCCACCTGAAGCCTGACTGTGACTATTTACCCGTTGTTCTTTCGCTTGTTACCAAAATGGCTTTGTGAGTCGCAACATTTTTTTAAGAGGAGTGTCAGGTTCTTTGAACTTGCCACCTGGAGGCAGGTCCTTGTGTCAATTTGTACCAAATCCCGGCACGCCCATACCACGCTCCAGCCTTGCCTCCCCTGCCCCGGTGGCTTCTGTGATCGTCTATGGCTGAAAAAACCATCAAACTCGCTCTCGTCGGTGCCGGCATGTTCGGCGGGGATGTCCATCTGCGTGCCTACGCGGACCTCCAGCGCTTCGGCATCGCCGGGCAGCTCGCCCGCGTGGGGCTGGACAAATACTCGCGCGACCTCGCGCCGGTGAAGTTTGACCTCGTGGCCGTGGCGACGCGTTCGGAGGCCTCGGCGAAGAAATCGGCCGCGTTCTTCAAAAGCCTCACCGGGCATGAACCGCGCTGTTATCACGGTGAGGAGCCTTGGAACGACATTTTGAAGGCTTTCCCCGATCTCGATGTGATGGCCGTGGCCACGCCGGATCATCTCCACACCGCCCCGGTGCTCGCGGCACTCAAAGCAGGCGTGCATGTGCTCACGGAGAAGCCGATGTGCCTCTCCACTCTCGAAGCGGATGAGATCATCGACGCCGCCAAGGCGAAGAACCTCATCGTCGGCGTGGACATGCACAAACGCTACGACCCCGACCACCTCCGCATCCGCGACGACATCCAGAACCGCATCGGCGCGCCGCTTTACGGCACCGCCTACCTCGAAGAGCCGCTGGAGGTTTCCACCAGCACCTTCAAGTGGGTCGAGAGCAGCGATCCCTTCAGCTACGTCGGCCCGCACTGGACCGACCTCATCTTCAGCTACTACAAATCGAAGCCCGTCAGCCTCACCGCCGTCGGCCAGAAGAAGCGTCTCGTGCGCGATGGCATCAACGCCTACGACGCCGTGCAGGTCCGTGTCGATTTCGACAACGGCATGAGCATCAACTTCCACAACAACTGGATCACCCCCGCCGACTTCGAAGGCCCCGTGAACCAGGGCCACGAAATCGTCGGTGCCGATGGCAAGGTGGAGAGCGACCAGCAATACCGCGGCTTCCGCTGGTGGAATGCCGGCGGCGGCTCCCGCACGAGCAACAACCACTTCACCCGCGATGTGCTGCGTGCCGACGGAACCAAGGCCTACATCGGCTACGGCGTGGACAGCCTCACCGTGGCCCTCGTCGCCATCTGCGATGTCAAATTCGCCGGTGCCAGCCGCGACGCCGTCGCGCATCTCTACCCGACCGCCGAGGAAGCCCGCATCACCTGCGCCATCGTCGATGCCGCCGCCAAGGTGCGTGATTTGAACTTCCACTACCTCAGCGAGGGCAAAGGAGCCCCCGTCACCGCCCGCTTCGGCGACGACGGCATCACCATCATCGACCCGCTGAACCGCGAAAACACCTTCCAGCGCATCTACGAGCGGCCGTTGTGAGGAGCAGGCTAACATAAACCACCCAGCTTCAGGCGTGATGGTGGGTCCAGCAGCACGGTGACATGTTCGGAACGGAGGACATCGGGCTCCAGCGAATTGCCCCCCGGACTTTCCTCAGGAGGTTCGAGAGCATTCTCTTTGGCGATGGGCTTCTGATCCTCGACGAGGTCCTCGTCGGCCTTTGAAAGGCCAGCGGCATCGGTGGAAACTGGCGGGGCGCAGGTTGGTTTGACCAGGTTTGACTGGGTTTGACTCTCCTTCGATGCGGGCGGCGGATTTTGCGCTCCAGCGCTGCCTTTCGCGGAGGCGGCAGCCGCCTCTTCGGAAGGAGCAGGCTTCAACCAAGCCTCGGTCCTTTCGAGCAAGGTGGCATCCTTCGGCATGATCGGAATGCCGGCCTTGGCGTGGTATTTGATGCGTTCCTCCTCGATGAGCTGCTCATCCGCATGACCATAGAGGAGGGTGAGGTACTCGCGCAGCGCTTCTTTAGGGTTGGTCGCGTTTTGAGCGCGGTTTGCACGAATGAAGGCCCGTGCCCACTCCCGCCACTGCTCATGCGTGCGCTTCGTCTGCGCCTCCTGGGCGAGTTGCAGTTCCGCCTTTTTGATTTCGAGCTGCTCGCACTCCAGCTTGAGACGTGCCGCGCCCTGGTCAAAGCGGCGCAGCGTGGCCACGGCCTCGTTCAGTTCCATCAGTTGGGCACGGTGGCGCGGCTTGCTCCAGTCCTTCACCTGCATGGTGGAGGCGATGACGCTGGCAAAGCGCCCGGCCAGCAGCGCCGCCATGCGATCCGGCAGACGGGGGGAGGCTGCCTCCACGTCATCCGCCTCGTCGGAAAGGAGGCGGAGCTGGGCCAGCCGCTCCTGGCGTGCCTCCC
The DNA here is from genome assembly GCA_015075365.1 of Verrucomicrobiaceae bacterium. GTDB lineage: Bacteria > Verrucomicrobiota > Verrucomicrobiia > Verrucomicrobiales > Verrucomicrobiaceae > Prosthecobacter. The sequence continues at coordinate 492,415 of JABTUN010000001.1, forward strand.
ACTCGCGGAAGCCGCCCTGCCGCCATTCCGAGAGGTTCTGCTTCAGGATGGGGCGGCCATCAAAGTCGCGCACGAGCACTTCCAGCACCTCCGGCAGAGTGTGCAGCCAGCGGAGCAGGGTTTCACCGGACTCGCCGTCGGCGAGGCGTTGATTGAGCCGATCGCGGATGGCCTTGGGCATCCGCGCGATCTTGCCGTTGCGTGTTTTCATCGATCAGAGGGAGTAGTTGCCGCGGATGTGTTCATTGAAGAAGATTCCCGGCGAGGCGGCGCGGATCAGCCTCTCAAAGAGGCTCTCCGGCACGCGGTAGTAGGTGTAGCGCTGGTCGCCAGAGGTGAACCAGATGTGGAGGCGGCGGCTGTCGGGCTCGTAGTCAACCGCCTGGATGGCGTCGGATTTCAGGTGGATCATGGCTCCGAATGTAAAGCACTGCCGCGCCTGCCGGTCCTACACGAAGAACCGCTCGAAAATCCGAGCACTTTTAAACCACGACGGAACGCATGGCATTGGCGATCTTGTCCAGGAGGGCTGTTTGCAAAGTTCCCTTCAAAGGCTTCCCTTTGGCCACATCATCACGAAGAGTCGTTCGACCTTTGATCTTCGTCACCTCGGCTCTGAATTCAGGCAGCTCTTGAAACTCGGTAACCTGATCGCGGATCATCTCACGGGCCAGCAGCGACCATTCGGGCAGGGTTTGCTTGGAAAGCTCCGGCAGTTCCCAGGACTTCACCGCCCAAGGGGCGGCAGCACAAGATTACGAAGCGGCCTGTTACCAGCCTGAAGAAAAGGTCCGATTTCCTGCCAATAGACGACGTTCGCCCGGTTCAGTTCGGGCACTTCAAGCGCCCACGTTGCCCACGCTCGGCACGGGCGGCACCTCGTTTTATAGGCACTGCGTTTGAAGTGGCTGCTGATCCTGCGCGAGCCCAGATGGACCGACTTCATGCAGTCTTTGGCTCTGGCAGACCAGCCGGGACGCAAGGACGCGATCACAGGCAACCTATCCGAGAACGCGGCCTGACTCTCAAAGAGTTCCGGACTCCTCCGATAACAGATTTCAAGAACTGAGGTGATCTGCTCCGCCGTGCGAAGCAATGCCACCGCAGCCGATGAGTCTCCTTTGAGCATCCGCTGGATCAATTCTGTGGAGGATTCGAGCAGACTCGACCGGGCATCCAAAGACGCTCGCTTGTCTTCAAGCACGGATGCCGCCTGTGCGTGATCCTCCACCGAACGCAGACGAAGGTGTTTGGGGCACCTCTGGATAGGGGGGTGTTGCAACAAGTCGGGGTTTGGCAGGCAAAAAAGGCGATTTTTTGACCGGCTTATCACTGTCCAGATCGTGACAGGCGAGCTCTGTTCTGGAGGATTGTCGGTTTGAGGGGGCTTGTTTGGGCGCGACGGGGTCTGTCGGGTCTCTTTTTGTTGGGTTCTGCGGGCGTTATCCGATCAAGCAGGCATAGCGGTCCATGTTATAGACCAGGTTGCTGAGGTGGTTGTGCTGCGTGGCTCGCTTGAGTCCGATGCTGCGACACAGGTCGCCTCCCATCTGGGCGATTCGCGCGAAGATGTGCTCCACCCGCACTCGCATCCGGTTGATCCGGTGATTGGTCTGCTGCTCGGCTTCGCTCAAGGGGTGTCCACGCGTGGCTTTGCGCATGAGGAACTCCTGCGCGTTGACCTGGATCAAGCAGGCCTCGTGCTCGGCGCTGTGATAGGCGCTGTCGGCGAGCACGGCCTGGTCTTTGTCATCAAGCAGTTCCTCGAACACCTGGCTGTCATGCACGCTGGCGGGCGTGGTGGTGGCTTTGAGGATGAGCTTGGTCTTTAAATCAGCCTTCACATGGTTCTTCCACCCGTAGTGCGACTCGTTGTTCTTCTTCGTCCAGCGTGCCTCGCTGTCTTTCTGGCGGCCCACGGCGGGGTTGGCGTCGAACTCTTCGGGCCTCTTGCCGTCTTTGATGCTCTGGTTCTGCTCGCGGTTGTTACGCTGGCGCGGGGCCTCGGTGAAGCTGGCGTCAATGATGCTGCCTTCGTGCGCGATGATGCCTTTGCCTTCCAGGATCAGGCCGAAGGCTTCGAAGAGCTTGCGCCCGCCTTCGCGTCCGTCCTGCTCAATGCGCTGCTTGAAGTCCCAGATCGTCTTGGCGTCCGGGATGTCGTCGCCGATGCGCAGGCCGAGGAAGGCTTTAAAACTGGTGCGGTCGAAGATTTGCTCCTCGGTGGCGTCGTCGCCCAGCCCGTGGAATCTCTGCAGCACGAGCACTTTGAACATGAGCACGGGGTCGAAGGGGGGCTTGCCGCCCTTCTTCCAGTCCCGTGTGGCGTAGCCGGTGAGGTCTTCGAGCAGCGGACGGAAGCTCTCCCACGGGATGATGTCGCGCAGCTTGAGGATGCCGACGGTCCGCGCGGCGACGGCCTGCTCGTGTTCGATGGCGCTGAAGAGTCCTCCTCCTCGTTCGGTCCTGCGATAGCGGTTCATGCCCCTTTACATGGCGCATCATTCACTCTCTCGAAAGTGCTGCCTCGGGGAAATGAGGTTTCCAGAGGCGCCCTTTGGTCGTTTTGCCTCCTTTTTTTGAGGCCGCTTGCTCCAAGCGCCAGCGCTTCGCCTCACCATAAAGCTCGAGCATCTCGATCATGGCATCGACATCATGGCAACGTGCGGCAAAGAAGCGCGTGTAGAGATGCAGCGGCCTTGGCTGAGGGGTGGTGGTTGGCACCGTTTCGGAAGCGTGTGCCTGGCGTGTTATGGGTTAGGCGGCACTGGCGGAGGTATCGGCATGATGGGAGGTCTGGCGTGTTGTTTTCATTGGGTGCTGGTGTGGTTCACGGCGTGGCCGCGAACGGATGCTCAGCCTTTGTCAAGCGCCGGCCAAGCTCCGCGCCGTCAGTTGCGCACCCCCTGTTTTTCGCCCGCCAAGCGGTCGGGAAACGGGCTGAAAACCCGTTCGACGAACGAGAGCGCCTGCGCCGCCGTCTTTTGGTTTCAAGCATCCAGCATGGCGCGGACCTCGGCTTGGACGGCGTCGCGGAGCTTCTTGGGGGAGAGGACTTTGGCGTGGCGGCCAAAGCCGAGCACCCAGCGGGTGATCTCCTCCAGCCCGGCCAGTTCCGCGCGGAATTCGATCTCGCTGCCATCGTCCTTCAGCGGGGTGATCTTCTGGCTGCGGTGCCAGCGGCCCTCGGCCACATAGCGGGCGGCCCAGCCGGTGAGGCGGATGCAGGCTTCAAAGCTCTCCGCCTCCGCGCCGTAGCTCCACACGCCAAAGCCGCTGCTCAGGTGATCGCGGATGCTGAAGGAGGCATCGGCCACAAAGCGATTTTTGAGCACTTCCAGGCCGCGGATGCGCTGGAGGGCAAAGGTGCGCCAGTCCCCGCGGGCCAGATCATGGCCGATGAGATACCAGCCATTCATCACCTGGCCCACGTGGTAAGGCTGCACGCGGCGCAGCTCGCCCCGGCCAGCACCGCTGAGCTTGTGGTAGGAGAATGCCACCTCCTGGCGGTTCAGCGTCGCATCCAGCAGCGAGGAAAAGAGGGCCGCGTCCACCCGCATCACCCCGGCATCCTTCACGGAGCAGGCGGCATGCAGGTCCTGCCAGTGGATGGACACCGCCTCCGGGCAGGCCCCGGCGATCTTGTTGAGGCTTTCCGCCACCTGCTTGTAAATCGGCGTGCCGCGCAGCGGCTCCAGCGCCTTCAGCGCCACGAACAGCGCCACCAGCTCGCCCCGGGAGAGCTGCATCGGGGCGAACTCGCTCACCGGCCGGGTGAAGTAATAGCCATGCTGCTTGTTGTCATACTCCAGCGGCAGGTTCTTCATCACCTGCAGGTGCGTGATGTCCCGCTGGATGCTCTTCGCGGAGACCTCCAGCTCCGCCGCCAGCGTCTGGCAGTTCGGATACTTGCCGGAGGCGATGATGCTGATGATGCGGCCGATGCGCCAGTCCACCGTGCGGCGGATGCCCAGATGCGGAGGACTCTGAACACGACTGGAAAGGGAGAGAGAACGGGCGCGTGGCATGGCGGAGAGCTTAAGGATTCTGAACTAAAAAGCACAAAAAGTTCGGGGTGTCAGCCAGCAAGTGTCCCACCCCCTGTGGCAGGATGCGGGCGATTCAGAATCATCTCAACGGAAGGCTCACGCCGTCCGCTACGAGCCGAGAACCTCATCACCCCAGCCGGAAGACCCACGTCGTCCTCTACCCCAACGAACAGCAGGCTAAAGCCCGAACTACGAACCAAGAACCATGAACAAAGAATCCCACGTCGAAATCGCCTACATCCTCGACCGCTCCGGCTCCATGCAGCCCATGCAGGAGCCCGCCGTCGCCGCCTTCAATGACTTCCTCCAGGCCCAGCTCGCCGTGCCGGGCGAGGCGCGGCTCACGCTCGTGCAGTTTGACGACTGCTACGAGGTGCCCGTGGCCTCCTTGCGCCTTCAGGACGTGCCGCAGCTCACCGCCGCCACCTATGTGCCGCGGGGCAGCACCGCCCTGCTCGATGCCATCGGCCGCACCATCCGGGACCTCGACATCCGCCTGCAAAAGCTGCCGTCCGCGCAGCAGCCGGCCAAGGTCATCCTCGCCATCTTCACCGACGGGGAGGAAAACGCCTCCACCGAATACAGCGCCAAACACATCAGCGACCTCATCCGCCTGTATCGGGACACTAAAGGCTGGGAGTTCCTCTTCCTCGCGGCCAACCAGGACGCCATCGCCAATGCAGCGAAGATGAACATGGGCCACGGCACCAGCGGCAACGTCAACTACAGCCTCGATGGAATCCGCAGCACCGGCAAGGCCCTGGCCCGCAAGGTGCGCGCCTCGCGTTTGAAAGCCAGCGGCCAGATGGACGCCGCCGCGACCGCTGACGACGCGAAGAGCCTCGATGAGGTCCTGCGCGAGGAGGAGGGGAAGTAGGCCAGACAAGGAGACTTTGAGACCGGGCAGGCAGGGCGTCAGGTGGCGGGGTGGGGGCCGGGGATGCCGCCGTGGCCGTAGAACCCGACCTTCGGATCATCCGCCTTCGGGAGGCTGAAGTCGAACACGCTCACGCCGCGTCATGCAGGCAGATCCCGCCGGCCATGGCGGCCATCGTCCAGAGCTTCCTCCTTGTCCGCCCATTGCATCGAAAACCGGCCCGGATCGCCATCACGAAATCCTCGCGCGTGCCGGATCGTGATGCTAAAACCGGCCGCATGTCCCAAGCCCATCCTCTCTTCGATCTCTCCGGCAAAGGCGCGCTCGTCACGGGCGGCAGCAAAGGCCTCGGCAAGGCCATGGCGCGTGGTTTCGCCGAATGCGGCGCGGATGTGATGATCTCCAGCCGCAACGCCGATGAACTGAAGGCCGCCGCCGCCGAAATCGGCGATGGATTGAAGGTGAAAGTCGAATGGATGGTGGCGGACATGGCGGACCGCGCCCAGGTGCGCGCGCTGGCCGCCGAGGCGGAGAAACGGCTCGGCAAGGTGGACATCCTCGTCAACAACGCCGGCATCAACAACCCGCAGGCCATCGACGAGATCACGGACGAGGTGTGGGACCGCAATGTGGAGGTCGATCTCACCGCGGTGATGGCGCTGACGCGCGCGCTGGTGCCCGGCATGAAGCAGCGCAAGTGGGGCCGCGTGATCCACACCTCCAGCGTGCTGGGCGTGGGCGGCCGCCTGAAGCGGAACGTCTATTGCGCCTGCAAGGCGGCGCTGATCGGCCTCGCCCGTGCCAGCGCGCTCGATCTCGGCCCCTACGGCATCACCGTGAACTGCCTCTGCCCGGGTCCCTTCCTCACCGACATGCCCGGGAAGCTGCTCAACGACGAGGAGAAGAAATACTTCGCCGACCGCACCGCGCTGAAACGCTGGGCCGCCCCGCGCGAGCTCGCCGGCCCCGCGCTGCTGCTGGCCAGCGAGGCCGGCAGCTACATCACCGGCCAGGGCATCGTGGTGGATGGCGGCGCGGCGGTGAACATTCTGTGACGCACCCGCTCACTTCGCCGCCGTGGTCGGCGCGGCGGCCTTCACGCTGACGCGGATCGGCTGCGAGATGAGAATTTCGACGGTGTCTTTCGGGTCAGCGGCGGCGGTTACGGATTTCATGCGTGTCGATGCGGCGGTCATCGCCGCTTCGGCGGCTTTTTGCTTCTCGGCGGCTTTCTTCGCGGCCTCGGCATCCGTGGCGGCGATCTTTTTGGCTTCGGCAGCCGCGGCGGCGAGGGCGGCCTCGGCCTTCTTTTGCTCCGCCTCGGCCAACGGCACCGCGGCGGGGTTGTAGCGGTATTTGCAGATGCCGAGGCTTTGCAGCGCGAAGGTGTAATCGCCCGGCGCGATCTTCAATTCGGCCAGATTCAGCGCCAGCTCATGCGTGGCGGCCTTCAGCGGGATGTCGAACTCCTTGATGGCACTGAAGCCCTCGCCGTAGGCCTTCACTTTGATTGAGGTGCCGTTGAACTCATTGCGCCACGCGAGCTTGAGCGGGATTTTTAGCGTCTCGCCCGCCTTGGCCTCGAAGACCTTGTTTTCAGCCAGTGTGATCGAAAGCGGCGCCTGCTCGGAATCCGTCACGGACACCGGAATGTCCGCCATGAGGCGCGGCGCGGGGATTTCGCCCTTCGCGTCCTTCACCGGCCATTCCGTGCTGGCGAGCCGCACCGGCCGCACGACCTCTTTGCCGCCGATGACGGCCTTGCCGGTGATTTTGGCCAGCGAGAAACCCCGCGGCGCTTTTTCATCCGCCGTGAGAATGAGGTGACCATAGGTCTTGCCCTTCGCGATTTTCAAACCGGCAGCAGTGACGCCCTGCGGCAGGCCTTCCATCGCGATCTCGATCTCGCCATCGAAGCCATCGCGACGCTGCACCACGACCTCAAACGCCCGCGCATCGCCCTGACGCAGCGCCATCGGCTTCGAAAGCGACGCGCGGTCGCCATTGCGCAGCGTCATGTGCACCGCCCACGCGGCGAGCGAGAAATCCGGCGCGGCCTGACGCACGAGCAGGCGATACACGTTGTGCGGATCGCTGCGCGTGCCGCCAAACAGATCGCGCACTTGCAGACGATACGTGCCGTCTTCTTTGACCTCGAATTTGCCGAGCACATCCGGCGAACCGGCATCGTAGGGCGGCCCGTCGTAGCTGTAGCCATTGCTCGTGACCTTCATCGGCGGCGCGATGTCATACAGCTCGGCCACATCGGTAAATTTGTCGTCCTTCACCTGCTGCACGAGCACAAACGGGTCTGTGTTCAGCCCAAGACGCTCGCTCGCCACCTCCACCCACCACGTCTCGCCCTTCTTTGCGGTGAACTCATACGTATCGACATCCGCCGCCGGGAAAAAGGCACCGCTGAGATCGCAGGGCAGCGAAATCTTCTGCGCGTCCTTGTTGTTCGGCTCCACTTCCTTCGCCGCCGCGCTCGCAGCGAGCCCGGCGGGCGGCCAGGACATGGCGCTCACGGTTTGCGTCTGCGGCTGCGGCTCCGCGGGGCTCTTTTGCAAAGCGAGCCGATAGAAATGCCGCTCGCCGCCCTGATAGGTCAGATCGCTCACCTTGATGATGTAGCTGCCATCGGCCGGCGGTGTGAAGTCGATCATGCCGCCCGTGCGGTTCACCTTGAGGTCCGCGCCCTTGCCATCCGCGAGGATGAGCACTGGTGTGAGCCGCGAGTCGATCCCGACCGCCGCGCAATCAATCGCCACCGCCTGGCCCTTCACGCCCTGGAACGAATAAAAATCCACCGCCCGCTTCGTCATCGTTGCGTTGCAGATCGAGCCCACCGCGAGCGGCAGCGCCGTTTCGAGCGTGTTGTTCGCCTTCGTGCGCACCACCTCCGGCAGTTTGTTCACCGAAAACGCCCGCACCGACGACACACCGAGCCGCGACATCACCCGCGCATCATAAACACCCACCGCCGCATCCGCCGCGATGCTCACCGTGAACTTGTTCACCGCACCCGCCACCGGCTTCGCCGTGATCTTTGGCGTGGAGAAGGTCAGCTCCGTCACCTCCTCGATGTTTTCACCGGTGATGGTCACTTCAACATTCTGGCCCGCTTGTCCGCCCATGGGCATGATCGTGAGCAGCCGCGGCAACGGCAGCGTGACCTGCTGCGCGAGCGCGGAGACGGCAAAAACAGAGAGAAGGCAAATGATTCGCGGAAACATGACCGCAAACCTACGCTGCGGGAGCGTGAAACTGTTCACGCCAGACGAACAAGGCCCGCGTGGCGGCGGCAGCTCACGGGACGACCTCGACGGGCGTCCCCAGGGGGCTTTGCTTGAAGAAAACCTCCGCCATGCGGCGCGGCAGGCGGATGCAGCCGTGCGAGGCAGGGAAACCGGGCAGATGCCCCGCATGCATGCCCACGGCCCCGTCGAACCGCATGAAGAACGGCATCGCGGCGGCATCGAAGACGGCCCCCGGCGGGCGGCGGTCCTTGCGCACATCCACATCGCGCTTCACCACATTGCCCGCCTTGTCCACATAGTCGCCAAAGAGGGACGACTTGTGGTCCGCGTTCTTTTGCGAGACGGCAAAGCGCCCGGGCCGCGTCTCCATGCCCTCGCGCCCCGAGGAGATGGGGGACACGCCGGCCAGGGCGTCTCCTTTGTAGAAGTACATTTTTTGCTCCCGCAGATGGATCTTGATGCGCGGGGGGCCCGTCAGGTGATCGCCGTTCCAGTGGCCCTGATCGGGCTCAGGTGCGCGCTTTTTCTTGCCTGGCCCCCGCTCCTTGGGAACCACGACGCGCTCCACCCAAAAGCCGCCGCCGCCCGGAATCGGCCGGCGGACGAGCACCTCCCGCGAGCTGCTGCACGAGGGGAGCACCAGCGCGAGCATGAGCAAAGCCGCGTAAAAACCTGGGCGCGTGAGAACGGAACGAAGCGAGGGCATCACGCCATGAGATAGCGAATGCCATGCCCGGCGTGCAACCATTTTCATGCCGGCGGGCTAGGTGGATGCCGCCGCCAGCTTCTCCACCTCTTCCGCCGTCTTCTCCCATTCCGTGGTCAGTTTGGCGATCTTCGGCTCGAGGGCTTCGAGTTCGGCGCTGAGGTCGCGGAATTTCACGGCGTCGGCGTAGGTGGCCTCGTCCTGCAGCAGTTCCACGATCTCGTGCTTGCGTTTGTCGAGGGTGGCGAGGTCGGCTTCGATTTTGGCGACGCGTTGCTCGGCGTCTTTTTTGGCTTTGCTGCGGGCGTTGCGGGCTTCGGCTTCGAGGCGCTTCTGCTCTTTCGACTTCGGCGGCTCGCGGACGGCGGGGGCGGAGTAGGCGACGGGCTGGGCGTTGTGCAGCGTGGCGGTGAGGGCTTCGCGGGCGCTGCCAGCTTTCGTTTTGTCGAGGTAGTATTGGTAATCGCCCGCATAAGGCGTGATGACGCCGGCGCTCACGTGCAGGACGTTTTTCGCCATCTGGCGGATGAAGTGAATGTCGTGGCTGATGAAGACGAGCGTGCCTTCGTATTGATCGAGCGCGTTGATGAGGGCGTCGATGCTGCCCATGTCGAGATGCGTGGTGGGCTCGTCCATGAGGAGGAAGTTCGGCGGGTCGAGCAGCAGGCGCACGAGCACGAGGCGGCTCTTTTCACCGCCGCTAAGCACGCCGACAGGCTTGAAGACATCGTCGCCGTGAAACAGGAAGGAGCCGAGCAAGGTGCGGCAGAGGTTTTCACCGGGGCGACTCGGGAGGTCCATGGCGGATTGCAGCACGGTGTGGCGCATGTTGAGCACATCGCCGCGGTATTGGGCGAAGTAGCCGAGCTTCACGTTGTGACCGAGTTCGCGGTTGCCGGCCTGCGGCGTCAAAGCGCCCGCGAGGAGCTTCAGCAGCGTGGATTTGCCCGCGCCGTTCGGTCCGACGAGCACGGTGCGCTGGCCGCGCTCGATTTCGAGGTCGAGGCCCTGGTAAACGGGCGTCTGGCCATAGGCGAAGTCCACGCCGGTCATGCGGATGACGCGCTGACCGCTGCGCGGTGGCTGCGGGAAGCGGAATTTGACCGTCTTGGCATCGGCGACGGGTGCTTCGATCTTCTCGATGCGGTCGATCATCTTCGCCTTGTCCTGGGCACGGGAGGCAAAGTTGGCCTTCGCTTTGAATTTATCCACCCAGGCCTGCATCTTCGCGAGTTCGCGCTGCTGGTTCTCATAAGCGCCCTGGAGCTGCTCCATGCGTGCGGCCTTTTCGCGGAGGTAATCGTCGTAGTTGCCGGTGTAGCGCGTGATCTTGCTGTGGGCGATCTCAAGGATGCTGTCGCACAGCGCGTTCAAAAACTCGCGGTCATGCGAGATCATCAAAATGGCCCCGGGATAGCCCTGGAGGTAATTTTGGAACCAGATGAGCGATTCGAGGTCGAGGTGGTTCGTCGGCTCATCGAGCAGCAGCATCTCCGGCTCCTGCACGAGCAGGCGGGCAAGGTGCGCACGCATCACCCAGCCGCCGCTAAGCGTGCGGGCGTTGCGCTCGAAGTCCGATTCGCGAAACGCGAGGCCGCTGAGGATGCGTTTGGCCTTTGGCTCGACCTCCCAGCGATGGTTTTCATCGAGATGACCCGTGGCGAGCTCCAAAACAGTCATGTCATCAATCGGCGCGCTCTCCTGCGGCAGGAAGCCGAAGGTGATGCCGCGCTCCATGACCACACGACCGTCATCGGGCACCGAATCCTGCAGCAGCAGGGAGAAGAGCGTCGATTTTCCCGCGCCATTCGGACCGATGAGGCCGATCTTCTCCCCGCGATTGATGTGAAACGACACCTGGCTGAAGAGGGTGCGGCCGGCGTAGGTTTTACTGACGTTGGAAACGGAGAGCATGTGGGGGAAGGTCGGGCGCTTGTGGTAAGCGCAAGTCGGCGGGCGGTCAAAGGGTCAGGCCCCGGGGCTGATCCACGCGTTGAAGTCTTTGACAATCCCTGCCCCCTCCTGACTCCGGCTGACTTTCCGCGCCCCCAACGGCGCACACTGGCCTGCCAGGCAGCCGGTTCACCGCCGCCCGCGGCACCGGCGGCGGCCATATTTGAATCCGACACGCATTTCACCGCGCAAAAACTTGTGTGATCGCTGAAGCTCTGCCATGGAATCCGCCCTCCGGCGCGCCCCCACGCCACACGAGTCCCGGCCCCCGCCGGGAACCGGGTGTCTCGCGCCGTGCCTTTGCCCCCCACATGAGCCACGTCGAAATCACGGATGAAGAGCTGCTCCAGCGCGCTGGACGCGGAGATTCGCGTGCCTTCGACCAGCTCTACGACCGCCTGGCCCCCCGCCTCTACGGCCTCCTGCGCCAGATGCTCCACGATGAGAAGGACGCGGAGGACGTCCTGCAGGACGGCTTCGTCCAGCTTTGGGAGCACGCCTCCAGCTTTGACTCCTCCCGTGCCAAGGCATTTACCTGGGCGGTGATGATCTTTCGCAACAAGGCCATCGACCGCATGCGCGCGCTCGGCCGCCGCACCCGCCTGGTCGAGGCCGCTTCCGTGGAGCACGCCACCCTCTCGGAGGACGTACAGCGCGGCGCGGACGAGGATGTTGTCTCCCAGGAGCGCGCCTCCATCGTGCGGGAGGCGCTCAAGCAACTGCCCCCGGAGCAGCGCCGCCTCGTCGAGCTCGCCTTCCTCAAGGGCCTCACCCATCACGTCATCTCGGAGACGCTCGGCATGCCGCTTGGCACCGTGAAGACGAACATCCGCCGCGGCCTCATGCGCCTGCGCGATCTGTTGAAGGGAGGCGACCGCTGATGGACGAGCGCTACGAGGAGCTCGCCGCGCTCAACGCGCTCGGCATGCTAGAGGGCGATGAAAAACGCACCCTCGAGGGCGTCGTGGTCCGCGACCGCGAGCTGCGCTCCCTCTGTGCCGAGCTGGAGCACGCCGCCGCCGGGCTCGCCAGCCTCGTCACGCCCGTCGCTCCGCCTGCCGCGATGAAAAATCGCATCCGCGCCCGCATTCGCTCCCGCAAGGGCGGAACGGTCACCTACCGGTCTGGCGGCGCTTGGGGTGCCATCATCGGCTGGGCCGCCGCCGCGGCTTTCGCCGCCAGCTCCGCCTGGCTGTGGACCGAACGCGAAAAACTCTCCACCCGCCTCCAGACTGCCACCGCAGATGCCGAAACCGCCACCCAGGCCGCGAAATCCGCGTTCGACGCCGAAAAGGCCAAGCTGGAGCAGCAACTCGCATCACTCGGCACCCAGCTCGACACCCTTAAACAGCGCGACGCGCTCGCCCAGATGCAGATCGCCACGCTCCAGGGCTCGCTCGATGCCTACAAGCAGGGCGTCGCCGTTGTCGTCTGGGACAGCGAGAAGCAGCACGGTGTGCTCAAGCTCGAAAAGATGCCGCCCGTCGAGACCGGCAAGGATTACCAGCTCTGGGTCGTCGATCCGAAGAGCCCCGCCCCCGTCGATGCCGGCATCGTCCGCGTAAACGCCGACGGTTTCGCCAAGGTGGACTTCAAGCCCGTCACCGCGATCACCGAGGCCTCCAAATTCGCCCTCAGCGTCGAAAAAGAAGGCGGCGTCCCGAAAGGCGAGGGTCCCATCGTGCTCATCGGGCCGTAAGCAACCGCCTGGCAGTTTTGCCTCGACAAGTCGCACGTAATTCCGCTAGCCTCGCAGCATCATGCGCGCGCTATGGCTCATCGCACTCCCGCTTTCCGCCATTGCTGCCGATGAGCCGATGCAAACCCGCGTGTTCCCTGTGAAGGTGGAATTGTTTGGCGGCCACACCTTCGTCCGACCAAACGATCCACTACCAGTGGGCTATCGCGATCCAACCCCCGTGTTCCATGCGATCGGCCCCAAAGACTTGCCGGGTCCGCCAGCCCTGCGTCAGTCGGCCAGGGCTGTGCTGGCGAATGAAGGCATCACCTTTCCGCCCGGAGCCAGCGCCGCGTTCAACCCTGTGTCCGGCATGCTTTCCGTTCACAACACGCCGGCAAATCTGGAGCACACGCGGTTGTTCTTGGAGACGCTCGAGCGGGACCTGCCGGTCAACTTCTCTTTCATGATCACAGTCATCGAAGCACCGGGAGAAATGATCCGCCAGATCAACCGCCAGGCCGGAGGAAAGAAAGACTGCCGCAGCGAGCTCGATCTGCTTCTGGATGCCGCCAGAGGTCTGAAATCAGGTGTCAGCATCATCGGTGACACTTTTATCGAGTGCCGCCCCGGCTCACGCTTTTCTGCCTCCAGCATTCGCGAGCACATCATGCCAGGCGGTTTGACGACGGGGGCTGGCAAGGCAGCGAAACCCGGTCTCGAAATGATGGAGGAGGGATTCAGAGTAGAAGCAGACGTCACACCAAATGCCACGGAGGATGATTTCCTCGTCAACCTGCAACTGGGCGTCAGCGTGCTGCCGCCCGCCATGCGCAGTCTGATCACCAGTGATCCCCGGACTGCCGGCGCCGTCCTTCTGCCGGCCTCTGATTTTTGGCAGGCGACGATAAACACCTCGGTGGCCTGCCAAGATGGCAAAACGCGCCTCATCGGCATCACCAGGCCGCCCGCCGCGTCGTCCGATGTGTTGTGGGCCGCGTTCCTCCACTTTGGCCGGCATCGTATTCCGACCACATCGACTCATGCCGTCAGCACTGCCGAATCAGAGCGCCAGCAGGAGCCGGCCACGGCTCTGAAGTCCGTGACCTTCGACCTCCCCCGTGGTTTGCTGGAACATATGATGCCCGTGGAGCCGCCGAAGACTCTCCAGCGCTGGCTGGACGCGGGCGGACTTGCTGCCACCCCGGGTGCCAAAGCCAACTTCAGTGATGGCAGGCTCGTCGTGACCAACACGCAGGAGAACATCGAGCGCATCCACGGCATGGTGCGTGAAATGCACCAGTCGTTCACACCGGCCCCGGTGTTCACCTTCCTCACCATTGAAGCTCAGGCTGCATTTTGGCGGGATCGCGTGCGCCAGCACGCTCTGCGCGGAGATCACCAAACTTTGTGGAAGGCCGTGGAAGCGGCCCTCGCGGCTGACGAGGCGAATCATGTCAGCACGGCGCGAATCGCGGCTGAATCAGGTTCGAGAGCGAGCCATGAGTCCGGCATGGACTGCGGCCTGATCTCCGAATTTTCCACCAACGATCTCGGTCAGACCACCGTCGAGTTTGAACGCCGCAACAGCGGCAGTGTGATCGAAATCGACTCGTATGCGTCTCCCACCGACCCGGTGGTGTCACTGAATCTCGATCACGCCATCGCCACCGCGCCGCCAGCAACAGCACAGCACCGCTTTAAGCCGGCAAACAGCGAACATCCGGTGGAATTCACGACGCAGGATTTCTTCACCGCGAAAACGCACCACGCTCTCCATCTTCATCAGGACTCGCCACGGCTCGTCTCGTTGCATCGTCCGGCAGGACATTCGAAGCCGGATGTGCTTTGGGCCACCTTTGTATTTTGCGACGTTCACAGGCTGGTCGCACCCAAAGCCGCTCCGCCTGCCTCGGAGGATGAGGTCGCGGACCCCGAACGGAAAGAGTCCCGTGTGTTTCAACTGCCGCCTGGCTTTTTCAACTTGGTGCCTCCGGGATGGGGGCCTGTTTCGAACGAAACGGTGCGCGAGGCATTCAGGACGGCAGGCGTTGACCTGCCCACGTCAGCGGACCTGTCCTTCTCCCAGGATTCGCGGATACTGCGGATCAACACGGCCCGAAAACACCTCGCGCAGGTGGGGCGCGTGCTGCGTCAGGCCGCCGATGCCCTGGACCGGAACATCATCGTCACCGCGCACGTCATGGAGGTGCCAGCGGATGCCTATCAAGCCATGAAAGGGAGGCTAGATCCCCGGATCGGTGACGATGCAGCCTTGCTCGCGCAGCTTCAAACCGACGCCAGGATCGGGCGCGCCCGACATGTCACCACCCTGCGCGTCGAATCCCACCGAGGGACACGCTCCACCACCGAGCAGACCCGTGAAGGCCGCCAGCTGGTGGCGATCCGGCCCGCCAACGCTGAGGAGATGGAGTTTGTCATGGATACGCAGAAAACAGGACTCACACTGGAGGTGGAGCCTGCCCTCAGCCCGAATAGCGATAGGATCACGGTGTCGTGGGGATTGAAATCCACGCATGGAGCACCGGTTGAGCGCCACGAGCGCCTTGCCGACGCTTCCGGCCGCAAACTCGAGTTTCCGGTGACGGATTTTCAAGTAGCACGCCTCCTGTCCGCCATTACCCTCCGCGCAGGCACCACCCGGCTCGCCTGGGCTTGCGATTCGCCCGAAAAATCAGGTGAAATGCTGCAGTTGGTGTTTCTCCAGGCCGAATTCAGTCAGTAACCACCAACCTCCCCACAATTTACATTCCCCCGCCGTTCCTCCCTTGTGATCTGAAGGCGGGCAGGATAGCATTTCGGGAAAAATGCCTTTTTGAATCCGATGCTGCCCAAACTTGGAGTCGTTTTAGCCATATGGATCAACTGCGCATGGTCTCAGGAGGAAAAATTCTCCCCACCTCCAGCCGGGATCAATGGCTGGCCTGACAAGCCTTATGACAAGGTTGTTGGTTACCAATTCGCCAATCCGGAAAAGGGTTCCTTCATTGTGAATGGTTCGCTGGACCTCGATAAGCTGCCGGACTTGAAGCGGAAAGAGTCAGTTTTGACTGAGAAGCAGGTCACAGAGCTTCTCGAAGCAACCTTCGCGACCGGTTCCAATAGATCAGGCGCATTGTGCTACGACCCGCACCACATTATTGTTTTCTATTCCAAGTCGAATCCTGTTGGGGCCATTGAAATCTGCTTCCAGTGTTCCGGAGTGAGGTCATGGCCGGAGAACAAGGCCACTTGGTGGCACACAAACTTTGGTGACCTCGGGAAAATCACAACCTCACTGGGACTGGGCACCGACCCACCCAGTGAACAGAAACCTGCGCCAATTTCTCCAAAACCTTCTCCAACTTTACCACCGGCACCACCGTTCCGGTAAGGAGGTGCTGGACAGCCTTTAAATGACCTTCCTCGTCCCAGCACTGCTCCTCGCCCAGCCGCTCGCGGCGTTGCCGGTGATCATTCATTTGATCCTGGATCGGCGGTGGGCGGCGCTGATTTTGCCGCTGACAAGTCCTCTTCCAACCCATAAACTCAACGCATGACACCAGTCGCCATTCAGCTACCCGACGAACTCGGCCAGTTTGTGAAGCAAACCGTGCGCGCGGGCGGCTTCCAGGACGAGAACGAGTTCTTTGTCAGTTACATTGCCAGCCTCAAAGACCAGTCGGAATCTCCGTTGACGGAGCAAGAGCAGGACACAATCGCGGTCCTGCGGGCGAACATTCAACACGCCGTCGCGCAAGCCGAGCGCGGGGAGGTCATTCAAGACTTCAACATGGACGCGTTTCTCCAAGAACGTCATCGCGAGCATGCCGCCGCCCACGCCTGATTCTGCATGCCCCGAGTCGACCTCACGCCGGACGCTCAAAATGATCTCAAGGAGATCTGGGACTATGTGGCTCGTGACAGCCAGGTTCAGGCAGACAGGCTGCTGAGACGATTCGCTGAAAAATTCGAGCATCTGACAGTCCATCGTGGCTATGGCCGTCCAAGGCCCGAACTCGCCAAAGGCTGTCGCAGTCATCCGTTTGGCAGCTACTGCTTCTATTTTCGCCAGACCGAGGAGGGGATACTGCGGCTGCGCGTGTTGCATTCGGCGCGCGACATCAGGCAGATCGAGTTTCCAAAAGCTCCATGACCTTCCTCGTCCCAGCGCTGCTCCTTGCCCTGCCGCTCGCGGCGTTGCCGGTGGTCATTCATTTGATCCACTTATATCGGCGGCGGCAGGTGAAGTGGGCGGCGATGATGTTTCTGCGCATGGCGCAGCGCATGAACAAGGGGCTCTCGCGGCTGCGGCAGATTTTGATCCTCGCGTTTCGTGTGCTGGCGGTGGCGGCGATCCTGTTTGTCATCACACGTCCGATGGCGGGCGGTTTGCTCGGACTCACCGGCGGCGTGCCGGACACGGTGATCGTGCTGCTCGACCGCTCGGCGAGCATGGAGCAGCAAAACCTCGCCACCGGCACCAGCAAACGCAGCGCGGGCCTCGCGAAGCTCTCGCAGGCGCTGCGCGACACCGTGGGCACGCGCTCGAAGCTCGTGCTCATCGAAAACGCGCATCTTCAGCCGCAGGCGCTCGAAAAGACGGAATCACTGACCGATCTGCCGATCACCGGCCCCACGGACACGAGCGCGGACGTGCCTGCGCTGCTGCAAAGCGCGCTCGACTACATCGCCACGAATCAAACCGGCCGCACGGACGTGTGGGTGCTCAGCGACCTGCGTCAAAGCGACTGGGATGCCGGCAGCGGACGCTGGCAGGCGCTGCGCAGCGGCTTCGCCAGCCTCAAAGGCGTGCGCTTTCATCTGCTGACGTATGCACAGCCTGCCGCGCAGAATTTGAGCATCGCCGTCGAGCGTGTCACGCGACGCGAAACGGCCGAAAAAGCCGAGTTGCTGCTCGATGTGCGCGTCACGCGGGCGGATTCGGCCAAAGAGCCGCTCGAACTGCCGCTGCGCTTCGTCGTGGGCGATGTCAGCACAACCTTCAAAGCGGAGATGAAGGACTCGCAGCTCGTTTTGCAAGCGCACGCCATCCCCATCGCCAAAACGATGAAGCAGGGCCACGGTCGCGTCGAATTGCCCGCTGATGCCGCGCCGAGCGACAACGTCTTCCACTTCGTCTTCGCCGAACCGCCCGTGCTGCGCAGCGTGATCGTCAGCGACGACGAGGCCACCTTCACGCCGCTGCAAGCCGCGCTCGAAGCCGCCGCAGACCCAACTCGGAAATATGCGTGCAGCGTTTTGCCGCCCTCGCGTGCCGCCGAGATCGCATGGGACGACACCGCGCTCATCGTCTGGCACGCATCGCTGCCGAAAGAGGGCGACCTCATCGCCAAACAGCTCGCGAATGCCCGCTGCGTGCTCTTTTTGCCACCCGAGACGCCGAATACAAACGCCTTCGCCGGCTTGCAATGGGGCGCGTGGGGCGGCGACAGCAAACCCGCCACCGTGAGCTGGTGGCGCAACGACACCGGCCTGCTCGCGAACACCCGCAGCGGCGCCGCACTGCCGCTAGGTGACCTCGAAGTGCAGCGCCGCTGCGACATCCTCGGCGAAGGCACGCCGCTGGCCCGTCTCGGCGAAAACCAGCCGCTGCTCATGCGTGCGAACACCACCGGCGAAAACCAAGTCTGGTTCCTCGGCACGTTGCCCGGTTCTGGAGCATCCACCCTTGCCCGCGATGGCGTCGTGATGTTCGCCATGCTTCATCGCGCGCTTCAAGACGGCTCCAAAGGCCTCGGCAAAGCCCAGCAACGCGAAGCCGGAGTGAATGCGCTAGGTGCCGGAGACTGGAAAAGACGCGGCGAAGCCATTTTGAGCACCGAACTGCCTCTGCGAGCTGGAATCGCCGAAAGCGGCGACAAACTCGTCGCCCTCAATCGCCCGCTCCGCGAAGACGCACCCGACTTCCTCGGCAAAACGGCTCTGGGAGAGCTTTTCGCCGGTCTCGACCATCACATCATCGAAGACCAGGTCGAAAACGAAACCAGCCTCGCCAGCGAGATCTGGCGCACGTTCCTGTTCCTGATGGCCATTGCGCTGCTCGGTGAAGCGTTGCTTTGCATGCCGGCGAAGCGAGAGCCAACTCCAAGCAGTGTTTAGCCGAAAAAGAGAAAAGAAGGGAAAAGAGTTCCAAACCAGCAAACCAGATCACCATGAAAGACCGAGCTTTTGAACTGACGGACATCGTGCGGGAAACGGCGTTTCAGGTGCGACGTTACTTCGGCACAGGGCATCTGGAGAAGGTCTATGAAAACTCGCTGGCACACCGCCTGAAGAAGCTCGGACTCAAGGTCGAGCAGCAGAAGCAGTTGGTCGTGCAAGACGAGGATGGATTTGTGGTCGGCGAATACTTTGCCGACCTCGTGATTGAGGATGTTCTGATTCTTGAATTGAAGGCCGTCAAAGCCCTCGCGGACGAGCATGTGGCCCAAATCCTCGGTTACCTTCGCGCCACCGGCATGGAACACGGAGCTCTCATCAACTTCGGCGCGGCCAAGTTCCAAATCCGCAAGCTCAGCAAACAAGACGCCGCGCCTCCGTCCAGTATTCGCAGCTTCGTTCAAGCCCTTTGCGCTCTATTCTGATTCAATTAGCCGAAAGAGAGAAAAGAAGGAAAAGAGACCCAATTCAGAAAACCTTTTTTACCTCTTTTCTCTTTTTCGGCCAATCCAACTCATGCAGCCCACCACAAGCCAGCTTGTCTTCAATCCCACGCCCGAGGCCTTCGCCATCGGCGTGGCGTTTGTGGTCGCGGTGGCGGGACTGGCGTTCATGGCGTGGCGGCGCAGCGGGTGGCGGACGTTGATCGGCTGGCTGGAGTTGCTGCGGGTGATCATCGCAGTCGGGATCGCGATCACACTTTTGCAGCCGGAGTGGCTGGAGACGTTCAAACCTCAAACGAGGCCCGTTTTGGCCGTGCTAGCGGATGTTTCGGGCTCGATGAGCACGAAGGATGTGATTCGCGGTCAGGAAGCCATCGCACGCGAGGAACTCGTGAAGCCGCTGATCGATGAAAAACTCTGGGCGAAGCTCAAGGAACGCATGGACGTGGTCATCGAGCCGTTTTCGCCTGCCACGACGGATGGCACGGATATTCACGCGGCGCTGCTCGGCGTGCTGGAGAAGCAGCCGAACCTCAAATCGGTCGTTTTGATCAGCGATGGCGATTGGAACCTCGGCCAGCCGCCTTCGCAGGCCGCCACGCGGTTGCGCATGCGCGAGGTGCCGGTGTTTGCGGTCCCCGTCGGATCGGAGACGCGGCTGCCGGATGTCGAGTTGAGCAGCTTTGACGTGCCCACCTTCGCCGTGGCGGGCAAGCCGCTGCGCATTCCGTTTGTCATCGACAGCTCGCTGCCGCGTGACGAGGTCGTCGTGCTCGAAATGAAATCGACGAGCGGCGAGATCCTCACCAAAGAGGTCACGCTGCCGGCGATGAGCCGTTATCAGGACGCCATCGCGTGGAAGCCGGAAAAGCCCGGCGAGGTGAAGCTCACGCTCACGATTCCGAAGACGCCGAACGAACGCTATCCCGAAAACAACACGCAGGAAGCGCCGCTGAGCGTGCGCAAGGAGCAGCTCAAGGTGCTGGTGATCGAATCGTTCCCGCGCTGGGAGTATCGCTACCTGCGCAATGCGCTCGAACGCGATCCCGGCGTCGAGGTGAACTGCCTGCTGCTGCATCCCGGCCTCGGCAAGATGGGCGCGGGACGTGGCTACATCGACAAATTCCCGAAGGACGAGGAGTTGACGAAGTTCGACGTGATCTTCCTCGGCGATGTCGGCACGCAGAAAGGCCAGCTCACTGGCGAGCAATGCACCGCGCTGCAAAAGCTCGTGCGCGACCAAGCAGGCGGCCTCGTCTTCATGCCGGGCTTCCACGGCTTCCAAGCCTCGCTGCAAGAAACACCGCTCGCCGATCTGCTGCCGGTGATCTGGGATGCCGCGCAGCCTCGCGGCTGGGGTTCAAGCGCACCGGGCAAGTTCGCCCTGACCGAAGCGGGCATGCGCAGCCTTTTGACGAAGCTCGAAGACACTGACGAAGCCAGTGCCCGCGTGTGGAGCACGCTTCCAGGCTTCCAGTGGTATGCGCCAGCGCTTCGTGCCAAAGCGGGCAGCGAGGTGCTCGCCATCCACGGCAGCGAGTCGAATCAATACGGCCGCGTGCCCTTGATCGTGACGAAGACGTATGGCGCGGGAAAAATTCTCTTCATGGGCACCGACGGGGCGTGGCGTTGGCGCAAAGGTGTGGAGGACAAGTATCACTACCGCTTCTGGGGCCAGGTCGTGCGCTGGATGGCCTATCAGCGCAACATGAGCAGCGGCGACAAGATGCGCCTCTTCTACTCGCCCGACCGTCCACGCACCGGCGATGTGCTCACGTTGAATGCCAACGTCATGAGCGTGACCGGCGAGCCGCTGCGCGAAGGCGCAGTCATCGCCCAAATCGCCGCGCCGAGCGGCAAAGTCAGCAGCGTGCGCCTTCTCCCCGCCGGCGAAGAAGCCTGGGGCCTCTTCAACGGCACCTTCACGCCGAACGAGCCCGGCGAGCATGTCGTCGAATTGAGCTGCGCCGAGGCTGGATCGCGTTTGGAGACCAAAATCTCCATCCAAGGCACCAGCCGCGAAAAACGCGGTCAACCGGCCCGCATCGACGTGCTCAAAGAGATCGCCCAATTCACCAAAGGCAGCGTTTTGGATGCCACGAAGCCGCAAAGCATCGTCGATGCCATCGCCGCCATTCCTGAGGCTGCTTTTCAAGAGCGCCGCTTGCCACTCTGGGCGCATCCTGCGTGGGCGGGACTGCTCGTGGTGTTAATGGGCGTGTTCTGGGTTGGACGAAAGGCGGCGGGGGCGTTTTGAGCTGTTTCACACCTTGCGGGGCACCGCCGCCTCGATCATGAGCCGTCCTTCATCCAGGTTGTGGGAGCAGGGCTTTTCCACATGGACATGCCTGGCCGTATCAGGGCTTGGTGATGCACTCGTCGAGATTGAGCAGCGCAGTAGCCAGCGCGTAGTGCGCGCTGAACCCGGTGACGCTCATGTCCTTCGGCAGGGTGAGTCCAGTGGCAAGTTCCTCCGCGGCCTTCACATCGGCCTCCGCGGCGGCAAATTGCGCCTTCCAAAGGTCTTTGAGCACCTCAGCCTCCCTTTCAGCCGGCTTGCGCGCCAGCGCGAGGCGGAACGCGTGCTCGATTTGGGCATCAAGAGCGCTGCCGGGGCTTTCAGCGGCGATGCGCAGCGCGAAGTGCTTCGCAGCCTCGACGTAAACCGGATCGTTGAGCAGCGTGAGCGCCTGCAGCGGTGTGTTTGAGCGCGAACGGCGCACGACACAGGCCATGCGCGCGCTGGCGTCGAAATTCACGAAGCTCGGATACGGCGAACCGCGTTTGAGCACGACATACAGACCGCGGCGATACTTCTCGGTGCCAGGACTGACCTGGTAGTCGTATTGCTGCCCGCCAACCTTTTTCCACAGGCCGTCCGGCTGCGGCGGGCGGATGGGCGCTCCGCCTTGTTTCAGGTCGATGAGGCCGGCGATGCTCAGCGCGTTGTCGCGGATGGTTTCGGCGTCGAGTCGGGTTCTTGGATAGTAGGAGAGCAGCGCATTAGCCGGGTCTGACTTGTCCGACAAGTCGGACCGGTCGGACGATTGTCGATACGTGTCGCTCATGACGATCAGTTTGAGCATGTGCTTCATGTCCCAGCCGCTGTCCATGAACTCGACTGCGAGCCAGTCGAGCAGCTCGGGATGGCTGGGAGGCGCGCCTTTGATGCCGAAGTCCTCCAGCGTGGTGACGATGCCCTGGCCGAAGAGTTCCGCCCACCAGCGGTTCACGGTGACACGCGCGGCGAGCGGGTTGTCGCGGCTGGCGAGCCATTTGCCGAGCGTGAGGCGGTTTGGCGGGCCTGCGGCGGCGTTTTTGAAAACAGCGGGCGTGGTGGCGCTGACGGGCGTGGTTGGATCGGTATAGACGCCGCGTTTGAAAATGGCGGTCATGCGCGGTTGCGGCAGTTCCTTCATCACTTCGGTGCTCACGGGCTTCAGCGCGGTGAGTTGCTTTTGGAGTGCGGCGCGTTGTTTTTCGAGTTTGGCGACCTGCGGGTCTTTGGAGGCTGGTTTGGCGGCGGTTTTGCCTTTTTTCTTCTTCACGGCCGATGCGGAGGCGACTTCCTCCTCCGGCTCGACGGCAGGAAGAGCAGCGAGCACGTCTCCTTTGATGCTGGAGAGGCGCAGGCAGCCGATGACGAGGCCGCTGCCGAAATTCTGCTCCATGCGGACGGTGAGTTTGGAGCCCGCGGTGATCTGGAGCGGCTTTTCGAGCGTAAAGGCAGCCCAGTGCGGTTCGCCAAAGCGTCGGCCTATGGCCCATGCGCCGCTGCCTTTCTTGGTGATCAGATTTTCGACGGGATAGTTGTTTTGTGAGTAGTCGGCGTGAGCGGCGGAGAATTTCAGCGGCTGCTTTTGGCCGTCGGCGGTGGTGAGTGTGCAATCGAAGGTGTGGAGCACGAAATTCGGGCGATTCGCGCCGCCTCGGCCGGGGCCGTTGCCCGGAATGCTGGGATGCGTAAGGCCTTCGAGGAAGAGGCCGCTGAGTTCGCCGGCGGGCAGCGGTGCTTCGACGGTGTAGGTGTCCTTGTCCGGCACCGGGCCGGTGAGCAGCGTGCTGCCATCCGGCTGGAGTTCGGTTTCGGCATCGCTTTCGGTGATGAAGGTGTCCGGCTTCAAAACGGTGATGGCATTCGAAATGGCCTTCGCAGGTGATTTGGCCGTGGCAGCGGCGATTTGGGCGTCCAGTGCTTTGAGCTGCGCGGCGACCTTTTGGCGCTGAGCGTCGCGATCCGCGTCCGGCAGGGCAAAAGGCGTGCCGTTGAAGGCGATGGAGCCAGGTGTCTTCGGATTGGCACGCTCGGCTTCTTTCTCGGTGTTGTTGTAGTAGGCGAGGAGGCTGTAGAAGTCTTTTTGTGTGAAGGGATCGTATTTGTGATTGTGGCATTGCGCGCATTCGAGCGTGGTGCCGAGCCAAACGGCGCCGGTGGTGTTGACGCGGTCGATGACTTGATTGATGCGGCTTTCTTCGGGCTCGGTGCCGGCTTCGACATTCGTCGGCGTGCAGCGATGAAAGCCGGTGGCGATGATTTGCGAGGGTTTCGCATTCGGCAGCAGATCACCGGCGATTTGTTCGAGCGTGAATTGATCGAACGGCATGTTCGCATTCAGCGCATCGACGACCCAGTCGCGGTAGGCCCAAATATCGCGCAAATCATCGCGCTGAAAGCCGTGCGAGTCCGCGTAGCGAGCGAGATCGAGCCACGGCCGCGCCCAGCGGGCGCCGAATTGCTTCGAGGCGAGGAGCCGGTCCACGAGCGCTTCATAATTGGTCTCCTTCAAATCCTCGAGAGAGGGCGGCAGGCCCGTCAAATCGAGCGAGAGGCGGCGGATGAGGATTTCCGGCGCGGCGGGCGGCGAGGGCTGCAAACCGGCGGCGGCGAGTTTGTCGCGAACGAAGGCGTCCACCGGGTTTTTCGCGCCTGCGGGCACTTGGGGCCGCACGGGCGGGATGTAGCTCCAATGCGTCTGCGCTTCGATTTTCTCGGGCCATTGGGCACCGGAGCCGATCCAGGCCTTCAAAGCGGCGATTTCGACGGGTTTGAGGCGCTCGCCGCGCTTGGGCATGGCTTCTTTGTCCTCGCGCGGCAGTTGCACGCGACGAAGGAGATCGCTGCCGACCTCCGCGGAACGCGGAGACGCCTGGTCGAGGCGGAGCTTGCCCTTTTGCACCTCCGGGCCGTGGCATTCGAAGCAGGCACGCTGAAGGACGGGGTAGATTTCCCTTGAGAAATCGACCGCGGAAGCGGGAACAGCCGCGAGGAGGCAAATGAGGGCAGGACGGCGCATGCGGGCGGTAGAACGATGCGCGCGGCGACCGACTTGCCGCCGGTTTACAGCAGCCTCCGCGCGTTGCGCAGACCGTCAGCAGTGATGACGGCCTGATTGCGGGCGGCGACCATGAAGTCGAGGTGGTTCTGCCACTGCATGGGCCGCAGGGAGGCGATGCCCAGGCTGCGACGCGTGTAGCCGTAGTCGGCGATCTCCCAGCCAAACTCGCTGTGGCGGTTCCGGTATTCGGCGCGGTGCATCCAGGCGCCAAACTCGTCCTTGCGCCAGATTTCGGGGTCGTTGCCCGGCACGATCTGCCCGAGTGCCCAGACACCGCGCACGACCTCGGCGTCGTAGCCTTCATAAGTGTCAAATTCGTCCGCTCGGGTCATGCGGCGCGGAGTGTGGCGGGGATCGCCGCGCGTGCAAGCCGGGCGCGCGGATGGGGGAGATGACTGGGAAAAGATTTTGCGGTCGTCATGGCGAGACATTAGCTTTCCGCACACATGAAACACCTTCTCCTCACCACCATTGCTGCTGTTGCATTTTCGATAAACGCCACCGCCCAGGCACCTGCCGCGGTTTCCTCCACGGTGGAACCATGGAGCCAGCATGCGCTGGATTTTGAGAGCGGCATGCTATGGAAGGTGGGCGGGGACACGCCGCTGAACTACCGCATTGTGCCGTTCATGCTGTCGTGGCGCTCGCCGGAGATGTTTGGCACCGTTTTCGACAGCGGGGCGGCGCTGATGGTACGGAACCGGATCACGGCGATGGCGAACTGGTTCGAGGAGGGCGCGGAGAACCGCTACCTGGGCCTCGCGGCCTCGCCGTCCATCGAACTGTGGTCTCCATCGCGGCAGTGGGCGCTTTTTGGCTCCGCGGGCGGTGGATTCGGCATCGTGGACTCGCAGGGCGTCGTGGGCGGCCAAGGCAGGGATTTCACGCTGAACTGGTTCGCACAGCTCGGTGTGGAGCATCGTCTCAACGACCATCTGTCCCTGCGCCTGAGCAGCTACTTTCAGCACCATTCCAACGGCGGCGCCACGAATCCGAACCCAGGCCTCAATTCGCTGGGTTTCCTGATCGGCGCGGGCTGGTCGTTCTGAGATCCGAGAAAATCATTCCCATCGCGCGCGGCGCGTGCCATGCTCCGCGCCGCCATGATGATCCGACCGACCTCTTTTGCCGTTTTGTGCGCCTGCGCGCTGCCTGTGTGCCTTTTTGCCCAGGACGAGAAAAAGCCGGAGGAGCCGAAGAAGGAGGAGAAAAAGGACGACAAAAAGCCTGAGGATGACAAACCGGTCGTCACGGAGGGAAAAGTGAAGATCGGCGGGAAGGAGATCGCGTATGACGCGAAGGCGGGCACGCTGCCGATTCTGAAACCGGACGGGAAACCCTCCGCGCAGGTGTTTTACACGGCCTACACGATGAAGGGCGTGAAGGACGCTTCAAAGCGGCCGGTGACGTTCTGTTTCAACGGCGGTCCGGGCAGCAGCAGCGTGTGGCTGCACCTGGGCGCCTTCGGGCCCAAACGGGTGGACCTGCCACCGGACGGCCTGACGCCGCCGAAGCCGCCGGGCGGGCTGGTGAGCAATGAATTCTCGATCCTGGATGTGACGGACCTCGTGTTTATCGATCCGGTGAACACCGGTTTCAGCCGCGCGGAGGACCCGAAGAACGTGGGCGAGTTCCTCGGCGTGCAGGAGGACATCCAGAGCGTGGGCGAGTTCATGCGGCTGTGGGTGACCCGGGAGCAGCGCTGGCGCTCGCCGAAATTCATCGCGGGCGAGAGCTACGGCGGCATCCGCGGCGGCGGGCTGGCGCAGCATCTCCAGCAGCGGCACCGCATGTATTTGAACGGCATCATCATCGTCTCCGGCCTGCTGGACTACGCCACGCTGATCAACGGACCGCTGAATGACACGCCCTACCTCGTGGGTCTGCCCGCAATGACGGCGACGGCGCATTACCATCAGAAGCTGCCGCCGGATTTGCAGGCGGATTTCAAGAAAGCGGTGGCGGAATCGCGTGAGTTTGCCTTTGGCGAGTATGCCTCCGCGTTGCTCAAAGGCGCGGATTTGACCAAGACCGCGCGTGAGGCCGTGGTGCGGCAACTGGCCCGCCTGACCGGCCTGCCGAACAAGTTGATCGAGGAGCAGGACCTGCGCATCAGCAGCAGCATCTTCCGCGAGATGCTGCTGCGGAAGGAAAAACTCGTGCTGGGCGCCTACGATGCGCGTGTGACAGGCAAGGACGGCGACGAGTCGGAGAATCATCCGGAGATCGAGCCCTTCATGCGCGTGGTGGGCAGCATCGCGGCGGCTTCCATGAACGCCTACCTGCGCGAGGAGCTGAAGTATGAAAAGGACCTGCCCTACGAGGTGCTGGCCCCGCAGCCGAACTGGAACCACGGCAAGGGCAACAGCTACACGAGCGTCAGCGGCATGCTGGCGGACGCGATCCGGCAGAATCCGCACCTGCGGGTGCTGGCGATGGTGGGCTGGCGTGATCTGGTGACGCCGCCGGACAACATGATGCTCAGCGTGCGCCAGATGCGCCTGCCGGACGAGCTGCGCGGGAACATCGAGTTCGCCGAATATGAGAGCGGCCACATGATGTACACGAACCGCCCGGACATGGAGAAGATGCACACGGACATCGCCGCCTTTATCACGAAGGCGCTGGCTCAACCCTGAAACGCGATCTTCATCGTGCCTTTCGGCATTTTCAGGCAGAGGAGCGTCGCGTCCTTCTCCCGGCACCAGCTTCCCGGCCTCAACTTCAGCCGCGCATCGACCTCGGTGAGCGAGTCCGGCCTGCCGATGCCCGCGGGCAGCGAAAGAGTAAATTCCTCGCATGCAAACGGCGCCTTGAGCGTCACGGCGCGAGTGGCGGCGTCGAACTCGATGCGGGTGAGCTCCTTCGCGGCCCAGTAGCGCGCGATCTCGCTGAGCTTCATCCAGTGCAGGTGATCAAAGGTGGCATGCAGGCGCTTCACGACCTCCCGGAAGATTTCAAAGCCGATTTCGAGGCCGTTCCAATAAATGCCGGTCCAGTGGCAGACGATGATCGCAGGCTCGCCACGGCGGATCACCTCCACCATGCGTCCACCCCGTCCGTCCTCGGTGATGAAGGCATCCGCGCCCTTCGGCGTGACGCAGTCCCAGCCGCCGGTCCAATCGCCCGTGCAACCGAGCACATGCACGACGCAGCGCGGATCATCGGTGTCGAGTCCGGAGGCGTTTTGCACGATGGGGGCCACACTGGCATCGCCGCTGGCATGCAGATCGCGGAAGTAGTGCGGGATCTCCGTCTGAAACATACTGCGGCACGATTCAAACGCCGCCTGCGCGAGCTGCGGCCGCGCGTCGCTGCCAAAGCCGCCCGGCGTCGTGACGCCCTCGCACGGCAGGCCGATGTTTTTGAGGATCGTGAGCGCGTAGCTCATGTAATCTGCGATTTCGTCCACGCTGCGTCCGCCGCACCATTTCCAGTTCTCCATGAACTTCGGGCTGATCTCCGGATACGGGTGTCCGGTCTTCGTGTCGATGATGCGCGTGTGCGTGACCATCTCGGGGTGAATGTCCCAGTTCGGCATGATGCGCTCGCGCACGAGGTCGATGCTGCTCTTCAGCTCCTTTTGCGTCCAGCCCGGGATTTGCAGGTCGAGCCGGCCCACGCAGGCGGGATAGGGCACGATGCTGTACTTGCCCTTCACGCCGTTCTCCGCGGACCAGTCGGCGAACTTGCGCACAAAATCGTCCGGGATCTCATCCGGCCAGCTTTTCCACGGGTAGTGGTCGTACCGGCCCGGATTCGCCGCCGCGAACTGCGGGATGGCGAACTTGTTCAGGTTCACCAGGCACGTCGAATCATCAATGATGATGCTCACCGGCACCCGCGCCCGCGGATTGAGCACCGTCACCGCCGCATCTTGTTTGGGCCGGTCTCCCGGCACCTGGCCCAGCAAGGACGATCCAAGAGCAAGCGTGGAGGATTCGAGGAAACGGCGGCGTGAAAACAAACCCGATGAGTTCATGCCCATCAAACGACAGGTGACGACACGACTTTATCACCTGCATTCCGGGCGTGGCGAATTCAGCACCGTGCCGGTCTGCTGACGCAGGAAATCAAATCAGCGAAACAACAGCGGCGAGGATGAGAGTGGCGTTCTTCATGGCGTTCAGTAGCCTGACACCACATGAAAAACCCGTCGAGACTGTTTCTGCTGTTTTTTGCCTTCTCCGCCTGCGCAGCGCAGGAGGCCTTTGAACGCCTCACCTTCCACACCGCGCCGAAACCGCTTTCGAAGGACGCGAGGACGGGCGACTGGCCGCGTGTGCTTGGCCCCACGGACGACGCGATCTCGCTGGAGACTCATCTTTCCAAAAAATGGGGGGCGGGCGAGCCCAGGGCCGTTTGGGAGGTGGCCATGGGCGAGGGCTACACCTCGCCTGCCATCAGCGGCGACTTCTGCGTGATTTTTCACGCGCTGGAGGGGAAGGAGCTCGTCGAGTGCCTGCATCGCGAGACTGGAAAGCGCTTCTGGTCGCATGATTACCCGATCTCATACCAGGATCGCTACGGCTTCGGCAACGGACCGCGCGGCAGCCCCGTGATCTACCAAGGCATCGTGGTGACCTATGGCGTGACCTGCGAGTTGCGCGCGCTTGACTTGAAAACGGGCAAGCTGCTGTGGAAACGCGATCTGCGGGCCGAAATGCATGTGCCGCAGGATTTCTTCGGCGCGGGCGGCACGCCGCTGGTCCTCGACGGCCGCGTCATTGTGAACGTGGGCGGCAAAAAAGGACCGGTTGATGATTCCGCAGGCATGCGGGAGCGCAAAGAACGTCTCGCCGAGGCGGGCGTGAGCGTGGCATCCTTTGATTTGAAGAGCGGCGAGATCGTCTGGACGGTGGAGGACGCGTGGGGTGCGAGTTATGCTTCTCCCATTCCCGCGAAACTACACGGACAGACGAAAGTGCTCGTTTATGCGGGTGGCGAGAGTGATCCGGCCACCGGCGGTCTCATGTGCATCAATCCGGCGGATGGAACACTGCATTCCAAGTTCGCGTGGCGTGACGACGAATACATCCAGGCCATCGGCACCTCGCCGGTGGTCATTCCGGAGAAAAACCGCGTCTTCATCACCACAGCGTATCCAAAGGGCCGGCCACTCGGTGGCGCGATGGTGGAGTATGACGCCGGATTCCAGCCCAAGGAGGTGTGGAAGTCCGCGAAGCTCGGCGTGCACTGGATGAACCCCGTGTATCACGAAGGCCATCTCTATGCCATCGACGGCGAGACGGAGCCAAAATCCCGCCTCGTCTGCGTGAATGCCGACACCGGCGCGGAGGTGTGGGAGCAAAAGATCGAGTGGGAGGACGCGGAGTTTAGCAAACAGACCGGCCGGGCCAATCCCGTTCGCCTCAGCATCCTGCGCGCAAGCCTTCTGAAGGTCGATGGCGCGTTTTTGTGCCTGGGCGAGGTCGGCTCCCTGCACTGGCTCGACCTCAGCCCCGCCGGGGCCAAAGTGATCGCCCAGGCGCAGCCTTTTTACGCCCTCAACACCTGGAGCATGCCCGCCCTCAGCCACGGCCTGCTTTATGTCCGCCAGCAGGCGCGCGATCTCATGCAGAAGACCGGCGAGCGCATGATCTGCCTCGATTTGCGCGGCGAGTGACCTGCCGTACAAGTCACAAATCGTCATCCGTCCGGCAAGGATTCATGGCTGCGGCTTGAAGCAGACACGTTCAGGATGTCGTTTCGTCCACTCACCATGAAGCACCTCATCCTCGCGCTCTTGTGCGGCTCCACCCTGGCCGCTGAGTCCACGCTCACGCCGCTCAAATACAACAATCCCGGTCTCGTCGTCGATCTCGGCGTCGGACTGTGGGCCTGGCCGCTGCCGATGGACTTCGATGGCGATGGCGATCTCGATCTCGTGGTGAACTGCCCGGACAAGCCCTACAACGGCATCTACTTCTTCGAAAACGCCAGCGGCGACACCGCGAAGACCAAGATGCCCGTCTTCAAACCCGCCAAGCGCATCAGCAAAGGCGCTCAAAACGTGCAGGTCAGCTACCTCGACGGCAAACCGGTCGTGCTCACGCCCGGCAACGCGCATCCTGATTTCCTCAAGACCGGCATCGAGCAACAAGTGAAGCTCGGCCCGCCGGCGAACGTCCACATGAACAAAGTCCGCGCCAACATGTGGCGCATGGTCGATTTCGAGGGTGATGGCAAAAACGATCTCATCGTCGGTGTCGGCGACTGGACCGAATACGGTTGGGACAACGCCTACACCGCCGACGGCCGCTGGATGAACGGCCCGCTGCGTGGCTATGTGTATCTGCTGAGCAACACCGGCACGAACGAAGCGCCGAAGTATGACAAGCCGAAGAAGATCAACGCCACCGACCGCCCCGTGGAAACCTTTGGCTGGCCTTCGCCGAATTTTGGCGACTTCGACAACGACGGCGACCTCGATCTGCTCTGCGGCGAGTTCCTCGATGGCTTCACCTACTTCCAAAACACCGGCACTCGCACCAAACCGAAGTATGCCCTCGGCGTGCGTTTGAAAGCCGACACGGGCAAGTATCTCACGATGGATCTGGAGATGATCACGCCAACGGCCATCGACTGGGACAAGGATGGCGACCTCGATCTCATCTGCGGCGATGAAGATGGTCGTGTGGCCTTCATCGAGCACACCGGCAAGTTCGACAACAAAGCGCCCGTGTATGCCGAGCCTCGCTATTTCCAGCAGGAGGCCGATCAGGTAAAGTTCGGCGCATTGGTCACGCCTGTCGGTTTCGATTGGGATGGCGATGGCGACACCGATCTCATCTGCGGCAATACCGCGGGCTATGTCGCCTTCATTGAAAACCTCAGCGGCAAAGGCGTGGAGCAGCCGAAATGGGCCGCGCCGGTCAAACTCACCGCCGCAGGCAAAGTCATCCGCCCGATGGCCGGACCGAATGGCAGCATCCAGGGCCCCTGCGAGGCCAAATGGGGCTACACGACGCAAACCGTGGCTGATTGGGATCAGGACGGCCTTCCCGATCTCCTGCTCAACTCCATCCTCGGCAAAGTCGTGTGGTACAAGAACATCGGCACACGTCAAAAGCCGCAACTCGCCGCCGCCCAGCCCATCGAAGTCGAATGGAACGGCGAGCAGCCTCACCTCGCTTACGGCTGGCTGCGTCCGGATGGCAAAGCGCTGCTCACACAGTGGCGCACGACGCCTGTCGGAGTCGATTGGAACAAAGACGGCCTTACCGACCTCGTCATGCTCGATCAGGAAGGCTATCTCGCGTTCTTTGAGCGTGCGAAGCAGGGCGACAAGCTCGTGCTCAAACATCCGCAGCGAGTGATTTGCGCCTCCAAAGAGTCCGCGAAGCCGGGAGTGCTCGATAAGGCTCTCGAACACCTCAAAGTGAAGACGCCGGTCGCGATGACGCCCGGCGAGCCTCTTCGCCTCAACAGCGGCATTGCCGGCAAGAGCGGTCGTCGCAAGATCTGCATCATGGATTGGGATCAGGACGGTCAGCTCGACATCCTGCTCAACTCCGCCAACGCCAACTTCCTCCGCCAGGAAAGCGCTGCCGACGGCAAATGGTTCTTCACCGATATGGGCCTGCTTTCCGATGCGAACATCGAAGGCCACGACGTGAGCCCCACAACGGTCGATTTTAATGCGGATGGCCTGCCTGACTTCGTCGGCGGGGCTGAGGATGGGCATCTGTATTATATGCGCAATCCGAAGGCGAAGTGATGACTCAGCCTTTGCATAGGTCGATCAAAGCCACCAAGATTTGCACAATAGCAAGCACGCAGGCTGCCACAGACGCTGCCAGAGCCATGTATGAGACTCTCAGAGCGAGTTTTGCAGTCTTATCGCTTTCGTTTGCCGCTCTGGCCGTCAACGATGCAAGGCGCTTGTTAGCGTGTAATTGATTGTCATCTTTACTGCGTTTTTGAAGAAGCTCGTCGTGGATGTCCGTCAACAATTGCTCGAACGGTTTGTCAGAATCAATTGCCGCGATTGCTTCGGCAACTTTCCTGACCTGCGCTTGGGTCAACATCTTGAGTTTGTCTTCTGGGAGGTTGGCCTTTTCTGTGGTGGATAGCTGTGAGAATTCGTCCTCAGTCATCGGGTATTGTAAGGCGGATCAGCCTGTTGCAAAGACTTGCATTGGCACAGTGACGATCTAGCAGAAATGATGCCCTTACTCGAACTCCTGTCCCTCATCGCTGCCGGTTGCACGGCGGGGGCGGTGAACGCGGTGGCGGGCGGAGGGACGTTGCTGACGTTTCCGGTGCTGCTGATGTGCGGCACGCCGCCGGTGATGGCGAATGCGACGAGCACGGTGGGCCTCGTGATCGGCACCGCGGGCAGCATCGTGAGCTTTCGCGGGCATTTGCGGGCGATTCGGGAGCTGCTTTGGCGGTTTGTGCCGATCTGCCTCGTCGGTGCGGCGATTGGGAGCTGGTTGCTGACGCAGACGAGTGACGATCAGTTTTCGAAGCTCATCCCGTTCCTCGTTTTGTTCGCGACGGTGCTGTTTTTCATCCAGGGCTTTCTGCGCAAAGGTCCATCGCAGCAGAAGACGAGGACGCTTTGGTTCTCGCTGGCGCTGCAACTGCCCGTGGCCATCTACGGCGCGTTTTTTGGCGCGGGAATCGGCATCCTGATGCTCGCCTCGTTCGGCTTCATGGGGATGACGCACATCCATGAGATGAACGCGATGAAAAACCTGCTCGGCAGCCTCATCAACGTCGTCGCGGCCGTGTGGTTCATCGCCGCAGGCATGGTGAACTGGCCGCAGGCGCTCGCGCTGACCGCCGGGGCGCTGGCGGGCTATTACTTCGGCGCGCATTTCTCCCAGCGCATCGAGCCGCGCCGCGTGCGGCATCTCATCACGGCAATCGGCTTCGTCATCTCGATCGTGATGTTCTGGAAGCAGTTTGGGTGACAGCCCCGCGGATCGCGGCTATGGGCACGCCATGCCCTCCAGGCTCTTTTGCCCGCTTCTCGTGCTGTCGCTCAGCAGTTGCTCCCTCGTCACCATGCCCATCGGCGCGGCGGGCAGTCTGGCCACGGCAACGGTGAAAGCCACTGGTGGTGTGGCGAAAGCAGGCGTGCAGGCCATGGGACGCCCGTCGCAGCCGCAGCAGCCTCCGCCTCAACAGCAGGCGTATCCGCAGCAGCCTTATTACCCTCCGCAACCGTATCCGGCCTACTACCCGCCGCCGCAGCAGCAAGCCTATCCGTATCCGCCGCAGCAACAGCAGCCGCAGGGCTACTGGTATCAAGGCCGCTGGTATCCCTACGCGCCTCAGCGCTGAGCGCGCGCGCCGTCGGATGAAACCGCCACCGGCTCACGCCAGCGGTAGCGCTGCGTCCACGCGTTTGGCTTTTGCTCGACGACATCCGCGATGATGCCGCCCATCACCGGCGTGAACTTGAACGCATGGCCCGAATCGCCCGCCGCGACGATCAATCCGGCATACTCACGGTCGTGATCGATCCAAAACGCGCCATCAAAGGTGTCGCAGTAAAGACACACGCGATTCGAGAAGACTGGAGCGTCGGCGAGCGACGGAAAGGTATCGCGCAAGAAGGCGCGGTAGCGCTCTTCTTCGCCTGCGGGGATCACACGCGCGTCGCTGGCATTCACGCGCCGGCCCACGCCATGATTGGCGACTTTCACGAGGCCGTCGGCGTTTGCCGGGAAGCCATACCAGCCTGTCCGTGCGATGTCCGCGCCCCAGACCGGAAACTGCGGTGCGCGATAGCGCCCGGGATTCGACGGCTGGAAGTGAAAAACGGTCTGCGCGGTCGTCCACATGACGTTTTGCAGATGCGGCAGCATTTCCGGCGTCCACGCGCCCGCGGCGACCAAAACGAGATCCGCGTTCCAAACGCGTCCATCGGCCGATTTGACGCCGTGGCAGCATCCGTCGGTCAAAACCGGCCACGGGGCCTGAATTTGCTCAACCAGCTCGATTCCGACCTCGCGCGCCTCTTGAGCCAGCATGGCGATGACGCGTCCGCTTTCCACCCAGCCGCCGACAGGGTTCAAATAGCCCTCCGGATAGCGATCCGCGTTCCAAACGGGATGGTTGTCACGCAGCATGGCCGCGTCCGTGTGATGCAGCGTGTGACCGAGGCCGCGCAGGTAGTGAAAGCTGTCGTGCTCAAAGCCGCCGGGCGTCATGGCATCACGCGACATGACGAGAAAGCCATCCTCGTGATACAAATCAACGCCCCAGCGCCGGTTCCACGCCTTCCAGCGCTCGATGCTGAGCACGCCCATGGCAGTATGCTGAGCGTCCGCGGCGTAATCCATGCGCACGACCTTGCTGATGTCCGTCGAGGCCGCGTCGGGGTGCGGCAGCACGCCTGAATCGAGGAGCGTGACCTTCCAGCCACGCACACGCAACTCCAGCGCCGCCGTAAGGCCGAAACAACCGCCACCGAGGATCAAAATCGAACCAGAAGTCATGCGGACGAGATGAGGAGTGAAGTGGAGCCAGCAGTCGGAATCGAACCGACGACCAGCGGTTTACAAAACCGCTGCTCTACCGCTGAGCTATGCTGGCCTGTTCTTCGGGGTCGCGAGACTAATCGACGAGTTCGATTCGGCAAATGGATTTCCGAGCTGGCATGCGGTTCGAGGCTCGCCAACGATGCGGCGCATGCCTTCGCTTGTTTTTGCCACGTCCAACGCCCACAAGACCCAGGAAGTCCGCGCCATGATGCCGGGCTTTGACATCTCCGACCTTCGTGATCATCCCGGCCTGATACTGCCGGAGGAGACGGGCGAAACGTTTGAGGCAAACGCGATCATCAAGGCGGCGGGTGGCAGCGCGCATCTGCCGGGCCTGCTGGTTCTGGCGGATGACTCCGGCCTCGAAGTCGATGCGCTCGGCGGCGCGCCGGGAGTGCGTTCCGCGCGGTATTCCGGCGAAAACGCCACAGACGCGAGCAATCGCGAAAAACTGAAGCTGGAGATCGCGAAGCTGCCGGGCTCCCCTGCCCTGACCGCACGCTTCCGCTGCTGCATGGCGCTCGTGCGCGATGGAAGGACGCTGCATGTGGCGCATGGCACGGTGGAGGGCTGTCTGATCACACAGGAGCAGGGCGCGGGCGGATTCGGCTACGATCCGTTGTTCGTGCCGGAGGGTTTTGAGGACACGTTTGGCGTGCTGCCGGCCGAAACGAAAAACCAGCTCAGCCACCGCGCCCGCGCGCTGGCGCAGATGTCCGCGTGGATGCGGGAGAACCTGTGAAACACCCGCTGCTGCTGTTTTCCGCCGCCCTGCTGGCCGCCTGCGTGTCCCCACCACCGCCGGCGCTGCCGGTGGAGACTCCCTCTGATTTCACGCCTGCGCCATCGCAGCCGGTGGAAGCGCCCGCGTCACAGCGGCGCGTGCGTCCGCTCGTGAGCGGTCATGCGTGGCTGCATGAGTTTGAAGCCGGCGGGGCCGCCTGGCAGGTGATTGTGTTCGACAGCCGACAAAACACGCTGTGCGTGGTCGATCAGCCGGATTCCCGGGGCGGTGGCGGCGCGCTGGATCATGTGCTCATCGCCGCGGGAGCCATCGCGGGCGTCAACGGCGGCTTTTTCTCGCCGGACTTCGCGCCGCTGGGCCTCATGATCGCGGATGGCCGCCGCACTGGCGCTTGGCAGTCGAACAAACTGCTCACCGGCGCGCTGGTCGTGACCGGGGGCGCACCGCGGCTGGTCTGGAACGCGGAAGGGCGTCGTGAAGCCGGGGCGTCGGATTTTTTACAGGCCGGTCCGCGTCTCGTGGACGGTGGAAAGGCGATGACGAGCCTCGACCGGTCGAAAAATGCCGCGCGCACCTTCCTGGCGACGAATGGCGCTCACCTATGGGCCGCCGGTGTCGTGCGGAGCACCTCGCTGGCGGATCTGGGCCGGCTGCTGGCCTCACGTGATCTCATTCCCGGCTTCCACATCGAACGCGCGCTCAATCTCGACGGCGGACGCTCCTCGGCGCTGTTTGCGCGACTTGGCGACGGGACGTGCATCCGTGATCCCGGCTGGTCCACGGTTCGGAATTACGTCGCCATCGTGCCGCGGCGTTAATTTCGCCGGAAGACGGTCCACGCGTTGCCAGTTGGCATTCAGGGCCTAGGATGCACGCATCCCCAGGAGGCTGCGATTTGACCTTTTCTCCCCGTGAATGGCTTGCCGGCGTGCGTCACACCACGCAGCGGGTGGTCGCGCTCACACGGCACGTTATTTCCGACAGCGCGCTGGACCCCTTCCCGCTGCGGCGCGCCTTGCTGGGGTATGGAAGGAGAACCTTCCGCTCCGATCTGCGCGCCGGCGCCACGGTGGCGATGATCGACATCCCGCAGGGCATGGCCTACGCGCTCATCGCTGGCCTGCCGCTGCACTACGGCATCACCTGCTCCGCGGTGGCGGCCATCATCGGCCCGCTGCTGGCCAGCTCACGCCAGACGATCCTGGGGCCGACGAATGCGACGGCGTTCATGGTGTTCTCCTACTTTGCTGCCTACCCGCAGCTTGACCGCGTGTCGATGATGCCGCTGCTTGTCTTCATGACAGCCGCGCTGCTGCTGGCAGGCGCGTTTCTGCGCGTGGCGGACCTCACGCAGTACATCAGCCGGACCGTCATCGTGGCCTATGTCACCGGCGCGGCGCTGCTGATCACGGCGAGCCAGCTCCCGGTGCTCCTGGGCATTCCCATGGAGGTCATCAACGGAGGCCTGCAGCCCGCGATCACGCTGCCGGGGCACGTGTTCCGCATCCTCCGCAGCCTGGGCTCCGCCGAATGGCTGAGCATCGCCTGCGCTGCCTCGACGCTGTCGATTTACCTGTTTTTGAAAGCGTGGAAGCCGCGCTGGCCGGTCTTTGCGATCACGCTGGTGAGCGTGTCCCTGCTGTGGTGGGGGCTGGGCGGATTTGGCGTGGAGGTGACCACCTTCAAAGACGCCACCTTCACCTGGCGGGAACTGCTGCCGGTTTTTCCAGACTTCGTCTCTGCCGACGCGCTGACGGACTCCAGCCGGCTGTTCGGGCTGGCGCTGGCGCTGGCTTTCCTCACGACGATGGAGACCAGCGTCATGGCACGCACTCTGGCGGGGCGCGCGGGCCACCGCGTGGATCAGAACCAGGACATGTTGAGCCTCGGCGCGGCCAATCTCGCCTGCGCGTATCTCAGCGGCATGCCCGCGTCCTGCTCGCTCACACGCTCCGCGCTGAACTACATGAGCGGCGCGCGCACGGCGTTTGCCAGCATGTGGAACGGCGTCTTCTGCCTCGTGGGCGCGCTCACACTGGGGTCCGCTGTCGGGCACATTCCGCGCCCCGCGCTGGCCGCGCTGGTGGCGTGCGTGGCCATGTCCCTGCTGAACCGGCGCCAGATCCGCATTTGCATGCGCGCCACGCGTTCGGACGCGGTGGTGTTCCTCGTCACGCTGACGGCCGCCTGCATGCTGCCCCTGCATGTGGCGATCTTCCTCGGCGTCGGCCTTTCGGTCATCCTGTATTTGAGAAAGGCCGCGCGGCCGCAGCTCATCGAGTACGAGTTCAACGCGGAGGGAAACCTGGCGGAGGCGAAGCGCGGCGCGCGGCAGCATCCCTCGATTTCCATTGTGCATGTCGAGGGGGAGCTGTTTTTCGGCGCGGCGGAGCTCTTCCGCACGCAGATCCAGCGCACCTTCGCCGATCCGAACCTGCGCATCGTCATCCTGCGCCTCAAAAACGCCCGCCACCTCGACGCCACGAGCGTCCTGGCCCTGGAGGAGCTGCTGCGCATCCTGCGCGCCGATGGACGCCACCTCATCATCAGCGGCGCCAGCAAAGATGTGTACCGCGTGCTGAAAAACTCCGGCCTCGTGGATGTTGTGGGGCGGGAGAACATCTTCCTCGCCAGCGCGGCCAATCCGAATCTCTCCACCCGCAACGCGCTCAAGCGCGCGCAGGAGATCCTGGGCATCAAGGACGCCGAGGTGCGCATCTATTTTGACCCCTCGAAACAAGCGCAGGCCACCTGACGTGAAAAAGTACGGTGGAAAACCGCCATTCCGGGCTTACAAACAGCCCCAGCCTCTCAATTCCATGGAAGACCTCGACATCGCACGCGCCTGCGCCGACCTCGCCGACGACAAAAAAGCCGAAAACATCCGCATCCTCGACCTGCGCGGACTTTCACCCGTCACGGACTGGTTTGTGCTTTGCAGCGCCCTCTCCGCCCCGCAGCTCCGCGCCGTGCGGGACCACATCGATGACGAGATGAAGGCGCGTCACGGCCAGCGCCCGCTCTACAAGGACGGCAGCTACGACAGCCAGTGGATGATACTCGATTACGGCAATGTGATGGTCCACATCCTCACGCCGGAAAAGCGCGACTACTACTGCCTCGAAGAGCTCTGGGGCGACGCGCCCGAGATACCCCTGAAGGAAGAGACCGCCTTTGACGCCCCTGCGGAGCAGCGGACGGCCAAACCGGCCCGCAAGAAGCCCGCGGCCAAAAAAGCCGCCACCAAAAAGCCTGCCGCGAAAAAAACCGCCAAAGCCGCGCCCCGCAAAAAGACACGCTGACGCCGGGCATCACTTCCAGCCGGTGAACATGGCGCAACTCACCTTCTTTTTCTTCCCGCCATCGGTCTGGCGGATCGCCACGACATAGGTGCCGGTTTTTTTGGGCTTGTAGAAGAGCACCACGCCCCAGCCGGCCTGCACGGGCAGGATTTCACCGCCCGGCTTGCCCTCAAAATCCAGCACCGCGGCCGTCACATGCACGCCGGACTCCGGCGGCACGGCGATGCAAAAAGCGTACTCGTTCCCCTTGAACATCTGGATGCGCACAGCGCGGCCCATGTCCGGATCCAAGTTGTTCAACCAGCCCTCCGCGCGGAACTCGTAGCCCTCCTTCTCCTGCTGAGGCACGAGGCGGGCCGCCGTGGCCGCCGCCTTGTCATCCGCCTTCACCCAACCGGCGGAAAAGGTCATCAACAACACAAGAAACGAGCAGCGCAGCAGGTGGCGGACTGGATAATGAAGCATGATCATGGCTACAAACGTGGCGACGGGTGTAAATTCACCATCACACGCGAACATAGCCGTTGCATCACGAAAATCCCAAGATTCTGTCACCTGCACGCGTGGCATCCCTGCCACCACCACTCAAAACCCCGCTTACCGCATGGCCGCCGTTGTGTTTTACATGGAGGATGACTCCACCCTAGTCCACCGCCTGGAGAAAGAAAGCACCAGCATCGGCCGCCACCCGCAGAGTGATGTCGTGCTGACCAGCGCATCCTCATCTGGACGCCATGCTGTCATCAAGAAGACCGATGACGGCTGGTACGTCCAGGATCTCGGCTCCAGCAACGGCACCCGCGTCAACGGCGCGGAAATCGAGGAGGCCCTGCTCAAGGACGGGGACCGTGTCGGCTTTGGCGACGTGCAGGCCGTGTTTTACGCCGGCGAACCGCCCGCGATGGCGGAGATCAAAAAGGCCGCCCCCGCGGTCCCCAAGGCCCTGCCGGTGCCGGATGCCCCCCCCTCTGAAAAACCGGCTGCCGCGCCCCAGCCTGCCGCCCGCGCCCGCGTCAGCCCTGTGCGCCGCGCTTACAGCCGGTCGTCCGCCAGCTCCTACCCGGACACCTCCACCAACGGCTGCATGAACGCCATCGTGGTCATCGGCATCTTCCTCGTTGCCTTTCTCGCCGGCCTCTACCTGCGCCATCACAAGGAAATGAACGGGGACTTCATCACCGACTTCATCGAGAAGCTCACGGACAAGGTGCCGAAGGTGAAAATCGAGCGCAAGGCAGACGAATAAGCCGCCATGTTCACCGGCCTCGTCGAAACCACCGGCACCGTCCTATCGCTCGATCCGCGTGGTGAAAGCGCGCGCCTGCTCGTCCAGGCGCCGTCCATCGCGCCGGAGCTCGCCTTGGGTGAAAGCGTCGCCGTCAACGGCTGCTGCCTCACGGTGACGGACATCGATACCCGGGCGGGCACGTTCGCCTTCGACCTGCTCATGCAGACTCTCCGTGTCACCAGCCTTGGTGACTTGAAACCCGGCTCCTTGGTGAACCTGGAACGCGCCATGCGCCTTGGGGATCGTTTTGGCGGTCATTTTGTGCAGGGCCATGTCGATGACACGGTGCGCGTGCTCGATTTCAGCCGGCACGGCCAGGATCACCGCCTGGAGGTTGAGTTTCCCGCCAAACACCACGGCCTGGTCATTCCCAAAGGCAGCATCTGCCTCGACGGCATTTCACTGACCGCCGCCGAGACCGGCACGGCCAGCATCACCTGCTGGATCATCCCGCACACGCTGCAGGTCACCCACCTGCATAC
The DNA here is from genome assembly GCA_015075365.1 of Verrucomicrobiaceae bacterium. Taxonomy (GTDB): domain Bacteria; phylum Verrucomicrobiota; class Verrucomicrobiia; order Verrucomicrobiales; family Verrucomicrobiaceae; genus Prosthecobacter. The sequence continues at coordinate 533,216 of JABTUN010000001.1, forward strand.
CAAGAGGCCCGGGGACAGGCTCAATGTCGAGTTCGACATGCTCGGCAAGCATGTGCGGGAGCTCGTGCGCGCGCACAGCGCCTGAGAAAGAGCGCTTGCAAGGCGGCGGACGCGCGCACGTTGCCGCGTTATGAAACGCATTCTTCTCCTTCTGGCGCTCTGCCCCGCGCTCATCGCGGCGGAGCGCCCCAACATCGTCGTCATCCTCAGTGACGACCTCGGCTGGGGCAGCGTCGGCTGCTACGGCGCAAATCCGGAGCTCGTCAGCACCCCCAACATCGACCGGCTGGCGAAAGAAGGCCGGCGCTTCACGGACGCGAACACCACGTCCTCCGTGTGCTCGCCAACCCGCTACTCCATGATGACCGGGCGCTACTGCTGGCGCACCTCCCTTATCAGCGAGGTGCTGGGAACCACCGCGCCGCTGCACATTGAGACCACGCGGCTCACGGTGGCCTCCATGCTCAAGGAGCAGGGCTACAACTGCGCGGCGGTCGGCAAATGGCACCTCGGCTACGGCACGGCCGAAAAGTGTGACTATACCAAGGAGTTGAAGCCCGGGCCGCTCGAAATCGGCTTTGACTACCACTTTGGCGTCCCCGCCAACCACGGCGACCTTAGCGGCGTATACGTTGAAAACCACTGGGTGTACGGCCTGAACAAGGAAAGCCCGTCGCAGCCCAGCCCGCCGTATGTCACCATGGGCCAGCAGAAGGGCAAAACGGTCAAAAGCCTCGAGTTGAACGCGCCGAAGCGTGTGGACGAAACCGTCATGGAAACGCTCACGGACAAGGTGGTGGACTGGATCGGCCGGCAGACCGCGGAGAAGCCGTTTTTCGTCTATTTCACGCCGGTGGCCGTCCACAACCCGATCACGCCTTCCAAACAAACGGCGGGCAAAAGCAAGGGCGGCCCTTTTTGCGACTTCATCGGCGATCTTGACCTCAGCGTGGGCCGCGTGCTCGACGCGCTCGACAAACACGGGCTCGCCGGCAACACGCTCGTGCTTTTCACCAGCGACAACGGCGGGGTGAACAAGCCCGAGAACGAGAACCTTGTGCAAACCGGCGCGCAAAAGGCCGGATTGAAGCCCGTGGGGCCGTTTCGCGGCGGGAAGCACGATGTGTGGGAGGGCGGCTTCCGCGTGCCCTATCTCCTGCGCTGGCCCGGTCATGTGCCCGCAGGCACGGTGTGTGATGAGACAGTCAGCATCGTCGATACGCTGGCCAGCATCGCCGCGATCACCGGCCACAGCCTGCCAAAGGCCGGTGAAGCCGCCGAGGACAGCCACGATGTTTCGAAAGCGTGGTTCGGCCAAAAATACGAGGGCACGCTGCGCCCGGACTTGATCGTCCACAGCGCGGACGGCGTCTTCGCCATCCGCAAAGGCCCGCACAAATGGATCGAGGGCGTTCCCGCGGACGATGTGCGGCCCGCGTCGAGAAAAACGCGCGCCGCGCAGCACCAGCGCATGCTTTTCGACCTGAAGGCGGACATCGCGGAGGCGTCGGAGATTTCCGCCCAGCATCCCGGTGTGGTCAAGGAGCTCGAGGACCTGCTGAACCGCTACCGTGACGGCGGCCACAGCCGCGAGCTGCCTCCGGCAGGCCTGAAACCGAAGCCCAAGACCGCCGGGCTGCCTCCGATCGCGAATGCCAGGCCCGTCGATCTCAAAGCCTTCAAGTCCTCCCAGGGCAAGGAGGCATGGACCGCGCGTGGCGACGCCCTGTTTGGCAGGGCCGGGGCAAAGGGCAGCTCCCTGAGCGGCCCGCTGGCCCTGCAGGACGGCGTGCTTGAGTTTCAACTCCGACTTGGCGAGGCGGACCGGCACTCCCTGCGCATCCACACCGCCGGGAACGCACGCAGCTTCCGCGTCGTCGTCTCCCGCGCCTTCATTGAAATCGCCAAAAACCCGGAGAAGGGCGAGAGTCCCGACAAAGTGGTGCCGCTGGGCAGAACCCGGGTGAAATTCGCCGCCAATGAGTGGCAGACACTGCGCCTCACCTTCCGGGGAGAGGAGCTCACCGCCCAGTTCGCGGACACGACGACCCGGGCCCGACACGCTGCCCTCGGCGAAGCCAAGGAACAGATCCACTTCATCGCCTTCGACGGTGAGGTGGGCGTGCGCGGACTGCGGGTGGCAAAATGAGCCGTGGGGCAGATGCGGCACGCATCGGTCGTTGAAGATCGCCTGGAGCACGCTCTCATGGCTCGGCCATGAAAACCCCGCTCGCCCTTCTCACTGTTTTTTCCCTCGTTTCCCAAGCCGCCGACTGGCCTGTGTGGCGCGGGCCGGACAAGAACGGCATCTCCTCGGAAAAGCTGGCGGGAACAGAGGTGAAAAAGCTCTGGACGGCCCAGATCGGCATCGGTTTCGCGTCGTTCACGGTGGCGGACGGGCGCGTCTTCACCAGCGGACATGCGGACGGAAAGGACACGGTGTTTTGCTTCGACGCGGCGACGGGCAAGGAGGTGTGGAAGCACAGCTACAAGGCCGAGCTAGGCGACAAGTATTATGAAGGCGGCACCTCGGCCGGGCCGGTGATCGAGGACGGCAAGGCATGGCATGTGAGCCGCTGGGGCGATCTGATCTGCTTCGAGGCGGCGACAGGAAAGGTCGTGTGGCAGAAGAATTTCCTGGCCGAAACCGGCGCGGAGATTCCCGAGTGGGGCTTCTCGGGATCAGCGCTGATCCATGGCGCGAATCTGATCCTGAACATCGGCCGGAACGGCGCGGCGTTTGAAAAGGCCACCGGCAAGCTCGTGTGGAAGTCGGAGGCGGACACGGCGGGCTACTCGACGCCGTATTTGATCACCGTGAATGGGAAGGAGCAGGTCGTGCTGAGCACGCGACGCGCCTACAAGGGTGTCGATCCCTCCAACGGCACGGTTTTGTGGGAGCACACCTGGAACACGAGCTACGGCGTGAACGCGGCCGATCCCATCCTCAGCGGCACGCAGCTTTTCATCTCCTCCGGCTACAACAAAGGCTGCGCCGTGCTCGACCTGGCCTCCGCGCAGCCCTCCGAGGTCTGGCGCAGCCGCGTGATGAAGAACCAGTTCAACTCCAGCGTGCTGATCGACGGTCATTTGTATGGCAGCGATGGCGACTACGACAAGACCAACACGTTCAAGTGCATCGACTTCGCCACCGGCACGGAAAAGTGGAGCCAGCCGGAAATTGGGTTCTGCTCGCTGATGGCCGCGGACGGCAAATTGATCGTCCTGAGCGCCAAGGGCGAGCTGATCATCGCGAAGGCAAGTCCGGCGAAGTTTGAGCCCATCTCCCGCACGGGCATTTTGAGCGGCCGCTGCTGGTCCGTGCCTGTTCTGGCAAACGGACGCATCTACGCCCGCAACGCCGCGGGTGACATGGTCTGCGTGAGCGTGAAGTGAGCGCCGCATGCCCCGCCCCTACCAATTCTGCTCCGACTGCGGCGCGCCGGAGCCGCGGCCGGTGACTGCGCGCGAGTTCCGTTGTGACCGCTGCGGCTTCCGCCACTTCATCACGCCGGTTCCCGCCGCCGTCGCCCTGATTCTGGACTCCGAGGACCGCCTGCTGGTCATCCGGCGCGCGCATGAGCCCGGACTAGGCAAACTCGGCCTTCCCGGCGGTGTGATCGAGCCGGAAGAAACCGGCGAGATGGGCGCTGCGCGCGAGACGTTGGAGGAAACAGGGCTCAAGGTGCCTGTGGAGGCCTTTTCCTACTTCACGACGCTGAACAACCGCTACCTGTTCCAGGGCTTCGAGTGGCCGACGATCGACTTGTTTTACTTGGCGCGCGCCCAGAGTTTCGATGGCGTGCAAATTGATGCCTCGGAGGTGTCTGAGTGGATGGCGGTGCCGCTCACAGACGTGGCACTGCACGATTTTGCCTTTGGCTCGAATGCGGAGGCCGTGCGGCGGCTGCAAGTGCGGAACGCGGCACGCTAAAACTTGCCGTCGCGCGACTCGAAGTGCGTGGGTTTGCCGAGGGTGGCGCCACCGCGTTTGATCCAGCCGGCCGTCCACTCGATGAGGTCGGTTTCGCTCACAAAAGGAGCCCCCATGGTGGTGACTGCGCGCGTGGCATTGCTCAGCAGCGCGTCTTTGGCCTCGGTGCCGGTGATGTGCGGGGTTTTGCCGAAGAGCTCGCCGAAGTGCAGCGCGGTCTCGCGCACGGAAAGGGTGCGGATGCCGGTGATGTTGAACGCGGTGGCTGGTGAGGAGGCGTGGGCGAGCGTGAGGAGGGAGAGCGCGTTCGCATCCCCCTGCCAGATGGTGTTGAAGTGGCCCATGGTGACATCGACGGGCTCGCCAGCCCACACTTTGCGGGCGATATCGACGAGCACGCCGTAGCGCAGATCGCAGGCGTAGTTCAAACGGATGAGCGAGACGGGCGTGCCGCGCACGCGGCTGAAGTGCTCAAAGATGCGCTCGCGACCGAGGCAGCTCATGGCGTATTCGCCAGCGGGATTCAGCATGTCTTCTTCGCGGCTGCCGCCGTTTTCGACGGGCGTGAGGCCGTAAACATTGCCGGTGGAGAAGGCAACGATGCGGCTGCGGCTGTAGCGCTCGCACACGATGCCGGGCAGCCACGCGTTCATGGCCCAGGTGAGCGATTCATTGCCCGTGGCGCCGAATTTCATGCCCGCCATGTAGATGACGTTCGCCGCCGTGGGGAGATAGGCCACGGCGTTCGCATCGAGCAGATCCCGCGCGACGGTTTCGATGCCATGCGCGTTGAACTCCTCCTGCGAGCCCGGCGAACTGAAGCGCGACACCGCGATGACGCGCCGCGGCGTGCCGGCGTCGTCGCTGGCACGTTTGATCATGCGGGCGAGCGACGGTCCCATTTTTCCTGCCGCACCGAGCACGATGAAATCGCCCGGAATCTGCCGCATCATGTCGATTACTGCCGGTGTGGGGCGGCTGAGGCGTTCTTCGAGGTCGGGGAGGTCGTGGGGAGACATGCGAGGGTGTGAAAGTGAATCATGCTGGATCACGCAGACGGTCTCCAGCGGAAAATGGGCCTGCAAGAGCCTCCTGCGTCACGATGGCGGCGTCTGGCTGCGCAGTTCGGCAATCAATGCCGCCGGATCATTGACGCTGAGCATGACCGTGTAGCCTTCCGTGGTGGGAATGCGTGCCACGCGAGTGCGGTCGGTGACGTAGAGCAGCGCCTTCATGCCATTGCGCAGTTTGAACCATCCGGCGGAGTAACCTGGCAGGCCGGTGCCCATCGTGCGTCGGGCAGGTTGATGATCCGTGTCGGTATTGAGGTTGGTGACGACGGCTTCGTCGAGCTTGAGTGACTTGAGCGGGATCAAGCGGCCATACAGATCGCCTTGGAGACGAAGGCCTTCATGGGAGACGGTGAAGCGCACGTTTTGCATCGACCACGCGAGCCAGATCATCAGCACGATGCCAGCAAGGAGCACGAGGCTGATGATGGCGAAAAACCACAGCGACTTACTGGCGGCGGGAATCATCGGGAAAACGGTGGAGGTGCTCATGGTGTGAATTTGTCCGGCGTCTCGGATGATTCCAAGCAAAGAAAAACCCGGCAGCCTTTCGGTCTGCCGGGTTTGGTTGATGCATCCACCCAACTAGGAGTGTCTGGGCTGTCTGAGAATCGACTCGAGATCAGGCGCAGGCTGGAAGATGCGTTGTTTGCCCTCGATCTGGGACGTGAGAAGCCCTTTTTCTTCGAGCGTGAGCAAATCAGTGCGCGCTGTCATGGAAGAAACACCGTGGCTGCGCTGGTGGCTGTCGAAGGTATATCGAGCGGTGGTCGGATTTTCGAGGGCATGTTGCAACAGTGCCCTCTGGCGATGATTGAGCCAGCCAGCCTGACGCAGGTTGTCCTGCTGGGCACGGAGTTCAGCCGACTTTCTGGCGAGATAATCATGCAGGTTCTGAATCGATTCCTCAATGCAGCGCATCTGGTGGAGGATGAAATAGTTCAGGTCGTTGTCATCGGACTCCGTGAGCAGGAATGCCCGGTAATAATCCGCAGGCGAGCGCAGCAGGGCCTGGGAGATGGAGATGAACTCAAACAGCCAGAATCCGCCTCGAAGCATGGACCAGTAAAACAAGGCGCGGGCGGTGCGGCCATTCCCATCGACAAAGGGATGATCGTAGGCCAGCCAGAAATGCAGGATGATGGCCCGGATGACCGGATGGAGATACCCGTGAAGCTCCTGGTTGTTGGCAAACTCGCACATCGCCGCAAGCCTGTCCGGCAGTTGCGCGGCAGCGGGCGGAATGTGAAACACATTGTCCTGATCATCGCCCACTTCGATGTGTTCATCAGGCCGGCGCAAGCGGCCGACGGCGTCGGGCTTGTCGAGCGCGTCACGCGAGATCATGGCGTGAATCTCCAGCACCAGATCGGGCGTCAGCGGCTTGTCTTTGATCTTCTGGAGATGCTGCATCGTGATGAAGTTGTTCACGATCATCCGCTCGCCCTTGTCCCTCGGTTTGCGGCCGCTGCGGAGCAGGTCGCGGGCTTTCTCACGCGTCACCGCAGCGCCTTCGAGCAGACTGGAGGTGACGGCTTCCTCCATCAGGGAGTTGATTTTGTAGCGGGTCTGAATGGCCGAATTCCCCGCCGATTTGGAGACATGATCCGGCATGGCGATGTTTCCCGCGCAACGCTGGTCGATGTGATGCAGGGCCTCGAACATTTCTGGAACCAGCGAGAAGCTGAACTGGGCTCCCCTCTTGTCTTTCAGCGGCACGGACTGCCGGGCTGCCTGCCGGGCTGTTTTTGCAAGCAGCCACCATTCCTCACGGGTCATGCCGGATGGCTCTGGACGAGCCAGCACATCATCCCAATGCAGATAGTTCCCGTGCTGGGTAGCGGACAGGTTTTCCTGGCTGAAGAGCTCTTTCCAGCGCTGGGCATGGCCCAAGGCGACCATCAGCAAGGATTGATAGGGAGGTGGGGGCTCAGGAAGGCGCATCTAGCTAAAATGTCTCTAATTAGAGTCTAATTAGAGACATTTTAGAGGGTTGGCAACCTTTCAGGCGGCCTAAGGGCTGTTCAAAAGGCCTCCAATCACCCATTCGCACGCAGGTGCGGACGACGAGGGGGATGCGTCATTCCTAGCTGAGACAGGTGTTAGGGGGCAACCACTCAGAAGCAGGTTTGCCGGTTCAGAAAGCGCCCAAACAAGCTCTCACGCGTAAGCCAGCTTCCCGCGCGGTTCTGGCACGGGGCGGCCGAGTTCGCGGGCGGTTTCGATCCACTCGGCGATGATGACGCGGGCGTTGGCGAGAGCTTTTTCGTAAGTGGCTCCGTCGGCTTTGCAGCCGGGCAGCTCGGGCACTTCGGCGATGATGGCTCCGTCTTCCTCGCTCCAATAGAAGATGATTTCGTAATTAGGGATCGAGTTCATCGGCGAGATGGTGTTTGAGGATGAGTTCGCGGACCTGCTTCACTTGATACGGCTTGGCGAGGCTGCCTTTCGGCTGGAGGTTGATGATCTCATCGACTCCGTCGCGGGTGAATATGTGGTGGCTGCCCTTCACACGCAAGGTGAAGCCCAAATGGCCGAGCAGGCGCACGACGTCGTCGAAGGAGAGGTTTGAATCACTGCGCCCCGAGAGCACTTTCAGAAGCATTTTGGCTTTCTGGCTCATCGGGGCGCTGGAGGAGTGTGGAGCAACGAGTTGGAAAACTCGTTCTACGGCTTAGCCGTTCGCACGCAGGATCTGCGCGAGGACGTAGGGCAGGATGCCGCCGGCGCGGTAGTAGTCGATTTCGACGGGGGTGTCGATGCGGACGACGAGCGGGATGTCGAAGGTGCTGCCGTCGGACTTGTGGACGCGGAGGGTGGCTTCGCTCATGGGCTTGAAGTCGTTGCTGAGGCCCAGGATGTCGAAGGTGGCATCGGCGAGGTCCTTCACCTTGTCGTAGTCGGCCTTGTTCTTGAAGTTGCAGGGCAGGACGCCCATGCCGACGAGGTTGCTGCGGTGGATGCGCTCGAAGCTCTTGGTGATGACGGCCTTCACGCCGAGCAGGCGGGTGCCTTTGGCTGCCCAGTCGCGGCTGGAACCCATGCCGTAGTCTTCGCCGCCGATGACGATGGTGGGGACGCCGGCCGCTTTGTAACCTTCAGCCGCATCGTAGATCGACATTTCAACAGGTCCCTCGACGTCAGCGAACTTCGAAAAAGTCGGTGAATCCGGGCTAGCAACCCATTTACCAACTCGGAAGAGCGTGTCGCCGCCTTCTTTGCCGCCGAGCATGAGGTTCTTGATGCGCACGTTGGCGAAGGTGCCGCGGGTCATGACGAGGTCATTGCCGCGACGGCTGCCGTAGCTGTTGAAATCGGCCTGCGCGACGCCGTTTTCGGTGAGGAACCGGCCGGCGGGGCTGGCTTTCTTGATGGCTCCGGCGGGGCTGATGTGGTCGGTGGTGACGCTGTCGCCGAAGATGCCGAGCGGACGTGCGCCTTTGATTTCCACGATGTCGCCGGGCGTCATGCTGAAGTCGGCGAAGAAGGGCGGATGCTGGATGTAGGTCGATTTGCCGTCCCACTCGAAGACCTCGCCGATGCTGCCCTGGATCTCGTTCCACTTCGGATTCTGCGAGGCGAAGTCGGTGTAGAGCTTGCAGAAGACCTCGGGCGAAAGCGCGGACTCCATGGCATCGCGCACTTCTTTGAGCGTGGGCCAGATGTCCTTCAAATAGACGCCGCTGCCCGCGACGAGCTCGTCCTTGCTCAAATCGATATCGACGGTGCCGGCGATGGCGTAGGCGACGACGAGCGGGGGCGACATGAGGAAGTTCGCCTTGATGCTCTGATGCACGCGGGCCTCGAAGTTGCGGTTTCCGCTCAGCACGCTGGCAGCGACGATGTCTTCACTTTTCACGACGTCCTCGATGCCTGGGTCGAGCGGGCCGGAGTTGCCGATGCAGGTGGTGCAGCCGTAGCCGACGGTTTGGAAGCCGAGCTTGTCGAGCTCGACCTGGAGGCCGGTCTTGGTGAGGTAATCGGTCACCACACGTGATCCTGGGCCGAGGCTGGTTTTGACGGAAGGCTTCACGGTGAGGCCCTTCGCGTTCGCTTTCTTCGCGAGGAGACCGGCGGCGAGCATGACGCTCGGATTGGACGTGTTCGTGCAACTCGTGATGGCGGCGATGAGCACGCTGCCATGCGTGATGATGTCCTTCACACCGTCCTTGCTGTCCACGGTGACTTCATAGGACGGATATGACGGCTCGCTGCCCGGCTCGAGCACGACGCCCTGCTCCGCGCCGAGCGCGTCGGCCAAGGAACCGACGCCATCTGGCACCGCGTCGAGCGAAGGAGGCAGTTCGGGCGCGGCGGAGACCTCGGGTTGCTTGCCATAGCCGCCTGGAGTCGGTTTGATGAGCAGATCGTTCCAGGTGCTCTTCAAGGCGCTGACGGTGATGCGGTCCTGCGGACGCTTCGGGCCGGAGACGCAGGGTTCGACGCCACCGAGGTCGATCTCCATCTCGGTGGTGAATTCGATGCTGCCTTTCTCGGTGGGGATGCCCCACATGCCCTGCGCTTTGTAGTAGGCCTCGACGGTCTTGCAAAGCTCTTCGCTGCGGCCGGTGCCGCGCAGGTAGGCGACGGTTTCTTCATCGACGCCGAAGAAGCCCATCGTCGCGCCATACTCAGGCGCCATGTTCGCGATGGTCGCACGATCGGTGACCGGCAGGCTGACCGCGCCGGGGCCGTAGAATTCGACGAATTTGCCGACGACGCCGAGCTTGCGCAGCTTCTGAGTCACTTCGAGCACGAGGTCGGTCGCGGTGACGCCTTCTTTAAGAGCACCCGTGAGATAAACGCCGACCACTTCCGGCACGAGGAAGGTCACCGGCTGGCCGAGCATGCCTGCTTCAGCTTCAATGCCGCCCACGCCCCAACCCACGACGCCGAGGCCGTTGATCATCGTCGTGTGCGAGTCCGTGCCGACGAGCGAATCCGGATAATACACGCCGTCTTTTTCGAGCACGCCCTTCGCGAGGTATTCGAGGTTCACCTGATGCACGATGCCGATGCCGGGAGGCACCACTTTGAAGGTATCGAAGGCCTGCTCGCCCCATTTCAGGAACTGGTAGCGCTCCTTGTTGCGCTCAAACTCCAGCGCGAGGTTTTGATTCAGCGCCTGCTGCGTGCCGGCGAAATCGACCTGCACCGAGTGGTCCACCACGAGATCGACGGGCACCAGCGGCTCGACCATCTTCGGATTCTTGCCGAGCTGCTTCACCTTCGAGCGCATCGCGGCCAGATCGACGAGAAGCGGCACGCCCGTGAAATCCTGCAGCACGATGCGGGCGACGGTGAACGGGATTTCATACTCGCCGGGCGCTTTCGCGTTCCAGTTCGCCAGATTCTTCACATCCGCCTCGGTGACCTTCTTGCCGTCCAGATTGCGCAGCAGCGACTCCAGCACGATGCGGATGGAAACCGGCAGCTTCGAGACTTTGCCGATGCCCGCGGCCTCAAGAGCCGGGAGGGAGTAAAACTTGCCGGCGGAGCCGTTGCCAGTGGTGAAGGTCTGAGGGGTATTCATTGCAGGGGAAGTCAAGGGAGGCCGAGAGATAGCCACGGGAGCAAGATTGACACCCATTTTTTTGCCAAGTCGGGACGGCGAAGATGAAATTCAGGCCCACCGTGCCATTAAACGTGCCGCCAGCCCCTCTGCCCCACCCTCTCCATGGAACTCGACCTCACCGGACCTCATCGCGACGACGCCTACATGATCCTCGCCGGCCTCGTCACGCCGCGCCCCATCGCCCTGACCACCACCGTGGATCCCGAGGGCCGCGTGAATGCCGCGCCGTTCAGCTTTTTCAATGTCCTGGGCGATTCACCGCCCATCGTCGGCATCTGCCCGGGGGACCGCGGGCCCGGCGTGCCAAAGGACACCGCGCGAAACATTCGCCTCACGCATGAGTTTGTCGTGAACCTCGTGGACGAGGCCATCGCGGAGCAGATGAACCTCTGTGCCGCCTCCCTGCCTCCGGGTGAAAACGAACTGCTGCACGCCGGCCTCACCGCCGTGGCGAGCAGCGTCGTGAAGCCGCCGCGCATCGCCGAGGCACCCGCATGCCTGGAATGCCGCAGCCACAGCATCCTTGAGATCGGCGACAACCGTCTCATCATCGGCGAGGTGCTCCGCGTGCATGTGCGGGACGGCATTCTCGATCCGCAGACCTGGCTGGTGAAGCCCGGCGCCTACCACCCCATCGGCCGCATGCAGAGCCCGCACTGGTATGCGCGCACGCGGGATGTGTTTGAGATGCACAGGCCGCGGTGAGGGTTTCGAGTTTCAGGTTTCAAGTTCCACGAAGTGCTGGGCGCCTCGATGCCTGGAACTTGGAACCTGGAACACAGATCACGCCCTCCCATGTCTTTTCCCGCTTCTTTCACCCTCGGATGACATTCCGCCAAATTTCGCGCTTGCCGAGATTTCAGCGATTTCATAGCCTCACCATCCTTTTCCCGGAATTTCCGCCATGAAAACACCAACCGCACTCCTCGCAGCCCTCGTGCTGCCCCTCGCCCTCCCGGCGCAGACCATCCAGCCCGGCGGCAAGCTGCCCGTCGAAACCAAGATCGCCCTCGTGAAGGTCGCCGGTGACCTCGTCGATCCCGTGGCCGTCGCCGGCGCGCCGGACGGCAGCGGCCGCCTGTTCGTCTGCGAGCGTCCGGGCGTCATCCAGATCATCAAGGACGGGAAGATGAACAAGAAGCCCTTCCTCGACATCAAGGACAAGACCATCAGCTCCTTCCTCGAACTCGGTCTTTTCAGCGTGGCCTTCCATCCGAAGTTTAAAGAAAACGGCCGCATCTTCTTCTGCTACTCCGATTTGTGGTTCAACGGCGCGTCCATGATCGCCGAGGTCAAGGCGAAGAAGAACAAGCCCGATGAGGCCGACATGGACAGCATCAAGGTGCTCATGCAGCTCGACTTCCCCTACTGCAATCACCACGGCGGCCAGATCGCCTTTGGTCCGGATGGCTACCTCTACATCGGCGTCGGCGACGGCGGCTGGGAGGGCGATGTCATCAGCGCCGGGCAGGACCTCCACACACACATGGGCAAGATGCTCCGCATCGACGTGGACAACTCCACCCCCGACCGCAACTACAGCATCCCGAAGGACAACCCCTTCCTCACCCTGCCGCAGCAGATGACGCTCTTCGGCGTCACCGAGCTGGCCTTCTCCAAGATTCATCCCAAAGCGAAGCCCGAAATCTGGGCCTACGGCCTGCGCAATCCGTGGACCTTCAGCTTTGACTCGAAGACCGGCGACCTCTGGATCGCCGACATCGGTCAGAATCACTGGGAAGAGATCAACATGCAGCCCGCGGGCAGCAAAGGCGGCGAAAACTACGGCTGGAAGTTCATGTGCGGCTCCCACACCTTCCCCATCGAGACCGAAAAGGATAATCCGCGTGTCGGCATCCTTCCCGTGGCCGAGTACAGCCACGTCGATCAGGGCATCTGCGTCATCAACATCGGCGTCAGCCGCAACAAGGCCTATCCCAGCCTCGAAGGCACCTATTTCTGCGCCGACTGGGGCAGCGGCAAGGTGTGGGGCATCGCCAAAGGCAAGGGCGGCTACCAGATGCAGGAACTGCTCGATCTCGACACGCCGCTGCGCCCCACCGGCAGCGGTTTTGACGAGGAAGGCAATCTCTACCTCACCCATGCCACCGCCAACTATGGCGGCCCCGTCGATCCCTACACCAGCGAGCGCGGCGCGCTGTGGAAGCTCGTCCCGGCGGACAAGGTGCCTGCTGGAGCGGAGACAGCCCCCTTGCAGAAGAAGTAACCGGGCCAACCATCCCGAACTCACGCAAAGCCGGTCCTCGCGACCGGCTTTGTCATGGGTGAGGGGGACATTGACCTTGATGGCGCAAAACGATAAAACTCCGCCATGAACGAAGAACCCGCCTCCGACGACACCGCGCTGCGCCAGGAGATCCGTCAACTGGGCACCTGCCTCCGCGTGGCCATGCTCATGATGCTCGTCCCGCCGCTGCTGCACATGACCTGGATTTTGCTCCGAGTGCCGCGATTCGAGATGATTTTTCAGGACATGCTCGGCAGCACCCAAAAGCTGCCGGAGGTGACGAAAATTGTCGTCCTTGCGCCGACAACCGTGCTCGCGGCTTTCTGGGGGCTGGCGGGGCTGGCCGCGTTCACCATGTTTTTGACCCGGAAGGCCCTCCCGGCCGCCCTCATCGGCCTGGGGACCTTCGTCATCCTCGTCGTCGGTTCACAACTCATCGCCATGGCTCTCCTGGAGCCGGTCGTGCAGATCGTGCGGGACTTGTCCGGGGACAGTCCGTAGCAGCATCCCGGCGTCCTGACGTCGGGAACACTTTGCGATCTCAGGCCCTCCATCCTTCAAGAACCGCCACCGCGCCACTCCGTCCAGACGATCTCACCTGCAAAAAGCAGAATCCAGGCGGGCATGATCCCCAAACTGCGACGCCAGGTGATTTGTGACGGACCGCGGCGGAACCACACACTGCGAGAGAGCCCTTTAAGCAGCAGCGCGGCAGGCAGGCCGGTTTCCCAGATCAAGTGCAGCAAACGCATGACCGTGCCGAACGTCCGGTGCGCACCGTATGGATGTGAGTTCCAAATGGACCATCCGGCGAGCGTATACCAAGCGAGTTCGAGCGCGCCGAACACCATCACCACCCGCACCGCGTCCAGGGAGCGCCGTGCCACGAGCGCCGCGGCCGTCAGCCTCAGCATGGCAAACAATGCCAGCACGGGCATATAGGTATTGTAGGCGCAGAGCGCGCAGGCCAGCAGAGGAGATGTCATGATGGAAAGGCGGTACCGACCGCGGGATCATCCTGCCCCGGACTCCCTTGTCAAACGAGCGGGGAACGTGCCTGTCATGGCGTCTTGGAGGAGACTTTCACATCCATTGCGCCATGCTGCGCGCATGATGCCGGTGGATGACAACACGACGACCCGCGCCCTCCTGGCCGCCCGCGAGCGGCCGGAGCGCGTGACTGTCATGCTCCAGCGCTGGGAAAGGCTGGCCTTCCTGCACTGGCGCTGGCAGGCGGCGGACATCCAGCGCACGCTGCCGCCGGGTCTGACGGTGGACACGTTTCAAGGTGACGCGTGGCTGGCGATCGTGCCTTTTTTCATGCGCGGCATCCGCCCGCGCCTGTGCCCGCCGGTGCCGGGGATCAGCGATTTTCTGGAGCTGAACGTGCGCACCTATGTGCGTGACGAACGCGGGCGGCATGGCGTGTGGTTTTACTCGCTGGACTGCAACCAGCCGCTGGCGGTGTGGACAGCGCGCACGTTGTTTCATCTGCCGTACCAGCACGCGCGGATGCGCGCGCCGCTTTCGGACGGCTGGATTGATTACGCGTGCCAGCGGCGTGGTGAGACCGCGCCATCCCGGTTTCGCTACCGGCTGGCGGATGCGACATGCCCCGCGAAGCCAGGCACGCTGGCGTTTTTCCTGGCGGAGCGCTACTTGCTCTTCTCCCGGTCCCCGCGCGGCCTGCGCTGCGGGCAGGTGCATCACACGCCGTATCCGCTGGCGGAGGTGAAACTGGATGCCTGGGACGTGAAACCGCTGCTCCAGGCCGGATTTGCCGATCCGGGGCGTCCACCGGATCACCTGACCGGCTCACCAGGCGTGGATGTGCGTGTGTTTGGGCTGACGGCGTGAGGCTCAGGGTGCCTTCAGGAAGACGGTGATCGCGCCTTCGATCACGGGCTTTGCAGCGCGCAGTTTTTTGTCCGCGGAGGAGATTTCCTTGTCACCGATGAGGTATTCGGGGATCTCCTCGGTCGTGGGATTGAAGCGGATGCCGACCTTGTTGGCGAGCTTTCCACCCTCGAAGTTGGCATAGCCGCCGTAGTCCCATTCAAAGCCGGCCACCTTGAAGGGCCTGCCGTTGATCTTTTCGACCTCCGCGAGGGTCATGCCGGGCTTGAGGCCGTTTTCAAACTTCCACGCCGCGCCGATGACGCGCACATCAAAGACGACCTTTTTCTTCTCCTGCTCCGGGTCCCAGATGATCTCCAGCTCGCGGTCAGTCCCGGCAAAGAGGCGCGCGCCGGGGATGGTCTCCCCTTCCGCGCCGGGGATGTCCTCGTGCTTCACGCTGGCCTTGCCATAGGCGCGCTCGATGTCGGTGGAGGTCATGCCGGGCTTGATGAGGCCGACGCGTTTGCCCAGCACAATGGTGTTGTCCTTGGGATCAACCTCGTCCGCGTGGAGGACGAGGGCGGAAACGGCGAGCAGGAGGCAGGTGAGCGTGCGCATGGCGGGATTCTGGCCTCCTCATGGCAAAAAGCGAGGCGGGACTTTCAAGGATGCTGCGCCGCTGCCTGCCAGGCAGGCAGCGCACGCTGAATGAGGTCCACGCACTCGCGCGCGTGGGTCATGACGATGAGATGGCCGCCATCGAGCTCCAGATCCGCCCCGGCGGGGCAGCGCACCTGCGAATCCCGCCGCCCGTGGATGCGCAGCACCGGCGTGTCCGCAGGCAGCGGGCAGCCCGGCCACTTCGCCAGCGCGTCAAACATGGCGCGGTAAAAATCCGCCTGGCAGACGCTGAACATGTCCACGGAGTCCAGCAGCGCGAGGCGGAAGGGCGTGGGGCTGCGTCCGCATTCCTGCCGGCTGAGGCCGGAGCGCTGCCGCATGAGCCGCTGGGTAAGCCGCAGGGAGGTGAGGCGTGTCAGCACACGCATGCGAAAGACGGTCCTGAAATCCTCGCTCCGCGGGCTGCTGGCCACCAGCACCACGGCGCGCACGCGGCGCAGCCGCGCGATCTCGCACGCCACCGCCCCGCCAAACGAGGTGGCCACGAGCACCGCGCCATCCGGGATCTGCCACGCCGCCGCCACGAACCGGGCAACGGCGGGCAGGGACGCCTCGCCGTGGTATTCCGGCCATTCCACGCAGCGCGCGCCAGGGATCTCAAGCCACGGCCCGCGAAAGGTGCGGCTGTCCGCGCCTAGACCCGGAATCAGGAACACCGGCGGCGTGGTGGCATCCGGCGGCACCACCCGGGTAACCTGCGCCGGCACGCGGCGGGACTCGATCCAGCGCAGCAGTTCATCGGGTGCCCTGCGTTGGGAAAAACGGCCTGCCAAGGCTGCCGCGGTGGAGCGGATGCCTTCTTCAAAACAGCGGCGCAGCAGGGGCAGCGCCTTTTCCACGCTAAACTCCGCTGCCGGCAGCCACACGCCTGCGCCGAGCAGTTCCACACGCTCCGCATTGTCCATCTGGTCGAGTGCCATGGGCACGACCATCTGCGGCACGCCGGCTGCAAAGGCCAGCGACAGCGTGCCAATGCCGCCGTGATGCACCAGCGCCCGCGCGCGCGGCAGCAGCGCGCTGAACGGCGCGTAGGCGGTGACGTAAACAGATTCCGCCAGGCCGGCGGGCACCAGGTCCGGTTTCCGGATCACCAGCACGGCGCGGCAGCCGCATTGGCGTGCCAGTTCCGCCGCGGTGCGGAAAAACTCGGCCGCGTGCAACTGGCCGGAACCTGCGGTGAACACCACCGGCGCCTCCCCCGCGGCCAGAAAACGCTCCAGGCCCGGCTCCATGGAGTGGTCGGAGGCCATGTCCTCCAGCGGAAAATCCCAGGACAAGGCCTGCGGCGGCCAGTCCGGCCGGGGCGGCTCGAACCAGTCAGGAAACAAGGCCAGCGCGCCATCCGGGGAGTGCCGCCACTGGCGCCACAGGCTCAGCGGCCGTGGCACTCCATGCGCGCGACAGCAGCGCCACACATGCCGGAGCGCCAGACGGTCCAACGGATTGCCCAGGTTCAAAATGAAATGCCGCAGCCACAGCGGCAGACGCCGCAACCGGTGAGTGATCCGGCTCATCCACGGAACCGCGTGCGCGCTCATGAAAAACAGGGGATACAAATGGACGGTGATCAGCGGGATGCCGTGCTTCTCCCGCAACAGGCGCGCGCCAAAGCACACCATGGGTGCCAGCAGGAGGTGCGGCACGCCGTCGCGCGCGATGATCCGCTCCACCGCGTCCACATACCCGGCGGTGGCGCGGCCCGCATGCTCATAGGCCACACGCGGCCCCTGCTCTTCCTCCCACAGCGCGGGACAGGCCAGCATCTCCTCCAGCACCGTGTCCCGCGTGCTCTCAAACTCCAGCCCGGCCTTCACCACCACCCCTTCATACATCCCGGCGCTGACCACCGTCACGCGGTGCCCCCTTTCATGCAACAGCCTCCCCAGCCAGATGAAGGGATGCAGGCTTCCAAAGGTGCCGAACGGCAGCAGAACGATGTGGCTCATGGTAACTGGGATATCCAACCGCGGACAAGGCGCTCTGGCTCAGCGCAGCGTGAAGGTTTCCTTTTTCACGACCAGGTTGACCTGCCACACCCCGTCCGCGCCCTGTGTGACCTCCTGCTGGACGACGGCGGCGCCGATGCTCGTCATGACCATGCCTGCGGGATCGTCCGGGAAGCTCCACGCGTGGCTTTTGGTGTGAAACGTGAGCTTGCGGTCAAACGCGCCTCCGCGCCCCGGCACCCAGGCGGACATCCCGGCCAGCACGCCCGACTTCAGCACATCGAGCTCGATCCAGTAGAGCACCCGTCTGCCGGCCAGCTCCATTTCGAGGCCCACATCAAATGCGCGAGACGACTGGCTGCTGAGAAACCCTGTGCGCACCTTCCGCGTGGTCACTGGCGCGTCGAGGGAGCGCGTCACGCTCCCCTTGCCGTCCGTGGTCAGCCGCTTGCCGGCCTGCGGCGAGCGCGGCGACGACTCACCGCCAAACACCAGCCTCACGGCCAGTCCGGTGACCGGGCTGCCATTTTCCCGCACCACGCGCGCCGTGATGCGCACCGGTTCCGCACGGCCTTCCGCCGCTGAACCCGCCAGGCAGGCCAGGCAACTGGCGGCGAAGGTGAAAAGAGATCGCTTCATAAAGCACATCACGACATTTCACGCGGCGCAGACGCTTCCGCAAACGGCCATTTCTTCGTCACGCGGCTCCACAGCAGGAAAACACCGCCGCCTGCGAGCAGCGCCAGCGCGCCATAGGCGAGGAGGTACTTCTCCGTCGTGAAAAGCAGGAACAACCAGCCGCCGAGCGCCAGCAGCGCGGGCAGCGGATACAGCCACATGCGAAACGGACGCTCCATCTCCGGCTGCAAACGCCGCAGCATGACGAGGGCGCCGATTTGACCGCCAAACTGCACCACGATGCGGGTGGTGAGCATGACGTCGATGAGCGTCTGCAGCTTCACAAACGTCGAGGCGGCCGCGATGAGGCCGATGACGAGCAGCGACACATGCGGAAAGCCCAGCCGCGGATGCAGACGGCCAAACACGCGGAAGAAGCTGCCGTCCCGCGCCGCGGCATACGGGATGCGCGAGTAGCCGAGCAGCATCGCGAACGCGCACGCGAGCATCGTCCACAAAACGAGCACGGTGAAGAGCTGCGCGAAGTCGCTGCCGTAGATTTTCGCCATCATCATCGTCACCACGGGCTTGCTGACGCCCTCGGCGGTCACCATTTCCCGCCAGGGCACCACGCCGATGATGGAAAGGTTAACCGCGAGGTAAATCAAGGCCACGAGCACGAGCGAAAGCATCACCGCGCGCGGAATCACGCGGCCGGGCTGCTTCACCTCGTCGCCGATGAAGCAGATGTCGTAGTAGCCGAGGTAGTCGTAGATGCCGATGCGCGCCGCCGCGCCCAGCGCGGCCCATTTCGCCACATCAAAGGCCCAAGCATCCTCCGGGAGGTCGAAGGCGAGCTTTGCGTCGAAATGCATCGCGCCGGTGACGATGACAAAACCCATCGCCAGCAGCACACCGGCCCACAAACCGACCATGAGCCGCCCGATCGACTCGATGCGCCGGTAGAGCATGAAAATGACCAGCAGGCCAATCCCCGCGCCCGCGCACAAACGCGTGAATTCGCTGCTCTGCGGCCACACCGGCTGCAAATACTGCGCCACGCCGATGTAGGCGGTGCCGAGCTCCAGCGGCCCGCTGAGGATGAACTGCCAGATGAAGAGAAAGCCCATGAACCGGCCCCATTTCTCCCGTCCGTAGCCCTCGCGCAGGTACACATACGATCCGCCGGATTTTTTGAGCGCCGCGCCGAGCTCGCTCCACACCAAACCATCCGCCAGCGCCACGATGAGCGCCACGCCCCACCCGATCATCGACTGCGGCCCTCCCAGCGTCGCCATCAACGCCGGAATCGTGATGAACGGCCCCGCGCCGAGCATGTTCGACATGTTCAGCGCCGTGGCCTGCAGCAGGCCAAAGCGGCGTTCGGGTTGAGGTTCGGATGAAGAATTCATTCAAAGGCCATCTTCCAACGCCCCCGCGCTTTCACAACTTGCCCGGGCGCCGCACACACGCCAATGCTGCGTCACGATCATGAATCTCCACCTCGAAAACCAGTCTGTCGCCGTCATCGGAGCCGCTCGCGGCATTGGGAGGGCCATTGCGGAGGGATTCATCGCGGAGGGGTGCCGGGTGCGCGGGTTTGACCGGGAAAAGAACGCGGACTTCATCACGGCGGGCAATGTGACGAGCTATAACATGGTGAAGAGCTTCGCGGCGGAGTTTGAGCGTGTCGATCATGTCGTCTTTTGTGTGGGCGTGGGCTCCGGGAAGTTTGGGTTTCCCTTTTGGAACCTGGAGCCGTTCGAATGGACGCGGGTGCTGGAAGTGAACCTCATCGGCGCGGTGAACGTGGCGCACGCCTTCGCGCCGAGGCTGATCGAGCGCGGTGGCGGGTCGATTCTCTTCCTCGTGAGCGTGGCCGGGCAGATGGGATCGCAGACGGACCCTCCCTACAGCGCGTCGAAGGCGGCGCTGATCAATTTCACCCAATGCGCGGCGAAGGACCTGGGGCCGCACAACATCCGCGTGAACGCGCTGTCCCCCGGCATGGTGAAGACGGAGCTGAACCAGTCCATCTGGGCCGCCGGGCAGAAGCTGCTGCCGGAGGAGCAGCGCCAGTCCTTTGACGAGTGGGCGCTGCAGAAGATAAAAAAGGTCTCCCACCTGGGCCGTTGGCAGATGCCGGAGGAATATGCCGCCATGGCCTGCTTCCTGGCCTCCGATCACGCGAAGAACATCACCGGCCAGACGATCAACATCGACGGCGGGCAGGTGATGCATGCGTGACGAGCGCGGCGGGCTGGAGGCCAAAAATCCGGTTGCCGCAGGCAGCAAGTCCGCTTACAGACTCCGCCCCACGACTTCCGCGCGGTTAGCTCAGCGGTAGAGCACTGCCTTCACACGGCAGGGGTCGCAGGTTCGAACCCTGCACCGCGCACCATCTCAGCCCTCATTTTACTGAGGAATCCACGGCTGAAAAACGTGCGGTCAGGCTGCCGAGCCCTCCAGAAACCAGGTGGCGACACGGCCCTTGCCCTTGATTTCGATCTCACCGCGCTCACGAAAGCGAAAGCGGTCCTTGAGCCGCCGCCAGGTCGATTCATTGACCTGGATCGTGTTCGCCTCCGCACAAGACTCCATGCGGCTGGCGGTGTTCACCGTGTCCCCCCACAGGTCGTAGAGGAACTTTTTGCGCCCGATCACACCCGCCACCACCGGCCCGGTGGCGATGCCGATGCGGATGCTCAGCGGCTCGCCATGCGGCCCGTGGATCTGCCGCACCTCCTGGAGCATCGCCAGGGCCATGCCGGCCACATCCTCCGCGTGCGAGTGGTTGGGATCCGGCAAGCCGCCGGCCAGCATGTAGGCATCCCCGACCGTCTTGATTTTCTCCAGTCCGAACTGGTCCACCAGCTCGTCAAACCGGGAGAAAACCCGGTCCATCAACCGCAGGAGTTCCGATGGTGTCATGCTCTCGGACATGGGCGTGAACCCCACGAGGTCCGCGAAGAGCACCGTCACATCATGAAAGCCATCGGCGATCGTCCGGGGGTCCTCCTTCAAGCGGCGCGCGATTTGCTCGGGCAGGATGTTCAGCAGCAGCCGGTCGGCGCGCTCCTGTTCATGGATCGCCTGCAACTCGGAGCGACGCGCGGTGACCCGCAGCGCGCGGGTGATGAAAATCGCGAGCACCAGAGCCCCGATCGAGATGAACACCTCCATCGCCAGCCGGATCTCCGGCCGTTCCACGGTCACCATGGGCTCGTTTTGATGCCGCAGCCACAGCATCGCGGCAAAAGTCGCCACGCACACGCCCAGCACCCACCGCATGGTCACCCGCTCCTCCTCCGGGAACAGCACATGCGCGGCGGACGCGATAACGATGACAAACAGGTGGGAGGGCGCGCTGGTGCCAAACAGCACGCTCGAACTCAGCACGAAGACCAGGGACAGGCCGATGACCCCCAGGCGCGCGGCGGCATGGCGGTGGCGCCGATTCAGCCAAAACGGCAGCGCAAACAGCGCCGCGCCGGCGCCTCGCACCAGGATGATGCCTGCTTCTCGCACACCGAGCGCGCCCCAGTCCGCGATCACCGGGATCTCGAGCAGCCAGAACACCACGGCGCAAACCAGTCCGCAAAGCGTGGCCAGATTGCAAAAACGCACATGCTTGGCGTCCTCCGCGCGCATGCCCGCGGGGACACCGATGTCCGCGAGGCGCGCCAGAACTGATGCGGAAAATCTCATGCGCGGAAGCATGAGGCGGATTCCCCGGCAAGACCAGACAAAATCGGCGCGCAACACAGCAGGAGGCCCCACAGCCCGGCTTGACGCCCCGGGGCGCGCGTGATTTAGCCGCCCATGCCCGCCCCCATCACCGCCGCGGATGTGATCGACCTCCTGTTGTCCGAGCACATCCTCGAACCCCAGGAGCCGATCACCCCCGATGCCGACCTTTTCGCCCTTGGCCTCGATTCGATGGCGACGATGCAGTTGATGCTTCAGATCGAGGAACGCTTTCACATCAGCATTCACCCCTCGGAGATGAAACGGGACCGGTTTGCCACGGCGCGGGCCCTGGCGGCCTTCCTGTCCGAAAAACGCCCTCCAGCCCCATGAACACAACGGCACAGGGCGCGCGCGGGACTTGAACGCGCCTTGTTTTGCGCCTTTAGAGGCCATTCCATGAGCACCCTGACCTTTGCCCCCCGTGATTCCAAGGAAGCCGTCGAAGAAGGCCTGCAATTCGCGCCCAAGTTCGACGAGCACGGCCTCATCGCCGCCATGGCGGTGGACGCGGACACCAACGCGCCCCTCATGCTGGCCTACATGAACGAGCAGTCGCTGCGCATGACCCTCGAACTCGGCCAGGCCGTGTATTGGAGCCGCAGCCGCAAGACGCTCTGGCACAAGGGCGCGACAAGCGGCGAGTTTCAGGAGATCGTGGAGATCCGCACCGACTGCGACCAGGACGCGCTGGTGCTGCGTGTGAAGCAGCACGGCGGCGGCTGCTGCCACACGAAGCGCCCCACCTGCTTCTACCGCGTCGTGAAGGTCGCGGACGGTCAGGTGAAGCTGGAGAAGGCGTAAAAAGCGGCTACTCCGCCTTCAGCAGCTTCTCGTCGATGCGGGCGACGAGGGTGTCGAGGACTTCGCTGTTGCCGAAGCGTTCGATGACGTCGGCGAGGAAGCCTTCGACGATGAGGCGGCGGCTTTCGATGTCGGGGATGCCGCGGGCTTTGAGGTAGAAGAGCTCTTCATCGGCGATGGGGCCGCTGGTGCTGCCGTGGCTGCATTTGACCTGGTCGGCGTTGATTTCGAGGCCGGGGAGGCTGTTGGCCTCGGCTTCGTTGCTGTTGAGCAGGTTGCGGCAGGTTTGATAGGCGTCGGTGTAGTGCGCGCCTTCATCGACGATGATGAGGCCGCTGAAAACGGTGCGCGATTTGCCGTAGAGGGCGTTTTTGTAGAGCAGGTCGCTGGTGGCGTGCGGGGCTTTGTGACGCTGAAGCGTGCGCTGATCGACGATTTGATCACCGATGGGCAAACTGACGCTGAGCATGTCGCTGCGGGCACCCTGGCCGACGAGGTCGCTGACGCTTTCGCTGCGGCTGAAGGCGGCGCCGAGCTGCACCTGGAAGCTTTTCACGCTGGCATCGCGTCCGGCGGTGATGCTGGAAAGATGCAGCGCCTGGGCGTCATCGGCCAGCTCCTGGCAGGCGGCGTAGGTGATCTGGCTGCCGCTGCCGCCGACGAGATCGGCGATGGCGATGCTGAGGCCGCCTTCCCCTTCGAGACTGCGGTAATGATCGACGACGCTGACCTGCGCGTGGTCGCCGGTGACGACGAGTGTGTGCGGGAAGATGGCGGCGTGGTCGCCGACGACCCAGTGGAAGATTTCGACGGGCTTTTCGATGACGACGTTCTTCGGCACGATGATGACGGTGCCTGCTTTGACATGCGCGAGGTGCAACGCGGCGAATTTACCGGATCCGAGCGGCAGATCGCCCTTCATGAAGTGCTGCTGGAGGGCTGCTTCGTGCGATTTGAGGGCTTCCTCGAAGCTCACGCACACGACGCCGGCGGGAAGACTGCTCGTGTCGGACTCGACGAGCGTGTCATTCACAAACACAAAGCGTGCGGCGCGTTCTTTGAGGCCTTCGGTGGCTGCGAGCGCGGCTTTGGACTGCTCAGCGGTCGGTGCCTTGGCTGGAGCATGGTCGGCGAGCTCGATCTTTTTCGCGTTCGAGTAGCGCCAGTGCTCGTCTTTGAGTCCGGGAAGCGGCAGGGACTGGAATTCGGTCCAGGCGGCGTTGGAACGAGTGGTGAACCAGTTTGGAGCAGCGGAAAGAGCAGTCGGGGCGATGGCAAGAAGGCCGGTGGAGGTGTCGGAGGGCATGTGCGAAATGACGAATGGCGAATTCAGAAGGACGAATGAATGACGAATCCCGAAATGGGATGAACTACCGAGAACTCCTCGGCAGTTCGAGACCCCTGTTTTGCACCGCAGAGATGGTGAGATTGCTTTTGGTGAGCCATTCCTGGCCCGTATGGTGGATGGTGTCGAGCATGCTCATTTCATGAAAAGAGCCTGATCGAGTCCAGACTGGCGGATGATGGATTTTAGTGTGCCCTTTTTGACGGGATCATGCAGAGGCACTGGCACGCTGCGGGAGTGGCCTTCGGCGTCTTGAGCCTGCATCACAGCATGGCTGCCACGGGTACGGACATGCTGAAAGCCGGCAGCAGCCAGGATGCCGCACACTTCACGGCCTGAAAAAACTCCCAGCTTAGGCATAGGCTACCTCCATGCTGCGCACTTTCACACCAGGACGATAGCGTCGCTGAATCTCCGAACGTGGCGCAGTCTCAAGGAGCAGATCGATAGCTTCACGGAGATTGGTGAGTGCTTCGTCTTCGCTTTCGCCTTGGCTGGCGACGTCGAGTTCAGGGCAAATCGCGGAGTAGCCGCTGATTTCATCAGGTTCGAGAACGGCGGTCAGTTTCATGGTGCGATGAGTATCGTTGATGTTTGATCTGGGGCAAGGCTGGTCAGCCAACGCTGCCTTCCATCTCCAGATCAATGAGTCGCTTCAGCTCGACGCTGTATTCCATGGGGAATTCCTTCACGAGGTCGTTGATGAAGCCATTGACGGACAAGCTCATGGCTTCGGCTTCGGTGAGGCCGCGCTGCATGAGATAGAAGATTTGATCGGCGCTGACCTGGCTGACGCTGGCTTCATGCTGGGTGGCGTGCTGGTTGCCGCGGACGCTGATGGCGGGGTAGGTGTCGGTGCGGCTGTTGGGGTTGATGAGCAGGGCGTCGCACTCGGTGTTGTTTTTGCAGCCTTTGAGGTGCTTCGGGATGTGCACGAGGCCGCGGTAGGTGGCGCGGCCTTCGCCGATGCTGATGGATTTGCTGATGACGTTGCTAGTGGTCTCGTCGGCGGCGTGGACCATCTTCGCGCCAGTGTCCTGATGCTGGCCGCTGTTGGCCAAGGCGATGCTGATGACCTCGCCACGGGCACGGCGGCCTTTCATGATGACGCCGGGGTATTTCATGGTGAGGCGGCTGCCGATGTTGCAGTCGATCCAGCGCACTTCGGCGTCTTCGTGGGCGATGCCGCGCTTGGTGACGAGGTTGAAGACGTTGCTGCTCCAGTTCTGCACGGTGACATACTGGATCTTTGCGCCTTTCATGGCGACGAGCTCGACGACGGCGCTGTGCAGGGTGGCGGTCTCAAACTTCGGCGCGGTGCAGCCTTCCATGTACATGACTTCCGCGCCTTCATCGGCGATGATGAGCGTGCGCTCGAACTGGCCGAACTGCTCGCTGTTGATGCGGAAGTAGGCCTGGAGCGGATGCTTCACCTTCACACCGGGCGGCACGTAGATGAACGAGCCGCCGCTGAAGACGGCGCTGTTGAGCGCGGAGAATTTGTTGTCGCCGGTGGGGATGACTTTGCCGAACCACTTCTTGAAGATCTCCGGGTATTTGTGCAGGCCTTCGGTGCTGTTGACGAAGATGACGCCCTGCTCCTCGACGGCGGCTTTGATGTTCGAGTAGGCGGCCTCGCTGTCATACTGCGCCTCGACGCCGGCGAGGAATTTGCGTTCCTGCTCGGGGATGCCGAGGCGGTCGAAGGTCTTCTTCACGTCCTCGGGCACCTCGTCCCAGGAGCGCTTCGGCTTCTGGCCGTCGCTGAGGTAGTAGCGGAACTCGTCGAACTTGATGTTTTCGAGGTCCTTCGTGGCCCAATGCGTGGGCATGGGCTTTTCCTGGAAGACCTTCAAGGCTTTGTGCCGGAACTCGCGGATCCAATCGGGATCGCCCTTCACATCGGCGATGTAGTCGATGGTCTTTTCAGTGATGCCGAAGCCGGAGTCGAACTTGTTGCGCTCCGGGAAGGTGAAGTCGCCGACGCTATCGACGCGGATGTCGGAGATGTCGGGGACTTCGGTTTCAACGGGGGAATCGGGGGCGATGACCATAAAGGGGAGGGAGTTTCAGGTTTAAAGTTTCAGGTTTAAAGTTGGCAGTCAGTCATCGTCTTCATCCTGATCAGGCGACGAAGGAGCGTGCTTTACAAGAAGATCGAGCAGTCGTTGCTGGTCGTCTGCGTCATTAAAAAAGCGACTTGGAAGCCAGTTTTGCCCTAGTTTAAGTTCAAGCAAGATCCCGGCAGAATCCACGATTCGCCAGCCGGTTATCTTATCCCACGCAAACTGAGCCGTTGCCTCTGGCATTACGACTTGGAAACCTTTTTCATTAAACGTCCAGGTTTCGTTACGACCTCGGATTTCTTCAATTTTTTTACGCCTGCGAACCCAAAGAAGGCAAATGATGAAAAAAGCATATCCAGCCAATAACAGTCCAAAATAGCCAAAGGCTAAAAGCAGTGGGTCTGCGTGGTGTCGATTCGTGGCACCCCACCAACTAAACAGTCCAAGGGCAGCGGCAATAAATAGACGAAGAACTCGCGATGGAAACTTTGAGGGACATAAGCGCATCACCTCACGAATGTAAGATTCGTCATACTTGATCGAAGCTGTAATTTCTTCGCTCATCGTTTCAGTTAGGCAGCCGCAGCCAAAGGCTCCTCAGTCACCCAGTCGTAGCCGCGTTCTTCGAGTTCGAGGGAGAGCTCTTTGCCGCCGGTTTTGACGATGCGGCCGTCTTTGAGGACGTGGACGATGTCGGGCTGGATGTAATTGAGCAGGCGCTGGTAATGGGTGATGACGAGGAAGCCGCGGTTCTCGCTGCGCATGGCGTTCACGCCGCGGGAGACGATCTTGAGGGCGTCGATGTCGAGGCCGGAGTCGGTTTCGTCGAGGATGGCGTATTTCGGCTCCAGCATCATGAGCTGGAGGATCTCGTTGCGCTTCTTTTCGCCGCCGGAGAAGCCTTCATTCACGCTGCGGCTGGTGAAGCTGCGGTCCATCTCGAGCTGGTCCATGCGGGCGTAGAGCTGCTTGTAAAATTTCACGGCGTCGATGTCCTCGCCCTTCGGCAGGCGGGCCTTCAGCGCGGCGCGGAGGAAGTTGGCGTTGCTGACGCCGGGGATCTCATGCGGATACTGGAAGGCGAGGAAGAGTCCGGCGCGGCTGCGGGCATCGACGGCCATGTCGAGGATGTTTTCGCCATCGAGGAGGACCTCGCCGCTGGTGACTTCGTAGTCTTCGTGGCCGCAGAGGACCTTGCTCAGCGTGCTCTTGCCGCTGCCGTTCGGGCCCATGATGGCGTGGACTTCACCGGGCTTGATGGTGAGGTTCAGGCCTTTGAGGATTTCGCGGCCGGGGATCTGGGCGTGGAGGTTTTTGATTTCGAGGGACATGGAAAGGGGGTGGGGGATCAGGGATTATTTGGCCGCGCAGGCATCGCAGGTGCCGTGGATGGCGAGGTCGGTGCGGGAGATGCGGGTGCCTTTGGGGAGGTTCCAAAACTTGGCGGCGTCGAAATCGGCAGATGGGTGGGCGTCGATGACCTTGCCGCACGTCTCGCAGTGGAAATGGACGTGCTCGTGGAGGTTCGCGCAGTAGCGGGACTGGCCGCGCTCGAGGTGGACCTGCTTGATCAGCCCGGCGGAGGTGAGGTGGTCGAGGCAATTGTAAACCGTGGCCAGGGAGATGCCGGGGGATCGGGCCTTCACGCGGTCGAGGATGTCGTAGGCCGTGGGGTGGTCCGTGGAGGCGGCGAGCACGTCGAAGACCTCGCGGCGGTGGGGCGTGAGGCGCACGTCAGCCCCAAGGACGGCCATGCGGCACTCGAGGCCGGTGGGCTTCGAAGGGGCGCGGGTGGAGGTGGCAGAGGGTGTCATGACGGTTTAGAATTAGAATTGGAATGATTCTAAATGACCTCGCTACGCGGGTATGGCAAGCTCTGGATGCGACTTTTTGCCTAGGATGGAGGTAAGCGGCCCTGCCACAGTACCAACTGGGGGCCCACGCACTGCCCTGGCAGGCTGCTGAAAAACGCCATCACCGGCCACTGGCCGGTGCTACAGCAGCGCCAGCACCTGCGCTGTAGATCGGGGCAGTGACCCGGTCCGCAGGTCTTGCGGTGTTCTTCAGCAGCCTGCTAGCATCGCCTACACCGCCGCGAGGAGGGTTTCCAGGCCGCCCATGCCCATCCCCCTCGTTGACAGACTGGAACCGCGTCCGCCATGATGCCGTGCCATGCGCCTTCTCCTCCTCCCCGCCCTGATCGCCACCCTTTCCCCCGTCCTGCTTCAAGCCGAAGGCCAGCGCTATGAACTGACCGCCCGTGCCAGCGAGATCGACCCGCGGGCAAGGCCGCATCCGGAGATCGGCTTTGTTTTTGAGTCCAAAGGCAAGCCTGCGGACATCCAGCATGCCAGTGTGGACACACGCGTGCCCCCCCGGGGAAAGCTCGCCATCTGGCTCATGGGCCATAGCGCGGGCCTGTTCGAGCGCCTCAACAGCTATGGCATCCACGCGATCCGTGTTCACTATGCGAACGGCTGGTTCGGCCAGTTCGGCAACAAGTCACCGGGCGAGGATGGTCTGCTGCTGGGCAATATCCGCCTCGAAGCGGCCACGGGCGAGGACTTCAGCCCGCTGGTGGAGGTTCCGAAGCCGGACGGCATGATGGAGCGCGCGTTCCAGTTCGTGAAGTGGCTGTCGAAAAAGAACCCGGAGGGCAGATGGGAGCAGTTTCTCAGCGCCGACGGCAAAGGCATCGACTGGAGCAAGGTGATCATCACCGGCAGCTCGCATGGCAGCACGACGGCGGCGCGTTTTGCGAAGCATCAACGCGTGGACCGCGTCGTGATGTTCTGCGGCCCGCGCGATCAACATGAGCAATGGCAGGCGCTGCCCTCCGCCACGCCAGCGAACCGCTTCTTCGGCTTCTCCCATGTGCTCGATGGCGGCTGGAGCGGCGACCACTACTGCCGCTCGTGGGAACTGCTGGGCCTGCATGCCTTTGGCCCCATCGTGAATGTCGATCGCATGACGCCGCCGTATCAAAACACACGCCGGCTCATCACCGACGCGGATGTGAAGGGCGATGACAAGCGCGCCCACAGCTGTGTGGTGCCCGGCAGCGCATCACCCAAGTCGGCAGACGGCCAGTTTCTGCACGAGGCCGTGTGGACCTATCTTTTCACCCACCCTGTCGAAGAAACGGGCAGCGCCACGCCGCCCGACGAGGATTGTGAAAAAGATCTGCTGCCGAAGCAGAAGTGACCGGCGACTCTACGACGGAAACAACGGAGCAGTGGAGTGATGGAGTCTTGAAACCCTGGAGGCAGTTCCAAAACCTCCGAATCACTCGTTCTGGCGAACGAGCCTACGAGGCGCAGCGCAGGCGCATTCGCCAGAATGCGAGGGGTTTTGCAACGGCTCCCAATACTCCATTTCTCCAGCACTCCACCGCCGTCTTAGCTCAGCGTCGCGCCATCGTCGTGACTGTCCACGTCCAGCTCGCGCACGCGTTTACGGTCGCGCTCCGTCTGGACAGCCGCGCGCAACTTCTCCCGCACACTCTCCACGTCCGGGATCGCCAGCATGGAAATCTGGGAATGCGTGGCGTCGGAGGTGATCATCGTGAGATTGCCCAGGCCCACGAGACGCAGCAGGAAAGGCTGTTCCATGGCATAGTCCTTCACCCGGTAGAGTTCCAGCTCGTCCACTCGGCGGCTGAAGACGCCGGTGCGGATGCGCAGGCGCTGGGAGGTCAGCTCGTAGGTCGTGCATTTCGTCACCCACCAGCGCACCAGCCACATCACCGCCGGCACCACCAGCGCCGCGTACAGCAGCGCCCCGCCTGCGATCAGCGACAGCGTGCCGGCCACCACGATCCCCGCCGCCAGCAGCGCGCAGAAGAAGTAGAACCAGAAATGCACCCACTGGGAGGTGTGGCCGCTCCACAGGATGGATTCGGCAGGCGCGGAGGAGGAGGCTGGGGGGGAGTCGTCAGCGGGCATGGCGTGCGTGGTGTTGGAGTTCTCAGAACGCCGCGTACAGTTCAAGGGCCGCGTCAAAGCGCAAGCGGGGAAACGAGGAGCGGTCACGGGGCGATCTTTTTCAGCAATGCCGTGGCCTCGTGGTAAAAGCGCTCGTCGTGGCAGTGCCGCAGGTAAACGCGCAGCGGCTCCACAGCCTCTTTTTCACGCTTGAGCTCCACGAGCGAGCGCGCCTGGATCCAGTAGTTGGAGTAAAAGGTGGGATGTGCGCGGTTGGCCTCCTCAGAGGCCTTCAAGGCGGCGGGCCAGTCTTTGCGCAGCATGGCGGAGATCATCGTGTGATTGAGCGCCTCGTGCGGGTCTGGATAGGCGGTGCGCAGGAAGGATTCCCACTCCGGAGGGATCAGCGCGGGGTCCTCGAGCACCCAGGCGAGTTGCCAGGCGTGGAACGCGGCGCCTGAATCACGCCCGGTCCAGCTTTCGAGCACGCTCTCCCGCACGGCGTCTCGAGCGGCCTCGACGGCGAGCTCCGCCTCCGCGTCACGCCCTGTGAGGCGCAGCGCGGGGATGACAGTGGTCAACGAGCCGGGGTGCATCATCTGGTCCGCGTCCATGCGGTCGAGCGCGGCGCTGACGGATGCCTTGTTGCGTGCGCGCATGGCCTGCACGAGGTCCATGAGGCGCAGCCGTCCCTCATGGCCGCCGGTTTTCATCTGCTGGAGCACAGCGGCGACATCCAGGGGCTGCCCGGTGCGCACGGCAATGCGCGATTCGATGGAGCGGATGAGCGAGTAGGTGCGCGGCATGGCGGCGGAGTCCTTCCAGGACTTCCAGGCTTCAAACAGGACCGCGCGCTCCTCCATGCTGTCGAGGTCCGTGGCGTCCGCCAGCAGCGAGCAGACCTGGACGCGCGACTCGTCATCACGCGCGGCGGCGGCGGCGGCCTGGATGACCGCGCGCCGGACCGGCCAGGTGCCGCTGGCGTCATCCTCGGAGCAGGCGTTGACATAGCTGCTCCAGATGTCGAGGCTGGACCGGTCGTAGAAGCCCTCCTTCGCGCGTTGCGCCGTCCAGCGGCGCAGGACATTGGCACCGACCATTTCGGAGTCAAACTCGCCGACAATACGCGGCGCGTCCTTCATGGGGCTGGTCAAATCCTGCTGGTGCGCGTCCATCACCACCCTGGCGATGCCCTCATGCACGGGGATGAGTTTTTTGACTCCGGACAGATCCTTCACCAGGCCAAGGCGCAGGCTCTGAAAGGCCGCCGCCTGACTGCCGGCGGGCTTTGGCAGCCTGCCGAGCACGGCGATGATCTTTTCCAGGCCGGCAATGTCCCCCTCAAAAAGGCAGCGCCGCGCCATCATGGGAGTGAGATGCACCAGCAGATCCTTGTTCTCTTTTTTACGGAAGGTCTCCAGCACGGAACGGATGGAGTCCTCCGACTTCGGGTCAAAATCCCGCACGGCGTCGAGCATCTCGTAATAATCGCGCGAAAAGGAGGAGATGATGTTCTCCGGCACACGAGAATGATAGCGCCGGTGATCCGAGCGCAGATCCATCTGGTGCAGGGCCACGGCGGCCACGCGCATGGTGCCGTCCTTCATCTCCGCCGGGGCGGACTTGTCCTCCAACACGTCGAGCACGGCGCGGTCGAACTGCTCCAGGGTCAGGGCCTGCGCGCGGAGCCAGCCGGCCAGGCCCTGGTTCCACCAGAGCAGCAACTGATCCGCCGGACGCGCGGCCTGCGAGGCAGCGAGCAGCCGCAGCTTGATCAAGTCATTGGGGTGCAACTCGTCGGGCGACTCCAGTTGCTCCAGCGCCTCGTCATCAAGCTTTTCCGGGCGCGCATGCGGGAACCACGGCGGCGTGTGCTTTTTCAACCAACGAACGACCGCCTCCTGCACCTCGGAGCCGGCCGCGGCACCGGAGAGCAGGTTTTTGAGTTTTTTGACGGCGTCCTCATCCTCGCGGATCGCCGGATGGTCCAGTTCCCGCTCCACCAGCGGGCGGATTTCCCTGTCCCTCTTCAACTCGTGCAACAAATCAGCCAGGATCGAGACGGAGCGGCCGCGGTCCGTCTGCTCATCGGACTTCAGGATGGTGAAAAGCCTCTCAGCAGCCTCCGGCAGCTCTTTTTTCAACTGAACGGCCAAAATGCCCCAGAGCCGCGCCATCACGCCGCTGACCGCATGCTCGTCCTGCGGGAAATCTTTGAAGTAGAGATGCACCTCATCCAAAGCCTCCTCCGCGCGATCCGTGTCCATCAGGCTGACGGTGAGATGCATGGCCCGCGCGCGCGCCTGGTCCTCCTGCATGGGCCGTAGCGGACGCAGGAGGCTGGCGGCGAATTTCAACAGCTCCGTCCGCTTGCCGGGAAACAACTGCGGAAACCTGTAAACACACATCCAGGCCGTGTCGATGCCGCGCGCGGGCTGCCAGCGCGCATTGTGCGCGAATCTGCGCAGAATCCGGCCCGCCTGCTCCGGACTGCGAGCTTCGACGGCCTCCTGCAGGCCCGCCCCCTCGCTCTCCGGGTCCGTGACGAGCGGCTCAACCGGCGTCTCCTCAATGGAGAGGCTGGCGGCCAGAGCCAGCCAGTCCTTCCACCACACGGGCGGCGACTTCCACCGGTTCAGGCCGTCTTTTTCCCGCGCGGCGATGTCGAGCATCTCCATGAGGATCGCCGGCATGTCGCTGTGTTTGAGAAGGAATTCACGGCTCGTCTGCACCACGCCCATGAGGCGGACGGCCTCCTGGGGATCACCCTGCTCCAGCAGCAGGTGCGCCGCGCGCGCGAGGCCGTCCCCAGCGCTGGCATAGCCCTTCAGCTTTTCCAACTTCCGGAGGGAGGCAAGCACGCGCGGCCAGTCGCCGAGCTGCTGGTGAAAATCCGCGGCGCGGGTGGCGCAACTCGTGCGGAAGGACTCGGGCATGTCCTTGTCCGCCAGCAGTTCGTCAAAAATCGCCGCAGCCTTCTTCGCATCCCCCAGCCGTTCCCCGTGCATGCGCCCCTCGAAGAAACGCAGCTCGTAGAGGTTGTCGTCCGTCACGGGCAGCCTGCGGCCCAGTTCGATGAGCTTCAGCAGCAGCGCGGAGGGCCGGGCGATCTTCTGGTTGGCCTCATGCGCGCTGAGATGCGCGGCGGCGTGCCAGAGGAGCTTTCCGAACTCGCCATCGACAGGAAAGGCGGAGATGTGGTGCAGCGCCAGGCGGTGGGCGGTGTTCGAGTTCGTGGCGCGGTCCACCTTGCCGTAGGTTTCCAGGCTCTCCTTTGCGTTCGCGGGCCAGCCTTCCTTTGGAGGCATGAGCGCGTCCACGTCAGGATGGCTCTTTAAATACGCGACCAGCTCCTCCTGCAGGCCGCGCAGGGAGCTGGTGTTTGCCAACGCGGTCTGCACGGTCTTGAGCTTTTCCGTGAATGCCTCATGCGTAGCGGGCAGGCTTAGACTGGCAAGCATCCCGGACAACTCTTCCGCCTCCTGCGCCCGTCCCTCCTTCAACCACTGATCGGCCAGTTCCACAGACGGCACGAGCAGCCGCCCGGACTCCTCTCCATAGCTTTGCACCAGCATCTCCAGGTCCTTTTTGAATTCGGGAAGACGTTTCAAGCCTCCCAGCAGCTTCGCTGTCTGCTGCAGCACCAGGCCGGCGGCATCCAGTTCATGCAATGCCGCCGCAGCGCGGGAATCCCGCAGCGCCCCGTCCAGGTCTCCCAGGATCTCACGCGCCCGGGCGAGCTGAAAAAGCGACCAGGCACGCCGGAACGGGCTCAATGCCTCCACCGCAGTGATCTTCTCCAGCTCGCGCACGGCCTCCTCCGTCTGTTTGTGATCGATCAGCACCAGCGCCAGCATGTAGCGCGCCCACGCCACCGTGGCAGGGTCCACTTTCGCCGAGGGCTGGGCCAAAATCTGGCGGAAGGCTGTGATGGACGCCTCGTGCTTGTTCAAGTCCCACTCCAGCGACGCGATCCTGCCCCGCGCCATGAACACAGTCTCCGCATCGTCGGGAAAAAAGTCGATCGTCTTCAGCAGCGCTGCGCGTCTTGTCTCCGGGTCACCACCCTCCGGATAGCGTCGCTCCACCAGGGCCAGTTGGCCCGCACCACTGGGCATGAGAGGAAAACGCTCCAATGATTCCGCCACGGGGACCGCCGTGACCGGCGCGACGCCGCGCGCAAGCCACAGCGGTTTTTCCAGCCAGGCACTCAGCAGCTTCGAGCCGCGCCACACCGCCGGATGCACCTGCGGTGTCAGCAAGGCGGAGGTGACCTTGGCCTCATAATCGGGGCGGCAGACACCGTCCTTCACCTCCCAGCGGGCGCGCACCTGATAAATGTCGGTGTGCAGATCAAAAGGCGCGGGATTCTCCGCCACGGACCAGCCTGCGGGCAACTGGATGCCGCCTGTGACCCGCCAGGTGATCGGCCACAGGAAACGCGTGGTTTCCCGCGTCTCGCTCGGGTTCATCGACAGACGCACGGAATCCCCCGCCGGGAACCTCAGCGGCATGCGCGTCTCGTTGCCACTCGCCTGCCCCGTCATGGAGAAAAAGCAGCGCCAGAGCGCCTGGCCATTGCCCGTCTCGACATCGATCAGCCGGGCGCCGGGCAGCAACGCCTCCAGATCCCCCTGCACCTCGCGCTTGAGCGCCAGGGTGTTGAATTCCTCGTAATAGGCGCGCTGGGAGGCCAGGTAGTAGCCCTCGCACTGCAGTTCCAACCAGCCTTCCACCGTTCCGTCCGGATCGCACACCGCGTCAAGATCATAGTGCACCACACCGCCCTCGACGGGCGGCGTCCGCGCCCATTCGATACCGTTCTCCCTCATGATGAGGACATCACGATCCGCGGAGGAAGGCGCCAGCATGCCCGCGCGGCCGTAACGGATCGTCGGATCAGAGAACTGCCAGCCATTCCCTTTCCTCACCGCCACGATTGCATGATTGAAATGACGCGTGTCCGGGCTGCGCCGCTCGACGCGTCCCGCGTGCTCCGTCTGGATCAGCGTCAGCCGCGCCTCGATCCCCAGGGAGCGCAGCAGCAGCGCGGCCAGGTTCGACTTGTCCTTGCAGTCGCCATACGAGGTCTTCCACACCTGCTCCGGCGCGCGCGGCTGCAGCGCGCCAAGACCAAATTCCAGTCCCGTGTAGCGGATGTCCCGCGCCACACGGGAGATCACCGCCTCCACTTTTTCCTGCTCGGAACCGGCGTTCTTGGTCCACTCGCGCGCCAGGGCCGCCAGCTCCTCCGGCAGGTGGGAACGCGCCTCCAGCAGGCCCCGGTACCATTTCCCAAATGTCTCCCAGTCAGGAAGCGTCGTCAAAAACAGCGCCGGGCCTGTCTGGTCCGTGGGAGCACGCGCTCCCTCATACACGCGCGCCTCCTGGCGCTCCTTGACCCAGCTCCATGCCTGCCAGCCGCCGGGAAGTTGCTTTTTTTGCGTCTCCGGCACGCCCGCGCCCAGCCGCGTCTCCCGCAGCCGCGCCGCCACGCTGTCCGGCACATGCACGACAAATCGCGCGGTTTGCACCGGCCAGAACGCCCCCCATGTCTCCTGAGAGCCGAACTCCCCCGGCATGCGCGCATGATCGTCCTCGATCACGACAATCAGCTCCCGCACGACACCGGGCTTCACGCCCGAAAAAATCATCCGCATCTGCCCGCGATCGCCGTACAAGCTGTCCCCCGCGTCCGTCTGGGCGGACTCCAGGATCACCGCACGGTCCTCGACCGGCAGCTCGCGCCCGTCCGGCAGGATCGTCCGCGCCTGCACCAGATGGATACGCTGGTCCTCCGTGCGGTAGCCGTACACCTCCTCCGCCAACGGTTCGACCGCCGACTCCGTCTGCGCGGCCTCCACCATGTGATAGACCACCATCCGCGCCCCGCTCTCGTCACAATGCACGATGGACTCGTCCAGCAGGATGATGCCGTCGCGGTCTGGATGTGGAAACTCACCCCGGCGTGCCAGCACCTCCTTCAGCGGCGTCAGCAAAGGCGCGATGTGCTTCGCATAGGCTGCGGGCGGAGTTCTTGAGACTTTCAGGGAAGAAGAAGCATCCGGCGGGTTGCTTTGCTGGGCCGTCGCCTGGTTCAGCAGCAGACCGGTGATGCAGATGCCGAGGATCAAATCGCGGGTATTTCCGTGAAACATCCGCGTATCAAACAAAAAGCCAGGCCGGAAAGCAACCCGGTAATCAAAGTTGTCTTATTGCCGTGCTACAAGACCTCCACATGCACAGGAACAGGATGCTTTAATCCATGAACATGAACTCGTTGCTCATCAGCAGCACCTGCGCGAGCTGGCTCATGGGCTGCTGGGGCTGCGGGCGGCCAAAGGGCCAGCGGTTCACGTTGCAAAAGTCGTTTTTGGCGTGGGTGAGCAGCTCACCGCTGTCCGCACGGGTGATGACGGGCTGCCAGTCAAAGCTGTCGCTGTCCGTGCTCGTTTCGTTGTGCACGAGGAAGCAGACCAGATCGCCCTTTTTCACGTCGGCGGTGACCGGGGTCTGAAGTTCCTTGTTTTGCGGCGTGCAGAGGTATTCGGCCAGCACGCCGGCGCGGCTGCTCCAGATCCACGCGCGCACGCCGTCGCCGCGGTCGGTTTTGCGACTGAGGGTGGCGTTGATTTTGACCTGCATGTCGGAGGGCGCGTGCCAGCGCGCGGTGACGACACGGTCGCCGGGCGCGGCGTGGCCGCCGTAGTTCGCCCAGAAGGCGTGGCCCCACCGCGGATCGGCGCTGGGGATTTTCTCCGAAGGGCTCCAGAGGCGCTGTCCGCCGCCGGCGCGTTCCGTGAGGTGGGTGAAGGGCTGGAAGCCGCTGAACGCGGGCTTTCCATCCGGAGCGCGGGTCAGCGTCATGCTGCCGTAGCTCCAGCGAAAGGGCTTTTCGCCATTTAGCGCGGTGGCGTCGTCGATGAAGCGCTGCGCGAGGGCCTTTTCCCCCGCCGTGGGGGCGCGCGCGAGGACGCGGCGGTAGAGGGAATCGACCTCCGCGGTGGCGAAAACATCGGCGCGCGCGCGCATGAAGGGGCTGTTCATGAGGAAGAGCGCCTGCTGCGGCACGGTGGTGTTGAAACGCTGCGGGCTGTGGCCCTCCGGGTTCGCAAAGTCGAACATGGCGGGCACGGTGGCCTGGTCATAGCGGTCCACCTTCAAATAAAGCGTGCGGCGCGTGTCGGCGTCCTTGGCGTTGAGTTCCACGGCACGGCCGCCGAGTCTCTGCGCATCCAGCTCGCCGGTGGCGGCGAGAAGGGCGTCCCGCATCGTCTCATAATCGAGGCGCTGGCGGTTGAAACGGCTGAGCAGCTCATTATCGGCATCTTTGAGGAGCTTGTCGGGCGTGGCGTGGCTGCTCTGCTGCCAGGTGCGGCTGCTCAAAATGAGCGTGTGGAGCTTTTTGAGGCTCCAGCCGTTTTCCATGAGGTAATCGGCCAGATGGTCGAGCAGATCCGCCTGCACGGGCCGCGGCGTCTGCACGCCGAAGTCACTGGGCTGGGAGACGAGCGGCCTGCCGAAGTGCTGCATCCACACGCGGTTCACGATGACGCGCGCGGTGAGCGGATTGTCCCGGCTGGCGATTTTTTGCGCGAGTTCGAGCCGTCCGCTGCCATCGGCGAACTTCTGCCCGCCGAACATGGTGAGCCAGGCGCGTGGCGCGGGATCGCCCTGGCGCGCGGGATTGCCGCGCATGAAGACGCGCACGTCCTCCGGCTTCGGCTTGTCGAGGAGCACCATGGCGCGCGGCGGCGCGCCGGGGTGCGTGCTGTCGAGCTTCGTGCGTTCGTTGTCGAGCTTCACGATGGTATCGCGGTCCTTGCGCGTGAGGAAGCCGTCCACCTGCTCCACAGGCACGGAGAGCGGGCAGAGCGGGTCCTGCACGAGTTTCGCATCGATCTTCCCCTCGGCAAAAAAGCGCGCGTACACCTTGGCGACGTCTTCGAGGGACTTTGGCGCGGTTTTGGCGAGTTCGGCGGCAATCGCGTCGCCGGGCGTCTTTGCCAGCTCGGCGGTGATGACGGCAAACTGCTCCGGTTTGGCCTCCGCGAGGCGTTTCCACGCCACAAAGGCGGGATGCGGCCTGGCAGAGAGCGCGTGGCGCTGCAGGAAGCCCTTCCACTTGAAGGCGACGGCGTCGCGCAGCTTGCGCTGGCCGGCCTTGCCGCGGAACTCACTGTCCTTGTCCATGCCCTGCGTCTCCTGCGCGAAGAGGAGGTAGCTGGTGATCTGCTCCGGCGTGCGCAGCTCGGCGTGGATCTTCTTTTTGAAGTCGAACAGCTTCGTTTCGATCTCCGCGACTTTTTTGTCGTAGTCGGCCGCGTCGGCGGGATTTGCCGCCTTGCCGATGACCGGCAGAGCGGGATCGTCCGGCTCCGTGCTGCTGTTAATGATGCTGTAGAGCGCGTAGTAATCCCGGCTGGGAATGGGATCGAATTTGTGATCGTGGCAGCGCGCGCAGGCCACGGTGAGGCCCATGAGGCCACGGCCGATGACATCAATGCGGTCGTCATTGATGAGCAGGCGGTCGTTGATGAAGCGCTCCCCCACGTTGTAGAGGCCGAGCGCGGCAAGGTGCGGTGAATTGGGGGTCGAGGCCGTGAGACGGTCCGCGGCGAGCTGGTAGCTCACAAACTGATCGTAGGGCATGTCGTCGTTGAGCGCCTTTACAACCCAATCACGGTAGGTGTAGGCGTAGGGGTAGAAATTCGAGCGCCCGGCGACCTGGTAGCCGTTCGTGTCCGCGTAGCGCACGACATCCAGCCAGACGCGCCCCCATCTCTCACCATAGGAGGGAGAAGAAAGCAGCCGCTGGATGAGCGCGGACGTATCCGCCTGCTCCGCCTCGTCGAACTTTGGCGGCAGGCCGGTGAGCGTGAGATGCAGTCGGCGCGTGAGCGTGCGCGCATCCGCCTTGGGCGCGAAGTCGAGGCCGGCGGCCTTCAATTTGGCACCGACGAGCTCGTCGATGCTTTTGGAGCGGTCGGCCTTCACGGGCTGGTAGGCCCAGTGCTGCATGGGATCGGGTTTTTCACCATGCGCGGCCGTTTCCGCCTCCGTCGGCCAGGGCAGGCCCAGCGTGATCCATTTTTCCAACGCAGCGATCTGCGCGTCGGGGAGCTTGCCGCCCTTTTTCGGCATGGCCTCGACACCGGCGGCGTGTTTGACGGCCTTGATGAGCTTGCTGGCGGATGGATTGCCGGGCTCGACGACCTTGCCGTAATCGCTGCCGCGCAGGACGGCGGCGCGGGAGTCGAGACGCAGGCCGTTCTGGTGCTTGTGCGCGCCATGGCACTCGTAGCAGCGCTCCGCGAGCACGGGCCGGACCTCTTTCTCGAAGAACTCGATCTGGTCCGGCGGGAACGCGTGCTCCGCGGCGACGGTGAACCCGCTCCCTAGCAAGGAGA
Organism: Verrucomicrobiaceae bacterium; assembly: GCA_015075365.1. Classification (GTDB taxonomy): domain Bacteria; phylum Verrucomicrobiota; class Verrucomicrobiia; order Verrucomicrobiales; family Verrucomicrobiaceae; genus Prosthecobacter. Next base: position 572,422 of record JABTUN010000001.1, read on the forward strand.
GAATGAAAAGACGGTGGAACATGGGGGTCGAAGGCTAACGCGCGGGCGGAGGAGCACCTTGCACGGGGGCTCAGTCCGCCTTTTGCGAGGAGGTGACGGCGATTCTGCCGTTCTGTGTGGCGAGCGTGATCTTCAAGCGGCCAAACTGGTCCTTGTAACTCCAGCCGAGCGCCGCCTCCCAGGCACCTGGCCCGGTGGAGCGCAGATCGCGGAGCTGGAGCACGAAGGTGGCGAGGCGGGTCTTGTTTTCGACGATGATGGGACCGGGCTCGATGGTGGTGAGGTTGATCGCGTTGACAAAAGCGAGCTTCAGGTCGTCGAAGCGCTTCGCAAAAGCGTCGCTGGCCGGCGTCATGCCGCCGGTGCGGGTGATCTCGCCGAGCACGATGCTGTAATTCTTGGCGACGCCGGGATTCAGTTCCGGCAGGGAGGCGATCAAATGGCGCACGGCTGCTTCGCCGGCGTCGCATTCAAATTCCGCATGCGCCCCCTTCCCCGGGTCACAGGCAGGAAGAACGAAAACGGAGGCGAGGAGGAGAAAAGCGCGGCGGAGCATCATGCGGACGATTTTCCATGCCACGGAACACGCGGCTTGGCAATGCGCGGTGCTGTTCCATAGTCGCCGCCCCTGCCTCATGTTCGACATCCGCGAAAAGCCCAACCAAGTCGAGCGCGCCTTCCTCATCGGCGCGTACTTTGACCGCCGCCACAAGGCGGAGGCCGCGGCATTGCTCGACGAGCTGGCGGAGCTGGTGCGCACGCTCGGCATCCTTGTGGTCGGCAAGGAGCTGGTCTTCGCCCGCGAGCACACGGCGCGCTACCTCATCGGCAGCGGCAAGACGGCGGAGCTCACCGCGCAGGCCAAGGCGCTGGAGGCGGACTGCATCGTCTGGGACAACGAGCTGAGCCCCGCGCAGCAACGCGCGTGGGAAAGCGAGGGTGACATCTGCGTGATCGACCGGCACGAGGTGATTCTGGACATCTTCAACATGCGCGCAAAGACGCGCGAGGCGCGGCTGCAAGTGGAGCTGGCACGCCTGGAATACTCCATCCCGCGCCTGACGCGCATGTGGGCGCACCTGGACCGCCAGGGCGGCGGCGCGGGCGGCGGCCAGGGCGGGGCGGGAGCGGCACGCGGCGAGGGGGAAACGCAGCTCGAAGTGGACCGCCGTCTCGCCAACAAGCGCCTCGACCGCGTGCGCATCGAGCTGGAGGAGGTGAAACGCCAGCGCGATACGATGCGCAAGGAGCGCAGCCGTGTGCCAGTGCCGCATGCCGCCATCGTCGGCTACACGAACGCCGGCAAGTCCTCGCTGCTGAACAAGCTGACAAGTTCCGATGTGCTGGAGGAGGACAAACTCTTCGCCACACTGGACACGACCACGCGTCGCATGGAGCTGCCGGACGGCCAGGCGATGCTGGTAACAGACACAGTCGGGTTCGTGCGCAATCTGCCGCACGATCTGGTGCAGTCCTTCCGCGCCACGCTGGAGGAGGCCGTGCTGGCGGATTTCCTCATCCATGTCGTCGATGCCAGCTCCCCGGAGGCGCTGAAGTTTTATCAAACGACAACCCAGGTGCTCTCGGAACTGGGCGCGGGTGACAAACGCGTGCTGCTGGTGCTCAACAAGGTCGATTTGATCGACGACACACGCCTCACCGAGCTGCGACGCGATTTTCCCGACGCGGTGGCGATCTCTGTGAAGACCGGGCAGGGTCTCGACGACCTGATGCACCGCCTGCATGATTTCATGATCGACCGCGTCGTGCGCCTCGATCTCGATCTTCCGCTCAACCGTATGGACCTCGTCGCTCTGGCACACCAGGAGGGCAAGGTGCTGGCCGAGGACTACGAAACCGGCCGCGCACGCGTGCAGTGCGTGGTGCCAAAGCGCCTGGAGAGCCGGTTTGCGGCGTTTGTTGCGAGATAGGCCGGGCCATCAAAAATGCGGCGCGGACACGGTGCCGTCCTCGATCTCCTGCTTTTTCTTGCGCACGATGGTGTCGGCGATCTCGGTCACCATTTCCTCCAAAAGCAGCCGCAGGTGGCTCCCGGGGCGGTAGTCGGCGGGAGCGATGTGCTTCACACGATCCGCGAGACCGGTGAGCTGGTAGCATTTGCGGAAGCTGGAGCGGCTGGCCTCGTCGGGATTGTACACGGCGACGGCATGACCGCCGTAGCGCTTCATGAGGGTGAAGCAGGGCACGTCGGTAGGCCCGTCGCCAACATAAATCATGTTTTGGAATGGAATGGGGCGCAGCTCAGGTGCCATGTGGTCGTTCACGTCCTCATGGGGCTCGAGCATGCCCTTGTTGATGCGAAAAATGTATTGCGTCTTGGTCGTGTGGCTGATGACACGCTTCGGGAAGGTGATGCGGCCGTTTTTGTCCTCGCCGAACTCGCAGCCGAAGATGCGTTTGATGTGCGGAGCGAGCGCGGAACCGTCGAGCAGGGCCTTGAGGCCGCTGGAGACGATATAATGCTCGATCTTGACACCCAGGAGGCGGTGCTGGTCGTTGAGAACATGGTGCAGTTCGTCAAAGATCTCCGGCACGCCTTTGTAGAAGCGCAGCTTCGCGCCGAGTGAGCGAAGCTCCTCGTTGGTGGGCCTGTCCATGTCGAGATAGTCCAGCATGCACTTCAGATAAGCCAGCTCTCCGTCGTAGCCTTCATGGTCCACCAGCTCGCGGCTGCGTTTCCAAAACTGCCCCGGATTGATGCCAAAGTGCGGGAACAAGGTCTCGTCCTGCATGTAGGTGGGGCTGAGCGTCTGATCGTAATCGTAAATGATGCCGATGGTTGTTTGTTGCGAGGCCATGAGTGAGTGTCCTGTTCTAGGTTCCCGATTGTGCCCCCAGGAGCGCGCCAAGCGCGCTGGAGAGCGACGGGTGGGAAAAATGGTAGCCCAGTTCCGCGGCGACGCGAGGATTCACTCGCTGGCTGGAGAGCAGCATCTCCTCCGCCATTCCCCGAAGCAGCAGACGGAGAACCAAGGCCGGCGCATGAAAGATCGCCGGCCGGCGCAGCGCTGTGGCTAGCATACGGGTGAACTCCGCATTGGTGACCGGTTGGGGAGCGCAGACATTGAGGGGCCCGTGGAGGTTTCCGGCCTCAACGGCACGAACAACCAGTGCCGCGGCATCCGCGACATGAATCCAGGGTGTCCACTGGCGCCCATTTCCAAGCCGGCCTCCCAAACCGAGGCCGAAGACACGGCACAACAGAGGGAACGCGCCGCCATCGTTGCCGAGAACCATTCCTGTCCGTAGGTTGACAACACGAATGCCGAGCGATGCGGCCTCCTGCGCGGCTTTTTCCCATTCGACGCATAACTCAGCCAGGAAACCGGTCCCGGGGGGCGAGTTTTCATCCAGCAACTCGCCGGCACGGTCGCCGTAAAAGCCAGCTCCAGATGCACAGATCAGAATGCGGGGACGATTTTCAGGCCGCCATGCCGCCAGACCCCGTACCAATTGCCGTGTGAAGTCGACACGGCTCTGATAGATGCGTTCACGTTTGGAGCGTGTCCAGAACCCCATGAGCGTCTCGCCTGCCAGGTGGACAAGGGCATCCAGCCGTGTTTCCGGAAGATTATGGGGGGCAGTGGCCGGCTGCGTAAGCGTTTCCGCGGCGAGCAGCACGGGAAGTCCATACTGCCTGCGGGTGTAGGCAATCATTTCGTGCCCCAGCCCCTGGGCATGGTACATGACATGCCTGCCGATGAAGCCCGTGGCACCCGTGATACCGATTTTCATGATGCTATGATGGCGAATAAAATGCCACGTGCACCAAAAGAGACACCCCGCTCACCTTTCGGAGAGCGGGGTGTATTAATCTGGCAACGTCCTACTTTCACATGGCCTGTCGCCATACTATCATCGGCGCAACAGCGTTTCACTTCCGTGTTCGGAATGGGAACGGGTGGGACCACTGTGCCATGGTCACCAGACGGCAGATCACAAACTCATGGTGAGATGATCTGAGTGTCTGGGGACACTACAACCAAGTTCTTTGGCAACTGCATACAGGTTTGAAACAAATTTGGATTTGAGCCCTAGAAACCAAGGCTTTGCGCATTGAGATGGTACAATGCAAGACAAACGGATGATTAGTACCACTGAGCTGAACGCGTTACCGCGCTTGCACCCGTGGCCTATCGACGTGGTAGTCTTCCACGATCCTTCAGGGAAAACTTATCTTGGGATGGGCTTGGCACTTAGATGCTTTCAGCGCTTATCCCTTCCGCACATAGCTGCCCAGCGATGCTCTTGACAGAACAACTGGAACACCAGAGGTGCGTTAATTCCGGTCCTCTCGTACTAGGAATTAAACCCCTCAATTTTCCTTCGCCCACAGAGGATAGAGGACCGAACTGTCTCGCGACGTTCTGAACCCAGCTCGCGTGCCGCTTTAACCGGCGAACAGCCGGACCCTTGGGACCTTCTCCAGCCCCAGGATGCGACGAGCCGACATCGAGGTGCCAAACTTCATCGTCGATATGAACTCTTGGATGAAATCAGCCTGTTATCCCTAGCGTACCTTTTGTCCGTTAAGCGACGGCAATTCCACATTAAACCGCCGGATCACTTTGGCCTGCTTTCGCATCTGTTCGACTTGTAGGTCTCACAGTTAGGCTGGCTTATGCCAATGCACTCAACACGTGATTGCCAACCACGCTGAGCCAACCTTCGCGCTCCTCCGTTACTCTTTGGGAGGATACCGCCCCAGTAAAACTGACCGGCTGACATGGTCCCACATCCAGATTCATGGACTGCGGTTAGATCGTTCAATACCCAAGGGTGGTGTTTCATCGTCGGCTCCGCGATACCCGAAAGTATCACTTCAAAGCCTCCCACTTACGCTAAGCATGAAAACCAAACGACCAGTGACAGCTTACAGTTAAGGTGCATAGGGTCTTTCCGTCCTTCTGCGGGTAAGCAGCATCTTCACTGCTATTACAATTTCACTGAGCCCCTCGTTGAGACAGCGGACAACTCGTTACACGATTCGTGCAGGTCGGAACTTACCCGACAAGGAATTTCGCTACCTTAGGACCGTTATAGTTACGGCCGACATTCACGGGGACTTAGGTTCAGAGCTTTGCCTTGCGGCTAACCCCTTGCCTTAATCTTTCCGCATTGGTCACGTGTCACATCGTATACTTGGACTTTCGTCTTGGCACAATGCTGTGTTTTTGATAAACAGTCGGTTGTCCCCTTTCACTGCGACCCTCCGAGGAGGGCATCCCTTCTTCCGAAGTTACGGGACTAGATTGCAGAGTTCCTTAACGAGGTTTCACTCTTTCGCCTTGGTATATTCTACCCACCCACCTGTGTCGGTTTGTGGTACGGGCGGCCATGGAAAGGGCCACACGCTTTTCTCGGCGGTCGGATCGAAGGACCGGATTTGGGTTGCCCCGCCTCCTTCTGCCACTTTCAGCCGGCAGGCCTTCTCAATTTCCGCGCACGTGTGGTTTAACCATAGCCGGTTCAGGAATATTAACCTGATGTGCATCGCCGACGCCATTCGGCCTTGACTTAGCTCCCGACTAACCCTGGGACGAAGATCGTTGCCCAGGAAACCTTGGGTTTACGGCGGACGGGGATTTCACCCGTCTTAACGTTACTTATGTCTGCATCCTCACTTCTGTGAACTCCACGGTCAGTCACCTTCCCGCTTCGACGCTCACAGAACGCTCCCCTACCACTACACCGGTCGTAGCCGGTGCAATCCAGAGCTTCGGTATACCGCTTATCGCCAATCATTTTCGGCGCGAGACCTCTCGATGAGTCAGCTATTACGCACTGTTTAAATGGTGGCTGCTTCTAAGCCAACATCCTCACTGTCAAAGAAATCTCACTTCCTTTCCACTGAGCGGTATTTTGGCACCTTAGCTGCAGGGCTGGGCTGTTTCCCTTTCGACTATGAAGCTTATCCCCCACAGTCTTACTGCCATGCTACATTCAAGGGTATTCGGAGTTTGATTGAGTTTGGTAGGCGGGTGTGCCCCCTAGCTCATTCAGTGCTCTACCCCCCTCGATAAGCGCATGACGCTGCACCTAAATACATTTCGGGGAGAACCAGCTATTACGGGGCTTGATTAGCCTTTCACTCCTACCCACAGCTCATCCGAGAACGTCTCAAGGTTCACCAGTTCGGTCCTCCACGTCGTATTACCAACGCTTCAACCTGGCCATGGGTAGATCGCCACCGCTTCGGGTTCAGCCCGTGCGACTTGTCGCCCTGTTCGGACTCGCTTTCGCTCCGCCTCCACCCCAGAAGGGCTTAGGCTTGCCACACAGACTGACTCGCAGACTCATTTTGCAAAAGGCACGCCATCACCGGACAAGCCGGCTCTGACACCTTGTAGGCATGTGGTTTCAGGTACTATTTCACTCCGCTCACGGCGGTTCTTTTCACCTTTCCCTCGCGGTACTTGTTCACTGTCGGTCACCAGAGAGTATTTAGCCTTATGCCGTGGTCGGCACATCTTCACACGAAATGCCACGTGGATCGTGTTACTCTGGGAATCCCTAGGCGTTGTCTGGTTTTCGGTTACGGGCCTCTCACCCTCTATGGAGCGATTTTCCATTCGCTTCACCTAACCTTTCAACTGCCACATCGGGCCCCGAACCCCGGAGGTAAACCTCCGGTTTAGGCTGGTCCGCTTTCGTTCGCCACTACTGACGGAATCGCATTCGCTTTCTTTTCCTCGCCCTACTGAGATGTTTCACTTCAGGCGGTCTAGCGTGTCCGCTCCTATGAATTCGGAGCGGAACGTGACGAGATGAATCGTCACAGGTTATCCCATTCGGAAATCTCCGGGTTGTAGCTTGTTTGCAGCTAACCGGAGCTTATCGCAGCTTACCACGTCCTTCATCGCCTTCTGGTACCAAGGCATCCACTACATGCCCTATGCATCTTGCATTGTGTTGATCCATCTCCGGTTGATCCCGCGTTGCGGGACCGGAAAATTGGTAACACTTGGTTCTATTATCTTTTGTGCTGAAACCTTTCGGTCTCAAGAATTGCTCAATTGAATTTGTTTCTACCCTGTATGCAGTTGTCAAAGAACTTGGACTTGAAAAATCAGAAGTGCGTCGTTAGGAGCGGGTGGTGGGCAGGACTGGACTCGAACCAGTGACCCCCGCCTTATCAAGGCGGTGCTCTAACCAACTGAGCTACATGCCCCTGTTTGTCAGACCCCGAGGGATCCTGGAACGGTCGAAATTGGTGGAGGTAAGGAGACTCGAACTCCTGACATCAAGCTTGCAAAGCTAGCGCTCTACCAACTGAGCTATACCCCCGCTCACGAAGCACAGAAAACGAAGAAGACTAAATTGCGCGCTGCATGCGTTTTGGCACGCAGAAAAGGTTTTGTGAGGGCTTTCGCCATTCACAAGCCTGCTGTTTTGAGGCAGCGAGGCTTCGACCTTGCCAGACTTACGAGGGTGAGACCTCATCTGGCAAATACTCCATAGAAAGGAGGTGATCCAGCCGCAGGTTCCCCTACGGCTACCTTGTTACGACTTCATCCCAGTCACCAGTCTTGCCTTAGGGCGCTGCCTCCTTGCGGTTGGCGTGCGCACTTCGGGCGAAACCAGCTTCCATGATGTGACGGGCGGTGTGTACAAGACCCGGGAACGTATTCACGGTACCGTAGCTGATGTACCATTACTAGCGATTCCAGCTTCATGGAGTCGAGTTGCAGACTCCAATCTGAACTGAGCCCAGTTTTGTTGATTTCCTCCACCTCGCGGTATCGGTTCACATTGTACTGGGCATTGTAGTACGTGTGCAGCCCTGGTCGTAAGGGCCATACGGACTTGACGTCATCCCCACCTTCCTCCTCGTTGATCGAGGCAGTCTGATTCGAGTGCTCCGGTAAACCGGGTGGCAACAAATCACAGGGGTTGCGCTCGTTGCGGGACTTAACCCAACATCTCACGACACGAGCTGACGACAGCCATGCAGCACCTGTGCAAAGCGCGTATTGCTACGCTATCCGCCTTTCAGCGGAGACACAATGCATGTCAAGACCAGGTAAGGTTCTTCGCGTTGCATCGAATTAAGCCACATACTCCACCGCTTGTGCGGGTCCCCGTCAATTTCTTTGAGTTTTAATCTTGCGACCGTACTTCCCAGGCGGCACGTTTAACGCGTTAGCTCCGGCGCGGGCGCGGTCGATTGCGCCCACACCAAACGTGCACCGTTTACTGCCAGGACTACCGGGGTATCTAATCCCGTTTGCTCCCCTGGCCTTCGTGCCTCAGTGTCAGTAACTGCCCAGTGACCTGCCTTCGCCGTTGGTATTCCTCTAGATATCTACGCATTTCACTGCTACACCTAGAATTCTAGTCACCTCTTCAGTACTCCAGCATGGCAGTATCGGATGCAATTCCGAGGTTGAGCCCCGGGCTTTCACATCTGACTTACCACGCCACCTACGCACCCTTTACGCCCAGTGATTCCGAACAACGCTTGAGACCTCTGTATTACCGCGGCTGCTGGCACAGAGTTAGCCGTCTCTTCCTCTTGCGGTACCATCAATTTGCAAAGGTGTTAGCCCTGCAACCTTGTTCTCGCATGACAGGAGTTTACAATCCGAAGACCTTATCCTCCACGCGGCGTCGCTCCATCAGGGTTGCCCCCATTGTGAAAGATTCTCGACTGCTGCCACCCGTAGGTGTCTGGACCGTGTCTCAGTTCCAGTGTGGCTGGTCGTCCTCTAAGACCAGCTACCCGTCGTAGCCTTGGTGGGCCTTTACCCCGCCAACTAGCTGATAGGCCGCGGACCAATCGGAAAGTGACAGGCCTTGCGGTCCCCGTCTTTAGTCTTTCGACCACATGCGGTATTAATCCAAGTTTCCCTGGGCTATCCCCCGCTTTCCGGAATGTATCCACGTGTTACGCACCCGTTCGCCACTAGACCATCGCGATATTGCTACCTCAATGATCCCGTTCGACTTGCATGTCTTATCCACGCCGCCAGCGTTCGTTCTGAGCCAGAATCAAACTCTCCAAAAAATTGGTGCTGGCATTTTTAAATGCCAGCCAAATTGACTATGCTCACTTTCGTGAGCACCTGCATGCTTTTTGGCAATGCAGCGCACAATTTAGCCTTCTGTTTTCTTGCGATTTGATCAGAGTTTACACTCAAATCTCATCGCTTCTGTTTTCTGAAAGATCGCTTCTGAAGTCCGGGAAATGTGAACTGCTTTTGCTGCTCGCTTTCCTTTTCTCAGCCCGCGTTTTTCGCTGCGGGACGGAGAGATTAGTACAACTCAGAAACCCTGCAACAGGATTTTGATCTTTTTTATCTTTTCCTGTCGGCCTGAGCCCTGACTTTTTTTACAGGGCGTCGTCTGCCCTCTTGACAGAGCGGATTCACCTCTACGTCGTCACCACGCCCCCTTGGGGACAAGACACGCATTCTTATTCCATCCGTGTCAGCAGTGCTGCCTCTTCATCATGCGATAAACGAGCCACGCGGCGATGTTGATCACCGCCATCGCCGCAAGCAGTTGCGCCATCGTGTGCGCTAGATTGCCCTTGCCCAGGCCGCTGCCTACGAGGCTGAACGCCACGTTTAGCGGCAGATATCCCAGCAGCGTGCCGATGAGAAAGCGTGAGTGCCGCACTGCTGTCATGCCAATCAGGACATTCAGGACAATCCCCGGCACCATGAGCTGCCGCGCCCAAAAGACGCGCATGATCGAGGGCCTTTTCAGCAGCTTCCTCAGCCACGGCCACTTCTCCGCGCGTGACTCCGCCGCTCGGCGAAATCCATGGCGTGACAAGACGAACGCACCATACGATCCGCACGTCGATCCGATCAGCGACAGCACCAGGCCCTCCCCAAAGCCGAAGATCAGCCCAGCGGCGGCACACATCGGCAGTCGCGGCACGCCCAGCATCACCACGATGGCGCAGGCAGCGACGAAAATGCCATGCGCCATCCAGCCGAACTCGCGCACGAGCCCCTTCCATGTCTGCACGTTCGTGATCCATGCCTTCAGCGGTGTGAAATGCGCCAGCGCCATGAACGCGGCCACCATCAGCACCGCCAGCAGCACCTGCCGTGTTTCCTTGTTCAGGGCACGCGACGTTTCCTGCTCCACTTCCGTGGCAATCGCGACATCGAGCTCCTCCGGCTCCTGCGTGGGATCGTCAGGCATCGGCGGTTATTGCAGCTTCCACAGCTTCGCGTCGCTGCGCACATAGATCGCGCCGTCGGAAATCGCCGGCGTGGTCAAAACGGTCTCCTTCAGTTCAATTTCCTGCACCACTTTGCCTTCCGGAGCATCCGGGTCGATCGATTGGAAACTGCCGCGCTCACTCACGATGTAGATGCGCTTGCCGGCGGCGACCGGCGAGCCGCTGAACGGCCCCTTCAGGCGCAGCTTCCACGACTCATCACCATTCTTTGCGCTCGCCTTGATCAGCACGCCCGCGCCATTCACCACGTAAAGATGATCGCCGAGCACGAGAGGGCTCGCCGTGCCGGGATTCAGCTTCTCGTTGCGCCAGAGCTGCGTCACCGAGCCCTTCTCTGGAGACAGCGCCGTGATGCCTTTCGACACCGCATAGAGCAGATCACCATGCACCACGCTCGACGGGATCGTGCTGGCACCGTCCTCGTAATTCCACACCGTTTTGCCCGTCGCAGGATCAACACCGAGGATGCCCTTGCTCGATTGCAAGGCAGCCACGCCCTTCCAAAGCGTCGCGCTGGTCCAGTTCGCCGCCTTCGGGCGTTCCAGTTTCCACTTGTTGCGTCCCGTGGCCACATCCAGCCCTGCGGCGAAGGATTCACTGTCGTTCTCGCTCTGCACCACCAGCGTGCCGTCGATCACCACCGGCGACTGCGACATGCCGAGGCTGTTGCTCGCGTTCGGATAATCAAACGTCAGCCCGCGCAGCCACAGCAGGTTGCCATCTAGATCGAACGCGAACAGGTCATTCGACGAAAACAGTGCAAACACGCGGTCGCCATCGCTGCATGGCGTGTTCGCGGCCACGCAGGTCTTGTTGTGCGACATTGTGCGGCCTGTGGCCCGCATCGCACGCTCCCAGCGCTTCGATCCATCCTTCGCGTTGAAGCAAAACACATGCAGCGTCTCCTGTCCGGGTCCGCTGGAGCAGGTCACAAAGACCTTGTCGCCCACCACGATCGGCGCTGACAACCCACGTCCCGGCAGATCGGCCGTCCACGCAATTTTCAGCTCCTCCGCCGGCGCTTTGGCCTCTGTGGAGACCGCCGCGGCGTTCGGCCCGCGAAATTGCAGCCAGTCAGCCTTCGCAACACCCGCTGTCAGGCACATCGAAACACAAATCGAGATCGTCTTCATGGTCATCATTCGGTTAAATCATCACTTCGCGGCCACAATCGCCGTTCCCGTCGCATCGCACACGCGGAGCTGGAACTCCCACTCCACCGTCCACTGCTCCGTCTGCTCGTTCTGGCAGCACTTCACGAGGATCGTGTTCTTCCCCTTCTTGAGCTGGCACGGCAGCTTGTACTGATCGAGCTTCGCGCCGCGGTGGTATTCGTCGCGGGCGAAGAGCAGCTCACCGTTCAGCCACACCTTCCAGCCGTTCTTGCAGCCAATGCGGATCTCGGCCGCACGATCCTCGGTGCTGAGGAAATCCGTCGCCGCGTAGCCCACCACGCTCTTCTCCATGCCGAAGGGCTTGTTGAAGTCGATCTTGCCGTACTCATCCTTGCTGGTGAAATCGACCCACTTCGCCGCCTTGCCCTTGCCTTCGTAGCTCGCATCGAACTTCAGCTCCTTCTCCGGTGGATACACCGTGTCGAAGCCGCCGCGATCCGCGTTGCTGAAGGGCGCGATCATCTTCCAACTCATCAGGAAGCCAAAATGAGACGGCAAGTCCACGGTCTGGCCCAGATCACGCAGTTTCTTGGCCAGCGCCTTGATCTGATCCTCATCACGCGCCCCGCCGAGTCCCTTCTGATAAGCTGCGATCGCCGCATCTGTGTTCTTCTTCTCCACAGCGGCGTCGCCAGCCTCGATCAGTTTCGCCACCGGATGCCGCCGCAGGTCGCTGCTCACGTCATTCAAGAGCGTGGGCGTCAAATCCTCCGCCAGCTTCGCGTCCGCCCGCTGGATCAAGTCAAACGCCACCACACGCGCGCCCGGGCTGTTCGCCGTGTCCTTCAAAAACGCCACCAGCGCGTCCACCGGCATCTTTTTGGCCTTCAGCGCCTCATCGGCGATCACACCCACTGCCGCGCGTAGCCAATTCTCGGCGAGCGGATTCGCCCCGTTCATCCCTTTCAGCACCTCCGCCAGGTTCGCCGCATCCGCCTTCACAATGGCTTGCCACGCCTTGCCAGCCGCCTCATTCCCCTCCCCTTCTTTCTTCACGCTTCGCAGCGCCTCGATGGGCTTCGACAAATCTTCCGCTGCAAACAGCGGCAGGCCGGTGAGAACAATAATAGGCGCAAAAATCAGCTTCATGACGTGTTGGCGGAATGGTTTCACAAAGAACGCCGCACGTCAGCCAATTTCTCCACCAGCACGGCTGAACCCGCCAAGGCACGCCCCCCGGAGAATCCCCGTCAAAATCCGGTGAGCTGCTTCATCAGCTCAAAAAAGCCCCTTTTTCTCGGGCTGGAGAGGCCCCAGTTCACCGGCACGCTTTGATACCCGTCGTCAAAGCCCTCCCCCTTCATGCGGAAGTCGAAGAAGCCCCAGGAAACATGCTCCTTCACGGCGGCGATAAAGTTGTTGTCGGCCTGATCGAACTCAAAATGATCGTCCTCGTTGATGACGATGGGGATGTTCCGGTCGCCACAGGCCTTTTTGACCTTCGCGATGAACTGCCGCATCGCGTCGGGGCCTTTGACGCCGTTGCCGTGGATCAAAAGGAAGTCGGAATGCGCAATCACATCCGCCGTGGGCACCGCGCCGCCGCCAAACGAGGTGCCGGCGGGCAGCCCGGCCGCCTTCACACGCTGGATGAGCTCGTGCACGCGCTGCGGCTTCAGGATGTCGTGGTCGTATTTGACGTTCGCCTCGTTGTTCACCTCCACAAGCACATGCCGCCACTTTTTGGCGAGAATCCAGCGCGTGACGCCATCCACGGCGGCAATCACCGCCTGCTCGTCTTTCAGCCGCTGGTCCTGGCCGAAGTAAAAAATGCCCAGGATCACCACCATGCCGAGTTCGTCCGCTTTGGTGATGATTTTCTCCGCGCGCGCGAGGTAATCGCCCCGCAGTGTGCCGTCGTCATTGATGGCGGAATTGTGCCAGGGCTGGTCCTTCGAGTAGCCATAAGGCGACCCGCCTTGCAGATTCAGCGTAAAGGCCAGCAGACCGTGCGCGCGCCATTCCGGCATCGCGGCGATGAATTCGAGCGTGTTGCGCTCCGCGTCCCATTTCTTCGTGTCCGGGTAGGCCCAGTTCTTCACCGTCTGCGCGTTCCGGTCGTCGAAAGTGCCCTGCACCATGCGCGAGTTCATGAGCAGCCCCTCGATGCGATGTCCCTGCCACTCGCGGCCGGCGTAAGTGGGTTTGCCGTTGAGATGAAAATCCTCGCCCTGGATGCTGACAACGGTTTCTGCGTGGGAAACGAGGCAAAATGCGAAGAGAAGGACGAAAGCGCGCATGGCTGTCCAACGCACGTCCGGCCACCGCATTGCCGCGAAAAACAATTCCTTGCCAGAACGGCTGCTTTTTGTCGGTATGAGCTTCGCCATGCGCATCCTGCCGTTTCTCACCGTCCTCCTCGCCGCTGTCAGCATCCGTGCTGAGTCCATCCTGCCGCCCAACGCCCGCGTCGCCATCATTGGCGACAGCATCACGGAGCAGAAGCTCTACTCTAAATACATCGAAGCCTATCTGCTCGCCTGCACCGGGCGTGGCGACATCCACGTGTTTCAGTTCGGCTGGAGCGGCGAGCGCGCGGGCGGATTCGCGGCGCGCCTCGAAAACGACCTCGCCGTCTTCCATCCAAACGTCGCCACGACCTGCTACGGCATGAATGACGGCAGCTACAAGCCCTACGCGCCGGAGATCGGCGCGGAATACGAAAAGAACATGCGCGCGGTGATCGCCGGGCTGCAAAAAGTCGGCGTCAAGGCGATGGCCGTCGGCTCGCCGGGCGGAGTCGATCCCGATTTCTTCAATCGTCCCACGATCAAAGGCGAGCTCTATAACGAGAACCTCGCGCAACTGCGCGACATCGCCAAAAAACTGGCGGAGGAGAACAAGCAGCCCTTTGCCAACGTGCATGACACGATGATGAGCGCGCTGGCAAAGTCGAAGTCGGCGCTGGGCAAAGGCTACGGCCCGTTTGGCGGTGATGGGTTCCATCCCTCGCCTCCCGGCCAGCTCCTCATGGCGGAGGCGTTTTTAAGGGCACTGGGTATGAATGGCGAGATCGGTGTCATCACCCTGAACATGAAGGGCCAGAGCAACGCGAGCGAGGGTCACAAGATCAAGGCGGGCGCGGCGGGCAGCATCGAAATCACCAGCACGAAATGGCCTTTCTGCTTCGACGGCGACACGAAGAGTTCCGGCAGCAACCGCAGCATCCTTCCTTTCACCAGCTTCAATCAAGACCTCAACCGCCTCACGCTGCATGTGATCGGCCTTTCCAGTGAGAAGGCGAAGGTCACCTGGGGCGCGCAGAGCAAGGAATTCACGCGCAACCAGCTCGAGGACGGCATCAACCTCGCCGCGGAGTTTGACAAGACGCCTTTCGACGGCGCTTTCAACGGCCTGGTCAACGCCATCGGCCTGAAGCAGGCCTACGAGACGACGTTGATCAAAAGCTTCGTCACGCACATGCGCGTCGTCGCCGCCGAGGCTGCCGAGGAGCCCAAAGTGGCCGCCGCGCTGGCCAAGCTGAAGAAGAAATTTGCCGACGAGCATGCCCGGCAGGATGCAGGCGTGCGCAAGCTCGTTCAGCCCGTGACGCACACCATCTCGGTCCAGGAACTCCGCTGAACGCCATGCACCTCGCCGATTTGAAATGGACCGAGGTCGCGGCTCTGAGCCGCGACATCCCCGTCATCTTTCCCGTCGCCGCCTTGGAGCAGCACGGCCGCCACATGCCCGTCTTCACCGACAGCATGTTGACGAACGAACTCATCCGCCGCACCGAGGCCGCTCTGGGTGAACGTGTTCTCATCGCGCCGCTGATGTGGCTGGGGAATTCGCACCATCACATGGATTTCCCTGGCACGCTCTCCGCGGAGCCTCGTGTGTATCTCGACCTGCTCAACGGCCTGATGGATAATTTCATCGCGCACGGCTTCAAGCGCCTCGTCTTCATCAACGGCCACGGTGGCAACGACATTCCCGGCAAGCAGGCCGTCTTTGAGACCCGGCAGAAATACCGCGACCGCAAAGACCTCCTGCTGCTCTTTGCCACCTACTGGAATCTCGGCGCGGAGCCGTGGACGCGAGATCCGTCCATCCAGCAGCGTGTCATGGGCCACGCCTGCGAATGGGAGACCAGCATGGTGCTCCGCCTGTGCCCGGAACTCGTCGGCGATCTCGCGAAGACCACCGACGTGCCCTTCGGCAACGCCTTCGAGCCCGCCAGCCGCGGCTGGACCATGCCCGACCGCAGCGAGCCCGGCCATGTCGGCGATCCACGCGGTGCCACGGCGGAGAAAGGCGAGGTGCTGTTTCAATGCTTCACCGAAACTGTGGTGAAGATGCTGGAACGCGTCATCGCGTGGGATGGAAGGAGCTGGGAGGGGTGATGGCGGCGGTCCGCATCCTTGCGCTGATGCTGCTGGCGGCCTCGCCAGGTGCGGCGCAGAGTCGTTACGAGGTGGTGCCGGAATGGCCTGTGCTGCCGGAAGACCGCAAACTCGGCCTCTGCGCCGGAATTGGCGTCGATGCGCAGAACCGCGTGTTCGTTTTCCACCGCAGCGGCCGGAAGTGGTCGAATCCTTTTCCCAAAGAACCGATCTCCGCGCCAACCGTGAGTGTGATTGATGGAGCGAACGGCAAACTGCTCTCCACCTGGGGCGAAAACCGCTTCATCATGCCGCACGGCCTCACAGTCGATCACGAGGGCAATCTCTGGCTTACGGATGTCGGCCTGCATCAGGTCTTCAAATGCACGCCGGAGGGCAAGGTGCTGCTCACGCTCGGCGAGGCGGGCGTTGCGGGTGCGGATCAGGCTCACTTCAACCTGCCCACCGATGTCGCCGTGCTGGGCGACGGATCGTTTTATGTGAGCGACGGCTACAAGAACACGCGCGTGGTCAAATTCAGCGCGCTGGGCCGCTTTGAGTTTCAGTGGGGCGTGAAAGGCGATGGTCCGGGCCAGTTCAACCTGCCGCACGGCATCACGCTTGATGTGCAGGGCCGTGTGATCGTGTGCGACCGCGAAAACGAGCGGCTCCAGGTCTTCGACGCGAAAGGCGGCTTTCTCCACGAATGGCGAGGTCCGCACATCGGCAAGCCCTACGGTGTCGCAACTGCTCCGGACGGCCGCATCCTTGCCATCGACGGCGGCTCGCCTTCGCTGAGGCCGGCGGAGCGCGGCAAGGCCGTGGTGCTCGATGCGCAGGGCCAGGTGATCGACACCTTCGGCGCCCACGGCGACCAGCCGGGCCAGTTCCGCCTCGGCCATGACATCGGCATCGGTCCGGATGGTGCTGTTTATGTCGCTGAGGGCACTGGCGCGCGCGTGCAGAAGTTCGTTCTTCGCCCGGGCTCGGCAAAGTGACCCTTCAAGCGGCGTAGTACCGCCGCTGTGCTCCGATTTCTCCTCCAGTCTGGCCTTTTGCTGCTCTCCACGAGTCTTCTCGCGGCGGAGCACTGGGCCTTTCAGCCACTGAAGCCCGGCAAGGCCAGCAGCATCGACGCCTACCTGCCACACGCACACGCCCCACGCGCTGACGCCCGCACTCTCATCCGCCGCGCCCATTTCGACCTCACCGGCCTCCCACCGTCGGACGTGTCAGACTCGTCCGACCTGTCCGACGCCGCTTACGCCACGCTCATCGAAACCCTCCTCGCCTCTCCGCACTATGGCGAACAATGGGCCCGCCACTGGCTGGACATCGCGCGCTACTCGGACACCAAGGGTTACGTCTATGCCCGCGAGGAAAAGAACTGGGTCCATGCCTCCGCTTATCGCGATTGGGTCGTGCAAGCGCTGAACACCGACATGCCCTACGACCGCTTTTTGCTCCTGCAGATCGCCGCGGATCAGGTCGTGCCGCCGAATTCACCTGATCTCGCCGCGATGGGCTTTCTCACGCTCGGCCGACGCTTCCTCGGTGTAACACATGACATCATCGACGACCGCATCGACGTCGTCATGCGCGGCACGCAGGCGCTCACCGTCGCCTGCGCACGCTGTCACGATCACAAGTTCGATCCCATCCCCACACGCGACTACTACGCGCTCTACGGCGTCTTCCAAAGCTGCGCCGAGGCCCTCGTGCCCTGTGAAAACCGCAGCGAAAACGCTGAACTCACCGCGCTCCTCCAAAAGAACCGCGAACTCATGACGAAACGCCGCGAGGAGCAGATGAAGCGCACGCGTGACCGCGTCGCCGATTACCTCCAGGCCACGCGCGAGCTCGACAAGTATCCCGAAGAGGTCTTCGGGCAGATCCTCGACGCGAACGACCTCAATCCCTTCATCGTCCATCGCTTCGTCGCGTGGCTCGACAAGCATCCCGGCATCGAACTGACCGAAGAACGCCTCCAACAGCCCGATTCGCCCGCCTTCGTGCCCGATGAGCACATCGCGAACAACGAGATGTATTTCCCCACCGGCGTCACCACCGAACTGTGGAAGGCCCAGGGCGAGGTGGACCGCCATCTCATCAAAACCAGCACCGCGCCGGCTTACGCCACCATTCTCAAAGATCGCGCCCTGCCCAGCACGCCACGCATCTTCACCCGCGGCAATCCCCTCACCAAAGGCGATGCCGTTCCACGTCAGTTCCTGAGCCTCTTCGGCAACCAGAAGCCGTTCACCAAAGGCAGCGGCCGACTCGAACTCGCGCAGGCCATCATCGACCCGCGCAATCCACTCACCGCCCGCGTGATGGTGAACCGCATCTGGCAGCACCACTTTGGCCGCGGCCTCGTCAGCACCCCGAGCGACTTCGGCAAGCAAGGCAGCCCTCCGAGCCATCCCGAACTCCTCGATTGGCTCGCCACCGAGTTCATCCGCAGCGGTTGGAGCATGAAGCACATGCATCGGCTCATCATGATGTCGGAGGCGTATCGTAGAACGAGTTTTCCAACTCGTTCAGACGGGTTGGAAAACCCGTCCTACGTCCCACACCGCCTCACCTTCGAAGAAGCCCGCGATGCCTGGCTGGCCGCCGCTGGTCGGCTCAATCCGCGTGTCGGCGGCCGTCCCGAGCCGCTTTTCGCCGCCAGCAACACCCGCCGCACGCTCTACGCGTTCGTTGATCGCGAAAATCTGCCGGCGGTGATGCGCACGTTCGATTTCGCCAATCCAGATCTCTCCATTCCGCAGCGCACTGAGACCACCGTGCCGCAGCAGGCCCTTTTTGGCCTCAATCACCCGTTTCTCGTCCAGCAGGCCAAAGCGCTCGTGAAACGCGTTTCGACCGAAAAGTCGCCCGAAGCGCGAATTGGCCTGCTGTATCGCCATTTGTTCCAACGCAGCCCCAAAGCCGACGAACTGGCCTCCGCGCTATCCTTCGTCTCCATCGATGAAAAGCCCATTCTCGTCGAAAACGATCAGGCGAAGGCCTGGCAGCACGGTTTTGGCGAGTGGGATGAAAAAACGGGGCGCGTGAAGACCTTCACGCCTCTCCCGCATTTCACCGGCCACGCCTGGCAGGGCGACGAAGACTGGCCGAACGCCAAACTCGGCTGGGCACAACTCACCGCCGAAGGTGGCCACCCCGGCAACAACCGTCAGCATGCCGTCGTGCGTCGCTGGATCGCACCTGCGGACGGCCACTACGATCTCCGCTCGACCTTGATCCACGAACCGAAGGTCGGCGATGGCATCCGCGCCTTCGTCAGCCACTCCCGCCTCGGCAAACTGCTCGGCACCAAGCTCCACGGTTCCAAAGCCGACCTCAGCCTCACCTCCATCGCCTTCCAGCAAGGCGACACTCTCGATTTCATCGTCGATATCGACATCGGCCTGAACAGCGATCAATTCCTCTGGTCCCCGCAACTCAGCACCACTCAAACCATCGCCGGCTCCGGCGGCGACACGCCCGCTGAAGTCTGGGACGCCAAAAAAGACTTCACCGCCTCGCCCAAAACGACGCTCACTTCTTGGGAGCAGCTCGCGCAGGTGCTCATGCTCTCGAACGAGTTCATGTTTGTTGATTAACGGGACCAATTGCCTCAAACTGGCGGCATGAGCACACTCGCTGAAATTGAAAAAGCCGCCGCAGCGCTGCCTCCAGAGCAAAAGCAGGAATTGATCCTGTTTGTGGCCGCCCGGCTGCGTGCTGAAGGCGGTGAACTGCCGCCACCGCGGCAGTTCAGCAAAGAGCGGATGGCGGCATGGTTCGCCGAAGACGAGGCTGACATGCAGCAATTCCGCCAAAGCGCATGAGGCTCTTCCTCGACACCAGCGTCATGCTTTCGGCGGCTGCCTCTGCCACGGGAGCTTCGCGCGAGGTGTTTCGTCTGGCCTCAATCAACGGCTGGCTGCTGGTGACGACTCACTACGCGATTGATGAGGTGTTGCGTCATCTGCCTGATCTACCTCTTGAGGCCAGTGCGGACTGGGCGGCCATGCGTCCTTCCATCCTGATCATGGATGATGTCCTCACGATCGATCTCCCGGTGGTTTTTCCCGTGCCGAAAGACAAGCCAATCCTTTTTGGCGCACTCGCCTGGGCTGACGTGCTCCTCACGCTCGATCATGCGGACTTTGGCGAACTGCTCGGTGAATCCTTCTATGGCATGCCAGTCTTGAAGCCGGGACCGTTTCTCAAAAAAGAACGAGATGCCGGACGCCTGAAGCCAGCAAGCCCTCCGTAGTGGCAGCAGCTCGCGCAGGTGCTCATGCTCTCGAACGAGTTCATGTTTGTGGATTGAGTTCTTGCGATGGCGGATATCAGGCTCCGCGGCAGGTCACTTCACCATCACTCGGTAAAACACGCGGCCACCAGGAGGCGTTGTGGCATCGGTGATGGAATTGAGAGGTGGAGTTGGTTCGAGATCATCTCCCACGATTTGCCATGAGGTCAGGTCGAAGGACCGCTCCACGCGATAGAGCCGACCGGCCACGGAGGCCCAGGAGATAGTGCTGGTTGAGATACCTGTTTCAGAGCTGGTAATCGTGTTGAACTGGCCGACTCCGAGTTTCGATTGGTTGTTGTTTGGGTCAGTGCCCGAGAGAAACTCAGCCAGGGCATCGAAGCCGTCGCCATCCACATCCAGCAGCGCATTGCTGGCGCTGGAGTCGCTCATGCCATTGGCCAGTTCCCACCACCTCGGGATGCCATCGCCATCATCGTCAATCCAGAGAGTCAGGGCGAACGGGGCCTCGTTGTTGTCCCGGTCGATGTCCCTGGCGAAATCCTCCTCATCAATGACCAGGAGATAGGCCTGATCTCCTTCAGGCTGGGTTCCAGCAGGTAGATCAAACGGCACATCGATCGACTGTCCCGGCGCGAGCTGACTCACCGTCGTCTCTGCCAGCGTGGCACCGCCTTCGTGGGCTTTAAGCCGCAGCGTGGTCACGGGGGATTCCGGGGCGGAGAGATTCCGCACTTTGACCACGACCCGCGCCGAGCCATCCCGCAGCACGGAGCCTGATTGATACTCCAGCGCTAGATCCACTCCATTGATCGGCAGGGCCAGCACGTTGTTCGCTTCATTGGACTCTGTCACTGCAGAGGCAGGGTCGATCTTGATGTAAATCGTCCGCGCTTGAGCAGGCTCAGGCACCGCCCAGTTCACAGTGACCTCACCGTCTGTCGCGGCTTCCATCCAGCCGGGAATGGTGGCTGTTTCGATCAAGGTTCCGCCATTGGCGGGATCACCGTCATAGAAAGCCACCTGCACATTTTGCACTGCCAAATTGCCCGCGTTCTTCACCCGCGCCTTCAGCGTCAGTGCATCACCGGGAAGGAAGGTGGTTCCATCAGCCGTGAGACCTTCGGGAACGGCAGCCAAGTCTTTCACAAGTGCCCGCTTCGCAAGCAGGAGGTCCACCTGACCCGGCTGTGGCACACCATCCACCGTCACGGTTGCCCCTCCTTCCACCACCACGTTCTTCGTCACCTTGCTGATCTGCACATTGTTGTAGGCCAGCGTCAGATTCCCTGCCGCATCCCAGACAGGCGCGAAGGAGCGCTCAAGGTCGGAGTCCTCGGACAGGAATGAATCCTGCCCCCAGGTTGCTGAGATCGGATCATACACCCGGTAATGCGCATCTGAGCCGTGCTCTCCCATCTCCTGCCAGATGACGGCGACGTTGCCATCCGGCCCCACAGTCAGTGCGAGATCAGAGAAACCAAAGGTGCCTGAGTCAGGCCGCACGATGGAGTGTGTCCCGGAAAAATTAACATCCATCACCAAGTCATCGCCACGCTGCCAGATGCCGTAGGCGTCCCCAGCCCCGCCAACGGCCAACTTAACGTTGCGGTCATTGATTGCATCCGTGGTATGCCGAGTCAGGGTTCCCCAAGCTCCAGCGCCTTCATTCCAGACTCGGTAAAACAACTCGGAATCGTTGAAGTCGTCGAGATTGCCGTCGAGATCGCGAGTCACGGCATAGACCGCCTTCCCACCGCTGGCGGCGAGTGAATCCGACATCTCATTCGCCAAGTCCGCTACCAGCACGGATGCCGCGCCCCATGTGCCCGTGGCGGCATCCCATCGCCGCGTCATAATCCGCGTGTTCTGCGGCGCACCCGCGGCGCCCGTTCCGATCAGCAGATTCGCCTGGTTCTCTCGCCAGGTCAGGATTAGATCACCATCGGTCAGCGGACCTCCGAGGCGCGGCTTGTGATCCAGAAAGGCGTTGTCCGTCAGTGCTGTGGCAGCACTCCATGTGCCGGTTCCGGCATTCCATGTCGCTGAGACGATCTCCATCTCCGCAGCCAGTTCCGGCACGCTGCCAACTGTGAGTGCGGCGTTCTTGATCCGGCTCCAGACGCCCACAGCTTTCCCCTGTCCATCAAATACCACCGCTGGCTCAAACTGCCCGCGTACATCCGCCGCCACCGGGGCTGGTGTCGTCCAGGCCGTGCCGTTGAAGTATGTCCAGGCCACTTCCGTGAACTGCACCGCATTGGCCGCACCCGTGTCACGCACATAGAGGAGCATCAGATTATTGCCATTGCCAGCCAGCGCAGGGTCGGAGTCCGGGAAAACATTCCCCAGCAAAGGCAGCACTGCTTGTGCTGGCACCGTGGAGCCGATTACGCGAGCCGCGGCACTGCCTTCCGCCGCAGCCGGTGCGGGTGCCGCCACCTCGCCTTGCCCCATGCTGGCAAATGCTTCGAGAGCTGCGCCAGCTTCCCCATCTACCTGCTTTTTCAGGCCTCCATCTCCGAGCCGAAAGACCTCCCCTCCCTTCTTCCTCCACGGACGGTCCATCGGTCTCCAGGTTTCGTCTTGGTTGGCTTCAGCTTCCAGCAGATACCCTGTGCCAATGTCTCTAGCGCCCGCTTGAGCCCGCAGCCCACTGGCAGATGGGTAGGTGTAGCTCACCCAGACCACCTCTTTACTCACCGTGAGCACCCATGCCGTCAGTTCGTACCCACCGTAAACGCGAAAGGTCACATCTTTGAAGACCGGTGTCGGCAGGCCAAACGTTGATCCAATATCCGACCCGACGTAAACCCGGCCTTTCAATATGTCGCCCACCTCGGGCTCGTAAGCCCCTTCCAGTCCGATCTTGCCCGTGAGCGTGGCCCCACCGAAATCAAACGGCGAAACCATCACTGTCGCCGTGCCATCCAGCGCCGGGATCAGCCAGATGATGACCGAAGCGTTCTTGAGGATATTTCCCGCCGCAGGGATCGCTGAAAAGGCATTCGTCAATCCGGGGCCGAAAATGTCCAGCAATCCATAGCGAGTCAATTCCAGCCGCGTCTCCAGTCCTGCATCCAATCCCACAGTCTGAAGCGTGATGCCAGTGCTCGCTGTCGCAGTTCCAGCGGCCTTGCCGTTGATGCTCACGTTGATCTCCTTGTTGCCGATGTAGAGCTTGGCCTTCGGAGAGCGTGGCAGCCCTGGCAAACTCGGCCGCCTGCCGCGCTTGCCGTTTGTGCCTTCCGCGCTCAGGCCCAGCGCCGCCTCCCAGGCACCGTCCTTGATCGTGTAGTCAAAGCTGGCGTTCGCGCCCCACTCAAAGCCGAATTGACCGATCAAAGGCAGCGTGACCTTCTGCTCATGCTTCGTCAGCTCGAAGTCGAAACCCACCTGATCAGGACCAAAGGCCTGATACGGCCCGGAATTCACCACTGCCCGCAGGCTGGCAGGCACAGGCACAACGGCCATCGTCAGTTCAAAGGGCACTGACACCTTTCCCGCCTCCTGTGCCGTCGCTGTCACGGCGATGACGTTGCCTGTCGCTGAGAGAGAAGAGCGCAGCGCCGAATCCACAGGCACGGTCACGCTGTACTCCGGTCCCGCGCCGGTGCGCGTGGCAAACACACTGCCGTTCACCATGAACTGCACAATGCCCGGCGTCGTCCCATTCCAATTCACCGTCGCCTTCAGCGTTGGCATCAGGCCGAACCCCACGAGAAAAATCCCGTCCACGTCCGGCTTCACGCCTTCCACCACCGGATTGTCCGTGGCCGTTGCGAGCGAGATGTCCCCCACATTCACCGCTTTCTGGTCCGCCGCGGCTACCACCGTTCGAGTCTGGGAAATCAATCCTGCCGCGCTGACAGTGAGGGTGGAGGCGGCGACCAAGTTAACATTCGCTATAGTGAAAGTGCCGTTGGATCTGCTCGTCGTGTTAATCCCGGCCAGGCTCACCGCTGCACCCGCCAGCGGGGCGTATGTGCCCCCATTCAGCGCCCGGCCTGTCACATTGATACCTCCCGATCCGCGTGTGTCTATAGGCGTCTTCCCGCTTTGTCCGGCAGTCGTTACCCCAGATCGTGTCACTGCAATACGAAAGCGCATGGTTGCGGATGTCTGGAGATTCCAGTCGGCCTCCGCATCCCACTGTATACTTTTCCCATTACCCGATGCTACGTTCGCTCCGACACCGTTGCCGGTGACCGAGGACGAAGGAACAGTCCATGTGGCTCCGTCATCAGCGGAGATATCGATCGCTACTTGATGCCCGGAGGAAAAAGCTGAACTAAGATCGTAGTTAATGTCCACCAGTTTAGATCCTGCCCGTTGAGCAGCGCGAGGATTGGTGATGTGGAACTGGCCGCTAGAGGCTAACGATGTAACCTCTTGAGGTGAGAGCGCACGATTGTAGATACGCACTTCATCGATCGCACCTTTGAACATGCTGATGTTTCCATAAGCTATGTTTCCACCAATGTAAAAATTTGGTAGTACCTGCCCGAAAAGATGGCCCGCAGCGGCATCCACTTGATTGCCGTCAAGGTATAAAACTCGATTGCCAGAGCCATCACTGGTGATGGCAAAGAAATGCCACCGGCCAGGAATGATGGCGTTTGCCTGTGAAACTAGTTGCAGCCCTTGGTTCGTATATGTGTAAAAACGAAGCCGCCGGTCAGATGTGATGTATAAGGAAGGACTGATGCCGTTCTGTCCGATGCCGGGTGTTGTTCCTTGGTTCATGAGGTTTGGTTCACCATTAAATATGAGATCGCTGGCCGCATTGAACCAACAAGTCCATGAGAATGAATTGGAAGCCGTGATCGTCCCAGGATAGGATAAATAAGAGGTTGTTCCGTTAAACAAAACCGCATTTCCCCCAACCCAACCAGTGGTAAATGTGGTCGATGACGAGGAAAGGGAGCGCCCGTTTCCGCTCACGTCCTGTACATTTCCCTCGAATGGATAGTGGGCCACAAGCCCATCATTGATACCAGCCTGTAAAGCCACTGACATTGCGCTGCCAAGTAGTATCACGGTCACAAAGGAAGCCGATGAAAAGCGGCGGCGGATGCTAAGATTCAAATTCATGACTACTGTTTGGTTTCTGGAGCACAACCCATCAAGGTGCATTACCCATTTCGTATAGTGAGAATACGTGGCCATGCTCCCATAGGATGGCGGCAGCCGTCATCATTCGAAACCACCACAGTGACCGGCCCATCCGCGCCGCTGAGATCATTATTCACATCCACCAGCTTCGTCCTCGCCCGCTGCGCCGCGCGGACATTTAACACCACCGGCTCCGCTCCGTCCGCGATCACGCAGGCCAAAACGAAACCCTCCGCCAAGAGTGGAATATTCGGCTTCATGGTAGGGACGGTGGCTGGGTTGGGACAGAGTGCAAGCTTTTGATGCCGTCGGTTCGGGCGTCGAGGCTGTCTGAGTTTTGCCGCTAAGCTCCACTGCAATGCTTCGAGATCATACGATTCTCTCGCCAACTCATCCAGAACGGCACAGGCATCTTGGAAGCAACTCGCGCAGGTCTCGTGCTCTCGAACGAGTTCATGTTCGTCGATTGAGGCGACAGCAAAGTAGCCATCTCGCTCCGCGAGATGAGCCCTGTGCGTTCGCGAACTCGGGCACGTCGGTGCGATAGAAAACGCTGAGTTCCTCTCGCGGAGCGAGAGGACTACTTTGCTTCGCCATTTCGCGAGCCAGCAAGCATGCCTCCCTGCTGCGCGTATCCCTCCCATGCCTCCCCCATTCACCCGCCGAGACTTCCTCGCCCGCTCGGGCATGGGCTTGGCGGCGCTGGGACTGGCGGATTTGCAGGCTGCGCAGCCGCACCACGCGCCAAAGGCGAAGCGTGTGATCCATTTCTTCCTCAACGGCGGGCCGTCGCATGTGGATACGTTTGATCCGAAGCCGGCGCTGGCGCGTTACGCGGGGAAACCGGTGCCGAGTCATCGCATCACGGAGCGGAAGACGGGCGCGGCGTTTCCTTCGCCGTTCAAATTCGAGCGGCGCGGGCAGAGCGGCATCGAGGTGAGCGAGTTGTTCGCGAAAACGGCGGCGCACATCGACGACATCGCGGTGATCCGCTCGATGCAGGCGCAGGTGCCAAACCATGAGCCGTCGCTGATGCTCATGAACTGCGGCGACTCGATCCAGCCGCGTCCGAGCCTCGGCGCGTGGCTGACGTATGGCCTCGGCAGCGAGAACTCGAACCTGCCGGGCTTCATCGCGATGTGTCCCGGCGGCATGCCGATCAAAGGCGCGGAGAACTGGCAGGCGGCGTTTTTGCCGGGCGCGTTTCAGGGCACGTATGTCGATTCAAAACATGAGGCGGTGGACCGTTTGATCGAAAACATCCGCAGCCCGCATGCGGACACGAGCGTGCAGCTGCGCCAGCTTGAGCTGCTGCGTCGCATCAATGCCGCGCACAAGGCCGAGCGCAGCGATCCGCGGCTGGAGGCGCGCATTCAGAGCTTCGAGCTCGCCTTCCGCATGCAGATGGAGGCGGCGGACGCGTTTGATGTGTCGCAGGAGCCCGAGCACATCCGCAAGATGTATGGCGAGGGCGTTCACGCGCGGCAGACGCTCATCGCGCGTCGCCTGCTGGAGCGCGGTGTGCGCATGGTGCAGCTCTGGCATGGCGCGGGGCAGCCGTGGGACAATCACGACAACATCGAGACGAACCACCGCAAGCTCTCGAACGACATCGACCAGCCCATCGCGGCGCTTTTGAGCGATCTGAAGCAGCGCGGCATGCTGGAGGACACGCTCGTGCTCTGGGGTGGCGAATTCGGCCGCACACCGACCGTCGAGATGAGCGGCTCGAAATCGAAACTCGGTCGCGATCACAATCACTACGGCTTCAGCATGTGGATGGCCGGTGGCGGCATCAAAGGCGGCACCGTGCACGGCAGCACCGACGAGTTTGGCTTCGCCGCGCAGGAAAATCCGACCAGCATCCACGATCTGCACGCCACGATCCTCCACCTCCTCGGCATCAACCACGAGGAGCTGACCTACCGCTACGCCGGGCGTGATTTCAGGCTCACGGATGTGTATGGCGAGGTGATCCGGCCGGTCGTGGCATGACTGCCAAGAAGAAAAAAATTCACTTTCCGAGAACTTTTTTGCCAGGTTCACTCACTTCGACCTGTGACAGGCCACCGCGTGCCTGCGCACATGACACCCGCCGTGGATACCAAACCTGCTCCGTCCCTGCTGGAGCGCCTCTTTGACGAGTGCGCGGAGGAGTTGACGCGTTTTTTCGCGCGACGCCATGGCGGAGGGGAAAACACCCGGGATCTGGTGCAGGAGACGTTTTTGCAGATGGCGCAGGGACTGCGCGATGGAAAATCGCCCCAGCATGCCCGGGGATACCTCTTTGGCATCGCGCGGCATCTGAGCCAGGCAGCGTGGCGGCAGCGGGATCAGGACAAGGTGCTGCCGTTTGATCCGGCCGTTGCCGAGGTGGCCGCACCAGCCGGGGATGACCGAGTTGAGGCCGCGCGGGAGACGATCTCGGCGCTGGAGCCAATTCAGCGGGAGATTCTCGATCTACGCTTCGCGCAGGGCCTTTCGTATGCGGAGATCGCCGAGGCTTTGGACATCCCGATTGGCACCGTGCGCTCGCGTCTGCATCACGCGGTCGCGGAGGTGCGGCAGCGTCTTGAATGTGAAAAAACTAAACTCATCCATCTATGAAACCATCCTCTCTACACGCCCTGGTCATCGACCGGCATCTCGGCGAACTGGCACCCGAGGCCGCGGAGCTTCTGGAACTGCACCTCGCGAAAGATGCGGACGCGCGAACCGAGGCAGATCGCATCCTGGCAGCGCTGTCCGCCACGCATGACGCGGTGTTGCTTCACCCGGAGCTGGCGCATGTGCTGCCGGCATCGGCGGGAAAGCCGGCGGCACCCATGCCGCGCCGTTCATCGTTCGTGCCGTGGCTTGCGCGCGCCGCGGCGATTGCGCTGCTGGCGGGCACCGTGGGCTTCTACGCCGGTCGCACCGAATCACGCACGGCATCAGGCAATGTCGAATCATCGACGCCATCGCCACGCAAAGAAAGCCCTTGGGCGCGCTATCGCATGAGTTTCGATCCTGCAGGCGAAGGCATGCAGGTCGTGCGCGTGGACACGGAGAAACTGGAACACCAATCCCGGCCATGAAGACGCGCCATTTCATCCTCGTGTTCATGCTGATGCTCGCCGGCTGCCTGCCGGAGGAGAGGGTGTGGTGGTCGCCGAATGGAGATGTCGCGGTGGTTGCCGCTGGAGGCGGCGTGCATCTCGCGACGGCTGATGGTCATCGCGGGCGGGCGCTGGACCTCGGGAAACAGGACGCACTGTTTCAGAGCGTGAGCTGGCTGCGCGATGGCAGCGGCTTTGTGGCGCAGCGCATGCGGACGATTTCCACCTGGGAGGAGCTGCGCCAACTGATCCCTGCGGAGGAGACTCAATCCGTGGAAACCATGCTGCCAGTGGTCATGCCGTTGCTGGAAACGGCGGCGACTCTCGGCAAGGAGGACAAAACACTGGAAGACCTGCTCTCAGGCCTGTCGGAGGAGCAAATGACGCGCTTTGTGCACGCGACGCGGCGGAAATTCGGGCAGGAGCCGGAGCGGGTCGAAAAACTGCTGCTCGCCCTGCCCAAGGGTGACGAACTGGCCGAATCGTTCAAGAAACCCGGCACGGGTTACGAACTCAGCGAGCTCTGTGTGTTCAAGCTGAGCGGCGAGAATGTGAGTGAGGCACGATCCCTTCTCCGCAGCCTGCTGCGGCCCGCCATGATGCCGCGCGTGTCTCCAAAGCACGATGCGCTGGCTTTTCTCACGCCCGATGAAGATGGGAGAAGCGCGGCATTGGAGGTCATCACGCTGGATGGCAGCTCACGGCAGACGGTGGCGCGGCATGTCAGCGCGGCGTTTGATTGGACGCCGGATGGCCGCGCGCTGGTTTTCATGGCACCGCTCGGCGGCGAGGGCGAGAAGTTGCAAAGCATTCACCGTGTCGAGGTCATTACTGCGGACGGCGCTTTGACCAAGCCCGGCAAACCGGCCACGCTCGCCACGGCGGTCACGCTGAACCGCCCCGCTGTGCAGGTGCTGGCGGACGGGCGCGTGCTTTTCGCCAGCCAGCCGGTAACGCTTCCCACGACTGGCACGGGACCGGAGCTTTCGCCGCGTTTATTCGTCATCGCCGCCGATGCCAGCGCGGTGACGCCTGTGCCTACCGCGCCGGGTGATCTGCCGGCCAACCTCGGCTTCTTCACCGCCTCGCCGGATGGCAAACGTGTCGCCGTCGTCGAGAGCGAGACGGATGCGGTGGCCGTGGTGGAGATCGACACTGGCAGGACGCAGATCATCTCGCCGCCGCATCCGTTGTGGCAGTGCCGCACGATGCCCGCATGGAAGTCCGCCGCCGAGCTGACCTTTGCCGCCCTGCAAGAGGGCGCTCCGGCGTGGATGCTGTGGCGCGAAGGTGAGCCGCCGCGCTGCATCAGCGCCTCCTGGCCAAAATCCAGCACCGCAAAGTGGCTGGAGCACAAAAGCGCCGAGACCAAGGCCGAATCCGTGACCTCCAAACCCGATTCCAGCCGATGAAACCAGCGATCCTTGTCCTATTCACCGCCAGCGCATTTGCGGACGACGTGGCCTTCTTCGAATCGAAGATCCGGCCCGTGCTCGCGAAGCATTGCTACGAGTGCCACTCCGCGGAGTCCGGCAAATCGAAGGGCGGACTCATGCTCGACACGAAACACGGCATCCGAACGGGTGGCGAGACCGGCCCGGCCGTGGTCCCTGGCGATCCCGCGAAGAGCTTGCTGCTCACGGCGATCCGGCATGCCGATCCCGATCTCGAAATGCCGCCGAAGGAGCCCAAGCTGCCGGATGCGGTCATCGCGAACTTTGAATCGTGGATCAAGAGCGGCGCGGCTGATCCGCGCGAGACCGCGGCGAGAGCAGCGGAGCGTCCGCCGGTGGATGTGGAGAGCGGAAAGAAGTTTTGGGCCTATCAAAAGCCGGTGATGCCCAAAAATGCCACGCAGGGCATCGACGGCTTCATTCGTGAGAAACTGGCGGCTGCCGGTTTGAAGCCCGCGCCTCGTGCGGACGCCACGGTGCTGAAAAGAAGGCTCTACTTCGATTTGACCGGCCTTCCCCCGTCGGACTTGTCCGACAAGCCAGCCCCATCCGACTACGAGAAGCTGGTGGACCAGCTCCTCGAAAGCCCGCGCTTCGGCGAACGCTGGGGCCGCCATTGGCTCGATGTCGTGCGCTATGCGGAGTCCAACGGCCGCGAGTCCAATCTCACGTTTCCTCATGCATGGCGTTTCCGCGATTACGTCATCGACGCGGTGAACGCGGACATTCCTTTCGACCGCTTCCTCACCGAGCAGATCGCGGGCGATTTGCTGCCCGCAAAGGACGATGCCGAGCGCGCGCGGCTGCTCATCGCCACCGGATTCCTCGCCATGGGACCGAAGGGGCTCAATGAGCAGAACAAAGCGCAGTTCGCCGCTGATGTGGCGGATGAGCAGCTCGACACCGTGACGCGCGCCGTGCTCGCCAGCAGCATCGCCTGCGCGCGCTGCCACGATCACAAAACAGAGCCGTTCAGCATGGAGGACTACTATGGACTCGCGGGCATCTTCAAGAGCACGCAGACCTTTTACGGGAACTGGATCGACTCCGAAAACAACAACCACGGCCGCCTCATCCGCCTGCCGGATTTTCCGGGGCAGACCATCGTCGGCAAATCGCTGCCGGAGGCGCGTGTGAAACAGCTCCAGTCCGACCTGGCAAAGCTGAACGCCGAGGACAAGGAGATGAACGACTACATCGCGAAAGCGAAGGCCGAGAACCGTGACATCAGCGGCGAGTTCAACAAACTGCTGGGCAATGCGCTGCGCATCATCTGGACACGCGGCGGCGTGGAGGGCGCGCTCGACGCCGTGGACGAAAAAGGCCGTGCCCTGCCGCTGTGCATGGGCGTGAAGGATGGGAAAATTCATGATTCGGCGCTCTACGAGCGCGGCGAGATCGCGCATCCCGGCCCGGTGGTGTCGCGCGGCTTCCCGCGCCTGATGGACTACGGCATTCCCATCCCCAAAAACCAAAGCGGCCGCCTGGAACTGGCGAGGTGGCTCACCCACCGCGACAACCCGCTGACCGCCCGCGTGATGGCGAACCGCGTCTGGCGGCATCTCTTCGGCGCGGGACTTGTGCGCACCGTGGACACCTTCGGTTTCAGCGGCGAGCGCCCGAGCCATCCCGAGCTGCTCGATTATCTCGCCATCAAGTTCATGGACGGCGGGTGGTCGGTGAAGAAACTCGTGCGTGAGATCGTGATGTCGGAGACATACCGGCAGGGGAGCGGAGGGCAAAGGGCGAAGAGCGTAGAGTCTGATCCAGATAACAGACTTCTCTCCCGCGCGAACAAGCGCCGGCTCGACGCGGAGGTCATTCGTGATTCGATGCTCGCGGTTTCCGGCTTGCTCGACACCTCACGTCGTCCAGGTTCGCTCGTGGCTGAGCTGGACGGGCAGTCGGTGTCCTTGATCGGTTTCAATGCCAAGCTGCCGCCCGATCTCGACGGCTCGCATCGCCGCTCGATTTACCTGCCCGTGATCCGCGATCATCTTCCCGACGTGCTGGAGCAGTTCGACGTGGCGAATCCGAATCTGGTGACTGGAGATCGCGACGTGACCAACGTGCCCCTCCAGGCGCTTTACCTTCTTAACGGCCCCTTCGTGCAGGAAATGGCCGCCGCGCTGGCGAAGCGCCTCGAAAGTGAAAAAGGGGGACGCGCTGAACAAATCCGCCGCGCCTTTACCCTCTGCTTCAACCGCGCCCCGGACACGAAGGAGCAGCAACTGGCTGAATCCTTCTTCCAAACCTCCCAGGGCGATCCATCCAAGCTGCTCGCTGTCTTCTGCCAGTCCCTGCTGTGCAGCGCGGAGTTTCGTTTCGCGGATTGAATCAGCCATGAAGTCAATCCAGCCAGTTTTCCATTTTCAAACCTGGGACAACAGCAAAGTCCCTCGTGTTGCGTGTCAGCACGGTGGCGTCGTACTCAAGCGCTATACAGGCGATTTTAAGATCTTTGGAGCCGATGCGAACGCCCGCTTTGCGAAAAGACTGGAATCGGGCAGATGCATCCAGGTCGTAGGGAAGTCGAACGAGGTCACCAAGAATGCTGATGGTTTCGTTGAGCCTGGAATAAGCCTCGGATTCGCGTTCCGGCGACGCGGCCCTCGCAATCAGCGCCAGCCAGCCGCGAAGGCTTTCATCCGCGCTGATGATCGAGGTCACAACACCGGTCTTCGAAGCAAGAATGCGCTGGCGGAGTTTTTCGCCCAGCGCGGTGCCGTCCGTCAGTTCCCGGAGGTGATTGGTGTCCGGGATGAACATGTGTCATTCAGGGAGCCTCTGACTTGCGCCATGCCTCGCCGAGCGCCCAGGCTTCACGGGTCATCTCGTCATCTGGGAGCCTGCCAAACACACCGCTGCCATCCCTGCCGCTTTTTCGGATCAGTTCCCGTGCGGCGGCCTGCTTGCGCCGTGTGCGCTCGGCGGCGCTTTCGAGGGTCGTTGTCTCCATTTCGACTGGTTTCATGCTGTGAACCTAACCGTTGGGAGCTGTTTTCCAATCTTATTCTCCCGACGCCTTCCGCCCACCTGCCCCCATGAGCACACGCGTTTTCATTTTCTCGATTCTTGCCCTTGTTCCGTCGTTCGCGCGCGCGGAAACACCAAAACCATGCCGCATTGAGGTGGTGGAAAAAGGCAGTGGCTGGCCTGTGCCGTTGGTGGAACTGCGGACGACGCACCATCTCAGCTTCATCACGGACAACGCGGGTGTCATCGCCATGGATGCGCCGGAGCTGATGGGGCGGCAGACGTGGTTCACAGTCATCGGTCATGGCTATGACGTGCCGAAGGACGGCTTCGGCTTTCGCGGGGCACGGCTGACGCCGGAGCCGGGCAAAACGCTGCGTGTCGAGGTGGTGCGCAGCATCCTGGCGAAGCGCATCGGCCGCCTCACCGGCGCGGGTTTGTATGCGGAAAGCCAGAAGCTCGGCGAGCATCTCGATTGGAAGGACAGCGGCATCCACGGCTGCGACAGCGTGCAGAACGCAGTGCATCGTGGCCGCCTCTTCTGGGCCTGGGGCGACACGAACATGCCGAACTACCCGCTCGGCCTCTTCGACATGAGCAGCGCCACCACAGCGGTGAATCCGCTCGCCTCACTGGAGCCGCCGTTGAAGCTAAATATCGACTATTTCACGGACGACAAAGGCAGACAGCGCGGCGTGGCAAAAATGCCCGGAAGCGGCCCGACGTGGGTCACCGCTTATGTCAGCCTGCCGGACAAAACGGGCGCACCGCGTCTCGTCGGCAGCTATGTGAAGATCAAACCTCCAATGGACGCCTACGAGTCCGGTTTGTGCGTGTGGAATGATGAAACGAGCCGCTTTGACCTGCTGCGCGTGCTTTGGACGCAGTCCGACGCCGCTCCGAAGCAAACGCCGATGCCCGAAGGCCATCCCGCGCTCTGGAAGGACGCGCAGGGGAAGGAATGGGTGCTCTTCGGCAACCCGCTGCCGACTCTGCGCTGCCCGGCCACCTTTGAGGCGTGGCAGGATGAAAAGACGTGGGAGGTGCTCAAGCCGCAGGAGACGCTGGTGGATGCCGCTGGCGCGAAGGTGAAGCCGCACAGCGGCTCCATCGCGTGGAATGACTATCGCAAACGCTGGGTCACGGTGTTCATGGAGAGCTTTGGCAAGCCTTCTGTGTTTGGCGAGCTCTGGTATGCCGAGGCAGATGAGCCCACCGGGCCGTGGGGCACGGCGGTGAAAGTGCTGACACACGAGAACTACACCTTCTACAATCCGCGCATCCATCCCGAGTTCACGCCCTCCGGATCACCCGTGCTGTTCTTTGAAGGCACCTACACCAAGGAATTCGCCAAACACGCGCACCCCACGCCGCGCTACGATTACAACCAGATCCTCTACCGCCTCGATCTTGATGATCCGGGGCTGGTGGAGGCCCAAAGATGAGCGCCTCCCCGACGTTTCCGACCTGAACTCATGCCACGCCCCAAGAAATCTGCCTACCCCGTCCGTATTGCGCCTGAAAAGCGGCTCTCACGCGGTCGTGCGCGTGATGATGCG
This sequence comes from Verrucomicrobiaceae bacterium, assembly GCA_015075365.1. Classification (GTDB taxonomy): domain Bacteria; phylum Verrucomicrobiota; class Verrucomicrobiia; order Verrucomicrobiales; family Verrucomicrobiaceae; genus Prosthecobacter. The sequence continues at coordinate 606,613 of JABTUN010000001.1, forward strand.
CGATTCACGGCCCCTGCGCCCGCCTCAGAGATGCCGTCCGGCTACGGCAGCATGCTCACTGAGATCAAAGAGCGCGTGCGCCAAGCCCGCCTGCGCACCGTGCTGGCCGCGAATGCCTCCATGGTGATGTCTTATTGGGAGGTGGGCCGTGTCATCCTCGCCCGCCAGCAGGCGGAGGGCTGGGGCGCGAAGGTGATAGACCGTCTCTCCAACGACCTCCGCGAGGCATTTCCCGACATGCAGGGCCTCTCGCCGCGCAATCTCAAGTACATGCGCGCCTTTGCCTCCGCATGGCCCGAGGAGGCAATTGTGCAACGGGTGGTTGCACAATTGCCGTGGAAGCAAAACATCGCCCTGCTCGACAAGCTGAAAACGCCGGGTGAAAGGCTCTGGTATGCGCAAAAAGCGGCACAAGAGGGCTGGTCGCAGCCGGTGCTGTGTCTCCAGATCGAAAACCGCCTGCATGAGCGCGATGGCAGGGCGCAAAACAACTTCGCCATCACCCTGCCACCGGCGGACTCCGATCTCGCATCGCAAATTTTCAAAGACCCGTATCTCTTCGATTTTGTCGGCACGGGTGATCCGCGCCGCGAACGCGAGGTGGAGCAGGCGCTGGTGGACCACATTCAGAAATTCCTCCTGGAACTGGGCACCGGTTTCGCCTTTGTCGGGCGGCAGGTGCATCTGGAGGTGGGCAGTGAGGATTTTTACCTCGACCTGCTTTTTTATCATGTGCGTCTGAGACGCTACATCGTGGTGGAGTTGAAAAACCGCGTATTTCAGCCCGGAGACGCCGGGCAGATGAACCTGTATCTCTCCGCGGCGGATGACCTGCTGCGGCATCCCGACGACCAGCCTGCCATCGGTCTGCTTTTGTGCAAGGGACGGAACAAGCTCGTCGTCGAGTACGCGCTGCGCGGGATTGCCAAACCCATCGGCGTCGCGGAATGGAAAACGCAGCTTGTGGAGGCGTTGCCTCCTGATTTGCAAAGCAGCCTGCCCACTGTGGCTCAGATCGAAGCCGAGCTGGCAGGAAAGAAAATCCCCAAGAAAGGAAAACCATGAACACGCATCCCTTCTCACGCCGTGACCTGCTGACCACGATGTCCTCCGGCATCGGCTGGCTGGCTTTTTCTGCGCTGGCGCAGGCCAGAAGCGGCCTGGCATCAAAAATGCCGCATTTTCCCGCCCGGGCGAAGCGTGTGATTTTTCTCACGATGCGCGGCGGGCCGTCGCATGTGGACCTCTTTGACTACAAGCCGGAGCTGGCAAAACGCGATGGCAAGACAGCCAGCCTGGGCCGCGACTCGGAGGGTGCCAAGCTGTTCGGCGCGGTGCATCCATTCGGCCAATACGGACAGTCGGGGCAGTGGATGACGACGCTGCATCCAAAGCTCGCAAAGCACGCTGACGACCTGTGCATCATCAACTCGATGAACACCGACCTGCCGAATCATGCGCAGGCGTTTGTGCAGATGCACACGGGCAGTTTTCAGTTTGTGCGCCCCTCGGTGGGCGCCTGGACGCTTTATGGCCTCGGCACGGAAAACGACAATCTGCCGGGTTTCATCACGCTGAACCCGCCCGCGGACAACGGCGGCGCGCAGAACTACGGCAGCGCGTTCCTGCCCGCGATCTGCCAGGGCACGCGCATCGGCGGATCGCAGCTTCCGGACCTCTACGCGGCGCTTTTGAAGAAGGACGTGGCTCCGGGGCCGCCCATGAAGAACATCGAGAACAAAAACGTGCCGCGTGATCTCCAGCGCGCGCAGATTGATCTCATCCGCAGCCTGAACGAGCGCAAGATGGAGCGCGACGGCTTCCACCCCGAGATCGAAGGGGCGATTGAGTCTTTTGAGCTCGCCTTCCGCATGCAGAGCGAGGTTCCCGATGTGCTCGACCTGCGTGGCGAACCGGAGCATATTTTGAAGCTTTATGGCATCGGCCAGGGCAAGGATCAATTCGCCCGCCAGTGCCTGCTGGCGCGGCGATTGGCCGAGGCGGGCGTGCGATTCATCGAAATCGCCTCCGGCGTGCAATGGGATCACCACAACCGCCTGCGTGAGCAGCTCGCGACAAACTGCGCGGCCACCGACCAGCCAATCGCTGCCTTGCTCACCGATTTGAAAGCACGCGGGATGTTGAAGGACACGCTTGTCGTATGGGCGGGTGAGTTTGGCCGCACGCCGTATGCGCAGGCCGGGGACGGTCGCGACCACAATCACAAAGGCTACTCGATCTGGATGGCCGGCGGCGGTGTGAAGGGCGGCCTGCGCTACGGCGCGACGGACGAGATCGGTTACAAGGCCGCCCTGAACCCCATGCACATCCACGACTGGCACGCCACGATGCTGCACCTTCTTGGTCTCGACCACACGAAGCTCACCTACAACCACGGCGGCCGCAACTTCCGCCTGACCAACGTCAGTGGCGAGGTGGCGACGGGCATCCTGACATAAAAAAAGCCGCGCAGGGTCGCTGCGCGGCAATCATTTCATCTGAAGGAGGCCGGTTACTGGCGCACTTCCTTGATCCACTTGTCCGGTGCCTTGTCGAACTCCGCCTTGCTGGCGGCATCGGCAAAGGCCACCTGGCGCGCATACGTCACGGTGAAGGCGCTGTCAGCCTTCTTCTTGCTCAAGGGGCACTGGCCGCTGATGGCTCCAAGAATGTTGGCCAGGTAGGCCTTGGGTGTCGTGTTGAACTGGGTTTTGCACTTGTTGCAGCAAACCGCAACGGTTTTGCTGTAGTTGCTGGTGATGGCGGGACTCGCCGGTTTCCCGGAAACCGGGCACACAGTGTTTAGGGCCTCCGCCGCGGCGGCGAAACCGGAGGAGAAGAGAAGGATGGCAAGCAGGGTGGTGAGGTGTTTCATGGGGTGTTTGAAGTAATTGCCTCGACGGCAACAGGGATTAGCGATCTCAAAACGCGGGCTGCAACCAGAATTTTCAAGGAGGTGATCACACGCCACTGAGCCGCCTCACGACCTCACCGGCCAGCACGAAGCCAAACGTGCCCGTGACAAACGTCGCCGCACCGAAACCCGCGGCGCAATCGAGCCGCAGGCCGGCTTCCGTGCCTTCTTGAGGCTCAAGTTTGCAGGTGCCGTCGGCTTGAGGATAGATCGCCCGCTCGGTCGAAAACACACACGGCACGCCGAATGCCATCGGGCGGCCTTCGAGGCTCTTCGCGAAACCAAAGTCGCGTCGCAGACACTGCCGCGTGCCCTTGAGCAGCATGTCCGCACCCGCGAAGCCGAGATCGGTCAACTTCACCGCCGTCGCATCACGCCGCCCCCCCGCCGAGCCGCTGGTGATGACGGGAAGACCGAGTTGCACGCACTTCGCGATGATCAGCGCCTTGATCGACGTGCGGTCGATGGCATCGACGACGTAATCGAAGCCGCCATCGAGCAGGCGGCCGGCATTCGACTCGGTCAAAAACTCGATCACGCGGTTCACGCGGCCGTCGGGGTTGATCTCCGCCACGCGACGCGCCAGCACCTCGACCTTCGGCACGCCGACCGTGCCCGCTAGAGCTGGAAGCTGGCGGTTCGTGTTCGTGATGCACACGTCATCCATGTCGATCAACGTGAGCTGGCCGATGCCGCTGCGTGCCAGCGCCTCCACCACCCACGAACCCACGCCGCCCACGCCCACGACCGCCACATGCGCCGCCGCGAGCCGTGGCAGCGCCGCGACACCGTAAAGCCGCGCGATGCCGCCAAACCGTTGCTGGTAGGATTCGTCCATGCGCGTTCCTACCCGCAGCCGCGTGGCAGGCAAGCGTTGTGGATTACTTCATGCCGTCCGCCGCGCCCCAGGGCTCGATTTGAAGCAGATGCTTCGCCGCGAGCTGCGCGTAGCATTCCGGCAGGTCAAACTTCGCCAGCACGTCGCGCAGCATCGTGGCATAGGGCCACTGCTGGTCCTCGTGAATGGCGAGTTCGTGGAAGGAGGTGAGCGCATGCTTCAGCGTCACCTGCTTCACCGCGGGCGAGAGCAGCGCGGCAAACGCCGCAGGCAATGCGCCCCAGCCGTTTCCGACAAGATGAATCTCCTCGTGACCCGCCGCGGCGAGCATTTGCACGACGCGCAGCACATCCTGCACGCGCTGGCCGAGCAGCGGACGATCCAGCATGAAGCTGTATGCCGCGTAGAAGTAGTGGCTGCCGTAGCGCGCGAGGAACTGGTTCACGCCGCAGGTGTCCGGCTGCGAATCGCCAATGCCGCGCACGTCACAGGCAAAAAACGCAGCGTCCGGCGAGGCGGTGATGAGCTCCTGCACGAGCGGCTCATCACGCAGTTCCGCATCCGCCGAGTGATGCGAGATGTAGAGCACGGCCTTCTTCAAACCGCGCGGCAGGCGCGAAGTGAGCGTCTCATCGCTCAAGCGCGTGACCAGCGCATGCACCTCCGGCTCGGTTTCGACCGCGTAGGTGCAGTAGGACTTCGCGGGATACTTGAGATTGCCCGCGCTGCGCAGGATGCGGTAGTCCGGCGCGGTCTCCGGCAGTGCCGGCAGCTTCAGCACCTCACGCACGACCTTGAGATCGAATTTGCCGCGCTTTTTCGCCAACGACTCGGCTTTCGCCTTCGTGAACGACATGATCGTGCGGCTGCCCATCGCGCCGACCTGGCCTTTGGGCGTGCAAAGAAGGTCCGCTTCCTTCTCGACGGTGATCGCAGGCTCTGCATCGGCCATTTTCATGCCGGTGGCCTTGCCGAAGAAGCGATACATCGCCTCGCGGTTCGGTTGGGTATAGCCATGCGGATCAGGGCCGATGTGCAGCGCGATGTTTTCCGGCTTGCCGAGCAGGGTGTAGAGCTTCTTGAGCCGCTCGTAGGTCTCCGCGCTGCCACGAGCATCAAAGTAATCTTTCTCCTGCGCCATGATGACCACGGGCTTCGGCGCCATCGCAGCGAGGAAGTCGCAGTGATCGAGGTCGAAGGCCAACACACGCGGCGGGCACTGCTCGTTGTCCTGCGGCAGCTCGTTTTCGGCATCGCGACGAAACGTCGTCACGAAGCACGACGGCGCGCCCATGGTGAATCGCGGCTCCAAACCGCACAACCAGGTCGTCTGCGTGCCACCGCCGGAGTTTCCCGTCACGCCGATGTGTCGCTCGTCGATCTCCGGCCGCGTGAGCAGGTAGTCGAGCGCCCGAATGGCATCCCACGCGAACCACGCGCCGAGAAACTCGCCCACGAGCAGCATCGGATTGCCCATTTGATTGTGCTCCGTCGTGCCGCCTTTGAGGCGGGAGCCAAGTTTCTCATCGAGATACTGAAAGCGCTCACCTTGACCGGCCGGGTCGATCAAAAAGCACGCCATGCCCTGCCGCGCGAGCCCTTGCGCGAAGCTTTGATATGCCGTCTCTGCCTTCCCATTGAGCGAATGACCGCACACGCCGATCACGCCCGGCACCTTGCCCTTCGCATTCTTCGGCAGATACAGATTGCCGGTGACGATGAACTCCGGCCGGCTTTCGAAGTGGATGTTTTCGATGCGGTAGGCCTCACGCTCGATCACCCGCGTCACCTTGGCATTTAGCGGCGTTTTCTTGGGAAACGGCCCGAAACTCTCGCGGATGCGCTCCTGGACTGACTTCACATAGGCTTCCGCGTCGGCCTTCGTCGTCAATTGGGCCCGTTTCGCATTCCCGCGCGCCTCCGCGGCCCTTACCTCGGTGACGAGCCAGTCCTGCATCATGCGCGGGAAGCGGTTCAGAGCCTCCACGGGGCGGGACGCGGCATTGACGGCGGTTTGGGCCCGTGCCGAAGGCGTGCTGGTGAAAAATGGCCAGCTCAAAGAAGCAAGGCTGGCGGTTCCGATGAAATGACGGCGGGAGGAGGAGTCGTGCATGGTCGCGCACGAATACGATCACCGCCGCGCTATCTTGTAGAGTGCCTTGTCCGTGCGGATGAAAAGAGCTTCGCCGTCACTGGCCGGGCTGGCCATGATGGAGCCGTCGAGTGTGTTTTGTGACAGGATGCGGAACTCACGCCCGGCGGCGACGATGCTGACGACACCCTCGCGACTGCCGACGATCAGTTTGTCGCCGACGAGGACCGGGCTGGAGCTGAATTTGCCGCCGAGGCGCTCGCGGTAGAGGGCCTCGCCCGTCCTTGCATCCACGCAACTGAGGATGCCGCCGTCATCGACATAGAAGAGCAAATCGTCGCGCAGGACCGGGGAGCACATCTTGGGCGCGTTCTTGTTGTTCTCCCACACCACCGCAGGCGTGCCCGCGCCATGATGCTTCAGCGCCATGACCTTGGACTTGCCGAAGCTGGTGCTGAAATAGATGCGCTCCGCGTCCGCCACCGGCACGGTGGACATGGAGAAGCCGAGCTCGCCGTAATGCACCTTCCACAGTTCCTTCCCGCTCGCGGGGTCGTAGCCGTAGATGTTGTTGGCGGCGGAGCTGACAAGGACGGGAATTCCGCCACTGGTGATGACGATGGGCGTGCCGTAGGCCTTCTTTTGCTGCGCGCGGGGGTCCATCTCCCCGCTGCGTGCCGTTTTCCACGCGACTTTGCCTGTTTCGGTGTCAAAGGCGGCGATGAACTGCTGGTCGCTGCCGTCAAAGTGCGCGATGAGCCGGTTCTGCCACAGCACGGCCGTCGAGCCGGGGCCGTTCTCATGCATGATGCGCAGCTCGTCGTTTTTCCAGAGCGGCTTGAGTGTCTTGATGTCGAGACAGACGGTGCCGAAGGAGCCGAAATGAGCGTAGAGCCGCCCTGCGTCGAGCACCGGCGTGGGAGAGGCATAGCTGTTGAGCTGGTGCGCCCACTGCGGCTCCTTCACGTCGAGCAGCTCGATATCGTGGAGCAGTTTCCCGCTGACCCGGTCGATGCAGATCGCACGCAGGCTGACAGAGTCGAGCACAATGACCGGCTGGTCACCGGTGTTCGCTTTCAGGCGGCGCTCAGCATCTTCCTTGCTCGCGGCCTTTTCGATGGCGGTGGTGAGCCAGATCGAATCGCCAACGATGACCGGCGTCGAGTGCCCGCGGCCGGGAATTTCCGTTTTCCAGGCCACGTTGCTCGTCTCGCTGAAGGATTCTGGCAGGTTGGAGATCACCGCATGTCCCTGCGCCGTGGGCCCGCGCCACTCCGGCCATTCGGCGGCGTTCAAGACAGCAGTGGAGGCGGCGGCGAGGAAAAGAGCTCGGGAAATCATGCGCGGCAAAGAACGCGGGCTTCCCACCCAAACTGTCGCCAGTCGCAAGCCCCGGCGGAATGAGGAAAAACAGTCACCGCAAATCCACACTGCGACGGCCCCGCCCGGCTTTGATGAGGGGGCGGAGCTTCTCCACCTGCGTGGAGCCCACCCCGCGCACACGGACGAGGTCCTCAACGGATGAGAAGGGGCGCGCGGCCATGATGGCCTTCGCAAGCACGGGGCCGATCCCTGGGAGGGACTCCAGCTCCTGCTGTGAGCCGAAATTGATGTCGATGCGCCCAGGACCGGCCTGCTCCGCAGGCTGGCGGTGATACAAAGCGGACTCGCCTGTCACGATCATGCAGATCGTGACAAAAGCGGTCACAGCCAGCAGGTGCCAGCGGAGAGGCATCTCATGCAGCGGCACATCAGCAACGTTCCGGCGCAGGCGTTGGCGGCGTGGGGAGGCGGACGGCATGCCTGCACATCAGCACCAAATCACCGCCTTCGCCAGCCCTCATGTGACATCTGCCTTCCCACAGCCAGGTTCCCTTCTGCAGCCGTTCCCGCCAATCGAACGCAACGCGCGGGGCGCATTCCCTTCGCCGACCATGGCACAATTGTCGTGGATGGGAAGACTGGGCAGAAGGCCGGCTGGAAGGCATTGACAAGCACGCCGCTGCTGGGCGCGCGATGCAGGCGGACGCGAAAGCGTGTTTCCACCGCCCTATGCCGCCGCGAGGTGGAAGTAGCCGTGGATGTGCGGGTAGCCGCGAAAGTACCAGACCATGTCAGGGCCTTCGATCTGCCACGTGTCCCATACCTGGTCGCTGCCGATGTCGAAGACGCCGCCGTAGCAGGAGATGAAGAGGCGCTGGATGATTTTCTTGTCAGTGATGGTCTTCATCGTGGCCTCCACGTCAGCAGGGCGGAAGCAGACGAGCATGCGGCGCATGGTTTCGAGCAGCTTTGTCTGCTGGTCTGGCGTGAGGTCGGCTCCGGCGAGACCGGGGAGGTCATTGGCGCGGCGGGCGATGACCTGGGCAGGCTTTTCGGAGCGCGGTTCGCGGGCGACGAGGATCTTTTCGCGTTGTTTGCCATCGAGCGTGCTGACGAAGTCGTTGAAGAGCAGGCCCTGATACCAGAACGGGTTGCCAGCGTGGTCTTTCTCCTCGCGGAAGGCCTTGGCGAAGTTCCCGTAGAAGATGGGGCGGCCGCCGAAGCCGGGCGGGCCGTCATTGCGGGCAAAGCAGCGGCGCGTGACGTGATGGCCGGTGTAGATGAACTCGAAGTCGGCGTCCTCCGGCGTGCCAAAGAAGGCGACGGCAGGCGTGTTGTCGATCTTGCCCATGAGATCCTTCCGCACCTGCCAGTTCATCTTCTCACGGTGATCAGGATGATGCAGGGACTCAAAGATCTGCTTCACGAGGTCCTGCTGGTCTTTCGTGTAGAAGGTGTGGAGGCGCTGCTCGGGGCAGATGTACCACCAGTTGCTGACGAAGCCGCGCTTGGCGTGGTCACGCGGCAGGACGATCTTCGCATGCTGCTCCTCAGTGAGGCTCTTGTAGAACTGCATGGGCAGCGAATCGGTCGGGGCACCGGTGGCGGCGCGGAGCGCTGGAAGCGCGGCCATGGCGGCGCTGGAGCCGAACACGTGCAGGAAGTGACGGCGGCTGAAATGATTCACGCCGGGCGGATTGAGGAGCGAGTTCATGGGTGAGGCGTCTCCATACGCTCGCAAAACGGCAGTCTGATCCTCTCATCGAAACAAGCCGTCCGCGTAAACAGGCGGGAGAGATGAATTACAGGTCGTCGAAAGCTCAATCCCATGCCAGGGTTCCCGTGTCATGCCTGCGGAAGACAATGCCATCCCTGAGACCGTTGTTTTGCTCCACGGGCTTGCGCGCACGCCGCGCAGCATGCTGGGCGCGGGGCTGTGGTTTCAGCGGGCGGGCTTCCAGGTGGCCTATGTGGGCTACCCCTCACGGAAGACGGGGATCGCGGAGGCGGTGAGGAGCCATGTGGCGCCGAAACTGGCGGAGATCGCCGCGCGACGCGGCGCGGGCAGGATTCATTTCGTCACGCACTCGCTGGGCGGGATCGTCTTCCGCGCTTGGGCAGCGGGTTACGCGGAAAACTACCCTCTGGGCCGTGCGGTGCTGCTGGCACCCCCGAACCAGGGCAGCGAGATCGTGGACCGCCTGGGCGGCTGGTTTGTGGCACGCCAGATCATGGGGCCCGTGCTGCAGGAGCTGGGCACGGGTGAGAACTCGACGCCGCGCCGGCTGGGGGCCGTACCGGCGGAAACCGGGGTCATCATGGGGGATCAGGCAAACCTGCCTTTTTTCCGCCAGTGGCTGGGGCCCGAGTCGGATGGTGTGGTGACGGTGAAGGGAGGCCGGGTGGAGGGCATCCAGGACTTTCTGGTGGTCCCTGCGGGGCACACCTGGATCATGTGGCGACCCGGTGTGCTGGCGGCGGCGGAGCATTTCATCCGCCATGGCCGCTTTCCGACGGACGCATCCGGACGGGACGGCTGACCATGCGGGCACCGTCCGTGTTTGCAAACAAGCCGAAGGATCATCCCGTGGCAGCCGTTCACGACGGACCATGCGCTCCCTCGTCACGCTTCTTTCGTCGTGCCTTCTCCTGGCCGCCCCGCTGCAAGCAGCGCGGCCGAATCTCGTGCTCTTCCTGGCCGATGACCTCGGCTACGGCGATCTGGGCTGCTACGGGCACCCGGTGATCCAGACGCCGAATCTGGATGCCTTTGCAAAACAAGGCGTGCGGCTAAAGCAGTGCTACGCGGCCAGCGCGGTATGCAGCCCCTCCCGCTCCGCGCTGCTGACCGGGCGCACGCCGCATCGCAACGGCGTGTACACCTGGATCGCCGAGGGCGCGGAGGTGCATCTGCGCACGAGCGAGATCACGCTGCCTTCGTTGTTGAAACAAGCCGGCTACACGACCTGCCACAGCGGCAAGTGGCACCTCAACGGTCTTTTCAACAACCCCGCGCAGCCGCAGCCGGGCGATCACGGCTACGACTGGTGGATGGCCACGCAGAACAATGCCGCGCCAACGCACGAGAACCCGGGCAACTTCGCCCGCAACGGCCAGCCCGTCGGCCCGATGCAGGGCTACTCCGCCCCGCTTGTCGTCAGGGAGGCGGTCACCTGGCTCAAGGAGAAGCGCGATGCCTCCAAACCGTTCTTCCTGGCCGTGTGGACGCATGAGCCGCATTATCCGATCAAATCCGATCCCAAATTCAAGGCGCTCTACCCGGACCTCACGGATGATGTGCAGCGCGAGCACCATGCCAATGTCACGCAGATGGACCACGCCTTTGGCATGCTGATGAGGGCGCTGGACGAGCAAAAGCTGGCCGAAAGCACCTTCGTCTTCTTCACTTCGGACAACGGCCCGGAAGGCGACGGCGTCAAATCCCCCGGTCGCGGCAGCAGCGGCGGCCTCCGTGGACGGAAGCGCGATCTGCACGAAGGCGGCATACGCGTCCCCGGCATCGCCCGCTGGCCTGGCAGGATCCGTGCCGGCACCACCAGCGACGTGGCCGTCATCGGAAGCGACATTTTTCCCACCATGCTCGGCATTGCCGGCGTGGAAACGCCCAAGGACCGCACGCTGGACGGTGTGAACGCGCTGGCCGCGCTCGACGGCAGCGCGTCGAGGCTGGAGCGTCCACAGCCACTTTTCTGGCGGCTTCACATGGCCCCGAACGCGAAAATCGCCATGCGTGTCGATGAATGGAAAATCCTCGCAAACGCCGAACTGACTGAATTTGAGCTATACAACCTGAAGGACGACCCAAAGGAAACCACCGACCTCAAGGACAGGGAATCCCAGCGCTATCACGAGCTCAAAGGCCGCCTGATCGAGAACAATGCCCGGATCGACGCCGAGGGCCCGGACTGGTGGAAGCGCCTCAGCCCCAATGGTGGCAGGCCAAAAGGCCCTGATGAGGGCAAAAAGAAGAAAAAGAAGGCCGCTGACAATGCCTGACACGGCTCAGCGGTTGCGGAAGGCGCTGTTGCCATTCTGCTTGAAGTACTCATCCCGCATGCGGCGCAACTCCTCCAGCCGGTTGGAGATTTCCGTCTTGCTGCGCGCCTGGTCGGCCTGCAATTGCTGGACAAAGGGGTTGTTGGTGCCCCAGTTCCGCCAGGGGCCGGCAGGCACCTCGCTGACATCGACAAACCGCCAGTCGCAGCGGCTCTTGCTCGGCATGCCGAGGTAGTCGCGCACCGCAGGGCTCACATCGATGCCCGCGCCCTGGTTGCTGGTGTTGCGGGGGCGCGCATTGCCAAACACATACTCGACGTCATCGGTCTCAAACGGACCGCAGTCCTCCCACTGGGCGTAGCAGATGCGGTTGCCAAAACGGATGGCCACCCAGGTGCCCTTGAGGACGGACCGTCCCTCGCGGGTGAACTTTTGCTTGAACCACGGGATGCGCGTCTTGGCGGAGGTCTTGTGCGTGTTGTGGTTGATCACGTCGTTGTAGGGCAGCGCGATGTAGAAGGGATTCTGCTTTGGCGTGAAGCCAATGGGGGTGAAGTTGTCCGTGCGGTTGGCGCGGTCCGGGTCGTCGTAACCGCCGAAATTTTTCATCCATTCCGTGTCCCATGAACTCATGTGGTTCGGCGTGGGATTGTTTTCTGTCGGCTGCTCTCCCACCCAGAAGACGGTGGCCACAATGTCGAGCTTCCACGGGTAGCGGGCGTAGCCCATCTGCGGCATCGGCGCGGAGGGAATCTGGATGCGAGGGAGGGAGGGCGGCGTGGCTGACTTTGGCGGCGGTTTGGGGGCCACAGTGGCCGCCTTCCGGGCTGCGGTGGCGGTGGAGACTCCACTGCCGGCCACTTTGCCGGTCACAGAGGCCACCATCAAAGGCTTTTGTGTCTTCGACGGGCTCTGCCCAGCCGCCAGCACAGCGCTCACCAGACAGGCGAGCACAAGGAGGATGGCTGGACGGAGGGGGGGCATGCGGTTGGCAGGATTATTGAGGAGGTAAATCTAACAGACAGCCGGCTTGGACCGCAATGTGAAATCTGGCGCGTTCCAGAGCCTCCGTCTGACAATCAGGACCTTCAAACTGTGTGTGGATGGACAGGCGCGGGCATCTGGGCGTTCAATGGGACCATTTAGACACGGGGCAGTATTGGGGACCGCGCAAAACGAACGAGATGCGTGAGAATTTCAATAACGTCGCAACGTCGTGTCTTGCGGGCTGCGCGTGTCGTCCGTCGTCGGGTAGTCCAGCGTGTAGTGGAGGCCGCGGCTCTCATGGCGGCGGATGGCGCACTCCACGATGAGGGAGGCGGTCTCGACGAGGTTGCGCAGCTCGAGGATCTCGCTGGTGACGCGGTTGTTCCAGTAAAACTCCTGAACCTCACGTTTGAGGTTTCGCAGGCGGGCGGCGGCGCGTTGCAGGCGCTTGTTCGTGCGCACGATGGAGACGTAGTCCCACATCAGGCGGCGGATCTCGTCCCAGTTGTGGTAAATGACCACCAGCTCGTCATTTTCGACGACGCCGCTGCTTTCCCACGGCCTCAGGTCATAGCTCTGCTCCGCCTGCTTGCCGATGGGCAGCTTCTTGAGCAGATGCGCCACTGAGCGATGGGAGGTGACGACGCATTCCAGCAGCGAGTTGCTTGCCAGCCTGTTCGCGCCGTGAAGGCCGGTGCAGCCCACCTCCCCGACGGCACAGAGGCCGCGGACGCTCGTCGCGCCGTTCACATCGGTCAAAACGCCGCCGCATTGATAGTGGGCGGCCGGGACGACAGGGATCGGCTCCTTCGTGATGTCGATGCCGACGCTGAGGCACTCGCGATGGATGTTCGGAAAGTGAGCCAGGATGAAGTCCGCCGGCTTGTGGCTGATGTCGAGGTACACGCAAGGGCCGCCGGTGCGCTTGATCTCATGGTCGATGGCGCGCGCCACCACATCACGTGGTGCCAGCGTGCCACGCTTGTCGTACTTCGGCATGAAATCGACGCCGTTTTTGTCGATCAGCCGCGCCCCCTCGCCGCGCATGGCCTCGGTGATCAAAAACGAGCGCTTTTGCGGATGATACAGGCACGTCGGGTGGAACTGGATGAACTCCATGTTCGCCACCGTGGCTCCCGCGCGCCACGCCATCGCCACGCCGTCGCCCGTGGCCACCTTCGGGTTCGTCGTGTAGAGATACACGCGTCCGCAGCCGCCGGTGGCGAGGATCACACGGTCGCTGCGGAAGGTCACGACCTCGCCCGTGCTCTCGTTCAGCACATAAGCGCCCAGCACACGATCCTCGGAGGCCAGGCCGAGCTTTGCCGTGGTGATGAGATCGATCGCGTAGTGGTTCTCGAGGATGGTGATGTTCTTCCTGGCCCGGACGGTCGCGAGGAGCTTTTCCGTGATCTCCTTGCCCGTGGCATCGGCCGCATGCAGCACACGCCGGGCGGAGTGGCCTCCCTCACGCGTCAGATCGAACTCCAGATGGCCGCTTTGGGCCTCACGCTGGTCAAAATGCACCCCCCAATGCACCAGTTCCGCGATGCGCGCCGGCCCCTCGCTCACGATGGTGCGCACCGCCGCCTCTTTGCAAAGACCCGCGCCCGCGATCAGCGTGTCGCTCACGTGTTTCTCCACTGAGTCGCCGTCTGCTGTCACGCAGGCGATGCCGCCCTGGGCCCAGTTCGAGTTCGAATCGAGCGCGCCGCGCTTCGTCAGCATGATCACGCTGCCATGCTCCGCCGCATGCAGCGCCGCGCTAAGGCCGCCGGCACCGGTGCCGATGATGATAAAGTCGGATTCGACCATGCGGTCCCCTGTCGTCGTGGAAGGCGAAAGTTGCAACAAACGCGTCACCAGGCCCACTGCAGGCCGAAGCGGCCGGCGAGCGCCATGAGGTCGTCGCGCATCGCCCATTCGTCGGCGCGGGGCTCCATGTCGGCCGGATGACGCTGGCTGGCGCCTTTGAGGGCCATGCAGCCGGTGTTGTCGCCGATTTGACGGATGGTCTCGATCTCCTCTTTGCTCAAACACTGCTCAGGCAGCGCGGCGAGGTCGTCGAGCTTGCTCTCGATGGTGCGGGCGCCTTCGCCGTGCTCCTGGATGAGTGTGGGGACGACGCTTTTCACGGCGGTGTTGCCGAGCGTCCAAAGACAAGCGAGCTGAAGCATCGTGAGGCCGTGCTTCTGCGCGATGGGGCGGACTTTTTCGAGTTTTTCGACGCCATGCTCGATCCACTCGCCGGGGCGGTGGGTGCGATGATCGCCATCGCGGAACTTGTGGCCGGGCTTCACGTCGTCGTGGAAAAGACCGCCGTAATCGACCACGCGGGCCATGATATCGACCTTGTTCTTCTCCGCGGCGGCGAGCACATGCTGGCCGGGCCAGGGCTCGAAGGGATTCAAAATGATCATCGCCCAGTCCATGCGGTCGCCGTAGCGCTCGAAGCACTCGATCATGTCGAGCGTGAAACCGTTCGCCGGTCCAGGCGCGATGCCGAGGCGCTCGGTGAGGCCTTCGTCGCGGATCTTCGTGAAGGCGTCCCACACTTTCTCGCTCGTGTAGCTGATGCTGTCCGGGTTGTGCAGCATGAGGAGGTCGAACTTGCTCGTCTGACAGCGCTCGAGGCTCTTCTCCGTGGCCATTTTCAGGTAGTCGTAGTACTTTTCCGGCCCGCGCAGCGAGGGATCGGTGAAGCGCGGATAGCCGCGGGAACCTTGACGGATGCCTTCGTAAATGTCGTGGCCCACGATGCCGACCAGACAGTATTCCTCACGTGGGATGCCTTTGAGCGCCTCGCCCAGCAACGCGTCCGCGCGGCCCACGCCATACACGTCCGCGGTCACGAAGGTGCGCACGCCTTTCTCGAACGAATCGCGCATGAGCTGCTTGTAATGCTCCTCGGAGAGTTGTTCGCCGTAGTGCATGAAGCGGCCGCCGCTCCAGGTGCCGTAAGCCGTGCGTGTGAGATTCATTGTGTGAAAAAGTGGGGTTGAGTTGGGGAGGGTTACATACCGCTCCGGCAGACCGTTTCAAACACATCGTCCGCTCCGGACAGCTTTCTCCGCTCTTGTTTTGCGCGGCACGCTGCGGAAATGGTGCATCCGCGTGACCGCCGCCTTCGATCGCCTCTCCAGTCTGCTCCCGCCCGACCGCGTGCTCACGCGGCCCGTCGAGCTGGCGGCGTATGAGAGCGACGGGCTCACCGCCTTCCATACGAGGCCGCTCGCGGTCGTCGTGCCGGAGACGACGGACGAAGTCATCGCCATTGTGCGGTTGTGTCATGAACTGAAACTGCCCTTCGTCGCACGGGGCAGCGGCACGAGCCTCTCCGGTGGCTCGCTGCCCATCGCGGATGGCATCGTCATCGCGCTGAACCGGCTCAACCGCATCCTGAAGCTCGATCCAGAGCAGCGCATCGCCGTGGTGGAGCCGGGCGTGGTGAACACGCAGGTCACGACGGCTGCCGCGCCGTTCGGATTACACTACGCGCCAGACCCATCATCGCAAAGCATCTGCACCATCGGTGGAAACGTCGCCTTCAACTCCGGCGGCGCGCATTGCCTGAAATACGGCATGACCGCGAACCACATCCTCGGCATCAAAGCCGTGCTCGGCACGGGCGAGGTCGTGGAATGGGGCGGGGCAAGCCGCGAACGGCTCGGGCCGGACTGGTGCGGGCTTTTCACAGGCAACGAAGGTCTCTTCGGCATCGCGCTGGAGATCACGCTGCAATTGTTGCCGAAGGCGGAATGCTTTCACACCGTGCTCGCAGGCTATCGCACGCTCGAACAGGCCGGCGACGCCGTCTCCGCGGTCATCGCGAGCGGTTTGCTGCCTGGAGCGATCGAAATCATGGACGCGCTCGCGCTGGAGGCCGCGAAGGCCGCGGTGCATGCCGAGTATCCGCCCGGATGCGAGGCGGTGCTCATTGTCGAGCTCGAAGGACCGCGCGAAGTCGTCGCCATCGAGCGCGAAAAGCTCGATGCGATCCTGGCGGCGAGTGCTCCGGTCGAGATGCGTCCCGCACGCGATGCCGAGGAGCGGCTCGCCATCTGGAAAGGCCGCAAGAGTGCCTTCAGTGCCGTCGGCCGGCTTTCGCCGGATTTCATCGTGCAGGATGGCGTCGTGCCGCGTCGTCGATTGGGAGAGGCACTGCGCCGCATCGCCGAGATGTCGCGCGAGGCTGGCATCCGCGTGGCGAATGTGTTTCACGCGGGCGATGGCAATCTGCATCCGCTCATCCTCTTCGATGGCCGCGAGGAAGGCGCGCTGCATCGCGCCGAGGATCTCGCAGGCCGTATTTTGAAGATGTGCGTCGAAATGGGCGGCTCCATCACCGGCGAGCACGGCATCGGCGTCGAAAAACGCGATTTTCTGCCCGACATGTTCACCGCCGACGAAATCGACTGCATGCAGCGCCTCCGCGCCGCTTTTGATCCGCTCGGCATCGCGAATCCCGGCAAGATGTTTTCCGGCAAAGAAGCGCCCGCTTTGTCTCACGTCGGTCTGCATCCGCTGGAGAAGGCCGGCGTGATCTCGCGGGAGTAATCTGCGCCCTTGAACAATCTCGACGCGAAGGCATTCTTCATCTCATGAGCGTCGAAACCCTTAAATCCGAGATTCAGAACCTCAGCCCGAACGAGCGGCGGGAAATCGGCATCTTCGCCCTCGAGCTCAACCGTCTGGCCTCAAAGGCCCGGAGCGGTCGTAGCCTCTCCGAGGTATGTGATGACAACCGTCCCGGCCAGTGGCTGACGATTGACGAAGCGGATGCGCGGCTCGGCTGGGACAAGGGCGATGACGAATGACCTACCGTCTCCTCATTTCGCTCGAAGCCATCGAGTATCTTGAAAAGCTGCCTGCGGGCGAGAGGCGGAGGCTGCGTGTCCTGTTCATGCGCATGACAGAGGAGCCGCAGTTGTTCTCCGACTTTGTCCACATCGAGCCGGACCTCCGCCGGTACGATGTTCATGTCGCCGGAAAACATGCCATCTACTTCTGGGATGACTTCGCAGACCGTGACCTGAAGATCATCCGCATTTTGAGGGCTGATTGAGCACCTCTGCAAAGCCATGAGTCCACGCTCACTCACCGATCTCCGCGACGCCGTGCTCTCCGCACCGCGGGTGATCGCCGTGGGCGCGGAGACGAAGCCGCGGCTGTCGGCAGTGGAGGCAGTGAAGGTTTCGACGCGGTCGTTGAGCGGCATCACGGAGTATGAGCCGAGCGAGTTCACCTTCACCGCGCTCGCGGGCACGCCGGTGCGCGAGATCATCACGGCGCTGGAGGAGAAGGGGCAGTATCTGCCCTTCGATCCGATGCTCGTCGAGGCCGGCAGCACCATCGGCGGCGTGATGGCGAGCGGCTTCAGCGGGCCAGGGCGCTTCCGCTACGGCGGCGTGCGCGATTTCATTCTCGGCGTGCGCTTTGTGGATGGCATGGGCCGCTTGCTGCGGCTCGGTGGCAAGGTGGTGAAAAATGCGGCAGGATTCGATGTGCCGAAGTTTCTCGTCGGCAGCCTCGGTCGATTCGGCGTGATCGGCGAAGTGACCTTCAAGGTGTTTCCGAAGCCGGAATCGACGCTGACGCTTCAGATGCCGTTTTCCGCCGAAAAGATGGCCCAACTCGCGAATTCGCGTTTTGAGGCTGATGCGCTCGATGTGTTGCCCGGTGGCGAAACGATGCTCGTGAGGCTCGCGGGCCCCGGAAAGGCCCTCGAAGCCCTCTCAAAGGAAATTGGCGGTGAGATCATCGACAACGCCGTGTGGCGCGAGATTCGCGAAACACCGTGGAGCTTCAAAACCGACCTCACGCCTGATCAAATCGCCGATTTCAAAGCCGCACATGTGAGTTGCGGCGGCAACGTGGCTTTCTCAACCACACCACCGCCTCGCGGCATGACGCTGCGCGGTGACACGCCGCTGTGGATCGGCAGCAGGCCTCGATTCGCCATCGAAGCGGCGGTGAAGCAGGCACTCGATCCGCAGAACCGTTTTCCAACTCTCGACGACTGATGACCACGCCAAAACAGGACTGCGAACGATTGATGGATGAGATGCTGCCTCTTGCAAAGCAGATGCTTGTCACCCACGGCGAGTTCTACCCTTATGGTGGAATGATGCGCACTGACGGAAGTATCATCCATATAGGCGCGCAAGAATCTGGAAATGAGCACCCCGCTTCCAGCGCGCTTGTTGAAATGCTCCGAGGTCATTTTCATGAGCAGGCCACAACCCATGCGATTATTGCATCTTGCCTGATCTTTGACGTGCTAATCGCCAGGCCAGGTGGCAACACAAAAACAGACGCTATTCAGGTGAATTTGGATCATCGGGCTGATTATTCGGTCGAAGTAGTCTTTCCTTACCGATTGGAGGGCGAGAAAGTCGTTCTGGATGTTCCGTTCGCTCAAGCTGGAACAGCTCAAGTCTTTACCAAGCCATCGGCATAACACTGAATAGCATGCTCCACGCGATTCCAACCGACCAACTCGGCCCGCTGGGCGAACCGATGGCGAAGGCGGTGTCGGCGTGTGTGCATTGTGGATTTTGTCTGGCCGCGTGCCCGACGTATCGCGAGCTGGGGCAGGAGATGGACACGCCGCGCGGGCGCATCGTGCTGATGAAGGAGGTGCTGGAGGGCAAGATGAGCGTTGAGGCCGCGCAGCCGCATGTGGATCGCTGTCTCGGCTGTCTCGCGTGCGAGCCGGCGTGTCCGAGCGGCGTGCCATATCGCGATTTGATCAGTCCGTTTCGCGCGCTGGCGGCGAAGAAGATGAAGCGCGGGCTGCTGGAGAGGATGCGGCGTTTTCTGGCGGCGCAGACGGTGCCGTTTCCGGGGCGTTTTCGGCTAGCGGCGATGATGGGACGGATAGGACGGATGGGACTGATGCCGAAGAGCTGGCGTGCGATGCTGGAACTGATGCCGGAGACGCTGCCGCCCGCGCAGACGTGGGAGGCGCATTATGCGGCGCAGGGAGAAAAACGGGCGCGGGTGGCTTTGCTGCTCGGTTGTGCGCAGCAGGTGCTCGATCCGGACATCAACACGGCGACGATCGAAGTGCTGACGCGAAATGGCGTCGAGGTGGTCATTCCGCGCTCGCAGGGCTGCTGCGGGGGGCTTGCGTGGCACACGGGTGATCTGGAGGCGGCGCGTGCTTTTGCGCGGCAGAATCTGGACGCCTTTCCTGATGATGTGGATGCGATCCTCACGAACGCGGCGGGCTGCGGCTCGGCGATGCATGAATATCATCTCGTGCTGCGCGGCACGCCGGATGAGACGCGGGCGGAGGCCTTCCGGCATCGCGTGATGGATGTGAGCGTGTTTTTGGCGAGGCTCGGTCTGCGAGAGCCATTGCGCGAAATGAAGCTCAAGGCCGCCTACCACGACGCCTGCCATCTCTCGAACGCTCAAAACGTCCGCAAGCAGCCGCGCGACCTCTTGAAGGCGATTCCGGGCCTGCAACTGCTTGAGATCGCCGACGCGCATCTGTGCTGCGGCAGCGCGGGCAGCTACAACATGGACCAGCCGGAAATCGCCTCATCTCTGGGAGAGCAGAAGGCAAAGCACATCCTCGCCACCGGCGCGGAAGTCGTCGTCACGGGCAATATCGGCTGCATGACGCAGGTGAGGCTGCATTTGAAGAAACTCGGCGCGCCTGTCCAGGTGAAGCACACGATGCAGGTGCTGCAGGAGGCGCATCAGCCCGGCTGATCACCACTCCAGCCAGACGACCTGGCGGCGGAAGTCGAAGGTGACCCGGTAATTCTGAAGGAAGTAGGAGCCGATGCGCGCCGGGCCGGGCATGACCTCCACCTGTGCATTGTTGAAGGTGGAGCCGAGCATTTTCAAACGGGGCACCTGGATGACTCGTACACCGGCCTGCTGTGGTGTGACGACGCCCCCGACACCCACCATGACAAAATCACCCCGCACGACGCTGCCTCCCGTCCCGTGACCGATCCGTTGGGCGAGCGCCTGGTCGATTTCGACTCCAAAACAGGACCCGGTGTCCACGATCGCATCCCAAGAGACATTGCCCACCGTGACACGGGCCATCGGCACGCCGTTCCGCAGGGTGTAGGGCGCCTTGCAGTGCCGGCGCGATGAAGGGCCGCGAAAGGTGCCGCGAAATCCGAACTCCACCACCGAGCCCGGGTAGTCCAGGGTGAGATAGCTGCAATGCTGCCGTGCCAGGTGAAAACCGAGCACGGAGATGGAGAAGTCATTGCCGATGAAGTCCAGACCGCCGCTGCTGCGCTGCAGGCGCACGATGCAGGGGAGATTGTCCAGCCGCCAGCCGCCGATCTGGAGCGCCTGGATCACCGCGGCCATGCCGGACTCCCTGCCCATCACGCCGGCCATCTCCGGTTTCACATCCGGAACGGTGGCCACGCGGCCGCGGACGGCCATCGCGGCATCCAGCACGGTCACCGTGGCACCGGTGTCGAGCAGGAGGGGTTCCGCGCGCCGGCCGTTGATGCTGGAGGCCACCGTTGGCAGCCGCGCACCATCGCGCCCCATCCTGACGCGCATGGCCGCGCCGGGCGGATGGCTCCGGGTGGCCAGTCTGCGCCCGTCCATCATCCTGGCGCCCTCCCCCGGGGTGACCGCCTGCGCGTGCAGCCGGGCAAGCGTGCCGCCGGAGACCGGTCCATGGCTCACGCCGCACGCGGGGAGCAGGCAGGCCGGAAGGATGAAGAAAAACCTCCGTCGAATCATGCGGCAGCCATGCGTCGGCGGTGATTTTCTGTCAATCGCGCACAAATCCTTGTCTCCGCGCTCGTAATGTTTGAGACTTTCCATCTTCCCCGTCTCCAACCCGCTGAATGACCGCTTATTTCATCCGCCGCCTGCTGCTCATCCCGCCGACATTGGTCGGCATGACGCTGGTGGTGTTTTTCATCATCCGCTTCACGCCGGGCGGGCCGATGGAGCAGGCGCTACTGGAGGCACGCATGAAGAGCGACGGCCAGCGCGGTGGCAGCAGCAGGCAGCAGTCGAGCGGCCTCACGCCGGGGCAGCTCCTGAAGCTCCAAGAACAGTACGGCCACGACAAGCCCTTTCACCTGGCCTACATGGCCTGGTTGGGCGTGTGGCCGAAGGAGATGAACCGCTCCCGCGCTGATTTTCCCGAGGGAAAAATGGAGACGGAGGTGAAGCTGCCCGGCACGGCGCAGATCCTCGTGGTGAAGCGTGATGCCGATGACCGCGCCACCATCGTGCCGCCGGACGGCGTGGACGTGTCCTCATGGCGCGCACGCATCATCACGCCGGAAAAGCAGAAGGCTGAATGGGAGAAGGCCAATCCGGGCCAGAAGCTTGACAAGGCGCAGCCCCATGTGGCGCTGATCTACCAGCCAAAGCTCTCCGGTGTGCTCCAGGGCAATCTGGGCGACTCCACGCGTTACTCGGAGCCGGTGTGGACGATGATGAAGCGGCGCTTCCCCATTTCGCTCTTCTTCGGGCTGGCCTCGATCATCCTCACCTACCTCGTCTGCGTGCCGCTGGGCGTGCTGAAGGCCATCAAGCACCGCACGCCGACGGACACGGTGACCTCGGTGATCATCTTCTTCGGCTATGCGATCCCGGGCTTCGTGCTTGGTGTGTTCCTGATGGTCATTTTTGCCGCGCGGCTTCGCTGGTTCCCGCTGGAGGGCTTTGTAAGCCCGAACTTTGCCGAGCTGGGCTTCTTTGGCAAAATCGGCGACCTGCTGCATCACGCGATTTTGCCGCTGTGCTGCTATCTGGTGGGCAGTTTTGCCAGCCTGACGATGCTGGTGAAGAACAACCTGCTCGACCAGCTCGCCAGCGACTATGTGCGCACGGCGGTGGCGAAGGGCGTGGAATACAAAAACGCGGTCATCGGCCATGCGCTGCGCAATTCCTTCATCCCCGTGGCGGCGACGATGGGCCAGGCGCTCACCGTGCTCGTGGCCGGCAGCTTTTTGATCGAGCGCATCTTCGACATCGACGGCTTCGGCCTCATGGGCTTCAACGCGCTGCTGGAAAAGGATTATCCCATCGTCATGGGCACCGTCACGGTCGGCGGTCTGCTGCTCATGCTGGGCAACGTGCTCTCCGACATGATCACAGCCCGCCTCGATCCGCGCATTCGATTTGAGTGATGAACCGCAAGCTCTCCATCACCGCCATCCTCCTCGGCGCTCTGGCCATCCTCGGCCAGGCGGCCAACCTGACGCTGCCGACGGTGTCGTGGTTGTTCAGCAGCGGGGCGGCGTTTGGATGGGCTGCGTCCTCGCTGCTCATCATCGGAGGCGTGCTGGGGCTGATCTTCCTGCCGCCGGAGATCCGCTGGACGCCGGTGACGCTGCAGCGCTTCCGCCGCTTCCGCAGCATCCAGCGCGGCTGGTGGTCCTTCCGCATCCTGCTGGCTCTCGTCGGCGTCGCCATGCTTGACCAGATGATCGTGGGCAAGCGTGCGCTGATGGTGCGCTGCGATGGAAAGACGTATTTCCCCGCCTTTGTAACCAAGCGCTATCAGGCGAAGGATTTCGGTCTCGAAGGCGAGCAGGAGGTCAATTACCGCGAGCTGAAGCAGAAGCTGGCGGATGCGAAACGTGGCTTCGCACTGCTTCCGCTCATTCCGTGGGACCCCGTGCTCGATTCCGACACCGCGCAGTCCATGACGCTGGAGCAGCGGGATGGGAAATGGTTCCTGCCGGGTGAAAGCGAGCCGTTCTCCGGTCGTGCGAAGCGTTTTTACGCTGACGCGCCGGCGCAAAAGCACACGGACACGCGTTTCCGCAAAGGCGTGCCGGATGGCGAGTCGCTCGGCTACGCGAAGAGCGGCGGACTGGCCGTTTCCGCCTTCTACAAGGCTGGCGTGAAGGAACGTGAGAAGTGGACGGGCGAGATGCCGCAGGAGGAGTTCGAGAAGGCGGCGGCCACTGGTTACCAGGTGGCGCTTTATCCGCCGATCCCGCCGCTGTGGAAGGCGTGGCACTACCTGGGGACCGACAGCCGCGGCTGGGACGTGGCAGCGCAGATTTTCGGCAGCTGGCAGCTCAATTTGAAGGCCATCGTGCTCTACCTGCTTTTCACTTACAGCCTGGGCATCACCATCGGCGCGCTCATGGGTTTCTTTGGGGGGATCTTTGATCTCGGGATGCAGCGCATCATCGAAATCGTCGAGGAACTACCCTTTCTCTACATCGTGATGATCGTCGTCAGCATCGTGAGCGTGGCGGAGATGAACCTCGTCATCCTGCTCGGCGTGATCTGCCTCTTTTCATGGACCGGGCTGACCTACTCGCTGCGCGCGATGGCCTACAAGGAGAAGGAGCGTGACTACGTCTCCGCCGCCCGCCTGCAAGGTGCCAGCACCTGGCGCATCCTCACGCGCTACCTTCTGCCGAACATGCTCGCCACGCTGGTGACCTACATCCCCTTCAGCGTCGCGGGCATCATCTCCTCCCTCACCGCGCTGGCCTTCCTCGGCTTTGGCCTGCCGGAGACCTATCCGCAGTGGGGCTGGCTGTTCGACGATGGCACGAACCACCTCGGCGCGCTGTGGATCTCCGTCTCCATGTTCACCGCCATGGTTTTCATCCTGCTCCTCGTCACCTTCGTCGGCGAGGCGCTGCGCGAGGCCTTCGATCCGAAAAAGTTCACGACTTACCAATGAGGCTCTCTTTTCCCAGTTCGCTGTTTACCTTGATCGCCGTGCTCTGTGGCGGCTCGGCGCCGCATGCGGCCGATTTCCCGGCCTACGATGGCACGAAGGAGCGCGAGGCATTCTGGGGCTTCTACAATAAAAAGGTGCTCACAGGGCTGCAGGACCAGGAGAAGGACCTGGCCGCCCAAATCGCGAAAGAGACCGATGCGGCCAAAAAAGCCGGGCTGGAGACGGAACTTGGCAAGGTGCGCGAAAGATTGAAAAAGCCCGAGTACTTCACTTTCGCCACGCCGGCGGATGTTCCGGCCGATTTGAAGTGGGAAAATGGCATGGACGAGCCGGAGATCGGCGATCCGCAGGCGAAAAAGGGCGGCACGATCCGGGATTACATCCTGTCCTTCCCTCCGACGCTGCGCGTGCTCGGCGAGAACAGCAACAGCTCCTTCCGTGGCTACCATTATGACGATGTGGAGATGTCGCTCATCAATCTGCATCCCGAGACGGGCCGCGTGATCCCGTGCGTGGCCAAGGAATGGGCCGTCTCACCCGACAGCCGCACGGTGTACTTCCGCATCGACCCGGACGCCACGTTCTCCGATGGCACGCCTGTCGGTGCGGATGACTTCTTCAACCAGTTCTACATGCAGTTGAGCGAGTATCCGAAGAATCCCTTTGGCAACGAGTGGTATGCCTCGAACTACTCCAACATCACCCGCTACGACGCGCGCACGCTGTCCATCACGCTGACGGATCCAAAGCCGCTCGCGCCGTATTATGTGAGCACCTCGCCGATGTCGGCGAAGTTTTACAGCGAGTTCGGCCCCGATTTCGAGCAGCGCTACCAGTGGCGCTGCCGGCCGACGGCAGGCCCGTATGAGATCCGCGAAGAGGACATCCAGTTCGGCCGCAGCGTCACTCTCACCCGCGTGAAAAACTGGTGGGCCCGGGACAAGAAGTTCTACAAGAACCGGTTCAACGTCGATCGCATCGTTTATCGTGTCATCCGCCTGCAGGACAAGGTGCTGGAGCTTTTCCGCCAGGGGGAGCTGGATGTGGAGCAGCTCATGATGGGCATTCCCGAATTCTGGTATGAAAAGCTCGAAGTGCCGGAGGTTCACAAGGGCTACATCCACAAAGCCAAATTTTACAATGTGTGGCCCGGCAGCCACGCCGGCCTCTGGCTGAACTGCGCCATCCCGCCGCTGAACAACAAAGAAGTGCGCCTCGGACTCTGTTATGCAACGAACTACCAGAAGGTGATCGACTTCGACCTGCGCGGCGACTTTGACCGCATGCGCTGCTTCAGCCAGGGCTTCCCCCTCATCGGCGATCCGCCGGGGATCCAGCCGCGGCCGTTTGACGTGCAAAAGGCGCGCGAGCATTTCGCGAAGGCGGGCTACACCCGGACCGGCAACGACGGAATCCTCGTGAATGACAAAGGCGAGCGTCTCTCGATCACGATTCTGCACCGCAAAACCGACACGATTCAAAAAGTGATGCAGCGCCTCAAGGAGGAGGCCGTCAAAGCCGGCCTGGAATACAAGCTCGAAGGACTCGACAGCACCGCATACTTCCAGAAGGCGACGCAGAAGAAACATCAGATCGCCTCCGTGGCCTTCAGCGTCACGCCGCCGATTCCGGATCACTACCAGGCCTGGCATTCCAAGGATGCGCTGATGGAGGACGGTAAAACACCGCGTCCCAACACGAACAACCTCTGCTCCTTCGCCGATCCACGGATGGACAAGTTCTGCGAGGCCGAGCGCCGTGCCACAACGATCGAGGAGATCCGCCAGGCATCCTGGGGCGCGGACCAGATCATCCACGAGGAGGCGCCGTGGATCCCGGCCTACGATCAGAACTACTACCGCGTGGCCTACTGGCGCTGGGTGAAGTGGCCGGAAAAGACGTTCAACGTGGCCGTCAGCGAGCTGCCGCTTTCGAATCACGTCCACTGGATCGATGAAGATGTGAAACAGGAGACGCTCGATGCCATGCGCAGTGGAAAAGCCTTCCCGGAGACCGATCTCGTCTTCGACCACAACCTCAAAACGGGAGGGACCAAGTGATGGCCGGACCAATTCTTGAAGTGCGCGATCTCCGCGTCGGATTCCAGACCGAGCAGGGCCTGCTCACGGCCGTGGATGATGTCGATTTCACGCTGGAGGCCGGCAAGACGCTCGGGCTCGTTGGTGAAAGCGGCTGCGGCAAGAGCGTGACGGCCATGAGCCTCATGCGGCTGCTCCCGCAGCCCGCCGGACGCATCCTGGCCGGTGAAGCGCTGCTCGAAGGCCGCGATTTGACCAGGCTACCGATTGAAGAAATGCGGAAGATTCGCGGAAACGACATCGCCATGATCTTCCAGGAGCCGATGACGGCGCTGAATCCCGTGCATCGCGTCGGCAGACAGATCATCGAGGCCATCCAGCTCCACGAGCCCATGCCGACGGACAAGGCGCTGCGGCGCGCGGTCGAACTCATGGAATGGGTCGGCATCCCCGCGCCGGACCAGCGCGTGAACGAGTATCCGCACCAGCTCAGCGGCGGCATGCGGCAGCGGGTGATGATCGCCATCGCTCTCTCCTGCCATCCGAAAGTCCTCATCGCCGACGAGCCCACCACCGCGCTCGATGTGACCGTGCAGGCGCAGATTCTCGACCTCATCAAGCGCCTGCAACGCGAGACCGGGATGGCCGTGATCCTCATCACGCACGATCTCGGCGTCGTCGCTGAAACTTGCGATGATGTGGCCGTCATGTACGCCGGCCGCATCGTCGAACGCGGCCCGGTGGGCGGGATCTTCGCCAAACCACTGCACCCCTACACGCAGGGCCTCATCCAGTGCCTGCCGAAGCTCGATCACCCGCCGAAAACACCGCTTCCGGTCATCCCCGGCATGGTCCCCGGCCTCAAAGACATGCCCGAGGGCTGCCGCTTCGCCGCCCGCTGCCCGAACAAGCACAGCGACGACGTTCTGAGCCAACGCCAGCCTTGGAAAGAATGCGGCAGCGGACACGGCGTCGAGGCCTGCGCCTGCTTTGCCGCCGGGCTTGCCATTTCAGACGAACCCCCATATTCTCAGCCTCATGAAGACCCTCGCCGAACAAATGCGCCAAGCACGCTTGAATCAGCCATTCGTCACCTCCGCTCAGGCGCGGGCCCAGGTGGAGCGTCATCAGGCGGTGAGGTCCGAAAGAGCCAGCGCGAGGAGCAGTTCAAGCAGCTCGTTGAATGGGCAAAAGCCTCTGGCAAACTGATTTCTGGAGATCGTTGGACTCAGCCCACGGCCTCCGGCCAGGAACATCGGGTCTATTACGATGAATCACGGCAGCGTGCCATCAAGGTGACCAACACGGGCTCGTGCGGCCTCGGCTATCTGGATGGAGAAGCTGTTCCTGCCCTGCCCCTGGACTACCTCGAGCGGTGGCATCTCCAAAACGAGATCTTTGGCGACACGGTGGAGTTCGAAGGGGTGATGCAATCAGCCAGTGGATCAAGTCTTGTCGTATCTCAAGCATGGCTCACCGGAGAAGTACCCACAGACGACGAAATCAGCGAGTGTCTGAGGCAATTTGGGTTTCAGCCAACAGCTCTTCCAGAGTGTTATTACAGCCCCTCCAGAGATCAAGCAGCCATGGACTGCCATGATGGCAACTTCGTGAAAGCGGGTGACTGGGTCATCCCCATCGACATCATCATTTTCACTCCAGATGAAGGCTGGAGATCAAAACTCGGCCTCACCTCATGAGCCTGCTCACCGTCAAGAACCTCAAGATGCATTTTCCCGTGCGTGGCGGCGTGTTTTACACGACCAAGGCAACGTGCAAGGCAGTGGATGGCGTTAGTTTTGAACTGAAGGCAGGCGAGACGCTCGGTCTTGTCGGCGAAAGTGGCTGCGGGAAGTCCACCGTGGCGAAATCGGTCGTGCGGCTGCTCCGGCCGACGGAAGGCAGCATCGAATTCAACGGCCACGACATCTCCCGGCAGTCGCAGGGAGCGCTCCGCACGATCCGCCGCGAGATGCAGATGGTGTTCCAAGACCCGGCGGAGTCGCTGAACCCGCGCCACACCATCGGGCAGATTTTGGAGGAGCCGTTCATCATTCAAAAGATGGGCACGCGTGCCGAGCGCGGTGAATGGGCTGCCGAGCTGCTTAAACGGGTCGGTTTGTCCGCCGATGCGGCGCACCGTTACCCCTTCGAGTTCAGCGGCGGCCAGCGCCAGCGCATCGGCATCGCACGGGCGCTCACCTTGAAGCCGAAGCTCATCGTGTGCGACGAGCCGGTGTCCGCGCTCGACGTCTCGGTGCAGGCGCAGGTCTTGAACCTGCTTTTGGAGCTCCAGCGTGACTTTGGCCTCGCCTACCTCTTCATCGCCCATGACCTGAGCGTCGTGCAGCACATGAGCGACCGCGTGGCGGTGATGTATCTCGGCAAGATCGTCGAAATCGCCCCCGCGGCCGAACTTTATAAGAATCCGCGCCACGCTTACACGAAGGCGCTGCTCGACGCGATTCCGGTCGCCGACCCGGCGAAGCGCCGCGAGCGCCAGTTGCTGAAGGGCGATGTGCCCTCCCCGATCAATCCGCCTGCCGGTTGCGCCTTCGGGCATCGCATGCGGCATCCGCGATGGGAGGAGAGCACGAAGATGGCCCTGGGCCTGAGAGAGGTGGCCCCGGGCCATTTGGTACAGCCCTGCCCGTGCTGCACCTGATCCGCGCTGGGCGGAAGTTGCTGTTGCGCTGGTGATACTTGCCCGTTTTGATGCCTCCGGCATCCCGCAACATGGAATCCGCCCGCACTTCTTCATCCGAGTTTACCGGGCCCTTGTCCGCCCCGGATGAGGTGCGCGATGTGCTGCGGCAATACGACGTGCTCGATTTCCTCGGGCGTGGCGGGATGGGAACGGTGTACAAGGCCCGCCAGCGGTCGTTAAACCGGATCGTGGCGGTGAAGCTGCTCTCAGCGCACTCGTCATCAAGCGGGCTGGATTTCGCGGCACGCTTTAAAGTGGAGGCACAGGCGATGGCGCGGCTGAGCCATCCAAACATCGTGCCAGTGCATGACTTCGGTGAGATGGAAGACGGGCGTTTGTTTTATGTGATGGAGTTCGTCGAGGGGGAGGATCTGGCGAAGCGAATCGAGGCAGAGGGACGGCTGCGGACGGAGGAAGCCGTGCGGATCGCGCTGGCGGTGTGCGATGCGCTGGCGTTCGCGCACGAGCAAGGGGTGGTGCATCGTGACATCAAGCCATCAAACATCCTGTTGAGCGAAGGCGGGCAGGTGAAGGTGGCGGATTTTGGCCTGGCGAAGATTGACGACCCGACGACGGCCTCTTTGACGCTCTCCAGCACGTCGATGGGCAGCCAGGGCTACGCGGCCCCGGAGGTGTTTTCCAAAGCAAGCACGGCGGACCATCGCGCGGACATTTATTCCCTGGGCATCGTGTTGTACGAGATGCTGACGGGCGCGGTTCCGCGCGGGATGTTCAAGCTGCCGTCTGAAAAGATTCCGGGGCTCGATCCGCGCTGGGACGAGCTGATCTGCAAGGCGCTCGAGGAAGATCGCGAGGAGCGATTTCAGACGGTGGCAGAGTTCCGAGGACACCTGGAGGCGCTGGGCAACCTCCGCGCGCTCGTGCCGCTGCCCGAGACACGCATGGTGCCTGTCGAGCGTCCACGCGCGCACCGGCGATGGATGGCAGGCCTTGGCGCGGCGGCGGCGATCGTGGCGGGCGGCTCGATCTGGACACGCGGGCCGGTGGTGGAGGAAGAACATGGGACGGTCCCGCCGGTGATCGCACCGGCAGAATTCCGCGGTCACCGTTACCAGTACATCCCCGGTGCGTTCACCTGGACAGAGGCGGAGGCAAACGCAGCGAGCCTCGGCGGCCATCTGGCCTCGCTGACGAGCGCGGAGGAGAACCACTGGCTGTGGACCCAGTTTTCCAAGCATCTGCCGTCGCAAGGCAAGCCATCCCTGAGCGAGCGTGGCTGGTGGATCGGCGGGAGACCTGCGGCGTCCGGAGGAGGCTGGGAATGGGTCACCGGAGAGCCTTTTGAGTACACCTGCTGGTCGGTGGTCAAAGCGCCGCCCGCGCGGGTGCCGCGTCTTCGCCAGCACAACAACGGCGGTGGCGGCTCCCTCTCCGCGTGGTCGCCGGTGCATTACTCCAACCGATGCGGCTATGTGGTGGAGTGGGATGAAGTATCTGCCACGGCGGACAGCGATGCGCGCAAGCTCGTCGCATGGCTGCTCACCCTGCCCTTGTCCAGTGAACCCTCGCACGAGGAGCACAAGGTGCCCGACGTGATGATCGAGGGCAGCATGCGCAATTTTCGCCGAGTCAGCGAGCTGCCCGCAGCCCCCATCGTGCTCTCAAGGATACGCATCGGCCCGCTGCCGATGGACGACGGGGTGCGAGAGCACCTGGAACTGCTCGCCCGCCAGACGCGCCTCTATGACCTGCGCATTTACGCGGCCGAGAGCGCCGAGGTGCTCGCTGGTGTGAGGCCGCTCACACGGCTGGGCACGCTTGTTTTCAAGGCCATGCCCGGGAAAATTCGTCCGCTCACCGATGCGCAGCTCGCCTCACTCGGGGAACTCGTGAATCTCAATTCACTGCGCCTGGAAGGCTGGGGCGGCATGACCGGCAGCGGCCTTACCGCCTTCAAGAACAAGCGCAAACTCAGCTCTCTGCTCCTCAATGACTGCCCCGATATCGACGACGCGGGCCTGGCCGAGATCGCCAAGTTCACCGGCCTGGAGTCTCTCTCCTTGCTTGGCGCGGTGAAGATCACCGATGCCGGGCTGCTGAGGCTCAAGACGCTGAAGAAGCTCAAGGGCCTGGGGCTAGGCATCCGCACGAACATCAGCGACACAGCGGTTAAAGAGCTGAAACTCGCGCTCCCGCAGTGCGTGGTGAGCGGACCGGGAGGATAGGCTTCAGGTGACAGGCGTGGCCATCCACGCCCCACCACCCACCACAGCCATGAGGTGCCCCAGCTCCTCCTTCACTTCCTCGAGGCTGCCCACCGTCTCCGCGATTGCTTCTTCGATGAGCTTTCCATAGCGCTTGCGCATGCGGTGGATTTGCAGGCGCAGGGTGGGCTCGGCGATGCCGAGGCGCTTCGCGGCGTCAGCATAAGGCGTGGCGTTGTCACCCAAGGGGAGAAATTGGCGCAATTGCTCGAAGGAATCGAGGTTTTCAGCCTTCGCGTAGTCGTGACGCAGGCTTTTTTCCGCCGCCGCGAGGATGCCGTGGGCCCAGGCGCGGTCGAAAAGCGTGTCCGGATCGTGGATGTCCGCCAGCTCGCGTATGTAGCGGTCCTCTGCCTGCACATCGTGGAAGGAAAGGGTGGCCTGGCGGGATCCGCCGCGCTTTTCCGCTCCCTCTCGGCGGAAATGGTTGGCGATGACGCGTTTGAGCAGTGCCAGCATGAAGGTGCGCAGCCGGCCTTTTTCCTGTTGAACGGCCTGGATCGTCTCGCTGGAGATGAGACGCTGGAAGAAGGTCTGGGTGAGGTCCTCCGCATCCTCCGCGCTGAAGCCGCCGCGGCGGGCGAAGGCATAGATCGGATACCAGTACTGGCGGCAGATCTCCTCCATCGCCCGTGCCGCCTCCTCTTCGCCGCCCTTCTGCACCCGGCGGATGAGCGTCCAGCGGGTGGCCGGGAAGGGGGAAAGGGATGTCTTGTCAGACTGGCTCATCAGAAGGTAGAATCCGCCGATTTTCTGAAACAACCCTGCGCCCGGCGGGAAAGGAAGGCAACCCACATCCTTTGTCTCATCATGAATACGACCCGTTTTTCCGCCCTCGCCGCCATTTTGCCCTTCTTTCTGCCTGCATCTGCCTTCAGTGCCGCATTCGACTTTAATGGAGCATTGCGATGGACTAACGGAGTGGTGCCTTACGCGTGGGATGCCACTACGACCCTCGTGCATTATGAGCCCACGGATGAACACAAAAAGCAGGCGGAAAAGGTAATGCGCGGCTGGCAGAAGGCAGCGAACATCAATTTCGTCAAGCGTACCACTGAAGCAGACTATGTGTTCATCTCGGAGACCAGGCTGCCTGGTGTCAATTTCTCGTGGGTGGCCAAGTCCGGTGGTGCCCAGCCTCTATGGATCGACAACTGGGAGGACCGCATCATCCTGCACGAACTGGGTCATGCTCTCGGTCTGGCGCATGAACATCAGCGGTCTGATCGGGACCAATTTGTCGATTGCTGGTGGTGGCACGCCTTGACCGGAACGCAGATCAATTTCACCAGAGAAAACACCACGAAGCACACGGAAGTTTACGACTATCTGTCGCTCATGCATTATCATGAGTCTGCTTTTGCCGCGCCATGGTTCACCACCACCTACACCTTGCACCCCAAGAACGTGTCGTACCTCGGGAGGATGGGGCGCGAGACTTGGTTTGGCAAGGACGGCACCCAGGAAACCTATCTTAACCCGGTGATTATCGGACATGCCGAGGAATACCGCTCGGTGGGTGCATACGGCTATTTGAGTCCGTGGGACCGCGTCGGCATCCAGAGCGAGTATGGTCTGCCAAACAGCATCTCAGGCTTTGTGAGGCTCAACGGTGTGGGACTCGGTGTCTCAGCCAAGATGCGTCTGACCGGTGCCGGTAATGTGGTGGACACCGTCGCCCGCATGAGGCTGACCAAGGAAACGCCGCGCAGTGCGGACGAAGTGGGGTATTTTAAGTTCGAGGGGCTGCCCACCGGCACCTACACGTTCACCCCGGAGTTGCCGGGATACACGTTTTCACCTCCTTCGATCACGGTCGCGTTGAGCACGGGAATTGACCTCACCCAGCAGAATTTCTCCGCGATTGTTGCCGAAAGCACCCCGCCCACAGTCGATATCACCACAGGTGCGACGAACGAGAAATTTCAGACTCTCCCCACATTGACCGGAACTGCGGGTGACGGCACATCACAGACCTCGGGTCTGGCGAGTGTTCGCGTGGTTGTCCACGATTGGCAGGAACGCTGGTACAATTGGGGTGATCGGAAATTTGAAGACACGGCCGGGCCGTTCAATGCAGCGGCCCACGAAAAGCCGCTCACGACCTCCTTGAACAACTGGGCCGTGTACATGAATCCGCTCAACACGCTGCCCGACGGAGGTTATCGCATCCAGGCGAAGGCGGTTGATAATGCCGGCAACGAGTCTCCCTGGGAGGACCAATGGTTCCTGCTCGACAACACGGATCCTACACTGACGCTGGAACTGCCTTCGAGCGTCATCGACTTGACGGACATTCATGGAACCGCAGGGGATGCGTTGGAATTCCTAGGTGCCGCCTTCATCATCAAGGATCTCACTGAATCCACGACTTGGAACGGAACGGACTGGGTCAGCTATGAAGGCAATGGACACGTTTTTCAAACGACCATGGAAGGAGACGCCTGGCGGCCGAAAATCCCCACAGGCCAGCGCATGCCGGGACGGGCGGACATGCAGGACGGTCACCTGTATTCTGTTTTTTGCGAGTCGGCTGACACGGCAGGCAACACCAATAACGAGTCCCGAAATGTCACCCGCATACCCGCTGACACTTCGGTGCCGATTCTGTCCGTCGCCTCACCGCTGGCTGGCAGCATCATCGAGCCTGGCGGCTCTCTGCCTGCAGTGTGGGGGAACGCCGAGGATCCGCAAACCAGTATCGGCGGCCTTGACGTTTATATCCTCCGCGCGGTGCCCGGAGGGTTCCTCTCGTGGACTGGCCTGGAATGGAGCGAGACGCAGACACCGCTGGCCGGAAGCTATGAAGAGTCCACGCATCGCTGGGATGCTCCAAAGATTGTGGCGCAGCCCGGCGGTGCCACTTACGGGCTTCCCAGCGGCTCCGATCTTCCCGCTGGCTCCTATCAAATACAAACCTACATACGGAACAGGGAGGTGCCTGCCGGGACGAATGGAGTCACTGTTTCCTTTCGTGTGGGTTATCTTCCCGAGGTCGCTGTCACCAGTGTCACGCACAACGGGCTGCACAAGGCGGGCTGGACGCTTGCAGGGACAGTGAGCGATTCTGCGGGGGCTGGTTTTGCGAATGGCAATCGCGTCTCCCTAAACATCAACCTCGATGGGCAGTACTGGGATGGGGACAGTTGGGTGAGTTCCCCAACCACTGTCTATGCGGACATTCTGCCAGACAACACCTGGGTGTATCCAGGCACCACTGCTGGAGCTCAACTGCCTGTTGGTGATGGCATTTACTCCGTCAGCGCCCATGTGACAGATAACCAAAACTACACGAACGCCGTCGTCGCAGGCGGCCTGCCAGGCAACAACCAGGTGATCTTCACGCTTGATGCCACGCCGCCGCAACTGGTGCTGACCAGCCCTGCTCCCGGCACCACCATCGACGCCTCGCCGCTGCCGGCCAACTGGATCAACGGCACGGCCTACGACAGCTCGGGGGCGGTGACGGTTTCCTTCCGCCTGAAACGAAACATCGATGGCTTCATGCCGGAGAGGTTCTGGAACGGCGAGATGTGGAAGGAAGAATTCTTTTTCTTCGGCCCGGACATCGATCTCGACGGCACCTTCCCTGCGGACAACGGTCCCACGAGCTGGAAATTCGCCGGTCACCAGCCCAGGCCGGGCTGGGACGGCACGCACTGCATGATCAACGGCTCCTACGAGGTCATCGCGGTGGCGACGGACCTGGCCGGCAATGAAACGACGCTCACGCGGCCCTTCACGGTCGATCATCACCCGGAGTACATCCCGCCTGCGTTTGAGAACATGCCGTTGCAGCCGCTGCAGGTGCCGCCTTTCCCCACCAGCGCGCTCGGCGGGAACAACGCCTCCTCCTTCAATCCGCTCAATCCGCTGATCCTGCCGGAGGATACGCGATTCGCTCACGCACAGAAGCTCGCCGGAACCCCCACCGGGCCGTACTACATCGCGTCCAGCCTCAACCCGTCGGTTCCAGGCCAAGGCACCGCCGCCGTGGTGGTGCAGCGCCTCGGCAGCTCGGCGTGGAGGGATGAGGACTCGGACGTCTCCGCGATCGGGGCGCTCAAAACCGACTCCGCAGGTAATCTGTATGCGCTCTACCAGTCCAACGTCAGCGCCCGGGCCGTGCTGGTGAAATACACGCCTGCGGGCGCCTTTGTCTGGGCGCGCTTCATTCCTGAAATCGAAAATGATCCGGCCTACATCGCCGCTCCAACGCTCAAACGCATGGACTGGCTGCCGGACGGCACACTGGGGCTGCTCTTCAGCATCCACACCAACTACGGTGGTGGCGGCTCCTACAGCGTCACGATGGCCATGGCAGCAGTCGAAACCGACGGCGATGTGCGTTATCGGAAAGTCTTCGGCATGGTGGACACACAGGTAGAAGCCCATCCGGACCACTTTGAGAGCGCACCGGTGGATTTCGCCGGAGATGCCGCGGGGAATGTCTTCCTCGCCAGCATCGAAACGGAGCGCTACACCGGCTGGGGCCAGCCGCAGGCGCCGGAGGTGCGCCGCATCATCCGCAAGCTCTCGCCCGCCGGCGTGACGCTCGCCACTCATGTCACGGACACCTGTGACTTTCCGGAGCATTGGGAGCGTCTCGCCACCGATCCGGCGGGCAATCTCTACGTCGCAGGGCGCTTCATGGGCGGCATCCGCTCGGAAACCGACCACGGACGCCAGGAGATGCTCAAATTCGACAACAACCTCGCCTTCCAATGGCGTGCCTTTGGCCCTCCGCGCACACCGGAGGCCGGAGACATGGTCGTGTCCATCGACGCGGGTGCCGACGGCGTCATGACCATCGACAACTCTGGCATGGCCGCCTTTTTCACTCCCGCCGGTGCTTTGAAGTGGGCGCGGCCCATCATCCAGGGCGGCGGCATTGCCCAGCTCTTCACCTTCCCGGGCGGATCAGCCGTCGGCATCCTCTACACCGGCACCACCACGCTCACCGCGCATTTGGTGAAGATCAGCCGCGCGGGCGACACGCAGTTCGACCTGGCATTCGATACCAATTACGACCAGATCATCGACCTCATGGCCGACACCGGCGACATCTGTCTCCTGCGCCAGGGATTCAGCGGACAGCAGCCCTACCTCGACCGCTACTACAACATCCCGGACACCACCATCCCCGTCACGCTCGACCCCGTGTATCCGCGCGATCAGGTGCTCATCGCTGGAGACGCGCTGGAGATGAAAGTCATCAACTCCGGCACGCTCGCCACCGGCTACCAGTGGCGGAAATACGACAGCGGCATCCCTGTGAACATCTCCGGAGCCACCTCGGACAAGTTCACCATCGGCTCACTCGTCATGGGTGATGCCGGCCAGTTCGACTGTGTCGTCACCAATCCGCACGACAGCGCCACCAGCCGCACCGCCACCCTCAGCGTGCTCGCGCCCGCCGCGTTCGATATCGCGCTCGACACGCCCGGTCGCACCTGGACCACAGGTGGCGACGCGCCCTTCGTCGGCTTCATGGCGCAGAATCCCGCCGGTCCCGCGCATGACAACACGGACGCCATCATGAACCGCCCCCTCGGCCTCAACCAGACCGCCTTCATCGAGACCACCGTCACCGGCCCCGGCAGCGTCACCTTTTGGTGGAAATCCGCCAACGCCGAGTTTCAGGACAATTTCACCTTCAGCATCGACGGCGACGACCTCAGCTACATCTCCGGCGTGCAGGACTGGACGCCCGTGGCGCAGAATTTCGGCCCAGGCACGCACACCCTGCGCTGGGAGTATTACAAGTACTCCAACAGCACCGCCATCAACGACCGTGTGTGGCTTGATGAGATCGTCATCGCAGGCAACACCGCCGTCTCCCTCCCCGACGCGCTCGACACCACCGGCCTCAACTGGCGGACGAGCGCTGGTGGGCTGGCCTGGACGGGTATCACCTCGCTTTCGCATGACGGCACGGACAGCGCCATCAGCGGCACCACCGGCAACAATCAGCAGTCTTACGTCGAAGTTGACGTCATGGGGCCCGGCACCCTCACCTTCTGGTGGAAGGTCTCCTGCGAGCCGAATTGGGACAGACTCGCCTTCACCATCGACGAATCTCCTTCCGGCTCCATCACCGGGGAACAGGACTGGGTGCAGGCCACACGTACCATTCCTGCCGGCCCGAAGACGCTCCGCTGGTCCTACGACAAGGACGAGATCGGCTTCGGTGGCCTCGACAAAGCCTGGCTCGACCAGGTGGTCTTCACGCCCGGCGGCGCGGCTGGTCCCGAGATCGTCGTCGAGCGTGATCCGAACCACAGCCTCAGCGACAACACTGGCTTCGTCGATTTCGGAGCCGCGCTGCCCGCAAACAACACCGTGCGCACCTTCACCATCCGCAACACAGGCACCGCGCCCCTCACCGGCCTCTTCATCATCGAAGACGGCTCCAATCCCCCCGATTTCGCCTTCAGCGCTCTTAGCAGCAACTCCGTCAACCCAGGCGGCACCGCCACCTTCAGCGTCACCTTCACGCCCCTGTCCGCCGGGGCCAAAACCGCCGCCATTTACATCGCCAGCAACGACGCCGACGAAAACACCTTCGACATCGAGCTGCGCGGCACTGGCGGCGTCCCCATCACAAGCTGGCGCCAGACCCACTTCGGCACCACCGCCAATACCGGCGCTGCCGCCGACGACGCTGACGACGATGACGACGGCGTGCCCAACTTGCTCGAATTCGCCACCACAGGCACCCCCGGCGCGCCGGACGAGGAACCCGGCGAACTAGCCCCCATGGACGACTCCGGCCTCCTATACTTCACCTACACACGCAACAAGCAGGCCATGGCCGAGATCTCCTATCAAGTTGAATGGACGGACGACCTGCTGCTGGCCTGGAGCACCGCCGGCGTCGTGGAGACCATCGTCCATGACAACGGCCTCATCCAGACCGTCACCGCCACGCTGCCTGCGGGACCTGGCGGCAGGCGTTTCGTGCGTCTGCGCGTCACGCGTGCGCCGTGATCGCCGCGCGCAGGGCCTGGAGCGTCCAGATCACCGGATAAAGCTGCTCGTGGTACCACAAACGCGCGAAGTACAGCCCGATGGGCGAGGTTGGGAAATGCGTGCCGTTTTTGGTGGTGGCGAGGAGCCATTGTGAGGCTCTGCGCACGGGCGTGTCCGCGCTCCGGGACAAAGCCAGCGCGTGAAGCGCCACGGCGGTCTCCTCGATGCTCGATGGCGCGTCCGCGTCACCGCCGAAGGAACCGTCGGACTTTTGCGCACCCAGCAGGTGGTCGCGACCGCTTTCGACGAGCCGGTGTGCCTGTGTGGCGAGTTGCTCGTGGCCGCAGAGATGGTTCACGACCTGCGCGGTGCCATAGACAGGGTTGTTTTCGTCCGGCGTGTGCTCGTTTCCAAACCACAGCGGAATCCACGAGCCGTCCGCGCGCTGCACGTGCTCCAGATGGAGCAGCGCACGCTCCGTTGCCTTCACGACCCGCTGTCGCAGCGCGGCAGGCAGCTCGTCCATCCACGTCCACCACGCCAGCAGCGCGTGCGCGGTGATCTCCGGCGTGCTGCGGTCAAAGGGCAGCGCGCCCCAGCCGCGGCAGAAGGTGGGAATGCCGCCGTCGCGGTTTTGCAGGTCGAGCAGCCATTTCACACCGGCGTGAATGCGCTCGTCGCATGGGTGGCCAAGCTTTTTCAACGCCACAAGAGCACTGGACGTGTCGTCCGCATCTGGCACGCCGCCGGGCAGGTCCGTCCACGCCCAGCCACCGGGCGCGGCATTCGTGAAGGGATGAACCTCGCGATACTGCTGCGCCAGGAGCCAGTCGAGCGCACGCGCATCATGCTCCGCTCCCGCGCGAATCGACAGCGTGGTGCCCCAGGTGGCCAGATTCGTGTCGATGGGCCACGCGCCGTCCTCGCGCATGGATTGCATGAGGAACCCGACCGCCAGCGGCACGCAGGGATGATGCGCGTCGCCCGCACCGGCCAGCGCCATCGTCACAAAGCTCGTCAGCGGCGTGGCCTCCAGATAACCGCCGCTGGAGGGTTGCAGCGTCTTCAGCATCGGCCTCACCCGTTTCCAGGCAAGCGCGCGAATCCATCGCAGCGGATTCCACCAAGCGGGCGGGCATTTTTGGAAGCGCAGATGTCCGATGGCGATCAGCGCTGGCAAAGCGTAGCTCACCACCGGCAGTCCGACCGCGCCGAACCACGAACGCGGCAGCGCGGCCAGTTCAAAGGGGAGTGCCAGCACATGCCTCCACGGTTTTTCCCCCAGCGTGCCGCACAAGGCGCACAGCATGAGAATGGGCACGCTGAAGGTCTTGTCCTTACCGTAGCGCGCGATCACCGCCGCTGCGATGGCCCGAGGCTCCAGCGAGCCGACACGTTGAGTGATCCATGAGCTGGCAGATGGAGGCGGGGGAGCACCGCTTAGATGGAGAGCGCTCCAACAAAGCAATGTCGTCGAAAGATTGCTCTTGCTGATCGTCGTGTCTCCCCAGCCACCATCAGCGTTTTGATGCTCGCGGAGCCAGTTTTGACCTCGTTGAACGAAATCAGCGTGTTTTAACCCATCGACGAGATGCAGCGCCACAACCGCCGTGGCGGTGGAAAGCGCGCTGGAGCTCAAATGGCCCTCCCAGTGGCCGTTTTCATGCCGAAGGCTCTCCAAATGGGCCCCGGTGTTCCAGATGGCTTGTTGGAGGTCTTCGAGCATCGGCTTTTCAGGCCAGTTTCAGCTCGGGCCGTGCCTCGATGGCCTTGGTGATCGCGGGCCACCCTCCCGGTCGCTGCATCTGGAACATCGCCAGGTACACAGCCACGTTTTTCGCCGGATGCGCGGCCATGAGCGCGGTCACAGCCTCCTCGGCCTTCTCATCGGTGATCTCCTTTGGCAGCTCGGCGATCTCGCCCTTGCCGTCGTGACCGATGCCCACGGTGTCGAGGAAGGTGATGAGCATCTGCGCGTTGCCCTTGAGCAGCCAGATCTGGAAAATCTGCTCCGTGATGCCCTCGTTCGTGCGCAGGCGGAGCTGGTCCAGCAGCCACCCGGCCTGTTTTTCCTTCGACTTCTCGAAGATGAAAACCGGGCGCAGCTTCCGCTGCGGTGCGAGGGTGTTGATGATGGCTTTGTAAGCCGCGCGCTGCTCATCCTGCATGTAGCGCAGGAGCTGCATCTGCATTTCGGGGCCGAGGGCGTTCAGAATCTGGTTGGGGGTCATGCGAGGGCGTTGAGGTACCACGCGGGAACGGCGGAGGCAAGCGGGTGAATGCGCGAATCTGCCTGCATCACCGCTTCCCTCCTCCGCGCCTCGGCTTGCCGTATTTGACCTCCCTGCGCGGCGGGATCGTGCCGCTGTCGTCGGCGCTCAGACCAGCGCGCTTTTTCAGCTCGCGGATCTGGTCACGCAAAAGAGCCGCACGCTCGTATTCGAGCTTCATCGCCGCTTCGGCCATTTCTTGTTCGAGTTCGCGGATGGTCTCCGTGACGGCGAAATCGCCGCCGCCCTCGCGGACGACGCTCTCTTCGACCTCCTTCGCCTTGCCGAGGATGTGCAGGCTCTCCTGCACGGCGCGACGCACGGTCTGCGGCGTGATGCCGTGCTTCTCGTTGTGCTCGATCTGCACCTGACGGCGATAGCTGCTGATATTAAGCAGGCCCTGGATGCTTTGAGTCTGAATGTCCGCGAAGAGCACCACCTCACCGGCGACATGTCGTGCCGCACGGCCTGCGGTCTGAATGAGCGATGTCTCGCTGCGCAGGAAACCTTCTTTGTCCGCGTCGAGGATGCAAACGAGGCTCACCTCCGGCAAATCGAGGCCTTCGCGGAGCAAGTTGATGCCCACCAGCACGTCGCAATCGCCTTTGCGCAGGCTGCGGAGGATTTCGACGCGTTCGATGGCGTCGATGTCGCTGTGCAGGTAGCGCACCTTGAGGTTCAAGTTGCGCAAATAGTCCGTGAGGTCCTCCGCGGTGCGTTTGGTGAGCGTGGTGACCAAAACGCGTTCGCCTTTTTCGATGCGCTGACGGCAAAGTTCGATCGTTTCGTCAATTTGGCCCTTCAGCGGCTTGATGGTGATGATCGGGTCGAGCAGGCCCGTGGGCCGGATGATCTGCTCGACAACGAGCGGACGCTTCGGCGTCGTCACATCGAACTTCTCGACCGGTTCGCTGCTTCCGCTCACGCGGATGGCCTTGCCGGGCTGCGCGGCTGGAATGCCGTCATCGGGCTTTTTGTTCGGAATGTAGCCCGTGTTGCCCACGACGCTGTTTTCCATCTCAAAGCGGGCCGGCGTGGCGCTCACATAAACAAGCTGCCCCACCTTGCCCATGAACTCCTCGAAACGCAGCGGGCGGTTGTCGAGCGCACTCGGCAGGCGGAAGCCATGCTCCACGAGCACGGTTTTGCGAGATTTATCGCCCTCATACATGCCGCCGATCTGCGGGATGGTGGCGTGGCTTTCATCGACGAAGACAATCGGCGGCTCCGGGAAGAAATCGAGCAGCGTGCCCGGCGTCGCGCCCGGTTCGCGACCCGTGAGATGGCGGCTGTAGTTCTCGATGCCCTGGCAGAAGCCCATCTCCTGCATCATTTCGATGTCATACTGCGTGCGCATCTTGATGCGTTGGGCCTCAAGCAGCTTTCCCTCCTTCTCAAACCACGCCACGCGCTCGTCGAGCTCCTCGCGGATTTTCACGATGGCCTTGCGCAGCTTGTCGCCGGGCGTGACGAACTGCTTCGCCGGAAAAATCGTGTAGCTGGGCAGTTTCAGCGTCACCGTGCCCGTGAGCACGTCCACGGCGCTGATGCGGTCGATCTCATCGCCGAAGAACTCGATGCGGATGGCCTCATTTTCGAGGTAGGCGGGCACCACCTCGATCACATCGCCGCGGGCGCGGAATTTGCCGCGCTGAAGCTGGTAGTCGTTTCGCTCGT
This sequence comes from Verrucomicrobiaceae bacterium, assembly GCA_015075365.1. Lineage (GTDB taxonomy): Bacteria > Verrucomicrobiota > Verrucomicrobiia > Verrucomicrobiales > Verrucomicrobiaceae > Prosthecobacter. The sequence goes on from JABTUN010000001.1 coordinate 648,330, forward strand.
AGAGCATGTCCACGAGCTTCGTGAGCAGTTCCTCGCGGGTCATTTGCTTCCCGGTGTGAAGCGGCACCATCATGCCCTCGTAGTCCTCCGGCGAGCCCAAGCCGTAAATGCAACTCACACTGGCCACCACGATGGTGTCACGCCGCGTGAGCAGCGCGCCCATGCTGGAAAGGCGCAGGCGCTCGATCTCATCGTTCACGTTCGAGTCCTTCTCGATGTAGGTGTCCGTGCGCGGGATGTAGGCCTCCGGCTGGTAGTAGTCGAAGTAGCTCACGAAATACTCCACTGCGTTGTCCGGGAAGAAGTTCTTGAACTCCGAGTAGAGCTGCGCGGCGAGCGTTTTGTTGTGCGAGAACACCAGCGCCGGCTTGCCGATCTCCGCGATCACATTCGCCATCGTGAAGGTCTTGCCGCTGCCCGTCACGCCGAGCAGCGTCTGATGCCGGTTTCCGGCCCGCACGGACTTCACCAGCTTCGCGATGGCCTGCGTCTGGTCGCCGCGCGGGTGAAATTCGGGGTTGAGCTGGAAAACGGACATGCTCTCTCGCTTCGCCGTCATGGCTTGGCTGTCAAGGGACGGTCAAGGGCGGAGTTTCCGCCATTTGGGCGCATTTCGGGGTGGAAATTCTGCCTCGCATGCGTTGTTCGTCCCCATCCCATGCGAATCCTCCACCTCACCCCCGGCACCGGCAATTTCCACTGTGGAAGCTGCCTGCGCGACCATGCGCTCATCAAGGCACTGCGCGCGCGCGGCCATGACGCGCTCATGGCGCCGTTGTACCTGCCGCTGGTGACGGACAGGGAGTTTGGGGCCAAGGAGCTGCCGGTGCAGATCGGTGGCATCTCCCTCTACTTGCAGCAGAAATTCACCTGGTTTCATAAGCTGCCGCGATTTGTGCACCGCTGGCTCAACAGCCCGCAAAAGCTCCTCATGGCGGCAAAGCGCATGGGCATGACAAGCCCCAGGTCCCTCGGCGAGATGACTCTGGGCAGCCTGCTGGGCGCGGAGGGGCGCCAGTGGGGTGAATGGCGAAAACTCATCGAATGGATCCGTGGCGAGGGGCGCTTCGATGCTGTCTCGCTCTCAAACAGCCTGCTCATGGGCCTGGCACCGACCATTCAAAAGGAACTGGGCATTCCCGTGGTGTGTTCCCTCCAGGGCGAGGACAGCTTTCTCGACACACTGCCTGACCCATATCGCGAGCAGTGCTGGGAGGCCATGCGGCAGAACGCGCGCAGCGTGCGCCGCTTTGTCGCACCGAGCCAGTTCTACGCGGATGTCATGCGGGCGCGCCTCGACGCCGCGCCGGAGCAGATGCAGGTCATCCACAATGGCATCGAGGCCACCAGTTTCACCACCGCCGCGCCGGACCCGAACTGGCCCACGATCGGCTACTTCGCACGCATGATCCACGGCAAGGGCCTGACCACCCTCGTGGATGCTTTCATCCTGCTGGTGAAGCGCAACCGCGTGCCGCGTCTGAAACTGCTCGTCGGCGGGGCCAAAACGCCCGTGGACGAGAAATACATCGCCGGATTGCAGGAGAAACTTCGGCAGGCCGGCTGCGCCGAACGCGTCGAGTGGCGGCCAAATGTCGATTTCAAGGACAAGGTCCACTTCTTCCGTGATCTGACCGTCTTTAGCGTGCCTGCGACCTATGGCGAGGCCTTCGGTCTCTACGTCATCGAGGCCATTGCCAGCGGTGTGCCGGTCGTGCAGCCGCGCCACGGTGCCTTCCCCGAACTCATTGAGGCCACCGGTGGCGGCATCTTGTGCGAGCCTGACAGCGTCGAATCCCTGGCCGACGCGCTCGAATCCCTGCTTCTCGACAGCGAACGCTGCGATCAGCTCGTCAAAACCGGGATGAGCCGGGTACGCTCGGAGTTTACCTCCGTCCGCATGGCGGAGAAGTTCGAGACCCTGCTGCGCGACATGCTCCAGGACGGTGCCGCCGGCTCATGAGCCAACCGAGACCCGCCGCCAGCAAGACGGCGCGCTTTGGCTCCGGGATCACGGTGATGGCAATGGTGCCGTTTGTCGTGAAGAGGGACGTGTCCCAGACCCACGATGGATCAAAACCGGCCGTGCTGAGATTGAGCAGGCTGGTGCTCAGGCCCGTGACACCGCTCCAATCGAGCAGATCGAATCCATGGCCTGCACCAGGGGTATAGCCACCGGAGAAAACGACACTGATGCTGCCCGGGGCCATGGCAGAAAAGTCGAGCGTTCCTGTGCCGGTCGCGGCCAGGTTGATCTTGTCGTTGCTGCCATTGCCAAAGAGCTCAAACACGATGCTGCTGGTGTTTTGGAAAGTCACATTGCCATCCACGGGCGTGAACGTGAGCGTGCCAGCGGAGCCGGAGACTCCCGGAGCCACGCTGCCACCCAGGATGACGCTGTTGCCCCCTGTCGGGGCGATGGCGCCCGTGCCGCCAAGCGTCGTGCCGGCAGCGGTCACGAGCCCGCCGGTGCCGGTGGCGGAGCCGGAAGTATTGGTGACGATGAGCGCGCCGGCACTCACGGTTGTTCCGCCAGAGTAAGTGTTTGAATTGCCCAGTGTCGTCGAGCCCGATCCCGCCTGGGTGACGATGCCAGTGCCGCTGATCAAATTGGTCAAACTGAAGGCATTGCTTCGATTGATGCGCAGCGCGGCATTGTTCACGATCTCCCCGGAACCCGCCGCCCCGGTGGTGCTGCCGTTCAAGGACCCAAGCTGCAGCGTGCCTGCGGAGATAATCGTTCTGCCGCTGAATCCGGCGTTGTTGTTCTCGATGCGCACCATGCCGGAGCCGGACTTGGTGACATCATGTACGCCGGTGATACCGCCGGTGAGACGCATGGCAAAGCCATCGGCCGCATCACTGCGCAGTGTGAGCGCGTCATTCAGCATGATGCCGCCGCTGAAATTGCCGCTGAAGTCCGCCGTGCTTGTATAGCCCAAGGTCAGCGTGCCGCCGCTGCCTCCCGCCACGATGATGTCATTCGCAAGCGTCCAGCCACCGAGGTAGTTCAGCAGGGAGGCATCTCCTCCACCGGCGGAGCCCAGTGTCACCGTGCCCGTGCCGAGCGAGCCCGTACGGCCAAACTCCAGCGTGCCAGACGCCACGGTGGTCCCGCCGCCATAGGTGTTCGTGGCGCTGATGCGCAGGATGCCCGGCCCCTGTTTCGTGAGGGCGGCCGCGCCGCTCATCACGTTGAAGAAGGAGGTCGTGACGTTGGTGGTCACCGTGGTGTCCGCCAGCAGCGTGATGGTGGCGGGCGTGTCGAGTGTCTCGCCCGTGCCCGAGCCACTGCTGGAGTTGAACACCAGCGCCCCGGTGTAAGTGGAGGCAGCCCCAAAAGTCACCGCCCCGGCCAGGGTGAGGTTGTTTTGCAGCGTGCGCTGCCCGCTGCCGCCGGAGACGAGCGCCGCCCCGTTTTGCATGGCCAGCGTGCCTGTGCCCGCCTGCCCGCTGGCCAAAACACCGCCGCTGACGGTGCTGGACGCGGAGCTTGACTGCGTGGCCGCGCCGATGCGCAGCGTGCTCCCGTTTTGCACCGTCACGCCACCCGTGAATGTGTTGGGCGCGTTCAGGCCCACCGTGCCCAGGCCGGCCATGGCAACTCCAAAGCCGCCGCTGACCACCACGCCCGAGTTGAATTGCAGATACGAGCCAGCGGAGGTGGTGAATGTGTTGTCCGCGCCGAGCACGACGGACAGCGCACCGTTGTTGCCCCGAAACGCCACGGTGGTGCCCGTGTTTTGCAGGGTGACCCCGGTGTGCAGCGTCAGCGTGCGCGCGGTGCTCCCGCTTCCGTTGGTGTCCACGTTCAGCGTCGAGGCGAGCACGTTGTTGATGTTGTCAAAGGTCACCAGCCCGAGAGTCCGGCTGGCGCTGATGGTCAGCGTTCCGATCGTCCCGGGATTGTTGCGGTTGTCGATCAGCACGTTGGAGTTGGACGCGTTGGGCGGCTGCGCGTCCCCGGCCCAATTCTCGGCCGTCAGCCACGATGTGCCTCCTCCCGTGGGACCGCCGTCCCAGACCGTGGTTGTCTGCGCATGCATTGGCGCAGGCAGGATGAAATGGAAGGCCAGGAGCGCGGCCGCGGTGCAGGGAGCAGAAACACGAGACTTCATGAGCGTGGAGTTCCCGCGTCATCGCCAGTGGACGATTTCGCAGACAGAACGGGGGATTTGTTTTTTGAGGGGTAGGGGAGCCTGCCTGCGATGCAGTTTTTGTGCCCATCTCCAGCTCTCCATGTCACAAAAATGAGTGATGCCCCTCGTGACACGACTCCTGGCTTTTTGCGTTCCCGCCTTGAGGCGTGGTTGGTCATGTGGCAGATGACCTTTCCCCATGCCGATCCCGGTCATTCTGAATCCCGCCGCCCGCAGCGCGAAGGCCGCCTCATTGGAAAGTGCCATCCGCCAGCTCTCCCCGGAGCCGGAACTGCACCTGACGAAAGGTCCCGGTGACGCGGCGGCCATCGCTGAGCGGCTGGCATCGGAGGGACATGAGCTCGTCGTGGCCGGCGGCGGGGACGGCACCATGAACGAAGTGCTGCAAGGAGTCTGCCGCGCCAATGCACGCCGCAGTCCGGGGGAGCGGCACACGGCGCTCGGCGTGCTGCCGTTGGGGACGATGAATGTGTTCTCGGTGGAGCTGAAACTGCCGGGCAGGGACATCGCGGAGTGCTGGCGCCGCATCACGGCGGGCACGCGGAGCCAGATCGACCTGTGGACGGCCAACGAGCACTACTTCGTGCAGCTCGGCGGCGCGGGCCTCGACGCGCAGATCGTGCAGGAGACATCCTGGGAGCAGAAGAAGAAGTTCGGACCGCTGAGCTATGTGATGAGCGCCATGAACGTGCTGCTGCGCCCTCCGCCCACGCTCAGCGTGCGGATGGACGGCCGCGCCCCGCTGCTGGGCACGGTGGTGCTGATCGGCAACGGACGGCACTACGGCGGCCCGTTCCCGCTGTTCCGCGACGCCGTGAACACGGACGGCAAACTGGACCTGATCATCTTCCGCGGGCTGGGCGGCATGGAGTTCCTGCAATTGCTGCGCGGCATGCTGCTCGACGGCTACCACGAATGCGAATACCTGGATTACATCCAGGCGGAGGAGTTCACCGTGGAAACGGATGCCGCCGACCTGCCTGTGGAGCTGGATGGCGAGCTCGTGGCCGGCCTGGGGCCGCGCGTGACGATCCGCCGCGCACCGGCGCGCCTGAGCGTGGCCGCGTGACCGCCGCGCAGTGACGTCACCCGGCGTGGATTTACAGCGCCTTTACAGCGCAGGGTGGTCCGGGGCGCATCATGCGGGTGCCAGTTGGCATCCGCTTATGAAAACACAATCCCTGTTCATTCCTGTTCTTGGTCTCGCGCTGGCCGGTGCCAGCGGCCTCGTCCATGCTGAAAAAGCACCACCTCCTCCGCAAGCCGGCAAAGCACACGCGGCACCCGCCGATCTTCCTCCACCGCTCTCTCCTGAAAAGGCGGTGAAGGCCGGGCTCGATTACTTGCTCAGCCAGCAGCACGACAATGGCGGCTGGGGGCAGGGCGGCGGCTGGCGGCAGAACGTGGAGGACCAGCAGGGCCGCGGCGCTCGTGTCGAGGGTGATCAGGTCAAGGATCCGCCTGATCTCGGCAACACCTGCGTCAGCCTCATGGCGCTGCTCCGCGCGGGCCACAGCCCCGTCGGCGGCGGGCATCAGGAGGCCGCTCAAAAAGCCTTCAAATTCATCTGCGCGGAGGTGGACAAGGCGGATGTGGACTCGCTCTTTGTCACCAGCGTGCGTGACACGCAGCTCCAGTCCAAGATCGGCACCTATGTGGACACCTTCCTGGCCGCCTGGGTGCTGTCCGAGCTCAAGGGCCACGTCGATGACAAGGACGAGCCCCGACGCGCCGCCCTGCTCGACAAGGTCATCCAGAAGATGGAGCGTCACCAGGAGGGCGACGGCTCCTTCGCCGGAAACCAAGGCTGGGCCGCCGTGCTCTCCCAGGGACTTTGCAGCAAGGCCTTCAACCGCGCCGCCCAGAACGGCGCCAAGGTCAGCCAGAGCGCGCTCGACAAAGACCAGGGGCAGAACATCGCGGGAGTGGACCTCCAGCAGGGATTCACCGCCGCCGCTGCCGCGCCAGCGCCCGGAAAACCCTCGGACGCGGGAATCAGCATCTACCGCGAATCCTCCAAGCTCGGCGGCTTGATGGAAAACAGCCGCACCAACGCAATCCGCCGCGGGAAAGCCGAAAAAGTCCTCGAACAGCCCGATGCGCCCGCGGAGGAGAAGGCAAAGGCCAAGGCTGATCTTGAAAAAATCGCCAACGATGATGCCGCCAGGGATGCCGCGGCCAAAAGCGTCCTGAGCAGGCTCGCGGACGAGCGGTACGTCGCCGGATTTGGCAACAACGGCGGCGAAGAATTCCTCAGCTACATGAACCTGGCGGAGATGATGCACGAGAAAGGCGGCGAGGACTGGAAGAAGTGGCGGGAGTCGATGATCCAGACGCTCACCACCGCGCAAAACGCTGACGGCTCCTGGTCAGGCCATCACTGCATCACCGGGCGCACCTTCTGCACCTCCACCGCGCTGCTGACGCTCACCGTGGAGCGCCTCTCCGCCCCGAAAGCGGTCGAGGTCACGACCAACTGATCTCGAACGCCGGCGAGCCCTGACCGGTTATCAGCCCGGATGTCTCACACCTGCGCTGGAGTGAAGTGCTCAGTTCTCAGTCCGCAGCTTTTGCCAGGAGGCGTAAGGGATGCGGGTCAGTTCTGCGAGACCTTTTTCCCGCCGTCGAGAAGCTTCTGGAGGTTGGGATCGGGCTTCACGCCTTTTTTGATGGCCTGGTCGTACTCGGCGCGGGCCTTGTCCCACTGCGGCGGGTCCCAGGTGGCATAGAGCACGGCGAGATTGAAATGCGCGTCTCCATAACCCGGATCAATGGCGAGGGTGGTCTTGAACTCGCGCTCGGCGCGGTCCAGCAGGCTGAGCTTGGTGGCGATGATGCCGAGGTAGTGGCGTGCGCTGGCGTTTTTCGGCTGCTTGTCGAGGCTCTTCTCAAAAAGGGTCATGCTGTCCTTCCACCGCTCCTGCTTAAAGTAGGTGACGGCCAGGGCGTAGGCGGCGGAGTCGTTGTCCGGCTCGAAGGCCATGGCCTTTTGCAGCGCGGCCTCCGACTCCTCGTATTTGGCGGACCGCTGGTGTGTCATGCCGAGGCCGATGAGCGCGTTGATGTTCTTCGGCTCGGCACGGATGGCATCCTCGTAGAGACGGGCAGCGCTGGCGAAATCACGGGCGGTGTAGGCCTCGCTGGCGCGCACCAGCAGCGCGCTAACACTGCCGGGGGCGGGCTGGGCGGCCATGGCGGCGTCCTTGGACACGGCGGCGTCTGGCTTGGCGCTGGCGGCGATGAGGGTGGCCTGCACGCCGTTGGAGCCGATGAGCTCCCGTGCGGCGGGATCCTTGAATAGCTTCTCCTCCTCCGGGCTGAGGGTCATGCGGGCGTTTTTGAGCTCCTCGACCTGTTTGATGAGGTCGGCGGAGGCGTTTTCCATCTTCGACAGCTCGGCAATGATGAGGTCCTTGGCGGTCTGCTGGCGGTTTTGCAGGCGGAGCTGGCGCATGATGATGTTGCGCAGCATTTCGTTCTCCTGGGTCACGATGGCGTTGGCCTCGCCCGGCGCGCCTGCGGGCATTTCCTTCAATTCCTTGAGCTGCCGGGTCAAATCGGCCACCTGCGTCTGATACTGCGCGCTTTCCTGCCTCAGCGTGGCCAGCTGGCCCTGCAGCGTGGTCAGATCACCGCGCAGCTTCACGATTTCCTGGTCCTTGCGGGTGACGTCGGCCTTGAGGGTCTCAACCTGCTTTTGCGCGTCGGCCAGATCCTTTTTGAGGCGTTCATTTTCCTCGATGAGCTTCTTCATGCTGCCGCCGGCGGACTTTTTGTTGAGATCGTCCACCTGCGCCTGCATGCCGAGCGCCTTGGCGTTGGCGGCGTCCCGCTCCTTGATGGCGGTGTCACGCGCCTGCATGGCGTCGTTGCGTTCCGTGACGAGTTTGTCACGCTCGGCGGTGAGCTTGTCGCGCTCCTGCTGGAGGCTGCTCATGCTGAGGTTCACTGTGGCGAGTTTTTCAGAGGCTTCCTTGGCGGCCTGCTCGGCGGCGGCGAGCTTTTTGGCGTTTTGCTGGATCTGGAAATCCAGATCGACCTTTTCCCGCTTCAAGGCGTCCATCTGGGAGGTGGCGGCGCGGCCGGCCTCGACCTCCTTTTGCATGGAAAAGATCGCCTGCTCCAAGGCTTGGGATTTTTTGGTGAGGTCCTGGTTCGCATTGGTCACGCGCGTCATCTCGCCCGCGGCCCAGTCGTGCCATTGTCCCCACTTGTTGAGATCGACCATGAGATTGGCCTTTTCCGCCTCCAGTTGCAGCATTTTGGCGCGCATCTGGTTTTCCCAGTTGCGCAGCACGTCCCCCAGGCTGGGCACCTCGCCCGTGGGCGCGGCGGCGGTGCCGGTGCCCGGGGCGGCCAGCGGTGCGGCGCTGGAGGCCGGTGCCTGCGGCACGGGGGCGGGAGCTGGTGCCGTTGCGGCCATGGCGGCAGCCTTGTCTTTCGCCTGGGCACCCTCCAGGCGGGCGATGGCGGCCTGGATCTTCTGCTGGCGGTTCGTGCGCATCTCCACCTCGTAGGACGGATAGTTCTTGGCGATGCGCTCCATGATCTCGCCAGCCTCCTTGAACTTCGCCAGCGCCAGGTCGGCGGCCCCGCTGCTTTCCAGTCGCATGGCCTCGTTGTTCAGGACATAGCCGCGCAGGTAAAGGTCAGAGACCTCCGGCACGGTGGCGGTCTGGGCATGCAGCACGGGCGCGACGGACAGCGGCGCGGAGGCGAGCACGAGAGCGGTGAGGAGTCTCTTCATGGGCGGGTGGGGTTGAGGGGCGGCGAACTTACCGCCTGCGGGGATTTTTGGCAACGCTCTTGGCAGTGTGCTTTGTAAAGACTGCCTCAGGTGCCGCTGGCGGCCTGCGGAATGCCGTGTATGGCACGCGCCGCCATGAACAACGCGCTCGACCACCTCCCTGAGATCCTCCTGCTCGGCCCCGGCCCGTCCTCGACCGCCCCGGAAGTCTATCAGGCGCTCTCCCGGCCCACGCTGGGCCATCTGGACCCCACGTTCATCGGCATCATGGATGAGACCAAGAAGCTCATCCAGCAGGTGGCGCGGACAGCCAACGCCGTGACCTTCCCGGTCAGCGGCACAGGCTCCGCGGGCATGGAGACGGGCTTTGTGAATTTCATCGAGCCAGGGGACAGCGTGCTCATCCTGCAAAACGGCGTCTTCGGCACCCGAATGAAGGATGTGGCCCAGCGGCTCGGCGGCCAGGTCGATTCCGTGGACTTTGAGTGGGGCACGCCGGTGATCGTCAGCGCGGTCAAGGAGGCGCTGGAGAAGAAAAAGTATGATCTCGTGGCCGTCGTGCATGCGGAGACCTCGACCGGCGTGGCCAACCCCGTCAGCGAGATTGCCCCGCTGGTGAAGGCCGCGGGCGCGCTGCTCCTCGTGGACGGCGTGACCAGCCTCGGCGGCATGCCGGTGACGCTCGACGCCTGGGGCGCGGACATTTTTTACAGCGGCACGCAGAAGTGCCTGGCCTGCCCGCCCGGGCTGGCACCCTTTAGCGCCAGCGAGGCCGCGGTGGCGCGCCTAAAGGCCCGCAAAACCAAGGTGCCGAACTGGTATCTCGACCTCTCGATGATCGTGAACTACTGGGAGGGTGCCAAACGCGCCTACCACCACACCGCGCCGATCAACATGATCTACGGCCTCTACGCCGCCCTGCTGCGTGTGGTGACGGAGGGCCTGGAAAGCACCCACGCGCGCCACACCGCCGCGCATGAGCAGCTCGTGGCCGGTTTGCAGAAAATGGGCCTCCAGATGCTCGTGCAGCCCGGCTCACGCCTGCCGATGCTCAACGCCGTCGTCGTGCCGGATGGCGTGGACGAGGCCGCGGTGCGCTCCCGCCTGCTCACGGAGCATCACATTGAGATTGGGGCCGGGCTCGGCCCTCTCGCAGGCAAAATCTGGCGCATCGGCCTGATGGGTTACAACGCGCGCCCGGACGTGGTGGACCGCGTGCTCGGCGCGCTCAAAAGCGTGCTGTGAATCACTTCCAGCCGCCGCCCAGCGCCTTGAGCATCGCCACGGTGGCGATCAGGCGCTGGCCCTCGACCTGCGCGGCGAGCAGCTTGGCGCTGAGCACCGTCCGGTTCGCGTCAACGACCTCGAAGTAGCTTGCCAGCCCCTTTTGATAACGCAGGTCGGCCAGCCGCGCCGTTTCCTGCGCTGCCTTGATGGCCTCGTTCAGCGCCCCGGCCTGTCGTCCGTAGCCGCGTGCGTCGAGCATGCTGTCCTCGACCTCCTTCACCGCGGTCAGGATGGCCTGCTGGTAGGCGGCCAGCGTTTCCTCGTAGCGCGCCTTGCTGGCCGCCAGATTGGCCCTGAGCTTGCCGCCTTGGAAGATCGGAAGCGTCATGCTGGGGCCGATCGTGAGCACCTTGCTGCGCGCGTCGTAAAAGTGCTCCGGGCCGATGCTCTCCAGGCCGCCGCTGCCGCCGATGGTGAAGGCGGGGAAGAAGGACGCCTTCGCCACGCCGATCTGCGCGTTCGCCTCCCGCATCTTCTGCTCCGCCGCCCGGATGTCCGGGCGCCGTTGCAGCAGCGTGGAGGGCATCCCGCCAGGCACCCGCGGCGGCGCGGGCAGCGCCGCGCTGCGCGCCAGGCGGAACGTGCTGGGAAGCTGCCCGCAGATGACCGCCAGCGCGTTCTCCGCGTTGCCGCGCTGGCGCTCGAGGGAGGCCAGGTCGTTGCGCGCCAGCTCGAGCTCTGTTCTGGCACGCGAAACATCCATTTCGTTCGCCAGGCCGCCTTTGAACCGCGACTCCTGCAACTTGAGCGCCTCCTGACGCCAGTTGATCGTCTCATTCACGACCGCCACCTGCCGGTCCATCGAGTGCGCCAGGAAATACAGGCGCGCCACCTCAGCCGCCAGGCTCAGGCGCTGCGCTGCCAGCGTCTCCGCCGCCGCGGCCTGGCCTGCCTTGGCCCCCTCGACCCCGCGCCTCACACGCCCCCACAAATCGATCTCCCAGCCCAGCTCGAACAGGTTCTGGAAGCGCCGCCGCTCGATGCCCGGGAGCTGGATGCCCGGAGGCAGGTTCGCCCCGAAAGAGGTGAGCGAGAGGTGCTCGTAGGCCATGCCATTCCGCATGTTCAACTGCGGAAACCAGTCCGCCTGCTGCACGCCCACCAGCGCGCGCGCCGTCTCCACCCGCGCCAGCGCCCCGCGCAGCTCCTGGTTGCTGGCCAGCGCCTGCTCCACCAGCTGGTTCAGTTCTCCGGAGCCATACAATCGCCACCATTCCCCCGGCATGGGCAGATCGCCCACGCTGGCGGTGGCACCGTGCTTCCAGCGCGCGGGCAGCATCACGTCCGGCAAGTTGAAGTCAGGGCCCACCGTGCAGGAGGAAAGCGTCACAGCGGCGATGATGCCAAAGAACATGCGGATTTTCATTCCCCCGACGTATAAAACGAAATTGCGCGGTGATCCAGACGCGAAACCGCCTATTTCAGGCGCACCTCCTTCACACCCGGCACGATTTCTTCGATGCTGAATGCCACGGGCAGAAACTGCTCGATGAGCGCCATGTTCGTCCGTGTGTGGTCGGTGATGGACAGCGTGTGAAACACGCCGCCGCCCGCGAGGGCCATCGGCAGCAGCAACTGATCCGCGAGATGCACGCCGACTGGTGCCGTCGAGGCCAGATAGCCGCGCAGCCCCTTCGCCGCACCGGTGGCGACGGATTCGGCCGATCTGCCGAGCTGGGCGATGCCGGTGCTGATCTCGCAGACCTTCGCAAAACGAGCGCCAAGCAGGATGGCATTGCCGGGACCGGTGCTGTCGTTGGCGTAGCGGAGGTCGATGTGGTTTTCAGGCCATTCGAGGATCTTGGAGGCGGTCACGATTTCGCGTTTCGCGATCTCGCCCGGCAAATGCGCGTGCAGCACGCGGCCAAAGGTCTCCACGGGCTCGCCACGTTCGGTGAGCTTGAGCTTTTTCCATTTTTTGACGGGCCAGATTTCCGCTGTGAGCACGCCGCCGCCGGCCTGCATGAAGCCTGGGCGCTCCAGGGTGACCGTGGCATCGATGCCCATGCTCCACAGCACCGGCAGGAAGCATTGCTCGATGAACTCGAAGGGCGGAGCCATCGGGTTGTGCGTGCCGCCTTCGATGCGCAGCGTGCTGGCGGCCTCGGCATGCAGCAGCGCGGGCAGCAACGTCTGCAACACGAGCGTGGTGCTGCCGCCGGAGCCGATGGCAAAGCAGTATTCGCCCGCCGTGATCTTGCCGGGTGTGAAAACGAGTTCCGTGGAGCCCATTTCGGCTCCTTCGACCTCCGCGCCGCAGACTTCCGCCGCGGCTTTCACGCAGGTGAGGTGCTGACGCATCAGCCCGGGCTTCGGTCGCTTCCCGCGTATGTTTGTCATCCGAAACGCCCGCCCCGTGACCAGCGCCAGCGACAACGAAGACCGCAGCAACTGCCCGCCGCCGGATTCGCCGGAGATGGAGAGGATGGAGGTGTTGGTTTTGCTCATTGCGAAAGAAATAGGGTTCAGATAGGCTCAGGACATGTCAGCCGGACTTGCCAGCATTGAGGAAAAGCGTGCCGCAGATCGCCAGCGCGTCGCCGAATACCTCGAAAGCCAGCGCCCCTTCACCGATGCGGAATGGGCGGCCCAATTGCGGCTGTTTGAAGCTAAGTCTTCGAAGGATTCCGAGAGAACTGATCGAAAGCGCTAACAAACAGCTTACGGAACAAAGACTTTGGAACTGTTTTCAGATTCAACGGATCTTTTTTCACTTCGAAAAGCATTCTTTCTCCTTCAGCGTCTTTCATCTGCATAAGGTTAGGGAAGCGAATCACACACCACGCCCAAAAAGCAAAGTGGATGGGTTCTCTTTCGCCAACCAGCTCTCTCCACCCTTCTACAGCCATCAACAAAAAGATGTCGGTCACGGCTGTTGGAAACTCTATTAGAGAGTCAGGATCACGGTCTGCGTGTTTGAAGAAGTTATAGTGTTTTTTCCACATTCTCCGAGCCTCTTCTGCATAGCCTGGTTGGTAGAGTGAAGCATCGAACATCAAAGGCTTCTTTCCAGCCTTCTGGAGCAAGCTCGCAAGCAACTCATGAGCTGCGCATGCAAGCGTGTGGACTGCGATTGGCTCTCCGTCGTCGAACCAAAGGTTGATCGCAGCGTTCAATTGTCGTTTTGCGACTTCTCTTTTGTCGAGCGTGATTTTTGTGAGCGCTGTCATGTCAGTTTGAGGGTTGAGTTCAATCATCCGCCTCCGCCGCGTCTTTGATGACGAAGCGGGCTTTCAGTTTGCAGACTTGCTGGGCGAGGCCGGCGGCTTCGACGCTGTGGAGGACTTCTTTGAAGTCTTTGTAGGCGTTCGGGGCTTCGTCGATGGGGTATTGGCGGGCGTTGTAGAGGATGTCGTGGGTTTCGAAGTCGGCGTTGACCTCCGCTTGATTCAGATTGCGGGCGGCGGCTTTGCGGCCCATGCAGCGGCCGGCACCGTGATTGACGCTGTAGCAGCTTTTCACGGCATCAGGCTTCGCGACCATGACGACGGAGCCATCGCGCGGATTTCCGGGCAGCAGGATGGGGTGGCCGGTTTCGGCGAAGGGCGTGTCTTTGAGCGCGTGGTGGCCGCCGGGGAAGGCACGCGTGGCGCCTTTGCGGTGAACCCACGCGAGCTGGTCATCGACGACTTCCTGACGCGCGATGTTGTGGCTGATGAAGTACACGAGCTGGCCTTTCGTGCCGGGGAGCACTTCCTGGAAGGCTTCGAGCACGAGCGCATTGATGAGCAGGTGGTTCACGGTGGCGAAGTTCGCCCCGAGCGCCATGTCATCGAGATACGCGTCCGCCTCGGGCGTTCCGAGCGGGGCATAGACGAGCTGTTTGTCATCGGCAGGAAACGGCAGGCCCCAGGTGCGGAAGAAGCCTTCCAGCGACTTGAACTGACGCTGCGCGAGGATGTTCCCAAAGCCGCGCGATCCGCAGTGGCTGAGGAAGGCGACGTGATTGTCCCGCAGGCCGAAAACCTCGGCCGTGGAGCGCATCGCGGGGTCATCGGCGAGCTGCACGACCTCGCACTCACCGAAGTGGTTGCCACCTCCGTAGGAGCCGAGCTGGGTCATCTTGTTTTCAAAACCGGGGAAGGCGTTGAAGGCACGCATCTTGTCGAGGCGCTCGTGGAGCGTGGAGACGTTTCCATCGTGGCCGAGGTGCGCGCTGTCTTCGCAACGCTGCGCCCACTCGGGCGGGATGCCGAGGGCTTCACACACGCTGCGGCTCGCGCCTTCGGTGCAAACCTGCACGCCGAGATCGGCGGACACGTGGCGGGATTTTTTCGCCTCGCGCTGACCGCGGCCTGCGCCAGTCGGCGTGCGGGCCACGATGGCGTCGATGAGCCGGCGACGGATGGTTTTGTCGATGATCTCATCGGCTGGGATGTCCATCTGTAGCAGGGACATGGAGCACTTGATGTCCACGCCGACCGGTCCCGGATAAATGTGCGTCGGCGAAACCATCACGCAGCCCACCGGCGCTCCGTAACCGCTGTGCGCGTCGGGATTGAGCACGAGATCGGTCACGCCTGGCGCGGAACGCGAATTGAGCGCCTGCTCGATGCAGGATGGGTCAAAGCCAGCACGGATCGCCTCCGTCCCGATGACGGTGATGGGTTTTCCGGCGTTGTTTCGCGCTGGGAGGATGGCTTCGGCTTCGCCGGTGATGTGGAAAGGGGAGGGGGACATGGAGGGTTGGAGAAATGGAGTGTTGGATTATTTCCTTTTTAGTCATGGGGTCGGCTCTTCATGAACTTCGTTTGGCGACAATTGATGCCAGCCATAATCTGCGACGAAGAGTAGCCACGAAATCGCCTTGCTTGAGTTCACCCGCGTGCCGTAATTCGAGGTCAGTCCATGAAGGACCGCATGTCGGTTTAAGGCGTCCCCGACTTCATCGGGGCTAGTAGATTTGTTGATCGGCAAAGGCCCAACGATTGACCTTCTATACGGCGAGTTGTTCCACCAAGTTAAGTGGGACTCAAGCCACTGCTCTAGCAGAAGCGTGTTTGCAGGTTTTCTGCTATACGGGGAAACACCGAATATGTCATGCCCTAGTCCATCAGCCTGTGCTAGTAGCGTTGGCACAGACAGGTTGTATTTTCCCTGTTCATGGGCTTCTAGAGCATCATTGATAACCGGAGACCGATCTGGGAACTTGCTTTTGATTTGTGCTGAAATGGTTGGCGCCAGCTTCGAAAAATGCTCGGTAAACCAAGCGTCACATTTGTTACCCTGGTCTTGCTCCAGCCATAGCGCCTTATCAACAACGTCAACAAGCGCCGTATGCCAGCCTGATATGAACCACCCTCTCTGAATGAGTATGTTGATGCATTCATCAGTTCGCTTTTGGACCGCTTCTTGGTCAAGCCTTGAGACGGACGTCAGCTCATGGAGAGCAGCCTTCCATTTTGCAGCCTGCAACGCCTGTTCCTTTTGAAACATCAACATCTCATTTCTGAGCTTTGCGATGATTTCGGACTGTGATTCTGATGGAAAAGATTTTGCCGACATAATTCTTGATGATGTGAGGTGTCTTAAAGTTTGTTTGTTGCTTTCAGTTTATCCGAATCCGTCAGCCCAAGCACCAGCGTGTTTCCCATGCCGGTTCCGACTTCCTGGAGGGTCTGCAGGTAGCGGAGTTGCAGAAGCTCAGGGTTGTCGCGCATGAGCTTGGCGGCGTTGGCGAGGGTGCGGAGCGCGGCGGTTTCAGCGCGGGCCTTTTCGAGGCCTGCCTGGGCTTCCTGACGCTGCTGGAGGGCGGACATGAAGCTGCGCTTCAGGTCGGCAGGCAGCATGACATCGCGGATGTCGATGCGGTCCACTTTGAGGCCGAGAGACTGGGCGCGGTCGGTGGCGAGTTCGAGCAGCTTGGCTCCGTGGCCGGCTTTCTGTTGCAGGAAGGCTTCCGCTGTATCCGCAGCCACGATCTGGCGCAGGGCGAGCTGGACTTCGTTGTAAAGCACGGCAGCGGCGTCTTGCGTGGCGCGGTGCATCGTGAGGGCATCCGCGACGCGGAAGGTCGCCACGGCAGAGACCTTTAACACAACTTGATCGGCAGTGAGGAGTTCCTGACCCTGCACGAGGAGCATTTGCTCGCGGTTATCCACACGCTTCACCTCATGGCCGGAAGCCCACAGGCGATGCTTTCCGGCCTCAAGGACGCGGAGGTAGCGGCCATGCTGGAAGAGCAGCGCGGTTTCGTGGTCCTGGATCACAAAGCTGAATCCGGCGGAAGGACGAAAAGTGGAGATGACGTTGTTCATGAGGTTTGGCTGGTTGAAATGTCCTTCCCGGATGGCTGGCGGCCCGCTGACGGGAGCTGAATGGCCCGCACGCGGCGGACATCGCCGCGCTGCCAGACAGCTCGCAGAGTCATCAGGCCGTCGTGTCCATCTGCCGGAGCAGACTTTCACCCCGGCCATCCGGGAAGGTTTATGTCGATGGGGATTCGCACCCCGAGGTTGCCCTTTACTGGGTGTCTCCTCACCGATGGGCAGCTTCCTTGGGCATATCGCTTCAGTCACTGCATGGAGTCGGAGGACGGAAGGAGGTATTGCTAGCCGCGTGCCAAAACCTGGCACGGAGGGGTCGGATGACGCTGGAAGCCTTGTAAATACAGGGAAAGAAAATTTTTTGGGGTGTTTTGGCTGCTTCCATCGGTGCCCTCTGAAATCCTGATTGTTTATCCGATAGGCTAGCGGATTATCCCGATCATGGCCTCCGCTAAACCCATCACCACTTTTGGCTTCCTCGGATCCACTTTGGACCGTGCTCAGGGCGCGGATCGGTGGTCGAAATGGCGGCCCACCGTCGCGATGTGCCAGCAGGACGATTTGCTCATTTCGCGGCTGGAATTGCTCGTGGAGCCGAAGTTTGCCGATCTGGCAAAAAGCGTGGTCGCGGACATCGCGAAGGTTTCGCCGGAGACGGAGGTGGTGGTGCATGAATTCGCGCTGAAGGACCCGTGGGACTTTCAGGAGGTGTATGAGCGGCTTTACGACTTCGTGCGCGGCTACGACTTCCAGCCGGAGAAGGAGGAGTACCTCATCCACCTGACCACCGGCACGCATGTGGCGCAGATTTGCTGGTTCTTGCTCAATGAGGCGAACTTCATCCCGGCGCGACTGCTGCAAACCTCACCCTCACGCGAGGGCGGACGCGATGCGAAGGCCTGCGGGCGCTACGAGATCATCGACATCGACCTCTCGAAGTATGACCGGCTCTCCACACGCTTCGCGCAGGAGCAGGAGCGCACGCTGGATTTTCTGAAAAGCGGCATCGCCACGAAGAGCAAGGGCTTCAACAAGCTCATCGAGCAGATCGAACTCGTCGCCGTGAACTCCAAAGCGCCGATCCTCATCATGGGACCGACCGGCGCGGGCAAATCGATGCTCGCAGGCCGCATCTACGACCTGCGGCGCTCGCGGGCCGGATTGAGCGGCCGATTCGTCGAAGTGAACTGCGCCACGCTGCGCGGTGATCAGGCAATGTCGGCGCTGTTTGGCCACAAACGCGGTTCCTTCACCGGTGCGCAGTCGGATCGGCCAGGCTTGCTCAAGGAGGCCGACAGAGGCCTCATTTTCCTCGATGAGATCGGCGAACTCGGCCTCGACGAGCAGGCGATGCTTTTGCGAGCACTCGAAGACAAAACCTTCCTGCCGCTCGGCAGCGACAAAGCCGTGCAGAGCGACTTTCAGCTCATCGCCGGCACGAATCGCGATCTGCGTGCCCAAGTCGCCGCAGGCAAATTCCGCGATGATTTGCTCGCTCGCATCAATCTGTGGACCTTCACGCTGCCGAGTCTCGCCGAGCGTCGCGAAGACATCGCCGCGAACCTCGATTTCGAGCTGGAACGCTACGCGAAGACGCATCGCCGTCAGGTGCGCATGAACAAGGAGGCGCGGGAGGCTTTCCTGAAATTCGCGAAAGGCCCGGACGCCAAATGGAGCGCGAATTTTCGCGATTTGAACGCCGCCGTGACCCGCATGGCCACGCTGGCTCCGAAGGGGCGCATCACGGTGGAGTGCGTGGAGGCGGAGATGGGACGGTTGCGGGAGGGATGGCGGTCAGAGGTGAGAAGTGAGATGTCAGAAGTCGTGCCAAGCGAACTCGACCCGTTTGACCGCGTGCAGCTCGAGTTTGTGATCAAGACATGCCGTGAGTCGAAGACGCTGTCGGATGCGGGACGGCGCTTGTTTGCCATCTCGCGGGTGAAGCGTTCGAAGATCAATGATGCGGACCGGCTGAAGAAGTATCTGAAGCGCTTCGGTCTGACTTGGGACAGCGTGACCTAGCGTGTCCGGGGAATCACCGCCTCCACCTTGTGCCGCCAGCTCGCGAAGATGTCAGCGGCCACCTCGTGCGCCTCCCCTGCCTCGACATGCTCGGTGACCGTTTGCGGCGCGGGAATCCAGGCGGCGGTGCTCGTCTCTCCGATATGCACCTGCTGCTCGCTGCGCAGGAAGGCGCGCAGGTTCACCGTGAGCTGGTTGGAGCGGCGATCATGATTCGCGATCGCCTCGGCACAGACTTCGTGGGTGACACCGTCGATCTCGATGGTGCCGAGAACCTGGGTGGCATCGAGCAAGGCGTGGAGCATGGGTGACTGTGATCACTCTGCGGCGATCTGGCGACATCTTTCTGCATGCGGATTTTGGCGAAGGTTTGGCCGCCGGGCGGACGTTGAAGGGCGGCCATGCGCTTCCTGATTTGTTTCCTCGCCTTCGCAGCCTCCGCCGTCGCGGCGGACAAGCCTTTGAACATCCTTTTCTGCTTCGCAGACGATTGGGGGCGTTATGCGAGCGAGTATGCGAAGCATGAGAAGTTACCGTCGCCGAACCAGGTGGTCAAAACGCCGAACATCGACCGCATCGCCCGCGAGGGAGCGCTTTTCAGCCGGGCGTATGTGAATGCGCCGTCGTGCACGCCGTGCCGCAGCGCGCTGAATTCCGGCCGCTACTTCTTCAATTGCGGTCGCGCGGCCATTTTGAATGGCGCGGTGTGGGATCCGGCGATTCCGAGCTTTGCGCTGACGCTGAAGGACAGCGGCTATCACATCGGCAAGGCCTTCAAGGTTTGGAGCCCCGGCGATCCAGCGGACGCGCCCTTCGGCGGGCAGGCGCACGCGTATCAGAAGCATGGCGGGCGCTTCAATCAGTTCTCCCAAAACGTCGAGAAGCTGATGAAGGAAGGCGTGACGGTCGAGGCGGCGAAAGAGCAGCTCTATGCCGAGGTGCGCGGCAATTTTGACGACTTCCTCAAAGCGCGGCCGAAGGGGGCTCCGTTCCTTTTCTGGCATGGACCGACGAACGTGCATCGCAAGTGGGTCAAAGGCAGCGGTGAGGCCCAGTGGGGTATCAAACCGGACGATTTGAAGGGCAAGCTGCCCAAGCATCTGCCGGACGTGCATGAGATGCGAGAGGACTTTGGCAGCTACCTTGGCGAGATTCAGGCTTTCGACGCGCAGGTCGGTGTTTTGGTCAAAAGGCTCGAAGAAGAGGGAGATCTCGACAACACGATCATCGTCATCAGCGGCGATCACGGCGCTCCGGGCTTCCCCGGCGGCAAATGCAATCTTTACGACTTCGGCACGAACGTGACGCTGGCCATCCGCTGGCCCGGACAGCCCGGCGGACGCTACATCGAAGACTTCGTCAATTTGATGGACCTCGCGCCGACCTTCATGGAAATCGGCGGCGCGACGATTCCGCCCGGTGTGAACGGCAAAAGCATCGTTTCGATCATGAAGAGCGGCAAAAGCGGCCGGATTGATCCCGAACGCGATTACGTCATCACCGGCCGCGAGCGCCATGTGAGCATCGCACGCGAAGGCAACCTTCCGTATCCGCAGCGGGCGCTGCGCAAGGACGGCTGGCTATACATTCACAACTTCAAGCCCGAGCGCATGCCGATGGGCGACTACAAGAACCTCACCGACAGCTTCACGCCGGATCAAGACAGCCTCGAAAACAACACCTACGAGGCCTTTCCGGACATGGACAGCTCACCCGCGAAGGCCTGGCTCATCGCGCATCGCCATGACTCGCAGTACAAGTGGTTTTTCGACTATGCCTTTGCCAAACGGCCGCAGGAGGAGCTCTACGACCTCCGCAAAGACCCCGACGCCACGATCAACATCGCCGCCGAGCCAGCGCATGCGGCCAAGAAGGCCGAAATGGCCGCCGAACTCATGGCAAAGCTCAAAGCCGTCGGCGATCCGCGCGTGACGCAGGACCCGGTGCCTTTTGAGCTGCCGCCTTACACGCTGGACACGAAGACCAATCCCAAAGGAAAAGGCAAAAAGGGCAAGGGGAAGAACGCGCCGGGCAAATAAACGGCTTTTTCCCACGACAAGAAACGCCCAGCGACTACCAATCGAAGACAAGACGTTTTCGAGCGTATCTAGGACGCTATCCCCATGAAATCCATCCTCACCGCCACCCTCGCCGCCCTCGGGCTTGCCTTTGCCACTGCCAGCCATGCCGCGGACGAGCCGCCGGTGGACTTTGTGAAGCAGATCAAACCCATCCTGGCCGAGCGCTGTGTCGAATGCCACCATTCCGGCGCCTTGTTTGGCGAGTTGAACCTGCAAAGCCGCAAACTGGCTTTCCAAAAGCGCAGCACAGGCCCGGCCATTGTCCCCGGCGCGCCGGAGCGCAGCCTGTTCCATCTCGTGCTCACCCTGCCGCCGAAGGACCGCAAGGCCATGCCCGCCACCGGCCACCGTATCCCGAAGGACGAGGTCTCCCTCATCCGCCGCTGGATTCAGGAAGGAGCGAAGTGGCCCAATGGCGAGGAAGGCTTCATCCCCGCCAAGAAAGCGGCGAAGGAGAAGGACGTGTAAGACACCTGGCATGACCGCGTTCATCGCCGGCCATGACTCGATGCCTTTTTCTCCTTTTGGTCCTTTGTGGACTCGCCGCCGCGCAGTCGAAGCCGGATGTCCTGTTCATCGCCGTTGACGACCTGAACGACTGGACCAGCTACCTCGGCGGCCATCCGCAGGCGAAGACGCCGAACATCGACCGCCTCGTGGCGCGAGGCACCGCGTTCACAAACTCGCACTGCGCCGCGCCGGCCTGCAATCCCTCCCGCGCCGCGCTCATGAGCGGCCTGCGCCCGTGGCAGACCGGCATCTACACCAACAACGACCCCGCTGGCGGCGTGCTGAAGGACGTGGTGACGATCAACCGCCACTTCCTCGCCAACGGCTACACCACCCTCGGCGGCGGGAAGATCTACCACAACCATAACGCCGAGGGCCGCACCGATGGCTGGACGGACTGGGCGGGCCTTTTCCCGAGCATCGGCGAGCACGAGGAAAACATGAACGGACTGAAACGCGGCCATTTTGACTGGGGCGCGGTGAATGCCAAGACGGAGGAGATGGGCGACACGAAGGCCACGAACTGGGCCATCAACCACCTCAAGACCGCGCCTGCGGACAAGCCGCTCTTCCTCGCGCTCGGCTACATCAAGCCGCACCTGCCCTGGTATGCGCCCAAGGAGTACTTTGCGCGCTTCCCGCTGGATGAAATCAAGCTGCCTGTGACAAAGGAAGGCGATCTCGACGACGTGCCGCCCGCCGGCAAAAAAATGGCAGGCCCCGAGGGCGACCACGCGGCGACCTTGAAAGGTGACCAGTGGAAAAAGGCCGTGCAGGCCTACCTCGCCACCATCTCCTACCTCGACGACCAGGTGGGCCGGCTGCTCGACGGACTCGACGCCAGCCCGCGCAAGGACAAGACCATCATCGTGTGGTGGACGGATCACGGCTGGCACCTCGGTGAAAAGGAGCACTGGCGGAAATTCGCGCTATGGGAGGAGGCCACGCGCACTTCGATGGCCATTGTGGCCCCCGGCATCACCAAGCCAGGCTCCACCTGCGCCGCGCCTGTGGATTACACGAACATGTATCCGACGCTCTGTGAACTCACCGGCCTGCCGGTGCCGGAGCATGTGAAGGGCGCGTCCTTGGTGCCGCTGCTCAAGGATCCCTCCGCGAAATGGGACGGCGTGGCCGTTTGCACGCACGGAAAAGGCAACCACGCCGCGCGTGATGCCCAATGGCGCTACATCCGCTATGCCGACGGCAGCGAGGAGCTCTACGACCACTCGAAGGACCCGTATGAGTGGACCAACCTGGCCGGCGAGGTCGGCATGAGCGACATCAAGACCCGCCTCGCGTCCGTCCTTCCAAAAGAAGAAGCGCCAGCCATCACCGAGGGGAAAAAAGGCAAGGGCGCGGCCGAAAATCCGAAGAAGGGGAAGAAAAAGAAGGTGGATTGAGGAGGCATCGGCCGCGGAACAAGATGGAGCAGATGGAAAGCGTTCGCGCCGCCGGTCATGCCTGCTAGCATCCGCACGCCGATGTCCGCCCCCGCCTTTCTCCGAGAATTTCTCCGCAACTGGAAAACCGTGGGCGCCGTCGCGCCTTCGAGCCGCGGCCTGGCGGAGCTGATGATGCAGGCCTCCGGCGCGTCGCAAGCCGCCCGCATCCTGGAGCTTGGCCCAGGAACAGGAGCCTTCACGCAGGCCATCGCGGAAGTGATGAGGCCGGACGCGGCCTACCTGGGCGTGGAGGTGAACGAGGCGTTCGTGCAGCAGTTGCGCCCGCGTTTTCCACGGATGCGCTTTGAGCAGGCGGGCGCGCAGGAGTTTGACCTCACCACGCCGGAGTTCGGCGGCGGCTTCGATGCCATCATCAGCGGCCTGCCCTGGACCGCGTTTCCCGAGCCGCTGCAACAGGCCATTCTCGGCAATGTGCTGCCGCATCTCGCGCCGAACGGCTGTTTTGTGACCTTTGCCTACTTTGGTTTTCATCAACTGCCCGGCGGCAGGCGTTTTCGCGCGCTGCTGGAGAGCCTGCTGCCCAAGGTGACCACCACCCGCGTTGTGTGGGCAAATGTGCCGCCGGCCTTTGTCTATGTGGGGCGGAAAGCCTGAGTTCACCAGCCCGCGCATGCTGCCCTGTCGTCATGGCGTCCGGGCATGAGATTCAGGCGGCCTCTGCCTCCCGGCGGCGGCGGGACAGGCAGAGCGCGGCCACCACCAGGAGCGCGCCGGCGGGTTCCGGCACGACGGCGGTTTGCAGGTCAAAGGTGAGCGGGAGGCTGCTGAACTCCCCCGCGCCGCGCAGGTCGTTGGCTCCACCCCAGAGGGAGATGTCAGCGCTGTTCAGCTCCCAGGTCACGGGCGTGAGGTTGAGCAGGTCGGAGGCAGGAAAAGTCCAGGTGCTGCCGCGCACGAGCGCCCACTCGCTGGCGGGCGTGACGGCCTGCGTGTCGTACACCCACAACCAAGCGTCAGTGCCCGCGGTGAATGCATGACTGGCCAGCGGTGGTGATTCGCTGGAAAACTGGCCTGCGAGCACGGTGGTGTCCTTCGTGAAGTATTGCAGCGACGGCTCCCAGCCGTTGCCGTTGATGGACTCATACGTGGCCCGGCCGAAGGCATGCCAGTGCAGGCTCCATTGGTCAAAGTTCAGCGCGGTGGGCGTGAATCCAGTGTCAAAGGCACCCAGTTCGAAGGTGAACGTGTCATCCAGCATCGCGCCGGAGCTGTCGAGCAGCGTGTCAAAGATGTCACTGCGCCAGGAGACGGTGCGCGCATGGCTTGTGGTCGCGACAACGGCTAACAGAAGGCAGATCAGCTTCCTCATGGTGTCACAGGCGGCGGCTGGAGCGTCCAGGCGGGATTGCCGGCACGGCTGATGATGAAGGTGGCGCGCCACGCATCGAAGACCGGCACGTTGTTGCTGTCCACGAGGTCGGCATCACCCATCTGATCCCAGAACTGGCTGCCGCCGAAATTCATGAAGGTGTAACTGGTGTATGCCTCCAGGTTTTCGATGTCGCCGCGCCAGACATGGATGCGGTCGGCGGTGGCGGCGTTCGCGTTGGCGGTGAAACCGGCCGCCACGGTCATGCCGCGGTCCAGGGGGCTCTGCGCCACGGCCCAGCCGGCGCCCACGAGGTTGTTGCCGGCGCGCAACGGCACGACAAAGGCGTTGGTGCGCGCCACACCGGCCTGCGGCAGGCTTACCGGCGTGCCGCGCGCGTGCAGGAACACGCCCTCCGCCGGATCGACGACGCGCTCGCCTTGATCCACGAGGCGGGCGTCCCCGCTCATCACCCATTTCGGCGCGCCGCTGTTGGAGAAGAGCCAGAACTCCCGCAGCACACCCGTGGCGCGGTCCAGCGCCACGACACGGTCCGCGGCGCTCTGCGAGTTGTTCGCGCTGAAGCGCGCCGGGGGGAAGAGGTCGTTGAAGCTCCAATGCGCGCGCACGGCGATCAAATCCCCCGCCAGCGTCACCGGCAGGGTGGCCAGCGTGTTGCGCGGCTCCGCCAGGTCGATGCGCAGCATCGTGGCGGTGCTCTGCGCCTCGTCGATGTCCCAGCGGTGGCCCTCGTGGTCGCCGCCGATCACCTCGACATAGTAACGGCGGCCGTCCGTGAAATACGGAGAGAGCGAGGCCGCGCCCGCCGCGGTCGTGATGTCCAGGCTGGTGCCGGTGACAACGCCGTCCACCGCGCCCGTGAAGACATCCTTGCGCACGAGCGGCATGCAGAAGGTCTGCGCGCGCTGCGCCAGCACGCGGCGTTTCCAGCTCCACACGGGTGTGACCGCCTCCGCGTCCGGTTCATCGTCGCCATTGGTGTCCAGCGCCACATGCAGGCGCAGCTCGCCGCCGTCGAGTCCGCTGAGCAGCGGATCGCTCTCGATGTCCGCGATGCGGACCTCCTCCAAACCGGCTGGCTTGGGCGTGATGACGGGAGGCAAGCCCAGTTCGGTCCACTCATCGTTCAACCACGCCTCCACCATGTAGCTCAACCCCTGCATGCCGCCGGCACGACGCCAGATCACGGCGTCGAGCGTGCCATTCGCGGTGCGTTCGAGGTAAAATCCGGGGAACTGCGGGTCCTCGACGCCACTGCCGCCGTTCTGGCCGAGCGCGAACTCCATGAGGTTCGAACTGCGGTCGCCATCCGGGTTGTCATCCGGTCCGTTTTGCCCGCCAAGCGCGTTTTCGGCCTGCCAGAGGGCAAAGGTGCGCGGAAGCGCGTTGGTAAAACCAAGGTCGATGGTGAGATCGGTGAAGGGATCACGCGTGTCGTCACTGGTGGAGCCGATGCCGCTTTCACCGCTGGAGCTGGTGGGCGCGGTGCCAATGGCGAGCGTGAAATCCGCCGTGCGCACGCCGGTCAGGCGCGGATCGGGCGCGTCCAGGCCGTCCTCGCTCACATCATCATCACCGCTGCTCATGACGCCGGGGAGCGACTTCATGCCGCCGAGCGGCGCGGTGGTGGCAAACATGGAGGCGGGGATTTCGACGAAATACGAACCCGGCGGAACATTCTCGAAGGCGTAGAGTCCGTTCGCGTCCGTGATCATGCTGGAAACCGGCGCTCCCAAGGCCGAACGGAGCTGGACGGTCACGCCCGGCACACCTTCGCCCGGATCAGCCACGGCATTTTCATTCACGTCGATGAAGACGAGGTTCCCGATGGTGGTGCCAGGCGGCGCGGGCGCGGCGGTGAAGCTCACATTCACCGTGGCGGCGCAGGCATGCGCATCCGTGGCGCGGATGCTGAAGCTCGTGCTTCCCGCGTTCACCGGCGTGCCGGAGAGCAGTCCCGCGCTGCTGAGCGCGAGGCCCTGCGGCAACGTGCCGACGACGCTGAAAACATACGGCTCCACGCCACCGCCGGCGGTGAAACTCTGCGCAAAAGGCAGCGCCTGCATGCCATCGAAGGAGCCGCCATCCGGGGTGATCGTCAGCACCGGGCAGACACGGCGGAAACCGAAATCGACCGTCATGTTGCCATTCGGGTCATCGCTGCTGTCATCCGCCGTGCCAAGGCCCGTCTCGCCCGTGCTGTCCGTCGGCTCCAGATAGTAGCCGAGGTTCACAAAGAAGGACGACACGCCAGTGGCGGCCGGATTTGGCGCATCGACGCCGTTTTCATCGCCATCGTCATCGACAGCCGCGTCGAAGCCATAGCCGGTGACGCTGAGGTGGTTTGCCAGCGCGCCACCCGCTTGGAAATTGAGCGCCGGAATGTGGATGAAGTAATTTCCAGGCGTGAGGCCGCCAAAGCGGTAAAAGCCGCCGCCGCTGGTGATCTGGGACTGCTGCGGATCGGCAAACTGCGGATTGTCGCCCTGGACGAAAAGCTGGACGGTCACGCCATCGAGTCCCTCGCCTGTGTCAGCGCGGTTGTCACCGTCCATGTCCACATAGACCAGGTTGCCGATCTGCAGGCCGAGCGGCGGCAGCGGCACAAAGCCGAGGTCGATCGTCATGTCCCCGTCATTGTCCATCCCGAGGTCGTCATCGGCGAACAGGCCTGTCTCCGTGCCTGTGTTCACCGCTTCCGTGTCCGCAGCCAGGGCGAAGACCGTGCTGGAGATACCGAAACTCGACGGGATGGTCGTGTCCACGCCGTTTTCGCCGATGTCGTCATCCTGGCCGTTGTCCGCGCCCGAACCAGGCATGGAGATGTGCTGATACAGCGGCCCCCCTTCGAGGAAGGCCGCGGCGGGCACATGCACAAAGTAACGTCCCGCGCCGAGTTCGGTGAAAAGATAGCGTCCGTCCGCGTCCGTGGTCACCGGTTCGACGATAGAGGCGGAGGTGAGTGGATTCATCCCCTCGCGGTAGAGCCGCACGACCGCGCCGGGCACGCCTTCGCCCTCGTCCGCGTGTCCGTTGCGGTTGTGGTCGATGAAAATGAGGTTGCCGACGGAAAGCGGCACCTGGGGCGTGACATTCAGCATCACGGTGATCTCCGCCCTGCAACCAAAGAAGTCGGTGGCGCGCAGGCGCAGCTCGTAGCTGCCCGGCAGCGTCATCGTGCCGGTGAGGCGGCCCGCCGGGCTCAGCGTGAGGGTCTCCGGCAGCAGCGCGGCCGGTGTCCAGGTGTAGGGCATTGTGCCGCCGCTGGCGAAGAAGCTCTGGTCGATCGCATCTCCCGCCATCACGTCCGGCAGCGTGCCAGGGGTCAGCGTGATGACCGGGCAGGCCCGCGTGAAGCCCAGGTCCAGTGTGAGGTCGAAGTGCGCGTCCGCCGTGTCGTCCATCGCGAAGCCGCGGCCGAATTCACGCGCCTGCAAGCCCTCCTGGAGCGTGTCCACGGGTTCCAGGCCGGGAGACAGCTCGAACACGGCCGTGGAGACGCCGGTGGCGGCCGGGTTCACCGCGTCGATGCCGTTTTCATCGAGAGGATCATCCAGGCCGTCGTCACTACCCGCGCCGGGCAGGCTCATTTTGCCGTAAAGCGGCCTGCCGGGGCCGAACTCCTCCTTCGGCACATGCAGAAAATAGCGGCCTGGCGCGAGGCCGGCGAACAGATAAAAGCCGCCACCCGCGCTGGTGCGCTCCGCCAGCGGCGTCGCGGTCTGCGGGTCGGCATTTTCGGGGAACAGCCTCACCACCACGCCGTCGAGGCCCTCATCGGCATCCGGCAGGCCGTCATCGTCCTCGTCGAGATAGACCCAGTTCCCGACACCAAGGCCCGGCTCCACAGTGAGCGTCATGGCCACACGCTTCACGCATTCATCCGCGCTGGTGACATCGATCTGGAAGCCAAAACTGCCCGCTGCCGTGGGTGTGCCGGAAAGCAGGCCGCCGATGCTCAAACTCAGGCCCGGAGGCAGGCTGCCCGCCACGGTGAAGAGATACGGAGCCGTGCCGCCCGCCGCCGTGAGCTGTTGAGAGTACGGAACCAGGAACGTCGCCGCCGGAAGCGGGGAGGGCGTGACCAGCAGGCCGCTGCAACTGGCCTGGAAGCCGAAATCCAGCGTCAGATCCACATTTGTGTCGTCCGCGTCATCGCTGCCGCTGTCGAACCCGGTCTCCCCCAGCACGGCGGAAGGCTGCGCGCCGAGGGCCATCGAGAAAACCGGCGTGCTCACACCCAAAACGGCGGGCAGCGCGGTATCGATGCCGTTTTCGTCCACATCGTCATCCAGCGTGGTGCCTGGCGCGCCCGCGCCGGGCACGGACACCATGGCCTGAAGCTGCCCTTGGTTGGTGAATTCCTGCGCCGGGATGTGGAGGAAATAGTCGCCGGCAGGAAGCTCGGTGAAGAGATAACGCCCGCCGCCTGCCGTCTCCTGGGAGAGGATGGGCGTCGCAAAGGCCGGATCGTCCCCGGCTACGAACAACTGCACCGTCACGCCATCGACGCCCTCGCCAGTGTCGAAGCGGCCGTTCAGATTCGCGTCCACAAAGACGAGGTTGCCCGCCTTGAGCGGGCTGGGCGGGCCGGAGACCGTCAGCTCCCGGGTGATCTGGGTGAAGCAGCCCTGCGCGTCCGTCACGCGGATGCGGATGGTGTGATTGGCGGAATTCAACGGCACGCCGGAAATGAGGCCGGTGCTGTCCAGCGTGAGCCCATCCGGCAGGCCGGTGGCTGTTTCCGCAAACCAGGACCACACATGCGGCCCGACTCCGCCGCTGACCTGCAACTGGAGCGAGTAGGCGTCCCCCACGCGACCGGCGGGAAGGAGTTCCATCACCGGCGAGACCGTGATCTGCGGACAGCCGCCGCTGAAGCCGAAGTCCACCGTGAGGTCGATGTTGTCGTCGTCCCCGTTGTCCGTGTCCGCGGCATGGCCGGTCTCGCTCCCCTCGTCCACGGGCTCGTCATTAGCCGCCAGACTGATCACGCTGCTGCTCACGCCGGTGGCGGCGGGATCAGGCACGTCCAAGCCATTTTCATCCAGATCATCGTCCACGCCATCGTCGAGGCCGGTGGCCGGCAGCGACATCATCAGTTGGAGAGGCATCGAAGGACCAAACTGGCTGGCCGGGATGTGCAGGAAATAGTTTCCAGGCAGCAGGCCGTCAAAGAGGTACAAACCGTCCACATCGGTCACGCGGACACCCAGCGGCGCATCCGTCTGCGGATCGCGGCCCTCCTGGAAAAGCTGCACCACCACACCTTCGATGCCTTCACCCGTGTCCATGCGGTTATTGCCGTTTTGATCCCGGAACACCGTGTTACCCACACCCACCGGCTCGTGCGCCGCCACACTGAAACCGAAATCCCGCGTTAAATCGACCGCGTCATCACGAAAATCATCGCTCGAAGCGCCGAGGCCCGCTTCGCCTGTCGCTGAAGTCGGCAGACCCGTGGCGGCGAGATCGAAAACGGCCGTCGAAACGCCTCCCAGCAGCGGATTGGCGGCATCAAGGCCGTCTTCGCCCTCGTCATCATCACCAGCGGCGGTTCCGGACAGTGACAGGGCGGCGTACAGCGGGCGGTCGAGCCGGAACTCACTCGCGGGCACATGCAGAAAGTAGCGGCCTGGATCGAGATTCTCGAACAGGAAGCGCCCGCCGTCCGTGGTAACGCGCTCTGCCAGCGGCGTGTCCACCAGCGGGTCCGAACCTTCGGCAAACAGGCGCACGAGCACGTCATCGCGGCCCTCGCCCTCATCCGCGGAACCGTTTCCATCGTCATCCACGAAGACGAGGTTTCCCACCGCCGCTTTTCCTGGCGGGAAGCTGAATCCGAGGTCGCGCGTGAGGTCCGTGGAGTCGTCCTCCGCGTCATCAGAGGCGGAAAACAGACCCGTTTCTCCCGTGGCCGCGGTCGGGGTCGCGCCGGCGGTCAAATTGAACGCCTCCGTGAACACCCCGGCGATCTGCGAGTAGTGCGTGTCGTGCCCGGCGTCATCGTCCGTCGTGGCAGAGCTTCCCGGCAGCGGCGTGGCACCTGCCAGCGGTTTTCCAGGCGCGAATTCGATGGACGGGATCATCAGGCGGTAGTCGCCCTCGATCAGATCGGTGAAAAGAAAGCGTCCCAGGGAGTCCGTGCGCATTTCCGCCAGCGGCAGCTCGCTGCCCACGTCCTGCTGCGCCGTGAAGAGGCTGATGAGCACGCCCGGCACGCCTTCGCCGGGGTCAGCGGTCCCGCTGCCGTTCATGTCGGCGAAGACAAGATTGCCCGCTGCCACGGGTCTGTAGAAGCCCAGGTCGATCGTCAGGTCCGCGTCACCATCCGCCGCGTCATCCGCCGCGGAAAGGTGGCCGGTTTCCCCGGTCGCCACGCCCGGCGCGGAACCGGTGATCAGCTCGATGTCCGGTGTGCGAATGCCGTTTAGCGCCGCGTCCGGGTCATCGAAGCCGTCCTCCCCCTCATCATCATCCGCCGCGTAGCCGCGCACCCCAGGCAGGCTGAGCATGCCATGCAGGGGCGCGCCGGGGCCAAACTGCGCCGGTGGGATAAACACGAAAAACAGGCCGTCCTCCGGCGCGGTGAGCGCATAGACGCCGTCCGGCGCTGTGGTGGTGCCGGTCACAGGCGTGGCGGTGAGCGGATCGTCGCCCGCGGCAAAAAGCTGCACGGTCACGCCGCCGACGCCTTCACCCGGATCAAAGCGGTGGTTCGCGTTTTGATCGCGATACACGACGTTTCCGACCTGGACGCCCGCGCGCAAGTCGGCGAACGCCGCGCTCCAAAAAAGCGCGGTCAGCCAGGCGGCCCGGAGGACCTTGGGAGCAAAAAGGGTCATGAAACAGTGTTATTATGGAAAATATAACAAATGCTGATGATTTTCACAAGCCCCATTTCACCCCGCAGCCTCCGCTGGCTGGATTTGGGCCTTTACACCGCCATTTCGTCCCGGCAGACTCGCCCGCCATGAAATGGATCATCCGCATCGCCGCCCTCCTTGCCATCGTCATCGCCGCCCTGCTCTGGTTTGGCTACTCCCAGCTCGGCGTGGTCATCAAGTATGCGATTGAAAAGGGCGGACCGGCCGCCCTGAAGGTGCCCGTCAAGGTTCAGAAGGTGGGCCTTTCCTTCACCGGCAGCGGTTCCATCGAGGGACTCGAACTGGGCAACCCCGAAGGCTTCACCAGCCCGAAGTCCCTCCGCATCGGCAAGGCCGAGCTCTCTGTCAACATGTCCACGGTGAAGGATGACAAGATCCTCATCCAGCATATCCACCTGCTGGAGCCAGAAGTGCATCTGGAGGCCGGTGCAGGAGGCACCAACCTCGGCGTGATCGCCAAGAACGCGCGCTCCGCGGCCACGAGCCTCCCCGGCGGCGGCTCCGCGCCGGCGGCGGCACCCGGAGCAGCCACAGACAGCCCTGGTGAAGGCCAGTCCAAGGTGAAACTGCAGGTGGACGAGGTCTTGGTGACCGGCGCCAAACTCACCGCCAGCGCGGGATTGCTGCCCGGCGTGAACGCCAGCGCCACGCTGCCGGACATCAAGATCTCCGGTCTTGGCACTGGACCGGAGGGTATCACGCCCGCCGCTTTGACGGCGGAAATCCTGGCCCGGCTGGCCGAGGAAGCCGCCAAGGCCGGCGCGGGCGGCTCGCTCAAGGACCTGCTCAAGGGAGGGGACATCAAGGTGGATGCCGACGGGTTGAAAAAGGGCATTGAGGGCCTCGGCAAGCTGTTGAAATAGCCGGGAGAGATTCCTTGGTTGCTTAGTTGGCGCGACATCCGCTAATTTGAACACCATGTCTCAACGAAAAGAAGCCTGGGGATCACGTCTCGGAGTCATCATGGCCGTCGCCGGCAGCGCGGTCGGATTGGGGAATTTTCTCCGCTTCCCCGGCCTCGCGGCGCAGTATGGCGGCGGGGCCTTCATGCTGGCTTACGCCATCAGTTTCCTCATCATCGGCCTGCCGATCGGCTGGGCGGAGTGGGCCATGGGCCGCCACGCGGGACAAAAGGGCTACAACTCAGCCCCTGGTGCCTTCGCCGCGATCTGGCAAAACCGCCTCGCCAAGTACGTGGGCATCATCGGTGTGATCGTGCCCGTGGTGATCTACATGTACTATGTGATGATCGAGTCGTGGTGCATCGGCTACGCGGCGAACTTCTGGAGCGGCCATCTGCATCTGAAAAATGCCGAGGAGACCGTGGGCTACTTTGCCGCCTTCACCGGCGCCATGGCCGATGCCTCCGCGATGAGCTTCTCCCTGGACCGCGCTTTGCCATGGCTGCTGGCGGTGTTTGTTTTCAACTTCTGGCTCATCTATCGCGGCCTCTCGGGCGGCATCGAAAAGATGTGCAACATCGGAATGCCGCTGCTCATCGTCCTGGCGCTCGTGGTGCTCGCCCGCGTGCTCACGCTGGGCGCTCCAGATGCCGCCAAGCCGCACGACAATGTGGCGAACGGCCTCGGCTACCTGTGGAACCCCACGAAGGTGCTGGTGGAAAAAACAGCGCCTGCCGTGGATGACAAACCGCGTGAAATCGTCGGCGCAAAGGCCATCGAAGAAGCGAAAGCCGAGGTGGCGGCGAGCGGCGGTGTCTTGAAACTGCGCGAGGTCGGCGTCCTGGAGCAACTGCTCAATCCAAGCCTCTGGCTGGCGGCGGCGGGGCAGATCTTCTTCAGCCTCTCGGTCGGGTTTGGCGTCATCATCGTGTATGCCAGCTACATGAAGAAGAATGACGATGTGGTGCTCAGCGGCCTCACGGCGAGCAGCGCGAACGAATTCTGCGAGGTCGGACTCGGTGGCCTGATCACCGTGCCGGCGGCGGTGGCCTTCCTCGGCGTGGCAGGCGTGGCCGGGCAGGCCGGCGTGGGTCTGGGGTTCAAGATTCTGCCTCTCGTGTTCTCCAAAATGCCCGCCGGGGCGTTTTTCGGCGGCGCGTTCTTCTTCATGCTCTTCCTGGCGGCCGTGACGAGCTCCATCTCGATGCTCCAGCCGGGGATCGCCTTCATCGAGGAGGCGCTCGGCGTGGGACGCAAGGCATCCGTGATCATCTTGGGCCTCCTGACAACTTTTGGCACCGGTTTTGTGCTCTACTTCACGGCAGACCTGAAGGCGCTCGACACGCTCGACTTCTGGATCGGCACCTTCCTCATCTTCGTGCTCGCAACGATCCAGATCATCATCTTCGGCTGGCATTGGGGCATTGATCGCGGTTTTAAAGAACTGGACCGCGGCGCGGCCTTCCGGGTGCCGTGGATCTTCCGGCCGATCATCAAATGGATTTGTCCCGGCTTCCTGCTGACCATCTTCGCCTTGTGGCTGATGAAGGAGATTCTCGGCTACGACTTTGCCAAGGGGCAAATGGGAGCCGTCTCCGGCTATGTGACTGATCTTTTCGGCGAAAAGGCCAATTTGCCCGCGCAGCTCAGTGTGGCGCTGGTGGCGGCCATTTTTGTCTTTTTCGGCCTCATGACCGCCCGCTCGAAGGCCTATGCCCGGGCGGAACAGGGTCTCGACAAACACGACTGATTTCGAAAACATCGAACTGCCCCCCGAACCGAGAACCAAACTTATGACCACCTCCGGCATCCTCGTCATGCTCGTCTCTGTCAGCACCGTGACAGTTCTTTTCGGCTGGTGCATCTACAAGGTGCTCACCACCCCGCATGAGGCCGAAAAAGTCCATGGGGTGGAATTCCACACGCCCGACATGACCGAGGACAAATGACAAAAATCCCGTCTGGCTGCAACTTCCCGCCCCCCGGCCGGTTACACTGCCTGTCATGGAACCACTCTCACCGCACGATCCGATCCAAAAACTCCTGGCCCAAGGCCGGGAGGTGAAGGTGCGGCCGAATTTCACCCAAAACGTGCTCCGCCAGGCACGGAACACGCCCCAGAATCGCGGCTGGCTGGCCGGATGGCGCGAGTGGTGGGAGGAAAACACCCTCACAGCGGGCCTCACTGTCGCCGGAGGCGCGCTGGCAGCCCTCGCACTCGCCTTCCTCGTCCAACCGGCAGACACGCCCTCCGGCATTGCCGGGACCGCGGCCATGACAAAATCCACCCCGGCACCCGCTGTGGTGAACGACATGCCGCTGCTGCCAGTCGGCGAAGTGCCGTGGGAAACCCCGCTGCAGACGGAGTCCCTGCTGGCGGTGGAGGACACTTCCCTCTTCACAGACAGCGAGATCAGCTTCCTGCTGCGCTGAGCAGCAAGGCGTCCGGCTGCCATGGATCGGCGGATTTCCGAACTCTTCGACAATGTGGCATCTGGAGCCGGGCAACCGCGCTTCATGCGGCTGTCCGTCATGCAAAAGTGACCAAAAGCGTCTCCCAAACGGCGTTTGGTCCACCGCATGCCTTTTCGCTGCCTTCTTTTCATTCTCGCCATCTGCGGCCTCCACGCCGCGACGCCCTTCAAACCGAACCTCGGACCAGATTTGCCGAGGATCACCGTTTCCTGCGGGGATGTCACCCTGCTGCTGCGTCAGGCCTCGCAGTGGACGCCGGGCCGCTTTGACTTTCGCGGCGCGCCGATGACCACGGAGCGCAGCGCCTACGGCACCGTATTCTCCTTTCCCGACGTCGGCTTCATCGGCACCGCGCACCTGGAGAACGAGCCGGAGCCGCTGGAGTCCCTGACCTTCATTCTGGATGGAAAACCCGTCGAATCACCCGCGGCGGAGATGAAGGGCCGCTCATTCCGCTTCGAGCGCCGCTCCCGTGTGCGCGGATTTGACCTCACCTGCGTCACAGAGATCGAAAACGACCGGATTCACGAAACGACCACCGTTCATGCGCGCGAGGCCATGCCGTTGAGGCTCGTGTACCACTTCATGCATGCCTGGACGCCGACCGTTTCCGCCTTCCTCGCCGGAAACGACACGGAACCCGGAAAAACGCTCTCCGGCCCGCTGCACGACGGCAGTGACACCGCGCGGAAGTTCTTCATCAACCGTCGCATCGACTGGATGGCCGTGTATGAGCCGAAAAGCGGCCAGTTTGGCGTTTCACGCCTGCTTTCCTCCCCGGAGCAGGGCGGGCACATCTCGATGATCTGGAACGTGCCCGGCTCCTACCGGAAGTTCTACCTGAAATGCTTCGAGAACAGCACCGTGCCCGCCGGATTCACCGGCACATGGCGCATGGTCACCGCGTTTGGCGCCGCATCACCGGCAGCATGGGAGGACGCGGCGCGAAAGCTGGCCACCGGTCTCCAAAAGGCACCATGACCGACATGGAGGTCCGGCGGCGTTTCATCGTCCGCCATGAAGACGCTCCTCCTGCTCCTGACCGCCACGACCGTCCTCGCCGCGGACACGCCCATCCTGCATCCCAAGGCCGCCCCCCTGCCCTTCACCCATCAAGGGCCGTTTGTGAACACGGCTGACGGCGGCGTGCTCTGCATGGATGCCAAAAACGCGCTGCACAGCACGGATGAGGGCCGCGCCTGGACCAGCACGCCTCTCTTTGCCACACCGGCAAAGTTCACCGTCAGCAACGAGCGCGCCCTGCTGCGCACCCGCGAGGGCGTGGTGATCTCCGCGTGGATGAATCTCGCCGAACGAGCACAACCCAAAGGCTGGCGCTGGGGCGAAAAGGACGTGAGTTGGAAGGAGTTCATCCTGCCCACCTATGTCTGCCGCAGCACCGATGATGGCAAAACGTGGGAGACACCCGTGAAGCTCAGCGATCCGTGGTGCGGCTGCATTCACTCCCTCATCCAGATGAAGTCAGGCCGCATCGTGCTCGTCGGCCAGGAAATCATCCCGCAGTGGCGGCATGCCACCGTGATGTGGGCCTCTGATGACTTGGGCAGGACCTGGCAGCGCGGCGACATGCTCGACTACGGCGTCGGCACGCATGACCACGCCGGTTCGCTCGAAGGCAGCGTCATCGAGCGGAGGGATGGCTCCCTCCACCTGCTGCTGCGCACCGAGTCCGGCTTTTTATGGCAGGCCGCGTCACGCGACGGCCTGAAGTGGGCCGGCTTGCGGCAGACGACGATCCCCTCCGTCACCTGCTGCCCGCAGATGGCGCGTTTGAGTGACGGACGCATCGCCCTGCTGTGGAACGCGCCCCCGCGTCATGATCCGAAGAGCAGCTCCAGCCGTGCGGAGCTCTCGCTGGCCTTTTCCGATGATGAAACGGCGACCTGGTCGAAACCGGTCATCGTGGCGGCCAATTACACACCTGGAGGCCGCGTGTCGTACCCCTACCTGCACGAGCGCCGGCCCGGTGAGCTGTGGATCACCACGATGCAGGGCGGACTGCGGATGAAAATCAACCTGGCCGATCTGGGCGCGGGTGAGATTCCCGTCTTTGTGCCTCCGCCGAAGGCCGCGCCAAGGCCCGGAGCCATCATCATGTTCGGAGACAGCACCACCGCGTCGCGCGGAGCCGTGAAGGTGTATGCCACGCGCGTCGGGACCGCGCTCCAGAGCATCGGCTCCACCCTTAGCGTGCATAACGCAGGCATTTCCGGCAACACGACCGCGCAGGCGCGCAAACGCCTCCAGGAGGACGTGCTGCGCCACCAACCGCGCGTCGTGGTGATGCAGTTCGGCATCAATGACAGCGCCGTGGACGTGTGGAAAAAGCCGCCCGCCACGGAACCGCGCGTGTCGTTGGGCAGCTTCATCGAAAACTACCGTGCCATGATCACGGAAACCCAGAAACAAGGAGCCAAGGTCATCGTCATGACCACCAACCCGCTGCGCTGGACCTCGAAGCTGCGCGAACTTTACGGCAGGCCGCCTTACCGGCCGGATGCGGAGGACGGCTTCGAATCCCCAAACCTCACGCGCTACAACGACGCGCTGCGCGCGCTCGCCGCGGAGCTGCGGGTCCCTCTTGTCGATGTCCATGCCGCCTATCCAGCGTTCGCCGCGAGACACAACACCACGGTCAACGCCATGCTCACCGATGGCATGCACCCCGGCGACTCCGGTCACCAGCTCGTTTCCGAGCTTCTCGTCCCCGTCATCCGGGACGCGGTGCGGTGATGTCCATTGGGTCTAGAAATTAGCATCACAACTGCGACTGTCCCAATGTCATTCTGCGTCTCTCCAGCCTCGCAAGGTGTAAAATCCATCCATTCCAGAATTCATCTGTTCATCACATCGTAACACTAGTGTTCATTACGATTGCACAATTTCAGACGCGGCATAAAATGCTCCCATGCTTCTCCGTGAAACCTTGCTCGCCGTCCTGGATCAGCCGACAGCCCCGCTCTCGCCCGAGGGCGAGGTGAGCCGTCATCGTCAGCCTGTCTGGAACCGCAGCCAGCAGCAGTCGCACGCGCTGGTGCTCACAGGCGTGCGGCGCTGCGGGAAAAGCACGTTGCAGAACCAGATACGCCAGAGCGTGAAGGGAAAGGCAGTCACGATCAACTTGGAGGACACTCGGCTTTATGGGCTTGGTCCGGAGGACTTTGCGCCACTCATCGCCATCCTTGATGAGCGTCATCCCGAGGCAGCCATCTACCTCGACGAGGTGCAGGAAGTCCCCGAATGGCAGCGGCTAGTGCGTGCCCTGCTGGACAAAGGCCGCCGCGTCTGCCTCACCGGCTCAAACGCGAGTCTGCTCGGTCGCGAACTCGGCTCCAAGCTCACCGGCAGGCATCTTTCGCATGAGGTGTTTCCGTTCTCGTATCGCGAGTTCCTGGAATTCACCGAGCAGCAACCCGGCGCGACCAGCTTGCAGCAGTATTTGGAGCGTGGAGGCTTCGCCGCTGTCCTCGCCGCCGGTCCCGTGCATGGCACCACGCTTCTGCGCGAGCTTTTGCGCGATGTCGTGCAGCGCGACATCGTCTCGCGTCATGCCTTGCGTGCCTCGCGACCGCTCATGACGCTCGCTCTGCACCTGCTGGCGCATACCGGCCAGCCTTTGTCCCTTCAAGCCCTCACCAAAGGCCTCGCCATGCCGTCCGTGGCCCAGACCGGGCGACTTGTGGAATACCTCCAGGACGCCTGGCTCCTGCTGCCTGTGCCGCGTTTCAGCACCAAGTTCAAACAACGCATCATCAGCCCGCCAAAGTATTACGCCGTCGATCCCGGACTCGCCGCCGCCAACAGCCCAAACCCCACGCCCGATCTGGGACGCAGGCTCGAAAACGTCGTCATGCTGCATCTGCGCCGCCTCGGCGAAGCGCCCGCCTTCGCCGCCATGCCGAACGACTGGGAATGCGACTTCGTCACGCCCACCCACGCCATCCAATGCTGCGTCCGCCTCACTCCAGAAAATCGCGCCCGCGAACTGCGCGGTCTCCTCCAAGGCGCCGCCCTGCCCGGAGGCATCAAAGGGCAGCCAAGAGAGCTGCTCGTCCTCACACTCGATCAGGAAGATGAGTTGCAGGAGCAGGGAATGACACTGCGGGTGCTTCCGGCTTGGAAATGGCTCGATTGAGAAGCCTTGGGCTGATTTTAATAACACACATGACTTGGGCTCCTGCATCTCCCCTCCTCCTCTTCGCCCTTTGCCCTCTGCTCTTCGCTCAGGCCGCGGAAAAGCCCTTCACGCTGCTGACCGACGAGCTGCTCGCGAAGCTCCCCGACGCACAGCGGGCCGAGTGGAGCGCCTACATCGCCCAATCGCGTGCCTTTGCCGCGGAGGAGCGTCGCATCCTTGATGAAGAACGCACCAAGACCGAAGCGAAGCCCGCGCCGGGCAATAGCGCCGAGTTTGAGCACGATAGCGACACGCCCGCCGAGTGGTTCGCCAGCGCGGAGAACCAAAAGCTCGCCGAAGTCGTCATCAGCTACCAGACGCCGACCGGCGGCTGGTCCAAGGCGGTCGATTACACGAAAGGCCCGCGCCAGCCCGGCACGCACTGGTCGAATCAATCCGGCGATGGCTGGCACTACTGCGGTACCTTTGACAACCGCACCACGACCGAGCAGATCAAGTTCCTCGCCGGTGTCTTCACCGCCACGAAGCGCGACGATGTGAAAGCCGCGCTGATGAAGGGCCTCGAATACGTTTTCGCCGCGCAGTATCCGAACGGCGGCTGGCCGCAAAACTACCCCGTCGAGCGCGGCTACCACGAGGCCATCACGCTCAATGACGACGCCATGGTGCACATCCTCGAGGTGCTGCACGACCTCGCCGAGGGCGACAACCATTTCGCCTTCGCCGATGACGCACTGAAGCAGCGTGCGCAGGCCGCGTTCGACAAAGGCATCGCCAACATCGCCGCCATGCAGGTCCGCATCGACGGCCAGCCCACCGTTTGGTGCGCGCAGCATCATCCGCTCACGCTCGAGCCCGTCAAAGCCCGCGCCAAAGAGCCGCCGTCCCTCAGCGGCGGCGAATCCGCGAACCTCGTGAAGTTCCTCATGCGCAGCGGCCCCACCACTCCCGAGGTCGTCGCCATGATCGAGTCCGCGCTGAAGTGGTTCGACGCCCACCGCCTCACCGGCCTGCGCAAAACGAAGAACGACAAGGGCAAGACCGACTACATCGCCGACCCCGCCTCCACCGACGTCCTCTGGGCCCGCTTCTACGACCTCCAAACTGCCAAACCCATCTTCGCCGGCGCCGACGACGGCATCGTCTATTCCACCTTCCAAGAAATGGCCGCCAAAAACAAAGTCGCCTACGACTTCTTCAGCACCCGCCCCGCCGAACTCCTCGGCAAGGAGCTCCCGCGATGGAGGAAGAGGCTGGAGAAGGGGAAGTGAGCTTTATGTTTGCGCTTCAGGTGTTTTATTCCTGTTGCTGAATTGAATGCTTCACGGTTCTCTTTCGAGATGGATTTCAAAACCGGTGAGTATTTGCAACTAGGCGCAACAAACCAGAGCTACGGTTATCAGCCGCCAGTATCGGATAAAGAAAAAACAACGATCTGGTTCGCCGAACCGTTGAAGCGGCTGAAAGGCGATGAAGCATTTATCTTTTTGATGGTTTGCTTCCCGCTGCTCGAAACTATCATTCGACAAGAGCTTGATATATCAGACGAGATTGACGTTCCCTTCTCGGACAACTCGAAGCCTCTACAGTGGTTCGCAGAGTTCATGACTATTCCAGCGGTGAATGCACGTGAAGTTTGGGATGCCTTCCGTAACGGATTGCTGCACCGCGCCATGATCAAGAACACCTTATCTTACGAGCTTACTGGCAAGTCAGAAGGAAGACCGGCAAAAGTAGCCAATGGAATTGTCACCATCTATGTCTGGGAATTGCGGGACAAGGTGGTCACGAAACTTGAACAACATCACAAGAGGCTCTGGAGATCTGGCAGCAATTATCTCCCAAAGATATTCGCCATCGCGTGAAGACTGCCGAAATCATTTTGGGATTGTCTCGCCCCTTTCTCATGCGCCTCCTCCTTCTTTCCTCATTCGCCATTCTGGTTTCGTCATTGGCGGCGGAGCCGCCGAACATGCTCCTCGGCACGCAGGCCATCGGCGGACGGTATCAGTTCACGCAGGACGAGCCGTTGCTGGAGAGCGCGAAGCTGATCGCGGAGCTCGGGTCCGGCATCATGAAGTTCTCGATCTCGAAGCAGGCCTCGTTTGGCCAGACCAAGGCGAATGTGCGCGGGAGCAATCCTGGCCTCCAAACACTCGCCGAGATCGCGGCGAAGGAACCGACGCATCGCGCGGTGCTCGACATGCCGTTCACGCACTTCTTCATCTGGGCCTATCCCTTCACCACGCATGGCAGCGCGGGCACCTTCAAGCCCGCGGAGCGCGATTTGGAGTATCGCGAGATGTTTGACCTCACCGCGCACCTGCTGCGCACCTACAGTGGCAGCGGCAAAACATTCTACCTCGGCCACTGGGAGGGTGACTGGCATCTGCGACCGCACTTTGACCCGAAACAGCCCTTTCCCGAGCACTTTGGCGAGAACTTCATCGCCTGGCGCAAAGTCCGCCAGCAGGCCATCGACGACGCGAAGCGCGACACACCGCATCAAAACGTCGAAGTCTGGCACTACACCGAGGCGAACCTCGTCGAGCCCTTCCTCCAAGACGGCCAATGCCTCGCCAACGACATCCTCCCGCAGGTGGACGTCGATTTCGTCAGCTACTCCTGCTACGACAGCCTCCAGCGCGGCATCCGCGACGATCTCCACGCCGCGCTCGACCATCTCGAATCGAAACTGAAGCCCAAGCCCGCCATCCCCGGCAAACGCGTCTTCATCGGCGAATACGGCTTCCCCGCGCGACGCTACACGCCCGAGGTGACCAACCGCAAAAGCATCGACACCATGATCGCCGCCCTCGAATGGGGCTGCCCCTTCGTGCTCTACTGGGAACTCTACGACAACGAAGGCACCCCCGAAAAACCCGGCGGCTTCTGGCTCATCAACGAAAAGAACGAGAAGCAGCCCATCTGGCACACGCATCAGCGCTACTTCGAATGGGCGAAGAAGCATCTCGCCGACATCAAGCA
This sequence comes from Verrucomicrobiaceae bacterium, assembly GCA_015075365.1. GTDB lineage: Bacteria > Verrucomicrobiota > Verrucomicrobiia > Verrucomicrobiales > Verrucomicrobiaceae > Prosthecobacter. The sequence continues at coordinate 689,610 of JABTUN010000001.1, forward strand.
ACGCACCGGGCAGTATCCTGCTGAGGCCGAGTTCCGCGCTGCGGCGCTGGAATATCTCAGGCGCTGAGGCCGTTTCACCGAGGCCAACTGACCATGTCTGCCCTGCCAAGCTTCCGTTTGCGCCATCTTCACCAAGTATTACCCTACGCCCATGTCAGCACCGCCGAATCAACGTCGAGTCACAGCCCAAGAGATGCTGGAGCAATGCCGTCGCAATCGTCTGCAGGACACCTCGCGCGGTGCCTGGCGTGGGCTGAAGCCAGCGGCAGGCTCCACGCCGCCTGCCAGTTCGCCGCCCGTCTCGACGGTCGCCAAGTAAGTCTCGAACTCTTCGAGCAATTCCGCGCCACGCCGGAGTTTGGACGTACACTCTCGGCACGAGTCGATCCTTATCACGACAGCGACTCGTGTGGTGATCTTTATCTGATTGATGCCGGTGGCGAAGCCGTCGTATTCGGTGATCCTGACCACCAACGCGTCATCAAGCTTTTCGCGCCGCCCAATGACGGCGGCTTCGGTTATGTGCTCGATCAAGGCAGCAACGGACGCTGGCGCATTCGCGGTGGCAGCTTGGTCGAAGCCCTCCATCGCTTTGCGTGGTTCGAGGCCTGCTTCGCAAGCGGCTTGGAACTCGACAGCATCGGCTCACGTGCCGATTTCCTCACGCTCAGCCAGCCCTTCTTCGTCGGCAGACGTCCTTGCGAGGACGAACTCGAAGAGTGGATGAAAGCCTGCGGCTGGGAGCCGTGGTCGCCCAACACCGAAAGCGCCGTCGTAGCCCAGCAGACCTGGCGACGCGGTGAATTCGTCGCCACCGATGTCGCTCCGCGCAACGCCATCATTACCGAAGCCGACAACAAACTGCGGGCCATCGACTTTGTCGTCGCACGGCTGACTGACGAGCTTCAATGATCATTTTTCAGGCCCTCCCCCACAGCAGGAAACATCAACGAATCATCCATATCCAACCCACCATGCGCCTTCTCCTCCTCATTTCGTCATTCGCCATTTTGCATTCGTCATTCGCCCAAGACTCCACCGCCTGGCTGGAGAAAAACGCGACGCTGATCTTCCATGAGGCGTTCGAGCGTGAAGAGGACGGCAACCTCGCGAAGGCCATCGGCAATGGCTGGAACAGCGCGACGGCAGATCGTGTTCCAAATGTGAAGATGGCAGACCTCGATGGCGGCATTTTGAAGGTCGCGAGCGCCTCTGAGGCGGCGAAGCATTCAGCGCACATCCATCATGAGGCGGGATTCACGGATGGCGGCGCGGTGGTGCGTTTTCGGTTTCCGGGGCTGAGCAAGGGCGAGAGCTTGCAGCTCGGCTTTGTCGATCGCGAAACGAAGGGCGTGCATGCCGGCCACCTTTGCTACGGCATCCTCAGTCAGAGCAGCGTGACGCTCGTGGATCACAAAACAGGCATCATGAACCTCGAAAACCGTCGCCGACGCGATGAAGCGGTAGCGAAGAAGCAAAAAGTGCCCGCCGACCTCGAAGCTCTGCTGAAGACCAAAAGCATCAACGTGCCCTTCAAAGCCGACACCGAGTGGCATGAGCTCATTTTGCTCACCGTGGGCGATGAGATGCGCCTCACGCTCGACGGCAAACTCATCGCCAAACACCGCTCGGAGGGCTTTGCGCACCCGATGAAGCGCTGGTTCAGCTTTTTGATCCCCAACACCGTCTGGATCGACGACGTGAAAATCTGGAAGATTCGGTGAGACGGGGACACCGGCGGCGTTTTGGCAGCACCTTCCTCCATGAAAGCCTCCGTGATCCTCTCCGTCCTCGCCTGTGTGCTTGTGTCCACCGGAGCGGCAGGCGCAGGACGTCGGCCGAACATCCTCTGGCTCATCGGCGAGAATCTGAGCCACGACCTGGGCTGCTATGGTAAGAAGCAGGTACACACACCGCACCTCGACCGTCTGGCCGCTGAAGGAACGCGCTACACGCGCGTGTTCGCCACCAACCCCGCCTGTGCCCCCAGCCGCTCCGCCTTTTTCACCGGCTGGTATCAAACCACGACCGACACGCATCCCATGCGCTCCCACCGCGGCGATGATTTCCGCCTGCCGGAAGGCGTGCGCCCCGTGACGCAGCACCTCCGTGACGCCGGTTACTTCACCGCCAACATCAAGACCGTGGGCGCGCACAGTGTCGGCACCGGCAAGCTGGACCTGAATTTTGTCAACGAAGGCCCGATCTACCATGAGAACTCGGACCGATGGGAGACGCTCAAGAACCGCCAGCCGTTTTTCGCCGTCGTGAACGCGGAGGAGAACGAGTACGACATCTACGACCGCAAGAGCGCGGAAAAGAAGCGTGTTGAATGGGTGGGAGAGCGTCAGCATGTAGAGCATGCGCGGCCAGAGGATGTGACTCCCCCGCCCTACTACCCGGATCATCCCGTCGTGCGCCAGGAGTGGAGCCGCTACCTGAACTCCGTCTCCGGCATGGACCTGCGTTTTGGCAAAGTGCTCGACCAGCTCCGCGCCGACAGGCTGGAGGACGACACGATCATCCTTTTCTTCGGCGACAACGGCCAGCTCGAGCCGCGCGGCATCCACTGGTGCCACGACAACGGCCTGCGCGTGCCCATGATCATCCGCTGGCCGGGAAATTTCCCCGCGCCGCCGCAGATCACGCCCGGCGGCGTGGACGGACGCATCCTCAGCCTCATCGATGTGACCGCCACCACGCTGTCTCTCGCCGGCCTGCCGAAACCGCTCATGCAGGGCCGCGTGTTCCTCGGCACGCAGGCGGAGGAGCCACGCCGTTTCGCCTTCGCCGCGCGCGACCGCATCGACGAAACGCGGCAGCGCATCCGCTCCGTGCATGACGAGCGCTTCCACTACATCCGCACGTTGTCCGCCGGCCCCACCTTCGCGTCGCTGAACCGTTACAAGGAGAAGTGCTTCGCCATCATGCCGGTGATGCGTGAGCTGCATGCGACAGGACAGCTCACCGGCCCCGCGCTGGAGCTGATGCAGCGCACCGGCCCCTGCGAGGAGCTCTACGATACGCAGGCCGATCCGCACGAGATCGCGAACCTCCTCACCTCCGCGAAACCGGAGCACCGCGAGGCCCTCGCACGTCTGCGCACAGCCCTCGACGCCTGGATCATCGAAACCGGCGACCGCGGCCAGTTCCCGGAGCCGGAGGACGTCGTGGCACCATTTGCGAAAGAAATGCACGACTGGTTCGGCACCCCCACGTGGGCCGATCCGCCTGCGGACCGATGACACCGGTCATTTTCCCGCCACAGGCAGGAACTGCACCGCGTCCGCGATGACGACCTTGTCTGCCTCCGTGCCGTCGTTTGCCACGCGGACCCGGCCTGCGCGGCCCTTTTCGAAGCGGAAGGTGCCCAGCGTGCGAAAGAGGCGCCCATGCGGCGGCTCCTCCTGCTGGTTGATGCGCAGCGTCGTCTCGCCGTCGGCGTGATGAATCGTGACTGGCGTGTTGGTGGCGCGGCGCACGTTGTAGCAATGCGCCAGCCGCACCTCATACCAGCCCGCCTTTGGCAGGTCCGGCATGAAGGTGACTGATTTGGTCCCCTTACCGGCCTTCATGTCATGCAGGTAGCCGATCCCGACATACGGCGGTGTGTGCGTGGAATACTGCCACTCGCCGACGAGCTCCGCCGCCGTCTCGTCCACCACGATCCCCGGCAACGCCGCCGGATCAGCCACGATGAACCTCACCATCTCCGGGCGGTCCACCTCGCCAGCAGCGTGCGTGTTCGGAAGCGCCTTGGGATGCGGTTTGAGCGCCTCTACAGCGAGCGCGGAGGTGAGACAGATGAGCAAAAGCCACAGGCGAGAAAACATGCGCCATGCTGGTTGCGTGCAAGGCGTGTGCAATCGAAAACCGGGCTCGCAAACAGGCTGCTGAAAAACGCCATCACCGGCCACTGGCCGGTGCTACAGCAGCGATCGCACCTGCGCTGTAGATCGGGGCAGTGACCCGGTCCGCAGGTCTTGCGGTGTTTTCAGCAGGCTGCTAAATCACGCCATCCCGAGTTGGTGCCAGATCACCCGACCGGCGCAGGGCAGGAAGACCAGCAGCGCCAGCACCTTGCATCCCTGGCTATAGCGCCAGAGCCGTTCATGAAGACCCCAGAAAAAGTGAAAGTGCAGAAATGCCGCCAAGGCCAGGATGGCTGTCGAAAACAGCACCGCGTCATCCCCCGCGATGACAAGATCGCCATGCTTGCCGGGCAAGACGGCTCTTTTGTCGATCAGACACCAGACCGCGTAAATGACGCCAGCGATCGGCAGCAGGCAGCCTCCCGCCCACTTCTCCCAGCCGCCGCCATCCGGGTGATGAGCGAGGTCTTCCATACTGTCGTGATCATCAAGCATGTTGTGGAAAACATCATTTCCCGGCCTTCTCGTTCAGCAAATACCCCAGCAGATCGTTGAAAGTCGCTTCATCCATCGTCTGGCCGAAGGTGGGCGGCATGAGGGACATGGGCATGACCTCGGCCTTGGTGGTGTCACTCTTGGAGACGCGATGCTCCTTGCCGGTGGCATCGGCAAGGATGAGCACCTGCCCGGCTTCGGCCTTGAGGAAGCCCGCCAGGGTGCTGCCGCCTTTGAGCGTCAGCGTATGGACGTGGAAGTGCGCATCGACGTTGCGGTTGGGGTCAAGAATATCCTCGCACAAGCGCGCCGCACCGCGCGCGCCGATGCCATCAAGCTGCGGGCCGATGAGGCCGCCTTCGCCTTGGATTTGATGGCAGGCGGCGCAGTTCATCTTGAAGACGTTGGCCCCGACTTCGAGATCGGGCTTGGATTTGGCGAAGGCAGCGGCGCGGGCGGCGATGAGGGTGTCGAGCTGTTTGCGTTGCTCGGGTGAGACGGGCAGTGGCGGTGGGGCGGGTCGCGGTGGGAGGTAGGTGGCGAGTTTTTCGCGCAACGCGGCCGGGGCGCTGTGCTGGAGCATCACGGCGAGCGTTTTGAGGGACTCGCGCGTGGTGTCCTCGCTTTGGAAATCGTTCACGCTGACCACAGCGGGCTCGATGCGGGTGATGCCGAGCCAGGCGTAGGCTTTGCCGTTGTCGCCGTCGATGATTTCGAGGCGGACGCGTTTGCCGGCGTGCTTGGAGAGATCGAGTTCGAGGCGCTGGGGCTTGTCATCGCGCGGTGGGAAGGCGCTGGCGAGTGTTTGGCCAGTTTGGGCTTCGATAATGCGGACGAGGTTTTTGTCGTGTGGTTTGGCGGTGGGGAAGCCGCGGTGGCCGTTGAGCCAGAGGGTGAGTTTGGCGGGTGCGTCGAAGGTTTTCGATTGGAGCGTGCCGGTGCGGCTTTCTTCATCGCCACCGCCTTTGGCCATGCTTTGGAGCACGGTGACTTCGCCGCCTTCAGCGAGCTTTCGCGGCTGGAGGGACCATTTCGCGTTTCCGGTGCTGGTCCACGCGGGTGGAGGCTTTTTCGATTGGGTTTCGAGAAGCTGTCTGGCGAGGTCTTGAGCCAAGTAGAGCAGTTCGGGTGGCGGAGGCGTGCCGCGTTCGGTTAGACCGTCGTGGATGGCGGTGAGGAGCGGGAGTGGAGTGGTGGAGTTTTGGAGAGACGCTTGTTTGGCGAGTGCGATGGCCTTGGGAAGCAGCGCGGGATCGCCGTGGCGGGCGATGTGGGTGAGGATGGCGGGAGTGATGGTGTGGCCGGTTTGAAGGCGCTGGAGCAGAAACGAGGCTGCATCAGCGCTGGGCACGGCGGTGGCGATTTCGGTGACGATTGCGTGGTTTGCTTTTTCGATGTTGGAGAAGGCTCCGGGGAGCTGCAAATGATCACGAAGGGCGATGCGATAGGCGAGAACGAGGCTGGGATCGGAAGAAGGTGTTTTGGCGATGTTTTGAAGCAGCAAGGGCAAGGCTTCGAGCTTGGGTGCATCAAGCATCTTGGTGAGGATGGCTCGCTGAGTGTTTGGTGAGGGGCTTTCGAGTGCTTGGCGCCAATCGCTGATGTCCGGCAGGTCGACCGGCTGGCGTTTGGTGGCACCACTTTTCTTCACGATGCGCCAGATGCGGCCTCGGGTTTTGTCGCGGCCTGGGTGATCGAGGGGGACTTCGTAGTGGCCGATGATCTTGTTGTAGAAGTCGGCGATGTAGAGGGCGTTGTCGGGGCCGAGTTGGAGATCGACGGGGCGGAACCAGGGGTCGTCGCTGGTGATGAAGTCGGGCTTCTCGTTGGCTTTGGGCGTGGAGCCGGTGAAGGTGACGTGGTCGTGGTTGATGCGGGAGGTGACGCAGTTGCCGAGGAGGATGTGGTCGTCCCATTCAGGGCCCCAGACGCCTCCGTCGAGGTAAACGATGCCGCAGATGCCGGTGCTGCCATGCGTGTGCTGGCACATGACGGGCGCGAAGCCGAGCCCGTCATGCGGTTTGCCAAAGCTGGGATAGCAGGCACCGCGGATCAGTTGATACACGGGCGAGCTGTGGCAGTCGGCGCTGTAGAGGTTGCCGTAGCGGTCCCACGCGAGGCCGAAGGGGTTGACCTGGCCGTTGGTGTATTTTTCGACGCGTGAGCCGTCGGGTTTGAAGCGGAAGACGTTGCCGGATTGGAGTTCGAGCGTGCTGCCGTCTTTGGCTTTGAAGTTGCTGGTGTTGTTGAAGCCATGCGTGGCGTAAACCCAGCCGTCGAGGCCGAGGCGGAAGCTGCTGCACATGCCGTGGGTGTCTTTTTCATAGCCGAGGGGGCCGAAGAGGACTTCGCGGAGGTCGGCGCGGTCGTCGCCGTCGGTGTCGGCGAAGTACCAGATGTTGGGGATGCTGAAGGCGATGCAGCCGGCTTTGTGCTCGGGTTTGTGCCAGGGGAGGACGCCGGTGGGAATGTTCAGCGCATCGGCGAAGACGGTGACTTTGTCAGCGCGGCCGTCGCCGTCGGTGTCTTCGAGGATCTTGATGGCATCGCGGCTGTCTTGAACGCGGGTGCCTTGGGGATCGGACCAGCGTTTTTTGTCGGCGGCGTAAGGATACTCGACGGTGGAGGAGACCCAGAGGCGGCCTTGGGCGTCGAAGGCGAGGTTGATGGGCTTGTTGATTTGCGGCTCGGCGGCGAAGAGCTGTACCTCGAAGCCCGCGGGGACATGCAGCGCGGCGCGCTCGGCCTCGGGCGTGAGGGCGTCTGTCTCACGGACGAGGCGGGTATCGGGTTCGGCGGCACGCAGCAGGCTGCCGAGGAGAAAAAGGAAGACGGGGACACGCATGGCGGCAAAGGGTGCGAAATTACGACGTCAAAGGCCGCATTCTGCCCCGGAACAGCCCGCGCTGTCACCCAGGAAGCACAAAGTCCGTGAAGGACAGACCACCTGCCTTCGTTCCCCGGACCATGCGTCTCCTTCTCACCCTCTTCCTCGTCTCGTCATCCTTGGCCGCCGATCTGCCTGATCCGGACGTCGTGGCGGCAGCCATGAAAAAGGCGGTGACTTATGCGCACACACATCTGGCGCGGGAGGGCGGGTATGCGTCGTCGTATGACAAGGAGGGCAGGATCGGCGAGGTGGAGCACGGGCAGTCGCCCACGATCATCTCGATCCAGCCGCCGGGCACGACGACGATGGGTCTGGCGATGCTGCGCGCCTTCCGGGCCACGGGGGACGAATCCATGCTCAAGGCGGCCCGCGACGCGGCCGGGGCGCTCATCAAAAGCCAGCTCGCCTCCGGGGGATGGGACAGCGATTTCGATTTTGATCCCGAGAAGATGAAAAGATACCACCTGCGCAGCCAGTTCGACGCCGGGGACAAAGAAACCGGCAAGCGGCGCAATTTCACGACGCTGGACGACAACAAGACGCAATCCGCCTTGATGCTGCTCGTCGAGATCGCCAGCGAAGCAGCCCTCAAGGACGACACCGCGCTGCAAAACACGAAAAGGTCCGCGATGGACGCGCTGCTGGCCGCGCAGGCGGCATGCGGTGCATGGCCGCAGCAGTTCAACGGTCCGGCGGATCCTGCCGCGCCGGTGGTGAAGGCCGGCTACCCGGAGACCTGGAGCCGCACCTTTCCGAAGCAGGACTACAAGAGCTATCACACGCTGAACGACGGCAACCTCAGCGAGATCGCGAAGGTGCTGATGCGCGCTTATGAGCTGGAAAAGGATGCGCGCTACCTCGCCGCGCTGAAAAGACTCGGCGACTTCCTTATCCTGGCACAAATGCCGGAACCGCAGCCGGTCTGGGCCATGCAATACGATCACGACATGCATCCCGCGTGGGCGCGGAAGTTTGAGCCGCCGTCCGTGACGGCCTACGAGAGCCTGGAGGCCATGGAAACCCTCCACGACATCTGGGTGCTCACTGGCGAGGACAAATACCTCGCGCCGATGAAGGCCGCGCTGGCATGGTATGAGCGCTCGAAGCTGCCGGACGGCAGCTACGCGCGCTTTTACGAGCTGAAGACCAACAAGCCGCTCTTCTTCGTCAGAGACACCTACGAGCTGACCTACGATGACGGCAATCTGCCCACGCATTACTCCTTCAAGGACGACCGCCAGGCAGATGTGGACCAGTTCAAGGCCCGCCTGGCCGAGCCGCGCGAAAAGCTGCTCAAAAAACTCGCCGGACCGCAGACGCCGAAGGAATGGACGAGCAGGGCGAAGGGCGCGGCCGACAAGGCGCGCCGCGCCGTGGAGGCGCTCGACAGCGAGGGACGCTGGCTGAAGAACGACCGCATCGACGGCATGGAGTTCGTGAAGAACCTCCATGCGATGGCGGTTTACGTCGAGGCGGCCAAAAACGCGACCAGGTAGCGCTACCGTCACATCTTCGCGCTTGGCAAATCGCGAACTCTCGCCAGCATGGCCGTCCAACACCGGGAAACGCCCCGCAAACGGGCGCTCTCCGTGCCGAAATTCCAACCTTGGAGCGAAGCGCATGAATGACGTGTTGACGAAATCGAACGTGCTGGTTTTGAACCGGCATTGGCAGGCCATCGACATCAAGACCCCCATGGAGGCCTTTGGCATGATCGCCGCCGGCAACGCCACCGCGCTCGACATCCACGGCAGCGGTGACATGCGGCCCGTGACTTGGGAGGAGTGGCTAAAACTCCCCGTGCGCGAGGGAGACAACGCCATCGGCACCGTGAGCGGCGCGGTGCGCGTACCCTCCGTGCTGGTGCTGGCGCGCTATGACAAGGTGCCGAAGCGCCGCCCGAAATTCTGCGCCAAGGCCATCTGGGAGCGCGACGGCGGCGTGTGCCAGTACACCGGCCGCAAGCTGCGCCCGCACGAGGGCAACATCGACCATGTCGTGCCGCTCTCCCGCGGTGGTGGCACCACCTGGGAGAATTGCGTGCTGGCCGACCGCAAGATCAACAGTCGCAAGGGCAGCAAGCTGCCCGAGGAGGCCGGGCTGAAGCTCCTGCGACGGCCCACCACGCCGCCGGAGCTGCCCGTGACGCACCTCATCAAGAACACGCACAAGATCCGCGACTGGGAGCCTTTTCTGCACGCGGTGAACGCGGCGGCGTCGTAGGCCGGTCGTGCGTCATCACGATTTATTAGCTCTCGGCGACTGGAGTGATGGAGTAGTGGCGCTTGCATTCCAGCACTCCACTACTCCATCACCCCTCACCCATAGACTTCGATCCACAAGCCGGGAGATTGTCACCCCAGCTTCGCGCCAAGGCGTTTCAGCATCGACTCCAGCATGCGTCCGTATTTGATGTAGCTGTCGTATTGTTCCTTCGCCTTCTGCTCCGGGGAGAGATCGTCAGCGGCTCCGGCGCCGTGAAACACCACGGCGACATGCGGCTCGATGCTGATGTAACCTGAGTAGCCAGTCTCAACGAGGTCCTTCATGATGCGCTCGGTCTGGCCCTCACCCTCGCCGGGGAAGGTATAGACGGCGTCATTCTTCGTCTTGTCCCAGATGCCGTCTTTGACATGCACATGCGCCATGAAGGGCTTGATGGCCTGGTACATCTCCCAGGAGTCTTGTTTGCAGCCAGGGCGGTCACGGTCGTCGATGAAGACGGGGTTGCCGGTGTCAAAGACCCACTTCATGCCCGGCACGGCCTCCGCCATGCGGCGGACATACGAAGGGCTCATGCCGCCCCAGTTCATGCAGTTCTCATGCACCACGGTGAGGCCGGCATCGGCAAAACGCTTGTTGATGTCGATCATGCGCCTGATGCGCTCGGGGGCAAACTGCTCCGCATCGTCCTTGCCGTCCGTCTTGCACACGGCGTAGCTCATCACGCGGATCAGCTTCGCGCCCAGGCGCTGCATGCGCGGGATGGCGCGGCCGATCTCGGCCTCGGTGATGGAAAAATCGTCGGTGATCTTTTTGGCCCAGTTGCCGATCAGGGAGCCAAAACCGCTGATTTTCATGCCCTTTTCCTCCAGACGGGCCACGACCTTGTCGAAGACCGCGTCCGGAATCTCGTGCAGATTCCCCTTCACGCCGTCAAACTCGACGATGCGGGACTCAATGCTGTCCCAGCCGAGTTCCTGGTGGGCCTGGATTTGCACGTCGAGGGACGCGCCTGCTTCGTCTGCGATACCGGTGAGTTTGATCATGGGAAAAACGGGGTTGGAGGGCCGCAGAGATGCCGCGCGCCGCCGGGGACGCAAGCAGCACTTCACCACCATCACGCTGCAAGATCAGCGGGCCGGTGGCTGTGATAGGAGCGTCATGAAACTGCTCCTCCCCTTCCTCGCCGCCCTCTGCGCGTCCGCCATCGCCGCCGATGATGGCTTCGCCCCGCTTTTCAACGGCAAGGATCTGACACACTGGGTCGTGCCGGAGGGTGACAACGGCCACTGGAAGGTGATCGACGGGGTGATCGACTACGACGCGTGCAGCGAGGCACCAGGGAAGGACAAGAACCTCTGGACGGTGAAGGAATACGGCGACTTCACGCTCAAGATCGACTGGCGGCTGAAGGAAACCACCGGCCTCTACCCGATGCCCGTCGTGCTGCCGGACGGCACGCACAAGCTCGATGACAAGGGCCAGGAGATCAAAATCCCCACGCCCAACGCCGACTCCGGCATCTACCTGCGCGGCCAGGGCAAATCACAGATCAACATCTGGTGCTGGCCCGTCGGCAGCGGCGAGGTGTACGGTTACCGCATGGACAAATCCATGCCGCCGGAGGTCCGCGCGGGCGTGACCCCCAAGGTGAAGGCCGACAAGCCCGTGGGCGAATGGAACACCTTTGAGATCACCATGAAGGGCGACCGCCTGACCGTCGTCCTCAACGGCCAGACGGTGATCGAAAACGCGCAGCTCCCCGGCGTGCCCGCAAAGGGCAAGCTCGGCCTCCAGCACCACGGCGGCAAGAATCCCAAGACGGGCGAGCTCTCCGCCGCCTCCAGCCTGATCCAGTTCCGCAACATCTCGATCAAGGAGCTGTGATGCCCCGCCCCGGGCAGAAAACAGCCCGGTTTCGATGAAAACCGGGCTGCTGGAAATATCCGAGGGTGAATCGAGGCCGGATGTCCGGGCATCAATGCCCGTGAACGTCGCACTTCTCCGGCTCGGGATCGGTTTCCTCAACCGCGGCGTTGGCCTTGAGGAATTCCAACGCCTCCTGCATGAGCAGGTCGCCACGGACACTGTCGATGAGGCCGCTCTTCTGGGCTTCAGCCATGAATTTCTTCGCCGGCATGCGCTGGCGCTCGGCAATCTGCGCGAGGGCCATGGCCACCTTCTGGCCGGGGACTTCGAGGTTTTCCTTCTTGGCGACCTGTTCGAGGATGAAGCTCACCTTGACGTTCTGGCGCGCCTGGTTGGTGGCGCTGTTGAGGATCTCGTCCTGCTGCTTGATGAGCTCCTCCTCGCCGATGCCCTGCTGCATGGCGCGCTGGGCGATCTCGTTCGTGCGGCGCTGCGCCTCGCGGTTCACAACTTCCTGCGGCAGGTCAAACTCCACCTTCTCAAAGATGTGCGCGATCACCTGGTTGCTCTTCGCAGCGTCACGCGCCTGCTCCTTGCGGCGGCGGATGGCGTCGCGCACCTCCTCGCGCAGGGATTCCTCGGTCATCTCGTCTCCGCCGATCTTTTTGATGAACTCCGCGTCGAGGGCGGGCACGGCCTTGTTCTTCACACCATGGCATTTCACGGCCAGCGCGAGGGTTTTGCCTTGGAGAGGCTCGTAGCGGAAATCGGCGGGCAACGCGATGTTCAGCACGCGCTCCTCGTCTTTGCTGATACCGGCCAGCCCGGCGTAGAAGCCTGGCAGGAAGTCCTCCTCCTCGGCCAGCAGGAACCAGTTTTCTTTGATCTCCTTCAGGTGCGCGGGCGCGTCCTCGGGCAGTGGCTGGCCGTCGAGGCTGCCTGTCATGGACAGCACGACGACATCGCCGTTCGCCGCGGCACGGTCCACGTCCTCGTAGGTGGCGTGGTTTTCGCGCAGGTGGAGGATGTCATGGTCGATGTCAGCGTCCGTCACCTCGATGCGCGGCAGTTTCACCGGGATTCCCTTGTACTCTGGCAGCTCGAACTTCGGCATCAGGCTCATCTCGATGGTGAAGCTGAAGCTGCCGTCCGTGTCGTGGTACATCTTGTCCTTGATCGCCAGCACGTTGAGCACGTCCAGGCCCTCGCTCTTCACCGCCTCGCGCAGGCCGTTGTTGATGAGCGTCTTTTCCGACTCGTCGCGCACCTCGTTCTCATAGCGCTTGGCCACGATGGTTTTCGGGGCCTTGCCCGGGCGGTAGCCGGGCAGGCGCACCATGCTGGCAAAGTAGGCGGTGATCCCGTCGCGCTCCTTGGCGACCTGGTCCGCAGGCACTCGGATGTGGGCGTTGGCGCGGCAGTTGGGCTGGTGTTCAACACTGATGTTCATGGGGGCAAAGGTGGGTGCGGGGAGGATACGACCACCGGCTTCCCGCAGGGCTGCAAAGCGGCCTGCCGGGCCGGAGGGGCGGGCATGCTAGGGCAACTTCCCGGTTTGACAACCTCGGAAAACCCGGTTCTTCCAGCCCTGCCCCATGCGTCTCCTTTCCCGCCCCGAAGTTTGGTTCCTCCTCATTGCCAGCGTTGTCGCCGCCTGGTGGGCGTTGCGAGATCCCGCCCCCTACGCTCAAGAGGAGGCGGAAATCGCCGCCACCACCGCACCGGACGCCGTCCTGCGCATCCATCGCTGCACGCTGGAGCGGGACTTTGGCAATGCGCGCCTCGACATCGAGTTCCGCTTTCGCAACACCAGCCCGCGTCCCCTTTCCATGCAGCCCCCCGATGTTCGCCTGCTCACTGGCGAGGGACGCGAGATTCCGCCCTTCATCCTGCCCGTGGAAAAACCACCCGTGGCCTCCGAAAACACCGCCACGGACCTCCGGCTCCGCTATTGGCTCGACGCCAAAGACCTCGCCGCCAGTCTCCGGCTCGACGTGCGCGGCCAAAGCGTCGAAGTGAAGTCCAAGGAGCCGCTCGACCTCGAAAAACTTGAAAACGGCAAGCCCAGGACCTGGACGACGACGAAGTGGCAGTAGGTGCGTTTGCCAGGACGCAAAGAGGCCCCACCGCATCCCGCGACCTGCGCCTACGGCGGCATTCCTTCCTTCAAAAACACCCAAGTCGCACCCCATGAGCCATCATGGGCATCCGCAGGCCAGATGACCCGCTCCACCTCCGGCAACCGCGACAGCAGCGCATGCACCCCCGTCCTCAAAGCGCCGCTGCCCTTGCCATGGATGAGGCGCACACGAAAAAGACCGCGCTGGCGGCACTCGGTGAAGTATTCCGGCAGCAGGCTGCCGATCTCGTCCGGACGAAACGTGTGCAGATCCAGCTCCGGGCCGATCGGATGCTCGATGATCTCAGGGATGTCATCGTCATCACTCATTCAGGGTGCACGATGACGAAGGTTCGCTGCTTCTGGCCCGTGGCGCTGTCGGTGACATCGATCTCATGGCGTCCAGGTTTGAGAAAAGCCATCGCGTGAGCGCCCTCAACGCGGATTTCGAGCGTGGAACTGCTCCAGCGCGGCTCGCGTGCCCCCTCCGCCTGCAACAGCAGCCGCGAGCCGCCACCCGGAATGTCGGGATCGAGGCGCACGACGGTCCCGGCGATGGGATTTGTGATGCGGAGCTGCGGGCGCGCGTCCTCGCCGGCCACGGTGACGAGATCGCCGAGCCAGTTTTCCCGCGAGGCGGCCCACGCGGCATATTCGCGCGGCAAAATCACGCGGCCGCGGCTGTCATAGTCCTCCGCAGCCGCCACCGGCGGCAGATGATCCTCGGTGAGGAGCTCGTCGCGGCTCAGACGGCTCGGCGGTGTCTGCGGCGTGAGACGTTTGCCCGTGCGCGGGTCGATGCGCGCTCGCACGATCCCCGCAGGCTGCGCCAGCCATTTTGCCTCCCGGTGCTCGTGCAGATGCAGCATCACATCACGAAAAACAGGCCCCGCGCCGGTGACGCCGGACACGTCCTGCATCGGCGTGTTGTCGAAATTGCCCACCCACACGCCCACCGTGAAGTCCGCGGTGAAGCCGAGCGTCCAGTTGTCGCGAAACGACGTGCTCGTCCCGGTTTTCGCGGCGCAGCGAAATGGCAGCCGCAGGGGTGAGTGAGCACCAAAGGCCATTTCACGCGCCTGGTTGTCGCTGAGGATGTCGGCGATGAGGTAGCACTCCTTTTCAGGAAACACGCGCCGCTCCTCTGAGGGCGTGTCTTGCAACCGCCAGGGCTTGTGCAGGCCCAGCCGGGCAAGCGTGGCGTAGGCGTTGGTGAGTTCGAGCAGGCGCACCGGCGCGTTCCCGATGGTCAAGCCGAGACCGTAATGCTCCGCAGGTTCTGTGAGCGTGCCGAGGCCGAGTTCCCGCAGCTTCGCCAGCAGCGTCTCCGCGCCGCCGATGCTGTCGAGCACGCGCACGGCGGAAATGTTGAGCGAATTGCCCAGCGCCGCGCGATACGTCATCGGCCCATAGCTGCGCAGCGCGTAATTTTCCGGCTTGTAGATGCCTGTGGGGCTGCGGAACTCGACCGGCAGGTCCGCCACAATGCTTCCAGGTGATGCGCCGCGCTCAAACGCGATCAAGTAGGTGAACGGCTTCAAGGCGGAGCCCGGCGAGCGTGGGACCCATGTGCCATTGATCTGCCCGCCGTCCTTCGCGAAGAAATCACGTGATCCGGCCAGCGCCAGCACATCACCACTCGCATTGTCGATGACCACGACTGCGGCGTGGCTGACATTTTTCTCGCGCAGCGCCGTGATGCGCTGCGCGATGATTGTTTCGACCTGCTGCTGCAACAGCGCATCAAGCGTCGTGCGGGACGTTTCAGAGCCTTTCACGACCTCCACAACATGCGGTGCCGCAAAACCGCCGCTGAATCGCTGGATGACGATTTCCTGCGCCAGCGCGGTTTGAAGTTCCTCCGCGCTCAACCATCCCAAATCGTGCATTTTTGTCAAAATCACCTTCTGGCGCGGCAAAACGGCCTTCACATCGCGAAACGGGTTCCAGCGCGCCGGACTCTGCGGCAGCGCGGCCAGCAGCGCGCACTCAGCCGGTGTCAGATCAGTGAGCGGCTTGTGAAAATAGCCAGACGCCGCCATCATGATGCCCGTCATGTTGTTGCCGAACGAAATGCGGTTCAAATACGCAGCCAGCACGTCCTCGGGGCTCCAGCTCATCGCGAGACGGCGCGCCTGCAGCGCTTCTCTGAGCTTGATGCCCGGTGTGCGTTTGCCTTCGCGCGGCGTGCTGTTCTTGATGAGCTGCTGATGAATCGTCGAGGCACCGGAGACGATCTTTCCGGCCCGCGCGTTGTCCCACGCCGCCCGTGCGATGGCCAGGAGGTCGATCCCGCCGTGCGAGAAGAATCGCTTGTCCTCCGCCGCCAGCATCGCATGCCGCAAGACCGTCGGAACTTCCTCATACGTCACTGGAGCGGCCTTGCGCGTGCCGTCCTCGTCCAGCAGATGCCGTAGCGGCGTGCCGTCCCGCGCCAGAAACACCGGTGACGCCTCCGGCGGCGCAAGATCCGGCAGCCCCACCAGCCACGGAAGCCCCCACCAGCCTGCCGCAAGCGACAGGCTGGGAAGAAGAAGGCGATGGAGCCAGCGGCGGGCCACAACGACAATCAACGCGCCGCTATGCCGAAGTCCACAACGGCGTTCTGATGCGGGAAATGACCGCGCCCGCGCAGAGTCCCCGGGTGTTGTCTTGCTTCATGGCATTCCAACGCGATTTCTGTTGTGCGGCAGGCGGCCTCGGCTGTTGAATGGCATCGGACAACGTTTGCCGCGAGAAGACACGCGGGCTATTGTATGAAAACCGGCACCATCATCGCTCTGCTGTTCGCCAGCACCTGCCTGGCGCAGGATGCGGCGATGCTCGCCGCGCGGGAGGCCAATCAGCATGCCTTTGAGCTGTTCCAGCTCTTCCGGCAGATGACGAAGGGCAATTTCTGCTTCTCGCCCTACAGCGGGCATCGCGTGGCGGCGATGCTGGCGGAGGGAGCAAAGGGCAAAACACAGGAAGAGTTGATCGCGATGGCCCATCTGGCCACCGACGCGGCCGGGCGTGCTGCGCGTGCCTCGGCGCTGAGGCAGGAGTTGTCGGTGGCGGCGGGCAACGGGCTGATTCTTGAGGTCGCGAACTCGATCTGGGCGCCTGACGGGCATGCGTTTCTCCCGCCCTTTGAGAAGCTGGCGAAAGAGCAATTCGGCGCGTTGGCTCATCTGCTTCCCCATGGCGATCCCGTCGGCTCCGCGGCGCTGGTAAACCGCTGGATTCGCGACAAGACCCGCGGCAGGATCGGTTCGCTCGTGGGACCGGCCTCCTTTGATCGAAACGGCCCGACCGTGCTCGTGGTGAACGCTGTTTATTTGAAGGCGGCCTGGGAGGAGCGGTTCGACCCCGCCAGGACAAAGCCTCGGGTGTTCACCCAAGGTTCCGGGAACATCAGCCAGCTTCCCACGATGCTGCAAACGTCCATGTTTGAGTACTGCGACTCCGAAGCCTGGCAGTGCCTCGAAATGCGTTTCAAAGGCGCGGAGTTTGCCATGCGCTTCCTGCTGCCCCGCGCGGAAGCTGGACGCGCCGCCATCGAGACAGCCCTGAGCCCTGCCGCCTGGGACAAGGTGGTGCAAACGTCCACAAACTGCGAAGTGAACGTCATGCTGCCGCGTTTTGGCTTCAGCACACAACTCGACCTCAAAGGGCTATGGCACACTCTCGGCGCGCGTGATGTCTTTGAGGCGCAAAAGGCGGATTTGACGGCCATGGTCTCGCAAACGCCTTGCTGGACCGGCCAGGTGCTGCATGAAGCGACCATCGAGGTGAATGAAATCGGCGCGGAAGCCACGGCAGCAACGACCGCGGTAGATCCTTTCGGCGAGGCTCCGGAGCCGCCCAAACGCCGCAAAGTAAGCTTCATCGCCAATCACCCCTTCCTGTGGGTCATCCAGCACCGGCGCACGGGCTTGATCCTGTTCATGGGGCGGTTCGCGGGAGAATGATGCTGGACTTGGCCGCTGGGTTTCGTTTTGAATCCGCGCTTCATGCACTGGACCCACAACTACGACCCGCTCGGTAATCTAATTCTCTCTTCGCTCGTGGCGGCGGTGCCGGTGGTGGTGCTGCTCGGGTTGCTGGCGTTTTGGCATGTGCGGGCGCAGCTCGCGGCGATGGCGGGGCTTTTAGCGGCCCTGGGCATCGCCATTTTCGTGTATCGCATGCCTGCACCGCTCGCGGGCATGGCGGCGGTGAATGGCGCGGTGTTCGGGCTGTTCCCGATCGGCTGGATCGTGCTGAATGCGATGTTCGTTTACAACCTGTCGGTCGAGACGGGCCAGTTCGCGGTCTTGCAGCTCCAAATTGCCAGCGTGTCATCGGATCGACGCATCCAGGCGCTGCTCATCGCGTTCAGCTTCGGAGCCTTCATCGAGGGAGCGGCCGGTTTTGGCGCGCCGGTGGCCATCACGGGCGCGTTGATGATCGGTTTGGGCTTCAAGCCGCTCGAAGCCGCGAAACTCGCGCTCATCGGCAACACCGCGCCGGTGGCCTTTGGCTCGCTCGGCACGCCGCTGACGACGTTGGCCGATATCACGGGCCTCGACCTGCTTTCGCTCAGCGCGATGGTCGGACGGCAGTTGCCGCTGTTTTCATTGATCGTGCCTTTTTGGCTGGTGGCAGCGCAGGTGGGCTGGCGTGGCATGCTGGGCGTGTGGCCGGCGTGTTTCATCACCGGTGCCAGCTTTGGCGTGATGCAGTTCGTGATGAGCAACTACCACGGCCCCTGGCTGGTGGACATCGTCAGCGCCGTGGTGGCAATGGCGGCGCTGGTGCTCTTCATGAAGGTGTGGAAGCCGCAAACCGAGGCCAAAAAAGAGCCCGCGACGCCCGGCGCGTGGAAGGCCTGGCTGCCGTGGATCTTCCTCACCGCCTTCGTCTTCCTCTGGGGCATGCCGCAGGTCAAAACCGGCCTGAACAGCCTCTTCAATCGCGAGATCGAGATGCCGCTGCTGCACAAGGCCATCGAGAAGGTGCCGCCGGTCGTGATGCATGCCGAAGTCGAGAAGGCGGTCTTCAAATTCAACGCGTTGAGCGCCACCGGCACCGCCGCGATGCTCGCCGGCCTGCTGGCGGGTCTATGCCTCGGCCTCAAGCCGGGGCGTGTGCTGCAAATCTATGCGCAGACGATCTGGAAGCTGCGCGTTTCATTGCTCACCATCTCCCTCATGCTCGCACTCGGTTATGTGACACGCTACAGCGGCACGGACACGACGATGGGCCTCATGATGGCCTCCACCGGCTGGTTGTTCCCGTTCTTCTCGCCGATCATCGGCTGGCTCGGCGTGGCGCTCACCGGCAGCGACACATCATCGAACGTGCTCTTTGGCAATCTCCAGCAGGTCACCGCGAACCAGCTTCATCTCTCGCCTGTCCACATGGCCGCATCGAACAGCAGCGGTGGCGTGATGGGCAAGATGATCGACGCGCAGAGCATCGTCGTCGCCAGCGTGGCCACCGGCGGCCATCCCGAGAGCCCCGACGCCGGCACCGTGCTGCGCAGCGTCTTCTGGCACAGCATCGCGCTCGCATTGCTGATGGGCCTGGTGGTCATGGCGCAGGCGTATTGGTTGCCCTGGATGATTGTGAAGTAGTCCGCCGTCTTGACCTTCTTTTTACTTGTCCCGTGCCGCTCCATCATGGCAGCATCAAGACATGAAACGCCTGCTCCTCGCCGCCGTCCTTGTTTCCACGCTGAACGCCCAGGAGGGCAAAAATGCGTGGTCGATCAAAACCTACCGGCTTCCCGATCCAGGACTGGTGGGCGGTTTCATTTCCAGCGAGCACGGCCAGCTCAAGGCACCGCCCATGCCCGCGGCGGACGCGAAGGAGGAGGCGATCATTGAGTTCGTGAAAAAGTCGCACTTCGCCGTTCGCGACCGATTGACCGCCGAGGGCATCACGCTGCCGCCGGGCACGCTGACCGCGTTTGACCCGGCGAACAAGACCGTGGCCGTGCGCACCACGCAGGACACGCATGACCGCATCAGCGCGCTGGCGACGCGAGTGGAGCGCGAGCTGAGCAAATTCGTCGTGTGCCATCTCGAAATCATCGAGGCGGACGCCGCCGAGGTGCGCACGGCGGTGACGAAAGCGATGACGAAGGCCGATCATCGCGACGCATGGGAGGCTCTCGACGCCCTCATTCCGGCAAACAAGGCTCGAGTCGCCGCCAGTCTGCGCCTGGAAACCAAAAGTGGCGCTCGTGCCACAGCGGAGGGTGGCGAGCAGCGCCTCTATAACTCTGAAATGACCCTGGATGAGTCCAAACGATCCTCCACCGCCAATGAGGAACGCCGCGCCGGTACAAGGCTCGAACTGGAGCCGGTCATCGGCCCGGATGGCAGGACGATGGAAATGAACCTGAGCGTGGAGCACCACCACGGACCGCCGCTCGACCGCTGGGACACGATCAATGTGAGCGGTGAAAAGACCGTCGAGTCGCCGCTGGTGGATTTTCATGTCGCCAGGGTGACGACGGGCCTCACGATGCTCGGCGGCATGACCAAGCTGCTCGGCATCTGGAGGCCGGAGGGCGGCGACGCGGCGCAAAATGCCGGAAAGCTCCAGGCTGCCTTCCTCACCGCGAACATTGTCACTCTGCTGCCCGCGCTCGACACCCGTGTGGAGGAAATCCTGCGCACCCATGGCGAAAAGGTCGAGAAAACACCCTCCGCGCCGCCCGCAGCACCCGCCGGCGCGCCGAAGGGCATCATCACGCGCACCTTTCACCTGCCACCGGACATTTTGACGATGGATGACCCGAATCCATCCATGGCGGCGGGTGGAGCCGCTCTTCTCGCCGATCCTTTTGCCGCAGCACCCGCCGAGGCAAAACTCATGGTGCGCATGACCGCGATGGACATCCTCAAATCCAAAGGCATTCCCTTCCCGGAAGGCTCCTCCGCCACCTACACCGCCAGCACCGGTGAATTGCTGGTGCGCAACACGCAGCCGAACATGCAGCTCGTCGAGGCATTCATCGCCTCCCGCAAGCAGCACGCCGCGCGCACGCTCGTGACGACCGTTCACGTGATCGAGGGAGACGCCGCCACGATCCGCAAACTCAGCCACGACACCGCAGCGCTCAGCGATCACAGCGCCGCTTGGAAAGGCGTCGAGCAGGCCGTGTCCGAGGGCCGCCTCAAAATCCTGCGCTCGACCTTCACGGAGGGGAAAGGCGGCCTGCGTAGCAGCTTTGTCAGCGGTGTGGAGCATGTGTACACGACCGAGACTTCAGTCAGCAGCGTGGAGAGCAGCCATTCTTCCAACACTGGCGGAGACGACAAGAACAAGCCGGCGAATGTCAGCAACGTCACCATTCAAGGCAGCACACCGCCGAACTTCACCTCCGCAGTCGAAATGCGCGAGGTTGGAATCAAAGTCGAGCACGAGGGAGTCATTGACTATGCCGATCCGTCAGCGGTCGAGATGAATTTCAGCGTGGAGCATCACTACGCGCCGCCATCCACCACAGCACAGCCGCCGCCGGCTGGTGACAAGACCATCCGCCCGCTCGACCGCCGCGTGAAGTTTCATCAGGCGCAGATCACCACCGGCACCACTCTCGCCAGCGGCCTGCCGCGCCTCATTGGCATCTGGCGGCCGGAGGGCGCGCCGGAGTTCGAGGGCGGCGGGAAATGGCAGGCCGCTTTCATCCGCGTGGATGTCGTGCCGGTGGAGCGATGATTCCATCATGCCGCTTGCCGTCCATCACGTGCGCGGCACAGTCGCCGCCATTCACGCTGATTGAACTTCTCCTTCTCCAATCCGCTCGGCCTGTGGGCGCTGCTGGGACTGCCGGCGGTGGTGGTCATTCATCTGCTTCAACGGCGCAGCCGCAGGCAGGTGGTGACGACGTTGTTCCTGCTCCAGCAGATGCGGCGGGAGAGCGAGACGGGCAATCGCATCGAGCGCCTGCGCACCTCGCCGCCGTTCTGGATGCAGTTGCTGATGGTGCTGCTGCTGACCTGGCTGCTAGCGCAGCCGCGCTGGCTGAAAAACGACGCGGTGCAGCGCATCGCGGTCGTTCTGGACAGCTCGGCGAGCATGCAGGCCTTTCGCGAGCCGGCGCTGCAAGCGGTGCGCGATGTGCTGGACGCAGTCACCGGGCCGGCGACGCGCGCGGAGCTGACCTTGATGACTTCCGACACGGAAACAGCCAGTTTGTATCACGGCGGATCGACGCTGGAGTTGATGAAGGCCGCCGCGACCTGGGAGCCGCTGCTGGGTGTGCATGATTTCACGCCCGCGCTGCGCACGGCGCGCAGTTTGACCGGCGTGAAGGGTGTGGTGGTCCTGGTGAGCGACCACGCCACGGAGGAGAAGCCGCCGTTCGACGCGCATCTCGTGTCCGTGGGTGAAAAAACCGTCAATGTGGGCTTTGCGGGCATGGCGGTGGAGGAAAAGGACGGTCAGTGGTTCTGGCGCGCGATGGTGCGCAATTACAGCGACGCCACCGAAGAGCGTGTCTGGCATGCGCAAGCCGCCGGAGCCAAATCGGAGCCGAAGAAGCTCATTCTTCGAGCGGACGAGACGCAGACGCTTTCGGGGCCGTTTCCGCCGGGCGATGTCGTGCTGGAGCTTTCACCTGACGCCTTCACGCTCGATGATCGACTGCCGATGGTTCGTCCTGCCCCGAAAACACTCGCGCTCAAGGCGGAGAGGCCGTGGCTGGTGGAGTTGATGGAGCGTTTCGCGCATGTGCGGATGGTGGAAGGCAGCGCGCAGGCGGATGTGATCGCGCTGGAGACAAACGGTGACTCGATGCCGTCCGCGACGCAGCACGCGTGTGTCTTTCTGCCGTCACCGGCGGGCATAGCGGGCAATCTCGTCTATTTGAAAGGCAACATCGTGGCCGAGACGCATCCGCTGATGGCCGGGCTGAACTGGCAGGGCCTGCTGGTGCGCGAAACACCGCCGCTGCCGCGCACCGTGGAAGACCGCGTGCTGCTGTGGCAGGGGGAGAGGCCTCTGATCTCGCTGCGGCAGACGAAAGCAGGCGCGCGGCAGCTCCTGTGTCATTTCGATGTCGAAACGTCGAACGCGCGCAAGCTCCCCGCTCTCGCCGTACTGCTTCATCGTTTCCTCGAGGGCGTGCGGGAGGAAAAACTGGCTCCCGAGGCCGCCAACTTCGATCTGCGAGAGCGATTGAAGATCGCGCATCGCGTCAACGGGCCTGAGTTGCTCTTCAGCGGCGAAAAAGTGCCCGTGAATCAAGCGCGTCTGCTACGCGCGCCCTCGCGGCCCGGCGTGTTCGACATCCAGCAAGGTGACGCCTCGATCCTGCACGGCGCGGCGCATTTCGCCGACACGCGCGAGGCGGATTTGTCGAAGGCGAAGCCGTTTCAAGATCTCGCGGACCTGGAGGCCGCGCAGGTCGAAACGACGCACGAGGCCGATCCGAACTGGCGTCTCTGGCTGCTTGCCATGCTCGCCGCGCTGCTGGCGAGCTGGTGGTGGAGCGGTGAACGTCAACCGGAGGCGGCTCATGCTTGAGCACCTGTCAGCGATAAACCTCACGGCGATGGCCAAGAGCAATCAGAAAAAGTTCATTCCTTGCGACATCGAAGTCGTAAATGATCCTGTAATCTCCCACCCGCATGCGAAACTCAGACCGCCCCTGCAAACGATGATGCGGATAGGATTCCAGCCGCGATCCCAAATCCCGAATCGCTCGATCCACCGCCTGCCGCCACCGCGGTGTCAGGTCAAAAAAAACCGAGTCGAAATCGCGGGAGTAGATTTCCGTCGCCTGCTTCACATGGGATCAGGGCTGATGAACACGAACTCTGCCGGCTGCGATGTCCTCTCTGCCGCGCTCAATTCGCGCAATGAACTCCGGGTTCAGCTCAGCCTCATCCTCCAGATAGCTGGCAAGCCAGTCCTGCAGGCTGGCGGCCTGATCTCTCGGCAGAGTAAGGATTTCCTTTTCGATGGACTCAAGTTTGGACATCGGCGGCATTGTAATGGCGCGACAAAGAAAGTGGAACATGTTTTTAGCCTGTCCATTCCCCGCACACCCGAATCGCACAGGTTGCAAACCTGGCCCGCTTTATCATGATCCTCCGCAATCCAGAATGGCTCGTGCTGCTGCCGGTGGTGTTGCTGGCGGGGTGGTGGATGCCGCGGTTGAGGATCTGGCGGCCGTTGCGGCTGGGATTGCTCATTTTGATCACGCTGATTCTGGCGCGGCCGCAGTGGCGGCGGCTGGCGGACGGCGTGGACCTGTGGGTGCTGGTGGACAGCTCCGTCTCCGCCGAGGAGCCGATGGCAAAAGCACTGCCGGAGGTGGAAAAGCTGCTGGAGCAAAACCGCGGACGAAACGACCGCGTGTTTTACCTGAACTACGCGAACGAGGTGATGCGGCGCGGCGCGGAGGGCGCGGAATTGTATGAGCGCAACCGCCATCGCACGCGCACCGGTCTTGCGGTCACGCAGGCGCTGACGTATGCGCAGCGTGAGAGCGACGGCCGGCCGGTGCGCGTGCTGGCGCTGACGGACGGCTACAGCACGGAGCCGCTGACCGGTGTGGCGGAAAAACTGGCGCAACAAGGAGTGGAGCTCGACTACCGGCTCGTGCGCAAGGCGGAGAACACGGACTTCCGCATCGCGCGCATGAGCACGCCGGTGCGCGCGCAGCTGGGCGAGCCATTTCTCATCGAGATCGAAGTGCGCGGCACGGCGGACGGCAAGGTGCCGCTGACAGTGCTGCGCAATGGCAAGGAACTCAAAACAACCGACGCGGTGGTGAAGCTGGGCACGGCGACGGTGCGCTTCACGGACCACCTCGGCGCGGCGGGCGTGGCGCAGTACGAGGCGGTCATTTCACCGCCCCAGGACGCGCACAGCGGCAATAACCGCCACGACGCCATGATCGAGGTCAGCGGCGGACCGCGTGTGCTGCTGGTCACCGCGTATCAAAACGATCCGGTGGCGGAGGCATTGAGAAAGCAGGGTTTCACCGTCGAGGTCGTCGATGTGCCGCGCAATGTGCGCGCAGGACAGGTGGCAGGCGCGAAATGCGTGATCCTCAACAACGTGCCCGCCTACGAGCTGCCGCAGGAGTTTCTCCCGTCGCTCGATTTCTACGTGAGCGCGCAGGGCGGCAGCGTGCTGATGGCCGGTGGAAAGCACAGTTTCGCCTCCGGCGGCTACTTCGAATCACCGATCGACGAATTGCTGCCTGTCTCGATGGAGATGAAGCAGGAGCACCGCAAGCTGATGGTGGCGATGGCCATCGTGATGGACCGCAGCGGATCGATGGGCATGACGGTGCAGAACGGTTTTACGAAGATGCAGCTCGCCGACGAAGGCGCGGGCAATGCGATCGAGTTTCTCGGGCCGCAGGATTTGCTCGCCGTCTTCGCGGTGGACAGCGAGGCGCATGAAATCGTGCCTTTGCAGCAAGTGGGACCGAATCGTGAAAAAATGTCCGCGGCGGTGCGGCGCATCGAGAGCACCGGTGGCGGCATTTTCGTCTATAACGGCCTCAAGGCGGCCTGGGACCAGCTCAAGACGGCTCCGGCGGGCCAGCGGCACATCATTCTGTTTTCGGACGCGGCCGATTCGGAGGAGCCCGGCGGCTACAAGGCGCTCATCGACGAAATCACAGCGAATCAAGGCACCGTCAGCGTCATCGCGCTCGGCACGCGCGGCGATGTCGATGCGGCGCTGCTCGATGACATCGGCACGCGTGGCAAAGGACGTGTTTTCTTCACCGACAAGGCCGAGGAGCTGCCAAACATCTTTTCGCAGGAAACCGTGGCCGTGGCGCGCAGCGCCTTCATTCGCGAGCCGGTGGCCACGCAGGCCGCGGGCGGCTGGTTTGAGATCAGCGGGCAGCCGATGGCGTGGCCGGGCGAGGTGGACGGCTACAACCTCAACTACCTGCGCGACTGGGCCAGCCAGGGATTGATCACGAAGGACGAGTATTCCGCGCCGCTCGTCGCCTTCGGTCAGCGCGGCATCGGCAGGACGGCAGCGGTCTGTTTTCCGCTCGGTGGCGAGTTCTCCGCGCTCACACGGCAGTGGCCGGGCTACGGCGATTTTTTGCAGACGCTCACGCGCTGGCTGATGGGCGAGGCCATGCCGCCCGGCATCGGCATCAAGCACCGCGTCGAGGGGAACACGCTCACGGTCGATCTGCTGCACGATACGGACTGGGAAACGCGCCTCGCCGCGAACGCGCCGCGCATTCTGCTGGCGCATGGCATGCGCGCGGATGATCAGCACGAGCTGGCCTGGGAACGTGTCGCGCCCGGCCACTATCAGGCCAGCATGGAGCTGGAGGACGGCGAAATGATCCGCGGGGCCGTGCAGGCGGGCAAACAGGCGCTCGTCTTCGGTCCCGTGATGGCCGGAACGAGCGCCGAGTGGGCCTTTGACGAGGCACGCACGCAAGAACTGCGTGACACGAGTTCTGCGAGCGGAGGGCGCGAGCTGCTCGACCTCGCGCAGGCCTGGCGCAGCCCGAAGGTGGAGCGTTTTCTCGATCTCGGTGGCTGGCTCTTGCTGCTGACGTTGCTGCTCGTGCTGTTCGAGGCCCTCATCACCCGCATGGGCTGGCGCATGCCGGAGCTCGCATGGGCCGGCTGGCGCAGCATGCTGCCAAAACGCGAAGCGAAGCCCGCCGAGGCGGTGTCCAGGCATCGCGCGATGCTTGGTGGCGCGAAATCATCCGAAACGCCCGAAACGCCTCCCTCCACCGTTCCCACACCTGTCGAGGCCACGGATGAGCAGCGGCGCAGCCGTTTTGCACGTGCGAAGAAGTAGCGCGTGGTTGTGAACACGCCGTTTTGCGATTTGGTGTGTTGCATGAGCCTCCGCACCCTCTTTCTGCTGATGTACCTCCCGCTCTCCTGCGCCGCGCAGGGGATTCCCGCCGTGTTTGAGCAATGGATCGCCTTCCAGAAAAAAAACGCAGCGGACATGCATGTGACCTTTAAACAGGAACGGTCCACGCCGGTGCTCAAGGAACCAGTCAGGACGGAAGGGCGCTTTTGGAAGATGCTGGACGGGCGTTTCCGCCTGGAACTGGGAACACCGCCCACCAATGTCGTGCTGTATGATCGCGAGAAACTCCTGATCAAGGAAGGCAAGGACTCCTCCTGGGAGACGGTGGATCCGGATGACAAGCGCGCCAAGGTCTGGATGAAGATCATCGGCAACGAACAGGCAGATGAGAAGGCCCTGACCGACAATTTCTCCGTCAAAGTGACCGACGAGGGGCCGAAGCACGCCACCATCACCCTGGTGCCCCGCCCTCTGCTCCTGAAGAAGCATCTCAAGCAGGTGGACATGCAGATCGAGCCCGGCGGGCTGCGGATGTACCTCCTGCGCATCATTCAGGGGGACGGCGGCGTCCTCACCATGACCTTTGACCCGCGCAAGGTGGTGACGGGAGACGTGAGCAGGCTCTTCCGGCCGTGAGCCACGAAGATTGAACAAGGGCGTGGTGCCCGCGTCGAAGTTGCCAGAACAAGAAACTGGCACCCGTTATGCTCACCGTAGCTGACAGCTCAAGTCTTCTCACCATGACGCGCTTCCCACGCCCTGGCTGCTGGTTCCGCTTCACTCCCGCGGACTGGTACTTCATTCGCGACACGCTCGCCCTCACCGAAAAGGACAAGGAGGGCTTCAACGCCATCCTCGACGACCCGCAGGCCGTGCCGCTGATCCTCGACAACGACAGGCTTTTCGAGGAGGTGGTCGTCTCGCGGCGCGGGCTCACTGTGTCGCCCGAGCTGTTTTTCTTCCTCGTCATCCGCCACACGCTCAAGGAACGCGGCATCACGGAGATCGCCGTGGCGGATTACATGACCGTCGTTTTCGCCGACTTCGGCTGCGGCGCGCGCAAAGGCCCGGACGACATCAATCGCAGCGTGGACAGCTTGTACAGCATTGATTATCTCGAGGCCATCCAGGGTGCCAGCGGCCATCACAAATTCTTCCTGCATGTGCAGTGTGCGAACCAGTTCCTCGTCCTCACCTGCCTCTACCCCGACTTCCTCCACCGCCGCGCGGAGCGCCGCGGCGCACCGGATGTCGATTACTATGAAAACGTCGTCGTCAGCCATCTGGAGGCCGCGCAGAAACACGTCCTCGCCGACGAATTCGAACTGGAGGAGACCCTCGGACTCGTTGCCGAGTCCTTCCCCGCCGCCCGTCGGGCGATGAACCACACGGTCCGCGAGTATTTGAGCCTGGGTCAGTGATTCGAGAAAAAGAGTTGTCCAATCCAGCAGGCTGGCTGCCTTGTGGCGTGGATCAACCGCCCTGCATGAACCGTCGCCACTTTCTCCAAAGCTCCCTTTTCGTCGCCATCTCCGCCTCCGCGGCGGACAAAGGGCGCGCGCCGCGTGTCGTGCTGCGTTCCTCGTGGCAGACGGTGAACATTGGCGACATCGGCCACACGCCGGGTGTGCTCGCGCTGCTGGAAAAGCATCTGCCGGAGGCCGAGGTGCGCCTGTGGCCGTCCAAAGTGGACAACGGCGTTGCCGAGATGCTCGCGGCACGTTTTCCGAAGGTGAAAATTATCAACGGCGCGGCCGTGAAGCAGGCGTTTGAAGAATGTGATTTCCTTTTGCACGGCAGCGGTCCGTCGCTCGTCGCTCAAAACGATGTCGAAAAGTGGTCGAAGGCCACTGGCAAGCCCTACGGCATCTACGGCATCACGTTCAACGCACAGGATTCCACTTCGACGAAACCCGCGGCTGACAGTTCGCTCGCCAAAACGATCCAAATCCTCTCCGGCGCGAAGTTTGCCTATTTCCGCGATTCTGTGTCGCTGGAGCTCGCAAAGAAGAAAGGCTGCACCTGCCCGCAGATGGATTTCGGCCCGGATGGAGCCTTCGCGGTCGATCTGGCGGATGATGCGAAGGCGGAGGCGTTCTTGAAGGCGAACGGTCTCGAGCACGGCCAGTTCCTCTGCTGCATCCCACGCCTGCGTTTCACGCCGTATTGGACGATCCCCGAGAAAAAGGCGAAACCCGACCCCGTGAAGCAGGCGCGCAACGACGCCATGCGCGATCACGATGGCAAACCGCTGCTCGATGCCATCGTGAAGGTCATCGAAAACACGAAGCTGAAGATTTTGCTCTGCCCGGAGGACAAAACGCAGATGGCCGTCGCGAAGGAGATGCTCTACGACAAATTGCCGGAGTCGGTGAAGTCCCGCGTCGTCTGGCGTGAAACCTACTGGCTGACCAACGAGGCGCTGAGCACCTACCGGCGCAGCGCGGGCCTCTTCGGCCATGAAATGCACAGCCCTATCATGTGCATCGGCAACGGCATCCCCGCCATCGTCTGCCGCTGGGCCGAGCAAACCTCCAAAGGCCTCATGTGGCGCGACATCGGCCTCAGCGACTGGCTTTTCGACCTCGACAAGGAAGACGAACTCGCCCGCGTCGCCGACACCGTGCTCGCGATGGCTAAAGACCCCGAAGGCAGCAAAGCCAAGGCCGCCAAAGCCCGCGATTTCGTCATGAATCGCTTCGCGACGAGCATGGGCGTGCTGCGCGCGGAGCTGGGAAAGTTTTGAAGAAAGTGGCACAGGTTTTCAACCTGTGTTCCGAACCGCACAGGTTGAAAACCTGTGCCACTTTGCTCACCCGATGATCTCCTTGATCGGATGCTGCCTCTCCACGCCGGTGAGGCGCGCGTCGAGGCCTTGGAATTTGTAGCTGAGGCGCTCGTGGTCGATGCCGCACTGGTTGAGGATCGTGGCGTTGATGTCGTTCAGGTGCGCGGGGTCGGTGGCGATGTTGTAGCTGAAGTCATCGCTCTCGCCGTAGCTGGTGCCGCCTTTGATGCCGCCGCCAGCCATCCACATGCAGAAATTCCGCGGATGATGGTCGCGACCGTAGTTCGTCTGCGAGAGACCGCCCTGCGAATAGACCGTGCGGCCAAATTCACCGCCCCAGATGACGAGCGTGCTGTCGAGCAGGCCGCGC
This sequence comes from Verrucomicrobiaceae bacterium, assembly GCA_015075365.1. Classification (GTDB taxonomy): domain Bacteria; phylum Verrucomicrobiota; class Verrucomicrobiia; order Verrucomicrobiales; family Verrucomicrobiaceae; genus Prosthecobacter. Next base: position 719,034 of record JABTUN010000001.1, read on the forward strand.
TGTTTGAGGTCGGTCAAAAGAGCGCCGATGGGCTGGTCGGTGTCGCGGCATTGCAGGCGGATGTCGCTCGGCAAATTGCCGTGCTGGTCCCAGCCGCGATGCAGCACCTGCACCACGCGTGTGCCGCGTTCGACGAGACGTCGCGCGAGGAGGGCACTCGCGGCAAAGGTGCCCGGCTTCTGCACCTCGGGGCCATACATGTCGAGCGTGGCCTGGCTCTCGGATCTCAGATCGACGAGCTCCGGCACGCTCGTCTGCATTCGGAAAGCCATCTCATACTGCGAGATGCGCGCCTGGATCTCCGGATCGCCGAACTTCTCAAAGCTGTGCGCGTTCATCTGCGCCAGCGTGTCGAGCATCGCGCGACGATTCGCGGGCGAGACACCATCGGGATTTTGAATGTAGAGCACCGGATCGCCCACGGCACGCAGCGCCACGCCGCTGAACTGGCTCGGCAAAAAGCCGCTACTCCACATGCGGGTGAAAAGCGCCTGCGCCATCGCCTTCGCGCTCCACGTCGGCGTCAGCACCACAAAGGCCGGCAGGTCATTGCTCTCGCTGCCGAGACCGTAAGCCAGCCACGAGCCGAGGCTCGCAAAGCCCGGCACCTCGCGTCCCGTCATCACAAAGGTGCACGCGGGGTCGTGGTTGATCGCGTTCGTGTGCACCGTCTTGATCAAAGCGATGTCATCGACGTGCTTCGCCGTGTGCGGCAGCAACTCGCTCACCCAGCGCCCGCACTGCCCATGCTGCGCGAACTTGAAAAGGCTCGGTGCCACTGGAAAACGCGCCTGCTTGCTCGTCATGCCCGTCAGCCGCTGCCCGCCCTGCACGCTCGGCGGAAGGTCCTTGTCATACCACTGCTGCAAGCCCGGTTTGTAGTCCCACGTGTCGAGCTGCGACGGCCCGCCGTTCATGTGCAGGTAAATGACCGCCTTCGCCTTCGCCGCAAAGTGCGGCAGCCCCGGCAACGGTTCATGCACCTGCGTTTTGGAAGCTGCAAAAGCCTCCCGGCCCATCGCATACGTCAAACCGAGCCCGCCAAGGCGAAGGCCGCTGTGCCCAAAGAATTGGCGACGAGTTTGAAGGAGATTGGATTCGAAGAGAGGATTCATGACTCAGTTGCGGGTGACAGTTTCATCGAGGTTGAGCACCAAATTCGCGATCAGTGTCCACGCGGCGGTTTCAGCAGGTGCAGCGCCCTTCTTCGGTGTCGATTCACCGACTGAAATCGCCCTTTCGGCGGCTTTCGGGTCGTTTTGATACAGTGCCCGCTGTTTCACCAATGCAGCGACTAGCATCGAAAACTCCTTCGCGTCGGGTTTGCGGCTCAAAACGGTGCGGAAGAGCCAGTGGAGGCGTTTTTCATCATCTGCGCCGCCTTCGGCAATCACGCGTTCGGCGAGGGCTCGCGCGGCTTCGAAGTGCTGAACGTCGTTGAGGAGCTGAAGAGCCTGCATTGGGGTGTTGCTGCGTTCGCGGCGGGTGCAGCTTTGCTCGCGGTTCGGCGCGTCGAAGTTGCTCATGAAGGGCGGTGGGGCGGTGCGCTTGAGGAAGCTGTAAAGGCTGCGGCGGTAGAGCGACGGGCCGTGGTCTTGCAGGTAGTAGCGTGTGTTGCTGTCGCCGTAGCCGACGGGTTCCCAGATGTTCGGTGGCTGGTAGGTGCGCACGCCGCGACCGCCCATTTCGAGATTGATGAGGCCGCTGACAAAGAGTGCGTTGTCGCGGATCTGCTCGGCATCGAGGCGCACACGTGGGCCGCGAGCGAGTAGACGATTTTCGGGATCGAGGCTGAGGAGGTTCGATTCGACCGGTGAGGCCTGTTTGAAGGCTTTGGTCATCAAAAACTGCTTGAGGAGCTGCTTCACATTCCAGCCGCTCTTTTGAAACGTGACCGCGAGATGATCGAGCAGCTCAGGATGGCTCGGAGGCTCGCCCTGGGAGCCGAAGTCGTGACTCGTCTTCACCAAACCGATGCCGAAAACCTGCTGCCAGAAGCGATTCACCGTCACGCGGGCCGTCATCGGGTTTTCAGGTGCCACGAGCCACTGGGCGAGATCGAGCCGCGTGGCGCGTGAACCCGTTTTCTTCAGCGGATGAAAGGCCGCGGGCGTGGTGGGCTCGACCTTGTCGCCGAGTTTGTTGTAGGCACCGCGCATGGCGATGAAAGTGTCGCGCGGCTTTTCTTCATCGCGGAAGATGAAGGTGCCCGGAATGGCCAGATCGGCCGCTGAACGGGCCGCGAGCGCGTTTTGCCAGGCCGTGCGATGCTTGGCGAGGTCGTCATTCACCGGCTGTGCGATGCGGGCGAGGTAGAAGCGCAGCAAGGCCTCGCGCTGTTTCGCATCCGTGACCTTCTCCGGCGCGGTGGCGAGCATTTTGGCGAGCGCGGCAGGCAGTTCGGGCGAATTTTTCTTTGCGCCGCTCATGAGCTTCCACCAAGTCACAAACGAGGTCAGCGCATGCTTGTCAGGACGCGACTGGCCGCTGACCTCGCAGCGATCAAACACCGCCGTGCCGCCAAATTGCTGCACGCTGACGACATTGATGCGCGTGCCCGGTTTGAAGCCGAGCACCGCAGCCGGATCAAAGCTGAGCTGCGTCCACTCGCCGCGTTTTGGCAGCGGTCCGGCGACCACATCGCCTTCCTGCGCATACGCAGTGCCGGTGAAGACGCTGCCATCGCCCCACACGACGCGCTTGTTGTTCAGCTCGACGCTCACGGTGCGCGGCGTGTTCAGCGGATCGAGCCGCACCCACACGCTGAAGCGCGACGAGTCGCCGAGCACGACGGGCGTGAGTGTCGGCGTGATGTTTTCCTCGCTGAACTGGCCGTTGCTGAGCTGCAGCACGCGTTTACCAGCCTTTGCGCCGAATGCGGGCTCATTCAGCCACGCGCTGGCGTTGCGCGTGGTGTTCCGCGTTTCCGCGGCGTAGGCGAAAACATCGTCAAAGATGACCTGCGTGATGCTTTGAGTCTCTGCGGCCGTTTTTTCCGCGAAGACGGCTTTTTGCGCCGCGGCATCGAGCGCCTTCAGCGTCGCGCTTTCGGCTGCAGTGGCTGCATTGAGCGCTTTTTGCTGCTCCGGCGTCGGCAGGCGCAGGTAGGGCTCCGTGGTGTTGATGTTCTTGTCCATCGGCGGATCGGCGCTGCTGTAGAAGAAGGCGTAGAGCGAATAAAACTCGGCCGTGGTGAGCGGATCATATTTGTGATCGTGACACTGCGCGCAGCCGCCCGTGAGGCCGAGCCACGCGGTGGTAAGCGTGGCCGCGCGGTCCACGGCATAGAGATGGCGGTATTCCTCGTCGATCGCGCCGCCTTCGCTGGTGGTCACATTGCAGCGCGAGAAGCCGGTGGCGATGAGTTGATCGCGCGTGGCATTCGGGAGCTGGTCGCCCGCGATCTGCCAGACGGTGAATTGATCGAAGGGCAGGTTCTCATTGAAGGCCCGCACCACCCAGTCGCGGTAGGCCCACATGTTGCGCTCGTTGTCGAGGTGCAGGCCGTGCGTGTCCGCGTAACGCGCCACATCCAGCCAATGCCTCGCCATCTCCTCGCCAAAGCGCGGCGACTTCATGTAGCGATCCACCATCGCCTCGTAGTTGCCGTCTTTTAAATAGGCATCCACTTCCGCCAGCGTCGGCGGCAGACCGGTGAGCGTGAACGACACGCGGCGGATGAGCGTCTCGCGGTCTGCTTCATCGGCGAAGGCGAGCTTGTCTTTCGCAAGACGATCACTGAGCAACGCATCGATGGTAGAAGTCGTTTCAAGTTCCAACGTTTCATGTTTCAAGATGCCTGACTTGGAACCTGAAACTTGAGACTTGGAACTTGGAACGGGCCTCTCAAACGCCCAGTGCTTCTGATACGACGCGCCTTGCTCGATCCAGAGCTTCAGCGTGTCCTTCTGCTTCTGCGTGAGCTTCTTGTGCGACTTCGGCGGCGGCATGAGGTCGTCCTCGTCCGTCGTGACGATGCGCTGCCAGACCTCGCTCTTTGCCAGATCGCCCGGCTTGATGGGAAACGCGCCATCTTTGGCCGTGTAGGCTCCTTCCGGCGTGTCGAGCCGCAGCTCGGCCTCGCGCTTCTTCGAATCAAAGCCGTGGCACGCGAAGCAGTTCTCCGAGAGGATCGGGCGGATGTGCTGGTTGAAGCTGATTTTCTCCTCCGCGGCGGCCACAGAGGTCAAAACGAGCAGGATGGGGGTGAGACGAAGCATATGGCAATCATACGCCGCCCGGGATGGCGATTCAGGGCATGATTTGGCATAATCCCGGCATTCCGGGTGCCCGTCCCGTCTTGACACTCCGCTGTGCCGCTTCACAAGAGACGGCCCATGCCCACCGATCTCATCGCCGATCTCGAATGGCGCGGCCTGCTGAAGCAGACCAGCGACCTCGAAGCCATCCAGGAAGCGCTTCAAACGCCGCAGACCTTCTACTGCGGCTTTGACCCGACCGCGGAGAGCCTGCACATCGGCAACCTGCTGCCGCTCATGGCACTGCGTCGCGTGCAGGAGCACGGGCACAAGGCCATCGCCATCCTCGGCGGCGGCACCGGCCTCATCGGCGATCCCAGCGGCAAGGTGAACGAGCGCACGCTGAACACACCCGAGACCGTGGCCCAGTATGTCGAAAAGATCGGCGTCCAGGTGCGCAGCATCCTCGATCCAGAGAAGACCATCGTCGTGAACAACGGCGACTGGATTGGCAGCATGAGCGCCGTGCATCTGCTACGAGACATCGGAAAACACTTCTCCATCGCGGTCATGATCGGGCGCGAGAGCGTGGCCGCTCGACTCGAAACGGGCATCAGCTTCACCGAGTTCACCTACATGATCCTGCAGGCGTATGACTTCGTGAAGCTCTTTGACATGCATGGCTGCCGTTTCCAGATCGGCGGCAGCGACCAGTGGGGCAACATGGTCTCCGGCCTCGATCTCATCCGCAAAATGCGCGGCGAGAGCGCGCACGTCATCACCTTCCCGCTCATCACGACCAGCAGCGGCAAAAAGTTCGGCAAGTCCGAGGCCGGTGCGATCTGGATGGACCGCAACAAGACCAGCCCGTATGCCTTCTACCAGTTCTGGGTGAACAGCGAGGACCCGGACGTGCCTCGTTTCCTGCGCTACTTCACGCTGCTCTCCCAGGAAGAGATCACCGCCATCGAGACCGAGCACGCCGCGCGTCCAGAACTTCGCAGCGGCCACAAACGCCTCGCCGCGGAGGTCACCAAGCTCGTTCACGGCGAAGCCGAGCTGCAAAAAGTCATCCTCGCCTCCGACGCCTTGTTTGGCGGAGCCGATCTGGCCACCGCGGATGTGGACACGCTCATCGAGGCCACCGCCTCCGCGCCGAGCTGTTCTGTCGATCTCGCCGCCATCCCGAGTGTTCCCGATCTGCTCGTCCAACTCGGCCTCGCCACCTCGAAGGGCGATGCGAACCGCCTGCTCAAAGGCGGCGGCTTCTACATCAACAACGTGCAAGTGGCCGCCAACACGCCCGTGACCATCACCGCCACCGATTTCCTCGGCGGGAAGGTCTGCGTGCTGCGCAAAGGCAAAAGAAACTACGCGACGGTGCGTTCTGCTGCGTGATGAAAATCGCCGCCGCCCTGTTCCTGATCGCCACCGCCGCTTTCGCGCAAGAAACGCCTCAGTCCGCCTTCCAGCGTGGCGTGCAGATGTTCTTCGACGCGAAGCCGAAGGAGTCGGTGGAGGCGTTTGACGCACTTTTGAAGCTGGAGCCCAAGGCGAAGCCCGAACTGTGGCAGCGTGGCCTTTCGCTCTACTACACGGGCGATTTCAAGGCAGGGCAGGAACAGTTTGAGACGCACCAGACCTTCAACACGAATGATGTGGAGAACGCGGCGTGGCATTTCCTCTGCGTGGCAAAGGCGGAAGGCGTGGAAGCCGCGCGCAAGGTGCTGATTCCCATCGAAGGCGACACACGCGTGCCGATGAAGCAGGTGCACGAGCTCTTCGCGGGCAAAGCCACACCCGATGCCGTGCTCAAAGCCGCCGAGAGCGGCGAAGGCGAAACGCTGCGCAACCACCGCTGCTACGCGCATCTGTATCTCGGCCTCTATTTTGAAGCGACAGGCGACGACGCGAAGGCAAAGAGCCACATGGTGAAAGCGGCGACCGACTTCAAGATGGACCACTACATGGGCAAGGTGGCCCAGGTGCACTGCAAGCTCCGCGGGTGGGATTGAAGGGCCCGCGGTCAGTCGAGTGTTTTCTTCGGCGGGGCGATGCCGACGGGCTGCGTGCCACCGGGGCGCGGGCGGGCGACGCCAGCGGGCTCCAAGCGCTGAATCTCATAGGCGGTCAGATTCACCGTGATGTCGAGCCTGGCCAGGAAGTCCCAGGTGGCGGCGACACCGACCTCGTCGGCGATTTTGCGCGCCTCGAGATAGGTGTCGAAGGCATCCGTCATGACCTGGAAGAGCACGACGCCATTTGGATCCTCCTTCACATCCCGCAGCAGGCGGATGAGGGCGGAGTTGGGCTGCTTGAAGGCCTCGATGGACTCCCCGCCGCCGCTTTTGGGTTTCAAGGCCAGCCGGATGTAGTTCAGCGTGGGCTGAAACTCCGGCTCGAAGGTGTAGGAGCCGGTGATGAGCGGGTTGGAGGCAGCGCGCTGGAGGAGCGATACGACGCGTGTCATGTCGTAGATCGTGCGTGCCTTGCTGGCGTCCTCGATGCCTTTGACCTTGGCGAGGTCCTTGAAAAAGTAGTCGGCGATGTCCTTTGGAGCGGCCTTCACCGCCGAGGACGCCGCTCCCCAGGAGAAGGTGACCTTCCCCGCCGCAGCCTCGGCCTTGATGACGGGCTTGAGCGGATCGCGGGATGGGTCGAGTTTTTTCCAGGGCTCAAGGTCGCCCTTGGTTGCGGCGACGATGGCCTCGGCCACAAGGGGCATGGAGGAGCGCGTGGGGATGGAGATGTCGGCAACGGCCTCGAGAATCTGTTTGGTGGGCGCGATACCGGCGGCGGCGAGGGCTTTGTAGGCCTCGGCGGCGTGCTCGATCTGCATGCGGTTGACGAGCGGCGCGATGTGCGTCCATGCCTGCGTGGCGGCCGGGCCGAGGATCTTCTCCATCAGCTTGGCGAACGGAGTGTACTCGACGCGCTGGTACTCGAGCTGGGATTTGACCTTCTCCAGGCCGTCAAGGATGGGCTGGACGAACTTTGGCTGGTTGAAGCTGAGCACGCCGCCTTTCGCGACCAGGACACGCGTTTCATTGGGTTTTTCGGGATACGGGCGCGGATTCGGCAAGCGGACGTACTTGGGCGGCGGCGGTTGATAGACAGGCGTCTGGTCTAGCAAGGCCTTGAGGCGTTCGACTTCCGCCAGCAGCTTGTCCACGACGGCTTTTTGCTCCACACGCTCCTTCTTACGCGCTTCGAGCTGCTTCTTGAACTCGTCGAGGTCCATGAGCTTCATCTTCTGCTGCAGCTCGGTGGTATCGACGGTTTTGAGCTCCTCGATGACCTTTTGAAGCTCTGTCTGGATCCTGACTTTCTCCTCGTCGAGGCGTTTTGGGTCAGCGACAGGCGGGGGGAGGGCTTCGATCTTGTCCTTCATCTCCTTGTGCTCCTGCTCCGTTACGGGCGGGAGGTCGGAGAGGATCTTCTGGACGATGCGGGCGGTGTTCAGCGCCATCACGACGAAAACGATCATCAAGACGCCAACGACGTTCGTCACGGCATCCATGAGGGAGTCGAGATTGAGTTCGGAACCACCGGAACTGGAGCTCTTTTTTGCCATGGGGCGGGGTTACGTCATTTTTTGGGTGTTTCGGCCTTTTTGGGAGCCTCGGCCTTCTTTTTCGCGTCGTCAGCAGCGGGGGCGGCGGCGGGCGGCGGAAGGATTTTGCCGCGGAATTTCTCAAACATGGCCAGATCCAGCACGCCACGGCCAGGGATGGGCAGCTTGCCAATGCGGATCTTGTAATCGTTGTCGGCACGACCCGCGCCGTTGTTAAAGGCTCCCTGACCATCATCCCGCACCAGGAAAAGAACGAGGGCGTTCGGAATCTTGGCCACCTCGGTGAGGAAGTGGTTGTAGGCCACGTCGGCGAGGACGACCTCGGCGGTGGCGGAGAGGCGGTAGTCTTCCTTGCCCCATGCGCCGAGGATTTTCAGCGCGCCGGAGGCGGCCTCGACAAAGAACACTTTGGTGCCCTCGGCCATGCCAGCGCCGGACGGCTGGACCACCACGGGCGGGATTTTTTTATCCGGCGGCACGTCGCGGGACTTGATCTCGGCCATGAGCTTGTCGATCTCGGCCTTGGACTCGGCCTGCTGCTTTTTGAGGCCGTCGAGCTCCAACAGGAGGTCGTCGAGCTCCTTCTGCATCTGCTGGGAGAGCTTCAGGTTCGTCTCCTGGATGTCCTTGGAAGTGTCGAGCAGCTTGCGCAGCTTGGCAAAGCGCTGCTGGCGGTCCTCGAGCTGCTTTTTGATCTCGTCGAGCACGGCGACTTTTTCCTTGAGCGCGACATCGAGCTCCTCCCGGGTCTTGATGTCCTTTTTCATCTGGATGTATTCCTGCGCGCGCTTGATCTCCTCCGCGCTACGCCCCTCCGCCTTGCCGACCTGGGCGATGACGAGCACCACGATCATCAGCACCAGCGCGCCGATGAGGCAGGCGAGGATGCTGAGGAAGGGAAAGAGGGAAACTTCTCCTTCGGTGGATGCGCGGCGTTTTGCCATCGGTTGATGCGGTCAGGTTGCGGCGGACAGGGAGGGCGGATCACTCGGCGCGGCTGAACCAGCCCTTCTTTTTCACCTGGTGGATGATGATCTGCTTTTCGCCGAGCTGGGCGAGGACGTTGTTCAGGCTCTGGATGCCGCTGGACATGGCGCGCATGTATTCGCTGGTGGTTCGCACACTGTCGGTGACCGAGGCGGTCAACTGCTCGCGCATGAGGTTCAGCGCGGTGGCGAACTCGCGGTCCACGCGCTCCTGGTGGGCGGCGGCGCGCTTGTCGAGGTTCTGCGCCTGCTCCATGACCTTGGCGGAGAGGGTGTTCAGATCGACGAGGAACTCCTTCTGCGCGTTGGCAACCGCCTTGACGAGCGTGTCCATCATGCCGCCGGTGTCTCCGCCGGCGATGCCGCCGCCATCATTGAGACGGGGGAGCAACACCTCGTTGCAGTAGGCGTCGATGTTGTTGAGATTGTCGTCCTCGGCCTTGGCCAGGGCGTTCATGGGGAAGTTCAGGAACATGGCGAGCACAAGGCCGAGCAGCGTCGTGTCGAAGGCGGTGCCAAGGCCGCTGGTGACGTTCCCGAAGGACTTCATCACGCGGTCCATGTCCGTCATGTTGGAGAGGTCGATGCTGCCGATGGCGACGGAAAGGCCGAGCACGGTGCCGATGAAGCCGAGAATCGGAATCGCCCAAAGGAAGACTTTGACGAGCGAGTAGCTGCCGCCGATGCGCGCGCTGTCGATGCCGGACTGCGCGCCCATCATGTTGCTGACCTCGCCGTTGTTCTGGCGCACCTCGAACAGCTCCAATCCCTTCCGGATGCGATTGACCATGAGGCTGTCGCGCAGGCGGCCGGGCAGGGAGTAGAGGTGATCAATGAAGCTGGCGACGTTATCCCGTGTGATCTCCTGGCCGAACTCGGCGGGGAGCACGTCGAGGTACATGGCAGCCTTTTGGTGATTGAGCTTCTGCCACTTGAGATAAAGCGCGGCAACCGCCCAGAAGAAGAAGAAGGTCTCCATGTAGTTCACCCATGTGCGCTCGTAAAACAGGTCGTGGATGTAGTCCATCGTATCGACCGGAGCGGCACCGTAGGCCCCTTTGGCAAAGGGGAACAGCGCTCCGTACCAGGTGAGCGTGGCCACCGCGCCGATGCCGAGCGCCAGCCAGGGATTTGGGTTGGCGGGGTCGGTCTCCTCCCACCCACCACGAGCGTTGCGATGCTGCTCGAAGGAAAACTCCGCCCCGGGGGAGACCGGCGCGGACTCAGGTGCTGGCGGAGCCTCTCCTCCCGTCGGAGGCGGGAGATTGTCAGGAGACGGAAGACCGGAAGGCGGCGGCAGGCCCGAGGGCGGCGGCAGGTTGCCGGCGGGCTCGCCAGGGATTTGCAGCTTGGAGTTGCAGCCGGGGCAGCGGACCACTTTGCCGGCCATCTCAGGCTCGACTTTGAGCTGCATTTCACAGGTGGGACATTTGAACTTCACGGATGAGATCTCAGGTTTAAGGGTGACGGGGCAGTATTCAGGCTAGCCAGGAGGCTACGCAAGCAGCAAGGCATTTCTTGGGATGGAACGTGGTGCAAATGACCTGTGAACCGGTCGTTTTGTGATGGCGGCATCCGGCTGCTGCCGATGAACTCCGCCCTTGTGCGGCGAACTTCCACCGCCAGACTCGGCGGCCCATGTCCCCGGCCACTGCCCACTGCACCCCGCTCGACTCCGCCCGCCGCAAGGCCTTCCGCCGCCTGCTTCCGGTGCTGTTTCTGAGCTACGTCATCGCCTATGTGGACCGCAACAACGTCGCGGTGGCCAAGCTGACGATGGAAAAAGACCTGCCCGGCTTTGACAGCGCGGTCTTTGGCCTCGGCATGGGCATGTTTTTCTGGGGTTACTGGCTGCTGGAGATACCCGGCACGCTGATGGTGGAGCGCTGGAGCGCGCGGAAGTGGATCTGCCGCATCATGGTGAGCTGGGGCTTCATGGCCGGCCTCACCGCCGCGGTGACGACGCCGACGCAGTTTTACGTCGTGCGCTTTCTGCTCGGGCTCGCAGAGGCGGGCTTCTTTCCCGGTGTGATCGTGTATCTCACGCATTGGTTCACCAGCCGCGACCGGGCCAAGGCGCTCTCATATTTCCTGATCGCCACGCCTTTCGCCCAGGTGCTGAGCCCAAAGATCTCGAACGCGCTGCTCAAAATCGGCACCACCGAGATCGTGGACGGCCAGACGATCACGCATCCGCTGGTGATGGGCATGACGGGCTGGCAGTGGGTGTACATTTTCTGGGCCATCCCCTCGGTGCTGCTCGGCGTGGTGGTGCTCTTCATGCTCACGGACCGTCCACGGCAGGCGAAATGGCTCACGCCGGAGGAGCAGGAGGCGCTGGAAAGCACGCTGGAGGAGGAGCGCTCGCGCGTGGCCAAAGGCAAGCGCATGACGCTGATGGAGGCCATTTTGCATCCGAAAGTGCTGCTGCTGGCGCTCATCTACTTTTGCTGCGTCACCGGCAGCTACGGCATCGAGCTCTTCATGCCGAGCATCCTGAAGGACTGGTACAAGCTGAACCTCAACGACCTCACGTGGCTCATCATGCTGCCGCCGCTGCTCGCCGTGGCAGGCCAGCTCGGCATGGGCTGGAGCTCGGACCGCCACAAGGAACGCCGCCTGCACGCCACGCTGCCCATGCTGCTCGGCTCGGCCTCCCTCGCGCTGTTGCCGGCTTCGAACGGGAATCTTCCGCTCACCATCGTGCTCTTCATGCTGGCCTTCACGGGCTTCAAAGCCTACATGCCGGCCTTCTGGGCGCTGCCGAGCCTGCTGCTCACGGAAAGCGCCGCGGCGGCCAGCATCGGCTTCATCAACTCCATGGGCAATCTGGGCGGTTTCTTCGGCCCCACGATTCTCGGCTTCGCGCAAAAGACCACCGGTTCGTATGCCGGGGGGCTGTATTACCTCAGCGGCTCGATGTTCGTGGCCGCGTGCATGGTCTGGTTCATGGGCCTCGGAGCAAAAACGGGCCCTCGGACGAGATCGTGAGGCCAAACGGGCGCAAAAAAGGCTACCCACGTCTCCTCCGGCCCGCTAGCCTCCGCGCCGCTCTTCCATGAAACGTCTGTTCCGCACCAAACCGATCGACCACCTCCACGCCGAGGCCAGCGACGACTCCCATGGCCTGAAACGCGTGCTCACGCGCACCAGCCTGGTTTCACTGGGCATCGGCGCGGTGATCGGCACGGGCATTTTCGTGCTCACCGGCCACGCGGCGGCGGACTATGCCGGCCCCGCCGTGGCGCTCTCGTATGTGCTTTCCGGTCTCGGCTGCCTCTTCGCCGGCCTGTGCTACGCGGAATACGCCGCCTCCATTCCCATCGCCGGCAGCGCCTACACCTACACCTACGCCACGCTGGGCGAGTTCATGGCGTGGATCATCGGGTGGGATTTGATCCTCGAATACCTGTTCGCCGCCTCCACGGTGGCGGTGGGCTGGTCCAAATACTTCCTCTACTTCATGCGCGACGCGTTCGGCATCCACCTGCCGGACAAGCTCTGCCGCGCACCGCTGGACTACAAGGACGGGCAGATCGTCCAGACGGACTTTCTGGTGAACATCCCGGCGATGGTGCTGGTGTGGGTCATCACCGTCCTGCTGGTCGTCGGCATCAAGGAAAGCTCGCGCTTCAACAACGTCATGGTCGCGATCAAAGTGACGATCATCCTGATGATCATCGGACTGGGCTGGGGCTACATCAACTGGGACAATCTCACACCGTTCATCCCGGAAAACACCGGCGAGGCAGGCAAATATGGATGGAGCGGCATTTTGAAGGGCGCGGGCGTGATTTTCTTCGCCTATATCGGTTTTGATGCGGTCTCCACGGCCGCGCAGGAGACGAAAAACCCGCAGAAGGACATGTTCTGGGGCATGATCGGCTCCCTGCTCATCTGCGGACTGCTGTTTGTCGGCGTCAGTGTCGTGCTGTGCGGCATGGTCAGCTACAAGGAGCTGCATGTGGACGCCCCGGTCGTGTATGCGTTTGAGAAGGCCGCCGGAGACAGCCTGAAATGGCTGCGCATCGCCGTGGAGGTGGCCGTGCTGGCAGGTCTGAGCTCCGTGATCCTGGTGCTGCTCATGGGCCAGCCGCGCGTGTTCTTCAGCATGGCCAAAGACGGCCTCCTTCCGCAGGCCTTCGCAAAGGTGCATCCCAAATTCGGCACTCCGCACATCACCACCATCATCACCGGGATCGTGTGCTCCATCCTCGCCGGCTTCCTGCCGTTAAACCTGCTCGGCGAGCTCGTCTCCATCGGAACCCTGCTGGCCTTCACCGTGGTCTGCATCGGCATCATCGTCCTGCGCAGGACAAAACCGGACATGCCGCGCCCCTATCGCACGCCGTGGGTGCCTTTCGTCCCCATCATGGGTGCTGTCATCTGCATCGGCCAGACCGTTCTGCTCCCTGCGGACACCTGGATTCGCCTGATCGTTTGGATGGCCCTCGGCGTGGTCATTTATCTGTGCTACGGCCGCCGCCACAGCCGCCTGCATCACCATTCCTGATTTCTGCATGATCCTCGACACCCTCGACAACTCCACCCGCTACGAATCCCTGAACTCTCGCTTCGCGAAGGCCTTCGCCTTCCTCCGTACGGTGGACGGCACACAGGCCCCCGGGCGGTATGATCTCGATGGAGATCATTGCTACGCGCTGGTGCAAACCTATGAGACGAAGCCGGTCGAAAAAGCCCTCTTTGAGGCGCACCGGAAATACATCGATGTGCAGTTCATCCACAGCGGGCGGGAAACAATCCTGTGGGCGCCGCTGACGGCGATGCGGGAGGAAACGATGGCCTTTTCGGAGGAAAAGGACGCGGCGCTGTGGAAGCTGACGCCGGATTCCACCCCGCTGCACGTCAGCGCCGGTCATTTCACGATCCTGTGGCCGCAGGACGCCCACGCACCCTGCGTGGAGTGGGAAAAGCCGGAGCAGGTGTTCAAAGTGGTGGTGAAGGTGGCCGTCGAGTGACCTGGGAGGCAACATCAGCCTCCCCGAGACCGTAGGTTGACGCCCCCCATGAAGCTGACGCCTGCTGTTTTGATGCTCTACCTCGCCGTGACCGCCCGCGGCGCGGAATCCGCGCTCACGTTTGAAAAAGACGTGCGCCCCATCGTGAAGGCGCACTGCACGCACTGCCATGGCGAGGAGGAAAAGCCCGATGGCGGCGTCGATCTGCGTCTGCGGCGCTTCATGGATGAAATCGTCGTCGTGGGGCATCCGGAGAAGAGCAAGCTCGTCGAGGTCATCCGCAGCGGCGAGATGCCGGAGAAGGGCAAACCGCTCTCCGAGGCGCAACTCGGCGTGATCGAGAAGTGGATCGCCCAAGGCGCGAAGACCGCGAAACCTGAGCCTCTCGCGCTGGCACCTGGAGCGGTCATTTTGGATGAAGATCGCGAGTACTGGGCCTTTCAGCCGGTGAAACGGCCCGCGGTGCCAAAAGCCGCCAACACACGCAATGCCATCGATGCCTTCGTTTCAGCGAAAATGGCCGAGAAAGGCCTCTCGATGGCTCCCGAGGCCGATCGACGCACCTTGATCCGACGCGTGACCTTGGATCTCACCGGCGTGCTGCCGACTCCGGAGCAGGTGGAGGCCTTTGTGGGTGACGCTTCGCCCATGGCTTATGAACATCTGGTGGAGCGCTTGCTGGCCTCCAAAACCTACGGTGAACGCTGGGCGCGACACTGGCTGGACGTCACCGGCTACGCGGACTCGAACGGCTACACGGAAGCGGACAGCGTGCGTGCACATGCGTGGCGCTTTCGGGACTATGTCATTCGCTCGTTGAACGAGGACAAGCCCTGGGATCAGTTCATCCAGGAGCAGCTCGCGGGCGATGAACTCGCCGGCGCGACGCATGGCGATTTCCAACAGGCCGTGCTCGATCCGAAGCGCACGGACCAGCTCATCGCCACCGCCTTCCTCCGCATGGCCCCCGATGGCACGGGCGATACCGTGGACGATGCGAAGCTCGCGAAAAACAACGTCATCGCCGAGCAGATCAAAATCCTCGGCTCCTCGCTCATGGGCCTCACGCTCTCCTGTGCGCAATGCCACGATCATCGCTACGATCCGATCACGCAGGCGGACTACTACCGCCTCCGCGCCATCTTTGATCCGGCCTACAATTGGGAAAACTGGCGTGCGCCTAACAGCCGCTTGTATTCGCTCTACTCGCCGCAGGAACGCGCGAAGGCCGCCGAGATTGAGGCGAAGGCAAAAGAGATCGAGGCGGAAGCACGCGCGATGTCGAAGAAGTTCCTCGATGAGATTTTTGAGGTCGAGATCAAGAAGGTGCCGCAGGCCGAGCAGGCCGCGTTTCGTGTGGCTCGTGATACGCCCGTGGCCAAGCAGACGCCGGAGCAGAAGGCGCTCATCAAAAAGTATCCCTCCGCGCTCGCCACCTACTCGCTCGATCTTTACGACAAGAAAAAACAGGACCTCGTCGATGCCAAGATGGCCGAGGCGAACAAGCTGCGTGCCACCAAGCCCGCAGAAGGCTTTGTGATGGCCCTTACCGAGGTCAAAGGCCAGGTGCCGGTGTCCAAGCTCTTCAACCGCGGCGATCACGATCAACCGAAGACCGAGGTGAAGCCTGGTGAACTCGGCATTCTCGCCAGTCCGATGATCGAACCCTTCAAACCAGTGCCCGTCAGCAGCGGATCGAGCGGCCGCCGGCTCGCCTACGCGCAGTGGCTCACGAGTGGCAAACATCCGCTAACCGCACGCGTGCTGGTGAACCGCTTCTGGATGCATCACATGGGCCGCGGCCTCGTGAACACACCCGGTGACTTTGGCCGTCAGGGCGAGTTGCCGACGCATCCGGAGCTGCTCGACTACCTCGCGGATGAGTTTGTGAAGGGCGGCTGGAAGTTGAAGCCGCTGCATCGCCTCATCGTGCTCAGCGCCGCGTATCGCCAGTCATCGGTGAATGATGCCTCCCTGCGTGCTGATCCCGAAAATCGCTTCTACGCCCGCTTCAAACTCCGCCGCCTCGATGCCGAGACGCTGCGCGATTCGATGCTCGCCATGACCGGCTCACTCGTGCAGACCAGCTACGGCCCTCCGAGTGGCATCGGCCGCGATCCGCAGGGCCGCGTGATCACCGGCATCGACAAGGGCACCATCACGCTGAACAAGGTCGATCCCGCCGGCGAGGCCGATTTCCGCCGCTCGATCTATGTGCAGATGCGCCGCAGCAAGCCGCTCACCGTGCTCGACACCTTCGACGCGCCCGTGATGCAGCCAAACTGCGAGATGCGCGCTCAAACCACCGTCGCGCCGCAATCGCTGCTGCTCATGAACGACACCTTCGTGCTCGACAGCTCGCGCCGTCTTGCCGACCTCGTCGAAAAAGAAGCGCCGAAAGACCGCGCGAAGCAGCTCCAGCGCATCTGGACCCTCCTTTATGGCAAACCCGCCACCGACGCCGACATCGCCAAGTGCCTCGCCTACCTCGACGAGCAAACCAAAGCCCTCACGCAATACCACCACGACATTCAGCATCCCAAAGGCGTCGTCCCCAATCCGCCACAGGAGGCGATGGCCAGTCTCTGCCAGGTGTTGTGCAGCTCGAATCGCTTCCTGTACGTCGAATGATGGTCCGTGGCGGTATGCATCGTTTGTGTCGCATGATCCGCCACCTTGCTCTGCTGTTTGTTATACCAGGGTTTGCCCTCGCAGCCTTTCAGGAGGCAGCTCCGGGCATTTATGTCTGGCAGGACACCTGCAATGTACACGTCCTGAAACACGACGAGACGGCTGTTCTCATCAATCTCGGCGATGGCAGCGTGCTGGAGCATCTGGGGCAGATCGGCGTGAAGCGCGTCGAGTGGGTGCTGCTGACCGACCATCATCGCGAGCTGTGCCAGGGTGCTCCGAAGCTGGATCATGCGACAACAAAGGTCGCGACTTCGGAAATCGAGAAGGAGATCCTCGAAAACCCGCTCGCCTTCCGCAAATGGCACCCGCGTCTCGGCGACAAATACAGCGTGCATGGCGCCAGCTACGTGCGCCCGCCGTCCGTGCCGGTGAAAATCGACCGCATGCTCGCGGATGGCGAAAAGTTCGCGTGGAACGGCTTTGAACTGGCCTGCGTGAACACGCCGGGACATTCGCCGGGCGGGATGAGCTTTGTGGTGAAGCGCGAGGGCCGCACGCTGGCCTTCACCGGCGGCGTGATGCATGACGGAGCCAAGATGACCAACTGGTTCGACACGGAATGGGACTACGGCTTCGCCAAGGGCCTCGATGCGCTCACCGCGTCCGTGCAAAAGCTCGCCACGCTCGGCATCGAAACGGCTTTGGCATCGCAAGGGCCTGTCATTCGCGACGCGGGCAAACAGTTTGCGGCTTATGAGAAAAAGCTGGTCGATTTCCGGCCCGACTACATCCGCGGCTATCCGGTGAACGACCTCTCCAAACGCGGCCCGCATCCCGCCACGAAGCCGACGAAGGCGAATTACATCGTCCAGGTGTTGCCGCATCTCTACATGTTCGGCCCGGAGATGGCGGGGAAGAATTTCGCCATCCTCATCGCCGACAGCGGTCACGCGCTGCTGCTGGATTGCGGCCTGTTTCCCAAGCTCGTGCTCGAACGCATCATCAGCGACATGAAGGAGCACCTCGGCCTCAAA
The DNA here is from genome assembly GCA_015075365.1 of Verrucomicrobiaceae bacterium. Taxonomy (GTDB): domain Bacteria; phylum Verrucomicrobiota; class Verrucomicrobiia; order Verrucomicrobiales; family Verrucomicrobiaceae; genus Prosthecobacter. The sequence goes on from JABTUN010000001.1 coordinate 736,440, forward strand.
CAGATCGACGCCTGCTGGATCAGCCACTCGCACGGCGATCACTTCACGCTCTTCCCCGCGCTGCAGGACCACGGCGTGAAGTTCTGGACGATGGACACCATCGCTGACAAGTGCGAGAACCCGCGCTTCTACGACTACCCGGCGATGATCGGCGCCTACAATGCCGGATTTGAGAAGGCGAAGATCGACCGCGTGCTCAAAGCCGGCGACGTGATCGAATGGGAAGGCTATCAGCTTCACATCGACTGGATGCCCGGCCAGACGGAGTTCGGAAACGCGCTCTGGCTCATGCTCGACGGCAAAAAGGTCGTCTTCACCGGCGACAACCTGTTTGGCGATCCCAGCGATCCCGCGCAAAACGGCCACGAGTGCGTGAATGCCCGCAACAGCGCCATCATTGAGGAAGGTTACCTCGTGGCGGCCAAATACCTGCAAAAACTCCAGCCGGACATCATCATGGGCGCGCACGGCGTGCTCATGACCGAGCCGAAGGGCTTCATCGAGCGCTACCACGACTGGGCGCTGCGTGCGATCCGCAAATACAAGGACCTGCTGCCCGACAAAGACTATGAATACGGCTACGACCCTTACTGGGTGAGCGCGTATCCGTATCGCGTCGATGTCGCGCAACCGGCCGAAGTGAGCATCACCGTGCGCAACTTCCGCGACACCCCGCAGCAGCATCGTGTCGTCCTCCAGCCGCCTCCGGGCCTCCAAGTCGAGCCTGCGGTGCTCGAAGGCAGTGTCGCCCCGAAATCGCGAGCGAGCTTCAAGGTCAAACTCACGGCCGATCTCAACAAACTGCCCGCCGGCGTGCAAATGGTGCCGCTGGACATCACGCTCGATGGCAAACGCAACGGCCAGCTTTTTGACTTCATCGTCCTCAGTCCTGAGTAGACAAAGTCACAATAGCCGGGTCAACAAAGTATCCTCCGCGTATGCCCACACCTAAAGCTGTGGCACCGATGGGTTCGTATGCGTTCAAAAAATTGAACGCATTCAGCGTGGTCATGCGGTAAAAGCAAGAAATCACCTCTTGACATCGCCTGAGCCGGGCAAATTCTAAACACCATGCCTGATCAATCCACCAAACCCGTGCCAACAGGGTGGTCACGCGAGCAAATCAGCCGACTGGCCGTTCAGTTTGGCAAAGCCATTGGTTATCAGCCGGGAGGTGAAATTAGCCCGGCTGTTGAAGAGCGGCTGCATGGCCGCATTGAGTATCTGGACTGGCCAGCATGGAAACTCAAAGGAGCAGACACTATTGAAATCGACGGACCTGGAAAGTTCGTCATTTATCTTTGTCGCGTGTGGGGGCTGTTCAACAATCGTTTCAGTATCGCCCACGAGTTGGGACATTATGTTCTGCATTCCCAATTGGGGCAAATCCCCCTCGTGGCGAAACGTAGCCGCCTGAACGAGCGTGCCGAATGGGAGGCGAACTGGTTTGCTGCTAGTCTGCTAATGCCTGAGTCAGATTTTCGCAAAGAGCACGCCGTCAATCCTGATCCTTGGTATCTGGCCTCGCGCTTTCTAGTTTCTCCAGAAGCGGCCAAGGTGCGTAAGAAAACCCTGATACGTATTTTGCCAATTTGTGAATTCTTGATAGCTGGGAAGCTGAACAAGGTTGAATTCGATCTCGCCGTCGCCCACGACGATGCTGCGCACCATCAGTTCGGCGACGCGGCGTTTTTCTTCGAGGCTCATCTCAGGCCAGCGGGCATGCAGGTCGATGGCCTCGGAGACCATCTGTTCACTTGAGAGGTTGTCGATTTTGAGAACGTCAATCTCGGCTTGGAGGCGCGCCAGTTCTTCGTCGAGCTGCGATCGCTGGTCGCTGAGCGGCTGGTTGAACTTTTTGAAGTCCTCCGCGCCGATGTTGCCATCGAGATAGAGCCGGAGCATGCGCTCGGTGTCCTGCGTGAGCTTTTCGGACTCCTTCCGCCGCTGTTCGTGCAGCGACTGCTTTTCAGAGAGGGCGGTTCCGGCCTTTTTGAGGTAGGCCTGGATGTTGTCCGGTTTCACGAGGTAGCCCTTGACCTCCTCCATGAAAATCTCGTCCAAGTCCTGGCACGAGATGCTGTTGCGGCACTTCTGGCAGGTGTATTTCGGGGTGCGCATGGGCACATACATCTTGGCCCCGCAGTGGCAGGCGACGAAGCCGCTGAAGATATGGGCGGGCATCTTGCTGGGACGGCGCTCGCGTTTCATGTAGCGGGCGTCCAGACAGGCGTTGCACCGTTCCCATAGCTCGGCAGAGACGATGGCCTCGACCTCATTGAAAATGTGCTCGCTCTCGGGTTTGTTGACGAGTTTCTTGCCGCCGATGTTGGTGCTGTAATTGCGGCGATGGATGCCCTTGGGCGTGGGATCACGAAGCTGGAAGCGCACCGCCGTGTCCGACCACTTCTTTTTGTTCCGGGTGCGGTAGCCTCGTTGATTCAGCATCCGGGCAACGGTTTTGATTCGCTTGTGCTCGTCAAAAAGCTCATAGATCAGCCTGCGCACGGGAGCTTCTTCCGGGTTCACCGCGAGCTTCTTGTCCTTCCACATGTAGCCATAAGGGGCCTTGCCGCTGAGCGGTTTGCCCATCTTCGCACGAACCAGGACGGAACTCTTTATCCGGTCGGCGATCTCTTCTCGCTCCCACTGGGCCATGCAGCCGACCAGATTGAAAAACAGCCTCCCGGCGGGTGAACTCGTGTCGATGCTCTCACTGAGCGACACGAGATCGGCCTGGTGGGTCTGGAAGCACTCGCTGAACTCCATCAGCTCTTTCGCATTGCGGGTCAGGCGGGCGAGTTTGGAAAAGACGAGCGCCTGGATGTGCCCGCGCTTCACGTCAGCCATCATGCGTTTGGCCTCCGGATGGTCGGCCACGCTCTTGCCGCTCACCCCTGCGAGGTCGTAGCTTTCATCCCCGCGAGGTGGCAACCATTTCCGCCTGGACGCGGTGATGATCCGGGCTGTCCCCCTCGGCCTGCTCTTCGGAGGAGACGCGAATCGAGAGGCGCTACCGCCGCAGCGCATTGATCAGCTCATCCAGCTTGTTCAGCACATCCTGCATCTGCGTCTGGTTGTAGCTGCCATCGGCTCCTTGGCCGAGTGTGCTCACGCCGTTGCTGTTGGCGCTCGTTTGAGCCAAGGCATTCGCGATGGCGTTGTTGAGATCGTTGATCGTCGCCCGCTGCTGGATGTCGGCATTGAGTGACGTGAGTTGGCTGCGCATCTCGGCGGATGAGTTCGGCGAGTTGTTCGCCGGTTTGGTCGGATCGAAGGGCATGGCGTTTCAGAAGACAAGTGGACTTGGAGACTGGGAGATGAGGAGACAATTCCGAAGGGCGATGCGGGAGCGATGAGCCGGTCTCCTTGCCTCATCGTCTCCCCATCTCCTCCTCTGGCTCGCCTATGGCGAGACCGTGACCTTCACCACATCGGTCCAGTCGCCGTTGGGGGTGCCTTTGTCCCAGAAGCGCATGCGGTATTCGCGCACTTCGGGTTGTCCGGCGGCGAGCAGCGGGCGCTCGTCTTCATACGGGCTCTCGGTGTCGATGGCGAGGAACTCCCACGCGCCCGTGCCGCGTCGGCTTTCGATATAGACGCCCATGTGGCCGTATTTCGAGAAGCGCAGGCGCACGCACTGGCAGCCCGCGCCCTGCTCCGTCTCCGCGCTGAATTTCGGCACCTGCTTCTCCGTGACTTCGGAGCCCACGATGCCCAGGTCGGTGCCGATGGCCTCGGTGTAGTTCGCGCTCAGCTTCATCTTGGCGATGAGGGCAAAGATGCGGTTCAGCACGCCGGGTGGCACCGCCGTCACACCCGCTGGCAACGCGGGGGTGACAAAGGTGGGCAGCACCACGTTCGCGCCGCCTTCCCCGGTCAGCACATCATCCACCGCGTCGGTGGTGCTGGGGGAAAAGGCGCGCACGGCGCTCAGCCAGGTGCCGAGCACGTAGTTGCCGAATTTCGCATCGTTCACGCTCGCGGTGATGTCTCCGGCGGTCACGCCCAGCGTGGGGCCGTGGATGGGGAGCTTCACCGCGTAGTTGTCGAGCCAGTTCACCTGGTCGCCGATGCGGCTGGGGTAGTAGTTGGTGCGTTTCATGTGGGTGCGTGGGTTGCGTGGTTTGGGTGGGGTGAAATAGTCGGACGGCTGGTCCCAAAAGCCGCTGTCCCAGGTGGATTGGTCCCAGTTCATGCGGGGGAGGTTCTTGGTTCGTTGTTCTTGGTTCCTCGTTGGGCGAGGCTGAGAGGAGCGCGGGCACTCTTGCCCGCAGATTGGGTGAGGCGGAGAGGAGTCTCCGCGTTCCCTTCGAAGGTCTCGCACCCGCGCGGCGCGGGGTCTTCCCTCCTCGCGCCGGGGTCTTCCCTCCGGGAAAAGGGGCGGGCACCCGCGGTGTCCATGGAGCACCCCGCGCCGCGCATGGACGTCCCTGCCGCGTCGATGGGGCACCCCGCGCCGCGCCGGGAGCACCCCGCAGCCATCAGGGAGCACCCCGCGCCACGCGGGGGCGTCCTTCCGCCGTTCACGGACCACCCCGCGCCGTCCATGGAGCACCCCGCGCGGCGGAGGGAGCACCCCGGACGAAATGGGGCGGCCCTTTTTGGGGCGAAACGAGGGGAAAAAGGCCGGAAAAGGCGATTTTGGGCCTCCAAACGGCCTGCGAAGGGCGCAAACGGCCCTTGGGGCAGGCTCAGGCGGCGGCGGACGGGAAAGCAGGGTGTCATGGCAGCTCCGGTGGAAATTCGCCCGCATTCCATCACGCCCCCCGCGATTCCCGTTAGCCAAAAGGATTTGGCTAGCCCTCTGCCCGCCGTTCGGCGGCGCTGACCAGCTCGGAAAGGGTCGTGTCAAAGCGCACGGCGATGCGCATGAGCGTGGCGGTCCAGCTTCCGTTCGGGCACTGGCCCTGCTCCAGGTTCAGGATGGTCTGGTCCGTCACGCCGGCGGCCTTGGCGAGGGTATAGGCGCTCAGCCCCAACGCCTCACGCCGCTCCTTGACCTCTCTGCCGATGCGTTGGGTGAGCGAGCGGACGTAGTCATCAGCGGAACCGTGCATGACACCGCCCCCGGATCAGGTTCGGCGTGGGTTGGGAGCCTCACCCCCTCGCTTCTCTCCGGCCACCCGGCACGGCGATGAGACGGTGAGCGCGTGGATTGTGCCGGAACGACGGGGATCGAGGCAAGAGTTTTTTATGAGGCCGCGCTCACGAAGCTAAAAGTGGAGACAGCGGCGGGCATGTGCTTCAGCTTGTAAGCTGTCTGCAAGATGAGTCTCCCTCGACACCCCAAAGCAAAACACTTCGATCAATCCGGCCTCCTGGCGGGTATTGAGTGCTTCGGTCAGCTTGAGGCTCGAATCGCTGCATTACCAACCGAGCAAACCAGGGGAGATGCCCTGGAAGTATTTGCTGAAGCCTGCCTTGCCACCCAACGCATTTATCAAGCACGCGAGGTCTGGCCGGGGAACTCAATGCCTTCGACACTGCGCCAGCAGCTACGGCTTCCAATAGTAGATATGGGTGTGGACGGCGTGTTCGTCACACCGGCAGAAGAAGCAGTCTGCTATCAGTCAAAATTTCGCACCGGACGACCCACGCTCACTTGGACTGAGCTTTCGACCTTCTATGGCCTTGTCGATACTGGTGCGCGCAGACTGGTGTTCACCAACTGCGATGAGATCGCTTCCGTAGCGGAAGAACGGCTGGGGGCTATATTTGTCCGGGGTAGTGATCTTGACCGCCTGACTCCCGAGGACTTTCAGATCATGGCAGCGTGGCTGGCAGAGCGTCCAGCCAGTCTGAAGAGGAAGGACCCGAAGCCTCACCAAGTCGCCGCCTTGAGTGACATTGTAGCGGGGCTGTCCCGAGGACCACGGGCAACCGCGTTGATGGCTTGTGGCAGTGGCAAGACCTTGGTGGCGCTTTGGGTCGCCGAACGGCTTGGCGCACGAACAGTGCTGGTCCTGCTTCCTTCGCTCGCTTTGGTGCGCCAGACGCTGCATGAATGGTTGCACGAAACGAGCTGGCCCGATGTTCAGTTCTTGTGCGTCTGTTCGGACCCGACGGTTCAGACAGAGGAGGATTCGTTGCTGGTTCGGCCATCTGACCTCGACTTTGCTGTAACAACACAGAGCGCTGACGTGCGGCGCTTCTTGGAGCGTGAAACTAGTTCAGTGCGGCTGGTGTTCTCCACCTATCAGTCAAGCAAAGTTGTCGCCGCAGCTATCCAGGGCTTGCCTCCTTTTGATCTTGGAGTGTTCGACGAAGCCCATAAGACGGCTGGCCGCGAAGGAGCGCGGTTCGCTCTCGCACTCAAAGACGAAAACCTACCGATTGCTCGAAGACTTTTTCTGACGGCAACACCGCGCCACTACGACGTGGCCAGGAAAGACAAGTTTGGTGAATCCAAAGTGGTCTTCTCGATGGATGCAGCCGAAGTCTATGGTCCGGTCGTGCATCGGCTGCCATTCAGCGCGGCTGCAAAGGCTGGGATCATCACGGACTACAAGGTCATCATTTCGGTAGTGACTTCCGAAATGGTCACTGACGAGGCTCTCCGGCTCGGCGTAGTTCTCGTCGATGGCGATGAAGTGAAGGCTCGTCAGGTCGCCAACCAAATCGCTCTGAAGTCGGCAATAGAGAAATACGGCGTCTCAAAGGTGTTCACCTTTCACTCCAAGGTGAATTCCGCGAAATCATTCACCTCCAGCGGCCCAGAAGGCGTTGGGACGCATCTCAAAGGCTTCCACTGCGCCCATATCGAAGGTGCCATGAGTACTGTGTATCGGGAGCGTTTGCTGCGGGAGTTTGCGACGGCACCGCAAGCCATCCTGTCGAATGCCCGGTGCCTCACCGAGGGCGTGGACGTTCCTGCCGTCGATATGGTTGCCTTCATGAGTCCAAAGCGCAGCCTCGTGGACATTGTGCAAGCGACTGGACGGGCGATGCGGTTGTCACCCAAGACTGGCAAACAATTCGGTTATGTGCTCGTGCCTCTCTACGTCGAAAAGGCACGTGGAGAGAGCATTGAAGAGGCGGTTCTGCGCAGCAACTTCGATGAAGTTTGGCGAGTTCTCCAAGGGCTCAAGGAACAGGACGATCTTTTGGCTCAAATCATCGCTGAGATGCGAATTGAACGAGGCCGCACCGGCGGATTCGACGACAGCCGTCTGCGTGAACGTCTCGATCTTCTTGGACCTGAACTCTCTCTGGAAACACTCCGCCGCACGATTACGGCTGCCTGCCTTGATGCGATTAGCGAACAATGGTTTGAGCGTTACGGCCAGCTTGTCGCCTACAAGCAGCAATACGGAAACTGCGACATGCCCGCCAGATGGGATGCCAATCAAAAACTGGCGACATGGGTAGTGGATCAGCGCGTGCGGAAGCGCGATGCCAATCTGGAGCCAGAGAAGATCGAGTTGCTGAATCGAATTGGATTTAATTGGAATCCACGCGAGACGAACTGGCGATCAACCTATCTGGAGTTGGTGAAGTATCAAAAGCGTTTTGGGCATTGTCGGGTGCCTCAGAACTGGAAGGAGAACAATTCGCTGGCTCACTGGGTAAAGGCACAGCGCATGGACTACGCGAATGGTGAACTGCACGGAGATCGAATCGTGCTGCTAGAGAAGATTGGCTTTGAGTGGAAGGTTGACCGGAGCACTTGGGAGCAGCGGTTTACAGATCTTTGTGCCTACAAGGAGCGATTTGGAAATACGCGTGTTCCGAAAAAGTGGGCTGAAAACCGTCTGCTTGCATCTTGGGTCATTCGTCAGCGATACCTGAATCGAAAGAAGCGGCTCGGCAGCGATCTCACTGAGCGGCTTGATGGCATTGGCTTCGAGTGGGATGGCAGAATAGCTCAGCGAGCATCTCTGCGACCTAGCGCCAATCTGGATGAGCTATGGCGCACGATGTTCGAGAGGTTCAAAGCCTATGCAAAACTGAATGGAGTGGAATCTGTCCGCGTGGTCGATGCAGAGACCAAGAAACTCAATCGTTGGATGCTGTATCAACGCCAGGCGATGAAAAAGGGCGAGCTGAGCGAAACACGGATTGCTGCATTGAATGAGCTTGGTTTTATCTGGCAGCGAAATAACCGCACGTCCAATTCCCAAGCTCTAACCGCGCCAGTTGCCGAAGAGCCTATTGTGCGGACTTGGGACGAGATGTTCTCGGACTTGGTGGATTTCTATAAGCTGCACGGACACTTCAACGTTCCTGCATACTGGGCACCTCAGCCACACCTTGCGAGGTGGTGTGCGGCTCAGCGGCGAGCAAAGAGAGAGAATAGACTCCCCCCTGAGCACTTGAGCCAGATGGAGGAGGTTGGATTCGCCTGGAACACGAACGATGGTGGCTGGGATTCCATGTTTGCCAAGCTAGCCGACCACATGCGCCCGATGCACAATGGGAAGCGCCGAGAAGTGAGTGCCAGCGATGAGTTGCGGAGGTGGATGCTCACACAGCGTCAGGCAAAGAAGCGTGGAGACCTCGATGCCACGAGGGAGAAAAAACTCACAAGCATTGGGTTTGAGTGGGAGCCGTATTCCTCACGATGGGAAACCATGCTGGAAGAACTCAGGCAGTTCCACGCCAAGCATGGTCACTGTCGAGTTCCTGCGGGGTGGTCCAAGAACCCAGTTCTGGCAAATTGGGTCGGCGTGCAACGAGCACGAAATCTCAAAGGTAAGCTCTCCGCCGAAAGGATTGAGACACTTAACTCTCTCGGTTTTGCGTGGAGACTCGGCGAGTTTAGTGGCCATCGCTCTTCTAAAGAGGCTTGGGAGAAGATGCTTCGCCGCCTGATCGCATTTCATGCTCAACACGGACATTCGACCGTTCCCCAAGTTTTTCCTGAAGATCAAAAACTCGGATGGTGGGTCACTACTCAACGTCGCAATCGTCGAAAGGGAAAGCTGACGCCCAAACAGATCGAATCACTCGACAGCCTCAGCTTCAATTGGTCGCCATTTGGGGGCGCAGATTTCGATGACCGGTGGGAATACATGATGGAGGCACTGAAAACGTTCAGAGATGAGTTCGGTCACTGCCGTGTTCCATCTGGATGGCCGGAGAACCCACAGCTGGCAAATTGGGTGGGCGTTCAACGAAGACAATTTAGGCTCGGCAAGCTATCTGATACTCGGAAGGCAGCGCTTGAATCAATGGGCTTTGAATGGGCTCTTATCGCACGCGTGGAGCGCAATATGGCGTCGGACGGAGTAGCCGAATTTGAGATCAGATGGCAGCAGCGTTTTGCTGAACTCGCCGACTATCAAAAGGAACATGGCCACTGCAGGGTTCCGTCTGGCTGGGCTCACAATCCACAACTTGCCAACTGGGTCGGCGTTCAGAGGCGGCGTTACAAACAGGGCAAGTTGTCGGATGAAAGGGTTCAACAGCTACAATCTCTTGGGTTCGACTGGAGCGTAGAACCGTTCACACCTGGAGGTGCCGAATCTGCCACAGAGGAAACGCAATGGACTGCGATGCTTGAGAGACTGCGAGCCTACCGAGCGATGCGTGGGAATTGTTTGGTTCCACAGCGTTGGAAGGAAGACGTTCGATTGGCAGATTGGGTCTCAGATCAGCGCACTGCTTACCATCGAGGGCTTCTTTCGCCCGACAGGATACATCAGCTTGAATCTCTCGGATTCGACTGGGACCCCATTAGCACCCGTTGGGATGAAATGTATCAGAAGCTCGTTGAGTTCAAAAATGAACACGGTCACACAAACGTGCCCCAGCGTGTGCCCAAATACGCAGAGCTTGCCACTTGGGTTCGCAACCAGCGCGCAGCGAAAACACACAAAAGACCGATCATGGCCGAGCGTGCCAAACGATTGGATGAACTCGGTTTCGCCTGGAGACTGGTGAATCAGGAGGCGTGGCAGCGAATGCTGGAACGATTGATTGAGTTCAAAGACACTCATGGTCATTGCAACGTCCCGCAAAAAGGCGGCGGCGATAAACGGCTTGGAAAGTGGGTGAATACCCAGCGGACACACTTCAAACGCGGGACTCTGAAGCCTGATCGCATCCAGCAGCTCAAAGAGATTGGCTTTGTCTGGAATGCCAAGCCGATTCGCAGTTCGTGATGTCCCGGACGCTGCTCGTCAATTTCAAAGTCCATCCCAAGACCATCTCGCTGGAAAAACGCTTCTCTCGCGATGTGTCCGACATCGGCCACTTTGGCACTGGAGATCTCGAACTGATCGTGCGGACCTCCGAAGACCTGGAGAAAGCCAAGACTTTGATCCTGAAGAGCGGTGAGGTCGACTCAGGAATCGATCATCGGCAGCCGATGCGGGCGGCATGACGCCGGTGAAGTTCGGCGAGCTTGGCGTCCCAGGCGATTTCGATGCCTTCGCCACGATCCAAGGAGTCGGCAGCCGCCTGGATGTCCTGGCGGAGGGCTTCGAGCTTCACCTTGTCGGCCTCATGGAGGTCGGAAAGGTCCGGCGCGGTTTCTTCGACCTGAAGCAGCCGCAGTGGATACTCCTGCTGGAGATCGGTGAAAAGCTCCCGAAGCTCCTCCGGGGCGAGCCGGGCGATCTTCTGGCGGAGGCGTTCGACGTTCGGGCTCATGGCGGGTGAAGGGTTCACGGTATCAGGCGGCGTGGACAGGACGCTGGATGCCGAGTTTCGCGAACAAGGCCTCCGTGTGGCGCTCAAACTCCTCGGCGCTGATGAGCTGCACGGTGCCGTCCTCGACCTCCTTCACACGCCGGTCAATTTCCGCGTCCCACTCAGCCTCGATGGCAGCTGCGTCCTCGGGATCGAGCGGCGGCATCCGATACATGCTCTGAAGATCCCGAAGCAGCTCATCCAGCTCCTCGGGATCGAGGTTTTGGAGGTCTCTTTTGATGCGATCCAAGGCGGCTGACATGCGGCGATGGTATCAAGCCGGGTCCTCATTGTCGAGAGCGGCGATGGCCCGGCTTATGGGTTAAAATAACCCCGCCCGAGTCCTTGCGGCGTGTCGGGCGGGGAGCAGATGAATATGAGGATCATGGAGCGAACGAATGCCCGAGTCAATGGAGGCTATCGGCCGCCCTCGCCTGCTCGGCTTCGTTCGTTCTCCGGGTCTTCGAGAAGGCGGTCGATGCTGACAATGAAACGGCCTCGTTTTGGCAGTCCGCCGGTGAGGCCGGACTTCACGAGATCGAGACGGCTTTTGCCATCGGGTAGTTTGGTCATGCTGTTGGGGCGGTGACTTCCGCGCTCATCGCATGGTCGGGCGATGCGGCGGCGGTCTCCGCGTGGGCCTGCGGCCCGTTAGTGAATAAGTCCCGCACCTCTTCGACGAGGGCGGCCATGTCCTGCGCTCCTTTGGAGAGCGGACGATAGTGGAAGATGCTGCCTCCATTCTCGTCCACCTGCGCCATCCATCCGCAAGAGCGGATCTCGCTGCGTGCCGATGGAATTCCGTCATCCGCAAGCAGGGCGAGCACGCGCTTTCGCAGGCCTGGCAGGCGTGTGAGATTGCTCAGCACATGCAACATGCGGAAGTCGGCGGTCGGGCGGAGCTTCACGAGCAGCTTGTAGATGCTGGCGTAGCTCTTCACGGCCTTCGTGCTCTCAAACGGAACGATGAAGGCGTCCGCTGGAAAGATGGCGTTCTCCATGATCGGCGAGATTTGGTTCGGCGAGTCGATGACGAGGAAGTCAAAGCGGTCGGCGATGTGCTCCTCGGCGATCAATTGCGTGAGCATGGAGGGATAGCCCTCCGTCTGGCTGATCTCACGCCCGAGATCCTCCAGGCCGTCGGCGCTGGCGACGAAGGACATGTTTTCAAAGCCGGTGGGCTGGATGACTTCGGAGAGCGATTGCTGGCGCGTGAGCGCGGCGACGAGCGTGCCCTCCGGCGTGAGTCCATCCCCTGCGGCGAGCCATTGCGTGACCTGCGCCCGCGGATCGAGATCCATGAGCAGGACGCGATGCCCGTGACGTGCGAGGCCGCTGGCGAGGTTCATGGCGATGGTGCTCTTGCCACAACCTCCCTTGGCATTGATGACGGTGATGATGTTCATGGGTTTGGTTTGAATGATTGGCTGTTAAAGGCGGCGTCCCACTGCCAGAAGTCCGGGAGGCCGAAGCACTGGCGGAAGGCACCGAGCCGGGCGTTTTCCGTGTCGAAGTGCTTCAGCACGCGACGCGACCATGGCTTCGGATCGGCGGCGAGTTCTGACCGCTCGCTTTCTCGCTGCGCGATGAAGCGCTGGTAGTCCTCGGGACGCGTGTTTCGCATCTCGGACTCCTTCGCCGCAAGCCAGCGGAGCCAGTCCTCGCGGAAGCGCTGCTCGTGCTGCTCACGGCTCTGCGTGATGCTGGCGAGCTGCACCTGGAGGCGCTGCTTTTCCCGCTGGACGAGAAAGGCATCGCCAAGCTGGCGGATGGCGAGCGTGAGCGATGGAAACGGATGCCGCTGCTCGCGTGCGAGGCTGCCCAGCTCACGGCCCCACTCGGCAGCGCGTCCTTCCTCCCTCGTGGCACGGATCAATCGCTGCACAAAGCTCTCCGCGGTCTGCGCCTCGCGTGGCGATGGCTCGTTCACTGGCTCGCCCCGGTTGCCGCCATAGGCCGCGTAGAAGCATCGCGCGAAGTCCCATCCGGCCTGTGTCACGCTGGTGACTTCGGCTGACCGAAGTTTCATCGGTGCGGGCCATCGCTGCTCGATGGATCGGCGTAGCAGCCCCGCCGGACTGCGTGCCGGTGCGCGGTCTGGCAACCATGCGATCTGCTGCTCGATCTCCTCGCGGCTGTGCTCCCGCGTCAGCTTCGCGACGGTCTTTTCGCTGAAGCCGAAAGCGAGAAGCCTGTCTCGCAACTCCGTGTCAGCCGCAGGGCGGTTTCCAGTTTCATTTCCTGGTTTCGTTTTAATGTTGGTGCGAAATTCTGACTGATGTGCTGGTTCGGAAATCGGACTGATGCTGGTCTGGATTTCTGACTGATGGACGGCTGGTTCGTTTTTCTGACCGTTCGGAAAATCGCACCAGCGGAGCGCATACACTGCACGCCGACGCTCGGTGGCCTCATGGCTGAACACACCGCTCTCCAGCCGCACGATGTAGTTTTTTTCCATCGCAATGCGCAGCGCCTTGGCGAGATCGGAACGACTGCCGAAGCGGGCATAGTTCTCGATCTGCTGATAGGACAGCGCCACCTGCTGGCGACGGCGGCCATGTTTGGCCTGAAAGCCGATGCTGTGGCGGATGATCGCTCCGACGACTTTGATCACGGAAAGCGGCTCGCGGGGAATGAGCACATCAAAGAACTCATTCGGGATGTCGGTGCGATTGCCTTCGCCTTCAAAGAAGCCATCGAAGTGCTCCAACCGCGTCGTGTAGGGCATGGCTGACCATCGAAGTTGATAGCGGGCGGATTGCCCGGCATCGTGCGCGTGCTTCGCTCGGCCTTCCGTGACGCATTCGAGCAAGTGACCCGCCAGGGCATCATCCAGCGAGGCACGGATCATGTCACGGCTCACGCCCGCCTTTCGTTCCAGTTCCGAATAGGTCACCTTGATCTGCTCTTCCTGCGGATTCCCATTCGCATCACACCAGCCGAGCGTCTTGCGCAGCAGATAGGCCACGATGCGCACCACGCCCCGGGAGAAGTGCGGGATCACGACATCGAAGAACTGGTTCGGCGTGTAGGTGGTGTTGGAGGTCGGTGCTTTGAATCCCTCGAACGCTGAAATCACCGGCTCGGGAGCCTGGGATGTTTGAAACGGTGCTTTTTGATCCAGAATGCTCAGCATGGCGGCCTACAACCGGATCACCGGCTGATCTTGCTCCGCCTCGACCTTGGCCTGCTGTTCTGAGAGCCATTTGGAATACCATCTGAGGATGGCATTGATGATGAAACTGCGGCTGCGCTGCTGTTCGCGAGCGAGGCGGTCGATGAACGCCAGCACATCACTCTCGAACTTCACGCCCGCTGATTTGCGCACGATTTTTTCCATGCCCTCATCATACCATGAAGGTGACCGGGCGTGTCACATCGCCCTGTGGATAACGTGAAACGCGCGACTTCGGTCAGCCGAAGTTTTTCTTTCCGCACCCGTGCCCCCGCGTGGCCGGTGACGGAGCATGGGCCAGTCCTCGTGGAAAGGCGGGGAGGAGCTGGCCTAGCCTCCGTCGCTGGTGACGCGGCCAAGGGAGGCCGGGGCAACGGCTGGTCTGCCATTCGGACGACGAAGGAGCCGATGCCAGACGGGCCGTTGGCGGCGGGGGAGGGACGAGAGAAAGAGAAACAATGTGCTTCATGGTGAAACGAGCGTGGCGAGTGGCTGCGGTGATGAGAGGCTGGAGATCGGATGGCACTGACTCCGATTACCAATGGGCTGGAACCGCATCGAAAAGCAGGTTGAAATACTCAAACACCACCTTGGTCCGGTCGTATATCTGGCGTTCGCTCAATCCGGCACGTTCACACATCTCGTTCATTGGCACAAAACTACCGCTGATGAACTGCACCACCTCCAAGGGATTGATCTGCACCTGAACCTGTGGCTGTCCCAGTCATTCTTCCCTAGGCATCTCTGAAAGTTGTCTTGCTCCCTGATATGCTGGTGGTTGTCGTGGATTTGCCCTTCTCATCTCTCAGGCTGGCATTTTTAGCACGCTTTTCCGGTTGGTTTCGCTCGATTAAAAAAGAACAATGCAAGCAGAGTACATTCTGTATTGCCCTACCACTTTTGTGAGCTGTAGCACCTTGCGTTTTTGCTGAACATTATGTCACTTAATGGCAGGACGCTTAGAACTTCAAGTTAGTCATCACATACAGGAAGTTGGCATCGCTGCCAGCGCCGGTGTTGGCGAGGTAATCGCCAGCGAAGAGGTGGCTGTAGCCGAGGGTGAAGCTGAGGTGGGTGTTGTGCGCGTAGCTCATGAGCAGGTCGAGTTCGCTGCCGACGAAGCTGCCTGCATTCGGTGAGATGGGACGCACGGCGGTGGTGGCGTTCGCACGGCGGAGGGCGTCGCTGGTGGTGGCGAGCCAGAGGAGGTGGTAATCGAGGCTGGTGGTGATTTTGGCGGTGGGTTTGGCGCTGAGATGGAGGGCCACGTTGTGGAGGTTGCTCCATGAGAAGACATCCATGTAGCCGTAGTGGAGGTGATTGGTGGGGAAGAGGTTCTGAAAGGCTCCCTGCTTGTTGTCGGCGGCGTTTCCATCACCGCTGCCGTAGCTGTATTCGAGGCCGAGACGCGGCTTCCACGGCGCGGAGAAGGTGTAACCGCCCTCGACATAGCTGGCGAAGGCGCTCAAATCACGCCCGCCAGCCTTTCCACTCTGCACGGCAAATTCGGCTTCGTAGTCCCACGGGCCAAATTTGCCGGGGAGTGATTTGATGTGCGTGCCGATGGTGATGAAGTGGTCGTTGCGGTTGCTGTCGTCAGAGTAGAGCGCGTAAAGCTCGGTGTTCTGGATGCCGAGCGTGGGGATGTTTGCATAAATGCCGCTGAGCGTGCTGTCCCAGTCGCTGGCGTCCATGCCTTTGCCATCGACGACGACGAGCGAGGAGGTGAAGAGATCGACCCACAGGCCGTCTTTGCCGGCGTAGCGCAGTTTCACGGCGTCAAAGGTGCGCGTGATGTTGTTCCACTCCAGCGGGCCGATGAGGCGCTGGTCTCCGTAAAGCAGCACTTGGCGGCCGATTTTGGCGCTGAAGGGCGAGCGTTTCTCGTCACCGATCTCGACGTAGAGCTGGCGGAGATCGAATGGATTGTCCCCCTCCGCGCCGAGCACGCCGGGCACATCGGAACGGCGGCTGCCGATCTCGCGCGAGTCCTGGCCCTGGATGTAAAAGGTGAGCCAGTCTGCGGGCTTCACCTGCATACTGATGCGTGCCCGCTGGAGGAACCACGCGTCGTCATTGATGTGCGTGGCGGCGCTGTTGAAGTCGTAGTTGTTGTCGCGGCATTCGTAGCGGAGTTGGTCCTCGATGCCGAAAACGACGCGGCCATCAGCAAAAGAGAGCGGATTGGCCGCAGGCGCGGCAGCGGGCGTTGTTTGCGCTTGGGAGATGCCGGCGAGTGCGGTGAAGAGAAGCGGAAGCAGTGTTTTCATGGCTGAAGGAGTTTTTTCAGCGCCGCAATGCTGGGTGCGATGTCCGCGCCGAGCGATTCTTCGCGGTGGACGACTTTTCCGTCGGCATCGAGCACGGCGATGAGGTTCGAGTGGGTGAGAAAGCCTTCGACGGTGGCAAATTTGAATTGAAGGGTGACGGCGAGCTGGCGAATTGTTTCGTCATCCGAGATGGCAAAGGTCCAGCGCCCTAGATCGAGCTGCTGCTCAGCGGCGGCCTTCTTCATCTGCGCGGGATTGTCCGCCGCGGTGTCGAAGGAAAAGAATACGAAGCCTGCTTTTTCCGCGTCCGCGCCGAGCGCGGCCTCAATGCGCTTCATGTCGCCGATGATGCGCGGGCAGGCGAATTTGCATAATGTAAAGCCCATGGTGACGACACGTGGCCTGCCGCGCAATTGGTCGAGCGTGAGCGGTTTGTCGTCCTGAGTGCGCCAAGTGCCGGGCAGGTCGTAGATGGTGGTGAAAGCGGCGGCGGCAGGCGCGGGCGGTGCTTCCTTCACCGACTTCGCTCCGCGAAAGCCGAGGCTGCGCACGCAGTAGTCGCCCTTTAGGCTGCTGCGAAAGGCGTAGCGCATGAAAGCGGCGTAGTTGCTCACATCAGCAGCGAGCAGCGAGCCTGCGCCGCAAAAGAGCTTCCGCTCCAGCGAGCCGTCACCTCGCGAGTCGCCGACGACCATGGTGCTGTTGAAGTCATGCACCCATTCCCAGATGACGCCATGCTGGCCGCGCACGCCATGCACATTCAGCACGCCATCCGCTGCGGCAGGCAGTGGGCCGCTGGCGGGCCTTGAATACCATTCCAAGAGCTGGCGCAGGAAGGCCTGATCGCTGCTGGCATCCAGGCGTGTTGCATCGGCGCGGGCGACGAATTCCCATTCGTCCTGCGTGGGAAGGCGGCGGCCCAACGATTCACAGTAAGCCTTCGCGGCGAACCATGAGACGTTCACCACAGGCGCGGCGAGTGTTTTTTCATCGCCAGGATCGAGATCACCACGCCAGTGTGCGAGGTAGTTTTTATCCGCGAGCGTGCTTTTGACCTGCGAGCGCCTCCAGGTGGGGTTTTTAGCCACGAAGGCGAGAAATTGCGCGTTCGTGATCTGCGTGGTGTCCATGAAAAAAGGCTCCGCACGGCGCTGCTTGGCCTTTTTGGCATAGACTGGTTTGTACAAGCCGCCGGGGATGTGAACCATGCCCGGAGGTGGCGCGGGGACTTCAGCCGCTGGCAGCATTGCGACTGCCAGCAGCAGGTATGTGAGTGCTTGACGCATGAGGTTTGTGGAATCAATGGCCGGGCTGGGCGGGAGCCGGAGCGGTCGCGCGGACCTCCTTCACCATGGCGGGCAGCACTTCGGTGCCGTTGTTCCCCCAACTGCTATACACATAGGTAAGCACATTGGACACCTGCTCATCATTGAGGCCTAGCTGCGGCATGATGCTGGCATAGACCTCGCCATTTACGGTCACATTGCCTTGCAGGCCGTGGAGCACGGTTCCGATGCTGCGCTTCACATCCGCATTGAGGTAGTCGGACTTGGCGAGCGGTGGGAATGCCTTCGGGATGCCCTGCCCCTCCGCCTGATGGCAGGCCATGCAGATGGATGTGTAGAGGAGTTTGCCACGAGCGATGCGCTCGTCTTTGTTTGCCGCGGGCGGCTGCTGTGTGGATGCCTGAGGGATGTTTTGCACCGCGCCGCCTTCGAGCTGGTAGATGCGGTCATCCTGCTTTCCGGAGTACACGAGTTTGTTTTCCTCGCCAGTGACCTTGATCATGCCCACGGCACCTTTGTTGAAGGCGCGGAAGATGCTGTGATCGACCAGAATATAGGTGCCTGGCACTTCGAGGCCGAAATCCACGATGGCAGAGCCGCCGGCGGGAATCATCGTGGTCTGCACCTGATGCTGTGCGGGCTTCACACCGCCCTCCAGATACACGTTGTCAAAAATCTCGCCGATGACGTGGAAGGAGGACGTGAGGTTCGGGCCGCCATTGCCGACGAAGAGGCGCACTTTTTCGCCCACCTTGGCATGCACGGCATTGTCGCCCGCCATCGCGCCGACGCTGCCGTTGAAGACGACGTAGTCAGGTGTCTCGGTGAGCGCCTTGTCCATGTTGAAGGGTTGCAGGCCGGCCTCGCCATACGGTCCTTTGGTGTAGAACTCGGATTGGAAGACATAGAACTCCTTGTCCACTTTTGGCAGGCCGCCGATTGGCTCGATGAGGATGAGACCATACATGCCGTTCGCCACATGCATGCCGACGGGTGCTGTGGCGCAGTGATAGACGTAGAGGCCCGGATTCAGCGCCTTGAAGGAAAAGACGGACACATGCCCTGGTGTCGTGAAGGACGAGGCCGCGCCGCCGCCTGGTCCGGTGACAGCGTGAAGGTCGATGTTATGCGGCATCTTGCTGTCCGGCCGGTTCATGAGGTGAAACTCCACCTCGTCATTCTGGCGGATGCGGATGAATTTGCCCGGCACGCTGCCACCGAAGGTCCAAAACGTGTAATCCACGCCGTCGGCCATGCGCTTCACCACTTCGACGACTTCGAGTTTGATCGTCACCTTCGTCGGATGATCGCGCGTGATGGGTGGTGGCACGTTCGGCGCATCGGTCAAAACGGCGTTCTCTGTGCCTGAGACAGGTTTGTCCTGCTGCCTCGTGGGGTTTGCCATCGCGTCATCCGAAGCCGGAGCAGCAGCAACAGCGGGCGAACGTAATTCCAGCATGGCCTTCATGAAGGTTTCCTGGGACTGCTTTTCGTTTGGACTCAGCTCGCGGTCGCATTGCGTGAGAAAAGCGGCCGAGGCGGCCGCCAGGAGGAGTGTGGTTTTCGTTTTCATGGTTCAGGCAGGTTGGGAGGATTGCTTGTAGCGGGCATACCGTTCACGCTGCTCGGGCGTGAGGTTCGCAGGGTCGAATCTCGGATCAGGCACCTGATTGATGCGTGAGAAGATAACGTTCGCCATGTCGGCGGCGCAGCTCTTGATGTGCTCGGCATGCTCGCCGGCGAAGAGATCATCCACCGTGGAGCGGAAGAGCAGGAGCCAATGGTCAAATTTGTCCCGTCCCATGTCCGTGAGCGGCACCAGCTTCGCGTGCGCGGCGAGCGGATTCCCGGTGAAGCCGCCACTGCGAAACAGGACCGTCTCCCAGAAAGCATACATCTTCGGCAGATGCGTGCTCCAGTTCGTCTGCGCTACCTTGTCGAAAATGTGACCGAGCACCTCGTCGGCACGGACGCGGTCGTAGAAAGTGTTCACGAGAATTTCGATCTCCGGCCGACCGGCGAGATCGGGTTTGCTGGCGGCTTTTTCCTCATTCATGCATCTTAGAGTAGCCGCTCCAAGAATGACCGCTCCGCACTCTCTGGCAAGGTTTGGGCGGTAATTGCGGAACTGGCCTTCTGCAATTGTGCCTGCGTTAGATTCTGCCTATCTCCTCCCATGAAAAATCAACGCCACGACGACATGAGCACAGCCTGCCAGGACCGCTCGGACTCATGGGAACCGCCGGGTGGCCTGCTCATCTGGCTGCTCGTGATGCTGGAGGTGGTGACCTTTGGCGCGGGCATTTTGGCATTTGTCTGGCAGGAGCGCGGGAATGCGGCGGAGTATGAGCAGGGACGCCTGCTGCTAAATCAGAACCTAGCCTTTGCGAACACACTCGTTCTGCTCACTGGCGGCTGGTTCATGGCCTGCGGGCTGGGGGCCTTGCGAAAGGGAGAAAAACTGTGCGCCAGAAGCTGGACGATAGCTGCGCTGCTAACTGGCGTGCTCTTCTTGGCGCTAAAGCTCATCGAATACCGCCAGAAGGCCGCGCATGGCATCCAGTTTGGCGAGGATACGTTCTTCACGCTTTATTACCTGCTCACGGGCTTCCACTTCGTGCATGTGCTAGTCGCCGTGGTGCTGCTGGGGGTGCTCGCTCGCTCAGTCCGCCTCGGGCACAGCCATGCGGGCGATCATCAAAACTTCGAGGCAGGTGCGGTCTTCTGGCACATGTGCGATCTCATCTGGCTGCTGCTCTATCCCGTCATCTACCTGCTATGAACCGCGCTCTCACCTTTATCTGGCTATTTCTCATCACGCTCACCACGGCGAGCTGGCTGCTGGCGGAGCGCCATGTGCTGCCATCGCTGCTACTTGGGCTGGCAGCGGTGAAGTTCACGCTGGTCGCAGGCTGGTTCATGGAACTTCGCCGGGCACATCGCTTCTGGCAGGTGGCGCTGGGAGGCTTACTGATGATCATCATCACTGGTGTGGTGTGGCTGGCTTGAAGCGCTAATCCTGCTTGTGTTCAGCTTTCAGGTGGATCGCCGCCTTTCCAAGCTCATCGCCCGCAGCACGACTGCTAGCCCAGCCTTGCAGACGGGTTTTCCACCACCTCACCAGCAAGGCCCAGGCTGCCGAGCTGCAGCGCATCATGCACGGCTCCGCAGCTCGCTTTTATGGCCATCAAAACGCCACGTTCACCGTCTCAGCGCATTGATCAGCTCATCCACCTCGTTGATCAGGCCCTGCATCTGACTCGGGTTGTAGCTGCCATCAGCTCCTTGGCCGAGCTGGTTCACGCCGTTGCTATTGGCGCTCGTGCCGTTGATGGAGGTGTTGAGTTGTGCTTGGCTGGTTTCGCCGGGCACGCATTGGGAGCCGTGTCAAACGCCGCACATTAATCCGTGCGTGCGCATTTCTGTATTCTAGCCCGGCAGAGCAGGCGTATTGCGAGTCACTGCCAAATCCCGCCGGGCATGAATGGCTCATTCTTGCGCAAGATCGGTGTATTGATGCACGACGGGTGCATCTTTAAATAGGCACGCCGTCCAACCCGCTGCTTTTTCACGACCAACCATGAAACTCATCCTCTCCTCGCTCGCCACCATCACCGCCGTGATGACTCTGCTCGTCAGTGCCGCCCTAGGCGCTGACTCAGCCGCTGTCGCCACGGAAACGGTCACCAATACCGTCTGCCCGGTCACGGGGAAACCGGTGGATCCCGCCATCACCGCCGAATACGAGGGCCGGAAGTGGTCCTTCGCCAAAGAGGCATGCAAAACGAAGTGGCTCAAAGCCCGAGAGGACAGCCTGTATCACAAGCTCGGGGGCTGGAAGGCCATTGATGCTGCTGTGGACGCCTTCTATGTCAAAGTGCTGGCCGACAAGCGGGTGAAGCATTTCTTTGATGACGTGAGCATGCCCAAGCAGCATCGGAAGCAGAAAGAGTTCTTGTCGTTCGCCTTTGGAGGCCCGTTGCCGTGGACCGGCAAGGATATGCGCAAGGCACACGAAGGCATGGGCCTGACCGAGGAGCACTTCAACGCCATCGCTGAAAACCTCGTCAACACGCTGAAGGATCTGAAAATCAGCCAGGATCTCATCGACCAGGTCATCGCCGTCGCTCTCACGACGAAGGATGATGTGCTTGGCCGACCGAAGAAGGCCAACTAAGGTCCGTCCATAACCTAGTTGGTGCTGGGCCGCCGTGTGCGCTGGGAGTGCATACGGCGGCTTTTGATTGCCCCGTGTGAGACCGGTCCGCCCGCGCCGTAGTGGCTGGAGATCAGTCAGTCACACCCGTTTTCCAACCACACCTACCCTTTCATGATTCTGCCCTTATTGCGCCGCTGGTCCGGCGTCGAACTCATCGAGGTGAGCCACACGGAGAAAATCGTCTCCGCACTGGGCGGTGGCGAGGCTCTGCTGGTGCTCGTGGGGCTTTCCAGCCTGCTGCTTCCGTCCTCTGGCAGCACGGCTGTCGTCGCCTCGATGGGTGCCTCGTGGCGCTGGCCGTGGGCTCATCGACGGTGCCAGCTGGCAGCACGGCTGTCGTCGCCTCGATGGGTGCCTCTGCCACGCTGCTCTTTGCTGTGCCTCATGCGGCGCTCTCCCAGCCCTGGCCGGTGCTCGGCGGGCATCTGCTCTCCGCCCTGGCCGGGGTCATCTGTGCGCAGACCCTGGGAGATACCGCCCTGGCGGCTGGATGCACGGTGGGGGCTGCCATCGCCGCCATGCTCGTGTTTCGCTGCATTCATCCTCCGGGCGGGGCCACCGCCCTCACCGCCGTGCTGGGTGGCAGCGCCATACATGACCTCGGCTTTCACTACATCATCATGCCGGTGCTGGTGAACACGCTCGCCTTGCTGCTGCTGGCTATGTTCATCAATTTCTTCTTCCCCTGGCGGCGCTACCCTGCGGCCTTCAACCGGCCTGCATCACCACCATCGGCCCCGTCCTCTTGCACGCCGGGTGAACCGACCCACGAGGAGGTCATCGCCGCGCTGCGGTCACTCGATTCCTTTGTGGATGTCACCGAGGAGGATCTGCTGCGGCTGCTGGCCCTGCTGCGGCTGCGGCCGGCTCCTGACGTCTCCACCACAGGCTCTTCATGAGGCCCCAGTTCATCTCCACGCGGCGATGCTCACAGAAACCTGCCTTTTCCAAAAATGGCTCCGGCGGCGTGAGCGACCGCGCGGAGAGACCGGTCGCCAGCCGGAAAAAGACGTGCATCAGCGCCAGGATGCACCGGCTGCGCAGACGCCGCCAGCCGTGCGCTGCCATTTGAAAATCAGCCAGCAACCAGGAAGCCCCCGGAGCCGCCGCTCTGGCGATGCGCGGCACGAGGAGCGCGAGCTCATCAGGGCGGAAGCAATCGAGGAAAAAGTGCGTCACGATGAGGTCATAGGCTCCGCTTTGCGGCTCCCAGGTGAAAACGTCCGCCTTCACGAAGTGAATGCCACTCTCGTCCAGCCGCCCACGAGCCAGTTCTTGCCGGGCCTGACGCAGCATGCCCGCGCTGGCATCCACACAGGTGATTTCTGCGGAGGGAAAACGCTCGCGGCAGGCGCGGAGGAAGCGCCCGTGCCCCTCGCCCAGCATCAGCACCAGCCTCGGTGGCGGGATCACCTCCAGAAAGGCCGTGCGGCAGCGCTGCATGCCACCGCCCGCCGCCACACGCTCCAGCAGCGCATACACAGGAGCCAAGGTGTCAAAGCTCATCGGCGCGACGCTAAAGAAAGCCGGTCCATCCCATCACCAAAGCGCGATAATCGCAAAACTTGGAGCAGAGCAGGAATGGTGGGCATGTTTGGGCGAATTGTAGCCTGCTGCACGGATCCTCCAAGCCTTCATCTTGGCAAACAGGGACCGGGTGGCATCCATCGCTGCCCCCGCGCCGGATGGTGGGAGCCGTTTCGAGGCGAAAAAACGTCGTTTCAGGCCCAAACGCGGTCCCTGGAGCCCAAATCAAGCGTTCGAGATGAAAGTTGTCCGGCCTGTGCCGCAGTGTCGGGATGGACCGCCAGACGACTGCGGCACAGGGGACTTTGGCGGTGGCTACTTCAGCACGCTGAGGTCCGCGCCAAAATTGATGTGATAGGCGGCGCCGTCGATGACGAGAGCGGGCACGGATTTGACTCCTGCGGCCTCGGCTTCGGCGACGCGGCCCTTGGCCGTGCCGAGGTGGACGATCTCGACATCGAAACGGCTCGTGTCGAGCGCGGCGGCGACGTTTTGCTCGGCGGCCACGCAGACGGGGCAGCCGGCGTGGTAGAAGATGGCTTTGTTTTTCATGGGTAGAGGTGGTGTGTTTGGTTTGGTTGAGTGACAGGCCGCTGCGTCATGCAGTGGATGTCAGCGCCATCTGAGTGCGGGATGAGAAATCGCGAAAGAGGGCACTATTGCGTGGGCAGGCACCGTTTTGTGCCTGCTGGCAGCATGAGGTTTCAGATGATACACACTCGTATGAGTCCCAAACGATCCGCCACGAAAAAGCCCCGGCATTTGCCGCTCACGGAGCGCGCGGCGTATCGGCGTCTCGAAGATGTCGTGGGCTGCAAATGGTCAGCGGCCGTTCTGGCGGCCATCGGACGCGGGGTGTCACGACCAGGGCAGCTTGAGCGGTTCATTCCGGGCATCTCGGCCAAGATACTCAATGAGCGGCTGCGCAAACTGGTGGACTACCGCCTCATCACGCGCACCGAGATAGCAGGCAAGGTGCCGCGCACGGAGTATGCGCTCACGCCCACCGGGATGAAGCTGTGCGCCATTATCGAAAGCATCCGTGATCTGGATGAGGAGCACGAAACGGAAAAACAAAAATGAGCACGCTGACCATTCTCGGGCTGCGGACCGGGCTTCCGCAAACGCCGGGAAGGCCAGGGGCTGCTGAGCCGATGGACGGCGAATGGACCTCAAGCTGCAAGCGGGCGCGTTTGGTGAAAACTTCACCCCCGCAGGCATGACGGAACAAGAGGTATGCGTGGGTGATGTGTTTCAATGTGGCGAGCTGTGCCTTTTTTCTCGGCGTTCGTGGGTGAGATCGCACGCCGGATCACTGCCCCCGCTTACACCGTGCGCCGCTTCCGCCGCCATCTCCACACGCCAAACCCCACGCCACCGAGCAGCAGCGCCGCCACGCCGGCTTTTGACCACGCGGAGGTGTGCAGGATCTTCGAGAGCAGGGCATCGTGCTCGGCTCCGCTCTTCGGGATCTGGCCGGTGACGGCGGCGACGTGGTGGAGGAGGCTGACGGCGAGGTCTTTTTCGGGCAGGGTTTGATGGCAGGCCTGGCAGGCTCCCTGGCGGCTCATTTTGGTGCGTTCGGCGTTGTTCAGCGGGCGGGAGAGTTTGAAGTGATGGCCGACGGTTTGCACCTGCACGCCGTCTTCGGTGACGATGCGGCTCCAGTCGTGCTCCAGGCCTTCGATGGCCTCCATCTGCACTTTGGCGTTGCGGCTGAGGATTTCCTTATCGTTGGCGGTTTCGAGATCGACGATGTGTTTTTCATCCCAGGGCCGCGTGAGTCTGCCGCCGCCAATGCCGTAGCCGAGGGCCTTCTCGCTGGTGTGGCAGGATTCGCAACTGCGGGCGTTTTTCGTCGTCGTGTGCGGCTGCGTGGGACTCATGTCGATGCTGAGCTGGCCTTTGTCGCCGCTGCCTTCGGTGCCTGCGGGAGTGCGGAAGATGTGATTGGTGATGATGGGTTTGCCATCGGGGCCGATGATGGTGGCGCTGACTTGGCAACCAGGGGCGAGCGGGCTGATGCGGCCCTCGCCATTCACACCGAGGATGATGTCCTCAAAGCGGGTGTAGCTGCGCTGCTCGCTGATTTTGCCGGGAATGATGGTGGGGTAGCCGCTTTCGCCGCGATCGGTGCGGTGCGCGGGCTCGGCGTGTTTGCGACCGGCGGCGACCCAGTCGAAGGCCTCCTTGCCGCCGTTGCCGGGGCCGGGGGCCTTCAATGCGGCGGCGAGCGAGTAGTAGTCGTGCGGATTTGGCTGCGTGTAATCAATGGTGACGTGGCAGCCGTAGCACTGCGGTGTCCAGCTTGAGTGGCAGGTGTAGCACTCCATGCGGTCGAGGTGGCCCTTGACCTGGCACATGGCGGTCTTCGCGGCGGGACTGAGCAGATTTTGCACCAGGAGGAGTTTCAGCGGCTTGATGCGCAGGTCTTTGCCGCCGGCGGTGTGGATGATGACTTCATTGCCATCACGCACGACGTTTTCATACGGATTGCCACGCACGGTGAGGAGGTAGCCGTCTTTTTTGTCGAACACGGTGCCCTGGCGTGTGTGTTTGAGCTGCTCCTGCGCCACGCCGCGCCCAGGGCCGGTGGCGGGCTTTTCAGCGAACTCATCCATGAAGCCGAGTGGCAGCTCCCACGGGTATTTGTCCGGCGTGCCGTGGCAGTCGGCACACTCGATTTGGACGGCGGCGAGGTTAGACGCGGCGAGGAAGTTGTCCCCATGCACATCGCTGCTGACGTGGTAGTCCTGGCAGCTCATGCCTTTCTGGTAATGCACGTCCTGCTGCATGGCGATGTAGTGCTTCGTGTGCAACGCGGGCTGGCCTTTGCCATCGGCGCTGGCGGGCGACTCGTAGGCGCTTTCCATGAGTCCCTGGAACGAAACGCCGATGCGCTTGCCGCGATCATGGCAGGTGGTGCAGGTCTCCACCGGCACGCCGGAGTAGCAGACGTTGTTCGCGGTGACTTTTGCCTCGCGGGTGCCCTGGATGCTGTGCACGAGCATGTGGCCCGGCTTGTCCTTCGCGATGCTGGGGTCCGCGCCTTCGTAGAGGCCCTCATTGCCATACGGGATGTGGCAGGAGGAGCAGCCCATGCCGCGGAAGTCGCCCCGCACCTCGCGGCCTTTCACTGCATGATGACAGCGCTGGCACTCGGTGCGGATGTAGGTGAAGGCGGCCAGCTCAGGCTTGTCTTTGAGCTTGGCGAGGTCTTGAAAACCGAGCGCCTCGGGCAGAGGCTCGTGTTTGTCCACGAAGACGCCGGGTTCGAGCCTTTTGAGCAGCTCCATGTATTGCCGATAGGTGTCCGTGCCGTGCCGGGCGTGCGGATCGCTGGGATTTTTCACGGCGTAGTTCGCCCAAACGTGCTCATAGCCGGAAAGTCCGCCGAAAGCCCACGCGGTGCCCTGGATTTTCCCCGCCTCGGTCATCATGAGGCTGCGCCACTGCGCATCGCACTGCTCGCTGTGGCATTGAGCGCAGGTTTTGTCATTCACCCAAGGCGAGCCGGGATCGCGATAGAACTCCGGCCCTGCGTGCGCGGCCTCTTTCGTCAGCGCCTCGGAGTCGCCGCCATGGCAAACGATGCAACCCGCCGGATCACCGAGCTTCGCGCCCTTCTCCATGATTTGCTCCAGCATCTTCGATCCCGGCTCGCGAATCATCTCAATCTGCCCGTGACAAGTCATGCAGCCGGATTGAGCGGCCTGCGGGTAGTGTTTCACCAGCAGCTCGGCAGCGTGGGCGCTGAGGCTGAGGAGGATGAAGGCGACGAAGCGGAGTGGCATGCCGTGATGCTACCACGGCGCCCCAAATCCTCGAAACTACTTTTCACACCGCTAGCCGCAGCCGCGCGAAAGCACCGCACATGCTGGCGACGAGGGCGCGAGGGTTTGGCACGATGTCGTAGTGCTGGCGGGCGAACATGCGGGGGAAGTGCTCTCTCGCACGCTTCTCGATGGCGAAGGCGTGGGTGGTGATGCCGTGCTTCACGCCTGTTTCGATGGCTTTGCGCACATCGCGCAGGCCGTATTCGCCTTCGTAGCGGTCGTAATCACAAGGGCGGCCATCGGTGAGAAGGAAGATGACTTTTTTCTCCGCGCTTTGCCGCATGAGCAGCTCCTGAGCATGCCGCAGCGCGGGACCTATGCGCGTGTAGCCCTGCGCCTGCACGCTACCGAGCCGGGTGCGGGCCGCGGGCCATGGATCGCGGAAGTCTTTGATGAGATGAAAAGCGCACTCGCGCCGCGTGTCGGAGCTGAAACCGGCCACGGCGAAGGTCTCGATGAATTCGTCGAGCACCTCGCCCACGCAGAGCAGCGTCTCGCGGATGGTGTCGAGCACGCGAGCATCATCCACCCATGAGTCCGTGGAAAAGCTCTGGTCCATGAGGATCAAGGCCGCCACGTCATGCAGGCGGCGCTGGCGCTGGATGTAGATCCGCTCGTCCGGCCCGTGACCGCTGCGGGCGGCGACTTGTGCGGCGATGACGGCGTCGATGTCGAGCTCAGGGCCGTGCGGCTGGCGTTTCGCACGTTGCGTCTGCGTGGCGAGCGCAGCGAGTTTTTTGCGAAGGTCGAGAATGACGGCGCGGTGCTTCGCTGCGGCGGTTTTGGCCCATGCGGGATCGGTTGCGGTGACGCGTTGCGGCTGCACATGACACCAGGCCGGCTTGTGACGCTGTTTTTGGTAATCCCACTCGGGATACGGGATGCCGCCTGCGGGCGGTTCGTCGTTTTCGGAGCCAATTTCGAGTGAGAGGCCCTCCATGACGATGTCACTGCGATAAATCGAACGCGGTCGCTCGCGGGTGCGCACGACGTGTTTCATGTCGAGCTTGTTCAGCGCCTCGGCGTGGTCTTCGAGTTCGTCCTCGTCGTCGGTTTTGCGGTCGAGGCCGCTGTATTCTTCGAGAGTCTCCGCTTTCTCGAAAGTGTGAATCGGCATCTCGGATTCGACGGGCTGATCGTCGTCGCCGAGCTTCACTTTCACGTTCGTCTGGCCTTTGCCTTCGATCTCCGTGACTTGATCCGGCTGTTCGAGGGCGGTTTGCGAGTTGAGGAGCGTTTTGGAGGCCTGCGGGCTGTTTTCGCGAGAAAATTCCGCGCGCCCGATGAGGCTCCAAAAGTCCGTTTCGCCCAAAAATGGCCCCAATTCGGCGATCCGGGCCTTCAGCGCCGGAATTTCGCCCAAAAGCTGTTTCGGCTCCGAAATCCGATGCCGGATGGCGAGCGCGGCAAAGATCGTTTTGAGCTGAAAAAGCACCTGATTGGCCTCTGTGGCACTCGCGATCGAAAACTCCGGCGGGAGAAAAACACGCTCATGATCGCACAGGACGCGATTGGGTGTTTCGAGTACGCTCACCGGTTTTTCAGCGATCATGTTGGCGAGCAAAAATAGCCGCTGCCGGTGCGGAGCCAGATCCGCGCGCACCGCGGCCGCAGCCCGCTCACGCGGCGATTCGACCAGGCGCTTGTAGAGCGCCTTGAGGCCCAGGAAGAGATTTTCCTCCCATTCAAACATATCAGAGCGTCAGTTCGATGACCTGGGTGATAGCGGCGAGCGCGTCGGGATCGTCGGTGAGAGGTTCGGCGACGGCGACGGTGGCGGCGTAACGCGGTGGGAGGCCGGTGCGGATGAGTTTCGCGGCATCGACAAGCAGGCGCGTGGACACGCTTTCGAGCAGCGAGAGCTCGGTGAGGGCGCGGACCTTTTTGGCGATGGCGACGAGGCTGCGGGCGATTTTTTCGTCGATGCCGGTCTCACCAGTGAGGATACGCGTTTCGATGTCTGTGCTCGGATATCCGAAGCCGAGACCGATGAAGCGCTGGCGTGTGGAGGGTTTCAGCTCACGCATGCTGCGCTGGTAGCCTGGATTGTAACTGATGACGAGCATGAACTCCGGCGGCGCGTGCAGCGTCTCACCGGTGCGGTCGAGAAACAGTTCGCGGCGGTGATCGGTGAGCGAGTGAATGACGACAATGGCATCGGCGCGGGCTTCAGCGACTTCATCGAGGTAGAGGATGGCCCCTTCACGCACGGCGCGTGTCACCGGTCCATCGGTCCAGCGGGTGTCACCGCCGATGAGGAGGTGGCGTCCGAGCAGGTCGGTGGCGGTGGTGTCCTCGTTGCATGAGACGGTGACGAGCGGGCGGCCGAGTTTGGCGGCCATGTGCTCGACGAAGCGCGTCTTGCCGCAGCCGGTGGGGCCTTTGAGCATGAGAGGCAGGCGAGCCTCCCATGCTTTGGCGAAGAGCTCGCTCTCGCGTCCGGTTTCGAGGTAGAAAACTTCGCGCGTGCTCATCAGGCGGCGGATTCAGCGGACGCGGGCAGTTCCTCCTCACGACGCACGTCGGAGTGCGCGGCCTCGTTGGTTGGCAGGCCGAAGCGCCAGAAGTTGTAGAGGTAGAAGCAGATGCCGAGGAAGAAGAGGCAGGCGGCGAGGATCATGCCGACGAAGTGTATCTCGATCTCTTTTTGCACGGCGAGGAAGTCCATGCCCATGCGGCGCTCCAGATTCACCTGCGTGATACCGGCGACGGCGAGCGCACCGGTCATGGCGGTCATACCGATGTTGCTGAGCCAAAAGGCGTAGGCGGAGGCGGCGTTGTCCCAGAGCTTGCGGCCAGTGAGCACGGGCAGGACATAGGCGATCATGGCGAGATTGATCATGGCATACGCGCCCCAGAAGGCCATGTGGCCGTGCATCGCGGTGACGAGGGTGCCGTGAGTGTACATGTTCACCTGCGGCAGCGTGTGCGCGAAGCCGAGGAAGCCCGCGCCGACGAAGCTCATGATGGCGCTGCCGAGCGTCCAGTTCAGCGCGGCCTTGTTCGGATGGCGGCGGCCGCCTTTTTTAGCCATCGCCAGCGCGTAGATGGCCATGCCGAGAAAGGCGAGCGGCTCCAGTGCGGAGAAAATGCCGCCGATCATGAGCCAGTACTTCGGCGCACCTATGTAGTAGTAGTGGTGACCGGTGCCGAGGATGCCGGAGAGGAAGGTGAAGCCGACGATGACGTAGAGCCATTTTTCCACGATCTCACGGTCCACGCCGGTGAGCTTGATGAGTAGGTAGCAGAGCAGCGAGCCCATGATGAGCTCCCACACGCCCTCGACCCAGAGATGCACGACCCACCAGCGGTAAAAGGAATCGAGTGTCTGGTTGTCGAAATCGATCATGCCAGGCAGGTAGAGCAGCGCGGCGGTGAAGAGGCCAAAGAAGAGCACGATGGAGGTCGTGGTGTGGCGTTTGCCCTGCCAGATGGTGACGCCGATGTTCGCGATGAAGGCGAGCACGTTCACGACGACGAGGTAATCGAGCGAGCGCGGGATTTCGAGAAACTTGCGGCCCTCCCACCAGTTGATGTGGTAGCCGATGACGGCGACGACGCCGACAACGAGGAAGGAGATGAGCTGGACCCACGCGAGCTTCGGCCATTTCAACTCACGATCCGCCTCCTCCGGGATGATGAAGTAGGCGCTGCCCATGAAGCCGAGCAGCAACCAGACGACGAGCAGATTGGTATGCACGGCGCGAGCGGTGTTGAACGGGATGAAGTCGTGCAGGCCGTCCATGCCGATGCGGGCAAAGCCCATGATGAAACCATACACGATCTGGAGCACGAGCAGCAGCATCGCGGAGGCGAAGAACCAGTAGGCGATCTTTTGGGATTGGAATTTCATGATCTGAGAATGGGTGGGAAATTATTTCGGCTGGGTGGCGGGTGCTGGAGCAGGCGTGGACACGGGTGCCGGTACTGTCGGAGCTGCCACAGCGGGATTCAGGCTCATTAGGTAGTCGGCGATCTCATTGAGTTGCGCATCGTTGACGGCCACGCCGTAGAGGCTGGGCATTTTTGTGCCCGGCTTGATCTTCTGCGGATCTTTGACCCAGGTGATTAGTTTCTCGCGGTCGTAGCGCCGGAAGACATCATCAAGCGGTGGCGCACCGATGAGGGCACCCGCAGCGCCACCCTGGCCCTGGATCTGATGGCAGCCAATGCATGAAGCCGTGGTGAAGACGGCGGGCACGGGCTTCTTCAATGGCGCTGGACCGGAAGAGGCCGCCACGGGCGTGCCGATGGTTTGAAGCGCCTGACGCAGCGGCGGATCAGCCGGGAAACCGTTCAGATCGACTTTTCCGCACCAGTCGAGGAAGGCGATGACGTTTTCGATGTCCTGCTCGGAGAAGTTATATTTCACCATCTTGCGCTGGCCGGGGAACATGGCCTGCGGGTCTTTGATGAAAACCCTGATCCAGTCTTTGCCACGCCGCTCGACGACTTTCGTGAGTTCAGGCGCGTAGTAGGCACCTTCGCCGAAGAGCGTGTGGCAGCCCATGCAGTTATTTTGCTCCCAGATGCGCTTTCCGGCGGAGACGGCAGGCGTGATGTCCTTTTCACGAGTCTGGTCTGGGACTTTGAGATGCGTGTCGAAACTGAGGACGAGGAAGATGCCGAAGAAAACGGCGGTCCCCCCGAGGAAGAAGACTTTGGCTTGGAGCTTGGTTAACACGGCGGCAAAGGAGTTCAGGTTAGAAATGCAGAACCAGAGTTCTGTATTTGCCATGAAAGCCTTCCGCACCTCAGGCAACAAGATCGAAGGCCGCGTTGATCGTGGCATCTGCTGCGCGGATATTGGCAAAGCAGAAAAACATTCCTTGTCCGCTGTCACAGCGGGTGCATCTGAGCACCGCGTCACCATGCTCAAGATCGGAAAACTCGCGCAACAAGCCATCTCGGCCGCCAGCTATCTGGCGGAGAAATACGATGCCGAAGACACGCGGGTGAGCGCCTCGGAGATCGCGGACGTACGGGAGCTGCCACGGCCTCTGGTGGCAAAGGTGCTTGCACAGCTTTCGCTGCATGGCATCACCAGCGGCATCACCGGCCCCACCGGCGGCTACCGGCTGGCCCGGCCGCCGCATCAAATCTCGCTCCACGACATCGTCTCCATCTTTGAACCGATCGACATCCGCCCGATGTGCCCCTTTGGCCCGAACTGGTGCGGGAACGGCCCACCATGCCCCATGCACGACGCGATCTCCGCCGCCGCTGAGCAGGTGGACAGTTTTTTGCAAAAGCAGCACCTGGGACCGTTTTGCGGGCTGAAAAGTCGTTCACGATGAAAAGTGGAGCCGGGCGAGGTTTCGTTAGCACGGAGCGAAGGTTAACCAGGTTGGCTTATGCATGTCGTTCCAATCGGTTATAAAGTAATTAAAGGCAAAGGCGGCACAGTGGATGGCAAATATGAGCGTTTTGGTGGGCATGCGCATGGCGTTCTAATTGTTGCATAAACTCTGCAACTTTGGAGGCGGAGTTGATGCAATTACACATCCTCCCCCCGCATGCCATGATACTCTCTTCCCCCGATGGATTTGTCGCCCACAGTCTGGCTCCTGACCGCAGGCTGCTAGGAAACCGCAATCGTGTCATGCGAAGCCATGATGCCGAAGTCACCGGTCTGGAGTTCCCGCCGCATCTCATCGGCGAGCAGCATCACACGGTGATCGATCTGGGCAAAGTGAAGCGCGTTGCGATGATGGTGACGCCGGAGGGCGGCGGCAGCTTCCGCGATGAGGCGTGGGAAGCGGCTTCAACGATCCGCGCTATCCTGCGCCAGCAAAGCGAGCCAATGGCGGTGACGATGCAGACCGTGTTTGTGAGGGATCGCGCGGATGTGCCGGTGGCGAAGCAGATTCTCGAAGCATGCTATGGCGGGCAGATGCCGCTGACGCTTTTTGTCGTGCAACCTCCCTGCGAGGGACGCGGGCTGGCCATCGAGGCTTGGGCGGTGAACACGAACGCGGCGGAAGTGGAGTATCACTCGGAGGACTTGGTGACGGTGAGCTATGACGGCCTGCGCTGGATTTATGCGTCCGGCGGTTCGCTGCATCTGGAGGGGCGCACGCCTTACGAGCAGTCGGCAGAGGCATTCTCCAGCATGCGGCGTGTGCTGGCACGCTCGGGGGCGGGTTTTCAGGATGTGGTGCGAACCTGGCTCTACCAGGGCTGCATCACGGAGGAGGTGGATGGTGTGGAGCGCTACCGCGAGCTGAACCGCGCCCGCACAGACTTCTTTGCAGGCATCGACTTTGAGCACCGGCCGGTGAAGTTGGCACACAACGGCCATGCCATCTATCCGGCCAGCACGGGCATCGGCACGCTTTGCCATGGACTGGTCACGGCCTGCATGGCCTTGCAGACAGATCGCGAGGATGTGCAGCTCATGGCGCTGGAGAATCCACTTCAAACCTCCGCCTTCGATTATCCGAAGGAGTATTCCCTCAAGAGCCCGAAGTTCGCCCGCGCGATGGCGGTGCGGGCAGGCGAGTATGTCACGACGTGGATCTCCGGGACGGCGAGCATCGTGAACTCTGAAACAGTCCACAGAGGTGACATCGTGAAGCAGACGGAGCAGACGCTCACAAACATCGAGAAGCTCATCGCACCGGAAAACTTTGCGCGGCAGGGCTGGGCGGATGCTGGAGCCACTTTCGAGGATCTCGCGCGGTTGCATGTGTATGTGAAACGACCTGAGGACTACGAGGCATGCCGCGCCGTTTGCGAGCGTCGCGTGGGCCATGTTCCCTCCATTTACGCGGTGGCGGATGTGTGCCGCTCGGACCTGCTCGTGGAGATCGAGGGCGTGGCCTTCTCCCGTGTGCGCAAACCCCAGTCCCAGCTTCAGACCACCCGATGATTCGCCATGAACCCCCCATGTCTCTTCTTCCTGCTGGCCGCGATGACCGCAGCCGGAGCGGTTGACGACACGGCACGCAAAAGCACGCCTGCAGCCGCGCCGTCGCCTGCCGTCAAACCCACGCCAGCGACTCCAAAAGCCAATGCAGCGAAGTCACCGCTGCTCGCCACGGCATCCAAAAAGGCCGCTGTGCCGGTGCTGCCGCCTCCGCAGCCGAAACCGGAACCCAAGGTTGAGCCGCCGATCTACGAGAGCACCTCGCCGGTGAAGCCTGCGGGCGAGATCGACAGGCTCGTGATGGCGAAACTCGCGCCGCTCGGTGTCAAAGCGGTGCTCTGTCCAGACGCGGTGTTTGTGCGCCGCGCCTTCCTCGATGTCATCGGCACGTTGCCGACGGCGGCTGAGGCGCGCGCCTTCATCGAGGACACGAAACCGGACAAACGCCGTGCTTTGATCGAGGCGCTGCTCCAGCGCGATGAGTTCGCGGTGTATTGGGCCATGAAGTGGAGCGATCTGCTGCGCATCAAGGCGGAGTTCCCGATCAATCTGTGGCCGAACGCGGCGCAGGCCTATCACCGTTGGGTGATGACGGCGATTGAGGACAACATGCCCTACGATCAGTTCGCGCGTGATCTGCTGACATCGAGCGGCAGCAACTTCCGCGTCGGTCCCGTGAACTTTTACCGCGCGATGCAGAACCGCGAGCCGGAGGGCATAGCATCCACGGTGGCGCTCACCTTCATGGGCGTACGCACGGATGCGTGGAAGCCGGAGAAGCTCGCGTGCATGGCTCGGTTCTTCACGCAGGTGGGCTACAAGCCGACGAGCGAGTGGAAGGAGGAGCACGTCTTCTGGGACCCGATGGGCACGCACACGCTGGCGGGAAACATCGCGCCGGGGAAAGCCTCCATCGAGGAGATCGGAAAACCTGCCGCGCCCGCGCAAGGTGTCGCCACGACGGACGCTCCGGCGTTGCCAGCGACAGGCGAGGCGGTGTTCCCGGATGGGAAGAAGATCAAGCTTCCGGAGGACCGCGATCCGCGCGAAGTCTTCGCAGAATGGCTCATCACGCCGAAAAATCCGTGGTTCACGCGGAGCATCGCGAACCGCGTTTGGTCCTGGTTTCTGGGTCGCGGCATCATCCATGCGCCGGATGACCTCCGTGAAAACAATCCGCCGTCGAATCCCGAGCTGCTCGCTTATCTCGAAGGCGAGCTGGTGAAGTCGAAATACAACTTGAAGCACCTTTACCGGCTCATTTTGAACTCGAACACCTACCAGGCATCCTCGCTGCTAGGCGACACGAAGCCGGAGGCGCACTTTGCCCGCTATCCGCTGCGCCGTCTGGAGGCCGAACTGATCATTGATGCGATCAACAAGATCACCGGCACCACTGAGCTTTACACCAGCGCCATTCCCGAGCCCTTCACCTACATCCCGCAGGGCGAGCCGGCGATGTCGATTGGCGACGGCAGCATCACCAGTCCCTTCCTCGCGCTCTTCGGACGTTCGGCGCGCGCCACTGGCATGGAGGAAGAGCGGTCGAACAAGTTCATCGCGCCGCAGTGGTTGCATCTTTTGAACTCCACCCAGATTCAAAAGAAGCTGGAGAGCGGTCCCGGCCTCAGAGACATCATCAATGCGAGACGCACGCCGCAGAAAACGCTCGACGAGCTTTATCTGACCATCCTCTCGCGCCTGCCGACCTCCGCCGAGGTGGAGCTGGCTCTCTCGTATGGCGAGCCAAGGGAAGGTCTGAACAAAGTCGGCAAACCGCGCACCGGCAAACGCACCGAGGAGTGGAACGACATCGCGTGGGCGCTGCTCAACAGCAGCGAGTTTTTGTTTCGTCACTAACCCCCAACCTCCGAATCATCATGAGCACGTCGAACCTCCATCAAATCGGCATGACATGCAGCCGCTCCACCACGCGGCGGGATGTCATGCAGGCCGGTCTCTTCAGCACCGCGAGCGTGTTGTTTTCCAACACACACGCCGCCACCGCTCCAGCGCCGCAGGCATTGCCTGCCGCACCCTTCAAAACGAAGGCGAAATCCGTCATCCAGGTCTTCCTGTGGGGCGGCATGTCCCACAACGACACCTGGGACCCGAAACCGGATGCGGGCTACGATTACAATGGCCCGATGAAGGCCCCGCTCTCCACCAACGTGGCTGGCATCCGGCTAAGCGAGTGGTTTCCAAAACTCGCGCAGCAGGCGGACAAGTTTTCACTCATCCGCAGCATGACGCATGGCAACAACGGCCACGAAACCGCTGCGTATCTCGTGCAGACCGCTCATCAGCCAGGCGAGCGTCTGGCGTATCCGAGCGTCGGCGCGGTGTTTTCGTATTTTCGTGGCAAAAACTACAAAGGCGTGCTCCCGCCCTATGTGGTGCTCACGCAGCCACAGGGCCGTTTTTCAGAAGAAGGCTTCCTCGGGGCCAAGTTGAAGCCTTTTGCCACCGGCGGCGATCCAAACGCCTCCCGCTTCGAGGTCGAGGGAGTCATCTCCCGCAGCATCAGCGATACACGCCAGCAGGCGCGGCGTGATTTGCTCGCGAAAATGGACACGCTGAGGCAAACCGCAGGCGGCGATGCGCAACTCACCGCCTCCGAGCAGGCCAAGGCGGAGGCGTATGACATGATCCTCGGCAAAGGACGCGAGGTTTTCGATCTCTCGAAGGAGAAACCTGAACTGCGCGACCGCTACGGGCGCCACACCTTCGGCCAGGACTGCCTCGCCGCGCGGCGCATGGTGGAGTCGGGCGTGCCTTACATCGTGATCAATTATCCCGGCGGCTGGGACACGCACAGCAATCACTTCCAGACGATGGGCCGCCAGGCGCCGGAGCTCGATCAAGGTCTCGCCGCGCTGCTGCTCGACCTCAAAGAGCGCGGCTTGCTGGAAAGCACGCTCGTGTGGTGCTGCGGTGAGTTTGGACGTGGGCCAAAGATCGACTGGCAGCCGCCGTGGAATGGCGGGCGCAATCACTACGGCAAGGTCTTCTCCGTGCTTGTCGCGGGCGGCGGATTCAAAGGCGGCCACGTTGTCGGTTCCTCCGATGCCAAGGCGGAGGAGGTGAAGGACCGCCCCGTATATCCCGTGGATTTACTTGGCAGCGTCTATCAGCTCGCGGGCATCGATCCGAAGGCAAAACTCCCGCACCCGATGGGCCTCGAAGCCCACGTCCTGCCCTACGGTGAGGAAGGCGTGAAGTCCGCCGGTTTGCTCACTGAAATCATGTAACCACTCACCGCCATGAAAATGACACTGGTCACTGCCGTGCTCGCCGCCACCACGGTGATGGCTCTCGCGGCTCCGAAGGTCAAAGCGCAGTCACGGCCATACATGGGCTACGTCTATCCCGCTGGCGGCCAGCAGGGTGCCACCTTTGCCGTGAAGATCGGCGGGCAGTCGCTCGACAACGTCACCGGAGTCATCGTCACCGGCGGCGGTGTCAGCGCCAAGGTGGATCGTTGCTTCAGCCGCATCGGCCCGCAGGAGATCACGCTGCTGCGCGATCAATTACGCGAGCTGAAGGCCGCGCAAAAGGCCGCAAAAGCGCCTGATCCCGCTGCGGATGATCTCATCGCACGCATCGAGAAGCGCATTGAGGAATACCGCCAGCGACCCGCCAGCGCCGCGCTCTCTGGACTCGTGTTTCTCGATTTTACCATCGCGAAAGATGCCACGCCTGGAAAGCGGGAGCTGCGGCTCGTCACGCACCAGGGCGTGTCGAATCCGCTCGCCTTCCACGTCGGC
The DNA here is from genome assembly GCA_015075365.1 of Verrucomicrobiaceae bacterium. Classification (GTDB taxonomy): domain Bacteria; phylum Verrucomicrobiota; class Verrucomicrobiia; order Verrucomicrobiales; family Verrucomicrobiaceae; genus Prosthecobacter. The sequence goes on from JABTUN010000001.1 coordinate 774,023, forward strand.
CAACTCCATGAAATGACACGCAAGCCCATGCTCACCGCCGAGTTTCAAGTCCTCGGCAAGGAACAGCTCGCGCTGCGCAAACGGCCCATCGAGGAGGAGCTGGTCAACGTCACACCGCCCTGCACGCTCAACGGTCAGATCGCCTCCGGCGAGGTGAACCGCTATCGTTTTACTGCCCGCAAAGGTCAGCGACTCGTCATCTCCGCGCTCGCTCGGCAATTGATCCCCTTCATCGCCGATGCCGTGCCCGGCTGGTTCCAGCCCGTGCTTGCGCTTTACGACAGCAAAGGAAAAGAAGTCGCCTACCAGGATGACTTCCGCTTCAAGCCGGACCCCGTGGTGCTCTTCGACGTGCCGCAGGACGGCGAATACACCGCCGCCATCTCCGACGCCATCCATCGTGGCCGCGAGGATTTTGTGTATCGCATCACCATCGGCGAGCAGCCTTATCTCACCAGCGTCTTCCCGCTCGGAGGCCACGTCGGCGAGACACATCAGCTCAAGATGCAGGGTTGGAACCTCGAAGGTGCGGCTTTGAAGCAACCCGCGAAAAACGCTGGCGCAGGCGTGCAAAGCGTGGCCGCCATCGTGACAGGCGTCGTTTCAAACGCCGTGCCCTTCGCGCTCGACAGCTTGCCGGAGACCTTTGACAAAGAGCCGAACGACAGCAGCAGTGCTGCGCAAAAAGTCACGCTGCCCGTCATCGTGAACGGTCGTATCGACAAAAAAGGCGACTGGGATGTCTTCGAGTTCCAAGGGAAGGCCGGTCAGGATCTCGTGGCCGAGGTGCAGGCACGCCGCCTGGAGTCGCCGATGGACCCCGTGCTCAAAATCACCGGACCCGACGGCAAGATGCTCGCCTTCAACGATGACTATGAAGATGCCGGCAACGGCGTGAACACGCACCACGCCGATTCCTATGCCACGCTCAAGCTGCCCACCGACGGCGCGTATCGCGTCCACATCAGCGACACTGTGCGCGGCGGCGGGGAGGAATACGGCTACCGCCTGCGCATCAGTGCCGCGCGGCCGGATTTCGCCCTGCGCACCGTGCCCTCCAGCATCACGCTGCGCGCGAAATCCGGCGGCGGCAGCATCAGCGTCTATGTGCAGCGCAAGGACGGCTGCACCGCGCCCATCACCATCGCCTTGAAGAATCCGCCCGCCGGAGTCACCTGCAAACCGGTCACTCTCACCGGCACGCAAAGCGTCGCCCGCCTCGCCATCAAATGTGATCTGCCCTCCTCCACGCCGCCGTTTGATCTCATCGTCACTGGCAGCACCGCGCAGGCTCCGAATCAAGCCGCGCTGCAACATGACGCCGTGCCCTGCGAGGACCGCATGCAGGCATTCCTCTGGCGTCACCTCGTCCCCGCGCCCGATTTGAAGGCCGTTGTCTTTGATCCAGACAACAAACCCGCGCCGAAACGCGTCATGCCGCCCGCCACGCCTGCGGACATCGAGGAAGCGAAGAAAAAACTCGTCGGCACCACGGCCAAATTTACCAAGAGCCAGGTCACCGGTCGTCTCCGCCAGATCGAGGGCCTCTACGTCGAAGGCCTGCTCACCGATGCCTTCACCTCAAAACGTGTGGCCGAATGCGCCGCGCATGAGGAGCCAACTCAGTCACCATGAACTCAACCACTGACAACGAATGGGATGTCGCCGTCATCGGCGGTGGCCCCGCTGGTGCCGCGCTCGGCACCTTTCTAAGCCGCGCCGGGCATCGCTGCGTCGTGCTCGAAGCAGCGCACTTCCCGCGCTATCACATCGGCGAATCGCTCATCCCGCACACCCACGGCATTCTCGACCGCCTTGGCCTGTTGCCGAAGATACGCACCTCGCACTTCCCGGTGAAGCACAGCGTGCGTTTCGTCTCCGCAGATGGACACGAGGCCACGCCCTTCTATTTCTCCGAAACCATCGAAGGCGACCGCGCTCGCACCTGGCAGGTTGAGCGCAGCGAGTTCGACATGATGATGCTCGACCACGCCCGCGAGAGCGGCGTTCACGTCCGTGATGCCGGTGTGAAGGAAGTGCTCTTTGAGAACGACAAAGCCGTCGGCGTGCGCTTGAACGGCAGCACGAACGGCGAGGAACTGCGTGCGAAGGTCGTCGTCGATGCCTCCGGCCGCGCCTGCGTGATCGGACGCCAGCTTCATCTGCGCGAGGAACTCCAAGACCTGCGCAAAGCCTCCGCCTGGGGCTACTATCGCGGCGGAAAACGCCTGCCCGGCATCGACGCGGGCGAAACCACCATGTTCATGATTCCCGGTGGCGGCTGGTTTTGGTATATCCCGCTCCCGGATGACATCGTCAGCGTCGGCATCGTCGCTGATCCGCATTATCTCCTCGGCGACAGCGACGACATGGAGACCGCTTTTTTGCGCGAAGTCTCGAAATGCGCCGCTCTCTCCGAGCGCCTCGTCAGCGCGGAGCGCATCGGCCCCGTTCGCGGCAGCCGCCAGCTCGCCTACCTGAACCGCCAGACCAGCGGCGACGGCTGGGTGATGATCGGTGATGCCCGCGCCTTCCTTGATCCCATCTATTCCTCCGGCCTCTATCTCGCGCTCGGTTCCGCCGAACTCGCCGCCGGTTCCATTGATGCAGCTCTGAAATCCGGCGATCTATCGGCTGCGAAGCTCGGAGCCTTCGAGCCCGCGCTCTGGAAAGGCGTCGGCATCATCCGCCAGCTCATCCACGCCTTCTACGACCCCGAGTTCAGCTTTCCCAAATTCGCCCGGCGCTTCCCTGAACAACGCGCCGCGCTCATCGACTGCCTCATCGGCGATGTCGTCGGCAAGGACATGAGCTCCTTCACCGCCGCGCTCGAACAAATGACCCCACCGCCCGGTCCGCTGGGCGGCTAAGCCGCCTTTCACTCATGAACATCCACTCCACGATCAATCGCCGGCGTTTGCTGCAAAGTTCGCTCGTAGCAGGCGCGGTGATGGCCCGCCCGCTGCTGCCAGGGGCGAATGCCGCACCATCAGGCCTCTCGCCGAAAGGCCTGGGCCGGGCGGCGTGGGTTGAGATGCTGATGAAGGTTTCCGAACCAGTCATCGCGAATCTTGCCGCGCAGCAGTTGAAGAAAAACATGCCTGTGGAGGCTCAAAAAGGCCACGAGACCAAACGCGCTGCTGCCACGCATCTCGAAGCACTCGGACGCACGCTTGCAGGCCTCGCACCGTGGCTTGCGGCCTCTGGGCTCGATTCGGCTGAAGAAGCCCTTCGTGTGAAAATGGCTGCGCAGACCCGAAAAGCTCTCGCAAACGCCGTGGAGCCAACTTCAGCCGACAAACTCGATTTTACCGTCGCCACGCAGAATCTCGTCGATGCCGCATTTTTGGCTCTAGGCCTCTCACGAGCCAAAAACGAGCTTTGGGACGCTTTAGACACCACCACACGAGAGCGCTTCGTCACCGCCTTGCAGAGCACGCGAAAGTTCAAGCCCGGCAAAAACAACTGGCTGCTCTTCTCCGCCACCATTGAGGCCTTTCTCGCTTCCATCGGTGCTTCGTGGCTGCCAGAACCCATCGAGACCGCCATCACCGCGCACGAGGAGTGGTATCAGGGCGATGGCATGTATGGCGACGGCCCTAAGTTTCACTGGGACTACTACAACAGCTTCGTCATCCAGCCCATGCTGCTCGCAGTGCTTGATCTCATGAAGCCCTTCGATGCGCGTTGGGAAGGGCACCGCGCCACCATCATGAAGCGTGCGCAGCGCTTCGCCGCCATCCAGGAGCGACTCATCGCGCCTGACGGCACGTATCCGCCCATCGGCCGCTCCATTACCTACCGCTGCGGAGCTTTTCATCACCTCGCGGACATGGCGCTGCGGCGGCAGTTGCCTGTCGGTGTGCCTCCTGCGCAGGTTCGCGGTGCTTTGAGTGCCGTCATTCAGCGCACCCTCACGCCTACAGGCACGTTCGATGATCAAGGCTGGCTCCGCATCGGCCTCTCCGGCCATCAACCGTCCCTCGGCGAGACCTACATCAGCACCGGCAGCCTCTACCTCTGCACCTTTGCCTTCCTGCCGCTCGGCCTGCCTCCCAGCGATGAATTTTGGTCGGGAGCAAAGGTGGACTGGTCCGCTTGCCAGCTCTGGAGCGGCACCGATCTGCCTGCTGACCACGCCATCTGATTTTCGCCTCGAAACAACCGTTCACCCCCAACCTAACGACCACCATGAGCCACCATCCCAACATCATTTCACCACCCGGAACCACCACCGCCGAGCGCACGGTGGGCGAACTCGTCGCCGAGCGTCCCGGACGTTCGCGAGTCTTCCAGGATTTCAAAATCGACTTCTGCTGCCAGGGCGGACGCACCCTGCGCGAGGCATGCGAACGACGCGGCGTGGCGCTCGAAAGCGTTCTGGAGCAACTCGAAGCCGAGCAGCACAGCAACAAGGCACCGGATTTCAATCCAGCCGAGCTGCCGCCGACGCAGTTGGCTGATTTCATCGTCAAAACGCATCACACATTCCTGCGACAGGAACTCCCGCGCCTGCACATGATGGCGGAGCGCGTCGCACATGTGCATGGCGGCCATACTCCTTCACTGGTGACCATCTTTGAGGTGTTTCAAGGCATGGAAGACGAACTCATCAGCCACATGGCAAAGGAGGAGCAGGTGCTGTTTCCCGCCATCAAGGCATTGGACGAAGGCATACCGTTCTTTGGTCCGCTGGATGGCCCCATCGCCTGCATGATGCACGAGCATGAGGATGCCGGCGCGGCGCTGGCAGAACTGCGTGCCTTGAGCAACGACTACTCACCTCCCATCGAAGCCTGCAACACCTACCGCGCCCTCTTTGCCGGCTTGCAGGACTTGGAGGAAGATCTGCACCGCCACATCCATCTCGAAAACTCCATCCTTTTCCCAGCGGCGCAGCGGCTCGCCGCAGTCTAACGCCATTCAGCCAGGGCGGGTGGGAGGGCGGGATTCGCGCTGCTCCCGCCCGGTGAAAGCAGCACGGTGAACCGTGGTGATGCCAATGCACCGACATGCACGGCCAGCTTGCGCGGATGGCGCATCGACGTGTGCTTCACCTGCTGGCGCTCGGGATGTGGCGACGTGGCGAGCGGTTCGGCGGGCATCACCTCGAAGACAGCGCCCGCAGGCGAAAGCAGCGTCGCGGTCAACTGGCGGCCGTTTTGCGTCATCACGGCAATGGCGCCGTCGCATTTCACCTCGGCTCCGGTGTGCATGAACCACCAGGCCTCGACGGGCGCGTCTGTTTCGATCTCGTCTTGCACGATCACATCGTGACCGGAGAGCATGATGCCGCGCCTGACGGCGGAGGCACGGCAGGCGTAGGCGGCGCTTAGATTCACGATGGCAAACGCCCGGCCCGGTGATTCATGAAAGCGCTCGATGGAGGCTTTGGCCTTGGTGGCTTGATCGGGGCGCGCATCGGGCGCGATCACCAGCGTGTTGTGACCTTCAGCACGCATGCGGTAGTAGTCCCACCTTTTCGATCCGAAGTAGCCGGGCAGGTTGTAATCATCCGCGCCGAGGTCGAAAGCCCATCGTTCGCCTGCGGCTTCGAGCACAAAGGTGCCGAGATCGAGGTTGCTGTGGTTCACCGCGTTGTTTCCACCCTTGAAGGCCACAAAAGTGGCCTGCGGATCATCCCAGGCGCTGCGCAGCGTGACCACCTCGGAGCTGCGGAAATGTTTGGCGGGCGGTTGCTGCCGGTTCCCCGGCGGCTGCATCAGCCAGCGGCGGCCATAAAGCAGGTCCAGCGCGGTCGGTCGCTCCCCAGCGCGGGCGATGCGAAAGGCGGCGAAGTCAGGGCGCTCGAAGCGGGAGGCGAGCCAGAGCATGTGCTGCCCGCCGCAGCCGCCGTCTCCGGCATCGGCATAGTTGAAGGTTCGTCCGGTAGGGCCAGTGACGTAGATGGGGAAATCCGCCGCTTTCGAGAAGCCCTCCATCTCCGACAGACCGAAATCCGTGCCCAGAGCGGAATCGAGAGCAGCGATCATGAGCACATTGTACATCACCGCGTAATCCCAGTAACTGGGTCCCTCTCCCCAGGCACCGTCCGGCGCGAACTCGTGCATCGGCCGCCGCACGCTGGCGATGGCGGCAGGAAGGATCTCGGCGGCGAGCGCCTGCTCCTCATCAGCGAGAGCCAGCGCACCGAGAGTCATGCCGCCGTTGCAGACCTGGCTCCAATTGTGATCAGCCGCCGTCCACCCTTTTTGTTTGCGATACAAAGGCAGCGCCTGCTTCAGCCCCAGCTCCACGATGGCCGTGCGCAGCACCGCGCGACGCTCCGGTGTCCACGTGTCAAAGAGCCAGTCGTAGCCGATGGCAAAAGCGGCGGTCATTTCCGCCGTGTCGAGGAAATGGCTCGGGTTCCAGTCTTTGAACCGTGCAGCGGCCTCCAGCTCAAGCCAGAGCCGCTCCGAGTGGCGAGTGTCGCCCGCGAGGCGAAAGACAAGCCCCAGGGTGAGCACACGATCGAGCACGCGACGGCTGGTGGCCAGGAGCCGCTTGCCATCTGGAATCTCGTAACGTGATGGCTCGGCTTTTAGCAGCTCACCGGCTTCTTTTTTGAGATGACCCAACCACTGGGCCGCCTTTCCTTCCGAAGTCTGTTTTTTGAGCTGCTCGAAATCTGCCGCCGAGGCCAGCAGGCGTGGATGCGCAGGCTTTAATCGCGCGAGGATGTCCGCAGGCAGCGTGCCTTCCGCACGAGAAAAAGAGACATGCATGACGAGCAAGAGCAGCAAGGCCCATCCCAGAAAAAAGTGTCTCGTCCTCATCGTGGGCTGTGGTTTCATAGGGCGTCGTGGTGGCGGGTGGTTTCGAGTTTTGGGGTCTCACCAGGCTGGTTCCGGTGGTGCGGAGTTTCCGCTCATCGATTCAGGCAATCGCCACACTTGGCTGCCTTCGCGGTCGGTGAAATAGAGGCGCGACTCGGCGGGTTCGAGCGTGTGACCGTCCGCCCAGAAGGTGTAAAAGCCGGGGTGGGCGTTCACGGGACGACGTGCGTAGGTGTGGTTGCGGAGGCTGTCGTGGGTGAGCATTTTCGCCTTGCTCCATGTCGCACCCTCATCGCGGCTGGTCCACATCACCATCTCGCCACCGGCGGTCCACGGCTGCGGGCCGGGATCGGTCGGCGCGACGATCCGCCAGAGACCGTCCGGCTCAATGTGGAGGGAGCCGTGGTCGTAGTTGTGATCCGAGGTCGTGAAGGGCCGGCGCACCCACTCCGTGCCGGTCCAGCGCATGGTGAACCAGGTGCGCGGACCGTGTTTCGGACCCGACTCGTAGCCCGTGGCGGTCAGAAACAGAACCACGGGCTTGCCTGTATTGTCAAAGTTCAGGTCTTTCAGGTAAACGAGCTGCTTTTCAGCACGCGAATCGAGCACAAGTGCCGGATTCGCCGACTCGGTGAGCGGAATCTCAAGCACCGCGCCGCCGACTGTGCGCCAGGTGCCGCCAAAGTCGTCCGTCTCCATGTAATAGATGTTGGACCGTTCATTGAGGCCGACCGGCTTCGGGTGGTAGTCAAACACACTCGCGAGGCGCTGCCCAAGCCGCCAGGTGAGCTGGTAGTCGCCCATTCCGATGTGGGCCAGACTGCGCGGCTGGCTCCAAGCGCGTCCATCCGCGCTCGTCATCGAAAACAAGCCTCGCCCGGCACTGTAGCGTGTGTGCAGAAAGAGAAACCCCTTTCCCGGCATCCACCACGGGTGCGTGTAGGAGAAGTTGGTCTCCAGAATCTCCTCAAACTCGTCCACCGACCACGGCTTCGTGCTCCTGTGAATCCAGGAAGGCCGCGCCGTACCGTGGGCAGCGGAAAAAACCCACACATGCCCGGCATCGTCGAGCATGAGGGTGGGGTTGTCGTGCGCATCATCGGTCTTCTTGTTCAGCAAGATCGCCGGGCGCGGCACGGTGCCGGTGGTGTGATCGAGATAGCTGACCATGTGAAGCAGCTCGTTTTTCTCCCGCGTGCGACCGCCGTAGCAGAAGAAGGTCTTGTTCACCTCCTTCGCATAAATGGCCTGTGGGAGTTGCTGTTGCGGATAAGTCGCGAAGCCGCCGCTGTATTTGTAGCGGTATTCATCCTTCGAGGGTTGATTCGCATACCAGATGCCCCGGTAGCCATCATCACGCGCAAGCACGGCAGGCGGCTTCTGCGCGGAGACCACCGGCGCGAGAAGAAGCACCAGAAGCTGGATGGCGAGGCATTTCATGGCAGTGATGAGGCATCGTCCAAGGCGAATCCAGCAGGGCTTGCCGGGATCAAAACGTGTCGTAAAACGTGCCGATGTCCTGCGGCTCTGTTGCGGCGTTGTAGGCGATGGCGGAGCGGGGATGCTGGTTGTGGAGGCCGGTGAGCATGTAGGGGAGGTCAAAGCCCCAGCCGAGGTCTTTGCGCAGCGGCTCGATGGTGTCGGCGACGCATTTCAGGATGGGACGCAGCCGGTGGGCGGGGTCACGCAGCAGGCCAAAGAGCAGCTCCATGGGGCAATTGCCCGCGCCGCGGCCCAGGCCGGCCATGGTGGCATCAATGTAGTTCGCGCCGAGGGAAATGGCCTCAATCGTGTTCGCGTAAGCGAGCTGGAGGTTGTTATGCGCGTGGATGCCAACCTCTTTGCCGCCGCTTTTGGCGTGATGAAGGTATTTTTCGACGAGGCGGCGAGTTTGCAGCGGGTAAAGTGCGCCAAAGCTGTCCACGACATAAATCGCCTGCGCCTCGGAGGGCGCGAGAAGTGCCAGCGCGGCCTCCAGCTCGCTATCTCCCACGGTGGTGACGGCCATGAGGTTTACGGTGGTCTCGTAGCCCTTATCGCGGGCGTCTTTGAGCATGTCGAGCGCCAGCGGCACTTGATGAACGTAGCAGGCGACGCGCACGAGGTCGATGAGGCTGTTCTTTTTCGCGGGGATGTCCTCTTGGTAGTCGCATTTGCCCGCGTCAGCCATGATGGAGAGTTTCACACTCGTGGCGTTGTCGCCGACGATGCGGCGGATGTCCTCCTCGCGGCAGTATTTCCAGCAGCCATGCTCGCCGAGTTTGATGTCCTTGCTCGATGCGCGGTAGCCGATTTCCATGTAATCAATGCCTGAGGCGATGCAGGCTTCATACACGGCTTTGACGACGTGGTCGTCGAAGTGGTGGTTGTTCATCAACCCGCCATCGCGGATCGTGCAGTCGAGCACGCGGATTTCAGGACGATGGGAGAGCCAGTCGGTGGAGGTGGGCGTGGCGGACATGGCGCATAGGGTTGTTGGAGATAAAAACGCGCGGAGGCCGGGGACGTTCATGCCGTTATTGTTCTCCTTGTGAACCCGGTTGCGCAGATGCGGGTCAAAACAAGAAACGGGGACAAGAATGACAGAATTCGTGTCTTGCCGCGAACTGCGCGGCCCATTAAAATTTCATAGCAAAATTCCTCCTCAATCATGCCTCTCACGTCCGGACTTCTCATCAGCCTCGCCCATGATGAGCGAGCCTTTGGATTGCGTCAGGCACTCGACGAAAAAGAGGGGGTGACCGCAGGTCTCCCAGAAGGGCGCTGGCTGCCAGCCGCCATCGAGGCCGAGGATGATGCTCGATTACGCGAGCTGCACGACTGGATCGCGGCGCTGCCGGGTGTCGCTTTTGTTGATGTGGTGCATGTGAACTTTGATGATCCGACGACAGCCTCTCCAACATACTCTCCATGATCCAACGCCGTGATTTCAACCGAATGGCCGCTCTGGCGGCTGCTTCCGCCGCCGCACAGGCGCGGGCTCAGAATGCGCCGTCTGCTGCTGCGGCCTCCAATGACGGAATCGCCTGGGATAAGGCTCCGTGTCGATTTTGCGGCACGGGTTGTCATGTGCGTGTGGGTGTGAAAAATGGCCGTGTGGTCGCCATTGAGGGAGATCAACTCGCGGAGGTCAATAAAGGGCTTCTTTGCGTGAAGGGCTATCATGTCGGCCTGGCGCTGTATGGCAAAGATCGCCTCACGCAGCCGCTGCTGCGGCGGAATGGCGTGCTGGAGCCGATTTCGTGGGAAGAGGCGATCGAAACGATCTCGCAGAAGATCCTGGCCACGCCGGATCAGTTTGCGATTTATGGCAGCGGCCAGTGGACGATCCCCGAGGGCTACGCGGCGAACAAATTCATCAAAGGCGGCCTCGGGAGCAATCACATCGACCCCAACGCCCGCCTTTGCATGGCCAGCGCGGTCACGGGCTTTCTCAGCGTGTATGGCGTGGACGAGCCCGCAGGCTGCTACGACGACCTCGACAAGTGCGATGTGCTCATCATGTGGGGCAACAACATGGCGGAGATGCATCCGGTGCTCTTCAGCCGCGTGATTGACCGCCGCACACGCGGGGAAAAGGTGACGCTCATTGACATCGGTACGCGCCGCACACGCACCACGGATTTCAGTGATCACTACCTGGAGTTCCGCCCGCACAGCGATCTGGCTATCATGAACGGCATCGCGCACCTGCTGATCAAGAAGAACGCCTTCGATCCGAAGTTCGTGGAGAAGTTCTGCAACTTCCGGCAGGCGCCCAAGGACCCGAACGCCACGCCCACCGCGCCGCTGCTGGGGGATGCGATGAGCTTTGACGACTACAAAGCCGCGCTGGAGCCCTACACGCCGGAGCATGTGGAAAAACTCAGCGGCGTGCCTGCGGAGAAGATTCGCGTGCTGGCGGACTTGTTTGCGAACAAAGACCTCCGCATCACCTCGACCTGGTGCATGGGCTTCAACCAGCACTCACGCGGCACCAACGCGAACCGCCTCTGCCACGGCATCCACCTTCTCAGCGGCCACTTTGGGAGGCCGGGCGATGCGCCGACCTCCCTCACCGGCCAGCCGAGCGCCTGCGGCACTGCGCGTGAAGTCGGCACGATGTGCCATTTCCTGCCTGGAGGCCGTCTCATTCTCAATCCAGAGCATCGCAAGGAAACCGAGAAGCTGTGGAATGTGCCCGAAGGCCGAATCAGTCCGAAAATCGGCCACCACACGGTGCTGATGTGGGAGAAGTTCTGCACGCCTGCGGACAAAGGCGGCGATATCCAGACGCTGTGGGTGCAGGTGACGAATCCCGGCCAGTCGCTGCCGAATCTGCACAAGCTTTTCAAAGCTAAGGCGGGCCAGCCGGACAAGTTCCTCATCGTCTCCGACGTGTATCGCACCGCCACCACGGAGCTGGCGGATCTCGTGCTGCCCTCGGCGATGTGGGTGGAGAAAAACGGCATGTATGGCAACAGCGAACGCCGCACGCAGCAGTGGTTTCGCATGGTGAAGCCGCCAGGCGAGGCACGCGATGACGCGTGGCAGATGATTGCGGTGGCGCGTCGTTTGCACGATCTGGGACACCCCGGTATGAAGGACAAGAACGGGCGCTTCCTTTTCACCTTCAAGAACGACCAAGGTGAAGAAGTGCCCGTGTGGGAATGGCCGCGCTACTACGACCTGAATGTGGACAAGGTGCTGTTCGAGGAATACCGCCTGTTCAGCCGCTACAAGCACAAGGACCTCGCTCCCTACGAAGAGTATGTGAAGGCCCGCGGTCTGCGCTGGCCGGTGGTGCAGCAGCAGGATGGCACCTGGCGGGAGACGAAGTTCCGCTTCAGCGAGTTCGACGATCCTTATGTGAAGAAGGGCGCGGAGATTCAGTTTTACCACTCCGTCACGAAGGATGACAAAGCGCTCATCTGGTTCGCGCCTGCTGAAAAAGCCGCCGAGGAGCCGGATGCGGAGTTTCCTTTCTGGCTCTGCACGGGCCGCGTGCTGGAGCACTGGCACACCGGCAGCATGACGCGGCGTATTCCGCAGCTCCATGCCGCCATGCCGCATTCTTATGTCGAGATGCACCCCGAGGACGCCCGCGAGCATGGTTTTGCCAATGGCGAAAGCATCGTGGTGAAGACGCGCCGTGGCGAACTCAAGCTGCCCGTGTGGATTGACGGGCGTGGTCATCCGCCGCGTGGCTCGCTCTTCATTCCGTTCTTCGACGAGCGGCTGATGTGCAATGACATCACGCTGGGCGATGTCGATCCCATCTCCAAAGAGCCCGATTATAAAAAGTGCGCCGCCACCGTGGCCCGCGCCACCGCCGCTCTTTGATCATGCCTGACGAACCGAAATCGAAGCGCATCGAGTCCGGCCTCATCGTCGGCGGCATCATCGCGCTTGTCGCCGTGAGCGGCTACTTCGTCGGCCTGCGGCAGACGAACAGCGCCATCGCCATGACCCGCGCCGTCGCCGTGGTGAAGCATGACACGCATCGCGATCTCACCGGGGCCACGAACGTGCCCGTGGCCGTGCGCTACATTGATCAGGACTGGTCGAGGGACGGCCCGAACGCGCAGTGGCGGAACTCACTCGTGGATTTCCAGCAGCCCGCGGCAGCAGCGCCTGCTGGTGCCGCCCCCGTGCCGATGGAGGTGAAGCTGGCCGCGCTCCAGGCACGCGCCAGCCGCCGCGCCTATGATGGAGCACCGCCCACCGTGCCGCATCCCATCATGCAGGACTCCTCGGCGGCCTGCCTGGCCTGTCATGCGCAGGGTTTGCAGGTGAAGGACCGTTTCGCCTCGAAGATCAGCCATCCGACCTTCGGCGGCAGTTGCACGCAGTGCCATGTGTCCTCGCGTGGAGCTTTCAGCTCAGCGGATGCCGCTGCTTTTGCCGTCGCGCTCACGGAGAACTCCTTCCAGGGAGCCGAAGCGCCGCCGAATGGCCCGCGTGCCTGGCCCGGAGCGCCGCCCACCGTGCCGCATCGCACACTGATGCGCAGTGATTGCATGAGCTGTCATGGTCCGAAGGGCCTCTTTGCCCTGCGCACACCGCATCCTGAGCGGCAGAGCTGCACGCAGTGCCATGTGCCCGCCGCCACGAATGACCAGCGCCAGTTTTTGCCTGCACCGCCGCTGGATGCGGTGAAGAAAACAGACACCGCCGCCGCACCAGCCGCAGTGCCGACACCACCCGCAAACCCGCCGCCGAAACCATGAGCGCATCTGTGTCCAGACGGGGCTTCTTCACCGCCCTCAGCCGGCCTTTTCAAAAGAAGGCGGTTCCGGTGCGTGCTGTGGAAGTCACCGCATCGGCCACACCTGCGACGCCGCGCACTGCCATCATCCAGGGGCGGTTTTGCATCGCACTTACCTCGTTTTGCTCCGTGTGCGTGGAGCGCTGCCCCGTGTCGGGTGCGATGACAAAAGATCGCGGTATGCCGATGGTCGTGGCGGATGTCTGCACCGGCTGCGGTGTCTGTCACGACGTCTGTCCAGCGCCGCGCAATGCCGTGCTCATGCTCCCGCGCCGTCCAACAACCCTCACCCCGCAGCCCGCATGAGCGACCCCACCGCCACAACGCCGCTGCCCGAGCTGCAGCAGGCTCAATTCGACGCCGCCGAGCTGGAGAGGCTGCTGCGCGACATCGGTGCCTGCGCCCAGATCACTGAGATCATCCCGAAATATGCCGCCACCGGCCATGTGCCGGAAAACGCAGCCGTCACGCTCGATGACGGACGCCGTCTCCTGCTCGATGGCGGAGCACGCGCCGTGCAGTTTCGCTATCGTTTTCAGGACGCCGACTGGTGGGACACCGTCATGGCGCTGCCCGGCGGCCAGTTCCGCCTCGTGCGCATCCAGCACCACTTCGATTCCGCCTCATGAGCCGACTTTTGAAACAACACCCCAGCCTCGCGTGGATTGCCCTCGTGGGCTTCGCCACGCTTTGCAGCCTCGCGGTCGTGTGGGCGCAAAAAAATCTCGGCGCCGCTGAATCCGCTCCGGTAATGAAGAGCCGGCCAAAAGCGGAGAAGCATCTCGTGGCCATCAAACCCGGCCCGCCCACGCCGAGGCTCGACACCGGCCTGAAGGATGCGCAAGGCCGCGCCATCACCGCCGCATGCAGCACCTGCCACAGCACCACCACACCGAACACCATGCGCAACACCGCGCACGATCTTTTCCAGGCCCATCGCGGCCTCAGCTACGCCCACGGCAATCTAACCTGCCTGAGCTGCCACAACGCGAAAGACTACGACGCGCTCCATCTCGCCGATGGACGCAGCGTAGCCTTCCCCGATGTGATGACGCTCTGCGCCCAGTGCCACGGCACGGCGATGCGTGATTACCTCCACGGCAGCCACGGCGGCATGAACGGCCACTGGGATCTCAGCAAAGGTCCACGCGTGCGCAACAACTGCGTCAACTGCCACGACCCGCATCATCCTGAATTTCCCCTTGTGAGACCCGTGCTGCCGCCACGCGACCGCATTTCCGTTCCCAACGTCCCCGCAGAGCATTGAGCCATGAACGATCCCGCACCTGCATCACCCAAAACACCCTGCGGCGGCAATTGCTCCTGCTCCGGAGGTTCTACCAACGCATCGCCGCCTCCCGGCGATGACGGCTCCACCCGCCGCGCCGTGCTGAAGGGTCTCGGAGCCACACTCGGCGTCGCCGCGTATGCCAAAGCGCTCGCGCCGCTCACCGAGCTGACCAAAGAAACCTCGATGGATGAGTTCCTGCAAAAGCACTATAAGGAGCTCAGCAAAGACGAAATCGCCACCGTCATCACCCGCCTCACCCAAGAGGCCAAAGAGCAATACGGAGCCGATGTGACCATCAGCGACCCTAAGCCGCAGGAAGGCGTGAAATTTGGTTACGCGCTCAATCTTTCCATCTGCAACGGCTGCCGCAAATGCGCCGAGGCATGCCATTTGGAGAACAATCATGACCGCCCCTCCCACCAGAGCTACATCCGCGTCTTTGAGATGACGAAAGGCTCGATGGACTTCGAAAAAGGCAACGTCCACTACGACCATCCCGTGCCGCAGCCGGACAAATACTACATGCCCGTGCAGTGCCAGCAGTGCGAGCATCCGCCCTGCGTCGATGTCTGCCCGGTCGAGGCTACTTGGAAGGAAAAAGACGGCATCGTTGTCGTCGATTACAACTGGTGCATCGGCTGCCGCTACTGCGAGGCCGCGTGTCCGTATCACGCCCGCCGCTTCAACTGGCAGAAGCCGCAAATCCCCGCCCCTGAGATCAATCCGGATCAAAGCTACCTCAGCAACCGCATCCGTCCGCAGGGCGTGATGGAGAAATGCACCTTCTGCCTGCACCGCACGCGGAATGGCCGCCTGCCAGCCTGTTTGGAGGCATGTCCCACCGGTGCCCGCGTTTTTGGTGATCTCAATGATCCCGCCTCCGAGGTCCGCTACGTGCTCGAAAACAAGCGCGTCTTCGTCCTCAAGGAGGAACTCGGCCTCAAACCTCAATTCTTCTACTTCTTCGATGAGTGATCCCGCCGTCATCCCTGTGCCCGCCACGCCCGTGCCCGAATGGCGGCAGTATCTCCGCTTTGC
Source organism: Verrucomicrobiaceae bacterium (assembly GCA_015075365.1). Lineage (GTDB taxonomy): Bacteria > Verrucomicrobiota > Verrucomicrobiia > Verrucomicrobiales > Verrucomicrobiaceae > Prosthecobacter. The sequence goes on from JABTUN010000001.1 coordinate 789,378, forward strand.
CTGGAACGCCTTCAGCCAGTCCGTCGAGGGTGGCTGGAAGTTTTATGTGTGGATGACGCTGCTCACCGCCGTCTTCCTCGTCGGCGCGAACGCCTGGGCCGTCCAGGTGCGCGATGGCATGGCCCTCACTGCCATGAGCGACCACGTCTCCTGGGGCCTCTACATCGCAAACTTCACCTTCCTCGTCGGCCTGGCCGCTGGTGGCGTCATGATGGTCATCCCGGCCTACCTTTATCATGACGAAAAGATGCACGACATCGTCATCATCGGCGAGTTGCTCGCCATCGCCGCCATCATCATGAGCATCATGTTCGTCGTGTGCGATCTCGGTCGGCCCTACCGCTTCTGGCACATGATGCCCGGCCTCGGGAAGTTCAACTTTCCCGTCTCCATGCTCACCTGGGATGTCATCGTGCTGAACGGCTATTTCGCCATCAACGTCTATATCTGCGGCTACCTGCTCTATAAGCGCTTCCGCGCTCAGCCGCCCGTGGCAAAGATGTATTTGCCCGCTGTGTTCCTCAGCATCGTTTGGGCCATCAGCATCCACACCGTCACCGCCTTCCTCTACTGCGGACTGGGTGGTCGGCCCTTCTGGAACACCGCGCTGCTCGCCCCGCGCTTCCTAGCCAGCGCCTTCGTCAGCGGCCCCGCCTTCATCATCGTCGCCATCCAGATCATCCGCTGGCAAACCGGGCGCATGTTTGGTGAGGGAGCCATCCGCACGCTCGTGAGCATCGTCCGCATCACCATCCTCATCAGCCTGCTCATGGTCGTTTCCGAGATCTTCGTCGAGTTCTACACCGGCGGCAGCCACACCGGCGCCGCGAAGTATCTCTACTTTGGCCTGCACGGCTATCATGAGCTGGTGCCGTGGATCTGGACCTCGATCGTGTTCACCGTCGTCGCAGTGATCCTCTTCATGCAGCCAAGGATCAATCGCCGTCCCTTGCTCCTGAACACAGCCTGCCTGCTCGCCTTCGTGGGTCTGTGGATCGAAAAAGGCATGGGCATGATCATTCCCGCCTTCATCCCCAGCACCCTGCACGAGATCGTCGAATACCGCCCCAGCCTCACCGAATGGAAAATCACCGCCGGCATCTGGGCGCTGGGCTTCATGATCTACACCCTGCTCCTCAAAATCACGATCAACATCCACAGCCGCAAGCTCAAGGACGCCAGCGGTGCGAGAACCATCACACCAGAGGACTCCCTGGCGATGGGCGATGGAGGCGTCTGAAGCTGCGTTGGCAGCCTTGATGAAGCATCACGCCTTCAGGATGGCGTCGAACTCCTTGTCGGTGAAGGCTTGCAGCGTTTCTGTCCGCACGTTGCCGAGGGCGGCGAGGGAGGCCAGGAGGTGGAGGATTTTGGCTTCGCTGTCAGCGGCGAGGACGAGCGCACCGTCGTAGTGGCCGATGGTCCAGAACTGGCCTTCGACCTTCACGCCGGACTTTTCGGCGAGCGCGTCAAAGGCGTGGGCGCGTGAGGTGGATTCTTTGATGTGGGCGGAACCTTTCTCGGTGAACTTCAGGAGGGTGATGCAGCGCTTCATGATCGTGTCGGGGTTGTTGATGGGATTCAAATCAAGGTGTGGGCTTCTCCGGTGGTGGCGGTGGGGTGCGGACATCGACGAGCAGCGCGTCCACCGGCACGAGATGGCGGTAGATGAAGGCCTGCATCATGTCCTCGGCGGGCACGGCGGTGGCTACAAAGGTGTTGGGTGACTCGCCACCGCTTCCGACGACAGTGAGAACGATGGGTCTTTCGAGATCGGTGCCGGATGGCACGGCAATGGAGACATCCGCCTTGTCCTGGCCTTCGGGGATGGTGGCATTATGCATGGCAAAGCCTGATGGCGCATCTTTGAGTGTGAGTATGATCGGTCCGGTGAAGCCGCCATCCCGCAGTGCATGCACGGTGAGGCGGGCGGCACCGCCGGGCTTGGCGTTCAGGGAGGAGGGCGTCACACGCAGCGCGAACGCGGGGTCTGCGGCACGCACTTTGAGCCGGTAGGCATTGGTCGGGCCGCTCTGACCCTGCGTGTCGGTGACTCGGATGAAGGCGCTGCCGCCGGGAGGCATCTTCATGCTGATGCGGGAGTCGGCATGATGCGTGGTGAGGCCGCTACCGAGGTCCTCATGGTCGTCATTGAAGGCCACCTGTTTCCCATTCTGGTCAAAGACAGTGAGGGAGGCATCCACGGGCGAGCCAAGCCGCCGCGCGAAGATCTCAAAGATCATCTCGCGCCCACCATTGGCCTTCACGCGGTAGAAATCGGCCTCGCCGGTGCTTTCGATGACACCATTGACGATCATTGGTGGTTCCAGCATCTGCGCGGTGCCGAGCGTGTTGTTCGGCTCGCGTTCGCGCTCCTGCGGCACGTTGTCGATCTGGAAGGGAATCGCGTTGGAGCGCTGTCCGCCGGCTTTGGCATGCAAAAGCACGATTCCTGGCTCTTTCGGGGCTTCGTAGCTCTGTTTAAAGTCGGAGCCGAGATTTCCGCCCTGGAAGGTGATCTCGACTTTTTCGCCCGCCGTTGCTCCGAGCGGCGAAATGCCCGTGAGGAAGGGAATCTGACCCACATGGATGCGGTACACAAAATCGTCACGACCGCGGTAGATCGAGTCATGCACGCGGATGCGGTAGAGGCCGTCGGCGGGGATTTTGTAGAAAAGCACGGGGTCAGGGTCAAAGCGGTAGCCATCGGCATACCCGACCTCGTAGCCATCGGCATTGTGCAGGCTCACCACGCTCTGAAACCAGCCCGGAACAGCATCGGCAAGGTAGGGGATCAAACTGCGTGCGTGCATGGCGATGACGACACGCTCGTCTTTTCTTGCCTCGAAGGTGAACTCATCCACCTCGCCGGGCATGATACGGCCATTGAGTGTGACGGGCAGCCGGGCGGTGGGCGTGGGCACTTTTTCCTGCTTCATCGAGTCCATGCCGCCACGATATTTTTCGAGGTCAAACTCACGTTGAGGCTCGGCCTCAAGTACCTCGGGAAGCTGGCCGATGACGAAGCGCATGGGATTGCTGAGGCCTGAAGGTGTGCGCAGGCGCAAATGGCGTGTGCCGGGCTCCGCAGTCTCGGCGATGGTGATGCGCAGTCGTGCGGTTTCGCCGATCTGGTTGTTGAGCTGCTGCTTCGGGTCATTGCGGCGGCGGTCGTACTCGACCATGACGCGCAGCTTTTGCTCGGAGAGGTCGGATTCGCTCAAAAGCTTGCGGATGTATGCGAGTTTTTGGTCCGCAGGCACCTCGCCGGCGCGGCGGCCATCGCGCAGCTTTTGCTGCACCTCGCGCAGGCGGTCGCGGTAGTCGTCCACGACCTGGGCGGAGGGGATTTTGTCATGAACGAGGCATTTTCCCGTCACACCCTCGCCGGAGAAGATGACCTCGGTGTTTTCATCGAGATACTGCCCACCGACGATGACCTCGACAGTGGTGCTGATCTGCCCGCCGGCGGGATAGACAAAGCCGATGCGGGGTGCGGGCTGGGCGTGCAATCCGCTGGTGGCGAGAGCAATCCCGCCAAGGCCGTGAAGAATGAAGCGGGTTTTCATAAAATGAATCACACGAGTTCTTTGAGCAGCCCGGCCATTTTCACCTGCTCTTCCTGACCGGGCACGACTGTCGTTGGCGTGCCTTGCGGATGCGGCAGGGGGGCATCGGCGGGAATACCGAGCTGGCCGTAGATGCTGCCGATGAGATCGGCGGGATACACAGGACGTTCGGCCACCTCCTCGCCGGTGGCGTTCGATTTGCCGAGCACCTGGCCACCTTTGAAGCCACCGCCCGCGAGCAGACTGGAGAAGCACGCGCCGAAGTGATGGCGGCCGCCGTTCCAGGGTGATTCGCTCGCCACTTTTGGCGTGCGGCCGAATTCTCCGGTGCAGAACACGATGGTGCTCTCCAGTAGCCCTTTGTCGTAAAGATCGGTGAGCAGTGCGGCCATTCCCTGGTCGAGCTCCGGCAGCTTGCGGTTCATGATCTGAAAGTGCTGCTTGTGCGTGTCCCAGCCCTTGTAGTTGATGGTGATGTAAGGCACGCCTTTTTCGACGAGGCGGCGTGCCATGAGGCAGCTCTGGCCGAAAGTGTTGCGACCATAGCGGTCACGCATTTCATCCTTCTCCTGCGCGAGGTCGAAGAGCTTGCCGGAGTCGCCGAGAATGAGCTCGTAGGCTTGCTGCTCGGACTCGACCATCGTTTTCAGCGTGGCATTCCCCGGCAGCGAACCACCGAGCGTGTTGAGGCTTCTCATGAGCTTCCTGCGCTCTTTTTGATGCTCCTCCGTGATGTCCGGCGTGACGATGCCTTCGACTGCGAAGGGCGTGCGTGAAGGATCACCGCCAGTGGCGAAGGGTTTGTAGCGTGGCCCGAGAAAGCCGGCCTCACTGAAACGGCCCTGAGGCTCTGTGAGCACGACGTAGGGCGGAATGAGGCCCTTGTAGCCAGCGTCGTAGCCTTTGAAATACGACACCACCGCACCGAGACCGGGAAACACATCGCGCTCGGAGGAACGGCCGGTCTGCACGAGGTAGGAGGCGGTCTCGTGGCCGTTGTTGCCATGCGTCATGCTGCGGATGAGCGAGTATTTATCCGCGTTTTTCGCCAGTTCGGGCAAAAGCTGGCCGATACGGATGCCGCTGATGTTTGTCTCAATAGGCGCATCGAGAGCACCGGAGTACTCGCGGCCCGCCTCGGGCTTCGGATCAAAGGTGTCGATGTGGCAGGGGCCGCCCCAGAGCCAGATTTGAATGACGGACTTCGCCTTGCCTTCCTTGGCGATGGCGGCGGCACGTGGAGCGGCGTGAATGCCAAAGGGCTCCATGAGCAAAAGCCCGGCGGAGCCATAGACCGCGCGGCGCAGGGCCTCGCGGCGTGAAAACGGCGCACCGCCGAGTGTATGAGCGACGCGGGCGACATCGCGTGCGGTGCTGCGTGAGGGGAGAGAAGTCGTGTTCATAGCAGGATGGGGTTAATGGTTGAACAAAAACTCTGGCTGATTCACCAGCGCCCACACCATGTCCGCAGCGAGCGAACTGCCGCCGCCGTAGGTGGCGGTGACATGGGCTTTCAGCGTCTCCAGCTCCTTCGCGGAGGGCGGACGAGAGAGCACGGTGTGGTAGATTCTGTCCGCCAGCGCTTCAGTGCCGTCGCTGTTCGTGGCAGCGGTGACGAGAGGACATTGCTGGATTTTTTTCATCACATGGCTGGAGTTCAGCATGTGCAGACGCTGGGAAGGGCTGGTGTCACGGCTGCGCTCCGTCTCATGGCCGCTGTCACGCGGCGGACGGCCAAAAAGCTCCAAAAACGAGCTGGTGATGCTGCCATCTGCCAGGGCGATGCCGCGCACATTCTCCGGGATAAAGGTGAAGGGCTCAGGAATGGGGCTGCTGTAATCCTCGCGCGTGCCGGTGATCTGGTTTAGCGCATCAATGAGCACTTCTGCCTCCAGTCGGCGCAGTGGGTAGTGCGCGAAGTTTGCCGCTGCCTCCGGCGTGTCCTGCGCTGGGATGCTGGAGAGCTGGAAGACCTGTGAGTTCAGAATGACGCGGAAGAGATGCCGCATGTCACACTTCGATGAGGCGAACTCTTTTTCGAGATAGGCCAGCAACGCAGGATTCGACGGCAAATTGTCCACGCGGAAGTCATCCGGCTCATGCACGATGCCGCGGCCCATGAGCCAGCTCCAGATGCGATTGGACCAGCTTCGGCAAAACGAGGGATTCTCTGGCCGCAGCAGCCAGTCGGTGAAAACGATGCGCGGGTCCTCCAGGCCCGATTGGATCGCCGCAGGGCTTCCGTCCGGGAAAATCGCCTTCTTGGTGAGGCCATCTTTGTCCGCTGTGGGATCGAAATACACAATCTCCTCCTTCCACTCGGCGGTCGATTTGAACGCCACCTGCGTAAAGAAGCCCGCCAGCGCATCGAGCTTCTTTTCCGGCCACTTGTCCGCCCGCTCGCCCATGAAGGTGAGCGCCACAGTGGCAGCGATGCCACGCGGGCTGCGATCCTGCATCGCACGGTAAAAGTTCACCTCGCCCTCGCGGAAGTTGCTGCCGTTCGCGAGCAATAATTGCCGCGCGAAGATGTGCAGCGGCTTGTTTTCCCGCACGCTGGTGTGGATGAAGCGGTGGTAGGCCTGCACCGCGTTTGGCCACAGCTTGATGGGAAACTCCGCCTTCACGCGCAGCAGCTCGCCGAGCTTCATCGCCCAGAAATCCGTGAACTCAGGCCGCTGCAGCAGCACCTCGATGAGCTGCGCCCGCTTGTCCGGCTGCTTCGCGGCGATGAAGCCGCGCGCCTCCGCCTCTGTGGGCAAAGTGCCGATCACTGCAAGGAAAGCGCGGCGCAGAAATGCCGTGTCCGAGCATAGATTCGACGGTTTGATTCCCAGTTCCGTCAGTCGGCCTAGGACGAGTGCGTCCACCTGTTCATGCGGCTTCAGACTTTCGCCGGACCGCATCACAAGTGGTCCAGCTTCATAGACGATGGCTTCAGTCGCGAGTGCTGCTGCCGCGAAGACCAGAAAGAGGGCGATGATTTTCATGGCGGGGCATCAGGCTTCAGAGTTTGGCTTGCGCACACGGGAGAAGGCCACGCCCTCGATCTCCACGAGTAGGTCCGGGCGGCACACATCCGCCACCGCGTAGATCGCGGGCAGGCGGCCCAGACGCCGCTCGCACACGGCACGCACCTTTTCATAGTCCGTGGCGTGTTTCACATAGACATGGACTTTCGCCAGATCTGCCAGCGTGGCTCCGGCGTCAGCCCAGCCCAGCCGTGCGAAGTTTTCCGGTGCGATGAGCTTCTCGATGTTCGTGAGCGTCTGCTCGGTCTGGCCGACGGCATCGCCTTTGTACACCGTCTCCGAGTTCACAATGCTCGCCGTGCCGGAAATCCAGATCGTCACGTCCTCCCCTGTGCGCACCGCCATGGCACGAGCAAACTTCGGACTCTTCACCGAATACTCTTTCGGATAATCGAAGGCGGAGGTTTGCAGCGGATTCTCCAACGGCAGAAGGAAAACGTCATCGCGCTTTGTGTGCAGCGCCATGCAGGCCGTGATGAGCCCATGGCAGAGCGTGCCGATGCCCGTGCTAGCCGGATAAACCGCCTGCCCGCGATGCAGCGTGGGCACCGGGCGGTTGTCGAAAGGAATACCGGCGAAGAAGTCCGTGCGGGCGCGGTTCAGCTCGCGGTAGCGCTCCACACCATCCACCTCCTCCGTGATGCAGCCCTGGTAGAGCCAGGTTCGCACCACGTCCTCAAAAGCCGCGCCACCGCGCCGCAGCGCCGCCTGGAGATTTTCAAAGGCCTCGAATGACTGATCGTAGGCCGTCCGGCCCTCGCGATGCAACGAACCGCCGGAGGCATAAATCCATCGCAGGCCGTCATATTCCACCGTCACCAGATGTTCGTCATGGTGCTCCACCTTCGCATGAGTGGTGCCCACCGCCCAGGCCTCGATCGCGATGCCACGCCCCTCGCAAGGCGGCTGCACCACAAACAGCGTCAACGGCATCTTTTCACCATAACAGGCCTCGAAAAGCAGCTCCGCCGTCGGCACATCCTCCCGGGAGCGCAGAAACACGGTCTGCATCGTCACCTCCATCGGCTCACCTTGCTGGCGCAGGATGGCACGGATGGTGGAGAGCGCCTCCCATGCCTCGTCTTTAAAGTCCCCGCCGCATTGGGGTGTCACCATCATCGCCACGCGTCGCACCTTGCCGAGGTCAATCACCGTATGATGCTGCACGCCCATGAGACAGGGAGGCATGTCCGGTCCGGAAAACCTGCCCGGCACCGCGTGCGAGCATCCATGCGCCGCACAACCCGCGTCGAGCAGCCGTTTGTCCGGGGCCAGGTGGTAGCAAATCGGCGTTTCCTTGGCGAGAGAAGCAGGGGAAGACATGGCGGGCACCTCCAGGCGAATGTTGAATGTTGTTAAACTCGCATCGGAAAGCCGCCTTGGAGCTCAAAGAAGCATCCTTGATGCAACTTTAACAACGGGCAGACCCATGGGCATATGTTGGCCTCCAGTGTGCCTTTGTTGCTCGATGGCGGCGCAAAATGTGGGCAACGAAGCATATCTTTCGCGCATAAGTAGCATCCACTGTGCATGTTTAATCAACCTCCAACCATGAAGCTGATCCTGACCTCCCTCGCAACCATCACCGTCGTGATGACCCTGCTCGTACATGCCGCGCTCGCCGCCGATCCGGCCGCCGTTGCCTCCGAGTCCGCCACGAATACCGTCTGCCCTGTCACCGGCAAACCCGCCGATCCGGCGATCACCGCCGAGTATGAGGGCCGCAAGTGGTCCTTTGCGAAAGAAGCATGCAAAACGAAATGGCTGAAGGCCCGCGAGGACAGCCTGTATCAAAAACTCGGCGGCAAGGCGGCCATCGACGCCGTGGTGGACGCGTTTTACGTCAAAGTGCTGGCCGACAAGCGGGTGAATGACTTCTTTGCCGACGTGAGCATGGACAAGCAGCGCCGGAAGCAGAAGGAGTTCTTGTCGTTCGCCTTTGGCGGCCCGTTGCCGTGGACCGGCAAGGATATGCGCAAGGCGCACGAAGGCATGGGCCTCACCGAAGAGCATTTTAACGCCATCGCTGAGAACCTCGTGGGCACCCTAAAGGACTTCAAAGTGAAGCAGGAACTCATCGACCAGGTCGTCGCCATTGCGGTTTCCACCAAGGATGATGTTTTGGGCCATCCCAAGAAGGCAAACTGAGAGCCGTCCATCTCTCTATTGCTGATTGAACGCCGCAATAAGTGCCCGGAGTCACTTGTTGCGGCGTTCTAAATGACGCTATGGCGATTTCGGTTTAAACATGTTTTCTTATCAAAGTGGCTCGAATGACTGTCGCCACAGCTAAAGAAAAGCTCCCCTTCAAAGAAGAAGAGCTTCGCTTTTCACGCGGATAGGCCGACGTGAGTGTCCAGAAGGCCATGGAGGGCTTCGGTGCGTTTGGGCAGTTCGGCGAGGTTTCCGTCTTTCAGGGACTCGGTGAACGCGTTGAACAGGCTCCAGACGTTACGACCCTCAAAGGCATCATGACGGGGCTCGCGCCATTCATGAAGCACTTTCTGGATCAAACGGTTGGAGCACAGGTTCTTCTCGGAACTCGTGCTCCCGCGTGGCCGGTGACGGAGCATGGGCCAGTCCTCGTGGAAAGGAGGGGAGGAACTGGCCCTGCATCCGGCATCGGTGGCACGGCCAAGGGAGGCCGGGGCAACGGCTGGTCTGCCATTCGGACGAAGAAGGAGCCGATGCCAGACGGGCCGTTGGCGGTGGGGGAGGGCACACGTGCATGGGTGAACGCTGCCAGAGCGTTATGGAAGGCGGCGCCTGCGATCACTGATGCACCAAGAACAGCGGTGGCGTGAGCTGGACCGAAGATCGAGCGTGCCGAGGCGTGTCGAAAGTGAGGGGCGTTGCGGGGAAACCTCCCCGCTCGAAGGGGGAGCGGCCCACGAAGTCGCCGCGAGGGGAAGGCTTTCCCCATCTACTTCACCAGCTTGAAAGTGGTGCCGGTGTTCGACTCGATCATCCCATTTTGGGTGAACTGAAAGATGAACTCCCTGCCGACCAAAGCAGCCGCGCTTCGCTCGCACAGACGAACAAATGCCGGTGTCCCCATGGTTCTGTGCCAGCCTTGAGAGCCGACGTAGATGCGGGCACCCTGCCGGTTGGGAAGCACTCCTCCATTGCCTTCATAGATGGCGCGGCAAACATTCACGACCTTCCCATCTGGTGAGAGTTCGCGATACGTTCGATGCCAGGTGAGGGTTCCCGCGAAACTGATCTCATCGGTGAACTCGATTTGCCCCAAATCCTTGGCACGAGTGACTGCGACAAAGCAAGGCTTGGGAACGCTAATCGGCACGCCCTGTGGTTGTTGTGCGGCTCCAGCAGCCGGAGCCTTCGGTGACTGCTTACTGTTGGTCACATCATAGACCTTGGCCCGCTGCGACGTGATGGAGAGCGTCTTCCCAGCCTCTTTCAGTCGCAGCGTGAGGTCTGCACGCCCCTTGTGCCATTCACCGGCTTCGTTTTCGTTGTAGAACTCGATCGTGTATTCTGCCTGCCAAAGTCCGCCTTCCTGGACAATGCGGATCTCACCAATGATCTTTTCGCTGCCCACTGGCCACTTGGCTCGATGCGCTTGTTCGTCAGCACCAATCGCATCTCTCGTCAGCAAGCCCTTGTCGAGGAAGTCCACCATCGCTTCATAGTCTGCGATCATGCCTTGAAGGTCGCCTTTTGAGGCTTTGGCATGATGCTCAGAGACAAACGCTTTCACATCACTTGCCGAGATGGCTGGCGGAGGAGGGGGCGCAGGAGGCTGAGGTGGCGGTGCGACCTCTGTCACTTTCTGAGGAGGCGGCTCGTGGGGCTTCTCGATGGCCTTCGTCACAATCATCACGGACGTGCCCTGGGTTAAGTCCAAGAGTTGAGGCGTGGGAAGTTCGGGAAGCTTGGCAGGAAGTGGCGAGCTAGCCGTTTTGATGGTGGTCCACCAATTGCGGGTGGTCTCAGGTTTCCACTCGGACATGTTTCCAGGTTCCCAATAGTGAAGGCTTGAGGCCACATCGCCTGCCTGGACACTGCCATCATGGGTCTGAACGATAAAAACACCCTGGCGGCCCTTCCACTCCAGCAAGCGGGCGAGCGCACGCACTTGATTGTAGTCCGGCCCAACCACTCGATCATTTAGCGGATTCTTTAGAGGGGCGTAGATCATCAGGCAAAGCTGCTTGTCTTTGACCTGAGTGCTCCAACCCGTGTTTTCAATCTCATCGACCGGGAACGGCATCTCCACTTCAAAGACGAGGTCGGGGCAGGTCGTCTGCTTCATGAAAGTCACCTCGATCTTTCCATTCATGAGGCGCATCAGCTTCGAGCCATCATCTGAGCAAAGAATCTTGTCGCCTTCGTCCACGCCAAAAGACTTGAGACCAAAGGAGATGGGCACGCTGGGGTGTGTGAAGGCACAGACACTCTGGCCGGACAACTGCCAGGGGCCGTCTGGTTCACGGCGCGACGGCGGAACAGCCGATGTGATCAGGGTGCGCACTCCGAGCTTCCAATGCGTCTGGCCCGGCCAAGTCTCCCTTGAGCCTTCCTTCCAAAGCCTTTTGCTGATGTCGTCGAGCTTCTTGTATGCCGGGGAATCTTCCAACGGCAATAGCACGAGCTTGTCGAGATCGAAAGCCAGAGGGGCTTCATCATCAGGAAAAAAGGCAAGTTCTCCAGCCTGCCACCAGTGGAGATCACCTCCCGGCACGTCTCTTCCAGGCGGACGCGGTAACTCGATGGCCCTGCTTTCGGCAATTCGCAAAATCCACACACGGCGCGACTTTCCTTCGCCAATCGTGCAGGCGATGGATTTCTGATCAGGAGACCAGGACAGATTCCCATGAGGAAATGCAGGAACCTGAATGGACGCGGTTTTGGTGAACCGATGAAGATCGAAAATGCCAATCGCGGGCTGCGATCCGGCCGCATCTCCAAAAGCGACCATCACGTCGTCTGGCGACAGGGCAACGGGGCAATCCCTCTGCACTTGAGGGATGACTTTGGTGAAGTCCGGTTGGATTTCGCCGATCTTGGCCGACTTGATGTCTTTGGGCGGATCATAGCGAAACGGCGGGGGGGCCGGTGGAACTGGAGCAATGGAAGGAGCCGCGACCACAGGAGGTGGGTCAATCACCGGAGCTCGACCGAGGAATGAGATGGGAGACGCCAGAAGGAGTGCCGCCATCACGGAGACCCCCATTTTGACCCATCGCAGCCAGGGAAAAATCGCTGGCAACGTGTCCGCCGAAGCGGCCGTCCAGTTCCTGAGAGCTACCTGCCCCCCGATCAACCCTCCAACAAAACCACACAGCACGCTAGGAAGCAGGGCTGCGAGGCTGACCGAAAAGACAAGCCACATTCGCGAGCGCAGTGCCCGATCCAGAGAGGCGCTGTCCGCCCCGCTGGCGTCCCATGTTGCCAACGCGGTAAGGACTGCTCCCGCCCATAGAGCGCAGAAGACACCCGCTTGAATACCAAGGCGGCCCGCCTCGCCCGGCGCATGGAACCGTGACGTGAACTCCTTCCGGGCAAGAATTACGGTCACCAGCGCTGAGATCACCGACAGCGCCAAAATCAAAACGAGTTGAAGCTGCGTGCCGGCGATAAAGCCAGGTATGGTCACAATGGAACTTCTAAAGAGCGCCACCGAAAGCCCAGTGACTGCTCCCGTGATGAGTGCCATCAGAGAGGCTTTGTCCGTGATAAGAGAGGTGCCTGAATCCTTCACGGGCCGATGACTATCACACGGCTGCCAGTCCGACAACCGGAGTGTCAGTCACCAGTTGCTGCACTTTTGCGAGCATGGCCGGGGAGGGTTTCGCCACGCCGTGCTCCCATTCGCGGACATTTTTCGCGATGACCTGAATCCTCCGACCAAAGGCAAACTGGCTCAACCCCATGATCCTTCGAGCCATCAAGACTTGGTCAGCCGGGGTTTGGACAGCCACCGGATACGAGCCGAGGAAACCGATGAGGCGTGGCCAAAAGGAGGCCGTCGGAGCCACCTCGTCACGTTCCCAACGTTCATAGTGTTCGCGCAAAGTGTTCAGACGTTCAGCGGCCTGAACCTGGGTCAATTTCAAGACCAGCCTTCGAGACCGCAGGTGCTGCCCCAAGGTTACCGGCCTGATTTTGAACCCCTTCTGAACGAGCTTGCGCAACCTGACCGCCGTTCTGGAGGCCTTGAGGGTGAAGTAGCAAAATGGCAAAATAGGATGAAACTGGCTTGAACGGCTCGGCGGAACATTTGCGCAAATGCCTCCGCCTCTTTTTGAGTGTGGACATCGCCGGTTCTACGGCCTTCAAATCCAGCCGTCCGAGCGAGGTGCAGCCTTGGCTGCCCACTCTTTACCGCTTCTTCAGCGAGTTCCCCATCCAACTCGCAAATCGCTACCAGTCCAACGAGCCATCTCCGCGCCTTTGGAAAACGCTGGGAGATGAAATTGTGTTCGTTACGGAGATCACCGACCACCGGCAGGTCAGCAGCCACCTCTGCCGTTTCCGCGACGCCATTTCCCACTATCGTGAAGTCGTAAAGGAAGCCGACAAGAAGCTCGACCTCAAAGGAGCTGCATGGTTGGCCGGCTTTCCGGTCGGCAACACCATGCTCACCCTCCGGCATGGCAGGAACAACACGCAAGAAATGGAGGACTTTGTCGGCCCCAGCATCGATTGCGGCTTTCGCCTCAGCAAGCACGCTTCGCCGCGCAAGTTTGTGATCTCCGTCGAAACCGCGCTGATGGTGGCAGGAACAGGGCACAAGTCGCATGACAAACCGGCTGTCCACGCAGAGCGGGGCGAGGAACTCAAAGGCATTCTCGGCGGACGTCCTTATCCGAAGCTCTGGATTGAGGTTCCCTTCCGCGATGGAGAAAAACTTCACAAGCTGGAGGAAACGCTCTTCGATCCCCCACACCCGCCACCAGATAAGGACGTGTTCGACTACTGCAAACTTTTTATCCAGGAGCATGGCAGCCCGCTGTTTCAGCCGTTCATCTCCGGGGATTCTGACTTCTCCGAAGAGCCTCCCGGATTCCCTGAAAACCTGGAAATCGCATGCGCACTTTGGAAGAACTTGGTGCCAACATCGGATGGAGAACCCAAGCACAAGAGAGCCTCGCTCCCCGAACAGCAGGTGAAGAAACAGATTGCCCAACTGGCCGGACCACCCCGACGAGAGGTGGGGAAAAAGCGACGATGAAAAATCCGTTAGCCGCCAAGTCAGGCAGGCAAGCCCAGCCTGTTCATTACGAGAGTAAAAAACTGCGATGCCTACGTTCACTGTGCTAGGCCTGCATGAAACCTAACCTTCTCGCTCTTTTCGCGTGCTCAGCCTGCCTCCATGCTGAGCCACCGCTGGACTTGTTCATCGACAAGGAGCGTCCATCCTTGATCCAGCTCTACGAGCACCTGCACGCGAACCCGGAGCTGTCGTTTCAGGAGAAGAAAACGAGTGCGCGGATGGCGCAGGAGATTCGCGCGCTGGGATTTGAGGTGACGGAAAAGGTCGGCGGATTCGGCGTGGTCGCTGTTTTGAAGAACGGACCGGGCAAAACGGTGCTCGTGCGCACAGATCTCGACGGTTTGCCCGTGCGTGAGATCGGCTCGGTGCCTTATGTCAGCAAAGCGACGACCAAGGACGATGCGGGCAACGAAGTCTCCGTCATGCATGCCTGCGGTCACGACATGCACATGACCTGCTGGGTCGGCGCCGCGCGTGCGCTCGCCGCATTCAAAGGTCAATGGAAGGGCACGCTCGTTTTCATCGCGCAACCGGCCGAAGAGCGCGGCATGGGCGCGCTGGCGATGATCGAGGACGGTTTGTTCAAGCGCTTCCCGAAGCCGGATGTGTGCCTCGCGCTGCATTGCGACGCCGGACTGCCCGCTGGGAGCGTCGGTTTCACCAGCGGCCCGGCCACGGCGAGCACGGACACGGTGGACATCGTCATCAAAGGCATCGGCGGCCACGGTGCGATGCCGAACACGACCAAAGACCCCATCGTGCTCGCCTCGCAGATCGTACTGGCGTTTCAAACCATCGACAGCCGCGAATTGCATCCCGTAGAGCCGGTGGTGGTCACCGTGGGCAAATTCAACGGCGGCACGAAGCACAACATCATTCCCGACAAGGTCGAACTCGGCCTCACCGTGCGCACGACGAGCCCCGAAACGCGCACGCAGGTGCTCGAAGCGATCAAACGCATCTGCCGCGGACACGCGCTCGCGGCCGGATTGCCGGAGAATCTCATGCCGGAGGTGAAACTCACCGGTCCAGGCACGCCATCGCTCTTCAACGATCCCGAACTCACCGCGCGCGTGAGCCAGGTGTGGGCCGAAAGCTTTGGCAAAGCCAGCGTGATCGAGCGCAAGGCCACCATGGCAGGCGAGGACTTCTCCCGCTACACGATGACACCGGAGAAAATCCCCGTCTTCCTCGCGTGGATCGGCACCGTGGCACCGGAAAAGATCGAGAAGGCGAACAAGACCGGCGAGGCGCTGCCGAGCCTGCATTCGCCCTTCTACCGCCCCGAACCCGCGCCCTCGATCACCTTTGGCGTCAAGGCGATGACGCTGGCGGTAATGAATGAACTTAATCGTTGAAGCGCATGAACCGTCGCTCACTCATGGCCTTGCTCGCCGGCATCGCGGCGACGAAAAGCCGCAGCGCCACTCCCACCCGCATGCAATCCGCCCTCCAGATCATCCAGACTCAAATCGACAACGGCACGCTGCATTCCGCCGTGCTGCATGTGCGCCGTGGCGATCGGGTGACGCAGCATGTGTTCGGCAAAGCAGAGCCGGATTCGATGTTCTTGCTCGGCTCGATCACCAAACCGCTCGCGGTGGCTCTGCCGGTGATGATTTTGGTGGATCGTGGTGAGTTGAAGCTCTCCGACCACGCCGTGAAATACCTGCCCGAGTTCAACGAAAGCGCGCGCAAAGACATCACCATCGAGCAACTGCTCACGCACACCTCCGGCCTGCCGGATCAGTTGGAGAACAACAACGAGCTGCGCTCACGCCACGCACCACTTTCGGCATTCGTGAAGGGTGCGATGCGCACGCCCCTGCTCTTCGCTCCGGGCGCGCAGTATCATTATCAGAGCATGGGCATCCTGCTCGCTGCCGAGATCGTGGAGCGCGTGACGAAGACAGCACTACCGGACTTCCTGCAGCAGCATGTTTTCACCCCGCTCGGCATGACACGCAGCGTGCTCGGCCTCGGCCAATTCAAGAAGTCTGACATGGTGCCGATGCAAACCGAGCACGCCGCGCCCGAGGCCGGCGGTGGCGACCCGAAAGCCCGCGAATGGGACTGGAACAGCGATTACTGGCGGAATCTCGGCGCGCCTTGGGGTGGAGCGCACAGCAGCGCAGCGGATGTGGCGATGTTTCTGCGCCTTTTCCTGCATCCCGAAGGCACCGTGCTTCGTGAGGACGCCGCACGCCTCATGATTCGTGATCACACCCCGACGCTGTCAGCGCATCGCGGCATCGGGTTCATGGTCGGGCCCGTAGGACTCGGCAAAGGCTGTTCCGCCCGTGCTTTTGGCCACAGCGGCTCCACCGGCACGCTCGCCTGGGCCGATCCGGCCACGGACACGTCCTTCGTGCTGCTCACGTCCTTGCCGAAAAATGTCTCCGGAGAGTTGATCCTGTATCCGGTGTCTGATGCGGTGTCGTCGCAGGCATGATCGCGCTGGATTTTGCCATGCCTGATGTGGGAATATCCCATACCGGCCGCTCGTACTCGCTATGAACCTGTTTATGACCAAAACCCTTCTCCTCGCATCCCTGGCCCCGCTGGCCGTTTTCGCCGCCGAACCGCCCGTGCCGGCTAAAATCGAGTTCAACCGCGATGTGCGGCCCATTTTGAGCGACAACTGCTTCTACTGCCATGGCCCGGACAAAAACCATCGCGAGGCCGATCTGCGTCTCGACCTCCGCGACGAAGCGATCTCCGCCAAAGCCATCGTCCCGGGCAAAACCAGCGAGAGCGAACTCATCGCCCGCATCGTCACCGATGACGAGGACGACCTCATGCCGCCGCCGGACTCTCACAAGAAGCTCACCGAGCGTCAAAAGAGCATCCTCAAAAAATGGATCGAGCAAGGCGCCGCCTACCAGCAGCACTGGGCCTATGAAAAGCCCGTCAAAGCCGCCATCCCCGCCGGCCAGCACCCCATCGACCACCTCGTGCAAAAGCGCCTCACCGAGATCGGTTTGAAGCCTTCACCACGCGCTGACGCCCGCACCTTGATCCGCCGTCTCTACTTCGATCTGCTCGGCCTTCCTCCCAAACCATCCGACTTGTCAGTCGGGTCGGACCTGTCCGACCAAAAGCTCGATGCGTTGGTCGCCCAGCTCTTCAAATCCCCTCACTACGGCGAGCGCATGGCCATCAGTTGGCTCGACCAGGTCCGTTTCGCCGACACCATCGGCTACCACAGCGACAACCCGCACAACGTCTGGCCTTACCGCGACTACGTCATCGAGTCGTTCAACAAGAACAAACCCTTCGACCGCTTCACCATCGAGCAGATCGCCGGTGATTTGATGCCGGGCGCGAATCAAGAGACCAAAGTCGGCTCCGCCTTCAACCGGCTGCTCCTCACCACCGAGGAAGGCGGCGCACAAGCCAAGGACTACGAGCAGCGCATGCTCACCGACCGCGTCCGCGCCGTCGGCAACGCCTGGATGGGTCAGACCACCGGCTGCGCCCAGTGCCACGACCACAAATTCGATCCCATCACCATGCGCGACTTTTATCAGCTCGGCGCTTTCTTCGCCGACATCAAGGAGCCGATCCTCGGCCGACGCGAGCCGGGCATGATAGTGCTGGATACCGAAGGCGAAAAGAAACAGGCGGACATCGCGAAACGCCTCGCCGCCTTGCAGGCCGACTTTGCCAAACCGCGCCCGGAACTCGCCTCCGCGCAATCCGAGTGGGAAAAGAAGGCGCTCGAAGCCGTGATCGCCAACAGCACATGGCAGCAGCTCAAGCCGCTCACCGCCGCCTCCGCGAAGAAGAACGTCGCTCTCAAAGCCGACAAGGACGGCATCGTACGCGGCACGATCGACAAGAAACGCGACGAGCGGAAGCAAAACGACGGCACGGACACTTACACGATCACCGCGAAGCTGCCGAAAGGCACCACTGGCATCCGCTTGGACGCGCTGAAGGAAAAATCACCGGGCATCGGCCTCGCCTCGAATGGCAACTTCGCGCTCAGCGAGGTCGCCTTGACCATCGGACGCAAGAAGCAGCACGAGAAACTCCCCATCGCGCATGCTACCGCGACCTTTGAGCAGAAAAACTTCCCGGCGAAGAACGCCATCGACGGCATCGCCGATCAAAAGCTCAACGGCTGGGCCGTGCTCGGTGCCACGGGCGCAGATCAGTCGCTCTATCTCGAACTCGCCCAGCCGCTTGCCGATGCGGAGGCTGTCGTCACCTTCGTGCTGAGCTTTGCGCACGATGGCAATCACGAGATCGCCAACCTGCGTCTCAACGCGACCACGGCTCCGGCTCCAATTCGCGCTCCCGGCATCGCTTTGCCCGCGAAGGAGATCGCCGACATCCTCAAAGCGCCTGCGG
Organism: Verrucomicrobiaceae bacterium; assembly: GCA_015075365.1. Classification (GTDB taxonomy): domain Bacteria; phylum Verrucomicrobiota; class Verrucomicrobiia; order Verrucomicrobiales; family Verrucomicrobiaceae; genus Prosthecobacter. The sequence goes on from JABTUN010000001.1 coordinate 807,575, forward strand.
ACAAGCGCAGCGCGGCGCAGAAGCAAAAACTCGTCGATGCCTACAAGCAAATCGCGCCCGAGCTCGCGGCCCTCCGCACCCAGCTTTCCTCCACCGAGAAAGAAAAAGCCGATTTCGAAGCCGCTGCGCCAAAGTGCATCGTCTCCGTCAGCGATGCGAACAAGCGCACCGTGCGCATCCTGCCGCGTGGCAACTGGATGGATGAAAGCGGCGAAGTCGTGAAGGCCGCGCTGCCCAGTTACCTGCCGAAACCGAAGATCGAAGGCCGCGACCTCACGCGCCTCGACCTCGCCCAGTGGCTTGTTTCCAAAGAGAACCCGCTTACCGCCCGCAATGTGATGAACCGCCTATGGAAGCAGTTCTTCGGCACCGGTTTGAGCAAGGTGCTCGACGATCTCGGCGCTCAAGGCGAGCCTCCGGTGAATCCTGCGCTGCTCGACTGGCTCGCCTGCGAGTTCATGGACAGCGGTTGGGACCTCCAGCACATGATCCGGCTCATCGTCACCAGCCACACCTACCAGCAGGTCAGCACCTCGACGAAGGAACTCACCGCCGCCGATCCCTACAATCGCGAATGCGCCCGCCAGAGCGCCTTCCGCCTCGATGCCGAGCTCGTGCGCGACAACGCCCTCGCCATCTCCGGCCTGCTCGTGCCAAAAATCGGCGGCCCAAGTGTGAAGCCCTACCAGCCCGCCAAATACTGGGAAAACCTCAACTTCCCCACGCGCGAGTGGCAGAACGACAGCGGCGAAGGCCTGTATCGCCGCGGCCTCTACACCTGGTGGCAGCGCAGCTTCACGCATCCGTCGATGCTCGCCTTCGACGCCCCGAGCCGCGAAGAATGCACCGCCGAACGCAACCGCTCCAACATCCCGCAGCAAGCCCTCGTCCTCCTCAACGACCCAACGTATGTCGAAGCCGCCCGCGCCTTCGCCGCCCGCATCCTCCAAACCGATGGCGATGCCCCCAAACGCATCACCTGGGCCTTCCAGCAGGCCTTGCAGCGCCAACCCACCGCCGCCGAGATGAAGACACTTTCGTCTCTCTTCACCAAACACCTCGCCGATTATCAAAAAGACCCCGTAGCTGCCCAAGCGCTGCTCAAAACCGGCGCCGCACCTGTCGCGGCCACTTTGAACCAGCCCGAGCTCGCCGCGTGGACCCACATCGCCCGCGTGCTGCTCAATCTGCACGAAACGGTCACGCGTTCCTGAGCCAAAACCCATCCCAACAACCCAACTCAGCCCCTTCCACAACCCCGTCCATAGCCATGGCCACCTACGTTTACGAAACCATCCCCGCGAATCCCGACGAGCAGCCGCGCCGTTTCGAGGTGCAGCAGAAGATGAGTGATCCGCCGCTGACGACCGATCCCCAGACCGGGGAGCCCGTGCGCCGCATCATCACCGGCGGGAGCGGCCTCGTCACCCATGGCGCGAGCATTCTCTCGATGAAGACCCGGGGACGCTAGCCGTGGCTTGACGTGTGATGGGGCGGCCCCTAGAAGCGGGGCACCAACCGGCTCCCCTACCATGACCGTCACAGCCCGCTTTTTCGCCACCGCCGCCTTTTTCGTCGTTGCCCATTCTTCCTCAGCAGAACTGGAGGGCATGATCCGTTCCGCCGTGGGAGTGACACGTGCAGGCACGCCCATCCCATGCCTCCTGAGCGAGGAACACCTGAATCATGGCTCAACAAAGCATCGAGTGCTGCTGGTGGGCGGGTTGGACGGAAGCCAGGAGTCCGTCGGAGCGGTGACACGAGCGGTGGAGGTGTTTCGACCAGCTGAAAACCAGCAAGTCGCTCTTTCAGCAGTGCCGGACGCGAGGCCCGGCGTCCCGACAGTCGGCGAGATGAAGCCGATGCTGTTTCCGCCCGCTGGCAACGCCTACAACCAGCCTGAGAACGACATGGCGCACTACCTGTGGCGCTGGATCGGCATGTACGCGCCGGATGCCGTGGTACTGGTGGCTGCGGATGGTGATGCCTCGGCGACATCGCTGGCAAAGGCTTTGGGAGAGGCGGCGGCGTGCGGCACCGGGACCATCCCATGCATCGTGAGCACGCCCGCCGACGCGCATAAGGCATTGACCCGGGCGGTCGTGAACGCGCGGCCTTCCGCGGCCTGGCTTGAGATACGGCGGCGCGTGGCGAGGTCCGCTGCCACGGTGGCAATGGAGCTGGCGGAAGTCTATGGGCACAAGCTGGACCCGGTCGCCTACATCCCGGCGCTGGCGGTTATCGGTCGCATGAGGCTGGGGGAACTGACGGGCGATGACGCTGCCTTGCGCGATGCTGAAAAAATCTGCGTTCCCTACAAAGACGGCGGCAAGGAATCCATGCCTGCAAACGGCAACGGCAGCACGATCTCGGGCCACCTGGTCTTTGCGGAACTGGCCCGCCGGAGCAGGGATGCTGGATGGACTGCGCTGGTGAAAAAGGCGGCGGACCACGGCTTTGACGCACAGGGACTGCCGAAGGAGTCCATGCCCTTTCACAGCGAGATGAGCGACTCCGTCTTCATGGGCTGCGCCATCCTCGCCGAGGCCGGCGCCTTGACGGGGGAGAAAAAGTACTTTGAGCACTGCCTGCGCCACCTGCGCTTCATGGAAAAGCGCTGCCTGCGTGCCGATGGCATCTACCGCCACTCGCCGTTGGATGAATCTGCCTGGGGACGCGGCAACGGCTTCCCGGCGCTCGGCCTCTCGCTCTCACTCAGTCAACTGCCGCCAGACTCGGCGGAGCATGCGGCCTTCCTGCAAAGCTACCACGCCCACCTGGCTGCCCTAAAAAGGCATCAAGATCCGACCGGTGCCTGGCATCAGGTCATCGACCATGAGGAAAGCTACCGGGAGTTCACCAGCACCTGCATGATCACGTTTGCCATTGTGCGCGGCCTGCGCCGCGGCTGGCTGGAGGCGGAGGAGTGGCAGCCGGTGGTGGACAAGGCATGGACGGCCATCAAGAGCCGCATCGGTCCCGACGGCCAGCTCGTGGATGTGTGCACCGGCACGGGCAAGATGAACTCCCTGCGCGACTACCTCGACCGCACTGCCATCCTTGGCCGCGATGATCGTGGAGGAGCAATGGCCCTGATGGTGGCCACGGAGATCGCGTTCTGGGAAAAGGAGAAGGCCGGGCGGTAATGCATGTGCAAAAAGCCCATCCCGGCACTTCACCGGAATGGGCCATTGGGCGGGGTTTTGTGTTTCGGATCACTTCGAGAGATCGAAGCGGTCCAAATTCATGACCTTGGTCCAGGCGGCGATGAAGTCGGTGATGAACTTGGTCTTGTTGTCGTCGCTGGCATAGACCTCGGCGATGGCACGGAGCTGGGAGTTCGAGCCGAAGACCAGATCGACGGAGGTGGCCATCCATTTCATCTGGCCGGTCTTGCGGTCGGTGCCTTCATAAAAGTGCTCGCAGCGCGGGGAGACTTTCCACTCGGTGTCCATGCCGAGGAGGTTCACAAAGAAGTCGTTGGTGAGGGCACCGCGGTTCTTTGTGAGCACACCAAGGTCGGGATGGCCGGTGTTCGTGCCGAGCACGCGCAGGCCGCCGATGAGCACGGTCATCTCCGGCGCGGTGAGCGTGAGGAGCTGGGCGCGATCGACGAGGTTCTCGGGCGCGGGGCGGTCAAGCTCGTGGCCGAGGTAGTTGCGGAAGCCGTCGTGCTTCGGTTCCAAGTAAGCGACGGATTCGACATCGGTCATCTCCTGCGTGGCATCGGTGCGGCCGGGGGTGAAGGGCACGGTGACATCGTGACCGGCTTTTTTCGCGGCGGCTTCGATGGCGGCATTGCCGGCGAGCACGATGAGGTCGGCGAGGGAGACCTTTTTGGTGCCGGCATGCGCCTTGTTGAAGTCGCTTTGGATTTTTTCCAAGGCGGCGAGTACTTTGGCGAGTTGCGCGGGGTTGTTGACCTCCCAGTCCTTCATCGGCGCGAGGCGGATGCGGGCGCCATTGGCCCCGCCGCGCTTGTCGCTGCCGCGGAAGGTGGACGCGGAGGCCCAGGCGGTGGCAACGAGCTCGGAGGTGCTGAGACCAGAGTCGAGGATTTGTGCTTTCAGCTTCGCGATGTCCTGCGCGTTGACGAGCTCGTGATCGACGGCGGGCACCGGGTCCTGCCAGACAAAGGTTTCCTTCGGCACCTCGGGGCCGTGGTAGCGGGCAAGCGGTCCCATGTCGCGGTGGGTGAGCTTGAACCACGCTTTGGCAAAGGCCTCCTCGAACTCCTTCGGATTCTCCAGGAAGCGCTTCGTGATCCTGCCATACGCAGGGTCCATCTTGAGCGCCAGGTCCGTGGTGAACATGATGGGCTGGTGGCCTTTGTTTTTGTCGTGCGCATCCGGCACGGTGCCTTTGCCCGCGCCATTCTTCGGCACCCACTGCCTGGCGCCGGCGGGGCTGGTGGTGAGTTCCCAATCATACGCGTAGAGATTGGAAAGATACATGTGCGACCAGCGGGCAGGTGCGCTGGTCCATGCGCCCTCAAGGCCGCTGGTGATCGTGTCGCCGGCGTTTCCCTTGCCGAATTTGTTTTTCCAGCCGAGGCCCTGCTCCTCCAGCGGCGCAGCTTCAGGCTCAGGACCGACGTTTTTCGCGTCACCGGCTCCATGCGCCTTGCCGAAGGTGTGACCGCCGGCGATGAGCGCGACCGTTTCCTCGTCATTCATTGCCATGCGGGCAAAGGTTTCGCGAATGTCCTTCGCGGCGGCGATCGGGTCGGGATTGCCGTTCGGTCCCTCGGGATTCACATAAATGAGTCCCATCTGCACGGCGGCGAGAGGTTTCTCCAACATGCGCTCGTCCTTGTAGCGCTTGTCGCCGAGCCAGGTGGTTTCAGGCCCCCAATAAATGTCCTCCTGCGGCTCCCACACATCGGCACGGCCTCCAGCAAAACCCAGGGTTTGAAAGCCCATGGACTCCAGCGCAACGTTGCCCGTGAGGATCATCAAATCGGCCCATGAGATCTTGTTTCCATACTTCTGCTTGATCGGCCAGAGCAGGCGGCGTGCCTTGTCGAGGTTGGCATTGTCCGGCCAGCTGTTCAGTGGAGCGAAACGCTGCGTGCCGTAACCCGCGCCGCCACGTCCGTCGCTGACGCGGTAGGTTCCGGCGCTGTGCCAGGCCATGCGAATCATGAGCGGGCCGTAGTGGCCGTAGTCGGCAGGCCACCAGTCCTGCGAGGTGGTCAGCAACTCCTGGATGTCCTTCTTCAGGGCGGCGTAATCGAGTTTTTTGAATTCCTCCACATAGTTGAAGCCCTCGCCCATCGGATTTCCCTTGGGCGAGTTCTGATGAAGGATGCTGAGGTTGAGCTGGTTCGGCCACCAGTCGCGATTTGACATGGCGCTGGCGGCTGTGTGACGGCTGGCGGGCGCGGGCGCGCCCATCACCGGGCATTTGCTGATGTCTTGCATGGTATTGTCTGGTTTGGGTTGTTGTTGAGCGGAGGTCGAGATTACCGGAGCCAGCAACAGCGTGGCAAGCACTGCCTTGAGGTTGGATGTTTTCATGGCGTTTGGTGGGTGTTTCGAGTCGTTGGTCGTGGGGATGGACCACGTGGACAATTTCTTGCCGGAAATCAGGCAATGCATCCAATGCATTGTTTGAATGCTTGCGATGCACACGGCGCATCACTACCATGCTTCATGCGCGGCGATTTGAACCTTCACCTGCTTGAGCAATTTGTGGCCCTGGCGCGGACGAAAAACTTTACCCGTGCCGCCGAGGAACTGCATCTTTCCCAGTCCGCGCTGAGCCGCGCCATCCAAAAACTCGAAGACCAGCTCGGGCAGCCGCTGTTTGAGCGCAAACCGCGCGAGGTGGCGCTCACCGAGCTGGGCGAGCTGCTGCTCGAACGGGCGAAACACATCCTGCAACTCACGGAGGACACCTTTTCCGAGCTCTCCGAGGCCGGACGCCGCGGACGCATCCGTCTTGGTGCCATCCCGACCATCGCGCCCTACTTTCTGCCGGGGCTGCTGAGCAGCTTTGCCAAACAGCATCCCGACATCGCCGTGATCGTGCAGGAGGACACGACGGAGAATCTCATCAAGCGCTGCAGCCACGGCGAGATCGACCTCGCCATCCTCGCGCTGCCGCTGCTGGCGAAGAACCTCGAAGTCGAGCCACTCTTTGACGAGGAACTGCTCCTCGTCGTGCCCGTGGATCATCCGCTGGCCGCCTTGAAAAATGTGCCCATCGATGCGGTGGAGTCCTTTCCCTTCGTCATGCTCAATGAGGCACATTGCCTGTCCGACAACATCGCGAGCTTCTGCCGTCGTAAATCCGTGCAGCCCGTCACCATCGAACGCACCAGCCAGCTCACCACCGTTCAGGAGCTGGTCTCGCTCAATCACGGCGTTTCGATCGTGCCGGAGATGGCGCGCAGGATCGACAGCAGCGACCGCCGTGTGTACCGCGCCTTCACCGGCGAAAAGCCCCGGCGCACCGTCGCGATGATGTGGAACTCGTATCGCTTCCAAAGCAACGCCGTGAAGGCGCTCATGGAGCATCTGCGGCGCCAGGCCGGGCAGGCATCCACCCGTGCGCGGCGGCAGAAGGAGTGAGAAGCACGCTCACTTTCCCGTCAGCCGGTTCCACAGGCCGCGCACGCCGGACTTGGCACGACCGTCCTTGGAAGACCGCCCGGGCGCGCCATGCCGGGGCTTGTCCTGGCCCTGCTGGTTGCTGGAATGCCGTCCACCCCGGCCATGATCGCGCGGTTGGGACTGACGCTGGTGGCGGCGTTCGGGATGCTCATCAGGGACGGCAGCGGCGGCCGCCTTGTAGTCGAAACCCTCGGCACGCTTGCGCACCAGACCGCGGCCGATGAAGCGCTCCAGCTTGCGCAAGTCGTTCATCTCCTCGGGCGAGACGAAGCTGATGGCATCACCGATGGCCTGCGCACGCCCTGTGCGGCCGATGCGGTGGACATAATCCTCGACGATATGCGGAAAGTCGAAGTTCACGACATGCGAGATGCCGTCCACATCGATGCCGCGCGCGGCGATGTCCGTGGCGACGAGCACACGGACTTTCCAGGACTTGAAGTCCTCCAGGGCGCGCAAACGCTGGTTTTGCGAACGGTTGGCATGCAGCGTCGCGCAAGTCACACCGCCCTTCGCCAGCCTGCGGGCGATTTTGTCCGCGCCATGCTTCGTGCGGCTGAAAACGAGCACCATCTGGAGTTTCTCATCCTGGAGCAGGTGCTCCAGCAGGCCCATTTTGAGGTGTTTCGGCACCTCATAGACGAACTGCGTGACCGTCTCGGCCGGGTTTGAGCGACGGCCGACCTGCACGATCTTCGGCGCATGCTGGAACTCGTGGGTGATGCCCTCGATCTCCTTGGAGAGCGTGGCGGAAAAAAGCAGTGTCTGGCGCTTCTTCGGCAACTGGCTGATGACACGCCGGATGTCAGGCAGGAAGCCCATGTCCAGCATCCGGTCCGCCTCGTCGAGCACCAGGTGCTCGAGCTGGGAGAAGTCCGCGCAACGCTGGCTCATCAAGTCCAGCAGGCGCCCCGGGCAGGCGATCACGATGTCACTGCCGGCACGCAGAGCCTCCTTTTGCGGCTTTTCCCCGACACCCCCAAAGACCCTGGCGATCTTCAGCGGCAGGTGCCGCGCGTAGGCCAGCACGTTTTCCTCGATCTGCGCCACCAACTCGCGCGTAGGGGCCAGCACCAGCACGCGGGTGCGGCGGCGCTGGTCGGGCTGGAGAGGCCGGGCGGCCAGCTTGGTCAGAAGCGGCAGCGTGAAGGCCGCCGTCTTGCCCGTGCCCGTCTGCGCGATGCCGATGACATCACCGCCGCCAAGCACGGCAGGAATCGCCGCCGCCTGGATCGGCGTGGGCTCGGTGTAGCCCGCCTCCTGGATGGCTTGAAGAATGTGGGAATCGAGACCGAGTGTTGCGAAGGACATCCATGCCCATAACCACGTCCTGGGGCGGATGCGAGCGGTTTGCACCGAATCTGCGCCCCCTGACATGAATGCGCGGGCGGCCAGCGCAATTGGCCGGCCCACCTGCCGATTGATCCCGGACCGCCCTGCGCTACTAGAGACACCCATGATCCTCACGCTCCCCAAGTGGTTTGACCTCCACACGCACTTCCGCCAAGGGCCTGCGATGGCCTCGTATATCAAAGCGCACCTTCACATGGGCTGCGCGGGCGCCCTGGCAATGCCGAACACACAGCCGCCCGTCTCCCGCATCTCGGGAGCGGCGCAGGCGGATGGCTGGAGCATCGAGGGCTATTCCGCGGAGCTTCGCGCGGCGGGCGCGGCAGCCTTTGAGCAGCTCATCGTCCCGCTGTATCTCACCCGGCAGACCACCGCCGCGATGATCCGCGAGGGCGCGGCCGCCGGCCTGCTGCGCGCGTGCAAATACTACCCGCCGCACGGCACGACCAACGCGGAGCACGGCCTGCCGATGGATGACCTCATCGGCGGCGAGGTCCTGCACGCGATGGAAGAACTTGGCATCGTGCTGTGCATCCACGGGGAGCAGCACGCGCTCACGGGTCCGGACTACCTCGATGCGCAGCAGAACGCAGAAACGCACTTTTACCGTGAGCGCATGCCACGCCTGCTCGACGCGCATCCACGCCTGCGCATCGTGTGCGAGCACATCACCACACGCACCGCGGCGGAGTTCGTCGCCGCCGCGCCGGAGCATGTCGGGGCCACCATCACGCCGCAGCATCTGCTCTTCACGCTCGGCCACCTGATCCAGGGACTGAAGTATCATCTCTACTGCCTGCCTGTCGTGAAATTCGAGGATGACCGCATGGCCTTGCGGCAGGCGGCGATGGAGGAAGGCCAGCGCCGGTTCTTTGCCGGCACGGACAGCGCGCCGCACACCACCAAGGCCACCGCCTGCGGCTGCGCGGCTGGTTGCTTCACGGGCGGCTGCGCTCCTCAGCTTTACGCGATGGCCTTCGAGGACGCGGGCGTCGATCTGGGCACTGGATACGGCCGGGCGCGCTTCGAGCGCTTCCTCTGCCTCAACGGCCCAGCCTTTTACAGTTTCCCCGCCTCACCGCAGCGCTTCCAGATGGAAAAAGCACCATCGCAAACGCCTTTGCTCGAAACTCCAGCCGGCCCCGTCACGCCGCTGCCAACCGGCCTTGATCTTGAACTGACCTGGCGGATGGTGGGTTGACCCAGAAGCCACGGGTTCTTTATGTGGGCCAAGGACTCGGTATTCAAATGAGCTCCGAGGACCATGCGCCCAGGCTTCCCGCCAAAAGATGCTGCGTGTGAAGAACTAATGCGCACGAGAAACGTATAACGGGGCACGCGCCCATGCTTTCGAGCCTGATCCATCGCCATTTCTTGATTTTCCGGCCTCGCCCGGCGTTAGCGGGCGTCGCAGCCATGTTGTTGGGCACGACCGGTGTCATGGCGGCTCTCCCACACCCATTCTTCGCGCAGCACTGCGAGAAATGCCACTCGGGCGCGAAACCCAAGGGCAAGTTCGACATCACAAAGCTGGGCACAGATTTCAGCGATGCCAGCAATCGCGAACACTGGCAGCGCGTGCTGGAGCAGATCCAAAGCGGTGACATGCCGCCCCAGGACAAGCCGCGTCCACCGGAGCAGGACGCTAGCGCCGCCATGAAGTGGATTCGCGGCGAGGTGGACGCGATTGAACTGGCGCGTCGCGCCAAGGAAGGCCGTGTGGTGCTGCGGCGGCTGAATCGTGCCGAGTATGCGAACACGATGCGAGATTTGCTTGGTGTGGAGGTGGATTTGGCCGACCTGCTGCCGCCTGACACCTCGACCAATGGCTTCGACAACAACGCGGAGCTGCTGCACACCTCCTCGCATCTGCTGCGCAACTATCTCGATGCAGCCGACCGCGTGCTCGACGAGGCCATCGCCAGCAAACCGAAGCCGTGGATTCTAAACAAGCGCTTCGACATCAAGGACGAACGCACCGTGAAGCCGAACGGCAGCGTGTATCGCCATGTGCCGGACGGCGTGGCCATTTTTGCCGCGTGGGAGTCGGCGAACATCCGCGTGACGATGTGGAACTTCCGCAGCCATGTGCGTGGCAAGTATCGCTTCCGCATCTCCGCCTATGCGATCCAGAACGAAGGCAAGCCCGTCACCTACCGCGTCACCGCTGGCACGCTGAAAGAGGTGACCGAGGAGCGACTCGTCGGCTACTACTCCGTGCCGCAGGACAAACCGACGGTGATCGAGTTCACCGAGCAGTTGGAGCCGGAGAACCGCATCCGCATCCTCGCGGAAGGTCTGCCCGCCACGCCGCCGCAGGTGGAGAAAGTGGGCGCGGAGAACTACAAAGGCCCCGGCCTCGTGGTGCAGTGGGTGGACATCGAAGGCCCGCTGCTCGAATCCTGGCCGCCGCCGAGTCACCGCGCCTTGTTTGGCGATCTCAAACAGGAGCGTGTGGAGCGCGAACGCTACGAGGTGGTGTCTGCACAACCCATGGCGGATGCAGAGAGCTTGCTCACGGATTTCGCCCGTCGCGCTTTCCGTCGGCCCGTGTCCGCGCAGGAAATCCAGCCCTTCCTTGCGCGTGTGCGCAGTGCCTTGGAAAACGGACGCAGCTTTGAGCAGGCCATGCGCCTCGGCTTCAAGGGGATCTTGGTTTCACCCGACTTCCTCTTCCTGCGCGAGCGCGGACCGCGCCTCAATGATTTCGAGCTGGCGAGCCGACTCTCCTACTTCCTGTGGAGCTCGATGCCGGACGAGGAGCTTTTAAAACTGGCCACCGCCAACCAACTGCACGAGCCCGAGGTGCTGCGCGGCCAGGTCGAGCGCCTGCTGCGTGATCCAAAGTCGAGTTCCTTCACGGAAAACTTCACCGGTCAGTGGCTCAAACTCCGCGCCATCGACGACACGCTGCCGGATCGCACGCTCTACCCGGAGTATGACGACATCCTCAAGACAGCGATGCTGAAGGAGACCAAGCTCTTCTTTGATGAAGTGCTGCGCCAGGACCTGCCGCTGACGAACTTCGTGCATTCCGATTTCACTTTCCTCAATGAACGCCTCGCGCGGCATTACCGCATTCACGACGTGGAGGGCATGGACATGCGCAAAGTCACGCTGCCTGCGGGCAGTCATCGCGGCGGCCTGCTCACCATGGGCAGCATTTTGAAGGTCACGGCGAATGGCACGACCACTTCGCCCATCATCCGCGGCTCCTGGGTGCTTGAGCGCATCCTCGGCACGCCGCCGCCGAAACCGCCGCCGGATGTGGAGGCCATCGAGCCGGACATCCGCGGCGCCACCACGATCCGCGAGCAGCTTGCCAAGCATCGCAATGTCGAAAGCTGCGCGAGCTGCCACAAAAAAATCGATCCGCCCGGCTTCGCGCTGGAGAGCTTTGATGTCATCGGCGGCTGGCGCACGCACTACCGCGCCACCGGCGAGCCGCGCATCATCGACGGCCGCCGCCGTCGCTACTGGGACGGCCCCGCCGTCGATCCCGGTGATGTCACCCCCGACGGCCGCCGCTTTGAAAACATCGACGACTACAAGCAACTGCTCATCGAGAACAAAGACCAGCTCGCCCGCAACCTCGCCGAAAAACTCCTCACCTACGGCACCGGTGCCGCCCCCACATCCACCGATGACACCCAGATCGATAAGATCATCGCTCGCGTCCGTGCCAGGAACTTTGGCTTCAAGTCGTTGATCCACGAGGTCGTTCAGAGCGATCTCTTTGAGACGAAGTGAGCCGGAAGAAAGTCTTTGGCAGCCGAAAAAAACCGAAAAGAGTCCGAAAAAAGGCACCTGACCGGTTCCTGTCTTTTTCAGCCTTCTTTCGTTTCTTTCGGCTGAATCCAAACGGCTTCCTAATCGGCCTCATGAAGCTCCTGGGACATGCCATACATCTTGATGTAAAACCTCCCGGCTCCGAAGTTCAGCAGCGCACCATGTTCGACGCGGGATGATTTTAGATAGCCCAGCAGTTGGGCCACATGCTCGTTCAACACCGTTGAGACAGCCTTGAGTTCCAAAAGAAGAATCCCTTCCACCAACAGATCTGCCACTAGGTCGCCGAGCAAAGTGCCATCCTCGTCAAAGACTTTGATTGGCACCTGTTGCTCGACCTTCAAACCTTGCTTTCGCAGCCGATGCACCAAGGCATTCTCATAAATCTTCTCCACATGGCCCGGGCCGTGATAGCGATGAATAGAAAAAGCGGTTTCACGAACGATGTCACAAAGCTGGAACGCTGGGTGTTTGACGTGAGTTTGCATATTTGATGGGGTAAGAGTTGATGGAGCAGAGAAAGCCGAAAAATCAGAACCCAACAAAACTCATTTTTTCGGCCTCTTTTCGTTTTTTTCGGCCCTGCTAACGTATGAAACCTCATGAAAACCCGCCGCCATTTCCTCCGCACTACGGGCATCTCGTTGGCTCTACCCTGGCTGGACAAGTTTTCCATCGGTCATGCCGCGAGCGCTTCGCCGACACCGCGCCGAATGATCTGCATCTGCGCACCGCTGGGCTTTTATCCGGAGCATTTCTTTCCCAAGCAAACGGGCAAAGACTACGCACTCTCGACCTATCTCGACATCCTCAAGGATCACCGCGACGACTTCACGGTCATCTCCGGCCTGCAGCACGCGGGCATGGGCTCCAGCTTTGCGCATCAGGCCTCGGCCAGTTTTTTGACCGGCGCTCCAGGCGCGGGCAGGCCGGGCTTTCGCAATGCAGTCTCGCTCGACCAGTTCGCGGCCGAGCACATCGGCACGCAGACCCGTTTCCCCAGCCTCGTGCTGTCGGGTGAAGGTTCCGGTGGCCTGTCATGGACGCGCACCGGTGCGCTGATCCCGGCGGACAACTCACCCTCGAAGGTTTTTGCCCGGCTTTTCCTCGAAGGCGAGGCCGGTGAGGTGGCGCAGCAGATGCGGCGGCTGGAAGATGGCCGCAGCATTCTGGATGATGTGCGCTCGCAGGCGAAATCGCTGCTCTCCGGCCTCGGCAGCGAGGATCGTGACAAGCTCGACGAATACCTCACCAGCGTGCGCGAGTTGGAGCAACGCATGGTCAACGACGAGAGCTGGGCCCGGAAACCAAAGCCAAAGATCGACGTCAAGCCGCCGCAGGACATTCAGAATGCTGCTGACCTCATCGGTCGCACACGCCTGCTTTTTGATCTCAGTCATCTCGCGCTGCAAACCGACTCCACACGCCTCATCACCATCATGCTCGCGGGCAACACGCAGGTGCCGCCGATTGAGGGCGTGTCGCTCGGCCATCATGACCTCTCGCATCACGGCAAGGATCCCAGCAAGCTCTCGCAGCTTCAAATCGTCGAGCAGGAGACGATGAAAACGGTGCGCGACCTCCTTTCGAAGCTCCAACAATCCAAGGAAGCCGACTCCAACCTGCTCGACCGCACCACCGTTTTCCTCGGCAGCAATCTCGGCGATGGCAGCAGCCATTCGACCAAAAACCTGCCCGTGCTGCTCGCCGGCGGTGGTTTCAAACACGGCCAGCATCTCGCCTTCAATCCCGACAACCCGCCGCCGCTCTGCAATCTCTTCGTCAACATGCTCCAGCGCATGGGCATCGAGACCGACAGGTTCGGCACCAGCACAGGAACGCTCACCGGAGTGGAGATGAAGCGGATTTGAGGCTTTGGAACTCCCGCGGGGAAACTCGCGGGCGCGGTTTATTCCTGCTGCGCGGTTGCCGCGGCGGCAATGGGGAAACGCAGCTTGATCTCGGTGCCTTGATCGGGCGCGCCCTGGACGAAAAGCTGACCGCGCATCTGCTCGGCAAAGACAGCGAGAATCTTGAGGCCAAGACCGGGGCTGTCGCCGGGATGAAAATCCGGCGGGAGACCGACGCCATCATCCCGGATAATGAGTTCGCCCATGTCGCCGGAGTAGCGAAGAACGGCGGTGATGGTGCCGGCGCGCCCGTGGGGGAAGGCATGCTCAAAGCTGTTTGAGAGGACCTCGTTGATGGTCAGCGCCAGCGGCATGAGCCACTCCGGCTGCACCTGCCCTTCCTGGATGGTGAGGTTGACGGCGATTTGGTCCGGGGACGCTTCGTAGCAGTCCCGCAAATGCTGGACGAGGCTATGGGTGAACTCGCTGAAGGTGCTGCCGCTGCCAAGGGCGAGTTGGTAGAGATGCTGATGCAGCGCGGCGATGGCGCGCACGCGGTTCTGGCTGGACCGCAGCGCGTTGCGCGCGTGCTGGTCGCTGACGCCGTTGATCTGGAGGTTCAGCAGGCTGGAGATGATCTGCAGGTGGTTCTTGATGCGGTGGTGCGTCTCGCTGAGCATGAGCTTTTCACGTTCGAGATCGACGACAGGCCAGCGCTCGCTGGAAGGAGAGACGACCTGGAAGGCACGCGGCCCCGTCGAACGCGCGTGGCGCGGCGTGATGGCAGGGGATTCGGCGGGCGTCCGTCCATGCTCATGATCCTGCGCGGCGGATGAAACATCCGGGGTCACGGTGATCTCACGCCGGGTGGTGAGAACGAAACCGCCCGCCTCCCGCTGAGTGACGCCGAGAGGGATGCTGCCGCGCCCCTGCGCGCCGAAGAACGAATGCTCGACAAACTGGTCCGGCGTGGCGGCCTGAGCGGCGAGCCCGGCAAAAAAGCCGGTGGCGTCCGAGGGGCGAAAAAGGAGATGGAGAGGACGTCCGACAGCGGTGCCGGCGTCAAAATCGAACAGCTCCCGGGCATGATCGGACCAGGAGGCGATGCGGCCGTTGGCGTCCGTGGTGAGCAACTCGACGTCCACCACTTGGGTGACCGGGGGCGTAGGAGGCGAAACCGCCTGCGGAATTTGAATCTCAGGCTGTTGAAGCACCGGCTCCGACCGGGACTCTTCCTGCGACGGTTGAAAGTAATGAATCGTGGAATGAGGCTCTCCCTGGGCGTCCGGGACGGCGGCGATGTTGAGGACCGCCTCCGCGAAGGTGCCGTCGGAGCGTTTGACGCGGACGCCGAGAGCCTCGGGCTGCCGGCCTTGGCTGCGCAACACCCGTAGCGCATCCCGTCTGGCGGTGGCGCTGTCGGGATCCAGCCAGGCATCGAGCGGATAGCGGCGGAGCTCCGACTTGGCCTGGCCGAGGAGCGCTTCCGCATGCTGGTTGACCTCGAAAATGACACCCGTCTTGTCGGTGAGCACAATGGCAACAGGACAGCTTTGCATGAGGGTGCGCAGCTTCGCCTCGATGCTGCGGAGCTGCTCCTCGTGGCGGCAATTCTCCGTATCATCCTGGATGCTGACCAGCAGGCCACCACCCGGCAACGCGACAGGCTGAAACTGGATTTCCTTGAGCAATCCGTCCGCCGTGGCGAGGGAGACGGTGCGTGTGAGCTGCCGGCGCCACACACTCTCACGCCATGCCAGCGTCACCTGCTCCCGGTGCTCGGGCGTGGGGCAGGCATGTGCAAGCCACGTTTCCACGGATTCATCCTTGGCAAGAGGGCGGCCGAGCAGTTTCGCCAGCCGTTCATTTTGATAAATGGGCGTTCCGTGTTCATCGAGGACAAAAATGCCGCATGGTACGCCCTCAAGGAACGAGCGGAAGCGGG
The DNA here is from genome assembly GCA_015075365.1 of Verrucomicrobiaceae bacterium. Taxonomy (GTDB): domain Bacteria; phylum Verrucomicrobiota; class Verrucomicrobiia; order Verrucomicrobiales; family Verrucomicrobiaceae; genus Prosthecobacter. Next base: position 823,126 of record JABTUN010000001.1, read on the forward strand.
CCTCCCGTCGCACAAAGGCACGCTCAGCCTCCTGCATCGTACGCAGTTCCTGCCGGGCACGGGAAAGCTCGTTCTGGAGCTTTTGCAGCTCCTCCTCGCTGATGGCAGGAATGGCGGGAGGCTGAGGAAGTTTCGATTCCGGCGCGGGCGGGAAGGGAGCGGGCGGCTGCGGCCTCTCGATGATCTTTTCCGCCACCTTTTCCACCGGGAGCAGGGAGACAGGCAGACCGACACCCACCAGCCGGATCGCAGCAGGGGAAGCGCCGTCCTTGGAAAATGGTTTGAGGGTGGAGATGACCCAGCGCAAAGACTGGCCGCCTGACGACAGCTTCGTCACGATGGGAAGCGTGGGGAGATCCGTATCACCCCGGCGCACTTTCTCCATGACCTCATGCCACTGCGCACGAAGCCGGTTTCCATCTCCATTGGTGGCAAACAGCTCCCAAAATGTCGTCCTGCCCTCCTGAATGCCTTTTTCTAGCGCATGATGCGCGGCACTGACATTGGCACGCAGAATGATTCCCGCCTCGTCCAGCACCAGCATGGGGAGAGAGCAGTCAAAAGGGTCTGGCTGCCCCGGCTGGGAGGCATCATCCCTGCCTGGATCGTCGGATTCATTCTCCGCCGGGCCGGCGGTGCCAGCGCGGAACTTTTCACATGTCACCATCAGCCCCGCCACGCGCGTGTCCTGGGACTGGCGCCACGGACGGACCTCCCAACGATAGATCATGCCCGGACCACCAGCGTCATGCTCGCTGCGCACGATGTGCCCCTGCAAGGCACGCTCATAGACTTGGCGCCAACCCGGATGAAGGTTCGGAAAAATCTCATACTGGCTTCGCCCTACCAAGGGCTGCACATGCTGCAGGCCAAACTCACGAATCCACTGCCGGTTGGCGGAGGTGTAACGCATGGCACCATCGAAGGTGGCCATGGCGACAGGGGCGTTTTCGACAAGGACACGCAGCACCTCGCCCAACTGCCCGGAATCGCGCGCCGCATCATCCAAGCCTCCAAGCTCACCTGACCTCACGGCGATGGTGCCTGATGAAGAACCCTGTGCTTTGGGTTGAATGACGTTTTTGAGCACCGAAGTCGGCATGGACATGAAAATTTAAAAAGTTCTAATAATTAGCACCCATCAAGCTCTCAACAAGGCGAAAATGTGCCGAACTGAATCGCATTTCAGCAATGAACCCGTCCGCTGACAAGAATCTTTTGCTGACCAGCCCTAGCCTTCACTCGCGGTGATACGGTTCCCCTTTGAGGATCGTGTGAGCACGATAAAGCTGCTCCAGCAAAACGACGAGCGCCACCTCATGCTGGAGCGTGAATGAAGACAGGCTCCACAGGACATGCGCGGACTGGCGAAAGACCTCCGAATGACCGTCCGCGCCCCCAATCAGCAGGCAGGCATGCTTGATGCCGGAAATCTGCTGCTGATCGATCCAACGGGCTAGTTCCGAGCTACGCAGGGTTTTTCCGCGCTCATCCAGGATGATGCGAAGCGCCTTTTCGGACAGGGCGAGCATTTGCGATTCGACCGACGAGCGGGAACCATCACGGATGCAGACATGCTCCGCCTTGGTGTAGCGTTGGAGGCGCTGGAGATAGGTCTCGACAGCCTCCCTGGCCCAAGGGAATGCAGGCTTGCCCACTGTGATGATCGTCCAGCGCATGTCGTTTGATGAGGCAGGATTGGCAGGAGGCAAGGTCGATTTGATCTTATGGATATTTGAGAAAACCTATTTATTTCTCTCCAGCACTGTCATCGTTGTTGTTGCACAATTTAAAAACATCCTTAAAATGAGAATGCTAATTCAAAAAATTGCCGCACGTTTCCTCATCATCATGAACACGAAACTTCTCTCTCATCTTCGTTTGGGCACGGCTGGTCTGGCCGCTGTGACGCTTGCCTCCTGCTCGCTGCCCCCTAGGCAGGCTTGGGACCAAATTCAGCGCCAAGGCCTCATCCCCTTCATGATGGGTGACGGGCAGCCGCTGCAAATCAACAGCCGTTCCACCGCCCCGGCACCGGTGACCTCCCCACGATTGTATGCGTCTTCAACGCCGTCCACTTCCCCCATCGGCCCGCAACTACCCTCTCCGCCCCCGCCGTCCATGATGAACAGCGCCACGATGCCTGTCGCCAGCGCGGTGCCGGATCTGCCCGGCTATGTGAGGTCTCCGTTCACCAATCCTCCCCGCCTGGTGGACGTGCGCGGCATGAGCGCGGGTTCGAAGGTCGTCTGCCCCTACACACAGAAGGCGTTCCTCGTCCCAGGCAGCGTGACAAGCAATCCGTCCCCGGCACCGAAGATCGCCTCGACCCCGGCACCGAGGAACACGGAGCCGGAGCGCCCGAAAACGCCTGCGGTGGAGCCGAACGCCGATGTGGCAGCGCTGAACAAGCCCGCTCCATCCGTCACCCCTGCTCCGCAGCCTCAAATCAAGCCGGAGGCTCCTGCGAGCACGCCCGAACTGCCCTATGGCACCGCGATCACCGGACGCCCGGGCTTTGTGAACAGCCCCTACGCGGCGAAGCACCAGCTCGTCGATGTCACCGGACTTCCTGTCGGCATGGAGGTGAAGTGCCCCTACACGGGCAAGCTTTTCCGCGTGCCGCCACAGTAGTCTTTATTGGCACGTCTTGAGCGTTCTCCTTGAACCCGTCCGGTGCCCGGACGGGTTTTCTTTGTCATGCCACCACAGAGCGGTGACGAAAAAGACATCCGCCGCATGACAAGCCGCAGTTTGCCTTCCCGCCCGGCCTCTGCCATGATCACCCTGTGACTGACGTTGTTCGCCTGCCTGGCCGTGTCTTCCTGCACTTCATCGCCTACATGGGCCAGATTGCTTATCTGGTGCGTGATCTTGCCATCGCGTTCACCAACCGCGTCTGGCGCATCGGCCTGGTGGCGCAGCAGATCGTCTCCATCGGCTACGGCTCCCAGGCGGTCGTCATTGTCACCGGCGCGTTCACCGGAGCGGTGTTCACCTTCCAAACCTACGCCAAGTTCAAGGATTTCGGGGTGGAGTCCAGCGTGGGGGCCATCGTCTCCGTGGCCCTCTGTCGTGAACTGGGCCCGGTTCTCGCCGGCCTGATGGTCGGCGGTCGTGTGGGCGCGGCGATGGCGGCGGACATCGGCACCATGAAGGTCACGGAGCAGGTGGACGCTCTGCGGGTCATGGGCGTGCATCCGGTGGACTACCTCGTGCTGCCGCGCTTCCTGGCCATGATGATCTCCATGCCGATCCTGGTGGCGGAGTCCATTTCCTTCGGCCTGATGGCCTCGTATGCCGTGGCTGTATATGGCTACGGCGTGCCGAGCGCGTGGTTCATGCACCACATGGTCGATCACACAAACCAGTGGGACATCGTCATCGGCATGATCAAGGGGTTCGCCTTCGGGATCATCATCACCCTGGTGGCGTGTCACCAGGGCCTGCGCGCGGAGAACGGCGCGGTGGGCGTGGGCATCGGGACCACACGGGCCGTCGTGATCTCCTCCCTCGTCATGCTCATCGCCAATTTCTTCCTCTCCATCCTGCTGAATTACATCTGGCCTCTTGGCAACCTCGTCTAGTCCCGCCATGATCGAACGCACTGGACAGCCCTTCATCCGCATCCGCGGCCTGCATAAAAAGCTCGGCTGGCAGGAGATCCTGCGCGGGATCGACCTGGATGTCTGGCGCGGCGAGACGGTCTGCATCATCGGCCCCAGTGGCGAGGGGAAAACCGTCACCATGAAGCATGTCATCGGCCTCATGCAGCCGGATGCCGGCACCGTCGAGGTGGACGGCATCCAGGTGAACGGCCTGCGGGAGCGTGAGCTGGCCCCCGTGCGCCAGCGTGTCAGCATGCTCTTCCAAAGCTCCGCGCTTTTCGACAGCCTCACGGTGGAGCAAAACGTCGCCTTCCCTCTCGTCGAGGCGGGCGTACGGGACAAGAAGGAGATCAAGGAACGCGTCGCGCAGGCCCTTGATGTGGTAGGCCTTTCCAAGCACGGGGAAAAACTGCCCGTGAACCTCTCCGGCGGCATGCGCAAGCGCGCCGGTATCGCCCGCGCCATTGTCACCCGGGCGCAATGCATTCTCTATGACGAGCCCACCTCGTCGCTCGACCCGGTTGTCTCTGATGTCATCGACACCGTGATTCTCCGTCTCCAGGAGCGCCATGGCATCACCTCCCTCGTCGTCACCCACGACATGAAGAGCCTTTTCAAGATCGCCGACCGCATTGCCATGCTCAAAAACGGCCTCATTCATTTCCTCGGGACCAAGGAGGAACTTCGTGACTGCCCGGACAAAGTGGTCCAGGACTTCATCAACGGCCGCGCCGAGGTGGACTTCTGACCTGACCCCGTAACCTGAAAACCCAAACTCCAAAACCCTGACCGCCATGGAAGAACGCGACAAAAAAAACGAGCTGCTCGTCGGCCTGTTCCTGACCGTCGGCCTCGTCATGCTCAGCCTCCTGATCCTTCAATTTGGATCCGTGCGGGATCTGTTCAAAGGCAGCTACTATCTCAGCGTCAGCTTCCCAAACGCCTCCGGGCTCAAGGAGGCCTCCCCGGTCGTCCTGGCGGGCAAGCGCATCGGCAAGGTCAAGAACAAGCCCCGCCACAATGACACCTACACCGGCGTCATCATCGACCTGGAGATCTTCAAAGGGGAAAAAATCCCCGCCAACTCCGTCTTCACCATCACCACCGCCGGCCTCATGGGTGACGCCTATGTGGACATCGACCCGCCGACGAACATCACCGACCAGTTTATCACCGAGACCCAGGAGACCATCATCAAAGGCCAGGAGGCGGGCGGTCTCAGCGATCTGCAAAGCGCCGCCGAGCGCATCGGCAAACAGGTCAGCTCTGTGCTCGAGGACGATCTGAAGCCAGCCCTCGGCGAGATCAAGGAGGCCATGACCAAGATCAACCAGGACGCCCTGTCCAAGGAGACCATCGACAAGTTCAAGAACGGCATGGCCAAGCTCGATTCCACGCTCTCCCGTGTCGATACGAAGCTGCTCAATGACGAGAACTCCCAAAACCTCAAGGACGCCATCGCCGACTTGAAGGAGGCTTCCGCCAGCTTCAAAAACGCCTCCAAGTCCATTGAGGACAGCTCCAAGAAGCTCACGCCGCTCATCGACAAGCTCGACGCCCCCATCTCCAAGGCGGACAAGGTCATGACATCCGCGGACGAGGCCATCCAGGCCATCAAGACCGCCGCCGCTGACTTTTCCACCACCGCCAAGAACATCACCAACAGCAAGGGCCTGCTCGGCGCGCTCATCAACGACCAGCGCCTGCGCGCCGACTTTCATGACCTCATTTACAACATGAAGGTCAACGGCCCTGTGCTCTACAAAAACACCGCTGACAAGGAACGCGCCAGACAGGAGCCGGCACCCGCCCCGCAGCCGCCGCGGCGCCAGTCCCTCTTTGGAAACTGACCCATGCGTCATTCGCTGCCATCCGCCCTGCTGCTCCTGCTGTCACTCTCCGCAGGCGCGCAGACGGTCACCACACGCACAGACACCGTCGGAAAGCTGCTCAATGAATGGTTCGCCGCGGGCACATCGGACGGGCTCCATGGCATCACTTACGAGAATCGCGACGGCCAGCACTCCCTCTTCAGCACCCTCGCCTGGCCCCAGCTCAAGGGCGTGATCACCCCGGAGAATGATCGCGGACCGGCGCGTGCCATCCGGGATCATCCCGTCATCGGGAACTGCTCCATGGCCTCCACCCCGGAGCAGGTCGGCAGCCTCGCCCGCCTCTACATGGCGGAGCCGGGAGGCGGTCTCTTCCTCGCCCGCCAGTATTTCTCAAACAACCTGTTCATCTACCCGGAGCATCTCGACCACGATCCCGGCCAGGGCGGCGTGGGCGGTGGCTACGGCGACCTCTTTCCGCTGAACACGCCCGCCCTCCTCATCTCCCAGGGCTCTTCCTTCTCCGACCAGCCGTTTCTGGAGGCCTTGTTCGCCACCACCGCCGCCTTCCGCCCGGAGACACGCAGGGTCCTCCTGGAGCACAAACTGCTCGCCCCCACGCTCCAGGCCATCCTCCGCCGCTGCGGCAGGATGGTGGCCTCCGATGCCGATTACCTCACCGGCAAGGCCCATCCTGTCGTCTTCGACGGCACCCAGATCGACCAGGAAAAGATGGTGCGCATGGCACATGACATGACGCCGGACGCCATCCCGCCCGTGGCAGTCGTCGAGGTGCTGGAGGAGACCCGGCTGGAGAACGGCGTCCATTTCTTCGAGCCTGCCACCGCCCAGGCCATGCCATGGCAGATCTCGAGCTCCCCCGTCAGCATCGGCCGCGTCTTTCGCGGCAATGTCAGCCAGCACGGCATGGTTGTCAGCGTGGCAAAATCTTCCTCCGTCGCCAAAAGGAAGGTCGGCGTGCGCTACGCGGTCCTGCAGGGTGATCCGCGCTTCGTCTCCATCGAACAGCAGCCCGGCGCGCCCGTGGCGCGCATCCGCGTCCGCTGGCATCCCCCCATGACCGGCGCGCGCGGCATTCGCAGCCACCGCATCGACATCGGCGTCTTCGCCACCCACGACGGCACGACCTACGGCGCGCCTGCCATCATCAGCTTCTACATGCTGCCGAACGAGATGCACTTCTACGACGCCGAGGGGCGTGTCAGCGAGATTCATTACCAGACCTTCAATCCTGAGAGCGGCCTGCCTCACGATGCCCGGGATCTGCGCTGGGCGCGCATCCTCCACTTCATCAGCACCGGTGATGCCCCTGCCGTGCTGGAGCCCTTGTTTGCCTCCACCATCACCCCGGCAGAGCGCGAGGCCGTCCGCCGTCTCCACCAGGACATCCAGGGCCGCCTCGAATCCACCGCCGCCCTCGCACGTGATCCTGCCAAGAAGGACGAGGCGGATAAACGGCGCTCCACCGCCCTCGACAGCCTCGCCTCCGCGCTCGACACGGTGCTTCCGGGGGAAAAAACCCGCACACCTCGGCAGATCATCTCCACTGCGATCGAGGCCGTCATTGGCGATCCCCTGTTCTACATCCGCCAGCAGTCCGAAATCAGCCCCCTGGCCGCCCGTTCGTCCAAAACCACTGCCGCCGCGGATGTTCGCGCGGAAATCCACCGCCTCACCCTCCTCGGCATCCTCCGGCAGGACACGAATGGCACCGTGCTCACGGTCACCAGCCCCAAAGACCTCTCCCTCGGCGAAAAAGTGGCCCTCCGCGGGCTCAACCTCACCGTCCTCAGCCAAGTTCTCATGCCGGACATGCTGGAGCGCGCCCCCGGCCCTGCCTGGGTGCCCCCGCGCCTCACCAGCGTCAAACCCTGGCGTGATGTCATGCGCTACGATGCCGCCAACGGCCAGCTCACCGGCTGGACCCGCCACCACGATGCCCGCCACACGGAATTCGACGCCCAAGGCCGCCTCCTCCCCCCCGGCGGCAAAGGCGATCCCGTCCCCGTCACCTATGTCATCGACCCGAATGGCCGGCTCACCTGGCGCGGCAGCGGAAAGTGAAGACACGCCCTTCGCTAGGCGCTGGCTCCCGCATGGCACCAGCGCCCCGGCGCAACAGCCGCCTCCCTTCCCCGTAACCTCCCCCGCCATGACCAACCGCCGCCGATTCATCGCCACCGCCTCCCTTGCCCTTCCCTTCATCGCCCGCGGAGCCGCCCCCGGTGTGAAAATCCTCGAAACCAAAATCATCTCCCACCAAGCTGATCTTTATCACGGCTGGCCCACCGTGGTCCGCCGCCAGAATGGGGAACTCTGGCTCTCCTGGTCCGGCGGACGAGAGTCCCATGTCTGCCCCTTCGGCCAGGTCTGCGCCATGACCTCGCGTGACGAGGGCAAAAGCTGGTCCTTCCCCCGCGTCCTGCTCGACAGCGCCACCGACGATCGCGACTCCGGCGTGCTCGAGACCGCCAGGGGCACCCTCCTCGTCACCACCTTCACCTCCCTGGCCTATGAGGACTCCTTCAAAAAGGCCGCTGCCATGGCCGAGCTCACGGACAAAGGCTGGGTGTCCAAAGCCATGCCACCGGAGCGCTACGCACGCTGGAAGGCCGCGCACGAGCGCCTCAACGACGACGAGCGCAAGGCCGAGCTCGGCGAATGGGTCATCCGCTCCACCGACGGCGGCAAATCCTGGTCCAACCGCATCCCCACCATCGTCAACAGCCCGCACGGCCCCGTCCAGCTCAAGGACGGACGCCTCCTCTACGCCGGCAAGCAGTTGTGGACCGGTGACAAGAAGATCGGCGTCGCTGAATCCAAGGACGACGGCCTCACCTGGCAGTGGCTCGCGGAAATACCCGCGCGTGAGGGGGACGACCCCGTCAAATCATACCACGAGCTGCACGCCGTCGAGGCGGTGGACGGCACCCTCATCGTACAGATCCGCAATCACAACAACGCCAACAAGGGGGAGACCCTGCAAACCGAGTCCACAGACGGCGGCAAAACCTGGAGCGTGCCCCATGCCATCGGCGTGTGGGGACTGCCATCCCACCTGCTCAGGCTCCGTGACGGACGGCTCCTCATGACCTATGGATACCGGCGCCCCCCCTTCGGCAATCAAGCCCGCCTCAGCACCGATCATGGCAGGACCTGGGGAGAGCCCGTCACCCTCTCCGGCGATGGTGCTGGCGGCGATCTAGGCTACCCCAGCACTGTCGAACTCTCTGACGGCACGCTGCTGTCCGTGTGGTATGAAAAAAGGAAGGACCTGCCCCACGCCGTCCTACGCCAAGCCACTTGGCGGCTCGAATAGGCCACGGCTTCACACGATCAAGCCAAATGAAGCTCTACTCGCACTCACACAAAGTCCGTGATCGAGCCGAACTCGGCATCGAATAGCCTGCGATAAGTGCGGAAGGCGAAGCGGTCGGTCATGTTGGCGATCCAGTCGCAGACGAGGCGGGCGCGGCCGTTGGCATCGGGGGCGGCGGCGATTTCGGTTTCGAGGGTTTCGGGCATCAAACGGAGGCCTTTGGGCTGCGCGGGCTCGATGTAGCGATCGCGAAGCACGCCGAAGAGCTGCTGGAGGATGTGATCGGCCTTGTGGTCGAGCTGCTGGAGCTGCGGGCTGCGGAAGACGAGCTCGAGGGAGATTTTTTTATGCAGATCGGCGCGTGAACGCAGCGCGGGGTCGATTTGCAGCTCGAACTGATGGCGCTTGGTGCTGGCGCTGAGGAAGTTCGCGGTGGGAACGAGCTTGGTGGCGCGGATGCAGTCGCCAATGAGGCGGTTCAGACGGCCTTCGACGCGGTCTTCGCGGATGGCTTTGCAGAGGAAGGCGACCCACTCGGCCTGTGAGGCATCGAGCGACTGTTTTTCGGCCCAGCGTTCGAGGTTGGTGACTTGGATGAATCCGGCGCGGATGCCATCGGCGAGGTCGTTGAGCGAGTAGGCAGTGTCGTCCGCCCAGTCCATGATCTGGCATTCAATGCTCTTGAAGCCGTTGCGCGGCTTGCCGGGCATGAGTTCGACGGGGAAGGCCTGGTGGCCCATGGCAAAGTCGAGCCACGTTTCCTGGTCGTCGTAGAGGTAGTGGTTGGTTTTGCCGGCGGGGCGCTCGGTGAAGAGCGTTTTGTATTTCAGCACGCCATCAAGCAAAGCACGCGAGGGATTCATGCCAGCGCGGCCTTCGCTGAAAAGGGTCTGCGTGAGGATGCGCAGGGTCTGCGCATTGCCCTCAAAGCCGCCGTAGGGCTCCATGAGGCGGTGCAGCGTGCGCTCGCCGGCGTGGCCGAAGGGCGGATGGCCGAGATCGTGGCTGAGGCAGGCGCTTTCGACGAGATCGGGGTCGATGAAGCACTCGTCATCGAGGATGTCGCGCTGCTGACGAAGCCATCCGCAGATGCTGCGGCCGATTTGGGCGACCTCGATGCTGTGGGTGAGCCGCGTGCGGTAGAAGTCGTATTCGCCGGAGAGGAAGACCTGCGTCTTGCTCTGCAAACGACGGAAGGCGCTGCTGTGGATGATGCGGTCGCGGTCGATCTGGAAGGCGCTGCGATACTCGCCGTCGAAGACTTTCCGCTCGTGGAGCGTGGCGGTGTCGAAGGGGCTGTAGAAGCGGTTGGCGGGCATGGCAGGCGCGAGGTTAAGGAACCACGGATTTAAACCACGAATGGGCACGAAGAAGCACGAATGAATTTCGGTTCCTTGGCCCTTCGTGTGAATTCGTGCCCATTCGTGGTTGAGAGTGATTTGACCGGCGGTTTCTAGCGCAGGTTTGAGTGCCGCGGAAACATGAAAAAAGGGCGGATCATGACGATCCGCCCTTTTCGTGGGATTTGGCTGCGCAGGAGGATCAGATCTCCTCACCGACGGCGTAGCGCACGAAGCGGCGCACGACGAGGTTTTCGCCAAGCTCGGCGATCTTGCTCTTCACGAAGTCACCGATGGTCTGGTCGGGGTTCTTGATGAAGGCCTGCTCGAGGAGGCACTGCTCGGCGAAGATCTTGTCGATCTTGCCCTGCACGATCTTCTCGATGATGGCGGCGGGCTTGTCCTTGATCTGCTCGGCGGCGATTTCCTTCTCCTTGGCGATGAGGCTTTCGGGAATTTCTTCGCGGCGGATGAACTTCGGACTTGCGGCGGCGATGTGGAGGGAGAGGTCGCGCACGAAGGCCTGGAAGTTCTCGTTGCGGGCGACGAAGTCGGTCTCGCAGTTCACCTCGATGAGCACGCCGATGCGGCCTGCCATGTGGATGTAGGAGGAGATGATGCCTTCCTTGGTCTGGCGGTCGCCTTTGGCACCGGCCTTGGTGATGCCTTTCTTGCGGAGGATGGTTTCGGCCTTTTCGAGGTCGCCACCGGCTTCAGCGAGGGCTTTTTTGCAATCCATCATGCCTGCGTTGGTCTTTTCACGCAGGGCCATGACGACTTTAGCGGAGATTTCTTCTGCCATGATCGGTTGGGGTGAGGGGGAAAGGGTTTAGTTCTTCTTCGCTTCGGCCGTGGCCACGATGACGGGGTCGATCAGCTTCTGCAGGATGATGCGGATGGAGCGGATGGCGTCGTCGTTGGCGGCGATCGGGTAATTGATGAGGGAGGGATCGGCGTTCGTGTCCACGAGGGCCACGATCGGGATGCGGAGGCGGCGGGCCTCGGCGACGGCGATGTGCTCACGGGCGGCATCGACGATGACGACGGCGTCAGGGAGCTTGTCCATGTGGCGGATGCCGCGGAGGTTGCGCTCCAGCTTGATGCGCTCGCGGTTGAGGGAGGCCAGCTCCTTCTTGGACATCTGCTTGAACTCGGGCTTCTTCTCGATGTCCTCGAGATAGTTCAGGCGGGCGATGGATTTGCGCAGCGTCTCGTTGTTCGTGAGCGTGCCGCCGAGCCAGCGGTGGTTCACATAATACTGCTGGCAGGCTTCCGCGGCCTGTTTGACGGCCTCCTGGGCCTGGCGCTTGCAGCCGACGAAGAGGACCTTCTTGTTCTTGCGGGCCAGTTCGCTGAGGAAGTCAGCGGCTTTGTCGATCTGATTGACGGTCTCCTCGATGTTGAGGATGTGGATGTTGTTTTTGGAGCCCATGATGAACTTTTTCATCTTGGGGTTCCAGCGGCGGGTCTGGTGTCCGAAGTGGACGCCAGCTTCGACGAGTTCGACGAGTACGGGGGATGACATGTGGTATCTGAGGTGCCTTTTCTTCCGCACGCTGCCGGTGAGGGCGGCGCTCTGGCTCACGAGGAGCTGATTCGGGGGATCGGGCGGTAGGTTTCCTTTTTCCGCGCCAGAATGGCCCGGCGAAAGGGGCCGCGATGGTAGCGGCCTCCTCACCGGCGGCAAGTTGTTTTTCAGGGACAACTGCCTGGCTGTTCTGGCGATGATTGACACCCCCTGGCCTCCCAAGGCACTATTCGCATGCAGCTCACGCGCATGAGTCCTCTCCGGTCCATTCATCCCGCCGCCCTTCTCAGGGGGCCACAGTCACCTCAGCCCGCTTTGTGATGGAATCGGTTCCCCAAAGCGAGCCGTTTGAGTGGCGCGGAACGGCTTTCATGATGGGACGCTCTTACGGCACGAATGGCACCTGGCCTTTTGGCTGGTTTCGGCTGCACGCGGACGGTCGCATCGAAATTCAAAGTCTGTTCACGAGGTTGCTTTTCACCCCGGAGGAAGTTGTCGAGGCTCATTTCTACCGATGGCCTTTCCCGACGTTTACGGCGGTGGTGAGGAACTCCAAGGGCTTCCATAAAGTGGGCTTCAGCGCGTTTCGCGGCTCACTCTTGCTCAAACGGCTGGCGGACTGCCGCATCACACTCACGCAGAGCCATACATGGTATGTCACCGGCATGACGAGGGCAGAGATGAAGAAGTATGGATTCTCCGACTTTGGCGAATTCTGATGTGGGGTCATGTCGTGACTTCCACGAGATTTTTTCGCCAAACGGTCATACATCCCGGCCGCCCGCGTCACCCAGCGGGTAAATGAATGGACAGCGCCATCGCCGCCAGCCTCGAATCCCTGCACCCGGACGCCTTCGGGTGGGCGGTGCACTGCTGCGGCGGGGACGCTGCGAGGGCGGAGGAGGTGCTGCAAAACGCGTATCTGAAAATCGCGGCGGACCGGGTGCGCTTCGACGGGCGCTCCGCCTTCAAGACGTGGTGGTTCGGTGTGATCCGTTACACGGCGCTGGAGGAGCAGCGGCGGGCGAGGTTTCGCGAGTCGTTGCTGGGCAAGCTGCTCTCCACTTTCACGGAGGAGCATCATCCGTCCCCGGCGCGGCAGATCGAGCGGGACGAGCGTGCGAGGGAGCTGCGCGCGGCGCTGGAGAAACTGCCCGCGAGGCAGGCGGAGACGCTGCACCTCGTGTTTTACCAGGATTTGAGCCTCAGCGAGGCGGCGGAGGTCATGCGCGTGAGCGTGGGCTCCGCACGCCAGCATTACGAACGCGGCAAGGCGCGCCTGCGCGAGCTGCTGCAACCCGCCCCCGACCATGAGTGACGACCTGAAGCCTCTTTTCGACCATTTGCGCGAGTCCGAGCGCGAGGCGGCCCCGGCGTGGCATCCGCGCTATTTGCGCACGCCGGCACCGCGACCGCTTTCCGTGCCGAAACTGGCTTTTACGGCGGTTCTGGCCTGCGCGGCGGCTTTGTGGCTGCTGCGGCCCGTGCCGCCGGGTGTGGCGGACCTGCCGCCGCTGCTCGATTCCGAACCGCGGGAGCTGTTTGCCAGCCTGGACGCGCCTTCCTCGGATTTTCTGCTTCCCGCACATCTCACCATCCACATCCCATGAAACACATCGCCCTTATTCTCATCACCGCGGCCGCGACATCGCTTGCGGGCCCGGAGCAACTGCTCAACGCCGGCCTCATCAGCCCGGAGATCATCCAGCAGATCAAGCCGGAACTGCAACTCACCGCCGAGCAGGAGATGAAAATGACACGCATCATCGGCGAGGCGCGCGAGATCGGCGCGCCGCTCGAATCCACGCTCAAGGAGCGCCAGAAGACGCTTCATCAACTGCTGCGGGAGGCTTCCACCACCATCGACTCCGCCAGCGCCGCCCTGGGACAAGTGCTGGAGTCGGAAGGCGCTGTGAAACATCTCCAACTGCGCACGCTGCTCCACCTGCGTGACGTGCTGACGCCGGAGCAGCAGAAAAAGGCGATGGCGCTGAGCCTGTCGAAGAAAGTGACGGCAAAGTCCGAGCTGGAGGCGCGTGTCACCGCAAAGGCGAACAAGCTGCGCGCCGCCGTGGATGCGCTGGGTGAAAAACCCACGGAGGCGATGACCTACCGCGGCCAGGAGATCGAGACGATGATCAAGTCCGGCGAATGGGCGTCAGCGGACGCCGCGCTGGACGTGCTCATCAAGGACTCCGGCATTCTGGAGCCAGAGGAGGCCGGCGCCGCGCCGGACTTCTCCACCATGGCTCCTGGCGACACCAGCCTCGACGCCCTGCAGTCACGATTTGAGTCCGTGAAGGAACGCGCGCAGGAGGTCGTGTCGATCCCGCTGCTGCGCCGCCTGCTGAAGGCGAAGGAGGCTTTTGAAGCCGCCAAAGCCTCGCAGGACGCGACCGCCGTGGGCCGCATCCTGACCTATGTGGAGCAAGAGCTGGACAAAAAGTGATCCTCTCCGGCTTTATTCCCCTTGGCGGATGACTTCGATGCCGCTGAGCAGCGTCTCGCCTTCGTGCGGCGTGAGCGTGAGAGTCAGCGTGCCATCCGTGATTGGGATGTCGGAGACGGTTTCGGTGCTCGCGAGCATCGCTTGAGGCTGGATATCCTTCATCACACGATCTTGAATTGACACATCAAAGCGATGCTTGGTGCTCTCGGGCGATGAAAAGACGAGTTTGACGGTGTAGCGGCCGTTTTGGAGGCCGCTGAGTTTGGCGTTGCGGAGGCCTTTGGCGCCGCTGGCGGCCACCCAGGGCCAGCCGGTGCCCTTTTTCATCCAGAGCGAGTGCTGGTAGAAATACTCGGGCTTCGCGGGTTCGGTGGTGAAGTCGATTTCGGGCGAGGGTCCGCCTACGCTCGGGAAATCGAGCCAGAGGGTGCCATCGCGTGTTTTGCGATCGCCTGGCGCACCGAGGTTGATGCCGATGCGTTGGATTTTGCCGTGGATGGCGGCTTTCGGCACCGCGCCCCAGGTGGCCCATTGCTCGAAGTCCTCGGGCATCGAGTAAAGCGCGAGTCCCATCGGCAGCGGGTAGCTGCAGGTGCAGCCTTCGTAGAAGTAAGGGACGTTCAAGATGCCGCCGGCGGGAACGATGCTGTTCGTGCAGCCGCTGCGCGGGCCGCTGATGTGGATGGTGCCGCTTTCGACCTTCTTGTCGTAAAACGCGGCGGTGCCGCTGCGGAAGGTGAAGATGCCGCCGTAGTCGAAGCCGCCGTCGCAACCGTAGCTTTTCGGGAAGACGCGCGGTTCCTGCTCCAGCGTGAGCGGATTGATGCGGAAGCCGGCTTTGGGTTGATCGGGTGCCCAATCGTTCTTCTGCGTGGGCGGTCGATACTGCGCCTGCTGGATGCTCTGCTGGTCCACGGTGCCGAATTTCGCGCGGAGCTCCGGCTGCTCGTATTCATCGAGCACGCGGCCGGTGTAGATGTCGCTGAAGACGGGCGCGAGGAGCCTGTAATCGACCTTTCCTTTGCGGTTCGTGGCATCGAGCCAGTCCTTGTCCGCCGTGATCATGACGCCATCGACGATCTTCGGCTGCGGCGAGCGCTTGAAGTTGCTCAACGCATCATCAAACCACAGCACGCCGAGCGGAGCCTGCACCAGCGGGTCTTCATTCGCGTTCCAATCGGCGAGGTAGTTGGTGGAGCCGGTGAGCGGGCCGCGGGTTTCGATGAGTCTGCCTTCCAAGCTGACCACTTTGCCTCCCAACGGCCGCAACGCGTCTCCGATGGCTTTGGAGCCAAAAATGATGTTCGCGAAGTAGCGCGGCAGTTCGGATTTGGGCGTTAAAACGGCGACGCGTTCGCCATAGAGGCCGGTTTTGGCGAGGCGGGTGCGTAGAGCGTTGTCGTCGCTCAACACGATGAGGTGGAACTGGCTGTTGGTGAGCAGCGCTTCGATGAAACCGGGCTTTCCGGGATCGGTGAGCAGCGCGTAGCCGCGTGTGGTGCCTGCGGCTTCGATGCATTTCTTGGCGAGGTCTTCCTCGTCCTTTTCGAAAACGATTTCGCGTTTCCAGCGCTTCGTTTCGCCGCTGCCGGGGCCGTAGGCGCTGAGAACGCCGTCATGCGTGACGACAAAGCATTTGTCGTCGGCGAGGATGACGCTGTGGGCATTGGTAAAAGTGTCGAAGGGGACTTCGGTTTCGGCGGCGTGGAGGGTGCGCTGGATGCCTTTCTGGCCTTCGGCGCGGGGTTTGTCCTCGTGGCGTTTGACGTTGATGGCTTCGTCGAACAGGAGGCCGCGACGACGGAGTTTGGCGGCTTCTTTTTCGGCGGGCGTGGAGGCGAACCAGCCGCCGGTGTAGCGACCGGCGGAGGGCAGCTCGAATTCTTTGATGGCACCGGTTTTCAAATCGAGGCGCGCGGGATAGGCTGTGCTACATGGAACGATGAGGTCGTCGCCGTCGATGAGCAGGTAGCCCTGCGGTGCGAGTCCGCCCATGGCCTCGGTGGCGTGCGGATGGGTGCCGTAGAGGTAGGAGCAGCGGTCGTTGCGCCAGATCTCGGTGCCGGTGGCGGCATCGCAGCAGAAGACGAAGGTGCCCTCCAGCGGCCACACGCCGGCGGCGAAGTAAACGCGTCCGTCTTTGGCCACCGGACCGCCGCGCACGGGCCAGACGGAGATGAGGCGCTGATTGCCAAGAAGCAGACGATTCGATGGCACAGCACGTTTTTGCCAAATGGGACTGCCGTCAGTGAGTTTCACGCAACGGACGATGCCATCATCGGAGCCGAAGATGGCCGTTTCACCGACGATGACAGGCGCGAACCTCACCGGGCCATCCGCGAGGGCTCGCCAGAGCTCCGCGCCCGTTTCGGTGTCGAAGGCGATGACGGAATCTTCCCGCGAACTGCCAACGAGGAGGCGTTTTCCGGCAGCGACGGGCTCGTAGCCGCGATCGAACTGCAAACGCGGCTCTTTGAAGGCCGGGCGCAACGGCGGCAGCTCGCGACTCCAGATGAGATGCGGCTCCGCGGGCATTTTTTGCGTCGTGGCAGCCGTGCGGCCGGGATCGTGCCGCCACATGGGCCAATCGGCGGCATGAGTGAGAGCGGAGAGGAAAATGAAGATGACAAGACGCGGCATGAGCGGCTTACACTACGCCATGACCACGCTGAAACTCGCCGCCGAAGCCGCCACCGACGCGGATGCACGGCGCATGATGGGCCTCCTCGTCGTGGCGGGGATGGTGGCGCTGGTGCTGAAGGGATTGCTCATCGCGCGGTGGGTGCGGGCGCGGAAGAAAGCGCGAGAGCAACGACAAGTCGGGAACGAGGAGTGATGGAGTCAGAACTCCATCAATCCAACACTCCATGACTTCACGCGGGCACTGCTACATCAGCGTGCTCTTGTCCACCTCGCCGGCTTTGTATTTGTCTTGATACTTGTGCCAGCGGAAGGGCATGGCGATCTGCGCGAAGAAGGTTTTCGGCATGGCGGATTTGATGCCGATGATGGCGGGCCGGTGGCGCGTGGGGTCGAGGTAGAAGGAGCGGAAGATGAGGTCCCAGAGCATGAGGTTCTCGCCGTAGTTTTTGTCGCCCTCGCGCAGGTCAGTGCTGTGGTGCCAGCGGTGGAGCTCCGGTGTGTTGAAAAGGTAGTTCAGCCAGCCGAACTTCATGCGGATGTTGCAGTGCGTGAGGAAGCCGATGTAGGCGGTGATGGCCCCGAAATACTGCACGACATCATTCGGCGTGCCGGCTAGCCAGAGGAGCGGCCCGCTGAAGATCATGCTCTTGAGCGTGTCGATGATGTGGAAGCGACCGGTGTTGAAGAACCATAGCTTTTTGACGCTGTGATGCACAGCGTGGAAATGCCACAGCGGCATCCAGGTGTGCGCGATGCGATGTGCCCAATAGAGCCCGAACTCGGCCACGACGAGTGCGAGCACCACCTGCGCCCACATGGGCCAGTGATTCGGCCAGGGGCCCGTGCCGCTGGCACCACCGACGGTGCTGACGAGACCGTAGTAGCCGAGCATCATGATGACGAGCTGCACGAAGGTCTTGGTAAAGACCGTGTGAGCGAGATCGGGCACCATCTGGCCGTCATTCTTCAACCACTCGCGCTCATGCGGGCGGGTGCGCTCGAGGATGAAGAGCACGGCGGCAAAGCTGAAGTAGGTGAGATTAAACGCCAGCTTCCCGTGCCCGGCGCTGATGCCGATGCTGGTGGGAATGAGCGCCGCGATGACCAGCAGCGGCCAGAGGGCATAATCGAGGATCGTGTTGAGCGTGCGCATGGGGCAGGCCCATCAGTGGCGAGATTCAGCCGGGTGACAAAGTTTTCGCCATTTTGGGAGCATGAATGCCATGGTTGCGCCAAAACGGGGCTCCATCTAAAATCCCCTCATGACAAAGGACAATCCATTCCCCGGCATGAACCCCTTCTTGGAGGCCTTTTGGCCGGATGTGGATACCAGACTGATCGGCTACATCGCTGACGATCTGGCGGAACAGCTTCCCACTGGATTGAAAGCCCGCTCGGAGGAGCAGGTGACGCTCGCTTCCGAAAACGAACCTGAAGGCCGACAGGTGCGTGCCGATGTGGCAGTCGTGGAGTCATGGAAGCAGGGTATCCCGCCTGCCTGGCAGCCAGAGGATAAAGCGGGCGGCGGCACGCTGACCGCATCTGAGCCTCTCTACTGCCTGGATGAGGAGCAGACAGACCGCTGGGTAGAGATCACTGACCGCCATGGCAGACTGGTGACGGTGATCGAAGTGCTCAGCCCGGCCAACAAAGGTGCGGACAGGGAGAAATACCGGGCAAAGCGGCAGGCCTACATAGATGGCGGAGTGAGCGTGGTGGAGATCGATCTGCTGCGTGGAGGGCATCACACGGTCAATGTGCCGCGTGGCAGTCTGCGTGATCCTGAGGTGACGTATCTGACCTGTGTGACACGCTCTTCCAATATCGCCCGGAAGGAATACTACCTGATGCCTCTCACGCAGGCGCTCCCAGCCATCCGCATCCCCCTTCGTCACGATGATCCAGATGCGGTGCTGGCGCTACAGCCGTTGATTGACCGCTGCTATCGAAAGGGCGGCTACTGGCAGGAAAGCCACACACGCCTGCCCGGCCCACCGCTGAGTGGCAATGATGATGCGTGGGTGACGGAACGGCTGAAGGCCGCAGGCTTCACCGCCTGATCGGCATCTCACGCAGCAACCATTCTGAAAGCGTGGCAAAGAGCGGAAAGTCGGTGGTGAAGATCGTGGCATGCCCTGCGCCAGGTACTGGCACCCAGCGGCGGCTTTTGGCCGCAGTGAGTGCCTCGTGAAGCCGCTGACCGCATTCCGGCGGGATGAAGGAATCGGCCGTGCCATGCGCGATGAGCACCGGACAGCTAACTTGAGGGGCCAAAAGCTTCGAATTGGCCGCTGAAGGTGTTTTTCCCGTTTCGATGGCAAAACGCGTTTCGGCTCCGAAAGCCAGCAATGGACCCAAAACGGGCCCGGCGAGCTTTTCAGCCTGCGTTTCCACCACCGAGCCGAGGTCATCAAAGGTGCAAAGAAGCACGAGCGCCTTCCACGGCGCATCTGGCAGCGTCGCAGCACGCACCGCGATGGCTCCGCCCATCGAAATGCCGAGCAGCGAGGCGTTTTCGAGGCTGAAGCCAAACCGCGCCGCAGCTTCACGAGCGACTTTGGCAGGCAGCGCACTCTCGGTGGTGCCGTATCCGGCCACCGAAGCAGGGTGATCACCGTGACCGGGAAGATCAGGAATGATGCAGCGAAAGCCTGCCGCGCAGAATCGCTCCGACACGAAGAGCATGTCTTCCTTTCGCATGCGGCGTCCATGCACGAGCACCAGCACGCGATCGCACTCGCCAAAGCGCGGCAGCGGCGCGTGGCGGGCGGCGAGTTGTTCGCACACGAGGCGGCCACGCTTGGCCGGAATGCCCGATGGCTCACAAACGACCACCGGCGTGCCATCGGACGCGATGAACGGCTTCAACCGCATGCCGAAAGCCTCCGGCTGGGCCAGCATCTCGCGGTGATGACGCTGGAGAGATCGTCTCGCGGGACGGATGACCTCGCCGCCAAGCCACATGCCGGTGCCGGTGGTGCCCGCGAGGACCAGCAAAACGAGAATGGACAACCAACGAACGAGACGCCTCATGCCGCCAAACTGCGTGAGAAGCGCCGCGAGGCCAGAAACGAAGGGTGAATTGGCGGTGAAGGAAGTGTGAAGGATTCGAGCTTGCCGTGCGGACCGGTGTCAGCACTCTCGCGGCCGCATGCCTGCCCCCGCTTTTGTCTCCGACGTTGGAAAAGTCCTCATCGACTTCGATTTCGCGCCCGCCGCCCGGCGGCTCGCGGAGAAGTGCCCGCATCCGGCGGAAACCGTGCTGACGCTATTCGACAGCATCAAAGGCCCTTACGAGGACGGCCGCATCGACGACGCGGAGTTCGTGCGAGAGGGCATGCGGCTCACCGGTTTCACCGGAACGGCGGAGGAGTTCATCACGATCTGGTGCGAGATTTTCACCGAGAACCTGCCGATGAAGACCTCGCTGGCCTCCCTCGGGGGCAAGGTGCCGATGTATCTGCTCTCCAACACGAGCGGCCTGCACAAAGACTACTTTTGGCGCACCTACGACATCTTTGAGCCCTTCGCGGACGGTGTGTACTCGCACGAGGCCAGGTGCTCGAAGCCGGGCGAGGAGATCTTCCGGCACACCATCGAGAAATTCGGCCTCGACCCGGCGCGGACCTTCTATGTCGATGACCTGCTGCCGAACATCGAGACGGCCGCAAGGCTGGGATTTCGGACTTTTCACTACAGCTTCGCGAAGCATCCGGAATTCGAGGCGGCGCTGGCGGAATGGCGGGTGGAACAGGGCATCGGTTGACGCATCCCCTTCCCCGTCCTAACGATTCTTCAAACCCATGAAATGCGACGTTTGCGAAGCAGAGGCCACCGTTTTCCTCACCCAGATCATCAACGGTCAAATGACCACGGTGAACCTGTGCGAGGCCTGCTCGAAGGCCAAAGGCGTGACCGAGGTGACTGGCTTCGGGCTGGCGGAGGCGTTTGTGGGAGCGGCACCACGTGCCATGGAGACCGCGCCTGACCTCGCCTGCCCGTCATGCGGCTTCACGGCGGCCCAGTTGAAGAAAATCGGCCGCATGGGCTGCCCGGAGTGCTACGACACCTTCCGCGAGGGCCTGGAGGGCCTCCTGCGGGGCATGCACAAAGGCACACGCCATGTGGGAAAGCGCCCCAGTGCGATCATCGCCGCCGCACCGCCGCCGAGACCGCGCCGCAGCACCGTCCCGGCATCCACGCCGCCAGCACCAGCGATCCAGACACCGTCGATCACGCTCAAAGAAGACACTCCCGCGCCGCCACCGCCTGACCTCAACAAGCTCCGCGCCGAGCTCGACCTCGCGGTGAAGGAGGAGCGTTACGAGGACGCCGCCACCATCAAGGCGGAAATCGACCGCCAGACCCAGTCCTCCCCGCCCAAATGATGTGAAGCCGCCCGCGCCCGACCTGCCATGATGCGTTTCTCCACCCTGATCAAAAATCCCGCCGACTGGATGAAGGGCAGCGGCCCGCACTCCGAGATCGTCATGACCTCGCGCGTGCGTCTTGCGCGCAATCTGCGCGGGTTCCCTTTCCCTGGATTCTCGCAGGAGCATCAGCGCGTGGAACTGCTGCGCGCCGCCCGTCCTGTCGTCGAGGAGCTGCCGGAGATGCGGGATGGTTACAGCGTCGATTACACGGAGCTGAGCAAGATCCGCAAACAGGTGCTGGTGGAGCGTCATCTCGTCAGCCGCGAGCACGCGGCCCGCACCACAGGCTGCGCGGTGGTGATCGACCGCAAGCAGAGCATCTCGGTGATGATCAACGAGGAGGACCACTTCCGCCTCCAGGGCATCCGCCCCGGTTTGAATCTCCGCGGAGCCTACGAGCTGGTCGATCGTATCGACACGGAGATGGACGCCGCGCTGCCGTATGCTTTTGACGGGAAGCTGGGCTACCTCACGGCCTGCCCCACGAATCTCGGCACCGGCATGCGCGCCTCCGTGATGCTGCACCTGCCCGGCCTCGTGCTGCTCGATCAAATCAACCCGGTGATCAAGGCCGTGGGCAAGATCGGCCTGGCCGTGCGCGGCTTGTATGGCGAGGGCACCGAGGCGTTGGGGAATCTTTTCCAGATCAGCAACCAGCACACGCTGGGCGAGGCGGAGCCGGAGATCATCACGCAGATCGAAAAAGTCATCGAAGGCGTCATCCGCAGCGAGCAGACCGCCCGCGCAAAGCTGCTGGAGGATCACGCCACGATGCTCAGCGACCAGGTGGGCCGCGCTTACGCCATCCTGCGCTATGCGCATGTGCTCACGTCCAAGGAGGCGCTGAACCTCCTCTCCATGCTGCGCCTTGGCGCGGATCTCGACATCATCACGAATTGCGACCGCAGCCTGCTCGACCTGCTTCTCCTCGAAATCCAGCCCGCCCATCTCCAACTCGGTGCGGAGCGTGAATTGTCCCCGGAGGAGCGCGATGTCGCGCGTGCGGAGATCACCCGCGCACGTCTCCAGGCCATCCATGGGCCCGGACACAGCGCCAAAGGCGGCCCGGATTCCGCGGCGGACATCTAACAGGCTGCTGAAAAATGGCTGTGGAAGCAGTTTCGGAGCGCGGCGGCGGTGGATGCGCGGCGGCTGGTGCAGGCGCTATCGAAGGAGATAACGCCAAACCAGCCAACAAAGCAGACGCCGCCGCCCCGCCTGGAAATGCGACACATGCGTTTTTCAGCAACCTGCTAAGAGCGGACACCGCCCGGGAACGGCCGGTGCGCGGCAATAGCGGCGCGGTGAATTTCCACCCGCATGGTTGCATTCCATTTCCAGCGCCCCTACTTTTCCCCAAACCAACTCCCGGAACCCCCTTCCTCATCCATGATGAATAATTTCACTCCACGCGCGCAGCAGGTGCTGGCGCTCGCCCGCAAAGAGGCAGATCGCTTCAATCACAACTATGTGGGAACGGAGCATCTGCTGCTCGGGCTCATCAAACTCGGCCAAGGTGTGGCTGTGAACGTGCTGACCAAGCTCGGCCTCGATCTCGAAACCGTGCGTCTCCAGGTCGAGCAGCAGGTCGGCTCGGGTCCGGAGACGAAAATGGTCGGCAACATCCCCTACACGCCGCGCGTGAAAAAAGTGCTCGCGCTCGCCTCGAAGGAGGCCAAAGCGCTCAACCACAGCTACGTCGGCACGGAGCATATCCTCCTGGGCCTGCTGCGCGAGGGCGAGGGCGTCGCCGCGCAGGTGCTGCGCAACCTGGAGATCAACCTGGACAAGGCCCGCAGCGAGATTCTCCGCGAGC
The DNA here is from genome assembly GCA_015075365.1 of Verrucomicrobiaceae bacterium. Classification (GTDB taxonomy): domain Bacteria; phylum Verrucomicrobiota; class Verrucomicrobiia; order Verrucomicrobiales; family Verrucomicrobiaceae; genus Prosthecobacter. The sequence continues at coordinate 846,115 of JABTUN010000001.1, forward strand.
TGGACCCGAACTTCACCTCCCAGAACGAGGAGGAGGAAGAAGAGGCCCCTGGCAACAAGGAGGCCGTCACTCCCGGCGGTGGGACGCCTGCCGAAAAGAAGGGTAAAAACGAGAAAACACCCGCTCTGAAGGCCTTTGGCCGTGATTTGACCGAAATCGCCGCCAAGGGAGAGATGGACCCCGTCATCGGCCGCAGCGAGGAGATCGCACGCGTGATCCAGATCCTCTGCCGCCGCACGAAAAACAATCCTGTGCTCATCGGTGAGGCCGGCGTGGGCAAAACTGCCATCGCCGAGGGCCTGGCGCAGGAGATCGCCGCTGGCAACGTGCCGGAGATCCTGCGCGACAAGCGCGTCATCACCCTCGACCTCGCGCTCATGGTCGCCGGCACGAAATACCGCGGCCAGTTTGAGGAGCGCATCAAGGCGGTGATGGACGAGATCCGCCGCCACAAGAATGTCATCCTCTTCATCGACGAGATGCATACGATGGTCGGCGCGGGCGGCGCGGAAGGCGCGCTCGATGTGTCGAACATCATCAAGCCAGCGCTCAGCCGCGGCGAGTTGCAGTGCATCGGCGCGACGACACTGAACGAGTTCCGCAAGCACATTGAGAAGGACAGCGCCCTGGAGCGCCGCTTCCAGCAGGTGAAGATCGAGGAGCCCTCCGTCGAGGATGCCATCAAGATCCTCTTTGGCCTGCGCAGCAAGTACGAGATGCACCACAAGGCAAAGTACAGCGACGACGCGCTCAAGGCCGCGGTGAACCTCTCCTCACGCTATCTCACCTCCCGTTTCCTCCCCGACAAGGCCATCGACATCATGGACGAGGCCGGCTCGAAAGCGCGCATCGCCGCCATGACACGGCCGCCCGAACTCAAGGAAATCGAGGCCGAGATCGAGGCCATCCGTGTCGAAAAGGAAGGCAGCATCAAGGAACAGGACTTCGAACAGGCGGCGCACCTGCGTGACCGCGAGAAAAACGCCAAAAAACGCTACGACGACGTGCTCGAGCACTGGCGCAACAACAGCCAGGAGCGCATCGTCGATGTCACCGAGGACGACATCATGGCCGTCGTGTCGAAATGGACCGGCGTGCCGCTCCAGCGCATGGAGCAGGCGGAGGCGCAGAAGCTTCTCAAGATGGCCGACGAGCTCAAAGGCAAGGTCATCGGTCAGGACGAGGCCGTCATCGCCATCTCCAAGGCCCTGCGCCGCTCCCGTGCCGACCTCAAAGACCCGCGCCGCCCCATCGGTTCCTTCCTTTTCCTCGGACCCACCGGCGTCGGCAAGACCTTCCTCGCCAAAAACCTCGCCGAGTTCATGTTCGGCACCGCGGACGCGCTCATCCAGATCGACATGTCCGAATATATGGAGAAGCACACCGCTTCCCGTCTCATCGGCGCGCCTCCCGGATACGTCGGTTATGAGGAGGGCGGCCAGCTTTCCGAGGCCGTGCGCCGCAAGCCCTACTCCGTCGTGCTTTTCGACGAGGTGGAGAAGGCGCACCCGGACGTGATGCACCTGCTGCTTCAGATCCTCGAAGAAGGCCAGGTCACCGACAATTTCGGCCGCAAGATCGACTTCCGGAACACCATCATCATCCTCACCTCAAACGTCGGCGCGGAGCAGATCAAGCGCCAGACCAGCCTTGGCTTCATGGCCATGCAGCAGGACAGCGCTGACAACGAGGGCATCAAAGGCAAAATCCACGAGGCCGCGAAGAAGTTCTTCAAGCCCGAGTTCCTCAACCGTCTCGACGAACTCGTCGTCTTCCGCATGCTGGAGAAGGCCGAGCTCGGCAAGATCGTCGATCTCGAGGTGGACAAGATCGTCACCCGCCTCAAGAAAAAGAGCATCCTCATCAGTCTCGACGACAGCGCGCGCGACTTCCTCATGAAGGAGGGGTACGACCCGCAATACGGCGCGCGCCCCATGCGCCGCGCTGTCGAGAAGCACATTGAAGACCCGCTCTCCGAGCATCTCCTCCGCGGCGACATCCATGAAGGAGATACTGTCAGTGTGACCTTCGACGCCGAGGCCAAGCGCCTCAAATTCAGCGCCAGCACCACCTCCACCGCCATGGAATCGGCCACAGAGCCCGCCTCCACGGCGATGTGAGTTTCCGCAAAGGCTTGACCTGCGAATCCCGGCCCCGAAACGGCCGGGATTTGTTTTTTTCAGCCATGTTGAAATGCGCCGGGGGCTTTCCATCTTCGCGCACCCCTTCCCGCCGCATGCTTTCCGTCCTCAAGATCCGCAACCTCGCTCTCGTCGAAGACGTGACCTGGGAACTCGCGGCGGGACTGGTCGGTGTGACGGGGGAGACGGGCGCGGGCAAGTCGATCATCGTCGGCGCGCTGAAGCTCATCCTGGGCGAGCGCGCGGACCGCAGCCTCATCCGCACCGGACAGGACGCCTGCACCGTTGAGGCCAGTTTTCACCTGAAGGACACAAAGGCCGTCGATGCCGTGCTGGAGGAGGCCGGGCTGGAGCCCTGCCAGGACGGCGAGCTGATCGTGAAGCGCACCATCAGCGCCAGCGGGGCGAACAAGCAGTTCGTGAACTGCTCGCCCGTGACCATCCAGGTGCTCAAGAGCCTCGGCGAGTTCCTCGTCGATCTGCACGGCCCGCACGATCACCAGTCGCTCAATTCCCGCGAGCGCCAGCTCGACATGCTGGACAAATTTGCCGCCATCGAAGAGCTGCGCGGCAAGTATGAGGCCGCCTGGCAGTCCTGGCGCGCCGCCGCCACCGAACTCGACGAATTGGAAAACTCCGAGCGCGCCAGCAGCCAGCAGATCGACATGCTGAAGTTCCAGGCGAACGAAATCGCCTCCGCGAATCTCAAAGCGGGCGAGGAGGAGGAGATCGAGTCCAAACACCGCATCGCCGCGAATGGCGCGCGTCTTGCGGAGCTGTGCGGAGCCATCACCAGCCGCCTCAGCGACGGCGAGGGCAGCGTGATCGACGGCCTGCGCGAGATCAGCCGCAGCATCCATGAGTTGGAAAAGATCGACCCCGGCTCGGCGAAGCTGTTCGAGGGCTTCAAGTCCGCGCAGATCGAGCTGACGGAGCTGGAGAGCAGCGTGGCCGATTACGCCGAGGAACTGGAGATCGACCCCGCGGAGCTGGCGCGTCTCGAAAGCCGCATCGACACGATCCAGAAGCTGAAGCGGAAGTATGGCCGCACGATCGGCGAGATTTTGGAGTTCCTGGCTGAAACCGAGCGCAAACTGAGCCGCATCGAAAACCGCGGCGAGGAGATCGCGAAGCTGCAAAAGCTCGTCCAAGAGCGCGAGGCGGATGTTTTGAAGCTCGGGAGGCAAATCTCGAAAAAACGGGCCGATTCGGCACCGAAACTCGCCAAGGAGGTAGCCAGCCATCTCACCGACCTCGGCTTCAAACAGAGCGTTTTTGCCGCGCAGCTCACCGAACTGGCCGAACCGGCCAAAACCGGCCTGGAGGAGGTCGATTTCCACTTCGCACCGAATCCGGGCGAGCCGTCGAAACCGCTGCGCCTCACCGCATCGAGCGGCGAAATGTCACGCGTGCTGCTCGCGGTGAAAAGCGCGCTCGCGAAGCAGGACGCCGTGCCCTTGCTCGTGTTCGACGAGATCGACGCGAACGTCGGCGGCAACATCGCCGAGGCCGTGGGCCGCAAGATGGCCGCGCTCGGCGCCACGCATCAGGTCATCGCCATCACGCACTTCCCGCAGGTGGCCTCTCTGGCGAAGAGTCACTTCGTCGTGACGAAGGAGATCCAAGGAGGCCACACGAAATCGCAAATCGCGGAGGTGGCCGGTGACGAGCGCGTCGAGGAACTCGCCCGCATGCTCGGCGGCAGCGCCGCCAGCGCCCGCGAGCACGCCAAGAGCCTGCTCAAGGGCGCGAAGGCCTGACTTCGCACCCCATTTGCGCATCGGGCAAGGCCGCAGAGGCATCGCGCAGCTCATGATCACTGCGCAGCCGCAGCAAGCGCGAGAGGCTGAGGCGGTTCTCCGAGACGAGATGCACGATCTTGCGTGCCACGCCCTGCATCACCGGCCCGGCGAAGCGCGCCGACCACTCGCGGAAGTCCCGCAAGGCCCACAGGCACATGACCCACGCGCCCGCGCCCTGCCACACCTCGCCCGTGTCGGCCATGACGACGATTTCCTGATCGGCATGCAGGCTCCGGATCGCCGGACAGCGCCGCGCTGCCTCCGGCGAGTCATACGGCACGAAATCGAGCGCCACATACGCCGGCTGCACCGCCAGCCACTGGCGCACGCGCGAGCAGAGCCCGCAACGTGCGTCGTAGAAGATCGTGAGCGTGTTCATCTCATTCCGCCTTTCCATTTGTTGCTTTCATCCAGCCAGCAACGGGTAAAAGCGGCCACCGTGCCGGTGGTGACGGCTCCCAAGGTGTATGGAAGTGACGTGCCTTTCCATATCCAGACGGGAATCATGAAAATATCTGATGCGGATCGATATTCGCCTCCGATCAAGCCACCGATGGTGATGAAGGCGATGACGGTGAACAGTGCAGCAAAGAATCCGCAGACTGCGGCGATTCGAGGCCGTCTGAGCCGTGAGTTATCCGGGACGATCAAGTCCACTGGAAGGAAGACCAGCATCCAAGACACAAGAATGACCACTCCGGTATAGAAGCCAAGACCGATCAATCCTGTGGAAAATCGTTGCCAGCCCATCACTTGTCTTTGCATCAACAAGGCGTGTGCTACGAAGACCGCATTGCACGCGATCCAGCCAAAGAACATGGCTCTCAAGGAATGAAGGGTCTTTTTCACAGCGTGTCGAGGGCGTTGGCGTGTTTCGCCACGCGCATCATCGGCGGCACGGGCGGGGGCATGGGGCCGAGGTGGGCGCGTTTGCGCAGGCGGGTGAAGACGTAGAGGTTGAAGAAGTGCATCGCGCCCAGCAGCAGCAGGACGACGCCCATCTTGTCACTCAGCAGCTCGAAGACGCCGCGTGCGCCGAGCACGTCCTCTTTCGTGCGGAGGTAGAGCGAGACGAAGCCGATGTTCACGAGGTAGAAGCCGACGACGAGCAGGTGGTTCACGCTGTCGGCGAGCTCGGTGTTGCCGTGGAAGCATTCGACGAGGAACACGCGGCCGTTTTTGTGCAGCGTGCGGGCCACCCAGACGGTCATGGCGACCGCGAGGGCGAGGTAAAGGGTGTAGGTGATGACAGTTTCGTTCATGGTGTGTTTCCTTTCGTGGGTTTGGGTTTGAGTGAGGTATTGAAGCCTCAAAGGATGCCGAAGAAGCCGCTGTGGGCGGAGCAGCGTGGGTGGCGGGTGCGATGTTTTCCTGCTGGCGGCGCCTTCCAAAGGTCTCGCAATGGAATGACCTGCTTCGCCGCCACGGCATGCCGCGCATGATCGAGTCGTTCAGCGATCCGCTTCAGATGGCAGGTGGGAACCTGCGGGAACAGATGATGCTCCGCGTGGAAAAACATGCTGTAGCTAAGCCAGTTGATCCAAGGGCCGCGTTGCGTGCGCGCGATGGTTCCTTCGGCTTCACAACCATGGTGGACAATCCAGACGGCAAAGAAACCGGTGAGACACTCCCCCGCCAGCATCACACCCACATGCCAGCGCAAGGCGTGGAGTTCCGGTGTCCAAAGTGCCAGCAGGATGACGGAAGCGATGCCGCACAGCTCCGCGACGATCCAGCGTCGCTTGACGGCCGTGCCGAGTCTCCACGCGGTGCGATGCATCGTGAACAAGAATACAGGTCCCATCATGATCGCCTGCCACCACGGCAGACGGGCGGTCGCTCCTTCCGTGTCATTTTCCTTCAGACAATGACGATGGTGATGCATGTGCGACACCTGCACCGCATGCATTGAGGCCAGCATCACCACACTCAGGGTGTAGAGGACCACATCCTGCACAACGCGGGGCCAGCCGAGGCTGTAATGCTGCGCTCCATGTGATTGACGAAGGCCTGTGAGAAACAGATAAAACGAGCAGGCCAGTCCGATCACGATGTGCCCCTCATGATAGGCCCACAGAGCACCCAGAAGCCAAGGTAGCGACAAGGTCGTCTCCCAGAACTTTTCCCCGAGGCTGAGGGTGAGGAGATCCCGCCAAACGATGTCCGTGGCTCGCATGCAGGGTGTTTCGGCAAGTGCGGTGTTCATGACGTTTTATTCTAAACTTTCAGTAATTTACGAAATACAATGGCAAAAAAAAGATCAGCCGAGCAGCTTCATGGCCCACTGGAGCGCGGAGGCGTGTTTCATGCTGACGACGGTGTCCGCCACCTTGATGCCGAACTCGACGAACTCCTGGAGCTCCTTCATCTGCTGGTGAAATTCGCGCCCTGGGCCGCCGGACTCCTCCTTGGTGCGCTCGGCACAGGATTTGAGCACTTCGAGGGCGGGCACGATCTCGCGGCGTTTGCGCTCACGGGCGATGGTGACGACCATCTTCCACACATCTTTCTCCGCCTGAAAATACTCCCGGCGCTCGCCTTTGCGATGCACGATCTGGATCAGGCCCCAGCCGACGAGCTCGCGCAGGTTCGTGTTGGCGTTGCCACGGCTGATCGTGAGCTTTTCCATGATCTCGTCCGTGTACATCGGCTCCGGCGCGGTCATGAGCAGCGCGTGGATCTGCGCCATCGTGCGGTTGATGCCCCAGTGGCTGCCCAGCGCGCCCCATTGGGCCACGAAATCCTCGCGGGCGTTCTCCCAGGTGCTGGTGGTGTCTTCAGGCATCTTCTTTCAGATAATCCTGAAACTACAAACAGCAAGCGCTTTCTCGAAAACCATGTGACCGGATGAATCAGGACCGCGGGTTTCGTCCTGTCCGGAGCTTGTGTTTCAGCCGCCAGCCGCCATGAATGGGCCGCGCATGAGTTCCATAGCCAAACCGCCCCCCAAACAAGCCGCGTCAAAGGGCGGCGAGGCGGCGCTGCCATGGTGGTCGATGAAGCGGTGGGAACACTTCTGGAAGAAGCAGACGGCGGAGCAAGCCGCCGCCGCGGCGACGGCCAACACGATGCTGCCGGTGCTCATCGAGGTCTTCGCCGCCTTCAGCAAGCTGGACGGCAGCATCGAGGAGGAGGACGTGGAGTCCAGCCTGGGCTACCTGCGCTACGATTATCCCGAAGCGATCTACGCCGACATGCGCCGCCTCTATTTTGAGGCGCTGCAGCAGCCGCAGGACCTGGCGCAGCGCGCGAAGGAGCTGAGCCGCTCGCTTTCGCAGGAGCAGAAGATCCTGCTCGGCGTGCAGCTCTACCTGCTGATCTCGCGCGCGCAGCAGAATCAGCGGCAGATGGTCGAGTTCTACCTGTTCATGACGAACCTCGGCATCGCCGCCCAGGCGATCGACATCGTCTATCAGCTCAACTCGGGCGACAAGCCGCCGGAGGAGGGTTTCGCGACGAAAGGCGGCCAGCCGCTGGAGACCTTGCGCGTCGCCTCCACCGCAGGCAGCGACGTGCTGCTGCGCTCGCTGAGCGCGGAGTGCGCGGTGGCGGCCTTCCGCTTCCAAAACCTGGTCCTCCTGAAAAACGCCGGCACGAAGGACATCCTCGTGCGCAGCCGCCGCCAGCAACCGGGTGAATTTTCACGCCTCTATCCTGGCGAGCGAGTCGTGCTGGAGGATGTCACGCTCGATTACAACGACCTCATCTCCTACTTCAACGCGAAGAAGACGCTGACCGGCACGCAGATCTACCTCACGCTCACGGAGCACGGTGACGCGGAGATCGCGCCGCACCGCGCGCGCGGGACGAATCTGCGGCTCAGCTTCGGCCTGGGTGTCACCGTGGAGGCGCTGCGCACCACGCAGGCCACGCTGAACAACATCGTGCTCAGCACAGGAACCATCGTCGAAGCCAGCATTGAGGACAAAATCATCGCGCACGGCGAGATCGAGATCGCGCTCCGGGATCTGCGCCTGCGCGCGCAGGAGTTCGGCGGCCAGTTCCGCCTGGAGGGCAGCCGGAACACCTACCTCGTCTCCAACAAGCCCGAGCTGCTCGACGAAGGTGACATTCTTCTCTCGGAGGACACCGACGGCGAGATCCTGCTGCGCATCGAGTGCAATTACGCGCAGAAAACCGGCGTGCTGGAGGTGCTGCGCGCCTCGCGGCCGATCTATGTCGGCCAGGTGCCGGTGCGGGACCGTTTTACACTGGGCGACGGCGACACGATCACGCTGGGAGAGGGGCAGTTCCTGCGCTGCCATTTCGCCGACCGCATCATCGAGGAGGAGCGCAACACGATCCGCCAGATCGAGGTGCGCGAGCTGCAGCAACGTTTCGACGGCCGTGACACCGCGCTCGACGGCATCAGCTTCCTCGCGCGCCGCGGGGAGATGATCTGCGTCATGGGGCCGAGCGGCTGCGGCAAAAGCACCCTGCTGCGCGTGCTCGGCGGCCAGCTCAAGCCGAAAAGCGGCGAGATCCTCATGAACGGCATGCCGCTCTACGGCAACCTGCCGAATCTAACGCCGTACGTGGCTTACATTCCGCAGGAGGACGCGTTTGATCCGCTGCTGAAGGTGCAGGAAAACCTGGATTTCAGCGTCGCGGTGCGCTGCCCGCATCTCAAGACGGAGGAGCGTCGCAAGCGTGTCGAGGCGAAGCTGGCGGAGCTCGGCCTCGCCGACCTGCGCAAGCGCCTGGCCGGCACGCCGCAGCAGAAATTCCTCAGCGGCGGCGAGCGCAAGCGCCTCAACGCCGGCCTCGACATGATCGGCATTTCCGACGTGTATCTGTTCGACGAGCCGACCTCCGGCCTGTCATCGAAGGACAGCGAGCATGTGCTGGAGATCATCCGCAGCCTCGCGCGCAACAAGATCGTCGTCACCTCCATCCACCAGCCGAGCATGCGGCTGCTGAACATGTTCGACAAGGCGCTGCTGCTCGACAAGGGCGGCAAGATGGCCTACTTCGGCACGCCGCAGGGCATGCTGGAGTACTTCTGGCAGGTGTACCAGACGGAGACCGGCCACGGAACCGCCGCCGCCAGCCCGCCGGACAATCTCACCGCCGACTTCGTCTTCGATGTGCTCGAAACGCCGCTGCGTGACATCAGCGGTGACGTGATCCAGGAGCGCAGCGCAGACGGCCATCTCGTGGCCGCGCGCCGCTTCCCGCCGAATTTCTGGCGGGATGCGTACCAGCGCCATCTCATCATGGAAAGCATGGCCCGGCAGCAGGCCATGCCGGGCAGCACGAACCTCATCTCCCGCCCTCGCGATGACAGCGCCAGCGCGACACGTTTCCGTGCCGCGCCGAAGCCGCCGAAGCACACGGTGCGCGAGGAGGGCATTCTGTTCGCCACCTTGCTGAAACGCGCCTTTCTCAGCAAGCTGCGCAACCGCACCAATCTCCTCACCACACTGCTGGAGGCGCCTTTGCTCGCCTGGCTGATCTCCACCGTGCTCAAATACAGCGAGGAGGAGAACTACACCTTCGCCACGGCCTACCACATCCCGACTTATCTCTTCATGAGCCTGGTCGTGGCCATGTTCCTCGGTCTCACAAACAGCGCGGACGAGATCATCCGCGACCGCCATACGCTGAACCGGGAGCGCAACCACAACCTGCGCACCTTTTACTACCTGTGCGGCAAGGTCATCTCCCTCTCCGCCTTCGCGCTGATCCAGTGCGTGATCTACCTCATCATCGGCAACTGGGTGCTGGAGATCCGCGACATGTTCTGGGTTCATCTCTGGTGGATGTTCATGACAGCGCTCACCGGCGGCTGCCTGGGGCTGCTCATCTCCAGCATCGTCACGGACAGCCGCACGGCCGTGAACGCCATCCCGCTCATCTTGATCCCGCAGATCATCCTCGGCGGCGCGCTCATCAAGTACGAGGAGATGAACCGCAACCTCGACCTCGTGTACTCCGTGCGCCGCTGGATCAAGGTGGAGCCGGGCGCGGAGGACAACACGAGCAAGCTCAAGGTGCCCTTCATCTGCCAGTTCATGCCTCTGCGCTGGTCCTACGAGGGCATGGTCATCTCCCAGTCCAAGCTCAACCCGCTCACACGCAACCAGGACTTCCTCGACGAGCGCATCCAGGCCCTGCTGCCGCCAAAAGGCGCCAACATGACCGATGCCCAGCGCCATGAGCTCGAAATGACCAAGAACTCCCTCGCAGTCGTCTCCGGCCTCTACGCGCGCAACCCGCGCGAAGTGCGCCAGCGCCTCGGCACGCTGCATGAGGCGGTCATCAGCGGCACGCTCGATGACAACCTGCTCAACGCCATGCGCGGCGAGGGCGACGCCGTCAGCGCCGAGGAAATCTATGTGAACCGTAAGGTTCTCGACCTCGTGACCAAGGCGGAGATGGAGCGCGAGGACTACCGGCGCAAGGCCAGTCCGAACGTGTTCTTCGGCACGCAGAAGACTTATTTTGACACCAAGTTCAACACCTTGTGGATCAACAGCCTCGTCATCCTCTTCACCTTCGTGATGATCATCGGAGCCTTGCAAGTCTCCCTGCGGCGCCAGCTCACACGTGTGTGATCCCATGCCCGCCGAAGCCACACGCCTCGTCCTCAACCACGACACCTACGAGGTCGTGCTCCAGGGCATCATTCCGGCGGCGAAACGAGTCCTCTGGCTCGTCACCGCGGATTTGAAGGACCTTTACACCAGCGATGGCGGTGACTTTGTGCCGCTGCTGGAGATCCTGGCCCGCAAACTCGACGAGGGTGTCGAAATCCGCCTCGTGCACGCCAAGGAGCCCGGTCCGCGTTTCCGGGAGGATTTCGACCGCTTCCCCCAGTTCCTCAAAAGCGACCGTTTCGAGCGCATTTTGTGCCCGCGCATGCACATGAAGTGCGTGATCGCCGATGGCCGCGTGGCCTATATAGGCTCCGCCAATCTCACAGGCGCGGGAATCGGCGCGAAGGGCCGGCACCGGCGCAATTTCGAGGCTGGTATTGTCACGGAGGACAAAACGATGATCCGTGGCGTGATGGAGTTCCTCGACGCCTTCTACCTCGGCGACCACTGCGTGAAATGCCAGCGCCGCGACGTTTGCCCCGATCCCATCGCATGAGAGCGCTCATCACCGGCGGCGAGGGCGATCTGGCCCGGCACATTCGCGCGGAACTCGAATCTGCGGGCTGGGATGTGCTCGCACCCGGCCGCGCGGAGCTCGATGTCCTCGATCCCAAGGGCTGCTTCGCGCAAATCGACCGGCTCGACCTGCTCATCAACAACGCCGGGCTCTGCCGCGATGCCCCGCTGTCCAAAATGAGCGGCGATGATTTCGATGCCGTGCTCGATGTGAGTCTGAAAGGCGCGTTTCTTTGCACACAGGCCGCGCTGAAGCTCATGAGCCGGCAGCGTGAGGGACACATCGTCAACATCGGCTCGTTCTCCGCGCTTGGCGGTCCCGCAGGGCAGTCGAACTACGCCGCGGCCAAGGCCGGCCTGATCGCGCTCACACAATCGACCGCCAAGGAATACGGTGCGCGCAACGTGCGCGCCAACTGCGTGCTCCCCGGCTTTCTGGAGACGAAGATGACGTGCCACCTCCTGACGGACGATGCGTGGAGACAAAACCTGCTCGCGCAGCACACGCTCGGCCGCCTGAACACGCCGCGGGACGTGGCGCGCTTCATCGTCTTCCTGCATTCGATGCCAAACGTCAGCGGACAGGTCTTCCAGCTCGACAGCCGGGTGCGCCGGACCTTGTAGATGACAGCGCGGAGCGTTCATGATAAGAACGAAAGCATGAAAAACCGCCTCTGGCCCTGGATGCTGCTCCTGCTTCTGGCAGGGCTTCTCATCCTGGTGATTTCCCGGCCTTCCGAAGATTCCGGGTCCCGGGAACAGAGCGCCAGGCATAGCCCGGCGGACAAGACCGGGGAGCAAAGCGCCGCCGCGGTGGACTCCCCCGAGGCGGGCGCCCGGTCACGCGTGGCTTCCACCATGAGCGCTGCCACCGCCGGAGGCGCACGCGTGGTCCTTCGCGAAAAACCGGCCCTCAGCGCGGAGGAGCGGGCATTTCATGCCTCACTAAGGCCGCGGCGCGTGCCTCCCAAGGAGCCCCTGCACGTGCCGGAGGGACGTCATCTGCGCCTGACGGTGAAACTGGCCGATGAACTGGGCGCGCGGGCGGTGGACGATGACCGGCTCAGCATCACCGGGGCGGATTTGTCCGCCGTGCGTGGACTGGAGCAACTCGCGGCCGGGCAGGGCCTGCGGTTTCGCCGGGTACAAACGGCCAGTGACGAGGCGTTGGCCGATCTGACCCGGCGCGCGGCCCGCCGCAGCGGCGTGGCGCAGCCGGACCTCGCCGCGCATGTGGAGGTGGTCGCCGCGCAAAACGCGCGTGAGGACCTGATCGTGCTCGCACGGCAGCTTCATGCGTTACCGGAAATTGAGTATGCGGAACTGGAGTCGCTCGACCGGCCTCCGCCGCCTCCTGCGGTGGACATCGAACCGCCGACACCGCTGCTGGTAGGGAACCAGACGTATCGCGGCGCCACCTCGGGCGTGAATGTGGACCACGTCTGGAACACCTACGGCATCCGCGGTGACGCCAGCCTGCGCGTGACGGACTGCGAGTACGAATACAATCCGGATCACGAGGATCTGAGCGGACTGGTGCAGATGCAGCCGAACGTCGTCTCCATGTACACCGCCTTTGGTCATCACCACGGCACGGCGGTGCTGGGCATCCTCGCCTCCGGCTGGAACGCCTACGGCACCACGGGGAGCGTGCCGGAGTGTGTGACCCGTTTTTACCCGGAGTACTCCACGCTCACCACCGGTTTCCAAAGCCGCACAGCCTGTGTGACGGCCGCCATCGCCGACTCTGCGGCGGGTGACATCGTGGTGCTGGAGATGCAGGCGGACGGGCCGGCCACCGGCTCGTCCGACTATGTCCCGGCGGAGTGGGCGCTCAGTGTGTGGAATGCGGTGAAGGCCGGTAGTGACGCCGGCATCATCACCATCGCGGCGGGGGGGAACGGCAACCAGAACCTCGACAACAGCTCGCTTTTCAGCGCTTACAACGCCCGCGGAGACAGCGGCGCCGTCATCGTGGGCGCCGGCACCTCCGCACGGGTGAGAAGCAGCTTCAGCACGCATGGCTCACGAGTGAATGTGCAGGGGTGGGGCGGCGGCGTGTTCACAACCGGCTACTTCTCCTATGCCCAGTACGGATCGGACGTAAATCAAGGCTACACCGCGAATTTCAGCGGCACAAGCAGCGCCACGCCCATCGTCACCTCGGCGGCTGCCTTGCTGCAATCCGTGGCGATCAAGATCCTCGGCATCCGCCTCTCGCCCGCCGAGCTGCGCAGCATCCTGGTGAACACCGGGCGTGCGCAAACAGGGGCCGATGCCGCCACCGCGCCGATCGGGCCGCTGCCTGAGCTTCAGGCGGCGGTGAACGCCCTGCTCACCGCGCATCCGCCTTCCTTCAGCACGCTGGAAAGCTGGGGACATTACCATTTTGGCACCGCCACGCCTGATCTGGCGGCCGACACGGACAGCGACGGCGTGCGGGACCTGCTCGAATACATCCTGGGCACCCATCCCAAGGCGCGTTCGGCGGCGGAGCTGGATCGTCTGCCAAAAGTCATCGCCTCCAGTCCCTCCACGGTCACGTTTCAGTTCCACCAGCCTGCAGCGAGAACCGGGGCCGCCTGGACGGTGCAACAGTCCGTTTCCTTGTCCACGCCATCCTGGCAAAACCTTGTGCATGGTGTGAACGGCGTCTCCATCACCCGCAGTGGGGACCTGATCAACGTGACCGTGCCTGCCGGCACGCAGCCGAAATTCATCCGCCTGCAAGTGACCGCCAACTGAAGCGGCCTTGCGACAGCTCAGGCCAGCCCCAGCTCGCGTTTCACGATCTCCACACCCGCGCACATGTTCGCGAGCTTCTTCTTCGCCGCCCAGCGCGCGGTTTGGGAGAGGCCGCAGTCGGGAGCGAAGACGAGTTTGTCAGCTGGCGCATGCTTCAGGCAGGCGCGGACGGCATCAGCGATCTGCTCGGGCGTTTCGATGTGGTAACTTTTCACGTCGATGATGCCGACGGCGACATCGTAGCGCTCGGACATCGGTTGGATGACCTCCAGCTCGGCGTATTCGCGGTTCGCCATCTCGACGTGAACTTCGTCGCAGTGGAGATCGAGGAAGGCGGGGAAGAGCGGCGCATATTTGCGCCAGCCGACGGGATGGCCTTTGAAATTGCCAAAGCAAAGGTGCGTGCAGATGCGCGCCTTGCCGTAACCGCTGGCGACGGTTCGGTTGAAGATGTCCACGAAGCGTTTCGTGTCCTCACGGTAGCCGTAGCAGCTCATGCTGGGCTCATCGACGCAGATTTCCTCCGCGCCCGCGGCGACGAGATCGGCGATCTCCTGGTGAACGATGGGCAAAAGGGCCTCGGTGATGGCGTAGCGGTCTTTGTATTGTGCATTTGGCGAAAGTCGGCCGCTGAGCGTGTAGGGGCCGGGGACGGAGACTTTGAGGCGTTTGCCCGTGTGGGCCGCGAGACGCTTCAAACGCTGAAATTCCTCCACCGCGCCGAGTCCGCGCGGTGCACGGAGTTCGCCGACGATCTCGTGCTTGCCACGCTGATCGTGTGCTGGCGGTCCAAAGCGTCGCGGACTGGCCGGCTCGAGCGCGATGCCCTCGATGAAGCCGTAGAAGCTCAAATTGAAGTCGAAACGCGTCTGCTCGCCATCCGTGATGACATCCAGCCCGGCGGCAATTTGATCCTGAATGGCCACCTGCGCCGCATCATCCTGCATTTCAGCGATGTCGGCTGTTCCGAAGCTGCCGAGGTGCTGCGCGGAGAATTCAAGCCAGCCCGGAAACGGATAGCTGCCGATGACGGAGGTGCGAAGCGGTTGGGATTTCATGGTCGTAACTGCAATAACACGAGCGCAAACGGCGCTGCCACGTGCGAGCCGCAAAGGACAACCGCTCAGGCGGAAAGGTGCAATTGATCATCTGCTCTCATGAATAAATGCTTATTCATATCGCGATGAATGTTCATCCCATTTAGAGGCGAAATCGAGTGGGAAAAATTAGCGCCTAACCCCCATGAAGGGTGTCAAGCGTGGAAGTCCGCATGAGGTTGTTGGTTGATGTTACATGGTGTGCGTGGTTTTGAAGTTCATTGGTTCTTTGGAGACGCTTCCTCTTCGTGATCGCGTGAAGTGCCCTTCACGGACTTATACTCCCATCCATGCGTGTCAGTGAGTGACAGCATCAGTTGACTTATGCAGTCGTGTGAAGAGGAACGTGGCCCAGTCTCATCTATGGCGTCGAGCGCGGTTCCCCGGCTCAGGTTAGGCTCCAGACGTGGGCCGCGTTCCAAAGGGTTCATGGTGTCTTGTCGGTGCTCCTTGCGGAGCAAACTTTTGGTGATGTCGCGTGCTACAGTTGCAGGCCGAGCTTCGCCGCGCTGCATTGTCCGGTGTGGATGCGCCAGAGATCGACGGCGAGGTGGCGCGCCACGGTGACGATGGCTTTCTTCCTCGCGGCTCCGGTGGCGCGCGCGCCTTTGCCCAGCAGATGCATGCGTTTCCGCACCGGCGGATACTGCGGCTGGAACCGCACGAGTCTCCATGCGCATTCGACAAGCGCGGCGCGCAGGCGTGGATTGCCGTGCTTGGTGACGTGGCCCTGTTTTCTCTTTCCGCCGCTGCTGTGCTCGCCAGGGCATAATCCCGTGTAGCTGCTGACTTCGCGGCGGTTGTTGAAGCGCTTCCAGTCACACACCTCGTTGCCCAGGATCGTGGTGGTAAGCTTGCCCAGGCCGCGCGGTGCCTCGCGCGGCGCGGCGGCCTCCAATCGCGCGCTCAACGCGAGGATCTGCGCGTGCAATGACAGTAACACCGGCCGCGTGACCTCCAGCATCGGCACGATCCAGCCGGGCAGCAGCTTGATGAGGCGTGACCACGTTTGCTCCATCCACCAGTGCGCCGGTGCTGGCAGCCCGTGGTTGACCAGCAGGCATCTTCCCTGCGCCTGCATCTTCGAACGGTGCCGTACGAGCTGCTCGCGCTGGCGCGAGACGTGCCGCCGCTGCTCCTCGGCCTCGGTGGGCACGCGGATGACGGAGAGCGCGTTGCGGTTGCCCTGCACATAGCGGTCGAGCCGCAGGCACAGCGTGCGCGCGTCGCGTCCGTCGGTCTTCACGCCGCTGCGGCTCTCATCAAGCGCCTGCGGACTGATGACGTGGCAGGTCGCTCCGGCTGCCGTGAGCGCGCGCTGCAGTCCAAACCCGAAGCCGCAGCTCTCATAGACGACATGCACCTCATGACCTGCGGTGATCAGCGAGCTGACCCACGGCACGAACTGCTCCGGTGTGAAACGCCGGGGCGCCCCGGGCGTGGCGTGATCGTGCTGCGCCACCGCCATGTAAAAGAGCGCGTGCACGTCGAGTCCGATCTTGATGACCGGACGTGTTCTGTTAGCCTGAAAACCAGCGGCCTCGGGTGAGGCCGCCCCAACGTGATGATGAAGTGTGTAGTCCATAACCTAAGAATGCGCGCCTCACGGCCTCCGCACGCCTCGATTCATGGCATCTACGCGCACCATGAAAAACCAACCTCTTATAGGTTTCATCGTCATCCTATTGTCATTAGTCAAGGTTGCCCATGCCCAGACATCCCTCGTGGGTCCAGGCAGCAGCTACAGCACACCATTCTCCCCGGCCAGTACCATCACCTACGGTGTGCCCGGAGGCGGCCTAGTCTCAGTCACCCTCGCGGACGGAATCGCAACCAGCACCAGTGGCATCTGGGATCTCACCGCCCAAGGCGGTGCCAACGCCACCATTTTGTTTAGTCTGAACGAGTCCGCCGCACAAACCGCCCTGACGGGAACAGCGCTTCAGTTCAACATCAGCAACGACAACAATTCGCTGCTCGGCCTGCTCGGCGTTGGCACAAGCATTCACTACGCCTGGGAGGCGGTCGCCTACTTCGACACACCGGGCAGCGTGCTCAACTACACTGCAGACACGACCTACAGCATCACCTTTGACGTCGATGGCAACGACGGCCTGCTCAGTTCCGTGGCCGGGCTGAATCCAAGCTTCACTTTTGAGCTGATCGACGGTCTGGGAAACGCGCTAGCCAGCAATTCCGACGGCACCCAGGTCAACATCATCGGCCTGTTGGGCACCGGGGTGCCAACCGGAACGCTGGCCATCGACTATACCTTGGGATCATCCCTTCCTTCCGATCCGATCGGCATTCGTTTCCGCGGCGACGCCCAAGTCGGGGCCACGGCGCTGAGCCTGGGAACGACCTACGCGAGCATTTCAAACCTAACCATGACCGCCACACCCGTCCCCGAACCCGGTGGCAGTGTCTTGATCGCCTCCGTGGGGCTGGCGATGTTGCTGCGCAGAAGGCGTCTTCAAGCACCGAGCTTCGCGTAATACTGTGCGATCCGCCGCGCGTGCTCATCATACGCGGCTTCGAAAAGCTCCGTGGCTCTTGCAGCACCAACGACAGCACCGGCAGTGAGAACCTTCGGTGGATGACCGGCCTTGGTCAGACGATCCGCAACTTCGGCCTTGATTGTGTTCACGAGCAAACAACCACCGACGGTGCTTCCCGGTGCCACAGGTGTTTCGAGGCCTTCGATCTTGATCATGGCGTCACCGACGGGCGCGCCGGTGTCGAGGACGATGTCGGCGAAGTCCTGGAGCTTCTTCCCATCGCGGTGGCGGCTGGTGCTGGCTTGGCTGTGGGTGGTACTGATGATGGCGACGACCTTGACGCCGCGCTTTTGAAACTCCTCCGCCATCTCGACGGGGACGACGTTGCAGCCGCTGCTGGAGATGACGAGCGCGCTGTCGCCGGGCTGAAGATCGAAGTTGCGCAGGATGCGGTTGGCGAGGCCACTCACGTTTTCGAGGAACATGGCCTGGCGCTGGCCGTTCGCGCCGACGACGAGGTTGTGAAAGGTCAGTGAGAGCTCGACGATGGGATTGAAGCCCGGGAAGGAGCCGTATCGCGGCCACATCTCCTCGACGAGGATGCGGCTGTGCCCGGAGCCGAAGACGTGCACCATTTGACCGGCGAGGATGGTCTTCGCGAAGAGGTCGGCGGTCTGCTGGATGAGGGGAAGCTGGTCGCGGACGCGAGCGAGGAGGCCTTGGCTGGCGTCGAGGTATTGGAGTGCTGGAGTCATGGAGAAATGGGATTTTTGAACCGCTGATATGACGCTAATTAGACGCTGATATGGGATTCTGAAATTAGCGTCAGATCAGCGTCTTATTAGCGGTTAAGGAGATTGAAAACAGAGCCGAGGCATCCGGCGGAATCGCCGAGTTCGGCGGGGACGATGCGGGCTTGATTGCCACCGGGACGCCATTCGAAGGTGTCGAGCATTTGCTGGAGCGGGACGAAGAGGCGGTCTTTGGCACCAACGGCGATGCCGCCGCCGAGGATGACGACTTCGGGGTCGAGGACGTTGATGAGGGAGGCGATGGCGGCGGCGAGATGGCGGACGGAAGTGAGCCAGACCTTTTTGGCGTGTTCATCGCCCGCGGCATAGGCATCGAGCAACGCATGCGTGGTGGGATAACGGCCTTCGCCGCGTTGGGCGATGGTTTGATTGCCGATGGCGTCCTCCAGGCTGCCGGGCGTGTTGAAGTCATCGCACGGCGCGTTCGAATCGACGCTGAGGTGCCCGAGATGACCGGCGCGGCCGATTTTGCCTTGGAGAAGCCTTCCACCGCTCCAGATCGCGCCACCGACACCGGTGCCCAGCGTTAGCATGAAGGCATCTCGCGCGTTTTGAGCCGCTCCAGCCCAGACTTCGCCCAACAGCGCCGCATGAGCATCATTCAGCACGCGGCAATCGCGTTCGAGGAAGGCGGACCAATCGA
The DNA here is from genome assembly GCA_015075365.1 of Verrucomicrobiaceae bacterium. Classification (GTDB taxonomy): domain Bacteria; phylum Verrucomicrobiota; class Verrucomicrobiia; order Verrucomicrobiales; family Verrucomicrobiaceae; genus Prosthecobacter. Next base: position 864,968 of record JABTUN010000001.1, read on the forward strand.
ACTTTTCGAGTCCATGCATGCGTCCCGGCATCCATTCGATGCAACGGCCATCCGGATTGGCCAAACCCGGCGCGGAGAGTCCGACCGCGAGCTTGCCACCCGCCTGCGCTTCGAATTCGTGCACGATCTCGCGCACCGTGAGCGCGAAGCGCGGCATGGCGCCCTCGAACTCGCCATCCCGCGTGGGTTTGGAGAGCGTGACGAGCGTTTTCGCGGACTGAGTGTCCACGAGCGCGGCTTTGATGTTCGTGCCGCCAAGGTCGATGCCGACTGAGAGGTTCAAGGTGGAGAGTTCTGGGTTCAAGGTTGAGGCCGGGTGAGAAGTTAGATGTCTAGACGTGGGAGGCAGCAGCACTTCTGACTTCTCACATCTTACTTCTCACGAATGGATCTGACCTTCGCTGACGCTCCACCCGCCATCGACGGCGAGGACCTGGCCGGTGATGAATTTGGAATCGGGAGAGAGGAGCATCAGCACGGCGGCATCGCAGTCTTCGGGATGGCCGATGCGGCCGCCGTCGAGGGGTTGCTTGGTTTTGATGAAGGTCATGATGTCGTCGTTGGTGGCGGCACGTTTGGACATGGGCGTCTCGACGAGAGCGGGGGCGATGACGTTGACGCGGATGTTTTGCGGGGCGTAGTAGGCGGCGATGGATTTGCTGAAGCCGATGATGCCGGCCTTCGCAGCGGCGTAGGCGTGCGAGGCAAAAAATTTCGGCGAGGGCGAGTAACCGAGCACGCTGGCCATGTTGAGGATGGTCCCGCCGGTGCCTTGCTGGATGAATTGACGGATCGCGGCGCGATTGGAGAGCACGACGGACTTCAAATTGAGATCGAGCGTGTAGTCGAGGCCTTCATCGGTGAGTTCGTGGAGCGGGCCGTCGCCTTTCGAGCGTCCGCTGCCGCCCGCGACGTGGTAGAGAGCGTCAAGACGGTCAAACATGGCCACCGCCTGCTCGGCGGCCTCCGGCGTTGCGGCATCGGCGGCGAAGCCGCGGGCCTGCGGGCCGAGTTCGGCCAACGCGGCATCGACATTCGCCTGCGTGCGGCTGGTGATGACGACGTTCGCCCCGGCGGAGACGAGTTTCTTCGCCGCGGAGAGACCGAGGCCGGTGGTGCCGCCGACAATGACGATGTTTTGGCCGAAAAGAGAGGACATGATGCGTGACGAGTGATGCGTGAATCTGAGAAGAGCACCGAACGTGGTTCACGCATCACGAATCACGCATCAGTTGAACGAGCCGCATGACGCTGCACGTTCACTGCCGACCATGAACACCCGCCGCGCCTTCGTCCGCAACCTCTCCGCTTTGGCTTTTACCGCTCCGTTGTTGGCGGAAACGCCGAAGAAGGGCAAGAACACGATCTGCTACTTCACGAAGCACCTGCAAGGGCTGAGCTTTGACGAGATCGCCAGCGTGAGCGCCGAGATGGGCGTGGATGGCATCGAGGCACCGATCCGTCCTAAAGGTCATATCGAGCCCGAAAAGGTCGTCGATGAGCTGCCGAAGTTCATCGACGCGCTGAAGAAGCAGGGCCTCGAAATGACGATCATGACCTCCGGCATCAACGAGGTGAGCGCGGAGCAGCGCACAGAGGAAGTGCTGCGCACGGCGGCCAAGCTCGGCGTGAAGCGCTTCCGCATGAACTACTTCAAATACGACCTGAAGCAGCCGATCTGGGACCAGCTCCAGGCGGTGCGGCCGAAGATCAAGGATCTTGTGGCCCTGTGCAAAGAGATCGGCATCCAGCCGCTGTTTCAGAACCACAGCGGCAAGGATTACTTCGGCGCGCCGGTGTGGGACATCTACTCGATCATGCGCGAGTATCCGGCGGCGGACTTCAGCTTCTGCTTCGACATCTTGCACGCCACCTGCGAGGGCGGGAAGTCGTGGCCGCTGGAGTTCAATCTCGTGCGCGATCACCTCGGCGCGGCTTACTTCAAAGACTACAAGTGGGAAGGCCGCAAGATGGTCACCTGCCCGCTCGGCGAGGGCCAGGTCGATCCCGAATACGCGAAGATGCTGATGAAAACCGGCTACAGCGGCCCGATCTCGCTGCATGTCGAGTATCTCGAAGGCAACGCGAAGGACCCCGCCGTGCTGAAGACCTTCCGCGAGGCGCATGCGCGCGACATCACGACGCTGCGAAGCTGGATCGCCGCGTGATTTGACTGCTTGCCGGATCGTGAGGCGGGTGCATGATCACCCGCTTTGCAACTCACGCTCCTGTAGCTCAATGGTTAGAGCAGGGAACTCATAATTCCTTGGTTATCGGTTCGAGTCCGGTCGGGAGCACCACTGCGGGCAAGAAGGGCTTCGTAACGAATCCGTGCCGGAGGAAAGAAGGCATGGAGCAGACTTGCAAAGGACGCGAAGGCGTTGAATGGGAGATTTCACCGTCTCCCCGCCCCCCGATTCACCCATGCCCGACTGGCTCGCGATCATTCTCCTTGGCATCATCGAAGGTGTCACCGAGTTCCTGCCCATCTCCTCCACCGGGCATCTGCTCATCCCGCAAAACCTGGGCTGGCTGCCGGCCAAGAGCGACCTGTTCAACGTGGTGATCCAGAGCGGCGCGGTCATCGCGGTGCTGGCGGTGTTCACACAGCGCGTGAGGCAGCTCGCGAGCACGCTGGGGGATCCAGCGACGCGCGATTACCTGGCGAAGCTGGCGCTGTCCTTTCTCATCACGGCGGCAGGCGGTCTGGTGATCAAGAAGCTCGACATCGAGCTGCCGGACGAGATCCCACCCGTGGCGTGGGCCACCCTCATCGGTGGCATCGTGATTTTGGTGCTGGAAGCACTACACAAGGGCAAAGCGGGCACGACGGAGATCACCTGGACCGTCGTGGTGGCCGTGGCGCTGGCGCAGTTGCTTGCGGCCGTGTTCCCCGGCACCTCGCGCTCCGGGGCGAGCATCCTGATGGCGCTGGCCTTTGGCGTGGCGCGACCGGCGGCGACAGAGTTCTCTTTTTTGCTCGGCATTCCGACACTGATGGCCGCGGGCGGCTTCAAGATTCTTTCCGCGATCAAGGACGGCGGGGCGCAGCACGAGGACTGGTCGATGGTGGCGCTCGGCACGCTTGTTTCGGCGATTTCGGCCTTCATTGTGGTGAAATGGCTGATTCGATTCGTACAGTCCCACACTTTCAACGGCTTTGCCTGGTATCGCATCGCGCTCGGCGTGGCGCTGCTGGCGTGGGCCACTTTTGGAAACCTCTGACATGTTGATCAAAGCACGAGCCTGGTTCAGGCGGTCGCTCTTCCAGACCTACCGCTTTTTGAAACACCCGCGGAAACTGCGGGACAGGCCGGTCATGCGCTGGTTTGCCCGCCATTTTCTGGACAAGCGTGTGTGGAGACCCACGCAGCACACGTTTGCCGGCGGCATGGCGCTGGGCACTTTCATCACCCTGCAACTGCTGCCGATCCAGATGCCCACGGCGACGATCCTGGCCGCGCTCTTCCGCGTGAACATCCCCATCGCCCTGGTGATGTGCTGGGTGAGCAATCCGGTGACCGTCCCTTTTCTCGTCGCCGCGGAATACGCGGTCGGGAAATGGTTCCTGGCGCTCTACACCACGGTGCCCACCACGCCTTTCCCCGATCATCTGCCGGAGTCCGCGGTGGAGGCATGGCTGGTGCTGAAGGAGCACGCGCCGGTGATGCTCATCGGCGGTCTCGTGCTGGGCGCGATCAGCGCCTTGGTGGCCTATGTGGGCACCTGGGGCGCGTGGGAGGTGGGCCACCGCATGGAGGTAACGCGTAAGGCGCGCGCGCTGGCGGAGTCAAAAGCCGCTGCCGCCCCTGTGACTGAAAAGGCCGGAATTTGAGGCTTGCCAGGAATAAGGCGGCCTGCGCATGCTCGTACACAGAGCTGCCGGGCATCCCGGCGTTCCAAATCCAACAGCACCCACACCCATGAAAGCACTCCTCTCCCTCGTCCTCGCCACCGCCGTCCTTGGCCTCACCAGTTGCGGCTCCTGCCCGCTGGCGGCGAAAAAGAAAGACTGCTGCTCCTCCGGCAGCGCCTGCTGCGACAGCAAGAAGACCTCCGACTGCAAGACCTGCAAGCATTAACGCAGCGGCCATTGACCCTCGAAGCGTCCACGAAGCCCGGAGCAGGCCTCCGGGCTTTTTTTGCGCACGGCTGGGCTCGGCCTTTTTGCGCGAAGAACCTGAAAATTGAACGGATGCCGTGTAGGGCGGTCACAGCGTAGCCCCAACCACTGTCGAAACCATGAAGGGATGCATACCACTCCTTGCCAGCCTTGCCGTCATCATTTTTGGCACGCTGGCACATGCGGTGGAAATTCTTGGCACGCCCCAGGTCCAGGCGACGGCCACGGGAGCCGTCATCACCTGGAAAACGGATGTCGAATGTGGCACACGGCTGAACTACGGCCTCAACGCGGCGCAGTTGAATCACAAGGCTGAGGGACCCGTCGCACGCGAGCATCAGGTCACCCTCGGCGGGCTCACGCCAGGCACGACCTATCACTTCAGCGCCGGCAGTGCGCGCACCCGCCTCGCCACGGGCAGCTTCAGTACCATAGGTGCCGCGCCCGCTGCCGCGCCACCACCGTCGATCGTGCGCCGCGTTCTGGATGTCCTGACGCCGGACCCGAAGCCCGCGCCCGCCGCCGCGCCCGCCGCCGCGCCTCCCAGCCGCGTCACCTGGGCAAATGTGGCGACTCTCCAGGACCACTTTGACCGTCATGGGAAGGACTTTGCCAGCCAGTCGCCCGACGACTATGCCGCGCAGGCCTGGCGCTTTCTCCAGCGCGCCCGCGCCGAATCCCTGCCGATGAAGCTCGACGCCACGGACGGCACGCTGCGCGTTTTTGATCCCAAGACACGCGCCTTTGCCGCCTACAACGGCGCGGGCCGCACCAAGACCTTCTTCAAGCCTGAAAGCCCCGGCTACTGGCAGCGCCAGCCAGGCCGCCCGGTGAAGCCCGCTGAACTCCGCTTTTCCTCCCGCTGATCCATGCCACGCCAACCCTCCACGAAGGAACCCCTCATGAAAGAACTCGAAAACACCTGCCCCGTTTGCGGCTACGACCAGCTCGCCGAGCCGGCACGCAACCGCACCGGCGGGGCGTCCATGGAGATCTGCCCCTGCTGCGGTTTTCAATTCGGCGTGACCGATGATGACAAAGGTCTGACCTATGATGAATACCGCCATGAGTGGATCACCACGGGCATGAAATGGGCGAGCAAGAGCCAGAAGCAGCCCAAAGGCTGGAATCCGCAGACCCAGCTGGGCAACCTGGCCCTTCTGGCCACGCGCAAGCGTGTGAAAGGCCGCCCGCCGCGCTTGTCCCTCCAGTACGCTTGAATCCACCTTACCGAGCAGCGCGCGAAAGCCCGGCCAGACCACCCTCACTGATGCGGATGCCAGCGGTAGTGGCCGGTAAGAGGAAACTCGAACAGCCGGTCCTCGCATTGCGGCCCCTGGCCGATGTTGTGAACGATCCACGGGCGTGCGCCTCCATCCGGCGCAGGAACGACGATGGCGATGTGCGGCAGCCTGCCCGCCACTGTGCAGGTGATGAGGTCGCCGGGCCGGTAGTCGCCTTCGTTCTGAGTAACAGGCAGGGAAGCGCCGCGGCGTTTGAAGAAGGTCTGCAAGTTCGGCACGCGGCGGTGGTCGATGTTTGAATCCGGCCGCGCAAGGCCCCAATGCTTTGGGTAGGAGGAGAAATTCCGCCGCATATCCTCGTGCACGAGCTTTTGCAGATCGTGGCCCAGCGCGCGGTAGCTGCGGATGACCTCGTCCGTGCAGACGCCTGTGCCGGCGGGCACATCTCCCCCTGGATACTCCAGCCGCACATAGGCAGGCTCGTAGCGCACAACCTGGTGCGTGCGGTCGAGCGCGGCATGCGCGAGCCGGGTGGCAAAACTGCCGTCGTCAGCCAAATGACGGCGCGCGGCCTCCGCCAGTTCCTTCGTAAACTGTCCGGTGGCGGCGGACCAGGAAAGAAAGATCGCAGGGGCGAGCAGGAGGGCGCGTATGTGTCTCATCCGGCCCGTACTGTGGAGGCGGGAGGCGCGTTGTCAAAACGACGCACTTCGCGCTGGCCTCCGGCCGCCGGGTTTCGCTACACTCACCGTTTTCATGCCCGACTCCTCCGCTCCCACCGCCGTCCGCCATCAAATCCTCGCCACCGCGACGGTCGTGGCCTTCCTGATGTACCTGGACCGCATCTGCCTGGCGCAGATCATCAGTTCCGACTCGTTTCAAAAGAGCATTCAACTCGGCCAGAACGAAATCGACTGGATCAAGGGCGCGTTTTTCTGGGCCTACGCGCTGTTTCAAGTGCCTGCCGGCTGGCTTAGCGACCGCTTCGGCGCGCGCATGCTCATCACGATCTACATTGCCGCGTGGTCATTGTTCACGGCGGCGACGAGCTTCGCCTGGGGGTTCTGGACCTTGTTCTTCGCCCGCCTGCTCTGCGGTCTGGCGGAGGCGGGCTACTACCCGGCAAGCAGCAGCCTGCTGACCCGCTGGGCGCATGTGGCCTCCCGCGGGCTGGCGAGCAGCTTCATCTCCTGGGGAGGACGCATCGGGGGTGCCCTGGCACCCTGGCTGACCGCATATGTGATCCTCACATCGGGCGACTGGCGCTACGCGGGCTGGATTTATGGCTTTGGCGGGCTGCTCGTCGCGGCGTGCTACTGGCTGGTGTTTCGCGAGCACCCACGCCTGCACCCGCGCTGCAACGACGCGGAGATCGCCCTGCTGGCGGAGGGGCGCGGCGACTTCCAGCCGCTGAAGAACCCGCCCCACCGTTTTCCATGGGCGGCGGCCTGCGGCAGCATGAACCTGTGGTTCGTCAACGCGGTGCAGTTCTTCACGAACATCGGCTGGGCCTTCCTCATTCTGTCCCTGCCGGACTATTTGAAAAAGGTGATGCATCTCGACGACGCGGCATCCGGCTGGGTCACGACCGCGGCCCTCTTCATCGGCATCTCCGCGCTGCCCTTTGGCGGGATCGCCACGGACTGGATTTCCAAACGCCATGGAAAGCGCCTCGGTCGCATGCTACCGATGTCTGTGACGAAATTCGCCGCCGCCGCCTGCTACCTGCTGGCGCTCACGGCCGACTCGCCCTGGGGCATGGCGGTGACCTTTGGCCTGGTCACCTTTTTTGCCGACTTCGGCCTGCCGGCCATGTGGACGACGATGCAGGACATCAGCGGACGCCACCAGGCGCAGCTTTTCGGCTGGTCGAACATGTGGGGAAACTTCGGGGCCGCGCTGCTGCCCATTCTCTTCACGAAGGTCCTGCTGCTCTACGACACCAACCATGACTACCACGAGGGCGTGTGGCTTTGTGCGGGCGCCTTTGTGCTGGCAGGTGTCTTTGCGCTGTTCGTAAACGCGGAAAAACCGGTCACCGAATCGTGATCCGCATCAAAACTGGCCCGTGTTGAGCAGCACCAGCGTGCATGACTCCTCGCAGCCGATGCCCGCCGCTTGTAGAGCGTGCGCCAGGTCTGGATTTTCAGCACCAGGATTGAAAATCACCCGCCGCGGACGCAGGGCGACAAGATCCTCCCTCATCCCCGCGGAAATCGCCGCGCCGACATACATCGTCACCGTGTCCACCGGACCGCTGATGGCACGCAAACCCGGCGTGACCGGCACGCCTTCGATCTCCGCCAGTTTTGGATGCACCGGCACCACCGCGTGGCCGTGCTTCTGAAGCAAAAGCAGCGCCTTGTGGCTGTAGCGTTCCGGATTGTCACTGGCACCGACGATGACGACTCTCTCACTCATGCCGAATCCATGCCACCGTACGGCGGTTGTTCCAGCCCGTTTTCACTCCCCGATCCACACCGGCGTTCCTTCCGGCACCAGGTCGAAAAGCTCGATCACCTCGCGGTTCCGCATGCGTACACAGCCATGGCTGCCCGGGCGGCCGATGCCCTGCTCGTCATTGGTGCCATGGATGTAGATGTAGCGCTGGAAGGTGTTCGCGTTCCTCGCCTCCAGCCCGTGCAGCCAGAGGATGCGTGTCAGCACGAGATCTGTCCTGCTCTCCATCCCGGGTGTCCACAGGCCGGCGGGCTGCCTGGATTTGAAAATGGTGCCGCATTCCGCCCCCGCGCCGTGTTTCTCCTTCACGATGAACCTGCCCGGCGGTGTCTTGTTGCTGCCCTCGGTGAATCCAATGCCAAACTTCGAGGTGGAGCAGTCCCATTCCCTCACCAGCCGCGGGCCGTCAAACAACCGCAGCTTTTGCGTGCCGATGCTGACTTCGATGCGTGGCTGGGAGAGGCTCATGCCGTCTCCATGCCCCAAATCCGTCCAGAGATCAAATCAGCTCCGGCATCGGCGACCAGCCGTCCACGAGATACTGTGGACGTCCGGTGAGGTCGTTGAGCGTTGTCTTGACCGTGTCGATGCCCATGAACTGGTAGAGCGAGGCAAACACCTCGCCGAAGTGCACCGGGCGCTCTGTGGGCTCACCGCCCAGCTTGTCAGTGGCACCAATGACCTGTCCCGTGCGGAATCCACCGCCTGCAAGCAACGCGCCACCGACACGGGGCCAATGATCACGGCCGCCGTCCTTGTTCACGATCGGCGTGCGACCAAACTCACCCCAGGCGACAACCGCGACGTCTTTGTCGAGCCCGCGCTCGTGCAAATCCTCCACCAGCGCGCTCATGCCTTGATCGAACAGCGGCAGATGACGCAGCAACTGCGGATAGTTGTTGTCGTGGAAGTCCCAGCGACCGAAATTCAACGTCACCACGCGCGCACCGGCCTCGACGAGCCGTCGGGCGAGCAGAAAGTGCTCCAGATTCAGCGGCGCGCCGTCGCCGTAGTTTTTCGGATCGCCTTTGCCGTAGCGTTCGCGCGTTTTGACGGTCTCCTTGCCCAAGTCGAGCGCGGCGAGGAGTTTGCTGCTCGTCAGCACGTTGAGCGCCTGCTGGTTGAAGGCGTCCATGCTGCCGACGAGGCCGCTGGCGTCGAGTTCGCGGCGGAAGTTGTCGAAACCATCGAGCAGCGAGCGGCGGTCTTCGAGCCGGTCGAGCGTGATGCCGTTGAGCTGCAAGTCCTCCACGCCTGCTCCATTCGGGCGGAAGGCCGCATGCGTGTTGCCGCAATACCCCGGATGCCCTGGCGAGCCATACGGCGGATGCCCGGCCTTCGGCGCGAGGCCCACAAAGGCGGGCACCGCCGGATCAGCCTGACCGTGGAGCTTGGAAATCACAGAGCCGAACGAAGGCGGGTCGGAAAGGCGGCCCACGGGAGCTGCGCCGCCGTTCGGAGGCGGTGGCTTGCCGGTGTAGCAGATGAAGCTGTCGTGCGCGCCGTTCGGACTGCCATACATGCTCCGGATCGGCACCAGCTTGTCCATGATCTTCGCCAGACGCGGCGCGTGCTCCGAGATGTGGATGCCAGGCACGGCCGTTTTGATGGGTTTGTAGGGGCCGCGAATTTCCAACGGCGCGTCCATCTTCAGATCATACATGTCCTGATGCGGCGGCGCGCCGCACAGGTAGATCATGATGACCGACTTGAAGCTGCGGCCTGTCCTTGCCTCCGCCTCCGCCTTCAGCAGCTCCGGCAGCGACAGCCCGCCCATGGCGAGACCGCCGATGCGCAGAAAGTCACGACGCGAGACGCCGTCGCAGAATTTGCCGTGGGATTTGCCGGAGAGGGTGAGCATGGGGACGCAAAAATAAGCAGCGAACATGCCGGAACTATCAGCAAAGCCGCGTTTAGTGGCGGCCATGTGCCGCACATTGCTCTGCTTGATCGTCCACGCCTCCGTCCTTGTCTCGGCTGACTTGGAGTGGTCCCAACTCCCGCCGATCCCCGATCCGCGCGGTTTCGCCGGCAGCTTCGCCGGTGTGAGCAACGGCGCGCTCATCGTGGCCGGCGGCACACATTTCATCGACAGGATGCCCTGGGAAGGCGGCACAAAGCTCTGGTATGACACGATCCATGTGCTCGACAAACCGGACGGCCGGTGGCGCGTGCTCGGCAGGCTGCCCAAGCCCAACGGCTACGGCGTGAGCATCACCACACCCGAGGGACTCGTCATCGTGGGCGGCGGAAACGCCACGCAGCACCTCCGCGACGTCTTCTGGCTCGACAACAACGTCGCGCTGCCGCCACTGCCCAAGCCCTGCGCTTTCATGAGCGGCTGCGTGCTCGATGACGTGATCTACATTGCCGGCGGCATCGAAACACCAAATGCGACCAGCGCCATGAACACCTTCTGGTCGCTGCATCTGAAAAAACTCGGCGCGCAGTGGCAGGAACTGCCCCCCTGCCCCGGCAAGCCGCGCATCCTGAGCTGCATGGCCGCCGCAAACGGCGCAGTTCACCTTTTCAGCGGCGCGGCGCTCAGCGCCGGTCCCGATGGAAAACCCGTGCGCGAATGGCTGAACGACGCCTGGAGCTACAAACCGGCCTCAGGATGGCAAAAGCTGCCCGAAATGCCCCGAGTGGCCGTCGCGGCTCCGAATCCGGCCCCGGTGATCGACGGAAAAATCCTCATCATCGGCGGCGATGACGGCGCGAACGCGAATTTCGAGCCCAAATCAAAGCATCCGGGCTTCCCACGCTCCATTCTGGCCTTTGAAACCCAAACACAAACATGGTCCGAAGCCGGCGAAGTGCCCTTTTCACTCGTCACGACCAACGCGGTGCCCTGGAACGGCCTAATCATCATCCCCGGCGGCGAATCCCGCCCCGGCGTGAGATCGCCGCAGGTGTGGAATGCAGCGCGCTGAGACAGACTCGCTCCTGGCATTCGGCTGGCCGACTTCCCATGGCTAGGACGTCCTGGTGTTGCATTTTGCTGGAGTGAGCCGCCCGGCCAGAAAGTCATCCAAACGAGGATTGATCCACCGGGCAAAGATGCCGTGATACCAGGGAGAACGCAGTTGCAGCCAGAGCACGATGAGAGTAGCCGGCGTTTGCATCAGCAGCGGTGACAGCCAGCCCGTGTAGCCTGATGCCAGATGTGCGCCGACGAGGATCACAAACACCGCGGCCCATGCCAGTTCGAGCCTCCGCCAGACGAGGAAGACGTTGCAGAAGAGGAAGAAGTGTCCCAGCGCCATCGGAACGATCCACCAGAGCGGAAATGCCTTGTTGCGAAGCCAGAGCGCCACCGAAGTTCCGCCGATCAAAACCAGCGTATCGATCACCGATAGGCGAAAACCGTGCATTCTTGCTCGTGGAAGCTGTTCCATTTCATCAAGCCTCCAGAAGAGATTCATACCGCGCCCTGTCCGCAGCACTAAAGCAGCAGAAGATCACGGTTTGGATGGAGGACGGTGTTTGCAAGAAGGCCCGCACGCTCTCCACGGCAATTTGCGCCGCTTGATCCGCCGGGAAGAGATACACGCCGGTCGAGATGCACGGGAAGGCAATGCTTTGCAGGCCTGCATCGGCGGCGAGGCGCAGGGAGTTCGTGTAGCAGGCGCGAAGTTTGTCTGCCTCGCCGCTTTTGCCGTCGTTCCAGATGGGGCCGACGGTGTGGATGATGTGTCGCGCTTTGAGGCGATATCCCTTCGTGATTTTCGCCTCGCCGGTGCGGCAGCCGTTCAGTAAACGACACTCGGCGAGCAGTTCCGGCCCGGCCGCGCGATGAATCGCGCCATCCACGCCGCCACCACCGAGCAGGGAGGAGTTGGCGGCGTTCACGATGGCATCGACGTTGAGCTGGGTGATGTCGGCTTGAAGAGTTTGGAGCATAGAAGTTATGAATCAGTGATTCGTGAATCAGTGAGTCGTCAGACAAAGGTTCAGAGGCTCGCGTGAGGTCAGCCACTCGTGAGGTATTCCTTCACGACCGGTGCGCAGCGCAACTATGCCGCCCACAATGGCGCAATTGGTGTCGCAGTCTCCGTCGCCTTCGAGGGTGGCGAACATGGCTTCTTGGTAGTCGTCGAGATGGCGTGTGGCGCACCACAGAGCAAAAGGCACGGTGTCCGGTGCGGTGACGAGAAACCCTGAACCGAGGATGCGCGCGGCATTCTCGGGTGACATCTCCAGCGGCACCAAACGCGCCTTACGGATGCCTTCGAGTGTTTCTCCAGCGGGTGTCTGGCTCAAAACGGCGCTCCAAACCTGCTCACGCGCTGTTTGCAGCTCCGAAGCGCGGGAATTCCACACGGCACCCGCAGCCAGGGAGACCGCCACACTGCCTGCGATGCCTTCCGCGTGTGAATGAGTCACTACGGATGACAAAGTGCTCTGCGGGGCGATCTGCGCGGGTTCATCCGCGAACCAGGCCCCGAGCGGCGCGGAGCGCATGGCGCTACCGTTGCCCTTCGAGCCTCTTCCGTTGAATACGTTCGCGGAAGTCGTTCGCCAGCTCTCTCCAGCGGCGATTTGCTCCAACTGCATCCGCGCTCCTTTGCCGTATCCGCGACCTGGGTCGGCCTGATAACGCTCCACAAACCGCCGTGCGAGTGAATCACATGCAATCTGCCCATTTGCGTTCAGTTCCTCGACAATTGCGAGTGCCATTTGCGTGTCGTCGGTGTGCCACCAAGGCCCGGAGGGCAGTCCACGCTTCTCCACAACGCTTCGCGCCGAACGCGCGCAGGTTGAAAGCATCTGTCCGAAGGCATCGCCGACCGACAAGCCGTCGAGGGAGACAAGTGCACGTTCGAGACGGTCGTGGTGTTCAGCTAAATTCATGGGAATCGTTGCGTGACCTCGATGAGGCCGATGATGTGTTGATTGAACTCTTCGAGTTCTCCCGCAGGCACCCAGAGTTCGCGGTGCATGCTGCCACCCACGACTTGTTCGGTGAAACGGCTGAGGTAGTCAGCATCGACCGCGAAGCGGGTGACGAAGCCGGAGCCGGAGGCGGGCACATTCCAGTTGCGGGCGATCTGGATGGCATACTCCTCGTTCATCACCGGATAAAAGATCGGCTGGTCGGGCAGGCGGGGCGGAAAAGCTTTCCAGCCGCTTTGCTCAATCAAAGCGAGTTCTTCGGGGCCGACGGGGCGGAAGAGAGTGATGGAGTTTTGATTCATGGAGTGGTGAATCAGTGAGTGTGCCGAAGAAGTGAATCCACCCAAGCGGTGACGGTTTGGGTGGCGGGGCCAGGGATGAACTCGTCGAAGACGCCGTCGCTGGATTCGAGATTGAATTCGATGCAGCGGGCACCTCGGGATCGGGCGATGTGGACGAAGTTGGCGGCGGGATAGACGAGGCCGCTCGTGCCGATGGCGGCGAAGAGCGTGGCGTTGCGAGTACGGGCATCCAGTTCTTCGAGGAAGAGCGGTGTCTCACCAAACCACACCACGTGAGGCCGCAGTTTGCCTGTGGAATGGCATGCAGGACAGACCGAGGCCTGATCGAGATCGTGACGACACTCGTGGATCGCGCCGCAGTGCGTGCAGCGGCTTTTCAGCAGCTCGCCGTGGATGTGCCAGACCTCGGGGGAACCACCGCGTTCGTGGAGGTCGTCGATGTTTTGGCTGATGAGCGTGACGCGGCCGGAATACTCTTTTTGAAGCCTCGCGATGGCTTTGTGGGCTGCGTTGGGCTCTTTGCTGAGAAGAACTTGGCGACGTTCGTTGTAGAAGCGCTGCACCACATGCGGCTGCGCTCGAAATGCCTGAGGAGTGGCAAGCTCAGTGATGTCGCGTCCCTCCCAGAGGCCACCGGGGCCGCGGAACGTGGGGATGCCGCTTTCGGCGGAGACACCAGCGCCGGTCAGAATGACGATGTGAGCGTTTTTGGATGCTTTTGTGTTCGTGCTCATGGCGAGTCAGATTTCAAACAGGAAGCCCTTCTTTTTGAGTCGTTCGTATTTCACGGGATCAAAGCGGAAGAGCTGCGCGGGGCGGTGCGGGCCTTCCTGGTGCTTTTCTTTGAGGGGGATGAGGAGGTCGTAGGAGAGGGCTTTTTTGCGGAAGTTGCGCTTGTCGAGGGGCTCGCCGAGGACGGCCTCGTAGAGGCGCTGGAGCTGGGTGAGGGTGAATTTCTGCGGGAGCAGCTCGAAGCCGATGGGCTGGTAGGTGAGCTTGCCGCGGAGGCGGGTGAGCGCGGTGGCGAGGATGTCGGCGTGGTCGAAGGCGAGCGGCGGGAGGTCGCTGACGGGGAACCATTTCGCCTCGGCGGCATCGGTGGCGGCGGTGACGGCGCTGGGTTTGACGAGCGCAAACCACGCGACGCTGACGACGCGCTCGCGCGGGTCGCGTTTCACGCTGCCAAAGGTGTAAAGCTGCTCCAGGAAGACCTCTTTGAGGCCGGTCTCCTCCTCCAGCTCGCGGCGGGCGGCTTCTTCGAGGGTTTCCTCGACGCGGACGAAGCCGCCCGGCAGCGCCCAGCGATCGCGGAAGGGCTCCAGGCCACGGCGAATGAGCAGGACCTGCAATTCACCGCCATCAAAGCCGAAGACGACACAATCAACGGTGAGGGCGGCGCGCGGGTATTCGTAAGTGTGAGGCATACACTATTAAAGTGTAAATCACACACGAAGGCAAGCGGGGATTTTTTCCGCAGGCGGTGGAGGGGTGGAGAAATGGAGTGCTGGTGGGCGCAAGCGGGCTAAGAGGGCTAAGAGGGCCAGGATTGGCCTCGATACTCTGTGAGCCGCCGCTTCACGATTCTGGAAGGCTCAAACCAGCTTCCACGGCCCGCGCATGGGGCGTGTCTGCATGGCGGCGGCCTCGGGGTCGTCGAGGATTTGTTCCTTGGCCGGGTCCCAGCGGAGTTTTTCCCGCTGGAGTCGCAAGGCGATGTTCGCGAGGTGGGCGATGGTGATGCTTCGGTGGGCGTATTCGATCGGCGCGGCCGTTTTGGCTCCGTCTTGGATGGCGTCAATGAAATTGCGGAAGTGGTCTTTGCTTTCGTAGAGGCGCACATCGCTCTCGGCAAGCGGTTTGCGGAGTTCGAGGGGCTTGATGTCGAGCTTGCCACGGGCGCAGAGGATGGTGCCGAGCTCTCCCTCAAAGCTGATGCCAGCACCGAAGTCCTGCTTGTCCTTCACGCGGACGGTGGTGCCATCGGCATAGCGGTAGGCGAAGTCGAATTTCGGCACGGTATTGTAGAGGCTGCCGGGCGCGGGCCACTCGGCCTTAAGATCGAAGAATTCAACCGGCCCGCTCTCATCCATGCCGAGCGCCCATTGAACGATGTCGAGGTGGTGGGCGCCGAAGTCGGTGATGTTCCCGCCGCTGTAATCGAAGAACCAGCGCCAGTTCGAGTGCAGCCGGGCCGGGCAAAACGGAGCCTCAGGCGCGGGGCCGAGCCACAGGTCGTAATTCAGCCCCTCAGGCACGGGCGTGGGCTTGGTTTGTGAGGCGCAGCCGTTGTTGTCACGGTTGTCGCTGGCGAGCCCGACGCGGATCTGCTTTAGCTTGCCGATCTTGCCGTTGCGGACGTATTCGGCGGCCATGCGGAAATGCACATCACTGCGCTGCTGGCTGCCGGTCTGCCACACGACGCCGCTTTGACGCACGACATCACTCATGAAGCGCCCCTGCTCGATGGTGAGGCTGAGCGGCTTCTCGCAGTAGATGTGCCTCTTGGCCCGCGCCGCGGCGACGGCCTGCAAGGCATGCCAGTGGTCCGGTGTGGCGATCTGCACGGCATCGACGTCTTCACGAGCGAGCACCTCGCGGAAGTCCTCGTGCACCGCACAGCCCGTGGTGCCGTAAGATTTGTCCACCAAGCGACGCGCAGGCTCGCGACCAAAGGTGCCGGCCTTTTTGGTGAGGTTCTTATTGTAGCGGCTGGACTCGCGCTCGACATCACACACGGCGATGACCTGAACGCGCGGGTCGTTGAGGAAGTTTTTCACCACATCGGTGCCACGTCCTCCGCAGCCGATCAGAGCCAGCGTGGTGCGGTTGGATGGAGCCACCGCGCCGTCTTTGCCGAGCGCGGAGGAGGGGATAATCGTCGGAAAACCGAGCGCCGCGCCTGCGGCGGAGCATTGCTGGAGGAAATGGCGGCGGGATGTCATGACCCGGTCTAAAACGGTGCCAGAAGGCGCGGTTCTTGCCCTGAGAGTTCCCCCGAAGGCCCAGCCAGCCTTTACAAAAAGAATGTTGACGAATCCTGGCAAAAATGACTAGCCTGGCGACGTTATCCGCGCGCAACCGCCCTACACGCCATGAAAACAAGCATCCGTTTCTTCCTGTGCGTCCTTCTGGCCCTCCAGACCATCGACGCCCGTGAATTCACCGACCTCCAAGGCCGGAAAATCGAAGCCGAGATCATTTCCGCCACCGCCACGCAAGCCACGCTCAAGCGCGCCGCGGACAACCGTCTGATCAACGTCCCCGTGACGGCTTTCTCGGACGCCGACCAGAAGTTCATCCAGGACTTCGCCCTCGCGAACCAGAAATACAGCTTCGAGGTGGCCTACACCAAAAAGAAGCTCGACGCGGCAAAGCAGCGCAGCGGCCCGGAAACCTTCATCACCGAGCGCTGGGCCTATCGCATCGATCTGAAGAACCGTGTGCCGGCCGACCTCGCCGACCTGCGCGTCGATTACTGGCTCTTCATGAAGGGTGACGAAGGCAAGGGCAAGGGCAGCGCCCGCGTGCAGAGCTCCGGCTCGCAAAAACTCGCCCTCGTCAAAGGCTCGACGACCACCTCCTTCGAAACTTCCCCCATCGAGCTGAGCAAGACCAAGCTCGACGGCGGCTACTACTACACTGACGGCTCTCGCCAAAACTACGGCGATGCCGTGGGCGGCATCGCCATCCGCGTCTTTGACAAAAACGACAAGGAGGTCTTCAAATACGCCACGAAAGACGATCTCTTCGCCGCCGCTGTCGGCAGGCCGAAAGCCGGCGGCTCCAACTCCGCAAGCACCTCCTCGCCGAAGTAACTGCCGGTCACTCCACCCTTGAATTCCACCACGCCGGGCCGCATAGGCCCGGCGTTTCTTTTGCACTCCGCCAAACGAGCTGCCTCACGCCTGTCCAAACCGCCTCCATCGCGTGCGCGGGGGGATGCGCTTGGACTGGTGGATCTGGTGCTGTCTAAAAAGGAGTTCAAAACGCGGACGGTGCTCGATCACATCGCGCCGCAGGCCTTTGGGTTTGCGACGGCGTTGCTGGTGCGGCGTTTGGAGAAGGAAAAGCGGCGCGTGTGGATTCTGTGCCCGGATGTCAAAACGCAGGACCATGTGCATGCGGAGCTGGGCGTGTGGCAGTGCCCGGCGCTGTATTTTCCGCGGCTCGGGCACATCGTGGAAGGTGCGCTCGCCGATCCGGAAGTGCTCGCGGAGCGTACCGCCGTGCTCAGTCGCATGTTGGAGGGCGAATCGCCCGTGCTGGTGCTCTGCGCGGACAGTCTCGACGAGCCTGCGCCGGATCTCGCGGAGATCACGGAGCAGAAACGCATGCTCAAAGTCGGCGAGAAACTTGATGTCGAAATCCTGCTCAAAGAGCTGACGGAGGCCGGTTACGAGCGTGTGCCGGTCGTCACCGAGCGCGGCCAGTTTGCGCGTCGCGGCGGCATCGTGGACTTTTTCTCGTGGCAGGCCGAGGAACCGCTGCGCCTGGAGTTCTTCGACGACGAACTGGAGTCCATCCGCGCCTTCGATCTGCACAATCAGTCGTCGATTCGTCGTCTCGACAGCGCCGGCGTCATTTTGACGATGAACGACGGCTCCGATGAAGGCGGATGTGTTCGAGGTCATCTTCATCAAGACGATTTCATCATCCAAATCGAAGGCGAAGAGCCTTCTCAAGCCCACGCACGCATCCTCAGCGGCGCGGCGGAGGTCGAGGGGATGGAGGACTACTCGGCGGCCATTCACGAGAATCCGCTCGGTGTTTTCGATGCATCGGATTTCGTGCTGCATGAGGCGCGGCGGGAGCTTTTTGCGCGTCAGATCGCGGAATGGCACAAGGCAGGCTGGCGCACGGTCATCTTCTTCCACAACGAGGCCGAGCGGGAGCGCTTCAACGAGTTGCAGAGCAAACTGCCGTCGTCGGTCGAGACGAAGCTGGGGCTGCTGTATCGCGGTTTCACCATTCCGGCGGCCAAACTGGCCGTTTTGACCGGCGCGGAGATTTTTGGCCGTCATCAGCACATCCGCCGCGTGCGCGGATCGAAGCTCGATGAGGCCGAAACGCTCCGCAAAGCCCGCGATGTGCTTAGTGAGCTGCGCGAGGGCGATCTCGTCGTTCACGCGGAGCATGGCATCGGCCGCTACGCGGGCATCGAGGTGCGTGAGGGTGGCAAAAAGGAGGAGGTGCTCGTTTTGCACTACGCGGACAGCGCGAAGCTTTTCGTGCCGCTCGCGCATGTGCATCTCGTGTCGCGCTACGTCGGCGTCGGCGGCAAAGCACCGTCGCTCAGCAAGCTCACCGAGACGCGTTGGAAAAAAACACGCGCCACCGCCGAGAAGAGCGTCGAGGACTTCGCGAAACGCATGCTCAGTGTCGCGGCGGAACGTCAGACGCTGAAGGCCTACTCGCATCCGCCGGACACGAAATGGCAGGTGGAGTTCGAGGAGTCGTTTTTGTATCGCGAAACGCCCGATCAGCTCCGCAGCGCCGAGGAGATCAAACGCGACATGGAGGCCGAAAAGCCGATGGATCGCCTCCTGTGCGCCGATGTCGGCTTTGGAAAGACCGAGGTGGCGATTCGCGCCGCGTTCAAAGCGGTCATGGGAGGTCGTCAGGTCGCTATTTTGGTTCCGACGACCGTTTTGGCCCGCCAGCACTGGGAAAACATCCGCCAGCGCATGAGCGAGTTCCCCGTGACTGTCGAAATGCTCTGCCGCCTCACGCCGGCGAACAAAGAACGCGAGATCGTCAAAGGCATCAGCGAAGGCACGGTCGATATCGTCGTCGGCACGCATCGCGTCATCTCGAAGGACGTGCGCTTTAAGAATCTCGGCCTCGCGGTGATCGACGAGGAGCAGCGCTTCGGCGTAAAGCACAAAGAAAAATTTAAAGACCTCTTCCGCCTCGTCGATGTGCTCACGCTGAGCGCCACACCCATTCCGCGCACGCTTTACCTCGCTTTGATGGGCATGCGCGACATGAGCACCATCGAAACGCCGCCGCCGAACAAGCAGGCCGTGCAGACGCAAATCTGCCCGTATGACGAACGCGTCATCAAACAGGCCATCGACACCGAGATCGAGCGCGGCGGACAGGTTTTCTTCCTCCACAACCGCGTCGCCACCATCGAAAAGGTCGCGCAGCGCATCCGCGAGCTCTGTCCGAAGTCGCGGGTGCTCGTCGGTCACGGCCAGATGGACAGCGAGCTGCTGGAGGACATCATGCACACCTTCGTCGATGGCGAGGCGGATGTGCTCGTGTGCACCACGATCATCGAAAGTGGCGTCGATATCCCAAACGCGAACACCATCATCATCGACCGCGCCGATCGCTTCGGTTTGGCCGATTTGTATCAGCTCCGCGGCCGTGTGGGCCGCGGCGGCGTGCAAGCTCACGCGTATCTGCTTCTCCCACGCGATGCCGTCACGGCGGGCGATGCCCGCAAACGCGTGAACGCCATCAAGCAATACGCCGGTCTCGGCAGCGGCTTCAAAATCGCCCTGCGCGACCTCGAAATTCGCGGCGCGGGCAATTTGCTCGGCACCGAGCAAAGTGGCCACATCGCCGCCATCGGCTTCGATTTGTACTGTCAGATGCTCAAACAAAGCGTCGCGAGGATGCAGGGCCGCCGTGTCGCACGTCCCGTCGAGGTCGGACTGCGTGCCGACTTCCTCGTCATGAGCGAGGCGCTGATGCTCCAAGCCGCGAAAGGTGCCACGCCCGCGTTTTTGCCCTCCACCTTCATCGAAGACGCCAAAATGCGCATCACCGCCTATCGCCAGCTCGGCGAAATCATGACGCGCAAGGAGCTCGACGAGCTCGAAGGCCAGTGGCGCGATCAATTCGGCGAAAAACTCCCCCACGCCGTCACGAATCTGCTCACCTGCGCCTCCATCCGCCTCGCCGCCGCCCACGCCGGCATCGTTGATGTGGAAATCAAAGAGCGGAAGCTGATGCTCACGCGGAATGGCAAGCTCGTGATGGTGCAGGGCAAGTTCCCGCGTTTAAACTCCCCGCTGGGTCACAAACAGCTCGAAGAAGCGCTGGAACTGATCCGCAGTCTTTAACTCTCCACTTATGAAACACACTCTTCTCTCTACTGCTATGCTTCTTGTGCTGGCCTCCTGCGGCCGTGAATCGCCGTCCGGCGTCGAAACGAAGGCGAACGGCAAGCCGCAAGTGCTCGTCGCCAATTATCCGCTGAAGTATTTCGCGGAGCGTATCGGCGGCAGCGCGGTGGACGTGGTGTTTCCGGCGCCGGGGGATGAAGATCCGGCGTTTTGGCAGCCGGATGACGCGGCGGTGGCGAAGTTTCAGTCGGCGGATGTCATTCTCATGAATGGAGCGACCTACTCGAAGTGGGCGGAGAAGGTCACGCTTCCGCAATCGAAGCTGGTGGACACTTCGGCCGGCTTCAAAGCGCAGTTCATCGAGATCAAAGCCGAATCGACGCACAGCCACGGCCCGGGCGGCGAGCACAGTCACAGCGGAACGGCCTTCACGACGTGGATCGACCTCACGCAGGCGATTCAGCAAGCGGAGGCGGTCAAAACGGCGCTGGTGAAATTTGCGCCGGAGGCGGAGGCGAACTTCGCGAAGCTCAAAGCGGACCTGGAGGCGCTGGATGCGCGTTTGACGGCCGTGGGCAAGCGAATCGCGAATGCGCCGTTGGTGGCGTCGCATCCGGTGTATCACTACTTTGCGCGTCGTTACGCGCTGAACCTGCAAAGCGTGCTCTGGGAGCCAGAAACGGTGCCGGATGACAAGGCGATGGAAGAGCTCAAGGGCATCCTGGCGAAGCATCCGGCGAAGTGGATGCTGTGGGAAGGCGAACCAGCCAAGGAAAGCGTGGCGAAGCTCGATGCCATCGGCGTGAAGAGCCTTGTCGTCGATCCCTGCGGGAATGTGCCGGATGCGGGCGACTTTTTGAACGTGATGAAGGCCAATGTGGAGGCTCTCGAAAAGGCATTTCCTTGAGGAGGTCGAGTTCTAGGGATGAAAAGCCAGCCGCGAATCATGGGGTTAAGTAAAATATACATTTCTCTATTGACGGCCTAATAAGACTGTGGCAGACTTCGTTTACCTTCACTACAAGCCATGAACACCAACCGGACACAACTTAACTCAACCAAGCGCTTCGAGCGTCAGGGAGAGATTTTGGTCGCCGGTCTCGGTCGTCACTTGAGTGACCATGGTAAAAGACTGATGCCCGCCTACCCGGCCTGCGACTGGAGCCTCTCCATAAACCAACCCCATCACGAGCAGGGCGAATTTGCGCCCACCTAGCCTCCAAAGGCCAGTTTTCCGAAGGAAGCCCTGCTCGCCCACTCCAAGGCGGCAGGGCTTCTTCTTTTTCCCCGTCCAGTTTCGAGATCCAACCTCAACCCCATTTCATCCGACCCTTTTGAACCCATCCGCGGCCTGACCGCCGCAACCCCTCACAGCACGAAAAAACCCCGGCATCGACTGCAATCGACACCGGGGCCAGGCCGCCAGGCAGACTCCGGGAGGAGCCGTTTTGAGACACCAAGCAAGGACCTGAGAGCAGGTTTGCACCCTCCACCCGAATGTCAACCATGACAGCCATCGAATACGCAAAGTTCTTATGCCAAGGCGAGGAACGAGGGGGATTTTTGTCCCAATTTCACAGAACCAAACGGCTTCCCTGGGAGGTGTGCCACAAACACCGAAACATCCGCCGTGAAACACCTGCGGGTGCGACGCCAGCGATGGACTGACACAGCTCCATCCCGCGCGTGGCAGCGGTGTTCGTTCTTTATTGGCAGATCGCCCCTCAAAATGGGGCCGATCTGCCATCCAAGGGCACAGAGGGCGGCAAATAGTGGCCTGACTCTGGGGAGAGTGTGTGGTGGTGTGGCCGCCTCTGTGCCCTTGGATGGTAGAACGCAGATTTTCCAATGTGGTGCAGCCGTCCCGGCTGTTCCCAAACATACGGCGGTGGCAGACAAGCAATGCACGGGCCTCCAAAACCCGAAAATGTGGGCGCGATACCCACCCGTCGTGCCATTTCAAAACAAGAACGCGGCGGTAGATCGCTAAAGAGGCGACCACCCGGGCTGTAACCCCGACGCTCTTCGGAGCCAGCACGGAGCATTACCGTGACGCCGCACCCCTTTCATGGAGCGCATGCGCCATGCCCGGCACGACAGAGGATCACCACGCCACAGGTTAGGCGGGTAGGTCGTGTCACCGCATGCGCTTCATGGCCCATTTCAAATGGCAGGGAGAGCCAGCGCTCCAGCATGTCTCATACGCATGCTTCGCCGGTGCAACTCCGGCCCCTGCATCCATTCAAAGGTCGTGAAGAAGAACAGCAGACTCGCCTCCTTGTCAGGGAGGAGACAGCGGGGGCAGCACCCGTCGCGACCGCCAATTTCCAAGGGCTCGTAGTGATAGAAGGCAGCACGGCCGGCTTGCACCCGGCAAGCGACGGAGCGTTACCGTCCGAGTCCACCATTTTAGAATCCTCGGTGATCTAGCAGTAGGATGCCGCTCTGTTAAAGCGGCTGCGTTGGTGCGAATCCAACCTGAGGAGCCAGTTTCAAGATGCCCACAAGGTGTAACGGAGAGTCTGCACGCACCGCTTCTAACGGTAGAGGTTCCAGGTTCGAGTCCTGGTGTGGGTTCCATTTTTCAAAGACGGAGCACGTCCGGCATAGACGAGGAAACGGTCCCGAAAACCGCTGCGCCATAGCACGGCGTCCAGAGTGCAACGGCTAGCGCGATAGCGCATCATTTCAGTCGCGGAGCGCATTTAGCATAGCCGCAGGAGCGGCAATTCTCTGGTGCTCCGCCACTTTTCATCCCTCCGTAGCTCAACAGCAGAGCACCCGCCCGATAAGCGGGAGACCGTGGCGCGACACCACGCCGAGGGACCAATCTCCAAACGCTGGATGGCTCAGACAGATGAGCGGCGGGTTGAAAATCCGCAGAGGTTGGCGCGCTACCAACTCCAGCGACCACTTCATCGCGGCATTGATGTAACAGCAACATGCCTGTCTTCCAAACAGAGTATGTCGGTGCAGTTGCCTTCGGCTACGCCAAATGGCTTCGCATTGAGTATTGCGCTACCGCGCATGGCGTTCCGACATGCCGCACCAAATTCGAAGCTCTCAAAGTGTAAGAGCCATGCACGCCACTTTGCGAAGGTGGAAGCTCGAGGTGCAAGTCCTCGTGAGAGCACCAGTCATTAATGACGAATGATGAAATCCGAATGACGAATGGCCTGCATTTCCATGCTTCGTCATTCGTCATTCGTCATTCCTCCCTGCCCCTGTGGCCGACTGAGAAAGGCACCGATCTCGTAAATCGGATCATGTGAGCGCAAATCTCACCGGGGGAGCCATTTCAAACACCCTGCATGTTGTAACAGAAAGCATTCCTCGTTGTGAACGAGGCGGTGCCGGTGCGACTCCGGCTGTGGGAACCATTTCATCCTCGTGCGCAAGGCAAAGAGCCGAGCCAGCGGTCTGCAACACCGCATTACCCAGTGCGAGCCTGGGGCGCACGTCCACTTTTCATCGGATACGAGAGAGCCAGCGAACTCACTTGGTTTGGGACCAAGAGGCGCCCGGGGCAGCACCGGGGTATCCGACCATTTCATTGGTCTGTAGCTCAGTGGTAGAGCATCAGGCTCATAACCTGAAGCGCGCTGGTTCGAATCCAGCCGGACCGATTATTCAAAAGCGTAGAGCAGAGCGCAAAGAGCAGAGAGTCCAAACCATCGTCAAAGCACGCGATGAACTCGTTGGGAACTCTTCGCTCTAAGCCCCTAGCCCTTCGCTCATTTAGCCCTGTAGCTCAAACAGCAGAGCATGCGCCTTTGAAGCGCAGAGTTGATGGTGCAAGTCCATCCAGGGCCGCCAATTTCATGCCCAAGTAGTCCAACAGCAGAGATAACCGTCTCAGAAGCGGTCAAGTGCGGGTGCAAGTCCCGCCTTGGGCACCATTCATCGCGAAGAACGACCGGCAAAGCAGGCTAACTCGATGCTCTTTGCCCTTCGCTCGACGCTTCTTGGCTCCCGTAGCTCAATGTATAGAGCGCCGCGCTTCGAACGCGGAGGTTGAGGGCGGAAATCCTTCCGGGAGTGCTATTTTAACGTAGCACGAGTTTTCCAACTCGTGGCTGAACGAACTGGAAAGTTCGTTCGACAAAGGAACACCAACCGGACCAGCGAGCCGGGACTCGGTGCTAACGAGATCGTGCCGCCAACGCGCGGCATGAGGAGCATGTCCTCGGCGTTCCGCCATTTTCGAGGTGACACAGACACTCCTGTCTGTGATTCAGCTCAGCACAAAAACCACACAGTGCCATGAAACGCAAACTTGCCTCCATCCAGAGCGTCCTCGCCATCGACCCGATCGCGAATGCAGATGCCATCGAGCTGGCCCGCATCCAGGGATGGCAGTGCGTGGTGAAAAAAGGCGAGTTCCGCGTGGGCGATGCCGGGGTCTTCTTCGAGATCGACTCGGTGCCTCCCGATGACGAGCGATTCGCCTTCCTTTGGCGTCCGAAAGACGGCTCCATGGTTGCTCAGCCAGCGAATTTTCGTCTGCGCACGCTCCGCCTTCGCGGGATGCTCTCGCAGGGGCTCCTCATGCCGCTCGCGCAGTTCCCGGAGATTCCATCCGGCCTGACCACGGGCTCCGATGTCACGGAAATCCTCCGCATTACGAAGTGGGAGCCGCAAATCCCGCTCAACGATGAAGTGGACGGCCCCTTCCTCCCCGGTGTGCCCAAAACGGACGAAATGCGTGTGCAGAGCGTTCCCGAAGTGCTCACCGAGATCGCAGGAAAGCCCTACGTCATCACCGTGAAGTGCGACGGCACTTCCGCCACCTACGGCATGAACCGCCAGACCGGCGTCTTCACCGTTTGTGGCCGGAATTGGAGCATTAAACGCGGCACCAATGCCTACTGGCATGCTGCGGAGAAATACGGCCTCGAAGCCCTGCTCGGGCGATTCCCTCAATGGATCATCCAGGCCGAGCTTGTCGGCCCCGGCATTCAAAAGAACCGCCTCGGCCTCAAAGGCATCGAGTTGCGTGTCTTCAATGTCTATGACCAGGAAAGAGGCCGCTACCTCGATCACGACGAAGCTGCCGCCATGCTCGCGACACACGGCCTTCCCATGGTCGATGTGCTGGAACGCGGTGAAAGCTTCGCGCATGATCAGGCATCTCTGCTTGCCCTTGCTGAAGGGTTTTATCCCGGCACGCAAAACGAGCGCGAAGGCCTCGTCATCCGTCCCCAAACGGAAACGCACAGCCTCGTGCTCGGCGGCCGTCTTTCGTTCAAGGCTATCAGCAATCGCTTCCTCCTCAAAGGCGGCGATTGATCAGTGATGCAGACACTCCTGTCTGCATGTGCCTCAGGAAACGAAGCCTCCAAAAGGCAGACAAGAGTGTCCGCCTCACTTCAAACCAAACCATTTCAATCAACGGGCCGTCGGTCCCGCGAGGAAACTCGAAAACCGATGGGGGCATGGCCCCGACAGCCGGTGTGAGCCGGTCAGAGGCGAAGGTGCCTGAAAACCTTCGCGCCGTGAGTCATCACGGACAGCCCATGCAAGCCCAGGCCTCCCGCGAAAGCGAGCGATCACGGCTCCCAAGCCGTGGTCGTCATGGCGATGCAGGTATCGTGGAAAGAACGGCGGCTCAGATGCCCGGAAACGGGGAACATCAGCCGCTGGAGAGTAACGGGTGGTGCCGACCTCACGATGAACCAGCCTGCGAACCAGCATGGCCAAGGGTAGTGCCAGCCATCCGAGCCTTGTCGGCAAGGGTGATGGCGCAGAGCGAGAGGCTCCGGCCGCAGCGATGCGGACGTGGTCTTGAGACTCCGTCGAGTAACCGGCAGGTGAAAGGCAGACGGTGTGTGGCATTTCGCAGCCCAAAAGGCGGCGACAACCACTGGACACACGCATCGTCGCAGGTTTGCAGCTCCTCGGAAGAGCATCTGACTACGAATCAGATTCCAAACGCAAAGAGGTGTCCGGTGTGACGAGCCAAATAGCTCAATCCTCCAGCCAGGTTGGCAATGGAGGCACCCGAGGGCCGCAAGCCCGGAGGTGTCGGTGTGAATCCGCACATAAGGGGCAGCTCCCCTGAACGGCCCAAAAGGTCGGTGGTAGGTGCAGCGCCGAGAATCGTCACGCGACAAGTGAAACGCCACACTTCAACAAAGGCAGCTATGCTGTTCGACCTCGTTCGACGGGGTGGATACGAGCCGAACCATCGGCCGCAAACCGATGGATAATGGCTCCAAGGGAGCAGCACGCGAGGTGTAGTCTCAGCCCTCGCCCACATTCTGGCATGGAGCGTGGAGTCACGGCGGCTCCATCATCTTGCTCGTGCTCTTGCTCTTCATCTCCCATCTCTGCTCCAGGATAGAGTGTGAGTAAGATCACGAGCATGAGCAAGAATCAGCCGTCCTCATCGGCCTCACGCTCCATGCCAGCTTTCATGACCCTGTCGTCTAACTGGCCAAGACATCCGACTTTCTATCGGATCACTGCGGGTTCGAATCCCGCCGGGGTTGCCATTTTTCATGCTCATGTAGTCCAATCAGCAGAGACACGACGTTGAGATCGTCGCCAGTGCGGGTGCGAGCGGCTAAGCGCGATAGCGCGTTGTCATGAGGCGCGGAGCAGACTTGGCACAGCGGCAGGAGCCGCAATCCCGCTGTGAGCACCAATTTCAAAATGTGATCTTCTTTTCTGGGACAATGATGACGCTTTGATCGGGAACTGCGACATCCGGCTTACCCGTCTCGATGTTGATCACTCGCTCTTGCATCACTTGCCCCTCCCAATTGCTGCGGCCAGTCCGAGTAACAAGACGCACTTGCCTCAAGTTAGCGAATGGGGTGCCACCACCCAAATTCGCTAAAGATTGCCGGACGGTCAGCCCAGCTTTCCACGGAACGGCACCTTGAGTCGCAGTCTGCCCCAGGACCATCACCGTCCCCTTATTGGCTGGTTCGATGGTCCATCTCGGCTCACGAGATGAGCAGGAGGTCAGCAAAACACCAGCAACGATTCCCAAGGAAACAGTACAACAAGATATACGGCTCATGCCTTATCTTGCCACGAGCGGCCAATCAGCCGCAACACACGAATTTTCGGTCCAAAGCTTAGACAGCGAAGCAGCCGGCTTTTAACCGGCATAGCAGGGTGCATGTCCCTGTGGATCGACCATTTACCGCCCGTTGGTGAAACAGCATCACGTCTGGCTTACATCCAGAAATCGGAGGCGCACATCCTTCACGGGCGACCACACCTTTGCGGCAGCGAGAGCGGAGTTCCTTCGTAGCTCATCGGTAGAGCACTTGCTTGAAACAAGATGTAGCAGGTTCAAATCCTGCCGAGAGGCCGGGAAACCGGCTTTTCAACACTTCGTTCACCTTTCTCCGCAAAAACCATCTTCTGAGGCAGCGAGGTCGGGGATACTCCGGTAACCAATGGGTTCAACTCCCATCATCCTGGCAACAGGGTGAAGCCCCGACTGCTTTCCTCCTCAGATTCTTTTTCCAAAACCTTTTCGCGGCAGTGAAGACAGGATTTCTTCGCTCCACACCAAACTGAAGTGCGGTTGCCCTGAGTGGGGATCGGCGAAAGCCGGTTCCGGGTTCGATTCCCGGCGATCTCAGTTAGAGCCTGTCTGCTTTTCTCCGCGATTCTTTTCCAACCGCAGCTCTCACGAGCTTTGCGGTCACTTTTGGGGCAGTGAGATCAGAGATACTTCGAATGAAAATCGACTGGTCGCAGGTTCGAGTCCTGCTCGCCCGACCTTACCGGGCGGTAGCTCAGTGGTAGAGCAGTTGGATGCTCACGCATCCTTTCTCAGGTCACTTTTCTCCCCAAAACCAAAGTGGTGCAGGGCTTCAGCCCGCGCCGATAACGCCATCCCGAACGATCACAAATCACCATGGGATATCATCACGGGCTAAAGCCCATGACTACTTTTCACAACCACCCAAACCAACACCATGAAATTCAACTTCCTCAAGAAACGACCACGCGCTGACACGCTCAACCTCGCGGGTGGCGAGGCGTTCACGGAGACGCCGAAGCTCGAGCTCGCCTCGATCATGCTCACGTCGATGCTCAAAGACGAGTTCTACCGCACGGCCGATGCCACGGCGAATCGCGTCAAAGAGCTCATCGCGCAGATGAGCGACAAGCGTTTCGCTGCGAAGGCCGCGCTGTATGCCCGCAAAGAGGCCGGCATGCGCAGCGTGAGCCACCTCACGGCCGCCGAGCTCGCCAAAAGCGTGAAGGGCGAGGCGTGGACGGCGCGGTTTTACGATCGTGTCGTGCATCGTCCCGATGACGCCATCGAGATCCTCGCGTGCTACCGCGGTGCGCATGGCAAAGTGATTCCGAATTCGCTCAAAAAGGGCCTCGGCCGCGCTCTCGCGCGTTTCGACGAGTATCAGCTCGCGAAATACCGCAAGGACCGCGCCGAGCTCTCGCTGGTCGATGTCGTGAACCTCGTTCACCCGCCTGCCACGGAGGCTCTGGGCAAGCTCGTCAAAGGCACGCTCGCTCCGGCGGAAACGTGGGAAACCAAACTCACGCAGGCCGGTGCCGCCGCGGAAAATGACGACGATCTCGCCGAGCGGAAACGCGAAGCCTGGTCGGAACTCATCTGCACGCGGAAGATCGGCTACTTCGCCCTGCTGCGAAACCTGCGCAACGTGCTCGAATCCGCTCCGGAGGCCGTCGATGCCGCGCTGGCGATGCTGCGCGATGAAAAACTCATCCGCAAATCGCTCGTGCTTCCATTCCGCTTCCAGACGGCGCTCGATGCCGTGCAGGACAGCCATCTGCCACGTGCCGCCGATGCGCTCGCGGCCCTCAGCGATGCCGTGGACCTCTCGCTCGCGAACGTGCCGACTTTCCCAGGCCGCACGCTCATCGCGCTCGATGGTTCCGGCTCCATGGTGGGCCGTCCGCTGCAAATGGGGTCCCTCTTTGCCGCCACGCTGCTCAAGGCCAACGACGCCGACGTGCTCCTCTTCAGCAATGACGCCAACTACGTCACGCTGAACAAGCGCGACAGCACGCTCAGCCTCGCGAAGTGGCTGCAAGGCCAGGCGCAGGCCGCCGGCACCGATTTCCACTCCATCTTCCAGCGCGCCAACCGCGCGTATGACCGTGTGATCATCCTCTCTGACATGCAGGGCTGGATGGGACACCATGCGCCGGTGGACACGTTCCGCCGCTGGAAGGAGCGCCACCGCTGCGATCCGAAAGTGTTCAGCTTCGACCTGAACGGTTACGGCTCCCTGCAGTTCCCGGAGCGCCAGGTTTGCTGCCTGGCCGGTTTCAGCGACAAAACGCTCGAATCCCTGAAACTGCTCGATGCCGACCCAGGCGCGCTGATCCGCGTGATCGAGGCTGTGGAGCTGTGAGGAGTCGCGGTCGCGGAGTGGTGGAGTTTTGGAGTGATAGGCCTCGGCCTGTCACTTCAGGCTCCACCGCTTCGGGGCCATCATTTAGGCTGACTGGCGACCGCTTGCGCATTTTCACGGAACGTGGCAAAATCTCATCAAACAATGAATCTCTCACCGACAACCCCTCAGGTCATTGATCCGAAAGAACTGCGTCCGCTGCTTCATGCGGAGCTGGACAAGCTCTCGGATGATTATCTTGCCCCCGCTCGCCAGTTGATCTTGGAGATCCAAATGCAGCAGGTTCTCGAAGAACTCGACGACGCGGCCGACCAAGCCCGTGCTGCGGGCCGAATGACACCTGAAAGGATCGCCAAGGCCATCGCTGATCATCGAGCCGCTCATCCCTATCGCCGCTGATGGTTGTCTGCATCGACACGAATGTAGTCATGGGCATGTTCGGCCGCACGGCTCCATGGCTGCGACTCCGGCAAGGCTTGCTGGCCGGTGAATTCGTCTGGGCACTCTCCAATGAGATCCTCCTGGAATACGAAGAAATCGCCGCACGTGAGATGGGCGCTGCCCACGGGGCTCAAGTCGGCCTCTTCATCGAACTTGCCCGCCAGAGCCGTGGATGCATCCAGCTCATCACCCCGGAGTTTCGCTTTCAAACCATCCCCCACGACGTGGACGACGACAAATTCGCCGACTGCGCCATCTGCGCCCACGCGGATTTTGTCATCACCCTCGACAAGCACTTCCAGCCCATGAAAGGCGCCGGCTACAAACCGCAGCCGATCACGCCCGAGGAGTTCATCAGTCGCTTTTTGAAGCCCCGAGGCACGCCTTAGCTGGTTGCCTTTGCCCGCGGAGCCGTGCGTCACCCGGACCACGCCACCATCGTGCTTCACGACTGGTGCCGTGTGCTCATGAACGAGGAAAACAAGGCCCAAGGTCGCCAAAACCTGGCCTTCCTCGACTGATTCGACCCAACGCGTTCACCCAACTCGCGCGTGCGGCATGCTGAAAGGTGTGCCGCACGCGTTTTGGTGCCGGATGAACTAGGGCCACTACTCACCACAGTCGGCAACGAGCCAAGGCTTGGGGACCATCTAGCCTCCAGGCCGTTCCAAGAGTGCCAATGAGGTCGAATTCGAAACGAGTTATGTTGCCTACGAGGTGAATCAACGATTCGAAATTGTTGCCACACGGGTTTTCTTGGTGTGGCGTTTTTCGCCACTCCCATTTCCCATCTTCCTTTTTTATAACATCATCCAAATAAAGTCGAACGGTCGCGCAGAGAAAACGAAGAGTTAGCATTGCTCGTTGTTGGCGTCTGATCTGTAGATCGTCTGCATCGCAAGCGATAGTCCAATCCAAAAACCTGTCTGATCCCAGATCAGACAGCAAGGTCACCTCAATTTCGTTATCGTCCGGGTTTGGTGGAAACCACATTCCCAAGCATTCCACCTTATTTTGCACGAAGGCGTGGACCTCCTCTTCCTGAGAAAACACACGCAGTCGCACTCGGTCTCCGTAGTCGGTGGTCCAAAACAACAAATCAGGAAATCGTTCAGATAAGGGCTTCACAACTTCGCCAAGGTAGGTCCACCACTTGGAGTTAGCATCGCCATCAAAACTGCCCGAGGAAGGGTACATTAGCACATATGAGTATCGCATAGCGATGCACGTTACTGAGTCGCTTTAGCAAGCAACATGCATTTCAAATCCGAACGAACACCGCTGCCGGGTCCCTCGTGCCCATTTCTCACCTTCCACGACTCCATCACTCCATTCCTCCAACTCTCCACCCACTCACCACCATGAAACCGAGGGACCTCATCCGACTTGGCGTGCCGCAGGGCGCGGCGATCCAGTCTGGCATGGACTTCATCGCGAAGTTCATGGCGCAGGGTGGGGAATCGACGCGGCTGGAGGACGAGCTGGGCGCGATCATCGCGAAGCCGGAATCGTTTCTCGGCGATCCACTGCGCGAGGTGTTTGCGCGGGATCTGTATGCGCCGGCTTACAAACAGCGCGATGTCCTCGCGCCTTGGGCGCAGTGGGGCTCCGGGCTCGAAGCACAGGCGGTGCAGCAGATGGCGAACGCTTGTGCGCTGCCGGTGGCGGTCGCGGGAGCGCTCATGCCGGATGCGCATGTGGGCTACGGGCTGCCGATCGGCGGCGTGCTGGCCACGGAAGGCTGCGTGATCCCTTACGCCGTGGGCGTGGACATCGCGTGCCGCATGCGGCTCTCGGTTTATGATCGCAAAGCGAGCACCATCGCGGGTCAGAAGGACCGCCTGGCAAACATCCTCGAAAGCGAGACCTGCTTTGGCATGGGCGGCGCGTTCAAGGAGAAGCGCCAGCACGAGATCATGGACGAGGACTGGTCCGTTTCGCCCATCACGCGACGCTTCAAAGACAAAGCCTACGCGCAGCTCGGTTCGAGCGGCTCTGGGAATCACTTTGTCGAGTTCGGTGCCTTTGACGTGGATGCGGAGCAGTCCGCCGCGCTGAAGGAGAGCGGTTTTGACCTGCCACCGGGTGATTACCTTGCGCTGCTGAGCCACAGCGGCTCGCGCGGCACGGGAGCGCAGGTGTGCCAGCACTACAGCCGCATCGCGATGGATCGTCGCTACGATCTGCCGAAGGAGCTGAAGCACCTCGCGTGGCTCACCTTTGAGGAAGAAGCGGGCCAGGAATACTGGGCCGCCATGAACCTCATGGGCCGCTACGCCGCCGCGAACCACGCGCTCATCCACAAACGCATCGCGAAGAAAGTCGGCGCTCATGTCGTGCTCGACATCGAGAACCATCACAACTTCGCGTGGAAGGAAACGCACGTCGTGAACGGCGCGGAGCGCGAGGTCATCGTGCACCGCAAAGGCGCGACGCCTGCCGGTGCCGGTGTGCTCGGGGTCATCCCCGGCTCCATGGCCACGCCCGGCTACGTCGTGCGTGGCAAAGGCAAAGCGGAGTCACTGAACAGCGCCTCGCACGGCGCAGGTCGTGTGATGAGCCGTTCCGCAGCGAAGCAGAGCTTTACCTGGAGCGCCGTGAAAAAGCAGCTCGCCGCCGCCGGCGTCGAACTCCTCAGCGCCGGCATCGACGAAGTGCCCGGCGTGTACAAAGACATCCACAGCGTCATGGCCGCGCAGACCGACCTCGTGGATGTGCTCGGCGAGTTTCGTCCGCGCATCGTGAAGATGTGCCCGCCTGGGGAACAGGCGGAGGATTGAAACGCGGAGGCCATCAGCCGCGGTGCGATGTTCTCGGTTCACGGTTCTCAGTTCGCTGTTTGTCTCTCGAAGAAAGCAAAACCGCGAACCGGGAACTGAGAACCGCGAATTTCCCTGCAGAACACCCCAAACCTTCATTTTTGTCATGAACGACCAACTCACCAAAACCACCGTCCTCGTGCTCAACCGCAACTGGCAGGCCATTGGCGTGAAAACGCCGATGGAGGCCTTCAGCATGATCGCGGGTGGCGCGGCGACAGCGCTCGACATCGAAACGGGCGGTCACATTCGGCCCGTGACCTGGGCGGAGTGGCTCATGCTGCCTGTGCGCGAGGGCGACAACGTCATCGGCACCGTCAAAGGGCCGGTGCGCGTGCCTGCGGTGCTCGTTTTGGCGAAATTCGACAAGGTGCCCAAAAAGCGCCCGAAGTTCGGCGTGCGCGGCATTTGGGAACGCGATGGCGGTGTGTGCCAATACACCGGCCGCAAGCTCCGCGCCGGCGAAGGCAACATCGACCACGTCGTGCCGCTTTCTCGCGGCGGACCGACCTCATGGGAAAACTGCGTCCTCGCCGACAAACGCGTGAACAGCCACAAAGGCTCCAAACTGCCTGAAGAAGCTGGTTTGAAGCTGATGCGTCGTCCCACCGTGCCGCGCGAGGTGCCTGTGACGCTGCTGATCAAGAACACGCACCGCGTGCGGGAGTGGGAGATGTTCCTGTCGGAATGACGAAGGCCGCCAAGGTTGACTTGGCGGCCTTTTTCTGCCTCAGCGATACTCCACGAGGCCGTCGTAGCCGTGAACGAAGGGGATGCGGTGATCGAGATCGGCGAGGATCTGGCGGGTGAGGTTGTACTTTGAGTGAAGCGCGGCGTCGTCGTGATCTGGATCATGATGGACGGCGATCCACTTCTCGACCGCGGCCAGTTTGGTCAGCGCGCAGGCGCTGGCGAGGTTCGAGTGGCCCCAGCCGATTTTTTTCGGGTAGTCGGCAGGAAGGTACTGCGCCTCGTGGACGAGCAGATCGACACCTTCGACAAAATGGATCACCGGCTCGTGCGGCACCACCACTTCGCTGTCGAGCGTGAGACCCACGGGGCTGCCGGTGTAGCCCTGGAGAAATTCGTTGTCCGGGATGAAGGCGACTTTCCAGCCATCATGCTCGATTTTGAAACCTACCGTGGCTCCCGGATGCTGGACGTATTCGCGGGTGATCTTCGCACCGCCGATGGTGACCGGTTTGTCGTCGAGAAAGACAAAGTTGATCTTAGCGGCGAGGTCCTCGCGCTGCACGGGGAAATAGTCGCGGTCGAGCTGGCCGACGAGGAGGGATTCGAGGTTCTTGCCGAAGCCGCGCTCGCCATAGACGGTGATTTCAAACCCAGGGACGTAAATCGGGACGAAGAAAGGAAATCCCTGGATGTGGTCCCAGTGCGTGTGGGTGATGAAGAGGTGGATGTGGCGCGGACCGTCCTTCAGCAGCGAGAGGCCCGCATCACGCAGGCCGGAACCGGCGTCGAAAAGGATGCGATCGTGTCCGGTGCAGAACTCGAAGCAGGTGGTGTTCCCGCCATGCTGGGCGTAGCGTCCGCCGGAGACGGGAATGGAGCCACGTGTGCCCCAAAACCGCGCGTGCGGCCGCCGCGTGTCCAGGACGGGGGCGTACAACTCCGTGGGGACAGCGCGGGCCGGACGGTCCGCCACGAGCGAGCAGCTCGCCGCGTTGCTGAAGAAGCTGTTGAGCTTCGCGAGAAGGACGTCCGGAGGAAAGGGCTTGATGAGAACATCAAGCGGGCCGCTTTGGCGGATATGCTTGAACTCCGTGGAGTAATCCTTGGCCGTCGTGATGACGACGGGGAGGTTTTCCGTGGCCGGATCGGCGCGAAGCGCGCGCAGGGCGTCGAGCCCGGTCATTTTTGGCATGATCAGGTCCAGCACAAGCAGGTCCGGCTTGAACGACGCCACTTTGTCGAGGCACTGCTCCCCGTCGTGGGCCACCTGTACCTCGTAGCCCGCCTTCTCCAGCGCATGGGAAAGCTGCAAGGCGATCGCACGCACGTCTTCGGCGAGCAGGATTTTCTTCTTCGGAGCTTGGCTGGGCATCGGCCAAACGTGGCGCAAAGCCCGCGAGGCTCCAGCGGGATTTTTCTCTTCCAAAATCCGATTCACGGCTATCCATGCGTTCCCATGCCCGCCACTCACGCTCCCACTGTTGTCATCGAAAACTTCTACCCCTGCCTCGAAGGCGGCCGCCATCCGGTGAAGCGCGTGACCGGCGAGCCGCTCGACGTGTGGTGCGACATCTTCAAGGACGGCCACGATGTGATGAGCGCGGTGCTGCGCTGGCGTCTCGCGGGCTCGAAACGCTGGAGCGAGGCACCGATGAAGCTCGACAGCAACGACCGCTGGCACGGGACCTGTGCTTTTGAGAAGGCAGGCCGCTGGGAATACCTCGTCGAGGCCTGGGGCGATACGTTCCGCTCGTGGAAGATGACCTTCGCGGTGCGTGTGGCGGCCAAAGATCCCGATGTGCCCATCGAGGCCCGTGAGGGTGCCCGCCTGCTCAAAGAAGCCGCGGCACGGGCAAAGAAGGCCGGGGCCACCGCGGCGGCCTCGCAGATGCAGGAATGTGCCGATTTGCTGACCAAGGTGCCCGCGCAGGATATTCTCGAAGTGCTGCAATCCGACGAGATGCAGGCGTTGATGGATCAGTTCCCGGATCGAGAGCTTTCCACCGTCTCCACCACCATGCAGGTCATCGTCGAGCGTGACCGGGCGCGGTTCTCGGCGTGGTATGAATTCTTCCCCCGCGGTGCCGAAGGCCGTGCGGACAAGCACAGCACCTTCCGTGATTGCCTGGGCCGCCTCGACCACGCGGCGCACCTCGGCTTTGATGTGATCTACTTCCCGCCGATCCACCCCATCGGCATCACCGCCCGCAAAGGCAAAAACAACACGCTCACCGCGCTCGAGGGCGATGTGGGCAGCCCGTGGGCCATTGGCGGCCCGGCAGGCGGTCATCGCGCGGTGGAGCCGGCGCTCGGCACCATCGAGGACTTCAAATGGCTCGTCGGCGAAGCCAGCAAACGCGGCCTGGAGATCGCGCTCGACTTTGCCATCAACTGCTCGCCCGATCATCCCTACGTCAAAGAGCATCCTGAGTGGTTTTACCAGCGTCCCGACGGCAGCATCCGCTACGCGGAAAATCCGCCAAAGAAGTATCAGGACATCTACCCGATCAATTTCCACTGCGACGATTGGAAGGCGCTGTGGAAGGAACTCATCGACGTGGTGCAGTTCTGGGTCGATTGCGGCGTGAAGATCTTCCGCGTCGATAATCCGCACACGAAGCCCGTGGCCTTCTGGGAAGAACTCATCGGCACCATCCAGCGCAAGGACCCGGACGTGCTCTTCCTCGCCGAGGCCTTCACGAAGCCGAAGATGATGCAGGTGCTCGGCAAAATCGGATTCACGCAGAGCTACACCTACTTCACCTGGCGTGAGAGCCGCGCGGAGCTGGAAGAATACGCTCGCGAGCTTTTCCATGGCGACATGCGCTGGTATTACCGCGCCAATTTCTGGCCGAACACGCCCGACATCCTGCCCGGCCACCTGCAACACGCCGGCCCGCAGATGTTCCGCATCCGCGCCGCGCTCGCCGCCACCATGTCGAGCACCTGGGGCATGTACACCGGCTACGAACTCGGCGAAAACGAGCCCTATCCCGGCAAGGAGGAATACAATCACAGCGAGAAGTACCAGCTCGTGCAGCGTGACTACAACAAGCCGGGCAACATCAACGGCTTCATCCGGAAGCTGAACCTCATCCGTCGCGACAACGCCGCGCTGCATCTCTACGACAACCTGCGCTTCCACGCCGCCGACCACGGCCAGATCATCAGCTACAGCAAGGCCACGCCGGACTTCAGCAACCGCATCCTCTGCGTCATCAACCTCGACGCGCA
Organism: Verrucomicrobiaceae bacterium; assembly: GCA_015075365.1. GTDB lineage: Bacteria > Verrucomicrobiota > Verrucomicrobiia > Verrucomicrobiales > Verrucomicrobiaceae > Prosthecobacter. The sequence goes on from JABTUN010000001.1 coordinate 901,624, forward strand.
CCACACCGCCGCCAGCATGGTGCATCTAGACCTCGCCGCGCTCGGTCTCGACGGCTCCAGGCCCTTCAAAGTCATCGACCTGCTACATGGCGGCGCCTACGACTGGTGTGGCGCTGACAACTACGTCGAGCTGAAGCCGGAGGGCGTTTCGATGCATGTGTTCCGCGTCGAGCAGTGATGCGGGCCGCAATTGAGAGGAGAAGTCTCCGCTCTTGAGCCGTATAGCTCGCTCTTCATACTCGAAACTGCATGGAAGCCTGGATCGTCATCGGCCTGCTGGTCGTCGCCGTCGTCGCCTTTGCCACGGAGAAGATCTCGGTGGACCTGGTGACGCTGGGGATGCTGTGCGCGCTCGTTTTGACCGGCATTCTGCGGGTGGACCAGGCGTTCAGCGGCTTTGGGGACCGCGTGATCATCCTGCTGGCGGCGATCTTTGTGATCGGAGCTGCGCTGCGTGAGACCGGAGTGCTGGACACGCTGGGCAGCATGCTGGCGGCCTGCCTGGGCGGGCGTCCGCTGTGGCTGATGGCGGCGCTGATGGCGGTGGTGGCGGGCGTGTCAGCCTTCATGAACAACACGACGGTCACAGCCGTCTTTGTGGGACCGGTGATCGGGCTGGCGAGGAAGGTGAGAGTCCCCCCTTCCCGCCTGCTGATGCCGCTGGCCTTTGCCTCGATCCTGGGCGGCACCTGCACACTGATCGGCACCTCGACCAACGTGGCGGTGAGCGGCGCGATGACCAAGCTGGGCATGACGCCGCTGGAGATGTTTGAGTTCACCAAGATCGGCATTGTCTGCGTGGCGGCAGGCATTTTGTACATGGCCTTCATTGGCGGGCGGCTGGTGCCGGAGCGGGACAGCGCCACGGACAAGGAAAGCGACATGATGCGCCAGTATCTGGCGGAGGTGGTGATCCTGGCGAACTCCCCGCTGATCGGACAAAAGGCTTTTGAGTCCGACTTTTCGGCTCTCGAGTTCCAGGTGCTGCGCATCCGTCGTAACGGCGTGACTTTTGACGCGGAGCCGCACGAGCGGTTTGTCGAGGGTGATGTCGTCCTGGTGGCGGGAAAGGTGGAGAACCTTATCAAAGTGAAAAAGATCGAGGGGATCGACATCCTGGAGGATGCGGTGTTGCGAAACTCGGGCGTTAAAATGCGGGATGCCCAGGTGGCGGAGGTGGTGCTGACACCACGCAGCAGCTATGTGGGCCGCTCCATGCGTGAGAGCCACTTCCGCCAGCGCACGGGGCTGTCCGTCATGGCGCTGATGCGCGGTGACGCCTCGCTGATGCATCACATGGCGGATGAGGAGCTGCAGGCCGGGGACCTGCTTCTCCTGCAAGGGCCGGCGGAGCGCTTCAAGGCCTTTGAGGAGGCCGGGGAGATGGTGGTGATCAGCCAGCATCAGTTCAGCGCGGAGACAAGGCGCAAAGGGTTTGTTTTGCTGGGTGCGTTTGTCACCGCGGTGGCGGTGAGCAGCATCTGGCCGGAGTGGATTCCGGAGACGATCGCCTTCGTGCTGGTGGCGCTCATGGCCGTCTTCCTGCGCTGCATCAAGCTGGAGACCGCCTACGGAAACATCGACTGGCGCCTGCTGATCCTCATCGGCGGCATGATGGCCTTTGGCGAGGCCATGCGCGGCTCCGGCGCGGCAGACATGATCGCCGAGTCCATCACCGGATGGATGGGGCCTTTCGGTGTCTTCGGAGTGTTTGCCGGGTTCTGCCTGCTGACCGTGATCCTGACCCAGCCGATGTCAAACGCGGCAGCCGCGCTCGTGGTGCTGCCGGTCGCGCTGGAGGCTGCGGCGGCGCTGGAGGCCAGCCAGCGCGCCTTTGCCATCGGCATCATGCTCAGCGCCTCGGTGAGCGTGCTCACCCCCTTTGAGCCGAGCTGCATCCTCGTCTATGGGCCCGGCAAGTACCGCTTCTCCGACTTCATCAAGGTCGGCGGCGGGCTCACGCTGGTGATGCTGGCCGTCGTCCTGATCATGGTGCCGATGTTCTGGCCGCTGAAATAAACCGTTTTCAGAACGAAGCTCTGAAATGACCGGCCAGCGCGGCGGCTTCAGTGGCACGGAAAGAGCGAGGAGGCTATTGGAGCGCTAGCTGGAGAGTGAATCACGCCGCCTTTGAAGCCGCCCCGCCGCCGGGAATCAGACAGACCTTTTGAAAACCGGTCCAGGATCAGCCTTCCGTCTGCCGGGGGCGGATAAGCAGCACGATCCCCAGCGACACCACGCACACGAGGGAGAACACGCCGAAGATCGCGTTCAGCGGCACGCCGCGGTCGGTCATCGCACCAAATCCCCAGTCCGCCACGCCGCCGCACATCATGCTCACGAAGTTCATGATGCCGTAGCCCGTCGCGCGCAGTTCCGGCCGTGTGATCTGGCTCAGGATCGGCATGTTGTTGCAGTCAAAGAAGCCCCAGCCGATGCCAAACACCACCAGTGACGCGATGGCGAGGGCGAAGGAGTTCAGCCCCGGTGCGTTGCCCACGCCGTACATCGCCGGCACGATGAGCATCATGCCGATCGCGCTCACATAGATGCGCCCGCGCGCGCTTCGGCGCATCCAGCGGTCCGCCAGCCAGCCGCCAAACACGGCGGCCAGCAGCGCGGAGGCCTGCCAGTAGAGAGCGGCGGACACGCCCGCCTTCCCCTGGCTGATGTTGAACGCCTTTTGCAGGATCGCCGGCATCCAGTCACGCACCACCCACGCAGCCAGCGCAGGCAGTGTGAAATAGAGGACGAGCAGGATGAAATTCCGGTTCGTCAGCAGTTCGCCGGCCGCTTGGGCAATCGTTGGTTTTCCAAGGGCAGTCGTTGCATCAATTCGACGCGGCGCATCACGCAGCAGGAGCAGCAGCGGCAGGGCGTACAGGATTCCGGCCAGCCCGGTGAAGTCGAACATGAAGCGCCAGCCCAGGTCCGGCGCGTCCGCCACGAAGCCCGCGAAACCACCGACCATCACGCCGCAGTAGATGCCCATCTGATGCACGCCCACCGCGCGGGAGCGTGTTCCGCCCGTGTGAAAGTCCGTGATCAGAGCGAGCGCCGCCGGGATGTAAAACGCCTCGCTGATGCCCATCGCCGTGCGCGCCCAGTACAGCTCCTGGAAGCTGCTCACATGCCCGGTGAGCCAGGTGATGAGCGACCACACAAACAAGCTGCCGCAGATCGTCAGCTTCCGGCTGAAGCGGTCCGCGATGTAGCCCCCGATCGGGCTGAAAATGGCATACACCCACTTGAACGAAGCCAGCATGTGGCCCCAGTTCTCCTCGCTGCCAATGTCCTTGATGTCGCCCATCACGGATACCTTCATCGAGGCGATCATCTGCCGGTCCAGGTAGTTTAGGAGCGCCACGGGGAACAGCAGCGCCACGACCGTCCACGCGTAGCGGCCCGGCGAGGTTGGGGAATCGTTCATAAGCCCGCAGGGGAGCGCACAGGCCCAAACCGCGCAACTCCGAAGCCATGACCATCCTTGCCGCGCCCATGACAAAGCCTTGTCATCCCGGCAATGCCGCCGCCCCGGTCTTCGTATCACCTGCCGCCATGAAACACGTCCTCGCACTCTGCCTGCTCCTCGCAGCCACCGCTTCCGCCCAACAGCCGAAAACCCTCCCCTATGTTGAAAACGGCCACGCGCGCCATGTGCTCGACATTTACGCGCCGGCGAACGCGAAGAACCTGCCCGTCGTGTTCTGGATTCACGGCGGCGGCTGGCAGCAAGGCGATAAATCCAGCGTGGACACCAAGCCGAAGTGGTTTCTCGACAAAGGCTTCGTCTTTGTCTCCACCAACTACCGCCTGCTGCCGGAGGTGGACATGGGCACGCTCATCCGTGACTGCGCGAAGTCCTTCGGCTGGGTGCAAAAACACATTGCCGAGCACGGCGGCGATCCGAAACGCGTGCTCGTCGGTGGTCACAGCGCCGGCGCGCAGCTCGCGGCGATCCTTTGCACGGATGACCGCTACTTGAAGGAGGTCGGCGCGGACTTCTCCAGCCTCATCGGCTGCCTGCCGGTCGATGGCGACACCTACAACATCCCGGCGATCATCGACGTGGCGGAGACACGCGCACGCGTCCATGGCTTCCCGATGCCGAAATTCGGCCATCGTCTCAAGTTCGGCAACGATCCCGCTCTTCACAAAGACTTCTCTGCCGTGACGCACGTCGCGAAGGGCAAGGGCATCCCTCCATTCCTCATCCTGCACGTCTCCAACCATCCGGACACGACCGCGCAGGCCGTTCACTTTGGAAACGTGCTCAAGGAGGCCGGCGTGCCCGTCACCGTGTTCGGCGCGAAGGACACCAACCACAGCAAGCTCAACGACGACCTCGGCCTCGCCGGTGATCCAGCCACGAAGGCGCTGGATGAGTTTGTCAGCCGTATCTTGAAGAACTAGCCGCCATGAAAATCCTCTGTGGCGTTCTTCTTTCTGCGGGACCTCTTCTGGCTGCCGAGCCCCTCTTCGACGGCAAAACCCTTCAAGGTTGGAACGGCAAGCCGGAGCATTGGCGTGTCGAGGACGGCGCCATCACCGGCGAAATTCCTGCCGACAAGCCGCTCAAGGGCAACGAATGGATCTTTTGGGATGGCGAGGTGCATGACTTCGACCTCACCGTCGAGTTTCGCATCACCGGCGGCCCCAGCGCGAACAGCGGCATCCAGTTTCGCTGCCAGCAGAGCCCGAATGGCCACGCCAGCGGCTATCAGGCCGATCTCGACCAGGGCGCGGTGTGGCTCGGCCGCATCTACGACGAGCATGGCCGTGCATTGATCTGTGAGCGCGGCTCGCGCGTGAGCATCGCGCCAGATGGTCGTCGGTGGACGGATGTGTTTGCAGAGCCAAAGAGCCTTCAAAGCGTCATCAAGCCGGGCGAGTGGAACCAATACCGAATCACCGCCAGCGCCTCGCACGTCGAAGTGCGCGTGAACGACGTGCTCATGAGCGTGCTCGACGATCACGAGGCCAAATCAGCCGAATGGAGCGGCAAAATCGCCTTCCAGCTCCACAGCGGCCCGGGACCAGCGAGGATTCAGTTTCGCAATGTGCAGCTCACGCATCTCGGCAAAACGGCGATGCCAGTTCGGAGTGATGCGGGCACTCCTGCCCGCAATGAGAGCGCTCAAGTGCAGGCACGAGTGCCTGCATCACTTCCGCCGCCTGCGGAGCTGAATCTCGGCTTCGAGAAAGGCACGCTCGAAGGCTGGAAGGCCGAGGGTGATGCGTGGGAGAAGCAACCGGTCGAAGGTGACACCGTCGCAGCCCGCAAACGCGGCAACTCGCAGCACGCGGGCAAGTTCTGGCTGGGCGGCTACGAGCGCATCGGCGACAAAGGCACGGGCACGCTCACGTCGTCGGATTTTGTCGTGACGCATCCGTGGGCCAGTTTTCTCGTTGGAGCCGGTCGCGAGCCCAAAGTGGAGATTGTGACCGAAGAAGGCTCCCAAGTGCTTTTCAGTGCCAGTGGCGAAAATCGCGAGGACATGGCGCGAGTGGCCGTGAACCTCGAAAAGCATATCGGGAAGAAGATTTTCATCCGGATTACCGATTCGAGCCGCGGCGGCTGGGGCCACATCAACTTCGATGACTTCGTGTTTCACGCCGAGAAACCGAGTTTTGCCGCCAGCACGCTCACCATCAGCGGTGACCGCACGAAACGAGGCGATGAAAGCCCAGTGCTCTGGCATTTGCTGCCGAATCCATCGAAGGATCTGCCGGAGATGCGGGTGCAGGATGGTTTTCAGGTCGAGTTGATCGCGAAGGAGCCGGATGTGAAGCAGCCGATCGCGTTTTGCTTCGATGAGCGCGGGCGCATGTGGGTCGCGGAGGCGTTTTCGTATCCGAATCGCCAGCCCGAAGGCCAGGGGAAGGATCGCATCACCATCTTGGAGGATGCGGATGGAAACGGCAGCTTCGAGACGAAGAAGACCTTCTGCGAAGGGCTGAATCTCGTCAGCGGCATCGAGGTGGGCTTTGGCGGCGTGTGGGTGGGGGCTGCGCCGTATTTGATGTTCATTCCGAAGGACGCAAACGACAAGGCGGGAGAGCCGAAGATCCTCCTCGACGGCTTCGGCTATCAAGACACGCACGAGACGCTGAACAGCTTCCTCTGGGGTCCGGACGGCTGGCTTTACGGCAATCAGGGTGTCTTCAACACGAGCGCCATCGGCAAGCCGGGCGCGGAGACGAAGGATCGCGTCACGATGCGCGCGGGGGTGTGGCGCTATCATCCGGTGCGGCATGTGTTTGAGGTGTTCTGCCACGGCGGCTCGAACCAGTGGGGGCTCGACTACAACAGCAACGGCCATCTCTTCATGACGCACTGCCGCAGCTTTTGGGGCAAGGGCGGCACGACGCACGCCATCCGCAACGGCCACTTCTGGAACCAGGCGAACGCGAATTATCCGTCCTTCGTCTCCGCCACCGCGCCGGACTTCGCGCCCGAGCTGCAAAACTATCTGCCCGCCTCCGCGCGATACGACAGCGGCGAGGGCGGCGCGGGCAAACCGGGCACGACCGCCGTGTATGGCGGCCACTCGCACGTCGGCACGATGATCTACAACGGCGATAACTGGCCCACGATCTACCGCGACCATCTTTTCACGCACAATCTGCACGGTCATCAGCTCAATCATCAGCACATGGTCCGCACTGGCAGCGGCTACGAGACCTTCCACGCCGGCTACGACCTGCTTTACAGCTCCGCACCCGACTACATCCCCGTCGATCTCCAAACCGGCCCCGACGGTGCCGTCTATGTCATCGACTGGACCGACACCCAGCACTGCCACAACCCCGACGACGAAAAATGGGACCGCAGCAACGGGCGCATCTACCGCATCTCGTGGAAGGAGACATACAAGCCGGTGAAGGTGCCGAAATGGTATCCCAGCGAGTGGCTTGAACAAATGCTGAGGATCGATGGCACCCTGTTTTCGACTGGCAAGATCAGAGAGCTTGCCGATATCGATTCAGATTGGAGTGCGCGCATGGCCCGGAGGGTGATTTGGGAGGCCATTGGCGGAGGCCCTGAGCCAGTGCGTAACATGCTTGCTCATATGCTCGCGAAAACAGATCACCCTTCCCGGGATCGTGACATCAAACTCACCACGCTCTGGATTGCTGATGATGTATTTAGCAACGCGGCTTGGATGATGGAGTACATGGCGGAGAAATTGAAGGATGAAGACGACATTATCCGCTCCTGGACCATTCAACTCGCCACGGAAGAGGCCGGGAAATCCAAACTCAGCTCCGAGACGCTTCTCAAACTCGCGCAAACCGATCCCTCTCCCACCGTGCGCCTCGCGCTGGCATCGGCGTTGCCAAATCTGGATGCGAAGACGGTATGGGAGGTCGCTTCGGCGCTGGCGATGCATGGTGAGGACAAGGATGACCGCTTTTTGCCGAAGATGATCTGGTTTGGACTCGCGCGGGTCATTGAGCAGGATTGGGCGCGCGGTCTGGCGTTGGCGGAGAAGACGCCGATGCCTTCGCTGGCCGATTCGATCCGCTGGTTCGCCGGAAAGAGCGCCGAAGGCCGCGAGGCGCTGGTGAAGACGCTGAAAACGACGCGGGATCTGAAGCTGCTGACGTTTTCGTTGAAGGATGAGGCCAGTGTGCCAATGCCCCAAAGTTGGCCGGAACTTCGAGAGAAGATATTTTTCAATGAGGGGCGAGCGGCGCTTGGAGATATCACCACATTGAACGTCATCTTTGGCGATAAATCAGTGCATGCAGCGGTTCGTAAAGTGCTCGCTGATGCTTCGGGAACGATGGAGCAACGTCGTTGGGCATTCGATCTGCTCAAACGAGTCGGCGATACCGAATCGATACCGATCTTCGCGAAACTGCTCGACGAGCCTGCGTTCACCACGGCGGTGATTCCGCTGCTTTCGCGCTCGAATGATCCAGCCACCGCCTTGACCCTGCTTGAGCGTTTTGACCAACTCGACCCTGCCAACCGCATTGCAGCACTCGGCGTGTTCACGAGCCGCGCGGAACTCGCGAAACCGCTGCTGGAGGCCGTGAAGGCCGGCAGCTTCGACAAGAAGCACCTCAGCAGCCTGCAAATCCGTCAGATGCGCAATTTGAACCACGCGGAGATCAACACGCTGCTCGACGCGACGTGGGGCAAGGTGAACGAATCGAGCGCCGCAGCGAAGGCGAGCATCGCGAAGCTCAAGAAAGCCTACGAATCCGCTCCGCTGTGGGCCTTCAATGCGAAGTCGGGCGAGCAGACCTTCCAGCAGCTCTGCGCCGTGTGCCACTCGATGGGCGGCGTGGGCGGCAAACTCGGTCCTGATCTCGCCGGATCGTGGCGCAACGGCCTCGACTACTTTTTGGAGAACATCATCGACCCGAACGCCGTCGTCGGAGACAACTTCCAGCTCCACGTGTTGACCAAGAAGGACGGCAGCGTCGTCTCCGGCGTCATCGAGCAGGAAACGGACACCGCCATCACCGCGCGCACCGTGACTGAAAGCGTCGTCATCTCGAAATCCGATCTCAAAGAGCGCCAGAAGACTCCCGTTTCGCTGATGCCCCCGGGTTTGCTCGAAGCGCTGCCGGAGCGGAAGGCGCTGGAACTGCTGAAGTATCTGCTGAGCAGGCGGGAGTGACGAATAACGAGCGTGGTGGAGATTCGCCTTGCCGTTTGAAGGCCGGAGGAGTTCAATCCGGCATGAAAACGCTTTCATTCGCAGTTTGCTTGGTGCTGTCGGTGACCGGAGGTGCTGTTTGCGGGGCGGAGAGCTTGCTTGATGAACCGGTTCTCGATTCGCTGCGGATTGTGGAGGATCCGGACGGTTACACGAACGTCAGATCGGGGCCGTCCACGAAGTCGAAGGTCGTTGGGAAGGTCTTGTCCGGCGCTGTGGTGGCCATTGAGCCGGAGCAGCAGGGGGACTGGGCGCTGCTGTACTTCCACGACACCACGGAAGAGTCCCGCTACATTCACAGCAGCCGCCTGAAGTCTGTGAAGTCATGGAAACAACATGCGGTGACGAAGGCGGACGCGGACAACATGTCCGGCGTGCTTTCACGGCAGGGGTTTGAGGCACGTGTGCAAGCACTGCCGTTTGTGGCGAAGGATCATCGGATCACGCGCGACAAGCAGGGGATGCACAAAGTGGATGGCGAGTGGCCTTGGGGCAGAGATGGCGATCTCCCCGCTTTCTCGCTCTCGCTGGCGGTCACCCAGGGTGGAAGGGCGGTCCCAATTCCCAAAGAGGCGACGAATCATCTCTACGAGCCATCCATGGACACGATGGTGCTGGTGACGCCCGGCGACCCTGCGCAGCATGCGTTGCTGGTGATGCTGAACGGCGATGGTGCCGGCGGCTACTGTGTGGTGTGGGCTTTCCAAGCGGGCAAGTATCGTGGCCGCGCCGTATTCAGCCCGTTCTGAGCGAAATCCGGCGCAAAACGGATAGCGGCATGTGCATCGCGGGTGTTGCCGGCCTGTGAGTGGCGGGCTAGCATCGGTGCGTCATGTCTGAAGCCATCGCCAACCGTCGTTTTGTCACCGCTGCTGAAAAAGTGGACTTTCTCTCGCCCTGGACGCTCGAAGAGTGGCTGTGCCGTGGCGACATCGTGAACAACGAGCACCTCATGATGGTGCGCGCGAACATGGAGCCGGGCCGCAGCCATCCATTCCACTCGCACCCGACGCGCGAGGAGCTGATCTACGTGATCTCCGGCAAGGCGGAGCAGTGGGTGGGCAAGCAGAAGAAGCTGCTGGGCCCCGGAGACATGGCCTTCATCCCGATGGGCGAGGTCCATGGGACGTGGAATGCCGGCGACGAGACGCTCGTGTTTCTCGCGATCTTGTCTCCAGCCAAGGCGGACGAACCGGGCATCGTGGACCACAGCGAAGAAGAGCCGTGGAAGTCGCTGCGGAGCTGATCTGCATGCCTGGAAAGCCGGGTTGCCCCCGATATTCCGGGTCATTCGACAGAATGAGGCATTGCAAGCACCGCACAGGGGATCGGGCGGACCGCTTTGGAACACCTCACTGCAGATAGAAGAACTCATTCGAGTTCAACAGCGCGTGGCAGAGATCGGTAAGCGCCTCGCGATTAGGATCCAGCACGCCGCTGGCTTTCGTTGGCACGGCGCTGGATTCCCAGCTCCAGCGGGATTCTTTTGGCGCTTTGAGCATGGTGGCGGCCTGATCGGCCGAGATGTCGGCGACGCAGGTGGGATCGCTGTTCACGGTCCAGCTCATAAGCCTGCCAGCATCGAGTTTTCCCGCACGGAGGGCCACGCGGGCGATGGCACCGTCCCACAGGCTGCGCTTGTCCGTCTCACGGCCGCCGACGAAGAGGGCGCGGTCCTTGTTGACATAACCACCGACGATTTGATGTGGCACGGTGACCGTCTGCATCGTCGCGGCAGGATCGCTCAAATCACGCGCATAGAAGGTGACGGTGCCGCCAAAGTTCTGACCGGGTGCGGGATGGTTGTCGAGGCTTGCGGCGATGTAATAAGGCTTCCCGACCGGGATGCGGATGTCCGAGGCGACCACCTCATAGGCAGGACTGCCCTGAAAGTCGAAGCCGTTGAGCTGGACGATGAGATTGTTCGGCTTGTGGGCGGATTTCTCGCTCGTGACGCCGAGAGACCAGCCGGGGGCGGACTTGTCGTTGTTCCAGCGCGACGCGATGGTTCGCACGCTGGCATCGGGATAGAGCGATTTCAGCAGCACGACCGACTCGATGGCGAACTGCTCCCCTTCGAGCTTTCCTTCGAGGTTCACGCGCAGTTTTTCGTTCGGGGTGCCAGGCTGGAGCAGGAGTGTCCTCGTGGTGCGCGCGGCGGGATTCGGCCCGAAGAACTTTTGCGCATCCGCCAGAGGTGTGGCGGCAGGCGGAGGCGGCGGGGCCTCTTTTTGGATCTGCACGCGCTGCTGCTTCACGAAGGCGAGCGCCCCGGCGATCTCCTCCGCGGTCGGCGTGCGTGAAAAGGCGAGCTGGAAGGCGGCAGCGGCGCGTTTCGCCTCATTCGCCGGATGCTCCTTCATCAGGCGGGCCGCCATGGCACGCGCGCGGTCGAGCGGCCAGTCGCCATTGACCATGAGGAGGCTCTGCGTGGCCGTGGTGGTGGCCTGACGCTCCGGCGTGCTCTGGAAGCCGGGCGGCGCGTCGAGGCTGGCGAGGAATTCATCCGGCGTGTTGCGCATCTTGCGCAGGTAGATGCTGCGACGCGGCTTGGATTTCTCGACGCCTTCCCCGCCCATGGTGAGATCGAGCTCGCCGCTGGCCGCGAGCATGGAATCGCGCGCCTGCTCCGCATCGAGACGACGTGGCGGGAAACGCCAGAGAAGCCGGTTGTCGGGGTCTTTGAGCAGCGCGTCTTTGTTGCTCGTGGTGCTCTGCTGGTACGTGGCGCTGGTCATGATAAGCCGGTGCAGCGTCTTCAATTTCCACCCGCTCTTGATGAACTCGCTGGCGAGCCAGTCGAGCAGCTCGGGATGCGAAGGTTTGTCGCCGAGGCGGCCGAAGTCGCTGGCGGTGGTGCTGAGGCCCTTGCCGAAATGATACTGCCACACGCGGTTCACAATGACACGCGCGGTGAGCGGGTTCTGCGCGCTGGCGAGCCAGTTTGCCAGCACGGTGCGGCGGCCGGTGGTGGGCGCGCCGGGCTTTGGCGCGGGGATTTCAGCGTCACCCGGGTCGAGAATGGTCAGGAATCCTGGCGTGGTGGTCACCTCGCCCGCTTTGCGCGTCACAAACTTCGTGATGGGTGGCTGCGGCCCGGTTTCGCCAATCGCGTGAAGCGGACGGACCGGTTTCGGCTTCAAGTGGTCAAACTCGGCGAGTTTTGCCTGCGCCTCGCGATACTGCGTGGCCTCCGGCTCCTTCAGCTTGTCCGCCTTGTAGCGCTCCCGCTCGAAATAGACCTGCCTGCCCGCGAGCTGGACGATCTGCTCCTCGTAGGGGGTGCGCTGCTCGCGCGGCTTGGCGAACATGGCCTGGATTTCCTCCGGGAACTTCGTGATCGCGTTCCTTTGTGCTCCGGCGATCTTTGGCTCGACGATGGCGTCGATGATGGCGCGAGGCTCCTTCGTGGCCTCCTCCCAAATCTTGAGCTTCGCGTGGTATTCGTCGATCTGGGCCTGCGTGGCGTTGAGCTTGTCCTCCGGCCAGGTGATGTTCGAGAGGAAGGCCTGGAGGCGGTAATAGTCCTTTTGCAGGATGGGATCGAACTTGTGGTCGTGGCACTGCGCGCACTGGACGCTGAGGCCCATGAAGACGTCCGCCGTCACATCAGTGACCTCGTTCATAATGAGCTTCCACTGCCCCTCGGAGTCGCGCTGGTTGTACTCATAGATCGTGTGGCGCAGGAAGCCGGTGGCGGTGAGCAGGTCCAGGTCGTCCGCGGTCTGCGGCACCGTTTTCCCCTGCGCGTAAAGCAGCTCGTCACCGGCGATCTGCTCGCGCACGAACTGGTCGTAGGGCTTGTCGTTGTTCAGCGAGCGCACGACGTAATCGCGATACGGCCACACGTTCGGCCGGTAGGCGTCGAGGCGGTAGCCTTCGCTCTCCGCGTAGCGCACGAGGTCGAGCCAGTGCTGCGCCCAGCGCTCGCCATAGCGAGGGGATTCGAGCAGGCGGTCGATCAGCTTCGCATGGGCGTCCGACTTGCTGGACACGTCCGACACAAACGCCGCCACTTCCTCGGGTGTCGGAGGAACGCCTGTGAGATCAAACGATGCCCGCCGGATGAAAGCCACCGGATCAGCCGATGCGGAAGGCTTCAGTCCATTTTCAGCCAGCTTCGCCTGGATGAACGCGTCAATGGGATTGCCGCGGTTTCCGTTCCAAGTTCCAGGTTTCAAGTTGTCCTTCGAGGCGGCCGTTCCGGCACTTGAAACTGAAAACCTGAAACTCGGAACTTCCGGCCTTTTCACCGGCTGAAACGCCCACCATTTCTTGTCCTCCTCCGTGATGTCGCCCGGTTTGCGGGCCGGTTTCGCCGCGGCGGCCTCCGCCTCCGGCCACGGAGCACCCATGGCGATCCATTTCTTCAAGGCATCGATCTTCGCGGCCGGCAGCTTGCCATCCGGCGGCATCTCCATGTCCGGGTCCTCGTAATTGACGAGCTTGATGAGCAAAGATGCATCCGGCTTGTGCGGGACGATGGCGGGACCGCTTTCGCCGCCCTGGAGGATGTAGGGCAGGTTGTCGAGACGCAGGCCGCCCTTGTGCTTCTGCGGGCCATGGCACTCCTGGCAGGACTCGACCAGCAACGGACGCACTTCCTTCTCGAAAAACCTCAACGACTCCGCATCCGGCGCGGCGACGGCGGCAGTGGCGGACAACAGAAGAAGGGCGCGTGTCATGGTTTGGGGGCTGAAAAGGACGCTGGAGCGTCATTTTGGACAAAAACCGTGTCCAAAGCCAGCCCGCAGCGCCCTGTTGTGTACGATTGCCCCGTCCGTGATGTTTCCCCGCCATGCCTGACACCGACCGCACCCAGGAATTCCTCGAACTGCTCACGCACCATGACCGTGCGCTGGGCGTCTATGTTTACAGCCTGGTGCAGGACCCGCATGACGCGGACGACATCCTGCAGCAGACAAAGATGATCCTGTGGCGCTGCTTCGATCAGTTCGAGACGGGCACCAACTTCCTGGCCTGGGCGCGGAAGACGGCCTTTCACCAGGTGCTCACCTATCGCCGGCAGAAGAAACGCGAGGCCACGCCGCTGAGCGATGAAATCCTGGAACTGCTGCACGACGAGGTTTCCAAACTTAGTGACAGCGGCGACCGCCGCCGCGACGCGCTGCGCCAGTGCGTGGCGAAGCTGCCCGCCGCGCACCGCCAGCTGGTGACGCTGCGTTATTATGAAGACATGGAGATCGACGGAGTGGCGGAGCGCATCCGCAGCACCGCCGGGGCGGTGTATCGCGCGCTGAGCCGCATCCGCATGAACCTCATGTCGTGCGTCGAAAAAGAACTCCAACTGGAGGGAGCCGGAGCATGAAACCTGCCGATCAATTCCGCCTGCTGGAACTGTCCGAGCGTTACGCAGACCAAAAACTGGACGCGGAAGAGATTTTTGCGCTGGAGGCCGAGCTGCGTGAGTCCGCCGAGGCGCGCGCCTTTTTCGCGAAGGCGCTGCATCAGCGCGCGGAGCTGTGTTTTGACGATTCCTGGCACTCGCAGGCCATGGTGGAGGCAAAACCGGCCGCGAAGCCGGTTTGGTGGCGCCATGCCATCACGGCTGCTGCCGCGGCATGCGTGACGTTTGGCATCTTCTGGCTGCAAAGCACTCGTGACGGCACGGTGGCGACGCTGATCCGTTCCCAGCAGTGCCAGTGGGCCGGCAGCAGCCTGCCCACGGTCGAGGGCGCGCGCTTAAAGCCGGGCATGCTGGATTTGATCGAGGGTCTCGCCGTGCTGCGTTTTGACAGCGGCGCGGAACTCGTCCTGGAGGCTCCCGCGACGGTGGAAGTGCTCGACGCGATGAATTGCAAGCTGCGCCGTGGCACGCTGGTGGCGGAGGTCCCGCCGCAGGCGAAGGGTTTCAGCATCGACACCAAGGACGCGAAGGTGATCGACTGGGGCACGAAATTCGGCGTGAGCGCGGATGACGACGGCAAGTACATGGTGCGCGTTCTCGAAGGCCTCGTCGAGGTCGAGGACAAGAACACGCCCGGCTCCAAGAAGCTCGAAAAAGGCCAGGGTTTGGACCGTGGCTGGTCGAAGAGCCAGCTCCAGCCTGCCGCCGGTGACACGCCGGAGCCCAGCCGCTGGCAGCCTGCCACCGTGATCGACGCGGGCGATGGCTGGCAGGCCATCACGACCGCATTCGGCCGCGGACGGGACAGCTACATCCAGGCAGGCCAGAAGCCGACGCCGGAGTTTGGCAAGCATCCCTTCGTTCGCGTGAAGTGGACCACCGGCAAGCCGGAGCTCAACCGCAAGGCCTATCTGGCCTTCGATTTGAGCCAGTTCACCGGCCGCCAGATCGAGGACGCGGAGCTGGTGCTCACCATCGAGCCCAGCGAGCTGGGTTTCGCCAGCTTCGTGCCGGACAGCACCTTCGCCGTGTATGGCGTGATCGACGAAAACGAGGACGCGTGGGCCGAAAACGATCTGTCCTGGCAAAACGCCCCCGCGCACGATGCCGCGCAAGCAGAGCTCAACCAGCCTGTGGCCTCGAAGGTCAGGCTCCTCGGTAAATTCGAGATCGCACAGGGCATCAACCGCGGCACGCGCAAGCTGCGCGGGAAGAACCTGGTCGATTTTCTGCGCACGGACACCAATCAGACCGCCACCCTCATCATCTGCCGCGAAACCGACGAAACGGCCGACAGCGGCCTCGTGCATGCGTTTGCCACCAAAGAAAACGGCACGCGCTCCGCTCCAATGCTGCGGGTGAAGGTGAGGTGATGCATCACGCCGCCAGCGGCGCGTCGAACCAGCGGTCGTGCTCCTTGATGAGGTCGATGAGGCGCTCGACGGCCTCTTCCTCAGGGATGTTGAACTTCACGGCGGTCTTGCCGACATAGAGATTGATCTTGCCGGGAGCGCCGCCGACGTAGCCGAAGTCAGCGTCCGCCATTTCGCCCGGGCCGTTCACAATGCAGCCCATGACGGCGATGCGCACGCCCTTGAGATGGCCGGTGGCGGCGCGGATTTTCTGCGTGGTCGTCTGCAGGTTGAAGAGCGTGCGTCCGCAGCTCGGACAGGCGACGTAGTCCGTCTTGAAAATGCGCACGCCGGCGGCCTGCAAAATGTTGTAGCTGATGCGCAGGCTCTGCCCAGGAGCCTCTTCTCCGTTCACGATCACCGCGTCGCCGATGCCATCGCAGAGGAGCGAGCCGATGTTAGTGGCCGCGGTGAGCAGATTCTCGGTGAAGTCGCCGGCACCACCTGCCTGGAACGTGTCCTTGAGGAGGATGGGATGCTTTTTGTCGATCCTGGCCGCAAGAAGGCGGAAGGCGGCGATGACGGGCAGGTTCAGACCGTCCTGGATGGAAACGAGCCTTGCTTCCGCGGAGGTGTTGAGGCTGGCGATGGCGGAATCGTCGCGCGGGTCGATTTCGAGCACGCCGCTGTCTTCGATGACAACCTCGGGCTTGTAGTCGCCCAGCTTGTCCATCTTGTGCGCGACGGCGTCCCATTTTTTGCGCGTGGTGAACACAGGGACGGTTTCGTGGCCGCCTGTTTTGATGCCGTTGATCGTGAGCACCTGGGATTCACGGCGCACGTAGTCAAACGGGTCATAACTGACCGGCGGGACGTTTTCGATCCGCTCGAAGCGTGCCGGCAGACCTTCGTTATAGGGCTTCACCAGTTGCTGGGCGACAGGGATTTCGAAAATGGCGTCCTCGGTCAAGGAGACGCGCACCGTGTCACCGATGCCATCGGCCAAAAGCGAGCCGATGCCGATGGCGCTCTTGATGCGACCGTCCTCGCCATCGCCAGCCTCGGTGACGCCGAGGTGAATGGGGTAGTTCCAATCGGAGCCGAGCTGGTTGAGATGAGCCACCAGCAGGCGGTAGGCCTCAATCATGACCTTGGGGTTGCTGGCTTTCATCGAGAAGAGAAAGTTGTGATACCCCTGGGCGCGGGCGATGCGGGCGAATTCGAGCGCGCTCTCGACCATGCCGAGCGGTGTGTCTCCCCACCGGTTCATGATTCGGTCGCTGAGGGAGCCGTGGTTGGTGCCAATGCGCATGGCGCGGCCGAGGCGGATGCATTCCTTCACGAGCGGGACGAACTGCTCCTCCATGTAGGCGACCTCGGCGGCGTACTCCTCGTCCGTGTACTCTTTGACGGCGAATTTCTTCTTGTCGGCGTAGTTGCCGGGGTTCACGCGGACTTTTTCGACCCATTTGACGGCCTCCATGGCGGCGTCAGGCTTGAAATGGATGTCGGCGACGAGTGGAACGTCGCAGCCGGCGGCGCGGATGCCGTCACGGATGTGCTGGAGGTTTTCGGCAATGACGCGGGTCTGCGCGGTGACGCGGACGATCTGGCAGCCGGCCTCAGCGAGGGCGAGGGCCTCCTTCACGCAAGCTGCCGCGTCTCGCGTGTCACTGGTGAGCATGCTCTGGACGACGACAGGCGCGCCGCCGCCAATCTGGACCTTGCCGACCATGACCGGACGCGTCTCACGGCGCTGGTAGTTGTACAAATCGGGGCAGTAACGGAGCAAGGGGGAGGTCATGACGGGCAGTTAGAATGCCGGAACGGCGGCGGGGCGCAAACGGGAAGCCGGGGGAGATGCAGGTGATGGTGCTTCGTTGATGCCGACCGGAAGCTCTAATTATTTAGCATTTCCAGATTATTAAGGACAAATTTCTTGATTCCATAGCCAATAAAAATAGAATCTGCTATATTATTTATAAATACCATGATAAACCAGCGCCGTGTCCTTCCCTGCCGTCCGCCTGCCGGAGCAGGCTGGTCTGTTCTCCGCCACCTCCGCTCTTTAGCGCCCATGAAGCTTGATTTGAACCGCTGACTCCTCCATGCGCCGGACGCTCCGCCACTTTGTGCTCAGCATGGCAGCGATTGCTGCCAGCGGAGGAGCCATGGCGCAAAACACCACCGTTCTGGACTACGAGTTTGGCAGCACAAGCACCTTTGTGATGACACCCACCACACGGCACAACAACGTGGTGCCGGGAGATCCTCTGCTGTGGGCGGGCAACCAGATGGCCTCCGTCCCGCGCTTCAACACCAGCGGCAACAGCGGTGGCTTCGTGGAATACAACAACTGGCCGATGAGCGAAACCGGCGCAGGCACTTGGGCGACGGGGACACGCACAAGCCTAAACCCGACTCTAGCGGGGCCGACGCTGTGGACGCGCTTCACCTTGGGACCAAACAGCTCCTTCACGCTCAGCAATGCCACGGTGCAGTTCCGTTACCAGCGCACGTCAAGCACAGCGCCGCGCAACGTGCGCGCCTGCCTCACCTGGTTTGACGGGAGCACCTACCGCCGACGCTACTCGGCCACGACCAACCTTTCGACCAGCACAAGCACATCGAGCTGGCAGTCGGCCTTCAACGTGAGGATCGGCGGAACAGGTTCTGCCGGTGACGCGTTGCCGACAGGGAGTGCGATGAGCGGGAAAACCTTCCTGCTGGAGGTCCAGTTCTTTGGAGGCACCAGCGCCAGCAACAAAATTCATGTCGATGATGTGATGTTCCTGGCGGACTCCGCCGTAACAGGGGCCGCGGGGTGGGTCACGCCGGCCGCGCTGCCTGCGGCGGAGAGGAACAGGCCGTACTTCACCCGTTTGCAGGCTGGCAGCGGCAATGTGTCGTCATACACCTATTCACTCACCTCCGGCACGCTGCCGAGCGGCCTGAGCCTGAGCAATGGCAATATCCTTGGCACGCCCACTGGCACGGCGGGCAACTATACGTTCACCATCCGCGCCTCGACCGGCGGCGCCACGACAGACCGGAATTTCAGCCTGACACTGAACAACACGGCGGCCGGGCCAACGGGAGCCAATCTGGCCGTCTGGAGCTTTGACTCGGACACAGGCGCCGAAACGCTCACCGGGCCGAGCACGATGTCCGCCAGCCTCAAGGAGGTGACGTGGGGCTTTGACAAGCAAAACTCGATCCTGCCCAGCCTGCATGTGGAGGGCACCGCGGCGGCCAGCAGCACACCGATCACGCCAGATCGATCCAGTTCCGGCGACATGCGGGCCTTTTCCGGTTGGGAAGCAGGGGAAGGCTACACCGCCACGCGCAACAGCCTGCTGCATGTGGTGGATGCAGGCAGCGGCACGACGAACTGGCGCTTTCATGTGACCCCGGTGGAGAACACGGGCTCCATTCCCCCCACCTCCTATGTGACGTCAGGTGAGCCAAACGTGCTACAGTTCTCGATGACATTCCGGGCCACAGCAGCGGGGAATCTGCATGCATTCAAGGCGGACATGCTGCGCTGGTTGAGGGACAACATGAGCTCCGACGGCACGCTGGGCCCGCGCTACGCGCGGCTTTACGCCTACTACACCAATGACGCGGGAACGGTGCAGCGGTGGACCGGCGACACGATCGACATCAACGCGGTCTATTACCAGGCGATGCAAAACGCGAACCAGAGCCAGTTCCGTACCTTCTGGTGGGATCTGAGCAGTCTGGACGCCGCCATCAATGCCACCACGGCCAAGTATTCAAACCGGAAGGTGGCGTTTGAACTCTACCATTATTACGAGCACGGCCAGGACTCCTACCTCGCACCGGCGGTGCTGCTGGATGACGTGGCCGTGACCGGGGACTTTGTGGCTCCAACACTTTCGGTCGGCAATCTGGTGTGGGAAGACCTCAACTACAACGGGCTGAAGGACGCCTCGGAGCCGGGCCTGGCAGGCGCGCAGGTGGAACTGTTCACGCCCGGGGCAGACAATGCCATCGGCGGCACGGGGGCAAACGCGGACACGAAGGTGGGCACCACGATCACCACGACGGCCACGGGCGCGTACACCTTTTCAGTGCTCGACCCCGGGACCTACTATGTGAGGGTCACGCCGCCGGCCACGCATGTGATCACCGGCGGGGCTCCGGACACCGAGGACAACGGCCAAGACAACGACAACAACGGCATGCAGCCCGGCGGACGTGGCACGCCGCTGTATTCGCCAGTCATCAACCTCGCCGTGAACGCGGAACCCACCGATGACGGCGACACGGACAACCTCACCGACTACAGCGTCGATTTCGGCATCTGCCGCGGACTAGGCGTGGGGAACCTGGTCTTCATCGACAACGACGACTCGGGCCATTTCAACGCGGGCGACAGCGGCGTCAGCGGCGCGAAGGTGCAGTTGTTCGACTCGAACAACAACCTCGTCGCCACGACGACCACGAGCACCGCCACGACCATCACCGGCTTCCAGGTGCGGCAGGTGAAAAGCTCCACCGATGTGCGGAACTACACCCAGGCGATGGAGGCCATCAACGGCACGAACCAGACGGATTCGTGGCTCGGAACGGCCACACGCATCAACTATCTCGAATCCGGCGGCACGGACGGGCGTTACACCAGCGGAAACTCTGCCTTCCCCGATGGTGTTTCGAGCAACTTTGTGGTGCGCGCCACCGGCACGGTCACCATCCCGAGCTCCGGCACCTGGACCTTTGGCATGACGCTGGACGACGGCGGGCGGCTGCGGGTGAACAACCAGGACGTGATCGTCGATGAGGCGGGGCTGCACAGCGTGGCGGACCGCCTCGGCCGGATCACGCTGAACGCGGGCACTTATCCCATCGAAATGGTCTATTGGGGCGTGAATGCCGGCAGCGTTGAGCTGTATGCGCGGAGCGGCTCCTACACGAGCTGGAGCACCAGTTTCAAACTCGTGGGTGACACGGGAAATGGCGGCCTGGCGGTCTCCCACAGCGACAGCGCCACTGGCGGGCGCTACCTCATCGACGGGCTGGCCGCAGGGAACTACTATGTGAAGATTCCAGCCAGCGAGTTCCTCACCGGGAAGCCGCTTTACGGTTACAAGTCGGTCCGCAACGGGACGCCAGCCTACTCGCTGCTGGATGACGACAGCGGCATCAACGGTTCCGACAATGGAATCGACGCCCCGGCGCCCGGTGCCACTGGCGTACGCACCAGCACCTTCAGCCTGGCCCCTGGCGCGGAGCCGACGGGCGGCAGCGGGGAAACCGGGACGGGAAGCACCAGCGATGATGCCACGGACGCGGACACGGACCTGACCGTGGACCTGGGTTTCCACACCGAGCAGGAGGGCTGCTTTTATGTGCGGATCATCGACACGGACCGCGACGGCGTGCCGCTTATCCAGCGGCTGGACGGCTCCACGCAGAGCGCGAATCTCCTGTTTGGAGGAGCCATCGCCAACATTGACCATGCGCAGTTCTCATATGACACGCGCTCCCAGCGGCTGGACGTGCAATACATCTTCCACCAGTGGACGGGGAAGAAGGTGCGCGGGTTTTATCTGGTGCTCACGGACGCGCCGACGCCCGCCTACGAAAACACGGCAGCCATCATGTATGTGGATGTGTACGATCGCGCATCCCCGAAGGTTACGGTGATGAAATACCAGGGACCGGAGGGCGGCCAGACCAGCTATGTGACACCCGGCCAGCTCCTGGAGAGCAGCATCACGAATCCGAACTTCTGCACCATCAACGTGGTGGAGTCCGGATCGTCACTCACTGTCACCATCGGAGCGGACATGAGCCGGGTGAACAATGGCAACCTGTGGACCAGCTACGGTGTCAATCCCGCGAACTGGGGCGGCATGGTCATGGGCAAAAACGCCGGCATCTGGTGCCATGCGTACGACCTGTCCGGCGCGCCGGCCTACAACTCCGAAGGAAAGCTCACCTCCTGGCCGCGTCGCAGCCCGGATTCCTCCTGGTGGAACTACCTGAGCACCTACAACGCGCAGACGATCACCACGGAGAGCCCGTGCGGCACGATCATGACCATCGGCAACATGGTTTTTGACGACGCGGACGACAATGGCGTCTTCACCGCGGGCGAGGGCGTGGACAACGTGCTCGTCTATCTCTTCACCGAAGGCAAAAACCCGCTGGTGGACACGCCCGCCGCCGCGGTGCTCACCACCGGCGGTGGACAGTATGCCTTCACCGGCCTGAGCACCGGCCGCTATTTCGTCCACATCCCGCCCTCGGAGTTTCAGGCCGGCGGCCCGCTGTTTGGCAAGGTTTCGGTCCCCGATTCTGGCGATGACGCCGCGGCGGACGACCATGTGGACGAAAACGGCATCGACGCCGCCTTCCCTGCCGTCACAGGCATCAGCACGAGCGTCATCGTGCTCACGGAGAACGGGGAACCGTCCGACACGGTGGAAGCCGGGGCGTTTGGTGATTCCGACAACGACGACGACAACAATGGCGACCTGACGGCGGACCTGGGCTTCCGCGATGGCGCGAATCTTACACTCGGGAACCTCGTCTGGAACGACACCAACGGCAACGGCACCAAGCAAAGCGGAGAGCCGGGCGTTTCCGGTGTCATCGTGGATTTGTTCACGCCGGGCGATGACGATGCCATCGGCGGCACCGGCTCGGCCGCGGACATGCTGGTGGCCACGACCACGACGAACGCATCCGGCAGCTACAGCTTCAGCATACCGTCCCCAGGCCGGTACTATGTGCGCGTGACGCCTCCGTCCGCGCTGCCGGCCACCACGAGAAATGTCGTCACCGCCGATGACGGCAACGACGACGACAACAACGGCGCGCAGCCCGGCGGGGAGTTCACTTTCATCTACAGCCCCGTGATCACGCTCACGGAGAATGGAGAGCCGGGCACCGGCGGGGCGACAGGCGTCGAAAACACCATCGACTTCGGCCTGCGCACGGCGCAGAAGCTCAGCGTTGGCAACCTGGTCTTCCTCGACAACAACAACAACGGCCGTTACGACAGCGGAGACGGCGGTGTGGGCGGCGTGCGCGTGCAGTTGTTCAACACCTCCAATGTCCTGCTCCAGGAAACGAGCACCGTGGCGCCGGCGCAGCTCCCCGGCTGGCGCTTCCAGCAGGCAAAGGCCTCCGTGGCCGTGCAGTCGATCGCCACGGCGGAGGCGGTCATGCTGGGCACGAACCGCAGCTCGTTCTGGACAGGCACGACCAACTTCATCAACCATGTGACCAGCAGCAGCAACAACGGCTGGCAGGACTACGGGCACGCCGGCAACGGCAGGCTGCTGCCGAACGGCAGCATGGAAAATGTCGTCGTGCTGGGGATCGGCACACTGAACATCCCCGTGGGGGACAACTACAGCTTCATCATCAACACGGATGACGGCGGCCGGCTGAAGATCGACGGCAGCCAGCTCATCGTGGATGACGGCACACACGCCTCCCGGGACGCGGCCGGCAGCCTGGTGCTCTCCGCCGGACCACACAGCATCGAATTCCTCGGCTATGAGAACACCGGCGGCGGCGGCTTCGAGGTGTGGGCAAAGCGCGGCATCCAGACGACCTGGGACGAGGGCTTCCGGCTCATTGGTGACACCGGGAACGGCGGCCTGGAGGTGACCTACCCCGGCAGCGCGCCGGATACCGGGCGCTACCGCTTCAACAACATCGACCCAGGCTCCTATTATGTGAAAATCCCCAGCACGGAGTTCGGCGCTGGAGGCCCCCTGGAGGGACGCTTGTCCTTTGTGCAGTCCACGCCTCCCTCGGATGATCAAAAGGACGACAACAGCACCAGCGGCAGCGCGGACAGCGGTGTGGACGCGGCAAAGCCTGCGATCAGCGGCATCTCCAGCCACACCTTCGCCCTTGGCACTGGAGTCGAGCCGGCCGGCAGCGCTGAAAGCGGCTTCTTCGGTTCCGAGGACGACGCGGCAGACACGAACGGGGACATGACCATCGACTTCGCCTTCGACGGCACCAGGCAGGTCGTGGCCGGCTGCTACCGCTTCAACATGAAGGACCTGGACAAGAACTGCAATTTCAGCGCGGTGGAGGAGATCGATCCGGACCAGGGGTGGGACTTCGGCTACAACAATGGGAACAACGGCCCCTTCTTCTATTTCACCGACTGGGACATGCTGTTTGACGCGGACAAGGACCGCCTCACCATGGACGTGACCTTCGAGCAGGTGAACGGCAAAAAGGTGGACTCCTTCTGGATCTGCGTCACGCCCGGCCCCGCGCCGCACACAGACAACTCAGCCATCATTTATGTCAACGGCATCAACCGCGGAGCGCCCAGGCTGTCGGTTTACAAGTACACGACGTCGCTCGGGGAGGAGAGCTGGAAGACCAGCTCCAACTGCCTGCTCACCACCGCAGGCAACGGCATCAACGCCTCGGACGTGCTGAACCTGAGCGTGACGGAGACGGGCGCGAACGTGCGCTTCAAGTTCACCCTCAGCACCGCGCGCATCAACAACGCGAACAACTGGTCCGTCGTGACCAACAAGTCCGCCTGGGTCGGCGCCAAGTTCTACAGCCGGGCCGGTGTCTGGTTCCACCCGATGGACAACAGCAGCACCTGGACCTATGACAGCGCCGGACGCATCACCGCGGCGGACACTGGCTGGCCAAACCAGGGCTGGCTGGACACGGACGAGGCGGGCACCTACTCGATCCGCACGGAGCTCTGCCCCACGCTCACGGTCGGAGACAGCGTGTGGAACGATCAGAACAACAACGGCGTGAAGGAAGCGGGCGAGGCGGGCATCGACGGCGTGTTCCTGGAACTGTGGACGCCCGGCACGAACGGCACGCGGGAGAACGGCGGCGGTGACGATGTGAAGATCGCGGACGTGGTCAGCTTCAACAGCGGCTTCTACCAGTTCGAGGACATCCTGGCCGGTGTCTATTATGTCCGCATTCCCAATCCTCCAGCCTCCTTTCCGCTGGCCTCCAGCATCGTCACGACCACGGACAACAGCGTGAACAACGACAACAACGGCGCGCAGACCGGCGGACAGGACACGGCCATCCTTTCGCCGTTGTTCACGCTGACCGTCGGCGCGGAGCCTGGTGGCGTGGGCTCGAACGAGGATACCATGGACTTCGGCCTGCGCGTGGTGCCGACGACGGATTTCGGTGACTGGAACGGCACCGGCGCGGCGACACTGACGACCACCAGCACGGCGAACAACCTGCTGCGCCTCGGTGCCACGGTGGACGTGGAGCCGACCATCACCCCCAACGCGGCGGCGACCGGGGATGACACGCTGAACACCGGCAGCGCGGATGACGAGGATGGTGTCACGATGCCGTTGAACATCACGCAAGGGGCCATCGTGACGCTCCCTGTCTCCGTCTTCAATAACACGGGAGACACGGCCTACCTGCATTCCTGGATCGATTTCGACAATGACGGCACCCTGGCCAACAATGTCATCAGCCTCGGTGGCGAGCGGCTCGGCGCGGTCATTCCTGTTTCCAGCAGCGCGTCCATGCAGACCGTGAACGTGACCTTCCAGGCTCCGGTGACGGCCAGCATCGGCACGCAGCGCGGTGTGCGCTTCCGTCTGACCAACCTGGCCGGCACCACGCCGACCGGCGTCTCCGGCACGGGCGAGATCGAGGACTATGTGGTGGGCTTCGTGGCCCCCACACTCGATTTCGGCGACCACGAGGACCTGGCGGACGCTTCGAGCACGCGGAATGGCAGCCTGCGACTGGGCGCGCTGGTCGATGCGGAGGGCGCGGCCACAAAAAATGCCGCCGCCAACGGTGACGACACCACGGACAGCGATGACGAGGACGGTGTGACGATCCCGCAGATGACCGCCGGCCAGCCGGTGGTCGTGCAGGTGAATGTGACGAACAGCACGGGCTCCACGGCCTACCTGAACGCGTGGTTTGACTTCAATGACAACGGCGTGCTCACCGACGCGGGCGAGCAGATCGCCACCAACGTGAGCGTCACCTCGGGCACGAGCAATGGCACGGTCAATCTCAGCTTCACCGTGCCCGCGGCGGCGGTGACGACCTCCAGCGTGGCCGCGCGCTTCCGCCTGACCAACAACACCACTCCTGGCAGCACCGGAGCCTCCGGCACCGGCGAGGTGGAGGACTACGCGGTCACCATCCTGAACGCGACGACGGACTCCGGTGACTTCAGCGGTTTCGCCAACGCGGTGAACACCGCCAGCTCGAACCTGCGCCTCGGCGCGCTCGTCGATGCAGAGTACACCGCCACGACGAACGCCACCGCCACCGGCGACGACCTGGCGGGCAATGACGACGAGGACGGCGTGACCCTGCCGGCCCTGACAGCAGGCGCTCCAGCCAGCGCAACCTTTGTCGTGACCAACGTGACGGGCTCCACGGCCTATCTGAACGCCTGGATCGACTTCAACAACAACGGCTCCGCCGCGGACACGGGCGAGCAGATCGCCACCAACCTGCCGATCTCCAACGGAGCTAACAATTCGACCCAGAATCTCTCCATCAACGTGCCTGCCGCGGCCGTGACAGGCACCAACCTGGGCGTGCGCTTCCGCCTCACGACCAACATGAACCCCGGCTTCGGCACCGTTGGCGGTGTGGGCGAGGTAGAGGACTATGTGGTCAACATCGCCGCGCCAACGACGGATTTCGGGGATTTGACGTTGTTCGGGCACGCCAGCAGCACCCAGAGCAGCGGCCTGCGCCTCGGCGCGCTCATTGACACGGAATACACACCCACCACCAACACCACGGCGACCGGTGATGACACCACGGGCGTGGATGACGAGGACGCGGTGACCATCTCCCCGATGATCGCCGGCGGGCCGGGCTCCTTCCCGGTGCTGGTGACGAACACCACCGGCTCCACGGCCTATTTGAACGCGTGGATCGACTACAACGGCAACGGTGTGCTCACCGACGCGGGCGAGCAGGTGGCCACGAACGTGGCCATCCCCACGGACTCCAACAACATCACCCAGACGCTGAACTTCACCGTGGCTCCCGCCGCGCTGACCGGGGTGAACCTCGGCGCGCGCTTCCGTCTCACCAGCACCAGCGGTGCCGCGCCCACCGGACACGTCGGCAATGGCGAGGTGGAGGACTATGTGCTGATCCTGACCGCGCCGACGACGGACTTCGGTGACTTCAGCGGCTTCGCTGACGCCTCGCAGGGCGTGAACCCGTCCCTGCGCATTGGCACGTCAGTGGACGCGGAGTACGAGGCGGAAAAGAACGCCACCGCCACCGGGGATGACACCACGGGCACGGATGACGAGGACGGCGTGGCAATGCCGTCCATGACAGCGGGCCAGACGGTCGTCATCCCGGTCACGGTGACCAACACCACCGGAGCGCCGGGCTATCTCAACGCGTGGATGGATTTCAACAACAACGGCCTGCTCACGGACAACGGGGAGTTTATCGCGGAGAACACACCGGTGCCCACGGGCACGGTCAACGGCGTCGTGAACATCACGGTCACCGTGCCTGCCACAGCGGCCACCGGGGTGAATGTGGGCACGCGTTTCCGCCTTTCCGCGCCCAGCGGCCTCGGCCCCACGGGCGCGAACGGTCTCGCGGGTGAAATCGAGGACCACGCCGTCGTCATCGCCGCGCCAACGACGGATTTCGGCGACTTCAACGGTTTTGCGGACGCCAGCAGCCTCATGGTGCCCGCGTTGCGCCTCGGAGCGCTGGTGGACACCGAGTATCTGGTGACAAAAAACGCCACGGCCACCGGTGACGACACCCGTGGCGTCGATGACGAGGACGGCGTGGTCTTCCCGTCCCTCACCGCGGGGCAGTCCCTCTCGCTGCCGGTGCAGGTGACAAACACCGGTGCCTCAACGGCCTACCTGAACGCCTGGATCGACTACAACAACAACGGCGTGCTGACCGACGCGGGCGAGCAGTTCGCCACGAATGTGATCGTGCCCGCTGGATCGAACAATGTCACGCTCAACCTGCCGGTGACCATTCCAGACGAGGCCGCCACGGGTGTGAACCTGGGCACCCGCTTCCGCCTGACGCATGTCACGGGCGCGCCGCCCGCTGGCGCGTTCGGCAATGGCGAGGTGGAAGACCACCTGGTGAGCATCGCGGCCCCGACGCAGGATTTTGGCGATTTCAGCGGCTTTGCCTCCGCGTCGAACGGCGCGAACAGCGGCCTGCGCATGGGCACGCTGGTGGACGCGGAGTTTGCCGTCACAGGCAACAGCGCCGCCACGGGTGACGACACGCAAGGCCAGGATGACGAGGACGGTGTGACCCTCCCGGCGATGACGGCCGGCGGCGCGTATAACGTGCCGGTTGTGGTGACCAACACGCTGGGCTCCACGGCCTATTTGAATGCCTGGATCGACTTTAACAACAACGGCCTGCTCACTGATCCGGGCGAGCTGGTGATCGCGGACACGCTGGTGCCCAACGGCACGACGAATGCCACGCTGAACATGCTGGTCAGCGTGCCGCCCGCCGCTGTGACGGGCGTGAATCTGGGCGCGCGCTTCCGCCTGACGAGCGTCACCACGCCGGGCCCCACGGGCACGGACGGCGGAACGGGCGAGGTGGAGGATTATGTCCTGAACATCGCCGCGCCGACAACCGACTTTGGAGACTATAGCGGCTTTGCGTCGGCCAGCAGCACGCGCCTTGTGGACCTGCGGCTCGGAGCGCTCACGGACACGGAATTCGCGGCCACCTCCAACAGCACGGCCACAGGAGACGATAATGCCGGCGTCGATGACGAGGACGGCGTGACGCTGCCGCCGCTCACCGCCGGCGGGCCGGCCACGATACAGGTCGTGGTGACGAACAACACCGGCTCCACGGCCTATCTCAATGGCTGGATCGACTACAACCACAACGGCCTGCTTACCAATCCGGGCGAGCAGATTGCCACCGACATCGCCATTCCCTCCGGCGTGACGGGTTCGACGCAAAATCTTGTCATCACCGTGCCACCGACGGCGGCTCAGGGGGTGAACTTGGGTGCTCGCTTCCGCCTGACGACCACCAGCGGCACCCTGCCGACCGGAGTGGCGGCGGAGGGCGAGGTGGAGGACTATATGGTCAACATCGCCACGCCACCGAGCGACTTTGGCGACTTCAACGGCTTCGCGGACGCGCTCTCGACACGCAATCCGGGCATCGTGATCGGCACGCTGGTGGACACCGAGTTCGCCGCAACGCGCAACTCCCTGGCGACGGGTGACGACCTGAACGGGGACGATGATGAGGACGGTGTGACGATTCCCGCGATGACCGCGGGCGCGCCGGCGGTGCTGCCGGTGGTGGTGACGAACACCACGGCCGCACCAGCCTACCTGAACGTCTGGATCGACTACAACAACAACGGCCAGCTCACCGACACAGGCGAGCAAGTGGCTGTGAACACGCCCGTGCCCGCGGGAACCAGCGCCGCGACGCAGAATGTCTCCTTCACCGTGCCCGCGACCGCGGTGACAGGCGCCAACCTGGGCATCCGCGTGCGCCTGACCTCCACGGCCAGCCCGGCGCCCATCGGAGCCGCCGGTGAGGGCGAGGTGGAGGACCACATCGTGAACATTGCCGTGCCGACGACCGATTTCGGCGACTGGGCCGGCGCGGCGGACGCCTCCAGCACGCACTCCAACAATGTGCGCATGGGCGCCCTGGTGGATCCTGAGTTCGCCTCCACCCGGAACGCCTCCGCCAACGGTGACGACACCACCGGCAGTGATGACGAGGACGGCGTGACGATTCCCACGCTCACGCGCGGCGCGTCTTCGACCGTGGTCGTCACAGTGACCAATCTGAGCGGTGAGGTGACCTGCCTGAACGCCTGGATCGACTTCAACGCGGACGGCGACTTCACGGACAGCGGCGAACAGATCGCCGCGGACATCCTCATTCCCGACGGCACCAACGCGCTGGCGCAAAACATCACCGTGAACACACCCGCGGACGCCGTTCCGGGAAATCGAGGCGCGCGTTTCCGCCTCTCCTCCACGACAAGTCCCGGGCCAGTGGGGCACAGCGGCACGGGCGAGGTGGAGGATCATCTGGCGGTGGTGAACTGCCCGGTGCTGACGGTGACCACGGAAAGCCTGGCGGCGGGACGCGCGGGCACGGCTTACAGCCAGAGCTTGTCCGGCGGCGGCGGCCTGATGCCCTACACCTGGTCAGTCGCCTCCGGCACGCTGCCGGGCGGCCTCACGCTGAGCAGCGGCGGCCTGATCAGCGGCACGCCGGCGGCCAGCAATGGCGCGGGCGTGCCCGTGACGCTGCGTTTCACGGATTCCTGGGGCTGCACCACCACAAAGGCGTTCAATTTGAAGATCTGCCCGGTGATCACCTTGACCGCGCCGCCGCTGGCCGCGGCCACGGTCACGCTGCCTTATTCCCAGACCATCACCGCCATCGGCGGAGCCGCGCCTTATGTACATGCGGTCACCAGCGGCGCGCTGCCGGACGGATTGACGCTCAGCCCGGCGGGCGTGCTCAGCGGCACGCCCACCTCACGCGCCACGGCCACCTTCACCGTCACCGCCACGGATGCGAACGGATGCACCGGCTCCCAGTCCTACACGATCACGCCGGCGTGCCCGGTGATCACGGTGGGACCAGCCACGCTGCCGAACGGCACGGTGGGCAGCGCCTACGCGCAAACGATCACCGCCACGGGCGGTACCACGCCGCATGTCTTCGCGGTCACAGCGGGCGCGCTGCCGGACGGTCTCACGTTCACCAGCACAGGCACCCTGAGCGGCACTCCGACCTCCATCGCCTCCCAAACTTTCACCGTCACCGCCACGGACGCGCTGGGCTGCACGGGCACGCGCACCTACACGATCGTGCCGGACCCGAACACGGACTTTGGCGACTTCTCGGGCTTCGGAATGGCCTCCAACACCTTTGTGCCCGGCCTGCGTCTCGGCGCGCTGCTGGATGTGGAGGGAACGGCCACGCCGAACTCCGGTGCCACGGGGGATGACATCACCGGCGTTGATGACGAGGACGGTGTGAGCTTCCCCTCGATGACCTCCGGCCAGGCGGTGACCATCCCGGTCACCGTGACGAACACAACAGGCGCGCCCGCCTATTTGAACCTGTGGTTCGATTTCAACGACAACGGCCTCCTCAACGAATCGGGCGAGCAAGTGGCCGTGGATGTTCCCGTGCCCGCCGGCACCACGAACACCACGCTGGAAATCGACGTGGCCATCCCGCCTTCCACGGTGACGAGTTCCAGCATCGGCGTGCGCGCGCGGCTCACCGGGGCCACCGGCACTCCCCCCACTGGCGCGGGCTCAGTCGGCGAGGTGGAGGACTATCTCATCAACGTGCTCAATCCGACGACGGACTTTGGCGACTGGAGCGGCGCGGCGGAGGCGGCAAACAGCGCCACGACAAACCTGCGCCTCGGCGCCAAGGTGGATGCCGAGTACGCGCCCACCAAGAATGCCACGGCCACCGGAGATGACATCACCGGGGACGATGACGAGGACGGCGTGAGCTTCTCCTCCATGACCGCGGGCGGTCCCGCCACGCTCTCCGCCATCGTGACCAACACGACCGGGGGAACGGGTTATCTGAACGCCTGGATCGACTTCAACAACGACGGCGATTTCGAGGACGCGGGTGAATACATCGTGGCGAACCAGACCGTGCCCAACGGCGCGAACAGCCTGACCCAGACGCCGGGCTACACCGTGCCGCCTGCGGCGCTCACCGGCACGCCGCTGGGCGCGCGCGTGCGTCTCACCTCCACGGGCACTCCCGGCCCCACCGGCGTCGGCGGCCCGGGCGAGGTCGAGGACTATATCGTGACGATCGCGGAGCCGACGACCGATTTCGGCGACTTCGCACTCTTCGGCAGCGCCAGCAGCACGCGTGACGACCAACTACGGCTCGGGACGCTGATCGACACGGAGTACAGCGCCACGGTCAACAGTACCGGCACCGGTGATGACAACACCCGCCTGGATGACGAGGATGGCGTGTCCTTCCCGGTGCTGATCGCCGGCGGTCCGGCCGTCATCACCGCCACGGTGACCAACAACCGTGCCTCCACGGCCTACCTGAATGCCTGGATCGACTTCAACAACAACGGCGTGCTCACGGACGCGGGCGAGAAGATCGCCACGAACGTCGCCGTGCCCGCGGGCACCGTGGATGGCGAGGTGGAAATCCCCCTCAACGTGCCCGCGACCGCTCTCACCGGTGTGAGCATCGGCACCCGCTTCCGCCTCACCAGCACCAGCGGCGCCGCGGCCACCGGCGCGGCCGCCCTCGGCGAGGTGGAGGACCACGCCATCGTCATCCAGGCGCCCACGACCGATTTTGGCGACTTCAGCGGCTTTGCGGACGCCTCCCAGGGCGCGAACCCGGTGCTGCGGCTCGGCACGCTGCTCGACACAGAGTATTCGCCCACCAAAAACAGCACGGCCACTGGCGACGACGGCACGGGCGACGACGACGAGGACGGCGTGACCTTCCCGTCGATGACCGCCGGCCAGACCGTGACCATCCCCGTCACCATCACGAACGGCACCGGCGCCACCGCCTACCTGAACGCGTGGTTTGATTTCAACAACAACGGCAGCCTCACGGACGGTGGCGAGCATGTGGCCGCGAATCTGACCATCCCCACCGGCACGACGGACGGCATCTTCGATCTGAGCGTGACGATTCCCTCCTCCGCGGTCACCGGCACCAATGTCGGCGCGCGCTTCCGCCTTTCCGCGCCCAGCGGCCTCGGCCCCACGGGTGACAACGGCCTCGCAGGCGAGGTGGAGGACTATGTCGTGAGCTTTGCAGTGCCGACGACCGATTTCGGCGACTACGACCGTTTTGCCAACGCCAGCAGCACGCGGAACTCAAACCTGCGCCTCGGCGCGCTGACCGACACCGAGTATGTGGCGGCCAAAAACGCCACCGCGACCTCGGATGACCTCGCCGGCACCGATGACGAGGACGGCGTGACCTTCCCCACGCTCACCGCCGGCGCACCGGCCACCATTCCGGTCATCGTGACCAACAACACCGGCTCCACGGCCTATCTGAACGTCTGGATCGACTACAACAACGATGGCGACGTCCTCGACCTGGGAGAGCGCATCGGCAACAACCTGTCGATCACGACCGGGACCACGAACTCGCCCCGCAATCTGTCCATCACCGTGCCGCCGGGCGCGGTCACCGGCGTGCCCGTCGGTGTGCGCGTGCGCCTGACCTCGACCAGCAATCCGGGCTCGACGGGACACTCCGGCAACGGCGAGGTGGAGGACTACACGGTCGTCATTGAGTCACC
This sequence comes from Verrucomicrobiaceae bacterium, assembly GCA_015075365.1. GTDB lineage: Bacteria > Verrucomicrobiota > Verrucomicrobiia > Verrucomicrobiales > Verrucomicrobiaceae > Prosthecobacter. Next base: position 934,342 of record JABTUN010000001.1, read on the forward strand.
GATCACGGACTTCGGCGACTTCAGCGGCTTCACCAATGTGTCGAACGCGGCCAACAGCCTGCTGCGCCTCGGCGCCACGGTGGACACGGAGTTTGCCGCCACGCTGAACTCGACCGCCACCGGGGACGACATCACCACCACGGATGACGAGGACGGCGTCACCATCCCCGCGCTGACTTCATCCGGCATCTTCACCGTGCCGGTGGTCGTCACGAATGAAACCGGAGCGGGCGCGTTCCTCAACGCCTGGTTCGACTTCAACAACAACGGCGTGCTGACAGACTCCGGCGAGCATGTGGCCGCGAACGTGCCGGTGTCAGCGGGATTGACCGAATCGACGCTCAATCTGACCGTGCCGGTGCCTCCGGCGGCCGTCACCGGCACAAACCTGGGCGCGCGCTTCCGCCTCACGGCCAATTCGTCCCCCGGCGCCACCACCTCCAGCAGCATCATCGGCGAGATCGAGGACTACGTCGTGAACATCACCGCTCCCACACGCGACCACGGCGACTTCTCCGGCTTCGCGACCGCCAGCAGCACCCGCAACAGCACCCTGCGCATCGGTGCCGCGGTGGACGCGGAGCATGAGAGCCTGGCGAACGCCACCGCCACCGGCGATGACACCACCGGCACGGACGACGAGGATGGCGTGACCATTCCGATCCTCACCGCAGGCGCGCCGGCCACCATCTCCGTGCAGGTGACGAACAACACGGGCTCCACCGGCTATCTCAACGGCTGGATCGACTTCAACAACAACGGCGTGCTCACCGACGCGGGCGAGCGCATCATCTCCAACAACACTGTCTCCGGCAGCACCAGCAATGCCACGCGCAATGTGAACATCACCGTCCCGGCGGGCGCGGTGACCGGCGTGCCGCTGGGCGCGCGCTTCCGCCTGTCATCCTCCAGCAGCACCACTTCCACCGGCCACTCCGGCAACGGTGAGGTGGAGGATTACGCGGTCACCATCCTGGCCCCGCCGAGCGACTACGGCGACTTCAGCGGTTTCGCGGACGCTTTCTCAACCAAGAACGAGAACCTGCGCCTCGGCGCGACCACGGACACGGAATATGTGCCCGCCAAGAATACCCTGGCCACCGGGGATGACATCGCGCTCACCGACGACGAGGACGGCGCGGTCATCCCGAGCATGATCGCGGGCGGCCCGGCCACCATCCCGGTCACCGTGACGAACAACACCGGCGCGCCGGCCTACCTGAATCTCTGGGTGAACTTCAACAACGACGGCGACCTCCTCGACGCGGGAGAGCAGGTCGCCATGGACATCCTGGTGCCCGACGGAACGACCGATGCCGTCGAGAACGTGTCTTTCACCGTGCCTGCGAACGCGATCACCGGCGCGAATCTCGGCATCCGTGTGCGTCTCACCTCCACCAGCACGCCGCCTTCCACCGGGGCCAGCGGCCAGGGCGAGGTGGAGGACTATGTCGTGAACATCGCCGTGCCCACCACCGACTTTGGTGACTGGATCGGTGCTCCGGACGCCTCCAGCACGCAGTCGAACAACCTGCGCATGGGCGCGCTGGTGGACACGGAATACGCGCCGATGAAAAACGCCTCCGCCAACGGCGACGACACCACCGGTAGTGATGACGAGGACGGCGTGAGCATTCCCGCGCTCACTCCCGGCACCTCCTCGACGGTGGCCGTCACCGTCACGAACCTCAGCGGCTCCACGGGCTACCTGAACGGCTGGATCGACTTCAACAACAACGGCAGCTTTGACGACGCGGGCGAGCAGATCGTGTCCAATGGCAGCATCGCCCACAACACCAACGGCGGCGTGCAAAACATCACGGTGAACACGCCGCTCAACGCCGTGCCCGGTGCTCGTGGCGCGCGTTTCCGCTTCACCAGCACCCAAAACCCAGGCTCCACCGGCCACAGCGGCACCGGGGAGGTGGAGGACCACATGGCTGTCGTGAACTGCCTGCCTGTGAGCGTGAATCCGGCCTCCATCGCCAATGGGGTCGTGGGCACGCCTTACTCGCAGATCTTCACCGCCTCCGGCGGCATGGCACCTTACACCTTCGCCATCAGCAGCGGCACGCTGCCCGCCGGGTTGGCGCTAAATGCCGCCACGGGAGAGCTGTCCGGCACGCCCACCAGCACCACGAGCCGCACCTTCACCATCCGCGCCACGGACGCCTACGGCTGCCAGGGCACGCGCGGCTACACCGTGGCCCCCGTGTGCCCGGTCATCACCGTCGCCCCAGGATCACTCGATGCCGGAACAGTCGGCGCTGCTTATTCGCAGACTCTCTCCGCCTCGGGCGGCACGGGTCCCTACACTTTTGCCCTCACCAGCGGCACGCTGCCCGCGGGACTCACGCTAAATGCCACGACTGGTGCCCTCAGCGGCACGCCCACCACCGCCAACGGCGCGGGTGCCGCGCTCACCTTCCGCGCCACGGATGCGCACGGCTGCACGGGCACCGTTGGCGTGACCTTGAAGATCTGCCCGGTGATCAATCTCGCTGCCATCACCACCAGCGCCACGGTGGGCACGGCCTACTCGTCGAATGCCACCGCCGGGGGAGGTGTCTCACCCTATGTGTATGCCGTGACATCGGGAACGCTCCCCGCCGGACTGTCCCTGAACACCAGCACCGGCGCCATCACCGGCACGCCGACGAGCATCACCTCGCAGACCTTCACCGTCCGCGCCGTGGATGCGAATGGCTGCCCGGGCACCCGCGCCTACACCCTTGCTCCAGTCTGCCCCACCATCACCATCAGCCCGGTCCTCCCTGCGGCCGGCGTGGTGGGCACTGCGTATTCGCAGGCCATGACGGCGGCCGGCGGCACCTCGCCCTACTCCTGGACCACGGCGGCAGGCGTGTGGCCGGACGGCCTCAGCCTCGGCACAGACGGAGTCATCAGCGGCACGCCCACAGCGCCGAATGGCGCGGGCGTCAACGTCACCGTGCGCGCCACGGACGCCTTGGGCTGCACGCGCGATCTCGCCCTGACCGTGAAAATCTGCCCGGTGATCAGCTTGTCGGCCGTTTCCACCACGATCACCGCCGGCACACCGTATTCATCCGCGTCCACGGCATCCGGCGGCCTCTCTCCCTATGTCTATTCCATCAGCAGTGGCGCGCTGCCGGCCGGACTCAGCCTCAACTCCAGCACGGGAGCCATCAGCGGCACGCCGACGAGCACCGCCACCCGCGTCTTCACCATCCGTGCGGTGGATGCCAACGGCTGCGCCGGCACCCGCAGCCACACGCTCACACCTGGCTGTCCGGAACTGGTCATCTCCCCCGCCAGCCTGCCCACCGGTTTCCCAGGGGCCGGCTATTCGCAGACCCTGCTCACCAGCGGCGGGGGCGCGCCTTACACCTACAGCATCTCCGGTGGCTCGCTGCCCGGCGGCCTCACCCTCAGCAGCGCGGGTGTCATCAGCGGCGCGCCTTCTGGCAATGGAACCTTCGTCTTCACCGTGAGCTCCCAGGACTCCTACGGCTGCTCCACATCGCGTGAGCTCTCCATCCACATCAAGTCCCTCGCCGTGGGTGACCTGGTGTTTGAGGACAGCAACAACAACGGCGTCCGTGACGCTGGCGAACCCGGCGTGGCCGGCGCCCTGGTGCAGCTCTTCAACCCCGGCGCGGACAATGCGGTCGGCGGCACAGGCACCACGGCGGACACGCAAATCGGCGCGGATGTGACTACCGGCGCGGACGGTCGCTACAGCTTCAGCGGCCTCGCCGCCGGATACCACTACATCAAGGTCACCCCGCCGGTCCACTATGTCGGCACCGGCGGCACACCCGCGACGACGGACAACAACATCAACGACAACAATGACGGCCAGCAGCCCGGCGGCCACGGCACGCCGATCTTCAGCCCCGTCTTCCACATCGCCGAGGGAGCGGAATCCATCACAGATGGCGACAGCGATCCCGACACGAACCTCACCATCGACTTCGGCCTTTGGTCCCCCATGGCCGTCGGTAACGCCATCTTCCTCGACATCAACGGCAATGGCCGCCGCGACCTCGGCGAAAGCCTCGGCAGCATTTATGTCGAGCTTTACCCCGCCGGTGCCACGCCGGGTGTGAGCACCCCGGCCGGTGTCGGAGCCACCGGTTGCAGTTGCGAAGGCACCTTCCTCATCTCCGGCCTCAATCCCGGTGATTACTTCCTGCACATCCCCGCCTCTCTCTTCGCACCCGGCGGCCCGCTGGAGGATCTCTTCCCCATGGCCTCCGTCACCGCTGGCGATGACAACACCGGCCAGGACCTCCTCTACAACAACAACCCCGCCGTCAACGGTGCCAGCACTGCCGTCTTCTCCCTGCGTCCCGGTCAGTGCCCTGTCGGCAGCGCGGAGTCCGGCCATGGCGGCAGCCTCGACGACGATGCGGACTCCATCACCGATCTCACCCGCGACCTCGGCCTCGCCACCGCCTCTGGCTCCGGCTACCCGTCCTCCGTCGTCGAGTACAACATCCTCATCCCGCCGGACCAGGTGTCCAGCCGCATGCCAGGGGCCACCGCGCCGTCCAGCACCGTCGCCGTCAATTCCCTCACCCTCACCTTTGCCTCCTGGAGCCAGGCGCAAGCCCTCAGTTGCCCCCTGGCGGACAGCGACGGGGACAACGTCTCCAACCTCCTCGAATACGCCCTCGGCACGGATCCGCGCAGCGGCCTCACCCCGGCCCGCTTCACCCTGGAGGCCGATAGCTGGCAAAACACCCTCTCCGCCGTCGTCACGCGTCCGGTCGAAGGCCGCGGCGACCTCCGCTACGTCCTTGAGGCCGCCACAAGCCTCGAACAGGGCGATTGGAAGCCGCTCAACCTGCCCGCCGCCGCCACCTTCAACAGCGACGGTACCGTCACCCGCCGCTACAGCGGTATTGCACCCGCTGGTGCCACGCTGGGCTTCCTGCGCCTGCGCATCGACCTCGACGCCGACCTGAACGGCACTCCTGAGTTCACCACCACCACCTCCCCGCATGCCTGGGCGTGGCAGAGCTTCACCACCGGGGCGCGCACCTTCAGCATGCCCCTCATGCAGCCGGCTGTTTACACCGGACCCGCCTCCTTCAGCACCGGAGGCACCCTCGTCCTCTCCACTCCTCTGCAAATCGACACACCGCACGAGCTCGAAATCCTCGACGGCACCCACAAGGGCCTCTGCCTCACTCTCCCGGCCACGCGGACCTCCACCACCATTCATCATCTCTCCGCCGCGTCGCTCCCGACAGGCACCACGCGTGTCTCTGTCCGGCCCCATCACACCCTTGGCGCCCTTCTTCCCGCCGCCAGCCTCGCGGAGGAAGATCGCCTGCTGGCCTACGACCCGCGGCAGAACACCCTCGTCCCTGCCGCGGCCGACGCCCCCTTTGCCGCGCATCAGGGGGTGCTGGTCAAGGTCTCCGGCCCCGGCCTCACCCGCATCCTCACTGGTGAGGTTCGCTCCATCCCCATCGCCATCCCGCTCGTCAGCGGCACGCAGCTCATCAGCCTCGGGAGTCTCGGCACTTCCATCCCGGTCAATGACCTGCAAAACGGCTCCTCGCCGGAGACCGCCGACCGCCTGCGCCTCTGGAATGCCGATTCGGGCATCAACAGCCCGCCCTACAGCTCCTGGTATCTCAAGGACGGCTTCTGGACCTCGCAGGCCACCACTCCGCTGCTGGAGCCCGGCTCATCGCCCTTCCGCGCCTTCTTCCTCATCCGCTCCGCGCCGCTGCTGTGGCAGCCGCGGCCATGATGCCCATTCCATCTCCCCCGCAGATGCCCTACCCCATGCCACCGCCACCCCTTGCCCCGCCCGCGCCTCCCGCCGCGCCGGTGCAGAAGCGGCGTGCCGGCACAACGGCGGGCCTGCGCACGGTCGCGCGCGCCATGGGCTGGCTCGCGGTGACGGCTCTCGTCGCCTTCTCCGGGATGATCATCCTCACCTGGGATCATCAGACAGACGCGCGCAGCGCCTCCCTGCGCGTCGCCAGCATCGAGGCCCCTGCCACCAAGGCTCTCAGCCTCAATGCCGGCCCCGCCAGCCCGCAGGACGCACTAGAAGGCGCCGCAGACAGCCCGGAGTCACCGCAAAACACCCCGGTGCCTGCCGCGGACGAGTCCGCCGCGCATGCGGCCGGGCCGCGCCTGCCTGCCCTGCCCTCTCCCGTGCTCGAACTGCCCGCCATGCGCGAATGGCCCCGCAGCATTGCCCTCAAAGGCACGCCGGAGGTCCGTGTCGTCTCCGAGGACCCGCAGAAGGACGAGTTTATTTATCACACGGAGCATTTTGAGTTCTGCTGTGACGCGCCCGTCGGCCCGGACGCCGTCCGTCATTTCGCCCGCGTCTTTGAGGCCACCTGGATGCTCAACTGCCAGCTCCCGCTCGATCTCCGCCCCGCGCCTGAGACCATGCGCAAATGGTTCCGCGCCTGCATTCTCAGCACCGACGAGTCCTACGCCGCCACCGGCGCGCCGGCCGGCAGCAGCGGCTACTACTCCCGCGCGGACAAGACCATTTACGTCCCCATCTCCTCCCTCGGCATGAAGCTTGTCGGACAAAAGCGTGTCATGCTCGACCAGTCTGTGGAGTCCAACGACACGCTCATCCATGAGATCACCCATCAAATGATGGGCCGCTGGTTGCCACGCCTGCCCATCTGGTTCGCCGAAGGCGCGGCCGAGTACAATGGCATCACCGACTTTGTGCATGGCCGCTTCTTCCTCTCCGGCATGGAAAGCCGGCTCAAAAACCACCTCCGCGCCAGTGGCGGTCAGTCCGCTGGCTCGGCCATCCGCTTTACCATGCTGCGCCTGCCGGAGCTCCTCGCCATGGACCATCGCACCTGGGCCTCCGGGCTCAGCGGCGTCGCGGGCAAGGAAAACTACGCCTCCGCCCTCCTGCTGACCTACTTCCTCTATCATCTCGACCGCGACCGCAACGCCGCCGGCATCATCGCCTGGTTGCGCGATATCGAGAAGGGCCGCCCGCACGAGCAGGCCTTCAAAGAGCACATCCTCGCAGGCCGGAATCTCCTCCAGTTCGAGGCCCAGTTCATCCATGCCTGGCGCCAGACCGGCATCGAGCTCCAGTTCGTCCGCCGTGGCGGCGCGGAGTTTCAGTTGTGACGTCGCGGCAATCCATTCCCCCGCCGTGTCCGTAGTCTGGTGGTACCCAGACGCATGTCCTGCACGTTTCACGCATCCACCAAGCTCGCCGCCAGCACGGAGGTCATGTTCGCCTTTCACAGCGATCCCCGGAACATCGTCCACGTCATGCCGCCAACCTTGAAGGTCACGAGCCTCGAAACCGGGGGCCTGGCGCAGGAAGGAAGGCTCATCGAGTTGCACGGCCACGACTGGGGCATCATCCCGCTGCGTTGGAAGTGCCGCTGGCGCACCGTGCAGCCCCCGCATGTGCTCGTGGACGAGATGCTCGAAGGCCCGTTCGAGCAGTTCGTGCATGAGCACCGCTTCGAGCCGTTGCCGGACGGCGGCTGCGTCATGCACGACACGATCACTTTTGCCTTCGGGCGCTCCTGGTGGGGAAGAATGCTCTCCGGGACGGTGGTGCGGCTCTATCTGGCCATGCTGTTCAAGTACCGACACTTCCGTACCCGCCAGTGGGCGGCACAGCACGAGCAATCCGAAGAACCCGTGCGTTGAGGCCGTTTTCTGCGCCTCCCTTCATGCGCCCGCTCCTCTTCCTCGCCCTCGCCACATCTCTCTTCGCCGCCGACTGGCCCACGTATCGCGCGGATGCCTCGCGCAGCGGCTACACGAGCGAGACGATCCCGAATCAATTGCGGCAGCGCTGGGCGTTTCGGCTGCCGAGCGGGCCGCGCATCGCGTGGCCGAATTCGGAGCGGATGGAGTATGACCGGGCATTTCAGCCGATCATCGTGGGCGATCTTGTGCTGTTTGGCAGCTCGGCGGATGATCAGGTTTATGCGATCGAGGCGCAAAGCGGTCGCGTGAAGTGGCGATTCTTCACCGGCGGACCGGTGCGCTTTGCGCCGGTGGCGTGGAAGGATCGCGTGTTCGTCGTGAGCGATGACGGGCATCTCTACGCGCTCGCGTTGACGGATGGGAAGGTGCTTTGGAAACATCGCGCAGGTCCGGCGGGGCGTCAGGTGCTCGGGAATGAGCGCATGATCTCGCACTGGCCGGCGCGGGGCGGGCCGGTGGTGATGGATGACATCGTTTACTACGCGGGCGGCATCTGGCCGAGCGATGGCGTGTATCTGCATGCGCTCAAAGCGGACAGCGGCGCTCCCGTTTGGCAAAATGGCGATACAGGCTCGATCTACATGCCGCAGCCGCACGGTGGCGCGGAGGCCGCGAGCGGTGTCGCGCCGCAGGGCTATCTGCTCGCGAGTGGTGGCTCCTTGATCGTGCCCACGGGCCGCGCGGTGCCTGCGGTGTTTGAGCGGGCGGATGGCAAGCTGCGCTACTACCACCTGCAAAAGAATCAGCAGCGCGGCGGCACGCGTGTGCTCGTCACCGAGTCGAATTTCCTCAATGCGGGCACGCTTTTCGATCTCGGCACTGGTGAGGTGTCCGGCACGTTTGGCACCGGACCAAGCGTCGCCATCAACGGCGGTGTCGTGCGTGCCGAGGGGCGCTCGCTCGCGACGTATCGCTGGAAGGATGTCGAAAAGATCGACCGCAAAGGCCAGAGCTACAAAGCCCGCGTGCTCGAGCAGGACAAGATCGCGCCGGTCGAGCGCGAGGTGCTGGAATTCATCATCACCGGCCCCGAGGCCGTCGTGGGCGCGGACGGCCAGATCAGCGCCATCGACTACACCGGCCAGCGCACCGAATGGTGGAAGCACAAAGTCGAAGGCCGCGTGCTCGGCCTCGCCGCAGGCAATGGCCGCCTCGTCGCCACCACCGATGCGGGCATCGTGTATCTCTTCGATGGCGATCCCGCGCCCTTGCCGCTCGCGCAGGCTGCTGAGGTCGAAAAGCCGCTCGATGCCGCCATCGTTGCTGAAACGAAAGCCATCCTCGATGCCACGAAAGTCACCGAAGGCTACGCCGTCGTGCTCGGAGCTGCGCATGCCGATTTCGCGCTCGCTTTGGCCCGTCAGTCGAATCTCCAAATCATCGCGATGGAGGCCGATGAAGCCGCTGCGAGTGCCGCGCGGCATCGAATCGCCGCCGCGGGCCTCTACGGCACACGCGTGAGCGTTCACAGCGGCTCGCTGGAGGCCACCGCGTATCCGAAAGGCTTCGCGAACCTCGTCATCGCGCCGCAGGACATCACGCCCGCGATTCAAAAAGAGCTCGAGCGCCTGCGCCGGCCCTACAGCGGCATTCTTTGCCATCGCGGCAGTTTGAAGATCGAAAAAGCCACCACGCTCGCCGGTGCGGGCGATTGGACTCATCAAAACGGCAGCGCCGCGAACACGCTCTGTTCCGATGACGAGGTGGTGAAGGGCAAGCTCTCGATGTTCTGGTTCCGCGATGTCGAATTCGAGGTCGCGAACCGACACGGCCAAGGTCCCGCGCCGCTGATCGCGCATGGCTTCATGGTCGTCAGCGGCGTGCACGGCCTCTGCTGCCTCGATGCCTACAACGGCCGCAAGCTCTGGGACTACAAGATCGAAAACCTCCTCATCGACTACGACGGCATCCATCACGATGTCGGCATCGGCGACACCGGCAGCCCCTTCTGCCTCGGCGGCGACTCCGTTTACGTCAAACACGGCCCGCGTTGCCTGCGCATCGACCTCGCCACGGGCAAGCTGGTGCGCGAGATCGCCACGCCCGTGCCCGCCGATGCAGCGAACCGCAACTGGGGCTACCTCGCCTTTGAAAACGGTCTGCTCTTTGGCTCCGTCGAAAACGCCGCGCACAACGTCAGCCCGCGCTACCAGCTCACGAATCTGCGCACCGAGTCGGTGCTCTTCTTCGCCATCGATCCCGCCACCGGCGCGGTGAAGTGGCAGTATCAGCCGAAGGGCAGCATCCGGCACAACGCCGTCGCCATCGCCGGCGAGCGTGTCTATTTGATCGACCGTCCCATCGTCGAGGCGGATCGCGTCACCAATCCGCGTCGCGATGGCAAATCCGCGCCAAAGCTCACGCACAGCCAGATGCCGCCCGGCACGCTCCTCGCCATCGAGGCCGCCACCGGCAAAGTCTTGTGGGAAAACCGCGACGACGTGTGGGGCACACAGCTCGCCGTCAGCGCTAAGCACGGCGTGGTGCTCATGAACTTCAAAGCCGTGCGACACAACTTCTTCGAGCTGCCCTCCGAGGTCGGCGGACGCCTCGCAGGCTTCGACATCACCTCCGGCAAACGATTGTGGGATCAGGACGCAAAGTATCAAACGCGCCCGCTCATCAACGACCGCACCATCTACGCGCAGGGCGGCGCGTGGGACCTCAAAACCGGCTCACCCGTCGAGTGGGAGCTGAAGCGCTCCTATGGCTGCGGCCAGATCGCCGCGAGCAAAAATTTGATGCTCTTCCGCAGCGCCACGCTCGGCTACGTCGATCTCACGCGTGATGCCGGCACCGAAAACTACGGCGGCATCCGCCCCAGTTGCTGGATCAACGCCATCCCCGCCTCAGGACTCGTGCTGGTGCCCGATGGCTCCTCCAAATGCCACTGCAGCTACCAGATGCAGGCCTGGTTTGCGCTGCAGGGGGAGTGAATGGGGCACCTCAATTCCGTTGCACGGACAGGCTTCACAGCCCCATTTCCTCGCGAATCGAGGCGTTGTTGATGAGAGCTTTGAAGGCGGTCTGGGCTGCAGAGGCGGCACGGCGGGCCTTGGTGACCAGATCCACATAGCGCGCGCCAGAGCGGACGGGGTTGAGGATCGCGCCGCGCACCACGTCACCGTATTCAAGCAGGCCGTCCACATAGGGCCAGACACGCCGGTCGAGGATGGGGCGGAGATTGCGCAGCTTGTTGAGGCTGGTGCCGACCTCATCCGGTTTCAGGGTCTTCACATTCGACTCCACGTCGTTTTCGATGGAGTTGATGATGCCCTGGGCGCTGCTTTGGGCCGCCTCGATGGAACCGCCGATGGAGAGAGACCTCGGCGCGCGTCCCTGAGCGTGCAGCAGAAGGTATTTGGCAGAGTAGCAGTTGGGCGCGGCCTGGAGCAGTGCCTGCAGCCGTGCGATTCCCTGTGGGGTGCGCAGGAGCGGCAGGATCTGGCGCGGATCACGCATGAGCCTCGGGCGCATGGCCTCAAAATTGAGCAGCGCATCGCTCAGCGTCTTCGCTCGCTCGGGATTGGCCAAGGCGAGTGCATCTTCAAAAGTTTTGATGCCGAAAACCGTGATCGAAATGAGCGGACCCGGCCCATCCAGCAGCAGGATGTCAGGAATGGACGCCTCGTTTTTGGACGGGACGGCCACGACACGGCAGCCGCCCTTGGCGGCACCGCGCACTTTCGCACGCACGCCGCCGATGGGCTGCACACTCCCATCTGCGTTCATGTCACCCGTGACAGCGAAGCCAGGGTCCCATTTTTTGCCGGTGACGGCGGACTCGACCAGCAAGGCGCACGCGACGGCGGCGGAGGGGCCGTCTTTTTCGATGTATTTGTCATCAAAGCCGATCTGAAGCGTGTAGCCCGGCGGCCAGTCGTTGTGCCGGATCTGCGAATGCTTGCTCACTTCGAGCAGGCAGCGCCGCATATCACCGCCCACCTCTTGATTGAACTCAAGCCTGGTCTGGTCGGTGCCACGATTGGGTAGCGCGGTGAGTGTCAGCTTGCTCGACTGTCCGGCCTCCTCGCCGGAGGATAGCGGGGAGATGAGAAGGGCGTTAATCTGTGTGATTTTAAGTTTGAAATAATCACTGACGGAAGTCCTGGGAGTGCCAGCCGCAGCCGGAAACGCTGACGATGTGGATGTGGAGATCGGCCGCGTCCCCGAAGGAACGGTAGTTCCTGTCGTCGGACTCCGAGGGCTTCGTGCTGCAAGCCGGATGCTTCTCGGCTGGTGAAAACGCAATCCGTGTCCGGTTGTGTTTGCATACTTGATCATCACCGCTTCGTAAGTCGGGAGATCCCAAACAAACGCGTGTGCTTGTTCACGCACATGTGCGCGGCCGAATCTCTGGTCGAGGCTGGCAAGCGTCGTCGTCGGATCCACCTCTCTGCCGTCCGCCGTGGTCATCTGGACGAGGTCGATAAGCGACATGGGGCCTTCCTTTTTCCACGAGATGTAGCCTCCCGAGATGAAATACTGACCACCGAAAAAGCTGAATTTAACCTCACGGCCTTTTTTCGCTGGATCGAAAAAGCGGCAATCTTCGATGCCAGAGGTGCGGCGGAAAAGTTGCTGCCCCGCCGATTTTTCCATCGCTTCTATCTTATCGTCAAACTCCCTCATGGACACACTTGCCGGCGCGCTCCAATCGATCAGCGCATCCAGATCAACGGAGATTGGCGGACCCGACGCGCTCTGACCTGGTGCCAGGCCAGGCTTTGTGACCGCTATCGCTGGCTGCACATGCTTGTTGCGCACGTTCACAAGAAACGCGGGATCACCCTTGCCCACGTTTGTCGAGTACTCGGCGCTGACCGTGAAGTTCTCCAACTCCCACTCGAACTTCTTGAGCACGGTGTTGAACGTGTGGGATACGCCAAGACTGGAATCCATGGCGGAGAGCAACTCAGGCGGCACCGCTTGGTCTTTCTCCGCCGGATAAACACAGTAAAAACGTTCCATGGACTGCCCCTGCCAGACCACGCTCACAAAGTTGGGACGGATGGAGCTTTTGAAGATCGAGAAGGACGGATTGTGGACCGGAGCATAGGTGGCGCTGAACAAGTGCCGGCTATTTCCTCCCTCCTGCACTGTTCTGAACAGTTTTTCCCGCGGCACCACCGCGAACGCCTGCACTTTCGACTCCAGCAATTCAGGTGTCAGGTCGGATGGTGTCTTCAGGTCGAAAACACGGTCGAGGTCGAGGTCGAAGTGCTCCGGAATGGTCGTGCTGGAAGCCCCACCTTGGGAACTTTGTTCCCGACAGGCGGTCATTGCGCATGCGAGACCCAGGAAAACAACAAAAATGGGAGACAGCGGAAATCTCATTTACCGCTTTTAGCAGGAGAGGCAAAAACCTGTCAATCACTTCACCGCCACGCCCGCCGCGGGAGGCGTGAGCACTTTTTGCAGCGGGCGGGGATAGACGCCGAGGGCGAGAATCACGAGGGCGAGGCCGCAGGCGATGGCTTTGGTGAGCGGGGCGAGGGTGAGGGCGGGCTTTTCGCTGCCTTCGGTGGTGTACATCGAGAGGATGATGCGGAAGTAGTAATAGAAGCCGGCGGCGGCGGCAATGACGGCGCAGCTCAGGGCACCCCAGTAGCCGTGATCGACAAGGCTGAGGAAGACGAACATCTTGCCGATGAACCCGGCGGTGAGCGGCAGGCCGGCGAGGCTGGCGAAGGCGATGGTGATGACGAGCGCGAGGACGGGCGAGCGTTTCGCGAGACCCTGGAAGTCGCCGAGGTCCTCGCCCTGGCCGTTCACGCGCATGAGGCCGAGCGCGAGGAAACCGAGCACGGTCATGGGCAGGTAGGTGGCGAGGTAGAAGGCGACGATGCCGTTGCTGCCGATGTCGAAGCGGCCGCCGCTGCCGCAGGCGAGCGCGAGGAGCAGGTAACCGGCGTGGCTGATGCTGGAGTAGGCGAGCAGGCGCTTCACGCTGGTCTGGAAGATGGCGGGCAGGCTGCCGAGCAGCACGGTGAGCGAGCCGCCGACGAGCAGCACGGCCTGCACTTCATCGGCGATGATGGAACCTTTGGCGGTGAAGGCATCGAGAGCGCGGGTGAGCACGACGAAGCCCGCGGCCTTCGATCCGACGGACAGGAAGGTGGTCACCGGAGTGGGGGCACCTTGATACACATCCGGCACCCACATGTGGAAGGGCGCGGCAGCGACTTTGAAGCCGAGGCCGACGAGCAGCATGGCAGCACCGAAGAGCGCGGCGGCCTTGCTGGTGGCGGGATTGGCGAGCGCCTTGCCGATGGCGTCGAAATTCATGCTGCCGGTGGCGCCGTAGATCCAGGCGATGCCGTAAACGAGCACGCCGGTGCTGAGAGCGCCGAGGATGAGGTATTTCACGCCGGCTTCGAGGCTGAGGGCGCTTTTGCGGGCAAAGGCGACGAGGACGTAGAAGCTGATGGTGACGAGTTCGAGCGTGATGAAGATCGTGACGAGGTCGCGGGCGGAAGCCATCCACATCATGCCAGCGCAGACGATGAGCGGCAGGCTGAACATCTCGGCGAGCTTTCCATCGAGCGTGAAACGCGTGAGATACGGAACGCACTCCAGTGTGAGCCAGAGCACGAGCAGGGTGATGACGAGCGCGAAGCCTTTGTAGAAGAGCGCCAGCGTGTCAATCTGGTGCCAGGGCTGCATGAAGGCGGGAAGCTGCGTGCCGCAGGCGGGCAGCAGCACAAGCGCGAGCGCGGTGCCGGCCATGGCCGTGTAGCCGAGCGTGCGGCGGGAGATCTCCGGCTTGAAAGCCTCCAGCAACAGGAGGACGAGGCCGAGGAAGGCGAGGCTGGCTTCGAGGGTGAAGACGGACATGGAAGGACGAGATTAACCGGCGGCGAGCGTGCCCTTCAGCAGATTCAGCAGCAGCCAGGGGCAGCAGCCGGTGAGCAGGAGGGTGGCGGCCATGAGGATGAGAGGAAGGCGCTGCGGCAGGGCGGGGTCGCTCATGAAGAGGCCGGTGGTGGCGCTGCCATGGAAGATGCTGCGGTAGGCGCGGAGCATGTAAACCGCGCTCATCACCACGCCCCAAAGGGCCAGAATGACGGTCCAGTGCAGGTTCGTGAGCGCTCCTTTGAAACCGGTGAAGCTGCCGGCGAAGACCATGACCTCGCCCGCGAAGTTGCTGAGGCCCGGCAGGCCGATGCTGGCGAAGGCACCAAAGGCAAACAGCACGGTGAAGGCCGGTGCGTGGGAGGCGAGACCGCCGAGCTTGCTGTATTCGAGCGTGCCGAGCTGGTTGCGCATCTTGCCAGTCAGCGCAAAAAGCAGCGCGATGGACACGCCGTGCGCGAACATCAGCAGCACCGCGCCTTTCAGGGCGATCTCACTGCCTGCGGCGAGGGCGAGGAAGATGTAGCCCATGTGCATCACGCTGGAGTTGGCGAGCGTGTCGTCGAGGCGGCTGGCACGGATGGTGACGAGGCCCATGACGAGGATGTTGCCCAAAAGCATGAGCAGCAGCGCGTTTTGCACCCACGGGACGTTCGCACCCTGAGGCAGCAGCGGCAAAGCAATGCGCAGCAGTCCGTAGAGACCGAATTTCTTCAACACGCCCGCGTGCAGCATGGCGACCGGTGTCGGCGCGGTGGCATAGGCCGGAGCCGCCCAACTATGGAAGGGGAAGAGGCTGACGAGCGTGCCAAAACCAAGCAGCAGCACGAAGAAAATCGCGCCTTGTTTCTCGATGGGCAGCGGGGTCTGCTTGGCCTGCGCACGCAGGGCTTCGAGATCGAAAGTGAGGTCGCGACCGCCACTGAACTCAACGACGAGCCACACGAGGCCTGCGAGAAGCACCAAGCTGCCGATGCCGAGGTAGATCGTGGCCTTCCAGGCGACTTTTTTGCGCTCAATCGGCTCCGCGTGGCCGTGGAGCGCGATCATGAGGAAGGTCGGGATCAGCGCCAGTTCGTGGAAGGCGTAGATGAAGAAGACATCGGTCGTCAGGAAGGCTCCCAAAGCTCCGCCGCCAATCAAAAGCGAGGCGACATAGAAAATGGCCGGGCGGTCTTGAATCTGCCAGACGGCCGCGAACATCACAATCGCGGTCAAAAGGGCCAAAATGAGCGAAACACCATCCGCGCCGACGGAGAAGCTCATCGCCGGATTGGCGAGGATTTCACGCGCATGCGTGTGGACGAGGCCGGTGCTGCCCTTGGAGGCGTATTGGAAGCAGAGAACCAGCGTGGCCCCCAGATTGA
Source organism: Verrucomicrobiaceae bacterium (assembly GCA_015075365.1). Taxonomy (GTDB): domain Bacteria; phylum Verrucomicrobiota; class Verrucomicrobiia; order Verrucomicrobiales; family Verrucomicrobiaceae; genus Prosthecobacter. The sequence continues at coordinate 950,286 of JABTUN010000001.1, forward strand.
ACGTGGTGGCCACGATGGACGAGCCACGCGCAGGCGCTCCGAACAACACCGCGAGGGCGGCGAGGATCGGGAGCAGGATGACGATTTCGAGGACGCTGACGCTCATTCGGAAAGGGGATCAATGGGTGCGGGGCAGCACAAACACGACGAGATAGACCACGGCGATGATGCCGCCACCGAGCAGGAAGGTGTAGCCTTGCAGATGCCCGCCCTGAAGCATGCGGGTGGCCGCACCGATGCGAGCCACGATGGCCGCGGGCAGCCGGGCGACGAGTCCATCGACAAAAATGCGCTCCAGCGCGGTGACGACCCACGCGAGGCCGTCCTGGCCCACGCGAACGATGACGGCGTAGATCTCGTCGAAGTAGAACTTGTTGGCGAAGAGCTTGATGCGCACTGGATCGCTGTCCTTGCCCTTGTAGAGCAGGAAGGAGCTGATCGAGCCGATGAGCAGCACGGCGACGGAGGTCCACAGGACGGTGTCATGGCCTTCGACGTGCTCCGGTTTCATCGCCTGGAGGAAGTCGGAGAACGGTCCCCAGGCCGAGAAGATCGAAAAGATGGCCAGCAGGGCCAGCGGCAGCGCCATGACGAGCGGCACTTCGGCGGCGTGATGCGCGGATTCCGTGCGGGCCTTGCCAAAGAAGGCCACGACGAGCAGTCGCGTCATGTAGAAGGCGGTCAGAGCAGCGGTGGCGGCACCAGCGAGGAAGAGAACGCGGCAGCCGCTGTCGAACGCCGCGCCGAGCACGGCTTCCTTGCTCCAGAAACCGCTCAGCGGCGGCACACCCATGAGCGCGGCGGTGCCGATGGCAAAGGTCCAGAAGGTGATCGGCATGTGCTTGCGCAGGCCGCCCATCTTCCAGATGTCCTGCTCATGGTGGCAGGCGTAGATGACGGCACCGGAGCCGAGGAAGAGCATCGCCTTGAAGAAGGCATGCGTGTAAAGATGGAACATCGCCGGATGGCCCGGATGCGCCCCGTGCGCCGCCTCGCCATGCAGCGCCGCCATTGCCACGGCACCGACGGCCATGACCATGTAGCCGAGCTGGCTGAGCGTGGAGTAGGCCAGGATGCGCTTGATGTCGCCCTGCTGCGTGGCCATCAGCGCCGCGAGCAGCGCGGTGAAGCAACCGATGCCCGCGATGGTCTCCGCGGCGAGCGGCGTGACGATCACAAAGCTCACACGCACCAGCATGTACACGCCCGCGGCCACCATCGTGGCGGCGTGGATGAGTGCGGAAACGGGCGTGGGGCCTTCCATCGCGTCCGGCAGCCACACATGCAGCGGGAACTGGGCCGATTTGCCGACCGCGCCCATGAAGAGGCACAGCGCGGCGACGGTAAGGAGACCTGGGCTGGTGGTCTTGACGAGGCTGTCGGCGTTGGCGTGGAAAAACGCGGTCTTGAGGTTGTCGATGTCCAGATCGCCCTTGTTCAGGCCGAAGAGGATCAAGATCCCGATCATGAAGCCAAAGTCGCCGATGCGGTTGGTGAGGAAGGCCTTCTTACAGGCCTCTGCGGCGCTCGCCTTCTCATACCAGTGGCCGATGAGCAGGTAGGAGCTCAGGCCGACGAGTTCCCAGTAGATGAACATCATCACCAGATTCCCCGCCAGGACGATGCCGGTCATGGAGAACATGAAGAGCGACAGCGACCCGAAGAAGCGCGGTTTGGCCTCGTCGTCCTTCATGTAGCCCATCGAGAAAATATGCACGAGCATGCCGATGAAGGTCACGATGAACATCATGCCGCGGCTTTGATCGTCGATCATGGCGTCGATCCCGGCCCTCATGAGGTCGACACCAGTAATCATATCCTTGACGTGGATGAATTTCAGGATGTCCACCGTGCCCTCGGCTCCCTTCGTGGCGAGCAGCGCCAGGCTGGCGATGAAGCAGATGACCGATGAGCCCACGGAGATGAGCACGCTGGCGTTTTTCAGTGCCCGGTGGCCCAGCAGGATCACGAGCGCCGAGAAAAACGGCAGCAGCAGCAGGATGGTGGGTAGGAAATGACCTGGAGATTGGGCGTCGGCGGGAGGCATCAGGGGGAGTGACGAAACGGATGGCAGATGACCAAGGGAGCCGGAGAGCACTCCACAGGCCAAAAACCACACGGGAAGGCCGATGATGCGAGCGGGGGCGAGGGGCGGCAACCGCATTTTGTGAAAAATTTCACAAGGGCGTCTCGCCGGGCGTTCTGCCGGTTTTCCGAGGCCCCAGCAATGAGACCCGAGACCCGCCCGGCTGGGAGCAGGTGCCGGGGAACTGGCGCTCAGCGGCTGGCAGAATCTGCGGAGGCCACCAAGGCGGCCTGCGCGCGGTGCTTGGCGAGCGTGGCGGAGGCCGCGAGGGTGGAGATGCCAAAGATCACGGCGACAGCGGCGAAGGCGAGGCGGAGGGAGAAGTTCATGGGAAGGAAGGGGTGCGGTTTCGGAGGCTGGATGCGCGGCGCGGAGGAACTTGTGCGGAAAGCGGAAAAAAAATCCGGAGAGGCGGCCCCACCGCCAGGCGCAGTCGCCGGGCTGCATTTCCGACGTGGCACCATGCAGGGCACAAAAAAGCCCCGGCAGGGATGCTGCCGGGGCGGATGAAACGAAGGGCGCTTACTTCTTCACCGGATTGGGAGCGTAGAGAAGCTTCTTCTTGGAAGGCTCACGCGGACCCTTGGCGGACATCGCATACGGGTCGGCCTGCGGAGGTGGCGCGCTGCTGGAGTAGCCGCCCCCACTGCTGCTGGTCGATCCGGCGGCCCACCAGGGCGTCCAGCCCATCTCGCCCGCCGCGGTGGCCGGGTCGGTGTTGGCCGGAGCGGCGGAAGAAGGCGGATTCGCCGGAGCGGCGGCTTTCTCGTAGGCCTTGTTCACGCTGTGAAACGGGCCGACTCGACGGGCGACAAAGTCTTTCCCGCCGCTGGCCTGGCCGGTGGTCAGGTTTTTGGCCATCTCGATGCTGGAGCGGCTGGTGGCAGGCTTGGCCGGGACAGCGGCGATCTTGCGGGAGGCCGGGACGGGGGCCTTGGCGATGGCCATCACCGGCTTCGGCGGCTGGGGAACACGGATTTGACCGGCGACGGAAGGTGTTTTCGGCACGGAAACGACCTTGGACACGGCTGGAACCTTCATGACCGGGACTTTCGGTGCCGAGGTAATCCTCACGACAGGCACTTGGGGGATGACGGGGGTTTTAGGGGCGGCCGGCACCTTGACGACGGGGACACGGACCACCGGGATTTTGGCCGCAGGTGGGACGACAGGCACTTTCGGCACGGAAGGAGCCTTCACGGCCACGGGAGCACCTTTGAAGCTGGGAATGCCGGCGGCAGACAGGCCGGAGGAGCTCGTGATGGCGAGGGCGAGGAGGGTGAGGCGGGCTTGGAGTTTCATGACAGTTGAAAGTGTTTAGAGGCTGGAAACGCTGACGATGGCGGCCTGGGCGCGGTGTTTGGCAAAGGTGGCGGCGGCGGCGAGGGTGGAGATGCCGATGAGCAGGGCGGCAGCGGCGATGGCGAGTTGATGGGTGAAGTTCATGGCGTGGAAGATTTCTGATTTCAGGAGCTGGATGCGCGGTGCGGAGGAACTTGTGCGGAAAGTGGAAAAAAGTTTCGAGAGGGCAGGCGGCGGGCATGAAAAAGCCCCGGCAGGAGTGCTGCCGGGGCCGAGTGCGAGGAAGTGTCGCGTGGTGCGGGATGGAAGGCTGTTTACTTCTTCTTTTTGGCGGCCGTTTGGGTGGTCGTGGTGGTGGCGCCGGACGCGTCACTGCTGCTAGAGTCGTCTTCATCGTTGTTGTTGGTGGAGACCGTGCGGCCGCCGCCCAGGTTAGTGGGTGGTTCGCTGGCACCGTTGCCCATGCCGGCAAGGGGATCGATTTCGCGGCCGGAACCGTCCTGATGCACCACACCATCGGGGCCGACATTGATCTGACCGGCATCGCCATTGAAGTTGGGGCCGCTGGCACCCGCTCCACCTTCACGCATCCCGCTACGCACAGGATTGCCGATGAGCCCGTTCTTCTTGTCCACAATCACAGTCCCCGCAGGAGCGCCAACAGGGGTGCCACCTGTGATGCCTTCGTCCACAGGGGTCGCATCGGCACTGCCTCCTTGAGAGCCTTTGAGTCCGCTGCTGGCCTGGCCGACGTGCTGGAGGATGCCAGGGCTGAGGTCATAGAGGCCAAACTTCGGGGTGCCTTGATTTTCGGGGTCAGGCTGGTTGAACAATGCTTGTCCGACGCCGAAGCCATAATACTCGTCCACGAAAGCCCAATCGGCACCGATGGACGATCCAGTCGCTGCGGAGTACCCAGCGTCAATTAGTGACCCGATGGTGGTGCCAAGACTGAATGCAGCAGCCACTCCATTGGCCGCTTCTCCTATGGCCACGATGCCTGCCCCTCCCCCGCCCATGATTGCTGTGAGAGGCAGCTTACCCATGGTCTTAGCGGCAGTGTTTATGGCTACAGCGTCTTCTGCGATAGACCGGCCAGAGTTCACAGCCTCCTCATTTTTCTTGGCGTCGCTGCTAGCTGTTTTCTTGTCGTTTGCACCATCGCTGACAGCTCCCATTCCCTGACTTGCAACACCCTTGGTGGCTTTTTCGGAGGAAGGACCTGCGCTGGCAAGACCATCTCCAGCACCTTCACCACCTGTGAGCAGGTTCACCGGATTGCTGTTTTTGTTCCCTTTGCCAGGTTGGTCTACGCCTCGCGTCGTATCATTAGCACCCAAAGCTGACCCCAAATCCCCATTGGAGTTCTCGGGTGCAGTGTTGTCGGTTGCGATACCGATGCTTTCAGCAGCAGCGCGGACTTCCGCCAGGTCACGTTTCTTACCAAAGCCCTGATCAAACTCCTTTTTGGTGTCGATGGGTTTCAATTTGGGCGTTTCACGGTCTGGAAGGAGCCCGTCGAAGATGCCTTTGGTTGATCCACCCTTGCCAGTCTTGACGCCAAAGAGGGTCTCGGCAATCGAGTTGGTATCGGAGCCTCCGAGGGAAGGACGGTCCAAAGGATTGGAGCGTGTGGGGAACTTACCTTTGTGGGGAACGTCCGGCTCAGTTCCCGTCTTGGGGGCCTTGGTATTCTCTTTCTGCACGTCACGAATGATCTGACGGATGACATTCACCTCCGCGACTGATTTCTTTTCCACGGGCACCGCTGTAGTGAGTCTTGTGGCCTTGGTCTTGGCCGATACCTCAACGAGTTTGGGTGTTGAAGCAGGAGTTTTGGGGCTCGTCGCAGCCTTGGGCAGCCGCGTGGCATTGACGGGCACCTTCGTGACAACGGGCGTGATCGGGGCCTTCATGGACGGGATGCGAGGAGCAACAGGAGCCTTCACCACCGGGACTTTCGGGGCGGAGACGATCTTCGGAACCGAGGGCGCTTTGACCGCGGGAATCTTCGGGGCGGAAACGATCTTCGGAATCGACGGCGCTTTGACCGTGGGAATCTTTGGAGCGGCCGGAGCCTTGGGCGGGGCCGGAACACGGGTGATCGCGGCGGGAAGACGCGAGGCCGTGACAGCCTTCGGCGGGTTCTTGAGGTTCGGGATGGTGGCCGCAGGAAGGGCGGTGGTGGTGGCGAAGGCGATCGCGAGGATCGTGCCGGTGATGCGATGTTTGAGTTTCATGGTGTTTGGATGAGTTGAGTGTTTGTGTTTTGGATTTGGTGAACCTTGCGGTTTCAAGGGCTGGATGCGCGGGCGGCAGGAACTTGTGCGGAAAGTGAAAAATTCTTTTTCGGAGGGGCGGCCCCACCGCGCAGGCGCGGTAGCCAGACTGCGTTTCTGAGTCAGTGCCGTGGGTCTGGCGGGCACGCCTGCCGGGCATGAAAAAGCCCCGGCAGAGGTGCTGCCGGGGCTGGGCTGGGAATGGCCAAAGACGACGCCTGACTTTCCCCAGGGGGGCATCCATGCCGTGTCATTTGCGGCGCGGGACAGGTCATCTGTGGCAGATGACACGTCATTCACGCCAGGTGACACGTCCCCCGCGGCAGATGACACGTCATTCACGCCAGGTGACACGCCCCCTGCGGCAGATGACACGTCATTCACGCCAGGTGACACGTCCCCCGCAGCAGATGACATGTCATTTTCGCCAGGTGACACGTCCCCCGCAGCAGATGACATGTCATTTTCGCCAGGTGACACGTCCCCTGCGGCAGATGACATATCATTTATGCCAGATGACACGTCCCCTGCGGCGGATGACGTGTCACTTGTGACTCGGAACTTGTCACCTGGGCCCGTGGACAGGCAAAAAACAGGGGAAACCGGGCGCTGGAGGCCAAAAACGGGCGTTGGGGAGGCTCAGCGGACGTTTTGCTGAATCTTGGCAGTATCCACGCGGATGGCGGCACCGCGCACGGCCTGGACAGCGCCGGCCTTCACCGCGCCGCTGACCGCCGCGCCTTGGACCTGCACGCCCTGGGGAGCGGGGGCGGGAGCGCCGCCTTTGCCGGGGCCGAAGCCTTTTTTGCCAAAGCTGAGGCCGCTGCCGCCTTTGCCGCCCTTGTCGTCGCCGCTGGCGGGGTTGATGGTGCTGCCACGGCGGGCGGCGATGTCCTTCAAATCACGGTCGGTGACGGCGACGCTGTTTTCCTCGCCGGTGGGCGTGGTGACGCCGCCGCCGCGTTTCATGCCCAGGTTCTTCGCGAAGGCGCTCTGCTCCTCGGCAGTGAGGAGGACGCCGCTGCCGGACTCGGCCTCAGGATTGGGACCACCGGCACCGTTGCCGTTTTTGCGCTGGTCGAGGCCTTTGTTTTGGCGGCGCTGCTCGTCACCACCGACGCGACCTTGAGTGGCCTCGGCCAAGCGGCCTCCACGGCTGCCGCGTTCGGCCGCCTCGGGATTGGGTGTGCCTTCGGTGCTGGCTTCGGCGGTGTCGTCGTTGGTTTCGGCAGTCTCGGCAGGGGTGGATTCGGATTCGGTGGTGGTGGAAGGCGTGTCGGTGCTGTTGTCGTCGTCTTTGTCATCATCGTCATTGGTGCTGCCGCCGCTGCCATCCTGGCTCTGGCCCTGGCTGCTGGTGCTTCCACCGCTGCCGCTGGTCGTGGTGGGGGTGGAGGCATCCGTCACGGTGTGGTGGCGCTCGCCGTCGTCACCTTCCGTGTAGGTGCCGCTGACGGTCTGGGTGGTGGTGGAGGTGATGTTGCCGTCTGCGTCACGGGTGACGGTGGTGACGGTGCCTGTGAAGGTGCCATCGGAATGGTAGCTGATGTCCGCCGCGGTGTTCCCATCCGCAGATTGGTTGTGAACGACATCCGTATCGTTGCCGGGGGTGGAAAGGACGACCTCATTCTGCGGCGTGCTCACGCTGGCATCTGGATTGGAGGCCACAGGGGCTTCGTTGTTGCCTGCCGTGTCGTTGGTGGCGGAGGGCGTGGCAGCGGCCGGGTTCTGAGCCGAATTGGCGCCGAGGTTCTGGGTGTCAGCGCCCAATTGGTTTGTCACGCCTGCGGACGTGCCTTCCTGGGCGCTGTTTTGGACGCCGGTGTCCGCCTGCTGGCCGGCGGCGGCATTTTGGCCGGCCGTGGCGCTGCCTGCACCGCTGGCCGCGGGAGCGGGTGTGGTCCTCGTGCTGTCGTTTCCTTTTCCGGGGCGGTTGGCGACGGCATCGGCCACATTCTGCCCCACTTGGGCAGGAGCGGGAGCTTGATTTTCTGGCGCAGGACTCGCGGCGGGTGTGGTGCCAGGGGATGTGGCGGGAGAGCTGCCTGTGCCGCTGCCCTTGGCGGCGATGCTGCCGGGCTTCACGACACGATTGAGGTCTTTGCCTGGGCGCTTGCCCCCCTGCACCTCGGCGATCACCGTCAGACGATAGGCGGCGCTGTTTTTCCCGCCGTTGCGGAGGGCATCCTTCGCCTGCTCGTAGTAGTCGATGGCCTCGCGGTATTTGCCTTTGCGGCGCAACTCATCGCCTTTGCGCTCCAGATCCTTCACATTGACCTCCGGGGCCTCGCCATACTGGTTGTCCACGCCCTTGTTGGCCACGCTGTCCACAAGGCGGCCCACCGCCTTGGGGTCCTTCACCTTCCCGCGGGCGATCGCGTCCTTCGCATCGACGACTTCCTTCTCGTCGCCGTTGAGGCCGGTGGTCTGGCTGGCTTCCTCCACTTTGACCAGGTCTTTGATGCGGCCGCGGGTGACCGCGACCGGCGTGTTGTCGTCCTGGTCCTCGTCCGCCCCGCCTCCAGGTTTCCTGGCACTGTCGAGCAGGTCTTTGGCACCCACCTGGTCGTTGTAGTAATCGGCGACCAGACGCTCGTCCTTCCGGAACTGATCGCGATCAAAGACACCGTTTTTGAAGTAGGGGTCCTGGGACTCGTCGTCCGCCTCCTCGCTCTGCTGCTGGCGGCGGTAGGCCGCGCTGATGTCGGAATAGTCCCTGCCCTTCTTGTCCTTCTTTGAGGCGTCATCGTTCTCCTGGGCGTTTCCGCTGCCGCCCTGCACGGTCGCACGCGTGTCCGGCGGCGGCGCGCTGGTGATGGAGGCCAGGGTGTTGCTGTTGTCTTTGCTGCTGCTTTTGTCGGAGGTGAAAACAGGCGCGGGCTTTACGGAAACCGGCGCTTTGACGATCACCGGCTGCGCAGGGGCCTTCACCGTGACAGGAGCCTTCACAGCGCGCGGGGCCTTGGGCGCGGAAACGACCGCCGGAACCTTGATGGCGGGCACTTTGGGCGTGGCGGGCGCTTTGACGATGCGCGGTGCCACCGGTGTCTTGATGGCCGGGATCTTCGGCGCGGACGGCGTTTTGACCACCGGGACGCGGACCACCGCCGGAACCTTCGGCACCACCGGAGCCTTAACGACGGGCACTTTGGGCACGTTCGGGGCTTTCGGCACGACGGGAGTCTTGATCACGGGCGGCTGCGGCGGCACAACGACACGCGGCGGAGCCGCCACGCGCGGCGGCGTGGCGGCCTTGATGGCGGCTGGGGTCTTCAGATTTGGGATTCCAGCCGCCGGGAGGGCGGTGGTGGCGGCGAAGGCGATCAGGAGGATCGTGGCGGTGAGGCGGTGGTGGAGTTTCATAAGAGGAACAGTGGGTTTCACAGCCCGGATGCACGCCGCCGCCGGAACTTGTGCAAAAAGGCCAAAAAAATCCGGCGCGGCCTGTGAGGCGCGCGCCGGAGCATGAAGAGAGCTGTGTGGAGGCAGGCTTACCAGTTGTAGAAGAGCCGCACAAACAGCGTGCCGGTCAGGGCGTCGAAGTTGGAGCCTTGCAGGTCGGAATCCGAGTCCGTGTAGCTGCCCACGGCGTCCACGGCCAGGAAATCGAGCGGCTGCCAGGAGATCGTGAGCGTGGGCGTCCACGCGTTGTCACGCCGCACGAGGCCGTCGAACTGCTCGTGGCTGTACTGCACGCTGGGGATGAGGAAGAGGCGCTTCCCCTCGAAGGGAATGAAGGTGAAGCCCAGGTTGAAATCGTGCTTGTGCTTGTCCGGCACCGGGCCCTGCGGGCTGCCGGAGTCCTGATAGCTGTATTGATAGCTGAAGGTGGGGATGAGCCATGGCATCAGGAACCAGGAGAACTCGGTGGCCGCGCCGTAGGTCCAGGTGTCCAGCGTGCGGTCGCCCGTGGAGCGGTTGAAGAGGCGGGAGAACTGCCAGCTAAAGGGGATCGTCAGGCTCACCTTGTCATTGAAGAGCAGGCGCTCGTAGCTCAGCGCCTGGCGGAAGGTGCTGGTGATGAAGTCATTGGCGGAGTTCTCCGCCTTTCCATGGATGAACCACGCGTGGTCGTAGCTGTTCGCCAGCTTCCAGTGCTCGTTGAACTGCGCGTCGAACGAGACGCCCACAAACTGCGCGAACTGCGTGTCCGTGATCTCGTCTTCCTCCGTGTTGAAGATGTTGTCGGAGGCGAAGAACATCGAGTTCGCGCGGAACTGCATCGAGAGAATCTCCCCCAGGCTCTGCTTCCAGCCGGCCTTTTCCTCCGGTGTCGGCTCCGCGGCCAGGCCCGCCTCCGCGGCGAGGCTGTTCTCCAATTCACGGAACATGCCGTTGCGGTGGAAGCTGCCGCGCCCGGTGGGGTCCTGGCGGCGGTAGGATTCGATCAGCGACGGACGCGGCGGCACCTGGGCATTCGCGAGGCCCGCGCCGAGCACAGTGACAGTCAGGAAGAGGAGCAGATACCGGGACATAGGCCGCCAGAAGTGGCCGTGATCCGTGAAAAGGCAATTCAGCTTTTCGTCTCCGCCGCCTTTTTCACCTTCGCGGCGGCCTGCGCGGCCTTCTCCGCGTTGCGCCGCGTGTTCTCCATTTCCCGCAGCATCCCGATCCGGTGAAAGCTGCCCGCGCCGGTGAGATCCATGCGCCGCTGCGCCTCGATCACCTTTGGCGCCGGCGGCGTGGCCGCGAGGCCGGAGGTGAGGGTGGCGGAGAGCGCGGCGCAGGAGAGGAGCTTCGTGTTCATGGCATCAAGGCGGGTTATTTGCCGCATTGGAGCGTGTTTTAGCGGATTCCGTTCAAGATGACAAGCAGCGTGCATAGGCCGCGCGCAGGCATTGCGCGCTCCTTTCCCAGTTCAGCTCCGTGGTGAGGCGCTGATGGCCGGCGCGGCCCATCTGCGCGCGGCGGGCCGGATCATCGAGCAGGGCGGAAATGGCCTCCGCGAACTGTGCGGCGTCGTTTTCCATCACATAGGCCGCGGCCTCGCCGGCGGAGTAGCGGCCCTCCACGGTGCCGAACATCACCATGGGCCGCGCAAAGGCCATGTATTCGAGCACCTTGTTCATGGTGCAGCAGTCGTTGTAGGCGTTGATGGGATCACAGGCCACGCCGAGGTCGATGCTGCGCAGCGCGGAGCACAAAAACGCGTCGCTCACCAGCCCGGGCATGCTGACGTGCTCCTGGAGGCCGAGTTGATCGCGCTTTTTCACCAGCGCGTCGAATTCCGGCCCGCCGCCCATGAGCAGGAAGTGGATGTCATGGCGCCGCCGCGTGTGCACGAGGTGATGCGCGGCCTCGAGGAGGTAATCCACGCCGTCGGAGCCGCCCAGGACGCCGATGTAGCCGACGAGGTGCGCTTTGCCGCGGCGCAGGCTGTCATCAGGCGGCGCGGCGGTGTCGAGGTTCACCGGCGCGGTGCGTACGACAAACACCGCGTCGTCATGCAGGCGGCCGCGGCGCATGAGCGCGGCGCGCACGCTCTCATTGGTGGCGATGACGACATCCGCGAGGGCGAGCGTGCAGCGCTCCGCGAGGCACACGGCGCGGTAAAGCAGGCCAAGCGCGCCGAATTTGGCCTCGAACATCTCCGGCCACAGGTCATGTGCGTCGAAGAGGACGCGGGCACCGCCGAGCAGCTTGAAGGGCAGCGCGACGAGGAAGAGGAGGTCCGGCGGATTGCACAGGTGGATGATGTCGAAGCGGCCGTGGCGGCTCCATGCCTTCAGCGCGCAGACCAGCCCGCCGATCAAGGCGGTGGTGTATTCGAGCAGGAATCCGGCGGTCGTTTTGGCCTCCCCGCTGATCCAGTGGCGATAGATCTGGATGCCATCGAGCACCTCCTCCGCCCGCGTGAAGCCGCGCATGCGCGGGCAGATGACGGTCACGTCATAGCCGGCATCGCGCAGCGTGCAGGCCTCCTGCCACACCCGCCGGTCGAGCGGAACGGGCAGGTTTTCGACCAGGATGAGGACTCGGCGGCGCGCGGCGTGCATTCAGTGGGCCTACGGAATACACGGAACGGGCGGAAAAGGGAGGGAATTCGCCTCAGGGAGCGGCGGCGGAGCGCTTCTCCTTGGGCAGCCATTCGATCTCCAGCGTCTTGCCATCGCTCTTGCCGCCGCCGAAGAAGTCGCCGGTGTCCTTCAGCGTGACGAAGATGAGGAAGCCGAAGAGGGCGAGCGCGCAGGCGGTTTGAATGTATTCCAGCAGGCGGCCCTGCGGCGGGCGGCGGCGCAGGCTCTCGATCGCGGCCATGGTGATGTGCCCGCCGTCGAGCACGGGGAACGGGAGCATGTTGAGGATGGCGAGGTTGATGTTGAAGACGACGCTGAACCAAAGCACGAGCCGCCAGCCGTCCGGGTGCTGGAAGAGCTTGTAATAGAGCCTGCCGACGCCGACGGGGCCGCTCATGTGCGCGGGGCTGAGGTCGGACTTGGGCGAGAGGAGCTTCGAGACGAGCGCGCCCATGTGGCGGACGGCATCGCTGATCTGCTCGACGGGCGTGGGGCCGGGCCGGATGGTGGTGCGGCGGCCTTCCACATCCCATTCCACGCCGATCATGGGATACTCTTCTTTGAAGATTTCCTTCTGGTTGTTCTTCTCGGGAACGCGCGGCGTGACGGGCAGCGTGAGCTCTTTTCCAGCACGCTCAATGCCGAGCTGGATGGTCTTGCCCGGGTTTGCCCGGATGTAGTCGCCCAGGTCGCCGGCGCTACGCAGCACGACGTCGTCCGCGCGCATGACGAGGTCGTTCGACTTCAGCCCGGCCTCTTCGGCGGGGCTGTTGGGGCCGACAATACCTACGACAGGCGTCATCTGGCCGAGCAGGCCCACATCGCGCAGATCAGGTCGCTTGAAGATGGCGCTCCACCAGGAGTTCTTCTCGGCTTTTTCCTCTTCCTTGAGGTCCGGCCAAGCCTTGGGGTCGATGTCAAATTTCATCACGCCCTGGCCGGGGCGCTCGATTTCAAAGGGGATGGTGTCGCCCTCGCTGGCGACCATGCTCCAGCGCACGCTGTCCACGAGGCCCTCGAAGCGCTTCACAGGGTGGCCATCGACGGATCTGACGATGTCACCAGGCAGGATGCCCGCCTTGGCCGCCGGGCTGTCCTTGGCCACATGGCCGACGACGGTGGTGGAGTGCGCCTCGCTCTGGGGCTTGCCAAACTGCCACACGGCCACGGCAAAGGCACAGGCGAGCAGGAAGCTGAAGAGCGGGCCGGCGAAGGCCACGATGGCCTTGTCCAGGGGGGAGATGGGCGGGACGTTCTGGTGGTTCACCTCGCCCTCCAGGCCGCCCATGGGTGCCATCTGCGGCAGGGCCACGAAGCCACCGAAGGGGATGCTGCCCAAGCCGTACTCGACGCCATTGATGGTCTTCCTCCAAAGGGGCTTGCCAAACCAGACGTAGAATTTCTCGATCTTCAGCCCGCGCCAGCGCGCGGCGAGGAAGTGGCCCCACTCATGCACGACGATCATGAGATTGAAGACGAGGATGACGAGGAGGAGGGTGCCGAGGAAGTTGAGCCAGGCCATGGGGGGCGGGGGAAGGAGCCGGAAAGCTACCACCCCGGCACCTGTGGCGCAAATCGTCACACCATGTTTCGAGTGCCCCGGGCCTCTCCGGGGTAGAACTACCGCCGAATCTGGCATACATGCCACCCTTGACCCATCCCATCGTGATGCCCGCCGCGCTTTTTTTCCTCATCCGCCGCCTGCCTCTGCTGTCCCTGGCCCTGCTGGCGCCGGCGCTGTCCTCCTGCAAGACCGCCAAGAGCGTGGTGGCCTCCGTGAGTATGACGCCCTCCCCATTCCTCACCCACGGAAAGGATCTGAAGGAGGAACGAGAGCGCTCCCCCTTCCTGGGCAACTGGTGGACGCCGGACAAGAAACTGCAGGCCGCCGCGGACAGCAAAACCCAGATCTACATCAGTCCGGTGCGCATCGACGCCGTGCGCCCAATGAAGAACTACCTCGCAAAGGTGGAATTCAGCGACAAGCGCCGGCAGGCCAAGCTGGAGGATCTGGCCGAATACGCGCACAAGCGCTTCGTGAAGGCCTTCAAAGAGGCAAAACACCCGCGCTACGAGGTGGTGGACGCGCCTTCCAAAGACGCCATGACCCTCGACCTGCATATCTTGGAATGGGAGCCGAATGCGCTCACGGGCTTCATCGCGCGGGAGACCATCGACCTGCTCACCTTCCCCGCCGTAGGCGATCTGATCTGGAAGCCCGTGCGCGCCTCCACCGCCATCGAAGGCCGGTTCATCGAGCCGAAGAGCAAGAAGCCGGTCTATGAGTTTGCCGACAAGGAGGAGGCGAAGACCCTCATCATCATCCCGTTGCAGGAGGCCTATCCCACCGGGCAGGCGCGCTATGCGATCCGGGAGTGGGCCCGGCAACTGGAGCTGGTCCTGCACAAGGAGCCCCACAAGAAACCGAAGGATAGCTCGCCGATCCAGCTTTGGGGCTTCTGAGGCTGAATTTCCACAGCGAGCATGCTGAGTGGAAATTAAGTCGGTAGGCTGGCAGCGCGTGAGAAGGTTCTTACTTGCCTCTATCGCCGAAATCTGGTGCGATGACACCGGTTTAGCCCTTCGACGACCATGAAAACACTTCTTCCTCGTCTCGCCGCGGTCACCTTGGCCGTCGGCGCTTGCTTCCTCTCCTCCTGCGCCGCTCCCTATGGCGCGGGCACCTTGGGCCGTGGCGTCAGCCGCGGTACCGCCAGCCCTCCCCTGCTCTCCGCTGCACTGACGGACGCCACGCAGAACGCCCGGGCCAACAGTTGGCTGTTTCGCAACACGCGCTACGACCCGTGCCATCCAGGCTACCGCTCCTATCGCAGCACCGGAGTGTCATTCCTGTTCACACGGCACGCACGGCCCTACTACTCCAATTACGGCTGGGGGCGCCCGTATTATGGCTCCACCTGGTACGGCTACCCGTACACCTCGCAGTGGCGCTATCCCGGCTACACCCGCTACCACAGCTACGGCAGCCCCTACACGAGCTACGGCTGGCCCATGCGGCACTACGGCGGCTGGAGCTACATCTACCGCCCGACTTACTGGCCCACCAGCACCTGCTACAACCGTTACTGGTGGTGAGCAGACACAGTTCACGAAGGCGGGAGATCACTCCCGCCTTTTTTGTGCCTGCGTGCCGAGGTGCCTCTTCAGATCCCCCGCGTAGCCGGCGAGTTCGAGGAACGCCCGCCCGATCACCTCGCCGCGTGCATCCAGCACATCACACGCGCCTTCCCAATACGGCAGCCCCGTGATCGAGCCGCCCTGCTCCTGATCCTGCGCCACCGGCCGCAGTTCAAAGACGCTGCCCTCGCTCTCGATGCGCACGTGATTCGGATACGCCGCACCACTGTGCGGGCTCTTCCACGTCGCCAGCGCTTTCCAGTCGAAGGCCGCCTTCTTCAAAGCACCGTCTTTGGCGATCCATGTCAGCGTCGAGGCCGCGTCCGTGCCGCCATCCGTGCGCCGCATGCGATACACCATGATCTCGCGACCATCCTTCAACTGGATCGCCGCCCAGTCCCAGCCCGCCTGGCCTTCATCGAGCTGCGAGCTGCTGAACTCATGATCCATCCACGCCTCGCCCCTCACGCGATGCTCCTGCGCACCGACCTTCACACTGCCCGTTGCCTTCAGTCGCGGAAAAGTCAGGTAATGGCTCGCTGCGCTTTCGTTCGCGCCTTTGCGTGACACACCATCTTCACCAAACACCACCAGCGGCTTCACCGCCTCCAGTTCCAGCTTCAACACCGCCTCCGCCTTCACCGTCGCGGCCACGGAGATGCGTTTCGTCGCTTCATCGAGCTTCAGCGACCAGTTCGCATTCCGCACATCGAGCGTCGTCGCCGATGAAAACGCATCCCAACCTTCGCGGTTGAGTTTCTCCTCATGCAGAAAGCGTCCGCTCGCTGCATCCAGCAGCGCCGCATGCGCCAGATGCAGATGCGAAACTTTTCCATTCGCATCATCGCGACCCGCCTGGCGAAAAAACGTCACCTGAAACCCAAACCGCCGCCCATCCGCACCATCGAGATGCCCCGTAAGATACCACCACTCCGTGCGAAACGCCTCATGGCTCCCATGATCACGCGGAAACTCAAACACGCGTCCCTTCTGCGGAATCGCAAAACCGTCCGCCGTCGTCTGGGCATGGGCTGAATCAGCAAAACAGCAGACAAGCATCGCGAGAGCGTTTTGGAGTGCACCGGCCCTCCGGCGCTTTCGAAGGTCTCTGAGCGGAAACAACCAGCGTAGCAAAGTAGCCATCTCGCTCCGCCGAGATGAGCTGAGCGCTGGCGCAGGCAGCGATGCCTTCCAGAATTTGGCATCGTCGTCTTTACGCGGAGTTCCATGCTCATCTCGCGGAGCGAGATGGCTACTTTGCTGCCGCGTTCGCGATGTGCCATCCAGGTTCATTCCTGTTCCTCCCATTTCATTTTCGCGGCCCACTTCCCCACCATCGCCGAAACAAGCGCCCCAACGCCCACAACCGCCAGCATCAGCACACCAAACTGACCCCACGGCATCGCAAAGCCGAGCGTCCAGCCGAAGCACTGCTTGTTCACGCGGTAGATGAGCAGCCAGCCGAGCCAGCCGCCCGAGATCAATCCCATCACCGCGCCCGCCATCGCCACGCCCGCACCTTCCCACGCACTCGTCGCCGCAATCTGCCGACCTGTCATGCCCAGTGAACGCAACGTGCTCAGATCCGCGCGACGCTCCAACAGCAAGCTCGCCAGCGCCAGTCCGAGCCCCGCCACCGCGACAAACACGCCAATGACCTCCAGCGCATACGTCACCGAAAACGTCTGGCGGAAGATGCGCAGCGCCTCGCGACGCAGATGCGCATTCGTAAATACCGAAAGCCCCGGATGCGCCTCGGCGATGCGTTTCGCCACCGCCTCGGCATCCGCGCCCGGTTTCAGCATCAAAGCCACCCGCCACGCCATCTCGCCCTCAAACCATTCGCGAAACGTCGCCTCCGAAATCGTCACCGCGCCACGCTCATTCCCATAATCCGCCTGGATGCCGTGAATGCGAACGCGATGCCCGCCCGGCAGTTCCAATTCATCACCCGCATCCACTTCAAAGCGCTCCGCAAAGCTCTCATTGATAATCGCCCCTCCATCCCTCCACCACTCCATCTCTCCCGGAGCCTTCACCCACGCATACGCATCCTGCCGCTGCGTGAACGGACCATCCACACCCAGCACCATCGTCGGCGCTCCCTTCAAGGTGATGCCACGCGCCCGCAGCGTGGCCACCTCCGCCACCTCCGGCATGGCTCGCAGCTTCTCGATGGTCGCCGCGCTGATCTGATGCGTGCTGCTCGCGCTTTGAGCGCCAGCGCTCGAGACATACAAATCGGCCTTCATGCTCCGTTCGATCCAGCCGCGCATCGTTCCATCAAAGCTCGACACCATGATCGCCATGCCTGCCGTCATCGCCACCGCGCTCGCCAGCGCCGCCACCGCGAAGCGATGCCTCACCGTGGGCCTGCGCAGATGACTGAGCCCGAGACGAAGCGTCACCCCATCAAACATCCGTCCCATCTGACGCATCGGTCCCATGAGCTTCGCCGCTGCTAAACCCGTCCCCAGCAGCCAGCACAACGCCGCCGCATACGCGGCCAGCGGCACTCGCGTGCCTCCGCTAAGTCTCCACGCACCGATTTGGGCCAAAAGCATCGCCACGGCCATCAGCGCCCATCCCAGCCATTCCGCCCTCCACCAGCCGCCACCGCTGAAAACAGCCGCTTTGCGTCCGAGCATGTGCACCGGCGGCGTGCGCGATGCCTCCCGCGCCGGCCACCAGGCCGCGATGAGGCTCGTTACGATGGCGATGCTCATGCTGAGCACCGCTTCACCGAAATGCAGGTCCGCGCGTTGCACGCTCGAGGCACCATACAGCGCGTTCACCGTCTTGCTCACACCACCCACCGCCGCCTGCGCTCCGAGCCAGCCAACGAGCAAACCCAGCCCGCCGCCGATCACACCCAGCAGCAGCGCCTCGATCAAAAATGCCCGCTGAATCACCGCATCCGTCACGCCGAGGGATTTCAGCACACCGATCTCCTCACGTCGCCGGATCACCACGCCATCCAGTGCTTGGAAAATGAGATAACCACCCACAAACAAGGCCAGCAGCGACAGGATCGTCAGATTCAGTCGAAAGGCCTCCGTCATCGTCCCCGCCAGCGCGCGACGATCCTCCGCGCCGCTCACCTGCCAGCGTTGATTCGCCAGCTTGCTCAGCACCTCGCCTGCTTCTTCGCGTAAATTAGGGAAAGCCTCACCACGCGTCACCACTACCTCCACGCGATCCACTTTGGCCTCGCGTTGCATGAGCTTCTGCGCCGCCGGCAGATCCATCAGCAGCATCGTTTCAGGCAAAGTCGGCACTCCCGGCTGCTCCGTGACCACACCGGCCACTTTCAGTGATACCACCTGCTCGTGCATCACCACACAAATCTCATCGCCCACGGCCTTGTGAAGCTTCGCGCTCACAAAAACGCCCTCTGCCGCCTTCACATCGCCCTTCAGGCCCGCCGGAGCCTCGCCGCGCAAATTGAGCAAACTCACGAAATCGGTGCCCACGAGCTTCCACGTCACGCCGGAGCCGATTTCGATCGCTTTGCCTTCCTCAAACGGCATCACTGTCTCCTCGATGACCGGCAGCAGATGCACCGGTCGCTCCTCCAGACCATCACGCATCTCACGCAGCCAGTTTTCGCTCAACGAGCCCGTCGTGCCCATGATCGTGAAATCCGCCTGCCGCGTGATGCCGCTCGTGAACTGCTCAAAGCCCGCCAACGCCGCGCGATTCGCCAGCCGCATGGCCAGATACACGCCCGAGCCCAGCGCCAGGATCAGCATCAGCATCACCTGCTGCCGCCACGCCAGCCGCCAGTGCCGCAGCGCGCATTTTTCGAGAATGAGGCGCACGGTGCTCATGCAGCCAAAGAAAGTGGAACAGGTTTCCAACCTGTTCGTTGCCGCGTCCGCAAGCCTCCAACCATGCCGAACAGGTTAAAAAACTGTTCCACTTTGGGCTTCGCGCTCATGACTCGATCAGCTCCCCATCGCGCATGCGCAGCACCCGCCCGCATCGTTTCGCCGCCTCCTCGCTATGCGTGACCATCAACAAGGCAGCGTTCGTCTCGCGGACGATCTCCGCCAGCAAATCGAGCACCTGGGCCCCTGTGTGCGAGTCGAGATTGCCTGTTGGTTCATCCGCCAGCAGCAGCGCGGGCCTGTGAATCACCGCGCGTGCGATCGCCACGCGCTGCATCTCACCACCCGACAGCTCCGAAGGCAACGCCGCGGCTCGATGTGCCACGCCAACGCGCTCCAGCAACACCCGCACGCGGCCTTCACGCTCCGCCGTGCTCACACCAAGCAATTGCAGCGGCAGCTCCACATTCTCCGCCGCCGTCAGCGTGGGCAGCAAATGAAAAAACTGAAACACCGTGCCGATTCGCATGCGCCGCACCCGTGCCAGACCATCCGCATCGAGCGCATGCAGTTTCTCGCCAGCCACGATGACTTCACCACTGTCCGCCCGATCAACGCCGCCGATGCAGTTCAAGAGCGTCGTCTTCCCGCTGCCGGAAGGTCCGAGCAGCGCCGCCCGTTCACCCGCCGTCAGATTGAAACTCACGCCACGCAGGATCGGGCGCGTTGCGTAAGTTTTGGAGAGCTGGCTGACTTGAAGAGTCATCGGGTGGGAATACGGGCAAGCCCTGCGGGTGGATGCCTCTTTGAATTCATGCTTCAAGGTCAAAACCCGCCTTCGCAACACGCTGTCCGTTGACCTGCACCTCCACCACATGGTGGCCGCGGTGGTGTTTTCGCGTCGTGAAGTCCTGGATCACCTGCGATTTGGTCAAAACCACGCTCTGTCCGGCAGGCAGGTCGATCACCGTCCATTTGAAAACCTTTTCAAATGCCGCCCCGCGCGCCTTCACATAGTGGATCACATAGTCGATCGCCAGACGCTGGGCGCGCGACGAGCGGGACCGGATCTTGGCCTCCAGCTTCAGCCGGTCGCCCAGCCGCAGGTGCCGTGGTGAAACCGCCAGCACCACCTCCACATCCGCCTTGTTGCCAAAGCCAAGGAGTTTCAGCGCCCCTGGGTCTCCGCGTTTGATCAGCGTGCGGCACGCATGCCTGGCAATCCACCGGTGCTTTTCATTGTTCATGTCCCAGCCCGCCAGCCGGGCCAGAACCCACTTCGGATGATCTTTGGCAATGTCATTTAGGTGGTTCGCCACCGAGCGGCGCACAAAAAGCGACTCATCATCTTTTAACGCCTCCAGAATCGCCGCGCACGGCTCCGGGTCACGCACCAACTCCCTCAAACGCATGCCCCACGGCAGCCGTGGTCGCGCGCCCTCGCTCGCCAGCCGCCGCACCTTTTCGTCAGGATCCCGCGTCCACGCCAGCATCGTCGCCAGCGCGCGCTCCGGGTCTGTGTCGATGAAGCCACGCACGGCAAACTCCGCCGAGCCAAACCGCGTCAGATATCGCAGCACCTCCATCGAGAAGTCCGGATCGCTCCGGCCGAATGTCGCCACAAAATCACACAAGAAGATCGCCACAAACTCGTGTCCCAACCGGGGTGCCAGCTTTTTCAAGATGCTCACCTTTTGGCGGTAGCTTCCCGGCAAGGCAACGTCCACACCGATGGCGCACTGATGCAGCCGCTGCATCAGAGTGCGCTCCTCAAGGCCTTCCAGCGTGCGTTCCAGAAAACTCTCCGCTCGAAAGGATGCCGTGATGGACCGCATCTCCCGCGCGATCAGGTGATGGCGGTCTTCATTGAACCAGTCTTTGAGCTGGGAGGGCATTGGCGCGTCGGAGGAGGGCATGGCAGGGTCCCATCAAGCGATGCCCGTCTGCCCCGCCAGCCAAACTTTTGCCAACCTCCATGCTTCACCCGATCAGTTCTCCCACCACCCGCCCATGCACATCGGTGAGCCTTTGATCGCGGCCGCCATGGCGGAAGGTGAGGCGCTCGTGATCGACACCCATCTGATGCAGCAGCGTGGCGTGGATGTCGTGGATGCTCACGGGGTTGCTGGCGACGGCGTTTCCAAACTCATCGGTTTCGCCAAAGGTCATGCCGCCGCGGAAGCCGCCGCCGGTCATGAAGATCGAATAACCGTTCACATGATGATCGCGGCCGCAGGTGTCGGTGACTTTTGGCGTGTGCGGCGTGCGGCCCATCTCACCGGCCCAGAGGACGATGGTTTCATCGAGCAGCCCGCGCTGTTCGAGATCGATGATGAGCGCGGCCACGCTTTGCTCCGTGATGCGGGCGTTCTTTTCGTGATTCTTCTTTAAATGGCCGTGCTGGTCCCAGGGTGAGTTGTTGCCGTCAAAGCTCGGGCAGGTGATCTCGACAAATCGCACGCCGGCCTCGACCAGTCGCCGCGCTCGCAGCGCCTGCGTGGCGTAGAAGCGCTGGTGCTCGTCCGTGGAATCGACGCCGTAGAGCTTGCGGATGTGCTCCGGCTCCGCGCTGATGTCCGCGATGGCTGGCACGGCGCTTTGCATGCGGAATGCGGTTTCGTAGTTGGCGATCGCGGCCTCGATGGCACGTGCATCGGAGGTGCTTGCAGCGAATACCGCATCTTGCTCCGCCAGCAGAGCCAGTTTGCGACGCTGAATGGCCGTCGCATCATGCGGGGCGATGTTGTCCACCGGCACTCCTTTGGCACGAAACATGGTGGCCTGATGGCTCGCGGGCAAAAACGAGCTGCCGAAGTTCTCCAGACCGCCATTCGGCACCCAGTCGTTGTTCAGCACGACGTAGCCGGGCAGGTTCGCGTTCTCGGTGCCGAGTCCATACGACACCCACGCGCCAAAGCTCGGTGCCTGGCCGAGGATACGCCCGGTATGCAGCAAAAGATTCTGCTGACCGTGCAAAGGCAGTTCGCCGACCATTGAGCGCACCACGCAGAGCTTGTCCGCCACTTGCGCGATGTGCGGGAACAGCTCACTCACCCACAAACCACTCTGCCCGCGTTGCTTGAACTCCCACGGACTCCCGAGCCACACGCGATTCGCATTCGACTGCGAGCGCTTGGTCACCGCGCTCTCGCCGATGGCCTTGCCCTCTTGCTTCTTGAGCATCGGCTTCGGGTCAAACGTGTCCACATGACTCGGCCCGCCGTCCATGAAGCAAAAGATGATGTTCTTGGCCCGTGCGCGGTTGTGCAGCGGCATGCCGCCCATCGCACGCATCGCGAGCATGCCAAAGCCTGCGGAAGCGCTCGCCAGGATCTGGCGGCGGGAGCAATAGCGATGGTCGTGTGGCTTCATGTCAGCGGTGGTAAATGAACTCCTTCGCATTGAAGAACGCATGGGCGAGCTGCTCCCATGCAGCAGGTGTGTCACCGCCCAGATCATGAAGGGCTGCTGACCAGCGCTGCATTTCGGCTTCGTCCGGCTGGCGACCGAAAGCGCGGCTGAACATGCCTCGAATGCGGTCCTGACGGCTCACTTGTTTCTCTTGGGCCAGCTTGTTCGCCCAATGCTTCGCCATGGCGCTCACAAACGGGTCGTTGAGGAGCATCAGTGCCTGCGAGGGCACGTTGGTGGCATCGCGGCGGCCGGTGGGGAGTTTGAGGTCGGGGAGGTTGAAGCCGGTCAAAAACTTGGGCGGCTCCATGATGGACATTTGCAGGTAGATCGAGCGGCGACCGTTTCCATCGAGCGGACCGGTGAAGAGGCGCTTGGCGCCATCCTCAGCCGTGCGGAATGGCAGGATGGGGCGTCCGTAAAGTTGAGCATCAAGGCGACCAGACACGGCGAGCAAAGCATCGCGGATGGATTCGGCTTCGAGGCGACGCGTGGGGTAAAAACTGAGCAGGCGGTTGTAGGGATCCACGTCCGAGGCCTTTCGTGAATCCTGACGGAAGGTCGCGCTGAGGACGAGCTTGCGCACGAGTTTCTTCGTGGACCAGCCTTCGCGGATGAACTCGCGGGCAAGCCAGTCGAGCAGCTCGGGGTGCGAGGGTTTGTCGCCGAGGCGGCCGAAATCGTCGGGCGTGGCGACGAGGCCGGTGCCAAAGATCCACTGCCACACGCGGTTCACATATACACGTGCCGTCAGCGGATGCTCGGGATGCACCAGCGACTCGGCGAGCGCGAGTCGGTTGGTGATGCCCTCGCCATGCAGCATCTTGAGCGAAGCGGGCTCGATCAGCTCGCCGGTGGTGTCCACATTGCCACGCACATTGAGCGGATACTTCACAGGCATCGCCTCGCGTTCGTCCATGCTGTTGACGGTGCGTGGAAAAGCGATGCTGGTCTCGATGCGGCGGTAATCGGCAACGAGTTGTGTGCCTGCGGTGGACTTGTTCGGGAGCAAACCGTTTGCGAGGAGCCAGTTAAGCACGTCGCAGTCGCCGGGCTGGCTTTGTTGAGCGCGCCAGCGTTGCACCACGGTGTTGAACCAAGCGGCGATACGTTCCCACGGGTCGGTAGCAGTGTTGTTTTGATAGAGCGCGGTAAAGGCGTCGAGTTCGTCTTGCGGCGTGCCAGTGGTGTCGTGCGTGACGATGTCGGTGATGCTGATCCAGCTTCGCTTGTCGTAGCCGAAGTCGTTGTTCTTGAGGCCCTTGGCCAGACCGGTGCGTGGTGGGAAGTTGGGATTCAGTGACGAGGTGCAAAACTCGATGGTGACCTGCTGCGCGCCGTTTTTGAGCACGGCGTCGGCGAAGGATTTCCACTGCGGCTCGGTGTTGGTGTAGAAGGCAACCGTTTCGTTTTGGAAGGCGTGGTCATCGACGACAAGATGACCGCCGAACTCACCTCCGGCGAGTTTGAGGCTCACGAACTTGCCGGGAACGAGATGCTGCGGCGGCATGCGCAGGCTGGCGGGAAGTTTGGAGCTCAACGCGTGCGAATGCCATCCGCGTGGAAGCAGTCGCGAGACGATGTTTTCGCCTTCGAGGGCGATGAGAGGTGTTCCGTCGGCGATTTGGCCGTTTTCGAAGGCTTCGCCTTCAAAGACCCATTTTTCGAACGAGACCGGTTTGAAGGCTGTGTTGGCCTTTTGAGCCGTTTCGCGGGCTTTTTGCCATTCAGCGGCCTTTTTCGGCAAATCGTCCGGAGTGGCGAGCGGCGCGCCGATGCCCTTCAACGCATCCTTGTGCTCGGCAGCCCACTTTTGCAGCGAAGCAGCGCTGAAAGGCGTGCTCCAAAGCTGCGCGAGGTGCTCACGGATGCTTTGCCGGAGTTTTTGGAGCTGCGCGATGGCGACGGTGTTTTTGCCCGGCGCATCGACGACGCGCGAGGTCCAGCGCGGCGTGGTGAACATGGCGGCGAGCGAGTAGTAGTCCCGCTGGGAGACGGCTTCGAGCTTGTGGTCGTGACAACGCGCGCAGGCGACCGTGGTGGCGAGAAAGGCTTTGGAGAAGGCGTCGATTTTGTTGTTCACCATCTCCTGATGGATGCCGTTGAACATCAAGCTGCTGCCATGCCGATGCTCGCCCATGTGGTAAAACATGGGGCCGATGAGGCTTTCGTTGGTCTGCGCCTTCGGATGGATGCGTGGCTTTGGCAAAAGGTCTCCTGCGAGCTGCTCGCGCACGAGCTGGTCGAAGCCGATGTCGTCATTGAAGGCGCGGATGAGGTAGTCGCGGTATTCGTGGGAGCCTTTGGCTGGATTGTCCCATTCGTAGCCGTAAGTGTCCGTGTAGCGCACGACGTCCATCCAGTGGCGTGCGAAGTTTTCGCCGAAGTGCGGCGACGCGAGAAGATGATCGACGTAGTCCGGCAGGTTTGACGTGTCCGATGCGTCGGATGGCGGGAGCCCTGTGAGAACGAAACTCAAACGACGGCGCAGCACCTCCGGCGAGGCCTGCGGTGCCATTTCGAGTCCGGCGGCCTTTTGAGCGGCTTGGATGAAGCCGTCCACGCTGCTCGTTGTGGCCGGGCGCATGGGTTTGAGGCTCCACCAGTCGAGGCGCTTCTGAAACTCGACCTCCCAGGCATTATTTGCGTTGAGCGCGGTCGATGGAGCCGCGGTGCGTGGATCGGGTGCTCCCTGACGCACCCACTCGGTGAGCAGCGCGATCTCCGCTGCTGGCAGCATGTTCTTCGGCGGCATCTTGAGGTCCTTCTCCACATGACTCACCGCCTGGATCAGCAAACTTGCCTCCGGTTTGCCCGGAACGATCGCCGGCCCGCTTTCGCCACCCTCTTCCCAGCCACTCTTCGAATCGAGAGCGAGTCCGCCTTTGATCTTCTTCTCATGCGAGTGGCACTCAAAGCAACGCTGTTTCAAGAGCGGCCCGATCTTGGAAGAAAAGAGATCATCACCGCTGGCAAGCGGGCTGAGCAGGCAGCAGGCGATCAAAACATGACGCATGAGCACACATACGCGGGTTTGCCGGACTCTCACTCCCGCCAGAAGGTCGATTCCTCCGGCACGGTGTAGCGCACCTCCATCTCGGGAGTCTCGATGACCTTGCCTTCACGATGAAGCGACTCGACGGCGGCGATGACCATGCCGGAGGTGAGGAGCGTGCGCTCGGGTGGATAAGCAGCTCGATTCTCAAGCACCATGCGCTCGATGTGATGCACGAGCGGATTGAAGAAGTCCGCGGTGGTGGCGACGGAGGTCGGCATGGGCAGGAACATCTGGCAGGACGTGATCTCGCCGGTTTCGCTGTTGAGGCCGGCGTAGTTGAAGTCGCGCACGCCAAGCATGAAAAGCGTAGTTCGGAAGCCGTCGCGATGCTCAATGAAGTAGGCGTAGGCGTCCGGGAAACTCTTCCGCGCCCACTCAAAGCTGATCGCCTCCGTTGGATAGCCTTCCTTCACGGGAAGTGTGTGGCTACGGCTCAGCGCGGCCATGAGAAGGCGCTGCGTTTGCTTCAAACCGGCGGCGTGTGCCCACATCTTGTGACCACGCAGGGCGAGCACGTTCTTAATGCCGACTTCACCGCCGCGGCGCCGCTCAGACATGCACTGCGCGGTTTCAAGGCCGTGAAAGTCGTATTTCTCGACACCGCCATAGCCGACGCAGACGCTTTCGCTCAACGGCGTTC
Organism: Verrucomicrobiaceae bacterium; assembly: GCA_015075365.1. Taxonomy (GTDB): domain Bacteria; phylum Verrucomicrobiota; class Verrucomicrobiia; order Verrucomicrobiales; family Verrucomicrobiaceae; genus Prosthecobacter. The sequence goes on from JABTUN010000001.1 coordinate 976,047, forward strand.
CCCAAGGCAGGTCGATGGCCGGCAGCCGGCGCGTCACGGGCAGAGAGGAGCCGGCGAGGAAGGGGAAATTCAGGCGCTTCGCGTCAGCGACCATTTCGACGCACTTTTTCCAGTCAGTGGAGAGATGCTTGTCATTGAAGACAGGAACGCTGCGTCCGCTGGCCTCGAAAACCTTGACCACTTCTTTGAAGAACTCGTAGCGCGGATAGAGCGTCTGGCCTTTCTCGTTCACCGGATAGTCGCCATGCTCGCCAATGATGACGACACCATCGACAGCTAGCCTGCCGGTGCCCAGCGTGATCGCCTCGGCGATGCTTTTGTGAATCGGAATGCCGTAGCGTTTCGAGCGGCCACGGGCGAGGTCCTTCTCCGGAAATTGTTCGACGTAGAGTGAGACGAGATCGAGCTCCGGCCTCCGCCAGCCGCCGCCCCAGGCATAACCGAGTGCAAAGCGGTCGATGAAGTGCTGTGCGTGTGATTTCTCGAACACGACGGTGGCGATGAGCGCGATCTTTTTGCGCGCGGGAGCAGGCGCGGCGCTGGCGGCGACAGTGGCTGCACTGGTGAGCAGAAAGGAGCGGCGGGAGAAGAGTTTCGTGTTCATGAGGTGCGGTCCGGTTTGTTTTCCCAAAACAGCCAAAGAGGCAGAACGGCGATGAGCGGCAGGAAGGAGGCGAGCAGCAGGCCCTGATCGAACGACTGCGTGCGATCGGCGAGCGCACCGAAGAGCTTCTGGGCCTGCGCGGGCAACACCCACGCGACGACACCCGCGATGCCGGTGATCTTGCCCTGATGCCGCGCGGAAAGATCCTGCGTGAAGGCGTGATAAAGGGGAAACACGCCCAACGCCCCCGCGCCGGCCAGCAGCAGCACAAAAAGCAAGCCCCAGCCTTTGTCGAGCGACGGCGTGAGCGCGCAGGTGGCACACAAGGCACCGCAGGCGGCGAAAACGATCACACGGGCGGCATGAACCGACAGATGACGTTTTCCGAGCCATACCGCGAGCGCACCCGCGCCGAGACAGCCGACATCCGTCGCCACATACCAGGCGGAGGTGAAGTAGAGCGTCTGCGATTCCGTGTAGCCGATCCCTTCTTGCAGGATCTTCGGAAGCCAGGCGCGTAGGATCTGCCAGGTCGTGTTGATGCAGGCGATGACGAAGAACACGACGAGCATCCGGCGGCTGAAAAGGATGCTCCACAGGCCCTCCGAGGCTGGTTCCACCCCGTTCGTTCTCAATCTCACCGGCGCAGGCAGATCAGATTTCTTCACCAGCGCGAACCACAGCACCAGCCACGCAAAACCCACCGCCCCGACGACTTGAAACGCCGTGCGCCAACTGCCGAGTTCCGCCGTCATGAGTCCGCTCATGATGAGCGGCGTGATGATCGCGCCGACGGAGGTGCCGCTTTGCAACACGCTGTTGCCAAGTGAACGTTCGCGCGCATCCAGCAGCGCGCGTGTGGTACGGATGCCGCAGGGCCAGTGACCGGCCTCGAAGAAACCGAGCGCCATTCGACACCATAGCAGTTCTTGTTCATTATGGACGAAGCCTGTCGCCAGTCCGGCGAGCGACCACATCGTCAGCACGCCGGCATACAGCCAGCGCACAGAGAAACGATCTGCCAGCCAGCCAAACACGATGGACCCCGCTGCGAAGGCATAGGCAAACACGGCTTCGATGTTGCCATACTGCTCCTGCGAAAGATGAAACTCCTTCGTGATGCGCACCGCCGCGTTCGCCAGCGTCTGGCGGTCCATGTAGTTGATCGCCGAGGCGAGCAGCAGCAGGCCGCAGATGGTCCATTTCCACGACGCGGAGCGGTATGCGGTGCTCGGTTCGGCGTCGGCGGACATCGGGCGCGGATCAGGCAAGCAGTTGATCGACGACTTTCGCGCCCTGGTTGTCCGTGAGGCTCGCGGCGAGGCCGTTACGCTTGTAGGTGAGCTTGGTGTGGTCGAGGCCGAAGAGCTTCAGCAGCGTGGCGTGATAATCGAAGTGCTTCACCTCGTCGATGACGGCCTTGTGGCCGAATTCGTCGGTTTCGCCGTGGACGTAGCCTTTCTTAAAACCGCCGCCCGCGAGCCACATGCTGAAGCCGTAGGTATTGTGGTCACGTCCCCACTTTTCCGGCCCTGCGTCGTTTTGCAGCACCGGGAGGCGGCCCATCTCCCCACCCCAGTGGACGACCGTGGTGTCGAGCAGTCCGCGTTGTTTCAAGTCGATCAAAAGGGCCGCGGCAGGCTGGTCGGTAGCCTCGCAGTTCTTGGGCAGCGCGGTGACGAGCGAGCCGTGCTGGTCCCAGGACTGGCCCGCATTGAGCACCTGCACATAGCGCACGCCGCGCTCGACGAGGCGGCGAGCAATGATGCAGCGCGTGGCGTAGTCTTTCGTGACCGGATTATCGACGCCGTACAGTTTTTTGACGTGCTCGGGCTCCTTCGAGATGTCGAGCGCCTCTTTTGCGGCGGTCTGCATCTTCGCGGCGAGCTCGTAGCTGGAGATGCGGGCCTGGAGGTCGAGTTCACCCGGATGCGCGGACAGATGATCCTCATTGAAGGCCTTCAACAGCGCGAGCTGACGCTCCTGCGGCCCACCCGCAAGCGATGGCGGCGGATCGAGGTTCAAAATGCGCGGCTCGGCGGGCCGCACGAGCGTGCCCTGGTAGAGCGCGGGCAGCCAGCCGTTGGTGTAATGCTCGCCGCTGAAGGTCGGCAGCCCGCCTGGATGCGAGAGCACCATGTAGGCGGGCAGTTCATCCGTTTCGCTGCCAAGGCCGTAGGTGAGCCAGGAGCCGAGCGCGGGGCGTCCGGCGGTGATGCGGCCGGCATTCATGGCGTAAAGTCCCTGGGCATGGTTGCTCACGCCGGAGGTCATGGAGCGCACGAGAGTGATCTCGTCCGCGACCTTGCTCAAGTTTGGAAGCAACTCGCTGAGTTCCATGCCGCACTGGCCGTGCTTCGCGAACTTCCACGGCGAGCCGAAGCACTTCGACGACGCCTGCGCGAGGTTGTCGTACTTCACCTCGCCGGGGAATTTCTGCCCGTGATACTTCGTGAGCATCGGTTTGGGGTCGAAGAGGTCCATCTGCGAGGGACCACCCATCATGAAGAGGGAGATCATCGCCTTTGCCCGCGGCTCAAAGTGCGGTTTCTTCGGTGTCAGATCGTAGCGGACCTCGCCAAAGCTCTCTGGCTTCACCGGCGCGGCGAGCAGGCCGTCGCGTTGCAACAACGAGGCAAGCGCCAGCGTGCCGAGGCTGTAGCCATTGGCGTGAAGGAAGTGGCGGCGGGAGCAGAACTGGGGGCGGAACATGGACGGGAGTCATACGTGTCCAAGCCCGCGCATCTCACAGACTCATGGTTTCCGGCCTTCCTCGACATCCATGAGGTCAAAAAAGACCACGATGTCGTCCCGGTGGCCGAGCCCGGCCTCTTCTTTTTGCTTCTGAAGCCCGGCGGAGGCCGCATCGCGCCAGCCGCGCTTGTTCATGAAGCCATTCCAGATCTCGATCTGCTCCGCATCCGGGCGGCGGCCGTTTTGAAAGCACCATTCGAGCACTTCCTCGTCCGTGCCCCCCTGCAGGGTGCGCGTCGTCAGGTCCTCAAAGCTCACACCGAGAAAGCGGCACACCCGGTCGTCAAACGTGCGGCTGCCCTCGATGAATCCAAGGTGGTAACCCTCCGGCAGGCTGCCCTCGCGGGCGAAATAACGGATCTTGTCCAGAATGCGGCCAAAGACCGCGATGCCGCCGACAGTGTCACGAGGAGAACGAAATGGAAATGCCATGCGTTTCCCATAAAGCGCCGCTACTTTTCGTCAATCCCCGCCATGGCCTCCAAACCGACCCGCATCCTCCTCGCCGACGATCACGGCGTCGTGCGCAACGGCTTCCGCGCGTTGCTGACCGCGCAGTGGGACATGGAGGTGGTGGGGGAGGCATCGAACGGGCGCGAGGCGGTCGAGCTGGCCGGAAAACTCGCGCCGGATGTCGTGGTGATGGACGTGACGATGCCGGAGCTCAACGGGATCGAGGCCGCGCGGCAGATCACCAAGGCGCTGCCAAAGACGCGCATCCTCGCGCTCAGCATGCAGAAGGACAGTGTCTATGTGCGGGAGATGCTGCGGGCGGGTGCCAAAGGGTATCTGCTGAAGGATTGCAACGAGGCCGACTTTCTCGCCGCCGTGCGTGCGGTGGCCGTGGGCAAAGGCTGGTTGAGCCCGGAGGTGAGTGACGCGGTGCTCGATGACTACCGGAAGCATGTCACCAACCCCATCGACCTGCTCTCCCCGCGTGAGCGCGAAGTGCTGCAAATGATCGCGGAGAGCAAAACGAACAAGGAGATCGCCACCGCGCTAAACTTGAGCGTGTACACCGTCGAGGCGCATCGGGGCCGAATCATGGAAAAGCTGAATCTGCACTCGATCGGCGAGCTGGTGCGCTTCGCCATCCGCAACGGTTTGATTGACTGAGGGACCTCCCATGACCGCGAGGCTTTTTCCCTTCACCCAGCGCATCACCGAGCGCACAGTTCTATGGGGCCTCTCGATTGGATTCGGGCTGGTCGTGGTCCTGCTGGGCATGGCGGGAGTCGCGGCGGTGCGGGACAGCCGTGCCATCCGGCGGAACTCGGCCGGCCTGGTGAAGGAGCAGTTGCTGATGGCCAGACTGCTTTACGAGGTGCAGGCGGAGGAGGATGCGCTGGCCCATGTGCTGCATCAGATCGTCCAAAGCGAGGATCCCACGGCAAGGACGCGCGTCCTGAAAGATCTGGCGGAGGCGGACCGCGATGTCTCACGCCTGACCACAGAGGCAGCACAAACACCACACGCGGATGAGTGGCGGCGTCTCGCCGAGGCAACGCAGTCTTTTTCCCAGGCGGCCCGCCAGGCGATCGACCACGAAGGACCGCTGCCAAAGCAGGTCATGGAATCCCTATTTGCCAGCCATGACAAGGTGGTGAAACTCATCCACGATCTCATTCTGCGAAGCACCCAGCATCTCAGCAAGGTGAACGAAGGGATTGAGGCACAACTGCGCAATCTGGCGGACGAGTCGATGCTCCTGCTCGGGACCTGCTTTGTGCTGGCGACGGTCTTCGCGCTGCTGACGATCCGTTTTGTGCGCCACAGCATCGGCCGCATTCGCTGGCAGGCGGACGAGCTGGGCAGGGTGTCCTGGCACATGCTGCAAACCCAGGAGGAGGCCGCCCGGCGCTTTTCACACGAGCTGCATGATGAGCTGGGCCAATCACTCGCCGCCGTGCGCTCCAATCTGACTCGCGGCAGCACGCATGACCTGGATTCGCTGCGAAACGACTGCCTTGCCCTCGTCGATGAATCCATCGCCAACGTGCGCGAGCTCTCGCAACTGCTGCGCCCGGTCATTCTCGACGATTTCGGCCTCGAAGCGGGCCTGCGCTGGCTGGTGGAGAAATTCGCGCAGCGCACGCGGCTGAAGGTGGATTTCGACACGAGCTGCCCAGGCCGCTTTGCCGATGAAACCGAGACGCACCTCTTCCGCATCGCCCAGGAGGCGCTCACAAACATCGCGCGGCATGCCGAGGCTTCGCAGGTGAAGATCAGGCTCACCTGTGAGGAGGGAATGATTCATCTCGTGATTGAAGACAATGGCAAAGGTCTGCCTGCGGGCGTCAATGACGTCATCCACAGCCCGAGCCTCGGCATGGTCGGCATGCGTGCAAGAGCACGTCAATGCGGCGGCGAACTCAGCGTGACGCCCGTGCAGCCGCACGGTGTGCGCATCGAGGCCGTGGTGCCTGAGAATTTGCGGTAACCAAAGCTGGTGTTCCCAATTTCGCCCAACGCAGAGCGTTAGTGGGCAGCCGTTGCTCAAATTAGCCTGATGGGGGGATAGAAATGGTTCGTTGCTCCTCAGTATGTGACGAAACTGTAACAATGAATCATTTGAGTCCGTTGCAAAAAACATCTCGAAACATGCCATATCCTGAAAAGCCAATTCGTTTTCGCCTGCCCTTGAATGTCTGGGTGCTGTCTGTCTTGGTCTTGCTGGCGGTTGTTTTTGAGCATGCCGCCATTGCCGCTGATACTCCCACTGTCGCCGTCGTTCCTGTGGCCAGAGGGGAGATTTACCGGGAGGTGTCGTTTGATGCGGAACTGCGGCCTTACAAGGAGATCGAGCTTCATGCGCGGGCCACCGGGTATCTGGACAAGATGCTCGTCGATGCCGGGGATGCGGTGAAGGAGGGGCAGCTCATCGCGGCGCTGGATGTGCCGGAGCTGAAGTTCGATCTTCAGAATGCGGAGGCCAGTGAGCGGCGCGCGAAGGCGGAAATGGAGAAGGCGACGGCGGCTTATGAGGAGGCGCATCTGGCCCTGACACGTTTGGAATCAGCGGACAAGGCTCAGCCGAACCTCATCGCCAAGCAGGACATTGATTCGGCACGGTTGCGTGATCAGTCGGCACGCGCGGCGCTAAACGCGGCAAAGGAGGACCAAAACGTGGCTGCGGCGAGCAAGAGCCGCTTTCAGACGATGCTGGACTACACAAAAATCTCCGCGCCCTTCGCAGGAGTGATCACGCGGCGCTATTCGGACCCAGGGGCGCTCATTCAGGCGGGCACCAGCTCCGGGACAGCACCGCTGGTGCGGCTATCGCAGGTGGATCTGTTGCGCGTGGCGTTTCCTGTCTCGGTTTCGTATGTGGCGGGCGTTAAGGTTGGCGATGAGGCGGAGATTAGCATTCCGTCACTCACGAAGAAGTTCTCGGCGAAGATCACCCGCGTCTCGCAGAAAGTGGAGACGTCCACGCGCACAATGGAGGCGCAGATCGACCTGCCAAATCCGGACCGCAGCCTCATCGCGGGCGTCTATGCCACGGTGATGCTCAAAATCGATCGCCGGAACAACGCGCTGGTGCTTCCAGTCGAGGCTGTGACGCGGGACAAGAGCACTGCGAGCGTCTATCTCATCAAAGACGGCAAGATCGAGGAGCGGAACATCGCGGTGGGCACGGAGTCGCCCACGCATCTCGAAGTCATCAAAGGCCTTGCCGAGGGCGATCTCGTCATGGTCGGCAGCCGTGCGCAGTTCAGCCACGGTCAGAGCGTGCAGCCGAAGCAAGTCGAACTGCCGACCCTCGACAAGAAATGAAGACGCCGATCTCTCCTGAAGCTCTGAAGGCGTTGCAAGCCCTCGATACCTGCACGGTGGCGAATGCCATCGAGACCTTCAATCTGCGCCTGCGCAACGAAGGCTATGCGGATTCCTCCATCCGCTGCCTCACGGGCTGTGACGCACCGTTGGTGGGCCATGCGGTGACGGCACGCATCCGCTGCTCCAGCCCGCCGATCACTGGCGGCACTTTCGTGGATCGCACGGACTGGTGGGACCACATCCTGACCATCCCCGGACCGCGCATCGTGGTGATCGAGGACGTGGATGAAAAGCCCGGCACGGGCGCTTTCATCGGCGAAGTTCACGCGGCCATCTTGCAGGCGCTCGGCTGCGTGGCGGCGGTGACGAATGGCTCAGTGCGCGACCTGCCCGCGATCTCGGGCAGCGGCTTCCGCTTGTTTGCGAACCACGTCTCTGTCTCGCATGCCTATGTGCATGTCGTGGAGTTTGGCACGCCGGTGAAAATCGGCGGACTGGAGGTCAAGCCTGGCGACTTGCTGCATGCCGACGTTCATGGCGTGCTTTCCGTGCCGCATGACATCGCGGCCGCGATTCCGCAGGCCGCTGCCGAGATCATCGAACGCGAACGCCGCGTGCTGGAGCTGTGCAAGGCTGGCAACGTGACCGTGGACAAGCTGCGCGATGCTGTTCACGGCGTTTTCAACTGAGGAACCGAAGACTGACCCCACATGACGCGTTTCGCCCTCCGCTATCCTTATTTCATCATCGTCTCCTGCCTCGCCACGCTGGTGGTGGGCATCACCAGCCTCGTGCGGCTGCCGGTCGATCTTTTTCCTGAGATCAAGATGCCCGTGGTCATCGTGGCCACGTTTTATCCCGGCATGCCGCCGGAGCAGATCGAGCAGGATCTCACTGCGCGCATGGAGCGCTTTCTCACGCTCGCCAGCGGCATCGACCACATGGAGTCGCGCTCGCTGCCAGGAGCGAGCTTGATCAAAATCTACTTCCAGCCAGGCACGAGCGCGGATTCGGCGGTTAGTTCCATCGGCAATCTGGCGATGGCGGAGCTGCGAAGGCTGCCACCGGGCACCCTGCCGCCCGTGGTGCTGAAATTCGACGCCTCCAGCCAGCCGGTGTGTTTGATCACACTCAAGGGTGAAGGGATGAACGAGGCGCAACTGCGCGACACAGGTCACTACAAGGTGCGCACGCAAGTGGCCGTCGTGCCCGGCGCGGCGGTGCCGCAGCCCTTCGGCGGACGCTACCGGCAGATTCAGATCTATGTCGATCCCTTGAAGCTGGAGGCGCATCAGATGAGCCTCATGGACGTGGTGCGCTCGGTGAATGACTCGAACCTCATCCTGCCCGCCGGTGATGTGCGCATCGGCCCCTTTGACTACAACATCTATGCGAACACGCAGGTCGATACCATCGCGGACATCGGCCGGATTCCGCTCAAAACGGTGGGCCAGTCCTCTGTGCTCGTCGGTGACATCGGCGAGGCCAAAGACGCCTCGCAGGTGCAATACAACATCGTGCGTGTGGACGGCCAGCGCTCCGCCTACCAGCCCGTTCTCAAGCAGGGCGGCGATGCAAACACCATCGCCGTGGTCGAGGGCGTGAAGGACGTGCTGAAAAACCTGGTCGATGTGCCGAAACAGCTCGTGACGAATGTCGTCTTTGATCAGTCGATGTTCGTGAAAAAGGCCATCGAAAATCTGGTGCATGAGGGCGGCATCGGCCTCGTGCTCACCGGTGTGCTCATCCTGATCTTTCTCGGCTCCATGCGGGCCACGGTGGCGGTGTTTTTGTCGATTCCGCTTTCAGCACTCGCCATGTTCATCGCGCTGGCGCTCGGCGGCGGCACGATCAACACGATGATCCTCGGCGGCCTCGCGCTCGGCTTCTCGCGGCTCATTGATGACTCCGTCGTCGTGCTGGAAAACATCTTCCGCCACATGGAGCACGGCGAGACGCCTGAGGTCGCCGCGGAGAAGGGCGGCCGCGAGGTGGCGCTGCCTGTGCTCGCCGCCACGTTGACCACGGCGGTGGTGTTCTTCCCGGTCATTTTCCTCTCCGGTGCCAGCCGCTACCTCTTCCAGGCGCTCGGGCTGGCGGTCGTGCTTTCCATTCTCGCCTCGTATCTCGTCGCGATGACCGTGGTGCCGCTATTTTGCGCGAAATGGATCAAAAAAGTGCAGCCGCACGGCTCGCCTGATGCCAAAGGATTCAATGCGTGGTTCAACCGCCGCTTCGACGGCATGTTGAACCTCTTCGAGCGCCTGCTTCGCACGGCCTTGAAGGCTCCGTCGCTCATTTTGATCGTGCTGGCGGCCGCGCTCGGCGCTTCCGCCTTGCTGCTGCCGCGCATTGGACTCGCCTACTTTCCGCGCACGGACGCGGGGCAGTTTTACATCAGCTTGAAGGCTCCCAGCGGCACGCGGCTCGAAGTGACGGAAAAACTCGTCGAGCAGGTCGAAAAAATCTGCCATGAGGTCGTCGCGAAGGAAGACCTCGACATCGTCGTGGCAAACATCGGCATCACCGCCGACTTTTCCGCCATCTTCAATCCAAACAGCGCGCAGCACACCGCTACCGTGCAGGTCAGCTTGAAGGAAAACCACCACGTCGGCAGCTACGACTACATGCGGCGCGTGCGTGAGCGCATCCGCTCCGAGCTGCCACACGTCAGCGCCTTCTTCCAGTCCGGCGGCCTCGTTGATTCCGTGCTGAACCTCGGCCAGCCCACGCCCATCGACATCCAGATCAGCGGCAGCGACATCAAGGCCACGCACAAGACCGCGTCCGAGCTGGCCGCGAAGATCCGCCAGCTCCCCGGCGTGAGCGATGTGCTCGTGCCACAGGACATGGACTACCCGGCCATCCGCATGGACTTGGACAGAAAACGCATCGCCGAGCTCGGCCTCACCCCGAAGGAGGTCACGCACAACGTCATCACCGCTCTCATGTCGAACGGCCTCATCGCGCCGACGTTCTGGGCCGATCCGAAGAGCGGCAACGACTACTACCTCACCGTGCAGTATCCCGATCATCATGTGAAGGACTTTGAAATGCTGCGTGCGATCCCGATCCGCGGCCCCGGCATGGAAAAATCCGTGCGCCTTGATGCCGTCGCCACTTTGGAGCCGATGCTCGGCCCCACCGAGATCACGCATTATCAGATCCGCCGCATCATCAATCTCTTCGTCGCTCCGGAGGGCGAGGACGTCGGTCGGGTGATGAAGGGCGTCGAAAAAATCCTCGCGGAGACCAAGGTGCCCGACGGTGCCAGGATCGACCTGCGCGGCAGCGTGGGGAACATGAACGCATCGTTCAAGACCTTCGGTCTAGGCCTCATTCTCGCCGTGGTGCTGGTCTATTTGATTCTCGTCGCGCAGTTTCAGTCCTTCCTTGACCCCTTCCTGATCCTGCTGGCCATTCCGACTGGTTTGATCGGCGTGGTGCTCACGCTCTGGCTCACCGGCACCACGTTGAACGTCATGTCGCTCATGGGCGTGGTCATGATGATGGGCATTGTCGTCTCCAACAGCATCCTCATCGTCGAATTCGCCCGGCATCAGTTGCGGGACGGCATGCCGCTGCTCGATGCCGTCGTCAGCGCCTGTCGCGTGCGTTTGCGGCCCATTTTGATGACCTCGCTCGCCACGCTCATCGGTCTCGCGCCCATGGCGCTTGCGCTCGGCGCTGGCAGCGAGGCCTACGCGCCGCTCGCCCGCGCCATCATCGGCGGACTCGGCGTGTCCGTCGTGCTGACGATGTTTGTTGTGCCCGCCGCTTACCTCATCGCGCATCGTCGTCGTGAATCCATCGCTGCTGTTCCCTCATGAAACGCCTCGTTTTGACCTTCCTCCTCGCGGCAATCGCCGCCCACGCAGGCGACAAACCGCGCACGCTCAGCCTTGGTGAGGCCCGCGCCCTTGTTTTGAAACGGCATCCGCGCATCAATGCCGCTGATCTCACCGTACGTGCCACCGAGGAGATCGTGAAGCAAAACCGCGCCGCTTATCTGCCGCAGGTGCAGGGCATCGCCGCCGGTGTCGTCACCAGCGAGCACACCGGCGGCATTCGTGCTTCCACTGATGCCCTCCAGCTTGCAGGCGTCTATGATCGTGCCTCCGGCGCGCTGAATGTGACACAGCTCATCACCGACTTCGGCCGAACAAGCAATCTGACCGCCAGCTCACGCCTCAGAGCCGAGGCTGAGGCGAAGAACGCCCAATTCACCCGCGCCCAGATCCTCCTCGAAACCGACGCCGCCTGCTACGCCATCCTCCAGGCGCAGGCCTTGCTTGGCGTCGCCGAACAAACCGTCAAAACCCGCCGACTGCTGCGTGACAACACTGTTTCGCTGCAAAAAAACCAGCTCAAGTCCGCCATCGACGTCAGCTTTGCCGAAGTAAACGCCAGGGACGCCGAGTTGCTGCTCGCTCGTTCGCAAAACGACCTCAAATCCGCCCACGCCACGCTCGCCCGCCTGCTGCTCGACCCCGAAAACAGCGAATACCACGTTGTTTCGCCCCAGCAGCCCGTGGCACTGCCTTCCAAGCCCGACGGCCTCATCCAAATGGCGCTCAATCTGCGCCCGGAGCTCGCCAAGCTCCGCCTGGAGCGCGACGCGGCTCAAAAGTTCGTCAAAGCCGAAAACGCTCTCAGCCGTCCGCGCCTCACCCTGCAAGGCACCGCCGGCACGATGCCCTGGCGTGATCGCTCCCTCGATCAAAACTACGCCGCCGCAGGTGTCGTGCTCACCTGGCCGCTCTTTACCGGCGGACTCAACACCGCCCGTCAAAACGAGGCCGAACTCCGCGCCCAAGCCGCCGAGCAAGCCTTGAAGGATCAGGAAGCCGCCATTACCCGCGACGTGCAGATCGCTTGGCTGAACGCCACCAACGCCCTCGAACGCCTCAACATCACCGCGAAGCTCCGCGAGCAGTCCGCCCAGGCCTACAGCCTCGCCGAAGCCCGCTTCCAGGCTGGCAGCAGCAGCGTCGTCGAGCTAAGCCAAGCCCAGCTCACCCTCACCGCCGCCGAAATCAACCAGACCACGACTCGCTACGAATATCTCCTTCGCAGATCGATTCTCGATTTTCAAACGGGCGTGATGATGCGCGCTTTTGCAGGTGCAAACGAGTCGTCTATAGGCCGGTAGGCATCAAAACTTGAACGGCCACTTCGAGGTGAGCCAGACGGTGATGGTGTGGTTGTTTTCCCACACGTTGCCCCCGCGGCGTTGGACGGTCTGTTCCATGAAGCCGATCTCCAGCTTCGTCGTGTCGCTTAACTGACGCCCGATGCCGATGAATGCGCGGTTTTGATCAAGATAATTCATGCTGACATTGGAGCCGAAGTTGAAGAAGAGCTCGTCCCACAGGGCGAGATACCATTTCTTGTCATCGCTGAGCGGGATGGTGGTGCGAAGCATGTAGCGGATGCGGTTTTCGTAGCGCCAGTTCACCACATCGCCAGTCAGCGCGTTGACTTCGCCGATGCGGCGCTGTTCCAGCCGGAAACGATGGGTCCAGTCGAGTGCCAGCGCCTTGTGCGAGACAACGACCTGCTCCCACAGGCGATGCTCGGGAAAATCAGCCGCGACGGGGATGTCGCCATACGGATATGTTTCGACCCATGCATAACCGGCGCTGACACTGAGCGTGGGGCTCAGGGTGTAGTTGATGCCGGGACGCAGCAGAAGCTGTTGCCAGTTTTCTCCATAGTCGGCACGGCGCACCTGGGCTTCGAGATGCAGCCCCCAGGGGCCATCGCCGATGGGATGATCACCGACGTAATTGAGCCAGAGGTTGCTGTTGGAGTCGGACTGGTCGGCGGCGAGCCCATGGATGGCAAGGCCGCCCGAAAGCAGAAGGCAGAAGATGGTTTTGAGCATGCAGGGCACACTTTAACGCCCTGCCGGCCTCACTTCTTCGGCTTCAGCACACGCGCGGCCTGGGGATGGGCGGAAACAGGCTCATGATCATCGAGTCCGGCGAGGATGAGCTCACGGTTCTCGAGCTTCCAGTCGTCTGCCATCTCGTGGAGCTTCTTCAAGGTGGTGTGATCCACCAAGTGTGAGTCAGAGAGATCGACCTGCACCTTGGGATGATGGCGGAGAGCGAGGAGCCTTTTGCGGAGGGAAAGCCAGTTGCTGAAAACGAGGGCTTTCCTGGGCTTCACGACCGGATGATCGGCCTCCTCGGGATGATGCACCTCAGCGTAGGGGTGGAAGAGGTTCTTGAGGGTGACGTCGAACCACATGGAAAGAAAAATCTCCACCATGATGCCGGCGGCGATGCCGATGAGGAGATCCGTGGCCAGCGTGACAATCATGGTGACGAGAAAGACCGCGAGCTGGCCTTTGCCGATGCTCCACATGTGGTAAAACTCCTTCGGCGAGGCGAGATTGTAGCCGGTGAAGACGAGCATGCCGGCCAGCGCGGCGAGCGGGATGTTGTTCAGCAACCAGGGCACGCTGGCAACGAGGAGCAGCAGGAAACCGCCATGCCAGAAGTTCGCCCAGCGGGTGCGGGCACCGTTGTTGCGATTGGCGGAGGAGCGGACGATCTCGGAGATCATCGGGATGCCGCCGATGAAGGAAACAAGCGTGTTCGCCACACCCACGGCGAGCAGGTCACGATTCAGATCCGTGCGCCGCTGCCAGGGGTCGATCAAATCGACGGCCTTGGCGCTGAGCAGTGATTCCAGGGTGCCGACGAGCGCGAACATCACGATCCATTTCAGACTGGCAGCGGAGGTGATGGCGGAGAAATCCGGCCCATGGATGCCGTTGAGCAGGTTCATTGGCAGGGAGACGAGGTGCTTGGGCCCCACGGCGTACTGATGACCATGGAACTGGTACATGTGCTCGTGCTGGATGTCGAAGTAGAAGGCCAGCGGCGTGGCGACGAGCAGCACGACCAACGGACCCGGCACGGCCTGCACGATTTTGTTTTTGATGAGCAGCCGGCCAAACAGCAGCAGCACCGAGATGCCGCCGATGAGCGCGATCTCGGGATTCATGTTCATGAGGCTGTGCGGGATCTCTGCGAGCAACTCCAGCGGCTCCTTGGCATGCGCGGCCACGCCGAGCGCCACATGCGCCTGCTTGGAAATGATGATCACGCCGATCGCGGCGAGCATGCCGTGAACGGCGGCGACGGGGAAAAACTCGCCCAGCGTTCCCAGCCGGAGAGCGCCGAAGAAGATTTGAATCACGCCAGACACCACCCCCACGGCCAGTGCTTTCTCATAACCCAGTTCCTGCACGGTGCCGAGCACGATCACGATCATGCCCGCCGCAGGGCCTTTGATGGTCAGCTCGGAATTGCTCAAAAACGGTGTCAGCATGCCGCCGATGACCGCCGTGAAGATGCCCGCGATGGGTGGTACGCCGGAGGCGATGGAAATGCCCAGGCACAAGGGCAGCGCGATGAGGAACACGAGGAAGCCAGAGAGCATGTCCTGGGTCAGGTGGCTTTTGAAGCCGGCGAGGTTGCCAACCGGTTTTGGGCCTGCGAGGGCAGTGATGGGAGCTGGAGCTGACATAAAATGGGGCGTGGTATGATGAGGACTCTTCTAATGACGCATGTTGCGTTCCAGAAAAACATCCCCCCGGCAGGGTATTGTTCCTCCCGGCCGAGGGGGGCGGCAGGGCTAAAAGTTGATCGTCATTTGGGCATAGCCGAAGTGGGCGTTGTCGCTGGCACCCGTTTTCGCCAGGTAGCTGCCCGCGAGGTAAAAGGCGTAGCCGGTTTGCAGGGAGACGTGGGAATTGAGCTTGTACCACGCGTTCACGTCCAATTCCGTGCCGCGATACTTGCTGGCCCCCTGCACGGCGGCGTTCACGGGGCGCACGGTGGTGGCGGTGTTCGCTCCATACCATGCGTCGGCATTCGTGGCGTTCCAGAAAGTCATCACGTCGAAGGTGACTCTCAGCTTGTCCGTCGGCTGCATGGAAAAATTGAGCTGCGGATTGTGCATGTTCATCCACGCGGTGGTGTCCATGAAGCCGTAGAGCGCGTGGTTGCCGGGGAAGTAGTTTTGGAAGGTGGTGCTTTTGCCGTCGTTCGGGTTTTTGTCACCCGTGGCGTAGTTGTATTGGAAGCCGAGGCGGGGTTTCCACGGTCCAGTGAAGTTGTAACCAAAACCCCAGTGGCCTGCGAGAGCGCGGTGGTTTAATCCGGCCGCGTGTCCGATCTGCGCCAGCATTTCCAGCTCATAGTCCCATTGATTGAGTTGTTTTGAATCGCCCTTCATGAGCGTGCCGAAGCTCCAGACGTTGGTGCGGCCGGAAACACCAAGCGGCGCACCGGCCGCGCCGGGCAGTTTGTTGAGCTGCTGGTTGATGACGTAGAAGTCCGTCGTGCTCTGCCAGGGAATGAGGGACTTTGAGGAAAAGTACACGCCGCTGTCGATTGCGTTGCGGCCCTCATCGCGGTTGAGCCAGTCGGACTTGTTCCACTGGTTGTTGATGAAGGTCACCGGGCTTCCGGTGAAGAAATCGAGCGTCCAGGAGTCCGCCGCCCAGTGCAGCCGCGCGGCGTCCCAGGCGCGGGTGGAGTTCAGCCACTGCGGGTTGCCGAGGAGACGCTGGTCGCCGAAATTGAAAGGCTGGCGGCCTGCGCGGAGGCTGAGGCCCTTCGCGTCATCTCCAATGTCGATCCAGGCCTGGAGCACGTCGAAGGTGTCATCGCCATCCGCGCCAAAGGTGCCCACATTGTTCGGTCGGCTGCCGCCGAGTTCGCGGATGTCCTGGCCTTGAACATACGCCTTGAACCAGCTCACAGGTTTGTAGAGCGCCCCGAAGCGGAAACGCGTGAGCAGCCACGACGCGTCCGTCGGTGAATTCACACTGCTGTCGAAGTCATTGTTGTTCTCGCGGGCCTCAAAACGCGTGTTGAACTGCGTGTCGAAGACGAGCGCGCCGCTGGCGAAGCTCAGCGGATTCGTATCGAGGGCTGACGCCGCGGCGATGTTCGTCGTGGAAGTCTGCGCGGGCGAAAACGCCGTCAGCGCAAGGCTGGCGGCGAGGGAGAGACGTGGAATGAGCCGGTGGAGGTTTTTCATGAGTTGGGGGTGTTTAGGAAGCCGCGGCCATCACCGCTTTGGCAAAGGCCGGCGCGTGCAGGCAATCACGCCTCTTCTGCCTGCCGCCGCCGTCCCCTCTGCGGGGTAATTCTGTGCATGGGCCGCCGGGTTCCCCTCCAACGGGGACAAATACCCCCTGTCGAAGGGATGGCAGGCCTGCGGCACGGGGCGTTAATTGCCAGCATTCATGAGCGCCACGCATTCCCATTCCGAAACCTGCGGCTGTCACGATCATGTGCCGCCGTCAGGTGCGGTGGATGAACGCCACGAACGCCTGCGGCATGTCCTCGACCACGCCGCGCACTACCTGCCCACGCAGGGCCCCATCGGCGTGTTTGTTCATCACAACACGCTGCACGCCTTCCAGCATCAGGGCTTTGAAAATTCGGTCATCGAGGCAGCGCAGCTTTTCGAGGCGGAACCGTTCCTTTCCGAGGAGGAGTATCAAAAAGCCCGTGAGCAGGGCAGAATCCTCGATGAAGACATCGACGATGTGCTCAATCGTGAGCCAGACGCGGAGATCATCCCGGGCCGGCTCACACGGCGCAAACTGCGTCGTGCGCTGCTCATTCCAGGCGTTCGCCGCGTGAACGGTCTCGACATCGCCTGGCAAATCGAGGAGGGCGACTGGCTCCAGCGCTTCAGGAGCGATCTGCCGCCCGCCTCCGCCCATCTGCTCACTGGCGACACACCGCGGCAGCTCTGGGACATATGTGCTGCCCGCGTGAGGCCCCAAGCCGCGCCCGCGCCGCACCGCCCGCGTCGTCCTCATGAGGCCATCCTCGCCGCGAAGGGCGTGGATCTCGACCGTATCGTTCATCCGCCGCTCATCCGCCTGGTCGGTGCCTATCTCGACCAAGGTATCGCCTACTGGCCGATGCCGTTGCGCGAGGAGGGGCTGCTCGTCGCTTCGCGGCGCATCATGTCGCAGCCACTTTCCATCTACCGCCGTCATCTCAGCGGTGTGCGCGCCGAATTCCTACGCCAGGAGGAGAAAGGCATGAACGCGGAAGACGTCGTGCTCGACACGCTGGAGCGCCTTGCCGTGCTTCCCGGTGATTGGGATGAATTCATCACGGCGGAGCTTCTCGCGCTGCGCGGCTGGGCCGGCATGATCCGCATGCTGGAAAACGATGTCACACTGGCACCGCATGATCGTGTAAAATGCTCGCTGATGGAGTTTCTCGCCCTGCGCCTCACTTACACGCTCGTGGCCGTGCAGGATCTGATGGACGACACCTCCACCTGGCGCGCCATCACGGTCACACCGCTGAAAATGGACCCTCTCACGCCCGTGGCGCGGTTTTTCGATGCCGCGCAGCTCATCGGCCTGCCGGGCAATGTGATCGCCGCCCTGCCCGAAGAGATGTTTGAGCAGCTCGCCCACGAAATCGCCGCCTGCAACGAAACCGAGCGCCGCCGGTTGCTGCATCTCGCCTACGAGCGCCGTCATGAGCGCGGCATCCTCATTCCCCTGGCCAAACACCGCGCCCTGCCGCGTACGCAGCCGGAATACGACCGGCTCGCCGCGCAGGTCGTCTTCTGCATTGACGAGCGTGAGGAATCCTTCCGTCGGGCGCTCGAGGAAGTCGATTCCTGCATGGAAACCGTCGGCGCCGCCGGCTTTTTTGGTGTCGCGATTGATTACGCGGGCATTGACGATGCCAGTGGCGTTTCCCTCTGTCCCGTGGTGGTGAAACCCGGTCATTCCGTGCGTGAGGTCGCCGTGGACGAGCATGCGCATCTGCATGAGAAGCGCCAGTGGCTGCGCCGTGCATGGGCCAAGATCACGCGCAACGGCTTCATCTCCTCCCGCACACTCGTACGCGGCTGGATCAGCACCGCGCTGCTTGGATTCTTTTCGCTTTTCCCGCTGGTCTTTCGTGTGCTCAGCCCGCGTGCCTATGGGCGACTCATCAAGCGCCTCAATCGCGCGTTCCTCCCGGAACCGAGAACGGAGGTCACGTTCATGCGTGATGACAAAGCCTCGCGCGATGCCACCAGCGGGCTCGTCACCGGCTTTACCGAGCCGGAGATGGCCGACCGCGTTTATTCCGTGCTCGGACCTGCCGGTTTGCACAAGGCGCATGCGCGGCTTGTGGTCATCCTCGGCCATGGCAGCACCAGTTTGAACAATCCGTATGAGTCCGCCTACTGCTGCGGTGCCTGCGGTGGCCGCACCGGCGCGCCCAACGCCCGCATCTTTGCCATGATGGCCAATCGCCCCGGTGTCCGCGCCGCGCTGCGTGAGAAAGGCATCATCATTCCCGAGGATACTTGGTTCATCGGCGGTTACCACGACACTTGCAGCGACGACATCGAGTTCTTTGATGTCGATCTCATGCCGGAGGACCACCACGGCGATCTCAACCGCGTGCGACAGTCGATCGACAAGGCGCGCGTGCTCAACGCCGACGAACGCGTGCGCCGCTTCGGCACTGCCGGAAATGAAATTCGTGGCGAGCGTGCGCTGCGTCATGTGCAGGCGCGTTCTGAGCACATCGCCGAGCCGAGACCTGAGTACGGTCATTGCACGAATGCCGTGGCCTATGTGGGCCGCCGTGAGCATACCCACGGCCTGTTCATGGACCGCCGCGCCTTCCTCATCAGCTATGATGCCACGAAAGACCCGGACAATCAGGCGCTCGCCCGTGTGCTCGGCGCGGTCATTCCCGTCTGCGGCGGCATCAGCCTCGAGTATTACTTTTCAACGGTCGATAACGAAGCCTACGGTAGCGGCACCAAGCTGCCCCATAACATCACCGGCCTCGTCGGTGTCATGAACGGCTTTCAGGGTGACCTGCGCACCGGACTTCCCGTGCAGACGGTCGAGCTGCACGAACCGGTGCGTATCCTCTTCATCGTCGAAACCACGCCGCAGCGCCTCATGAGCGTCATCAAAGCCAGCCGCGAACTCGTTGAGTTCGTCTGCAATCGTTGGATCCGCATCGCCACCATGGACCCCGATGACGGCCACATCGAAATCTACCGCGGCAACGACGTCTTCGAGCCGCTCGTCGGCGACGAAGAGCCGCTCCCCGTCACCCCGAACTCACGAACCTGGTATCGCGGAAAATCGGAACACCTTCCGCTCGCTCGCATCGATCCCCATTGCGCCAGGGCGGCCTGATTTCCATTCGCATGTCCCTCGAAAAACTATCACTCGCACTCATCGCCACACCCGGTGTCTTGTTTCTCATGCTGAGCCTTGTCTGGCTGCTTGGTGGCGACATCCCTGAGCGGGCCATGTCACGCCTGACCAAGGGCGCGTATGTCTTTCTCACGCTCGTCGTCAGCGTCATCTATTGGAAGATGTGGCAGACGGACATGCACTCCATACGAGTCTCGCTGGGAGACTGGTTCAGCGTCTCGCATTACCACTTTCCGCTCACCATCCTGCTGGATCGTCTCTCGCTGCCCATCGTGGGCATCACGATCATCCTCGCAGGCATCGTTGGTGCCTTCAGCGTGCGTTATCTGCACCGCGATCCCGGCTTCCACCGTTTCTTCCTGCTGCTGCATTTGTTCACCTTTGGGGCGTTGCTCGTCTTTATGGCCGATTCGCTCGATCTGCTGCTGGCGGGTTGGGAAATTGTCGGCATCACCTCGGTCCTGCTGATCAGCTTCTTCCAATACCGGCCAGATCCGGTGCGGAACGCGCTGCGCGTCTTCGGCATCTACCGCGTGGCGGACTTGTTCATGCTGCTTGCCGTTTTCCTGGCTCATCACTGGTTCAAAACCGCCTCTTGGAACGGCATGTTCTCGGGGGAGTGGCCCGGTCATGTCAATAACCTCGACGGTCCGGCTGCCACGGTCGTCGCCGTGCTTCTCGTCTTCGCCGCCAGCGGCAAATCAGCGCAGGGGCCGTTCTGCGGCTGGCTGGTGCGTGCCATGGAAGGCCCAACTCCGTCCAGCGCGGTGTTTTACGGCGCCATCTCCATTCATGCGGGCGCTTATCTGCTGCTGCGCATCGAGCCGCTGCTGCACTATTCAAAGATCGCCACCGGTCTCGTGATTTTCATCGGCCTGACCACAGCCGTGCTCGGCACGCTCGTCCACCGCACCTGCGCGGATGCCAAGACCTCGCTTGCCTATGCCTCGCAGACACAGCTCGGCCTCATCTTCGCCGAAATCGGCCTCGGTTGGACCACCTTTGCCATCATCCACCTCATCAGCCACGCCGTGCTTCGCACGCTGCAGTTCCTGCGCTCACCTTCGATGCTGCGCGACTACAATCGCGTCCACGCCGCCGCTGGCGGCCAGATCGACCCCACTGGCGAGCATTACGAGTCCCTGCTGCCAAAACATGTCCAGGTCGCCCTCTACCGCATCGCGTTGGGCCGTGGATTCTACGATGCTGTTGTGGATCGCTTCATCGTCATGCTTGCCGTCCGCCTGGCACAGCTTCTCGCCGTGTTTGAACCGCGCTTCGTCTCCAAACCTGCGCCGCAGCCACCAGTGGCCGAACCTGTCCGCTCACCCGCTCATTGATCCACCTTATGCAGCAGCTCGCCGCTCCTTTTATCACACTCGGCATCGGTTCTCTCCTCGCAGGGGCCTTGGTGTCGCTTTGGGTCAAGAACGCACGTCCCGTTGCCATCACGGCGGCGTTGGCCGCCTTTGTCAGCTTTTGGCTCTCCGCGCGTGAAGTCGCTGTCGCGGGAGTTGCGCGTTTGTTTGATCCACTGTTGCACTGGTTCGAGGCCGACGCGCTCGATGCCGCGCCGATGGCCTTCTTTGCCGCGCTGACCTTGCTTGTTCTCATCCTCGCGCCGAAACGCGACGCTGGCAGCCGTGCCGTGTCCGGCATGCTGCTTCTGTCCGCTGCCACGCAGACCGCCTATGGCGCGGCAAATCTCGCGGTGCTCGCCGTGGGCTGGTGGCTCACCAGTCTGCCCTTTGTGCTGCGCATGTTCGGCACGGATCGCAGCCAGAGGCTTTCGCAGGGGTTTCTTATCGTCAGCGCTGTCGCGCTCACCACCTGCATCATGCTTCTGCATCATGTGGAGATCGATGAACTGTCCCATGCCGGCAAACTTGCCTTCGGCATGCTCATTCTCGCCGTCGTGTTGAGAAAAGGTGTCTTCCCCTTCCATGGCTGGATTCTCAGCGCCTTCGAGCACGGTCCGCTGCTGCCCACCGTGCTGTTGTTCAACGGCCACCTCGGCGCTCTGCTCATCGCCAGATCAGAGGCCGCCGCGCTGCCGGAGGCGGCAAAGCACGCGCTCGATCTCCTCAGCATCGCCGCGCTCGTCACCGCGCTGATCACCAGCATCCGTTCCTTTGCGGAAACACGGCCGCGCCGCATGCTGGGGTTGCTGTGCGTCTCGCAGGCCAGCTTCATCCTGGCCGGCATCGCCACGGCGAATGCGGAGGGCATCACCGGGGCGCTCGTTCACTGGCTGGTAGTCACAGCCGCTTCGACAGGGCTCGTATGCATCGTCCGCGTGCTCGAAGTGCGCGTCTCAGGCAGCTCTGATCCTGCGGAGCACCTCGGCCTCGCCGCCAAAGCGCCGCGTCTTGCCACCTTCTTCCTCGTCTGCGGTTTCGCGCTCATTGGTCTGCCTGGGACGCTCGGCTATTGCGCGGAGGATCTGCTCTTTCACGGCGCTTTGGAGAATCATCCCTGGCTTGGTCTTGCCCTGCCTTTCGCCACCGCCTTCAACGCCATCAATCTGATGCGCCTCTTCAGCATTCTCTTCCTCGGGGTGCTGCCGAAGCATGTCATCGGCATCCCCGACGCGTTGCCCCGCGAGCGCTGGCCTCTCGCCGCCTGCATGGTTTTTCTGATCGCCGGCGGTCTCTTCCCCTCGGCGGTGATTCACTGGCGAGCGGAGGCCGCGCACGAGATCGAGGCATCATTCGGCGTTCACGCAGCGCAAGAGTAAGCGATTTCAGTTCATCACGCGCGGCAGCGAATCCGCTGTCCCCTGGGCGTCTGGCGTGCGGACTTGAACCACACTTCGTGAAACTCATCGAGCATCACCTGTCCGCCGGACTCTTCCTGCTGCTCGCGCCACTGTTGCAGCGCCTCAAAGACGGGATGATCGATATATTCGAGCGCCAGATCGAGCTTCACCGGCTTTCCGCCAGGAATCCGCGACAGCGCCTCGTTCAGGACCGGCAGCGAGGCCAAAGCCAGCGTGCCGGCGAGCTTCAGATGCCAGCGATCTTTCTTCTGCTCAACCTGCACCTCCGTTCTGCCCAGCCGACGAGATAGAAACAGCAGCGAAAGGCCGGTCCCGAGTCCCGCGCCCCACAGCACACCACCCAACACCACGCCGAGCAGTGTGACGGCATAAAAAAGCACGTCCTGACGTGTTTGCAGCGACCGCACGTCCACCAGATTCAAGCCCGCATGCATGAGCAGGCCTGACAGCACTGCCAGCGGGATGGATTCCACCACGCGTCCGAAGCAAAAGGCGAATAACAAGACCCACAGGCCATGCATCACGGCTGACCAGCGGGAAACCGCGCCTGCGCGGACGTTCGCGTTCGAACGCACGACCACACTGGCCACCGGCAGGCCGCCGAGCAGCCCCGAAACGACATTTCCCGCGCCTTGGGCCGAAAGTTCCATGTCCAGATTGGCGCGGGCACCTGCGTGCATCCGGCCCTTGGCTGACGCGCACAAAAGCGATTCGATGCTCGCGACAAGAGCCAGCGTGATCACCGCCACGATCAGGGCGCCCCAGTCCGCATTCTCCGGCAGCGTCAGCCCCATGCTGACAGACGACTCCGGCATGCGGACACGCGCCACATCCATCTTCATCAACACGGAGATCAAAGTGACCAACGACGACGCCACCAGCGTGCCTGGGATTTTTCTCCAGCCCCACCATTGCCAAAGGAAGGCCACCGCCAGCGTCGTGATGCCGAGCATCATCGCGGCCTCGTTGGTTTCACTGATCAGGCCGCGCATCTGTGTCACCGCAACCGAGACACCCAGGCCGGCCAGCAAACCATGCAGCACCGCAGGGGCGATCATGAGCACGCCGTCCGCCAGTTTGAAAATCCCCAGTAAAGCCTGGAGAACCCCGGCGGAAGCAGTGATCAAACACACCGTCTCCCAGCCAAACTCAGGCACCATCCCCGCCACCACGAGGATCAGCCCCGCAGCCGGTCCTGAAACCAGAAGTGGCGCTCCTGTCAGCAGGCCGACAACGATCCCGCCCACTGCCGCGCCGATCAAGCCGGCGCTCACAGGCGCGCCCGAGGCCAGCGCGATGCCAACCGACAGCGGCAACGCGATGAGCGAGACGATGAACGAGGAAAAAAGATCGCGGTGCGGAATGCGGGACACACCTCCGAAGCTATCCACCGGCCTCCGGCCAAACCATCCCCCCCGCAGGGTATTCTATCCCACCCCAGGAGGGGGTGACCTCACTTCCCTCGTTCGAGCAGCTTGTCGGCTGTGTGATGGCGCGAAGCCACCACGCCGGGCGAAAACCAGCCGCCGAGGAAGACGATGAGCGCGATGACGATGATGCCGGCGCGTTCGAGCGGCGTTTTGCGCAGCGAGACGGAGGTGGTGGGGCGCTTGCCGGTGAAGAGGGCGAAGTAGGCACGGAGGATGGCGATGCCGTTGAACATGGCGGCGGTGGCGAGCGTGAAACTCACGCCGAGACCCTGGTCGGCGCTGCCGCTGATGAGCAGTTCCATCGGCACAAACCCGATCGTGCCGGGAAAGCCCACGCTGGCGAGACCGGTGATCATGAAACAAACCGCGAGGCCGGGCACCTGCTCATAAAAGCCGTGATGCTCCCGCAGTGAGAGCGCGCCGAAGCGGGCCTCCAGCGCGCGCACGGAGAAGGCCAGTCCCGCGAGCGAGAGCGTGGAAGAAATCCACAAGCACAGCGCGGCGGTGAGACCGTTCGAGGTGTGCAGCATCACGGCGAACATCACCAGCGCGGTCTGGCTGAGGCAAAGATGCGCGAAGAACTTCCGCACCTCGTTTTGCACAATGGCCATGCCGCCGCCATACACGGCGGTGATCAAACACACGATGCTCGCGGCATTCAGCATCCATTCGGGCGTTGAAGGCAGCAGCAGGCGTAAGGCGGCCAGCACCTCCATCAGCGGCAGCACGAAGACCATCGCCGTGCCATACGCGGCGCCTTGGAACAGCGTCGGCAGCCAGCCGTGCAGCGGCACGATGCCGCCGCGCAGCAGCAGCGCGAGCAAGAGCAACGCGTAGCCCGTGTCCGAGCCGGCGAACCGCCATCCCAAGACGAGCAACACGACAAACAGGCCCATGTGGATCAGGTAGCCGCGCACCGGCTGGCCACGGCTCATCAAATCCCACAGCGGCACCAGCACGCCGAGCACCAGCAGCGCGATGAGCATCCACGGCGTCTGGCATGTCACCGCCGCGAGGCTGACGAACGCCGCGATCAGCAGGCGCACGCAGAACATCGGTGAGACACGCGACTTCGCCGTGCCCAGCAGCGTCAGCAGATGCAGCAGCGCGAGCACGGGCAGCATCGGCGCGGCGAGGTCATCGACGGCGAAGTGCCTCAAAACGGCCGAGCCATGCTGAAAGCCAGCTGCCGTGGCCGTGAGCAGCGTGGTGATGAAGAAGCCCAGGCTCGCACGCAGCGCCTCCGCAGGCGTTTTGAAAAAGGCCACCGTCACCGCGCCCAGCAGCGGCAGCAGCAACGTCAGTTCCAGCCAGGGAAGTTCACTCACAGGTCGCGTGGCGCCTCCTTCGCCTTCGTCTCGCCATCGAGCAGCCTTGCCCATTTCGTCTCCAACGCGTCCAAACCTCTGAAGAAGGCCACAAAAGGCCGCGCGACGCACTTTTCGAGCAACGAATCAAGATAGCCGCGCTCGAGCGCGAAACGGTAAAGCCGGCGTTGCGTGCTCAAGGGCAGTTTCTGCTCCCACAACACGCCTTCCTCATGCGGGCGGCTGCCGATGGCGTTTTCGAGCTGGTGATGGTCGTGCAGCAAACTGGGCGCGCGCAGGAATTGCAGCGTGCGCAGGCAGGCGTGGCCGAGAAGATGCAAAAGGGCCAGATAGCGGAAGCCGAGGCCGATTTCGGCGATGATGATGCCGACTTGGGTGAGCGAGGCGAACGCGAGCGCCGATTTGATGTCGCTCTGCACCCGCCCGGCGAGATACGCGAAGGCTGACGTGCTCAAACCGAGCACCACGACGGCGGCTTGCAGCCAGATCGAGCTGTCGAGCACCGGACTCACGCGCAGCAGCAGGAACGCGCCGAGATGCACGCTGAGCGCGCCATAAAACACCGCGCTGGACGGCGTCGGGCCTTCCATCGCACGCGGCAGCCAGCCGGAGAACGGCACCAGGGCGGATTTGCCCGCCGCCGCGATTACAAACAGCACGCCGAGCATCGTGAAGTGCGGCCCGATGAGCAGCGGATCGTGCGCGGGCCATGCTTTTTCGCCGACGAGGTGGTCAAAGTCACCCGCGCCGTTGATTTCATGCATCAAGATGGCCGCGAGCAGCAGCGCCACATCGCAAAAGCGATACACGATCCACACGCGCAGCCCGTTGCGCGGCGGAGCAGGGAGCTCGTGGAAGAACGCGATCAGCAGCACCGAGGACAAGCCCACCATTTCCCAGCCAGCGAAGAGCGTCTCCACCGTTTCGGACAACGACGCGGTGACCATGCCGAGCAGGAAAATGGCAAACAGCACGAAGAAGCGCTGGTAGCCCGGTTCGCGATGCAGATAGCGCGTGGAGAATGCCCCGATCACCGCGCACAGCACCAGCGTGAGCATGACATACGAAAGCGAGAGCAGATCGAGCACGAACTCGAACTTCAGATGGTAGTGTGGCGTGATCACCCAGTCGCCGAGCTCGATGGGATGCTGCGGCACGCGCTGCCACAACATGATCACCGCGGCGGAAACGGCGGCGAGCAGGCTGATGGAGATCGTGCTTTGAATGAGCTTGCCGGTGACCTCCTCACCCAGCCTGCGGTGCAGCAAAAACACGCTGAAAAACACCGCCAGCAGCAGCACCGGTGCTGCGACGATGGACAGACCGAGGGTGGTTAGAAGCTGGGTGGTGTCACTCATGTTCACTTCATGCGGGGATGGCGGCGAGGATCTCCGCGAACTCCAAGTGATCGCGCCAGCCAGTGTACCATTCCTTGGAGGAGGCGGCGACAGGCAGCGGACCGGCCTGGAACTGATAAAGCTCGAACTGGCCGTCATGCCACACACTGAGGGCGCCCGTGGCCGGGTCCATCAGCGCGACCTGCACCCAGAGCTTCGTGACCATCGTCTTGATCGCGGCGTTCTTCTCCATGATCGCCAAAAAGGCCTCCGCCGTCGTCTCGATGACGAAGAGCAAACGCACCGGCTCGTGAATCTCGACCATCTGCCACGGCAGGCCGGTGCGCAGATCGCTCATCGCGCCGTCCATGACGCCGAGCAGGCCGGTGATGTTGTGCGGGAGCTTCGAGCCGCTGCCCCAGCCGGGTGAGTCGACATATGAGAAGTAATATTCCAGATTGATGCCGCTGCACACCGGCACCACCGCGCCCAGGATGCGCGCGAGAATGGCCGTATCCGCGTCGTCTTGAACGGGATCGTAAGAGACGAGGAAGGCGCGGCGGTCCAAAAACAGGCCGCGTGTCTTTTCACGACGCCCGACGATGCAGATGGCGTTCGTGGCGTGGCCCCATTCGGGCCGCACTTGGGACAAATCTTCGGAACGGCCTTCCATGTGGCGTTTCGCGGCGGTTTGCGTGAGTCCGAGCGGCGCGGAGCCGAATCGGCGGGCGCGTTCGTGCGCGTTGCGCTCCACGGCCTCGGTCATGGCCTTGCAGGCCACCTCAAACTCGAACTGATGCGTCGGCGGCACGCGGTCCACGTCGGAGAAGGTGATGTTGTCGTTCGCCGTGTTGTGCAGGCCGCCGATGAAGACGGTGTCGGTGGGGATCTCGATGCCGCGCTCCTTCAAGGCGGCGCGGATGCGTGAGTCGTTGAGGATCTCCGCAATGGCGCGCGCATTTGGCCCGCCCACGCCGCCGCCGCAGGCACCGCAGTCGTGCGCGGACTCGTGCGGGTTGTTCATGCTGGTGGAGCCGTGGCCGAACACGAGCACGACACGCGCAAAATTCGTCGTGAGGCCGATGTCGCGCAGGATGCGTTCGGCGATGGCGATCATTTCCTGCGGCAGGAAGCCGTGGCCTTCCTCCTCCGGCGATGGCTTTTCACAACTGCGCTCCAGTTTGAGCCGCGTGACCGGCGGCGGCGCGATGAAGCTGCCAAAAAAGCCGCGAAACCGCGCCGTGAGCCGTGGAAACACCACGCGGGCCACCAATGGCACCGTGGCGAGCAATCCGAACGCGGCGGAGAAGAACGCGCCGCTCACGATCCGGCGGCTGCCGCCATGAAAACTCGTCAGCGCCATGCCGAGACGACGCCGCGCGCCGCTGCGGCGTTTTTCCTCATCGAGCAGACGACGATCCACGATCTCAGACACCCAATGCTGCGGCCGCACAACCACCGGGCACAGCGGCGTGAAGTCCGCCGCCGCCGCGCCGCGGTAGTACATCACCACGCCGAAGAAACCAGCCGCTCCGAAGGTCTCCGCAGTTGGGGCGACCTCCTCGACATGCCTCCGAATGGACTCCTCACGCTCGTCGATGCAAAACACGGCCTGAAATGAAGGACGATGCTTCGGTTTGACGCTGCGACCTTTGCGCGAGGCGAGCGCGTCGAGCGTCTGCACGCGGAAACGATGCTCATAGGCGAGATGAAACACGCGGCGGCGTTCCAGCTCGTCGAAACCCTCGACTTCATCGAACAAACCGGCCCAGCCGGCGGTTTCGAGATGGAAAAGCTGCTCCGGCGTCCAGCCGAGCACTTGCGCCAGTTGGAAGACGAGGAAGGCGCGTTGCTTGTCGCAGGTCGGAATGGCCGAGGGGAGCTGCGCGGCGAGCTTTTCCCGCATTTCGGCCAAAGTGCCCGCGTAGCCGAGGGATGCCTTCGCGGCGGCTTGGAGCGCAAAACGCTCCAATAACAGCCTCACAGCCAGAAAGTCGATCAACGTGCCCTCTGGCACCGCGTGATGCACGCGGTCCGCGCGCTGCTCGACATGCCAGATCATGCCACCCCAGCCGCGCAGGGCCAAAAAGGTCGCGGAGAGGAAGTTTTCGACCTCATCGGCCTTCACGCCGAGCGCGGTGAGAGATTCCTCGATGCTGGCGAGCGCAGTGACTTTGTCGGTTTGCAAACGCGTAACCTCATCCTTCAAACCGGTCATCCACCACGCGGAGGAGGCGTTGCCTTGCTCATGCAGAGCGCAGAACGACGTGTAGAAACCCGCATCACGCTCCGGCAGCGCCCAGTGTGCGATGCCTTGATCGAGAAAGGCAGAGCAGAAGCGGATGAGCACGTCATTGACGAGCAGATCGCTGTCCGAGCCACCGAGCGCGTGAAGCAGGTCACGATGGCGCACGAGCGGCTTCGTGACCGGTGTGCGCCCGCCCGCGAGGCGCACGCCCTCGCGGCAGACCTCCCAAAGCGCGGACATGGTGAAGGCCTCCCAGCGCTCGTCGCTCCAGTCCTCGATGCGTGTTTCTTTGAAGCGCAGAAACAGATCGTCGATCCACGCGGGCCTCTCCACATCAGGCAGTGAGCCGCGCAGCCTGCGCATGACCCAGTGCCGTGTCTCGGTGATGAGCCTGCGGCGCTCGATCTCGGCCACATCGCGCCGCGCCTTGATGAGCGCGTCGGTTTCCGCCATGAACCAGTCGAGCTCGCGTCCGTCGCCGCTGCGCAGCGGATGCTGGAGCATCGCGAGCCGCAGATCGAACCGCTTCGCAAGCCCATGCACGCTCTGCGCGGCCTTTTCACCGAGATCACGCTCCAAAACGGCACGCAATTCATCAAAGCGGATGCGCCCGCGAGTCAGCTCCTCGCGGTAGCGGTCCTCCGAAAGATACGGCTCGCATCCAAACACCCGGGAACCCGTGCGCACCGCCTGATCAAAGGTCTGATGCTCGAAGGCATGCAGCGTGTTGTGGTGAATGAAAACGCCAATCGGCCCCTGCGCCGGCAGCAAATGCGCCGCATGCTGGATTTGGTGGGCGAGATGCTGGCGGAAGTCGGTCATGCCGGGTTATGCCTTGGCAGCGGCGGGAAGGGATTTGCCCTGGCGCGGCTTGCCTGCTTCAGCGGGCTTGTACCATTCCTCGTGGGTTTCGTCGATGTCCACATGACCACCAGTCTTCTCGTGGTTTTCACGCCATCCATGCAGGGCTTCAAAGGCCGCGTGGTCGATGAAATCGACGGCGAGGTCGATGTCCACATTGTGGCCGGCGGGAATTTTGGACAGCTCGGCGTTCAGCCTCGGCACGGAGGCAAAGGTGAGGGTGCCACTGATCTGCACATGCCATTTGCCCTCGCGTTGCTCCATTTTGACGGAGGTGTTGGAGAGGCGGCGCAGCAGGAAGAACACACTCAAGCCCAGGCCGATACCCACGCCGGCGAGGAGGTTCACGCAGGTGACGCCGAGCACGGTGGACCAGTAGATGAAGACCTCGTTGTGCTTCGTCAGCTCCTTGATGTGATGAAGATTCACCAAGTTGATGCCGACGTGGACCAGCAGGCCCGCGAGCACGGCCAGCGGGATTTGCTCAATGACCCCACCGAGGAAGAGGGCAAAAATGAGCACCCAAACGCCATGAAAAATGGCCGACCAACGCGAGGCGGCGTTGGCCATGATGTTTGCGGAGGAACGCACGATGACCCCGGTGATCGGCAGGCCGCCGAGCAGGCCGGAAACGAGGTTGCCCGCCCCCTGGGCGCTGAGTTCCTTGTCCAGATTCGAGCGCACACCGCTGTGCAGCTTGTCGGTGGCGACGGCACAGAGCAGCGACTCAATGCTGGCGATCAGAGCAACGGTGATCACTGCCACGATGAAGCTGCCCCATTCCGCAGGCGGGGTGAGTTTGGTCAGCGCGAAGGTTTCCGGCAGATCCACGCGCTTCACGTCCATGTTCACGACGAGTGAGACCACGGTGCCGGCCACCACGGCCACGAGCGGGCCAGGAATGGCCTTCAGCGCGGGCACCTTGAGCTTCTTCCAGATGATGAGGATCGCGATGGTGAGGAAACCGAGCACCGCCGCCTGGGTGTTGAGAATGCCGAGCTGCTTCGGAATGCCGATCAGATTCACCAGCGGCGAGCTCTGCGGCGACCCACCGAGAACGACATGGATCTGCGCCAGCGCAATGGAGATGCCGATGCCCGCCAGCATGCCATGCACCACCGATGGCGCGATGATGAGCGCCCCGCGCGCCACCTTGAACCATCCAAGCACGAGTTGCAGCGCACCCGCACAAGCCGTGATCAAACACATCGTCTCCCAGCCAAATTTGGCGACCAAACCGGCCACCACGACCGTCAAACCCGCGGCCGGCCCCGAAACCTGAAGCGGCGATCCCGCCAGCAGTCCGGTGACAATCCCGCCCGCCACCGCACCGATGAGGCCGGCAATGATCGGAGCACCAGAGGCGAGCGCGATGCCGAGGGAGAGCGGCACGGCGACGAGAAATACAACAAGGGAGGCGGGTAGGTCGCGGCGGAGTGTGCTGATCATGGAATGATGAAGTTAATGCACTTCATCATGCAGCCTGCCATGGGAGGGGTAAAACGCTTCTTTGTGGCGGTGCTGCAATTTCCGACCAGCCGCCCAAGTCAGTCAAAATGACTGATGGTAACTTTTTTCAAAGATGCCGAGAGAGCATGGCGCACAGCCACGTCAACCATCACGATACGGATCTTCCTAGATTTGGCCCTGTTTGAGATGACGCCTGATGGCGGGCCAGAACCTGGCCACGATGGCGAAAGCGATGATGGTGAAGGCCGCGAAGGTGTCGTAATCAGCATCTTTGGAGAGTTCGAGCATCGTGTTCATGACAGCGTGGGTTTGTGGGTTGGCGAACTGAAATGTTGACGGAACACACATCAGCATGTGGACCCGCTTACACAAAATATGATCACACACCTGACCGCCGTCACCAATGCGCAGACTCTCTCTTCAAATCTCAGTAAACTGCTGAGCCGGTGTCATCTCCGGGAGGATTTCCTTGTCACCCCTGATCCGCCGCCCAGCGGGTGGCGTGGTGTACCAATTCGGTGTTGTTCTTGATTCCCAGTTTACGTTTGATGTGGTTGCGGTGCGTGTCCACGGTCTTGATGCTGAGATGCAGGACTTCAGCGATTCCCTGGGGCTCCCTACCTTGGCCGATGTGTCGATAGATCTCGAACTCCCGGTCGGTGAGTGTGGAGACGGAAGAAGCCTTTTTTTGCTGTCCCGCAGGTTTGGCCAGGGTGTCGAGAATGAGAGCTGAGATGTTCTCACTGACGCAGATGCCGCCGCCGAGCACCCTGCGCACCGCCTTGATGACTTTTTCCGGACCTTCCTGCTTCATGATGTAACCCCGCCCGCCGGCGCGGATGACACGCTCGGCATAGAGCGCCTCGTCGTGCATGGAGATGATGAGCACCGGCGTCTGCGGGTGCCCTGCCCGAATGTCTTTGAGCAGTTCGAGGCCGCCTTTTCCTGGCAGGCTCATGTCCAGCAGCACCAGGTCGGGACTGAGGCTTTCAAGGGCACGCATGGCCTGTGTGGCATCGTGCGCCTCGCCACACACGACGAGGTCTTTCTCAAGGTTCACGAGGCCGGTGAGCCCGGCGCGGAAGACCGGGTGGTCATCAACGATGAGGACGCGTTTTTTGAGGGCTTGCAGGTCGGTGCTTGGAGGTGGCATGAGCGGGTGGGGCTGGGGCGGCCTGTAGCGGGAATGTGCAGGACACAGTCGTTCCGGAAGAGGTGCGGCTGTCAATGGCGATGGTGCCGCCGATCATTTCGGCGCGGTAACGCATGATGCGCAGCCCCATGCCCTCATGCCCGGAGGCTGGCTCCTGCATGCCGATGCCGTCGTCATGTACACGCAGCACGGCCTTGCCGCGCACTTTTGAGAGGCTCAAACGCACATTTTTCGCGCGGCCATGCCTCACGGCGTTGTTAATCGCCTCCTGGGCGATGCGGTAGAGGTGCGTGCCGGTGCGCTGGTCCTCCAGCAGGATGTTGGCGCGGGATTCAAAGCGGCATTGGATGCCAAACAAATGCTCTGAACGCTCGGCAAGGTTCTTGAACGCCACCCCCAGGCCGCCCTGCTCAGGTGCCACGGGATGCAGCCCGCGTGCCAGGGCACGAGTGTGGTTCAGAGAGGTGCCGAGCAGGCTGCACAGTCTGCGCGCGGCCTCCTGCTCCGGGGAGTCATTCGCGGCCAGGGTCCGCGCCAGCACATCCGCCATCATCCATGCCCCGGCGAGCTGCTGCCCGAGGTCATCATGCAGATCCTGGCCTATGCGGCGCTGCTCACGCTCGCTGATGCGCAGGATTTCCTCCTCAAGCTGCCGTCGCGCCGCGATCTGCCCGCGCAACTCCGCCGTGCGCTCCTCCACGCGCTGCTCCAGCTCCGCGTTCAAGCGCAGGATGGTCTGCTCTGCCTGCTTGCGCTCCGTGATGTCGCGGGAGATCTTTGAGAAGCCCGCTAGCCGTCCCGTGGCGTCGATGATGGGAGAAATGGTGAGCGACACGTCCAGGATCTGGCCGTTTTTGTGCTGCCGCTTGGTTTCGTAGTGGTCGATGCGCAGGCCGCGTTTGATCAGGCGCTTGAAGACGGCCTCATCATCCTCGGCCTCCGGTGGCCGCATGAAGGCCACGGTCCTGCCCACCACCTCCGCTGCGGTGTAGCCGAAAATTCGCTCCGCGCCCGCGTTCCATGTCTCGATCACGCCATCGAGATTCATCGTGATAATGGAGTCGTCCGTTGTCTCCACCACCGCGGCCAGGCGGCGGTTCATGGCCTCCGCCGCCTCGCGTTCGGTGATGTCACGCGCGATGCCGCCGATTTCATAAGGTCGGCCGTTTTTGCGCCCGAGGACGATCCCTCGATCCGCCAGCCAGCGCACCTGGCCGTCGCGCCCCAGCACACGGTAGTGCGCCTCGTAGTCCTGTGTCTTGCCGTTGAACCACTGGCGCAGGGCCGTGCGCACCGCCGCCCGGTCTTCCGGATGAATCGACTCCTCCCAGAGCTGCGGACGCCGACGAAGCTGCTTCAAGCTCACGCCCCAGATGCGTTCGAACGCTGGGCTGACGTAGGAAAAGCGCAAGGGATTCAGCTCCTGAAACCACAGCACATCCCCGATGTTCTCCACAAGCAGCCTGAAGCGCGCTTCGTTCGACTCCTGCGCGGCCTCCTGGGCAGGTTTCAGACGTTGGGTTTGCCTGGCTCGGGTGGGCTTCATGGCTTGCGGGTTATCTTTTCGAGTTGGCATCAGTTTTGGACATCTCGTTCTGGCTGGTAAACCAGCCTTTCAGCACAGTCTGCGGGGATTCTTCGGCAAGGTGGCCCACTGGGTGTGACTGTTTTTGTCTGCGAAGTTTTTGTCAGCCAGTGTTGCAAGAGGGAATTCAAGGTTCTTTTCCAAGGCCTTGATCTGTGCGCTGATCGTCGGCTGCGAAAGGTGCAGCCACGCCGCTGCCAGCGCGGGCGACCTCCCAAAACAGGCGCAGATGGTGGTAGTTGAGGCGGGGTTCGTTCATGAACTAATAAATTTAAAGCAGGCCCAAGCAGGTAATGCAGACATTGAACCCCTCAGAACGTGTGCAGGAAGGTGAATGTCACATGTTCTGCGCGCTCCGGTCAGCGCCTCGTTGACATCAATTCCCGCAAAATCGGATTCGGGAAGCGGCGGCTGGGGGTGATGGCGTAGAAGGCTTCTTTGATCTGGGGGAAACGATGTCGCTCGACGAGAGCCCCGCTTTCCAGCTCGTCACGAACGACGACGGGCGGGACGAGGGTGACGCCGTTCGTTTCGCGGGCCATGAGACGGAGCATGGCCATGTCATCGACCTCGGCGGCGATGATGGGGCGGATGCCGGTTTGATCCATGAGCACGTCAAAGGCCGCGCGGATGCTGCTTTCGAGGCTGGGGAGCACGACGGGCGTTTTGCGCAGGTCCTCGGGGAAGCGAAAGGGCTTCATGCCCCGCTTTTTGTGGCCCACGAGGCTCACAGGCTGCTCATCGAGCAGGTGACTGTGCCAGCCGGTCTCGGCATCGCGGCGCACAGGCGTGTTGGAAAGCACGACATCGAGCGTGTGGGCCTGGAGCTGGGCCAAAAGCTCGCGCAGCGTGCCGGAGTGGATGATGAGCTCCACATCATCACGCGAGATGAGCGGTCGCAGGAAGGTGAGCTGGAAGTTGCGCGACAAATTCGACGCCGCGCCGACGCGGAGGAAGCCGCGGCTGCGTTTGGCGCGGTTTTGCAGCAGGTCGGTGAGTTCCTCGCCGCTGCGGAAAATGGAATCGGCATACTCCAGCGCGATCTGGCCGGCCTCGGTGAGCATGAGGGCCTTGTGTTTTCGCTCAAACAGCGGCTGGCCGAGATTTTCCTCCAAGCTGCGAAGCTGCACGCTAAGGGCCGATTGCGAGAGCTTGAGGTGCTTCGCGGCCTTTGTGAGGCTACCCTCATGGGCGATGGCGCGGAAGTAGCGGAGGTGGTGGTAGTTCAAAAAGGCCATGACGGCATGCTTTTAGCAAAGCGAACGAAAAATGCCAGCCGTGACACGCAGACGAACGATTCCAATGTGAAAAATCCATCTGGCGTGCCGCGAAGCGAGGCGATAGAATGCCCCATGGTCATCGCCGTTGAACAAAAAACCAAGCAGGCACTCCCAAAGCCGGAAGTGCTGCGAAAGAACGTCATTGAGCAGATTCAACGTTTGCCGGACGAGGGAGTGGCTGTTTTGCACGAGTTCGCGCAGGAGCTTGAGCTGCGCGCGGCGTGGCAGGAGTTTTCCCAAGGCATGGCACAGGATTGGGATGCCGGATTGTATGACAATCTTGACCAAGCTCTCACAGATGCGCGGAAAGCGTTGGGCGGCGGACTCACGGCATGATTGTCTGCATTGACACCAACGTTTTTATCCAGGCATCCAAAGCCGGACACCCGTTGTCCAAAATCTTCGCAGGCTGGCTGGCTCGGCGATTTCAGTGGGCTGTAAGCAATGACATTCTCACCGAATACCAGGAGATGCTGACTCAGCGAAGCGGAAGGCTGAGATGGCTTCAATTCAGCCGCGCACTCGATCTGGCGGAAAAGCGTGGTGGCATGCTTGTGCGAGCGAATCCTTCTTATCACTTCCAGATTGTGTCCATTGACCCAGATGACAACAAATTCACCGACTGCGCTATCGCGGCAGACGCTGATTTTGTCATCACGAACGATCATCACTTCAAGCCGCTTGCTGGCTCTGGCTACAAGCCGCAGCCGATCACACCTGAAGAGTTCATACGGCAGCATTTGCCCCACATCTGATGGTTTTATGCTTTTAGCAAAGCGAACGATTATTGGCAAAACATGAATTGGAGAGAAGCGAGGTGGGAGAGCAGAAATGGCGGCGTCCAACGCCAAACCACCCATGAACTCCACCCCGCTCACTCCGCCCGCCCTCCTCGAAGCCTCGGATCTGATCACGCCGCTGTTGCTTGTCGTCTTGATCGCCTTTTGCATGCTGCTGCAAAACGGGAAGCAGGCTGCGGAGGGCGCGGTTTGGGTGGCACGGCTGTTTTTCGCTGGAGCAGTCATCCTCGCCGGCAGCGTGGCACTGGCGGGGCCGATGCGCGTTGAGTTCGCGGCCTGGGGACCTGCGAAACTCGCTTTGTTGGTCGATCCGCTGTCCGCACTGATGTTCTTGTTGGTGAGTTTTCTCGGCATCGTGGTGACGCGCTACGCGGTGAACTACCTCGACGGCGATGCGCGGCAGGCGACCTTCTCACGCTGGCTGGTGCTGACGCTCACGAGCGTGCTGGTGCTGGTGCTTTCGAGCAATCTGCTGCTCTTCACGGCGGCGTGGATCGCCACGAGCCTGAGTTTGCATCAATTGCTCACCTTCTACCGCGAGCGGCCGGCGGCGGTGATCGCAGCGCGGAAAAAATTCATCATCAGCCGGCTGGCGGACGTGTGCATGATCACGGCGCTGGTGCTGGTGTGGCGCGGGCATGGCACGTGGGAGTTTCATGAGCTCTTCGCGAATCCCGCGGGCCCGCACTCGGGTCTGGTGGCCGGTTTGCTCGTCGCAGCGGCGATGCTGAAGTCGGCGCAGTTCCCCTTCCACTCCTGGCTGCCGGACACGCTGGAGACGCCGACGCCGGTCTCCGCGCTGATGCACGCGGGCATCATCAATGCGGGCGGTTTCCTCATCGTGCGACTGAGCCCGCTGGTGACGCAATCTTCCACGGCGCTGAACACGCTGGCGCTGCTCGGAGCCTTCACCGCGCTGTTTGCCAGCGTGATCATGATGACGCAGACGAGCATCAAGAAGTCGCTCGCGTGGTCCACGGTGGCCCAGATGGGCTTCATGATGCTGCAATGCGGCCTCGGGGCCTTCGCGCTGGCGATGATGCACATCGTGGCGCACTCGCTCTACAAAGCGCATGCCTTCCTAAGCAGCGGCAGCGTGGTGAATCTCGCGAAGTCGGCGTGGACGCCCGTTGGACGGCCTGCGGCGCATCCGCTGGTGGTTCTTGGCTCGCTCGCGGTGTCGATCGCGATTGGTTTGGGTGTCGCGGCGGCGTTCAGCTTCGATCTGGCGAATGATCCGGTGCAGGTGCTGCTCATCGCGGTCTTCATCATGGCGATGTCCCACCTGCTGTGGACGCTGTGGAGCAGCAGCATGCGGCAAAGGCTCATCCTGCGCGGCATCGGTCTCGTCGCGGTGGCCACAGCGGCCTGCTTCGCGCTGCATGCGGGCTTTGAGCACCTGCTCGCGGCCAGCGTGCCGGCTTACGCGCCGCTGCGCAGCGGTGTGGAGCACGCGGTGATGATCCTTGTGGCGCTGCTCTTCCTCGCAGTGCTCGTCTTCCAGTCACAACTGCCCGCCTGGGCCTCACGCCCGGCCTTCCAGCGACTCTACGTGCATGCCAGCAACGGCTTCTACCTCGGCACGCTCTTCAATCGCATCACGCAGAAACTCATCGCCTGAAACACCTCACGCCTCTTCTTTATATGAACACCACCCTCGACACCGCGACCGAAGTTCTCGCCATCAAAAAGCCCGTCGTCCTCGCGGACAAGCCGAACTGGCTGCGGCATGCACGCAATGCCTGCCTGCGCGTGCCGCCGCTGTGGCCGCTGCACAGTTTTGTGGTCGTGAATCCTTTCGTGGGTCTCACCGGCCGGCCGTTTGCGGAGGTATGCGGCCTCATGCAGCGCGTCACGCACGAGAGCATGCTCATGAGCGTGGATTACTTTCAGCAGCAGTTCGCCAGCGGCCGCATCACCACGCCTGATCTCACCGCTGCGATCCAGCAGAGCAGTGCGGAGATCAGCACCGCCGATCTGCTCGCGTGGCTGAAAAATCCCGAGCCGCAACCGCTCGCGTGCCTGCAAAGCCTCGCCGACCTCGCCACGACGCGGTTTGGCGGACGCTGGAGCACGCTGATTACCGAGGAGATCTCGAAATGGTGCGCGGCTTACTTTGACGAAGGTCAATCCGCCTGGCGCATGCCGTGGAAGAAGCAGTCGCTCTTCGCCGCGTGGCGGCAGGCGGCGCTGGTGGATGCCACGCCGGAGCTCATCGGCTTCAAAGGCTTCCGCAAAGTCGTCAGCGGCCTGCCGGAGAGCACCGCGGACGCAGTCAGCATGATGCTCGACCTGCTCGGCGTGCCTGCGGCGAAGGTGGAGGACTACCTGCACCGCCTTTTGATGACGCTGCCCGGCTGGAGCAGCTACGTGCAGTATCAGGTGCGCGACAAGGCGATGCACGGCACGCACGATGAATCGCTGCTCGACCTGCTCGCGGTGCGGCTCGCGTTTGAGACGCAGCTCGCGCGGCAGTTCGATGATGCCGATCTCAAAGGCGAGTGGCT
This sequence comes from Verrucomicrobiaceae bacterium, assembly GCA_015075365.1. Classification (GTDB taxonomy): domain Bacteria; phylum Verrucomicrobiota; class Verrucomicrobiia; order Verrucomicrobiales; family Verrucomicrobiaceae; genus Prosthecobacter. The sequence goes on from JABTUN010000001.1 coordinate 1,014,198, forward strand.
GCACAACTTCGCCTTCGAAAAAGCCGCGTCGCAGGACAAACAACTGCTCTGGCATGCCGCGCTCGAAATCGGCTTCCAGCGCGAGCTTTGCACGAAGATCACGCAAAGCGCCGCGCAGGCTCCGAGCGAGCCGAAAGTGCGCCCCGCCGTGCAGGTGGTGTTTTGCATCGACGTGCGCTCCGAGGTCATGCGGCGCTCGCTCGAAGCCGCATCGCCGGAAATCGAGACGATGGGCTTCGCGGGCTTCTTTGGCATGCCCATCGAGTACATCTCCTTCGGCCAGCGGCATGGCAGCTCGCAGGTGCCCGTGCTCTTCACGCCAAAGTATCGCATCCGCGAGCATCTGCCGCAGGCCACGCCCGAGCAGGAAAAAGACGCGCGGCGCAAACTGCAAGTCGGCCGCCGCGTCTCGCACTCGTGGAATGCTTTCAAGACCTCCGCGGTGAGCTGCTTCAGCTTCGTCGAAGCCGCAGGAGTCGGCTTCGCGTGGAAACTCGTGAAGGATGGCTTTCAACTCGGCAAACACGACTCACACAGCTGCTCCTCCTGCGCCGCGCCGAACCTGCACGAGCACAAACGCCTCATCCCCGATCCGCTCGATGACACGCAGGCCGAGGCCGGCATCCCGCCGGAGGACCAGGTGCAGCTCGCTCTCGGTGCGCTGAAAAACATGGGGCTCACCTCGAATTTTAGCCGCCTCGTCATGCTCTGCGGCCACGGCAGCAACACCACGAACAATCCTTATGCCGCAGGGCTCGATTGCGGTGCCTGCGGAGGTCATGCCGGCGATTCGAATGCCCGCGTCGCCGCCGCCATCCTCAATCAACTGATGGTCCGCAGCGCGCTGGAAGGTCACGGCATCCGCATTCCGCAGGACACACGCTTCATCGCCGCGCTGCACGACACCACCACGGACGCGATCACGCTTTTCGATGCCGACAAAGTGCCGCTCTCACATGAGAACGACCTTTTGCAGCTCCAGCTCTGGCTTGAGGAAGGCTCGAAACGCTGCCGCCAGCAACGCGCCGCCAGTCTCGGCCTCGCCAGCGCCGAGGAGGCCGAGCTCGACCAGCTCATCCATCAGCGCAGCCGCGACTGGGCGCAGGTGCGACCCGAGTGGGGCCTCGCCGGCAACGCCGCCTTCATCGCCGCGCCCCGCGAGCGCACGCGGCAGCTCAATCTCGGCGGACGCGTCTTTTTGCACAACTACCGCCACAGCGCCGACACCACCAAGAGCACGCTCGAGCTCATCATGACCGCGCCCATGGTCGTGGCGAACTGGATCAACCTCCAATACTACGCCAGCACCGTGAACAACCGCCTCTGGGGCAGCGGCAACAAGGTCACGCATAACGTCGTCGGCACCTTCGGCATCCAGCAAGGCAACGGCGGCGACCTCCAGTCCGGCCTGCCGCTGCAAAGCGTCCACAACGGCGAAACCTGGATGCACGAGCCCGTCCGCCTCAGCGTCCTCATCGAAGCCCCCCGCAGTGACATCGACGCCGTCATCGCGAATCACGAAAGCGTCCGCCAGCTCGTCGAAAACGGCTGGCTCCACCTCTTCGCCATCGAGGACGAGGGGCGGGTGATCGTGCGGCGCGGAGCCGATGGGGGATGGTTTGAATCCTGCTAAAAATCAGGAAATTACCGATCTTTCCGGGCTTGCGCCATCCAGCTTGTGGTATTGATCGTACATTGACACTACCCACTACTGCCTGACTACGACACTCTCCCCCTCACTCCTCTCACAACTCGCCGCCATCACTGGCTGCGAATTTGATCACGAGCGCGCCCGTATTGCGATTCAGAATGTCTCCAAAGCGGACGCAGAACCGCTCGCGAGCCTCGTTTCTGCGGCGGCAGAGGTTTATATGAAGGTCTCGCCCGTGCGGCAGCCGCTGGTGGAGGTGCTGTGGCATGCGCGGGGGGATCTGCCAATTGTCATCTGGAGCACCAAGGAGCAGCGGTGGATCGTCGTCACCTTCGCAGGTTGGTTTCGGGTGCGCATCGCGGATGGAGATCATCCCACGCATCGCACGAGTGTTTCCCGCAGCGACCTGGCGGCCATTCTGGGGTTGAAAAATGCCAGCGAGGTCGTCGAGGCCGGCATCGTGCATCCTGAACGGCCTGCGCATGTGATGAGCATCCACGCGGACCCGGAGCATCATGACCACGTCAGCCCCGAGAGGCGCTTTTTCCGGCTCCTGAAGGCGGAGCGGCAGGACATCGTCACGCTGCTCATCTTTTCGGTTTTCTCGGGCATTCTTTATCTCGCCGCGCCGCTTGCGGTGGATGCGGTGGTGAGCAATCTGGCCTTCGGCGGCCAGTCGCGACCGTATGTGCAGGCCATCGTGGTGCTTGCCATCGCGCTGTTTGGCGCTCTGGGCCTCCAGGCGGTGGTGAGCGGTTTTCAGTATTACATCTCGGATATCATCCAGCGCCGCATTTTTGTCCGCACCGCGGCGGACCTCGCGTATCGGCTGCCACGTGTGAAGGCGGAGTCGCTGGATGAAGTACATGCGCCGGAGCTGGTGAACCGCTTCCTCGATGTCGTCACCGCGCAAAAGAGCACTGCGCTGCTGCTTCTGGATGGCATCAATCTCATCTTTGGCAGCCTCATCGGCATGCTGTTGCTCGCCTTGTATCATCCGCTGATACTGATGTTCGTCGTCATCCTCCTCGCACTCATCGCGTTGAGCATGTGGCTGCTCGGCAAAGGTGCGGTGAAGACGAGCATCGCGGAATCGCGGGTGAAATATGATGTGGTAAACTGGTTTGAGGAGATCGCGGCCTTCCCCTTCGCTTTCAAGGGTCCTGGAGGCTACCAAATGGCCTACGAGCGCGCCAATCAGCTAGCCACCGAGTATCTGATTCGCCGCTCCGCCCATTTCCGCATCGTCATGCGGCAGATTGTGGCGCTGCTGGTGCTCTCTGTGACTGCGGCGGCTGTTTTGCTCATCCTCGGTGGCTGGCTGGTGGTGAGCCAGCAAATCACCCTGGGCCAGCTCGTCGCCTCGGAGCTCATCATGGGCACCATCGTGACCGCGATGGCGAAGATGGGCAAAAAGCTCGAGGCCTGGTATGATGCCATGGCCGCCATGGACAAGCTGGGCCACATTTTCGACCTCGAGATCGAGCGTGAGGGCGGCGAGCAGCCTCTCGCCCGCCAAAGCGGCGCGGAGGTGCGGGCCTGCGACGTTTCCTTCGGCTATCACGAGCCGCTTTTCGCCAAAAAAACCTTCACGGTGGCACCAGGCAGCCGCGCCGCCATCATCGGTCCGCATGGTTCGGGGGCCAGCTCGCTGCTCGACATTCTGTTTGGCCTGCGCCAGCCCTCGGAGGGACATGTGAGCATCGACGGCCTCGATCTGCGCAGTTGGTATCTGGAGGCGCTTCGCGAGAGCGTGATGCTGCTGCGCCGCGATGAGATCGTCGATGGCACTGTCATCGAAAATCTGCGCCTCGGCCGTGTCGATGTCGGCTTGGACGAGGTCCGAAGCGCGTTGGAACGGGTGGGCCTGCTCGATGTGCTCCTGCATCGTCCCGAAGGCCTGAATCTGCGTTTGAAGGTCGGTGGCGCGCCGCTGAGCGGCAATCAGCGAACGCGTTTGCTGCTCGCCCGCGCCCTCGTGCAGCGTCCGCGGCTGCTGCTTATCGACGAGCTCTTTGACAGCCTCGACGACGAGTCTTTCAAGCTCCTCGAAACCGCCATCCTCGACCGTTCCTTGCCCTGGACCGTCATCCTTGCCACGCGTGATCATGATGTCACGAAACGCTGTGACAAGATCATCGAGCTGGCACCATGCCACCTGAATGACGGCACCACGTCACAATCAGAAACTCAACGACTGCAGTCGCTCTCATGAGTCACGTCTCCACCTTCTCCGCGCCTCCGCTGCCCGCGCTGAGCCTCGCAGGCAGCGCAAAGTTCACGCGCATCTTCAGCCGCCTGCTGCTGCTGGGTTTTGCCGCGTTCGTCATGGGCACCTTGTTCCTGCCGTGGCGGCAGTTTGTGTCCGGGGCCGGACGCGTCATCGCCTTCAATCCGCTCGACCGGCGCATCAACATCGAGGCGCAGGTTTCCGGGAGGGTAAAGCACATGCACGTCGTCGAAGGCCAGCGCGTGAAGAAGGGCGAGCTGATCATTGAGATCCAGGACAACGACCCGGACCTGCTCAACAACCTCAAGGCGCAGCGCGAGGCCATCGAAAGCCGCCGCGACTTCGCCCTTGGCCGGGTCGAATCGCTCACCGCGCAGATCACGCAGCAGGAACTTGCCAAGGCGCAGGCCATCGACGGCGCGCAGCAGCGTGTCGCCGCCGCGAAGATTGCCGCGGAGACCTCCCTCTTGAACTACAACCGCACGAAGGACCTCTTTGAGAAGAAACTCGAGTCGCAGCGCAATCTGGAGCTCGCCACGCTCTCGCGGGACTCCACCATCGCCGAGCTGAAGTCCGCCGAGGCCGCGCTGAAACGCACCAGCAACGATTTCGACGCCACGATCGCCTCCACGCACGCGTCGAAAGGCACCGCTTTGAGCGAGGTGGCCACTGCCGAGCGCGATCTGTCCGCCATCGACATCCAGATCAATCAAAACCTCCGTCAGGTCGTCGAATCACCCCGCGACGGCATCGTGCTAAACGTCGACGCCACGGATGGCACCTACTTGAGGCCCGGCTCGCTTATCTGCGTCATCATTCCGGAAACCGACAGCCGCTTTGTTGAGATCATGGTCGATGGCAATGACATGCCACTCATCCAGCCGCGCAAAGAAGAGAACGGCGTCGTCACACCCGGCAGCCCGGTGCGTCTCGCCTTCGAAGGCTGGCCTGCGGTGCAGATGATCGGCTGGCCGCAGCTCGCCATCGGCACGTTTGGCGGCGAGGTCGTGTTCGTCGATGCCACGGACGATGGCACTGGCAAATTCCGCGTCGTGGTCGGCCCCGCGGATGACATCGTCGATCGTGGAGACGGCAAAGGCCCTGTCACTGTTGGCTGGCCCGACAAAGACCGCTGGCTACGCCAGGGCGCCCGTGCGAATGCGTGGGTTATGCTGAACCAGGTCCCGCTCTGGTTTGAACTCTGGCGTCAAATCAACGGCTTCCCGCCCGTGGTGAGCAATGCGGATGGCAAACTCGATCCCACGAAGAAATGACCAACCAAGTGCTCAGTGCTCTGTCCTCAGTGCTTAGTCGCTTCGCGGCCTGGATCGTCATTCTCCAATTTTCTGTTTTCAGTTCTCAATTTTCAGTTCTGGAGGCCGCCGAGAAGCCCAAAACGCTGCTGCTTCAAGAAGTGCTCGCGTCCGTTCAATCGCAGTATCCGCCTTACCTCGCCGCTTTGATCGAACAAGACATCGCGAACGGTCGTGTGCGGCAGGCGCAGGGTGCGTTTGACCTCAATCTGAATGCGGGTGGCACGATGAACCTCGCGGGCTACTACGATGGACGCACGGGGTATGCGATGCTGGAGCAGCCGCTGCCGTTTTGGGGTGGCAGCGTGTATGGCGGCTACCGCTTGAGCAGCGGCTTCCTCCCGAACTACAACAAGGATCGCACCGGCGTCGATGGCGAGGGCGTGCTCGGCTTTCGCATCCCGCTGCTGCGCGATGGCACCATCGACCGCCGCCGCGCGTCGCTCTGGCAGGCGCAGATCGACCAAGAACTCGCCGATCCGATCATCTTGCGCCAATACCTCGACTTCATCCGTGCCGCGACGATCAGCTACTACACCTGGGTCGCCAGTGGACAGCGCCTCGCACTCGCTGAAGAGCTCTTTCGCATCGCCAAAGACCGCGACAGCGCCATCGCCGAGCAAGTGAAGAAAGGCGCGAGCGCTCCCATCGTGCAGATCGACAACCAGCGCCTCGTCGTCAGCCGCGAAATCGCCACCGTGCAGGCTTTGCGCCGCTTCCAGGCCGCCGCCATCGAGCTGTCACTCTTCTTCCGCACGAAGGACAAAGCCGAGCCCATCATCGCCGATCGAAATCGCGTGCCCAAAGCCTTCCCACCGCATCCGCGCCTAGATGAAAGCCAGCTCACCGCCGACATCGCCAAAGCGGCCGTGTTCCGTCCCGAGATCCGCCGCATCGAGCTGCTCGTCCAAAAGGTCGAAATCGACCGTAAGCTTGCGAAGAACAATTTGCTGCCGAATCTCGATGTCGGCGTCGAAGCCGGCCAGTTCTTCGGCGGCAATCGTCCGCGTGACATCGAACAAAACGAGATCGAGGCCAAACTAGAGTTCAAACTGCCCCTGCAACGCCGCGAAGCCCAGGGCCGCGTGGACATTGCCGATGCCACCATCGAGCGCCTGAACAACGACAAGCGTTTCGCCCGCGACCGCATCACCGCCGACGTGCGCGATGCCTACAGCGCCCTCATCGCCGCGTATGACGCGCTCAAGATGACGCGCCAAAACGTCGAACTCGCCCGCCAGCTCGAAAAAGCCGAGAACGAGCGACTTCAACAAGGGGCGACGGATCTCCTCGCCCTCCAGATCCGCGAACAAGCCACTTTCGACGCCCAAGTCCTGGAAGTCGAAGCCCAGGCCGACTACTTCCGCGCCCAGGCGAACTACCGCGCTGCCATCGCGGCGGATGCGCCGAGCAAGTTGACGCGTTGAGAAGGGATCAATCAGCATTTCAGCCGTTCGCTGATGGAGTAAGCTGTGTGGACGCCGCATGATGGTCCGTGCCCTTCACGAATGCCTTGCGCTGTCGTGGAGATCGAATTGCAAGTCCAGCGCAACCGCTGGGGCGTAGTTTGTCCGCCTTGAAACACCCCCCCATCCATGAACAAAACCCTCCCTATCCTCTCCGCCCTCTTTCTGGCCTCCACGCCGGCGTTGCCGGCACAAACTCCAACGGACAGCACCAGCACCACGCGTTCGGTGGATCTCATCGACCCGGCGGCGTTCGGGTTTGGAAGGCCGGGGCACATGGTGGACACGACATTCATCGACACGCAGGACTTGGCAAACCGCCCGGACGGGCTCGACTTCTCGTGGGATGTGGAGGACCCGGCGGTGAACCGCGTGGAGCACAATGGCTGGCAGACGGCCGCATCGGTGATCTACCAGGCCACGGACCGCTTTTCCATCTCGCTGCGCGCCGGTGTGAATATCGGCGGCTTGCTTGAGTTGCGCGACGGGAACAACAATGTACTGGCGAATGAAACGCTGGAGTCGGCTCCCTTCGGGGCGCTGAAACTGCGCTGGCAGTTTTGAAACAATCCGCACATACCTCATGAAAAGACTGCTCTTTCTCATCATCGCCAGTGTGGCTCTCGGCCAGCATCCACAGCTTCCTACCGGTCCGAATGCCGATCTCGGCGGCGCTTTGCTCATGCCGGCGAATGACGAATGGAATCGCGATGTCTCCAAAGACGAAGTCGATCCGCTCAGCGATGCGATCATCGCCTCCATCGGCGCGGAGACGGGGCTGCATGAGGACTTTGGCATCGTGTGGAAGGGCCAGCCGGGAGGCATTCCGTATTACGTCGTCAGCGGTGATCAGCCGAAGGTGCCGATCCACTTCAACGAAGCCAAGGACGAGAGCGATCCCGGCCCGTATCCCATCCCGCCGGATGCCTGGATCGAAGGCGGTGCTGAAAGCGATGGCGATCGCCATGTGCTCGTGCTCGATAAGGACAACTGGAAGCTCTACGAAATCTACCGCGCCTTTCCTATCGACGGCGGCAAGGCTTGGAATGCCTACAGCGGCAGCGTCTTCGATTTGAAGAACCCCAAACCGCGTCCCGCCGGCTGGACGAGTGCCGATGCGGCCGGTTTGCCGATTTTGCCCGGCCTCGCCCGCTATGATGAAATCTGCGGCACAAAGAAGCTCACGCATGCGCTGCGCTTCACCGTGAAAAAGAGCCGCCGCGCCTATGTGCCGCCCGCCACGCACTTCGCCAGCCCGCACAAAGATGAAAACCTCCCGCCCATGGGCATGCGCGTGCGATTGAAGGCCAGCTTCGACACCTCGAAGTTCACCGGAGCCGCGAAAGTCATCCTCGAAGGCCTCAAAACCCACGGCATGATCCTCGCCGACAACGGCGGCGACTGGTTCATCAGCGGCGCACCCGATGATCGATGGAACCACGAGGAACTGCTCCCGATTCGCAAAGTGAAGGGTAAAGATCTTGAAGTCGTGAAGATGGGACCGATGACGACGCGATGAAGCGTTGAGGTTGGCAAGAAGATTGAAGGGCAAGAAAATTTTCCCAAGCCGCAGAGGCCAATTTTCTTGCCCCCAAATTTTCCTGCCAAAAGTAAACCGCATGAATTCCTCCCGTCCGTCCCGACCTCGCGTGCAGCTTTGGATGCTGCGCCTCATGATTGCCATCTTGCTCACGGGTTTGCCCGGAGCGCTGCTGCCGGAGATCGCCTTCCAAAAGTTCTCGTGGCTCATGGGCTATGGCAAACAACCGATCACACCGCTCATCGTTTACCTCTCCGGCAACGCCGGCTTCGCTTATGTGACGATTGCCGTGCTCATCTGGGCCATCTCACGCGATCTCACGCGCTACCAGCCGCTCGTGCGCCTTTGCGGCTGGACGATGGTCGTCGCAGGTCCAGCCTATCTCTTGATCGATCTGCAATGTCCGCTGCCGCTGTGGTGGACGTTGATGGACAGCGTGGGCTGCTTCCTCATCGGCATCACGCTGCTGTGGGCCTGCCCGCCTTCGCAAAAGACAGCTTAACGCGCTTTGTCCGCCATGAACCGCCTCTCGATATTTGCTGCCCTCATGCTGGCAGCGCCCACCTTTGCCAAAACACCTGCGGAGGGCTTTGGCGCTGCCGCACGTGGTGGAGAAGGTGGCCGAGTGATTCGGGTGACGAGCCTCGCGGATGATGGCGCGGGTAGTTTGCGCGAGGCTTTGGCGCAAAGCGGACCGAGGATCATCGAGTTCGCGGTCGAGGGTGCCGTGGAGTTGAAATCGCGCCTGCGCATCCGCGAGGGATCGGTCACGCTCGATGCCACCACGGCTCCAGGTGGAGGAATCACGCTGAAGTGCCATGGTTTGGATGTGGTGAATGCGGAGGACGTGATCGTGCGCGGCCTGCGCATTCATGTGAGTGAAGGCGGCACCTCGGGCGATGGCATCCTGCTGTGGGGAAAAGAGGGTGGCGTGACGCGCCGCGTGCTCGTGGAGCATTGCTCGATTCACGGGGCCACGGATGAAGGCGTGAACACCTGGGGCTGCGTCGAGGACGCGACCTTCCAATGGTGCCTCATCGCCGATGCCGCGCCGCCGCACAGCAAGGGCTGGCTCTCCGGCGCGGAGTGTGATCGCATCACGCTTCATCATTGCCTGTTCGCGGGCTGTGAGGATCGCAATCCGAAGCTGGAGGGCGGTCGCTATCAGGTGGTAAACAATGTCTTTGCCGCGTGGAAGAACAACAACGCCACGAAGCTCCGTCTCGGTGCCCGCGTGAATCTGATCGGCAACACCTACCTCCCCGGCGCGGCTTCGAATGCGGCGAAGGGCTGCGTTTTCATCGAGGACCCGCCCGGCGACTTGCGCCTCTTCATGCAAGGCAATGTGCTGCGAGGTCAGCAGGCGACCGATGAGTGGAACTGGGTCACGCTGAACGAACGCCGCGTCGATGGTTGGACGGAAACACGACCTGCTCCGGCGAACTTCCGCGCGGCCGAGCCCTTCGAGTCACCGACGATCAAAGCCGAAACAGCGGCCGAGGCATGGCAAAGCGTGATCGAACAAGCCGGTGCCATGCCGCGTGACGAACGCGATGAACGGGTGATCGCACGCGTGAAGGCCATGGAATGAGCCGTCGAGGCTTCGTCAGCCGATTGCTGAGACACTTTGAGTTCTTGCGGGCGTTTCAGTCACTTATGCGCCTGCTTTCTCTGCTTTTCGCCACCACCGCCGCCTTTGCCGAGCCCATCTGGTCACCCTTCGGCCCCGGCGGTGGCGGATGGATTGAAGATGTCGTCGCTCATCCGACGAACCCGAAAGAGGTCTGGGCGATGACCGATCTCAGCGGCTTGTTTCGCTCGCAGGATGCGGGAGTCACCTGGCGGAAGATGTCCGCCGACGTGGAGCGTGGTGTCGTCGCGAGAAAACAAATCACCTCGCACAACCGTCAGTTTGCCATCGATCCGGCGGACTCGAGGCACCTGTATTGGGGCGTCTGCGGCATGATCTGGGCCTCGCACGATGGCGGCGTGACGTGGCAGGCCGTGTTTGGCACAGCGCCGAAGGTGGGCGACGACAAAACACCGCATCTCGGCCACGCGATGGCCGTTTCAAAGAAGGGTGAGGTCGTCGCGCTCGATCATGAAAGCGTGCTCCGCATCTCACGCGATCACGGCGCCACTTGGGCCGAATTGTCGAGGCCGCCGGTCGCCAAGAACTCAGCCGACACACCGGCTTATCCGCTCTTCCTCGCCGATGATACACTGTGCGTCTCGTGCCGACCCTCGCCAGGCCTCGCGGTGTCGCGTGATGGTGGAAAGACGTGGCAGCTTCAGCTCGCCGACAGCATCATTTTGAATGCGCAGGCCACACCGGAAGGCGCGGGCGTGTTTGCGTTCGACTCGACCGGCAAACTGCATCGCAGTGTCGATGCGGGAGCGAGCTTCACGATGATCAAAGAAGTGCCGCACAAATGGGAACCGGGTTTGCGATTCGCAGGCGGTCTGGCGGTCGCGAAAGGCGGCAAGGTCATGCTGTGGTCGCTCGGGCAGCTCGTGGTGAGCAGCGACAACGGCGAGACATGGACGCGCCATCGCATCGAGACGAACTGGAGCCGCGGCAGCTATCCGGGCATGAACCGCTACGCCTCGCCCGAAGGCAAATGCAGCGCACTCGCCGTCACCGCCGATGGCGCGACATGGCTGAAGTGCGACAGCTCGCTCATGTGCCGCAGCACCGACTTTGGCGTGAGCTGGACCGGCAGCACGGTGGGCTTGCAGATCCTCTGCTACTTCCAAGGCCCCGCCATCAGCCCGCATGATCCGCAGCAGGCCATGGTCGCCGCGCTCGACCAAGGCGTCTTCAAAACCGAAGACGGCGGCGCATCATGGAAACCGATGCGTGTGCAGACCGAGTGGTGGAAGGACAAGTGGCAAAATCACGACGGCAGCGTCGTCCGAGCGCATCCGACGAAGAAAGACACTTGGTTTGCCATCATCCACGGTCACGGCGGCACGCGACATCCGCGTCTGCATCGCACCGATGACGGCGGCGCGACGTGGAAGCTCGTTTTGGATCTCAAAGAGCAGTTCGGCGGCGAGTGGGGCAAATGGCTCGACGACAGCGAGATGGGCGATTTGTGCTTCGACCCTTCGAATCCAGACGTGATGCACCTTTGCAACTACCAGCTCGGCGTTTTCAAAAGCAGCGATGGCGGCCAGACGTGGAAGCACACGCTGAAAACGAAGAACGGCCTCAGCCTCGTCACCAGCCCCAGCGGTCAGCATGTGTATCTGCAATGCCTCAAGCGCACCGGCCTCTACGCCAGCCATGATCGCGGCGAGACCTGGGAGGTCGCCCACGCCGCCGATGGCGTGGATGGTCTCGCCCATCATCCGAAGGACGAAACCACCCTCTTCATCAGCGATGGCCAGCACGAGAACTACTGGAGCTACAAAAGCTCGCGTCCCGCCAAGCTCCTCAAAAGCACCGACGCTGGCAAAACCTGGACGCAACTCGCCGCGCTCGACAGCGGCCCGCTCTACATCGACCCCGTGAAGCCCGAGATCATGCTCATGAGCACCCTCCACGGCGGCAAAGGCATCCTCCGCAGCACCGATGGCGGACAAACGTGGCACGACTTCCATCACGACGCCCCCAGCTACACCTCCCGCGGCTTCACCTACGGCGGCACACCCGGCAGCGTGATCTACCACATGTTCGGCAACATGGCCCGCACGACCCAACTTCATGAATAAGGCTCTTCCATTCCTCCTGCTCGTCACGAAGCTCGCCGCATCGGACGCCACCACACCCGGTGAGGTCACCACGCCGTTTCCCACGATCAATCACCTCGCCGTCGAATGGCAGATCGAGGGCGATGACGATCTCGACGCGACTTGTGAGGTGAAAGTGCGAAAAGAAGGCGAAACGGCCTGGCGCGATGCCGAGGCGCTGCGGCGTGTTCCAGCCGGGAAGAGCCAGAAGACCTCGCCGATCTTCACGTGGACGAATCGGCTCAGCGGCAGCGTCTTCGATTTGGAGGCTGGATCCAGCTATGAGATCGAATTGAAGCTCAGTGATCCCGATGGCGGATCGGCGACGAAGATCGTGAAAGCCTCGACGCGGCCGGAACCGGTCGCCAAAGCCGATGCAGTGGTCAAAAACGGCTCGAAGGGCGATCTGAATGCCGTGAAGCCGGGCGAGGTGCTTTTGCTCGCCGAGGGCGATTATGGCGCGGCAACGTTCAATCGCGATGGCGAGCCTGGGAGGCCGATTGTGTATCGCAGCACGACTGGAAAGGCTGTTTTCAGCGAGATCAGCATGACGAATCGCAAGTGGGTCTATCTCGAAGGCGTCACCGTGAACGGCCCGGTGCGCTTGAATGGCTCGGAGCATTGCGTGGTGCGGCGTTGCCGCATCAACGCGCAGTTTGGCATCAAGGCTTACAAGCCGGGCATGATGAACGGCTGCATCGAGGACAATGTCATCACGGGCATTCGCGAATGGAAGCCGAAAATCATGGGCGCGGGCGGCGACAACGAGGGCGAGGGCATCCAGTTCACCGGCAGCGGCAATGTGATCCGCCACAATCGTGTCAGCGGCTTCCGCGACTGCATCAGCCACATGGAAGACGACGGTGCGGCACCGCAGATGTGCAACGACATCCTCAACAACGAGCTCAGCGCCGGTCTCGACGACGGCATCGAGGCCGATTTCGCGCTGCACAACTGCCGCGTGATGCGGAATCGCCTCACGAACTGCTTTGTCGGCATCTCCTCGCAGCCCGGACTCGGCGGACCGAACTACTTTCGGCGCAATGTGATGTTCAACATCATCCTCGAGCCCTTCAAACTCCACCGCTTCAGCCAGGGCGATGTCATCCAGCACAACACCGTCGTGAAAGCTGGCGACGGCCTCGGCATTCACACCAGCGAGGCATTTGATCACGCCGTGATCACCCACAACCTCTTCATCGGCGGCAAACCACCCGAAGGCGTGAAATACGGCGGCTACGGCCCCGGCAGAGGTCGCGCCGTCGATGCGCAGAGCGTAGGCGACCACTGCGTCATTGACCACAATGCCTACGCCGTGCTCGGCATGCCCTTCGAAGGCAAAATCCGCACCCGGACCTTCCAAAAGCTCCCCGGCACCGAGTTCGAAAAACACGGCCGCGAGGTCCAAGTGCCCGTTTCACTCCCCGAAGACCCCGCAAAGCCCTACGAGCCGCCAGACCTCTCCGCGCTCAATGAAGCCGGAGCGTATGCAGGCGAAAAAGTGCCGGTGTATGGGCCGAGGCCGTGATTTGACCAAAGCGAACGATTCGGCCCAAAACATGAATTGGAAAGAATCCTGCTCTGGAGGCATGAAAACACGCTCATGGACCTCCTCACTGCGATTCAATCGAACCTGCTCAGCCCTGCCGTCTTGTTTTTTGTGCTCGGAGTCTTCGCGGCAGTGTCGAAGAGCGATTTGAAGTTCCCTGAGTCGCTCTACACGACACTGACGATCTATTTGCTCACCGCCATCGGGTTCAAAGGAGGTGTGGCGATTCATGAGGCGGGGATCGGTGCGGTGTGGTTGCCGGCGCTGGCGGCGATGGGGCTGGGCGGGCTGATTCCGCTGTGGACTTACCCGGTGCTGCGGAAGCTGGGCAAGTTTAGCGTGGCAGACGCGGGCGCGATCGCGGCGCACTACGGCAGCGTGAGCGCGGTGACCTTCATCGCGGCGACGAACTTTTTCAAAAGCATCCATGAGCCGTTCGAGAACTATGCGTCGGCTTTTCTCGCGGTGATGGAATCGCCTGCGATCATCGTCGGTGTGATGCTGGGCAAGGGCGTGCTCGGCGGGGGCAAGTTTTCGCTGAGTGATCCGGGTGTGCGGCATGCGCTGCGGGACGCGGTGCTGGGCAAAGGCGTGCTGCTGCTCATCGGCGCGATGGTGATCGGTTCGCTGTGCGGCAAACGCGGCATGGAATCGGTCGAGGGCTTCTTTGTGACGCCGTTCCAAGGTGTGCTGGCGCTGTTCCTTCTCGAAATGGGCATGGTGGCGGGGCGCAGGCTCGGTGATTTGAAGAAGGTCGGCGTGTTTCTGCTGCTCTTTGGTGTCACCGCGCCGCTGGTGCATGGTCTCGCGGGCGTGCTGCTCGGTGGTTGGGTGGGACTGAGTGTCGGTGGGGCGACTTTGCTCGGGGTGCTGGCGGCGAGCGCGAGCTACATCGCGGCTCCGGCGGCGGTGCGTCTTTCGGTGCCGGAGGCGAATCCGACCTATTCGCTCACCGCCGCGCTGGCCATCACGTTTCCGTTTAACATCAGCCTCGGCATTCCGTTGTTCTATGAGGCTGCGAAACTCCTCCACACCTGATCCGCCATGAACCTGCATCCCATGAAACTCGTCACCATCATCTGCGAAGCCGTGCTGGAGGAGCGCATCGTCGAGGTGCTGCACGAATGCGGCGCGCACGGTCACACGGCCTTCGATGTGCGCGGCAGCGGTCGCCAAGGGCAGCGCAGCGCGGATCTCGTCGAGAGCGGCAATGTGCAGGTCGAGGTCATCGCAAAGCCTGCGGTGGCGGAGGCGCTGCTCGCGAGGCTGCACCGCGATTTCTTCCGCGACTATGCCATGGTCGCTTATGAGAGCGAGGTGCAGGTGATGCGGCCGGACAAGTTTTGAGAGCGATGTCCGGTGCAGCATGGGGGTGAACATGACCTCGTGATGGGTGAGGTTGGCCCATTGGATGGCTTTGTGGCTGGCATGCCTCAAGCGAAGCTGCGCATTGTCCAAGAAGGACACGTCGGGTGGCTGTTTTTCCCTTTTTCAGGGAGTGCGTGGCGACTATCAGGCTTCTTCGCCACAAACATGCTCATGCTCCCGGAAGAGAGGCAAATCCGGAGAAATTTCTTGAGTGGAGCCGTGTTTTTTGGTGTACCACCCCACTGTGATGCCCCATGGGCACTTCCTGGCCGCTTTTTTCTTGTTCACCGCCACCTCTTTCCAACCTATGCCGCACAACAAAGCCCCACTGGCTGTCACCCTTCCAAAAGACATCACCGCCAGCATCGCGGTGTTTCTGGTGGCGCTTCCTCTTTGCCTGGGCATTGCACTTGCGTCGAACGCGCCGCTGTTCTCCGGCCTGATCTCCGGGATCGTGGGCGGGATCGTGGTGGGCATCCTGAGCGGTTCGCACAAGAGCGTGAGCGGCCCTGCGGCAGGCCTGACGGCCATCGTGGCGGCGCAGATCGCGGCACTGGGCAGTTTCGAGGCGTTTTTGGCGGCGGTGGTGGTCGCGGGGGTGATGCAGGTGGTGATGGGCACGCTGCGGCTGGGTTTCATCGCGGCCTTTTTCCCGCTGAGCGTCATCAAGGGCCTGCTGGCCGCCATCGGCCTCATTTTGATCCTGAAGCAGATCCCGCATGTGCTAGGCCATGACACGGACGCGGAGGGCGAGATGAGCTTTGAGCAACCGGATCATGAAAACACGTTCTCGGAGCTGCTGGCGACGGTTTCGGACATCCAGCCGGGGGCCGCCTTGATCGGCCTGCTTTCGGTGGTCTTCTTGCTGCTGTGGGATCGAAGCAAGGCGCTCAAAAAGAGCCCGGTGCCCTCCGCGCTGGTCGTGGTGGTCGTGGGCGTGGTGGTGAATTTGATCCTGCGCAAGATGGGCCACGCATGGGAGATCAAGGCCAGCCATCTCGTGCAGGTGCCGGTGGCGGGTGATCTGCAGGCGTTTCTCGGCTTCCTGCAGTTTCCGGACAGCGCCCATTTCAGCAATCCGGCCATCTTCAAGGCCGCCATCACCATCGCGCTCGTCGCCACCCTGGAGACGCTGCTGAACCTGGAGGCGGTGGACAAAATCGATCCCGATCAGCGTCAGTCACCTGCGAACCGTGAACTGGTGGCGCAGGGCATCGGGAATGTGACCGCGGGCCTCATCGGCGGCCTGCCGATGACGAGCGTGATTGTGCGTTCCAGCGTGAACATCAACTCGGGCGGCAAAACGAAGCTGAGCGCCATCCTGCACGGCATTCTGCTGGTCGTCTGTGTCATTACCGTGCCTCAGTGGCTCAATGAAATCCCGCTGGCGGCGCTGGCGGCCATCCTGATCACCACCGGCTTCAAGCTGGCCAGCCCCACTCTCTTCAAGAGCATGTGGGCGGAGGGCACGCGCCAGTTCCTGCCCTTTGCCATGACCATCGCCGCCATCGTGGTGACGGACCTGCT
This sequence comes from Verrucomicrobiaceae bacterium, assembly GCA_015075365.1. GTDB lineage: Bacteria > Verrucomicrobiota > Verrucomicrobiia > Verrucomicrobiales > Verrucomicrobiaceae > Prosthecobacter. Next base: position 1,030,577 of record JABTUN010000001.1, read on the forward strand.
CGTGGGCGTGATGATCGGCCTCGGCATCAGCATTCTTTTCATCCTGCACAGCAATCTGCGCCGCCCTGTGCGCCGCATCGTGGAAAAGCATACCTCCGGCGACGTGCTGCGCATCGAGCTGGCCAACCAAGTGAGCTTCCTCAACCGCGCCTCCCTGGAGAAGACGCTGCACGAGGTGCCGCGTGGCGGCCATGTGCTCATCGACGCCCGCCAGACAAACTACATCGACCCGGACATCCGGGACCTGATCTCCGACTTCCACGACACGACATCGAAGGCACACGGCGTGGAGGTCAGCCTCGTGGGCTTCAAGGAGCACTACGATTTCAACGACCACATCGAGTTCATCGACTACACCAGCCGCGAGGTGCAGAGCAGCCTCACGCCTGCCACCGTGCTGGGCATTCTGCAGGAAGGGAACAAGCGCTTCCTGGCCGGCGAGCGCATCCAGCGTGACTTCAGCCGCCAGGTGGCCGCCACGGCCTCCGGCCAGTTCCCCATGGCCGCCGTGCTGAGCTGCATCGACTCCCGCACGCCGGCGGAGGTGATCTTTGACCTCGGCCTGGGAGACATCTTCAGCGTGCGCGTGGCCGGAAACATCGCCGCCAGCGAGTTGCTTGGCAGCATGGAATACGCCTGCAACGTCGCCGGATCGAAGCTGATTCTCGTCATGGGCCATACCAGTTGCGGCGCGGTGAATGCCGCCGTGGACCTGCTGGCCGCCGCGAAAAAAGCCAGCGAGGCCACTGGATGCAGCAACCTCGACGGCCTCGTCACGGAGATCCAGCAGGCCATCGACCCGCGCACGCTCAAGCAGCCCGCGCAATGGCAGCCAGGTGAAAAAGCCGCCTACTCCAACGAGATCGCCCGCCGGAACGTCATCCGCACCATCCACGTCATCCGCGAGCGCAGCGCAACGCTCGACCGCCTCGTCCGCGAGGGCAGGATCGCCATCGTGGGCGGACTTTATGACGTGAGCACCGGCCAGGTGAGCTTTTTCCAGACCTCCTCGTCCAGCCAGGCAAAACTGGAGTTGCCACTGGCGGCCTGATCCGGCCCATCGGCGCACTTTTCCCGTGCATCATCGCCATTTGCGCCAAAGGTCCGGCCTCACATCCCGTCATGACCTACGCCGAGCTTCACCGCATCTACCACCAGCCCTTTTTCAACCTCCTCAAGCAGGCCCGCGCCGTGCATGACGAGCATTGGACAGACAATTCGGTGCAGCTTTGCACCCTGCTCAGCATCAAGACCGGCGGTTGCAGCGAGGACTGCGGCTACTGCGCCCAGAGCGCCCGTTACACCACCGGCGTGCAGGCGGAGAAGCTCATGCCGAAGGAGCAGGTCATGGAGCGCGCCCTCGCCGCCCGTGCCAGCGGCTCCACCCGCTTCTGCATGGGTGCCGCGTGGAAAGGTGTGCGCAAAGGCACGCAAAAGTTCGACCAGGTGCTCGACATTGTGCGCGATGTGTCAAAGCTCGGCATGGAAGTCTGCGTCACCCTCGGCGAACTCGGCGCGGATGAAGCCGCCGATCTCAAAGAAGCCGGTGTCACCGCCTACAACCACAATGTGGACACCTCCCCGGAGCATTACCCGAACATCGTCAGCACCCACACCTTTGAGGACCGCCTGCGCACCATCCGCCACGCGCAGGATGCCGGCATGTCCGTCTGCTGCGGCGGCATCTTGGGCCTCGGCGAGACCATCGACGACCGCCTGAAGATGCTGGAGGTCATTTCGAACTTCAATCCGCAGCCCGAAAGCGTGCCGATCAACGCGCTGATGCCCATCAAAGGCACGCCGCTCGGTGACAACGAGGTCGTCGATGCCTTCGCCTTCATCCGCATGATCGCCGTCACGCGCATCGCCATCCCGAAGGCCAAGGTGCGCCTCAGTGCCGGTCGCACCAATCTCAGCCGCGAGGCGCAGGCCCTGGCCTACTTCGCCGGCGCGAACTCCATCTTCTACGGCGACAAACTCCTCACCGCCGCCAATCCGCGCGCCAATGAGGACATGAAACTCCTCCGTGACCTCGGCCTCGCGCCCTTGGAGCCGAATCCGGGCATGGAAGCGCCCGAGTCCATGGACGGCGTCCCCCTCAGCCCCTGCTGCGACCATTCCTGCGAGAAGGAAAAGGCGAGCGCGTGCTGCTGATCTAGAACACACCCGCCAACATGAGTCTCTGGGGCAAAGCCATCATCTCGGGGATCGTGATTGAGGGAATCCTGTTCTCGCTCCTCTGCGCGAGCGGCTGGGGACCGTGCGGGCCGGGCTCTCCAGTGGGCTTTGTCCTGATGCTGGCCCACTTTCCTGCGACGATGCTCGCATTGCCAGTCTCAGGACTTGATTTGCCCGACTGGATCATGATGCCGCTTCTGTTCGCGCTGGCCTGCATCTGGTGGATCCTGATCAGCTACGCGTTTTTGGTCACGCGAGGACGAAAATGACAGTCCGCGCCTTTTCCCGCGTATGAAGACGCCACACGCGCCATGCACACGCCGCTTTTTCGTCCCTCGATGGACCGCCGGGCCTTTTTGACGGCCTCGACGGCGGGTTTGGCGTCACTAGGCTTCAAGGGCGGCGCGAGGGCCACCACCGCGCCATCCGTCTCGCTGCCCACGCTGGCAAAACCGGCCAAATCGACGGTGCTCTTCTTCCTGTGCGGCGGCGCGTCGCACATCGACATGTGGGACATGAAGCCGGACGCGCCGCTGGAGTACCGTGGCGAGTTCAAACCGATCCGCACCACCGGCGATGAGATCCGCCTGTGCGAGCACCTGCCGCTCCTGGCGAAGCAGGCACATCACTTCGCGCTGATCCATGGCGTGACGGATGGCGGGCGCGCCACGGGCGATCACCACGCCGGTTATTATTACAACCTCACCGGCCACGCGCCCGATCCCACCTTCAAGCAGCAGGGCAACGACCGCCGTCCCTACCCCGAGGACTGGCCTTACATGGGCAGTGTCGTCAGCATGAAGCGCCCGCAGCACCCCACCCTGCCCTCGCTCATCACGCTGCCGCACAAGCCCAGCAAGCTGCCCTACACGCGTCCCGGGCAGTTCGCAGGCCGCATCGGGATGGAGTACGATCCCTTCTTGCTCACGGGAAGCTTCGACGAGCCGCTGCACTTCGCCGCGCCCACGATTTCCGTGGGCGGAGGCATGACCGCGCAGCGCATGCAGGACCGCCAGGGCCTGCTCGCCGCCCTCAACAGCGCCCGCCGCGATCTCGACCACGAGATGGCGATCCAAAACTACGCGAAGCAGCAGGAGCGCGCCTTTGACCTCCTCTCCTCCAGCGGCACCGCGAATGCCTTCGACATCCAGAGCGAGCCGCTGGCCCTGCGCGAGCGCTATGGCCAGGACATCAACGGCATGAGCCTCCTCATGGCGCGCCGCATGGTCGAGGCGGGCGTGCCCTTCGTCACCGTGTTCTGGAAAGAGGACGAAAGCCTGCACAAGAAATGCAAGAGCGCCGGCGGCTGGGACACCCATGGGAACAACTTCAACTGCCTGCGCGACGACCTCCTGCCGCAGTTCGACCGCGGCTTCTCCGCTTTCCTGGAGGATCTCGCCTCGCGCGGATTGCTCGATGAGACGCTCGTGCTCGTCACCAGCGAGATGGGCCGCATGCCCAAGGTGGGTGACCGCCGCAGCGGCGGCCCGCTCGGCGCAGGCCGTGACCACTGGACCTCCTGCATGAGCGTGCTGATGGCCGGCGCGGGCATCAAGGGCGGACAAGTCGTCGGCGAGACCGATGCGCGCGCCGAGCTGCCGAAGGACCGCCCGATCTACCCCGAGGACATCACGAAGACCGTCTATTACGCCATGGGCATCGACAACCTCGACGCGCACGACCGCCTCGGCCGCACCTACAACCTCCTGGAGGAGGGAAAGGCGCTGGTGGAGCTGTTTTGAGGGCCGGATCACCTCGGTCGCGCCTGTTCGCCGCGCCTTGACCGTCGGGAAGAGCCGTGACCATACTGCTGCCGACCATGCGCCCGCTCCTGTTTCTCACGCTCTGCCTTGCCGCCACACCTCTCCTCAACGAGGCCAAAGAACTCACCGGCACCTACCTGCCCACGACGAACGAGTGCCCCTCGCCGGAGGAAGCGCGGAAGAAGATGACCGTGCCGGAGGGCTACGAGGTCCGCTGCTTCGCGCATGAACCGATGGTGCAAAATCCCGTCGCCATGACCTGGGATCATCGCGGCCGTTTGTGGGTCGTGGAGGCTTACGAATACCCCAACGGCTCGCCCCACCCCGCGCCCTTCGGCGGCGAGGCGAAGGATGATCAATACCATCCTGTGCCCGCTGTTTGCCTCCCAACAGAGAACAGCGAACCGAGAACAGAGAACCTTCCCCGCGACCGCGTCATCATCCTCGAAGACACCAACAACGACGGCGAGGCCGACAAGCGCACCGTCTTTGTCCAGGGCCTCAATCTCGCCTCCGCCATCCTTTGCGGCGATGACGGCATCTACATCGGCCAGCAGCCGCATTTGATCCACTTCCGCGATGCCGATGGCGACGACAAACCGGACGCGTGGCGTGTCGTGCTCACCGGATTTGGTCGCGAGGACACACACGAGCTCGTGAACAGCTTCTGCTGGGGCCCCGATGGCTGGCTCTACATGACCCACGGTGTCTTCACCCACAGCAAAGTCCGCCGCCCCGGCCAGCCGGAGAGCGAAGGCTTCAAGTTTGATGCCGGCATAGGTCGTGCGAGGCCGATGCAAAGTGATGCGGGCACTCCTGCCCGCAAAGAAGGGCAGGCAGGAGTGCCTGCCTCACCCCCCTGGGAATTCGAAGTCTTCGCCGACGGCACCAGCAATCCCTGGGGCTGCGACTACGACGCCGCAGGGAACTTCTTCGTCAGCGCCTGCGTCATCGACCACTTCTTCCACATGGCTCCCGGCGGCATCTACGTGCGCCAGGGCGGCGCCCCGGAGAATCCGTATGCCTACGAGCAACTGCCCAGCATCGTCAAACATAAACACTTCCGTGCCGCGTATGCCGGCGTGCAGATTTATCAAGGCGGCCGCTATCCCGCCGACACGCACGGCCACGCCTTCATCGGCAACATCCACGACAACGCCATCCACGAGGAAATCCTCACGCCCGTCGGCGCCACCTTCAAATGCGAGCCGCGCCGCGACTTCCTCCGCGCCAACGACGGCTGGTTCCGCCCCGTCAGCACACAAACCGGCCCCGACGGCTTCCTCTGGATCATGGACTGGTGCGACAAGTATCCCTGTTACCAAAACGCCAAGGCCAACCCCGAAGGCGTGGACCGCCAATACGGCCGCATCTGGCGCGTCGTTCATAAAGGAGCGCACGCGTCCCGCGTGCCGAACTCCGCGTCCTCGCGGAGTTCCGTCCCTGCCGCGAACGTCAAGCCTGCTGGCGAAAACCCAGGGACGGCTTCCGGCGAGGACGCCGAAAGCAGCACGCGAGGACGCGTGCGCTCCATCCCAAGCCGTGACCGCGCGGACCTCGACCTCAAAAAACTCTCCACCACCGACCTCGTGAAGACCTTGGAACATCCCAACAACTGGATGCGAAGGATGGCAGCGCGACAGCTTTCGGAGCGACGTGGCGAAGACCCGTCTGGCATCATCAACGCGTTGAAGGCGCGCCTAAACTCTACCAAGCCAGAGGTGGCCATCGCTGCACTTTGGAGCCTCGCTCGCGTTGGTGGACTTCATGGCGATACAGAAGTCTATGCACAACTTGCATCATCAAAGAACGCCGCGCTGCGATACTGGTCGGTGAGATTCTTCGGTGAGGGCATGGTTTACTCAAACGCTAAACTGTCCGAAGAAGACGAGACATGGCATGATGCGGATTCAGATGTTCTCGATACTATCTCGGAGCTTGCGAACGATCCAGAACCCTCCGTGAAAAGAGCATTTGCAGTGGCGTTGCGACAAGGAATCACGAACAGGCTCACCCGGGACACCGATTCTGTGATTGAAGGCCAATTCGCAATCGGTTTGGGGCTTGCTTGGAAGGAGCTTGTTCAAAGTTCGAGAGAATCCACGGATGACGAATTAGCTTGGGCAATTTGGCAGGCCTGGGAGCCAGCTTTGGCTACCTATCCAGATACGAATTGGGGAGTAGCTCGCATAACTGGCTTGTTTGCTTCAACCCAGCCCCTCTCCCGCGTCCTCTCCCACAAAGCCATGCGCCGGCTCTGCGACACGCGGAAGGCGGAGAACCTCGATCTCGCGGTCGAGTTCTGCGACCAGATCGCCGAGCACGACATCCTTCTCGCGCATGCGCTCGATGGGCTCGTCAAAGGTCAGGAAGGCGGCGTGATCAAGCCGGTGAAGGAGGTCTCGGCCAGTCTCGCGAAGTGGCGTTCATCCTCGAATGCGGACGTGCGGAAGCACGCGCAGACCCTCGCGGTGATGTGGGGCGATGCGGCGGCGGTGAAGGAGATGATCGCGGTGCTGCACGATGGCTCGAAGCCGGAGAAGGAGCGCATCACGGTGCTGCAATCGCTGCAAAAGGTGCGCACGGCCGCGGTGAAGGACGGTTTGATGCCGCTGCTCACGCCGCAGACCTCCACCGCGCTCGCCGTGGCGGCGATTCGCGCGGCGGCGGACCTCGGGGGCGATGAATTCATCGCGCCGCTGCTGCAACAGTCGGCATCCAAAGACTTCAACGTGCGCAACGCGGCCATCGAGGCGCTTTCCAATCGCGATGCGTGGACAAAGGCGCTGCTGAACGCGATCTCCGAGCAAAAAGTCAGCGCGAGCGGCTTCCCCGCGCCGGTGCGGCGTGCACTGGCGACGCACAAGGACAGAGCCATCCGCGATCTCGCCTACAAAGTGCTCGGCGCATGGCAGGACTCGTCCGACGATGTGAAATCGCTCATCGCACAGAAGAAGCAGGCCTGTCTGACGGGCGAGCCCGATCTCGCGAACGGCAAACTGCTCTTCACGGCCACCTGCATGGTCTGCCATGAGTTTCACGGCGGCGGGCAGAAGGTGGGGCCGGATTTGATCGGCAGCGGCCGCAGCAACCTCGATGCGCTGCTCGCGAACGTGATCGATCCGAACCAGATCATCGGCAACGGCTACGAAAACATCAGCGTGAGCACCAAGGACGGCCGCACGCTCGCAGGCCGCATCGTGGAGGACACGCCGGGGCATGTGAAGCTGCTCGGAGCCGGTGGAGCCGCGCAAGTCGTGCCGCGCGATCAAATCGCCTCGCTCACCAACACGAAGCAAAGCCTCATGCCGATGGGATTCGGCAATCTGCCCGATGCGGCCTTCCGCGATCTCATTTGGTACATTCTGGCTCCGCCGGAAGAAGGCCCGCTCACGGCCGAAAAGAAGAAATTGCTCATTCAAGGCGTCGAACTGCCCGAAACGGCCTCACAACCCAAAAAGACTAACTGGCGTGCCATCGACTGGGAGAGCGTCAGCCTGTGGAATCCCGACTGGAAGGTCAACGCGCCCGATTTCGAGCGCACGCCCGTCAAACTGGCCGAATACCACGGCAAAACGAACGTGCTGCTCATGCATCCGTTCCCGGACAAGAAGACGCCAGCGAGCTTTGAGCGCCAACTGAAGGTCGAGAAGACGAAGCTAAAATTCAGTGTGGCCGCGGATGATCGGGGTGATTGGGTCGTCAAGGCGGTGGTCAACGGTCAAGTCGTCAAGGAGATGGCCGTGGACCATGAAAAGCCGCGCTGGAAGGCTGTTGAGGTCGATTTGGCCAAGTGGAAGGGCCAGGACATCACCCTGCGCCTCGAAGCGCACGCCAACGGCTGGGCCTGGGAGTTCGCCTACTGGCACGGCATCACGCTGGAGTGAGGCTAGCGCAATTCGACCACCGTGCTGACCATCGCACCACGCTCGTCGGTGACGCTGACATACCAGGTGTTGGCGTCAGCGGGCGGTTTCGACGCGACCACGCGTATGGTTTGCCGGATATCGCCAGACAGCTGGGACTCGCTCGAAAACGTCGCCGGCACGGTTGCCCATTCGCGTTTGGAGCGCGTCCCCGTGCCGGTGGTGTAGTGAAGCTCCGCCTTCTGGATGGCCGTGCTGCTCTCCACCACGACGATGACGGCATCCCCTTCCACGGAAGGCTTGCCGGGTACAGCAAGCGGTTTGCCACCGCGGCATTTGGAGTCGATGAACAAGCCGATCTCCTGCGGCGCCCAGCCGGGCGGATGGCCGTGTGGCATCTTCACCTGGATGCGCATGTGTTTTTCGCCCGGAACGACGTTGTAGCTCTTCATGTAGCTGTCGAGCACGTAGTGGACGTCGTTCGTGCCGTTCACGAAAAGGATCGGCACGCGGCAGCGCGGCAGCAAGCTGCCAGGATCGTATTCCTTAACCCACAGAGCGCGGTGCTCAGGGTCGAGTTTGTCGATGCTGGGCTTCTGAACGGATTCGCCCTCATGGAGAAAGCCGCAGCCGTAAACGGGCACGGCGGCCTTGAAGCGATCATCGAGCGAGGCGACGAGGCAGGTCGTGTAGCCACCCCAACTGATGCCGGTGACGGCCGTGTGCTCCGCATCGACCTCCGGGAAGCTGCGCAGCAGTGAATGCGCGCGCATCACGCTGGCGGCGGCGTGGAAGGGCCAGTCATCGCTCGTGTCCGGGGTGAGAATGCAGTCGAATTTTTCGGGATGGCCGTGTGGTGGTCCGCCATTGGGCAGGCGCGTGCGGGTGCCGCGATGGCCGTTGCCAATGGCCATGCCTGTTTTCGGATCGAATTCCGGGTCAGGGGGCCGGGAACCGTTCAAATCCATCGCGATGACCGCGTAGCCGCGCTTTGCCCACAGATGCACCCAGTCCGCGAAGGCCGTTCCGCCACCACCATGAATGAGAACGACACCGGGAAACCTCGCGCCCGGTTTCGCCTCGCCCAGCGTGACTGGCGACGCATAAAATGCAAACACCTCCGTGTCACGACCCTGATACTTCTCGCCTGCATACATCAGCGATTGGATCGGCTGGTCCTGACGCAGCCATTTGACCATGGGCACCGTGCTTTTCAACGCGGCGAGATCCCACGGGCCGACTGTTTCGGCGAAGAGCATTGGGCAGAGGGCGGATAGAGTGAGAAGGGCGGGCAGTCGCATGGCGTGGAATCAACGCGATGCCTCACAGGGTTTTCACTTCTTCTTTTTCTTCCCCTTCGGCGCTTGTTCGGCTCCCAAAACCGGCCCGTTGTCGGGTGGCAGGGATCGATGCCAGGCGAGGAGGGCCTTCGACATGCGCTGCACGATCTCGGGATGCTGAGCCGCAAGGTTGGCCGTCTCGCCGCGATCCTTGGCCAGATCGTAGAGCTGTGGATTTGAGCCATCGTAGTCGCACAGCAGCTTCCAGCCTCCATCACGCATGGCGAGGTCAGGGAGGCGTTCGGGAAGCGCAGGAGACGCGGTTTTGCGATCCGGCGGGCGACGCCAGAAGATGGGAGCAAGGCGGGAGACTTCATCCCAGCCAAGAAGAGCTGGCGCGATGTTTTCGCCATCGAAGGCGATGTCCTTGGCTTCGATCCTGGCGATGGAGAGCAGCGAGGGCACGAGATCGAAGGCAGCGAAGATAGATTTCGTGTTCACGGAGCCGGCTTTCGTCCTGTCGATCAAACCAGGCGCCCAAACGATGAGCGGCGAGCGTGTGCCACCCTCGTAAAGCGTCGTTTTGCTGCCGCGAAACGGCCCCGCGCTGCCGGCGCCGGGTTCGGGGCCGTTGTCGGAGCAGATGAGCAGCAGCGTATTGTCACGCAGCACTGGCGTGGAGCGCAGATGATCGAAAAGCCTGCCAAACTGCCGGTCCATGGCCTCCAGCACGGCGAGATACCTGCCGTGCTTGTCCTCGGCCCATTTTTCAACGGGCGGCCACCACGGGCCATGCACGTCATCGGGCCAGAGGTTGATGAAGAACGGCTTCTCCGCCGCCACGGCGCGGTTGATGAAGGGGATCGCGGCGCTCACGAAGCCGCTGGTGATTTCACTGCGCTGCATCCAGATGACCGGACCGCCCAAGCGCTCCGCATCACCCCAGATGCGGCCGGGTTCGGTGTCGCCGGGCTTCATGGTCATCGGCAGCAGCTTCGCGCCCATGCCCTCGAAATTCGTCAGCGACTCGTCAAAGCCGTACGCGCTGATCGGCGGGGCGTCATCGACATCGCGCTGGCCGCCGAGGTGCCATTTGCCGAAGTGGCCGGTGGCGTAGCCGTTTTGCTTCAAAATGCGCGCCAAGACCGGCGCTTTTGGATCGAGCCACTGTGCCACGCCGCGGCGTTCGTTGTCGGCACGGTTGTTGAGGTAGGAGTTGATGCGCCAGCGCTGCGGATACTGCCCCGTGGTCAGCGCGCAACGGGAGGGCGAGCAGATGGGCGAGTTCACATAAAACTGCTCAAAGCGAACGCCCTCCGCCGCGATGCGGTCGATGTTCGGTGTCTGCGCGTCCTTGTTGCCGAAGCACGAGAAGTCGCCCCAGCCCATGTCGTCAATGAAGATCATGACGATGTTCGGCGGCGCGGCGGAGAGCAGCGGACAAAGGGCGAGGAAGCAAAGAAGCTTTTTGAGCATGCGAAAGGAAACGCCGACACTGCTTGGGCATTGCACGCCCAATGCAAGCGCGGCTATCCAGAAGGCACATGACACATCACGTCACAGGCCATCGTTGTGCTTGTCCTCATGCGTCATTTCAGACTGTTTCTCTGCCTTTTTGCCACTTGCTCATCTCCTCTCCTCGCGGTGGAGGACACGGCTCCGTTCGACTTCCTCGTGATGGGCTGCATGCCTTACTACATGCCGCATGATGAGGCGCGGTTTCAAAACGTCATTGCTGCGGCGAACGCGGCCCGCCCGGCGTTCAGCGTGCACTGTGGCGACACGAAAAGCGGCCAGAAGCCCTGCGATGACGCGGTGTATCCGAAAATCCTCGGCTGGTTCAACCAGTTCGAGCACCCCTTCATCTATGTGCCGGGTGACAATGAATGGACCGACTGCCACACGATGCCAGCGGGCGCGTTTGATCCGGTGGACAGACTCGGCGTGGTGCGGCGCATCTTCTTTTCCGCCGAGCATCAGAGCCTGGGCAAATCGAGGCTGCCGCTGACCTGCCAGAGCACGGTGCAGCCGGAATTCGCCACCTACATCGAGCACAATCGCTGGAGCCGTGGCGGCATCCTCTTTGCCACGCTGCATGTCGTGGGCAGCAACAACAACGCGCGTGAGAACAATAAGGCCGCGATGACGGAGTTCCTGGAGCGGGACAAGGCGGTGCTGGCCTGGATGCAGTCGGCCTTTGAAGAAGCCTCGAAGGCGGAGTTTCGTGCGCTGGCGCTTTTCATGCAGGCGAATCCGCTGTCCGAAACGCAACGTTCCGAGCCACGCGGAACCGGTTTTGCCAATGTCGTGCCCGCGCTGCGCAGGTCGGTGCAGGCGCTGCGGAAGCCGGTCTATCTTTTTCACGCGGACAGCCACTATTTCCGCATCGACAAGCCGTTGACATCCGCCACGGGCCGCACGTTGGAGAACTTCACGCGGATCGAAACCTTTGGTGGCATGAACCTGCATCTCATCCAGGTGAAGGTCGATCCCGCGAACTCGGAGCCGCTCGTCGCCTGTCCGCTCATGATTCCCGCGAACAAAGTCGATCCCAATCTGCCTCCGCCTTCACGAAAGTAAGCCGACGCCATCACGTTCACCCAATCCTCATGCACCGCCTTTTTTTCCTCCTCACCGTTCTTTCCATCAGTCCTGTCATCGCTGCCGAAGATCTCGGCCAGCTCATTTTTCAGGATGACTTCGAGCGCGTGGAATCTCAAGAGACGAAAGACGAGCCCGGCAACGGCTGGGGCACCAACAGCAAGAGCCGCGCGAAGGGAAACAAGCAGGTCGATCTCAAGGACGGCGTGATGCGCATCTTCATCCATGCGGAGGCGGATCATGCGGTGTCCGTGACGCATCCGGCGGAGTTCATGGATGGCGCGGTGAGCCTGCGCTTCATGCTGGAGGATGCGCAAGACAGCCTGGGGCTGAACTTTGCCGATCTGGAGTTCAAGGAGGTGCATGCAGGCCATCTCTGTGCCGCGAGAATCAGCACCAAGAGCGTGCTGTTTCAGGATTTGAAGACCGGAAGCATGCGTCTCGACATCCGCGAGGCCCGCCAGGCCAAACAAAAGCTCACGGATGAGCAGCAGCAGGCGATCAAGGGCAAGGAGAAGACTGTCCCGCATCCCCTGGAAACCGGCAAATGGCATGACCTCACCGTGAAGATCACTGGAGACGAGCTGTCTGTCACGATCAACGGCCAGCCCGCCGGCAACTTCAGGTCAGCCGGCATTGCCCATCCCACCAAACGCACGCTGCGTCTTGCCGTGCCGCGCAACGCGGTGGTGGATGACGTGAAGATCTGGCGGAAGAAGTGAGGCGGCTCACGGCGCTTTCTTCGCCTTGCCTTTGCCCTCCGGGCGCCGCTCCTCGCCCCAGTCGTTGCGCACTTCGCCGATCCACTCGTCAATAAAACTGCTCGCGGCCCAGTCTTCCCACTGGCGGATGAGGTGCTGGCTCAGCGCGGGGAATTTGGTGATGATGTCCTGCTGCTCGGTGCGGTCGTCGTCGATGTTGTAGAGCTCCCACGGGCCTTTGAACTTCTTCACGAGCTTCCACGGGCCGGTGCGGGCGGCGCGATTGCCCTCGTGCATCCAGAAGATGGGTTTCACGCGATGGAGCGGCTCGCCTTGGATCGCTGGCATGAGCGAGAGGCCTTCGGCGGGCAAGATCTTGTGCCCTTTGAACTCGCCGGGATAAACCGCGCCGGTCACATCGCAAGCGGTGGCCATGATGTCGATGAGATGCGCGGGCTGATGCTCCAGCTTGCCGTTTCGCGCCGCTGGAATGCCCGCCGGCCAGTGCGCGATGAGCGGCGAACTGATGCCGCCTTCGTGCGTGAAGTGCTTGTAGCGGCGGAAAGGCGTGTTGTTCAGCGTGGCCCAGGTCATGCCGAGAAAGACGCTGCTGTCCGGTCCGCCCAGATCGGGGCCTTGCGTGATGCCGCGCGGGCCGCCCTCGGCATTGCCGCCGTTGTCGCTCATGAAAAAGATCAGCGTGTTCTCAAACATGCCGCGCTCCTTCAGCCCCGCGATCATGCGGCCGACGCTTTGATCCACGCAGTCGAGCATGGCGGCGTAGATCGACATGAGCAGGTCGTAGCGGTCCTTGTCCTCCTCGCTGAGCGAATCCCACGCAGGCACATCCGCCGGACGCGGCGCGAGCGGCCATTTGGCATCGACGATGCCGAGTTCGATCTGTTTTTGGTGTCGAGCCTCGCGCAGCTTGTCCCAGCCGATCTTGTATTTGCCGCGATACTTCGCGATCACTTCCTTCGGGGCCTTCAGCGGAAAATGCGGCGCTCCATGCGCGAAGTATTGGAAGAAGGGCTTTCCGCTCGCTTTGGCATCATCGAGGAATTTCAGTGCCCAGTCGGTGAACATGAAGGTGGAATACCACTCGCCGCTGCCGACCTCCGGCGAATCGGCCGCGACCTTGCGTCCATCGAGGTAAACCCACTTGCAGGCGTCCTTGCTGCGCTCCTTCGGGAAATACAGCTCGCCGAATTGCGTGGTCGCCGTGCGCTGAAAGCCGCGCTCCCACGGCGGCGTGCCGTTTTGCTGCCCGAGATGCCATTTTCCGACGATCGACGTGTGATAGCCCGCCGCGCCGAGCACCTCCGCCATCGTCACGCAGCGATCATGGAGCCTTGCATGCGTGCCTTTTGATTCCGGCAGCTTCAAGCCATCGAGATAGCCCATGCCAGCCTGATGTGGATACAAACCGGTCATCAAAGACGCCCGCGTGGTGCTACAACGCGCCGTGTTGTAAAACTGCGTGAAGCGCACACCACCCGCCGCCAGCGCATCGAGGTTCGGCGTCGGGATTTCGCTGCCGTAGCAACCGATGTCCGAGAAACCCATGTCATCGACGAGGATGACAAGGATGTTGGGCCTGTCCGCGCCAAGGGCGAGGCTGTTGAGGAGACAGAGACAGGCGAAAAACGTTTTCATGTTGGGTGCCCGGATGGAGACGATTGGGGGAGGATGAACTTTCTCCGTAATGCCACCAGCGCCTATCTCGTTTCCACCCGCCATGATTCGTCCCCTTGCCGCGCTCCTTTTTGTTTCTGCCCTCAGCCCGCTGATTTCAGCGGAGAAGCCCAACATCATCGTCATCATGGCCGACGACCTCGGCTACGGCGATCTCGGCTGCTACGGGGCGACGGCGGTGAAGACGCCGAACATCGACAAACTGGCGGCGGAAGGACAGCGTTTCACCAGCGGCTACTGCAGCGCCTCCACCTGCACGCCGACGCGCTTTTCCTTGCTCACTGGAACCTATGCCTTCCGCCAAAAAGGCACCGGTGTGGCCCCGCCAAACGGTCCGGCGCTGATCAAACCCGGCACGGTGACCATCGCCTCCCTTCTAAAATCGGCGGGCTATGCCACAGCGGTGATTGGCAAATGGCATTTGGGTCTTGGCGACCCTAAACCAGACTGGAATGGTGAACTGAAGCCTGGACCGCTCGAAATCGGCTTTGATCACTGCCACCTGCTGCCGACGACCAACGACCGCGTGCCGCAGGTGTATGTGCATGATCACCGTGTGCTGAACCTGGACCCGAAGGACCCGCTTTGGGTGGGCGACAAGGCACCGGATGAGAATCACCCCACCGGCATCACGCACCGCGACACCCTGCGCATGAACTGGACGCACGGCCACAACAACACCATCCACAACGGCATCGGCCGCATCGGCTTCTACACCGGCGGGCACGCGGCGCGTTTCCGCGACGAGGACCTGGGCGATGAATGGGTGAAGCGCAGCAACACCTGGATCGAGGCGCACAAGGACCGGCCGTTCTTCCTCTTCTTCGCCAGCCACGACATCCATGTGCCGCGCATGCCTCATGAGCGCTTTCAGGGCAAAACACCGCTCGGTTTCCGTGGCGACTGCATTGTGGAGTTCGACTGGTGTGTGGGCGAGATCATGAAGACACTCGACCGGCTCAAGCTAACGGAAAACACCCTCATCGTGCTCTGCTCCGACAACGGTCCTGTGCTCGACGATGGCTATGTGGACGGCGCGGTGGAAAAACTGGGTTCTCACGAGCCGGCAGGCCCCTTCAGCGGCGGCAAATACAGCGTGTTAGAAGGCGGCACACGCACGCCCTTCATCACGCGCTGGCCAGGCCGCATCAAACCGGGCGTTTCGGACGAGGTCGTCTGCACCGTGGACCTCGCCGCGAGTTTTGCCGCGCTTGGCGGCGCCAAGATGCCTGACGATGCCTGCCTCGACAGCCTGAACGTGCTGCCCGTCCTGCTCGGCGAACCTGGAGCGAAGGGCCGCGATCACCTGCTCCAACAGGACAACAACGGCGTGAACCTCGGCCTGCGCATGGGCGAGTGGAAGCTGGTGCGCTCAAAACCCCAGGGCAGATCCAAAGCGGTGGTCACGAAAAAGGAGCGCGTGGAAAGCGGCGGCCTGCACCGACTCTACCATCTCCCGGATGATCCAGCGGAGCTGAAGGACGTGAGCGCCCGGAATCCGGAGCAGTTGAAGGAAATGATCGCCAAGATGGACAGCATTGTTGCGGCGGGACGCAGCAGATGAGTCACGTGGCGAACAAAACGAGAGGGCGGGACTTGTGTCCCGCCCTCCACATTCAAAAACAAGTCGGTGTCCCGGTCAGGCCTTCGGCGTGGAAGGCGTGCTCTCAGGCAGCTTGGGTGCCTTGATGTATTCCGCGTCCGGGGTGCCTTTGAGCGCCTTCAGGAAAGTGATGATCGAGGCCGTCTCCTCGTCGGTGAGCTGTTTGGCGAGCTGGTACTCCGCCATCATTTTGACCATCTCTTCCAGGGTCTTCACGCTGCCGTCGTGGAGGTAGGGTCCGGTTTCGGTGATATTGCGGAGGCTGGGCACTTTGAAGAAGTAGTTTTCGCCCTCGTTCTTGGTCACGTCCCCACGGCCTTTGTCGGTGAGATTCGGCCAGGGCTTCACGAGACCCAGCTTCTGAAACATGTGGCCGCCGACACCGGCGCCGTTGTGGCAGGTGACACAGCCGGTTTTCGCAAAGGTGGCGAAACCTTTCTTCTCCTCGGCGGTCAGCGCGTCTTTCTTGCCTTTGAGGAAGTCGTCCCACTTTGAGGGGGTCAGCAGCTTGCGCTCGAAGGCGCCGACAGCCTTGCCGAAATTGTCATAGGTGACGGGATCGGCCTCGCCAGGGAAGGCAGCTTTGAAGGCCTCGACATAGCCGGGCATCGACTTCAGCACGCGCACGACGAAATCCGCGCTGGGCATGCCCATTTCGACCGGATTGAGCACCGGCCCCTTGGCCTGTGCCTCCACGGTGGGCTCACGTCCATCCCAGAACTGCGCGATGTGGAGCGCGGCATTGTAGGTGGGCGGGGAACTGCGTCCGCCGAGCTTTCCTTCATGCCCGGGCGAGAAGGGCAGGTTGTCCTGGCCATAGGCGTCGAGCTTGTGGCAGGAGTTGCAGGAGAGCTTTTCGCCCTTTGAGATGCGGTTCTCAAAGTAGAGCATGCGGCCGAGATTGATCTTCGCCTCGTTGAGCTCGTTGTCGGGAGAGGGCACCTCCGCCGGAAGGGCTTTAAACATGGGCAGGAATGCCTCGGTGAGATCGGCCTGGGCCAGGGCGGAGCCGGTGAGGGCGGCGAGGAACGCAAGAGTGAGGTGGGTCTTCATAGATTTGGATCGGAGGTGGCTGAATGCGCGTCACGCATACGTCCGTGGGAAAAGAGTGGTTTCAAGTGTTTGTCCCGGCGTGACGGAAAAGGCGCACGGCCACGTGGTCGGTCTGCGGAAGGATGCGTTTGCGCAGCGTGATCTCGACAGCAGCGGCGGAGAACTCCGTCAGCACGCAGGCGGCCAGGTCGGCTGCGAGTGTCTCGATGAGCCGGCGCGGTCTTGCGGCGGCGATTTGCTCCAGCCGCGTGGCCACGGCGGCATAGTCGATGGTGCATGCGAGGTCGTCCTGCATCGCCTCAAAGGAAACGCGGCTGTGGATGACGACATCCGCATGGAGGAGCTGCTCAGTGGAGCGTTCCGCATCCGGCACGCCAATGTGGCAGCGGAGCTGAAGGTTGCACAGGAGGATCTGGTCGGCGGTCATGGTGTGAAAGATGAGAGGCTAGTGCTGAAGCAGACCGCGGCGGAGGCATTCCTCGATGAGGACGCGGGTGGGGATGTTGAGGCTGGCTTTCAGGGCGGCGGTCAGCGAGAGCCACTGAAAGGCCTGCGCCTCGTCGTTGAGCACGACCTGCGGGTCTTCGTCAGCACAGCGGGCGAGGTAGTTCAGCAGCAGAAAGTGGGCGGAACGCTGGAACTCCGGCGGCTCGATGCAGTCCTGCACCATGACGAATTCGATGTCGCGCAGGCGCAGGCCGGTTTCCTCTTCGATTTCGCGAATGAGGGCGGCCTCGCAGGTCTCGCCGCGCTTGATTTTACCGCCCGGGATACCCCAGCGATGGCTCCATTTGTGCGTGCGGATCAGCAGCAGCTCGTCGTGGTGGTTCAGGATGAGGGCCCCAACGGTCGAGACGGGGATTTCCGTGCGGGGGAGGCTGCGCAGGCCCAGGACAGCGGGCAGGCGTCCCAGATCAGGCACGAGGAGATCGGGCGCGGAGGTCATCAACTGCGCCGCGGTCTCGTAGCCGGTGCAGGTGGCGATCGTGAGCACGCCGGCGGCTTTCCCGGCTTCGATGTCATGGCGCATGTCCCCGATGAAGGCCGTCTCCTCCGCGCGCATGTCCAGGGAGGAGAGCAGCGCATGAATGTCCTCGCGTTTGTCCACCACGCCGCAGCGCATGAGCTCGAAGCAATCGCGCACGCCCAACGCGGCGGCCTGCGGCACCACATGTGCCTCGGGCGCGCTGCTGAGCACGACCATTCGCACCCCCGCGGCGGCGGCTTGCCGCAGCAGCTCGCCGGCATGCGGCAGCAGCGTGACGCCACCAGGCCCGGCTGGAAAATGCTCCAGATATAGCTGCTGAAGGCGGTCCAGGGGCATCCCGGGCAGCATTTCGTCAAAAAACTCCGTGTAGGGAAGGCGGAAGCGCTCGCGAAAGGCCTGGCGATCCAGCGGCTCCTGCCCCTGAGACCTCAGCATGCCGTTCACAGCCTGCAAAACGCTCGACAGATCGTCCACGAGCGTGCCCGACCAGTCGAGGAGGAGGTTCCGGATCATGCGCCAACCGCTTTAGCGGAGCCACGGCGCGTTTGCAAACCTGCGGGTTATTTCCGCCGACGCTGCAGACACAGGAGGGACGCGGCACCGAGGAGCAGCGCGCTGCCCGGCTCTGGAATGGGCACCACGACAAAGTCGATGCAATACTGGATCTGGTCCGTGGTTTCCTGAATCCAGAAGGTGTACTCGCCCGGCCCCAGCGGGCCGTCGAACCCTAGGCCGCCGAACTGCGGACCCGCATCCAGGATGTCCAGCAGCGGGGTAAAGGTGTTGCCGAGGCCGTCCAGTTGCTCGGTCCAGAGGCCGTTGCTCAGGTGGAGGGAGGGGTCGCCCAGATCGATGCTGGTCCCGCCGGCCAAGGCCATGAACGACTCAATGCCAGAAGCCGGAGCGGAATAGGTCACCAGATTGATCGCGGTGAGCTGGTAGCCTGGCTGAATGGTGAATGTCCAGATGTCCCGGTCCAGATTCACCCCGTCGAAGCCCATCGTGCCCTCGATCAGGTTGTGCTCGTCCGAAAAGTCGATGAAGGTGGGAAAATCGCCGTCATCGGAGATGTCTCCATCGATAAGTTCATTCCAATTAACCGCGCTAGCCGTGCTGAGAGGCAGGGCGAGCGCGGTGAAGAGGGTTAGAAGAGAACGAGGGAGCTTCATTTTGGAAATTATAATAAATAGACTGAATATTGTCAATACCTCTTGCCATTTTCTTCGTGCAAAGCATCGCCCCCTCCCTTTTGCGACCACTCTTCCAACTCCCTCCCTTCCCTGCATGCGTCTCCTCGCCCTTCTCCTTTGCCTGATGCAGCCCGCCTGCATCTACCTGCGCTCCACCCGCCAAACCTACGAATCGGTCACCCCGCCCCCGGAGGCCGGCGGAGCCCTCTTCCGCGCGGAGTTCATCCCGCGCGGGTCCGAGGCCTCCATGACCGTCACTGCCATGGTGGTCGGCGGCGCGGCCATTACCGAAAATGGTCCCTACCAACTGCGGCTGCACGCCTTTGGCAGGCCGGGCGACCACCGTTGGTTCCGCGTCACCCGTTTTGAGCTGCGGGTGCCTGGCCGCCTGCACGCCCCCATGGAAAGACGCGCTTTTGAGGGCCAGACGGCCTTTGAGGCCACCCAAACCGCCGGAATCACCCGCGCCAGCCTCCTCTTCGGCACCCGTGTCTTCATCAACACGGAGCACAAGGACCAGGAGGTTGTCATCGAGGCTGATGTCGAGGTCATGCGCCGCCGCAGCCTGTCACGCGGCACGATCCGCATCCCGCTGCGGAAAACCGGCACGGCGCGCGGGGAGAGCCTGTTCATCCCGACGGAGATCGCGAGGAGCTTCCGCGCGCAAACCCCGGCGGACATCCCGGCCGCGCTGCCGCCAGCCCCGGAAACAGCCGGCTGAGCAGGAAAGGTCACGGCTTCCAAGCAGCGGTGCCGCAGGCCACACGGTACGGTCAACGTGCCGTTCCTACCCTCATCAAGGCCCGGACGGCTTACTCCTTGAACTCCTCCCGGTCCGGGATGCGGTTGAAGGCGATTTTGGAGCCCGAAAAGGTGCGCACGGTGTCCGGGGTGAAGCCGACGACGATGGAATCGCGGCCGTGCTTCTTGTTGATGGCATCCAGCACGCGGGAAAGGGACTCGCGGCGCTGGCGCGGGTCCTCGCCCTGCGTGAAAAGATCGAGCTGCTGGGGCTGGGTGAGGGATTCGAGACCGGAGAGCGTGACGGCGACCTTTTTCACCCGCTGCCAGCGGGCCTGGCGCATGACATTTTCCCACAAGCCACGCATCACCTCGGTGAGCGCGAGGCTGTCATTCACGGCGGAGAATCGCTGGTGCGCCTCGCAGCGCGGCCCGTCCTCCACGCGGATGCTCACGCTCATCTCCGTGGCACGGTGGTTGGAGCGGCGCAGGCGGCTGGCGGCCTTCAAAAGCAGACGACGCAGCACGATGGCAGCCTGCGGTGGCTTGCGCAGCTCCGGCGAGAGCACATGGCTGTGACCGATGCTCTTCGTGTCGTGGTGCGGTTCGTCCTCGGAGGGTTCACCATGCAGCGCCATCCAGAAGCGATCGCCCACCACACCGCCCCAAGCGCGGCGCATCTCCTCGCGCGAGGCCTCCCAAAGCTGCTGCATGGTGCGGATGCCCACGGCATGCAGACGCGGCTCCATGCGCCGGCCGATGCCGGGAAGGTCACGCAGTTCAAGATCGAGCAGCCGGCCCGGGAGGTCGGCAGCGGTCAAAATGACCAGCCCGTCCGGTTTCTGCATGTCGGAGGCCACTTTCGCCAGGAAACGATTCGGCGCGAGACCGATGGAGCAGGTGATGCACTCGCCCATCGTGCGGCGCAGGCCGGCCTTGATGCGCTTGGAGAGGTCAATGGCGGCCGGGAGCGGTCGGCGCGGGCGGTCGAGGCGCAGCGCCATCTCGTCGATGGAGCAGATGGAGGTCACGGGGTAGTGCCGCTCGACCTCTTTGATGATCTCGTGGTGATACTCGACATACTTGTCATGCCGGGCGAGCACGAGCTGGAGGTCCGGGCACTTGTGGCGGGCCTCGCCGATGTTCGTGCCGGTCTTGATGCCAAACTTCTTCGCCTGGGCGCTGGCGGCGATGGCGCATGTCGCATCGGTCATCACCGGCACCACGGCCACCGGCCTGCCCCGCAAAGCCGGGTTTTCCTGCTGCTCGACGCTGGCGAAGAAGCTGTTCAAATCGAAAAACAGCCAGTCCACCTCGGGGCTGGCAGGTTCTTCGATGGCGGGCGGCAGCGACGGCATGGTGCCGACGATGCCGCGGAAGAAAAACTGTTCAAGCGATCACTTTCGACCGCCAAAAAGGCCGCCGAGGCCGCTGGAAGGGTGGTGGCTCGTGATCTGGCCCTGCGGGGTCACAGCATCGGCCGCAGCATTTGAAGCCTCCCCGGAGTTGGATCTCAGTTCTTGAGGCCACACCCAGTATTGGTCCAACGCGCATTGGATGTCCGGTTTGCTGAATTGGTAGTCTGGGTGATGCATGATATGCAAAAGATACATTCTGATGCCCAGCCTTTGTTCAGGCGACAGCAGGCTGAACGTGGGGTGGTCGGCCAGCGCATGATGGGTCAAGCAAAAATCCATCCCGATGCCGAGGTCTCCTCTCAGATCGGCGATTAGAAACGCGGGCAGGTGGAAGCGCATGCCTTCGGCGTTGAAGAAGCTCAAGCTACTGTGGCAGCGGAGAAGCATCTCCGGAGAGATGCGACGCCAGTCATCTTTCTCATCTTGCTCTCGATAGCGGGCACAAGTCGAGGCGTCGGCGTAATCGTCCAAACCCTGTGCCTCCCAGAGTCCGGTTCCATTGCCAAGTTTCACGTCACCAAACGCTGCCTCAATGATCTGAATGACCTCGGAGGCTTCTTCTCCGAGTTCCTTCATCTGAACAGCTTGCCGGACGGTCTCAGGGTCATGGCCCCGTGACTTCATCTCAGCGATGCCGGCATCTGTTGGGTATCTCATGGCAGACGCTCCTCACGGCCATTTCGCCAGCACCTTGCCACCTGCGCCTTTGAGCACCAGGCCTTCGATCCTCACCTCGCCTTCGCCGCCGCATGGATCGAGTCGCAGGGCATGCAGTGTCTTCGTTTCGTCGATGCGGAGGGTGTGGTCGTGCCATTCGCCATCGTGTTTCACTTCGAAGTCGAGGTGTTTGCCTTTGGGGAGAATGGTTTGAGCATCGGTGGTCCAGTAGAGTTCGGCGGGGCCGGTGGCGTGGCTTTGGAGTTTGAATTCGAGCACGTAGGGGCCGGGGGAGGTGAGATTCAGATCGCTGAAGGCGAGGCCGGGATCGTCGCCGGTGCATTGGAGGATGAGTTGATCGCCTTCGACGGTGAGCTTGGTGCCTTTGCGGGCGCGGGGGAGCGTGGCGGCGGTTGGTTTGCCTTTGCGGACCTTCCCGGCGGTGAGCGGTTGATCGTAGTCAGTCCATTCGCGGTGACGATGGTCGCCGGGTTCAGTGGAAACGGGGGCACGTTCCTTCGGCGGCGTCATGAGGACGTGCTCGGCCATGTCGTGCCATTGTTTCACCATGCGCTGGACGATGTCGGAATGCTGCGCGGCGACATCGTGCAGCTCCGTGCGGTCCGTGCGGAGATTGTAGAGCTCCCAAGGCTCGCTTTGAAAGCTGACGAGCTTCCAATCGCCATCACGGAGGCCGCGATCACTCGCGAAAAGCAGATGAATCGGCGGACGCGCCTTCAACTCGCCACCGGCGATGATCGGCGCGAGCGAAGTGCCGGCGAGCGGCGTGAGTTCGCGGTCGGGAAAGCTCTCCGGCAGCTTCGCACCGGCGAGTTCGGCAAAAGTGGGCAGCACATCGACGAGATGCGCGGGCGTGTCGATGACGCTGCCGGGCTTCTGCTTCAAACCGGCGGGCCAGTGCAGGATGGCGGGCGTGGAGATGCCGCCCTCGAACTGGTTCTGCTTGTAATAGCGGAAGGGTGAGTTCCGCGCCCAAGCCCAGCCGGTGCTGTCGCTCCAGCTTGTTTTTGGATCAAAAGGCTGAGCGTCCGGTTCCGGGCGACCGCGGTCGTAAGGGCACGCACCATTGTCAGAGACGAAAAGGATGGCGGTGTTGGCGAGATCAGCGTGTTTTTCGAGATCGGCGATGAGGCGGCCCATTTCCTGATCGATGCGGTCGATGAGGCCCGCGTAGGCGGCCATGCGTTTGGCTTCCCAAGCTTTTTGCGCGGGTATGAGCTGATCCCACGCGCGCACATGCTCAGGGCGCGGGCTTTCCTTCAGATCCGAGGGCAGCAGGCCGATTTGCTTCTGTTTTGCCACGCGTGCGGCGCGAATCGTGTCCCAACCGGCATCGTAGCGGCCGAGATACTTCCGGTAATCCTGCTCCAAAGGCTGCAGCGGCGCGTGCGGGGCATTGAAGGCGATGTATTGAAACCACGGCTTCTTCGCCTGACGCGCCTCGCGGATGAACTCAATGGCGCGGTCCACGTTCGCGATGGTGGTGTAGAAGCCTTTTTCCGGCACGGACCACTTTTGGCCGTTCAGGCGGAAACTTTTGTCGCCAAGGTAATAGTTCGTCGCGCCGGAGAGATGGCCAAAGTAGCGCTGAAAGCCGAAATCGGTCGGTTCCTGGCTCAGATGCCATTTGCCGGTCATCGCGGTGAAATAGCCCGCTGGCGCGAGAACTTCGGGAAGGATCGCCGCGCGATTCAAGCTCTCATCGCCCGCCTGGCGGCACCAGCGGCCGCTGAGCAGGCTCACGCGGGATGAGTGGCACTTCGCGGTGTTGTAGAATTGCGTGAAGCGCACGCCGTTGGCCGCGAGGCGGTCCATGTGCGGCGTCTCGATCTCGCTGCCGTAACAGCCAAGGTCGGAGAAGCCGAGGTCGTCGGCCATGACGAGCAGTAGATTCGGCTGAGAAGCAACGAGCGACGGGCAGAGGGCGAAAAGAAAGGCAATGAAACGCATAGGAGTCATTTTTGGGGAGGATTGGGCACCGTGCTGGCGGTGTATTCCGCCTCGTCAATGTCACCGCTGTGGTCCACGTCGCGCGCTTTGAACCACGCGGCCGCGTCAGCCGGATCGCGTTTGCCGCTGAACTCGGCCTTGCTCAGCCGGCCGTCGTGATCGGTGTCGAGCTTCTTGAACATCTCGGCACGTTTCGGATCAGCCTTCGATTTCGCAGCAGACTTGCCTTTGCCCTTCGGATCAGCGGCGATCGGCAGCGGCAGGTAGTCGAAGTCGAGGATCATCTTGCGCTGCAAGACCGTTTTCAGCTCCAGGGTGACCTCGTCGAGCTCCTTTTGACCGTAGAGGTTGTGCAGCTCGTGCGGGTCGGCCTCCAGGTCATAGAGTTCATACACAGGGCGCGGGTTGGTGAACCAGAGTTCCTCAAACCCGGTCGCGAGGGTCTTTTCCTCATGCGCCTTGACGATGTCCTTCCAGCCCGGACCACCGGCGCTGTCCACGGGCGCGTAGCGCTGGTGAGGCGTGACGTTGTAAATCAGCTTGTAGCGGGCGCTGCGCACGCAGCGGCTGTAGTCCACGCTGCTGGCGGCGGTGTTCAGGTCAAAGGTGGAGCTGCCGTGCGGTCCGCGCTCGGCGAAGATGTATTTCCTCTCGTTCGGGAAGGATTCACCCTTGAGCAGGGGCAGAAAACTCACGCCGCTGATGCGTTGCGGCACTTTGAGGCCCGCGGCTTCAAGGCAGGTCGGCGCGATGTCCTCGCCGGAGATGAGTGCGCTGGTGTCGCCGCCGGGTTTCACCACGCCGGGCCACCAGGCGAGCAGCGGCACATTCAATCCAGGGTCGTGCAGCGAGCCTTTTCCGCTGGGGAAGGCCATGCCGTTGTCGCCCATGAACAAGATGAGCGTGTTGTCGAGACCTGCGCGCTCCTTCACGATGTCGAGCACGCGCTGGAAGTCACCATCGCAGTGCTCGATCTCGCCTTCGTAGCGTGAGAGGTCTTCCCGAATGCCGGGCAGATCAGGCAGGAAGCCGGGCACCTCCAGCTTGGCGGGATCGGGCGGATTTTTGCCGGAGGTCCAGGGATGGTGCGGATCGCTGAAGTTCACCCACAGAAAGAAAGGCTTGTCCTTCGGACGCTGGTCGAAGAACTCGTTCATCTTCGCCGGCACGTTCTCCTGGCCGGTGGCATCGACGAAATCAAAGCGCTCCTGAAACGTGCGCATCTGCTGCTCGTCGAAAACGGCCTCCGTGGCCGCGGGCGCACGGCCGGAGCCGTCGAGATGATAGCTGCGACCGCACACACCCGCAAAATAGCCCGCCTCGCTGCGCAAAATCTCCGGGAACGTGATCTCATCCCTCGGCAACGGGGAGGAGAAGCGCGTGATGCGCGCCGCGACAGGCGATCTGCCGGTCATGATCGTCGCACGCGATGGCACGCACTGCGGCGCGCCGGTGAACATGCGGCGGAACATCATGCCCTCCGCCGCAATGCGGTCGAGATTCGGTGTTTTCAACTCCTTGCGGCCATAGCAGCCGATGAAGGGATGACTGTGATCGTCCGAGAGGACGAAGAGGATGTTCGGGCGCTGCTGCGCCGCGAATGCCCCGTGAACCATGGCGAACGACGAAAGGGCAATGAGGAGGGATGTTTTCATGACGTGACGAATGATCTGGTGGCGGCTTCGGGCAGGGACGTGTGGCGGATCAGAAATCCCAACGCTCGGCCTTGCCCTTCGCGGGCGCGACCTCAATGGAGTCGATGTCGCTGTCGGGGAGATAAAGGCGCAGCGTGCCGAGAGGGCCGGGACTTTTGAGTTCGACGCTGATGTCCTGCCAGTCGCCGGCTTTGACCTCGAAAGGCGTGGAGATCACGACGCTGGGATCGGCGCTGGTTTTCGGCAGGCTGTCAATCTTGCCCGCGCCGCCGTTTTGGCTGCGGATGCGGAGTTTGAGCACGGCAGGGCCGTTCATTTTGCCCATCGCATGGCCGAGAAAGGCCGCGCCGGGCTTTCCAGTGTTTTTGATGGTCATCAGGCCGTCCGCGAGGCTCGCTTTGCATTGGCGCTCTTTCCAGCCGCCGAGCGGATCGGCGGCTTTGGCGGGTGTTTTGGCCGCGACGGGTTTGTAGGCCGGATTGGGTCGCGGATACGTCGCGCCGGTGTCGGTGAGGAAGCCGTCGATGAGGGCGCTGAGCTCCTTCACTTTGTCCGGCATGCTTTGCGAGAGGTCTTTGGACTCGCTGAGGTCGTCTTTGAGGTTGTAGAGCTCGTGCGTGCTCGGATTGCCAAACCAGCGCAGGAGCTTGAAATCGCCGCTGCGCACCCACACACCGCCCGCACGGTTCGCGCCGGCATGCGGGTGGTAGTTGAAGTAACCGGCGCGTTCGAGCCGGCCTTCACCGTGCAGCACTTTCGCGTAGCTGATGCCGTCAAACTTCTGCACGGCGGGTTTTTCGATGCCGAGGAGGTCGAGCACGGTGGGATAGATGTCGATGCAGCCGACGACGGACTCGTTGGTGCTGCCTTTGGCGATTTTGCCCGCCAAAGACCACATCAGCGGCACTCGGGTGCCACCTTCGTAGAGCGTGCCTTTGCCATCCCGCAGCGGCGTGTTGTTGGTGGGAGGCTGCGTGCCTGCCCATTTCAGCCAATCGGCCTTCGCGGCCTTTTTGCCATCGCTGGAGGTGTTGCTGTGCGTGTTGCCGCCGTTGTCGGAGGTAAAAATGACGAGCGTGTTGTCCGCGATGCCTTGCTTCTCCAATTCATCGAGGATGCGGCCAAAGCACTCGTCCACGCTCTTGAGCATCGAGGCCATGATGGGGTTCCCCTGACGACCGGTGGGATCTTTTTTCGCCGCGAAGGCCTTCGTGTATTCTTCTTTGTGCCCCCACGGGCCATGCACGCCGTAGCACCACAGATTGAGGAAGAACGGTCCGCTTTTGCTCGACTCGATGAATTTCACCGCCTCCGCTGCCTGACGATCGACGATGTATTCACCTGGCGGTCCATCGGTGATCGTGCCGACGCGTTGCTTGGCATTCGGCTTGCCCTCCGGCACGACGCCGTAAGGCGAAAAATACTCTCCCGGCGGCCCCGGATCAGGATGGCAGTGAAAGGCGACATCAAAGCCCTGCTGCTCCGGCCAATGCGGCTGCGTGAGGCCGAGATGCCACTTCCCGATGTGCGCGGTGCGGTAGCCGTTTTGCTTCAAGACCTCCGCCAGCGTGATTTGCGAGGGCTCGAGGTAGTTCTTGCTCTCCGGCGTGAGCATCGGCGCGGTCGGCGGGGCTTTTTTCAGCAGAAACTCATGATCCGCGGCCTGCGGCGGCTGATGCCCCGTGGCGCTGGTGATGCGATGCCGCGCCGAATACTGACCCGTGAGCAACGAAGCCCGCGTCGGTGAGCACAACGGCTGCGAGTAAGCATTCGTGAAACGCATCGCCCGCGCGGCAAAGCGGTCGATGTTCGGCGTCTCGTAATACTTCGAGCCATACACGCCGCAATCCATCCAGCCCATGTCATCGACGAGGAAGAGCACGACGTTCGGCTGCGCAGCAGCGGAGAGCGAAGAGCAAAGGGCGGCAAGACAGAAAACGAGGCGGATCATGATGGAGCGCTGGAACGCGTGCTCCAGGGCCGACTTGCGGCCATTCTTTGGACCGCCGGTCCCGGACAGATGCGGGGGCGACGAGACGTTTTGCGCCCTGCCATGAAAACACTCACACTCACCACCCTGACCACGCTGGCCTTGCTGGCCTTGCTGGCCGGCATTGCATCCGCGGAAGAAGCCAAACAGCATCCCAAGGAGGAGGCCGCCCGCCTGATGGAGCGCGCGCGCGACGCCAAGGCCGCCGGCCGCCCCGACGAGGCCCGGGAACTGGCCCAGCAGGCGGAACGCATCCAGGCGGAGCTGCGGGAACGGGAGGGCGCGAAAAAGCCCGGCCCGCACCCGGACAAGCACCTGCCGCCCCACGCCAAAGGACCGGAGGCGGAGCGCCTGCGCCACATCATGCAGGCGCTGGAGCATCTGCACGCCGCCGGATTGCACGAGCCCGCCCGCCATGTCGAGGAGATCGCCCGCAACATGCGCCGGGAACTCGAAGAACGCATGAAGCACGAGCATGCCGCCACGCAGAAGCCCAAGGAAAAGCACCCCCAGGCGCCAAAGGACCATGCGGAGCTGGAGGAGATGCGCCAGCAGATGCGCCGCATGGCCGAGCAGATCGAGCAACTCCGCGCGGAGCTGCATAAAAAGGCGCCGTGAGGCATGAGAGGCCGGATTTGAACACCCGGGCGAGGGCGGGACTCCAACTCCCGCCTTTTTTCATGCTTTCCCGTGTGCATCTTCCCGACTCATGCGCCGCCATGCCGCCAGTCCTGCGATCCTCGCCCTCTTCGCCGCTCTTGCCGCGGCGCGCGCGGACTGGCGTGATGACATCGGCCTGACTCAACTGGCGGCGGAGCTAGGCCCTGCCACGCCCACCGGCGCGGGCATCCCGCTGCTGCAAAGCGAGGCCAACAACATCGAATCTCCGCCCAATTATCTTCCCGCCACAGGCGGCCCCGATCCATTCACCGGCACCGGCCCGTTTGCAGGCAAAACCTTCCACCCGCAGTCTGGCGCGGGCACGGAACTGGGGCATGCCGTCTCCGTCGGCTCCTATTTCTATGGGAGCTACTATGGCGTGGCCTCCGGTGCCACGGAGATCCACAATTACACCGCAGGCGATTTCCTTTCCCGCCTCATCTCCGGTTCCTCGCCTGAGACTCTCCCTGGACGCGTGCAGAACCACAGTTGGGCGGGCAGCTATGGAAGTACCACAGCGGATGCCAAGGCCGTGCGCGCCTTTGATTACATGGTCAACGAGCAGGGCGTGATCGCCGTGGCAGGCATCTCAGGTGGAAACCTCGCCCCGCTGCTCGGGGACATCTACCACGGCATCACGGTGGGCGTGCGCAGCGGGAACCACAGCATCACCGGCACGCTGACGGACGGCCCCGGCCGCATGAAGCCGGATCTCGTGGCCAATCATGAGCAGACCAGCTACGCAGCGCCCATGGTGGCGGGCGCGGCCGCGTGTTTGTTGCAGGGCGCGATCGCCTCCGGCAATGCGAATGCGGAAATGCCGCAGACGATCAAGGCCATCCTGCTGGCCGGAGCCTCCAAGCAAAACCTGCCGCAGTGGCAGCGGGACGCGGACGCGGAACCGTATGACGATGTCCTCGGCGCGGGAGAGCTGAACCTCCACCGCGCCTGGCACATCCTCCAGGCGGGCGAGCAGGCGCACTCCACCACGGTCGAGCGCGCCTCCCGAGGCTGGGATTTTGCCACCACGACCAGCAACAGCGCGGGCCGCCGCTACTTCTTCACCATTCCCGCCGGAAAAGTCGCCAGCACCTTCTCCGCCGCGCTCACCTGGCACCGCGCCCTCACGAATCTGGGCGGAAACTACACCACCAGCCTGAGCAACCTCACCCTGCGCCTTTACGCCGCCAGCAATCTCACCGCGGGCGCTCTCCTCAGCACCTCCAGCAGCAGCGTGGACAATGTGGAGCACATCCATCTCTACAATCTGCCGCCGGGGCAGTACATGCTCCAGGTTTCCGCCACCGCGAACGGGCGTGACTATGCCCTCGCCTGGGATGCGCGGCTCGGAAACGGCCCGCTGCTCGCCTCCCAGCCCCTGGCCGGCGGTGCGGTGCAGATCTCCGCGTCCGGGCTCGACCCGTTTGCCACCTACACCATCGAGAGTTCGTCGAATCTGACAAACTGGACCGTGGAGCACACCTTCCGCACCGCCGACACCACGCCGTCCTTCACCTACTCCTGGCAGGACGCCGCGCCCGCGCCCGGGGGAAGGTTTTACCTCCTGCGCTGGACGCCCGTGCGCTGACAGGCATCAGCGCAGCCACACATCCCGGTGCCGCGCGACAAAGTCGTCGTCATGCAGATGCGGATAGGCGGCGAGCACACGGTCGATCTCCTCCCGCTGGCCGGGACTCAGCGTCTCATGCTCGTCCAGGCACCAGATGCCCTCCAGCAGGCCCTGGCGGCGCAGTACCTCGTGCAGACCGGCGATGCAGCCGCGGAAGCCGTTCGCCGCGTCAAAAAAAGCCGCATTGCAATCCGTCACCTCCACACCCAGGCGCATCAGCTCCGGCTTGGCGTCCGCATTGCGACAGCGCTCCAGCAGTTCCACCGCGCGCCTCGTCCCCACGGACCAGTGGCCCAGCAGCCCGCCCGTGATGCGCCGCTCCCGGCCCGCGAAGCGGAACGGCGTCAGAAAATCCGTCACGATGCTGTCATCGTTGCCGGTGTAGAGGGCGATGTCGTCGCGCCCCGACTCGATCACCGCGCGCAGCACGTCCTGCGTCTGGTAGCGGTTGAAGGGCGCGATTTTGACCGCCACCACGTTCCCGATCTCCGCAAAGCGCCGCCAGAATTGGCATGGCAGCACGCGCCCGCCCACGGCGGGCTGCAAATAAAAGCCCACCACCGGGATCACCTCTGCCACCGCGCGGCAGTGGTCGATCAGCGCGTCCTCCGTGGCATCCCGCATCGCGCCGAGGCTCAGCAGCCCGGCCTCATAGCCCAGGCGGCTCAACAGCGCCGCCTCCCTCACCGCCTGGGCGGTTTCACCGCAGATGCCGCCGATCCGCACCAGGGGCCGGTCCGCGCGGCGCATTTCCTCCGCCGCCAGCGCCAGCACCGGTTCCAGCAGGCCGTGCCTTGCCTCCCGGATCGCAAACTGCGTCGTATGCACCCCCACGGCCAGACCGCCCGCTCCCGCCGCGATGTAGTACCGCGAGAGCGCGCGCTGCCGGCGCTCGTCCAGCCTTCGTTCCCCCGTCAGCGCCAGCGGGTGCGCGGGGATCACAAGGCCGCTGTGCAAGCGCTGCCGGAGATCAGAAATCGGGCTCATGCGGTGCGGTGCGCCCGGCCGGTCGGGGAAGCAGGGTGGAATAACCTTCCCTTCTCTTCTCTGCTCTCGTCCGGCCATGCAGGTTCATTTCCCCTTCTTCGGCTTCTCCGGCAGGCCCTGGCCGGGCTTGAGGTCGAGATTGGCCTTCATGTCTTCTTCGGTCACGGTGGAGGCCACGCCATCGGCGGGAATGTTCGCCTTCGCGGTCCAGAGGATGGCGTTGAGCACCAGTTTGCGCTGGTCGTTGTTGGCCCAGCCCTTGTGAAAGTGACCACCGGTGAAGCCGAAGCCGCGTCCGCCGTCCGCACGCTCGCAGGCCCAGGCGACGTGCTGCTTCTCCTTGTTCTTCACGGACTCACGCACCGCCGGATTGCCGCTGTGATGACCATCCGGACGGCTCATCGTCGAGTCAGGAGCCACATCGCTCAGGATCGGCGTCACGCCCTCCATGTTCTTGCGGAAGCGCATGTAGAAGTACCACTCGTCATTGGTGCCAAAGGGCTTCACGCCGCTGCTGATCGGGTGGTTTGGCAGTTCTTTGAAGTTCGCGTCCCAATGCGGGTTCACACTCCAGTTGATCTCGAAGCAGCCGCCCATCCAGTCGATGAACTCCTTGTTTCCCTTCTCGATCGTCGGCTCCACCGCGTAGTGGATCGTGAGGAAGCCGCAGCCGCGCTTCATCTCCTTGTCGAGCTGCGCCAGACGGCCTTCCTGCAACGCCGGATGCCCGCCGCCGCCATCGGAGTAGATCACCACGGTGTCCGCCTTCGAGAGTTCCTCCTGCGCCGGCCATTCGCCATTCAGGTGATGCTTGATGTCCACTTGATCGGCCGCGCTTTGTTCGAGGCATTTTTTGAGAAGCTGGATGCCCGCGTTGTGCTCGTGCTGCCCTGGACCGTGCGAAGGCTTCCCGGCGATCATGACGATGTTCTTTTTGTCCGCGGAAAACGCGGAACCGGCGAGGGAAACGAGAACGAGGAGGGAAAGCAGGCGCTTCATGGTGGTGGAGAGGGTGAATCAAACGCCTGCATGCATCCAGCCATTTCATCGAGCTCGGAGGTGATTGGCGGCGGTGAAAGGCGACAGCAAAGAGGCCATCTCGCTCCGTCGAGATGAGCGGGAGGCTTTCGCGGCTTCTCGCAGTGCTCGAAAAGCGATCACATGGTGGCGAGTTGGAATCGCTGGGTTCCTCTCGCGGAGCGAGAGGACTGCTTTGCTTCGCCCTCGCCATCATTCGGAAGGAAGGCGGCACGGACATGAATCCCGCGCCTACGTCGGTGTTGATGCCGGGAGATGCGCCGGGCGGTGAGGCGGTATATCGTCCATTTTCCTCTCATTCAGGTCGCTGTCCGCGTCCTTTCCCAGCCTCCCTTTTATGGTCCGGTGTGATAGCGGAGGCGAACAAACAAACGTCCATCTGGAGCCTCTGGCAGGTCAGCGTAGTAGTAATCATCGTCCGAGGTGCGTCCCTGGGTGATTTCCAGCCACACAACTCCACCCGCCAGTGTGAAGGCGTATTCAGGAATGAAGTCCGGCCCCAGCGCTTTCGGCCAGCGCATTTTCCGCACGCCGCCGCCTGGAGGCGGCAAATCGAGGGCGATCAGGTTGTGATGAATCCCCAGCGCAAAATCCAGCGCATTGAGCGGCGTGCTGACCAGGGGCACGATGCCCGCTGTGAAGTCCGGGATGTAATGCACTTGCAGCGCCGGGCGACGGCAGACGATGCCAGCCGGTTCATCCAGCCCCACGACATGCGCACGGGTGATGCCTCCAGTGTCCGCTGGGTTGAAAATGAAGCCGGGCGTGTCCGGCGGCAGGGTGAAAAGGTAGCGCCCGTCCGCGTCCGTCGTGGTCGGCTGCCCGGTGGCGGAGGACAGACCCAGGTAAGCCGTCAGCCCCGGCATCGGCACGTCCGTGCCCGGCGTGTAGGCGAAGTCGTGGTTCACATCCACATAGGCGCGGCCGCTGAGTTCCAGCGGCCCCACCGGCAGATCGAGGTCAATGTCTGGTCCGGGCACTGGATTGAATCCCACCGGTGATCCCGGTGCACCGCCTCCACCCGCAGGCGTGGCATTGCCCGGCCCGCCGCCTGCCGCCACAAACACGCCGAACGCGCCCGCCCGGTCCGTCAGCAGATGCAGCACGTTGGAGCCGCCGGTCAGCAGATGCACCACCCAGCCGGGCAGCGCCCGCTCACCCGCTGTGAGGGTGCCGCTGCTGTTGGCATCATAGCCAGCCTGCCCGCTGACGAGCACGGTGGGCGTGGCATCACCCGTCACAGTGAAAGAGAGGTCGCGCTCATCCGCGCCGGGATCGTCAGGCTCCACGGTGCAGGTGCTGGTGGCGGTTTGATTCGCGGCTGGCACGATGAGGCCCGTGATGCTCACCTCCGCGCCCTGCGACACAGGAGGTATCGTCACCTCCCAGATCAGTCCGGCGCTGACGTGATCGAAGACAAGCGCTGGAACCGCCGCCTCAGGTTGCAGGCTGATGAGACGCGCCCCCGGACCGGTTTCAAAACGCACCAGCGTGGGAACCTGCGCGCCCGTCCCGGTGAGCGTGGCCGTGAACTCCACCGGCGTGCCGGCCGCCACCGGGCCTGTCAGCGGTGCCTCCGGCTCGAAGCCTGACAAAAGCACGCCGCACTGGACCAGCGTGACGTGAATCGTGTCCTCGTTGTTCGCCGAGTTGGCATCATCGTAGTCTTCCAGCAGCGCCCTCACATGGATTTCCTTGCCAAAGAGTCCTGCGGCGGCGAGCTGCGCCTCCATCCGTTTGTGTAAGGGAACGCTCAGGATCACCTCGCCACCCGCCGGCACGAGCGGCACGGTGAAATAGGAGCTAAATTCCGTCCGCTCCGCAGTGTAGGGGTTTTCGATCTCCGCAAAGCCATCGTCGTCATCATCATCGGGATAGTCATGGAAATAAACCACCACATCCACATTCGTGGCGGCCTGGGAGGACAGATTCTGCACTTTCAGTGTGGCCGGGGGCACAGCTTCCCCGCTGTGAACAAATTGCTCATCAGGATCACCGCTGCTCCACAGAAACTCCACCTTCAGCTCCGGCCCCGTGTTAGCGGCCCCGAAGTCCTCGAAGAACGGTCCGCCAGATGGTACCGTGAAGAAGTACGTTTCCGACGTTCCCACATTCGTCAGCGTGGCGGAGCCGGCGGGCAGATACAGCACGCACTCGCCGTAGCAGTCCGTCGTGCCGGCAAAAGTCTGCCCCGCGTCAACGATGATGAAAGGCCAGTTTCCCAGGGGAATCTCCCCAGTGTCCTGCACCTCGTTGCCATTCACGTCATCATAAAGCGAGCACTTGACCTCCGTCGCCGCGATGCTGCTGCTAAAGGTGACGGGCTGCGTCTTCACCTCCTCAAACGGCGTGCCAGGCGCGATGACCGTCGTGATCAGGCCGGCCGCCCCCGGCTGGCCCGTGAAATGGATGTTGAGCGGCCAGACCGTGCCTGCGGGCGCGGAGGGGATCGTCACCACCCAGAACTGGCCTCCTTCCACATGGATCACGTTGAATCCCGGCGGTTCAAGGCCCGGCGCGTCGCGCTCCACGCCATGCACACGGATCCCGGCGGGCGGCGTGACATGCAGCACCGTGGTCTTGTTTTCGCCGCTGCTTGTCGCGTTCAAAGGAAGTGTCCACACCTGCCCTGGTAGCAACGGGTCCAGAAGCGGCGGCGTGGGCGCGTAGGTGGCGTTGATGACGTTCCCGAGCAACGGGTCGCCCACAAAGGATTGTATGGCGACGCTCCCGGTATTGTTCTGAAGGTTGGCATCATCGAACGACGAGGATGCGATCAAGTCAAACGCACGCTCGACCTGCGCGTCGTAGGTGTCGATCAATCGAAACGTCAGCTCCTTGGTCTCACCCGGGTTGATGTGCCCAAAGACCTTCGTGAGGCTCTGCTCCGGCGAATCAAGGCTGATGCGCCTTCCCTTGGGATTCAGCGTCACCGGCACATTCTCCGCCAGTTGGCCGCCATGGTTATGCACCCAGACCTGTACCTTGACCATCCCTTTTCCAACAAACGTGGTCGCGCTCAAGGTCACGCTGATTTCCGCGGGCGGGGCGCTGGTATTCACCACCTGCACAATCGGCCCAGGCCCGAGGGGATTTTTGCTGTTCGTGGTGGAAAACACACCCGCTCCGGCGAACAATTCATCGAAATCAAGACCCGGGGCGATTTGGAAAGTCGCCGTGCCGGACAGCACATAGGTGGCGCTGGGATGGCCTTGCAGCGCGGACTGCAGCCCAAATCCGAAGCCGTCTCCCGCCAGCCCGTCATCAAACCAGAGATTCCTCACATTCTGCACATGGCCATTCTGCGTGTTCGTCAGCACGATGCCGTTCGAGAGTGTGAAGAACTCGGAGTCCAATGTGTTGAGCCAGTAGTTGCCGTATCCAGACCAGGCGGAGTCCAATGGCACATTAATACCATTCGTGGCCGGGGTGGAGCCGCTGGCCTCCACCGTGACGGTTTGTGATCCGGGACTGCCGGTGAGCTTGAATTTCAAAGCTGCCTGCGCGGAACAAGCCGCGGCCAGGAAGACGCAAAAGAGCGCGCGTATAGTCTTCATGAGCTGGATGAGTGATGCGATTCAAGTCACTGAACCATCGGGACTGGCCAGAACGGACTTGCGGACGCTAACAGCATTCGAGTCCGGGGCCACTCCTTTTTCCCCCATCATGGCTCTCACCCCGCGTCCTCAAAGCGCTTCATGACCAAACCTCCTGACCGACAGTTCGACGCGGCCATCATCGGCGGAGGGTTTGCGGGCGTGTATCGCGCTCGGGAGTTGCTCGCCCGCAAAGTGGAACAGGTTTTTAACCTGTTCATTCCAGCGCAACGCCAACCCCGACAGGTTACAAACCTGTCCCACTTTCTCTCCGAGCCCCTCGCCAAGCCAAAAGCCCGCACAGTCCAAATCCGAACGCATTGAGCGTCCCATGGATCATCCACATCTGCGGCATCGTCAGCGCCCAATTCGGCACCACATGCCGCAAACCAAACCCCATCGCCAAAACCATCGCGGAAAGCAGAGAAACGCCTGAAACCACAAAACAAACGCGCACCCAGCCTGTGTGCGTCTTTTCAAAACCCCGCCGAATCTGCGAAACCGCCACGCCAAGCGCCCCCAGCACCAAAACCGCCACCCCAAACGGCTCCATGAACCTCAACACGCCAAAGTGTGTGCAAGTGATCCCCGCCGCCACCAACGGCACCCCGGCCAAAATCGCCACACACGAAAACCGCGTCCAGCATCCCGGCGACGCCTTCGCATTCAGCCCCGCCATCAACGGCAACGTAAAGCCCGCATGATGAAAATGCGCCGCCGTGAGCAGCACGATGAGCGGATCAAAGTTCCAAGGTGTCCAGTTAGCGCGATGTGCGAGCAGCCAACCCGCTCCAACTGCTGGGAAGAGGCCGCTAAAATCGATGGTTGTGTCAGGTAAGGTGAAAACCCGATACAAGCGCCACTTTGTCAAAACCAAGAGTCCCCGACGTAGTTGTAGGAAGAACCAAGGGCAGATCAAAACCGCGCTTACCCACAAGTGCTTTTGCATGAGAGGACGTTGTATCATCCAGCTCAGGAAGAGCATGGCCACCGCTAAAGATTCAACGGGAATACATCTCTCGTTGGTGTCTTCCAGACCATATTTCCACGCGAGAGGCATAAGTAACGCTGGAGAAACTAACAGGAGCCAAAAAACATATCCACTGCCTCTTCCATCAGGCCAAAGATCCGTTACATCGTGGTAGTAAATCCCGAGTTCGAAGCAGCTGAAGTGTTCATCATTACCGCACCTCCATCCCGTGTTCATAAAGGTTTTGGCCAGGATGGTCAAGGCTAGCACTATTAAAGCGCTTCCCAGAGTAAAGTGCTGTCGCGGCTTCCAATTCATTGGGAAATGTTATTCATCCTCCTCTGCGAGTCTCTCACAAACCGGCACTGCCACCACCTCGCCAGCGGAAAGCCGAGCCAAGCCATCCAGTGCCGCGGATGCGAAAACGCCCGGATCACATACCACACGCTGCCATCCGGCCGCTTTTCGACGGCGAACATTTCCTCGCCGCACTCCGCGTGCTCCGGCAGCGTGCCATAGACGAAGCCATGCGTCGTCGCCGAATCACAGCGACGCAGAATGCGGCACGGATTCACCCACCACAGGCCGCCGATGCGCACCATCATCGCCACGATGTCTCCAGGCTGCTGCCGGCTTCTTACTGGCTCGATTTCACCGCAGAGGGGCAGAGAGGCAGGGGACGCTGAGTTTGGAATCGGCTCCCATCTCTGCGCCCTTTGCTCCTCTGCCCCTCTGCGGCAAACAGAGCTTTCTTTAGTGTCCAACCGCACCACCTCCGCCCACTCTGGAAACATCCGCCACGCATCCAGCGCCTCGCAGGCCTTCCGCCACACCTCCTCACCCTCCCCCAGCCTCACCGCATGCTCATCCGCGATGAACCCATCCAGAAGAGGTGGCGAGTAACTCAATGGAGCATTCCTCCACGACTCCAACACTCCATGCAGTCTCTCGGGCGTTGGCTTTCGCAGGCTGGGCATGACGGAGTATGGAGAGCCGGCGGTTCGTCGGCAAAAAGAACTTGGCGGGCCGGCCTCGTGGCCGCTTATGGCGGCAGCTCCCCGGTGCTGCTGGAGGCCCTTCCCAATGGCCGGGATATTTTCAACTCCTGCCGCGATGATGAGGTGGAGCTCCATCTCCGGACACTGCACACCGTCGTCACCGCCCGCGCGGCGGATCTGGCCCCCGCCATTGTGACGCTGTCCACGACGCTGCAAAGCGACTGGGCGGCCATTCATACGGCCAGTGAGAGCGCCACCGGCGCCAAACCGGCCACGGTGCAGGACAAGCGCCTGGCGCGTGAGAACCTGCAGCTCATGCTGTTCCTCAATCTGCTGAAACTGGCCGAAATGTTCCCCCGCCAGCCGGAAAAGCTGTCCCTCGACATGCAGCAGCACCTCCTGGAAGCCCCCGGCGAAGACGAGGACGACGAAACGCCCCCGCCCCGCCACCTCCCGCGCCGTAAATCCGCCATCCATGAAATCTGTGGACGAATCCGATTCGCCCACCATGAAGTGTGGACAAGCAACGTTCGCCTAACTCATGAGCGCCACCCAAGAACATTGGCAGCTAGGGCATAGCCCAGTCATGGAAGGTCTATTCTATCCCGACGACTCGTTTCGCTCAGTGAGTCTTGGGCGAGAGCCGAGCTTCTTGAGCATTGGCGAGCGCCAGTCGTTGCCTCCAGACGTGCCTTTCGTTGATCTTGGTTCTTACGAGTCCGGGCGTTTCGAGTGTCCGCATGGCGTTGTTCGGTGGGGTGGGGGCCCTTGGGAGGGCGAGGGGTGGATCGCTTTGGAGGATTCGTCTGGTGCCCTTGCCTGGCTCCTTCATCTTGAGGACTCCGAGCCATTCACTCAGGCCAGATTCGAGAGTGACCTTATCGAAGCTGTCGCTTACGAGTATCCGCAAATGACGGTGTTTCAGATACCCGTTTTGGCACCTCATGAGACCACATCCACATCCGAGTCAGATACATGAGCAGCCACCGAGAACCAACGAAGGCGAACAAGCCGCGGCTGGACAACCGCTGGGGCTGCGCTTAGGCGTTGGGCTTTGAAATGAGCTTCCAAACTCACGAACGAGAGGCGAGGGATTCTTCCAAGTCTAGGCATCTTCGGTGCAGCCATCTCAGGTCCTGCGCCTTAAAGCTCGCCCAGTTCCGAATGACATCTCGGTCTTCGATTATCGAGGAAGTTGAAGAGACGACGAAAGTTGATCTGCTCAAGAACGATCTGTCCGATGACCAGATCACTACGGCCTTGGATTTCATCTTGCGGACTCGGAAAGCCGAGGTGCGGGAGAGCGACCTTCCAGAAATCCGAACCTAATCGGGTGGGAGGTGACAGGATTGCGCTCGTCACCCCTCTCGCACCATCCGGCATGCGGCTCCGCACCGGGCGGTTCCAATCAGACTCCACTGCACGTCGTCACCTTTTGTGACTTCAAGCCGTGGGAGTCATGGAGTGCTGGAGGATTGGAAATCCAACACTCCCTTGCTCCACCGCTCCATGCGCGGAATCCCAAATCCTGATGACGCCGGGCATGACGGCCAGGCTTCAGCGCTGCTCACTCATACCGGTAGCCGGCGCCGTGGACGGTGCGGATGATGCGGGGCTGGGAGGGGTCTTTTTCGATGCGCTTGCGGAGCTGGGAGATGTGCTGGTCGAGGGCGCGGCTCTCCGGGAAGTAATCGACGCCCCAGACCTCGTCGGCGAGGGTGTTGCGGTCCACGACCTTGCCGCGGCGCTCGAAGAGGAGGCGGAGGACCTTCACATCCCGCGGGGAGAGCTGGATGTCCGTCTGGCCGCGGTAGCCGCGCAGCTCGGCGGGGACGATGCGGAGGTCGTCCATGATGAACTCCTCGTCCCCGCGGGTGGCGCCGGCGCTGGTGGCGCGGGTGGCGGTGCGGCGGAGGATGGCGCGGATGCGGGCGATGATCTCCTTCACGCCGAAGGGCTTGGTCATGTAGTCGTCCGCGCCGAGCTCGAGGCCGAGGACGGCATCGATCTCCTCCGCCTTGGCGGTGAGGAAGAGGATGGGGACCTTTTCGTCCTGCTTGCGGATCTGCTTGCACACCTCGTAGCCGTTGAGGCCGGGCATCATGACATCGAGGCAGACGAAGTCGGGGTTCTCGACCCGGAAGAAGTCGATGGCCTGGAGGCCGTCGGCGGCGGGGACGACGTGGAAGCCTTCCATGGTGAGGACCTCGCGCAGGGCATCGCGCGTGTGCTCGTCGTCTTCGGCAATGAGGATCTTGGTCATGAGGGTGGGGTGGGTGGGAGTGGAAGGGTGAGGATGAAGCGCGCCCCGTCACGATACTGCGGGCAGACGGCGAGCCTGCCACCGTGCAATTGTGCCAGTTCGCGCGAAATGGTCAATCCAATGCCTGTGCCGCTGACGCCTTCATTCAGATCGGAGCGCAGGCGCTCGAAGGGCTCGAAGACGGCCTTGCGCTTGCCGGGAGGGATGCCGGGGCCGCGGTCCTCGACGATGAGGCGGGCGGCGCCGTCGGCGACCTCGGTGCGCAGGCCGACATAGCGGCCGGAGGAGGCGTATTTTTCGACATTGGAGATGAGATTGCCCACGATCTGGGAAATGGCGTCGGGATCGGCCTGGATGACGGGCGGCCCGGCGAGCTCGACGGCGATCTCGAAGCCCTTGGTCTCCAGCAGCGGCTTCCAGAACTCGACGGCGCGCGTGACGATGTCATCGAGCACGACGGGCTGCGGGGAGATGGTGAGCTTGTCCCGCTGCTGGCGGGCGAGGCTGAGGACATTCTGGATGAGGCGGTCGAGGCGCTGCGCCTCATTGCCGACGACGGTGAGCTGGCGCTTCATCGTGGCATCCCCCTGCCCCTCGGCGCGGTGGGAGGCCATCTCGGCGTAGAGGCGGATGTTGGTGAGGGGGGTCTTCAGCTCATGGGAGATCTGGTTCACGAAGGTGACGCGCTGCTGCGCCACGGAGATCTCCCGCGCGCTCTCATGGAAATACAGCCAGCCGACGACGAGGACGAGCAGGATGCCGGAGCTGATGCCCAGGGCGATGGGGAAGAGGTAGGGCTTGGGGAACTCCTCATGCGCCGGTGTGTAGGCCAGCCGCCACTGCGAAAGCGGCTCCGTGCAGGTACGGTGCGCCGCCGGCGGGGCTTCGGAGCCGGACAGGCGCTTCCCCCACTGGTGCAGGGGGATACCCTTGAAGGTGGCCAGCATCATCCGGCCGGGCGGCACCTCCAGCCCCGGATGCGGCAGCCTCTCAAACAGGCCTGCCATGAGCTGCTGCGCATTCATCAGCGCCACGGCCAGCGTGCCGTCCGCGACCTGATGCCAGTAGATGAAGGTCGAATCCCCCACATGCCAGCCGCTCATCAGTTCTTTCCTGCCCGCCAACGGCTCCAAAATGTGGTAGCCCGGCAGTTTTACAAAAGTCTGCCAGGAGGACTGGGTTTTGTCCGGCGGTGGTGCCGTCACGGTCGACCCCGTGATCCGGACAAAGGGCGGGCCGCCGCCCGGTGTGAGGCTGGCCAGCGGCAGCGGCGCATCCATCCGCGCCAATGCCGCCTCAATCGCCTGGGAGCGGTCCGCCGGCCTCACCTCCACCAGGGACTCATAAACCTTCGGCCCGGGAAACTCGGACGCCGTCCCCCCGCGGATGACCCAGGCCCGCGCCACCCAGGGATGCCGCGCCAGCTCCCGTGCCGCCGCCTCGCCCGTGGCCTGCCCCGCCCCCGTGGCGTCCAACTGGTCCGTCAACTGCCGCAGATCATGCACAAGCTGGTAGTCCGCCGAGGACAACCGCTCCGCCAGGATCGCCTGCATGGAGGCGTCCGTCCGCTTCGCCGCGTCCGTGATAAGATAGCTGCCCAGCCACGCCAGCAGCACCAGTGGCAGGACCACGAGGACGAGGAAAAGGATGGTGGAGCGGCGGCCAAACATGAGGGAAAGCCTCATAATTTAGGTCCACCGGAGATTTGGTCATCTGAAATTTATAATTTCCACAAAAAGAAACCGGGCCGACCCACTGAGGATCGGCCCGGTTTGCTTTGAGTTTTCCAACAGCCAGAAGGAACCACTCGGTTTGAATGGCTGGATTGTGCCACAACAGCCAGAACATGCGTCAGGCCCTTGTGAAAGGGTTGTAAGACGATTGTCAGCCCCGCAGAACGCGGCGGCCGGTCATTCCACCCCCCACAGCCGCCCCAACAGCGCAAACATCTCCGGATCGTGCGCCTTGAGTTCCTCGCGCGTGAACGGGAAAAAGTCATTCCGCGCAAAAAACGCCTCCGTGCACTCGGCGAAGTATTCCTTCGCGTTCGTCATCGCGTAGGCGCGGTCGAGGCGCTTGCGGCCCGCGCTGTCCTGGCGCTGCACCTTGTCGTATTTGCCCGCCGCCTTTGCCCTCTGATACACCGCCTCGATCTCCGCATGCTCAAAGCCCAGCACGCGGTCGTGATAAGCATGCGCCAGCTCATGCAGCGTGAAATTCGGCATGCGGCGCGTCTCCGCCTCAAAGATGCGCACATTGGTAAACTCCACCGCCTTCTCCATCACCGGGTCGCGGCCGTTGTCGCGCAGCCAGCCCGCGCCTGGATGATACTCGGCGCGTGGCGGTGTCTTCGGATACTCCGGATTGATCCACAGCGGCACCTTGCGCAGTTCCGTCACCGATTTCGCCGGAACGACACGCACGATTTCATCAAGCTGCGTCCGCAGCAGCCCCAGCGCCTTTTCCAGCGCCACGGCGTCATCAAACAGCCGCGGATGAATCTTCACCGTCCAACCCGCGATGAGACGCTGATCGTGCTCTTTGGTGCCGGTGGCTTCTTCAAAACGCCGTCGCTGGTCCTGCTTGATGAGCCCGCGCGCCTTCAAGAGGCGCTCCGGCCACACAAACTTCGGCGCCTTCGCCGGATCGTAACCCGCGAGATGGCCCGTGAGCCGCGTCTGCGGCTTTGTGTACTTCAAAACCGTGTCGCCAAACACCTCGCGGCAGATCGCGGCCAGTTTCGGATCGTAGGCAAGCAGTTCATCACGCGTATCGACGTGGTTGTGCTGCGCGTCGTTCTGCCGGTTGTTGTCGAACCAGCTCTGCACCCCCTCCGCCCAGTACTCGTGATGATTCGACGACGCGTAGGCTCCTTTCCACAGCCCGGCCTTCATCGCATCGTCAAAAGCGGCCTTCAACCGCGTGTCGAAGGTCGGATCGACGTTCGTCAGCCCGCGCAGGTGCATGTTGTGAGCGAATTCGTGAATGAGAATGTTCTCCGTGTCATACGGATCGCCATCATAGGCCAGCAGGTTCTCCTCCGCGCACGAGCAGAACGGATCCGTCTCGCTCCCACCAAGCCCGCGTGCCCTCGCGTCCCAGTACTCCTTCGCTGACAACGCCTCAAAGCCCTCCACCGGCCCCAGATGCGCAAACTCCGGCTGGTCCGTCGTGAATTCATTGTGCGCCAGCACGCATAGCCGCGATCCGCTCGCAATCATCGCCTCACGCACATCCGGCCGCTCCGCCAGCATCAGATCGACGAGATGCACCGCCTCCTTCAGCGCATACGGACTCACCTTCGCCGAGCCACAGATGGGATAGCCCTGCGCCCGCACGACCTGCGTGTAAAACGCAGGCACGCCATCCTTCGCCGCCGGATCATAGCGAAAGCCCTGCACACGCACCTGGCTCACCACTTCCGTCTCGCGCTTGCCATCCACGATCATAAACCGATGCCCGATCGTCGTGCCGATGATCTTGTCCTTTCCAGGCTCGATCTTCCCGTTCGACACGCGATGCCCGTCGTTCGTCTCCCAGAACACCTCAATGGCGTTCGGTGCCGCATTGATGATTTGCAGCTTCGGACGGTCCAAGGCCGACGTGGGCAATGAAGTCAAAAGAATGAAGGCGATGGTTTTCATGCAAAGCGGTCCGGTGACATCAAATCGAGCGCCACAGACGGTTTCTCGCCGCAGAGCAACTCAGAGACGATCCTGCCCGTTGCAGGAGCGAGCGACAAACCCATCATCGCGTGTCCCGTGGCCACGGTGAGGTTCTTCCAGCGCTGAGTTCTGCCTATGTAAGGCATGCCATCCGGCGAAACAGGCCGCAAACCGCTCCAAGGCTTCACCTCGGCGAAGTCCGTCTCTTCAAACGCTGGGAAATACTGCGGAAATGCCCGCGTGATGCCGCGCACACGGCGCTGCGTGATCGATTCGTCGATGCCCGCCATCTCCATCGAGCCGCCGACACGCAACGCGCCCTCCATCGGTGTCACCGCGAGCCGCGCCTCGGTGCAGATGCTGCACAGCTCGGGAAGCTGCTTCGGATTCGCGAGCGTGAGGCTGTAACCTTTGCCTGCCTGCATCGGCAGCTTCAAATCGAGCTCCTTCGCGAGCTGCGCTGACCACACACCGCTGCACAGCACCACCTCTCGACCCTCCACTTGACCTCTTGACGTCTTGACCGCTCTCAACGCCCCCCCTTTCACCTCAAAGCCACTCACCTCCGTCTCCCACAGGAACGTCACACCGAGTCGCACGAGCTCCGCCTCCACTGCGGCGATGAAGTTTCCCGGCGCGAGATGGCAGTCTTTTGGAAAAAACACGCTACCGCAGATGTCCATCGTCACCGCAGGATCGAGCGAAGCGGTCGCCTTCGCATCCAGCACCTCGGCGGGGATGCCGAGCGCGTTCGCCTTCTCCGCCATGTGCGCTTCCTCATCGAGCGTCTGCTGTTTTTTGCA
This sequence comes from Verrucomicrobiaceae bacterium, assembly GCA_015075365.1. Classification (GTDB taxonomy): domain Bacteria; phylum Verrucomicrobiota; class Verrucomicrobiia; order Verrucomicrobiales; family Verrucomicrobiaceae; genus Prosthecobacter. Next base: position 1,074,537 of record JABTUN010000001.1, read on the forward strand.
GAGCATGAGCAAACCACGCTTCACGAGTCCGAAATCGAGCCCCAGCGTCTCAAAGCACTCGCGACTCAGCAGACTCAAATCGCGCAAAACAGGCGCGGCGGCCTCGACACGCGCCTTCGTGGCCGCTTTCCAGAAATGCAGGCCCCAGCTCATCAAATCGACATCCAGCCGCGGTTTGATGTAAAACGGCGATTCCGGGTTCCACATCCATTTCAGGCCCAACGCGACCATTCCCGGCGCCGCGAGCGGGATGAAGTGACTCGGCACGATCATCCCCGCATTCCCAAACGAGCATCCATCACGCTGACGCGGCTTTTGGTCGATGATCGTCACCCGCATCCCGCGCCGGGCGCAGTAAAGCGCCGTGCTGAGGCCGATGACGCCCGCGCCGAGGATGGTGACTGATTTGCTCATGTTCCCGTACAGCATGGCGCGGCACCGCCGGTCTTCTTGCGCACTTTGGCGGCCCACGCCGCGATTTTTGCCAATTGCCACCGCTGGACGCCTCGCATGTGCTGGTTAGCATCGACACATGGATCAAACTTGGACAGACAAAATCGTGATCGTCACCGGCGGTGGCGGAGGCATGGGACAGGCAGCAGCGAAACGCTTCGCAGACGCCGGCGCGAAGACATTCATCTTCGGCCGCACGCTCGAATCCCTTCAAGAAACCGCCGCGCTGTCGAAAAACATCCTCCCCGTCGTCTGCGACGTGGCCAACACCACCAGCGTGGCCACTGCGCTCGATGAAGTGCTCAAACACGGCGTCCCCTTCGCCCTCATCCACACCGCCGGCATCAACACGCCCGACCGCTTCATGGCCCACGCCGATCCCGCACGCATTGCCAGCGAGGAAAGCTGGCGTCGAGTCATGGAGATCAATGTCCTCGGTGTCGCGAACATGATCCAGGCCATTTCCAAACCAATGGCGGCGAATGGCGGCGGTCGCATCGTCGTCGTATCCTCCACCGCCGGCCACGGCTACGACTCCTTCGCCGGCGTGCCCTACACCGCCAGCAAATGGGCCGTACACGGCATGCTTTTCACCGCGCGCATGCAGCTCAACGCGCACGGCATCGTTCTCTCTGAATACGCGCCCGGCGAGGCCAACACGCCGCTCGTCGCCAAACGCCCCGTGCAGCCTTCGCCGAAGCACAAAGAGGCCATGATCACCTGCGAGGACTGTGCCGACGCGATGTTCTTCATCGCCAGCCAGCCGCACAGCATGAGCATCGTGCAACTCCCCGCCTACCAGCCCTTCGGCGGCATGCCCCCGCAAATCACGCTGCCATGGCTCGACGCGTTTGAGATCAAACAGAGGTAGCTCCAGCTATTTCAGCTCATGAATCGTCCCGTGTACCACACGGTCGCCGATTTTCAGTTCGTAGCTCCAGGTGGGACGGACAGCCCACAACGAATAAACCAAGTGAGCCGGTCTATTCAGACGCTTGTTGGAATGATCTTGAGCAAACCTCCAGCACATGCGCCCGCAGCCAGCGGTGCGCGGAATCAGCATCCAGCCGCGGGTGCCAGAGTAATGACACGGTGAAAGGTTGCGTGGAGATTGGCAGGGAGAAACTATGCATCCCAGCGCGTAGGCTGGTGGTGTGGCGTTCGGGGACGCTGGCGATCAGATCGGAGGCACGGGCCAGGCCTAGCGCGGTGGAGAAACCTCCGACGATGGTGACGATCTTGCGTTCCAATCCAAAGCGACTCAATGCTTCCTCGATCGGTCCGGCGAGGAGGCCATCGCGTGAGACGAGGATGTGATTCCCGGCGGCAAATCGAAGGCGGGTGATCTTGCCCTGGCATAGCGGGTGTCCTTTTCGGACGACACCGATGAAGCGATCCTGAAACAAGGCTTGCACTCGCAGTTCGGGTGCCGTCGTCTTCTCCACAACGCCGGTTTCCAGATCGACGGTTCCATCGCGGAGTGGTGCGCTGTCTTTGTTGGGCTTTTGCGTGAAGAACAGCCTCACGCCCGGTGCTTCCTCGGCGATGCGGGCGATGAGTTCAGGGCCGAAGGTTTCCACAAAGCCTTCGCTGGTGCGCAGCGTGAAGGTGCGCACGAGGCGCTTGAGATTGAGCTTCTCTGAGGGACGCAGCACGGCCTCTCCGCCCTGCACGAGCTGGCGGACCTGATCGCGGAGTTCGAGTGCGCGAGGACTCGGCACCAGGCCGCGTCCAGCCCGGACCAGCAGCGGATCACCCGCCGCCTCACGCAGCCGGGCCAGTGATCGACTCATCGCCGATGGGCTGAGGCGCAGGCGTTTCGCGGCTCGTGTCACGTTTCCTTCGGCGAGCAGTACGTCGAGCGTGAAGAGCAGATTCAGATCGGGTCGCGGCATAACTCTTCCGTATCGAGGTATGGCGTCCAGCGCAATGAGGCTTTGCGGTCAGGGCGTCTTCCGCCGCTCCAGCCCGGGGCTTAGCGGAGGGCATGTTCAAACTCAAAAACACAGGACGGGATTCAAATCGGAATGAAGTGATGGCTGCCAATGCGGAGGCATCCGGTCGCGGAGCGCTGGCAGGCCTCTCAGCATGCATGCTGCTGGCATCGCTCGGCACCAGCAGTGCAAACGTGGCCTTGCCGACACTGGCGCAGGCATTCACCGCGTCCTTCCAAGAGGTGCAATGGGTGGTGCTCGCTTACCTTCTCGCCATCACCACTTTGATCGTCAGCGTCGGGCGGCTTGGTGACCTCACTGGACGCCGTCGATTGCTACTGGCGGGCATCGTTCTATTCACGATGGCTTTAGTGGTGTGCGGTTTGGCACCGGGGCTTTGGCTGCTGATCGCGGCTCGTGGGGCGCAGGGGCTTGGGGCATCCATCATGATGACTCTCGCCATGGCATTTGTCGGTGAGACGGTGCCCAAGGCAAGGACGGGTAGCGCCATGGGCCTACTGGGAACGATGTCCGCGATGGGCACCGCGCTCGGGCCATCGCTCAGCGGCATTTTGATCGGTCAGTTCGGCTGGCGGGCCATCTTTCTCGTGAATGTGCCGCTGGGCATCCTGGCCTGGGCTCTCGCCTTTCGCTTTCTGCCGGTGGATCGCGGCGAATCGAAAGCACCTCGGGTAAGCTTCGATCAACTGGGCACACTGCTGCTGGCTCTGACGCTCGGTGCTTACTCGCTCGGGGTGACGCTCGGGCATGGTCAGTTCAGTTCGCTGAATTCGGCGCTGTTTTTCGCTGCGGCGGTCGGTGCTGGTCTCTTTGTGCTCGCCGAGGCGAAAGCCGCATCGCCCTTGATCCGGCTGGCGATGTTTCGTGATCCAGTGCTCAGCACGAGCCTAGCCACGAGTGCGCTCGTTTCGACCGTGATGATGGCGACGCTGGTGGTGGGGCCGTTTTATCTCTCCCGTGCTCTCGGGCTGGACGCGGCGATGGTGGGACTCGTCTTGTCCATCGGCCCCATCGCCTCCGCACTCGTCGGTGTGCCCGCTGGCAGGCTGACAGACCGCTTTGGTGCGCAGCACATGAGCATCGCCGGCCTCATCGGCATCGGGATCGGCTCTGTGGTGCTTTCGATCATGCCGATCACGCTCGGCACCGCGGGCTACGTCGCACCCATCGTCATCCTGACCACCGCCTACGCGTTGTTTCAGACGGCCAACAACAGCGTGGTGATGAAAGACATCCGCCCGGAGCAGAGAGGTGTCGTCTCAGGCTTGCTGAACCTCTCCCGGAATCTCGGTCTGCTCACCGGCGCCGCCGTGATGGGCACGATCTTTGCCCGTGCCTCAGCCACGGCGGACATCAGCAAGGCTGGTCCAGACGCCATCGCCACCGGCATGAGGACCACGTTTGCCATCGCCGCCGTGCTGATCTTCATCGCCCTCGGCATCGCGGCAGCGAGTCGTATCCTCACGCGGCATCTCTTGAGCCCCAAGCTCATCGCTTTGATCCTCATCACCATGCTGGGCATCAGCGCACCAACTTCATCCGCCGCGACACCCGGCAGCACTGCACCGACACCTGCTGATCCCTACCCTCTGAACGCCGCCGGATGGGGGCCGGAGGCTGGCAGTGGCCTGTTCTTCAGCCGCTGGGCGGAGGATTGGACCGGCATGCGCCTCTCAGGAAAGGCTCCGCCATTCAAAGCCATGCCGCTCGGAGGCGACGCCTCGCTGAGCTTGAGCTTCGAGACCCGCCTGCGCTTTGACACCTTCGACAACGGCCAGCTCACCCAGGGCAATCATTATGAGCAAAGCCTCCTCCGCAGCATCCTCGGTGCGGACCTCCACCTGAACTCGCACCTCCGTCTCTATGGCGAGATCGGCACCGGTCGCGTCGAAGGCCGCAGCCAGACCGCCGCCGCCAACTTCCAAAACAGCGCCTCGCTGCAGCAGCTCTTCATCGACGCCCGCGGCTCCATCGGCTCGACACTGCTCGGCGCGATGATCGGACGCCAAGAATTCGCTGATGGCCCACGCCAGCTCATCAGCCTCAGTGATGGTCCGAACCTCCACCGCACCTGGAATGGCGTTCGCCTCTATGCGCATGGTCATCGCTGGCGTCTCGGTGCCTTTGACCTCAGCGCCACACGTCTCGAAGGAGGTGTCTTCGATGAAGAGATCGACCACTCCGAGCGCATTCGCGGGTTGAACGCCAGCTTAATCCTCTCGCCCGGCCCCGGCGACTCCAATATCTACCACGACCTCTTTTGGATCCACAGCGAGAGCGACGCTTTCCGCTCCGCCGGGCACACCGGCCAGGATGATCGTGATACCTTCGGCGCACGCCTTTGGGGCCGCCGCGGCGCGTTGAGGTTCGACTGGACCTTGGCGCACCAGACCGGCGAAAGCCTCGACCGAGACATTGATGCTTGGGGACTCTTCACGATCCAAAGCATCGCCCTCTCCGACAAAGACTGGAGGCCCCGCCTCACCGCCCACATCGACATCGCATCCGGTGGCGGCCCGACAGGAACCGCCAAGAGCTTCAACCCGCTCTACGCCAGCTCCAACTATCTTGGTGAAGGCCGCTTTCTCAGCCTCAGCAACCTGCTCCTCATCGCGCCAGGTATTTCCGTCTCACCCACGTCCACGACCACACTCGCCATCGAATATGGCTTCGCTCGCAGGCTCGCAGAAAATGACGCGGTCTATGCCGGCGGGATGCGTGCCTATCCTGGCACTCAAAACGTCCCAGGCCACGAGATCGGCGGCCTGCTCCGCATCGCCGCGAGCTGGTCCGTCACCCGGCATCTGACCCTCTTTATCGATTACGAGCACCTCGTCGTCGGCGATGTGCTCAAACGTTCTCATCTCACCTCCGGCAGCTACGGTCATCTCGGCGCGACTTTCAGGTTTTGAGGGTTGGAGGATGAGTTTCACTCCTTCAGCTCGTGAATCGTCCCGTGCAGCACACGGTCACCGATCTTCAGTTCGTAGCACCAAGTCGGAGCCAAGTCGGGAATGCCGAACGTGATCGTTTTCTTGTCCTCGCTCAGCTTCACGCTTCGAATCGCCAGTTCGCGCTCATCATGGTGCTTCGAGCCGTAGTTCTTCGTGCGCTTCAGGGACCAGACCTTCATCGCACAGTCAGTCGGGTCAATCGGGTCACTAAATGTGACCTTCATCTCACCTTTCGCCGCCTTCACCGCCAGCGGCACCTGCGCAGGCCGCTCACCGCGGCGGATGCGGTGAAATCCACCGGGACTCGTGGCATTCCCAGCCCAGGCGAACATGCCGCAGGTGTAGAGGGCTCCATCGTTGCCAAAACGACCGCGCATGATGCCGGTGGCGAAGGCGGGCATCGGCAGCTCGCACACCGCGCCTTGCCATTTTCCGTTCACTTCCTCGTGCGGGATGATAAAGGCGCGGCCGGTGCCGTAGCTGAGATTGAGCAATGAGCCGCCGAGATTGCCCCACGCATTTTTGGGCACCCAGATGAGCTCGGCGGGGCTGCGGTCTTTGTCATTGGTCACCCAGACGAGCGGTTGCTCCATCGCGGAGTCGGATTCGTCGGTGACGCTGGTGTAGCCATACATGTTTCCGTAGAAGCCGCCGACTTCGACGCGGTTGATGCGGTTCTTCGGCGTCCAGAAGCCTTCTTGGTCGGTGACGAAGAAGGTGCCGTCGTCGTTCAGGCACACGCCGTTCGCGGCGCGGAAACCGGTGGCGAGGATTTCGGTCTTTGCGCCATCGGCGCTGACCTTCAGCAGCGTGCCGTGCTGCGGAATGACGCTGTCGAGCGCGTGGCGACCAGACTTCGCATAATAAAAATTGCCCGCAGCATCGGTTTGCAGGCCCATCGCGAACTCGTGGAAGTGCTCGGTGACTTGCGCGTCGTCGTTGAAGCACTCGATGAAGTCCGTTTCGCCATCCGCGTTCAAATCGACGAGCTTGGCGAGTTGATCGCGGCAGAGCACAAAGAGCTCTCCATCGCGAAACTTCACGCCGAGCGGTTGAAACAGTCCGCTGGCGATGCGACGCCACGTCAATTTGGCAGGCGCTTTCGCCATCAAGCCGTCGACACGCCACACATCGCCATTCCACATCGCCACGATGGCCGCTTTGCCATCCGGCGTGAAATCGAAGCCGCCGGGACGCATCCAGCTTTGAAATGGATTCTCGATTGGCAGCGAAAAGTCATCGGCGATGAACGCGGCATCGTCTTTGCCTGCCACGGAGGTCGTGGTGACGGCTTGCGGCCACTGCGCCGGAGCACCTTTGGTAAGCGGAGTCAGATCGAGCGGCGCGGCGAAGTTTGTCGCCATCGTGTCGAGCGAGGCCGGATCCACGCGGGAGATGAAAAGGCGCGTTTGAGCCCCTGAAGCCAGTTTGGCGACCCAAAAGCCGTTTTCGCGCTTCAACTCGCCTTCGCCCTTCAAAACGACATTCACGCTTTCAGGTGCCACACGGAGAAACAGCGGTTGTTTGGCTTCGGCGACGTTCACCGTGCGCACGAGGATCGGCGTGGAGCCGTAATCCATCCATGCGGGCGATTCGAGCACGCGTGTGCCATGAATGCTCGCGGCAATCACGCTTTGGTTTTGATGCTTGTAGAGCCCCAGGAAGCGCAAACCGGCCACGGGACCGCATTTTTTGCCGTCTTTGGCCGCGGCGCGGGTGTCTTCAAAATCATCGCTGAGGCTCCAGCCGGGCTCGACGGGCAAAACGAACTGTTTTTCGCCGATGAGGCTCGTGTGCGTGCCGTGGCTGCCATCGAAGGCGATGCCTTTCCAGTCCACAAATGCGCCTGTGCTCGCGGCGGCCACGCGCATCGTGTCGTGATCATAAACCATCCAAGCGCGACCTTTCGTCACGCCGCCGGGGCCGTCATCGAGCCGGATGGCGATGCCTTTTTGCGCGATGTTGTCCGCAGCGATCTCCAGCGTCCAAAACAGTGCGTTGCCGAGTTCCATGCGTTGATACGGCGGCAGCGTGGTGTCGATCTTTTCGGCCTCAGCGCGTGCGAGACCGCGTGGCAGCGAGGCGAGGTCGATGTCTTTGAGTTGCGAGGGATTGTGCGGGCGCAGGAAGGTCTCGCGGATGTAATGGATGACCGCGTACTTCTGCGCAGTGGTGTATTGCGGCTGCGGCACCATCTGGCCAAAGCCTTTGGTGAGCGTGAGATACATCGAGAAGGGATCGCTGCCGTTTTTGAACTGCCCTTCGGCAAAGCGCAGCGCGGTGGGCAGTGACCCGGGCTGCTCTTTCGTGCCGTGGCAGACGACGCAGAGCGTTTTGTAGATCGTCGCGCCTTCTTCGAGCGCATTTGCATTCCACGCGGCCACGATCTCCGCGTGGTCGCTGCGCTCCAGCGCCTGCACCCAACCGCTGCCGCCTTCGATGACCGGTTTGCCGCTCGCTCTCGGCGCATGCGTGAAGTCCGGCGTGTTCGCGCCCGCGCCGCTGTCTTGGAAGAGCAACGCGATCTCTTTTCGTGGCAGCGCCCGCTTCCACACCTTCACGACACTGATTTTGCCATTGGTGAAGTCGCCAGCGAAGTTCGGCGCGGCGCGTCCCACTTTGAAAACGTGCCCTTGTTGATCCGGCTTCGTGAAGTTGGCCTTCTCCGCGATTTCCTTGCCATCGAGCCATAGTTTCGCGGTGCCACCGCTGACATTCAGCACGGCGGTGTGCGGCTTGCCGTCGTTCACCTTTGGACCGGGATTGATCGCACCGAGCCAGCCGATGTCATACACGAGCCTGCCGCCACGAATGAATAACGCCTTCGCATCCGGCGACCACTTGCCCGTCGGTGCGCACATCGAGAACAGCGTGCCTTGCCCCGTCGATTCAAACTCCGCCATCGCCGTGAAGTCCGCGCCGAGATCGAGCCCCGCGTCCGGAAAGTCCTGCGCCCCCGTTTTCGCCAACGCCGACACATCTTCCGGCCCCCGCACCAGTTTGCCATCGCTCCACACCCGCAGCACCGGCGCTCCTTTCGCCGGATGCTCCACCGCGATGTCATGCGGACCTTTCGCATCGAGCGAGAGCGTCAGTTCATCGCTAAGCTTCACCTTCGACGCGCCTTCGAGATGCAGACGATAGTTGAGAGGCCATTCTGGTGCGTCGAGGGGCAATGCGTCGCGTGGTGCGGCGGCGCTGAGGCTGGCGAGGAGGATGAGGGAAAGCATGATTCAATGACAGGCGCAGGTGCCACAGCTTTTCTTCAGGCTGGCGAGGCGTTTCTCGATTTCGAGGGAGGTCGGGGTGACGGCGAGGCCGCCGAGGGAGGTGCAGCGGTGCTCTCGGGGCATGCGCTCGGCGACGGCCTTCGCGGCGTCGATGACTTCATCGAGCGGGATGAGCGGATCGTAACCGGCGAGGGCCATGTTCGCGCAGGAGAGCGCGTTGGAGGCCGCCATGACGTTTTTGCCGAGGCATGGGGCTTCAACTCGGTTCGCGATGGGATCGCAGATGAGGCCGAGCATGCTCTGGAAGGCCATTGAGGCCGCGGCGATGGCTTGATCGCGTGTGCCACCGGCGAGCGTGACGAGCGCAGCAGCTGCCATGCAGGCTGCGGCACCGCCTTCGGCCTGACAGCCACCGACTTCGGCTGCGAAGGTCCAGCGGGTGGCGATGAAGACGCCGATTAATCCGGCGGCGAGCATCGCTTTGGCCATGTCTTCCTCACTTTGATTCATCGACTCGGCCATGGCGATGACGGCTCCGGGCAAAGCCGCGCATGCGCCTGCGGTCGGCGCGGCGACGATGACGCCCATGCTGCTCTTCACCTCCATCAAGGCGGTGACGTAGAGAATGATGCGGTTCAACGCGCCTCCATCGAGCAAGCGGCCCGCGTTCATCATCTCGGCAAAGCGTCCGCTCTGATGATGCAGCACGCGATCTTCGTAAATCGTGCCCGCGATGCCGCTGGCGATGGATTTGCGAAGGATGCGGACGATTTCGATCATCTTGTCGATGACTTCGCGCTCGGTGAAGCTGCCACGAGCACGTTCGTATTCGATGGCGAGCTGCCACAGTGGCGTGCTTTGGTCTCCGTCGTGCTTCAGCATGTCGGCGCAACTCGTGAAGGGCACGCGGAGGTTTTTGCGAGAAGGGACGGGGAGGACGGGAGAGAGCTTTTTGACGGAAAGAGGGCCTAAAGGGTCCAAAAGGACGGAAGGGACAAAAGAGGCGGCTTTGACCTGAATAAGCCAGTTTCCATCTCCAAGCGGATAGACTTCAAACTCATCCGTGATGAAGCCGCTGGCTATTGATGACCAAATCAGATTTGGGTCACCGCCATACCAAATCAGCGTCTCGTGATACCCGCCGTCCATGTGCAGCGGCACGCCGTCGATCTCGGTGACCTCGATCATGCCGCCGCCGGTCGAGATGGCGATGAGGGTATGGGTTTCACGCGTGTTCTTCAGCGTGAGGCGGTAGGTGTTCGGATGCGGATCGCCGACATCGACGGTTTCGATGCGCAGCTTGATGCCGACATCGGCGAGAGCTTGCGCGGAGTTGGGCAGACGCTCGTCATCGGCGTCCCAGCCGAGCAGGCCGCCGAAAAGGCCCATGTCGCTGCCTTGGCTTTCGTGTGTCGTTGGCAGCGAGCCTGCGCGGTCGAACTCGACGAGCACCTCGCTGATTTCGCCCTCCATCAGATCACGCGCCAGCCTGCCGATGCGCAGCGCGGCGGCGCAGTGCGAGCTCGACGGGCCGCGCATCACGGGGCCGATGACGTCGTTGAAGATGGAGACGGGTGTCATGGAGTGAATTCAGTTCGCGGCGCGAGCCTGGAAGGCACGCAAATCGACCAGCGTGGGCGTTTCGGTGCTCGCTTGAATGGCGGCGACGGCTTTGTCGAACTCGGCGAGATGCTCTTTCGATTTGCGGGCGGCGACGAGTTGCTCGCGCACGGCTTGCAGCTTCGGCAGCATCGTTTTGGCATGCGTGCCGTAGCGTTGCAGCGCGGTGAGGCAGGCGTGGGAGCGGTTCTTTTCGCCCCAGCGCTCGGGTTCCATCACTTGGATGCACAAATGCATGCCTTCGCGGATGTGCAGACGTGAAAGCAGATCGAGACCGGCGGTGCGAACGCCGTCGCCGAACATTTCATTGCTCGGCGCGAGCCGCTCGATGGCGGGCAGGATGACGGGAAGCAAACGCACCACATCTTCATCGCTGAGCTTCGCATACACGCGGCCGACGGCCGAGCGCACCACGGAGTCCTCGTTTTGGAGCATGGAAGCAATCGCGGGATAGAGTTGTTTGCGGTCCACTCCCTCCAGCGAATCAGCGAGGATGCTGCGCGGGCCGCGAGTGCCTGGAAACGGCGCGAACAACGCCACCGCGGCGGAGCGCTGGCTCATGCGGCGCGGATCGGCGGGATTCGAGCGCAGCGTCATCGCGAGGAGATCGCTCACGCAGGCCTTGCGCACCGCGGGGCTCAAATTCGGCACCGCCTCGGCGGCGAGCGATTGCAGCCAAGGATCGGAATCGCTCAAACAAGCCCGCAACTGCGCAGCGGCGGCATCCGCACGCGGTCCCAGCTCGCCCAGCGCCTCGACCGCGCCGTAGCGTGCATCGCGATTCGTGCTGGCGAGCAGCTTCAGCATTGCGGGAAGATGATCTCCCTCGCGTTTCCCGAGTGCAGCGGCCGAGCGTCCACGCACAAAGGGCGACCAGCTCGCGAGCCCGGCGAGGAGCTGCTCGGTGCTGCGTTTCTCGTAGAGGTTCTCATCGCGGGTGTAGGCAAATTCGCGGCCTGCGGCGATGACTTCGGCCGCTTGTGCGGCATCCAGCGGCGGCACGCTGAAACCTTTGCGACCGGTGATGCGCAGGCTTTTCAGCGGCAGGGCGCAATCGAGCAGGTAGCTGCCGCTGCAGTCCCAGTTTTTGTAAGCGCCGTGCTCTTCCGCGCCGACGGGCGAGCCCTGATAAATGAAACGCGTGTCCCAGCCGCGAGCGAGGTCATAATACCACGACTGCTCTTTGAGATAGGCACCGCAAGCCACCGGACCGCAGCGTGCGACGCCCTGCATGGCCCAGAGCATGTTGAAGAAATTGCCCGTGTGGCCGCGCTCGCGTTCGCTGTAGGCCGCGGTGGCCATCTTCGCGAAGAACTCCGCCGCCTCGCGATCACCGAGCAGGTCAAAGAGCACCGCGGCGGCGGCACACTTGCCATTGTCCTCATGTGCAAAGAAGGGGCGGTGATCGCCATACGGCACCGCGCCTTTGTGAACCCACCAGCGGAGGAACGAAGAGGCTTTCGTGATGGCTTTGTCGAGGTCGGCATGCTTCACACCGGCCTCGCGAGCGAGCACCATGCCGATGGTGAGCGGCAGGCCGGGTGCATTCATCGCGCCGTAGCCGCTGAGATTGCCGCCATTTTGCGTGAAGCGATGTCCCCACGTGCCCACACCGCTCTGGCCGCGTGCCGTTTCCAGCGCCAGCCGTGTGAGACCGGGCATGACGGAGGTGTCGCCGGTGGCCATGACGTATTCGGCCACGAAGGTCATCATGAAGCCGTAATACCACGAGAGATAGCCATCGGTGGTGAAATCCGCGGCCCACTTCGCCTCGCGCTTCACGAGCGGCAGGTAGTCCTTGTTGCCGCTGGCGAGCAAAGCGAGACCGTTGAGTGCCCGCGAGATGCCATCGAGCCGGCGCACGTAGCTTGGCTCATCGCGCATGCGTTTGGCGAGCGATGCGCAGCCGAGTTCGAGGATGCGTTTCGTCTTGGGGCAATCATAAGGCGCGGTGGCGCTGTAGCTGCCGAGCACGGCCAGCTTCAACACGACATCGGCGGTTTGCCCGCTGCGCCAGCGATGCAGCTTCAAAGCGCCGTCACTCGCCTCAGCGGCCGCGATGGCTTTGGCGAGTTGCACACGCGCATCGTCGGCAAATTTCGCCGCATTCACTCCGAGAATGACATCACCCACCGCGAGCACGCCATCGGCCGGCGAGCCGCTCGCGACCTCGGTGATGAGAATCTGCCGCGAGTCATGCGAATGGCCGTTCGCGGTGAAAATCCATCCACGGGCTCCGGTGGGCCCGAGCGTCCAATCGTGCTCTTTGCCGGGTTGGTCGCCTTTGGTGAAGTCAGGAGGCGTCGGCGTGGCAGGAGCCGCGAAAGCACTGGAAGCGAGCAGGCACGCAGCCGCGGAGAGGAGCAGGGGAAGATGGCGTTTCACAGGAGGAAGATGCTAATGCGGTCGATCGGCACCGTCTTGTGCAGAATGGCCGCAGAGCCGCGTAAAAGCCGCACAATGGGGGGCGACTCTGATGCGTGATTCGTGATGCGTGAAACACGTTCGGTCGTTTCTCTCCACGGCCCCGCGTCAGGCTCACGCATCACGCATTACGGATCACGCATCAGCCACTGATTCGATTTTTTCGCCCTTATCGGTTTCTTTTTGCGCATGAAGCCCAGCCGGGAATGATGGCGCTCATGATTCGCCCTCTCATTTGCCTTTTCGTCCTCCCTTTCATCGCCGCACAGGCTCTGGCGGAGGCCGTTCCCGTGAAGATCGTGCCGGGAAAAGGCATCACGCGCGGAGGCGAGCCCTACTTCGTCAAAGGCGCGGGCGGTGAGAAGCATCTCGACGAACTCGTGGCCGCAGGCGGTAACAGCATCCGCACTTGGACGACGAACGGCCTCGATGAGATCCTCGATACCGCGCAGAAACGCGGCCTCACCGTGTGCGCGGGCATCTGGCTGGAGCCGGAGTGCAATTGGTTCTCGTATGCCAACACGAAGCACTGCGCGAAGCAGATCGCGCGAGTCGTGAATGAGGTCGTGAAGCATCGCGATCATCCCGCGCTGCTGTTTTGGGGCCTTGGCAACGAAGTCGAGGGCGATGGCAACAACGCGGCGTATTGGAAGCAGCTCGAAGTGCTCGCGCAGATCGTGAAACAGCTCGATCCGGCGCATCCGACCTTCACCGCGGTAGCGGGGCTATCGCCGGACAAGGCGAAAGGGCTCAACGAGCACACACCGAGCCTCGACTTTGTCGGCATCAACACCTACGCCGCGCTGCCGTCGCTGCGTAAGCATCTTGTCAAAGTCGAGTGGGAGCGCCCGTGGGTGGTCACCGAGTTTGGTGCGCAGGGTTTTTGGGAAAGCCCGCGTGCGCCGTGGGGTGCTCCGGTCGAGCAAACGAGCGGCAACAAGACCAAAACGATCCGCAAAGGCTACGAAGCCGCGATCCAGCCCGGCGGCGATTGCTGGGGCGGCTATGTGTTTCTCTGGGGACAAAAACAAGAGGCAACCTCGACATGGTTTGGCATCTTCACCGAGCAAGGCGAGTCCACCGCCGTGCTCGATGTGATGCACGAGCTTTGGAAAGGCACACCGCCGCCCGAGCGAGCGCCCGACATCGCCACGGTCACCAGCGAAGCCGTAAAGAAGGAAATCGCCGCCGGCAGTGAGTTCCAAGCCCAAGCCGAGGCCACCGATCCCGATGGCGACGCGCTGACCTGGCACTGGACCGTCACCGTCGAGAGCGCCGGCCGCAATGAGCAAGGCCGAGAACGCCCCACCAAGCCGCTGCCCGATTGCATCGTCAAAACCGAAGGCCCCCACGCCACCTTCCGCGCCCCGAAAAAACCCGGCGACTACCGCGTCCATCTCCGCGTCACCGATACGCATCAACGCGCCGCGACGGCTAATTTTCCCTTCAAGGTCATCGCGCCTTAGCCTTGTCACATCTTCGGTTGCAGCAGCGCCTTCGCGAAGGCCTTGCCCATCAGCGCGAAGGTCTTTGCGCAGCCAAGGTAGTGATAGCCGGCGTTGGAGGCGCCGCGTTTCCACAGCGCTTGTTCGGCGGGGGAGATGAGCTTGGCTTCGTAGTTCTTCAAATACTCGCGCTTCTCGGCCTCGGTCATGTGACCGTCGGCGTTGGCGTGGTCTTTGTGCTTCGAGTTGAGGTAATGGCCCATTTGGCGGATCTGGGCGCGTTTGTCGTCGATGGCGGCGAGTTCGTCCGACCAAAACGGCGCGGTGGGCACGGCGAAGACGTTGCTTTTGAACTCCGGCATCAAGGCGGGTGCCGTCATGGCCTCGCGGAAGGCGACGGTGTCCTTCTCGGCCCTCAAACCGCCGACGCCCATGACGCCGATGACGAAGGGCATCTTCGGTGCGTTGAGGTCCTTGCGCACATCGCGGATGAAGTGGGCGAGGAGGTCGCTGTAGAGCGCAAAACGGCCCGGCTTGCCGCGATCGGGATACGTGTGGCCGTCCACCATGTCGTTGAAGCCCTGCAGCCACACGAAGCCCGCGATCTCGTAGCCATCTTTGGGATCGTAGGCCGGACAAACGCGCGTTGGATCCGCGAGCACATGCTTCACATGCTCGACCATGTAGCGGTAGAAGCGGCCGGTTTCGCGCTTCTTCTCTTCAAGCCACTGCTTCATGTCCTTTGGCACGCCATGGCCGGGCGGGCCGTAGTAGAGCTTCTTTTGGTAGTCGTTGAGTTCATACGGCCCCGCGCTCGGCGGACGAAACTCCGTGTTCAGGCTCCGACCTCCCCACGCGGTCTTGATGATCAAAATGGGCTCTTTGAGCGCGGCGTCCATCGTCAGGCCAAAAGTGAACTCGGGGCCGATCTTGCCATTCGACTTCGTCGCATCATCTCGCGCCCCGTAGCCCGCCGTGAGCTTCCCAGTGCCCTCGCCATTCGCGCTGCCGTCGTATTTGCCGGTGAAGTAGGAAATCCAGGTGTGATCGCACACACGCGGCTCGCCCTTCTCATCGCGCATCATTTTCAAAAGCGGTGCAGTCGCCGGATCATCGCCGATGTAATCAAAGGTCTCGATCTTCGCATGGCCTTCCATGTTCGACTGACCGGCGAGGATGAAGACTTTGAGCGGCGCGGCATTCAAATCGCCGCCAAAGAGCGCCGAGATCGTGAGAAGGGTGGTGATGTGATGTTTCATGGTTGGTTGATCAGATTCTTCGCTTCATCGACGCGGCGTTTGAGGTCTTCTTTCTTTAGGGCCTCGATGAGTTCGCGTGTTTCGCCGCGATTGAGGACTCCTGGCGATGATGGTTTCTTGCCCGAGTAGATTTCAAACATGTCGGCGAGCGTGAAGGGGTCGTTGCGCTGCGTGTCGAAGGGCAGGTTGGAGAGATCACTGGACTTCAGTGTCTCTAGCGGATTTCTCGCCCAGGCGTAACGGAAGTAGATGGGCTCAGGCACGAGATCGCTTGTGAGCACGATGACGGAGCGATCCCAGTCGGGCTGGCCTTTGCCGGTGTTTTTGTTGAGCCATTCGGCTTTAGCTGGCTGGAAGCGACCGTCTTTGCCCGCGATGGCGAAACCGTGCATTGGTCCGTCGTGGAAGGGGATGGCCCACGAGTCGAGCTTGAGGGTGAGTTTGCCGTCGCCTGCTTTGACCTCCTGCAGTTGCGGCGGCAACCAGCGGATGTTTTTGCCGTATTGCGTGGCGAGCGCCCACTTCGCGATGCGTTCGCCGACGGGGATCTTGATTTGCGGATGATACCACGCGCGATGCTGGTCGAAGCTGCTGGCGTAGCCGATGTTCTTGTCGCCGGCTTTGCGCAGGTTGAGAAAGGTCTGGTAGTGAACCTCGCGGATGTAGTTTCCTTCATCGATCATCGGCGGCAGGAAATTTTCCAGCGTCTGCGGCTGGTCCTGCGTCTCCTGCGTGATGATGCCGAAGGGCATCGCGGGATCGTTGAAGGCCGTGCGCCACGCGTTGATCATCTCGGGAAAGACGCGCGCATAGAGTTTGTGGCCGTTCGGCATGAGCGCGTCGTTGTAGCCTTGATGCCAGATCGCGCCTTTGACCGGCAGCCCGGCGATGGTCGAGAGCGTGGCTGCGAACAAACTTCCCGGACGGTTCATGTCGGCCGCAGGACCGGGCTGCAAATCGGTGGGCGGCTGACGGTCGGCGGGGATGGGTTTGCCCTCGGCCTTCATGCGTGCGGCCCAGGTGTTGTATTGCTTGAGGCGGCTTTCGAGGTCCTTCTTCGGATCAAACTCCGCCACCTTCTGATCCCACTCGGCGAGCGTGCTTTTCACCTCGGGAAGGTCGATTTGCTTCAGCACCTCCAACGGCGTCCACGTGACGAGCGATGTGCCACCTCGCGAAACATCCACGAGCCCGATGGGCACGCGCGTGGCCATGTGAATGCGGCGGCCAAAGATGTAACCGATGCCGGACATGTCTTCGACAGTCTCCGGCGAGCACACATCCCAATAGCCTTGGCGAAAGTGCTGACTGAAGAACGAACTCCACTGATGCTGCCGCGGAAAGGCCTTCTTCATCTCGGGGCCGTTCTGCTGCGGCACGGTGAAGAGCCGGATCTGATCAAAGTTCGCCGAGAGGATCTCCAGCGGGCCTTCCTCCAGCTTGCGTATCTCAAACTCCATGTTGCTCTGACCGGCGAGCAACCACACATCGCCGACGAGGATGTTCGTCAGCTCGATCTTCGTGTCCTTGCCCTGCACCGTGATCGCGCGCGGCTCCGCGCTCGCGGGCAACGCTGGAAGCTCGACCTTCCACGAGCGATCCGCAGCCGCCGTGGCGGATTGCGTGTTGCCTGCAAAGCTCACCGTCACCTTCTCACCCGCAGCGGCCCAGCCCCAGATCGGCATCGGTTTGTCACGCTGCACGACCATGTTGGACTGGAAGAGATTGTGAACGCACAAGCCGTTGCCAATCGCGGGCGTGTCGATGCGGTCTTTGCCGCGTTCGAGCTTCTCTTCGGCATTAACTGTGACGGCACAGGCGATGGCGACGCACGTCGCTAAAAGGAATGTCTTCATGTTACTGAATCTTGATGAGCGTCGGCGTCTCGGTGCTGGCTTTGATGGCCTTGATCGTGTCGCGCACCGAGTTGGCTTTCTGAATCATGAGCTCCGGTGGGAAGTCTGGCTCCTCCTTCTCAAAGTAGTGGGCGATCTTCTCCAACTCCGGGGTGAACGCCTTTGCATGCGTGCCGTAGGCGAGGAGGATCTTCATGAGCTCCGGCGTTCGGTCCTGACTCGCCCACGGGTTCTGGTCACGGGTGTATTTCACCAGAGCGGCCATGCCTTCCTCAACGTGATGTTGCGCAAGCAATCGCAGTCCTTCGATGCGGATTTCATCGGCAAACATCTCGCCGCTCGGAGCGGGCTGCACGACTGCCTCAAGAATGGCGGGCAGCAGCGGCTTGAGCTCATGGAACGAGAGCTGGCGATACACCGAGCCGATAGTGCCGCGGGCGCGGCCGTCCTGGTTCTTCAAACCGGCCTGCACGGCCTTGTAGAGCGCGGGACGATCCACGCCATCGAGCGATCCGCTCAGCATGCCTTCGCCATGCTCGTCGTTGGTGTTGAACAGGGCAAAGCTGAGATACCGCTGCTGCATGCCGCGCGGATCGTTTTTCTCATCCACCTGAGCGAGCAGTTCGAGGAGTTGCGGCACGGTTTTCATCGCAGGCTTGCCGATGGCGGCGAGCGCTTCGGCTGCCTTGATGCGCAACCAGAGATCGGGATGGTTCAAGGTCTTCTGCAAGGCGTTGATGGCGGGCTCGGCACGTTCACGCAGAAAGATTAGGCCCTGGCAGGCACCGTAACGCGTTTCGAGGCTCGGAGAGGCCAGCATTCGAATCAAAGGTGTGGCGAAAGCGGTTTCGTGCGCGCCGTAAGCCATCGCAGCACGCTCGCGCACGATGGGCGACCAGCTTTGCAGGCGCTTCAGCAGCTCCGCATCGCTCATCGCATCATAGAGGGCGTTGCGAGCCTTCGGTGTCCAGTCGCGACCATCGGCGACGATGCGCTTTGCGGTGTTGGCATCGAGTTGCGGCACAACGGCAGGCGTTTTGCCGGTAAGATGGATTTTCTTCAACGGCATCGCGTAAGCGAGCAAGTAAGCGCCGGTGCAATCCCATCCGTGGTAGCTGTCGTGGTCCCTTTCCGGCGGACCTTGATGCGAAAAGCCGCCGTCCCATTGCCGTGCGAGGTCGAAATACCACGCGCCAAACTCCTTCATCCACGCACCCGTCGCTTGCGAGCCGCTAAGGGCCACCCCTGGCATGGCCCAGAGCATATTGAAGAAGTTGCCCGTGTGTCCTGTGTCTCGCTCTGGGCCGTGGGAGGCCACGCTCATGCGGGAAAAGAACGTCGCTCCTCGAGAGTCATCGATCAGGTTGAATAGCAGCGCAGCCATACCGCACTTGCCGTTGTCCTCATGAGTCTGTATCCACGGATGATGATCGCCATACGGAATGGCACCTTTGCCGATGTAGAAACGCAGCAGCCGCGCACTGCGCTCGATCGCCTCGGCGAGTTGCGCCTCCTTCAAGCCCGCGCTGCGAGCCAGCACCAGCCCGATGGTCAGCGGGATGCCTGGCGAGTTCATCATGCCGTAGCCTTGGAGGCGTCCGTCTGGCCTCGCAAAATGGTGTCCCCATGAGCCGACCGCGCTTTGCCCCTCAACGACCTCCATGATCAGCTTACGCAGCCCCGGCAGCACCGACTTATCACCCGTGGCAATGACATATTCGCCGAGGAAGATCGTCACATAGCCGTAATACCAAGACGGGTAGCTGTCCGTCGTGAAGCCCGCCGCCCACTCCGCCTCGCGCTTGATCAATGCCCTGTAAGCCCTGTCGCCACTCGCCAGCAACGCCAGCGCATTCAGCGAACGTGGGATGGGATCCTGATCGTCATAACCCGCCGCACTCATGCGTGCTGCGATGGCCTTGCAACCCTGCTCGAGGATACGCTTCGACTTCGCGCACTGAAACGGAGCCGTTGCCGAGTAACTGCCGAGCACCGGCAGCTTCAAAACGACGTCTTCCGTCTTTCCCGCACGCCAGCGTGTGAGCGTCAACTTGCCACCACCCGCTTCCGTTTCCGCCAAAGTGAGCGCCTGACCGAGTTCCGTGCGTGGATCGAAGGAAAACGCTTTTCCACCCACACCAAGAATCACATCACCGACCGCGATAACGCCCTCCGCAGGCGATTTCGGCTCCACTGTCGTGATCGCGATCTGCCGCGCATCACTGGTCACCATCTCGTCGCAATGCATCCACCCGCGCAGGCCCGTGGCACCGAGATTCCAGTCGTGCGGCGCGTTCTTCGGGATCGTGTCCCCCTTGGTGAAGTCGGGCGGCGGAGTGGATTCGTTGTTTCCGGCCGCATGAGCCAGCGATGATGCGATGAGGAGGCAATAAAGGACGCGTTTCATGCAGGTGATGGCTTCACAGACTTTCGCCGTAGCTCCAGCCTTCGCGGACGGGTTCTTTGATGAAGGCGTTGAGCTCGGGGTGGTTGGTGATGGTGGCGTTTTGGGCGTCCCACTCGATGCGAGTGTTGAAGCGCTGCGCCAGCACACCGAGCAGAATGATCTCGGTGAGCTTCGCGGAGTAGGTGAAGTTCGAGCCGGGCTCCGGGCCTTCGCCTTTGATCGCCCGCATCCATTCGCGAAACGGGCCGCCTGCGACTCGCTGGATGGTTTGTGAGGGTTTGTTGGCCTGCCAGGCCTCGCGCACTGCCTGATCGATGATCGCGGGAGGTCCGGCGTGCGTGCCGCAGCCGAGCATGCCCTTGGTGCCGACCATCCAGCAGGCGCGGCCGAGATGCGCGGCGTGCTCTGCGCCGAACTTTTCGATGCGACCGACTTTTTTCCAATCCTGCGGTCCGTCGAACCATTCGAGCGTCACAGGGCCGCGTGAGCCTTTCGCGGCGAAGTGGAACTTGATGTGGCTTTTGGCGGTGATGACGCCTTGGAGCGAGTCCTGCCGCTCCACGCACTCGACAACCGTCGGCGCATCGAGATCGAGCGCCCACACTGGTGTGTCGAGCGTGTGGCAGCCCCAATCGGCGAGCATGCCATTGCCGAAGTCGTAAAACGTGCGCCAGCGCTGCGGGAGGTAGTCCGCGCAGTAGTCGCGTTTCGCCGCGGGGCCGAGCCACAGGTCCCAATCGAGCCCCGCAGGCACGGGCGAGGACGGCGGCGGCATGACGGATGGGTTTGCAAAATGCGGGCCGCCCATCTGCGGGCCGCCATTGTGGCAAAAGACCTGCGCCACATCGCCGATGACGCCTGCACGCACCGCCTCCACCGAATCGCGGATGCCATCGCCTGCGTGGCCTTGATTGCCCATTTGCGTGACGACGTTGTAGCGTTCCCGCGCCTTCAGCAGCGTGCGGCATTGCCAGATGTTATGAGTGAGCGGCTTCTGCGTGTAAACGTGAATGCCGCGCTCCATGGCCGCGAGCGTGGCCGCAAAGTGCGTGTGATCCGGCGTGGAGACGACCACGGCGTCGATCTCCTTGTGCATCTTGTCGAGCATGACGCGGAAGTCCGTGAAGAAGGGCTGGTCCTTGCGCCACGCCTTCATGTTCTCCGCGCACTGTCGCTCATCCACATCGCAAAAAGCCACCAGATTCTCCTCGCTGCATCCTTGGTTGTAAGGCTGCTGCGCAATCCATCCGCCCGAGCCGATGAACGCGATGTTCAGCTTGCCATTCGCCGATTTCCCCGGCTTGCCGATGGCAAAAGAGGGCAGGACAGAACCCGCTGCAAGAGCCGCGGATTGGGAGAGCAGGGTTCGACGATTCATGGATGACGCCGTGAGGTGGGATTCAAAAGCCGTCGCACGATGCCGCATGTCTATCCGGCACCGTCATCAGCCATAAGTTCATTCTGCTGCATCCACCACGCACCGTCTTGGCACGATTGACTGCGGGAACTGGTCAATCAGGCATAGTTCGGCAGCACGATTGACTCTGCCGATTTTTTCGCGGATCACGCCGTTTTCACGCGAGAGGCCGCATTTGGTGAACTCCGCGGCCTCCCGCAGTTCCTGAAGCTGCCTTGGAAGGCGCTCGCGGATGCGCCCGGCATGGTCATGGGCCTCGTGATTGTCCAGCGTGGACAGCATACCGAGCAAGGTGGTCCCAAAGTGCCTTTAGCAGGGATGCCTTGTCTCCAGGCGGCAGGCAGGATGCCGAGGCCAACTCGGTGCATTCATGGCCTTTTCCGACGGATTTCGGGGCCAAGGGCAACGTTTTCCAGCGTCTCGGGGGGATGAGCCGCTCTTCCTCGATTGGATGGCGGCGAGGCGATCCGCCAGGCACCTCGCGATTTCCGGATGCTCGCGGATCGCGTTCTTCGTCTTGCGAGGGTCATGGGTGAGGTGGTAGAGCTGCTACCCGGGTGCATCGGGCTTGAGTTTGCTGTTGAGGAAGTCGCTGTTCGTCTCGCCGGTGAATTGGAGGGCACCGCGTGCGCTGCTGCTGGCCGCCTTCTTGATTGAGCATGCCGCCATTGACGCGGGTGAGGATGACGAGCGTGTTTTCACTCAGCTTGAGTTCATCGAGCGCACGCATCATCTCGCCCAGCGTGGCGAGGTAGAGGAAGAACGGCCTGCCCGCATGCCCGCGCATCCAGTTCACCGCTTTCTTCGCGCGCGTGGTGGCGTGCCGCTCCTCTTCGGAGAGCGCATGCACGGCCTTTTCACCAGAAATAGACGACGCTCTACGTCTGGCGACTTTTGAAAAATGCCGGGCTGATTCAATCTTTGCTTGGGGACTGCGGTGATTTTCGAGCGACCGCGTCTTCGCCGTCCTTCACCTCCAATCGATCTCGTTTGGAGCCTTTGGCGTCCGTGCGAATCACCGCGACATCGCCAGAAATTTTTTCGCCCTGAGATTCGATGGATGGCTGGCCGGGGAAACAGCGGATCACATGATCGGTGCCGCCGTCGCGGCGATCGATGGTGAAGCGGAGTTCGCCGGGGTGTTCGGTCGGATGCGGTTTGACGGATTTCACCGGCCACTCGGATTCGTTCGCCTGCATCTGGATGATCCAGGCGCGGGAGAAGGTGCCATTGGCCTGCCACTCGTAGGTGGGCACCGGCCAGGGCGTAGCGGTGGTGTCGTAGATGCGCCAGCCGAGAAGTTCTGGCTTCTCCTGACCTTGGATCATGCGCGCGGTCATCTCGCCGACAGGGAGGATTTGCAAAGCCGCACCGGGCGTGATGGCGGTGGTGCTGCGGTCGGACTCGCGGATGGCGATGTTGCCTGCATTCAGGCCGAGCTGCCACGGGTGCCGCCAGGTGCGTGGCTTGTTGTCGGCGGGTTCGACGGTATCGAAAACGATGTGATAGCCTTCTTTGCGGGCATCACTGCCTTTGACAAAGATCACCTGCCGCAGCCACTTGCCGCGGATGTGCTCGGTGGCGTTGTGCCAGCCGTAGTCGAAGGTGCCTTCGGCGTAGCTGAAGTGCTCGTTGTCCACCCAGCGGCGTTTGGGCGGATTGTGGGCGATGGCCATGTCCTGCTTCCACTGCGGGATGCTGTTCTCCTGCGCCCAATCCGGCGAAAGTGTGTTGAAGGAAAGCGATCTGCCAGCGTGCTTCGTGTTGCCGATGCCGCTGTAGCTGCCGCGTCCGGCGTTGCGGATGAGCAGGTGCGGACCGAACTGAGCGTAGAGGTTGAGCGCGTCAAACTTGCCGTGACTGGCACCCCACGGTCCAGCACCGAAGAAGAGGTATTTTTCCTCCGGCCCCCAGCCGGTGCGCATCACATAATGACCGGCGTTGGGGAAATAGACGGACGTTCTGTCCGGCGGCGATCCCTTCGCGCCCTTCGTCGCCATCCATCCGAAGTCGCGACGCTTCGGGAACCATTCGGTGGCGGTGCGGAAGCGATCGTCGAACAAGCCCCAGCCGCCGTCGTTGAGATCAATGTTGCCCTGGGTCGGTGTCGTCAGGAGCATCGTGTATTCGACCGCCTTCTCGTGAATCGCGAGGTATTTCTCCGGTGGAGTTTCGCCGAGGCTCTCGAACAAGCGGATGTAGTTTTCGAGCGCAGTGATGGAGGCCCAGTTGTAGCCCGTGCTCAGGCTGGCGTGACTGCCGTCGGGATGAAACTGCGCGCCAAGCATTACGTCCCAACGCTTCATCGCCGTGGCCTTCCACTCCGCGCTCTCCGCGAACTCCGGCAGCAGCAGCGCGGTCTGCAGCAGCGCCAGCGTGGTGTGCGCGCCGCCGTCATCATGCGCGGCGAAGCTGCTCGGGTTCATGATCAAACGCGCCTGCCGCAGCATGCCCAGCAGCATGGCGATGTGCGCCTCGTCGCTGAAGTCGGGCGACTTCCGAAACACCTCGTAGGCCGGCCACCACGACATTTCCAGGCGACGGCCGATGTTGCTGGTGTTCATGTAGCCCCAGCGGAAGGTGGTTCCATCCATGAGGTTGAGCTTTCCAACCGTGGGGCAGCGCTCCCAGAAAAACGGCTCGCGCGAGACCCAGTCGAGCACCTCGGAGCTGAACTGGCGTGGATATTTGGGATCGCTTTTCTCCTGCCAGGCGCGCGCCATCGAGACCCAATGGAAATGGCGGTTGAGATGGCCGTTGTCGCGCGCCCAGTTCAGTTGCAGTGGCTCCTTCTGCAAGACCCAGCGATGTGACTCGCCATTCGTGTCGGTCCAGGCATCCACGAAGCCGTCGAAGTAGCCGATGGTGGCGTAACGCCCCGCCACCGCCTCGTCCGAGATTTTTTGCCAGTTCGGGTGCAACACCACGCTGGCCACTTCATCGAGGCTCGGTCCCTTCGGTTCACGGCGCGTGCGCATGTGGCGCAGGAGAAGTGCTTTCGCTTCTTCCATCCGCCCTTCCTCGACGGCCTTGCTGACCGGTTGCATCGCAGGGTGATTGAAATCCAAGGCTCGCAGCACGCTCTCCGCCATGGAAGGAAGCTGCCGCGCTTCTTCGGAGGTCATTGTGGCAAACCGCACCTCCGAGAACCGGCTCGTCTGCCGGACCTCCAATTCATTGCCACCGCGCATCGTGAAAAGCTTCACCACTCCGGCGCGAATCCGCTCCGGGAGAACATGCTCCTCGGCAGGGCGATCCATGAAGTCCACGAACAACCGCACGCGCGATCCCTCGCCCTCCGGCCACACCACCAGCTTGATGAGGTGTCCGGTGCCCTCGCGAAACGGCAGCTCATTGGGATGCTGGTAGTCGCGATTGTCCATCCAGCCGGGTGGTTTCGGATTCGGCTCCAGCATCGTCAGATAAGTCTTCCGATGCCAGAACGTGAACGCCGCCCGCTCGCCGCCTTCGCGCAAATCCGCCCGCAGCGCGCCGGCTCCGCTCTCCTGCACCCGCTCGTCGCTTTTCAATCCCACCACCAAGCCCGCCACCACCTGAAGATCTCCGCCCGCTGCCTCTACTGGATCAATGCGAGCTTCGACCGAGAAGGTTTCAGCCTCAGGCCCGACGCCCTCAACGATTGATTCGCTCCATGATCTGATGTTTGCGGGGAGCAGCGTGCTCTGCTCTGCGGCTGTCACCGACCATGCGACTCCGGCAACCGCAGCGACAAAAACGGAAATGGACGACAGTCGCGGAGAATTCATTTCGACTTTCCTTTTGCTTTGCCTGGTGCCTTCCGCGTCGGCGCAGGTCCGTCAAAGAAGCGCGCGCCGCTGCCGGTGTGGTCGTAGTCGCCGAGGTCCATGCGCGCCTCGTGGGCGAGCTGGCGCAGGCGGTCGAGGACCTCGGGATGTTCGGCGGCGACGTTTCTGGTTTCGCCGATGTCGTTGTCGAGATCGTAGAGCGAGAAGTCGTTCACCGCGTTGCCGGCGAAGCGTCCGCTCCAGCCGACCCAGGGCGGATGCGCGGGGCGCTTGCGCACAAACTTCCACTTCCCACTGCGCACGGCCTGGAGGTGGGTGAAGCTGTAGTAGTAAAAGGCTTCGTGCGGCGATGCGGTGGTGGCCGGATCACGCAACAGCGGCGTGAGATCGCGGCCATCAATGACGCGGTCCGACGGCGTCTTTCCTCCGGCGATGGAGGAGAAAGTGGGCAGCAGGTCAATGGTGGAGGTGATGGCATCGCTGGAGGTGCCTGCGGGGATTTTTCCCGGCCACCAGGCGACGCATGGCACGCGCAGACCGCCTTCCCAGGTCAGCATCTTGTAGCCGCGCAACGGATCGGCATTGCCGGAATGATCGCGCGGGATGAACACCTTGCCGTCCGGCTCCATGCCGCGCGTCGTCTCAACCCACGGGCCGTTGTCGGAGGTGAAAATCACGAGCGTGTTCTCCGCGAGGCCGAGTTCGCGCAAGGTGTTGATGATTTCACCGCAACTCCAGTCCATCTCCTCGACCGCGTCGCCGTAAAGGCCGCCCGCGCTTTTGCCTTTGAACTTCTCCGACGCGCCGAGCGGGATGTGCGGCATGTTGTGCGCGAGGTAGAGAAAGAACGGCTTCTCACGCTGCTGGCGGATGAAATCGAGCGCCTCGCGGGTATAGTCCTGCGTGATGTGATCCCACGACTCGACCGCAGGCGTGACGACCTGCTCATTGCGCAGGATCGTGCTGCGGAATTTGGAGTCGGCTACGTTCACCGTGGCACCATTGAAAAGTGGTGTGCCGTAAAAGTAGTCGAAGCCCTGCCCGTTCGGCATCGTGGCCGGATCAAACCCGGTGGGCGAGTCCTTCGCATGTTCGCCGAGGTGCCACTTGCCGATGCACGCGGTCGCGTAGCCTGCCTCGCGCAGCACTTCCGCCATCGTGATCTCCTTCGGGTGCATGACGGTGTGCTGGTTCTTCTTGTTGCCCGGTTCGGCCACGCGGATCGGATAACAGCCCGTCATCAGCGCCGCCCGCGAAGGCCCGCACACCGCCTGCGCGTAAAAACTCGTCAGCCGCAGCCCTTCCGCGGCCATCTTGTCGAGATGCGGTGTCTTGATCTTCGTGGAACCGAAGCATCCGAGATCGCTGTAACCGAGGTCATCGGCGAAGATGAGGACGATGTTGGGCTTATCGGCTGCGAACAGAGCGGAGCAGAGGGCAAGGAGGAAAATGACAAGGCGCATCATGCAGCCTGAAACGCGGGTGAAACACTGAACTTCAGTCCGCAATGCTCATGCGACAGCCTGAAATACACATCTCACCTCATGGTGCCGCTTTTCCGGCAAACTCCTCGCGGGTCACTTTGCCATCGCTGTTCTTGTCGAAGTTTTTGAAGCGGTTCTCGACGTTGTCCTTCTTCGCGAGGCCGTTGCGGTATTCTTCGAGCGTGAGGTGGCCGTCCTGGTTCTTGTCCCAGTTCTTGAAGGCGCGCAGGCGTGTCTACGGTGTGATCTCGGCGGGCTTGGAAGGCTTCGCAGCAGGTTTCGGCGCGGCTTTTGCCCGCAGCGCGGGATCGACGTTTTTGGGCAACGTGGCAAACCATTGATTGATGGCGGTGGTCATGCGCTTCACGCGTTCCGGTTCGGTCGTCGCGAGATTTTTGGTTTGGAAGCGATCCGCGATGACATCGTAGAGCTCCGCGCGCTGCTTCGTCTCGTCGAGGACGAGCACGTGCGAGCCTTCGCGCATGGCAAAGGCGGGCCAGTCATCGCCGCTGTGGCCGCCCTGCCACCACCAGAAGACGGGCTTCGTGCGCGGTTGCGTTCCGCCTTTGAAAGCGGCGAGCATGTCCTCGCCATCGGAGACATAACCTTCGGGAGCCTTTGCGCCGGTGGCGGCGAGCACGGTGGGGAAGACATCCACACCGGCGAGCGCGGTTTCCTTGTCCACACGGCCCGCAGGCACCACACCGGGCCATCGTGCGAGGAAGGCCACGTTCACGCCGCCCATGAGCAGGCTGCGCTTGCGACCACGCAGGCCGCCGGTGCTGCCCTGACTGTGATAAAACTTCTGGCCCGGTTGCGCGTGGCTGTTCTCGGGTCCGTTGTCGCTGGAGAACATGACGAGCGTGTTGTTCGCGAGGCCCAGCTCATCGAGCAGATCAAGCACGCGGCCCACCTGACGGTCCGCACGCGAAACGGCGGCGTAATAAGTCCGCTGCGGTTCCGGCACATCGGGATAAGGCTTTTTGTCCTCCTCCGTGGCCGAGACGAGGTGATGCGTCTCATGCAGCCAGAGATTGAGGTAAAACGGTTCGCCCTTCGCCTCCCGGATGAAGCGCAGCGCATGGTCCGTGGCCGCCACGCTGATCCATGAGGCGGCGTGCTTGTCATGCGCGGAGCCTTCGCCGTTGGCAAAGCCATACTTCAAGCCATCAAAAACGTGTGCGCCAGGCCCTGTCCACACCGCCGCATCATCATAGCCGTAGGCGGCGGGCAGCGGCGCACCTTCGATGTTGCCGCCGGAGAGATGCCATTTGCCGAAGTGCGCGGTCTTGTAGCCCGCCTCCTTCATCACGCGCGGCAGCAGCGGTGCCTTGGGGTCGAGCCAGTCGGGCATGTTGCGGGCCACGTTCTGCTCATGCGAGGCGAAGTGCTGATGCACGCCCCAGCGCGAGGGAAACTGCCCCGTGACAATGCCCGTGCGGCTCGGCGAGCACACCGGACTCACCACCGTGAAGCTCCAGAAGTCCGTGCCCTCCTTCGCCAGACGGTCGAGGTTCGGCGTCTGGATGCGCGGATGCCCGTGGCAGGCCAGATCGCCGAAGCCGAGGTCGTCGCAGTAGATGAAGACGACATTCGGCTGTGCTGCGAAGAGCGCAGGGCAGAGAGCCAGGAGAAATAGGGAGAGTTTCATGGTGGACGAGCGGCCCCGTAAACAACGGGCGCGTTGAATTTATTTCCCTGAATCAGGCAGGCATGATACAGCCTGCGCATGCATTGGCGGATGAAAACAGCAGCACGGCAGACGGCCGTTCCTGGCATGTGCCTCATGCTTGCGATGACCTGCGTGAGCGAGGCGGCGGGGCCCGGCATGAGCTTTCTGCAAAACGACCAGATCAAGGTCGGGGTCGATCTAAACCTCGGCGGGGCGATCACCTGGCTCTCAGGCGGCGACGGGGTGAACCGCGTGAACAACTTTGATCACGGCCGGCAGATCCAGCTCTCCTACTACTCCGGCCCGGTGCCTTTTGAGGCGGCGGGGCAGAAGCCGGCGGAGCATTGGCGGCATCTCGGCTGGAATCCGGTGCAGGCAGGCGATGATTTTCATCATGGGTCGCGGACCGTGGAGCATCGGAACGACGGGCGGGAGCTGTATGTGAAGTGTGTTCCGCTCCAGTGGCCGCTGAGCCACGTGCCTGCCGAATGCACGCTGGAGTCCTGGCTGCAGCTCGACGGCCCGGTGGTGAAGGCGCGGGCGCGGCTGGTGAACGCGCGTGCTGACAGGACGCCATATCCGGCGCGGCTGCAGGAACTGCCCGCGCTGTATGCGAACGCCGCCTTCCACCGCGTGGTGAGCTACACGGGCGCGCATCCCTTCACGAACGCGGCGGCGCAGGTCGTGCCAAAATCCACCACGAAGCATCCGTGGAGCTTCTGGGCCGGGACGGAGCAGTGGTCGGCCCTGCTGGACGAACAGAATCAAGGTCTCGGCCTCATCACGCCGGGGCGTATCTGGTTCACCGGCGGATTTGCGGGCAGGCCGGGCGGTCATGACACGCGCGCCACGGACACGGGCTATCTCGCGGGCCAGGGGCTGGAGATTCTCGATCACAACATCGTGCATGAGTTCCGCTATGAGGTGGTGGTGGGATCGCTGGAGCAGATCCGCGCGCGGGCCAGGACACATGCCACGGATGCGCCGCCGTCGTGGACCTTCACGGACGACCGGCAGGGCTGGCACTACCGCGACGCGCATGACCAGGGCTGGCCGGTCCAGGGCGCGCTCGAAGTCATGCCTGCCGGGCCTGATCCGCAGATGCTCAGTCCCATGCGGTTCTGGCGCGCCGAGGAGGCACCCGTCGTCATCGTGGAGGCCGCGTTCCAGACCGGCGAGACCGCCGCCACGCTCTACTGGCGGAAACTGGATTCGCCGGCACCTGGGGCGGAGGATCACATCCGCTTCCCGGTGCAGAGTGACGGTGAGTTTCACCGCCATGTGGTACGGCTGTCCGGCTGCGCAAGCTACACGGGGCCGATGGTGCAACTGCGGCTCGATCCCGTTTCGAAAGGAAAGACAGATGCCAGGGTGCGGGTCCGGTCGGTCCGTCTGTGCCGTGAGGAACCGTAAGCGAGGCGGTCAAACTTGCTCACGTCCGGTTCAAGAAACGGCGTGTGTTCATGATGGGAAGGCGGTGTTTTCCCGTTAGCGTCGGCGGTTCATCGACGCGTCCATGAAATCGCTCCTCCTCATCCTTCTCACCGCCGCATGCCTGGCGGAGCCGCATCTGCCGCCGGGAACGAAGGCGCTGCCATCCGCGGCGCCGAAGGGGCGCGGGCCGCTGGCGTTGGTGAATTTGAATCATCATGTGCTGGGGCATGCGCGGGTGTTTGGCGGTCAGGAGCCGGATTTGTTCGTGGCGGGCTATGGCGGTCCGCAGGCGGTGCATTTGTTCAAGTGGGTGGACACGGCGGAAACGGGCGCGCCGGTCTTTGCGGAACCGGTGGTGGTGAAATGCACCTTCAAGGACAAGGGCACCGTCTTTCAGCGGAAGGACGGCACGATCCTGGGGCTGTGGATCTCCAAGGAGGAACTCGTCACGACGGAGTTTGACCGCGAGAAACTCGAATTTCGCGAAACGAAGCGTGAGAAGCTGCCCAAGGCGGTGAAATCACCTGCCAGCCTCGGCGTGCTCATGACGGAGGGCGGCCATGATCTGGCGTTTGAGGTGTCGAACGGCGGCAAGGGCGCGGAAGGCAGCCCGAACACGGAAGAATGGCGGCCTTACAACTCCTCCGGCATCGCGGTGGGTGAATTGCGGTATCGTTATCTCATGGGAATGACCTCGAAGGGCGAGGCGCGGCAGATCACCAAGACAAAGAACGAAGTGTATTTCTCGATGCATGGCATCACCGGCATCCACTTGGGCAAAGGACATGAGCGCGACCTCATCACCGGATCGCGGCAGGGAAATCTCATCTACTATCGCAACAAGGCCACGAGCGGTTTTGATCTCGAAACGAAGCGCCTCGCCGCGGGCGAGGATGGGAACGCGCTGCGGCATCCGAGCAT
Organism: Verrucomicrobiaceae bacterium; assembly: GCA_015075365.1. GTDB lineage: Bacteria > Verrucomicrobiota > Verrucomicrobiia > Verrucomicrobiales > Verrucomicrobiaceae > Prosthecobacter. The sequence goes on from JABTUN010000001.1 coordinate 1,104,835, forward strand.
CAATCCCAGCGTGGCGGCGTATCCGGGCGGCCTGATCGCGTGCGGCGAGGGCTCGCTGTATTTTTATCGTTTTACCGGGGAGTGGGCAAAGACGGGCGCGCCGGTGTTTGCGGAGCCGGTTTCGGTCTTGCAGGAGAACGCGGACCTCTACGCGGGCACGCTGCCTTCGCCGACGACGGTGGATTGGAATGGCGATGGCTTGCTCGACATCCTGGCAGGCAATTCCGAGGGTTTTGTGCTCTTCTTTGAGAACATCGGCAGCAATGACGAGCCGAAACTCCTGCCCGCAACACGGGTGCAGGCCGGCGGACGCGACATCCAGGTGCAGGCGGGCTACTCCGGCAGTTTGCAGGGCCTGCAGGAGGCGCGCTGGGGCTATCTCTCGCCGAATGCGATCGACTGGAACGGCGATGGCACGCTCGATCTCATCACCGGCGACATCACAGGCGATTATCTCATCTACCTCAATCGCGGCACGAAAACGCAGCCGAAGCTCGACGCGGCGCATCCGCTTTACTGCAATGGCATCGACCTGCACGGCATGTGGCGCTGCCGTCCGGCGGTCGCGAGGATCGGCGACCGCGTCGCGCTGGCCATCGTGGATGGTGACGACCATTTTCACCTCTACTGGCGCATGGACGACTACAACGTGGAGGACGGCGGCAAGCTCAAGCTCAACGACGGGAAGCCCATCGGCACCAGCGGCGGCGTGGGCGGCATGAGCGGGCGCTGCAAGCTGGACTTCTTTGATTGGAATCAGGACGGCGCCCTCGATTTCGTCATCGGCACGGGGCGTGTTGTCTCGATCCCGGATCGTGAAACGGGCTATCCGATGGCCGCGCTCGGCCAGAATCCCGTCGTGGGCGGGGTGATCGGCAGCCTGGTGGACAAGGCGCTGCCCATGAAGGCGAAGAAGACCCTCGGCACACCGCTCGTGATGCTGAACACAGGCACGAATGAGAAGATGCAATTCGCCAGGCCGCTCGTCTTCCGGGATGAGGATGGACTCGTCGTGCAACCGGGCGGCGCGCATGAGACGGGAGCCGTCGGCACGATGCTGGGCAAGGACGGCCCGAACCTGCTCATCTGCAACGAAGCCGGGCGGCTGTTCCTTCTGCCGGGGAAGAAGCTCAAGACAGCGCCGTGAGACGCTTGCATGACAGGTGGTGTGCAGCATCATCGCCGCGATGAAGACCGCCTGCCTGCTCTTGATGCTTTTGCTCTCCGTGCCCCTCCAGGCGCCGGCAGATGATCACCCGGAGGTGGCCGCGTTTGCGACGAAGCTCAAAAGCATCGAGTGGAACCTGCGCGGCACGTTTGGACTCAAAGGACTCGAGTTCGACGGCAAGGACGTGCGCGAAATCAAGGCCGGCGGCGTGAAGGGAAGCGTGTATGAGTCCGCCTTTGTGGACAACGGCGTGCTGCGGCTGAATTTCCGCGGCGCAAACACGGGCTGGTATTTCTTCAGCGAGGATCTGCGATTTGTCACGCCCCTCACCGTGAGCGGCGAGGTGGTGTTCAAGCTGCCCGCGGGGCCGCAGGCAAAGACGGTGCGTGAGTTTCCAAAGGACATCACCGGCGTGGTCTTTGAGTCCGAGGCGGACGAGCGGCAGCTGCAGCCAGCCAAGCTGCGCTGGACGGGCACACACCTCGAGCTGGCGAAACAGAACAAGGACCAGTCGTGGCTTGTGGACAAGCTGGCGCCAGTCATGGCGGACCGCCGCGTGTTTGAGGTGGAGCAAAACGGCCTGCTCATCTGGTTTGCCTTCTCGCAGGACGGAAAAGAGGCCTGGCTGCTCCAGCTTGAGAACATCTTCGGCGGCGCGCCTGCGGGCACGTCGAAGCCTGCGGCGGCATCCGGGGTGATCCCGGGCCTCACGCCGCAGCAGGCGGAAATGCTGGCGCATGTCGAACGTCTCCATGCCGCCAACGACAGAATGCGTGCCAAAACCCTGGCGCGGCATCTGAAGCGCCAGGTGGCGGAAAAGCCCGCGCTGCTCCAGCAGGTGGAGACACGCCTGGCGGCGCTCCCATGACCGCGTCAGCGGGCGGAGAGGTGTTTTTTTGCCGGGCAGGCGGCTACGGCACTGAAACCGGCGCGCCGAGGAACCGGGGGCGTGTGTGGAGCAGATGCACGTCGAGCACTGCTTTCACGCAGGCCAGTTTTTCGCGCAGAAAGGTCTTCAAGGAGAGGGACACGGGCACATCACGCGCATTGAGGCCCCAGGCCTCGATGCCAAAGGCATCGGCGAGATAGAGGGCGCGGGCGTTGTGGAAGGGCTGGGAGACAAACACGACCCTGGACTGGCCAAAGACCTCCCGGGCGCGCACGACGGTGTCCAGTGTGCGGAATCCGGCAAAATCGCACACGATGCGCGCCTCCGGCACACCGAGGGACACGAGCATGGCCTTCATTTCGGAGGGTTCGTCGTAACCGGGGCGGCTGTTGTCCCCGCTGACGATGAGGGCCTGCACACGGCCTGCGTGATAGAGCGCGGCGGCGGCCTCCAGCCGCGGGCGGAAGAACAGGTTCACGCGCCCGTCCGGCAAGCGTGCGGAGGTGCCCAGAACGACCGCCGCATGGGCGGCGGGGACCTTCCCGGGATCATCCAGGCAGCGTCCGCGGGCGTTTTGCGCGATCCACGCCTCGCAGCCGAAGATGATAGCCAGCAGGCCGGACATGGCGGCGGCGGCCAGCCAGCCGCGATGTTTCCAAAGGCGTGTCATGCGCGGGATTTCGGCTGTTTTGCCCGTGGCATCAATCCCGGCGCGGCACTTCATGAAGATTCCACACACACCGGCAATCCATCAACGGCGGCGGACCGCCATCCGGCCGGGGCAGGTCCCCGCCGGGCGGTGACCGATCCCCATCCAAAAGGGATTTGTCCCCGCGCGGCGGTGACATGCCTCCACGCGGCCGTGACATGCCTCCGCGCGGCCAGAAGACGGCTTTTTGCCTGTTTTGCCCCTCCAGCCGACGAAAATCCCGGCTGTCCGACGCATCCGGGCACTCCAAGGCCCCATGCTCGCCTGAGTGCTGCTTTCCGCAGCATCCCGCCCGGCGCGGCACTTCACGAAGATTCCACGGTCTCTGGCAGCACATCGACGGCGACGTGGAGGCGCTGCTCGCCGGCACCGATGGTGACACCGCGCAGGGGGCTGACATCGCTGAAATCCCGGCCCCAGGCGACGGTGATGTGGCGTTCGCCGGGGAGGATGTTGTTGGTGGGGTCGGCGTCCATCCAGCCGACACCGTCACCACAATAGACGCTGACCCAGGCGTGGGAGGCGTCCGCGCCGACGAGCTTGGGCTGGCCGGGCGGGGGCACGGTTTCAAGATAGCCGCTGACGTAGCGCGCGGGCAGGCCGATGGAGCGCAGGCAGGCGATCATGACCTGGGCGAAGTCCTGGCAGACGCCGCGTCGCTTCGCCAGAACCTGTGCGACGGGTGTGGTGTGATCAGTGGCGGCGGGATCGAAGACGAAGTCCTCATGGATGCGGCGGTTCAGGTCGCACACGGCCTCCAGGACGGGCCGGCGCGCGGGAAAGGAGGGCCGGGCATAGTCGGCGAAGGCGGGGCCGACGGGAATGAGGGAGGAGGCGAACACGAGCTCTCCCGCGAGGAGGAGCGGGCTGCTGCCGTCGCCGCGGCAGCCGTCACGGATCTCCTCCCAGGGCAGGGTGGAGGCGGGCGGGGGCGCGGGAGCGCGGGCGACCTCGACGAGGCTGCGGGAGATGACCTCGAGCTTCTGGTGGGAGCCGGCGATCTCGAAATAAACGGCCGCGTTGCCGAAGTAGTCGGCGCGCCGGGCGCGCTCGACGGGCTCCGGGCGGATGTGCAGCTCATGCCAGGGGCATTCCTGGGCGGGGAGATTGCGCGGCTCCAGGCGCGCGGTGTAATGACCGACGGTGACCGGGCTCTCGTAGGTGTAGGTGGTGCGGTGGATGATGTGGTAGCGCATCGGGGAGGGCCGCGGGCGGGTGGTTACTGCTTCCCGCGCATGATGGCGTGGCTGAAATAGTGCTCTGTGATGACATCGGAGAGGGTTTCGAGGCCCTTGGACAGCTTTTGGCAGAAGTGGGGCGCCACCTCGAAGATGAGCGCGCCGGCATGGGCGAGTTTTTCGATGTTGAACGCCATGAGGCCGGACAGGAGGGCATCGGTCTGCTCCCGTTCGCGGTTGCCGGTGTCCCGGGTGGTGTCCTGGGGGAGTTTGGCGACGAGGCGGTCGAGGGCGTGGAGCTGAAAGCTGACGCTGCGCGGGTTTCCAGGCTCCAGCAGCAGCAGGTCGAGCGTCTGCACGAGCATGGGCCGCGCGAAGTGGAGGCGGCGGTAGGACATGGAGCTGTCACCGATCTCCAGCAGGGGGCCGAGGACGATCTCGTCCTCGCGGGCGTGCAGGGTGCCGGCGTGGAGGAGGCTGAGCATGGCGTCCGCTCGCTCGATGCGGCGGCCGATCTCCAGGAAGCGCCAGCCATGGCCGCGGGTCATGTTTTCCTGCTCCATGCCGCTGAAGGCGGCCAGATCGAGCACGAGGGTGTCGAGCAGGTCGATGGCGCGGGTGATGGAGAAGCCTTTGGCGGGCATGCGGGCGTCACGCTCGATGCGGTTGAAGAGGCGCCAGGTGTCGTCGGAGAGGCGGTCGCGGGCGGCGGCGGCGTTGTAGCGCACGCGGCCCATGAGATCGGGCACGCTGCTGTCGCGTTTGGGATCCTGGAGCAGCGCGGAGAGGTGCTCGCGCAAATCGCGCGCGCCGGACGGGAGGAGGCCGGCCTGGGTCATGAGGGCGACGCAGGCGGCCACCTCGCGGTTGTTTTCGGAGGAGACCTCCCCTGAGAAGCGATGCAAGGTGGTGCGCAGGACGCGCACAGTCTGCTCCAGGCGCTCGCTGTACCGCCCCAGCCAGAAGAGATGATCCGCCACGCGGCTGGGCACGCCGCTGGGAGGGCGCGCGGGGCGGATGGCCACCGGCGCGGGGTAGAGCCGCACGTTTTCGCTCGGCGCGTCACCCAGCACCCAGGTGTCCTTGCTGATGCCGCCGCTGCGCATGGTGACGAGCCAGCGGTGGGGCTCCGGGCTGACGCGGGTAAGGCCGCCGGGCATGGTGGCAAAGGAATCGCCGGTGGCGATGGCGTAGGCGCGCCAGACGAGGGCGCGGGGCTCCATTTTGCCCTGCACGAGGGTGGGTGTGGTGGAGAGCGGCAGGATTTCCTGAGCCACATAGTCGTGCGGCGCGGCGCGGATGGAGTCGAGCAGCCGCGCCTTTTGCTCCTTGTCCAGATCACGCACAAAGATGGGATCGCGCGCGCCGCGGACGAAGGCGGGCTTGATGACCCAGCGGTCGGGCTCGGCGAGCACGAGGTCCAGCTCGCGCCGCTGGCCGCACCACCAGGTGGGGACGCAGGCCATCTTCAGTTCCTCACCCAGCAGCTTGCGGCAGAGACCGGGGAGGAAGGGATGGATGGCCGGTGTCTCCACGACGCCGCAGCCGAGGCCATTGGCGAGGGCGACGCTGCCGCTGCGCCAGGCCTCCAGCAGGCCCGCGGCACCCAGCATCGAGTCCGAGTTGAGCTCCAACGGATCGGCGAAGACATCATCGACATGGCGCAGGACGGCGTCCACGCGGCGCAGGCCTTCGAGGGTCTTGAGGTAGAGGCGGCGGTCCCGCACGGTGAGATCCGCGCCCTCCACGAGCGGGAAGCCGAGGTAGCGCGCCTGGAAGGCATGCTCGAAGTAGGTTTCGTTGTAGGGCCCCGGCGTGAGCATGAGGATGCCGGGATTTCCGCGGCGCTGCGGCAGCAGGGAGCGCAGCAGGTCGCGCTTGAGGTCGTACCACGACTTCAGCCGGCGCACGCGCGAGGCGCTGAACTCCTCCGCGAAGACATTGGCCAGGATGATGCGGTTTTCGAGCGTGTAGCCGTGGCCGCTGGGGGCCTGCACGCGGTCCGCCAGCGCCATCCATGCGCCGTCCGGCCCGCGCACGAGATCACAGCCGAAACGCGTGGCAAAGCGGCCGCCCGCGGGCAGCACGCCCACCACGGGCCGCAGGAAGCCGGGATTGGCGTGCACCATGGCCGGGGGCAGCCAGCCTTCCTTCAGCAGGTGCTGCGGGCCGTAGATGTCCGCCAGGATGGCATTCATGAGGCGTGCGCGCTGGTCCAGCCCCTCCGCCACAGTGGCCCACTCCTGCGCGGAAACGATGAAGGGCAGCAGGTCGAGCATCCAGGGGCGGCTGGTGCCCAGCGCGTCGTCGTAGATGTTGTAGGTCACGCCATGATCGCGCAGGAGGCGCTGCACGGCCTCCGCGCGCGTGGCGAAGTCCGCCGGGCCGCACTGGGCCAGGAAGCTGCCGAAAATCCTCCAGTGCGGGCGCAACTGGCCGCGCTCGTCCATCATCTCATCATACACACCCGCGTCCGGCCGGTAGGCGGGCAGGGGGCTTTCGGGAATGGCGGAGGCTGGTAGGGCGGCGGTGGGCAAGGCGGACTCTTATTAGCAGGATTGCAGCCGAAGTGGAGCATTTCTAGTCCCCGCTGCGTCCGTCGTGTTGCTCATGGCGTCTCCGGCGCGCGTGCGCGGCGCTCTTTTTCGGAGTAGAACACCATCGGCAGGTTCAGGCTCTCCCTGGTGCCCACCGGCACCGCGATGAGCGGGTTTACCACGCGGAAGGGGAACTCGGGTTCGGGCGAAAAATCGCGGTCGAAGGCGTGCATGGGGCCGCGGATGATCAAATCACGCCATTCAGCCCACGGGCCGGTGAAAATGTCCGTGAGCCGCTCACAGCGCGCGGAGACGGGTGTCATGACGATGCCGGCCAGCTTCGCGCCGCGCTCCGCCGCGGTGGCGCGCAGGGTGTCGAAGTCCGCGCGCTGCACGGGCAGGGCGGCGCAGGGCACGTCCGCATACCAGGCCACAAACCCTGGCGCGTCGGAGAGGAGAAACTCGTCTTTTTCCACCATGCGGCCCAGCACGGCGGCGCGCTCCGGCACATAAGGCGGCCAGTGCGGCGGCATCTTGCTGCCCATGCTGAGGCCAAATTTAAGGAACACCGGCAGGTTCACCATCATCGGCAGGCCGGTGATGACCAGGGCGACGACCGCCGCCCCCCAGCGCGGCCAGAAACCGGCGCCGTTTTGCAGGCGCGACCACAGCACCACGATCATCGCCGCGCCAAAGACGGACATGGCGGGCATCAGCACGATGTAGAGGGCATTGTCATCACGCGCGCCCTCCATGAGGCCGGTGAGACCGCAGCCGAGCGCCACCAGGGCAAAAACGAGCGTGATCATCCAGCGCGCGCCGCCTGCGGGCGCGCTGCGGAAGCGGTGCATCAACGCTGCGAAGAACAGCAGCGCCGGCACCACCAGCCCCAGGTGGGTGAAAATCTCCCCGAACTGCTCCTGCCACCCCAGCCCCACGCGCCGCAGCAGGTCGTCCACCTGCACGGTGGGCAGCCCCGGCGTGTAATCCCGCAGCACGAGTTCATGCGCCGTGGCCGCCGCCTGCGCCTGGAACAGCGCCTTGATGCCACCCAGCGGATCACCGCAGAGCTGGAGATTCCACCAGCCCAGGGCGCTCATCGCCGTGAAAGGGAAAACCGCCACGATCACCGCGCCCAGGCGTCCGCCGGGCAGGAACAGGAAAAGCCCCGCCACGATGCCCGCCACCATCCACCACGCCAGCCAGTGCGTCAGCACCAGCGCGCTGCAAACCAGCCCCAGGAGCAGCATGCGCAGCCCCGTGCCCAAGCCCTCCTCCGCCCGCACCGCGCTGGACACAAACAGGCGGAACGCCAGTGCGAACAGCGGCAGCAGCAGCGCGCGCGGGGAGCCGCTGACCGCCAGATCCCAGCCCGGCTGGCAAACCAGCAGCGCGATCGCCGCGATCGCCGCCACCTGCTCGTCAAACAACCGCCGCGCCGCGCCATGGGTCAGGAAAATCGTCAGCAGCCAGCCCAGCACGCCGATGGCGGCAATCACCCGGTCCAGAAAGTAGATCGGGCTGCCACCGTCCTGCGGCGCATAGGTCCCCAGCCGCTCCAGCGCGCGAAAGGCCGGCGCCCACACCAGCGCGGGCAGCGGCGGCTGGGTCGTCTCCGGCATGGCCAGCGGTGAGGGCGCTTTCCCCGCCTTTTCCATCTGCGCCAGGGCGTAGGGCTGGATCACCCGCGTCTGAAAGGTCAGCGTGCGCGCCATCTGCCGCGCCAGTTGCGCCTGGTTCATGCCCTCCGCGCTGCTGATGCCGCGAAAAGTCACAAACACATGCACCAGGGCCAGGGCCACCGCCAGAATGTAAAACACCATGCGCATGAGCGAGCCAGGCGAGGAGTTGGGAGTGGGCATGGCGGCCATTCTTTCACAGGCACCAAAACCTTGCCAGTGGTAATCCACGCGCGCCTGTGCCATGCGGTGGTCGGGCGGAAAGCAATCCCGCTCGAACGCCGTTTTTTCACCACCCCCAATGAACGCCCCCCATTCCCATCATGCTCCGGTCCTGGAGCATGCGTTCCTGACCCGTCGTCAGATGCTCCGCCGTGCCGGCATGGGCTTCGGCGGCTTGGCGCTCGGCTCCGTGTTCTCTGAACATGCCTCCGGCGCGGCCATGCTGAACCCGCTGGCGCTGAAACGCCCGCATTTCGAGCCCAAGGCAAAGCGTGTCGTGCATTTCTTCATGAACGGCGGCCCCTCCCATGTCGATACCTTCGATCCAAAGCCGATGCTGGACAAATACGACGGCAAGCCGCTGCCCAACATGCTCAAGACGGAGCGCCCCACCGGCGCGGGCTTCAAGTCTCCCTTCGCGTTTTCAAAGCGCGGCCAGTGCGGGCTCGAAATGAGCGAGCTGTTCCCGAAGCTCGGCGAATTCGCCGATGATCTGTGCGTGATCCGCAGCATGTACGCGGATGTGCCGAACCATGAGCCGTCCCTGGGCCTCATGAACAGCGGGGAAGGCCGCCTGAACCGCCCCACGATGGGCTCCTGGATCACCTACGGCCTGGGCAGCGAGAACTCCAACCTGCCCGGTTACATCTCCATGTGCCCCGGCGGCATGCCCACGCGCCGCACAAAGAACTGGCAGGCCGCCTTCCTCCCCAGCGCCTACCAGGGCGCGTACATCAACACCGAGGACACGCGCGTCGAAAAGCTGCTCGAATTCATCCAGAACGGCTCGCTCGACCTCAAGCAGCAGCGCCGCCAGCTCGACCTGCTCCAGGAGCTGAACCAGAGGCACCTCATCGAGCGGGAGCGTGACCAGCAGCTCGAGGCGCGCGTGCAGAGCTACGAGCTGGCCTACCGCATGCAGATGGAGGCCACGGACGCCTTTGACATCATGAAGGAGCCCGAATGGGTGCGGAAGATGTATGGCGACCATGCCTTCGGCCGCCAGTGCCTCATCGCGCGGCGTTTGCTGGAGCGCGGCGTGCGCTTCATCCAGCTCTGGACCGGCGCGGGCCAGCCCTGGGACAATCACGACGAGATCCTGGAGCACAAAAAACTGGCGGAGCAGACCGATGGCGCGATCGCGGCTTTCATGAGCGATCTGAAGATGCGCGGCCTGTGGGACGAGACGTTGATGATGTGGGGTGGCGAGTTTGGCCGTACCCCGTCGGTGGAACTGCCCACGCCCGGCGCCAACGCCGGCAAGCAGCACGGCCGCGACCACAACCACTATGGCTTCACGATGTGGCTGGCCGGAGGTGGTGCGCGTGGTGGCTACACGCACGGGGCGACGGACGAATTCGGCTTCCAGGCCGTCGAAAAACCCGTCCACGTCCACGACTTGCATGCCACGATCCTGAAACTGCTCGGATTCGATCACGAAAAGTTCACCTACCGCTACGCTGGTCTCGATTTCCGCCTCACCGGCGTCAACGAGTGCAAGGTGGTGGAGGAATTGATCGCCTGATGTACTCCTGCGACGGCGCTCTCTCATTCCTGAGACAGCCCCGCTTGCAAGGATGCCGCGCTCGCTTACAGTCGCCCTCTCATGCACCGAAAAATCCTCCTCGCCCTGGCCATGCTGGCGTTTGTGACCACCTGGATGGCCGCCGGGCCGGGCAAGGCGCAGACCGCCGCCCCCGCGGCACCAGCAGCGGCCGCCGCCCCCGCGGCACCAGCAGCGGCCGCCGCCCCTGCCGGACCGAACGCGGACAACCCCTACGCGGATGTGATGACCTTTGACGGCTTCATCCGGCGCACCGGTGTGATGGCCTATCCGCTCATCGGCCTGTCGATGGTGGCGTTTTTCATGATCGTGCTTTTCACGCTGACGATCCGCCAAGGCACCGTGGTGAGTGATGCCTTCATGAACAGCGCCGACGCGCTGATCCGCAAGCAGGACTACCTGGGCTTGCTGGCCGTGTGCAACCGCCGCAATGAATGCATCGCGCGTGTGACGGCCAAGACGCTCGATTTTGCCACGCGCAACCCCACCGCCAGCTTTGAGGAGGTGAAGGAAGTCACCGAGGCGGAGGGAAACCGCCAGTCCAGCCTGCTTCTGGCGCGCATCGCCTATCTGGGAGACGTGGGCGCGGTGGCGCCGATGCTGGGCCTGCTGGGCACGACGCTGGGCATGATCACCACCTTCCATGAGATTTCCGGCAAGGGCGTGGGCGGCAGCAACCAGCTCGGCCTGGCCCAGGGCGTGTCCGAGGCGCTGCTCTGCACGGCCTCCGGCCTCGTGATCGGCATTCCCTCCCTCATTTTCTACGCCATCTTCCGCGGCAAGGTGAACCGCCTCATCTCCGAGATGGAGGCCGCCACCACGCACCTCATGGCGCTGCTGGCCGTGCAGTACAAACGCGCCGCGCGCGCCGCCGCGTCCGCGTAACCGCCCTATCAGCCCGTTGCGATGAACTTCCGCAAACAGCACAGCATCGAACCCACCCCCATGCAGCTCGCGCCGCTGGTGGACGTGCTGTTCCTGCTGGTCATCTTCTTCGCGGTCACCTTCCAGTATGCGCAGGACGAGCAGACGATGGACGTGAGCGTGCCCGCGGCGGACTCCGGCAAGGAGAAGGAAAGCCGCACCGTCGGCGAAATCATCATCAACATCAAAAAAGACGGCGAGGTGGTCGTGAACGGCCAGACTTACACCACCGACGAGCTGCTCACGAAGCTCAAGAACATCATCCTCATGGCGGGCACCAACGAGCAGGCCGTCATCATCCGCGGAGACAAGGCCACCGACTGGGAATACGGCATCCGCGTGATGGACGCCTGCCAGAAGGCCGGCATCTACAACATCGCCTTTGCCGTGAAGAAGGCGGAGGACGAGCCCGCCGCCCCCGCACCGCCGAAATAACCGCGCCGCCGCATGCCCACGCCGTCCTCCACCTTCATCCGGAGCCTCGCCCTCGCCACCCTCGCGCTCGGCGGCGGTGTGCTCGCCCAGGCGCCCAAGGCCATCCCCGTGGAGGACGATCCGCCCATTCCGAAGGCCATCCCCGTGCGCCCGCCTCCCGCGCCGCCCGCGGCACCGCGCACGAAGGGCCCGGAGGACGATCTGTTTGATTTTGCCTCCCTTTCCTACGAGCGCCAGGAGTGGGGGCTGGCCGCGCAGAACTACGCCAAGTACCTGCAGACCTACCCGGCGGGCAAACAGGTGGCGCTGGCCCTTTTCCGCATCGGCGAGTGCTACATGCAGCAGCGCCAGCTCAAGCAGGCCGCCTCCTATTACGAGGAGGTGGTGAACCGCTACCCCTCCAGCGAAGGCGCGCCCTCCGCCGCCTACCGTCTCGGCGCCATGGCCTTCAACCAGGCGATGAACGAGGCCGCCAACGGCAACAAACAGGCCGCGATTCCTGGATTTGAGACCGCCGCGAAGTACTTCAACTTCAGCGAGGCGCGCACGACGATCCCGGAGGCCAAGCTGGCCGCCCAGTACAACAAGAGCCGCGTGTATGAGCAGCTCGGCGACACGAAAAAGCAGATCGAGGCGCTCAACGCCATCGTCGCCGTCAACGACAAGACCAAGAACCCGTATCTCGAAACCGCGCTGCTCACCCTCGGCAGCCTCCAGCTCGCCTCGGACAAAAAAGGCGAGTCGCTGAAGGCCTTTGAGCAACTCGTCAAAAGCAGCACGGACAACGCGGTCGTGTCCGACGCCGCCCTGCGCGCCGGCGTGCTTTACGCGGAGATGAACAAGCCGGACGAGGCCGTGGCGATGTTCCAGAAGGCGCTCGGCCTTGCCGAGACCAGCGAGGCGAACCGCGGCATCGCGCTCGTCGGCATCATCCAGGCGCTCAACGCCAAGGAGGACTACGACGGCGTCATCGACTTCTACAACCGCAACGCGGAAGTGCTGCCGCCCGGCAATGTGCGCCCGCGCATGCTGCTGCTCGTGGGCCATGCCTACCGCCAGCGCAAAAGCTACGCCCGCGCCGTCGAGGTGTATCTCATCATCGAGCAGTATCACAAGGACACGGACGAGGCCTTCGAGGCCGGCTACTGGAAGCTCTACTGCTTCTATCTGCTCAACGACAAGGACCTCGGCGAGTTCGCCAACGGCTTCATCACGCGCTACACGCCGACCAAGGGGGACCACCAGTTCCTCAGCCTCGCCCGCCTCATCCGCGCCGACCATTTCTTCAACAAGGGTGACTTCAACCAGGCTTCCCTGAGCTACACCGACCTCAAGGTCGAAAAACTGCCCGAAAAGCTGCGTCCCGGCACCGTTTTCAACATGGGCTGGGCGCAGGCGGAGGCAGGACGCCACCAGGAGGCCGTCAGCAGCTTCACCAGATTCCTCAACGACTACCCGGGCCACGAGTTCACCGCCAAGGCGCTGGCCCGCCGCGGCCTCGCCAACAAGGACGCGCGCGACCTGCCGAAGGCGAAGGCCGATTTCGAGCAGGTGACGAGGGATTTCCCCCAATCCGACGCCTGCGAGATGGCGTGGCTGCAACTCGGCTTCATCGCCATGGAGACGAAGGACGCGAAGGGCACCGTCACCGCCTTCGAGACGCTGCTGAAGAAGTTCCCGCAATCCAAGGCTGCCGCGCAGGCCCACTACGGCATCGGGCGCGGCAACTTTGACCAGAAGCTCTACGACAAGGCCATTCCCGCGCTGCGCCGCTCCATTGAGCTCGACGGCAGCCTCTACATGGAAAAGGCCAGCCAGCTCCTCATGCTCTGCGATTACGCGCGGCGGAACGTGGCCGACCTTTCCAAGACCATCGACACCTATCTCGGCGCGAAACCGGAGGGCATCGTCCCGGTCGAAATCCTCACCTGGCTCGGCGGCCGGCATTACAATGACCAGGACTTCAAAAAAGCCGCCCGTTACCTTGAGCTAGCCTGCACACCCGAGACGCCGGAGAACACCCAGCCCGTCGTCTGGCTCTACCTGTCCATGGCGCAGATGCACAACGGCAACTGGGACCAGGGCGTCCAGGCCGCCAACAACTACCTCAACACGAACCCCGACCCTGCCTCCAAGGCACGCGCTCTCATCACGAAGGGGCGCGCCCAGCTCGGCAAAGGCGCTTTTGCGGATGCCGACGCCACCGCCAAGGAAGCCCTCGCCTTCGTCAAGGACGGCAAGCTCCAGGCAGAACTCCTCATCCTCGAAGGCGACATCTATGTGGCCGAGGGAGACAAGCTCGCCGCGGAAGGCCAGCAGGATGCCGCGCGGGCCAAATGGCAGGCGGCAGGCGGCAAGTACGCCGTTCCCAGCCAGGTCTTCGAGGACGAGGAGGTCACTCCGGAGGCCCTGCACAAGGCCGCGATCGTCCTCGACAAGCAGGGCAACACCGCCCAGGCGGAAAAACTCCGCGCGCAACTCCTGCAGCGCTATCCCAAGTGGAAGGCCAGGGGCTAAGTGCGCGGCGTTCGTCCAGAACGCCACACGCGCGGTTCCTCATCCTCAATCCTCCACGGTGCCATCCCCGCCGTTCGCCACGTCCAGGGCACGCATCATCGCGTCCATGAACTCCTGTGCGGCCTCGATGGGCAGGATGATCGTGTCGCGGCGGCCGCGCACGTCCTCGGTGATCTTGATGAAACGCCCGCGGTCGTTCTCCTTTAGGTCCAGGAAGAAGATCTTCCGGTCCGTCACGATCTTTTCGGAGTGCAACGGCGGATTGTGCGGCCGCCGTTCTTCATCGGAGTCAAAGTTCCTCATGCCAGTGGTGTTGCTCTTCCCGTCCAGCCGCCCGGTGCCGCTGTTTTTCGTGGAATTGGTCGCGAGTCTAGGAACCGGCCTCGATTTTGTCAACGCTTGTCTCTCACACCATCCTGCCGTCTAGTGGGCTCATGAAGCGAATCCTCCCCCTCCTTCTTCTTGTCGCATCCTGTGCCCAAAAGCCCGCCAACGAGGCGGAAGCTGTCGCCTTCGCGCCCGTGCTGAGCGTACTCGAAACGAACTGCGTTCACTGCCACGGCGACAATCGCCTCTCCACCATGCCGCCGATCAACGACACTCAGGCCATCGCGAAGCTCATCGGCACGAGCTGGATCGTTCCCGGCAAGCCGGAGGCCAGCCGCTTCTTCCAGGTGGTCACCTTCCCCGATGAAATCCCCGGAGCCATGCCGCCGAGCGGCCATGCCATCTCCAAGAAGGAGGTCCAGATCCTGCGCGACTGGATCAAAGCCGGCGCGAAACTGCCCGGGCACAACGTGAAGCTCGCGCCGCAGGGACCTCTGCCACGTTCGATTTGAGGGTTCAAACTGGCTGCATGAGTGAGCGGGCTGTGTAGCATCCGCGCCCCATGTTCCGCATCCGCTATCCTGACGATCTGCCCATCACGGCCCGCCGTGAGGAGATCGTCGCGACGATTCAGCGGCATCAGGTGGTCATCCTGGCCGGTGAGACAGGCTCCGGCAAAACGACGCAGCTTCCGAAGATGTGCCTGGAGGCCGTTCCGAATGCACCGGGCATGATCGGCTGCACGCAGCCGCGTCGCGTGGCGGCGATGAGTGTATCGAAACGCGTCGCGGAAGAGCTTGGCGTTCCGTGGGGCCGCGAAGTGGGCTGCAAAATGCGCTTCAGCGATGACACGAGCCGCGAGACGCGCGTGAAGTTCATGACGGACGGCATCCTGCTCGCCGAGATCCAGAGTGATCCGATGCTGCGGGCGTATTCCGTGCTCATTCTCGATGAAGCGCACGAGCGCTCGCTGAACATCGACTTCCTGCTCGGCTATCTCGTTGGCTTGCTCAAAAAGCGGCCGGATCTGAAATTGATCGTCACCTCGGCCACCATCGACACGGAGGCGTTCTCGCAGGCGTTTGGCGGTGCGCCCATTATTGAGGTCAGCGGGCGCACGTATCCCGTCGAGGTGCGCTACATGCCGCTCGTGACCGAGGAAGACGATTTTGGCTTCATCGACGGCGCGGTGGCCGCGGTCGAAAATGCGCTCATCGAGACGAATGACGGCGATGTGCTCGTTTTCATGCCCACCGAGCGCGACATCCGCGACACGCGGGATTTGCTCGATGGCCGGCTCGGCCGCGAATTCGAGGTTCTGGCGCTCTTTGGCCGCATGGCCGCCGCGGAGCAGCAGCGCGTGTTTGAGCCGGGTCGCAAACGTCGCGTCGTGATCGCCACGAACGTCGCGGAGACCTCCATCACGATTCCGCGCATCGCGGTGGTGGTCGATACCGGCCTCGCGCGGATGAGCCGCTACAATCCGCGCACGCGCACGAAGCGCCTGCCCGTCGAGGCCATCTCGCAAAGCAGCGCGAATCAACGCGCCGGCCGCGCCGGTCGTGTGCGCGAGGGTTTGTGCATCCGTCTTTACGAGCAGGACGATTTTGAGAAGCGCGACCGCTTCACCATGCCGGAAATCCAACGCGCCAACCTCGCCGAGGTCATCCTGCGCATGAAGGCCTTCAAGCTCGGCGAGATCGAGGCCTTCCCCTTCATCAATCCGCCCTCCAGCGCTGCGATTCGCGCCGGTTACGATCTGCTGCACGAGCTTGGAAGCCTCAACGACACGCACGAACTCACGCCGCTCGGCCACGAGCTCGCAAAGCTGCCACTCGATCCCACGCTCGGCCGCATGCTGCTGCATGCTCGCACGGAAAACGTGCTGCCGGAGATGCTCGTCATCGCCAGCGGCCTCAGCATCCCCGATCCCCGCGAACGCCCCGAAGAAAAGAAGGAACTCGCGAACGCCGCCCACAAAGCCTTCGCCGCGCCCGACTCCGACTTTTTAAGCCTGCTCAAAATCTGGAACGCCGCGCCCGATCCGCTCGAGCGCTCCCGCAATTCCCTGCGCAAGTTCTGCAAATCCAACTTCCTCTCCTTCACCCGCATGCAGGAATGGCGGGACATCTGGAAGCAGCTCACCGAAATCTTCGGGGAGGCTGGCAAGAAGATTTCAGGGCAAGAAAATTCAGATCAGAGTCAATTTTCTTGCCCTCCAATTTTCTTGCCAAATCAGGACCGAATTCACCGCAGCATCCTCGTCGCGCAGCTTGGTCACATCGCCGTCAAAGAAGATCGAAACCTCTACAAAACCTCCGGGAACCGCGAGGTGATGATCTTCCCCGGCTCAAACCTCTACGAACGCCGCGAGAAGAACGTCAAACCGAAACCCGGACAGGACAAAGCCAAACAACCCGCGTGGATCGTCGCGGGAGAGATCGTGCATACCTCGCAGCTCTTCGCACGCACGGTGGCGAAGGTGCAGCCGGACTGGATCGCGGAGCTGGGGGCGCATTTGTGCACGTTCAAGCATAGCGAGCCGCACTGGAACGAAAAAGCCGGACGCGTGACCTGCGTCGAGAAGGTCATGCTGCATGGCTTGGAGATCACGCGGCGCAGCATCGACTTCCTGAAGGTCGATCCCGTCGCGGCGACGCAGCTTTTCATCCGTGGTGCGCTCGTCGAGCATCAGGACAGCGCGATCACGCTGCGCTTTTACGCGCACAACAACGCGCTGCGGCAAAAGATCGAAACGATGCTCACCCGCGTGCGCAGCAACCGCGTCTATGCCGTCGAGGAGCGACTCTTCCGCTTTTACAACGCGCGACTGAAAAACATCTCGTCGATCCACGACCTCAATCGCGTCGTCAAAGAGCGCTGCGAGACCGAGCCGCGCTTCCTTTGCGCCACCGAGGCCGATTTGGCCGGAGGCGAGGACTTTGAGGTCGAGTTGCAGCAGTTCCCGGATCAGGTCGCGCTCGCGAACAGCGTCATCCCGGTCACTTACAACTACAAACCCGGCCAGGAGCAGGACGGCGTCACCGTGAAGGTGCCCGTGCAGCTCGCGGGGCATCTCACCACCGGCCAGGTGCAGTGGATGGTGCCTGGCATGCGCGAAGAAATCGCCGCCGCGCTGCTGCGAGCCCTGCCGAAGTCCATCCGCCGCGATTTGATGCCCATCGACCCGAAGGCGCGCGAGATCGCCACCAAGTTCGATCCCGGCACCGGCGATTTCCTCAGCGCGATGGCCGCCTTCATCTCGCAGCGCTACCGCATGCGCATCCAGGCCAGCGATTGGGCTCCGGGCAGCATTCCCGCGCATTTGCAGCCGCGCATCGAACTCCACGACACGAAGAAAAACACCGTCGTCGCCGCCAGTCGCGATTTGAGCACGCTGCACGCCGAGGTCGAAAAAGAGGCCCACCGCCGCACCGATGCCTGGGATCGACTTTTGCCGAAATTCGAGCGTTTCGCCCTGCAAAGCTGGAGCTTCGGCGATCTACCCGAAAGCATCCTCGTTGAGCAAATCGGCCACGCGCAGGTCTTCGGCTATCCCGCCCTCGTTTTGCGCGATGGCGAGGTCGATGTGCGCCTTTTCAAAACGAAGGCCGAAGCCATCAAAACCACGCCCGCTGCCGTGCGGAAGCTCGCGGAAAATCTTTTGGCCAAAGACATCGCGTGGCTCAAAAAGGAGCTGAAGAGCTTTGTCGGACCAGAAACTGGCAGAAGAATGAAGGCAGAAGAATCCGTTCAGAAATCATTCTCCTGCCTTCATTCTCCTGCCAATAATCCCTTCGAGAAGGTTCAAAGCGCTCAAGCCGCCGTTTCGCCCGCCGCCTTGGCCGATCAAGCGCACGAGCACATCCTCGCGCACCTGCTGCGCCTCACGCCGCTCTTTCCGCTGACGGAGAAACGCTTCCAGCAGCTCGCTGAAACCTTCCGCCGCGATCTTCCCGCCGTCGTGCATCGCACGCGCACACTGCACGCGCAGATCCACGATCAACGCGCCAAGCTCCTCGCCCTGCCGAAACGCTATCCCGCCCTCGAACAAGACCTCCAGCGCCTCGTTCCACCCGATCTTTTGCTCAAGACGCCGCACGAGCAGCTCCAGCACCTCCCGCGCTACTTGAAAGCCATTCACGTCCGCAACGAACGCTGGATGAACAACCCCGCCAAGGACGCCGACAAGCAGCAACTCATCACCGACTTCGCCACCTGGCCCCAAGAAGTCCCCAAAGCCAACCACGAAGCCTTCCGCTGGCTCTTCGAAGAATACCGCGTCCAAGTCTTCGCCCAAGAACTCGGCACCTCACAGCCCGTCAGCGTGAAGCGGCTGGAGGCCTTGATGTAACTTTTTTCGGCTTTTTTCAGAAAGCCCAATTTTTCGGGAGGCCAAAGTTAGTATCGAAAACAGCACGAGCTGTTTTTAAAATGGACAAAACTAAACAACGCCACCCTGCACCACCCACCAAATCCGACAGCCCCACACAACTTTCAGAGAAGGAGCGATCACGCCTGCGAAAGCGCCTCGTCCTGTTGGGTGAGCTGCCCGAATACGTCGCTTTAACTGAGTCTTGGATTTCCAGGTATCTCCAAACGGTTTGGAGTTGAGACACAACCTCAACGCACTCCCTCACAGTTTCGGCTCCACAGCCTAACATTAGCGTCCCGACTTCTGTTCGCTTCTAGCAGCGTTTGTCCGTGTTTGCTTCGTGTTTCTCGGCAGAGCCAGGAGCTTGAAGTTCTGCAGGCTGCCTGCGAAAACCGGGTGCTCGGCTTCAGCGGCCCACATTTCACGCATGAAGGCGGAGACTCGGGTCTTGGGCTGGGCGGCGGTTTTCATGAGCGTCTTGAGTGGACGGCGGAACGTTTACCCTCACGCTGGAGATTGGCAAGGTGCGTGTCGCGGATGAAAAAGTGGTCGGTCACGGGCTGGCCGCCGAGCACGCGCTTGCTGTAGAAACCAGCCGAGACGGCAGTAGCCTCACCCCAAAGCAGCGGGATGCGCAATTCGGCGGTGATCAGGCCGAGAGCAAAGAGCATGGCCGAACCGACGCCGCCGTAGCCGGAGCGCGCGTCAAACGCGACGGGATGACAGGCGAGAAAGTCGAGAACGAGATGGTGACACCAAGTGCGCCGGCACCAGGCCATCGCGAGTGTTTGTGGCGCGGACGTGTTGTCCTGTCCAGCCACGAGCAGGAAGCCGACCTCCTCCTGGGAAGCTTTCGGGGCACGCTGCCTCAACTCAGGCAGTGATTTCGCCACTTCATCCCTCCGGGCGTAGTAGCGCCAGCGTTTGCTGGCGAGTCGCGCATACTCCACCGCATCCCTGGCTGCCAGCGGATGCGTGTGCGTCCGGCCGATCCGCCATGAGCGCAAAGCCTCGGCATCACCCGGCAGGCCAAAACGGATGGGCAGCGGGCGCTCGCCAGCGGGAGTCTGGATGATCGGCGCGATGAACGGGTGCATATCAAGAGTGGGTGACCGGGCGGATGATGCTCATCAAGCCACCTTCAGACAGCGTTTTTCGTAAACCACGAAACCTTCCGCTGGCTCTTCGAAGAATGCCAACCGTTGGGAGGGGAGAAAGCGGCCCGCTCACTCGTGCCAGGTGCGCGCCACGCGCTCGATCTTCAGGGCGCGGCCGGTGGCGGGGTCGATGGTGATGAGGCTGCCGTTGAGGCGCACCGCGCCGCGGCCCACGCCAAAGCGCGCGGGCATCTGCGTGTGGAATTTATGCAGCACGGGCTCGATCTCGCTGCCGATGACGCTGTCCATGGGCCCGCACATGCCGGCGTCGCTCTGGAAGGCGGTGCCCTTGGGCAGCACGCGCTCGTCGGCCGTGGGCACATGCGTGTGCGTGCCGATCACGGCGCTGACCTTGCCGTCGAGATGCCAGCCCATGGCCACTTTTTCGCTTGTGGCCTCGGCATGGAAATCAACCAGGATCACCGGCGTCTCCTGGCGCAGGTTTTCGACGCATGCGGCGATGACGGGGAAGGGATTCTCCAACTGCTCCCGCATGAAGGTACGCCCCTGGAGGTTCACGACGGCCACCTTGCACTTTTTCGCCTCCAGCACGATGAATCCCGCGCCGGGCGCGCCCGCCGGGTAATTCAGCGGCCGCAGCATGCGCGGCTCCTCCCCCAGGTAAGGAATGATCTCCTTCTGGTCCCAGATGTGGTCTCCGCTGGTGACGACCGCCGCGCCGGCACGCATGAGGCTGATGGCGATCTTGGGCGTGATGCCGCGCCCGCCGGCGGCGTTTTCACCGTTCACGACGATGAAGTCCGCGCTCAACTCCTCCTTCAGAAGCGGCAGCAGCAGGGAGACAGCCTTGCGGCCGGGCTCGCCCACGACATCGCCGAGAAAAAGGATGCGGAAGAGCCCGTCCGCGGGTGTTGCTGCCTGTGCCTCCGTGCCTTCGGTCATGATGCGGTCACTTAGTAGATGATGAGGCTGCTGTTCAAGTCTAGGATCACCGGATGATCTGGAAATATTCACGCGCCACCGCCGCGCACGCGCTCTTGCTCGCGTGCGCCGCCCTGGCACAGGGTCAGGCCCCCGCGCCGCCGGTGGCTCCGGCGGCACCCGCGGCAGGAAGTGTCATCACAGGCGCGGGCGCGGAACCCGCCGCGCCGGCAAGGCTCGGAAAACTCATCGCCCTGGGCTCGCAACCGGACTGGAAACGCCTGGAGGCCTTCGCGAACACGATGACACGCGCCGAGCTGGAAGGCGCGCTGCAAAAGATCTACACGGACGGCTCCGCCCTGCCGCTGCCCTGGCGCATCGAGCAGGAGGCTTTGATCATCCAGACGGGCGACGCGGCGGCACCGGAGGTGCGCATCCCGCTGGCGGTGCGCGCGGAGCCGCCGCCCTACACCTCCCGCACCTGGCACCGCGCCGGCGAGCTGCCGCCGCTGAAGGCAGACAAGCCGCCGCTCACGGACATCCACATCGCCATCGACCCGGGCCACATCGGCGGGAGCTTCTCCGTGATGGAGGAGAGATTCCTGAGTTTTCAGCCCCCGGAGGCCATCCAGGAGGGCGTGCTCACGCTCGTTACCGCGCAGGTGCTGGCGGAGCGCCTGCGCGCGCTGGGTGCTTACGTCACCCTCGTCCGCGACAAGCTGGAACCGGTGACCGACCTGCGCCCGCCCGCCCTGCGTGATGCCGCCGTGACGGTGCTGCGCGACGCCGGGTTTACAGACTTCAAGGAAACCTACGACGGCCTCGCCGGAGACGCGAAGATCATCACCGTGCAGTGGCAGAGCGAGAAGCTCTTCTACCGTGTGGGGGAGATCCACGCGCGCGCCAAAAAGGTAAACCAGCAGATCAAGCCGGACCTCGTCCTGTGCCTGCACTACAACGCCGAGGCCTGGGGAGATGCGAACGCGCCTCAATACTCCCCGCTGAACCACTACCACGTCCTGGTGAACGGCTGCTACGCGCCTGTGGAGGTGGAGCAGGCGGACGTGCGCTTTGAGATGTTCCAGCGGCTGCTTTCCCGCGTCCACGAGGAGGAGCTGCCGCTGGCGGACGCGGTGTCCCGCGGGCTGGCCGCCGCCACCGGCCTGCCGCCCTATGTGTATACCACGCCCAACGCGCGCCGTGTCACGGAAGACCCCGGCGTGTATGCGCGCAACCTGCTGGCCAACCGCCTCTACAACTGCCCGGTCGTCTATCTGGAGCCGTATGTGATGAACCACGAGGAGACCTACCACCGTCTGCTCGCCGGTCATTTCATCGGCCGCACGCTCATCGCCGGCCGCCTGCAAACCAGCGCCATCGAGGACTATGTGCGCGGCGTCGTGAAGGGCCTCGTCACCTATTATCAAACCCGCCGCAAGCCGCTATGACCATCCTCATCGCAGGCTGCGGCTTTGTCGGCGCGCGCGCGGCGGACCTGCTCCACGCCGCCGGGCACACCGTCATCGGCCTCACGCACAGCGCCGCCTCCGCGGAGCGCCTGCGTGCGGAAAAGCCCTGGCGTGCCGAGGCGTGTGACATCTCCAGCGCGGAAAGCGTGCGCGATCTGGCCGCGCGCCTCGCTCCGCTGCGGGTGGATGCCTTCATCCACTGCGCCAGCTCCAGCCGCGGCGGCGCGGAGATGTATCAAACCGTCTATGTGAACGGCATGCGGCATCTGCTCGCCACATTTCCAGACGCGTTCCCGCTCTACACGAGCAGCACCAGCGTTTACCCGCAAACCGGGGGCGAAACGGTCGATGAGACAAGTTTTGCCGATCCCGGCCGCGAAACGGGAAAATTGCTGCGCGAGGCCGAGAACCTCGCCTTGGCCGCAGGAGGCAGTGTGGCGCGCCTGGCGGGCATTTATGGCCCCGGGCGCTCTTTTCTGCTCAAGAACCTCCTCGAAGGAAAATCCGCCATCGAGGGCAACGACGGCGAGGGACGCCTGATCAACCAGATCCACGCTGACGACGCCGCCAGCGCGGTCACGCACCTCGTCACCCATCGTCTCCCAGGCATCTTCAATGTCGCCGACGACGCGCAAACGACCCAGCGCGCCTCCTACCTCGAACTGTGCCGCCTTTTCGGCGTGGCCATGCCTCCCGCGCGTGATCCCGACCCGTCCCGCAAGCGCGGCTGGAGCCACAAGCATGTCTCGAACGCCAAACTACGCGGCACCGGCTGGGAGCCGCGCTTTCCCACCTATCTCGACGCCTTGCGCGACGATCCGGACCTCGCCTCCTCCATTCTCGACGCCGTGATCCAGACCGGAGAGGCCCCGCTGCCGCGCCAGCCCAACATCATCCTCATCGGCCTCATGGGCAGCGGGAAGACCACCGTCGGCCGCATCGTCGCGCAGATGATCGGCTTCCAGTTCCTCGACACGGACGCGCTCATCATCGAAAAGGCCGGCAGGACCATCCCCGCCATCTTTACCGCGGAGGGGGAGGCAGGCTTCCGCCAGCGCGAAAGCGCGGCGCTGCGCTCGCTCCTGGGACGGCGCGGCCATGTCATCGCCACGGGTGGCGGCATCATCACGCAGCCGCGCAACCTGCCGCTGCTGCACCACCTGGGCTACATCGTGTGGCTGGACGCGGACCCTGCGCTGCTCGCCCGCCGCACCTCCCACAATAATGACCGCCCGCTCCTTGCCGGTGAGGAGGACCCGCAGGCCAAGCTCACCCGCCTCCTCGCCGAGCGAAAGCCGCTCTACAAAGCCCTCTCCGACCTCCGCATCGTCACCGCCGAGCTCACGCCGCACGAAACCGCCTACGGCATCATGGAAAGCGCGCGCGTCTTCTTCTCCAAGATGCCACGCTGAACCCGCGCTTCTCACTTCACACCTCTGACCTCCGACCTCTGACTTCTCCATGCGCCCCGAACGCCCCACCGCGCGCCAAAACCGCCACTCCCGCTCCGATTCCCAGATCGTCACCTATGACGAGAACGATCTCGCCACGATCCTGGCGGATAAAAAGGATCCGCTCGTGCTCATCCTCGATTGCGTGCAGGACCCGCACAACCTCGGCGCCTGTCTGCGCACCGCCGATGCCGCCGGTGTCGCCATGGTGGTGATGCCCAAGGACAAGTCCGCGCCCATCAGCGAGACGGTCGTGCGCGTGGCCTGCGGGGGAGCCGAGAACATCCCGCTCGTGCGCGTCACGAATCTGGCCCGTGCCATGGACAAGCTCAAGGAGCTCGGCGTGTGGCTCGTCGGCACGGCGGACGAGGCCACGCAAAGCCTTTACGACCTCGATTTGAAAGGCCCCATCGGCATCGTCATGGGCGCGGAGGGCCCCGGCATGCGCCGCCTCACCGGCGAGCACTGCGACTTCCTGGCCAAAATACCGATGGCCGGCCGTGTCGAGTGCCTGAACGTGTCCGTGGCCACAGGCGTGTGCCTGTTTGAGTGTGTGCGCCAGCGGCGCGCCCGGTGAGCTGCCGTGCGCCTGCCCGGCTCTCACTCCCGCACCACCCTGAGCCTCGGCTCGTCCAGGTCGAGGCGGTACATGAGCTGGTTGTAATCGTAGCGCGGCGTGGCAACCGGATTTCCTGAAAAAGTCTCCGCGTAAGTGCCCTCGAAGTAGATGAAGCGCCCGCCCTGCTGGTCGAAAAACGCGTGGTGGGCCGGGTTGTAGAAGCTGTAGCGCGGATGACTGGCCACCTTCACCGCCTTCCGCCACGGCCCCTCGATCTGTTTCGCCTCCGCATACCACACCTCGCCCAGGTGCGAGGCATCGCCGCCTTTTTGCACCGCGAGGATGATCCAGCGCTGGCGGTGCTCGTTCCAATGCACGCTGCCGGAGTGCAGCACCACCGGCTTTCCGGTTTGCGCATCCGTCACTTGCAGGCGCGCCATGTCCTTCGGGATGCGGCCCTCCTTCACCAGCCGCGCCTCCTCCTCCTGCGTCAGCGGCGGCACATCGCTCTGCCACACATGGGATTTTGCCTCCGCGGACCACGCCAGCGCCTCGTAACTGGAGGTGTTTTGCACGTCCTCATACGTGGCTGGCACGCGCGTGACGCAGTAAGGCGTGGCGAAGTAAAAGTAGTCACGCTCGACGCCCTCCGCGTCCACTCCGCGGGCGCGCACGGCGTTGTTCTGCGGATACTGCCACGAGAACTCATCCCCCAGCACCGCCGTGCGGTGAAACCGCTGCTCCGCCTCATCAAATTCTGCGATGCCGTGCTCCAGCCGCTTCGACAGGTCCTTCCAGCGCGAATAGTGCGCCAGCAGGTGCTCCGCGCCCGCGCTGTCCGCCGCCACCAGCAGGCCGAAGAGCCACACAACGCCCGGCTCCTTCACCGGGATCATCTTCGCCACCGCGCCGCGCTCGTCCGTGATGTGCTCGAAATGAATCCCGTGCTGCGGATCGAGGCCGCCCTTCTCCGGCAGGTCGCTCCAGGCGCAGGTCGTGTGAAAATTACCCAACGGGTAGTCCGGCCGCTGCGTGTCCCCCCACAGCCAGAAGAGCCGTCCCCTCCACCGCGCCACCTGCACGCTGTCCTGGCCCATCACATCCGCGGAGAGATTCGGCCGTGGCAGCGGCGCCTCCAGGCCCAGCAGCGTGCTGTCACGGTAAATCCCCTGCCCCGTGATGCGGTACAACCGCTCCGCGATGTTGGTGCGCATCACCTTCACCTCCGCCTTGCCGCCATGCCTCGGCGTCAGCTTCACCCCGGCGAATCCAAAGCCGTCCTTCGCCACCGCGTAGCCCGGCGCGCGGATCGTGAAATGCACCACACGCTCCATTAGCCCCGGCTCGTCAAAGGCGATCCAGCCCGCGCTGTCCGTCGTGAAGGACATGTGGTTTGTCGTCGTCAGCGTCACCAGCGGCACGCCGCGCCCCGTGTGCTCGTCCACGACATGGATGCCAAACGGCTCCGCCGCGCCGGCAAGGGCGCGGAGCAGGAGAAAAACGGGCACGAGACAGGCAGGGAGACGCATGCGCGCGGCTTTTATCACGCCACGAATCGTTTGGGAAGGACAGACAGCCTGTCTTGACACCACACCCGCGCACGCCAAGTCCGCACGATGTTCTTCGACACCCACACGCACCTCGGCAGCCGCCAGTTTGACGCGGATCTGCCCGCCGTGCTCCAGCGCGCCCGCGCCGCGGGTGTCACGCGCATGGTCGCGCCGGCCGTCGATCTCGACAATGCGCGCAAACTCCTCGCCCTCGCCGAAAACGAGCCGGACATCCGCGTCGCCGTCGGCATTCATCCCTGTGATGCCGATACCGTCAGCGGCACGGGCTGGATCGAGGAGCTGCGCGTGCTCGCGCAGCATCCCAAGGTCTGCGCCATCGGCGAAATCGGCCTCGATTACTTCCACGCGCCGCCGGAGGGCTGGACGGTGGAAACCTGGCGCGCGCATCAAGCCGTCGTGCTCCACGCGCAGCTCGGGCTCGCCTCTGAACTCGGCCTCAATGTCATCCTGCACAACCGCGAGAGCTGGGACGATCTCACCGCGCAGGTGCTGCCCTTCAGCGGCCGGCTGCGCGGCGTCTTCCACTGCTTCACCGGCACGATGGAGCAGGCCGGGCCGCTGCTGGAGCGCGGGCACCTCATTTCCTTCACCGGCATCGTCAGTTTCAAAAACGCCGGCGTCATCGCCGGGACGGCCAGACAGGTGCCCGCCGGGCAGTTCATGCTGGAAACCGACGCGCCCTACCTCGCGCCCGTCCCGCATCGCGGCAAGCGCTGCGAGCCCGCCCACGTCGCCGACACCGCGCGCGCCGTCTCCGCCCTGCGTGGCGTGACCGTCGAGGAAATCGCGGAAATGACCACCCGCACGGCGCTGGGGTTCTTCCGCGGGTTTTGATCCATCCCAGTCACATGCCGTGGCATCGAAGGCTGGCGGCATGGTTGACACATGCCCGCCCCGCCTGCTAAAAACGCGGCATGAAATTCCGCGCGCCGCTCCCCGCCCTGGCCTGTCTCTGCCTGATCGTGCCGCCGCTGGCGGCGCAGCAGGAGCAGGAGCGGAGGCTGCCGGCGCTCTCCGCCAACCTCGATTCGCTGCTGAATTTTGCGGAGTTGTGGGCGTGGTCGGCGGACAGCATGGAGATGCACTACACGGCGAAGGCGGACGACCCCAAGCAGCAGAAAAAGCCGCCGCAGTTCGAGTGGATGAGCGCGGACAAGTCCCGCGCGCGGTTCTCCCGGCACATGTTCTCCAATGTGGAGACCAAGCTGACGATGTTCGCGGGCTCGATCAACGTGCAGGAGGCCGTCCTGGAGTTTGTGAACGGCAAGGCGGCGAAATCGACCATTTCCTTCTACAACCGCGGCGACAACGGGGACATCGAAGTGGCGGAGTTCGACCGCATCTTCAAAGCGATCGGCCAGAACCTGGGCCAGGTGTTGAAGGTGGCGCCCAAACGCCAGCTCATGTCCACAAACGCCGCGCTGCCCGTCTCCGGGTGGATGTGGAACTCCCCGGCCGCCACGGCGCTGCTGGAATACAACGAGTACAATGTGCCGGGCAAGGCGCTCAAGCCGGAGTTCCTGCGGCTGAAGCTGGCCGCGCCGGGGCAGGCGGACTTCACCATGGGCAGGATGGTCACGGGCGTGCAGAGCATGGAGCTGGTGAAGCGCGTGACCAAAAAGCCGGACGGGGATGTGTACATCACCGGCGTGCCGATGGTGGACCAGGGCCAGAAGGGCTACTGCGTGGCGGCGAGCTGCCAGCGCCTCTTTGAGTACATGCGCATCCCCTGCGACCAGCATGAGATGGCGCAGCTCGTGAGCGTGGACGCGGAGAGCGGCGCGAACGTCTTCGGCATGCAGAAGAGCCTGGCGAAGATCGACGGCCGGTTCAAGGTCACCTTCAAGCCGCTCATCAATCCGGAGCAGTACTACTCCGGCAGCACGGGGAAGCGGCGCGTGTCGGACAAGCAGTTCACCAGCATCGTGAAGGAGTATGTGAACAAGGGCGTCCCGCTGCTATGGGCGCTGGAGCTGGGCCGCGTGGAGGAGGATCCGCCGCTGCCCGGCAGCGGGCAGACGCGCGGCGGCCACATGCGCATGATCATCGGCTACAACGAGGCGAAACGGCAGATCCTCTTCACGGACTCCTGGGGTGCCGGCCATGAACTGAAACGCATGCCGCTGCTGGGCGCCTACGACGTGACGATCGGCCTCTATTCCATGGCTCCGCGCGGGCTGTGAGCCGCTGCGGCACGATGCACCTGCGGATGGACGGTGGATGAACAGCGGCTGTTGATACACCCGGCGTCGTCACCTTTGGTGATAAGCGGTTTCAAAACCACGAAGGGTCACGAATGAGCACGAATAGCTCACAAAATAAGGAGAATCCATGGGTGTAAATTCGTGGCCCTTCGTGGTTCAAAAATCACAAAAGATGATGATGCGCAGCATGGCTGCGGTGGTCCACCTCTCACTTCTCACTTCTCACCTCTGACGTCTCACCCCGCCCCCCTCACGGCTTGCCGCCCGCCGCCGCGTTCACCTTCGCCGCGTAGGCGCGGTCCTCCTCGCTCAGGCGGTCCAGCGGCACCTCCACCGGCTTCTGGTTCACCAGCAGGCGCACCTTGCCGTCCTTGATGATCGTGAACTTCTCCGGCGGCTTCGGCGCGGGGGCGTTTTGCGCCGCCGCCACCGCCGCGGCGCGGTTCGCCGCCTTCATCTCCACCACGCTGTCCTCAAAGGCGATGATGCTGCCCAGCAGGGAGCGCCCGTCCGTGCTCTTCCACTGCCTCGGCTGGTCCAGCGTGAAATGGCTCACCAGCCGCACCGTCGTCTCCGCCGGCGGCGTTGTCACGTTCACGCTCCCAGTGCTGGAGCCTCCCGTCATCGTGCGCGTGCCGAACTTCGTCGGCGTCGTCGGTGTCGCCACCTGCCCCGCCGCCTGCCCGGCAGCCACCGCAAGAATGAAGAGCATCGTTTTCATGCCCGCAGGCTACCATGAACGCTCTCTGCTTCGCAAGAACCGATTCGGTTCTGTCATTGGGTGCCAAATAGCGGCTCATACTGCCATACCCAGTCACCCAGATAGTCATCACGGTCATAGTTTGGCGTGCGCATGGGTCTGGCCGGATCGGGAATAAAGGGCACCACACCGCCATCGTCCTTGCCGTCGATTCCCACCGACCAGATCACGGCTCCACCAGTCGGTCCCACGCGATACCGCACAGCACTGCCAGACATTGGATCAACGGGCAGTTCGTCCAAAAAGCCGGGCTTGAGCTCTTCCAGGCTCTTTGGCAGGCCTCCTCGAGCCAGTGAATATCGTTCCACCGCCAGCGCGGCCACAGTCAGGCGGTTTCGGGCCTCGATGAATAGAGTTTGGCGGATGATGGTGTCGTAGGCAGGCATGGCAAGCCGCGTGAAAAGGTGAGCATCGTCGAGGATGGGCCTGTCCATGCTAGGCAGCGATTTCAAGAACTTTGCCTGGGCTTCCATGCATCCCTTCAAACCCGCGGCTTTGAGCGGTTTGATCGCATGGTGGAAAAACGCACCGCTGAAATCGGCTTTCCACTCTGTCAAAAGCCGTGGGGTCATCCGCAGTTGTGACAGCCACTCGGGTCCATCCACGAAAAAAGTCCTCATGCTCTCCCAGGCCGAATCGCTGACAAGACACTGATCCAAGGAAGCGACACTGGTTGTCAATTCCCCCCGCAAGGCGTTCAACAGGGGCTGCTCCATATTCTGCGCTTCCAATTCCATCTGAAGCATGGCCAGCTCCGGTTCGCGCAAATGGTGGCCATGCAGGGCATCCCAAACCACGCCTTGCACATAACAAGAGCAAGTCACGGCCACTAGCAATGGCAGCATGGACGATTCCGAATTCAAACCGTTGTTGAGACGCATCATTGCCAGCACGGAGTTCGCGCCTTCTTTCGCATCCCCCGACTCGATTGCCGCTTTGGCCCGCACATACAGCATCTTGACCAGATGCATGACACTGTTCAGGTGTGGTACAAGATTGGTGTCAAATCCAGGCGTGACACCAAGCTGCTTCCGAGATGGCAAAAACACAGCTCGCTGGAAGCGTGGCGCGCGTTCGGCCAGCTTGCTCAGCAGAGGGAATTTCCGATCGAGAGCCGACAGCAATTCAGATGGGGAATGTTCCGAATCTGCGGGCAGTGTGATAAACTTCACTGCCTCGAGATGCTTCGACCACGCTTCGGCCGAAACAAAGAGACCTCTTTCCAAACCAGAACCCGTGCTTGGAACTTCAGAGCGAACTTTGCTGTCGAAAGGAATCCGCATTCCTTCCAAGGCCTTCCTTTTGGCTCCTGGTTCGCCCAGGTCGCGGTTCCCATTGATGATCTGGGTGATCCCGCGCAGCTCCTCAATTGCGCAGAAGTTTACCTCGTCAGGAGGCGGATCGGAGAGCAGCGACCGCCAGTCAGTGCTCTCTCCTTCTTTTGCCAGGGCAGCCTTGGTCTCCTCCCAGCGTCTGTCGGCACCGAATCGTGAATTCAACCAAAGCGTGACCGCAATCACGAGGACGACGCATCCAGCGATGCGACATAGCTTGCTTTGAAGAATTCGGCTCGTCATCAATATGGTGGTCGTGTTCACGCCTTCTTCCCCTTCAGCCGCGCGCGGGCGTCCTTCGCTTTCGGGTTCATGGCGGTGATGCTGTTGAGGAAGGTGATCGTGACGGCGTCGCCGTCGAAGACGCAGGTGAGGGTGTCGCTGTGCGGGGTCTCGTAGTAGCGCAGCGTGAGCACCAAGGTGCTGTCATCCGTCCATGCGGCGGCGGCCGCGATCTTGGAGAGCGGCGTCGTTTTGGGTTTCCCGCCGGAGATGAGGCGTGGGGGCGCGCCCGGAATCATCGCCTCACCTCGCAGCCATGCGTTGTAGCGAAAATGGACGGGCTGTTTGTCGATCAGGAGGGCGCAAGCGGTGAAGTCGAAGGCAAAGGTCACGGCCTTTATGCCAAGGTCATTCGCATCGAACACATACTGATTGCTCACGGCATGCGGCGACTTAAAGGAGCCTTTCGGCGGCACGATCTTCAGCGAGGCGAGCTTGTCAGACGCGCTGGCGTCCGATTTGGCATCAAAGGCGGGCAGCAGATGCTTCCACACGAGATCGATCTGGCCCTGCATGTTTTTGTTCTCGCTTGTCATGACGATCACGGCGTCCTGATCGGGCAAAACGATGGTGTACTGGCCGAACGCGCCATCGCCGCGATACGCGGTGCCCTGGCAGCGCCAGAACTGGTAGCCGTAGCCTTGCAGCCAGTCGTTGCGCGCCTTCGGGCGGTCCGGTTTGTCGCCGCCGGGCTGCTGGATGTGGAATCGCGTCGCCTCCTCGATCCAGGCGGCGGGGAGGAGCTGCTTGTCGTTCCATTTGCCTTTTTGCAGCAGGAACTGGCCGAACTTTGCCATGGCCTCCGTCTGGATGCTCAATCCCCAGCCGCCGGTGCTGATGCCGCGCGGGCAGGATTCCCAGCGCATGCCGGAAATGCCAAGCGGCGTGAACAGGCGCGGCGTGAGGTAGTCGAGCACGGTCTGCCCGGTGACCTTTTGCACGATGGCGGAGCACATGTAGGTGGCGGCGCTGTTGTACATGAACTGCGTGCCGGGTGGATGCGCGATGTTTTGCGCGAGGAAGGTGCGCACCCAGTTCTCCTCCTTCACGACGGTCTGCGTCGGCTCCTTTTCATTGCCGGTGGACATGGTGAGCAGGTCCTTCACGCGCATGGCGGCGAGATGGTCGCTGACCTTCGCGGGCAGTTCATCCGGGAAAAACGACACCACCTTGTCCTCTACGCTCAGTTTGCCTTCCGCCACGGCGAAACCGACCGCCGTCGAGGTGAAGCTCTTGCTCATCGAGTACATCGTGTGGACAAACTCCGGCCCATACGGCTCCCACCAGCCCTCCGCGATGACCTTGCCATGCCGCAGCATCATGAGGCTGTGCAGTTCGAACTTCTCCCGCTCCACCGCGTCGAGGAAATCGAGAATGGCCTGTGACGACACGCCTTCCGCCTCCGGCGTGCTGCGCGCGAGCCCTGCAGCCGTCGCCTCCGCATGGCTTTTCGGAAGCCACAGGCTGAACGAGGCAAGACCGGCGTGGCGGAGGAAGGAGCGGCGGGAGGAGAGCATCCGCGCAGCATACCGCGATGTCATCGCTGACGACAAGCGGCGGTTTTTTGGAGTGCGCGGCCGGAGCGGCGGCGGGTCACTTCTCCGCGAGGGCGAGGACGGTCTGGAACTGGGGATTGCGGGTTTCGCGGTGGACGACGCTGGTCTCGATCTTTTTGAAGCCGGCGGTGGTGAGCATCTCGTGCAGCCCGGCCTCGGTGAAGCCGAGCCAGACATCGGCGTAGAGATCGCGCGCCTTTTCAAACTGGTGCTGGAGGAGGTCGAGCACGACGATGCGGCCGCCGGGCTTCAAGATGCCGTGCGCGCCGCGCAGGGCGGCGGCGGGGCTCTGCGCGTGATGCAGGGCCTGGCTGAGGAAGACGAGATCCACGCTGCGGGGCGCGATGGGCGGGTCCTCCAGGTCACCCAGGCGGTATTCGAGGTTGTTGACGCCGTGGGTGCGCGCCAGCTCGGAGCCGTAGGCCACCATCTTTTCACTGTTATCGACGGCGATGACCTTTTTCGCGCGCTGGGCGAGCAACTGGGAGAGCGTGCCCTCCCCGGCGCCGAGATCGGCGATGACGAGCGGGGGCATGAGCTTGAGCAGGGTCTCCCCGAGGGCCTTCCACGAACGGCCGGGGATGTAATGGCGGCCGAACTTGCCGGCGAGGGCGTCGAAGTAGGTCTTGGCGGTCTGGGCGCGCTTGCGCAGCACGATCTGCAGCGCGGTGGCGTCCTTGGCCGTCTCCCGCAGCTCGGCGCCGGCGGCGCTGATGAGGGCCATGAGGTGCGCGTGGGTTTCGCGGTCCTTGGCGGAGGGCGGCTGGAGGCTGTAGAGGCGGTTTTTGCCGCTGCGGCGGTCGCTGATGAGGCCGGCGGTCTTGAGCTTGGCGAGCTGGGCGGAAATGTTGGACTGCGGCAGGGAGAGGATGTCCTGCAGCTCGGCCACGCTGAGCTCCCCGCGCTGGAGCAGCAACAGCACGCGGACCCGCGTGGAATCGGCGATGATGCTGAGGGACTGGAGGACGGCGGACATGGCGCCCCGGGGCGGGGAAGGGCGGATGCTAGCGGACGGCGGGCGTTCGGCAACGCGGAAGAAGAAGGAAGCGGGCGCGGAGGTGCCTCAGCGCGGCTTTTTGGCGACGACCAGGCGGGGCTGGTGCTCCGTGAGGAGCTGGGAGGCGGGCACCTCGATGGCGCTCTCCCGGCCGAGGAACTCCAGCAGCACGCGCACGCGGTCCGCACCGGTGAGCCTCGCATTGACGATGCCTTTGAGCCCGCGCATGGGCCCCTCAGTGAGCTCGACGACATCCCCCACCTCGACGCCGGGCTGCACGACGCGCACGTCCTGCTCCTCCATCTCGGACTTGAGCTGCGCGATGACGGCGTCGTCCACGCGGGCGAGGTGATCGCCAAAGGCGAGCACGCGGATGACGCTCTGGGAGTGCTTCACGGCGCGCAGCATGGCCTGCGGGTCGAAGCGGGCGAAAAAGTAGCTGGGGAAGAGCGCCTCGACGAACCACACCTTTCCCCGGCGGGTGACGCGCTGGAAGCGGATGCGCGGGCAGTAGGTCTCCACCTCCGGCAGGCCGGCCATGAGGCTGGCGGCCACATGCTCGCACTTCGGGCGGGTGTGGACGACATACCAGGCGGGAGCGGAGGATTCGGACATGAGACGGCGGGGGGAAATGGCCCGGAGCGGCGGCAGGGGCAACTGCGAACATCGCGTTTGCGCAATTCGCGCGCCTGCGCCACACATCCGGCCCCACGGCACCCCCATGCTGCACGACCTCTACGATTACCTCTACCACGACGAGCCCGCCGGCGGCATCCCGCTGAAAGGGACGGGCATCGTGCTGGGGCTGGCGCTGATCGCCACGCACGCCTGGGTGCTGAAGAACGGGGAGAGGACGAAGGCGTTCCTGAAGGCCTTCCCGCGCGCCTTCAAGTGGGGCTTCATCCTGATGGTGATCAACCTGGCGTGGGCCCAGTTCCTCCTGGCGAACATGGACATGGGGGAGTTTTACGAGAAGCGGAGCTGGTTCATGATGATCGTGGCCGGCGGCGGCGTGGGGATGATTGTTTATGTGCGCGAATTCCTGGCGGTGCGCGCGCTGGGCTGCCTGATGCTGCTGGCGGCCAGCCCGGTGCTCTACGCGGCCTTCATGCAGCCGCAGACGAGCCGCCTGCTGCTGCCCGTGCTGGCCTACGCGTGGATCATCGCGGGCATGTACTTCATCGGCATGCCCTACCTCATGCGTGACTGGGTGAACTGGCTGGTGGAGAAGCCCGCGCGCTGGAACGCGGCGGTGTATGGCGGCATCGGCTACGGCGCGCTGCTGCTGGCGGCGGCGGTGCTCTGGTATTGAGCCATGAAAGCGCCACCTCGCGTGCTCGTCATCCGCGGCGGGGCCATCGGGGACTTCATCCTCACCCTGCCGGCGCTGCAACTGCTGCGGGAGATGATTCCCGGCTGCCACATCGAGGTGATGGGCTACCTGGGCATCGCCACCCTGGCGCAGGCGGCGGGGCTGGCCGATGCGGTGCGCAGCCTGGACCACCGCACGATGGCGGCGCTGTTCTCGAAAAACGCGCCCATCGACGAGGCGCTGGCGGAGCACCTGCGGGGATTCAACCTCGTGGTGAGCTATCTGTTTGATCCGGACGGGCATTTCCGCGCCAGCATGGAGCGCATCGGCGTGAAGACGCTGATCGAGTGCTCCCACCGCGTGCAGGCGGACCAGGGGCACGCCTCCCGCCAGCTCGCGCGGCCGCTGGAAAGACTGGCCATGTTCCTGGAGGACACGCATCTGCTCCGCGCGCACTTTGAGCGCGGGGAGGTCGTCCCCAACCGCGTGGCCATCCACATCGGCAGCGGCTCGGAGCGGAAAAACTGGCCGCTGGAGCGCTGGCTGCGGCTGGCGGACAGTTTCCACGATCACGAGGTCGTTTTCATCTCCGGCGAGGCGGAGCAGGAGCGCGGCATGACGATCCATGATCGTCCGAACTGGCACGCGCTGCCGCTGCCGGAGCTGGCGGGCCGTCTGGGCACCTGCGCGGCCTTTCTCGGTCATGACAGCGGCATCTCGCACCTGGCCGCGGCCTGCGGCGTGCCCTCGCTGCTGCTTTTCGGCCCCACCGATCCTGCGGTGTGGGCGCCGCCGCAGCCGTGGGTGACGGTGCTGCGCGCGGAGGATGACGATCTGGCCTCCCTGGATGACCAGCGGGTAAAATTGGCGGCGGAGCAAGTTGTGGAAAAAATGAGGCGTGATAAGTGAGGCGTGAATCACGCACGGCTCCCGCCTGATTCACGCATCACTCCTCACGCACCACGCCGCATGTCCGACACCCCCAAACACGCACGATTCCGCACCCTCCTCATCCTCGGCGCGCCAGGCAGCGGCAAGGGCACGCAGGGGAAGGTGCTCGGCTCCATTCCGCGCTTTCATCATCTCGCGTGCGGGGATGTGTTCCGGTCGCTCGACACGCGCACGCCGCTGGGACAGAAGTTTGTCGAGTACTCCAGCCGCGGGGAGCTGGTGCCGGATGATGTGACCGTGGCGCTGTGGCATGCGAATGTGAAGCACCGGGTCGAGGCGTATCTGTTCAAGCCGGAGATCGACTTCCTCGTGCTCGACGGCATCCCGCGCAATGTCGAGCAGGCGCGCATCCTGGAAAAGCACATCGAGGTGCTCCGGGTCTTTCACCTGTCGTGCCCCGACCGCACCGAGCTGGCGCGCCGCCTGCGCAAGCGCGCGCTGAAGGACAACCGCTTTGACGACGCCAACGAGAGCGTCATCCAGCAGCGCTTTGCCACCTACGAGGCGGAGACAAAGCCCATCCTCGACTACTACAGCGGCGACCGCATCGTGAACATCGACGCCTCCCAGCCGCCCGCCAAGGTGCTCTACGACATCCTCGGCGGTGTCATGACGCTCGACGCGTGGAAGGAGCTGGAGAAGATGAAGATCTAATCGCGAAGGGTGCAGGATGGAGAGTCCGGCCCCCTTTGCTCCTCATCCCCGCTCCTAGCGCATGCGCGTTCTCTTCATCGGCACCGGAGACATCGGCCTTCCGTCATTGGAATGGCTGCTCAACACGCCCAAACACGAGGTCGTGGGCGTCGTCACACAGCCGGACAAGCCGGTGGGACGCAAACAGGTGCTCACGCCGCCACAAACGAAGGTCCGCGCCCTCGCCGCAGGCATTCCCGTCTTCCAGCCGCTGAAAATCCGCCATGCAGTGGACGAGTTGAAGGCCTTCCAGGCCGACGTCGCCATCGTCGTGGCCTACGGCCAGATTTTGTCGCGCGCCGTGCTCGACGTGCCGCCCTTCGGCTGCCTGAACATCCACGCCTCCCTTTTGCCGCGGCATCGCGGTGCCGCGCCCATCCAGGCCGCGATCCGTGATGGTGACACGGAGACTGGCATCACCATCATGTTCATGGACGAGGGCCTGGACACCGGCGACATGCTGCTCAAGCGCGCGCTGCCCATCCAGCCGGACGACACCGGCGGCAGCCTGCACGACAAACTCGCCGTCCTGGCCCCGGCCGCGCTCGAAGAAGCCCTCGACCTCATCACCCGCGGCCATCCGCCGCGCGAAAAGCAGGACGAGTCCCGGGCCACGCATGTCCGCAAGCTCACCCGCCAGGACGGCCGGCTGGACTGGAACAAGCCCGCGGCAGAGCTGGAGCGGCTCGTCCGCGCCTTCACACCCTGGCCCGGCACCTGGTGCCTGCTCCACGGCGCGCAACTGAAAGTCCACCGCGCCACCGTGATCGAAAACGCCGGCGCATGCCCCGCGCCCGGGACGATCGTCGGCGCGGATGCGAAAGGCATCGTCGTGAGTTGCGGCAGCGGCCTGCTCAACCTGCTGGAGGTCCAGATGGAGGGCGGCAGACGCCTCGATGCCGCCAATTTCCTGCGCGGGCATCCGCTGGAGGCGGGGATGCGGCTGGAAGGCGCCTCGTGACGGACGGAGGAGGGGACTTTGTGAAAGTTTTCACAAAATGCGGTTGCCGCCCCTCGCCCTCGCTCGCATCATCGGCCTTCCCGTGTGCTTTTTGACGTGGGGTGTGCTTCACCAGCCCCGCCCGTCATTCATCATCCGGATCCCGACTTTTCCCCGCATGCCTCCGCTTCTGTTTTACCTCCTCGCCGCCATCACCCTGGGCTTTGGGCTCATGGTGATCACAGCGCGGAATCCGGTCACCAGCGCCCTGTCGCTGGCCTCGTGTTTTGTGGGGCTGGCGGCCCTGTTTGTGAGCCTGGACGCCTACTTCATCGGCACGATCCAGATCCTCGTCTATGCGGGCGCGGTGATGGTGCTGTTTCTGTTCATCATCATGCTGCTCGACATCAAGGCGGAGGAGGGCAAGCAGCCGAACCTGGCCGCCATTGTGAGCGGGGTGGTGGTGGCGGTGCTGCTGGTGACGCAGATCATGACGGTGGTGGGCCACACAAAACTGGCGGAGCAAACGCCGCAAAACACCCCGCTGGTCCTCAACAAGGAAACCACTTTCGAAATCGCCAAGTTCGGTGGACCCGCCCTCCCCACGATCACAAAAGACATTGAGGCCGGGACGCTTCCCGATGCCAAATTGATCGGTTTCACCCTCTTCAACCAATACGGCTTTCACATCCAGGTCGTCGGGCTGCTGCTCCTCGTGGGCACGGTGGGCGTGGTGGTGCTGAGCAAACGTGAAAAAACCCCAGGAGGTGCCGCATGATCACTTTGGGCCACTATCTCGTCGTCAGCGGCATGCTTTTCGCCCTCGGTCTGGCCGGGGTGATCGCCCGCCGGAACATCCTCATCATCTACATGTGCCTGGAGATGATGCTCAGTGCCGCGAATCTGGCGCTGGTGGGCTTCAGCCGCTTCCACCTCGTGAACGGCCTGCCGGACTACACCGCGCAGTCGCTGGTCTTTTTCACCATCACCGTGGCCGCCGCCGAGGTGGCGGTGGGCCTGGCCATCATCGTGGCGCTGTTCCGCTCGAAGCAGAGCGTGGAGACCGAGGTCATCACGAAGCTGCAGGGCTGACCGGCACATCGGCCCGGCATGTCCTGGAGCAGCTTGAGAATGTCACGCCATGCTTTCCACGGCCTCCACACGCGCTTTTGCGGCCATTTTGCTCGCCCTCACCGCATGGGCGTGGCTGCGGATGCAGCCGAAGGTGGAGGTGCCGGCGCTTCCGCCGCCTCCCAAACCCGGCGCGCCTGAAAAGGTGCCGGGCTTGTTTCCGGACGAGTAGGCCACCGCGCCGTAACGATGCAGGCAGAACGCCATGCCGCAGAGGAAGAGGGGCGCTGGTGGTGTAGGCGCATTCGCCAGAATGCGGAGCGACGTTCTCGTTCTGGTGAACGAGCCTACGACACTACCGCGGCGCTGCCGGCTGCATGGTCACGGCTGCGCGGCGACGTCCTTCTTCCACTCCACGGGCACGCCGGGGAGTGTTTCCGCGAGGATGCGGCGGATGTGGGCGCGCTCGCTGCCACCGAGGTAGTCGTATGCCCCGGAGGTGTCCTTCCCATCAAGCACGGCCCGCAGGCGCTCCAGCACAGTCTGCTTCAGCGGCGGGGTGAGATGCTGGAAGGTCAGCGAATAGATCATGTAGCTGCACCGGTGCTTGAACAGGCGGTTGAGGAGCTGGAAGTCCTTCAAGCTGCGCCCGCTGCTGCTCTTCGGGGCGTTTTTGACAAAGGCGGTCTGGAAGGCGGGATCACCCTCGATGCCGCCCTCTGGCAAAGCGGCCTCGTCTTTGAAGAGCAGCGCCTCCACCACGTCATCCGCGCAGTGGTCGATGATACGGCGCGCGGTGCCGGTGGGCTCGGCGGTCACGGTTTCACCAAGCTCCCGCTGGAGGCTGGTCTGCATGTGCATGGCGCGCAGGGAGGTGTGGTTGGCCTTGGTGAGGACGTTTTGCACGCTGGTCTGGTGCTCCAGCACCATGAGGGCCACGATGTCGCTGGTTTTGCGCTTGTAGGGCGTGGTGTCGAAAAACCCGGCGAGGCTGGTGATGTTCGCGCCTTCC
Source organism: Verrucomicrobiaceae bacterium (assembly GCA_015075365.1). GTDB lineage: Bacteria > Verrucomicrobiota > Verrucomicrobiia > Verrucomicrobiales > Verrucomicrobiaceae > Prosthecobacter. The sequence goes on from JABTUN010000001.1 coordinate 1,143,560, forward strand.
TGGAGGTTCATCTCGCAGGTCTGGTCGGGCTTTTCGGTGGCGGTGACATTGCCGCGATGCAGCGAGTCACCATGACGGCCGGTGACATACCAGCCGCCCCAGCGGTCGGAGAAAGGCGTGGTCGTATCGACGACGGTGCTGCCCTGGCTCATGATGGGATGGCCCTCCGGGCCGGGAAAGACGGAGCGCACGAGCACGCCGGGCACGCCAGGGGTGAAGGGGCCGCCATGGCAGCTGAGGCAGCTCTGGTCCCGCTCGAAGCGCAACGGCTTTTTCGGCTCCGTGTCGGGATCCAGCAGATAAAAGATGGGGCCCAGCACTGGGTCCACGGTGGACACCTCAATGGCCCCGCCGATGCAGTAGCCGACATAGGCATTGTCGCCAAAATACACCACGCGCGGCGTCTGCGGGCTGATGCGGTCGTTTTGCTTGCTCGTCTTGGAGAAGACCATGACCTGCGACTCCGGCGGAATGCCGAACTGCTTCATCACACCATGCAGCACGGTCCAGGCGTTCGTGCGGTCGATTTTCACCTTTCCGGCAGCCATCAGGCGCTCCAGACGCTGCGCGGCGTCATTCGGCGCGGTGGTGGAGTAATGGATGGGCGCGTTTTCATACTCGTCCTCGGCCAGCGCGGGACCGGCGAGCATGCAAAGGACGGCGAGGCTCGATGGAAAGACACGTTTCATGACTTGGAGAGCAAAAGGCGGTTCATCCGCCCACCATCCGTGCCAGCGACGAGATCGCGCAGCGTGTGGGCGTCGAGGGTTTCGTAAAAGGCGCTCATCGCGCGGGCCAGCACGCCCTTGAGGCGGCAGGAGCCGTTGATGACACAGGTGTTGTGCTCTTTGTCAAAGCACTCCACCAGCGGCGGCATGCCCTCCGTGCGGCGCACCACCATGCCCACGCGGATGTCCTCCGGCTTCATCGCCAGCGCGATGCCGCCGCCGCGCCCGCGGCGCGTCTCAAGATAGCCCAGCTTGGCGAGGTAGTTCACCACCTTCACCAGATGGTGGCGGGAGATGTCATACGCCTCCGCCACCTCGCTGAGGGAGAAGGATTCCCCCTTCAGCGCGGCAAACATGAGCACGCGCAGAGAGTAGTCGGTGAAAAGGCTGAGTCGCATGAACCGGTTACAAGCGGCGGGAGCCTAAACTTGCACTCCCGGTGCATCTTTGCCCCAACTCATGCCAAAGACCGCGCACTGGCGGCCAAGATCGGCCCAGGGAGGCTTCATTTCCGATATCGTCCGCCGTGCGGACGGCTCATCCACTTCCACGCGCTCTCGATGTGCTCGCGCGGGTCCAGACGGGCCGCCTTCCAGCCGAGCACCTTCAAGGCGAGCGCCGGGTCCGCGACGAGTTCCGCCGGATCACCCGCGCGGCGCGCTCCGTGGCGCACGGGGATGGTTTTTCCAGTCACGGCCTCGGCGGTGGCGATGATCTCCCGCACGCTGAAGCCGCGCCCGGTGCCGAGATTGACGGCGATGGTTTCCCCGCCGCCGCGCAGGTAGTCCAAGGCCAGCGCGTGCGCGGAGGCCAGGTCGCAGACGTGGATGTAGTCGCGGATGCAGGTGCCGTCCGGCGTGGGGTAGTCCGTGCCAAAGATGGTGATGTGCTCGCGTTTCCCCGCGGCCGCCTGGAGCACGAGCGGGATGAGATGCGTCTCGGGATCATGATCCTCGCCGATCTCGCCGGAAGGATGGCAGCCGCTGGCGTTGAAGTAGCGCAGAAAGACGGATTTCAGGCCCCAGGCGGTGTCGCAGTCACGCAGCACGCGCTCCAGCATCCACTTCGACGCGCCGTAGGGGTTCACCGGGGACTGCGGATGTGATTCGTCGATGGGAACGCGCACCGGATCGCCGTAAGTGGCGCAGGTGGAGGAGAAGATGAAACGGCGGCACCCGTGGCGCTGCATCGCCTCCAGCAGCGTGAGCGGCGCGGCGAGGTTGTTGCGATAGTACTTTAGCGGATCAGTGACCGACTCCCCCACATAGGCAAACGCGGCGAAATGCAGCACCGCCTCCGGCGCATGCTCCGCGAAAACACGCTCCACCAGCGCGGCATCCGCCATGTCACCCTCGACCAAGGTCACGCGGTCCGCCGGGAGCGCGTCACGGTGGCCGAAAACGAGATTGTCCAGCACGACGACGCGCTCGTGCTGTTCGAGCAGATGGCGGACGGTATGCGAGCCGATGTACCCGGCGCCGCCGGTGATGAGAAGGGTGTCAGAGGGCATTCACACACACTACAGCAAGGGCGCAGACGGGTGACAACGGGAGAATCACAAACCCGTGCCGCATGCTGGACACTTGTCACAAAAAAACCCGCGCCCGGAACACGGACGCGGGTTTTTTGGAATGACCGCGGCTTACGCGAGGCCGACGATCGGGTGCAGGTTGGACTTGCACCATTCGCCATTCTGCTTGGTGACGCCATCGGGGTCATCGACCGCGCAGTGGGCTTCGTCCTCGCAGATGATCCAGCCGGAGTAGTTCCGGGCCACGAGGAACTCGGTGATCTTGTGGAAGTCGAGCTTGCCGGTGCCCATCTGGGCCCAGGGCTCGGCTCCGTTGCCGGAGAAGTCCTTGTAATGGATGTGGTTGATGAGGTGCTGCCACTTGCTGAGCGTGGCGATGACATCCATGCCGCCACGGATGATGTGGCCCACATCCGGCGTCCAGCCGGTGACCTTCGGGTCGAGGCTGCTGAGGACGACATCGTAGTCCTCCTGCGTGCGCACGAGCGAGGCGGGCGGAGAGTTCGGGTGGTAGGAGCAGACGAGACCGGCATCATGCGCACGCTGGGAGACAGCGTTCACGTTGCGCGCGACATTGAGGCGGCGCTTTTGCAGGTCCTTCGTGCGGCCGGAGGGCAGCGTGACGGTGCCGAGCATGGCACCAGGGAAGTGCTTCAGGTAGTTGATGGTGAAATCCGCGGCTTCCTTCTCATTCGGAGCCTCGGTGTCGCCATCCCACGCGCAGACCAGCGCCAGGCCGCAGAGCTTCATGTTGTACTTTTGAAGGGTGTCCTTCATGAGGATCGGGTCGATCTGCGGGCCGAGCCAGTATTTGGAGCAGCCGAGCGCGCTGGCGGAGATTTCGAGCACCATCGGCTCGATGCCGGTGAAGCCCGCCTCGGAGGCGACCTTGATCATGTGGTCGAGTTTGTTGTCATAGCCCTTGCCGGTTCCCTGCATGAACCAGGTATAGACTTCGGAGCCGAATTGGATTTTGCCCATGGGATGTGAGTGTGGTTGTTGGTTTCGGAGGAAGAAGGCCCGCGCGCGGACGCGCAGAGCGGCGCATTGGAGACGAACGGCGGCGGATTGTCGAGAGACAAAAAACCGCCGGCCTGAGAATCCACCTCGCATTCACGGCCGGGGGGCGGACATGGTCAGGATGACATCCAGCAGCTCACGCGATGATGTCCTTGATCAAGGTGCCACCGTTCACGATGTCCACCGGGCGCACGTTTTCCACGACGATGCGCTTGCTGGCGTTGATGCCGAGCAGGCGGTACATCGTGCGGGCGAGGTCCTCGGGGCCGACAGGGTTTTCATCCGGTTCGGCGCCGAGGGCGTCGGACTTGCCATAGACGAAGCCTTTTTTCACACCGCCGCCAGCCATGGCGACGGAGAACACGCGCGGATAGTGATCACGACCATTGGTGGAGTTGATCTTCGGCGTGCGGCCGAACTCGCTGCTGACGAGCACCAGCGTGGTGTCGAGCATGCCGCGCTCCTCCAGATCGCGGATGAGGCGGCTGAAGGCGATGTCGAACTGGACGGCCTGCCCTTCAAACGCGCCCTTGATGTTGGAATGGTGGTCCCAACTGCCGAAATTGACCGAAACCATGCGCGTGCCGGCCTCGACCAGACGGCGGGCCAGCAGGAAGCGCTGCCCGGCGGCGTTGCGGCCGTATTCATCACGCAGTTTGGCGGACTCGGCGGCCAGGTTGAAGGCCTCGCGCGCCTGCTGGCTGCTGATGAGGTTGTAGGCGGCGGTGTAGAACTTGTCCATGGCGGCGAGTCCGTCGGACTTCTCCGTGGTGCGGAAGTGCTCGTCCACCGCGCCGAGCAGCGAACGACGGCGCTCGAAGCGCTTCGTGTCGATGTCCTTTGGCGTGGCAAGATCGCGCACGGTGAAGTTGCCGTCCGCAGGGTCGCTGCCGAGCGCGAAGGGGCCAAACGCGCTGCTCATGTAGCCGCTGCCCTGCTCCGGCGCGAACACGCCGGGAATCGCGACATAGGGCGGAAGGTTGTTTCGCGTGCCCTGCTCATGCGAGATGATGCTGCCGAAGCTGGGGAACTTGATCGCCGGGCTGGGGCGGTAGCCGGTGAACATGTTGTGCGTGCCGCGCTCATGCGCCGCCTCCCCATGCGTCACGGAGCGGATGATGGTGATCTTGTCGAGGATCTTCGCGATGTTGGCGAACTTCTCGCCCACATACTCGCCAGTGACGCCCTTGATCGGGGCGAAGGGGCCGCGGTATTCCGGCGCGGCAAAGGGTTTGGGATCCCAGGACTCATGCTGGGCCATGCCGCCAGGCAGATAGATGTGGATGATCGACTGCGCGATGGCCTTGTAGCTCTCCACGGAGGGCATTTCGAGCGTTGGGGCGGCCTGGAGTTGCAAAAGCCGCGGCAGCGTGAGGCCGAGCCCGGCCATCGCGCCCACCTGGAGGAAATCGCGCCGACCCTGGGTGGTCGCGAAGAGGTTGCGGTGTTCGCCGGAGCAAAGGGGATGCATTTTCATGAGTTTGGAGAGGTGGATCAGGCCGAACCTACGCCTGAGTCATACCGCTTTCCGCCCCGGCAGGGCATTCTGCCAAGCTGCGGTGAATGCTTCGCAAAAAACGGTCAGTAGCGCAGTGCGCTGAGTTTTCCCACGGCTGAAATGTGTCTGGCGCGGCGGGCGTTCCTTCCGCCCTCTCATCCCACCGCACCATGCTACGACTCACGTCTCTCTCCTTCCTCGCGCTGCTGACCGCCGCGCACGCTGAAATCCGCCTCCCCGCCATCATCGGGGACAACATGGTGCTCCAGCAGAAACAGGCGAACCCCGTCTGGGGCTGGGACACCCCCGGCACAAAGGTCACCGTGGCCTTCAACGGCCAGACGAAGACCGGCGAGGCGGACGCGAAGGGCAAATGGACCGTGAAACTCGATCCCGTGCCCGCCAGCGCGAAGCCCGCCACGATGAGCATCCAGGGCACGACCTCGAAGGAGCTGAAAAACATCCTCGTGGGCGAGGTGTGGATCTGTTCCGGCCAGAGCAACATGCAGTGGAGTGTCTCGCAGAGCTATGACGCCGATTTGGAGATCGCCACGGCAAAGTTCCCCAACATCCGCCTCATCTCCGTGCCGCAGGTGGGCACCCAGGAGCCGCAGGACGACTTCAAAGGCGCGTGGGCGGAGTGCTCCCCGGCGAATGCGGGCGAGTTCAGCGCCGTCGGCTTCTTCTTCGGCCGCACGCTGCACCAGGCGCTCGACGTGCCGGTGGGCCTGATCGACAACGCCTGGGGCGGCAGCGCCGCCGAAGCCTGGGTGCGCCGCGATGTGCTGGAGAAGGACGGCCGCTTCACCACGCTGCTGGCCGACTGGGACAAGCGCGCCAAGGACCTCGGCAGCGACGCCGCGAAGCAGAACTATGAAAAAGCCCTCGCCGCCTGGAAAAAGCGCGCGGAAGAGGCGAAGGCCGCGAAGAGGGAATTCCGCGAGCGCGCGCCACAAAGCCCGCAGCAACAGCTCGGCGGCAATCACCGCCCTGCAAACATCTACAATGGCGTCCTGCACCCCACGATCGGCTACGGCATCAAGGGCGCCATCTGGTACCAGGGTGAAAGCAACGCCTCCCGCGCCTATGAATACGGCTACCTCTTCCCGCTCATGATCCAGCACTGGCGCGATGAGTGGAAGCAGGGTGATTTCCCCTTCTACTGGGTCCAGCTCGCCGACTTCATGGCGGAGAAGCCCGAGCCCGGCGAAAGCTCCTGGGCAGAACTGCGCGAAAGCCAGACCAAGGCGCAAAACGCGATCAAAAACGGCGGCCAGGCCGTCATCATCGACATCGGCGAAGGCCGTGACATCCACCCGCGCAACAAGCGCGACGTGGCCGACCGCCTCGTGCGCTGGGCGCTGGCCAAGGACTACGGCATGAAGATTCCCTATCGCAGCCCGGAATTCAAAAGCATCGAGATCACCGGCAACAAGGCTGTCGTCACCCTCGACACCTTCGGCAGCAGCCTCTATTCCTTCGATGACGCGGTGAACATCAAGGGCCTCGCCATCTGCGGTGAGGACAAAAAATGGGTATGGGCCACCGGCAAGCTCGTCGGCACGGACAAGATCGAGGTCAGCGCGCCGGGTGTCGCCAAGCCCGTCGCGGTGCGCTATGCCTGGAGTGACAATCCGGTGTGCAACCTCTTCAGCAAAGAGGGCCTGCCCGTCACCCCCTTCCGCAGCGACAGCTTTCCGATGACCACGCAGCCGAAGTGACCGGCCGCACGCGCTTTGACTCGTCTCCGCCCCTCGCCAAGAGTAGGCGGAGACCATGCTCCCCACGCTCGCCCAGACCACCGCGCTCATCCGCCACCGCCGCTCGATCAAGCCGCAGGATCTCAATCCCGCGCGCGGTGTGGAGCGGGAGTTGGTCGTGGAACTCATCGAAAACGCCACCTGGGCTCCGAACCACGGCGTGACAGAGCCATGGCGTTTTCATGTGTTCCAAGACGAAGCACGCCACGAACTGGTGCGTGAAATGGAGCGCGCCTACCGCGAGGTGACGCCCGCCGCCGAGTTCCGCGAGGACAAACTGCAAAAGATCGGCACGAATCCGCTGCTCGCGCCCGTGGTGATCGCCTGCGTGATGGAACGGCATGGCGGGGCCAAAATTCCCTCGATCGAAGAAACCGAGGCCCTGGCCTGCGCGCTGCAAAACCTCATGCTCAGCGCCACAGCGGCCGGTCTGGGCAGTTACTGGTCCTCCCCGCCGCTGCTCGACGGCGCGACGTTTCGCGCGTTTTTGAACCTGGGGCCCGAAGATCGCTGCGCGGGACTGATTTACATAGGCTGGCCGCGCGAGGGACTGAACTGGCCGCGCAGCGCGCGCGCGCCGGTGGCGGAAAAAATCGTCTGGAGGGCCGCGGCCGGTGCTTGAGTGGCTCTACAACGCCTGGACGGCCACGATGCAGTTTTTCCGCGACATGCCGTGGGAGATGGTCGGTGTGTGGTCGCTGACGATCTCGCTGCTCGCCGTCGGATTCGTCGGCGCCATCGTGCCATTCCTGCCGGGACCCGCGCTGATCCTCGTGGCGGGCGTGCTGCACACGCTGCTGCGGCCGGAGAGCGCCATGAGCACGTTCGGGATCGTGCTGCTGATCGTGTGGTTCGGCCTCGCGTATGCGGTGGACTTCTTCAGCGGCATGATGGGCGCGCGCTGGTTCGGCGCCAGCCGCTGGGGCATCGCGGGCGTGTTCATCGGCGGCATCGCGGGTCTGTTTTTCGGCCCCATCGGCATCCTGATCGGCCCGCTCGTCGGCGGCTTCGCCTTTGAGATGCTTTTCGCCAAGCAACGCCTCAAACCCGCGATGAAAAGCACCTGGGGCACCATCGTCGGCACCGGCGTCGGCCTCGTCCTGCGCATCCTCATCGCCCTGGCGATGATCACCACGGTGCTGGTGGACGCGCTGTGGTGGTGACACGGTCAACGCACCTGCATCCACTCGCGCAGTTTCGTGATGGAAACTTGTTCGTGCGTGAGCAGGAAGAAATGACCGGCACCAGGGACGATGAATGATTTTGCCGGACCGACCAGACGTTGAAACTGGCCGTTCTTCACGAAGAACTCATCGCCTCCGGCCATGAAATGTGTGTTCGCTCTGCCGTCCTGCTTGGTGAGCGGATGCGCGGCGATGCAGATCATGCCGACGAAGCGATGTGGCAGATCGTTGAACACACGGCAGGCTCCAAAACCACCCGCCGAAAGCCCGAGCAGCCACGGTTTGGCTGCGAATGGCCTGCCGAGCTTCTTTTCGACCGCAGCGAGGCATTCCGTCATGTAGGCACCGGGCATGATCGACGGCGCGATGCCGTAAGCCGGGCAGATGATAAGGTGCTTTGGAAAATGCTCCGCGAGGAAGTGCTGATACCAGAGAAAACTGCCGCCGTAGCCATGCAGAAACACGATCACCGGTGTTTGCGGTCCGAAACCGTCCGGCACATGCAAGGTGGCGAGTCCGTGGTCGGGTTTGAATGGAGTGAAGCAGTAGCTGAGCGACGAAGGCGCGCTGCGATACAGGTCATTGGCGACGATGGCCTTGTAGCGCTCCGCCACGAGCGGCTGGATCGTTTTGGAATGCTCTGCCGTGAGTCCGAGCAGTGCGGGTTGCGAGAGTGCGAGATTCACAATCATCCCCTCAGGCAGATTCTTTAGCGCTGTGCGAAACGCCGGCATCAACTGCGCCGCCTGACCGCTCACTGCGGCCGGTGGCGAGCCATGCTGCGTCGGCCAGGTGACTTGAAACACTTCGGCTGCGCCCGCATGAGCTGCGAAGAAGAACCAAAGACCGTAAAGACCTCTCATGAGCCTGTTTTACCTGTTCGGATGCTTCTTGGCGAGGCCCGATTGCCAGCTTGCGAAACCCGCTGCAGCCCTTACTCTCGCGGCCCCCAAAACACCCCAAGACTATGACCCAGCTCGATCAACTGAAGCAGCACACCGCTGTGGTCGCCGACACCGGCGACTTCGAAGCCATGAAGGCCTACAAGCCCCAGGACGCCACGACGAACCCCTCCCTCATCCTCCAGGCGGCCTCGAAGCCGGAGTACAAGGCGATTTTCGACAAGGCCGTCGCGGACGGCAAATCCGGCGGCGTGGACGCGGTGATGGACAAGCTGGTGGTCGCCTTTGGCCTCGAAATCCTCAAGATCGTGCCGGGCCGGGTTTCGACGGAAGTCGATGCGCGCCTGTCCTTCGACACACAGGGCAACATCGAAAAGGCCCGCCAGATCATCGGCATGTATGAGAAGGCCGGCATTTCTCGCGAGCGCATCCTGATCAAGATCGCCTCCACGTGGGAAGGCATCAAAGCGGCCGAGGTGCTGCAAAAAGAAGACATCAACTGCAACCTGACGCTGCTCTTCAGCCTGGCGCAGGCCGTGGCGTGCGCGGAAGGCGGCATCAAGCTCATCAGCCCCTTCGTTGGCCGCATTCTCGACTGGTACAAGAAGAGTACTGGCAAAGACTACGCCGCCACGGAAGACCCGGGCGTGCAGTCGGTGACGCAGATCTACAACTACTACAAGCACTTCGGCTACAAGACCGAGGTGATGGGCGCGAGCTTCCGCAACAAGGGTGAAATCACCGAGCTCTGCGGCTGCGACCTGCTCACCATCAGCCCCGGTCTGCTCGGCGAACTCGCCGCGAGCAGCGATCCGATCTCTCCGAAGCTCAACGCCGCGAACGCCGCCTCGCTGAAGATCGAGCGCATCGGCAGCGACGAGAAGACCTTCCGCTGGCTCTTCAACGAAGACGCCATGGCGACTGAAAAGACCGCCGAAGGCATCCGCAACTTCGCCAAGGACATCGTGAAGCTGGAAACGATGGTGAAGGTGGCTCTGGGCTGAATTTTTTAGCCGAAAGAGAGAAAAAAGAAGAAAAGAGCTCAGACGGACTGCCTCTGCTTTTTTCCTTCTTTTCTCTTTTTCGGCCATCCTCATCGCCATGCTCACCAAACGCATCATTCCCTGCCTCGACGTGAAGGAAGGCCGTGTCGTCAAAGGCACGAAATTCCTGCAGCTTCGTGATGCGGGTGATCCGGTGGAGTGTGCGCAGGTGTACAATGCGCAAGGCGCGGATGAACTCGTCTTTCTCGACATCACGGCGAGCCATGAGGAGCGCAAAACGATGGTCGATGTCGTCGAGCGCACGGCGGCGAGCTGTTTCATGCCTTTGACCGTCGGCGGCGGCATCCGCACCGTGGCGGACATGCGCGAGATGCTACTTGCGGGCGCGGACAAGGTCGGCATCAACACCGCGGCCGTCAAAACGCCGCATGTCATCGACGAGGCCGCGGAGGCCTTTGGCTGCCAGTGCCTCGTCGTCGCGATCGACGCGAAACGGAACGAAAAAGGCTCCTGGACGGTGTACACGCACGGCGGACGCAATCCGACCGAGTTGGATGCCGTCGAATGGGCTGCGGAGGTCTGCAAACGCGGCGCAGGCGAAATTTTGCTGACCAGCATGGACGCGGACGGCACCAAAAACGGCTACGACATCGCGCTGACCCGCGCGGTGAGCGAGGCGGTGACGATTCCTGTTATCGCCAGCGGTGGCGCCGGCAAAGTCGATCACATGGTCGACGTGCTGCGCGACGGCAAAGCCGACGCGGTGCTCGCCGCGAGCATTTTCCACTTCGGCGAATACACCGTGGGCGATGTGAAACGCTTCCTCGGCGAACACGGCGTGCCGGTGAGGCTTTAAAGGCACAAAAAACCCGCCAGCTATGCGGCGGGCGGGTTTTGTTGAGAACGGATGTTCGGTTTTAGGGGTGGGGAAATCAGCTCGCGGAGGAGGCCACGGCGTCGGAACCACGCTCGCCAGTGCGGATGCGGATGGCATCGAGCACGGCGCTGACGAAAATCTTGCCGTCGCCGATCTTGCCGGTGTTGGCAGCCTTCTGGATGGCCTCCACGACGGAATCCGAGCGGCTGTCGTCCACGACGACCTCGATCTTCACCTTGGGCAGGAAATCGACAGTGTACTCGCTGCCGCGGTAGATCTCGGTGTGACCCTTCTGGCGGCCAAATCCTTTGACCTCCACGACAGTCATGCCTTCGACGCCCACTTCAGCCAGGGCTTCTTTGACGTCCTCCAGTTTGAAGGGTTTGATGATGGCTTCGATCTTTTTCATGGTTAACGACGATTAGATATGTGGTTTCGTGGAATTGCAACGATGAGCACCGACAGAAGGTTGAATTTCCCGGTTAACCGCTGCGAAGTGCTTGTTTAGCGGAAAGCGTGCCAACTTCCAGACCGATTTGCCGCAAAGACCCAAACCATGTCTGAAAAAGCGGTGGCCCACCCTCCGGCGGCAGGAGAATTGCATTCCCCCGGCCGCACGGCTATGAGGCGGCATGATTCTGTGCCGTCCTCTGCTTTTCCTCGCCACCTTGGCGGCCCTGTGCCGGGCGCAGGAGGGGCCGCCTGCCTACGATGTGCAGCTTCACTGGGAGCCCGGCCAGTTTTACCTCCAGGAGTCTGACACGGACACCACCACCTTCCTGACCGCGCTCGGCAAAAAGCACGACCAGCGGCTGAGGATGCGGCAGACGACCTCCATTGTGGTCACGCCGGCCGCGGATGGCAGCAGGGAGGTTCGCGTGAGTATCGACGCGCTCCGGGGGGAGCTGATCCAGGACGGGCTGCTGAACCCCTTCGACTCGGCCCGGATCGAGGAGGCGCTGCCGGTGCTGCAAAAGTCCATCGGACGCGCGGCAGGGAAGAGCTTCACCCTGGTATATGACGCCGGTGGCCGCTTTCAAAGCATCCGGGACATCCAGTCCCTGCTGAAGCCGGGGACACAGGAGCCAGGACTCAACGAAATCGCCGACGCCCGGCAGATCGTCACGCTTTACCGCCGTTCCCTGGAGCTGGGGCTGCCCAAGATTCCCGTCCGGCCTGGGGACAAGTGGATCAGTGACGAGATGTTGATTTTTGCGGAGGCGGGGCCGGTGCAGGTGCATCTCCAGGCAAAATTCGACGGCCTGGAGGAGCGGGAGGGCCGTCAGCAGGCAAAGGTGAGCTACGAGGGAACGATGGAAACCCTCAAGGAAACCGGCACGAAGCGCTCCATCACCCTCGGACCCGGTTCGAAGGTGACCGGCAGCCTGCTCTTTGACCTGGAGCGCCGCACCATCTCCTTCTCCACGCTCTCCGCGGCGCTGAATCTGGCCGTGGAGGGCAAAAAACTGCCGGTCCGCCAGCAGGTGACCACGCGCCTGGTGGCGATGAAGCAGATGCGCTGAGTGCGGGTGCCTCACCGTGCGGCCAGTCCGGCCTCGCCCGCCTCCCAGCCAGCTCCGGCGGCGCGGATGGCCACGGCGGAGGCTCCGGCGGGCCAGTCGGCCTCCAACTGATCCTTGAAGAAGGATTTCCACGTCACCCAGCGGCCGCCGATCTGCGCCTGCATGACCCACCAGCGGGTCTGGGACATCCAGCGCTCGTCCGCATGCCGCCACGTCACCGCATCGCCTGATCGGGTGACGACGGGCGCAGGCAGGGCCGTCTGGCTGAGCCAGGGAGAGGCCGGCGGGATGGCGTGGGTCGTGTAGGCACGCTCCATCGTGTAAGTGGCGATCTTTCCCACGTCCTTGTGCAGCGCGCCGAAGTTCCAGTGAAAGTGACCCGGCGTCATTTTCAGCCCGCGCTCCCGCAGCACGCTCATCTGGCGCAGGATCTCTCCCGCCACCCGGTCATGGCCGATGTTGGAGGTGTTCATGCCCGGCCAGATGTGCCGGTTCTGGGTGTTCTGCTCCAGCCACCAGTCGTAGTAGGTGATGAATCCGAGCTTGGGCCGGTCGATGGTCCAGTAGAGCTGCGGGGTGAAGTAGTCCACCCAGCCGTTTTGCAGCCACTTCTTGGAATCCGCGCCCAAGTCCTCATACGGATCGAGCCCGCCGCCGGTGCCCTGCGGATGATTCGGGCGCCACAGGCCAAAGGGGCTGATACCAAACTTCACATGGCGTTTGATGCCCTTGATGCCCTCGTAGATCGTCTGCACGGTCTGGTCCACATTCTGCCGCCGCCACGCCGTGAGTTCCAGCGGCCCGCCGGCGGCCTTGTAGCGCGCAAAGGTCGCGTGATCAGGGAATTCGATCTTTTTCTTCGCCGAGTCGGTGATTGGATACGGATAAAAATAGTCGTCGATGTGGATGCCATCCACGTCGTAGCGCCGCGTGACATCCAGCATGACCGCCACGGCCTGGGCTCGCACCTCCGCCACGCCGGGGTCCATCCACCAGTCGATGTTGTACTTCATGGTCCACTCCGGGTGCCGGCGGCGGATGTGATCCGCGCTGGGCGCGTGCTTCTCACCCGCCAGCGCGCGGTAGGGATTGAACCAAGCATGCAGCTCCATGCCGCGCTTGTGCGCCTCTGTGACAGCAAATTCCAGCGGATCCCACAGCGGCGAAGGAGGCCTGCCCATCTCGCCCGTCAAAAACGGCGACCACGGCTCCAGCATGGAGGCATACATCGCGTCGCCCGCCGGGCGCACTTGGAAAATCAGCGCATTGAGCCGCAGCCGCGCAGCAGACTCGATGAGCGCGAGGAGCTGCTGCTTCTGTTTCGCCACGGGCAGCCCGGGCTCGCTGGGCCAGTTGATATTCCGCACCGTGGCGATCCATGACCCGCGCAGCTCCCGCGCGGGAGGCGGGACGCTGGTCTGGGAGCGCAGCGTCGATGCCAGAACAGCGAGGATGGCAAAAGCTCGAATCATCATGCCGCTTTCATTAGCGGCGCGGCCCGGAACTGCAAGCCGCCGGGCATTCACTGGAAAATCCTGCTTCGAGGCAAAGAGGCCGCGCTCCCAGCGTTCCATCCGCATGCACGATCTCGATCCCAGCCTGCCCGAGCACCTCGTCCGCCGCGATTTCCTCAAAAAACTCGCCGCGGCCTCCACCGCCGCATGGATGACCGGCGAGCCGCGCGCCATCTGGGCCAAAACGGGCGAAAAAGTCACCCATCCGCCCGCAAAGGCCGATGCGTGCATCCTTTTGTGGATGGCCGGCGGCATGGCCGCGCCGGACACCTTTGATCCGAAAGGCTACCTGCCCTTCGAGAAGGGCCTCGAAGTGAAACGCATGCTCTCAACCTTCCCCGCGATCGACACCGCGGTCGATGGCATCAAAATCTGCCAGGGCCTCGAAAACATCGCGAAGGTCATGGATCGCGCGACTTTGATCCGCAGCGCCGTGCAGCCAGATCTCGGCAGCATTTTGCACTCGCGGCATCAATATCACTGGCACACCGGCTACGTGCCGCCGCAAACCGTCGCCTGCCCGCACATCGGCTCGTGGATGGCGAAGGTGCTCGGCCCGCGCAACCCCGTGATGCCCGCCTTCATCAATATTGGCCAGCGACTCGAAGGCGTGGGCGAAAGCGAGGAGCTGAAGGCCTTCACCACCGCCGGATTTTTCGGCAGCGAGTTCGGCCCGATGAACCTGCCCTTCCCCGAGGACGCTGCGCAATCCGTGAAGCCGCCGAAGGGCATGGACGCGAACCGTTTCGCCAATCGCGACCGTCTTTTCCGCAAACTCGTCGATCAAAGTCCGCAGCGTGACTTCATGAGCGACTACCAGCAGCAATCCATGCTCCGCAGCATGGACAACGCCTACCGCCTGCTCAGCGCGAAGGAACGCGAGGCCTTCGACATCACGCTCGAGCCCGAGGAGAGCCGCAAAAAATACGACACCGGCCGCTTTGGCCGCGGCTGCTTGCTCGCACGTCGTTTGATCGAGGCAGGAACGCGCTTCGTCGAAGTCACCACCGAATACGTGCCCTTCTTCCAATGGGACACGCACAAGGACGGCCACACGACCGTGGACGCCATGCACAAGGAAATCGACGCGCCCATCGCGCAGCTCGTGCGCGATTTGGAGGCGAAAGGCCTGCTCGACCGCACGCTCATCGTCATCGCCAGCGAGTTCAGCCGCGATGCGCTCATGGAAGGCAAGCCCGGCTCGACCGCGAATGATCAAACGACCTTCAAAGTGGATCGCCTCGAAGAAATGAAGCACTACGGCCTGCATCGCCACTTCACCGGCGGCACCAGCGTCGTCATGTTCGGCGGCGGCGTGAAGAAAGGCTACCTCTACGGCGAAACCGCCGACGAACGCCCGCTCATCGCCACCAAGAACCCCGTCAGCATCATGGATCTCCACGCCACCATCATGACCGCGATGGGCATCAGCCCCAAAACCGAGTTCGAGATCGAAGGCCGCCCGTTTTACGTGACCGAGGACGGCAAAGGGAAGGCTGTGACCGATGTTTTCGCCTGAAACGGCCACGGGCACAGCCTTTGCAGGCTGGTGAATCAGGACTCAGGAATCCAAAATCAGAAATTCCTCAACCGATCTGCGCGAGGATGGCAGAGGCCACTCTGTCGGCCTGGGCCTCCAGGTACTCAACATCACGTCCTTCGATGAGCAGGCGGATGAGCGGCTCCGTGCCGGAGTAGCGCAGGAGCACGCGGCCGTAGTCGCCGAGCTTCTTCTCGGTCTCCTTGATGATCTTTTGCGCCTCGGCGAGCTCTTCGATCGGCGGTTTCGAGCGCACGCGCAGGTTGCGCGCGGATTGCGGGAACTTCTTGAGGCACTTGCGGAGCTGGCTGAGCGGCTCGCCGGTCTCCTTCATGATTTTGAGAAGCTGCAGGCCGGCGATAAGGCCGTCACCGGTCGTCGCCCAGTCGCCGAAGATGATGTGGCCGCTCTGCTCGCCGCCGAAGTTGAGGCCGCGGCTGCGCATCTCCGCCAGCACATAGCGGTCGCCCACGCCGGTGCGGATCACGCGGCCACCCATGCGGGAGACGAGGTCATCAAGGCCGTAGTTGCTCATGATCGTCACGGCGAGCGTGTTCTGCTTCAGCGTGCCTTTGCGCAGCATCGACTCGGCGGCGATGGCCATGAGCTCGTCGCCGTCCAAAGCGATCGCCTCTTCATCACAGAGCGCGATGCGGTCCGCGTCACCATCATGCGCGATGCCCGCCTGCGCCTGCGAGGAGCGCACGATGCGCTCGATCTCCTCGGCGTGCGTGCAGCCGCACTCCTCGTTGATGTTGAAGCCGTCCGGCTCGCTGTGAAACACGGAGACATCCGCGCCGAGATGCTCCAGCGCCAGGGCGCTGGTGTAGGAGGCCGCGCCGTGCGCGTTGTCCAGCGCCACGCGCATGCCGTCGAGCTTCACGCCACCCATGGAGGCCACCGCATGCGCGATGTAGCGCTCCGCGCCGTCCGCCAGCTTCGTGATGCGGCCGATGCCGCGGCCTTCCGGGCGCGGCGTCTCCTCGCTGCCCAGCACGAGTTTCTCCATGGCGATCTCCGTCTTGTCGTCGAGCTTGTGGCCGTCGCCGTGGACGAATTTGATGCCGTTGTCTTTGAAAGGGTTGTGCGAGGCGGAGATGATCACGCCGAAGTCAGTGCCGAGTTCCGCGGAGAGCATCGCCACGGCGGGCGTGGGCAGTTGACCGGCCAGCACGACATCGACACCTGCCGAATTGAGCCCCGCGGCCAGCGCCGCCTCCAGCATTTCGCCCGAGGCGCGCGTGTCACGTCCCACGATGGCCCGCGGGCGTTCCCCGCCCACTTTTTTGCCCAAAACGACCGCCGCCGCCTGCGCGAGGCGCATGACGAATTCCGGGGTCATGGGATGGCGGTTGGCCACGGCGCGGACGCCGTCGGTGCCGAAGAACTGGCGCTTTTCAGACATAGGGCGGCGGTTTTAAGCCAAAACGGCGGGGGTGTCAAAGATGGAGGACGGCGCGGCGGACCTCGTTTGGGTGAAGGATGGCCGCCAGGGCCGCGTTGAGCCGTTTCCCGCCATGAAACCGCTCCTTTCCTGCCTGCTGCCCGCCTTTGCCGCCACGCTCGCCACCGCCGCGCCCCGGCCGAACGTGGTCTTCTTCCTCATCGACGACCTGGGCTACGCGGATTGCGGCTTCAACGGCGGCACGGAGATCAAGACGCCGAACATTGACAAACTGGCCGCGGAGGGAGCCGTTCTCGAAAATCATTATGTGCAGCCCGTATGCTCGCCCACGCGCGCCTCGCTGATGACAGGCCGTTATGTGTCCCACACCGGCGTGTACACCGTCGTGCGGCCGCATGCGAAATGGGGCCTGCCTTTGGAGGAGCGAACGCTGGCGAACGCGCTGAAGGACGCGGGCTACACGACGGCGATCACAGGCAAATGGCACCTCGGCGAGTTTGACGATGCCTACAAGCCCACTTCGCGTGGTTTTGAGCACCAGCACGGGCACTACTTTGGCGCGCTCGACTACTTCACCCATGTGCGCGATGGCACGCACGACTGGTATCACGACGACAAGCCGCTCATGGAGGAGGGCTACAGCACGCATCTCGTCACGAAGGAGGCCGTGCGGCTGATTGAGGCGCAACCGAAGGAAAAGCCGCTCTTTCTCTACATGCCCTACAACGCCGTCCACGGCCCGCTCCAGGTACCGGAGAGCTACTTGCAGCCCTACGCCGCGCTCAGTGGAGGCCGGAAGCAGCTTGCGGGCATGCTTGCCGCCGTGGACGAGGCCATCGGGCAGGTTGTGGCCGCTTTGGAGAAAAAAGGTCTGCGTGAGAACACGCTCATCGTCTTCTCCGCCGACAACGGCGGCCCGCCTCCGGGCAAAAACACGCCGCTGCGCGATTTCAAAGGCAGCATCTTCGAGGGCGGCGTGCGCGCGGCCGCGTTCGCCAACTGGCCGGGCAAAATCCCCGCCGGCCAGCGCATCACGCAGCCGATGCACATCATCGACTGGTATCCCACGCTCGTGAAGCTCGCCGGCGGCACGCTGGAGCAGAAGCTCCCGCTCGATGGCCGCGATGTGTGGCCTATGCTCACCGAAAAAGCCGCGTCACCTCACGATGCCATTCTCAGCGCGCAATCCCGCGACAACGCCGCCGTGCGCATGGGTGACTGGAAGCTCATCGTAAGCAGCGGCGCTGTCGAAAACGATGAAGCGCCAAAGAAGAAGGGCAAAGGCAAGGCGAAAGCCAAAGGTGGCAAATACGAGCCCGTGATGCTCTTCAATCTCGCCGCTGATCCATCAGAGACGACGAATCTGGCCGCGAAGGAGCCGGAACGCGTCGCCACGATGAAGGCCAAGCTCTCGGAGTTGTTGAAGGACGCGGTGCCTTCGGGGGTGAAGTGAAACGGATTCGTGAGACGTAAGAAGTGAGAGGTCAGACGCGCTACTTCTCACGTCTCACCTCTGACCCTCCGCCGCCATGCTCCTGCGCCTTCTTCCAGTTCTGCTGCTCGTCTCCTGCTCCTCCATGCGATCTCCGATCGTGAACGGAGCGAAAGCCAGGGACCATGGAGCCATCGGCGCAACGGAAGGTCCGGCGTGGAAGAACGGCTCGCTCTACTTCACCGATGGGAAGCACATCAACCGGATGGGGCCGGACGGCAAAACGACCGTCTTCCGTCATAACGCCTCCAATGGGCTGCTTTTCGATCGCGAAGGCCGTCTGGTGGCCTGCGAGTCCGGTTTGCGGCGCGTGACGCGCACGGAGAAGGATGGCTCGATCACCGTGCTGGCGGAGCGGTTTCGCGGAAAGCGCTTCAATACGCCCAACGATCTCTGCATGGACTCGAAGGGCCGGATTTACTTCACCGATCCGCGGTATGGGTCGAGGGACGGCATGGAGATTTATCCGCCGCCGGGCATCAAGGCCGGCTTTGTCCCCAAACCCATCGAAGGCGTCTATCGCATCGATTCGCCCGGCCAAGTCACCCGCATCCTCTGCGACGGCTCGGAGCGGCCCAATGGCATCCTCATCAGCCCGGACGACCGCTTTCTCTTCATCGCGGACAATAACAACAATACGCACGGCGGCTCGCGGAAGGTGATTCGCTACGAATTGGACGCGAAGGGCGAGGTGAAGGCCGGAACGCGCAAGGTGCTCTTCGACTGGAAGGATGGTCGCGGGCCAGATGGCATGAAGATGGACGCGCGGGGGCGCATTTACGTCGCGGCGGGCACGAACAAGGTCACGGAATTCGAGACGACGCGGTTCAAGGCCGGCTGCTACATCCTTTCGCCGTCCGGTCGCCTGATCGACTTCATCCCGACGTCGCCAGATGAGTGCTGCAACTGCGCCTTGGGCGGCGCGGATGGCAAAACGCTCTTCATCACCTCCGGCGGGCATCTTTGGAGCGTACCGCTGAAATAGTCCGCAGGTCCTCTCGCGGGCTACTCTGGAGCGAGCGGCACGGCCGGAGGCGGCGGCATCTGCTGCCACTGCGGCATGGGGGGGCGCTCCGTCTGCGCCTTGATCAGCAGCCAGAACAGGAAGGCCAGCACAACGGCCACCATCTTTTCCCGCCAGTTCCGCACCAGCACGTCTTTAAACCGTGTGCCCCAGTTCATGGTCCTCCTTTTCTTTTCTCTCCGCCGCCGTCTCTCCATTGCTGTCGCCAGCCAGGATTTCGTTGATGCGCTGCCGCAGGTCGTCCGGTTCGAGGTCGTGCTCCAGCTTGCCGTGGTAGCAGATCGAGAGCGCCCCGGTCTCCTCGCTCACGACGAGCGCGATGGCGTCGGTTTCCTCCGTGATGCCCATGCCGGCGCGGTGGCGCAGGCCGATGGCACGGTCCTGGATGTCGCGCTGGCTCACGGGGAAAACGCAGCCCGCGCTGGCGATGCGCCCCTGGTCGATGATGACACCGCCGTCGTGCAGGACAGTTTTGGGATGGAAAATGGTGGCAATGAGCTCGGTGGAGATCGCCGCGTCGATCTCGACGCCGGATTCGGCATACGGCTTGAGGTCAATGCCGCGTTTCAGCGCGAAAAGCGCGCCGCAACGACGCGAGGAGAGCTGCTGCATGGCCTCCATGAGCAGATCCAGCGCCTCGGGGTCGGGGCGGTTGAAGGAAAACATGCGGCTGCTGCCCAGTTCCGCCAGGACGCGGCGCAATTCCGGCTGAAACAGAACCACAAGCGCGATGGCGAGGAAAACGGACACGCGTTGCAAAAGCCAGGTGATGACCTCCAGTTCCAGCAGCAGCGAGATGAGCGCCAGGCTGAGCAGCAGGATCAGCAGGCCGGTGAGAATGCGCGCGCCGCGTGTGGCGCGGAAGAACAGGTAGCCATGATACGCCAGCGCGGCGAGGATGAGGATTTCCACGCCGTCGCGCCAGTGCGTTGTCAGAAACTCCCACATGCGGCAGACCAGTTCTTGAGGCTAAAGTGGCAATGATGGCGCTGCCGGGCGGATTTCGCAAAAGGAAGGTGCGTCCGCCTTCGACAGGCCCTCAAGCCACCGAGGCGGCGGGCGCGCGGCCGATGACCGACCCTAGCCAGTCACGCTCCTCGGACATCCACACCAGCCGGCTCTCCAAGCTCGAAAAATCCTCCGGGGCCAGCCAGTCGCCATCCACGGACACCCGGACGTGATCTGGAGGGAACCGGCCGGGCCAGATCACCGTCGAGCGACTGCGCTGGGACGGACCCTGCGTGACGCGAAACCAGCGATTGAGACGCTCATGCACATGGCGGGCATCTTCGCGGCCAGGGTGGGCCAGAACCGGCTGCAAGCGTCCGGCGGAGTTGGCGGCGGCGCACAAATCCGCCAGCACCGAGGCGGCGGAGCCTCGCTGGCCATAAAACAGGGCTTCCCCGGGTTCCTGGCACCTGGCCTCCAGACGCAGCAGCCCCAGGCAGAGAGACATCAGGGGCAGATTCCAATGAAAACAGGGGCCGTGGCCCGCCGAACCCCGCAAAACGGCGGTGATCACATCCCTGTGCCCGCCTTGCGGACGCCAGTGCATGCACCAGCGGGTCAGAACAGGCAGGGAAGCTCCCTCGAAATGCAATTCCACCGTCTCGATCATGACGGGAACCTCCTTTGGCAGTCGATGAAGTGAATGCTCACATATAGCATTACCAAAAGTGGCTCCTATCGTTACACACTTTTCGGGACTTTTTTTGTGATAGCCTCACTTTCAACCAACAAGTGCCACTTTGGCCCGAATTCCGCGCTGTTGGCGGAAAACTACGCGATCAGCTTCTCGATCACCTGCCCGCCAATCTGGGAGAGCTGCTTGAAGCGCCCGCCGTGGTAAAAAGTCAGCTTGTTGTCATCCAGACCCAGCATTCGCAGCAGCGTCACATGCAGGTCGCGGACGTGCCGTACCTCCTCGATGGCCTCCATCCCGCGATCATCGGTGGAACCGATGCTATGCCCGGCTTTGCAGCCGCCTCCGGCCATCCAGATGGTCATCGCCTTCGGATTGTGATCCCGACCGTAGGCGGTGCCGCCGCGCACGCCGTTGTCCGGGGTGCGGCCAAATTCACCGCACCACACGATGAGCGTGTCGTCGAGCAGCCCGCGCTGCTTCAAATCGGTGATCAGCGCGGCAATCGGCTGGTCCACGCCGCGGATGAGGTTGCCGTGCGCGCGCTCGATGTAGTCGTGGCTGTCCCAGGTGCCGTTGTAGAGCTGCACAAAGCGCACCCCCTTCTCCACGAGCTTGCGCGCGAGCAGGCATTTGCGTCCAAACGCGTCCGTGGCGTCCTTGCCGATGCCGTAGAGCTCCTTGGTCTTCGCATCCTCCTTTTCGAGATCAATGACCTCCGGCACCTGCATCTGCATGCGGAAGGCGAGCTCGTAGTTGTTCATGCGCGCCTTTAATTCGTCGTGCCAGGGGTGTTCCTCGGCGTGTTTGGCGTTCAGTTTGCCCAGCAGGTCGAGATTCGCGCGCTGATGCTCCGGCGTGATGCCCTGCGGCGGCTGTAAATCGAGAATCGGCGAGCCTTTGGAGCGCAGCGCGGTGCCTTGGAAATGCGCAGGCAGGTAGCCGTTGCCCCAATTCGCACTGCCGCCCTGCGGATAGCTGATTTCCGGCAGCACGATGAAGCCGGGCAGGTCTTGATTCACCGAACCGAGGCCATACGTCACCCACGCGCCGATCGCCGGATCACCGCCGAAGCGGTTGCCGCAGTTCATTTGATACATCGCGGTCGGGTGATTGACGGAATCGACCTGGCAGCCGCGGTAGAAGCACAACTCGTCCGCCACCTTCGCCAAATGCTGCCAAGGCTCGCTCATCCACGCGCCGCTCTGGCCGTGCTGCGCGAACTGGAAGGGCGACTTCACATAGTAGCGCTTCCCGCTCTCCATCGCGGACTTCATCTTGCCCTCGCGCACGAATTCCTTGAGGTGCAGCTTCTCCAGCGCGGGCTTTGGATCAAAGCAGTCGATGTGGCTCGGGCCGCCCTCCATCATCAAAAAGATGCAGTTCTTCGCCTTCGCGGGCAGCATCGGCTGCTTCGGCGCGAGCGGGCCTTTCTGCTCGGCTGCAAGCAGCGAGGTCAGTGCGACGCTGCCGAGCGAAGTCCCCAGCCCATAGACAAACTCACGCCGCGTGGGCGCATGCAGCGCCCGCGAGCCGGCGCAGGGGAAAAAGAGCGATTTCATCACAGCGGAGGATTTCCCGGCTAAAACGGGCGGCGTGCCAAAAAATAGCGCCTTGTAACCTCGCTCAATGATTAAACACAAACTCCGCCGAGTTCAGCAGGCTCCAGAGCACGTCCTCGACCGCGGTCTGACGCGTCGCATCCTTCGCGGTGAAGGCGCTGGTGGCGATTTTCATCTCTTCGGCATCGGGGAGGCGTGAGAAGCAGGCGAGGTAGAGTTCTTCGACAATCTGCTCGGGTTTCGCGTCGCTTTTGGCGAGGCGGGCGGCGCGGCCTTGGGCGTTCACGAGCATGTCCTGCAGCTTCGTGGAGTTCATGAGGTGCAGGGCTTGCACGACGCTGGGTTTGGCATCGCGTTCGCAGGGGCATTCGGAACTCGCGTTGGGACGACCGAAGGCGTCCATGAACTGGCTTTCGAGCTTGTGATTCCAGGTTTGCTTCGCCAGCGCATCGGGCGGCAGGCCGGTGAAGGTCTCTTTGACCTCGGTGACGGAGCAGACGGCATCGAGCAGCGTTTCGGCGGGCAGACGGCGGCGGTAGCTGCGGCTGTAGTTCTTCAAATCGGACGCGTTGGTCTCGTTTGGCAGGCTGCTGAGGCGGTAAATCTGCGAGCGCATGATGGTGCGCATGAGATGCTTCAAATCGTAGCCGTGCTGCACGAAGTCGGCGGCCAGCCAGTCGAGCAGCGCAGGATTCGTGGGCGGATTCGACGCGCGGAAGTCGTCCACGGGATCGACGATGCCGCGGCCCATGAAGCTGGACCACACGCGGTTCACCACGGCCTGCGCAAAGTATGGATTCTTCGGGTTCGTCATCCAATCGGCCAGCACGGCACGCGGGTCCTGCGATTCGGCGATGGGGATTTCCTTGTCGGCCGGCGGACGCGGCTTCAGCAACACTTTGGTGACGGGATGCTCGATGCTGGCCGTGCCGGGCGCGAACCACCACTGCTCCGGCTCGCCGCTGATCGGCGCGGAGATGCCCTGGCCCTTGCGTTTCATCTGCGTGAAGAACGCCGCCATCTGGTAGTAGTCCGTCTGGTCCCATTTCTCGGTCGGATGATGATGGCACTTCGCGCATTCAAGACGCACGCCGAGGAAGATTTGGCCGATGAAGGTGGCCGCGTCGATGGGCTCGCGTTTGTCACGCCAGATGGCCACGGGGCCATTCTTGTGCGTGTTGCCCTCGGCGGTGAGGAGTTCGGTCATGAAGCGGTTCCACGGCTTGTTCTCGCGAAAACTCTGCCGGATCCACTGATCGAGCAGATAGACCGGCTTCACACCGACTCGCGAGGGGTTTGGACGAATGAGATCGCCCCATTTGATGGCCCAGTGATCGGCCCACTCGGGGCGTTCGAGCAGTTGATCGATCCATTGCTCATACTTCGACGGATTTTTGTCGGCGAGGAAGGCGCGGGCCTCCTCCACGCTCGGCAGCATGCCGATGGCATCAAGCGAGGTGCGACGGAGGAACTCAGCGTCGCTGCACGTGTCGCTCGGCAGGTAGCCGACCTTTTGAAGACGGGCATAGACGAGCTTGTCGATCTCGTTGCGCACCGGCAGCTTCGCGTAGCGCTCAGCAGGCAGCAGTTTTTCCGCAGGCACATCCACGCGCGAGATCGCCACCTGGCCCATGTAACGCGCCACGATCACCGTCTCGCCGCTTTCGGTCGAGGCTTTGACCTTCCCGGCCTCGTCCACGCTGGCGATGGCCTTCTCGGAGGAAATGTAGTCCGCCAACGCCGTCACATCGCGTGTGGAGCCGTCGCTGTATTTCGCGGTGACCTTCAGCGCGAGTTCCTCGCCCTTGCGATACGTTTTCTCGCCCGGCGTGATGGCGATCTCATTCAGCGTCGGCTGATTTGGCAATTCAAACGGCATGCCCTGGCGAATCCACTCCGCCACGGTCTTCGCCCATTCGGAATCCGGCTCAAAACGCTGCCCACCTTCATGCTGAACGCGCACCGTGGCTTTTTGAAGAATGAGACTGTCCTCCGGCCGCGCTGGAAACACGCGACGACCACGCGAGTCGTTCACGAACTCCATGAAGTCGCTCTTCGTGTCGAAAGCGAAGATGGAAAGCCGGAAGCCAGCCTGCCCGCTCGATTTCGCATGGCAGGAGCCGAGGTTGCAGCCTGCCTTCGTCAATATTGGCAGGATGTCGCGGGTATAAGAGAGCGTTGGAGAGTGAGAAGTGAGAGGTGAGATGTCAGAAGTCAGCTTGGTGACGTTCGCCTTCTCATCGAGTTGGACGACTTTGCCGCTGTCGAGTGCGGCGAAGGTCGTTTTGCCATCGGCGGTGACCGTGGCGGCATACGGCACGCTTTCGAGTGCGACGAGCTTCTTCGATTTGCCGCTCGTGAAGGCAAGACGCACGCCGTCGTGGCTTTTGAGTTCGGTGATGTTGAAGACGTTGCCGCTGTCGGTGAGGTAAGTGAGCGCACTGGAATCACCGGACCACATCAAGGCGTTCACGGGCGCGGATTTGTCGCCGAGGAGCATCAGCATCTCCTTGGTGGCGATGTCCCAGACCTTGAGTTCCTTGTCCGCGCTGCCGGTGGCGAGCCATTTGCCGTCGTGATTGAAGGCGAGCGCCGTGATGTGGCCGACGTGGCCTTCGATTTTCGCGATTTCCTTCAGCGTGGCCGCGTCCCACACCTTCGCGAGGTTGTCCGCGCCGCCGGTGGCGATCTGTTTGCCGTCTTTGCTCAGCGTGAGGCTCAAAACGTTGTCCGCATGCGCCTCAACGGTTTGCGCCGGTTTCGGCTCGCCGAGCTTCCAGCGATGCAAAACGCCTTTTACACCCGTGGGGCCGTCCGCGAGGATCAGCGTCGCTTTGTCGGCGAGGAAGGTCAGGCCCGTCACGCGGCCTTCGAGCGGCGCGGCGAGCGTGTTCGCGATCTTCCAATCCGCCGAATTCCACACCAACACGCTGCGATAGCCTCCCGCGGCCAATCGCGTGCCATCGCTGTTCCAGGCGAGCGATTGAATGACGTCCTTGTGACCTTCCAACGTCGCGATGACCGGCAGGTCCTTCGTTTTCGCATCCCGCACGACGACGCGATTGCCAATGCCCGCCGCGAGCCATTTTCCATCGGCGCTGAGCGCCAAGGCCGTCGCCGGAGCATGTCCGGGCGGCAACGCGGCCAGTTTGTCCGCTGGAGTCAGCTCGCCGAATTTCTTCAACGCCGCCACATCCCACGCCGCACCGGCCTGAACCCACGATTTGAGCAAATTGATCTGCTTTTCCGGCAACTGCTTCTTCGGCGGCATGTGCTCGTCCCCCGTCGCCGTGAGCGACGAGATGATTTTGCCCGATTTGATCACTTCGAGAGCCGATTCACGCGTTTCGAGCGAGAGATCGCCCTTTTTCTTCTCCGCATTGTGGCAGCCCATGCACTGCGTTTTCAGCAAACCCATCGCCTGGGCCGTGGGCACACGTTTTTCCTCCGCAGCGAGCGAAGTGACAAAAATCAAAGGCAGAAGTCGGCGGATCATGAGCGTCGCAGACTACGGGCTCTGAAGAGGGTGTCTTGCCAAGACTGCCAACACCGGCTTGACACACGCCAGCCTCCCCGATCGCCTACTGTTCTTCTTCAAGAAGCAGCGTTTCTGGCCGGAGCATTAAGCTTCTGCCAACGAACACGATCATCGCGGACGCCGTATCGACACTGCTCTCCTCGCTGGCAAATATTGACTGTTCTACCTATGTCTTCTAATTTAACTTCATGCCTCCTGGCGAATCATTCGCAAAACATGCTTATGTACTTCTAGCACCTGAGGTGCGTGGACGTATCGGTGGATGTCTGGGTGCGCTACCCGATGCTGAACAGATGGATGCCTTCATTGCGGCAGCAAAGCGCGAATGGCAAGACGGCTGGAAGCATTCGATTGGACGCTATCCCCACATGCTGCTGCTCTTATATCAATGTGTGGCATTCCTGAAGTATGAGGGAAACAAGTTCTGGGACGCATTCGCAGCGGTGCTCGGTGAACAAGTCATCCCATCTAATCGGCAAACAGAAATCAACGCATGTTTTGTTCGTGCTGCCAATCACCTCGGGCTGCCTGTGCTTGAACATCAGTATGTGCAATCAGCCGTGCGTCATGTGGGTATCCCAGTTCGTGTTTGGCGTGGATTCGTCCAGGTTTGCGAAAAGCTCATCCGAGTGGGCGATGACTGGCAAAGCTGGTCAGATGAATCTTGGCAAAACAATTTGGCAATGTGGCTGGGAGCCCGCCGAAACTTGATTGCATTTTTCGTGGATAATCGTGATACTGCCACTCAATGGCTGACTGAGATGATCGCCGCCCGGCAGATGCTGATCGAAAATCCGGCATACACTTTGGATGACATCAAAGAAGTCGTTGTCTTGCGTCCAGAGTATTTTGAGGCTGTGCCTGAGACGGCGCTCTTCCTCAGGCCTTCAGATCCAGAGTCGTTGTTTCGAGATCGCCCGCGCCTTCGTTACCAAAATCACGATGGATTGATCTCGATCACCTTGGAAGCACCACGCATATCAGATGAGAGCATGTTGCCAGCGGAATGGCAAATCTGCGGCAAACGCTGCCCGGCTTCTACGAATCCCGTCAGTTTGCATATCGATAGTGCTTCATTCGTGGAGACGCTTGCGCTTCAACTCGTCGGTGTGCGCGATGAAGCAAAGCCTTTCCGCCTTCGTGGAATTGATCCTTGGGCGTTGTGGTCGCATTCACTCAAAGCATTTGTCCCAAACAGCGTGCGCGAGCTTCCGGTTGGCGCATACACCGTCATTTCCAGACATCAGATTACTTTTACCGAGCAAAATGGTTGGTTAGAGGACGACGACGATGAAACACGGTGGAATGTCGAACATGAACTAAAAGATGGCTCCTCTTGTTTTGTCACCCAACTACAGCCCAGTGGGAAGCGGGCGTCTCTCGGCATTGCTGGGACGGATCGCATAGTTTTCGCACCGCATAAGAGACTGGAACTTCGAGTCTTCCCCCACCGAACGGAGCGATTTCAGCTCAAACTAGACGAACAATCCATTCTACACCTCACCAAGTGGCCCACCTTCATGCTGAAAGTGCCTCACGGGATGCTCGGAAGCAGCGTCCCTGAAACTCTGGAACGCTTAAACAGTGAGTATCGCCTCTTCTGTGATGAAAACCGCCTCGCGGGATCATGGCATGAATCGGTTCACCGTGAAGAGGATGAGTTTTACAGCTTCAAGGTCGATGACGGCATCAGTTTTCCACCTTCAAAGCCCGGTGCGATCTGGAAACCAACTCGCACCCTCAGTAGTTTTGATGGAATTTGGCAGCAGACCCGTGAACCGGAGCCCGAACCAATTCAACCCTTGTCTGTGAAGCTCCAGTCCACGAAACAGGGAGTCATTCCATTCGGTGATTCACCAGTCGTGCGCCTCATTAAAGGCCGCTCATTACGGGAAGATCATCTGAAAAAGCTTTGGGTGGTTTATGAGGACTACATGCCTTGGTTCTTGCTCTCGGCGACCCAAGATTATGCAACCTGGGAAGAGATCGTTATCGCCCATGAGATGATGCACACTGGAAAGGGTGGGTGTTCGCTCAACCGCTGGGCTTTTGTTAAAATCGAGCGATTGGGAATGATGGCTCAGCGTGGACAGAGGTGGACCGACTTTGAGAATCGAGTTCACTTCGGAGGCTACGCAAATGGCCGCTTCGTTATGCGATACGCAGGTCTCACAACAGCGATCTACCCAGTTTTGAGCCAAATGGAGCCTTTGAAAAAGATCAGGGCTTTTCAGGAGCGTGGATACCCGCCATGTCTTGAAGCCATATACAGCCTTGAGGGTGATTCGGATCAAAAGCTCAGGTGTCTGTGCCACCGACACTCCATCAGAATCATGTCAGCAAATTTATGGACCCGTTAACTCATCGCTTTAACAGCGAAGTCGTCGCCAAATTCACCGCCATGCTGCGTTCGCAGTATCATGTGCATCCACATTTTCAGGGGATCAAAAATCAGTGGAATGGCTTTCTCGAACAGCCTGATCAGCTCATCAATGGCCCCTTCCTCGAAGCCGCGACGAGCTATGCCAGTGGAGACTCGCTGGATGTGCTGCCTTTGCACGAACAGACCAAAGCCACGATCCGCGAGGTCATGGGTGGGCGGCCTCTTTACAAGCATCAGAGCGATGCACTGCAGCGCGTGCTTGCGGGACAGAACGTGGTGGTGGCCACAGGAACCAGCAGTGGCAAGACGCGCTGCTTTCAACTGCCGATCCTGGATGATCTCATCCGTGACGCATCACCCGGGCTGCGTGCCATCATCATCTACCCTCTCAACGCTTTGGTGAATGACCAGCTACAGGATTGGGAACGACTGCTGGCCGCCCATCCACGCATCACCTTTGCCCGGTTCACAGGGCAAACCCCAAACGACCAGAAAGACTACGAAAGCCGGATGCGCGAGGCTTGCCGTGCTCGTATGAAAGGCAAGGTTGAGGCTGACTTGCTTGAAGATGCGGCAAACGAGGAGTTTCATCGCGAGCTTACGAAAGCCAAAGCAACGCCGAATCATCTACGTCATCGGGCGGCGATTCGCCAGAGCCCACCCCACATTCTGGTGACGAATTTTTCTATGCTTGAGTACCTACTCGTGCGTCCAGTGGACGCACCGGTGTTTGAGGGGGCGCGGTTAAAATTCATCGTGCTCGATGAGGCCCATGCTTACCGAAGTGTGCAGGCGACGGAGATCGCGTTTCTGCTCAGACGTCTAAAAGACAGGCTAGGAGCTGTGAAGCCCACCTGCATCGCCACTTCTGCGACCTTGGGCGACCCCAATAAACCCGGCAGCACGGAGCGTGTGGGGCGATTCGCATCGGGATTGTTCGGCGAGGACTTCACTGCCGACGGTTTGATCTACGGAACTCCGCGCGAAATTGCAAGACCTGCTAAGCCCCATACTCTGACTGCGGCTGATTACATCACCGCAGCAAGTGCCATCGATCCAGGCAACCCCGCTGCCGCTCTCGCCGCGCTACCTGTCCATGGTTCCTCCAGCCTTCGTGAATACCTAGAAGATGATGAACACGTCTTCAAACTTCGCAGCGAGATCCTGCGTAAGCCTGCGAAATTTCAAGAGGTGGCCGCCCGCTTGTTTGGCAGTTCGCCGGACCGTGAGGCGGGCTTGTCTGCTTTGCTGGCCCTGGTGGCAACTGCGGACGAAACCCAAGCAGGCCACGAAGCACTCCTACCCACGCGGCTGCACTACTTCCTCCGAGCACAAGATGGACTGCACGCCTGCCTGCGGGAAGATTGCCCTGGTCGGCATGGCAGTGTGCCAGCGGTCTTCGCTTCTCGACTTGTGGATGATGTCACGCCTGAAGGTCTATGCCCGCACTGTCATGCTGCCGGCAAAGCATCGAAGCTCGTCGAACTGGTGACATGTCGCCGCTGCGGCTGGCTCTATGGTGCTCTGCGTGATCTCGGCCCGACAAGAAAGCGGACGGAACGCGAGACTGGTGAGTCATCGCAACCACCGCCAAGCCATGACTCGTTCGACACCGAGCTAGGCTGGGCGTCTGACAGTTTCTACACCTATTTCTCGATCACACCCGAGATGCCCTACCCGCGTCCGGCAGCGGATAGTGAGGAAGACCGTGAAAACGCGAAGCTCGTATTCAATCCTGACGATGCCCAATGGTGCGCGGGATGTGGCAAGCGGGTTCAAAGCACCACGGATGCCTGCCAGTGCGGGCAATCTGCACATCCCCGAGAGATCAATATTTTCCACCGTCAGTGCCCGAACGATCGCAGCGAGACTTTGGAAAGTGAATTGAAACACACACTGGGCCAGTGTCCGAACTGCCTAGCTCGAAACACGATGGGGATTGAGCCCGTTCGCCGTTTCCAAGAGTCCGAAGACGAAGCTGGTCTCGCGGCGGCCATTCCGTTCGCGCACTTCGATGTGTCACCGTGGCTGCCGAAGGAGCGTTGGCAGGTGCGGAAACTGTTGTGCTTCGCGGATCAGCGTCAGAAAGCCGCAGCGTTTCCCGCGTTGCTAGAGGATGAGATGTTTCCGTGGGACTTGGGCCGCGCAATTTGCCGCATCGTGCGAGCAAGTGGCAAAGCGATGCGCTTTACTCAAGTAGCCGATGCGCTGGCGAAGCAGGAGATCGAGAAGATTTTGCCCCAGGAGCAGGTGTTGTTGCTTGCCTCCTCCGTGCGACCTGAAGGCGATGACGTGAATTGGAAGCACTTTTTCCTAGCACAGGTGTTCGCCTATTTTGGGGTGCCTGACTCCGCGCGGGATAGCGCTGAAGATTTTGGGGCCTTGCGTGTGCGCTATGATCTTGACGCCACGAAATCCAAGGCGCTGACCGATGTTCTTGCCAAGCATGGCGTGTCGGCAAACGAGGCGGAACCACTGCTGCAAACGATTTTTGGCTTTGCACGAAAGCGGAAGGCTTTTCGACTGCCTGAGGGTGTGAACCTTAAAGACGAAGCATTTGGCCGTGTGACGGCGGACATTTTCCTTGCCCGGGAGAAGGGCGGTCTCAAGAACGCCGAAGGGTTTGTCTCCGCCAGCACCAGCACGCAGGGTAACGAGTTCACCAACTATCTGAGCCGTGCGCTCAAACTATCTATCGCGGAGGCATGCACCGTCGCAGGCGAGCTGTGGGATGCGATGACGAGGACCGCTACATTGCGCCAGGGCACAGGAGACCTCTGGCAACTGCTTCCTTCCCTAATGTATCTGGACGTGCCAGCTTCACGCTACTGCTGTAACACCTGCCAGACCATCACAGGTTGGAACTTCAACAACGTGTGTCCGAAGAAGCAGTGCCAGGGAGTGCTGCAACCGATGAATGCAATCT
Organism: Verrucomicrobiaceae bacterium; assembly: GCA_015075365.1. Classification (GTDB taxonomy): domain Bacteria; phylum Verrucomicrobiota; class Verrucomicrobiia; order Verrucomicrobiales; family Verrucomicrobiaceae; genus Prosthecobacter. Next base: position 1,174,613 of record JABTUN010000001.1, read on the forward strand.
CGGACGATGATCGTTTGGTCGCACGTTGGGTGTCTGACCAGAGCGATGTGCCATTTCAATCGCTGGCTGCTGAGGAGCACACGGCCCAGATCGCGAAGGATGTGGCGGCCATCGTGGAAGAAGACTTCCGAGGTGCGGGTGTGAATCTCTTGAGTTCCACGACGACTTTTGAAATGGGCATCAATATTGGTGACTTGCAGAAGGTGCTGCTGCGCAACGCCCCACCCAGCGCCGCATCCTACATACAGCGTGTGGGACGCGCTGGACGTGGCGCGGATCGGAACGCCGTGTGCGTGACCTTGTGCAAGGGCACCAAGTATGATCTCGACTGCTGGCGAGAACCTGGCGCACGGCTGATGGCTGGCACGGTGAACCCGCCAACCGTATTCCTTGGCAACGCGCATCTCGCTCAAAGGCACATCAATGCCGTCTTCTTCGCGGCTGCTCTGCGTTCATCGTTGCCGCTGCTCAATATCTTGGCTCGGCGGCAGCAAATCCCGCTCGGCGTGTGTTTGAGCGCGGAGGTGCGCACAGGTCTTCCTTCTGCGTGGTTCTCCAAGGATACTGCGACCATTGTTCTCGATCTGCATCAGGTCATGCAGAGCGTGATCATTGATGGGGCAACTGCGACCCCGTTGGACGTGCTCGTTGAATCCGTGGGTGGATGGGATAAGGCGCGAGCAGCTTGTCTCGATAGTTTCCAGAGCCGTATAAAAGAGGCCGAAGACGATCTGCTTGCACTCATGGACGAGCGGAAAGAACGCCACAACAAAGGCGAGGCTACCGGCGAATCCGAGCGCGCGATTCAGTCCATTCTCAAAGCCGATCTGATCAGCATCCTCGCCAAGCGTGGCTTCCTGCCACGTTACGCTTTCCCGCTAGATGTCGTGGAGTTGGTGACCAAGACCGACCGCTATTCCGAAAGCGAGGTCGATCTCAGTCGTGATCGCGGCCAGGCTATTGCCGAGTTTGCGCCCGGAGCGCAGGTCGTCGCGCGTAAGCAGCTCTACACCAGCGGCGGGTTGTTCTTTTCCACACGCAAGGAAATGCCCTCCTCCGAGTGGTTCTGGCGTTGCCCCAACTGCCAGCTCGTGCGCACGGAGTTGACGAAAGAGAAGCTGAAGGCCGCACTGGGTGACAATTGCCCTGCCTGCAGTCGGGCGGTCAATGTGCCTGCATTCCGCCGCTTCATTCAACCCGTTGCATTCCTGCACGACAAGAATGCGAAAGAATCTTTCGGACGTTCGAAGCCAATACGCCAACGCCAGGGTTTGACACATTTCATCGACACGCTCGAAGGCGTCTCCTTTGCTGTTCACCCTGACTTTAAGGTAGGCATCAAGAAAAATGGGAAGCTGTTCCGCTATAACAGCGGCCCAGGGAACAATGGCTTCCATCTCTGCCGCCTCTGTGGTCGCAGCGAGCCCGTGGGGCATGCTGGCGCATCTACATTCGCCCATCGGTGGCTGCGATTCCTTCCCGCATTTCGCGGCAAAGAGAAATGCACTGCGGAACCAGGTAAGTCATGGCCTGTAGCCTACGGGCACGTCTTTGAGTCCTTCTGTCTGATCGCTCAGCCGTCTCAATCCGCGCCATCACGCGAGTCGCTAGGCTATGCGATTCACCGAGGCGTCTGCAAAGTGCTTGAACTCGATCTGAACGAAGTCGGTGTCAGTTTCCGCCGCAGCACCTCAGGCGGCGGGGATGAGATCATTCTCTTCGACAAAGCACCCGGCGGAGCAGGCCTGGTGACACAAGCTGCTGAGCGCTGGGATGAAGTCATCTCCGCGGCCGCCCAACTTGTGGAGTCATGCACCTGCGAGACAGCGTGCTACGACTGCCTGAAGGATTTCTCCAACCAGACTCATCATGAAAAGCTTGATCGAAAGTTGGCCGGACTCGCCCATGCAGCTTGAACTGTGCAATCAGCGTATGTCAGCCAGAATATGGTGGCGTGGGATTGCCGAACTCCTGGGGCTTGCATCGCTCTTTTGTGGCAGTGAAGGAGAGGTTTGGGGGCGGCGTGTGAGTGGCGGTTGAGTGCTGAGCATCTTCGTCCTGATCCTGCGCCGCCGGTGCCGGTGGTGGAGTTTTCGAGCCCGGTGCAGCTTCAGGAGGCCATGGCGGACCCGGTGCGTTACAGGGCGCTGAAGGAGCTGGCGCCGGGTGCTTACCTTTCGCCGACGGAACCCGCGAAGAGGTTGGGGTGAAGGTGGACAGCATGTCGAAACACCTGTGAGTGTTGTGGGATCTCGGGGCGGTGCAACTGATGAGCCCGGAGGATGGGCACGGCGGGTGCAGTATTAGCAGATTCCGCAGCGTTTCCGCGCGACGACAGACACCGGAAGGCCGCTGCTGGACTATGGGGTGTGCGTGGTGCGGTTTTGAGACGGTGGCGAAGGGGTCTACTCCAACTGCAGCTTCGCCAACGAGCTGTAGAGGCCGCCGGGTTTGTTCACGAGTTCGTCGTGGGTGCCGCGTTCGAGGATGGCGCCGCCGGACATGGCGAGGATCTGATCGCAGCGGCGGACGGTGCTGAGGCGGTGGGCGATGATGATGCTGGTGCGGTTTTCCATCAGCTTGTCGAGCGCGTCCTGCACAAGGCGCTCGCTTTCGGCGTCGAGGCTGCTGGTGGCCTCGTCGAGGATGAGAATGGCCGGATCAGCAAGGATGGCGCGGGCGATGGCGATGCGCTGGCGCTGGCCGCCGCTGAGCTGCGTGCCGCGGTCGCCCACGATGGTGCGGTAGCCTTCCGGCAGCTTGGTGATGAAGTCGTGCGCGTTCGCCTTGCGCGCGGCGGTGATGATCTCGTCCTCGCTGGCTCCGGGGCGGCCGTAGGCGATGTTTTCCTGGATGCTTCCGCCGAAAAGAAGCACCTCCTGCGGCACGAGGGCGAGGTTCCGGCGCAGCGTGGTGAGCGAGAGCTCGCGAATGGGGCGGCCATCGATGAGGATTTCGCCACTGGTGGGCTCGTAGAAGCGGAAGAGAAGGGCGATGCTGGTCGATTTGCCGCTGCCGCTGGGACCGACGAGGGCGATGCGCTGGCCCGCTTTCGCCGCGAGGTTGAAATCACGCAGCACGGTGACATCCGGGCGCGTGGGGTAGGCGAACTGGACGCCGCGCATTTCGATTTCGCCCTTGAAACGCACGGTTGAGGCTCCAGCGCTGTCGTCGGGCTCGGTTTCATCTTTGAGCAGCTCGCGCACGCGCTCCGTGGCGCCAAGGGCGCGCTGGAGCTGGGTGATGAGCTCCGGAAACTGCATGAAGGAGGCGGCAATCATGCCGCTGAGGCCGGCAAACTGCGTGAGCTCGTCCCTGCCGATCTCGTGGTGCTCCAGCATGCGCATGGCGAACCAGGTGACGAGGATCAGCGCTGCGCTGAAAGCGAAGATGATGAAGGAGATGAAGGAAGCGCGCGGCGCCGCGGCGCGGATGACGGTACGCAGGTATTCACCAAGGTTTTTGTCGTAACGGGCGATCTCGTGGGCCTCGTTGCGGAAGGCCTTCACGCTGATGATGCTTTGCAGCGTCTCATCGACGACAACCTGTGTGGCGGCGAGGTTGTCCTGGGCTTTGCGAGTCAGTTTGCGGATGCGTGCGCCAAAGACGGCGATGAGCACGATGACGACCGGGATGGTGCCGACCATGAAGAGCGAGAGCTTCACACTCATCTGCAAAATAAGCACGAGGCAGATGGAAAGCATGACCGTGTGCCGGATGAGCATCGGGATGGTGACGACGAGCGTCTCGCGCATGGCCTCCACGTCGTTGGCGAGGCGGGAGGCCAGCTCGCCGACGCGGCGCGCGTTCAAGATGCCCATCGGCAGGCGGATGATCTTGCCGAAGGTGTCGAGCCGGAGCGCCGCGAGCGCGCGTTCGGATGCCTTGGCGAACAACAGGATGCGCCAGAAGGCGATGAAGGCCTGCGTGCCGACAAGCGCGACGAGGAACCAGCAGGTGTCGTGCAGTTCGGTCATCCATTCCGGCCCGGAGGCTCCGCCGATGCCCTTCCCGGCCAGCGCGGTGAGCTCCTTGATGAAAAAGACCGTGAGCCCGCCGGTGATCGCGAGCGCGATGAGCGCGGGGATGAAGACATTGAAGTGAGGCCGCAGGTAATGGAGGAAAAAACCGGCGTCACGCCAGGCGGCGCTGTCCCAAAGTTTTTTGCTCGCGCGTTCTTCAGTCTTGGGGCGTTCGGACATGCAGGAAAATGGGAATACGTTCGAGTGGCTTTTTCGGGCTGAACGTGTTTTGGACGGTGGGAAGCCTGTTCTACTTTGCCTACTCCACCCGCACCGTCGCACGCAGCGTGGGTTTGTCCGTGAGTTCGAGAACGGCGAGGGACTCGGCGTCGTCGGGGTGGCGGTTGGAATGCGTGAGCGAGAGGCGGCGGCCGGCGGCGCGGAGGGTGAAGTTCACGCCGAGCTGGCTGTTGCCGTTCCCTAGCGCCCATTCGTGATCATAGAGGTAGGCACGCGGGAGGGAGATGGTGAGGTGGCGTTTGCCATCGGGCATGCTGGCGAGCCTGGCGGTGATCTCTTTTTCGTCGTAGTTCGCCGCGTAGCCGGTGCCGAAGGCCCAGACGGCGAGCTTTTCGACTGTGGCGTCGCCATCGGCGGCTTTGCCATGAATGCGGATGCCAGCGGTGGCACCGGGCGTGAGGCGCTGGCCGTAACGGCGTGCGTCGAGGTTCAAGGTGGCGTCAAAGGCGCGGCCGGTGTCATCGTCCACGAGGTCGAGGCCGTTCAGGTCGCAGATGAGGAAGAGCTTCTGGCTGTCCGCCTCGAAGCGGATCGTCACAGCGGATTCACCACCATCCGCGGTGCTGAGCGGCACAGGCTGCTTGAGGCCCAAATTGCGCACGATCTCCATCTGGCGGGTGAAGTCGCGTTTCTGGCCTCCGAGGTCGATTTGGAGCTTCAGGGCGAGATTTTGACGATAGGGCGCGTCCGCCTTCAGCCCGAGGTCGAGCTTCAGATCCGGCGACTCGTGCGAGTCGGCGGCCAGATCGAGCTTTCCGGTGAATTTCCGTCCCTGAAAGTCGAGCGTCCAGGCACAGACGGCCCTGTCCTTGTCCGCGTTGATGATGTCAAAGCCGGGATTGAAGACGCCCTCGTGGTTGAAGGTGGTCCGGGAAGTGATGGCGACGCTCAAGGGCACCACAGGCACGGTCACATCCTGGATGCGGGCCTGGCTGCCTGAAATGACGAGCAGCGGCAGCCGCAACACGGTGTCATCTGGTGCTTGCGGGAGCGTGTAGGTGACGGAGAGGTTTTCGCCGCCGCCTGGCGGGAGCTGCAGTTCCGGGCTGGCGTCCTGCGGCTTGCAGGTGGTCGTGAGCAGCGGCAGCACGTTGAGCACGAGCGGTGTTTGGCCCGTGTTTTTCAAGGCGGCGGTGAGCTGGTGCTTGTCCGCGCCTGTGGACCGGCCGGCAGCCTGGGTGATCTCCCATGGCACAGAGGGCGCGCCGTCCATGATGTCCTCAAAAAGAATGGCCCCCATGGCTTGATGCAGTCCGTTGGTCGCCAGGGAGATGGAATCCCCCGGCTCGACATGCAGCAGCGTCTGATACTGGCGCGCAATCACGGGAAAGCTGCGATGCGCCTCCGACAGCCCCTCCGGCGGCGCGATGAGACGTGAAAGGTCTCCGAGATCGGCGAAGAGCACCTTTTCATCGGCAGAAACCTCCTGCAACAGGCTGGAGACGCCACGTGTCAGCGCCAGACTGGCCTCCGCAGGCTCCGCTGCCTGAAGCATCGGCCCGGCGACGACGACCTCGATCCTTTTTGCGCGCGCCGCGCCGATGACGCCACGCAGGCCGCTCTCGACATCCGCCAGCGGCGTGCCGGATAGACCGTCCTCGAACCCGAGCGCCACCAGCACGAGGTCCGGCATGCCCTGGAAGCCCTCGCTCGTGAGCGCGGCCGTGGCCTGCACCATGCTGGCGGCGGCGACGGGCTGCAGGACGATCTCCGGTCCGATCACGGCGCGCTCCTTGGGCGCGAAGGTGGAGCCGGGGCGTGCCACACGGACGCCGCCAGTGAAGTAAAACTGGTTTGCGAGATATTTCGCGAACACGCCGGGAAAGGCGGCCAGGAGCGGATCCGCACCGCCCTCCGCCTGCGCGCCGCCGAGCATGCTGTCGCCGAGCACGACGATGTGGACACGCTCCCGCCGCTCGAGCTTCAGAAGCGTGCGGGGCAGGAACTGCGTGAGGCGCTCGCGCCGTGCGTCGCTGAGATCAAAGTAGCCCTTCGGGTCGGATTTCGCCTCGGGCAGCCTCGTCTCGGCCTCGATCGCGGCGGCCTTGAGCTGGTCGAGCGTGGGCTTGCCCGGCGGATTCACGAGTTCCGACGCCGGCTGCGCCGCCGCGAACGTGGCGGCAAGGACGGACAGCGGGATGAGGCGGGAAAAAGGCATGGCCGCCTAAGTGGGCGAGCCGGGGCGGCATTTCCAGTGATAATGCGGCAAGCGAAAGGGGCGTTTACGCTGGGAGAGCGGGGTGGTAGGCTCGTGGCATGAAAAAGTGGGGCATCATTCTGATTCTCGTCTGTGCCGCAGGATTTGCAGGTTGGCGGTGGGTTTCACCAGTGCCGCGCATTGAGTTTCAGAGGTTTGAAGAAGGTCGCGATGGGCGGGAAGCAGTTTTTAAAATTGTGAATGAGGGGACTCAACCTGCATGTTTCCTCGGCTACGCCGTTACGAATCCTTTTGTCCAGCTCCGCACTTGGACGGCAAACGGGTGGAAGGAGCATCTTGGTGCTGGGTGCGGTAATGGGGCACGCATGCAGAAAATCGCACCCGGTGGGAGCGTTGAATTCAGTGTCAAAGTCCCTCGGGACCGGCAAGGCGAGCGGTTCCAAGTGGGGATGCACTTGAGATCTGGAACACCTCCGACTTCAGGTTCGGCTTCACTTTTCGAGCAATGGACTTGGGAAATCCGTCATCTGATTGGTCTTGGCGACCCAGACCCTACATGGAGCGACACGGTGAGATCGTGATTTACCTCACCACACCACCCGCCCACTCCGGCTGGCGTTTCGCGAGGCAGTCGGAGAGCCAGCGGACCATCTCGGCCACGGGCTCGTGTTTTTTGCGCAGCGCGGAGAGGGACTGCCAGTCGATCGTGTGGCGCGGGGTGGCGATGGTGATCTTCTGGATGCGCAGGCGGTTGTGGACGTGCTCGAAGGCATCCGCGGGCATGGCACGGATTTCCTTGGCGGAAGGCAGCGCATCGAGCTGCGCCATGTGAATGCCCAGTGTGCTGATGCCGACGCCGAACTGGTGCCCCAGGCTGCGCAGCGCATCGACGAGCACCTCGTCCTCCATCGGCTCCGCGATGACGAGCTCGCTCTGCAGCGCCCAGCGCGTGGCGCTAAGCGCCTGGAAGAATTCCGCGCTGAAGGTGTCGAAGGTGAGGCCGAGCTTGAGCTGCACGCCGGCGAGGCTGACCTCCGGCCCGCCGAGATGGCGGCGCAGATTCATCATGCCCTCGTCAAAGCGCGCGCCGTCCTCGGCGGCGGGATCGAGGTCCCACTCCGCCACGACGAGATCGGGCACATCCCACTCGCCCTCCATGCTGGGCGCGCCGCTGCTGTTGCGGTTCAGCAGGAAAGGATAGCGCCCGCGCAGCATGCACAGCCGCTCATAAATCGCCACGAGCCGCAGGTAGCGCGACCACGCCTGGTCGCCCTCGCTCGCGTCATCGAAGAAGCTCTGGCGCGTCGCGCCGTTCGCGCCCGCGCCTTTTTTCTGCCGCTGATAGTAGCCCTGGCCCTGGTCCACCTTCGCAATGGGCGAGGTGGGATCGTAGCTGAGGATCGAGAAATGGTAGCGCAGCGTGGCGTCGCTGTAGCCCTCGCCGAGGCGCAGACGCACGAGACGGATGAGCTCCGTGCCCTTGATGGAGTCCGCCGGATCATCCGGAAGGATTTCAGGTAAAATGTTTCGGAGCTGTTCGCGGAGATTCATCCGTGGTGACGTGGCGCGCAGCATGCATGAGCGCGGGCACTTTGGTCAAGATGGAAAAACACCGGGGCATCGGAGTGGTGGAGTGCTGGAGTATTGTAGTCCCGGCTTCAGCCGGTTCTGGGTGGTCCAGAGCCGCAACCTTCACGACTCTTTGATCCGATACCGCGTCCGGCGGCTGTTCAGCCAGCGCACGCCGAACATGTCCATCGTGGCACGCCAGGCGCGGTTGCCGAAGCCGTATTTGCTCACGCCGCTGACGCGCGGGCGGTGGTTCACGGGCATCTCCGTAACGCGCCAGCCCATGTTTCGGATGAGGGCGGGAATGAAGCGGTGCATGCCGTTGAAAAGCAGCAGCGCCTCACGGCAGTCGCGCCGCATGACCTTCAGCGTGCAGCCGGTGTCACGCACGCCGTCGCCCACGAAGCGCGCGCGCACGGCGTTGGCGACGCGGCTTTGCAGACGCTTGAAGGCGGTGTCCTTGCGCCGCTGGCGGTAGCCGCAGACGAGGTCCCAGCCTTGATTGAGCATGGTGAGCATCGCGGGAATGTCCGCGGGGTCGTTTTGCAGGTCGCCATCGAGCGTGGCGATGACATCGCCGCGTGCGTTGTGGATGCCGGCGTGCATGGCGGCGCTCTGGCCGCTGTTTTTCTCCAGCTGAAGCACGCGCACGCGCGCGCCGCCGGGGATGTTGGCCAGCGTGTTGTCGGTGGAGCCGTCATCGACGAGCACGATCTCATAGTCGAGATGTGAGAGCGCGGCCTCAATCTGGCGCTGCAGCTCCGCGACATTGCCTTCCTCATTATAAAGAGGGACGACGACGGAAAGGGCGGGGCTGGCGGGCATGGGACACCTAGAGTTCGGGCGGGCGGAAGTCGTGGCAAGAGAAGATTTTCAGCCAGCGCACCTCGTTGCCCGCGTGCATCACACGCGCCACGGAAAGCAGATTCCAGGACGCAAACCGCCGCGCCAGCTCCGGCGGCGGCGCGGTGGCGGCCGGATCGTCTGTGATGAAAACAGCGTCACGACCCCGAAAAGCGGCGTCGGAGCCTTGTGAAGCCTGCACGAGATCCCAAACGCGCACGCCGCTTCTCGTGTAAAACTCGAGCGCGGCGGCCATTTGGGCGTTGGAGGCCACCGCGAAGGCTTTCGGGGCCTTTTCCAACGCGGCGTCGAAAAGCCGAGCGCTCTCCCGCCAGCCGCGCATGACCGCGGAAGGCTCCGCGATGAAAAAACGGCTCCATTCCGTGTGTGGCGGCACTTTGCCCGTGAATCGCCACGGCAGGCCCAGTGTGCGCGGCAGATCGCTCTGCATGATAAAGGCGCTCTGCAGCGCCGCGCACACGATGGCGATGGTGCGCAGGCTGATTTTCTGCTCGCTGGGCAGCGCGCCAAACACCGCGCCCTGATGCGCCAGCACAATGGCCGCCGGCAGCAGCCACGCCGCGCCGCCGGTGTCCGGCCAGCCATCCCATGGGCCATAAAAAAGGTCGAGCGCCGCCATCGGCAGCAAAAAGGCCAGCGGCATCGCCCTAATGCCCACCAGCGCCGCGTTCGGCGCGACAAGGCGCGCCACCAGCACGACCAGCATCAGCAGCACAGGCGATCCCAGCACGATCCAACGGAACAAATTCGGCACGAAGGCCAGCGCAGGCCTCCAGGCGGGCGTTTCAAACAGCGGCCAGCCGTTTCGATGTTGAAAGACCGCCCAGAGCAGCACCGCCGCGCCCCACGCGCTCGCGATGACCATGAAGCCGGGCGCTTTGAGATGATGGCGCAGCCGCCGCGGCCAGGCGAGCGCCGTGAGGATGCCCGCCATCAGCGCCACCCCCGGCGGAGCCGCGAAGACCGCCCCCGCGGCACACGCGGCGGTGGCAAACCATGCCCCGTGCAACGGATGCGCGTGCAGCAGGGCCGTGCGCAGGCACAACAGCGCCACCGCCGTGAGGAAAAACAGCAACGTGCCCGGTGTGAGCGTGATGGCGGCCAGGTTGAAGGCCGGCAGCACATTCAAAACGACCACCGCCCAGCCCGCGATCATCGGATCAAACAGCCCGCGCGTGAACCGCCACACCGCCAGCGAGGCCAGAAGCGCCAGCAACGGCGCGAAGAAACGCGCGCCGAACTCGCCCTTGCCAAACATCGCCGTGCCCGCCTTCGCCAGCCACGAGACCAGAGGCGCATCATGCCCGGCCGCCAGCGCTGCAGCGGCCTCACCGGGCGCGAGTTCCAGCGTCGGCAGCAGCGCCCAGCGCCAGAGCGTGAGCAGGCCGAGGGCGATGAAGAGAAAGCGCTGGCGCCGCATGAAGGATGCGCTCATTGAATAGAGGAGGCCGCGCGCTGTCAAAGCGTCGCTCCTCATCCATCGCCCCCAATGAAACGACTCACGCTCCTCTGCCTGTTCGCCTCTGCCTGCCTGCTCCGCGCCGCCGACGCGCAGCCGAAAACCGCCGAGCAGATCCTGCGCATCGTGCGCCTCAGCTACGCGCTGCAAAACCACAAAATGGACGGCGTGCTGCGCGATGACGCCACGGGGAAAGTCGAGCCGATGGAGCTGAACATGGAAAAGCAGGTCATGCGGTTCCGCTTCAAAAACCAGCCGCCGGAGATCATCCACCTCGATCTCAACACCACCCCGGCCACACTGTACCAGGTGAAACCCGGCGGCTCCGCCGTGGTGCCCGCCTCCCAGATGGGAAACAAGGTGCGGAACATGGAGCTGAACTACCAGGACCTCTCGCTGGCCTTTCTCTACTGGCCGCGCCCTCAACACATGGGCGAGGACCGCGTGAGCCTGCAAAAGTGCTGGAAAGTCCGCGTCACCAATCCCAGCGCGAAGCGCGAAGGCCCCTACTGGACCGTCGATATCTGGGTGCATCAGGAAAGCGGCGGCGCGGCCAAGATGGAGGCCTACGACTTCAACAGCAAGCTCGTGAAGCGTTTCCAGGTGACCAAGGTGCAGAAGGTGGACGGCGCCACGACGCTCAAGGAGATGAAAATCGAAACCTTCAACCCCTTCGATGGCAGCCGCAAAGGCCGCACCTACATGACGATGGGTGACCCCGTCCGGAAATGACCGCCTGAAAAAGCGACCACGGCAGTTGCGCCCGGAATTCGCGCCCCTTACCGTTTCCGGCATTGCCCATGCCGACGACGCGCTTTTTGACCCACTCCCTGCCTCCGACCGAGCTCGACGGCCCGCACGCCGCGTGGTGCCTGGCCGCCTACGTGCGGGAAGGTGCCCGCCAGTGGCCGGAGCGCCTCTACCTGCGCGATGGCACGCTGGAGCTGACCTACGCGGAGACCTGGCGGCGTGTCGCCAGCATCGCGGCGTGGTTGAACCAGCATGGCGTTGGCCGGGGCGACCGCGTGGTGATGGTCACGGAGAACCGCATCGAGACCGTGCTCATGTTTTTTGCCGTGGCCCAGGTCGGTGCCATCTCCGTGGTGCTGCATCCACAACTGAAGCCCGAGGGCCTGCGCCGCATTTTGGATCAAACCGAGCCCAGGCTCGGGATGCTCGAAACCGCCACAGCCGCGCTGAAAGACGAGTTTGGCCAGACACCGCTCGTGTGGGCGGATGGTAAGGGTTTTGCCGAACTGATCGCCGAGCCTGAGCCAAAGCGCGTACCGTTCCCGGGGCTCGACATTGATCCAGCCTTTCTCGTCTTCACCTCCGGCTCCACCGGCACGCCGCGGGGCGTGATCTTGACCCATGACAATGTCCACTTCGTCTCCGCCGCCATCCAGGCGAGGCTGCAATACCGGGCCGAGGACCGCGTGGCGATCTTTCTGCCGCTGAGCTTCGATTACGGCCTCTACCAACTCTTCTACGCGGCCATCGCCGGGGCCAGTGTCTTCATCGGCAGGCCGGAAATGGCCGGGCCGGAGCTGCCTCGCATCCTGGCGGCGCAGGAGATCAGCGTGCTGCCGGGCGTGCCGACCTTGTTCGGCGGGCTCATCAAGATGCAGCGCTATCGCCCCGTGCCGCTGCCAAAGATGCGTGTCATCACCAACACCGGCGATCACTTGCCACAAAGCTACATCGCCAGCCTGCGCGAGCTTTTCCCTCAGGCCCGCTTGCATCCCATGTATGGCCTCACCGAGTGCAAACGCGTCTCCATCCTCCAGCCGGAGGAGCTCGAGGCCAAGCCCGAGTCCGTCGGCCGACCGCTCGATGGCACGGAGGTCTTTGCCATCGACGCAAATGGCAACCGCCTGCCTCCCGGCGAGACCGGCGAGCTCTGCGTGCGTGGCCGTCATCTGGCGCTCGGCTACTGGCGGGCACCGGAAGAGACGGCGAAACGCTACCGCTTCATCGGGGAAGGGCACTCGCGTGTGTTGGTGAGCGGCGATTTCGGCAGCGTGGATGCCGAGGGCTTCCTGCACTTCCATGGGCGCAGTGATTTCCTCATCAAACACAAAGGCCATCGCCTCAGCCCGGCCGAGGTCGAGGAGGAAGCCTGCCGGATCCTGGGCATCGTGGCCGCCGGCTGCGTCAAAGACGAGGCGAAGGACCTGCTCTGCCTGTTTGTGAGTGTCTCCGAGGCCTCGCTCGACGAGCCAAAAATCATCCAGGCCCTCAGTTTGAAGCTCGAACCCGCCAAAGTGCCCAATCGCGTGTTTTTGCTGCCTGAACTGCCGAAGACCGGAAACCAGAAAGTCGATCGAAAAGCCCTCCGGGCCATGCTTTGAGCCATGAATGCCGACCTCGCCCGCCAACTGATCGAAAAGCACGGCTCGCCGTTGTTTGCCTATGATCTCGATGCCGTGAAGGCGCGGGCCGTGACCTTGAAACGCGAGCTGCCGGAGGGTTCGCGGCTCTACTACTCGTTCAAAGCCAACCCGCTGCCCGCCATCGCCCGTGAACTGCGTGAGCAGGGCGTGCGGGCGGAGATCACCTCCGACGGCGAATTGCGTGCGGCGCAGAACGCGGGCTTCACCGATGGCATCGTTTTTGGTGGTCCGGGTAAATCCGAGAAGATGATCGCCCGCATGCTGGAGAACGGCGTGCGACATTTTTCCTGTGAGAGCTTCACCGACGCAGCGCGACTTTCCCAGATGGCCGTGAAGGCCGGTGTGAATATCACCGCGATGCTCCGCGTGAACCCGCAGCAGGCTCCTGATGCCCGATTGGCCATGAGCGGCGTCGAGAGCCAGTTCGGCTTCGATGAGGCGCTGCTGCTTGCTGAAGGCGCGGCGGAACGTCTGAAGCTGCCCAACCTCACCATCAACGGCGTGCATGTCTATTTCGGCACGCAGGTCGCCTCGGTGGAGGCGCTGGCCAGGAACACGCAATGCGCCCTCGATACCGCTTCGCGAGTCAGCACGGCACTCGGCTTCGAGTGTGAGGTGGCCAATGTCGGCGGCGGCTTTCCCTGGCCTTATGCCAGCGATGCGGCGGGCAGTGATCTGACCGGTTTGCGCGATGCTTTGGAGGTCGTCTGGAAAGCCTCGCCCCTTCACGGCAAGACGCAGCTCTGTTTTGAGAGTGGACGCTATCTCTGCGCCAGCAGCGGCACGCTGCTCACCACCGTGCTCGACGTGAAAAAAGCCGGCTCGAAGACCTTCGTGGTGCTCGACACCGGCATCCATCACCTCGGCGGTATGTCCGGCCTCGGCCGCATCCCCCGCGCTGCTCTGACCTTGATCAACCTGACTGCCCGAAGAGACGGAGAAATCGTCGCCGATGTCGTCGGGCCGCTGTGCAGCCCGCTCGACAGCCTCGCCCGCGGCCAGAAGATGCCACCGGTCGAGGTGGGCGACGTGCTCGCCGTGCCCAACGTCGGCGCTTACGGCCTCACCGCCAGCCTGCTCGGCTTTTTGAGTCATGAGACGCCTTGGGAAGTGGCCTACCGAGGCAGCCAGGAGACTGAAAAGTGGGTTTTCCAGTGCTGGCACAATTCCCAACGTGCTGTTTAATCGCCCCTCCCCCAAAAAATGACCGCCACTGATCTCACCCCGAAACTCCAGGAAATCCTCCGCCCAAAGCTCCGTTTCCTCGCGCCCGGCAGCGACGTGCCGATGGACGAGGATCTCGGCAAGCTCGGACTCGACTCCATGGCCTCGATTGATCTGCTGATGGAAATCGAGCAGGAACTCGGCGTGCAGATTCCCGATGATCTGATGACCGCCGACACGTTCGAAACAGGGAACCACCTCCTCGCGGTGATCGAGAAGCTCGTCTAAAGCCCCCAGTCGCCCTCGGCGAGCACGCTGTGCTTCGAAATCGTCTTCAGCGCGGCAGGGATGGAAAAATGATGCGTGACCTGCTCCTCGCGGCGATGCAGGACCGGCGCGGTGTCCCACGAGGAATCGCCGGGAAAGCTGGCGAGCGAGAGCAAGTGCTCGCGGCCGAGCAGCGCTGGATCTCGCGCGATCTCGCCGACAAGGGCGTGCAGCTCGGAAGAATCGCCACGCGTGGTGAAGTGGTCGATTTCCATCCAGCCCGGGATGCCACGGATGGCCTTCGGCGTGACAAAAAGGTAGCTGGTGAGGCATCCCACGCTGTCGATGGCGCCGATGAACTCGTGACGGCGCATCGGCGAGGCAGCAAACCAGCGCAAATACTCAAGCGTGACCCATTTTTCGATGCGATCCGGCTTTTGGAAGCTCGCAGCGATGAATCGGACCTCCGCGGGATCGCGCGTGATTTTTTGGCCGGCGGAGAGCCGTGGCCATTTCCCGCGCCAGGGCAGCCCGGCGAGACCGAGGGGTACAAAACGGCGAGTGATGGAGGTGGCGGGCGTCCAGCCGCTTTTTTGCAGCATGACCTGCACGTCCGGCGTCGGCGTGGTGTCCACTAGTAGCGTGGTGGCGGCCAGGCGGCGCATTTTCATGAGCATGGACAGACTGGCATTGCGATGCGCCTCGTCCACGCGCCAGGTGGATGCTGCATAGGCTGCCCTGCACTCCCCCTGCACAGCGTAGCAGGCCGGAATGAGCGCCATGAAGCCGGTGACGCGGCCCTCGTGCCGCATGATCCAGCCACGCAGCGGCGAGATGGCGGCAAAGGGATTCTCATCCCACCAATGGCGCAGGCGCCTCTCCCACATGGAGGCGGGAAGAGGCCAGATGACGTCGTTGGCGCTCCAGGCGACGAGTTCCTCCCGCAAGAGCTGCGAATCGTGGTACTCGTCGATCTGGCAGGCAGGCATGGACCGGAATCATGGTGCGCGGAGAGGGATTCGAACCCCCGACCAACTCGGTGTAAACGAGCCGCTCTACCACTGAGCTATCCACGCGCGGGTGGGAAGTGGTAGTATCGCGAAAACGCGTCGGCGCAATGCCGCAGTTAGGAAGAGAGCGCAGCCGGGCGGATTCGCGGCCTGCCTGCAGAAGGCCTGAAATGCAGCCCGGCCTGGTGGACGAGCGCTCGCAACGTGGGAGCGGAGATTTCCGCCGCCTCGCGCCGGTGCTGGGCCAGCATGCGGCGCAGATCGCCCACCGTCCAGCGCAGCAGCGTGGCTGGCGGCTGGCCTTGCACGATCTGAAGGATGAGGGGGACGTACTCGTCCCTGGCATAGACAACGGGGCGGCCCCGGCGCCCGGCATCATTCACGCAGCCGGCCACGCCATGGGTCTGGTAGCGCTCCAGGAGGCGCTCGATGGTGCGCTCACTGATGCCGGTGGCCCCGGCCGCGTGTGCCTTGCCATGGCCCTGCTCCAGCAAGAGCAGAGCCCGTGCGCGGCGCGTGCGCCCCTTCTCCGGATCACCGGAAGAAACGACCTGCTGGCAGAACGCGCGCTCCTCCGCGGTGAGGGTCACCTGACGACAAAACGGCGGCGGCGGCTCCGCCACGGAATGCTCCAGCACCTCCTGCAGACCGTGCTGCAGATACGTCTGGCGGATCTGCCGCAGCCGGTCCTTTCCAATCCCGGTGCGCGCGGAGCTGAGAGACAGATCCGTGGAGCGCGCCATTTCCAGGAGAAGCCGTGCGGTGCGTTTCACCGCCGGAGAGGTCTTGGGCGAAAGCGCGAGCCGCCCGCACAAATCGCGGTCATAGGGCAGCAGCGGGAGAAGGACAGACGACCGGGACGAGCCGGTGGTGGTGGCATGCTCAGGGTGCGTTTCGGAGATCATGGCGGGAAGGGAGTTGAAGACACCGATGATCAGCGGCCGCGGCGACGGCGCAGCAGGAGACCGAGGAGGCCGCACAGCAGGAGCAGGGCGCGGGAGGGTTCCGGCACGGCGACGATGATATGACCGGTGGTGTAGAGGCCGGTGGTGTCCCAGAACAGGCCGGGATCGAGCGTGGGCAGATTGAGGGTGGCGAAGGCCCCCGGCGTGCCGGTGGCGATGCCGCTCCAGTCAAAGAGCTGCCAGGAGTCTCCATTCTGCCAGGTCAGGGAACTGCTGGTGGTGTCAATCACATTGAGGACGGAACTGCCGCCAAAGATGATATTCGACCAGTCCGCCGCGCTGATGACAGCGCGGTCATTGGCACTGGCAGGGTTGGCACCTGCGGTGCGGCTGAAGATCTCGAAGCTGGCGGCCGCGTTGAAGGAGATGTTGCCCGAGCCGCTCACAGCGAGCGAGATGTCCTCGCCGCTGACACCGCCGAGAGAACCTGGGGCAAAGGTGCCGTTGAGCGTGATGCTGTTGTTCGCCGCAGGAGCCATGAAGCCTGTGCCACCGAGGGTGGTTCCAGCGTCCACGACAACGGAGCCGAGGCCTGTGCCGGAGCCAGTCGTGTTGCTCACCAGAAGCGTGCCGCCAGCCACGGTGGTGGTGCCGGTGTAGGTATTGGCCCCGGTAAGAGTCGCCACGCCAGCGTCCACTTTCATCACGGAAAGCACATCACCTGTGACAGGTGTGGCATCGGCCTCGCCTATCACACCGCTAAACACGATGCCCGTGCCGCTGGTGGCGGCCACACTGGAGGTGAGGCGGAGGGTGCGCGCCTCAGAGACGCCCGCGGACAGGTCCTGGAGGCGGATGTTGCCGGAGAAGACGCCCGTGTCCGAGGCACCACTGAGTGCCGTGCTGCCACCCAGCGTGGCCGTGCCAGTGCCGTTCGTGGCATTGACGTCGATGTTGTTGGCCACCGTGAGGCCCGTGACGTTCACCAAGGCGGCCACATTCGCATTCAACACGTCCGCACGGAAGCGGATCGGCTCCTGCGTGAGCTCGTTTCGCACCACCACGTTCTCCTCAAACTGGAACATCGTCTGTCCCGCATAGCTGCCGTTGGTCACACCGACCTGGCCGCCATAGAGGATCTGGCCGCCGGTCTCGTAGTCTGCCGCACGCACGAGGGTCATCGTGCTGCCGTTGACGGCGGTGATGGTGTAAATGCCATTGCGCTCGGGATTCGCCTCCTCGCCGGACACCAGGAGGCGCGTGCCCACATCCCCGATGCCATAGGGGTTGCCATCAAAGGTGGTGCTGACTCCCTCGAAGGAGCCAAAACCATTGGTTCCGCCATTCGGATTGAAGGTGCCGCTGCCAAGGATGCTGGTAAAGGTGGCACGATCGACCGGTGTGGCGATGGTGGAGGTCACATCCCCCAGTTCAATCGCCTGCGAACCCGCTCCGACGGCATTTTCGAGCAACACGGTGCCTGCGCGGATCACCGTGCCACCATCCACCGCGGTGCCGGATGTCCCGGCGGCCGATCCAAAGGTATTCGCCGCGGTCAGTCGCAGGCTGCCACCATCCAGCACGGTCACCCGGCCTGTTCCGCTCACGGTGTTCACAAGGCTCAGTTGTGTGGCGTTGTCCGCGCCGATGAAGGTATCGCGGTTCAAGGTGATGGCACCGTTGATCGTGCTGTCACCACCAGCGGAGGTGATGGAGGCGCTGCCGACTCCGTTCACCATGTTCACCACGATGTCGTTGGCGAAAGAAGCGGTGCCTGCCAGATGCAGTCCGGTATAGTCGTCCGCTCCGGAGACTCCGGTGACTCCCAACTGCACCGCGGTGGTTCCTGCGGAGAGTCTGGCGTTGGCGGCGAGCACCAGCACGCCGTTGGCCACCTCGGTGTTCCAGACCTGAGCCGAGTTGTCCATGGTCGAGAGCGTCTGCACGGCTCCGTTGCCATTCACACGGAAAATGGAGCTCGTGTTGCCGGTGATCGTGCCGGCATAGACGGCCGTCTGAGTGCCGTCGCCACCCACGGTGAGCGTGCTGCTGAGAGCGACGGTGGCGTTCGCCTGGGTGGCTCCGGTGGAAGCCAGCGAGCCGATTGCCTGGTCATTGCCGTTCAGTGCCAGCGTGCCGGAGACCGTGTCCCCGGTGATCACATGGCGGGAATTGGCCGACAGCGTGTTCCCGGAAGCGCCCTGGAGCGTGCCTTCGGCGATGTTGGTGGCACCGCGGTAGTTGTTCGCAGCGCTGTTGAGCTGAAGGATGCCGCTGCCCGTCTTGGTGAGGCCGCCCACGCCAGAGACAACACCTGCCACCTGGGTGGTGGTCGCCGCGTCGGTTTCGATGGTGCCGCCAGCGCTGTCGAGCATCACGCCGCGGTTGGCGTGCAGGGTGACACCGGCGGTGGCGCGGAGCGTGCCGCCGGTGAAGCGCAGATTGTCCGCGTCCACGGCGTTCTGCGTCCATCCGAGGGCGCTGTCCTGCGCGATGGAAAGCTTGCCGCCTTCGAGAATGGTGCCGCCACGGTAGCCGTTGCCCACCGTGGTGTCGCCCATGGCGTTCACCGGTGTGAAGGAAAGCTCACCGGCACCTTTTTTGTGGACGGTGACGTTGCCCTCGATCGTGCCGCTGAAAATGGTGCTGCCGGCCTGATTGATGGTCAGCGTGTTGTTATCAAAAGCACCGTTGTTGATGCTGCCGGCGTCGCCACTGAGCGAACCAACCTCCTGGTTGTAGCCGTTGAGGTCAAACATGCCGCTGCTCGTCTCCAGAACCATAGCGGTGCCGACGGGCAGGGCGTTGTTCCGGCCGATCTGCAGGATGCCATCCTCGATGATGGTAGCACCGCTGTAAGTGTTGGCACCATTGAGCAGGATGATATCCTGGCCAATTTTAGTCAGGCCGCCCGCGCCCTGGATGACACCGTCAATCTGGAGGTAGGAGCCTCGCAGGGCCGGGTCAACGGGGTTGGAGCCGGTGGTGGTGTTGATCTTCCCGATGTCATAAATGCGGCCAAGGTCGAGCTGGCCGTTGTTGCTGGAGGTGAAAGGCTGCCCGAGGAAGGAGTCGGAGGTCAGGTTGATGGTGATATCGCTGCCCATGGTGTGGATGACCGCCACCTGCTCCCAATCACGCGGCAGGTAGCCCATGATGGAACCGCCATCGAGATCAATGGTCCGGGCGCCGGTCTGGTTGTGCATGATCTGGAGGTGCACACCGGCAGGCAGCGTGTGAGATATGCCGCCACGAGCCCCATCCACCGCCCAGCGCTCAATGGAGCCGGGCTGCTGGACGAGGGAGGCGGAAGGGGTCCAGTTGGCCACGGCGATCTCCAGCGCGCCGCCCTGCTCGATGTTTCCGGTGTTGCCCGGGCCGCCAAAGGCCCCGTTGTGCAGGACACGCAGCGCACCTTCACCAATGGTGATGGAGCGGTTGCCCGTGAAGGAGGTGGTGTTGTCTCCCAGCGTCAGCACACCATCGCCCACTTTGCGCAGGTCAAAGAGCCCCTGGTTGTTGAGGCCGCCCGTGCCGTCTCCAGCCCCGAACTGCACCCCGGTGGTGGAACCTGTGCCGAAAGAACCCGACTCCACATGCACCAGATAGTGGTCATGCAGCGTGACGGTGCCGGTGCGCACCGTGGAGCGGAAACTGTCCACCTGGAAGAAGAGCGTGCCCTCGTGACCGGTTCCGGCCACCGCGTTCGTGGTGCGCAGATCAATGCCCGGGATCTGCTGCAGGCGATCACTGGCTGTCGGCACATAGATGCGGTTGACATCGTAGGCGGTGATCTTCCCTCCGCTCCAGACGAACAGGTCGGGTGTGCCGCTGTTGAAGTTGTAGCGCACCTCCGTGAGGTTCAATGTGTTGTCACGATCGTTCATGCGGCTGCCGTTGAGGATGACTTCGCCGGTGCCTGGCGCTCCTGGGGTGAGGAACTGCAACCCACCACCGTTGACAACCCAATCGCCCGTGAATTGCGGCTGGGCGCTGCGGATGTTCAGGAAGGCAGTTCCGAACTTGGTCACCTGGCTGGCGTGAATCTGGCCGTTGATTTGCAGTGTGTTGTTTGAGGCATGGATGAGCGCCTCACCGGTCCCGTCGCCAGCGGCACCGAAGAAGAGATTCGCTTCAATGGTTGGCGTGTTGGCCGCCTGGATCAGGCCGCCGCTGCGGATGATGATGTTTTGGAACTGGCCGTCGGCACTGATGTTGATGTCGCGGCTCACTCGAAGAGCGTAGATGTCGAGATTGGCGCCCAGCGTGGCCGGATTCGCGGTGGCATTGAGGATTTCCGTGCCATCATTGAGGAGGAGCACGGCACCGTCGAGCGTGGCGGCCGCCGAGTCGATGTAATTGGCCGGCGCGCCGCCCTGGGTGATGGCCTGGAAGCCGAGCGTGGCGTCATACTTGACGAAGTTGTTGTCAAAGCGGCTCACAATCCATGGATCGACCATGTTGTTGTTCATGAGGCTCAACCCGTTGGCCACGAGGAACAGCGCGCTGTCCACATTGCCGGCCACGGTGCCGAGCATGTTGGCCGTGTTGGTGCTGCCCACCATGCCCGCGATCTGCAGCGTGCCGCTGCCGCTGCGGGTGAGGTTGCCAGCAGAGAGTTCGACCCAGTCTCCAGCGTCGCGCCGGATCACGACCTCGGCTCCACGCGAGATTGTCAGATCCCCGATGATCTCGCGGTTGGCGATGTGGTCGGTATTGTCACCAAACATCTCAAGCACCGCACCGTCCAGAGTGATGCCGACGCTGTCCGCCCAACGGCCGCCGCCCCCGAGAGTGCCCGTGGCGCGGTTGCCGGTGGTGCCGCTGCCGGTGAAAGGCGTGTTGTTGTCGAAACGGATGCGTGAGGCGGGGTGGAAGACCCATGTATTGGCGTTGCTCAGGCCGCCTGTCGTCACAGCCGTGCCGGAGGCACCCTCGATGCGCACCTCGCCAAACACGTCCACCGTGCCGCTGCCCAGCGGCGTGCGAAAATTGGTGCTGGTGGTGACCGCGCCCCCCTGGACGCTGAGTACAACGCCCCGGTAGGTGTTGTCCATGTTGCGGGCGCGCGAGACCAGCGTCCCTCCGTCGTAGCTGTTGCTGCCATTCGCTCCAAAGACAATCGTCGCATAACCGAAGAGGTTGTTGGGTGATCCCAGGATCATACGATTGCCCACGCCGCCAAACTGGTCGCTTCCCGCTGTGGCGGGATTCAGGGTGATCGTGGCGCTGCCGCCCCCCAGCAGGAACTGCGTGCCGCCCGCTCCCCAGGGTGCCACGGCGTTGGCCGAGAGCGTGCCGCTGCCGCTGTTGGCACCGAGGAACCAGTTACCATTCTGAAAGCCGGCCATGCCGGGATCGAAGTTCATCGTCTGACCGCCGTCGAGAGCCAGCACGCCGCTGCGGTTCCCGACAGGCACGAGGCTGTCGTAATGAGCCAGCACGGCGGCAAAGTCAGACGCGAGCCCCACGCCAAGAACCGGCAGGTTTGTGGCGCTGGTGGTGCGGAGTTGCAGCCCGGCTCCCGTGCCCAGATTGGCCAGGGTGCGGAGGGTGAGCGCGGCCGAAGGGTGCAGGATCACGGAACTGCCGGTGCCTCCCAGGGTGGCCGCGCTCTGTAGCATGCGGATGGTGCCCGCCTGGAGGTCGAGGACTCCATGCCAGTCCGCATTGGCCGTGTTGTTGTCGAAATAGGTGTACCAGATGCCCGTTCGGGTGAGTCGTCCGCCGCCCACAAGCTGGTCGCGGAGCCAGACTTCCGTGTTGTCCTGGTACCAAGCGGCGCTGTCGTTCACGATCAGCCTGCTTTCGAGATAATAGTCATCACCGAACGAAGCGGCATTGAGGCGCAGGTGGGCTCCGTTGATCGTGCGGAGGGTGTTGGTGCCGTTATTGGTGCCGATCGTGTAGTTGGCGGCGCTCGTTCCACCATTGCGGTTGGAATTGATGGTGACCGCCCCTGCGAAGACCAAGTCCTGGTCGGCGGCGTTGAAGTATGTGCCCGCGCCGTTGTGGAGGATCTCCAGGGTGCCAAAATTCAACGTGTAGTCCCCGGTACCGAAGAAGTTGTTCGTGTTGTTACCCTGTCCGCGAATGGTGCCACGATTCAGGGTGACAGGCACATTGAGGGCCGCGTTGTCAGCCTGCAGGGTGAAGAGGCCGTCACCGCTCTTGACGATGGGGGCGGTGGAGGAAAGCGCGCCCTGCAAAATGAACGACTGGGACTGCACATGCAGGCCGAAGGGGGCCGTGCCGCCAATGTCGGTGGCACCACTGACGGCAATGCTGTGGGTGTTGGCGCTGTTGGTGGTGCTGCTGTTGTTGACGATGAGGGAGCTGCCCTGGAGGGTGGTGCTGCCGCCGATGGTCAGGCCGGGGATGGTCACCGTGGCCCCGCCCGTGGAGGTGCCAGTGTAGCGCTCCGCGAAGAGCCGGGCATAAGGCATGTCCGCCGCGAGGATGACAGCGTTGTTGAAGGTGGCGCTGGCGTTGTTGTTGGTGCGCAGGCGGACTTCCGCCATCTGCTGGCCGTCGTTGTTTTGCAGCCAATTCCCCGCGATGGTAACGGAGGCAGTGCCGAGCGTGCCCGCGCCGTCGGCGAACAAGGTGCCTCCGTTCATCTGAATGTTACCGGTGATCTGGTTGCCCGTGTTGGTGAGCTGGAGCTGACCCGCGCCGTGATGCGTCAGATTGTCCGCCGTGACCACACCGCCAATGCGGGTGGTGATCCCGTTCTGGTCGGAGTAGATGACGCCCTCCACTGGCGTGATCCCGTCGCCGAAATAGACATTCGTGGTGTCAAAGTTCACACGGGCGTTGTCGCGGTTGTCCACGATGAGGCCGCCGCTGTGGATGTTGATCTGGCCGCCGGTGAGGATCGTGTCATTGCTGGCCGCCTCGTGACTGATGCTCAGGGCCCAGACATTGGCGGTGCCGGCCAGCGTGGCATCACCCGTGGTGGTGCCATAGGAGGCGATGTCCGTGGCGGTCAGGCCCGCCAGGAAGGCGGCGCCTGCGGCGGCGGTGTTGGTGGACTGCGTGAACGCGGCGTTCTGCACACCAAAATCCTCGTTATAGGTGAGGAAGGTGTTGCGGCTGGGGTTGATCATCCAGACCGGCAGCAGCCCTTGCGCGTCCAGCATGCTGGTGCCGTTGTCGATGAAGAATTTCTGGCCCTGCAGGTCAACACGGCCCAGCTCATTGGCGTTTTCGCGCACGTCAAAGGTCGCCTGACCCACGCGCGTGATACCGGGCGTGCTCAACACGATCTGCCCGTTGGTGCCATTACGCTCCAGGTAAACGGCGGCACCCTGCTCGACGGTCATGGCACCAATGCGCTCCTGGTTTTGGCGGCCGCCGCTGCTGATCATGTTCAGCGTGGCACCTCGGAGGGTCATGGGCGTGGTGTCACCCCATTTGTTCTCGTCTGTCTCCAGGCCAAGGTTCGAGTTGTCGAGGCGGGAGATGAGCATGGCGTCGTTCACGTCCATGCTGTAATCCAGGCGCAGGTGGGAGCCGGGATAGAGGTTCACCGTGTTGAACTGGCTGCCGTCATCGCGGGTGAAGCGCCCGTCACCACGCGCCTCCAGCCGGCCAAACACATCAAACACCGGCGACTGGCTGTCTCCCAGGATGCTGAGGAAGTTGTTGGTATTGCCGGTGTTGTCACTGCGGAAGATGGTGGTGTTGCCGGTGTAGCTCTGATCGCCATAGAGGCGCACCTGGGCGAAGCTGTTGCTCAACACGAACCCATTGTGATGCTGTGGCGCGCCCACCCACAAGCTGGCGCTGCCGGAGAGGGCGTGGGGCATCGTGATTCCGAGGACGCCATTGGTGCCCATGAAGCGGAAGACGCCGTCCGCGCCCGCACCCATGGTCGGGGCCGTGTAAAAAGTCGTGGTCCACGCCCCGACTCCCCATTTGCCATTACCGAGCTTCGACTGGTCGATCTCATGGGTAAAAAAGCCGTCGTTGAGGCCGATGTTGAGCGCGCCCCCGCCCAGGGAGCGCAGATTGTAGCTCGTGACCGGCGCGTCCAGACCAATATCGATGCGGGGCAGATTCCCCTCCAGCGCTCCAAAAACCTGCACTCGCTGGCCCTGGGCGCTGAGGATGTTCGTCGGGGCATTGATGCGAATGAGCGTGTTGCGGTTGATGATGATGTCCCCTGTCCCCAGGTTGGCCGTGCCGCTGTACATGAAGTGATTGGTTCCACCCTGATAAAACTCGACGCGCTCCGGATAGCGGCTGCCGAAGAGGATGACACCATCCGTGGCCACGGTGCCGCCGTTCCACGCGCTGTTGTCCCCGCCGATCTCCAGGTTGCTGCCGCCGGTCTTCGTCAGCGTGTAGTCACCGGTGATGGTACCGCGGAGAAGCAAGGGCGCATCCGTCTGGATGCGGGAGTTGGTCGTCAGGGTGATCGTGCCGTCGAAACGGGGGTAGATGGCGTTTCCGCCAGTCACCAGGAAGTTCTGTTTGTCGAGTGTGAGGTTGCTGAAGACGAGAATCTTGTTGGCCGCGGAACCCTGCCAGCGGTTGGTGTCCAGCACCGAGTTGCCGCCCTCATGCACGATGCTGTTGCCCAGAGGAATGAGCTGCCAGTTGCTGGTGTTGTCCCCGTTGACGTAGGCCTCAAACTCGCCTCCGCGCAGAAGAATGGTGGTGTTGGCGGGAATCGAACTGGCAAAGCCGCCCGCCGCGCCCCAGCTCTGGTCATCGACCCGCGACTCGACGATGCCTTGGGCAATGTCGAGGATGTCGAGCGAGTTTGGCGTCAAGGGGTCCCAATTGTCGAGCAGCAACTGGCCGCCGCCGATTTTGGTGATCTTGGAGCCCGCGCCACCGATGATCTGGCCGGAAAAAGTGGTGCTGCTGCCCTGGCGCCCCACCACTAGGGTGGCGGTGCCAAGATCCAGCACACCCGCCGTGTTTTGCACCGGGCTGACCACGGAGGAGCCGGACAAGTTTCCAAACTCCTGGTTGTGATCGTTGAGCAGCACGCTGGCACCGGGCTGGATGATCACCGTGCTTCCGCTGACCGCGTTCAGATTTTCAAAGGTGGGCATCACGTTGGCGGCGGTGAGGCTCAGAGTGCCCTGGTTGACCTGCACATTGCCCTGGAAGGTGCTGGCACCGGAGAGCTCCAGTGTGCCGGGACCGTATTTGACGAACCGGACGGCCAGTGTGTTGTTGAGGTTGTTGCGGAAGTTCGCCAAGGGCGAGCTGATGGTGGAAACCGCGGCGTCATCCACATAAACGGCCAGCGTGTTGGTGCCGAAATCAAGCGTGCCGCCAGCAATGTCCGCGCCGCTGTTGAGAATGATGCCCGCCTGCCCGGCCGTCCCGGAATTGGGATCACCCAGGCGCAGCGTGAAGGTGTTAAGCGAGACATTGGCATTGGTGCGGAAGGCATAGACCGACCGGTCCGCGGTGAGATTGCCTCCCACTCCGGCCAGATCGAGCAAATCAGCGGCTCCTGCGGCCGTGTCCAGATCGACACCGGACGCTGTGTAGGTGGCGGTCACGATATTGGAGCCCGAGACGCCCGCGAAGTGCGCCGCATTGCTGCCGGCCCCCTGAATGGCGGCCCAGGTGCCTATTGTGCCGTTCCCCAGGCCAGGAGCCGCGGTAAAGGCAACAACTTCATTTGTGGCGCCGCCCAGATCGGTTGTGATGCCCTTCAAAGTCAAGGTGGCGTTGTTGGTGCGCGCCAGGGAGCCAAACGTCCAGGTCGTGGCGTTGCCGCCGGCTCCGGTGCTGTCCAAAAAGAGCGCCGCATTGCCCGTGTCGATGGTGAGGGCCCCCGTGCTGGTAGTGGCGTTGGCCGCGCCGGTGTTGTTGTTCAGGCGCAGCGTGCCGTTGGCCACGCTGAAGGGGCTGTTGGTCCCAAATGAGTCTCCCGCAGCCTTCGCCTCGCCAACCAGCGTTCCCTGGCTGACGGTGACTCCACCCGTGTTAAAGGTGTTGCCGCCGGAGGCAGGATTGAGGATCACCGTGCCGTTCCCGACCTTGGTGATGCCGAATCCGCCGCTGATCGTGCCGGTGAAGGTGGTGTCCCCGCCCTGGACCGAGGTCAGCGCGATGCCGCGGCTCGTCAGGGCAATGTCGCCCGTGAAGAGCTTCGCGCCCGCGTCCAGGCCGCCAAGCGTCTGTGTGCTGCCCGTGCCGGTGTTCTCAAAGTTGTTGGCAATGGTGCGCGCGCCGGTGGCGAGGATCTGGCTGAAGGAGTTGTTGCGGAACACGGCGTTCGCAGGTCCCAGGGCGTTGTCATGCGCCGCCACGAGGTAGCCGTTGCTGATCAGGACCCCGCCGGCAAAAGTGTTGTCGTTGGCCAGCACAAGGGTGCCTTGCTCAGATTTTTCGAGCACATTGCCCGCCGCGCCTGCCACCACACCGCTGAGGGTGGTCACCGCCCCTCGTGTGCGGAAGACGATGCTGCGGTTCAGCGTGGTCGTGCCCAGCACCTCGAAACGATACCCATTGAAACCGTCAAAGAAGACAGCGCTGCTGCCAGTGCTGTTGACGGCGTGTGTTCCCCCATGACCGATCGTCAAAGCGCCATTGAGCTGGACGGTCTGGTTCTGCGTGCTGCCATCGAAGGAACCCACGGTGATGACACGTGTCTCGCCCCCGTCGTTGCCGGAAGTGACGATGTCATTTTCAAACACAAAGGGGCCTGCCACGCCATCCATGCGGAACTCCACGTCCGCACGGCGGTCGTTTTGCAGGCTCATGATGATGTCGGACCCGGGATTGCCCGCCGCGCCGGTGTGGTTGAGCACGAGACGGCCCTGCTGCACCTGGGTGTTGCCGTTGTAGGTGTTGTCATTCTGGAGGATGAGCACGCCGCCATTGCGTTTTTGCAAGTTCACAGCTCCCGTGCCGGTCTGGCCGATCACCCCGTTGAATGTCAGCAATCCGATGCCGGACTGGAAGCTGTTGTCATTGCCGATGTCGAAGAAGGCGTTCCGGGCGGCGGTGTTGTTCTCCAGGGTCACCGCGCCCGTGAACGTGGTGTTCATGTAAGTGGTGCCGATCGAGTTCACCGAGAACACGCGGTCGGCGTCGTCCATGCGCATGGTCAGTCCATTGAGCATCACCGTGCCGAACATGCCCCCGCTCAGAGCGATGGTGCGGTAGGTGCCCGTCGTGGTCTTTACCACGAGATTGCGCGCGCCATACTGACCGTCGATGGAGCCGAAGTAAGCGTTGTTCATGTCCACCCCGAGGCGGATTTCTCCACCGCGCAGGGAGATGGTGTCGTTGGCGGCGTTGAGCGCGCCGTTCTGGCCGACGACCAAAATGCCGCCCGCGCCAATGAGATTGCCCGCTGTGACCGCGGTGCCCACGGTTTGTGTGACCGTCCCCGTGTAGTTCTGGGCGTTGGGAATGTAAACCGTGCCGCCGATATTGGCGCGGCCGGTTTGGTCCGTGGCACCCACGGTCAGCGGGAACGCGCCGGTCAACACGTCGCTGTTGGCGATGGTGAGAGTGCCTCCGCCCGAGCCGAGGAAGAATCCCTGCCAGGTCGCGCCCGCCGTTGCCTTGTCCCGGCCGGTGGCGGTGAGGGTGGTGCCGGTGAAGGTGCCATTGCCGGTGTCCGCGCCGAACCAGGCTTGAACATCCGGTGCCACGGCCTTGATCTGACCGGGAATATCAGTGGAGAAGTCGTGGTTGCCGCTGATCTGCACGGCCACGCGGTTCCGGCGGTCGGTGCCGGTCTGCTGGTTCGCCAGCGTGATGTCGTAGCCACCTGTCTGCGGCACGGTGGCACCAAGGGCGCTGACGATGCTGTGAAAACGGATGGCGCCACCATCCCCGTACCCTGGCCCGAAGGTGATGGCGGAGGCGTCGAAGTCACTGCCATTCTCCATGATGATCATCTGGCGGGAGCCGATGCTGGAGGGCGCGTCAATCTTCAAACGCGAGGCCGCTCCAACCTGGATGTCATTGCCGATGACGTTGGCACCGGCGACACCGGTGCCGTTACGCAGCCACAGCTCTCCCTCGCGGATGATCGTGCTGCCGGCGTAAGTCTTGGCGTCATCGAAGAAAAGCATCCCGCCGCCCTGCTTGATGATGCCGCCGTTGGTGACCGCGCCGGAGATCGTGCCCATCACCGCGCGGTTGCCGCCGGAGGAGTTCCCGTCCAGCCGGATATAGCGCTGCTCGCCGCCGAGATCGAGATTGTTGACCAGGGTGAGCACATGGGTGGCATTGCCGCCGTTGAGAGTGAAGATGCCCGGATTGAACAACGGATCACCCCATGTCACTGTGGCGCCCGCGCCTCCAAAATTCACGTCAATGGGCGCGCCATAGGCGGAGAAGCCCACACTGCCACTACCAAAGCCACCGCCACCCGTGAGCTGCACCTCTCCAGGCCCGGTGCCCAGCGCCCGGGTGAAGTCCTGATCGTTTTCATACGCTCCCTGGGAATCCGCATCACCGATCATGTGCAGGTTGCCGGAACCCAGAGCGGTCAGATTCCGCGCGCCAATGATGTCCTGGAACATCCCCTCCACCAGGTAGGTGGTGCCGGTGTAGGTATTGACACCCAGGTAACGCGTGGTGTTGCCTCCCGCCTTGGTGAGGGACACCGGATTGCCCGCGTTGTCCTGGATCACCGAGCGGATGGTGTGAAACGACCATGCGATGTCGTACAGCTCGTAGTTGCCGCCCGCTCCCGCCGTCAGGAAGGGCACCGACACCGTGTGACCATCATCCCGGAAGAGCATGCCGCCTGACTCGATCTCCAGGATCGTCCCCGCCGCGCCGCCCAAGGTGCGGTCCGTGCCACCCTGGATGTTTAACGACTGAATGGTGCGGTTGGCAGTGATGGTGGGGCTGTTGTTGTCCACCTTGATGTTCTGACCGGAGGCCCAGGTGTCCTCGGTGGTGTTGATGGAGTAGTCGGCGGCATCAAGCTGGCTATAGCCGAAGCCACCCAGCGCCACCGGGTCGTACTCCAGAAACTCCGCACCGTAGAAACCCCAGGGAATCAGGGAAACCGTCGTGGGTCCGGCCTCGAGCGCGCTGTTGATGATTTGATGCTTCGCAGAGGCCCCCCAGTTCGCCGCGGCACCTCCGACCAAGTTGTCGATCTGCAGTTCCAGCGTCGTGCCGGGATTCGGACGCAGCAGATCTGTGAACGTGAGCATCACACTGCCCGTGTCCGCCGAACGGGTCGTGATCTTGTTGCCGCCGCCCTCCAGGGTGGTGATGCCAAAGGTCTGCGCCACCGCGTAGTCGAAGAAAGTGGTGGCAGTGGTGCTGAAAGATGCGTTGTCCACATAGATTTGGCTCGCGCGCATGGAAATGGGCGCGGTTGTCGAGAAACGGCTGTTCGCCACGTTCGGCGCGGTGCCCGCCGCGTTGGGAAAATTCAGACGCAGGGCGGAATTGCGCATATTGAACGCGCTGATCGTGTCGTAAGGATTGTTGGCCGTTGTCGTGTCTCCCGTGTCAGCGCGTATTTCCCCGAGATTGGAGGTAATGGTGCCGCTGTAGGTGTTGTTGTTGTTCGTCAGCCGGAATCCAGACAGTCCGTAATGGACGATGTCCGCCGCGCCGGACACCACGCCGCCCAGCGATATGAAACCTGCCGATCCCGTGGCGGTCAGGGTGTGATCGACACCAAAGGAGCCCGAAAGTGACAGCGTGCCGTAGTCCGCCTGGATGCGCGCCGCGCTGCCCATCGTGATGGCCCCGCCCAGCGTGTCCTGCTCCCGGCCCATGATCTTCCGCAACGCGCCCTGGCCCAGATAGCCCTGGCCGTTGATCGTGAAAGGTTCGCTGACCGTCCCCCAGCCGCCTGTCGTCTGCACCCCCGCTCCTGCGTTGTCCAGGTCGTTGCCCGTCGCAAACGTGGCACCATCATTGATGATCGTGTTCTGCGCCGCGCCAGTGGCCCCGAGCATGTTGA
The DNA here is from genome assembly GCA_015075365.1 of Verrucomicrobiaceae bacterium. Lineage (GTDB taxonomy): Bacteria > Verrucomicrobiota > Verrucomicrobiia > Verrucomicrobiales > Verrucomicrobiaceae > Prosthecobacter. The sequence goes on from JABTUN010000001.1 coordinate 1,204,588, forward strand.
GCGTGTTTCCCTGCGGCCGTGCCATCGTGATGCCGCCGTTCAGCGTGGTGACTCCGGTGAAGGTATTGGAGGCCCCGCCCGCAAGGATGAGCATCCCGTCCCCTTCCTTGGTAATGCCTCCCACGCCGCTGATCACTCCCGCGAGCGCCAGCCGCCCGTCGTCCACGTCGATGGTGACCGTGTCGGCAAGAGTCACCCCTGCGGTGATCACATCCGTGCCAATGCCTGTCTTGGTAATCGCCGCCGAGCCACCCCCGTTGAGAGCAAGGGCTCCACCTGTGCCTGCCGCGAGGATGTAGCCCTGCTGGCCGTCCGTATCCCCGATGTTGAGCGCGCTGAGCGTCACCGCGCCATCAAGGTTGATCACCTGGGCGCCCGCGAGATTCACGAGGTTCAGATTCGCGATGTCCCCGATCGTGTTCGGAACCGCCAGCGGTGTCTGGTGAAGCAGGTTCGCGTTCCAGTTGAACAAATGCTGCCATGAATACACTCCTGGCAGCCCGCTCTGCGACACACCCCAATCGACCACGGCCGCCTGGACGGGCGATGACAACAAGGGAGTCAGCGCGACCATCACGACGGTGACAGGCAGACGCGCGCGCTGGCGGAGCCATGAGATGACTGGGGCATGTTTGGAGATCATGGAATGCATGGGTTGGCAGCCGGGGGAGTTCGTATGGGTCGTTGAAATCCCGCGCCGCCGGGCAGGCATGCCGCGCCGCGAAATTCAGCGGCATTTGACCGAAACCACGAATCTCCGGCCATTGGCGCGTGGCTTGTTCATGCCTCCGCCATTCCTTTGTCGTAGCTAAAGCAATCCTTTATCCCTGTTGTTTCATGCCTCCGCGGCTCATGCCTTTCCCTGCCCTTCCGCCCAGCGGATGGCGAAGTAGGCCAGCTCACCGGGATCACTCATGCCCAGCTTCGTGCGGATGTTCATCTTGTGCACATCCACCGTTTTGGTGCTGATCTTCAGCGCGTCCGCCACCTGGGCCGTGTTCTTTCCCTGCCCGATGAGCATGAACACTTCAAACTCGCGATCGCTCAGCTCCGCCACGCGGTCCTGGCTCTCCACAGGCGCGCCGGACGAGAACGCCCGCAGGATCTCCTCGGACATCTCCTCGCTCACCGCGATCCCGCCTGCCGCGACACGCCGAAGGGCCTGCTCGAGCGTTTTTTGCGGCGCGTTCTTCATCAAGTAGCCGCGCGCGCCAGCCTTGAGCACCCGCTGCGCATACAGCCGCTCGTCATGCATCGACACGGCCAGCATCGCCATCTTCGGTCTCAGCAAACGCAAGTCTTTGATCAATTCCAGGCCGGACCGGTCCGGCAGGGAGATGTCCACCACGAGCACGTCGGGCGTGTCCTCGTCCACCTTCCGCACCGCTTCCGCCGCGTTGACCGCCGTCCACGCGCAGCACATCTCCGGATGAGAATCGAGGAACAGACGCAGCCCCTCGCGCATCATGGTGTGATCATCGACGACAGCCACACGAATCAGGACGTTTTTCTCCATCGCTTTCATGCCAGCCATGAAGCGCTGTCATCCAAAAGCCGTCAACTGATGAAGTTCAAACGCGCGGCTTTTTCTGCCGCGGCACGCGTACCGTGATGATCGACACGTCTGTCTCCAGCGTTCTTTCCAGCGTGGCATCCAGCGCGCGGAGGCGCTGTGTCATCAAATGCAGTCCCATGCCTGTCGGGCCTGCCGCCACAGGCTCCCGAAACGGTTCGCCATCATGCAGCACGCTCAGCACGATGTGATCGTCCTCCAGCCGCGTCGTGATGCTCATGACCGACGGTCTCGAGTGCTTGCACGCGTTCATCACCAGCTCCTGCGCCACCCGGAAAAACAACTCTCTCGCGCGCGCATCAAGCGCGTCGTCCACATCATCGCCCTCGGCAAAGCACGACGTTTGAAACGCGTCACGGGTGAAGCGCGCCAGCTCCTCCAGCGCGTCGCGCACACCATGCGCGTCGAGCCCCACGGGTGAAAGCCCGCGCGCCAGGCCGCGCGCGATCTCCACCGCCTCCTTCAACTCTTTTACCACCTGGTCGGCCAGCGACGCGGCCTCCGGCTGCCGCCCCTCCTCCAGTCCCAGCATGACCTCCATTTTCATTTTCGTCGCGGAGAGACGCTGGCACAGATCATCATGCAGATCGCGGCCAATGCGCCGCCTTTCCTCCTCCGCGGCCTCCAGCAGCAACCGCTCCGCCTCGCCGAGCCGCTCCACCGCGCCGGCAAACTCACGCGAGATCACCGACAGCTCGTCCTTGCCCTTCAACGGCTCCACCCCGCGGCCGGAGGTCCCCACCGCCGAAACCTGGCCCAGCAGCGCCTTCACCCGCCGCACCACCATCTCGTCCATGGCGTACCACAACAGCAGTGTCAGCGCCAGCAGCACGGCTCCATGCCTCAATGACTCCAGCCACGCCTCCTCACGAACCTGGCTGAACGAGGCCGCCGGATCATAACGGATCATCACCACCGCCTTGTCAGTCACATCGTAGCTCTCAAAAAAGGGCGCGATGACCAGCAGCTTCCCTTTTGAGTCTTTCCACTTCAATGACGTTGCCATGCGCTCCATGACAGCCACAGCCTCATTCCACTCCTCCGCCAGCGGCGAGTCTTCCACATGCACTCCGCGCCATTGCAACTGCGTGGCATGCCGGATCAGGCCGCTTTTGTCACAGACCACGCCCAGCTCCACATCCGGCGACAGGGACGCGTAGGCCATCTCCAGTTCTGCAGCCCGGTCCTGCTGCCGCCGGGAAAGATGCTGCAACACACCTGAAAGCCGGCTTCCCGTGTCCGCCGCCTCCTGCTCCAGGCGTTCCAGCCGCCGCTCCACCAGCCAGCGCTGGTTGCGCCAGTTGTTGAGCAGGATCGTCACCGTGCCAAACAGCAGCACCACGACGCTGATACGGCGCTGGATGGAACGCGGGGCCTTCATTCGACCACCTCCATGAGCAACGAGTCATCCAGCCACGATGTCTTCGCCGGACCGGCCTTCATCAATCCTGCCCTTAGCATCAGGGCCGTCGCTTTGGAGGCGAGTTCCTCGATCTTGGGGCTTTCTCCAGCCAGGAGCGCCTTGTTCGCCTCCAGATCCACGGGGGCACATCTCCGCACCGCGGCAAAAAACGTCGGTGCTTCGAGCTTTTCGCGCCGTAGCACGATGTCCATGCCTGGAAAGGTTTTTCCTGCGTGTAGCAATCTCGCCCCCTTCAGTTGCTCGCGAATCAAAGCGTTCAACTGGGGCCTGAACTCCTCACAAGCACGCGGGGACGCCACCATGACGCGCATCACCGGCACCTCCGGCCTGGGCATGTCCGCCACCTCGCGCACCCGTCCACCATCCCGCAGGCGGCTAGCCCACGGCTCCGAACACGCCACGGCGTCCACCACCTTGTCAGCCAACGCCTGCTCCATCTCCGCCTGGATCATCGGCACCACCTTCACATCGCCAAATCCCATGCCCGCCTGCTCCAGCACGGCAGCCAGCACATAGCCGCCAGGGCCGCGCACATCCACACCCATCTTTGCCCCCTTTAGCGACTTCATATCCCGCAGATCTGGCCGTGCCAGGATCACGTCCGCCCCTTGGGACTCGTCCAGCACCATCACCACACGCAGATCCTGTCCTGCTTCCCGCATCCGGAGCACCGTGTCGAGGGTTGCCACCACCACATCCGCCGCCCCATTGCCCAGCGCGCGCATCACCGCGGACGACCAGGGCAGCTCGATCATCTGGAACTCATCCGCCGGCAGTTCGCCTCGCGCGTGTGCCAGAACGATCGCCTCCGCCCCCGGCCACAAGGCCGGGGCCACTCGCAGCCTCTGCCGCCGCTCCTGATCCGGCCACCAAACGACCATCACAAGCAATACCACCGCACCGAGCGGGACGAACAGGTGCTTTGCTCTGCTTTCTGGCAGGTTCATATGAGCAATCTGGCACACGCCGGCACTCCATGCACGGGGTAGATTGCGCTCCGTGAGCGGCCGTCATGCGTGGGCTCTCAGCCACCCGATGCTGCGCTCGAACTCACCCTTCTGGTAGGCGATCTCGGCGTCTTTTTTGCCGGGTCCGTCGGGTGCCTTGAAGCTGTCGAGCTTCTTGCCCTTCTTTGCGAGGCCGAGCCAGGCTTTGTACATTTCGCTGTCACGATGATACGGGAAGATTTTCCAAAACTCGTCCTTCGCGACCTCGAAAGGCCGCGCGAAGCCGGAGATGGTCTCCACTTGAAGCGGCACGCCGGGCGCAAGCTCGGCAAAACGCTTCGCATAAGCTTTGAAATCAATGATGCCTTCGCCAATCGCGGTCCATTGCACAACGACACTGCCGTTCTCTCCCTCCCACAGCATGCTGTCGCGCACGCTGGAGCACACGGTGACAGGGCCGAGCACTTCAAGGTGTTTCATCGGTTCCTCCAGCGCCCAGACGGCATTTCCAGGGTCGATGTTGGCGCCAACGTAGCCTTTGCCGGCCGCTTCGATGAGCTCCCGCAGTTCCGTGCTTTGCATGTCACCCGCGTGGTTCTCGATCGCGATTTTGATGCCCTCGGCCTCGGCACGGGTTTGGTTGGCTTTGATGGCCTTGATCGTGTTTTCGATGTGTTTCGCAATTCCGCCGTCCGTGGAGCGGTCTTTCTGATTGCCCAGATAACAGCGCGCGACGGGCGAGCCGAGCGCTTTGGCGATCTTGATGGTGAGGGCGAGATGCTCCGCACCAGTGCCGTTCGCGGGCTTCCAGGTGTTCGAGCTTTCACACACGCTGCCGGTGCCGACATAGATTTTCACGCCCGCGCGGTCCGCCTGCTCTTTGAGGCCCTTCAAGTAGGCGTCCTCAAGGCTCTCGAAGGGCAGCAGTTCAGAGATGAAAATCGTGTCGAGCTTCAGCGAGGCTGCGTAGTCGATGTACTGCGGCGCTTTCCAGCCGGTGGCACGCACGGCGAAGTGATCGAGCCCGATCGGAAGCTTCCCTCCCTGGATGGCGGCTTTGGAAATCGAGGAAGCGGCAGCGGTGGCAATGGTGGACGTAATAAAGGAGCGGCGGTTCATATGTGGGAGGATGGTGAGCAAAAAACCGGTGGTTGGAAATCAAAAGGACCGCGCGGGCGCGGTCCTTTCGATCAAGATGCGATTTGAGCCGGTGCAAGCATCATCATCGAATGATGATCTTCACCGCGCCCTGGCCTTGGCGGTCGTCGGCGGAGGAAACGAGGATCTGGGCCAGATGATGACCGCTGCGCCACGGCGCGTTGTTGATCGGACGCACCTGGATCAAGTAAGCGCCGGTGCCCGCGTTGCGGAAGGAGGTGATGTTGTTGCTGAACGGTGCCTGCTGGCCGGGCACTTCAAAGTACTCCATGATGGTGAAGTGGTCCTTCGTCAGTTCCGTGACGGGCCAGCCATTGCTGCTCACGAGCACGAGGATGTTTGCCGGGTGCGTGTTGCCGCTGGCAGCAGCACCAGCCGAGGACTGCGCGGCGATGGTGAGCGAGTTCGCGCCGCCGGAGCCAGGTTTGGGTGCGATCATTTTGACCGCCGGCATCACGGTTGCCACGGGTGCGGGCTTTGGAGCGGGAGTCTCAAAAACAGGCTTCATCACAGGTTCCGGCTCCGGCTTGCGCACGGCGGCAGGTGCTGGCGCAGGTTTGACAGGCTTCGCCACCTTGGACGGTTTCACCGGCACCTTTTTCTGCACCGTTCTGGCCGCTGGTTTTTTGGCGGGTGCCGCCTTCTTTTTAGGCGCTGGTTTTTTCGCAGCGGGTTTTTTGGCAGGTGCCTTCTTCGGAGCAGGTTTTTTGGCCATGGTGCGCGGTGGTTGGTTTGATTTTTACATTTTTTGCAGGCTAACAAGATTTGCTCCCTCCTGTCGAGATTCCTCTTGAGAGAATGCCGAACAAAATCCCGGTGCAGCTCCCGCAAACGCGGTGAGGCCTCGAAGCGCTCCCTCTCACCAAAGTGGTGACAGGGCGGACAATGACCGTGGCAATTCAGCGACTCAGGAAGCGTCTGGGCACCCTTTTTGTTCCCAAATTTATAGAACACTAAATGTGATCACCTGAACAGCATTCTTGCTTTTGGAATTAGAGACGAAAATTCTGAAAAGTGGATTGCAAAAACTCCCAAACCTCGATTATAAGCATTAATTGAATTTTTAGCTGGATAAGGTGCTTTCGGTGGTTCGGGCGTCCTGTCTGGCCAGTTCCCTCCCTGTCTCATGATCCCTGTCCTTGCCGCTGACATGGCCTTTCAGCCGCATTTCTGGTGCCCAGCCAGATGGGAGAAGCGCGTCCAGCAGGCGCTGCGGCGGCGGCTCGTCCAGGTGGGAGAGTTTCTTCAAGTAGGAAGCTGGCCGTGGTTTGGTGCTGCGGATGCGATGGACGAAGACCAGCCCTGGGGCCGCACTCTGCTCTCATCCCGCCCGGCAGACGGCGGAGGAGGTTCCGCAGGTGGTGAAAACGACCCCTCGGAGCACGCCGGTCGTCAGTTGCCCTTTTATCACCTCCCTGTCCTGCTTCAGGAGGTGGTGGACCTTCTCCAGCCGGCTCCAGGAAAACTGGTTTTCGACGGTACACTCGGCGGCGGCGGTCATAGTGAAGCGCTGCTCCAGCATGGAGCCCGTGTGGTGGCGATGGACCAGGATGAGGAGGCGCTCGCCCACGCCAGCGCACGCCTCAAAGGCTACGCGGACCAATTTTGTGCCCTGCGCGGCAATTTCCGCCACTTTCCGCAGATCGTGGAAGAAGCGGGCATCTCCGGCTTCGACGGCATGCTGGTCGATATCGGCGTGTCCAGCCACCAGCTCGACGACGGCGCGCGCGGCTTCTCCTTTAACAAAGAGGCGCCGCTCGACATGCGCATGGACACGGATGCGGATCAAACCGCCGCCGACTTGGTGAACACCGCCGCGGAGGAGGAACTGGTGCGCATTCTCTTTGAGTATGGTGAAGAGCCGCAGGCACGCCGTATCGCCCGTGCCATCGTCAAGGCGCGCGCCTCCCGCCTCATCACGACGACCACACAGCTCGCGGAGATCGTCGCCGCCGCGTCACCGAAGCGTGGCAAGCGCCACCCGGCCACGCTCACCTTCCAGGCCCTGCGCATCGCGGTAAATGATGAGCTGGCCGCGCTGCGTGACTTCCTGGCCGCCGCTCCCCGGTGGCTGAAGCCGGGCGGACGCCTCGCCGTGATCACTTTTCACTCTCTGGAAGACCGGATCGTGAAACAGACGCTCGCCCATCTCTCCGCGCCGGAACTGGACCGCCCGGAATGGCCCGCGCCGAGGCCGAACCCGGACTGCGTGCTCAAATTGATCACTCGCAAGCCAGTCGAGGCCTCCGAGCACGAGATTGATCTCAATCCCCGCGCCCGCAGCGCCCGTCTGCGTGTCGCCGAACGCCTGCCGTCATGAAATCGCGCCGCACCACCCGCTATCGCAATGCCCTCGGACTGCCCGCCATCACTGTCATCATCGTCGTGGTGGCGTCGCTGGCGCTTGGCGGGCTCGGCATTGTGATCAGCAAGAACCGCGTCCGCGCCCTCGGCGAGGAGCAGCGCAAGGTCGAGGAGGAGATCCGTCTGCTGCGCTCGGAGATCGTCAAGCTCGAGCAGCATCGCGAAAAGGTCTTCACCTCCGCGCGCCTCCAGCCCCGCCTGACGAAGGCGGCGACCATGCTCAAGGACCTGGAGGAGGAGCACCTGCTCTTCCTGCCCTCTCCGCCGCCCTCCCAGGCTCACGACAACACGGCCGCGCCCGTGGCCGAGGCGGTCGTGCCTGCCGCCATCCCCATTGCCCGCGCCGCGGCTCAGCCCGGCGCCTCCCGATAAACCCGTGAGCCAGTCCCTGCCCAATCAAGCCCAGCTACGCCGCGACCGCCCTCTGTGCCGCCGCATGCTGGTGCTCTTGTTTGTGCTGCTCGCCGGCTTTGGCGTGCTCACCTGGCGGCTGGCGGTCGTCCAGATGAAGGAGGCACCCCGCCTGGCGGAGCTCGCCGCCAAAAAGTACCAGCGCCACATCGTGCTGCCAGCGCGCCGCGGCACCATCCGGGATGTGAACGACGAGTTCCTCGCCTTCGACGAGTCGGTGAACGAGCTCTACACCGACCGCACGCATCTGCGGGAGATCATCACCGTGCGCCACCACCTCGCGGCCATTCGTGGCGTGAAGGCGGCGGATCTGCGCGCGCAGCTCGGCGAGGCGGAAACCCTTGCCGCCTATTACGGCCATGTGGCGCGCGTGCTGGCTGCCATCGTGCCCACACCCGAGGCTGAATTGCGCAAAATGCTCGCCTCCGACAAGCCGGAGATCGTCCTCGCCAGGAAAGTGCCGGATGAGACCGCGCGGCAATGGGAGCTGCTCTTCAAAGCGGAGCACGTCATCGGCGTGCATCTCCGCCCCGCCGTCGAACGCAGCTTCCCGGCGGAAGACCGGCTCGCGCTCTTCATCGGCGACACGGACAGCGCCAACCACGGCCGCTGGGGCGTCGAAAAACTCATGGATGGCATGCTCTCCGGCGTGCCTGGAGAGCAGTTCATCGAGCGCGACCGCGCCGGCCACGAACTGCCTGCCTATCGAGGCCAGGTCGTCGAACCGCGCCACGGCCATGACATCCACATCACCATCGACATGCAGCTCCAGGACATCGTCGAGTCCATCTGCGACCGCGCCTTCCTTTCGCACGGGGCGAAACGCGCCATCATCGCCGTTACGGACGTCCACACCGGCTCCATCCTCGCCGCCGCGGCACGCCCGCACCGCGATTCGTCCAATCCGGACGTGAACACCTGGACGAACCTCGTCATCGCCGGCAATTACGAGCCCGGCTCCACCTTCAAGGTCGTCACCCTCGCCGCCGCTCTCGACAAACGGAAGGTCACGCCAACCGACATCATCGATTGCGAGCAGATGTTCTACTCCGAGCCTTCTCTGAAGGTCAAGCTCAGCGATGACGAGCCTCTCGGGCGCCAGACGGTCAGAGGTGTGCTTGTCCACTCCAGCAACATCGGCACCTACAAGATCAGCAAGCGGGTTGGACGCGAGGGCATCCTCGAATACGCCCAGCGCTTCGGCTTTGGCAGCCGCACCGGCGTCGGCCTCACTGGCGAAAGCCCCGGCAGCATCAACACCGGCCGGTGGAGCAACACCACCTACTCACGCATGCCCATCGGCTACGAGGTCAATGCCACCGTGCTGCAGGTCTGCATGGCCTATGGCGCCATCGCCAATGGCGGCACGCTCATGCAGGCGCGCATCATCGACCGCATCACCGGCCCGGATGGCAAAACGGAGGTCGTCCCGCCGCAGCCCGTCGGCCAGGCCTGCTCCGCCGCCACCGCCGCGCATCTGCGCGATTTTCTCGAAGGCGTCGTGCTTGAGGGCACCGGCAGCCGCGCCGTCGTGCCGGGCATCCGCGTCGCCGGCAAGACAGGCACCTCCCGCCGCTACGATCCCGAGAAGAAAAAGTACATCGACGACCACTTCATCACCTCCTTCGCCGGCTTCGCGCCCGTGGAGAAGCCGCAGATCGCCTGCGTCGTCATGATCGACGACCCTGTCGGTGCTGAGCGTGACCTGCGCGGCGGAAAAATCGCCGCCCCCATTTTTGCCGAGGTCGTGCGCGAGGCGCTGCACCACCTCACCACCCGCCACCAGAAGCGCATGAACCTCGCGCAGAAAGGAGGCCAGCAGTAACATGACCCTTCGCGAATTACTTCCCCACCTCGACAACCCGGTCGCCAGCGGCACGCTCGACACCGAATTCACCGGCTTCGCCTATGACTCACGCCAGGCTGGCCCCGGCATCATCTTTGTCGCCCTGCGCGGCAGCAGCGTGGACGGCCACACCTTCATCCGGAAGGCCATCGAGGCCGGTTGCGCGGCCATCATCGCGGAGCAGGCGCCGCCGGACGGTTGCGCCGCGCCGTGGATTCACGTGCGCCATTCGCGCATCGCTCTCGCGGATGCCGCCGCGGCCTTCCACGGCCATCCGGGCAAGAGCATGACGCTCCTCGGCGTCACCGGCACGAATGGAAAGACGACCACCGCCTTCCTCGCCCACCATTTGATGAACCTGGGCCAGATCCGTTGCGGATTGCTCGGCACCATCTTCTACGATCTCGGCGGCCAGCAGGTGCCCGCCACGCACACCACGCCCGAGAGCCTCGAAATCCAGTCCCTGCTCGCCCAGATGCGCGGGAATGGCTGCCGTGCCTGCGCCATGGAGGTCTCCTCGCACGCGCTCGACCAGCACCGTGCGCACGGCTTGCCGTTTGCCTCCGCCATCTTCACCAACCTCACGCAGGACCACCTCGACTACCACGGCACGATGGAGAAGTACTTCGAGGCCAAGGTGAGGCTCTTCCAGATCGCCGCCGACACGCCGCGTGCGAGCCTTGTCATCAACGCGGACGACCTTTGGGGCCGCAAACTCATCGAGCGCTTCGCCAGCACAGGCCGTGTCATCAAATACGGTTTCGGCGTCGGCTGTGACTTCCGCGCAAACAACGTCCGCTACGACATGGCTGGCACGCAGTTCGAGCTCGATGCAAAAGGCCGCAGCTTCCTCGTACGCACGCCGCTCATTGGCGACTTCAACGTGTACAACACGCTCGCCGCCCTCGCCGCGGTCAGCACCACCGGCCTCAACCTGCGCGAGGCCATCGCCAACATGCAGAAGGTGCCACAAGTGCCCGGCAGGCTGGAGCGTGTCACTGACAAAACCACCCGGTTCCAGATCTTCGTGGACTACGCGCACACACCGGACGGCATTGTGAACGCCCTCAAAACAGTCCGCGCCCTGCGCCCCGGCCGCATCATCACCGTCTTTGGCTGCGGCGGTGACCGCGACCGCACCAAGCGTCCGAAAATGGCCGCCGCCGCCGAGGAGGGCAGCGACATCTGCGTGCTCACCTCCGACAACCCGCGCACCGAGGATCCGCAAAGCATCTTGAACGACGCCAGGGCCGGATTCGCCCGCCCAAACAGCCACGCCATCATCGCCGACCGTCGCGAGGCAATCAAAGTCGCCATCGAGAACGCGCGTGCCGGCGACATCATCGTCATCGCAGGCAAAGGCCACGAGGACTACCAGGACATCCAGGGCAAGAAGCATCCCTTCGACGACCGCAAGGTCGCGCGCCAGCTCCTCCAGCAGGTCAAAACCACCCGCGCCATCGAACGCGAGGAAAAAGAAGCCGAACGCGAGGCCATGCGCGGCGGCTTTGACCGCCCGCCTGACCGCCGCTTCTAAGAATCCAACATCTTCCATTCAGTGTCTCCCATCGCCCTCACCTCGCTCGCAGCCTTCGCGCACGCCACCGTGCACGGAGATGCCTCGCGCTTGGTGACGAGCGTGAGCACGGACACGCGTAAAGTGGCCGCGGGAGATGTGTTCGTGGCCTTGATCGGCGAAAAATTCGACGCGCACACGTTTGTGCCGCAAGCGGCCGCCGCGGGCGCTTCCGCGGTCGTCGTCAGCAAGGTCGATCCCGCGTGGAAATCGCTCCCGTGCGCCATTTTGGAGGTCACGGACACTTTGGTGGCACTTCAGCAGATGGCGCGCGGTTATCGTCAGCAGCACGCACCGCTCATCATCGGCCTCACCGGCTCGAACGGCAAAACTTCCACCAAAGACCTCACCGCCGTCGTGATGAGCAAAAAGTTCGTCACGCGCGCCACTTTCGGAAACCTCAACAACCACATCGGCGTGCCTTTGACGCTCCTCGCGCTCCAGGAGGGCGAGCAATGCTGCGTCACCGAGATGGGCATGAACCATCCCGGAGAGATCAAAGTGCTCACGGACATCGCCGATCCCGATGCAGGCATCGTCACGAATGTCGGCATGGCCCACATCGAATACATGGGCACGCAGGACGCCATCGCGTGGGAAAAAGCCACGCTGCCCGCGCAGGTGAAACGCGGCGGCATCGTCGTGCTGAATGCGAACGACAAATACACGCCCGTCATCGCCCGGCACTGCCAGGCCGCCGTTTCCACCGCCGGCGTGAATGCAGGCGATGTCAGCGCCACCAACCTCCGCGCGGATGGCACCGGCACCACCTTCACGCTCGACTTCAGCGGCGAGAAGGTCGAAACGCGCCTCCCCATCCTTGGTGAGCACATGGTCGGCAATGCGGCCCTCGCCGCGTGCATGGGCTGGCGTCACGGCATCTCGCCCGCCGACATCGCCGATGCTCTGAGCAATGCGAAACTCACCGGAGGCCGCGTGGAGCCAAAAATCGTCCACGGCGTCCGTTTCATCGACGACAGCTACAACGCGAATCCGGACAGCATGATCGCCGGATTGCGCACGCTGGCCACGTTGGAGGCCAAAGGCCGCCGCGTGGCCGTTTTGGGCCGCATGGGCGAGCTTGGCGACCTCGCCGAGGCCGAGCACAAGCGCGTGGGCAAATTCGCCGCGTCACTCGATCTCGACGCGCTCTGCACCGTCGGCGGAAACGAGGCCGAATGGATCTCCTCGGCCGCCGAGGGCCTGCACACCCGCCATTTTCCCGATCACGCCGCCTGCGCCGCGCATCTGCGCGAGGTCCTGCGTGAGGGCGACCTCGTGCTGCTCAAAGGCAGCCGCAGCGCCGGCATGGAAAAGGTCCTCGTCCACTTTCAAGCGTCATGATGTACTGGCTTTACGAACTGCGTGAATGGATGCTCGCCCATAACTGGATGAGCGACGACGCCGCGCTCTACAAGATCCTCAACCTCTTCAAGTACCACACCTTCCGCGCCGGCGGGGCCGCCATCACGGCCTTTGTGCTCTCGCTGATGTATGGCGACAGGCTCATCCGGCGGCTCATCTCCCTCAAAATCGGCCAGCCCATCCGCACTGCGGAGGAAGTACACAAACTAGCCGAGTTGCATGGCAAAAAAGCCGGCACGCCGACCATGGGCGGCATCCTGATGCTCGGCTCCATCGTGTTCTCCACGCTGCTCTGGGCGAAATGGGACAACATCATGGTGTGGATCATCCTGTTCACCACCATCGGCCTCGGCGCGCTCGGCTTCCGGGACGACTACCTCAAGATCAGCAAAAAAAACTCCAAGGGTGTCTCCGCGCGCACGAAACTCATCTGGCAGACCGGCGTGGCTGTCATCGCGGGCTTCGCCTTTGCCTACCTCGTGCCAGAGGACAGCGGCCACACGCTGAGGGCGCTTTACATTCCCTTCGTGAAGGACGCGGTCATCACTGACATGGGCATTTTCGCGGTCGCCATGTTCTCGCTGATCATCGTTGGCGCCTCGAACGCCGTGAACCTCACTGATGGCCTTGATGGTCTCGCCACCGGCTGCTCGCTCACCACCGCGCTGGCCTACACCGGCTTTGGCTACATCTGCGGCAACGCGAAGTACTCCGACTACCTCGGCGTGGCGCACCACAGCCTCGCCAATGAGCTGCCGATCATCGCCATGGCGCTCGCGGGAGCCTGCCTGGGATTCCTGTGGTTCAATGCGCATCCGGCGAAGATGTTCATGGGCGACACCGGCTCCCTCGCGCTCGGCGGCTGCATCGCGGCGCTCGCCATCGGCTGCAAACAGGAGATCGTGCTGGCCCTCGTCGGCGGCGTCTTCGTCATGGAGGCGATGAGCGTCATCATCCAGGTCTGGAGCTTCAAGACCCGAGGCAAGCGGGTCTTCCGCATGGCCCCGATCCACCACCACTTCGAGCTCGAAGACTCCAAGGGGCAGAAGTGGCACGAGAACCAGGTCATCGTGCGCTTCTGGATCATGAGCCTTCTCTTCGCCCTGCTCGGCCTCGCCACGCTCAAACTTCGCTAAACACCAATGCCTTCAACCACGAATGCTCACGAATGCTCACGAATGGTTCAATCCATTCGTGAAAATTCGTGCCCCTTCGTGGTTCACCCAATCTTTTAGTCTCCATGTATCGCAACCAACGTCTCGCCATCCTCGGTGCCGGCCGCAGCGGCCTCGGTGCCGCGCGTCTGGCGCGCCTGCACGGCGCGGAGGTGACCGTTTTCGATGAGGGCGACAAGGCGCGGCAGGTGGAAGACTTCCAATGCGTGCTCGGACAGGCGGCGCGTGATCTCGTGGTGAGGCCGGGTGATTTTGATCTCGTTGTCATCAGCCCGGGTCTCGATGAAAAATGGCCTCTTCCAGTCAAATTCACCTCCGTGGGCGTGCCTCTGGTCGGTGAGACGGAGTTTGGCTTCAATCTGACCGACATGCCGATGGTGGCCATCACCGGAACCAACGGAAAGAGCACCTGCACGGAGCTCATCGCGGCGCTTTTCAACGGCTGCGGCCTCAAATCCATCCCCTGCGGCAATCACGGCATGTCGCTGAGCGAAGTCGTCGCCAGCGGCGTGCGCTATGACGTGCTGGCGCTCGAGATCAGCAGCTTCCAACTGGAGACGATCCGGAACTTCCGCGCGAAAGCCAGCCTGTGGCTCAACTTCGCGCCGGACCACCTCGACCGCTATCCAGGCATGTTCGAGTATTTCGCCGCCAAGGCCCGCATCTTCGAAAACTGCACCGAAAGCGATGTGGCCATCGTGCGGGCCGGTGAGAGCGTTTCGAGCGGCAAGGCGCGGCGCTGGACTTTTTCCGCTTACGGCGCGGAGGCCGACTACAGCTACGCCAACGGCAAGTTTTATCATTCCGGCCACGAGATCGGCAGCGCCGCGAATCTCAAGGTGCGCGGCAAACACAACATGGAGAACGTTTTGGCCGCTTTGATGGCCGGAAAGGTCTTCGGGCTCGAATTCGACGCCATGCTGACGGCCTTGGCCGGCTACGAGGTGCCGCGCCATCGCTGCGAGCTCATCCGCACGCTGCACGAGCGCGAATACATCAACGATTCGAAGGCCACCAACCTCCACGCGCTCGAAGCCTGCCTGCGCTCGCAAGAGCGGCCCATCGTGCTCATCGCCGGCGGCAAGGACAAGCAGCTCGACTACACGCCGCTGCGTGCCGGGCTGAAGGGCCAGGTGCGCGCGATGGTCTTCATCGGCGAGATCGCGCAACAGCTTGAGCAGACCTTTGGCGACCTGCTGCCCTGCAAACGCGGCAAGGACATGGCGGAGGCTGTTTCGCTCGCCACGCGGCTCTCCCAGCCCGGCGACGCCATCATCCTGAGCCCCGGCACCTCCTCTTTCGACATGTACACCGGCTACGGCCAGCGCGGCGACGCCTTCCGTGATGCCGTGCTCTCCCTGAACTGATTTTTCTCAACGCAACCAACCAACAACCCGAACCCAGCGCCCACCATGAAAACCAAAAGGAGCAAAAAGGACTCGCTGATCCTCAAACTCATCGACGGCGACCGCCACAAGCACCGCGTGGCCCTCGTCACCGAGGAGGGGGAGTGGAACCAGCACGAACCCAACACCGGCATGGCCCGCATGTTTGTGGTCATGCTGCTCATTCATGTCGTACTCATCGGCGGCATCATCGTCTATGACTTCATGGGCGAGGAGGAGGCCCCCGCGCAGACGGTGACCCAGGCCGCGCGCGCGCAGAGCGCCCTCAGCGGTCTGCCGCAGGCCAGCGAGGAGGTGCTCAACGCGCAGGCAAACGCCGTGGCGAACGGAAACGTGGGCGGGGAGCACGAGGTGTATGAGATGCGCAGCGGCGACTCGCTGCCCGGCCTGGCCGCGCGCTTCAACACAACGGAGAAAGTGCTCACGGAGCTGAACCTGCTCGACAAGGGCATCACCATCGGCCCCGGCACGCGCCTGCGCATTCCCAAGCAGCCGGTGACCGCCGCCATCCCGGTCGATCCCACCACGCTCAAACCCGTCGGCGGCGATGCCGAGGTGCCCAAGGCGGTGCCTTTTGTCCTGGGTGGCGCACCTGCGGCGCAGGGCGAGCCCGTGCGTCCCGAGGATGCACCGGCGAGCATTGCCGCCGCGTCATCGCCATCATCACCGATGTCCCTGCTGGCGCCTGGTGAGGTTTCCACAGCAGCAGGCGGCTCCTTGCTGGCCGCGGCCGAGTTCCCGGCAACGACGCCCGCGCCGGTCGAAAACACCGAGCTGATCTCCGGCGCGCCGAACCCGCAGTCCGTGGCGGTGCTGGCCGCCGCCGCCGAGGAGAACGAGAAGGTGCTCGCCGCCGCCGCCAAGGCGGAGGCCATTGAGGAGCAGCCGAAGATCGAGACACGTTCCGAGCCTCCGCCGCCGCCAAAGGTTGAGGAACCGAAGAAGGTCATCAAAGAGGAACCCAAACCCCTTGTGAAGCCCAATCCGGTGCCCACGCCGAGCCAGATGACGAAACGCATCGCCGACACGCCAAAAGCCGCGCCGAAAAAGACCGTCACCAAAGAGTCGCCGCCAAAGTCCGCCCCGGCCAAAGCCACCGCCAAAACACACACCCTGGCCCAGGGCGAGACGCTTTACCGCCTCTCCACCAAATATGGCGTCTCCGTCGATGCCCTGATCAAGGCGAACAACATCAAGAACCCCAACACGATGCGCCCGGGCACCAAGCTCGTCATCCCGGCGAAGTAAGTTCACAGCCCGGGCTACAAACATGTCCCGCCACTCCATCATCCTGTTGCTTGCCTCGGTCGTCGGCCTCCTCGCGCTGGGGATCACGATGCTGGCGAGCACGACATTTGAGGTGGCCCATGAGGGCGGGGAGGACTATGTGACGCTGTGGCGGCAGTTGATCTGGCTTGGGCTGGGTGTGCTGGCCTGCGCAATCATGGCGCTGCTCGACTTCAACAGGCTCATGCGCTGGCGCTGGCACCTGCTCATCGGCGCGGCGCTGCTGCTGGCGCTGTGCTACGTGCCCGGTGTCGGCGTGAAGATCAACGGATCACGCCGCTGGATCGGCATGGCGGGCGCGCTGCGTATCCAGCCGTCCGAGTTTGCCAAGATCGTGCTGATCATCGCGCTCGCAGCGTGGTTCGCCACGCATGAGGGCTGTGAGCGCACGTTTCGGAAGGGTTTTCTTCTGCCGGGCCTCATTCTCACCGGCGTGGTGGGCCTGATCGGCTGTGAGTTTGACCTGGGCAACGCGGTGCTGGCCTCCGTGATCGGCGGCGGCATCATGTTCCTCGCCGGGACGAAGCTGCGCTACCTGGGAGTGATCGTGCTGCTCTTCGGCGGCGCGCTGGCGGCGGGCATCAAGTACCTGCCCAACCGCTTTGAGCGCGTCATCGTCATCTTTGACCTCGAAAAGCACAAGGAAGGGCTCGGCCTCCAGCAGTGGGTGTCCAAGCTGGCCTTTGGCTCCGGCGGCATCGAGGGCCGCGGACTGGGAGAGGGGCGCATGAAGCTGTCCTACCTGCCGGAGGCGCACACCGACTTCATTTTCCCGATGATTGGCGAGGAGTTGGGCCTGCGCGGCACGGCGGCCACCGTGCTGGCCTTTGGCGTGCTGGTGATGAGCGGGTTCATCGTGGCGGCCTACGCGCCAAACCGCTTCGGAAAGCTGCTGGGCGGCGGGCTGACCTTCCTGCTGGGCATGGAGGCTCTGCTGAACATGGGCGTCACCACCGCGCTGCTGCCCAACAAGGGCCTGCCCCTGCCCTTCGTGAGCTACGGCGGCTCCAGCCTGCTGGCGGCGATGACCGCCATCGGCATCCTCATCAACATCCACCGCCAGGGGGTCCATCTCCGCCGCGAGGATCTGCCCGTGATCCGGAGGAAGCACCGCTGGACGCCGCAGTTGTGAGCCAGGTATTAGCCCGCCGCCGCCAGAATCTCAGGCTTCTGACGCACGAGGCTGAGCAGCTTCAAGGCGGCTCCGCTCGGTTTGCGGACACCGTTTTCCCACGAGATGGCCGTGTTGCGCGGGACGTTCAGCAGCGCGGCGAAGGTGGCCTGGCTGACGCCGAGATGCGTGCGGATGCGCTTGATGTCCGCCGCAGGCAACGGCTTGAGCTTTGGCGGCACGGCGACCTGGGTGATGCGCACGTTGGGCATGGGCTTTCGGCTTTTTGCGTGGGCGGCAAAGGCCTTCACGCGCTCCACGAGCGCCTGGGGGTCGAATTCCACTTCCTGGGTTTTCTTCTTCATGGCTGGTAGCATTCTTTGATGATCTGGACGGCTTCCCTGAGCGCTTTTTTATCGCCCGCGCTGAGATCGGCCTTGGTTTGCTTGGTGTAAAAGTGAAACAGCACAATGCAGCGCGCATGTGGCAGCCAGAGGTAAATCACGCGGGCTGACCCGCTTTTGCCGCGACCTGCGAGTTTGAATCTCGTTTTTCGCAAACCGCCGGTTCCCTGAATGATGTCACCGCTGTCGGGCATGGCCGCCAGCTCGTTCTGGAAGCTCCGGAACTCCTCGTCGGAGGCCGTCCTGAGGCACTCCGCCGTGAAACCTGGCAGCTCGGCAAAAAATAAATTCACGCGAAAGTCTATCACCATGTCATACAACCGGGCAACAGGTGATTTTTGCCCGTCGTGTGAACGGCGGCAGGACTTTCGCCAACTGGCCGGTTGCGTGCCGCGCCGATCTTCCTAAAGGCCGGGCGTCCCAACCTTGAAATCGAAAAAATCCAACATCCATGTCCTCATCGCGTGCGGAGGCACGGGGGGGCATTTGTTTCCCGGCATCGCCGTGGGCGAGGTGCTCGCCCGGCGCGGCCATGATGTGACCCTCCTCATCAGCGAGAAGAAGATCGACACCCTGGCCGCCAGCGGGCACAAGGAGCTGCGCTTCGAGAAAATGCCCTTTCTGGCCATGCCGAAACCGTGGTCGCCGAAGATGTTCGGATTCCTCAAAGGACTGTGGCAGGGCACGAAGCGCTGCCGCCAGATCATCCGCGAGCACGAGGTCAGCGTCGTGCTGGGCATGGGTGGCTTCACCTCCTTCGCGCCGCTCTATGCCGGGCGGAAGGAAAAGTGCCGCACGCTCATCCACGAGAGCAACGCCATCCCCGGCAAGGCCAACAAGCTCAACGCACGCTACTCCGACATCGTGCTGTGCGGCCTGGAGGCCTGCAAGCCGCTCTTCCCGAAGCATCCGGACGTGCGCGTGATCGGCACGCCGATCCGCAGCACCATGCGGGAGAAAAACACCGACGATCCGCACGCCTTCTTCAAGCTCGACAAGAACCGGCGCACACTCCTCATCATGGGCGGCAGCCAGGGCGCGCGCGGCATCAACCGGGCCGTGGGCATGGCGCTGGAGCAGTTCGAGAAAATGGACATCCAGGTGCTGCACATTGCCGGCACCACCGATTATGAAGAGGTGCGTGATGTCTATGCGAAGCACCCGCTGCTCAAGCAGCACGTCGCCGCCTTCTGCCACCGCATGGACCTCGCCTACCGCGTCGCGGACCTCGCCATCGCCCGCAGCGGCGCCTCCAGCATGACGGAGCTGGCTTACTTTGGCGTTCCAAGCATCCTCGTGCCCTATCCGTATGCCGCGGAGGACCATCAGACGCGCAATGCCGAGATCTTTGATCGTGCCGGTGCGGCGAAGATGATGCCGGAATCCACCCTGAACGCCGACACGCTCACCGAGGCCGTGCGCGGCATCCTCATGGACAGCAAGGCCGCCAACAAAATGAAGCAGGCCGCGCAGAAGCAGGCGGTGAAGGACGCCGCGGAAAAAATCGCCACGCTGATCGAGAAGGAAGGGTAAATTTGGGGACTCGACGACCTTCGCCCGTTGTGGCATGCTCGGTGGCATGAAAGGCATCCTCATCCTTGATGAAACACGCCGCGTCACGCTGCCCAAACAGCTTTGTGACAAGCTGAGCCTGCGCACGGGAGACTCACTCGCGGTAATCGAGGAGCAAGGAGGGATTCTTTTGAAGCCAAAAACAGCCAGACGCAGGGTCAAGCTGGTCAAGCGAGGCGGCCTGCTCGTCGCAACTGGCTTTCCCAAGGGCGTCAGCATCGCCGAAGCCATCGAAGCGGAACGCGAGGAAAGCGACCTTCGTCTGCAGAAGGCACTCACACGGAGGCAACACAAAGCCCGCAGCGCATGAGATACTACCTCGACGCCTCGATCTTGGTGGCCGCGGTCGTTGACATCGAGCCTGAGCATTCGGCCTGTGCCACCTTGTTGAAAGGCACGGTGCCTCTGGTTGTGAGAAGTCATGCCTTCTCAGAGGCATTTGCCACGCTCACCGGCGGCAGGCTGGCAATCCAGGTTCCTGCGGACATCGCGATTCAGTTGATCGAGTTCAACATTGTCCCGCGCGTGCAAATCCTCGACATGAATCCGGCGGATTACCTGCGCGCGATGAGGCAGGCCAAAGCACGAGGAGTACGCGGGACAGGCATCCATGACTACCTGCATCTCGCCACGGCAAAACGATTTAAGGCCACGCACCTGCAAACACTGAACCTGCGCCACTTCAGGCATTTTCACCGCGCAGGTGATCCCGAAATCGTCAAACCGGCTTGATCCTCACCCGCACGCCCGCGCCGCCACATCCCCCATCTTCGCATACACCTCCCGGCCTGCGGCGCTGTGCTCGATCAAATCACCGGCAAAGCGCGCGCGCCCCGGCTCGAAAATCGTGATGCAGCAGGAGCCGCCAAAGCGGAAGTAACCCTTCTCACCGCCCTTCGACACCTTTTCACCCGGCGTGAAGCTCTGCACGATGGAGCCGACACACGTCGCGCCGATTTCGAGCAGCAGCACATCCCCGGGCGTTTCCGTGCGCAGCATCGTGATCTCCCGCTGGTTCTCCCACAAAATGGACGGACGCCGGCGCAGCGCGATGGGACTCACCGAGTAAAACGGTCCCGTCACCACCCGGGAGGCCTGCGGCACGCCGCCAAAGGGAAAATGAAAGCGATGATAGTCCACCGGGCACAGCCGGGAGATGAGCATGCTCCCGTGCGCGAAGCGCGCGGCGAGTGCGTCGTCCCGCAGCAGCGCGGCGAGGTCAAACCGCACGCCTTTGACGAAAAACGCCCCGCACGCGGCGATGTCCGGCAGCACGAGATGACGGCCGTCCGCCGGAAAGACGATCTCATCCGCACCAGGGGCGATGGGACGCGCCTCCGGCCTCAGCCTCCGATAAAAGAATTCGTTGAAGGTGCGGAAGCTCTCCGGCGCGTCCGCCAGCTCGCCCACATCCGTGCCGAACGTCTCGATGAAGGGCATCACCTTCGCCCGGCTGGCCGCGGCGTCCATGCGGCGGCCGTACCACGCGGAAAAGAGCCGCCGCTTCACCAGCGCATGCAGCGGCAGCGCGCCCAGCGGATGCTCATACACAAAGCGCAGAAAGCCCTCCCCGTACACCTGCTCGGTTTCGAGGCGTCCGGTGACGCGGTTATGAAACTGGATGGGCTGCGCGGGCATGGGGCCGCCATTCTGGCGGTTTGCGGCGCATTTGCCACCTGAACAAAGTAGGCGACAAGCGCGTTGTTCTGCCCATCATCGCCGCCCTTGCCGCCCCAGACCGAGCTTATGAGCGAATCCGAATCCAGCACCCCCGACCAGCCCCAGGACGATCTTCTCGATCTGTCCAGCCTGCGCATGATGCCCGCCTGGGTCGCGGATTTCGGCAAGGAGGAAAAAATCATCGAACGCTTCGCCGGTCGTGAGGACCGCCCCCAGCGTGGCGACCGCCGTGGCGGCGGTGGTTTCGGTGAGCGCCGTCCTGGAGGAGGAGGCGGTGGCGGCGGTGAGCGCCGTTTCGGCAGTGGCGGCCCAGGACCCCGTCGTGACGGCCCTGGCGGCCCTCCACGCGGAGACCGCCGCGATGGACCGCCGCGCGGAGATCGTCGTGATGGCCCAGGCGCAGGCCCGCGCCGTTTTGGCGATCGCGGCCCCCGCCGCGATGGAGGGGACAACCGCCCCCAGCGCGAGTGGGTGCCCATCCCGCAGGACATCCAGGTCACCATCTATCCTCAGGACGAGACCCTCGACACCCTCGCCCAGCACGTCCGCAACACCGGCCACGCCTTCAGCATGTTTGATGCCGCGCGCATCGTCCTCGCCGGCGGTGAGCGCTTCCACGTCCGCTACCAGTGCGCCGACACGCGCCCCGCGCCCCTCTTCAAGAGCATGATCGACGGCGGCCTCTTCCTCACGCGCGACGAGGCCGTCTCCCACGTCCTCCACAGCCCCGCCATCGAGGAGTACTACCGCGCGGAGGACATCGAGCTGGAGGCCCCCAAGGGCGACTTCAAATCCGTCGCCATCTGCGGCATGTGCGGCGAGTTCCTCGGCCCGCCCAGCCACCACAGCTACCAGACCAGCCTCATCCGCCTGCACCGCGAGCGTTTTGCGAACATGCCCTTCGAGGACTTCAAGCGCCGCGTCCGCGTGGACAGCACGCCCGAGGCCGTCGAAAAATGGAAGGCGCAGGCCAGCAAGGGCCGCCGCTGGGTTTATCTCAAAGGCGAGGTGGCCGAGGGCGCGGAGCCGCAGACCTTCTCCACCCGCGCCGAGATGGAGACCCACTTCCGCCGCACCCATGCCGCCGACTCCGTCGTCGAGCTGCGGGATGTGAACGTCCCCGGCAACATCGACAAGGGCAAACTCACGCATGTGCTCTTCATCCTGCTGCGCAATGCCGTGGAAAACGCCCGCAAGCACCTCTTCGACATCTCCCAAAAACTCGCCGCCGGCCTCGAGCGCCGCGGCCTCAAGATGTTCAAGCGCCGCGGCGGCAAGATGTTCGTCAGCCGCGTCCGCCCCCGCGCCGTCGATCCCTCCGTCGTCTTCTCCGCCCCGCTCGCCAAGCTCGTCGAGCTGCTCAAGCAGAACTCCGGCGGCATGCACCTCCACGCCCTGGTCGAGGCCATCGCCCCCTCACCACCTCGCGATGAGGACGCCCCGCCCCTCGCCCCCGGCGAGACGCCCAAGCCCACGCAGCAGCAGATCGAGGTGCTCAAGGACATCCGCTGGCTCACCAACGAAGGCTACGTCATCGAATACAGCGACGGCATGATCTTCCTCGGCGTCCAGGGAGAGCCCCAGCCCGCCAAAAAAGACGAAGCAGCCGCCCCCAAGGCCGAAAAAGCCGGCAAGCCCGCCAAAGAGCCCAAACCCCGCCGCGCCCGCGTCCCCGTCATCGAGGTGCTCGAGGACGTGTTTGAGTAAGGTTCCAGGGACGCGTTTCACGGTTCAGGTTTCAGGTTTCAGGTTTCAGGTTTCAGGTTTCAGGTTTCACGTTCCAAGTTCCAAGTTCCAAGTTCCAAGTTCCAAGTTTCAGGAGATGGGACGCTGAGCCGGTTCGCCGGAGGCATGACATGGCTTCGTTGTGGCGGTGATCCTTAGACCGTTTCTCAAAAAGAATGTCTGAAATGACCGGCGGGCGCGGCGGCTTCAGTGGCAAGGAAAGAGCGAGGAGGCTATTGGAACAATAGCTGACGAGCGAATGACGCCGCCAATGGGGCTGCCCCGCCGCCGGGAATCTGACAGACATTTTGAGAACCGGTCTAGACCTTCGGGCAGCGGCAGCCATCACGAGTTCGGATGCGCCGTCACCAGCCGGGGCGGTTTGTCACCCTCCACGATCCAGGCCGTCAGGATGCACGGGTTTCGACCGTCCGGCGTCACGAGCTGGCATTCCACGATGAACTTCCTGCCAAAGCGCGTCGTGCTTTCCTCCGTCACCGGCTGGGTGCGGCCATGCTCCCGCAGCGCCTCCGCCATGCCCTGCCATGCCAGCGCGGTGAAGCCACGGTTGAGAAAAAACTTCGCTTTTGGCCCGCCTTGCTCGTGCCCCAGGTTCAGGAGGTAATCGACCACCTTCGCCTGTTCGACGATCAGCTCGGCATTCCGTGGCAGCTTTCGTGTCTCCATTCCGCGCTACTCCGCCAGTTCGATGTCCGCAGGCTCCAGCGTCACCAGTTTGGGCCGTTCCCCGGCCTTCGCAAATTCCACCTCGTAGCCCGCGCCGCCTTCATAGACATGGACGATGGTGCCCTTGGCACCAGCGGCCAGCCCGTCCGCCTCCAGCGCACGCCGCAGGCGCACCACCGCATGCTCCGGCAGCACCACCCCATCCTCCAGCGGCTCCACATGGGCCTTCACCCGGAAACGCCCCGGCGACCACGGCCCCGGCAGGTGCAGCGTGCCGTCTGGCGAGGCCTCAAGAATGGCGGTGATGGTACTCATGCCGGAATATTATTTCCTGGCAGGGTCAAAATCAATCTTGGAGCCGGATCGTCCGCCGCAGGGACTCCGAATGTCAGGCGCGCGTGCCGGTCATCGAGGTGCTGGAGGACGTGTTTGAGTAAGGCTGAATTCAGCAAACTGGTTGCCTGTGTGGCAAAAGGAATCAGGCGGTGCCTGGCCGGAGGCTTTCTTGATCGCCGCCTGCACCCTTCTTACGTCCCCATCACTCTTTCAATGTAAGCACGGCCTTCTCCTCCCCCTCCTCAATCGCCACTTCCACGGCGCGTTTGGCTTTCGCAAGCAGGGACTGAGCTTCTTGGCGGGAGTGGTGGGCTTGGCGGATTTGGGTGATGATCGTTTGGGCGGCTTTCTCGGGGATTTTGGGGATGGGGAGCTTGAGGAGGTCGCGTTCGGAGATGGCGGGGTAGAGGCTGGCGCTGGTGTGCAGGTCCATCAGTTCGCAGACGATGGGCAGGCGCAGGTAGGTGAGCAGGACTTCGGGGGGGATGGCCTTGGGCTCCAGCACGACGAAGCCGGAGGAGCAGACGTGCTCGTGCTGGTCCGGGCCGATGATGGCGCTGAGGCGGCGGATGGGGCGGACGGTGGAGGTGATGATGTCTCCCTTGTGAACCTTCTGGCTGGCACGGCTGGGGGCTTCATCGGTGGGCGTGGGTTCGCTGGTGGCGGTGCCGTCGCTGCGCAGGCCGCTGATCTCGATGTAGTGGAAGCTGTCGGCGTGGTGCTTGCTGGCATCAAAGGCGTCGTGACGAGCCGGGGCGACATCATGGATGGTCAGGCCGTCGGCGCTGAGTTTGGCGAGCAGTTGGGCGACTCGGGGTGCGAAGTATTCGGCATCGAAGCGGGCGGCGGCGAGGGCTTCGGAGGCGCGGCGGGTGTAGGTCAGCGGCTCCGGAGGCTCCCAGCCTTCCAAGCCCAGCGCTCGCAGCAGGGTTTGTTCGGCTTGGGTTTGGTGGTGATCAGCTTGTTGGAGCTTTGCGATGTTCGCGAACATCAACTTCTCAATCGCTGATTGAAATTTAGGTGTAGGAACAAAAACAAGCAGTTCACGGACTCTTTCCAGCGTGAGCTGATACTGGATGGTTTGTTCTCGCTGGCGTAGCAACTGATTGAAGCCATAGCGGCAGCGAAGGAATGCAGTGAGGTAATAGGGATTGATGCCCGTGATCTGAACAAGGCCCATCACGGTTCGCGACAGTGCAATCTCGTCATAGTCATGCACCACACTGGCAAAACATGGTGTTCCAACCTTGCTGAGGATAATTTCACCACGCCGCGCCGTGCTGATCTGCCCACATTGCTCAATGAACCAGCGAGGCAGACGCTCAAACTCGGCGTCTTGAATGGTCGAGATGACAGGATAGTTGACGCAGTCCACGCAGCGAGCGAACGGCACATCACCCGATTCGTAGAGATGAGTTGCGGCTGGGTAGAAAGCGCTCGCTGCCATTGTGCAGAACTCGGACAAAGGTCGTGCATCGTGATCACGAAGACTCCGTTCGATCTCGATATTCTCTTTGGAGTAAAATTCAGCATCGGCACGATCACCGAGATGAACCTCGGCTAGTTGCATTACTGTTACTTCCAGCCCCTCCAACAACTTCGCGTAGCGCTTGGCGTTGAAGGGGCGGGTTAGAAAAAACTTAGCTTTTCCTTCGCCGCGAACTCCTCGAAGGCCTCGACGATGCCGTCCTGGGTGAGGCCGTCGTGATTGAAGAAGTCATGCTGCACAACCCAATGGCCGTGGGTGTCACGCAGGCGCTCGCCTTCCGCATCCTTGACGTAGATTTTGTCGCCGCTGTTGTCCTTGCTGGGCAGGCGTTGGGTGGCGAAGAAGATGGGGTAGTCGTCCACCTTCGGACAAAGCGGGCCGGCGGAGGCGTCGTCATTCCATTTCTGCACGAAGAGCACGCTGGTCTTGGTGCCGGTGTGGGGCTTGAAGGTGTTTCCGTGGATGCCGACGACGGCGAGGATGCGGCAGCGCTCGGCCACATACTCCCGCACGCGCTGGTCGCTGCTGTTGTTGAAGCGGCCCTGTGGCAGCACGACGGCCATGCGGCCGCCGGGTTTGAGGAAGTCGAGATTGCGCTCGATGAAGAGCAGATCGCGGCCCACGGCGGACTCCAGCTTGCCTTGGCCGCCGTCCTTGGCCTTCTTGTGCGCCAGCTCGTAGGGGCTGAGCATGTCCGTCTGTTTGATATCGCCCGCGAAAGGTGGATTTGCCATGAGCACGTCGAACTCAAAGGCGCGGTAGTCGTTCTTCTCCGCCATGAGCTTGCGGAGCTTCTTCCAGCCTTCGTTGTAGATGTCGATCCAGTCGGGCTGCTTGGTGGTCTCTTCCCAGCGTTTGAAGTCGAGGGTGTTGAGGTGGAGAACGTTCGTCTGGCCGTCTCCGGCGATGAGGTTCAGGCAGCGGGAGACGCGAACGGACTTTTCGTCGAAGTCGATGGCGAAGACTTTGTTTTGCACGTAGTCGGCGCAGCGCTTGGGCTTCTTCTCCATCGTGAAGAGATGGGAGGCGGGCTTGCCCATGTCCTCAAAGATGCTTTTCCAAACGTGGAAGATGCTGTGGACGGTGAAGCCCGCACTGCCGCAGGCAGTATCGATGATCGTTTCCGTCTCCTTCGGGTTCAGCATCTTCACGCAGAGGTCGATGACCCAGCGCGGGGTGAAGTATTGCCCCTTCTCGCCCTTGGAGGATTTGTTGACGAGGTATTCAAAGGCCTCGTCCACGACGTCGAGATTGGAATTGAAGAGCTTCCATTGCTCCAGTGAGCCGACGCAGACCTGCAAATGCTCGGGCGTGAGGCGAATCTTGTCATCGGGCGGGAAGACGCCTTCCCATTTCTCCTTTGCCTCATCGAAGAGTTCCTGAATGGCTTTCTTCGTTTGCGCGGCCGTGTTCACGTTTCGGAACCGCAGATGCTCGCCCTCATACGAGTAGGTATGCAACTCGTCGTAGAGCTTCGTGAAGATGAGCTTGAAGACCTCTTCAAAGACATCAACGCCGGCATTGGCGAGTACTTCGTCTTCGAGGTCTTCGATGAGCTGCCGGAGGCTCACCGCCTTGCTTCCCTGCGCGTCGCGCTCTTTTTCAAACTCAATAAGCTTGTCGATCGTCCACGGCTGACCGGCGATCATCTCGATGGTCTCGTTCGCGCGAGGAAGCGCGGGGATGATCTCGAAGTAATTGGGATTCTTCCGGTGCCAGACGACATACGAGGTGCCGTCGCTCCACACCGCGAGCGGTGCGCCGGTGGCGTGGGTGTAGCTCTTGAGCTGCTCCTTGCCGTCCTTCATCTTCGCCTGCTTCACCTCGATGATGGCGTAGGGCACGGTGGCACGGTCGGCATCCATGATGACGATGTCGGCACGTTTGGACGTGTCTCGCCCAAAGGTAACGGGCATCTCCAC
Source organism: Verrucomicrobiaceae bacterium (assembly GCA_015075365.1). GTDB lineage: Bacteria > Verrucomicrobiota > Verrucomicrobiia > Verrucomicrobiales > Verrucomicrobiaceae > Prosthecobacter. The sequence continues at coordinate 1,232,045 of JABTUN010000001.1, forward strand.
CTGAAGGCGGCCCACGGGGTATTTGTACTTCGTGGTCAGTGTGTGCAGCCAGAGCTGGCGCACCACCTCTTCCGGCTTTGCCAGCACATCCTTTCCTCGCACAAGGCACTTCACATAGCGCTTGCCGTTCTTTTCGGTGACGGTCTTTTCCACCGCTTCGATGGCGACTTCGGAAAACTGGGTGGTCTCGGTGAAGGGCGCAAAGAGATCGGGGAACAGGTCGGCAGTGACAGCCATGATCAGCGTGGGCCCTCCGGCTGAAGGTTCAACGCGGCGGACTTGCCAGCATGTCGGGTTTGGCTAGAAATCGGGCTCCAGCCATGAACGCGCCATGGGCTCCGGTCCGAACTTCGGTTGACAACCGAAGCTACGTTATTTGCGATCCGCGATCCGCGATCCGCGATCCGCGATCCGCGATCCGCGATCCGCGATCCGCGATCCGCGATCCGCGATCCGCGATCCGCGATCCGCGATCCGCGATCCGCGATCCGCGGTGCTAGCGGGGGACTGTTGAGCGAGACAAGAGAAGGGCGGCATGAGGGCCGCGCATGGTGGGAGTTTGCGCCGCAAAAGGCAACCGCATTTGAGGACGGAAAGCAGGGCGCACGGGTCCTATGCCTCCCAACCCATCGAACCCCGACATCGCCGGCCTCCCGGCCGGCTCATCCCACCACGACCACCCCGCGCATGGCGACTGGCTGGCGCGGCGCCTCGGCGCGGAGCTGCGGCGGCTGCGGGCGGAACTGGGGATGAGCGCGTATGAGCTGGCCGTTCCCGGTGTCCTCTCCGATCAAGCGATCCTGAACAACGAGCGCGGCCAGCAGAACGCCGGGATCAAAACCCTCGTGCGCCACTGCCAGCGCCTGGGCACCACGCTCCATGCCGTGCTGGATGCTGCGATGGGCGGCGGGCGGCCATGACCGGAATGGAGAGGTGGAGTCATGGAGTGATGGAGTTTTGTGAATCCCATCATTCCGCTGCTCCACCACTCCATCACTCCGCCCCCCCGCCGCGCATGCCAACGATAATTGGCTAACCGCCTGGCGCGCGGGTCTGCTGGAATCCGCGCCCATGCCGCAGCCGCTCACATGGTCGTCTGGATTGGTGTGGAACGCACCGTCCGCCGTGTGGAATGGCTTCGCGGTCCCAGCCACCCCGCACACCATGACGAACGACAACAAAATCAGCGCCGCCATCGCGGCCCAGGCAAAGACGGACATCCTGGCCGCCTTTGCCACCATCCGCACGAACCTGCCCTTCCTCATCAACCTCACGCCGGAGGAGATCCGCCGCATGCCCACGATCGGCACGGCACGCGGCGGCATGAGCACCACCTTCCAGCAGGAGATGGCCGCCCACCCGGATCTGGTGCCCTCCTATGTCGATATGACGGAGGTGGAAAAGGACCTGGTGCTGCTGGAAGACCTGGACGAGCTGGCCAGCCACGCCCGCGAGCTGTGCGAAGCCATCGAGGAGACCCGCCACGCCGTGGGCTCCGACCTGTATCTGGCCTTCCTGTCCTTCTACAACAACGTGGCCCAGGCGGCGAAGCGCGGCGTGGCCGGCATCAACGCCGTGTATGAAAATCTGCGCCGCTACTTCCGCCGTGGTGGCAATACGCCGCCGCCCGCCCCGCCGCCAAATCCGTAACCCGGGCGAAGAGCGGGCCAAACCCTCTGCAAGCCTCAAATCATGCCAATTTGGCCTCATTTCTCAAAAATGAGCGGATCGATGACCAAAAACACGTCAACACCGGCCTGTTTGACATCAATTCCGACCTCCAACAGGTCGGGCCTGGCGCAAAAAGTGTCACGCCCGACCCTCCGCAGGCCGGACGTGATGTCCTGGAGGTCGGGCGTGATGTGCCGGAGGCCGGGCTTCACCTTCCACACGTCGGGAACGACGGGTTGGAGGTCGGGCGCGCTGTGTGAAACGTCAGCCTTCACGTCCAGAAGGCCGGCATTCACCTTTCACACATCAGCTCCCGCGGCGTGCCGCCGGGTTTTCAGCCTGGGCGGGCAAGCCGCCGGCTGAGCCGGAACGACCAGGGAACTCTGCGGGGCTCCTTCACCCTGACCTCTGACCTCTCACGTCTCCCTTCCATCTTCTTCACCACCAACCCGCCGCGACAGGAGTCGTGGACGACGACCATGCCCTTTGATCCCAACCTGCCCCAAGAAAACACGCCCGTGGATGCCGTGCAGATGCGCGGCCAGCTCAACGGCCTGAAAGACCTCATCGATGCCGTGGGCTCCATCACCGCCGTGGTGGTGGATGCGGTGATCTCCCTGCCGCCGGGAGATCCGGCGACGGTTTCCATTTCCCTCACCGGCACGACGCTGCATTTCACCTTTGGCATTCCAGAAGGCCAGACAGGCCCGCAGGGCATGCCGGGCAATGATGGCGGGCCGGGCCCGGTGGGGCCGCAGGGGCCGCCCTTTGCGCAGGCGGTGGTGGACGCGGTGAACACCCTGCCGCCCGGCTCCCCGGCATCCGTGGGCGTGAACTTTGACGGGACGCATGTGCGCTTCACCTTCGAGATCCCGCAGGGTTACGAAGGCCCCGCTGGCGCGCAGGGAGAGCCCGGGGAGGTGAGCCAGGCGCAGCTCGACACCGCCATCAGCGGCACGAGCCCGAACACAAACAACGTGGGCACGCTGGACACGCCCTTTGGCGATCCGGACATGGAGGCGCTGCGCCAGAAGCTCAATGAGCTGATCCTGAACGGGCGGCGGTGAGCGGGGAAGCGCGGCGCGCGTTTCACGTTTCAAGTTTACTGTTTCACGAAACCTGAACCGGTCCCCCGCCACAGGCGAAGCCCAACTTGGAACCTGAAACCTGAAACTTAGACCGGTTCTCGAAAAGAATGTCTGATTCGAAGGAGGCTGAAAGCCTCCAGGAATCCAGCCCAGGGTTGGAGTGGCGAAGCCACGCAAACCCTGGGTGTGCCACGAGTAAAACCCGGCGCTCTGACAGAGCGCAGGAGAAGCTGCGAACGTTCTCCCGCACTCTTTCAGAGTGCTGCGATCCTTCCTGACACGAACCCAGGCTCTACGAGCCTGGGCTGGACTCCCAAGGGCCTTTCAGGCCCGTAGGGTAAATGACAAACATTCTGAGAACCGGTCTAAAACTCCCCTCCCCTACCCCGTCACCGCCCAGAGCATCTTCACCGCCTGCACGGCGGCTTTGACGTGGTGGACGCGGAAGATCTGCGCGCCGCGGGTCATGCCGGCGGCGATGCAGGCGATGGTGCCGGGGTCGCGTTCCACGGCGGGGACGCCCAGGACATCGCCGATGACGGTTTTGCGGGAGACGGGGAGCAGGATGGGCCGCCCGAAGCGGTGGAGGCGCTCCAGATCGCGGTAGATGGTGAGGTTGTCCTCCCGCTGCTTGGCGAAGTCGATGCCGGGATCGAGGATGATGCTCTCACGCGGCAGGCCGACGCTTTCGGCCATGACGAGGCGCTGCTCAAAGAAATGATCGAGCGTGTCCATGATGTTTTCATAGCTCACATGTGTGTGGGGCACCTTGGGGCGGCCGACGCTGTGCATGATGAGGAGGGCGGCGCCGTGCTCGGCGCAGAGCTTCGCATTGAAGGCGTCCGGCAGGCCGCTGATGTCATTGATGATGTCCCCGCCCAGCGGCAGCACCCCGGCGATGACATCGCTGCGCCAGGTGTTGATGGAGAGCAGCGGCGCGTTGAAGCGCGCCTTCAACTCCGGCCATTTTTCAAGGAAGGGCCGCAGGCGGTCGATCTCCTCGTCCACGCCGATGGCCTCCCGGTTCGTGCGGGCGCTCTCCGCGCCGATGTCGATGATGTCCGCGCCTTCGCGGAGCTGCTGCTCCGCCTGGGCGAGCGCGGCGGCGGGATCGAGCGTGCCATCGCCGCAAAAGGAGTCGTCATTGATGTTCACGATGCCCATGACCAGCGGGCGGCGGGGAAATTCGACGGTTTGCTGACGGGCGCGGAGGAGCATGATGGATGGCGGGCATGTACCGCGTGCCGGTGCGCTGTCCAGTCCGCCGTTGCACCCCGCGTGCGCAGGCCGCGCCGGGGCAGTGGATTTCACAGGTGACAGGGCGCGCCCGCGTCTGGTAATATTCAATCCATCGCGCCATGAAAACGCCTGCCTTCCCTTCCGTGTATGCACGAGGCTCCGGCCGCGTGTTTGTGATGGCTCTCAGCATGCTGGTGATGCTGTGCCCCTGGATGAAGACCCCGGCGGCGGAGGTCTTTGCGGCGAGCAGTCATGGCGACCTGTTTGCCTTTGATGGCTCCACCGGGCAGACGTTGATGTTCCTGCCGTTTGACAACAGCCTCGCCAAGGCCGCCGGCATCGGCTTCCGCACACGCGACAATTTCTGGGTGGTGGACACGCAGGACCCGGCCGGGCAGCGGAAGGTGGCCTCGTATGGCTACACGGCGGAGGATGGCTGGGGCAAGCGGCTGGAGGATGCCCGCTCCGGCCCGGCGCCGAACATCACAAACCCCTACGGCGCGGCGATCTGGCAGGGGATCTTTTGGACCGTCGGGTATGGCAGCCACAGCCTGTGGGCCTATTCGCATGTGGGCGAGGTGGCCGCCGGTGGTGGCCTCTATTTGCCACGCATCTTTGGCGGGCAGGCGAAGAACCTGGGCGTTGACGACAGCTTCTCCCTTCCCGCCTACATCGCCTTCAGCGCGCTGGACGGGCGGCGCGCGATCACGCGCTTTGGCGATGGCTTGCTCATCGCGGTGGGCGGGACGACGGAGAGGCGCATCAACTACGGTTTCGGCATTCCGCAGCCGGGCGTGGCCTTTGACTACACCGGCAGTGATCCAGTGGAGACGGGCACGCGCCACTCGCTGGTCTATGTCGTGGACTCGCGGTCGTCCGCGCAGCGGGTGATCCGCTATGATGCGGTGACGGGCCTGCCCTTTGGGGCCAATCCGGCCAACCGCGCCGATCCCACCTTCATCCCGGCGGGCACCGGGGGCATGACCGCCTTCACCGGGCCGATCGTCATCGACCCGCTGACCGGCGACATCTTTGTGACCGGCTCCAACACCAATGGCGGCGGCTTTGGCGGCGCGCTGTGCCGCTTTGACAAGGACGGGAACCCCAAGGGCCTCGGCAACAGCAACACCAGCGCCTTCATCGCCGCGCTGGGGCAGCCCTGCCAGCATCTGGCGATCCGCCCGTATGTGGACCCGAAGCCCTTCGCCGGCGGCGGCACCTGGCAGCACAGCCTGACGCCGAGCAGCGCGGGCTGGGCGGTGGCGGTGCAGGAATTCGTCGGCACCGGGCCGCTGGACGGCGCGATCGTGCAGGTGAGGCCGGCCACGATCACGGAGGAGATCAACATCGGCGGCGCGGGCAGCCGCACGATCACGCTGCAAACAAGGACCGCCGTCAACGTGGGTGACCCGAACGTGTACAACCTCGGCCCCATCGTGGCGAAGGAGGGCGGCACGCTGCTGGTCGATCCCTCGGTGACGCTGTCGGTCGCCGGCGATGTGGTCGCCTCCATCGGGGGCAAGATCGAACTCAGCCCCGCCAGCAGCATCGAGCTCCCGCTTGCATCTCTGACCGCGGCGGCAGGAGGAGTGGTCAAGGGCATGGGCTCCATCCTCGCCAAGGCGACCAAGGCCCTCAGCGGCGGCACGCTGGCGCCCGGTGCCTCGCCCGGGCAGCTCACGCTGCAAAGTGATCTGCACATGGACGCCGGCTCGCACCTGGAGATCGAGCTCGCCGGCCTCACGCAGGGTACGGGGCATGATTTCCTCGATGTGCAGAACTCCGCCAGCGGCCAGTGCGTGCTGCTCGGCTCCCTGGATGTGAAGGTGCTGCCGCCGCTCGCCAGCAGCATCACGGCCGCGAACACCTTCACGATCCTGTCCGCCGACTCGGCGGTGGTGCTGCAGTGCTCGAACCTGCAATCCGGCCGCGTCACGACGGTGGATGGCATGGGCAGCTTCGCCGTCCAACTGGCCAACAGCGATCATGATGTCGTCCTGGGTGACTACCAGTCGCTGCCGCATCCATGTCCCGCGTGGGCCACCAGTTTCGGCCTCAGCGGCGGGGACACCGCGCTGGACGCGGACGCGGATGGTGATGGACGAAAAAACCTGGAGGAGTTCGCCTTTAACACGAACCCCGCCACGGGCGCGCAGGGGACGGTCTTTGCCAGCACGCGCCAGGGGAATGACGTGGTCGTCAGCTTCACCCGCCGCCGCACCGGGACCAGCCGCCTCAGCTATGTCATCGAAACCTCGACCAGCCTCACCGGCTGGGCGCCGCTGGCCGCGCCCTGGGCCATGCAGGTCACGCCCGTGGACGCAAGCTTCGAGACCGTCACCCTCACCGCGCCCGCCAGCGGGCAGCACTTTGTGCGCGTGCAGGTGACCGGAGAGTGAGCGCGATGTGTGAAGCCCTCACTCGGCGCCTTTCTCCGCGGCAAGGCGGCGCACGATGGCTTCGAGTGATTCGAGGCGGGATTTGAGGGCGTCGTTTTCTTTTTTGAGCCCGGCATTTTCCGCATCGCGGCGCTGGAGCTCGTCCTGCATCTTTTGATGCAGGCCCTGGATGGCGGCGAGGGCCACGCCGTCGGCATCGACCATGGAGATGTGCTTTTCATCGACACCCACGGCAAAGGCGGCATGGAAATCCTGCGCCACGGGGCCGATGTGGGACGTGGCGGGCTCGCCGATGTAGTTCCAGCGCTGCACGGGCATGGCGGCGACTTTTTCGAGCACCTCGCGCGGGTTCACCGGAGCGAAGTTTTCCTTCACATGGCGGTCGCTGGAACCGGTGATGGTGCCGGTAGCGACGATGTTGCCGACGACATCGAGAGCCTGGGTGGGATTGTTTTTGCCGATGCCCACGCCTCCAGCGGCGCGGATGAGGAATTGATTGTCCGCGGTGGAGGAGAAGTCGGCGGCCGTCGAGTCCGCCCAAACGAATGCTCCGGTGTTCACGGCCTTGGCCCGCGTCCCTGCGGCAAAGGCACGCTGGGCGGCGCTGTTGGAGTCGCCGCCGGGAATGGTGGCATGCAAGCCGGTGGCTTGATTGCTGGTGCCGCCGCTCACGGTGGAGGTCTCTCCCGTGGCTTGATTGCCAGCGCCGCCGCCCACGAAGGACTTGGTGCCGAACGCGCTGTTGAACTCACCGCCGCCGACGGCCGCAAGACTGCCCGCGGCCGAGTTGCCCGAGCCTCCCTGGATGGCGCTCGTGGCACCCGATGCCTCGTTATCCTTGCCTCCACCGATGAAGGCATGCGCGGCACCGGTGGTGTTGTTGAAGCCGCCGACGATGACACCGTAACCGCCGGTGAGGTCGTTGCTCCATCCGCCGCCGATCATCGAGTAGCTGGAGCCGGTGTTGATGGTGTTTTCCTCGCCGGCGATGATGGTGTTCGAGGTGCCGTCTGTGATGCTGTTGAGCCTGCCGCCGCCGATGAAACGCACCGAGCCGTCTCCCAGCAGCACGTTGGCGGAGCCGCCAGTGATGACGGAGGCGGCTTCCACCTGCGTCACGCGGTTGCCGCGTCCGCCGCCGATGAAGCAGTCGCCATCGGCATTCGGCGCGTTGTTGATGAAAGGCAGCACCGGCGTGGCATCGCCGATGCGGTTGGAGGTGCCGCCGACGATGGTGCAGGAGGGGGCGTTCACGCCGATGCGGTTGGACCAGCCGCCACCGACGAAGCTGTTGCCCGGCGCGGCCTCGTTGAGGAAGACCGTGTTGGAGGTGCCATCGGTGATTTCTTGGGAAATGGTTGCCGCCACTGGCCGCGTGTCACCGCCGATGTAGTTTTGCCAGCCGCCCGTGACGACGGAGCGCACCGAGCCATCGCCGAGCACTACCTGGGTGCCGCCGCCGATGAAGGCACCGGAGCTGTGCTGGCCCACGCTGTTTCCCCAACCGCCGTGAATGCCGGCGGCTCCACTGTCGGCGCCCACCTCGTTGTCACGTCCGCCGACGATGACGGTGTTGGAGCTGCCGTCGCCGATTTGATTGCTGACGCCCGAGCCGATGAAGCGCACGGAGCCGTCGCCAAAGATAAAGTTTTGATCGCCACCGACGATCACGTTCGAGGGCGCGGCCTCCTCGATCACGTTGCCGCGCCCTCCGCCGATGAAGCAACCGCCGGGCTCGGTCGCGGGAAAGGGCAGGGTGTTGGAGGTGCCATCGCCGATGCGGTTGAAGACACCGCCGGTGATGGAGCAGGAGGGCGCGTTCACTCCCACACGATTCGACCAGCCGCCGCCGATGAAGCTGTTTCCGGGCGGGATTTCACCGACAAAGACCGTGTTGGAGGTGCCGTCGGTGATGTCCTGCGAGACAGGCTGCGCGTCGCCACGCGTGTCACCGCCGATGAAATTGGACCAGCCGCCGGTGACGACGGAGCGCACGGAGCCGTCCCCGAGGACGATTTGTGTGCCGCCGCCGATGAAGGAGCCGGCGGAATTGGGTCCGATCACATTCGAGCTGCCGCCGGTGACGACCGATGAGCTGGACGATGTCGAGATGCCATTGCCTTTGCCGCCGGTCACCGAGCTGGCGGTCACGCCGGCCACGATGTAGTTGTCCGCCGAGCCGCTCACGAGGTTGGGCCAGTTTTGCGTGGTGGGCAGCACTTTGAGAGCAGGGGAATTGTTCACCCGCAGTTCGATGGGCTGGAGGTCGGTGGTGCCGATGTAGCGGTTTGCAGCCACGCCGGTGTTGCCGCCAATGCGCCAGTAGGTGTTCGCCGCTTCGGGGGTGAGCGCCGTGGCGGTCACGTTCGTCAGCGCGGAGCCGTCTCCAGCGAGGACATTGCCGCCGTTGCTGAGGTTCACCGCGCTGGAGTAGGTGCCGGAGAGAGCGCCAGATGACAGCGCTCCCACCACGCCGGTCGCTGGCACGGATGCGGCGCGGATGGCATACGGCGTGGCCGTGAGGCGGTGCCGCGGTGTGAGGGCGGTGTAAGTACCCGCCCCCTGCGGACTCACGGACACCTCCAGCCAGCGGGCAGCTCCAGTGAAAGGAGCAGCGCCATAGTCGAGGCTGGCGGAGAACAAGCCGTTGCTCACGGATACCGACGGCCGGGTCAGCAGCGCGAGCGACGTGCCCGCGCTTTCACTGTCGAACAGTTCAAAGCGAAGATCGTACACCCCGCTCGCGGGTGTTCCGTTGTTTTGCAGGCGGCCTTGGTAGGTGAAGCTGGTGTCCTGGGCTTGAACCAGACTGGCGCACAGCAGGGCGAGCGCCAGCAGCGGGATGTGAAGAGCAGTATTCGTGTTCATGATGAAAAAATGGGTGGTAGTGGGTCAGGGCTTGTACAGGCGGAAAAACGTGTTCGTGCCGCCACGCGGCAGCACCACGGGATTTTCCGGCGCGGCGGAGATGGTGCTCCAGGAGGCCGGCAGCAGTGTGAGGCTTTGCTGCAGTGAAAAACCGGGGGGTTCCGGATGCCAGGAAAGCAGCACGTCGGACACGCCGCTGAGCTGCAGGCGCAGCGTGGGCACCGCGCTGCCCGGATCAGTGAAATCGAAGGCCCAGAAGCCGCTTTTGATCATCTGCGATCCCGCGGCCAGCGTGACGCGTCCAGTGTCCGCCTGGCCCGTGGTCCCATGCAGCGTGAAATCCCCGCCGCTCATCAACACGCCGCCGCCATCCACCGTGAACCAGTCGAGCGTGAAAACATCGTCAGCCCTGGCGGAGGAAAAAGGGAGCCAGCAGCACACAACAAACATCACCCACCCTGCATGGCCCGCGATCACGCTTTTAAGTCCGCATGGGTGAGGTAAGTCCTTCATGGGCGCATCTTAGTGCGCCCCTCCTTTCCTGAACAGCTTTTTCGCCCCTCACGGCAGCGGCATGATCTTGCGCGTCCGTTTTTCAAACCGCACCGTCGTCGTGTAGCCGACGCTGCGGACAAGATCGAGGGCCTTGTCGAAGTCCACGCCGACATCCGTTGGCACGTGCGCGTCCGAATTGATCACGATGGGCACCTTCGCGCTGAAGGCCATCTCCAGCATCTCGCGCGCCGGGTAGATCTCGCGCACGTCCTTGCGCAGACCGGCCGTGCTCACCTCCAGGACGCCATTTGTGTCCACCAGCGCCTGGATCACCGGCTCGTAGTAGCGTCGCAGATCGCCCGCTGGCCGCAGGCCAAAGCGTTTTGCGAGGTCCGGGTGCGCGTGGAAGTCAAACTGCCGCGTGCGGATCATCTGCTCGTAGAGCTTCCAATACATGCCCCACATGTGCTCGATGTCCGAGGCGCTTTTCCAGCGCGAGACATGCTTCGGATCGTCCACCGCGATGCCGTCATGGATGTAGTGCACGCTGCCGATGAGATAATCCCACTCCGCCATGCCCGCCGTCTCGTCGATCCACTTCTGATAGCCCTCGATGTGGTCACACTCCAGCGCCAGGCGGATGGGAAAATCCGGCAGCGCCTCGCGCGCCTCCTGCACCAGCTCGAAATAGCGCGGCAGGTCGTCCAATGGCATGCGCCAGTTGTCATACTGCTCCGGCATCGGGTTGTGGTCCGACAATCCGATCTCCGCGAGGCCGATTTTTTGTGCATGCCGGGCGTAATCGACGGGATCCCCCTCGGCATGAAGGCAGAGCGGCGTGTGCGTATGGTAATCGGTGAGCATGCGCCTCCAAAGCACGGCCCGGAGGCTCTGGAAACCGCAAATTCGGCCTCCCTGCCCCGCCCGCCTTCCCCCTTGCGCCCAGGCCGAAAATGCCGACTCTACGCGCCCTTTTTCCGCCATGATCCCAAACGCCTACCGCACCCTCCACTGCAACGCCGTCCGCAAAGAGCACATCGGCCAGAACGTCACGCTCTGTGGCTGGGTGAATTCGGCCCGCGACCATGGCGGCGTCATCTTCATCGACCTGCGCGATCGCGAAGGCCTCACGCAGGTCGTCTTCCGCCCGGAGGAAAACGCCGAGCTCGCCGCGATGAGCCACACGCTGCGTGACGAGGACGTGCTGCAGATCACCGGCAAGGTCGCCGCGCGTCTCACCGGCACCGAAAACGCCAAGCTCGGCACCGGCGATGTCGAAATCGTCGCCACCGAGTGCAAAGTGCTCAACAAGGCCGATGTGCTGCCCTTCCAGCTCGACCGCGAGCTCTCGAACGAGGACATGCGGATGAAATACCGCTATCTCGACCTGCGCCGCGGTCGCATGAACTACAACCTGCGCACGCGCCACAAGATCACCAACGCCGCGCGCAACTACCTCGACAAAGCTGGCTTCATCGAGGTCGAAACGCCGATCCTCAGCAACCCGACACCGGAAGGTGCCCGTGACTTCCTCGTGCCCGCCCGCTTGAACCCCGGCAAGTTTTACGCGCTGCCGCAGGCACCGCAGCAGTATAAGCAGCTCATGATGGTCGCCGGTTTGGAGCGTTATTTCCAAATTGCCCGCTGCTTCCGCGATGAGGACCTGCGCGCCGACCGCCAGCCGGAATTTACGCAGATTGACATCGAGGCCAGCTTCGTAACAAAGGAAGACATTATTAGCTTGGTAGAAGGACTTCTCTTCCAGATGTTCGTGGAGGCTGCAAAGGTTCCAATTGGAACGGGAGCACCCAAACAGGCACATTTTCTGGATATTGGAATGGCCCAACGTGCAGATGAGTTCATCAAGGACACCGATTGGGAAACCAGCATGAAGAGCAAGATACCGTTGCCCTTCCCGCGCCTGACGTATCAAGAAGCCATGGACCGCTACGGCTCCGACAAGCCGGACACGCGCTACGGCAACGAGATCGTCGATATGGCCGATGTCTTCGCGAACAGCGGCTTCAAAATCTTCCGCAGCACCATCGAAAACGGCGGCGTCGTCCGCGCCATCAACGCGAAAGGCTTCGCCGGCATCACCACCGGCCAGATGATCCGTCTCAACGAGATCGCCACGCAGGCTGGCATGAAGGTGAAGCAGCTCGCCTTCATCAAAGTGGAGCGCGATGCGAACGGCGTGCTCGAATACAAATCGCCACTTTGGAAGTTCTTCAGCGAGGACGAGCAAAAAGCGCTCATCGCCAAGCTCGGTGTCGAAGAGAACGACATCGTCTTCTTCTACGCCGGCACCTGGCAGGAAGCCTGCGACATCCTCGGCCGCGTGCGCATCGAGATCGCCAATATGATGGAACTCACCAAAGGCAGCTCAAAGCTGAACTTCCTGTGGGTCGTCGATTTCCCGCTGCTCGCCCACGATGCCGAAACGCAGAGCTGGGTGGCCGTGCATCATCCCTTCACGCGTCCGAAAACGGAAGACATCCCACTCATGGAAGCTGGTGAATACGCCAAAGTCCGCGCTGAGGCCTACGACGTCGTCTTGAACGGCTACGAACTCGGCGGCGGCTCCATCCGAATCCACGAAAAGGATCTGCAAGCCAAGCTCTTCAGCGTCCTCGGTGTCACCGAGGAAGAACAGGCGCACAAATTCGGCCACATCCTCGACGCCTTCCGTTTCGGCGCACCTCCCCACGGTGGTCTCGCGCTCGGTCTCGACCGCATCGCCATGCTCGTCAGCGGCGAGGACAGCATCCGCGAAGTCATCGCCTTCCCGAAGAACAACAAGGGCAGCGATTTGATGACCGACAGCCCGACGAACATCGACTTCAAGACGCTCCGCGAGATCTACATCCAGAGCACCTACAAGGAGAAAAGTAGTCCGGTTGCGCCGCAACCGGAATCCAAGTAGCTCTGTTGCGCCGCAACTGAGTCTTGCCGAACAGCCAGTTGCAGCGCAACTGGCCTACTTTGTCCACACTCGATACTCATTGGCCTTCAAGCGAGCCTTCACAGGATTGTTCACGACATACTCCCTGAACTTCCTCAAGCTCGCCTCGCTGCGCACGAGGTGGTCGAAGCTCTCCCATTGCCAGAACTGCCCTTCACGATTCAGCACTGCGTTGATGCGTCCTGCAGTGTAGCGCTTCCAATTCCGGCACAACCGTTTCATCTCACCACGTCCAGCAACACCCGCCAGCACATGCACATGGTTCGGCATGACCACGAATGCCTCCATGGAATACTTGATGCCATCTTGATACAGCAGGTTCTCAGCGACGATTGCGCTCAACTCCGGTCTTCGCAGCACGCATTCTCCATGGCACTCATCCAGCATGACATGCCACTTTGTGGTGAAAAGGCGATAAAACTCCTGATGCTCGTTCTCCGGCAGCATCTCCAGCTCTCGCTGCCAGTCTTCCGCCGATGGATCAACACCATGCCCTCGGAGCCAAATCTCCCGCTCAGCATGCCATTTCTCGAATAACTCTTTCGGAATCGAATCCGCCGTCCGCCAGGTGATGAAGTAATACGCGTTCAGTTGCTCCCAATGCGGCAGGTGCCCGTGTGTGACCTCTGTCTTCGCCGAGGGATCAAAGAACCGAAACTCCATGCGCGAGCGTAAAGTAGCCCAGTTGCTTCGCAACTGGAGTCCCTGGCCAGTTCCGAAGGAACTGGACTACTTTCTCAACGCGCTCATCAATGCGTCGAGTTCCTCACGCACACTGCCTGCTTCGCTGACGGTTTGCGCGATCTCGGCTTTCACCGCATCGCGAAAACGCTTCCGCAGGCGATGAATGGCCACTTTGATCGCTTCGACGCTCAAACCGAGTTTTTCGGCGGCGTCCGACTGCGGTGTTGAATCGCCATCGGCGGCCAGCCACGGCTTCAGCACGTCAAAGTGGCCGGACTTGCCCTCGACTCGCATCTCAGCCTCCAAACGGCCCAAAGCGCGCGCCAGCACCGTCAGCGCCCACTGGCGGTCAAACTCGGCGTCCGGAGCTTCCGCGGCCGTATCGGCCATTTCCGCATCCATTTCGGCATGCTCGACACCTCCGCCGCGCTTTTCCGCGCGCACCTTGTCGCGCTGATCTCCGGCGAAGTGCTTCAACGCGCCGAGCAGGTAGCTGCGAAAGCGTCCGCGCTCCGGCCTCGCGCCCTCCATCGCACCTCCCGCGAGCAGTTTGGCAAAAAAATCATGAGCCAGCTCGCGCGCGACATCCTCCTCGCGTCCATCACGCCGAAGAAACGCCACCACCGGCGCATAATACGCCTCGCACAACTCGCTGAGCGCCGCTTGCGCCTGTGTGTCGCTCCCACGCGAGCGTGAAACGAGCGTCCAGCGGGTGTCGTGGAAGGAGGAGGAGGTCATTGCATGGAAGGCAGGACGATTTTCCGGTAGATTTCCCACCTGAGCAGGCGATGCCGGATCTGAAAGGTCTCCACATCTGACAAAGGCACCTGGAAGTTCACGCTCTCCAGGCGGGCGACTTCCCTGGAGCCTGGCGCACGGTATTTTTCCAAACGCGCGTCCACCATGCTTCCATAGGCGGCCCCCTCCCAGTGGCCGATCTTCCGGCCAGACTTCAGGATCGCGTAGCAGCCCACCTGCTTCATGAAGAGATTTTCGTTGTGCCAGGAGATAAAAGCCCGCCCCTCCTTGTCATTGCCTGTGGCGGTGACGAAGCCTGCGACACCTTTCAGCATCTCTTCTCCCTGGAACTGAGGCGAAACCTTGTTGGAGAGTTCCCATGGCCCCGTGCTAAAACCGAGCTCCACCGTGATGTGACGCGGAAGCTGCTCTTTGCGGCCAAGAACGAGGCTGCAACTGCGGAGCGGCGGTTGTTTCACGGATAGCGGTTTACCACCAGCCCTGCCATGGGCAAGCCGGAGAGGTTGGCCGAATTCATCGAGCAAATGGATCTCAAGCAGGCTTCTGCCATCGAAATCCGCATGCTCGAACCAAAGCTGCACCATGCGCTCATCGGCGTGTGCGGGATCGCTGGTGTGGATCAAGTCAGGGAAGGACTCCTTCACCTGGCGCAGCGCCTGGGCATCCTGCACCTGACGGCCCAGTGTGTCGTAAACCTCATCCTGCCATGTTTTGTCACCACGCCGTTTGAGTTGCACATACCTCAGCTCGGGCGGCTGCGACTCGTCCCAGTGCTGCGTGCCTTCCAGAACCTCCACATAGCTTTCTGGTGAAGTCTGCACGGCCTTTGAAGACGCAGATGGCGGCAAAGCATCCGGTGAGAAGTGCGAGAAAAGCATTTTGCCCACGATCTTGTTCCACGGCACGAAAAACTCGTCGGGACTGCCGCCGCGTTTCAGCATAAGGCCCTTCTCCTCGCGTGCCACGACGCGGGCGATCCAGGTGTGACCGCTCTCGTGCTCGAAGAGGATGAGGTCACCGCTGGTAAAACCCGTGTCGAGGTGCGAGGCGAGCCAATGGCTGTTTTTGACGACGCCGGGCTCGTTGCCTTGCGGCACTCGATAAGCGCCGGCAATGAAGGACTTGATGAACATGGCGATCACCAGAGCGATGACGGCCTGTCCACTCCAGCTCGCGATGCGGTTGCGCTTCGGAGCGGAGCCATCGGCGGGATGTTTCCGCATCCACCAAAGCGTCGAGATCACACAGGCGGCGATGGCGACGAGCGAGAATGTGATGGCGGCCCAGCAGTAGGAGTCCTGATGGCGTGGCAGTTGATAAAAGCCGGCCATGCCCGCGATCATGAGCGCCAGCGACCAGATGAAGCTCTGCTTGCCGAAATACGCGTTCACGTCATACCAGCGCTTGTCGGAGGCGAAGGTGGAGGGCAGGCGCACGCCGTAAAAGGAGTTCATCGGCACGAGTCGCAGCCACAGCGGCAGGCTAAGCACGAAAAGCAGCAGGCCGATGCATTCGGTTATCGTCGCGAAAATGTAATGCACCTGAAGTCCGCCGCCCGTTTGCGCCCAGCGGTAGATCATCCACCACAGCACCGCGCCGGGCACCAAGACGGCGGGAATGATCCAGAACACGCGGTTCGACGACTCATGCGGCATGCCAGCGGCCTCCAGTTCCAGCCTCCGCCGCGCCCACCAGGGCACGAGCATCATCGGCAACATCAGCGGCAGCCACAAAAACGCGCCCATGCTGGTCAGCCATGACGTCTGCGACATGAGCTGCAAGGCGCGCGGCATTTCAGCGAGTGACTTCACCACATCCGGAGCGATGACTTTCCCGCCCATGCCATGCTGCGCGATGACGAGGCCGCCGACGGCGTCCCAGCCCGCCGCGATGCCGCCCATCGCGTTCCAGCCGAGCGCGGCCCCGCCAGTCGCCAGGGGGCCGATGCTCAAACCGCCGACGGCGAGCAGCAGAGCGAGCGCGAGGCCGCCCCAGGAAATCAAACCGATGCTCAAACCGCCAATCGCAACACCTCCAACGGCCATTCCACCGCAGGCGAACCAGCCGCGGGCATAACCACCAAAGGCGAAAACCCCGCGCGCAATCTCACCAAACGCGAAGAAACCGCGCGCCACACGCTTTTCGCCTGTCGCTGGATCAACACCCTGCGTGACATGCAGCAGCGGCATGCCGAAGAGTGTGCGCTTCGATTTGTATTCGAAGCTTTGAAAACGTCGCGCCAGCGCTCGCTGCACCGGCGCTGACATGGAACCGAGATTCTCAAGCTGCGTCTTGAACTCGCCCGCGCTCTGCTGGCGGCGCGCGCGCTCCTTCTCCAGCGCTCGAAACACAATCTCGTCGATGTTTCCACCGACGGCGGCGATTTCGGAAGGCGCGGCAAAACGGCCGAGAGGCAGCTCGCCCGTGAGCATCTCGTAAAAGACGACGCCGAGGCTGTAGATGTCCGCGCGATGATCGACGCTGGACGGCTGCTCGATCTGCTCCGGGGCCATGTAGGGCGCGGTGCCGAGTTTTGCGCCGCTTTGCGTGAGCAGCATCGCGTCACCTCCTTTTTCATCGAGGATTTTGGCGATGCCGAAGTCGGCGATCTTCACGCGGCCCTTCGAGTCGAGCAGGATGTTCTCCGGCTTGATGTCGCGATGCAAAACGCCCTGCGTGTGGGCGAACTGAAGCGCGTCGCAGATGGCCGGAATGATGCGCAGGGCCTGCTCCGGCGTGAAACGGCCCGCCCGCATGGCCTGGCGCAGGTTTACGCCATCCACGAACTCCATGATGAGATACGCGAAGCCGCCGCTCTCGCCGAAATCATGCACCGCGACGATGCTCGGATGGCTGAGACGCGCGAGAACGCGGCCCTCGCGGTTGAAGCGCTCCGCAAAGCCCGGCGTGGCCGCGAGCGACTTTGGCAGCACCTTCAAAGCGACGATGCGGTCGAGCTTCGGCTGCCGCGCCTTGAAAACCGCGCTCATGCCGCCGTGGCCGATGAGTCCGAGGATTTCGAGATCGGGAAACGCGGCGGCGATTTCCTCCAGCGAGGGCAGATCGGCGCGCTGAAGCGGGATCGTGTCGGCGCCACCGTCCGTCGGCATCGCGGCGGCGGCCATGAGATCGGCGGGGTTCAGGCCGTGGAAGGGATCAGGGGATGAATCGTTCATGACACCGGCTGCATGGGGAATGCGGCGGCGGAGGTTACAGGAAAAGTTGCCTTGTTCCCGCGGAACAAGGTTTTGAATCCCTGTTCCACAGGAACAGGGCAACTTTTACCGTGCGAGCAATTCCTCACCGCGATAAATCACACGCTCGACCATGCCCTGGAGCGTCTGGCCGAGGAAGGGCGTGTTGACGCTCTTCGATTTCATGAAGTCGCGGCTGAAAGTGGTGGTGCGCTGCGGATTGAAGACGATGAACTCGGCGATGCCGCCTTCCTTGATCGGAACGGGCGGCAGTTTGAAGAGGCGGCGCGGTTCGGCGCTGTAGCGCTTCACGATGAGGCTCCAGTCGAGGATGCCCTTGCTGATGAAGCGGTCGTGGAGCGAGACGAGGGCGGTTTCGAGGCCGGTGATGCCAAAGGGGGCGCTGGCGAAGTCCTGGTTCTTCTCGAAGGGCGTGTGCGGGGCGTGGTCGGTGGCAATGACGTCGAACAGGCCGTCTTTGAGGCCCTGGAGCAGCGCGGCGTTGTCCTCCGGCGTGCGCAGCGGCGGGTTCATCTTGTAGTGCGTGTCATAGTCGCCGATGTGCTCGTGATTGAAGATGAGATGGTGCGGCGCGACCTCGCAGGTGACGCGGATGCCACGGTCCTTGGCTCGCTTGATGGTGCCCATGCCGCGCTCGGTGCTGACGTGCTGGATGTTCAGATGCACGCCGGTGAATTCGGCGAGGCGGATGTCGCGTGCGATGCAGATTTCCTCCGAAATAGCCGGGATGCCGGGCAGGCCGAGCGCGTAACTGACCTTCCCCTCGTGCATGCAGCCTTTGCCGGAAAGCTCCTTCACCTCGCAATGACTGGCGAGCGGGATGTCGAACTCGCGTGCATATTCCATCGCGCGGCGGAGAACCTGCGGGTTATCGACCGGGAAGCCGTCATCGGTGAGCATCACGGCTCCGGCGGCTTTCATGCCGGCGATGCCGGCGAGTTCCTCGCCTTTGCGGCCCTTCGTGATTGCTCCAGAGGTAAAGATGCCGGGACCGATGCGTGTGCGGCGGGCGCTTTCGAGCACGCTGCGCACCACGCCGCCGTTGTCGATGGCCGGGGCGGTGTTCGGCATCATGATGAAGCCGGTGACGCCGCCATTGATGGCCGCCTCGGCGCAGGTGACGATGTTTTCCTTCTCCTCCTGCCCCGGCTCGCGGGCGTGGACGTGGATGTCAAACATGGCCGGCATCAGGATGCGCCCCGCGCAGTCGATCACCTCCGCGCCATCGGATTTTTCGATCTTCGCGGCCACACCGGTGATTTTGTCGCCCTCGACGAGCACATCGGCGGTTTGCAGCTTCGGCGAGTCTTCGCTGGCGATCTGGGCATGGCGGTAGAGGCGTTTCATCGGCGTTGATGCATAAAGCGAGAGGCTGGGGATGCAACCCCCGGCCATGACCGGTCTCTGATTGCTAAACCCGGCCGCCCAGCTCGTTTTACCTGCCGCCATGATACGCCCGGCCGCCCTCTTCCTCATGTCATCCTGCCTGATGGTGTCCGCGCAGGCCCCGAAGGTCAAAAAGCCGCCGCCCGTGCCACCTCCGCTCCCGGCATTGGCGTATGCGATGGAGGAGACGTTGGGCGGGCTGAGTTTTTCGATGCCGGTGGCCGTGGTGAATGCCCCCGGGGGAAAACACAGGTTGTTTGTCGTCGAAAAGACCGGCCGCATCCAGGAGGTGGTGCAACTCGATCAAGCGACACCGCAGAAGCGTGAGTTCGCGAACCTCATCGAACGCCCGGATGGCAAGCTCGATGACAAGGGCGAGTGCGGTTTGCTCGGACTCGCGTTTCATCCCGACTTCGCCCGCAACGGTCGCTACTTCGTCTATTACAGCCTGCGCATCGGCGGCCAGCTTCATCAACGCGTATCATGCTTTGAGGGTGGCCAGGAGCAGCCACTGATCACACAGCTCGATCCAGCGGGCAATCACAACGGCGGCGATCTGCATTTCGGCCCCGATGGGTATCTTTACATCAGCGTGGGCGATGGCGGTGGAGCGAACGACGCCTTCGACAACGCACGCTTCGTCAACAAAGGCTTTCACGCCGCGATCCTGCGCATCGATGTGGACAAGAAACCCGGCAGCCTGCCGCCGAATCCGCATCCCGCGGTGCATGCCGGCACCTATACGGTGCCCGCGGACAATCCCTTCATCGGCGCGACGACGCATCACGGCGAAAAGATCGACCCTGCGAGCGTGCGCACGGAAATCTGGGCCACGGGACTGCGGAACGTGTGGCGCTTCAGCTTCGATCCGCCGACAGGGAGGCTTTTCGCCGGTGATGTGGGTCAAAATCTCTACGAGGAGGTCGATCTGATCGAAAAAGGCGGCGATTACGGCTGGAGCCATCGTGAAGGTTTGCATGCGTTCGATCTCGGACCGGGCAAAGACGCGATTCCGCCCGGTTTCGCACCGAAGGTGCCCATTTATGAGTATCCACGCACCACCGGTCTCAGCATCACCGGCGGCTGCGTTTATCACGGCACGAAGTTTCCGGAGTTCAAAGACGCGTACATCTGCGCCGACTACGCGTTTGGCCGTGTGATCGTGTTGCGCGAGAAAAACGGCCGCTGGGAGGACGAGATCATCGCCTTCGAGCCGGCCATCACCGGCATCAGCGCCGATCCACGCGACGGAGAGCTGCTCTTCTGCAACATGGCGAAGGGAAAGATCATGCGGCTGGCGGAGATCGAGCCGAAGCTCGAAGGCGTGTTGTTTCATGAGAACTTCGAAGACACGTCGGTCGATTCGCGCGGCTGGTATGATGGAAAAAGCGTCCGCATCGTGCCTGGAGGCATGCGTGGGAACTGCATCGAGTATGAATGGACCGATGGCAGCGACAGCGTGACGGGCTCTTCCGCGAAACGGAATCTGTTCGAGGCCACGGAGGAGGTTTTCATCCGCTACTACCTGAAGCTCTCGAAAGGCTGGGGCTGGAGCGGGCGGAGCTACCATCCGCATCTCACGCACTTCATGACGACGGAAAACTCGAAATGGCACGGCCCGGCGGCCAGCCATCTCACCCTCTACATCGAGCCGGTGAACGGAAAACTGCGTCTCGCGGCGCAGGACATTCAGAACAAGGATGCGCCGCATGGATTGACACAGGGACCGCTCAAAGGCGGCTACAACGGGCAATTGTTCGACAACGCGGACGAACTCTTCACCGACGACCTGTGGCATTGCATCGAGGCACAATTCAAGCTCAACACCCTCGACCTCCAAAACGACAAGCCCAATGCCGACGGCATCGTGCGCGGCTGGTTTGATGGCAAACTAGTCATCGACCGCACGGACGTGATCCTGCGCTCCACCGATTTTCCGAACATGAAGTTCAACCAGTTCCTCATGGCCCCCTACTTCGGCCCCGGCCTGCTGCCGCACGCACAGAAGCTGTGGATCGACGAGATGGTCGTCGGGACGAAGCGGATCGGACCACTACCGCGCGAAAGAAGACCGGCCAAGGCTCCGTGATGGCAGCCGTCGGCTTGTTTCACTCCAACTCATCACCACTATGAAACGCTGCCTCCTTTTTCTTCTGCTCACAGCCATAGTGCTGGCAGATGATACGCAAAACTGGCCGCAGTTTCGCGGCGCGGCATCGGATGGGCTCGGTGAGGGCGCGACGCTGCCGGAGACGTGGAGCGACACAGAGAATGTGGTGTGGAAGGTAAAGGTGCCTGGCTGGGGCTGGTCGTCGCCGATTGTGTGGGGCGACAAGGTTTTCGTCACCGCGGCGGTGGGCGAGAAGGAATTGCCGACGCCGACGGTGGGCGGGTATCCAGGCGGTCATGTCGGCACCGGCGAGGTGCATCGCTGGATGCTGTATTGCTTCGATTTTGAGTCGGGGAAGATGCTGTGGGAGTTCGAGGCGAACCAAGGCATCCCGCCGCAGATGCGGCATCCGCGCAGTTCTTTCGCCAACGAAACGCCAGTGACGGATGGCGAGCGCGTGTATGCCTACTTTGCGAACATCGGCCTTTTTTGCTGCGACATGAACGGCCAAAAACTGTGGGAGCGCCGCTGGCCGAGCTATCCGATGCGCGATGGCTGGAACACCGGCACTTCGCCCGTGCTGCATGGCGGACGCATCTTCATCCAGAATGACAACGATGAAGCGTCCTTCCTCGAAACGGTGGACAAGCTGACGGGCAAGACGCTGTGGCGTGTGTCACGCGAGGAGCGCAGCACCTGGTCCACGCCTTACGTTTGGGAAAGCGGCCAGCGCACCGAACTGGTGACGATCGGCATGAACAAAGTGCGCTCCTACGCGCTGGAGGATGGCGCGCTGCTGTGGGAGATCAGCGGCACGGCCGGACTCGTGAGCCAGATCCCGCTCTCAAAGCACGGACTGCTCTATGCGGGCGCCGGTTACCACTACGGGCCGCTTTATGCCATCAAACCCGGCGCGAAGGGCGACATCTCACTCTCGGGCGAGGCGACGAGCAATGAATTCATCGCGTGGGCGCAGAAACGCGGCTCCAGCATTCATCCCGGCTACCTCATTAGCGGTGAGCGGCTCTTCGTCTGCTACGACTCCGGCCTGCTCGGCTGCTTCAACGCCAAAACTGGCGAGGAGATCATTCCGAAGACGCGGTTGAACACGAAGGGCGGTCGCTTTTATGCCTCGCCATGGGCTTACAACGGTCGCATCTTCATGCTGAACGAAAACGGCGACACCTGGGTGATCGAGGACAGCCCCGAATACAAACTCGTGCGCAAAAACTCGCTCGGCGATGTCGCCTGGGCCACGCCGGCCATCGCGCGCGGCAGTTTGTTCATCCGCACGTATTCGTGGCTGTATCGGTTTCAAAACAAGAAGTGACCCGTCATGAAACTCGCGTGCTTTTTCCTTCTCTTCACCGGCTTGCTGCAGGCGCAGGAAGTCCTCAAAGCGGTCAAAGACCCCACCCAACGCGGCACGCTGAGTGATCAGCGGCAGCTCGTGCGCGGCGACACAGGCAAATGGAACGACGCGGCAATGCTGCTGCACACCACGAAACCACAAGGCATGCCGCTCGACGACTGGATGGATGCCGCGAGCGAAAAAAAGCACGCTGTGACCACCGCGGATGAGAACTGGCTGCTTTTCCGCACGCGCCAGCTCGATGACAACGACCGCGTGTGGATCGAGAAGATCGAGCGCAGCGGCAATGCGTTCACCATCACGATGCACGAGGCCATCTGGCAGGGGAATTACTTCAAGACCTTCACCTGGCATGAGGTCACCGCGGTGAACCTCGGCAAGCTGCCCGCAGGCGACTACACCGTGACGTGGCTCGTGAAGCCGCTGGTCTTCAAACAGCTCGAAAAGCCCCGCGAAGCGCAAAACAACTACCAGACCAACTGGCCGGTGGATGACCAACCCGGCGAAAAGAAGCCCGTGGAACTGAAAACCAAGTTCACCGTCCAATAGAGAGACAACGCACCATGAAAACGCTTCTGCGCACACGCCTCATCACCACTTTGCTGCTCATCGGCATGGGATCGCCGGTTTTCACGGCGGAACCCATCGACAAAGGCCAGCGCGTGTTCTCGGCGGGGCACAGCTTCCACATGTTCATGCCCAAGATGCTGGCTGAACTCACCAAGGCGGCCAGAATACCCGATCACCAGCAAGCGGGCCTCAGCTCGATCGGCGGCTCCTATGTTTACCAACACTGGAATGTGCCGGATGAGAAAAATACGCTCAAAACGGCCCTGCGCGCCGGCCAGGTGGATGTGCTCACGCTCTCGCCGATCTATCTGCCGGACGACGGGATCGAAAATTTTGCCACGCTTGGGTTCGAGCACCGGCCTGACATCCGCGTCACGATCCAGGAGTTCTGGCTGCCGTTCGATGTCTTTGACGTGAACTACAAAAAGAAAAAGCCCGAGATCGTGGACCGGAACGCCCGCACCGTCGCGGAACTGCGCTCGATCAACGAACCCTACTACAAAAGCATGGATGACCATGTCCGGACGTTGAATCAGAAGTTCGGCAAGAGCGTGGTGTTCGTGGTGCCGGTCGGTCAGGCGTCGCTGGCGCTACGCGCGAAAATCATCGCAGGTGAGGCGCCGGGACTGAAGCAACAGAACGATTTGTTCACTGACGCCATCGGGCATGCGACACCGCCGCTGCAATGGCTGACGGCCTACTGCCACTTCGCGGTGATCTACCGCCACTCGCCAGAGGGGCTGCCCTGCCCTGACGCGCTGAGTCAAAGACCAGACGGCGAAGCCCTCAACCGCCTGCTGCAAAAGCTCGCGTGGGACGCGGTGAAAGCACACCCTCTGAGCGGGCTGCGGTGAGCACATGAAGGAGATTTGGAAGCATCAAGCGAGGAATTGACGACAACGAGAAGCGGATCACGGCTCCAGCGCGATCCAGTTGATGGTGAAGGGGCGCGGGGTGGCGTCGCTTTCGGAGATGATCTTGAGATCGCCGCCCTGGGAGTCGTAGCTGGCGATCACGGGTTCGCCGGTGGCGGTGACGAGGAGGAAGGACTGGCTGCCGGAGGCACCATGGCTGTCGATCGTGGCGGGGCTGCCCCAGGCGATGCCGCTGGCGAGGGTGGCGCGCACATATTTGAGATCGGATCGTGTCTGGTCGTGATAGCTGATGGCGGCCAGGCCATCCACGACGGCCAATGAAGTGTGCAGGCCGACATTGCCGTCGCTGTCCACGGTGACGGACGGTCCCCAGGCGGAGCCGGAGGCATCCAGGGCACGGATGAAGTTGAGGTTGCCGTTGGTCTGGTCGTGATAGCTGATGGCGGGGTTGCCGCTGACGACGGCGAGCGAGTTGTAGCGCCCGACGGAGCCGGATGCATCGACGACGACGGGCGCGGCCCACGAGGTGCCGTTGGGATCGGTGGCACGGATGAACATGAGGTCGGCATTCATGGCGTGATGGTAGGCGATGGCGGGGTTGCCATTGACGATGGCCATGGATTTGTCACTGCCGCCGCCGGTGCTGGCGAGCGTGATGGCGCTGCCCCAGGCAGTGCCGCTGGCGTTGCTGGCGCGGACGAATTTCAGATAGCCACCGTCATGGTAGCAGATGGCGGGGCGGCCGTTCACGACGAGCAGCACGAGGTCGCCGCCAGTGACGGTGGCGTAGTCGATGGTGACGGGCGGGTCTTCCCATTTTTCACCAAGGTTGTCGGTGGCACGGATGAAGCGCAGCACCTCGTCGCCGCCGTCGAGGCCGTAATAGGCGATACACGGCGCGCCATTCACATAGGCGAGCGAGTTGAAGCCGTGATCCTTCTCCGAGGCGGCCACGGTCAAAGGCTGGCTGCCGTTGATGAGGCGCACATACTTGATGCTGCTGCCGGTGCGGTCGAAAAAGCTGAACGCGGGCACGTCCTCGATGAGCGCGCCCGCCGGATGCTCGCCCACGACGCCGGAGCTGTCCACGGAGCGCGCGGAGGCACCGATGTCCACGCGTCCGCTGAACGAGGTGGTGGATGACGATGTGACCCAAAGGTAGGAGGCAGGTGGAGCGCCCGCCGCGCCTCCGGGCGGTGTGCTGATGGAAAGCGTGACCACCGGCTGCGTGGCAAACGCCCCGTCGAAGGTGTGTGTGAACTCCGCCACGCCGAACTCGTAGTCGAGCGTGGCACCGCTGATCGTGCCAGAGCCGGGCGGCTTTTGCAGATTCGCCGCGCTCACCGCGGCCGCGCCGAGCGCGGCGTTCGTGACGGCGCCATTGGCGATGTTGCCGGCTTGCACCGCGCCTGCCTGCAAGGCCGCAGCGCCAACTGATCCAGGAGCCATCGCACCGGCGGTCACCGCGCCGGCGGCGAGGTGCTCCGGCTTGATTTCACCATCCTGGATCGCGGCAGCGCCCACGGAGTTGTTGGCGAGCGCGCTGGCACCCACGGCACCATTCGCGATATGGCCCGCCTCCACCGCATTTTGCTGCAATGCAGCCGCACCGACAGAGCCATTCGCAAGCGCGCTCGTGCCCACGGCCCCCGACGCGATATGACCCGCCTCCACCGCATTTTGCTGCAATGCGGCGGCACCGACGGAACCATTCGCAAGCGCGCCCGCTCCCACAGCCCCTGGCGCGATGTTGCCCGCCTGCACGGCATTGGTGGCCAGCGCGCCTGAGCCGACAGCACCAGGGGCCAACATCGAGGAAGTGATCGCTCCATCCATGACACCGGCGGCCATGATGGCGTAGCCGACGGCGGCGATGCGCTGGTCCGGCGTGAGCATTTCGAAGCCGTTCACGCCGTCGCTGAACCATGTCCGAAGCCGCACATCCGCGTGATTGAAGGCGCTGTTGGGCAGCACGGTCATGTTCGGCAGCGTCGCATTGCCCAGCAGCACGGTGAAAAGGCCCTTGTTCACCACCAGCGGCACGGCGGCGGCGGGCTCACCGCCTGCGGTGCTGGTGCCGTCGTTGCTCCAAAA
Organism: Verrucomicrobiaceae bacterium; assembly: GCA_015075365.1. Lineage (GTDB taxonomy): Bacteria > Verrucomicrobiota > Verrucomicrobiia > Verrucomicrobiales > Verrucomicrobiaceae > Prosthecobacter. The sequence goes on from JABTUN010000001.1 coordinate 1,257,835, forward strand.
GGTGGTGGCGCCTGCGCCGTCCACGAGCGCGAACTTGAACAGGCCCGTACCGTCAAAGTTTGCCGCTCCGGACACGACGCGGCCTTGATAATTGACGAGTTGCGGCACCTGCGCGCGCAGCGTGGAGACGAGAGCGGTCAGCGCGAGGATGAGCAGGAAAAGTTTCATTCTTTTTCGAGGGTGACTTTGTAGAATCCCTTGCCGGGTGGCGGGCCGGGGTCCTGCACGAGGACGTTGATCTGCGGGGTGACGACGGTGAAGCTGGTCACCTCCGTCCAGGTGGCGGACGCGCCGAGGTCGGGGCTCTTCAACACGGTGTAGATGGTGCCGGGCACCGCCTGGTTGATGGTGACGCCGAAGGTGCCGGGCGTGACGAACGCGGGCAGCGTGGCGAAGTAACTGGCCGCGCTGAGCGGATGCGTGCCTGCGAGGTATTCCAGGAGATTATCCTGCCCGTCGGAGTCCGGATTCGCACCGGCGGCGGCGTTGAGATTCGGCGGCAGGCCGAAGTATTGCACCTGCCAGTCGTCCGCGATGCCATCGCCGCTGTACTGCGCGAGGTCATCGGTGTTCGTGTTGAGCACAGGGATCACCAGCGTGCTGGAGAGGCCCGCAAAGCGCGCGCGGGCCGTGGCGTTCGTGTTTTGATACACCGTGCCCGCCTGCGCCTGATGCGTGCCCGCGTGAATCGAAACCAGCGGCCCGGTGACGACATTCCACTGCGACACACCGGCCGCGAGAGGCAAAATCGTTTCATCATCCATCGTGACGGTGGTCGCGAGCTGCGTGGCCGCGTTTTCCGCCACGCTGGCGGGCATGGCGGCCAGCGTGAGTGATGCAGGATCGTAGAGCTGGCCGGTGAAGCCCGGTTTCATCACGTTTGCCGCGCTGCTTCCCCTCGCGCCGCTGGCATTTACCTCCGTGTCCGCTGTGTATTGCGCGGAGGAAAGCGAACCTCCTGCGGAAGCGTGCAGATTCGCCGTTTGCAGTGTGTAACTGGCCGGTGTGACCAGCGTGGCGCGCACGATGGCCGGGCCTCCATCCAGCGCCGCCGTGAAGGTGAGCTGGCCGCGCGAGTTGAAATTGCGCGGGCTGCCGGAGTCGTCGCCATGCGTGCCGTTGAGGACGATGTCGGTGATGATTTGAAACACACCGGGCGCGGTTTCGACGCTGCCGCCCTCGCGCGCAACCAGCATCAGCCCGTCCGTCGACGTCCAGAAGTAGAGCGCGGCGTCGTTTGCATTCGTCACGCCCGTGCCGGTGAGATCGGCCAGGATGGCGAGCTGGCCGCTGCTGTTGATGGCGAAGCGCCAGCCCTGCGCGGCGGCGATCTCATTGAAGACCACGCCCGCGGGCAGTCCTGGCGCCTGCGCGCCCTCGCGCGCCACGAGATGCGCCGCCTCCGCAATGTGCGCGTAGAGCGCGGTGTCCGTGCCGGTGGTCACCGCGCCCGCCAGCGTGCTGATGAAGGTGGAATCACCATTTCCCGCCAGGGCGAGGTGATCGAGAAAGGGCGTGAGGCTCGTCGCCAGCAGCAGCGTGACACCCGGCAGCCCCGGCGCGGCGTCTCCACGACGCGCGATCATGCGCAGCGCACCGGGCGGCCCTTTCCAGATCGAGACGTGATTGCCCGTGGTGAGCGTGCCGCTCACCCCGGTGCCTCTGAGCGCGGAGAAGAACAGAACCTCCCCAAAGTCATTGATCCGCGCCGGCCAGCCGCTGCCCATCCCGCCAAAGGTGGCATCCGGCGGCAGTCCGAAGGCCGTCGCCGCATCACCGCCGCGCACCGCGAAACTGAAACCACCCGCGCCGCCGACGAGCACGCCGGTGTCATTCACATTTGTCACCACGCTCGCACCGCTCAGCGTGGTGCAGAGCGCGGTCTGGCCCGCCGCGCTGGCCGTGGCCTCCTGGAAGATCGTGTTCGTGGTGGGAAAAAACAGCCCCGCCTGTCCTGGGATGCTGCCGCTCTCCCGCGCGATCATCTGCGGAGCGCCCGCCACGCCACCCCACAGCGCCATGTTGTCCGCCGCCGTCGTGCTGCCGTCCATGCGCGTGAGGAACTGAAACACGCCCGTCGTGCCAAAGAATGGCCGCGTGACATTGCCGAAGTTCATGAAAAACGTCGCGCCCGCGATGCCCGGCACCGTCTCGCCATGCTTCGCGACCTTGCCGATCACGCCATCCACCTCCGTGTACATGCCCGTGCCGCTCTCGCTGGCGAGGAAGGCCACGTCACCTGAGTCATTGATGACCGGCACGACGAGCGCCGATCCGGAGACGCTGCCGAAGGCACCGCCCTCAGGAGCACTTGTGCCCTCGCGCGCCACCAGGCGCATGAATCCCGGAAATCCACTCCAAAGCGCCTGACCATGCGTGGTCACATTACCCGCCACCACCAGCTCACCGCGCTCATTTTGCGAAACGAGGCGCAGATTCGTCACCGTGAGGCCCGCGACGTTTTCTCCGTTCGTGATAAGGCGCTGCACCTTCACCGTCGCGGCCTGCGTGAGGCCGAGAGTGGCCCAGAGGATGAAAAGGAGATGTTTCATGGCTGCACGGTGGTGGTTTGGTATTCGATGGTGGCACCGTAGAAGCGCAGGTCATTGCCGGCGCAGTTCGTCATGCGGAACTGGAGTCCGTAGGCGCGGTTGGCGCTCACCGTGTGGCTGAGCGTGACCTCCTCGGTCTTGATGTCGCCATCAATGCCCGTGGTGATCAGCGGGATGCCGGCGACGCCGCCCTCGTTTCCGGTCACCTGATCGAAATACCGCAGCGACAGGTGGGCATCGAAATTGTCATCGCCATTGGTGCCCTGCCCCTGAGCGTCCATGTAATGCAGCCCCACCTTCGTGATCACCGCGCCCGCTGGGAGGTCCACGCCGGCATTGAAGCGTGCGGTGCCGTTCGGATTGTCTTCGAGATAGAGGAAGGCGTTGTCGAAGGCGTAGTCCACATTGCGCGAGGTGAACCAGCTCGCCGGTGCGAAGGCGCGCGCATGAACGCGCACCTTGCCCGTCTTGGGCGCGGCATACTTGAAGTCAGCCTGCGTGGTCACGTCCTGAGTGAAAACGTTTGCGGCACCCAGCAGGGCCAGGCCGCCTCCAGTGACCGCGCCGGTGAGGTTGAGGTTTCCATTGATCGTGGTGCTGCCGTTGATCGTGGTGCTGCCGTTTTTCAGGATCACCAGCGCGTCGGAGTGGTTGAGGAAGTCGCTGCCGTTGCCGATGACAAAGAGACGGTCGAGCGGATTCCAGTCCGTGGTGCTCAGCGGTGTCTGCGCGGTGTTGTGGGAGCCCAGGACGGTCTCGCGGAAAGAACGCGCGTTGACATTGCTGCCGATGGCAATGGAGCCTGTGCCCTCCGCTGTTGCACCGCTACCCAGCGCCAGCGAAACAACGCCCAGGGCGTTCGCGCCGCCGATGGCGACCGAATTGACGCCCGTCGCCTCGGCACCCGAGCCGAACGCCGCGCCGCCATTCGAAGCCTGGGCACCCGGGCCCATCGCCACGCCGTGGTTGGTCACGCTCGCGCCGTTTCCGAGCGCGATGCTCCCCGCCGTGGCTTGCAGAAGCTGCGAGTCGAGGTGGATGTGCTCCGCGCCGTCCACCAGCACATTGCCCTGCACATGCAGCGGCGCGTAGGCGCGCTCCACGCCGCCGAGCGCCAGCCAGCCGCTGACGGCGAGCGATTGCGTTGCGGCAGGCGCGTCGAGCTGGTAAAAGCTGACTTCATCCACCCTGCCAAGGGCCAGATCGCCAGCCTGCGCCATGCCCATGCCGGAACTGTTGCCCGTGGCAAGTCCGGGCGTGTTTTGTGGCGTGAGCCGCATTTTTTCCACGGGGTTGCCGGGCGCCGAAACATCCAGCACCGAGATGTGCCCGGAGCGGAGCACCACGAGCGTTGTGGCGTTTTGAAAAATCATGCGCGTGGCAGCGCCCTCGATCACCGCCGTCAGTTGCGGCGATCCGGCATCGCTCACATCAGCCAGGGTGATGGCGTTTTCCGTCGTCGAGGAGATGGCCAGCAGGCTGTGGTTGTTGAAGGCGAGCAGGTTGGGATTCTGGATGCGGGTGAAGCCGTTTTCGCCGTCCGTGATCTTTCCCTTCACGGAGATGTCGATGGTGGCACCGCGATCAATCCCAAACAACTGCACCGTCTCCGTGCCAAGGGCGGCGACGGCTGCCAGCTCTTCGCCGACCACCACATCCGCAGGGTTGTTGATGGGCATCGTGGGTGAGGCCACATGCACGGAGAGGCGTGAGCTGGATTCGTGCGGGTATTCATCCGTGTTGATGAAAGTCACGGCCTGTTCCGAGCTGATCACGGCCAGCACACGGTCGTGCATCGCGGCGCGGATGGGCCCCTGGAGGTGTGAGAAAGGCGACGACGGATTGACCGAGTCATCCTCATAGTCCCCGCCCGGACCGCCGGGCAGAAAGCCAAAGCCAGGCAAGAATCTGAAATGCGCGGCCCTCACTGTGTGCGCCGAGCTCAACACGAAGGCCATGTTCGCGGCGTTGGTGGAGTTATCGAAACTACCCGAAGGATCCATGACGATCTGCGCGAGGCCGTCCGAGTTTTGCACCGTGTAGTACTCGTAGAATTGCGAGGGACTCGAAAGACGCAGAACTTGCTGATAGGCGCCGCCCGCCAGACGGCTCAAAAAAACCAGTTCCTGCGTGGTGGGCAGATACGTCGCCACGATGCCCGCTGGATGGGCCGCCAGGTGAGAAATGCCCTCCAGCATGATCCCATCGTGATTTTCGCCAGACACATGCGCTATTGATCCCGCGTGAACCTGCGACTCCGGCACCTCCACCGTGCCGTCCGGCGAGGCGATGAAACCGGCGTCATTGTTCAGCAAGCCGAGTGATTCGCCCTCCAGCATCACATGGGGCGGCAGCGTGAGCGATCCGTAGTTCACCGCACCCGTCACGTTCAGATTGCCCGCCACGTTCACGGCCCCGCCAAAGCTCGTCGTGCCATTCTTGAGGATCACCAGCGCGTCGGAGCGGTTCGCGTCGCTCGTGCCGTTGCCGATGACGAACAGCCGGTCCGCCGCATCCCATGCCACGGCGGAGTTGTGCGCGTATTCCGTGTTGAACTGCCCCAGCGCGGTTTCCAAATACGACGACGCGATGGTCTCGCGGCCCCAGGCCGTCGAGCCGATGCCGGCTGCGAGCGTGAGCCGTCCCCAAGCCGTGGATTCCTCACCCCCGGCCTTCGCTTCATTGCCCCACGCGCTCGAAAGATCGCCGCTGGCAAGCGTGGTCGCGCCCCAAGCCGTCGCGCCGATGCCCGCGGCGTTTGTCGCATCGCCCCACATCAACCGGCCGCCGACACGCGTATCGCGGCTGATGGTCAGCAGATCGGTGGCGGGATTGAAGGACAGCGTGGCCAGATCGCCCGTGTCACCGATGCCAAGCCCCATGGGACCGAGCAGCAACTGCCGCCAGCGACGCGCGGGGATGCCCAGATCGAACGCATTGTCCACATGCGGGGACAGATTCGAGTTCACCGAGCCCACCACGAGTTCGTTTTCGATCTCCACATTGCCGAGGAAGCGGCTTTCACCCATGCCTTCGATTTCTAAATCGCCTGAGACGTTCAGACGACCGGGCGTGGCTGGAGAAGCCGTCACCGTGACAGGCTGCCCCGGCTGCCCGATGAGCACCGTCTGCGCCGTCACGCTCGAGGTGCCGAGGTTCAAATTTCCCGAAAAGCCCGCCGCCGTCTCCGCATGGCGCGCAAAAGGCACCGCCGCCAGCTCCTGGTCCGGCGTGAGTTGCTGGAGGCCGTTCACACCGTTGTCGAACCAGATGCGGAGATACAACCGGCGGCCCGCTGGCGGTTCCAGCGTGGCGGGCAGCGCGGCCTGGCCCGTATCGCCCAGATTCAGCGCATAGAGACCCTTGGCCACGAGCAGGGGCACAGCAGCGGCAGGCTCGGTCACGGTCGCGGGAGCAGCGTCATCGTTTTTCCACACGGCAGTCTCGTTGCCGTTGGCGTGGTTCGCGTCGGCATCGGTGAAGAGCAGGAACTTGAAACTGCCGGTGCCGTCGAAGTTCACGCCGTTCACCGCCACGCGCCCCTGGTGGTGCAGGCGGTTCGGAATTTCGGCGGACAGAAAACCGCCCGCCAGGAGCAGAACGGCGGCAGGGGGCAAAATGAAGCGGTTCATAGCCAGGTTGAATAGACCTGGCTGGCAGCAACCCTTACACCTCACACGGCGCTTTTTCCCTTCCAAATCACTCCACAAACGGCCCCGCGCCGCGCGCGGGTGCTCCGGCGGCAGGAAGTTGGGTTCCCGCCGCGAAATGATCCGCTAGAATCGTCACACGCAGCGGCCCGCCACCACCGGCCACTTCGGCGAACACCTTGGGCTGATAGCGCGCGGCGATGCGGTCGGAAAAAATGGAGCCAGTTTCCGTGATGCGGCCGTCGGCGAACTCGCGCCAGCCATCCAGCGTCTTCGCGCCTCCGTCTTGCGCGAGCATGAGGTGGCCTTGCACGAGATAAATGTTGCCCTCGCCCTGCCATGAGAGCGTTTGGGCGAGATGCGCGCGCGACCACGGGATTTGCAGCACGCTGCCAAAGCACTGCACGATGCTGTTGCGAATCTGAATGGCGAGGCTCTCGGCGGGCGCGGCTTGTTTGAAGTGAAAGGCGGTGGTCGTCACCAGCTCGCAGCGCTCCACCTCGATGCGCAGCTTCGCGGGCGGCTTGTCATCGCACCACACGGGCGCGCCCCAGAGGATGGAGTTTTTCAAAACGATGCGCGTCTCGATGCCCGCGCTGTTCGCCACGAGGCCGATGAGCGGCGAGCCGGGCGCGTACATTTCGCAGTCCACCATTTCCAGGCCGGGCGAGTCTTGCAGCGCGACGAGCGCGTGACCGGTGGTGTTCATCTCCTGCGGCGGGCGCGCCTGCCGGATGAAGCGGCAGCGCACGAACTTCAGTGGCACGCCTCTTGCCAGTAGCAGGCGGCCCGCGCGCAGCCCTTTGTAAGTGTGCGCGATGACGAAGCCCTCCATCGTCAGCGCGGACTCCACCACGCCCACGGCGGGCCAGCCGGCGGAGGGAATGAAGAGCGTGGGGCGGAAGCCGCGCGCGGCGCGCAGTGTGATCGGCTTCCCCGGCGGCAGGCGCAGACCGGTGCCGGTGGCGGGCGTGTTCGTGCGCACCTCGATGAAATCGTGCGGCTCCGCCGCGCTGATCGCCGCGCTCAGCGAGTCAAACGTGCCCCATTTGCCGACGATGTAGAGATAGCGGCCGGATTTCGCGCCCAAGAAAGCATTCACCAGCGAGGTGCGCCCGGTCGTCTCCGTGGCGTAGAGAACGGCGGCGGCGACGAGCAAAATGGCCGCGGTACCGAGCGCGACGCGCTTCAACGCCATGCGAAAACGCGCGCGCGCGCCGACGAGATGCTTCGTTGGCGAGCGGCCCAGGTCATCACCCGCCTCGATCACGCGCCGCACCCCGGCTGCGCTCGCGGGACGGTCGGCGGGCCGCTTCGCGAGCAGGCGCAGGATGAGGTTCTCCAGCCACGCAGGCAGCGCGGGATTCAGCGCCGCGCAACGCTCCGGCGCTTGTTCTTGAACCACCTGCGCCAGTTCCGCAAAGGAGCCGCCCGCAAACGGCGCGCGGCCTGTCGCCATCGTGTAAAGCACCGCGCCGAGCGAAAAGAGATCGGAGCGTGCATCGAGGTCCTTCGCGCCCGCCGCCTGCTCCGGAGACATGTACTGCGGTGTTCCGAGAAAGGAGCCGCTTCGTGTGAGCAGCGTCATCGAGTCCACCGCGCGCGCGAGACCGAAATCGCCGAGACGCGCCGCGGTGATGCGATCGCCATCGAGAGTGAGCAGGATGTTCGACGGCTTCACATCGCGATGCACGATCCCCAGCTCATGCGCCGCGCCCAGCGCCGCCGCGACCGCTTTGCCGACGAAAACAATCTCCTCCAATGGCAAAGGCGTTCCCAGCCGCGCATCCATCCGCGCCTGCAACGAGCCGCCGCCCAGGTACGGCATCACCAGAAACGGCGGTTCATTCTCCTCCACCACCTCCAGCACCGGCAGCACGCATGGATGCTCGATGCGCATCACCGCCGCCGCCTCGCGGAAAAAGCGCGCGCGATACTCCCTCTGAGCCGCAAGCAGCGGCTGCAGCACCTTCAGCGCCACCTCGCTCCCGTCACGCGAATCCCGCGCCCGCCACACCACCGCTGTGCCCGCCGTGGCGATCCATTGCAGGACCTCAAAACGATCCAGCCTGCCCAGCGGGCCCGCTTCCGCCGAAGGCTGCAGCATCGCCAGTTCCGCCACGCCCGGACTGGCATCATGCGGCGCAAAGTCGCGCGCGAACTCCTCCGCGCCCGCCAGTTCCTCCAGGCGCGCGCGGCAGGTGGCGCATTTCTCCAGATGCGCCTCAATCTCCGGTGCCTCGCCCGCGTCAGCGGCCAGCAGCGCACGCAGCGCCTCATCGGCTGGATGCGCATCGCTCATTTCAGACCGTCGGCTGGGGGTTTCTCGTCCAGATGCTCCCCCGCCACGGAGGCGATCCTCTCCCGCATCCGCGCGATGACACGCGACTTCGCCACATACGCCGCCCCAGCCGTCATGCCGAGCGTCTTGGCCGCGTCCGCCGCCGTTTTTTCCTCCACCGTCATCATCCAGAAGGCGCGCCAGGTCTTCTCCGACACCTCCTTCTGCACGATCTCCGCCGCCCACGCGAACATGCGGCGTCGGTATTCGAGATCCCAGTCCCGCTCCTCCTCCGGCGCGGGCTGCTCCTCCAGCATCAGCCGCACCGTCTCGCCGCCGGAGCCGCTCGGCTGCCGCGCCGCCTTCTTAAAGTGCCGCGCCACCTTGGAGCGTGTGACGATGAAGAGCCAGTCGCGAAAGGTGCCGCGTCCCGCGTCATACTCAAAGCCGCGGATCGCCTGCGACACCGTCTTGAGCACCTCCTGCACCAGATCATCCACATCCTGCGCCTCCACGCCGCGCAGCAGCGCGAACTTCCGCAGCAGCGGCGTGTAAAGCCGCGCAAACTCGCCCCATGCTCCGGCGTCCGATGGCTCGCGGATGCGCAAAAGCAGAGTCTGGCTGGTCTGGAAGTGGTCTTCGGACATCGCGGTTCATTTACGCCTTCCGTTTCACGCCGCGCAACCGCCATGCCGCGCGCCGTCGCGCAAAAGGTGCGGGGCGCTCCAAGAGGCATCCTTCGCCCACGTAGCCGGCCGCCCCTGTGTTTGCATGCCGGTTGGAAGGCTGGCAGCGGCCGGTCCCAACCGCTTGTGGCGCGGCCTTTCTGCCATATTGACGGCCTGCGGAGCCGTGGTGTTAACTGCGCTCCATGAACGACTCCATCGCACCCGGCGCGCGTGAGTTCCAGACCACGAGGTGGAGCCTCGTGCTGGCGGCGCAGCATGCGGGTGATGCCACGCGGGCACACAAAGCGATGTCGGAGCTGTGCCGCGACTACTGGTATCCGCTCTACGCCTTTGTGCGTCGCCGCGGCCATGCGCCGCATGACGCGCAAGACCTGACGCAGGCATTTTTTGCCACGCTGATGGAGACAAATGCCACGGCGGCCGATCCGAAGCGCGGGCGCTTCCGCTCCTACCTGCTCGGCGCACTGAAGCACTTCCTTGCCAATGATTTTCATCGCGCGAACGCCCAGAAGCGTGGCGGCGGGCAGCAGCTTGTGGAATGGGACGCGCTCGAGCCGGAGGCACGCTATGCGTTGGAGCCTGCGGCGGACACGGATGCGGACACGCTCTTCGACCGCCGCTGGGCGCTCGATCTGCTCGACCGGGCCATGAAACGGCTGCGCGCCGAGTTTACGGCCAAAAAGGACGAATCGACCTTCGACGCGCTCAAAGGCACGCTGAGCGGCGCGGAGGTGCCGCGAGAGGAACTGGCGAAAAAACTCGGCATGAGCGAGGGCGCGTTGAAAGTGGCGGTTCACCGGTTGCGGCAGCGGTATCGCGAGATTTTGCGCGCGGAGATCGCCGAGACGGTCGATTCGCCTGCGGATGTCGAAGATGAGATGCGGCATCTGGTGGCTGTTTTGAGGTCTGCCTGAGAAATTTCAACCATTCACACGATCATGAATAAACTTGGGGCGGCTTTGCGTGGTGCCTTTTGGTGCATCCTCTTCGCGTTTCCGAGCGCGGTGCTGCTCGTTTCCGTCTGGCGCTTTCCGATTCCATTCGTCGGTTATCGCAGCGGTCCAGGTCACGCGGGCCACGCGCTGATGGCCGCTGGTTTTTACATCATCATCGGCGGTTTCGTGGTGCTGGGCGTGCTGGGAGCCTTCGCGGGCCTGGTCGCGCGCACGCTCAGGCCTGACGATGAGCGGGAGCAGAAACGGCTCGCGCGCATCGTCACCGCCGTGATCGCCCTCGCCGCCGCCACGCTGCTGGCGGGGCTGGACAAGATCATCGGCCCGTGGTGAACTTTTTCTGTAACCCGCCGCCCATTTTCTTTCAGGAAGGAGTGAACACGACGAAATCTCATGACGAACACTCCACGCCAATGCCCGAAATGCGGATGCACGCTCGCTCCCGACGCGCCGGAGGGCCTGTGCCCGGCGTGCCTGATGGCGGGTGCGCTGCCGACGGATGCCACGATCAAACTGACGCCCTCGCAGATGCGCACGCCGTCGCACGGGCCTGCCGCGCCGCCACCGGAGGAGCTGGCACCGCTGTTTCCGCAGCTTGAGATCATCGAGTTGCTCGGCCGCGGGGGCATGGGCGCGGTTTACAAGGCGCGACAGCCGAAGTTGAACCGTTTCGTCGCGCTGAAAATCATCGCGGGCGACGCGGCGGCTGATCCGCATTTCGCGGAGCGGTTTCAGCGCGAGGCGCAGGCGCTCGCGAAGCTGAATCATCCGAACATCGTCAGCGTGTTCGACTTCGGCGAGACGGGCGGGCTGTTTTACTTCCTCATGGAATTCGTCGATGGCGCGAACCTGCGCACGCTCATGCAAAGCGGCGAGATGAAGCCGGAGGCGGCGCTGGCGTTGATCCCGGCCTTCTGCGACGCGCTGCAATACGCGCACGACGAGGGCGTGGTGCACCGCGACATCAAGCCGGAGAACGTGCTCGTGGACAAAAAAGGCCGCCTCAAGATCGCCGACTTCGGCCTGGCAAAGCTCACCGGCAGCGACGCCCACGATCACACACTCACGCGCACCGGCATGTATCTCGGCACGCCGCGCTACATGGCGCCGGAGCAGGTGGAGAAGCCGGAGACAGTGGACCACCGCGCGGACATTTATTCGCTTGGTGTGGTCTTCTACGAGATGCTCACCGGCGAGCTGCCGATGGGCCGCTTTGACCCGCCATCGAAGAAGGTGGATGTCGATGTGAAGCTCGATGACATTGTGCTGCGCTCGCTGGAAAAAGATGTGGACCGCCGCTACCAGCATGCGAGCGAGATCAAGTCGGATGTGCAGAGCGTGGCTGACGGCGGCGTGGTGCAGGCGTCCCCGCATGTGGGCAAAGCATCAGTCCCGGCTGCCAAAGTGGGCGTCATACCCGCTGCTGCCGCAAGCCCGAAGTCCATGTCGCACTCTCCTGCGCTCCTCGCGCAGATCGATGCGCGCAGCATCGAGATGATGATCGCCGGCATCGCGCTCGTGATTGGCGGGCTGTTCGGGTGCATCTACGGCATGACGGTGGCAGCGGACTACGCCAGCAAGGTCACGAATCCCGCGGACAATGTGGCATCCCGCGCGGTGCTCGGGGCACTGATGCACCTCTCGGTTTTCCTCTTCGGCATCGCGGCATTCATCTCCAGCCTCGGAGTGCGAAAGCTGCGCTGGCACCCGTTCGCGCTGGTGATGTCCATTCTGCTGATGCTCGTTCTACCCGGCGTGCTGTTCGCCATCGGGCTGATGAGCCGCAACGATCTGGTTCTCCTCCAATTCGCATACCCCTTTTACGCCGGCCTGCGTGCCTTCTTGTTGCTGCGCAAACCAGCGGTCGAAGCGGCGTTTGCAGCAGAGCGTGACGTCTTGCGTCCGGCATCCCCGCCAAGCGAGGATGCCCGCCTCAGCCGCATGGCGCTCATCGGCGCGATTTGGGCGTTTTTGGGCATCATCGCGGTGATTCCGTCGATGATGCTCTCCCAGACGGTCAATCTCGCGGAGGGGCGGCCTTCGGGCCTCGTCCATGAGCAGCCGCCGGCGGCGTTCACGGTCTTCATGGCCGTGCTGCTCTTCATCGGCGCGGGCGCACCCATCGGCACGACGATCCTCGGCGCGATCTCGATGAGCAAGATCAAGAAATCCGGCGGCAAGCTCTACGGCCTGCCGCTGGCCTTCGCGGACACGGTGTTTTTCCCCTTGCTGCTGCTGCATGGCACGATGGCGGTGATGCTAGGCCTGCTCATCATCACGATCATGAAAATGGCAGGCGTGAACGCAGGCTTGGGCGCGGCGGAGATGGGCCTGCTGGCGATGCTGCCGCTGATCGCGGATTTTTTCATCGCGCGCGCGCTGTGGAGGAAGGTGACGCGACCAGCAGGCGCGCCGGTGATGGAATCGAGGCCGGCCAACGAAACTCCCGCAGCCGCCAAGCCGTCGCCGCGCCACTTCCTCTCCGCCTTGTTGGTTCTGCTGTGCCTCTTCGGGTTTTTCTTCGGCTTCGGCTTCCAGGCGAAGCATTCGGGGAGCGGGGAGGGACTGACGAAGATCATCACCGTCGGCGCGCTCGATCCGCTCTATACCAGCGAAAGCGGGCCGTGGGGCTTCCGGCGGGGTCTCAACTTCTTTTCGTGGTCGTTCTTCGCCGTGGTGGTCGCTGGCATCACCTTCAGTGCATTGTGGCGAATCGGGCGCGAGGACCAGGGGAAAGTGCCGCGCGATCCAGCGTGGTGGCGCGACTGGTGGAAGCAGGTCGGTGTGTGGGGCGGTCTGCTGCTCATCGTCTGCACCGTCCGCACGGTGATGCATCCGGAGAAAGTCCTCCGGCCACTCACCGACAACGGCAACCTCCCCCGACTCAGCAGCGGCACACCGCTCATCGTCGCGGAGGGGCCCGGCACGAAGGAGCCAGATCATTATCTGTGTCGTTACAAGATCAGCGCGCCGCCAGATCATCGCGTGGTGATGTGGATGGAGGTGACACGCGAGGGCAAGCCTGTCGTGCTGCCGGGGCTGGCGAATCAAATCTCGATCGCGGAGCAACTGCACATCGGCGAGGGCTTTGAAGGCAGCGCGGAATTCAGCCTGATGGACGGCAGCCGCATCAGTCCCGACAGCAAGGGCAAGTGGCGATGGGATTTCAAATTCAGTTCGCGCTCCATGCGCACCGCGCCCGGCGGGTGGATCGAGAATCCCTTCGAGGGCAAGGGGATGCGGAACATCCACCTCGGCCCGCAGCGATGGCAGCCGAGGCCGGGCGAGACGGTGTCGATCATGGTCATCCGCGCGGGCCACGAATTCTCTGGCATCGACTTCACCCAGCAGCCGCCCGCCGGCGAAATCGAGCTGCGGCTCAAGGCGCGCATCGACCTCGTGCCGCTGTTTCACCGTCGCGTCAGCCACATGTCCTCCACCTCCTCCGAGCCCTATCCCGCGCCGGAAAAGCCGCTCGGCAGGATCGCCGCCGGATTCGGGATCGACACGAAACTCTCCGATGAGGAAATCCGCCGCGCCTTGATCGAGAAGCTCAAAACGAACCCTGACAAGCGCGCCGATGCCGAGGCGATTCTGAAATCCGTGGGCAAACCGATCACAAAGGAGACGACGCCGGAGGACGTGCTCAAGGCACTGTAAAAGCTGGCTCAAGAACAGCCCCCCGCAGGCATGTCCGCTCCTTCCACAGAAGCGAAACCAGGCGCAAACAACGCCGCCGCGCTTCTGCGGCAGGTGAGCGAGAAATACGGCTCTCTCTCCACGCTCAGCGTGACGGGCAAGACCACCGCCCAGGTGACCCCCGCTGGCGGCGGGGAGCCCTCCACGGTCGAAAACGCCTTCTCCATCAACCTGGCCCGCCCCGAGTTTTATCGCATCGAATGGAAGCAGCCCCTTGCAGGCACCGTGGTCAGCCAGGGCGCGGTCTGGAGTGCCGGGAGCGGCCATCGTGTGCTGATCGGGCAGAAAGTTTCCGAATGGCTCAATCGCGAGCAGGCGCTGGGCGCGGCCACCGGCGTGTCTGGCGGCGCTGCCAACACCCTGCCCAGCCTCTTCTTCAAGGACGAGGGCTCCGGGCTTCACGAGTTCATCCAGAACGCGACTTTCCTGCCGGATGAAAGCGTGGGCGGCGAGTCCTGCCAGATCATCAAGGGTGACGGCCCCGGCGGCAAGCTCACGCTCTGGATCAGCAGGAAGGATTTATTTTTGAAACAGATCCAGATGGTGTCCTCGGGAGGCGGCGGGACGCAGGAGGCGGCGAGCGTCAGCAGCGAGACCATGACGAAGATTGCGAAGACACTGGGAACGGACGCCTCGCCCGAAGCCGTGAGCAAAATGACCCGGGAGATCGAAGCTCAGCAAATGCGCGTCGCCGCCATGCGGACCACGATCACCGAGACCTTCGAGCGCGTCGTAGCGAACGAGATGATGATCAAAGCGGACTTCGAGGTGGCGGTTCCCGCCGGCGCGCCTGGTCCGAAATGATCGTCGCGCACATTTTCTGCAACCTGCCGGTGCGAATCCTTCAGGAAGCTGTCGACCCGAATCCTTCAATCTCATTACAACCATGAAAAGAAGTCACTTCATCCCATTGATAGCCCACGTTTTAGTTTGCACATCGTCCATGTCATCCGGTCAGCAACCGCCCGCACCAAACGCTTTCAAAAAAGGCGAGGCGCGGCAGGAGGCGAGCGGCAATCACATGTTCGAGATGGCGCGTCTCGCGCAGACTGATCGCGACGCCGCGCTGAAGATCGTCTTCGACGGCATCCAGGGCGATCCTTTGAAAAACCCGTGGGGCATGGAAGTGGCGATGATTTACAAAACCGACGAACGGCGCGCGCAGACGCTGAAAGGCGAGGAACGGACGAAACACTTCGCGCAATGGCGGGATTACCTGCTGCGCGCGCAAACGCTGCTGCAAAACGCGCTCCAGAAGCATCCCGGCAACGCATCGCTCACCTACGGGATCAGCTCGGTGAACGAGGCGCTGGCCGCCGCAAGCCTGGGAGCCGGTGATGGTGCCAAGGCAAAGGAAATCGCCCTCCAGCAGCTCGCGGCCAATACCAACACGACGGACTGGAATTACGGCAACGTCATCCACAACGCCAACAGCACGCTGGGCCGCGCCGCTCTGCGCGAGGGCGACAAGAAGGCCGCCGCCGAGTTTCTGAAGAAAGCCGGGTCCACACCGGGATCACCGCAACTCAACTCCTTCGGACCCGACTGGATCCTCGCGCGTGAAATGATCGAAGCAGGGGAAACACAGGCCGTGCTCGACTACCTCGACCTCGTGGAAAAGTTCTGGGTGAGCCGGAAGAACCCCAAATCACCCGCCGCGAAACTCGCGGACTCGCACCAGCAGAAGCTCGACCAATGGCGAGCCGAGGTTCGTGAAGGCAAGCTGCCGGATTTCAGACCGTGAGCCATGACTTCTCCCCGATCAGCCCAACCCAGCACCGGGTCACGCGTCGCCGTCAGCGCGGCGAAAGGCGGGTGCCTGCTCGGCCTGATCGGCTTCACGGGGGGATTTTTCGGGCCGATGATTTTCGCACCAGGGGCCAATCAAGGTCCGATGCTCGGCATCTTTTTCACCGGACCGGCGGGACTGGTGCTGGGGCTGCTCATCGGCGCGGTGGCGGGTTGGTGCCGCAGGCATGAGCCGGTGCCGCCGCTGACTGGAATGCCTTCAAGGCCCCGTCGGCTCTGGCTTTGGCTCAAAACGGGCGAAGACGGCACGATGTGGTCGTTCGTGCTGCTCATCACCGGCATCATGCTCGGCGCGGTGCTGACCTTCTGGCTGTTTGGCGAGCTGATGCGCACCAAAAAGGACTTGGCGGATGTCGGGATCGTGGTCGCCGTGTTTCACGCAGTCGCTCTGGCGTGGGGATTTCTCGGCGGGATCACTCAGCCGCGTCAGGCGCCGCTTTGGAGCACCGGCTTGCTCATGCCGCTGCTGCTGATGGCCGTTGCGGGACCGCTGATGCTCCTCGTGATGATGCCGATGGTCGCGTTAAATCTCGGCGGCGTGGCGCTTGGGCGCGGGCTGAGGCATCCTCCGGCGCCATGAGAAAGCAGCAGTGGGTGATCATGGAGGAAAGGGGTGACAAAACGCGCGTTCTCCTCATGCTTCCCCCGCATGCAGCCACAATCCATGATGGTTCGTCCGCAGTTCCCACGCGCCGCGAAGTATCACCCCGGATGGATCACCGCCGGTGTGAGCGGCGCGGCGAATCCGCTTTGGATGGCCGAATGGCTGGCCGAGGTGGTCGATTTGCAGCCGGGGATGCGTGTGCTCGATCTCGGCTGCGGTCGTGCGATGTCCTCGGTGTTTTTGCATCGCGAGTTCGGTGTGCAGGTATGGGCCGCGGACTTGTGGTTCGATGTCTCGGAGAATAGCGAGCGCATTCGCGACGCGGGTTGCGCGGACGGCGTTTTCCCGATTCATGCGGACGCGCGCGCACTCCCCTTCGCGCGTGATTTCTTCGACGCCATCATCAGCATTGATTCCTTCCCCTACTACGGCACCGACGAGATGTATCTGCCCTATCTCGCACGCCTGGTGAAGCCCGGCGGCGTCATCGCCATCGCCGGAGCCGCCGTGGTGCAGGAATGGGAGGGCGCGGTGCCCGCGCATCTGCGCGACTGGTGGACGCCCGATCTCAGTTGCCTGCATTCCGCCGTGTGGTGGAGAAAGCATTGGGCACGCAGCGGCATTCTCACCGTCGAGCATGCCGACACGATGCCCGAGGGCTGCAAACTCTGGCGCGATTGGATCCAAATCATCGCTCCCGACAATCAAACCGAGATTCAGGCTCTCGAAGCCGATCAAGGCCGCCATCTCGGTTATGTGCGTGTCGTGGGCCGCCGCGATGGTCGAGTCGTGCTGCCCGATCCCGTGCTTTCCCTTCCTCCTGCCTATGTGAAACACCCGTTGCTCCAGAATCATGCCTGAGCGCCGCATCATCATCTACGGCAATGCCGGCTCCGGCAAGACCACGATGGCGCGCGGCCTTGGCCTGCCGATGCTCAGCCTCGATCACATCGCCTGGGCCGGGTCTGCCGTGCGCGCGCCGATGGAGGAAAGTCTCGCCGCGTTGGACGCCTTCATCGCCCAACATGCTGAATGGGTCATCGAAGGCTGCTACGGCGATTTGATCGAGCACGCGGCCCAACACGCCACGGAACTGCGTTTTCTCAATCCCGGCGTCGAAACCTGCATCGCCAACGCCCGCGCCCGCCCGTGGGAGCCGTCCTATTGCGAATCGCCCGAGGAACAGCAGCGGCTGCTCACGCCCTTGATCGAGTTCATCCGCGCCTACGACACGAGCACCGACGAATACGGCCTGGCACGACATCGCGCGATTTTTGAGGCGCACGCCGGGCCGAAACGTGAGTATGACCGGCTGCCATGAACCGATCTCTTCTCGCCACCTGCCTGCTGCCGCTTTTTTCCACGGCGGCGGACGAGCGCGTGATCCTCGAAAAGCCGGTGCGCGTCGTCACTTCGGCGGATTCGTCGATTTTTCCCAAATCGTAGCGGAAAGAGCCGGTGCTGGCATCCGGCGAGGTTTTGCCCGAATCACACGCCGGACGCGTGCGCGCGGTTTTGAGCCATGCGCTGGCAAAATTCCCGCACAGGTGCTCCGGCGGCACCTGAGGGCCGTGCATGTGCTCGCGGAGCTGCGCTACAGCGGCGTCACGAACTCGCTGAACCGCGTGTATCTGAAAATCGGCGACGTGAAATGACCAAAAGATCGACGCATCGTTCACCGAGGCGTTTTTCCGCTCGCAGATGCCTCCCGGACCCGGAGAGAAAAACTGAGTGCTCACTTCCCGCCAATGCAGTAGAGCCACTTGTTCGAGCGGAGATAAAGACGACCGCCGTCGCCCACGGGGCTGGCGTTGAACATGCCGCGGCCGTTTTCCAGCGTGCATTCGCCGACGATGTTCAGCTTGGGCGCGGCCTCGGTGATGCGCAGCTTGCCGCCGCGGCCCAGGCTGTAGATTTTGCCGCCGGCGAGCAGCAGCGAGGCATACACAGGGCCGGGTTGCGACGCGTCTTCGGCGAAAACGAACTCGCCGGTCTTCAAATCGACGCAATTCATCGTGCCGCGGCCTTCGTGGACGAAATACAGGTGTCCGCCGTGCAGCACGGGCGAAGGGACGTTCGTGCCTTTGCCCAGCACCCACAGGCGATGCGTCTCGGTGACATCGCCGTTGCCACCGAGCCTGATGGCGAGCCCGCCGTTGCCGGTGCGGCCCCCGACACAATAGACAACGCCGTCCTTCACGATCGGCTGCGGGCACATGTACCACGGGATGCTCGTCTTGCAGCGCCACAGCTCCGTGCCGCTCTTCGCATCGAAGCCGCGCACTTCGTTGAGCATCGCGAGGATGATCTCCTCGCGTCCTTCGGGCGCTTTGCCGACGACCGGCGCGTGCCAGGAGTCGTTGATGCCGCCGGTGCGCCACAATTCCTTGCCGCTGCTGCCATCGAGGGCGAAGAGCGACTGGCTTTCGACGCTCGCATTCACCAGCACGGTCGTGCCATGCAGCGTGAGCGAGGCGGCGGAGCCCCAGCCATGCAATTTGGAGCCGACCTTGGTGTTCCAGAGCTGCTTGCCGCTGTGATCAAAGGCAAAGACGCCCGATTTGCCAAAAAACACGAACAAGCGCGATGCCGTGGCCACCGGCGTCGATGATGCGTAGCCGTGCTCCTCGCGGATGCGGTCCTGCTCGGGCAATTCCGACTCCACGGTGATATCCCAGAGCGGTTTTCCCGTCGCCGCATCAAAGCAGAGCACATGGCGCTTCACATCCGATGCGCCGCCCTCGCTGGCGGTGAGAAATAGCTTCCCCGCTACGATCACCGGGCTGGAAGCACCCACACCGGGCAGCGCGGCCTTCCACGCGATGTTTTCGTCGTCGCCCCACTGCGTAGGCACAGCCGTTTCCGCGCTGCCATCTCCAGCCGGCCCGTGAAACCGCGGCCAGTCGGCCTGCGAGTTGGCGACGCTGAACAGCACGGCAAACGACACAGAGAAGGTGGAGGACGTTTTCATGGCGGTGAAAGCGAGTCTATCCGGCCGCCTCGACGAAGGGGACAAGAAAATGCGGCAATTGTCGGCTTTTCTGTAACCGCAGGCTCTACAGACTTCAGGAACCCATGGAATCCCGATCCCAATCTCCATGAACACTCGACGAATCTGTCCCAAATGCGGCACGACATTGAACGACGACGCGCTCTGTCCTGCTTGCCTGCTCAGCGGTGCCATACCCGCTGACTCTGAGGCGACGGTGAAGCTCACCGGCGCGAACGCGCTGGCGAAGGGCGCGGCGTTGCCTTCCATGTTCCCGTTCGACTTCGGCGGTTATCGCGTGCTCGGTTTGCTCGGGCGCGGTGGCATGGGGGCCGTGTATGAGGCGGAGCAGATCAACACGGGACGACGTGTGGCGCTGAAAGTGCTCGGCCATGGCATGGACTCGGAGGAAATGCGGAAGCGCTTTCTGCGCGAGGGCCGTCTTGCGGCGGCGGTGAGCCATCCGAACAGCATTTACATCTTCGGCACGGAGGAGATCGAGGGATCGCCGGTCATCGTGATGGAGATCGCGGGCGGCGGCACGCTGAAGGATGAATTGAAACGGCGCGGCCCGCTGCCGGTGAAGGATGCGGTGGATGCGATGCTGCAAATCATCGCGGGTCTTGAGGCAGCGCACGCGGGCGGTGTGCTGCACCGCGATGTGAAGCCGGCGAACTGCTTCATCGCGCCCGACGGCACGGCGAAAGTGGGCGACTTCGGTTTGTCGGTGTCCACTCTCGCGCGCACGGACACGCAGCTCACCGCCAGCGGCATGATGCTGGGCACGCCGTCCTTCGCGCCGCCGGAGCAATTGCGCGGCGATGAACTCGACGTGCGCGCGGACATTTACTCGGTGGGCGCGACGCTTTACACGCTGCTCACCGGCAAAGCACCGTTTGAGGGCGAGAACGCGGTGCGGGTCGTCGCAGCGGTGCTCGACAAAGCGCCGAGGCCGGTGACGGAGTTCCGCAAGGATGTGCCGAAGGGTCTCGCCGAGGTCATCGAACGTTGCATGGCGAAGAAGCGCGAAGCACGCCTTGCCGGCTACGCGGCCTTGCGCGACGCGTTGCTGCCGTTCAGTTCGGCGGTGCCGGAGCCTGCGCCACTGGGGCTGCGCTTCCTTGCAGGGTTTGTGGACGACCTCATCGCGGACCTGCCGTGGCTGGCGCTTGCGGCAGTGCTTTCCGTGGAATTCGAAAATCGTTTCCTCTCGCAGCGCAGCCTGGAGACCTTCCTGCCGTGGCTCGGCGTGTGGATGGGTTATCAGGCCTACTTCGTGATCACGGAAGGCTTGTGGGGCGCGGGCATCGGCAAGGCATTGTGCGGTTTGCGCGTCATCCGGCCGCAGGGCCAGGCACCCGGCCTCTGGCGTGCCTTCCTGCGTGTGCTGACGTTCGATCTGTTCGCCATGAGCACGCTGCTGCCGTTGCTGCTCACCAGTGGAGCCGAATATGCGGAGTTGATCGAAACGGGGGGCTATTTCAGCAAGTGGTGGTTCTGGCTGAACTTCGCGGGCTGGTGCTGCCTCTTCTCCACCATGCGACGCAGCAACGGCTTCGCGGCAGTGCAGGATTTGCTCAGCGGCACGCGAGTTGTGCGGCGGGCGAAGGCGGCAACGCGTCCGAAACCAGAAATCGCAGACGAAGCGCTGGACGAAGTTCCTGCCGACAGCGAGCGCATCGGCCCCTTCGTGGTGGTGAAGCCGCTCGGTGATGGCTGGCTGCTCGGCCACGACGCCGCGCTGCGTCGCCGCGTGTGGATTCAGCGCGGCGGCACGGCACCGACGGAAGCGCGTCGCGAGGTTGCGCGCGCCGGCCGCCTGCGCTGGCTCGCGGGCACAGCGGAGTGGAACGCCTATGCAGCGCCGGACGGGCAATTGCTGTCATCATTCGAACCACAAACGCAGCCATGGGCCGCGGTGCGCTTCTGGCTCGCCGATCTGGCCGACGAACTGAGCGCGGCGGAGAAGGATGGCACTCTGCCTGCCACGCTGGAGGTGGGGAATGTGTGGATCACCCGCGAAGGCCGCGCGGTGCTTCTGGACGGGTGGGAACCGCCCGCGCAGAACGCTGCTCCATGCGCGAGCGCGCAGTCATTCCTCGACGCCGTGACCCGACACGCGCTTGATCCGAAGACGCCGCCCCTCCATGCACGCGACACGTTGAAGAAGCTCGCCGCAGGTGCCTTCGAGCGCCTGAGCTTCGCCGCAGGCAATCTGCACTCGCTGCTTGGCAAGCCCGCCGCGATCTCCGTGCGCAGACGTGCTGCCTCCCTGCTGCTCGTCCCGCTGATGCTCCTTCTCGGTTTGGTCCTGGTCCAGTTTTCCCTTCGAGTTGAGGGAGAACGCAGCGACGAAAAGTGGCACGGGCTGTATCCTGATCTGCCTCCGCTGTCCCAAGTGCTGCACCTGTGGACGGTATCAGAGACTGATCAGCCCAGCCTGTGGGCCTGGCGGCCCAACGCTGCCGTCGTGCAGGCTGCGCAGATCCATGTCGCCGGTCATTATCGCGCGAGTCTGGCGGACCTCCTCTCAGCCCCCGGACATGAGAACCCAGAGGTGCCGCTGTCGGAGGACGAGCGCGTGATCCTCCGCACGCTCTTCGCCGTGCAGCCCGAGCCGACGCCGGAGCAGCTTGCCTCGGCGGACAAGCTCATCCAAACGGAGCTGCCGAAGTTTCTCGAAGAAGAGCGGCGGCGGTTCCTGACGTCGTGGTTTGATGGACTGCGCAACATCCTGCTGGCCGTGGCGCTGGTGCAGCTACTTTCACTTCTCGTCGTCGGCATCACACCCGGCCAGAAAGTTTTCGGATTCGCCGTCCTGAACAAGAGGGGCGACCGTGCCGGCCGTCTGCGGATGCTGGGACGCTGGTTCTTAGGCTGGGGGCCGTTCCTGCTGGCCTTCGTCATCATCGAGATGACGAAGGCCTTCCACACGCCATTCACGACAGAGAAAATCGTGAAAGTGTCCGCATTCCTCCTGGTATGGCTCCTCGGTCTCATCGCCGCCATCATCCGGCCGTCGCAAGGCCTCCACGACGAGCAGGCGAAGACCTGGCTGGTGCCACGATAACTTTTTCTGTAACCCCCCGCCGCCGCCCTTTCAGGAACTCATGGAACCCACAACTCGACCCACTCCATGACTCCATCCAACTCCTGTCCCCAATGCGGCACCGCTCTTCCCGCCGACGTGCCGGAAGCACTCTGCCCTGCCTGCCTCATGTCCGGCGCGCTGGCGTCGAATTTTGACACCGTGAAGCTCGCCGCGCCGCCGTGGTCGAAGGGGGCGAGCGTGCGCTACATGGGCGACTACGAGTTGATCGAAGAGATCGCCGCCGGCGGCATGGGCGTGGTGTGGAAGGCGCGGCAAGTGAAGCTGGACCGCGTGGTGGCGGTGAAAATGATCCGCGGCGGCATGCTGGCGGGCACGGACGAGGTGCAGCGTTTTCAGGCGGAGGCGCAGGCGGCGGCGAATTTGCGGCATCCGAACATCGTGGGCATCCACGAGGTGGGCGAGCACGAGGGGCAGCACTATTACTCGATGGATTTCATCGAGGGCACCACGCTGGCCGATGTGTGCCACGGCAAGCCGATGAACGCACGCGAGGCGGCTGAGTTGCTGCGCACGGTGTGCGGCGCAGTTCACTTTGCGCACCAGCGCGGTGTGCTGCATCGCGATCTGAAGCCGCATAATTTGATGATCGACACCAGCGGACAGCCGCACGTGCTCGATTTCGGCCTGGCGAAGCGTCTCGACGACGATCAGGGCCTCACGATGAGCGGCGCGGTGCTCGGCAGTCCCAGCTACATGGCCCCGGAGCAGGCGCAGGGCCGCAACGACCGCGTGGGACCTCATACGGACGTGTATGCGCTCGGCGCGATCCTTTACCAGATGCTCACCGGCCGCGCGCCCTTCCTCGCGAACACAGCGGCGGAGACGATGATGCAAGTCGTGCAGCGCGAACCTGCCGCGCCGTCGAAGCTGAACGCGGATATTCCGCGCGACCTCGAAACCATCTGCCTCAAATGCCTCGAAAAAGAGCCCGCGCGTCGTTACGCCACCGCGCGTGAGCTAGTGGACGAACTCACGCGCTTCCTCAAAGGCGAGCCGGTCCTTGCCCAGCCCGCAAGCATGGTGCGCAAGACCACGACCTGGCTGCGGCAGCATCCGGGCTGGCTGGCGGGCGCGGCGGCGCTCGTTGTGTTTGGGCTGCTCTGCGCGGTGTTCTGGCTGTGGCAGGAGAATGCCTTCATGCGCGCCCAGCAGCTCGATCCGGCGTTGAAACGCGAGCCCGGGGTGCTCTCGCGCGAGTTGATCGGCTGGTTTGGTTTGTCTGCGCTCATCACGCTGAACCTCGGTCTGTGGGTAAACATGTGGTTCTTGAAGCACGCCAAGCGCACGACGATGCGCGGCCTGTTTGACCAGTCGCGCTTCAAACCCACCTATTCCGTGCCTGGATATGTGAGCTGGATCACCTCGCTGACCGGGCTGGCATGTCTTGGCTTCGGGCTGTTCATGATTGCGAAGATCATCGAGGTGCAGGTCTGGGATGGCGGCGCGAACCTGCCGGGCAAACCGCACACGGCACCCAGCGGCTACCTGCTCGTCGCTTTCTTCATTCTATGGCTGGGGGTGATGATGCAGGTCACGGTCTGGTTCAATCGCGAGCGTGGCCTGCGCGGCGCACCCCTGCGCAAGCTCGCCGAGGCCGATCAGGCGGCCATTCGCGACGCGGTGACCTCTGGCGACACGATGACTGCCATCAGCCTCTATCGCCGCGCCGTGCCGGATGCCGGGTTGATGGAAGCACGCGAGCACATCAACGCCTGCGTCGATGAGTTGCGGCAAACCGATCTCGCCAGATTCAAAGAGAGCTACGAGAACCCCGCCCGTGCCTTCAGCCTGCGTCCTCGCGCGCTGGTGGCAGTGCTCGTGGCGGCAGCGGCAGCCTATTTCATTTTCAAACCAGCCGTGCCGCTGCAGTGCGCCTGGTATGTGATGGGCGGCGCTCTTTACGGACTGATGGCACTCGTCAGCATGCATTTGCGGGGATTTCTGCCACGCTTCCTCGTGTTCGCGGTGTGCTCCGTGGTCGTTTTCGCCGGAGGCACCGTGCTCTTTGAAAAGGATCTGCCGGGCCACATCTGGCTGATGCTGGCGGGCATCATTGCGGCAGTCTTCGTGTTCAGGCCGGGCAAGCGTGCGTGAAAGTGAGACCATGCGACGTTATCACCGAGCATGAAAATCCTCCGCCTCCTGCCAGCCTTTCTCCTCCTGCTCTCCCTTCACGCCGAAGACCTCCATCCCGCCGCTGACGCCGCCGGTTTTGTCCCGCTCTTCAACGGCAAGGACCTCACCGGTTGGAAAACGACTGGAAACTGGCTCGTCGAGCCGGATGGCAGCGTCTCGCTGCATCCGCGTGAAGGCGAGAAAGGCTGGAAACGCTTCGACGCCTACATCGCCACCGAAAAGCTCTATGGCGACTTCGTGCTCGACCTCGAATTCAAGATCAACGCGAAGGGCAACAGCGGCGTCTTCATGCGCGTGGCGGATATGAAGGAGCCGGTGAAAACCGGCTTCGAAGTGCAAATCCTCGACACCTACGGCCTCGCCCAACCCGGCCATCACGACTGCGGCGGCATCGTCCACGGCACCGGCCCGTCGAAGAACATGGTCAAACCCGCCGGCGAGTGGAATCGCTACACCATCACTGTGCAGGGCCGCAGCGTGAAGGTCGTCTTCAACGGCGAGCAGGTCATCGACACCACCCTCGAAGCCATCAACATGGCCGACCGCCCGAATCTCGGCCACATCGCCTTTCAAGACGAGGCCCTGCGCGTGTGGTATCGCAACGTGCGGATCAAGGAGCTGAAATAGGAGCCGCCACGCCGCGTTCCAGCGCCCATGAAGCGCCTCCTGCTCTGCTTTTCCTCATTCGTCCTTCTGGTTTCGTCATTGGCCGCGGAGCGGCCGAACATCCTCTTCATCGCCAGCGATGACATGCGGCCGCAGCTCGGCTGCTATGGCGATACGACGGTGAAATCGCCGAACCTCGATGCGCTGGCGAAGCGTGGGATGGTTTTCAAAAACAGCTACGTGCAGCAGGCGTTGTGCTCCCCTTCGCGCATCTCGATGCTCAGCGGGCGTTATCCGGCCACGACGGAGATCTTCGAGATCGGCCGCACGCTGCGCACCACCATGCCGGACATCACCACGATGCCGCAGCACTTCAAAAACAACGGCTACCACACCCGCAGCCTCGGCAAGATCTACCATGTGGGCATTGATGACGACGCGTCGTGGACCGTACCCGCGTGGCACAGCAAAATGCCGCGCACCAGCGCCGCCACGCAGAAGGGCGTGAAGAAGTTCATCGAGGACGCGAAGGCGAAAGGCATCACGCTGCCGCAGAAAGGCAAAGGCAGCCGCAACAGCGCCATTCCCGCCTTTGAGTCCGTCGAATGCGGCGACGATGACCTGCTCGATGGCGACACCGCCGCGAACGCCATCGCGCAGCTCAAAGAGCACGCGAAGAACCCCGCGCAGCCCTTCTTCCTCGCCGTCGGCTTTGCCAATCCGCACGTGCCGTGGATCTCACCGAAGAAATACTGGGATCTCTACGACTCCGCGAAGTTCACGCTCGCCAGCAACGAGTATCTGCCGAAGGACGCGCCCGACTTTGCCGCCACCAGCGGCGCGGACTTCTTCTGGTATCGCGACGTGCCGCAGGTCACCGGCGACCAACTGCCGGAGACCTTCAAACGCCAGTGCCTGCACGGCTACTACGCCGCCATCAGCTATGTCGATGCGCAGGTTGGCCGCCTGCTTGCCACGCTCGACGAGACCGGCCTCGCAAAGAACACCATCATCGTCTTCTGGAGCGACCACGGCTACTACATGGGCGAGCACACCTGGTGGGGCGCGAAGCACAACAACTACGAAGGTGCCACGAACAACTGCCTTATCATCGCCACGCCCGATCAAAAGACTGCCGGGCAAAGCACCACCGCCCTCGCGCAGAGCGTCGATCTCGCCCCCACGCTCACCGAGCTGTGCGGCCTGCCCGCGCACACCGGCTTCCAAGGCCGCAGTTTGAAGCCCGTGCTCGACGATCCGAACGCGAAGGTGAACGACGCCGCCTTCAGCTGGTATCCGAAAGGCGCCGGCTACCTCGGTGTCGCCATGCGCACCGACAAATGGCGCTACGTCGAATGGACCAAACCCGGCGCCGAAACCGTCCGCGAGCTCTACAACATGGTCCAGGACCCGCAGAACAATCAAAACGTCGCCGCGAAGCCCGAGCACGAAAAAGTACTCCAAGCCCTCGGCAAGCGCCTGCGCGAGAAATTCCCCGTGCAGGAGTTCAAAGCGCCGCCGACGGAGGTGAAGAAGAAAGGACGCAAGAAATAGTGCACATCCGGGAGGATCTGTTTATGCCGCGCAGACGACTTCATTCGACGAAACGATTGTGAAGGCGGCTGCTAAGGTCACGGAATGTTGCGGCGTTCCAGTCAGGCGGGCGGCAACCAGCCCGTCTTCCCGCCATGCATCGCCTTCTTCTGCTTTTTTCCCTTTCCGCCGCCATCCATGCCGCCGACTGGCCGCAGTTCCGAGGTCCCACGGCTGACGGTGTCACGACCGACCCCAATCTGCCGCTGACGTGGAGCGAAAGGGAGAATCTGGTCTGGCGCACCGAGCTTCCTGGACCGGGTTCATCGAGCCCGGTCATCGCAGGAGACAATATCTTTCTCACCAGCTACAGCGGCTACGGCATTGACGTGAAGGAGCCGGGCGACATGAAGAACCTCAAGCGCCACGCTCTGTGCCTCGACAAAAAGACCGGCAAGATTCTGTGGAATCACGAGATCGTCACCGATCTGCCGAACAAGCCCTACACAGGCACCTACATCACCACGCACGGCTACGCATCGAGTTCAGCGGTCACGGATGGAAAGGGTGTCTTCTTCTTCATGGCGAACGCGGGTGTGTTTGCCTACACCGTCGATGGGAAGCCGGTCTGGAATGTCAGCGTGGGTGAAAAGGCGCACGACTGGGGTGTCGGCTCCTCACCCATTCTTTATGGTGATCTTTTGATCGTGAATGCCGCGCTGGAAAGCAACCAGCTCATCGCTCTGGACCGCAAAACGGGCAAAACCGTGTGGAGCGCCACGGGCTTCCCCGCCTCCTGGAACACGCCGGCCATCGTGAAGGTGGACGGGCATGACGAGCTCGTGCTCAATGCCAGCGGCAAGCTGCGTGCGTTTGATCCGCTCACCGGAAAAGAGCTGTGGAGCTGCAACAGCATCAAGGCGGCGGAGCTCTGCCCCAGCATCGTGGCGCACGACGGCGTCATTTTTGTCATCGGCCATCCCGGCGGGCAAAGCCAGGCGGTCAAGGCCGGCGGCAAGGGCGATGTGAGCGCCACGCATCTCCTCTGGCAGGCGCCAAAGGGCAGCAACGTCGGATCGCCGGTTTACAAAGACGGCCATCTTTACTTCATCAACGACTCACGCGGCCTCGCCACCTGCCTCGACGCGAAAACGGGCGATGTCGTCTATGAGCAGCCGCTGGTGCCGAGGCCCAAGCGAGACCGCTTTTATGCCACCCCGCTGCTGGCCGGGGACAAAATGTACTGCGTGGGCCGTGAGACGGGCACCTATGTCATCGCTGCGAAGCCGCAGTTCGAACTGATCGCCACCAATGTCATCTCCAACGACAACAGCATCAGCAACGCCAGCCCCGCTGTGAGCGACGGGCAGATTTTCCTGCGCTCGAACAAATACGCCTACTGCTTTGGCAACAAATGACGCTCGACGAGACCATGAAACTGCTCGCCTCCAAAGGCACCGAGCAGACACGCAAGACCCACAGACGCCATGGGGCGCCGGAGCCGATGTTTGGCGTGAAGATCGGCGACCTGAAGCCGATTGTGAAGCAGATCAAAGGCGATCAGGCGCTGGCAATGCAACTTTACGCCACTGGCAACTCAGACGCGATGTATCTCGCCGGTCTCGTCGCAGACGGGAGCAAGATGAAGCGTGCCGAACTGGAGCGCTGGGTGAAAGGCGCGACGTGGCACATGATTTCAGGATGCACCGTGCCCTGGGTCGCGGCGGAGCATCCGGACGCCATCGAGATCGCATTGAAATGGATCGATTCGCCGAAGGAACCCATCGCCGTGGCCGGCTGGGCCACGCTTTCGAACGTGGTGACGACCACGCCCGATGAAAAGCTGCCAATGAAGCAGATCGGCATGCTGCTCGACCACGTTGTGAAAACGATTCACAAATCTCCCAATCGTGTGCGTTATGCGATGAACAACTTTGTCATCAGCTGCGGCACCTACGTGGCACCGCTGGCCGACAAGGCCGTCGCCGCCGCCAAAAAGATCGGCCGTGTCGAGGTGGACATGGGCCAGACCGACTGCCAGGTGCCCGATGCGGAAAGGTACATCCTCAAAAGCCGGCGCGGACTGCCGGTGGCACCGAAACGCAAGACGACGAGGTGCTGAGCACACCCCGTCGTGATGTCGCCGGGCTCCTGGCGCTGCCAGCGGGTGATCGCGGGCTAATAAGATGGATGGATTGTTGATTCAGGCCACTGGCCTGCTGGCGGTTACCCGGAGGACGCGGGTTTGTTACCATCCTGCCGAAAATGAGACATTTCCTTCCGCGCGCCCTTCACGAGCGCCGCTGGAACACGCTCATGAGGTAGCCGATCTCGTCATCGACCTCCCCTTCCGTTTCCACTGTCCGGGCCACCTCGGCGCGCAACAGCTCCCGATAGTCCTCCAGGAGTCGGTTCATGGCCACGCGCAAGGAACCGGGGCTCATGCCAAGCCTGGAAGCGATGGCACTGGGATCCTCGCCGCGCAGGCTGCCGCCGGCGAGGATGGCCGGACGCAGCGCCTGGAACAGGGACAGCTTGTTTTTGTCCCGGTACGCCGACTCCAGCCGCCGGAGCACATTCCGCAGCAGCTCGTGCGCCCATTTGCGCTCGAACACATGATCGGGTGTCTCCTCGTCGGTGAGTTTTTCCTTCTGGAAGCGGCCCTCGGCCTCCGCCTGCTCCTGCTGCGCTTCCACGCTGGTCTCCAGGCGCTCCTTCGCATGATCACGGTGCCAGTTGGCCAGAAAGCGCTGGAGGGCGGCGGACAAAAAGCCGCGGAGGCGTCCTCCAGCGGCGGTCAGGTCGTGGAAGGACTCGTTGCGCAGCATTTTCGCCAGAAACTCGTGGAGGACGTCCTGCGCGTCATGATGCTCCAGCCCGCGCCTGCGGATGTAGTAGTAGAGCGGGTAGTAGTACTGGCGGCACAGCTCGTCGAGCGCCCTCCGGGACTCCCCGGAGTCCACGCCACGGATGCGCGAGAGCAACGACCAGCGGGTGGCGGGGAAGGCGTTGTCCGGAGTGGCCTGCATGCGCCGGAAGGCGTTGACGCGGAAGCAGGAGTCCGCAAGCGGCCATTTCACAGCGGCCGCTCGTCCTCATTGTCCACGCCGGGAATGTCCACGCGGCCCCACCAGCGGGAGGCTTCGGAGCCACGGACGCGCGCGGCATCGAGCAACCGCACGAGCGCCAAATCACCCAACTCTGTCTCATCGACCGGCGGCGGAGCATCCTCCTCCGTCCGGGTGGCCTGTGTCTGGCTGGGTGGCATCAGAGGCCGGTTACCCGCCTGCGGATCGTTTGTTACACGAAAGGCACGCCTTGCGGACCGCAAAGCGTGCCTGCGGCACCAATCACACCTTGGCACCGGCGGCCTGCGCGGCGGCGATGGCCTGCTGCGCGCGCATCTGCTCCACCTGGGCGTCGAGCACCTGGCGCTTCAGGCTGGTGCCGGTCTTCTTCGCGTACCAGAGCACGAGCGGGGAGGCGATGAAGATGGAGGAGTAGGTGCCGAGCAGGATGCCGATGGTGATGGGCATGGCGAACTCGAGCATCGCAGGATTGCCCAGGAAGAGCAGGGCGATCATCGGCGCGAGGGCGGTAGGGCCGGTGAGCAGCGTGCGGGACAGCGTCTTGCAGATGGCCTCGTTCATCATATCGCGCGTGCTGCCGCCGGTGCCGCGCTGGATGGTCTCGCGGATGCGGTCAAAGACGACGATGGTGTCATTGATGGAGTAACCCGCGATGGTGAGCAGCGCGCCGACATGGATGATGCTGAGCTCCTGGCCGAAGAGGACCACAAGGCCCGGCACCATGAGCACGTCATGGAAGAGCGCCACGATGGAGGCCAGGGCGAAGGCGAACTCAAACCGGAACATCAGATACACAAAGATGGCCACCAGCGCGATGCCGAGCGCCCAGAGGGAGGACTGCATGGCCTCGCTGCCGATGACACTGCCCACCGTGGCGATGCTGGTGCCGGCCACGGTGCCGTCCTTGGTCCATTTGGCCTTGATGGCCTCGTCAATGACCGGGCCGCTGGCCTGCTCGCAGCGGATGGAGATGTTCGTGGCACCGGTGGCGGGGTCCGCCTTGCGCTGGACATAGGCGGTGCCAACCGGCTTGCCATCGGGCTGCTTCAGCGTCGCGATGAGCGACTCGAACTCCTTGTCGGCCACGTCCTTGCCGGGAGCGAGCACGACATCCACGCGAGCGCCGCCGCGGAAGTCGATGCCGAGGCTGGACTTGCCCTTGTAGGCGAGGGTGGCAAACGAGATCACTGTGACGACGAGCGAGGCGATGATGAATTTCGGCGCCATCGAGAGGATGTCGAAGACCTTGTCCGGGATGATCCGGGTCGTCTTGATGCTGGTGATCAGGTTCTTGTCCACCACCCACATGAAGATGACACGGGTGACGATCAGCGCGCCGATCATCGAGGAGATCAGACCGATCATGAGGGTGACGGCGAAGCCCTTCACCAGGCCACCGGAGATCACGAAGAGGATGATCGCGGAGATGAGCGTGGTGATGTTGGAGTCAAAGATGGCGGAGAAAGCCTTGTCGTAGGCGGCCTCCAGCGCGCCAGCCAGCGTCTTGCCGGCCTCCATTTCCTCACGCAGGCGCTCGTAGATCAGCACGTTGGCGTCCACCGCCATGCCGATGGTGAGCACCAGACCGGCGATACCGGGCATCGTGAGGGTGAACTGGAACAGGGACAACGCGCCGAACAGCAGGCACATGTTCACCACCAGGCCGATGATGGCGACGATGCCGGCGAGGCGGTAGATGAAGGTCATGAACAGCGCTGTGAGGATCAGCGCGGCCACGCCGACCCATTTCCCCTGGTTGATCGAGGACTGGCCGTAGGCGGCGGACACGGTGGACTCCGACTGGATGGCCATCGGGTTTTCGAGCGGGTTGTTGAGCAGGCTGGCGAGCGTCACGGCCTCCTCCTGGTCGAAATCACCGGAGATCTCCGCATTGCCGCCGTAGTGCTTCTCACGCAGCACCGGCGCGGAGATGACCACGCCATCGACGATGATCGCCATGCGCTGGCCCTGGCTCACCTGCGCGGTGGCGTCAAAGAGGTCCGCGCCCTCGCTGTTCATCTTGAGGAGCACCTTCCAGCCCTCCGCGTCATAGATGGCGCCCGCGCGGTCCACATGCTTGCCCTCAAACTCGGTGCGGCGCTTCACCACGAGCGAATCCTGCGGGATTTCCACACCGGCCTTGTCTTTGCGCGGCTTCTGCGGCAGCAGCTCAAAGGTGGGGTCGTTCACGCCGGAGGCCTTGGCGGCCTCCACCTCGGACTTCTTCTGTTCGTAGCCGCTCTCAGGATGCACCATGCGGAATTCGAGATGCGCCACCTGCTGGATGAGCTTGCGGACGTTCGCAATCTCCTCCGGCTTCACGCCGGGCATCTGGATGACGATGCGTGTGTCGCCCTGCGGCTGCATGGTCATGTCGCGCTGGCCGTCGGGGTTGAGACGCTTCTCCAGGATGCCCATGGCCTGCTGCACGGAGGCCTCCCCCACCGGCTTGACCGTGCCGTCATCGGATTTGCCGGGCTGGAGCTCGACGATGAACTCACTGCCGCCCTGGAGGTCGATCCCCAGCGCGATGCCCATCTGCTTGACGGTGATCAGGGAGGACAGTGTGGCAAGGAGGATCAGCACCGTGCCGATGCGGCGCTTCGTGGTCTGCACGGCGGTGCCGACATAGACGAGCAGCATGAGCAGGATGGCGGCTCCGACGAGGAAGGTGGCGTAGGCGTTCATTGGGCTGGGAAAGATGGAGGGTGATGGATGAGGGCTGAAATCAGGCAGCCTCGGCCTCGACGACGTCTGATTTCTTCGTCACGGCGGCGATCTTGCTCCGCTCGAAAATGACTTTGACGCCGTCGGCGATTTTCACCGTGACGGTGCGGTCCTTGAGGCTGGTGATGATGCCGTGGATGCCACTTTCCATGATGACGTGGTCGTCCACCTTCACGGCGGAGATGAGCGCCTGGTGCTCCTTCATGCGCTTTTGCTGCGGGCGGATGGCGATGAAGTACATCATCACGATCATGATGACGAACATCCACAGAGGGTTGCCAAGGCCGCCGGGGGCGCCGCCGGAGGCCTGGGCAAGCACAAGAGCGTGGGAAAACGAGAGGATCATGAGTCGAGGTGGGGAGTGGTTTGATGGCAGTCCGAACCTGACGAAACAGCCTGGAATGGACCGCTTTGACCTGCCCCGGACGTGAGGGGCGGGTAAAATGCAGGGAATGCCGGGAAATCAACCGCAAAGCCGGGACTTTGGCGGCCAATTTGGCCCTCAGGCCCCTGTTTGAGCCAGACGAGGCATGGACGGGCGCGCGGCTCACCCGCTTTCCGCCCCGTTGCGCCACCGGCCATGGACCTCCTCCCGGAATTCGGCGAAGCAGCCCTGCTCGATGGCCGCGCGAGCACGGGCGGTCAGTGTGAGGAAGAAATGCAGGTTGTGCAGCGAGAGCAGCCGCAGCCCCATGATCTCCTGCGCCATGACGAGATGCCGGATGTAGGCGCGGGAGAAGCCCTGGACGAGCGGGTGCGTGTCCTCGGCGATGGGGCGGAAGTCACGGGCGTGGCAGGCGTTTCGCAGGTTCAGCATGCCCTCATGGGTAAAGGCGGTGCCGTTCCGCGCCAGTCGCGTGGGCAATACGCAGTCAAACATGTCGATGCCGCGGGCGATGAGCTCGATGACCTGCGGCGGCGTGCCGAGGCCCATGGCGTAGCGCGCCTGGTTCGCCGGCAGCAGCGGCGCGACCCACTCCGCGATGCGCATCATGTCCTCCTCGGGCTCGCCGACGCTCAGGCCGCCGATGGCATAGCCGTCAAAGCCCATCGCGACGAGTTCACGCGCGGATTTTTTGCGCAGATCCTCATACACACTGCCCTGCACGATGCCGAAGTGCTGCTGCGGCCCCCCGCCGGTCTGCGGCCGGTTTTGATCAATCCACTCGCGGCAGCGTTTCGCCCAGCGCAGCGTCAATTCGAGGCTCTTTCCGGCCTCCCTGGCCTCGCAGGGATAGGGCGTGCATTCGTCGAAAAGCATCGCGATGTCCGAACCGAGCACCGCCTGGATCTCCATGCTTGTTTCCGGGCCGATGAACATCGGCGTGCCGTCGAGGTGATTCTGGAAATGCACCCCCTCCTCCTTGATCCGGCGCAGTTTCGCCAGCGAAAACACCTGGAAGCCGCCGCTGTCCGTCAGGATGGGCCGGTCCCAGTTGGAGAAGGCATGCAGGCCGCCCGCCTCCCTCATGATCTCCATGCCGGGCCGTACAAAGAGGTGGTAGGTGTTGCCGAGGATGATCTGCGCGTTCAGCGCCCGCAACTCGTCCGGATGCACCCCCTTCACCGTGCCCTGCGTGCCCACCGGCATGAACACCGGCGTCTCCACCACGCCATGCGGCGTGCTCAGCCGCCCGCGGCGGGCCAGGGAGGAGGAATCGGTGGCGAGGAGTTCAAAAGGCATGATCAGGCCGGAAAAAGGGCGCGGAGTGTCGCCGATGCGGCGGAAAGAGCAAGCGCGCGGCCCGCCACGCGGAAGCCGCCGGGCTCAGAGCAGCTTCTTCCGCTTGAAATACACGATGGGGACGATGGCGGAGAGGATGATCGTCACCATGACCAGCAGGAAGGCGAAGGGGTTCTGCTGCGCGGGCAGGGACACATTCATCCCGTAGATGCTGGCGATGAGCGTCGGCGGCATGAAGAGCACGCTGGCCACGGTGAAGATCTTGATGATCTGGTTCTGCTGGATGTTGATGAGGCCCAGGGTGGATTCCAGCAGGAAGGTCATCTCCTGCGTCTGCTGGTTGGTGTATTCGTCCAGGCTCTTGATGTCCCGCATCACGCTGCGGAACTGCGCCGCCAGGTCCCCGCGCATCCAGGTGGCCGCGTTGTTGAGGAAGAACTGCAGCATGCGGCTGAGGCTCAGCAGGCACTCCCGCAGGTTCGCCACCAGGGCGCTGCGGCGGCCGAGCAGCTTCACCACCTCCGCCAGGTCCTTTTCGAGCGCCGCGTCCGTCTTCTGGGTGCTGCGCATGAAAATCTCATGGCAGATCTTCTTCAGGTCCCCCTCC
This sequence comes from Verrucomicrobiaceae bacterium, assembly GCA_015075365.1. Lineage (GTDB taxonomy): Bacteria > Verrucomicrobiota > Verrucomicrobiia > Verrucomicrobiales > Verrucomicrobiaceae > Prosthecobacter. Next base: position 1,292,555 of record JABTUN010000001.1, read on the forward strand.
ACGATCTGGAGCGCGTCGGCGATCCGGGCCACGAAGAGCTCCATCAGCAGCAGAAAGACGGCATCACTGGAAATGGGGGCCGTGCACTGGCGGCGCACCTGGTCCACCAGCACCCGGAAGGGCAGCGGATCCGCGTAGCGCACCGTGGTCAGGCAGTCCGGCGCGATGACGAAGGAAATGGACGTGCTCTCCGGCTCCGAGGTGTCCAGGCCCACGGGAATCCACGCCGTCATGTACAGCGCGCCCTTCTCCATGTACAGCCGGCTGGACTCCTCGATCTCCTGCATCTCCTCCCGCGTGGGCAGTTGGTATTCCAGCCAGGTCTCCGCCTCCAGCTCCTCCGCCCGGCCGGGGTTCAGCAGGTCCAGGAAAACAAGATTGTCCGGGAACGGACGGATTTTTTCGTCGTTCCAGTCGATGAGCTGTCCGTGTTGCGTGATGAGCCTGACCATGCCTGCGTGTGTCCTTGGCGGGCGGGAACCCTACCGCCGCCCGAGGGATGCGCCAGAGTTAAGTCTCGACAAATGTGAAACGACCGGCCCGCACGTGAAAGCAGGCCGGTCGTTTCAGGAAAAGCAGCAGGCCGCGGATTACTTGTCAAAGAAGGACTGCTCCTCACGGTCACCGACCTTGAGGTAGCGGTAGTACACCTCGAGCTGGAGGGTGCAGAGGCACTGGCGGTAAATCTCGTCGGCGGCGTCGCCGGCGGGCCAGTTGGGGCGGCCGCGCTTGAAGGAGCCGTCCGGCTGCTGGGCGGCGAGGATCTGGGGCAGGAACTGCTGGTTGTAGAACTTCCACTCCTCCCCGCCGACCTGGAAGAAGGCCTGGGTGTAGTAGTACCAGCAGTAGAGGTTGCAGTTCTTGTTCCAATCGAGCGGCTCGGCGGCGAGGAACTCATGCATGAAGTTGACGGCCTTCTTCGTGGCGGCGGACTTGTTCTTGGCCATGGTTTCGAGGGCGAGGATGCCGACGCCGGTGAGGGACCACTGGTTGTAATGCTTGTCACGGTCGGCGTTGCCAAAGCCTCCGTCCTTGGTCTGCATGCTCTCCATGTAGTCGATCATCTTTTTGATGCAGGTCTCCAGGCCGTCGATCTTGAGCTTGGTGTTCTTGGCGGCCTTGACGGCCTGGAACTGCCAGCCGACGACGGAGAGGTCGTTGGCGTTCTTGTTGTAAACGACATCACTGCCGCCGTAACCCCAGCCGCCGCGCTCGGACTGGTAGTCGATGATGACTTTGACGCCTTTTTCAAAGGCCTCCCGCATGCCGGGGAGGGACTTGGAGCCCAGACGGGCCAGGGTGTACATCTCCCCCAGCGCGTAGGTGGCGATCCCGTGCTCGTAGGTGCCCGCGCCGCCGCCACCGCCGTTGTCCTTGCCCTTCCAGCCTTCGGAGATGATGCCGTGGGGGTTCTTTTTGCCAAGCTCGATGAGGTAAAGGATGCCCTTCATCACATTGTCACCGTAGAAGGGGGACTCCGGCGTCTCGCAGCGCCCCAGGTAGCACAGCAGCGCCAGCCCCGTCATCGCCGCCTTGTTGTTGCGGCCCCACGACCCGTCCGCGTTCTGCTTGCCCTTCAGCCACTCCAGCGAAGCGCTCACCGCCGCCTCGCACTCCGGACTGCCTCCGTTTTGACGCAGCTTCTCCAGGCGCTCCTGCGTGCTGCACCGGCTGCGCATCGACGGCGGCAGGCTCACAAACCCGTTCGCCCCGCCCATGCCGATCCCCTTGCCAAAACCACCGCCCGCTCCCCCCGTGCCAAATCCGCCCCCGCCCAGCGCCCCGCCGCCCAGCATGCTGCTGACCTCCGGGATGTCGAGCTGGTCCGGCGGCGCCTCCGGCAGCGTGATGTCCGCGCTCATGCTGTTGCTCACCAGCTTCTTCATCGGCACCGACTTCGAGATGCTGCTGCGCTTCTTCTGCTGCACCTTGTGCTGCAGGTCCTGGCTGGCCTGCTGCCCCTGCTGCGTGCCGCCCCCGGGCAGGAAGTCCACCTGCTTCTCCGCCATCTGCTGCGCGATGACGATGAGCCCCATGCCGATGAGGATGCCCGCGTGGATGAGGATGGAGAGCGTCAGCGACCCGCCGCCCGCCGCGCGCCACATGCGCACAAAGGCGTTCGGCGGCTTCACCGGCTCAATGTGGTGCAGCGGCTCCGGATGGAACACCTCGCCCGGCGCGTGCTCCGCATGCTCCGCGGCGGCGGCCACCACAGGCACGGCGGCGGAAGAAGGCGCGGGCGCGGCAGGTTTCGGCATCGCCGGAGCAGGGGCCGTGACCGGGGCGGCCACCGGCACGGCGGCGCTGGCCGGTTTCGGCGCGGCGGCCAGCGGCACGGTGCCGCTGGCGGGAGCCGGCGGCGGCATCACCGCAGGCATCGGCATGGACGGCGGCATCATGCCGGGCATCTGCGGGTAACCTGGCGGCATGGCAGGATAACCCTGCGGGTAGCCATGCATCTGCGGCGGGTAGCCCGGCGGCATCGGGTAGCCCTGCGGGTAGCCCGGCATCTGCGGCGGATAGCCCGGCGGCATGGGATAACCCTGCGGATAGCCGTGCATCTGCGGCGGATAGCCTGGAGGCGGCATGTAACCGGGTGGCATCACCGGCTGGGTGGCTCCGGGCTGCGGTGGCACAGGCTGCGGCGCGGGCGGCTGGTTCGGGTCAGGGTTCATGGCGGATGAAGGAAAAAGAGGGACGCGTCTCAAAAAACACGCATGGAGGGAGTCTCGTCTTGGGGCTGAACACGAAAAAATGCTGTTTTCCGGCCTGGCAGCCCCGAAAAGCAGGCCGATGAGGCCGGAAAGCCGTGTCACCGCCCGCAGGCGGCGGTGTGCAAATCAGAAGCCGACGTCGCTGCCGACGGTGAACGTCACGTTGTTGATCTTGGCGACGGCGAGGGCGTTGAGCGCGTCGATAATCCGCTCATACATGGCCTGCTCCTGGGCCTCAATGGTGACGATGACCTTGGCACTGCGGTTGTCCGCCTCCTGCTTCAAGCGCATGAGGGTGGCGGTGAAGTTGAACATTTTCTTGTCATTCGGGCCGTCGAAAGGCTCGTCATTCAGGGTGATCGTGCCGTCCTCCTCGACACCGACCTTGATCTCATCGGGCATTTCCTGCGGGGCATCGGCGCTGGCGGGTGCCAGGCCGGGAAGCTGGAGCTTGAGCTCCCGCTCCACCTTCACGGATCCGACCATGACCATGAAGAAGAGCATGATGACGAACACGACGTCGATCATCGGGGCGATCTGGAAGCCGACGGCGAGCTGCTCCTGCTCGATCTGGCGGGGTTGTTTGGGGCCGTGGTGGGACATGATCGTGGTTATTCCTTGTTCAGGGCGGAGAAGGAGATGTCATCAATGCCCGCCTGGGCCACAAGGGCCATGACGCGCTGCACCTCGACGGCCGGGAGACGCTTGTCGCCGCGGATGATGACGCGGTAGTTGGGATTGTTCGCCTTGCGCTGCTCCAGAAGCTGGATCAGCGGCTCGACGATGTCGTACTCCTTGCTTTCAAAGTTGATGGTGGCCTTGTTGTTCTTCCAGCGGACGTTGAGCGCCGCCTCGTTCATCTGGTTCTTCTCCTTTTTCTTGGCATCACCGGCGACAGGGAGCTGGATCTCCTTGTCGATCTGCAATACCTGCGCCGATGTGATGCTCATGAAAAAGATGAGCAACACCAGCAATACATCGATCATCGGAGCAATTTGAAACTCCGGTTCGCCGTCTCCGCCTCCGCCGCCTCCGCCCATGGTAGTGAGAAGTTAAAGGGTTGAATGAATGTGGGTTCAGATGGCGGCCGGCGGGATGGAAACCGCCGGCGCGCCGGTAAGATCATCAGGCCGCCACGGCCGCTGCAACGGGTTCGCCACCACCGGCCACCCAGTTCGGGACGGCGGCGTAGAATTCCTCCTCGCCCACATGGGCGTCCTTGAGATGCTCGTAGGGCATTTTGCGGAAAAGAGCGGTCACGACGTCCTGCAGGCCGGCGATGGCCACCTGGAGGCGGTTGCGCAGGAAGTAGAAGAACATGAAGGCAGGCACGGCGATGAAGAGACCGGACGCGGTGGCCACGAGCACCTCGCCAATGGCGCCGGAGAGCTTGGCAGGGTCGCCCGCGCCGCTGGTCTTCAAGGTGGCGAAGGCGGTCATCATGCCCGTCACGGTGCCGGTCAGACCGATCATCGGCGTGCACACCCCGATCACGGACAGGTAGTTGATGCGGGTCTGGATGGCCTGGTTCACCCGGTTCATCTCAGAGAAAATCGCCGCCTCCGTGGCGTCCTGGCCGTCCCCCAGGAAGCTGAGGGCCACGCGTGTCGTGTCACAGAAGGCGGAATTGTTGTTTTTGCAGAACTGGTACGCTCCCACATAGTCGCCAGCACGGAAAAGGTCCTGCGTCTGGGAGACCTGGGCCGGGGGGGCCATCTTCTTGATGTTGGTGCGCATCCAAAGGTCCACGGTCAGCCAGATCAGCGCCACCGAGCACGCGGTGATCGGCCACATGACCCAGCCGCCTTCCTTGAAGCGGTCCCACAGCGTGTGGTGCTCCTCGACCGCGGCGGCGGCCTCACCGGCAGGCGCGGCGGCATCCTGGGCGGAGGCGATGGAGGTGAAGGCAGTGAGATTGCCAAACGCCAGCATGAAGCAGATGATGGCGCGGGCGATGCGGTGGCGGGTGGTCAGGGTCATGGTGATGTCGGTGTGGAGGTGCATGATGAATGAAAGGGGGAAAAATGTGGAGTTATTTTTTTGCTTCTTCGGCAGGTTTTGCGTCCGCAGGCGCGGATTCGGCGGCTTTTTCGCCCGCGGCGGCGGTTTCACCGGCTTTCTCGTCCTTCTTGGCGGTCTTCTCGTCCTCGTTGGTCATGCCGGCGATGGAGGCCTTTTCCTTGTTCGCCCGTTCGGCCACCTGGGAGCCGGGGTAGGACTCGGCGATGCGGCTGAAGAACGCGGTGGCATCCGCGAAGCGGCGCATCTTCACCAGCGTGAGCGCGGCGTTGAGCTCCGCCTCAGGCACCTTGGAGACCTGCGTGCCGTAGAAGACCGGGATGCGCAGGTAGGCCAGCAGCGCCTTCTCAAACTCCTTCTTCTTCACATGCACGTCGGCGATGATGTTCCAGATCGACGCGCCGATGGCGGAATCGTCCGTCTCCTTCAGGATGCTGTCCGCCTCCGCGAGGATGGTGATGTAATCGCTGCTCGTCTTGCGCTCGATGTCGAGCTGGATGATGCGCAGGCGCATTTTCTGGGCGTCGGTGAGCTTCAGGGCGCGCAGCAGCGGCATGAGCTTGAGCACGTCGTCAAATTTGCCGCCCTGGTTCAACGCCTCGACGTAGGCGAAGTAGATGTCCACATACCAGTTCCCCTCGATCTCCTTGAAGATCTCGAAGAACTCCTTCCCCTTTGCCAGGATGGCGATCGCCTCCTCCGTCTTGCCCTTGGCGAGCAGATCCGAGGATTCGGTCAGCTCGTTCGGATAAGGCCACTCCAGCGAGTCGATGTTTTTCATCTGAATCTCGCTCTTGGCGATGTTTTCACCGATTTTGACGGTGCGGATGATCTTTCCGGCTTCGAGGGAGAACTCGGAGGAGAAAATTTTGCTGCCGTCCTTGAGGACGATGGCTTGTGCCTGGGCCGCGCCGGCGGCGAGCAGGCTGCAAAGGGCAAAAAGCAGGAATTGAAGGCGCATGGCGGTAAAATGGGCTGGGGATGACGTGTTAGCCGAGGGTGGCGCGGAGCTGCTGGGCCTCTTTGACCTCAGGCATGTCCTGCGGGATGTCCTTGCGGGCCAGCATCTCATCGAGGTGCTTCTTCGCCTCCTCGCGCTTGCCGAGCAGGTTGAAGGCTTTGGCGGCGAGCAGGTAGGCCTTCGCCATCTCCACCTTCCAGCGCTGGTGGGCGATGAAGACGCGCTGGAAGTAGGCGATGGCGGCCTCGTTCTTGCCCTGCGCGGCCTCGATCTCGCCGAGCATGCGCAGCGCGTTCGCCGTGGCCTCGCCGCGCCATTCCTTGGTCTGCGCGATCTGCTCGTAGAGCTTCTTGGCTTCGTCGAACTTCTTCAGCTTGAACTGGCACTTGGCGATACCCTGCGTGGCCTGGAGCAGGTAGGCGCTGCCCTGGTAGTCCGCGGCGGCCTTGAACAGCTCCAGGGCCTTGTCCGTGTTGCCTTTTTCGAACTCGATCTCACCGAGGCCCACGGGTGCGCCGTCGGAATACTCGCTGTCTTTGAACAGGTCGCGCAGGCGGACGTAGCAGGCTGTGGCCTTGTCAAAATCCCCCTTCGTGCGGGCGTTGTCCCCCACGGTGGCCAGCAACATGGGGCTCAGATCGTCGGCCTTGGCCACCTCGATGAGGATGTTGAAGAATTTGCTGGCCTTGTCCGGCTGCTTCATGGTGCGGGCGAGCATCGTTTTGGCGAAAAGGATGCGCATGCTGGTGGTGCCGTTGCGCATGGCCTGCTCCGCCGGTGTGAGGAGATCCTCGAGCTTTTTCTCCACGTCTTCAAAGGTGACTTCGGGCTCCGGCGGCGGAGGGGGCGGTTCCGCAGGCTTGGCGGCCGTGCCGTCCGCAGGCGCGGCAGGTGCTGCGGTCCCGGCAGGCGCCGGGGCGGCGGTGTAGCTGCGCGCACGTTTTTTCGGCGCGGTGATGGTCACGAGCTGCTGAATAAGTCCCTCGACCTGCTGGTTGGCGGGATTGGAGATGCGCTTCTTGATGTGCTCCGCCAGCAGGTTCTGGGCGTCCTCCTGCTTCTGGTCCTTGATCATGCCGCGGCTGATCCACAGGATGGCCTTGAGGGACTGGTCCTCGTTGTCCTTGTGGGTGTTGTAGTAGCGCTGCCACATGTCGGAGAGCTTTTTCCACTCGTTGTTGGACACATAGAGGTCGGTGAGCTGGTCCTGGGCGTAGTTGAGCACGTCGTCCGTCTTCGCCTTCTCCACGGCGGAGGCGAACTGCTTCATGGCGTTCTCATAATCGCCCTTCTGCATGTAAATGTCCCCGGAAAGCGCGTGGACCTGGCCGATGTTGTTGTCGTTCGGGTGCGCCTCGATGATTTTCACCAAGGACTCCAGCGCCTGGTCCTTTTTGCCTTCCTGGAAGACGATGAAGGCCAGGCGGTACTTCGCATCGCAGATGTACATGCCCTTCGGGTTCTCCTCAATGTACTTGTTCAGCGATTTGGTGACGTTCTTGTAGTCGTTCTGGTAGAAGTAGCTCAGCGCGATGCGATAGAGCACCTCGTCCTTGTAAGTGGACTCCGGGAACTCGGTCAGCAGCGTCTCAAAGGAGGTACGGGCCTGGTCAAAGCGCTGCATTTCAAAGAGCACGGTGCCGCTCAGCAGGCGGAGGCGCTCCTTGTCTGCCTTGGGGAAGCCGGTGGCGCGGGCAAAGGCGCGCTCCGCCTCCTCCAGGTCTCCGTTTTGGTAGGCCAGCATGCCAAACATCTCGGACACCGTGCCAAGCTCGGCACCGTCCGGGAAGTTCTCGATGTATTTTTCGCACAGTTGCCGCGCCTCCTTGATGCGCTTGAGGCTGGCGTTCACCATGATGAGGCCGAACATGCAGCGGTCGCGCTGGGGGAACTCCTTGAAGTCGTTCACGATGGTGTCGAAGGCCACCACCGCCTGCCAGAGGCGGGAGGGGTCCGGCTGCGCGCCGCCCTCGGTGGCCGGCGCGCCCATTTCAAAGTAGCAGCGGCCCAGGCGGTAGTAGAGGGAGGCGTCGTAATCCGTGCGCTTTTCGATCTCCGCCTGGATTTCCTGCGTGGCCTTGAGCTGGGAGGTCAGCGTGTCTTTCATCGCCTGGTCCTTGGTCACCGCCACCTTCTGCTCCAGCTTTTTGACCTGCTCCGCCACGATGCGGCTGATCTCACTTTTCTTGCGCACGAGCTGGTAGGCGTTCAGCGCGTCGCGGTAGGACTTCTTCTCCATCATCTGGTCGCCCAGTTGGAGGTAGATGTTGTTCATCTGCGCCATGTTGTCGCCGCCGGAGGCAAAGTTCCGCACCTTCTCCATCAGCGCGCTGGCCTCCTCCAGCTTGCCGCCTGCCACATAGAGCTGGGAGGCCATCATGGCCGCCTGGATGGACTCCGGCGAGCGCACACCGTCCGCGATCACCGCGGAGAGGATTTGCAGGGCGTCGTCCGGCTTGTTCTCCGTCTTGTAGTAGTCGGCGATGATCAATCCGGCCTCCGCTTTCTTGTCCGGGGAGGCGGTGACCACCTCCTTGAGGGTGGCAACGCCCTTGTCGCCCTGCTTGCTGCGGATGTAAGCGCGGCCGAGGGCCATGCGCACATCAATCACACTCGCGCCCTGCGGAAACTCCTTCAGATACAGCTCCAGGGACTCGATGGCCTTCGGGTAGTCGTTCAGGTTGAAGAAGCACGCGCCCTTCGCATAAAGAATGCCCTCAAAGGGCTTGTTGTTCAGGTTTTTCTCCGCCTGGGCGATCTTGGCGAGCGCCTCCTGGTACTTCGCCTCGGTGAAAAGCTTCACCGCCTCGTTCATCAGGTTCTCCGTCTCCTGGGCGATGTTGAGCGCGGCAGGAGCCGCCGGCGGAGCACCCGGGGCCGCAGGCGGCGCTCCAGGAGCGGGAGGCGGCGCCTGCCCGTGCAGGGACAGGGCGGACGCGAGGACCAATACAAGACAAGAAGCGGGCTTCATATGAATCGGTGGCAGTTTCAGCGGCAGAATACGGGGGAGGAAGAGAAAGACGCAAGCGTGGAGTTGCCAGGGGCAGCGCGGTCACGACAAGCGGGCGGGGAAATGAAAATGAACGAGGAAGGACGAATCTTGGAGGATTTTTTTGAAAAATGGAACGCGAGCCTAGCAGGGGGCCATTTTTTGTCACTCATGGAATGGGCATGCGCGCAGGTTTTCGCGGTCTGCTGCGCAAAGAGCGCTCGTTCGCGCCTGAAAGGCCGCTGCCGGGACGATATGACCGCTTGCGCGCCCTGGTTTCAGGCCCATCGTCGCGCCCCTCATTCATCCACCCACCATGGCCGACATCACCACCTCCGCTGCTGACAAGAAGGAAAAGGAATACTTCCTCGACACGCCCCAGCAAACCCCGGGCTTCTTCCTCAAAGGTTCCCACCAGTATGACTGGGGTCTCAAGAACCGCCTCAGCAAGGTCTTCAATCCCAAGGACGGCCGCACCGTGATGCTCGCCTTTGACCACGGCTACTTCCAGGGCCCCACCACCGGCCTGGAGCGTGTCGATCAGACCATTCTGCCTCTCGAACCCTACGCCGACTGCCTCATGCTCACCCGCGGCATTCAGCGCAGCATCATTCCGGCCTCCACGCAGAAGGCCATCGCGCTTCGCGCCTCCGGCGGCACCTCGATGGTGAGCCCGTTTGAGGAGTGGGAAGGCGAAATCGACGGCAAGAAGGCCAAGTTTGGCCGCCCGGGCTTCGAGCCGCTCTCCAATGAGTCCACCGCGCTGAACATCGAAGAGGCCATCCGCCTCAACGCGAGCCTTCTGGCCGTGCAGGTCTTCATCGGCAGCGCCTACGAGCGCCAGAGCCTCAAAAACCTGACCGACCTCGTCGATGCGGGTGCCCGTTACGGCATCGCGGTGATGGGCGTGGTGGCCGTGGGCCGTGCGATGGCCCGCAACGCGCAGTATTTCCGCCTTGCCACACGCATCATGGCGGAGCTCGGCGCGCACGTGGTGAAGTGCTACTACACGGACGAAGGCTTCGAGACGATCACCAGTTGCTGCCCGGTGCCGATCGTGATCGCCGGTGGCAAGAAGCTGCCGGAGCTCGACGCGCTGAAGATGAGCTACAACGCGATCCAGCAGGGCGCGAGCGGCGTGGACATGGGCCGCAACATCTTCCAGAGCGAGGACCCGGTCGCGATGATGAAGGCGGTGCGCGGCGTCGTGCACGAAGGCCTCACGCCGGAGCAGGGCTTCGCGATGTTCAACGACCTCAAGGGCAAGTAAAGAGAGGCCCGTAACGACCTCCCCATGAGCGGCAGCCTGACCGGCTGCCGCTTTTTTGTCCCACGCTTCTCCCGCCTCACTCCATGCTGATGCCATGACGCGCCAGATAGGCCCGGCATAGGTCCTCTCCCATGTACTTGCTCAGCGTGCGGGCCTCGATCTCGGTGAAATCGACCATGATGAGGCCGTCCAGGCAGTCGGAGAAGTCCTTGTCCACGTTGAAGCTGAGGATCGTGGCATTGAGCTTCAGGTAGTGCTTAAGCAGCACGGGGATGCCCTTGCCGTCGGTTTCCACGCTGGAAACCAGCGCGGAGCAGTCGTCCACATTTTGCAGGTTCGCGCTGATGAACTCGCGCATCAAGCGGCGGCTGCGCATGTAACGGAAGGGGTTGCGCGGCTTCACAAAGCTGGCGAGCTGCGGGTGCAGCTTGTTGTCCTGCAGGAAGGCCACCATGATTTTGCGCGAGAGACTGTTATAGTCCCGGCTGATGCTCACCGGGCCGAAGAGCTTCGTGTACTGCGGATTGCGCGCCACCCAGTGCGCGATGCCCTTCCACAGCAGCGGCAGGGAGGCGAGATTCCGCTGGTAGGCCTTCACGATGAAGCTGCGGCCCATCTCCACGGCGTTTTCGAGATGGGAGAGGAAGGGCTTCTCAAAACGGAACAGCGTGCTGGTGTAGAGACCTTTCGGCCCGTACTCGCGCAGGATGAAATCCGCGCGGCCAAGGCGGTAGGCGCCGGCGATCTGCTCCTTTTCCTCGTCCCACAGGACCAGATGCTCGTAATAACGGTCAAAGCGGTCGAGATCGAGCGCCTCTCCCGTGCCCTCGCCCACCTCGCGGAAGGTCACCTCCCGCAGACGGCCGATCTCCTGGAGCAGGACGGGGATCTCGTGCGAATGCGCCTGATAGACGGAGAGATTCCCCTGCCCCACCAGCTTCCCGCCGCGCGCGCGGAGCTGGTCCACCTCGCACACCATGCGCATTTGCAGGTCCGCCGCAGGCACCGGCACATCCCCTGCACCAGCACTGCCGGCCTGCACCCGCGGCACCTTGCCACGCTGATGCAGCACAAAGGTGTGGATGCGCAGGTAGCGCGTCAGCGACTCATCGTCCTCGAACTTTTTCAGGCGCGAATACGGGATGGGATGCCCCACGCGCATCTGCACGGTCGTGCCCTCCCGCCTGCTGAACTCGCGCAGCAGCAGGCCGGTGCGCAGGCGCGGATGCACCAGGCCGGCGGTATGGAAAAGGGCGCTGTTCGAGCCCGGAAAATAGACCGGGAGCACCGTCGCCTGGGTGCGGCGCACCAGCGAGCCGAGGTGGTTCGTCCACGCGGGCTCCTCCACCCCACGGCCCGGCTTGTAAGCGGCCACCTCCCCGGCGGGAAAAATCACCAGCGCGCCGCCACCGCGCAGCAGGCGGATGGCCTCCTTCATGGGCGTGAGGTTCTTCTTTGCCGCATCATCACCGCCAAAGGGATTCACAGCAATAATGTGCTCCTGGAGCTCCTTCATGGCACCCATCATGAAGTTCGTCATCACCTTCAAATCCGGGCGGAACTGCGCCGCCCAGCGGCTGAGCATCACCGGATCGACGATCCCGAACGGATGGTTCGCAATGATGATGAGCGGCCCGGTTTTCGGAAACTCAAAGCCGGAGGGCAGATCGACCTGCTCCCGCGCGCCGATGACCTGCGCCACGCTGTCGAACCATGCGAACACCTTCGGATGCTGGGGGTGCTCGCGGAACAGGCGGGCAGTGCCTTCATAGACCGCGTTAAAGCCGCGCAGGCCCAGCGTCTTTTCGAGCGCGGGCCCGAAAACACGGTACAGGCCGCGTTGCAGCGGTGTTTTGAGATGTTCGCTAAGATCAAAGACCATTAGGCAAGTCGTTGAGGGTTAGGTGGTGCGAAGCGTGGCATCCATTCCCACGAAACGCCCTCGCGCAAGCGGCGAAAAGGGGGCGTTTTTGTGTCATTCGTGAGAATCGCGGCGGCCTCACGCCAGGGCCTCTCGGATGCGGTTTTTCCATAGCGCCGCGCGTTCAGAGAAAGGCTTGTCCTCGTCCTGGTAGAGGATGCCGCGGGACACATTCACCAGCAGCGGCGCTTTCCGGCCGGAACCCTTCAACGCAGCGAGATCGCCCCCCTGCGCGCCGAGGCCTGGAATGAGCAGCGGCACGTCCGGAATGCGGGAAAGCACATCCGGCGCGGCATTGGTCAGCCCGACGACCAGCCCGGCCTGCGCGCTGCCCGCCGTCATGTCGGCCACCAGTTCGTAAATGTGCCGGTCGCCGCTTTTTTGCAGCTCAATGTCCTTCGCGCCGGGATTCGAGGTCACGCCGAGCAGGTACAGGCCCTTGCTGGTGTATTTCAGGAACGGCTCCAGCGTGTCACGGCCCATGTAGGCGTTCAAAGTGACCGCGTCCGCATTCAGCACATCAAAACAGGCCTTCGCGTAATAACCCTGCGTCTCGCCGATGTCGCCGCGCTTCACATCCAGCACGGTGGGAATGTCCGAAGGGATGGCGGCCATGATTTCCTCCAGCATTTTCACGCCCTGCCAGCCTAGCGCCTCAAAATAGGCCGCGTTCGGCTTGAAGGCGGCGGCGTGCGGCGCGGTCTGCTCGATCACATCGAGAATCCAGGCCTTCGTGGCATCGCTGGCGTCCGCCGCGCGCACGTCGAGACCGACACAGAGGTTGGAACCGGTGGTGGAGATGCGGGCGCGGAGTTTTTCAACAAAAGTCATGCGCGGGTGCTTGGCACAGCAGGGCGCGTCGTGCAAGGCGCAGGGAGCCAGAGCGTGGAATGCATAGCTCTTGCGCCCAGCCCCATAAATGAACGAACAGGCCAATCAATGGCATTGGCTATGCCAACCCACTCGAAAAAATGAAACCAGAACAGCGTCTCGGTCCCGAACGCCCCTTTGGCGAGGCCACACGACGAGTTCCAGCAGCCCGCGTTTTCACACTTGGGGCCGCCTTCACCTGCCACACGAACCAAGCAGTTTGACAAAAAAGAAGACCTACTCTCACTCAACATCCCAACGCAGCGCCCGCATCAAATGCGGTTGATTCGTCTGCTCCTCGCAGACTCACCCTGCGGGCAGTGTTGCGCATTGTTTCAAACGCCTGCATCCTTCGGCGTTTGTGTCCCTCATTACTCTTCCGGGGTCCAGCCAACGCGTGTGCTGGGCTGGTTCGGAAACGAGTTGATTCGCCTGCTTCCCGCAGGCTTACGCTTCGGGCTGCACTTCGCTTAATCTGAGCGTGCAGCCGAGCACCAGCGTGAGCTACAACTACCTGAATGGTCGCGTGCGGCACCGCTATGTGCAGGGGCTGAACTACCAGACCTCCTACCGCTACATGCCGGACGGCGCGGTGATGGAGATCGCCACGCAGACGCGGCGCTACAGCTACGGCGGGCAGATGACGGGGCGCGGCGGCATGGCGGACGAGTGGCATTATGACTTTGACGCGCGCGGACGGCGTGAGAAGGCGCAGTGGACGGACATGTACGAGCCGGATTACCTCCACCGGCATCCGAAGCGCTGGAACTACGCCTACAACGAACGCGGGGAGGTGCGGCAGGCGGAGCGCGAGGGGCAGTTCATGACGGAGAACGGCTGGGAGCTGGCCCCGGTGACGCATCAGCGGCGCGAGTATGCCTTTGACCTGATGGGGAACCGTGAAACGGCCACGCAGGGCACGAGCACGGTGGAGCAGGCGGATTTCACCAGCGGCTACACGGCGAACGTGCTACAGCAGTACAGCGCCATCGCGCGCGGTCGCGTGGTGGAGATCACGGGGGAGGCGGTGGAGGGCGCGGTGGTGGCGCTGCGCCTTGATGAGGGGACGCCTTTCACGGTGGACCGCACGCTGCCGCAGAACCAGAGGGGGACCACAACAGCTTCCGCTACCTGCACACGGTGACGGGCACGAACGCGCGCTGGGTGAAGGTGGAGTTCACCGCGACGCTGGGGGCAGCGGTGGCGCTGAAACGCGGCTTTGTGTATGTGCCGCCGGCCAATGAAGCTCCGCAGCATGACGCGGACGGCAATCTGATCGAGGACGGCCAGTGGGTGTACACCTGGGACGCGGAGAACCGCATGAAGAGCGCCACGCAGAAGGTCATTGCGGTAGCGGCGGGCATCGAGGGACCGAAGCGCGCGCGGCTGGAGTTCGCGTATGACTACCGCCACCGCCGCATCGCGAAGAAGGTCTTCCAACAGAGAACCGAGAACGGAGAACTGGTTTGGAAACTTGTGAAGGACCTGCGCTTCGTGTACGATGGCATTCACATGATAGCGGAACTGGACCACACCTTCGCCACCGGCCCCGGGCTGACCGGCAGCCGGGTGAACCGCACCTTCCTGTGGGGCCAGGACCTCAGCGGCACGATGACGGGCGCAGGCGGTGTGGGAGGCTTGCTGAGCACGACCTACCAAGGCGTGACCTACCAGGTGTGCAGCGATGCGAACGGGAACGTCACCGGCCTCGTCCCGACCAGCGGCTTCCGAGCAGGCCAGCTCATCGCCCGCTTCGACTACGATCCCTTCGGCAACCGCATCACGAACACGGGGCCGGACGTGGAGCTGTGCCCGATGGGCTTCAGCACCCAATACACCGACAGCGAAACCGGCCTCGTCGCCTACCTCTACCGCTACTACAACCCGCAGTTGGGTCGGTTCGCATCACGCGATCCTATCGGAATTGATGGTGGAATCAACCTGTATCAGTTCGTGAACAATGACCCCGCGAACAAGTGGGATTACTTGGGGTTGAAGCAGATGGACGTGGACGCAACTTTTCACGTCACATATGCAACTAATCGTGTGACTGGAACTGTAGGTGCGGTGAGCACTCCAAAGCCTTGGGAAATCACTATGCGAGTTGTGCCAGTGCAGGCAGATCACGAATTTGGACCACACAAAATCGAATTTGTCGAAGCCAACGCACAGACCATCTATTATCAAGTATCCACTCCGCAAGATCGGCCTCACGAAGATAGGCATCTGCAAGATTGGAAGGATAGCTGGCGAACCCTCATTACTCAGGCTAACAAGCTAGATGGTTGGACATCGTGTTGTAAAGAAAGCGCCCAGTGTTGGGTTGATCTCATGGAGATAGCTGAGGACTACTATTTTTGGGAAGGAAAAGCAAAAGCTAGGCAACTGCACATCAGAGGCGGCACAAGTCCAGATGGACAGGTGCTAGGTGCATACCCACCTAGAGATATACCCGCAGAGCAAGATTACCTGGACAAAATTAATGGGGGCCTAGCGAATTTTAAATCACAAATCCAAAAGAAACGACAAGAGTGTCAGCAGAAACAAAATGCATGTAGGAGGTAATAATATGCGGCGCGTACAAAAAACGGTTCTGTTGTTCTTTTTTGCCAACTCAGCATTGTTTGGCGGAGAAAATTGTGTCGTCTTAAATTACGGCGATTTTGATGAGGCAGCGAATAAGATTGCTGTTCTGGAAGTGCCGCTTTCAAAGATACAGGCATTAAAAAGAGTTGCTACAGATGATGAATTTCGAGTTAGCCCAATCGAGTTGTTTGCTGCTGCGAAAAGGGCGCTCGATCTAAGTGGAAAAAGCTTTGTACAAATAGGGCGTGAATGGTTGTTCCAGCCGGAGCCTGAAAAGATAAAACAAGCAGATCCATTGGGCAATTTTGAGCCGCTGGTCAGTGACTTTAAATGGCGGGTGGTCGCTTCTACCCTGAGGGAAATAGATTTGGGAAGGAGCAGGGAATCTCCTTGGGTCTGGAAGCAGGAAAGCTCTGGCAGATATTGGTGGGAAGTGAGGCTGAGAGGCTTTGATAATCAGAACCAGTCTGCCGCCGAAATTGTTGTCTTTTTGCTTCAAGACTACTCTGTGATATCGCCTCATTTTGTCACTGCTTCTGAAACCGAGCTGATTCAAATCAAGAAAGCAAAGGCCTCAGCCAAAAGAGACCTATAGAAAAGTAGAAAAGTGCCAGGCATGAATGGCACTCGGTAATGAACCCACGAGCCAACCAATGGCATTGGCCGTGCCAACCCATTTGGAAAAATGAAATCAGGAAAGCCGCTCGGTCGTGAATCCTCCTTGAGGGAGACCACACGTCGAGTTCGGACCGCCCGCGTTTGCCCCCTTGGGGCTGCCTTTAGCTGCCGCACGAAGACGGAAAAGGGGAGGACAAAGCTCGGCACTCGGAGGCGAGGACAAAAAAAGATGCCAGGCATTCAATGCTTGCAGCGCCCGGCTTTCTTGCTCCCTTCCGCGCCGTGAAAGCCAAGATTTCCCCTCGTTCCCAGTCTCTTCCGCTCGAAGACCAGCTTGTCGGCATTGAGGCCAAAACCGCTCCCTATCCTGCCGCGCGGTCGTGGTCCGGAGGCAGGCGGCGCATCGTGGGGAAGGGGCCGCTGGAGTCCTACTGCTACCATGCCATGTCCCGCACCTGCGGCGGGGAGGTCCACTTTGATGACGTGGAGAAAGAAGCGCTGCGTCGCCTCCTGTGGAAGATGAGCGAGTTCTGCGGGGTGAAGGTCGTGACCTACTGCGTGATGAGCAACCACTTCCATGTGCTGGTGGAGGTGCCCTGGCGTGAGGTGTGGCTGCGGCGCTTCGAGGGGCCGGAGGGAGAAGGCAGGCTGCTGGAGCACCTGCGCACGCTCTACAGCAAGACCTTCGTCGGTCTGCTCAAGAACGAGCTGGACGATCTGCGCCGTCGCGGAATGACCGCGCTGGCGGAGGAAAGGCTGGAGGCCATCAAAAGGCGCTTCTGCGACCTTTCGGTGTATGTGAAGGAGGTGAAGGAGCGCTTCAGCCGCTGGTTCAACAAACGGCGCGGGCGCAAAGGCACGCTCTGGATGGACCGCTTCAAAAGCGTGCTGGTGGAGGGCAAAGGCGAGCCGCTGCACACGATGGCGGCCTACATCGACCTCAACCCCGTGCGAGCAGGCCTGGTGAAGGACCCGAAGGACTACCGCTGGTGCGGCTACGCGGAGGCATTAAGCGGCAGCCGGAGGGCGCAGCGCGCGATGAGCAAGGTGACGGCGAAGCCGGTGGACGGCTGGGAGAGCGCAGGCGGAGCGGAAGCGTATCGAAAGCTGCTCTACAGCCACGCGGTGGAGGCGCGTAGCGCGGACAAGAGCGAGGTGGTGAGACGCGGCGTGAGCGCGGAGGAGTCGAAAGCAGTGCTGGAGGCCAAAGGGAAGCTCACGACTGCGGAGCTGGTGCGACTGCGAGTGCGCTACTTCAGCGACGGGCTGGTGATCGGGGGCAAAGAGTTCGTGGAGAGCATCTTCGGTCAGCACCGGGAGAAGTTCGGCTCACGACGGAAGGATGGAGCGCGAAGGATCGCGGAGAGCGCAGGCGGATTGTTTGCCCTGCGAAAACTACGGAAGAGTCCGTTCACATGATGACGACGACCGGCGCTTCTTTCTCCACACGCTGAGACACGCCGGCAAACGGGGCAGACAACGGCACGACAGACAGCATTTCGCTCGTTGTGCGCCTTCCTCACGAAAAGATGCCTGCCAAGGGCCAAGACCAAACCCAGATGCACCAAACACCAAGATGCCGGGGATCATGTGCTGGGGCGCATCTTACTGCTGGCCGCCTGTGTCCCTGGATTCCAAGATGAAGCAGCCCGCCATCCAGCCGGCATACGTCATCTCCATATTGCCAACGGACTTGGGATCTGGCTTTGGCTTCGAGTTCTTGTCAACCATGATGACCGCCGACTCCCGCCTTTTCATCGAGTCGGCGCCGGTTTGATGCGCCCCGCTCACCATAGCCGTCAGCAGCGGCAGGAGAAGGACGGGGGCATGGCACGCGGATTTCTGCCAGCCTCGCACGCGTGACGCAGCAAAAAATGTTTGTGCGCGGCGTGGCTGCCGCCATCCTGCGCACATGAGCCAAAGTGCCGCCAAGAACGCGCCCGTCGTGGGCATCATCATGGGTTCCAGCTCCGACTGGCCCACCATGCAAAACGCCGCGCAGGTGCTGGCCGACTTTGGCGTGCCGTTTGAGAAGAAAGTCGTCAGCGCGCACCGCACACCGCAGCTCCTCTACGACTACGCCACCACGGCGGCCTCCCGCGGCCTTAAAATCATCATCGCCGGCGCGGGCGGCGCGGCACATCTGCCGGGCATGACGGCCAGCATGACCACCCTGCCCGTCCTGGGCGTTCCGGTGCAGAGCCGCGCGCTCAGCGGTGTGGACAGCCTCTATTCCATCGTGCAGATGCCCGGCGGCGTCCCCGTGGCCACCTTTGCCATCGGCAATGCCGGCGCGCTGAACGCGGGCCTCTTCGCCGTCTCCATGCTGGCGAACGAAAACCCGGCGCTGGCCGAAAAACTGGCCGCCTTCCGCCAGCGGCAGACACAGAAAGTGCTGGAGAGCCAAAGCGAGCTGGAGGAGGAGAAAAAGGCGTGAGATTCCAGCCCGGTTCCACCATCGGCATGCTCGGCGGCGGCCAGCTCGGCCGCATGTTCACGCTCGAAGCACGGCGCGCAGGCTATCGCGTGGCCATTTTCACCGATGAGAAACGCGGCTGTCCCGCCGGACAATTCGCGGATGTCGAGATCAACGCGGCTTACGACGACACCGCGGCCCTGAAGGGCTTTTTAGGCCAGGTCGATGTCGTCACCGCAGAATTCGAAAACATCCCGGCGTCGTGCCTGGAGGCCGTGGAGGCCGTGAAACCGCTGTTTCCCGGCTCCAAGGCCATTTTCACCACGCAGCATCGCGAACGCGAGAAACTCTTCCTTCGTGACCAGGGAATTGCCTGCGCGGAATTTCGCGTGGTGAGTGACCTGGCCGGTCTGGAGATCGCCGTGGCTGATTTGGGCCGTCCGTGCGTGATCAAGACGGCCGCGTTTGGCTACGATGGCAAAGGCCAGTGCAAGGTGACCGCGGAAACCGACCTGGCGGAGGCGTGGCGCTCCTTCGAAGGCCACCGCGCGGTCGTGGAGCAGTGGGTGAGCTTTGTGTGCGAGGTCTCCGTCGTCGGCGCGCGTGCGCGTGATGGAAAAATGGCCGTGCATGGCTGCGTGGAAAACCAGCACACGCACCACATTCTCGATGTGACGATCTCGCCCGCCCGCGTGGCACCTGAGATTGTCGATCAAGCCATCGAACTGTGGGAAGCGGTGGCCAACGGGCTCGACTATGTCGGCACGATGGCTGTCGAGATGTTTGTGACGACTGACGGACATGTGATCGTGAATGAAATCGCTCCACGGCCTCACAACAGCGGCCACTACACCATCGACGCCTGCGTCACGAACCAGTTCCAGCAGCAGCAGCGCGCCATCTGCGGCCTGCCGCTGGGTGATCCCACCCAGCACACGCCGGCCGTGATGATCAATCTCTTGGGCGACATCTGGCCCGCGCCCACGGTGCATCCCGACTGGTCGCCCGTGCTCAACCACCCGCGCGCCAAGCTGCATCTCTACGGCAAGGCGGAGGCCCGCCCGAAACGCAAGATGGGCCACTTCACCGTCCTCGGCGACACGATCGACGAGGCGCTGGAGGATGCCCTGCGCCTGCGCGCGGCCCTTGGGATTTAGGAGCTCCTCGAACAAGATGCCCTGGCCGCCCGGTGCTTTCCGGCCATCATTTCCCACATGGCCTCCGCCCTCTCCATCGTCGTCGTCGGCTCGTTGAATGTGGATCACACGCTGCGTGTGCCGCGCATCCCTGCGCCGGGCGAGACGCTGACGTCGAGCAGCATGCTGACGTGTTTTGGCGGCAAAGGAGCCAATCAGGCTGTCGCCGCCGCACGAGCAGGCGGACGCGTGGCGATGATCGGCTGCGTGGGCGTGGATGATTTCGGCACGCGCTACATTGCGGCGCTGAAAGCCGAGGGAATCGACACCACGGGCGTTTTGCGCTCCGAAACGCCGACGGGCAGCGCTTTCATCGTGGTGGATGATGCGGGCGAGAACTCGATCATTGTGAATCCAGGCGCGAATCACGCGATCACGGCCGCGGACATCGACAAGCATGCGGACCTTATCCGCGGAGCCGATGCGCTGCTGTTGCAGCTTGAGTGTCCGCTGCCAGTGGTGCGTCGCGCGGCGGAAATCGCGCGCGAAGCGGGTGTGCGGGTCCTTTTGAACCCGTCGCCGCTCAACGAGGCGTTTCTGGCGGATCGCTTCGAAGTCGATGTGCTGATTGCGAATGAAGGCGAGGCGGCCAAGATCACGCCAAGTCGCGATCTGAAGGAGGCAAAGTGCCGTCAGCTTATCATCACGCGTGGTGCTCAGAGCACGCTGAGCTACACGGAGGCCGGTGTGAGCGATCTGGCGCCGCCGAAGGTCACGCCGGTGGATACCGTGGGCGCGGGCGACACGTTTGCGGGCGCATTTGCTGTTTCGAGCGACATAGCCTTCGCAAACGCGGCCGGGGCGCTCGCGACGCTGAAAGCGGGCGCGCAGCCTTCGATCCCGACGCGCGAGGCGATCATGGCGTTTTGCCAGCGCTGCACCTTGCCACGGCATGTCTGATCGTGCCGTCTGTTTGTCCTCTCTTGTCGAAGGGCTGAAGTCGTGGCGAAATCGCCTACGGCGTCTCGTTTTAATCTCAATGCAATCCCCTCTCGCTCTTCTTTTGCTCGCCAGCACCGCCAGCGCGCTCGACTTCAATCGGGACGTGCGTCCCGTGCTCGCGCAGCAGTGCTTCACCTGCCACGGCATGGACGACCACGGCCGCAAAGGCAAGCTGCGCCTCGATTTGAGCGAATCCGCCTACGGCAAAGGCAAATCGGGTGAGATCGCCATCGTGCCCGGCAAGCCGGACGCCAGCGAGGTGGTGAAACGCATCCTCTCCACCGACGAGGACGAGGTCATGCCACCACCGCACACGAAGAAGGTGCTCTCCGACAAGGAGAAGAGCATCTTGAAGCAATGGATCGCCGAAGGGGCCAAGTATGAGGCGCATTGGGCCTACTCGCCGCCACAGCCTTCGAAGGACCCGAAAGGGAGCATTGATCATTTCATCCATGAGCGCCTGGAGAAAGAAGGCCTGAAGCCTTCACCTGAAGCGGATCCCTACACGCTCGTGCGGCGTGTGTATCTCGATCTCACGGGCCTGCCGCCAACTCCCGCTGAAGCGGATGCCTTTGTGAATGACAAATCGCCGGGTGCCTACGAGAAGCTTGTCGATTCGCTGCTGGCCTCCAAACAATACGGCGAACGCTGGGCGCGTCGCTGGCTGGATCTCGCACGCTACGCGGACACGAATGGCTTTGAGAAAGACCGCCCGCGTCAGATCTGGCCTTATCGTGACTGGGTCGTGAAGGCGCTGAATGACGACATGCCCTTCGACCAGTTCAGCATCAAGCAGCTCGCCGGAGACATGCTTCCGAATGCCACGCCGGAGGACATCATCGCCACCGGCTTTCATCGAAACACGATGCTGAATGAAGAGGGCGGCATTGATCCGAATGAATACCGCTTCTATGCCATGGTGGATCGCGTTGGCGTCACCGGCACGGCGTGGATGGGCCTCACGCTGAACTGCTGCCAGTGCCACACGCACAAATACGATCCCATCCTGCACACCGATTACTACAGCGTCATGGCGCTCCTCAACAACGCCGACGAACCGACCTACCACATCCCGACGCCTGAAATCGAAAAGCAGCAAAAAGCCCACGCCGAGCGCATCGCGAAGCTGGAGGCCGATTTGCCGAAAAAGTTCCCCGGAGGCGAGGCGGCGATGCAGAGCCGTTTCGCCGGCTGGATCGAAGGTGAATCGAAACGGGCCTCAAACTGGCAAATCATTCGCCCCACGGCCATGAAGACCACCATGCCGCACCTCGAGCAGCAGCCCGATGGCTTCATCCTCGGCAGCGGCGACATCTCGAAGAGCGATGTCTATGATTTGAGCTTCAAAGCGCCCATCAAAGGCGTCACCGCCATCAAGCTCGAGGTCGCGAGCCATTCGAGCCTGCCAAACGACGGCCCCGGCCTCACTTACTACGAAGGCCCCATCGGCGGATTCTTCCTCAGCGAACTGCAGGCCTTCCAAAACGGCCAACGCGTGAAGATCACGAACGCCGAGGCCACCAACGAAGAAGAGGAAGACAAGATCAACGATGCCGCCACTGCGGCGAAGCCGACGAAGAAAGCCGCACGCAAAGCCGCCGCGAAAAAGACCAACAACGCCATGGCCACGCTCGACGCCGAGATGAGCAGCGGCTGGCAGGTGCTCGGTGGTTACGGTCAAAGCCACGCAGCGGTGTTTCATTTCGAGAAACCGGTCGATCTGACCAACGGCTTCGATTTGAAAATGCTCTTCGAGAAGCACTTCGCCTGCCCGCTCGGCCATTTCCGCCTCTCCGTAACTACCAGCGATCATGCTGAGGCCACTGGGCATCCGTTTGAAGTCGAGAATGCACTCGCGAAGCAGAAGTCAGAAGTCAGAGGTCAGAAGTCAGAAGTGCTGATGCGTTTTCTCGAAACTGCTCCCGAGATGAAGCAGGCCGCCGCGCCCTTGCTCGCCGCGCGTCGTCAGATGCCTCGCGGTCAGGCCACGCTGGCGTTGAAGGAGCGTCCCGCGTCGAATCCGCGTCCCACGAATCGCTACCATCGCGGCGAATACCTCCAGCCCAAGGAAACCGTGCCGCCCGCCGTGCCCGCCTTTCTGCCCTCGCTGCCGAAGAACGCGCCCGCGAACCGCCTCACCTTCGCGAAGTGGCTTTTCAGCCCCGAAAACCCGCTCACCGCCCGCGTGACCGTGAACCGTCAGTGGCAGGCCTTCTTCGGTCGCGGTCTCGTGAAGAGTTTGGAGGACTTCGGCTATCAAAGCGAGGCTCCCAGCCATCCTGAGTTGCTCGACTGGCTCGCCGTGGAGTTCGTGAAGCAAGGCTGGAGCCTCAAAAAGCTGCACAAGCTCATCGTGATGAGCGCCACCTACAAACAGGCCAGCCAGATGTTGGATAAGTCCGATCCCGAAAACGTGCTGCTCGCCCGTGGTTCACGCTTCCGCCTCGATGCCGAGATCATCCGCGATTCCGCGCTCAAAGCCGCCGGCGTGCTTTCGCTGAAAATGGGCGGCCCCGGTGTGTATCCGCCGCAACCGGCCAGCGTCACCACCGAGGGCACTTACGGCAAGGTCGAGTGGAAAACGAGCGAGGGCGAGGATCGCTACCGCCGCAGCCTCTACACCTTCACCAAGCGAACGGCCCCCTTCGCCATGGCCACCACCTTCGACGCGCCCACCGGCGAGGCCTGCCTCGCTCGACGCGATGTCTCGAACAGCCCCCTGCAAGCCCTCACGCTGCTCAACGACCAGATGTTCATGGAAGCCGCCCAAGCCATGGCCAAAGCCGTCCTCGCCGAATCCCCCGACGACGACTCCCGCCTCACCAACACCTTCCGCCGCTGCCTCACGCGTCCACCCGCCGCCGATGAGCTGACGATGCTCAAAACCTTCCTCGCCAAACAACGCGCCCAAAAACTCGACGGCGAAGCACTGTGGACGGCGGTGTGCCGTGCGGTGCTTAATCTTGATGAGGCTATCACACACCCATGAGCATGGATTCTCCTGATACATCCAAATCGCTCGAACAGCTCGAAGGCAAAGCTTGGGGGCCGCCGGAGTATGATTCCCATCTTGTTCTGGAGTGCCACCGGCTTCATCGGCTCCCATTGCGTGATTTCACCATGGCTGACTATCGCCGCATGATTAGTCAGAGCATTTGCTTGGAGTTTTTGGCACCATTAGCGCTTCAATGTCTCCAGAAAGAGCCATTTTTGGAAGCCGAGCTGTATGAGGGCGATTTGCTTTGCGCTTTGCTTACCTCCGAGAAGGAATTCTGGCGCACTCACAAAGAACTAAATGCGGCTGCTGAACAATTGGCTGCATATGCCGAGTCGAAACTCCCGGAGCTATTACCGAAGGCTCAGCGCCGTCATGCAACCGAAGCGATAGCGCACTTTCGCAAGAGCTAAGTCTCAGCTTTAACATTCCTTTTTCATGAACACCCCCAACATCACTCGCAGACACTTCTTCCAGGATTGCGCCGTCGGCACGGGCAAGATGTTGTCAGAGATCGATCACTCCCCCGCCATTCGCAGGCACTGGAGCCGGAGGCGTGGGCTGATAAAAAGCCCGTTGGCGATGATGAGGTCGAGTGGTGCCTTCACTTCGGGGATGAGCGAGAGCTTCTTGGCTCGAAGCAAAAGCCCGCAGGTGCCGACGACTTCGAGGCCAAACACGTCCATGGCGACCCGGCGGCCGCGTCGTTCATCCAGGACGACTCCCGAAATGCCG
Organism: Verrucomicrobiaceae bacterium; assembly: GCA_015075365.1. Classification (GTDB taxonomy): domain Bacteria; phylum Verrucomicrobiota; class Verrucomicrobiia; order Verrucomicrobiales; family Verrucomicrobiaceae; genus Prosthecobacter. The sequence continues at coordinate 1,316,787 of JABTUN010000001.1, forward strand.
TATTCTTTGGCGAGCTGCATGACCGAGGCTTCTCCTGGATCAAGAATCGTCGAAAGCATGGGATCGACTGGCGGTGTCGGCAGGATTTCAAACGCCTCCAAGGTTGCCTGGATCGAGAGCGCATCGGACGCGTCCTTGGCTTGCAGTTCCTCCACGACCTTGCGCGTGGTGAGCACCTTCGGAAATAGGCTGGCGAACAGATGTCCGAGTCCAGCTTTGCACAACGAAATGACCGGGCTCGTATTGCAGACAACCGGGCGCTGGAAGAACTCAGACATGGGCGAACTCTTGCTCCATCTCTTCCTCGCTCAGGTCGATCACCGGCACGCCATGGCGGCTCGCTTCGTGAAGAAAAGCCACGCGGCCCATTCCGCACATGCGGGCAGCCTGCCCCGAGGTGATCTCGCCGAGTTCGAAGTACTTCAAGGCGAGAAGGAATTTGCTGCGTTCTTCCACCTCCGCACGGCTTCTGGCGTGCAGCGTCAGGCAAGTTGGCAGGTCGATGGCAAGAGTCGTTGTCATGCCCCAGCTTAACCGACCGGCCTTAGATCGGCAACAAGTCCTCTTTCACCCGTTTCCCCATTCAAACCCCATGAACACCCCCAACATCACCCGCAGACACTTCTTCCAGGATTGCGCCGTCGGCACGGGCAAGATCGCGCTGGCGTCGTTGCTGGCGGAATCGGCTTATGGAGCGGCGAAGAGCCCGAATGTGGCCGCGTCGTCGCATTTTCAGCCGAAGGCGAAGGCGGTCATTCACATGTTCATGGCCGGTGCGCCGTCGCAGCTCGAGATGTTCGATCACAAGCCGATGCTCACGAAGTATGAAGGCAAGCCGCTGCCGCCTTCGGTGATCGGCGGACAGCGTTATGCCTTCATCCGGCCCGACGCCGCCGTTTTGGGACCGCGCTTCAAGTTTGCCAAGCACGGACAATGCGGCGCGGAGCTCTCTGAGGTGCTGCCGCATCTGGCGACCATCGTGGACGACATCGCCATCGTGAAATCCTGCCGCACGACGCAGTTCAACCACGCCCCGGCGCAGATTTTCATGAACACGGGCTTTTCGCAGCCCGGACGGCCCAGCATGGGCTCGTGGATCACCTACGGCCTCGGCGCGGAGACGCGGGATCTTCCGAGCTTTGTCGTGATGAGCACCGGCAGCGGCATCAGCGGCGGCGCGGCCTGCTGGAGCAGCGGTTTCCTGCCGAGCGTGTATTCCGGCACGCGCTTGCGCAACACGGGCGATCCCATTTTGAATGTGAGCACGCCGGAAGGCATCGCGCCCGGCACGCAAAAGGACACCATCGACCTCATCAACGCGCTCAATCATCGCCGCCTGAAGCTCGATGGCGATGGCGAGACCGCCACGCGCATCGCGAACTACGAGATGGCCTACCGTCTGCAAACCTCCGCGCCGGAGCTGATGGACCTCACGAAGGAAGACGAGGCCACGCTGAAAATGTATGGCTGCGATCCGAAGGTGCCGTCCTTTGCCCGCGCCTGCCTGCTGGCGCGCCGCATGGTCGAGCGCGGTGTGCGCTTCATCAACATCTACAACGAAGGCTGGGACGCGCACAGCAACGTGGAGGGCAACGTGCGCAACAACACCAAGGCCACCGACCAGGCCAGCGCCGCGCTCGTCAAAGACCTCAAGCAGCGCGGCCTGCTCGACAGCACGCTCGTCGTCTGGGGCGGTGAATTCGGCCGCACGCCGATGGTTGAGGCCAGCGTGTCGCTCGGCCGCAGCATGGGCCGCGATCATCATCCGCAGGCCTTCACCATGTGGATGGCCGGCGGCGGCATCAAAGGCGGCGTCACACTCGGTGCGACGGACGAGATGGGCTTCAACATCATCGAAGACGAAGTCCATGTGGCCGACATCCACGCGACGATCCTGCATCAGCTCGGCATGGATCACGAGCGCCTGTCGTTCCGCGCCGCCGGACTCGACTTCAAGCTCACCGGCGTGGAGCCGTGCAAGGTGATCAAGCAGATCCTCGCATGAGGCCTCATACCGAGTTGTGCGCGGCACGCAGAAGCGTGAGATACCTCTGCCTTGTGCTTTCGAGGAAAGAAGCGGTGTCCTCCAGCATTGGCTGACCGAGGAGTTCCTGCACCTGGTCGTGAATGCCCTGCCGGGCAGCGACCACCGGCATCCAGATGATTCCCGGCACCTGCGCGGCAGTAAGCAGCCGTGTGTCATTGCCGACCAGCAAAACCCGCTTTCCCATGGCCGCCGCCACAACGGCACCATGCACCCGGCTGACGATCGCCGCGCGGCATCTCGAGTAAACCTGCACATAGGCCCGCCAGTCACGGCTGTGAAAGCGCGGAATCTCCGGAAACAGCCGCTGCGCAGCCGCGACCTCCCGGCGGTCGTGGCAGATCATCAAACAGGGATGGCTGCGGGCGAGCCGCCGCACCGTCTCACTGAAGCAAGCCTCCCATTGGCGGGCATCCTCCTTTCCAGACCCTGCCCACTCATAGTGCCCGCCACCGGGCATGTAGTTGAGCGCCAGGTACTCCGCGGTGCCGCGGTTCAATCCTGGCGACGCCGTGACAAAGATGGACGGACACGGAAGCACGGGCACTTCATGGCCGCATTGCCGCACAATTTCGCAGGCGAGGGAATCGCGCACGGTGGTGACGGAACAGAGGCTGGTGAACCGGTCGATGTAAGCGCGACATCCTTCATCGGCCACCACCTCGGAACCGTCGCTACCCCAGGGCTGGCAGGAGCCCGCGCCGAGGTTCCACAGCGGGATGGCGCGGCCGACACGCCGCCAGCGCCGCTCAATGAGGAGGTCGAACCATTCCGTCCGCGCGCAGGTGGACCAAGCATTCTTCCAGTACATCGGAGTGCCTGCCTGCACGATCAGGTCGCTGTTGAGCAGTTTGTCCTTGGCTGCGGTGCCAGACAAGGCGTCAACCATCCTGGACACGCGCTCCCTCCAGGCCACATGGTTGGGAATCTGCCGGGTCATCCGGTCCAAAACCGGCCAGAGACCGCCCCGGACGGTTGCAGGAAAGTGCTTGTGAACGATATCCGCCCGAAATTCGCCGATCACATCCCGTAGCAAGTCACAGATGCCCTCCCTCACAAAGTCGTCGCCGACGTTGTGATTCACCGTGGAGATAAAGCAGACACGTTTCATCGGGCGAGGAAGTGGCGGAGGAGCGTAATCAGGCCGCGCAGCGACCAGACGCGAGGCGGCAGGCCGACCACCCGCGCCAGATAGGCTCGATCCGCCTGCTCCCACGAGGCTAGGTTTCGCGGATGGATTAGTGGCCATGTCAGGCAGTCAGTGGCCAGGCAGGACCGGGGATCTGCGGCATCCTGGGTGTGAGTGGCATCCGGTCCGAAGCCAATGTTGGACACGAGATTGACTCCAGGGACGACGCTGAGCCCGCCCAGACGCATTTTGGCAAAGGCCCATTGGTAATCCCATGTGTCGATCCTGCCAAGATGTGTGGCATCCAGAACCCCGCGGCGCCAGGCGGCTTCCAACGGTTCCGGGCAGCAGGTGCGCAACTGCGGAGAGTCCCGGAAGGCGGGCCAGCATTTCAAATCGACATCATAGGCCTGCCATGCACGCCGCCAGGAGGCCCAGCCCCACACGGGACCAAAGCGGGAAAAGTAGTAACTGCCGTCCGCTGGATGCATGCCGATGAGATGGCTGCCGCAGACCTGCATGACCAGCGGATTGTCCTGATAGTGCCGCAGCATGGCCTCACAGAAGGGAAAGAAGTCTGGATGAGGCACACAATCGTCCTCCAGCACGATGAGTTCCTCATGCAGGCTGAACGCCCAGTCCAAAGCCGTTGAGACAGCCCGTCGGCAACCTAATTGGTCTGTGAGAAAGCGGCACTCCAGCCGGCAAGGCCAGTCAATCCCCTTCAACACAAGTTCCCGCGCAGCGGCACAGGCTTGATCGTCCGCCGGACCGTCCGCAGCCACCAGCAAGTGACGTGGTCTTGCCGAACGTATCGCTGCGAGAACCCGCATGGCCAGTTCCGGGCGGCGATGGATCAAAAACAGCACAGGCGTGGGACAGGCTCCGCTCTCAGCTTCCATGGGCGGAAAGCATCACCGGTCCTCGACCGGGTGTCAAAGCCGCAGATGAACCGAGAGGGGCAATGAGGATGGCCGGCACGGTATTCTCATCGCCTGCTCCCCAGGCTATGGCGACGGGTTGTCAGGTTGCACCTGGATGCGGAAGAAGGTGGCGGGGGTGCCGTCGGGGAGTTGGGGGAAGGGGGTGGCGAGCTCCTGGATGTGGCCGTCGTCGCTGATGACTTCTCCCTCCTGGGGGCCGGGGAACCAGTCCTTTAAGTTGCTGGAGAACTGCACCTGGTAGCGGAGGCCGAGCGCGGCGTGGTCTTTGCGCCGGCGGTAGACGGCCTGGATGCCGCTGCCGCCGCTGCCTTCCGCGCTGCTTTGCAGGCGCGCGAGGGCGTCTTTGCCGCTGCCGCGGCGCGGGTCGAGGCCGAAGGCGAGCTCGCCGAGGTTGTTGAGGCCGTCGCCGTCGGGGTCGGCCTCATCGGCGGCGTCGCCGGCGGGGGCGGTGGTGCCGAAGTGCTGCCAGCGCCAGGCGCGCCCGGCGTGGGGGGTGGGGGTGACTTCCAGGGTGAGCGCGAGGCTGGCGCTGGCGCCGGCGGTGTCCGTGGCGGTGATGAGGACCTCGTGCGTGCCGGGGGCGGTGCTGCTGGTGTCGTGCTGCCAGTGGAGGCGGCCGCTGAAGGGGTCGGCGCTGAGGGTGCCGGCGGGGGTGCCGTCGAGCAGGGCGGTGAGTTCGACGGTGTGGTTGCCCTGGGCGTCGAAGTAGTCTGCTTCAAGCCGGGCGGGTTCTCCCTGCTCGACATGGAGCTGCATCTGGGTGAGGGCGGGCGGGGGGGGCGCTGCGGTGTTGTCTTCTTGGGCTGCTGCTGCTTCGCCGCCGGGCGGGGCGGGCGGGGGCGGGCCGCCGGCGGGCTGGTATTTGAGCAGGAGCACGCCGCGGATGCTGGCGGCGCTGCTGTGGTAGCCGGCGACGAAGGCGCTGCCGGCGGGGGTGACGGCGAGGGCGCGTCCGGCGTCGTTTTTGCCGGCGGGGCCGTTGTGGCGCTCCTCCCAAACGGGGACGCCGGTGGCGGCGGCGAGCTTGGCGGTGTAAACGTCGGAGGTGTTGTCGGCGTTGAGGGAGTAGCCGGTGATGACGGGGTTGTTGTTGCCGTCGAGGGCGAGGGCGTGGTGTTCGTCGGCCTTGCCGGCGGGGCCGTTGTAACGCCGCTGCCAGAGCAGGGCGCCGCTGCCGCCGTCGTATTTGAGGGTGATGCTGTCGGCCACGCTGGCGGCGGTGTAGGAGGTGCCGGCGATGAGGACGTCTCCGCGGCTGTCGAGGGCGAGGACCCAGGGGGCGTCGGAGCTGTTGAAGCTGCTGTTGTAGGTGTGCGCCCAGAGGGTGCTGCCGTCGAGGCGGGAGTATTTGGCCGTGTGGATGTCGTAGTTGGCGGCCTGGCTGTAGGCGGTGATGAGGATGTCGTTGTTGGCGTCGATGGCGACGGCGCGCACGGCGTCGGCCTTGCTGGCGGCGTTGTGGCGGCGCTGCCAGGCCACGTCGCCGGTGGCACCGGTGAGCAGCAGGGTCCATGCGTCGTTGGCGGAGATGCCGCCCAGCGCGATGTCGCCGTTGCCGCCGATGGCGACGGCGGCGGCCTGGTCGGTGGCGCTGCCGGCGCTGTTGTGGGACCGGCTCCACAGGATGGCGCCGTCGCTCTGCTGGAGCCTGGCGGCGAAGAAGTCGCTGCCGGTGCCGCTGTTGGCGGCGTGGCCGCCGATGATGACGCTGCCGCCGCCCAGCGCGAGGCTGGTGCCGGCGTCCGGCCCGCCGGCGCTGCCGCCGAAGGTGTGTGACCACAGCAGGGTGCCGTCCACGCCGCTGAACTTGGCGACATAGATGTCGGTGTTGCCGGTGGCGATGCCGAGCTGGCCGCAAATGTAGGCGTCGCCGGCGGCGTCCACCGCGACGGCGGCGGCCTCGTCGTGGCCGTTGCCGGGGCCGTTGACCAGCACGGGGGCGGCCCAGGCGGGGCTGCCGTCGTTGTGGAACTTCATGAGGTGGATGTCCCGGTTGCCGGCGGGGGTGCTGTGGCCGGCCACGAAAGCGGCCACGGCGTCGTTGCCGGAGAGCTGCAGGGCCACGGCGCGGCCCTCGCCGGGGCCGGCACCGGTGTGGGGCTGCTGCCAGCCCAGCACGATGCCGGCGGGGATGATCACCGGCGGCGTGTTGGACGCGTCGATGCTGCGCTGCACCTCCGGCGCGGCGTTGTGGCGCGCGTCACCCGCCTGATTGGCGCTGATGGTGACGATGCCGCTGCCGCTGAAGGACAGCTCGTTGCCGCTGATGACCCCGGGGCCGCTGACCACGCCGTAGCTCACCGGCAGGCCGCTGCTGGCCGCCGCCCCCAGCACGACCGTCTGCGTGAAGGAGGCCACGCTGGCCGGCAGGCTGAAGTCGATCGTCTGCTCGCTGCGGACCACCGCGAAGCTCCTGTCCACCGGCACCGCGGCGGCGAACTGGTAGTTGCCCCGCTGCGTGGCGCGCACCACCACGGTGCCCGTGCCGGTGAACTCCAGCCGCGCGCGGTCCGCCTCGCCCAGCACCGCCGGGCCGCTGAGCACCTGGAAACTCACCTCCAGCCCGCTGTCCGCGGTGGCGGAGAGCTGCAACGGCACGCCCGCGCCCTGCGTGCCGGGAGGGGCAAAGGTGATGACCTGCGGCATCTGCACCGCCGGCACGACCGGCACATAACCCAGCACCAGGAAGTCCGTGCTGCCGCCCGCGCGCCCCGACTGTCCGGCGACATACACATGGCCGTCCCCGGACACGCCCACCGCGAAGCTTTCGTCATCCAGCCCCGCCGTGCCGTCGTGCAACCTCTCCCACACCAGGCTGCCATCAGCGGCGGCCAGCTTTGCCGTGAGGATGTCGTGCCCCCCGCCGTTCTGCTGCGAGTAGCCGGTGACCACCGCGTTGTCCTCCGCGTCCACGTCCACCGCGCGCAGCAGGTCCTGCAGCCCCGCCGCGCCATCGAAGCGCCGGCTCCACACCTGCGCGCCCGTGGCCCCGTCATACTTCACCGCGTGGCCGTCCTGCACCCCCGCGGCACGGTAGCTCGTGCCCGCCACGATCACATCCCCCTGGCTGTCGAGCACCACGTCGTGACCCGCGTCCGAGGACCCGAACGGGCTGTCCCACAGCCGCTCCCACTGCAGCGCACCCGCGCCGTCCAGCCGCACCGTGTACAAATCGTAGGTGCTGCCGCGCACCGTCCCGGTGGCCACCACCCCGCCGCCAGCCTCCACCGCCAGCGCAAAGGCCTCGTCGTCCGTGCTCGTCGCCCCGTTCACCAGCCACTGCCAGCGCGTCGCGCCCGTCGAGCCGTCAAAGGAGCGCAGCAGGAAGTCCTTGCCCGCCGCCGCGCGCCGGTAGCCCGCCGCCGTCACATGCCCGGAGGCGTCCACCCCCACCGCGCGCGCCTGGTCCGTGCCCCCCCCGCCGCCGTCCACCAGCTGCTCGAACAACGGCGTGCCGTCGCCCGCGTAGCGCGCCACAAACCAGTCCATCGACCCGGAGGCATTGACCCCGTGCCCGGCCACCGCCACCCCCCCCGCCGCATCCACCGCCACGCTGGCGCCCGCGTCCGCGCCCATGCCCGCCCCCGCATAGACATGCTGCCACAGCACCGTGCCGTCCGCCCCGTCGTATTTGACCACCAGCACGTCCGTGTCACCCCCCGCGCCCGTCGTGTGACCCGTCACGATCACATCCCCCGCCGCGTCCACCACCAGCGCCGCCCCCTCGTCCGCCGCCCCGGCCGCGCCATCCCACAGCGCCTCCCACAGCAGCGCGCCAGTCACCGGATGATGCTTCACCGTGTACACATCCCGCCCGCCGCCCGCCGAGGTCGTGAACCCGGTCGCATACACCGCCACCGGCTCGTTCCCGCTCTTCTGCACCGCCACCGCCCTCGCCACCCCGTTGCCAGGAGTCACCTCCGGACCCGCGTAACTATTGGACCATGCCAGCGCCACATCGCGCTCCACCGAAAGGATGCTGATCGTGAAGGTCTGCGCCGCCGTGGTGAGGGCTGGCAGGCCGTTGATCGACGTATCGTCACTCAGGGTCACGGTCACGGTGGCCACGCCGGGAGTTCCACTTGGTGTGAAGGTCAGTGTGCCGTTGCTGGCGATGGCGGGCTGGGCCGAGAAGATGGCGTTGTTGTCGTTGCTGACATGGAAGGTCAGCACCTGGCCCACCGTGCTGTCCCCATCGTCGATGCCCGTGGCCCATCCCGCGACGGTCTGCGCGTTCGTGTCGCCTGAGGCCACGATGATGTCCGCTCCCTTGGTGAAGGACGGCATCTCGTTCACGTTGGTGATGGAGACCGTGAGCGCCTGCTCCACGAACAGCCCGCCATTGTCCGTGACACGGATCCGGATGTTGTAACTGCTCTTCGTCTCGTAATCGAAGACCGCGTTGCTGCGAATTTGATTGCCCACAATGGTAAAGGCTCCGTTGTCCGTGTCTCCGGCGCCGGTGACGAAAGAGTAGGTCAGGACATCCCCGCTATCAGGATCCGTTGCCGCCAGCGTCCCGGCAGAGGTGTTGACCGGCGCGTTTTCAGGAATTGCCAGCGTGTTGCCCTCAATGAAGATGGAGAGTTTCCACCCCGTTAATCCGAGGGCCGCGCCACGGAAAGTCCAGTCAGGATTTCCAGTGGGGCTGTTGCCAAAGCCGATGTCCGGGTTGCCGTTGCCATGGTTGTTCCAGGCGAATATCGTCTGCTTGGGCACAGACGAGAGGTTATGCACCTGAAAGCTGCCGTAGCCGGCGCCGCCGGCGTGGGTGTCATCGAAATCATAAGTGCCTGAATCTCCTCCCACACCTGCGCTGGCTGTCGTGCCGTAGTTGTAGGGCCAGAGTTCGAGACGGCCCGTCTGGCCGGAGGCATTCACCACCCCAGGGTAATTGGAGGTCACGGTCATGTTGCCAACATTGGTTTGCACCACAAACGGCGAGTCCAGCGAGGGCACGCGCAGATTGGCGATGCTGGCCCCCGCCCAGGCATCAAAGGAAACCTCCGCATAACGCGGCGTTCCGGAAACCGTGAGATCCATGCGATAGGCCACGCGGGTAAACGGGGTTCCCGCAAGAGCAGCCGAGTTGTTCACCGAATACACGATGTTATTGCCGCTGCGCACCGGGGTCACTGTTTCATACACCAAATGGCGGGTTGGAAGGGACGGTCCCTCGTTCACATCCGTGACGCTGACCGTCAGCGCCCTGGCAAAGGTGCCGCCGTTGCCGTCATTGGCCTGCACCCGCACGCTGTAGCTGCTCTTCGCCTCAAAGTTCGCGCTCGGGATGAGGATCAGGCTTGCGCCTGAAATGGTGAAGCTCGCATTGTCCGTGTCGCCCGTGCCGGTGACTTTCGTGAAGGTGTGCGTCTGCCCCGCATCAACGTCCACAGCGGCCAGCGTGCCCACCGTGGCGTTTGCCGCGTTGTTTTCCGCGATGCTGGCGGGCGTCAGCGTGATGTCCGTGGGCAGGTCGTTCACCGGCGTCACGATCAGAGTGAAGTCCTGTGGAGCGCTGGTGTCCACGCCGCCGTTGGCCGTGCCGCCATCATCCACCGCCTGGATGGTGACGGTGGCGGAGCCGTTCATGTTCGCCGCCGGGGTGAAGGTGAGCGTGCCGTTCGTGGCGATGGCTGGCTGCACGCTGAACAGCGCGTTGTTGTCATTCGATACGGTGAAACTCACCGTCTGCCCGGCATCCCCGGCGGAGATGCCCGTCAGGAAGCCCGCACCGGTATAGGCACCCGAGTCCTCGGCCACCGTCAGCGGCTGCGGGCCTAGGGCGATCTTGCGCACCGTGAAGTTGCTGTTGTCTCCTGCGTAAAGCACCCCGTTCCCGTCCACCGTCAGGCTGCCCGGGCGGTTGAAGCGGGCCGCGCCTCCCACCCCGTCCGCGCTGCCGGAGGAGCCCGCCAGACCGGCCAGGGTCGTCACCTCCGCAGCGGGCGTGATTCTGCGCACGGTGTGGTTGTTGTAGTCCGCCACATATACATTGTCAGCCGCGTCCACCGCCACGCCGAGCGGGAAGTTGAACCTGGCCGCCGCGCCTGTGCCATCAGCGGTGCCCGAGACGCCATCCGTCCCGGCGAAAGTGCTCTTCACCCCGGCAGGCGTCACCTTGATGATGGTGTTCCGGTTCGGCTGCGGCACGTAAACATTGCCCGCGCTGTCCACGGCGGGGTGGTAGGGGTTGTTGAAAGAGGACGCCAGCGTCGTGACCACCGCGCCCGGCGTGATCTTGCGCAGCGTGTTGTTGTTCGACTCGGTCACATACAGGTTGCCCGCCGAGTCCCGCGTGATGCCGATCGGGTAGTTGAAGCGCGCCGCCGCGCCCGTGTCGTCCACCGCGCCCGCCACACCCGCCGTCCCTGCGAAGGTCGTCACCGCGTTGTCCGCCAGGTTGATGCGGCGGATGGTGTTGTTGAGCAGGTCCACCACAAACAGCTCCGTTCCCGCCGGGTCCACCACCACGCCGTTCGGGTAGTTGAAGCGCGCCGCCGCGCCCGTGCCGTCTGTGCTGCCCGTCATCCCTGCCGTGCCCGCGATCGTCGTCACCACGCCCGCAGGGGTGATCTTGCGGATGATGTGGTTGGCCTGGTCTGCGACATAGACATTCCCCGCCGCGTCCGCCGACACATTGCCCCAGGGATTGTTGAACCTCGCCGCCGCGCCCGTGCCATCCGCGCTGCCCGACAAGCCCGGAGAGCCCGCCAGTGTGCTCACCGTGGCGTATGTGGCAGGCAGCGCGATCGTGAAGGAAGGAGCCTCGTTTACATCGGTGATCGTCACCGTCAGCGCCTGGGCAAAGATGCCGCCATTACCATCATTCGCCTGCACGCGGACGCTGTAGCTGCTCTTGATCTCGAAATCGGCCACCGCGTTGAGTTTCAGGTCCGTGCCCGTGATCGTGAAGGCAGCGTTGTCCGTGCTGCCCGCGCCGGCCACGAGGGTGAAGGTGTGCGTGTCCGCCACGTCCGCGTCCACCGCGTCCAGCACGCCGACCACCGCGCCGGAGACGTTGTTTTCCGCGATGCTCGCGGGCGTCAGCGTGATGTCCGTCGGGATGGCGTTTGGTGGCGCCGTCGCGTAGCGCACCAGGGCAAATCCCGCCCCGTTGTTGTAGTAGCCTGCGGCCACGATCGGCCCGTCCGGCTGCACATCCACGGCGATGGCGCGGTCCGTTCCGTTGATGTCCGTCGTCACGATGCCGTCCCCGCTGAAGCTGGTGTCCAGCGTGCCGTCCGCCAGGAACCGCGCCACAGCGATGTCATTGCCCACATTCCCGCCTGCCACGATGCGGCCGTCACTTTGCAGGGCGACGCCATAAGCAATCTCGGTGGCGGACCCGACTGCCACAAAGGCCATGCCATCGCCGCTAAACGTTGTGTCCAGCACGCCCCCGGCCGTGTAGCGCAGCACCATCATGTCATTGGCTGTGGCGCTGTTGGCGAACCCCGCCACCACGATCTTGTCATCCGGCTGAATGAGCATTCCCTGGGGGATTTCCGTGCCAGTCCCGGCATTGGTCACGTTCGTGACCAGGATGCCATCCGTGTCAAAGCTGGTGTCCAGAGCACCGTTGGTCAGGTAGCGCGCCAGGGCCACGCCGCCGCTGGCCGATGTCGTGGAACCCACCACCACGATCTTCCCGTCCGACTGGATGCCCACCCCGCGCGCCACATCCGCCTCATTGATCACAATAGGCGTCCTGACGATCCCGCCTGTGCCGAAACCGGCGTCCAGCGTCCCATTGGCCAGATAGCGCACCACGCCAAAGTCCTGCCCGCCCACCGTGCTCTGCCCGCTGTCACCCACGGCAATGATTTTGCCATCGTTCTGAAGGGCGAGGCCGAAGATCTGGTCCCCGCCTGTGGTCAAAGCCGTCGTCACCACGCCCCCCGTGCCAAACGTGGCGTCCAGCACGCCCGTCGAGGTGTATTTCATCAGGGCGAAGTCGGTGTCGATACCGCCAATCGTGATCTGCCCTCCCACCACGATGCTCCCGTCATCCAGCAGCAGCAGCGCCCGCGCCGTATCAGCGCCCGTGCTCAGCGCCGTCATCACCACCCCGCCCGTGCCAAAGCTGCCGTCCAGCGTGCCCTCCGGATTGTAGCGCAGCAGCGCCACATCCAGGTTCGTTCCCGATCCTGGCGCGTAACCCGCCACCACGATCTTGCCGTCCGGCTGCGTCTTCACTGCCGTGGCTGTGGCGCTGCCGCCTCCCACACCCACCACGGTCTGCACCACGCCGACTGTGCCAAAGGCGCTGTCCAGCGTGCCGTCACTGAACACCGCCCCGACACCCCGGACGTCGAAGGTGAAGGGATTCTCGTCGCCGTCATCGTTCGCGATGCTCACGGTAGCCGTGTGTGTGCCAACTGCCGAGGGATCGTAGGTGATGATGAAGGTCTGCGTGCCGCCGCCGGAGGCCACCGTGGCCGTGCTGGGCTGCGTCGTGACGCTGAAATGAGAAGCGCCCGTGCCGCTGAGCGTGACATAATCAGGCGCGGTGCCCGTGAGGTTTAGGTCGGCGTCTCCGTTGTTGGTGATGGTGAAAGTTCTAGCCACGCTGCCGCCGGCCACCGCCACGCTGGCGAAGTCCGTGCCGTCCGCCGTGCCCGGCGTCGTGTCCCCATCGGTGATGTTGGCGGCATTGCCTTCCACCGCGATCTCAGGGGCGGGCACCGCCGCGCCATACCTCACCAGCGCGAAATCGTAGCCACCCAGAACCAGATCCCAGGCATAACCAGCCAGCAGGATGCCCCCGTCTGGGTGCACCGCCGCCGCGACGGCGTAATCCTGGTTCGCACCCACAGGCGTGATCACCTTCCCGTCCGTGTCAAAGGTGCTGTCCAGCGCCCCGGTCGTCGTCAGCCTGACGGCTGCGAAATCATCCGTGCTTCCGACAAATGAATGCCCGCCCACCACGATCTTGCCGTCCGCTTGGAGCGCCACGCCTTTGCCCTCGTCCTGGAAGCCGCCCACATCCACTGTCACCACCCCGCCGGTGCCAAAGCTGCTGTCCAGCGCCCCCGCCGGCGTGTAGCGCAGCACGGCAAAGTCCACATTGCCCGATACCGCCGCCGCGCCTGCCACCACGATCTTCCCGTCCGAGGGCTGGATCACCAGCGCATTCCCCACGTCCGTGCCGGCGCCCACCGCCGTCGTCACCCACCCGTCCGTGTCAAACGTGCTGTCCAGCGCGCCCGCCGTCGTCAGCCGGGCCACCACGATGTCATTGTTCGCGGCCACATTGCGCCAGCCCGTCGTCACGATCCGCCCGTCCGCCTGCAACTGCACCGCCGCGAACCGCGTGTCCCCGCCGGCGCTCAGCGTCACCACCCCGCCTGTGCCAAAGCCCCCGTCCAGCGCCCCGGCCGCTGTCAGCCGCGCCACATAGCCGCTCGTGCCGCCCGTGGTGGCCTGTCCCGCCAGCACGATCTTCCCGTCCGCTTGCACGGCCACGCCGTTCGCCACATCCGTGCCCGATGCGCTGAAGGCAAACACCGCCTTCCCCCCGCTGCCAAAGCTGCTGTCCAGGCTGCCATCCGGCAGGTAGCGCACCACCGCCGTGTCAAAGCCGCTGCCCACGTAATAGTAGCCCGCCGCCACGATCTTCCCGTCCGGCTGCACCGCCACCGCCAGGGCCACGTCATGATTCACGCCCACCGGCGTCGTCACGATCCCCCCGCTGCCAAAGCCGCTGTCCAGCGTCCCGTCCGCCAGGTAGCGCACCAGGGAAAAGTCCGTGGCACCCCCAGCCGCACTGTAACCCGCCACGATGACCTTCCCGTCCTGCTGAACCGCCATGCTCGTGGCGCGGTCCTCCAGGCCCGCGCCCGCGATCGGCGTCATCACCTTCCCGTCCCCGCTGAAGGCCGTGTCCAGCATGCCGTTGGAGGGCACCGCGCCCCAGCCCCTCACGTCGAAGGTAAAGGGGGTCTCGTCGCCGTCATCGTTCGCGATGCTCACCGTCGCCGTGTGCAGGCCTGAGGCCGAGGGATCGTAGGTGATGACAAAGGTCTGCGTGCCGCCGCCGGAGGCCACCGTGGCCACGGCGGGCTGCGTGGTCACGCTGAAGTGGGAAGCCCCGGTGCCGCTGAGCGTCACATAGTCAGGAGCCGTGCCCGTGAGGTTCAGCACTGCCGCACCGCTGTTGGTGATCGTGAAGGTGCGCGCCACACTGCCGCTGGCCACTGCCACGCTGCCAAAGTCGGTGTGATCCGCCGCACTCGGTGTCGTGTCACCATTAGCAATGTCCACGCTGTTGCCGCTCACGGCGATCTCCGGCAGCGTGATCAGCCCGCTGAAGGACGCCACCTGCTCGATCAGGCCCGTGCTGCCGTTGTTGTAGCCACCCGCCGTCCGCCCCCGGGCGCGCAGATGACCGTTCGCCGGCAGGGAGAGGCCCGTGATCTGCCAGTTCGTCGTGCTGCCCACTCGTGTGCCCGCGCCCAAAGGCGTCCACAGCGTGCCACCGTCCGTGCTCAGGTCAAAGCTCACCGCGCTCACCTCCGGCCCCGCCCCGCCGCGCGTCCACAACGCCTGCGTGGCGTCCACAGCGGCCAGCGTCTGGGTCACAGCGTCATTGTGCAGACGGGCAAAGCGGTTGCGCGTCGTGGCGCTGGCCGCGCCATTGGGCTGCAGCGTGGTGAAATCGCCAACCACCACGACCTTGCCGTCTGCCTGCACCGCCAAACCCCGCACGACGTTGTTCGCCTTGGGATCGAAGCCGGTGTCCAGCGTGCCATCCGCGTTCACCCGTGCGATGCGCCAGCGATCCGTCGTGCCCGCCGCGCCATTGGGCTGCAGCGTGCTGAATTCCCCTCCCAGCAGCACCTTCCCGTCTGTCTGCGCCACGATGCTGTACAGGGCGTTGTTCGCCTTGGGATCAAAGCCGGTGTCCAGCGTCCCGTCCGCGTTCACCCGCGCGATGTATTGGCGCGCAGTGGTTCCCGCCGCGCCATTGGGCTGCAGTGTGGTGAAAGCCCCGCCGAGCAGAATCTTCCCATCCGCCTGCTCCACGATGGCCAGGACGGAGTTGTTCGCCTTGGGGTCAAAGCCCATGTCCAGCGCCCCGTCCGCGTTCAAACGCGCGATGCGCCAGCGATCCGTCGGGCTCGCCGCGCCATTGGGCTGCAGCGTGGTGAAGCTGCCGCCCAGCAATATCTTCCCGTCCCTTTGTACCGTCACAGTGGATACGACACCGCCCGCCCTCGGATCAAAGCCGGTGTCCAGCGTCCCGTCCGCGTTCACCCGCGCGATGTATTCCCGCGATGTCGTGCCCGCCGCGCCGTTGGGTTGAAGTGTGGTGAACACTCCCCCCATCAGCACCTTGCCATCACCCTGCACCGCCAGGCTGAACACCAGGGAGTTCGCCTTCGGGTCAAACCCCGTGTCCAGCGCCCCGTCCGCATTCACCCTGGCCACGTAGTTCCTCGCGGTCGGGCTGGCCGCGCCATTGGGCTGCAGCGTGGTGAACCCCCCGCCCAGCAGGATCTTCCCGTCCGCCTGCACCGCGATGCCATACACGACGCCGTTCGCCTTGGGGTCAAAACCGGTGTCCAGCGTCCCGTCCGCGTTCAGTCGCGCGATATACTGCCGCGGCACACCCAGCACCGAGCTGAAGTTCCCGCCGATGAGCATCTTCCCGTCCGGCTGCACAGCGGTGCATAGCACATAGGCGGCGACGAGCGCCGGGTCCAGCGAGTCCAGGCTGCCTGCAGCAGGAGCCACCCCCGTGCCCGCGATGTCAAAGGTGAAGGGATTCTCGTCGCTGTCATCATTGGCGATCGTCACCGTGGCCGTGCGCAAACCGGTGCCGGACGGGGTGAAATCAAACTGCACATTCACCGAGCCGCCCGCCGCCAGCGTCGCGGCCGGCTGTGCAAAGACCACAAAATCCGACGCGTGAGCGCCGCTCACCTCCACCCGTGGCGTGCCCGTCAGGTTCAGCGTCAGCGTGCCGGTGTTGCGGATCGTGAAAAGGCGGTTGCTCGTGGCGCCCACCACGGTCGTCAGGAACTCCGTCCCATCCCCCGCGTCCGGCGTCGTGTCCCCATTGGCGATGTCCACGCTGTTCCCGCTCACCGCGATCTCCGGAGCGGCCAGGGGCGCGTTGGTCTGGATGAGGCCGTTGTCTCCCACGACCAGCGCGCTCGTGGCGCTGGTGCCCCACACAGCGCGGCGGAAGAGCGTGGTGTTGCTGGTGTCGGCGCTCCAGGCGCTGCCGTCCCACTTGCGGATCGTGCCACTGGCACCCACCGCCCAGATGTTGCTGGCATCGCTGCCCCACACGCCACGGAAAGTCTGCGTGGTGCCGGAGGTCTGCGCGCTCCAGGCGCTGCCGTCCCACTTCACGATCGTGCCTGTGTCCCCCACCGCCCAGACGTTGCTCGCATCGCTGCCCCACACGCCAAGGAGGGCCAGAGTGGTGCCGGAGCTGGGCGCGCTCCAGGCGCTGCCATCCCACTTCAGAATCACGCCGCCGACACCCACCGCCCAGACGTTGTTCGCATCGCTGCCCCACACGCCAAAGAGCAGGTTCAGAGTGCCGGAGGTCTGCGCGCTCCAAGCGCTGCCGTTCCATTTGAGAATCGTGCCGCTTTGCCCCACCGCCCAGACGTTGTTCGCATCGCTGCCCCACACACCATAGAGACTCTGCGTGGTGCCGGAACTGGGCGCGCTCCAGGCGCTGCCGTCCCACTTCAAGATCGTGCCTGTGTTGCCCACCACCCAGACGTTGCTGGCATCCGTGCCCCACACGCCATTGAGCTGCAGCGCGGTGCCGACGCTCTGCGCGCTCCAGGCGCTGCCGTTCCATCTTAGGACCGTGCCAAGGGTCCCCACCGCCCAGGCGTTGCTGGCATCACTGCCCCACACGCCAAGGAGGTTCTGAGTGCTGCCGGGAGTCGGCGCGCTCCAGGCGCTGCCGTTCCATTTCAGAATCGCGCCGCTGGTCCCCACCGCCCAGACGTTGCTGGCATCGCTGCCCCACACGCCACGGAAAGTCTGCGTGGTGCCGGAGGTCTGCGCGCTCCAGGCGCTGCCGTTCCATTTGAGAATCGTACCGTTGGCCCCCACCGCCCACACGTTGCTGGCATCGCTGCCCCACACGCTCTGCAAACCATTTCCGGTGCCGGATGTCTGCATGCTCCAGGCGCTGCCGTTCCATTTCAGGATCGCGCCGCTGTTGCCCACCGCCCAGACGTTGCTGGCATCGCTGCCCCACACGCCGTTAAACAAACTTGTGGTGCCAGAGGTCTGCGCGCCCCACGCGCTACCGTCCCATTTCAGGATCGTGCCGGTGCCCCCCACAGCCCAGACGTTGCTGGCATCCATGCCCCACACGCCATAGAGGGTCTGCGTGGTGCCGGAGGTCTGCCCGCCCCAGGCGCTGCCGTCCCATTTGCGGATGATGCCGTTGCTTCCCACCGCCCATACATTGCTGGCATCACTGCCCCACACACCTTCGAGGTTATTCCCAGTGCCGGATGCCTGCACGCTCCAGGCGCTGCCGTCCCACTTCAAGATGATGCCGCTGGCACCCACCGCCCATACATTGCTGGCATCACTGCCCCACACGCCATTGAGCTGTAGCGCGGTACCGGAGGTCTGCCCGCTCCAGGTGGCACCACCATCGGTGGTGTGGTAGATCAGGCCATCGAAACCCACTGCCCAGCCAGTGGTGGCGCTGGCAAACCAGGTCTTGTTGAAAGTGCGCCCGTCCCCGCCCGGACCGTGCGGCCTCCAGATGTCGGCGCGGGCGGACAGGGCGGCGGCCAGCAATAGGGCGGCGGTAAGGAGCAGTCGTGAAAGGTTCATGGCAGTAGAGGGGAAGGTGAAAGCCTGGAGCGGGCATACGGCGCAGCATCCGCGCCGGAAAGGCAAAAAAGGCGTCTTTTCTGCCAGAAATCAGGCCGGAAAAAAAGCAAAAAACAGGCCCGGAACGCAAAAAATCCCCACCCATACGCCCCATGGTTCATCCGCGTCCCTGTCAGATGCGTAGGGAGAGCTCCCCGCCGCCCCAAGAGCCTCCCCCGCACTTTTCTCTCGGCATCCGGCCCCCTTTTTCCGCTTAAATCCTGAAATCCCGCCCAGCCAGCCCTGGACGGACCACCGGGACGATGCATGCGACGTGCCTCCACCCCCCCGCAGGCAAGCCCATACGACCCGCCCAACACCGTCCCCCGGGCCATTACGGCGTATCCCCCCATTATTCCGGCGTACCTCTCCATCGTTCCGGCGTGCCTCAAAATCGCCACAGGAACTGCCGAAACCGCTCCAACCGCCCCTCCAAGCGCTTTCCGCTGCCCTCCGGGACACCACGGCTCGCACGCGCGCCCGGAATACTCGCAGCCTGGGGAGGACGGCGATCCGGTCTTCCTGGAGATCACCTAGCCCCCGTTTCTCGCACTCGCGCAAGTCATCGGGGCCTTTTCGGCAGGCAGGGCAGGCTGCCCCCAGCCAACGCCCGCTTCAACGCCTCCCGCCCTGAAGAATCAGCCGATGCATGAGTTGACCTGCGGGGGCTCTGCGGACATGCCTTCCCACCCCCGCATGACATCGCACCTCATTCTTTGCCGCCAAGGAGGCCTCTCATGACCTCCGGACTCATCGCCTTGCTCGATGACATCACCGCGCTGGCCAGGGTGGCCGCCTCCTCGCTGGATGATGCCGGCGCGATGGCCGCGAAGGCCGGTGGCAAGGCCGCGGGCATCGTGATCGACGATGCCGCCGTCACGCCGCGCTATGTGGTGGGTCTTTGCGCGCACCGGGAGCTGCCCATCATCGCGAAAATCGCCAAAGGCTCGCTGAAGAACAAGCTGCTCATCCTGCTGCCGGGGGCGCTCGGGCTCAGCCTCATCGCACCGTGGATCATCACGCCGCTGCTGATGGCTGGTGGGGCGTTTTTGTGCCTGGAGGGCTATCACAAGGTGCTGCACCTCGTCCGCCCCGGTCATGACGAGGACAAGGGGGATGCCTCGACGGCCACCACGGCGGCCGAATTGGAGCAGGAGCGCGTTTCGAGCGCCATCCGCACGGATTTCATCCTCTCGGCGGAGATCATGGCCATCACGCTCGCCGCGGTGTCCACCTCGCCGCTGTGGATGCAGGCGTTTGTGCTCGCAGTGGTCGGTCTGGGCATGACGCTGCTCGTTTACGGCGTCGTCGCGCTCATCGTGAAGGCGGATGACGCGGGCGTCGCGCTCGCCCGCTCCGGCGCGGGAGCGGTGCGTGTGCTCGGGCGCGCCATCGTGACGGGGATGCCGGTGTTTTTGAAGGTGCTCAGCTTGGTCGGCATGATCGCCATGCTGTGGGTCGGTGGCGGCATCCTCATTCATGGATTGCACGAGATGGGTGTGCATGGGCCGGAGAAGGCGGTGCATCATGCCGCGGAAGCCTTCGCTTCGCTGCTGCCGTCGCTGCATGGCCTGCTCGCGTGGCTCGGCCAGGCGGGCATCGCGGCGGTGCTCGGCGTGATCGTCGGCGCGGTGGTCGATCCTCTGGTGAAACACATGCTGGCGCCGCTTTGGGCACGTTTTCGGGCGAAGAAGGCCTGAGGAAGAAATCCAGAGGGGAACCACGCAATGGACGGGATTGGGCACGCTGGCCTTGAATCACCTGGCAGACCATCCCGATCACCTAGAGCAGCCTCATTGGCTCATCAGCCACGTCATCCCATGCTGCCGCTGGCGACGGTGATCAGCACAAGCACGACGGCCAGTGCGAACAGCAGCAGGATCAACGCGGATGCCACCAAGACGATCTTCCCTGCCGGCCGCCTCCACCGCCAGATGCCATAAGCCACGCCTGCAAGCGCGGCCAGAAACACGATTCCAACCACGATCGTGAAAAGCGGTGTGCCAAGCAGCAGCATGGTGGGGTGGTCATGGGTGATCATCGTGTTGTGTGGGTGGTGATGAGCGGAGGATGGCACCACCCGATGGAACGAACATGAAGGGGCGGTGAATTCGACGCAAAGAGTGCATGCTCGATCAGCCGCGTGCGCCTTGGACGGTGGAATGGGATTGCTGCCGTGATGTCGGAAGACCGGCCAACAAGACCGAGGCATCGGGAAGCAGGGAACATCCTTTGCGTCCCCTCGACGCTTCTGCGTAGTAGACCGTTTCTCAAAAAGAATGTCTGAAATGACCGGCGAGCGCGGCGGCTTCAGTGGCAAGGAAAGAGCGAGGAGGCTATTGGAACAATAGCTGACGAGCGAATGACGCCGCCAATGGGGCTGCCCCGCCGCCGGGAATCTGACAGACATTTTGAGAACCGGTCTAAGTGATTGTTCCTCACCTGCCGTGCATCTTCCATCTTGTCAGCCCGCCGCGGTTTTGAGACAATCCGGACATGAATGTGGACGCACTTTCTTTGTCCCTGGCATCGCTCGACGAACTCGAAAAGCGCCTGCTGGCCGATGTCGAGCTGGTCCGGCAGATGAAGCTGAAGCTTCAGCCCCTCATCGGCTCCACACCTGCTCCCGCCTTGATGCCACCACCCGCAGCGGCGGCTCCCGCGCCTCCGGTTGAACCGCCACCACCACCGCACCCGAACCGCCTCATCAGCGATGTCGCCGTCGCCGTGCGCATGGTGCTGCCCACCGTCGGCAGCCCCTTCGGCATCGGCGAAGTGCGGCAGCAGCTCGCCAGGCAGCACTTCCGCGAGTTTGGCGACTCCACCCTCCGCTCCACGCTTCAGGACCTGAAGGAGGCCGGTGAGATCGTCCTCACCCAGCGCGGCATCGGCCGCGGGGGAAATCGCTACGCGCTGCCTGCGACCTCTCCCACAACGCCGTGATCGGCCATCCACGTTGTGGCGGGTGGGGCGGGCTGTCCCCAGCCCGCCGTCTGTGTCCCTTGGTTTTCTCGCATGCGTTTCCGCCTCTGAGCGGCGCTTGGAGGACCAAGCGCCCTACCCACCGACAACCCTCACCCAAACGCTCAGATGCCTTCCACCACGTGCTTTCACCCTTCCCCGCTGCGGTTCCAGGCTTCCGCCACACGGTTTCGCGCTTCCCCTGGGCGCTTTCAGGCTTCCCCCGCGCGCTTTGGCGCTTCCGCCCGCGCGTTTCGGGCTTCCCCCGAACGATTCCGCGCTTTCGCTGGCGCATTCCGCCCTTTCCCCCGCGCATTCCGTGCTTCCCCCGAACGGTTTTTCCCTTCCCCCGGACGATTCAAGGCCTTTCCCCAATCATTCGGGGGAACCCTCCGGCGATTCGGTGGAGCCCCCGGACGATTTGGCGGTTCCCCCGAATGGTTTCGCCCTTCCCCCAAACCGTTTGAGGAAGCCCCCGAATCCTTCCGCGCCGTCCCCGAATCGTTTGAGGGCTTCCCCGAATCCTTCCGCGCTTCCCCCAATCATTCCGGGAAACCCCCGAATCGCCGGGGGAGGCCCCCAAATCGCTCGGGGAACCTCCAAAACCGCTCCGCCAGCCCCAAAAAGCGCTTTCCGGTCCCGAAAAATCGCCAAATCGCTTCAAATCGCCTGAGGATCGCTGCCTGAAAGCGCTTTCGGTCTTTGGGAGGTCTAGGCGGCGGGCCGTTCCACGGCGTAAACGCACACGGGCTTGTTCCTCCATTCGACCTCTCGCTCCAGGGTCATGCCGGTTTTTTCGGCGACGCGGCGGGAGGCGGTGTTTTGCGGGTGGATGAGGGAGACGAAGCGGCGGTAGCCGAAGGTGGTCATTCCATGGTTCAGGCAGCCGAGGGCGGCCTCGGTGGCGAGGCCCTGGCCCCAGAGATCGCGGCGCAGGTGGTAGCCGATCTCGATCTCCGCCACGCCGTCCACCTGCTGAGGCACCAGCCCGCAGTCGCCGATGCATTCGCCCGTGGCACGCAGGATCACCGCCCAGAGCCCATGACCGTGCTCGGCATCGAGTTGCTGATTCCAAGCCACCCAGCGCTGCATCCGCGCCTCATCAAACGGGGCCGGATAAAACCGCATGACCTCCGCGTCGCCAAAAACGCGCAACAGCGCCGGAACGTCGTCCGGGGTCATCCGGCGCAGGTGGAGGCGTGGGGTTTCGAGGAGAATGGGGTCCATCAGGATGAAAAGGCCGCCAAAGACAATTGCCGACCTCGATTAAGTTTGCTTAAATAATTTCAAGAGAAGTCTGAACAAGCTGGCTTCCAGGCACCAAACATCATGGCACTTCGTGACTCTCAAAAAGACATGTTTGAGCACTCCGCTAAGAAAGTGGAGCTGCTGAAGCACTATCTGAACGAGTATCTGCCAGTCATCGGCAATGACCGCTACACGGACGTCGTTCACTGCTTCGATTTGTTTTGTGGCGAAGGCGTGTATCCCAACGGAGGTGAAGGCAGCCCGCTGATCTTCGCGCGCCTACTGAGAAGTTGGGCGATAAGATGTCCCGAGAAGAAGTTTGTCTTTCACTACAACGACAAGGAGGAGGCCAAGGTCGCAAATGCGAAAAAGCACATTGCTGCCCTCTCGCCGTTCCCGCCGAACCTTACGATTCGTGACACGGTCCTTCCTTTTGATCAGATCCTACAGATGGTCCGGCACAGAGTTGCCGACTTGGGCAAAGAGAAGGCATTCTTATTCATCGACCCGTATGGCTACAAAGACATCAAGCCCCAGATTATCCGTGATCTGATGAAAGGTGGCAAAACCGAGGTGCTGCTGTTTCTTCCTACCCAGCAGATGTTCCGCTTTTCGAACAAAGGGACTCCTGAGGCACTGTCTGACTTTCTTGAGAGCCTTCATGGTGGACACAGCTTTCCAGCCTGTCAGAGCATCTACGAATATGTCACTTACATCGTGCGTGGATTCCGGCAGTTCATGCCTGACAGTTATGTGGACAGCTTCACGATCCGCAAAGATGCCCACACCGCCTTCTGCCTTTTCTTTTTCACCAGCAACCTGAAGGGCGCTGAAAAGATGCTCGAAGCCAAATGGAAACTCGATGAGATTGAGGGAGCGGGATGGTCCTACGAGGCTTCTTTCGCCCACGATTTGCTGTTCAAAGATGCGGATACTCATCCGCTCCAGAAACTCATCGAAAGCCGCCTTCATTCCGGCCCGCAAACAAATGCTGCGATCTACGAGGCCACTGTGCGCGCCGGCTATTTGACCACACACGCCGTCCAAGTGCTTTCTCAAATGCAGAAAGATGGCCGTATTCGTGTCACACCGGAAGGGACACGCGCCAATGCCTTCTATCTGAATTATGCCGCCACCTACGGGGCCGACACGAGTAAACATCACTCCATCACCATCCACCTAATCTAGCTTTATGGCCGCCAGCTCCATTGAATGGACCGAACTGACTTGGAACCCCACTACCGGATGCGACAAAATCTCCGCCGGTTGCAAGAACTGCTACGCGGAAGTCATGTCCCGCCGCCTTCAAGCGATGGGAGTGCCTAAATATGAAAATGGATTCCGCATCCGCTGCCATGAGGACGCGCTCGACATTCCCCGCGGCTGGCGAAAGCCAAGCGTGGTTTTCGTGAATTCGATGAGTGACCTCTTCCATGACAAGGTGCCTCTCAAGTTCATCAAGAAGGTGTTCAAAGTCATGAATGAGTGCCCCCAGCACGTGTTCCAGGTGCTTACCAAGCGTGCGGCCCGTCTCGAAGAGGTCGCATCGGAACTCAAATGGACTCCCAATATCTGGATGGGTGTCAGCGTGGAGAACGAAGCCGTGGCGTGGCGGATCGACCATCTACGCAACGTTCCAGCCACGGTCCGCTTCTTGAGCTGCGAGCCTTTGATTGGGCCTCTGCCAAATCTGAACCTCACCGGCATCCACTGGGCCATTGTAGGAGGTGAGAGCGGTTTCAATCCTCGCCCGATGTCAGCAGACTGGGTTCGTGAGATTCAACGACAGTGTGAAAAGGCAGACGTCGCCTTCTTCTTTAAGCAGTGGGGAGGAAAAAACAAAAAAGCTGCCGGTCGCGAGCTTAATGGCAAGACATATGACGCGATGCCAAAGCGGCAGCCGCAGCTTTCTGCCGCCTGAATTTGTTACCAGCGCTCATCGGGCATCACGCTGTTCGGAGATGATTTGCGTGGAGTCCGTGCCGCCGGTGAAGGCCCCCGTTTGGATGATCGCCTCATACTCAGGCATGAGGCTGCGTCCGGTCCACTTGCTCGCTTCCAGAACCTCCCATGCCTGGGCTGCCGCACTGGCCTGATCCTCCTCAGTCCAAAGACCGTAGTCATCGTCAAAGATGATCCCGCTGCTCTTTTGCCGCTGCAAGGCGTGAATCCGTCCTTCGACTTGAAGGAGCTGCTCCACATCGAGCTGGTCGAGAGCTTGGTTGATGTCAGCGACAGTGCTCATGCGCTGAAAATACGGGGATCAATGCCTCAAGGCAAGCCAGTAGATAAGGCGGCGAGCCTCCTCACCTCACCCGATACGCCTCCACCTCGCTGGTGAAGGCGAAGGTGTTGGGAAAATTGCCGGCCTGCTGCGCGTGGTGGTCGAGGTAGGTGAGGCGGATGAATTGGGCCTCGGTGTCGGGGAAGGAAATCGAGGCGCGGGTGGCTTTGGCGAGGGGGAAGACGTGCTTACCAATTTCGCGGAAGGTTTGGCCATCGGTGCTGACGGAGATGGCGACGGTTTTTGTGGAGCCGATCTCGGGTGCGCCGACGAGGATGAGATTCAGCGTGCGCGGCTGCTTGAGGTCGATGGTGACGTGCTTCGGGAACTGCTCGGTGTTGCTGGTGGCGTAGCAATTCGGCGCGAAGGAGGCCCAGGAGCCGTCGGTGAGGCCGGTGTCCCAGCCGTAGGTGTTTTTGTCGCTGCTGGTCCAGGGGCAGCCTTTGGCGAAGTTGTCGCCGAGGTCGGGATCGACGGGCCAGTGGGTGTGGAAGGCGGTGGCGGGCAGGCCGTCCTTGTTCATGAGGTTGGCGATGGCGAGCTTGCTCCAGGCGAAGCGGGCACGACGCGGCTGCGGGACCTTCGCGGAGGTGAGCACGACGCTGTCGCCGTCGATCTTGGCCTCGGCGGGCTGGAAGAGGCCATCGCGGCCGGCGATCTCGAAATGCGTGAGCGCTTTGCCATCGCGTGCGGCGAGTCCGCCGGTGGCGTGCGCGAACTTCACGCGGATGGCGGCGCCTTCGATGCTGTGGCTGGCGTAGCGCGGCCCGTTCGGGTCGATCTCGCTGCGGCCATATTCTTTGCTCAAAGCCCAGAGCGAGAGGCGGCGGGCGACTTCTTTTTTCTTCGCGGGATGGATGTCCGGCACCTCGCCGATGTCGCTGATGACGGCCATGCCGGTGTGCGGGATGTCGAGGCATTTTCTTTGGGCCTGCCAGAACTGCGCGAGGATCTCCGGCTCCTCGTTGCCATACTGAAACGGGGCGATCTGCACGAAGTAGAACGGCAGCTCCGGCTGCTGGAACACGCTGCGCCACGAGGCGAGCAGGGCTTTTTTCTTGTCGGTGTAAACGAAGCCTTCGTTGTGGTTCGACTCGCCCTGATACCAGATGGCGCCGCGGAGGGCGAAGGGCACGAGCGGATGGATCATGGCGTTGTAGAGCGCGGTGGGCGTGCCGGCACCGGCGGTGAGTGACTGCGGCTGGCCGGGCATCGCGGGCACGGGCTGTTTTTTCTCCAACGCGGTCTTCACGGCCTGCTGCCACTGCGTGACGGCGGCGAGGTGCTTTTCATGCGCGGCGCGATACGCGTCGCTGCCCGGCAGCTTCGAGCGGACATCGGCGACGAAGGCCTTCAGCTCCGGCACGGCATCAAAGCCCTCGATGCTCGTCCATGGCTCGATGCGTGTGCCGCCCCAGGCGCTCTGAATGATGCCGACGGGCACTTTTAGCTCCTCGTGCAGCCGCAGGCCGAAGTAGTAACCGACGGCGGAAAAGGTGGCTGCGCTCTCCGGCGAGCTGCGGGCCCATTTCGCGGGCACATCGTCCTGCGGCGTGAGCGCGGTGGTTTTCGGCACCTCGATGAGGCGGAGGTTCGGATGCGTGGTGTTCGGGATGTCGGCCTGCGAGTCAGGCTTCATCTGCATTTCCCACTCCATGTTCGACTGGCCGGAGGCGAGCCACACTTCGCCGATCAAAACGTCCTGCACGCTCACGTTGCCCGCCTTCAGCACCTGCGGCTCCGCATTCGCGGGCATGGGATCGAGCTTCACCATCCATTTGCCGCCCGCATCAGCTTTGGTGGTCTTCTTTTGGCCTGCGAACTCGATGACGACCTCCTCACCCGGCGCGGCCTTGCCCCAAACGGGCACCGCTTTGTCCCGCTGGAGCACCATGTGGTCGGTGAAGATGGAGGGCAGCTTCACCGCGGCATGCGCGGTGGAAAGAACGGCGAGGAACGCGAGGAGGGAGAGCGGTTTCATGAGCGGGCGCGGATCATGGCACGGGCCGCGCGGCGAAGGCAACGGCAGATTGCCAAACCGGGGCATCGCGCCGGTTGCACAAGCAGCTTTCGGCGGCACCATGCGCGCCCCATGAACAAACTGGACGAAATCATCGCCCACAAACACACCGAGGTGCAGCGCCTGCTGCCCCGCGCGGAGAAGTTGCGCGCCGCCGCGGCCCTGCGCGACGACGTGCGCTCGTTTTACGACGCGCTGCGCGCCGATCCGACGCGCCTGGGCATGATCGCCGAGGTGAAGCGCGCCTCGCCCTCCGCCGGCACGATCGCCGCCGACTTTGATCCGCTCACCATCGCCCGCGGCTATGAAAAAGCCGGCGCCACGGCCATCTCGGTGCTCACGGACGAGAAGTACTTCCAGGGCCGCCTCGAATACCTCACGCTGATCCGCGAGCAGCTCAGCATTCCGTGCCTGCGGAAGGACTTCATCGTGCATGAGGCACAGATTTTCGAGGCCGTCGTCGCCGGCGCGGACGCCATCCTGCTGATCGTGGCCGCGCTCGATCAACCGACGCTGGAGCACCTGCTGGAGGTGGCGCACACGTTTCAACTCGATGCGCTGGTCGAAGTGCATGACCTGCCGGAACTCGAGCGTGCGCTGGCCACCGACGCGCGCATCATCGGCGTGAACAACCGCAACCTGAAGAGCTTCACCGTCGATCTCGGCACCACTGAGGCGCTGGCGGAGGAAGTGCCGGACGACATCATCCTCGTGGCCGAGAGCGGCATCAAAACACCCGCCGACGCCGTGCGCCTCGCCGCCGCCGGCGCGGACGCGCTGCTGGTGGGCGAGACGCTCATGCGCAGCGGCAACGTGATGGTCGATCTGCCCGCGCTGCGCGTGCCCGTGCCGGATCGTGGGAATGCCGTGGAGTAGTGGAGTGATGGAGTGGTGTGGGGCCAGTACTCCACGACTCCAACACTCCAATCAGCCCGTCGCGTGATGAAGCGCGAAGAACCGCCGTCACGCAGCGTTGAAGCGGGCCATGAAATGCCTCGCCGCCCTCTGCCTCGGTCTGTTTGCTGTCGCTTCACCGCTCTCCGCGGCGAAACCGAACGTGCTGTTTCTCTTCGCGGACGATTTCACGTATGAGGCCGTGCGCGCCTTTGGCCACACGGACATCGACACGCCGCATCTCGACCGCCTCGCCGCGCGCGGCACCACCTTCACACGCGCTTACAACATGGGCTCGTGGAGCGGCGCGGTCTGCGTGGCCAGCCGCACGATGCTTGTGACTGGGCGCAGCGTGTGGAGCGCCGACTCCGTCTATAAGACGACCGACAAGGAGCGCCAGGCGGGCGTGCTGTGGCCGCAGCTCATGAAAAAGGCCGGTTACAAGACCTACATGACCGGCAAATGGCACGTGCAGACGAAGGCGGAGCAGTGCTTCGACATCACGCGCGACATTCGTGGCGGCATGGCGAAAACCGTGCCGCAGAGCTACAACCGCCCGCTCACCGGCCAGCCGGACCCGTGGAACGCGGCCGACAAATCGCTCGGCGGCCTTTGGGAAGGCGGGAAACATTGGAGCGAGGTCGCCGCGGATCACACCCTCGACTTCCTGAAGGACGCGAAGGCCGGAAACGAGCCCTTTTTCATCTACGCGGCCTTCAACGCGCCGCACGACCCGCGCCAGTCACCGCAGGAGTATCTCGATCTGTATCCGCTGAGCCGCATGGCGATGCCAAAGAGCTTTTTGCCCGAATATCCGCACAAAGACTCCATCGGCTGCTCGCACCGGCTGCGCGATGAAAACCTCGCGCCGATGCCGCGCACCGAGCTCGCCGTGAAAACGCATCGCCGTGAGTATTACGCGCTCATCTCGCATCTCGACGCGCAGATCGGCCGCATCCTCGATGCGCTCGATGCCAGCGGACAGGCCGACAACACGTGGATCTTCTTCACCGCGGACCACGGGCTCGCCGTGGGTCATCACGGCCTCTTTGGAAAGCAGAACATGTATGACCACAGCGTGCGCGTGCCCTTCCTCGTCGCAGGCCCCGGCGTGGCCAAGGGCGCGAAAAACGATGCCGCGATCTACCTGCAGGACGTCATGGCCACCGCGCTCGATCTCGCTGGCGCGGAGCGGCCCGCGCATGTGTTTTTCCAGAGCCTGCGACCGCTGCTCGCCGGTGAAAAAAGCCGCTACGAGTCGGTTTACGGCGCTTACGTCGAACTCCAGCGCGCCATCACGCACGAAGGCTGGAAGTTGATCGCCTACCCGGAGGCCAAAGTGCTGAGACTTTACGATTTGAAGGCCGATCCGCTCGAAATGACCGATTTGGCCGCCCAATCCGAGCACGCCGCCCGGAAGAAGGACCTCCTCGCACGCCTTGTGAAACTCAGCGCCGATCTGGGCGACAAAGTCGATCTCACCGCCGTGTTCCGCGACTGAGGGCGCGGCCCGCCGGGGCAGGGCGGGGGCATCTTCCAGCTTGCGCCTTGGCCGCGAGAGGCTACACATCCGTCCCGCTCGCGGCTCCGCGCCGTGAGAATTCCGCAGATTTCGTCAGCAATGACAAACGGCGGGCTGTGGCTCAGCCTGGTAGAGCGCTTCGTTCGGGACGAAGAGGTCGTGGGTTCGAATCCCGCCAGCCCGACCATCTTTTTTGAGGACGATGGTGAATCGTCCAGCCCATCGAAGCATGGACTGCTCCCGCTCTCCCACCCGCGATCCGGAAACGTGGCTCGACCTGGCCCCGGAGGCCTCCCAGGCGATGGCGCGGCAGGTGCGGACCTGGATTCAGCGCTGGGAACCGGATCTGACGGAGGCGATCAAGTGGCACATGCTGTGTTTCAGCGGCCGGAAGCTCGTGTGCGGCCTGAGCGCGTGCCAGAAGCACCTCGGCATCACTTTTTTCCGCGGCACGGAGCTGCGGGAGATGACCGACCTTTTCACGGAAGGCGGATCGAACACGAGCATCCTCTCCATCCGCGTCACGATGCTGGAGAAGCTTGATCCGCAGGCGCTGCGCCGCCTTCTGCACGCGGCGGTGGCCCTGGACGCGGATGTGACGGCGAAACCGCCGCCGCCGAAAAAGCGTTCGGAGTGGCCGATGCCGCCCGCGCTCGAAAAGGCGCTGAAAAAGCACCCAACTGCCGCGGCGTTCTTTGCGCAACTCAAGCCGACCTACCAACGTGAATACAAGACATGGGTGGGCACGGCCAGGCAGCCGGAGACGATCCGGCGGCGTGTGGAAGAGACCGTCAGCGCTCTCGCGAGCGGGCGGAAGTGGGCGCAGCGGAAAGGCTGACAGGGCGGCGTGCGTGGACGATCACTTGTCCTTCGAGGCGGTCTGCGGCTGGGCCACCGGGCTGAGCACGACGGCGTGTTTCTCATACGTGGCCTTGGAGCCGGTGAGCTGGGCCAGATACTCGATGGCCTCCGGCAGCGGGATGTTGGCCAGGGACAGGGAGAGCTTTTTCCCACCCAGGTCCGCGCCTTTGATGATGATGTTGGGCGTCACCTTGCCATTGGAGGCATTTTTGGACAGCATGCGCAGGCCGTCCACGGCCTCCGTGAGCGTGACCTCCTGGAGGTCGAGCTTCGGGAGGACGACGGCGGCATAGTCCTTCTTGAGGGTGGAGACGGCGACCTTCTGGTTGGCCCGGATGAAGCGCAGCATGTTCTGGGTATCGACATGGTTGGGCGCGGCGGCCGCCACCTGGCTGAGGAGCGTGCCGGCGGTCTCAAAGTCGCCCTTGTGAAAGGCGGCGCGGCCCTGCTGGTAGAGGGTGTTGATGTCATCGGCGGCGCGGAGGCCGGGCGCGGAGACAAAAAAAGCGGCCGCAAAAAGAAGGGCCGCCGCTGCAATACCACCCGAGCGAAGAGTCAGTGTTTTCATGGTGTGAAGTGGGTTGTTGCCGGGATTTCATCAAATTCGGGGCGGAATGTCAAGAGGGCTGCCGGAGCTTGCCCGGCGGCCTGTCCTCGCCAAGCATCCGCTCCCAGTCCCGATGCCTCCTCCCAAAAAAACCAGTGCCACCGCCGGCGCGGTCCATGTCTTCATGGGCAGCGACGAGGCGCGCGTGAAGGAGGCCGCGCTGATGATGGTGCGCCAGCTCACGCCCAAGGACGCGGGAGACTTTTCCAACGACATCATCGACGGCACCGCGGACAACGCGGAGCACGCCGGCACCATCTGCTCCAGTGTGTGCATGGCGCTGCAGACGCTGCCTTTCTTTGGAGGGACGAAGGTGGTGTGGCTGAAGAACGCCAACTTCCTGGGAGACACGCAGACCGGGCGCGCGCAGGCGGCGGTGGAGGGTTTTGAGCGAATCTTGAACGTGGTGGAGAGCGGCCTGGGGCCGGATGTGCGGTTTGTGATCAGCACGACCGGCATCGACAAGCGGCGCACGGCGTTCAAACGCATCTCGAAGCTGGCAAACATGGAGGTCTTTGACAAGCCGGACACGTCCAAGGCCGGGTGGGAGGGGCCGGTGCTGGCCATGGCCTCCAAGAAGGCACGGGACATGGGCATCACGTTTGAATCCGGCGCGCTGGAGCTGCTGGTGCAGATGGCGGGCGATGACACGCGGCAGTTGGAGAACGAGCTGGAAAAGATCGACCTGTTCCTGGGGGAGCGCCGCCGCGCCGGGCTGAAGACCGTGCAGAATCTCGTCTCCATGAGCCGCGCGGGCGTGCTGTGGGATCTTGGCAATGCCATCGGCAAGCGTGACCTGCCGCGCGCCCTCGAGCTGCTCGGCACGTTGATGTACCAAGGGCAGAACGCCATCGGGCTGCTGCTGGCAGCCATCGTGCCGCGCGTGCGCAGCCTCCTGCTCATCAAGGACCTGGGCAGCCGCTACAAGCTGAACAAGTTCAACTACCAGGGCTTCTGCACCTCGCTGGAGGGGCTGCCCTCCTCCGCCACCGCCCACCTGCCGCGCAAGAAGGACGGCACCGGCTTCAACGCCTACCCGCTGTTCCTGGCGATCCCGGAGACCGGGAACTTCAGCCTGGAAGAATTGCACGCGGGCTTCAAAGCCTGCCTGGATGCGAATGTGAAGCTCGTGACCACCTCGCTGGACCCGAAGCTGGTGCTGGAGCGGCTGCTGATCGGCCTTCTGGCGAAAAAGCCCCGCGCGTGAGTTGCCGGCTGATGTCTTGAAATGAGCGGCATGCCCTGCCGTTGGATCGCATCCCATGATCCGTGTTCTTTTCTGCATCCTCTTGATGGCGGCGTCCGCGCCGGCCCGCCCGAACATCATTTTCATCCTGTGCGACGATCTCGCGCAGGGTGACCTGGGCTGCTACGGGCAAAAGATCATCCAGACTCCGCACCTGGATCGCATGGCGCGGGAGGGTACGCGGTTCACCCAGGCCTACTGTGGCACCAGCGTGTGCGCGCCGTCTCGCTCTGTGCTCATGACGGGGCTGCATTCCGGCCACTGCCCCATCCGCGCCAATCGCGAGGTGCAGCCGGAGGGTCAGAAGCCGCTGCCTGAGGGCACGATCACCGTGGCAAAGGTCCTGAAAGACGCCGGCTATGCCACCGCCGCGTGCGGGAAGTGGGGCATGGGCATGTTCGACACGAGCGGCAGCCCGCTGAAGATGGGATTCGACCACTTTTTCGGCTACAACTGCCAGCGGCATGCCCACAGCTACTTCCCCGCCTACCTTTACAACGACGACAAACGCTTCGACCTGCCCGGTAATGATGGCAAAGGCGTGGGCAAAACCTATGCGCAGGAGCTCATCTCCAACGAGGCGCTCAAATGGGTGCGCGATCAGCAGCGCGGGCCGTTCTTCCTCTACTACGCGATCACGCTGCCTCACGGCCGGTTCGAGATCGACGACCAGGGCATCTACAAGGACAGGCCGTGGTCCGAAACCCAGAAAAACTACGCCGCCATGGTCACACGCCTGGACAGTGACGTGGGCCGCCTGCTCGATTTGCTGCGGGAGCTGAAACTCGATCAAAACACGCTCGTGATGATCGCGGGTGACAATGGCTCCTCTTTCGATCCCAAGTCCGATATGGGAAAGCTCTTCAATCAGGCTTCCAACGGCCTGCGGGGCTACAAGCGCGGCCTCTACGAGGGTGCGCTCCGCCAGGCCGCGCTCGCCTGGTGGCCCGGCAAAGTGCCGGCAGGCCGTGTGAGCGATGAACCCTGGGCGTTTTGGGATTTCCTGCCCACCGCCGCCGGGCTTGCTAGCGCGAAAATCCCCGTGGAATGCCACACCGACGGCCTTTCCCTGGTGAACCACCTCCAGGGTGGCCCCACGCCATCACGTGATTACTTTTACTGGGAGCTTCACGAAGGAACCTCCCTTCAAGCCGTGCGCTTCGGGAACTGGAAAGCCGTCCGCAACGGCCCGCAGAAGCCTGTGGAGATCTACGATCTCGAGAACGATCCGGGCGAGCAGACCGATCTGGCAGCCTCCCGGCCGGAACTGGTGGCCCGCGCGGAAACGCTCATGAAATCGTCCCGCACGGATCATCCCGACTGGCCGCTCGTCCAAAAGGCCGTGAGGAAAGCTCAAAAGAAGAAGCCGCGGGCTTAGACCGGTTCTCAAAATGTCTGTCAGATTCCCGGCGGCGGGGCAGCCCCATTGGCGGCGTCATTCGCTCGTCAGCTATTGTTCCAATAGCCTCCTCGCTCTTTCCTTGCCACTGAAGCCGCCGCGCTCGCCGGTCATTTCAGACATTCTTTTTGAGAAACGGCCTAACAGGCTGCTGAAAAACGCATGTGTCGCCTTTTCGGACGGGGCGGCGGCGTCTGCTTTGTTGGCTGGTTTGGCGTTATCTCCTTCGATAGCGCCCGCACCAGCCGCCGCGCTCCGAAACTGCTTCCACAGCCATTTTTCAGCAGCCTGTTAGTTCTTCGCCAGATCGAGGACGAAGAGAAGCTGGCCGTCCCGCCACTTGGGCCCGCCGATGAAGAGGGGGCTGCCGGGGCGGAGCACCGCGTCCGTTTTGACGAGAACCTGCTGCTCACGCCATACCTGGAGATGGAGATCCATGCCGCCGCCGACGGCGGGACCTTTGGAGTCGATTTTGAGGAACAAGTCACGGGAGGGCACGACCCAGGACTCATACTCGCGGAAGACATCCTGGAGATGCTGGCCGATGATTTCGAAGTGGGTGTAGGGCTTGAAGACCTTGGCGAGGCGGGAGGAGAGGTCTTTCTGGCTGTCGGGGGCCTTTTCCGTGCTGCCGGTGAGCTTGGCGGCGTCGGTTGTGGCATAGACAAGCGCGCCCCAGACCTTGCCATCAGTGGCGGGCTTTTTCGCGGGAATGGCTTCTGGCTGTTGGGCCGGGCAGAATGACGAATTCGAAAGCACGAATGACGAACACAGCAGGAGCAGAAGCCTGCCTTGCCAGATGGTCTTCGGTGTTGGGAGGTCCATCGTCATTCGGATTTCGGGATTCGTCATTTCAGCACTTGCGGCTGTCCCAGGGCGTTGAGGGCCACGACAGCCAGAACAACGCCGTTTTCGTCAAACAGGGTTGTTGTGGCCACTCCGGCATCGGATTCGGCATGGTGGACGCGGAAGCCGGCCACTTTTTTCTCCGCCGGGATGGGCTCGAGGCCGTCGAGCATCAGCACCGTGGCCCCGGCTTCCGTGGAATGAAAAACCTGGGCGTGGACGGCGGGATTCGGCGTGTAAGTGCTGGCAATGGTGCTTGCACCGCCGGTGGGGCTTGTTTGCATCCAGACCAAGCCCGCGACGGCAAACGCGGCCGCGGCCGCGCCGGCGAGCCAGGGCATGCGCAGCCAGGAAAGCCAGGCGGCGGTCGATTCAGCCGACTTGCGGCCTTCGCGGGCCTCGTCGGCCTCCATTTGGGCGATGCGAACCTGGATTTGCGAGTTGAAGAAGTCCGCGTGCGGCACGGGCATCTCGGCAGGGAGGTGCGCTTTGAGGTTTTCGCTCAATTGGCGCATGGATTCGGCCTCGGCAGCAAGTTCCGGGTCGTTTTTGAGCGTGGCCTCGAACGCGCTGCGTTCGGCGGGGGTCATTTCACCGTCGAGCCAGCGGATGAGGTCGTGGTTTTCGTCAGACGGGGTTTTCATAAGTGTCTTTGAGCATTTCCTGGAGTTTCTTGCGGGCGTAAAACAGGCGGGACATGATCGTGCCGAGCGAGCATTTCATCACCTCGGCGATCTCTTCATACGACAATCCCTCGATCTCTCTGAGCACGATGGCTTGTCTGTGATCGGGCGAGAGGCGGGCGATGGCGTCTTGGATGCGTTTGCCGAGTTCCTGGCGCTTCATCGCGCGGTCCGGCGCGTCAAAGCCCTGCGGCGCGGTGCGGGAGCCGGGCATGGCGCGGTGCTCGGTGCGCTCGTCGTCGAACTCGCCGTCTCCCTGGATCTTTTTTTTGCGCAGCCAGTCGTAGGTGACGTTGTGGGCGATGCGGTAGAGCCAGGTGTAGAAAGCCGCGTCCAGCTTGAAATTCGGCAGGGCGCGCCAGGCCTTGATGAAGGCCTCCTGCGCGAGGTCCCAAGCCTCGGTTTCATTTTGGACGAGATGGTAAGTCATGGCGTAGATCCTCGACCGGTAGCGTGTGACGAGCAGGTCGAACGCACGCGTGTCTCCCGCCTGGCTGCGTTTGACGAGATCGACATCGAGCGGCTCGACGGGATCGGTCGCGGCAGGGGCGGCGGCGGACATTTGTTTCGGAGAAAGGCGGTGGTTCTGACGCCGGAGGGCGCATGTCTATTCGAGAAGAATCTCGATCAGGGAATTTTGAGCGTCTGGCCGGGGCGGATGAGGTCGCTCTTGAGGCCGTTGGCGGCCTTGATCTTGGCCACGGTGGTCTTTTTCTTCAACGCGATGCCATAGAGCGTGTCGCCCTTCGCCACGGTGTGGCGGGAGCCGCTGGAGGACTTGGATTTGGACTTCGAGGCCGAGGAAGTCGATTTGGACTTGGAGGAGGACGTCGTGGGTTTTTTCGACGAGCTGCTGGCGACGGTCTTCGGCTTGCTGCTCGTGGTGCTGGAGCCGCTGGAGGGCTTGCCAAAGGCGTAGGGGTCCGGCGGCGGCGGTTGCTCGGCCACGTTTTCGGCAGGCGGCGGCGTCTGGTAGGAGGGTTGGCTCGATCCACGCTGCATGGTGCCTCCCTGGCCTGGATAGGGGTTGTAAAAGCCGTCGTTGTAATTCGAGGCGTAGGGGTCGCTCACATTCGCGGCAGGATCATTGGGGTTCTGGCAGCCCACGAGGCTCAAACAGGCGGCGAAGGTGAGGAAACGTGCGGTTTTCGTCATACGAGGGGTCATGATGCGGGAGGAGGTCGGGTTTTCAAGGGAAGATGCGGCATGGGAAGAAAGCCGCGAAAGCGTTTTCCGGCCTGCTCCGGCCCTTGTCTTCTTTTCTTGCCATTCCAGCGGCCCGTCCCTAGCTTGGCCGCCCTTTCTCATGAAAATCGGATTTAACCTCCTCTTGTACACGGGCCACGTCACCGAGGCCAACTACCCCACCATCGAAAAACTCAAGAAGGCCGGCTACGACGGCGTCGAGCTGCCGATTTTCGATGTGAGCAACCCCGCCCACTTCGCCGCCATCGGCAAGGTGCTGAAAGACAACGGCCTCGAGTGCACCGCCGTGACCGTTTTGCCGGATGAGGCGCACAACGCCATCTCCCCCGTCGCCGCGAACCGCCAGGGTGCCATCGACCATCTGAAGCGCGTGATCGAGTGCTGCCACAATGCGGGCGTGCAGACCCTTTGCGGACCTTACTACCAGGTGCTGGGCCAGTTCACGGGTGCGTTCCCTACGGAAACCGAACTCAACCACGCCGCCGAGGTGCATCGCGCCATCGCGCCGGTCGCGCAGGCCGCAGGCGTGAAGTGCGCCATCGAGGCGCTGAACCGCTTCGAGAGCCACCTGCTCAACACGATGGAGCAGGCCGCCAGCTATGTGAAGCGCGTGGATCACCCGAACTTCGGCACGATGTACGACACCTTCCACGCGAACATCGAAGAAAAGAACCCCATCGCCGCCATCGACACCGTCTTTGCCTCCGGCAAGCTCAACCACGTGCACATCTCCGAAAACGACCGCGGCACGCCCGGTCGCGGCCACATCAACCTCACCGAGCAGATCCAGCATCTCAAAAAGATCGGCTACAATGGCTGGATGACCATCGAGGCCTTCGGCAGCGCCCTGCCGGACCTCGCCGCCGCCACCCGCGTCTGGCGTGACTTCTTCCCGAGCACCGAGCAGGTGTATGAAGAGGGCATCCAGGTCATCAAGAAGGCGCTGGCCTGAAACTCGCAGGATTCGCGCACAGAACCGCAACTCCACCATCGTTCATTCTCTCCCCAAATCGCATCATGAACACACCAACCACACCCGCGCCCACCTCGCGCCGCCAGTTTATCGGCACCACCGCTGCCGCCAGCGCTCTCACCGTCGCCCAGTCCGCCTGGGCAGCGGGCAGCGACAAAGTCAAAATCGGCCTCATCGGCTCCGGTGGCCGCGGCTCGGGCGCGGCCGATCAGGCGCTCACCACGCCGAACGCCAACTTCGTGCTCCACGCCGTGTGCGATGCCTTCAAGGAAAAAGCCGAGGGAGCCCTTTCCAACATCCGCAACAAGCACGCCGAGCGCGTCCAGGTCGATGACCGCATCTATGACGGCGTCGAGGGTTACAAGAAAGTCATCGACTCCTGCGACCTCGTCATCCTCACCACGCCTCCGGGTTTCCGCCCCTATCATTTCGAGGCCGCCATTAACGCCGGGAAGCACGTCTTCATGGAGAAGCCCGTCGCTGTGGACAGCCCCGGCGTGCGCAAGGTGCTCGAAATGGCCAAAGTGGCCGATGAGAAGAAGCTCAAGGTCGTCGTCGGCCTCCAGCGCCGCTACCAGAACTGCTACCTCGACGCGCTGAAGCAGGTCAAGGAACAGGGCATCATCGGCGACATCGTCTCCGGCCAGGTTTACTGGAACGGCGGCGGCATCTGGTTCCGCGACCGCAAAGAGGGCATGAACGAGCTCATGTACCAGTGCAACAACTGGTATCACTTCACCTGGCTGTGCGGCGACCACATCAACGAGCAGCACATTCACAACATCGACGTCGCCAACTGGTTCATCGGCGGCCATCCGGAGACCGCCGCCGGCATGGGCGGCCGTCAGCAGCGTGTGGACAAGAAGTGGGGCCAGATTTACGACCACCACTACGTCGAGTTCACCTATGCCAACGGCGTGCGCGTCAACAGCCAGTGCCGTCACCAGAGCAACACCAAGCCGGACGTGCGTGAGGAATTCACCGGCACCAAGGGCAAGGTGTACCTCGACAACAGCGGCAAGTGCTACGCCAACGATCACAAGGGCAACACCATCTGGAAGTATCGCGCCGCCCGCGGTGGCGACGAGGCCAAGGCGAAGGGCAAGGGCAAGAAAGGCGGTGGCAACGGCGGCGATCCGAACCCCTACCAGGTCGAGCACGACACGCTCCAGGACGCCATCCTCAACAACAAGCCGCTCAACAACGCCTACTACGGCGCGGAGAGCACCATGACCGCCATCATGGGCCGCATGGCCACCTACTCCGGCAAGGAGATCAGCTGGGACGAGGCGCTCAACTCCAAGGTGCAGCACATGCCCGCCATCGTGACGCCCGAGACGGAAGCCCCCGTCAAACCGGACGCCAACGGCTGGTATCCCATCGCCATCCCCGGCTACAAGGCCGAGGACTACGCGAAGCTCGGCATGCAGCCCGTCGAGATCGTCTGATGCATCCTTGATTCCACCCACAAAAGCCCCGGCCCGTGAAAGCGTACCGGGGCTCTTTTTTTGCCGCGTGACAAACGAAAAGGCGCAGAGCTCATCGCCCTGCGCCTTCGTTTGGATGAAAATCCGCTTACGCCTTGATCTCGGCGGCCCAGAAGGTGTTCCAGTCGTCGAGGTTGTTGAGATCGACCGCGCCGGGGTTCACGCTGCCGTCGTCGGCAAGGCCGCAGGCGTCGAGGATGCCTTTGCGAACGTCATCGCCGTGGATGTAGCCGCGGATGGCGGCGTTGTGCTTGTAAATGTCGCCCTTGGTGAGCTTCACGCCGGGGTAGGAGCGCACCCAGGCCTCGAGCTGCGTGTAGCTGGGCTTCGTGGCGATGAATTCGAGGAACTTCGCCTCGTCGATGCCGAGGGCGGCCAGCGTCATGCCGTCGTAGCCCTTGCCGCAGCCGGGATAGTCAGGATGCAGCTTGCCGGCGGCGGCCAGGGAGGCCTTCTGCCAGAGGCGCGGAAGGTGCAGCACGCCGAGAGGACCGGCCACGCCGGAGCTGATGAGAGGAACGATTTGAGACATGGGTGGATGTTGGGTTGGAGTTTCGTGAATCGGATTCGCCGTGGCGAACGAAGCGTGACTTTGACGAGTCCGCTCCGACGCGGCAAGAACAAACGCGCCCGCTGTGTTCTCTCGATCCCCCGATTTCATGAAAAAACCCACGCTCATCGCCCTCGCGGCGCTGCTGGCGCTGCCTTGCGCCGCCGCGGAGAAAAAAGCCGCCGCCAAGCCCGCGCCGAAGTCCGTCCTCGAACTCCACAAGTGGTCCGGCGATCTCAACGTGCCCGATCCCGTCGCCGTGACCACGGATGAGAAAGGCCGCGTCTATGTCGCCGCCACCACGCGGCGCAAAGTGGCCGATCTCGACATCCGCGAGCACTCGATGTGGATCGCCGATGACGTCTCGCTGACCAGCGTGGAGGAAAAAGAGGCCTTCCTGAAGCGCGAGCTCGCACCGGGCAAACTGCGCCTGCCACGCGGCGGGCTCAAAGATCACAACCAAGACGGCTCCATCGACTGGAAGGACCTCACCGTGCACAGCGAGCGCATCTACCAGCTCCGCGATACCGATGGCGATGGCACCGCCGACAAAATGACCACCTTCGCCGAAGGCTTCAACAGCGTCGTCACCGGCATCGCCGCAGGCATTTTGTATCACGACGGCTGGGTTTACGTCACCGTCGCGCCCGATCTCGTGCGCCTGCGCGACACGAATGACGATGGCGTCGCCGATGAGCGTGAAGTCATCGCGCATGGCTTCGGCATGCACATCGCGTATGCCGGGCATGACATGCACGGCCCGCGCATCGGCCCCGATGGGCGCATCTACTGGAGCATCGGCGACAAAGGCGTGAACGTGACGAGCAAAGAGGGCGTGAAGTGGTTTTACCCGCACGAAGGCTGTGTTATGCGCTGCGAGCCAGACGGCAGCGGCTTTGAGGTCTTCGCGCACGGCTTGCGCAACATCCAGGAGGTCGCCTTCGACGACTTCGGCAATCTTTTCGGCGTGGACAACGACGCCGACCTCCCCGGCGAAAAAGAACGCCTCGTCTATATCACCGAGCGCAGCGACTCCGGCTGGCGCTGCGGCCATCAGTATCAAAAAGAGCACAGCCGCTGGATCCTCGAAGGCCTGTGGAAGCCCGCGCATGCCGGGCAGCCGCTTTTCATCACCCCGCCGCTGCAAAACTACTCGAACGGCCCCGCCGGCTTCGCGCACGAGCCCGGCACCGCGCTCGGCGCCTCGTTGCGCGGTCACTTCATCCTCGATCAATTCCCCAGCGGCGCGATGACCGCCTTCCAGCTCGCTCCGAGCGGCGCGTCCTTCGTCATGAAAAACGAACGCGTCATCCACAGCGGCCTCATGGGCATCGGCCTGTGCTTCGCGAACAACGGCGGCCTCCTCGTCGCCGACTGGAGCGGCGGTTATCCCCTCGATGAAGTCGGCCACATCTGGCTCGCCGACGATCCCACCGGCCAAAACAGCACCGAGCGTCAAGAAACGGCCAAACTGCTCGCCAACCCTCATCAGTCGCATCCGTCTCATCTGTCCCATCCCGATCAACGCGTCCGTTTGCAGGCCCAATTCGCGCTGGTGAAAAACAACGACTTCAAAACCCTCGAAGCCATCGCCACCGACAAGAAAGCCAATCAACTCGCCCGCATCCACGCCATCTGGGGCCTCGGCCAAGGTCTCCGCGCCAAAAAGCTCGAAGCCGCCACCTTCACCAAACTCCTCACCGACCCCGATCCCGAGGTCCTCACCCAAACCGCCAAAACCCTCGGCGACGGCACCACACGCGTCCCCGAGCTCATCTCACTTCTCACTTCTAACATCTCACGAGTTCGTTTCCACGCCGCCATCGCCCTCGGCAAGCTCCAAGACCCCGCCGCGACCCCGAAACTCCTCCAACTCGCCGCCAAAGAGCAAAACGATCCCTTCATGCGCCACGCCATCGTCACCGGCCTCGCGGGCTGCGCCGACGCGAAGGTGCTCGTGAAGGACAAAAGCCTCTGCAGCTTCCTCGCGCTCGCCAGGCAGCGTTCGCCGAAGGTCGCCGAGTTCCTCACCAAATTCCCCGATGAAGCCGAACGAGCGATTCACGACGACGCCGGCATCCCCGAGGCTCTTCCTGCGCTCACCACGCGACTCTCGCGCCGCGGTCTGAACGCCTGTTTGCGCCTCGGCATCGCCGAACCGCTCATCCAAGCCGCGTTGAAGCCCTCCGCGCTGCAAAGCGAGGCCCTCGACCTTCTGCTCGTCTTCACCAATCCGCCGCGACTCGACCGCATCGACGGCCACGCGCATGAATACGCCCCGCGCGATGCCAAAGCCTTCGCCGCGCTCGTCCAATCGCGTCTCGACTCCCTGCTCGACCTCACCGACGGCCAGCTCAAGGCCAAGGCCGTCGAATTGCTCATGCAGCTCCAGCTTCGCGTCGAGCCCGCCGTGCTCCAAAGCATCGTCGCCGATGTCACAGCCCGCGCCAGCCTCCGCGCCGGCGCATTAAAGATGCTCACCAGCACTGGCGACTTCGGTCCCTCGCTCGATCTCGCCTTGGACAAAAAATCCCCCGCCGAACTCCGTCGCGAAGCCCTCACGCAGCTCTTCGCCCATCACCCCGACCGCGCCATCACCGCCGCCGCCACCGCTTTGAAGGAAGCCGATACCACCACGAAGCAACTCGCCCTCTCGCTGCTCGCTTCATCGAAAGACGACACCGTCATCACCGAGTGGCTCGACCTCCTCGCGGCCAACAAAGCCCCCGCCGCCATCCAGCTCGACATCCTCGAAGCCGCCGCCACCCGCGAAAGCCTCAAACCCAAGCTCGCCGCCCTCCAAACCCAAAACACTGAACTCCTCGAAGGCGGCGACGTCACCCGCGGCCGCGACATCGCCACCAACCACCTCGGTGCCAACTGCATCGCCTGCCACACCATCGAAGCCAAAGAAGGCAGCCAGGTCGGCCCCAACCTGAAAACCATCGGCAGCAGCAAAGACCGAAAATACATCCTCGAGTCCCTCCTGAACCCACTCGCCACCGTCGCCCCCGGCTACGGCCTCATCACCCTCACCCTCAAAGACGGCAAAACCCTCTCCGCCATCCTCGACAAAGAAGACGCCCAAACCATCCGCCTCAAACTCCCCGACGGAAAACTCCAAACCGTGCCGCTGAATCAAATCGCCTCCCGCACCCCGCCCATCAGCGTCATGCCACCGATGCTCGGTATCCTCACGAAGACGGAAATCCGCGACGTCGTCGCCTACTTGGCGAGTTTGAAGGCGAAGAAGAAGTGAGCCCTCACGGATAAAACGGCCACTGCTCCAAAGTCGGTCTGCCGAGGGCTTCCTGCTCGAAGTCACCTTTGTTTCCGGCTTCGCGCATGGCCTGAAGTTCGGCGTGGCAGTCGATGATGCGGGGATCGGCGAGCAATCGCGAGAGGATCTGCTGATCGCGTTGGGTGAGGAGTGAGGCGTTGGATTGGGGACGCCAGTGCATGTGGAAGGGATGCACGGCGCGGCCGGAGACCTCGCGGAGTTTGCGGAGGATGTCCCAGCCGGCGGGATCGGTGTCGCCGAAGTGATGGTGGGGCAGATCGGGAGGCAGTTTTTGCAGGAGGAAACGCACGGCCTGCGTGGGGAACGAGGTGGCGACGATGAGGGTGCTGCGTGTGACATCGGCACGCGTGAGCTGGAGGAAGGTGGTCTTGCGATTCTCGACGGTCAGGAGTCGCTGCGCGGTCGTGGTGAGGCGCGTGGCACGCTCCAGCTCGGCGACGGAGAGCGTGGACTCGAAGCGGAGGTCGAGCGGCTTGCTGTGATCGTCGAAATGCAGCACGAGCGGGCCGCTGTAATGCAGCACGCTATTGCTTGTCTGAATGCCGAGCGCCTCCAACGGCGTCTCGCGGCCGAGCAGCAACTCCAGCGCCCGTTCGATGAAGCTTTGCTGCGCTTCGAGGTATTTGGAGTCGCGCCCGATTTGCGTGCTCGCATCGCGGATCAGCGTGCCTTCGGGCCATTCGCGGCTCGTGAGGTCGAAAAGCAGCTTCAAGATTTCTTCGACGCGGTTGGCCTCGCGCCATCGAAACGGCTCCACGGCATGCGGAAGGGCGAATTCGGCCTTCAAGCGGCTCAAAAGAGCGTTCCAGGCCTCGGGAAGCAGTGGATGACTTTTGGCTGAAAACTGCTCCACCACGGCCAACGCGGCTTGTTGAGCTTCCGCGCCGGTTTGCGAGCCAAACTGGGCATGGAGCCAGGCTTCGGATTCGAGGGGGACTTCGATTTTGTCGATGAATCGCGGCTTGTGTCGGAAGGGGATGAGTTTGAGCGGGAGCTTCTCAGCGTCTCGTTGGGCTGCCTGACGTTCTTCCGCGGAGGTGAGGCCTGCGTCATCGAGCAGCGTCTCCCAATCTCGGCGAAATGCCCGCACCGATGCCTCCACCCGTCGTTTCCGGGCGGTCATCCATTGTTCGTGCAGGGTTTGGAGCCAGAGCATGGATGATGAGTGATGCGGGCACTCCTGCCCGCAATGGGAATCATGCGTCTGCGGGCAGGAGTGCCCGCATC
This sequence comes from Verrucomicrobiaceae bacterium, assembly GCA_015075365.1. Lineage (GTDB taxonomy): Bacteria > Verrucomicrobiota > Verrucomicrobiia > Verrucomicrobiales > Verrucomicrobiaceae > Prosthecobacter. The sequence continues at coordinate 1,360,085 of JABTUN010000001.1, forward strand.
ACTTTCACTCCATCAGCTCCGCGAGCCTGGAGCCTTCCACTCGAACGACCCAGTTTTCGATGTTTTGGATCTGCTCGGTGGCTTCGTCGTAGCTGCGTTCGACGCGGCATTGGACCACGGTGTCGGCGTGTTGGAACATCGTGGGGAGGCGGTCTTCGGGGAAGGCCATGATGAGCTGGAGGCCGAAGTTGCGGGCGAGGGCGAGGCAGTCGTCGATGCGGTCGCCGCTGAGTTTGCTGAAGGCTTCGTCCATGACGACGAGGCCGAGATTCTGCTGCTCCTCGCGGCGGCCGAGGTCATACACGCGACGGAAGGCGGCGAGCGTGGCGACGAAGAAGGGGGCCTGGTTTTCACCACCGCTCTGTTTCTTGGCGCTTTTGTTCAAACTGATCGCAGCGGCATCGCCGCGACCGGCGGGCTTGGCCTCGATGTCCCAGTGATGGTAGTAGCGGTAGTCGAGCATGCGCTGGTGGCGCTTGTCCTCGGGGTTGTCGGCGGCGTCGATGGCGGCCATGAGCTCGGCCTTGGCCCGCTCGATGTCCTCGCGGCCGGCGGCGTTGAAGAGCTCCATCTCGCTGCCGCTGGGCAGGCCTTTTTCGACGAGCGTCCAGATGGCGCTGTGGGCCTTGTCGGCACGACTGGTGAGCTGGTAACGCCAGCCACCGATCTCGTGATCCATGGCGCGGTTCAGCTCGCGCTTGGTGCGGTCGGCCTCGCTGAGCTTTTCACGCAGCACGTCGAGCACCTGATGCTGCAAACGATCCTCCCATTCCTTCCGCGCTTCATCGGCGGCAGTCTTGAAGCGCTCCAGCTCATGCGTTTCGAGGTCTTCGCGACGCTGGTCAAAGGCGGCGTTGTCCTCCGCGTCGGCATCGAGCGCATCGCCGAGGTCGGCGTGCACGGTGACGAGCTCGCGACGCTGCTCATCGCGCAGGCGGCGTGCCTCTTGCGCACGCGTATCGAGCTGAATGGCGAGCGCGGCGGCCATTTCGATGGATTTGCGCCAGCTCGTGGCCTTTTGGCGTTCGGCGGTGATGCGCGTGGTGATCTCGTCGTCGGAAAAACCATGCACGAGCATGCGCGAGGCCTGGCGGGCGATGCGGGTCTGTTCTTCCTGAAACACATCCTCCTGGATGGCTTCTTCGAGTCGCGATTGCTCAAGCGTGAAAGCGGTGATGGCCGTCTTGAGGCTGCCGATGCGTTCGTGGATGCCTTTGAGCGTGGCTTTTTGCACGCGGAGGTTTTCCATGGCCTTCTCGTGGTCTGGCGTGGCGAGGAGGTTCCAGGTCTCTTGCAGCTCGCGGAGTTCTTCGCGCAGTTTGGGCAGGCGCTGGACCTCATCGGCCCCTTCGGGCGCGGTGAAGCGGTCGAGATGGCCTTCGGCACCGCGGTTTAAAAAGGCGCGGAGGTCATCGCAATCGCTGCGCACCTCCTCGATGACGGCATCGGTCTCGCGAAGCTCGTTCTCGCGCAGGTCGCGGAGGCGGCGCAGGCCTTCCTCGCCGAGCGTGAGCTCTTTTTCAGGCGTGAGCTTCACACGACGCGGCGGATCTTTGAGCCAGCCATCGAGCGAAATCGCCCGCTCATGCTTATCGAGCTGCGCGGCCTTGTTCACGGCGACGATGCCGCCGAGTAGGTGATCGAGCACCTTGCCGGCGAGATCGTGTTTGGTCTCCACCATCTCACGCAGCGAGCCTTTGAGGACCTTCGTGGTGGTTTGCGCGGCTTCCTCGGGATGAATGAGCGGCTCGTGCGGATTCTGCGTCTGCTGCGCCTGATCCCACGCGGCGCGGAAGTCCTCGGGAATGACGGCGCGGCGATGGATGCCGAGCACGGTCTCGATGAGCGGCCACCATTTTTCGGCGCTGGCCTTCACCTCGACCACGCGACCGAGCGCGACGGCTTTTTGTCCGCGGGAAAGCAGCGCATTGAGCAGCGGCGAGGGCGTGGCGTGGCCTTCGCGGAGCTGCGCGAGGTCTTTGTGCAGCGCGGCCTTGCGCAGTTCATGCTCGCTGAGGCGGGCGAGCACGGGCTGGAGCTGCTCGTTCGCCTCGTCTTTCAGCCGCATGTAGGCACGCGCGGTATCGCGTGCGGCAGCGAGCGCCTTGCTCTCGTCCTTGCTCTGCATCGCGGAGATGGCGGCGGAGGCCTCGTCGAGATTTTGCAGGCCAAGACGCGACGCGTGGAGCTGCCAATCCTGCCAGCGGCGCAGATGGGCGCGAATGCGATCATGCAGGCTGCTGGAGGCCGCGTTGAGTCGCTCGATCTCGCTCTCGAGCTCGCGGCGGCGGCGGTCGATCTCTTCGAGCTTGAAGGCCTTGTCACCCAGCGCGGCGCGGGCGGATTCCTCGGCGTGTTCGAGGCGTTCGCGCTCGCGGATGGCCTGCTCGTGCGCTTGCAGGTTCTCGGAGTGCTCGGCGCGTTTGTCTTCGAGTTCGGCGCGGCGGCGATTGAGGCCTTCGAGGGCTTCTTCGTGCTTCAAAGCATCGCTGAGGTGCGAGTAGAGTGCGGACTCGCGTTTCGATGTGAGCCAGTCCTGATGATGCGCGGAGATGCGCTTCAGGCGCTCAAGCTGGTCGTACATTTTCTCCAGTCGCTCCTGCGCCCGACGATGCGCATCGACGCTGGCCTTCACCGCCTTCACATCCGGCATGCCGGGCTCGAGCAGGAACTCGCGCACGAATTTTTCGAAGTTGCTCTCCGGCTCGAAGGCCATCGCACGCGGCAGCGTCTTCGCCATCTGCTCGGCGTCGAAGCCGAGGTGGCTGCGCAGCGCCATCTCATCGCGGTAAGTTTGCTGGCGATCCCACACATCGCCGTCGAGCTCGCGCTTCACGCGGGTGCGGAATTCATCCTCGGGCAGGAATTGCATCGCCTGCGGTCCGGCGTCGCTGTTGAGGAAATCCTGCCACGCGAGACGGCGTCCGGTGCGGAACCAGATCGTCGAAGGCTTCGCCGTGGGGCTTTCATACTCGATGCGTGCACCCCAGGTCTCGCGGCGCGGCTCGCTCTCGCCGGATTGCAGCGGCCAGGTGAACTCCAGCGCGGCGAGCGTGACGCTGCTGGGCCGCAGGTAGCGCTCCGCGCCATCGCGACCGGTCGTGTTCGTGTCGCACAGGCAGTAGCCGCGCAGCGAACGACCGCTGCCTGCACCGGCGGCGGCTTTGTTGAACTTGCTCTGCTGCTCGCCGAGCATGACGAACTGGATGAGATCGAGCAGCGCGCTCTTGCCGCTGCCATTCGCGCCGGTGATGAGAGAGAGGCCGGAGACGTCGATGAACTGGCGGTAGCCATACCAGTTCACCGCGAGGATGCGGCTCAAGGTGATGCGCGGGGCGCTCATGCAGCCACCTCCCCGTCTTCCGCGCTGTCTTTGACCGGCTGATACTGCTCCACGCGCTGCTGCCACGCGGCGATGTCATCAAACGGGATCACGCGGGCCAGCGAGGGCAAAATCTCGATCTGCATCTCGCCCGCCTGCGTCATGCCCTCGGGCCTCAGCGTGCGGATGAGGCGATGACGGCGGATGCGGGCCAGGCAGGCCTCGATCTGCGATTTTTCCGGCGTGCTGATCTTGTCGAAGTACACCTTCAGCGCGGCCCAGAGCTGGTCCACGGTCACGATGACCGCCTCCTGGCTGCCAGTGCTGATTTCATCATCGTAAAGCCGCCACAGCGCCAGCAGCACGAGCGTCTCGTCCTTGTCAAAACGGCCCAACAGCAGGCACGACTCCGTGCGCGGTCTCGCCTGCAGCAGCGAGCGCTCCTCATCGACGATCAACTCCAGCGCCAGCGGCGCGAGGTAGTCCTCCACGTGCGTGCGGTAGTGATCGCGAGCCAGCAGATACAGCTCCCGTCCGCCGCCCTCATCGCCCAGCAACACCCCACGCCCCAGCAATTCCGCCAGCACCTCCCGCAGCGCCGCCCGATCCGAATCCGGCACGTCGCTCCAAAAGGAGCGCGGCCAAAGCGGATCAGAAGGGGCGGAGGTCATGGGGGCGGCGATGATGGCGTGGTGCTGGGTTTGCTCAACCTTCTCTTGTGATCGCAAATCGCTCCACGCGATGCCCGGCGATCTCGTCGTGCTCCAAAATGTGCGGTTCGAGGCCGTTGCGGCGGCGGAAGCCGTCCACGCTCCAGCGGACACGTTTGCCGGCGAGAGCGGGCGCGTGCTCGTAGGCCACGGCGGCGAGCAGATCGAGCAGGTCGTCGGTGGTTTCGAGGGTGATGTCCTCGGTGCTTGTGGTGCGGCCTTTGGCGGGCAAAAGCTTTGCCACGAGTCGTGCGGCACGTTGCGGCGTGAGAGCGAGGCGCTGGCGCTCCTTCCACGCGGCGAGCACGTCGTCCTCGCTTTGCTTCGAGGCACCGGTTTCGCCAAAACGCAGATCGACGGGCGATTTCGTGCGCCGTGGCTTGTAGAGCGATTCGGTGCCGAAGAAGAACCGCGTCTCCACACAGCGCGGCGCGAAGTCGGCGCTCTGACCGGCGAACTCGGAGAAGCGACCGCCCGCATGCGCGGCATTGATCGCATCGCAGTAAGCTTTCACAATTTCCGGCCGACGGCCGCGCAGCTCCGTCTGATAGCGGTAACGCTGCTGGCTGAGGCGGTTGAAGGCGGCCATGCGCAGGTCGATGGCCTCCGCGCGGCGTTTCAGACCGCCGAGATCGCGCTCCAGCCGCGTGAGCATCGCCACCGCGTGGTCGTAGGCATCGGCGTCGTCATAGCCGTAGTGCTCACGCAGGCCGGAAGCGAGGCGTTCGCGCATGAGCGGATCGTCGTGGCACTCGGAGACGGCGCTGCGGGCATTTTCGATGCGCGTGAGCAGCCCGCCGCGACGCAGCGCATCATAGCACACCATGTGCTGCCCTTGGCCGAACTCCTCATAAAGCAGGTTCAGCGTGTCCGCGGCCGTGGTCGTCTGCCTTTGGCGCTGCTCAAAGCCGGTGACGATTTTTTCCACCGCATGCAGTTGCTCAATCGCCCGCTCCAGACGCTGCGTGAGGTCGGTGATGGTCGAGCGGAGCTGATCGGGCGGCTGGATCTGCGGATCGAGCACGCCGCGCTCCTCGAGCGTCTGGCAAAGCCCGCGCAGCGTGTCCGCGAACGTTTTGAGCTCCGCCACGCGATCCTCCGCAAGGTCTCGCAGCATGCGCAGCAGCGGCCGCAGCCCAGGCGTGATCACCGCCCAGCGCTCATGCAGCCCGAGCGTCTGATCCTCCAGCCAGCCCGCCGCGATGAGGCGGTTGAAAAATTGCCCCGCCCGCTGCCGCGCATCCCGCAGCGCCGCGCCCTCATCCTCCGCCAGCAGCGACAGCGGATGCCGCGCGATGACTTCCTTGATGATCTCAATCGTCTCCCGCTGTGAAAGCCTTCCTGCCTCGCCCGCCTCATCAATCAGACGATCCGCACAATCCACATACACCGGCGCCGAAGGCCGCGCCAACGGCCGGAAAAAATCCGCCGAGACGCTGCGGCTGAGTCGGGTGCTGAGAGTTTCGGAAGGCATCAGAGCCGCGCATGATGCGGAGGCGCGGCACGGTGGCAACCATGCACCGAATCATTCATGAATCGGCTCACCAAACCACAAACTGAAAATATGGCAGCCGGTCGGGTGGGATTGAAGGCGAAGAAGAGGTGAGCCGGAACCGTATTCATGACGCGATGGCCTCACGACTTCTCTCTGCTCTCTTTCTTGCCACCATTTCCCTTCACGCGGGTGATTTCCGCGTCGGTGCCGCGCGGGTGGACATCACGCCGAAGGACGGCACGCCGCTGGGCGGCTACTACCGCTTTCGCGGCTCGGCTGGCGTGCTCGATCCGCTCTACGCGAAGACGATTGTCATGGAAAAGGACGGCGTGCATGCCGCCATCGTCGTTCTCGACCTCTCCGGCACCGTGCGGCCCATCGTGGCGGCGGCACGGAAGGCGATTCAAGAGCAATGCGGCATCGAGGGCGATCATGTGCTCATCTCCGGCACGCACACGCACACCGGGCCGCAGCAGCCGCGTGAGTCGATGATGGATGACATCACGAAGGTGAACTCGCCCGCTGGCCTCAGCTACACGAGCTCATTGCCGGGCTGGATCGCTGACTCAGTGAAGCAGGCGAAGGCCAGGCTCGCGCCGGTGAAAGCCAGCGCTGCCATCGGGCGGGCGGAGGGCATCAGTTTCAACCGCCGTATCCTGCGTGAAGGCCAGAAGGAAGCCATCTGGCAGCCGCAGAAGCTCACGCCGCAGGACCGTCCCGCCGGGCCGGTCGATCCCGATGTCGGTGTGCTGGTCTTTGACGCGGGTGACAAGCCTGTCGCGTCATTGCTGAATTTTGCGATGCATCCCACGTCTGTTGGGGGCGGAGTGAAAATATCCGCCGACTATCCCGGGGTGTTCACAAGGCTCGTCAGCGAGCGTCATGGCGCGGAAATGATCTCCGTCTTTGCCAACGGCTGCTGCGGCAACATCAACCACAACGACTACGTCAATGGCAAACGCCGAAGCACGCTCGAACTCGGCACCGCGCTGGCCGATGCCGTCGATGCCGCGTGGCCGCAGTTGAAACCCGTGGAGACGTTCGCTCCTCGCATCCGGTCGGAACAAGTCACGCTCACCCGCCGCAGCTTCACCGAGGCACAGATTGCCAAGGCGAAGGACATGGCGGCCAACATGCTCACCAAAAACTTTGGCACTGTGCCGATGGCGGAGACCGTCTGCATCCTGGAAACGCTCGACAAGAAGGACAAGCCGCTGCTCGCCGAGGTGCAGGTCATCGCGATCAGCGATGAAGTCGCCATCGTGGCACTACCGGGCGAAATCTTTGTCGAGCTCGGCCTCGCGCTCAAAAAAGCCTCGCCCTTCAAGCACACCTTCATCGCGGAACTTGCCAATGGCAGCATCGGCTACGTCCCGAACCAGGAAGCCTGGCCGCAGGGCAATTACGAGATCGTCAGCGCGCGCTGCGAGGCCGGCAGCGGCGAAAAACTGGTCGAAGTCGCGTTGAAGCTGTTAGGCGAGGTGAAAAAGCGCTGATTGATCGCGAGCCGGCATCAAAGCAATGCTGAACGGGTATTTTCGACATGGGGCCATCTGACCGTTAATAGATGGGTGAAACTCATCAGCACCACCTTTCTCTGTGGAGCGCTCTGGCTGGCCCTGATCACGGGCATGCACGGATCGCTGAATCTGAAATGGTTCGCGTTCAAAGTGCCCGGTGCGGCGGCGGAATCCGAGAAGTTCCGCATCGGTTTTCTCCCGGTGACGTGCCATCTGACCTGCCCGGTGACGGATTTTATCAATCAGCAGGTCGAGGGGCAGAGCAGCTTCGAGCCGGTGCGCTTTAGCGGGTGGCCTGAGCTGAAGGAGGCCTTTCTCTCCGGCTACACGCCCGCCACCTTCATCCTGGCACCGATGGCGATGGCGCTGCGCGAGCAGGGCGTTCCGATCAAGGTGGTCTATCTCGGGCATCGCGACGGCAGTGCTGTGATGGTGCACAAAGATTCCAAAATCTATCGCATGGAAGACCTTCGTGGAAAGCGCATCGCGGTGCCGAACCGCTACTCGAACCAGCGCCTGCTGGTCTTCCGCGCACTGCGTAACGCGGGCATGACGATCAAGGACATCGAGCTGGTGGAAATGCCACCGCCCGACATGCCGGCCGCGCTTTACTCGAAGGCGGTGGACGCCATCTCCAGCGGCGAGCCTTTCATGGGGCAGACCGAGATCGACGGCTATGGCCGCGTGCTGTGGCTGACAAAGGATGTGTGGCCGAACTTCATCTCGTGCGTGCTGGCGGTGCATGAGGACTTCATCAAGAACGATCGCGCGACCGTCCAGCGCCTCGTCGATGGCATCGCCAGCAGCGGGAAATGGATCGACCAGAGCATGGACAACCGCATGGATGCCGCGAAATTTGTGGCGAAGAACTACTACAACCAGCACCCGCGCCTGCTGGAGTTCGTGCTTAGCAAGCCGCCGGACCGTGTGACCTACACGAACCTCGCGCTGCGGAAGCCGGACTTTGAAGAGATCGAGGATCTGGCGCGTGAGGCGGGTATCATCGGCGGCGATGTGCGCTTTGAAGACTACACGGACGCCTCCTTTGTGCCGGAAGCCTCGGCGATGAACGCCTCTGCCTACGAGGGCCTGAAGGGTGGCGAGGTGCCGCCGAGGAAATAGACTTTCGTCCTCGTATGAACCGCCTCATCTCCATCTTCCTGCCCCTCTCGACAGCGGTCATTTTCCTGGTCGTGTGGCACTTTTTGGTGCGCCTCTCCGGCAGCGATCTCTTCCCAACGCCCATGGAGGTCGTGCGTGGCATCCGCGAGTTGATCGAGAAAGGTCTGCTCCTGAAATACATCGTCGCATCGCTGTTTCGCGTGAGCTGGGGCTTCATGCTGGCAGTGCTTGTTGGCGTGCCGCTAGGTTTGATCCTCGGCTGGTTCCGCGCCGCGTTTCAGGCGCTGAACCCGATGATCCAGATCCTGCGCCCGATCTCGCCCATCGCCTGGATACCCGTGGCGATCCTGTGGTTCGGCATTGATGACACCGCGCCCGTTTTCCTCATCTTCCTCGCCAGCGTGTTCCCGATCACCGTGTCCTCCATGGCCGCGGTACAGAACATGCAGCTCGTCTATCTGCGAGCCGCGCAGAACTTTGGTGTGAAGGGTCCTCAACTCTTCCGCCGCGTCATTCTGCCCGCCGCGCTGCCGCAGATCATCACCGGCATCCGCATCGCGCTCGGCATCGCCTGGCTGGTGGTGGTGGCGGCGGAAATGATCGCCGTGAACAGCGGGCTTGGTTATCTCATCATCGACGCGCGCAACGCCGGCAAACGCTACGACCTCGTGGTCGCCGGCATGGTGATGATCGGACTGATCGGGCTGGTGCTCGATCTCTTGATCCGACAGCTTGAAAAATTCGACGAAGTGAAATGGGGCTATGGACAACGCTAAATCACTCATCCACGTCCGCGATTGCTGGAAGTCTTTCCCTGGCAAGAAACCCGGGGAGCAAGTTCATGTGTTGGAGCGGGTGAACTTGAATGTAGATGCCGGCGAGTTCGTCTGCGTCGTCGGACCGTCCGGCTGCGGCAAATCCACATTGCTGAACATCATCGGCGGGTTCTTCAAAGAATCGCGGGGCGAGGTCAGGGTGGCCGGAGCGCCGGTGAATGGCCCTGATCCGCGCCGCATTTTTGTCTTCCAGGAAAACGGCGTCTTTCCCTGGCTCACCGTCGAGGAAAACATCGGCTTCGGCCTCATGTCGCGCCCGGCGGAGGAGCGGAAGGAGCGCGTCACTCATTATATCAACATGGTCGGCCTCAGCGGCTTCGAGAAATCGTATCCGCGCGAGCTTTCCGGCGGCATGAGGCAGCGCGTGGAGATCGCACGCGCCCTCGCCGCCAATGCCGAGGTGCTTTACATGGACGAACCTTTCGGCGCGCTCGACTTCCTCACGCGCATCAAGATGCGCACCGACTTGATCCGCATCTGGCAGGCGGAGAAGAAGACCCTGGTCTTCGTGACGCATGATATCGAAGAGGCCGTGCAGCTCGCCGACCGTGTGGTCGTCATGAGCAAACGCCCTGCCACCGTGGCGGAGGAGGTCGTCGTGAACTTGCCGCGTCCGCGCGATCTCGACTCTCCCGGCTACCTCGCCGCGCGCGACCGGATCTTTGCCATCATGGGCATGGACGTGCATGGCGGCGGCACCGGCGATCCGAAGTAATCCACTTGTCGTTTTCCAACGTAACCCCTACCACCATGAACCACCATCACGACGTTGTCATCATCGGCGGCGGCCCCGCCGGCACCAGCACAGCCTCGCTCCTGGCGGAGTACGGGCACAAGGTGCTCGTCCTCGAGCGCGAGAAGTTCCCCCGCTACCACATCGGCGAGTCGTTGATTCCCTTCACGTTCGGGCCGCTGGAGCGGCTGGGGCTGATCCCGACGATGAAGAAAAGCCACTTCACGAAAAAGTACAGCGTCAGCTTTGTGCAGCCGGACGGGAAGCGCTCCCAGCCCTTCTATTTTTTCAACCGTTATGACCGCGAAACCATCGCCCAGACCTGGCAGGTTCGGCGTTCTGAATTTGATCTCATACTCATGAATCACGCCCGAGCGAAAGGCGCGGAGGTGCGTGAGGAGACGACCGTCACGAAGCTGCTCAAGGACGACAGCGGTCGGGTCATCGGTGTGGAGGCACAGACGAAGGACGGAGAAAGGCAGCATCTGCTCGCCAAGCTCGTGATCGACGCGTCTGGCAAGGAGGCATTCTCCACGCTGCGCGAGGGCTGGCGCATGAAAGACCCATATCTCAACAAAGTGGCCGTGTGGACCTATTACAAGGGCTCGAAACGCGAACCCGGCATCGACGAAGGAGCCACCACCATCGCGTTTGTGCCCAACAAGGGCTGGTTCTGGCACATCCCCATGCATGATGACATGGTCAGCGTCGGTGTCGTGGCCGAGGGCAAGTATTTGAGCCGTGATGGAGTGAAAGACCCGAAGGCCATCTTCGAGCGCGAGATCAGCGAAAACAAATGGATCGAAGAGCACCTCTCGCAGGGCAGCTCCACCGGCCAGTACTGGATCACGAGCGAGTACAGCTTCCATTCGAAGTTTGGCGCCTCACCGGGCCTTCTGCTGGTGGGAGATGCCTATGCCTTTCTGGACCCGGTTTTCAGCAGCGGCGTGATGCTGGCGCTGAAAAGCGGTGTTCTGGCAGCGGACGCCGTCCACGCGGCTTTGAAGGCCAACGATGTGTCTCCGGAGCGCTTCGCCGAGTACGGCCGCCTCATGCGCGAGGGCGTCGAGAACATGCGAAAGCTTGTTTATGCCTTCTACGACCCGAATTTCTCCTTCAAGGAGGTCGTGATGAAGTATCCCGAGGCTGGCGACGAGATCACCGACTGCCTCAGCGGAGATGTGAACAAGGACTACTCCAGTCTGTGGACCAAAATCCGCGAATTCGCCCCCCTGCCGGAAAGCCTGCCCTACGGCATGCCGCTGGCGGCATGACCGGCACCCATGCCTTGCATCCCGGCAGCGACTCGCCACACTGGCGGCCCTTTTTCCCGCCATGGCCTACATCAACGAAAACTACAACAAGCTCAAAGCCGGTTACCTCTTCCCTGAAATTGCCCGCCGCGTGAAAGCCTTCACCGAGGTGAACCCGGAGGCCGCGAAGCGCCTGATCCGTTGTGGCATCGGCGATGTGACGGAGGCGCTCCCCGAAGCCGTGCGCACCGCCATGCACAAAGCCGTCGATGAGATGGGCGACCGCAACACCTTCCGCGGTTACGGCCCGGAGCAGGGTTACGACTTCCTCCGCAATGCCATCGCCGAGCACGATTTCAAATCCCGCGGCATCAACGTCGAGGCCGATGAGATCTTCATCTCCGACGGCAGCAAGTGCGACACCGGCAACATTCTCGACATCTTCGGCGCGGGGAACAAGATCGCCATCACCGACCCGGTGTATCCTGTTTACGTCGATACCAACGTCATGGCCGGCAACACGGGCGACGCCGATGAAAGCGGCGCTTACGCCGGTCTGCACTACCTCAAATGCACGCCCGCGAACGGTTTCGTCCCGGAGATCCCGAACGAGCCCGTCGATCTGGCCTACCTCTGCTACCCGAACAATCCCACCGGCGCTGTCGCCACGCGTGCGCAGCTTGAGGCCTGGGTCAAATACGCCCTCGCGAACGGCACCACGCTCCTCTACGACGCTGCTTACGAGGCCTTCATCCGCGATCCGGAGCTGCCGCGTTCCATTTACGAGATCCCCGGTGCACGCGATTGCGCCATCGAGTTCCGCAGCTTCTCGAAGAACGGCGGTTTCACAGGCGTGCGTTGCGGCATCGTCGTCATTCCGAAGGGTTTGATGGGCAAAACGAAGGCCGGCGGCAAGCAGGCCATCCATCCGCTCTGGAGCCGTCGTCACAGCACGAAATTCAACGGCACCAGCTACATTGTGCAACGCGGCGCCGAGGCCATCTACAGCCCCGAGGGCAAGGAGCAGGTCAAAGCGCTCATCGAGCACTACATGGGCAACGCGAAGCTGCTCGTCGAAGCCTGCAAGAAGGCTGGTCTCGCCGTTTATGGCGGTGTGAACGCTCCGTATGTGTGGGTCGGCTGCCCGAACGGGCTCACGAGCTGGCAGATGTTCGACAAGATGCTCAACGAGGCGAATGTGGTCATCACGCCCGGCAGCGGCTTCGGCAGCGCTGGCGAAGGCTACTTCCGCATCAGCGCCTTCAACAGCCGCTCGAACGTCGAAGAAGTCTGCCGCCGCATCGCCGCTTTGGTGTGATGCTGGCAAGGGCTGCCTGCGCACCGGAAAAGGCCGGGCGCAGGCGAACAACAGCCCATCAAGCGCCCACCAGCATGCGGGCGGGGTTTTCGATGCACTCCTTCACGCGGATGAGGAAGGTGACGGCTTCCTTGCCATCGACGACGCGGTGGTCGTAGCTGAGGGCGAGGTTCATCATCGGGCGGATGACGACCTGGCCATCGACGGCCACGGGGCGCTGCTGGATGCTGTGCATGCCGAGGATGCCGCTTTGGGGCGGATTGATGATCGGGGTGCTCAGAAGGGAGCCGTAAACGCCGCCGTTGCTGATGGTGAAGACACCGCCGGTGAGGTCGGAGACCTGGAGTTTGCCGTCTTTGGCTTTTTTGGCGTAGCCGAGGATGTCCTGCTCGAGTTCGGCGAAGGACTTCTGGTCGGCATCGCGCAGCACGGGGACGATGAGGCCGCGCTCGGTGCCGACGGCGACGCCGATGTCGTAGTAGTGCTGGTGGACGATTTCATCGCCCTCGACGCGGACGTTGATCTGCGGGACGGCTTTGAGCGCTTCGACGACGGCTTTGATGAAGAAGCTCATGAAGCCGAGTTTGACGCCGTTTTTGGCGACAAAGGCATCCTGGAGCTTGGAACGCAGCGCCATGACGTTGGACATGTCGCACTCGTTGAAGGTCGTGAGGATCGCGGCGGTCTTTTGAGCGCTGACGAGCTGGTCGGCGATCTTTTTGCGCAGCGGGGTCATCTTCTTCCGCGTGATGCGGCCTTCAGCAGAAGCGGAGGGCGGAGGGCGAAGAGCGGAGGGCTCCGGAGCGGGTTCCGGCTTCGGCACCACTTTGAATTCCGTGATGTTGGTGGGCTTCGCTTCCGGTTTTGGCTCAGGAGCGGCAGCAGCGGCCGGTTTCGGCGCTTCAGGGGCTTTTTCGACAGCGGGAGCGGCTCCTTCGGCGATCTGGCCGACGACGTCACCGATGACGACATCGTCGCCGGGCTGTTTGGCGATGCTGAGGGTGCCGGAGGCCTCGGCGGTGACTTCAGCGGCCACTTTGTCGGTTTCGAGCGTGAGGAGGATGTCGCCGACTTTGACGAAGTCGCCGTTTTTGAAGTGCCATTTGGCGATCTGGCCTCCGGTGACGGATTCGCCGAGTGCGGGGATTTTGATGTCAGCCATGGTTTGCGAGGGGAAAGGGAGTTTGCGGGGAAAAGTGCTCGGTGTTCAGTGCCGGGTGCTCAGTCGGGCCAGCGATACAGTTTGAAGACTGGGCGCTGAGAACTGGGCACTTCGGGCCGGTTACACGCTGAAGGCATCCTCAACGAGTTTGTCCTGCTCAAGGCTGTGGATGGCCTTGGAGCCCGCGGCGGGGCTGGAGGAGCGTTCGCGGCCGGCGTAGCGGAGCTTGTGGTTGGAGAGTTCCTCAAGGCGCGGGCGGATGTAGTAATGCGCTCCCATGTTGCGGGGCTCCTCCTGGCACCAGATCCATTTCTTCTGCGCGCGCGGGTATTTGGCGACGATCTCCTTCAGCATCTCGTAGTTCAGCGGGTAGAGCTGCTCGATGCGGATGATGGCGGCGTTCTTGATCTTGTGCTCCTCGCGGAACTCGAGGAGGTCGTAGTACACTTTGCCGCTGCACAAAATGAGGCGCGTGACGCGTTCGGGCGCGGTGGTGAGGTGCTCGTCGTCGAGCACTTCCTTGAAGGTGGTGCCCTCGGCCATGTCGGCGAGCTTGCTGACGCACTTCGGATGACGCAGCAGGCTTTTCGGCGTCATGACGACGAGGGGCTTGCGGGTGCTGCGCTTGAGCTGGCGGCGCAGGGCGTGGAAATACTGCGCGGGCGTGGTGAAATTGCACACCTGCATGTTGCCACCGGCGCAAAGCTGCAAAAAGCGCTCCAGGCGCGCGCTGGAGTGCTCCGGCCCCTGGCCTTCGTAGCCGTGCGGCAGGAGCAGCGTGATGTGGCTCGGGCGCTGCCATTTGCTCTCCGCGCTGGCGATGAACTGGTCGATGATGACCTGCGCGCCGTTCACGAAGTCGCCAAACTGCGCCTCCCAGCAAACGAGAAGGTTGCTGGCGAGCAGCGAGTAGCCGTAGTCAAAGCCCAGCACCGCAGCCTCCGAGAGCAGTGAGTTGTACACGCAGTAGCGGCCCTGCTCCGCCTGGAGGTTGTTCAGCGGGATGTGGCGCTCGCGCGTCTGCGAATCATAGAACACGCTGTGGCGGTGGCTGAAGGTGCCGCGTCGCACGTCCTGACCGCTGAGGCGCACGCCATGGCCCTCGGTGAGAAGCGTGCCGAAGGCGAGCGACTCCGCATACGCCCAGTCGATGCCTTCTCCGGCCTCGATGGCCTTTTTCCGCGCGGCGAGGAAGCGTTTCGCGATCGTCGGATGCAGATTGAAGCCTTCCGGCGTCTCCAGCAGGCGCTCGCCCACGGTTTTGAGCTTCCTGAGCTCGATCCCGGTATTGACGGGAGCGTAGTCATAGGCAGGCTGCGGCATCGCCATGCTGCCCTCAAAGGGATTGCCGCCGTTGGCGGATTTGTCCTTCTCCGCGAGCGTGGCGACGCCTTGTTCGAGCTCGTCTTCGAGCTCCTTTTGCAGCGCGGCGGAACCCGCTTCATCAAGAATGCCCTGGGAGGCGAGATCGAGGCGGAAGAGCGTGGCAGTGGATGGATGCTGCCCAATGGCGCGGGCCATGTTCGGCTGCGTGAAGCCGGGCTCGTCCGTTTCATTGTGACCGTGGCGGCGGTAGCAGACGATGTCGATGATGACATCGCGCCCGAAAGTCTGGCGGAACTCGAGGGCGAGCTTTGCGGCGCGCACGACTTCCATCGGGCAGTCTCCATTCACATGGAAGACGGGGGCTTCGATCATCTTCGCCACGTCCGTGCAGTAATGGGAGCTGCGGGCGTCCTCCGGCATGGTGGTGAAGCCGATCTGGTTGTTCACGATGACGTGGATGGTGCCGCCGGTGCGGTAGCCGGGGAGCTGCGAGAGATTCAACACCTCCGCGACGAGACCCTGGCCGGCGAAGGCGGCGTCTCCATGAATGAGCAAGGGGACGACCTTTCTGCGCTCCGTAGTGTCTCCCAACGCACGCTGGCGGGCACGCGCCATGCCTTCGACGACGGGATCGACGGCCTCGAGGTGGCTCGGGTTTGGCGCCAGCATCACGCCCACGCTGCTGCCGCCGCTGGTCTGGCGCACGGTTTCAAAACCCAGGTGGTACTTCACGTCACCATCTCCCGCGACCATGTTTGGCACATAGTTTTCGCTAAACTCGTAGAAGAGATACTCCAGCGGCTTGCGGAGGAAGTTTGCGAGCACGCTGAGGCGGCCGCGGTGGGCCATGCCCATGACGATTTCACGTCCGCCGTAGGCTGGCATGCCTTCGAGAATCGTTTCGAGGGCCACGAGCATGCTCTCACCGCCTTCGACGGAGAAACGCTTCTGCCCCACGAAGCGGCGGTGCAGGAAGCGCTCAAAGGTCTCCGCCTCCAGCAGCCAGCGCAGGGCGTCGATATGCTCCTTGGCGGCCGGTCTGGCCGGTTCGGTGACCTCGATGCGTTCCAACAGCCAGGTGCGGACCTCTGGATTGTGGATGTGCATGAACTCGAAGCCCGTTTTTCCGCAGTAAATGCGGCGCAGCTCGGCGAGCATCGTTTTGAGCTTCATCGGCTGCCCGCCGCGGTACATGTGCGTCTGCACCTCTTCCTCCAGCTCCTCATCCGTGAAGCCCAGGCCGGCCACGGACAGCGACGCGATCTCCGGCCCCTGCGTGCTGAGCGGATCGAGATGCGCGGCGGTGTGGCCCAGCGAGCGAAAGTGCTGGATCGCGTTCGTCACGCGCATGCGGAAGCTCAGGGTCTTTTCGGAGAGTGTCGCGGCACCGTCCGCGCCGCCTTTTGCCGGTTGGGCGGCAAGTTTCGCCATGCCGAGCTCGAAACCTTCAAAAAACGAGGACCACAGCGGCTCGACGGAGGCAGGGTCTTTTTTCCAGTCGATATATTTCGACTCGAGGAAGTCCGCGTTGGCGCGGTAGGGGAGTGAGGCACTCATTGGGCTTTTTTACAGGGGAAAGGGGACGCGCAGAATGCGCCCAAACCACGGGAGTGCAACGCGGAAAGCCTCCGAAATCACGTCCAGGACGCGCCCGAGGGGGAGGCTGCCGGGGAGGGCGGAGTCACTCCCCAATCCCCTGCTTCCGATACGCCGCCGGGGAGCTGCCGGTGCGTTTGCGAAAGTGCTGGGCAAAACTGCTTGGATCGACGAAGCCGCAGCGGGTGGCGATCTCGCTGGCGGAAAGGGTGGTCTGCTCCAACAGCTTGGTGGCCTCCAGCACGCGCGTGCGGATGAGAAACTCCTGCGGAGTGATGCCAAAAGCGCTCTGGAAGCGGCGCTGGAGCTGGCGCAGCGACTGGCCGCAGGATCTGGCGATGTCCTCGATCTTGAGCGGTTTTGAGAAATCACGCCGGATGCGCTCCACGGCCCGCGCCACGGTTTGGAAGACGGGCAGCCGCCGCTCCGCCTCATCGGGACGCCGCAGCGTGCCCATCACACCCTGGACGCGGCCCCGGCGGTCGTAGAGCGGCAGCTTGGTCACGAGAAACCAGTCCGGCATGCCCTGGCGGTCCCACCACAGCTCGATGCGCTCGATGATCCGCGCTTGTCCGGCCAGGAGGCGCTTGTCATCCTCCACATAGGCCTGCGCCATGGTGTCGGGGTTGATGTCGAAATCCGTACGGCCGATGAATTCGGAGTCGTCACGCATCTGGTAGCGCTGCAGCAGGCCCTGGCTGGCAAACATGAGGTGCCCATCACGGTTCTTGGCGAAAAAATAGACGCCTGGCAGGTGATCAAACAGCCGCTGAAACAAGGAGGCAGGTTCCAGCGAGGTCATCCACGCATCGCGGGCTTTCCGCCAGCGGGCGATCTCCGCCGCGCCGCGTCGGGGGCGTTCGCGGGGCTTTAACGGGAACGGCTTCTGCATCATGATGGCGCATGGATGCGCCCTCAGGAGCGGCCCGCAAGCAGTCCCTCAAGGATGCGCTCGATTTGCCGCCGGTGCAGCCTCAGGTGAAAGGCGGCCAGCGCATGCCATGCGGTCTCGTCCAGCGGCCCGAACCAGGGGTGGGCATAGCGGGCGTCCGTGCGCGAACCTGTCTGGCCCTTTGTCACGGCCAGCACGGCCTCGCACGACTGCTCAAAAGCGCGCACCACACCGCCATCCACGGATGGAGACGGCTTCACCGCCGATGTGCTGGCTTTTCGCCCCGGCACGACGCCTTTCGCGAGTGATCTCATCACACCGGCGAAGAGTTCGTTCGTGATGCGCAGATGATCGAGCGTCATCCACACCGACCAGTGGCGGCTGCTGTCCTCCAGGCCGCGCAGGCGGGCGATCAGCACGCGTCGTGACGCGTCCGTGCCGGACAGCGGGCGCACGAGCGCCAGGATGGCGTCCCGCTCCGCCCGGAGGAGGCGGTCAAACCGTCCACGATCACCGCCACGCCGATGCCAGGCAAAGATCAGACGGGCGATGAGCAGCTCAGGCAGGGGCAGACCTGCTCCGGGAGGGGCGAGACGGGGTTCGGCAGCGTTGGGGACGGCGCTCATAATCACTTGCATATTAAAAGTGTTTTAGTTGTGGAATGCAAGCAACATTTCCAGCAGGTTGTGCCATGCCCGCTGCCCGAAAAGCTGCCAGACACTCAGAAAACGCCCGCCGCCGCTCCCCCTGCCCGGTCGCCTGCGCGCTCGACATCTTTGGTGACCGCTGGACGCTGCTCGTCATCCGCGATCTGATGCTGGGCCGGTCGCGCTTCAAGGATTTCACAGCTTCTCCGGAGTCCGTGCCGACCAATATCCTCAGTGAGCGCCTGCGCCGCTTGCTGGCGCATGGGATCGTGGAGCAGCTCCCCGCTGCCGAAGGCGCGAAGCACCTTGCCTACAAGCTCACTGTCAAGGGCGAGGCGCTGCGCCCCGTGCTCAAGGCAATGCGCCAGTGGGGCCTCGATTGGGAAAAGGGTACCAAGGCGGCGCTGGAAGGGTGAGCCCCGTCGCATTTCGCATGATCTTTGTCGTGACGCGAGAGCCTGCTTTTGCTTTGCTGCGGCTCCGCCAACCCCCGCATGAAACCCATCGTCCAGATCAGCCTCGACCTCACGAACATCGACGAAGCCCTCGAAACGGCCGCGCTCGCCATGCGGGCCGGCGTGGACTGGCTGGAAGCCGGCACGCCGCTCATCCTCGCCGAGGGTTTGCACGGCGTCCGTGCCCTGCGGAAGGCCTTTCCGACCACGCCCATCGTCGCCGACCTCAAAACGATGGATGGCGGCTACCTGGAGGCCGAGATGATGGCCAAGGCCGGTGCCACGCACGTCGTCGTGATGGCCCGTGCGCACGCCGAGACCGTGAAATGCGTCGTGAAGGCCGGCAAGGATTTCGGCTGCAAGGTGATGGGCGATAACATGATCTGCGAGGACATGGTCGCCGGCGCGAAATGGCTCGAAGACCTCGGCTGCGACTACATCATCCACCACATCGGCTACGACGAGCGTCGCGGCATCGCCGCCGCAGGTCACCGCATGCCCAGCCCGCTCGACAAGCTCCGCGAGGTCGTCCAAGCCGTGAAAGTGCCCGTTCAAGCCGTCGGTGGCCTCAGCCTCGAACAAGCCATCCAGTGTCCCAAATACGGCGCGCCACTCGTGGTGCTCGGCGCCCCGCTCACCATCGACGCGGACGCCTTCAAAACCGCCGATGGAAATCTCGAAGCCTCCCTGCGGATGATCTGCGAGGCGGTGCATGCGCAGGATGTGGCAGCATTCTAACTCGGTGTGCCGAGCCGTGGCGATGCCAAACGGACAGCTCAAACGACCGGTGGTGGAACCGCAGGCTCTTCGCGCCGCTGAAAAGGATTGAGGAATTGTTTCCAATACCCCTTCGACACAGGGTGACCGCCAATGCCATAACCCTCCGGCCAGCGGTTGCCTGCCGGCATGCGATGCGTGCCGAAGATGCGGTTCAACAGCGGGTAGTGAATCGCGAAATTGACATCGATGGCTTCCTTCTCGATGCCGTGATGCGCAATGATGGAAGCGCCCCCCGAGGTTCGAGTGCACAAAGGTGGCGTACAAATAAACCATGAGAATACAAGTGCTCACTGCGTCCTGACCGAAGCCGAGGACACCAGCCCCTCCACCCCGCTGCCAAACTTCCGCAGCGCCGCTGGCGCCAAATGCTCGCGAAAAAGACGTCAAGCCATCTCAACGTCTACGGCGGCGTAGCACAAGGCAACCAAGGAAGACAAGCAGCAGGCCGCTGCGTCCCGGCTCCGGCACGGAGACTGGAGCGCCGCTGTCGTCGTAGTACCAGTCGTGGATGGTGGCGCCGTAGCCGCTGTTGTTGAGGGTCAGACGCATCACGCCATACATGGTGCTGCCGCCCGGGGTGCTTTCAAAGGCATAGCCCAGCCAGCCCTCCACGCCGAGCTGGAACTGATTCGCCGCCGCGCCGATGTGCGTGCTGCTGCCGCTCTCCCCGGCGGCGAAGCTGCTGCCCGGCCCCACGATGGTGCTGTAGGCCAGGTTCTCGATCTGGTCCGCGCCGGTGATGACGGGACGCAGCAGCGCGGAGGTTCCGATGGCCGTGCCACCGAAGAACGGGTTGATCATCGGCGCATTGTTCCAATTCCCCGGTAAGATCGTGCTTGTGGCTCCGGTGAGGGTGTTCAGATACACCCCTTCGAAGTCATTCGGGATGCTGATGTTCTGCAGCCCGCTGTAGATGACAGCGGCAGGGGCGGAGACGGTCAGCATCAGGCTGCCCAGGGAGATGAGGAGAAGGCGTGGCATGAGAAGGAGATGGATAAGGATTGAAGGCAGGCTCAAGATCACGGCGCGGCATCCACGCCCACCTGGAAAAAGCGTGCCTTCTTCCCGCCGATGAAGAGGGGATACGGCACACTCACCGCCTGGTGGGTGCCATCGCTGCCCAGCACCGTGGGAGTCACGGTGGAGGTCTGCCAGGTGATGAGGTCGGCGCTGAACTTCACGGTGTAGTTGAGACCCACGGCGGCGTGGTCCTCCCGCCGCACAAACACGGCGCGGTAGTCTGTGCCGGTGGGCGTGGGCTCATGGGCCACGGCCGGCTGCCCGGGCTGTGTCAGCGTGACGCCCCCGGCAAAGGTGCCGCTGAACTGCATGGGCGCGGTACTGCTGGCGCTGGGGCTGGTGCCAAAGGCGAACTCCATCAGGTTCGGCACGCCGTCCCCGTCCGCATCTGCCATGGGGCCTGCGGCGGAGGGTGGAAGACCTTTTTCCGCAGCCCAGTTCTCGAGCGCGCTCTCCGTGACCGACTGGCGTGTGACGGCCACGGTGTAGGTCCGGGTGGTGGTGCCGTCCTGGGCGGTGACGAGGATGGTGATGGTGTTCAGCCCCACCTGCAGCGGCAGGGCCGGGCTGGCGCTGTCGGAGGGGACCACGACGTTGTTCACCCGCACGGTGGCATCCGCATTTTTTGTGGTGGGCGTCACGGTCAGGGAGGTGGCTGTGTTCGGCGCGGTGCATTCATAGACCGTGGTGCCGCTGGCGAAGGTGGGGCTCAGAAGGCCAGCCGACGGTGAAAGGCCCGCAAGGTCGGCATTAGTGCTGAGAATGGTCAGGATGAACTGTCGTGGGACGCTGGTGTCCACGCCGCCGTTGGCGGTGCCGCCATCGTCCTGCGCGGTCACCGTGAGGATGGCGACGCCGGCCCGTGCCGGATCTGGAGTGAAGGTCAGCGTGCCGTTCTGGTCCACCGCCGGCTGGACGGCAAAGAGCGAGCTGTTGGTGCTGGAGACGTTGAAGGTCACCGTCTGGATGCTCTCGTTGGGGCCGGCGGAAATGTTTGTGGCAAACAGTTCCATCATCGTGGCACCGGCGGTGCCGTTCCTGGTGAGGGAACCGGTGGCCGGCAGGGTGAATGAAGGGGCGTCGTTCACTGAATTCACCACGACGTCAAATGACCGGCTGATGGTGTCCTCCCCGTCGCTCACGCTCACGGTGAGGGTCACCGTGCCATGGGCATTGGGTGCGGGGGTGAAGCTCAACGATCCGCTGGTGGCGGGCGAAACATAAGTGACAGCCGGCGTTGGGACCAGGGCGGGATTGCTGGAGGACACGTTGATGCTCAGGATCTGTGTTTCGTTGGCCGCCCCGGTGCTGATGCCAGTGAGGGCGACCACCTGGGGCCCGGCGTCCTCGTTGACCGACAGCGGGCTAAGGGCCGCGAGTGTGGGCGAGTCGTTGACCGGGGTGATGACGAGGTTCACCAAGGCCGGCTCAGAGACGCCAGTGAAGGCGTCCCGCGCGGTGAAGGTGAATGAGTCTGAGCCGCTGAAATCCGCCGCCGGAGTGTAGGTTGCCGTGCTACCGGTGATGCTCACGGTGCCGTGGGCCGGCTGCGTGGCCACGGCAAAGGTCAGGGCGTCTCCATCCGCGTCCAGGCCGCCCAGCAGGATGTCCATGGGGGTGTCCTCGGCCGTGGTCAGCCCGCCATGCCCGAATGCCAGGGGCGTTGAGTTCGGCGTGGTGAAGGTGGCATCAGCGCTATCGACCGTTCCTGCGGCATTGGTGGCGCTGAGGCGGAAATGGTACAGCGTGCGCGGCTGGAGCCCGCTGAGCGCGGCGCTCACCCCCACCGAGCTGTTGCCTGTGACGGGGGTGGGCTGCGCCGCGACCGTCTGGCCGTAGCTGGTGGTGGTGCCGTAGTGGAAGGTCACGGTCGTGTTTCCGCCATTGGCGTTCACCGTGCCGTTGAGGGTCGCGGTCGTGCCTGCCAGACCGCTGGCTGCGCTGGCCGTCACCGTCGGCGTGGTCAAAGTCGGCACGGCAGCAAGGGCCGCACTGAAGT
Source organism: Verrucomicrobiaceae bacterium (assembly GCA_015075365.1). GTDB lineage: Bacteria > Verrucomicrobiota > Verrucomicrobiia > Verrucomicrobiales > Verrucomicrobiaceae > Prosthecobacter. Next base: position 1,382,271 of record JABTUN010000001.1, read on the forward strand.
AGCCTCCAGCGCTCAGGCGGGTGAAGCGCTCCCCGCTGGCCAGCGCGCCGGAGTTGACGGACACCGGCACGAGGCTCTGGGCAGTGCTGTTGTTACCAAGCTGGCCCCAGGGGTTATATCCCCACGCAGCGACCGTGCCGTCCGAGCACCGCACTACCGTGTGATGGCTTCCTACCGTGAAGGTCACCACCGTCTTGCCGGAGAGCACCCCGCCGGTGTTCACCGCCACCGGCACCAGGCTCTGCGCCGTGCTGTTGTTGCCGAGCTGGCCATACCAGCCGTCGCCCCACGCCGCCAACGTGCCGTCCGAGCACAGCGCCACGCTGTGAACGCTACCCGCAGCGATGGCCACCACCGTCTTGCCGGAGAGCACCCCGCTGGTGTTCACCGCCGCCGGCACGCGGCTATCGGTCGTACTGTTGTTGCCCAGCTGGCCGTTGCTGTTCTTGCCCCACGCAACGAGCGTGCCATCGGAGCACAGCGCCAGGCTGTGTTCGCGTCCCACAGCGATGGACACCACCGTCTTGCCGGAGAGCACCCCGCTCGTGTTCACCGCCACCGGCACATTACGCTGCCCCGAGTCGTCGTTGCCGAGCCGCCCGGAAGCACCGTCGCCCCAGGCAGCAACCGTTCCGTCGGAGCACAGCGCCAGGCTGTGATAGACTCCTGCATCGATGGCCACCACCTTCTTGCCGATGAGCGGCGCACTGATGTTCACCGCAACGGGCACGGAAGTCGAGGTCGTCGTGTTGTTGCCGAGCTGGCCCCAATTATTATAGCCCCATGCGGCGACCGTTCCGTCCGAACATAGCGCCAGACTATGATCCTGACCCGCAGCGACAGCCACCACCGTCTTCCCAGAGAGCACCCCGCTGGTGTTTACTGCCACGGGCACAAGGCTGTTGGTGCTGCTGTTGTTGCCCAACTGGCCAGAACCGTTGTAACCCCACGCGGCGACCGTGCCGTCCGAGCACAACGCAAGGCTGTGCGAGTCTCCTGTCGAGACGGCCACGACTGTCTTGCCGGAGAGCACTCCGCTGGAGAGCGTGGCAGTTGGAACCAGGCTCTGAGTTGTGCTGTTGTTGCCGAGCTGGCCATACTGGTTGTCGCCCCAGGCCAGGATGCGGGTGTTCTTCCACATCAGTACCAGGTCGTTCCCTGTACCGCCATAGTAGTTCGCCACGAAGTCATACGTCTCCGCGCCATAGCTGAGCGACACCGTCTGGCCATGCGCCAGATTGCTGAAGATACCGCTGATGAAGCCCAGCCCCGAGTTTTCCACCACCATCAGCTCCTTGCCTGCCTCCGGGGCATGGCCTAGCGCCAGGGTGGCCGTGCTTCCGAGGCCGATCACGGGGGCGGACGAAGTCCACGGAACCTCCGTTGCGGACGCGTAGGTGTGAGTCACGTCACTCTTGGTCAAGGTGATCGTGAAGCTCTGCGTAAAGCTCGTGTCCACGCCGCCATTGGCGGTGCCGCCGTCGTCCCGCGCGGTCACGCTCACGGTCACCTTCGCGGGCGTGGCGGTGGGATTCGGAGTGAATGTCAGCGTGCCATTCGGAGCAATCGCCGGCTGCACGCTGAAGAGCGCGTTGTTGTCATTGGTGACCTGGAAACTCACCGTCTGGCCGGTCTCCTCCGGTGGTCCGACGGAGATCGCCGTTGCAAAGCTGGGGATCGACGTGGTGCCCGCACCCGAGCTGTACGTCATGTTATAAAGCGGCGCGGCGGACGTGTAGATCTGGCCGTTTGCAACCACTGCGGCCAGCCTGCTGCCATCGGCGGAGGACGCGACGGCCCACCAGTCGCGGTTGGTGCCCGGCTGCGTCGTCCACGTCAGGCCGGCGTTGGCTGAGGTGACGATCTGTCCCGGACTGCCAGTCGATTCGTTCGGTCTCGCCACGACAACCAGCTTCGTCCCGTCGGCGGAAGAGGCGACGCCTGTCCACCAGTGCGTGTTTGCCATTGGAGAGGTCCACGTGGAGCCGGAGTTGGCCGAAACGTAGACCTTGGAACCCGCCACCAACAGCTTCGTTCCATCCGCAGATAAGGCCATTGCGCTCCCGCCGGCATCCCGGTGGGTCCATGTCACGCCTGAGTTGGCGGAGGTGCGGACTGAACCAAAATATGCGGATGCTGCGAGCTTCGTCCCATCGGCGGAGCAGGCAATGCCCGTCCATTGGCCATACGCATTGTCCTGCCTTGTCCACGTCACGCCCGAGTCGGTCGAGGTGTAGACATAGTCATAAGTGCCATCGCCACCCGCAGCCGCCGCGAGTCTTGTTCCATCTGCCGAAGACGCGATGCCCCTCCATTGGCGCTGGCCGCTGCTCTGCTGCTCCGTCCAAGTCAGGCCGGCGTTGGTGGAGGTGTAAATGTACCCGTTCCCCGCCGCAGCTGCAAGCTTCCTTCCATCAGCGGAGGAAGTGATGGCCCTCACATAGCCATACGGGCCCGGCCGTTCGACCCATGTCACGCCTGCGTCGGTGGATGTGTAGATGGAGCCGACTGAAACAACGGCCGCCAGCTTTGTTCCATCGGCCGAAGAGGTGATGGCCGACCAGTTGCGGTTGCCGCTCGCCTGCGCCGTCCAAGTCTCTCCGGCGGGCAGCCCGCTGGAAGGAAGTGCAAAGGTCGGTTCCTTGTTCACCTGGTTGACCGTCACCAGGAAGGTGCGGTCGGTCGTGGTCTCTCCATCATTCACCGTGACGGTGATTACCGCCAGGCCGCGGGCGTTTGCGACCGGGGTGAAGGTCAGCGTGCCGGTGGCATTCGGCGATGTGTAGTTCACCGTGGGATGGGGGATGAGGGCCGTGTTGCTCGACGTGGCAGTCACTGTGAGCGTCTGCGTCTCATTGGGCGCGCCCGTGCTGATGCCTGAGAGGGACACCGTTTGCGGTCCGGCATCCTCCAGGAACGCCGCCGGGTTCGGGATTTCATTGAGGGTAGGCGGATCGTTGCGCGGCGTCACTGTGATGTTCACCGTTCCCTGAGCATAACCAAACCCGCCCTTGCCTTGAGGATCGGTCGCGTAAAAGACAAAGGAATCAGTCCCATGGAAATTCGGCTCAGGGGTATAGGTCATGTATTGTCCATAGCCAGGCAGATAATAACCTGCCGAAAGCGTTCCATGCGCTGGCTGGGTGATGAGGGTCATGGTCAACATGTCGCCATCCTCGTCTTTCGCCGACAGCAGCACGTGGCTGCTGGTGTCTTCCGGGAGGGACGCCTCGCTGTTGAATGCGACTGGAATGGTGTCCACTGTGGTAAATGTCTTGACGTCCGAGGCCATCACTGGCGGGAAACCCTGGATCATGTAGCCCACGGCATAGTAGTAGGTGGTATGAACGTCTCCGGAAAGGTCATAGCGCACTTCCACCGGGCTCGACCCGGACACCGATGATGGCGTGGCCTGCTGGTAGGACATCTGATCCGGACTCTTGCCGTAGAAGAAAAGCGGCGTCACCGTCATGCCATTGGGATTCACGCGACCCACGAGGGTCGCGCCCCGGGCGTGTTCATTGAGTGTCACGGTGGTGGTGAGCGTCGGAGCGGTGACGGGCGTGGTGAAGGTGCCCACCGTTGACCAGCCCCAGCCTTCGGCGCTCAGCGCATAGGCGCGGTAGGAGTATTGGGAGTTCGCCAGCAGGCCGGTCGCATTGACGGTGAACACACCCGTGGTGCCGCTGGTGGTGACCTTTGTCACATTGCCATTGTTCGGCTGTGGATTGGCGTTCACGGACGTCAGGGCATAGCACACGCCGCGCTCTGTCACCGGCTGGGTGCCAGCGCTTATCACGTTCCCGCCCAGGGTGGCCGTCGTCGCGGCGATGTTGGCCGCCGTGGGCGAGGTGACGGTGGGAGGCGCGTTGCCAGCGGTGGAGAAGGTGGCCACCGGAGAGTAGGCGACGCCGCCCTCATAAGTGGCGTAGGCTCTGAAGGAGTATTGCACGGGATTTCCCAGGGAGCTGGCCTGCACGGTGAACGCGCCCGTGGTGCCGCTGGTGCTGATTTGGTCCACGTAGTCGCCGCCGATGACGGGATCCGCGTTAAACGAAGTGATGGAGAGCACCACACCGCGCCCGGTGACCGAGCCTGCAAGGCCTTCAGTGACCGTTCCGCCCAGGGTGGCGCTGTTGGTGCCAATGTTGGTGGCCACCGGATTGCTGGCCACCGGGGGGGGCGCAAGATTGTAATCCTGAATCTGCTCCACCAAGCCGCCGCGATGGGTCGTGCCGCGGGCGCGGATTTTGCCTTTCAGCGGAAGGGTCTGGTTACTGAGCGTCCAATAGCTGCCAACATAGTACGAACGGGAGGCGTTGCCAAGCCGCATCCAGTTGGTGCCACCGTCGCTGCTGACCTCAAAGCTCACCATGGTTAAATCAGCGACCGCACCTTTCCGCTCCCACCGCACAGAGGGCGTGTGGGGAGGGAACAAGCCGGGCACGCAGGCGATGGCACTCGTGCTCGTGACCAACTGGCCGGTGCCGGGATCTGTGCCGCGTTCAAAACGGGCCAGCACCTTCCGTTCAAGGCCGCCAGCCTTCTCAAACTGGCCGCCGACCAGGACCTTTCCATCTGGCTGAATGGCCAACCCCGCGTCAAACCACCGCCATTGCATGCCGTCGGGCCACTCTTTTTCCACCACGTCAGTCAAGGGCCCATATTCCTTGTGCCCCCTCAGCGACTCCGCCCCCGCAGGATAGTCAACCGATGCCTCGAAAGTGGTGTCCAGCGTTCCGGCGGTATATGTGACCGGGGTGCTGCCGCTGTTATCAACCGTGGTTTGGGTGTGGATGCGGGCGAGATTGAAACGCGGGTTGAAGAGAATTTTGTCAAAGGAGCCGAAAACGACCAGCCTGCCATCTGCCTGCGGGGCCATGCGCAGAATGTAGGGAGAGGCCGTGTAGTGCCGGAAGTTTTCATTTCCGTCAGGCCGGTAGTGGGTGAACAGCCTGGTGGCTGTCCAGGAAAACACGGGATTGAAGTCCTGGTCCACGTCGCCATCGACGCCCAGACGCGCCAGACCCGCCCGGGGATTGAACCTGACACTGCTGAACTGGCCGGCGATGAGGATGCTCCCGTCCGCCTGATAGACGATGTCCTCGACTGCGTTGTCCAGTTCGGAGTCAAACCACAGGTCTCTTGAGGTGCCGTCCGCCTTCAGGCGGATGAGCATGTAGGTCGTGTCTTCTGCCAGCAGCCTTCGTCCCTGCATGCCCACGAGAATCTTGCCGTCATCCTGCCTTTCGATGCATTTGATCACCCCGCCGAAAGAGCCGTTGAAGTAATCGTTGGCATTGTAGAAGGTACTGGAGGTGCCGTCCGGATTCAGCATGACCAACCGGTAGCCGTTGACCACGAGGACGCGGCCGTCCGACAGACACACGCCATCCACCGGCAGATCGTTGGCCTGGCCACTGGCCTCGGTCGTTCCTGTGAAAGTGATGTCCAAACTGCCATTGGTATTCAGCCGCACCACACTGAACCCCTGCCCAAAGGGAACATAGCTGCGCGCAATGATCTTTCCGTCTGGCTGGACCAGGATGGGCTGGCAGTTGTTTGGGGCGTCAAAAGTGAGATCCACCCCACCCGTGTTGTTCAGGCGGATAAAATTGAGATTGTCACCGCCCTGATACACAAGAGGCCCTGATGGCGTCGCAATGATCTGTTTGTTCCTTACATTGCCAAAGACGGCGGCATGGAAAGTTGCATCCACTTGGGCGGACGCGGGCGGGGTGGAGGCGCACAGCAGTGTGGCGAAGGCGGCTAGGCGGGCGATTCTCATAAGGTTCAGGGGAAAAGCGGCAGATCAGGAGCGCGTGGACCGGGGCGCCGGCGGTCTGCTTGAAGGCGCCCCCCGAGATATGCGCCCGGTACGCACACGCGGCGGCTGCGGTGCGGCTGTGGACGTTGAGGTGCTGGAAGATCTTCTTGAGGTGGTTCTTCACCGTGAAGAAGCTGCAGCCGAGGATGAGGCTGATCTCGTCATTGGTTTTTCCTTCGGCAATCCAATGCAGGACCTCTGCCTGGCGCTTAGTCAGACCCAGACGCTCCCTTAGTAGAGCAATGGTGGCCTTGAGGGCAGCGGGGCGTGGATGAGAGGCAGGGGACAAAGCGTCTGATAACCGCCTGCACATGGAGTCACAATGGCCCGTCCGGGCCATTCCACGTGCCATGCCGCGCTGCTGCGGCGCAGGGAACGGAGTGGCGGAGGTGGGAGTCATGTGGCGAGGATTTGTCTCCCAGCCCTTTTTCTCGTTTTGCCGCAGGCGTTACACATGACGGAAAAAAAGGGAGACATGCGACGCTTTTTATGGGAAACGCCGGTGTGCCTGAGCCCTCCCCCGCTCCCAGCCCCCTGTTTCCCACCACGCGCTGGACGCTGCTGCAGCGGGTGCGCGAAGGAACCCCGCAGGAGGCGCGCGCGGCGCTGGACACGCTGTGCCGCGCCTACTGGCAGCCCCTCTACTGCGTGGCACGTCAGCGCCAGATGAGCCGGGAAGATGCGCAGGATGCCGTGCAAGGCTTCTTTGAGTGCCTGCTGCGGCGGGAGACCCTGCATGCGGCGGATCCGCAGGTGGGAAAGCTGCGCCAGCTGCTGCTGCATGCGTTTGAGCACTTCTGCCGCCAGCAGTGGCAGAAGGCCACCCGGCAGAAGCGCGGCGCCGGCGTGGAGCATGTGGAGCTGAATGAGTTCTGCGACATCCAGCATGCGGAGCAGCGCTTTCTCCAGGCGAACGCGGCTGGCACAAGCATCGAGACCTTGTACAACCGGGAGTGGGCCGGGGCGTTGCTGGAGCGCAGCCTCAAGGCCCTGGAGGAAGACTATGCCCGGCGTGGCTGGCAGGCGCGCTATGAGCTGCTGATCCGCCCGCTGCTGCAGGAGCAGGACGATGACACCAGCCTGGGGCAGCTGGCGGCGGCGGCCGGCATGACGGCGGGCGCGCTGCGGGTGAACCTGCACCGCATGCGCGCGCACTACCGCCAGAAGATCGAGCAGGAGCTGGCGGTGACGCTGGACACCCAGGATCCGCAGCTCATTCGTGAGGAGCTGACGGAGCTGTTCAAAGCCTTTGCGTGATCGATGATGCCTGAGCACGCCGAAAATGAAAAGACACAAGCGGTGCCGGCACCGGGCCGCCTGGTGCACGAAAATGCGGGACGCATTCTGGGCGCCATGCTCGGCGCCGCCCCCGGTTGCGTGGAGGATGAAGGCGACACCATCGGCCCCTACCGCTTGTGCGAGATCATCGGCGAGGGCGGCTTTGGCAATGTCTGGCGCGCCGAGCAGACCGAGGTGGTGAAGCGTGAGGTGGCGCTGAAAGTCGTCAAGCTGGGCATGGACACCGCCCAGGTGATCGCGCGCTTCAACCAGGAGCGCCAGGCGCTGGCCGCGCTGGAGCACCCAAACATTGCCACCCTGCTGGACGCCGGTGTGGGACCGAATGGACGGCCTTACTTTGCCATGGAGCTGGTGCGCGGCGGCACCATCACGCGCTGGTGCCGTGAGCATGAGGCGACACTGGAAGAGCAGCTCCGGCTTTTCATCCAGGTCTGCCAGGCGGTGCAGCATGCGCATGAGAAAGGCATCCTGCACCGCGACATCAAGCCCTCCAACGTGCTCGTCACCGAGGTAGACGGCGCGCCGGTGCCCAAGGTCATAGACTTCGGCATCGCCAAAGCCATGCACAGCGGCAGCCTGGATGACCTGACCATGCTCACGCGGGAGGAGCAGGTGATCGGCACGCCGGTCTATATGTCGCCGGAGCAGATCGAGGGCGGGCGCAGGCTGGACGCGCGCAGTGATGTGTATGCGCTGGGCGCGCTGCTCTACGAGATGCTCACCGGTGAGCAGGCCTTTGATGTCACCAGCGTCAGCAGTGGCGGGCTGGCCGCGGTGCGGGAGCTGGTGCTTGAAACCAACCCCGAACGCCCAAGCACCCGACTCCGGCAAAAGACCGCCGCCGCGAAGCGTGGTGAAGCCGCTGACAAATCCCTGCCCTCCGCGCTGCCCGCCGACCTGGACTGGATCACCATGAAGGCGCTGGAAAAAGACCGCCTGCGCCGCTACCAGACCGCGGCCGAGTTCGCCGCCGACGTGCAGCGCCATCTGGAAAACCTGCCCGTGCTGGCCCGCCCGCCCAGCCTCGGCTACAAGGCCGGGCGCTGGCTGCGCAGGCACCGCCGCGCGGTCGCGCTGACCAGCATCGGAGCGGTCGCTGCCACGGCCGTCATGCTCGCCGCATTGCATCTGGAGGCAGAGGCACGCAGGCCGAAACGCATCACGCTGGCCCCTGGCGAACTGCACACGAACAGCCTGGGCATGAAGTTCACCACCGTGCCCGGCACGGATGTGCTGATGTGCATCCACGAGACGCGCAACAGGGACTTCGCCGCCTATGCCGCCGAGGTGCCGGGCGCGGTCGGCCTCTGGATGACGGGAGTCGCCACGGGCATCGACCCCGTGGTGGAGGATCGTGACAACCACCCTGCCGCGCGCATCGACTGGGAGGAGGCGGTGGCTTTCTGCCATTGGCTCAGCCGAAAGGAAGGCCGCACCTACCGCCTGCCGACGGACCGTGAATGGAGCCTCGCGGTTGGCATTGGCGACAAGGAAACCTGGACATCGCAGACCACGCCGGACTCCGTCCACAAGGTGCCGGACCACTACCCTTGGGAAGGGGGCTGGCCGCCGCCGCCAGGCGCGGGCAATTACAGCGATGAAGCGCTGAAGGCAGCGGTGCCCTCCACCCCTTCCTTTATCCAAGGCTACACGGACGGCTTCCCCACCACCGCGCCGGTGATGCAGTTCCGCCCGAACAAGCTCGGCCTTTATGACATGGGAGGCAATGTCAGCGAGTGGGTGGAAGAGCGCAGGGTGCCTGGCGACAGGTGCCGGGTGCTGCGCGGCGCCCACTGGGGCAGCCATTTGCAGGACGATCTGCAAAGAACCATGGCCTCCTCCGCGCGCCACTTCCTTGATATGAACATCGGCATGAAAGCACCGCAGCACGGTTTTCGCTGTGTCCTGGAAGCCGTCCCCCCCTCCGATGCCGCGCCGCTGCCCGTGGTGGCGGAAAAAGCAGCGTCATCCAAAAGCGCCTGGCCTCCCGTGGCCCTGCCTCCAGGCAAATTTCCTGATCCGCTGCCGGAGGCAGAGATCGCCGCGCGCAGCATGACCAACAGCCTCGGCATGAAATTCATCCCGGTGCCTGGCAGCGAGGTGCTCTTTTGCGTCCATGAGACACGCCACCAGGACTACGCCGCGTTCGCCGCCGCCAACCCTGGCATTGGGGTTACCTGGCGCATCCAGGAAAAAGAAGGCCACCCCATTGGCACCGAAAAAGACCACCCCGTCATCTGCGTGAGCTGGGAGGATGCGCGAGCGTTTTGTGCCTGGCTGAGCGGAAAGGAGGGCCGCCTCCACCGCCTGCCCACCGACCGTGAATGGAGCATCGCGGTGGGCCTCGGCCCGCACGAAAAGCCGGGACCGGACAACCCACCGCAAAAGCTCAGCGGCGCCGGCCGCACCGAGTTTCCCTGGGGCGCGCTTTTCCCACCGCCTGCCGGGATGCGTGCGGGCAACTACGCCGACCGCACCAAGCGGGCGGCCATGCCTATTCTGCCATCGATCAGCGATTACGATGATGGCTTTGTCACCACGGCGCCGGTGATGAGCTTCCAGGCGAACCCCTTCGGCCTGCACGACCTGGGCGGCAATGCGGCCGAATGGTGCGAGGACTGGTATGACACGACAAAGACCGAGCGTGTCTATCGCGGCTCGGGCTGGATGGATAACAGCGCGCAAAACATCCTCTCCGCCAAGCGGCGGTCCTTGCCCCCCGGCTCTTCCAACTACCAGATAGGCTTCCGCTGTGTGATTGATCCTGGCGGCAAACTGCCGCCACAGATGGAAAAGGACAAGGCAGCCGCGCCTGCCGTGCAGCTCGCGCCTGCCGAGCTGCCGCACCCGGCGGCGATCTCCGGCCTGCAGGCGCGGCAGCCGCCCGCCTTTCCCGCGGACATGCCGCCTGACGAGGCAAAGGCGCGCGCCATCAGCAACACCCTCGGCATGAAGCTCGTGCCCGTGCCCGGCAGCAGCGTGCTGATTTGCATCCATGAAACCCGACGCCAGGACTACGCTGCCTATGCGGCTGAAAACCCGCAGGCGAACGCCGACTGGAAAGACCACAGCACCCAAGGCTACACGCCGAAGGGCCCGCTCGACGCCCACCCCGTCACGCGCGTCTCCTGGCAGGACGCGCAGGCCTTTTGCGCCTGGCTCAGCCGGAAAGAAAACCGCACCTACCGCCTGCCCACCGACCGCGAGTGGAGCCTCGCCGCCGGCATCGGCCATCTGGAAAAATGGGAGGCGTGGACCACGCCCAGCTCCGTCTTCAAGCCCAAGGGCCACTACCCCTGGGGCGGTGCCACCTGGCCGCCCGCCAGCCCCGTCGTCAACTACAGCGACGAAACCCGCCGCAAGCTCGCCCCCGATCCCACCGCCAAATACTTCACCGGCTATGACGACGGCCACGCCTACACCGCTCCGGTGATGAGTTTTCCCCCGAACGCCTTCGGCATCCACGACCTCGCTGGCAACGCGGCGGAGTGGTGCGAGGACGCCTTCGATGAAAGCCGCACCACGTTCCCCACACGCGGCGGTGCCTGGAGCGCCTCCAGCGCCGACTGGGTCCAGACCTCTTTCCGGGTGCCCCACCCATACAACGTCCGCCGCCTGTCCAACGGGTTCCGCATCGTCCTGGAGCGTTAATCTGTCCCGATGTCCAGTGCTGCCGACACCAGCCGAACGACCAACGTTGAAGCTCCCGTGCCTGCGCATCTCCTGCACGCGAACGCGGGCCGGATCCTGGCAGAGATGCTCAAAGAGAGTTTCGCCGACATGGAGCATGAGGGAGACACTGTAGGCCCCTACCGCCTGTGCGGGTTGCTGGGGGGAGGGCGGCTTCGGCAATGTGTGGCATGCGGAGCAGACCGAGGTCATTAAGCGCGAGATGGCGCTGAAGTTCATCAAGCCAGGCATGGACAGCGCGCAGGTGCTGGGCCGCTTCAACCAGGAGCGCCAGGCGCTGGCCAAGCCTGGAGCATCCGAACATTGCCAAGCTGCTGGACGCGGGCGTGCCCCCCAGCGGGCGGCCTTACTTTGCGATGGAACTGGTGCGCGGCGGGCCCGTGACGGCATGGTGCGTGGCCTCGAACGCGCCCCTGGAGGAGCGGCTGCGCCTCTTCATCCAGATCTGCCAGGCCGTGCAACATGCGCAGGATGTCCCGGCATTTTGACACGGCACGCGTCCTGAAGAACCAGCCATGGTTTTTGTCTTGCCGCCAGGCCGTGAATTTTGCTATGACGCGATTCATGCGTCCTCTTTGGCTCCTGCTGCTTGCCGTCCCCGCCCTCGCCCGCGAATGGACGCGTGAGGGTGGCACCACCATGAAGTTCCAGGCGGAGTTGCGCGGCATCGACGGGCCGAATCTCATGCTGCAAGCGCCCGACGGCCGCACCGCCGGCTTTCCGCTCGCGGAGTTCTCCGCCGCAGATCGCGACTACGTCAAAGCACGCCTTCCAGGCCTCGTTCTGGATGCCATGACGCCACCAAACGTCGGCCAAAAAGACGGCGCGGGCTGGGGCAGGCCTCTCTCCGCCGATCCCGCCGACTGCGCCGTGAGCGAGACGGCCGATGGCTTCCACTCGAAGCACTTTGCCTTCAAAACGAGCGAGAAACTGCCGCCGACCACGCAGCGGGATCTCGCGGAGGCCTGCGAGGTCATTCATGAGATCTTCCGCGTTGCCCCGTGGGGTGTGCTGGCAACGCCGAGGCACGAGGGGCGTTTTCAGATCTCTCTGCTGCCGCAAAGCGAGATCGACGCGGACCGTAACATCTTCGACAAGGAGGGCGTGTTGCGCATTCCTTTCGGCGCGGCGGGGTTGGAAAAGATCGGCGGCGAGTGGGTGCGGGACGAGCGTCCTGGCGCGGGACGCAACCTCAAGGAATTTGTCGCCTGCATGCTCCAGCGGGATGTCATCGGCCTCGTGCCGCCGTGGCTGCCGGACGCGCTGGCTGACTGCATCGCGGAGATTCCCACCATCGGCGGCACCGCATGGTGCGCGGAGGTGCCCGCAGGCTTGCAGCAAAAAGTGGAGTCGGTACCCGGGCCCAGTCTGACGATCCTGGAGGAACTGCTCGCCCCGCCGAAGCCCAAACCGGTGGAAATCAACGACATCAAGCCGCTCAAACCCGTGGTGCTGCCCACGCTGAATCGTGACGGCACGACCCATGCTGCCCCGCCTGCCGGAGAGGCCGGTTTGGATGAGAAAAAGCAGCATCAGGACCACGCGTTGATCATCGCCCACTATTTCACCCGCCTCTCGGACGGCCGACGCGCGCAGCCGATCACCCGGATGCTGCGCCAGGCGATGGAGGACCGGCCGAAGTGGGATGCCTTTGACGCGGCGCTCGAAAAATATCACGCAGAGTGGGAGAAGCTCAAAAAACTGCCCGGCGCGGAAAAGGTCGATGAGAACAGCTGGCGCTTCCCGCCCGGCACCCAGGTCCCGGACGAGCCCAAACCGCCCCGCGAGTATCAAAACGGCGATGACTTGCCCTGGCTGCTGCTTCCGCTGCTTTTGGAGCAAAAAACGCCTTCTGCCGTCGCCGCCGAAATTTCCGCCCTGCTCGCCAAATGATGAAAAAGAGCCTTTTTTGCCTCCTGATGGCCACGACGGCCTTTCCCGCCGAAACGCGCTCGTGGACCGATGCGCAGGGAAATCAGACGCAGGCCGTTTTGCGCGGCTTTGACGGCGGAGACGTGCTTTTGCAGAACGCCGCGGGCAAAACGCTGCGGGTGCCGCTCAAAAACCTCTCCGCAGACGACCAAGGCTACATCGCGCTGAACATCAGCACGCTCATCGATCCATCCGCCGCGACCATTTCGACCACACCCGTGCCCGCCTCGGTGCCTGTGATGGCCAAAACGACCTGGCCCACCATGTTGACCGCGCCGGATGGCCTCACGAATGCCGATTACGTCGAGCTGCAGTCCAAACCCGGCCGTCATCTCTATCGCTCGCGCCGCTTCGAGTATGTGCTGCATGCACGGGACAAGCTGAACCCGGTCGTGATGAAGGATGTCGCCCGCGTTTTCGAAGGCACGTATGAACTGCTCAGCCAAAGCCCGCTCGGCGTGCAGGCGCAGCCGGTGAATGGTTACTTTCACGCCGAGCTGTATCAGACGATGGACACGTACCATGCCGCAGGAGGCCCGCGCGGCAGCGGAGGTGTGTATGTGCGCGATGAAAAGGTCTTCAAAGTCCCGCTGGAAAGCCTCGGCCTGAAACTCGGCACGAACGGCTACACCCGCGATGACAATTTCGAGCTCAAAACGCTCGTGCACGAGATCACGCACATGATGATGCACGACATCCTGCCGCTGCTGCCGCGCTGGCTCATCGAGGGCAGCGCCGAGTATGTGGAGTGCATCCCCTACAAGTCCGGCACCTTCCGCCACAGCGATCTCCTCGGCAGCGTGCAGCGCTACAACAAGGACCGGCTCAGTGGCAAATATCGCCTGGGTGGTCCGCCACTCGATTTCATCCGCAACATCATTCGCGCCCCTCTGGTAAGAAAAGAGGGGCAGGTCCGGTTTGACTGGGGGGAAACCAGTCCCGTGCCGCAGATCGGTTTTTACCATTCCTCCATGCTGCTGACCTACTACTTCATGCACCTCGACGGCGACGGCAAAGGCACGCGTTTGCTGAAGTTCCTCGACGCCGTGCGTGCCGAGCAGCCGAAGCACACCGCGTTTGTGAAGCAGTTCGAGGCTTACCGCGCCGCGATGGATGAGTTCCTCAAAAAACCCGAGGTCAAAAAGCTCCCCGACGGCCGCTTTGAATACCCAAACTACCTCAAGCCGCCTGAAGCGCCTAAACCGCCGCATCCGGACTACCTGACCGCCAACCTCGGCCAAATCCACATGGGCATCCTCCTCGATGGCCGCACGGATGCGCAGCTCCAGCAAGAAGCCTCCACCGCCCTTCAAAAGCTGGGCATCCAAGCCACGCCCTAACATTCATATCCTCAAATCATGATGCGTTGATGCGAATGGTTGACCCTTCGCGCCCTTTGGGTAGTCTCCGACCATGCCCGCCCGTCCCAACTGCCGCCCTGAACTCGAAGCCGCCCTGCGCCAGCGCATCCTCGTGATCGATGGCGCGATGGGGACGACGATCCGGCAGTACAAGGCGAAAGGTGTGCTCGATGAGGCCAGCGCTCGCGGCCAGCGCTTCAAGGACAACGAGAAGGACATCCTGAACAACGGCGACATCCTTTCGATCACTCGCCCGGACATCATCGAGGACATCCACAAGCGCTTCCTCGAAGCCGGCGCGGACATCATCGAGACGAACACCTTCTCCGCCACGAGCATCGCGCAGGCGGAATTCTTCCGCGAAGGGAAGAAGAACCCGGAATTCTTCCAGGGCATCATCGAGGACACGTTTCTCAATGACCTCGCGTGGGAGATCAATTTCGAGTCGGCCAAGCAGTGCCGCAAATGGGCCGATATCGTCGCTGAGCAGACGGGGCGGAAGCGCTATGTCGCCGGAGCCATCGGACCGCTCACAGTGTCGCTGTCGCAGTTCCCGGACTTGAGCGATTTGAGCTTCCGCTACGTCACCTTCGATCAGGTGAAGGCCGCGTATAAGCATCAGGTGCGTGCGTTGATCGCCGGTGGCGTCGATACGCTGCTCGTCGAGACGATTTTCGATTCGTTGAACGCGAAGACAGCGCTCGTCGCGATCCGCGAGGTGTTTGAAGAAGACAAAATCGAGCTGCCGGTGCAGATCAGCGCCGCCGTCGGCCCGGGTGGTGAGACGATGATCTCCGGGCAGGTCACGGAGGCTTATTTGAATGCCATGCGGCATGTGAAGCCGCTGTCGATCGGCCTGAATTGCTCGCTCGGCCCGGACAAAATGCGTCCCTTCCTCGCGGAGCTCGCGGCGAAGGCGGATTGCTTCGTCTCGTGCTATCCGAACGCCGGCATGCCGAACCCGCTCGCGCCCACCGGCTTCGATTTGCTGCCACCGGACATGGCGGGTTACGCCACCGACTTCGCCAGCAGCGGCTTCGTGAACATCATGGGCGGCTGCTGCGGCAACACGCCCGAGCACATCGCCGCCATCGCGAAGGCTGTCGAAAAACTCGCGCCACGCGAAATCCCCGCTGATCCGCACACGATGCGCCTCAGCGGCTCGCAGCCGTATGTGCTGAGCCCCGGCTCGAACTACCTCATGATCGGCGAGCGCACGAACGTGGCCGGCTCGCCGAAATTCGCGAAGCTCATCAAGGAAAACAAACTCGAGGAAGCCGTCGCCATCGCGCGTCAGCAGGTCGAGAGCGGCGCGAACGTCATCGACGTCTGCATGGACGAGGGCCTCATCGACGGCGTGCCGATGATGACGAAGTTTTTGACGCTCCTGCAAACCGAGCCGGAGGTGAACAAGGTGCCCATCATGGTCGATTCCTCGAAGTGGGAGATCATCGAGGCCGGTCTGAAGTGCCTGCAAGGCAAGGGCATCGTGAACTCCATCTCGCTGAAGGAAGGCGAGGCGAAGTTCAAAGAATACGCGACGAAGATCAAACAATACGGCGCCGCCACGGTCGTGATGGCCTTCGACGAGCAGGGCCAGGCCGCGACTTACGCCGACAAGATCCGCATCTGCGAGCGAGCGTATCGCATCCTCGTCGATGAAGTCGGCTTCCCGCCGGAGGACATCATTTTCGATCCGAACATCCTCACCGTCGCCACCGGCATCGAGGAGCACAACAACTACGCCGTCGATTTCATCAACGCGACGCGTTGGATCAAAGAGAACCTGCCTTACGCCAAAGTCAGCGGCGGCGTCAGCAACATCAGCTTCAGCTTCCGCGGCAACAACAAGGTGCGCGAGGCCATGCACAGCGTGTTCCTGTATCACGCCATCAAAGCGGGCATGGACATGGGCATCGTGAATGCCGGCATGCTCGAAGTTTACGAGGAAATCCCGCCAGAGATGCTCGTGAAAGTCGAGGACGTCATCCTCAATCGCAACGTCACCGCCACCGAGGTGCTCGTCGATTACGCCGAGCAGTTCAAAGGCCAGGCCGGCAGCGCGAAGAAGACCGAAGTTGATCTCAGTTGGCGCGAAGCGCCCGTCGAGAAGCGACTCGAGCACGCGCTGCTCAAAGGCATCACCGATTTCATCAACGAAGACACCGCCGAGGCACTCGCGAAGCTCGGCAAGCCGCTCTCCGTCATCGAAGGCCCGCTCATGGACGGCATGAGCGTCGTCGGCGACCTCTTCGGCGCTGGCAAAATGTTCCTGCCGCAGGTCGTGAAAAGCGCCCGCGTGATGAAACAGAGCGTCGCGTATCTCGCGCCGTTCATGGAGGCCGAAAAAGCCCGCAAAGCCCGCGAGCGCGAGCTGCTCATCGAGATCGCGGAGAAAACCGTGAAGGCACTAGAAAGCGGTGGCGACGTGACCGCCGTCGAAGGCTTCACTTACACACCCTATCCCGGCCTCAGCCTCGAAGAGCGCCGCATCGAGGTGAAATTCGCCGCCGAGCTCGCCGCCGACCTCGAAGCCGCCGCCACCGAGTACAAACGCCGCTTTGCCAACGTCCTCGACCGCAACAACGTCCAGGAACTCAGCCCCGACTACGCCGCCACCCGCGAAAGCCGCCAAAAATGGAGCGTCGCCACGCTGGAACCTGCGGGTGCGTTTGTGGACTGGATGTTTGAAAAGATCGTGAGCGCCGCCAAACCGGGTGATGTGGTGCTTTTCAATGCCGGAGGCCAGGGCAGCGGGAAAACAACGGCCACCGATGGACTCCCGCCGCGTGAACGCGTCATCCTCATCATGGACGGCACGCTGCAAAATCACACCCGCAGCCGCGAGCACTTTGAACGAGCTTTTGCCTGTGGTTGCGCCATTGATGTGCGCTACATCTACGCGCCCTGGCCGCTCGCCGTGCGCAATATGCTTCGCCGGGCCATTGAGGGCACAGGCCGAGTGGTGCCGCTGAAACGTGCCGCCAATGGCCATTTCCAAGCTCCGGTGACCACCTTGCGGCTCGTCGAGGAGTTTGGTGGGCGCGAAGGCTTCAAAGTCGTCGTGCTCGACAACACCACGCATGGCTATCCGGCCATTCAAAGCCTGGAGTGGCTGGCCGGGCGCATCCACAAATCCGTTGATGAACTCCGTGAAATCGGCGAACTAACCCTCAAAGAAGAATTCCATGAACACCCCGACAACCCAGCCTACTCTGACCGGCTCCTGGCGCAATTTCTCGCCCAAACTGGACGCGGAGACAGCACAGTTGTTCAACCAGATCGAACAGGACTCCCTGGAGCTGCTGCGCAACGCGGGCAGGAAATCCAGCCTCGTTCAGGAGGAGCCGACGCCCTACCAGGCAGCTCCGCAAAAGGCCTGACCGCCGCCGATTTGATCCCTGCCGAGGCGGCGAAGCAGGGCGGTGGCAAAATCGTGCTCGCCACCGTGAAGGGCGATGTGCATGACATCGGCAAAAACATCGTCGGCATCGTTCTGGCCTGCAATGGCTTCGAAGTCACCGACATGGGCGTCATGGTGCCCTGCCAGAAGATTCTCGACAAAGCCATCGAAGTCGGCGCCGATGTCATCGGCCTCAGCGGCCTCATCACGCCGTCGCTCGATGAAATGGTGCACGTCGCCTCCGAAATGGAGCGCCTCGGCTTCAAGCAGCCGCTTTTGATCGGCGGCGCCACCACCAGCCCCGCGCACACCGCCATCAAGATCGCGCCGAAATACAGCGGCCCCATCGTCCATGTGCTCGATGCCTCCCGCAGCGTGCCCGTGACCACCTCGCTCATCAGCGAAGACCAGCGCGAAGGCTTCGTGAAGCAAAACGAAGAACGTCACGCCCGTCTCCGCGAGGAATACGGCAAGAAGAAGGACCGTCAGATCCTCAGCCTCGACGAATCACGCGAGAAGGGCCAGAAATTCGACTGGAGCACGCAGGACATCGCCACGCCGAGCTTCACCGGCACGAAGGTCTATGAAGGCGCTGACTTGATCGCCACGCTGCGCGAGTTCATCGACTGGTCGCCCTTCTTCCACTCGTGGGAGCTCCGCGGACGCTGGATCGCGAATGAAGGCCGTTTCTCCTCCGCGCATGAAGATGCCGAAATGAAGCTCAAAGCCGAAGCAGAGGCTTTGAAGCTCTACAACGACGCCAACACGCTCCTCGACCGCATCATCGCGGAGAAGCGTTTCACCGCCAAAGGCGTCTTCGGCCTCTTCCCCGCCAACAGCGTCGGCGATGACATCGAAGTCTATGAAGGCGGGAAGCTCAAAACGACCTTCCACACGCTGCGCCAGCAGGTCATCAAGAAGGACAAGGCCAACTTCGCGCTCAGCGACTACGTCGCGCCGAAATCCAGCGGCCGCACCGATCACATTGGTGGCTTCTGCGTCGGCATTCACGGTGCCGATGAACTCGCGAAGGAGTTCGACGCCGCGCACGATCCCTACCACGGCATTTTGACCAAAGCCGTCGCCGACCGACTCGCCGAGGCCTTCGCCGAGTATTTGCATCAGCAAGCCCGCTTCGCCTGGGGCTACGAAAAGCCCGGCGACATCGCCAACGCCGATCTCATCAAGGAAAACTACCGCGGCATCCGCCCTGCGCCTGGTTATCCCGCGCAGCCCGACCACACTGAGAAGCCAATCCTCTTCGCCCTGCTCGACGCCACCGCCAAAACCGGCGTCGAACTCACCGAAAGCATGGCCATGCACCCCGGCAGCGCCGTCAGCGGCCTCTACTTCGCCCACCCCGAGTCCCACTATTTCGGCATCAGCGTCCTCGGCAAAGACCAGGTCGAAGACTACGCCAAGCGCAAAGGCATGAGCGTCGAGGAAATGGAGCGCTGGCTCGGCCCTTGGCTCGGTTATTGAAGATGCTTCGCTAAAAACGCGGCCATCGTCTTCAGCCGCGCTTCATCGTAAAACTCCGCGCCGCCGTGCTTGCTGCCCGGCAGCATGATCAGCGTCACGGGGAGCTTTTTCGCCTCATACGCCTTCGCAAACTCCTGCGACTGCCGCGGCGGCATCTGCGGATCGGCGTCACCGTGGATCAGCAGCAGAGGCGGGTCCTTCGCGTCGAGGTGATCCACGGGACTCGCGAGTTTCGCGAGGTCGGGCACTTGGTCGGGAACATCGCCTAGCAGCAGTTGCAGCGCCGGAACGCGCATCTTGAGGCCGAACTCGGTGCTTTGGCTCAAAATCGACTGCAAATTCGACGCGCCATACAAACTCACGACGCAGGCGATGTCGCTGCTTTGGTCCAAATGCTCGCCGATCCGGCCTTCGAGAGCCTTGTGGCCGTTGGTGACGCCCACGAGCGCCGCGAGGTGCCCGCCAGCCGATGAGCCGATGATGGCGATCTTGTCGGTGTTGAGGTGAAACAGACCCGATTTGGCCCGCAGGAAGCGAATCGCGGCCTTGATGTCGTGAATCTGCGCCGGAAAGCGCGCCTGCGTCGAGAGGCGGTAGTCCACGCTCGCGATTGCGAAACCATGATCGAGCAAACCGGCGATCGGAACGTCCGATTTGCTGCCCGCACGCCACGCGCCTCCATGCACATACACGATCACACGCGGATTGTCTGCTTTAGGCAGATGCAGGTCGAGTTTGAGCGGCACATCGCCAGCGCGGGCATACTCGAGGTCGTTCGTTGTGATTTGCGCGCAGACAGAGACAGCGGCGAGGAGAAAAAGGGCGATGATTTTCATGTGAGGATGCCTTTCACGACCTTTCCATGCACATCCGTCAACCGGTAATCACGGCCTTGGAAGCGGTAGGTGAGGCGTTCGTGGTCAATGCCGAGCTGGTGCAGCAGCGTGGCGTTCAAATCATGCACATGCACCGGGTCGCGGGTAATGTTGAAGCAAAAGTCATCCGTCTCACCGAACTGGAGGCCCGGCTTGATGCCTCCGCCTGCGAGCCACATCGTGAAGCAGCGCCCGTGATGATCGCGGCCGTGGTTGGTCGGCTCCAGCTTGCCTTGCGAATAGGTCGTGCGGCCAAACTCACCGCCCCAAATGACGAGTGTTTCATCCAGCAGGCCGCGTTGCTTCAGATCACGCACAAGGGCGGCCGCGGGCTGGTCCACGTCTCCGCATTGTAGGCGCAGGTCGCTTGGCAGGTTGTAGTGCTGGTCCCAGCCGCGGTGGTAGAGCTGGATGAAGCGCACGCCGCGCTCCGCCATGCGCCGCGCCAGCAGGCAGTTCGAGGCAAAGCTGCCCGGCTGCCGTGCCTGCGGGCCGTAGGCATCGAGCGTGGCCTCGCTTTCGCCGCCGAGATCGGTCAGCTCCGGCACGCTGCTCTGCATGCGAAAGGCCATCTCGTATTGAGCAATGCGCGTGGCGATCTCCGGATCACGTTGCAGCGCGAGCTGCTTTTGGTTCAGGGCCGCTATCACATCAAGCTGGTCACGCCTCGCTGCCATGCTGATGCCCTCCGGATTCGAGAGATACAAGACAGGATCGCCACTGCTGCGTAGGGAGACGCCCTGATGGCTCGATGGCAGGAATCCCGAGCCCCACAGCCGTGCATACAACGGGTCCGCAGGCCGTGCCGCGCTGCCACGTGAGACCATCACGACGAAGGCGGGCAGGTCGCTGCTCTCACAGCCGAGACCATAGCTGAGCCAGGCGCCGAAGCTCGGACGCCCCGGCTGCTGGTGGCCGGTTTGCAGATAAGTCACCGCCGGGTCATGGTTGATCGCCTCCGTGTGCATGGAGCGGATGACGCACAGTTCATCCACGATCCTGGCCGTGTGCGGCAGCAGTTCGCTCACCCATGCGCCGCTTTGACCATGCCGCCCGAAGTGGAACAGCGACGCGGTCACCGGCTTCGACTTCTGCTCGCTCGTCATGCCGGTCAGGCGCTGATCACCCACCACGGATGCTGGAATCTCCTGACCGTGCAGCTTCTTCAATCCCGGCTTATGATCAAACAGGTCGAGCTGCGACGGCCCGCCGTGCATGAAGAGGTAGATCACCCGCTTCGCCTTCGGCGCGAAGTGTGTCAGCGCCCTCGTATCACCCATCAAGGACGCCAAAGCCATGCCGCCGACGCTCAGACCCGAGCTTCGGATGAACTGTCGTCTGCCGGCTGATAAAACCATGCCGTGCATGGTAACGTCTGGAGCACTCCCATCATTGCAGCGTGATCGTGACGAGGAGGCCGCCGCCTTCGCGGTTTTGGGCGGTGACGGTGCCGTTGCAGGCTTCGATGCAGCGTTTGGTGATGGCGAGGCCGAGGCCGCTGCCGCCGGTGGTGCGGCCGCGGGCGGCTTCGGGGCGGTAGAAGGGCTCGAAGAGGCGCGTGAGAGCTTCTTCAGGCACGCCGGGGCCGCGGTCGGCGATTTGGATGACGATGCGGCTGTTTTCGGCTTTGGCGGTGATTTCGATGTCTTTGGCGTAGCGGATGGCGTTGCGGATGATGTTGCCGATGCCGCGGTCGAGGGCGTTTCGAAGGCTGTGGAGCTGGATGTCGCCGATTTCGAGTTTGATGCCGTTTTCGGGCGCTTCGCGGGCGAGGATGTTTTGGAGCAATTCGCGCAAATCGATGGCCTCAGGCGTTTCGCGGTCGGGGATGGTTTCGGCTTTGGAGAAGGCGAGGACTTCTTCGACGAGCTTGGCCATGTGCTGGAGTTCGCGGTCGAGTTTTTGCAGGTAGGTGGCCTGCTCGGGCGTGCTGCGCTGCTCGACGACGCCGAGGGCCATCTGCATTCTCGCGATGGGGCTGCACAGCTCGTGCGCGACATCGGCGGTGATGCGTTTTTGCTCGCGCATGTAGTCGCCGAGCTGCGCGGCCATGGCGTTCACGGAGGTGGAGAGTTCGCCGAGTTCGTCGCTGCGCTGTTTTTCGATGCGTTCGTTGAATTTGCCATGCGCGATGCGGCCGGCGGCGGTGTTGAGCGTGCCGATGAAGCCGGTGATGCCGCGCACGAAGGGCATCCAGAGCAGCGCTGAGACCACGAGCGCGGCTCCGGCGAGTCCGAGCCAGGGCCAGATGTCGAAAAAGAGGCCGCCGCCGCTGATGGTGTCGGAAACCATGACGAGCGAAAGCGAGCTGCCGGCCTGCGTGATCAGATCGAGATGCACGCCGGCCCAGTAACGCGCGGGATCGCCGGCACGCATCATGAAGCGCGGCTTAGGCGGCGCATCGGCGGGACGTTTGGAAACGGGTCGCTGCGGACGGCGGGGCTGTTGCTCGCCAGGCGGACGGCGGTCGATGAGGCGTGGCATGACCTCACTGGGTGGCGTGATGCTTTTGCCAAAGACCTGCTCACCACGGCTGTTGAAGAGGCCGAAGGTGACGCCGTGTTTTTGATCGTAGTCGGTCAAACGGGCGGGCCATTCGCTTTCGGCGAGGCGGGAGAACTCGAAGGTGATCGTTTCGCCGATGGCGGCGATACGGTCGCCGGGCTCGCCGGAGAGCATCCAGTCGAGACCGAGGCGGAATTGCGCTTTGAGGAAGAAAAAGAACAGCAGCGCCAGCACGGCGAGGTTCAGGGCGAACCACGAGAGGATCTTGCCGTAGAGCGGGAGGCGAATGCGGCTCATCGTCCGGGAGTCACGAGTTGATAGCCGTAGCCGCGCACGGTTTTGATGAAGCGCGGTTCCTTCGGGTCATCGCCGAGTTTTTTGCGCAGCGTGGAGATGTGCATGTCGATGGCGCGGTCAAAGACATCCCATTCGCGGTCCGCGACTTCTTCGATGAGCTGCTCGCGGGTTTTGACGCGGCCGTGGGCTTTGGCGAGCGAGAGCAGCAGGCCGAACTCGGCGGGTGTGAGCTGCACGGGCTGGTCGCCGAGGACGACGTCGTGGGTTTCGGGATTGATGCGCAGCTCGCCGATGACGAGTTCTTTGATGGGAGCCTGCGGGGCGCTCTCGGCGATCCAACCGGTGCGTCGCAGCACGGCGCGGAGTCGGGCGAGGAGTTCGCGGGAGGAAAAAGTCTTCGGCAGGTAGTCGTCGGCACCGAGTTCGAGGCCGACGATGCGGTCCACCTCCTCGCCTCGGCCGGTGAGCATCATGACGGGTACTTTGGACTTGGCGCGGATGCGGCGGAGCACCTCAAAGCCATCGCAGCCAGGCATCATGACATCGAGGATGACCGCGGCCCATTGCTCGGCGGTGGCGCGGTCGACCTCAAAGCCATCGCAGCCAGGCATCATGACATCGAGGATGACCGCGGCCCATTGCTCGGCGGTGGCGCGGTCGGCTCCGCGCTCGCCATCGTGCTCCATTTCGACCTCGAAGCCCATGGGCTTGAGGTAATCGGCCACGAGCTGGCAAAGCTCGGTGTCGTCGTCGATGATGAGGAGGCGCATGGCCACAAGATGAAGGCATTTTCGCCTGCGGCCATCGCCTTGACGCAATCCTGACAAATCTCCTGTGATTCGCTGAAGCGGTTCTGACGTGGCTGGGGTTGGATGGTGCATCATGAAAACGATTCCTGCCTTCCTTCTATTCGCCTCAAGCCTCGCCGCGCATGATTTGGCCACGACTGACCGGGAGGTGCTGCGAGCGCACATTCTCGAGGAATGGAAACGCGAGCGCGGCATGACCGAAGTCGCCTCCGCAGCCTCGGTCGTCCAACTCGTGGCCGCAGCGGCCGCGAATGCTGCGAACGCACCGCAGACGGCGAAGGCCTTCCTGCCTTTCACGAAGCTCGATCTGCGTGCAGATGGCGAGTTTCTCTATGTCGGCTCGAACGGCCTGCCGGATCACAACATGATGGTCGGCATTACCGCGTGGCAGCAGCAGGTGCCGCTGCCGCAGCCGTATTTCGATGACAATGCGTGGCGCATCCCGCTGAAGCCGGTCGTGGCAAAAGAGCCTGCGATGATCAAGGGCCGCTTCCTGCGCGGCGCGATCGCTTTGGCCGTGAATGGCATCCCGATCTTCAATCCGCAGAACAATCGTGGCGAGTTGAGTTATGAAATCGGCGAACTGGACCAATGGGGCGGTCATTGCGGACGTGCGGATGATTATCACTACCACATCGCGCCGTTGCATCTGCAGGCGCAGGTCGGCAAAGGCATGCCGGTGGCGTATGCGCTCGATGGCTATCCCGTTTACGGCCTCACGGAGCCGGATGGCTCGCTCGTGGCGAATCTCGACGAGTGCCACGGCCACGACGACGCGAAGATCGGCTACCATTATCATGCGTCGAACCAGTATCCTTATGTCTTCGGCGGCTTCCACGGCGAGGTCGTAGAGCGCGAGGAGCAGGTCGATCCGCAACCGCGTGCCCAAGGTGTGCGTGAGGCGCTGCAAGCTCTGCGTGGGGCAAAGATCACCGCCTTCGAAAGCACCGGCAAGGACAGCTACAAACTCAGCTACGACGTGAATGGCGACAAGCGCAGCGTCAGCTACTCGATCAAGGCCGACGGCACCTATCCCTTCCACTTTGACAATGGTCGCGATGGCACGGCCGATGAAGTTTACACCGCTCGTCGTCAAGGTGGCGGCGGTGGTGGTCGTCCGCCCGGTGGTGGTGGCCCCGAGGGCATGAAGGGCAAAGGAAAAGGCAAGGGCCAGGGCAAAGGGGGTCGCGAGGGCGTAACCGGGGCATTCCTGCCCCTTGAAGATCGCCCTGAGGGGCCAGGAATGGCCCCGATACAGGGCATCCTCGATGTGAATGGCGATGGTGTCGTCACCGCGCAGGAGTTTGCCGACAACGCGAAGTCGAATGCCGCGAAGAAGGGCACGCCATTTGCCGAAGCGATGACGAAGGCGAAAGAGCAGTTCACCGCGCTCGATCACAATCGCGATGGCAAGCTCGATACGCCGGAGCTTGATGAACTCGCGGGCAATGCACCTGCCACTGGAACTCCGCAGCCTCGTGGCGACGAGCCACCCGCACGCGAAGAGATGAAGAAAGGCGGTGGTGGTGAACGCGGAGGCAAAGGGCAGGCCTTTGTTGCGCTTCCCGATCAACCGCGCAGCAGCGATGGCCAGTTCATGCTCAACAGCCCCGTCGTCGAAGACCTGCAAGCCCTGCCCGTCGAGTTCACAGGCGATGGCGACGGCATCAGCCCGCCTCTCGCATGGGCCGGCGCACCCGCAGGAACCAAGGGCTACGCTTTGATCATGGATCACGTCACGCCCAATGGAGATCGGAAGTGGTATTGGACCGTTTACGACATCCCAGGCAACGCATCGAGCCTGCCAAAAAACGTCACCGACATCGGCAAGCTCGGCACCGGCTTCAAAGGCGAAATCGGCTACGAGCCGCCCATGTCGAAAGGCCCCGGCGCGAAGACCTATGTCATCACGCTCTATGCCTTGTCCGAGCCGCTGAACGTCGCTGGAAAGACCGGCCGCGAAGAACTCATCACCGCGATGAAGGGCAAAGTCATCGCGAACTCCTCGCTACGTGTCGTTCACTCCAGCGGCGGGCAAGTAACCGGGGCATTCCTGCCCCGAGAAAGCGATGACGGGCCAGGAATGGCCCGAATACCTGCCCAAGGCAAAGGAGGCCCTCCCGGCCTCGTGAAGCCCAGCATCGCCGACACGATCAAACTCAACGTCTATGCCGACAACTGGTTCATGCTCTATGTGAACGGCCGCCTCGTCGCGGTGGACAGCATCCAGTTTACGCCGCACAACGTCGTCAGCGTCGATTTCCTCCCTGAGTATCCGATGACCATCGCCGCGCTGGCCAAAGACAACGCCGACCCGAAAACCGGAATGGAATACGGCACCAGCATCGGCGACGCCGGCCTCTGCATCAAATTCGCCGACGGCACCGTCACCAACGCGACCTGGAAAGCCAAAAACTTCTTCCACGGCCCCGTCAACAGCGACACCGCCAATCCCAAAGTCATTCAAGAGCCACTCCCCGCCAACTGGTGGGCCACCGACTTCGACGACAGCACCTGGAAGAACGCCAAAGAATACACCGTCGAAGAAGTCGACCCCAAGCAGCCCTACTTCGACAACGACTTCGAAGGCGCCAAGTTCATCTGGACCGACGACATCGCCCTCGACAACACCGTCATCTTCCGCACGAAAGTCGAAAAGCCCGGCTGGACGCCAAGGTGGAACACGAAACCGGATCTGGACGTGAGTGGTGTGCCGACTCGTTGAACTTCAACCCTTGCCTCCCATGAAGCGAATCATTCATCTTGGTCTTGCCGCTTTGCTGATCAATTCAGCCCTCGCCGCCGCGCCGCCGAACATCCTTTTCATGCTCTCGGACGATCAGGCCTGGAGCGGGCTGTCCTGCCAGATGCACCCGGACATGCCGGACTCAAAAAGCAGCATCGTTCAGACGCCGAACATCGCGCGGCTCGCCGAGCAGGGCATGAGATTCAGCGCGGCTTATGCGCCTGCGCCGGTGTGCTCGCCAACGCGTATCAGTTTGCAAACGGGAAGGAATCCCGCGGCGCTCGGATGGACGAAGGCAGCACCGGCTGAGCAGGGCCATCGCTTGATCGAAGGCGAGAATCGCAAAAGCATTCGCGACGACGAGATCACCATCGGGCAGATGCTGAAGTCGGCGGGTTACGCGACCGCGCACTACGGCAAATGGCATCTCTCCGGCGGTGGACCCGCCGCTCATGGCTACGACGAAAGCGATGGCGACACAGGCAATCAAGACGCCGCGCCGCATCTGCCGCCGAACCCGGTGGACATCTTCGGCATGGGCTCGCGTGCGGTGGATTTCATGAAGCGGAGCCAAGCCGCCCGGAAGCCCTTCTTCATCCAGATGAGCTACAACGCGCTGCATTATCCCGAGAACGCCACGCCCGCGCTGCTGGAGAAATATCGGAAGCTCGCCTCCGGCAGAGACGACAAGGAAGTCGGCCGCGCCGCCATCGCCGAAGACCTCGACCGCGGTGTGGGCGAGTTGCTGGCGAAAGTCGATGCCATGGGCCTCTCGAAGAACACCATCGTCATCTACATGTCCGACAACGGCGGCTCGAATCGCCGCACGCTGAATGGCGGCAAAGGTGATGTGTGGGAGGGCGGCATCCGCGTGCCGTTGATCATTCGCGGCCCCGGCATCGCGCCGAACTCGTGGTGCCATCAGCGAGTCGTCGGCTACGATTTGTTCCCGACCTTCTGCCGTTGGGCCGGCGTGAAGGCACCACTGTCAAAACAACTCGATGGCGGTGACCTCACGCATCTGCTCAGCGGTTCTTCCGATCCCGTGAAACGC
This sequence comes from Verrucomicrobiaceae bacterium, assembly GCA_015075365.1. Taxonomy (GTDB): domain Bacteria; phylum Verrucomicrobiota; class Verrucomicrobiia; order Verrucomicrobiales; family Verrucomicrobiaceae; genus Prosthecobacter. The sequence continues at coordinate 1,409,551 of JABTUN010000001.1, forward strand.
CCCCGCGAGCCGCTGGTGTTTCATTTCCCGCATTATCAAGGCGACTCACCTCACAGCGCCATCCTCAGCGGAAACATGAAGCTCCTCCACTTCTACGAAACGGGTGAAAACAGGCTCTTCGACCTCCAAGCCGACATCGGCGAGACCAAGAACCTCGCCGCCGCCAAGCCCGAACTCACCTCAACACTCGCCAAACAGCTCGCGGACTATTTGAAGGAAGTCGGAGCCGAAATGCCGAAGCCCAACCCGAACTACGATCCCGCCAGAGAGCCAGCGAGGAAAGGCGGTGGCAAGGGTGGTCAAGGTGGGAAGCAGGGAGGCAAAAAGCCGTGAAATCACTCTTCATGTCACTTGGGTTTGGCGCCCTCGCCTTGCTGCTGATCGCCGCCGCACCCGAAGAGAAGCCGAAAGGCGGCGCAGGCAAGGGCGGACAAGTTGAGCCTGCCGTGGTGCCGCCGTATTTGTTCAACGTGTGGCTTTGCAGGCCAGGAGCGGAGTCGGTGACCGTCAGCGTCCTCGCGTGGGACCAAATGGAGGCCTTCATCGAGTATGGCGAGAGTAACCGGGGCATTCCTGCCCCTTCAGACGGGCCAGGAATGCCCCGGTTACGGTCGGAACTATTCAAACTGAAGGCTGGCGAGCCGCAAAACATCGTGCTGGGCGGCTTGAAACCCGACACGAGCTACAACTACCGCCTCATCTATCGCCGCGCCGGTGGCGAGGCGGTGCAGGATGCGATGCGCAGCTTTCACACGCAGCGGAAGGCCGGATCGAAGTTTTCCTTCGTCATGCAAGCGGACTCGCATCTCGACAACAACACCGACGTACGCGTTTACCAGCAAACGCTGTCCAACATGCTCGCCGACAAACCCGACTTCATGATCGATCTCGGCGACACAACGATGGTGGACAAGTTTGGCCGCTTCTACACACGCTCCGAGTCGCAATACAAAGCGCAGCGATACTACATGGGCCGCATCGCGCACAGCGTGCCCATCTTCATGGTCCTGGGCAATCACGATGGCGAGCGCGGCAGCGATCCAGAGATGTCGGATTGGTCCATCAAACAACGCCACACCTACTTTCCGAATCCCACCGATGGAAACGACAAGCACAGCTACTTCGCCTTCGAATGGGGAAACGCGCTTTTCATCGGTCTCGACCCGTTTTGGTCCACCACGAGGCGCGGAGCCTCCGGCTGGGACATGACGCTCGGTGAAACGCAGTATCGCTGGCTCGCGAAGACGCTCACCAGCAGCAAAGCCGCGATGCGCTTTGTCTTCATCCATCATCTTGTCGGCGGCTTGGGCCGCGATGTGCGCGGCGGAGCCAAACCAGCCGCCTACATGGAGTGGGGCGGTAAAAACGCGGATGGCAGCGATGGCTTCCGCCAAAACCGCCCAGGCTGGGAAATGCCGCTGCATCAGCTCTTCGTCAAAAACGGCGTGAACATCGTCTTCCACGGCCACGACCATCTTTTCGTCAAAGAAGAGCTCGACGGCATCATCTACCAAGATGTGCCCCAGCCCGGCCATCCAAGCGGCGGCACCCGCAGCGCCGAAGAATACGGCTACGGCGGCGTCATCCTCGGCAGCGCCGGCCATGTGCGTGTCACCGTGAGCGAAAACGAAGCCAAAGTAGACTACGTGCGCAGCATCGTGCCCGGCGTAACGCGTTTTGACCTCGAAAACGGCGCGGTAGAGCACAGTTACGTGGTGGGGGAGAGATAGTTCATCGCTTCGTAACCACCTCATCGAGGTTCAGGATCGTATGCGCGACCAGCGTCAGCGATTTCTGGCGCTCAAACAGGCCGCGAAGCAGTTGCAATTCGTCCGCCTTCGGTTCGCGGCATGTCACGGCCCGGAACATCCATGCAACGCGGTCGTTTTGCCCCTCGGAGCGCTTCGCCAGTGCCTCGGCGGCGTGCATGAAAGTCTCATCGTTCAAAAGCAGCAGCGCTTGCAGTGGTGTGTTCGTGCGGGCCCGGCGGGCGGTGCATTTTTCACGCGTGGGGCCGTCAAAGGTGAGCAGCATGGGATGCGGCGACTGGCGCTTCACATAGGTGTAGAGGCTGCGGCGCCACAACCCCTCGCCCGTGTCGGGCACATAGGTCTCCTCTCCGTTGTAGCTGACGGCCTCCCACAAACCTGGAGGTTGAAACGGCCTCACACCCGGTCCGCCGATCTTTGGCACGAGCAGGCCGGAGACCGCGAGTGCCTGATCACGCAGCATCTCGGCGGAAAGCCGCCCGCTGGGGCCGCGCGCAAGCAGGCGGTTGTCCGGATCATCCTCACGCGTGATGCGCGAGTCCTGGCGATACGTCCTCGACATCACGATGGTCTTGAGCAGCGCCTTCACATCCCAGCCGCTGTCACGAAACGTCGCGGCCAGCCAGTCGAGCAGCTCGGGATGTGTCGGAGCCTCGCCTTGCGAGCCAAAATCATTCGGCGTGCGCACGAGCCCTTCGCCAAAACACTGCGCCCAGAGGCGGTTCACGGCCACACGAGCCGCGAGCGGGTTTTCCGGCGAAAAGAGCCACGTCGCGAAGCCGAGGCGGTTCGCGGGATAGTCCGCCTTCCATGGAGCGATGGCCGCAGGCACGCCAGGAAGCACTGTTTCGCCCGGTTTGTCATACTGACCGCGTTCCAGCACATGCACGGCGCGGGGCTTGTCCATCTCCTGCATCACAAGCGTGGTGGGAATCGCTTCACGCAGAGCCTTATCGGCCTTTTGCGCCGAATGAAGCGCTTTGCGGGCCTGTTGCACCGATGCATCGGCAAAGCGGTCGATGTAGTAGTCGAGCAGCATCTCCGCATCAGCGGGGCGCCGTTTCACCGTGTCGGTTTCGATGATTCCGCGAATGCGCTCGCCCCAAAACCAGCCGCTCACGGTTTCCAGATCGAGCGCGAAGGGAACAAGGCGCACTTCATCCATCAAGCCGTAAAAACCGAGGCCCGAATCGCGGCGGCCGACGCGCAACGGCTCCCGGTTCGCAATGCTGCCGTCCAGGGAATCGCGCCGCACTTCGAGCGTCGTCGGCCTGCCATCGAAAAAGATGCGCAGCCCTGCCGCCTTTGCGATCCGTCGTAGCTCACAGCTATGTGATGCCACGCCTTGGAGCTGAGCGCCTCGATGGTGGAGACCTCCATGGCGCTTGCGCCCCAGCGATGGACGAGATTCACCTGGAGCCGGCCCTTCTGCCAGATCAGCTCCAAGCCGCGGCGGTTTCCCTCCGGCTCGATGAGCGAAAGCGGGCAGCTCAAGGAACCTTCCGCATTCACCCACAAGCCGATGGTCCACGGTTGATCCGCGTTGAAGCCCTTCACGCGGCTTTCGACGTGCTGCGTGGCGTCAAACTTCGCCGCCTGGCCGCGCACACCAGGTTCCAGCTCCGAGGCATTGCCCGTCATGGCGACTTTTCCGTCAAATGACTCGTGCCACACGGCATCGCGCGGCGGCTGTGGCAGGTGTTGTGCGGCATTTTTCTCCCATGCGGCGATTTGCGGCTTCAAGGCGGCGTGAACCGGATCGAAGGCCTTCTGCGCTGCCTGCAACGCGGCCCTGGCCTTTGCCAGATCGCGCTGCTGCTGCTCCGACGGCACTTCGAGCAGCGGCGGCGGATTGTCGGCGCTGATGAGGCCCTTTTCCGGCACGTTGTTGAAGAAGGCGAAGAGCTGGTAGAACTCCCGCTGCGAAATGGGATCGAACTTGTGGTCGTGGCACTGCGCGCAGCCCGCGGTGAGTCCCAGCCAGGTCGTCATCGTTGTGTCCACACGGTCCACGACGTACTCCACGCGGAACTCCTCGTCGATGCTGCCGCTTTCGTTGTTCGCCATGTGGTTGCGGTTGAAGCCGGTGGCGATGCGTTGCTTCACCGTGGCGTCAGGCAGCAGGTCACCCGCGAGCTGCTCGATGCTGAACTGGTCGAAGGGCATGTTCGCGTTGAATGCGTCGATCACCCAGTCGCGCCAAAGCCACATCTGGCGCGGCTTGTCGCCAAAGTAGCCGTTCGTGTCCGCATAACGCGCCGCGTCCAGCCAGGCGACGGCGAGATGCTCGCCGAAGTGCTTTGAGGCCAGCAGTTCATCGACGACAGTCTCATAGGGTCTCGTCAGCATGGCATCCGTGGGTGGCAGGCCGGTCAAATCCAGCGACACGCGGCGCAGGAGCGTCTCGGGAGGGGCTTCGGGTGCGAAATCGAGGCCACGCTTTTTCAAAGCGGCCTCCACGATGGAGTCGAGATCGCCAGCTGCCTTGTGCAGCGGCTCGAAGGCCCAATGCTTTTGATATTTCGCACCTCCGGCGATCCATTGCCGCAGTGTGGCGGACTGCGCCGACGTCAGCGGCTTTTTGTGCGACTCCGGCGGCGGCATGAGCTCTTCAGGATCGGTCGAGGTGACGCGGCGCAACACCTCATCGAAATCCGCGCCGCCCACATCCAGCCGCAGCTTCGCTTTTCGGCCTTTTTCATCCGGACCGTGACACGCGAAGCAGTTCTCCGAGAGGATGGGGCGGATGTCGCGGTTGAAGCTCAATTCAGCACCCGCCAGCGCGGGCTGGAGAAAAGCGGTGATGATGAAGAGGCCCCTCACAGGGAGGAACTACGACACGAGAGTGCAGGCGATTGCAGCCGATATGACCTCAGCGGATGGGCTCCTTTTCAAAATCCGTGGGCGAGACCCAGCCGGCATTCACCTTTTCGCCGCGCATGAACTTCTCGTAGAAGCCAGCGCCTGTCGTCGGCGGATACTCGTCGAAGATTTTGCCGTTGCCGGCCATGCGCGGGTCGTTTTGGGCCTTGAGCTCGTTTTCCATGCGCTCGCGCAGCTTCGCGATGGTGTCCTTGTGAACGGATTCGGCGGCGAGATTGCGCGCGGCATGGGGATCGACACTGAGGTCGTAAAACTCCTCGCCGGGACGCATGCCGAAGTTGAGCTGCCAGAACTTGTCGCTGCGATCTTTGCGGCCCATTTCGAGGATGAGCGTCTTGGTGGGCCCGCCATCCGTGTCGAGGTAGCCCGTCTCGGGATTGCCCGCAGGCCAGCGGGCGGGCTCGTAGTTTTTGATGTAGAGATGCTCGGCGGTGACGATGGCGCGAACCGGGTAGCCCCAATCATGCGGGCGGCCCACATCGGTGCGCTCCTTGCCGATGAGCGCGTGATCGCGTTCTGCGACGACGCGGCCGCTTTGGTCGCTCTCGATGATAGGACGCCAGCTTTTGCCGGTGATGGGCAGCATGCCGCTGTCTTCCTCCGCAATTCCTGCGTAGTCGAGAATGGTGGGCGCGATATCGGTGAAGTTGACAAAGTCATCGACCACGCGGCCCGCTTTTTTCATGCCGGCGGGAAAGCGGATGGCCAGCGGCACATGGTTGCTGTCCTCGTAGGCATAGCCTTTGCAGCGGGGGAAGGGCATGCCGTGATCAGCGGTGACGATGATGAGCGTGTTGTCGAACAGGCCGCGTTTTTCGAGCTCGGCGATCATGCGACCGAGATGGCGGTCCGTATGCTCGACTTCAAAGGCGTAGTCGAGCATGTCGTGACGCACGATTTCATCGTCGGGCCAGTAATCCGGCACCTTGGGGATGTCGGAGAGTTTTTTGCCGCCCTTCTTCACACCGGACTCGAATTCGTAGCCACGATGCGGCTCCAGGCTGCCATACCAGAAGCACCACGGCGCGTCCTTCGGCGCTGCATCGAGGAAGTCGGTGAAATTGGCCGCGTAGTCGTTGTTCGTCATGCCGGAAGCCGGTGGCCTGGCTTTGTGTTTGTTGAAAGGTTTGCCGGTGATCGCCCTTGGCCTGCCATTGGCATCATTGGCGATGCCGGGGCCCCAGCCCTTGCCGGTGATGCCCATGTGCCAGCCTTTTTCCGTCAGCACTTCCGGCCAGCTTTTGAGCTTCGAAGGGAAGAAGGCCATGTGATTGCCCGCCTCCTCGTTCTGCCACGCATGACGGCCGGTGAGCACGATCGCGCGCGACGGCGCGCACTTTGCCACGGGTGTGTAGGCACGGGTGAAGAGCACGCCTTCCTTCGCGATGCGGTCAAAAGCGGGCGTCTTCACCCACCGCGTGCCATACACACCGGCGTGCGCGCCCCAGTCATCGGCGATGGCGAAGAGGATGTTCGGCCGCGGCTCCGCCGCGAAGAGCGAAGGGCCGAAGGCGAGGAGGATCAGGATCAGGCGCTTCATGGGCGTGGATTAACGACGGGTGAGCTTCACATGCTTCAAGTCGATGCCGGGAGATGAAAGAGCCTCGAGTGTCAATGTCGCCGGGCCGGGCTTAAGGCTGAGGCTGCCGAGTTTGGCGTGGGACCAGGCACGGTTGCGGTAGCGGGCCTTGCCTTCCTCGTCGCGATGCAAGAGCGGGATTTCCAGAGCCGTGGCGACCGGCAAAGTGGAATCGAGCACGGAACCGCCACCGCTGAGACGCAGTTTGGCCTCCGCAGCGGCGGCATAGGCGATTTCGATGTCGTAATCGCCTGCGGCGGCGACGTCGATCTCGAAGCGCGCCTTCGCGTTTGCAGTGGTCCAGCCGGTGAGCCAGTCGTTGGCGAAACCGGGGCCGCTGGCGAAGTGCAGCGGCGCGTCGTAGAAGGCCTGCGGGGCATGGAGTTCGACGGGATTGTGCTCCGCGTGACCGACCGGGATGGGAAAACGCTTCAAGCCATCGCGCGAGATGTCGGCGAACCAGGCATCGTATTTCGCGGCGAGTTCCTGGACGAGTTCTGGATGCTGCTGCGCGATGTTCTTCTCCTGCCCGGGATCGTTTTCCATGTCGTAGAGCTGCCAGGGAGTGGCAGCGGCATCATTGGCCTTCGCCTTGGAGCCGCCGGCGGGGCCTTTGATCTCCCGCACGAGCCGGTAACGCTGCGTGCGCACGGCACCGGGGAACTTGTTTGTCTCATCAATCGGATTGTGCGTGAAAAGAGTGCGTTCTGGCCAGCTTCCGATGTTTTGCAGCAACGGCTTCAAACTCACTCCATCCAATTTCGAATCGGAAATCTCCACATCGCACAGATCCATGAGGGTTGGGAACAAGTCGATGTGTGAGACAATCTCCTTCACCACGCGTGGCGTCCATCCCGCCGCAGGCCAGCGAATGAAAAGCGGGACGCGGGTGCCGCCCTCGTGAACGCTGGTTTTTCCGCCGCGCATGCCGGCGTTGTAAATCTTCACGCCGGCGGTGCCGCCGTTGTCGGTCAAAAACAGCACGATGGTGTTTTCGGCGATCTTGAGCGTGTCAAGGTGTGCGAGCAGGCGGCCCACATTGTCGTCGATGTTCTCGCACATCCCGTAAAAGGCGGCCACGTTGTCCTCGAAGCCCTTCGCTTTGAATTTGTCGAAGTACTTGTCCGGCACTTGGTAGGGCGAGTGCGGGGCGTTGTAGGCGAGGTAGCAGAAAAACGGCTCCTTTTGCCTCGCTGCGATGAATTTCATCGCCTCGTCGGTGAGCACGTCGGTGATGTAGCCTTTCGTCGGCTCGTGTTTCGTGCCACGCAGCAGCGTGGCATCGAAGTAATTGTTCCAGTGGCCGTTGTTGAAGCCGAAAACGTGCTCAAACCCCTGGCCGCCGGGGGTGAAGGGAAACTGCTCCCCGTTGTGCCATTTGCCGATGCAGGCGGTGCGGTAGCCCTGGGGCTTAAATGCCTCCGCAAGCGTGACTTCGGACGGTTTCATGGCCTCCTTGTTGTGCGTGACACCATGGACGCCGGTGCGCAGGGGCCAGCGCCCGGTGAGCAGCGCGGCGCGCGTCGGCGCGCAGAAGGAGTTCACATAAAAGCGGTCAAAACGCACGCCCTCGCGTCCCAGGCGGTCGATGTGCGGCGTTTGCAGGTGCGGATTGCCGTGGATGGAAAAATCGCCGTAGCCCTGATCGTCCGTGATGATGAGGAGAACGTTCGGCCGCTGCGCAGCGGCGAAGAGCGAAGGGCAGAGGGCGAAGAGGAAGAGAAAGACGGGGCGCATGGCGCGGGAACGACGCCGGGGCGCGTTTCTTCACGCCGTCTGCCAAGGCTAAATCCCGTCCATTATAGGGGAACAAACACTGGCATCGTTTCCAACGCGTCGATTAAGGTATGATATGACTCCAAAATACAATGGCCCGAGCCCACGTGCCAAAGGATGCTCCCTGCTGCTTTGTTGCTGCGGGCTTGCATTGCTGGCCGGGAACTTTTTCCCGCCGCTTCAGCTCATGGGTTGTGCTGTCACGCCATCGCGTCTCCGCGGGCAGGTTTTGGACCAGGATGGACAGCCCGTTCCCGAGGCGCGTGTCACCATTAAACGCCACCTCACTCCATTAAGCGAAAAGGGTGAGAAGACGGTGGCCATGACAGACGCTGATGGCCGCTTTTCTTACTTCGGCCTGCAGGGATTCAGTCTTTTCGTAAGCGTGGGCAAACAGAACTATTATTCTGTGCATGAGCCAATGCCCGGCAGGGGACTCTCTTGCTCAGAACGATCCTTCGATCAGTTTTCCAGCCGTTTTGCGCATCCCCGTGATCCCGAAGTGTTTCATCTGTTTCGGCCGCCACCACCGGAGGATCTGATCAAGCACCCGGATCGCGATCATCGAATCCCACGCGATGGCACGCCACTGGTCATTCAACTCAATCCCACTGAAATCGGGCCTCGACCCGAGATCGAGGTGCGCTGCTGGACGAGCCATCCCGTTAATCCAAGCGGGAGGCAGCGCCACGACTGGCATGCCGAAATCCGCCCAAAATCAGGAGCGGGGGTGCGGCGGAAAGACCGGTTTGATTTCATCGCACCCGAGCGGGGCTATGAATCCGTTTTTGAAATCCAAATGCCCGCTATGATTGATGGGGAGGAAAATAAGAATTGGAGCGATGATGTTGCGATCGATGCTTTTTACCGCTTTGAGGGAGGCGTTTACGCAAGAGCCACCCTTCGCTTCATCACGGGAGGAGATCACTTTGTGGTCTTTGAGTCCTTTTTAAATCCCAAACCCGGTTCCAGGAACCTCTCCGTGCTGCCGAAGTGGAAGTGATCGGTGAGCAGCGCAGAATGCCTGTCGTTCGTGAATCGTTGAGTTTGCCATGCGCCCAATTCATCTCGCGGAGCGAGATGACTACTTTGCTTCGCTGGATCGACGCGGACAGACTTTAGGCCCGTCTCACTTCCTCACATAAAACAGCGCGCGGTCGTGGCAGAGGAGGACGAGGTCGAGCTTGCCGTCGTTGTTCAGATCGAGGGCGGTGTAGTCGTGGGGCTCGTTTTCGCGGCCGGATTTGCCGCGGAAGTGCGGATCGGTCTCGAAGATGCGGAAGTGCATGCTGCTGGCCCATTCCTGGGTCTTCGAATCGGGCTGGAAGAACTCGATGACACGGCTCTTGGCGGTGTCGAGCAGGGCGAGATCATCGGTGTCGAGGCCGGAGAAGCCAGCGGCGATCAAATCGGAGGGCTGTGTGTCCTTCAGCTCGCTGTCGAAGGTGCGGACGGTTTCGAGCTGGAGGGAGTCGCCATCGAGCGGGGTGATCTGGAAGCTGCTTTTGCCGAGCAGCAGCAGGCGCTGGTTCACGAGGCGGATCAAATCGGGCGTCATGGCGGGCAGCGGATGGCTGTGCTGGCTGCGGTAAACGCCATCGGTGCCGGCGGCGAGTTCGTAGAGCTTGCTGTGCGCGGTGTCGATGAGGGTGACACGGAGCTTTTTGTCCGCGTCACGGTTCAGCAGCGCGGTGTGGATCTGGGCGCTGGCATCGGGGGCGTTGAACTGCTCCACGATGCTGGCCTTCCCGTCCGCGCCGACGCGGAAGACGCGGGCGAGCTGCTCACGGGCGATGACGAACTCGTCTTTGCCATCGCCATCGAGATCACCGGTGGTGAGGGCGCCGGGCGTGAGCTTGCTCACAAACGTGTCCGGGATGCCTTCGACGCGTTTGAAGGGCGTTTTGGCATCGCCGGTGCTCAGCAGCACCTGCATGGCTCCGATGGAAGAAAACACGGCGAGATCGCCTTTGCCATCCTGGTTGGCATCGAGCACGCGGAGGGCGCTGACGCGATTGCTGCCTGTGAGGGCCGTCAGTTCGAGGCTGGAGACGGCGAATTTCTTGTCCTTGGGGGCGATGGTGAGGAGCTGGGGCTTCGATTTGACCTCGACAACGGCGTGGACGGCACCCGCGATGGCTCCGATGCTGCCATGGGCGAGCGTGAGCAGCGTTTCGCCCTCCTTCGCTTGGTAAACGATCTCCGGGTAGCTGAGGCGGCCTTCGTGCCACTTGGCGATGCCGACGGCCTTCTCCGTGTTGCTGAGGAGGATGACTTCGCTCTTCTTGTCACCATCCGCGTCAGCGATGAGCAGCGATTCGACACCGCCGAGGATGGGAAACTCACGCCCCTGGCTGAAGGCACCACCCTTCGTGCCGCTAAAGAGCCACAGGCGGGCGCTTTTCGGCTCGGACATGATCACATCGGCGTTTCCATCGCCGGTGAGGTCGCCGTAGGCCACCGCGCCGCCCTTGCTTTCCGTGGGCGGCATGGCGTGGCGGATGGTGGAGGCGCGGTCGCTGTCCGGCTCCGCTTTTGCTTGAGTGAGGCGTGCCACCTCGATCATGCCGGTTTCGTTTTGAATCCATGCGACGCCGGTCTTCCCGCCGCCGAGGCGCACGGGATGCAGCCAGTGACGGCTGGCGGGGATTTCGATGCGCCATTCCTCCCCAAAGCTCCTGTCCTCCTGCTGGAGGCGCACGAGCAGCGCGTCCCCCTCCGGCGCGGTGTAAAAGAGATCGGGCTTCGAGTCCGCGTTCAAGTCCGCCACATGCAGTCCGGCACAGCCGCTTTCGCCGAGGGCATAGGTCTGCGGATCGGCCCAGTCGCCGGCCTTTTCTTTTTGCAGCAGCACCATGAGCCGCGTGCTGGTGAGCAAAGCGAGGTCGGTCCTGCCATCCGCGTTCAAATCGGCGGCGGCGAGCACCTCGGTGTCCTCGGAGGTGGAATCGAGCGCGAAGTCCTTTTTGAGCGTCCAGCCGCCCTTGCCGTCCTGCATGCGCAGCACGAGCTTGTCATCGTCGGTGATCGCGGCGAGGTCGGGCTTCCTGTCCCCGTTCCAATCCCCCACCGCCAGCGCAAAAGCCGCGTGACCGATGACGAGCGGCTGCTTGTCAAAGCGCGAGACTTCGAGGATGGGGTTCCAACGGTCCTCGCGGGAGGTTTTCTCCGGCTCGCCGGGCTTCACGCCATCTTTACGTTGCAGCAGGATCTCGATGCGGGCGCGGTCGGAGTTGATGATGGCGATGTCTGTGAGGCCGTCCCCGTTGAAATCCGCCGCGCGCGGGGAGCCGGTGGCCCAGTCCAGCTTCACAACCTCCGGCCCGTCAAAGTAAAGAGGATCCGCGGCAAGGGCGGACACGGCGGCCAGAGCGGCGGCGAACAGGCCCCGCCCTCGACCCACAGATGCCGCCAAGAGATTTGTCCCGGGTCTGATCGAGGACGAGGAGAATGACGAGTTCGAAGACGGCATCGTGCGTGAGGGCGCGTTTGAGGTTATCTGGCTTCCACCGGTGTCGAGAGCATCTGGAGATGCAGCGCGTCCGGATGGGAGTAGCTGGCGCTCATCATGGTGCCGAAGTACTTCTGGAAGGTGGCGTCGGAGGGGCGGTTCTTGGAATCCACAAACTTGGCGAGAGTGTCCGACGCGTCGTCGGCAGCCTTGGTGTCATCGCCGCCTTTGGCGGGGCCTTTGCCAGGGCCCTTTTTCTTCACAGCGGACTTTTTCTGCGTGGCGGCCTGCTTGGAGACCATCTCCATGGCATTGAAGACCGTGCTGATCATCTTGCTGGAGTCGGCGACGCCCAGGCCGTTGAAGCCCTTGGGCAGCAGCGCCATCTGCGCCTGCGCGCGGGGCGTTTCCCAGATGGAGCCGCCGGAGGGGTCCTTCATGCGGCCGAGGGTCTTGCGCAGGGCGTCGAGCGTGCCGCTGCCGATGAGGAGATACTTGCCGGTGTTGCAGTAGGCGATCTCCGGCATGGCACCAGCCCCGGTGCCTCCGCCGCCGGCTTTGAGCGTGTTGAGCTTGTAGCCGAGGTAGTCGCTCTCCTCAAAGGCGGCGAAGCCCATGCCGCCGAGCGCGTTCTGGATGCCCTTGAGCGCAGTGCCCAGCTTGTCAGCGTTTTTCACCTTCAGGCCGATGACATCGCTCTGCTTTTTGCCGTCGGTGTCCTGCACCTGGAAGTTTTCGTCGGCCAGGCTGCCGAAGAAGTCATCACGAATCTTGAAGCCGTTCTGCTGCTCAAAGCCGCCGAGGTACATCGCCGCCATCATGCCCATCTGCGGGCTGATCTTGGTGAGCATGCCCATGATGCCGTCGTAAAGTTTCAGCCAGTTGACGCGGGAGACCTGGCCGCTGGCCACGTCATCGGCGATGAAGGCGGGCAGCTCGACATCCTTGGCGTCTGACGCCACCCAGGAGAGAAAGCCTGCGGGCTTTTCCGGGTGAAAGACCATCACATCCGAGCGCGAGCGGTCGTCGGCGAAGTCCATCGTGATGGCGAAGCCCTTGATCTCATGCAGGCCGACCGCCTCCAGGATCTGCTCCGGCTTGATGTCGCCCATGGGGTTCGGCGCGGCTTTTTTCGCGTCGCCGCCCTTCTTTTCCGCGGCGGCGATGCCCTGCTTCACCAGATCGAAGATGCGGGTGCCATTGGCGTAGATGGTGACATCGGCGATGCCCTCACGCAGTTGGGAAAGGCGGCCGAAGTGCTCACGAATCTCCGCCGGGGCGTCGCCACCGCCGGATTTCAGGGCGGCGATCCCTTGCGCCATGTTTGCGCGGTCGCTGGCCTCGATGATCACGCCATCGACGATGGCATAGGCGTCATGCCACTTGCCCCCTTCGGCGCACATGTTCACCGTCACGCCCTCGATGTCCGCGGTGCTCACCTTGGCGTCCGGGTGCTCTTTTTTGTCATGCTCAAAGTCCTGCTTCTTCTGGTCGATGAGGCGTGCTTCGTTGTCACCCAGTTCGCTGAAAGCCAGAAAGCCGACCTCCTCCTTCTCAAAACTGCCCGCGTCCTTGGCGGTGACAAAGGCCACCGTGCTGCCGCGGCCCTCCTTCAGCGTGTCATGAAGGCCGGTGCCGTAGATGTCTTTGAAGTATTTGTCCCATGGCATCTCGCCGTCCTCCTTCATGGGTTCGAGCCAGCGTTTCGCCTCCTCATCCTGCATGAACTGGCCGAAGGCGCTCTTGTCCCAGTCGGTCAGCAGCTCAGGCGTGTCCTTGAGGGCGATGATGACAAAGGTGTCCTTGGGAGCGAGGTTGATCCACTGCTCCACCTTGTCCGCCGCGGAGGCGGGCAATACGGAGAGCAGCGTGGCCGCGAGAGCGGCGAGGAGGGTGCGCGTGGTTTTCATGAGGCTATGGGAATAAGGCGGCGGGGTTTTAATGAAGGAATCAGGTGCCTGGAATTACAGAATCGGGCTTTTTTTCCTCTCCAGGCGCGGGCGGCGGCAGATAACGGAAGCCGGCGTTCGGGTTCCGCGGGTCAAAGGCGAATGCCTCACGGTTTTTGAGGAAGAGCTTCAGCATGTTCGCCGGAATGGAGAAGCCGAGTCCCTCCACGCCCACGCCCGCAGCCTTCATGTTGTTCACACCGACGACCTCGCCCTTGAGATTGAAGAGCGGGCCGCCGGAGTTGCCCGGATTGATCTGCGTGGTGCTCTGGATGTACCAGCGGCCGCCGTTCTCGCGCGCCCGGATGCTCACGATGCCCTGGGACACACTGCGCTCCAGCCCCAGCGGGCTGCCGATGGCGAAGACCTGCTGCCCCTGCGTGAGCGCGTCGGAATCGCCAATGGGAACAAAGGGCAGGCCCTTCACCGCCTGCTCGTCATCAATCTGCAGGATGGCCAGGTCCAGGTAACCGTTCATGGCGATGATCTTCACCTTGGTGAAGGACTGCTTCTCCAGCCCGCCGTCCTTCTTTTTATAAACCAGCACCGTGATCTCCCGCTCGCCCGCGATGACGTGCTGGTTGGTGATGACGTGCCCCATTTTGTTGATGATGAAGCCGGACCCCAGGCCTGAGGCCGTCTGGATCTGCACCACGGCCTCGGCCACGCGCTGCACGTTCTTTTCCACCGTCATCGCCTCGCGCGCCGGTTCGACGAAGTACATGTCCTCGCTCAGCGCGGCGGCCCTCTGGCCTGCGGTGATTTTTGAGGCGTCCTTTTCCACGCGGGAGATGTCCGCCCGGGGGAGCGTCAGGATCGTGGTGCCAAGATCGAGCACCAGCGCGTCCTCACGCTCCTTGAGCACCTCCGCGCGCAGTTCAGAGCCGTTTTTGAGCACCACGAGCACGGAGTCCGCCGCCGGAGCCGCCGAAACCAGGCTGGCCGCCACGAGCGGCGCGAGGAGGGTATTTTTTCGCATCACGGCCGGAAAGCTAAACAGGGTGCGCGGGCGATTCGAGGACTTTTTGAACCCGTATGCGGGAAAATGAACCCGGGCGACGCGGCTTTCAGGTTCCGATTGAGCCAAAACGCGCCCGGCCTTTCGACCGGACGCGCCTTGGGGTTTTGGGGGTGGTGATTGGCTGGTGAGGCAGACACTCTTGTCTGCCCAGAGCGGGCAGGAGTGCCCGCTTCACGATTAATACCGGTAGTGCTCGGCCTTGTAGGGGCCTTCGACGGGCACGCCGATGTAGTCGGCCTGCTCCTGGGTTAGCTTGGTGAGCTTCACGCCGATCTTGGCGAGGTGCAGGCGGGCGACTTCTTCGTCGAGCTGCTTCGGCAGGACGGTGACGCCGATGGGGCGGCTGTCCTTCGTGGCCCAGAGCTCCATCTGCGCGAGGCACTGGTTGGTGAAGCTGTTCGACATCACGAAGCTCGGGTGGCCGGTGGCGCAGCCGAGGTTCACGAGACGGCCTTCGGCCAGCATGTAGATGCTGTTACCTTTCGGGAAGGTGTAGCGGTCCACCTGGGGCTTGATGTTGACGCGCTTCACGTCCGTGCGGGCGTTGAGCTTGTCCACCTGGATCTCATTATCGAAGTGGCCGATGTTGCAGACGATGGCCTGGTCCTTCATCGCTTCCATGTGCTCGAGGCGGATGATGTCCTTGTTACCGGTGGTGGTGACATAAACGTCAGCGATGCCGAGGGTGTCCTCGATGGGCATGACGCGGTAGCCTTCCATCGCGGCCTGGAGGGCGCAGATGGGGTCGATCTCGGTGACGATGACCTGGGCTCCCTGGCCGCGCAGGGCTTGGGCGCAGCCCTTGCCCACGTCGCCGTAGCCGCAGACGACGCCGACCTTGCCGGAGAGCATGACGTCCATGGCGCGGAAGATGCCGTCGGTGAGGGAGTGGCGGCAGCCGTAGAGGTTGTCGAACTTCGACTTCGTGACGCTGTCGTTCACGTTGATGGCGGGGAAGAGCAGCTTGCCGGCCTTCGCCATTTCATAGAGGCGGTGCACGCCGGTGGTGGTCTCTTCGGAGACGCCCTTCAGGTCCTTCACGATCTCGTGGAAGATGCCGGGGTGCTTCTTGGCGATGTCCTTGAGCAGGTCCTTGATGACCTTCACTTCGTGGTTGTCGGAGGGGGAATCGACCCACTTGTCGCCGTTTTCCATCTCGTAGCCTTTGTGGATGAGGAGGGTCACGTCGCCGCCGTCATCGACGATGAGCTGCGGGCCCTTGTTGCCGGGGAACATGATGGCCTGCCAGGTGCACCACCAGTATTCTTCGAGCGTCTCGCCCTTCCAGGCAAAGACGGGCGTGCCGGTGGCGGCGATGGCGGCGGCGGCCTGGTCCTGCGTGGAGAAAATGTTGCACGAGGCCCAGCGCACGTCGGCACCGAGGTCCTTCAGCGTCTCGATCAAAACAGCGGTCTGGATCGTCATGTGCAGCGATCCGGTGACGCGGACGCCGGCGAGGGGCTTCTTCGGGCCGTACTTTTCGCGGGTGGCCATCAGACCGGGCATTTCGTGCTCGGCGATCTCGATTTCCTTACGGCCGAAGTCGGCGAGGGCGATGTCTTTGACTTTGTAGTCGCTCATGGTGGGCGGGTGTGGGTTCAGGTTTGAGGGCTGAAGGCGTTCAAATCAACGTATCAGGATGCGTTGATATGTTTCAAGATAGGCCGCGAGTCAAACGGGGATTTTGGCACGGCGGCCTCGCTACCCCCGCTTCTGGAACACCGGCGCGCAGGCCCCTGGCGGGTCGCCCGCATGCTTCATGTCATCTTGACCTGCCCTGCGCCTTGCGGCATCGCAACCGCCCTCTCATGCCCAACGAAGCCCAAATCGCCCGCCGCCGCTCCTTCGCGATCATTTCGCACCCGGACGCCGGTAAAACGACGCTCACCGAAAAGCTCCTGCTCTACGGCGGCGCGGTCGCGCTCGCGGGCAGCGTCACGGCACGCAAAAACCAGCGTGCCACGACCTCGGACTGGATGGAGCTGGAAAAGCAGCGCGGCATCTCCGTGAGCTCCACCGTGCTCCAGTTTGAATACAAGGACAGCATCGTGAACCTGCTCGACACGCCAGGTCACAAGGACTTCTCCGAGGACACCTACCGCGTGCTCACGGCCGTGGACGCCGCCATCATGGTGATCGATGCCGGTAAAGGGATCGAGGCGCAGACGCGGAAGCTCTTCGAGGTCTGCCGCCGCCGTGGCGTACCGATCTTCACCTTCATGAACAAGCTCGACCGGCCTGCCCGCGAGCCTCTCACGTTGCTCGACGAGCTGGAAACCGTGCTCGGCATCGGCGCCTGCGCCATCAACTGGCCGCTCGGCCTCGGCCAGCAGTTCCGCGGTGTTTACGACCGCATCACGAAGGACGTGCATCTCTTCGAGCGAACCGCGCACGGTGCGTATCGTGCCCCGGTGAAGGTCGGCGGCCTTGATGACGATTTCGTGGCGAAGCACGTCTCCAGCGATGCGCTGGAGCAGGCGAAGATGGAGATCGAGATGCTCGACGGCGCCGGTCATGCCTACGACCGCGGCGCGATTGATCGCGGCGAGCTCACACCCGTCTTCTTCGGCAGCGCCAGCAACAACTTCGGCGTGCAGTTGCTCCTCGACGGCTTCCTCGATCTCGCGCCACCGCCGAAACCGCGCCAAGCGGATGACGGCCGCGTCATTGAGCCGACTCAAGAAGCCTTCTCCGGCTTCGTTTTCAAGATCCAGGCCAACATGGACCCGCGTCATCGCGACCGCATGAGCTTCATCCGCATCGTCAGCGGCAAATTCGAGCGCGACATGCAGGCCGTGCACACGCGCACCGGCAAAACCGTCCGCCTCGCCAACTCGCAGAAGCTGTTCGCCCAGGATCGCGAGACCGTGAACGACGCCTACGCGGGTGATGTCGTGGGCATCGTCGGCAACTACGGCTTTGGCATCGGCGACACGCTTTCGACCGATCCGAAGCTCAAATTTGACGAAATCCCCCGCTTCGCGCCCGAAGTCTTCGCCTACCTGCACAACCCGAGCACCGCGCACTACAAGCGCTTCCGCGAGGGCCTGGAGCAGCTCCTCAGCGAAGGCGTCGTGCAGCAATTCATCCAGCCGCACGCCGGCCAACGCGTGCCGCTGCTCGGCGCGGTCGGCCCGCTGCAGTTTGAAGTCGTGCAATACCGCCTCGAAAGCGAATACAACGCGCAAAGCCGCCTTGAACCCGCTCCCTACACCGTCCTGCGCTGGGTGCGCACGAAGGATGGCGGCAGCATCGAGGACTTCGACATCCCCGGCGGCGTCACGACCGCTCAAGACGCCGAAAACCGCTGGGTCGTCTTTTTCAGCGACCAGTGGGCCATCAATTACTTCGAGCGCCGCAATCCGAACGCGGAGCTGTCCGAGATCCCGTGGGATGAGGTGGAGAAGAAGGCTGTTGGGTGAGGATCGCGCTCCGCGGGGCGGTCCCCGCCGCGATCATCAAAACGGAATGTCGTCCTCCTCCATGCCGTCCGTGATCGGACCTTCGCCGAAGTCGTCATTCTGCTGCGCGGGCGCGGGACGCTGCTGGGGACGCTGGGCCGGGGCGGCACGCTGCTGCATGGGGCGCTGCTGGGGACGGCTGTAACCGCCACCGCCGCCACCACCACCGCCGCCTTCATCATCATAGCCACCTCCGCCACCACCACCTGCCCCACCGCCGCCGCCTTGGGCGCTGTTGAGGAATTGCATGGTTTCTCCCACGACCTTGAGGCGCTGGCGCTTCTGGCCCGTCTGTTTGTCCTCCCAGGAATCCATCTGGAGACGCCCCTCGATGAAGACCGGGCGGCCCTTGTGCAGGTATTTGCCGGCGAGCTCCGCCGTCTTTCCCCACAGGGTGATATCGACAAAGGTGACCTCCTCGATTTTTTCACCACTTTCAGAGCTGTACACGCGGTTCATGGCCAGGCCGATGTCACAGACGGCGCTGCCTTTGGGGGTGTAGCGCACCTCGGGATCGCGGGTGAGGTTGCCGATGAGCATGACTTTGTTCAGGGAGGCCATAGAGCGAGGGAAGTGAGGAGGGTGCCGGGACGGATTTAGCCGCCATCATTGCCGGGGGCGGCGCTTCCGGGCAATTGTTTTTTGTCATCCCCGCCCGCCTTGCCATGCTGCGACCGTGCTGCACCTGATCGACGGCTTCATCCTCCACCTGGCGACCGAGCGCGGCCTCTCGGTGAACTACCAGCTCCTCGTCCGCCGGTTCCTGGAGGCCTTCGCATCGTGGTTCAAGGAGGCGCATGCCTCTGAAAACCCCGCCCAGGTCACGACCGACCACATCACCGACTACCTGGCACGGCGGAAAAAGGACGGCCTGGCCACATCCTCCGCGCGGATCGAGCTGATCGGCCTCAAAATCTTCTTCCGCTGGCTCGCGGCCCGCCAGCACATCCCCGCCGATCCGGCGGACGCCATCCTGCCGCCGCGCACCGAAACCCATCTGCCGGAGACGCTGAACGAGCATGAGGTGCGCCGGCTCGTCGAGTCCATCACCGGCATCGCGCCGCTCGACCGGCGTGACCGCGCCATGCTGGAGCTGTTTTATGCGAGCGGGCTGCGCCTCTCCGAGCTGCTTGACGCCCGTATTGAAAACCTGAGCCTGGAGGAGGGCTGGATCCGCGTCACCGGCAAGGGGGCCAAGACCCGCGTCATCCCCGTCGGCGAGGCGGCGCGGGAGGCCATCGCGGCGTATCTGGAGCACGCGCGCCCGGCGCTGGTGAAGGCGCGGAGCACCAGCCATCTGTTTTTGTCAAACCGCGGCCGGAAGCTCGGGCCGGAGCGCATCCGCGCCATCTTCCGCGAGCGCGCGGCCGCCTGCGGCCTGGAGAAGCACATCCATCCGCACAAGCTGCGCCACAGCTTCGCCACGCACCTGCTGCACCACGGCGCGGACCTGCGCGTGATTCAGGAGATGCTCGGCCACGCGGACATCGCCACAACCCAGATCTACACGCACGTCGATCAGGCGCGGCTGAAGGACACGCACCGCAGGTTTCACCCGCGCGCATGAGCTGCGGCGGCCCCGGAGGGCAGGCGGAAAGCGCTTTGGCGATTTTGGGGGGCCAAAAAGCGCTTTTTGGAGCCGGCGGAGCGGTTTTGGCGGTTCCTCGAACGATTTCGCCGCACGGCGGGATCATTCGGCCGCACGGTGGAATCATTGGACCGCACGGCGGAATCATTCGACCGCACGGCGGAATCATTCAACCGCACGGTGGAATCGTTCGACCGCACGGCGGAATCGTTTGACCGCACGGCGGAATCATTCGACCGCACGGCGGAATCGTTTGGCCGCACGGCGGAATCATTTGACCGCACGGTGGAATCGTTCGACCGCACGGCGGAATCGTTCGGCCGCACGGCGGAATCGTTCGGCCGCACGGCGGAATCGTTCGGCCGCACGGCGGAATCGTTCGACCGCACGGCGGAATCGTTCGACCGCACGGCGGAATCGTTCGACCGCACGGCGGAATCGTCTGGCCGTGCGGCGGAATCGTCCGGGCAAAGCGCGGAATGAGCGGGCGGAAGCATGGAACGGCGGCGGGGGACGCTGGAATCGCTCCGGGGTGGCGCGGTGGAGAGTCTGGCAAGCCGCCCGTGACGGCGCGGCTCCCTCATTCCACGACAAGGGCAGGCGCAGGCGCGGCCGCTGGTGCGGGGAGCGCGTAGCGATTCCCACTGCGGCCGAGCCCGCGCTGGGTGAGGAGGATTTCACCCGTTTCTTTGAGATCCTGGAGGGTGGAGCGGATCGTGGAGTCGCCAAACTCGCGGAAGTGCTGTTTGGCAAGCTGCCGCTTCACCTCGCCGATGCCAAAGGGGCTGCCGACCGTCGGCAGGACCATGCGCACGGCGGTGGTGACATCACTGATGCGGCGGTTCGGGTGAACCGGTGGAGGTGGGTTGGGCGCAGGCACGGCAGCCGGTGATGGCGCGGCTGGCGGAGCCGCGGGCAGGGTGGCACACGGCTGAAGTTTCTGCTTCATCTGCCGCACCAGCTCGACATCGGCCAGCAGGCGTTTCTCCAGCTCATCAAGCCATGCCAGGGACAGGGAAGAGGCATCCGCGTTCATGCGCGGAGTGTCTCAAAACCACCGTGGCCTGACAAGACGAAACATCGGCCGCACAGCGCCCCCTGGAGGGCAGCCGCATGGCATTCCCGCCCGTCTCAAAGAGGGCGGAGGGGCGCGAAGCATCGAGGGCCGTCGGGGGGACAGGGGGCTGACGAATCCGCCTCACTCCAGCAGCCACGCGGCCGCATTTCCAGCAGGCTCCTTGCCTTCGCCTTTCATCCAGAGGGCGTTGGAGCCGTTCAGCTTGATGAAGCCGGGCAGATCCAGGTACTTCGAGCCGCCGGGCAGGAACATGGGATCACGATAGCTCAACACTTTCCCAAAACGGAAACCGTGCGTGTCCACCGCCGCACGATCGACAGCACCACCGGCCAGCGCGCGGGCTGCGACGGCGATGGGGCCGGTTTGCTCGCCGAAACCGGCGAGGCAGACGGTCTTCGGACTCGGATGCGCGCCGACCTTCGTGTTGCGCAGGAAGGTGACGAGCGAGAGCACATCATGC
This sequence comes from Verrucomicrobiaceae bacterium, assembly GCA_015075365.1. Taxonomy (GTDB): domain Bacteria; phylum Verrucomicrobiota; class Verrucomicrobiia; order Verrucomicrobiales; family Verrucomicrobiaceae; genus Prosthecobacter. The sequence goes on from JABTUN010000001.1 coordinate 1,430,566, forward strand.
ACGCGCTGGGCGAAGAGCGCGTGGTTGTAGCCGTGCGTGTAGCCGGCGAATTCGCGCGGATTGGCCACCACGCGCGTCTCTTTGACCGGCTCGCCACCCTGGAAGAGCAAATCGGCCCCCACCACCGCCGCGCCCCCGGCGACCAGTTTCTTCACGTCGTCGTTTTGCAGCCCGGACCTGCCCTTGTCATCGAGCCATACCACCACGCGGCCGTTCCAGTTCTTCGGGTAGAGCCACGCGACGTTGACCTCCTCGTTGTAGGTCGTGTTTTTCAGCGTGCCGGTCATTTCCAGGTGGTCGCCACGGTCCTGCTTGTCCTTGAGCTCCCATTCGACGGTGCCTGCTTTGTCATAGCTGCGGCCGATGACGATCTCGATGGCCGGGCGCAGCACTTTTTCAGGATCGGCGTCAGCGAGCTGCTTCTGCGCGTCCTCGGTCAACCACCTCAGCAACTTGCGCTCGAACTCGGGATCGGCGGCCTTGGGCGCGGGATGCTTGTCGTCCCAGACAGTGAGCTGCTCCTTGGTGAGCGGTTCGTAGTCCTGCTCGATGACGGGGGAGGGGAAACCGAGCTTGAAGTGCTTGTTCACGAAGGTGTAGAAGGCGCTGCGCGTGACGGCGTTGTAGTTGTGCGGAAAGTGCTCCCCGCGCACAAGCAGCACGTTGTCCTTCTTGCCGAAAGTCGTGTACAGCTTCTGCAAGTCGGGGAAGCCCTTTGTGGCCATCTCCTTCGTCCAGTCGTTCGCGGTGTTCATGCCCTGCGGTTTTGGCGCGAAGAGGCCCGCGAACTCGACATTGCCTGTGTTGATGCGCAGCAGCGAGGCGTTTTCACAGGTGCAGCCGCCCTGCATCGACGTGCTGACCATCACGCAGGGAAAGGAGAGCTGGATGCGGTCGTCGATGGCCGCCAGCAGCATCGTCTGCGTGCCGCCGCCGCTCGCGCCGGTGATCGCGGTGCGCTCTGGATCGACCTCCGGCAGGGACAGCAGGAAATCGAGGCCGCGCACGGCATTGAGCGTCTGCAGGCCCATGATGGATTGCAGATGCGACTCCGCCTGCGCGCTGAAAAGGCCCCAGTTCTCCGTGGTGTTCATCTCCGGCCGCTGTTTATCAAAACGATGAACCACCTCGCGCGGAATCTGCTTCGAGTCCGAATCGCTCAGCATGTCCCACTGCCACACAACGCAGCCCATGCGCGCGAGCTGCACGCAAAGGCTCTGGAAGATGCTCTTCCCGCCGCGCTCAAAACGCTCGCCCCCCGCCGCGATCTCGCGCCGCACCGCGTCATCCGCCGCGATGGACAACCGCGCGTCCTGCCAGTGCCCGTGCGCGAACATGATGCCCGGAACCTTGCCCTTCGGGCTCGTCGGGCGGTACAAATTGCCCGTGACGTAAAAACCAGGCACGCTCTCAAAATAAACCTTCTCGACCGTGTAGCCCTCGCGCTCGATTCTGCCGTGGATGACCGCGTTGAGCGGCGTCTTCGTCGGCATCGGCCACAAACCCTCCGCCACGAGAATCTGCCGCCGCACATAATCTTTGCGCGCATCCCACTCACTGAGCGAAGACGGCGGATTGAAGGGAAAATAGCCATTGAGGTCCTTCGGCGGCTGGTGGCGGATGTCTTCAGCATGCGCGGCGAGCGACACACCGGCGAGGGCGAGGAGAAACAGCTTTGATTTCATGGGTTGGGATGTGTGACCGCTCTCAAACGCCACCGCTCGCGCAACTTCATCATCGCAGCGAAAATCGTCCCGCCTCCGTTGACGCTGCGCGGGTCCTGCCGACATCTCGCCCATGCCACGCAAGCCGCGTCCACCTTCCGACAGCGAGATCGCGCCCGATCTCTTCGCGGCGTCGTTGTCGTTGGCATCGCGGCATTTTCTCGGGTGGGACCGGCCGTTGGTGAAGGCGGTCGTCGAGCATGTGGCGGCGGGTTGGGATGGGCATGGAGCGCTCGATTTGAGCGGAGTGCTGATCATCGTGCCGACGCGCAACGCGAGCCGCCGCCTGCGTGAGGCGCTGGCGGTGCATGCGGCAGAGCAAAACGCTGCCGTGCTGCCGCCGCGGGTGGTGACGCCGGATTTTCTCACCTCGCCCGAGCACGCGCCGGAGCTGCATCCGGCCGGAGCGCTGGAAACGAAGCTGATCTGGGCCGCGGAGCTGCTGCGCATCGATTTGAACGCGCATCGCGAGCTCTTTCCGGTCGATCCGGTGGAGCGAAACTTCACCTGGGCGCTGAAAACAGCGGGCGATCTGCTCGAACTGCGTGAGACGCTCAATGAAAAGGGCCTGAGCTGCGCGGATGTGGCCCGCATCGTCGAAAACACCGAGATGGAGCCGGAGCGCTGGCGTGATCTCGCCAGTATCGAGCGACATTGCGTGAAGGCGACGACGGAACGCGGCTTCGCCGACTGGCAGGCTACGCGACGCCATGCCGCGCAAAATGGAAAACCGCCCGCAGGCATCACACGCGTCGTGATGGCCGGTGTGCTCGATCCGTCAGCGCTCGCCATCGAGGCGCTGGAGACGTGGTCGCGTCATCTGCCGGTGGAGGTGCTCGTCTATGCGCCAGAGGCGAGCCATCGCGACTGCTTTGACCTGTGGGGCCGTCCGCGAGCTGACACGTGGCTCACGCAGCGCATCGACATCCCGGATGCGAAGACGACGATTCACCAAGGCGGCTCGCCATCGGAGCAGGCGGAGGCCGTGGTGGAGATGATCACTCTCTATAAAGAGCCTGGCGAGGTCGCAGCCATCGGCGTGGCCGATACGGAAGTCGTCGCGCCGCTGGAGAAGGCGCTCGCCGCACGCGAGATCAGCGCCTTTGATCCTGCGGGCCGCAAAATGGGCACGCATGGCGTGTTTCACCTGCTGCGCATCGTCGCGCAGCTCGTGGCTACGCGTTCGTTTCAATCCGTGGCCGAACTCGTGCGCTGCCCCGATGTCGCGGAGGCGATTCGCGCGGCACTGGCAGGTCCGAATGGCGAAAAACCATCGCTGAGCCGCTTGCTCGATGATTTCGACACGCTCGCGGTCACATCACTGCCGGACACGCTCGATGACGCGCTTGAGCTCGCGCCGCGTGTGTTCAGCGATCCGCAAAGGCCCAGCGCCGTGCCTGCCGCGCTCGCGTGGATGGATCGCATTGTGAAAGCGCTCGATGGCCGCGACTTCGGCGTCGCGCTCACGGATTTCCTTGGCGAAGTCTTCGCCACGCGGCGCTTCCGCAGTGACAATCCGCAGGACGCGGTCTTCTCCGCCATCGCGGACCAGATTCTTCAAGTGCTCGATGCCTTGGACGAGCTCGCCGCGTTGTTCGCAGGCGGTCTTGATGCCGCGCAGCGCCTAGAGTTGCTGCTGCAAACACTGGGCGATCAAATCTTCTACGCCGACCGCAAAGCGCGTGACATCGACCTGCAAGGCTGGCTCGAATTGCTTTGGGAAGACGCGCCGCATCTCGTCATCACCGGCATGAACGACGGCAAGGCACCCGAGGCCATTCTTGGCCACACCTTCCTGCCGGACTCTGCGCGTCGCGTGCTCGGCCTGCGCAACAACGACACGCGTTTCGCCCGCGATGCCTGCCTCATGACGGCTTTGATCGAATCACGCCGCTACAACGGTGGTCGCGTTGATTTCATCTTTGGCCGCACGGATGCCGATGGCGCGCCGCTGCGCCCTTCTCGCCTGCTTTTTCAATGCGCCGACACGGAGCTGCCTGCGCGCACGCTGCATTTTTTCCAAAAGCACGCGCCGCGTGTCGATCCGGTGCCGTGGCAGCTCGCGTGGCAGCTCCAGCCGCGTCCGCTGCCGGACGATGCCTCCGTTTTTCATCGGCTCAGCGTCACGCAGTTCAGCAGCTATCTGCAATGTCCGTTCCGTTTTTATCTGCGGCACGGCCTCGGCATGTCGGAGATCGATGCCACGCGCACGGAGATGGATGCGATGGAGTTTGGCAGCCTGCTGCACGGCGTGCTGGAAAGCTTCGCGGAGGATGAGCAGGCCATCACGCTGACGGACGCGGAGAAGATTCGCGAGGTCTTCCACAGCATCCTCGATCGTCGCCTGCACGGCATCTACGGCTCGCGCCTGACCGTGCCGGTGACGATCCAGCGCGAGTCCGCGCGGCAGCGCCTCGGCTGGTGGGCGGAGATCGAAGCGGAGCAGCGCCGCCAAGGCTGGCAGATCATCGCCGCGGAGACGCGATTGAGTCCGAAAGACGATCCGTGGCAGCTCGCGGGCATGACCATCAGCGGCCGCATCGACCGCATCGAGCGCCACACGCAACTCGGCGTGCGTTTGATCGACTTCAAAACGCGCTCGGCCTTCGATCCGGTGAAGAAGACGCGCAAAACGGTCGAGAACTACCACCTCGCGCCGTTGAAGCGCGGCGAGGAGCTGGAGAGCTTCGCGGAATGGTCGCTCGTCACCAGCAGCGAAGGCACTGCGTCGCGCTGGATCGACCTGCAACTGCCGCTTTACCGCCTCGCGATGGAGCGGCGCTTTCCCGGTGAAAAAATCACCACCGCGCATGTCACGCTGAGCAAGACGAAGCCCGAGATCGGTCTCGATGAATGGAACACGCTCGATGGTGCGCTGCTCGAAAGCGCACGCGTTTGCGCGGAAGGCGTGATCGCCGCGATCCGCGAGCGCCAGTTCTGGCCGCCGGCGGAGAAGCTGCCGTATGGCGATGATTTCGAGGCGCTCTTCCTCGGCGAGCCGCTGGAGGCCATTGATGCGAGCCTGCTCAACGGCCCGCCCAAATCTGCCGCATAGTCTCGGCGTTCACTTTTTCGTCAAAGATGGCCCGCACGGGAATCTCAAAACCTGCGATCACATTGCTGCAAAGCAGGCCGTCCTTTTGCCCAGGCGCGGGAGGGTAGGCGGCATCTTCAAGCCGGTGCAGCTCCACACTCTCCTCCACTGTGTCGATGATCCAGTATTCCTCCACGCCGTGCAGCGCGTAATCGTTGAACTTGATGCCGCGGTCGCGTTGTTCCGTCGATGGCGAAAGCACTTCGACGATGAGGTCAGGGATGGGGAACTTCAGCGTGTCCGGACTGATGAGTCCCAGCTTCGCGGTGCCAAAGAACATGATGTCCGGCTCATAGTCGTTCCGAGGAAAGCAGGTCATCGCCTTCTCAATGTGGACGACTCCAAGCTGATGCACCCGCACATGGCCGTCCATCAGGCTGAAAAGCCGCTTTGTCGCCATCAGGTGGCGGTTCAGGGCCGGAGAATGCATGATGACCTCGCCCTGGATGAATTCCCATTTGTGCTCGGGCGTGATGTCCTTGTAAAACTTCTCCCGCAGCTTCCTTTCGTTCGCCAGGGCATGCTGCGCCTGCTCGATCAACTCGGGCAAGTCGGGGGCTTCCAGCATGGCGCTGAGGACGGCAGAACTCATGGGGGAGAATGCACCAACCTGGGGAAACTGTAAAGAGCACGCAAAACGACGTTGGCGGTGCGATTGCATGCTTGCTAAGTAACGGCATGCCTTTTTCGATCCCAAACGAGATGATCCTCGCCTCCGCGGGCTCGGGGAAGACCTGGCAGCTCACGAATCGCTTCATCGCGATCATGGGACAGCAGTTGCTCGCGGGCAAAGACGTCACGCCGGAGCGCATCGTGGCCGTCACCTTCACGCGAAAGGCCGCGGGCGAGTTCTTTGACTCGATTCTCGTCAAACTGGCCAAAGCGGCCGCCGATGCCGATTTCGCCGCGAAGCTCGCCGGCGATGAAAAACTCGATCCCGAGGCCAAAGATGATCCGTTGCGGCCGATTCTGCGTGCGTTGAAGCCGGAGCACTATCAGCAGCTCCTGCGCGTCTTCATCGCCCGCATGCCGCGACTGTTTCTCGGCACGCTCGACAGCTTCTTTTCGGCCATCCTGCGCAGTTTTCCGGCCGAGTTCGGCCTCGTGGGTGACTTTGAGATCCTGAACGAGCATCTCAGCGCCGTGGAGCGCGAGCGTGTGTATCGACTCGTGTTTCAGCGCACGCTACCGGGCCTCAAATCGCGTGGCGATGGCCTCGCGGCCCAGCAGGAGTTTCTGGAGGCGTTTCGTCGCGCCACCTTCGGCAAGGAGGAGTCGCGCATTCGTGATGTGCTCGACCAGTTCATTGAGAACCAGCACGAAATCCTGCTGCATGCCGCGAATGGCGAGCTTTGGGGCAATCCGCGTGCCGTGTGGCCCCGCGGCTGCCATTGGCTGGAAGCGAAGGTCGATTTGAAGAACGAGACTCAGCGGTTAATGACGCTCTTGGAGAAAGAAGAACTGAATGAGAAGCAGGAGAGGTTCTGGCAAGAGTTCCATGATGAGCTGGCTGATTACCATCCAGGCGGCAAATGGACGCAACGCATCGATTACTTCGTCGAGAAGGGATTGGAGAACTGGAAGGACATCGAGAAAAAAAAATGTGCATTCAAGGTGGCGGCCAAACTTCAGAAACTCGAAGGTCGTCTGTGCGATGCTTTTGCGGCGATCATCCGCCACATCGTCGGTGGTGAGCTGCAAGCACGCTTGGAGCGCACGCAAGGCGTGTGGGCTGTGCTGAACCAGTATGAGCACACCTGGTCGCGGCAGGTGCGCCGACACGGCAGGCTCACGTTTCAGGACATGGAACTCATCCTCGCGGGGCATGAATTCGCCGCTGGATTACCGAAGCCGATGCTCTCGCAGGTGCCGGGCGTAGACGAGCGCCTGCGCATCGACTACCGCCTTGATGCGCGTTACGATCACTGGCTGCTCGATGAGTTTCAGGACACGAATCACATCCAGTGGTCGGTCATTCAAAACCTCATTGACGAGGCCGTGCAGGACACGAGCGATGAGCGCACGCTCTTCCAGGTCGGCGATGTGAAGCAGGCCATCTACGCGTGGCGCGGCGGTGACACGCGCTTGTTTGACGACATCTACGCCCGCTACAGCTCGGAAACCGTGCAGCGCATTCACAAGCGGCCGCTGAATGTCTCGTGGCGCAGCGGGCATGACGTGATCGATCTCGTGAATCGCGTGTTTGGCGACGAAGCCGCTCTCAGCGAACTCAAATTGCCGCGCGACACCATCGAACGCTGGCCCTGGCAGCAGCATCAGGTCGCTGGCGTGCATGACGCGATGCCCGGGCAAGCCATGCTGCTGCATCCGCTGCCCGCCGATGGCGACAAAGTGACCGAGGAAGACCGCTTCGCCCTCACGCTCGGCCTTTTGGAGGAGATCCAGCCTGTGAAGCGCCACCTGAGCTGCGCGATCCTCGTGCAGAGCAACAAAACCGGCCGCGCACTCGTCGATTACATCCGTGCGCATTCACCAAGCCGCATCCCCGTGATGTGCGAGTCCGAGATCGCCGTCGCGACGGACAATGCGCTCACCGTGGCGCTGCTAAGCCTGCTCAAAGTCGCCGCGCATCCGGGTGATACCTTTGCGTGGGAGCATCTGCACATGACGCCCTTCCGCAGCCTGCTGGAAGGCAAAACGCCGGGCCACATCGTTCGCGAAGTATTGCAGTTGGTCTTCAACGAAGGCTTCGAAGCCGTGCTGCGCCACTGGGTGCAATCACTCGAAGCCAGTGGCGTGACGCTCGATGCCTTCAGCAAACGCCGCGCAGAGGATTTCGCGCTCGCCGCACGCTTGTTCGATGATGGTGGAAGCCGCGATGTTGATGAGTTCCTCGCCTATGCGTCGAGTTATACCGTGAGCGAGCCGGACACGCAGCACGCGGTGCAGGTGATGACGATTCACAAGTCGAAGGGCCTAACCTTCGACTGCGTGATCCTGCCGGATGTCGAAGGCCACAAGCTCACCGAGGTGCGGCGCGGCATCGGCGTGAAACGCGCCCGCGACCGGCATGTCGAGTGGGTTTTCGACCTGCCGCCGTCCGAACTCGTGCGTGCCGACGATCAACTCGCCGAATTCCGTGCCGAGCAGGAGGCCGCCGCGGCCTACGAGGAGCTGTGCAAGTTCTACGTGGCCCTCACCCGCGCGAAGCACGCGAACTACCTCATCGCCAAACCGCCCGGCAAGACCTCGAAGTCGGAAAACTTCGTCAAACTGCTCCAACTCACGCTCGGCGGTGATCGCGAGCCTGCGCAGCGCGAGTTCGCCGGTGTGAAAGCCGAGGTTTTCTTCGAAACGAGCACCAAAGCCACGAATCCGCGCTGGTTTGAAATTCCACGCAAAGTCGATCCACCCGTCGAAGTCACGAAACCTCAGCCCGTGGCCGCCGAAGGCCGCCAACGCCCCGTGCGCCGCACACCGAGCGGCAGCGAAACGAGCGTGGTCACCGGAAAGACGCTTTTCTCACGCGGCGGCCGTTTTGCGCGAGCTTACGGCACTTTGGTGCATGCGCTGTTTGAGCAGATCGAATGGCTCGATGACGCCACGGACGACCAACTCGCCCAAAAATGGGCCGCCGTGCCCTGCGGCGACGAAAACGCCCGCGTCCGTGCCGAAGACGAAGTGCGCCGCAGCCTTCAATCACCCGACATTCGCGCCATTTTGAGCCGTCCCTCGCCCGAAGCCGTCTGCTGGCGCGAAAAGCGCTTCGAGATCCTCCTCAACGGCGAATGGCTCAGCGGCACCTTCGACCGCGTCATGCTCGAAAAAGACCGCGCGACCATTTTAGACTTCAAAACGGACAAAACTGACTCCGACGAAGCCCTCGCCGCCCGAGTCGAAGGCTATCGCCCGCAGCTTGAGACGTATCGCGAAGCCCTCGCCCGCATGACAGGGCTGCCAGTGTCCGTCATCAATTGCCGGCTTCTTTTCACGCATCGCGGACAGGTGGTGGCGGTGTGATGCGCCCTGACGACGCCGGAGTCTGGAGAAGAAACGGGAATTCCCTTCACCGAAGCACGCGCACCTGAAAGCCGCTGAACTCCGCCCACACATCGCGCGGCGGCGCCCAGCTCGCGTCACTGCCGCCATGGAAGGTGTTGAAGAGGACGGAATCGACGCCGTAGGTCGTGCCTTTGCGCCACTGGAGGTCCGTTTTCTCGACCATGAGGCGCTCGCCGGCCCACACGCGGAGCTGGCCGTTCTTTTTGCCCGCGGCGTTCATCTCCACCTGGATGCGGATGGTCGTGGCCTTGCCGGGCGTGAAACGAAAATCATCCGGGAAGTCGAACTCGTCGCCATACTTCGAGGGCTGGTGCATGTGATAGACATAGGCCTGCCCGCGACCGTCCTTCCGCCACATCACGCGGGCGGAAAAGCCGTCCAGGCCGTTGACCGCGTCGCCTCCGGTGATCGTCTTCGGCCCGCCGCACAGTCCGGGCAGCTTTCCGCCTTTCACGAAGTCGAACTGCTCATCAAACCGCACCTCGTAGCGCAATTCCGCCGCCTCATGCTCTCCAAACGCAAACCGCCAGCCCGCGCCGCCCTTGTCCGCGCCGAAGCTGCCTTGCGGATAGAGAACGCGCAGCCACGGCTTGTTTTCACGCATCACCAGTTCCCCATGACCTTCAGCCAGACCGTCCTCATACTCACACCCCGGCCAGTCCTTCCTCCACTGCTCGACGGTGTACGGGCCGGGCGTGCCGCTGAAGTCGAAGGTGAAGACGGGCTCGGCGTGGAGTCGTCCTACCCATGCAAGTAAAACGAAAGCGAGGGATCGGGACATATTACTGCACCGGCGAAAAGTCTGTCGCCTTCATGTACACGCTCTTCACGCCCTCGGCCTGGGGCTGGATGGTGAGGGGGCCACCGTTGGCGGCTTCACTGGCAGCCTTGGCCTTGACCCAGTCGGGATCGGCGCGGAAGGCGGTGAAGGAGGCGAGGCCGGCCTCTTTGCTGTCGTGGGCGAGGATGTAGATGAGCTTCGTGCCCGCGCCCTTTTCCTTATCGGTGGGCACCCAGTAGGCGAGGTGGCTCATGCCGTGTTTGGAGAAGAGCTTCATCGTGTGATCACGGAAGCGCGCATGGAGCGCGTCGAGCTTCCCCTCCGGCGTGGTGTAGGTGCGCATCTCGAAGACGCGCGGCTTGCCGACCTTCTCGATCTTCAGCGCGGGCGAGTAATCGGTCGGCGTCATGAAAATGGACTCGATTTTGGCGACGATTTTGCCGTTTGCCTCGCTGGCCTTCGCGGCGGCCTTCCACTCGGGATCAGCGCCGAAGGCCTTGAAGCTCGCCTTCGCCGCGTCGCGGCTCGCATGCTCCAAAACATAGATCAGGGTGGTCTTCGAGCCGTTCTCCTCGTCCACCGGGACCCAGTAGCCGATGTTTTTCATGCCGTGTTTCTCGAAGAGTTTGCAGGTGTGGTCGCGGAAGCGGGTGAGCAGCGCGTCGAGCTTTCCTTCGTGGCAGGTGTAGATGCGGAGTTCGTAAACGGGGTCGGCGGCGGCCTGGGAAAAGGCGGTGAGGGCGAGCGCGGCGGCGGTGGCGAGGGTGCGGAGGAGCTTCATGGCGATGAGAGTGCGGGCGGAGCGTTTCAGGCTGTCCTGAACGGCGCGTGGAGGCGGAAACATGCGCGGAACCTGCCGCGTGGCGGATGTCCGGCGGCCTTCACTGCACCGGGATGAGCTGGCCGGTCACAGGATCCCGGTAATAGCGCGGCTGGACCGGATACGGGTTTACCGGCACCATACCGCCCGGATACACCGGCATGCCACCGATGGTCTGGTAGCTTTGAACCGGCCCGTAGGTCTCGATGACGCCGCTGGAGCTGCGGCGGCCGAAAAGGCCGTGCTCGTTGTGCTGGTACATCACCCGTCCGGAGGGCTGGCCGTACATCGCGGCCTGTTCCTCCGCCTTGCGCGCCTCCCGGGCCTCATGGCGGGCCAGATCTTGTTCGGACAGGCGGAAGCTGGCCGCGCCTCCGGGCGGAGGCGCGGTCTCACAGGCGGTCAAACCGGCGGCGGAGGCCGCGAGGAGGATCATTTTCATCGTTTTCATGCCGGCATGGTAACAGGAAGCCCTCCCGCTGTTGAGAAATCTTTGCCAGCACGGCGGATCACGCCACGGTGCGAGCCATGCAGCCGATTGTCGTCACCCACCCGCTCGCGCAGTGCCATCTCACCGCCATGCGGGATGCGTCCACACCGCCGCACCGCTTCCGCCGGCAGCTCAACCTGCTGGGCCGGCTGCTGTTCCTGGAGGCCACACGCGAGCTGCCCGTGGCGGCCATCCGCGTGCAAACACCGCTGCAGGAGACGTCCGGCGCCCAACTGGCGCGGCCCATGGTCTTTGTGCCCATTTTGCGCGCGGGGCTGGGCCTGCTGGACGGCATCCTGCCGCTGGTGCCGGACGCCACGGTGGCGCATGTCGGCATCAAGCGGAACGAGGAGACTGCGTTGCCCCAGTCCTATTATGCGAACCTCCCGCCAGTGATCGCCGAGGCGGACGTGTTCCTGCTCGATCCCATGCTGGCCACCGGCGGCAGCGCGGTGGAGGCCGTGCGCCAGGTGAAGGCCGCCGGGGCCACGCGCATCACGATGATCTGCGTCGTGAGCTGCCCGCAGGGCATCGCCGCGCTCAGCCGCGCGCATCCGGACGTGCGGATCGTCACCGCCGCCATCGACGAGGGCCTCAATGACAAAAGCTACATCGTGCCCGGCCTCGGTGACGCGGGGGACCGCTACTTCGGCACATAAACCGGCCCTCTCAGCGCGTTCTACTTTCTCCATGCCCATCACCCTTCCCCTCCCCAACCGCCGCGACTGGCTGAAGCAGGCCGTGGCCGCCAGCGCAGGCGCCTTTGCCGCCCGGCTGCCCGCCGCCGACGCCCCGGAACAGCTCTGGGTGCTTTTCTCCGACACGCACATCGACCAGGATGACAAAGCCGTCGCGCGCGAGGTCTGCATGGCGGAAAACCTCACCCGCTGCGTGAACCAGGTGCTCAAGATCGGCCAGAAGCCCTTCGGCGTGATCGTGAACGGCGACTGCGCGCTGCTGGATGGCAAGCAGGAGGACTACGCCACCTTTGTGCGCCTGCTGGAGCCGCTCACGGGGAACTCCGTGCAGGTCCACTGCACGCTGGGGAACCACGATCACCGCACGAATTTCATCAATGCCGTCCTCCCTCCCGGCCCGCCGAATGCCGAGCGCCAGGTGCCGGTGGCGGACAAGCACGTCGCCGTCGTCTCCAGCGCCCTGGTGAACTGGGTGCTGCTCGACTCCCTGCACTCGGTCAACATCACCCCCGGCCTGCTGGGGGATCTCCAGCTCGGCTGGATCGACCGCACTCTGCGCAACCTGCCGAAAAAGCCCACCTTCGTAGTCGCGCACCACAATCCCATGCTCGCCAGCATGGATGAGAAGAAAAAGGGCGGCTGCCTGCAGGATAGTGACGCGCTCTTCAAGCTGCTGGCCGCCCATGACAAGGTGAAGGGCTACATCCACGGCCACATCCACAACTGGGGCCGCTCGAAGCACGAGGCCACCGGGCTGCCCATCCTCAGCCTGCCGCCGGTGGCCTACACGTTTGGCAAGGACCGGCCCGCCGGATGGGTGCTGGCGCGCGCCACCGCGGAGCGGGTCGAGTTCGAGCTGCGCAGCCTGAACCCCGCCCACGACGAGCACGGCAAGAAACACATCATCGAGGTCTGATTCCCCTTCCCACATGCATCCCGCCTGGTTCCACATCCAAAACGAAGCCGACATCCCCTCCCCGGCCCTCCTTTTTTACCGCAACCGCATCGAGCACAATCTCAAGCTCATGATCCAGATCGCCGGCGACCCGAACCGCCTGCGGCCGCATGTCAAAACGCACAAGTGCGCCGAGATCATCGCCTGGCAGGTCGCCCTCGGCATCACACGCTTCAAGGCCTCCACCATCGCGGAGGCGGAGATGTGCGCCGCCGCCGGCGCCGCGGACGTGCTGCTCGCCATGCCCTGCGTGGGGCCCAATGCGCACCGGCTGGCCGAGCTGGCGCGGAAATTCCCGCAGACCTCCTTTTCCAGCATCGCCGATGCGGAGGACACCATCCGCTTCCTCGCCTCCGCCGCGCAGCAGCACGGCGTCACGCTCGGCATTTACATCGAAATCGACTGCGGCATGGCGCGCACCGGCATCGTGCCGGGTGATGAGGCCGCCTACCTCGTCCACGTGATGAAGGACACGCCGAAGATCCAGTTTCGCGGCATCCACGCCTACGACGGCCACATTCACGACGAGAGCCTGGACGTGCGCCAGGAGCGCTGTGATGCCGCGTTCACCGCCGTGCATCAGTTCCGCTGCCGACTCCAGGGGGAGGGCGTCATCGTGAAGGAGCTCGTCGCCGGCGGATCGCCCACCTTCGGCATTCATGCGAGGCATCCGGACCGCACGCTCAGCCCCGGCACCACGGTGCTGTGGGACTTCGGCTACGGGGACAAGCATCCCGACCTGCCCTTCCTGCCCGCCGCCGCCCTCCTCGCCCGTGTCATCAGCAAGCCCGGCCACAACCGCATCACGCTCGATCTCGGCCACAAATCCGTGGCTCCGGAGAATCCGCACCCACGCGTGCGCTTCGAGGAGCTGCCCGACGCCACGCCCGTCATGCAGAGCGAGGAACATCTCGTGCTCGAAACCGAGCGCGCCCACGAGTTTCTCATCGGCCAGGCCCTGCACGGCATCCCGCGCCATGTGTGCCCCACCGTCTCCATGCACGGCGAGGCACACCTCATCGAAAACGGCCGCTTCACCACCCGCTGGCCCGTCACCGCGCGCAACCGCCGCATCTCCGTGTAATCACGGCTTTCTTCCGGACCACGAAGAGTCGCCTCATCTTCCCGCGTTTGGAAAGGCATGACGCGACTCCTTTCCTTTTGCTTCCTCGCCGCCTCCTTCTGCGCCGCCCAGATGGCCAACCGCCCTCCGGCGCCGCTGTGGCTTTCCTCGCCGCAGGCGGCCACGGTCTCCAAAAGCGTGCGGCATGAGGGGAAACTGCTCAAGGCCGTGCTCCTCACCGCCAGTGACGCAGCCGTGGAGGTCCTCATCGACGGAAAAGCCGTCGCCACGGCGCCCAAGGCCGATGCAGCGGCAGGAACGGACCTCACGCGCCATCTCACTGATGGCCGCGGCCATGAGATCGGCCTGCGCGCGCCTGCAAACGCCAAAGTGGCCGCGCTGCTCGAGCTCAACGGCGATCTCGCCGCCGTGCGCTGGATCATCACCGATGCGTCATGGCAAAACGCCCGTGTCCTCGGCCCCACGGACGCCGACCCGACCACGAATCCCTTCGATTTGAAGAAAGCCTTCGACGCCTACAACTCCTGGCAGCTCGCCAAACCTGGTGCGCAGAACCAGGCCACCGACCCGGCCACGCTCGCACTGCCGCCCGGCTTCAAGGCGGAGCTGATCCGCTCCGCACAACCTGGCGAGGATTCGTGGGTCTCCATGGCCTTCGACCCGCAGGGCCGAATCACGCTGGGAAAAGAAAAAAAGGGCCTGCTGCGCCTCACGATCAGCGGCAGCGGCGATCAGAAGGTCGAAACGATCGATGACGAGCTGCTGGAGTGCCGCGGATTGCTCTACGCGCACGGCTCGCTCTTCGCGAATGCCAACAACACCAAGGCGCTCTTCCGCCTGACGGACAAAGACGGCGACGGCGTCTTCGAGGAGCGCAAGGAGCTCATGTGCACCGGCGGCGGAGTCGGTCATGGCCGCAATCACATCAAACTCGGCCCGGATGGCGACATCTACGTCGCGCATGGCAACAACGTGCTGCTGCCGGAAAACATCGCGCCGGATTCACCGCTGAAAAACTACGCCAACGACCAGCTCATCCCGAATCCGTGGGACGGCAGCATGTTCGACGGCAACGTCGAGCTTCCCGCCGGCCACATCCTGCGTGTGAAGCCGGATGGCTCCAAGATCACCCTCCTCGCCGGCGGCCTGCGCAACCCGCTCGACATCGCCTTCAACTCACGCGGTGATCTCTTCACCTTCGACGCCGACATGGAGCGCGATGTCGGCACGCCGTGGTACATGCCCACGCGGGTGCTGCATGTCGTCCCTGGCGCCGATTTCGGCTGGCGGCGCGGCACCGGGCGCTTCCCCGCCTGGTATGCAGACACACTGCCGAGCGTGATCGACATCGGCCTGTCCTCGCCCACCGGCATCTATTTTGGCTACGGCGCGGCGTTTCCGAAGAAGTATCAGGAGGCGCTCTACATCATGGATTGGAGCTACGGACGCATCATCGCCGTGCATTTGAAGAAAGCTGGAGCGAGTTATACCGCGACGCAGGAAGACTTCGTCACCGGCCGGCCGCTGAACGTCACCGACGGCTGCATCGGGCCCGATGGCGCGATGTGGTTCATCACCGGCGGGCGCGGCACGCAGAGCGGTTTGTACCGGGTGACGGCCACATCATCCGCAGAGCCGGACGGATCGGATGAGTCCGGCGGCTCCGATGAACGCTTCGTGGCGCATCAGCAGCGCATGGCGCTCGAAGGCCGCCCTGTGACCGAATGGCGTGCCGCAGCGCTGAACAACGGCCGCATGCATGAAATGCTCGCGCTGGCCCGTGTCGGCGAAAAAGCGGACTTGGAGCCGATTCTGGCTGCCGTGATGAAATCCACGCCCAAACCGACCTTGGAGGCTCTGCGCGTCATCTCCGTCGCCATTTCACGGCTTGGAGAACCCGCTCAAAAGGACAAGCTGCACGCCTGGGCGGCCTATCCGGCAGGGGAAACGTTCCTGAACCGCGAACTCTGCCGCCTGCTCGTCTATTTGAAGTCACCGACCGTGATCGAAAAATCAATGCCACTGCTGAAGGCGGCCACGAGTTCGGAAGACCTCCTGTTTTACCCCTTCATGCTGCGCTACTTGAAGGACGGCTGGACGCTGGATCAGCGGCGTGTGGTTTTCGAGGCGCTGAACAAGGCGGAGAAGATGAACGGCGCCTCCACCTTCTTCAAAGCCATCAGCGACACACGCAGCGAACTGGCGGCGGCGTTGAAGCCGGACGAGGCCGCCCGGCTCGCTGCGATCATCCATCCACCCAGGCCCGCCGCGCTCTCCCCGCACGCGCTGCCAGGCCATACCTTCAAAAACTGGACCCTCGCCGACCTGGAGCCGCAGCTCGCAAAGATGGACGCAACGACACGCAACCGCGACAGCGCCAGGGATGCGCTCATCCGCACGCAGTGCGTGTTTTGTCATCGCGTGAGCAACGATCCCTCGCTGCCCGCCGGCGTCTTCGGCCCTGATCTCGTGCAGGTCTCCGCCCGCTTCGGCCGCAAGGACCTGCTCGATCACATTTTGAACCCCTCGAAGTTCATTGATGAAAAATTCCGCCTCGTGACGGTCAAAACGAGCGATGGCAAGACGATCAGCGGCAGTCTGGAGAGCGAGGACGATGAACGAGTCGTGCTGAAGCCCAACCCGCTCGCCCCGGAGACCACCGAGATCGGCAAGTCGATGATCAAGGAGCGCACCATCTCCGAAATCTCGCCCATGCCCGCCGGTTTGCTGAACTCCCTCAAAGCGGAGCAGATCCTCGACCTGCTGGCCTGGTTTGAGACGATGAAGTGATCACTCCTCCAGCCGCTCGCGATACACCTTCCGCGCATGCTCGTAGGCCGCCACGGCCTCCGCGTGCTCCTTCGGGGCGATGAGCGACTCTTTTTGCGACCAGCATTGATCGACGCTCTTGAGGCACCACTCGAGGCTGCGCTTCTCGCGGATCGGTTTGTCGTCCACGATGACGAAGATCGGGTTCGTGTGCGAGCTCGCGCGGATGCGCAGGGCGATCCATGCGCTTTTTTCGATCGGCAGGTCGAACGTGAGATCACGCATCGTGCCGTCCGCGGCGATGATCTGCTTCTGCACGGCAAAACCATTCACCAGCAGTTCAACCGGCACGTTTCGTGAAGTGCCGATGCGGGCGCGTTCGAGATCCCAGAAGGGTTTTTGGCCTGCGGGCGCGTTTTGGATGTCCGGACGCGGTTGTTCATCGAGCAGTGCGGCCGCTTTGACGGTCACTTTCACGCTCGCGGGCTTCGCGAGGCGTAGTTCGCTGTTTTTGGTGCCGAGTTCGAGGTCGTTCGCCTTGAAGTCGATGAGGTGGCTCTTGCCGTCGCTTACGTAGGCGCGACCGGCGCGGATGCCTTCGCACCACGCGTCGTAGCTGAGGCGCTCGTCGAGCTTCACGTAGGCGCGGCCGAGGCCCACGCGCTCGCCGTAGATGCAGGGAAAGTCCGTCTCGCCGCTGATGCGCGTGCGGAAGCCGGCATTCAGCGTGTGATACCAGATGTTCAGCTCCCAGGTGTGCGGCGTATCGACCATCGACATGAAATCGACCGCAGGCACCGGCTTGCCATCGGGGCCTTCGACCATGTGCGTGACATCGACGATGTATTCGCACGCACCGATGCCGTTGAAGGGCGGCACGATGAAGTTCGGCAGCTCGTCGGTGGCGCTGGGAAGACCGAGTTTGTATTGCTGGCCGCGCGCCGGGTCGTTTTCCGCGAGCGGTTGCAGCCCCCAGCCGCTGTGCGCGGGGCCGGTAAGCGCGCCCTGCTTCTTCGCCCACTTCAGCGTGTTCAGACAAAGCGTGGGCCAGTGATCCGTCGAGTCGCCGCCGGGATACATCTGCTCCTTCAGCTTCAGCAGGCACAAATGCCCGCTCTTGTGCGATCCGAAGCCGCTGACCTCCACATCGTAGCGCAGCAGAAAGGGGAAACGCGATTCCTTGTCCTCCGTGCCGGTGAAGAACTGCTTCTGATAATCGAAGCAAGGCCCCCAGGTGAGGTTCGCGCCAATTTTCAAATCCTCACCCATGCAATGCCGCGCCATGTCCGGCGCATGCACGCCCTGCGTCGGCACGGAGTAGTGCGCGCAGCCCGCCGCATGGATGTGATGATCCCCGCTCCACCAGCCGAGCTTCGACGGATCAATCCAGCGCTTCACCTGAAAGCTCCACGAGGTGTTTTGGCCTGAAATCGCGACTTTTCGCGTTTCAGGCACCGATTCAGGCCCACGACGAAAAACCACGTCATACTCGCCATCCGGCAATTTGAGCGATTCGCCGTCACCACGGTAGATTTGCGGATGGAAGAAGAAATCCGGCGCATGGCGCTTGATCTGGCTCGGATACACGCGCCCGGCCTTGTCCTTGATGAGCAGCTCCGCGATGCACGGCTGGCCATTTTCATCCGTGATCGCCAGTTTCACCTCACGCGCCGCCTGGCAGTCGAAAAGCACGCTCGTTTCATTGCGGAAACCGAGATCCTGCGTGCCCTGGCCCGTGTCGAAGCTGAACGTGGCATCGCGCTTGCCTGCGTCGCGGCTGTAAAGCTGCACGATGCGGTATTCGAGCCCCAGACCGCTCAAGGTCGGCTGCATGGGCGGCGCTTCGAACATCTGCAAATCGAGCCAGCGCGTCGAGATCGCTGGTTCGCCGGGATCACGCGGCTTCGCATGCGGTGCGACGGGTGGCGAGCCCTTCACATACATCTCCTTCGCCTGCGGACTGCTCACCGCGAGCCGCGCCGTCACGCCCGCCTCATTTTCGACCCGCACGAGATACTGCCGCCAGCCCGCCTCATCGAGAACAGCCTTCGCCGCGCCACGCTCCACCTTCACCCGCTGCTCCGGCGTGATCGTGACGTGAAACAACGCATGCGCATCGAGCACCGATTTGACCTTTTCGACGGCTGCGGCGTCGTTTTGAGTGATGGCGGCCTTCAGCGTGGCGATTTCATCATCGCTGAACGGCGTCCCGAGAAAGCTCGTCGCCTCAATGATGCGCTGCACGGCCGCGAGGAACGGCTGGGGCTCGACCCCGGCTCCCCAGGTCAAATTCGTCATGCCAAGCACCGCCAGGAGAAAGGATCGCGTTTTCATGAACTCTCGAACGAAGAACAACAAGGGACGCTTGCGAAGATGGCTGAATTTGGCGGCGTCCCTCGTGACGCCTCGCCTTGACGCCCTCCCGGCCATGGCCGAAGTGGGCTGTTCACATGAAGTGGCTGCAACGGCTGGCGAACGCCTGGCAAAGACTGCTGGACCTCCCGTTTCTCGGGAGAGGTTCCTTCGTGCTCGCGCTGGCGCTGCTGCTGCTGGCCATCACGCGGGACTGGCACAGCACGCACCCGGACGAGGAGGTGGGCGAGGCCATCGAGCTGGCGCAGCGCGCGAACATGGAGGTGCCCTATGCCATCCGGCGGCTGGCGCGCATCCTGCCCTACCTGAATCTGTGGGTCACACTAGGCTCCGGGGTGCTTGTGCTCGTCGTCTGGCGGCGGTGGAACGAACCGCGCCGCCTCATGGTGCCCCTGATCATCGCCTCCGTGTCCTTTACGGCATGGGCGATCGCCGGCGAGCTGGTGGAATACATTGCCCAGGCGCAGATGACGGAGCTGGGCGAGCCGCCGGTGCTGGCGGCGTTTGTGGTCAAACAGGTGCTCATCGCGCTGGCGATCCTTTCCGCGCCGGTGGCGCTGGGGTATTACCTGCGCTGCGGCATCCTGGAGCAGTACACGCTGCGCACTTTCGTCCAGCCGTTGGTCTTCTGCTTCATCTCCTTCTGCGCGCTGTGGATCATCGCGGACCTGCTGGACAACCTGAAGGACTTCCAGGAGGCGAAATCAAAGTTCCGCGACATCCTGGGCTTCTACGCCGCGCTGCTGCCCTACATCTACGTCACCGTCATTCCCGTGGCGCTGCTGCTGGCAACGCTTTACGCGCTGACGCGCATGTCCCGGGCCAACGAGCTCATCTCCATGCTCAGCACCGGCTGGAGCCTCGCCCGCGTGCTGCGTCCGATCTTCATCTGCTCCGCGTATGCCATCTTCCTCAGCGCCGTGGCGAATTACTACTGGGCGCCGCGCGCCGAGGGCAACCGCAAGGCCGTGGTGCGCGCGCTCACGGCCAACTCCGCCGACTCCATCATGGCGGACTCGATCATGTTCCGCAACGAGCAGACCAAGCGCACCTGGTATGTGAGCACCTTCCCCTTCTCCCTGCGCGGCGGCCACCAGCGCATGCGCGGCGTACAGATGCGCGAGGACGGGCCGGACGGCAGACTTGCCCGCACCGTGCTGGCAGACTCCGCCACCTGGACACCGCGGACGGGCTGGCGATTCTACGACGGCACGGAGGTGATCTACCAAGACGGCGCGCCGCAGGAGGCACCGCCGTTTTCGCCGAACAAGCAGGGGGATTTCGTGCTGGAGGCGCCGCAGATCGAGGAGACGCCTTGGAGCCTCGTCAGCTACGCGCTCAAGGCGGACTTCATGGGCGTGCCGGAGCTTCTGTCATACTTGAAGGCGCATCCGAAAGCCGCGGACGACAAGCTGGCGCCCTTCCGCACGCATCTGTGGCATCGTTTCGCGCTGCCGTGGCAGGCGCTGGCGGTGGTGATGTTTGCCGTGCCGTTGGGCGTGGCCTACTCGCGACGCGGTGCGGTGGGCGGCATCGCGGGCAGCATCTTTGTTTTCTTCGTGTTCATGTTCGTGAACAACCTCTTCCTCAATCTCGGCAAGGGCGGTCATTTGCCCGGCTGGCTCACCGTCTGGATGCCGCACCTGCTCTTCGGCACGCTGGGTGTCATCCTTTTCCACTATCGCTCGAACAACCGCGACCTGCCGAAGCTGGCGCTTTTCAAAAAGAAACGTCGCGCGCAGATCGCCCGCCCGCGCAACCGCAGCCAGGATGGCCCCGTGGCTGGTGCCGCGCCCACTTGATGCTTGAAACCCGAACCCCCGACTTCATAGAGACCGCCTGATGCAACAGAACTGGCACATCCGCAGCCGCTCCCATGCCTGCGCCGTCACCGAAAAACCCTTCGAGGACGGCGAGACCTTCCATACCGCGATCTATTTCGATCCCGACCTCAATGAATACGTCCGCCGTGACATCTGCGCCGAGGCCTGGCCTGCCGAACGCGAGGCACGCAAGCCCATCGCCGCATGGAAGACGGTCTATGTGAAAGTCGAGCCCGAGGCGAAACCCGAGATCGCGCCCAAGGAGAGCGCGATGGAACTGCTCCAGCGCTTCATCGAGGAAAGTGATCCCAAGACCGAGAATGCCCGCTACATCCTGGCCCTCATGCTGGAGCGGAAGCGCCAGATCACGCAGACCGCCGAAAAAGAGGTCGATGGGAACAAGATGCTTTTCTACGAAAACAAGAAGACCGGCGAAGTCTTCATCGTGCGCGATCCCGAGCTCAAACTCGACGAGGTGGCACAGATCCAGGAGGAGGTGGCCACCATCCTTGCCTTCGGTGGCCCCGCCGTCGAGGCCGCGAAGGTAGCCGGAGTGACGCTGACAGTGGATGGTGTCGTTCCCGCCGGAACACCCGCCGAACCGTCCGATGTGTCGGGCCAGTCCGACCTGTCTGATTCTCCAGATGCTCCCGCTCACATCGAAGAGCCCGAATCCACCGAAACCTCTCCCAACCCCGAACCCACCACCGACGATGTCTCTGCAAACTGACCGCGAAGAACTCCGCGCCATCCTGCGCGCCAAATCCGTCAAAACCGGCGATTTCACCCTCGCCTCCGGCAAAAAGAGCGATCTCTACGTTGATTGCCGCGTCACCACGCTCGACAGCCGCGGCGCGGTGCTGGTCGGTCGCGTGTTGCACGACTTGCTGCGCAGAGAAGAAGCGGCGCGCGGCATCAGCATCGGCTCGCTCGGCGGTCTCACCATGGGCGCGGACCCCATCACGCTCGCCGTGGCGATGAGTTCCAGCCTCGCGGGCGATGCCAAGCCCGTGCAGGCCTTCGTCGTGCGCAAGGAGCCGAAGGGCCACGGACGCGGCAAGCGCATCGAGGGTAACTTTACCCCCGACCAGCCCGTCGTCGTCGTCGATGACGTCATCACCACCGGCGACTCGACCTTGAAGGCCATCCAGGCCATCGAGGAGGAAGGCGGCAAGGTGGCCTTCGCCCTCATCCTCGTGGACCGCCAGGAAGGCGGCCGCGAAAACATCGAGGGGAAAGGTTACCCCGTCGTCGCGGCGTTCACACGTGCCGAGCTCGTTTAGAATGATGCGTGACGTGTGATGCGTGAGCCACGCTTGGCGCTCCTTCCGAATTCACGCATCATTTCATCACGCATCACTTCTCATGAAATCCCTCCTCTTCCTCCTCCTCTCCATGAACGCCGCCGCGGTCGAAATCATCGCCCATCGCGGTTTTTCAGCCAAAGCGCCTGAAAACACGGTCGCGGCCTTTGAACTGGCCTGGCGGAGTGGCACGGACGCCTGCGAGCTGGATGTGCATCTCACCAAGGATGGCCGGATGGCCGTGCACCATGACAAGGACACGAAACGCATGACCGGCGTGGCAAAGGTCATCGCCGAATCCACGCTCGCCGAGTTGCGGGAGCTAAAACAAGCCGGAAACCACCTTATCCCCACGCTGGAGGAGGCTCTCGCCACCCTGCCGCAGGACCGCGGCCGCTTTGTGATCGAGATCAAATGCGGCGCGGAGATCGTCCCGCCCCTCGCAAAACTGTTGGAGACGATGAAGCCGCGCGCGAAGCAGCTCTGCATCATCAGCTTCCAGCGGGATGCCTGCATCGAGGCCAAAAAAGCGCTGCCATGGGTTCCCGTGCTCCAGCTTTCCGGCGGCAAGGACAAAAAGACCAAGGAACCCGTCGATCTTGCCAAACTCATTGCCCGCGCGAAAAACGACGGGCTCGACGGGCTCGACCTCGGTTCCGACTGGAAGTGGGATGAGGCCATGGTGACCCATATCCACGCCGCCGGCCTCCAAGCCGTCGTGTACACCATCAACAAGCCCGAGGAAGTCGCCCGCTACGCCAAACTCGGCCTCGACGGCATCACCACCGACGATCCGGTGATGGCGAAAAACGCGCTGAAGTAACCATCTCCCCTTTTGATCGAGTTTCTACATGTTGGACAGCTAAAGTTCCTGGTCATCTCGTCTTAATTCCCAATGTAAAATCTTGAACCGATTTGCGGGACGTGCTCTGATGAAGATCTCATGAATCTTGCACCCTTGTTTGCCGCAACAGGGCCTCTTGGCGGACCTGAACTGGCCATTCTCGCTGTCGTCGTTCTTTCAGTGCTCGCCCAACTCTCGCGCAACAAGGCGATCACCCTCGTGATCACAAAATGGCGCGCCTCGAACGTTCCTGATGCCGGGGATGGTCGTTTCGTTGTGATTGTGGGCCGGCGCGAGGGCATCATTTCCTGGCTTTTGTCCATACTGGGTGTGGACGCCACCTCGTCCATCCAGGTTTCGGAAACACGAATCGAGTTTGAGGAGGCATCCCTCTCCGGCAAGGTCAAACGCCTGATCCCGCTGAAAAGCGTCTGCTCCACCCTCTACGGTTTCACCAAACCGTGGAAGAAAGCCCTTGTCATCGCGGCGCTGCTCTTCGCGGCATCCTCGTTTATTGCCACCGCCATGGCGGAATACGGTCGGGGGCCGAATTTGCTCGTGCTGCTCGGTGGATTCGTGGTTTCCATCGTCCTCGGTGTGGTCTATTACCATCTCAACAAACAATTCACCCTCGGTTTTATCGAGGACAGCGGTCATGTGAGCGCGATCCAGTTCAAACGCAGCGTGATCGAGGGCCAGGAAATCAATGAGACGCAGGCTGCCTATGTGAGCCAGCTTGTGCAGGCCCTGATCGAAAACGCCAGGAACAACAATCCCAATACTCCGGAGTGACGCCGCTGCTGGCTACTTTAGCGCCGCATACACGCGGTGCACGTCATCGTGACCGTCGAGCGCTTGCAGGAAGCTGGTGATCTCATCGCGCTGCGCGTCGGTGATCTCCGGATACTCCTTCGGGTGGTAGCCCAGTTCGGAGCTTGTGATGATCCATCCTGCGGCCTTCAGGGCCTTCGTCACGGCATCCAGCGTGGTGGTCTGCGTGAAGAAGCGCGCACCGATGTGCCCGGCGGCCTCCTCGTCATCGACTTCCATCGGCTCCACGTTTTCCGCCTCCGCCTCGAGCGCGGCCACCTCGATGTCGAGGGACTTGTCCGCATGATGCGCCTCGATGATGCCGCAGTGATCGAACATCCACGCCACCTTGCCCATGCTGCCCGCGCGGAAGAGCACCTTCACCTCCGAAGAGGTGCGGTTGTTGTTGTCCGTCAGGCATTCCACGATCACCGGCACGCGGTGCGGCGTGAAGCCCTCGTAAATCACCGTCTCATACTGCACGGCATCGGGTCCAGTACCGCTGCCCTTCGCGATCGCGCGCTCGATCGTGTCACGCGTCACGCTCTGCTTCTTCGCGTTCGCCACGGCGGCGGCCAGGCGCGCATTGAACTCCGGATGCGGCCCGCCGAGGCGCGCCGCCACCTGGATTTCACGGACCAGCTTGCCCGTGATCTTGCCTTTCTGGTCAGCCGCCAGTTCCCGCCATTTTTGTTTCCATTGCGCGCCCATGATGATGTGTGGTTGAAAAAGTGGCCGCTATTCAAGATGGAACAGCCGCCTTTGCAAGCCCGCGTGCCTCCACCAGCGCGCAAAGCTCCTGGTAAAGCGCCTCCACCCGCGGCATGGCAAGCCCAGCAGCTTTTGCACGACGCACCGGCTCGCCCCAGATCGGCTCGATCTCGATCTCGCGACCGCCCAGGAAGTCGATCAGGCTGCTGGGCTTGTAGCAGGTCATCGTGCGCGTGCGCTCGATCATGTCGTCAATGAGCGACAGCGGAATCGCGTGGCCCAACTGGCCCGCCGTCTCGATGATCTCACGCATCAGCTCGCGCACGCGCTCCTCCAACGCCGGGCTTGCCAGGATCGCCGCCGTGTCGATGCAACCGGCGGCGATGGAGAGGCCGTTGAAGGGGATGTTCCAGACAAGTTTCTTCCAGCGCGCGGCGATCAGGCTCGTTTCGACGATGCAATCGATGCCGCAGCGCAGGAACTCCGCCGCCAGAGCCTCCGTGCGTGCCTGTGGCGCGCCGCTGTGCTCCCCCAGCGCGATCCGGCCTTGTGCCATGTGATGAATCACGCCCGGCGCGATTCGGTTGATGCACACGAAGCACAACCCGCCGAGCACGCGCTCCGTCCCAAAGTGCTCTGCCAGGAAATCATCGCTGCCGAGGCCGTTTTGCAGCGTCAAAATCATTGTTCCGGGTTTCAATAGCGGCGGCAGCAAGTCGGGCAATTCCTCGTTCGCCGTCGCCTTCATCGCGATGATCACCAGATCACACAGCCCGATTTCGGCGGTGCTGCGATGACAGCTCACCTGCGGCAGCTTGAAGTCACCCAAATGGCTCCGAACCTCCAGCCCGTGCTGCTTCACATGCCCGTAGTCTGATCGCATCAAGAAGCGCACGTCATTCCCATGCTGCGCCAGCCGGCCGCCGTAGTAGCAGCCCACCGCACCGGAACCGACGATGGCGATGCGCAGCAGCGTTGGAGACGGAGAACTCATTTCAGCATCAGATAGTGCCGCGTCTTGCCATGCTTCTGCTTGTTCGTCAGCGGCGGCAGGTCGAGATGGAAGAAGTGGCGCAGGGTTTTGGTATGGTGCTTCAAGACCGCCCTCGCGGCGTCTTTGAGCGCCATCCATCGCTTCCAGGGATGATCCGGCGCATGGCTGATGTGCCGCAGGATGCTCAGCCACTCGACGTAGGCGCGGGAGATGTCCCCTTCGGCGATGCCGGCCTTCAAATCGGCCGCGCCGGACCGCTCGGGATGCAACATGGCATCGAGCAACTCCGCCGCGCCCTCGCCGTAATCGACCGGCAGGCCGTTTTCCAGATAACCGTGGTGATTGATGAAGCCGTAAGTGCCGCGACACACCGCCGCGAGCCGTTCGGAGCCGCAATCAAGCGGCAGATCGAACTTCGAGCCGCTGCGCAGGTTCGCCATGTGATGCACGAGATCATCGGCCGGATAGCTCTCATCTTCGAGCGCTGCTACGACCGCGAGACCTTCGCCATGCTGGAAGAAGCTGAAGATCTCGCCGCGCCGCGTCGGCACGCCGTCCGCATCGATCAGGCCGAGCGTACGCCACGCGTGGATGGGCGAGCCCGGGCGCGGCTCGCGATCGGTGGTGGCAGTCTCGGGCGCGTGCACGCCGGTTTCATGTTTCACGACGATGCTGCGCTCCTGCGGCGCAAAGAGCAGCTTCCCGTGACTGTCCTCGTAGGCCATCACCTCGACCTGGGCGAGGTCAAAGCAGGCAAACACCAGATTCTCCTTCGCCACCGTGCCGATGAACTCCGGCACGACGTCTTGAATGACCTCCTCGACGTTCGCCAGGATCGCCTTCGCCAGTTCACCGGCATGCAAAACGGCGATTTCCTCCAGCGGCACCGTCTCGACCTTTCGCGACAGCTTCAGCAAGCGACGAATCGACTTGGTGGGCCGGATCTGATCGCCTTCGGGCGTTCCGAGGCTGATCTCGACGCCATAGGTCACCTCCTTGTCGCGACGAATCTTTCCCACGCGGCCGATGCCGTGCGCGAATTTGGCCGCAAAGGCTGGAACGGTGAGCGTGCCCTGCACACGGCTCAGCGGCACGCGTTGCAGCGCATGTTTGTGTTTGCGCTCCCATTCGCCGCTGGAGCTCAGAATCTGCTTTTCGGTGGCTTCGAGGCCAAAAAGCGCTTTTGCGCTCTCCAATTGCGGATGCGCCACATTCGGCTCCGCGTCCTCCAAACCGAGCAACGGCGGCACTTTGGCGAAAAGACGCTCGGAGAAGCGTTTCGCGGCCTCGAAGGGGTTTTCCTGCTTCAACGCGGCGTGCTTCATCACGCGCAAAAAGATCGGCCAGGCCAGCAACGCGCCGCGATGCAGCCGCGCAGGCCGCGCATCGAAGATCGACGGGCTGTCGCGGCTGGTGACGACGTGGCCTTTGTCATCGAGACCGCGACGTCCGGCGCGGCCATACATCTGCAGCAGCTCGTCCGGCGCGAGTTTGTGCTCGCTGCGGCCGTCGTGGAAGGTCGTGCCGGCCACATGCACGCTGCGCACGGAGAAATTGATGCCTGCGGCGAGCCCCATGGTCGCCACGATGACACGGAGCTGGCCCGCCTTCGCCAGCGGCTCGATCACGCCCGCGCGCGCGCCATACGACAGCCCGCTGTGATGAAACGCGATGCGCCGCTCGATCAGCGTCGCCAAATCCTTGCCGCATACGGCACGCTGCTCCGGCGTGAGGTCGAGCGGGTCACCCATCGGCAGATCCGCGGCGAGTCGGCGCGCGATCGACTCCGCTTCCTTGCGTCGCGGAGCAAAGATGAGCAAGGGCGCGAGGTCCGCCAGCATCACCGCCGCCGCGAAACGCGGCCAGTAGTTCTCAAACTGCCGCTGGCGATGCGGCAGCGCCTCGATGGGTGCCTCCTCAAGCGGCACGGGGCGTTCCTTTGTCAAAACGACCTCTGCCTTGCGATTCAACGAGCGCATCCACGCCACCACGTCCTCCGGATTCGCCACCGAGCCGCTGAGCAGCAGCAAACGCGTCCCCGCCGGCGCGAGCGCCACCGCCGCCTCGTAGTTCGCACCGCGGGCGTGATCGGAGATCATCTGATACTCGTCGATCACCAGCAGCGCCGGCCCTTCGCCGCGCACCAGCCGCTCCAGTTGCGTCTCCAGCGTCGCCACCACGACCGGCGCGTCCACATTCTCTGCGATGTCGCCCGTGGCGATGCCCACATTCCACTTTGCGTCCTTCCATTCGGCATACTTGTCATTCGCCAGCGCCCGCGTCGGCACCGTGTAGATCGCCTGGCCCTGCAAATGCCGGCCCTGGTGCAGCAGCTCGAAGATGTACGTCTTCCCAGCGCCAGTCGGCGCGCTCACGACCACATCCGTGCCCGCGCGCAACAGGTTCACCGCCTGGTGCTGCCAGGGATCGGGAAGTTTGAGCTGGTTGATGTTCGCGAGCACGCGCACCGCCTTTAAAGCGGTCACGCCGAAGCCGCAACGATCCCGATCAACTGCCGCAGATTCTCCCGCGCAGGCTGCTCCAGTCGCTGGCGTGCCCAGTCGGTACGGTAAAGCTGCTTCCGGTCTAAAAAACCATGCAGAATCTCCACGCGCTTCTCACGATAGACTTCCGGTGGTACCCAGCTGTATTCCTGCCGGATCTGCCCCTCGTATTCGAGCACCCGCTCCCAAGGCTGCCCCAAGATCGCGAGATCAATGTCGATGATCCACGCGTCATCGATGCCGTCGCCCGGTGTGTGCGACTTCGTCAGCATGATCAGACGCGCGATCTCGTGCGCCTCCTCGTCATCACGGACAGCTTGCACGGCCATGTCGGCACTGCGTTCCTCATTGTCGCTGGCCGTGGGCTCATACACGGCATCGTGAAACCACAACGCCATTTCCACGAGATCCGGCCATGCCATCAAACCAGCTGCTTTCACCTCGTCGAACAACCGCAGGCATTCATCGAGATGCTGGAGCGTGTGGTAGCCGCGCTGCGGCTCGGACCACGCAGCGATCAAGCGGGCGTGCCAGTGGGTGGTCTCCTCCATTAATGCAAGACGCTGCGACAACGCTGACCATTCTTGAAGTGAAGTCCTCATGAGCTCTGGAGAAGCGATCACGATGCGATCGGGTCACAGATTTTCCAGTGCAGCAGCCTGCGTCAACACCACCGCGGTAACAGCTTGAGTCACCTGTTTGAGAAAGTCGTAATTCAGCGTGTCCGGCGTGTCGCTGGAGGCATGATAGTGGGGATTGCGGAACTCCGAGGTATCCGTCCACATGATCGAAGGAATGCCGGCTTTCCAAAAAGGTGCGTGATCGCTGCGATGGAGCACCGGGAAATATTTCTCCAAGCCTAACAGCACCTCCACGCCGTAAGCCGGGAGCCGCGGCACTTCCGTGCGGATGGTCTGCAGGGCTGATTTCATCGCTGCGGACCCGTTTCGATTCGTGAGGAGCCCGATGAAGTCTCCGCGATCAGGGAGGCTGATGGGAGGGCCGGGTGGTACCTTTTGTGAGCCGGGTGTGTTGTCGGCGAACCCGACCATCTCCAACACATGAGCGCACTCGACATCATAGCCGGCTTTGGGCAGATACTGCGCCACCCAATCACTGCTGCCTAGAAGTCCGTCTTCTTCGCAGTTGAAGGCAACAAACACGACCGGCAGGTCCGGGTGATACGTTGAGCAAAGATGCGCGCAGCCGAGCATCGCCGCCACGGCACTGCCATTGTCATCAGCGCCCGGCGTTTCGGGTACGCTGTCATAGTGGGCACCCACCACGATGACTTTGTCAGCGTTCAGTGGGGACGACGCTATGACGTTTCGATAGCGACCTTGGAACTGCGTTTGGTAACCCAGCCCATCCAACTCCGAGGCAATCCATTCAGCGATGGCGGCGTTGGTCGTGGCATTCGCCGTAAAGTGCCGCGGAATCGAAATGTGCTCAATCCACCTTCGCAATTGAGAGACGTCCAGTGTGGCGAATCGTTTTTGTATCTCCGCAGATGAGTCTCCGGATTTGAGGCGGCTGACGTCCCGAATGCGCATAAAGACGAGTTTGGAGAGCATCGGGGTGCTTGCCAGAAGTTCGCGCGACTTATTCACAGCATTCTCACTGTCACCGCGCTTGAATCCACCTCGCGGCACGGTATCGCATGCCTCCACATGGATTGCCGCCAGGATGAGATCGTTTCCAGCCTGATGACCTCGTATTGCGAGGTCGGAGGGATCAACCACGTCGATTGCGGGAACCTGCCATCGAAGCGGGCCATCGCGTCGCTGTGCGAGGATTTGCTGCACCTGCTGTTCCCGGGCTTTTTCTCGGAGGAGGCGGTGTCGTCGGACGAATTGCAACTGATGACGCATGAGCTCGTGGCGGGCATCCGCCAGCGTTTGAACGTCGAGGTACGCCGCACGGTGCGTCTGAATGGCGAAACGGCTCCCGCGGAGAGCGAGGGGCTCGTGTGCCGTTTCATGCTGGCGCTGCCGCAGGTGCGCGCGCTGCTGCAAACGGACGTGGAGGCCGCGTTCGAGGGAGATCCGGCAGCGCGCAGCTTTGAGGAGATCATTCTGGCCTATCCCGGCCTGGAGGCGATCGCCATCCAGCGCACCGCGCATGTGCTCTACAAGGAGAACGTGCCGCTCATCCCGCGCATGATGACGGAGTGGGCGCACGGCCGCACGGGCATCGACATCCATCCCGGCGCGGAGATCGGCACGCATTTCTTCATCGACCACGGCACCGGTGTGGTGATCGGCGAGACGGCCCAGCTCGGCAATCACGTCAAACTTTATCAAGGCGTGGGCCTCGTGGCGCGCTCGCTGGCCGCCGGGCAGGCGCTTCGTGGCAAGAAGCGACATCCAACGCTCGAGGATCACGTCACCGTGTATGCGAATGCCACCATCGTGGGTGGCGACACGGTCATCGGTGCCCGCAGCACCATCGGCGCAAATGTTTTCATCCTCGAAAGCGTGCCGCCGGACATGCTGTATGCGCTGGGCGAGCAATCGCACCAGGTGAAGGAGAAAAAGAAGAAGTGACGCGCCATGCTGGGTCTCTCGCAGCTCTTCTTTGACTTCACTGCCTCCCCGAAACGGGCGCCCATCCGCTCGCTGCGGGAGTTTGCGCCCGCGCCGGAGCCAAAGCGCGAGACCGAGCAGGCGGGCGTGCGCGATGAGGAGCTCGAATCCCAGGCCGGGGCATGGCTGGAACAGCTCGGCATGCCGGGCGCGAGGAAGCTGCTGCGCGTCGAGTGGAATGCACGGCTGCGCAGCACCGCGGGCTATGCGCACTATCCGCACTGGCGCATCGAGCTGAATCCGCGGCTGCGCGAATTCGACGGCCAGGTGGAGCGCACGTTGAAGCACGAGCTGGCGCATTTGATCGCCTACCATCGCAGTGGACGCCGCATCGAGCCGCATGGCGCGGAGTGGCGGCTGGCCTGCGCCGATCTCGGCATTCCCGGCGAGCGCGCGCGGCACACGCTGCCGCTGCCGCGCAAGGAGGTGGCCCGCAAGCTGGTATATGTGTGTCCTGGCTGCCAGCAGGTGACGCGACGCGTGAAAAAGTTTCGCGGGCCTGTGGCCTGCAGGGTGTGCTGCAATGCGCATGCGGGCGGCGAGTTCGATGCACGGTTCAAGTTCCGTCTCGTGTCGAAAGAGGGCTGAGAACAACGGCCCCAGACAAGGCACCCTCAAGGATTTCCAGACGGTGTGGAGCAGGCAATTTCACGCCTGAAGCACGATGACGCGCGCGAACAAAAACTTTCGCCAGCCTGTAACGCCGGCCGGAAAGCCGTGCATCCCCGCATGAAGCAACCTCCGTCGTCACGACGCCGCCGGAAACGCCCGCAAACACTCACCCACACACTCCACACCTCATGAAAACGACATCCACCTTCCTCCTCGCCCTCGCGCTGGGCCTCGCCTCCCTCTCCACGGCCTCCGCCGGGCTGATCACCGATCCGCTCAGCGTCCAGGCTCCCATCAGCGACCAAGGGCTTGCCACCGACCCACTCGGCCAGGGCGGTCCGCTGCCAGGTCCGAAGCCTCCGGTCAATGTCTCCGCCGCGGCGCAGTTCCTCGCCAGCGTCATCGCGGATGGCAATACCGTCCGCCTCAGTGATCTCTTCCTGAATCCCGGGTTCTTCGCCGCTGCCCATGCCGCCGGGCCGGAGGCGGATGCGCTGCGCGGTCAAATCGACTGGCTCATGCTCAGCGGTGTGATCCTGGGCCTCGATGGCGATGACGGCCTCGACGATCTCACGGGCGATGCTGGGGATGATTTCTCTCGCCATGGCGGCCCCGATCATCTCAGCGATGTGCTGGTCTCTGATTTCAGCTTCGGCAGCACGCAATCTCTCGGCTTCAGCTTTGGCTCCACGAATGCGGGCTTCAGCGATGGTGACACACAGGTTCTTCATCGTCCCACAGCTCCCACCCTCGGCATCATCCTCGGCGGCCCCGGCAGCGATAATCTGACCCCCTACATTCACCCAGATGCCATCCAGCCTCCCACCCCCGGCATCATCCTTGGCGGTCCTGGAGGGGATACGATCATCCTCGGCGGCCCTGGTGGTGACACCTTCATCCCAACCGGCACCTTCTACATCCCTCCCACGCAGAAGTAACTGCCGCATCCTCTCCCTCCACCAGCCCGGCGCTCCTCACGAGCGCCGGGCTTCGGCTTTCCACTCGTCAAATCTCCACGCCTCCACCATCATGTACACGATGAACACGCCGCCTGCTCCGAAACGCGCCACCGCGCGCACCGGCCTGCTGCCGCACACGCCGTGGACGCAGCTCATGCGCTCGCGCGGGGGCGATACGGTAGCGCAGGAGGCGCTGGGACAGATCGTGGGCCTCTACTGGCGGCCCATCCATGTCTGCGTGCAAAAGCGCGGCTTTGACGAGCACGACGCGGAGGACATCACGCAGGATTTTCTCTCCATGATCGTGCAGAAGGGCCAGTTTGACCGTGTCGATCCCGCGAAGGGCAAGCTGCGCACCTACCTGCTCACGGCGCTCAATCATCACCTCGCCAATGTGTGGCGGGATCGCAAAACACAGCGGCGGGGCAGCGGCGCGGCGCATGTTTCTCTCGATGCGGAGCCGGAGGAAGACAGCGCCCCGCTCGATCTGCCGGACCTGCGCACGCCGGATGATGAATTCGACCGCGAGTGGGCGCTCACGCTGCTCGACAACGTGATGAAGGAACTCCGCGCCGACTACGCCTCGCAGGGCAAAGGCGAGCTTTTTGAGGTCATCAGCCCCGCCATCTCCATGGCCGATGGACAGACCGATGCCGCCGCGATGGGCGAAAAGCTCGGCATGAACGCCGGTGCCGTCCGCGTGGCCCTCCACCGCCTGAAGCTCCGCTACCGCAACCTCCTCTTCCGCCAGGTCGCCGCGACCGTGGAGACGGAGGATCAGGTTGAAGGAGAGATCAGGAGCATGATTTCGATGCTGCGGAGGAAATAGCGCAGAGCGAAGGGCAAAGGGCGTAGAGTCCAGGCCGCTGCCTCCGCCACCACATCCTACTCGTCCTCCTACTCCTCCTCGATTCTTCCGCTCCGCTGACACCCAAGCCTCCGAACCATCCTCCAACTCACTTCTCACTTCTTAATGCCCTCAACTGCTCTCAACGCCCTTTGATCGAGGACGACTTCGAGTAGGAGGACGAGGACAATTTTCTGAACTCTACGCCCTTCGCCCTTTGCTCTCCGCCATGCTGCCCGACGACACCGACCACGCCGCCAACCTCCTCGAAGCCGCTCTCTTCGGCTCCGAGGATCTCATTGAGCAGGCGACGGTCGATCTGAGTGTCGAACTGCCGTTGATTGAGGGTTACAAACTGCTGCGACTGCTCGGCGAGGGCGGTTTTGGCATGGTGTATGAGGCGGAGCAGCGGATGCCGATCCGGCGGCGCGTCGCGCTGAAGGTGTTGCGACCTGGATGCACCACGCGGGAGCTGCTGGCACGCTTTGAGCAGGAGCGGCAGATGCTCGCGCTGCTGAATCATCCGCACATCGCGCGGATTTTTGATGCCGGCGAGACGGAGGATGGCAGGCCCTTCATCGCGATGGAGCTGGTGAAAGGCAGCACCATCGACCGCCATGCGCAAAAGCTGCTGCTGCGTGAAAAAGTCAGCCTCATGCGGGATGTTTCACGCGCCGTGGGCTATGCGCATCGCAAAGGCGTCATCCATCGCGATTTGAAGCCCTCGAACATTCTCATCACGAAACCCGACGACGGCCCGCCGGAGCCTCGCGTGATCGATTTCGGCATCGCCAAGGCACTCGATGGTCCGCTGGTGACGAAGGTGATGTTCACGCAGATCCGTCAAATCGTCGGCACGCCCGGCTACATGAGCCCGGAGCGCCAGCACACCTCCCAGATCAGTCACAGCGCCGATACTCGCAGCGATGTCTTCGCGCTCGGTGCCATCCTGTGGGAGCTGCTCACCGGCAAAACACCGGAG
This sequence comes from Verrucomicrobiaceae bacterium, assembly GCA_015075365.1. Classification (GTDB taxonomy): domain Bacteria; phylum Verrucomicrobiota; class Verrucomicrobiia; order Verrucomicrobiales; family Verrucomicrobiaceae; genus Prosthecobacter. The sequence continues at coordinate 1,464,352 of JABTUN010000001.1, forward strand.
CAAACGCCGGAAGGCTCCAGCACGCGCATTTCACTGCCAGCGGCGAAAACGATGCCCGCCGAGCTGCGCTGGATCACTGAAAAAGCCACCGATCCCGACATGGAGCGCCGCTACGGCAATGCGGATGCCTTGGCGGATGATCTCGATGCCTGGCTGAGCGGTCACCCGCTCACCGCCGCGCCTCGCAGCACGCTCTACACGCTGCAAAAATGGGCGCGGCGGCATCGCGCCATCGCGGCGGCGCTTTGCATCACGGGCGTCACGCTCATCGCCTCGCTCTTCATCGTCACACGCTCGCTCATCACGGCAAATCATGACCGCGTGGAGATGCAGCGTGCCCTCAGCCGGGCGGACTATTTCATGGGTGTGTCCCGCGAACGTCGGCGGCCGGTGCTGGCGATGGCTCATTGGGCGCGGGCGCTGCGCCACGATCGTCAAAACACGGTGGTCAGCGGCATGCTGCACAGCTCGCTGATGCATCGCGATTACCCTCATCCGGTTTCTCCCGCCACGCCCATCCCGGCGGGCGAGGTGCGGCAGTTTGCCTTGTCACCCGATGGACGCTGGGCGGCGCTCATCCAGCCCGCCGCCGATGGAAAAGGCGAAACGCTCACCCGCATCGACCGCGAGACAAACACGAGCACCACACACGCCATCCCAGCCGAGGGACGCATGACGCTGCTCGCGGTGGCAAAAAGCGGCCACATCGCCGTGGCGGGTGGAAGAGGCCCCGTCGGACTTTTGCAGCCCGATGGCTCGTGGAAGGCCAGCACGAGCGAGCTGGAGGCGCTGCGCGGCATCGCATGGAGCGCGGCGAATGAGCTGTGGATGATCGGCGTGATGCAAATCGGTCGCTGCGATGCCAGCGGAGCCGAAATGGAGCCTCCACGCAATCACGATGGCCGTCTGTGGCGCTGGAGCGTGTCCGCCGATGCGCAAAGGCTCGCGCTCGGCATCGAAGGCGGTCGCATTCATCTTTTCGACACCGCCTCGCTGGAGCCTCAGGTCCTTCATGCGCCGATTCCGGCACCGTTTGCCGCCTTGAGCCTCGATGCCACCGGAGGCCGCATCGCCGCCGCGTGGAGGAACGGCGAAGTGTGGCTGCACAACAGCGACGGCACCACCAGCACCTACATGAGTGGCGATGTGATGCATCTCCACTTTCTGCCTGAAAGCCCGCATCTGCTCATCCAGGGGCCGCAGACGCTCGCCACCTGGAACTTCAAAACCGGCGGCCCCGCGAAAAGCATCCCGCTGACCTCGCCAGTGAAGGCGCTGCTGCCTTTGCAAAACGGCCACGCGCTGCTCCAGCCCACCTTCGGCGATCCGGTGATCCAAAAGCTCGATCAAGCGATGGAACTGCCTGGCGTGGAGGGCCGCGTGACGTTTGCCACCGCGCAAAGCGGCCGCCTGCTGGCCCTCGCCGACATGGAGAACCGCGTCATCGAATGGCTCGGCATTCACGACGGCTCACGCAGCCTCGAAACGATGCCGCACACGCATGATTGGGCCTGTTTGACCCGCAGCAGCACCGCAGGCGTGTGGATGGCCGTCGATCGCGAAGGCCGCGTGTGCGAGCTTTCCGTGCAAAACGAGCCCATTGAACGCTGGTGTGCCCACGATGCGAAAATCCGCCTCGCGAGCCTCAGCGCCGCCGGTGATCGCGTGCTCTTTGATACCGTCGTAAGTCCCGAAGTGATGCTCATCGACCGAAACGGCGAGGTGCAGCCCAAAAACTGGGGAAAGCCAAGCTGCCTCGCCCTTTCGCCGGATGGCAAAACCGCCGCGCTCGGCTTTCCCGCCGGTCACATCGCCGTCTTCGACCTCGAAAGCGGTCGCGAGATCGCCAAACGCGACTGGCAGCGCGGCCCCGTGACCGCGGTGACCTTCGTGAACAACGAACGCCTCGCCCTCGCCGCCGCCGGACAGCTCCGCGTGTGGCATTGGAGCGGCGATACCGCCACGCCCGCCCCCATCGACTTCCCCGGCACCTTGAAAGCCCTCGCCCCCGATGCCAGCGGCCAGCGCCTCGCCGCCGCGAGCGAGGATTCGCTCCACCTCATCGACATCGCCACCGGCCTTCGCATTGCCAGTCAACTCGCGGTGCTCCAGGACGTCACCGCCTTGATATGGGACGAGCGGCTGCATGTCTTCAGCGCAAAAACCGACACCCAGGTGCTGCATGTGCCCTCTTTGACCGCCGAAGTGCTTCCCGAGAAAGTGGAGAGCTTCATCGGCATGAAAGTGGACGCGGAAGACCGCGTCGTGCGGCTGAGGAGCCAAGAGCATGTGGGAATAACGTGGTCGGACGAATCTGCGGGGACGGACAAAACTCCTCCCGCTCGCTGAAAAAAGTTTCCGCCGCCTGTAACGCCTCGCGGGAATCCGTGCATTCCCGCGCATGGACAATTCTCGCGCTCTTCTAGTTTCCTTCCTCGCCTTGGTCGCGCTGGCTCACGCGGACACGACTTTCAGCCGCCCTTGGGCTTACGCGGCGAACGCGGGCTGGTTGAACTTCGCCTGGAATGCCTCCGCGAACCCTGAGGCGGCACAAATCATGCGCAGCTTTGCCTCCGGCCACGTGTACGCGGCGAATCTCGGCTGGCTGCACCTCGGTGACGGCTCGCCGGTCGATGGCGTCCACTACTCGCAGGTGAATGGAGATTACGGGGTGAATCTCGACCCTGCCACCGGGGCGCTCAGCGGCTACGCGTATGGCGGAAACATCGGCTGGGTGCGCTTTGACTGGGCCTCCAGCGCGGCGATGGGCACGCATGCGCCGCGTCTCGACCTGACAACGGGTGCTTTCAGCGGCCATGCCTATGGGGCGAACATCGGCTGGATCCGCCTGGATGCCACCAGCAGCACCGCCCTGGCCGTGACGCATGCCTCCGAAGGCGCGGACACCGATGACGACGGCATCCCGGACAGCTACGAGTATCAAACGCTCGCCAGCACCGGCCAGCCTCGCTCCCTGGGCATCCTCGGCCCGAACACCGACCTCGACGGCGATGGCGTGAGCGACCTGGAAGAATACCGCGCCGGTACGCGCGCCGAATCTGGTGGAGACCGCCTCCGCGCCACGCATGCGGCAAGAACCAGCGAGGGCTTCGTGCTGGATTTCTCCGTGGCTCCAGGCCGGGTGTACGACATCCAGGGCAGCGGCACGCTCGCGCCGGGCTCCTGGCAGACCCTCGCCAGCGGCATTCACGCACCGGCGGGAGCCGGCGAGCACGGCGTCATCATCACACCGCCGCCCGGCAGCACGCAGCTCTTCTACCGCGTCATCGCCCGTGATCCTCTACGTCCCTGATCTTCCCCTTCTCAATCCACCACCCATCCTTCCACCTCGTATGAAAACCCGTACCACGCTCCTCATCCTCCTGGCGCTTTCCTGCAGCGCCTTCTCGCAAGGTCTGCTGACCCCGCCACCAACCGGCGGTAATGCCACCGGCGTCGCCGGCCCGCTCGGCCCCGGTGGCGAGCCCATGCCGACGATGAAAACGCTGCATCAGATCGAGCCACGCCATGATCTGCTCAACGGCCCCTGGGGTGTGCCGATGTTTGTCGATATCAGCGATCCCGCCGCGCACTACATCATCAACAAACCCGGCAGCTACTACCTTAGCGACGACCTCACCGTGATCAAAAGCGCGGGCATCGTCATTGCCGTGGACAATGTGACGCTCGACCTGCGCGGCTTCACGATTCAAAAGGACACCGGAGCCACGTCCAGCACCACCGGCGTGCGCCTGGCCTCCGGTGTCGCCGGCGTGAAGATCACCAACGGCAGCTTCTCCGGCCTCGATCACGGCATCAGCACCACCAGCCTCCATCCGGGTGATGTGCGTGTGGACCTGGAGAGCTTGCGCTTTCATGGCTGCACCGGCACGGCTGTGAGCATCCAAAGCACCGCGACGCCCGCGGCCAACCAGACCGCCGTGCATCTGCGCCAGTGCCAGGCGGACGGCTGCGGCAGCGGCATGCCGGGCACGGCTGTGATCCACCTGGAGGCCGCGGCATTGCTGGAGGACTGCACGGTGATCGAGAGCAGCGCGGCCACCAGCGGCATCACCGTGGGCGCGGGTTCGCGACTGCGGACTTGCAGCGTGCTGCGCAGCAGCGGCGCCGGGGCGGCCATCGCGCTGAATGCCAGCAGCACCGCCGAGGGCTGCACTGTGCGGAGCTGGACCGGTGCCGCAGGGATTCAGGGAACCGATGCCGTCATCACCCGCTGCACGGTGCGTGCCGTGAACGTGACCTCCTGGAGCAGCGAGAGCGCGGCCTTCTCCCTGAGGGGCGGCAGCATCGAGGCCAGCACCGCCGAAGCCTGCGAATGCGCGTGGGGTTTCCTCCTGGAGGGCGCCGCCGCGCGTGACTGCACCGCGCAGGGGATCTCACCGCTCGCAGGTGCCACCAGCGGCTGGGGCGGCTTCAGCCTGAAAAGCGGCGCGTCCACCACAGGCTGCCTCAGCACCGGCCATGCGACCGCCACCGTGCAGGATGTGAACGAAAACGCGCGCGGCGCCGGCTTCCACGTCGATGGAGACGCGGCCACCTCCTCCGGCTGCCGCGTGCAGGACTGCAACGCGCTCGGCCTCTCCGGCAGCGGCGTCTTTTCCCAGGGCCGCGGCACGCTCATCCAGGGGAATGTGATCAGCGGCTGCCGCGTCGGCATCGCCCTGGCAGACGGCGGGCATCAGGTCGTGCGGGAAAACCATGTCACGGACAGCGGGACTGCCGTGCATCTGCGCTGCGCCTTCAACATCATCGTGAAAAACATGCTGCGGGCCAGCAGCGTGCGAGTGTGGGACTCCACACACCAGAACCACATCGGCAAGGTGGAGCAGCCGGCCACCACTGGCTTCATGCTCGGCAGCGCGGTGGGCCAGGGATTCGCTGCCGCCGATCCGTGGGCGAACATCATTGATTGATTTCCGCCCCCATCGACACCGTCAGGCCAACATGACGGGCTTCAAAGAGGTGAAGCATAGGTCCCATGTCATCCGGGCAAGACGGCATGACTCTGCGCATCGTTCAGCGTGTGAAATGCCCACACATGCGTCTCTTTCCCAGCCTGCTCCTCCTTGCTCCCACGCTGCATGCCACGAAGCCGCCCTGACCAAACGGCCCGGTCAAAAAAGGTCTCCAATCGGGCACATCAAGCCACGATTTCGCCGATCACTTTTCCGAAATCACGCTCCAACCGCTTGCGGCCGGGGATTTCGAGCTGGTGCGGGTTCAGGCCAAGGAGATGCAGGATCGTGGCATGCACATCGGTGACGTAGTGCGGGTGCTCGACGGCATGGAAGCCGAGTTCGTCCGTCTTGCCATGAATGGTGCCGCCCTTGATGCCGCCGCCCGCCATCCACACGCTGAAGCCATACGGATGATGATCGCGGCCATCGCTGCCTTGTGAACCGGGCGTGCGACCAAACTCGGTGGCAAAGACGACGAGCGTGTCATCGAGCATGCCGCGCTGCTTCAGATCTTTCAAAAGGCCTCCAATGGGCTGATCGACCTGCTGCGCGAGATTCGTGTGATTCTTCTTCAAGCCGGAATGCGAGTCCCACGCGCCCGCCGCACCATCACCATGCTGGATCTGGATGAAGCGCACGCCGCGCTCCGCCAGGCGACGCGCCACGAGCAGTTGCCGCGCGAACGGGCCGGCCACTTTGTCGTCGTAGCCGTAGAGTTTCTTCGTCTCGGCGCTCTCGCTGTCGAGATTCATCGTCTCCGGCACCGCGATCTGCATGTTGAAGGCCAGCCGGTAGCTCTTCATGCGGGCAGCGAGCGTTTTGTCGCCGGGATACTGCTCGGCGGCCAGCGTGTTGAGCTTGTGGATGAGGTCGAACTGCGCGGCCTGCTCGCTTTTGCCGATTTGGAACTCCGGCGCGGCAAAGGTGAGCGGATTCTTCGGATCGACCTTGAGGTTCACCGCGTCGTAGGCGGGGCCGAGGTAATGGCCGTCACGCACATCAAAGTAACGCGGGCCGATGTTCACAAACGACGGGAGGTTCTCCGTCATGGAGCCAAGACCATACGTCACCCACGCGCCGAGCGTGGGCACGCGCGGCTCCAGCATGTGGCGTCCGCTGTGGAACTGCACCTGCGCGCCGTGGTTGTCATCCGTGGTCCACATGCTGCGGATGAAGGCGATCTCGTCCGCGCAGGAACCAATGTGTGGAAACCAGTCGCTGATCTCGATGCCGCACTGGCCGTAGCGTTTGTAGCCCACCTGCAGCGGGTAGATGACGTTGCGCTGCTTGCCGTTCGCATCGTTCACCACCACCACGCGGACCTTTTTGAGCTTCTCCGGGTCCTGCACGCTGGCGTAGGGCGTCTCGCCGATGGTCTTGCCCGCGTATTTGGTGAGCATCGGCTTCGGATCAAAGCTCTCCATGTGACTCACGCCGCCGCGCATGAAGAGCCAGATCACTCGTTTCGCCCGCTGCGGGATCACCGGCAGGCCGCTCGGCGGCTGCCAGCCCTGCTCCGCGCGCAGCATCGACGCCATCGCGACGCTGCCCAGTCCGCCGAGGATGTCCCGGCGGAGGAAAGGGGTGGGATTCATGATTCTGGTGTCCTGATTCATGATTCGAGTGAAGAGCATACGGCATAGTCGGCGGCTAGAATTCAGCCGTTTGCTGATTTTGGCACCCGTGTTGCTTCGTGATGCATTTGCCCCGTGCATCTGCCAGCGCAATCGGCATCGTAAATGGCGGTTAGCCCTTCCTTCCATCCCTCCATGCCTTTCCCCGCCGAAGATCGCCCCGGAACGCTTGAAAAAGCGCTCAAGATCAACCTTTCGAAGCAAATCTACGGCACCTTTGCCGAGATTGGCGCAGGGCAGGAGATCGCGAACTGGTTCTTCCGCGCTGGGGGCGCCTCTGGAACGGTCGCCAAGTCGATGTCCGCTTACGACATGGTCATCAGCGATGAGATTTACGGCAAGGCCAGCCGCTATGTCTCCCGCCAGCGCATGTGCGCCATGATGGACCACGAATATCCCATGCTGGTGAAACGTCTCGACGCCCAGCGCGGCAAAACGACGAGCTTCTTCACCCTGGCGGACACCGTGCGTGCCCGCGCCTACAGCGACACGAATCAAGAGTGCCACGGCTGGGCCGGCCTGCGCTTTCAAACCGAGCCCGGCGGCCCTGCGAATGACATCCAGGTCCACGTGCGGCTGCTGGACGAAAGCAATGCGCGCCAGGCGGAGGCGCTCGGCATCCTCGGTGTGAATATCCTCTACGCCGCCTACCACCTGCGCGACTCGTTGAGCACCTTTTTGTCGAGCCTTATGGACGATCTCAGCCGCAAGCGCGTCGAGATCGATATGATCGACTTCAGCGGCCCCGCCTTCGCCTCACCGGAGTATCAGGACCGTCTTGTGGCACTGAAACTCGTGCGCCTCGGCCTCGCCGATGCCGCGCTCTTCGGTGCGAATGGCGAGATCTGGCAGGCGGCCGACGTGCTCTACAAAAAGCCGGTCTTTCTGAAGCGCGGCAGCTTCGATCCGATCACAAAGCTCAATCTCGACATGATCGAACGCGGCCAGGCCGCGTTTCAGGCCGACTTTGGCGACGAGGCGCGGGACAACATCGAGATCCTCGAAATCACGATGCACAACCTGCTCGCCTCCGGCTGTGAGGTGCCCGACAGCGAGTTTCTTGCGCGCGCCGATGTTCTTCAGGCGCTCGGTAAAAACGTTCTCATCTCCAAATACCCGGAATTTCATCGCGTGAGCAGCTACCTCGCGCGCCACACGCAGAAGCCCATCGCCATCGTGCTGGGCCTGCCGCTCTTTCAGGAGCTCTTCAACGAGCGCTGGTGTTCTGATCTCGAAGGCGGCCTCCTCGAGGCCTTCGGCCGCCTGTTCAAAAACCAGGTGCGCGTCTATGTCTATCCGATGGGTGATCCCCTTACTGGCCACCTTCGCGGCGCGGCGGACGCCAGCGTCACCCGCGAGCAGCGCCATTTGCTGAACTATCTTATCCAGACCCAAAGCGTGCGCCCGCTCGATGTGCCGCTGCAGGATTTCCTCTTCCAAACCAGCGCCGGAGTCCGTAACATGATCGTCCAAGGCGAACCCGGATGGGAAAACCTTGTCCCCGACATCGTCCTGCGCCAAGGGCCGTGGAAGGCGATGGCAAAGCCCGCGATGTGAGCCGTTCGATCACTGGAGTGATGGAGCGGTGGCGTGTTGGCCAAAAACATCACTCCAAAACTCCTCCACTCCATCTCCCCGGCCTCTTCTACGCGCACAAATCCTTCACCACATGCCCGTGGATGTCGGTGAGTCGGTAGTCGCGGCCTTGGAAGCGATACGTGAGCCGTTCGTGATCGAAACCGAGCAGATGCATCACCGTGGCTTGGAAATCATGCACGTGGACTTTGTTCTCGGCGATGCTGAAACCGAGTTCGTCGGTGCTGCCGTAGTCGAAGCCGGCCTTCGCGCCGCCGCCGGCCATGAAGAGCGTGAAGCAGTCCGGGTAGTGATCGCGGCCCAGCACCTTGCTCGCGGCCGTGCGGCCTTCGCGGAAGGGCGTGCGGCCGAATTCGCCGCCCCAGATGACCAGCGTGTCCTCGAGCAGCCCGCGCTGTTTGAGATCTTTGATCAAAGCGGCCACCGGTTTGTCCGTCGCGGCCACTTTCTTCGTCAAACCGTCCTCGATGCCGTTGTCCGGCCCGGTGCCGTGGAAGTCCCAGCCCCAGTCAAAGAGCTGCACAAAACGCACGCCCTGTTCCACAAGCCGACGCGCGAGCAGGCAGTTGTTGGCAAAGCTCGCCTCGCCCGGTTTTGCGCCGTAGGCCTCCAGCGTGGCCGCGTTTTCCTTCGAGATGTCCATCACCTCCGGCACGCTCGCCTGCATGCGATACGCCAGCTCGTATTGCGCGATGCGCGTCACCGTCTCCGGATGACCGAGCTCCGCCACCTGCTGCTGATTGAGCTGGTTGAGCACATCGAGCGTCTTGCGCCGCATCTCGCGATTCATCCCCGCCGGATCGCTCACAAAGAGCACCGGATCGCCCTTGCTGCGGCATTGCACGCCTTGATACACGCTCGGGATGAAGCCGCTGCCCCACAATCCCTGGCCACCGCTCGGCTGCGTGCCGCTGGAGATCAGCGTCACAAAGCCCGGCAGGTCCTGATTGTCCGTGCCGAGCCCATACGTCGCCCACGAGCCCATCGACGGCCGACCCTGACGCGCATGCCCGGTGAAAAGCAGCAGCTCCGCCGGCGCATGATTGAACTGGTCCGTGTTCATCGAGCGGATCATGCACATCTCGTCCGCGATCGTGTGAAAGTTCGGGCACGCATCGCTCATCCACATCCCCGCCTTGCCGTATCGCGCAAACGTGCGCGGCGTGCCCATCAGCTTCGGCACGCCCGTCGTGAAGGCAAAGCGCCGACCTTTGAGGATCGAGTCCGGACAATCCTGCCCGCTGCGCTTCACCAGCTCCGGCTTGTAATCAAACAGATCGAGATGCGGCGGCGCACCGCTCATGTGCAGGTAGATCACGCGCTTCGCCTTCGCCGCGTGATGCGACTTTCGCGGCAGCATCGGATTCGCCGCCTGCGGCATCGCCGCCGAGTCCTGCTGCATCGCGTGCAACGCAATCGCGCCCAGGCTGAACTGCCCCGCATTGCCCAAAAAAGTGCGCCGCGTCGTGAGCTGGAGTTTGTCGTGGAGGATGGGGTTCATGAAATCGGTTGTTCAACGGTTGGAAAAAAATGCGTAGCCAGCAGCTGCCAGTCCACCCGGACCCACAACCCATGTGTGCCAGCTCCCGCCAGCAATGGCACCGAGCGTGCCGAAAATTCCAAAGATGAGAAGGTAGGCGAAGCCAAATGCACGCAGAACAGGCCGTTCAGTCTGGTTGGCTGCATTGAATGCACCCACAGCGAAGAGCAGGCGAACTATGAATGTGGTCGTGGTCATCTGTGAATCACCTCCGCATCAAAAACTCATCCAGATTCATGACCACGTTCGCCACCGCGGTCCAGGCAGCGAGTTCGACGACATCGGCGCCGGCTTCGACAGGCCCGAGCGGCTCCGTGGCCATCTTCGTGGCCGCAGCGGCATCCGCGCGATACATCGCGAGGCTCTCGGCATGCAATTGGGTCAATGTGGTCAATTCGGTCGCCGTCGGCTCACGCGCCAGACACAGGCGAAACATCAGCGAAAGCCTGTCCTTCACGTCTTTTCGGTCCTTTCCGTCCTTCAAGACGATGCGCCGCGCCATCGCCTGATGCGTTTCAAGGAAGACGGGGTCGTTCAGCGTCACGAAGGCCTGCAGCGGCGTATTCGTGCGGCTGCGGCGGATCATGCACACCTCGCGATTGCCGGCGTCGAAGGTCGTGAAGCTCGCATACGGCGAGTTGCGGCGCACTTCGGTGTAAAGGCTGCGACGATGCCCGTCCTCGCCTTTGCTGACCTCCCAGTCGTTGCTGCGACCAAACGCGGTGCTGAGGCCGAGATTCGGCGTCATCGGCCGCACTGGCACGCCATACATCTTCTCCGAAAGCAAGCCACTCACCGCGAGCGCCTGATCGCGCAGAAGCTCGCCTGTCGGACGAAAACGCGGTCCGCGGGCCAGCAGGCGATTGTCCGGATCACGCTCATTGAGTTCGGGCGTCGATTTGGAGTTCTGCTGATACGCCTGGCTCGTCAGCATCAGCTTGAGCAGGTGCTTCACATCCCAGCCGCTGTCCATCAGCTCCGCCGCGAGCCAGTCGAGTAACTCGGGATGAAACGGCAGATCGCCCTGGCTGCCAAACTCCTCGCTGCTGCGCACGATGCCGGTGCCGAAGATGCTTTCCCACAAACGGTTCACCGTCACACGAGCCGTGAGCGGGTTGTCGCGACTCACGAGCCACTTCGCCATCGTGAGGCGATTCTTCGGCTCCGTTGCCGGCAGCGGATGAAACACCGCTGGCGTGCCCTCGCTCACTTCATCGCCGAGCGACTGCCAGTTGCCGCGAAGCTGTACTTTCGTCACGCGACGCTGCTTTGGATCGAGATCGCGCATGATCGGCACCGTCACCGGCTTGATCGCGGCGAGCTCCTTGTTCGCTGCGGCGAGACGCGTGCGCTCCGCGGCCGATTCCTTCGCGATGTTTCGCACATAATAATCCGCCACGACCTGCTGCTGCTCCGGCGTGCGCTTCGGCTGCGCCAGCGCGGCGATCACATTCGCCGGAATCTTCGCCGCCTGCTGCACGCGGGCATCGCCGGTGAAACTCAGGCGGAAGTTACCGAGCGTGTGCTGCTTGAACTCGCTCTTCTGCTCCAACGTCACGCGCAGCTTTGCGCCCGCAGGCACGGCGATGGGCGAGTTCGTCAAAAGCGTGAGCGTGTGCGGTTTCTCAGCCGCGCCACCGACCGCCCAGCCTTTGCTTTTGGCTTCGAGGAACTTCGTCGCCTCAAAACCGCTCTGCGAGAAATCCGCGAGCGCCGTCGTGAAGCTCAGCGGCACCGGACCGCTCACCGCGAAGGCTTTTTCCTTCTCCGGCGCGGGTGTCGGCTCGCTCTTCCACAGGATTTGACGCTTCTCATCGAGTAGCACCACGCGGAAGCCATCGAGACGCTTGCTCACGCCATCAAGCCGGTTCCACACCACCACGCGATCCACCGGCTTCGCGGCCTTCAGATCGACTTCCCACCACGGATCGTTGTCGTTGCCGCTCGTGTGCGACACGCTGCCCTTTTTGTAGTCGCCGTCCGTGTTGCCATCGTTGGCGCGTTTCGCCGCGGCATCCTGATATTGGCTGCTGTGACTCGCCACACCCTTCGGCGCGATGTTTTCCGCGCCGCTGAAAACCTGCACCTCGGCGAGTTGCAGCATCTTTTTGGCTCCCGGCAGCTCCACGCGCACAAATCGAGCCTGCGGAGCCGCTTTGGCATCCGGCGGCACCACCTCGGCCTTGAGGCTCGTGAGCACAAAATTGCCGAAACCGGCCTGCGGAGCCGTTTCGAGCCTCAACGCGCTCAGTTTGTCGCCCGCGAGCGGCAATTCGACCGTGTAGCTCGCCGTGTCCTTGTTCTTCGCGAGGATCACACGGCCATCGTTTTCGATCTTCGCGTCGCCTTCGCTCACTTTCGACGGCTTCGGGCTCTGCCAGCCCAAATCGCGAGCAAAACCGCGATCCCATGCCTCCAGCCCCGCGAGCCATTTCGCGTCCGGTTTCGTGAATTTCGACTCGAGTGCCGCAATCTCGACTTTGAGGGTCTCGCGCTGTTTTTTCAGCTCCGGCGTGTCAAAGCTGTGCAGCGGCACCTCGTCCTTTTTGTCGCTGTCGGCACTTTGGTTGAGGAAAGCGTAGAACTGGAAATACTCGTTGATCGTGAGCGGATCATATTTGTGCGTGTGGCACTGCGCACAGGCCATCGTCGTGCCCATCCACACCGCGAAGGTCGTGTTCACGCGGTCGATGATCGCCGCGTTGCGGAATTCCTCGTCATCCGTGCCGCCTTCGTTCTGAGTCATCGTGTTCCGATGAAACGCCGTCGCGATGAGCTGGTCGTCCGTCGGATTCGGCAGCAAGTCGCCCGCGAGCTGCTCGATGGTGAACTGATCGAACGGCATGTTCGCATTCAGCGCCCGAATCACCCAATCCCGATACGCCCAAATCTCCCGCGGCTGGTCACTCGGATAGCCGGAGGAATCCGCGTAGCGTGCCAGATCCAGCCATTGGCGCGCCCAGTGCTCGCCGTAGCTCGGTTTGGCGAGGTAATGCGAGACCATCTCGTCATAAGTGCTCAGTGCTGAGTGCTCAGTGCTCAGTTTGGGAAGGAAACGGTCGAGCTCCTCTAGAGTGGGAGGCAGTCCGGTAAGATCGAGTGCCACGCGTCGGATCAGCGTGGCCGCATCGGCCTTCGGCGAGAACTTCAGGCCTTCTTTGGCCAGTCGCTGAGCCAGAAAAGCATCCACCGGATTCACTTTACCCGACTGAGCACTGAGCACTGACAACTGAGCACTTGGAACAGCCGGCCTCACCACCTTCTCATAGCTCCAATGCTTCCCCCACTTCGCGCCCTGCTTGATCCAATCTTTGAGCAGCGCGACCTGCGCGGGGGAGATCGTCTTGTGCTGCTTCGGCGGTGGCATGACCTCATCGGGATCGGTGCTCACGATGCGCTGGATGAGAGCGCTTTTCTCCGGGTCACCCGGCACCACGGCGATGACGCCGTCGTTGTTCTTCTTCGCGGCGGCCTCGTCATCGAGACGGAGGTCCGCCTCACGCTTTTTGTCGTCAGGACCATGGCAGAAGAAGCAGTTCTCGCTCAGGATCGGGCGGATCTGCTTGGAAAAGTCGATGGGCTCCGCCAAGGCGGAGGAAACGAGGGCAAAGGTGACGAGGGGGCGGATCACAGGGCGAATACGCCCCAGATCTTCAGTTCCTTTGATGCACAGCGGGATTCTTCATGCCTTGGGCGAGGCACGGAACCCTTACCGCGCCTTGGAAATTCCTCCTTGTCATCGCTGCCGCAGGGTACATCCTGCCCGTACCGTTTCCTCTCCTGATCCCCACCTATGCAGAATCGTCCCCCGAATCGTGGTTCCTCCGGCCAATCCTCACGCCCGCCTGGGCGCAGCAGCGGTCCGCCGCGTGGCATCGTGGGAGGTAGCAGCAGCGGTCCGCCGCGTGGTATCGTGGGCGGTGGCAGCAGCGGCCCGCCACGCGGCATCGTGGGCGGGAACGCACCGCGCAACAACCCGCCGCCGCGCAGCGCGCCCCCTCCCCGTCGTCCGGAGCCAGAACCTGAGCTCAAACAGAAGGAGGAGGCCATCGAGCTGGAAGGCGTGGTGTCCGCCGTGCTGGCAGGAACGATGTTCCGCGTGAAACTGCGCAACGGACACGAAGTACTGGCGCATATTTCTGGCAAGATGCGCAAAAGATTCATCCGCCTCGTGATCGGGGACGCGGTGAAGATCGAGATGTCCCCCTACGACATGGACAAGGCCCGCATCGTGTACCGCATCGGCTGATGAAGGGAACGACGCCGCGAAACCACGCGCCTCATGGCTGGAGACATCGTTTATTTCGACTTGGAGACACGCCGCACGGCCAATGACGTGGGCGGCTGGGGCAACAAGCACAAGATGGGCATCTCCGTGGCCTGCACCTACAGCACGAAACTGGGGGAGTACATGATCTACACGGAGGATGAGGCCCAGGCGCTGATCGACCAGTTGCGCCGCGCGGACCTCGTCGTGGGATTCAACCATGTCGGCTTCGACTACGAGGTGCTGATGGGGCACTGCCTGTTCGACTTCCGCGACCAGCTCCATGATCTTGACCTGCTGACCGACCTCGAAAAAGCGCTCGGACACCGCATCAAACTCGACGCCGTGGCTGCCGCCACGCTCGGCACCGGAAAGACCGCCGACGGGCTCGACGCGTTGAAATGGTGGCAGCAGGGCGAGGTGGCGAAGATTGCCGAATACTGCTGCTACGACGTGAAGGTGACGAAATGCGTGCATGAGTTCGGCATGGAGCACGGCTTCGTGAAGTACCACGACCGCAACGGCCGCGAGCAGTCGGTGAAGGTGAACTGGAGGCGCTGAGCCGCGCATTTTGCCGAGCTCCACGGCGGCCCAGCGTTGTCTGCACGGCCAGCGGACGGTCTCCGATCACGAGCACGGTTCTTTGTGAGAATAACAACCCGTTGGAGCCAGACGGTCTCACTTCAATGCCGCGCGCAACACCGGCTCAAACACATCCGCCTGACGCATGAAACCGAGGTCGGTGGCATGGGATGCGTCGTTGGCACCTTCGGCATCGGTGCCGTAGAGAGCGTCACCGCTGATGTAGCTCAAGTTCGGCACCTTTTCGGCCTGGAGCTGCTCGAAGGCCTTTTTCAGCGCGGCGTGGTTGTCATCGTGGAACTTGGCCTTTCCGGGTGTGATCCAGGAATTCGTGAAGCGGCGGTCCTCGACGAGAATGATGGGCGTGTTGGCGTGTTTGACGCGGATTTGTCTCACCAGCGGCACGCACTTGGCGGAGACATCGGCGGGCTGCATGTTGGGCAGGCAGTCGATCACGATGGCGGCGGCATCCAGTTCGTTAATGAGATCGCCGACGGCAGCGTCCATCCGTCCATTGCCGGAGAAGCCGAGATTGATGACGGGGCGGTCGAGCCGGCGGCCGAGAATCGCGGTGTGGACCATGCCGGGGCGGGATGCATTCGCGCCATGGGTGATGGAGGTGCCATAGAACACGACCGGCTTTTCCGAGCGCGGTTGGAGGCCCTTAAACTTCGCCTCCTTCGGCACGCCGATCTCCAGTTTCTCGATGCCATTGTAGAGAGGCAGGTAGGCGGCGAACTCGTGTTCGCCGGGTGCCAGATCGCTGATCAAGACGGTCTCGACGTGCTGTTTGTCCGGTTTTGGGCAGGCGACCCAGCGCCACTGGCCTTTGTCATCCCGCGCGTAGAGATCGAGACCGCTTACGCCGGTGGCAGGCATGGCTGGCAGGGCCAGATTCGCCTTCGAGAGGTCGTAGCGCGTGTAGATGCTCTTCGCGTCCGTTTTGAAACGCACCATCATGCCCGCTGAATCGCGGCTCAGGTTCCACACAGCGGGCGTCACCGTCTTCTCCGCCTTCGCCGGGAAGCGGTCAAACCAGCGTTTCCGCTCCTGATCGCCCCAGCCGCGGCCTTCGACGCCCCAGGTCGTCACATCATGCCACTGGGCATCCGCAGGGATGGCAGGCACCTTGGGTCTTGCCGGCGTCTTGGGGGCGGCTGTTTGGGCGAATGCGGGAACGCAAAGGAGAAAAGCGAGGAGGGCGATGGAGGTTTTCATGACAGGGAAAAGCCGCGCCGGAGTCCGGCGCGGCTCAACAAACGACCTCAAACGCTTGTTTTACACCAACGAAGCTTAAAACCTCACCTCGCCTCCGACATAAAAGTTGCGGCCGTAGGCAGGGTCGATGCCATCCGCGCGGACGCGGGCGTAGTAGCTCTCGTCAAAGAGATTGTTGATGCCGGCCATGACGGTGAAGTGCTCATGCACCTTCACCTCGGCGGTGAGATCCCAGGTCATGTAGCTGGGGATGTCAAAGGTGGGGTTGCTGTTGTCCTGCGCGTTGTGATCCGCCACCATCGTGCCAAGGAAGCCGATCTTCACGCGGTCGGCGTGCTTGTAGATGAGACCCGTGCGGATCATGTAGTCCGGGGCGTATTGCGGCGCGCCGCCGTCGTTCGGTCCGCCATGCAGTTCCGCCTCAAGAATGGAGACATTCGTGTAGAAGTTGAGCGAATGGCTACGCTCCACGTCACGGCCCGCGATGCGGTCGGAGAGGCCGATCAGGTCAAGGTCGAGAGCGCCGTCCCAGCCATAGTTGATGCTGCGGCCAACACTGGTGAGGCGGGTGACACCGCCGGCGGTGACGGTCCCGAAACGGTTGTCCAAGTCGATGAGGAAGACGCTGGTGTCAAAGGTCAGCCACCTGGCCGGCTTGCCACGCGCGCCGAGCTCGTAGGACCAACTGAGGCCAGGCGCGGCATCCGTGGCGACGACACCCGGCTGCGCGACGATGGATTCCGTGAAAATGGTGGAGCGGTAGCCCTGCGAGACGTTGGCGTAGATCGCGCTCTCGTTGCCGATGTCGTAGGCCATGCCGAGGCCGAAGAGCGGCTGTACCTCGGTCTGCGCCTTGCGCACCTCGCCGGTGAAGGCACCGGTGGCGGGGGCAAAGTTCCGGCTCTGCACGTCCTGCTTGATCCATTCGAGGCGAAAGCCGGGCGTGATGCTGAATTTGCCGAAGGTGAACTTGTTCTCGGCAAAGAGGGAGCCGTAAATCGTCTCACGACGGCTATCGAGGAAGATGTTGCCGTCCTCAGCATCGGGAGAGAGGCCGCGCTTGTCCTCACGCGGCGAGTAGCAGTAGTAATACTGCATGCCGGCGGTGAGGGTGTGCTTGTCACCCCAGGCCTCCCAGTCATGGCGGAAGCGCGGCTCGATGCCAAAGGTGTAAAACTGCTGGTTTTCGATGTTGTTGGTGGCCGCGGCACCACCGGCGGGCAGCGTGCCGAATCCACCACCGAGCTGGCGCTTGCTCCAGCGCTGGTAGTAGCCGCCCCATGCCTTCAGGCTGAATTCGGTGCCTTCCTGGAACTTGTGCTGCAACTCGGCGCTCGCGGCGTAGCGGCGCAGGCGAAAGCGGTCGTTCATGCGGGTGGTCATCTCGGGATTCGCGGCGAAATTCGCCGCCGTGAGGCCGCCCGGCTCGCCATGCTCCTCCTCGTACATGTCCACGCTGAAAATGACGCGCGTGTCGTCGCTGATGGTGTGGACGAGCTTCACATTGCCACCGTCGAGACGGTAGTCGCTGTTCCACTGGCGAAAGCCGTCGCTGCTGCGGTGGTTGAAGTAGCCGTAGTAGCCCCAATCGCCGTAGGTGCCGTCCACGGCGGTGTAGCTGGAAAAAAGGTTGTCGGTGCCGAAGATGTTCTGCGTGCGGAATCCGAAAGCCTTGTCACGCCGTGGCATGTAGGTGACGTAATTGAACGCGCCGCCTGGCTGCGGGCCGTACATGAGGGAACCGCCGCCGCGGATGAACTCCATGCGGTCCACCACATCGAGTGGCGGCGTGTAGTAGGCCTCCGGATAACCAAACGGGTCCGCATGGATCGGCACCCCGTCCTTCATGACCTGCATGAACTGGAAACGGTGCGGCTCCCCGATGCCGCGGTAGCCGATGCTGACGAGCGGGGTGGTTTCCTCGGAGAAAAGCAGGCCGGGAGTCGAGGCGAGCGCCTGGCGATAGTTGTTCGCCTGGACCTTCGGCAGCGCGTCGAGGTCGATCACTGTGGCACGTTTGCCTGAGAAGATCTTGGTGCCCTCGACAGCCTGGGGGAAGGAGTTCTGCGTGATTTGGTCGCTCTCCGACTCGCCATAGATGGTGACGATGTCGAGTTCCTCGACCGCCACATCGGGCTTGAGGGTCGGAGATTGGGCGTGGGAGGCCACTGCCAGGGCGAAAAGGGCACCGAGGGCAATGGTGGGGCCGGTGAGGGAGGTTTGAGGGAGCATGTGAGCGAGTTGAAACTGAGATTCTGTCGCAGAAGGGCCGCGATGATGGGTGCTTTCCCAAATCGCGCAAGCATTTTCTGCGATTGAGTCTCAATTGCCTATTGACGTGACTATCTTGCGTTTCATCCTCCCGACCCGCTCCCCGCCTTGATTTTTCGTGCGGAAGAACGTTTCACCCTGGCTCCAAACCTCCTTATGAACCTGGAAACCACTTCCCTGCCCGCCGCAGCCGCCCCGCGACTCGTGTGGAGGTTTCGTGCCCTTCAGGACGTGCCGGTGGGGCTTTCCTGGCTGCTCGGCATCAGTGCTGGATTCCTTTCCATCGGCATTGCAGGCATCTTCGCGGCGGAAATGCCCGTGATTCATCTGAAGACCCTCGCGGACGTGATGCACGCCGACGATCTGCCGCTCATCGAGACAACGATGGCCGAGCTCCAGGCACAAAACGAAGAGGAACCTGCTCCTGCGGAAGACGCCCCGCCCGAAACACCTGAAATCCTCGAAATCGAAATCCCGGAGGCAACACCTCCTGATCTCGACCTGCCGGAGGTGGCGGAGGCCATGACCCAGGAGGACATTTTCGCCATCCCGACCGCGCCGAAGATCGAAGACGCCCTCAAACCCGTCGATCCCGTCATCCGCCCCAAGCCTGCCCCCGCACCCACCCCGCGGAGATCAGCCACCGCCTCCGCCAGGCCGAGCACGCCGGGTGGATCGCCCGGCGGCACCGGCACAGCCACGCGTAGCAGCGGCCGTATGATCACGCCCGCGCCGCCCTACCCCAGCTTTGCCAAATCACAGAACATGCAGGGCACCGTGCGCCTCAGCCTCAGTGTGGGGCCCTCCGGCGCGGTGGAAGGCGCCACCGTCATCAGCAGCACCGGCTTTTCCGCCCTCGACAGTTATGCCGCCTCCTGGGTGAGGCGAAACTGGCGCTTCCCCGCCACCGGCACCGGCAGGCGTTACACGCTGCCGCTCTCCTTCCGACTCCGCTAAAATCCGCCCGCTCATGCTCCTCGCCAACGTCGTCATCGAATTCATCCACAAAGGCGGCCCCATCATGTGGCCCATCCTCGCCGTCACCGCCTTCGCGCTCTGCGTGCTCGTCGAGCGTGTCTTTTGGTGGCTGCGCCTCGCCTCGAAACGCAACGCGAGGCAGCTCGACCTCGTGTACGAAGCGCTCGAAGCCGGCGAATTGAGCAAGGCCATCACCGAATCCAAAGACGCCAGCGATCCCGTCGTGCGCATGATCCATCACGGCCTGCACCACCGCCACAGCAGCATGCAGGGCGCTCTGGAGGTCGCCGCGGGGCAGGAGTTGCGCGGCGCGGGCCGCTTCCTCGGCGCCATGGACACCATCGTCACACTCGCGCCGCTGCTGGGCCTTCTCGGCACTGTCACCGGCATCATGGGCAGCTTCACCAGCATCGGCAGCAGCGAGCTGGCCGTCG
This sequence comes from Verrucomicrobiaceae bacterium, assembly GCA_015075365.1. Lineage (GTDB taxonomy): Bacteria > Verrucomicrobiota > Verrucomicrobiia > Verrucomicrobiales > Verrucomicrobiaceae > Prosthecobacter. The sequence continues at coordinate 1,483,851 of JABTUN010000001.1, forward strand.
AAAAGGTGACCGGCGGCATCGGTGAGGCCCTCATCGCCACCGCCGCAGGCCTTGGCATCGCCATCGCCACCCTGGTGCCCATGAACTACTTCCACAGCCGCCTCGCCGCGTTGAAATTCGATCTCGAGGCCGCCGCGAACAACGTGCTCATCCTGGCCGCGCAGCACGGGTTCGACAAAGTGGGCTCCAAAACCGGGAACTGAGAACCGCCAACCGAGAACGGCCTTGAAGCTTCACTCCCCACTGCCCGAGAAAAAGACCCGGCTGGAGATCATCCCGCTGATCGACGTCATGTTCTTCCTGCTGGCCTCCTTCATGATGGTCAGCCTCACCATGACGAAGCAGCAGACGATCAAGGTGAACCTGCCCGTCGCCTCCGCCGCGCAGAGCGACTTCAAGCCCGACATGATCAACCTCGCCGTCAACGCCCAGGGCGACATCTTCTACAACAAGGCCGCCATCACCCTGCCCGCGCTCGAGACCGAGCTCGCGAAGCGCTTCGGCCAGGATCCCGCCACGCCTGTCTATATCAGCGGCGATGTGAACACGCGCTTCGCCGACCTTGTGAAGGCGCTCGACATCGCCAAGCGGGTCGGCTTCACCAAGGTCGCCTTCAATGTCAAACCCACCGGTGGAGCCGCCGCCGCGCCCGCGCCGCAGCAATGAAGCGCCTCATCACCACGCTCCTCGTCCTCGTCACCCTCGGCCTCTGCGCCGTGTGTGTCGTGCAATGGGCGCGCGAGGAGCGCTACCGCATGCACATCGCCGGCCTGGCCCGGCAGCTCGAGGCCGAAAACACCGCCCGCGTGGAGGCGGAGCGCAAGGCCGCCGAGTATGAGAAAGAAATCGAGCGCCTCACCATCCTCCGGGCCGAAGTCGAGGCCAAGCTGCTCGCCGCCACAAACGAGCTCACCGCCATGGGCGCTGATTCCGTCGCCCGCGGCTTCACGCTCGCCTTCTTCCTCAACGAATGGGTGCAGACGCAGGCCAAACTCGCCGCCACCGAGGCCGTCGTCGGCAAGGGTGCCGAGGCATTGAAGGAGCACAACGCCTCCGTCACCGCCCAAAACGCCACCATCATCAAACAGAACGAGATGCTCAAACAACTCGTCAAGGAGCGCGACGAAGCCGTCGAGAAGCTGAACGCCCGCACGAGGGAATTCAACGAACTGGTCGAGAAGTACAACAAGCTGGCGAAGCAACAGTAGGCCGGTAAAGCGACGGTGGGACAGTGTGCCAGGCGACTGCACGCAGGTCTGAATGTGGGCCGGGATGAGGGCAATCCATGCGCTTGCTTCGGCAACATGTGGGTAGCCGGATGGTTTGGTCATGCACGACGATACACGACCAACCCGCGCTACTTATGCCAAGGTCCGCCGATTGCCCGATCTTTGCCCTTCCCGACAGCCGCCGGGGATTTTCTGCCGCAACGAAAAAGCAGCTCGCCTGCGGCACACTGTTCACGCCGCTCATGGCTTGCCGAGTCTGGTTGCTCGTCGCGCTCATCTTCACGGGTTCATCCGCCATGGCTGCCAGTTGTCCCTACTGCGGCCAATACTATGGAGAACCGATGCCCGGAGATGAAGCGCGGGTCTATGCGCTTCGGCAGGCACATGAGGCCAGTTGTCCGAGCAGGCCCCAAGGTGGAGGCGGGTCTTATGGCGGAGGTGGCAACATCTTTGACGAGCTTTTCCGAAGGCTCAGGCAACCACCTGCCCGACCCCGCACAGAACAACCACGTCCTGGCTCCGGAGACAGGTTCAAAAGCACCACGCCCCCGAGTTCTCCTGCCAGCACAGACTTGAAGGAAGCTGCGAACCGATTTGAACAGATGGCCAAGTCCGCCCCTCCGCAGAGCAGCACGAAGGGCGGGACTGCCACAGCCCCTTCAAAACCGGGCTTCTTCAACCGGTTGTTCGGACGCAAAGCCAACCCTGACGACCCGGGCTTGCAGGCCCGGGATCGCATCCCGGCAGGCACGGACACCAGTGCCCGCCGCCAGGGTGCCGCCACCTCGGCCTATGGGAGGCAGGCAGTCGGAGCAGCGAGTGATGAAGAGATGAAGGCCAAGGCGGGGCTCGGGTTTGACACCTCCGGGCGCACGCCGCCGGGTGCGGATTCCGGCACATTCCTGCGCAAGGCCATGACAGGACCGTCCCGCAACATTCTTTACCGCAAGGAGCTGCCCAAGGGGGTGAGGCTTCCGCCAGACGTGGAACAGCGGCGGCGTGCGCTGGTGAACGAGCGGGTCAAGCAGATGGAGAATTACCGCAATACCTATCTGAGTTACGACAAGGCCAGGAATGATCCGGTCAAACGCAAAATGCTTGAGAAGGATCTCACGCGCATCAACCGCTCCGTGCATGAGACGGAAACCAAGATCGAAAAGGAATTGACCGATGCAGCACAGAAAGACCCCCAGTTGAAAGCGTCCCTGATCAAGGTGCTGCTGGTGGAGGAGTAACCCCGGCATTCTCTCTCTTCACCGATCGCAGCCCCCTTCCCTTTGTCACCATGAACCAGCTCCCACGCCTGATTCTGGTCATCCTGATGAGCCTGGGGTCAGGCGTGCATCTTGCCGCCCAGGAGCAGCAGGTGTCCCTCAAGCTTGCCAAAATCGTGCCAGTGCCTCAGAACCTGCCGGCCAGAACGCTCGATGAACTCAACAAGCGACGTGAGCGTCTGGACGCATGGCGTTCGGGCATCAAGCAGAAGGTGGAGGAGTTCAACGCCCTTGGCCCGGTCAAACCAGGGTCAGCCGCGGACGATCTGCGCCGTCGGGATCTCGCCAAACTCGCCAGCGAAACGGCGGCATGCAGCGCTGCGGTCAAGAAGTTCAACGCCGATGTCGAGGCGCTCGTTCCCTCACCTCCCGCGGGTGATCCATCGGCTGCATCATGGACCGGTCACTGGGAAGTCGCAGAAAACAAAAAAGCACTGGCTGCACTCTCAGCGTTCAAGGATGCCCGACTGAAGGAGTGGGTCGAACAGAAAGCGCCCAAAGACCGGGTCCCGGGAACTCCGAGCAGCCTTCCTCCCGCTGCGAGCGACATGATCTCGGCGAACGGCACCCTGCTCACTTTCAAAAACGGGTTCTTCGATTCTCGTGCAAGCGATGCGAAGCGTGAAAACCTTTTGGCTTTCGAAGCGGGCAAGGTTCTCTGGTCGGCCGGCATGACACGCAAAGTGGACCAGGACCGGTCATTGGAAAATTGGTTCAAAGACTTTCTCCGTGCGAACCCTGGTCTGGTCGAGGAGTTGAAGGCGGAACAGCATCAAGGTGAGGGGCTTTCTGAGCTCGGCGATCTGGCAGACACCCAGTCTCAATTTGCACACGTGTTTCGCGCCAAGGCACTCGGCCTCGGCAGCAAGGAACGACAATCGGCGCTCGCCTTGTTTGAGAACAAGATCTCCCCGCTTTTAGAAAGATGAGTTTCCGCCGGATGAACGCAGGCGATCCCAGTTCAGGAAAAGACATGCGCCACAGATGCGCAGCGCACGGTTCCAAATTCGCGTCACAAAATCCACCCCATGAAAACTTCGCCCCATCAGCCTCGGCCGGCCATTCTCCGTTTTGTCTGTCTCAGCCTCCTTCTCCTGAGCGTCAGTCTTCTGGAGGGATGTGCTCCGTCCACATGGGACCGGCTGGACCCGGAATATGCCGCTCTGCTTCCTGCCGCGCGGACGGACCTGCGGGAGAATGCCATCGTTGGCATCTGGCACACGGAGACCCAGCCACGCTTCCTCCACCCGTCCTCGCGATATTCACTGCAGTTCTCCCCCGACCATTCCGCACGCTGGCGGGGAGATGGCATGGAAGGAGCCTATGGCCGATGGGACTACCGCGGCCGAGGTGTGTGGACCGTTACTTGGACGAGGAACGCTTATGTCAACCCCTTGGCCGGCCAATTCTGGCTGCCGGTCACGGTGCGCCACACAGGGCGATACCTCCTGGTGGACGCTCCTTTCAATGGTGGAAGCTTGAGCAGAGGCGGGGTGATCCAAAATCACCTGGTTTACGTCTCCACGAATGACGAAATGGCGATGCGGCATGCGTTGAGCAAACGCTTCTGAACCGCCCTTCCGAAGGCGGACTCATTACCCGGGATGTGATCTGAAGGACAACCGATGTGGATCCACGGTTCCGCGAACCGGCTGGCCCACTGCCTCAGCGAACGCTTGCCATTCCCCGCGCGCTGCGAAAGACTCGCGTCCGCATGTCCCAGCCCGCCAACGCCGAAATCACACGCCTCAGCGATCTCTCGCCCCATCAATGGAAATCCGGCATCGCCGCGTGGCTCGGCTGGCTCTTCGACGGGCTCGACATGCATCTCTACACGCTCGTGTGGGTCGTGTTTGTGGCGCAGCTCATGGATCTGCCGCCGGAGCACGCCGATGTCGGCGTGAAGGGCTCCATCATCCAGGCCGCCTTCCTCGTCGGCTGGGCCGTGGGCGGCGGTTTCTTTGGCCGCGTGGGCGATCTTCTCGGCCGCAGCAAGGCGCTGATGCTCACCATCCTCACCTACGCCCTGTTCACCGGCCTGTCCTTCTTCGCCACGGAGTGGTGGCACCTCATGCTGTGCCGCTTCCTCTCCGCGCTCGGCATCGGCGGTGAATGGGCTGTCGGCGCGTCGCTGCTGTCCGAAACATGGCCGAAAAAATGGCGTCCGTGGATCGCGGCGGTGCTGCAGAGCGCGGTGAATTTCGGCGTGCTGCTCGCCGTGCTCTCACACTGGATTCTCTCCGGCCAGGAGCCGCGCTACCTCTTCCTCGTCGGCATTTTGCCCGCCTTGATCACCGTCTGGATTCGCAAGGCCGTGCCGGAGACCGAGACCTGGGAGGAAGCCCGCGGAAAACAGGCGGCCCCGCGCGTGAGCGAGCTTTTCGGTCCGAAAGTGCGCAGCACGACGTGGCGTGTGCTCATCATCTGCGGCGTGTCGTTGACCGCGCACTGGGCCTTCCTCTTCTGGCAGGCCAAGGTGGTGAAACAACTGCCCGAGGTCATCGCGATGACCAAGGAAGGCCAGGCGCAGGCCTCCGGCGCGGCGCTCATGTGGATCATGTTTGGCTCCATCATCGGCAATTTCGTCGCCGGCGGCCTCGCAAAGCTCATGGGCTACCGCAACACCATCTTCTGGATGTTGCTGGCCTACTTCGGCGCGATGTTCGCCACGTTTTACTGGAACCACGACTGGAACACCACGCTCTGGCTCTTTGGCCTCATCGGCGTGTGCCAGGGTGTGTTCGGGCTCTTCACCATGTGCCTGCCACCGCTCTTCCCCACGCTGCTGCGCACCACGGGCGCCGGCTTCTGCTACAATTTCGGCCGCATCATCGCCGCCGGCGGCACCATCTTCTTCGGCGTCTATCAGACCATCCCGGACGTGCGTGCAGCCATGCTCGCCGCCAGCTTCCTCTTCATCCCCGCCGCCTTCATCGCCCTCCTCCTGCCACAGGAGCGTGATGAAGCAGGCATGGTGAGCGAGCCGGTGGAGTGATCACGATGCCTTGGAGCGCTGCGCTCGGGAAAGGTCGGTCATGGCGCTTTCCATTCCAGTCTTCCCAAGTCGAGCTGCATTTGAAACTGACGCGCAATGCCGGTCGGATCCACTGCAATCCACGCACTCAGCTCCTCTGAAGTCAGTTGTCGCAACGTTGTCCGCCCTTCGCGGAGGGATTTCAAAAGAGGTTCCACAAGCGCGTCTTCCATGTTCGGATCTTTCGCGGGCAGGCAAATACCAATCAAACAGCCGCCTTCATGGTAGTTGATCACATGACCTCCCTTATACTGCTCACGATCGACAAAAACGATCACTCGATCGCCCACTTTGAGACCATCCATGCCTTCCACCGACAGTTCCCGCACTTTAGAAAGCACGGGCTCCTTGTCTGTCTGGCGATGTAACCGCTCAATCACCGTGAGGATACCACTACGAAACCGAAGCGGACCCTGCTGGCGGTCCGGTGGAGGAACTTCGGGGCCTAATTTAGACACCTCAGCTAGAAAAGCATGGTCGCTTGCTGATTCGTAAGGTGTGCGGTGTGACCAGTAGCGGAAGCCGATACGCCACCGCCCAGACTCATCGATTGCCGTCTTGGGAGTGTCCGTCGCAAATAGAGCGGTCGCTAAACAAAGGCATGCAAAACCCAGTCCAATTCTCATGACGATGCTTTTAGCCATCGCCGCTAACAGTCTGCAATAGGATTGTGGACATGTGTCGGAGGGAGGGCTTGCATTCCCACCCTCTGGCGAGCCGAACTCCCGCAGCCCTGGTCATGGGTCCAACCGGTAGCAAGCTGGCAGTTTGCGCTTCGGCAAAGGTGCACGCTCAAACTCCTCCTTCTTCACCACGGCGAAGATCAGGAAGAAAACTCAAAAAAAGCAGAACATAAAGCTTGCCAGGGAGACTCCGAGCGCCATCAACCAAGCCATCACCAACAGGCTCGTGCCAAAGGACAGCAAACCGTAAAAGCACAGGAAGGTGAACAGCCATCGGGCGCGATAGCGGCAGACCGTGATCGCAATCTTCACCAGCGCCAAACCGACGAGGGCCACATTGGACGAGATCGTTGCGTAGAGCAGGATTTCATCGATCGTCGTGATCAGTTGCGCAGCGTCGCCCCCTTCTCTCTCAATTGCCCGGAAGGCCTCAACCCCACATAGGATTGCCGCGACACCAAGCACAAGCGACACCTGCAACCAGGCGCCGAGTTTGGCAATGAAGGCACCGCATTGCGACGAAGGCGAAGATTCCATGAATCCAGTGATTAAACCGGCCGCTCTTGGCCCGGCAAGGCCGTTTGATCGCATGGCGCAAGAATCCCTCTCCCGCGCCGGTTTCTCTCGCCCCATGAAGTTCCCGGCTCTTTTCCTTCTCCTCGCTGTCGCGGCGCACGCGCAGCAGCTCACGCTCCAAGTCAGCACCGACCGCGCGAACGCGACTTACAAGGCCGGAGAGACCGCCACGTTCACGATTGAGGCCTCCCAGCCTGCGGAGGTGACCTGCATCTTCAGCAAGGACGGCGTGCAGCCGCAACCGGCGAGGAAAGTGATGCTCGAAGGCGGCAAGCTCTCGCTCACGGGCACGCTCGGCGAGCCTGGTTTCCTCCATCTGCGCGTCAGCAGCGCCAAAGCGGTCGCGCAGGCCGCCGCGGCCTTTGATCCGCTGCAAATCAAGCCCAGCATGCCGGTGCCGGAGGACTTCGACGCCTTCTGGAGGGCGCAAAAGGCCGCGCTGGCGAAAGTGGCGCTCAAATCAACTCTCACGCCGATTCAGACGGCTGTGAAAGGCATCGAAGCCTTTGATCTCCAGGTCGAGTGTCTCGGCGGGAAGCCCGTCTCGGGCTATTTCGGCCGTCCGCAGGACGCGAAGCCAAAATCCCTGCCTGCCATCCTGCATGTGCATGGCGCGGGCGTGCGCAGCTCGAATCCCGGCAGCGTTTCCTGGGCGCTCAACGAGGGCGGCATGCTCTCGCTCGACATCAACGCGCACGGCATCCCCAACGGCAAACCGGCGGAGTTTTACACCGCGCTGCAGAACGGCGAGTTGAAGGACTATTCCAGATCTGGCAACAAAGATCGCGAGACGGTCTATTTCAAAGGCATGTTCCTCCGCCTCATGCGCGCGATTGATTTCCTCACCACGCAACCGGAGTGGGATGGAAAGACGCTCATCGTCCATGGCAGCAGCCAGGGCGGCTTTCAGGCACTCGCCGCGGCCGGACTGGATGAACGCGTGACCTTCATCTGCGCCGGCGTGCCGGCCGGGTGCGATCACACCGGCAGCCAGGTGAACCGCGTCAATGGCTGGCCGAAAATCGTGCCGAACGGCCCCGATGGCAAACCCGACCCCGCCGCGCTGCAGGCCGCGCGCTACTTTGACTGCGTGAACTTCGCCACACGGGCGAAATGCAAAGGCGCGGCGGTCACCGTGGGCTTCATCGACACCACCTGCCCGCCCACAAGCGTCTATGCGGCCTACAATGCCCTCGCCGTGCCGAAGACGATCCACTTCGACACCCTCGCCGGTCACACGAACACACCCGCCGCGTCGAAATTCATGCAGCAAGCCGCCTTCCAGCATGTGCGGGCGATGAAACAGGCGAACTGACACCAGACCTGCGCGCCACATCCGGCGCTGGCACGCACATGGGCCTGTTCCTCACGGCACCACCGTGAAGCGGTAGATCGTCTCGCTCTCGTGCCGCTCTCCGGGCACCAGCAGGGTGCTGGGGAAATTCGGCTGGTTGGGCGAATCGGGGAAATGCTGCGTCTCCAGGCACAAGCCGCCGCGGAAGGGATAGTTCACACCGCCTTTGCCGACCTGCGTACCATCGAGAAAATTCCCCGTGTAAAGCTGCATACCCGGCTCCGTGGTGAGCACCTCCATGAGCCGCCCGCTGCCCGGATCGACGACGCTGCCCGCCAGCCGCAGCACGCCGGGCCGTCCATCGACGACGAAACAGTGGTCGTAACCGCGCCCCGGCACCATCTGCGGCTCCGTGGCGTCGATGCGGTCGCCAATGCGCGTCACATCCCGGAAATCCAGCGCCGTGCCCTCCACGCTGGCGATCTCGCCCATGGGAATGAGCGCGTCGTTCACCGGAATGAACTGCCGCGCGGCAAGGCAGAGCTTGTGGTTGAGGATGGTGCCCGCGTCGTGTCCGGCGAGGTTGAAGTAGGCGTGGTTCGTCAGGTTCACATGCGTGGACGCGTCCGTCTCCGCCTCGTAGAGCATGCCCAGCTCGTTCGCCGGGTTCAGCGTGAAGGTCACGCGCACGGTGAGATTGCCGGGGTAGCCCTCCTCGCCATGCGGGCTCACACGGGTGAAGCGAACGCCGTTCGGCAGCATCTCCGCGTCCCACAAGAAGCGGCCGAAACCATGCACGCCGCCGTGGAGATGCTGCGCGCCGTCATTGCGCTCCAGTTGATACACCTCGTCGCCCACCGGCAGGCGGCCGTCGCAGATGCGGTTGGCGTAGCGGCCCGTGGTGCAGCCGAAATGCGAGTTTCCAGCCTCGTAGCCGCGCACATCGTCATAGCCCAGCGTCACATCCTTCAGCACACCGCGCCGGTCCGGCACGTTCACCTGCACAATCGACGCCCCGTAGTCCGTCAGCGCCACGCTCATGCCCTCCGGCACCTTCAGGACGAACAGCGTCGCCCCGCGGCCATCCGCCAGCGTCCCAAACGGTCGTTTCGTGATCTCAATCATGACACGAAGCTAGGCAGGATGCCCCGCGCGGCAAACGCGAAGGTCACGCCACCTCAAACCGCCGCACCTGGATGCCGTTCTTGCCGCTTTTCTGGATCGAGCGCGGCTCCGGCTGGGCGAAACCATTCAAATCGACCGCGCGCGCCCGCACCTCGTACTTGCCGGGTTTCAATCCACGCAGCTCCGCCGAGAATCCGACCATGCTGTAGCGCAGCGGCCAGGAGAGCGGTTTCCCGCTCGCCTTGTCGAAACCGAGCACGTCCTGCGATCTCACGCCCGAAGGCAAAACAGCGCTCCAATCCGGCGGCGCGGCCAGTGCGCAGCGTTTCCACTCCGCTTGCGCCCATGCGGGATCATCATCCGCCAGTTCAGGCCCGGCGGGCCGCAGCCAGTATTCGACATGCGACAGCCCGGACCATCCACTGATGACCAGACCGCTCACGAGGGCCGGATCTCCCGGCGTCACGTCATCGAGATACGCCGCCGTCTTCAGATGCGAGTCGGGATCGTTGTTCTTTTCCGCGTAGGTGTCGTTCGTTTGATAATCATTCGTCAGGCGGATCTGCTGGAGCCACTTGATCGATTTGAAGCCGTGCGCCCACGGCACCACCATGCGCACCGGACCGCCACGCTCCAGCGTGAGAGGCGCGCCGTTGAGCCGGTAGGCCACAAACACGGGCAGTTCGCCCGGCGGCGTCTCCATCACCTCCGTGTAGCTCAGGGAGGACTGGAAGCGCTGCTTTGGATCGTCGTTGTGGAAGCCCCAGAAGTACACGCGCCTCACATTCGACATCGCGCCGCAGAGCCGCAGCACATCACGCAGCGGCACGCCTTCCCACAGGCCCTGCCCCAGCGGCTGCGCGATGTTCAGGCACTGCATGGCCTTCAAAAACATCACACGATGCTTCTTCCCCAGCGCCAGGAGCTGCGCGTAGTCCAGCGTCACCGCGCGCTCGATCTGCGCCTTCTGTGTGACGATGGCGTTCGTTGTCTCGTCCGTGCGGATTTCCAGCCGCCACGTTTCCGGCGTGAGTTTCGCACGCACCAACGCCTCGCCGGTGAGCGTGTGCGGCTTCGGATTGCCGCGCGAGACATCCTCGAAATCGTCCGCCGGTGTCAGAAACGGACGCGCGGCCGGTTTCGCCGCCTCCACGCGCGGCGCGCTGATCGCCGCCAGGCTGCCGATGCCGAGTTTCACAGCCTGCCTGCGGGTCAATTCACTCATGCGCTCATCACGTTCCCGCGCCCTCTGATGTTGCAAGCAGATCGCCCCTTGACGCTGGTGAGGGTTTCGTGGTTCACTCCGCGCATGGACAGGAAACCCGCCCTCCTCGTTGTGCTCTGCAGCATGGCTGCCTTGATCACAATCCCGGCCCAGACGCCTGACAAGACCGCACTGGCGGAACTTGCCAAAAAGTATCCCGCCCTGCGCATCCAGGCGAAGGTGGGCAAGCGGAACAAGCCTGTGCCGGGCTCCAGCTTCATGAAAACCATGATCCTGACGCCGGAAATCGTGATCGAGAGCGCGGCCACTCAGCCCGTGGCCGCCGCCTCCGCCACCTTCCTGCTCGTGACGATGGAAACGGAGGCAAAATACACACGCGGCGACGAGCAACTGACCGTCGCCACCAATGAATCCCTCGAGATTCCCGCCCTGCCCAAAGGCCAGCGCCGCAACATCGAGTTTGCCCCCCTGGAATCGAGGTACGACTCGGACCGCGACAGCACCAACATCGGCGGCCAGGTGTACAAGTACTACATCATGGCCGTGTTCTCCGACGACAGGCAGTTCCTCCACTTTGAGACCAACTGCCCTGCGCTGGCAAAGCATCTTCAGGCCAAACCTGACGAGCGCCTGAAATTCCTGGGCATGAAGCCGGGCGAAAAGTTCCGCACGCGGTTCGAGTAATCCTTCCGCATGCCTGACGCGCCCCAATCCACCGCCAATTCCACCACCCGAGTCGTCCTGGCGAGCTTCATCGGCACCACCATCGAGTGGTATGACTTCTTCCTCTACGGCACCGCCTCCGCGCTCGTGTTTGGCAAGCTGTTCTTCACCACGCTCAATCCTTTCGCGGCCACGATGGCCTCGTTTGGCACCTATGCGGTCGGATTCTTCGCGCGCCCGCTCGGCGGCATCATTTTCGGGCACTATGGGGACAAAATCGGCCGCAAGTCGATGCTGGTGACCACGCTCGTGATGATGGGCCTGGCGACGTTCGCCATCGGCCTGCTGCCAACGTATGATCAGGCGGGCATCCTCGCTCCCATTCTGCTCGTCGCGCTGCGGTTCATCCAGGGGCTCGGCGTCGGCGGTGAATGGGGCGGCGCGGTGCTCATGGCCGTGGAGCATGGCAAGGCGGGCCAGCGCGGCTTTCTCGCGAGCTGGGTGCAGGCGGGTGTGCCGATCGGTCTGCTGCTGGCCACCGGGGTGTTTCGCGGCATGTCCTCCGTGCTGTCGGAGGAGGCTTTCATGAGCTGGGGCTGGCGTGTGCCGTTCTTGATCGGCATTTTGCTTCTCGGTGTCGGATTGTTCATCCGGCTGCACATCATGGAGAGCCCCGTCTTTGCCGCGGCGCGGAAAACAGCGCCGAAAAAGGACGAGATGCCCATTCTCGAAGTCCTGCGCCGTTATCCGCGCAATGTGCTGCTGGCCATGGGCGCGCGTTTTGCGGAGAACGCCTTCTTCTACGTCATCACCATCTTTGTGCTGACCTATGCGACGAAACAGGCCGGCTTCACGCAGGACGAGGGGTTGCGCGCCGTGCTCATCGGCTCCGCGGTGCAGTTCGTGGTCGTGCCTTTGTTCGGTCTTGTGTCGGACAAGGTCGGGCGCAGGCCGGTGTACCTCGCCGGGGCGGCCTTTGTGGTGCTGTTCGCCTTTCCGTTCTTCTGGCTCGTTGATCTGGGAACCAACTGGGCGCTCACGCTGGCCGTCACCATCGGGTTGATCGGCCATTCGGCCATGTATGGCCCGCAGGCGGCCTTTTTCTCGGAGCTCTTCGGCACGCGCGTGCGCTACAGCGGCGCGTCACTCGGCTACCAGCTCGCCTCGCCGCTCGCCGGCGGTCTCGCCCCGCTCGTCGCCACCGCGCTGCTCGCCCAGTCCGGGGGCAAGCCCTGGCCTGTCGCCCTTTACCTCATCGCCATGGCCGCCATCACGCTCGTCAGCGTTTGGCTGGCCGAGGAGACGAACCGGAAGGAGCTCGAAGGCTCTTGAGACGTTGCGGTGCGAGGTAAGAAGTGAAAATGGTGATGTTGATCTCACCTCTCCCATTTTACCGACCCCGCTCCACCGCCATCGCAATGCCCATGCCGCCGCCGATGCACAGGCTGGCGATGCCGCGCTGGTAGTTCTTGTCCTCCATGAGATGCAGCAGCGTCACCAGCACGCGCGCGCCACTGGCACCGATGGGATGCCCCAGCGCGATGGCTCCTCCGCGTTGGTTCAGCCTTTCCAAGTCGAGATTCAGCTCACGCACGCAGCCGAGCGTCTGCACGGCGAAGGCCTCGTTGATCTCCACGGCATCGACTTCATCGAGTTTCCAACCTGTTTTGGCCAGAACGGCCTGAATCGCCCCCACAGGCCCAAGGCCCATGAGCGCAGGATCGCAGCCCACCGCCGCCGTGGCGACGATGCGCGCGCGCGGTGTCATTCCGGCCGTTTCAGGGCCCAAAACGACCAAAGCGGCCCCGTCATTGATGCCCGAGGCATTTCCAGCCGTCACCGTGCCTTCTTTGCGAAACGCCGGTTTCAGCTTCGCCAACGATTCGACCGTGGTGTCGGCCCGCGGATGCTCGTCGCGCACCACCTCGGCCACGCTGATGATTTCCCGGGTGAAATCAGCCGCGGCGGCCCGCTGCTGGCTCAGCGCGGCGAACTCGTCCTGCTGCGCGCGGGTGATGCCGTGCTTGTCCGCGATGCGCTCCGCTGTCTCGCCCATGCCGATGCACAGCAGAGGATCACACAGTCCATCGACGAACATGGCGTCCTGCATCGCGGAATCGCCGAGTTTCTTCCCAAAACGCAGATCGGTGACGTAATGCGGCGCGCGGCTCATCACCTCCACGCCGCCGGCCAGCACAAACTCGCTCTCGCCGCTCGCAATGGCCGCCGCGCCGAGCGCCACGGCCTTCAATGACGAACCGCAGGCCATGTTCACCGTGTAAGCAGGCACTTCCTGTGAAAGCCCGAGCTTCAACGCGAGCTGCCGCGCCACATTCATGCCGCTGCCTGCCTGGAGCACCTGGCCCAGGATGACCTGATCCATCTTCGCGCCGAGGCGCATGCCCTTGCCGAGCGCAGCGGCGAGCTCCGCCGCCGGCAGGTCTTTGAATCCGCCGCCGAATCTGCCGATGGCGGTGCGCTTTGCTTCGTAGATATGGACAGGTCTCATACAAGGGGTTGGAACTCCATTTGATCGAGCACATCGCGCTGCAAATCCAGCCCGGGAGTGACCTCGGCGAGCCGCAGGCCCTGCGCGGTCAGCTCAAACACCGCGCGCTCGGTCACATAGAGCACCTGCTGGCCGCGCGCGATGGCGGAGGGGCCGTGGAAGCACACATGCTGGATGCGCTTCACAAATTTCGCGTTCTCCTTCGCGCGGAAAGTGCAGCAGAACACCAGCCGCTTCGCGCTTTGCGCGATGTTCACAAAGCCGCCGACGCCCGCGAAGCGACCGGCGAAGCTGGCGACGTTCACACTGCCCTCCGCGTCGATCTCCACCGCGCCGAGCACGGCGATGTCGATGCCACCGCCGTCGTAGAAGTCGAACTGCGCCGGCTGGTCGATGATGGCCTCCGGAAAGTGGCTGCAGCCAAAGCTGAGCCCTGATGCGGGCACGCCGCCGATGGGCCCGCTCTCCACGGTGAGCGTGAACTCGCCCAAACGGCCCGTTTCCGCCGCCACCATCGCCACCGCCTCCGGCAGGCCGATGCCGAGGTTCACGATGTCGCCCTTCCGGATCTCCCGCAGCGCGCGCGCGCCGATGCGCTTGCGCTCCGACTCCGGCATCAGCGGCAGCTCGAAGCCGCCAGGATTCGTCACGACGAACTCCTCGTTGAAAACCTCGCCAAACGTCTGGTCATGCATCACGCCGCCGCTGGTGACGATGTAATCCACCAGCACGCCCGGCACGCGCACCGACTTCGGATCCGTGATTTGGTCCACCAAGCCCTCCACTTGCGCGATCACGATGCCGCCGTGGTTTTTCGCCGCCTGCGCCATCGGCAGCACCTCGCTGATGAGCCCCTCGGCATCCATGCTCAGATTGCCGCGCGCATCCGCATAGGTGGCGCGAATCAGCGCCACATGGATCGGCATCGGCTTGTAGCGCAGCCACGTTTTGCCATCGAGCTCGATGCGCTCGACCAGTTCCTCCGTCGTGCGCGCATTGAGCCGCCCGCCGCCGTTCACCGGATCGATGAACGTGTTCAAACCGACCTGTGTGATCACGCCGGGCCGTTTCGCGGCGATTTCTCGCGTCAGCACGCTCAGCACGCCCTGCGGCATGTTGTAGGCCTCGACCTCGTTTGCCAGCGCCAGCGCGCCGAGCTTCGGCGCGAGGTTCCAGTGCCCGCCGATGATGCGTTTGAGCAATCCGGCATGCGCCAGATGATTCAATCCACGCTCACCACGGTCCCCCTGCCCAGCGCAGTAGTAGAGCGTGAGATCCCGCGGCGTCCCCGTCCCCAAAAACCGCCGTTCCAGCGCCACTGTGAGCAATTCCGGATGCCCCGCGCCGACAAACCCGCCCACGGCCACCGTGGCACCGCGTGGGATGGCCGCCACCGCGGCATCTGCTGTCGAAAGAAGGGCTGGGGCTCGCATGAAGGCCGGATGTGTATCCCGCGCGCGCCATCTGGCACCCAAAAAGTTCCCGCGCCGCCCCGGGGGGAGAGAGCAGCGCGGGAGTCTCCAAGGCCGTGCCCACACCGGCATCTCGCTCACGGCTTCTTGAATTCGATGGCCTTCCTGGCTGCCTGCTCGCGCACGGCGGTGACAATGGCCCGGTCGAGTGTGTCGTCCGCGCCCGTTTCCTTTGCCTTCGCGGCGATGAACGCTTCGCGCGCCTCGTTGAGCTTTTTGATCTCGGCCTGCAGCTTCGCGCGCTCCGCTGCCTTCTGGTCAATGTAGGACTGGCGCTCCCCGGGCTTCAAGTCGCGAAGCTCCTTCGGCAGCTCCTCCTCTCTCACGGACTCGATTTTCACGCCGTCCTTTTTGCAGGCATCGACCAGATCCCAGGTGCTGTTCTTGTAGTTGCCGGAGACCTTGGTCAGCGCGCGCTGCACAGATGCGCCCGCGGCGCTGAACTGGTCCGCGTTGGCATCCTGGGCCGCCTGGTTCGCCGCGCCGCGCGCGCCGTCCTTGCCGTAGCCGACGTAGGTGCGGTTGATCTCGATGCTCAGGCGCAGGATCTCCTTGTCCTGCGGCGCGTCGATGTGCGCGACGGCCTTGTCTTGATCGATCGTGAGGAAGCGGCCCTCGGCAAGCATCGCGCCCTTTTTCCAGCCGCCATTCTCACCGGCGTGACGGTCTCCACAGTGGATCGTGTTGATGACGATGCCCTTCTCGATGGCGGCCTTGCAGCTTTTGTCCGGCACGACAGGCCCCTGGGTGAAGGGTTCGTTGCCCGCGATGAAGATGGCCTTGTAGGTCGTGCTGCTGCCGTCCCAGTCGAGTTTGTCGAGCGCCTCCTGGATCACCGCGCCGCAGTACTCGTCACCGCCGTTGGTGGTGAGCTTGAAAAGCTCCTCGGACACCTTGTCGAGGTCGCGCGTGAAAGGCAGCACGCGGCGGATGTAGTTTTTGGTCACGCTGAGGCGCGCGTTGCCGTATTCATAGAGCGCGACCTGCACGACGGGCTTCTTGTCGCCCTGCTTCGCGTCGTTGAACTCGTTCACGATCTTCCAAAGCTGGCTTTTCGCCTGCCCGATCAGTCCGTCCATGCTGTTGCTGGTGTCCAGCAGGATGGCGATTTGCACGGGCGCCTCGTCCTTCGAGAGTTTGTTGTCCCCGGCCTCCTCTTTCGCGATCAGCGGCGCGGCGGCGAGGGTGAGCAGGGCGAGGGCGGGGAAAAAGAGATGGGGTGTTTTCATAACAGCCCCAGTCTGCCCGCGTCCGCCCGCCTGTCTGTAAAGCGGCTGTAAACGATGAGCGAACGACGGCTCAGCCTCTCCACCCGCCATTGATCTCGATCGTCTGGCCGGTGACGTAGCTGGCCAGGGGAGAGCAGAGGAAGAGCACGACATTCGCGACCTCGTCCGTGGTGCCGAAGCGGTTCAGCGGCACGTTTTTGAGCATCTCGGCGCGCACGGACTCGGGGATCGTGGCGGCCATGCTGGTGTCGATCACGCCGGGGGCGATGGCGTTGGCGCGGATGTTCTTTTTCGCGGCCTCGCGGCTGAGCACGCGCATCATGGCCTGCACGCCGGCCTTGGCGGAGGCATAGTTTGCCTGGCCGAAGAAGCCCTGGATGGCCGCGATGCTGCCAAAACTCACGATGGCACCGCCCTCGCGCATGATCTCCAGCGCGTGCTTGCAGCAGTAAAACACGCCGCTGAGGTTCACGCCGATGACCGCGTCCCATTCCTCATAGCTCATCTTGGCGATGGTGCGGTCCTTGATGATGGCGGCGTTGTTCACCAGGTAGTCGAGCCCGCCGTGACGCGCCTGGACCTCCGCGATCATCGTTTTGACCTGCTCTGGCTCCGCGACATTGGCCGCCGCAATGCTGGCGCTGTCGGTTCGGATCAAATTCAGCTCGTCCGCGATAGCTTGCGCATCCGCCGTGGTGCCCGGGGTGCCGAGGTGATTGATGACAACATTCGCGCCCGCGCGGTGAAACGTGCGTGCAACCTGCGCCCCAATGCCCTGGGACGCACCCGTGATGAGGGCGGTTTTGCCCTTGAGGTCGATAGCGATGCTCATGTCAGGCTGCGGCGATTCCGGTGAACAAATCGGTGACGTTGACGCTGACTCCGGGCAAGGAGCCGCATTCGAGCACGCCACCTTCGGCAACGCGAAGCTGCGTCTGGTAGTGGCCGTCCACCGGATCGCGATAGACCTCGATGCACTTCTCCGCGCCGTTCAGAAGCCAGAACTCCGCCACGCCAGCCTCCGCATACACATCCGCCATCTCGCGGTCTTCGTGAAGCGTGGTGATGGCCACCTCGACGACGAGAAGCGCGGTGGCGGGATGTTCAGCATAGTCCGCCCTTCGGCCGGGCACGATCGAGATGTCAGGCTCGGGTTCCGAATCCGTCAGTGTGAGAGGCGCCTCCTGCCGGATCCAGCAAGGGCCTTTGATAACCGCACGCAGATACTCGATCAGCGCGTCGGTCAGCTTCGTATGAAGAATGGACTTGCTCATTTTTTCGACAATCACGCCCCGGATCAGCTCCGCGCGCTCAGGAGCCAGGCCGCTGGCGATCATTTGATGCCATGCCTTCACGGACAGCGGCATCGCCCGCCGCTGAAAACCAGGTTTGCTCAAGATGGAGACCATGAGGCGAGTTTATCGGCTGGGGTGAAAAGTAGCAAGCATTCTCACCGGAGTCTGTGCTAGCTTGAGCGTAAACATGCGCCCCAGTTTCTGTTTTCTGCCTCTCATGCTCTGCCTTGCCGCCTGCGGCCCGGCGGAGCCGCGCGCGGACCTCGTTTTCATCCAGAGCGCGGAACCGGAGACGATCGATCCCACCATCGTGTCGGACCAGGTGAGCATGCGCATCTCGTCCTCGCTTTTCGAGGGCCTGTGCCGGTTCAATGACCGCGGAAAACCAGAGCCTGGCATGGCGGAGCGCTGGGAGGTGTCCGAGGACCGCAAGGCCTATGTGTTCCACCTGCGCGCGGGCGTGAAATGGACGGACGGAGCCCCCGTAACGGCGCACGATTTCGTGGAGTCATGGATTCGCGCGCTGCGGCCGGAAACCGGGTCGGACTACACCAGCCTGCTGCATGTCGTTCGTGGTGGGAAAGACTTCACAGAGGGAAAAGCGACCGATCCTGCCAGCGTCGGCGTGCGTGCCATGGACGAGCGTACGCTGGAGGTCGTGCTGGAGAATCCCACGCCCTACTTCATCGACCTGTGTGCCTTCCAGACCTTCGCGCCGGTGCCGATGCAGGCGGTTGAGAAGCACGGCACCGCCTGGATCAAACCGGCGCACATCATCAACAACGGCGCCTATTTGCTCGAATCGTGGCGCATCGACGACCGCATCCGGCTGAAGAAAAATCCGGCCTACTGGGACGCCGCGAACGTCAAGATGGCCACCGTGGAGGTGCGGCCCGTACAGGACGCGAACACGGCGCTGAACTTCTTCCACACCGGCCAGTGCGATCTCATGATGGACAAGGGCATGATGCCACCCACGCTCGTTCACAAGCTGAAGCAGCAGCCCTGGTTTCACACCGGGCCGTTCCTCGGCACCTGGTTCATCCGCATCAACACCACCCGGCCGCCCTTCACCGACCCGCGTGTGCGCCAGGCCTTCGCGCTGGCCGTGGACAAGCGCCGCATCGTCGAAAACATCACACAGCTCGGCGAAACACCCGCCTGGGGTGTCACGCCGCCCGGCGCGGGTCAAAACTACCAGCCGCCGCCCGGCCTTGACTACAATCCCGTCAAAGCGCGCGAGCTGCTGGCCGCCGCAGGCTTTAAGGATGGCAAGGGCTTCCCGCTCGTCGAATACCTCTACATTCCGCTGCCCATCGAGCGAAACATCGCCGTCGAACTCCAGGCCATGTGGCAGAAGAATCTCGGCGTGACGGTCAATTTGAAGAAGCAGGAGCAAAAAATCTGGCTCAGCAGCATGCGCAGCCTCGATTACCACCTGTGCCGCAGCTCATGGGTGGGCGACTACAACGACCCGAGCACCTTCCTCGACATGTTTCTGGCGGAAAGCGGCAACAACCGCACCGGCTGGAAAAGCAGCGACTACGACGGCCTCATGTCCGCCGCCGCGCGCGAGCCCGACTTGACGAAGCGGAACCAAATCTTCGCCCAGGCTGAGAAGATGCTCATCACCGACGAGGCGGTGGTGCTGCCGGTTTATTACTACGTCGGCGTGCAGTTCTACCACGACCGTCTCACCGGCGTGCAGCCCAATCTCATCGACGATCACCCCTTCCGCTGCATGGCGTGGAAGTGACGGCGCGCTCAATCGGCGGAGATGAACAATGCGCGATCAGGCAGGCTCCTCCGCGCACGGCATAAGGCCTGATGCCCGATTTTCCAGCGCTGCCAGCCGCGGTGAAGAAAAATAAGGGCCTGAAGGGCAGCAGAGGCCGCGTCATCCAGCAGATGTGCCAGTCATTGGCGGTTCTCAAGTAGCTGCGCTGTGGCCATGGAGCCGCCCCAACAGCTCACGGTCCACCTGGCTGATGATTCTTCGCCGCCGCAGCCAGCGGGATAGCCATGAGCAGGCGCGAAGCTCTCGCTCGTGCTGCGCGAGCCGTTCTTCGATGAGCCGGGCACGCTCTTCGAAGTGATGGAAACCGTCGCAGATGATGCGGGTGGTCATGCGAAGACGGGCTGAAGCCCGAACTACAAACTACGCAAACAGCTTCGTGACCGGCTTCGCCTTCACCAGCTCGCGGGGCTGGTTGAGGTGGTTGTAGACGATGGTTTCGGGGTCGATGCCGACGCTGTGGTAGATCGTGGCGAGGAGTTCCATCGGGTGGACGGCGTCTTCGGTCGGGGCGGAGCCGGTTTTGTCGGATTTGCCGTGGACGTAGCCGCGCTTGATGCCGGCACCGCCGATGACGGCGGTGTAGCAGTAGGGCCAGTGGTCACGACCGTCGGCGCTGTTGCCGTTGCCGGAGGTGGAGACGCCTTTTTCAGGGCTGCGGCCGAATTCGCCGAGGGCGACGACGAGCGTTTCGTCAAGCAGGCCGGAGGCGTCGAGGTCTTCAAAGAGGGCGCTGAGGCCTTGGTCGAGCATCGGGCCGGATTTGCCCTTCATGCGCTCGGTGAGGCCGACGTGGTGGTCCCACGAGTGATTGTCGGAGTTGGCGACTTTCGGCCAGATGACTTCGACGACGCGGGTGCCGGCTTCGAGCAGGCGACGGGCGAGGAGGCAGCTTTGACCGAAGGTGTTGCGGCCGTAGCGATCACGCAGCTTGGCGGGTTCGCGATCGAGCGCGAAGGCATCGCGGGCGCGGCCGCTGGAGATGAGGTTCAAAGCCTGGTTGTAGTAGCTGTCGAGGCTCATGTCCTTCGTGGCAGCCTCGATGACGGGCATCTGGTCGTTGATGGCATCGCGGAGCTTGGCGCGGCGCTCAAGGCGCACGCTGAAGAGATCGGGGCGCAGTTGCAGGTCGTCGATCTTGATGCGGTCCATCTTGCCCATGTCGAGGTCGTCGCCATCGGGGAAGAGGGTGTAGGGATCGTAGGCCTTGCCGAGGAAGCCCGCGCCGCCGCCTTTGCCGACGACATTGGATTCCTGCAAGGGACGCGGGAGCTGCACGAAGGGCAGCATGGGCTCCTGCGGTGGCTTGAGGCGGATGATGTTGGAGCCGAAGTTCGGGAAGTCCTTCGCGTTCGGCGGTTCGAGCTGGCCGGAGGGGCTCACCTTGTCCGTCGTGTAGCCGGTCATGATCTGGTAGATCGCGGCGGTGTGGTTGAAGAGCCCGTTCGGCGTGTAGCTCATCGAATTGATCATGGTGAACTTGTCGTTCACCTTCGCGAGCTGCGGGAGGATCTCGGTGAAGTGCTTGCCGGGGACCTTCGTCGGGATGGTTTTGAAAGCGGAGCGCACCTTGTCTGGCACGTTTTCCTTCGGGTCCCACAGGTCGAGGTGCGACGGGCCGCCCTGGAGATAGATCATGAGGACGTGCTTCGCTTTGCCCCAGCCAGCGCGGCCGGCGTTCGGCGAGGTGTTGGCCATGGCCTGACCGCGGAGAATGTTGTTGAGCGTGAGGCCCATGATGCCCGCGCCACCGACACGCAAAATGTCACGGCGGCTGCTGCCGAGATGGTTGTCACAAAGGTCTTTGCCGGGGACTCCAGGGATGCGGAACATGACGTGCGAGGGGTGAAGGTTAGCTCAAAATCAGCGGCGAATACGACAAGCGATGGGCATTCTTGCCATTCCGGGGCCAGTTTACCGACCAGCGGCGGGAAAGTCCATGCCCGCGACGGGATCACTCCGCAGCCAGGTCCGTCAGCGCTTCTTCGAACCGAGGCTCTTCAACTCCTCCTCCGTCCACATCATGACGCGGCCCTGGCTTTCAGCGCGGATCTTGGTGATGGCCTCTGTCTCGACGGCGCTGGCGGTGTGTTCCCACTCGCGGCGGATGTAGGTGAGGACGCCGGCGATGTCTTCGTCGGTGAGCTGGGGCAGCGGGGGCATGGCGAGGTTGTAGGTGCGGCCGCTGACCTTCACGGGGCCGGCGAGGCCGTGCATGACGATGCGGGCGAGCACCTCGGGCTTGCCGAGCACCCATTCGCTATCGACGAGCGGCGGCGCGAGGCCGTCGAGACCGAAGCCGTGCGGCTGGTGGCAGGCGGCGCAGAGCGTGGCGTAGATGGTTTTGCCCTTTTCAAAGAGCGCGGTCTGCGCCTCCGTGAGCGGCTTGATGACGGGCGGGGCCGGTGCGCCGGGTTTGCCGGGCCAGGCCAGCCGCGATTCGACACTGCGGAAGAGCTTCACGGCATTCTTGTCGCTCATCGCGGCCTGCAGCGGCTTCAGCGCCGCGGGCGCGGCATCCAGCCAGAGGAGCTTGGGCTTCGTCTTGCTGTCGCTGGTGGCCAGACCCTTGATGGCCGCCACCTGGAACGGCCCGCCCTGCGGCTGCGCGGCGGCCAGCCCCAGGAGTTCCTCGAACGGCCCGGCCTTGTTCGCGGTGGCGAGCAGCGCGCCGAGCGCCTCGACCACTGGCATGATCTGCGCGCCGTTGTCCTTCGTGACCCGCGCGGCGAGCATCCCCGCAAACGCCGCCTCCCGGCCGCGCAGGCCGGTGAGCGCCCCTTCGCGCACCAGGGCGCTTTTGCCATGAGCGGCCACCAGCGCCGCCGCCGCGGCATCCGCATCCGGCAGGTTGAGGGACGTGAGCTTGATGGCGAGGTGGGCCAGCACGAGCGCCTCCTTTTCATCCGTCATGGCGATCAGGCCGGGCGCGAGGTCACGCGGGGCGATGCGCACCGCCGCGGCGCGGACCTGGGCGTTTGTGTCGGTCAAAACAGGCCGCAACACATCGGGCGTGACCGCGGCAAGGCCGTCAAGCGTCCACAACGCGTGCAGGCGGGCGAGCGGATTCTCGTTTTGCAGCATCTCCTTTAACGCGGGCACCATCGAGGCATCGCCGGACTCGACGATGAGGCGCTGCGCGGTGTCGCGCACCCAGCCATTGGCATGCGTGAGCAGTTTCGCGTCTTTCGTGACCTTCACGGGCTGCGGGCGCTCCTTTGTGTCCGGCACGATGCGCCAGATGCGGCCCATGTTGAATGGCTGCTCGAGTTTTCGCGCCTGGATGTTCGCGATGAGGTAGTGCGTGAGGAAGCTCTGGTGCTGGATGATGCCGCGATACATGTCCACGAGGTAAAGCGCGCCGTCGGGGCCGTTGCAGGCATTCACCGGGCGGAAGCGCTCGTCGGTGGAGCGGAGGAATTCGCTGCCTTTGGCGGTGTTCGTGGCCTTCACGACGCCGTCGGCCTCGCTCATCGTGAATCGCTTCACCAAATTCGCCGCAGGCTCCGGCACGAAGGCATTGCCGCGATACGCGGCTGGAAACGCATCGCCGCGATAAATGAGCGCGCCGCAGGTGGCGGTGGGCTTTGCCAGCGTGCCGTCGGCGCGGAGCGTTTTGCTGTCGTAACCGCGGTTCACACCCGGTGTGGGATGCGCGGGGTAGAGCGTCTGGTCGGTGGCGAGCTTGGCATTGATGCTGGTGGCGTTGCGCAGCAGCGGATGCCGCGCGAAGGCCTCCGCAGGCAGCAAATCGGCGCGGAGCATGTCGCTGTTGTAATTGAAGTAGAGCCGCCCGTGGTCGTCCTGGCACAGACCCCACTGGCCGCGACCGAGGCCCACATCCCGCTGCCACACGCCGCCGCGCAGCTTGAAGCGGAAACTGCAGCCCGCGCTCCAGATGCCGTTATCCATGCACCACACAGGCGAGTTGCTCATGTGCTCCGGCTGTCCGCCTGCCGCGCCGTAGTCGGTGGCGATGGTTTCCTTCACATCCGCCACGCCATCGCCATCCGTGTCTTTGCAGAAGAGCAACTGCGGTGGCACCGCGATCAATGCGCCGCCATTCACTGCCATCACCGCCCGCGGCATGACGACCTTGTCGAGAAACGCCGTCGCCTTGTCCATGCGCCCATCGCCGTCCGTGTCTTCGAGCAACGAAACTCGTCCCGTTGGCTCCTTTTCCGTGCTGCCGGCCAAATCGTGCATGTAGCCGCGCATCTCGCAGACGTAGAGCCGCCCCTGATCATCAAAACTCATCGCCACCGGAGCCTGAATCATCGGCTCGCTCGCCACCAGCTCGATGCGGAAGCCTTTCTCGACCTGAAACGCCTTCATCGCCTCCTCCGGGTTCAGCGGCTTCGGCGGCGGCAGCTTGAATTTCAGTTCAACCTTCTCCGGCCCGGCGTTTTTCTGGTGGACGGCAAGGGCGGCGGCGGCGGTGAATAGGAGGGCGAGGACGGGGCGCATGGCGTGGGTCTCTGGTGTGACCGGGAACGACGGCTTCAACAACTTCTGCCAGAAATCTCGGCCGTCATCGTTTGTTTCAGTGGATACAACCATCCACCACCATGAAAACGATGCCTGATTCTACCTTGGGACAGGCGGCCTCGTTCATTCAGACCGCCAGCGCGGACGAACTCGTCCGTTTTGTGAACCGGAACCTCCAGCGGGTTTGGCAGCTCCGCCGGATGAAAGCCACCTTGCTGCGCCCCTTCCGCACCGTGCTGCGCCCCCTGCTCCACTGGCTGCGGCGGGAGCACTTCCATGTGCGCAACGACCGCGCCGGCCAGCCGCCCATCGGTCTGAATCTGCGCACCTTCGGCTGGGAAAGCCTCGTGCTGGGCGTTTTGCTCGCGCCGCTGGCCTTTCTGCTCCTGCTGCCGCTGCTGGTGCTCATCTTCCCCGTCGCCGTGCTCATCGGCGTGGCGGGCGTGATCGCCACCTCCGTGCAGACGGACGCGGAGGACGTGGAGCACCACACGCTCGCCTGGCACGCGCTGCATTGAGCCACCACGCTCACTCCATAAACACCGCCCGCTTCCAGATCGGCACGCAGGTCTTGATCTCCTTCAAATACCAGCGGCACAGGTCAAAAGCCTCCGCGCTGTGCTTCGTGCGCACCTGGATGATGATGCTCGGCTCTTCGGCGGCCACGAAGCCGAGGCGGTGCTGGATGAACACGCGATGCGGCCCATGATCGCGCTCGCCGCGCTCGATGAGCTCGCGCAGCATCTTCTCCGCCATCGGCAGGTAGGCGCTATAGTCGATGCCGGAGATCGGCCTGCCATCCTCCTCGCCGCGTACCACGCCAAGAAACTGCGCCTCCGCGCCTTCGCCCGGCTCAAAGACGGTCGGCGCGATGTGGATGGGTTCTTCGCTGAGAATGAAAACGGGGGGCATGCGGCCAGAATAATCAGCCTCATGGCCGATGGCGCATAAAACTTGTCCGCCAGCGCCCATTTCTGTTAGCGTTGGTTTTCGCCCAGCCATGAAAACGCTCGTCTTCGCCCTCCTCGCGGCCTCCAGCCTGCATGCCGCCACGCAGATCACCTGGAAGCGCCAGCAGCTCCACGGTGACTTTTATTCCGAAGGCGCCGCCATCGGCGACATCAATGGCGATGGCAAACCGGACGTCGTCGCGGGGCCGTTTTGGTGGGAGGGGCCGGCTTTTGAAAAAAAGCACGCCTACTACGAGCCGAAGATTTTCAGCATCAATGGCTACTCGGACAACTTCTTCGCTTACGTCCACGATTTCGATGCCGACAAGAAGAACGACATCCTCATCCTCGGCTTCCCCGGCAAGGAAGCGCGGCTTTACCTCAATCCCGGCACGCACGACGACAAGCCGTGGCCCATGCACATCGTCGCCGATGTGGTGGACAACGAATCGCCCGTCTTCACCGACATCACCGGCGATGGCAAACCGGAGATCGTGTGCAGCACCGGTGGCAAATTCGGCTGGTTCGCCCCGAACTGGTCGAAACCCACCGAGAAATGGCCCTTCGTCGCCGTCACGGACGACATGAAGGTCGCGAAGTTCACGCATGGGCTCGGCGTCGGCGATGTGAATGGCGATGGAAAACTCGATCTGCTCGAAGCACGGCGCTGGTGGGAGAACAACGGCACCGACAAGTGGACGCAGCACAACTTCGCCGCTGGCGTCGGCGGTGGCGCGCAGATGTTCGCGTATGACTTCGATGCGAATGGCACCAACGACGTCTTCACCGCCCTCGCCGCGCATCGCTACGGCGTGGCGGTGTATTTGCAGGCCAGTGATGCGGGCACTCCTGCCCGCAATGACGAGGCGGGCAAGAGTGCCCGCCCCACTTGGAACCGCGTCATGCTCGCCAGCGAGCAGCCGCAGGACAACGACTACGGCATCGTCTTTTCCCAGCCGCACGCCGCGCACCTCGCGGATATCGACGGCGATGGCGTGCAGGACATCGTCACCGGCAAGCGCTACTGGGCGCACAACGGCCACGACCCCGACGAGCGCGGCCACCGCGTCATCTACTGGTATCAAACCAAGCGCGATGGCAAAGGCGGCGTCGATTTCGTGCCGCACCTCATCGATTCGAACACCGGCGTCGGCGTCGATGTGCAGGTCGGTGATGTGAATGGCGACAAGCTGCACGACATCGTCGTCGGCAACAAAGCGGGCGTCTTCATCCTCACGCAGGAACGGAAGGACACCACCGCCGACCTCACGCCGAAAAAGCTCTACGGCCCCGCGCTCAAGCCGCAGGCCGAATACGCCAAAGGGACGCGCGTTAGCAGGGAGCGCCTGCGTCCCGCAGGCAGTCTTTCGCGTCCCGCGGAAGACCGTCCCAAGACGGACGAAAGCTCACCAGCTAGCGCACCACGAGGGACGGCATCCGGCGGGACGCCGGACGCAGCACGCGAGACGCGTGCGCTCCCTCACGCCTTGGACCTCATGCAACTCCCCGGCGGCTTCAAAGCCGAGCTCATCGCCGCGGAGCCGGATCTCGTGCAGCCGATGGCCTTCACCTTCGACGAACGCGGCCGCATCTGGGTCGTGGAAGGAAACAGCTACCCGCAGCCCCGCGAAGTCGGGAAAGGCCAGGACCGCATCAAAATCCTCGAAGACCAGGACGGCGACGGCACCTTCGAGACGAAGAAGGTGTTTTGTGAAGGGCTGAATCTCGTCAGCGGGATCGAACTGGGGTTTGGCGGTGTGTGGGTGGGGGCTGCGCCGTATCTTCTTTTCATTCCGGACGCGAATCGCGATGACCGCGCTGATCCTCTGCCGGAGAAGATAGAAGAGAGAGGAGAGAAGATAGAAAAGACTGCCGAGAAGCAGCCTCTATCCTCTCCCCGCTATCCTCTATCCTCTTTCCCCCAGGCACCCGGCCTCTCCTTCAAAGCCCACATCCTCCTCGACGGCTGGGGCACCCAAGACACCCACGAAACGCTCAACTCCTTCATCTGGGGCCCGGACGGCTGGCTGTATGGCTGCCATGGCGTCTTCACGCACAGCCGCGTTGGCAAGCCGGGCACGCCGGATGACCAGCGCGAGCCGATCAATGCCGGCGTGTGGCGTTATCATCCTGTGCGGCATGAGTTCGAGGTCTTCGCGCATGGCACCAGCAACCCGTGGGGGCTCGATTACGACCAGCATGGCGAGTGGTTCGTCACCGCGTGCGTCATTCCGCATCTCTACCACATCGTCCCCGGCGGACGGTATCAACGACAGGCCGGGCAGCACTTCAACGCGCACACCTACGAGGACATCAAGACCATCGCCGACCACGCGCACTACGCTGGCAATCCGCGACCCGATGTCACCTTCGACAAAACGACCGGCGCAGGCGTGATGAACAACGACACCAACGCGCTCGGCGGCGGCCACGCGCACTGCGGCCTCGCCATCTACCAGAGCAGCCTCTTCCCGCCGACGTATCGCAACCAGCTCCTCTTCGGCAACCTCCACGGCCATCGCCTCGTCGCGAACTACACCGACCCGCACGCCAGCACCTACATCGGCAAACACGCCGCCGACTTCCTCCGTGCCAATGACATGCACTTCATCCCCGTCACGCAAAAGGTCGGCCCCGACGGCGCCCTCTACGTCAGCGACTGGAGCGACCAGCAAATCTGCCACCGCGGCAGCGGCGCCGTGGAGCACTGGGATCGCAGCAATGGGCGGCTCTACCGCATCAGCTACGACGGCTGGAAGCCGTGGAAAGGCGATCTCGCGAGGGAAAGCGATCAAACTTTATCACAGCTGGCCATTCAAAAAGAGAACGATTGGTCGGCACGAAATTCGCGAAGAGTGCTCTTTGAACGTTCCGCGACTTACAAGGATCAGGTCAAACTGCCTGCCGAGCAGCTCTTGCGAGCGATGGATAACCGTAAGAACCCGATAGCGAGCGTGGAGCTTTTATGGAGTTATTTCTCGCGAGGCTGGTTGGATGAAAGTGGATTGGGTGCGCTGGCAAGCGAGCAGGAGTTGCCTCAAGAGTTGAGAGCGTGGGCAATTCGATTCCTATTGGATCAATCTTCCTCAAGCGGAGCAGGAAAATTGAATTTGCAGGTCGTGCAGGGAGAGGGTTCGCCCATCGTCCGCCGCGAACTCGCCTCCGCCCTCCAGCGCATTCCACAAGACCAACGCAAAAACCTCGCCACCGCGCTCCTCAAGCATGGCGAGGACAAGGACGATCCGATGATCCCGCTGCTCATCTGGTATGGCATCGAGCCGGTGGTGGCGGCGGACCCGGCGGTGGGGATGCAGCTCGCGAAGGTGTCGAAGATGCCGAAGGTCACCGGCTTCATCTATCGACGCCTCTCGTCGGATGACGCAGGACGCACGAGCCTGCTCAAACTGGCCGCCGAGACGCCGGATGCCGTTTTGAAGCTCGATTTGCTCAATGCCATTGTCCAAGCCGCCCGCAACGGCCATAAGATCACGAAACCCGATGGCTGGGAGAATGTAATCCAGAGCTTTAGCTCGCCCGGTGCCGCTAACAGCCAAGCTCCCGCCGACGAGCTAAAGCTCAAAAGTACTTTGCTCGAACTCGAAGCCTCCATGGGCATCGAAACGGCTCTCGCGACCTATCGCGACCTTCTCGCCTCCGCGAGCGCTCGAACCAGCGAACGCGAAAATGCCCTCAACGTGCTCCTTCAGGCCAAAGACGCCTCCACCGCCAAAACCCTGCTCCAACTCATCCAAAACGACGCACCAGCCTCACTGCGTCGAAAAGCCATCCAAGCCCTGGCATCCCTCCATGACTCCAACACTCCAGCACTCCTCTCTCCCTTGCTTCCCAAACTCTCCGCGAACGAACTCCCCGATGCGGTAAACACGCTCGCCTCGACCAAGGAAGGCGCAAAAGCACTGCTGAAGGCCGTCGAGGCCAAAACCGTGCCCGCGACGGCCCTTTCGCCGTTTTTGGTGCGCCAGCTCACCGCGTTCGATGACGCGGAGATCAACGCCTTGATCAAATCCGCCTGGGGCGATGTCAACGCGCCGAAAGCCGACCTCGCCGAGCGCACGAAAAAGTATCGCGACCTGCTCACGCCCGCCAAATTGGCCAAAGGCGACCTCGCCAAGGGCAAGATGCTCTACACGGCCACCTGCGGCCAATGCCACAAACTCTTCGGCGAAGGCCAGAACGTCGGCCCCGACATCACCGGCAGCAATCGCGCCGACTTGAACTACCTGCTCGAAAACGTGCTCGATCCCAACGCCGTGATCGGCAAGGCCTACCAGCTCAATTTGTTCACGATGAAGGATGGGCGGGTGATGAGTGGTGTCATCAAAGAGGAGAATGCGGCGGCGGTGAAGATCGCCATGATGGGCGGCGTCGAGTTCACGCTGCCGCAGGCGGACATCGCCAAGCGCGAGGTCTCGAAGCTCAGCACGATGCCTGAAGGGCTGTTTGATGCTTTGCAGCCGGAGATGGTGGTGGATCTGGTGAAGTATCTGCAAAGCGGCAGCACTGTAGTTCGGGCTTCAGCCCGTCCGGACGGCCTAAAGGCCGAACTACGAACCATCCCCGGCGCGCTCGAAGGCGAAACCCTCAAAGTCCTCGAAATCACCGGCGGAAACGCCAAAAAACAAGGCATGGGCGGCTTTGGCGGGGAGTGGAGCGGCGGCGCCCAGCTCTGGTGGACGGGTGGAAAGCCCGATCAGAAGCTCACGCTCGCCCTTCCCGTCAAAGAAGCCGGGAAATACACGCTCTACGGCGCTCTCACCATGGCCCGCGACTACGGCGTGGTGAGCATCACGCTCGATGGGAAGCCGGTGGCGTCCTCGTTCGATGGCTACAACAACCCCAAAGTCCTCCACACGGGCGAAAAAGATTGGGGCACCCACGAACTCACCGCAGGTGAGCACAAACTCACCTTCACCCTCGCGCCGCCGAACCCCGATGCGATCCCGTCAAACATGGTCGGCATCGATTATGTGCGGCTGGAGAAGAAGTGACAGCAGAGATCGTGGGTGGATGAGAACCGACTGTCCCCTGCCAAACAGGGCGCCAGGCTACAATCACGGCGTTTCGACAACCTTGATGCGCGAGAAACGGACCGGTGACTCGTCCAAGCTTACACCATCCTCCCAGACCACACGCTCCAAGAGATCGTCGATGGGGGTGACTTGAATCACGCCGCCTGCTGGAGCGAAGCTATTGAGATCGCTGGCAAACTCTGCGGTGTAGGTGACACCTGGATCACTTGAAGCTTTGCGACGGATGAATTCGATCCGAAGGCGTCGAGTGGCGGGATTCATGTGCATGGTAGGGAGACCTTTGGTGCCACTTCCCGGCTGCACATAAGACACTCCGTCATTGCTACCCATGTTGAAGGCATACTTTGCCAAGTTCTTGATGCCGTCGTGCCCGGCTGAATCACTGCTGGCCTGACCGGTCGAACTGATGGTGCCATAGTTCACCAGGCGCCATTCAGCGATACGGCTCAGGGTGGCCACAAGAGACGTCGAACTCGGAGGCGAGACTCCGCCAGCGTTGGCGGCTTTGATCCGGTATTGATACCAAGAAGCGGGATTCAGCATTGTGTCTGTGAAATAGGTCTGCCCGCTTGGAACTGATGACACCTGCACCCATGTTGAACCGTCCACCGTGCGTTCGATGAGATAGGAAGCCGCCCCCAAGGAAGCCGCCCAAGAAACAGCGACACTCGATGCGGAGTTGGGACTTGTGATGATGAATGGAGGAGCCAGCGGAGCCGGAGGCAATCCCGAATAGACACATAGGTCCTCAAGAGCCCAAGTATCATTCGTGCCACCGCTATGGGTGAGTTGACGCCAGCGGAAACGTGTACTGGCGGATACGGCTGCCTGCGGCACCTGGATGAAGTAAGGGGTCCAAGTGGAGTGATTGGGATACACCATGGTGAGCGTCTGGAAGATGGTCCAAGTCACACCATCAAGACTGTATTCGATGACCACATTCTCACCGCTTTCGGAGTTGTTCCAATAAGTGGCGCCATCGACGGTTTGGTTTCCTGCTCGAATCTTGAAGTCGAGATAGCCCACGGAGATGATGTTCAGCGGCACGGTGGCGGCAGCGCGAGTGCCGGAACTCCCAAACCAAAGGGCATTGCTGCCGAGGAACCCTGCCCCGCCGTTGAACGATACTCCGCTGGTGATGGAGGACCAGACTCCCGCATCGTAACCTGGGTCAAAATCGTCGAGGGCGATGCAGGTGATGTCCACAGGAGTGCCCGTGACTTCGGCGGACCCGCCGGAGGGACCAACTGCATTTTGCGCTTTGACCCGGTACCAATACTGCAGGCCGCCTTCTACGGTATTGTCTTCGAAAACCAGGACATCGGCGGCCACACTTCCAACCTGTGACCAAGAAAGCGGGTCATCGGTCCGCCGCTCAATGATATAGCCTGTTTCGTCGAGAACATTGCCCCATGTGATGCGGAGCTGTGAGCTGGAAATCACTCGCAGAGAGACTCCATAAGGCACGGATGGCGGCTGGGGGGCAGGAGTCGTATTGCTGATGGTGTAGTATGCCGAGGAACCTGCGGTATTGACTGCTTTGATGCGGTAATAGTACAAGGTGCTGGCTGCGACGGTCACATCGGTATAACTGATGGTGTTTGCCGGAAGCGTCGCCAGTTCCGTCCAGGCACCTGTGCTTGTGGGTGCTCTTTCCAAGACGTAGTTGGTCTCAAAGCTGACGTCGGTCCAGACGAGGCCTGTCCGGTAATACAAATTGGAGCTCACATAAAAGGAGGATGGGGATGCCGGCGGAGCGACCAAAGTTGTTGCGCTGGCGATCTCGCTGTAAGCCGAGTCACCAATGGCATTCGTTGAGCGGATGCGGAAGTAATAGGTCGTGCTTTGGGTGAGACTGGTATTTTGATACGTCGTCACGTTGGCCGCCGGGGTGGCAACTTGAGTCCACGGCCCTGTAGCACTGGTGCCTCGTTCGATCTTGTAGCCTGATTCAGCTTCCACATTCGGCCAAACCAGAGTGATGGCTGAGGCAGAGTTGGCGGTAGCAGTCAATGGAGACGGAATGGCAGGCGGAGCTACAGAAACGGCAAGTTCATCTGAGGCGGGCGATGTGATTGCACCGTTGATGGCGGAAACACGGTAAAAGTAGTTGTTGCCGAGCGAAACGCCGGTGTCCGTGAAAGTCGTGGTGCTGACGGAGGTGGTCCCAATCTGACCCCAAGAACCAGCGAGTCCTGTTTTGCGCTCCACCGAATAGCTGGTTTCACCCGAAATGTCAGCCCAAGCCACGACGACTTGTGTTGCCGCTACCGAGGAAGCCACAAGATGGGTAGGCCTCGCGAGAGCAGGAGGTGCAATAATTTCGAAGCTTGAATCCAAGCAATAGAAAGAAGGTCTCCCATCCCCTGCGATAGAAATGCCGATGTGCTGATTGCCCGCGTGTGTCAAAAGACGGTTGGCAGTGCCGGGATACTGCTTCACGAGTCCTGCAGCATACGTCGCACCTGTCCACTGCTGGTACTGGGTAGCCCCCGTGACCGTGCGTATGGTCCGCAATTCGCTGCCAAGCCAAGCTGCATCAGCAATGGCGTTAGGAAGCACATTCGCTTCACGAACGAGGGTGGTGGCGTTGTAGAGTTTGCCGGCACCGGTAATGACCACGCTTCCATTCGGTGCCACCCGGATCGGGTGGACAAAAGAGTCCTCGCCATGGTAGGGGGAGTCCATCTTGTTTCGGATGCCGCCCTGCACTTCGCCCGGGTAGGCGGTGCCATTGGCATTGATTTCTTCCCACAGGACATCGTTGGGAGAAGTGTCGTCTCTGAAGAAATACATCTTCTGATTTGTCTCGCTCCAAGTGTAGCCTGCTGAGTAGTAGTTCCAATCAACGGAATCAACCAACCCACCACTTGGTGAGATTGTGTAATGGGTATTCCAGGCACCTGATGCATCCACTGCGAACAAATAGTTTCCAGCAGAACTGAGCCCAAGCGGTGCGCTTGGCAGCGCGTAAAATGGTGTTTCGCTCGGGGTTGAGTCCGAAAGGTCAACCTTTCGGATCAAGCCAGACGAGTATGCCAGATAGACTCTATGAAGCGGCGCTGAGTAAGCGGCGTATGCTGGGATACCAATCAATGGAATCGTCGGTAAATACTGCTGAGACACCGGATCCCAACGAAAGATGCTTTGTGTATTCTTGTGAAACAGGCAGACCACACCGTTCACGTCTTGAAAAACCAGATCGGGTGAGTAAGCCAACCCAACGGGATTTACCGCAAGTCCGGGCGTCGGGGCCGCCAGATCGGCCAGAGGCTCGGCCCTCGCCTTGATTCCTGACGCTTCCGACGCATCGACTGTGAAAGTGACCACATCGGTTCCGTTCACAAAGATTCGGAAAGGAGCGTAGGCCAGAGACTTGCTTCCAACCGGCAAGAGGGTGGAGGTGTGCGAGATCAGCTGGTTGGTGCGTAGCACGATGGGAATGTCCACTCCATGGAAGGCAATATCTGTGATCACCCCACCCAAACTGCCCGCGTAATTGAGTGAGTCGGTGCTGTAGACCGTGCCTGAATCGTCCACCACCCTTGCATCATTTGGGAAAACCCAGGTCTTGGTGCCCGAAGGATAGTCCCCATGATACGGACTCGCTCCACCTGCAATAAACGTTCCAGAGTCATTGTAGCTCACGAAAGAAATATCCGCTGGGCTGATCCCCTGCGTTCGGCCAAACATCTTGTTCATCGAAACGGCTATTTCCGAACCGTAAATGCTGTCTACATAATTCTCGAAGGTCGCGATTTGAGTATTGGTCGTCTTGTTTATGCTGATAAACCTAGCGTAGAGACCCGAAGAGTGATTGATGAAGAGGAGATTCCCGTCGGAGTGAATGGCCTGAACTGTCTGCGGCGCGGTGACCAAGTGCGTTTCCGATCCTCCGGTCAGGCTATAACGATAGACGCTGGAGCCGTAGGCGACAAAGACGCCATCTGCATCAACATGGAAAGTGGTAGCCGCACCTCTCGCCGCAGGAAGCACGATATCTGTCAGCCAAAGGCGGGTGTTCATGTCAAAGCGAACCATTTTGGCCGGTGAGTCATGCAAGAACCAAGCAACTCCCGTTCTGTTGGCCGATTTTACCACGGCCGACCAAGCAGGAGCAGAGAACGAACATGCAACAAGAAATGCGGCGAGGGCGAAACGAAGGAGTGACGACATGGGAATATCCTTTAGGACTTAGGTGGCAGGGGGCAGGAAAATGTGTGGAATTTCCGCTTTGTAGCTAAAGCCCCCCCGTTTGTCAGTCATTATTTTTTACGACACATCGCGACCTCCACTCCACCAAAGCCATCGCTGAAGGCCTGGCTGTTTCTGTTCATCGGCTTTCTCTCGGCCGGGATCCTGCTGGTCGAGAATTGGAGCTGGCACACGGCGGGTTTGCTCGCGCTTGGCGTGTGGGGTTTCTGCCGTGCTTACTTCTTCGCGTTTTACGTCATCGGGGGTTGGGTGGACCCGCAGTTCATGTTCAGCGGGCTGGGGCACTTCATCTTGTGGTGGTGGAGGCGGCGTGGCGGCGCTTGAGTCACTTCTTTTCCACGGGAAAGAACTGCACGGCATCGGCGATGACCACTTTGGTGAGATCGGTGCCTTCGTTGGAGATCCGCACCCAGCCTGCGCAGCTTTCAATGACACAGAGATCAACGCCCTCATCAAATCCGCCTGGGGCGATGTCAACGCGCCCAAAGCCGACCTCGCCGAGCGCACGAAGAAGTATCGCGACCTCCTCACACCCGCCAAACTGGCCAAAGGCGACCTCGCGAAGGGCAAGATGCTTTACACCGCCACCTGCGGCCAATGCCACAAACTCTTCGGCGAAGGCCAAAACGTCGGCCCCGACATCACCGGCAGCAATCGCGCCGACTTGAACTACCTGCTCGAAAACGTGCTCGATCCCAACGCCGTGATCGGCAAGGCCTACCAGCTCAATTTGTTCACGATGAAGGATGGGCGGGTGATGAGTGGTGTCATCAAAGAGGAGAATGCGGCGGCGGTGAAGATCGCCATGATGGGCGGCGTCGAGTTCACGCTGCCGCAGGCGGACATCGCCAAGCGCGAGGTCTCGAAGCTCAGCACGATGCCCGAGGGGCTGTTTGATGCTTTGCAGCCGGAGATGGTGGTGGATCTGGTGAAGTATCTGCAAAGCGGCAGCACTGTAGTTCGGGCTTCAGCCCGTCCGGACGGCCTAAAGGCCGAACTACGAACCATCCCCGGCGCGCTCGAAGGCGAAACCCTCAAAGTCCTCGAAATCACCGGCGGAAACGCCAAAAAACAAGGCATGGGCGGCTTCGGCAGCGATTGGAGCGGCGCGGCGCAGCTCTGGTGGACCGGCGGCAAGCCGGATCAAAAGCTCACGCTCGCCCTTCCCGTCAAAGAAGCCGGCAAGTACACGCTTTACGGCGCTCTCACCATGGCCCGCGACTACGGCGTGGTGAGCATCACGCTGGATGGGAAGCCGGTGGCGTCGTCGTTTGATGGCTTCAACTCACCAAAGGTCATCCACACCGGTGAAAAAGAATGGGGCACGCACGAGCTGACCGCAGGGGAGCACAAACTCACCTTCACCCTCGCGCCGCCGAATCCAGATGCGGTGCCGTCGAACATGGTCGGCCTGGATTATGTGAGGCTGGAGAAGAAGTGAGGAGTCTGCCGCGCGATGCCGGGCAGCCAGCCCCCTGGAGGGGCCGAAATTTTCCCAGTGAACCGCCCTCATTCGGGGCCGGTGGCGAAATCTTTTGTAGAATCTTGTCAAGAAATGCGCCTGTCGTGCGTCATGGCAGCGTCCTGATGCCGCCGCGCCACTCCCGGTGTGGCGGCAGGATCTGCCCATCTCCTCCACCAACCTATGACCACCCCATCCATGCGCGCGCTGTGGTGTCTTTTAATTCTCGGAACCCCGCTCCCTGGAGCCACGCTGCTATGGAACGGTGGCGGCACGGATGACAACTGGTCCACGGCGCTGAACTGGAGCGGCACGGCCTTCACAGCCGGGGACACGCTTCAGTTTGGCGGCTCGACGAGGCTGACGCCGGTGAACAACCTGGCGGCGGACACGCTGGTGGGCGGCCTGGAGTTTCTGAACAACACGAACCCGAACATCTCCGCCTTCACCCTAAGCGGCAGCCGGATCACGCTGGGCGGGAACATCACGACGAACGCGGTGACGGGCGGGGCCTTCAACGCGACGATCACGGACGTGATCGAGCTGGATCTGCTGCTGAACGACACGCGCACGATCACCACGAACAACAATGGCGACAAGACGCACAACCTGACGGTCAACGGCAGCATCAGCGAGACGGGCGGCGCGCACGGGATCGTGAAGGCCGGAGGATCACGCCTGACGCTTAACAGCGCGAACAGCTACACGGGCGGCACCTCGCTGACCAACGGGGTGCTAGTGCTGGGGCATGCGAACGCGCTGCCGGGCGGAACAGGCACGGCAGGAGGCACGAGCGGGCTGACTTTCGCAGGCACGGTGAACAGCGGGGCGATCCTGGGCCTGGGCGCGGGGGACTTCACCCGCGCGCTGGGCACGGGCGCGGACCAGGTGCAGTGGACGGGGCACGGCGGCTTCGCGGCCTTCGGGGCGGACCGCGTGGTGAATCTGGGCGGCGCGGGCACCACGGTGCAGTGGGACGCGGGCGGCTTTGTGCCGAACAACTTCACGCTGGTGTTCGGTTACGGCAATGGCACCGACACGCAGGACTCGACGCACACGCTGGACTTTCAGAACCCCATCGACCTGAACGGCGGCACACGCAGCATCCGCGTGAATGACGGGAACAACGGCGGCGCGAACGGCCCGGCGCGCATCGACGCGGTGCTGACCGGCGGCCTGACGAACAGCACGGGCACGGGGGCCTTCAGCAAGGATGGAACGGGCGTGCTGAGCCTGACGGCGGCGAGCACCTACACCGGGCAGACGCGGGTGAACGACGGCGTGGTGCTGCTGAATCATGCGAACGCGCTGCCGGGCGGCACCGCTGTGACAGGCGGGACGAGCAATCTGCGCCTGGCTGGCAACGGGGCCGTCGTTGGCCTGACGGCTGCCAGCGGAAACTTCACGCGGGATCTCGGCACCGGGGTGGAGCAGGTGCAATGGACGAGCGGTGGTGGCTTTGCCGCGTATGGCGTGGACCGTTTCGTGAACATCGGCGGCGCCGGAGCGCAGCTGGTTTGGGGGGCGGGTGGATTTGTGACCACCGGGCAGACCCTGACGCTGAGTCATGTGACGGCGGACGCGATGTTGGATTTCCAGAACTCGATCGACCTCGGCAGCGCCACGCGGAACATCAGCATCGGCGGCTCCAACGGCGGCAGCTTCCTCGGGGCGACGGTCAGCGGGGCGCTGAGCGGCAGCGGGGGACTGATCAAGTCCGGCGATGGCAATCTGGCGCTGACAGCGGTGAACAGCACCTTCACCGGCCAGCTCGACATCCAGTCCAATGTGCTGCGCGTGACCAAGCTGGCGGATTTCGGCCAGGACAGTTCCATCGGCCATGGCACGGCGGGTGTGGCCATCCTGATGAGCACGCAGTTCCGCACTGGCATTCTGGAATACGTTGGCAGCGGCGACAGCTCGGACCGGACCTTTCGCATCGGCACCACCGGGGCCACGCACACGAGCGGCGCAACGATCCGGTCCAGCGGCACGGGCGCGCTGCTGCTCGACGCGCCTGTTTTGAATGAAACCGTGGCCGGGGTGACGGTGGCGCGCCCGCTGGCGCTGGGCGGCACGAACACGGGCCTCAACACGATCTCCGGCGTGATCCAGAACACCGATGGTGCGACGGGCGTGCTGAACCTGGTGAAGGAAAACGCGGGCACCTGGGTGCTGGCCGGACCGAACACCTACACGGGCAGCACCACGCTCAGCGGCGGCACGCTGCACCTGAACCACGCCGGCACGGGCGGCACCAGCTCGGCCATCGGCACGGGGGCTTTCAGCATCGGCAGCGGGACAACCATCGACAACAGCAGCGGGGCGGCGATCACGCTGAGCACGGCGAACGCGGTCACCTGGGGTGGCAGCTTCACCTACGGCGGCACAAACGACCTGAGTTTTGCCAACGGCACCGCGCTGACGACCGGCAGCCGCACGATCACGCTCAATGGCACCGGCAGAACGCTCGCCTTTGGCACCCTGAGCGCCACGAACTCCAACACCCTGACGACGAATGACAACGGCACTGGCAACAAGCTGGTGCTCGGCGGCCTGGTGCTGGCGGAAAACAACCAGGCGCGCACGCAGACCCTCAACGGCAGCGCGGATGTGGAGATCCTGGGCACGGTGGCCGACGGACCGGGCACGGGCGCGGACAATCTCAGCTACACAGGCAACGGCAGCCTCAAATTGAGCGGCAGCAACACCTACACAGGCGCCACGACGCTGAACAACGCCGCGGGCACGCTGACGCTGGCCGGCTCCAGCACCACCAGCCTGATGACGCTCAGTGCGGGCACTCTTAACATCAACCACGCCAATGCCATCGGCTCCGGCACGCTCGACATCAACGCGGGGACCATCGACAACACCAGCGGTGCCGCGATCACGGTGGCGACGGCCAATCTGGTCACGCTGGACGGCAATTTTGCGTTTGGCGGCGGGCATGACCTCAGTTTTGCCAACGGCACGGCCTCCACGACAGGCGGGCGCACGATCACGCTGAACGGCACCGGCCGCACGCTGACCTTCGGCGTGCTGAGCTTCACCAACTCCAACACCACCACGGTCAACGATGCCGGCAGCGGCAACAAACTGGTGCTCGGCGGGCTGGTGCTGGGTGAGAACAACCAGGGCCGCACGCAGACCTTCACCGGGACCGCCGCCATCGACATCACCGGCGCGGTGGCGGACGGGCCGGGCACCGGCGCGGAGTCGCTCACCTACACCGGCACGAATGTGATGAGGCTCATGGGCACGGGCACTTACACCGGCACGACCACGGTCAACACGGCGGGCGGCATCTTGCGCACCACTTCGACTGGCAGCCTCGGCGCGGGCAATGTGGTGGTGGTGCAGGGGACACTGGAACTTCAAAACACCGCGCAGACCGTCGGCACCGTCACCTTTGGCTCCACCACGACCACCGCACAGACGACGGCGGCCACGATCACGCTGGCGGCAGGCACCACGCTGACATTGACAGGGAACCTGACCGCCAATGACAACGTGAACACCCAGGCGTCCTTCCTGACCGGCGGCACGGTCGATCTCAACGGCGTCCGCACCTGGACGGTGGACGACAGCGCGGGCGTGGATGCGGATCTCACCGTTTCCTCCGTCATTCAGAACAGCGGCGCCGGCACCTTCACCAAAAACGGCACAGGCCGCCTGGTGCTGAGCGGGCACAACACCTTTGCGGATGTGTTTGCCGTGGGCGACGGCATCGTCCGCATCCAGCACGCGAACGCGCTCGGCACGACGGCCGGCGGCACCACGGTGAACAGCGGCGACGCGCTCGAAATTGACGGCGGCATCACCGTGGCGGGGGAAAGCCTGCTGCTCAACGGCACGGGGCCCGCCGCCACCGGCGCGCTGCGCAGCGTCAGCGGCATCAATGCCTGGACGGGCGTCATCGACCTGGCCGGAGATGCGCGTATCAATGCCGACGCCGGCTCGCAGCTCACCGTCGGCGCGATCACGGCTGGCGGCACCTCCCGTGACATCACCTTCGGCGGCGATGGCGATCACATCGCGTCCGGGAGGATCGGCTCCGGCGGCACCAATCCGGTCGATCAAGTGTACAAGGACGGCGCGGGCACCCTCACGCTCGGCAGCGCGGCCAATGACTTCACCAGCACCCTCAACATCAACAACGGCATCGTGAAGCTGGGTGCCTCGCAGGTCATACCCGACGCAGAAAACGTCACGATCAACAAGGGCGTGCTGGAATTGAATGGATTCACCGAGACCATCGCCGCGCTCGCCCTCGGCGCCACCACGACGACAGTCGCGGGCAACGCCTCCAGCGTGATCGACACGGCGGGCGGCGGCATTTTGCGCCTCACGAACAACGTCACCTACCACACGGGCAGCGGCGGCTTTGAGAACGCCCAAGGCCTCATCTCCGCCAACCTCGATGTCAACAACTCGACCCGCACCTTCACCGTGAACGACAACACCACGCTGGCGGTGGACTTGGTGGTTTCCGGTGCGATCAGCAACAGCGGAGCATCGGCCGCCGGGCTCACCAAGGCGGGGCTGGGCACGCTCGTGCTCTCCGGCGCGAACACTTATAACAGCACGACCACCATCAGCGCGGGCACCCTCAAGCTCGGCGCTGCCAACACCCTGCCGAACACCACGCTCTCCCTCGATCAACGTGTGGGCGGCGCCTCCACGCTCGATCTCGCCGGCCACAGCGATGAGATCGGCGCGCTCAACCTCAGCTCCACTGGCAGCACGGCGGCGAATTCCGTCAACCAGATCATCGACTCCGTAGGCGGCAGCGTGCTGAAACTCGGTGGCAACGTCACCTACAACTCGGGAGCCAGCGGCTTTCACAATGCAACCGCTCTGGTCTCCGTGAACATCGACCTCAACGGCACGACCCGCACGTTCACCATCAATGACAGCACCAACGCGGCTGATGACACCCTCGTTTCCGGCGTCATCAGCAACAGCGGGGCAGCCGCGGGCCTGAGCAAGAGCGGCGCGGGCGTGCTGGTGCTCTCCGCCGCGAACACCTACGACGGCACCACCACGATCAACTCCGGCGTCATCCGCGCGGCGCACAACCAGGCCTTTGGCACGGTGGCGGGCGTCGCCCTGAACAACACGGGCGGCACGCTGGAACTGGCGGACGGCATCACCATCGACCGCGCGCTCAGCGTGACCAATTCCGGCGGCAACAAGGTGCTGCGCCTCCAGGACGGCGCGGCCAGCGCCACCTACTCCGGCGACATCAGCATTCTGGACGGCACTGCGGGTGAATTCGACGTCGCCGCGCCAACCGGCGGCACGCTCACACTGTCCGGTGTGATCAGCGGCACTGCCGCCGCAGGACTGAGCACGGAAGGCCAAGGCACGATCGTCCTCACCGGTGCCAACACCTACACCAGCGCCACCAACGTCAACGCGGGCGCGCTCCAGGTCGGTCAGGCTGGTGTCGGCCAGACCGGCACGGGAAATGTCAACGTCGCCAGCGGCAGTACCATCCTGGGCACCGGCATCGTGCGCGGCACGAACGTCACCCTCGCGGACGGCTCCACGCTGCGCCCCGGGGATGGCCCCGCGGACTCCAGCCACGGCACGCTGACCTTCACGCCCGCCAGCGCCAGCGGTGCCACGCACGACCTTCAGGGCACCATCGTGCTCGGCATCACCAGCGCGACCCATGTGGATGCCTCCTTTGGCGGATTCACCATCGGCAGCACTGATTACAACACCTGGGTGGACGGCATCAGCGGGACCGGCGGGCACGACCGCCTCCTCTTTACCAATCCAGACACCGGCACCGGCTACACGCTGAATTTCCTGACTGCCACCGGCGCGCTCCAGGTCGTCGGCAGCGGATTCACCCCGCAGGGCGGCCAGGTCTTCCATCTCCTCGACTGGGGCACGCTGGTGACGGCCAATTTCACCGGATTCAACTTCAACACCGGCTACCTCGTGGGAAATGGCGACGAAGGCGCGGACCTCAACCTGCCTGATCTCACCGGCACCGGGCTGCTGTGGGACTTCAGCCGCTTCACCACGTCTGGAAACATCGTCGTGGTGCCGGAGCCCTCACGGGCCCTGCTGCTCGCCGCCGGGCTGGCCGCGGTGATCGCGAGGCGGCGGCGGAACCGCTCCAACGCGCATGATTGAAGGCGCGTCATGAATCGGTGTCAGAGAAACTCCCGCCCTGTCGTTCCCAACAGCCATGCACACCGCCACCAAACGCCATCTCGACCGCCGGGCCTTCCTGCGCGGCTCCGGAACCATCCTTTCGCTGCCGTTCCTTGAGGCCATGGTGCCCGCGTTTGCCACACGGGCGCAGGCCGCCGTCGCGAATCCGCCGCCGCGCTTTCTGGCGATGTGCGCCACGCTCGGCTTTCACACGCCCTTTTTGTTTCCGCAGGAAACCGGGGCGGACTACACGCTCACGCCTTACCTCGAGCCGTTGAAGGACCTGAAGGGCGATTTTTCCGTCATCTCCGGCCTCCAGCATGAGGAGCAGAATGGTGCGAACGGCCACACCTCCGAGATGACCTGGCTCACCTCCGCCAAGCACCCTGGACTCGCCGGATTCAAAAACACGATCTCCATCGACCAGCTCATCGCGGAGCGCATCGGCTCGCAGACGCGGTTTCCGAGCCTCATCCTCGGCACTGGCAATGAATCGCTGTCGTGGAGCGCCAGCGGCGTGCCGCTCCCGGCGGAAAGCTCCCCTTCCAAGGCCTTCCAGCAGCTTTTTGTCGATGGGACGCCCGCGGAGATCGCCGCGCAGGTGCGCGGCCTGAAACGCGGTCGCAGCATCCTCGACACCGTCATGGGCCAGGCGAAAAAACTCCACGGTGAGCTTGGCAAGCGCGACCAGGAGAAGCTCGACGAGTATTTCAGCGCCGTGCGCGACCTCGAAGGCCGCCTCGTGCAGAACGAGGAATGGGCGCAGAAACCAAAGCCCAGGATCGACGCGAAGCCGCCCACGGACATCCAGAGCCGCACGGACGCCATCGGCAAAATGAAGCTTATGCAGGATCTCATCGTGCTCGCCCTGCAAACTGACAGCACGCGCACGATCACGCTCCGCCTCAGCGGCATGAACGCCGTGCCTGAAATCGAAGGCGTGAAGAACGACTGGCACAATCTCTCCCACCACGGCCAGGATCCCGCGAAGATCGACGAGCTGAAAGTCATCGAAACCGCCGAGTTCACCGCTTTCGCCGGTTTTTTGGCGAAATTGAAGGCGGCGTCCCTGCTCGACAGCACCGCCGTCATTTTCGGCTCCAACCTCGGCAACGCCAGCGCGCACAGCACCGCGAACATCCCGCTCGTCCTCGCCGGCGGCGGTTTCAAACACGGCCGCCACATCGCCATCGACAAGGAGAAGCACGTCTTCTCGAATCTTTTCGTCTCTCTGGCGCGGCGCATGGGCGTGGAGACGGACAAGTTCGGCTTCAGCACCGGCGTGCTCGACATCAATCAGGCGTGAACATGAAGTCCCTGCTTGTCCTGCTTTTTGCCTCTGCCTCCGCATCGGCAGCGATTCCGGCCATCCAGCCCTTTCTGGAGCAAAACTGCCTCGACTGCCACGATGGCGGGATGAAGAAGGGCGGCCTGGACCTGACCGCGCTCTCCACCGACGGCAGCGACGCCGCGGCGCTGAAAAAATGGGTGCGCGTCTTCGACCGCGTCGCCGCGGGTGAAATGCCGCCGCCGAAAAAGAAGCAGCCGTCCCAGGATGCCGTGCAGGATTTCATGGGCGCGCTGGGAGCGGACCTCGTGGCGAAGTCGAACACCCAAAAAGGCACCGTCCTGCGCCGCCTGAACCGTCGTGAGTATCAAAACACGATCAACGACCTCCTCGGCGTGAAGGTGAACATCATCGACTCGCTGCCGGAGGACGGCCGGGCGCAGGGCTTTGACAACATCGGCGAGGCGCTCTCCATCTCCGGCATCCAGATGCAGCGCTACATGGAGGCGGCCGAGACCGCGCTCAATGCCGCGCTTTATGCCGCCGAACGTCCGGAGACAACCAGGCAGACCGCCACGCTTGAGAGCGACCGCAACAAGGACAACATCGGCAAGCACTGGCTGAAGCGCGACGACGGCGCGATCGTCGTCTTCAACAACGGCGGCTTCCCCAGCACGGTGATCCCGAATCTGCGCACCCGGCACGCAGGCACCTACAAACTACGCGTGACCGGCTACGGCTACCAGATCGAGGAACCCGCCGTTTTTGCCCTCATCACCGGCAGCTTCAATTTCCGCAATGCCGACAACGTCACGCAAAGCTTTCACGAACTGCCCGTCGGCAAGCCCGGCACGGTTGAAGTCACGCTGCATCTCGACGCGAACAAAGGCATCTGGATCAGTCCGCAGGGCCTCAACGGACCGGATGGTCACTCGCCGTCGAAAGACGGCCCGGACAAGTATCCCGGAGAAGGCCTCGCGCTGCTTTCCGTCGAGCTCGAAGGGCCGTTCATCGATGAATGGCCGCCGCGCGGCCAGAAAATGCTGCTCGGAGACGCAACGCTCAAGGAAGTCATGCCAGACAAGCCCTGGATGCGCGGCAAGGCGGGCTACAAACCTGTCTTCACCGCCGAGTCCGCCGATCCGGCGGGTGTTGCGCGCACCTTGCTCCCTGCCTTCATCACCGCCGCGTTCCGCCGCCCGGCCAGGC
Source organism: Verrucomicrobiaceae bacterium (assembly GCA_015075365.1). Classification (GTDB taxonomy): domain Bacteria; phylum Verrucomicrobiota; class Verrucomicrobiia; order Verrucomicrobiales; family Verrucomicrobiaceae; genus Prosthecobacter. Next base: position 1,528,091 of record JABTUN010000001.1, read on the forward strand.
AGGCGGAAGTGGAGCCATATGTGAAGCTTTTTGACGCCGAGTTCGCCGAAAGCCGCGACTTTCTCGCCAGCATGCGCACCGCCGCCATCGCGGTGCTTTGTTCGCCTGAGTTTCTCTTCCTCAAGGAGCCCGCGGGAAAGCTCGACGACCTCCAGCTTGCCTCCCGCCTCAGCTACTTCCTCACCCGCAGCGCTCCAGACGCCGGGCTGCTCGCCGCGAGGCTCACGCAGCCCGAGGTCCTGCGTGCGCAAACCGAGCGCCTGCTCAAAGCGGCCACTTTGGAGCGCTTCGTCGCTGACTTCACCGACGGCTGGCTCAATCTGCGTGAGATCGAGTTCACCACGCCGGACAAGCAGCTCTACCCCGAGTACGATGAGCTTCTGCTCGACTCCATGCTGCGCGAGACGCGCGCTTTCATCACCGAGCTGGTTCAAAGCAACCTCGGCATCGCCAGCATCATCCAGAGTGACTTTGCGATGCTCAACAACCGCCTCGCCCGTCACTACGGCATTCCCGGCGTCAGCGGCATCGCGTTGCAAAAGGTGAAACTGCCGCCGGACAGCAGGCGCGGCGGTGTTTTGACCCAGGCCAGCGTGCTGAAGGTCAGCGCCAACGGCACCAACACCTCGCCCGTCGTGCGCGGCGTCTTCGTCATGGACCGCATCCTCGGCATGGAGCCGCCGCCACCGCCGCCCGGCGTGCCCGGCGTGGAGCCGGACATCCGCGGCGCCACCACGCTGCGCGAGCTGCTCGACAAGCATCGCAACTCCGAAACCTGCAACGGCTGCCACCGTGTCATCGACCCACCCGGCTTCGCGCTGGAAAACTACGACGTCATCGGCGGCTGGCGCGACCGCTTCCGCAGCATCGAACAGGGGGACCGTGTCGATCTCAAGGTGGAGGGCCGCAAAGTCCGCTACAAGCTCGGCCCGCCCGTCGATGCGACCGGCGAGCTGCCCGGCGGCGCGACCTTTGCGAACATGAGCGATTTTCAAAAGATCCTCCTTGCCGGACAGGACCGCGTGGCCCGTTGCGTCATCGAAAAACTTCTCACCTTCGCCACCGGCCGTCCCATGGGCTTCTCCGACCGTTCGGAACTCGACCGTCTCGTCGCCGCGTCGAAGGCGAAGGGCCATGGCCTGCGAGACCTGGTTCACAGCGTGGTGCAGAGCGAAATTTTCCGGAGCAAGTGAAGCGCCGTCTTTGCGATTGACCGTCGAAGTTTTGAAGGCATTGAACGCGCGCCCGGTGCCCGGAAGAGCGCCGGTTCATCCCCCAAAAAACACCCGCGCAATCATGCAAACACCCTCCGCCCCTGTGACCGTCGGCGCCATCGTGCCCGACTTCGAAATGGAAACCTATGAGCCCACGCATGGCGATTTCGGCAAAGTGTCGCTCGCCGACATCAAGAAAGCCGGCAAGTGGACGATCCTCGTGTTTTACCCGGCCGACTTCACCTTCGTCTGCCCCACGGAGCTCGCCGACCTCGCCGACCAGCAGGAAAAGCTGGCGGATCTGGGCGCGCATGTCATCGCCGTGTCCACGGACACGAAATTCGCCCACATGGTCTGGCGCAACACCGAAGGCCTGCTCAAGAACGTGAAGTACACCCTCGCCGCCGATCCCACCGGCACCGTGAGCCGCCTCTTCGGCGTGTATGACGCCGCCACCGGCCTCGCCCTGCGCGGCACCTTCATCGTCAACCCCGAGGGCAAGCTCGTCACCTCCGAGGTGAACTTCTACAACGTCGGCCGTGACGCGGGCGAGCTTGTCCGCAAGATGGAGGCCAACGTCCACCTCATGGCCAATCCCAGCGAGGCCTGCCCCGCGAAGTGGACGCCCGGCGCGAAGACGCTGAAGCCCGGCAAGGACATCGTCGGCAACGTCGCCTCCGTGCTTTCCAAATAAGCCCGCCTGGAGTTCTACCAGCGCAGCCATGCGGACCTCTCCGGCCCGCATGGCTCAAGGCCGCTCCAGCAGCCGCATCCGCCACCATGCGGACTCCACAGGGAAGAACTGGCTCAAATAGACGCGGGTGAAATCATAGTGTGTCATCACGCGCTCGATGGCGGCGCGTTGAGACTGCACGAAGCCGCGATCCGGGCATAGCGTGACCACCCACGCGGCGAAGCATGGCTCACGAAGGTAATCCTTCTCAATATGCATGCGCGGCGAGGCCGCGTGCTGAAGCTTCAGGCCCGCGAGGGCGACCGCGACAGCATCCGCCTCGCTGTGCTGGGGTTTCCACGCGGCGTTCATCACGCGCCAGTCCACGTTGAAAGGCTCCGTGCCGTTCACGTCGAACTTTTCGATGAGTGGCAGGCTTTGCGCGGCCACTCCGGCACTACGGCGCAGGCCTTCGGCATAGGCGTTTTTCAAAGCATCGTCCGTCTCCATCTCCCACAGGCCGCGCACGCAGATGACAGACTCGCTGCCGGTCCAGGAGTGACGCTCACCCTGGCCGGGATCGAAGACCATGCCGATGCGGCAGATGGCCAGACGCTCGCGCTGCCCTTTGCCGACCTTTTCATGCGCGGCGGCGAGGTAGCGCTCCTGCCACGACGCATCGCCCGTGAAGGCATGCATGGCCTTCAGGATGAACAGCAGCCTCGGCACGGCCTCCCAGGTCGGTTTGGCGAAATCACCGCGATACTTCGACGGCGGCCCGTCGGCGGGCACCTTCCACGCATGGCTTTCGAGCACCCGCACCTGCGCAATGAAACGCCGCACGAGGTCCTGCCGCTCCGCGTCATCTTCCGGCAGACCATCCCTCACATAACGCCAGATGCCGTAGAGCCACGGCGTCGTCTGATCGTTTGATCCCATGGTATAAGTCGTCCTGCCATCGGTGGCGATGCCGCGCGCGATGAAGCCGGGCGTTTTGCCGATGGTGGACACCTTGATGAGCCCGTCGATCAAGCGCCGTGCCTTGGCACGAACTTCGTCATCCTTCGTGACCAGCCATCGGCTGCACATCGCATCGAGATACAGGCCGTTGAACATCGGCCCGTCCTCATTCGGCACGCCCCAGCTCAGCGCGCTCGGCTTCATCTCGCGGCAATCCTCCGCCGTGGGCCTCACGATCTCCCCCTTGAGGCCGACATAGTCGAGGATGAGGTCATGCTCATCGACAAAGCGCCGCCACAGCTCGTCGTGCGCTTTTTCGACGGCCTGCTCAGGCGTGACGGCGGAAAGCAGGCCGGTGACAACGAGGAAGATGAGGCAACGAATGATCATGATGGGACATGAATGCTCAAACCTTCTGCCCCTTCCACTTCCCGCGTTTGAACAAGACCCAGCTCCAGAGCGCAAGCAGCGAGTAGGCCGCAGGCACGGAGATGACGGCGCCGATCGGACCGAGGCCGAATGTTGTTGAGAGCAGCCAGGCGATGGGAATCTGCCCGGCCCACAAGCACATGAAATTCAGCCGCGCGGGCGTCCAGGTGTCACCAGCGCCGTTGAACGCGGCCTCGAAGCACATGCCGGCGGCGTAGAGCGGAAACGCGAGGCTCACGATCCACAACGAACTCGTGCCAAAGGCCGCCACGTCCGGCTCAGGATTGAAAAGATGGATCAACGGTCCCGCGAAGAGCACGAATCCGGTGCCGACGACACCCAGCACGATGACATTGAGCCTCATCGCGATCTTCACCGCCTCTTCCGCGCGTTCCGGCTTTTCCGCGCCGAGATTCTGCCCCACGAGCGTCGCGCCGGCATTCGCCAGACCCCAAGCGGGCATCAGGGCAAAGGTCACGATGCGGATGGCGATGGTGTAGCCTGCCAGCGCGGTGCTGCCGAACATGGCGAGAATCTTGAAGAGGCCCACCCAGCTCGTGGTGCTGATGAGAAGCTGCGCGATGCCGCTGCCCGACTTGCTCAAGACCGCGCCGATGATCTCGCGCTCCGGTTTGAAATGATGCCAGCGCACCTTCACGCGGCTGTGATGGCCCGCGAGGTGCCAAAGCTGGTAAATCACGCCCACACCGCGTCCGATGTTCGTCGCCACCGCCGCGCCGGCGACACCCATCTCGGGGAAAATCCACCAACCAAAGATGAAACACGGGTCCAGCACGATGTTCAGCCCGTTCGCCAGCCAGAGCGTGCGCATGGCGATCACCGCGTCTCCCGCACCGCGAAAGATGGCGTTGATGAGGAAGATCATGAACACCGTGACATTGCCGCCGAGCATCACCTGCGCGTAGCCGGAGCCGAGCGTCACAATGTCCTCCCCCGCGCCCATGAACCGCAAAATGCCGGGTGCGAAGACACCCAGCACGATGCCGATGCCCGACGCGACGAGCACGCCGAGCAGCACGATCTGCCCGGCGGCCTGAGCGGCGAGTTCCGGCTCCTTTTCACCGATGCGGCGGGACACGATCGCCGTGGCGGCGATGGAGATGCCGATCGCCACCGCATAGATCAGCGTCATCACGGATTCCGTGATGCCGACAACAGCCACGGCCTCCTTGCCAAGCCGCGAGACCCAGAACACATCCACCACGGCAAACAGCGACTCCATGATCATCTCCAGCACCATCGGCACCGCGAGCAGGATGATGGCGCGGTTCAGCGGCAGCGCCGTGTAGTCATGCTCCTCCCCGCGCAGCGACTGTCTCACGCTGCGCCAGAAGGAGACGGCCCGGACCTCCCCTTTGCTCATTCAGCCCCGCCTTCCATGCTTCGCATTTAACCCTTCCTGCCTCGTTCGCAAATTCACAATTTCACCGTTGCTCCAGCTTCACGTTGTCGATGAAGAACGCCGTTTTCTTCGTGCCGAGAGCGCTGAAGAGCAGGTAGCTGGCGCTGGTCCAGCCGGGTTTGGCGGCGAAGGTCAGCCAGCCCTTCTTTTCGCCGTCCTGGCGGGTGGTGTTGACGGTCCAGGTGCCTTTCTGCGTGTCGGCGTTGAGTTCGACATGCAGCCATTGGTTCGGCGCGACCTCGAAAGGAACGGCCTTGCCATCAAGGCCGGGGGCGAATTTGCCGTTCTGCCAGCGCACATACGGTCCGGCGGCGAACTCGCCGTTTTTGCCGCGAATCTCGAAGAACCAATCCGCGCCTTCCTGAGCCATGATGTCGAACTCGATGTGGAAGGTGCCGCCTTCCCAAGTCGTGGGGTAAATGTCGAGCACGGGATCGTAGCTGTGCTTCAAACCGGGCGCGTCCTGCACTTTGAGGCAGCGCTTGCCGCCGGGGGTGAAGGGCGACGACGTCTCATCGGTCACGCCAATGCTTTCGCCTTTGTTTTCGCGGTCATACTTCGCGCCGCGGATGCCGATCATGCCGAGCGAGGCATGCTCGAAGTCTTGATCGACTTGAAAAGGCGGCGCGGGCCACGGTTTGGCATCGGTGTCCCAGTTTGGGTAGTCGTGACCCTTTGCGGCGAGTGCGTGCCATGCTGCGTCTGCTTTGCGCACACCGGCCAAGGTGAGGTCCCAGGGCTTGAAGCCGGTCTTTTCAGCAGGCGAGCCCGGTTTGAGGCGGAAATCACGTTTCGCGACGTCTTCAAACAGCGGATTGGCGAACTGGCTGCCGTTGTCGCGGCCCATCTTGCGCCATTCATCCCAGGTGAAGTGGCTTTTGGTGAGCTTCGCGGGGATTTTGCCGTCGGTGGGCCAGTAGAGGTTGTTTTTGAAGACGAGGCTGTCTTTCGGATCGCCGCGATCGATCTTGTCGAAGAACTTCCAGTTCCACTCGCCGCCATCGAGCAGTGGCGACGCAGGGTCCCACACGACGATGTTGTTCAGGTAGCGGAAGCGCAGCCGTGCTTCGTTGCGCGAGGCTTGAATCTGCGCCGAGTTGCCAAAGGCGAAGATGTTGTTCCGCACGGTGTTGAAGTAACCGTAGTGCTGGTGAAAGCCCGCGTTCCAAGTGTCGTGCACGAGGTTGTTCTCCATCAGCGTGTCAGTGGCACCTTCGTCGTTGTAGAGTCCCCAGCCGCCGTAGCGATGGCTGGCGATGTGATGCACGTGATTGCCGCGAATGATCGTGCCCGGAGACGTGCCGAGACCATAAAAGCCGCCCATATCGCTCAAATAAGCCCAGCCGAGATGATGGATGTGGTTGTTCTCGACAAGCGTCTCGCGCGAAGCGGTGTCGCCATAGCCCCAGTTCCATCCGGCGCTGACGCCAGTGTAATAAAAATCGCCGATGTCGCAATGCGTGACCGCGCAGTGCTGCGTGTGCGTGAAGACCACGCCGCACGCGCTCGGATGCAAGCGCCCGCCGTGCTGGATGATGCAGTCATCGACGACGATGTGATGATTCACCCGCGCATCCGCCGGACGCCCCGTCTCGCCGACATACACGCCGCCGCCGCCGAGGTCGTGGAGGCGGCAATGCTTCACCGAGGAATCCGCGCAGCCGTTTTTGAACCAGATGCCATGCAGGCCGGTGTGAGCGATCTCGCAGTTCTCAAAGTGAATGCCGCGCGAGTCCTCGATCTCGATGCAGCCCTCGCTCGTCGTCGCCGCCTGGCCATCGTGCAAGCCGTCCGCGGGATACAGATGCTGGCTGTATTGAAACGAGATGCCTTCAAAGCGCACGTCGTGAGCGCCTTTCATCACGAGGAACTTCGTCACCACCGGCGCGATGACCTCCGCCTTAGGCATGTCCTCGCCCGGCAACGGCAGGTAAAGCACCTCGCCCTTCGCCTTGTCGAGAAACCACTCGCCCGGCGCATCCAACGCGGCGCGATAGTTCTCCACCCACCACCGCTGATCCGGCTCAAACTCGACAAACGGATACCGCGCCCGGCCTTTGATGCGCACGCCGAGGATTTCATCGTTCAACTCCTGGATGCGGCACTGCCCCACGGCCCAGGCATGCGTCACGGTGAGCAAAACGTCATCGCGCTCCGTCTGCGAGATCGACTTCAGCATGTTGAACTGCTCTTTCGCGATGCAAAACGCATGGAAGTTCATGTTCTGCGTGAGCCCCTTGAACGCATCCGCCGCCACCGCCTCCGTGATGTGGAAGAAGCCCTTGTTCGGCGAGCGAGCCAGCGTGGCGCGGCGTCCGTTGATCCAGAGCTGCTCAAACTTCCACGCCTTGTCCGGCAGCGTGGCCTTCCACATCTCGCCCTCCTTGACCCAGCCGGTGATCGGCTTTCCGGCCATGAAGACCGCGTTTTTGCCACTCCAAGTCACCTGCGAATCGTCTTTGCCGAGTGTGATCGTCTCCGTGATCGGATGCACGCCCTCCTCAATGACGATGCGCACCGGTTTGGGAGCCTTGCGGGCTTGTTCGAGCACGGCGGCGAGGTTGCCAGGTTTCAAAACGAGGTCGGCGGCGAAAAGGGACGAAGTGAAGATGAAAATGAGGGCGAGCCGGAGCATGCGTCCAACTAATCCGCTGAGAAGCATCCGTCGATCCGCTCTTTGAGCTTCTTGAAGGCCGCCGGTGTCTTCTCACGGCTTCGGGAAGCGTTCATCGACGAGCTTCCGGCTTCTTTCCATGATCCCGGCGGCGTGGGAGACATCAGCGGCGGGTTGCGGCTCATGCATGCCGTACATGATGATGAAGACTTCGCGGTAAATGGCGATGCGGATGTGATCGGTCGATTTGTAGCCACCCAGGTTCATGTTGCGCGAATAGATCACGCCGCCCGCCGGGTCACGAGTCAGCGTCTCGCGATGACCGGCCATGTTCTGGTTGGCGGTCATGGGCGCGGCGTTCTCGTTGTACCAGGCCTGGGCTCCGGCGGCGTTGGGATACCTGACGATGGCCCAGGTCTGGGACGCGGTCTGCATGTTGGCGATCTTTGGAGTCGGCAGCGCAATGATGCAGCGTTTGCCTTCGGAGAGTTTGTAGCAGGCCACGGTGGGATCACCGCCGTCATGCACCTTCGCGGCGGCGAGCCGGGGATCGACCTTCGCGCCATCGCCATCAGCGAATCCTTCCTCCGCGGCTTTGTGATGCACGATGGACACTTCGTCGTCGAACCAAGCCAGGTCTCCCGGTTGCGGCCTTTGTTCATAGACTTGGAGGGCCTCGACGGCACTTTGGCCCGCGTCACCTTCGCGGACTCTCGCTTTGAGGCCGTCTTTTTGAATCGCAGCCTCGGCCTCGGCTTTTTTGAGGCCGACGTATTTGCCCACAGGAATGCCGGCGTAGTAGTCGAGCCTGATCGTGTCACCTTCGACGACTTCGCTGCCTGCCGGAGGCGACTGTCGATAAACCTCGCCTTTCTTCGCCGTGCGCGGCGGCTTGTCGCTCCCTGCATTTACCACGAGCTTGAGCTTCAGTTCGGCGATTTTCTTTTCGGCGTCCGCTTTGAGCAGTTTGGTGACATCCGGTACTTTGACAGCCGCTTTCACCGGTGCCACAGGCGGTGTGGGGGGCATCGTCGCGGCCGGTTTGGGATTCTGATTGGGAGGAGCGGGAAGGGTGCCCGCTGTGGAGTTGTTTGGGCGGAGGAATGATGTTCCGGCCACTTCCGGAGGACGAGCAGGGGCCTGGACTGGCACCTTCGGAGGATCGGGCAGGCGCGAGACTTTTTTCTGGAAGGCCAGAACGAGCGGATCGGTGTCACCCAGACGCTGAGCAGCCCGGTCGGAGAGGTCGGCCATGGCAAGCCGCGCGTTGTTGTAGTGCCCGGCCAGTTTCGCCAGGACATGGGACAGATCGGCGCCCGTCAGCTCCGCGCTCCAGGTATGCCATTGAAAGTCGCGCGTGATGCCCGCCATGACGAGGATGGCCTCGACGAGCCGGCTGCGCGCCCAAGCGACCGCGAGTTCCTCCTGCGACCCCGGCAGGATGGTCTCTCCCCGCCGGCCGCCCGACCGCGTGATGGCATCGAGCAACAAACGCTCTCCTGGCCCGGCCAGCGCTCCATTCAGCATGCTGTCTGGATAAAGAGGCGGGCGATTCTCAGCGACGGCGCGGAGTTCCTCGTCGGCGAGTTCATTTTGATTGATTTGCGAGGGGAGAGTCCAGACGGCGGCATCGGGATCTCTGCGGCGGATTGCCTCCGACAATGGAACTGCCTGCCGTGTGTTTCCCGCACCTGCGGCATTGTTGGTTGCCTGTGCATTTCGAACATCTCCGGTGAGGGGTGGTAGTGGTGCCATGGCCACGTCGGCCATTGCTGCGCCGGCAGCTCGCCATCTCGCCGGGTCGTCTGCCGCGCCGCCAGCGGGTGGTGTGGGTTGCGCGGCAGCCGCGGCTCTCAACAAAGCGGTGAAGTTGTTGGTCTGGCCTTGCGGCACCGCGCCAGCCGGGGGAGGTGCCTGACCTGCGGCGGGTTGCGCCTGGGTTTGGGCGTTGATCTGGGCGAGTTGCGCACGCGCCTGTGCCACGGTCAAAAGTCCCGCGTCCAGCCGCTGGAGCAGCGCTGCGATTCGCCGGCCGATGAGGCGTTGAACCACGTTGGCATTGAAGACACCCAAGGGTGGCGCGCCAACTCCAGCCGCAGGAGGCAATGCCACCGGCGGGAGCAGCACCTGCACCCGGTCGATCCCGTCGGCGGCCCTCCGGGTGATCCCGGCCGGTGTCTGGCCGATGGCGGCGATTCGCTCGCGTGCCTGCGGGGGTGTCATCGTCCCTGCCTCCACTTGACGGACGATCTCCCGGGCTTCGGCCAACTCTTGCGGCACCTGCGTGCCCGCCGCCTCCACAGCAGGGCGCGCCTGCGCATCGAATTGCCGCATGGCCAGCTTCAGTTCCTCGATCTCCTGGTCCATGATCGCTCCCAGTCTGCCGTCAGCTCGCAGGTCCGAAGCCAGTTGGAGCGCCTCGGGGCTTGTGTACTCGCCTGCCGGGACGGGGCCGCGCAAGCGCGCGTCCTTGACCCCTGCGGCCACGAGGCGGTCGTCATTCGGGTCGAAATAGGAGGTTCCCGCCCACGCGGCGGCCAGTTGCCCGCCATACTGGATGGCCGCCGCCCGGTACTCCGCGCGGGCCGCCTGATCAGCGGCCCCCGGAGGCTTCTGCCCTGTCGCGAGCTCGTAATACGCCTCACGCGCAAAGGGCTGCGAGACGCGCGTGGGCACGACGCGCAAGTCCACCCGGAAACCGGTGTCCCACGGCGGCTGGAGGACGTTGAAGAAACTCACGCGGTCACGGCGGATGCCGCTTTCGTCGAGGAGCACGAGGATGCGTTCCCGCACCTCGTTTTGCAGGGCTTCGATGTCCTTGGTGATGCCGGTTTGCGAGGCTCCGAGCTGTCGTACAGCCAGCGGGTCCTCTTGCAGGCGCAGCGCAGCCTCATGGATCGCCGCGCGGTCGTTGGACCTGCTGGCTGTGCGATAACGGATGAGACGCTCCTTGGCCTCGTTGAGCGCGAGCTGGAAATCATCCGGCGCTCCGGACGCGCGCGTCATCAGCCCGGCCACAAGGAGCGCGCCGAGGAAGCAGGTTCTCACGAGTGGCATGCTCATTTGGGCACCTCCGTTTCATAGCGTGCCTTCAATGTCCGCGAATACTCCGCCAGCGGGGTCGATGCCGTGCCGCCGCCCGCCTCGCCGAGCAGTTCGAGCGCCTTGTCACGATTGCCCGCCGCCTTTTCAAAAATCGCCTCCATCACGCGATACGCGCCGCTCGTGTCCGATCCGGCCCTTTCCCGGCAGAAAGCGATGCAGCGCTGGAACTCGCCCGCCGCCGCGCAGGCCGCGGCATACAGCGGGAGCAGCTCCTGCTCCTCCTGCCCGTTCACTTTGCACAGGCAGTACTCCAACTGCACCGCCGCTTCACGGGATCGTTGCAGCAGCATCAGCGCGGCAGCCAGCTTTCGGCGCGGGCTCACGGCACCCGGGTCGAGGAAAGCGGCGTTGTCATACGCATTGGCCGCGTCCTGGGTGCCCGTGACGCTGCCGGACAGGTTGTAAAGATCACCGAGCTGCTCCCAACGGTCCGGATGCGCCTCGTCGAGCGCGAGGGATGCGCGCGCGTAGCTGACCGCGCCCTCGACATCGTGGGTGCCAAACTTCCGCGCCACCTCCCAGCGCAGCGCGGCAAATTCCATGTCCAGTTGCTCGGGAGACAGCTCCGCAGGCGGCTTGACCAGCCAGTTCCACTCTTTTTCCAGCAACGCCTGGAGTTCCTTTGCCAGCTCGGGCGGCAGGTCCTTTTTCAAGGGAGGGATGAAGTCCTCGGCACCCACCAAAGGCGGCGACAACTGCCAGATGCTCCCGGATTTCTTGCCAAAGCAGCCTGTCATCACGACAAGGCATGCCGCGGTCACCAGCCCGGCCACGGACAGGGCGAGCCTGCGAAAGCGTTTCAAGGTGACACGTTCCTGTGCCATGCGGGGTTTTTACTCCCCCGCCACGCACCCCGTCAATCCCCTTTTCCAGCCCTCCCATGATCATCGACGTCCATTCCCACGCCTGGAACTTTCCCGCCGACTTTTCGGACGATTTCATCACGCAGGCCGGTCGGGCGCGTCCTGGCGTGAAGGTGGACATGAGCGCGACCTATGAGGCGTATCGTGCGACAGCCCCGGAGGACACCACGACGATCGTTTTCGGCGGGAAGGCCAAACTGAGCGGCCTTTGTGTCGATGACAAGACAGTGGCGGATTATGTGGCGCGGGATGCGAAGCGGCTGATCGGCTTCATGTCCATCGATCCGACGCAGGACGGCTGGGAACGCGAGATGCGCGTCGGGTACGAGGAACTCGGCCTGCGTGGCATCAAGCTGCTGCCGATGTATGCCGGATTCAGCCCGGATGACCCGAAACTGGAGCCGCTGTGGCAGTATGCGGAGAAAAATGGCCTGCCGGTGCTGCTGCACATGGGCACGACCTTCATCGCGCAGGCGCCGCTGGCCTTCACGCTGCCGCGATTGATCGAACCCGTCGCTGTGAAGCACCCGGGCGTGAAGATCATCCTCGCGCACCTCGGCCATCCGTATGAGGGCGAGTGCATCGTGACGATCCGGAAGCACGAGAACGTCTTCGCCGATGTCAGCGCGCTGCATTACCGCCCGTGGCAGCTCTACAACTCACTGATGCTCGTGCAGGAATACGGCGTGTGGCACAAAGTGCTCTTCGGCACCGATTTTCCCTTCACCACGGTGAACGCGAGCATCGACGGCATCCGCAAGCTCAACGACATGCTCGAAGGCACGAAGCTGCCGCGGCTCGATGTGAATCAAATCGAGGCGATGATCCACCGCGACTCGCTAGCGCTGCTGGGACTGCGGAGCTGACAAAAAAACACCGCGCAACCAGGCGCGGGGCGCGGCAGTTTACGTCCACGCCTCATGGAACTCCCTGCCGCCCACGCCCGCCGCCACGATCTGGATGCTTTGCGCGCGTTTGCCATGCTGCTGGGCATCGCGCTGCATGCCGCGCTTTCCTTCACAGGCGGGCCGTGGGTGGTGCAGGACGCGCGCACGAGCGGTGTGTTTCATCTGCTCATCAGCGCGGTGCATGGCTTTCGCATGCCGCTGTTCTTCCTGCTCAGCGGCTTCTTCACCGCCATGCTCTGGCGGCGGCGCGGGCTGCGCTCGGTGGTGGCGCATCGCTTCAAGCGTGTCTTCCTGCCGCTGCTGCTCGGGCTGGTGACGATCGGGCCGCTGATGCACTGGATCGGCGGCCTGGCCGCGAGATCCAGGCCGCTTGAGGCCAGGGCCGGGCCCATGACCCTGTGGAAAGCCTGCGCGGCAGGCGATCACAAGGAGGTGGCGGGCTTCACCGACACAGGAAGCGATGTGAACGCCCCCGATCCCGTGCTGGGCGTGACGCCGCTGGCCTACGCGACGCTGTTTGGGCATCCAAGTGTCGTCGAGCTCCTCCTGGACCGCGGGGCGGATGTGAATCGAGCCGGCCGCGATGGCGGCACCGCGCTCCATGCGGCGGCTTTCCTGGGCCGTGCGAGCATTGCCCGGCTGCTGCTGAAGGCGGGTGCGGATGCGACAGCGAAGAACGAACGCGGGGAGACGGCGCTCGATGCCACGCGGGCGGACTGGGACACCACGCGCTTCATCATGCAGGCGCTGAGGATCACGGTGGAGGAGGAAACACTCGCCAAAGGGCGTGAGGAGGTGCGGGAGATGCTCGGCGGCGGTCCGGTGGAGACGAAGCGCAGGCCGTTGCTCGGACTTTGGCTGTTTTTGACGCGTGCGCCTGTTTTCAGCCACCTTTGGTTCCTGTGGTTCCTCTGCTGGATGGCCGCCGGATTCGGGATTTGCGCGTGGATCGCGAACCGCGTCGGCTGGAGGCCCAAACCACGGCGTTGGGTGAGCTCGCCGCTGCGTCATCTTTGGCTCATTCCGCTGACGATGATCCCGGCGTGGTTCATGGGCCGTGACATGCCGAATTTTGGGCCGGACACGTCATCCAGCCTTCTGCCGCCGCTGTATCTGCTGGCCTACTACGCGGTCTTTTTCGGCTACGGCGTGTTGTACTTCGACAGCGAGGACGAAAGCGACCGCATGGGCCGCCGCTGGTGGCTCACCCTGCCCTTCGCGCTGCTCCTCGTGTATCCCGCCGGCCTCGCGGCGACCTACGGCGGCCCGAGGCTGCGCCTCGTCGCGATCCTGCTCCAGGTGATCTATGTCTGGATGATGAGCGCGGCGATGATCGGGCTGTTCCGCCGTTTCGTCTCCCAGGAGCGCCCGTGGATTCGTTACCTCTCCGACGCCTCCTACTGGATGTATCTGGCACACCTGCCGCTCGTACTCGCCGCTCAGCTCTGGATGCGCGGCTGGCCGCTGCCCTCCGGCGTGAAGTTCATGCTGATCTGCGGCGGCGTGTTCGCGGTGCTTCTGGTGAGTTATGAGCACCTTGTGCGCTACACCTGGATCGGCGCGCTCTTGAACGGGCGGAAGAAAAAGCAGGATCGGGACCCGGGCTGACAGGATATCCAGGCACCCTCACTCCAGGATCATCTCGCCCTTCATCAGGAGCCAGCGACCGGGGAAGTATTCCAGAGCTTTAGCTCGTTGAGGTGTGACTGGGTGAGGCGTTGACGGAAGCAGATCCAGCAAACGATGCGGGCTAAAGCCCTGGATTACATTCACTCCACGATCATCTCGCCCTTCATCACCAGCCAGTGGCCGGGGAAGGTGCAGATGTAGGGGTATTTGCCTTTCGCGGTGGGCGCGGTGAAGCGGAGGACTTCGCGGTCGCCTTGATTGAGCATCTTGGTTTTGTGCAGGATCTTCGGCGAGTCGGGGATGAAGCCTTTGGCGAAGCCATCGGGTGTTTTGGCCATTTCGTTGCCGGCCATGCCGACTTCGTCCGCCGCGCCGGGCTGGACGATGAGGAGATTGTGCGGGGTGACGTCGGGATTTTCGAAAACGAGCTTCACGGGGGCTCCGGGGGCGACTTTGAACTCGCGCAGGTCGTAGAGCAGGCGCTCGGGGATGGTCTTGATGGTGATGGTTTGCAGGCCGGGCTGGTTGTCGAAGGGGTTCGGCGGCTCGGGCTTCTTCTTTTTCGCCATCAGGGCGGGTTTGGTGGGCTCGCTGTCTTTGAGGAATTTTTCCAATTCGGGATGCTTCTGCATGAAGGCGGTGTTGCCCTTCCAAAGCGGCTGCAGCGTGTGGCTGTCGAGCGAGGTGCGCAGCGCGTAGGTGAGGTAAGGGTCCATCGGGTGCTTCAGCAGATCGAGCGCGGCCTCCAAGGCCCATTCGTTGCCGATGTAGCTAGCTGTGATGGCTGCTTCGAGGCGAACGAGGCCGCTGGGGTCGTTTGCTGATTTGTGAAGCAATTCCCAGCCATGTTTGAACTCACCTATGTTAAATCGAAGAGCACGAGTCGCGACAGAACGAGCCTTCGGTGACTTGGAGTTCAAGAGTGGCAGAACGGCATGAGCGAAACTTTTGTCCACGCTTAGGCCCACCCACATCGCTTCACGCAGTCTTGAGAAGTCTTCATCTTCCCACTGGTCAACTTGCTCTAGCGCCGTCATTCGCTCAGCAGCTTCGATTACCTCCCCAGGTTTCCTTTCCCTCAACTCCACCTTCGCGCGATACCGCGTGCGGTAGTTCTCGCTCTTCAGCAGCTCCAGCAGCTCGGGGATGCTCGCGCCGGCGATCTTCGGTGCTTCCTCGAGTTTTTGATCTTTCGCGGTGATGCGCCAGATGCGGCCGGATTTTTTGTCGCGGCGGGTGTCGCGGAGGGAGTATTGGGCGTGGCCTTTGACGGGGTTGTACCAGTCGGCGATGTACATCGCGCCGTCGGGGCCTTGCTGGATGTCCACGGGGATGAAGCTCAAGTTCGTGCTCTGGAAGACGATGCCGACTTTCTTTTCCTCGAAGTGCGTGTCGTGCTCCACCCACTCGTGCAGCTCGACTTCGTTGGTGGGCTTGTAGCGCACGCGCATGAAGTGTTTTTTGTCGCGCAAGTCCTTCGGCCAGTGGCTGCTGGTGAGGAATTCCTGGCCGCAGGTGCCGCTGTAAGCCGGGAAGTAGTTCCCAGCGGGGACGTGGATGTCGGGGTAGGGCGCATTGAGCGCGTGGACGGCGCTGGCGAAGACGGGATGGCTGCCGACGTGGAAGCCCCAGTCGTCGAAGGTGATGCCCCAGGGGTTCGTGCTCATGTAGCTGCCAAAGGCGAGCAGCCTGCCGGTGGCGGGCGTGTAGCGGAAGAAGCTGCTCTCGCGGGCGCGGACGGGGCCGTAGGGCGTCTCGACCTGGCTGTGATGGAAGATGCTCTCGCGGAAGATGAGATCGCCCTCGGGGCTCCAGACGAAGTCGTGCAGCGCGTGGTGACTGTCCTCGGTGCCGAAGCCGGTGAGGAGTTTTTCGCGGTGGTCGGCCTTGCCGTCGCCATCGGTGTCTTTGAGGAAGGTCAGGTGGGGCTGGTCAGAGACGAAGACGCCGCCATTCCCGAACTCGAAGCTGAGCGGGATGGCGAGCTTGTCGGCCCACACGCTGCATTTGTCGGCGCGGTGGTCGCCATTGGTGTCTTCGAGGATGAGGATGCGATCCTGCGGGGCCTCGCCAGGCATGATTTGCGGGTAAGTCGTGCTCGTGCTGACCCACAGGCGGCCTTTGCCATCAAACCGAATGGCGATGGGCTTCACGAAGAGCTCCGGGAAGTCTTCTTCGGAGGCGAAGAGGCTGACTTCGAAGCGCGGGTCGATTTTGAAGGCTTTCCGTTCATCGGCGGGAGAGAGCCATTCGTTGATGGGGCGGTCTCCGGTGATGGTGGGGAGGGGTTCGAGCGCGGCATCCAAAGTAGTCCAGTTGCGCCGCAACTGGTCGTTTGGTTCCGAGTCGCGGCGCGACTCGGCTACTTTGCTTGCGGCGGCGTCCCAAATGACACGATCCCGGTTTTCTACCATTTGGAGAAGCTTCTTCAGCTCACCGGGGAAGTTCACGACGCCGTAGGGCTCCATGCGACCGCCTTTGATGTAGTAGTAGTTCAGCGGGCGGTAGTGCTGGAAGAACTTGTCCTCCTTTTCGACGACGGCGGCGCGGACGGCTTCGTTGAGCTTCGGCGGGGTTTCCTGCGTGAGCTGGTTGTAGAGGCGCTCGGAAAAAACGCGGTAGCCTTCTTGGTTGAGGTGGACGCCATTGGTGGAATGCGGAGTGCGGAATTCGGAAGGCGGAATGTCGAAAACATCCGCGAAGGCCACTTTCTCGGCGGCGGCGACTTTTTTCATCGCGTCGGTGTAAAGCTTGATTTGGGCGTTGAGATGCTCGTGCGGCTTCTCAGCGGCGGTGGGGCTCACGAGGACGATTTTCGGCTCGGAGGTGCCGTTGTAGCGATGGGCCTTCAGCTCGATGAGGAAGGCCTTGAGGAGCGTTTCGAACTCGGCGAGGCCTTTTTCGCCTTTGAAGCTCTCGTTGAAGCCGAAGGCGGCGAGGATGACGTCGGCCTTGTGCTCGGTGAGGTGCTGGTTGAGGTCGCCAAAGCCATCCGGTCGCGGGCGCAGGGCCACTTCATCGGCGGACCAGCTCAGGTTGCGGAAAACGAGCTTCTCCTTGGCAAAGCGCTGGTGCATGAGCGCCTCGAACTGGCCGTCGTCGCGCATGCGATCGAAGAGCGAGTTCCCGATCAGGGCGATGCGCGTGCCCGGTTTCAGCTCCAGCGGGAGCTGGGAGAAGGCGGGAATGGCGGCGAGGAGGGTGAGGAGGAGCTGTTTCATTGCCGTTTGAGGGGGTATCCCGCTGAAAATCAAAAAACCGGACGCTGAACGCAGGATTGGCGACATTTTCGTCACAAATGACGTTTGGGAAGCCTTTGACAGCCCTCCGGCCTGCCGCTCTGATGCGGCGCTTTTCCCCGACCTCCCCTCTCCTGACCCATGATCTCCCTCCAGAAGTTTTTTGGCAAAACCGACGTGTTTTATGACCTGCTGGAACGCAGCGCAAAGGAGGCGCAGAGCAGCGTCCACACGCTCAAGACCATCATGGCAAAACCGGCGGGCTCCACGAGCATGGAGAGCCTGCGGGAGACGCGCCGGAAGGACAAGGCGATCACGCAGGAGATCGACGAGGCGCTGTGCAAGACCTTTGTGACAGATCTGGAACGTGAGGACGTGGAGCAACTGGCCAACGCGCTCTACAAGATCCCGAAGACCGTCGAAAAAATCGCCGAGCGCTATGAAATCTGCGCCGGGAAGCTGGACGGGGTGGATTTCTCGAAACAGACGGCCTTCACGGAGGCGGCGGTGGACATCGTGGTGACGATGGTGGGCGAGCTGCGGCGGAAAATGCACCTGGAGAAGATCAAGGAGCACAACGCACGCCTCCAGCAGATCGAGGGCGACGCGGACAAGCACATCCTGGCGCTGCTGAAGGACTTGTACCAGGGCAGCCACGACCCGGTGAGGGTGATCATGCTACGCGATCTCTACGACCTGCTGGAAAAGGTGGTCGATCGCTGCCGGGACGCGGGGAACGTGCTCTCCCACATTGTTTTGAAGTACACCTGATCGCAGCCGCACCTTCCTCCCGATGACGACCGCCCTCTTTTTGCTGTTTGTGGTGCTGTTCGTCGTGCTGGCCTTTGAGTACATCAACGGTTTTCACGACACGGCCAACGCGATCGCCACCGTGGTGAGCACGAAGGTGCTCACGCCGCGCCAGGCGCTGGTGCTGGCGGCCGGGATGAACCTGGTGGGCGCGTTTTTCGGCCAGGCGGTGGCCAAGACGATCCACAGCGGCCTGGTGGACGACAAGATCGTGGCAGTGACGACGCTGACGGTGTTTTGCGCCATGCTGGGGGGCATCATCTGGAACCTGCTGACGTGGTGGTTCGGCATGCCGTCCAGCAGCACGCACGCGCTGGTGGGCGGGCTGATCGGCGCTAGCCTGGCGGCGGCCAAGGGAAACTGGAACGTGCTGATCTGGTCCCGCGTGAAGCCGGATGGCAAGGTGGAGGGGATCTACCACAAGGTGGTGATCCCGATGATCACCAGTCCGCTGCTGGGTCTGACCGTGGGGTTTGTTGTGATGGGGCTGCTCTTCCTCATGATCCGCAACTGGCGTCCGAGCACGGTAAACTCCACCTTTGGCCGGCTGCAGATCCTGAGCGCGGGCTACATGGGCTTCGGCCACGGCCTGGCGGACGCGCAAAAGACGATGGGCGTGATCATGCTGACGCTGTTTGGCGCCACGGCGGCCGGCGACCTCGACGGGCTGCCTTCGTGGCTCGGGTTCCTCCGGATCGAGGACAAGTCCGCCAGCATCCCCACCTGGATCGTGATCACCTGCGCGCTGGTGATGGCGGCGGGCACCTATGCGGGCGGCTGGCGCATCATCAAGACCCTGGGGCACAAGATGGTCAAAATGAAACCGGTGCACGGCTTCGCGGCGGAGACCACCGCCGCGACCATCCTGGCAGCCACGGGCGCGATGGGCATGCCGGTGAGCACGACGCACACGATCACGACCAGCATCATGGGCGTGGGCGCGGCGAAGCGCGCCAACGCCATCCAGTGGAGCCTCGTCGAGCAGATCGTCTGGGCCTGGGTGATGACCATCCCGGCCACAGGCATCCTGGGCTACCTGATCTACAAGATTTGCGGGCTGTTCGCATAGCGCGGGGCGTTTGCCAGGGCGGGGAGACAGCTTCTTGAAAGAGGCCCGTGATTGCGGCTTTATCCTTCCCAAGCCACCCCCAAATCCCCCCATGGCTGCGACATTTCCCAAAAACCGATTCCCATGGCCCGCGCTGTGGATGCTGACAACGTGCGCCCTTGCCGCGCCCGCCGAGCATCCGGGCAAGGCATTGTATCAAAAGCTCTGCGCCGACTGCCATGGCGACCGCGGGCAGGGCGTGGAGGACGAATACGACGAGCCGCTCACGGGTGAAAAGCCCGTCGAAGCTCTCGCCAGGCAGATCGACCGGACCATGCCGGAGGATGATCCAGACAAGACGACGGCGGAGGACTCCAAACTGATCGCGGAATACATCTACGACGCCTTTTACTCCCCCGACGCCCAGGCACGGAACAATCCGCCGCGGAAGGATCTGGCCCGCCTGACCAGCGACCAGTTCCGCAACAGCGTGATGGACCTGCTGGGCCGTTTCCGCATGGGGCCGGGCTTTGACCGGCCCATCGGCACCGAGCAGGGATTGAAGGCCTTTTATCGCGGCGTGCAGCTCCCCAAGCCGGGCGAGAAGGCCGTGGACACCACGCCGAAGCAGGGCATCAAAAAGAAACGCCCGAACAAGACCATTGAGAAGGTGGAGCCCATGATTTCCTTCCACTGGGGCGCGGACAGCCCGGACAAGGCCGTGCTGGAGGCGGAGCAGTTCGAGAACCGCTTCGAGGGCAGCGTCGTGGCCCGCGAGACGGGCGTGTATGAGTTCGCGGTGAAGTCGGAGAACGGCTTCCGCCTGTACATCAACGACACCTCCGATGGAAACGCCCTCATCGACGGTTGGGTGAGCGCCGGGCCGCAGGTGCGCGAGGAGAAGAAGAGCATCTTCCTCGTCGGCGGACGCGCCTACCGGCTGCTGCTGGAGCATTTCAAGTTCAAGGAGAAGTCCGCCTCCATCGAGCTCTGGTGGAAGCCGCCGCACGGCGTCAAGGAACTGCTTCCCGCGAGCGCCACGCGCACGGACCGTCCGCGCGAGCTGACCATCGTCAGCACGGAATTCCCCGCCGATGACAGCAGCGGCGGCTATCCGCGCGGCACGACCATTTCCAAGGGCTGGGACCAGGCGGTGACGGACGCGGCCATCACCACCGCCGAGCATGTCATCGAAAAGCTCGACGAACTCGCGCAAACCAAGCCTGGCGCGCCGGATCGCGGCGAAAAGCTGCGCCAGTTCGCGCACAACTTTGTCGAGGCCGCCTTCCGCAGGCCGCTGGGCGATGATTTGAAGCAGCTCCTGGTCGAAGCGCACTTCAAAGCCGCCAAAACGCCCGAAACGGCGGTGAAGCGCGTCGTGTTGCTCGCGCTGAAATCACCGCAGTTTCTCTATCCGAACCTGAATCTGGCCGAAAAGCCCGATGACTTCGAAAATGCCGCCCGCCTGGCGCTGACCTTGTGGGACTCGATCCCTGACAAGAGGCTCATGCAGGCCGCCGCAGCCGGAAAAGTGCGCACACGCGGCGAAATCGAGGCCGAGGCGCGCCGCATGATCGCCGATCCGCGCGCGAAGGCGAAGCTGCACGGCTTTTTCCACCATTGGCTGGAACTGGAGCGCGCCGAGGGCACCAGCAAGGACCCGAAGGCGTTTCCCGACTTCACACCCGAGCTGCTGGCCGACCTGCGCGAGTCATTGTTCCAATTCATTGACGAGGTGGTGTGGAGCGAGAAATCGGACTACCGCGAGCTGCTCCAGGCTGATTACATCCTCATGAACGAGCGCCTCGGCAAGTTCTACGGCCATCCGGTCACCGGCGATGAGTTCCAGCGGGTCGGCTTCGATCCGAAACAACGCGCCGGCGTGGTCACGCACCCGTATCTGCTCGCCTCGCTCGCCTACACGAAGCAGTCCTCGCCCGTGCATCGCGGCGTGTTTTTGACGCGCAACATCGTCGGCATGTCGCTCAAGCCGCCGAAGAAGGCCGTCGTGTTCGAGGACAGCCGCTTCAATCCCAAGCTCACCATGCGCGAAAAGATCACCGAGCTGACCCGGAGCGGGGCGTGCATGAGCTGCCACAGCATGATCAACCCGCTGGGCTTCAGCCTGGAGAACTTTGACGCCGTCGGCCGCTGGCGCGTGAAGGACAACAACAAGCCCGTGAACCCGGTGAGCGAATTCACCACGCACGAGGGCCAGCTCGTCCGCCTCACGGGAGCGCGTGACATCGTGAACTACGTCGCCGGCAATCCCGGCGGCCACCGCGCCTTCATCCGCCACCTCTTCCATCACCTCGTCAAGCAAGAGCCCACCGCCTACGGCCCCGCCACGCTCGACAACCTCCAAAAAGCCTTCGCCGCCAACAACTGCCACATTCAGAAGCTCATGATCGACATCGCCCTCGTGGCGGCGGAGGTCAAATGACGCCAAACCGAGTTCAACCACGCCTCGTAACTACTTTCATATGAAACACCTCCACCGCCGCCAATTCCTGCGCGATCTCGGCATCTCCGCCGGGGCGTTTCCCTTCCTCTCCGGACTGCCCAGCATCACCGGCGCGCCCGCGCCGCAGAAGCGCCAGAGACTGATCATCATGTTCTCGCCGAACGGCACGCTGCCGAACGAGTTCTGGCCGGACCAGGAAGGCAGCGAGTTCAGCTTCAAATCCATTTTGAAGCCGCTGGAGCCCTTCAAGAAGCAGATGCTCATCCTCCACGGCATTGCCAACAAGGTGCGTGGCGATGGCGACAGCCACATGCGCGGCATGAGCTGCCTGCTCACCTGCGACGAGCTCATGAAGGGCAACATCATGGGCGGCGGCGGAAACCCCGCCGGATGGGCCAGCAACATCTCCATCGACCAGGAGCTCAAAAACTTCCTCCAGAGCCGCCAGGAGACCAAAACACGTTTTGGCTCGCTTGAGTTCGGCGTGGCCGTTCCCGACCGCGCCGATCCGTGGACGCGCATGAGCTACGCCGGGCCAAACCAGCCGGTGGCGCCGATTGATGATCCGCATCAGATTTTAAAGAAGGTGTACGGCAAGATGAAGGACAAGGAGAGCCTCGTCAGCATCCTCGACGACGTGCGCGAGGACCTGAAACGTGTCTCATCGAAGCTCAGCGCCCGCGACAAGGCGCTGCTCGAGCAGCACATGACGCTCGTGCGCAGTCTCGAACAGGATCTGGCCGATGCCGACAAAGTCGGCAAGCTCTCACATCCCGTGCCCGCCGTGGATCCGAGCATTGAACTGGTGAACGACAACACCCCGCAGATCAGCCGCATCCAGATTGATCTGCTCGTGAACTCGCTCGCCAATGACATGGCCCGCGTGGCCACGTTGCAATACATGCGCAGCGTCGGCATGGCGCAGATGCGCTGGCTCGGTGTCGAGGAAGGTCATCACAGCCTCTCGCACGATCCGGATGACAAAAAAGACAGCTACGAGAAGCTCATGAAGATCAACACTTGGTTCGCCGGCGAGTTTGCCTACCTCGCGAAGCGCCTGAGCGAGACTCCCGAACCTGCTGGCGATGGTTCGATGCTCGACAACACGCTGCTCGTCTGGACCAACGAACTCGGCAAAGGCAACACGCACACGCTCGACAACATCCCCTACGTCATGCTCGGCGGCGGATTCGGCTTCAAGATGGGCCGCAGCCTCAAGTTCGACAAAGCCGCGCACAACCGCCTCTGGATGTCCGTTGCCCAGGCCATGGGCCACAACTTGCAGACCTTTGGCAAGAAGGAGCTGTGCGAGGGCGGCGCGCTGAATCTGGCGTGATCACGCCGGGCGTTTCGCCAGCGCGTCGCGGATGATTTTCAGCACCTGCTCGCGCTCGGTGCCGGTGATGGTCAGGCGCGGTTCGCGGACCCATTCGGCGCCGAGGCCTGTCTCCTGGCAGAGAAGCTTGATGTACTGCACAAAGTGAATGTGCGTGTCGAGCTTCATAAGCGGCTGTGCCCAGCGGTAGAGCGCGCGCGCCTCGTCCCAGCGGCCCTGGCGCGTGAGTTCCCACAGTTTTTGGTTCTCTTTCGGAAAGGCGATGCCGCTGCCGGCCACCCAGCCGTCGATGCCGAGGATGCTGCACTCGAGAATGAGGTCATCGACGCCGGTGAAGAGCTGGTAGCGGTCACCGACCATGTTGCGCAGCTCCGTGATGCGGCGCGGGTTGGCGCTGCTCTCCTTGATCGAGGTCAGGTTGGGAATATCTGCCAGTTGGGCGAACATTTCCGGCGTCACATCGGTGTGGTAGCCCACAGGATTGTTGTAGAGCATCCAGGGCAGGGGCGTGGCCTTGGCGAGCGTGCGGAACCAATGCTCCGTCTCGCGCGCGTCGCTCTTATACACCATGGGCGGCATGATCATGAAGCCGGCCGCGCCGAGCTTTTCCCCATCTTGCATATAGGAGATGGCGGCGCGCGTGCTCATCTCCGCCACACCGCTGAGAACGGGAACGCGGCCTGCGGCCACCTCGATGGCGCATTTCAGCACGGCTCGTTTTTCATCAGGCTGGAGACACTGGTTTTCACCCAGCGAGCCACACACGATGAGCCCGGAGATGCCGGAGTCGATCAGCGCCTCAAAATGCCGCGCGCTCGCCGCGAGGTCGAGGGACTGGTCCGGATGCATCTGTGTGACGACGGCCGGAAACACGCCGGTCCATTTTTGGGAATCCTGATTCATGAGTCATAACTCATCAACCGGGCATCAAGACGGGTCTTGATTGCTTTTTTGCCGCCCAACTGCCAATTCAGCCAATTCATGGTTCCTGCTGGAATTCCGCTCGATTCCCAAGTGACGGAGGCGCTGTTCGACGCGCTGCCGGATGTCGTCTTTTTCATCAAAGACACGCTCGGGCGGTATTTGGTGGTCAACCAGACGCTGGCGGCGCGCTGCACGGGGGGTGACAAAACGCGCCTGATTGGCAAGCGGCCCTCGGAGGTCTTCCCCGCGCCGCTGGCGGCGAGTTATGCCCGTCAGGACGAAATGGTGATCAAGACCGGCCAAAGCGTCGCGCATCAACTCGAGCTGCACATTTACCCCGGTGGCCGGGCAGGATGGTGCCTCACCACAAAACTGGCGCTGAGGGATGACAAAGGCCGTGTCACGGGCGTGGCAGGCATTTCGCGCGATCTGAACGCGCCCGGCAACAAGGCCACCGGCTACGCGGAGCTCGCCTCCGCTTTGAAGCTGATGCAGGCGCGCTACACCGAGGGCCTGCGCATCGAGGAGATCGCCAGGAAGGCGGGGCTGAGCGTGTACCAGTTCGAGCAGCGCGTGCAGAAGCTGTTTCAAATGAGCCCGCTTCAACTCCTGCACAAGCTGCGTCTCGACGAGGCCACGCGCCTGCTGCGGGAGACGGACAAATCCCTCGCCGACATCGCCATCGAGACCGGCTGGTGTGATCAGAGTGCTTTCACGCGTCATTTCAGCCGGTACGCGGGGATGAGCCCGGGCAAGTTCCGCGCCATGCGCGCGTAATGCCTGACCGCATGAAATTTCTGCCGCTTCTCCTCCTTTTTGCCATCGTCGCGCGCGCGCAGGTCATCGACGGCAGGTTCCCCGTCACTTCCAATCTCAAGGCGGGTGCGGCGAAGGTGGACATCACGCCTGCGGAGGTGACGAACATCACCGTGGCAGGCCACACGCGTGTGGTGAACGGCGTGCGCGATCCGCTGCGCGCGGGCGTGCTCATTCTGGACGACGGGGAGACACGCGCGGCCATCGCCACGCTCGACACCATCGGCGCGTGGGAGGACATGGTGGCGCAGGCGCGCGCGGCGATCGAAAAGGAGACCGGGGTGCCGGCGGCGAACATCATGATCTGCGCCTCGCACAATCACTCCGGCCCCGGTTGGGTGGAAAACATGCGCTGGGCCTCCGATGTGATCAAAAAGCTCGCCGCCGCCGCCAAAGAAGCCGCTGCGAACATGCGCACGGTCAGCATCGGCATGGCGGAGGACCGCATCAGCTTCAGCATCAACCGTCGCAAGACCATCGACGGCCGCGCGGTGGTGCGCCTGAACCCCGACGGACCGAACGATACCCGCGTGAAGGTGCTGCGCTTCGACGACGGCCAGTCGCTCACTCCAGTCGCCATCCTCATGCACGCGATCTGCCATCCGTGCTTCTTCACCTGGGGCGACAAAGGCTCGCAGCCGCACCCGAAAGGCTTCCCGATGATGACCGCCGACTTTCCCGGCGAGGCGCAGACCTTTGTCGAGTCGATCTACGGCGGCAAAACGGCCTCCATGTTCATCCAGGGCTGCGCCGGTGACATCCGGCCGAATTTGCCCGGCTATCCGTATCGTTGCGCGGACGAAGCGGACATCCAGTGGGCCGGTCGTGACCTCGGTGGCGCCGTCGTGCGTGCCGCGGCCTTCAGCCTCACGCGCGAGCAACTCGCCCAACGCGCCACCTACTATCCCATCCGCGTCGCCAGCGAAGTCATCGAGCTTCCCGGCAAGGAGCAGCCGGTCAAAGCCGAGCTCATGGCGATGAAGATCGGGCCCTACCTGCTGCTGACGATGCCCGGCGAACCGATGGTCGAATACGGCTTCAAACTCGAACAGGCCATCGCCGACCGCGCCACACCCGTCATCGTCGGCTACGCGAACGGCAACATCGGCTACATCGCCACCGCCGACGCGCACCAGGTCGGCGGCTACGAGCCCAACCTCTCCAAACTCAAGCCCGAAGCCGAGGCCATCATTCTCAAAAAGCTCGGCGAACTCGCGGATCGCGTCGTCGGCGATGTGTTCGCGTCGTTCTCGAAGCATCCGAAGGACATGCAGAAGCGCGAGGCGGAGGAGAAGGCTAGATTGCAAACCGAAGGGAAAAAACCTTGATGCCGCTATAATGATCTCGCCTTCATCAGGCCTACTCCATGTTCTTTTGCTGGCTATACTGGCTTCGCGGACTTTTGCTTCTACCGATCCAAAACCTCACAAATCGCCCGATGGGCGGTTCATGATCATAAATGTCGGTGATACCGCCCGGCATGAGCATCACTTCGAGCTTCGCACCGCTGACGGCTTGGTGGTTTTCCGGTTCAAGGATCTCCCCGGCTTCGGTCTACCCTCTTTCGCTGAGGACATTCTATGGTCGAGAAGTGGGGAGTTGGTAGCCCTGAGTGTTTCGACTGGCAAATACCTTCTGGATACGTTGGTGATCGAAACTCGCACTGGAAAGGCATTAATGATTCCAACGGACGATGAAGCCTACCAAACGCGACCCATTCGCTGGACTCGTCTTGGCGAGTTGGTCGTGGAAACCAAAGCTCCATTCGGTGGAAAGGCCGATGATGATCTCAGCTGGTCGCGCTACCACTACCGGCGAACGTTTCGCGTTCGAGATGGAGGAGCACGTGTCGAATGTGTTTACAGGAGCCCTCTCGTTTATCCCTATCGAGCACAACTGCGGAAAGAAGGATACAAACCTCGCTGACATTCTCATGACCACCACCGACGACCAATCCCGCCGCGCTTATTGGACCGATCAGATGGAGGCGGGCTATGACATCGTGCAGAAGCTCATCACGTTCCCCGTGAACGAGTGCGGGGAGCGCTTTGCCTCGATCCCTGATGCAGCAACCGACGCGGGCTTGGAGATGCTGTTCTCGACCTCGAAGATCGCCGGCGATCTCGACCGTGTTTACTTCCTGCGGGAGAGCCTCGTGCGCGATGTGATCACGATTGGCCGCGAGATGAACGAGCGCGGCTGGATTCTGAAGATCGAGGACGGCTTTCGCTCGCTCGACATGCAGCGTCAGCTGGTGCGCAAGCCGTCGGTGTTCGACAACGTGCTCAAAAAGACGATGTGGGAGCTCGGCGGCCAGATTCCAACGCCGGAGATGATGTTCCGCCGCGCCATCGTGCTCACGGCGAACATGCCCAAGATCGGCGCGCACATGTCCGGCTCCGCCATCGACATCTCCGTCTTCCGCCGCGACGACGGCTCGGAGGTGTGGCGTGGTTATCCGTATCTCGAAATGAGCGAGCACACGCCGATGCGCTCGCCCTTTGTCACGCCGGAGCACATCGCCACGCGGCTGGAGATTTGCGCGATGATGGAGAAGCACGGCTTCATCCACTTCCCCTTCGAGTTCTGGCACTTCGACAAGGACGACGCGGGCATGCACATCCTCACCGGCAATCCCGCCCCGTGCCGCTTCGGACCGGTGAACTGGGACCCGCGCACGAACGAGGTCACACCGGTGGAAAACCCGCTGGAGTTGCTGAATCCGCTGCCGGTGATCGAACGAGAGATCGCCGCGGCGCTGGAGCGGGCGAAGGCATGAACTCGGGGGGCTTTACAGAGGCTTTACAGACGCGGACACGTGCGTGAGGCTCAGTGCGTCATGGCCTCCACGATATTGGTGATTGAAGATGATGCGGCGATCCGGCGCGGCGTGCTGGACGCGCTCAAATTTGCCGGACACACAACCTTGGAGGCGGGCGACGGCGACACGGGCATGAAGCTGGCCCTGGGCGCGCATTTCGACCTCATCCTGCTCGATCTCGTGCTGCCGCATGCCAGCGGGTTTGACATTTTAAAGGCGCTGCGGCGCGACCGGCCCGGCACGCCGGTGATCATCCTGTCCGCGCGCGGCGAGGAGAACGACCGCGTGCGCGGGCTGCGGCTGGGCGCGGATGACTACGTCGTGAAGCCCTTCAGCGTGCGGGAGCTGCTCGCGCGCGTCGAGGCCGTGCTGCGCCGCGCGCCGGAGCGCCAGCCGGCGAGCGAGACACTCACTCTCGGCGATGCCACAGTCGATTTCGGTCAAAGTGTGGCCTGCTTTGGCGATGGCGCCCGGGAGCAACTCTCCGAGCGCGAGCGCGATGTGCTGCGCTACCTGGCGCTCAACCGGGGCAGGCCTGTTTCGCGCGACGAGCTGCTGCAACGCGTCTGGCATCTCGACGGACGCCACACGGAGACGCGCACGGTGGACATGCACATCGCCAACCTGCGTGCGAAGCTCCGCGATGACGCCGATTCACCGCGCATGATTGTCACGCTGCGCGGGAAGGGCTACCAACTGGCATGAGACGCCCTCTCCACATCTGGATCGTGTTTCTGGCCTGCCTCGGGCTCTTGCTCGCGGGCATGGGCTGGGTGACGTGGAACACGCTGGCGCTCGAAAAAGCGCGTGAGAAGGCCGCGCGTGACGCGGACGTGCAGGAGAGCGTGCGGCTGGCGCTGTGGCGTCTCGACTTCCAGGCCAGCGCCCTCATGATTCGTGAGAATGCCCGGCCACCGCGTGATTTTCGGGCGTTTTACGCGCAGGAAGGCGCGGTGGGAAAGGACAACGACCTGTTCAAGAAGGGCGAGGTCATGGCGGCCTCTCCCCTCCTGGCGGAACCGCCAGAACAGGTGCTGCTGCACTTCCAGATGGACGCGGGCGGTGATCTGCGCTCCCCGCAGGTGCCTCGTGACAATGAACGGCAGGTGGCAGTGGCCTTGTTTGTGAACGAGGACGCGGTGAAGCGCGGCGAGCAGCGCCTCAACGAACTGCGCGCGCTGCTGGCCAGGCCCTCCACCACGCTCCTGCCGGCTCCAGATGCCGGCAGCACCCGCCGCGGCGGCCGGGCGGCCTCTGTGACAACAAACCGCGACATCCTGGCGCGCATGGCCTGCGTCTCCCCCGCCGACCTGGACGACGCCGAAGTGTTCAATCTCGTGGCGGCGCAAAACGACATCAATCTGACCCGAAACGGTAATTGGGCCGCCCAGCAGGGCGTGGTGGCGAACTCACAATCGTATTTCAACTCCGTCGAGAACGCCATGCGCTCCCGTGCGGTGAATCTGCAAAGCGAGGAGGCGATGAAGCAGCAGATCGTCGTCAAAGCCAAGGAGCCGGAGATGAAGCCCGCTGACAATCCGGCCGAAATCGCCGCCGCGCCCGCACGCGGCTTCCTGGCGGACAAAAAGGAGATGGAGCGCCGCGAGTCCGCAAAGGCTGACGCTCTCCCCGGAATGGCAAGCGCCACTGCGGCGGCACCTGCCGCGACCGTGTCCATGCCTGCGGAGCCTGTGCCTCTCCCGGCAGCAGCACCCCCGCCCGCCACGACGGAGTCGAAGCCGTTTCAAGGTGTTTGGATCGAGGAAAACCTCATCCTGGCACGCGAGGCCTGGGTGGACGGCGCGCGCATGGTCCAGGGGGTGTGGCTGGACTGGCCCGCGCTGCGCGCCGCATGGCTGCGGGAGATCACGGACCTGTTTCCCGCCGCCACGCTGGAGCCCGCCGCAACCGCCAGCGCGGGCGAGCGGCCGGTGGATGATCCGCTGCGTTTTGCCGCGCTGCCGCTTCGGCTGGTCACAGGCGTTATTCCGCTGGCGGAGCTTCCGTTTTGGACGCCGCTGCGGAAGTCCCTGGCCGTGGCCGTCGGCTGCGTGGCGCTGGCCGCGCTGGCGGTCGGGCTGCTGCTTTATGGCACGGTGGCGTTGAGTGAAAGGCGGGCGGCGTTTGTCTCCGCCGTGACGCATGAGCTGCGCACGCCGCTGACGACCTTCCGCCTGTATTCGGAGATGCTGGCGGATGACATGGTGCAGGATGCCGCGCAGCGGAAGACCTACCTCGACACGCTCAGCGGCGAGGCAGGGCGCCTGAGCCACCTCGTCGAAAATGTGCTGGCCTACGCGCGTCTGGAGCGCGGCAGCGCGAAGGCGCGCGCGGAGCACACCACCATCGGCGGCCTGCTGGACCGCGTGCTGCCGCGCCTGCGCCAGCGCGCGGCGGAGTGCGGCATGGAGGTGCGCGTGGACGCCTCCGAAACGCAGCGCCAGACGAAACTGCACATCGACGCCGCCGCGGTGGAGCAGATTCTCTTCAACCTCGTCGATAACGCCTGCAAATACGCCGCGCCGCGTGCCGTGCAGCCCATCATCCATCTGGAGGCGGACACCAGCGGCCGGTTTGCCATGCTGCGCGTGCGGGACCACGGCGAGGGCATCTCCCGGGGCGAGCGCCGGCGCATTTTCCGCCCTTTTCACAAAAGCGCGGACCAGGCCGCGCACTCCGCACCCGGCGTTGGCCTCGGCCTGGCCCTGTGCAGCCGGCTCGCCACCGCGCTCGGCGGCACGATCACACTGGATGCCGCGTGCAAGGAGGGCGCTTGTTTCGTGCTGCGACTGCCGGTGGGTTGAGGCGGGGATTTGAGGCGTGAAAGTGCTGGAAAGAGCCGGTCCGGGCGACATGATGCGCGGCCCGCCTCCCCTGCATGACTGCCGACCTCCTCGCCGCCGCCGACCTCTGGCAAAACATCAAAGACGCCCTTCCCGTCATCCTGTCCCTCATCGTCATCGAAGGGCTGCTCTCCGTGGACAACGCGCTGGCGATCGCGGCCATGGCGAAGCACCTGGACGATAAAAAGCGCGCCCTGGCGATGAACATCGGCTACATCGGCGCCTATGGCTTCCGTGTGCTGGCGCTGCTGGTGGCGAGCTGGATCATCGCAAACCACTGGGTCATGTTCCTTGGCGCGTTGTACCTCGTGTGGCTCATGTGCGCGCATTTTGTCGGCCAGAGCGACCAGGAGGAGGACGAGGGCGAGGCGGTGAACGTCCACCACCGCACCTTCGGCGCGACGATCCTCATGATCTCGCTGATGGACCTAAGCCTGAGCGTGGACAACGTCGTCGCCGCCATCGCGCTGAGCCCCAAGGATCTCTGGCCGGTGTATGTCGGTGTCAGCATCGGCATCGTGGCGCTGCGTCTGATCGCGGGCGTGGCGGTGAAGTGGATCGAAAAGTATCCCGTGCTGGAGCACACTGCCTTCATCCTGGTGGGTTATGTCGGCATGCTGCTGCTGGCGGAGCTGCAGTTTGAGGAGTTCTTCCACCAGTATTCCCCCACGCAGTTGAAGATCGCCAAATTCGCCGGCATCCTGGTGCTCACCGCGCTGACCCTGGCGTGGTCCAAACTCGAATGGTTGCAAAAGGTGTCGAAGCCGGTGCTGCAACTCGTCTTCATCCCAATGAACCTGTTCGCGGTGCTGGTAGGATCGCTCATCGTGCTGATCACCACGCCCTTCAAGCTGCTGTGGAGCCTGCGCGGCCGCAAAGCGGCCTGATGGCGCCCCCTCCAGCCCCGGAATCCCTTATTTCAACTGCGGCACGCCGGGAACAACACCCGCTTGATGCTGCTTCACGGCCTCCTGGATCCGCGCGAGCACATCGGCGTGATTTGCAGCGACGTTGCGCTTCTCGGAGGGATCACGGCCGAGGTGGAAGAGCAGCGGCGGCTCATGCGCCTCGGCCTTGGGCTGGCCGTAGCCGGTTTGAGTTTGGAAATGCGCCTTCCAGTCGCCGAGGCGGCAGGCGAAGAGCTGATCGCCACGATAGTAGAAGTAGGGGCGTGCTGGCAGCGGTTTTGATTCAAAGAGCAGCGGCGCGAGATCGGTGCCGTCGAGCGTGACATCCTTTGGCGCGGGTGCTTTGGCGAGCGCGAGCGCGGTGGGCAGCAGGTCCATCGTGCTGGCGAGTTGCGTGGTCACACCGGGCTTGATGCGTCCGGGCATCCAGGCGATGCCGGGCACGCGCATGCCGCCCTCCCAGGTGCTGCCCTTGCCGTCCTTGAGCAGGCCGGCGCTGCCGCCTTGATCGCCCATGATGAGCCAGGGGCCGTTGTCACTGGTGAAAAAGACGAGCGTGTTCTCCGCGAGGCCTTCCTGTCGCAGCGTGTCGAGCACCTGGCCGACGCTCCAGTCGAGCTCCTCGACGGCATCTCCATAGATGCCGGCGCGGCTTTTGCCTTTGAAGGCAGGCGAGGCAAACATGGGCACATGGGGGAAGGTGTGCGGCATGTAGAGAAAGAAGGGGCTGCTTTTCTTCTCCCGGATGAACTTCACCGCCTCCTCCGTGTAGCGCTTGGTCAGTGTGGTCTGATCTGCTGGCTGCTCGACGACCTCGCCATCCCGCAGCAGGGCGACATTCCAGCCATCATGGGGCGGATTGGGCGACCCGCTGCTGCCTTTTGGCAGATCGGGGCGGCCATCCATGTCGTTCGAGTACGGCAGGCCGAAGCTGTGATCAAAGCCCTGATCGAGCGGCCGTGATCCCGCATGAATGCCAAGATGCCATTTGCCGATGTGCATCGTGGCGTAGCCTTTTTCTTTCAGTGCCTCGGCGATGGTGATCTCGGCGGGCGGCAGGCCGCCTTCGGAGTTTGGGAAGAGCACGCGGCGGTTTCCGCACATGCCGCTGCGGATGGGCAGCCGGCCTGTGAGCAGCGCGGCCCGGCTCGGCGTGCAGACCTCGGACGCGGAGTAAAAATCCGTGAAGCGCAGCCCCTCCGAGGCCATGCGGTCGAGATTCGGCGTGCGGATGACGGGCGAGCCGTAGCAGCCGAGATCACCATAGCCGAGATCGTCCGCGAAGATGATGATGACATTCGGCGGAGCGGCATGCAGAACGCCTGTGAACAAGGCCACCGCGGAGAGAAGGAGAAAGCAGAGCTTCATGGCAAAAAGCAGGTGTCGGATTTCAGCGCCACACGCCGGGTTCATCGGTCCATTTTGTGAGCACCTGGCGCTCGGTGACCGGCCACCAGGCCTGCAGCTTTTCGGCCAGTCGCTGGACGATTTCAGGATTCTTCGACGCGAGATTCACATCCTCATGTGGATCGGCGAGCAGGTTGAAGAGCTGCGGGCGCTTCTCCGTGCGCGGATGGCTGCTGGCGTAGCGGTCGAGCTTGCCGTCGTAGGTGAGCAGCAGCTTCCACTTTCCATCCACCACCCAGCGGTAAAGCAGCGTGTCCTCCGGCTTGTCGATGTTCGCCACGTCATGCGCGAAGGTCTCGCCGAAGACTTCTTTGCGAGAGGTGGGATCTCCGGATTTGAGCACGGGCAGAAGGTTCAGGCCGGGGAGCTTTGCCGGTGCCTCGGCACCAGCCGCGGCGAGGGCAGTTGGCACGATGTCGATGCTGGAGCAGAGCTGCTCGCCGCGCTTGCCAGGCTGGATGACGCCAGGCCAGGAAAACATGATCGGCTGGCGTGTGCCGCCCTCATTGGCGGATTGTTTCGAACGCGGCGCGTAGCCGGGGCTGTTGGGCGACTGGATCCAGCCGTTGTCAGCGACATAAACGAAGAGCGTGTTTTTGGTGAGGCCCTTTTGCTCGATGCGGTCCATGAGCTGGCCACAGGTTTCGTCAAACCACTCCACCATGGCGTAATAGCGGGCCACATGATCGGACTCGATGCCCTTGGCCTTGTACTTTTGGAACAGGCGCTCCGGCGGTGTGTGCGGCGTGTGCGGCATAAACGGGGCGTACCAGAGGAAGAAGGGTTTCTTTTCCGCTGTGGCGTGATCGATGAAGTCAAACACCGGCTGCATGCCCTCACGCCCAATTTTCAGGCCGTCATCGCCATGGCGGCCGCCGGGATTGGGGAAACCGCGTGTCATCGCATGCGTGAATCCAGCGCGCCGCGGCTCCCCTTCCCACCATTTGCCGGATTGATGGCTGAGATAGCCCTGATCAGCGAGGAGCTTCGGGATGGCCGGATGCTGGTAAAAATTGCCAATGAGCTTCTCGCGCAGCGCTACATAAGCGGGGGATTCCTGGGCTGGTCCTTTGCCTTTGCCCTTCGCCTTGCCTTTGGTCTTCGGAGTGGCTTCTGCGGGCAAGGGCGAGGGGTCATTGCCGGTGACATGGCTTTGATGGGCGTACATGCCATTGGCGAAGGTGGCGAGCGCCGGGCGGCACAGCGCCGTGGGCACATAGCCGCGTGTAAACAGCGCGCTGCGCGCTGCCAGCTTGTCGAGGTTTGGCGTCTCGATCTGCTTGTGGCCCATGAAGCCGTAGTCCGTCCACGCATGGTCGTCAGAGATGATGAAGACGATGTTGGGTTTGTCCGCGGCGCAGAGCTGAGAGCAAAGGGCTAAAAAGAGGAGAAGCAGGCGTTTCATGAGCAGTTGGGAACGTCGGCAGGTGGCGCGGATTTCAGGAAACAGAAACTGCGGAAACATCGGCCTCCGGGCAACTGTCTGACATGCGCATCCGTGGTACAGCGAGCTTGCCATGAGCTCCCCCAGTGTTTGGCCGACAAATGCGCTGCCATGACTGCGTTCTCACCGCCCCATGCGTGTCTTCCTTCTGCTGTTTTGTCTATTTGCCATTCCACACACCTCTTTTTCAGCTCCGCCGAACATTCTCTGGTTCGTCGTGGATGACATGTCCCCGCATTTTTCATGCTATGGAGAGACGCTGATCCAAACACCTGCCGTGGACAAGCTGGCGGCGGAAGGGACGAGATTCACGCGGGCCTATGTCACGGCGCCGGTGTGCTCCGCGTGCCGCTCGGCGCTGATCACGGGCATGTACCAGACAACCATCGGCGCGCATCATCACCGCAGCGGGCGTGGTGAGATCAAGATCCATCTGCCGGAGGGTGTGCGCCCGGTGCCGGAGCTGTTTCAAAAGGCGGGGTATTTCACCTGCATCGGCAGCGGGCTGCCGGATGCCGATCATCGCGGCGTGGCCTTTGGCGCGGAAAAAGGCAGGAAGAAGGGCGGCGGCTCGCGGCTGGGCAAGACGGACTACAACTTCGAATGGGACGCGAAAATGTATGACAGCCACGACTGGGCCGGACGCGGGGAAAAGCCCTTCTTCATGCAGGTGCAGCTCCACGGCGGCAAACTGCGTGAAGGCGATGAAAAAGCCCGCGCCACCTTCCAGCAGCGCGTCATTTCCGAACTCGGCAGCGCCACCGATCCACAGAAAGTTGCCCTGCCGCCTTATTATCCGCGTGATCCCGTGCTGCTGCAGGACTGGGCGCTCTATCTCGATGCCGTGCGCCTGACGGATCAGCATGTGGGCCGTGTCATCGCACGGCTGGAGCAAGAGAGGCTGCTGGAAAACACGCTGATCATCTTCATGACTGACCACGGCATCAGCCATGCGCGTGGAAAGCAGTTCCTCTACGACGAGGGCACCCACGTCCCCTTCGTCGTGCGCGGGCCGGGCATCGCCAGGGGCGCGGTACGCACGGATTTGATCGAGCACATCGACATGGCGGCCATTTCACTGGCCGCGGCGGGCCTTCCCATCCCGGCCGCGATGCAAGGCCGTGACGTTTTTGCCAAAGACCACCAGCCGCGCGAGGCGGTCTTTGCCGCGCGCGACCGCTGTGACGAGACCGTCGAGCGCCTGCGCAGCGTGCGCACGGATCGCTTCCTCTACATCCGCAACTTCCATCCACAGCGCCCGCACCTCCAGCCCAACGCCTACAAGGACGGCAAGGCCATCGTGCAGACGCTGCGCGGCCTGCATGAGGCAGGAACGCTGCCCTCGGTGGCGGAGGAGCTGCTCTTCAGCCCCACGCGGCCCGCCGAGGAACTCTACGAATACCAGGGCGACCGCTTCCAGGTCACAAACCTCGCCGCGAACCCGGACTTCAAGGCGCAACTGGAGGCGCATCGCGCCAAGCTCGACCGATGGATCACCTCCAGCGCGGACAAGGGACCCGAATCCGAGGCCATGTATGACAGCGACATGGTCGAGTATCTCAAGAAGCCCAATCCTGAAGTCGCCCGCAACATCGCGCTCATGAAGCAGTGGGCGAAGGAGGGAAAATAAACCAATCCATCACTCCCTTCCATCCCTGATGCGCCTCCTCATTCTCTCCGCCCTGTGCCCTCTGCTCTCTGCCATCGCCGCGGAGCGCCCGAACATCCTCCTCATCCTGCCGGACCAAATGCGCGCCAGCGCCATGGGCTGCGATGGCAATGCGGAGGTGAAAACGCCGCACATCGACCGTCTGGCCGCCGAGGGCCTTCGTTTCAAGCGCACTTATGCGAACGTGCCCGTGTGCTGCCCGGCGCGTGCCATTTTGATGACCGGCACTTACCCGCATGTGAACGGCATGATGGCCAATGACCTTCGTCTGCGCGAGGAGCAGGTCACCATCGCGGAAATCCTGCGCGACGCAGGCTACCGCACCGGCTTCATCGGCAAATGGCATCTCGACGGCGGGCCGCGTGAGCCGGGCTTTGTGCCGCCGGGGCCGCGCCGGCAGGGATTCGAGTTCTGGGCAGCCTACGAGTGCCATCACAAGCACTTCCAGCCCGACTACTTCCGCGACACGCCGGAGCGCATCGTGGTGGACAAGTTCGAACCCGAGGCCTCCTGCGATTTCGCGGTCGAGTTCCTCAAATCGCAGCCCAGGGACAAGCCCTTCTTCCTCACCGTGCAGATGGGGCCGCCGCATGACCCGTATGGCGCGCCTGATGAATACATGAAGCAGTACGACGCGGCAAAACTCACGCCCGATGCGAGCTGGCAGCCCGGCAGCGAAAGCCGGCCCGCTCCAAAGGCCGGACTGCGCCGTGGACCGCTGGCGAACCGCTTCGTGCCCGTCGGCGGTAAGGAGGAAATCGCCGCCTACTACGCCGCGATCACCGCCATCGACGACCAGGTGGGCCGGCTGCTCGCCACGCTCAAGGAAACCGGCGCGGATGAGAACACGATCATCCTTTTCACCTCCGACCACGGCGACATGCTGGGCAACCACGGCATGAGGCGGAAGCGCAAGCCGCACGACGAGTCCGCCCGCGTGCCCGGCATCCTGCGCTGGCCCGCGCGCGTGCCGAAGGGACAGGTCGTGGACACGCTGTTTAGCCACATCGACATGCCGCCCACGTTGCTCGCCTTGGCAGGGCATCCCGTGCCGGAGCACATGCAGGGCGCGGACCTTTCGCGCGTCGCGCTCGGCCAGACCACGGAGGGGCCGGAGGCCGTGCTGCTGCAAATTTTTGTGCCTTTCAACCCCGACGGCATCGCCACACCCTGGCGCGGCCTCATCACAAAAGACCACACCTATGCGCGGTATGAAAACTCGCCCTGGGTGCTCTTCGACGACAAGGCGGACCCGCATCAGATGAAGAACCTCGCCGCCGATCCCGCCGCGCAGGAACTGCGCGGAAAACTCG
Source organism: Verrucomicrobiaceae bacterium (assembly GCA_015075365.1). Taxonomy (GTDB): domain Bacteria; phylum Verrucomicrobiota; class Verrucomicrobiia; order Verrucomicrobiales; family Verrucomicrobiaceae; genus Prosthecobacter. The sequence continues at coordinate 1,564,951 of JABTUN010000001.1, forward strand.
ACGCGCAGCTCACCGCGCTGATGAAAAAGAACGGTGATGCATGGAGTTTCAATTCCGGCGAGACCGTGGAGGAGGGCGGCCGCCTCTACAAACACGCCACCTTCTTCACCGTGCAGGAATACCTCGACTGGGCGAAGGCGAATCCGGACAAGGCGAGGTAAGCCCCTTTGCCAAGAAGAACTCCCGGCGTCAGACGTTTCCCAGCGCGTGATGCGCCCCTTGCTCCTTCTTTTCTTTCTCTGCCCGCTGCTCTGCGCGTTTTCCGCGCCGCCAAACGTCATCCTGATCCTGGCGGACGACCTCGGATATGCGGACCTTGGCTGCTATGGGAACACCTTCAACGAAACACCGCACATCGACCGCCTGGCGCGCGAGGGCATGCGCTTCACGCAATTCTATGCGGGGCCGGTGTGCTCTCCCACGCGCTGCAATCTGCAAAGCGGGCAGGATCAGGCGCGCTTTGGCATCACCCAGCACATTCCGGGGCACAAACGGCCGTTTGCAAAGCTCAGTGACCCGGTGGTGCCGTTGCAGATGCCGCTGGAGGTCGAGACCTTCGCCGAATGCCTCGCCAAAGCGGGCTACAGAACCGGTTACTTCGGCAAATGGCACCTCGGCGGCGCGGGTTTCGGTCCGGAGGCGCAGGGCTGGCAGGTGGCGGGGGAGATCAAGGGCAACACACAGCCTCCAGCGGTGAAAGGCGGACCGCCGCAGCGCACCGCGGAGCTGCTGGCGCGCAAAGCAGTGGAATTCATCCACGCGCACAAGAGCAGCCTCTTCCTGCTGCAAATCTCTCATGCCGCCGTGCACATCCCGCTCTCCACGACGCCGGAATTGAAGGCGAAGTATGAAAAAAAGAAACCGGTGCCAGGCTATCCGAGCCATCCCGAATACGCCGGTCTCACCGAGGAGCTCGATCAGAGCGTCGGCCACATCGTCGAGGCGGTTGAAAGGGCCGGCATTGGCGAAAACACCCTCATCCTCTTCCTCAGTGACAACGGCGGCCTGGAGCACGAGCAAAGCGGGCGCGTCGTCACCTCCAACCGTCCGCTGCGAGGTGAAAAGGGTACGCTTTATGAAGGCGGCATCCGCATCCCCGCCATCGCCCGCTGGCCCGGAAAAGTGCCCGCCGGCAGCCGGTGCGACACGCCGCTCATCACCATGGACGTGCTGCCCACCCTCGTCGAACTCGGTGCCGCGGCGATGCCAAAAAGCCGGCCCTGCGATGGCGTGAGCCTCGCCGCCGTGCTGCGCAATCCGGCGGCCACGCTCGCGCGTGACACGCTCCACTGGCACCTGCCGCACTACCATCACAGCACGCCCGCCAGCGCCATGCGCACCGGGGATTGGAAGCTCATCGAGTTCTTTGAGGACGGCGCGCTGGAGCTTTACAACCTGAAAAACGATCCTGGCGAGCAGAAGAACCTCGCCACCATGGAGCCCGCCCGCGTCAAAGCCATGCACGCCGGATTGCAGGCCTGGCGCACGGAAGTGAACGCCCGCATGCCGGTCCCCAATCCCCGGCACGATCCCGCCAGGGCGATGGAGCTGGGCAAGGGCAGGCGCGCGGAGTAAGCATGGCCTCAAAAGGCTGCAACATGAACACCGCCATGTCCGATGGTGGTTGTCCGGAACGAACCCTGGTCAACAAGGTGGTCCGGTCACTTCCCGGCCGCCTTGCCGCCGGTCTGCGCCGGAAGTGTCTTGCCATGGAGCCAGACGTATTCCTTCCACGAGCCTTCGTAGAGGCGCACATTCGGATAACCGAGGACGTGCTTCAGCGCGAAGTAGATGAGGCTGCCTTCGCGGGAGGTGCCGCAGTAGCAGATGATGTTCTTGTCCGGTGTGAGGCCTGCGGCCTTGAGCTCGGCCTTCATGTCGGCGAGCGGTTTGAACTGGTGCGTGTTGTCGCTCTCCATCAGGCGGGCCCAGTGAAAGCTGATCGCGCCGGGAATGTGGCCTTTGCGCAGCCACACGTCGTCATCGCCCTGGAACTCGTTCAGCGGACGCGCATCGACGAGCACGTTGCCCGGTTTGCCCACATGCGCCTGCACCGTTTTGACATCGACGCCGATGCTGGCGTCGCCTTTTTCCGGCAGTTTGCCCGCTGGATTGCCGAAGTAGTCCTTCGCGGGCTCCAAGCCAGCCTTGATCCAACCTGCGAGACCGCCATCCACGACGCGGATATTTTGGATGCCGAATTTCTCAAGAACGTACACAACCATGCTGGTGCTGAGGATTTCGTCATTCGGGAGCTTGTCGCCGGTGGCGTAAACGAGGTGCAGGCGGTCTTTGTCGGCTCCGGCGCGGACGAGCAGCGCTTTGGTGATGTCGTCGGGCAGGTATTGGACAGGCACGGCATCATTCGTGCCGCGCAGCGTGTCGAAGTTGAGGTGATGCGCGGTAGGCAGATGACCGCGGAAGTAGTCTTTGTAGCCGCCACGCGTGTCTAGCACGATGGGACGCTGCGAGGCGTCCGGGTTCTCGATGAGCTTTTTGGCTTCCGCTGGCGAGATGAGGCCGATTTCAGCCTGCGCAGCGGTGGCGATGAGAAGGAGGGTAAGGATGGATTTCATGGGTTGGGAATGCGTTTCAGGTTCCAAGTTTCAAGATCACGCCTCTTGGAACGTGAAGCCTGAAACTTGAAACGGGTCGTGTTTAGAAGGTGACGACGAAGTTGATCTTCGCGATGAGGCTCACGCGGTCGCGGTCGGGGAAGTTCGCCCAGGTTTCGAGGACGATGTGCTTGGAAAGGTCATACTTCGCGCCAATGGCGGTGATCAGGCCGCGCTGGTCGCGTGACTGCACGAGGTCGGCGTTGAGGTTGAAATTGCGGTCAAAGACCTTCCAGGTGCGATCCACGCCAAAGAGAAAGCTGCTGCCGTTCGTCTGGTAGCCGTAGCCCGCATGCAGCCGTGCGACGTGGAAGTCATGCCACAGCATCGCATAGCTGAAGGGATCGCCCGAGCGGTCGATGTCCGTGAGCGCGATGTTGGCGATGCCGACGGCAAGCATGCCGTCCTCCCAGGGAGAAAAGCGCGCCTTGGACTGAAACAGAAGCGGGCCGCTCACGCCGGTGCCCAGCGGGCTGTCCATGCCCCACTCCACATGCACCGGCTCAAAGTCCCAGCCGGTCTTGAAGCCCACCCAGTGACCGGATTTGCCCGCCTCAGCGGTGCCGAACTGGTTCGCGCCGCCGAAGCTGCTGAAATACTGCACGGCGACAGTGCGGTGCGGCACGGTGTCGGCGGTGGGGATGTTGTTGAGGCCTGTCGGCGTGCCGAAGGCGGAGGAAACGACCGAAAAGGCGGTCACGAGGAGTACGTGTGTTTGTTTTTTCATGGGGAGAGTGTTTGGAAGAGCATCGCCGCGGTCAGCGCGGAGACGGGAAACGTGATGACCCACGCCGCGAGCACCGGGATGGCCGTGCGCCACTTCGCCTGCCGCGTGGTGATGCCGATGCCGAGCAGCGCGCCGACGCTGACATGCGTGGTGGAAACAGGCAGCCCATGCAGGCTCGCCGTGGTCACCAGCAGCGCTGTGGCGAGGTTTGCGGCGAAACCCTGGCCGGGATTCATGCCGGTGATCTTGTGCGCGAGCGTTTCCGCGACCTGTTTCGCGCTGATGAGCCCGCCGAGCGCCATCGCCACGGCGACGAGGATCATGCCGGCGCTGCCTTGCAGCCAGCCAAGGCCCAGCAGCAGAGCCGCCATCTTCGGCGTGTCATTCAAACCGCGTGCATAGCACACCGCCCCCGCGCTGAGGAAGTGCAACGCATCGAGCGTCTTCGTTCGATGATCCGGCGCGAGTCGCAGCGCCTTCAACACGAGATACAGCACCGATCCCGCGGCGACCGCGAGCACCGGACTGAGCAGCAGCGGCTTCAAAAAACCCTCCCAAAGCCTCGTCACGTTCACATCGCCCGCGATCCAGCCCGCGCCAAGCAGCGCGCCGGTGAGCATGTGCGTGGTCGAAACGGGAAAACCCAGCCAGGTGGCCAGAAAACCGGTCAAACCGGCCCCTGCGGCCACCGCGAACAAAAAGGCCGGCTGGGCGATCATGGCGTCCGGCACGAGTCCTTTGCCTGAAAACGCTTTCCACATCGTCGCGCCCAGAAAAGTCGCCGCCAGGCATCCTGCGGCCGTCGTCACCGCCGCCCAGTTCATGGCCGTGCGGTAGCTCGTCGTCCCGCTGCCAAACAGCGACGCCACGCCTTTGAAATTGGCGTTCGCCCCGTTGGCATACGCAACGATGACGACGGCGATGACGATGAGAGCGGGCATGTGGGCGCCAGTGGTTGGCTTATTTGCCAATACGCGCAAACTTAAATTTGCTTATCAGCGCAAATAAATGATCGCCATGGCTCAAGCGCCCTCCATCCCACCCGCACGATAAACCGAGGGCGACACACCCACCTGCCGCCGAAACCACGCCGTGAAGTGCGAGGCGTGCCGGAAACCCAGCTCGAACGCGATTTCCTTCAGCGTGCCGCTTCCCGCCAGCACACGCTCCCGCGCCGCGTCGAGCCGACGCTTCTCCAAGTAGCGGCGCAAACTCGTGCCCAGGTGTTGTTGCAGCAATTGATCCGCACGACGCAGGCCCAGACCGAAGCCCGGTGGCAAACTCGGCGTCGTTTGATTGAGCGGACGCGTGTCGAGCCACGCGATGAGCTGCTCCACGCGACTTCGACGCCCCTTCGCAGCCACGCGCGGCTCCGGTTCGATGCCATTTTGATGGAGCACCGAACTCCAAACCGCGAACCAATCCAAAAACGCCGCCTCACGCGCCGACCACGTCGCGAGTGAGTGCGTCGCAGGCTTCACCGCCTCGCGAAAGGTCACCGCTTTGCGACCGCGATGCACGCGGCGGAAGAGTTCGAGCGTCGCCGTGCGCAGCGCGGCCGATTTCGCGGCGAAATTGAGCCCGCGCCGAAACACCGGCCGCTCATCCGGCCACTGGCAGCGAAAACCGACCGACAGCAACCGCGTCCCCGGCGCAAACCAATGCTGCCGCGGTCCCGGTGCCGAGAAGAAGGCCTCGCCGCGCTTCACGACGATCTCTTTCCCATCCGCCCGAATCCGTCCGTTGCCCTGCTCGATGAAAAACACGCCCGCTGGCACCGGAATCTCCGCCGACCACACCCCGCACACCGGCACCGCCCCGAGATACACCCACAGCCACTCCCAGCGCAGGCTGCGCCAGGCATCGGCAGTGAATTCAGGTGGTCGGGGCATGTGTCAGTCGTTCTTTTTCACCCATTCGAGGTTTCGGCCGGAGGGATTGATTTCCAAGGTGCCGCTGTAACGCGGTGTTTCGTTCACTCCGTCCCCCAAGGCTTCCAAGCATAGGCGGCCATGAAGTTTGCCATCAGAGGCGCGGACATACACGACAGGCCCGGGCGAGTTGCCAGGATTGGCAATAATGACTTCTTGCTGGTAGCCGGATTGAGGCGCGATCCTGTAAAGTTGTTCGTAAAGGGTATGCACCGTCGGAAGACACTCGTTGTGCGAGACCAGAAACAGTTGAACTCCGTTTAGGCCGCGAATCCGAAGCCGCTGATCCCGAAAACGTGTTTTTGTAGCAGAGAAATACTCCAGTTCGAGATCTCCCGAGAGATCGGCTGCAAACTTGCCTGTTTCCAGATCGAGCGACTTTGGTCTGACAGTTTGAGGTAAATCGTGTTTGGAGTAGAGGCCAAGGTGACGAACCTTTGACGATGGTGCATCGGCCAGCCGCGATAGACACAGCGGTATGATCAAAGGGTCGGAAGCCAACACTGTTCCTGTGGCTATGGCAGGTGTTTCTGGAGTCGAGAGGGAATAGTCACGGCTTTTGTCACTTTCGGAAACCTGCGTGCCAAGCAGTACCGTGATCTCACGGAAGCCATTCTTGGAGATCATCATCTGGGTTTTGTATCGCATACGACGCGAGGGAACCCTGACCACTCCCTCTTCGTCGGAATAAAGAGGGCTGCCGCTTGCCTCAAAAACCTCCGAGCCACCGGACCCGTATCCAAATCGCTCGTATTTGACCGCTGCGCCGGATATGGGCCTACCAAAAGAATCGCTCAGGTGGAGAATGATTTCCTGTTTGGTCACTCCACGGTATCCATTGCTGGCCGCGATTGACATGAGCCCCGCGTTCAAGGCCGCGATCACCAATAGAGAGGCAGACCATTTTTCGGGACGAAGCCATGCTCCAGTGAAAACGATTACACCTAGCCCTGCCGCGAGCAGAAGCATCATCAGCACCGCCACACCTTCCAAGGGTGCTGCACTTGGTCCTGATGTTGGGGTGGAATGCCCTGTTCCGAGTAAGGTGAGGCCGGCAATCGCGGCAAACAGCATCAAAGGCACCCAGAGAACCACCGACCATGCCTGCTTGCGGAAGGTTACATAGACCACGATGACGAGCATCGCTCCTGCCGCCGCGGCTCCGAACGCCTTAGGTTCAGTCGCTTGGTTGGCTGACAAAGCGAGAAACAAAACCACGGGCAACCAGCTTAACGCAATCGCGCCTAGCAGCCCCTTCCAAAGAGCAGGTTGGTCTTGTTTTTCGGGCGTCATCCGTCGTCGAGGCAAGTGTAAGCGATTTCGTCCAGACATAACAACCGGCATTTGCTCGTCCTGCCGACCCTGCTTTGCTGGGCGAATGAAGCCCAACCTTCTGCTTTCCGTGTATTTCGTGTGTTCCGTGGTCAATTCCTTGGCCCAGGAGCCCCGCAGCATTAGCGGCATCTACCCGTCGCTCGCCATGTTCAACAACGAGGGCGAGTGCGGCACGGGCGCGGTGGTGCCTTGGGCGGATCGACTCTGGGTGATCACGTATGGGCCGCATCTGCCGTTTGGATCGAGCGACAAGCTCTACGAAATCACGCCGGACCTGAAACAGATCGTGCGACCGGAAAGCGTCGGCGGCACGCCGGCGAACCGCATGATCCACGACGAGTCGCAGCAGCTTTTCATCGGGCCGTATGTCATCGACGCAGAACGCAAAGTGCGCGTCATCCCGCCCTACATCATGCCGGGCCGTCTCACCGGCAATGCGCGGCACCTGACCGATCCAGCGGGCAAGATCTACTACGCCACGATGGAGGAGGGCCTCTACGAGGTCGATGTGAAGTCGCTCGCGGTGAAAAACTTCATCCGCGACGGCAACGGCATCAAAAAAGGCTTCAACGTCACTACGCCGCTCTCAAAACTCGACTCTCAACTGCCCGGCTACCACGGCAAAGGCCTATATTCATCCCAAGGCCGCGTCATCTACGCCAACAACGGCGACCGCGACAAGCGCGTGCTCACCGATCCCACGACGCCCAGCGGTGCGCTCGGTGAATGGACCGGCAGCGGCGACTGGCAGCTCGCGCGCCGCAATCAATTCACCGAGGTCACCGGCCCCGGAGGCATTCACGGCAGCGATCCGAACGCGCCCGTATGGAGCATCGGCTGGGATGCGAAGTCGCTCATCCTCATGGTGCTCGATGGCGGCAAGTGGCAGTCGTTTCGTCTGCCAAAAGTCAGCCACAGCTACGATGGCGCGCACGGTTGGAACACCGAATGGCCGCGCATCCGCGACATCGGCGAAGAAAACCTGCTCATGACCATGCACGGCGCGTTCTGGAGCTTCCCGAAGACCTTTTCCGCGTCGAACACGAGCGGCATCCGCGCCAGCAGCGCCTACTTGAAGGTCATCGGCGACTTCACGCGCTGGAACGACCGCCTCGTCTTCGGCTGCGATGACTCCGCGAAGTCGGAGTTCCTCAACAAACGCAAAGTCAAAGGCGGCATCGACAGCATCGGCCAGTCGCAGAGCAACCTGTGGTTCACCAGCCCCGACACGCCCGGCAAACTCGGCCCCGCGCACGCGAGCGGTGCGGTGTGGCTGCACGACAGCGTCAAAGCGGGCGATTTGAGCGATCCTTTCCTCGTCGCCGGTTGGAAGCATCGCAGCGTGTGGCACATCGACCACGCCACCGGCGAATCGAAGCGCGTCGCGATCACTGGCGACGACGAATGGCTGCGCGTGAAGGCCGAAAAAGACTCCAAAGACTTCAGCGTGCTCATCACGCTCTCGAATGGCGAATCCCGCACCACCGAGCCCGACGCGATTTTCGATGGCATCGCCCGAATCGGCGATGAAAACGCCCAAACCGGCCTTTTCCGCCCTCGCGGCGAAAACAAGCGCACGCTGAGTTTCGCGACGAAAGACGGCTACTACGAGATGGGAGCCGATTTGGCCCTCAAACGCGTCGAGGACGCCAAAGCGAAGGCTTTTGTCGAAAAAGCCGTCGCGTTGCCGAAGAACGTCATCACGCTCGATGAAGCCAGCGTGCTCGTCGTCGATGATCGCGGCCGTCGCTGGCGCTTGCCGCGCGCCTCGAAGGCCTACGATGCCGCCACGAAGGCCGGCGAGCTGCGCATCTGCCGCGAGGTCGCCACCGAGCGCGACATGCTCAGCGCCTGCGGCACCTTCTTCGAGCTGCCCGCCGAAAACGCCGATGGCTTCGCGAAGATCCGCCCCATCTGCTCGCACGATCTGCGCGTCACCGACTTCGGCGGCTACCGCGGCCTTTTCATCATGAGCGGCATCAAACCCGACGCCAAAGCCAGCGATCACATCCTCCGAAGCGACGACGGCAAAGCCGCCCTCTGGGCCGGAGCCATCGACGACCTCTGGAAGCTCGGCAAACCCCGCGGCGAAGGCGGCCCGTGGAAGGCCACGAAGGTCAAAGCCGCTCAAAAGAGCGATCCTTACCTCATGTGGGCCTACGACCAGCGCACGCTCACCCTCAGCCACGCCGAGAAACAACCGATCAGTTTCAAGATTGAGCTCGACCTCACCGGCACGGGCCTCTGGGTGACCTACAAACATCGTGACTGTGCTCCGGGCGACAAGGTAACTGTCGAGTTTGAGCCCGCCGTGCAAGCGCGCTGGCTGCGCGTGAGCGCAAACGAAGCCTGCACGGCAACGGCACAACTCATCTACGAGTAACCGAAAGACGGAGGTTGTTCGCACGGTTCAAGCGGCATGAAACGCGCCGTTCTTGCCTGCCTCCTTCTTGCCGCCCGCTCTTCGTTTGCTGAAATCCATCACGCGCAGGGAGAACTTGCAGGCGAGGTCACCCGATCTTCAGTTTTGCTGCAATCCCGGCTTACGGCAACGTCTGGCCCGGTTCTTGATGAAACCGGCGACATACCGGGCAAGGCGGGCGAGGCGTGCTTTGAGTGGAGCGAGTCCGAAGACTTTGCCGGAGCAAAACGCACCGACTGGCTGCCGGCGGTCGCGGAGCATGATTTCGTCGTGCGCCTGAGGCTGGACGGGCTGAAGGCCGGCACGCGTTATCATTACCGGCTCGTTTTTGGCGAGAATCGCGACCAGACGCAAACAGGCCCTGTACGCAGCTTCAAGACGCTGCCGGAGAAGGGCACGCTTTCGTTTTGCATGGGCAGCTGCATGAATTACCACGCCTTCATGCATGGCAAGGCGAACGGCGGCGGGCCGGTGACGGCCACGGAGGAGGACAAGCGGCTGGGCTATCCGGTCTTCGCCGCGATGACGGCGCTGAAGCCGGACTTTTTCATCGGCACGGGCGACATCGTTTATTACGATCATCCAGCAAAGCCCGCGGCGCAGACGCTGCCGGAGCTGCGGCGGAAATGGCACGAGCAGTTCCGCTTTCCGCGCCTGATCGAGTTTTTCGCGCGCACGCCGGCTTACTGGTCAAAGGACGACCACGATTTCCGCTTTAATGATGCCGATCTCGGCGGCCAGAAGCTGCCGGAGCCCGCCACGGGCATCGAAATCTTCCGCGAGCAGATGCCGGTGTTCGACCTGTGGGACAAAACCACGCCCACTTATCGCACGCACCGTGTCCACCCGCATGTGCAGCTCTGGTTCACGGAGGGGCGCGACTACCGCTCCCCCAACAAGATGCCGGACGGACCGGAGAAATCGATCTGGGGGAAGGGGCAGCGCGAGTGGCTGCAATCGACGCTGAAGGCGAGCGACGCGGCGTGGAAGATCATCATCACGCCCACGCCGATGGTGGGGCCGGACCGCAACAGCAAAGTGGACAACCACACGAATCTGGCCGGCTTCAAGCACGAGGCGGACAGCTTTTTCCAATGGCTGCGCGAGAATGGCGTGAAGAACGTGCTGACCTTTTGCGGTGACCGCCACTGGCAGTATCACAGCGTCCATCCGCTGGGTGTGGAGGAGTTCTCCGTGGGCGCGCTGAACGACGAGAACGCCATCCGCGGCGAAAAACCCGGCGGCCCGAAGACCACCGATCCCGAGGGGAAAATCAAGCAACCCTACATCTACAAGGAGCCGACGGGCGGCTTCCTGCGCGTGACCGTGGATGACGAGGCAAAGCTGGTGCTGGAGCATCGCGACGACCATGGCGTGGTGCTGAACACGGTGGAGAAAACGGCGAAGTAGGGTGAGGCGAAGCCGTGTGACGCGATGCGCACGCTCACGGTTTCGCCTCCGGGTGTTTGTTCAGGATGGCACGGAGCTGCTTCACTGCTTCAGGCTGCTCCGCGGCGAGGTTTTTGGTTTCGCGCGGGTCGGCGACGTAGTCGTAGAGCTCGATCTCGGCGTTTTCAGGCCGCGCGCCGGGCTTCTTCCATTCGACGAGGCGGTGGCGCTCCGTGCGGATGGCGCGGCCCATCTTTTGCTTGGGAAAGCAGTGATACGCATGATCGCGCACCCGCGCGGCAGGGTCTTTGAGCACGGGGACGAGGCTCACGCCATCCACCGGCTGCGGCCCCGCCGGAGCTGGCAGCGCCGCCAGCTCCGCAAGCGTGGGAAAGATGTCCACGCTCTCCGCGAGCTGGCGCGTGCTGCTGCCGGGCTTTGTGACGCCAGGCGCGATGATGAGCAGAGGGATGCGATTGGCCTGCTCGTAGTTGGTGTGCTTTGTCCAGATGCCCAGGTCGCCAAGGTGGAAGCCGTGATCGCCCCACAGAACGATGATGGTGTTGTCAGCAAGGCCGCCACGATCGAGCGCGTCGATCACCCGGCCGATCTGGGCGTCCACATAGCTCGTGGCGGCATAGTAGCCATGAATGAGGCGGCGTTTCAGATCGGAGGAAAAGACGGCATCATCGCGCTCCGGCACCGGGTCATAGGCCGCGATCTCACCGCCGCGCTTGTGGGCCACCTTGGGCGAGCCGGCGGGCAATTCCTCAAACGCGGGCATGGGCAGCTTCGCAGGATCGTGCATGTCCCAGTACTTTCCCGGCGCGCAAAAGGGCAGATGCGGCCGCACGAAACCTGCGGCGATGAAGAAAGGCTGCTTCACGTTTTGCAGGCGCTTGATCGTTTCGGCGGCCACGCGGCCATCCGCGTAGTCGTCGTCAGCGGCGGCAGGCGCCTCAAACGCGGCTCCGCGCGGCAGGCTGCGGATTTGATCGAGCTTCTGGTTGGTGAAAAGCGCCTCCTCCCGCGTGAGCTGGCCGCCGTGCGTGCTCGCCGGGTCGAGGTACTCGATCACCTTGTCCTTGAAGTGCGGCACGCTGAACGACGTGGGATCACCCTCGTTGCCATGGCCGATGTGGAAGACCTTGCCGATGGACTGGGTGAGATAACCGCCATGCCTGGCGAAATGCTGGGGCATGGTCACCGCGGCGGGCCATTTTTCCCGCAAACGGCTGCCGAGGCCGTACAGCCCTGTCGAAGTCGAGCGGGAACCAAGCATGAGCGTGAAGCGCGAGGGTGCGCAGACGGCCTGGTTGCAATACGCGAGGTCAAAACGCATGCCGCGCGCCGCGAGGCGGTCGATGCCCGGTGTTTTCGCAGCGGTATCGCCATAACAACCAAGCGCAGGCTTCAGGTCATCAACCAGGATGAGCAGCACATTCGGCGGTGCTGCGCCGAGGCGGGCACAGACGACAAAGAGGCAGCAAAGGAGCGGCTTCATGATCACTTCACCTTCGTTTTGCCCTTCTTTTTCTTCGCTTTGCCTTCGCCGGGATAAGGCAGCACATAGGCACGTTCGGCCCATTTCTGCCACTCGGCGGCGAGTTCCTTCACTTTTTCGGGCTGGGCGGCGGCGAGGTCGTGCTGCTCGGTGCGGTCGGTTTTGAGGTCATAGAGCTCCCAGGGACCGTTTCGGCCGGTGCGGACGAGTTTGAGGTCACCGTGACGCACGGCGGCGTTGCCTTCGTGCTCCCAGAAGAGAGACCGGGAGACGGGGAGACTTTCAGATTCGGAAACGAGAAGCGGTTTGAGGGAAACGCCTTCCATGGGCATGATCGCACGGCCGTTGTGCTCCTTGGGATAGTTTGCACCACTGGCATCCACGCATGTCGCCATGATGTCGATGAGATGCGCGGGTGCATGCACCAGTCTCCCTGTCTCCTCATCTCCTTGTCTCATGGTCTTCATCCCCGCAGGCCAGTGCGCGATGAGTGGCGAGGCGATGCCGCCTTCGTGGTTGTAGTGCTTGTACTTCCGGAAAGGTGCGTTCTGCAAAAAGGCCCAGCTTTCGCCGCAGAACCAGTTCGAGGCCGCTTTCGTCGGATCGCCGTCGGTGCGGCCGTTGGGGCCGGATTCGGCGTTGCCGCCGTTGTCGCTCATGAAGAGGATGAGCGTGTTTTCGAGCACGCCGCGCTGTTTGATGCCGTTCACAAGATCGCCGATGGCCTGGTCCATGCGGTGCACCGTGGCAGCATAGACGGCCATGAGATGATCAAAGCGGTCCTGCTCCTCCGGCGTGTGGTCTTTCCACAGCTTGATGGCGGGCGGTCGCGGTGCCTTTTCCCACGCGGCGTCAATGATGCCCAGTTCCTTCTGGCGGGCGATGCGGGCATCGCGCAGCGCTCCCCAGCCTTCCTTGTATTTGCCGCGGAATTTGGCGATCGCCTCCGCCGGCGCTTGCAGCGGGAAGTGCGGCGCGTTGTGGCAGAGGTGCAGGTAAAACGGCTTCTTCGCGGCAAGCGCCTCGTCGATGAACCTCAGGCCAAAGGCGGTCCACAGATCCGTCGAATACCAGTCCTTCGGCAGGCGCGGATCGTCGTTGGCGATGGCTTCGCTGTTCAAGAAGAGCTTCGCCTTGGCCTTGTCGCCTCCGCCGAAGTAGAAACCGCCGGCGGCGGCATTTAGCGAGCGGTCAAAGCCGCGTCCCCACGGCGTGACGCCGAGGTTTTGGCCCACATGCCACTTCCCGGTCATCGCGGTGAAGTAACCGGCCGGCCGCAGCACCTCCGCGATGGTCACGCACGAGTCATTGAGCCGGCCGCGATAGCCGGGCACGCCCTTGTCATCGGTCATGTGCCCGATGCCGGCCTGATGCGAATAGAGGCCGGTGAGCAGCGAGGCACGCGTCGGGCAGCAGCGCCCGGTGTTGTAGAACTGCGTGAAGCGCAGGCCGTTCTTCGCCAGCGCGTCGAGATTCGGCGTGGGAATCTCCGAGCCATAGCAGCCGAGGTCCGCGAAGCCCATGTCATCAACGAGGATGACGACGATGTTCGGCTTCTCCACTGCGGAGAGCAGCGGACACAAAGCGAAGAGGAGGAACAAGAGGTGTTTCATCGGCCACGTGAAACGAATGCCGGCGCGGTGCATTGCAGCAGGAATGCGCACGCGGCTATCCAGGATGCACGCGGCCTGAGACAAGCGAGCCGCCGCCACAGGCACCTGCGGGCACCCATGACGGCGGCGACTTCCGGCAATTGAGAGATGGACCGCTCTCAGTTTGCCTTCTTGGGACGGCCCAAAACATCATCCTTGGTGGAGACCGCGATGGCCACGACCTGGTCGATGAGTTCCTGCTTCACTTTGAAGTCCTTCAGCGTGCTCACCAGGTTCTCCGCGATGGCGTTGAAGTGCTCCTCGGTGAGGCCCATGCCTTCATGCGCCTTGCGCATGTCCTTGCCGGTCCATGGCAGCGGGCCGCCAAAGGCAAACGAGAGGAACTCCTTCTGCTTCCGGCGCTGCTTGTCCATGCTCACGTCGGCAAAAAAGTCATTCACACGCTTGTCGGCCAGCACCTTGACGTAAAACGCGTCCACCACAGCGTCGATGGCCGCCTTGCCGCCCAGTTTTTGATACAGGCTGTCCTCGCGGGCTTTCAGCCACTTCGTTTTGCACGCTTCTTTGGCGAAGGACCATTTGCGGCCCTCATACTCGGCGGTGATCGCCGGATCGACGGGTTTGCCGCTGATCGGGCAGACAGAGTTTGTGGCAGACTCGGAGGCGACAGCGGCCGGATCGGCGGCCAGCGCGGCATTCACGAGGAGGGTCATCACGGCGGTGATGGTGGCGAGGGAGGTCAGGATCAGTTTCATGGTTGGGCCTCTTTATAAGTTGCATCAGCGGTGCATCAATGCGCCGATCCTGCGCAGCGATGCGCGATGTTTGCGCTGCCAATCTGGGCGCAAAAGCCCGCAGGAAGAGTGGAATGACAGAATCCACCAAAGTTGCACAGTGCGTGCATGTTTGAACCCAAACCCGATATCCAAGGCCGCGCCGAGATCGAGACGCTCGTGAACACCTTCTACGACCGCGTGCGCGGCGATGATGTGCTCGGTCACATCTTCGAGAAGGTGGCGCAGACGAACTGGAGCACGCACCTGCCGAAGATGCATGCCTTTTGGGAAACGGTGCTCTTCCGCACCGGCGGCTTCACCGGCAATCCCATCGCCGCGCATGCGAAGCTCGTGCCACTCACCGACATGGGGCGCGACAAGTTTGACCACTGGTTGAAGCTCTTCCGCGCCACGGTGGACGACCTCTTCGCCGGTGAGCGGGCCGAGCACATCAAAAACTGCGCCGCCGACATGGCGAACGTCATTTACAGCAAGATCAACGCCGTGCCCGATCCACGATTCGACCCCGCGAATCTCACGCCGGAACAACGCGAGCGATACGCACGTTACAAAGCCAGCGCCGCATGAGTGAGTTTCCCGCCTGCAAACAGAAGAAGCACAAGTCCCAAGGCCCGCGCCGCCATGGGCTGCGCTGGCTCGCATCGGAGCCGTATCGCGTGTTCTTTTTCAGCGGGGCGCTGTGGAGTGTGATCGGCGTGTCGCTGTGGCCGCTGTTCTATGCGCAGAAGCTCGCCTTCTACCCGAACTTCGTTCACGCACGGCTCATGATCGAGGCGTTCGGTGGGGCGTTCGTCGTTGGATTTCTCGGCACGGCGGGACCCCGCATGGCGACGGCACCGAAACTGACGCCGCTGGAGCTTTTCTGGCTCTTCGGGCTGCATCTCGCCTGCGGCGTGAGCCACCTCAGGCAGCAAATCGCGTGGGGCGATGCCTTCTTCATCGCCTTGCTGGGCTCGTTGATGCTCTTCCTGATCATCCGCGTGCTTCGTTTTCGAAAAGAAGCGCCGCCGCCGCAGATGCTGCTGGCGCTGACAGGGCTCGGCTGTGGAATCACCGGCGCGGCCTTGATGCACTCGGAGATGGATCTGACGCGGTTTCGACTCGCCGGGCTGCTGCTTTATCAGGGGCTCTTGCTGCCGCCCGTGCTCGGCATCGGCTCGTTTGTGTTTCCGCGCATGCTCGGCGGTGATTTTGGCGATCCCAAAACGGCGGCGCAGACTCAGGCGAAGCTGCTGCGAGCCATCACCGCGGCGGTTTTGCTCGTCGGCAGCTTTTTCCTCGAAGCACATGGCCTGGTGGCCGCCGGGTATGCGCTGCGAGCCATCGTCGCTGCGGGTTATCTGCTCATCGAGGTGCGCTGGAAACCACAACAGGCCGGATCACTCACCACCGGCTTGTTTTGGGCGCTCGCCGTCGGCTGGCTCGGCCTCGTGCTCTCGCCGTTTCACTACCTGCAGCATGTCAGCATCGAGCATCTGCTCTACATCGGCGGTTTTGGCCTGCTGATGCTCATCGTCGGCTCCCGAGTGCTTTTTGGCCACAGCGGCGATCTGGAAGGCTTTTTCGCGAAGTCGAAGTGGATGCGCTTTTTGATCTTCCTCGGCGTCCTCACCGCCACCACCCGTGCCACACCCGCCTGGTTGCCCTCCACGACGGTTTCCCATCACATCTACGCCGCCTGGACCTGGGGCCTGCTGAGCGTGCTCTGGCTCGTCTGGCATCGGAAACGCTTCGTGAAGCGGGATGAGGAGGATTGAGCAAAATCAGCGCATACCTCCGCAGATGCTGGCGGAGCGTTTAGCGCGTTTTGGCGTTTGTTGAGGCATGCGCGCGATGTCTCATGCTCCTAATCCCGAAATGATGGCTTACGATGGTTTCGATGAGCGGCCGTTTTTGGTGTTTTGGGAGATCACGCGGGCTTGTGCGCTGGCCTGCCAGCATTGCCGGGCGGAGGCGCAGTCGCACCGGCATCCGCAGGAGTTGAATCGCGAGGAGTCGAGCCGGCTCATTGAGCAGCTCGCGGAGTTGAAGCCGCCGATGCTCATCCTCACGGGCGGTGATCCGTTGATGCGGACGGATTGTCTCGATCTCGTGCGGGAGGCAACGGCGGCGGGGCTGCATGTGGGGCTGAGCCCTTCGGCGACGGCGCGGCTGATCCACGCGGACTTCACGGAGATCAAGGCGGCGGGCGTGGAGCGCCTTTCGCTGAGTCTGGACGGTGCCACGCGGACCACGCATGATGCGTTTCGCGGCGTCAGCGGCACCTTTGACCGCACCATCGCAGCGGTTCACCGGGCGCACGCGGCGGATTTGAGCGTGCAGATCAACACCACGCTCACGCGTGGCAACCTGCGCGAGTATGAAGCCTTCAAGAGGCTCATGTTTGAGCTGAAGCCCGCGATGTGGAGCGTGTTTCTGCTCGTTCCTACCGGCCGGGCGGGCACGGATGATCTACCCGACCCTTGGGATATCGAGTTCATCTTTCGCGACATGGCATCGCTCGTCGGAAGGGCCCCGTTCGCTGTCAAAACGACGGAGGGGCATCACTTCCGCCGTGTGGTGATGCAGACGCTTGGCGTGAGAGCTGGCAAGCATCGCCCGGGCATGCGCTCGCCGCTGGGGATTCGCGATGGACGCGGGGTGATGTTCATCTCGCACACGGGCGTGGTGTCGCCGAGCGGCTTTTTGCCTTTCGACTGCGGCAACGTGCGCGAGGAGCATCCGGCGGAGATTTACCGGCATCACCCGCTGTTTGTCTCGCTGCGCGACAACAAGGCGCTGGGCGGCAAATGCGGCCGCTGCGAGTTCAACTCGATCTGCGGCGGCTCGCGGGCACGAGCGTATGGCGTGAGCGGCGATCCCTTCGCGGAAGATCCGGCCTGCGTGTATCAGCCGAGGATGGCTACGGCTTCTTATAAGGAGCTCGTTTGACCTCTTCGACGACGGGAACATGCTTGTTCATGGCGTCGTAGGCGGCTTGGAGGCGTTTGGCCTCGTCGGGATACTTTGAAGCCACATCGACTTGCTCGCCGGGATCGGCTTGGAGGTCGAAGAGCAATCCTTTCGCACCTTCGATGCCCGTTTTGAGGCCGGGGTGGGCATCAATATTGTATTGCTCAAAAGGCGCGAGAATGGTCACACCATCCGGCGCACGCGGATCGAGCCATTTGCCATCTGAGCCGGGTTTGAGATTCATTTCACGGGCGGGAGCGAGGTGGAGCTTCCAGCGGGCATCGCGGATGGTGACGAGTTTGGGGCCTTGATGACCGAAAACGAACTCGTGGGGTGATTTGGCATCGCCAGCGAGCACGGGCATCAGATCGCGACCATCGAGCACACGGTCATCAGGCATCTTCGCGCCTGTGGCGGCAAGGACGGTGGCGAAAAGATCCATCATCACGGCCAGCTCACTGCTTACCCGACCGGCGGGTATCTTGCCAGGCCAGCGGGCGATCATCGGCACGCGGTAGCCGCCTTCCCAGCTCGTGCCTTTCATGCCGCGAAGGCCGCCGCAACTGCCGCCGAACCACGCGCCGTTGTCGCTGGTGAAGAGCACGAGCGTGTTTTCATCGACGCCGTTTTGTTTCAGCGCATCGAGCACCGCGCCCACGCTGTCGTCGAGATCGAGCAAGGCATCGCCGTAAAGCCCTGCGCCGCTCTTTTGGTAGTTCTTTTCTGACGCGGCGAGCGGTTTGTGCGGCATCGCTTCGGCGAAATAGAGGAAGAAGGGCTTTTTCGCGTTTCGCTGGATGAAATCGGTGGCGCGTTTCGCGTAGCGGGTGGTGAGCGTGGCCTGCACGACGGGATACTCGGCCACTTCCGTGCCTTCGAGGACCTGCACGGGGCGCATGTCGTTTGAGTAAGGGATGCCGTAGTATTCGTCAAAACCACGCTCGGTGGGCAGCGAGCCGGCTTTATGGCCGAGGTGCCATTTGCCGACCATGCCGGTGGCATAGCCGGCAGACTTCAGGACCTGCGCGAGCGTGACCTCCGATTTTGGCAACGCGAGGGCGTCCGCAGCGGGTCCGCCATCCGGCGCGGGATTTTGCGTCATGCCGCAGCGGAAGGGATAACGCCCGGTCATGAGCGAGGCCCGCGTGGGAGCGCAGAAAGGCGCGGGCGTGTTGAACTGCGTCATCCTCACGCCCTCGGCCGCCATCTCGTCTATGCGCGGCGTTTTGAACTTCGGATGACCATAGCAGCCGAGGTCGCCGTAGCCGAGGTCGTCGGCTAGGATGATGACGATGTTTGGCGCGGCACAGGCAAGCGTGGAGCCGAGCAGGAGGGAGAGGAGGAGCAGACGCGTCATGGTTCGTAGCCGAAGGCTTCGAAGGCAAAACGCCAGCGTTCGGCCACTTTTGCCCGGGCCTGTGGATCTTCCGGGTGCTGGTTCTTCTGGTAGCTTTCCAGACGGCGGATGTACTCCCGCACGCGCTCCTTCTGCTCCTCCCGGCCGGGCAGGCCCAGAGAGGCGTAGATGCCATCCACCGTTTCGACAGGCGAGCGGTCCAAATCCTCGTAGCGCACCTCGACGAGATGACCGGCCGGCACCAAGGCGCGATCTGCCAGGTAGCGGCGCATGAGGAGCTCGTAGGGCTCCAGACAGATTTCCGCAAAGTTCATGTCGCCGAAGTCCTGCCAGGAAAAGCCCGGCACCATGCGCCGCAGGAGCTTCTGCATGGAATGGTACACCTCATGCGGATTCCGCACGATGTGGATGAAGCGCGCGCCGGGGAAGAGCTCCAGCAGCAGGGGGATGCGGCTGGTGCTGGCGGGATTTTTGAAGAGGATCTGGCACCGGCCGCCGCGCGCGTGGCTGACCTTCCGCACCAGATGGAGGTAGGCGTCCTTGAACTCCTTGAGGCGGGGGGCGGGCAGGTCCTCGAAGAGCAATGCCTGCCTGCTGTGCCGTTGATGGTGGCGCGGGAAGTAAAAGCACTGGTAGGCGCTGATGCCGGAGAGAATGCCCAGTGCCATCTCCTCCTCCTGGGGCAGGTCGATGCCCATCTCCATGTTGTCCATGCCGCGCGTCTTGGGCGTCAGGGCGGCCATGATCCAGCGGGTGAGGCGCGGGATGCCCATGAACTCGTGCGGGAGCGCCGTCTGGAGGGAGGTCATGTATGCAAACCGCGGATCGAGGCTGAGCAGGTTGTGCAGGTGCGTGGTGCCGCTGCGCCAGTGGCCGATGATGAAGACCGGCGGCTCATGAAGGACATGCTCACGGATGGCCCTGCCGTAACGCCATTCCTCGATCGCGACGGCAGGGATGCGCATCAGCACCGACTGCATGGCACAAAAGCGGGAGACCAGGCTGCGCCGGTTGTAGGGACCGTTCTCTCGATATAGCTGCCGGAACCGCGACCAGGTGCATGCGCCCATCGGATGGAAAAGAGACGGATTGAGGAACCAGGGGTCGTTCGACATTCGCAGACACCAGATCATGCCCAGGATGTCTTGGCAAAGACGGAATTGGGACGGGGGCGAGACGCCCCGGGGCCGGGCGGCTGCCCGGGCCTGACATGACGCTTGCCAAGACGGAAAGCGCCCCCATATTCCGCGCCCCTTTCCCCAGCCCTATTATGATTACGTTCCTCACGGTGGTCGAAGTCCTCGTCTGCCTCCTGCTCATCCTCATCGTCCTCATGCAACGCCCGCGCCAGGAGGGACTGGGGGCTTCGTTTGGTGATTCCATGACCAGCCAGGTGTGGGGCGCGCAGACGACCAATGTGCTGCAGAAGTTCACCGTTTACCTGGCCGTCTTCCTCTTTGCCCTGACCCTGCTGCTGGCGGTGCTGACCGCGCGCACGCAGTCTGCTGGCAAAGACAAGCTCTTCGGTGACAAGCCGGCCGAACCGCCGCCCGCTCCTGCCGCCCCAGCGGCTCCGGCCCCGGCAACGCCCGCTCCTGCCGCCGCAGAAGCCCCGAAGGCCGCCGCTCCCGCCGCGCCCAAGGCAGATGACAAAGCGAAGGCGGACGACGCCAAGAAGGCCGCGGATGCCACGAAAGCCCCTGCCCCAGCTCCTGCCAAGGCGGCGGATGCGCCGAAAGCTCCCGAAGCACCCAAACCGGCCGCCCCCACGCCTGCGCCGACCGCCAATCCGGCCCCGGCCACGCCCCCTCCCGCCCCGGCTGCTGCTCCAGCAGCGCCTGCGCAGCCAAAGTGAGCCACCATCATTTTTGTTCCCCCCACGAGGAAGACCATCTGGTCTTCCTCTTTTTTTGCACCGGAGGCATGCGGAAAATGATGCTTGCCTTCATAGGGGCCTTCTGCGCATAACAGGCCTGTCATGAAATCCCTTCTCACCGCCGCCCTTTTCCTCTGCCTGCTTGGCAACTGCCTCGCCGAGCTCACCCCCAGCCACAAGGCCGCCATCGAGAAGCTGCTCGACATCATGCAGGTGCAAAAGCAGATGGAGCAGTCCATGCGCGCCGGCCTGGAGGCCGGGATGGGCACCAGCGCGGACCAGATCAAGGCGCTGCCGCAGGAGCAGCAGGACAAGTTCAACAACGCCATGAAGCGTGTCATGGACGCGCTCATGGAGGAGATGAGCTGGGAAAAGCTCAAGCCCGACCTCGTCGAGGTTTATGGCCGCAACTTCACTGAAAAAGAGACGAACGACGTGATCGCCCTCATGCAGTCCCCCACCGGCCAGATGCTCGTCACCAAGCAGGCCGCGATGGTGGGCGATGTGATGAAGGTCACCCAGGAGCGCATGAAGACCTTCATGCCGAAGATCATGGCCATCATGCAGGAAGAAATGCGGAAGTAGAAGTTTCCGCATCCCGCGTATCCTCCGCGCCATGACCGCCCGCAAGCTGCTTTCCACCGCGTCTTTCCTGATCCTGCTCACCACCGCCGCCCAGGCGCAGACGGCGGAGATTGTCTCCACGAAAAAGATCTGGGACAAGGCGGCCTCCCAGGCGCAGACAGACCTCGTGCGCTTCCAAAACCTGTTTTACTGCGCGTTCCGGGAAGCGGACACGGCCACGGGAGGAGAGGGGCGCGTCCACATCCTGCTTTCGGCTAGCGGGGAAACCTGGATCGACCATGTGACGATCAACGAGCCCGGCGTGGACCTGCGTGATCCGAAGCTCTGCGTCATGGCGGATGAAAAACGCATCTACCTGCTGTGCGCTGGCATCCTGCCCGGCGGCGCACGCCAGTCCCGCTACGCCACCACCACGGATGGCAAGGTGTGGACCCCCTTCCGTCCTCTGCTGGCGAAGGGAGACACGCTGTGGCGTGTCACTTTGAACCCGTCGGACAAGCGCATGTATGGGGTGAGCTACAACATCCATCCCAGCTCCGGCGGCCCCGCACCGGAGAAGGAATACTCGCTCAAAGGCTACGCCAGCGACGACGGCTCCGTGTGGCAGCTTTCCTCCATCCTGAACGTCCCCGGCCAGCCCACCGAAACAACGGTCCGCTTTCTCAAGGACGGCAGCGCGCTGGCGCTCGTGAATCGCGAGGGCGGCAACCGCCTCGGTGCCATCGGCAGTGCCAAGGCACCCTGGCGGGAATGGAGTTGGTCCGCGCTGAAGCAGCCGCTCGGCGGCCCGAATTTCATCGAATTGCCCGATGGACGCCTCATCGCCGGCTCCCGCGGCTTTGGTGCCACGCCAGGCCCGCACATGGTCCTCTACACCATGTCCCCCGCCGGCCTGGAGCCGCTCCTGGAGCTGCCCAGCGGCGGAGATTGCAGCCATCCGGGCCTCTGGTGGCACGACGGCTTTTTGCATGTGACCTACTATTCGAGCCACGAGGGCGGCAAGACGGCCATTTATCACTCGAAGGTGCGCATCAAGTAGCTCTCGCACCGAATGAGCCTGCGAACGCGATTCTGGCGGTTTCTCGTGCCGGTGGCAGTGCTCCTCGCGGCGCTGCTGGTCACGGCCGGCTGTGCAAACCGCGTCCCAGGCCTGCCCGTCCCGCCAGGGGTGACGAAGAGCACGGAGAAACTCATGTTGCAGGGCGAAACCGTGCCGGTGGACCTCTATCTGCCCAAGAACATCAGCCGCGCTCCGGTTGTGATTGTCGCCCATGGTTTTACCCGGCACCGTCGCGTCATGGCAGGCTGGGGAAACCTGCTGGCGCGGCACGGCATGATCGCCGTCGTGCCCAATCTGCCCGCCTTCGCCGACCATGGCCGCAACGCGCGCGCCATTGGCGAAATCATCACACTCATGCACGAGCCGGGCCGGCTGGCGAATCCGGCGCCAAGCGGTGATGTGGCCCTCATCGGGCACTCCGCGGGCGGTTTTGCCACCCTGCTGGCCGCGAGCCGTGAAAGACGCGTGCGCTGCTGGATCGGGCTCGATCCGGTGGACTTCATGGACCACGGACTGCGCGCAGTGGAGGGGATGAGGACGCCCGGACTCATGCTCCTGGCGGAATCCGGTGCGTGGAACCGTCACGCCAACGCCCTCGCATGGCTCGCGCCGCCCGGCTCCACGCTCACAGCGCTGCGCGTCCGCGGATCGACGCATTGTGACCCGGAAAACCCGACCAGCCGCCTCGCCGAGATCACCTGCGGAGACACGGACGCGGTCCGGCGCGCCGTGTACGAGCGCTATGTGCTGGCGATGCTGCAAAAGCACCTGTTGGACGATGCGGCCGGCGGTGTGACGCTGTCCGCAGCGGCGCGGGACGGGGCCGTGGCAGTGCTTGGAGGCTCAATCGTGCAATGAACCGGCCATGTGCCTCGTTTGCAGCCGTCCTTCATGAAACCATTCCTGCTCCTTCTCGCCCTAGGTTCGTCCTTGCTCGCCGCGGACCGGCCAAACGTGCTGTTCATCGCCATCGACGACCAGAACGACTGGATCGGGCACCTCGGCGGGCATCCGATGGCGAAAACGCCGCACATGGACAAGCTGGCGGCGCGCGGCACGACCTTCCTCAACGCGCACTGCAACGCGCCGCTGTGCAACCCCTCCCGCACCAGCCTGCTGCTGGGCCTGCGGCCGACCACGACAGGCATCTACGGTCTTTCTCCGTGGTTCCGCACGCTGCCGCAGTGGAGGGACCGCGTGGCCCTGCCGCAGCACTTTGAAAACAACGGCTACCGCACCTACGCCACCGGCAAGATCTACCACGGCGGCACGGGCGGCGGTGGCGGAGGAAAAGGAAAGGGCAAGAACAAGGGTGGTGCCGCTGCCAGATCCGAATTCATGGTCACCGCGCCCTACGGCGGCGTGGGCAGCAAGCCGCCGCAAAAACTGACTCCGCCCGCGCCGATGGGCAATCATCCGCTGATGGACTGGGGGGTGTGGCCGCTGGACAATGACGACACACAAAAAGGGGACTACCAGGTGGCCTCGTGGACGGTGGAACAGATCAAGTCCGCGCCGAAGGAGCAGCCCTTCTTCATCGCCGCCGGATTCTTCCTGCCGCATGTGCCCTGCTACGCCACCCAGAAGTGGTTCGACCTCTATCCCGATGACGACAGCGTGCTGCCGAAGATCCTCGAAAACGATCGCGAGGACACGCCGCGTTTCTCCTGGTACCTGCATTGGGAACTGCCGGAGCCGCGCCTGAAGTGGATCAAGGAGAACAACCAGTGGCGCAACCTCGTGCGCAGCTACCTGGCCTGCACCAGCTTTGTCGATGCGCAAATCGGCCGCCTCATGACCGCGCTGGAGGAGTCCGGCCACGCCGACGACACCATCATCGTGCTTTGGGGCGACCACGGCTGGCATCTCGGTGAAAAATCCATCACCGGCAAAAACACGCTGTGGGATCGCGGCACGAAAGTCCCGCTCATCTTTGCCGGTCCTGGTGTGAAAGCCGGCCAGCGCTGCGCGCAGCCTGCGGAGCTGATGGACATCTATCCCACGCTCGTCGAGCTGGCGGGTTTGCCGAAAAGGGACGACCTGGAGGGCATCAGCCTCACGCCGCAGCTCAAAGACGCCGCCACGAAACGGGAGCGCCCCGCCATCACCAGCCACAACCAGGGCAACCACGGCGTGCGCAGCGAAAAATGGCGCTACATCCACTATGCTGACGGCAGCGAGGAGCTTTACGACATGGTCAACGACCCCAATGAGTGGCACAACGTGGCCTCCAGGCCTGAAAACGCCGCCATCATCGCGGAACACAAGAAATGGCTCCCCAAGACCGACATGCCGCCCGCGCCAAACAGCGCCAGCCGCGTGCTGACCTACGACAAGACGACCGACGAGGCCGTCTGGGAGGGCAAGCCCGTGAAACGCGGTGATCCAATCCCGCAGTGACGCCTCACGGCTCCGCCGCGGACACACGGACGAACAAACCGCTGCCAGCGGGCGGGATGACGATGGTTCCGGTCGTTCCAGCGGGAATGGGATTGGGCATGCCAGGAGGCAGAACGGCCGGCTCCCAATCGGAGAGGTCGGTCGAACTTTCGACCAGGAGCGCGCCGCCGGTTCCTCCGGCGGGCAGCGTCAGCAGGAAGGCGCCCGGCGTGTCAGGGTCCGGCGCGGGCAGATGAGCGCGCGCATTGCCGCCCGCGCCCAGGCCCAGCGCCCACGCGAGGCCGTTGGGCACGCCATCGCCGTTCGAATCCGCCTGGAAAGACACCCCAGGCGTGCTCTGGGCCGCCGTCCAGGCCAGATACTCCGTGCGCGGCACCTGCACGGTGCCGGTGGCCTTCAGCGTGCCGGTGGCGGTCACATCGACCAAGAGGCCGCCAGCATCGAAAGTGTCCGCGATCGTGACGGGCAACGTGACCGTGACATTGTAAACGCGGTAGATGCCGGAGTCTCCCACGAGGCCCAGCGTGACCGTTCCAGTGCCGGTGCCGTTGCCGCTGGCGGGATTCGCCGGGGTGAACGCCTCGTTGATGGTGTTGTTGCCGATGATCCCGTTGGTGGACCCGGTGATCGCACCCTGGTCCACGTCAAAGCGGTGCTGGCTGGCGTCAAACTGGCCTGTCCCGGGATCAACCACTCCTGGGGGCGAGGTCGTGTTGAGCGCGGCGGAGAAGTTCGTGACATTGAAGTTGTAGCCGCCCACGAGGAAGATGCTGCGGCTGAAATTCATGTTTGTCCCGTTCACGCGGCCGTTTGAGAGCGTCAGCTCGGACGTTTTGCCGGTCTTCGGATTGATGTCGAGCTGCGCGGTCACCGATCCCGTCAGCGTGGTGGTGTCACTGTCGCCGAGGCCGGACAAGCCCTGCGGAATGATGGAAATGGTCATCACATTGAAGCCCGGCTGGGTGACAAACGTGAGCGGGCAAGCCGCCGTGATGGCATGAAGCGCCGCCGCCGATCCGAGCCAGAATGCGAGGAGGAGTTTCATGAGCATGAATCCAGCGGGAAGAGCGGTGTGCTTTTACCCTTTCGCCGGCACCGGTTCCATTGTTTCCACAGGCACCTGCCCGGATGCCTCCCTGCGCATGGACGGCACGGGAGAGGCCAGCGCGGTGGTGATCTCCGCCTTGAGCCAGATCTTGATGCCATCCCAAAGAAGGCGCACGGCGCTGGTATCCGGCGAGAAGCTGAACCGCGGACACCAGACGTGCCCGTGGTTTTTCGCGCCATAGATGCCCTTGCGCATGCGCTCGCGGCCCAGATGCGAGAGCCGGCGGTTGTAGAAGGCCATGAAGCTGCCGAAAACACCGCCCGGCCGGCCGTGGTAGGGCATGCGGTTCCACTCGTGCTCAGGATCGTCGTAAACCAGCCGCACCGGGCCGATGAAGTAGGTGCCCAGATCCATGAGGAAGGCCGCGTGCATGAGCTCGGCATCGCCCAGGTAGAAGTACTTGTCCTTGTACAGCGCCTCGAACCAGAGCCTCCAACTGCGCGGGTAGGCCATGTTCAGGTAGTCCACCGTCTCCTTCACGCATTCGCCCTTCAGCTCACGGAGGATCATCGCGGTGGCGGCGGAAACCGTGTGGCCGCAGAAATCGAGCCCATGGCTGTAGAGCGGGTCCATGAAGCCCGCGGCATCGCCGACGATCACCCAGCGGTTCCCGGCCACCCGGTCGGCGCGGTAGATCAGGTTCTTGTAATAGAACACGTCGTCCTCGTCCGGCTTGGCATGCTCGAACATGAGCCGGCCCACCGGATGCGTCATGAGATGCGCGTGCAGGCGCGCGAGGGGATTGGGGCCCTCCGGCGGATTATAAACGCGCCGGTCCCAGGTGACGCCGACGCTGAAGCTGCGGTCCGACAGCGGAATGATCCAGCTCCACCAGCCATGGCCCATGAGGTGGTTCGTGGCCGTGCTGCGGATGTTCTTCACCTCCTTCATCAGGCTGGGGAACATCTGGCGGCTCTTGAAGCTGTCGAGGTCGTTGACGTTGCTGTAGCGGCACCAGATGGAGGAGGTGGGATGCTCGTCCGCATAGCTGTGCATCAAGCCGAGCTTTTTGGCGAGCACCGCCGCCTTGCCCGAGGCGTCCACCACCCACCGCGCGCTCACGGTGCGCGCCTGGCCGCCCTGCGGGGTGATTTCAACCGTGTGAGGAGACTCGCCCTCGGAAAGCGTGATCGTGCGCACGGTGGCCGGGCGCATGACCTCGCAGCCATATCCCTGCGCCTCCGCCAGCAGGTGCTCATCGAGCAGGGAGCGGTCGAGCTGGTAAGTCGGCAGGCGGGCCTGGAAACGCGGTCCGATCTCCGTCAGATCGCACACGGAGTCATCTGGCGATTTGCAGAACCACATGCGCAGGCCGTGTTTCTGATAATGGCGGGCGCTGAGGTAGCCGCTTTGATGCAAAACACGGGTCAGGAAGCAGCCCGCCACCTCCGAGGTGCTCTCGCCGACCTTGCGGTCGAACTGCGTCGTCCGCTCCACGATAAGCACACGCAGCTCCGGGTGGTCCCGCTTGAGGATGATGCCCGCCGACGCGCCGGAAAATGCCCCGCCCAGGATCATCACATCGTAATCGGCGGCGGCAGGTTTCATGAAGGGAAAAAAGAGAGTTGTCGTCCGGGGCGGATGGGCCGAAACAAGCCGCCCGCTCCCCCCTGCCCCGCCATCTGTAATGCCAGCCGCCGAATCTGCAACCCGCCAGCCGCACACGCCCTCGAATGCGTCGCGCCTCGGCCTGCACGGCGCGTTTTGGACCCGGGCGGTCCTCGTGCTCATGCGCTGGCTGCCCATGTGGCTGGCCGCCGCGCTGGCCTGCCCCGTCACTCTGGTCATCTATGTGCTGGCCGTCCCCCAGCGCGAGGCGCTGAGGCGGAATCTCGAGGCTCTGGTGCCGGACGGGAGCGGCGGCAGTTGCATGGCCGGTTACCGCGTCTTCCTGCAGTTCGCGCTGACCTATCTCGACCGCCTGTGGCACCTGCACTTCGGCCGGGAGATCACCTGGGACATCCAGGGCAAGGCGGAGTTTGACCGGCTGCGCGCGGAGCCCGGCGGCGCGCTCGTCTTCACCGTCCACAGCGGCAACTACGACATCGGCGCCTCCCTCTTCGCCCGCAAATTCGGCCGCGTCATCCACACCGTCCGCATGCCGGAGATCACCCCCGGCATGCAGGAGCTGCGGGAGGGCGAGCTGCGCGAGCAGGAGAAGAAGGAGCCTTTCCTGCGCATCCATTACAACGCCCCCGGCTCCCACCTCGGCATGGAATTGATCCGCCTGCTCAACGCGGGCGAAGTTGTCTGCGTGCAGGGGGACCGCGTGCTCGGCGATGTGGCGCCCACGCATGAGGACATCGCCGGGCTGCGCTACGAAATCCCGCGCGGGCCGCTCGTGCTGGCGGAAATCACCGGCGTGCCCTGCTACCCGGTCTTTTTGAAGCGCCTCGGCCGTCTCCGCTACGGCATCGAGATCGGCGATGCCTTCCACAGCGGCGGCAGCAGGCCCAAGGCCGCCCAGCTCGCGCCGAAATGGGTGGCCGTGATGCATGATTTTCTCCAGCGGCACTGGGATCAGTGGTTTGTGTTTGAACCGCTTGTCACCAAAGTGCCCGCATGACGCCCGAAGAGATACGCGCCCTCTGCCTGCGCCGCGGCCGCCGCCGGCTGGCGCTGGTGCTGCTGCCCGCCCTGGTTTGCGCGCTGCTCGTGGCCGCAGGCAGGTGGCCCTGGGCCGTGCTGCTCTTCTGCATCACGCTCACCACCATCACCATCGGCACCCTCGTGCCCCGTTGCGCCCTTTTTGGCGGCTTCATCAAACGACAGCCGCCCGGGAGCAAACAACCGCTGCTCACCATCGACGATGGCCCGCATCCGGAGCACACCCCCGCCATTCTCGACATCCTCGACCGCCACGGCATCACGGCCGTCTTCTTCCTCATCGGCAACCGTGCGGAGGCCCATCCCCACCTCGTGCATGAGATCCTGCGCCGCGGCCACGAGGTCGCCAACCACACGCAGACACACCCCGCCACCACGTTTTGGGCACTGCGCCCGCGCCGCATGTGGGACGAGATCGCGCGCTGCCAGGAAACGCTCGCGCGCATCGCCCCGGAGCATCCGCCGCGCTATTTCCGCCCCCCCGCCGGCCATCACAACATGTTCTGCGTCCTCACCGCCCGCGCGCTCGGCCTCACCACGATGATGTGGACCGCGCGCGGCTTCGACGGCACGCTGACCGACACCACTACCATCCTCCGCCGCATCCAGCGGAAGCTCACCCAAGACGGCATCGTCCTCATCCATGAGGGCACGCCCGTATGCGTCGAGGTGGCGGAAAAAGTGGCTGCGATGCTGTCACAACGCTGCGCTCAGGCCTGACGCTCCGCCACAATCAGGTAGTTGTTGAACGGCGTGCCGCCCCACATCGGCTCCAGGCGGACTTGGAGGCCGTTTTGGCCCAGCACGCGCTCAAATTGATCCCGCGTCGGATAGCAGACCGGGCCGGCCTTCATCCACAGCGTCACCTTCGCCAACCAGTCGCCGAAAACAGTCACGCGATGCCGCCATGTCGCCTCGCGCAGACCGCTGCGGATGATCAATTTGCCGCCGGGGGCCACGCGGGCCGCCGCAAGAACCAGAAGAGCGTCCTGCTCCGCCTCCGTGAAGAATTGCAGGATGTCCAGGATGACCACGTGCCCGCTGAACTCCGGCATCTCGCGCCGCGCATCGCCCGCGGCGTAGCTCAAACCGTCAAAACCGCTGCGCTCCGCCATCAGCCGCGCCGCGGTGATTTTCTTCGAGTCGTAGTCAAATCCCGTCACCGGCGCGGAATAGCCCGCGCCGCGCAGATACAGCGCCAGCAGGCCGATGCCGCAGCCGACATCGAGCACCGGCAGCACTGTTCCGCCAACCTCGCGCAGCGCCGCGGCATAGACGGGATCCGTGCGCAGCTTGATCTGTGTGTAGTTGCGATGCCACCGCGTCGTGCACAGCGCGGCGATGCGTTGGATCTCCTCGGGCGGGCAGGCGGCCTTCATGCGATACCCATCCACCTGCGCGGAACCTCCCACGGCGCAAGCGCGGCGCAGACTTTTGTTTTGAAGGCCACGGTGATCTCCGATGACGGCAGCGGCACCCGGGCGACGATGTCCTGGCAGCGCTCCGGATCGCGGCTGGGGGCTCCAAACACCTCCACACCAGCCAAACCGCCAGCAAGGCTGATTTTGGCCGCGATTTCATCCGGACTGAGTTTCCGGCCCGCGACGTTGATGCCGCGTCCCAGGCTCGATTGGAGCTTCAAGCGGCCATTTTCGAGCAAAGCGGCGTCACAGGTCAAAAACCGGCCGCTTCCGAAAACCTCGCCCGGCAGCGTCTCATCGTATCCGAGGCCGGTGGAGCTGCTTTGAACGAGCAAACGGCCTTCCGCGGCCATTTCAGCCTCCACACCCGGCAGCAGCATTTCATCGCAGGCGATCGCGCCGCATTCGCTGGTGCCGTAGAGGTTGTGCAGCTCCAGGCCGTGTTTCTCGCGGGCCATCGTGGCGAGCTCCTTTGTCAACGGCGATCCGGCGGAGATGGCGAGCGAGACATTGCCAAAACTCACCTGCCCCATCAGCCAGGCCTTCCACATCGCCGGTACACCGGGCAGGAAGGCGCGTGCATGAGGCCGCAGCGCCTCCATGAGCGGCTGCGCGAAGGGCTGCGGCGCCCAGCACAGAGGCACGCCGTTCAGCAGCGTCTGCAGCACCGTCATCGTGAGGCCATAGGAGTGCGCGCACGAGATCGCCGCCACGGCCACGCCGCGATTCGCGAGGTCGAAAAAGTCGTGCAGCCGGTCCACATCCGCCGCGATCTGCTCCAACGTGAAAAACTGGCAGCGCCGCACGCCGGAGCCGCCGACCGTTTGCTTGATGAAGGCCGTGTTCTCAGGCGGCGCTGCCGCCGGCACACGCCGCGTGCGGTCCTTCTCCACCCACTGCACCGGCACGCCTTGCAGCAGACCCGCCAGCGTCGCCCGGAGGATGTCCGGCGTGTCACCCTGCGCCACAAACACATCACCCTGCGGTCTCAGCGCGCGGGCTTGTGAATCCAGCTCGGCAAAGGTCAGCGTAAAGTCCGGTCCATGCACCGCCACGAGCGCTCCGCGCTCCCGTTGAATGCGTATCCATCGTTCGCCAAATGACATGCCTTGATTGTGGCCACGAGGGTAAAGACACTGCGCGCGGTTGCCAGAAGTTTTGCTCCGAGGTGGGCCGCTAAGCCCCAGGGCCAGACCACGCCTTCCACTGGCGATCCACCTCCCGCATCTTGACGCTCACCTCATGGGGGTCCTCACGGCACAACACATCATAAAGGCTTTCGATCTGCTCCTCCGATGCAAACTTGAGCCACACGTTCAAGATGGCGACGTCCATGTTGAACAACTTCGGCGGAGGAGGTGGGTGTGGAGCCTCCGCACCGATGGGATGACCAAATATGTCATGGTCAGGACTGCTGCAATAGACGGACCATTTGTGCTTCAAGCCTCCGGGCCGCTTCCGCTTGATCACGGTTTCTATTCGAGACTCGTTGTATTGATGGTGTGTCCGGATTCCCAGCGGCCATGTCGTCCAGCTTTGGCTCGACCCGGTGTAATCGCACCAGGCATGACCACCGCCTCGAACCGGAGAAGTCGAGAGAGGCCAGAGCAGAACCAAAAGGAGTCCCGCGGAGGCGATGAATTTAAGCATGTGCATCACAAGAAGGGGCATGGAGGATCAGTGACCCGCAAACACAATTTGCAGTCCGAATCTGCAAGGCTAAATGCCGCGTATGGCTGTGGCTCAAGCCTTACCACCCTGGTTTTTTCTTTCCCGTGTCCGAATCCCATCTCCAACGCATCGCCATCACCGGAGCGGGCATTGTTTCGCCATTGGGGATCGGCTGGAAGGCAAACGAGGCTTCGTTTGAGGCGGACCGGCGGGCCTTCAAGCCGGTGCCGGTGGAGTTGTTCGAGGTGGACGGTTTTGTGGCGAAAACCGCCGGCATGGTGGATCTGCCGGACGAGCCGGTTTTGAAGAAAAAGCCCGCGTATGCGGACCGCGGCACACAGATGCTCATGCTGGCAGTCCGCGAGGCGCTGGCACAGAGCGGACGCATGAATCTCGACGGCATCGACGCGATGATCATCGGCACCTCGGCGGGCGCGATGTCGCTGGGCGAGACCTATTTTGAAAATGCTGTGAGCGATCCCAAACGGCAGCCGCGGCAGCTCTCGCTGGCCGAGCACTACCAGCCACAGCGGCAGATCAATGACCTTGCCGCGGAATTTGGCTGGCGCGGGCCCATCATCGTCATCTCCAATGCCTGCGCATCGGGCGCGAATGCCATCGGCTGGGGCGTGGAGATGATCCGTAGCGGCCGGGCGAAACGGGTGCTGGCCGGTGGCTACGATGCGCTGGCCCGGCTGGTCTTCGCCGGCTTCGACTCGCTCAAGGCGCTGGCTCCCAGCGGCATCCCGCGGCCGTTTGACGCGGCCCGGGACGGCCTGGCGCTTGGCGAAGGCGCGGCGGTGATGATTCTGGAGGCCGAGGATGTGCGTCAAAGCGCGGCGCTGGGTGAGGTGACTGGTTACGCGACGGCGACGGACCTCCACCACCTCACGCAGCCCGACCCCGAGGGCAAAGCGGCCATTCGCACGATGACGCAGGCCACGCGGCAGTCCGGTCTCACACCTGCGGACATCGACTACATCAACTCACATGGCACCGGCACGCCCTTCAACGACGTGGCAGAGGCACAGGCCATCGCCACATGGGCGGGAGAGGCCGTGCCGCGCATCGCGGTGAGCTCCACCAAATCGGCGATGGGCCACTTGCTCGGCGGTGCAGGCGCGGTGGAGGCCGTGATCTGTCTCATGGCGTTGCAAGGGCAGTGGATGCCCGCGAGCCTGAACGTGCGCGAGGTGGACCCGGCGGTGCAGTTTGACCTTGTGCGCTCCTTCCGCCGCGCGCGCGTGGAGCACGCGCTGACGAACTCCTTCGGCTTTGGCGGCACCAACGCCACGCTGGTCCTGAAAAGGAGGTCCGCATGAACGCCGCCGGTCTTCATATCAACGGCGTGGGCGCGGTGAGCCCCGCAGGCTGGAGCGCGCCGGATCTGCTGCGTGTCGTGCGCGCTGGCGAGGCGCTGCCCGCGGCGAACTGCACACGGCCCAAGGCGGAGCGCCCCTGGGAATGCCAGGTGCGCACCGTTCCGCCCGCGCCGCCGGAGAAGCAGGTGCGCCATCCGCGTTTCCGCCGTGTGTCCGCCATCTCACGCTATGCTGCCGCGGCCTGCCTCGAAGCGCTGAAGGACGCCGGTTTCGACACGCCGCCACCGCGTCTGGGCATCTTGTTTGTGATGATGAACGGCTGCGTGAACTACACCGGCCGCTTTTACCAGGAGGTGCTGGACAATCCCGCGCAGGCCAGCCCGCTCATCTTTCCGGAGACGGTGTTCAACGCGCCTGCCTCGCACATCGCCGCGCTGCTCGGCGCGGATGGCGCGGTGAGCACGATCATCGGCAATGCGAACGCCGTCATGGAGGCGCTCGACATGGCCGCCGTGTGGCTGCGCGGCGGCGTGTGCGATCACTGTCTCGTCGTCGGCGCCGAGGAATGTGACTGGCTCAGCGCCGAGGCGCTCAGCTACTACCACGCGTCCTATGTGGCCTCGGAAGGCGCGGGCGCGCTGCTCGTCTCGCTCGGAGGAAACGGACCGCGGCTTCAAAGCATCACTGGGCCGCTCTCCTACCACTCCTGGCGCGAACGCGGCGAGGCTCTCCCGCAGCTCGTCACGCATGCCTCGATCCTCATCGATGATCGCGGCGGCATCGCGAAGCACGACGCCGCGGAGGCTGCGGCGTGGTCAGGCATGGCCTTCCAGGCCGTTCACAGTCCCAAAACACTCCTCGGCGAAAGCATGGGGGCCTCCGCCTCCCTTCATCTCGTGCTCGCCACCCTCGAATGCCGTGAGCAGCAGGCCGCCGTGGCCGTTTCGTTGCCTGGCAGCAATTCCGCGGCGTATGCCTGCGTGGTAGGCTGCTAATCGGCCATGAAAAACATCGCCGCGAAGGTGTTGGGCGTGAGCCTGGCATCTGCGGGCGGGCTCACGAGCATGTTCGAGATGTCGCCGTCGAGATAGAGCACGTCCTCACAGCCGAGATGGAGGAAAAAGCGGCTGAACTGGTGGAAGGTCACCGTGCCGAGCTTCGCATCATCGCGGTCGCTCATGGCAAAGATGATCTGCTTGTCCTTCGCGCGCACGCCGACGGCGTTGCGCAGGCGCTTGTTCGGCGAGTTGAGGTTGAAGGCGGGATGGATGACACCGTTTCGGAGCATCAGCGGACCACTTTGCGTGGCGAGACGCGGTGTCAGCCCGCTGCGGGCGAATTCAGCGGCCTCCATCACGCCCGGGCCGAGTTTGTCATCCAGGAAGAAGACGCCGTTGGGCTTGAGGTAAAAGTTGCCTTCGCCAGGGCGCAGATTCAGCGGCACGAGCACCTTGCCTTCACAAATCGTCAGGCCGCAGGGTTTCGGGCCGCGCTCAAAAATGCCCGCGTTGGTGGCAAAGGCGATCTTTTTGCCCTGGAGGGCCAGATCGCGGCGCAGGCCGTTGAAGTCACCCAGCGGTTTTCCATCGGCACCGAGCCAGGCGAGCTGCAATTTCGCCCTGTCCGGCGAATCAATGCGGAAGAGGTGGTATTTCGCTCCTTCGTGCTCCACGACCTCCGCGCCACCCAGGTGGGAGGACACGGCGGCGCAGCCAAGGGCGGCGAGGAGCCAGCGCGGGAAGCAGACCTTCATCATGGAGCCTTCGTCGTGGTGGGCGGCAGCAGTTGCCAGCCCTGCTCGTGCTTTCTGAGCCGGAATTGGGAGCGCACCTTCTGCTTGGGGCCGCCGCCCTGGTCGATCTCCATGCCGACATGCACGATCGTCACCCCAGGCTCCTTGTCCGGCTCCGTGTTGATGAATTGGAAGCCGGGGACGAAGGGCTCGCGCTGCCCGAGTTCCGCCAGGGGAGGCGGCAGCGGCTGATCCGGCACCTTGACCATGAAGAACACGCCGCTGTCGAGCGTGGCGCGCGGGATGTCCGTGCCGGAGAGGTCGTAGTAACGCGCGAGCACCCGCCAGGCCTTGTCCCGCATCATTTTGGCGGCCTCTGTGACGGCGGCCTCCGGCGTGGTGAAGTACAACGGACCGTTGTCATCCACCACCACGGGCAGCGGGGCCGATGACGACAGTTCGACAATGGCCGGCTGCGCGTCCCGCAGGACCCAGTAGGCAGCGGCGGCGGCGATGACGAGCACGAGGAGGAAGATCTGCGCTTTCATGACCTGTGACGGATGATTGACGGATTGTGCGCGGATCACCCGCGTCCTGGCAAGGATGAAAATACGCCGGGCAGCGAACTGTTTGCACGCCCATCCATCCCGCCCATGATGAAAGTCACATGGCGAGCAACTTCGGCACACTCTTCCGCATCAGCACCTGGGGTGAATCCCACGGCCCCGGCATCGGCGTGGTCGTGGACGGCTGCCCGCCGAAAATCCCGCTCAGCGTCGAAGACATCCAGCATGAGCTGAACCGCCGCCGCCCCGGCCAGAGCAAGATCACCACGCCGCGCAAAGAAGACGACACCGCCGAGATCCTCTCCGGCGTGCTCGACGGCCAGACGCTCGGCGTGCCGATCGGCATCTTCGTGCGCAACACGGACCAGCGCCCCTCCGCCTACACGGAGATGCAGCAGGCCTACCGCCCCAGCCATGCCGACTACACCTACGATGCGAAATACGGAGTCCGCGCCGTCTCCGGCGGCGGCCGCTCCAGCGCCCGCGAGACCATCGGCCGCGACGCCGCCGGTGCCCTCGCGCGCAAAGTGCTGCAGCACTCCATTTCGGGCTACGAATGCCTCGCCTACGTCAAAACGGTGCAAAACATCGAGGCGACCGTCCCTGCGGCCGCTGAACTCACCTCCGAGCTCATCGAATCGAACATCGTCCGCACCTGCGATCCCGTCGCCGCGGAGAAAATGATCGCCTTGATCGAAAGCGTCCGCTCGCAGGGGAACAGCGTCGGTGGCGTCATCGAATGCGTCGTGCGCGGCGTCCCTCCCGGCCTGGGCGAGCCCATTTTCGACCGCTTGGAGGCCGATCTGGCCAAAGCCATGCTCAGCCTGCCCGCCACGAAGGGTTTTGAAATCGGCAGCGGCTTCGCCGGCACCACCATGACCGGTTTGGAGCACAACGACGAGTTCTACATGGACGCCGGCAAAGTCCGCACGCGCACGAACCGCAGCGGCGGCGTGCAAGGCGGCATCAGCAACGGCGAGGACATCGTCTTCCGCGTCGCCTTCAAACCCACCGCCACCGTCCTGCGCGAGCAAAAGACCGTCACCAACACCGGCGAGGACACCACCCTCGCCGCCCGCGGCCGCCACGATCCCTGCGTCCTCCCGCGCGCCGTGCCGATGGTCGAGGCGATGGTGCATCTCGTGCTCGCGGATCACTTTCTCCGGCAGCGGGCACTGCGCGGGTAAGGCTGCTCACCACGAGCTCAGGTCGTCGTGGAGCTGGTCCATCTCGCGGGAGAAGACCGCGCGCTCCGGCATGTCGGGCGTGCCGTAGGGGACGATCTCGACGATGTTTTTGCGCAGCGCGGTGATGCCGCTGCCGCCCTCGGGCTTTTGGATGCACTTCCACGCGCAGTCGGCGAAGCGCGCGGCCAGGATGCAGTCCTGCGGAGTCGTGTGGCCGCCGCGTTGCAAGTGGCCCAGCACGGAGGGACGCACCTCCAGATCCGGAAACGGCGCGCCGGCGCGCTGGAAGTACTGCTGGAAGGCATCCATGAGCACATAGGCGCGGTTGCGCTTCTGCGGCGGGTCAAACTGCACGCCCTCCGCCACCAGCACGATGGCGTGGCCGCGCCCGCGCGTCATCGCGCCCTCGATCTTCGCGGCCAGCTTCTCCATGTCCGCGTTGGTCAGCGGACCCGGCTCCGGCGTGATGATCATCTCCGCGCCGGAGGCCAGACCGGCCATGCGGGCCAGGTCGCCGCTTTCGCGGCCCATGGTCTCCAGCACCATGACGCGGCGGTGGCTGCGCGCGGTGTCGATGAAATGATCCACGGCCCAGACGAGCGTGTTCACGGCGGTATCGACGCCCAGCGCCATGTCGGTGAACTGCAAATCGTTGTCGATGGTGGCCGGCACGCCGATGATGCGCAGATCACTCTCCTCCGCGAGCAATCTGGCCCCGGTGAGCGAGCCATCGCCGCCCACGACGACGAGCGCGCGGACGTTCAGACCCTTGAGCAGGCGGATCACCTTCGCGCGCACGTTCTTGTCGTGGAATTCGAGGCAGCGCGCGGAGCCTAGGATGGTGCCGCCCTTGCCCATGATGCCGCTGACACTGGCATGGTCCATCTGGATGAGGTCGAGCTGGTCGTTGATGAGGCCGGCGCGGCCAGGATGGCTGGCAATGGTGTTTTTCAGGCGCACGAGGGCCTCGGCGTCGCCATTCACCGCGCGTGAGGTGCGTACGAGGCCGCGGTAGCCGTCGCGCACGCCCAGGACGGCGATTTTTTCCCGGTTCAGGCCGAGGCGCACGAGGGCGCGGAGAAAGGCGTTCATGCCGGGGGAGTCGCCGCCGCTAAAGAGCACGGCGACGGCGTTTTCGGGGTAGGTTGCGGTCATTAAGGGGGCTGGTTGGGAGCGTTCGCCTTAGCAAGGTGGTCACGCGTGGCAAGCAGCGGTTGATCCGCCCTCCGGGCGTGTTACTGGCGCGTGTGTCCCCCGCGCTCGCCACGACGATTTTCCCGCTTCTCGCCGCCTTGTTGTATGCCTTTGGTGCCCTGGTGCTGAAACGGTCGAGCGACCTTGGCGTGGGCGTGTGGCGCACGACTTTTGTGGCGAATGTGATCGTGGCGGGGCTGTTTTCCTTCCTCTGGCTGCTCGGCGGGCCGCCGGTGGAGAAGGAACTGCTCTGGCAGCCCGGCGTGATCGCGATGTGCCTGTTTGTCGGCCAGCTTTCGCAGTTCCTGGCGCTCGAAAAGGGCGATGTGTCCGTGGCGGTGCCGATTTTCGGCCTCAAAGTCATCCTGGTGGCCTTTTTGACGCCGATTCTGGTCGGTGAGGCCGTCAGCGTGAAGCTCTGGATCGCGGCGTTTTTGAGCGTGCTGGGCATCACCTGCCTGAATCGCAAGGACGCGGACAAACCGCCACGGCACCTGCTCATCACCTTCCTCGCGGGCGGCACCGGCGCGGTGGCTTTTGCCGTGTTTGACGTGCTGGTGCAGAAATGGGGCCCGTCCTGGGGCGCGGGCCGGCTGCTGCCCTGCATCTTCTGGATCAACGCGGTGCTGTCCTTCGGCCTCGTGTTTCGTTTCTCGGCTCCTTTGGGCAAAATCCCGGGCAAGGCCTGGCCGTGGCTCGCCGGCGGCTCCGTGCTGCTGGGCGTGCAGAGCATCACCTTTGTCAGCACGCTGGCCGTGTTCGGGAAGGCCACCACCGCCAACATCGTCTATGCCTCCCGCGGCCTGCTCAGTGTCGTGCTGGTGTGGATGGTGGGGCACTGGTTCCAGAACGCGGAGCAGCACCTAGGGCCGAAGGTGATGCGCTGGCGCCTCATCGGCGCGCTGCTCATGATGAGCGCCATCGTGCTGGTGGTTGTGTGAGCGCAGGCCGTGTGATAGCTGCGCGCCATGCCCGCTGAAGCCCTCCTCCATGCCGCGAACTCCCTGCGCGAGGCGTTGCGTCCGCTGCGCTTCGCCGCGCCGGTGGACTTTGTCTATCAACCGCTCGATTACGCCTGGGCACCGCACGCGGCCTACCTCACACGCTTCGGCGGCGGCAAAAAGAAGGTCGTCTTTGTCGGCATGAATCCCGGTCCTTTCGGCATGACGCAGACCGGCGTGCCGTTTGGCGAGATCGCCGCCGTGCGCGACTGGATGAAAATCCACGAGCCGGTCGGCAAACCGGAGCGCGAGCACCCGAAGCGGCCCGTGCTCGGTTTTGACTGCCCGCAGTCGGAGGTGAGCGGCCGCAGGCTCTGGGGCCACTTCGCGGCGCGTTTCGGCGCGGCGGAGAATTTCTTCGCGGAGCACTTCGTGGCGAATTACTGCCCGCTCGTGTTCATCGAGGCCGGCGGGAAGAATTTCACGCCTGACAAACTGCCCGCCGCCGAGGCCGCCGCGCTCAACGCGCCGTGTGACGCGCATCTGCGCGCGGTGATCACCGCCTTGCAGCCGGAGTGGGTCATCGGCGTGGGTGCCTATGCCGAGGAATGCGCGCTGCGTGCAAAGGAGACGATGAACGGCCGCTTCAAGACAGGCCGCATCCTGCATCCCAGCCCTGCCAGCCCTGCGGCGAACCGTGACTGGGCCGGCGCGGCCACCAAGCAGCTCGAAAAGCTCGGCGTGTGGTGAACGCGTCATGCGCGCGGTTGACCCTGCCTGTCGTCTGGTGGTTAGTTCCGCCTCCTCATGCTCGACCCGCTTGGCACGCTTCAAGAATCCGGCTTTTCGCAGCCCCCGCAGGGCGCGGCGGACAGGCTGGCAGGCTGGTCGCCGGAGCTCATCATGAGCCTCGACTGGGTGCGGCTTTCCGAGCTGGCGCGCGGACTGGCCGCGGAGGCGGGGTGCGAGCTGGCGGGCTCCCGGGTCATGGCGGACGGCAGCGTGCTGTTTGGCATGATCGAGCGGCCGAAAACCGTGCGTCCGCAGCGCGTGCTGGTGAAGACCACCGCCTGGAACGAGTGGGGAGCCACACCGGAAAGCGTGCAGCGCTTTGCGCGGGAGGTGAGCACCGCGCGTGACACACGCGGCATCCTGATCGCGCCATCCGGCTTTACCACCGCCGCGCTTCGGACCGCCCAGGAGCACCGCATCGAGGCGGTGGACGCCCACTCGCTGCACTCGGCCCTCCGCGCGCTGCCCCCGGACAAAAGCAGCTTTCTGCACCTGATCGCCACGACGGGTGATTTCACCACGCCGAGCTGCCCGCTGTGCCGTGCAAAGCTCGTCCGCACGCGCCTGGAGGTCGCCACGCTTCCTTCCCGCATCATCGACGTGGACGGACTCATCGCCGACCCGGTCGTATGCGACAGCCTCGTCATCGCCGCAGGGTGCGAGGCCAATTTCCTGCATGAGGTGCGCGCGCGGTCAATCGAGGTGCGCGGAAGGGCGGAGGGGGACTTTCTCTGCCATGGACCGGTCACGCTGCACGAGGGCGGCACGCTCTCCGGGCGTGTCTCCGCGCGGTCGCTGAATGTGCGGGACGGCGGCAATCTGCTGGGCCAGTTTCGCATCCTCGAC
Organism: Verrucomicrobiaceae bacterium; assembly: GCA_015075365.1. GTDB lineage: Bacteria > Verrucomicrobiota > Verrucomicrobiia > Verrucomicrobiales > Verrucomicrobiaceae > Prosthecobacter. Next base: position 1,604,901 of record JABTUN010000001.1, read on the forward strand.
GGGGAGCTGGAGCCGCTCGAAAAGCCCTGTAACCGCTGGCAGTGGCGCTGCGAGGCGGGCGATGCCTGCGCCAGCGTGGTTTTTGAGCCGCACGAAGCATCCTGAGCCCGGCGCGCCCGTCTCAGCGCGCCCGCCCCATGCCATCGACGGGCTCTTCGATGACCATGCGTTCCTGCCCGGCAAGCCGCACCAAATCCGGCAGGTCATAGTGCCGCAGCACGCCATGAACCATGTTCACGGTCTGGTCGAAGGTTTCATCCGCACCGACGAGCGACTCGAAGCTGGCGATCATGCGGCGCAGGGTGATTTGATCGAACGCATCACGTTCCAACGCGGCGGCATGGAGAGCAGGGATGGCGGCCTCGCCGATGGCGATGAGGCTCACCGAGGGCGACTTCGACTTCAAAAAGCGCGCCCAGCTCCGCACATCGTCGGTGCGCATGCCGGCATAGCTTTTGCCCATGAGGTAGGCGGTGAAGATTTCGAGATTGTCGCGGCCGAAACGGCCTGCGCCGAAAGACTTGCGTCGCAGACCGGTCTCCGTCTCGCCGATACCGCGCAGTTCGGCGGCGAGGACGATGTTTCCGGCCTTTACGAGCTGCTCGACGGCGCTCACATCGGCCTTCATGCTGCTGCCGTTCAGGTAGAGAATGGCTTCCCCATTCGGTTTTGCAGGCGAATAAAGCAGCGCGGGCAGTTGGAAGGCGTCTTCGGCCTTCAAAGCCAGTTTCTCGATGGTGAAGCCTTCGCGGACGATTTTTGCGATGCTTTCGACTTGGGGCTCCGCGATCGTTTCGGAGGCTCCGATGGCCTCAAGGATGGTTTTGGGCCCCAAACCGCTTTCACGGGCTGTTTTGAGCTTCACGGCAGTTTCCGCGTTGATCTGGAACACACTGCGCTCGCCGGGCATGAGCATCACCTGGCCTTTCGGCGTGCATTGGAGCTGCTCCGCCGTCCAATCGGGCTTCGAGAGGTCGCGGAGCTGGTTGTCATCGAAGGAATCAGGCAGTTTCGTGACTTCACGAACCACGATGTCCTTTCCGAGAAGATGGCGTGCCATGAATCGCGTCACCGCCTCCCGGAGTTGCAGCGTGAAGCCGTGCGGCGCGTCCGGAGCCGCGAGGTCGATCATGTCCGGATGGCCGATGCGTGAATAGAAGCGCTTCGCATCACGAAACAGCTCCCACGTGCCGCCGAAGTCGAAGGTCACATCCCGCGTGCCCGCGCAGATGAGCGTGGGCTTCGGCGCGCGCATGATGCAATAGTCCGCCTCGTCCATGCCGAAGGCGATCTGCCCGAAGATGTTCTGCTCGCCATCCTGCGGACCTTTGGTCTCGATGAGTCTCCTGAAGGTCGTGAGATAGCAACCCGGTGCCGCGGCGAGGATGCGCTCATCCAGCGCCATCAAATACGCCGTCTCCGTGCCGCCACCGCTGTTTCCCGTGCAGCCGATTTTGCCACCGAGAATGTCTTGGCGGCTTTGCAGGTAGTCGATGACGCGCATGCCGTCCCAGATGCGGAACTGGGCCGCGTTCGCGCCGATCAAGGCGCTGCTGATGCCCGTCATCGTGTGCTCGGTGGTGCAGACGAGGCGCACGTTCGGATGCGGCACCTTCACATGCGGCGCGTCGTCGAAAACAGCGCGTTGCTTTGCCAGATCAAGCATCTGGTAGCGCTCGCCCTGGCCGATGGGGTCGTAACACATCGCCGCCATGCCATGTCGGGCCAGCAGCATGCAGATGAGCTGGTACTGCCCCACCGCCTTCCCCTCGTGACTGTGACCGCACGGCACCAGCACCGCGGGCCATGGCGGCGGCGTGTCCGGCAGATAAAGGTTTGCTGTGAGATGAAACGAGGGGCGGGTCTCCAGGATGATCTTCTCCACACGATAGCCTTTGCCTTGCAGCGTGCCGGTGATCCGCGGGTTCAACGGTGTGCGCTCCGGCAGCCCGCCGATGCGTTCGAGGAAAAACTTCCGCCGCTCCTGCTGCCATTGCCTGCACGCGGCCTCGCTTTTGATCATCACCTCAAACGCCGCGCTTCGTTTGCCGCAGAGTTTGTTGAACTCGCTGATGAGCCAGTTTTCAAAGGCTTCCGCCGGTTTCGATGAGGGATCGAGCACGGTGAGTTCGTCAGCGGCCAGGCACGATGAGGCTAGAAGGAGCGGGAAGAGCAGGCGCATGAGCAAATTACTGGCACGGCAGCGGATTTCCTTCGGCGTGAGCAGCCTCACGGAGTTCATTTTTTGAACAAGAGGCGCAGGAAGGCCGCGTCACGAAACGCGCCGCCGCTGCCGAGGCGCACGACGACGAGCTTGAGCGAGGGGACGGCATACAGGCGCTGGCCGTAAGAGCCGATGCTGGCGAGCAGCTCCGCCGGGGCATCGCGGCAGAGGCAGGCGTTCCGCCAGGACTGGGAGGACCAGGGACGGTCGAGCATCGTTTCGACATCGACCTCGCGCGCGCTCCTGGACTCCGCCGCGTGGTTGTTCCAGATGCCGAAGGCGTAGGCGGGATTGGGTTTGCCGCCGCGCAGGAGATGATCGAAAAAACCGTCGTCCTCGTCCAGCACGGGCTCCCCCTTCTCCAGGAGCACTCTTCCGATCCCGCTCCACTGACGTGCGGTCTGCATGAAGCCGGCGGCGAGCAGAGGAGCGCCTTGGGAGTCCGGCAGATAGCGCTGCGGGCCGAGGCCGAGAGGCGAGAGCACCTCCCGCTCCAAAAACCGGGTGGGCGTGCGCTTCTTGAGCTTCCTGGCGAGCACCTCGTGAAACACCTGGAGCGCGGCGGGACCGTAGATGAAGGATTTGCCCGCCGAAGTGACGCAGCGCGCCTTCAGCGCTGCGGTCGTGCGGTCCTTGTAATCGTTCTGATGCAGCTCCGGCATGGCGGCGAGACCGCTGGTGAAGTCGAGCAGGTCACAGACGCGGATCTGGCTCCTTGTCCGGTCCTTCTGCCATTCCGTGAGGGTATCCGCGACTTTCTCGTCGAGATCGAGCAGCTCCGCCTCCGCGGCGACGAGCGCGGCGAGGCCCCAATAGGCCTTCGTGCCGCTGTAGATGCGCTGGGGGACGTTTTTGCCGCCGCCGTTCGCATAGGTCTCCCAGATGATTCTGCCGTTGTGTTTCACGAGGAGCGCCATGCCGCCCTTTTCGGATGAATAGCGCGCGGCTTCGGCCATGCGGGCCTTCAGCGCGTCCACAGCCTGCTCGTGTGCCGTCGCATGGACGCACATCACCATGGCAGGCAGCAGCAGTTTCATCAGCATCGGAGGAACTTTAAGCCTTGAACTTTAAAGCTGAAACCTCAAACCTGCGCGCATGCGCATTCTCCTGCTCGAAGACCAGAACAAGCTGCTTTCCTTCGCCAAAAAGGGCCTGGAGGAGCAGGGCATCCAGGTGGACGCGGTGAGCGACGGGGACGAGGCGTGGGAAATGGCCACCACGGTGCCGTACGACGCCCTGGTGCTCGACATCATGGTGCCGGGACGCGACGGGCTGAGCATCCTGCGCGGCCTGCGGGAGAAGCGGAACACGGTGCCGGTGATCCTGCTCACCGCGCGGACGACGCTGCCGGAGAAAATCGAGGGGCTGAACCTGGGCGCGGACGATTACATGACGAAGCCGTTTTTCGTCGAGGAACTGGCCGCGCGCCTGCGCACGGTGGCACGGCGCAAGGCGGGCGAGGCGGGCCACCTCATCCGCGTGGAGGACCTGAGCATGGACTTGCTGACACGGAAGGTGACACGCGCAGGGCAGGAGATCGAGCTGAGCACGCGAGAGTTTGAACTGCTGGAGCATCTCATGCGCAGCCCTGGCCGGGTGTTTGGCCGGATGCAGATCTACGAGCATGTGTGGGGCTACAACATGGACCCGGAAACGAACCTCGTGGAGGTGTACATCCAGCGCCTGCGCGCCAAGATCGACAAGGAGCACGACAGAAAGCTGATCCGCACCGTGCGCGGCGTGGGCTATGCGCTGGGCGGCGGGTAAGCCGCGCCTCAGGCCTTCAGCTTCATCTTGAGGCGCTTCCAAGTTGGAACGTCGAGGTCGTCGCCATCGACGATGGAGGGCTCCGTGTCCTTGAAGCGTCCGCGATCCTCCTCACCGATGCCCAGGGTGGGCTGCTCGACGGGCTTGGAGCGGGAGACGATGCTGGCGGTGATGGTGCTGGCCGGTGCCGGAGGATCGAGAACCAGGAGATCATCCTGCTGCACCGGAGGGGGCTCCGTTTGCAGTGTGACGCTGCGGGCGACGACGGCGGCGAGTCCGCGGCCATTTTCGCGCGCTGCATCTGCCAGTTCCTTGGCGGCCGGTGTGCGCACCGGGATGCGCGCCGTTTCCGGCGTGGGGGCAAAGACAGGCGCCGGATGATCGACACCGGCCTGCTCGTCCGCTTCCTCACCCCATGGCGGCGAGTCATCCGCGTCACCATGAACCTCCGCGCTGTCCTCGAATGCCTCACGGGCCTCGGATGCGGGCTCGGCCGCCTCGACAAAATCATCCGCGAGCTTCGGCTGCGCCGGCGCTGGCTCGGGCATGATTTCTTCAGCCGCGAAAAGGAAGGACTCCTCCTGCTTCGGCGCGGCGGGGGCGCGCCTCGACTCGCGCCTGGGCGCGGGTGGAGCCACGGCAGGCACCGGAGCGGCCGCCTCGGCGCGCGGGGCCATCATTTCGGCGGGCGGCGCGGCGGCGGCGTGCGCGTTGAGCTGGGCGAGGCCGAGGGAGCTGATCAAGGTGACGGCCACGGAGTCCCCCAGCTTCGCATCGACGGCGAGCCCGAAAAGGATGTGCGTCTGGTCCGGCACATTGCGGCCGAGCTGCTTCATGATGCCCTCGACTTCGACGAGCGTGAGGCTTTCCCCGCCGGCGACGTGAACAAGAAGCGTGCGGGTTTGATGCAGGAGACGGCCCTGGTCGATGAGCGGGCTCTTGAGCGCCTTCTTGAGGGCCTCCGTGCCACGGTTCTGGCCGCGCGCCTCGCCAAAGCCGAACAGGCAGCGCCCGTTGGCTGTGCTCAGCGCGGCGGTGAGATCGTCCAGGCCGAGCTTCACAAGGCCCGGCGTGGCGGTGATGGTGGCGACGGCGCGCACGCACTGGGCGATGAGCTGGTCAGCGAGGGTGAACGCCTTCTGGATGCCGTCTTTCGGCAGGACGAGCTCTCCCATGCGGTTGTTTTCAAACAGGACGAGCGCGTCGGCACGCTTTTGCAGGAGCTCGAGCGCCTCCTCCGCCTGGCCAATGCGGCGGCGGCCCTCAAAGGCGAAGGGCATGCTGGCCACGACGAGCACGAGGGCGCCGGTGTTCTTCGCGATCTCCGCGATGACCGGGGCGGCACCGCTGCCGCTGCCACCTCCGAGACCGGCGCTGATGAAAATGATGTCATGTCCTTCGATGGCCTGGCGGATCTGCTCGCGGGAGAAGAGCGCGGCCTCGCGACCAAGATCAGGATCGCCTCCAGCGCCGATGCCCTTCATCAGTTCGACCCCGAGCTGGACCTTCACCGGGGCCATGCTGTGGCTGAGCACACGGATGTCCGTGTGCATGCAGACGAGCGTGCCGTCCACGATGCGGTCGAGCGTGATGCGGTCGATGACATTGGAGCCTGCGCCGCCGACACCGACGATGCAGATGCGGGGTGCTTTGTCGCGGGCTCCGGCGGATGGTGTGCGTTCGTATTCGACCATAAGGGTAAACGGTGAAGGGTGACAGGTGCGATGATGCCTCAGACGGCGATGGAAGAAAGTATTTCCTGCATGCGGCGGCCAAGTCGTTTCAGAGGGGAGAGATACGGCTTCTCCGCGTCGAGAATCTGCGCGTAGCGGATGAGGCCGATCGGCGCGGAGAACTGCGGGTTTTCAAACGTGGAGGTGATGCCGCTGACGGGCGCGGAGCCCGCACGGGTGATCTTCATGCCGAACACCTCATGCGCCAGGGCCTCGACGCCCTTCATGAGGCTGACGCCGCCGGTGAGGAAGACACCCGCGCCGAGATGGGCGAGGTGGGCCGCGCAACGCGCCTTCACCTGCTCCAGGATTTCCCGCGTGCGCAGGCTCATGACCTCGTTGAGAAAGGCGCGCGGCACCTCGCCCAGCACGAGGCCCGTGTCGTCCTCGATGCTGAGCATCTCGCCCTCGGGCACGTCCTCGTACAACACGCTGCCCTCCTCGACCTTGAGCCGCTCGGCCCGGCCGTTCGGGATCTGCAGCGCCAGGGCCACGTCGTTGGTGATGTGGTCGCCGCCCAGCGGCACGCAGCCGGAGGCGGTGATCATCCCCTCCTGGTACAGCACATAGTCACAGGTGCCCGCGCCGAAGTCGATCATGAGCGCGCCCTGCGTCTTCGCCTCACGCGTGAGCACGACCTGCGCGGCGGCGACAGGGTTGAAAACGACGTCCTCCACCTCCAGCGGGATCTCCCGCACGCAGCGGATCGCGTTCTGGATGCGTCCGCGGATGCCGTGGATGATGTGGTAGTCGGCCTCGAGCAGGCGGCCCTCGCGCCCGATGGGCTGGCGCACGCCCTCCACGCCATCGACGATGTACTGCCGCGTGACACTGTGCAGGAAGACATTCTGCTGCGGGATGCTGACGTTGCGCGCGATCTCCTTGGCCTCCTCGACATCGTCCTCCGTGATCTCCGTCTGGTCGTCCGGCAGGCGGTAGCAGCCCCGGTTGTTCAGGCTCTGGATGTGGGCGCCCGTCACGCCGAGGAAGACGTTGCGGATCATCACGTCACTACGGTCCTCCGCGCGCACCAGCGCGTCGTTCAGGCAGGTCTGCACGGTCTCAAAATCGACGATCTCCCCCTTGCGCACGCCGCGGGAGGGTGCCTGGCCGACACCGAGGATCTTGATCGCTCCGTCCTTTTTCGCCTCGCCGACGACGACGCAGATTTTGTGCGTTCCGATTTCGAGTCCTGCGTAAATGGTGGTCTTGGCCATGGTCGGGATCAGCGTGGAGCGTTGGAGGAATCAGCGGGCGTCGGAAGGCTCTGGCGCTCCGCCAGGGTGAGGCCGGAAACATCCGGCGTGCCGTGAAAGGTGGCCGGCGTGTTGTCGCGGGCGATGAAATTGACCGTGGCCAGCCGCCATTGGCGGGTGCGTGCCTCCGCCATCAGGCGGTCGTGGCGCTCGAGCTGCATCTCGATGTCGTCCACGCCAAAGGTGATCACCATGGGCTGTGCGGTGGCGAAATGCGCCTCGATGGACCATGCGTTCGGAATCTCCAGACGCGTCACGCGCTCCTCCGGCGTCTGCGCGCGCGCGTTGAGCTCCGTCATCAAGTGCAGCGCCGTGTGCAACAGGCGGTCCGTCACCGGCACGCCATGCACCGCCTCGCTCAACAGGTCATAACGGATCGCCGGGAGCGCCAGGTACTCCTTCGTGATGACCTCGCATGGCATCGGCACGCCCTCCGCGTCCACCAGGCAGCCCGCGCCGCTGCGCGCGGCATGGAAGTTCATCCGGGCACACTCCAGCCAGGCCACGGGGATGCGCTGCTCCACATCGAGGGTGAGCAGGCCATTGTAGGCGCGGTGGATCTGCACGGATTTCACCTGCGGCAGGCGCTCCAGCCGCGCGCGCACCTCCCGGATGCTCAGGGTGAGCAGGTTCGTGTCCAGGGTAAGGGCGGTGGTGGAGACGATCTTTTGCTCCGAAAGCGGGCCGCTCGTGTTCACCAAAACTTTTTTCAGCAAGAACTGCTCGTTCTTCTCAAAGGCCTCAATCCACACGATCCGTCCCAGCGCCAGCAGCCCGATTCCCACGATCAGCCAGATCGCATTGCGAAAACCCCGCCGGCGCACCTCCGCCGCCTCCTGCTCGCGGATCACCGGGGACTCCGGCTCGTAATTGATCACCCGCGGGTCTTCCACGCCCCGGCGCTTCTTGCGGGAAGAGCGGGTTTCAGGCTGTTTGGAGCCTTTTTTTGCGGGAGGCATGGCGGTGGCAGCAGGAACAACAGGGACGCCCAGGAGGGCGGATTTTGGTTAATATCCCTTAAATAGTCCATCGCCAATCCGAATGCCATAATTATTCGAGGAAAAATCCGGGCTGAAGCGGCTCCTCGCCACCCCCGCCAGCGATTCTCAGCCCGGTGGCCACTCCAGCCGCCGTCCGGCCAGCAGATGCACATGCAGGTGCGGCACGCTCTCCCCGGCATCGCGACCGTGGTTGATGACGAGGCGGAACCCCTTGTCCCGCGCCGTGACACCCAGTTTGTCGGCGATTTTGCCCGCCGCCAGCAGCAGCGCGCCCAGCGTGGCCTGATCCTCCGCCACCGCCTCGCCGACACGAGGGATGACCTTCTTCGGCACGATCAGGATGTGGGTCGGGGCCACCGGGTTGATGTCGTTGAAGGCGGCTACCAGGTCGTCCTCGTAAACGAGCGGGGCAGGGATCTCCCGGTCGATGATTTTCTGGAAAATGGTCTTCTTGCTCATGCAGGGTGCAAATCTAGCCAGCGCCATGCATGCGGGCAAGCGCCGTCAGACACGTCGTCCACGTGCCGGAGCAGGCGGCCCGCGGAAGAGCTCCTCCTGGCCTTTTTCCCGCAAGCGGCGCTTCCCGAGGCTCTGGATCTCGTCAATAAAGGCCCCCACGTCCTCAAACTGCCGGTACACGCTCGCGTAGCGCACATAGGCCACATGATCGAGCGCCTCCAGGCGGTGCATCACCTTCGCACCGATCACGGTGCTGGGGATTTCCCGGTAGCCCTCCTCCTCCAGCTCGATGGCGATGTCGTCCACGAGCTGTTCGATGTCCTCCATCTTCACGGGACGCTTTTCGCAGGCCTTGCGCACGCCGGAGAGCAGTTTTTCGCGGTTAAAGCTCTCCCGCGCGCCGTTGCGCTTCACCACGCGCAGTTCCTCGCGCTCCACAATCTCATAGGTCGTGAAGCGAAAGTCGCACTTCATGCACTCCCGCCGCCGGCGGATGGCGTGCCCCTCCCGCGCCTCGCGTGAGTCGATCACCTTGTCCTGGGAGCTTCCACATTTTGGGCAACGCATTTGGGGGTGAGCAAGAGTGCGCGCTGTTCAAGATGATGGCAAGCGCGGACATGACGCTGTGCCAGCCGGCACAACGTGCGTCCATTTGGTCGGGAAGATGCTCCCGAAGCAGCCCCGGGGCGTTGCCGCCTTTTCTTGCGCCCATCTTGACCTCGCCTTGACCTCTTGACCCGCCTTTTTACCTCTGCCGCCCCCATGTCCGCCAAGATCATCTACACCCTCACCGACGAAGCCCCGCTCCTCGCCACATATTCGCTGCTGCCCATCGTCAAAGCCTTCACCAAGGCGGCAGGCATCGAGGTCGAAACGCGCGACATCTCGCTCGCCGGCCGCATTTTGGCCCAATTCGGCCAGCAGGACGATGATTTGAGCTATCTCGGCAAACTTTGCCTCGAACCGACCACGAACATCATCAAGCTCCCAAACATCTCCGCGTCCGTGCCACAGCTCAAGGCCGCCATCGCCGAGCTTCAGGCCAAAGGCTACAAACTGCCTGATCTGCCCGAGAATCCGCAGACCGACGAGGAAAAAGAGATCAAAGCCAAATACGCCAAGGTCATGGGCAGCGCCGTGAATCCCGTGCTGCGTGAAGGCAACAGCGACCGCCGCGCTCCGAAGGCCGTCAAAGACTACGCCAAGAAGCACCCCCACAAGATGGGCGCTTGGTCCGCCACTTCGAAGACCACCGTCGGCACCATGGGCAAAGACGATTTCTTCTCCAACGAGAAGTCAGTCACCGTCTCCGCCGCCACCGAGGTGAAAATTGAGTTCACCGCCAAAGACGGCACTCAGAAAGTCCTCCTCCCCAAACTCGCCCTCAAAGCCGGCGAGATCATGGACGCCACGAAGATGAGCAAGAAGGCCCTCGTCGCCTTCTTTGAGCAGCAAATCGCCAAGGCCAAGGCCGATGGCGTGCTCTTCTCGCTTCACATGAAGGCCACCATGATGAAGGTCAGCGATCCCATCATCTTCGGCCACGCGGTGAGCGTCTTCTTCAAAGACCTCGTCGCCAAACACGCCGCCACCCTCGCCGAGATCGGCGTGAACTTTAACAACGGCTTCGGCGATCTCATCGCGAAGCTCGACAAGCTCCCCGCCGACAAAAAAGCCAAGATCGAGGCCGACATCCAGGCCGCCTACGCCAGCGGCCCCGCTTTGGCCATGGTGAACAGCGACAAAGGCATCACCAATCTCCACGTCCCGAGCGATGTCATCGTCGATGCCTCCATGCCCGCCATGATCCGCGGCGGTGGCAAGATGTGGGACGCCGCCGGCAAGGAGCAGGACACGTTGGCGGTCATTCCGGACAGCAGCTACGCAGGCATCTACCAGGCCACGATCGACTTCTGCAAAAAGAACGGCGCTCTCGATCCGAAGACCATGGGCAGCGTGCCGAATGTCGGCCTCATGGCCCAGGCCGCCGAAGAATACGGCAGCCACAACAAGACCTTCGAAGCCCCCGCCGACGGCACCATCAAAGTCACCGATACTGCCGGCAACGTGCTCTTTGAGCACAGCGTCGAGCAGGGCGACATCTGGCGTGCCTGCCAGACCAAGGACGCACCCGTTCAAGATTGGGTGAAGCTCGCCGTCAACCGCGCCCGCGCCTCGCAGACCCCCGCCGTTTTCTGGCTCGACAAAGCCCGCGCCCACGACGCCCAGATCATCGCCAAGGTCGAAAAATACCTCAAAGACCACGACCTCACCGGGCTCGACATCCGCATCCTCCCGCCCGCCGAGGCCTGCACCTTCAGCCTGGAGCGCATCGCCAAAGGTCTCGACACCATCTCCGTCACCGGCAACGTCCTCCGCGACTACAACACCGACCTCTTCCCCATCCTCGAAGTCGGCACGTCCGCGAAGATGCTCTCCATCGTCCCGCTCATGAACGGCGGCGGCCTCTTTGAAACCGGCGCCGGCGGCTCCGCGCCGAAGCACGTGCAGCAGTTCTGCGAAGAGAACTACCTCCGCTGGGACAGCCTCGGCGAGTTCTTCGCCCTCGCCGCGTCCTTCGAGCACCTCGCCGACACCTTCAAGAATCCGAAGGCCAAAGTCCTCGCCGACACCCTCGACGCCGCCAACGGCAAGTTCCTCGAAAACGACCGCAGCCCCGGCCGCAAACTCGGCACCATCGACAACCGCGGCAGCCACTTCTACCTCTGCCTCTACTGGGCCCAGGAACTCGCCGCCCAAACCGCCGACGCCGACCTCGCGAAGACCTTCAAGCCCATCGCCGAGTCCCTCACCACCAACGAGCCCAAGATCGTCGCCGAACTCCTCGCCGTCCAAGGCCAGAAAGCCGACGTCGGCGGCTACTACAAACCCGACAACGCCAAAGCCGATGCCGCCCTCCGCCCGAGCGCCACGCTGAATGGGATACTTGCCAAAGTTTAGCTACCAGAGTTTTGTGCGAGGTACTCACTGACCACCAAGCCCAAACCACTTCGCCAATAAGCTGCCCTAACCGCGTTGCTCTTGCAGTGTAGAAAAGCTGGCTTGTGGGAAGATTGCTGCTTGGCCAACTCGGCTTTTTATCAATGTAGAGGGACAGTCGAAGAAAACTCGCCTATCCTGAATACAATCTTCGCACCAAAGCTATGAAGACACCGACACTGAAAATTCAAAACCTTGGCCAGATCAAGGAGGCCAATTTGTCATTCGGTGATCTGACCGTGCTCGTGGGTCCGCAGGCCACGGGCAAAAGCATTGCCTTACAACTGCTAAAGTTGATGGTGGATGCTGGACAAGTGCAGGATGAAATGGGCCGCTATGGCATCGACTGGTCAGGCAAACTTCCAGACTTCATCGACGCTTATTTCGGCGAAGGAATGCACTCGATCTGGAAGCATGGTCAAAGTACGGTGACATGGAGTGGCAAGGCGGTGGACCTTGTGCAGATCGCCAAACGCAAGCGCACAGGGAAAGATGAAAATCTTTTCTTTATTCCAGCCCAGCGAGTGCTGGCGCTGCGGGATGGTTGGCCCCGGCCTTTCACCGATTACAGCCCTGGCGACCCTTTTGCGGTTCGTGAGTTCAGTGAGAAGCTGCGTGTGCTGGTGGAGAAAGAATTTGGGGGTGAAAGCCTCTTCCCTCAGCCAAAGAGACTGAAGAAGGAGTTTCGTGATCTGTTGGAGCGTGATGTGTTTTCCAAGTTCTCCCTGAAGGTGGACAAGGTGCGCTCCCAAAAGCGGCTGGTGCTGGGGAACGGCAAAGACGACGAAAGCCTGCCCTACATGGTGTGGTCCGCAGGGCAGCGCGAGTTCGTGCCTCTGTTGCTGGGCTTCTATTGGTTGATGCCTCCTACCGCTGTTTCGAGGCGTGGCGACATCGAGTGGGTGGTTCTGGAGGAGTTGGAGATGGGGCTGCATCCCAAGGCCATTTCAGTGGTCTTGTTAATGGTCTTTGAATTGCTGGCCCGCGGTTACCGCGTTTGTCTCTCGACGCACTCATCCCAAGTGCTGGACGCCATGTGGGCCTTGAAACACCTGCGCGAGAACAATGCCAAGCCAGAGGTGCTGCTTGATGTTTTCGACGCACCAAAGGGACAGGCCATGATCAGAATGGCTGAGGCAGTGATGGGCAAGACCTCACGCGTCCACTACTTCGATCGTCAGAGTGGCTGCACGCGTGACATCTCCAGTCTTGATCCCGGTGCGGAGGAAGCAGGGGAAGCTGGATGGGGTGGTCTTTCCGAATTCAGTGGCCGCGCCAATGACGCAGTCGCTCGCGCCGTCGCCAACCCGAACCGCTAAATTGAATTTGATCTATGACATTCCAAGAAGCGGTCGAGAAGACGACTCACTTGAAGGATGCCTATCGGCCTGGGCTGCAGGCTTTACGGGCCGAGGACAAGCCGCATATCGAAGCAGAAGATACCCGGAAGCTGACTGGTAGCGTAGATGTGGACACAGCAAACTTGGTTTCCGAACCGCATAGCAATCGCTGGGATTTTGGCATCGCCTACCAACATACGAATCGCAGCGGGGAAGTGGTTTACTGGGTGGAAACACACACGGCTAGCGACTCCCAAGTTGGTGTGGTGATCAAGAAGGCTGCATGGTTACAGCAATGGTTCAAAGGACACGGCAAGCATTTGGCCCTCTTTGAAAAAGATATTGTTTGGGTCTCAAGTGGCGCCACCACATTCACTTTGTCATCAACTCAACGGAAGCAGATGGCGGCATTGGGACTGCGCCCGATCGGCGGCAAGCTGCGCATTCGCAACAAACGCTAGAGCTTACATGATGTCTCTGGAAGGCATCCCAGACTCACAACTGGATTTACAGTTGACTTATTTCATGGCCTACGAACCGCAGTTCACCATCAGCGCCCGCCTGCTTTCGCTGGCGGAGGAGATCGCGGTTCTGCGGGAGCGCATCCGCGCGGCGGTGTCGGTGTCGTGGATTTCGGCCTTGCAAAAGGACACGCGGACCCGCAACGGCCATGCCTCCACGGCGATCGAAGGCAATCCGCTGACCTTGGAGCAGGTGCGGGCGCTTGAGGAAGGCCGCGAGCTGGCGGCGGCGGACCGCCGATCGAGCCGCGAGGTGCTGAACTACTTCGCCGGGCTGCGGTATGTCGAAAAGAATGCCCGGAAGAAGAAAATCCGGCATGAGGACCTCTTTGAGCTGCATCGCCTGCTCGCCGACAGCGTCATGGATCAGGGCGAGGCAGGCCGCTACCGCTCCATAGCCGTGCGCGTGGGCCGTCATGTGCCTCCACCGGCGGCGGATGTCTCCGGGCTGATGTTTGAACTGCTCGACTGGTGGAACACGAAGGCCACCGGGCTGTCTCCGGTGCTCAGCTCGGCGATTCTGCACTACCAGTTCGAGCACATCCATCCCTTCGCCGATGGCAACGGACGCACGGGCCGTGCGCTGGGCCTGTGGGAGCTGTATCGCCGCGGCTTCGACAGCCATCACATCTTCAGCGTGGACGAATATTTCTGGGAAGACCGCCCCGGCTACTACCGCGCCCTTGATGCAGTGCGGCTGGCCGGGGAAGACCTCTCCGGCTGGCTGGAATACTGCGCCATCTGCCTGCGACAGACGCTGGAGCGCACCTGGCTGCGGGTGCAAAGCATCAGCCGCCAGTCCCCCGGAAAGCTCGTGCTTCGCCCTCGGCAGGAGCAACTGCTCAAACTGCTCGCCGACCACGGCAGCATGGCTCCTTCGGAGCTGTGGGAAGCCCTCGGCGTCTCCAAGCAAGGTGCCATGGGCCTGCTGCAACCACTGCTCGAAGCCGGGCTGATCGAGAGAACGGGGGGCAAGAAGACCGGGCGCTACTCACTGAAGAGGTTGGAGCAGGCATGAAAGCGTCAATAAACCGTCATTAAGCAGCTGAAAAGGCTCCACACCGACATCAAGGTGCCCGCGGCCGTCTGCCATGACGAGATGGGGCTCATCCATCCCTTGGAAGACGGAAACGGAGGCACGCATGGGCAGCCTCTGGCCCGGACTGCTTCATCCCCCGGCTACTTCCCCAGCCTCTCCAGCACATTCTTTGTGATGCGCATGACATGCGCGTCGTTGCCTTGCAACCCGTGCGACCAATCGGTGGTGGCGGCGGTGAAGACGGTGCCGCCATTGGTGTAGAGGCCGAGGCAGGCGGCGCCGGTGCGGCCGATCTCCCATTTCTCATACCACTCGACGTCGTCGGGGTGCCAGCGCACGGGGCAGGTGCCGAGGACTTCGAAGGTCTTCGGCGTGCCGTCCTTGTGCGTGGCGAAGGGCAGGCCGTCGCGCCACTCGAGCTCGCAGCCGTCGCACTCGTAGCCGACGATGGTGTCCTTGCCGCCAAAGCGGTCGCCGCGCTTCAGGCCGGTGCCTTCGTAGATCCAGTGGTCGGGGCGATGCACGATGTAGCTGGCGTCGCCGTCCATGAACTGGCCGTGGCTGCGCATGTAGCCGCCCCAGAGGAAGCCGACGCCGGTGAGCTGGTTTTCCGGTCGCTGGAGCAGGTGATGACTCCACGCGGTGCTGAGCGTCTTGAACTGACGCGTCTGGAAGACGGGATCGAGGTGGTAGTTCTGCTTGAAGCAGGTGAAGGCGCGGCCCTCGGCCTCGCTGCGCACCTGCCAGCAGCAGGTGTTGCCGCTGAAGAAGGCCACGTTGCCGCCTTTGGCGATCCAGGCCTCCAAGTTGTCGCGCATCGGCGTGCTCCAATACTCGTCGTGGCCGACGCTGAGCACGAGCTTGTAGCTGGCGAGCATCTCGGGGCGGAATTCGAGGTCGTCATTCGCGGCGAATTCGAGCGGGTAGCCGTTTTGCTCCGCCCACACGACGAAGGGCAGCTCCCAGCGGCCGAATTGCGACGGACCGGGCCGCTCAAAGCTCACGCGGCTGCCCTGGTTCTTCGAGAGGCTGTTGTAGGCATAAACGGAGAAGCCGCCCCAGTTGTTGTAGGCGTTGTAGGTGTTCGAGCAGAGCTGCAAAAGGATCTTTGAGGTGCTGCCGGGCTTCGCTTGTCGCACAATGAACCACGCGCTGCTGCTGGCGGTGCGTGCGCCGCGATGCGTCCACTTCCCGCCGGCATCCGCCGCGCGAAACGTGACCTCGTAGTAGCCGCTCTTCCAATCGGCGCCGACGGGCACGCGCACACTCTCCGGCCAGCGACAGCCATTCGCACTGGCATCCTCCGGCACCGCATGCGCTGCGCCGGGCACATCGGCTTTTTTCCACATAACCTCGCGTTTCGAGCCGAGTCGCGCGACCTCGATCTCAAACTTCGCTGCCGTGGTGCTGACGTGGATCGGGATTTCTTCGCCCTGCGCCACGCTGCGCTGCCCGGCATAGCCTTCAATAAAGAGCGCCACCGGATCGGCCGCGCGGAGGACTGAGACGACGAGGAGGAAGGCGAGGGTGCGGAGCATGCGGAGGCTACGCGGGGCGGGACAGGCGGCTTTCAGCACGAGGGTGATCATCCAGCGGCCCGGAGCGGGCATTTCGGGCCTTCGCCACCATTTTGCACCGCACAGCCCTGACCTCCCCCGCCCTCCTTCCTTGCCTCCTTGACCCCTCCCCGGCCCCCGCTAGCATCCGCGCCCTCTTTCCCATGTCCGCCAAGATCCCCACCGCCGCCGAAATCCGCGCCACCTTCCTCGATTTCTTCAAGGAGAAGCAGCACACCATCGTGCCCAGCGACAACGTCGGCTACACCAGCCGCGACGGCGCGCGCATCTTCACGAATGCGGGCATGAACCAGTTCGTGCCCATCTTCCTCGGCGAGCGCAGCGCGGATGTGGACACCTGGCCTGGCGTTTTGCACAAAGGCCTGCCCACCCGCGCCGCGGACACGCAGAAGTGCATCCGCGCCGGCGGCAAGCACAACGACCTCGAAGACGTCGGCCTCGACACCTACCACCACACGCTCTTCGAAATGCTGGGGAACTGGTCCTTCGGCGACTACTTCAAGAAAGAGGCCATCGCCTGGGCCTGGGAGCTCGTCATCGAGCGCTGGAAGTTCCCGCCCACCCGCGTTTACGCCACGATTTATCAGCCCGACAAATCGAAGGGTGATCCCGCCGACCGCGACCAGGAGGCCTGGGAAATCTGGGCCGAAAAATTCCGCAGCATTGGCCTCGATCCCGACATCCACATCGTCAACGGCAACAAGAAGGACAACTTCTGGATGATGGGCGACACCGGCCCCTGCGGCCCGTGCACCGAGATCCACATCGACCTCACCCCCGGCACTCCCGAGCTCGATGAAGCCCGCCAGCGCGAAGGCCGCAAGCTCGTCAATGGCAGCGACGCCAGCTGCATCGAGATCTGGAACAACGTCTTCATCCAATACAACGCCACACCCGAAGGCACCTTCGAGCCGCTCCCCGCAAAGCACGTCGATACCGGCATGGGCTTCGAGCGCGTCTGCTCCATCATTCAGGGCACGAAAAACTTCACCGACTTCCAAAACGCGAAGATCAGCAACTACGACACCGACGTCTTCCGTCCCATCTTTGACGAGCTGACGAAGATGTCCGGCAAAACGTATGCCAGCACGCTGCCGAAGGCCAATGAGCAGGGCCATGTCGTCCCTGTCACCGAGCAGGAAAAGATCGACGTCGCCTTCCGCGTCATCGCCGACCACATCCGCACGCTCAGCTTCGCCATCGCCGACGGCATCCAGCCCGGCAACAGCGACCGCAACTACACCCTCCGCCGCATCCTCCGCCGCGCCGTGAAATACGGTCGCACGCTCGATTTCAAAGAGCCCTTCTTCTACAAGCTCGTCGATGTCCTCGCCGCGCAAATGGGTGATGTCTTCCCCGAACTGCGCGTGAAGAAGGAGCAGATCAAGAGCGTGCTGAAGATCGAGGAAGAAGCCTTCAACCGGACGCTGGATCAAGGACTCGGCGTCTTTGAGTCGTTGTTCCGTGAAGGGGACATCGTCTTGCCAGGAACTCCTTCAGCGGCCTCAGCGAAAAGAACTCGCATTGAAGGAGCCGAAGCATTCCTGCTCTACGACACCTTCGGCTTCCCGCTCGACCTCACCGAACTTTTGGCCCGCGAGCGCGGCCTCACCGTGGACACCGCCGGCTTTGAAAAGCTCATGGAAGAGCAACGCGCCCGTGCCCGTGCCGCGATGAAGAAAAACGTCGTCTCCGTCTCCGAGATCGAAACGAAGGCCCCGACCCAGTTCATCGGTTACGACAACCTCGAAGCCGATGTGAAGGTGCTCGAAGTCGTCGAGATGAAGGACAAGACCGCCGTCGTGCTCGATGTCTCCACCTGCTACGCCGAAATGGGCGGCCAGATCGGCGATGCGGGCCAGATCATGTTCGGAGCAGACACCTTGGAGATTTCCAGCACCTCCAAAGTCGGAAACACATGGCTCCACTTCCTCAGCGACCACTCCGCGGAAGAAATCATAAGTCATAAATCAAAAATCATAAATGAGCCGGTCAGGCTCAAGGTCGATGCGCCGCGTCGTCACGCCATCGAGCGACACCACACCGTCACGCACATCTTGCACTGGGCGTTGCACGAGGTCGTCAGCAAGGACGCCACGCAGAAAGGCTCCAGCGTCACGCCGGACAAGCTCACCTTCGACTTCAACAGCGCCGCGCTCACCCCGCAGCAGCTCGCCGACATCGAGCGTCTCGTGAACGAGCGCATCGTCGCCAACGACCCCGTTTCGTGGAGCGAAGTGCCCTACGTCGAGGCCAAGGCCAACAACGGCATCATGGCCCTCTTTGGCGAAAAATACGGCGACCTCGTCCGCGTCGTGCAGATCGGCGGCCAGCCGCACAAGCTCGATGGTTGGAGCATGGAACTCTGCGGCGGCACCCACACCCGCCACACCGGTGAAATCGGCCTCTTCCGCCTCGTCGGCGAAGGGGCAGTCGCCGCCGGCGTGCGCCGCATCGAAGCCATCGCCGGCCTCGAAGCCTACAACGCCGCGAAAGCCGATTCTGACCTCCTGAAGCTCCTCGCCGGCAAAGTCAGTGCCCAAGGCGCCGCCGACCTCGAGAAGAAGCTCGATCAAATCCTCACGCAGCAAAAAGAGCTCGAAAAAGCCCTCAAAGCCGCCCAGCAGCGCGAAGCCAGCGGCAAAGCCAAAGACCTCCTCGCCACCGCCGCCAACCACGTGCTCGTTGCCAATCTGGGCGACGTCGATGCCGATTACGCGATGGCCGTGAACGACGCCCTCAAGTCCCAATTCACCGGCATCATCGTTCTCGCCGCCACCGGCGGCGGAAACGTCACCCTGATGGCGAATGTCGGCAAAGACCACCAATCCAAAGTCCAAGCCGGCAAAATCATCCAAACCATCGCCCCCATCGTCGGCGGCAAAGGCGGCGGAAAGCCCGACTTCGCCCGCGGCGGCGGCAAAGACGTCTCCAAGGTCGATGCAGCCCTCGCCGAGGCGCGGAAGCTGATCGGGTAATGTAGTCCCGCCTTTAGGCGGTTCTGGCCGAAGGTGAATACTCCCAAGGACCGGCTAAAGCCGGGACTACAATACGGGCGCACCGACTTCGCAGATACGTTCGCGATGACGCGGAAGCTGGTCAGGTAGTGTAGTCCCGCCTTTAGGCGGCTCTGGGCGAGGGGGTGAACACACGTCCTTTTCAGAACCGGCTGAAGCCGGGACTACAATGCGAAGAAGAACAGGCTTGCGGCATTCATGGGGATGACTTGAAATCCTCGCATGTATGCTTGGAGACAATGGACGCCAGAAAAGCGGGCAGAGGTTCTGACGCATCGGAGACTTCAGGGTCGCCCATGGCACGGGCCGCCTCATTTCACGGGGCAGCAGACCACTCAGTATCTCATCACGGGCGCTTGTTAAGAGCATGCGCCCATCCTTGGCACCTCTCCCGAGCGAGTGGATGCGTTCGCATCACGATTGCTCTCCGCCTTCGAGGGCGCGGAAGCGGTGGTGCATGCTTGGTGCGTGCTTCCGAATCATTACCATGTGCTTTCCACCACGCTCGACCTTCCCAAACTGATCGCCCAATTGGGAAAACTGCATGGCAGCACCTCGTTCACCTGGAATGGCGAGGATGGTGCGCGTGGACGCCAATGCTGGCATCGTGCCACCGATCGCGCCATGCGAAGCCAGGAGCATTTCTGGGCCACCCTGAACTACCTCCACCACAACCCCGTGCGTCACGGCTACGTCTCCAAATGGCAGGAATGGCCCTGGTCGAGCGCGAGGGACTATCTCACCAACCAAGGCGCCGACGAGGCCGCGAGAATCTGGAAGGCCTTCCCCGTGCTCGATTACGGCACCGGATGGGATGACGCCCGTTTGTAGTTCGGGCTTCAGCCCGCTCTGGGGAATTCCCAATCACGGGCTGAAGCCCGAACTACGAACGAATCTTCTCCAGCTTCGCCGCGCTTTCCTTCCACTCGACTTCGTGCGGCAGGCGCTTCGACAGCGCGGCGAGCGCGGCCGTCACACCGGCGGCTTCGCCCATGGCGACGGAGTTGCCGGTGACGCGGTAGCTGGCGTGTGCGATGAAATCGCCGCTGATGTTCCGCCCGGCCATCATGAGGCCATCGACATCCTTCGCGATCAGCGCGCGCAGCGGCACATCGTAGGGCTTGACCTTCACGCCCGCGTTGCTGTAGGCCGCCGTTTTGTTCGCCTCCTTGCTCAGCGCGTGGATGTCCACCGGGAAAGTCGGCCGCACCACCGCATCATCGTAGCGCGCACCGGCGATCAGATCGTCCTTGTTCACCGTGTAACGCCCCGCGATACGCCGTCCGTCGCGCACGCCGATCTGCTCGGCGGTGGCGGCGATCTGCAGGCCTTCCCACGGCCCGCCGAGCTTGCGCAGGCCGTTGACGATCTGGTGCATCTCCGCGCGGGCCTGCACGGTGGCCTCGGTGATCTTCGCGGCGTCAAAGCACGGCACGCCGTATTGATGATTCATCATCACGAGCAGCAGATTGTCCCGCACCTGCCACAGCGTCGGCTTGGAGTAGGAGGGGAAGTGGCCGGTACGCTGGATCTCCGCGAGCAGAGCATCCTTGGCGATGCCGTCGGCCTTGCTGGGATCGGACTTGTGGATGTAGGGAGCGAGCGCGGCCGCGTCTTTGCAAACAAGCAGCGCATTGAGCGACATCGGCTGG
This sequence comes from Verrucomicrobiaceae bacterium, assembly GCA_015075365.1. GTDB lineage: Bacteria > Verrucomicrobiota > Verrucomicrobiia > Verrucomicrobiales > Verrucomicrobiaceae > Prosthecobacter. The sequence continues at coordinate 1,625,487 of JABTUN010000001.1, forward strand.
CAGGGGCAGGATTCCGCCTCGCCATACTCGAAACTGCATCCGGCAAGCGCGCCGAGATCGCCATCGCCGGTCGTGTCGATGAAAACGGGTGCCCGCCAGGCCTGACGGCCGCTTTTGGACTCGGTTACGATCGTGGTAAGGCGTTTGCCTTCGCGATACGCGGCGCTCACGCGGGTGTGGAGCTGGAATTTCACGCCCGCCTCCACAAACATCTCCTCCAGCAGCAGCTTCATGCCTTCCGGTTCATAACAGATGCTTCCTTTGCTCGTGCCGCGGCGCATGTCGCGCTCGTCGAGGCGTTTGAGCAGCTCTTGATTGAAGCCCGGTTTGTCGAAATCGAGCAGGTAGCCGAGCAAACCGGCCGTCCACACGCCGCCGAGGCAGCCGCGCCATTCAAACACGCGCACCTTTGCTCCCGCACGCGCCGCCGTGATCGCCGCGGCGATGCCCGCCGGGCCTGCGCCGCACACGATGACGTCCGCGTCCTCCACCAGCGGCAGATCGCGTGCTTCCTCATGAAACTGGCCCGCGATGGCCTTTTCGACCTGCTGGGCATTCATCACGCCCGGCGTGACGAGAGCGCCGGAAAAGGCGGCGCGGAGAAAAGAGCGGCGTTTCAGGTCGTTGGTGGTCGTTGTGTCCATGGTTGTTAGAGTCTGCCTCAAGTCGTCTTTGGACGCCATTGTTTATCGAATGCGATACCTCGTCCTCCTCGCGCTCAGCGCCCCGATCTTTGCCAAACCACCTTCCGTCGAGGAAGGCCGGACGCATTGGGCCTTTCAGCCGCTGAGCGCCGCGAAGCCGCCCGCCGTGAAAAACACCGCGTGGCCGAAAAACGACCTCGATCACTTCATCCTCGCCGCGTTGGAGAAAAACGGCCAATCACCCGCCCCCGAGGCCGATCCCGCCACGCTCATCCGACGCGTGACGCTCGATTTGACCGGCCTGCTGCCGACGCCGGAGGAAATCATCGCCTTCGTGTCCGACATGTCCGACTCGTCTGACCAGTCCGACGCCTATGCCACTCTCATCGACCGTCTTCTCCAAAGCCCCCACTACGGCGAACGCTGGGGCCGCCATTGGCTCGATCTCGCGCGTTACGCGGACACCAGCGGCACGCACAACGACCTCGACCGCCCCCACGCCTGGAAATACCGCGACTACGTCATCCGCAGCTTCAACGATGACAAACCCTACGCGCGATTCGTCACCGAGCAGATCGCGGGCGATGAGATCGACGGCGCCGATGAGCAATGCCTCATCGCCACCGGTTTCTGCCGGAATGGCACGAGCAACGACGACAACATGGGCAAGACCGACGACGCGCTCGCCCAATACCGCGCCGACCAGCTCGACGACGTCATCTCCACCACCAGCAGCGTCTTCCTCGGCCTCACCCTCGGCTGCGCCCGCTGTCACGATCATAAGACCGATCCGCTCCTCCAGAGCGATTACTACAGCCTGCTCGCCATCTTCAACGGCACCGAGAAATACGGCCTCGTCCCCGGCACGCAGGACAGAAACGACAAGCGCGTGAAGATCGACGAGACCGCGAAGGTCCATGCTCTCATCGAAACGAAGCCGCAGGTGCCGCCCACGCACATCATGCTTCGCGGTAGCGCCTTGAATCTGGGCGAGGAAGTTCCGCCCGCCGTTCCGACGCTCTTCAAGCCCCTCTCATTTCCACCACCCGCCGCCAAAACCTCGCTGCGTCGCAAAACATTCGCCGAATGGATCACCGCACCGGACAACGCCCTCGCGTGGCGGGTCATCGCAAATCGCGTGTGGCAGCATCATTTCGGCCAGGGAATCGTCGCCAGCCCCAGCAACTTCGGCTTCACCGGCGCCAAGCCCACGCAGCCAGAATTGCTCGACTACCTCGCCCGGCAGCTCATCGCCAACGGCGGCCGCTTCAAGGCACTGCACAAGCTCATCCTCATGTCGGCGACATATCGGCAGCAACGTAGAACGAGTTTTCCAACTCGTTCAGAACCCGGACTAGAAAGTCCGGGCTACGGTCTGATGCGCATGGAGGCCGAGGTTCTGCGCGATTGCATCCTGCAAGCCAGCGGCAAGCTGAACGACCAAATGGGTGGCCCCGGCATCAAACCGCGACTCCGCGCCGATTTGCTGCCTGCCAGCCAGCGCAACAAATGGCCGCTGCTCAAAAACGAAGGCCCCGAGCAGTGGCGGCGCAGCGTGTACATCTACCAGAAGCGCCAGCTCCTCATGCCGATGATGGAACTCTTCGACGCACCCACCACCACCGACTCCTGCGCCGCCCGGCTCGAAAGCACCGTGCCCACGCAGGCTCTCGTGCTCATGAATGATGATTTCGTCGAGGAACAAGCCGCCTACCTCGCCAAGCGTTGCGTCTCCGCCACGCCCGATGCCACGATCAAACGGATGTTCATGCTAACGCTCGGCCATGAGCCCTCCGTGGACCGTTTGCAGCAGTCCCTCGACTTCGTGAAGGCTCGCGAAGCCGTCTCAAGCCGTGATCAGGCCCTCACGGATCTGGCGCATGTGCTCTTCAACAGCAGCGAGTTTGTTTACATTCGCTGACGGCGTCCTTCGCGTTCTGGCGAACGCGCCTACAGCCCAAACGCCGTGTCCATCTGCGCGGACACGCCTTTGAGGTAGTCGAGATCGCCACCGGCGACCTCGGCGGCCAGCCAGCCGTGGAAATTGATCTCGATGAGCGCTTTGCGCACGTCGGCGTAGTCGATGTCGCCTTCGCCGATGGGCGTGAATTTGTTTTGCGCGCGGGAGAAGCCCTTCACATCGAGTTTCAGCACGCGGTGGCCGAGCTGGCGGATCCAGTCGCCCATGCTGCCGTATTTCCAGTGGTTGCCGATGTCGAACTGCATGCCCACCCACGGCGAGCGGAACTCGTCCACATACTTCACAAACTTGTCCGCCTTCTGGTCGCTGCCGCCGCTGTGGTCGTAGCAGAACTGGTTCCACACGTTCTCGATGACGATCTGCACGCCGAGCTCCGCGGCCAGCGGCACGGCCTTGGCGATGTTTTCCACGCTGCGCGGCCAGATTTCATCCTCCGGGCCGTCCTCGCCCTTGCCGACGACGAGCAGCACGCTGTGCCCGCCCACCTCGCGCGTGTCACGCAGCGCCTGCTTGAGATTTTCGAGCGCCTTCGCCCGCGTGGCGGCATCCGCGCTCGTGTGGCGCACGCTCCAGTGCTCGCCGCACACACTGCCGTCCACCGGCAGGCCGCTTTCGGCGATGGCCTTCTTCGTTTCGGCCACGTCGTTGCCCGGAAAGCCCATCTCCACGCCTTTGAAGCCCGCCTCCTTCGCGATCTTGAATTTCTCCGTGAGATTCGCCCCGCCTTTGATCATGCCGACCTTGAGCGTTTTATAAAGACGGCCCGCGAGCGCATTCGGCACATCAGGAGCAGCGAAAGCATCCCGAACGGGCAAGATGGCCCCGGCGGCGAGGAACGAGGCGTGACGGAGGAACTGACGACGGTTGGTGATGTTTGGATTCATGACGGCCCATTTTATACGCCAGCGGATCGTTGTCTTCTTCCGTGAAGAAGAACTCTTGTTGCCCGAAGCGGATGACGGCAGCTCATTTCCGCGCTTTTTGGACTTCGTCGATGGATTTGGCGATGTTCGTTTTCCAAGCGCCTTGGAGTTTGTCGGGATCGGCGCGGTTCAGGGTTTTCAAGGCGTCGTCAAACTGCCCGCGGCGGGTTTGGATGCGGGCAATGCCTTGCAGCGCGGCATATTCATCGGCACCGCCGAGGCGCGTTTTGCCTTCGAGAATGGCTTCGTAGGCTTCGAGGGCCTTCGCGTCGTCCTTGAGGTTGGTTTCGCGGTTTTTAGCGAGAACGAGCCGCACGGACTCGCGGACGCGAGGATCGCCGATCCATTCCAAGGCCGCGATGAGGTCGGTTTCGGCCTGGGAGCCGTTTTTGATGATGAAATGGGCGCGGCCGCGATGATGCAAACCATCGCCACGCTTCCAGAAGGGCCATTTCGCGAAGTCTTCGGCTTCGAACTGCTTCACGACTTCAGCCGCCTGGAAGTTGGCGAGCAGGTTTTGCATCTGCGCGGCTTTTCGGACGGCTTCGATGGGGATCTGGTTGATGAAGGTGGCCTTTTTGTCGTGCAGAGCGGCTTGTTCGAGTGCGGCGGCTTTTTGAAAGTCGGTGGCCTGGCCGCTGGCGAGGGCGAGGAAGGGCTCGGGTTGGCGTTTTTGCATTGCGGCGTGAAAACCGAGCGCGAAATCGGTGACGGTCGGATCGGCGTCGAAGCGGTGCGATTTGCCGTCGTAGAAGTGCGCGAACTTCATCGGCTCGTGGAAGCCTTCGGTGCCGGTTGGAGAGAAGGCGCTGTGCTCCTGGCCATCCTCGCGGATGCGCTGGCGGCAGATGTTGATATGCCAGGGCAGGCTTTGCGTGGGCTTGCGGCCGATGAGCTGATGCAGCGGATCGTTTTCATCCTGCGTGACGGGCAGGCTGATCTCGATGGTCCAATGATCATCGGCGATGTGCGTGGCGACCTCCGCCTTGGCATCCCAGGTGAACCACTGGCCGCGTGGCGCACCGCGGTCAAGATCGACGACATGACCTGCGGGGCTGATGGCGATCTGATAATACGAGTGCGTCTCGGTGGCGATCTCCAGCTCGATGGCGTCGCCATGCCAGATGGCCTGGTCGTCATCACGCGTGGAGGCGCTCAGGGGCTTCTCGCCGCGTCGTTCGTCGCAGCGGATGGCGAAGACGACGTTGTTTCCCTGCCAGCCGCCTTTGAACGAGGTGCCAAAGGTGGGCGTGCGACCCGTTTGAAGCTCGCGAAGCTTGCCCGTGGCGGCCACGGGGCAGTTTTGCCAATACTCGTCATCGAGTTTGCCATCGATCACGACGCCTTTCGCATCACCGACGAGGCGCAGCGTGGGCACAGGCCCGCGTTTCTGGCCGAGCTGCACGGATTTCATGCGCAGGCCTTTGAGGAAGTCGTCGATGAGGGCGAGGCGTTTGCCAAAAACGCTCGCGGCATCGGCCTTCGCTTTCGCTTTTTCGAAGAGGGCGAGTGCTTCATCGGCTTTTGATTTGTCCTCATCCATCGCGGCCCAGCTTGACTCGCAGTGGTTGAAAAAGGCCAGCATCTCCTGCTGCGCGGGGCCGTAGAAGAGCTGGCAATACTCGCGCAGCATCGCATTGGCATTCGTGCTCTTGCCGCCCCAGTAGGCACGGGCGGTGAAGTAAACGAGGAAGTGATTGAAGCCGATGCCGACCTTGTCGAAATCCTGCCGCACGCTCAGCCAGATGTCCTCGCCATCGGATTGGCCTTTCGTGGCGTTCACCGTGTCCACCAACGCATGCGCGGCATAGCCCGGCAGATACCAGCCGCGATCGGTGAAGGGATAGTTTTCGAAGATGAGCAGCGGCTGCGTGGTCTTTTGCGCCCACGCGGCACGCAAAGCCTCCGGCGCGGCCTCGCCCTCGCCTTTCGCGCCTGCTTTGTTGATGGGTCGGCGACCACCGACGATGCAGACCTGCACATTGGGCTCCAGCTTGTCGATCTTCAATGGTGGCAGCGTGTAAACGCCGTAGGCGCAGTTCAGCACTTTGGCCTTCGGATGCGTCTTCGCGAGCTCCTTCGCCACGCGATTGACGAAGTCCCACACGTAGTCGCTGAGCAGGCCGCGTTCGTTGCGTTCGGGCGAATCCTTGCCGCGGCACTTCTCGCACTGGCAGATGGACGTGTAACCATCCGGCGGCATGATGGAGACGGTTTCAAAGTGATACGTGTCGAGCTGCGCCCGTGCCCAGCGCAGCGTCTCGCGAAAGAGCTCGTCGTTCGAGTAGCAGAGCTGGCACTTTGAGTCGCCGGAGCGGAAGTCGCGCTTGCCGCCGTAGATCGCGAACCACTCGGGATGCTTCGCGAAGACCTCGTCGCGATTCGTCATCGTCGCCATGCCATGGGCGATTTGCAGACGCTCGTCGTTGCGCATGCCGAGGCGCATCGTCCACAGCGCCGTTTCCAGACCGACGACGCCGAAACGGAAATTGAACTGCCGCAGGCGGAAGTCCGGTCGCACCGTTTCATCGAGCTTCGGCAGCTCGATCGTTTTCAACGACGGCAGCACCTCGCCAAGCTCGCCCGGCAGATACCAGCGCGCGCCGAGCCGGTGCAGGAAGCCGCACACGGCATTGAAGCTGCCGCGTTCATCGAGTCCCCAGATTTCGAGAAACTCGTTCTTTGCGGTTGGCATGCCGTCGGGCTTGCCCGTGTCGCCAGGCAGTTTGAGGCGGTTCTTATACAAACCGGCCGCGGGCATGCCATACGGTGCGCCGACGATCTGCTCCCACTCAGCCTGCGCCCGCGAAATGTCGCTGTTGTTGCGTGCAAACGGCCCCACGGGCTCGAACTCGCTGTCCTCGCCGACGAGCGCCAGCCAGTCCGCACCGCTGGCGATGCGATACGCGCCGTCTTTGAGGCCGTCGGCCTTCACCGGGCAGGCCTCGCTCGCGCCAATGAACACCTTCACCGCCTTGCCTGAAGGCTGCGTGACGATGGACAGCCGTGCGCCGCTGATCTTCTCAATCTGCTGCCGAAATTCATGCGCCGCGACGCGCTGCATGCGCGTGGGCTTTTCGGCGATGACGATCTCCGCGCGAGGCTGGCCGTTTTCGACGAGAAAGGGCTGGGCGAGGGCGGAAGTGGCAAAAAGAAAGGAAAGATGCAGGCGCAGGAACATGAAGCACGCAAAACGCAGTCCAGAGTCTCATCTCGCCAATTTCCGCCCGCCTGCCGCCTGCATGGCCCACCATGGCCTGGCCCGGCCCGCCTCTCACCTGCGCAGCTCCGCAATGCCGCGGCTGAGGCGGAAGAGGGTCCGCACCTCCGCGTCGGTCAGCACACGGTTGAAGAGGGCGATGTCATCCAGCAGGCCGACATAGCTGTAGCCGAGTGTGAGAGCGCTCTGCTCGATGTCCCAGTTGAAGCTGTTCTCCCAGCCGGTAAACTCACCTGCTTTCACGCCGTCGAGATAAAGGCGGCCCCAGCCGTCCTTCGCGCCTGTGTTGGCGTTGCCAAAAGCGAAGCACACATGCGTCCAGCGCTCGCTGCTGAAGGGAGGTTTTTCCACGGCCACCATCGGGCGGCGGGCCATCTCCTCCCACTTCTCGTTGTTCGGATTCCAGAGCTTGGTGACGGCCATGATGGCGTAGCGAAAGTGGCGCGGCGTATGATCCTTGCTGAACTCGACGAACATGTTCCCCTCGCCCCACGCCTGCGCCACAAACTGCAGCGGATCGCAGTAACCAGGCTCCAGATCCTTGTCCGGGTCCAGCTTCATCCAAAACGACGCGCTGCCGCTCCAATTCTTTGGTTGGAAGCCGAGGTTTCCCTTCCCACGGAAGAACACGAGGTCCTTCGACTTCCGGCGGAAGGCCAGCGCATCGCCAAAGCGCCCCTCACCCTTCGCGATCTCGATGCCGTCGGCCTCCGCGAGACCTGGTTTCGGTTCTGTCCGCTTGCGGCCAGGCGCGGTGAGGATTTGTTTCTCACCCGTGGCAAAGTCCGCGTCCGCGCCGTGGTCAAACGACGCATGAAACAGCAACGCGGACTTCAGCGCCTCATCGGCGCTGACGGTGAATGTGAAGGCGAGGAGGAAAGGAGCGATGCGCAACATGGGTGGATGGGTGGCAGATTGTCTCAGGGCTTGGAGGCGATGGAATAGATAGCGTCGCGGGGCGGGACGTCGAAGCGCAGCAGCCTCGCTCCACCAACCTCGATGAGCTGTGTGGCGATGGATGCGCCTGATTCATCTTTGATCTCGACTTTCGCGGCAGGTGGAACCACTTCCAGCGTGAGCGGTTGATCGTAAAGAGCCGCATCGGTGGCGCAGTCGAGCTGGAAGGTGAGGCTGTTCGCATCGGATTTCACGAGCGTGAGCTTCGCACTACTGCGCTCGGTTTGATATTTGTGGATGTCCGCCATGCCGGCGATCCAGAGCTTGTCTTGATGCTGTTTGGCGATGTCGAGCGCGGCACGGAAGTTCGCCTCGCTGCTGCTGAGGCCCTCGCCGATGTAGTGGTAATGCACGCGGCACCACAGGCCGCGCTCCAGGTGGGTTTGCAGCGCCTTGCGGAAGGCCTCCACACGTCCGCCGTAGCTGTCATCCATGCCGAGCGAGCCGCTGGAGGCATCAAACTGATGATACTTGTCGAGGTAGTGGCGCAGCCTGCGCGTGGTCTCCCACAGCGTGCCACCGCCGAGATTCAGCGCCGTGAGCTTGCTTTTGCCGGGGTTGAGTTTCCAAATCGCCTCCGCCGCGCCGCCAATCTCGCGCTCCATGTCCTCGTCACCTTTTGCACCGCGATGATGCGCGGAGTGGTTTGCCAGTTCCATGTCACCCTGCTTCATCACGGCCTCCCATTCGGCGTGCTGCGTCTCAAACGAGTAGTTTTGTCGGCTGCCGGGCTCTTTCGGCCCTGGATTGACCATGAAGGTGCCTTTGAAGCCGTATTCGCGCAGGATGGGAACGGCTTTGCTGAGGTGCGTGGGATGCGAGTCATCAAAACGGATGCTCAGAGCCGCGGTGCGACCCTGCGGCCAGTTCGCAATGCGCACCTGCGCACCACTCGTGACATCCTGAATCACGCGTTCCTTGTCCGAAGTGCTGCGCGGCAGCGGCACCGAAGGCTCCACGACCTGCACGATGAATGCGCTCACCTTCTCGTTGATCGGCACGACGAGATTCTCCCACTCAATGCCGGAGCGTCTCACCAGCATCGCCGTGCCCGCTTCGTCTCGCGCCTCCACATCATTCGCAGGCCACACGTTGCGCCCGGACTTTGGCAGCTCCACCCGCACACTCAGCGGCTGCGATTCACCCATGCGTTCCACCTGCACCCGCAGCTTGAACTTTTCCAAGCTCGTCGCGCTGACTGTGGCAGGTCCTTGATAGCGATCGAACGACACCTGCACACCGCCAAGCCCTGTTGTTTGAGCATTGGCCTGGGCAATCAACCAGATGAGAAAACAGACGCAGAGCTTCTTGGTCATGGTTTTGAAGAAATAGACCACTTCACCGCATTGACCAGCAAACGACGCACATCGGCGATCCGCATGTCCTCCGGCGCACCGAGGCTGGTGTAGAAGATGCGGGCTTTGTTGGGGCCATAGCTGCGTATCCAGGCCACAGGCTGCGGTGGGGTGGATGCTCCTGCTCCCGCAGTGCCGATGAGAAGGGGCGTGGCATCGGCGGCGAGCGGCAGGACTTTGTAGAGCGATTGATGACCGCGGATGTTCGCGGCGTTCACGCCTTCGAGCAGCGGTGTTTGGATGCCATCGGTCACGCTCACAGTGTAAGGCAGTCCTTTGGTCTCGTAGCCGGTGTTTTCACCGCCGAGCACATCATGCGTGAACTCCGGCCAGATGGTCAGACCGGCATCGACAGTGTCTTTCGGGCGCGGAATGAAGGCGTGGTTCGCGGTGCGGATGCCGAGCAGCGGCTTGCCGGCATTGAGATGCGCGCGCACGGCCTCCATCTGCTCCTTTGGCAAAAAACGGCGGCGCGAGAAGAGAATGAGCAGGTCCGCATCCTTCAACGCCGCGACGAGGCCTTCAAAGTGGTGCTTCACCGGCTTGTCACCGACCACAACGGTCACTTGATGGCCCTGCGGGCGCAGTTCATTCGCCGCGAAGGCGTTCATCGAGTTCACCGCGTCGTAATTGTCCGGCTCCTCGACGGCCATGATGACGATGTTGGCCGCGTGAGAGGTGGTGATGAGGCTGAAGAGCCACGTCAGAGTGAGAAGAATGGGTTTCATGACGAGTGACGGGCGTTTGCACACCGTGCTTCCTTGATGCGGCGGGTGAATCAACCAAACAGCGCCTTCACCGGCTGGCCGCGATCGGTGATGGGCACAGGGCGGTCACCATCGTAGAGCTCCTTGGATGGATTGATGCCAAGATCGGCCAGAATGGTGGCGAAGAGGTCGGGAACGCCGCAGGGGTTCTCGACGGGCTTTTTGCACTCGTCGTCCGTCACTCCCCACGCACCGCAGTGCTTCAGCCCGCCACCAGCGAGCACGACGCTGAACGCGCTGCCTTGATGGCCGCGTCCGCCGCCACCATCGAACGCGGAGGGGCGTCCGAACTCGGTGTTCACGACAATGAGCGTCTTGTCGAGCAGTCCGTGCGCCTTGAGATCGGTGATGAGCGTGCTGAGCGCCTGGTCGAGGTCCTGGATGAGCACATGCTGCTTGAGCTGACCCTGGTTGTGCGTGTCCCAGCCGGTGCCGTTCACGAAATTGAGGTTGTGCGAGACCTCAATGAAACGCACGCCACGCTGGATGAGGCGACGGGCGAGCAAACAACGCTGCCCGAACTCGCTGCCGTAGGCCGTGCGCAGCTCGCCTTTCTCCGACTTCAAATCGAAGACCTGCATGAACTCCGGCCCGGCCAGCGCCAGGCTCTCCTGCAACGCGGTGTCGTATTCGTTGAGGATGGGGCTGGAGCGCAGTTCCTTCGCGCTTTGGCGCATGGTGCCAAGCAACTGCTCCCGGCGGCTCTGACGCGGATCGAGGATGTGCTCCGGACGCTTCAGACCGGCAGGACCGGCCTCGGTGTCGAGCAAATAGAGGAATCCGGCCTTCGCGCCGAGGAACCCAGGCCCGCGCGAGAAGTTCGGATAACCGATGAGCACATAGGCGGGCACGCCTTCGGCGGCAGCACCGCGTTCGCTCGCGATCATGGACCCGAGCGAGGGATACACGGTAGTGCCGCTGACATTGCGGCCCGTGTGCATGCGGTTGGAGGCGGCCGCATGTTCGTCGATCACGTCATGATTCACCGTCCGCATGGCGGTGATGTGCTCCATGAGCTTTGCGCAGAGCGAGAGATGCTCGGTGACCTTCACGCCGGGCACGGAGGTCTCGATGCTGGGATAATAACTGCCCGCCTTCTTCGCCTTCGGATCACCGAGCGCTTTCGGATCCCAAGTGTCCACCTGCGCGGCACCACCGCCGAGCCAGATGTGGATGCAATGCTCCGCCTTCCCCATCGGGAAATGCGCGACATGAGCGGCTTCCTTCGCCATCAAGGCCAGGTCAGCATTCGAGGCGACACCGGCAGCACCGGCAAGCTTGAGAAGGGAACGTCTTTTCATGGGAATCGATGATGGTGAGGGGTCACGGCAGATGCACGAACTCCGGGGAGTTCAGCACGGCCCAGAGCAGGTCTTCGAGACGCTCGCGCCAGTCGGGGCGCAGGGCGGTGGTGGGCGGATTGCCTTCACGGGCGCGTTTTTCGAGCTCGATCTTGATGCTGTTGGCTCCGGCGGAGAGGTGGTTCGACCAGGCGACATATTTCAGCGGCGGCAGCTTCACAGGCGACGGACGTTTGCCTTCGGGGATGATGCGCTCTTTGAAACCGGGGCTGATCAACGCGGCGAAACTTTGGCGCTCGGCCTCGGTGGGATGACGGGTGAGCAGGCGGAGGAAGATCTGATCCACCAACTGGGCATCGCTGAGTTTTTCATCCAGGGCGAGCGCGGTGATGGCGTTTTTTTCATCCAGCGTCGTCACCCAGCGGCCCAGGGCGCCGTTGGCGAGGATGGCGGGCTGGCGCACGTTGGCGGCGGTTTCGCGCACGCTCTTCGGCTCCTGCCGTGAGGGACGCCAGCCGAAGTTTTCCAGCACGTCCACGATGATCTGCGCCTTCGGAATGGCGAGGCTGGGGCGGTCGCGTTCGTTCGAGAGGGAGGTGAACTCCCAGGCGCGGCGCGGATGGCCGAGACTGATCATGGCGCTCTCCGACTGCGTGCCGTCGTTGTCCATCGTCAGCTCCTCGGAGTCGAGGTTTTTGCCCACGGAGGCAAACAGCGAGTCCACGATCTGCTCGGCGGTCATGCGGCGCGGCAGCGGTGCGGCAAAGTCGGGTGTGGCTCCCTTTTCGAGCGGGCGCGGACGACGCTGATAAGCCTCGGAGGTCAGAATGCGGCGCTCCAGGTGCTTCAGGTCATAGCCATGCGCCACGAAGTCGCGCGCCAGCCACTCCAGCAGCTCGGGATGCGTGGGTTTGGAGGCCTCCCAGTCGTCCACGGGCTCGACAAAGCCGCGACCGAGAAACTGCTTCCACACGCGGTTCACGATGACCTGCGCGAAGCGCTCGTTATGGGGCGAGGTGATGAGCGCGGCGAGCTGCGCGCGGCTGTCGCTGCTCTTGTGCGGTGCGGCAGCTTTTTCATCGACCATCAGCGTTTTCTCAAAGAGCGCCGGCCAGCCGGGCGAGACTTTTTCACCGGGCTTGAGCGTGATCTCGATGAGCGGCTTGCGTCCGGCGAAGGTGCTCATGGGCACGGAGGAGGTCTCCGGCAGCGTGATCTCCTTGCGGTTCAGCATCGCGGCCATGGCAAAGAGATCGTGCTGCTTGGACTCGTGATACGGCGAATCGTGGCAGCGCGCGCAGGTCATCTCCTGGCCGAGGAAGGCGGTGCTGAGGATGTGTGCCTTCGCCGCCATGGGCACGTCGTTTTGCGCGGCGAGTGAGAAGCCCGCCGGACCGCCTGCGAGCACGCCGCCTTCCATCATGATGAGTTCCGTGACAAAGCGGTCCATCGGCAGGTTGTCGCTGAGCGCCTCATGAATCCAGTAACGGAAGGGGCCGGAGTTGTTGAGGCTGGGCTTGAGGATGTTCGGATTCTCCGCCAGCACATCCTGCCAGTAGGCGGTCCAGTGGTCGGCGCGGCGTGGATCGTTCAGCAGGCGCTCAATGGCACGCTCGCGACGCTGCGGCGAGTCCTCGGCGAGAAAGGCAGTCACCTCCTCCGCGCTCGGCACCACGCCGACGGTGTCGAGCGTGACGCGGCGCAGGAACTCGAGATCATCGGTGAGCGGAGCAGGCTCGATCTTCTCTCCAGCGCTGGCATACGACGCACCCTGCGCGATCCAGTCGGCGAGCACCTTGCGCTGCGCTTCGGAAAGCGGATCACCTTTCGGCGGCATAAGATCATCGCCCGCGTCGGGATGAATGGCGCTGATGAGGCGGCTCTCGGCGGGCTTGCCGGGAACGATGGCCGGATCGCCGGAGTCGCCGCCCTTTTGCGCGGCTTCGAGCGTGTTCAGGCGCAGGCCGCCCTTCGCCTTCTCCTCGTGGCAGCGATAGCAGTTCTCCGCGAAGATAGGCTTGATCTGCTTCTCGAAATCAATGCCGCCCGCCGCCTTCGCATTGGCCGCGTTGGCCTTAGCCCAGAAGGCGGCGAGCAGCGCGTCGATGCCTTCCGCGTTCTTCAACGCAGGCTTGGCGGCGATGACTTTTTTCGCCTCGGCGTGGCGTGTCGCCCAGAAGCCGTCCTCCTTCGCACGCAGGGCTATACGGCGCTCCTGGTCGAGCTGCGTGTAGAACGCGAGGCGCTCTTTGCGATAAGCGTCCCAGCCTTCATCCGTGAGCGGCACGACACGCTCCGAAGGCGTGAAGAGCACCTGCTGGCCGTCGGCGGTGCGCAGGCTGAGGCTCGTCTCGCCGAGCGTGGTGCGCACGCGGCCGTTGCCGGCAATCATTTCAAAGACATAGACGTGCGGTTTGCCATCGCTCTCGATGGTGATGCGTGCCTCGCGATCTCCCGGCCCGAGCAACCGCAGCGCGGGGCCGCTGCGCTCAACCTCCTCATGCTCCACCTCGTTGTGCGCGCCGCCGCCGGTGTTGCCAAAGAGGATCTCGCTGATGACTTTGCCATCCATCCACAGGCGGCCCTGGCCGCGCACGCGCATGAGCAGTTCCTGCCTGCCCGCGGGCAGCGTCACCTCCGCCATGGCACGCAGCAGATACGGATTGCTGCGCTCAGCGCGCACTCCGGTGTCCGTGTATTTTTGCGCGATCTGGAAGAAGCCGAACACGTCCTCTTCATACACGTCCACCGGCGCGGGATACTGGCGCGGCCATTTCGCGGCCTTGCCGATGTTTTCGACGATCTCCACGCGCACCTTGTCCTTCGGCAGTCCACCCTCCGGCAGCACCGGCGTGTAAGGCAGCACGGGATAGCGCGCGGCAATGGTCTTCTCCGGCAAAATGCCGTGATAAAGCCGCACCTCGTCCATCAGACCATCGAAGCTCACACTTTCCTTCCGCCCCATTGAGGTGCCGAGCCAGACCTCGTCATTGTCCACCACCGGAGCCTGTTTCGTCGCGCCGCCCATATCCCAAGCGCCTGGCGCGAGTTCGCCATCAATGTAGCCGCGGATCGTCTCCGGTTTGCCGAACTCATACGTCACCGCCACATGATGCCAGCCGCTGCCAGCCGCGATGCCGCCTGTTGTCGTCCAGCGATGCCAGTCGCCCGCGTGATCGCCGTCCTTGCGGCTGCGGAAGAGAAAACTTGGCCGCAGGAAGCCGCCGCTGTCCCACAGACGCAGCCCCCAGTTCTGATTGTTTGCGGCCTGCCCCGGATTCGACGTGCGCCCTTTGCCGAGGATATAAACATTGCCGCCCTTCGGTGCCGAGGCCGGATTCACCCACGCCTCGATGGTGATGCTGTCGCCGTTGTCGAAATCGAAGAGGCTCTTCTCACCCGGATCGGTCACGCGAATGAAGCTGCCCTTTGCTCCGCTGAAAAGCGCCGCCTTGTTGCCTGCGGGGATGTCCTTGAACTGCTTCGGCGACGGCCCTTCCTGCCCAAACACCACGCCTCCCTCGGCTTTGCCAATGTCTGCCTTATCGGCATCAAATGACCACTGCGCGACAGGCGCGGGATCGGCGGCCAACGAGGTAGAAACGAAAATGGAGAGCCAAAGGCACGACTTCAGGGAGAACATGCGAGAGCATACGGAGGGCAGCACGTCTTCTTGACGAAGCAGGCGCACTTCTTCGCTCCTCAAATCACCCGAGCAGCCGCACAAACGGATGCCCTTCGTTCTGGTCGATGCGTTCGGGCAGGCCTTTGTGGTTGTAGGTGAGCTTGGTGTGATCGATGCCCATCAAATAGAGAATCGTGGCGTGGATCGAATGCACATGCAGGCGATCCTCGACGGCATACAGGCCGAGGTCATCCGTCGCGCCGTAGGTCTGGCCGCCTTTGACGCCGCCGCCGGCCATCCACATGGTGAAGCCGGTGGGGTTGTGGTCGCGGCCATCACCTTGCTCGGACATCGGTGTGCGGCCAAATTCGCCGCCCCAAATGACGAGGGTCTCGTCGAGCAGGCCACGGGCCTTCAAGTCGGTGAGCAGACCGGCGATGGGTTTATCGACGGAGTTGCAGTATTTGCCGTGATTGACCTCGATGCCCTTGTGAGCATCCCACTTGCTTCCCGCACCACTGTAGAGCTGCACAAAGCGCACGCCGTTTTCCACGAGGCGACGCGCCAGGAGGCAGTTGCGGCCAAAAACCGCCGTCGCCTCGTTGTCCATGCCGTAGAGCTTCTTGGTGGTCTCGCTTTCTTTGCTGAGATCGACGGCATCCGGTGCCTCGGCCTGCATCTGAAAGGCGAGTTCGTAGCCTTTGATGCGGGCGTCGAGTTCCGTGTTGCTCATGCGCGTGGCGTTGTAGTCGCGGTTCAAAGCACCAAGCAGGTCCAGCTTGTCACGTTGACGCACGGGATCGACGCCTTTCGGGTTGTCGAGGAACTTGATGGGCGTGCCTTCGGAGCTGAATTCGACGCCTTGATACACGGCGGGCATGAAGCCATTGCCCCAGTTCCGTGCGCCATTCACCACGGTGGCCTCGCTGTCCTTGATGACGACAAAGCCGGGCAGATTTTGATTCGAGGTGCCGAGACCATACTGCGCCCAGGCACCGAGCGAGGGACGACCGCCGAACACGGAGCCAGTATTCATCGAGCACACGCCGCCGGCATGATTGATGCCGCTGGAGGCGCAGGAATGAATCACCGCGAGGTCATCGGCATGCTGCGCCACATGCGTGAACCAATCCGAGATCCACAGGCCGCCTTGCCCGTGCTGCTTCCAGGTGCGTTTGCATTCCAGGATCGGGGACTTTGCCTCGCCCATGGCGGTGATCGGTGCCTTGAAGCTCGCGGGCAAAGACTGACCGGCGAGTTTGTTCAGCAGCGGCTTGTAGTCGAAGGTGTCGAGATGGCTCGGGCCACCTTCCATGAAGAGAAAGATGACGCTCTTTGCCTTCGCTGGACGATGCGCGACACGCAGTGGTGCGGCGCTTGCTTGTTCCTGCCCCATGAGCGCGGCCAAAGCGACCGAGCCAAAGCCGCAGCCGGCCGTTTGCAGGAAGTCGCGACGCGACGTGGGATGGTCGTAACGATTGCAACGCATGATGGTGATGGGTTTAAAACGGGGAATGTAAGCTCTCTTCCTCACCTAAAGGCCATTGCTGGCTGTTTTTTGACACGAAAAATGAGGAGCGAGCCCGAATTCGCCTTCTCACAATCCCAGCGCCGCCCGTGCCTCATGACGGATGGCCTTCGCGTCCTGGTGGCAGCGCCTCATCTCGACTGCGGTGGCTTCGTTGCCGGGATAGCGGATGCGCACGGCATAGTCACTGATGCGGCTGGCCGCAGGCTGAAGAGCCGCCCAAAAAGGCTCGATGCCCAGCACGAGCTGAATGAGCTGGTCGATCTGGTGGATTCGCGGAATGCGAACACCCGCTTCTTCCATGCGTGCCTTCACATACTTCTCTGCAGACTGCTGGAAGTGGAAACAAACCTGGTCTCTCACGGGAGGCTTGCGCCGTCGCATCAAGGAAACTGCCAGCAGCCAGTCCGACTCCGCTTTCTTGATCCATTCACGCGTGGACGCCTTCATACATGACCCTGCCTTTCTCGGTGATGTCGAGAATGAAGGACTCGCGATCCTGAATGCGAGCCTCAAGCCGGTCTTCGGGCTCCACCAGCACATCCACGGGAAATGTGGCTGGGACTTTCATTCGCATCTTGAAGCCCAAATCTCTCCTGAACCGCTTCTTGGGCATCACCACCATCACATCCACATCAGAATCCTCGTTGGGCGTGCCGTAGGCATAGGAGCCAAACAGAATGATTTTCCGCGGCTTGAAAGCGGCGGCGATGGCGTCGCAGTATTGCTGGATGGCCTTCCGGGAGATCACAATGCGAGACTAACGACACCGCCGCGAATGGTCAAGGAACGGAATTGGGCCGGATGAGCCTCGCTTCTCAATGCAGATAGAAAAACTCGTTCGTGTTCAGCAGCACCTGACAGAGGTCGTTCATGGCCTGGCGGAAGGGATCGGCTTCTTCGACGCTCTTCACGTCGCTGCCGTTCCAGGCGAATTGGGAGTTCAGCGGATCAGCGGCACGCCAGACGACGAAACCGGCGCTCCATTTTTCCGGATCGGCGCTCAAAGCTTTGTCGGCCACGTAGCCGGTCACGATGCGCACGGCTTCAATGCGGCCGTCCCATTGATGCGAGGGCGCACGCTTGTTCAGGCCGCCGATGACGAGTTGGGAGGAGCCGAGGCTGAGCTTCGAGCGGATGTCCATCGGCACCACGGCGGATTGCACGGCAGCGCCCGGCGTGTCGAGATCACGCACGGTGAAGGTGACGTTCTTCGCGGGGCAGGAAACCCGCGCGGCGATGTGATAGCGACGGCCCAGCTCGATGTGGATGTTCGAAGGCACGACCTGGTAGCCGATGTTCGAGTTCTCATCTTCGCCGACGACTTGCACGATCACGTTGCGCGGCTTGTAACGCGATTTTTCGCCGGTGACGCCCAAACTCCAGCCAAAGGCCTCCAGGCTGTCCTTCCCGCCATTCCACCGCGAGGCAAGCGTGCGCACCGAGGCATTCACATCGATGCTGTTGAGGCTGGCGACGGCTTCGACGGTGAACTCATCGCCCTCTTTTTCGTTCGTGTTGATCAGCAGACGCTCGTGGGCGCTGTTCTCTTTGAAGGTCTCCGAGCCATCACCTGACTCCGCGACCTCGGAAGCCTTCGCTTTCGTCGTTCCGGCTCGTTTCTTCAAAAAGCCCTCCGCGGTGGCTTTTTCCTTCGGCGTCGGCGGACGGCCCAAAACAGCCATCCACGCATCGTCGATGCCTTCCACGCGTGAGGCGAGCTTGCGGGCACGGGCGAGCAACCAGTCGCCATTGAGCAATTGCAGTGCCTGCGTCGGCGTGGTGGTGCTCTGACGCTCGGCGGTGCTCGCAAAGCCCGCCGGCATGTCGAGCGCACGAAGAAGCTCGTTCGGGTTGTTGCGCTTCTTCATCGTGTAAACCGAGCGGCGTGTGCTGTTCCCATCGCCCGCCGGTCCACCGGCCGCGGCATCGAGTTCGCCACTCACCGCGAGCAGCGCATCACGCACCTGCTCGGCATCGAGACGGCGCGGATTGAAGCGCCACAGGTAGCGGTTCGACGGATCGACCTTCGACGCGACCTCGTCCGGCTCCTGGCGGGCCGTTTGACGATAGGCGGCGGAGAGCATGATCTCGCGATGCAGCGGCTTCAAATGCCAGCCGCCCTTCACAAACTTCGTCGTGAGGTAATCGAGCAGCTCCGGATGTGTCGGAGGCTCGCCCAGCTTGCCGAAATCACTCGCGGTGGCCACGATGCCGCGACCGAAGTGATACTGCCACACCCGGTTCACGATCACGCGGGTCGAGAGCTGGTTGTCTGGCCGCGTGATCCACTCCGCCAGCGCCGTGCGGCGACCGGTGGAGGTCTTCGTGGCTTTGATCTTCGGCAGGCTGGTGTCGATGATCGAAAGGAAGCCCGGCTCGATCTGCTGCTCGCCCTTGCGTGTCTTGATCGCCACCGCCGGTGCCACCGGGCTCGCATCCGTCGCCACAAAGGCCTCCATCAGCGGCTTCGGCTTCAAGTGATCGAACTTTTTCAGCTCGTCCTCCAGCGCCTTGTATTCCGCTTTCTGCTCATCGGTCTTGAGGCTCTTCATCGGGTCAAAGCGCTTGCGCTCCACCGTCATCTGACGCTCGACGAGACCTGCGAGCTGCCTTTCCAGCGCATCACGCTTCTCCGCGGGCTTCCGCGTCATCACTTGGAGGTCATCCGTGAAGCGAGTGAGCGCGCGCTCGACTCGCGGCTCCAGGATCGGCTTCGTCAGCGCATCCATTTTCGCGCGGATTTCTGCTGTGGCGGCCTCCCACTTCGCCTGCTGCTCGTTGTAGGCCTTCTTCTCCGCTGTCGTCGCCAGCGTCATGTCATCGCGCCATTGCACCGGGGCGAGGAAGGCCCGCAGGCGGTAGTAGTCCTTTTGCAGGATGGGATCGAACTTGTGGTTGTGACAGTGCGCACAGCCCATGCTCAGGCCGAGGAAAAGCTCGCCCGTGGTGTCCGTCATGTCGGTGAGGATGATGTCCCACTGGCCGCGGGCATCGCGCTGGTTCCATTCATACACCGGATGACGCAGGAAGGCCGTGGCGATGAGCACGTTCGGATCATCCGGCGCGATCTCATCGCCCGCGAGCTGCTCTTTGACGAACTGGTTGTAGGGCTTGTCGTCGTTGAGCGACTTGATCACGTAGTCGCGATACGGCCACACCGACGGGCGATAGGCGTCCGCGTTGTAACCATCGCTCTCCGCATAGCGCACGAGGTCCAGCCAGTGCTGCGCCCAGCGCTCGCCGTAGCTTGGCGAGGCCAGCAGCTCATCGACGAGCTTCTCATAGGCCTTCGGGTCCTTGTCGTGCACAAACGCGTCGATCTGCTCCTTCGTCGGCGGCAGGCCGTGCAGGTCAAAATACACGCGGCGCACCAGTTCATGCCGGTCCGCCTCCGGCGCCGGCTTGAGCTTCATCTCCGCCTGCTTCGCCGCGATGAAGCGGTCGATGTCATTGCGCACCCATTTGCCTCCCGCGTCCGGCGGCGACACTTTTTTCACCGGCTGGAAGAACCAATAGTTCCGCTGTTCTTCCGTGAAGCCGCCCTCCGTCACCACCACCTTCTTCGAGCCATCCTCCGGCCACGGCGCACCGATTTGGATCCACTTCTCCAGGATCGCGATCTCCGCGTCCGGGATCTTCCCGCCATTGTTCTTCGGCGGCATTTGGAAGTCCTCATTCGTCCAGCGAACCGCCTCCATCAGCGGCGACTTCGACGGCTCTCCCGGCACCACCGCCGGTCCGGTGTCACCGCCCGTTTTCAGATAACCAATGTGATCCACCCGCAGCCCGCCCTTCTGCTTTGTATTGCTGTGGCACTCGTAGCAGCGGTTCACCAAGATCGGCCGCACCTCCTTCTCAAAAAACGTCATCGCCGCCCGCTGCGCGTCATCATCGGCCGCGATGGCCCAACGACCGGCGGCAAAGCTGGACAGCAGGAAAACGGTGCGGAAGAGGCAGGAGCGGTTCATCTGGCTTAATAAGGCCGGAGAACTACGTCTTTGGACGCCAAAATTGGCGAAAACGCCGCGGCTTGCGCCCCCCACTTTAGTGAGGTAGCGCCTTCATCAGTGCCTCGGCGATGGCCGCCATGCCCTTATCGCCAGGATGATTTGCCACCCCAGCGTGCTTGAATTCTCGCTCGGCTCTGCCGTAGAGGCTTTTGTCCGCGCCTAGAGCACCGATGTCGCAAAAAATGCCGCCCACAGCATCGCAGGCACCACGCAACGCCTCGTCCTTGGCCGCGTTCGCCCAGAAGCAACTGCGCACGAGGATTGTCGGCTTGCGTGTGCCTTGGAGGGACTTCAACAGCGCGGTCACATCGGACTGGAGCTGCGTTTTCTCCTCCGCCGTCTTCAAGCCGGGCACATTTTCGCCAATCGCGAGCACGATCAGGTCCGCTTGGAAGTCGATGGCCTCTTTGAGCTTCGTCGCGAATTCATAGCCCTGATGCGCACGCTCGAAGTCGGCGATGTTTTTGACGAGGATCTCCGGCGCGGCGCCCTGTTTCTGCGTGAGCGAGGCCGTGAAGACATGCACATAGTCCTTGGCCTCCGCGCTCGCGGCCATGCCCCAGTTGCCACTCCAGTCGATGTCGGCCTTCGGGCCGTGCTTGGTGATGCTGTTGCCGAGGAAGAGGACCTTTTGGAAGCTGGTCTGCGCGAAGGCCGAAGTGGCCGCGCTGAGAAGGAAGAATAGGAGGGCGAATTTCATGAGAGGAGGTTTAGTGGGCCGTTTGACGCATCACCCAGTCCCAGCGCTCGCTGGCTTGATTGAGTTGCGCTTCGAGATCGGCGGCGGTTAGGAACCGCTGCTCGATGAGATTTTGCGCGGCGGCTTTCACCTGGTCGAGATAGGCATCTTTGCTGCCATAGCGTTCTTCGAGCGACAAACGCGGATCGTTCGCCGCCTCGCGCTCGGCCTTGGTCTTCGCAAAAGGCACCCAGGCACCGCGCAGGAGGTAAAACTCGTGCGGTGAGCCGAACTCTGCCGGACGAAATACCCAACCTGTGCCGGTGCCAAGCGGCACGGCGACATCCGGCACGCGAATGCCGCCGAGGTCATTGCCATCGGCATCGCATTGCGGCACGAGCAGCGGCAGTTCGGTGCCTTCACCAGCGCCGCCGGGCAGTTGCGGGTTACGCAAGCGACCACCGGCCTTGATGGCATTCGGAGCGTCCATGCCGGGCACTTTGGGCCAGCGAACTTCCGCAACTGGCACAAGCGTGGCGTCGCTGAGCTTGGGATGCACGCTCGGCGGTGGAGCGATGCCTTCGCTGACCCAGCGATGCATCGCCAATCGCAGCGCGAGGATGGCAGGATTGGCATTCACTGGATTCGCCAAGGGCGAACCTTTGACCTGTGAAGTCGGCGGAAACGAAGCCGGCCCATGCGAGGTGCTGGCGAAGAAATACGAGCGCACATTCTCCGGGAAAGCGATGTCCACTTTGCCATCGGGCGTGGCGTGCGTGAGCGCTCCGACACGCCCCGCGCCCCAGTATTCGGCGGCCATGTTGGTATAAAAAATCTTCGGCGCATGTCTCACGCGAGAGTTGGCGAGGATGCCTTCGCTTTGACCACTCACCGGGTCTTTTTGAGCCGTATCGGCAAAGGGATACGAAGCGGTGTAGTAACCGGAAACGGCTCGCGGTGTGGACCAGCGCTGATTCAGCACGAGACGACCTGCGCCAGCGACATGCGACATGATGCCATCGAGCGCCATGCGATCTTGTTCGTCCGTGTTGAAGCCGAGATAGACGAAATCGCGCAAAAAGCGGCCGCATTGCGACGAACCAAACGCATAAGCGTGCTTCACCTTCGCGGGCGAGGCCGGATCGTGCTTCAACCACGCCACGGCATCGCGAATCGCCGCGTAACCGAGTCCGGCGACTGGCGGAGCCTCGGACAGATAAAACACCTCGTAGGTCTTCCCGGGCTCAAAACCGCCCTCGAGTCGAAGGCGGCCGTTTTCGAGGTTCCATTGCTTTCGCGGCACTTCCTGGCCTTCCGGGTAGGCGGCGCGATTTCGCACGATGAGACGGCTTTCGGCTCCCGTGATGTCCACCGGCGGATAATCGGTCAAATCGGTGATCGGCTGCTCATCGAGTCTTTTGTCCGGCGTGAACACCGCGCTCACCACACCGCGAATCGGGCTGCCGTCCTTGTTTTGTGCCCGTGGCACTTCCAGGCGCAGTTTGTCCGCCGCCACATCGAACTCCCAGCCGACATTCACGAGCGTGAAGCCCGCTTTCATCACCCACTCGCTCAAGCTCGCCTTCCCTCCGCGATTCGGAATCTCAAACCACGCCGAGCCATTGCTCTTGGCGTCATCCTTCGGCTTCCACACCCGCAAATCAGCCGCGAAGCTCACCTTCCCCTCCGCATTCACCGGCGCGAGATCGACATCCGCGATGATTGCATTCTGCGGCTGCTTCGGATCGATCTCGAAGTGCAGCTTGCCGCTGAGCTGTTCATAGCCCGTGGCACCGGCATCGGATCGCTCTTTGATTTCCACCCGCACCACGGCGGCGTGCAGCGAAAGAGACGCGAGGGATGAAAGCAGGACGAGGCGTGTGGAGAGATTCACCAGCCGAGTACGCTGCTTACGCGCCCTTTTGGCAATAGCGCCATCTGACTTTCTTGGCGGGCATTCACGCGCCAGCAGAGTAGCCATCTTGCTCCGCAAGATGCGCTGAACGCTCTCGAAATACCGAGCCGTCTTCCGAGAATGACACGCCAAGCTCCTCTCGCGGAGCGAGAGGGCTACTTTGCTCACGCCGTCTCCGGCATAAAGGTCGGAAACACGATGCCTTTCGCGTTCGCAACCGGCGCAGTGGACTGCGCGACATGCAGCTCAACGTTCCGAGCACCCCACATGTAGGCGGTGCGCACAAGCGTGGAAGCCGCGCAGGGAGCAAGGAAGACGAGCGTCTTGCCTCGCAGGCCGTCGAGGGCTTTCCAAAGCAGGGCGATGGCCGTCTCTTCATCGGCAGCGACGCCGGGGCCGATCATGGTGAAGGACGGATGCGTGCTCATGCCAAGGAAACCGTTCACGGAGCCGTCTGTGGCCTCGGAGACGAGCAAACGCCATGCACCGACCTCGTTGCGCACGAAAAACGCGAAGTCCTTCTCGCGGCGGATGCCTTGCTGCGACTGCTCGAAGTCGGCGATTCGCGGCGCATCGGCCAAAACGGCCTCGCGCACGTGTTCGATGCCCGCGGGCGCGGCGGCGGACAGGCCGGTGTCGGGCACGGTGATGAGTAGATCTTGAAAAATGGCTCCCGGGACGAATCCGAGCCGCGTGTAGAGCGAGAACGAGTCGAGATTCAGCAGACTCGAAACAAGCCGCGCCGGTTTGCCGAGGCGTTTTGCCTTCTCCAGCACGAGCAACATCATCTTTTTCGCGATGCCGCGGCCGCCTGCATCCGGCGAAGTGGCGACGATACCAACGGAGACATGTGTTTCACGCTCATGCGAGAAGCAAACGCCGACGATCTCGCCGCTGTCCGTGCGGGTAGTGACGCATTCGCCGGGATCGAGCGCCTCATACACATCGGGGAAAAGCGTGAAGGGATCAGGGCTGTCGCCAAAGCGGGCACCTTGGCCGAGTCGGCTCTCATACCAATGAACGAGAGCGCGGTGCAGCAGCCGCGCGATGGGTTCGCGGTCGGCGGCGGTGAGAGGGGTGAAGTCGATGCTTTCGCTCATGGTTCAGAGGATTTCCCAGCCCTTGCGATAGCTCTCTTTGATGAATGCATCGGCTGCGGGCAGACCTTTGGCCTTCATCGCGGCGGCGTCCCACTCGACGGGCTTTTGCGTGCGAAGCGAGAGCACACCGAGCAGCGCGATCTCCGTGAGATGCGCGGCGTAGGCGAAGGGGCTCGTCGCGGGTTCGCCGCCTTTGCAGGCGTCGATCCAGTCGCGGTGATGGCCGTTGCTGCGTTTCAGCTTCGGCGCGGGCTTTTGGTATTCGGCACGGCGTGCGTCGGGGAAGAGTCGCGGAGCACCGCCGCCGCCATCGCACTGAATGACACCTTTTTCGCCGATGAAAAGGCAACCGCGTTTCGGCAGCGGGAAGTTGCCCAGCGCCTCCGGCTTTGGTGGCATCATGCCGCCGTCATACCACGTCATGCGGATCTCGGGCCGCGAGCCTGCGGCGGGGAAGATGTAATAGATGAGCGCTCCATGTGGCGCGATCTCGCTGTCCATCAAACCGGCCGCGTGGGCCTCGATGCGCGAAGGAATCGGCAGGTCAAAGGCACGCACGGCGGTGTTCATATCATGGCAGGCGAAGTCGCCGATGCCCGTGCAGCCGAAGTCCCAGAAATCACGCCATGCGACCGGGAAGTAGGCCGGATGAAACGGCCGCTCCTGACGCGGGCCGAGCCACAGATCCCAGTTCAACCCCGCAGGCACCGGCGGCGTGTCGGTAGGTTTGCCGGTGAGCGCGGGATTCCATCGCTTCGCGCCCACCCACACATGAATTTCCTTCACCGCGCCGATCGCGCCGTCCTGGATGTATTCGATGGTCTCCCGCGTGCCGAGCGACGAATGCCCCTGGCTGCCGAGTTGTGTGGCCACACCTGTTTCCGCAGCCACTTTGGCGACGTGACGCGCCTCCCAGATGTTGTGCGTGAGCGGCTTCTCGCAGTAAACGTGCTTTCCCGCCCGCATCGCGATCACCGAGGCATAGGCGTGCAAATGATCCGGCGTGGCGATCAGCACCGCGTCGATGCTTTTCTCCTTCTCCAGCATCTCGCGGAAGTCGATGTAGTCCGCGCAGCGATGGTTCGGCGTCTTTGCCGAGTAGTGCTTCTCGATCTCCGCCCTCACCGGCAGGCGTCCGCCCATGCCTTTGAAGTAAAAGTTTTCGAGGCTGAACGACTCCGCCGGATCAGCCACGGCGATGATTTGGCAATCATCGAGCGGGAAGAGGTTTCGCACGTTGGTGCGTCCCTGGCCGCCCGTGCCGATGATCGCCACGTTCACCTTCTCGCTCGGCGGCACAAACCGCGGCCCGCCGAGCACATGTCGCGGCACGATGTTGAACGTGGTAACCGCCGCGGCGGCGGTTTTGAGAAAGTGTCGGCGTGAGTTGGGTGCGGAAGTCATGCGGTGAGACGATACGCGGGAAGTCCGCCAATCTTCGTGCGCTGTCCGACGCTTCCTGAATGAAAGGACCGCCGCATCGAATCCGACTGCCTTGGATGAATCGTCGCCGACTCCTCGCCACGCTCGCCACCCTGCCTGCCACGTCATCATTGGCGGCAGGCGCTGGCCGTGAGCTCGACAATCCGTATGCGGAGGTGGACTGGGCCGCCTGGGAGTGCCTGCACTCGATGTCGCATCAGCATCAGGGGCAGACCGATGCTTCGCGCGATGGTTTTGTGGACATGGGCTACGGCCACTTTGCCTTCAGCAACTACTACCCCTCCGCGCCGACGTATCCGCTGCCTCAGGACTATGCCGCGAAGCATCCACAGCTCATCGCCTCGCCGAATGCGGAGCACCATTCCTACACCGACACGGGCCTGCATGCGAACGCGCTCGGCAGCCTGCTTGCCACGGGTTACGGCAGCAGCGTGAGTGCGAAGGAGTGCGCCGTGTCGCCCATCACGCATCGCTTTGACGGTTTGAACGTGTTTGATGCGCAGCGCCCCTGGCTCGGCGTGTATCGACTGGACGTGCGGCTCGCCGGGAAAGCTGGCCAACCGGCAGCCAGTCTCACGATCGAAGGCGCGAACGAGTGCGACTTTCGCAACGGCTTTGCCGACAAAGGCCCCTTGCGCGACCGCAGCCTGCCGCCGGGCAATCACACGCTCTACCTGCGCACCAAGGCAGCGAGCATGGAGACGAAGCTCGTGTTTGATGCCGACACCCTCAGCGTGACGCAGTATCGCCTCATGCAGGGCACGAACCGCCCGTGGCGCGATGTCTTCCGCGAGGCCTTTGAGAAGCTGCAGCATCCCGACGGTGGCGGCATGACGCTGAATCATCCGACCGGCAAGCTCGCCGACTACCTGCCGATGCTCGACTTCGATCCGCGCGTGCTCGGCATCGAGGTGTGGAACCAGCTCACCTCCGGTTTTGGCTCCAGCCGCGGCTTCTACGATCACAGCGGCGAGCCCAACCTGCACTTCTACCAGCTCTGGGATGACATCCTGCGCACTGGGCGGCGCTGCTGGGGTTTCTTCGTCAAAGACCACAACACCTACGGTCGCGGTCGCAACGTGCTGCTCGTGCCCCAGCTCGATGCCATGACCGCCACCGAGCGCGAAGCCGTCGCGCTGCGTGCTTACCGCCGTGGCACTTTCTTCGGCTCCGTCGCCTCACTCGCCGCCAGCGAGACGGGTGAAATCATCGCGCCGTATGATCGCAGCAGTTTTCGCTTCAGCCGCATCATCGTCAAAGACGACGCTTTGCACGTCTCCGTCTCCGGCAACGACCCAAAGCGCCCGAACGTTCAAATCCGCTTCATCACCGATCAAGGCATCGCCAGCATCGTGGATGCCGCTGAGGCCTCGTTTCCGCTGAAACGCGACGCGAACGGCCGGCTTGAGACCGCCTTTGTGCGCGTGGAAGCCTTCGCCTATCCGCAGACGCATCAACGCGGCCAGCCGCTCACGGCCGAAATGCTGCGCAGCATGCACGTGCATGACATCTCGCAGCTTCACGATCAAAAAGCCCTGCGCGGCCCCGCCTTTGCCAGCACCGATCCCGCCCTGCGCACCCCGATCCCCATCGTGGACATGATTTTCTCCCAGCCGCTGCGACGCGTGTGATCTACAATGCCGACGCCAAAGTTGACGAACGAACATCCGAATAGCAATAGTTAGCAAATATGAACGTCGCACTCACCGCTCATTGGGAAGGTTTCATCCGGCAACTGATCGACTCTGGCCGCTACAACAACGCCAGCGAAGTCGTCCGCACCGCCTTGCGCAAGCTCCAGGAAACAGAGGGCGAAATCTTCCCTGCTGGCTCGCTGAAAAACCTCTATTCGAAGGAAGAGAACGCCGCCGAGTCCAAACTCGCAAAACGCGTCCGCATTCCCAAGCCCGACGAAGTATGAAGCCCTGGGACATCTACACCTACGACTTTGGTGATGCC
Source organism: Verrucomicrobiaceae bacterium (assembly GCA_015075365.1). Taxonomy (GTDB): domain Bacteria; phylum Verrucomicrobiota; class Verrucomicrobiia; order Verrucomicrobiales; family Verrucomicrobiaceae; genus Prosthecobacter. The sequence continues at coordinate 1,652,897 of JABTUN010000001.1, forward strand.
GGACCGCATCCCGCCGTGATCGTCTCTCATCCAGATCGCGTCGCCAAAGCGGATTGGGTGAATGTACTGCTCTGCACGACCCAACGCACCAATCGTCCACCCAAACCCACCGAAGTCCGTCTCAACGGAGCTGACGGACTCGACTGGGAAACCCTCTGCCGCTGCGATGCCTTGTGGCTCGTGGAAAAGTCCAAGCTGACCCGAAAACGCGGTGCCGTCGCGACGATCCGCCGTCGTCAGATCGTGGACAAGATCAATGCCAGCATGGGATGGAAGCTGGTGTGACGGATTTCGCGGACCAGAACCATGTCTCTGAATGAATCGGAAGAGGCAGGCTGAGCTATTCATAACTGCTGGTGGAGTTGTGAGCACCAATGATGACCGCCTCGATCCGGTAGCCATCCGGGTCGATGACAAAGGCGGCGAAGTAGTCCGGGCCGTATTCAGGATGCAGCCCAGCGCCACCATTGTCCGTGCCGCCGTTTGCGAGCGATGCTTCGTGAAATCGTAGCACTGCTTCCCGCGACGGTGCTGAGAAGGCGACGTGAAATCCGTCGCCCGGCACTCCGGCATTCGCAGGTCGCAGTTTCAGTGCGAAGATGTCCTCTCCTGGCTTGATACCATAGCCGATAAACGTCGCATCTTCCCACACGCGGCCGTAACCGAGCGTTGCCATCGCTGCGTCGTAGAAGGCGGCAGATCTGGCGAGATCAGTGACGGCGAAGGAAAGGTGGTGGAGCATGTTCGAAGTGGTTGGAAGCATGCTTGGCAAGGAAACCTGATTGCAAAAGCTCTCAGCTCATCTTGCGGAGCAAGATGGCTACTTTGCTGACGCACGTTCGACGATCCTCGTGACATCTTCATCGAGCAGAAAGCCCTCTGCTTGGAGCTTCTTCGCGGCATTGGTGAGGCGCGAGAGATACTCCGCACGTGTCGGATAGCGTTCTTCGAGGGATGGACGCGGATCACCGGTCTTTTCGCGTTCGGCTTGGGTTTTCGCGAAGGGGATGAACATGCCATCGAGCGGTGACAGCATCGTTTCGGCACCGACTTGAGGGGAGCGGAGGTTCCAGCCGGTGTAGGTGCCGAGGGGCACGGCGACTTCGGGCAGCACGATGCCGCTGGTTTCATTGCCGTCGGCGTTCACGGCGGGCAAAAGCGTCTGGAAGGGCTTTCCCGTCTTCGGCGGGATGATGTCGGCGATGCCTTCGCTTTGGAAGCGCGGGCCGAAATCGAGTCGTGGAGGCTGGTAGGCATGGGTGGGCAGGTTGAGGCCGGAAATCTTCGGAAACTGCGATTTCCATGCGTCGAAGGTCACGAGCGTTTGGTCGGCGAGACGTGGATGACGGCTCGGCGGCGGTGTTTGGTCGTTTTTCACCCACTCGACGAGGTGCATGAGCATCGCACGCAGCACGGGGCCGCGATCATCGAGCGTGTTGCGCGGCTGCTGGCAGATGCCGGGTGTGCCGTCGCTCTTGCCGAGATGCTGCGCCCCGGCCACGAGATAGACACGCACATCATCGGGCAAGGTCAGGTCGGATTTACCTTCCACATCGGTGTGCAGCAGCGAGGCGGCGCGGCTCCAGTATTCGGTGGAGGTTTGCGTGAAGAGCATGCGCGGCGTGTGGCCGGACTTCCGCGAACGGGCGAGCGAGTCGCCAGATTCACCGGTGACGGGATCGGTCTGCGGCAGCGCGGCGAGCGGGAAGAACTCACTGCCGGAAAGATGGCCCTCGTGCTGCGTGCCATACTCCGTGCTCATGCGGAAGCGATGGTTGAACATGCCTTTGCCGGAGCCTGCGACGTGGATCAAGGCGCCATCGAAGACGAGGCGGCCCTGCTCATCGCCGTTCAGGCCTTCATAGAGGAAGTGATGAATGACACGTCCGGACTGCGAGATGCCGAAGACGCAGGCTTTTTGCACCGCGCCAGCCAGCGGATTCGTTTTGGCATCGCCATGACGGAAGAACGCCACGCAGTCACGCATCGCGGTGAGGCCGAGACCGGTCACGCGCGGCTCCTTGGCCGTGTAAACGAGGTCGTAGAGCCAGCCGGGCCGCAAACCCTCCTTCACATAGACATGCGTGGCATCAGGAATGAGTTTGTCATTTTCCCAACGTCCAAACGCCCACTCCGCACGGGGCACCTCAATGCCATCCGCGCCGCGATTTGGCCGCATCGTGAGCGTCGCGTCGGCATTGTCGAGACTCACCGATGGAAACGCCGCGCCGATGCCCCACGGGCTCCACGAGAAGGCCCGGCTGAAGACTTTTTCCGTGCTCGTAATCTCCAGATGCGCTTTGCCGGTGATTGTCTTGCCGTTGTCTGTCGCGATGGGCAGACCGCACAGCAGGCGCTGCGTATCATCCGCCTGCACCTCGCCATTCCAGCCGCACCACAGCACGGAGAAGCCCTGCTTCATGAGAAAGCCATGCCCCGCATGCGCCTCCGTCTTCGGATCGTTGGTGCGCTCGCCGTCGTTGAAGGTCCAGAGCGCGAGCATGTTGCCGCGATTGTTCACGTCGTAGAGCAGCACGCCGTTGCCCTTGGTCGCATCGACCGGCTTCAGCAGAAAGAAGTCCGTCCAGCTCTCCACCATGCCGCGAGCATTGCGCGGAGCACGCTGGAGGTCGTGGATGCGTTCGTTAGCCTGGTTCGCCGGATCGGTCTCGATGAACATCCGTCCTTTGAGGCGTTCATAGGCACCTGCGGGGCCAAAGGCGTTGCCCGCAGCAAATGTAGCACGCTCGGTGATCTCGATGCGCGTGACTTCCGCATGAGCAAACCCGCTCAAACAAGCGGCGACGATGATTCGGGAGAAAAAGAGTCTCATCAGAACGGCAGCGGTGTGTTGGGTGCCACGGCATCCTTCGGCCAGGGGTTCTTGTCATTGAAGACGAGCATGTCTTCCTCGGTTTCGACCTTGGCGAAGGTCTCGTTGATTTGCTCTTCCTTGGCCCACACTCGCAGGCTGTTGAGTCCGAGATGGCGGATGAAGAACGGATAGGCCGCGAGACGCTTGCTCGGCCCAAAGTCGTGCCCTTCGAGCGGGAAATGGGCATTCACGACCTTGTCCGCAGCGCCGTAGAGGCTGTAGATATGCTGGATGTAGCGGAACTCCACATCGGGCGTGTTCTTGGTGTAGTCGGCTCCGTTGGAAATGATGAGCTGGGGGCGTGGCGCAGTCATTGCGGCGATCTCGGCGTTGTTCGTCTTGTGATTCGGCCCCCAATGAATCGGCATGCCGCTTTCACATGGGCAGCCGCCAAAGAAATGCGCGGACACCTGGCAGCTCGGCACCGCCACCGCGATGCGTTCATCCAAGGCGGAGGTCAGGAAGGTCTGCGTGGCACCGCCGGAGTTGCCGGTCATGCCGATGCGCTTGGGATCGACGCCTTCGATGGATGAAACGAAATCAAGCGCACGGATGCAGTTCCACATGATGAGGCGCTGGATCTCCGGCACCTTGCTGTGATCCCAGCCGGCCTTCTTCGTGTCGCCATAGCCCACCATGTCATAGTGGAAAACGACCGCGCCCATGCGTGCCAGCACTGCACATCGAGTCTGGCGCGATGGCAAAAAGCGCCCGCCATGACCATGTGCAGACACGATGCCTGCATACGGCCCTTTCAGTCCAGTGGGCCGATACAGCGTGCCGGTGATATAGAAGCCGGGCCAACTGCGGATATACACGCTCTCCGCCGTGTAGCCCTCATAGGTCCGCTTGTTGGAATACACCGGATCAAGCGGTGGCTTCTCCGGTGGATTCGCCAGCCGTGCGCCCTCGAGAATGCCTTTTCGAATGGCCGCCTTGCGCTTCTCCCAGCTCGCCAGATCAGGCGTGGCCTTTTTGAAGGCTTCCAGCTCCGCGATGGCTTCTTCCGGTGTTTGAGCATTGCCCATGCGTAAATGCCAGCCCTCTGGCAAATTGGGCAACGGCTTCTTCTCCTCGGCTCCAAAGATGGATTGGCCAAACAAACCCGTCATTAGCGCGGTGCCCGATGTGGTGATGAAGGAACGTCGAGTGCGTGAAGTCGTGGGAGTCATGAGTGATAGTTGGGGTAGTTGATGCGTCCTCGATCTATCAGACGCTCCACAGTTCTACTCGCTGTCTTGCCCATACTTACGGACGAATCGGGTTCAGCTGATCCAGGCCAAGCTCAGCAATCTCCATGGGTGGAGGTTTTGTAACGGCGATCTCCGCAGGAATGTCCAAGCACCTGCCATACACCTGCTCAAAGAGGTCCAGGACATTCAACTTGAATGAGTTCAGCGTGCCATCGAGCGGGGCACGGAAGTAGGCTTCACAGTTTTGGAGTTCGGACACCATTTGTTCCGAGCTGGGATAGCCGTCGAGCATCTGACGGACCTTGCGGAAGGCCCGCAAATCTTTAGCCACCAATCCGGACTGCCCTTCCACTCGCGATCGGTGGAGCTTGGCCAGCAGAATGTCCATGAGATGAGGAATCACGATCTGCAGGCCATGCCGCGTCTCCACATGCGCACGCTGCAAGTAATGCGGCGCCGGGATGAACAGAGATGGCGGGCAAACTTGGACATGGTAGCGATCTCGTCTCGATGACGGTGTATGTGCCAGCTTCCTCAGCGTCTCCACCTCGGCGAAAACCATCACATCCACATCCGCGCTCGCAAACTCGGCGTCTAGGCAGAGCTGAATGGGAGCCGAGCCAAAAATCGTCAGCGGCGCACGGTAGTCCGGAAGCTGGTCCGCGACTCGTTCAAAGAAGCCATCCAGCACCCTGCCAGCGAGCGTGTCCCATCGTGGTTTGGGCGTCTCAAACATCCTGTTTCCTCCGATCCAGCCAGTTCATCGCCTGATGCACCAGTCTTGCCTCCACCATGGCATGACGGGCGAGGGTCTTTGCCAGAGCGCACCACTTGGCCCGCTGCCGCAGGTGCCGACTGACGAGCACCCGCGCCACCATTCGTGCAAGATGGTAGGGAGCCACGACGCTGTCGGACGCCTCCGTCTTCCCGAGCAGACGCAGGGCCAGCGGACTCTCAGATGGTAAGTGGTCAGCAGATGAGTTCATGGAGGTGGGCAGCCTAGGGCACACAAGGTCAGAAAAAGCAAAAAACCAGCCCAAATTGGACGCTGTCTCCGCCTATGAGACAGAAACCGCGACAAGAACCTTGTGGGAAAAGGGTATTACCCTGATGCGCCTCCTCTCGCTTTCGTTGCTCATCGCCACTTCTTCCCTCGTCTCTGCCTCAGACCTCCATGTCGGTGCGGCGACCATCGACATCACGCCTGACCGACCGGTGGCACTGGATGGGCAGATGCATGTGCGCATCTCGGAGAAACCTGAGACGCAGATCTATGCCACCGCTCTGGCCCTGGAGTCACGCGAGGGAGAAACCGTGCTGGATCAGGCCATCATGGTCTCGTGTGACATCGTGGGCATCCGCACGGGGCTCATCGACCTGGTGCGCGAGAAGGCGAAGGACAAGCTGCCCGGTTTTGATCTTCAGAAGCTCATTCTCAATGCCACCCACACGCACACCGCGCCGGTGACGATGAAGGGAGATCGCTACAGCCTGCTCGGCAAGAACGTGATGATGCCGATGGAATACACCGAGTTCATGGTGGGCAAGATCGTGGAGGCCATGGTGCAGAGCTGGAGCAGCCGAAAGCCGTCCAAAGCAGGCTGGGGCCAAGGACAGGCCGTGATCGCGCAGAATCGCCGTGCGACCTACGCGGACGGCACCGCGAAGATGTATGGCCCGACCAATGTGCCGGAGTTTCGCGGCATCGAGGGCTATGAGGATCACAATCTCGATGTGCTGTTCTTCTGGGATCAAAACGACACGCTCATCGCCACGGCGGTGAATGTGCCATGTCCCTCGCAAGAGGTCGAAGGCCTCAAAGTCATCCACGCCGACTTCTGGGACCCGGTGCGCCGTCAGTTGCGTGACCGTCATGGCAAAGACCTGCACATTCTCGCGTGGACCGGCGCTGGTGGCGATCAAGTGCCGCGGCCGATGTATGGCAAAGCCGCCGATGAGCGCATGCGCCGCCTTCGCGGCCTCACACGGCTCGAAGAAGTCGCCCGTCGTGTCGTTCGTGGTTGGGAGGAAGCCTATGAAGGTGCCAAACTGGAGCCTGTGAGTGGCGCCGTGTTGCAGCACCACACGAAGAAGATTGATCTGCCTTGGCGCAAAGTGACGGAGAAGGAACTCGCCGATGCCCAGAAGGCTGTCGATCAATACAAAGACAACCCCAAGGAGCAGTGGAAGTATCTTTGGAACAAAAGCGTGGTGGATCGCTACGAAGCCGAGAAAGCCGGAACCTCCGGCGTCTTCCAAATGGAACTCCACGCCCTGCGCCTCGGCGATGTCGCCATCGCCACGAATGAGTTCGAGCTCTTCACCGACTACGGCGTGCAGATGAAAGCCCGCAGCCCGGCCGTGCAGACCTTCCTCATCCAGCTCACCGGCTCCGGCGGCTATCTGCCGACACCGCGAGCCGTCGCCGGAGGCAGCTACAGCGCCATCATCCAAAGCAGCCGCATCGGTCCCGAAGGCGGTCAGGTGCTCGTCGATGAAACTGTGAAGGCCTTCAACGAACTCTGGGAGACAAAAGAGCCGCGCTGAGCGCCGTTTCAGGGCTTTTCGATCGCCAGTCCGGCTTTCTTATCAAACCGGGCCACGAGCACTTGGGCCTGGTTTTGATTTGTTTTGCCATCCGCACCCTTCACGGCGGTGTTTTGTGCGATGAGGAAACGTCCGCCGCTGATCGGCGCGATGCCCACGGAGGCATTGAACTCCCATTTGTCGGTGAATTGGAACTTGTCGTCGGCGCGCAGCAGCACGGCCGGTTTGCCATAACAACCAAACCACCACGCGCCTTCGGCATGTGCGACTGTTTGAATGCCCATGAGCGTGTAGCCGCTGGCGAGCACATGGCGCTTCTGGAAGCGGAAGTCCGAGTCATACTCATACACGTAGTTTTCGTTCACGCCGGGCGGCAGACCGCCCACGATGTAAAAGCGCCCTTCACGCCACGCCATGCCTCCAGCGCCATGCACGACCTCCGGCACGCGATGCTTGGCGAGCTCGGACAAAGTATCGCCATCATACACATAAACCCACGAATCGGCCTCACCAGCAGGCCGGTTGAACTTGGCGAGGTTCGTGGCGACATAGACGCGTCCGTCGTGAAAGCAGAGGTCGCCATGATGATTTGCCACGGGTACTTTTTGGAGGATGCGGCCGTCCGTGTCCGTTTTCACGAGGAAATCCGTCCAGCACCAGTAGATGGCATCATGCTCATTGGTGCAGATGCCCTGGAGATGGCGCGGATAAGTGCCTTCGCAGGAGGTGGCGTGAAAATCCGCTGCCATGAGAGGCTGAAGCGCAAGGCATGTGACGAGGATGAACAGACGCATGAGAAAGAAGCCTCCAGTACGCGACAGCAAAGCAGCCATCTTGCTACACAAGATGCACTGGGGGCTTTCGCAGGAAAAAAGCCCGGCGTCTGCTCAAAACGTGTTCACCAATCAACGCTCCTTACGCATCTCGCGGAACGGGATGGCTACTTTCCAAACGGCTTCCACTCGCGGGCGTTTTTGATGGCGCGGATGCGATCACCGGAGCCGAGTTTTTCATAGACCTGCTTCGTCCATTCGTAGGCGGGTGGAATCTTGCCGATGAAGGTGATCGGGCGCGGATGCAGCAGCGCAAGATTCTGCGGCAGATCACCGATGCGCAGGATGCCGAGAAACTCGGCGGTTTCGTGATTGGTGTGGGTTTCTGGCGGCGAATCGAGAATGACCTCGCTGATCTTGGGATCAAGGACGGCGGAGTAGATGGCGAGCGCGGCGGTTTCCCCCTGACCAAACAACACCGTGGTGCTGGTGGCGGGTTCCTGGCGCATGAGCGCGGTTCCGGCGAGCAGATCGTGAACCTGGCGCTCGGGCAAGGTGTGGCCGAGCAGCGGATACATGCGTCGCAAGGTCCACAAGTAGCCAGGGCCGACGGAGGTGGCTCCGGTGTTGCGCACTTCCACGCCAGCGGAGGCAAACTCGGGTGCGAGGCCCGGCTTGGAGGCTCCGCCGCCGGTGAAGGTGCTGCGCGCATCGGGTTGCACGGCGAACATGACCACGGGGCCAGTGTTCTGCGGAGCTTGCTGAGTTTTCACGGCGAGTGTGAGGCCGTCGGTGGTGTCAAAAATGCGCGTGCCGTAGAAAGTGCCGTCCTTGATGCCGCCATCGGCCAGCTTGTCGCGCAGGCGTGGCGTGGGATCGGCGGGGATGTTGCGGAAGGTGGTCTGGCGCAACTTTGTGATCGCGTCTTTTTGATGCGACTGCCACTGCGTTTCGCTGTCGGGCAGCGAGACATCCGCGTTCTTCACAAGGCGAGCGTCCATCTGCATCATGGTGTCGTCCTTCGGGAGTTGGCCGCCGAAGACGAGCAGGTTCTCCTCCGGCTCGACAAAGTCGGTCACATCATCCTGCACCGGAGTCGCATCGCCTTTGAGATGCGTGTTGAAGAAAGTGAAGATGGCCTGGCGCAGCTTCAGGGTGTAGCCGTGCGGGGCCAGATCCTCCGTCAGTTCAAACTTCGTCGATTCACCGAGTGCAGTGTATTGATGGCGGATGCGATGCGCGACATCGCGATAGCCTGCGGGCCGCCACAGCACGTCTTCGCTGCCGGAGGCGATCAAGAAGGCACGCGGCGCGATGAGCGCGCCGATGTCCGGCCAGCACCAGCGGTGATAATTGACCCAGAAAGCACAGTCGCAGTGCCCGTCCGTCGCGCGGTCCACCGCCATGCGCTCGACGCTGCCGCTCTGACACACGGGCACGACCACCTTCACGCGCTCATCCGCCGCGCCGAGAAACCACGACATCGCGCCGCCGCCGCTGAGACCGGTGACACCCATTTTTTCGCCATCCACATCGGGGCGCTCTTGCAGGTAATCGAGCGCGCGCATCGCATTCCACACCTCGGTGCCAGCGGGCGTGTAGCCGCGGCTCGGCCAGTCGAAACGGCCTTCGCGATAGGTGCCGTGGTGCATGCCCTGGCACTCGCCGAGCTGCACGGGATCGAGCACAAGCGCCACATAGCCGTGCTGGCCGAACCAGCGCGGATTCGCCTGATAAGGCGCGTTCACCTTGCCTTTCGAGTGGCCGCAGAGATAGAGCACGGCGGGCAGCTTGCCGGTGATCTTTGCCGGACGATAAAGATTCCCCGCCACATGCGCGCCGGGCAGGCTTTGGAAGTGGATTTTCTCCACCACATAATCGCCGCGCTCCAGCACGCCGGTCACGGCGGCCTGAAGCGGCGTGCGCTTCGGCAGCGGCGAAAGGCCGAGCATCTCCAACCACTTCTCACGTCGCTCGGTCAGCGTGGCCTTCCATGCCTCCGGCGAAAGCGGCTGCGCCAGCGAAGCACCGGAGACTTCCCGAGCCTCCTGGCTGACGCTGCCATAAAGCGAGAGGTCCTGGGCGATGGCATGCGTGTCTGAGAGCAGTCCGATGGCAAGAATGATGAGCAAAGCTTGTGGTTTCATGCGTGGAAATATTTCGAGGCAGGTTTATTGCCCGAGCAGTCTGGTTTGAGTGACCTCCGCCGGCTTGAGGTGCATGTCGAGAAAGCCGTAGATAAGCTCGCGGGATTCGTGCGGGACGGAATGGCCGCGACCGTGAATGAAAAAAGCGAAGTTTTCCGGCCTCCCGATGAGTTCGTACACATCTGCAATCTTGAGGAGCATAAGCGCGCGCTGGCGCTGCGTGAGCGGAATGCCGTCATTCAGCGCGGAGACGTCCATGAAGGCGCGCGGGGCGATGAGGGCGATGATTTCATGCGTGTCGATGTCGGGAAGCTGTCCTTTCAGCAGCAGCGGGCGGATGGGCTTCAAATACACATACCAGCGGTCGCGCGCCCAAGCCTCGACCTGCGGGTTGTGGCGCAGGAACGATCCGCCGCAGTTGCAGACACAAGCTTTCAGGCGGTCGTCATAAGCGGCGAGGTAATAGGCACCATGCCCGCCGAGCGAATGGCCCATGACGCCGATGTTCGCGGCATCCACCTCCGGGCGCGCGAGCAGCACGTCCACGGCGATGCTGTGCTCGAAGTTGAACTTGCCCACGGCGGTCCATTTCGGGTGCTTTTCATAAAACGCGGACGTGTCGTAGGCTCCCTTGGCGGGAATGCGCTCGCCGGAGACGAAGTGCTCCGGCGCGATGACAACGTAACCGCGCCGGCAGAGGTGATCGAGGAAGGCCTTGTCGGGATTGCCGTTGATGCCGACGGTTTGCTTCGTGCCCTCGGCGGTGGTGCCGTGCAGCGCGACCACGGCAGGCGCTTTTCCCTTCAATCCCACAGGAATGCCGAGATAGGCATGAGCGCGCTCACCGGCCTCGACCTGGTAGCTGATGTAAAGGCGGCGGTATTGGCCCTCGACCTCGACTTCCTCGTGAACCTTCAGATCGAGCGGCACTTTGGTGGGCTTGTGTTGGTCCCGAATGAGTTCGAGATAGCGCTGCTTCAGCACGGCGCGATGCTTTTCCCAGTCATCGCGCGTCTTCACGCCGTCGAGCAGATCATCCCAGGAGGAGATGATGACCGGTGGATCGGAGCGGAGGCGCGGGGCCGGTGTCTCGGCATTCGCTGCGGATGCGATGCCCAGGAGGAGAAGTGCGCGGAGGATCATCATGGCGGCGGAAGAGGAATGACAGGAAGGATCACCTGGGTGGGACGAGAGCGGTCAAAGTGGATGGTGTTTCGCGCTGGGAGGGCCTCGGTGGAGCCGGCCTGGCCGCGCGGTGTGTAGCCGCTCATGCGCTCGCTGAGGAGCCGGCGTGTCAGGGCGTGGTCGCCATAGGGCGCGGCGGTGTTGGGATTGATGTCAAAGCGGTCGAAGTTGCTGCTCGACAGGGCGAGCCGCAACTGATGTCCGGGAGCGATGGCGATGGCTGTAAAACCGAGGTCGATCTCGAACTCATTCACCTCGCCGGGCGTGAGCAGCTCCTCTTTGAGATAAGTGTTTCGGTGCCTGCCCTTCACGATGCCATCAAGCACGAGCATGGAGCGGCCGTCGGGATACACATCAGTGATCTTTGCCGTAAAATCGGTGTCCATACGATCGCTGGAGGCCCACAACCTCACACGCACCTGTCCGGCAAATACGAGCGCGCTGTCGAGCCGCCCGGTGGTGAAAAGCAGCACATCGGAACGGTCTTCGACCTCACGCTGGTCACGCGGCCCCTTCACCGGGATGCGGGCATGGCGGCGACCCACTGTGGGCACCGGATCGCGCGGATCGTAGGTGTAAGAGAGCGTGGCGTGGTCTTTCTCCGACGGCGTGGCCGTCAGGGTGTGATCAGCGTGCGCGTAGAGGATGGTTTCTTTTCCCTCCGGAGGGAAGGTGTCGGAGGTGATCCAGCGATTGCCAGGAGCGCCCGGCTCGCCCGTGGCGCCCATGAGGTAGTAGAGCACCGCGGGCACCTCCATGACCTCGGTGGGGTTTCCTTTGAGCCAATGATCGAACCAAGGCAACCACACGCCGGCCTCCCAGTCAAAGCGGGCATTGCCAGGAAACGTCACGCCGCCATCGATGGTGAGCGGCATGCCAGGGCTTTCCTCCTGCTCGCTGCCATGCCCCCAGGGACCGATGAGGAGCTTCTGCCGGCCGCGTGCGCCGGGGCCGCCGTCTTTTTGCACAGCGTTGAACATCTCAATCGCTCCCTCCTTGTAGAAATCGAACCATCCGGCACTGTGGATCATCGGCACGTTGATCCGGCTGATCTGCGAAGTCTCCCGGCTACGAACACGGCGTCGGATGAGCTGCTGCGTGCGCGAGGTGAGCTCGCCACGCAGGAGTGTTTCCATGTCCGCCTTGCGGAACTTGGGCGGGAAATACGAATCCGTGTAGTAGTTCCCCGGTGCCTGTGCGGGGATGGCGCAGGCGAGATGCGGCGGCGTAGTGACGGCGGTCTCATACTGCACCGCGCCGAGATGCGAGTAGCCCATCATACCCACCTTGCCATTGCTCCACGGCTGTTTCGCGATCCACTCCACGGTATCGTAACCATCACCCTGCCGCGCCACGCCCTGACCAGCGTCGCGGGAGCCGTAAAAGCCGCGCATGTCCTGCACGACGAAAGCGTAGCCATTCCGCACCATCGTCTCACGCCACAGCCGCACCGCATTTTCCTTGGTGCGGTCATACGGCGTGCAGACCAGCACTGTGGGCAGGCCTTTGGACTGGCCTTCCTTTGAGAAACCCGCCGGGAGATACAAATCCGCCGCCAGCTTCGCGCCATCGCTTATCGGAATGGCGAGCACTTGTTTTCGCACCACCTCTTGCGCCGCGCAGGTGATCGCGAGCATCAGCAGGCAGGCTCCGGTGCCGGGCAGGTTCATAGCACGCCTGGCGAGAGAATTTCAAACTTCAGTCCGAGCTTCCTCAACCCATCCTCGAGCTGCGCGATGCTCCAGCCGCGCACGAAAGCTCCTTTGGCATCTTTTTTCAGCTCGGCGAAGTTCACGATCAACACACCCTCGTGTTCGTCCCAGACAACGAGTTCAATGGACGGGCTCCACTTCTCAAAGAGCGCCTTTACCTGGGTCGCATTCTGGGAGAAACCCGGCACGCGCAGTTTCATCGTGGCGATGTAGGGCGTGCCATGCAGGCCGGGAGCCTCGCGCACGGCCTGCGCGATCTGGTGCTCGCTGACGAGCTTGGGGTCGTAACTCACATTGGCGTAGCCTTCGAGTCCTTGCAGCACCTCGACCTCGACGATGCCGGGTGTTTGCGACAACTGGTGCTGCACCATGTAAACGCAGCTCCCGCATTCGAGGCCGGAGACAACGAAGACCGTCTTTGCAGGCGTGGGCTTGTCCTCGGCGTGTAGTGTGACAAACAGGAGAAGGGCAAGGAGAGCGGAGAGCCTCATTTCGCACGCTTGGTGAAGGTTTTGCTGTCGAGCACACGGCCGTCATCGAGGGCTTTCAGCTCGGATTTGAGCGTGCCTGCCTCGCGGTCGAGCGTGAGGAGCTGGTAGCTCGCGGCCTTGTCGGAGAAGGCGGCCTGCGGATCGTGGCCGAAGGTGCCGTTGCCCCGCACGGAGCTGTTGTAGTAGGTCATGCCGTCCACCTCGGTGCGCTCAGCATGGTAGCACTCGCCGGAGATGGCGATGCTGCCTTTTTCAATGAGGCGCTTCCATCCACCCTCCGCGTGACGGCGCACGGTGCCGCCGGTTTCGCCGAAGAGCGTCACGACGAAACCCGCTTTCGTGGCGCTCATCGTCTCCTCGAACCATTTGAACTGCTCGGAGTCCTTGTCGAAGGCGTGGCAGGCCTGGTTCGGCTTCCCGAAGTCGCCCGTGTGGCTCATGTCCACGCTGATGAGGCGCAGATCAAAGTCCGGGATGTCCCAGGCCCAGATCCACTCCTTGCCGGGCAGCGCGAAGAACTTCCGGTAGCCCGTAGCCTCGATGTCATAGCCCGGCTCCTCCATGCTGAGGCCGTTGGGGCGGATCTTGCGGTCGAGATTGCCGAGCGAGACCATGAAGGGCGTGCTGCGGAAAAGGTCCGCCTGTGTGTCGATGGCCGTGCTGTGGGACTTCGTGGCCTCCTTGTCCGCCTGGGTGGCAAACTGGTACTGCATGGCCGTGTCGCCGGAGGAGAGCAGCAGATGCGGATCGTCCTTGCGGATGGCGTCAAAGTTCAGCTTCGCATCCGCGCGGATGTTCGCCACGACGGCGATGCGCAGCAGCTTCGATGGATAGCCTTTGAAGGTATTGACCTCCGAAGCCTGGTCGCCGCTCCTCACGCGGTAATGATAGACGACATCCTTCTGCGGGATGGGGATCTCCACATGATGCAGCGTGCGGTTGCCATCCACCTTCGCGCTTTCACCGAGCTGTGGTGACGTGCCAAACTCAACAACGGAGTCACCCGGAGAGGTCGTTTCCCATGAGATGACGAGTTTGCTGTTGTCCGGTGACTGGTGCGTCATCCAGACGCGCTCGACTTTGGCGAAGGCAGTCGTGGTCAAGACGGCCAGCGAGAGGTTGAGAAGAGTCGTTTTCATGGTTGGAGGGCCCAACCATACGCTTCCTGCGTGATACTTCTTGAGGTCACCTGGCCTCAGCGAGGCTCAAAGCCTGCCGATAGAACGGCCAGTTGTCCTCGCCGAGCGCATTGAGCACGAGATTCGGGTTGTGCGGGATATCGGGCAGCTGGCGGTAGGTGTGCGGGATCTTCAAAGCGTCGAGATGCTGCTTGAACTCGCGATTGAAGCCGAGCGTCTCATCGCGATCACCGATGATTTGGCGGATGAGGAGGCCGGAGCGCAGCTTTTCGGCGTTTTGCTCGACGATGAGCCACGGGCTCTGGGCGCGGTAATACGACATGTCGCCGCCATACACGGTGCCGAGCACCTGATCGCGACCGCGTGGGCCGGCGCGAGGCGCTTCATTGAAATCCGGCTGCAAAGGCCCGGCACCTAGCAACGACACGCCAGCGAAGAGCTGCGGATGTTTGAAGCCCAGCCTTGCGGCACCATAGCCGCCCATGCTGAAGCCTTCGATGATGCGGCCTTCGCGTTTCGCCAGCGTGCGGAAGCTATGGTCGATGTGCGGGATGAGTTCCTCGATGAACATCGTCTCCAGCTTCACCGTGCCGTCCTTCCAATCACACCACATGCCCATCGGCAGGCCATTGGGGAAGACCATGATCATCGGCGGGATTTTCCCAGCCCGCATGGCCTCGCCATAGCGCTGCGCCACCTGCGCGGCAGCACCGGGCGAGCTGCCGCCGCTGCCATGCAGCCAGTAGAGCACGGGAAAGCGGCGTTCCTTCTCTGTGTCGTGGCTCTCCGGCGTGAAGACGTAGCAGCTCACCTGTTCACCGGCCGTTTTGCTGTCAAAAAGCACGCGCTGCATGCGCGGTGCGCCCGTCTCCGGCAGCACCCAGACATGTTTTTGCCGGGCGAGTGAAGTCGAGGCACAGAACAAGGCGAAGAGCAGAACTATCTTCATGGGCAGGCTGGAACCGGCGTGAACAGCGATGGTTTCAACTCGGCGACGCCCTCAGCTCATCTTGCGGAGCAAGATGGCTACTTTGCTGGCGCCAACAGGACGCTCGAACGAGACTGAATCATCTCACTTCGCCACCTTCTCCCTCTCATCGCCGTGGGCGTCGGCGTCTTGTTTGGGGGCGGTGGTGTGGTCGCGGGTGCGGAGGTAGGCGACGAGATCGCGCAGCATCGGCGGCGGCAGGGCCATCGCCATGGGTGGCATGGCGGACACGGGCGGGGTGACGGTCTTGACCTGGCTGCGAGGGTAGGTGCTCGCCTTGCCGTCCAGGCCGATGATGGTGAGCTTCTCCGGCGTGTCTTCGGTGATGCGGCCTGCCACGAGCGCGCCATCTGCGAGCGTCACCGAGGACATGCCGTAACCGGCGGCGATCTCGGCATTCGGATTCAGGAGGGACTCGACGATTTTCTCGGGCTTCAAGCGCTCGGCCACGAGATCGAGCGCCGGGCCCTGGATGCCGCCGTCGTTGCCGACTTTATGGCACTGGAGGCAGGCGCCTTGATTGCGAAAGACGACTTCACCGGCCTTCGGATCGCCACCGGTGATGCTGAGCATGGGCACGGCATCCATGGCGCTGGCGGCAAAGGCGGCGGCGGCCTGCTGCGCGGCGGTGTCCTTGGAGGTTTGCAGCGCGAGGAAGAGATCGAGCCACAACTCGCGGCGCAGGCCGTTGGCTTCGCGCTTGGTCCAGCGATCCAGCGCCTCGGCGGGTTGCAGCGCGGCAATGATCTCCAGGCCGGCGCGCGCGGCTGGCAGCGGGGCGCTGTCGGCGGCCTTGCGGGCGGCATCGGCGAGGCCGTCGAGCTTCATCGCGAGGCCGTGGCGCAGCGCGGCGGCGGCGACTTCGGCATTCGTGTCCGTCAGATGTGCGGCGACGAGCCTGCGGGCTTCATCAGGCGATGATTTGACGAGACTGTCGAGCGCGGCGGTGCGGACAGCCGCCTGCTGCTTTGCATCACTGACCAGAGTGGAGAGCGTGGTTGTTTCAAGCTGGGTGCCGGTGTCATCAGCGAGCTTCAAGGCGAGTGCGGCAAGCTTCTGCGGAGGCTGGCTGGCGAGGAACTGCTTCAAGGCATCGCCGATGCTGCCGCCGAGGTCCTTGAGGCTTCGCGCCTCGCCAGGGATCGGGCGGTGGCCGCCGAGCACGGGATCGGTGGTGATGCGTTTTTCCCACAGGCGCAGTCCATGCAACGCGGCCTCGCGCACGCTGATGTCGAGCGTGGCATTTGCGGCGTGCCGGAGGAGCAGGCGGGCGTGATCGGCACTGCCCTTGCGATAGCTGGCGCAGACGATGCGGCGCTGCAAGAGCAGGGGCATGTCGGCGGTGGGCGTCAGTTTTGCCAAAGCCTCGCCAGCCGCAGTGTCGAGCGCCGCAGTGTCGTAGATGGCGCGGATGGCTTCATCGCGAATGGCAGCATCTTTGTCGGCCAGGAAACGGACGAGTTCGGCGCTCTCCTGATGACGAAGCTGGAGCACGGCGAGCAGGCGCAGCTCCGCGCTGGCATCGCTGGCGAGAGCGATGGCGCTTCCGACAGTGCCGAGGCGTTTCAAGGCTGTGCCACAGGCATGACGCAGCACGATGTCAGTGCCTGCGTTGGCTTTCGCCGCTGCATGAATGGCCGCGATGGCGGCAGCATCGCCAGGTTTTGCCACACGGCTCAGTGCGATGATGGCGAGCGACTTCACGCGCGGTGATTCATCGCCGATCATTTCGAGCAGACGGGCCTGCACGTCTTCGCCACCAGCATCGCCGAGCACACGGGCGGCATTAGCGCGGATTTCGGCATCTGTGTCTTTGGAAAGCTCGATGAGCGCGGCCCGAGCTGCTGCTTCGTTCTGTCGTGCGAACTGTCCAAGACCCCAAACACCATTCAAACGGCTCGCGACTGGCTGGGCGACATTTTTGGCTGCGGCGAGCAGCACAGCCTGTCCGGCCTCGCCGCGTTTGACGAGTTCAAACTGCGCCATCTGACGCAAGCGGCGGTCCGGTGATGTCAGCGCGGTGGCGAGCTGATCCGGTGAATCCGATGTCAGTCCGCGCTTGAAGGTCGCGGCGAGTTCTGCGGCCGCTTTTTGCAGAGACGCCTCCTTGGGCGTGAGTTTATGGATCGCGCCATTGGAGTTCACGGACCAGCCGCCGCCGAAGTCGCAAATGTAGATGCTGCCGTCAAAGCCCTGCTCGACATCGCTGGCACCCACGCCTTCGACGATGACTTCCTCGCTGGCGACCGTGAAGCCCGCGCCGCTGCCCTTCACGCCATAAGCGGTGATCTTGCAGCTCTGCGGCGCACCGCCGTAGTCGGCGAGCAGGAACTTCCCACGCAAATCCTCCGGCGCGGTCTGCCCTGTGATCCAGGCGAGGCCGGAGGGACCGCGGCTCACATTTGCCGCAGGCGGATAGGCCCACTGGGGACGGTTTTCGCCCTGCGTGGCAAACATCTGCTCCGCCACCCACACGCTGACCTTGGGATGAAACTGCTCCCAGTCCATGTGGTCCACATACTGATGCGCGCACTGGTGGCTCATGTCCCAGCCGGAGTCCGTGCCCTCGAGCGCATAGACCATGCGCGCCTTGTCCCCGATGTCGCCGGTGTTGTCGAAGGTGAAAAGATTGCCGTGCTCGTCGAAGGCCAGCTCGGTGGGATTGCGCAGACCGTTGCAGAAGACCTCGAAGCCCGTGCCATCCGACTCACAGCGGAAGATCGCACCCTTGCCTCCAGCCTCGAAAACTTTGCCCTCCTTCGTGGTCGCATGATAGCCGCGGTCGCCGACACTGAAATACAGGCGACCGTCCGGCCCGCGCACGATGCCGTGCAGATCATGCCCGATGAAGGAAACGCGCACCCCGAAGCCGGTGACCAGCGGATCATTCGTGTCGGCGACGCCATCATCGTTCGCGTCGGTGAGCTTTCTCACACTCGGGATGCAGGTGAAATACACCGCGTCATCCTCCGGCAGCACGGAGAAGCCAAGACCGTCGAGCTGCTCATAGAAGCTGTCCGCAAAGACGCTGTGCTTGTCCGCCGCGCCGTTGCCATCGGCGTCCTCCAGGCGGATGAGCCGGTCGGCGGTGTTCGTCCAGAAGCCCTCGGGCACACGGCCTGGAATGGAGTTTTGCAGCTTCACACGGTCCTCGAGTGTCCGGGACTGAAAATCACCTCTGATGAATTCATTGATGCCGCGCAGGTCCGCCACGCCCTGCCAGAAGCGGTTCACCTCTGCGACGAAGATGCGTCCCTTGCGGTCAATGCCGAGGCTTCCGGGGTTCTGCACAAAGGGAAAGCGCACCCAGGTGCTGACGCTGAGCCCGGGATGCTTCACCAGGCCGGAAAAGGATTCCGGCTGGTTTTTCATCGCCGGCATCTCGGTCACGATGTCCTGCCGGCGCTGCTGCATTTCCTGCGGCGTGAGCGCGTGTGCGGAAATGGCGGCGAGCAGGACGAGGATGGCAGGAAGGGACGGCTTTTGCATGCGGACGGAAGGATTTTACGAAAAAGCTACCACAAGTGGGTTCAGCTTTGTCCGGAAAATCTGCCGGCTGCGGCATGGCCGCCATGCCGTCGCCTCAAGGCAGCGCGTTGTTCTTCGAGCCCACGCACATCAACTCCTTGCCGGTGCGGATGTAAATGCGGCCGTTCGCGATGGCGGGGGTGGCGTTGATCGGTGCGCCGAGTTTGGTGGCGGCGAGACGCTCGAACTTCGTGCCTGCCTTGATGACGATGAGGTCGCCCTGCTGGCTGCCGCAGTAGATCTTGCCATCGGCGGCGACGGGGCTGCTGAAGAACTTCGCACTCCCTTGCACGCCTTCCACACGCTCCTCGTAAAGCGTTTTGCCGGTCCTGGACTCGACGCAGCGCAGAATGCCCCCATCACCGAGCAGATACAGGTGCTCGCCGATCATGAGCGGCGAGGGCGTGTAGGGCAGGCCTTTCGGAACCTCGAAATCCACGGCGACAGGCTTGCCGCTTTTCAGATCAATCGCCGCCACTTCCTTCACGCCGCCGCCGGACCCGAAGGTGCAGAAGTAGAAGTCACCGCTGAGCACGCCGGAACCGAGGCTGCGCTGGCGGTAGCCGGGGTTGTGCTTCCAGTTGATGACACCCGTTTTGAGGTCGAGCGCGAAGACGCCGCTGCCGCTGTTCGCGCAGATGATCTCCTTCTTTCCATCCGCAAGCTGGCGCACGACGGGCGTGGAGTAGGCATTGCTCGTGTAGGGAATCTGCGTGCGCCAGACCTGTTTGCCGCTGGCCGCATCCAGCCCGACGACACAGGCGGTCCATTTCACATTCGGATCGGTCACGCCGGCCTCCTCGGCATTCCACGAGAACTCGCTGCGCACGATCATGATGCCGTCCACCACCACGGGCGAGATGCCGGTGCCATGCTCGTGGATGTAGTCGGCCACATGCTCGTTCCGCCACAGCAGCTTGCCAGCGTGGTCGAGCGCGAGCGCCTGGATGTTGTGGCCGCTGCTCCAGTTGATGTAAACGCGCTGCTCGTCGATGAAGGCGGTGCTGCTGGCGAAGGAATTGAGCGATTTGTTGATCTTGTGCGGTTGAAAGGCCTCCTCATGCCGCCACAGCTCGCGTCCGTCCTTCGCCGAATGCGCGATGACGGCGCGCTTGTTGTCCCCCGTCTCCGCGGTGATGACGATCATGTCCCCCCACAGCACCGGCGAGGACCAGCCCTTCGCCACCGGCACCCGCCAGTGCGTCGTGGCCTCGTCCACCACATTCGGCAACGGCCCGCTCTCGACGACGCCCGTGCCATTCGGCCCGCGGAAGCGGTTCCAGTCATTCGCAGCGGACAGCATGGTGGCGGAGAGTCCGAGCAGCGCGGCGAGGGAGAGGCAAAGAGGGCGCAGTTTCATGGGTGAGGGCTTCTTCATACGGCGCAGGCGAGCGACTTTTGAGCACAGAACGGCGTGTCCCGGTGGCTCTGCATCCTGCAAGCCACGGCCCGAATGACTGCGAGGCTGAACACGTTCACTGGAAGAACACGCAAGTTGGCCGCGCGCGTGCCGTTCACAGCGGCCCATGAAGCGCATCTCCCTATTCTTCGCCGGTCTCGCCGCACTTTCCACCCTGCACGCGGAGGACAAACCGCTCCTCGCGATCCCCGGCGCGGTCATTTTCGAAAGCAAGCTCGACACGCCTCCTGGCGCGCCCTGGAAGGCCGCCAAGGGCAGATGGGAGCTCGTCGATGGCGTCACACGCGGCTCCGAGCTGCCCGAGGACAAGCACGGCGCGGTCACCCGCCTGCCGAACAAGCTGCAGAATTTCATCGTGGAGTATGAGTTCAAGTTCGCCGGGGCGCGCAGCACCAGCCTGTCCATCAACGCGGTCAAGGACCACATGGCGCGCATCATGATCACGCCGAAGTCCGTCACCATCCAGAAGGACGACAACGACCACGAGGGCCCGGACAAGGCGGTCGTCTTTGCCCGCTTCTCCGCCGAGCTCGGCGACACCTGGCACAAGGTCCGTCTCGAAATGGTGGGGGACATGATGCTCGGCAAGGTCGATGACCTCATGGCGTGGGGCGCAAACGACCTTTTCAAAACGGAGAAGGCCGCCCCCGGCTTCACCGTCGGCGGCCAGTCCGTCGATTTCCGCAATCTCGTCATCCGCGAGGCCACGCTGAACCCCGCCTGGGAGGAAGTGAAGGCATCCCTGCCCAAGCCCGGCGAAAAAGTGGCCCCCGCTCCCGCCAAAGCCGCTGGCAAAGGCAAAGGGAAGGGCGGCGCCAAGAAAAAAGCCGAGTGACCGGCGCTGGCGTCTTCAAATCCGCATCTCTCCAGACGCGGATGCCTCTCCCTCGTCCATCCGCACCACACTGCGTGGCCGCTCCGGCCGCAGCGGTGTCCTGCCGCCATTCCGCTTCCGAAACGGCTCGAACACGCTGTCGCTGCCATCGACCTTCATCTGGTAAACCATGCGCAGCAGCTCACCAAGACGTCCCTTCGGGAAACCGGCCTTGTTCGCGAACCAGGCGAGGTATTCCGCCGGAATGTCGAAAATCGGCGCGCCCCTCGGCGGGAAGTGCGCGGGGCCGAACTTGCCAAAGGGCATGAAGGTGCGGCCGATCTCTTCGAGGTCGCGGCGCATGCGTTCGGCGAGGTCATTCATGGCGAAAAGTGGCCGATTTTCTCCGAAAATCGAGTCTTCCAACTTTTGGAAAAAGTCGGCTACTTCAAAGCCGCATGCGCCTCTCGCAGCAGCTTCTCGGTCGTTTCCCAGTCGATGCAGGCATCCGTGATGGACTGGCCGCGGACGAGTTGATCGAGCGGCTGCGGGAATTTCTGGTTTCCGCCGACGAGGTTGCTTTCGAGCATCGCGCCGATGATGGCGCGTTGCCCGGCGGCGCGCTGGCGCACGATTTCGCGGAAGACATCGGGCATGCGGCGGTGGTCCTTGGCGCAGTTGCCGTGGCTGGCGTCGATCATGATCGCGGGCTTGAGCTTCGCGGCTTCGAGGCCGTCGATGGTCTCCATGACGTTGTCCGCGCCGTAGTTCGGGCCGTTTTCACCGCCACGCAGGATGATGTGGCAGTCGGGATTGCCGCTGGTGGTCACGGCGGAGGCCACGCCGTCCTCGTTCACGCCGAGGAAGGTCTGCGGCTGCATCGCGGCCTTGATCGCGTTGATGGCGGGCACGATGTGCCCAAACGTGCCGTTCTTGAACCCGAGCGGCATCGAGAGGCCGGAGGCCATCTGGCGATGCGTTTGCGATTCCGTCGTGCGGGCACCGATGGCGCTCCAGGAGATCAAATCGGCGATGTACTGCGGCGTGATGGGATCGAGCAGCTCCGTGGCCGTGGGCAGGCCGAGGTCGAGCACGTCGCGCAAGATTTTCCGTGCGAGGCGGAGGCCGTCGGGGATGTTGCAGGTGCCGTCGAGGTCCGGGTCCATGATGAGCCCCTTCCAGCCGACCGTGGTGCGCGGTTTTTCAAAATAGACGCGCATGACGAGGCAAAGCCGGTCCTTTAATTCCCGCGCCAGCGCCGCGAGCTTCCGCGCATACTCCAAACCGGCCTCCGGATCATGAATCGAGCACGGACCGAGCACGACGAGGAAACGCGAGTCCATGCCGAAGAGGATGTCGCGGATCTCGCGACGTGATTCGGCGATGAAAGCCGTCTGCGCCTCCGTCGGCGCGATTTCCGCGACCATGGAGCGCGGCGACGGCAGCGCGATGTTGGAGGCGATGTGGAGATTGGCGGTCTGGCTCATAAAGCAAACCACCCTAACGGGGAAAAGCGATGCGATGGCAAACGGCAAATTTTTCGTGCGGCCGCCCGCCTTTTCACAACCCCTTCACCTTGCTGCCCTCGACGACGATCTGCTTTGTCTCGGGGCCTTGTTTGACGAGGTCGCGCTTCTTGCCGCCGCGGGTTTCGGTGAAGGTGTTGTCGCGGATGGTGATGGATTCGGTGCCGCCCTGGATGTCGATGACGGCACCGCCTTCGGGGGCGTTGTCGATGAAGGTGTTCTTTTCGATGCGGTTGCGGTGGCCGGCGAAGTCGGGGCCGCGCTCGGGGCGGAAGAGGACGCCGTTGAGCTTGCTGTCACGGATGGTGTTGCCAGTGATGAGGTTGTCGGTGTCGCGATGACCGATGGAGATGCCGACGCGGTTGCCCTCGATCGTGTTTTGCTCGGCGAGGCCGTATTTGACGCCCCAGCAGAAGAAGATGCCGATGTCGTTGCCGCGCAGGGTGTTGTTGCGGATGACGGGCCGCTGCGAGCCGCTGCCGGGATGCAGGCCGAGGTTCTTGTTGTTCTCGCTGACGCAGTTTTCGACCACGACATCGTGGCAGATCTGCCAGGAGATGCCGTCGCCGTGGTTGTTGCGGGCGGTGACGCCGCGCATGTGGATGCGGTTGCAGTCCTGGAGGAAGATGCAGCCGGCGTAGTTGCCATCGAGCTCGGCGTTGTGCTCGCGGTTGCCGTCGAGCACAAGGTTTTCGATGCGCAGGTCGTTCACGAACTCGCCGCTGAGCAGCGGGAAGAGCGTGGCGCAGGTGGCGTCGTGCATCTGCCAGAGGTTTTCGCGCAGGGGCTTGTCGAGCTTGAAGCGGTTGCCGCTGCGGGCCACCAGCGTGCGCTTCAGCACGGTCTGGCGGCCGGTTTTGGCGTCCTTGGCCCGCAGGCACACGCCATCGCCCACGCGGAAGCCGGTGGCGTCGTGCAGCGTGATCTCCTGGTCATACCAGTCGCTGTCGAGCTTCAGCGGCGTGGTGGTGGAAGGCTCTTTGATGAGCAGCGTCTTGTCGCCCTCGCCGATGAGGTGGACGCCGCTTTGCAGATAGACGGCGTTTCGCAGCCGGTAAGTGCCCGCCTTGATGCGCACCGTGCCGCCGCCCAGCCTCGCCACATGATCCACCGCCGCCTGGATGGCCCGCTGGTCGTTCCCGACGATGTCCGCGTCCTTCGTGCCGACGGTGATGGTCAAGGTCTCCTCCCACGTCGGCTGCACCGCCGTGTCGCCGCTCGTCTGCCGCGGCACCGTGACTGGGGGCCGCTCCACGGCGAAAAGCGAGGACGTGAGCGCGAGGAGGAGCAGCGTGGGTTTCATGCGGGAGTTACGTTCGGGAATGGTCTGATCCATCCTGACCGCGAGTGAGACCCCAGTTCGTCCGGTGGCTGAAAACCAAAGACCCGGCTTGAGTTTGTTTACTTCAGGTGGATTAGTTCAAGGAACCTTTGAACTGTGACGCCTAAAGCAATCAACCTCCGACAACTCAACCTGCCCCAAGGGATGCCTTTGAGCATCGAAGACCTAGCGCGGGCGGGGATTTCGTCGGCGCTGGCGCATGAATATGTGACCACGGGTTGGCTCGTGCGTCTGGGGCGTGGCGTGTTCATGTTCACCGGGGATCAACTGCGGCGCGATCCGAGCATCCAGTTTTTGGCACGCAGCCTGCCAAACCTCCATGTGGCCGGAAAGACGGCGCTGGCGTGGCAGGGGTTCGCCCAAAATCTCGCCCCGCGTGAGGTCATCTGCCTGCATGGGTTGAAAAAGGCGACTCTGCCGGACTGGTTCCAGGAGCGGTTTCCCGCCCGATACCATGCGGGCCGGCTTTTTGATGAAGAATTGCCCGAGGAGCGAGGACTCGCCACGCTGCCCGAATCGCCCGACGGCCCCCTCGTTTCGGCACCAGAGCGGGCCCTGCTCGAAATGCTCAGCGAGGTAGGCGTGCATCAGGAGGCTGATGAGGCACGCGGCATCATGGAGTCGCTGCGCAGTCCGCGCATGACGCTGCTGGGCGAACTTTTGCGCCATTGCCAGAAGGTGAAGGCCGCGCGTCTATGCGTCGTGTGGGCGGAGGAACTCGACCTGCCGTGGGCTGGCGCGGCGCGTGAGGCTGCCGCAGGCAGGCTCGGCCAGGGGCGCTGGATACGCCGCCTCAAGGACGGCAGCCTTCTCATCGTTAAATCGTGATGAACCCCGACTACGTCCAAACCGTCCGCCTGCTGCTGGCCGTGGTGCCGGAGGTCTTTCAGGGTGACCACTTCGCCCTGAAAGGCGGCACGGCCCTCAATCTGTTTCTGCGTGACATGCCGAGACTGTCCGTCGATCTCGATCTGGTCGTCCGCGATCACATGCTCACGCGGGAGGCGGCGTTTGCGATGATTTCAGGCCAGATGGAGCGGATGCAGGCGGCGCTTTTGAAATCCGGCTGCGTTTGCGAGATCGGAGCCACCCGGGATGGCAATGAAGTGAAGCTCTTTGTGCAGCGTGGCCGCCACCGTGTGAAGGTGGAGGTGAACCACGTCTTTCGTGGCACCGTGCTGCCGGTGGAGACACGGCCGCTGGCCCCGAGGGCGCAGGCACTTTTCCAGACCGGTCTCGCAGTCCCCGTGCTCCACACGGCGGAACTCTACGGCAGCAAACTTGTCGCCGCGATGGATCGGCAGCACCCGCGTGATCTTTTCGACGTGCTCAGCCTCTACCAAGAAGGCGGCATCACCTCCGAGATGATCGAATGCTTCGTCTGCTACCTCGCCGGACACAACCGGCCCGTGCATGAGGTGCTGTCCGGAAACAGACTGAACATCGAACCGGCATTTGTGAACGAGTTCGCCGGCATGGCCGCCGACACCGTCGCCCTGCCCGAGCTGCTGGCGGTGCGTGAGAAGCTCTTCACCGAGCTTCCCTACCACTTAAGCCATGAGCAACGCCAGTTCCTGCTCGGACTCGTGCATGCCGAGCCGGACTGGAGCCTGATGAAGCAACCGCACCTGTCCGCCATGCCAGCCATCGCCTGGAAGCTCACCAACCTCCGCCAACTCAAGAAGTCCAACCCGAAGAAGTTCCAGGCACAGGCCGAGGCGCTGGAGCGTGTTTTGGAGGGGGGTAGGATGTCCCGATGAGAGCCGCTTGGCCTGCGAGGATGCGAACTGTTCCGCCGCCGAGCCCGCCACATGATCCATCGCCGTCTGGATGGCCCGCTGGTCGCTGCCGACGATGTCCGCGTCCTTCGTGCCGACGGTGATGGTCAATGTCTCCTCCCACGTCGGCTGCACCGCCGTGTCGCCGCTGGTTTGTCGCGGCACCACGACCTCCGGCCGCTCCGCAGCGAAAAACGAGGACGTGAGCGCGAGGAGGAGCAGCGTGGGTTTCATGGGGGGAGTTACGCTGGATTCATCCCGCCCCCTTCACTGGAGGCTGATCCAAGCGTTAATCCAGCGCAGATATTCCACGCTCGATTTCTCCCAGGCTGGCAAGAACGTCGTCAAAGGAAGGCGGAGCTTTGAAGAACATCGCTTTCATGCGGGCGTAGTCTTCTCGCCACATAGATTCCTGCGCGGTGGATGGCACCAGTTTCAAGTCGGCGGCGTTCAGATTGGCGTAGTTCATCCATTTGTAGCCAAAGAACGCGGCACGATGCTGCCGCACGCTATGAAACAATTCTGCCATGCCCGGTGCCTTCACAATTTCCGGCTGCTGCCAGAGACGATGCAGGTCATACAGATGCCGGGCCTGAAATACGGCAGGTGGTCGGTCGCCCGGTCGGCAGAGCTGCTCATGCACGAGAGCCGCCTTCTCCCAAAAAGTGCGGGCGGGGCTCACGGCGGGCACAGTGATCTCTGCTCCTTCCTGTAGCTGCGCAAAATGCTCCACCGCATACGGCTGGAAACTCCGCAGCTCCATGGGCCAGCCTTCCGCACGACCGCTCAACTCCACCTTCACCGAGGAGCGATTGTAGTCCTCAGGAGCCTTCAAATCAGTTTGCGGATAGTGAACGTGAATGCAGAAAGGATCACGGGCCTGCTCCAACGGCTCCAGTTCGATTCGAGGCGAGCCGGGCAGGCTGGCGATGGCTTCTTCAAGAACTGGACGCAACTTGGTTTCAATCGCCGCCCGGCAATGGCGGCGGAGCTTGGCGAGACGCTTCTCGACTTCACTTGGCGAAAGTCCAGGCTCGCCAGGGTCTTTTTCGTCCTCAAACCACTGCCGGGAGATGGAGAGGTCGATGTCCTCCGAGAAGCGCTCAATGATGCGCCATGCCTTGCTCAGCGAGGTGCCGCCGCGAAAGGTGAGATGCTGGCCTGTTTCCGCATGACCGAAAAGCACCTTCAGCGTCCAGCACACCCAAAAGTCCTTTTCCAAATGGAATGGCGGCAGGCCGGATCGCGCCGCCGCCTCGGTGAAAAGGTCACGTCGGTCACGGGCACTGAGCTGGGCGATGGTGTTCATGGCTGCGTGCTGGATTTCTGAGCCACCTGACGAAAGACGGATGACATCCACGCTGGCGCGAGAGGGATGTCCTGTAGCAACTGGGCCTTCTCCTTTTCTTGGAGCCGCGAGCGAAGCCGCTGGATCACCTCCTCATCCACATTTTTCTGCCCGAGGAACCGCAGGGCCTGAATGACGGTGCCGCTGGCCCGCCCTGCGGTGGCCAGATTGCGCGTCGTGGTGCGTTTGAGGACGACGGGTAGCTTTTGGATCATCGCCCGACGCGGAGGCCCATCGGTGAGGTATTCGATGCGGGCCGGCACTTGGGTGGTCAGGCCCAGCAAGTTCGCTGCATGAGCCCCGGCGGGAATGAGTCGCTGCGCCCCCCGGCGTGCCAGGGCCTGCGCCACCGCTTCCGGCTCTGGCGAGAGCCTGCCCAGCACCCGGCTGACCCTCGGCAGGGCATACACCCCCCGGTCCACACGTTCCAGAGTGCCCTTTTTCACCAGCCGGGAGAGCACTTGATCCACCGCCGCCCGGCTTCCGAGGTCCAGAAAATCCGCCGGACAGGCCGCAGTGCCACGCCCACGACCTCGCAGGCGCTTCAGGATTTCATTCTCGAGGGATTTCATGGCTGGAGAATACCCGCATCTTGTCAGAAATAGAAGGTGTTTTTTCTGACAGATTCAGGTTTGTCGGTAAAGCCCAATTACCCAGAACTAAACTTATCCACACAACCTGTCGCGAAAGTTCAGGAACTGCAAAAGTGCTGCTATTTGGCTACTGTTAAGGACTTTGAAGGCGGTGCAATAGTGCGACAAAATGCTTATCTGTTAAAGAGAGGCACACTGGTAGAATCAAGACTGAGATTAGCCATCGGAAGGATGACTCATCGAGGCGAAAGCCCATGATTTGTGAGCCTTGAACCGCTGTGGCAACTACAATCAAGAAGACAAAGGTCCAAAACACTTTGGATCTATGGCTTTGGGCAAGGCTTTCAATTCGCTCGCGCCTTTGACGCTCGTGAAACGCATTTTCAGCTTCTTGGGTCAGACGAATGAAATCGTCTGCTGTGATGTATTCTGGTTTGGGACTTTTATCAGCCGGCTTCTTGGGGCGTGGCATATGCTTGGCTAAGGTGGGCCAGGCTGGGCATCAAGACTTCACGGTAGTTGGAGGAATCGGCTGGCGAGACGGAAGCTATGATTCTGCCGTGTTGCCGCTCTCGAATGGCCCATGCCATCAACGAGAGTGCGTTATCCAGAAACTCCTTCCTTGATCCCATGCCTGTGATTTTGACGAGTTTGTCGATCGCAGAAACTCGCTCATTGGTCATTTCGACTTGGAGTCGAAAGCGATCTGAGGGCGAGGGAACGGGGGAGTCAGGCATAAATTACGTCGTTGCGAGGCTTGGGAAAAAGAAAACCAGTGAGAAAATTTAAACGGATTCCAGTTATGGGTGCACCGAGCTTTTGGAGTCCAGAGCATACAAGATTGATCACATGCTTGGCTTTGGTAACCACCTTGCGAAGTTTAGACAACTCGCGCACACAAGCGTCGCTGTGAGACGTCACTGAGTTCGACACCACGTATCTCAACTCTCGCTCAGCTACCGCAATCTGAAGAAGAAGGTCGATGTCCCAAAGTGGCGAGTTTGCTGACCATTTCCATGCATACGGAAATGCAGCAAACTTCCCGGTCGAAACCGTGAGCTTGGATCGCAACTCTCTGAGTTGTGCAAGTTTGGCCGCAATCCAGCAATCAGTTAGGCTCAGCCGACGCGGCGCAAAATGCTTGATGGCATTCTTGGGTGCAAACGACTGACAGGTTAAGTCATCTTGGAGTGGCAAAAAGATTCTGTTTATCATAAGCGGAGACCAGATAACTCATAAATGGAGTATAATGGGAATATGTCAATCTCCATTTATAATCGTTTCGCGCGCTTCATCTCCCCAGCCGCTCTAGCACATTCTTCGTGATGCGCACGACATGCGCGTCGTTCCCCTGCAAGCCATGCGACCAGTCGGTGGTGGCGGCGGTGAAGACGGTGCCGGTGTTCGTGTAGAGGCCGAGGCAGGCGGCGCCGGTGCGGCCGATCTCCCATTTCTCATACCACTCGACGTCGTCGGGGTGCCAGCGGACGGGGCAGGTGCCAAGGACTTCGAAGGTCTTTGGTGTGCCGTCCTTGTGCGTGGCGAAGGGGCTGAGAAACGACTCGACACTTTGGACGCAAAGAACGATACATGATCCCTAAAACGATTTATCGACTCATTGATCGACACTCTGCATGCGCTCGAACATCCATGACCTTCTCCCGCCAGGGCTGCGCCGCTCCTTAACGAAGTTTGGGGCGGATCTGGCCCGGGCGCGTCGGAAACGCCATCTGACGGTCGCGATGATGGCGGAGCGGGTCGGGGTGGCGAAGAGCACCTACACACGCATCGAGAAAGGCGACGCCACGGTGGCGATGGGGGCGTATGCGATGGCGCTTTTCGTGCTCGGCTTTGGCGAGGCGTTGGGCGAGCTGGCGGACACCCGCCGGGATGACACGGGCCTGCTCATGGACGAAGATCGGCTGCCCAAACGCGTCCGCGTGAAGAAAACTCCCGCCGCACGATGAAGCGAACGATCCAAGTCCTGCTCGGCAACGAGGCGCGCCCGCTCGGCACGTTGCATTTCGATGCGGTGGGCACGCGTCAACGAGCCGCGTTTGAGTATGCGGAGTCGTGGCTGAGGAGCGCGGACCGTTTTGCGATGGAACCCACGCTGCCACTGGTGGCAGGGCCGCAGTTTCATCCGAAGTCGAAGGACGGCTCCGTGTTTCACGCGGCGATCGCCGACACGGAGCCGGACGGCTGGGCACGGCGGGTGATCCTGCGTGACCATGCGAAGCGCCGCCAGCAAGCGCGCGCCGCAGGTGAATCGCCACCGACAGCGGTGCTGAACGACATGGACTTTCTCTTCGCGGTGGATGATGCCAGCCGCGTGGGAGCGCTGCGTTTTCGCGATGAGCAGGGCGTCTTTTGCCGTGCGGCGGAGCCTGGACGCCGCACCGTGCCACCGCTTATCGAGCTGGGGCGGCTGCTGGCGGCCACGCAGGCGGTGGAGTCAGAAAACGAGACCGCGGCTGACCTCGCCTACCTGCGGGGAAATGGCACCTCGCTCGGCGGCATGCGCCCAAAATGTACCGTCGTGGATGACGATGGGAGCCTTTCGATTGGCAAATTTCCCAGCGTGAAGGACGATCGCGCCGTGACGCATGGCGAGGTGCTGGCGATGACGCTGGCGAAAGCGGCCGGCATCCGTGTGGCGGAGGCTCGCTTGATCGAAAGCGCGGGCATGCCCGTGGCGCTGATCCGCCGCTTTGACCGCACTTTAGAAGGCGGGCGGCTCATGTATGTCTCCGCCGCCACGCTGCTCGGCGCGGACATCACGAGCGGTCGCGAGCATCACTACACTGAGATCGTGGATGCCATCCGTCGGCATGGCGCGGCGGCGCAGGCGGATATTGACGAGCTCTGGCGGCGGATCGCCTTTTCCATCCTCATCACGAACGTGGACGACCATCTCCACAATCATGGATTCCTCCACCTGCACCACGACCAGTGGCAGCTCTCCCCAGCCTTCGACTTGAATCCCTTCCCCGAACGCCTGCGCGAGCTAAAGACCTGGATATCGGAGGAAACCGGCCCGGAGGCCAGCATCGACGCTCTCATGAGCGTCATCGCCTACTTCCGCCTGCCGCTGCCAAAAGCCAAACTGATTCTTAGCGAGGTCGAAACCGCCGTTTCACGATGGCGCGAGGTGGGTCGCGGCCTCGGCATGGACAAACGCATGCTCGAAGCCTTCGCGGAAGCCTTTGAGCATCCCGAACGTGGCGCCGCACAGCGGGCGATGCGTTGAGTTTCACCTCCCCAGCCTCTCCAGCACATTCTTCGTGATGCGCACCACATGCGCGTCACCGCCTTGCAGACCATGCGCCCAGTCGGTGGTGGCGGCGGTGAAGACGATGCCAAGGAACCAGACGTTCTTCGGCAGGCCGTCGCGCCTTCTGGCGGAGGATTTTGACTCAATGCACGCCTTTCATCAGCGCGCTGAGCGGTCGTGCGAGCAGGAGCAGGAGCACGCCGGCCCCGCCGGCAATCCAGACAAGCTGCATGAAGGCTCCGGGCATGGCCTCCATCGCCTCGCCCATCACCTCGCCGGCGAGCTGGCCGGCGACCAGGTTGCCGAGGCTGCTGCCGAGGAACCAGATGCCCATCATCTGGCCGGTGAGGCGCGGCGGGGAGAGCTTGGTCACGGCGCTGAGGCCCACGGGGCTCAAAAACAGCTCTCCCATGGTGTGGAGGAAATAAATGCCCAGCAGCCAGGTGGCCCACACCTGCTGCACGGCCAGCGCGCGGCGCGCGGCAAACACCGCCACCAGAAAGCCCGCCGCCATGAGCAGGAGCGACCACGCCACCTTGGTCGTGAGCGAGGGCGCGCAGCCACGCCGGGCGAGCGAGGTCCACAGCAGGGCCACCAGCGGCGCAAAGGCGATGATGAAGAGCGGGTTCACGGACTGAAACCAGCCCGCCGGCACCTCAAAGGAGCCGATCTGCCGGATCGTGTGCTGTTCCGCGAACACATTGAAGGAGGAGCCCATCTGCTCAAATCCGGCCCAGAAGAGCGCCGAGGTGGCAAACAGCATGGCGATGAGCACCATGCGCCCTTTTTCCTCCCGGGTCAGCCCCGCCAGGGTGAACACCCATAGGAAAAACAGGCCCGCGACGCTGGCGATGGCCCATTTCGTGCCCTGCGCCAGCCACACAGGGTCGATCTTCACGATGCCGGCCACACAGCAGGTGGTGAAGACGGCCAGCAGGCCCAGCGCAGCCCAAAACAGACGCCATTCGCGCGCCAAATCCTGCCCCGCGTGCGCGATCCGCTCCCCCACGCCCGCCAGGTGCTTGTCCGTCAGCTTAAACTGCACCAGCCCGAGCAGCATGCCTGCCGCCGCGGCGGAAAAGCCCCAGCGCCAGCCGATCTTCTCCCCCAGCGCCGCGCAAACCAGCGGACCGATGAAGGCCCCGAGGTTCACCCCCATGTAGAACAACGTGAAGCCCGCGTCCCGCCGCGCGCCGCCCTCGGGGTAAAGCTGGCCCACTAGAACGCTCATGTTCGATTTCAGCAGCCCGGAGCCCAGCGCCACGAGCAGCAGGCCCACGAAAAAGGCCTCGGTACTGTGAAATCCCAGCACCAAGTGGCCCGCCGCGATGGTCAGCCCGCCCCACCACACGGCACGCTTGGTGCCCAGCAGGCGGTCCCCCACCCAGCCGCCCGGCAGGGCCGCCAGATACACCACCGCAGTGTACAGGCCGTAGATGGCGCCCGCCGTCTTTCCGTCCAGGCCCATGCCGCCGCGCGCCTGGTCCAGCATGAAGAGCGTCAGCAGCGTGCGCATGCCGTAGTAGCTCACGCGCTCCCACATCTCCGTGAAAAACAGGGTGTAAATGCCGCGCGGGTGCTTCGTCTCGGGAGTCATGCGGCGCGGATGATGACGGGAACGTCACCACCTGCCAAGAAAGAAAAGGATGCGCCGTTCACGCGCGGCCTGTCCCGTCACTTTTTGCCAAACTGCTTCTCAAACAGCGTCTTGAAGGGATTCTCGGGCGCCAGCGGCACCTTTTCGTTCACGAGCAGCGGTTGCACGCTGTCCCACCACGCATCGTAGGCAGCGGCGAGCTCTTGGACGACCTCAGGATGAGCGGCGGCGACGTCGGTTTGCTCGCCGGGATCGGCCTGGAGGTCGAAAAGCTGCCAGGAAGCGGTCATCGGCTCAGGGCCGGCGCGCGCAATGTCGTTTTTGGGCGCGGCGGGAGCTTTTGGGGCGGCTTTGGCCTTCGCCTTGCCTTTGGCGGCCTTTTTCGGCTCACCCCCGCGGGCGGCGTTGGCATTCACGAGATGCCAGCGGGCGGTGCGGATGCTGCAGTTGGTGAATTTGTATTTCTGCGGATCGGCATCTTTTGGCCAGCGGCCGACATGGGTGAAAAGCTGGCGGTCTGCCCACTCGGCGTTCGGGTTCTCCAGCAAGGGCACGAGGCTGCGGCCTTCGACCTGGGCTTTGATTTCGTCAGAGAGTTTGGCTCCGGCGAGTTCAGAGAGGGTCGGGAAGAAGTCGATGTGGGCACAGAGCTTGTTCACCGGCGCGGCCTGGAGAGTGCCCGGCCAGCGCCAGAGGCTGCTGGCCTTGATACCGCCCATCCACGGCGAGCCCTTGGAGGCGCGGAGGCCCGCGTTGAAAACCTTGGTGCCGGCGGTGCCGCCGTTGTCATTGATAAAGATGACGAGGGTGTCCTTCTCGATGCCCCATTCCTTCAGCTTGTCGAGCAGGCGGCCGAGGTTCTCGTCGATGTTGTGGAGCATGCCGAAGAAGTTTTGCACGTCCTCGCCCTCGACCTTGCCTTCGAAGAGCGCCTTGTCCTCCGGCCGGGCGATGTAGGGGCCGTGCGGGGCGTTCGTGGCGAGGTGGCAGTAGAAGGGCTGCTTGCCCTTCACGCTCTCAATCCATTTCGCGGCCTGGGCAAAGAACACATCGGTGCAGTAGCCCTTGGTCTTCTCGAAGGTGCCGTTGTGCAGGATGGCGGGGTCGAAGTACTTGTTCCCCGGGGCATCGCCGCAGGATCCCGGATAGGTCTGGCCGATGCCACCGGCTCCATGGATGAACATTTCATCAAAGCCGCGGGCGCTCGGCCAGTACTCCGGCTCGTCTCCGAGGTGCCATTTGCCAAAGATGCCAGTGGTGTAGCCGGCGGTTTTCAGCACCTGGGCCAGCGTGGTGGCCTTGGGCGTGAGGCGTTCGCGTTCCAGAATCGTATGGGTGATGCCGTTTTTAAACTCGTGACGTCCGGTGAGCAGGGCGGAGCGGGTGGGGGCGCAGGTGGGGCTGACGCAGAAGTCCTCGAAACGCACGCCCTCGGCATTCAGGCGGTCAAGGTTCGGTGTTTTCAGGATGGGATTGCCGTGGGAGGAGAGGTCGCCGTAGCCCTGGTCATCCGTGAGCAGGAAGATAATGTTCGGCTTTTTACCGGCCAAACCGGCGGCTGGGAGGCTGCTGCCGAGGCAAACGAGGGCGAGAAGGGTGGCGAGGCGGATCATGCGGGTCGCTCAAACGGCGCTCCGGGGGCCTCTCTGCCGCAAAATTTTTGAAAAAGTGCCAGGGAACCGCGGCATGAGCAGGCAGGCTGCCGTTGCTTCCTTCCGGACCTGGCGGGGTTCGCAAGCTGAACATCCACGGTCCCTGACGCGGCCAGAGCTACGCGGTTTCCGGCGGGGCACAAGCGGTGATTGACGGACGATTTACATTCCAGTGCATTTTGATGTTGTCGAAAGGATGGCTTTTCGTTAAAACGCAAAATACCCCATCACTCACCGAACCCATGGCCTGGAAAATTTTATCCGCTCTCTCCGCCCTCTGCCTCGCAGGCTCCGCCTTTTTTGCCTGGAAAAACACGGAGGCGCTGAAAAACGAGCGTGCTCGTGAAGAGTACACCAACAAAAACCTTACCTCGATCCAGGAGCACAAAAAAGCGGCCGAGGAGTCGAAGGCGAAGCACACCACCGACCTCGCGGAGGCGAACAAGGAGCTGGAGACCACCAAGGCATCCGTCGCCGACGCCCTGACAAAGGCCACGGAGAAGGAACAGGAGCTTGCCGCGGTGAAAATCCAGCTCGAAGGCATCACGAAGGTCGTCAACGACCTGCAGAAGCAGATCGACGAGGCAGGTGACATCAATGCGCTGCTCGCCACCATTGCCACGCTCGAGAAGGAGAAGAAGGAGGCGGAAAGCAAGCTCGCCAACGAGTCCCAGCGCCTCGCCAACGCCCAGGAGACCGTGAACAACCTGACCAATGCCGCAAAGGCCGCCGAGGAGCGCGAGGCACGCGGCCGCAAGGGCATCGTGGAGCCGGATTTCACCGCGCGTGTGTCCCAGTCCTTCCCGCAGTGGGGCTTTGTGGTGCTGAACAAGGGCAATGGCGGCGGCGTCTTCGCCAACGCCAACCTGGAGGTGAAGCGCGGCCAGGAGACCATCGCCAAGCTGCGTGTGCGCAATGTCGAGCAAAACGGCTCCGTGGCAGACCTCGTCCCCGGCTCCGCCACTGAGGGCACCTCCATCCGCACGGGTGATCTGGTGGTGGCCGCCGCCGAGCAGGCCGTCACGGCTCCGAAGACCACCACGGCTCCGACCGCCGCCCCCGGCGCGCCTGCCGCTCCCGCCCCTGCGGCTGCTCCTGCGGCCTCGGATCCCTTTGGTGCTCCTCCAGCAGGCGGCATGGCCCCCGCGCCTGCCTCCGATCCGTTTGGCGCACCGCCTGCGGGTGGCATGGCCCCGGCTGCTCCAGCCGCTCCCGCGTCGGATCCCTTTGGTGCTGCTCCGGCCGCCCCGGCAGCCCCGGCCACAGGCACGCCTGCGGCCCCCAGCACGGCGGATCCCTTCGGTGCCGCCCCGCCCAAGCCCTGATTCCTCCTCCCACACGCCCCGCCTGAACGGTTCCGCCTGACCACTCTTTTGCCATCCCCGTCATGATCAAGGTCCTCTTCATTCTTACCATCCTCATCACCGGCGTCGCCGCCGCCTTTGCTTATAAAAACGGGCGTGAGTTCGCCGATGTTCGCAACCGCATCGCTGGAGTGAACGCCCAGATCGCCAGCGAGAAGAAGCTGGACGCCGCGCTGGTGGCCGAATGCGCCCGCCTCTCGGGCGATGTGGCGAAAGTGAGAGGGGATGTCGATGTCGAGCAAGAAAAGCTCAAGCAGGCCAAAAACCGCCTCACGCTGGCCACGACCGACACAACGCGAGTCCAGGAGGAGTTTGCAGCCAAGGAGAAGAAGAAGGCGGAGCTCGATGAAAAAATTGGCAAGCTGCCGCCTGGCATGAAAGCTGAAACGATCGCCGAGGACATCAACCGTGTGAAGAAGGAGAAGGCGGACCTGGAAGGCCAGGCCATCCTGAAGGCGGAGGAAGTGACCAAGGAGGAGGCCAAGATCGCCGATGTGCAGAAACGCCTCGACATGGTGACCCAGAAGATCGAGGACCGCCGCAAGCTCTTCGAGCGCAACTCGCTCCAGGCGCAGGTCATCGCCGTGAACCCCGACTGGGGCTTCGTGGTCATCGACGCGGGCAAGTCCTCCGGCATTGAGCAGGACACCAAGCTGCTCGTCACCCGCAACCGCCAGACTGTCGGCAAGATCAGCGTCATCTCCATTGATGGAAACCGCACTGTGGCCGGCATCGTGCCGGATGCCATCTACGGCGGCTCCAATATCATCCCGGGTGACCGCGTGATCCTCGAAAACCTCACCGCAGGTCAATAACGGCCGTGAGCGGAACGCCGCGCATGAAAACCACGTTGTTTTTTTCTTCCCTGGCCCTTCTGCTGGCCTCCTGCACCTCCGACGAGCCGAAACGCAAAAAAGTGGTCGGCCCGGATGATGGCGGAATCAGCAAGCTTTCCTGGAACCGTCCGCGTTCATGGGAAGGCACCGCCCGTTACGGCCCGATGATGCCACAAAGCCGCTGATCAGGCGTTTGGAACAGGAGGATCCTATTGCATCATCGCCTGCGCCTTCTCCGGCGTGGCGATGGCATCGCGGAAGGCAGCGAGCGTGGGGCGTGAGAGCGTCGGATCATCTTCGAGGGTCTTGTCGGCCAGTTGGCGGGCGAGACGCACGAGCCGTGTGTCTGCCAGCAGCTCGCCGAAGAGCAGCGGGGCCTCGCCGCTCTGCGCATGGCCGAGCACATCACCGGGGCCGCGGCGTTTGAGGTCTTCCTCGGCAATTTGGAAGCCGTCGCTGGTTTCCTCCATGATGGCGAGGCGTTGTTTGTTCTCCTCGTCCTTGTCATCAATAAAGAGCACGCAGTAGCTCGTGTGCGCGCCGCGTCCGATGCGGCCGCGGAGCTGGTGGAGCTGCGCGAGGCCAAAGCGCCCCGCGTCGTGAATGAACATGACGGTGGCGTTCGGCACGTCGATGCCGACTTCGATGACGGTGGTGGAGACGAGCGCGTCGAGCTTGCCATCGCGGAAGCGTTTCATGACATGCTCCTTTTCTTCGGGGCTGAGCTTGCCGTGCAAAAGGCCCACCTCGAGCGGGGCGAGCAGTTTGGACCATTCCGCATGGCCTTTGACGGCCGCGCCGGCGTCCACCTTCTCGGATTCCTCGATGAGCGGATACACGATGTAGCCCTGGCGGCCCTCCTCGATCTGGTCGCGCAGGAATTTCGCGGCCTCGGCCTGCTTCGAGCGGGCGCGGACCTTGGTGATGATCTTCACGCCGTCGCGCGGCCGCTGGTCGATGGTGGAGACATCGAGATCGCCATACACGGTGAGCGTCAAGGTGCGCGGGATGGGCGTGGCGGTCATCACGAGCACATCCGGCGTGGCGGATTTGCGGATGAGCTTCGCCCGCTGCGCCACGCCGAATTTGTGCTGCTCGTCGATGACGATGAGCCCGGCATTCGAAAGCAGCTCGTCGTTGAAGAGGAGCGCGTGGGTGCCGATGACGATGTCAGGACGGGCGGACGGAGCGCACGCGTCTCGCGTGCCGTGCTTCGCGTCCCGCGGAGCACCTTCCCCGGCGGTCCAAAGCCATGCATAGTCCTCGTCCGGCCCCACCAGCTTCGCTTCCAGCGGATTCTCGGTGATGTAGGCAAACTTCTCCTGCAAGTCTGCCTCCGAGCGGATCAAGCGGTCAAACGACTCCTTTTCCCACACATGCGAATCCGGCCAGCCGGCTTTCACGATGGCATGCGCCGCGAATGATTTCAACGAATGAAGAATGTCGGTCAGCTTGTGAAACACGGGGGCCTCTGAAACCGGCTCCCGATGGTCAATCGTGGGCTCGATGAGGAGGTGGACATGATCCGGCATGACGCAGACCGCATAAAGGTGGTAGCGGTCATGGTGCAAATGCCGGATGGCGTCCAAGGTAATCTGGCGGGCGTGTGGCGGGAGCTCGCGCCGTTGAGCCGTGGAGAAGCTGATAAAGTACTTGGCCCACGGGCGCTCGAAGTGCGGGAGACGTCGTCGCGAATACCGGGTCTCACTCGGACCCGCGGGATGGGTTTCCCGCGAGACGCGGGAAACGGCACGCGAGACGCGTGCGCTCCGAATGCTGCGCTCGAACAGCTCAACACCACCATCTTCACGCTTGGATCCGGTGCGCAGCGCAATACGCAACCCCAGCGGCTCCAGCCACTTCTCGGCGGTGCGGGCGTGTTGCTCGGCCAAAATTTGCGTGGGTGCCATCAGCACGGCCTGAGCACCGCTTTCTATAGCGCGGAGCATCGCGGCGAAGGCCACCACGGTCTTGCCGCTGCCGACATCGCCATGCAACAGGCGGTTCATCGGGGCGGTGGAGGCCATGTCGCGATGGATTTCATCCAAACAACGCTGTTGAGCGTCGGTGAGCTGGAAGGGCAACTCGGCGAAAAAATCACGCAGCAGCTCGCCGGTGCCTTTTTGGGCTCTTCCGCCTGCATCGAGCATGCGGCGACGTCTTTGCGCCACACGAAGCTGGTAGCCGTAGAATTCTTCGAGGGCCAGATAGCGTCGCGCGACGGCGAGGACTTCACTGCTGGTGGCAAAATGCACCTCGCGCAGGGCTTTCGCGCGTGTCATGCCGGCGAACTCGCCCTGCTCGGATGGCTTCGGCAGCAGGTCGTCGATGAAATCGGGCGGCAGATGCTGGAAGACATGCCACGCGGCCACGCGCAGCGCCTTCTGCGTCATGCCGCCGCGCAGGCGGTAGATCGGTGTGATGCGACCGGTGTGGATCGTGGCGGCCTCGTCATCGCCACCGCCTTTGATGATCTCGTATTCGGGATGGACGATGGAGAGGCGGCCTTTGAAGTCCTTGATGACGCCGTAGATGATGAGCTCCATGCCCTCGGCGAGCGATTTGGACAGCCACGGCATGTTCCACCAGCGCAGCGTGAGCTGCTGGCCGAGCAAGCCGCCCGCCTGCTGCACCACCGCCTCAAAGGTGCCTTTGCCGCGACCGAAGAACTTGTTCGCGCACTTCGTGACGATCACATGATGGCAGGAAGGCGTCAGCGCCTCCTGAAACGCCAGCGCCTCCATCCGCCGCCGGTCCTCATGCCGCGACGGCAGATGCCACACGACATCCGCCATCGTACTGATGCCCTCCTTCGCCAGCGCACGCACCGCATGCGCCGGCACTCCGGGGACAGCGGCGAGGGCGAGAGTAAGGTCGGTGGCGGGCACCCGCGCAGATGGTGCGAAGGCGGCGGGGTGTCAAAATGGAAAGCCCGGCCACAGGCGTGAAATCGACCTGCCACCTTGCCTCGCGCGCCGGAGATGAAGGTGGCGCAGCTCTCAAGGATCACCGGAATCAGCGCAAGAGGCCCGCCCTACCACAAAAACCGCTCCTCATAGGCCGCCAGCCCGCGTTTCAGCATCGCCACGTATTCCTCTTGAAACGTCTTCACACGATGATGCTCCCCCTGGTTCAGCACATAGGCCCGCACGGCCTCCAAATCGGGCGCGGCAAAGGTGAAGGCTCCGTAACCCTCCTGCCACGCAAAGCCCGCCGGCCGCAGTTCCTCGTGAATCCAGCGTGAGGACTCGCTCTTCACCTCCCGCATCACATCGGCGAGACAATGCGTCGCGCGCAGACCGGCGGCGATGTGGATATGATTGCCTGTGCCGCCCACCGCATGCGCCACGCCGTCCATGTTGCGAAGCATGCCGCCGATGGATGAGTGAACACGTTGCCGATGCGTCGGCGAGAGCCAGGGTTCCCGATTTTTCGTGCTGAACACGAGATGGTAGTGCCACGAGAGATGCGTCGAAGCCATGCAGGATCGTTTCAGATCGGGTGGAGGGCTGCAAGAAT
This sequence comes from Verrucomicrobiaceae bacterium, assembly GCA_015075365.1. Classification (GTDB taxonomy): domain Bacteria; phylum Verrucomicrobiota; class Verrucomicrobiia; order Verrucomicrobiales; family Verrucomicrobiaceae; genus Prosthecobacter. The sequence goes on from JABTUN010000001.1 coordinate 1,692,538, forward strand.
GAATTTCGGAGTGGGACGGTGGATTTGGGGCCGTGCCAGAGGTACGAAAGAAGCCCATCACATGCCATTCGGCATCCCCCGGTCCCGTGCCGGAGGCACGCGAGAAATGAGCCGGTGGTGCAACCACCGGATCAGCACGCCCTACCACCCCAAACCGCCGCGCCCTGGAAGGGCGCGAGAAGGGCACTCGGGTCTAGTGGTAAACATCGCCGGATGTCATTCGCTCACTCCTCGCGCCCCTGCCAGGGCGCATCCCGTGTCGGGGATGGTGGGGCGGCCCGGTTCCGGTGGTTCCCGGTCGCTCCGCGACGTTGCTTCGCTGCGCTCACCCTTCGGACAGCCTTCGGCTGACTGTCTCGCTCGGCTGAGCCCGATGGGGTGATCGAGGTCGCCAGGGTGAAAATAGACCGTCTGCTCGGCCCGCTGCGGCGGGATGTGCAGCAGCAAATCCTCCGCCAGATCGCCATGCGGGTCGATGAGGCCGACGCCGTGGCCCTGCTGGATGAGTTGGAGGATGAGATTGCGCAGCAGCGTGGTCTTCCCGGAGCCCGTCTTGCCGATGATGTAGGTGTGGTAGCCGGCATCAGCCAGGTTGAAGCCAAACGGCTGCTCGCCGCCCCAGACATGCCTCATGCCGATGTGAAGATCGTGTTCGTTCATGGCTGTGTTCACGCCGCCCAGGCCAGCCGCCGCTCCAGAAAGGAACATGAATGAAAACCAGGCCAGAGATCACCCCCTCGTCAAATTGGGTGCCCGCCCGGCAAGTCACCCGGCAAACGTCTGTTGGATCGAGCCAGGCGGGTAACGGCAACTGGCCTCGACGGCTGAAGGGTCAGGTCAGTATAGCATGGATTGTGTTTCCACTGAGGCAGATTAGTTCGAGACCTCACATGTAAAAAGCATATCCAGCTTGTATGCGAGAATCAGAATCCAAGTATTTGAGGATGCCTCCAACCTGCCGTGCGGCCTTGATTGTAATCGGGTAGGCCGCATCAAACTGTGTGTTATTCCAATTCATCTTCGTCAATGCCAGAATCTCACGAGCAAGCGACCTCGCAGACTGCTCAACGTCAGCGCTAACTATCGACAGTGTTCTTGGAACATACATGCCGGGATATACTTGATAAAAATCAATGCTTCCTCGGGTGTAAAGAATGCTTTGCTTGTCATCAAGGGACCAAAGTGTCCCCCGTAAAGGAGGGTAAAGTCCCTGGCGAAACAGCCTGATGAATGAGTCAGATACCGTAACTAGATCTCGTGACGCAATTCCAAGCTTTGAAAGCGCATCGTCACATCCAAGAATCTCTTGTTGATTGAACAAGGAAGTCTTGTGCACAACAACCCGGGCAGGCCAGTGTCGGTGCTCTTGATGAAAGGCTGTTAACGATCTGTGAATGAGGGCAGATATATCCTCCCGTTCGAGATGCGTTTGGCGATCATCTTCCGACTTCTTTGCCTCACCACCGCGAAGAATCATACCCTCTCCTCGCTCATTGAAAACCTGGGCCACGCTTGTGAATACGCGTTGTTTATCACGGCTGCGATAGAAACTAATACCGATAAAACACGATTGATACTCTGAAGGTGATCTCGCTAGCCGCCAAGGAGTTCCGCCGGCTTTGTAATACAAAGCAGTGTGAAAGTTCCAAGCCCTTGTCGCAGGATCCTGCACTCTTCTAACTTGGCCTCTAAAAGTGGTGACAGTAACGGTTTCGTCGTATGTAGCAGGCCGAACCATCTGAATCGGTTTAGCTAGCGACAGTCCTTTTGCTTTGAGCATGTCGTGAAAATCGGTGCCGAAAACTGGTTCTTCATCGTCGTCTTGCTCATCACGCGATTCGTCAACGTCTTCCTCACTCACAGAAGTGGGGCCTTCGTCTACAAATTCCAAAAGTTCTTTTGGGGGCGCACAAACAATAACGTCGACCACCCCTTTTTCGCATAAACGTTGTGCCTCCTTGATGAAGAGGTCCACCAGCTTTGGAATCCCTTCTGTTCGGCTGCATGTCTTGATGATTGCTTCAATTTCTCGGTTGTGGATACTTGCCTCTAGCTTCTCAGAGCTAACCCAGTCGCATTTGAAACAAGTTTCAGAGCCAAAACCAGGAAAGCTCGGAAATAGGTTTGGCTTTTTTGATGCCTTCGCAGCTAATCCTCCGCGACAGTTCGCAAGCCATTCCTTGACCCCTTCGATAGTAACCGAAGTCCCAACCAATCCCAAACGGATCTCTTTGGGGGCTAGCGGGTCATCAAAAGTGATTGGCCCATAGTTGCGAAGGCCAAAACGAATATCGACGTGGCGTCCTGCTCCAAACTGAAGTTCAGGCTCTTGGAGGAGTTCAACTTTCATTCAAGTGTGAAGGTTATGGTTTCACATTGGTGGCCAAGGCTGGCCATTTCCTCATCGTCTGCTCGACTGACCCAGTCCTGTTCTGGAATACCAAAATCTGCGACGAACCTGCGTAGGGGCGAGAAAGTCAAAAGACGTTCGCCAGAGAATAGATCCTGATCAACCAAATAGGCGGCCAAGAACTCAACATTGTCACGAACTGCCTGATGTTTTTCGATCCTTTTGATTCCTTTCAAGTAGCTGTCACGATAGCGTGATGAAATTTTGCCGTCACTTGTGAAGTGATAGGTTGGAGTTATTTGCAGGTGCCACTGCCCTTCAAATCTTGCGAATGATGGTTCAAAGCCGAGATGTCTATAATACATCACTTTGGAAGGATCTTTTTTTCCATGGTGCGGCCCGAATACCGTTCTGGTTGCTTCTTTGTGTCGCTTCCAAGTTATTTCGCGAGGCTCAAGGTTTTTTGTTTTCGCGAAATACATGACTGCATTACCATTTTTTGGTTGGTAGTAGTTCATCCAGCGGCTGTTTAGATCATGACTCAATGCGAGTTTGAGCAACCTTATAAACTCTGCCTTTTTAATCGGATCGTTCGAGAAAGCCCACTCGTCGGAGTGGAATTCTTCGACGGTTGTTTGGTCGCATTCATCTTTCCATGGCTGGGCTCTAAGGTCATGAAAGCTGACTATTTGCTTATCCGTTAAGAACCATGCTTTCCCGTATTGAGCTTTTCTTTCGCCAAGACTATCCCAAACACTTTTGTGTCCACGGTGATGGGTGTCTGCACGAAAGATCTTTTGTGCATACCGGCTAATTGGTAGAAGGTTTGACACAAGAGTCTCTTCAAGTGGAGGAGGTGCCAAGTAGAGGCCCGAGTCTTTAGGCGCAGCTAGGCGAACGAGCTCATCTGAGCACTTTGACGTGAATCGTTGCGTTTCCCGATTGAAAATGACTTTCTTGGTCTTCCGCCGATTGAGATCGCTGAAGTAGTCCTTCACGGATACCCAGTAAGCCTCTTGGTTTTTTGGTTTCGAAACCACAAGAATCACGGGTGCGTTGCCTTGCAACCAGTAATCAATATCTCGGTCATCACACCGGAACTCAAACGAGGTAGGGGTTTCGCCGTCCCAATTGTGCAAGGTGGCCTTGCTTTGAACCTGAATGATCAAGTTTGTGGCATCTCCAGTCTCGGGGTTTCGAATTTCAATAAACCCGTCAATTCCCGCGTCCGAAGCTCCACCGGTAGGGGACCACAAGAATCCCATGTCGTTAACTGTAGTTGCGATCAGGTTAACCCCTTGTTGTCCTGTCAGGGTGTTCTTGTGGATCTTTTTTGAGCCTTTCATTTGTCCTGCCGACGTGTTAAGTGGGATTGTAATGCCACAGTCAGTAGGACGCATTAAGGCGAATAGTGCTTTGTAGGCAAACAGCATGTGAAATGCAATTGCACACGTCGTGGCCCCCACGTGTGAAGGGCGAGGGCAGTCCGGCTTTTCAGCCGGCTGGCCGGAGCGGCCGACTTCACGCGGTTGGTCATTGGCCGAGGGCGGGTAGCCCGGTGCTGGCCATGACCTTTATCCGCAGGTCGATCAAGTCCTTGTCGCCGTAGGAAACCGCGTGAAGTCGGGCGTTCAGCCCGAACACGTGGGGGCACCCGTGACAAGGTCTGGCGGCGATTCGCGGCTCAGTGAAGCCTTGAAACCGTTGTCGGTGCGGCAGCACTCGCCGCGATTTTTTCGCGCACCCCTACATACCATGTAAATAGGGGTGGATGTAGGGCCTCGTGGATGTTGGGAGAGCGGAAATGGCTGTGGAAAAGCATGTCGCAGAATATTTGTTTCCCGACTCAAGGACACTTTCACGGCCTCAAACAAGGCTTTTCGGACAGCCGGTGTCCTTGAGGCCCAGTTTCGGTCAGCCGTAGTTTTGACGGTGTCTTTGATGATTGGCTCGACGATTGGCAATCGCCGCTACGGTGTGTGAAAAGCAAAAGAGCTGCTTCGCAGCAGCCCTGGTAAGATCGGTGGTCTTGACGCCTTTGGCGCGGTGTGGTGTCGTTTCAGAAGAGCTTCTTCGATTCGCTGATGCGCTTCCGCCAGTAGTAAGGGCGGCGTGCGCCGTGGGCGATGGCAAGGATGACAGGTTTGTCCCGCCAGATCATGTAGGCGATGTAGTAGGCTCCAAAGCGAGGCGTGAGATTGACCCGACGAGTGGGTGGTTTGCGAATGCTGAAGCGCAGAGGCGCGGCGACGATCTCCTGGATATACTTGAAGACGGTCTGCTCGAATGAGGCACCCAGCTCGGGATCGATCTCCAAGTAATGCTCGAACGCCTCGTCGAACTCGGTGATGGCCTGCGGATGGATGCTGAATCCGGTCATGCGGCCTGTGAACGTCTGAGGCCGTGCTTGGCGTAAAGGTGATCGACGTGACGGCTGAAATCCTCGCCTGAAACCAGCTCGACGCGGCCTTCCTCAACTTCCTTCACTCGTTCAGCGATCTCTTTGTCCCACTCGGCCTCGATCTGCGCCGCTTCATCGACATCGAATGACGGCATTTCATACTTGCTCCGAATATCGCGAAGCAAATCATCCAGCTCCTCTGGCTCGAGCGTTTGGATGTCTTTTTTGATGCGTTCCAATGTGGCTGTCATGGATGGATTGTATCAAGCCCCGGCGGATTTGTCGAGGGGCAGGAATGGAGGCCTGGACTCACCGCAGGCTGTCGTCGGCCCTCACCTGTTCGGCGAGCTGGCGGAGGGCCTCCAGCATGGCTTCCTGGGCTCCGGGTTTGCGTTTGGCACGAAGGCTGGCGACGCAATTCCCCTCTCGATGCGTGAGCTGGATGAGCTGGCTGGTGCGTGTCTTGGGTCGGGATGACGACGTGGAGCCCTGGGTGGTGCGGAAGCTGGCGATGCGCTCGCGGATGCGGCCCACGCTCTCCCCTGCCACGGCGGCGGTGACGAGCTGTTCCTGAAACTGCGAGTCCCCCACCTGCGCGATGCGCTGGGCCATTTCGTAGCCGATGCCGGGTGTGCTGCGCAGCTCCTCCTGAAGGCGGGCGGGCAGCTCCAGCACGCGGAGCATGCCGGACATCCATTGCTCGCTCTTCCCTATCTGCCGGGCGAGTTCGCGCTGGGACGCGGCGGCACCGGAGCTGAGCAGACTGTGAAGCGTCTCCGCCAGCTCGACGGCGGGGATGTTTTCCCGCTTGATGTTGGAGATGAGACTTTTGAAGCGGCGGGTGATCTGATCATCCGGCTCGGTGAAATCAATGCTTCACCGAGCACCCCGGCCCGACGCTTTGGAAGAAGTCGTTCCCCTTGTCATCAATGAGGATGAAGGCTGGGAAGTCCTCCACTTCGATCTTCCAGATGGCCTCCATGCCGAGTTCGGGGAACTCGACGACTTCGACCTTCTTGATGTTTTCCTTCGCCAGGATCGCGGCGGGGCCGCCGATGCTGCCGAGGTAGAAGCCGCCGTGCTTCTTGCACGCGTCGGTGACCTGCTGGCCGCGGTTTCCTTTGGCGATCATGATCATGCTGCCGCCGTGGCTTTGGAAGAGATCGACGTAGCTGTCCATGCGGCCGGCGGTGGTGGGGCCGAAGCTGCCGCTGGGCATGCCGGCGGGTGTTTTGGCGGGGCCGGCGTAATAGACGGGGTGGTTCTTGAAGTAATCCGGCAACGGCTTGCCGGCATCGAGCATCTCCTTCAGCTTCGCGTGCGCGATGTCGCGGGCGACGATGATGGGGCCGTTGATGAGGAGGCGCGTGGTGGTGGGATACTTGCTCAGCTCGGCGCGGATCTCGGCCATGGGGCGGTTCGTGTCGATGCGCACGGCGTTGGTGTCTTTGCGGTGGCGCAGCTCCTCGGGGATGTATTGCAGCGGGTTCGTCTCGAGTTTTTCGATAAAGACGCCGTCACGCGTGATCTTGCCCTTCGCCTGGCGGTCGGCGGAGCACGAAACGCCGATGCCGATGGGCAGGGACGCGCCGTGGCGCGGCAGGCGGATGATGCGCACGTCGAGCGCGAAGTATTTCCCGCCAAACTGCGCGCCGATGCCGCACTCGCGAGCGGCCTGGAGCATCTGCGCCTCCAGCTCGACATCGCGGAAGGCGCGACCGTGCTCGTTGCCGGTGGTGGGCAGGTTGTCGTAATACTTCGTGGAGGCGAGTTTGACGTGTTTCATCGTCGATTCGGCCGAGGTGCCGCCGATGACGAAGGTGAGGTGGTAAGGCGGGCACGCGGCGGTGCCGAGCGTGACCATTTTGTCGGTCAAAAACTTCACGATGCTCTTCGGATTGAGCACGGCGCGGGTTTCCTGATACAGGAAGGCCTTGTTCGCCGAGCCGCCGCCTTTGGCAATGAAGAGGAACTTATAAGCGTCGCCATCCGTGGCATACAAATCGAGCTGCGCGGGCAGGTTGGTGCCGGTGTTCTTCTCGTCGAACATGTTCAGCGCGGCGTTTTGCGAGTAGCGCAGGTTGTTCTCCGTGTAAGCGAGATAGACGCCCTTCGACAGCGCGGCCTCGTCACCGCCGCCGGTCCAGACTTGCTGGCCTTTTTTGCCCATGATGATGGCCGTGCCGGTGTCCTGGCAGAAGGGCAGCAGGCCCGCGGAGGCCACGTCGGCATTCTTGAGCATCGTCAGCGCCACCATGCGGTCGTTTTCGCTCGCTTCCGGGTCATCGAGGATGGCTGCGACCTGCTTCAGGTGTTTCGGGCGCAGGAAGAAATTGATGTCATGAAACGCCTGGTTCGCCAGCAGCGTGAGCGCCTCGGGATCGACGACGAGCATCTCCTTATCGCCGAGTTTTTCGACGCGGACATGATCCTTTGTCAGCAGGCGGTATTCGGTGTCGTCGGTGCCGAGTTCGAGCAGGGGTTGGTAATGGAAAGCAGGGGTTGGCATGGCTCTGCTGAGCTAGCAGCGGTTTCGGAGCCCTGCAACGCCGCGGAGGGCTCCGCGGCGACCGAATTCAAAACATCCCCCGCACGCGCCTCATCTCCGGCAGCAAGGCCTTCTTCCCGGACGCGTCGTAGTGATAGATCGCGTTCTCACCGGCTTTGAGGAGCACCTCCTGCGTGTCGTCGCCAATTTTGAACCAGGTGCCGACACCGAGCGCCTGGGTGAACACGGCCTGCACGGACTGCGGGCTCATGTCGTCCTCGTGCAGGCTGGAACTGGCCGACGGATCGTCTGTGGCAAGGGCGTTGGCGTTTTCGTCCGCCGCCTCCGCCTGCGGGGCCGGGCCGCGCAGCGCCTGGTGGAAGTCGAGCACGGCGTACTGCACCGCGCTCTGCGCGGACGCGATGCCCAGGAGGTTCCGCACGCGCTGGTGGGAGGAGTCGAGCGAGATGGAAGTGGTGCGCAGGGCGGCGAGGACCATGCCGGGGCGGTTGCCGCGCTTCGAGAACGGCTCCGTGCGGCCGTTGTAGGCATCAATCACGATGAGCACCTTCCGCGCGGCCTTGTCCTGCCGCAGCAGGCGCAAGGCGGTGACGATGCCCAGATTGTCCGCCACGCCGCCGTCCATGAGATGCAGCCGCGGATGGCGCGGATCGCGGGCGCTCTTCAAGGTGGAGGGCGGGATGGCCACGGGGAAGGAGGCGCTCGCCTTCATCCCCACGGCGAGCGGCAGATCATACGGATCACCCAGCGCCCGGCTGCGCAGGGCGTGCTTGCAGCCGTTGACCGAGTACTCCGCGAGGATGTCCGGCGTGAAGGGAAAAATCGCCCCGTTTTCATACACCGTGGCATTGGCGACCCAATACGGCACGCGCGGCACGCCCCCGCCACGCGGTACAAAGACATCCCGCAGCGTCAGCGAGCGTCCGCCGCGCCTTCCGAGCACCTGCTTGTCGAGGCGGCTTTCGAGGATGTCGCCGCGGTCGAGCTCGCCGAGCATCAGCGGATTGAAAAACGAGCCGACGAGGGAGGACTGGTAGTTTTTCGACAGGGCCTCCCGCCAGCCGTCCTCACCGTTGATCCTCTCCGTCCGCGCGAACGAGAAACCCGCCGCCGTCTCATCCTCCGGGTGCTGGCGGTGGTAATCGAGCAGGCGTGCCATGTAGGAGCCCGCCGCCATGCCGCCGCCGGAGACCGTGGAGAAGTAATCCACTTCCCGCAGCAGGTTCGAGCGCGCACCACCCACGCCTGTCACCGGCACGGACTCCAGCGCCGTGAGCACGCCCGCGGCGAAGTTCCCCGCACGCATGCCGCCTCCGGAGATCGCCACCGCCACGGCAATGTCACTGCGCTGTCCGGGCCGTCGCTGCACGCTCTCATACGCGTCCAGGTTCACCACAGGCTCCGCCGCAGGCCACGCGGCGCCGAGCTCGTTCTTCGAGTGGCGCGTGGCACAGGCACCGAGCAGCGCGCAGGCGGAAAACGACGCGAGAAGCCGCGTCTGCAACGAGAACGTCCGGCGGAGGCGATGGGGTTGGTTCATCATGGCAGCGAGCCTTCTGGTTCAACAGGCCCGCGTGTCATGCGGGGGAAAGCAGGGCTCTTCAAGCCGCATTTTGTCTGTGGAGAGTCACCGTCGCGGCGCCTCCACCGGAATCGGTGCTGTCGAAATCTCCGCCGCGATGCCGCGCAGGTGCTTGTCGAGGTACTTCTCGATACGCATGTCGAGCTCCGGGCTGCGAAAGCCGTGCCCGCCGTTGGTCATTTCGATGAGCAGTGATTCCACACCAGCTTTTTTGAGCGCCGCGTCGAGCTCCACGGCCTGCGCGTACGGCACCAGCGGGTCTTTGGTGCCGTGCGCGGTGAGGACCGGCGCGTCGCCTGCGGACACATGCGTCACAGGAGAGGCTTCCTTCGCCGCTTCCGGTTTGTCCTGCACGCGGCCGCCCAGCAGCAGCGCCTCGGGGTAATCCGGCGTCGTGCGGTCCACCGTGCTCTCCTGCGAGACCATCGTGAGGAAATTCTCCGGGCCGAAGAAATTGATCACACAGGTGACCTTGCTGTCCTGGTCCGTGTGCTTGCCCAGCGTGCCTTCAAGTTCCTTCACATCGCCGCTGGTGCCGAGAAAGGACACCAGGTGCCCGCCTGCGGAGGAGCCCCACACAGCGATTTTCGTCGCATCGAGGCCCAGTTCCTTCGCCTGCGCCTTGATCCAGCGGATCGCCGCCTTGCAGTCGTGGATCTGCGCCGGCCACCGCGCCTCGTTCGTGAGCCGGTAGCCCACCGAGACGCCCGCGTAGTGCCCGCTGCTCACGAAACGCCCCACGTTGCCGATGCCTCCGGATTTATCGCCCGCCTTCCACCCTCCGCCGTGGATGAACACGACCACCGGCAGCGCTTTGCCGCCCTGCCGCTCCTTCGGCAGATACAAGTCGAGCCGCTGGCGCGGGTTCTCCGTGTCCGCGTAGGGGATGTCCAGGCGCGCCTCGACATTCTCGGGCAGTCGGCGCTGGGGCGGGCTCTTGGTGTCCTGCCGCAGCCGCTGCGGCGCGGCCTCGTGCTCCTGCTTGGAGACAAAACCATCGCCATCGCGGTCCACGCGCTCCAAATTTCTCCGCGCGCCCTCCGGCAGCTCCTCCCGGCTGAGTTTGCCGTCGCCATTGCGATCCCAGATCCTGAAAAGGTCAGGCTGCTGCGCAAAAACGGGAACAAGGGCGGAGAAGAGGACGAGGAGGCGCTTCATGGGCCGGGTGGAACGGCCGCGGGCGGAGGAAGTTTCGCTAATGGCACGCACCTTGACCGCGTTGCAGGTTTCCCGCTACAATCACGCCGCATGAAACCTCCTGCCCGCCTTCTCCTCGCCCTCAGCCTGCTCTGCGTCCACGCCGGCGCGCAGTCCCCGGAGCTGCGAACCTTCACCAACGCGCAGGGCAAGGCGATCCAGGCCCGGCTCGTCGGCATCAACGGCCCGAATGTGACGATCCAGATGGCCAACGGCCAGCAGTACACCTTTGCCATTGCCACGCTTTCCAGCGCCGATCAGGAGTATCTCAAGACGGCCGCCGTCGCACCCAAACCGGCTGCCGGACCCGCGACCGGCGCGCTGAACGAAGCAGCCGGCCAGCCCCTTTTCAGTGACACGATGCTTTGGGAAAGCTCCGCGGAGGAGGTGGCGAAGCGGCTGAACCTCCCGCCAGAGTCCAAGACCAAGACCTCCACCAGCTACCGCGCGTACACCAAGGACGATTACCAGTTGTTTGGCGCGCATCCCTATTCCGTGGCCATGTATGCCGAGAATGACAAGGTCACCGGCTTCTCGCTCGTCTATGCGAACAAGGGAGATCTTTTCAGCGCCAGCGGCGGGGGGGAGATGCACTTTGACCGCGACACACCACCGGCGAAGGCCGCTCAGATCGTCAAGACCGCCATGGACAAGGATGTCACCGCGATCGCCGCCACGCTCACCAAGGTGCTCGGCGAGCCGAAGAAGGAGCGCTTCGGCGAAAAGGCGGGACGCATGAACATGCAGCGCTGGGACTGGCGCGGCCATGCCATCCTGCTGGCGGAGGCGGAGGGCGAGTACGTCGGCGTGCAGATCGTCACCACCGCCTTTGCCGACGCGGGCGGCAAGGTCGAGAGCGTCACGGACACCATCATCCGCTCACGCGCGCTGGCGAATGTGGAAAAGCGTGAAGGTGGCGATGTCGTCATCGGCGACATCCCCATGGTCGATCAAGGCCCGAAGGGCTACTGCGCCCCCGCCACGGCGGAGCGCGCCATGCGCTACCTCGGCATCCCGGCGGACATGTACATCCTCGCAAACGCAGGCCAGACCGGCTTTGGCGGCGGCACCAACCCGGACATGATGCTCAACGGCATGGCCTCGCAGATCCGCAGCAAGCGCCGCTCCTTTGATTCCTGGCAGGGCGAGCTCAAGATCAAGGAGATCGCCAAGTACATCGACAAAGGCCTCCCCATCATGTGGACCCTGTGCAGCACGAAGAACTTCAACGAGACTGCCAACAAGCGCACGCAGGAGCGCAAGAGCGTCACCAACTGGGCCGAGTGGAAGACCAAGGTCACCGAGGCCGCCGCGGCCAACAGCCTGCCCAAGGACAAGGACACGCGCCACATCGTCCTCATCATCGGCTACAACAAGGACACCAATGAAATGGCCTTCAGCGACAGTTGGGGCGAGGACTTCAAAGAACGCTGGATCACCCTCCAGGAAGCGGAGCAGGTCTCCGACGGGCGCTTTTACGCCATCGGGTTCTGATTTGCGCGCGCGTTGGCTTCCGCATCCAGCTCCGCACCCGCTTCTGCGAACGCCGACGCCAGTTCCAGCCATTCTTCCTTCGTCGTCTCCCACCCGCCGCTCACGCGTACGACGCGGCGCAGTTCCTCCGGCGTCGCGCCCAGCGCGGTGACCACGACGGACGATCCTTCCTTGCCGGAACTGCACGCGCTGCCTGTCGAGATGCTGAAACCACGACGCGAAAGCCGCGTGAGCCATTTCAAGTTCTCGTGACGCGGCATGACAAACAGCGAGGTGTTCCAAAGCCGCGGCACCTCCGCTGAAATGACGCGCAGGCCCGGAAAAACGGCACGCAGCGCCGATTCGAGGGCGTTTCGGCCTGAATCATCACATGACGCGAGTTGGGGCGTGATCGTCTCCAACGCGGTCACCATCGCCTCGACGGCCGGGAAGTTCTCCGTGCCTGCGCGGCGGCCGTTTTCCTGCGGACCGCCGCGAATCAGCCTCATCTGCTCGTTTTCATCGCGCAGCACCAAAAAGCCCGCGCCCTTCGGCCCGCCGAATTTGTGCGCGCTGCCCGTGATGTAGTCACACGCGCCGAAATCCGCCGCCAGCTTGCCGATCCACTGCGTGGCGTCCGTGTGAAACGGGATGCCTTTTTCGCGGCATCGCTCCGCCAGCTCGCGCCAGGGCAAAAGCTCGCCGCTTTCGTTGTTCGCGGCCATCACGGAGACGAGCGCCGCGTCAGGAATGTCGCCGCGCGCGTCAAACTCGCGCATCTTCGTCCAATGCCGCGCCGCCTCCCGCACGCTCGGATGCTCGATGGTCGAGATCGCGGTCGGCTGGCCGGCGAAGGCGGAAAAGAGCATGTTGTTGGCCTCCGTGGCTCCGGAGGTGAAAACAATCCGCCCGGCATCGACACCGAGCAGATCACCCAGCCGTTCCCTCGCCGCCTCCAGCATCTGGCTGGCGATGCCCGCGTCGCGGTAAAGGCTCGAAGGATTGTGCCAGTGCTTTTCATTCGCACGCAGCCATGCATCGCGCGCCTGCGGCAGCAGCGGCGTGGTGGCGTTGAAGTCGAAGTAGCGGTTCATGAGTCAGATGCGCCGATTCTGCGGCACAAACCGCGATGGCAGCGGGATGTGGACGAGCAGCAGCAGGATCGAGCCGCCGATGAAGGGCAGCCACGCGTCCGTCTCGCCGCGCGAGTTCAGGCCATTGACGAATCCCAGCACACCGATGCTCTCGCTGAGCGCGAAGACGATGATGTGACCCGTGATGTAAGCGCCCTGCCCTTGCGGCGTGTCGAGCGATAGCGTGCCTTTGCGAAACCCGCCCAGCATGAAGTGCCGCACGACGAACGACAGCGCGCAATTCACGCCTGCGACCAGCGCGAAGATGGACGAGAGCGATTCCTCCGACCGCGTGCCGTCCTGCACCGTGATGACAAAGGCCATCGTGACCAGACCGATGATGAGCGCGGCCCAGATGACGAAGACAGTGAATTGAACCGGCTGGAGTTTCATAGCGTCCTCAATCGCCGCTCATGCGTGTAAACATTCATCGTCCCGCCGCGCAGGAAGCCGATGAGCGTCTGGCCGGCGTCGCACGCGAAGTCGATGGCGAGGCTGCTGGGGGCGGAAATGGCGGCGACGAGCGGCACGCCGGCGGCGAGGGCCTTCTGGATCATCTCGAAGGACACGCGGCCGCTCAGCAGCAGGATGTGGCGGTCCAGCGGCAGCAGGCCGTGCATGAGCGCGTGGCCGAGGATCTTGTCGAGCGCGTTGTGGCGGCCCACGTCCTCGCGGGAGACGAGCAGGTGGCCATCGAGATCAAAGATGGCGCAGGCATGCAGGCCGCCTGTCTTGGAAAACGTCTCCTGCGTGGCGCGCAGCTTGTCCGGCAGCGAGGCGATCAGTTCCGGCGACACGCTCCAATCCGCCGTGACGGGCGGAAACTGGCCGAAGACGCTCTCGATGCTCGTTTTGCCACACAAACCACAGCTCGACGCGCTTAAGACATGCCGCGTGAGCGAGTCCCAGTTCACCACCGCGCCGCCGAGCAGCACATCCACGACGTTGCCGTGCTTGTTGTTCACGCTCGGACATTGCGAGACCTCCAGGATGTCACGCGGATGCTTCACGACGCCCTCGCTCACGAGGAAACCGGCGGCGAGTTCCTCGTCGTGGCCCGGCGTGCGCATCACCACGGCCACGGCGCGGCCTTCGACGCGGATCTCGAGCGGTTCCTCCCGCGCGGCGATGTCCGCCACCTCGCGCGCCGTTCCGGCGGCGTCCACCTTCAGGACGCGCACAGGCAGGGCGGGCTGTCCCAGCCCGCCGCGAGCGTCCTCGGAGCTTTTTCGATCACCAGGAGCCTGCGGCGGCGCTTCGGGACGAAGCGCCCTACCTTTCGGGGCTGGATTCGGTGCGTCCATCACGTCGCCTCCATGAAATCAGCCGGGAGGATGCCCGGGGGCACATGGCGCGGCTCGGCGATGAGGCGCACCAGCTTGTCGAAGACCTCGCGGCCCTTCACGATCTCGATCTGCACGCGCATGAAGTAGAAGGGCACGTCCGTGGGCGGCAGTGCCGGGAAACGCACATAATCCTTCTCCGTGGTGACCATGCAGTGGACGTCGCGCCGCTGGCAGCGCTCGATGAACTGGGTGATCTCCGGCCCGTGAAAGCGGTGATGGTCCGCAAAGCGCGCGGTGACCTCCACGCGCGCGCCGAGGCGGCGCAGGCCGTTTTCAAAGCTCTCCGGCACGGCGATGCCGCTGAGCGCGCCGACGAATTTCCCGCGCATCTCCTCCAGCGGCATCCTTTCACCGGTATGGACGTTTTCGAAGTGCATCGGCCGGTGACGGCACTCGATGATCTCCGCCGCCTTGTTGTAACGGCGGATCTGCCGCACGAGGTCGTCGCTGTCGCCGTCGCTCTTGGTGATGAAGATGTAGCTGGCGCGGCGCAGGTTGCGCGGCGGCTCCCGCAGCGTGCCGCGCGGCAGCATGTGGCCGTTGCTGCCAAAGGGCGCCGTCTTGTCGATCAGCACGATGTCGTGGCGGTGCTTGAGCTTCAGATACTGCAAACCGTCGTCCAGCAGCAGCACATCCGCGCCCAGGTGCTTGATGGCGTGCGCGCCGGCCTTCACGCGGTTCTTGTCCACCACGACGGGCACGCCCGGACAGTTCCGCGCCAGCATGAAGGGCTCGTCCCCGGCCACGTGGGAGTCGAGCAGCACGTTTTCGCCATCGCTCACGATGCGCGGCGGCGGCTCGGCCGGTTTTTCCGCCAGGCCCAGCCTGGCGCCGACACGCTGGAGGAGCGGCGGCTTCTTCTGGCGCTTGGACTTGTAGCCGCGGCTCAGGATGCACACGCGGCGGCCCTTTTCTTGCAAGGCCTTCGCCAGGAGTTCGACCACCGGCGTTTTGCCCGTGCCGCCGACGGTCAGATTGCCCACGCTGACGACCGGCACGCCCAGGTGATGGTCGTGAATGAAGCGCTCCCGGTACAGCATGAGCCGCAGGGACACCGCGCCGGAGTACACCACCGCCAGCCCGCGGAAGGCCACGCGCAGCAGGGACGCGCGGATGCCGCGGCGGTTATGCACCACCACTTCCGTCACAAAATTCTCCAGATCTTCCAGGGCGTCCCTCACAGGCGGCCATTGGAGCGCAACCAGCGCCAAAAGGCCAGTTCATCCTGTTGCCGAAAGCCGGCTTTGGCGATTTGTTCCGGCCCATGTCCCGCCACGCCATCCGTCTCATCGTCCTTGCCTTCCTGTGGATTTCTCTTCCTGCCATCGCCGCCGAACCTGCGGAAGGCCCGGACAAGGCGGCGGAAAAGTTTTATGCCGGCTATGTGGCGCTGGTGGAGGCCAACAAGGACACGAAGTCGTGGATCGCGGAGTCCAAGGCGGTGACTCCGGCCTTCAAAAAGGCCTACGCGAAGGCGATGTCCGCGGAGTTTGTCGATACCGATCCGGTGCTCCAGGCCCAGGACATTCCATCCATGCCGTTCAAGGCCGGCAAGCCGAAGATCAAAGACGGCAAGGCCACCCTGACGCTGGCAGCGGACGGCATCAAAGTCAGTGTGCAGATGGCGCTCGTCGAAGGCGCCTGGCTGGTGGACGCCGTGCGCCCGGCGAACTGAGCGCTCACGCGTTCACAAACCCGAACTTCGCGAGCTGCTCCTCGATGATCTGCTCGCAGAGGGCGAGCTGGCGTTCGCGCTCGCGCCTGCCCTCGTCGGCGATGGCCTGGAGGGCGTCGATGTCGTAGAGATAAACGCCCTCGATGTCGTTGACGGCGGGATCGACATCGCGCGGGACGGCGATGTCGATGATGAGCAGGGGCTGCCAGCGGCGGCGGCGCATGACCTGCTCGATCTGGTCCTTTTTGATGACGAAATGCGGCGCGCTGGTGCTGGAGATGATGACGTCCACCTCGTGCAGGGCGTGCTCCCATTCGTCGAACTTCATGGCGACCCCCTTCATCTCCGCGGCGAGCTCGACGGCCTTGTCGTAGCTGCGATTGCTCACGATGATGCTCTTTGCGCCGCGGGAGAGCAGGCTCTGCGCGCAGGTGCGGCTCATCTCCCCGGCGCCGACGAGCATGACGCGGCATTCCTTGAGGTCGTGGACCTTTTCCGCGAGATCGACGGCGACGCTGCCGACGCTGGTGGAGCCGCGCTGGATCATGGTGTCGTTGCGCACGCGCTTGCCGACGGTGAAGGCCTGCTGGAAGAGCTTGTTGAGCGTCTTGCCGGTGGCGCCGGTGTCGAGGGCGGTTTTGTAGGCGGCCTTCACCTGGCCGAAGATCTCCGTCTCGCCGAGAACCATCGAGTCGAGACCGCTGACGACACGGAAGAGATGCCGGGCGGCCTCGGCGGCGTCGAGATTGTAGAGGACCATGGCCTCGGCGTGCTCCGGCTGGAGCTTGAAGTGCCGCACGAGGTAGTCGCGCAGCTCGTCGTGGCTGGTTTTGCCGTCCGGCAGCTGGTGCGCGGCGTAGATCTCGACGCGGTTGCAGGTGCTGAGCACGACGCTTTCGCCAAAGCCGGGCAGGTGGCGGATCTCCCGCACGGCCTGCGGCACGACATTCTCGGGAAAGGCCAGGCGCTCACGCACCTCGACGGGCGTGGTCTTGTAGTTCAGCCCCACGCACACGAGCGAGCCGGTGGCGCGGATGTTGTCAGTCGGCTCAGGCATGCGTGACGATCCAGAGCGAGATGAAGGGCAGCACAAAACCGAGCACGGCCAGCCAGGCGGTGCGGCGCGGGGAGGTGACGTGCCGCCACATGAGAAATGAGATCACGGCATACAGGCCCCACACGATCCAGGAGAAGACGAGCTTCGGGTTCGACACCGGGGTGTGCAGGGCAAAGGAAATGCCCAGCGCCGCGCTGAGCAGCACGAGGCCGAGGCCGACCAGCCGCTGGATCGCCTTCGCGAGCCCCTGGATCGGCGGCAGTTGATAAAACAGGGCATGGATGCGGTGCTGCTTCAGCATGCGCTCCTGCACGAGGTACATGACGCCCGTGATGCAGCCCAGCGCGAAGGCGGCGTAGGCAATGAGCGCCACCGCCGCATGCAGCTCGACGAGCGCGTTGATCTTCCCCTTGATGGCATACGGCCCGAATCCCTGGGCGAGCGCGATGCCCTGCATGACCGTGACGAGCGGCGCGGTGAACAGCCCCAGGAGCGAGAGCCGGAAGCCCGATCCGACGAGAAAATACAGCAGCACCACGCTCCAGCCGATGAAGACCAGAATGTCCGCCACGCTCTTCATGGGACACTGGCCCACCTCCTGGCCGCGATGATAGAGAAACGCCGTCTGGAGGCCGAAACCCAGCGCCATGAGCACGACCTGCGCCTTCGCCTGCCTCCAGGCGCCGGATTTGATCGCCAGCAACGCCTGCACCACCGCCGCGGCAAAGGCCAGCGTGGCTGCGAGAAGAAGAATGGAGGTCAGCGGCATGAAAAGGGCGGGGATACTCGCGAAGGGGAGGCGACGCGCAAGGGTGAAGGCAATTCAGGCAGTGTGGTTCCCATTGCTTGCGCATCCCGGCATCTCCTCCATGATCCGCGCGCATGAATTCGCAGACCCTCGACCACATCCGCGCCACGGTGCGTGATGTGCCGGACTTCCCGAAGCCGGGCATTCTTTTCAAGGACATCACCCCCGTGCTGGCCGATCCGGCGCTGATGGCGCGGGCCATTGACGGCATGATCGACGCCACAGGGGTGCTGAAGGTGGACAAGGTCGTGGGCATCGACGCGCGCGGCTTCATCTTTGGCGCGCTGATCGCCCAGCGGCTGAACGCCGGTTTTGTTCCGGTGCGCAAAAAGGGCAAGCTGCCGTGGATGACGCGCGGCGTGGATTACAGCCTCGAATACGGCAGCAACGCGATCGAGATCCACCAGGATGCCATCGCGCCAGGGGAGACGGTGCTGCTGGCGGATGACCTGCTGGCCACCGGCGGCACGGCGGGCGCGGCGCTGACGCTCATCGAGCAGTCCGGCGGCCAGATCGTGGGCAGCACCTTTTTCATCGAGCTTTCCTTCCTCAAGGGCCGCGAAAAACTGCGCGGGCACGGTCCGGTGCACGCGCTCATCACTTATTAAACGCGACACGGCATGACGGAACGCGAGTACCTGCGGCATCTCCAGCGCATCGGCGATAAATTCTTCCCGGAGGACGAGAAGCGCCCGCACCCGCGCGGCGAGATGCTGCGCCGCGCCAAACGCTTCCTCAAACTGAAGGAACAGCGCATCCGGCAGCGCCACCGCGCCCAGTTCAGCGGCGCGGAGACCTGCCGCATGCGCAGTGACGTGATCGACCTCCTCATCCGCGAGCTGTGGGAGGACTCCGTGGCCGCGCTGGAGCCGGCGGTGCGGAAAAAGCTCAACATCAGCGTGGTGGCGCACGGCGGCTACGGACGCCGCGTGATGAGCCCCGGCAGCGATGTCGATCTCACCTTCATGTTTCCCGGCAACAGCGGCCAGGTGTCCAAGGAGGTGGCCAAGCTCATCAGCGACTTCCTGCTCTTCCTTTACGACCTGAACTTCAAGGTCGGCCACGGCGCGCGCAGCGTGGGCGAGTGCCTGAACCTCGCGAACGAGAGCATGGAGACAAAGACGGCGCTCATGGAGGCGCGCTTCCTCACCGGCCAGGAGGAGGCCTTCAAGGAGTTCCGCGCGCGCTTTGACAAGGAGTGCATGAACGGCCGCGAGGCCGAGTTCCTCCGCCGGCGGCAGGAGGATCTCGCCAAACGGCACGCCAAGTTTGACAACACGCCCTTCGTGCAGGAGCCGCACGTCAAAAACGGCTGCGGCGGCCTGCGCGACTACCAGAACCTCATCTGGATGACCTACGCGAAGCTCGGCACGCTGAACCCCAAGGACCTCGTGGCCGCCGGCTGCATCTCCAAGAGCGGCTGGCAGGAAATCGAGAAAGCCTACGCCTTCATCCTCCGCGTGCGCAACGAGATGCACTACACGGAGCGCCGCGCGCAGGACCAGCTCACCCTGCGCCTGCAGGGCCAGGTGGCCTCCAACCTCGGCTACCGCCACAAGCGCGTCCTGCGCCGCATCGAGGCGCTCATGCATGATTACTACACCGCCACGCGGGACATCCTCCAGCGCAGCAGCCAGATCATGGACCGCTTTCACCCCCAGGCGCTGGAGGACGCGGAGCAGCGGCGCGGCCTGCGCGGCTTCCTGGCGCGCAGCAAATCCAAAAAGCAGGTCGAGAAGTTCGACGGCTTCATCCGCAAGCACGAGCGCATCGACGCCGAGGACAAGAACGTCTTCAAAGAGGACCCCAACCGCCTCATGCGCCTCTTCCTGCACACCCAGCAGCGCCATCTGCGCCTCAGCCCGGACCTCTTCCAGCTCGTGCAGGACAACTTCCGCCTCGTCGATCAATCCTTCCGCTACGCAAAGGTGAACCGCGAGACCTTCGAGGCCATCCTCTCCCAAAAGGGCGATGTCGCCCGCGTGCTGCGCCAGATGCACCGCGTCGGTTTCCTCGGCAAATGGATGCCGGAGTTCGGCGCGCTCACGAACCTCGTGCAGCATGAGTTTTTCCATCTCTACACCGCTGATGAGCACACGCTGCGCACCATCGACAAGCTCGACGAGCTCAGCGATCCCACGCTGCCCGGCGTGAAGCTCTACCAGCAGCTCTTCCACGACCTGCAGCAGCCCGTCATCCTCTACCTCGCCCTGCTGCTGCATGACGCCGGCCGCGCCGCGAACAAGAAAACGCACAGCGACGAGAGCACCACGCTGGCCGCCGCCGTGTGCCGCCGCCTCCAGATCAAGGGGGAGCGCCGCCGCCTGCTGCTCTTCCTCGTGGACAACCACCTGCTCATGTACCGCACCGCCACGCAGAAGAGCCTGGAGGACCCCGCGGTCATCGAGGAATTCGCCGGCATCGTGCGCACGAAGGAGAATCTCGACACGCTCCTCGTCATGACCTACGCCGACTCGAAGGGCACCAGCGACAAGTCATGGACCGGCTACAAGGAGGCCGCCATCCGCCAGCTTTACCACAGCACGCTGCAATTCATGAAGGCCCCCGCCGACTTCATGCGCAGCCTGCACGCCCCGCTCGACGAGCTGCGTGCCGCCGTGCTCAAAAAACTCGGCGCCGGCTTCGAGGCGGAGGTCGATGCGCACTTCCGGCACATGCCCGCCTCCTACTTCAACTTCCGCGAGGCCGAGAGCATCATCGAGCATGTGCGCCAGTTCCGGGAGTTCTTCACGAAGCTCATCGCCGAGGACAAGGCGGAGGCCGGCCTGCTGCCCGTCATGCGCTGGGACGACCACCCCGGGCAGGGCTACAGTGATCTCACCGTCGTCTGCTGGGACCGCCACCTGCTCCTCGCCCGCGTCGCCGGAGCCCTCGCCGCGCAGAGCATCAACATCCTCAGCGCCGACTTCTTCCGCCGCGCCGACCACCTCGTGCTCGACATCTTCCGCGTCTGCACCACGAATTTCACCGCCGTCAGCGCCAAGGCCGCGCGCCAGCGTGTCGAGGCCGCCGTAAAGGCCGCCTTCCTCGACCCGGACTTCGATTTCAGCCGGGAGATCGCCGAAAAACGCGCCGCCGCGTCCTCCTTCGACGCCATCAGCGCCGAGCTGCCCCAGCGCGTGTATCTGAACAACCACATCTCACCGGATGAGAATGTGCTGGAGCTCCAGGTGCTCGACCGCCTCGGCCTGCTCCACGACGTGTTCATGGCCGTCGGCCGCCTCGGCCTCAGTGTCACCCACGCCCGCATCAACACCGAAAAGGGCGCCGCCATCGACACCATCTACATCCAGGACGAGCAGGGCCACAAGGTCACCGGCAAGGAGGAGCTCGAAGCCCTCGCCGACGCCGTCAGCGCCGCCGCGCTGACGACGGTGCCGGGGTGAGGCAAATCAGTCGGAAACTTTTTCACACACGCTTTATCAGGCCGCCATTTCGAAGCTCACAGTGGCAGACCTTTCATGTAAACTTCGATCTGGGCGAGGATTTCAGGTTCATCCGTGAAGTTGGTGCGGAGAGTCTTCGACACTGCTTCGCCATGCCAAAGAGAGGCTGAAAGCCTCAAGGATTCCAGCCCAGGGTTGAAGCGGCGTGGCCGCGCAAACCCTGGGACCCAGGAAAAGTCAGCCAGGCGCTCTGAAAGAGCGCAGGAGAACCCGCGAAAGCTCTCCCGCACTCTTTCAGAGTGCCGCACTCATTCCGACAAGTCCCCAGGCTCTTCGAGCCTGGGCTGTGCTCCCAGAGCCTTTCAGGCTCGTATCCGCACGTTCTCCGACACGTTTTCAACTCCCCCCCAGGCAGGCTCCAGCCTTCCAAGCTCTTTCCACGCGCGCTCACTTCCCGGATGAACCTTGTTTTTTGCTTTTGTTTTTTGTTCGGCCTCTTGCTTGGGTGTCATGGCGCAATGGAAGTTACAATGTCTTGATGAAGGCCACAGCTCTTTCTACTTCCGTAAAGCCGCAAGCCACATGAACCGAAATACTAACCTCATTGCTCAGCACAGTGTCGCTGGCAAACTCCAGACAGCCTTGTTCTCTGGCCCATCGCTCAGACGCCTCAATCAACTGACGCGCAATCCCCTTCTGCCGGAATGATGGCAGTACGAACAGACCTTCAAGATAAGCCACGGGAGTCGTGGTAGCTCCTTCCACATACTCACGTCGAATGGACAATTCAGCAAAACCACAAAGCATTCCTTCGGGTGATTCGGCCACGAAAGTGATCCCATCCAGAGGCTTCGCTCTCTGGAAGTAATGTCGGACATCTGCGGAATTGGATGCATCAGGCCACAAGAGGCTGCGCAGAGCGGTCCACTTGTCGCCATCGGCTATTGCTACGGGTCGCACCTCCATGATGAGCTGTTTCTTGGCCGTCTAAGCTGTGGCGACGGCGAGCGCAAGACTCCGCTCATGCGACCGGCTGATACGAGCCGTTGCCACCAGCGTTTTGTTCGCCCCGTTTGGTTGATGGTTCACTGCTGAAGGCCTGAGGGATAAAGTGGAATGCTGCTGCTATCGGAACGGTAGAACAGCGTCAAAACTGCCCCCGTCAGGCAGACGACAGTAGTCACCAGGAGAAGGGCTATCAAAGGAAGCCATGAGCGATGAGCGTCCGTCGAATCGGTCGTTCCGCCAGCAGCACGAAGCAAGAGCGCCAGCCAGCACGTCAAAGTATAGAGACAGGTCGCGAGCCAAACCCAACGAGCCAAGCGCAAGGACAATGCTCCGGTGGCAGCCGCCAAATGGAACAAGCAAACGAAAGGCGTAGCTACGAAACAGAAATACATGAGCAGTCCCCCTGCACCACCTGTGTAAGTAGTGGAGGATGACGTAGCCGCACCAAACAAAATGAACGTCATGGTCAGCGCTATGATCGCGACAAACGGTGTTGCGATACCAGTGCCCAAAACGATGAGTCCCGACAGAATCCTAGACGCGACTGGCGGACGAGGCGCGGGAACTCGCGGCTCAGTCGGGGCTGGTAGTGGCGGTGGACTCATGGCCTACGGGTTCAGTTCTTGGGCGAACGATAGAGTGGATGCACCGGCGGTGGCGAGCCCGAATTCAACTAGAGGCTTTGACGCCGGTTGCATCTCACAGCTTGTTCTCCTTGATTTTTGTGTTCATACGAGAGAGTGGATGCTGCTCGAAAGAACCACGAACTCAGTGATGCCCGCCTTCGATTCAATACCCCAGGGTCGGGATGTGTCGATCTTCGAAAGATCCCTACCAAGCTCGTCTGTCCAAGTCGAATTCACATCGCAGGCAATTGTCCCACTCCGTGGGTATGCGCTATCTAGTCTGAGATCCTCATTCGATACCACGGGAACCTTCTCAACGAATTGATGTAGGACGCCATCGGCATCGATCATCTCACACGAAACCCAGCCTGGAAAGCCATCGTCAACAAAAGCGGTGATGCTGATTCGAATGGCATTCATTTTATTGGCGAACGTTGTTTAGCCACATTAAACTGTGGGCGAATCAGATTCGTCCACAGTTTTCTGTGGAATAACCGGGTGGAGTGGGGGGCAAACGGGTTCGGAGCTAGGAATGTCTGGCTCCTATTTTCTATTTTGGGCTGATTTGCCCCTCCCATGGGGTGCATTTCCGTTTCCGGGAGGACCGGACGGCTGCCGTTGGGTGCATTTCCGTTTCCGGGAGGACCGGACGGCTGCCGTTGGGTGCATTTCCGTTTCCGGGAGGACCGGACGGCTGCCGTTGGGTGCATTTCCATTTTCGGGAGGACCGGACGGCTGCCGTTGGGTGCATTTCCATTTCCGGGAGGACCGGGCGGCTGCCGTTGGGTGCATTTCCATTTCCGGGAGGGCCTGACGGCTGCCGTTGGGTGCATTTCCATTTCCGGGAGCACGAAACGGCTGCCGTTGGGTGCATTTCCGTTTCCGGGAGGACCGGACGGCTGCCGTTGGGTGCATTTCCGTTTCCGGGAGGACCGGACGGCTGCCGTTGGGTGCATTTCCGTTTCCGGGAGGACCGGACGGCTGCCGTTGGGTGCATTTCCGTTTCCGGGAGCACGAAACGGCTGCCGTTGGGTGCATTTCCGTTTCCGGGAGCACGAAACGGCTGGCTTTTGGAGGGTTGCCATCGGCGAGGGGGGAAAACAGCGTTCTTTTGGCGCATTTTCGCCTGAATATGAGGCTTTTATTTAGCCCTAGTTGAATACCAATTTAGCAGTCTGCGGAAGCCGCCTTTTATATAACCTGCCCGTTCGCCTTCACACCGTCCGGTGCTGTGCCTGGCGGGGGCGGATTTCTTCCAACCTCACCGCAACCCTGCGCTGCTCTTCCTGTCCTGACCGCCGTGGCCCGCTTCGGACAAGCTTTTTTCGGAGATGGTTCCCGTTTTTCAGCCCTGGACCAGCCGCGCTCATCCCCCAACCGACGCACGATGGCCTCCAATACCCTTCCCGACAAACTGGACCATGTCCTCACCCAGGCCGAGGACATGTGTGACGGCCTCAACCAGCACGAGACCGCTGTGGACGTGAAGCAAAACACGGAATCGGTCCTGCGCGCCGCCCTGGCCGCCGCGCGCGCCGCCGAGAGTGATTACGGCGATGCCAAGGTGGCGAAAAAAGCCGCCAACGCCGCCGTGACCAACGCGGACAAGGCCGCGAAAACCTTCATCACCAACGCGCGCAAGCGCCTGTCCAAATTCTTTGGCGAGGCTGCCAGCACGGAATGGGAGGCCGCTGGCTGGCCGCCCGGCTCCACCGCCATGCCAGGCGAGCAGAGCCTGCGCTTCAACCTGCTGGCCAGCCTCAAGGCCCACTTCACCAGCCATCCGGCCCATGAAAGCGTGGACATGGAGGCCACCGCCGCGCTGGCAGATGCCGCCCACACCGCCTACAGCAATGCGCGCAACACGCTGGCGGACAAGATCACCCTCAGCGGCCAGAAAAAGGCCGCGCGGGACACGGCCGTGGCCAACCTGCGCTTGCGCATGAACGGACTCATCGCGGAGCTGGAGGTGCTGATGGGCCCGGAGGACCCGCGCTGGCACGCCTTTGGCCTGAACCGCCCGGCGGACGAGGAGACGCCGGAGGCGCCCTCCTTCACCACGGCCATCCCCGGCCCGAACAACACGCTGCTGGTGGACTGGGACGACGCGCTGCGCGCGGACCGCTGGCGCGTCTGGATGCTGATCGTGGGCACGGACACGGAATTCCAGGTCGTGCTGACCGTGACGGAGAGCGATGCCACGCTGCCCGCCCCGCCCTCCGGCTCCACCGTGAAACTCCGCGTGACCAGCGTGAACGACGCTGGCGAAAGCCAGCCCGGCCCCGAGACGGAGGTCGTCATTCCGTGATTCACATAACCGGGGGCGGGAGGGCTGCGTCGCATGCTTTTGGCCTCGAAGTGCTCCGCCCCCGGTTCTTTTTCTTCTTTTCTCTCTTTCGGCCCATTCACCCACCAACCTGCCGCGAGTGGAAGCGCGGACTACTTATGCCCTATGATCCCAACTGGCCGCAGAACGGCCAAAACATCGACGCGGACCGTTTCCGCGATCAATTCAGCGGCCTCAAGACGCTGATCGACGCCATCAACACGGGCGGCGGCATCACCGCCGTGGTGGTCGATGCGGTGAACACCCTGCCCGCAGGCAGCGCCGCCAGCGTGAACATGCAGGTCAGCGGCAGCACCCTGCACTTCACCTTTGGCATCCCGGAGGGGCAGCCCGGCCCGCAGGGCACCCCCGGCAACGACGGCGCGCCCGGCCAGCCCTTTGCCCAGGCCGTGGTGGACGCCGTCAACACCGTCGATCCCGGCAGCCCGGCCAGCGTCAGCGTCAGCTTCGACGGCACGAATGTGCGCTTCACCTTTGACATCCCGCGCGGGCAGACCGGGGACACCGGCGCGACCGGCCAGCCGGGCGAGGTGAGCCAGACCGACCTGCAAAACGCCGTGAACGACGCGCTGCAACAGTGCAGCAACAACAGCAACGCCGTGGGCACCCTGGACGCCCCCATGGCCGATCCGGACGCCGAAGCGCTGCGGCAGAAGGTCAATGAGCTGCTGCTGGCTCTGCGGCGGTGAGTTTGTCGTTCGGGCTGCGCTTGCCAGAAACGGCCTGACAGGCTGCTGAAAAACGCCATCACCGGCCACTGGCCGGTGCTACAACAGCGCCTGCACCTTCGCTGTGGATCGGGGCAGTGCGCCGGTCCGCAGGTTTTGCCGTATCTTTCAGCAGCCTGCTATGCGGAGCGTCATCATCTTTTGTGATTGTTGAACCACGAAGAGTCACGCATTTTCGCCCATGGATTCTCCTTCTTTGCAAAAGATTCGTGCTCATTCGTGACCCTTCGTGGTTTTGGGACCGCTTTTCACGAAAGGTGACGAGGCCGGGTATCGACCGGTTCTCGAAAAGAATGTCTGATTCGAAGGAGGCTGAAAGCCTCCAGGAATCCAGCCCAGGGTTGGAGTGGCGAAGCCACGCAAACCCTGGGTGTGCCACGAGTAAAACCCGGCGCTCTGACAGAGCGCAGGAGAAGCTGCGAACGTTCTCCCGCACTCTTTCAGAGTGCTGCGATCCTTCCTGACACGAACCCAGGCTCTACGAGCCTGGGCTGGACTCCCAAGGGCCTTTCAGGCCCGTAGGGTAAATGACAAACATTCTGAGAACCGGTCTAAAGGCCGGACTGCGGACGCAAGCACCGATGATCCGCCGCGCCCGCCGGTCCTTTCAGACATTCTTTTTGAGAAACCGACTACACGCCGATCCATTTGAGGGCCCAGGCGATGACGAAGGGGGTGGTGACGCAACTGACGACGGTGGTGGCCAGCACGCACTGCACGGCGGTGGCGGGGTGGCCGCCGTAGAGGCGGGCGATGACGATGTTGAAGACGGCGGAGGGCATGGCGGCCTGGACGATGAGGATGCGCTTCAACTCGACCGTGAGGGGCAGGAAGACGGCGGCGGCGAGGAAGGCGGCGGGGATGAGGGCGAGGCGCAGCAGGGGGCTGAGCACGGCCACGCGCCAGTTCATGCGCTCCTGGCCCCAGATGTCCGCGATGGAGGCGCCGATGAGCAGGACGGCGAGCGGCACGGCGCAGGCGCCGAGCATGCCGAGGGTGTTGTGCGCGACCTGCGGGATGTGGACGTGCAGCCCGGTGAAATTCAGCAGCAGGGAGCCGAGGATGGTGAGGACGGGCGGATTGAGCGCGAGCTTGAGCGGGGCGTTGTGAAAGCCGGTGAGCATGCCGACGCAGGCGGTCCAGCAGGCCAGCTCAATGCCGAGCGTGAAGGTGAAGAGCACGCCGAGGGTGCCCTGGTCCGGAAAGAGGGCGGTGACGATGGGGATGGCCACAAAACCGTAGTTTTGCAGCCCGCAGGACACGCCAAAGGTGCGCCGCCCCTCATGCACGCGCAGGCCGATGAGCGGGGCGAGCGCGTAGGAGACGGTAATGCCGAGGACGATGAGGGCGAAGCCGAGGCCGGCGGCCATGAGCACGGGCAGCGGCTGCATGACGGCCGGATTGCCCGCGACACGCTCCAGGATGAGCGCGGGGGTCAAAATGGTGACGCAGAGGCGCATGAGGCCCTTGTCCGACTCCAGCGGGAGGACGCCGGTTTTGCGCAGCAGCGCGCCGGTGCCCATCAACAGATAAACGGGCGCCGTGACCGCGAGAATGCCGGCATAGTCGAGCATGAGGCGGCCTCTTTCCACAGACCGGCGCGCCGGACAAGCACAACCCGGGGGTCATGGCCGCGCAAAGGCGAACATCTTCTTGTCCGTGCGGAGGTAGAGGACGCCATCGACGATGGCGGGCGTGGCGAAGACGGGGGCCTTCAACTCGTTGCGGGCGAGCACGGCGAGCCTGTCCGCGCGTGTGTCGAGGACGACGACGGTGCCGCGCTGGGAGGCGACATACACGCGCCCGTCGGCGGCCACGCCGGAGGCGTAGTAGTCACCGGAGGCATCGACACGCTCCGCCTGGTAGATGGGGCTGCCGCTTTGCGCCTCGTAGGCGCTGGCGAGGCCGCCGCTCTTCATGGTGAAGACGCGCCCGTCGGCCACGACGGGGCTGGAGACATAGGGGAGGTGCTTGGACTGCTGCCAGAGGACGTGGGTGTCCGTGATGTCGCCGCTGCCGCCGGGGCGGATGGCGAAGAGCTGGTTCACCGCGTCGGCGAACATGCCGCGGATGACCTCATACTCGGCCTGGGTGACCTTGCCGTCCTTGTCGGCGTCGATCTGGGAGTAGCGCGCCTTGACGGGGCCGTCGGGAAACTCCGCCAGGGTGAGCTGCCGGTCCTTGTCGGCGTCGTGGGCGGCGGCGAAGGCCTCGAAGGGCTCCATCTCGATGCGGTCGTCCTCGTCGCCGCCGACATTCCAGCTCGAGACGAGCAGCACGCCGCCGGCGGCGACGGGGCTGGCGTTCGCCACGCGGGCCATGCCGCGCGCGGACCAGCGCTGCCGGCCGTCCTTCAAATCATAGCCGCGCACCCACAGGGATCCGCAGACGACGAGCTCCTCGATGCCGTCGTGTTTCCAGATGAAGGGGGTGGAGAAGCCGCGCCGGAACTCGCCACGGTCCACGCGCCACACCTGCGCGCCGGTTTTCACATCGAGCGCGGTCATGTGGCTGCCCACATCCTGATCGACGACGAGGATGACCTTTCCATCCGCGATGACCGGGGAGGCGCTGGTGCCAAACTCGACGACGGGGGCGGGCATGGGCTTTTTCCAGAGCTCCCGGCCATCCCAGACATATGCCAGCACGCCGTAACTGCCGAAGTAGGCGATCAGGCGCTGCCCGTCCGTGCAGCAGGTGGGCGCGGCGGGGCTGCCGATGCGGTGCGCGCCCTCGATCTTGTCCGCGGGGGCCGCCACGCGCCAGAGCTCGCGCCCGTCGGTCTTGCTGAGGCAAAAGGTGACGAGCTTCCCCTCCGCAAGGCCGGTGAGGGCGATCCTGTCCCCCCAGATGCAGGGCGAGGAGTGCCCGTGCGGCACGTCCACCTGCCACTTCACGTTTTTCTCCGGAGAGAACTCCACCGGGGGTGATCCCGTGCCGGTGCCGAGCCCGCCCTCGCCACGAAATTGAGGCCAGTTGGAGGCGGAGAGGGCGGTGGAGGCCAGCACGAGGCCTGGCAGGAGCAGGAAGACGAAGCGAACGGAGGAAGACGGCATGCGGGGATAAAAAAGGGGGTTCCGGGCCCAATCTAACTCCGTCCCGTGTTTCTTTTCCAGCCAGGGACGGCCTGCGGCGCGGCCGTTCCCCGGGGCTGGCTGTGTGCTTGCCTCCTGCGTTGACCGGACTATCATCGGCGCATGTCCACCGCAAGTCTGCTCACCGCGATCAAGAGCCTGCCGGAGCCGCAATTTGTGCGGGTGCTGGGACAGATGCTGGCATTCCAAAACCGCAAGCGCGCGCGCCAGCCTTCGCGGGAGCAGGTGCTGCTGGCGGCCATCAACCGCGGCGCGCCCCCGCGGCTGCTCCACGAGCAACGTGCGCTGATCGAGAAAAAACGCAGCCAGGGACTCACGGAGGCGGAGAGGCAGCGCATGATCCAGATCACGGATGCATTGGAGGCCTTCAACGTGCGCTGGCTGCGCTGGCTGGCGGAGCTCGCCGCGCTGCGCGGCACGACTGCCGCCAGCCTGATGAGGCAGCTTGAGCTCCCGCCGAGGCCCTATGTCTGATCCACGGGTGCCGGCCTCAGTCCGTGCGCGCGTGGCAGCACGTGCCGGCCATCGCTGCGAGTACTGCCGTTGTCCGGAGGCGTTTTCCGCATCGCCATTCTGTGTCGAACACATCACGCCGGTGAGTCGCGGCGGTGGCTCAGGCGTGTCGAACCTGGCTTTCTCCTGCGCAGGCTGCAACGCGCACAAATACGACCGCGTCACCGGCATGGATCCGCTGTCAGGGGACGAGGCGCCGCTCTATCATCCACGCAAGCAGCGGTGGGAGGATCATTTTGTCTGGTCGGCGGACTCGCTGGAGGTCATCGGCCTCTCCCGCACCGGACGGGCGACGACGGAGACGCTGTGCCTGAACCGGCGGAACATCCGCAACCTGCGCCGGCTGCTGATTGCTGTCGGAGAACATCCGCCAGAGTCCGCGCCCTGAACGATCCTTTCCGCGAGGCGCGTTTCAGGCCGCCATGAAACGCCCGCTCCTGCTTTTTCTCCTCGCCAGCACCCTTCAAGCCGAAATCCGCGTCTCGACCGATTTTGAAGGGGGGAACGCGGAGGTCGTCTCGCTGGATCAAACCACAAAAACCCTGCGCATCATGCCGGGGCTGCACGAAGGGCGCGGCTGGCCGTGCTGGTGGTTTTTCAAGCTCGACGGGCTGGCGGCGGGTGATGAGCTGACGCTCGAAGTACAGGCGCAGACGAGGCCGTTTCGCGAGAGCCAGGTGCTGGCCCACACCTGGTGCCAGCCGAAACATGCGTGGCTGAGCCGTGATGGGGAAACATGGGCGCCGGGCGAGGCGGGCACGCTGAATGGCGACAAGGTGATGGTTTACAAGATCAAGGCCGCCGCCGCGCAGATGAGCGTGGCGTGGGGGCCGCCGTTTGTGCCCTCCGACGCGGAGAAGCTGCTGGCGGAGATCGCGGCGAAGCTGCCGGAGGCGAAACGCTTCGAGCTGGCGAAGACACGCGGCGGACGCCCGGTGAACGGCATCCGTATCGGTGATGAAAACGCGCCGCACCAGGTGTGGGTGGGCGCGCGGCATCATGCCTGGGAGGCGGGCGGCAGCCAGGTGGGGCGCGGTTTCGCCCGCTGGTATGCCAGTGACGAGGCGAAGGCGCTGCGCGCGAAAACCTGCCTGCACTACATCCCGATCATGGACGTGGACAACGCCGCCATCGGCGCGGGAGGCAAGGAGGCCGTCCCACGCGACCACAACCGGGACTGGGCCGACGAACCGGTGTACCCCGAGGTGGCCGCCGCGCAGCGGATGATCCGCGCGATCCACGAGAAGCGCGGGCTCGATGTGTACATCGACCTGCACAATCCCGGGGCGTCCGATCCGGTGTTTTACTTTGGTCCCTTCGCATTTGAGCGGATGACGGGCATGCAGCAGCGGAACTACCAGCGGTGGATCGACCTGTCCGCGGCGCACATCACGGAGCCCGTGCCGGTGCAGCCGAAATACCGCTTTGCCACCTATGTGAAGACGGATGAGGAGCGCGGGCGCATGAGCAGCGGCTGGGTGCGCAACCACACGGGCGATTTCACGATCTCCGTGACGCTGGAAACCGGCTGGAACAGCCCGCGGATGTCCGTGGAAGGATACGCCGGCATCGGCGCGGGCCTGGGGCGCGCGCTGGCGGCCTATCTGGCGGAGAATCCGCGGCGGGAGTAGCCGCGCGCGGCTGCCACGGCGCCCTCCGCGCTTGCCGCGCGGGGGAAGATCGCCTATCGCTCGCGCCCTATGTCCATCCCCGCTGAATTCCCCGGAGTCACCGCTGTCACGAAGGCCAATGTTTATTTTGACGGCAAAGTCGTCAGCCACACGATCCTGTTTCCCGACGGCAGCAAGAAGACGCTCGGCTTGATTTATCCGGGGGACTTTCACTTTGGCACGGCCAAGGCGGAGCGCATGGAAATCGTCGCGGGAGACTGCGTGGTGAAGCTGGACGGATCGGACACCCGGACGACGTACACGGCGGGCCAGCACTTTGATGTGGCGGCGAACAGCGGCTTCGACATCTCGGTGAGCGGAGGCATCTGCGAGTACATCTGCTCGTTTCTCGACTGAGGATTGCCGCTTGAGCACGCGCGTGAAATCCTGACATTGGCGGGCCGCCATCATGCCCTTCCGTGAAACACTGCTCAATCTCGCCATCACGCTCGTGCTGGTGCTGATCATCACGCTGGTGGCGATTCTTCTGAAGGAGAGCCGGCCGGTGGAGAAGGCCATCCCGATCACGCGCGCGGCTGCCGCCGGTCCCGTGAGCACGGATCCTGCGCTGCCAGGGCCGAGGGCGGAGTTCGAGGTCTTTCCGAAGGCAAGGCTGGTGGAGAGCAAGAACAACGAGGGCGACACGCTGCGCATCAAGCTGGACGACCAGCACGACGAGATGGTGTTCTCCCTGTACTTTGTCGATGCGCCTGATATCGCGCTGACCCATCCGCAGCGCGTGCAGGAACAGGCGCGTTACTTCGGGCTCACGCAGGACCAGATCCTCAAGGCGGGCGGACGCGCGGCGGAGTATGTGACGAAGCTGCTGAAGGAGCGGCCTTTTGTCGTCTTCACGCGCTGGGAGCCGGTGCCGGACCGCAGCCGCTACTACGCGCTGGTCCTGGTGGAGACGGAGAACGGCAAAAACTACCTGGCCGACCTGCTGATGAAACACGGGCACGCGCGGCTGGCAGGCGTGACCTGCGACCTGCCCGGCAAGGTGCAGGGTGCGGACGACTACGGCCGCTACCTGCTGGACCTGGGCAAGGCGGCGCGCACGGCCAAACTGGGCGTGTGGAGCGGGCAGTAGCGGCGCGTGACATCTGCGCTTTCTTGCGAAACGCTGCTCATGAGGCACCTTTGCCTCATGAATGCCTCCCAGCCCGTGTCACGTGATCCACGCGAACTGCGACCCTTGCTCCATCAGAAGCTGGACGCCATCAGCGATGCGGCCATAGGCGCTGTGCATGATCTGCTGGTGGAGTTTGAGCGACGCTGGCTTTTTGCCCAAATGACGGAAGAGGCGGAGACGGACCGTCTGGCGGGCAAGCATGATCCGGCCATGGTGGAGCAGGCCGTTCGCGCTCATCGGGCACGTCATCCCTACTCGGCATGATCGTCGTGCTGGACACCAATGTCCTCCTACAGGCCCGCGCAACAGGGCATGAGTACCATCCCATCTTGCTGGCATGGCTGGCCCAGCGGTTCACCCTTGCCCTGAGCACGGAGATCATGCTCGAATATGAGGAGGTGATCATCGAACGTGCTGGCGCGGCCCGGTGGACGTCACTGGAAAGGCTGCTCGAGATCTCGATCAATGTGCTGAGAGTGGCACCATCCTTCAGATTCCATCTCATCACTGAGGATCGGGATGACAACAAGTTCACGGACTGCGCCATCGCCGCCTCAGCAGACTACATCGTCACAGAGGATCATCACTTCGAAGCAGCCCGCGGCAGCGGCCACCGTCCGCAGATTGTCTCGCCGCGGGAATTCATGCGATTGCTGTGATGGATCGCGGCAGGGCGGCCAAGCCGCCGGGGCGCAGCAAGCTTAGACCGTTTCTCAAAAAGAATGTCTGAAATGACCGGCGAGCGCGGCGGCTTCAGTGGCAAGGAAAGAGCGAGGAGGCTATTGGAACAATAGCTGACGAGCGAATGACGCCGCCAATGGGGCTGCCCCGCCGCCGGGAATCTGACAGACATTTTGAGAACCGGTCTATCTCTCCGCCACCACGTCCTTCACGCTGACGGTGCCAAAGGAGAAGCCGATGCTGAGATTCGTCTTGGCGCGGGCGAGGGAGGCGTGTTCGTAGGTTTTCGTGAAGTCGCCGAGGGCCAGCATGGCCTTGGTGCCGCGCAGTTCGACGCGGACGGCGGTCCATTCGCCGGGTTTGAGCTTCAAGGCGGGCTCCGTGGCGAGGGCGATGGACTTGTGGTCCTTGCTGTCGGGCGGAAAGGCGCGCACGGAGGCCCCTTTGGGGCCGAAAACAATGCGGAAGACATGCCCGTCCGCGCCATTGGCGGTGAACACGATGCTTTGGGTGCTGGCACCCGGCTTCACCGCGAAGCGGATTGCCGCGTCGGTGTGACCGAGGTCGTAAAAGAGGATGGGGCCGTGGTCCTTGTGCTTTTTGTACAGTTCGTCGTCCTGCGTGCACGTGGCGGTGTTGTCCGCGAATTTCCAGTCGCCACGCATGGCGCGGCGCTGCTCGTGCTTGGGCGCGGAAAAGTCGTCCCGGAGCAGCGGTGCGTCGGCCGCGAGGACGGCGGCGGCGGAAAGGAGAAGCAGGAAGTGTTTCATCGGGTGTGCGAGAAGTGAGAAGCCAGAGGCGGGCGGTCCTCAGGGGAGCGTTTTGGCGATCTTGTCGAAACCTTCACGGACCTTGCCGTCGTGGCCGATCAGCGGCCGCGGATTGACGACGCGGCCGAGCGGGCGGACGCCTGGCGCATCCTTCGTTTTGTCACCGAGGTCGGCCTTCATCGTTTCAGCGAGCTGTTGGAGCCGCGTGACGACATCGGCATGCCCGGCGGCGATGTTCTGCGACTCGCCGATGTCAGCATCGAGGTTGTAGAGCTCGTTTTTGGCGAGGTGGAGCTTCCAGGGGCCGCTGCGCACGGCCTCGAGGTCGAAACCGCGGTAGTAGTGGAAGACATCATGGCCGGCAGTGCCGCTGTGGCCGAAAAGCAGCGGAGAAATGTCCCTGCCGTCGAGCTTGCGGTCCGCCGGCACCTTGCCGCCGGCGACCGCGGCGAAAGTGGGCAGCCAGTCGAAATGCGCGGTGATCGCCTTGGTTTGTGCGCCGGCGGGGACCTTGCCGGGCCACCAGGCGAGGGTGCAGACGCGGATGCCGCCCTCCAGCGTGCTGCCTTTTCCGCCACGGAGCGGCGTATTGTCCGCGCCATGGGGGAGCGGGCCGCCATTGTCGCTGGTGAAGATGACGAGCGTGTTCGTGTCGAGCTTGAGCTCGCGCAGGGTGTCGAGGATCCGGCCGGTGGACCAGTCCACCTCACGCACCCAGTCGCCGAGCAGCCCCATGCCGGACTTGCCGAGGTAGTCGTGATGTGGATAGAGCGGGAAATGCACGGCATTGTGCGGCAGGTAGAGAAAGAAGGACTCCTTCTGGTGCTCGCGGATGAACTTCACCGCGCGCTCTGTGTAACGGCGCGTCATGGTGTGCTGTCCGGCGGCAGTGACACGCTCGATGACGTTGTGGTCATCGAGCATGGGCAGGGGCGGCTGCGTGTTGCCCTTGAGGCCTGTCTCGTCGTTGGCGGGCGGGGCCTTTTTGTTTTTCGCCTTCGCATTGGGATTGGGCAGCGGCTGGCCGGGATTGCTCTTCGATCCCTCGGCCGCGGTGCCCATGTCGTTCGAGTAAGGAATGCCAAAGTAGTGGTCGAAGCCCTGGGCCATCGGCAGGAACTCCGGCTGGTCGCCGAGGTGCCATTTGCCGATGCAGGCGGTGGCGTAGCCGCTTGCCTTCAGCACCTCGGCCACGGTGACCTCGTCCGGGTTCAAACCCACCGCGCCGGCGGGAAAGAGCACATGGGGCGTGGGCAGCACGCGCTTTGGGTAGCAGCCGGTCATCATCGCGGCGCGGGAGGGGCTGCACACGGGCGCGGCGTAGTGGCTGGTGAGCCGCATGCCCTCGCGCGCCATGCGGTCGAGATGCGGCGTGGCGTTCTTCGAGCCAAACGGGCCGATGTCCGCGTAACCGAGGTCATCGACATTGATCAGAATGATGTTCGGCCCGGCAAAAGCAGGAAGCAGCGGGCAGAGGATGAGGAAAAGCAGGGCGAATCGGCGCATGGGACGCCGGAAACGGGCAGGGGAGGGGAATCTTGCCGCCCGTCCCCTCACGGAGGAGCCGCAGGCCGCCGGGTGAGCGCTGGCACGAGCGCGGGCAGCTTCGCGGGATCAAAGTAATCATCCGGGCTGCTCTGCCGTGCCACATCGTCGAGCATGAGTTCCTCCACCTTTCCGCCCGCCTCGACACGCAGGCGCGTCGCGCGCGCGGTGCCGAGCAGGGTCTCGTAGCGCAGGACGAGCACCGTGCGCATGAGCTTCCGGCTGCTGGAGTAGATCTCCGCCTTCCACAGCCTGCCGGCGGCGTCGATCCAGCACCGCATGAAGGCGGGGCGGTTTTTCACACCGGCCCTGGGCGTGAGATCGAGCACGGTGCAGGCATGAGTGACGCCGGCGGCGGCGACGGGCTCCGCCCCGGCATGCACATGATCAAAGTCCTCCGCAAAGCGCCAGTTCACCCAGTCAGCGACGAGCGCGTGGGTGGCGACCTGCTGCGCGGACAAGCGCGTGGGCCGGAGCGCGCGGGGCGTCTGAAACCAGCAGCCGGAGCGGGCAAAAAGGATCAATTTCCCGGCATCCCGCGCCGGAGCATCACAAACGAGCAGCGTCTCCAGCGCCTGCTGGCCCCCGGCACCGGCGCTGAGGCGGGAGAACTGGCGGAAAACGGACTCCGTGGCCGCGGACGGCCCGGCTCCGTCCTCCCGCACGGTCAGGCGGCCGGAAAAGTCCCCCGAGGGCAGCCGCATGGCGTCGAGCTTGCGCAGGAGCGGCAGGTGCGTGTTCGTCTCCTGGCCCGCGGCGACCAGAAGAGGCAGACAGGTGAGGATGAGGACGGCTTTTCTCATGCGGATCAATGACGCAGCGCCTCGGCGATCTCCATGCGGCTGGCGCGGCGCGCGGGAAAAAAGGCCCCGACCACCGCAACGATGAAGCATCCGAGAAAACTGGCGAGAATGATGGACGGCGGCCGCATGCAGAAGATCTCCAGCTTCGCCTGCACGTTGTAATAGGGCGGCGTGTAGAGGATCATCGAGCTGTTCACGCACCACGCGGCCACCAGGCCGAGCACGACACCCAGCCCGCCGCCCAGGATGCCGATGACGACGCCCTCCCGCACAAACATGGCGATGACGCCGGCGCGCGTGACGCCCATGGCCCGGATGGCGCCGGTCTCGCGCGTGCGCTCCACGATGCCCATCATCATTGTGTTGTAGATGGTGAAGACGAGCACCACGGCCACGATGCAAAAGGCGAAGATGAAAAACATGTCCAGCATGCCGACCGAGCGGACATTGTTCGGATTCATCTCCCAGCAGTTGCGCTGCTCGATGCCGAGATGGTGCCGCGCATCGAGCTCCGCGATCCGCTGCTGCACGGCAGGCAGGTCCGCGGTGCGTTTCAACAGCAGTTGCACGGAGGTGACGTGCAGCGGCTCGCCGGGAAACATCAGCTCGCTGGCCAGCGCCAGCGGCAGGACGACGAGGCGGTTGTCCAGGTCCTCCATCGCCCGGATGCTGGTGTGGCGGACGGAGGCGGAGACCATGTTGGGCAGTCCTCCCGCAGGCGGCAGGGACATCAGCTCCAGCGAAGGGCGGTTTGCACCCGCCTGGTCCCCTGGCGGGATGCCGAGCACGCGCGCCAGCCCCTCGCCGATGGTGATGCCCTCCGGGTCCTCGTCCGCCAGCTCGGGACCGGTGGCGAAGAGATGGCGGTTGGCCGGAATGTCGCGCGCCTCGGTCAGTCCATACGGATTCCAGCGGATGACACGCTCGATGTCGCCCGCGAGCGCGCCGATGCCCGCAAAGGTGGACGAGGTCTGCGTGGCCGCATGGCTCACCATGCCCTGCACGAGCAACTGACCGGTGACGAGCTCGATCCTCGGCCCGATCACCGGGTCGCTCACGAGAAGCTGGCGCAGCTCCTCGTAATTCGGCAGCGCGTGTGCGGCGGGGTTGCCGGCACCCTTTTCCTCAAAACCCTCCTTGAACAACTGGAGGTGGCCGGAAAGCATCACGGCATGTACCTCGCCCGCGATGTGCGCCCACGACACATAGCCGCCGAAGAGCATCAGGCCCGCGCAGGAAAGCGCGACGGCCATCACGGTGACGGCGGTGCGGCGCGTGTTCCGCCAGACGTTTCTGAGGGCGAGGCTCCAGGTGTTCATGACGCGCAAAGATGGCCGTCCCGCAACTGCCAGCGCTGGTCCGCCTGCGCGGACACCTCCGGATCGTGGGTGGAAATGACAAACGTGGTTCCGGCACGGTCGCGCATGGCGCGCATCGTACGGATGATCATGGAGCCGTTTTCAGAGTCCAGGTTCGCCGTCGGCTCGTCCGCCACGACCAGTTCGGGCCTCGCCACCAGCGCGCGCGCGATCGCCACACGCTGGCACTGCCCGCCGGACAGCTCCGCCGGGCGCTGGCCCGTCTCCTCCGCCAGCCCCACCTCCTCCAGCATCGCCAGCGCCCGCCGCCGTGCCTCCGCCGCGGCGACGCCGAGGATGCGCAGCGGATACTCGACATTTTCCACGGCGGTGAGCACCGGGATGAGATTGAAGTTTTGAAACACAAACCCCAGCTTCCGCGCGCGGAACGCGGACAAGGCGGCGTCCGCCAGCACGCCCGTGTCCTGGCCGGAGACGAGCACACGACCGGAGGTGGGCCGGTCGATGCAGCCAATGAGATTGAGCAGCGTCGTCTTTCCCGATCCCGACGGCCCTTGCATCACCACAAAGCCGCCCGGCGGGATGTCCAGGCTCAGTCCGCGCAGCGCATGGACGGTGCGGTGCCCCAGGACATACTCCTTGTGGGCGTCAATGACTTGGACCAGGGGCGGGGAGGGGATTGACGGCATGCGGCTGGCGTTCGCGCCAGCATAAAAACGACGGCGCTCTTTGGGAAGCGCGGATTTGCCTGGAGGCACCGCTTTTGACCTCACTGCGCCGCGCTTTCCGCCCGGTGGCCCAGGGTGAGCGCGCTGAAGACCATCGTCAGCACGCAGCAGACGCCCATGGTGATGATCACGCCGCCCCAGCCCCAGTGATCGGCGATCCAGCCGACGCCGGTGCCGGCGAAGGCGCTGCCGAAGACGTAGCCAAAGAAGCCGGTGAAGCCCGCGGCGGTTCCAGCGGCCTTTTTCGGCACCATGTCGAGCGCTTGCAGGCCGATGAGCATCACCGGGCCGTAGATGAAAAAGCCGATGGTGATGAGCGCGGCGACATCAATCCACAGCGGACCGTTGCGATTCAGGCCGTAGGCGATGAGACCGAGCAGCGTCGGGATCATGAAAAGGATCGTTGCCGGGGCGCGGCGGGATTTGAAGACCTTGTCGGACATCCAGCCGCACAAGATCGTCCCCGGCACCGCCGACCACTCAAAGCAGGCCCAGGCCGTGCTCGATTGCTGGAAAGAAAAGTGCTTCGCCGTCTGCAAATACGTCGGAATCCAGTCCACGACGCCGTAGCGCACGAAATAGACGAAGGCGTTCGCGGTGGCGATGGCCCACAGGAGCTTGTTGTTGAAGACGTGACTGAAAAAGATCTCGCGGAAGGTGAAGGTGCGCTCGTGCTCGGCGCTGTAGTTCGGCGGGTAGTCGTTCTTGTATTCCTCGATGGGCGGCAGGCCGCAGCTTTGCGGCGTGTCGCGGATCAAGATGAACGCCGCGACGGCCACGGCGGTGGAAACCATCGCGTTGAAGTAAAACTTCGCGCCCCAGTCGTGAAACATCGTCACGCCCCACAGCGCGATGGTGGCCACGAGGGCTCCGCCGACGTTGTGGGCGACATTCCAGATCGAAACAGCACGGCCGCGTTCCTTCGTGCTGAACCAATGCACCATCGTCTTGCCGCACGGCGCCCACCCCATGCCGTTGAACCAGCCGTTGAGCGTTTGCAGCACGATCATGGCCGTCAGAGAAAGGTAGATCTCCTTCACAAAGCCAAACACAAACAGCACCGCGCACGAGAGCAGCAAACCGAGCGGCAGGAACCAGCGTGGATTGCTTTTATCCGACACGCTGCCCATCAAAAACTTCGAGAAGCCGTAGGCGATGCTCAAACCGGTCATCGCCGTGCCCAGCTCGGCCTTCGAGTATTGCGGGTAGTCCTTGAGGATGTCCGGAATCGCGAGCGAGAAATTCTTCCGCACCAGATAGTAGGCCGCGTAGCCGAAAAAGATGCCCGCAAAGACCTGCAGCCGCAGACGACGGTAAACCGGGTCGATCTGGCTGGCTGGGAGGCGCTCGGCATGCGGCGCAGGCTTCAAAAACGCAAACATAAGCCGCCATGCTGGCAGAAGAGCCGCCGGGGCGTCAATCCATGTCTTGTCGCCTGCACGCGTTCGTGCCACTGCTCACCGATGAAACGCTATTGTGTCCAACAAGAAGGTCCCGACTGGTCTCGGGCTGATTTGCTCACGGATTTCACCTTCGCCTGGGAAAACCGTCTGTCTCCAAAGACTGGGTTTCGGGCGGTCCACGACACAACACACCTTCATTTCCGCTTCGATTGCCTCGACGACGACCTGGTGCTGCCGAATGCAGATTCCGAAATGGAGCGCGTGCTCGGTTCCGACCGTGTGGAAATCTTCTTCGCGCCGGATTTGAGCCTGCAGCCCTACTACTGCCTCGAAATGAGCCCGCGTGGCGAGGTGCTGGCCTACAAAGCGCGTTTCTACCGCGAAATGGACTGGGACTGGTCGTGCGACGGACTCGAAATCGACGCCAAGATCCGGGATGATGGCTACAGCGTCACAGGTCGCATCCCGCTGACCACCCTGAGGGCGCTGGATGTTTTGCGCGGCCATGAAATGCTCGCGGGCCTCTACCGCGCCGAGTTCCATCACAAACCCGACGGCACCGTCCACGCCGGCTGGATGCCGTGGGTGAATCCCGGCACCAGCAAGCCCGATTTTCACCTGCCGGAGAGCTTTGGCATGCTGCATCTGGCCGGTCTGGAGTTCTGACGCATTTCGCACAGTCTTTGTCGTGGCATGACGTGGGGCATGTTCGTTATGATTGCCCCCATGAAAACTATTCAAACGGATGTTCTTGTTTGTGGCGGTGGCTGTGCGGGCATTGCGGCGGCGCTTTCGTCAGCTCGCAACGGCGCGCAGACGCTGCTTATTGAACGCGCTGGCTTCTCCGGCGGCATTATCACCACGGTCGGGCTGCCTTATTTTGACGGGCTGATCGACAAGCCGAGCGGGCGCTTTGTCGTGAAAGGCATCGCGCTGGAGCTATTGCAGCGGTTGGGCATCGCGAAGCCGGGTGCGAAGTCGATCGATGATCTGCCGCCGGAGCTGGTGACGAAGTATTGGGGCAGCATGTGGATTCCGAATGTGGAGCACTTCAAGGTGCTGACGGATGAATTGATCCTCCAGCACTCGGAGAAGCTCAAAGTGCTCTACCACAGCGTCGCGTGCGATGTGGAGGTGAAGGAAGGCCGTGTGGCCGCGGTGATCATCGCGAACAAGGACGGACTCACGCGAGTGGAGGCCAAACAAGTCATCGACTGCACCGGCGATGGCGACATCGCGCATTGGGCGGATTGTCCGACGATCTCGTCGAAGCCGCTCATGCCGCTGACGCTGCATTTCCGCATCGGAAACGTCGTTCCGGTGAAGGAAACAAAGGACGCGGCAAAAAAAGTGCTCATCGAGGCGCATAAGGAAGGCCGCCTCGTGAACTTCTACGGCCCCGGGCTGATTTTCGCCTTCGCGAAGGACGAGTGCTACGTCCACGCCACGCGTGTGCCGGCGGATGCGACGAACGCCGCCGATTTCACCCGCGCGGAGATTCAAGGTCGCAAAGACGCCTGGACCATCTTCAACGAATGGAAGGCAAAGGTCCCCGGCTTCGAAAACAGCTACTACATCATGAGTGGTCCCTACATCGGCGTGCGCGACA
Organism: Verrucomicrobiaceae bacterium; assembly: GCA_015075365.1. Taxonomy (GTDB): domain Bacteria; phylum Verrucomicrobiota; class Verrucomicrobiia; order Verrucomicrobiales; family Verrucomicrobiaceae; genus Prosthecobacter. Next base: position 1,733,453 of record JABTUN010000001.1, read on the forward strand.
CACGCCGCATCGTGGGACTGAACGTGCTCACGCTCGAAGACCTGCGAAAGACCACGCGCCACGACGACGCGGTCGCCACAGGCTGCTGGTTCCTCGACATCCATCCGCCAGAGGTCTCCGTCGATAAACCCTTCACCGGCTCCGGCTTCCAGCCGAAGCCCTATGACATCTCGTATCGCACGCTCGTGCCGCAAAAAGTGAGCAACCTGCTCGTCGCCGGTCGCTGTCACAGCGCCAGCAGCGAAGCCAGCGCCTCCAGCCGCGTCACCGCCACGGCGATGGCCCTCGGCGAGGCCGCCGGATGCGCCGCCGCGCTTGCGATGAAGTCGAAGAACGAAGTCGGCACGCTCGATGGCGTGAAGGTGCGTGAAACACTCGCAAAGCAGAATGCGGGGCCTTTTAGCGAAGCTTGATGTCGAATTCCTCAATTATGAACACCGAACCCACTAATCTCACTCGCCGCGAGGCCTTGCTCAACGCCCTTAAAGGCACCGTTGCAGCCGCTGTGGCCGCGCCGACCATCATTCAAGCCGCGCCTGAGACTTCGGCCCGAGCCGAAGCCACTTTTGTGCCGGAGAATGACTACCCCTTTTTTGGCTACGAGCCCGATTCAGCCGCATGAGACCCTTGCTCTTCCTTCTTCTCACCTTCACCACCGTGCTCGCAGCGGAGCAGGCGGATGTCGTCGTGGTCGCTGCCAATCCTGCCGGAGTCGCCGCAGCCGTGGCGGCCGCCAAAAGTGGTGCGAAGGTCATCGTGCTCGAAGAATCGGTCCACGTCGGCGGCATCGTGGCGGGCGGTTTGACGAACACTGACATCCGCAAGCACGGTGCGGTTGGCGGGCTTTACAATGAGTTCAAGCGGCGCATCGTGGAGCACTACACAACGACTTACGGCGCGGATTCGAAGCAGGTGAAGGTGTGCAAGGACGGCAACCGCTTCGAGGCGCACATCGCGGAGAAGGTCTTTCGCGACATGCTCGCGGCGGAGAAAAACATCACGCTGCTTCAGCGGCATCGCGTCATTTCGGCGCGTGTGATTGGCAGCGATGGCGAGGAAAAAGCCGCGACGCCGGGCAAACGCATGGATGGGGCTGCCCCCAAAGACTTTGGACCGACGGTGAGGCTCGTCAGCATCGCGGCGGAGGATTTGAACAAACCGGGCACGCAGACTGAGTTCCGCGCAGCGACCTTCATCGACTGCACTTACGAGGGCGACCTCGCCGCGCTGGCGGGCGTGCCCTATCGCGTCGGTCGCGAGAGCCGTGCGACCTTTGGCGAGCCTCATGCCGGGCACATCTATGTCCGCTTCAAAGACTACAACCCGCTTCCTGGCTCCACGGGCGAGGCTGACGATGGCATCCAGGCGTTTTGCTTCCGCTTTCATCTCACAAAGGACAAGGCGAACTCCGTGCCGGTCGAGAAGCCCGCCGCTTTCAATCGCGACGACTATCGGCACGTCCTGGCGCAAATCGCCGAAGGAAAGATCACGCGCTTCAACCAAGTCATCCAACTTTACGAGATGCCGAACGGCAAATTCGAGGTGAACAGCGACCATCCGCATCACGACACGGGCGTGCCTGCCGAATCGCTTGATCTGGCCGAAGAAAACTGGCGCTGGCCCGAAGCTGGCCCTGCCGAACGTGAGCGCATCTTTGCCCGCTACTGGAGTCACAACGAAGGTCTGGTCTGGCTGCTGCAGAACGATCCCGCCGTGCCTCAAGCCATTCGCGACGAAGCCAGCCAGTGGGGCTTTCCGAAGGATGAGTTTACCGACAACCGCCACCGCCCGCATCACATCTATGTGCGCCAAGGCCGACGCATCTGGGGCGAATACACGCTGACGCAGAACGACGCTAAACCGATCTTCGAAACCGGCCTGCCTGCTCGTTTCGCCGATGGCATCGCCGTCACCGAGTTTGAGTTCGACTCCCACGCCGTGCGCAAATACGACCCCGCGTATCCGCTGCTGCGTCCGGGTTACTTCTTCATTTCGCACGATCCTTTCCAGCTCCCGTATCGCATCCTGGTGCCGAAGTGCGTGGATGGCCTGCTCGTCCCGGTGGCATGTTCAGCGAGCCACGTCGGCTATCAAACCCTGCGCATGGAGCCCGTCTTCATGGCGCTCGGTGAGGCAAGCGGCATCGCTGCCAAGGCGTCGCAGGATGAAAAGACGGAAGTTCGCAATGTGACGGTGACCACGGTGCAAAAAGAGATCCTCAAGCGCGGCGGGGTGATCTTGTTTGAGAACACGGCGCTCACACCTCCAGGCCTCTGATTCTCGCTTCGCATGAAAAAGCTTCTCCTCCTTTCGCTCCTCGCCACCAGCGCCCTTGCGGCCGATCTCAAACCGAACGCGAAGCTCACCTTCGACTTCCCCGAGCTGCCGAACACGCTCGCGGGCATGGTTTCGGGCACGACGAAGGTGGCGCGGTTGGGGGCGATCTTGCCGTCGAATTACGCGCCGACATCGAAACATCCGCTCTTCGTTTACATCAAGGGCGGCAGCGGCGGGCCGGAGGATGGCGGCGCGATGGCTCGCGACATCGTGGGCGCGGAGGACTTCATCGCGGTGCAGGTGCCGCTTTTCAAAAAGAACCAGCCGAAGGGCAAAACACTGCCGGTGATGGTCGAGGACCTCGCGGTCGTCAGCGCGGCGTATCGCACGATGCTCGAAAAGCTCGCCGCCGAGGTGCCGAACATCGATTGGCAGCGCAGCGTCATCGGCGGGCACTCGAATGGCGCGCACACGCTCAGCGTGCTGCTCGCGGGGCGCGATGAGTTCATCACGCAGCACTTTCACGCGTTCTGGCTGCATGAGGGCGGCTTTCAGCTCATGCCCGCGGCCATGCCGATCAAAGACAGCCGATTCCTGCTGCTCGTGGCCGATGACGCGATGACCGGCGGCTCGGAGTTTCGGCAGTTGATGCTCGATCAGACGTCGCTGCTCGAACGTCAGGCCAGGCTCATGAAAATCGACTTCAAGAGCGTCATCATGCGCGGCTACGGTCACGACGTGCCGCCGGAATACATGCGCAACGTGCGCCAGTTCGCCCGCGGCGAGCCTTTGGAGGACATCACCGCTTCTGAGAAAGCCTCCGCCGCGAAACTCATATTGCCGCTGCGCACGCATCCCGATTCCAGCGCGTGGAATGACCTGCTCGTGAGCGATTTGACGAACATGCGAGTGCCCGGAGCCGTCTGGAGCTATCGCGACGGCATCCTCACCGCCACCGAGGATCAAAACATCTGGACCAAGGCCACGCACGGCGACTGCGTGCTTGATTTCGAGTTCAAGTTCGAGCCCGGAGCCAACAGCGGCGTCTTCCTCTACAACAGCGACGAAACGAACTGGATGCCCGCGAGCATCGAAATCCAAATCTGCGACGACCGCGCCAAGCAATGGCAGGAAAAGCCCGCCAACTGGCGTTGCGGTGCCTTCTTCGGCCATCAGCCCGCGACCAAGAGCACCGTCAAACCCGCCGGCGTATGGAACCGCATGACCCTCACCGCCCAAGGCCCGAAAATCACCGTCGTGCTCAACGACGAAGTCGTGAACGAAATCGACCTCACGCAATGGAAAGACAGCAAACTCAATCCCGACGCCTCCGAGATGCCGAAGTGGCTGCAAGGCAAACCATGGAGCGAAATGCCTCACAAAGGTCGCATTGGCTTCCAAGGCCGTCATGCGGGCGCGGGCATTGAGTTTCGGAAGGTGAAGCTGCTGCGGCTTTGGTCGAATTGAGGCAATGAATGCGGCTAAAGCCGCAGCCACTTTTTCCATGCCGCATTTCGCACACACTTTGTCGTGGTGAAAAGGGCGCGGGACTCGTTATGCTCCGCACCTCCATGAACCGACTCGACAACAAAGTCATCCTCATCACCGGCAGCGTCACCGGCATCGGCAAGGCCATCGCGAAGCGTTGCGTCGCCGAGGGCGCGAAAGTGCTCATCCACGGCCTGGAGGCCGATTTGGGCCAGGAAACGCTCGCGGAGCTCGGCGCGGACAAGGCGGTGCTCGTGCTTAAAGACCTCGCGGAGGAGGATGCGCCGCAACTGCTCGTCGAAAAGGCCGTGAGCGCTTTTGGCAAACTCGACGCCGTGGTGAACAACGCCGCGCAGGTAGGCCTCGGCAACATTCACGACACGGATGCCAAATGGTTCCGCCGCATGCTCGAGATCAACTGCGTGGTGCCTTATCTGCTCATCCGCGCCACCTTGCCGCATCTGCGTGCCGCACACGGCAGCGTCATCAACATCGGCAGCGTCAACGCGTGGAGCGGCGAGCCGAATCTGATGCCCTACAGCGTCTCCAAAGGGGCTCTCATGACCCTCACCCGCAATCTGGGCGACACGCTCATGCGCGAGGACGGCGTGCGCGTGAATCAAATCAATCCCGGCTGGGTGCTGACCGAGAACGAGGCGAAGCGCAAACGCGAGCACGGTCTCAAGGACGATTGGTATGCCGATCTGCCGAAGGTCTATGCCCCCGCCGGCCGCATCCTCTGGCCCGACGAGATTGCCGCCTGCGCCGCCTGGCTCCTCGCTGACGAATGCGGCCCCATCAGCGGTCAGGTTTTCGATCTGGAGCAGCACCCCTTCATCGGCCGCAATCCCCCGAAGGATGCGACGACGATACCCGCAAAGTAAACTCCGCTTTGCTGCCCCGGAGGGTTCCTCCGCAGCAGCCGGGGTCGGTGCCCCCCGGCTACAGATGTGGCCCGGTTCGGCGGGCCGGGCCTGCTGCTTCCCCCGATCTGCCGGGGTCGGTGCCCCCGGCTACAGCTCTCTGCTGTAGCCCGGTCCAGTGGGCCGGGCCGATGTTTCCCAGACCTACCGGGGTCGGTGCCCCCGGCTACAGAAGGGGGCGGGCGGACGTTTCTCGGGCGAGGTGTTTGCTGTGGCGCGGGGCATGATAGCGCGGATTTCTGTTCAATGACTGACTACCAGATTGTCAGCGGTGGATGAATCTGATTTGCTAACGCCATCTTCCTTCCATTCTCCCTCATGAGTGAATCACTCGACAACTTCGTTCGCGACGCGTTTCAAGAACACGACGGAGGAGATGCTCCAACGGTGGTGACGGGTGCTCCTGTGCGTGATTCAAAGGCACCGGCGCTCGGCACGCTGCCAGGTCATGTGGTGGAGGATTTCATCGCGCGCGGCGGCATGGGTGCGGTGTATCGGGCGCAGCAGATGGCGTTGGGGCGTGAGGTGGCGGTGAAGCTGATGACGGCGCAGGCGGAATCGGCGGAGATGGCGGAGCGGTTCCGGCGTGAGGCGCTGGTGCTGGGAAGGCTGGAGCATCCCAACATCGTGCCCATCCACGATCTCGGCACGGATGCGGACGGACAGCTCTTCTACACGATGAAGCTCGTGAAGGGCCGCACGCTGCAAGCCATCCTCAATGATCTGCGCCTGGAGCATCCCGAGGCACTGCGAGAGCATCGGCTGCCTGCTCTGCTGACAATCTTCCGCAAGGTGTGCGACGCCATCGCCTTCGCGCATTCGCAGGGCGTCATCCATCGCGACTTGAAGCCGGAGAATGTGATGGTGGGTGAGTTTGGCGAGGTGCTGGTGATGGATTGGGGACTGGCGAAAATACAAGACTATGGGACCAGGAGACAAGGAGATGCGGAGAGTCCTGACGCAGATATCTCACTGTCTCATCGTCTCATGGTCTCGCCGTCTCAGACCGTTGCCGGCGCGGTCATGGGTACGCCCCAGTACATGAGCCCGGAGCAGGCGTGGGGCCAGATCGATGAGCTGGATGCATGCTCGGACATCTTTTCGCTCGGCGGGATCTTATATTCCATCCTCACGCTGAGGCCGCCAGTGGAGGGCACGACGCTGGATGAAGTGCTGGAGAAAGTGCGCACGGGCGCGATCACGGCTCCGACGGCTTTTGGTGCGGTGACGGCGTCAAAGGGCGTGCAGGCGAAGAAAGGCGTCGTGCTTGAAGCAAAGAAGATCACGCCGCTGCCGCATATTGCCGGCGGTCGAGTGCCGGCGGCGCTCTCCGCGGTGGCCATGAAGGCGCTGCGCGTGGAGAAGGCGGATCGCTACCAGAGCGTGGCGGACCTGAGCGCAGACATTGAGAAGTATCAGGGCGGCTTTGCCACGAGCGCGGAACAGGCGGGTGCGTGGAAGCAATTGAAGCTGCTGATGCTGCGGCACAAGGCCGTGACCGCATCCCTGGCGGCGATGGTTGTGCTGAGCGCCGGCTTTGTGATCCAGGTGATGTCGAGCGAGCGGAAGGCGAGGCATCATGCGGAGATCGCCACACTGAACGAGAAGCGTGCGAACGACCATGCCGCGGAGTCGCGACGCTCGCTGGCACGGGCACAGATCGCGCTGGCTGATGCCGCGGCGGCGAGCCTCGACGCCGCGGCCATGAGACGGGCTCTCGATGCCTGTCCGGAGGAGTTGCGCGACGACTCCTGGCGCTATCTCGACAGCCGCGTGGACTCGTCCTTCTGCGAACTCGACAAGAAGCACGGGCCCATCTTCCGCGCGATTTTCACCCGCGGTGCGAACGGCGGCGAATGCCTGCTGCTTCAGGAGTCCGGAACCAAGATCCTCGTGTTCGATCTGGTGAAGCGCGCGGTCACGCGCACGATCGAGACGGGTGTCAGGCGCCGGATGACGGGCAGCCTCAGTCTCGATGGTCGCGAGATCGCCGTGGCATCCGGTGATCCGCTGGAAGTGAAGATCTTCGATGTGGCGACGGGCGCGGAGAAGTTTCGATACTCGGACCCGACGGTGAAGAACGGCGAACTCACGGGTCTGACCCTCAGCGCCGACAACTCACGGATCAGCTTTTCGCTGAAAGCCGCCAGCCATCCGAACTACCTGCACTCGGTGGACCGGGCCACAAAGGCAGTCCGGTGGAGCATGAAGAACGTGATGATGTCGAAGGCATCTCCGGATCGCACGTTGCTCGGCGTGAGCATTGACAACACGATTCACATCCTGCGCGAGGACTCGGGAGAAAGAGTCTGCGCGATGGAGCCGAGCCGCGCTTTCATTTGGGACATCGCCTTCAGCCAGGATTCCACGCTGGTCGCGGCAGGCGATCACCATGGATTTGCCAGCGTGTGGAACGCGGCGTCGGGAGAACGCCGGCAAAGGTTTCGCGTGACGAACGGACGCGTGAACGGTGTGGCGTTCACCCGGGATGGCCGGCTCGTGACGCTGGCACAGCTCACGGCGGATGAGAGTTCGCAAAGGGTGATCCAAGTCTGGAACCCTGACAACCTCGTGGCGGTCGAGACACACTTTGCCACAGCGGCCTACACCTATGCTCTTTCGATCAATCCCGAAAACGGCACCATCTGCGCCCCCGGTCGCGTCACGAAGTTCTGGAGAACGCCGGTGCATGAACAGGTGGTCGCGATCCATGCAGGCAATTCATGCTTCTCGGTCCTGTTCTTTGGCGGGCGATTTCTCCTCACTTCCGGGGCAGGCAAGTATTTCGAGTTTTGGGATATGGAGAAGCAACCGCCAGTGGTGCTCAATCTCATGCCGCGCAGCACGAACTCGGGCGTGGTCAATGCGGCATGTGACCGGGGCTTCTTCACGAATTTCCCTTTGAAAAAAGTGGTGCGGGCGAGCCTGGATGCGAGCGGCCAGCCGAAGGTGGAGCAGGGACCGTGGAACATGGTGGGGCATGCGATCGCCACTGACAAGACAGGCACCGAGGTCATCGTCGCGGACAATCCCGTGCTGATGCGCTATGTGGCGGACAAGCCTGATCCACTGCTGAAATGCAGGCTCGATGGGGTGGTGCGGTGGAAGCATGTGGCCTATGCCGATGGTGACACGAAGCTGGTGTCGGCAGGCTCGCGCGAGCGCACAGCCGGCGAGGAAACGGATGTGCTGGCTTTTTGGGATCGTGAGACGGGACGTTTGCTGCAAAGGATCGATGTTCCCACTGTCATCACGGCCCTCGCCACCAGCCCCGACGGCCGCGTGGTCGCCTGCGGCGGGTCGGACAAGACCGTGCGCTTTTTCGCCGCCAACGATTTTCGTCTGGAGAGGACGATGCGCGCCCACGACCGGACGGTCACTGCGATTGCATGGCATCCGACGAAGCCCGTCATCGCCACCGCCTCGGATGATGTGGCTCTGAAGCTCTGGGATTCGCGGGATGGCACGCTCATCGGTCACACGCTGGGGATCGGCCGGGCGATCCTTGCCGTCAGCTTCGATGCAAAAGGTGATCGCGTGGCCATCGGCACTGCGGATGAACGCGCGCTCGTGTTTGAAACGGAGAAGCTCCTCGCCGCGCACCGGCTGACGGCTCCGCCGCCAAAGAAGCCGTGATTCGTGGCAGCATCGGAGAGGCGGGGCGCGTCAGCGCCTTAGCACGTCGCGCATCCAGTCCAGTTCGGTGGCGATGTCGTCGGGGTTCACGACGGTTTTGGATATCTCGCGCTCCAGCAGCTCGCGGAATTTTTTCCGCAGGCGATGCACGAGCACGCGGGCAGCACCTTCATTTAAGCCGAGCCGCCCGCCGAGCTCCGCGTAGGGCGCAGGCGCGTCGTCCCAGCCGAGATAGGGCTCCAGGACCTCGTAATCCGCAAGGCGGCCGTTGTTGATGAAGGAGGCGCGGAGCTTCTCCCGCACGCTTTCCAGCAGCTGCATGGCCCAGGCGCGCTCGTAGAGCCGCTCCGGGTCCAGCATGTCGGCAGGCTCGTGCGCGTAGCGCTCGCCGGCCACGGTTTCATCGAGCGAGATCACCGTCTGGCCACCGCCACGTCTCCCGGCATCGTCGTGGCGGTTCTGCCTGCTGATGACACGGCGCAGCGCGCCGATGAGGAAGCTGCGCAGCCGTCCGCGCTCCTGGCGCACCTCCCGCAGTGACTCATCGGCCACGAGTTTTTGGAAGAGCATCTGCGTGAGGTCCTCCGCGTCATGCGCGGTCCTGCCCGCCCGGCGCAGGTAGGCATAGACGGGATACCAGTAGCGCCCGCAGAGTTCCTCCAGCGCCTGCGCTGCCTGCTTCCGGTCGCCGCCCTTGACGATCTGCACCAGGGTCCAGTGGGTGGTGGGAAAATCTCCATGGCGGTCTGAGGCGGAGGGCATGGCGGAAAAGTTGAATGACGAATGAAGAATGTCGAATGACGAATGGCCCGATGCAGGGCGGGGCACCGCGCCGCTGTAGCCCGGTCCAGTGGGCCGGGCCGATGTTTCCCCGACCGCCGGGGTCAGTGCTCCCGGCTACAGCTTTCCGCTGTAGCCCGGTCCAGCGGGCCGGGCCGATGTTTCCCAGACCCGCCAGGGTCAGTGCCCCCGGCTACAGGCTGGAAATTTTTTTGATCGTCGATGTAACGAATCCGCCGCCGTGGGCTCAGGAGGGCATGAACCTCTTCTTCAAGCCATGCGTCCACTCCTGTCATCCCGCGTTTTCTCTCTCCGCCTGATTCTCCTGATGTTCACGACTCTGCTGAGTGCCTTCGATGCCAGCGGGCAAACCAGCGCCTTCACCTATCAGGGGCACCTGATGGACGGCGGTGCGTCGGGGAACGGGAACTACGACCTCCAGTTCACGCTGAAAAACGCGCTCACGGGCGGCTCCACCGTCGGCACGCCACAGGTGGTGGCACCGGTCAGCGTGGTGAATGGCATCTTCACCGTCGCGCTCGACTTCGGCGGGGTGGCCTTCGATGGGGGTGATCGCTTTGTCGAGCTGGCGGTGCGGCCCTTTGGCAGCGCGGCGGCTTACACCGTGCTCTCGCCGCGGCAGAAGATCGCCAGCGTGCCTTACGCGGTGAAGTCGCTCCATGCCGGCAGCGCGACGAGCGCCACCAGCCTCACCGGCACGCTCACCGGTGCGAACATCCCGGCGGGCACCATCACCAGCGGCATGATCACCACCGGCCTCGATGCCGCGAAGCTTAACACGGGCGTCGTGAGCAACACCGAGCTCAACTTCCTTGATGGCGTGACGGCCGGCATCCAGGGGCAGCTCGATGCGAAGTTGAACAAGGCTGGCGACACGATGGCCGGCGGCCTCACGGTCGGCGGCAATGGCGAACTCGTGGTTGCCGGTCCGACGGCCCGTTTCGCCGTGAACACGAGCGGCTACCCCTACGCCGCCGCCACCATCAGAGGCAGGACGGGGGATGATGCGGTCTTCAAACTCGAATCTCCGGAGGGATACGGTGCCTTCTCGGTGAACAATTCCGGCGACACCTCCATCAGCGGGAATCTCTTCTTGTCCGGAGCGGCGTCCCGTTTGGCGGTCAACACGCCTGGCTACCCCAACGTCGCCACCACGCTCAAAGGCCGCGCGGGCGACGCCAGCATCCTGGCAGTCCAGAGTTCCGGGGGGAGCGATGTCTTCCTTGTCAATGATGCGGGCAGCGCTTCCATCCGCGGCCTGACGACCATCGGCGAGGCCACGGGCACGGCCCGCTTTGCGCTGAACACGTCCGGTTACGGCAACGTCGCCGCCACGCTCAAAGGCCGCGCAGGCGACAATTCCATCCTCACCCTGCAAAGCTCCGGCGGTACAGATGTGTTCATGGTCAATGATGCAGGCAGGGTCGGCATCGGCACCATCTCCCCCGGCGCGCGACTGCACATCAAAGCGCAAGCCGCCAACAGCCGGGACAATGGCATCCGTCTTGAGCACACCCTCAACACCAACCGCTGGAACATCCACACCGAGGAGCAGTACAACAACCTCACCTTCAGCTTCAACGACCAGTTCCCCGGCGGAAATTACAGCTACCTCAATGCCACCCAGGCCGGCCTCATCAGCGTGAGTGATCGCTCCACGAAGAAGGACATCGCCCCGCTCACCGGCACGCTCGACCAGGTCGCGCGCTTGCGGCCCGTGAGCTTCCGCTACAAGACCGCGGCGGCGGATTCGCCGCCGAACTACGGCTTCATCGCGCAGGAGGTGGAGGAAGTTTTCCCTGATCTGGTGCTGGAGAACCAGGGCCTCAAGACACTCGCGGCGAACTCCCTCACCGCCATCAACACCCGCGCCGTGCAGGAGCTGCATGAGAAGCTCAAGGCGAAGGAAGAGGAAATGGCAGAGATGAAAAAGGACAGCATTGAACTGAAGCAGCGTCTGGAGAAACTGGAGCGCCTGCTTCGCTCCTCTGCCAACGAGTGAATTAACACCTGACCGACCATGAAGACGATCCCCATCCTCCTCGCCAGTCTTTCGCTTGTGATGCTCGCCGCGAGCGCCAGCGCCCAATCCTCCGCCTTCAACTACCAGGGCCATCTCATGGACGGCGGCTCCTCGGCCAACGGGAGCTATGACCTCCAGTTCACGCTGAAGAACGCGCTCACGGGTGGCTCCACCGTCGGCACGCCGCAGGTCGTCGCACCGGTCAGCGTGGTGAATGGCATCTTCACCGTCGCGCTCGACTTCGGCGGCGCGGCGTTTGATGGCGGCGACCGCTTCGTGGAGACCGGCGTGCGGCCCTTCGGCAGCGCGGGGCCTTATACCGTGCTCGCACCGCGGCAGAAGCTCACCAGCGCCCCCTACGCGGTGCGGGCCGCGAATGCAGGCAATGCCGCCAGCGCCGCGAACCTCACCGGCACCCTCACCGCCGGGAATGTTCCCGCCAATCTCATCACTGGCGCCATGCTGGCGAACAACACCATCACCGCCACGCAGATCCAGAATGGCGCGGTGGGCAGCGCGCAGTTGGCGAACAATGCCGTGGGTGCCGCCCAGATTGCCAGCGGCGCGGTCACGCTGTCGAAGATCGCCGCCACCAGCGCCTCGGGCTACCTGGGCCAGGGAGCGCTCAGCGGGCTCACCACCGGCACGGCCACCGCCACCGTCACCTTTGCCCAGCCTTTCAGCATCGCGCCCCCCGTGGTCATCCAGCAGCCGGGCTGGACGCTCGGTGCGGTGAGTACCACCGGCTTCAGCGCCACCACGCCCTTTGCTCCTGTCACCGTGGACAGTGCGGGGGATGTGGGAGCCGACACCTCGCTGGCGGTGGTCAATGGCCGGCCCGCCATCAGTTACCGGGATGCCACCAACTTCGACCTCAAATACGCCATCGCCCCCAGCGCCGACGGCACCGGAACCTGGACTACCGTCACCGTGGATAGCGCGGGCGTCCTTGGAGCATACACCTCGCTGGCGGTGGTCAATGGCCGGCCCGCCATCAGCTACTTTGATAACAGCGACTTCCAAGGCCGCCTGAAATACGCCATCGCCTCCACAGCCGACGGCACTGGCAGCCCCTGGACCACCCTCACCGTGGACACTGCGGGCTATGTGGGAGAATACACCTCGCTGGCGGTGGTCGATGGCCGCCCCGCCATCAGTTACTTCGATGCCACCAACGACGACCTGAAATACGCCATCGCCCCCAGCGCCGATGGCACCGGCACCTGGACCACCCTCACCGTGGACAGCGCGGGCAGCGTGGGACACACACTTCGCTGGTGGTGGTCAATGGCCGGCCCGCCATCAGCTACTGGATTTCACCAACGGCGACCTGAAATACGCCATCGCACCCAGCGCCGACGGCACCGGCGGTGCCTGGACCACCCTCACCGTGGACAGCGCGGGGGCGTTGGACTCTACACCTCGCTGGCGGACCGCCCGCCATCGCCATTACTGATCAGCACCGCGACCTGAAATACGCCATCGCCCCCAGCGCCGCCCCAGTGTTGCCTGGGATCCCACACCAGCTGGCCGATGGCCGGCGCCGGCAGCGCTTGGGACCGAAATACGCCACCGGTGGACAGCAGCACCGTGGGACTGGACAGCGCGGGCAGCGTGGGACAATACACCTCGCTGGCGGTGGTCAATGGCCGGCCCGCCATCAGTTACCGATGCTGGGTGGTGGTTCAATGGACGGCCGATGGCCACCCGCTGCATGCATGGCCGGTGTTGGCGGCGGTGCGTCGGAGCCTGGCACCGCTGGACAGCGCCAACGGCGACCTGAAATCTCGCTGGCCCAGCTCCCGCCGCCGGTCTGTGGACGGCTCCAACGACGGTCACCGCGCCAGCACCCTCCGGTGCTGGCGGCAGGCGTGCAGGTCGGCGCGCTGATCCGCGTGCCAGCGCCGACGATCGCTGGCGCTCGCCGACCAGCTCGCCGCCAGCGCCGTGGATGCCAGCAAGATCGCCACCGGAGCCGTGGACGACAGCAAGCTGGCCCCGGCCATCAGCGCCACCAAGCTGGGCACCGGGCTGGTGGACAACACCGAGTTTGCCTTCCTCGATGGTGTCACCTCCGGCATCCAGGGGCAGTTCGGCACGCTGACCACCAATCTAGGCAACCTCACCACCACGGTGAATGGCGGCACCGGCGCTCTGGCGCCAACACGATGAGCGGCAGGATGACCGGCCCGCTCACCCTGCAAACCACCAGACGCGACGCGAGCGCCACCGCGCGGCTGAGCCTCATCGCCAATGGCGCGCACGAGTGGCGGCTGCAGAGCGTGACCGGCTTTGGCCAGCCCATCCCCGGCTCAGGGCCCACCGCCAGCTTCCAGCTCATCAACATGACCTCCGCCGTCACCGCCCTCACCGCCCTGCAAGACGGCAAAGTGGGCCTCGGCCGCATTCCCACGGCCAACCGGCTCGAAGTCGAGGGCGACGCGTCCAAGACCACCGCCAGCGGCTGGGCGGCGAACAGCGACCGGCGGATCAAGGAGGACATCCAGCCCGTGATGAATGCGCTCGACACGCTGGGCAAGGTGCGGCTGGTGGACTTCCGCTACACCGATGACTACCGCGCCGCGCATCCCGGCATCGCCGACCAGCGCTACCTCAACGTGGTGGCCCAGGAATTTGCCGAGGTCTTCCCCGATCATGTGAAGAGCAGCGGCGAGAAGCTGCCGGACGGCAGCGAGATCCTCCAGGTGGACACCTACCCGCTGACGATCTACTCCGCCGCGGCCGTGCAGGAGCTGCACGCGAAGCACGAGGCCGCGATGAAGGAAAAGGACGCGGAGATCGGCGACCTGAAGGCCCGGCTGGAGCGGCTGGAGAAGCTGATCGAGAAAGGAGCCGCGCGATGACTGCCTTGCTTCGCCCATTCAACCTTGTCAATTCCATGAAGACCATCCTCCTCCTCGCCCTCAGCGCCCTCAGCGCCCCGTTCTGCCATGCCCAGAGCTACTCCATCACCTCCGCCGGCGTGGACAGCGGCGGCGGCATCACCAGCGGCGGGGCGTATGTCCTCTCCGGCTCCATCGCCCCGCTCGGCTGGCAGGCGGCCACCGGCGGCAGCTACAGCCTCAGCGGCGGCCTCTTCGCGCAATACATGGCCCTCCAGCGGACCGGCGCGCCTTTCCTCTCCATCCGCAGGTCGGGCGCCCATGTGCAGGTCGTGTGGGGATCGCATGTGCCCGGCTGGGTGCTGCAATCCAACATTTCCGCCCTCGCACCGGGAGGCTGGGTGGACGTGGCCGGCCCTCCGACGGTGAGCGGCGCGGAGCAGTATCACCAGTTCAGCGCCGGGAGCGGCCCGGTGTTTTATCGGTTGAGGAAGCTGTAGCCCGGTCCAGCGGGCCGGGCCTGCTGTTTCCCGATCCACCGGGGTCACTGCCCCCGGCTACAGCTCTCCGCTGTAGCCCGGTCCATTGGGCCGGGCCTGCTGTTCCCCGATCCGCCGGGGTCACTGCCCCCGGCTACAGCAGTGACCCTGGCTACAAGCAGACCTTTCTTCTCTTACTTTCCTTGTAACGAATCCGCCGCCGTGGGCTCAGGAGGGGATAAACACCTCGTTCTGCCATGCGCATTTCCTTTCCCACCCTGCTCTCCCGCTGTGTCTCGCGCGTTGCAGCGCGGTGGCAGCCCAGGCGCAGCCTGCCATTTCGCTCTCGACACGTCCACGCTGGTCTGGCATTCTCGCCGCCGCGTCTTGCGCCCGTCCCGGGGGCGGCTGGCCTTGGTCCATCCTCCATCGCATCTCCCATGAATGCTTCTCGTCTTGTCCTGCGCATCGCAGGCACCCCAGGCACCGCAGCCTGCTCCGCGCCACACCCAACCGTTGCAGCCCGGGGCGTTGCTGTTGCCGGGGGCATCGTTGTAGCCCGGTCCAGCGGGCCGGGCCGATGTTTCCCGATCCGCCGGGGTCACTGCCCCCGGCTACAGCTTTCCGCTGTAGCCCGGTCCAGCGGGCCGGGCCGATGTTTCCCGACCCGCCGGGGTCACTGCCCCCGGCTACAGCTTTCCGCTGTAGCCCGGTCCAGTGGGCCGGGCCGATGTTTCACCCGACCCACCGGGGACATGGCTGTAGCCAGGGGCGGTGTTGTAGCCGGGGGCAGTGACCCCGGCCGCGCATTCCTCCGCGCCACGGCGGCGCTGCCCCGTGTCATCCTCGCCTTCCTTTTGCTGGCATTGGCCGCCCCCGCGCTCCGCGCCGGCACCTTCTCCACCGCCGCTTGGACGGATGACGCCACCTCCGGCATCGCCAGCGGGCAGACCACCTGGGCCTATCACTTCGGCTCCACCACCGCGTCCACGGTCAATGGCGTCACCGTCACCGGCATCGCGGCGGCACCGGTGACGACGAATCCGAACTTCGACCTCGCGGCACCCACCCCGGCGGTCTTCAACAACGACATGAACACCCTCACCAGCCTCACCGGCACGGGCAGCGCGGACATCGCCAGGGACTTTGTGTATAGCAACGCGTCCGGCGGCGTCATGTCCGTCACCGTGAAAGGACTCACGGCGGGCGGCACCTACACCGTCACGTTTCTCAGCGTCGGCTGGGAGGCGGCGGGTGCCCGTTTGCTCACCTTTGCCAGCGGCGCGGACTCGCGCAGCGTGGACCAGGGCCAGTTTGGCGACAACTATGGCATCCGCATCGACTACACCTTCACCGCCACGGCGGCCACCCGGCTCATCACCCTCACGCCGCAGAATGCCAGCTTCCGCTTCCACCTCTACGGCCTCGCCCTGCGGGCCGAGGCCGCGCCCACCACCGTCACCACCGCCGCCGACTCCGGCCCCGGCTCCCTGCGCTGGGCGTTGGTCAATGCGGCGGAGCGCTCCGGCGCGGACACCGTCACCTTCGCCTCCGCGCTGAGCGGGCAGACGATCACCCTGGGCAGCGAGATCGTCATCAACGACAGTGCTGGCGTCACTGTGGATGCCAGCGGCCTGCCCGGTGGCATCATCGTCTCCGGCGGGAATGCCAAGCGGCTCCTGTCGCTGAGCTCCGGTTCCGTCGTCACGCTCCGCAGGCTCACGCTCACCGGCGGCACGGGCGTCGGCACCTTCGACTCCGGCCGCGGCGGCGCGGTTTATGTGAACCTCGCCACGCTCACGCTCGACCGCTGCACGCTGCGGGACAACACGGGACCCACGCCCGCTGTTGACGGTGGGGGCATCTACAACAGCTCCAGCACCGTCACGCTCACGGGCTGCACCCTCTCCGGCAACACCACGTCCGTTCGCGGCGGCGCGCTCCACAACAACTTCGGCACCGTCTCGCTCACGAACTGCACGCTCTCCGGCAACACCACCTCCACACACGGCGGCGGCATCTTCAACAAAGGCGGCACGCTCACCCTCACCCACTGCACCGTGGCGGGGAATTCGGCCACGGACGCGGCCAGTGGAGAGGGCGGCGGCATCTTCAACGACTTCGCCATCAACTGCACCCTGGAGAACAGCATCGTCGCCACCAACACCGCCGGCAGCGGCTTCGGCGAGCAGATCCTCCAGGACGGCGGCACCCTCACCCGTCTGGGGGCGAATCTCGTGAGCAGCCTCGTGGCCGGCACGGACCTCTTCAATGGTGCCACGCTCACAGGCAGCGGCACCGTCAGCAATGCCGCGCCCAACCTCGCTGCGCTCGCCAGCAATGGCGGCCCCACGCAGACGATGCTGCCGAATGCCGGCAGCCCGGCCATCAATGCCGCCACCGGCAGCACCGCCGCCACCGACCAGCGCGGCCTCTCCCGCCCGCAGGGCGGCACGGCGGACATCGGCGCGGTGGAGGTGGCCACCGCCTCCACCTTCGTCGTGCAAAACAATGCCGATGCCGGCCCCGGCTCCCTGCGCCAGATCATCGCGGATGCCGCCCTCTCGCCCGGCGCGGACACCATCACCTTCGCCTCCGGCCTCAGCGGCCAGATTATCACGCTGGGCAGCGAGATCGTCATCGCCGACACGGCAGCCCTCACCGTGGATGCCAGCAGCCTGCCCGGCGGCCTGAGCCTCACGGACACGGGGAATGTGGACCACCGCCTGCTCTCCACCTCCACCGCCACTCATCTCACCCTCTGCGGCCTCACGCTGGCCGGTGGCGGCGGCGCATTCGGCGACGGTGGCGGCTCCATCTATAATCAAGGCAACCTCACCCTCACCAACTGCACGATTTCCGGCAGCACTGCGGGTGGCTACGGCGGAGCCATCTTCAACAGCAATCCCACCCAGACCGCTGTGCTCTCGCTCACCGGCTGCACACTGGCGAATAATAGCGGGCTTGCTGGCGGAGCGATTTTCAATGACTCCTCTCTCGCGTTGACGAATTGCACCCTCTCCGGCAATTCCGTCAGTGACGAAGGCGGCGGGATTTTCAACTCCGGCAGTGGCACGCTGACCCTCACCCAGAGCACCCTCTCCGGCAATTCCGCCAGGCTCGGCGGCGGGATTTACAGCTTCGGCGGCACGGTGACCCTCACCCGCAGCATCGTGGCCGGCAATACGGCAGCAACCGATGCCAACATCTCCGGTTTCGGCGACATCTTCGGCACCAACAACCTCACCGACGGCGATCCGCTGCTCGCCCCGCTGGGGAACTACGGCGGCCCCACGCAGACCATGCCGCCGCTGCCCGGCAGCCCGGTCCTTGACGCGGGCGGCACCGATTCTTCGCCGTTTACCACCGACCAGCGCGGTGCGCCCCGCGTGGCCGATGGCGATGGTAATGGCAGCGCCCTCGTGGACATCGGCGCGGTGGAGGTCACCCCGGCCATTGTCAGCAGCCTTGCCGACTCCGGCGCTGGCTCGCTGCGCGCGGCGCTGGCTGATCCTTTCACCGGCATTGTCTTCTTCGCCCCGGGCCTCAGCGGCCAGACCATCACCCTCACCACCGGCCAGCTCACCCTCAGCCGCAGCGTGGCCATTGATGCTTCCGGCGTGACCGGCGGCATCACAATCTCCGGCAACTCCAATGGCGACAACGTGCTGGACCCCGGCGAGAGCCGCCTCTTCGACATCCCTGCGGGCGTCACCGTCGTGCTCCGCAAACTGAATCTCGTCAACGGTATCGCCAATCCTGCTGACACTTCGGTCAATGGCCGCGGCGGGGCCATTCACAGCAGCGGCCAGCTCACCGTGGATCAGTGCGCCATCTCCGCCTGCCGGGCCACATGGGGCGGCGGGATTGCAAACCTCGGCACGCTGACCCTCACCCACAGCACCCTCTCCGGCAATGCCGCCACGAACGGCGGCGGCGGGATTGCAAACGCCGGCACGCTGACCCTCACTCACAGCACCCTCTCCGGCAATGCCGCCAGCATCGGCGGCGGGATCTACAATGAGGACGCGAACGTGACGCTGGGAAACAGTATCGTGGCGGGCAACACGGCTCCCAATGGCGGCGACATTTATAACAATCGGCTTGTCAACGACCCCACCTTCAACCGCGTCGGAGCCAACATTGTCCTGCTCATCACGAATTCTGGCATTGTCAACGAGTCCGGCCCACCCGTCATCACCGCCGCCCCCCTCCTCCGCCCGCTGGGGAACTACGGCGGCCCCACGCCGACGATGCTGCCCAATGCCGACAGCCCCGCCATTGACGCCGCAGTGGACAGCACCGCGGCCACCGACCAGCGCGGCCTCGCCCGCCCGCAGGGCGGCACGGCGGACATCGGTGCGGTGGAGGTGGCCACGGCCTCCACCTTCGTCGTGCAAAACATTGCCGACTCCGGCCCCGGCTCCCTGCGCCAGACCCTCGCCGATGCCGCCCTCTTCTCGCCCGACGCGAGCAACACGATCACCTTCCACCACGGCCTCAGCGGCGAGACCATCCTCCTCACCACCGGCCACCTCACCCTAGGGCACGACCTCACCATCGACGCCACCGGCCTGTCCGGAGGCATCACGATCTCCGGCAACTCCGACGGCGACAGCGAGGTGGAAGCGGGCGAGAGCCGCATCTTCGATGTTCCCGCTGGCGTCACCGTCACCTTGCTCAGATTGAACCTCGTCAATGGCATGGCTGATTCTGATGACGTCCCATTCAATGGCCGTGGCGGGGCCATTCGTAACAGCGGGCAGCTCACCGTGGACAGGTGCACCGTCTCCGCCTGCCGCGCCCTCAGCGGCGCGGCGATTTACAACCGAACCGGCGGTACGCTGAGCGTCATCCAAAGCACCCTGTCGGGCAATTCTGCCAACTCTGGCGGCGGTCTTTACAACATCGGCACGGCGACTCTCACCAGGAGCACCCTGTCGGACAATTCCGCCACCCAGAGCGGTGGCGGCATTTACAATTACACCATGCTATCCCTCACCCAATGTACTCTCTCGAGAAATTCCGCCCACTCTGGCGGCGGAATTGACACCGATGGATCGGTGCCCCTCACCGATTGCACGATCGCGGGCAATTCTGCCAGCTCCCAAGGCGGCGGGATTCGCACCACCTTCGGATCTGCGACCCTCACCCGCACCATCATCGCCGCGAACACGGCCCCCAATTCTGCCAACATCTTCGGCCCTTTCTCCGCCACCCATACTCTGACCAGCGGCGATCCGCTGCTGGCCCCGCTGGGGAACTACGGTGGTCCCACACAAACGATGCCGCCGCTGCCCGGCAGCCCGGCCATTGACGCCGGCGGCAGCACCACGGAGACCACCGACCAACGCGGTGCCCCCCGTGTGGTGGATGGCAATGGCGACAGCACTGCGAGCGTGGACATCGGCGCGGTGGAGGTCACCCCCGCCATCGTCACCAGCACCGCCGACTCCGGCCCCAGCTCCCTGCGCGAGGTGCTGGCCGATCCTGATCCCTTCATCACCACCGTCATCTTTGCCGCCCCGCTCAGCGGCGGCACCATCACCCTCACCAGCGGCCAGCTCACCCTCAGCCGCAGCGTGGCCATTGATGCCTCCCACTTGGCGCAGGGCATCACCCTCTCCGGCAATTCCAATGGCAACGCCACGCTGGACCCCGGCGAGAGCCGCCTCTTCGACATCCCGGCGGGCGTCACCGTCGTGCTGCGCCGGCTGAATCTCATCAACGGCATCGCCAATCCTGCGGACCTAACAGTCAATGGCGCGGGCGGGGCCATCCGCAGCAGCGGGCAGCTCACCTTGGACCAATGCGCCATCTCCGCCTGCCGGGCTAGCGCAGGCGGAGGTCTCGCTACTGCCGGCGGCAGCGCCACCGTCACTCAGAGCACATTCTCAAACAATTTCGCCGTTGTCGGCGGCGGGCTTGCCTTCTTTGACTCGACCGCGACACTTGCCAGAAGCACCGTTTCGAGCAATTCCGCCACCCGAGGCGGCGGGATCTTCGGTGGTTCCCTGTCATATCCCTTTGTGAACGGCACAATAACCTTGGCGCAATGCACCCTCGCGGGTAATTCCGCCCAATACGGCGGCGGGATTAGCCTTGAGAGTGGCCACTTCACGGGGAACCTCGTGCAAAGCACCATTTCAGGCAATTCCGCCAGTCTGTTTGGCAGCGGGATTTACGCCACCCACAGCGGGGTTGCTCTCACCCGTTGCATCGTTGCTGGAAACGCGTCTACTTCCTCAAACATCAGTAGCATGGTGCCGCATGGCGCCAACAACCTCACCAACGGCGATCCGCTCCTCGCCCCGCTGGGGAACTACGGCGGCCCCACGCCCACGATGCCGCCGCTGCCCGGCAGCCCGGCCCTCGATGCCGCCGCAGGCAGCACCGAGACCACAGACCAACGCGGCGCGCCCCGCGTGGCCGATGGCGATGGCAATGGCACCGCCGAGGTGGACATCGGCGCGGTGGAAGCGATTCCCGCCCTCGTCACCAACGCCAACGACTCCGGCCCCGGCTCCCTGCGCGCGGCGCTGGCCGCGTCCTCGACGGACATCGTCCTTTTCGACCCGCCGCTCAGCGGTCAGACCATCACCCTCACCAGCGGCCAGCTCACCCCCAGCCGCAGCGTGGGCATCGACGCCACCCGCTTGGCGGGCGGCCTCACGATCTCCGGCGGTTCCAACGGCGACAACGTGCTGGAGCCGGGCGAGAGCCGCCTCTTCGACATCCCCGCCGGCATGGCGCTGGCCTTGCGCGGCCTGAATCTGATCAACGGCATCGCCGATCCGGCCATGAACAACGCCACAGGCGCGGGCGGGGCCATCCGCAACAGCGGCCAGCTCACCCTGGACCTCTGCGCCATCTCCGCCTGCCGCGCCCGCTTTGGCGGGGCCATCAACAGCTCCGGTGTGCTGACCGCGCGGCGCAGCACCTTCCAGCAGAACACCGCCACCTTTGGCGGCGCCATCCACAGCGCGGACAACGGCCTGCTCACCGTGGCGGAGTCCACCTTCCTCATGAACACCGCCCACGATCGCGGCGGCGCGGTGCTGCAAAACGACGCGGACAGCCCGCCCGGGCATCCCACGTTCACGCGCTGCACCTTCCACGGCAATGCCGCCGTGCGGGGCGGCGCGGTGAACAGCTTCAGCCTCACGAACCTGACCCACTGCACGCTCAGCGGCAACAGCGCCAGCGGCCTGGGCGGGGGCGGCGTGCTCGCCTCCGCCACCAGCGTGGTGAATCTCACGAACTGCGTGGTGGCCGGCAATAATGGCGCCAGCCCCGATCTGGGAATCGAGGGCACCGGCACTTACACCACCGCCGGGGTCAATCTCGTCGGCGACCTCACCGGCTCCGGCCTCAGCGCCGGTCCCACGCTGCTGACCGGTGATCCGCGGCTGGCCCCCATCGCCGACTACGGCGGCCCCACGCCGACCCGCGCCCTTTTGCCCACCAGTCCCGCGCGGAATGCCACCACGTTCTTTGTCGATTATTCCGACCAGCGCGGCTTCCCCATCGTGGGCGTGCGCGATCTCGGCGCGTATGAGGCCGGGACGCTGAGCGATTTCAATGCCTTCGCCATCGAAACACCCGGCGCGGCCCTGAGCCCCACCGGCGATGCCGACAACGATGGGCGCAGCGACCTCCTCGAATACGCCACGCAGAACGATCCCCATGCCTCCAGCACGGGCGAAATAACGCCCACGACCACCAGCCAGAACGCCGCCGGTGCCGTCACCCAAGCCAATGTGACCTTCCCCACCCGCGTTGGCGCCACCGACCTGATCTACACCCTCCAGCGCAGCACCACGCTCGGCGCGTGGACCACCGTCGCCACCTGGAACGCCACCACCGGCGTGCTCACCCAGGCCAGCGGCGTCACCGCCAGCCGCAACCCCGCCACCGGCGTCGTCAGCGTGACCGACACGAATGTGTTCGGCGAGGACAGCGCGTTTTACCGGCTGGACGTGCAGCAGGTGCCGTGAGGCGCGGGGGGGATTGCTGTAGCCCGGTCCATTGGGCCGGGCCTGCCGTTTCCACCAATCCGCCGGGGTCAATGCCCCCGGCTACAGAAACGCGCCACGCCGCTGTAGCCCGGTCCACTGGGCCGGGCCTGTCGTTTCCACCAATCCACCGGGGTCGCTGCCCCCGGCTACAGCTCTCTGCTGTAGCCCGGTCCATTGGGCCGGGCCTGCTGTTTCCCGATCCACCGGGGTCGCTGCCCCCGGCTACAACAATGCCTCCGGCTACAGGGCGGGGCAGTGCTTCGCGTTCTCCCGGCCACAAACCGCCACGACGCAAATCACACACACTTTGTCGTGGCATCGGCGTTAGCCTCTGGCTTGGTCATTCGTCATTTCACGCTCATGCCCCAACTCGCCGCCTTCCCGAAAGCCTTCATGGTCGCCCTTTGCAAAGAAGGGACGATGACCGTCTCCGAATGGATCAAGCTCGCCTCCACGCTCGATGTGCAGGGCCTGGAGTGGTATGCGGGCTTTCTGGAGATGGCCGATGAGAAAAACTGGCCGCGCTTTCGCCGAGAGGTCGAGGACACCGGCAAGGTGATCCCGATGATGTGCTGCTCGCCCGACTTCACGCATCCCGACGCCGCCTTCCGAGAAAAGGAGATCGCGAAGCAGAAACGCTGGATCGACATGACGCACACGCTCGGCGGCGGCTACTGCCGCGTACTCAGCGGCCAGCGCCGGCCCGAGCTGAGCATCGACGAAGGTGTGAAGCTCGCCGCCGACTCCATCCAGGCTTGCCTGCCCTATGCGCAGGAGCGCGGCATCACGCTGATCATCGAAAACCACTATAAGGACGACTTCTGGGAGTATCCCGAGTTCGCGCAGAAGATGGATGTCTTCTGCAAACTGGTCGATGCCGTGAATCACCCGAACTTCGGCGTGAACTACGACCCCTCGAACACCTACCTCGCGGGTGAAGACCCGCTTGAACTGTTGAAGCGCGTCTCGCACCGCGTCGTGACCATGCACGCCAGCGACCGCTATCTGGCCGAGGGCACCATCGAAGACCTGCGCAAAGAAGAAGGCGGCGCGCAAGGCTACGCCAAGCGCCTCCGCCACGGCGAGATTGGCAAAGGCCTCAACGACTACGACGCCATCTTCACCGAACTGAAAAGCAAAGGCTTCAACGGCTGGATCAGCATCGAGGACGGCGTGGACGGCATGGAGCAGCTCGCGCGGAGCGTGGAGTTCTTGAAGCGGAAGATCGCGCAGCACTGGGGATGAGCGCGGCGGGCCTGACTCGTGATATCCGCCACCGGGGGATTGCTTTTCCTCGGACACCGGACTGGACTCGCTGACCGGATCGTGCCAGACGCTTCAAACCGCGGCAATTCGTGACGGAAAAGCATCCCGTCCGGCCCGCGATGCCTGCCATGAACCCGCCATGAAAAAAACCCGCTTTGCATTCCTCCTGCTCCTGCCCGCCCTGCTGACCGCCGAGGTGATCGAGACGGACCTGCTCATCGTCGGCGGGAATGAGTCCGCCTGTGCGGCGGCGATCCAGGCGGCGAGGCTGGGCGTGAAGAACATCGTGCTCGTGAATGACATCGACTGGCTGGGCGGCCAGTTCAGCGCGGAGGGCGTGGGCTGTCTCGATGAATGGATCGTGGTGAACGGCAAACGAACGAACTTTCCGCGCAGCGGACTCTTTCTCGAAATGATCCGCCGCATCCGCGCGCACAACTCGGCCAAATACGGCAAGGCCTGCCCTGGAAACGCCTTCTGCGGCACGGAAACCATCGAGCCAAAGGCGGCGGCGCAGATTTTCGAGGCCTGGATGGCCGCCGAGGCTCCGCAGGTGCGCATCCTGCGCGGCTGGGAGCCGGTGAAGGTCACGGTGGAAAGCGGCACGGTCACCGGCGCTCGATTTCAACGCACCAACCGGTCTGATCCGTCCGATCTGGCCGTGAACGCCAGGCTCACGCTCGATGCCTCCGACTGGGGCGATGTCATCCGCCTCAGCGGAGCGAAATATGGCGCGGGACCGGATCTAAAATCCCGCTTTGGCGAGGAAAGCGCTCCGGCGGCCTTCGATGACGCGGGCGCGCAGGAAATGAACCCCATCTCCTACTGCGTCGTGCTGCGCGAGACGCAGGGCAAGGACGCCACCGTGCCGCGGCCTGCGAGTTACGACGCGCGCTCCTTCGCCGCGCTCGACCGCATTCCGCCGTGGGTGGACAGCGACATGAGCGCGGGCATTTACTCACCCAGCGGCAACAGTCCCTACACGCACCGCCGCCTGGTGGACCGCTGGCACAACGGCCTCGCGCCCGGCACGGAGGCCACGTTCATCAACTATCCCGTGCAGGACTACCCGCTGTGCCAGCTCCCGCAGCGCGTGGTGGACGCGCTGGAGAAGACGGAACCCGGCGCGTCGAAGAAAAACATCGTCGATCTCACGCCCGCGCAGCGCCGCATCATTTTCGAGGATGCGAAGCAGCACGCGCTCGGCGTGCTCCATCACCTGCAAACGGCCGTGCATGACCGCGTGGGCGATTTCCCGCAGTCCTTCCGCTACCTGCGGCTCACGGATGAATTCGGCACCGCTGACAATCTGCCGCCCAAGCCCTACATCCGCGAAGGGCTGCGGCTGGAGGCGCTTCACATGCTGAAGGAACAGGACATCCGCGCGGCCACGCGCGAGCCAAAGTGGGCCAAGGTCATGCCGGAGGACGCCGCGTTCGCCTTCCAGTTCAACATCGACTTCCATCCCACGCGGCGGAAATTCCTCACCGATGACCGCGACGGCCCCTGGCAGTTCATTCACACCAAGGAGCGCGGCTGGCACACGGACACGGACCGCGCCGTCCTCCCGCTGCGCGGCCTCGTGCCGGTGGAGATGAACGGCCTGCTCGGCTGCGGCAAAAACATCGGCGTCAGCAGCGTGGTGCAGTCCGCGCTGCGCCTGCACGGCCAGATGATGCATGTCGGCCAGGCCGCCGCCACGCTCGCGTGGATGAGCCTGCGCGAGGGAGCGCAGCCAAGGCAGATCGTGGCCGACATGGCCAGGATGCGTGAAGTCCAGCTCCAGCTCGCGCGCGGGAAAGCCGGTCCGGGCGTGCTGCTCTGGCCCTGGCAGGATCTGGCGCCGGATGACCTGCATTTCGAGGCTGTGAACATGCTCAGCGTGCGCGGCATCTGGAAGCCGGAGGCGGAGGATGTCTTTTTCCGCCCGGACCAGACCATCACGCACAAGGAGATCACAGCGCTGCTCTCCCGCCTGACCCGGTCCGGCGTGTCAGACACGTCCGGCACGCCCGTGACCTGCTCCAGGCTCCACGCGCTGCTCCAGGAGAGAGGCCTGCCCGCCGCGCCCGGCCTGCTGGACAAGGAACGCGCCTCCCATCCGCTCTCCCGCGCGGAGGCCGCCATGCACCTATGGCGCGCGCTCCAGCTCAGCGGCGGTTCCTCCACCACCACGCGAGGAAGTGCCCCAGCCCGCTGAATTTAAACCGCGGGTCCACCCAGCGCTCGATCACATAAAACGCGAAGTAGTACGCGCGGCAGAAGCCCCACACGCAGGACGCCAGCAGCAGCGTGCCGCGCCATTCCGGGCGCTCCACGATCAGCAGCGCGGCGCTGATCACGCCGATGCCGAGAAACAGCCACGCCTTCAGCCACATCGCCCGGGTGCTTTGCAGGTCTTTCATGGCCTCACCCTTGCCACTTTCCCGCTTTGGGCATGCTGGAATTCGTGGTAACAACCGCGCGCACCATGTCCCGCATCATCCTCGGCATCACCGGCTCCATCGCCGCCTACAAGGCGGCTGATCTCGCCAGCCAGCTCACGAAGGCCGGCCACAAGGTGACCTGCGTGCTGACCAAATCCGCGCTGGAGTTCGTCACGCCGCTCACGTTGAGCACGCTGAGCAAGAATCCGGTCATCACGGACCTTTTCGCCGAAAAGGAGGGCTGGCAGCCCGGCCACATCCAGCTCGCGGACGAGGCGGACCTGCTGCTCATCGCCCCGGCCAGCGCCAACGTGCTCGCCAGCATGGCCCACGGCTTCGCCAACGACGCCCTCACCGCCATCGCGCTCGCCACGCGTGCCCCGATTTTGATCGCCCCGGCCATGAACGGCAAGATGTGGCAGCACGCCGCCACGCAGAAGAATGTGGAGACCCTGCGCGGCTTTGGCGCGCAGTTTGTGGAGCCCGCGGAGGGCATGCTCGCCTGCGGTTACGAAGGCGTGGGAAGACTCGCCGAGGTCGAGACGATCCTGCAGGCCGTCGAGGCCGTGCTCAGCGTGAAGAAGTGACACGCCTCAGCCACTCGCGGGCCGTGTCGCGTGCCTCGCTGGGGCGCAGAACCCACGCGTCGTTATGATTGCGGAAACCGGTGCTCAGAAAGGTCAGATCCGCGTTGGGCAGCAACGGGCGGAGGTATTTCTCGGTTTCCTGGGCGTTCGCGCCTTCACCGCAGATGAACTGCGGGCGGTTGCCGAGACGTTTCAGGCGCGCGAGGGCGGATTCGCGGTCGGAACCGGGATACGGCCACGTTTTGACGCCGTCGTAGTGGCTGTAGGCAAAGAAGGCGCGCCACAGCTTCGCCGTTTCGTCGTCGTGGAGGCCCAGATAGCCGCAGGCGATGGCGCCGCGTGAGAATCCGGCCAGCACGATCCTCGACTCATCACCGCCAAAATCACGACACACGGCCTTCACGCTCTCCCGCAGGTTTTTCAGCGTCGGTTGCGGATCATAAGCTGGCGCATCGCCCCACCACTTGATGGCGATTTGATCGCCCGCCGCGTTCAAATACGGTACGCAGAGCCAGATGAACCCATGGCCGCCGGAGAGGCCGAAGCCGAGGTTGCTGCCTTCGGGCAGGCCGGTGCTGACATCGCCATACTTGTTCTTATAGCCGCCGTTTCCGGCCAGCTCGACGATCACCGGCCAGTTCGCGTCCGCTTTCCAGTCCTTGGGCAGATACAGCACGCTGAGGCCGTGACGGACGCGTTTGCCCGCGGCAGGCGGGCCTTCGCTCAAGGCAGGGACGACGAGATCCGGCGGCACGCCGCGGATGTCCGGCAGTTCAGCGGCGAGGAGCAGGGGAGGCAGGAGCAGGAGGAGCCATTTCATCCACGGATTCAATCTGGAGCATGGGAGCGCATCTTGCACGACTTGCGCGGCAGGCCCAAGATTCCGCGATTGACGCGCGTGTGCTCATCGCCATCTCCCTCTCCTGTGACCGCGCTCCTTCACCACCTTGTTTTTGTGCTGCTGCCGCTGACGCTGGTGGCCGCGGCGGTGCTGCGCCGGGGCACGGACCCGCGGATGCAGGCCATGGGCGCGCTGCGGTTCAGCGCCGGGTTTGCGAAGCTGGTGCTGCTGGCGCTGCCGCTATGGGAGCTGGCGGAGCTGGTGCTGCGCGGCGGCCCGGAAAACCTCAGCGCCAGCATGGCGGTGATCTGCCTGCTGGCCCTGATGATGAGCCTGGCCTTTGGGTGGAGCATGCTGGGCGACGTGGCGGCCGGGCTGCGCGGACTGCTGGGGTTCCCCATCCCGGAGACGCCACGACCGGGGCGCAAACGCCTGTGGCTGGAGAGCGCGGTCTTTCTTGGCGCCGCCCTGCCCGCCCTGCTGCTGCTGGGCGGATCACTGGAGCATGCGCTGGCGGTTTTGAAGGCCTTGTTTGCCTCGCCCGTGCCCACGATTGCCATCTGGTTCCAGGAGACCCGCGCGTGGTCGAATTTTCATCTCGTGACGCTGGTGGCGGCGCTGGCGGTCTTTTTTGGCGTGCCGCGCACGGAGGACTTTTTGCGCGAGTGGCAGCCCTGGCGCGCGGTTGGGTGCCTGGCGGGCTTTGCCGCCGCCGCCGCGATGCTCTGGACGCGATTCACCTCCTGATATGAAACCCGTCGCCAAGCCCATCGACCCCGGCAAGCACAGCGAGGTGCCTCCCGCTCCCGAGCTGACCCGGGAGTCCGCCGACATGATCCGGCGCGTCTTTCTGGCCATGCTGCTGCTGCCGATGATGTTTGAGATCAGCGCGTGGATTAGCCCGTCCCGCGTGAACCTGCTCGCCGCCGGCGTGCGCAGCGGCACGCAATGGCTTTTGACCAACATCCTCCATGAAGGCAACCGCGCCGTCTTCGTCGGGCGTGAGGGCCGCCTCTTTGACATGCGGGAGCTGGACCGCATCGTCGATCTGAAGCGCGCCGGCGCGCCTGCCAGCAAACAGATCACCGATTTCGCCGCTGATTTGAGGCAGCGGGGCATCCCGCTCGTGCTCGTGACCGTGCCGGAGCGCGTGACCCTTTATCCAGACGGCGTGCGCGGCACGAAATACCGCGATGCTGTGCGCTCCACCGGAGAGAAGGCGCGTCTCGACACGCTGCGCGCCAGCGGCATCGAGATCATCGACGTGACGGAGCCGCTGTGGGAGATGCGCATCAAAAAAGAGCCCTTCTTCAAGCAGTCCCGCCACTGGACGCCCGAGGCGATGAAGGCGACCGCGCTGCTCATCGAGAAACACATCCGTGAAAAGCACCGCGCACTGGCACTCGACGACACGCCGCTGATCAAGGCCACCATCGTCACGCAACGGGACGCGGGCGATCTGGCCCGCCAGCTCGATCCGCTGCTGCCCTCGATCCAACTCGGTGAGGAGGAGATGGAGCTGCTTTCGGTCGATGGCGTCGAGTTCGACGAAAAATCGCCCGTGCTGCTGCTGGGCGGTGATTTGATCCGCATTTTCGACGATCCGGCGCTAGGCTTCGGCGGCGACTCCCAGGCAGGCCTCATGACGCAGATGGCGTTGCTGCTTTGCCGCCCGATCGACGTGTCGCTGTGGCCCCTGGCCGGCCCGGCGAAGCTGGAGGGCAAACAACTCGTCATCCTGGTGCTGCCCATGTCGGAGGTGCTGCCATGAAACAGCTCGCCAGGCTCCTCCATCTCGTTTTCGGCGGCGTGTTCGTCTATGCGGGCGTTTTGAAGGCCTGGAACCCGCAGTCTTTCCTCGACGACGTGCGCAGCTTTGACCTCCTCGGCGATCCGTGGGCCGCGTGGCTGGCCATGGGCCTGCCGTGGCTGGAAATCCTAGCCGGACTGGCCGTCATCACCGGCGCGCTGCGCCGCGGCGGGCTGCTCGTGCTCAACGGCGCCCTGCTGGCCTTTCTCGGCGCCATCGGCATCGCCTGGTACCGCGGCATCGACATCCGCTGCGGCTGCTTCGGCTCCGCCGAGGCCAGCTCAAGCTACGTCGAGTTGATCGTGCGGGATGTGTTTTTGCTGGCGCTTGGCTTGTGGCTGTTCCTGCGCAGAGATGCGCGGCGATGAGCATCGAACTGAAGTACCACTTTGCCTCCGACAACACCTCCGGCGTGTGCCCGGAGGCCTGGCAGGCGCTGGAGGAGGCCAATCAAGGCTACCAGCCCAGCTACGGCGCGGACACGATCACGGCGGAGGCCTGCGAGACTTTCCGGCGATTCTTTGAGACGGACTGCGATGTGTACTTTGTCTTCAACGGCACGGCGGCGAACTCGCTGGCGCTGGCGACCCTGTGCCGCAGCTACAACAGCATCATCACCGCGCACGAGGCGCATGTGGAGACGGATGAATGCGGCGCGCCGGAGTTTTTCTCCCACGGATCGAAAATTCTGCTCGCGCGCAGCCCGCTGGGGAAACTCGATCCCGCGGATGTCGAGCGCATCGTGCTGAGCCGCAACGACCTGCACTTCCCCAAGCCGCGCGCGCTGAGCATCAGCCAGAGCACGGAGCTGGGCACCGTGTACCGCCCGGGCGAGATCAAGGGCCTCGGCGCTCTCGCCAGGCAGCACGGACTGGGCATTCACATGGATGGCGCGCGCTTTTTCAACGCGCTGGCCGGCTCCAACTGCGCGCCGGCGGACATCACCTGGCGCGCCGGTGTCGATGTGCTGTGCTGCGGCGGCACCAAGCTGGGCATGGCCGTCACCGAGGCCGTCGTGTTCTTCAACAAGGAGCTCTCGCAGGATTTCCAGTACCGCTGCAAGCAGGCGGGGCAGCTCTGCTCAAAGATGCGCTTTATCTCCGCGCAGTGGCTGCGCATGCTGAAGGACGATACCTGGCGCAAGCATGCTGCCAGCGGCAACGCGCTTGCCAACAAGCTGGCCGATGCGCTGGGCCACCTGCCTGGTGTGCAGATTTTGTATCCTGTGGATGCGAACGCGGTGTTCGCAACGCTGCCTGACGCGATGAAAGCGGGCCTCAAGGAGCGCGGCTGGGTGTTTTACAGCTTCATCGGCGGCGGCACGCGCCTGATGTGCTCCTGGCGCACGACAGAGGCGGATGTGGAGGCCTTTGTGAAGGACGCGGCATCCTGGGCCTGAGCGCATGGATCACTGTACCGCCGCGGCGATGCCAACACCGATCTCCACGGTGGGCTCCGCCGGATCACGCATGGCGGGCGATGTGGGCGCGCCGCCTTGCGAGCGCAGATCAATGCCCACGGACCAGATCCAGCCGCGCCGGATGTCGTAATGCAAGGGCGATGCCGAAAACGGATCGTGCGGCACATCCAGCAGGTAGCGGGGACGCAGGCTCTCCAGGGTCGGCGGCAGGGTGCGCTGCTCCGCGATGCAGCGGCGCACAGCGAACAAGGTGACGACCAGCCCGCCCCTCGCGCGCGCAAGCCCGAGCTGGGCGGGCAGCGCGCGATAGCCCTCCATGCGGGCCGCGCAATAGGACTCGCCAGCGGAGTTTGGCTGGTAGCCCAACTGGTGCTGCGCGGCGGCATCCTTGACGGAAATGAGGCCCACGTTCGCCAGGGGTGCCTGCGCCTCCATCTTCAGCCGCCGGAAATGCTCCATGAACAGCCGCAGCGTGGCCTGGGGCTTGAAGAACAAACGCCCGGGGCGCTTCAACTGCGTGCCGCCGGGCATCGTGTCGAGCGGCTCGCCGCTGGCAGGGCCGAAAATGAGCTTTTTCTCATGGAGGTAAAAGGCGTTCAGCGCTTCCACGAGCTTGTCCGCCGCGGGCTGGCAGAGGCTGAACTGGCGCTGGAACTGACGCAGGGTCTCCTCTGGCAGCCGCGTCTTTTTGAGCAGCTCCGCCAGCGCCTGTGCGCTGCGCTCCTGGGCCTCCAGCGCTCGGGAGTAAAACGAAGGCCATGCCCACACCTCCTCCAGCCGCTTGCCAAGGTCTGCCAGGTCGATGGCGGCGACAAAAGCGGCCTCCTCCTGGCCCAAACGGGCGAGATACGCGCACTCCGCCTGCTTCAGCGCCAGGGCTGCCGGCCAGCGTGGGTCCGCGCCCAGATCCACCGCATGCCAGGCCGCATGGGCCGGGTGCCAGTCGGCGTCCTCCAGCAGATCCCCGAGGTTGTCTAGGGCCGCCCCGTTCCCCTTGAAGAAACGGGCGAGCGCGGGCGTGTCCCACATCCACGGCGGGGTGGCAGGAAGTGCGCCGGAGTCGGGCGGTACAATGGAATCCAGGAAACGGCGGATTCTCTGCGGGGCGCCGACCACGGGCGTTTGATCGACCGCGCGGCGCGGCCGCAGGTCGTCATCCGAGCCGCGCGGTTCGTCCCACAAATACTGCCAGGCCACAAACACAAATAGCAACAACCCCATGCTGAGCACCACGACGGCAGGCCACGCACCGCTGGATGGCGCGGCGGGCTGGGGGCGGCGGACCATCGGCACATAGGACTCAGGGGCCTCCACCGGCCCGGAGAGAGAGGGGCCGCTCTTCGTTTTCCCGCCAGACGTGGGCTGCTCCGAAGGCGAACGCGCCGGGGACACTGCGACCAGGCCGGTTTCCGGCCGCCGGACGCCCGAGCGCGGCGCGTCCCGCCACTCAAAGTCCAGTTCCCAGGGGGATGGGGCTCGCGCATCCGCGCCGGACCCTGCCGGCGCACGTGCGGCGGTGGCTTCGGCAAGGGGGTCGTCGTCCGTCATCGATCCCAGTATGAACGCAGCCGCCGCCCGCGGTCAATCCACCTTCCAGAACCCGCGCTTGCGCATCCACGCGAACCGGTTAGTATCCGCGCCGCCTCCCGGCAAAAGATGGTGACCGTAGTTCAAAGGTAGAGCCCCAGATTGTGATTCTGGTTGTTGCGGGTTCGAATCCCGTCGGTCACCCCACTTTTTTTGAGGTTGAGAGAGG
This sequence comes from Verrucomicrobiaceae bacterium, assembly GCA_015075365.1. Taxonomy (GTDB): domain Bacteria; phylum Verrucomicrobiota; class Verrucomicrobiia; order Verrucomicrobiales; family Verrucomicrobiaceae; genus Prosthecobacter. The sequence continues at coordinate 1,766,047 of JABTUN010000001.1, forward strand.
CTGGGCGCGGCTTACATCGAAGCCGCAACCACGCATGGCACCGCTCGAAAGCATCCTCGGCCACACTTTCCGCCAGCCGCTGCTCCTCACTGAGGCGCTGACCCACGGCAGCGTGAGCTACGAATCCCAACGCACCGGGATCGACAACCAGCGCCTTGAATTCCTTGGCGATGCGGTGCTGCAGCTCGCGCTGAGCCATGAAATGTTCGCACGACTCCCGGACGCGGACGAGGGACGCCTGACGAAGTCGCGCGCACACTTGGTAAGCACCAAATCCCTCGCACGGCTGGCGCGGGAGATCGATCTGGGCCCGCACCTGCTCATGGGTCGCGGTGAGGAGGCCAGCGGCGGACGCGAGCGTGACTCGACGCTGGCCGACGCGTTGGAGGCGGTCATCGGCGCCATTTATCTCGACGCGGGATTCGATGGTGCGGCGGGATTTATCCTGCGCGTGTTCGGCGCGGAGCTGGACCAGCTAGGGCTGGGCATGGTGGAGTCCAATCCGAAGGGCGATCTGCAGGAGCGTCTTCAGGCCATCCATTCCGAGGCACCAGTCTATCGCATCATCGCCCAGGCAGGGCCGGACCACGCCAAGTCTTTTGAGGCCGCTGTGTGCTGGCGTGGCCGCGAACTCGGACGCGGGGCAGGGAAGAGCAAAAAAGAGGCGGAAGTCCAGGCGGCGAGTGCCGCGCTGGCAAATCCCAATTTCGACAAACTGGTCAAAACGGCCTCGTGAACAAGTTGTGAGCAGTCCTGCCAACAAACCGGCCCCTCATGCGAGAAACCCGGAAAAGCAGGACTTTGGACACGATGCCCACAATCATCCGCAATTTCATTCACAGCGCCCCGCAGCGTGGAACTGCGCATTTTCAGGGATGGAACACACTTCTTGAGCTTATCCACACCCTATACGGCTAAGGAATGATCTGCCTTTTAACCTCAATCATCACAGAGAGTGTGAAGAAACAGGTTCAGGCACGAATTCCCAGCAATTCCCGCGCTTCTGCCTGCCCTGGGGCAGGCCGTCCGTATTCGCTGGCGGTGACGCGTGCGAGCGCGGTGAGGTGACGCCAGCGGAAGGCCGGGCGCGTACGGTGAAACTCATCCCGGCAGGTCTGGAAGTATTTTTCTGCGTGGAGGGCTCCGTCTTCGCTGATTGCGAAGGTGCGCAGGACATCCAGGACCGGCTGCGGTGGCAGGTTTAGCATGCCCCAGCGATGCACGACGGCCGCGGCGTGGGACTGGAGATTGCCGCGAATCATGCTTTCGAGCTCGGCCAGCAGTCTGGCCTGATCCGTGGCGGTGACCTGTCCGATTTGGCGCTTGGAGGGCATCGGTTCCCAGTCGAGGAAGGGCTGGTATTGCCGGTCGCGGGCGATCTGCCATGCGGCGAGAATGAGGCAGGCGAAAACATTACGGCCTTGGCTGACGGAGGAAAGATTCCGCCACGCATGTGTCGAGTCGCTGGAATGCACGCCCACGGAGTCGCCATGCACGCTGCCAGTGGGTTTGCCGGGGAATTCCCATTCCGGCGGTCTTCCCCGGTCCCGCAGCACGAATTGATTCGCGGCCAGCGAGATGGCCTCGCCGATTTCTTGCGGATCGAGTCCTTCTGCCAACGCCGCGGCCGCGGCTCCCGCTGCATCAGCCGGTTTGCCGCTGAAGATGGTCATGGCGAGTTTTTCCAGCGCCGCGTCGTCGAGAGCGCGAGTGCCGGGATCGCGGCTGAGCAGCTTGTGCTCGTCGAGCAGTTTTGTGAGCATGTTCGCGTGCTCATCCCACTCCGCGCGGCGGGAGTTTTCGGCGTTGAGGCAGTAGCGCAAAGACATGCGCAGCATCGTGGCGGCGTGTTCACGGCCCACGAGATCGAGCAGGTCCCACGCGCGATACGGCAGCACGGTGCGATGCACCTCCGGATTGTCCTGGACGCATTCGAGCAGTGCGTTGAAGCCACCCTCTGCGCTCTGATGCATCATCGTGGCGAAGATTTTCTCGGCCTTGGTGGTGTCTTTGCCTTTGACGGCGTCGTGCAGTTGTTTCGCGGTCGGTTTGTCGTCGCCGTGTGACACGGAACGCAACACCTCGTCTTCGCGCCCGCCGTTTTCCTGGATGCGGTTGGTGTTGCGGTAGAGGACTTTGAAGACCGGCAGCGCCGCCTGCTTTTCGGGCAGTGTTCCGGCCATGTGCAGCGCCGGGCCCATCGCCATCAGCGTGTGGAAGCCGATATAGTCCTCTCCGCCGAAGGTGCGCGCGTTCGCAAGCACACCTGCGGCGACGAGTCTCTTCAACGGCACGCCTTCCTTGAGCTTCGCAGCCAGCGCGGGCTGCAGTTTCGCCACGGGCGTCTCTTGCATGAAGCACACGAGCGGTTCGAGATCGCCGAAGTGCAACGTGGCGGGTGCGTCGTCCGCAGAGGCGGACGAAATCCCGAACTCGGCGGCGAGCGCGGGACCAATGGTGGCAAGAAGCGTTCCCTTGCTCACATCGGCAAGGAACGCGCGGCGGGAATGCGGTTCGTTCATGGTGACCTCCCTGGTTGGAATTAAAGCCAGTTTCTCAAAACGGCATGTTCAGGTCAATCGCGAGATTCTTGTAGCCAAGCCGCGTGCCTTCTTGGTAGCATTGGCCGGTTTATCGAAAATCACACCGCTATGAAATCCTACATCACACTCCTGCTCCTGCTCGTTGTTTCCGTGGGTCTCCAAGCCGCCGAAACCAAGAAAAAAGCTCCTGCCAAGGCCAAGGCCGAAACAGAGGAAACCGCCAAAGTCCCCGCCAAGATCGAGGCCATCGCCAAGTCACTGACGACCACGCAGCGCGGCAAATTGCTCGATCTGCTGAACAAGGGTGATGACTCGGCTTTGGTCGCCATTCCCGGCATCGGTGAAACTCGCGCTGCCGCGATCAAGAAGGCGCGTCCCTTCAATGACGTGACAGATGTGACCAAGGTGGAAGGCGTGGGCGAGGGCACTTTTGCGGAGATGGTGGCACACGCGAAGGCTGGCTTCCCCAAAGCCGAGTCCAAGGCGGAGCCTAAGGAGGAAGAGCCCAAGAAGAGCACGACTCCAAAGAAGAAAAAGGCTCCGGCAAAAAAGAGCGAGGCAAAATAGGGCCGCGACAATCTTCTCACATCTCGTCGCTGGTAAATCTGGCACGGATGCATTCCGTCCCTCTTCATGGCCGGGAATGACGTTCCTACATCTTCACAGACGCGCCGCGACTGGTTGCGGCGCGTCCTCGGTGTGGCCGCGCCGGGCCTGGCGGCATGCACGACCGGCGGCTCGGGTTCCTTGATGAGCCCCTCGGCTCGCAAAACGCGCGCCCAATGGGAGTATCACAACAAGTTCCTCGCCTCCGGCGCGCGATTGCGTTTTCGCCCACATTCAGCGCATGGCTGTCCGTGGACGATGAAGTTTGAGCAGTTCTACCGCGCGCATCGCGGCGATCCGCGTGTCGGCTACGCGGTCAAAAACCTCGCCACAGGCCGCTACTTGGCGGAGTTTCAGGCGGACCGTCTTTTCATGGGCGGCTCGATGCCGAAACCGGCCATCGCCGCCATCCTGCTTGAACGCGCACGGGGCAATCTCAGCGGTGAGGAGTTCCAGCACATCGTCTATGTGTGCGACAAGAGCATCAACGCCTCGTGGTTTTATCTGCTGGGCCGCATTGGCCCGTATGACGAGGCGGTTTTCAAATCGAAGTACCGCCTGCCCGCCTCCGATGTGCGCGGCAACTGGCTCTCACCGCGCTTTTACGCGGAGTTTTATGAGCGCTGCGTGAACTACCGGCTCGACCACGGCAACGAGTTGCTTCTGGAGGCCATGCGGCGGGATCAATACGGCCTCGGTCGCTGGGTCATGCCCGCCAGCATCACCTACATCGGCGGCAAGACCGGCAACTATGGCGAGTGGGATCACGAGTCGCTCTTCTTCTACCACCGCGGCACGCCCTACGCGATCGTGCTCTTCACACGCGGTCATTTCGCGCCCTCCGGCCAGGATTGGCGGCTCGGTGCGATGATGGGAGGCCTCTTCCGTGACTACTGCGCCTGAGTCGCGGCAGGATGCGCGCGTTTCGGACGTATCCAGCGCATGAAAACGAATCTCGCATCGCTCGCGCTTTTGTTTGCGCTGACCGCCGCCGCTGAACTGCCGCCGGTGATCGAAGTCGAAGGACAGCCGCTGGCGGTGAATGCGCAGCGGTTGATGCAGGCGCTGGATTTTCTCGGCACACCGCTCGCGAGTGATGCGCGCGCGAAGCTGCAGGAAGCGATCGCGAAACGCGATGCGGCGGCGGTGCAGGCGGCGCTCGATCCGAATGTGCTGTGCGTGGTGGACATCAATCCGGAATCGCGGGTGAAGGCGGCGCGGGGTCCGGCGGCGGCGGGGATGCAGCAGGCGGGTTACATGCCGGTGCTGATCAAGGTGCTCAATCACGCGACGAGCGTGGCGAAGCTGCGCATCGGCAGCACGCAGGCAGGACCGTCGTATGCGGGCGTGGCGAAGGGCACGATGGAGCGCGAGCGGCAGACGCACTTGCGCGAGAACGAGAACACGAAGAACGAGCATCGCTTCCTCGAGATCAGCGTGTTCGATTCGCCGCCGATGACGTCGAACCTGAGCGGTTTGGAGGTCGAATACGTCATCGCACTCATCTATTCGAGCGAAGCAGGCAAACGCGAGGTCGTGCTGGCCTTCGACATCGGCCAGGGCACGCAGGATCTCGGTTTTCGCGCGGAAGTGCCGGTGCTGCTCGATGTGAAACCGGCGGTGGCGGTGAAACTCGACGTGAAGGACTATGACGACCGGCCGACGACGGCGCGATTGACCTTCACCGACGCGCAGGGTCACGTTTTTCCGCCGCAGGCACGTCGTCTGGCGCCGGATTTCTTTTTCCAGAAGCAGATCTATCGTGCGAACGGCTCCATAGTTCTGCTGCCGCCGGGCGAGTTCACGATGGAGGCCTCTCGCGGGCCGGAATATCACACGGTGAAGACGAAGGTGACGGTTCCCACGGCGAAGGAGACGACGCTGCCGGTGAAGCTCAAGCGCTGGATCGACGCAGCGGACTTCGGTTACTACAGTGGTGATCATCACATCCACGCCGCCGGTTGCGCGCATTACACGACGCCATCGGAAGGCATGAAGCCGGAGCACATGTTCCAGCAGGTGAAGGGCGAAGGCTTGAACGTCGGCTGCGTGCTCGCGTGGGGTTACTGCTTCGACTATCAGCGGCAGTTCTTCGGGCCGAAGGTCGATCTGATCAGTGAACCGCTGACGCAGATGAAATACGACATGGAGGTGAGCGGTTTTGGCTCCGCGGCGCTCGGGCACATCTGCCTGCTGAACTTGCGCGAGCTGGTCTATCCCGGCGCCGACGGCATCAAGGGCTGGCCCACCTGGAACACGCCCGCGATGCGCTGGACGAAGCAGCAGGGCGGCTTCACCGGCTATCCGCACTCCGGCAGCGGCATGCAGGTGAATTCCGCCGTGGCGGCAAAGCGCATGCTTGAATTGCTCGATGCAAACAAGGACTCGCGGCTCACCGCTGATGAAACGAAGGATGCCCTGCTGCCGGAGCCGTTCGACAAGATCGACGCGGACCGCGATGGCGGCCTGAACGAGGCCGAGCTGCTCAACAGTCACGAGCGCGTGATCGACCTGCTGCCCAACGTCGCCATTCCCGATGCCGGCGGGCACGAGATCTTCGTCACCACGGCGCATGGCGTGTGTGATTTCACCAGCGCGATGGACACCGCGCGTTTGCTGGAGTGGAACGCCTGGTATCACCTCATGAATTGCGGGTTCCCGCTGAAATCCGCCGGAGAGACCGACTTTCCCTGCATGAGCGGCACGCGTGTCGGCCAGGGGCGCACCTATGTGCAGCTCGGCAAGGTGGAGCGAGTGGATTTCGCACGATGGTGCGAGGCCATGGCGCTCGGCCGCGACACCTATGTGAGCGACGGCTACGCGCACGCGCTCAACTTCGAGGTCGAGGGACAGCGCTCCGGCGGCGAAGTGAAGCTCGCGCAGCCCGGCCGCGTGAAGGTGAGCGTGAAAGTGGCCTTCAGCTCCGAAACGCCGCTCGAAATCGCCTACGGCGGCGCGGTGCCGGTCGCGGGAGCACGTTTGACCGGCGACACGGTGCATTATCACGACACCACCGGCGCGCAGCCTTATGCGGGCGGCAAGCGCAAGATCGAACTGGTCGTGAACGGCCGCTCCGTCGCCACACGCGAAGTCATCGCCGATGATCAAGCGCATGACATCACCTTCACCGCCGACATCGCACGCAGCAGTTGGGTGGCGGTGCGTCAGTTTCCCCAGGTTCACACGAATCCGATCAGCGTGACCGTCGCCGGACAGCCGATCCGCGCCTCGCGCCAGAGCGCGTTGTGGTGCCTGGCCTGCATCGAGCAGCTCTGGCGCATGCGTGAGAAAAACATCGCGCCCGCCGAGCGTGAGGAGGCCAAGCGCACCTTCGACGCCGCGAAGGAGATTTACCGGAAGATCGCCGCCCAGGCACCGGAAGGCAGTTGAGCGCCATCTTCGCTGAAATCCGGCCGCATGGCCCTCGTTTCAGCGCGACCATGATCCGCGCGCTCGTCTTTCTCGTCGCCCTTTGCCCTCTGCTCTTCGCGGCGCAGCCGAATCTGCTCATCATCACCACGGATGACATGAGCTGCGACTCGGTCGGCGTGTTTGGCTGCAAATTGAAAGACACGACGCCGAACATGGACCGCCTCGCGGCGCAGTCGTTGCGTTTCAACCATGCGCATGTTGTCGTCGGCAACTGCATGCCGTCGCGCAACGTGATGTGGAGCGGCAAATACCCGCACAACAACCGCATCGAGGGCTTCCGCGCGATGGGGAAGCAGGAGAAGGACTATCCCGTGCTCGGCGACCTGGTGAAGGAAGCGGGTTACTTCACCGGCATCCGGCACAAGGTGGAGCATTCCACGCCCTACTCTCCCTTTCCATGGGACATCGTGCTCGGTGAAAAACGCGATGACGTGAAAAACGCCGCCTCTTGGGGTGTGGCGGCCACCCGGGGCATCGATGCTGCGAAACAGGCCGGAAAACCCTTCTGCCTGCTGCTGAACATCGCCGATCCGCACAAGCCGTTCTATGCCGAGGGGAATCGCGGCCAGACCGTGCCGGATGAGAATGTGCCCGGCAAAGTCTTCACACCCGAGGAAGTGCCCATCCCCGGCTTCCTGCACGACGATCCTGTCATCCGCAAAGAACTCGCCCATTACTACAGCAGCGTGCGCCGTGCTGATGACGCGGTGGGCGCGATCCTCGACTCGCTGAAAGCCTCCGGGCAGGAGGACAACACGATCATCGTCTTCCTTTCCGATCACGGCATGCCGCTGCCCTTTGCCAAAACACAGCTCTACCACCACAGCACGCGCACGCCGCTCATGATCCGCTGGCCCGGCGTCACGAAGCCGGGGGCGGTCGATGACGCGCACATGATCTCCACGGTCGATCTGCTGCCCACGATCCTCGACATGCTGCAAATCGCGCCGCCGGGCGGTTTCGACGGCAAATCCTTCGCCGCCGTGCTCAAAGGCGAAAAACAGCCGGAGCGCACGATGGTCTTCAAGGAGCACAACGAGAACGCCGGCGGCCAGAACACGCCCATGCGCGCCGTGCAGACGAAAGACTGGCTGTACATTTTCTCTCCATGGTCGAACGGCGCTCGCGTCATGAGCGGGGCCACCGCAGGCACCTCCACCTGCCGCCAGATGCGTGTGCTGGCGAAGACGAACGCGCAGATCGCCGCCCGCATCGATCTCTTCGATCATCGCGTTCCCGAAGAGGCTTATGAAGTGCGCTACGATCCTGATGCGCTGACCAACCTCATTGCCAAGCCGGAAAACGCCGCGCAGGCGGCCTCGCTGGAAAAGGCGCTGGAGGACTGGATGGTCAAAACGAATGACCCGCTGCTCGAAGTCTTCCGCAAACGGGATGACGCGGCGTTTCGCGAGCAGTTCATGAAAAGCCTCGAAGGGAAGCTGTTGAGCCGCAAAAACCGCAAAGCCGCCAACAAGGCCGCTCAAGTGCCTGCGGGCCTCATCAGCCTCGAAGTGCCTGAAACCATCGTGCGTGGGCAAAAGGCCACCGTGAAGCTCAAGCATCAGTTTCCAGCCGATTTGGGCGAAAAACCTGTCCAAGTGACTCTCAAAGGCGGCGGCAACGAGCGCATCGAACGCAAGGAGGTGAAGGCCAGCGGCACCGGCATCATCGAAGTCACCTTCGACATCCCCGCCGAAGTTCCGGGTGGCAAGATCATCTTCGCCGGTCTTGTCGGCAAGAGCATCAAGGACGCTCTGCAGCAACTCCAGACCAAGCCTGTGCCGGTGAAGTAGCTGCAAATTGCAGTCGAAGTTTTGAGTCATGGCGTCTGCCATATCAGACGTTCATTGACTCTATGTCCGATATGGCGGACATTCTGCCATGCCATCTGGTCCCTCATCGCTGCCTTTGCCCGTCAGTCGCGCTCTGCGCTCGCTCGGTCGTGATCTGGCTGTGGCGCGCAAGAAGCGCCGCATTTCCGCTGCTGAGATGGCGGAGCGTCTGTTCATCAGCCGCGACACGCTCTGGCGCCTGGAGAAGGGTGACCCCACGGTTGCCATCGGCACTCTAGCGACAGCTTTGTTCGTGCTCCAGCTCCATGACCGGCTCGCCTCGCTTGCTGCCGCGAGCGGTGACGCGCTCGGTTTGGAGAAGGAGGCGGAACTTCTGCCGAAACGCATCCGGCGCGCCAAATCATGACCACGGAAGTCCATATCGACTGGCAGGGCACGACGCATCTCGTGGGAAGGCTGCACACCCCGGATCGAGGTGTGTCGGCGTCGTTCGAGTATGATGCGGGGTGGTTGTCGCGTGCGGATGCCTTCGCTTTTGACCCGACTTCATTGCCGTTGCAGCGCCCTGCGCATCATGCGCCCGCATTGCATGGTGCGTTCCAGGATGCCGGGCCGGATCGCTGGGGCCGCATGCTCATCGAGCGCGCAGTGCGGAAGAAGGTGCTCACGCAGAAGCCCTGGCGTGATCTCGACTACGTGCTGGCCCTGGATGATGTCTCGCGCATCGGCGCGCTGCGCTTTCGTGAGGCGGGCGGCGATGTCTTTCTCGCTCCCACCTCCGGCAAACTGCCGCCGCTGGTGCGCCTGGGCAGCTTGCTGCACGCGGCGGACGCCATTCATCACGAGACGGAGACCGCGGCGGACTTGCGTTTCCTTTTGGCAGAAGGTTCACCGCTCGGAGGCGCGCGTCCAAAGTCTGCCGTGGTTTTGAAGGACGGCCAGCTTGGCATCGCCAAGTTTCCAAAGCCTGACGACGTGCGCGACATCGCGGCAGGTGAGATTCTTGCGCTCACGCTCGCGCGGCGGGCCGGGATGAACGTCGCGGATCACCAGCTCTTCACCGCCGCCGGTCGCAGCGTGTCCGTGATCACGCGTTTCGACCGCCAGGGCACGCGTCGCATTCCCTTCATCTCCGCCGCCACGCTGCTCGGTCTGCCGCAGGACCAGGGTGCGGCCTACACCATGATCGCCGATGCCATCCGCCAGCATGGCGATGATGTGACGCGTGACCTTCATGAGCTCTGGCGGCGCATGGTTTTCGGCCTGCTCGCGAGCAACTGTGACGATCATTCGCGCAACCACGGCTTTCTAATGCATCGTCCGGGCCGCTGGTCCCTGTCTCCCGCGTATGACCTGAATCCCGTGCCCGAGATCGAACGCGCGCAGATGAACAAGACCGCCATTTCGGAGGACGATGACGAGCCCGGCATCGAGGCGGCTTTGCGCGTGGCGGCTCGTTTTGCATTGAAGCCAGCGCAGGCGAAACAGATCCTCCGTGAGGTCGTCACCGCGGTGCGATCCTGGCGCGATGTCGGCAGGAAACTGCGCATCAAGGCAGGCACCTTGTCCGCTTACGCCAGCGCCTTCGAGCACCCGCTCCTGGATGAGGCCGGGAAGCTGCTGCGTTGATCCGAATGATCCGAAGAAAGACAGCATGCCTGGGCCCCGATCTTTTCTTGTCCAAGACTCCTCCGATCCTGCCTTTCCAGCCCGTGCGCCGCCTTCTGCCCATCGGTCTTCTGCTCTCCGCGTCCGCCTCGGCGGCGGATGGCGTGGCGTTTTTTGAGAACAAGGTGCGACCGTTGTTGGTGAAGCACTGCTACGAATGCCACTCGCAGGAGGGCAAGGTGAAGGGCGGGCTGCTGCTCGACCGCAAAGAGGGCTGGCAGAAAGGTGGCGATGCCGGTCCGGCGCTCGTGCCCGGCCAGCCAGCAAAGAGTCTTATTCTCCACAGCGTGCGCTACGAGGATGAAGACTTGCAAATGCCGCCGAAGTCCAAATTGCCGCCGGAGGATATCGCGACGCTGGAGCAGTGGATCCAAATGGGCGCGCCTGATCCGCGCACGGAGGCGTTGGCTGCCGCGAAGCCGACCAAGAGTATCGACATCGAGTCTGCACGCCAGGGCTGGGCTTATCGTCCGCTTCAGAAGGCTGCGATTCCCGCCGTGAAGGACAAGGCGTGGCCGCGCAATGACATCGACGCGTTCATTTTGGCTGAGATCGAGTCCAAGGGCCTCAAGCCCGCCGCCGATGCCGATCTGCACACGTTGAAGCGCCGCCTCAGCTATGATCTCACGGGGCTTCCGCCTGACCAGAGTGACCTCAGTGACGTGACTGACTATGTGGAGCGTTTGCTGCAAAGCCCCGCCTTCGGCGAAAAATGGGGCCGCCATTGGCTGGATCTCGCACGCTATGCCGATTCGAACGGCGGAGATCGGAACTACACCTTCTTCCAGGCCTGGCGTTACCGGAACTACGTCATCGACGCCTTCAACCGCGACAAATCCTACTACGACTTCATTCGCGAGCAGATCGCCGGCGACCTGATGCCGTCGAAAAACGACGCGCAGCGACGTGAGCGCATGATCGCGCCGACTTTCCTCGCGCTGGGACCGAAGATGCTCACGGAGCGCGACAAGGAGAAGCTCCATCTCGACACGGTGGACGAACAACTCGACACCATCGGCAAATCCATGCTCGGCCTGTCGCTCGGCTGCGCACGCTGCCACGACCACAAGTTCGATCCCGTCTCGCAGCGCGACTACTACGCGCTCGCCGGCTTCTTGCGCAGCACGGAGATCGTCATGGGCACGCGGAACGGCTGTGTGAACGTCGCTAGCTGGGTGGAGCAGGCGTTGCCGCAGCCCGGGCCCGCTTACGCCGAGCTGAAAACGCGTATCGCGCGGCTCGAGCTCGCCATGCGGCTCAAAGTGGAGCGTGATTTCATGGAGACGGTCGGCGGCAAAAAGACGCTCAACAAGCTGCCGCTCGCAGGCGTGATCTACGATGAATCCGCCGCGGAGCTGATTGGCGATTGGAAACAGTCAAACCTCTCCAAGAACCGTTTCGGCGACTTCTACATCCGCAACGACAAGCAGGGCCAGGGCATCAAGAAGGCCGTGTTTCGTGGGGCTTTGCCGGAGACAGGCATCTACGAGGTGCGTCTCGCCTATCCGGCGAAGGGCAACTGTGACAAGCGCGTGCCCATCACCGTCGAAGCCTTCGATGGCGTGCATGAGATCATCTTTGATCAAACCAAGAAACCGAGCATCGGCGGCCTGTTTGAGCCGATTGGCCGTTTTCACTTCGAAAAAGGCGGTCGCGTGAATGTCATCATCGGCACGCAGGGCACGAAGGATCATGTGATCGTCGATGCGGTGCAGTTCATCTCCGAAAAGGACATCGAGCGCGAATCCATGGCGCTCGCGATGGCTAATGGCAGCACCACCGGCGATCCGCTGCTGATGATGGACAGCGCCTCGCTCACGAAGGAGCTGACGAAGCAGATCGATGCGCTCAAAGACGCCGAACTCGCGATGACGCCGCGCGATTTCGCCGATGCGGGCGATGTGAACCTCCGCGTGCGCGGTGAGGTGACGCAGCTCGGCCCCAAGGTGCCGCGCAATTTCCTCAGCGTGCTCCACAAAGGCCCCGCGCCGAAAATTCCCGCCAGATCAAGCGGTCGCCTGCAACTCGCGAACTGGCTCACGAGCAAGGACAACGCCCTGCTTGACCGCGTGATCGTGAACCGCCTGTGGGCGCAGCTTTTTGGCCGCGGCATCGTCAGCACCGTCGATAACTTCGGCGTTCAGGGCGAGAAACCCACGCATCCCGCGCTGCTCGATCACCTCGCCGCGAAATTCCGCGCCAGCGGCGGTTCCATCAAGACGCTGATCCGTGAGATGGTGCTCAGCCGCACTTATCAGCTCGTCGCCGAAGGCAAATCCGAGCGTGTGAGCACCGATCCCGAAAACAAACTCTTCGCGCGTCATTCGTATCGCCGCCTGACTGCCGAAGAAATCCGCGACAGCCTGCTTCAACTCACTGGCGAGCTGAAAAGCGAGCAGGCGAAGGCCACCGCGCTCACCTATGGCGAAGATCTCGATGATTTGATGAAGCTCGACGGTTTCACCCATCGCAGCGTCTATCTGCCCATCGCCCGCAACAACCTCGCGCCCGATCTTGAGATCTTTGACGCAGCGAATCCTGAGATGACCGCCGGAGATCGTCCACTGACCACCGTGCCCACCCAGGCGCTCTATTTGCTCAACAGCCCCTTCCTGCAAAAACGCGCCGCGAGTCTCGCCCAGCAGGCCTACGCGATGCCGGAGCCGGTCGTGTGGCTGCATCAAGCCATCCTCGGTCACGCGCCAAGTGCTGATGCGGCCAAGCGTGCGAACGATTTCATCGAACAAAGCGAAGGCGATCGCGAAAAGGCCCTCGCCGACCTCGCGCATGTGCTGCTCGCCTCCACGGAGTTCCTTTTCCTCGAATAAAGTAGCCATCTCGCTCCGCGAGATGAGCTGAACGCCACCGCATCATGACAACGCCCTCTTCCAATCGCCAGCCTGCCGCTTCGATCATGCCGAATGCTCGTCTCGCGGAGCGAGACGGCTACTGTACACGCCGCCACGCCTTGCAGACCGCTGCCTGCGGCTTTGGAGCACTTGCGTTGAACGGAATCGCCACGGCGGCCAGTTTGCCGCGCGGACTGCATCACACGCCGCGGGCAAAGCGCGTGATCTTCTTGTTCATGCACGGCGGGCCGTCGCAGGTGGACACTTTTGATTACAAACCGAAGCTCCAGGAGATGGACGGCAAGAAGCTGCCCTTTGCGCCTGCGAAGAACCTTGATCCGTCCTCGACGAGCCAGGCAAAGCTGCTCGGATCGCCGTGGAAGTTCTCGCAGCACGGCGAGAGCGGGCTTTGGGGCAGTGAGTTGTTCCCGGAAGTGTCGAAGCGCCTCGATGACATCTGCGTGGTCCGCTCCATGCAGAGCAAAGGCCAGTCGCACGGCCAGGCTGTGTGCATGATCCACACTGGCACGGATAATTTCGTGCGTCCGTCGATGGGCGCGTGGATCAGTTACGGCCTCGGCAGCGAAAACGCCGACCTGCCCGCCTTTGTCAGCATCAGCCCGTCCGGCACGCATGGAGGCCCGCGCAATTACGGCAGCGCCTTCCTGCCCGCCGCGCATCAGGGCACGACGGTCGGTCGCGGTGGCAAACTCGGCAAGGACGCCACTTTCCGCTTTCTCGATGCCAAAGGCGATGCCGCCGGTCAGCGGCGCAAAATGGACCTTTTGCAGGCGATGAACCGCGAGCACTTCGAGTGCACGCGTCACGCTCCCGTCGAGGGCATGATCCAGAGCATGGAGCTGGCCTTCCGCATGCAAAAAGAGGCTCCAGGCGTGATGGACATCGAAAACGAGCCCGCGCACATCAAGGCGCTCTACGGCATCGGCAGCGATGTGACCGACAACTACGGCCGCCAGTGCCTGCTCGCGCGTCGCTTCGCCGAAGCGGGTGTGCGTTACATCCAGGTGAACACACCGAACGTGTGGGACCAGCATTCCAATCTCGTCGGTGGTCACACAAAGAACGCCGCCGCCGTGGATCGTCCCATCGCCGGACTGCTCTCTGATTTGAAGCAACGCGGCCTGCTGGAAGACACCCTCGTCGTGTGGGGCGGTGAATTCGGCCGCACACCGATTGTGCAGGGCGCGAACGGCCGCGATCACAACCCGCAGGGCTTCACGATGTGGCTCGCCGGTGGCGGCGTGAAAGGCGGCCTCGCGTATGGCGAGACGGACGACTTCGGCTACTACGCCGTGAAGGACAAAGTCCACATGCACGACCTCCACGCCACGATCCTGCACCTGCTCGGCATTGATCATTTGAAGCTGACGTATCGCTACGCCGGCCGCGACTTCCGCCTCACCGATGTGTATGGCGAGGTGGTACACGGGATCTTTGCGTAGCGTCGTTGCCAGTCGAATCTGCGGCAACATGACGCATTGAAGTTCGTTTCCGACGAATGCTCCGCGTTCTCATTTACCTCCTCATCGCCTCCTCCGGCCTCGTTTTCGCTCAAAACGCGAAGAAGGCCGTCGAGCAGCCCTTTTCATGGGTTTCGCCGATGCAGAATGCCGAATGGGCGAAGAAGTCGCTGCCAGCGACGGTAAAGCACGCGACTTTCAGGAGTCCCTCGATGGGTATCGACGTCGGTTATTACATTTACCTGCCGCCGGGGTATGAGCAGGGCCAGGAGAAATATCCGGTGGTCTATCACCTGCACGGCGGACGGCCCGGTGCGGAGAACAAGGCCGTGCGACTCGCGAGCTATGTGGATGCGGCGATTCAAAAGGGCACGATCAGGCCCACGATCTATGTTTTCCCGAATGGCGGGCCGGTGAGCTGGTATGACATGCCGGAGATGAAGCTGGGCATGGGCGAAAGCGTGTTCGTGAAGGAACTCGTGCCGCACATCGACGCGACGTATCGCACCTGGGGCACTCGCGAAGGGCGGGCGTTGGAGGGTTACTCGCAGGGTGGTCGTGGCACCACGCGCATCATGTTCAAGCACCCGGAGCTTTTCCTTTCCGTCGCTCCCGGCGGCTCGGGCTACGGCCCGGAGAAGCACATCCAAGAAAACGACGGCTATGAGAGCGAGAAGCTGCGCTTTCTGCCGCTCGGCTACAACGCCTGGGATCTCGCGAAGGCTTTTGCAACGCGTCAGGATCGTCCGGCGCTGAACATCCTCGTCTGGGATGGCACGAAGTGCTTCAACTATGAGCACAACAAGCTCTTCTCGGCCCACCTGAAGGAGCTGGGCATCGCGCATGAGTTTCTCTCGATTCCCGATGTGCCGCACACCGCCACCGGCAGCTACGATGTGAAAGGCGATGACATCATGCGCCATCATCAAAAGACTTTTGATCAGCACCGCCCATGAGATTTGCCGCTGTTATCCTAGCGATCACCGCTTCTGCTCACGCTGCAGACCTCCGTCCGCTGCTGGAGAAATACTGCCTCGACTGCCACAACGCGGACAAACAAAAAGGCGACGTCGATCTGACGCACTTCGGATCACCGCAGAATATGATGAAGGAGTTCAAGCTGTGGCAGACGATGCTACAGCAGGTCGAGGAGGAGGAAATGCCGCCGAAGAAGCCGCTGCCGAGCGCCGCCGAGCGTGAGGAGATCGTGGCGTTCTTGCGCAAAGGCATCGACTCGGTCGATTGGAGTACTCAAAAGGGCATCGAGCACGTCACGCTGCCGAGACTGACGAAAACCGAATACAACAACACGCTGCGCGACCTCCTCGGCATCGACTTCGAGCCAGGCAAACTGCTGCTCGATGATGGCCCGGGCCTTTCCGGCTTCACGAATGATCGCGACGCGCTCTTCATCTCGCCCGCGCTGGCGGAGCAGCTCTTTGATGCGGCGGATTATGCGCTGCAAAGCATGCTCAATCTGTGCCTGAAGCCCTACTCGAAGCACTTTGAGGCCGAAACGATGCTCATGACCGAGCGCGGATCGAAACCGGAGGATCTTCCCGGTGGCGGCACCGGCTACTCGCTGGCCGGGGCAGGCCAGCGCACGCTTTACGACGAGGTCATCGTGCCGGCGGACGGCTGGTATCGCCTGACCGTGAAGCATGTCGGTCGTGGTGGCGATGCGGGGCTGCGTTTGCGCATCGACAACGAACCGCGAGCGCTTTTGAAGTGCCTCGACAACACACCGAAGGAAGAAACGATCGAGCTGCTGCTCCGTGCCGGCACGCATCAGATGACCTGGAACATCGACAATACTGGTCTGCGTGCGCCGACGCCCGTTCCGGTGCGGAAATCTCGGAAGGCGCCGAAAGGCGGTTATCCCGTTTTCGATCAGCAGAAGGCCGCGCCGCTCGTGCGCGAGGCCGCGCAGAAAAACGCGCCGCAACTTCCAGTGCCTGCCAATGCCAGCGCCGAGGTGAAGAAGCTCGTCGATCAGATGAACCGGGGCTTTGGCAGCATGCAGATGCGCATCGAGTATCTGCGCGCCGTGACGCCTGCGGGCAATCCAAGCGATCTGCGCAGCTTCTACAACCTGTTGCCCGAGCGCACCGAAGGCATGGTGGCGGTGAAGCTTCAACTCGCCAAAGCGATGCAAGTGCCCGTGACCGAGCTGGATCGCCTAATCGAGGCCGCGAACTTCGAAAAGCTCGCCAGCAACCGCAAGGTGGTCGGTGACTCGTTGGAAGTGCTCGATCTGCCGTTCGATCCCGCCTCGCTCATTGGCAGCGCGGCCTCACAAAAGGTCGTGAAGGCCGAAAAAGTCGGTGCGCCCGGTGTGGACTGGATTCGCGTCGAAGGCCCGATTTCGCCCGCAGGTTCAAAACCCCGCGAAATCTTCCAAAGGGATGCCAAAGCCGCTTTGAGCGCCTTTTTGCCGAAAGCCTTCCGCAGGCCGTTGCGAGCCGGTGAGTTCGAAAAGCATCTCATGCTGTATGAAACGGCCCAAAAGCGCGGTGAATCGCCCGAGCAGGCCTTGAAGCTCGCTTTCGCGGCCGCTTTGACCTCGCCGAGCTTTTTGTTCCGCGATGAACTCCGCGTCGGAAAGCTCGACGATCATCAACTCGCCAGCCGCTTGAGTTATTTCCTCTGGATGAGCCTGCCAGACGATGAACTGCGGACGCTCGCCGATGCCGGCAAGCTGCACGATGACACAACGCTGCGTGCGCAGGTGAAGCGCATGATTGCTGATCCGCGCTCGCGGGCCTTCACGAGCACCTTTCTCGGCCAGTGGCTCGGCTTTGCCGGACTCGGCACCGAGCATGTGCCGGATGCGAAAAAGTTCCGCGACTTCACGCCCGCGCTCGCCGACGCGATGAAGCTGGAGCCCGTCCTCGTCTTTGAAAACCTCCTGCGCAGCGGCGGCAGCCTCACGCGCCTGCTCGATGCCCGCGAGACCTTCGCGAATGAATCGCTCGCCTCGCTATACGGCCTCGAAGTCAGCGGCGAAACCATGCAGCCCGTGAAATTCACCGACGACAAACGCGCTGGCCTGCTCGGCATGGCCGCCGTGCTCACCGCGTCGTCCACACCGAACCGCACCAGCCCCGTCATCCGCGGCAAGTGGGTGCTGGAGACTCTCCTTGGCCGCAAACTCGCCGAACCACCCGCCGATGCCGGCCAGCTCGACGACAAAGCCGGTGATCGCGGCAAAACGCTGCGCGAAGAACTCGCCGCGCATCGTCGCAACGAGTCGTGTGCGTCATGCCACGACAAGATTGATCCCATCGGCTTCGGTTTGGAAAACTTCGACGCCATCGGACGCTTCCGCGACAAAGAAGCCGACAAGCCGGTGGATGCGAGCGGCACCCTGCCGGGTAACATCGCCATCAATGGCCCCGCCGAGTTGCGAAAGGCCATCCAGCAGCACTACAGCGACGAATTCATCCGCAACGTCACCCAGCGCCTCACCGCCTTTGCCTTGGGCCGTGCCTTGAAGCCGCAAGATGAGGGTTTGATCAGTCGCTTGCTTGCCGATCTGAAAAAGAACGACCACCGCGCCGCTGTGCTCATCGAGTCCATCGTCCTCAGTGAAGCGTTTCGGACGCAGGGTGGGGCCGAGTGAATCGAATGTTGCTGGCAGGCGAGGATGCCGCTAGTTTCCACTCATGCAAAACACCAGTCTGGTCGAGCCAATCAAGAAACGCGTGGGTGGCAGCCTGACGCGGCTTTCGCCTTTGCGGCGGCTTGAGATGCTGCGCGCCAATGCCCGCATGCTGTGCGGCGGCCGCTGGTCACCTCCCGCTGACGATGGAACCCTCGTTCGAAAAGTTGTTGGCCTTGCTCGCTGAAAACGAGGTGCGCTTTGTCGTCGTAGGTGGCATTGCCGTCACGCTGCAAGGGTATGTTCGGCTGACGGAAGATGTGGATCTGCTGGTGGCGGATGATCTGCCAAACTTGGAGCGGCTGCTGGGTGCACTGAAGCATTTTGGAGAAGGATATGCGGCTGAACTCACTCCGGCTGATTTTGATGATTCAGAAGGAGCAATCCGAATTGTCGAGGAGACGGAAAGCTGCCACATCGACCTTTTCACCCGCATGTCTGGCAGGCGTTATGAGGAAGTGCTGAGCGACGCCGGGACGATTGAGATCCGTGGCTTGCCGGTTCGCTTTGCCTCGAAAGCCTCGCTGATCGCCTGGAAGGAGGCGTCGGTTCGCGAAAAGGATCGTCTGGATGCGATGGCCTTGCGTCGATTGCAGGATGATCCGCATGCCTTTGATTGAGGGTGAAAGGCTGCAAGCTGGCTTGCTTTGTCCTCGTTACCCCAAACACATGACACCTCGCATCGAACGCCGCACTCTTCTTCGTGGAATCGGAGCCACGCTGGCTTTGCCGTGGTTGGAAATCATGACGCCGAGGGCGCGGGCGGCTCAAAAGCTGCCGCCACGACGGTTTGTGACGTTTTTCCAGCCGAATGGCGTTTTTCCAAAAGCATGGAATGTGACGGGCACGGGGCGGGATTTCACGCTGTCGCCGATTTTGGAACCACTGGCAGCTTTTAAAGACGACATGGTCGTGCTGAGTGGGATCGACAGTGTGGGCAAAGGGCACGTCAAACTCACGGGGGCCTTTTTGACCGGCACGGCCATCGAGAATGGCGTGAATGGCATTTCGGTGGATCAGGTGATCGCGCGGCAGATCGGCAAAGGAACGCGGTTTGCGAGCATCGAGCTCGGCACGGAGCCGCCGCGGCAGGGCATGGCGGGCGATGATCCGATCTCGCTGGCGAACACGGTTTCGTGGAGCAGCGCCACGCAGCGCATCTCGCCGGAGATCAGCCCGCAGGCGGCTTTTGACCGGTTGTTTCGTGATCCGTCGTCGCCAGAGGCGCGGCGGGCGGCGGAGAATCGTCGCAGCGTGGTGGATCTCGTTTTGGAAGATGCGAAGGCGCTGCAAAAGATCGCCAGCGGTCGCGACAAGGAGAAGATCGACGAGTATCTCGAAGGTGTGCGCGGTGTGGAGCAGCAAATCGAGCGCACGATGAATCCGCCCGCGCCAGAATGGACGCCGCTGACGCCACCGGATCTGACACGGCCACCTGCGGGCATCCCGATGAGCAAGGACCAGCACATGAAGCTGATGCTCGACCTGCTGGTGCTCGCCTTGCAGACGGACACGACACGTGTGGCCACCTTCATGAGCGCGCACGGCTTCTCACGGCAGAATTTCACCTTCCTCGATGGCGTGAAGAATGATCACCACGGCATGAGCCATCACAAGAACCAGGAGGCGCTGGTGGCCGAATACACGACGGTGAGCCGCTGGTATGCGCAGCAGGTGCATTACCTCGTTTCGAAGATGAACGGCATCGACGAAGGCAACGGTTCGTTGCTCGACAACAGCATCGTGCTCTACGGCAGCGAGATGAAGGACGGCAACGGCCACATCAAAGAGGATCTGCCGCTGGTGTTGCTCGGCAAAGGCCAGGGTCGCGTGAAGACGGGACAGCATGCGGTTTTCGAGAAGGGCACCCCGTTGGCGAACCTGCATCTCACCCTCGCGCAGCAGTTTGGCGCCGAGATGGCGAGCTTTAACAACGTGAGCAATGGCACGCTGGACGGGCTGTTTGTGTGATGTCGTGGTTCATGGCCTGATGGACTCACGCCGCTTCAACTGCCCGCACGCCGCATCAATGTCCGGTCCGCGTGCGCGGCGCAGGTGGGCAACGGCTCCATGCGCGCGGAGTTCGGCGAGGAATGCCTCTGTTTGCTCCAAGCTGCTCGGTGCATAGCTGCGGCCCTTCAAACTGAGTCCGGTGGGATTGTAACGCAGCAGATTCACGTGCATGCGGCGGCCTGCGAGCAGTCGCGCGAGATCGCGCGACTGCGTCAGCGAGTCATTCACGCCATCGAGCAGGCAATACTGGATCGTCGTGATGCGACCGCTCGCGGCTTGATAACGATCCGCAGCCTCCAGCACCTCTTTGACATCAAAACGCCGGCCCATCGGCAGCAGATCGACCCGCGTGGCATCGTCTGGCGCGTGCAGCGAGATCGCCAGATGCACGCCGAGGTTCGCTTCACGCAGTTCCTCGATGCCGGGCACGATGCCGACCGTCGAAACGGTGACCTGCCGCCAGCCAAATGCTCCGAGCTGGGGATCAGCGATGCGTTCGATGGCGGCGAGCACGTTTTTAAGGTTCAGCATCGGCTCTCCCATGCCCATGAAGACCAGCGTGCGTAGTGTGCGGCCCGTCGCATGCGCCTCGCGCCGCAAATGGCGGAATTGCTCGATGATCTCGCCGGAAGTGAGATTTCGTTCGAAGCCGGTTTGCGTCGTCGCGCAGAAGTCGCAGCCCATCGCGCAGCCGACTTGGCTCGAAACACAGCCTGCAGCGCGATCTTCGCGGTAATCGGGCATCAGCACACTTTCGACAGTGCGGCCATCGTGCAGGCGAAAGAGCAGTTTGGCCGTTCCATCGGCTGAAACCTGACGTTTTGCTAAAGTGGCAGCTTCGGAGGTGAAATCAGCGTGCAGCCTGTCTTCGAACCTTCCGGGCAAAAGGAAGTCTGCGCGCCTTTCCGGCTCCTGTGCAGCCAAAAGGCTGCGGATCACGCGAGGTGCATGCATTTCATTGAAATCATGGCTGCGCATCCAGGCGCGGAGGTCCGCGAGGGAGAGATCAGGCAGGGTTCGAGGCTGGGCGGTGGTTGTGGGCACGTTCTGAGTCGATGGCGGTCTTTTGCCTCTCGTTCAAGCCCGGTGAAAACACGCCATTATATCATCGTTAAGACGCCGCATGAAGTTCCCCGCCTATCTCACGCTCTCTTGGTTTTTGCTCGCCTCCTTGCCGCACGCCGCCGATGCCACTTACCAGCCGCAGCTCTTCAAAAGCCTCAAACTCGTCTATGAGGACACTTTTGATGCCGGCACGATCAACGCCGACTTTTGGGAAGTGCGGCAAAACACGACCTGGGTCGTGAAAGACGGCGTATTGCACGGAAGCGAGTCGTCAAAAGAGTTTCAGGCCAAAAAGAAAGCCAGTGATGATCCCTCGCACGCGGGACTGAAACCGGTGATGTGGCTGAAAAAGGTGCCGGAGAACTTTGTATGCTCCATGCGCGTGCGTTACGATGCGAAGTCGTATCAAAAAGGCTTTCCACTCTTCGATCTCGGCCACCACATTCACACCATCAGCTTTGGTGAAAAGGCTACGACGCTCGCGATCAAGAAAAACGTCGAATCGCTACGAGTGGAGAAGCCGATCTTCACTCTGAACGAGTGGCATGATGTTGTCATTGAGGTGAGGAAAGGCGCGATTCTGCTGCAAATCGACGGCGTGAAGCATGTCTTCGAGAGCAAGAACATCGACATGACCGGGCATGCTCAGATCGACTTCAAAGCTGTCGATTTCGGCACCTGCCAGATCGACTCGATCAAGCTCTGGGAGGGCATTGCCGGATCATAAGGCAAAATTTTCCAGGTCCGAATCACACTCAATCTGCGGCCATGAAACACATCCTCGCACTCCTCTTCCTCACGCCGTCGCTGCTCCTCGCGGAGCTGAAGGTGCCGCATTTCTTCTCGGATCACATGGTGCTGCAACGCGAGCGGGCCGCGGCGATCTGGGGCAAGGCGGATGCGGGTGTGGAGGTGACGGTTTCCTTCAAAGAGAAGTCGGCGACGGCCAAAGCGGCGGCGGATGGCAAGTGGCGGGCGCAGATTGAGACGGGTGCGGCGGATGCGAAGGGCGCGGTGCTCACGATTTCGGCGGGCGCGGACAAGATCGAGATCCAGGACGTGCTGGTGGGCGAGGTGTGGTTTGCGTCGGGGCAGTCGAACATGTTTTACACGATGAACCGCTCGCCGGAGTATGCGGGGCTCATCGCGGCGTCGAATCATCCGGCGCTGCGCATGTTCAACGCGCCGCTGGTGACCGCGGAGGCGAATCAAGAGGACATCGACGGCTCGTGGAAGGCGGCGACGCCGGAGACGGTGGCGGACTATTCGGCGGTGGCGTTCTTCTTTGCGCGGAAGCTGCATCTGGAGCTCGGGGTTCCGGTCGGGGTGATCAAATCGGCCTGGGGCGGCAAGCCGGTGGAGACGTTCACGAGTCGCGAGGCGCTGAACACGCTGTCGGGCACGAAAGCGCTCGTCGATGCGATGCTGAAGGACGAATCGACCTACGATCAGGCCAAAGCGGACGCGGCTTATGCGCCGAAGCTGGAGCAGTGGAAGGCCACGATGGCCGCGGCGAAGGGCAAGCCGGATGTGGATCGCAAGCGCCTGCCGAAGAAGCCGGATGCGCCGAAGCGTCCGCTGCTCACCGAGGGTCGGCCGGGCGTGCTTTATGCGGCGATGATTCATCCGTTCGTCGGTTACACGATGCGCGGGGCGATTTGGTATCAGGGCGAAGGCAATGCGAGACCCGGCGCGGTGCCTTACGACCAGACGCTGCCGCTGATGATCAACGACTGGCGCAAACGCTGGGGCGATGAGTTCAGCTTTTACTATGTGCAGCTCGCCAGCTACCACGCGCCCTCGACGGAGCCCGGCACGCCGGACTCGTGGGCTCTCACGCAGGATCGCATGCGCCTCGTGCTCGCGACGACGCCGAAGACCGGCATGGCGATCACGAACGATGTCGGCGAGGCGAATGACATCCATCCAAAGAACAAAAAAGACCCCGGAGAGCGTCTCGCACGCTGGGCGTTGGCCAAGGACTACGGCAAGGAGCTCATTTACAGCGGTCCGCTCTTCAAAACGAGCGAGGTGAAGGATGGCGCGATCCGCGTGACCTTCGATCAAGCCGGTGAAGGCCTCAAATCACGCGATGGAGGTGCTTTGAAGCGTTTCGAGATCGCTGGAGCTGACAAAAAGTGGAAGTGGGCCGACGCGAAGATCGACGGCAAAGACGTCGTGCTCGTGAGCAGCGCTGAGGTGAGGCAACCCGTGGCCGTTCGCTATGCCTGGGCCGCGAATCCCGAAGGCGCGAACCTTGTGAACAGCGACGGCCTGCCCGCTTCCGTCTTCCGCACGGACGATTGGGACGATGTGGAGATCCAGGTGAACACCAGTGCTGTGCAGGCCGCGACGGAGCGCCGCGTGCTCGCCGATGAAATCAAAGCCCTCGCCGCGGAGCGGAACAAGCACGACAGAAAGAGCGCGGAATACCAAGCTCTGCAAAAGAAGCTCCAGCCGCTGATGGAGAAGTTCAAGGCAACCGCGCCGAAGAAGTAGCTTCGATTGGCAATCGAAGTTACTCAAAGCCATGCGCCATCTTCTTGCTCTCTTCTTGATCGCCAATGCCTCTGCGGCCGAGCTTTCCGTGACGGCGTATCCGTCGATTCAGGCGGCTTTGGATGCGAATCCGAACCGCATGCTTTTTGTCCCGGCGGGTGATTATCCGATCACGGAGAAGATTCGCATCCGTGGCGAGCGCAGCGGGCTTTTTGGGCCAGGGCGCATCCTTCAGCAAAATCCAGAGCAGCCTGTCATCGAGATCGAAAACGCCCGGAGCGCCGAGATTCGCGATCTGACACTCACGCGGCCGGAGGGGAAGATGGAGACGGGAAAGGAGGGCATCATCGCCCAAAAGTGCAGTGATCTGGTGATCGAAAGTGTGCGCGTGATCGACAACCACTCGAAGTCGGGAGCCATCCTGGTCACTGACTCGCAGGGCACACGCATCAGCCGCTGTCTGGTGAGGAATTACATGTGCGTGGCGATTGATGACCGCACGCAGGGCACGGTCTCCGGCTACGCCTTCCGCTGCACCGACGGCACGGGCATCATGGTGCGCTACTGCTCTGGCACCTTGATCGAAGGCAACCATATCGTGGAGAACGTCTTCTCGGCCTCCAAAGAGGTGCGGGATCGCCACAAGCTGGGCGACTTTGTGAAGAAGAACCCGGAGAAAGGGCCGCATCTCAGCCAGCAGAGTTGGGACGCGGGCTATACGGACAACTGGCGTCAAGGCAGCGCCATTCAGGTGACTGCGCCGGAGACCAGCGACTTCACGCGCCTCCTCGGCAACCACATCGAAAACGCCGCGCAGGGCATCGACCTGCACTGTGATCATGTGATTGTGGCCAACAACATCGTGAATCACGCGCACATTGGCATAAAGGCGATGCACGGCAGCCGCAATGTGCTCATCAACAGCAACCAGTTCAGCCGAAACGACCTGTGGGCGATTGGTTTGATGCCAGGAGCCGCGGCGCATCCGGCGCAGGATGGCAAACCGGCCAATACGGACGGCGGATCCGTCATCGCGAACAACATCATCTCCGATTTCGGCCACGGTGATGCGCACTGGATGTGGGGACCGGAGAGATCGCCGTTCAAATTCGACGCTGGACAGGACGCGGACGATCCGCCGCTCACGCAGGTGCTGATTCAGGGCAATCTGGTGCACAACTCCGGCCCGCCGCGCTACATCTACGACGTGATCATCGCGAACGAGGCCAGCGGGCCGCGGGAGCTGCATTTTAGCAACAACGTCTTCCCGCCCGGCACGCGCGGGGTTTGCAACAAGGAGCTGACGCCGTGAGGGGTAGGTGGTGTTTCAAGTTCCACGTTTCAGGATCGTGGCACTTGAAACAGGGAACCTGAAACGATCGCCCGAGCTTAGTCGAGCTTCTTGATGAGCAGCGCCGAGTTGTGGCCGCCGAAACCGAAGCTGTTGCTGAGAGCTGCATTCAGTTTCGCCGGGCGGGCGGTGTTCGGCACCACATCGACATCGACCTCGGGATCGAGGTTTTCGACGTTGATGGTCGGCGGCACGATCTGGTCACGCAGGGCGAGCACGCTGGCGGCGAGCTCGATGCCACCGGCGGCACCGAGGAGGTGACCGGTCATCGACTTCGTGCCGGAGACGAGCAGACCCTTTTGAGCGTATTCGCCAAAGGTGCGCTTGATGGCGCGGAGCTCGCAGAGGTCGCCGACAGGCGTGGAGGTGGCGTGGGCGTTGATGTAGCTCACGTCGGTGGGATTGAGCTTGGCGTGGCGCAGGGCCATTTCCATGCACTTCGAGGCACCGAGACCTTCCGGATGCGGCGCGGTGAGGTGATAGGCATCCGCGGTGACGCCGTAGCCGGCGAGTTCCGCGTAAATCGTCGCTCCGCGTTTCTTGGCGTGCTCATATTCCTCGATGACGACGACGCCGGCGCCCTCGCCCATGACGAAACCATCGCGGTTGATGTCCCACGGGCGGGAGGCACGCTCGGGCTCGTCATTGCGCATGGAGAGCGCCTTCATGTTGCCGAAACCGGAGAGGCCGCAGGGGCGGATGGAGGCTTCCGAGCCACCGCAGATGATCACATCCGCGTCGCCGAATTTGATGATGCGCCAGGCTTCGCCGATGTTGTTGTTGGACGTCGCGCAGGCGGTGGTGATGCACATGTTCGGGCCCATGAAGCCGAACTCGGTGGCGATCATGCCGGTGGCGATGTTCGTGATCATCATCGGGATGAGGAAGGGGCTCACGCGACCGGGTCCTTTGTTCAAAAGAATCTCATACTGCGTCTCGATGGTGCTCAGACCGCCGATGCCGCTGCCGACCATGACGCCGACGCGGTAGGGGTCGAGCGCGTCGGGGTTCAGCCCGGCGTCCTTGGCGGCCATTTTGGAGGCGGCCATGGCCAGTTGGAAGAAGCGGTCCGCGCGGCGGGCCTCCTTGTGATTGTTGAAGAAGGGGGTGGGGTCGAAATCGACCACCTCGCCGGCGATTTTGCAGTCGTACTTCTCCGTGTCCATGGACTGGATGCGACGGATGCCGCTCTTGCCGGCGACGAGATTCTTCCAGAAGTCGTCCTTGTTATTGCCGAGGGGGGAGACGACTCCGAGCCCGGTGATGACGACGCGACGTTCGCTCATGAAAGTGTGGGGGTGATGGGTTGGATTGGAGAGCGAGAGAACACGGTTTGCAGGGTGGGGCAAGGGAAAATCCAACTGCGACCGTCCGGGCATTTGTGGGGGAACCATTCTCAAGATGTCACGTTGATTGCATTCAGCCCGCGCAGCGCGACCATCCCGGGCATGAAGTGGTCTTTCAAAATCGGCACGCTGGGGGGCACGGAGGTCCGTGTTCATGTCACGTTTTTCATCCTGCTGGCCTTTGTGGCGCTGCAGGGCATGAGCGGAGGGCAGGGCATGGCGGGGGCGCTCGATGCCGTGCTGTTTGTGTCCGCGGCCTTCATCTGCGTGGTCCTGCATGAGTTTGGGCATGCGTTTGCCGCGCGGGGATATGGCATCCACACGCCGGACATCACGCTGCTGCCCATCGGCGGGGTGGCGCGCCTTGAGCGCATGCCGGAAAAGCCGTCGCAGGAGCTGGTGGTGGCCATTTGCGGCCCGTTGGTGAATGTGGTGATCGCCGCGGGAATCGGCCTGATGCTGGGCACAGGGCTGCGGGTGGAAAAGGACCTGCATTTCGAGCAAAGCGGCCTGTTTTGGCAGAAATTGATGCTTTGGAACCTCATGATGGTGTTTTTCAATCTCATCCCGGCTTTTCCCATGGATGGCGGGCGTGTGCTGCGGGCGCTGCTGGGCTTGGTGGTCGATTATGAGCGCGCCACGCGCTGGGCGGCCACTCTGGGACAGGGCATCGCCGTCGCCGCAGGGCTGTGGATGCTCGTTTCAGGTCAGATCAGCCCGGTGCTCATGCTCATTGCGTTTTTTGTGTTCGTGGCCGCCGGCCAGGAGGCCAGCGCGGTGTCCCAGCGTCAGGCTTTCCACGGACTGCGCGTGCAGGATGCCATGATGACGGATTTTCATGTGCTGCCGCCTTCCGCCACAGTGGGGGAGGTGGTGGAACTGCTGCTGGCGGGCACGCAGCAGGATTTCCCGATGGTGGACGGTGACGACAGGCTGCTGGGACTGGTGACGCGGCAGCGGCTGATCCGGGCGCTGGCGGAAAACGGCGCCGGCCACCCGGCGCAGGACATCCTGGAGCGCTGCGAACTTCAGGTGCCGCCGAGGATGGACCTGGGCGAGGCCTTGCAGGCGCTCAATTCGTCCACCTGCCCGGTGCTGCCGGTGATTGAGCCCCTTGGAGGGCGTCTGACCGGGCTGCTGACCAGTGAGAACGTGGGAGAGCTACTGCTGGTGCGTCTCGCCGTGCGGCGGCGGTGAGCCGACAGGCTGTTGACGGAGGCGCATGCCTCGGGGTATGACGGGCAGCGCATGAGAGTCCTGTTTCTGGGAGAGAATCGCAGCCGGTTCAGCTCCGTCTGCCTGGAGGCCTTGCTGGTGTCCGGGTGCGGCCACATGACGGTTGGCATCGGCGGTTGGACCTTTCAGGCGTGGTGGCGGCGTGTGGCGCGGGGACTCCGCCAACGCGGCGTGTGGCGCGAGCTGATAGCGGCCGCAGGGCGCGCCTGGCATCAGGGCGCGGCCTTCTGTGGGCAGTTCAATGGCCGTGGGCCTGGCATGCTTTCGTTGTATCGTCTGCTGGCGGAGCATGAGGGCACGCCACATTACCGGGTGCGGGCTGTGAACGCGCCGGAACACCTCGCGCGACTGCGCGCCCTGGCCCCGGATGTGATCTTCACCGCCGGCTTCACCCAAATCCTCGGGCCGGCGGTCATCCAGTTGCCGCCGCTTGGCTGCATCAATCTGCATCCTTCCCTTTTGCCGGGCTATCGCGGCTTGCGGCCTCTTCGGCGCGTCTTGGAAAACCGTGAGAAGGTCACCGGTGTCAGCCTGCACTATGTGGACTCGGGGATCGACACGGGCGACCTCATCGCGCAGGAGATCGTGCCCATTGAGCCTGGAGATGACGAGCGCTGTCTTTTTGCCCGATGTGCGCCGGTGGCCGCGCGTCTGATGGTGACGACGGCGCGGAGGCTGGCGGAGGGAGAGAGACTCCCGAGGCGTCCACAGGGCGAGCAGGTGGCCACGGCGCTGTGAGGCTTGTTTTCACTTGGCAGGCGTGGTGTGTGGAGGAAGGTGGCCGCCATGGACGGAGAAATCAGCCCCCAATGGCGGCCCGAGCCGGAGCCGTGCAACGCGCTGGAGCGCCTTATGCACAAGGCTGCTGCCGATCCCGCCCAGCATGGGCCGCTCATGCGTCTGCTTTGGCAGTCGGAGATCCACACCCTCATCCCTTATCATCCGGAGGTCATGGGCACGCATCAGATGCAGCCCGGCCAGCAGATGACTTTTATCATGGCGTCGGACAAGGAAGGCCCTTTCATTCCCGCCTTCACCAGCGATGCCGCCGCCGAGTACTGCTTGCGCAAAAATGCCCCGCGTGGTGCCGCGTTCGGACTGGCAGCCATGACCGGCGGACTCTTTCTGCAACTGGTCAATGGCATGGGGCACTCGATTGTCTTCAATTCCGGCATGCAGCAAAACCTTGTCCTGCGGCCGGAGGCGATTGCCGCGCTCGTCAAAGGTGATCTGAGGCATGCCCGTCCGGGCAGCGGGGAAGAAGTTTGTGAGCGGAGCACCCGTCTGGCCGGCGTCGATCCCTCCAGCCTGCCGGAGAGTTTTCGCGAAGGCGTGCGCCGTTTCTGCGACCGCACGCCTGTGCCGATCGCCGTGTATTTGTTTGTCACGATCGATCCCGCCAGCGGGCAGCCTGACACACGCCAGTGGCGCATCATCCTGCGGTTGCGCAGCCAGGACAATGACTTCTACAACGACTTCACCCTCCTTGCCCACAAGCTCCTGCCGCCCGGCGCGGAGCTGGCCACCGGCGTGGTGACCGATGACGAGCACGCGCTGGCCTTTCTGCACAAGCACGCGCCGCTGTGGCCTGTGATGGAGGCTGTGGGATGATGGATCGTGATCTGCCGTCCTGTCCCAGGCCGGCCGGCAGACGCGGACACCCCTTGCGCTTTTCGTGCAGGGTTGTTTGTTCCGCGCCTCATGTCCAAGGCGGCCATTCACGAAGTCAGCACGAAGTTTTTCCACACCGGCAGCGCCGAGGAGCCGTTCTTGCTCGCATCCGGGGAGTCGTTGCCAGGCGTGACGGTGGCCTACGAGACCTACGGGAAACTGAACGCGACGAAATCGAACGCGATCCTGCTGTTTCATGCGTTGTCCGGCAGCCAGCATGCGGCGGGCACCAACACGGTCGTGGAGGGCGTGGGCGCGCGCTGGACGGAGGACTGCCACCACGGCTGGTGGGATCTTTTCATCGGGCCGGACAAGGCGCTGGACACGCGCCGCTACTTTGTGATCTGCGCGAACTACCTGGGCGGCTGCTATGGCTCCAGCGGGCCGACCTCGACAGATCCGCGCACGGGCAGGCCCTTTGGCCGCGACTTCCCTGCGGTGCGCACCTGTGATGTGGTGGCCTCCCAACTGGCGCTGCTCGATCATCTGGGCATCGAAAAGCTGCACGCGGTGATCGGATCGAGCGTGGGCGGACTGCTGGCGATCAATCTGGCCACCCTGCACCCGGACCGGGTGAAGATCGTGATCCCGGTGGCGACCGGCTGCCGCACGACGGTGCTGACACGGCTGACACTTTTTGAGCAGGTCCTGGCCATCGAGAACGATCCGCACTTCAGCGGCGGAGACTACGCGCAGGGCGGCCCGGAGCCGGAGTACGGGCTGGCACTGGCGCGGATGATCTCCCACAAAACCTTCGTCCATCTGGACGCCATTGAGCGCCGCGCGCGGCAGGATTTGAAGCAGGGCGGCGATACGCTGTCGTGGTATCGCGTGCAGCACAATGTG
The DNA here is from genome assembly GCA_015075365.1 of Verrucomicrobiaceae bacterium. GTDB lineage: Bacteria > Verrucomicrobiota > Verrucomicrobiia > Verrucomicrobiales > Verrucomicrobiaceae > Prosthecobacter. Next base: position 1,796,107 of record JABTUN010000001.1, read on the forward strand.
GAAAGCTACATGCTGCATCAGGGGAAGAAGTTCGTGAAGCGTTTCGATGCGAACACCTACCTGCGCATCGCGGACATGTGGCTGCGCTTTGACCCGCTGCGGGACGCGGGCGTGGACAGCTACGAGGATCTGTTTGCGCGCTCACGCGCGGCCGGGCAGCACTATCTGGTCTTCAGCATCGACAGTGACTTCTGTTTCTATCCGGAGGAGCAGGCGGAAATGGTCGGGTATCTGGAGAAGGCGGGCGTCTCCAGCATGCACATCACGGTGCATTCAGACAAAGGGCATGACTCCTTCCTGCTGGAGCCGCAGCTTTACACGCCGCACCTGGCCTACACGCTCGAAGGGCGATGGGAAAAGGCTTCTGTGGATCGGCGCGGCCCGGAGGTGGAGTGACATACCTGACGGGCTGCTGCCGAACGGCGCTGCGCGGGAAGGAAGGCAGCGCGGTGATCCTGGCGAGCGCGTGTTTGCTGTGTGCGGCGTCGTTGGCTGGCCGGATCAGTCGTTGAAGAAGTGGCGTCCGGTCTGACCCGCTTCCGTCTTGTTGTCCACTTCCCAATAGACATCCTCGAAGATGGTCTCCGGCTCGGGATAGGGGCTGCTCTTAGCGAACTCTGCGGAATCCTCCGCTTCCTTCTGCGCCTCCTTGTCGATCTTTTTCAGCTCCTCCTCCGTCGCCACGCCTTCGTTGAGCAGGTTGCGTTTCCACACCTGAATCGGGTCGTGGTCATTTTGAAATTTCTCGACCTCTTCCTTGGTGCGGTATTTGAACTTGTTCGCGTCCGCCACCGAATGACCTTCCCAGCGGTAGGTGGCGATTTCGAGGATGCTGGGCTTCGATTCGTTGTGGGCGCGTTCGATGGCTTTGCCAACGCCGGCGCGCACTTCGTAGATGTCCTCGCCGCTGAAGCGTTCCCAGGCCATGCCGTAGCCCTCGGCGCGCTGCGCCAGACAGTCCGGATACGCGGAGGAGCGCTTCTGGCTGGTGCCCATCGAGTAGCCGTTGTTCTCGATCACATAGATCACCGGCAGATCCCAAAGCTCGGCCAGATTCAGCGACTCATGGAAGGCACCCTGGTTCACCGCGCCGTCGCCGAGGAAGCACAGGGCCGCGCCCTTGATGCTGCGATACTTCAAACCATACGCGAGGCCAAGTCCGAGCGGCGTCTGGCCGGCGACGATGCCATGGCCGCCCCAGTAGTTCTTCTCCGGCGCGAAGTAGTGCATCGAGCCGCCCTTGCCGCGGGAGCAGCCGGTGGCCTTGCCGAAGAGCTCGGCCATGCACTCGTTCATGCCCATGCCGACCGCCAACGCGTGGCCGTGGTCGCGGTAAGCGGTGATGACGTGATCGTTCGGGCCCATCACGGAAACCGTGCCGACGGCGACGGATTCCTGGCCGATGTAAAGGTGAAGGAAGCCGCCCATGCGCCCCGCCTGGTAGTGCTGGAGCGACACTTGCTCAAACTTCCGGATCCGCACCATCTGGCGGTAAAGGTTCACTTTGTCAGCCGTCGTCAGCTTCTGATTGATCGGAGCCGAAGCGTGCGCGGCGAGGGAGGCGGAGGATGCTTTCGTCTTGGCCATGGGGGAGCGCGATACTAGCGGGAAGGGTGCCAAAGGCAAGCGGGATGAGGGACGAGGAGTGATGGAGCCATGGAGTGTTGGAGGAATGTTTCGCGCCATCGCAAAAGCGTCTGCGCTGCACTCTTCAACACAGCCATCCATCATTCCAAAACTCCACCACTCCACGCCGCCGCCCCCACGTTCCACATGGAACATCCGCCGCGCTGTGCTACCTGCTCGAAAACAAATTCGTCGTCACAGTCCGCACCACGTTCCACATGGAACATCCGCCGCGCTGTGCTACCCTGCCCTTTCCGGCCGACCTCTCACGTCTCACCTCTCACCCCGCGTTGAATCGAGGACGAGTTCGAGTAGGAGGACGGTCCGCCGCCCCGTCTCCCAGCCTCCCCTTCCCCTGCCTCCATGTCCCTCTACACCTTCCCCAAGCACTACGATGTCATCGTCTGCGGAGCCGGTCACGCCGGGGTGGAGGCCGCAATGGCGGCGGCACGCATGGGCTGCCAGACGGCCATTCTCACCCAGAATCTCGACACCATCTCCCAGATGTCGTGCAACCCCGCCATTGGCGGTCTGGCCAAGGGGCATGTCGTGCGGGAGATCGACGCCCTCGGCGGGGTCATGGGCCGGAACACCGACGCCACCGGCATCCAGTTCCGCATGCTGAACGCCCGCAAGGGCCCCAGCGTCCAGGCCCCCCGCGCCCAGTGCGACAAGAAGGCCTACCAGTTCCGCATGAAGTGGCTCATCGAGAACCAGCCCAACCTCGACCTCCACCAAGGGAATGCCGCCGAGATTCTCGTCGAAAACGACGCCATCACCGGCGTGCGCACCTCCCTCGGCATGATCTACCGGGCCAAAGCGGTCGTCATTTCCTCCGGCACCTTCATGCGCGGCCTGCTCCATGTCGGCCAGCAGAACCAAGCCGGCGGGCGCATGGGCGACAGCATCTCCACCCTGTCCGACAGCCTCCGCACCCTCGGCTTCGACGTCCAGCGCTTCAAAACCGGCACCCCCTGCCGCCTCAACAGCCGCAGCATCGACTTCTCCAAGTGCGACCTCCAGCCCGGCGATGAACCCGCGCCGAGGTTCAGCTACCTCTCGGGAGTGCTGGCGGAAGACGAAGCCGAAGAGCCAGTGAGAAGTCAGAAGTCAGAAGTCAGAGGTGAAGGCGACTCCACTTCTCACCTCTCACCTCTCACTTCTCACGGTTCCCCCACCCTCCCAACGACCGGTCCGAACCAGTTCACCCTCAACTCCTGGCGCGATGTAACGTTCCACGTGGAACAAATTCCCTGCTGGATCACATACACCACCCCCCAGACGCACGACATCATCCGGGCGAACATCCACAAATCGGCCATGTATTCGGGCAAAATCGAGGGCGTCGGCCCCCGCTACTGCCCCTCCGTGGAGGACAAGGTGGTCCGCTTTGCCGAGAAGGAGCGCCACCAGATCTTCCTGGAGCCGGAGGGACGCCACACCCGCGAATTCTACGTCAATGGCGTCTCCACCTCCCTGCCCTTCGAGGTCCAGTATGACTTCATCCGGTCCATCCCCGGCCTCGAAAAGGCCGAGATCATCCGCCCCGGCTACGCCGTCGAATACGACTACTGCCCGCCTACCCAGCTCCACCCCACCTTGGAGACGAAGCGCGTCTCCGGCCTCTACTTCGCCGGGCAGATCAACGGCACCTCTGGCTATGAAGAAGCCGCCGGCCAAGGCCTCATCGCCGGGGCCAATGCCGCCCTCAAGGTGCAGGGCCGCCCCCCTTTCCTGCTCCAGCGCAGCCAGGCCTACCTCGCCGTCATGATCGACGACCTCGTCACGAAGGGCACCACCGAGCCCTACCGCCTCTTCACCTCCCGCGCCGAATACCGCCTCCTCCTCCGCCAGGACAACTGCGACCTCCGCTTGACCCCCCTCGCCGCCCAGATCGGCCTCGTCTCCGATTTCCGGAAACAGCACACCCAGGCTAAGCTCGACGCCGTTTCGGCCGCGAAGACCCTCCTCGCTGAAACCCGCCTCGACGGCATTTCCGCCGTCCAGTGGCTCAAACGGCCCGAAAACACCCCCACTTCCCTGCCCTCCGAGCTGCGCGACCGCTTCACGCCCGAGGTCTGGACCCTCGTCGAAAACGACGTCAAATACGCCGGCTACATCACCCGACAGGAGGATCTCGTCGCCCGCACCGCCCGGATGGAAGAAAAAGTCATCCCTGCCGACTTCGACTACGCCGCCATCACCGCCCTCAAAACCGAAGCCCGCCACCGCCTCACCGCCGCCCGCCCCACCACCCTCGGCCAGGCCGCCCGCCTCCAAGGCGTCACCCCCGCCGACATCGCCCTGCTGGGCATCATGCTGAAACGCGGCAGCTCGGAAGCGGAAATCGAGCCGCAGAGTCGATAGAGGGACGCGCTGCGCCGCGCCCGATGAGGATTGGATGACGATTCACGACCTGTTAAATACACGAAATCGGTTTCGTGTATTTAATGTCCACATTATATTCAGGAATCATCGCTTCATGAAGATCGAGGACTTCCAGCCCGGGAACTACAAGCCGCAGTTTCAATACCGCAGCTTTGATCCCATTCCTGTCAACCGACCTTGGACTTGGGACTCGCCCGAGATCCATCAACTGCTCGCAGAGGCCAGCCGTCATGTGGGTGAGCTCAACGGGCTCTCGTTGATCGTGCCGGACGTGGACCGCTTCATCCAGATGCACGTCGTCAAAGAAGCTCAAACGTCCAGCCGGATCGAGGGCACTCAGACCGAAATGGACGAGGCCATGGAGGACGACCCCGCCGAGATCAGCCCCGAAAAGCGGGACGATTGGAAAGAGGTGCGCAACTACGTCCAGGCCATGAATCAGTCGATCGAGAGACTGCACACCCTGCCGCTCTCGAATCGCCTGCTTTGCGAAGCCCATGCCATCCTCATGCAGGGTGTGCGTGGCGAAGGCAAGACCCCCGGCGAGTTCCGCCGCAGTCAAAACTGGATCGGCGGAGCCACCTTGGCCGATGCGGTTTTCATTCCTCCGCATCATGAAGACCTGCCCGCGCTCATGACCGATCTCGAGGCCTTCTGGCATGATGAAACCATCTTCGTGCCTGAACTCATCCGCATCGCCATCAGCCATTATCAGTTTGAGACCATCCATCCCTTTCTGGATGGCAATGGCCGCATCGGCCGCCTGCTCATCACACTCTACTTGGTGAGCAAAGGGCTGCTGCGCCTGCCCTGCCTCTATGTCTCCGCGCATTTGGAGCAGCACCGCGCCGCCTATTACGATGCCCTCACCGCCGTTCGCACCCGTGGAGACTTGGCTCACTGGATTCGCTTTTTCCTCGTCGCCATCAACGAAACGGCCAAAAAAGGCGTGCAGACCTTTCAGGCCATCCACCGCCTGCGCCAGACCGCCATGACCCAGGTCCAAAGCCTTGGCAAACGTGCCGCCAATGCGCAGCGCGTGCTCGACCTGCTCTACGCCAAGCCCGCCACCACCGCCGGAGCCCTCGCCAACCGTCTTGGCATCAGCCAGCCTACGGCGGATCGCACGCTCGCCGAACTCCGAAAGCTCGGCATCGTTCACGAGCTCACCGGCAGGCGGCGCAACCGCGTCTTCTACTTCAAAGACTACTATCAGCTCTTCTTGAGCTGATCCAAACCGACACCCGTCCCCGCGGCCTGCCGCTCCGGTGATGATCGTCCAAGCACTTCCCCACCACCTGCCGTTTCGGCAACGGCTTCCCAACCACTTTTCCGGGCATCGCCGTTTGGGCGGTCGATTCTCAACGACTTTCCCGGTCATCGCCATTTTGGCAGCGGCTTCCCAAGCGTTTTCCCGGTCACTGCCATTTCGGCAGCGGCTTCCGAAGTGTTTCCCCGGTCACCGCCAAAACGGCGGTTGCTTTCCAAATCGTTTCCCAGCCCTCGCCAGTTTGGCAGGCCTCCGGGAACTGAATTTTCGCACGCGCCAAAATAGCGGGTGTTTTCCATGCTTTTACCTAAATAAACACGGGTGTTTAACCCAAAAAGATCTCGACGCAAGCAGTCCTTTTCCGGTAAAAGGGCGTCGTCTCCCGAAAATCGTAACCAACCGTCCCATGGCACGCTGGAACTTCGCTTTTTTCGACTCTGGCGTGCGCTGGGACTCACCCGACGCCCATCCCACCACCATGAGAACGCTCGCCTCCTTCCTGGAAAACCCGTTCGATGATGACGGCATCAGCATGGCCGAACTCATCGCCTTTACCACCGACCACTTGCAACGCATGAGCGCGAACAACTCCGCTGGCGAACTCACCGCCCGCATCGCCGCCACCACCAGCTCCCTCGCCGTCGTCGAAGACTGCGTCACCGATGACCAGGGCCGCCTCGGCGTGCGAAAAGCCCGCAAACAAGCGAAGGACGACTTTCGCGAGCAAATCCCCACCGAGGTCAAACGCATCGAAGCCGGCTTCATCGCCGCGTTCGGCGCGGACTCGCCCATCTTGGTCGAAGCATTGCCGCAGGGCCGCACCATCTTCCAAACCTGCCGCGATGATCAGGTGGAGGTGCATCTGCAAACCTTGCTCGATGCCGCCACCACGCATCAGGCCCAGTTGGCTCCCGCCACACTCACCCAGGCCACGAATCTGAAGAACAACTGGGTCACGATTTATCAGGCCAGCGAGGCCTCCACCGGTGCAAAGACCGTGACACAGGAAGGCAAAAAGCTCGCCCGCGAGAACCTGCAGTTGATGCTCTTCCTCAACCTCCTCAAGCTCGCCGAAATGTTCCCCCGCCAGCCCGAAAAACTGAGCCTCTACATGCAGCAGCACCTCCTGGAAAATCCCTCGTCACCCGAAGAACTCCAGCCGCCGCCTGCGCCTCCGACACCTTAACCTGCCTCCGGTGTTATCCAACAGGTTCCAGTATCCGCGTGCTGCATGTTATCCGACGTTTTTGTTGCCCTATTCCGCCATGCGCGGCTAAATCCACACCATGAAACAGGTCGGACCGTACTTTTCCCACACTTTTGTCGCCTATAAAGGTGCTGGCAAACCGACAGAAGTGTTTACCATCTGAATTGTTCGCCCAACTAACAGCGTCTCCCGAGTGTGCCTGACTCACCTTCAGCAAAGCATGAGCAGACCGCGCCGAGCAACTACGGTTGCAGAGGTGCCGCCTTGTGTGGTTGCCTTTTGCCAGTTCTGTTGTTTTTCACTGCTGCGGCCTCTGGAGACACTGGTGGACCGCTATTTTGGCCGCTGCTAGCCGTTTTTCTTGGTGCCGTCGGCTTGGCGGTTGGGTTGTATCTCCCGCGTTCTTCGGGTCGCAGATGTGAATCACCCCCGACTATTGAGAACTCCACCCGAGATGCACAGTTGTTCGAGAGCCTAGCATCAGACCTCATCGCTATGCTAGATGCTGCCTCTACATTTGGACAGACTTCACCAGAGTGGCAGGCCTGTGCGGATGGCCTGCGAGAGCGACTTGATGGCATTTACGGACCTATCTACTCACAGATCCCACATGACCTTGAACACTACCTTGCTGATTCTGACATCCGTCAGCGAGACATTGATTATCGAGCAGCCCAGGAGAGCTTCTTGCGGTCTTACGTCACATCCTTGACCAGACCACCCGCATGACACCAGACCATCGGCCACACAAGGGCGAACAAAACGGATGCAGGCAACGGCTCGAAGGCTATCTGTCGCGTCAGCAACGTCTCCCGCTCGCCGTCGCCTGATCCGAGTCGTTCGGGCAAGAAGCAGAGTCCATCGCCGCCATGAAGAAGATAACCGTCGGCCTAGCCATCTTTATGCTGCTCATCGGCTATATCGGATGGGAGTTGGCTTCTACCGACGTGGCACCGAGTTCAAACATGTGGCGGGCGCGTGAAGCTGTTCAGCCCACTCAGACAGCCTCGGAAGGAGCCGATATCACTGATGGCGATTTGACTGCTGGAAACAAAGGCTCAATCCCAAACGCGCCCGGTGTCGCCGCATCTGCATCAACTGACCACGGTTCTCAAGCCTTTCAGAGTGATGCAGCTACAGCACGTGCTGCCAAGCTGTCTTCCTCAGCTATCAAGTCCACAGGAGCGGCCATTTATGTATTTCATAGCAAGACTATTGTTGCGACGGAAAAGCCCACCGAGTCAGAGAAGTCTAGATTGCAGCATGCCATTGGGTTGGCGACGGAGACACTCCGCCAGCCGATTGTGGTTTTGGACGCAGATGCTCTAAGTCTATCCGGGGTGCCTTACGTTCTCTTTGCAAAGGATCGTTTTGATCTAACTGAAGCAATCAAGGCCAGCTATTTGAGACTCAATCAGACCTCGTCAACTACCAAGGTGATTACCCAATCCCAACAGCAATGACAGCAAAACTCAAGAGCCCGAACAAAACGGATGCAGATAACCGCTCTGGGCTATCTGTCGTATCTGCCACGTCTTGGGTTCGCGGTATCTGATCCGAGGCGTTCTGCCAAAAAAAATGCAATCCAAAGCCTTCTCGATCGCAGTTGTCTCACTATTCGTGGCTGGAGTGGCGGCGTGGTATGCCGCCCGCTATTGGGCATTCGACCAGTTTCGTCCATTCTCTTTGATCGGAGTGGTGCTGGCGATTGCCCTCGCGATAAGTTTCGTGCGCGGAGATTTGTTCAGCAGATGGCTTACTCTGGCGTTTGGTATATTCGGAGCGTATTCGTCTTTTAATCTGTTTCTCCATATTCGCTCTAAAGTTGCGCTCCTTGAAGGCAAGGAAATGAATGGGGAAGCTTTCATCCTCCCTGGAGTATTGTTCTCCCTCTCCACAGTGCTGCTGATCGTCTCATTCATGGTTGGGCAGTTTCGCAAGCGGAAGGTCGCCAAATAGTTTAAACCAAAAAATGAAATCATCCCAGTGGCTCCTCCTCCTCTTCTCGGCCTCGTCGTTGGTCTCAGTCTTCATGAAAATGGTGAAAATGGTGTCAGTGTGCAACCCTCTGACAAACACTTTGCCTGGTCTGACGGCGGTGTGAACCGATTCTGGATGTTCTACCCGAATGAGGGATGAATTCCGCCCCAGCATCGTGATTGAAAAGTGTCCGCCAAGCATTTACACTCGTCTCCATGACTCTGACCTATGATTCCGTGCTTGAGCACGCGTTGCAGTTGCCCGTCGTGGAACGCTCCCGCATCGCCACCCGGCTGATCGAGAGCGTGGAGGAGCCGGAAGAGACGGCAGAGGTGAGCAGCGCCTGGCAGGCGGAGATTGACCGCCGGATGGAATCCATCCAAACCGGCACCGCCAAGCTGATGCCGCACGCGGAGGTGATGACGGGTCTCCGTCAAAAGCTGGCTCAGCAGAACGCCGCTCGATCTGCATGACGACGGTCTGGCTCAGTGAGGCGGTCGCCGAGCTTGAAGATGCCGCCTTGTATTACGGCGGGATCGATGAGGAACTCGGCAAACGCTTTGCCACGGCCGTGGCGTTGACACTGGCGGACATCGAGTCCGATCCTGAGAGGCCACGACGCTTTGATGGCCAGGCCCGCAAGGTGCGCCTCAAGCGGTTCCCGTATGCCATTCTCTACTGGGTCGGAGCGGATACGCTGCACATCCTCGCCGTGATGCACCTGCACCGGGAACCTGGTTACTGGCATGGCCGCCTCGCCTGAAGCGTGATGCCACACGACTCTTGCTGATGAAACGTTTGGGCGAGAAAGTCGCATGAATGGCCGGAGAACTCCCGCTGGGCACATGTGCATGCCTTGAATCAAGAGGCCAAAGCCATCATGGACCTCGCGCTGGACCTTCCCGAGCCACATCGCACGCACCGCATGAAGCAGATCGTGCCCTTCCAACACAAGCTGGAGACGCTGGAGTGGGAGACGGAGTGAAAGCTGCCATCTGTGGGGGCGCTCGGCGGCAACTTCCCAAGGAGCGGGACTTGCCCCGTCCGATGCCCGGCACTTGGCAAGTGCCTCTCCTTGGATTGCTGCCTCTTTTGTTGGCACCCTGTTTGGTGGCAGGCCGTCTAGGGCGAACGGCATCACCAACGAAAGCTGGACGGTTTTCCGGTTTTGGTTAAACTCGGGGCATGATCGAGTCCTTTGCCGACCGCGAGGCGGAAAAGTTCTTCCGTGGCGAGGTGAGCCGCAAGCTGCCGCGCGAAATCCAGGAGAGCGCCCGTGAAAAACTGGCGCTGCTGGATGCCATGGTCCGCATGGAGGACTTATGGGCCTTCCCTTCCCTCCGCGCCGAGAAGCTCAGCGGCAAACGCAAAGGCCAGTGGAGCGTGCGCATCAACAAGCAATGGCGAATCTGCTTCCTCTGGAATGCGGACAAAATCCTCGTGACCGCCGTCGAAATCACCGACTATCACTAAACCATGAAAACCATCCGCAAATCCAAATCCGCCTCGAAGACCTCCGAACGCCTGCCGAGCATCCACCCGGGCCGCATCCTGCGGAAGGAAGTGCTCGAAGAACGCGGCATCACGCAAACGCAGCTCGCCCACGCCACCGGCCTGCCGGTGAGCCGGATCAATGATCTCGTCAAAGAGCGCCGAGGCATCACGGTGGACAGTGCCATCCGGTTGAGCCGGGCACTGGGAACGTCGGTGGATCTTTGGCTAAACCTTCAAAGGGCCTACGACTTGGAAGAAGCCCAGCGCACCAATGGTCCCCAATACAACCGCATCGCGCTGCTTGCTGCAGCCTAGTTCCATCGCTCTCCTGGACATCAGGCTCAGAGGGGCCACGAATGGCCCCGATACGCCGCGTGAACAACGTGCTCAAGACGGCCTGAATGCTGCTGAGAGGAGGGTTCATGTCTTCTACTGCTCTTCCTTGGAAAGTTCTGTCCTCCCAAACCGGCGTCGGTGTGCTCACGGAGGGCTGGACGCTCGATACGATGGGCAGCAAGACCGATGAGGTGCGCACGTTCGTCACGCCAATCGTGTTTGCGACGCCGTTTGACTCGATCCCAGTGGTGCAGCTGGGGCTGACGGGGTTTGATCTTGATCAACGGGACAGTGCCCGCATCACGCTGAAGGCGGAAAACATCACCGCGACGGGTTTTCAGGCCGTGATCTCCACCTGGGCAGGCACGCGGGTGTTCGCCGTGGAGTTCAACTGGCTGGCGATCGGGGCCTGATCACTTGCTCGCAGTGACCGCTCGCAGCCCCCGGTCGAAGGCACGCACGGCGTCGAGTCCGCGGACGAAAAAGAAGGAGGGATCATCGCGGCCGGGCATGAGATTCGCGAAGGCGGCGATGTCGGCGGCTTCCATCTGCTCATACACGTGGGCGAAGGGCTCCTCGAAGTCGATGCTCACCTCCGGGCAGGAGGCGGAGAGCCGGAGCTCGCCGAGTTCGGCCTCGGCATGCTCGAACGCTTTCATCAACGTGGCATCGGCGGAGCGCTCGATGGAGACGATGAAGAGATTCTCCGGCGTGGTCCGCATGGGCAGCCACGCGTCAAGATTCTCCGGCTCGGTCATCGGCGCGAAGAACATGAGCGGGATGATGCGTCCGTGCTGCTTCAGTTGATACTCCGCGGAGGCGGCCATGACATTGTCGAGATCATCCCAGTCGCTGCTGTCATCGAGCGCGAACACGGGCGCATTGTTGGAGGCCGGTTTCATGACACGTGGATTCTCTTCAATCGGCCCGGAAAAGACAAGATGGAAATCGAAGGGGGGATCCTGCTCTGCGCATACCAAAAACGGCCCACTCTCGCGCCACGGGCGCTCAATCGGCGGAAACAGCGAGGCCGTTTAAGAGGGCGCAATCTCCCTCCTCACGCCATGAACACCTACGTCGCTCTCCTGAACTTCACCCAGCAAGGCCTCACGAACATGCACGAGTCGCCGCACCGGGCCTCGGCCTTCCGGGCGGCGGCCAAGAAGAGCGGCTGCAAGGTGCAGCATCTGCTGTGGACGATGGGGGCGCATGATGGCGTGATCGTTTTCCAGGCGAAGGAGGACGCGGCAGCCACGGGCCTCATGATGAGCCTTTCCGCGCTGGGCAACGTGCACACCAGCACCATGCGCGCCTTCGATGCCGCGGAGTTCACCGCGCTGGTGGAGAAGGCGCCGAAGATGTGAGCCGCCCCGGCTTGAAACGGGTTTGTTTCCACTGGTCCGACAACAAAAGGCCCTTGATCGGCCCTGCGCTCAGCGGGAACGCTGTGCCCAGGCCCAGCGGAACAGGTTCCGTGTGTCCGCGTAGCGGGCCTCGTCCGAGGTGCTGCCGAGCACGACGACATGCAGGTGGTCCGCGCCGCGGTGCCCGCTGGCGATGAAGCAATGGCCCGCCTGGTTTGTCACACCGGTCTTCACGCCATCATAGCCGAGATCGAGGCTGAGGAGCTTGTTGCTGTTCTCCCACACGGCCGTGCGCATGCCTCCATCCGCCGTTTTGACCTGTGCCTCATGCCTGCGGGTGGCGGCGATCTGGCGAAACACCGGATGCTGCATGGCCACGAGGGCCAGGCGGCACAGATCGCGCGCGGTGGTGGTGCGGTCCTCCTCAGTGCCGCCATCGCCAAACGCGGAGCGGTACATCGTGCGCGCCAGGCCGGCCTCGCGCGCGTGGCGGTTCATCTGCGCGATGAAATTCACGCGCGACTGGATGAGCGGGTGGTTCAGCCCCGCTTTCAGCATCGCCTCGTCTGGTGGTGCCAGCCGGGCGTGGAAATGCTCCCCCAGCGCGTTGCCCGCGTCGTTGCCGGAGGGCAGCAGCAGCCCGTAAAGGGCGTCCTTCACCCGCACCTGCTCCCCTTCCCTCAACTCCGCGGTCGATCCGGCCGTGGAACCGGCGACTTTGGACACCGTGATCCATTCCTCCAGCACGGCGGGCTGCTGGTCCGCCAGGCGCAGCACGGTGAGCGCGCACATGACCTTGGCCGTGCTGGCGGCCTTGCGCGGCTCGTCGGCATGGTGCTGCCACAAGATCTCGCCCGTCTTCCCGTCGCTGATGGCCCAGGCGGCTGCCGTGACCACCGGCGGCGCGGTGAGATCCTCCTCAACAGCTTGAAGGCACGGGAGGGAGGCGCACATGACGGCAAAAAGGACAGCGGGCGGCTTCATGGCTCAAGGGCGCTGCCACGGGGTGGCGCCACCGCGCTGGATGTTCCGGCGCAGGGCCTCGGACAGCTCGTTGAAGATCTTCGGGGCTTTCGCGGCGACGTTGTTCTTTTCCTGCGGGTCGTTTCGGAGGTTGTAGAGCTCCATCGGGCTGTACGGGTCGTTTTGCATGAGCTTCCAGTCACCACGGATGAGCGCCTCGTAGCTCTTGCCGCCATACTGCCTGCCGCCCTCGCGGCGGACGAAGTAGAGATCACGCGGCGTGGTGATCGAGCCGCCCTGGAGCACCGGCACGAGGCTCACGGCATCGAGCTCCGGGGAGGGCTTCAGCCCCGCGAGCTCGAGAAAGGTCGGGAAGAGGTCAAAGTTGAGCCCCTGGTAATCACTGCGCCCGCCGGGCTTGATCCGCGCGGGCCAGCGCACCAGGAAGGGCACGCGCAGGCCGCCGTCGTAGTGGTCCTGCTTGCCGCCGCGCCACGGATCGTTGTTCTGCGCATGCGGCAGGGAGCCGCCGTTGTCCGCGCTGAAAACGACCACGGTGTTCTCCTCCAGGCCCGTCTCCTGGAGCACCGCGAGCACCCGGCCGACGCGGTCATCGAGATGCTCGACGAAGGCCACGTTCAGCGCGCGCTTCTCCTCCATCCCCGGCGCGCGCGCCTTCACCTTCGCCAGCCATTCCGCCGGCGGCTCGATGGGGAAGTGCGGCGCGTTGTAGGCGAGGTAGAGGAAGAACGGCCGGTCCTTTGCCTTGGCCCGCTCGCGCAGGTAATCCGCGGCCCAATCGCTGAAAAGGTCTGTCGCATGCCCCTCGGGATCGATGACCGTGTTGTTGAGCCTCATGTAGTTGTTCCCATGGCGCAGATGGGTGGTGTAGCTGTCCATCATGTCCCCCAGGAAGCCGTGGAAGTGGTCGAAGCCGCGCTCGACGGGCGTGTTCGGTGATTCGAGACCGAGATGCCACTTGCCGATGATGCCGGTGTGGTAGCCGGCCTTCTTCAACTCGTCGGCGATGGTGGGCACCTTCGGGTCGAACCAGCCCCAGGAGTTCTCCGGCTGCGTGCGGATCACGCCGGGCACGCCGACGCGGTCCGCATGGCGTCCGGTGAGCAGCGCCGCGCGCGAGGGGGAGCACACGGTGCAGTTCGCGCGCATGGCGGTGAAAAGCATGCCCTCACGGCCGATGCGGTCGATGTTCGGCGTGCGCACGTCCGACGCGTGGTAGGCGGACACGTCGCCATAACCATGGTCGTCCGCGAAGATGAGCAGGAAATTCGGAGGCGGCGCGGCTTGCAGCGCGGAGACAAGGGGTAGAAGCAAACAGGCAAGGAATCGCATGACCGGGTTTCCAACGGCGGGAAGAGCGCGGGCTTGCGCGATTCGCGTGGTGATGACCGGCCCTTGACCGGCGCGCATTGCTCCCGACGACTGCCCCGCCATGAAACTTCCGATCACGCTCCTCTCCCTGCTTTCCACCCTCGCCCTCGCCGCCGAGCATCCTGACACCACCGGCTGGAAGGATCTCCTCGCCCCAGATCTCTCGAACACCATCGCGCCGGGCGGCTGGGCGTTTCAGAATGGCGAGCTCGTGGCGAAGGACCATGACACGCTGTGGACCAAGGAGTCGTACGGTGATTTCATCCTCGATCTCGAGTTCAAGGTGGCGAAGGAGGCCAACAGCGGCGTCTTCCTGCGCTCCGGCGACATCAAGAACGTGCTCGCCGCGCTGGAGATCCAGGTCCATGAGGGCGCGGACGGCAGCAAGTACGGCATGGTGGCGGCGATTTACGACGCGATGCCGCCCAGCAAGAGCATGGCAAAGCCCGTGGGCGAATGGAACCGCTACACCATCACCTGCAAAGGGCCGCAGGTCACCGTGGTCTTCAATGGCGAGACCGTGATCGACGCGAACCTCGACAACTGGCCGGAGGTTGGCAAAAACCCCGACGGCACGCCCAACAAGTTCAAGAAAGCGCTCAAGGACTTCGCCCGCAGCGGCCCGATCGGCCTCCAGGGTCTCCACGGCAAGGCGCAGGCCCCGGTGTGGTATCGGAATCTGAAGATCAAGGTGCTCTGACGGGTTGCTGACAGCTACTTCTCGTTCTTCTCGTCGGTTGGCCGGCGGATCTGCACGTTGTCAAAGCCGAGCGCCTCGCCGGCATGCTGGAGGGATTTCACGATATTCTCCTCCTCGAAGGCCAGCGCGTCCTCGATGGACCTGCCGGTGACCTTGGGGAGCCGCGCGGCCTTTTTCGCGCGCACCATCGACAGCGTGCGCGCCAGCTCTGTGCCGGGCTTGTCGGGAAAGGTGGCCCAGTAGCGCTCCTTCAAGCAGGGGATCTCCAGCGGATCGCGCGTGATCATCTCCAGGTGGTGCTCCACGCGCGGATTCCCCTTCTCCAGGATCTCCAGCAGACGCGGCAGGTCGAGCATGCCCTCCCCCAGCGGCACCTCCGACAGCAGGAAACCGTGCTCGTACTCCTGCACGGCCATGTCCTTGATGTGCGTGGTCACCACAAACGGGGCCAGCGCCTCCACCACCGCCAGCGGCTCCTCCAGCAGCGCGATGCTGTTCCCCGTGTCGATGGTGCAGCCGATGTGCTCGCTCGACAGGCGCGTGAGCAGCTCCACCAGCTCCGGCGCGTGAAAATCCTTGTGATTCTCCACGCCGATCCGCACGCGCTGGCGCCGGGCGGCCGGTTCCGCCAGTTGCATGCTCCGCCAGGCGGCCTCCTTCCATGACCGGAACTGCTCGCGCGTCGAAAACTGCTCGTAACGCCGCCCGCCCAGCGCGCTGCGGTAGATCACCGCGCCAGCCTCCTTTCCCAGCCGCAGCTCCCTCTCAAAGCGCGGCACATCGGCCTCCGTCTTCGGCAGCGTGATGCTGCCTTCAAGGCGCATGCCGTAGGATTCGCGCGTGTCACGCACCCGGCCGGCCATCTCGTCGCTCCATCCGGCGACGCTGATCTGAAGGCTGCCCGCGCCGAGCCCGCGCAGATGATCCAGCACATCCAGCGCCGTGGTGAACGGGGGTTGCTGGATGCTCGAATACCTGCCCTGCCAGCGCTTTGAGTAGGAATGGATCACCACGCCCAGGCGCTTCCCGCGCCGCGAAGCGGGCGGGGACGTGCCTGCCCCCCGGCCCAGGGCGGCCAGACAGGGGGCCATGAGAAAGGCGCGGCGCTTCATGGCATCGGGAACGGCATGGCAGCTCCGATTTAGCGGATGATCGCCAAAACTTCAGATCAGCTCCCGGATCGGCGCGCCCTGGTCGATGATGAAGTTCGGACGCCCCTGATGATCCATATAGGTCGCGTCGAGCGGCACGCCCATGTGATGGTAGATCGTCGCGGCGAGGTCGCCGGGCGTGACGGGGCGTTCTTCGATCTCCGCGCCGTCCTTGGTGCTCGATCCGATGACCTGCCCATGGCGGAAGCCGCCGCCAGCGAGGCACATGCTCATGACGACAGGCCAGTGATTGCGGCCATCCGTGCTGCCCTGTGTGCCGAGATTCGGCGTGCGGCCAAATTCACCCATCGCGATGACGAGCGTGTCATCCAGCATGCCTCGCTCGCGCAGATCGGTTACGAGCGTGGTAATGACGTGATCGAAAACCGGCAGCAGCGGGCGCAGACCGTTCCAGATGCCACCGTAGGGCGGGATGTTGTCGCCGTGGTTGTCCCAGGTGCCGGACGCGCCGTGGTTGCTGAGGTCGATGGTGACAAAGGAGGAGCCGCGCTCGACGAGCCGACGCGCCAGAAGCGCTTGTTTGGCCCAATCATGATCGCCGTAGCGATCGCGCACGTTTTTCGGCTCCTTCTCCAAATCGAAGGCCTCCTGCGCGCGACCACCCGCGACGATGTCGAAGGCTTTTTGGCCGAAAGTGTCCATCGCGCCCATCATGCCGCTCGCGTCGAGCTCCGCGCGCAGGCCATCCATCTGCTTGCTGAGCGTCTGGCGCGCGTGAAGGCGGTCCATGCTGAGTCCGGCGGGCAGTTGGAAGAGCTTCGCGGCATTGTTGCCATCAAACGGATCATACTGCGTGCCGAGGTAGCCGCCCCAGGCCACGTGCGAGCGTGATTTCATGTTCAGCACGACATAGGGCGGCATCGCGGGATGATTCGCGCCGTGATGCTTCGCCACAATGCTGCCGAAGGACGGGAAATACTTCGCCTTCGGGTTTGTGCGCGGTTCGTTGGCCAGATTGGCCGTCTGCATGACCATGTTCGGCTCATGATTGCTGAAACGGCAATCCACCGAGCGGATCAGCGTGAACTGATCGAGCATCGCGGCCTGCTTCGGCAGGAACTCGCAGATGCGCACACCGGGCAGCTTCGTCGGGATCGTCTTGAACGGCCCGCGGTTTTCGATGGGCCTGTCCGGCTTTGGGTCCCACGTGTCGATGTGCGAGGGACCGCCGGTCATCCAGAGCAAAATCACCGACTTGTTGCTCTTCGCTGCCGTTCCTTCCGCACGCAGCTTCATCAAACCGGGCAGTGTGAGTCCGCCGAGGCCCGCGAGGCTCGTTTTCAGCACGGAGCGCCGGCTGTGCACGACCACACCGTCACGCACACGCGGATTCATGAAGGTGAACGCGTGTGACTCACCGTGGCCGGAGCAACTGTAATCGGGAGATGACATCAGGCAGCCAATACGGAGGCTGCGGGATGGCTCTAACTGATCAGCCCGCTTTCACCAGCGTCACCAGCTCCTGCAGCGACGCCTTGGCATCGCCAAACAGCATGCGGCAGTTGTCGCGCAGGAAGAGCGCGTTCTCGATGCCTGCGAAGCCCTTGCCCATGCTGCGCTTCATCACGATCACGGTTCCGGCCTTTTCGGCCTCGATGATGGGCATGCCGTAGATCGGGCTCGCCTTGTCCTCACGCGCGGCGGGATTCACGACGTCGTTGGCGCCGATGACGAGGCAGACGTCCACACGATCCATCTCGGGATTGATCTCATCCATCTCAATGAGCTGGTCATACGGCACATCGGCCTCGGCGAGGAGCACGTTCATGTGGCCGGGCATGCGTCCGGCGACGGGATGGATGGCGAAACTGACCTCGACGCCTTTTTTCGCGAGTTCATCCGACAACTGCCGCACCTGATGCTGCGCCTGCGCCACAGCGAGGCCGTAACCCGGCACGATCACGACACGACCGGCCATGCCGAGCAGAATGGCCGCTTCGTCGGCCTGCACGGGCTTGATGCTGCCGGTGGCGGCATCAGGGCCCGCAGCAGTGGCATCGACTTTGCCGAAGGCGCTGAACAAAACATTCGTCACCGGCCGGTTCATCGCCTTGCACATCGCCAGGGTCAAAATCGTGCCGGAGGAGCCCACCAGCGTGCCCGCGATGATCATGGCGACATTGCCGATGGCAAATCCATCCGCGGCGACAGCGAGGCCGGTGAACGAGTTGAGCAGTGAAATGACCACCGGCATGTCCGCGCCGCCGATCGGCAGCACCATCAGCACGCCCAGCGCGAGCGCGAGCCCGAGGAACAGCACCATCAGCACCATGCTGTGCGATCCCGAGGCCATCGCGAGCGCCAGCAACACGCTCATCACGAACAGCACGGCATTCATCACCTGCTGCGCCGGATACGTGACCGGTTTGTCGAAATGACCTTCGAGCTTGAGATAGGCGATGACACTGCCGGACAGCGACACCGCGCCGATCAGCGCCGCGCACAGCATGGCAACGACAAACGTGAGGCTCGACGCGCGCGTGACATGCGCGAACTCGATCGCCGCCACCAGCGCCGCCGCGCCACCACCCGCGCCGTTGAAGAGCGCCACCATCTGCGGCATCGCGGTCATTTTCACCTTGTACGCGCCCGCCGCGCCGATCACCAGGCCGAGCAGGATGCCGGTGATGAGCAGGAACCATTTCCACAGCGACACGCTGCCGCCCTGCGCGTTGTGCAGCAGCGGCAGCACGGCCAACAACGCCAGCAGCATGCCCGCGCCGGCTACGAGATTGCCTTTGCGCGCCGTTTTCGGCGACGCGAGCAGTTTGATGCCCACGATGAAGAGCACCGAGGCGGCAAGGAAGGCGATGGCGGCGGTCGTGCTCATTTTTTGCGTTTGAACATCTGCAGCATGCGGTCCGTGACCATGAAACCGCCGAACACGTTCGCCGAGCCGAGCACCACGGCGACAAAACCCGCGACGTGCTGGATAAAGCCCTCCGCCGACGCCAGCGCGATCATGCCGCCGAGCAGGATGATGCCGTGGATCGCGTTCGTGCCGGACATCAGCGGCGTGTGGAGCATCGAGGGCACTTTGGAGATCAATTCGAAGCCGAGGAAGATCGACAGCACAAAGATGAAGAACACGAGCATTTCGGCGGTCATGACGGAATCAGGTGGCGGCGAGTTTTTCGTTCACGATGCGCCCGCCGTGCGTCACGACGCAGCTTTTTAGAATGTCGTCGTCGAGGTTCAGCTTGAAGGCCTTCGACTCCTTGTCCCAAAACTCCGCCAGCAGCGCGGTGATGTTCGACGCGAACATCTGGCTGGCATGCACCGGCACGGTGCCGGGCAGATTCGCCGTGCCGACGATCTTCACGCCCTTGCGATCGGTGATTTGATCCGCCACCACGCCCTCGACATTGCCGCCGCTCTCGACGGCGAGATCGACCACCACGCTGCCCGGCTTCATCGCATCGAGCATCTCGCTCGTGAGCAGAATGGGCGCGCGCCGTCCAAACACCTGCGCCGCGGTGATGACGATGTCCGACTCCGCGCACACACGCGCCATGCCCTCGCGCTGGAGTTTGAGCTGCTCGTCGGTCAGCGCCTTTGCGTAGCCACCTTCGGTCTGTCCGGTTTCGCCGACGTCGATCTTCACAAACTTCGCGCCGAGCGATCTCACCTGCTCCTCGACGACCGGACGCGTGTCAAAGGCCTCCACCTTCGCGCCGAGGCGTTTCGCGGTCGCGATGGCCTGCAAACCGGCCACGCCCGCACCGATGATGAAGACCTTCACCGGTTTGATCGTGCCCGCAGGCGTCATCATCATCGGAAAAATCTTCCCCGTCTGCGCCGCGGCGGTGATTACGGCCGCGTAGCCCGCCAGACTCGCCTGTGACGACAAAACGTCCATCTTCTGCGCGCGCGTACTGCGCGGCACCATTTCGAGGCTGATTGCCGTGACGCCGCGTTGCGCGAGCGTTTGAATCAGGTCGCGCGATTGAAACGGATCGAGCAATGCGATGCACACCGCGCCCTCGCGCATCAGCAGCATGTCGGCAGCGGAAGGCTTGTGCACTTGCGCGAGAATGTCCGCGCCTTGAATCATCGCCGCACGATCCGTGCGCACGGTCGCGCCCGCCTTCGTGTAATCAGCATCCGTGTGCCCGCAGAACGCGCCGATGCCTGACTCGACTTCGATGACCGCGCCGAGCGCCTTCAGCTTCGCCACCATTTCGGGAACCATCGCAGCACGCGTCTCTCCCGCGTGGGTCTCTTTTGGAAAAGCGACGGTCGTCTGCATGCGATGACAGAAACGTTAGCAAGGCCGCGCATCTCGCGAGCATGATTTCGGGAGATTTGAGCGTCCACGCCTGTATTGGAGACATGCAACGTCTTGTACCGCTGTTGTTGCTCACCACCGCCTTCGCCGAGATCCCCCGCCCCGACGATGCGCCGGAGCCGCTGCCGCCCGAGGAAAGCGTGAAGCAATTCGCCGTGCCGGAAGGCTACTCCATCCGCCTGCTCGCCAGCGAACCGCTCATCACCGAGCCCTCCGGCATCTGCTGGGATGACAAGGGCCGCTGCTTCGTCTGCGAACTGCACGGCTACAATCTCGAAGGCCAGTATGACATCGACGAACTGAACAAAACCGGCCAGCTCGACCTCGAAGTGCGCCGCATCCAGGCCAGCGAGGAGGCCAAGAAGAAGGCTGAGGCAGAAACCTACGGCACCGTGAAGCTGCTGCGCGACACCGATGGCGATGGCGTCATGGACCAAGCCATCGTGTGGGCCGATCGACTGCCGCCATGTCACGGCATTGCCGCAGGGAATGGCGGCATCATCGTCGCCTGCTCACCGCACATCGTCTTTCTCAAAGACAGCGATGGTGATGACAAAGCGGACGTGAATGAGCAGCTCTTCACCGGCTTCGGCTCGCCGATTCTCGAACGCCGCATCAATTCACCGACTTGGGGACCCGATGGCTGGCTGTATTTCGGCCGCGGCAACGCCACCGGCACCATCACCGGCCCGCATTTGAAAAAGCCCGTCGATCTGCCGCCCACCGATTTCCGTATTCGTGCGGATGGCAGCGCCATCGAGCCCGTCAGCGGCAGCACAAAGACCACCGGCATGGCCTTCACCGACAGCGGCGAGCGCTTCACCGCAACCACCACGCATCCCGGCCTCTACGTCACGCCGATCCCGTGGCGTTACCTCACTCGCAATCCCGATGCCGCCGCGCCGATGCTCGATGCGCCAGCGAGCGACGACACACGCGTCTATCCCATCGCCGCGCCGCACCCGTGGCGAACAAAGCGGGAGCAGCATGCCGAGTACTTCGCCTTCTACCGCAAAATCAGCCTCAGCGATGCCGCCGCGTCCGGTTACTTCACCAGCGCCTGCTCGCCCATCGTCTGGCGCGGCCACTATTTCGTCTGCGAACCCGCGCAAAACCTCATTCACCGCGCCGACATCGTGCGCGATGGCACGCGCCTGCGACTCCAGCGCGTGAAAGGCGAGGAGCATCGCGAATTCCTCGCCTCGCGTGATGCGTGGTTTCATCCCATCGCGCTCACGCAGACGCCGCAGGGCCATCTCGCCATCGTCGATTACTACCGCGAGATCATTGAAGACTACTCTGCCATCCCGCGGCATCTCCAGCAGCAATACGGCCTCATCAACGGCCATGATCGCGGTCGCGTGTGGATCCTCGAAGCGAAGCAAAAATGGTCCAAACCGCCTCTCAGCACCGCCGATGCGAAAGTGCTCCAACTCCGCGAAAACGACGAAACCTCCAAAATCGACCTCAAAGCCGATTTGGAGCCTCAACTCGCCCTCCAGCTCGCTTTGAGGCTCGGACCGCAAAAAGAGGCGCTTTTGCACCTCGCACGAAAACACGGCCAACTCCGCTGGATGGACGCCGCCATCGCCAGTTCGGCCGCCAAGATTGAAAAAGACCTCCTTTTGGCTCTCGCCACCGATCCCGGCCAAAGCGAGCCAGTCATGGCCAATCTTGCCGGCATCATCGCCGCTCGCGGAAACGTCCAGGAACTCACCGAATGCCTCGCCGTCGTCAAAACCGGCAAAGCGCACGACATTCTGAAGCTCGGCATCGAAGACACCAAGCCGCTCACGACCCCAACCGACGTTCCCTTGCCCACAGCACCCACCGCCGCTCAAATCGCCGCGTGGGAAAAACGCGTCCCGGCCATTCTTGAGGCCTTGAAGCAGCAACCCGATCTCGCCGAAGGCAAAACCCTCTTCACCGCCATGTGCTCCGCCTGCCATCGCAGCCATGGTATCGGCTATGTCGTCGGTCCGGATCTCGATGCCGAGTTCCAACGTGCTCCCGAAGTCATCGTGCGCGACATCCTCTTTCCCAGCGAAGCCGCACGGCCCGGCTACGACACCATCCACGCCAATACGCATCGTGGCGAGACTTTGCTCGGCATCACCGCCTCCGATTCGCCCACCAGCATCACTTTGAAGCTCCCCGGCGGCAGCGAACGCACCGTTTTGCGCAAGCGCACCGACATCCGCACCGTGCGAAATGTCTCGCTAATGCCTGCGGGTCTCGGCGACGCGCTGAAGCCGACTCAAATCGCGAATATCATCGCGTTTCTGTTGTCGCGGTCATGATTCACTCGCCCATCAGCTTCTTCACCGTCGGCTCGATGGCCTCGGCCCAGATGCGGTAGCCTTTTTCGTTCGGGTGGAGGAAGTCGGGCATGATGTCTTTCGTGATCAGGCCGTCGGGGGTGAGGAACTTCGCGCCGATGTCGAGGAAGGTTACGTGGTGCGTGCCGTCGAGCCTTGAGATGATGCCATTGATTTCGGCGATCTTTTCGCGCGCCGGATTCGGCTTCTCACCGCGTGGGAAAATGCCCAGCAGGAGAATCTGTGACTGCGGCAGGCGTTTTTCGAGTTCCAGCACGATGGCCTCAATGCCTGCGGCGATGTCCGGCGCGGAGCAATTGCCCGTGTTGTTCGTGCCGATCATCATGACGACGAGTTTCGGCGCGATGCCGTCGATGGCACCGTGCTGCAGACGCCAGAGCACGTTTTCCGTTTTGTCCCAGCCGAAGCCCAGATTGCCGGCGTTTCGCGGCGCGTAGAACTCGCCCCAGGTCTGCTGCCCGCGCAGCGCGTAGCTGTCGAATTGCTCGCCGCCGAAGAAATGGGTGATCGAATCGCCGATGAAGAGAATCTGGGGCTTGGCGCGCTTCACGGCGGCGCTGGTGAGTTCGTGGCGCTTTTTCCAGTCATACTGCGGCCAGCTCCGGTCCTGCGTGACGGGCACGACGGTGTTGGGCAGCGTTTTTTGCCCCGGCAATGGCTCGAACACGGCCTTCGCGACCTCGCTCATCGTTTTGCGGTCCTCGGAAAACGCGCGCGCGTTCACCGTGCCGCCTGCGGGCAGCGAAATGGGTGCGAGATACGGATTCGACTTCGCCAAGGGATCGGTGCCGTCGAGTGTGTAGAGAACATTTTCTCCTTTCAGTGTCACCAAGCCATCCGCGGCACGCTGGATCGACGGCGGTGCGAGTTGAACAGCGGTCTGCGCGCGTGCCGCGCCGCAGAGGATCACGAAAACGGTGGCGGCGGGCAGGAAACGGGCGGCGATCATTGCAAGGCGGAGGCGGGCGCGGGTTCGGGAGGATTGTCACCGTTCTTCACGGCATCGACAAGGCGTTTGATGCCGTCCTTGGCGAGCGCGCTGGCGGGATGCATGCGCCGGGCTTTCAGATACCAGGCGAGCGCGGAGCCGGTCTGCTTTCTCTTTTCATGCTGGCGGCCGTTTTCGATGGCGGTGACAAATTCGCTGGCCTTCACGCCGAGATCGGCGCGCAGCTTGCTGAGCACGGGATCGTCCGGGTAGGTCTCCGCCTGCGTCTCGACCTCCTCCCAAGCGGCGGCGGGGCTGGTGTCGGCGAGCTTGCCCGCGCCGCGGATGATCAATTCGAGGCCGCCCATGTCATTGAGCACTTTTTCGAGCTGCTTCTGCCGCGCGGGATCATCGGCCACCGAGGCGAGGAAGACGGCCTTGTTGTCGAAGATCTGGCGGAAGTTTTTCTGGCTGAGCAGGCGGTCGAACTCCATCACGCCCTGGGATTTCATGTCGCTGGATTTCACCAGCTCCGTGCTGAAGCCGGAGAGGTCAGGATTCGTCGGCCAGATCTCGGTGGCGGCCTTCATCTCGGCCTCGAGGGTCTTCGTGTCGCGCGCGGCCATGGCGGTGCGCGCCTTGCTGATGTGCAGCGCGCTGACGGATTTGGCCGTCTGGATGGCGGCGAGGGGGCGGGCGTATTCGAAATCGTCCGAGAGGGAGCGCAGCTCGGTCACCGTGGTCTCCGCGTTCGCGTAGTCCTTCATCTCCAGGAAGCCGAGGAGCCTGTTCTTCTTGCGCACGAAATCGAGCACCTTGGTCTTCTCGCTCATCGGCAGGCGGCGCACGCGCGGGAGGTATTCGCCGATGCCAAAGGCCTCCAGCAGGCGGTTGCTGGCGCTGTCGATGTCACGGCGCGCGACGAGGTTCTCAAACGAGACGAGGGACTCATCGACCGTGCGGATGGCCTCCAACGAGAGGCCGTCGATCATGGCGACGGTGGGCGGCACACCGAAGCTGCTGGAGAGCATTTTTTGCACGTCGCTGTTTTTGTCGAGCTGCAGGACGCTGTCGCCGTCCTTGAAAAGGTTCGGGTAGAAGCGGCATGCGATCACGGCATGCTCGAAACGGCGCTGGAGGAACATCTGGATGATGAGCGCCTGGAAGGTGGTCTTGCTGGTGATCTCCGAGAGGCCGGCGGCGGTCTCGTTGAGCTTCATGCGTGCCTCGATCTCGGCGATGCCCTTGATGTACTCCGAGGTGCGGCCGACGGTGGCGCTGTTCGTCTGGTTGTTCTGATTCTGCTGCTGCGCGGAGTTCGCACCACCTTTGGAAGCGCTGCCGCTGCCGCCGCCTGGAGCGAGTTCGTTGTTCTTGAGGCCCATCTCGGCATTCCATGAGAGCACCTTGCGCCGGTCCAGCATCGCCGCGTTCGCCTGCTTGAGCTGTGTTTGTTTTTTCTGCGACAGCCACACATCCCAGATGGCATTGGCGATGGCGTTGCACAGACCGCCATCGATTCTGTAGGTCCCCGCTTCTGGCAGCATGGCAAAGGCCTTCATCGGATCGGGCGCGGGCTTGTTCGTCGGCGCGAGAAGCTGCTGGATCTGTGTGATGAGATCGCGATAGGCCTGGTCTTCGGCGGAATTTGCCTCCGGCGTGGTGAGGTAGGTCTCAAAGCGCGAGCGCATGAGGCGGTTGTTCGTCACATTCCACAGCTTGCCGTTGAAGGCGACGTTCTCGCTGCCGGGGTCCATCATGGGCATGTTGCCGAGTCCGGTCTGCATGTCCGTCTGGCGGTCCGTGGCTGTGCCGGGCACGATGTTGTAGTTGTTGTTCGACGTGGTGGTCGTGGGCGCGGCGGGCTGGCCGCCGGGTGCCACGCCAGGCAGAACCTGCGCGTGCGGCACGGCGGAGAATGCCACGAGGATGACGGGGACAAGGACGCGTTTCATAAGGACACAGAGCGAGGGTTAGACTTTGAGGAGTTCGAGGACCTCCAGCACGCCGCTTTCAAGCACGCGCACCTTGAAGGTGTAACGCTGCCCGCGCTGGATGTTTGTGCCCTGATAATCTGGCGGCACCCACACCGGCACAAAGCTGCTCCCGCTGCCGTCACTGACCTGAACGCTGAACAGGCGGCCGTCCGCCTGCCTCCAGCCCTGGTCCAGGCGGTCGTCCACGATGCCCTCGATCTTGTAGATGTTGCCGCTGAGCGCTGTGGCGTCCTCCAGATACTCCGAGGCACCGAGCTCCTGCACCCCCGTCATCGTGTCTGTCGTGCGGTGCAGCAACGCATACCCGCCACCACCCAGGACGGCGAGGACGGCGACGAGGCCGAGGAGATGGGAGAGACGAAGGCTGGACTGGGCGCGGCGTGCCATGCGAGAGGAAGGGGGGGTTCGAGCGTGCGGTCAATCTACAAGCCCCTGCCGCCACGACGCGAGGAAAAAATGGCATGCCAGGGCTGGCAATGACAGCCCGGCTCTCCAGTGGTGCGCGGGATGGACGATGACCCCTCACGCTACGCACGGCTGCCTGAGAAAGGCGGCTGCCGTCGCGCCTGCGCGCTGCACTTTGCCATGCTGGGGTTTACGCTCGTGCTCGCCATCATCTGGATCATCCGCAACCGTGCCTGGGAGCTGGAGATCACCGTGGAATGGCCTTGGTGATCACTCCGCACCCAGCGCAGGCAGTTCATCACAAAGCGCCAGCGCCTTCAGCGCCTGACATGTCGCGATGTAGGTGCTGTAGTGGTAGTTTCCTCGATAGAGCGAGTGCATCCACCAGCGGCCGGAGACGCGCTGTTCCTTTTTGAGCCATGCGACGGCTTTTTGAAGGCGCTCATCTTTGGCCGGGACACCGCTTTGACGCATCAGCACGACGGCGAGGGCGGTCATGTAGGCATCGCTTTCGGGTTTGGAGGCATCGGGGAGGCCCGCGATGAGCTTTTGGACGGTTTCGCTGACTTCGAAGTGCCAGTCGTTCAGCGCGGAGAAGTCACGCGTGCTCCAGCCGCCGTCGGCGTGTTGTTTGGATGAGAGCAGCTTGAGCGCGGTGTCGCGTTTTTCGGCGGAAACGAGCTCGGGCATGTAAAAGGCGAGTTGGAGGCTCAAGACGCGATCCCAGTCATTTTTCGGCTCGGTGCTGCGAAGCCAGTTTTTGAGCTTTTCGACCTTTCCGAGCAGTTTTTCGTCCTTCAGGCCCGCGAGCCATCCGGGAGCCGCGGTGATGGTGCGCACGGCTTGCAGCGAGAGTTCGAAGTCGGTGGTGATGTGCGGGATTTCGACCTCGCCATGGCTCACGAAGGCTCCGCTGGCGGCCTGGCGCTCAAACATGTCGCGGATGGAGCGCTCGGTATGCTCGCTCGTTT
Source organism: Verrucomicrobiaceae bacterium (assembly GCA_015075365.1). Lineage (GTDB taxonomy): Bacteria > Verrucomicrobiota > Verrucomicrobiia > Verrucomicrobiales > Verrucomicrobiaceae > Prosthecobacter. Next base: position 1,822,927 of record JABTUN010000001.1, read on the forward strand.
TGCCGGTGAGATGCTTGTCCCACTCCGCGAGGCCCAGCGAGCGCCACACAGCCGAAAAAGCACCCGGCATGTGCTTGTAGCCGCTCTTCGTGGCCGTCTCCTTCACCTCTTTGACCTCCTTTGGAACGAACTCGATGAAGTCCGCCACGATCTCCTCGCTCGGTTTGCCGAGTTGCGGGATCAAAGCCGGCCGCTCGCTGAGGTAAGGCCCCGTCGTGTGGCAGTTCACGCAGCTCTTTTCACGCACCCAGCATGTCGAGCCATCATCGAGATACTTCACCGCCGCCTTGATCGACTCCGCGCCGAATTGCTTCACACGCGGCTCATCCGCCGTGGGGATGCTCACTTTGATGTCGCCGGATTCGTATTGAAACGCGGGCTTCGGCTTCGGCGCGGGCGTGGTCGCGGCCAAAAGGACCGAAGGGACGAAAAGGACGGCAAGGACGTGTTTCATGCGGCGGAAGGTACGGGGCTTCCGGCCTCATCATTCCTCGCCGTCGTAATACTCAAGCGACTCGCTGCGGATGAGCTGACGCCCCGGTGAACGCACGAGCCACTTGCCACTGTCCGGGTAGTGGCAGGACTCGCCTATGGGATTGTCGGCGATGACGTAGAGGATGAGGTCGGCATCGCTGTTGTTGATGAGCTGGTGTGGCTCGCCGGGTTTGAAGAGGAAAGCGTCGCCGGTTTCGATGGGTGTGGTGCCAGCCTCATCGCGCACGAGGCCGGTGCCGGAGATGACGTGATAAAACTCCCACTGCGCACTGTGCGAGTGAAACGGATACGGCGTTTGGCCCGGCGGGATGCGCAGGATCTCGACATCGAACGGATGGCGCCGCATCAAGTCCGTCGAAAGCGGTTCACGGCCAAGCGCTTCGGATACTTCTTTGCTCGCGCCGCCGAATTTCCCCTTCGGCGAGTTCCAGGTGTGTTCTTCGAGGGTGTAGGTGTTGATCTTTTTCATGGAGAAACGTTCACGGCAGGTTCAGGCGGAACACGTCATCGCTTTCGGGAGCTTCGCCGTGTGGATACTCGTTGCGGATGATTCGCTGAAAGCTCAGACGGTTCAGCAGCCTGATGGAGCGCTCGTTGCGCCTGTCAGCGGTCGCGTAGAGCGCGGTCACCTCAAAGTCGTCGTGCAAAACACGGATGACCGCGCTGGCAGCATCGAAGGCGAGTCCGCGCCCCCAATACGCGGGGCCGAGGATGTAGCCGAAGTCGCCAGTGCCGTCGGCATTCACGGATGCCTGCATGAAGCCAGCGCACGCGCTTCTTTCATGCGGGAAGATGATCCAGTTCAGCCAGCGCTCCGTGCCATCCGGCGAGAAAGTGGTCTCGTAGCGTCGGTAGCGATCCTCCAGCTCTTGCTGTGAAGCCGGCGGATGCCGGTCGAGATACTCGTAAATGCGCGGATCGCTCAGAAGCACCAACATCTCCGCCGCATGCGCCACACGCACCGGCTCAAGACGAGTGAGAGATGTGACAAGGGTGTCCATGGAGGTCAGCGGACAGCGAGGACTATTTTCCCACGATCTCAATGGCCTTGGTGAGCACAGGGTCAGAGGCGGTCATGTCGCCAGAATATTTTACTTCGACATCGGGTGTGATGCCTCTGGTTTCAAAGGATGTGCCGTCTGGCAACATCGCATTCCAAGAGGGCAGATACACCGTGACGCCATTGGCGAGTTGATGGGGTTGTGGATTGCCTGAGGCGCCAAAGGATGTCTGCCCGATGAGCCGGCAGCCAGGCACTTGCCTCATCATCAACAAAAAGGCTTCCGCAGAACTCATGTTCACGGGTCCCATGAGCACGGCGACCCTGCCTGCAAAAGGTTTGCTGCTGGCTGAGGGTTCCAACCATCGGTCTGTTGGTTCTGTGCTGCCCAGGCTGCGGTGCTTCGCATAGAGCTTACGCTCGGTGACGAAATGCCCTGCGAACTCGCGAGCGAGTGTTTCGTCTCCGCCGCTGTTAAAGCGCACGTCAATGATGAGTGCAGGCTGCGCCTCCAAGTCGCTGAGTGCTGCGAGTGCGGCCATGACGAGTGCCGCGCCATGCTTCCGTTCCCAGGAGTGAATGGCGATGTAGCCCACGTCAGGCGCAGCGTTGCCGCTGGCGACCATCGGATGCCTTTGCGACCAGCCAGAGATGAGCTTGGGAAGAAGTCTCAAGCTGGCATTAGGTGTGAGCTTGCGCTGAAACGCTGGGATGACCTGGCCTGCCTCCGTCAGCCAGATGTGCGCGTCTTGCGTGGCGGCAAGCATCTCGCCCGCGGTCACCGCGAAGTCGCGTGCGGATGTGGAGGCGAGCAGGCGCGGCTCAAACTGCTGCCATGCAGCGGCCCAGTCCACGCGGTGAACATCGCGATACGAGTAGCGGTGATCCAAGGCATCGCGCAGTTGCCGGATGGATTCCGCATGTCTGTTGCCTCCGGCGGCCGCCACACCCGCCTTGGTCTTGAAGGATAAGATGGAAGGATCTGCGGGAGTGCCGGTGCTGCTTTTGAAGTTCGTTTGGGTCGCGCTGTTGATTCCCACCGTGTAGGAGCGGCCAGATTCAAGCAGCACCGGGAGCACACACTCGCGAGGGGTTCTCCACACGGGCTTGCCGGCGACCTTGGGAAAAGTCGGGCCTCCGCCAGTAAAAGAATAGCTGCTGGCCATGTCCTGATCGAACGTAATGATGATCTCCGTCAGCCCAGTTGACACGTTTTGATCACCGCTCGTCGGCTGTGTTTTCAAAACCAAAGGCGCGGCGCTCTGCGCGGAAACTTGCAACGCGAGACTGGTCACCAAGGACAAGAGAAACTCCAGTTTCATGTGTGGATGATAACGCTTCAGCGGCGGATTTCGTTCGTTGTATCAGCGTTGGACTGCCTGGTGATGAACCACTCAACGGATGCTGAGAGTGTGTGCGCTCCGGACTCGTCGTGCAGTTCGACCTGCACGGTGATCAAGGCACGGCCCTTGGCCTCCAACTCGCTGCGCAGGGACTCGATGCCGTCCGGCGCGGACGCGGTGGAGGTGAGGCGACCGTTCGCGGGCTTGCGGAATTTGGACTCCAGCCGTCGCACGACGGGGACGATGCCCGTCAGATCGCTGATGGCTCGCAGCAGGAACTCTCCGCTGGATGCCTCCGCCAAAGCGAGCTGGGCGCTGGCATGCACGGTGCCGAGGTGGTTCAGATACTGCGGCCCGGCAGGCAGTTGCAGCACCTTCGCTGGATCGTCCGCGATTTGCAGTCCCACGTGCTGGTTAAAGGGTAGTTCGATGACGCTATGCATGAGAGGCTGGGTGAGTTTTGCCATACGCACGCTCCACCTCGGCCACGCGCAGTTGATAATCGGCATACCATGTCGTTTTTCCCGTCTCCTGCGCGATGCGGTGCTCGGCGTGCGCTTTCCACGCCGCGATGGCCTGCGTGCTTTCCCAATACGACACCGTGATGCCGAAGCCGTCCGCTCCGCGTGCGCTCTCGACACCGAGGAAGCCCGGCTGCTCATGCGCCAGCTCCACCATGCGCTCGGCCATGTCGCCATAACCTTGATCGCCGTCCGTGCGCTGCGAGGTGAAGATCACGGCGTAGTAGGGCGGCGAAGGTGTTTGGGCGAAGGCTGACATCGGGTTTAATGGTCAATAACTTGGATCGCATCGCCCACGCGGATGACACCGTCGCTCAAGATGTCTGCTCGCAGGCCACCACGGTCGGCGAGAGGTTTCAGCAGCGCTTGGCCGGTCACTTTGTCCAAATGCGTGCACGGAGGGCAGAGGCGGATGCCCTCGATGAGCACCTCGCCGATGCGGAAGCGCTTTCCGACGAGATCGTTCAGTCGCACGCCCTCGGTGACGATGTTGCGGCGAGCTTCCGCGGCGCTGAGGTCGAGTTCGGCCAGCACCTCACCTTCGATCAGCGTGAGCTCGCGGTCGGGGCCTTTGGGTTCCCAATTCGTAAAAGTGCCGCAGCCTTCAAAGTAGCGATCTCCAACGAGTCCGCGATGCGCACGTGCCTGCACCTCGTTCACCGCATGCGGCAGCACGGTGGCTGCTGGGCTGATGTAAATGGCAGAGACTCGCGCGGGCATGTGCCGATGATGGCCGCCGCACGAAACGGTGCAAGAACTCGCTGGTTAAAGGTCGCCATTGGTCTTCTGAATGACCTTCTCAGGGTTGCTGACATCTCTTTCGAGCACGACGTCAGATGGCACTTGTTCTCCGATGGCCTTCAGTGCCTCCAATGCAGCCTGACGGACTCCAAACGATTGCATTTTGTAGGGCTTGGCGCCTCCGCCAGAGCCATCATCGCGGAAACCCTCCTGAAGTTCATAGCCTTTGTAAGCCAGCAACGATCTGAACAAGGGAGCATCTTCTTTTCTTTTCGATTTCGCCAGAAAGTCCAAGGACAAACGCATGGAATAGGCCGGAGGTGGAAGAGCGAAGTCGTCTTTGCGATTTTGACTCCGTGCCGCTTCCTCGTTCCAGAATTTGCGCAAGCCGTCCATGACGATGGGGCCATAGCCATCCGCCCCGAGGTCATGCGGTGAGAGATAGCGAAGCGCATCAGAAGCTTCCAAAGGCTGAGTCCCCATGACATGAGTCCAAAAGGTTTCTTCCTTGGTGCCGGGCTGAGGGCGGCGAAGCCCACCCCAGCCATCAAGTCCAGTGTGCTCGTAGCTCACTCCACCAGAGGCAAGTGCCGCCAAAACAACCGGCTGGTTTTTTGGCGGCAAGTTCATCGCCAGTTCCGACAAACGCTCCGCATCTCCACGCCTGGAGAGCGCATTCGCAGCCACCTTGGCGGCAAAGTAAGGATCGCCTCTCAATAGCGGCTCCAATGCCGACGATGGAAGAAAGGAATCCACCAGCAGGTTGTGCGACAGCACGCCACTCATGCCAATGGCTTCTTCTTTTGGTCCCTCGGAGATGCCCGATGCCGCCAGACGCACAACACGTCTCCAATCCTCCGAAGGTGTTTCCGTCTTGTTTGAATGCGGATTTCTTGCCGAAACGCCAAACGAGAGCGATGCCAAATCTCTCAAGGTTCCCCAGCACATTGCTGGAGTTACCCGCAGTGCTGGTTTCGTGCCTTCGATCTGATCCAGGCAGAACTGCACCAGTCTCTCAGACGATATCTCTTTTTCCCAAGTTGCGGATAGAAGTTCTTCGAAAGCGGCCGCAGCCTGCTTCTCTTCGGAATCAACTGGAGGGACCAAACGCCAGGCATCAAGTTGCCGTTGGGCTTCTCGTTTGAGTGCAGGAACAGGACCATAGGCTTTCAGAAGCAACAAGCAGCCTGCACGATGTCCCGGCTTAAGTTCCGATCGTTTCCATTGTGGATCAAAGGCATCTCGAATTGTGCGTGGCACACTCCGCAACGACATGGAGTCAAACCGTGCAAGCTCGATGTCTTTGTCACTGACTAGCCCACTGCCTGTGTTAGAAACAAGGTTCAGGCCAGAATGCATTGCATAACGGATGTCAGCCTTACGGCCTTCAGCGGGTTGATACCCTATAAGACGGTAATGCATTCCTGGTTGTAGGATACGATGACCGTAGCTGTTACCACAGTCGCTGTATTCGTGTGTCTGCGCCCGGCCCCAACCGCCGTTTTTATCGAACGATTCCAGCTTGATGTAGATGTCCCCGTCCTGACTCGGGAAAGATACAGTTCCTCGGGTCTTGTTAACTAGATAAAGGGGTGTTCCCTCCTGGCTGCGCTTTTCAAAATCGGCCCAGAGAGTCAATTCGCCATCTGTCGCTTTGACATGCGCAGGCAGATCCACGTTCGCATAGGCCTCGCCCGCATAAGTCCTGAACACATGCTGAGCATGCACGACACCCGACACGGCGAAGATCAGCCCTGTGATCCACATTGTTGGAATTTTCATGCCCAATCTTAACAGAATTGGCTGCGTGGCGCCAGCTTCTCAAAAAGAACCATTGGGCCGGTTCACTTTCGTTCGGATCCATCACTTTGTGGTCGCGGCGGGCTTGCGCTGGCCGATCTCCGACGTGTCGAGCACCTCGCCGCGGAGGTTTTTGAATTGGGCGGTGATCGTCGGCGCACCGGCACGCAGTGTGAGGAGCAGGTAGTGATCCTCGCGGGCGTGGAAGCGGGAGTGCGGGTCTTTGTAGAGATCGCCGTCGCCTTTGAGGCAGGTGTTGAAGTAGGGAAGGCCGTTGAACTCGGCGCGTTCGGCGAAGTAGCCGTAGCCGGTGAAAACGGCGCTCGTTTGCTCGAAGAGCGGCAGCCAGGCTTTCTTGTCGTAGCCGCGCATGAGCGAGTTTTGCTCGTTGTTGAGCGTGAGCACGAAATCGGCGTCCGTGCGGGCCGCTTCGCGGGCAAACCACGCGTGCTGCTCCGATCCGGCGGTGATGGGATGATTCGTCTGCCATGTGGTGCCTTGATCCTTCGTGTGGCTGGCATCGATCGCGAGCAATCGCAGTCGAAAAGCCGGAATGTCGAAGCGCCAGCGCCACTCGACATCCGGCAGCGCGAAGAAGTCGCGGAAGGCCTTCGCCTCCACATCGTAAACCGCATGCGCAGGCGGCTTCGGGCCTCGCGAGGTGATTTCGCGGTCGTGATTGCCCAAAATCGGCATCAGCGGCGTGGAGCGAAAAAGTTCGCGATGCTGGTCGATGAGCACGCTGAAGGCTTTTGTGCCTTCGCGGCCTTTTCCGTGCAAATCGGGCACGTTGTCGCCGAGCGTCACGAGCAGGTGCGGATCGTCCTTCATTAGCGAAGTGAGGTCTTTGCCCTTCGCGAAGCCCCAGTCGCCGACCATCGCGAGGCGCAGCTCCTTCGTCGGATAGCCTTTGAAGCGAAACACCTCCGACGCATCGCCGCCGCTGCGCACGCGGTAGTGATAAACCACATCCGTCTGCTCCAGCGGGATCTCGACATGATGCAGCGTGACCGCTTCTGCGGCCTTCACCTGCTTCCCGAGCTCTGCGCTCGTGCCAAACTCGACCACCGAGTCAGCCGGCGTCGCCGTTTCCCAGTTGATGACGATCTTCGATGGATCATTCGAGGCATGCGTGAGCCACACACGCTCGATCGGTGCGGCAGCAAGGCTGGTGGCGAGGAGGAGAAACAGCAGGCGGATCATGAGAAGGGAAAGTCTTGAGTCATACGCCGGATGCGCGAAGAAACTCGACTGCAATCACCACCATGCCCGAAGTCCCGCATCAACCCCTCGGCGAAATCGTCGCCAACTGGCGCGAGCCGCCGTTTCCGGCCCGCGAGGTGATGCACGGCCGTTTTTGCCGCCTCGAACCGCTCGAGGCCGCGAAGCATGCGAGGTCACTTTTCGATTCCTACGCGCTCGATCCGCATGGCTCCGGCTGGACCTATCTGCCCTACGGCCCGTTTGAGGTGTTTGAGGACTTCCGCGTCTGGCTGGAGCAGCAAAGCGGCACGCGTGATCCGCTTTTCTTCGCCATCGTCGATCGTGCGAGTGGCGAAGCCGTCGGGTTGGCGAGCTACCTGCGCATCTCGCCGTCCTGCGGCAGCATCGAGGTCGGTCATCTGCATTTCTCGCCGAAACTCCAGCGCACACCCGCCGCCACCGAGGCGATGTATCTCATGATGCGCCACGCCTTCGAGCTCGGCTACCGCCGCTACGAGTGGAAGTGCGATTCCCTCAACGAAGCCTCGCGCAAGGCCGCGCTGCGCCTCGGCCTGTCCTTTGAGGGCATCTTCCGCCAAGCCACCGTCCGCAAAGGCCGCAATCGCGACACCGCCTGGTATGCCGCCATCGACAAAGACTGGCCCGCGCTGCGTGCGGCCTTCGAGCGATGGCTCAGCCCGTCGAATTTCGATGCGCAGGGGCGTCAGCGCGTCAGTTTGTCATCGCTGACACGAGCCGCGTGAAATCTCGCGCCAGCGTCCTGGAGTGCGCCGGCCCTCCGGCGCTTTCGAGCGTCTCCCGGCCTGCGAAAAGCTCCAGAGGACTGGAGCACTCCAAAACGCTGTCGCGACATTCGTTCACCCATTTCTACAGCGTGGCATTTTATCAGCCGCTTGCTGATGTCTCGGATGACATGATGCCCGCATCATCGGCGTTAATTCCGACCCAACCACCATGATGAAACGTCTCGCTCTCTTCCTTTTCGCCGCCCTCAGTTTGAATGCGCAGCAGCGTGTGGAGGTGTCGCGGGATTTGTGGATCTCGGCTTACTCGAAGGAAGTGGAGGGGAACAACGGTGGATCGCATCGGCTGAAGCTGAAGGGCATCCAGGAGTTCTTCCTGATCGACTTTGATCCGGTGCCGCTGCGCGGGAAGAAGGTGGTCAAAGCGCAACTGCATGTGCATCTCGCGTCGCCGGAGGCACCGCTGCGGCGCACGACGGTCTCCACGATCTCGCAGGACTGGGTGGAAGGCACGGGCAGCAGCTACGCGAAGACACCTGGCGCGAGTTCCTTCGTGTGGGCGAAGACGGGCGAGCTCCGCTGGGGCAACAACGAGCCGGACATCACCAGCGTCGTCTGCGGTGAAGGCGGATCGCTGTGGGGCTTTGGTGATGCCTCCGCGCCCGATGCGGAAGGCTGGCAGATCATCCCCATCGCACCCGAAGTGGCGCAGGCACGGCTTGATGGCCGCTCGCATGGTTTTTACGTCATCGACGACATCGGCAGCGAATACACACGCGATGGAAACGCGGTGAAGTTCACGAATTTCGTGAATCGCTACGTGTCGAGCCGCGAGGACAAACGCATTCACAAGCCTTACTTCACGCTCTGGCTCGAAGACGGAGCCTCTGAGGCTCCAAAAACCGTCAATCTGGTCAATCCGGTCGCCGCAGCCACTTTGCCGCCAGTTCCGGCCATTTCGGCCGTGAAGCCGAATTTGCCCTCGAAAGACGTTTTCGGCCGCGAATTGGCTTCGACGCACTTTTTTGCCGCGAAGGGCGAAACGATTGGTTTTTCGGTCACAGGCAAACTGATCGTCAAAGCGCCTGATCTGGGCGTGAAGCTCTACTCAATGCCGAAAGTCGGTGGAATGCATGATCCGCTTGTGCCGGGCGATGATTCCAAAAGCGAAGACACCTTCATCGAGCTGCATGTGCCGAAAAGCGCACCCGCAGGGGATTTGAAAGGCACCATCACGGTGAATGGCACCGTGATGCCGTTCACGGTCACGGTTTGGAACTTCACGCTGCCGGATCGCCTGTCGTTCCTGCCGCAGATGAACGCCTACGGCCTGCCGGGGCATGCGCGTGACTACTACCGGCTCGCGCATGAGCATCGCGTGGTGCTGAATCAGCTCCCGTATGGCTGGACGGGCAAGGTGGACGAGCCCGCGCCGAAGCTCGGCGGCGATGGGAAGTGGGACTGGACGAAGTTCGATGCCGAGTTCGGCCCGCTGCTCGATGGCAGCGCCTTCGCCGATCTGCCGCGCGGCGCGGTGCCGGTGGACGCGTATTACCTGCTGCTGAACGAGAACTGGCCGATGAAGCACGACGAGCACTTCAAAGGCGGCTACTGGATCGAGAGCGCGTTTGATGAGGCCTACTGGACGCAGTTCCGCGCGATGGCGGCGGAGATCGCGAAGCATCTCGAAGCGAAGGGCTGGACCGAGCCGATGTTTGAGTTCTACCTCAACAACAAGGTGTACTTCAAAAAGGACGACTGGCGGAAGTGCACCGCGGCATGGATTTTCGATGAACCGGTGCACACGCAGGACTTCTGGGCCATCCGCCACTACGGCCGCGAATTCTGGAACGCCGTCGCGCCTTATCCGAAAGTGAATCTCACGTATCGCGCCGACATTTCCCGCCCGCAGTGGCAGCGCGAGTTACTCGATCACTGCGTGAACGTCGAAGTCGTCAGCGGCGTGCTGCGCGACTACTGGCCCCGCATTCAGCGTCGTGCCAAAGCCTGCGGCAATCTTTACTACATGTATGGCAGCGCGAACGCCATCGGCACGCCGAACGTCACCAACGCCGCATGGTGCGTCGAAGCCTGGTCGCTCGGCGCAGATGGCGTCGTGCCCTGGAACACCATCGGCAAAGACGACGCGTGGCAAACGCCCGACGAACTCTCCGTGCTCTACCCCACCGCGAACGGCCCCGTGCCCAGCCTGCGTTTGAAAACCTTCCGCGTCGGTCAGCAACTCATCGAGTATCTCACCCAATACTGCGCCGTCAGCGGCGACAGCCGCGAAGCCGTCATGGCCGCTGTGCGTGCCACACCAGGCCTCAGCGCGACCTTGGTGAAGAAGAACGAAGAAGACGCCGGCAAGTCACAGTTCGGCAAGGACACGCAGCCCGCCTTTGAAGCGCTGCGGTTGCGTCTCGGTGCCTATCTCGATGCCAAAGCACCTGCGCCAAAGGATCGCTGGCATGATCCGCGGCCTGCACGGCCCGATTTGAAGAAGGCGCGGGAGATTGTGCCGCTCAAACCATCGTGAGAGGCGCGACATGCCTCGTTCGCGCGCGATTGGACGATCACTAAAATTCGGCCTTGAATCCTTCGAGTCGGGGCGCATGTCCGGCCTTTGCGCTGTCCATGCCTGCCTGTCCGCGCCGGTTCGGCCAGCGACTTGAACCTGTCATGATGCCACCTGAATTCCCGGACCTTCTCACACGCACACGCCGCATCATCTGCGAAGAGCTGCTCGCGGCCGGCGCGGGCCTGCAGGACAGCACCGATCTGTTCGAGTCCGGTCTGGATTCCATGGCCATCATGCAATTGTTGCTGATGCTGGAGGAGGAGTTTGGCACCACGATCCCGGTCGAGGAGGTGACCCGGGAGCATTTCCGCACGGTGCGGGATGTGGCCGCGCTGGTGGCAGCAAAGCTTGGCAGCGAGGTGGGCGCGGTTGTTCACGAGGCGCAGGTGACAACCGCCGCCCCAAAGGCTGCCGCTCCTGTCCCGGACGCGCCGATGCAGACGTTCCAGAGCCTGGAGCTGAAGAACTGCGACTATTTCGTCCTGTCCTTCGACGCGATGATGCGTGCGAAGGGCGAGGGCGGCCATGTGGCGCATTCGCTGGTGGAGCTGGAGGCTGTTCCTGACGTGGCGGCCTTGCGACGCGGGATTGATCTGGCGGCGGCGCGGTATCCGCTGCTATCGGCACGTCTTCGGCGGCGCTGGGGGGTGGGGCTGCCGCGCTGGGTGCCCGGCCGGGAGACTTTGACGCCGGAGCTGGTGCTGCGCGTGGAGAAAGGAGCTGCGGGAAAGCTGCCTGGTGCCCGGGCATGCGAGGACGCCGACCAGGAGGTGGAGGCCCTCATCAACACGCGCCTTCCCTGCCGTGATGACGCCCGCTGGGTAAAGATGCGCGTGGCCGTCGTTGAGAGGCGGGACGGCTCCGCCACGCTGGTGCTGAGCTGGAGTCATTTTGTGGTGGACGGCAAAGGAGCGGAGCTGTTTCTCCAGGCGCTGCACGATCTCGGGGCACAGGGAAGCACGCCGGTCATGGCTCTCGATCCCCCGCGCCCGCCAGATCCGCGCCATAGCGGCCAGATTTGGGCGGCGGCGGCTCCGATCACCTCGCGTTTCGATGAAATCACGAAGCATCGCTTTGATTCGCTCGCACCACGGAAGTCTGGCGGCGGTCCGATCCGCTACGAGGTGCGCGTGCTGGATGACACGCGAACGGCGGCGGTAAAGGCGCGGTCGCGCTCGTTTTCGGAGCTGGTGAACCTGCCCTTCCAGCTCGCCTGCGCGATGCGGGCGCACCAGGCGGTGTTTGAAAGCCGCGGCACCATGCCGGACAGCCTGCTGTGCAGCGTGCCCGTGCAGACACGCCGCATGGGGGCGCAGGGGCCCATCTTTCAGAACCACCTGCGCATGTTCTTCGGCCAGTGCCTGCGCGAGGAGCTGCGCACGCTGGAGGACGCGGTGGCCAGCGTGACCGCGCAGCATCAACGCTACTTGAGGGACGGGCTCGACAAGGCTTTCGATGAATGGATGAACCTCATGCGCCCGATGCCGCCGGGCCTGTACATGAAGATCGTCAAATGGCGAATGAAGGGCCTTTTCAACAGCTTCTTCCACTCCGACACGGGCGAGTTTGCGGCGGGCCTCGTCGAGTTTTTGGGCGCTCCGGTACGCACAGCGTATCACATCCCCGGTTTCACCTCCCCGCCGGGCACGGGGCTCTTTGTGAATGAAAAACACGGCCGCCTCGTTCTCGCCGCGTGCTGGCGCGGGGATGTCATCACCGCACGCGAGCGCGCCGTGTTGTGGGAACGGTGGCTGGACGATCTGGGGGCGCCGCCTGAACGGGAGAAGGCATGAACATCGTCACTGAAATCTTCCGCCGTGCCGATCCGGCCGCCATCGCGCTGATTGAGAATGACCGCGCGGTGAGCTTCGGGCAGTTGCAAGTGTGGTGTGAGGAGGCCGCCGCGCAGCTCGACGGCTGGCAGGGCCGGCGTGTGGGCTTTTTCTGTCCGAATGGTCTGGCGCACATCGTGTGGTCACTCGCTCTCCTGCGTGCCAGGGCGGTGCTAGTGCCTGTGGCACCTGAGTTGTCCGCGCCGGAGAGGGAGCAACTCGTGGCCACCACCGCGCTGCACGGTGTCCTGACCGCAGGCGGGAACTCATGGCCGCATTCCGCCGCCACGGCGCGCGATCTGGTGCTCGATGATCTGCCGGCACGGCTGCATACCGACCTGTCGGCGACCGGGCCTGCTTGCTTCGATGAGTCCGCGCTCGCTGCGCTGGATCCGGCGCTGATTCGTTTCAGCTCCGGCACGACCGGACATCGGAAGGGTGTGGTGCTCTCCCACCTGACGCTGCTGGAGCGCGTGACCACGGCGAACGCCGGTTTGCAGATCGGCCCTGGCGACCGCGTCGTGTGGATGCTGCCCATGGCGCACCATTTTGCCGTCTCGATTCTCTTGTACCTGCTGCATGGGGCCACCACGGTGCTGATCGAGTCCCATCTCGGCGCGGATGTGCATGCTGGTCTGGTCAAACATGGCGGCACGGTGCTCTATGCCGCGCCGTTTCATCATGCGCTGCTCGCCGCCGTGCCGGGGGCCGCGCCGATGTCCTCGCTGCGGCTCGCCGTGTCCACCGCCGCCGCGCTGCCGGAGGCCACGGCGCGGGCGTTTCAGAAGGCGTTTCAACTGCCGCTGCGCCAGGCTCTGGGCATCATCGAGTGCGGTCTGCCGTTGCTGAACATGCGCTGGCCGGAGAAGACCGCCAGCATCGGCTCACCGCAGCCGGGTTTTGAGATGGAGTTGCGGGATGCCGCCGGCCAAATCGTTCCCCCGGGCACCGTGGGGGAGCTCTTCCTGCGTGGTCCCGGCATGGTGGACGCCTATCTCAGTCCATGGACGCCGCGTGCCAGCATTCTGGAGGCTGGCTGGTTCCGCACGGGAGACCAGGCGTTCATAGACGCCGATGGCGCGGTATTTTTGCAGGGCCGCACGCACAGCGTCATCAACGTGGGAGGCATGAAGTGCTTCCCGGAGGAGATCGAGGCCTGTCTGGTGGAGCACCCTGCGGTGAAGGAAGCGCGTGTCGTGGGCGTGCCCCACGCCGGTTTTGGCAGCGTGCCCGCCGCGGAGATCGTGCTGGAGGATCCCGCCGCCCCGCCGCGCCTGGGCGCGCTCATCGGTCATTGCCGCGCGCGTCTCTCCGGCTACAAAGTACCCTTGAAGTTTGTGTTTGTTGAAGCGCTGCCCAAAACGCCCAGCGGCAAGCTCGACCGCACGCGTCCGCCTGCCATCACCGTTTGATCCACCATGCCTGACCGTCCCACCCGCATCGCCATCATCGGTGCCGGACCTGCCGGCACCACCACGGCCGCCCTGCTTGCGAAACGCGGTGCCTCCGTCGTCATCTTCGATGATGGCAGGCGGCCGGAACTCGTCGTCGGCGAATCTCTCATCCCGCTCATGGTCACCGCCTTTCGGGAGCTGGGCATCGAGGACGAGGTGAAGAAGTTTGGCATGCACAAGCCGGGTGTCACCTTCACTATTGATGACGAGACGGAGTTTCGCCTCAGTTTCCAGGCCGTTGCTGGCATCCTGCCCACCTACAGCTACAACGTGCCCCGCCGTGAGTTTGACCAGTTGCTGCTCGACACCGCGTTGAGGGCTGGTGCCCGCCAGATCACCACCCAGGTGCGGCTTGAAGGTCCGCAGGCGCAGAGATCCGAGGTCCGCCTGGCGCGCGAGATGCTGGAGCACATCCCGGAATGGGACGGCGTGGAGCCGGACCTGATCATCGACGCCAGCGGCCGCCGCCGGCTCACCGCGAAACTCCTGGGGCTGAACGCTGAGAACGGTCCGCGCACGGATGTGGCCCACTTTGCCCATTACACCGGCTGTATCCTGCCCGATCCTGACGGGCAGGTGATCATCAGCCGCCTGCGGCAGGGCTGGTCCTGGCGCATTCCGTTGAGCGGAGGGCGGCTCAGCATGGGTGTCGTCATGAACAAGGATGCCGCGAAGGCGTTTGGTGCCACGCCCGCGGAGCAGCTTGAGGCGGTGATCGAGAGCGAGCCCCGCCTGCGGGCCATCGCCCAGGGGCGCCAGCGCGTGACCCCCGTGGCCACCTACGCGAACTACCAGCTCATCTCCGAGCGCGCCTCGGGTCCCGGCTGGGCAGCCGTGGGGGACGCCTTTGGCTTTGTCGATCCCATGCTCTCGCCAGGCTTGTGCATGGCCATGGAGTCCGCGCGCGTGCTCGCCGGCTGCATCCCGCCGCGCGGAGGACTGGATGCCGGGACGCCCGCCCGCCTGCGACGTTATGGCAGGTGGTTCGCACGCAGCCTGCGCCACTGGCAGCGGCTTGTGGACTACTTTTACGACGGCCGCATCTTTGCCATCTACACGGCCGGCCAGGCCATGTCCGCCCGGCATCCGGGGAAGTCTGCGGAGGTCATCGAACGTCACATTTCCTCCAACCTCGCCGGCATGGCCTCCGGCGCCTACACCTCGCGTCTCTACAGCCGTGCCCTGCTCGCTGCCCTGGCGCTTCACTCCGCCCGGAAAAAAAGCCGCACCCCATTTGCGATCCGGTGATCACACGCGCGGCCCGGCAGGCAGCCGGCACCGGATGCTTCCATCAGCGCCGTCCGTGATTGAAATCGACCGGCTTCTTCACGGTCTTCGCGCCGAGGTTGCCTTCGATGGTGCTGCGCGTGCAGGTGGGATCGACGACGATGGTAGCGGGCTTGTTTGAGAAGGTGTTGCCGGTAAAGACGAGGTCGTGGTCGTGGGCGCATTGCAGCGCGTCGCACACGGGCGGCACGATGCTGAGGGCTTCTTTGGGCGTGAGGCACTTCGTTTGCAGCAGTTGGCGGAGATTCACGCCGTCCACGAATTGCATGAAGAGATAGTAAATGTGGTTGAGTCCTCTGGACTCACCAGAGGGCAGTCCAGAGGACTGCACCACAATGCCGAAGTCGAACACGCTGACGATGTGCGGATGATTCAGCGCGGCGAGAGCCTGCGCCTCTTCTCCGACCATCAAAAAGCGCGGACACAAACCGCCGACGGCATCGGTGGGCAGCGCATCTCAGCGGCGGCGTTTTGATCGCCGTAGGTGGCTTCGCCGAGCAGAATAGGCCTCACACAGCTCCGCGAGCGCCGAGCGGCCTTCGTCACTGTCGGACTTGGCCGCGCAGACACGCGTCCAGCGTGCGGTGTGAAAGGCGGCGTTTTTTGGGGAGATCATCGAGAGTGATGCCGTGATGCGAAACCAACGTTACACGCCATTTTGCGTCGCTGCCTTTTTTAATCGGCGTGCTGCTGTGCATGCAGCTTACGCAGATACGCGTTGTCAGGCGAGGGCTTCACAGGGCGCTCGGGGGTGGCGATCATGGTGCGGACGCGGGTTTCGCTGCTGGCGATGAGGTCGTGGATGATTTCGGCCTCGGGGAGGTTCTTCCAATACTTCATCGGCATCTCGGATTGCATGGCCTGCACCTTGAGCCGCGCGGGATTGAAGATGCTGCGGTAGTAGGTGCGCCAGAGGTCGTCGTGGGCATCGGCGGCAGGTGCGTCGTGACGGCTCATGCCGGGCATGAAGGTGAGTTTTTCGCCGTCCCAGCTCACGCACTCGTCAGGGGTCAAAATCGACCAGTCCATGCTGGCGAAGCGTTTTTCGAAGAACGGCGCGGCGAGCCGGGTGATGCGATACTCGGGCTCAAACCACGCGACGAACTGCTCGCGGCCGTTTGGCTCGTTCACACCGACGAGTCGGAAGCGCACGAAGGCGTGCATCTTGTGGATGTCGCGGCTGACAGCCTTCGCCCAGGCGTTGCACTGATGCATGTCGCGGTCGGAAGGCATGCCGAGGAGGTGTTTTTCGCCGCCAAGCGTGAGACGATGCAAAAGACGATACAGAATGGCAAAACGGCGTTCGTCGGTGTGGGCGCACACATTCTGGGCGAGGCGCAAAAAGTCGGCGGGGACCTTCACGGAGGCGTTGGGAGCGGTTTGATAGTTCGCAGGCTCTTCGGCGAGCAAACTGGCGGTTTGCGAGGCGTCCACCCAATCGACGTTTTCCGGTGTCACGCCCTGCCGCAGCAGTTCGCGAGCCTTAGAGCGCCAGACTTCGAAGGTGGGCTGGATTTGAGCAGTGTGGGTCATATTTGGCCGCTGAGTGCCATCGCGGCATCCGCAGGCGTCGTCGGAGGCGGGGCATTGAAGTTGAGTTCGAGCTGGCGGGGGCCGGGGAGGAAGTGTTGGCGGAGATTCGTGCTTTCGAGCAGGGCGAGGCGCGGGCGGTGATCGGCGGCGAGGATGAAGGGCATGACTTTTTTGAGGTTCACCCGCATGCGCTGGAGATCAGCGAGGGTGAGGCGTGACCAGCGTCGCGCGGCGAGGATGCGGGCGACATTCACGGTGCCGAGGCCGGGAATGCGCCAGAGCAGCTCCTGGGAGGCGCGATTGATGTCCACGGGGAAGACGGCGCGGTTGCGCAAGGCCCAGGCGAGCTTCGGATCGAGGTCGAGATCGAGATTGGGATCCTCTTTGGGAAGCAGCTCGCCAACGTCGAAGCCGTAGAAGCGCAGCAGCCAGTCGGCCTGATACAAACGATGCTCGCGGACGAGCGGCGGTGGCTTGATGGGCAGCAGCACGCTGGGCTCCGGAATGGGGCTGAAGCCGCTGTAGTAAACGCGGCGCAAGCGCACCTCACGATAGAGTTCATCGGCGCGATGCAGCACGAGCGCGTCGCTGCTGTCGTCCGCGCCGACGATCATCTGCGTGCTCTGGCCGGTGGCAAAGGCGGGCGCTTTGGCCCGCGGGCGGTTCACGATTTGTCGCGCGGCTTGTTTGGCCTCCAGGCTTTCGTCGATGCGCTGGCGGATGCCGTGCATGGCCTGTTTCGTGTTCGTGAGGTTCTTTTCCGGCGCGAGGCGGTCGAGGCTCTGCTGCGAAGGCAGCTCGATGTTGATGCTGATGCGGTCGGCGTAGCGTCCGGCTTTGTCGATGAGCGCCTGCGAGGCCTCGGGGATGGTTTTGAGATGGATGTAGCCGCGGAAGTGATGCACCTCGCGGAGCTGTCGCGCGACCTCGATGACCTGCTCCATGGTGTGGTCCGCGCTGCGCACGATGCCGCTGCTGAGGAAGAGGCCCTCGATGTAGTTGCGCTTGTAGAAGTCGAGCGTGAGCTGCACGACCTCCTCCGGCGTGAAGCGTGCCCGCTGCACATTGCTGGAGCGGCGGTTGATGCAGTAATGGCAGTCGTAGAGGCAGGCGTTGGTGAGGAGCACCTTCAGCAGCGACACGCAGCGCCCATCCGGTGTGTAGCTATGGCAGATGCCCATGCCGCCGGTGGAGCCGAGGCCTTTGCCATCGCGCGAGTCCTTCCGCGCCGCGCCGGAGCTGGCGCAGGACGCGTCATACTTCGCCGCATCGGCCAGGATTTCGAGTTTGCGCGTGAGGTCCATGAGTTCGCATGAACAGTGCATGGAAAGCGCCGTTCGTCATGCCTGGAGCGCGGATTTTTTCGCCCTCAAAGCTCACCGCCGCCCGTGATTGAAATCGACGGGCTTCTTCACGGTCTTCGCGCCGAGGTTGTGCTCGATGGTGCTGCTCGTGCAGGTGGGATCGACGACGATGGTGGCGGGCTTGTTTGAGAAGGTGTTGCCGGTGAAGACGAGGTCGTGGCCGTTCGGGGCGAAGGTGACGGCTTCCTCAGGGCAGTGGTCGCCGAGGTGGAAGATGTTGTCCTTCACGATGATGGGGCCGTAGGTGGCGCCGGGTTCATAGAGCGTAAAGTAGAGCTCGGGGAACTGGCCGGGCTTCGCGGTCTGGAAGGCGATGCGGCCGAGGCGCGGATCGGGATCGTTCTTCGTGGTGTTGTTGATGAAGACATTGCCGGTCATGATGAAGTTCACGGGCTGGTTGATCCACGCGCCGCGACCGCCGCCGCGGAAGGTGTTGCCGGTCATGGTGACGTCCGTGCAGCTTTTCTCGACGCTGATGACGCGGCTGCCGTTCGTGCCATCGACGAGATTGCCGGTGATGGTGGCGTTCTGGCAGAACTCGGCCAAAAAGAACGCGCCCATGCGGCTGCCGAGGATGTGGTTGTTCGCGAAGACGATGTTTCGGCAGCGCTGGATGTGCATCGTGTCGCCAATCGCACTGAGCTGGCAGCCGGTGACACGCACATCGCGTGCGCCGACGATGTCGAAGGCTCCTTTGCCGGGTCCGCTGCCGGTGGGAGCATAGGCGGAAAGGTAGGTGGCGCTGATGTTGTGGGCGACCTGGCCGCTGCCGTCGCCCTCGAAGCGAATCGGGGCTCCACCGGGCTTGTCGGCGATCTTGATGAAATCGGGCGCGGACTCGATCACGAAGTATTGGCGGCCTTTGACGATGTTTTTCGGCAAATCGGCTCCGAGGAAGGTCAGCGCGTCTTTGGGCTCATCTGAGGCGCTGATGGCGATGGGGCGCTTCGTGTTGTCGAGACGCACGCGATCGCCATCGAACGAAACGTCGCGCATCAAGTCGGTGCGGAAGTATTTTTTGGCCCGCTCGACCTCCCAGGGCTCGTAGGCCTCGGGGAAGGTCACAATCTGCCACAGGTAGCCGTAGTCCCACATGAATTTCCCGCTGCGCACCAGCGTGCAGCTTTCGATGGCGACACGTTCCGCGTAGTGCTCGACCTCGCTCTTCTTGCCGTATTTGCCATGCACGCCAATTACTGCCGCAGCCATGTCATTGGCTTTCACATCGCGGAAAAGCAGGTCGTGTGTGCCGCCTGCGAGGGTGGTGGTGATCTCAATGCCCTTCGTGTTCACATTGGGTTCCCAGGGGTTGTTCTTCTTCACCGGATCAAACACATGGCCGATGAACTCGCCGCCATGCCACGCAAAGTGCGCGATGTTTTGCCCGGCAAAAAGCACCACGCGAGCCTGATCCGGCAGCTTCTCGGGCAGAATGAAACGAGCGCCACGCGCCATGACGGTCGTGTTGGAGCGCAGCGGGATAGGCTTCGAGCCATCGAGGTGGTAATCACCGGCCGGAATGGTCACGACACCGTCTTGGGCAAGCAGCGCGGCGAGCTTGGCGCTGTCATCGGCGAGCGTGGCGGTGGAAAGGAGGGCAAGGCACGAAAGCAGCTTCATGGCATGAAGATAACGAAGTCCATGCGGCCAGCACCACGACAAAGTCTGTGTGAAAGGCGACGAACGTCGTGTGGAGGGCCGGGGGCTTGCCCAGGGTCCGGCAGCCGTGGTAATATCGGCTCATGAAAACGAATAATCGCCGCTCACCCGGTGCCTTCACCCTCATGGAGGTGATGATCGTGATCGCGATCATCCTGCTGCTGGCCGCCTTGCTGCTCAACATCGGCCATCCACAGGTCGGGACCAAACGGGCGCTGACCACCACCAGCCTGAAGGCCATCGAGGGCGCGCTGGAGAGCTACCACGCCAAGTTTGGCGAATACCCCGAGCCCGCCGACCCCGATGAGATGGCAGAGATCATGCCGGGGAAGCGGTACCGCATCGGCGGGGCGAAATGCCTCTACCAGGCACTCACCGGCGACGGCCAGGACGCCATCCGCGGAAGCGGTGGAGATCGAACGGCGTCCGACGGACAGGTGGATGACGGCGAGAGTCTGAACCGTGTCTTCAAGGACATGCCACCAGCCATGTGGCGGAAGGCCGGCGGCAGTTACATCCTTGTGGACGGCTTTGGCAGGCCGTTTCAATACACCCCGGCCACTGGCGGGTCGGATGGAACGATCAACACGGGCTACGACCTGTGGTCCTTCGCGGAGGACGAGACGGATTTGACGGCGGAGTCCACCGACACGCGGGGCAACGCGGCTTTGGGTGCCAAATGGATCAAAAACTGGTGAACCCGCCCCTGTCGGTCACTTCGCCACGCCATTGAGGCTGAAGTCGTCGTACTCCACATCCACCGGGTTCGTGGTGAGGCTGACGAGCGACTTGGTGTCATGGGCGATGCCGGGGGACTGGAAGGAGCCGACCTCCTTGCCGTCGATGCTTACGCGCAGGGTGTCTCCCTGGGTCTGCACGACGAGTGTGTGCCAGTCCTGGAGGCTCACCTTCGCGGGGAAACGCTTTTGCTTCGAGGCGAGCAGCTTTTTCTCGTCCTCGGTGAGCTGGCCGGCCTTTTTGCGCTCGTAGAGGCCGCCTTCGAGGTTGAAGCCGCCGGTCTTCGCATCAGCGATGTTCACGCCGGCGGGGGAGATCGTGGCCTGGCAGATATGGCCGGCATGGGAACCCTTGTAGCCCTTGTCGTCGAACCACACGTTGAAGCTCTTCGCTTTTTCGCTGACGAAGCGGAACTTCACACTCACCTGGAGATCCTTCTCCCCTTCGAATTTGATGTTATCGACCGCGCTGTGGTCGGAGGTGGGCGCGGTGATGCCGACGAGCACACCGCCTTTCACCATGCTGGAGCTCTTGTAGTGCCCCCAGCGCGGCCCGAAGCCGTCCTTTGAGAAATCATCGGCGAAAATAACGCGAGGATACTCGCCGGCGAGGGCGGCGACGGACAGCAGGGCGAGGCAGAGGAGGTATTTCATGGGGCGGAGAGAACGTCTCCGCCCCGCGCACCTTGCGCCCGGGTTGGATCAACCGGCGGTCGTCTGGCCTTGGATTCGGGAGATCATCTCCCGCACATGCGAGGCCTTGTAGGCGCGTGGTTTCAGCACGGCCAGGCTTTTGGCCGGGGAGCCCCAGCGCAGGACGCGGATGTTCACCTTGCGCGTGCCCCAGCGGTTCATGAGGCTGGCGGTGGGCTGGTAGAGGTCGATCGTGCGGGTGCCCACGAGCGCGCTGCCGTAGTCGTCCACCACATAGACCGAGGGATCACCCTGGATCTGGAAAACGGTGCCCAGGGGGTAGATCGACCAGTCGGCGGCGGCGCTGCGGATCTGCCCGGCGCGCAGCGGCGTTCCGACGGCGCTGCGGGCGCCGTATTGGATGTGGTCGGCCTCGGAATGGGTGTAGGCCGTGGTTCTGACACCTGTGATGACCTGTCCGGCTGTGCGGAGCGGTGCGGGGGCGGGTTGCGAGGTCTGGGCTGGAGGCTGGAGCTTTCCAACGAGGCTGCTGGCGCACACGAACGCGACGCAGAGGGAGGGGGCGAGGATCAAAACGAGGGTGGGGTTGTTTAGGTCACGCCTCGCCAGGCGGGTTGGGGGGTGCCCGGCGAAGGGGCCGCGATGGTGTCGAGTTCACCTCCCCTGTCAAACCGGGGTTTTGGAAGCGCCAGCGGGCACCGGACCCATTCCGGAACCCCTGAGCGCAGATTTTTGTGCCAGAAGGGCTCTTGGAGGCCAAATCCTGCTCCGGGGTGATGAAACCCGATCTTGGATGGGCGGACCCGCCATTGCCTGTCGCATCTGGGACACGAGGGAGGCAAAAAATGTGGGGAAATCACTGCCGGCTGGGCTGATACCCGCCCTGACCGGCCCGTGCGAGGACCTCTCCAGCCAGGTAGAGCGAGCCGGTGATGAGCGCAGGCGAGCAGTCACGAATGGCTTCGAGCGCCTCCGTGAGGCTGGCATGGGTGTGGATGGCTGCTGTGCCCGGGGCGGCACCGCGCAGGCAGTGCCCCAACCAATCCGCGCTCAACGACCGAGGCGAGTCGAAGCGCGTGAGGTGCCAGGTGCCGACGATGGGCGCGAGTTCGCGAAACACTGCCGCGATGTTCTTTCCCTCCACCGCGCCGAACACCACGGTCGCCCGCTGTCCGGGAAAATGTTCCCGCCAGGCTGCGGCGAGCGCCCGTGCCGAGTCCACATTGTGCGCGCCATCGAGGATGAGCCCCGGCCGGAGCTGTTGAAATCGTGCCGGCCACTCCACCTGGCGCAGCCCGCGCTCCAGTATCTCCGCTGGCAGGTGGAGGCCGGCGGCCTCCAGGGCGGCGAGCGCCAGGGCGGCATTCCACTGCTGATGGGGGCCTGCGAGACCGAGCGGAAGTTCACACGGGCGGTCGATGACAATCAGGGGCGCGTTTTGTTTTCCTGCTGCCAGCCGGATCACCTGCAGGACCTCCTCCACCTGAGTCTGCGTGATCACCGGCACGCCGGGCTTGATGATGCCGGCCTTTTCCGCGGCGATTTTCTCCAGCGTGCCGCCTAGAAACTGCATGTGATCCAGGCCGATGGGGGTGATGACGCTGGCGGCGGGCATGATGGCATTGGTCGCGTCCAGCCGGCCTCCCATGCCGGTTTCCAGCACCACCCACTCCACCTCGCGCCTGGCAAACCAGTCCAGCGCCAGCACAAAGGTGATCTCGAAAAAGGTCGGGTGAGGATCCCAGCCCTGCACCTGCGCGCGGATGCGCGTGATGCCCGCCTCGATCTCTTGCTCCGAGATCAGGCGCTCTGTGTCGCGGATGCGCTCTCCGAAGTGGATGAGATGTGGCGAGGTGAACAGTCCGGCCGTGCGCCCCGCCTGACGGAGAATGGCGTGCATGAATGCGCAGGTTGAGCCTTTGCCATTTGTCCCGGCCACATGGATGAACTTCTGCCCTGTGCGCGGCAAGCCCAGCTCACGGAGCATCCGGTTTACGTTTCCCAAGCCCAGCTTGATGCCAAAAAGCTGGGTTCCGTAGAGCCATTCGAGCGCGGAGGTGGGCATGGGCGGTGGTGTGTCCTTTCCTGCGGGCTGGCGGTGCGCGGTCAAGCGCCGTTTCCGTCGAATCCAGCGCGGAAGCCGCCTTGATCCGCCGCCATCGCGATGCACGGATGCAGGTGCATGGAGGAAAATCAACCCACGACCCAGCCCGATGATGCTTATGAACTGCTCGACAGCGGCGGAGGCCGCGTGCTGGAGCGGCTCGGCACTGTGACGGGTGTCCGGTCACATCCCCAGGCGTGGTGGCGTCGGCGGCTCGGCGGCGCGGAGTGGAAAAAGGCGCTCGACTTGAAGCGTGATCTCCAGCAGCCGCTCAAGGTGCGGTTCGGGGCGCTCACCTTGCTCGTTGGCGGCGCGGGCGGCAGTTTGCGCGCGCTGGGTCCGGAACTGGCGGAGTCCTGGCAGCAGACCACCGCCGCCTGCATGGCGTTTACCACGAAGCACCGCCGCCCGGCGCGCGTGCTGCATCTCTTTGGCGGCGCGGGCGGGCACACGCTGGCCGCGTCCTTGGGCGGAGCGGCGGTGGCCCATGTGGACGCCTCCGGGGAATCGCTTGCCCGCGCACGCGAAAACGCCGCCGCGCAACCCCAGGCCGGGCGGGACATCCGCTGGGTGCTTGATGACCCGGTGAAATTTGCCCAGCGGGAGCGCACGCAGAGCCAGCGCCACGATTTGATCATCCTCGATCCGCCCACCGCACCTAGGGACGGGAAACGCGGCTTCGACCTGGAGCGGGACCTGCCCCCGTTGCTGGGCACGGTCAGCGCGCTTCTTTCGGACACCGCTTGCGGCGTCATGCTGGTCTGCCGGCAGCCTGGAGTCTCCCCCACCGCCCTGTTGCACCTCATGCGGCATGATCTGAGCATCTTTGGCGGCCGCTTTGAGCATGGGGAACTCCTGCTCGGCGGTGCCGCGCACCCTTCCGCAGTGCCCTGCGGTGCCTTCTGTCACTGGTGGAAGGCCTGAAACCCGGAAAACACACCAGTAATCCATGCTCCGCGCGGCTTGGACTTCGTTGCGGGGCTGTTGGACATCGAATACACACGGCGGGCGAAACCTCGTGCGCAAATCCTCATGCGCCCAGCGCCGCGCGGATGCGGCCCACCAGCTCGTTGTCCTTTTCGCCGGAGCCGCGGAAGTAAAACACGCTGGCGGCCAGCAGCCGGTCACGCCACGGCTGGGCCAGGTGCTCGTAATCCTCCAGCACAGCGGAGCTGAACTTGTAGTCGTGCGAGTTCGTGCCTTTGAGGAAGATCAGACGGCGCGCGGCATCGGCGATGGGTTGCGCATTGTTTTGTCCCTGAAGATAGCCGAGCACCTTGCGTGCGGCGGTGAGGCGGTCTTTGCCGATGTCGGCGAAAATCTCCGCCACGGCCTCTTCGCCCTTCGCGTTCGGCGTGATCGGTTCGAGCGCGTCAATGTGGACGCCATTGTCGGCGCGGTCGCCGCGGTAGAGCGGGAGAAAGGCGGCGTTTTGCAGCAGCAGCAGGCGGCGCGTCTCATCGCTCTGCGTGTGATGCCACGCGTAGTGGATGGCGTTGGTGAAAGTCATCGCGTGCAGCGAGAGGATGCCTGGCGCCTGCATCAGCAGCTCGCCCGCGCCGTCAAAAAGCGCGTCAAACACGGATTGTGGCGCGATGCCCGCGTTCAGCTGTTTCAAGGCGGCCGCGCTGGTGTCGGCGGGCGCGCCGCCGCGCACGGCCTGCAGCAGTTCCTTGGTCGCTCCGGCATCGCGTTTGCCGTCCAGCCAGCCTTCGCGCACCTGCTTCACGATCTCCAGATTCTGACGGAAAGGGCGGTCGGCGGGCAGATCGGCTTTGGCAGGATTCTCCTTCGCGCCCGCGCGGTCGAGCAGCGCATACGCGAGCGAGCGCAGCACCGGCTCCGCGTGATGCCAGCCGATGACTTCGAGCGTGCGGAAACTGTTCGCCACATAGATTGCCTTGTGGCCGATGTCGCGAAAGTCGCGCATGCCGTAGCGGACGAAGATTTCAAACAGCTCGTTCGCACCCGCCGTGCGCACGAGGCCGGTGATGGCGGCATCGGCGGCGCTCTCATCCCAGTTGTCCATCGCCTCGATGAATGCCTGCCTCGCATGAGCGCTCGACGGCACCTTGGACTCGTCCACCGAACCCATGAGCCAGTTGCCCTCCTTCACATTCGCGGCCTGCGAGGATTTGAACTGGTCAATGGCCCAGAAGATCGGCAGCCAGCGCTCTGAGTCCGGGGAGGCGAGACTGGCGAGATGCGCGGAGTTCACCACCAACACCGCGTGAAATTTGAAGCCCACCGGACGCGGCTGCACGCTGCGGATGCCCGCCAGCATGAGCGCGGCGAGCACTTCACGGTAGCTCAGCCCGCGCCGCAAACGCGAGGCAACCTCTTCCAGCACACGTTCACGCGGCGTGTCCTCCAGCAGTCGCACCAGCGGCTCGATCTCCGGATGAAAACGCACCAGATGCGACGGCAACTTCGCCTCGGCGGCGGAGACAGACGGCAGCCGCCCGAGAAATCCAAGCTGGCCCAAGGCGGTGAGAGCGCCCGCGCCCGTGGCGGACGAGAGGAAGGAACGGCGGTGTGTCATGGTGAAGTGCCTCCGGAGTTTGTTGCGCCCAGAATACCCGCCCCGCCGTGCGATGAACAGGGCAAAAACGGACCCGCTGCCGCAGTCGTGAATGAGCAGGACTCCACGGGCGGTGACAACACGTGCGACGCAGGATCGTTATCACCCGCATCACCCCTCCTGCCATGCACACCACCATCCACAACGTCACCGCCATTCTGCCGGACAAACTGCTTCCTGACGCGCGGGTGGTCGTGCGCGGCGGACGCATCGCGGAGATCGGTCGGTCGTCGAAGCGCATGCCGAAGGATGCCGTGCTGGTGGACGGGCAGGGCGGTTACTTGTCGCCGGGTTTTGTCGATGTGCATGTGCATGGCGGCGGGGGCGGCGACTTCATGGATGGCACGTCGGACGCGGCGCGCGTGGCCTGCCAGACGCACTTCCGGCATGGCACCACGACGATTTTCCCCACCACGACGACGGGGACGCCGGAGGAGATTCATGCGATGATCCAGGCCTGCCAGGCAGTCGGCAAAGAAGCCTCCGCAGGCGGTCTGCCGCGCATTCCAGGAATTCATCTCTATGGGCCGTTCTTCGCGGCGGACAAGGTGGGCGCGCATCCGGCGGCAGGTCGTCGCAATCCCACGCCGGAGGAGTTTCGCGAGTATTTCAAAACCGGCTTCATCCGCATCGCCACCTGCGCGGCGGAGCTACCAGGAGCGGAGGCGTTTTATCAAATGGCGCGGAAGAACCGCTGCTTCATCACCTGCGGGCACTCAAACGCGTCGTGGTCGGAGATGGACCGTGCCTTTCGTGCCGGCATGCGGCATGTGGACCATTTTTGGTGTGCCATGAGTGATGTGAGCTCCGTTCGCGGGCGGCTGGGCACGCCGATGCAGGGCAGCATGGAGGAATACGTGCTCTTTAATCAAGGCATGAGCACCGAGGTCATCGCGGACGGCCAGCATCTCGCGCCAGAGCTGTTGCTGTTCGCGCACCGCATGATCGGGCCAAAGCGGTTGTTTCTCGTGACGGACTCCAGCCGCGCGGTGGACATGCCCGTTGGCAGATACAAAATCGGCAACATTCACACCGGCAACGACATCACGCACGATGGCAAAGTCAGCCGCACCGCCACGGGCCTCGGCAGCAGCTCGGTGGGCATGGATCACATGGTGCGCACGATGAAAGCCGCCACCGGTGCGCCGCTGTGGGAAGTGATCCGCATGGCCAGCCTCACCCCGGCGGAGCGCCTCGGCATCGACAAAGAAGTCGGCAGCCTCAAAGAAGGCAAGCTCGCGGACATGGTGCTGTTCAGCAAGACGCTGCGAGTTAAGAAGGTGTGGCTGGGCGACAACTCGCCGTTGTAATCGGGCCATTCCTGGCCCGAAGCCGATGACTCGGGGCAGGAATGGCCCGATTACGGCCGTTATTCCTCGTCTTCGTCGTCAATACCTACACACCGCGTGCCTAAATTTGTGATCACGCTGGGATATGCCTCATGAAACGCATCCTTGCCCTTCTCCTCCTCACCACAGCTGCCGTTCACGCCGAAATCCTCGCCGGCATCGCCAAGGTGGACATCACGGACCGTACGGTGCCGGTGAACGATCCGTGTTTTGCCAAGGCGCTTGTTTTGAAGAGCGGCGAGACCACCGCGGTGCTCGTCAC
Source organism: Verrucomicrobiaceae bacterium (assembly GCA_015075365.1). Classification (GTDB taxonomy): domain Bacteria; phylum Verrucomicrobiota; class Verrucomicrobiia; order Verrucomicrobiales; family Verrucomicrobiaceae; genus Prosthecobacter. Next base: position 1,850,191 of record JABTUN010000001.1, read on the forward strand.
CGTCGATGCGGTGGCGATTGGCGGCATTGGGCGCATCGGAAACGGCTTCCTCGCGAATGTTCGTCAGGAGCTCGGCGATCTCGCGGACGAGGTCATCATCAATGCGAGCCATTGTCATGGAATCGTGCGCAATGATCTGCAGCAGCTCGTCGTGCAGGCCATCAAGGAGGCAGCGAAGAACCTCGTGCCCGTCAAAGTGAGTGCTGGCGTCGGCAGCGAGAGCCGCATCAGCGAAAACCGCCGCATGTTCCTCAAAGACGGCACGCAGACCGACATGCGCCGCGCTTACTCAATGCCACGAGATGAAGATGTCGTGAGCACGGGTCCGATTGATCCTCAAATTGGCCTGCTGCGGCTCGATCGCCCGGACGGCACGCCGCTGGCCATTGTTTATCAATTCGCCTGCCATCCGATCATGAACCCGCCGAGCAAGGGCAACTCGGCCGACTACCCCGGCTTTGCATCCAAAGTCATCGAGGAGGCCACCGGCGCGATGGCGTTCTTCGTCCAAGGCTGCGGCGGCGACATCAACCCGGTGCATTACAAAGAAGTGAGCCGTCCTGCCGATGCCGAGCCGCTCGGCACCATGCTCGGCACGAGCGTTTTGGCCGCGATGCGTCGATTTGAGCCGCAAAACGACGCCACACTGAAAATCAGCCGCGAAGTGCTCCAACTTCCCCGCGCCGCCGATTTCGAAAAACGCATCGCCAGCATCGAAACAGAGCAAAAGACCCTCGTGGCGGCCCTGAAGCCCACCAACATCAATTTCAAGACCTTCCTGCCGCTGCTCATGCAGCACAAAATCTTCCCCGACATGCCCTCGCACTACGCGCAGGGCTATCTCGACAACGCGAAGCCGCTCCAGCAGCTCGATTCTGACAACAAAGCGCTCGTTGAGGCCTACCTCGGCAATCTCGCCATCATGGAAAAGCTCACGCGGCTGAATGCGAACCTCGCCTTGCTCAAAAGACACCTCTCCGAGACCCAAGCCGCGAACAGTCCCACGCTCGATGCTGAGGTCTGCGGCCTGCGCGTCGGAGCCTTCAAGCTCGTCACCTTTCCTGGCGAGGTCACCGTGCAGGTCGGCCTGAACATCAAAAAAGCCGCGCAGGATGCCAACGCGCACGTCTCCGGCTACACGAACGGCTACATCTGGTACACCGCCACCGAGCAGCAGCGCCGCAACACAGGCTACGCGCAGGAGGACTGCGATGTGCTCGTCGCGCCGGAGTGGCAGAAGCTCTTCGAAACGAAGGCGCTGGAAGTTTTGCGGCAGCTCGCACGATAAGCTCTCATGACTCCCTGCCTCTTCTCCATCAGTTACGCCGGTTTTTGGGGCCAGGCTGTCTTGAAGCTGGCCGACTTCATTCCGCATGCGGCCGGCCTTGGCTTTGAGTCGGTCATGATTGCTGGAAAGCGCCCCCATCTTTCGCCGCTCGATGCCGCGGAGCAGATCGAGCCTTTGAAAGCCGCGCTGGCCGCCGCAAACCTTCGCTGCGATGTGCTTGGGGCCTACACGAACCTCGTGCAGCCCGTCGGCGTCGGCTGCGAGGTGCCGCAGATCGAGTTTCAGATCGCCTATGTCGAATCGCTGGCCCGCATCGCCTCGCAGTTGGGTGCGAAGGTGGTGCGCATCTTTGGCGCATACGAGATCGACGGCCAGGACCCACAGACCCAGTGGAAGCGCTGTGCGGCCGCCATTCGCGAGATGTGTGACCGCTCTGCCGCGCACGGCGTCACCATCGCGCTGCAAAATCATCACGATGTCGGCCTTCACACCGCCGCTCTGCTCGAAATGCTCGCCGACATCGGCCGCGCGAACTGCAAGCTCGGCTTCGACGCGTGGTCGCCCGCGCTGCGCGGCGAGAACCTCTACGAAGCCGCGAAACTTGCCGCGCCACATACCGTCATCACGACGAATGCGGACTACATCAAAGTCCCGCGCCATCGTTACCGCCCGGAGTTGGTGAACTACGAGCGCCAGGAGGTCGATTGGGTTCGTGCCGTGCCGTTTGGCACCGGTTTCATTGACTACGAGGCCTTTTTCAATGGCCTCAAAGACGGCGGCTTCGATGGCATCGCCACGTTTGAGATGTGCTCGCCGCTGCGCGGCGGCGGATCGTTGGAAAACTTGGACGCCTGCACCAAGGCTTATCTTGGCTGGATGAGGGATCGTCAGTTCATCCGTTGAATGAAACACGGTTGCCTTCCGCGCTTCCCTGTCCACCTCATGGCCGCATGTTCTCCCCACGCGACTATCTCGACCTCACTCACACGAAGCACGGCATTCTCTTCCCGGATGATGCGCCTGTGTGGGCGGCGCTTTCCCGCATCGAGCAATACCTGGAGTTCCGCCTCCAGCGGGAGATCCGCTGCCAGGTGCCTCCCGGTGCCTTCATCGGCGAGGATGTGTTCATCGACGAGGGCACCACGCTGGAGCCCGGCTGCGTCATTCGCGGCCCCGCCTGGATTGGACGCAACTGCCAGGTGCGCGCCGGCTGCTATGTCCGTGAAAACGTGATCGTGGGCGATGGCTGCGTGCTGGGAAACTCCTGCGAGTTCAAGAACTGCGTGCTCTTCGATGACTGCGAGGTGCCGCATTACAACTATGTCGGCGATGCCATCCTGGGCCACCGCGCGCATCTCGGCGCGGGTGTGGTGCTATCCAATGTGCGTCTCGACCGCCAGGAGGTCACCGTCCGCACGGAGCATGACGTGGTGCCCACGGGTCTGCGCAAATTTAGCGCCGTCATCGGCGACTATGCCGAGCTCGGCTGCAACAGCGTCGTCAGCCCCGGCAGCCTCATCGGCCGCCGCGCCATCCTCTACCCGCTCACGCACTTCAGCGGCGTGCTCGGTCATGATCTGATCGTCAAAACACGCCAGACGCAGCAGTTGGTGAAGCGGAAAAAGTGATCCGTTCTTCCTCAGTCCACAAAGCTGAACTCGTTCAGATTCAGAATCACGCGGCAGGCATTTTCGAGGCCTTCGCGTTTCGCATAGTCCTCCAGGGCAGCGAATTCCTCCGGTGTAGGCTCGCGGGCAATAGCGAGCTGAAAGGCGCGTTTCACATTGCCAGCATGCGCGGCGAAGTGCTTCGCCATCGTCACGGTGAGGCCGTTGTTCATCATCGCGAGCGCTTGCAGCGGGCTGAGCGACTCGTTGCGCTTGTCCACGCGCATCGACGGGTCGGCGCAGTCGAGAACCGTCATGAACGGTTGCTGCTGGCTGCGCACAATGAAGCGGTAGATGCTGCGGCGGTGGCTCTTCGGGTCCTCCGGATCATGCAGATGGTATTCGTAGTGCGGCGAGTGCTGCGGCTTGTCGATGACGAAGTCCTGAAAGCTTGGCCCGCCCATCGTGAGGTCCAGTTTGCCGCTCACGGCGAGGATGGAATCACGAATGGCCTCCGCGTCGAGCTTGCGGCGGGTTTGGCGGGCGTAGAACGAGTTTTCCAACTCGTTGGCTGAACCAGTCGAAGAACTCGTTCGACGATACGCCTCACTCATCACGATGAGCTTGTGCAGCTTCTTCAAACTGCCGCCGAGGTCATCGCGAAAGGTCACCGCCAGCCAGTCAAGCAGCTCGGGATGACTCGGCTTCGCGCCCATGCGGCCGAAGTCGTTCGCGGTCTCGACGAGGCCGCGGCCGAAGTGATGCTGCCACACGCGATTCACGATGCTGCGCCAGGTGAGCGCGTTGTTTGGATGCGTGATCCACTTCGCCAAAGCGGCACGTCGGGCGGCTTCATCCTCGCCACGCAGTTCAAAAGGAATATCGAAGAGACCAGCGAGTGCCTGGATCGTGTTCGGTCCGACTTCCTGCGCGGGTTGTTTGATGTCGCCCCGCTTGAGCACCTGGATGGTGCGCGGTGTGCCGTGTGTGCCCTTGAAGGCGCCGCTGCCGTAGTGGACGGCGCCGGCATACACTTTCTGCGGCGCGGGCAGCGCAGGCAGCGAATCGCGCTCTTTTCGCAACGCGACGAGCTGCCTCTTCGTCGCTTCGTCCGCTTGAGCGAGCATCAGAGCATCGCGCTGACGGATGAGCTGATTTTTATCCTCTTCACTGCGACTTTCGGGCGCGATGCCATCGGTGAGGTTCGTTTTCCGCCAGCGTGGCGGGGCCTCGATGCTGTCCAGCGATGTCACAGGCTTGCCTGCGGCGAGATTCGGGCCGGTTTTGCTGTCATAGACCTCCATCTCGGCGAGCGCGAAGATGTAGTCGTTGCTTCGTTTGGCGAGCTTCACAGCCGTGACGCGCACAAAGCGGCCCGTGACACCGTCATCGCCCGCGGTGCCGCTTTCGAAGGGTTTGAGGCCGGGATTCGCGAAATCGTGCATGAAGGTGGCGTCGTGCTTCCGCCATACGAGCGAGACGCCGGTCTTGAATTCGGGATCGTCGCTCACTTCGATCTTGAATCGCACGGGGAAGCCAAAACCGCCGCCGATCTTGCCGTAGTCGTCGTAGCAGGGCTTCAGCACGATGCGCTCGACCTGCACGCTCTTGCCGAGATCGACCTGCACCCACTTCGTGGCGTCTTGAGTGGGCGAAATGGCGCTGTGCCAGCCGAAATCGGGCTTCGCGTTCGGATTCGCGCCTTTTTCGGCCGCGCCGTCGATGCGCTTGCTGAGCACGGTGTAGGCTTCACCAGCTTTTTGCTTCAACGGAGCCTCCAAGGCCGCGATTTGATCGGCGAGCCGCTTCTTCTGCTTTTGCAGCGCGGCGAACTTCTGCATCGACGCATCATCCGGATAGTAATCGACCTCTGTGCGGTCGATCGCGGCAAAGATGGCCTGCAGCGAATAGTAGTCCTCTTGCGAAATGGGATCGAATTTGTGATTGTGGCACTGCGCGCACTGAATCGTGAGGCTGCACACGGTGCCGATGGCGTTTTGCACCATGTCATCGCGATCCAGATGCCGCGCGATCTTGCCGTCAAGCTTCGTCTCCGGCACTTCCGCATGTCCAATGAGATCCCACGGCCCCGCCGCGATGAACCCCAGCGCCGTGATGCCATCCACGGTGCCCGGATACAACGCATCCCCGGCGATTTGCTCCTCGATGAAGCGGGCATACGGTTTGTCGTTGTTGAGGGCGCGGATGACGTAGTCCCGATATGGCCACGCATTCAGCCGCGGCTTGTCTTTGTCGTAGCCATGCGTCTCGCCGTAATGCACCGCATCCAGCCAATGCCGCGCCCAGCGCTCGCCATGGCGCGGTGAGGCGAGGAGATGATCGACGAGCTTTTCGTAGCGTTCGTCCGACAGGTCCGACCAGTCTGCCAAGTCCGACGGTGTGGGCGGGAGGCCGGTCAGATCGAAGAAGAGCCGCCGGATGAGTGTGCGGGCATCGGCACGAGGGGCGGGTGTGAGGCCTTTCTCCTTCAGCTTCGTCTGAATGAAGGCATCCACGCTTTGTCCTTGGGGCTTTGAGAGCGGTTTGAAGGCCCACCAGTCTGTTTTGTCTTCCAGCTTCGCGACATCGACGCCATCCGGCCAGTTGGCGCCTTCATCGATCCAGCGTTTCAGCGTTTCAAGCTCCGCGCTGCTCAGCTTCGACTTCGGCGGCATCGGCGTGTCTTTCTCCAGACCGCTGACGAATCGAAACAGCGTGCTTTCCGAGCTTTGACCCGGTTTGATGTGCTTCAGGGCTACCGACTTGATGTCGAGGCGGTAGTCGTTCTTCTGTTTTTCGGCCCCGTGGCACTCGTAGCAGTGCTTTTCCAAGATCGGACGCACCTCACGCACAAAATCCACCGCAAGGGCGGAAGTCGTGGAAAACGTGACAAGGCAGAGAAGACGCATGAAGCTTCATACGTGGGCTCAGCGTGTCTTTCATGCCACGCGAGTGCGGGACAGGCTCACTTCACGAATTTGACGTCCACCTTCGGCAGCAGGCCTTTCACTTTGGCCTGCGTTTCGTCAGGGTAGCCCTTGCCGTAGCGGACGAGCGTGAGAGTTTTGAGATGAGCGAAGGCTTGCAACGGCTGAAGGCGGACGTCGGGCAGATCGAGATTCGAGAGTGAGAGTTCACGGACCTGGGTCACACCTGCGAGGGCGATGAGATCGGCGTCGGTGAAGGCTTTGGCATCGAGCGAGAGCTTGCGCAGGGTCGGGATGGCTTTGACGGTGGCGATGGCTTCTGCGGCGGGACTGCACACGCCATACTCGAGGGCCACGTATTCCATCGGCAGCTCGCGCAGGTGCTTCATGAGGCCTGCGGTGGCTTTGGCGCAGCTGATCTCGATGCCTGTGAGGTGCTTGAGCTTCTTGAAGTGCTCCGCACCGGCATCGGTGAGCTGCTTGGAGTGCCAGAGCTTGATGAACTCGAGGTTCGGGAACTTTTCACACACGTGGCCGAGACCTTCGTCATCCAAGCCGTTGCTGTGGAAGTTGATGCGCTTCAGTTTGGTCCAGCCATCGAACTTCGCGAAGAAGTGGCCTGGATACCCCGCGCCACGTGGCGTGAAGGACTCCAAGTTCTTCAGGCCCGCGAGTTTCTCCCAACCCGCATCGGTGGCCTTGCCGAAGTAGGCCAGTTCGAGGTTGGTGAGATCCGGGAACTCGGTGAGTTGCTGGAGTTGGGCTAGGCTGGCATCGCCCAGTCTGCCAAAGCCGCTCACGCTCAGACTCTTGAGTTTCTTGAGCTTGAGCAACGGAGCCACCCAGGTGTCTTGGATTCCTGAAGCCTCTAGCTTCACCGACTCCAGCGAAGGAATGTGCCCGAGGTGCTCGATGAACGCGGCGTTGTAGGGGTCGGCGTTCTCCTTGCGATGATCGTGCGCCTTGCCTCCGAGGATGTTGATGCTGACCTGGGTGAGCGTGTCAAAGATCGCGATGTCGCCGCCAGCCGCCTTCTTCAAAGCTTCGGGCGTGGTGTTGATCTTCGTGAAAGCGCCCGGTGCGCTCTCGATGGTGCGGATGACGGCCTCGACGTGCACATACTGCTCGGCGGCGGTCAAGATCTCGCCGGCATGGTTGCTGAGCGCTTGTTTCAAAGCGGCATCCGTCGTGGCAGCGATGACAGCATCGAGCTCGGCGCGTGAGGTGACTTTGGAGACATCGGGCGCGGCAGCATGGAGCGCCGCGAGAGAGCCGAGAAGGAGGGTTGTGAGAAAAGCGACGCGGATCATGGAGTGGTGGATTCTTGCAGTAATGAGATGGGGTGCGCTAGGTCGCTGGATTCATTTCTCCAACACTCCAGCACTCCACTTCTCCATCAATACTTCGGGAAGATCGCCGGTGTGGGGAAGCGCTCTTCGGTGCTGGTGTCCCGGAGGTATTCCTCCCTTGGCACCTGGACCTGGGGCCAACTGCCGGGCCGGACGCGGACGACGCGCGTGGGGCGGATACCTTCGATGATGAGGTCGGTCTCAAAACGAATCTGGATGCCGCTGCTGCCAAGAGGAGCTTCGCCGGGCGATTTGATGACGTCGAGGATGGTGCCTCGCGAGGCCATGTGCGCGGGGCCGTAGGCTCCGTGGGTGTGCTTCAGCGTGTTCTCGACTGAATTCATCAAGGCGGGGACGCCTTTCTGAAAATCGGCGTAGAGCGAGGCGTCCATGCCGCCGAACAACGTGGCGGTGACGGTGGCGCGGCCGAACTTGCCATACTCGACATGGTCGATCCACGCGGCCATCCAGCGGCTGCGAATGAAGGCCTTGTGCACCTCGGTCTGGTGATGGGCGGCACGCTGCATCGCCGCTTCGTCGAGCCAGATGTCCGAGATGTGAAAGCGGGTGAAGACGCCATCCGGTGTGGGCTTCCAGGTGATGCCGAGCAGGACGGACTGGCCGTTGAGGGCCTTTTTTCCTTCAGCGGGCCACGCGCCCTCGGCGATGAGTTCGTCGATGCTCAAACACTCGCGACCACGCCAGACGCGGGTGGCGGCATCGAAGGTCATTTTTTCCTCGGTGGCCTTGCTGTCGCCACCTTTCTTTGGCTCGCGGGTGGCGCTGATCATGCCGGTGTTGTTTTTGATCTCCACTTCCTTGAGTTTCCAGGTCAAGCCCTCGCGCTGGCAGTGGCTGGGCTCGTCCTCAAGAAGAAGCACATGATTCTCGGCAGGGAAGATGCCAGCGCCGCGATTGTGATTCGCATCCTTTTTTCCGCTATCGACCGGCAGCACCGGCACGGCGGAGGTCTTCGGATCGGGCGGCAAAAAGGCGTGGACGTGCATCACGGTGCCGAGCGGGACATCCCGCAGATCCGCCGGCGCTCCATGATAGTTGACCATGCCATACGGCAGCATGGCGAACGGATGCGGATCATTCCGGAAAAACATGCCCGAGCCCTGCACGCGAATGCTGCCGCGGCGGTTCGCGTGATCCACGAAGATGAGTTCACCACGGTAGGAGTGCGCTTTTTCCAAAGGCGGGAACTTCCCGGCCTCGGGGCGGAAGGGTTCGTCTGCTGCATGGGTGAAAGCAGATGAAATGAGGCAACATGCCAGCAACAAACAGACGCGGGGCATTGGAGTGCTGGAGTGGTGGAGTGATGCGTGGGACATGATCGACAGAAGAATGGGGACAGGAGAATCGAGTACCTCAATAGGTAGGGAAAATCGCAGGTGTGGGGAAGCGCTCGTCGATGTTGGAGGCTCCGTTGCCGAGATATTCTTCACGAGGCAAATGGACGTCCGGCCAGCTACTCGGGCGGACTTTGACGATGCGTGTGGGGCGCATGCCCTCGGTGATGAGGTCGGTTTCAAAGCGGATCTGAATGCCACTGCTGCCAAGCGGGGCTTTTCCGGGCAGAGGCGTGACATCAAGGAGCTTGCCGCGCGCGGCCATCTGCGTGGGGCCGGCGGTTCCGCCTTCGGTGTGCTTGAGCGTGTTCTCGACGCCGTTCATCAAGGCAGCGATGCCGGGTTTCAAGTCGGCGTAGAGTGAGGCGTCCATGCCACCAAAGAGCGTCGCGGTCACGGTGGCGCGGCCGAACTTGCCATACTCGACCGCATCGACCCATGCGGGCATCCAGCGGCTGCGAATGAAGGCCTTGTGCACTTCGGTTTGATGCAACGCGGCGTTTTGCATCGCCTCGTCGTCGAGCCAGATGTCCGAGATGTGGAAGCGGGTGAACACACCGCCTGGCGTGGGCTTCCAGGTGATGCCGAGCATCACGGCCTGGCCACCGAGAGCCTTTTTACCTTCCGCAGGCCAAGTGTCGTCGGTGATGAGATGCTCGATGCGCAGGCACTCGCGACCGCGCCAGACTCGCGTGGCGGCGTCGAAGGTCAGCGTCTCCTGGACGGCTCTGCCACCGCCACCCTGCTTCGGTTCGCGGCTGGCGATGATCGTGCCTTCACGATTCTTGATTTCTACTTCCTTGAGCTTCCAGACAAGTCCGTCGCGCTGACAGTGACTGGGTTCGTCCTCGAGAAGAAGGACGTGGTTCTCGGCGGGGAAGATGCCCGCGCCACGATTGTGATTCGCGTCCTTCGTCTTGTTGTCTACCGGCAGCACCGGCACAGCCGAGGTCCTAGGGTCGGGCGGGAGAAAGGCGCGGACGTGCAGTACGGTGCCGAGCGGGATGTCGCGCAAGTCGGCCGGGGCACCATGATACTGCACGATGCCATAGGGCAGCATGGCGAACGGATGCGGGTCGTTCATGCGAAACTTGCCCGAACCCTGCACGCGGATGCTGCCGCGCCGATTCGCGTGATCCACGAAGACGAGTTCGCCGCGATACGTGTGCGCTTTCTCTACCGGCGGAAATTTACCGGCTTCGGGGCGGAAAGGCTCATCGGCGTGCATGGCGGCCGAGAACATCGTGAGGCCCATGCACAGCGCCACAAGCCATCGGCGCGATGGAGTGGTGGAGTGACGGAGTGGTGGGTTGGGCATTGTCCGGGGAATGGAGCGGTGGAGAGATGGAGTGCTGGAGTGCTGGAGTGGAGCGCTGCTTGATGCATCACTCCAAAACTCCATCACTCCACTCCCGCCAGGGGCCGCGGGTCACAGCGCGACGACCTTGTTGCTATCGCCGAACTGCTCCGTCTCGACACCCATGCGCTGGGCCATGAGGAGGAGGAGGTTGCTCATGTGGGCGTCGGAGTTCACGGGACGGCTGCAGACCTGGTAGTGCGCAGTGGTGAGCGCGCCGTCGGTGCCGAGGGAGTAACCTTCGAAGGCTTTGGCGTCCTTGTTAAAGTCCAGATGGCTGCCATGCTTCAGGCCGAGATCGCCGCCGCCGGCGAGCACGAGCGGGAGATTCGCGTTGCCGTGGCTGTGTCCGTAGGACATGCCGCTGCCGAAAAGCGCCATCGTGGAGCCGATGAGCGGCTTGCCGTTGAGGTCCTTTGTTTCGGTGAGGCGCGTGAGGAAGTAGCTGAACTGCTCGATGGCGAAGGTGTCATACATCGTGAGCTTTTCCATGTAACCGGCATCGCCGCCGTGATGGCTGAGCTGATGGCGCGACTCGGTAATGCCGATCTCGGGAATGGAAAACGCATCGCCCTCGCCGCCGAGGCTGAAGGTGGCCACACGGGTCACATCGGTCTGAAACGCGAGCACCATGAGGTCATACACCGTGCGGAAGTAATCGCCCGCCATCGTCGCGGCGATGTCACGGTTCGTGCGCTTGCGATCGGCATCGGTGATCGTCGGCAGCGGCGTGTCGAGCCATGCATCGGCGCGGCGCGTGCGGATCTCCGCCTCGCGCACGGAGGTAAGGTATTGCTCCATGCGCCCTTTGTCCTCCGCGCCCATCTTTTTCTCCAACTGGCGCACCTCGGCGAGGTTTGCGTCGAGCACGCTGCCCTTGCGACGCAAGGCTCGGCGCTGGGCCATTTTTCCGCCTTTCGGCTCTTCAAAGAGCGAAGCAAAAATCTCGCTGCAACGCCGCAGCGCGGGCAATTGCACGCCATCCGCCGTCCACGCCAGCGAACCCTGCGTCAGAGCGACCTCCATCGACGGGTAACGCGTGTGCGGGGCGGTGATCTCCGCCATCTTTTGGTCCACCGAGATCGTGTTCTTGTCCGAAGGCCCCAGCTTGCCGCCCGTAAGCCACACCGAGATGCAGTTGTGATGATGGCTCAACGCTCCCGGATGATGCAGCCCGCTGATCGGCGTGATGACGTCGCGATGCTTCTCCAGCGGCTTCAATGACCGCGAGAACTTGTAATCCCGACCCGCCGTCGTGATCTGGTAGTTCAGCGAATGCACGCCATTCGCCAGGTAGATGAAGGCACTGCGCTTCGGAGTCGTCGCGATGGTCTTTTCGGCCGCACGCAGTGGCACCATGCACTCGAGCATCGGCAGTGAGATGAAACTGCCGAGCGCCTTGAGCGCGTGGCGGCGATTGAGGAGCCAGGATTGGGTTTGGATGTTCATGGAAAGGGGTGTGATGGAGTGGTGGAGAATAGGAGCAGTGGAGCGGCCGATCAGCGCTTTTTCATCAAATCGGAGAGAGCGACGGCACGCACGATGTCTTTGATGCGGTAGTTGCTCTTTTTCGCTTCGGCTTGGATGGCGTTGAGGTCGTCTTGATCGTCAAAGGCGACGGCGCGGCGGAGGGCGTAGGTGCAGAGGTGCTCGATGAAGCCGCGCGCGACCTTGTCGCGGTCTTCGAGGAGGCGTTGTTTGAAGTCGTTGGCGTCTTTGAAGGGGCGGCCGTCGGGCATGTTGCCGGCGGGATTGATCAAGGGGTCCTCGCCGACACCGGCGGCGATTTTTTCACGCGTGCGCCACTGGCCGATGGCGTCGTAGTTGTCCCAGGCGAGGCCGAGGGGATCGATTTTGGCGTGGCAGGCGGCGCAGTTGGCGTCCTCGCGGTGCGCTTCGATCTTTTGGCGCAGCGTGGCCTTGGGGCTTTGCGGGGTCGGGGGCTCGATGGCGGGCACGTTGGCAGGCGGCGGAGGCGGCGGTTTGCCGAGCACGACCTCGCTGAGCCACACGCCGCGATGCACGGGGCGATGACGCGTGCCGTCGGAGGTGAGGCCGAGCACCGCGCCCATCGTGAGCAGGCCGCCGCGCCGATTCTCGGGTTTCAGCGACACGCGCTCGAAGCCGCCGCTCTTCGGCTCCGGCAGGCCATAGAAGTCGCAGAGCCGCGCGTTCGCGATGGTCCAGTCGGATTCGATGAAGGCGTCGATGGGCAGGTTTTTGGCGAACATCTCGCGGAAGAACTCCACGGGCTCGTTGCGCATGCTGTCCTCCAGCCAGGCGTCGTAGGCGGGATAGAGTTTTTTGTCCGGCGGGAACATGCCCACGCGATGCAGTTGCAGCCACTGGCGTGAGAAATCGTCGATGAAACGGCTCGCTTTGCCGTCCGCAAGCATGCGATCGACTTCCTTCTTCAAAGCGTCGCCTTTCAGCGTGCCGGCTTTCGCCGCGGCGAAGAGCGCGTCGTCCGGCATCGAGCTCCAGAGGAAATACGAGAGGCGTGTGGCGAGCTCCGAGTCGTTGAGTTGCTCGCGAGCCACGGGATCGCCCTCGACGATGTAAATGAAGTGCCGCGAGGTCAGCACGCCCTGCAAGGCCACGCGATACGCATCGGCCAGCTTCTCGCCTGCCTCGCGCTCCTCTTGATATGCCTTCAAATACTCCTCCAGCTCCTCTCTTTTCACCGCACGACGCCAAGCACGCTCGGCGAAGCGCTGCAAATGCGCCGCGACGACTTCAGGCGATGCGTCATCTGGCGGCACGACATCATTGCGGCGTGATTTTTCGGCCTCGGACACCAGCGGGCCTTCCCACTCGATCCAATCGAGCAGTACCGTGGAGAAAAGACCGTTCCCCTTGTCGTCGAACATCTGCGGCGCGTTCGGATTCAGGAGCACGGTGTCGCTGCTGTGCGTGAAAAGGTGCCCCTCCCTGCTCGTCAGCGCTCCGCGAAAAGCCGCACCCTGTCGGCGATCGACCACATCGGTGGCCACCACGCAGAAATCGAGCTGCGTGGGCATTTCGAGGAAGACCTCGAACTCATACACCTGCGGCTTGTCCTCCGGCGCGGTGATGTCGAACTCGATGAGCCCGTCCACCGTCTCCTCGGTCGTCCGTTTGCCGATGCTGAGGTGCGCCGTCTGCCCGCCGAGCGGACGAATGCCGCTGGCCTGGATGCGCAGCTTGTAGAGCCCGCTGTGCTCCGGCCCTGTCTTGCCAAACCAGTTTGGCGAGAGCGCATTTTGAGTCGTGCCTGGGAACAGCAGATAACGCAGCGGCCGCTTGATGCCGAAACGCTCCAGCGCCGCCTGTTGCGCCTTCCCGTCCCCGTAGCGCAGTTCGACCGCCGTTTTGCGCACCTTGCGTGCCTCGCTCGTCGCCGTCGGAAACGCCCGATCCAACACCAGCTCCGCCGCACGATAGTAGCGATCCACATGCGAAGGCGAGAGCGACAGCTCCGAGCCGATGCGCTCAAAGCCATGCCAGCGCGTGTCCTCGTTTAGCTCGCCGGGCTTCGCGGGATCGTAGCGCACGCCGAGCAGGTCATAGACCGTGTTTTGATACTCCTTCCGGCTCAGACGGTAATGCGCCACCGCCGGCCGCGCCGCCATGCGTGCCGCCTTGCCCTCTTTGATGCGTGCATCGAGTCCTGTCACAAACGCCGCGATCTCCTCCTGCGTCGGCTTCTTCTCCTTCTTCGGTGGCATCTCGCCCGAGTTCACCTGCTCGATCACCTCCGCCCAATGATGCGTGTCCGCGCCGAGTTTGAAGTCCCGCGAGAGCTGATCGATGCGCAGATCGCCCTTTTCCTTCTCAGGACCATGACAGCGGACGCAATGCGTCTCCAAAAACGCCTCAAACGGTTCCGCGGCCGGAGCAGCAAAAACGAGGAGAAGATTCAGAGTGGCAAACGACGACCAAGAACGAAAACGAAAAGGCATGGGCTGTCTTCAGATACGCCACGAGTCGATCATCCTTCACAAACTGTCACTTTTGAAAACCAGAGGCATTACACCAGTCCTTCCTTGAGAGCCTTGGCCACCGCGCCGGTGCGGGTGTTTACCTCGAGCTTCTCGTAGATGCGGCGCAGGTAGGTGTCCACGGTGTGCACGCTGAGCGCGAGGCGGTCGGCGATCTCCTTCTTGATCAGGCCGGTGGTCATGATCTGGAGGATTTCCTTCTCACGTTCACTGAGGCCATCGTCGCCTTGTTTCGGCGCGAGTTTGGAAAACATCTCCAGCACGCGACGGGCGATGCGCGGGTTCATCGGTGAGCCACCGTCCAGGGCATCGCGCACGGACTGGGCGATGTCAGCGGCGCCGCTGGTTTTCAAGAGATATCCGGCCGCACCGGCGCAGATGGCCTGGAAGACTTTGTCGTCGTCCTCGAAGACGGTGAGAATCACAACCAGCGTCTTCGGTGAACGTTCCTTGATCAAACGGATGCCGTCGATCCCACTCATGCCCGGCAGGCCGACATCGAGCAGGATCAAATCGGGCGCGTCGTCACGGGTGAGCGCGGCGAGGGCCTTTTCGCAGGAGTCGAAGTCGCGAGCGCATTTCAAATCGGGTTCTGAATTCAAGACGCGGACCAGCGTTCGGCGGAAGGCGGCGTGGTCTTCGATGATCCAGATGGTTTTCACGAGAAAGGAGCCTCCAGGGTGATGCGCGTGCCGGTTCCAGCCGCGCTGTCGATCTGCATCGTGCCGCCGAGTGTGTCGGCGCGATGCCGCAGGTTGGCGAGGCCGTTTCCGGCTGTGATGGCGTTCACATCGAAGCCGCAGCCGTTGTCCTTGATCACCAGGCGCAGCTTTCCGGCCTGCCAGGTGATTTGCAGGATCGCACGTGTCGCTTTGGCATGGCGTGCGATGTTGTGGACGGCCTCGCGGAAGAACAGAAACACCTGACGATGGAACTCAAGCGACGCGGTGGTCGCATCATCGCCTTCGGGCGCTTCGAGCGTCCATTCGATGCCTTTGAGCAGACTGGCTGCGCTCTGGCGCATGGCCTCGACGAGGCTCGTGAGTTTCGGCGCATCGCCCTCGCGCACCAGCCAGATGATGCCGCGCATGGATTCAGCGGCCTCACCGGCGAGACGATGAATCTCTTGAAGCGATTCGCTGTCACCGCTCTCGCGCAGGGCCAGCTCGGACATCAAACGGATGCTGCCGAGGTGGCTGCCGATCTCGTCGTGCAGATCGCGCGAGATGCGGTCGCGCAGCGCCTCCATTTCAAGACGACGTGCGCGGCGCAGACGGAGCAGGAAGACGAGGGCGGCGATGATGCCGAGGGCGGCCAGGGCGAGGGACCAATAAATGGCGCGCTCCTGCGCTTTACGAATCGCGAGGCTGATCTCGATGTCGAGAAAGGCCAGACGGCCTTCGATCTCGCGTCGTTTTGACAGATCGGCGAGCCATGTGGCCTCGTCGAGCAGCACACCGGCGCTGGCGCGGCCATCAACGAGGTTCGCGTGATTCCATGCTGCGGTGAGCGTGTTGTCAGAACTCGTCACCGTGGCATCGCGCGCGATGTTTTGACCAGCGGCGAAGGCTTGCAGCTCCGCGAGCGCGAAGACGAAATCGCCGCTGCGCTCCCACAGGCGTGTGGCGGTGATCTGCACACGGCGTGCGCGCAAACCGGGCGTGGGAAAGGCCACGGGAGTGTCGCCGGGATTGGTGAAATCGGCGGTGGTGCTGTCGAAGATGATTGTTTCATCCGCCTCGACCTTGAAGCGCTGCGGGAAGCCGAAACCGAAGCGGTCCGGGTAGTCACGCGGATGCGCGGGGATGAGGCGGATCTCGTCGAGGTCGCGCACGGAGCCGAGATCGACGCACACCCAGCTCGTGGAGTCTGCGCGGGTGAAAATGGCGCTGTGCCAGCCGTTGCCGTTCACGGCGTCGGCGCGCAGCGGCAGACCGAGCGCATGGCAGCCGTCCACGACGTGCTTTGGCGACCACGTTGGCAGCGTCTCGACGGATTTTGGCGCAAGCACGGGAGCATGCAGAGCCACATTGCGACCGCCGCTGAAAACGAGCAATTCGCCGAGGCAGAAGATGAACTGGTTCGCGAGACGCGGCTTCGGCACCAGCTTCGTGGCGGTGAAACGCACATGCCGCGCTTTCACATTCAGCGCGGGAACATGCCAAGGAGCGAGCGGCATCTCCACGTCGCCATGAGTTTGATCCAGCAGCGTGGTGGATTCAGCGAAGAGCGGATCATTCGACACGTCGATGCGGAAGCGGCGTGGGAAACCGTGCGCCTCCGCCGCGCCGAGCATCGCCGGAATGACGACGACGGCATCCAGCGCGCGTTCCATGCCGAGATCGATCTGAATCCACCGCGCCGCGTCCGGCTGCGCGGTGATGCCGCTGTGAAAGCCCGCATGCTCATGTGGCTGAGGCACCGGCATGGGCGGCAAGGCTTCGAGCGCCGCATGAAGCCACTGATGCTCATCATCCAGGCGTGTGAGCCGCGAATTCAACCATGACCAGGGCGCACCGGCCTGCGCGGTGGTGGCGATCACGAGAAAACTGAGCAGCCAGGGCTTCAAACCGTGCACCATTCCTGCCACAAGACGGAGCGCAACCCACGCGTGCACGGGACAGCAGCGCAGAACCGGGCTGAAGCCCAGGCTACAAACACGCAACCCACGGGTGGGCCGGGCAAGGATGCGCTTGCGCGCGGCGTTGATGAATTGAATTTCAAACCGAATGAAAACCTCTGCGCTGACCGCCCTCGTTTTGCTCACGACACTCGCCTTGGCCGAGGATGTGCCGGGTTTGAAGACGCTGAACATCGGCGACGCGGCGCCGGCGTTCGAGTTGATTGGCATCGACGAGGAGAAACACTCGCTGGCGGAGTATGCAAAGGCGGAGCTGCTCATGATCGCCTTCATCAGCAATCACTGCCCCACTTCGCAGGCGGTGGAGGGCCGGTTGAAGAAGATCGCGAGCAACTTCAAAGGCCAACTCCAGGTCGTGGCGATCAATCCGAACGATCCCGGCGCGCTGCGGCCGGACGAGCTGGGCTACTCGAAATACAACGACAGCTTCCCCGAGATGAAACGCCACGCGGCGGAGCAAAAGTTCAATTTCCCCTACCTCTTCGACGGCGAGACGCAGGCGGTGGCGAAGGCGTATGGCTGCCTGGCGACACCACATGTCTTCCTCTTCGATCAGGCGCGCAAACTGCGCTACAAGGGCCGTCTCGATGACTCGCGCTATGCGGATGAGGCCACGGTGACCGCGCCGGACGCGCGGAGGGCCGTTGAGGCGCTGATCGCAGGCAAAAACGTGCCTGTGGCCGAGACGAAGCCGCACGGCTGCTCGACGAAGTGGATCGAGAAACGCAAGGCCGTGGCCGCGGACAACGAGAAGTGGGAAAAGGGCAGCGTGGAGGTCGAGACGATCAATGCCGCGGGCGTGGCCGCGCTGCGCAGGAACGCCACGAAGAAGCTGCGCCTCTTCAATGTGTGGGCCACATGGTGCGGGCCGTGCGTGGAAGAGTTTCCGGAGCTGGTGGCCACACAGCGGAAATTCGGCCTGCGCGACTTTGAGTTCATCAGCATCAGCATAGACGATCCGAAGGCGGTCAAGGACGTGAAGGCCTTCCTGGAGGAGAGAAACGCCATCGTACCGGACAAGCTGAAGCCGTCGCTGAAAGAGGAGGGCCGCAAGGGCAACGCCTACGTTTTCCAAGGCGCCAGCCACGACGAGCTGATCAAGGCGCTCGATCCCGAATGGCCCGGGCCGATTCCGCACACGATCCTCGTGGCCCCGGGCGGCGAGATCGTCTTCCGCCACAATGGCGGGATCAACGGCGACGAGCTGCGCGCGAAGGTTCTGGAGGTCATGGGGCGGTTTTACGTCCCGGAGTCGAAGTGAGGCCGTCCGGTCCTCAGGATTGGCCTTGCGCGCCCTTCGTTTGGCAGCAATCTCCGCGCCCCCGCCTGATCGGGCGGGTTCTTGCATGTCCGCACCAGCCAAAACCTCCATCGGCATCGACTTCGGCGGCACGTCCGTGAAACTCGGCGTGTGCCGCGGTGATGAATTGCTCGTCACTGACGAACCCATCCCCACCGCGAACTTCGCCGGCCCGGCCGCGCTCATCGGCGAGATGGCCGCGCGCGTCGCCAGACTGCGCGAGAAGCACGCCGACATCTGCGCCATCGGCGTGGGCGTGCCCGGACTCGTCGATTTCGACCATGGCTTCGTCCATGAGCTCACCAACGTGCCCGGCTGGAAGCATGTGCCGCTCAAGGCCATCCTCGGCGAAAAAACCGGCCTGCCGGTGCTCGTCGAAAACGACGCGAATGCGATGACCTACGCCGAGTTTCGCTACGGCGCGGCACGCGGGCTGAAAAACGTCATTGGACTGACCATGGGCACCGGCATCGGTGGTGGCATCGTGCTCGACGGCCGCATGTACCGCGGCAGCGGCTTCGCGGCGGGCGAGATCGGCCAGATGAGCATCCATTTCGACGGCAAACCCGGCCACTACGGCAATCTGGGCGCGCTGGAGAAGTACACCGGCAACCAGCAGATCGCCGAGCACGCCGTGCAGCGCTACGCCGAGGCTGGCATCGAGAAGGACATCGAGGACTGCTCGCCGAAAATGATCGCTGCCGCCGCGCAGATCGGCGACGACATCGCGCGCCAGATCTGGGGCGAGATCGCCGACTGGCTCGGCACCGCGCTCTCCAGCATCGCCTGGCTGCTCAATCCGGACGCCTTTGTCATCGGCGGCGGTGTGGCGCAGGCCGGCGACCTCATTTTTGACCCGCTAAAGCGCAAGGTGCAGAGCATGCTCAGCACCGTCGTGTGGGAGCGCCTGCAAATCTTGCCAGCGCGCTTCAGCAACGAGGCCGGCATCATCGGCAACGCCGCATTGGCCGCGGACGCGGTGTAAAGGGGCCCGACACGTCCAAACATCGCCGGCAGCCGTAGTTTCTCCGCATGCCGCCGCTCATCGAAGTCGTCCACCGCAACGGGATTTACCTCCCGGAGCCGGATTTGTGGCTGGATCCGCACTTTGGCGTGAAGCGCGCCTTCATCTCGCATGCGCACAGCGATCACGTCGCGCGGCATGAGCTCACGCTTTGCTCCGAGACCACCCGCGACCTCATGAAGACGCGTTACGGCTTCAAAAACGAGGGAGAGGTGCGGGCGCTGCCGATGCGCGAGGTCATCGAATGGGAAGGCTGGGAACTGCGACTGCTGCCCGCGGGTCACATCATCGGCTCCGCCATGCTGCATCTCACGCGGAAGTCGGACGGTGCCACGCTGCTTTACACCGGCGACTACAAACTGCGCCAGGGCCTCAGCTCCGAGCGTTGCGAGCTGCTGCACGCGGACACGCTCATCATGGAGTGCACCTTTGGACTGCCGCAGTATGCCTTTCCACCCGTGCCGCAAATCGTCGCGCAGGTGCTGAAGTGGGTGCAGGAGACCATTGAGGACGGCGGCATCCCGGTCCTGCTCGGTTACTCGCTCGGCAAGGCGCAGGAGATCCTCTGTGCGCTCGCCGGGACCGGGCATCCCGTCATGCTGCACAAGACCGTGTGGGACATGACCCGCGCCGTCGCGCCGCTGCTGGGCAAACTGCCGCAGTTCCGCCTTTTCGATGCCGCCGAGGCCCTCGGTCACGTGCTCATCTTTCCGCCGAGCAACGGCAAGTCGCTCGCGCTGAAAAAACTCAAAGTCTGCCGCACCGCGATGCTCAGCGGCTGGGCGCTCACGCTTGGTGCGAAGTTTCGTTATCAAGTCGATGAAGTCTTCCCGCTCAGCGATCACGCCGATCATCCGGAGCTGCTTGAAACGGTCGAGCTGGTGAAGCCTCGCCGCGTGTGGCTCGTGCATGGTTACACGCGTGAATTTGCCGCGGAACTGCGCACGCGTGGCGTGGAGGCGTGGACGTTGGAGGGGGATGATCAGCTCGAGCTGCGCATCGAGGGTTCCAAGTTTCAAGTTTCAGGTTCCAAGTCGGAGGACGAATCGTGGGGCGAAGGCAGCTTCATCGAGTGGGCGCGGGTTTGTGCGCAGACGGCGGAGGTTTCGTCGCGATTGAAGAAGGTGGAGCTGCTCGCGGCGTTGCTGAAAGGGCTCAGCGATGATGAATTGAAGCTCGCAGCGTTGTTTTCGAGCGGCAGCACGGGCGAGGGCGCGTTGAACACGGGCTGGGCCTTGATCAAACGCTCGCTGATGGAGCTCAGCGGGCTGAAGGAGGCCGAATATCGCGCCATCTCGCGTTCGCAGGCGGATGCGGGCCGCACAGCCTTCCTGGTTTTGCAGCGAGCCACGCTCACGGCAGAGAAATGCGATCTCGCCGATGTGGCTCAGCTTTTTGAGCGACTTCGCCACGCGGGCAGCCAGATGGAACGCGTGAGCCTGCTCAAAGCACGGTTGCAACACCTCAGCGCCTCTGCCGGTTCGTGGCTTGTGCGGCTTCTCACCGGCGAACTGCGCATGGGATCGAAAGAAGGCCTCATCGAGGAAGCCGTGGCCGCTGCGTTTGATGCGCAGGCCGATGACGTGCGCGAGGCCGCGATGCTTTGCGGTGACATCAGCGCCGCCGCCTTGCTCGCGAAGGCTCACAAGCTTCACGAAGCCGCGCCGAGGCTGTTCGTGCCCATCAAAGTCATGCTCGCCTCGCCGGAAGAAACCGCGCAGGCCATCCGCGAACGTCTTCCAGGCGAGAAAGTATGGCTGGAGGACAAATTCGACGGCATTCGCGCTCAAGTGCATCGCAGCGCGGATCGCGTCGAAATCTTCACGCGAGACCTCAAACCCATTTCCGGCCAGTTTCCCGAAGTTGCGGCCTCGATGCGACTTTTGAGCGAGGACGTCATTTTCGACGGCGAGATCATTGCGCACGCCGAAGGCAAAAAGCTGACCTTCTTCGATCTGCAAAAACGACTCGGCCGACGCGATCAGGCCGATCTGTTCCTCCCAAGCGAGGTGAGCGTGAAATACGTCGTCTTCGACCTGCTGTGGAAAAACGGCGTTTCGTTGCTCGAACAGTCTTTGGAGGCACGCCGGGCCGAATTGGAGGCTCTTTCGATGCCGGTGGGCCTGGAAACGATTCACGTCATTCACGCCGCGAATGCCGAGGAGATCGAAGCCGCCTTCCTCGCCGCCCGCCGACGCGGAAACGAAGGCCTGATCGCCAAAGACGCCGCCAGCAGCTACTCGCCCGGACGTCGCGGCAAGTCGTGGTTGAAGCTCAAGAAGGCCTTTGCCACGCTCGATGTAGTCGTCGTCAAAGCGGAGCAAGGTCACGGCAAGCGCAGTCATGTGTTGAGCGATTACACCTTCGCCGTGCGCGATGAAACCGACGGCAACACGCTCAAAATCATCGGCAAAGCCTACAGCGGCCTCACCGATGCCGAGATCGAGGAACTCACCGAGCATTTCACGCAGACCACGCTTAGCCAGAAAGGCCGCGTGCGCACCGTGGTGCCGCAAATCGTGCTCGAAATCGCCTTCGACAGCATTCAGCCCAGCGACCGCCACAACAGCGGCCTCGCCATGCGTTTCCCCCGCATCAAAGCCATCCGCCGCGACAAATCACCCGCCGAAATCGACACACTGGCCTACGCAATGAAGCTCGCGGGCATTGATTGAAAAAGGTGATGCTGGGGGCCGTTCCCAACGGTCCATGAAACGCCTGCTCCTCTGCCTCCTTACGCTCGCCGCACCGCTTTGCGCGGCCACAGCGCCGAACATCGTCATCATGCTCGTCGATGACATGGGCGTGATGGACACCTCGCTGCCGTTTTTGACCGATGCGGCGGGGAAACCAAAGCGCTACCTGCTCAACGAATTCTACCGCACGCCGAACATGGAGCGCCTCGCGGCGAAGGGAGTCCGCTTCAACAACTTCTGCGCCATGAGCGTGTGCTCGCCCACGCGCATCTCGATCATGACCGGTCAGAATGCCGCGCGGCATCGCACGACGAACTGGATCAATCCCGACAACGACAACGCCGGGCCGCAGGGGCCGCACGACTGGAACTGGCAGGGCTTGAAGCCCGGTGATGTGACGCTTGCCAGCCTGCTGCAAAGCGGCGGCTACCGCACGATCCACGTCGGCAAGGGACACTTCGCCCCGCGTGCCTTCCCTGCTGCCGATCCGTCGAAGATCGGCTTCGACATCAATGTCGCCGGCGGGTCCATCGGTGCACCGGGCAGTTATTACGGGAAACAAAACTTCGACCGGCCCGCCAAGGGCAAAGGCAAGACCAAACGCGGCAGCCATGCCGTCCAGGGTCTCGAAAAATACCACGGCCAGGACATCTTTCTCACCGAGGCGCTCACCCTTGAGGCCAAGGCGCACGTCAGTGATGCGGTGAAGGAGAAAAAGCCCTTCTTCCTCTACTTCGCGCAGTATGCCGTGCATGCCCCCTTTGATTCCGACCCGCGTTTTGCCGCGAACTACGCCAGCAGCGGCAAGCCTCCACAGGCGCAGGCCTTCGCCACACTGGTCGAGGGCATGGACAGATCTCTCGGCGATGTGCTCGACCATCTCGACACGCTCGGTGTTGCTGAAAACACGCTGGTGCTTTTCCTCGGCGACAATGGCAGCGACGCGCCGCTGGGCCACCAGCACGAGGTGGCCTGCGCCGCGCCCTTGCGTGGCAAAAAGGGCTCCCACTACGAGGGCGGCATGCGCGTGCCCTTCATCGCCGCCTGGGCGAAGCCGGACGCGGCCAACGAGCATCAAAAGCGCCTTCCCATCGCTCCAAACGCCATCCAGAGCCAGCAGGCCGCCGTGTATGACATGTTTCCCACCATCCTCGGCCTCACTGGCGTGCAGACGCCCTCCTCGCACATCGTCGATGGCAAAAAACTCGACACGCTGCTCACTGCGAAGCCGGACAGCGGCCGCGATGAGAAGTTCCTCATGCACTACCCGCACTCGCCGCATCGCACAGATTACTTCACCACCTTCCGCGACGGAGAATGGAAGGTGATCTACCACTACTTCCCCACGGAGGTGTCCGGCGGTAGCCATTACCAGCTCTACAACCTCAAGGACGATCCCTTCGAGCAAAACGACCTCGCCAAGAGCCATCCTGCCGAATTGAAAAAGATGATGCAGGGCCTCATCGCCGGTCTTGAGGCGCAAAACGCCGTCTATCCGGTCGAGAAAGGCACGCAGACGCCGGTGAGGCCGAAACTGCCATGATCCGTCTGGCTCTACTGCTGTCTCTCTTCGCGCTGGCTCCATCCCTATTCGCCGCGAAGCCGAACATCCTCTTCATCCTCACCGAGGATCAGGGCGCGCAAATGAGCGCCCTCGGCCGCACGGACATCCAGACGCCGCGCATGGATGCGCTCGCAGCGAGCGGGGCGTTGTTTCGGCGGGCGTATGTCGCGTATCCGGTGTGCTCGGCGTCGAAGGCCTGCATCATGACCGGATTGCACAGCCATGTGAACGGCCTCGTGAACAACACGAACAACTACCTCAAGCACGCCGATAAACTCACCGACGCGGAGAAGAAGTCGCCGCCTTACCTGCACACGCGCATCCGCAGCACCGCGCCCACGCTCGTCGAGGTGCTCGTGCAGGCTGGTTATCACGCCGCCGTGAGCGGAAAGCTGCATCTCTCACCGAACGAGCGGTTTCCGTATCACGACTTCTTCCCGAAAGTGCCCGCCAAGCAGGCGCTGAACGGCACGATCAAACGCGCGGCGGGCAAACCGTGGTTCTTGATGCACAACACCATCACCTCGGCGCATCGCCCGTTTGTGAACAGCGAGAAGCAGCCCATCAGCGTCGATCCGGCCCAAGTGGTGCTGCCGCCGCATCTGCCCGACACGCCGGTCATTCGTCGCGACTGGGCCGAATACCTCGACGGCGTGCAAAAAGCCGATCAAGCCGTCGGCGAGGCCCTTGATGCGCTGCGCGAATCCGGAGCAGAGTCGAACACGATCGTCATCTTCATGGGCGATCACGGTCCGGCCTATCCGCATGGCAAAATGACGCCCTACCACTTCGGATTGCATGTTCCGCTCGTGATTCGTCTTCCGGGTGCGAAACCGTGCGTCAGCGATGCCTTGGTCAGCGAGCTCGATTTGCTGCCCACGCTGCTCGACGTGCTCGGCATCGCCTACGACGCTCCTTTGCACGGGAAGAGCCTCAAACCGCTCATTGAAGGCCAGAGCGATGCCCAAGGGCATGAGTTCATCTTCGCCGAGGTCTCCGGCCGCTCGCTGAATCAAAAACGCGGCATGGAAGAACGCGCCGTGCTTGATGCCACCCATCACCTGATCCTCCGCAGCCGCCTCGATGAGCCCAAAGTCATCAACGCCGACCTGCGCGACATGAAACCGTGGATCAATCGCGTCTATGGCGAACTCGTGCGCCGCAAAGCCGACCTCCCCGAGGCCTACCGCATGCTGCAAACGATGGACCCGCATGCGCTTGGCGGAAATCCGCTCCTCATCGAGCTCTACGACCTCCAAAACGATCCCGGCCAGCTCCACAACCTCGCCACCGATCCCGCCGCCAAACCGCACCTCGAACGTCTCATGTCAGCCTTCAAAAAGTGGCATGCGGAGACGAAAGACGAAGCCATGATGATTCCCAATGCTCCGTGATCTCTTCATTTCGCAAAGCTGGCCCAAGTCGGCACAGATGTTTCTCGGCATCGCCATCGAGAACTGGCTGCGTTATGCGCTCGTTGCCGGCATCGCGTGGCTGCTGGCCTATGTGATCTTCAAAAGGCACTGGTGGAGGCGGAAGATCATTCAAAAGACCCCAGCCGCCGCCGATGTGCGGCGGGAGATGAAGTGGTCCCTGCTCACCGCGCTCATTTACGGCCTCGTTGGGGTTGCCACCATCCTGGCCGGCAGGACATGGGGCTGGCAGATGTATCGAAAGATCGACGTGCATGGCTGGGGCTGGTTCGTGGCCAGCGTCGGCATCGCCATCATCGTGCATGACACCTGGTTTTATTGGACGCACCGGCTCATGCATCACCGGCGGCTCTTCAAGCTCTTCCACCGAGTGCATCACGAGAGCACGAATCCCACGCCCTGGGCCGCCTACTCTTTTGCGCCGCTGGAGGCCGCGGTGCAGGCCGGCATCTTCCCGCTGCTCGTCTTCACCGTGCCCATGCATCCGCTGGCCTTTTTTGCCTTCATGGTCTGGCAGATCATCTTCAATGTCATCGGCCACACCGGCTATGAATACTTCCCCAGGTGGATGATGCGCTCCTGGCTGGGCAAGGTTCTCAACACGCCGACCAACCACATCCAGCATCACGAAAAGATGCGCGGCAACTACGGCCTCTACTTCAACTACTGGGACCGCCTCATGGGCACGAATCACAAGGACTACGAGGCGCGTTTTACCGAGGTCACCACGCGCTCATGAAAACCCTTCTTTGCCTTCTTTTCGCCGCCTCCCTCCACGCGGCCGGTTTCCACGGCTGGACCGCCGAAAGCCCGCGCGATGAGATCCAGCCGCAGTTCAGCAGCGGAGGCGAGAACACGCTCATCATCACCCACGACGAGCGTGAAGGCCTCGACGGCTGGTTTCAAAAGAGCTTCGAGGTGAAGGGCGGCTCGTTTTATCGCTTCGAAGCAAGGCGCAAAACCACCGGCGTCACGAACCTGCGTCAGAGCTGCCTCGTGCGTATCGTGTGGCAGGACGAAAAAGGCAACGGTGTGAAAATGGACGCCGCGCCGGAGTATCTCACGCCCGGCCTGCCCATGCCCAGCGCCGAGCCCGAGTATCCCGCCGATGGCCAAACGGACGCCGAGGGCTGGACTACGGTCAGCGGCGTGTATCGCGCGCCGTCGAAGGCCGCGAAGGCCATCGTCGAGCTGCATCTGCAATGGGCACCGGGAGGCCGCGTCGAGTGGCGTGGAGCCGTTTTTGCCGCCACGGAGGCACCTGCGCCGCGGAAGGTGCGCCTCGCCACCATCCATCACCGGCCCTCCGGTAAATCACCGCGCGAAAACTGCGCCGAATTCGCCCCGCTCATCGCCGAGGCCGCGCAAAAGCACGCCGACCTCGTCGTGCTCGGCGAAACGGTCCCCAGCGCGAATGTGAAGGCAAAGCCCGAGGACATCGCCGAACCCATCCCCGGCCCTTCGACCACTTACTTCGCCGAACTCGCCAAACAGCACCGCCTGCACGTCGTGCTCAGTCTTTACGAACGCGACGCTCACCTCATCTACAACACGGCGGTGCTCCTCTGTCCCGATGGCGCGCTCATCGGCAAATACCGCAAAGTCTCCCTGCCACCCGGCGAGGCCGCGAAAGGCATCGCACCCGGCCAGGACTATCCCGTCTTTGACACCGCCTTCGGCAAAGTCGGCCTCATGGTCTGCTACGACGGCTTCTTCCCCGAAGTCGCCCGCGAGCTCACGAAGAACGGCGCGGAAGTCATCGCGTGGCCCGTGTGGGGCTGCAATCCGCTCCTCGCCCAGGCCCGGGCCTGTGAAAACCACGTCTTCGTCGTCAGCAGCACCTTCATGAATCACGACGCCGGCTGGATGCACTCCGCCATCTACGATCAAGGCGGCCGCCCCCTCGCCAAGGGCGAGCAATGGGGCTCCGTCGTCGTCGCCGAAGTCGATCTCAATCAAGCCTATTACGGCCCCTATAACCTCGGTGATTTCCATTCGATGATCGACCGGCATCGTCCGCCGGTGCCGACGGGGAAGTGAGGCGCAACGCAAGCACTGACAGCTTGAAAACCAGGTTTCATCCCGTAGCCTTCCCCTATGACACTCCAAGTTCCAGACAAGCTGGCAGCCCAGGCAGAATGCACGACGCCTGAGTTGATCTCCTGTTTGGTCGTGGGCTTGTTTTATCAAGGAAGGCTGAGCTTGGGCCAGGCGGGAGAAGCACTCGGACTGTCCAAGCCAGGGTTCATGCAGCGGCTTCACGAGATGGGACTTCCGATGCCCTACAGCGTCGAAGAAGCCGGCCATGATATTGAGGCGATCAATCGTCACTGGCCCGCTCACCCATCCCCTGTGCACGCGTGATTGTCGTCAGCGATACCACGGCACTCACCAGCCTCATCAAGGCTGAAATGGAACACATTCTCCCGGGGCTGTTTGGTGAAGTCCGGATTCCGCAGGCCGTCGCTGATGAACTGCTTCAGTTTCACCCTGCCTTGCCTGCATGGTGCTTGGTGGAGCCTGTGAAACAAAACCCGCTTCTCGATGCCTTGCGCATCGCTGTGGATGCCGGAGAAGCCGAGGCGATTGCCTTGGCTGTCGACATGAGTGCCGATTTCGTTTTGCTCGATGACAAGAAAGGACGCCGGCAAGCCGAAGCCCTTGGGCTCACCTGTGTTGCCTTGCCCGCTTTGATGGTCGCTGCCAAACGACAAGGACTCATCCCCTCTGTGGCCGAAGCCTTCAGCACGCTCGCCGCCAAAGGCCGCTACGGAGTTGCTGAACACACGGCGTTTGTGCTGCTGCGATCGGTGGGCGAGGCATAGACTGCGATCGAAATCCTGGAGCAGTAGATTGCGAAACCGTTTGGCTTTCCCTCTTCTAAAGCGGCTGTCGAAAGGCGATCCGTATCCGAAAGAGGCCGTGCGGGCCGTTTTGACGGCCAAACACGAGTTCGCGGCCGAAATGGACGCCGCAGCCCGTAAAAGCGCGAGCGCCGCCGCGCACGTCTGCACGGACATGTTGCTCACGGCGCTGAGTTTTGCTCCGAAACCCTTCCCACAGCCGAAACCGAATGCCACGGGCGTGAACCTCGTCTTCAATCCGTCGTTCGAAACAGCAGGCGATGAAAACGCGGAGGGCTGGTGCATCGGCTGGCTCGATCTGAACGACAAAACGGGGCGCGCGGAGTGGTATCGTGCCGGAACGCACTGGGACAAGCCGGTGAAGCAAGGCGCTCGCTCTGCGATGGTGCTCTGGGCACCGGAGAAAGGCATCGAGTGGCGTCAACCATGGCGCAACGCTTTGCGCGTGAACCCCGGCGAGGTCTATCGCGCCAGCGCCTGGGTGAAAAGCCGCACGGAGAAAGGCCGCAGTCATCTCACGCTCGAACTCAGCGACACGAACTACCACGCCATCTCCCAACCGATCAGCAACGAAGTCGAAGGCAAAGGCGACTGGACCGAGTTGAAACTCTAAACCACCATCCCACCAAATGTCCGCTGGCTGCGCGTCATCCTCCACTCCAACGCCGACGGCGCGGCATGGTTTGATGAGGTCAGCGTGGTGCGGGTGAGGTGACAGCGTTTGCCGCTTGGTCGCGTTATCCACACCCTTCATGAACACCCGCGCCCTCCTGACTGCTTTTGTCATCACCACCACTTCCATCTTCGCTGCTGACTGGCCCGCATGGCGCGGTCCCACGGGCGATGGTCATGCGGCTCCCGGACAAAAACTGCCGGTGAAATGGAGCGAGAGCGAAAACCTCGTCTGGAAGGCCGCCGTGCGCGGTCGCGGGCATGGTTCGCCGATTGTCGTGGGTGATCAGGTGCTGCTGGCGACGGCCGATGTGGAGACGGAGGAGCAGCTCGTGCTCAGTTTTGATCGTGCGACGGGCAAATCGCGCTGGGAGACCGTCGTGCATCGCGGAAACCTGAACACGAAAGGCCACAAAATCTCGTCGCAGGCCTCGTCGGATGTCGTGAGCGATGGCGAGCGGCTGTTCGTGAACTTCTTGAACAACGGCGCCATTTTCACCACCGCGCTCGATTTGAGCGGCAAGCAGCTCTGGCAGCGTCGCGTGTGCGATTTCCAGGTGCACCAGGGTTTTGGCTCCTCGCCGGTGATTTATCAAAACATCGTGCTCGTCTCCGCCGATCATCGCGGCGGCGGCAAGATGACCGGCCTCAACAAACTCACGGGCGAAATCGTGTGGCAGCAAGATCGCCCGCCAGTGGCGAATTATGCGACGCCGGGCATCGTGAATGCCGCAGGCAAGGTCCAGGCCGTGCTCGCAGGCTGCAACAAGGTCGAGAGCTTCGATCCGCTCACCGGCAAAAAGCTCTGGAGCATCGACGGCAGCACGGAGGAGACCGTCGTCACCGCTGTGACGGACGGCAGCCGCGTTTTCCTCGGCGGCGGTTATCCAAAGCGCCACACCATGGCCCTGGAAGCCGATGGCAGCGGCAAGATCGCGTGGGAAAATGTCACGCAGACCTATGTGCCCTCCATGATCGTGAAAAGCGGCCACGTCTTCGCCGTCGGCGATGCCGGTCGGGCCGCCTGCTGGAACTCCGCCACCGGCGAAGAGCGCTGGAGCGAAAAAGTCGATCGCGAATTCTACGGCTCGCCCGTCATGGCCGACTCGCGCATCTACGTCACGAGCAAAGGCGGCGTCACCTCCGTCTTCGAGGCCACGCCGGAGAAATTCACCCTCCTCGGCCAAAACCAGCTCGGCGACGAATCCTTCAGCACGCCCGCCATCTGCGACAATCGCATCTACCTCCGCTCCGCCAAGACCAGCCCCACGCGGCAGGAGTTCCTGTGGTGCATCGGCGAGTGAGGCGCGGGGCAAGGGATCCGTTCACTACTCACCGAGTTTCTCGATGAGCCAGTGGCTACCGGTCGTCCACCCAAGGAATAGCTTTGAATCTGCGGAAGACTGTGGTGGTGATCCAAGGATGGCAAGATGCAGACCTCGGATGGCGGGATCGACAGCTTGGCCTAGTTTTTCAGGCTCCTTGTAAAGCATTGCCCTCATGAATGCTAAAAAGTCCATTTGAGCGGCTTTTGAAAGACCAGAAAGGAAGTAAATCATCTGTCGCCACGCATAGGCAGTGTTTTTCACCATGATGAGTCGTGCATGGTGACTAGTTGTTTTCTGCCCTAAGCGTCGAATGATCCACCTCCAGCAACGCTGGGCTGCGGCTAGGCGTTGAACGGGCAGATTCAATCCTTTCATCAAGACAGAGAGGTTGTGGGTCGTGAGGATCTGCTGTTGTTCGATCATCATGCCATTCGCGGCGACACCGCGGTATGGAGCAGCATCTGCCTCGGTGCGCTTTGAGCAAAGCTGGCTGAAAGGATCGAGGGCTTGCTGACTGGCTCTACTCCACCAGGCAGCAAAACGCGGCATTTTCTCGGGTGTTGGATCTGGCATCTTGCTGATGGCAGCGAAGTCAGCCTGATAGTAGGTTTGATAAAGAGTCTCTTTGAGTTCATCCGCTGCTGCTTTGGCAGCCCGGAGGAACTTGGGACCGAACTCACCCATGAAGATGTCCGCGGCGATCTCTTCAACCAGCGGAAGGTCCAGTCCTGCCTGCTTCGCCAGATTTGCCAGCTCCCGAACCAGACGATTCGGAACGATGGTTTCAGGAAATGACGACAGAGCAATCGTGCTGATCTCTCTCAAAGCCGCCGCAGCCACCACGCGCGTTTCCTGAGTTTGAGCACGCCAAGGCTTGGTGGCCGCAACCCATGGCAGTTCCTCAAGACGCACCTGGCTTTCCAAGTTGAGAAGCAATAGAGAGCGACGTTTTCGGAAGGAGCGATAAAGTTCCGCGTAAACCCGGCGAAGAGATTCATCCGCTATCCCCAAGGCATCGATTTCCGCGGTCACCTTGGGCAACACCAAGGCGAGCGACTCACCAGAGGTGATGACGCCCATAGTGACGAGGTTTGTCATGCTGTCACGTTGAGCACGGGTGACCTTCCATGCGATGGACTCCGGCAACGCCTGGTTTGGCAGGGCAGCGGGAAGTTCCTCCCTGCTCACCGGCTGCAGGAACGGGGATGGATCGGAAATGCCCACATCCAGAGGCAAGTCTTTCAGCCTGCGGACGACGACTTGAGCGAGCTGGCTATGGAGGGGCGCGACGACGGATCGGAGTTGTTCTGCACGCAGCCGCTGACGCTGTTGTGAACCGGGCTGTCCATGTTTTGCCAGATACCGGGCGACAATCATTCGAATCCGTCCCAAGTCACGAGGGTGAAGACGGCCAATATCGGGGAGAACATCTGTGAGGATGTCGCGCAACTGACGGAAGTTGTCATCAGCCCGGTCTGGCTTCATGCACAAACGATGCACACCTCGAACACGACGATACTCCTCCAGCAAAGCGGCCACACGGTTTGTCCATCCGGGGTGGATACTTTTGCAGGGCCAGCCACCAATTACTGGAAAGCGACCTTTGGCATCCACGGGCAACGGATGCCCGTTTTCATCGCGAGCCAGATCAGGGGGCTCCCCTTCGACGGTTTCAAGCAGGAGCTCCACTAGCCGGTCCATCATCGGCGTCCAGATGCAGATCATTTCCTTCTGCACGCTGAAGGCCTTGTGGTCTGCGACACGGTTCAAGGCAGCAATGGCTTCGCGTGTCGTTTGAATGGAAACCTCCGCACCGCCCATTCGAGGCTCTGCTGCCGGAACAGGATAAAAACGCAGGCGGTCAAAGAACGGCGAAATCTCTTGGATGATCGACGCCGCGGAAGCGGGCTGCTCATTTTCCATCAACCATGCTACAACCAACAAGGCTCCCTCTTCCGGCACGTGGATCTCATAGCACCCATTGTGAAGCCATTCAGTGAGGATGGTCAGGCCTGGGGCGGTGAGGAAGAACTCATTCACTATCTGTCGTCCACGCTCGATGGTTCCACCCAGACTTTCGAGGATAGCCAGTTCATGCTCGCCCAGCGGTCCACCGGCCAGCAAACTGCCGGTGACGAATCCACCCGTGACGACTTCTGGTGTCGCCCACGTCGGCACGTTGGCCATCGGACGTCGCGATCCAATATCGAACGAGCCGGCACACATGCCTTGCAGCACCTTCTGCCACTGCTCAGCCTTTGCCAGCGCACGTTCCCGCACCACCGGGTCACCATGTGTGTCCGCGGTCTTTAGAGCTTTGCTCAGTTGGCCGGATGCGTAGCCTGGATTTGCTTCTATCGGTGCGGGCATGGTGAAGATGGGATCCAGGGGCTGGAGTTGAACCAGCTCCCTCTCGGTAAGCAGCCGAGCGCTCTGGCGTTGAGCTACCCTGGAGTTTGATGTAAAGCCGGAGGGCAATCTGGGATTGACCTGTTTAATCAGCAAGCAAAGACTGCCTCCGCTCCGCCAAGACCAGCCCCACCCGACAGGAGTTTCTGTGGTGCATCGGCGAGTAAGCGCCTCTCCACGATGGAAAAATCACCCGCATGATCACCTTCGACGACTTTTTGAAAGTGGAGCTCCGTGTGGGCCGCGTGATCGAGGCGCGGGAGTTCCCTGAGGCGAAAAAGCCCGCGTTCATCCTGCACATCGACTTCGGCCCCGAGATCGGCGTTCGCAAATCGAGCGCTCAAATCACCGCGCTGTATCGCGCCGAGACCTTGATCGGCCGTCTGGTCGTCGCCGTCGTGAATTTTCCGCCAAAGCAGATCGGCCCCATCATGTCCGAATGCCTCGTCACCGGCTTTCACAACGAAAACGGCGAAGTCGCCCTCTGCGTGCCCGACCAAGAAGTCCCGCTCGGCACGCGGCTTTTGTGAGGCACGCGTTGATGAAACATTCCTTTTTATCTCTGCTTCTCTCCTGCGTTTGGCTGCAAGCGGCCGAGTCGGTGATCACGCTGCGCGAAAAGCCGGTGCGTGTGGCCACGTCGGGCAGCGCGGAGATTTTTCCGGAGTCGTGGCGTGATGGAAAGGTCGCGGCGAGCGCTGAATCGCTGCCGGATGATCGACGCGAGGCCGCGCTGTGGCTGCTCGCGAAGGAGCATCCGCCGATTCAGCGAAAGCTTGCCCTCGTGCCGCGTTTCTATCAGCAGCTCCATCCCGCGCTCGATGAGGCTTTTTTCCGAAAGCTGCCGCCCACGCCATGACAAGAATCCTCCTGCTCACCGCCCTCCTCTCGTCCTCGCTCTTCGCGGCGAAGCCGAATTTCGTCATCATCCTTGCCGATGACCTCGGCTATGGCGACATGCAGGCGAACAACCCGGAGCGTGGCAAGATCCCGACGCCGAATATGAACCGCCTCGCCGCCGAGGGCATGCGCTTCACGGACGGGCATTCGAGTTCGGGCTGTTGCTCGCCCTCGCGCTATACCCTGCTTACCGGGCGCTATCATTGGCGCACGACGCTGCAGTCCGGCATCGTCGGCTCATGGGGGAAGCCTTTGATCGCGAAAGAGCGCGTCACCATCGCCTCGCTGGCCAAAGAACATGGCTACGCGACGGCCTGCATCGGCAAATGGCATCTCGGACGCGACTGGCCGATCGCGCCGGAGCAAAAGGCGCACTTTGGCGGCTTCGGTGGCAAAGCAGGTGGCGGTGGACAGGTTTCGACGACGATCACCGACGCGCATCGCGAGACGTGGAAGGCTGTTTTTTCGCAACGCATCCCCGGCGGGCCGACGGAGCGCGGCTTTGACGAGTATTTCGGCACCGACGTGCCGAACTGGCCGCCGTATTGCTTCATCGACGGCGACCGCACCGTGGGCATCCCGAGCGAGTTGCTGCCTGCGTCGAAGCTCGTGAAGAACCAGGCGAGCCTGCAAGGCCCTGCGTTACCGGATTGGCAGTTGGAGGGCATTTTGCCTGCGTTGGCGACTCGCGCCGAAAAGTTCATCCAGATGCAGTCAGCGGCCAAGAAGCCGTTTTTGCTCTACTTGCCGCTCACCTCGCCACACACGCCGCTGGCTGTGAATGCCGAGTGGAAGGGCAAAAGCGGTCTGAACAGCGATTACGCCGATCTGGTGATGGAAACCGATCACGTGCTCGGTCGCGTGCTCGACGCGTTAAAGGCCGGTGGCGTCGAAAACGACACCTTCGTGCTGTTCACCAGCGACAACGGCTGTGCGGCCTACATCGGCGTGAAGGACATGGAAAAGCAGGGCCACTATCCCAGCGGGCCGCTGCGTGACTACAAAACCTCGGTTTATGAAGGCGGCCATCGCGTGCCCTTCGTCGTGAAATGGCCCGGCGTCGTCAAAGCTGGCAGCGTGTGCAAACAACTCGTGCTGCAAGCCGACACCATCGCCACAATGGCCGAAATCCTCGGCACAAAGCTTCCTGACACCGCCGGTGAGGACAGTTTCAGCCTCATGCCGCTCCTCAAAGGCGAAGACCGTCCCATCCGCACGAACGCCGTGAACACCGCCTGCGGCGGGACACCTAGCTTCCGCGACGGCCCGTGGAAATACATCGCCCATGCCGAGCCCGAGCTCTACAACCTCGACGAAGACCTCGCCGAATCGATGAACGTCGCCCCGCTGCATCCCGAGCGCGTCAAAGCCATGCAGGCCGCCTTTGAAAAACTCATCCGTGCCGGCCGCAGCACGCCAGGAGCCCCGCAGAAGAACGACATCAAGGTCGCGCGCTACCCGAAGCCGCCGGCGGCGGGAAAGGCGGGAAAGAAATGATGATGCTGTCAGGATCGGCCACGATGCCGTGGTCGTTTTCACCACCTGAAATCCGCTTTCAGGACAGCGTGGGCGTGGTGAAGGAGGCCGGGTGGACGCAGCTCCTCTCACCCGCTCCTGCCGTTTCATCTTGTGCGGAGGCGGTTCCGGTCTTTTTCTCTCGCGCATGACCACCCCGTTCATCCTCAAGTGCCTCGGCATCGGCGTTCTCAGCGGCATCATCGCGGCCTT
The DNA here is from genome assembly GCA_015075365.1 of Verrucomicrobiaceae bacterium. GTDB lineage: Bacteria > Verrucomicrobiota > Verrucomicrobiia > Verrucomicrobiales > Verrucomicrobiaceae > Prosthecobacter. Next base: position 1,884,613 of record JABTUN010000001.1, read on the forward strand.
GTGCGGCGTGGGCGGCGGCGTGGTGATGGTGCCGGCGTTTGTGCTGATGCTCGAGCTGCCGCAGAAAACGGCGGTGGCCACCTCCCTGGCCATCATCATTCCAACGGCGCTGATGGCCACGACGCAGAACGCGCGCGCGGGCCTCGTGAACTGGCAGGTGGCCCTCATCACGGCGGTGGCATCCTCGATATTCGCCTACTTTGGCGCGGGCTGGTTGAAAAAGCTGAGCAACGAGACGCTGACGCAGATTTTCGGTGTGTTGCTGATCGTTTTCGGCGTGCGCATGCTATGGGCGGGCAAGGCGTGAGACCGGCGTGGCGCGGGCGGGCGGCTGTGATAGCATGCGTGGCATGACGACGCCGGAGAAGACTCCCAGGCCACGCCTCCGCTGGTTGCGGTGGGCGGGCATCGTGCTGCTGGCGGCGCTGATCGCTGCCGCGGGGCTGTCGTGGTGGGCGTGGAGGCAGCGGGTGATGCTGGTAAACCTCTTTCTTGATCACACGCTGCCTGAGATCGTGATTGAGGTGCGGGAGATTGTCCTGGAGGGCAGCGCCGTGCGGCTGAAGGACGTGAAGGCTGCCTGGCGCGTGGATGGCGCGGAGCTCGCCCGCGTGGACGAGGCGCGCTGGCAGCCGCGCTGGAGGGAGCTTCGCCACGGAGCACTCGGCCGCGTGCAGCTCGAGGGCGCGGTCGTGAACGCGGACCTCGACCGGTTGCGCGGCCTGTCGGCTGGCGGTGAATCCCAGGGAGGAAGGCTTTGGTGGCTGGAGGAGATCGAACTGGGCGAAATGCCGCTGATTCTGCGGGACAGCAACCAGCCGCTGTTTGCCGCGAAGGTAGCCGCACGGCTGGAGCATGTGGAAATCGGCGGTGCCGCGCCGCTGATGAGGCTGCTGGACCTGCACGCGAGCGATGTGGTCTGGCGGGACAAGCCGCTCCTGGCGGATGTGAAATTGACGGCGCGGAGCACGTCGGCGGGTGTGGAGGTGTTTTCACTCCACGCGGCGGACGGCGCGGTGGAGCTGGGAGAGTTCCTCACTCGTTCCATGGAGCCTGCCGCCGCCGCAGGCACCGATGCCTGGCCGCGGCAGGTGGTCCTGCGTGATGCGCGGGTGCAAAACATGCGTGTCACCGCCACGGATGTGCGCGGGCTCACCGGCGCGTTGCGGTTCACCTGGCAAGGGCGTGAGATGGCCTGGGAGCGGGGCGCGGCGCCAAAGCTCGGTCCGCAACAACTCGACCTTACCGAACTGGCACTGCGCCCCGCGCGCGGTGATGGCGAACTGACCGCGGAGGCGATCCGCATCGAGGCGGAGAGCCTGGGAGACGTGCAACGGGTGACTTTGGCCCATCCGCATCTGCGCTGGACGCAAGCCTTGGAGGACGCGCTGCTGCCCGTGGATCCGGACTCCAGCCGTGCAAGCGGCACAAAATCAGGCGCACTGTTTCAGATCGGCTCCGTAAGCATCACCAACGGCGATCTGGCCTTTGAGGCGACCCGGCGCCTGCCGGTGAGCGGCGCGCTGAAATGGAGCGCGGAGCTGCACGGTTTGGACATCGGTGCATCCGGTGTGAAATCCGCTGAAAAGCAGCAAATCATCCTTACCGAGGTGCAGACGGCCTGGGGGGCGCTGGAGCCGTTTTTGAAGGTGAAATCCGTCACGGCGCAGATCACGCCCGACGCGCTGCTGGCACGGACCTGGGTCGATGAGCTCACCGTCGAGGAACCGCGGGTGGTTCTGACGCCGGAAAACGGTCCGTGGTTTGAGAAGATCACCTTCCCCTCCGAGCCTCTCATGACCGCCCTGCCGCTGTGGAAGCGGCTTGGCTTTGGCCGGCTGGCGGTGAATGCCGCCAGCGTGCGCGCGTCCGTCCCGCTGGCGGCACGTGTGGAGCTGGAGGCGGCGCTGGAGGTGCTGCCAGTCGAGGAGGGGGCGCATCAGTTGCGTGTGGCCCGGGCGCAGGCGGTGGTGCCGGAGCGCCCTGGCGTGCCATTGGCCTCGGTGCGCGATGTCACGGTGGAGGCCCGGCTGCCGCAGATGTGGCAGGAGCACCGCATTGACCGCATCCAGGCCCGGGGCGGTCATGTGGATGTAGGGGAGTCACTGATGGGCCTGTTTGTCACGCCGGAAGCGCAAACGGCGGAGGAAAAGGCCAAAAGCCTGGCCGCCCGCTGGACGGCCCGGCGGGTCGAGGTGGGCGGCATGAGCGTGACGCTGGAGGAGATCGCGCCGAAGTTTCCGCCGGTGAATTTCAGTGTGGAATTCGAAGCGCGCGACACACCGCTCGACCTGGAGGGGCTGGCGGAGAATGTGGAGCCGAAGCAGATCGTGCTGCGCAACCTGCGCATCCCCTCCCCCTTCCGCCCGCTGAACGCCGTGGCGGAGATGCATGTGATCGAGGTCACCTACACGTTGGACGGCCTGCTGCACCGCCGCATCGACCGCGTGGAGATCGTGAGCCCGAAGCTCTTTGTGGGCGAGGACATGTTCTGGTATGTCGATAACTACCGGAAGTTCATCCAAGGCGAGCCGGAGCTGCCGGACGCGTTTGTGGGGCCGGTGCCGCCGCCGAAGCCCAAGCCGCCCGGCTGGCGGGTGGATACCCTGGCCGTGACGGACGGGCGTCTCGTCGTGGCGCCCAAGGGCACGCCCGTCAAGGGCCTCGGCGAGCCTTTCCCCTTCAGCTTCTCCACCAAACTGGAGAGCGGGGAGCTCAATGCCGAGCTGGTGATCCCCAATGAGGACCGCGAGATTGCGAATGTGAAGCTGCGCTTTGACGGGCTGCGCGGCAAGGTGCAGTTCAACCTGCCGATGAAGGACAAGAGCAACAATGTCATCGAGGTCTTCCAGGCGGACCGTGTGCGGTGGAAGAACCTGGAGGCTGAAAACACGCACCTCAGCGTCACCTACGACCGCAACGGCATCTATGGCAGCTTTTACGCCAGGGCCTACGAGGGCGACGTCAACGGGGCCTTCGACATTTACATGGATGACGCCTACACCTGGGACGGCTGGATCGCGCTGACGAAGATCCGCAGCGGACCGGTCACCAAGGCCCTGTTTCCCGAGTATTTTCTCATCGACGGCACCATCAGCGGCAAGGTGATCGCCACGGGCGACGGCGACGAGCTTTACCAGGGCGACGTGGAGTTTCGCAATGACGGGCGCGGCAGGTTCGAGGTCTCCGCGCTCAATGACGCCATCCGCAAACTGCCCGCGCCCCGCCGCGGCGATCTGAGTGAACAAATCCAGCGCATCGGGCTGGAAACACTGCGCGATTTCGACTATGACAGCGTCGATGGCAAAGCACGCTTCTACGGACGTGAAGGCACCGGGCACCTGCGGTTCGCAGGGCCGAATGGCAAACGCACCATTGAGATCCGTGTCTTTGACCATCAGTGGAAGGGAGGCGCGGCCAAAAATGCGGAGTGACGCCTGGCTCATCATCGCCTGCTTGATTGCGCTGCCCGGCTGCCGCACGATGCCGGAGGTGCCCATCACCACGCCGAAGCCTCTGGAGGTGAACCTCAACATGAGGCTGGATGTGTATCAATACCGTGGTGACGAACCGGCCGACAAGGAGGCCGGCAAGGCGCTCGCGGAGGCCAACACACGCATGCGCAACCGGATGGCGGAGATCATCAATTACAAGGGCAACGAACTCGTCGGCGAAAATCACCGCGGCCTGCTAGAAATCCGCCAGGTGCCTGCCGGCAAGTGGGGTGAGGACATGAAAAAGCAGGTGGCCGCCGAAAACGAGGACCGCATGCTCGTCATGGTCCACAAGGCCAGGGAATCCAAGCGGACGGTCCAGGAGGTGCAGGAGGAGCAGTGGAAACTGCAGATCAACCAGGCGAATCCGAAGGAATGGATCGAGATCCCCGGCAAAACGCCCGGTACCTTTCAGTGGGCTCGCGCCGGCGATCAGCCAGCCGCGGCCACGCCGGAATCCCCGGCAGCCGGGGGCCAGAACCGGCACCGCCACGGCCAGGAAAGTCCTCCGTCCGGGGAGGCAAAGCCCGTGCCCTGAGGCAGTGTCGCAGGGCCGATTGGTTCAGCAGGCAGCCTTGGGAGGGGCTTCCAGCGGGGCTCTGGCCCGCCATCTGCTGCAACAACCGGACCTTCCTGGTCGTTACTTTCGCACCCCCCAAATTCCCCGCATGAATCGTCGTCATTTCCTTCTCAGTTCGATTGGCACCACGCTGGCATTGCCGAGCATGTCTTCTCTCATGGCGAAGTCCGTGGGCGGCTCCGTGCAGGCGGCGAAAGGCGCGGGCATGGGCGCTCGGCGCTTTGTCGCCATCGGCAACCTGCTCGGCTACCAGACGAAGAGCCTGTTTCCGACGACACAGGGCCGGAATTACGAGAAGACGACGCTGCTGGAGCCAGTGTGGGACATTCGCGACAAGATGACCGTCTTCCGCGGACTCGATCATGGCGTGAAAGGCGGGCACTTCGCGGTGCATTCGTTCCTTTCCGGCGTGCTGCACTCCGAGGCGCAAAATCGCCCGGATGGCAATGTGACCATCGACCAGTTCCTCGCGGACGAGGTGGGCTTTGAGACGCGGTTTCCTTCGCTCACGGTCGGTTCGGAGGGCGGCATCCATGGCGGCTGCCAGATCGCGTGGACGAAGTCGGGCGTGCGCGTGCCGCCGGTGACGAATCCGGCCGAGTTGTTCGAGAAACTCTTCATCAGCGACTCGCCGGAGCGTCAGGCACGTCGGGCGCAGGAGAACAAGGTGCAGGCCTCCATCCTCGACTCCGTTTTGGACGAGGCGAACCGCCTTTCCAAGAAGGTGAATCAGGAGGACAAGGCCAAGCTCGACGAATACCTGACCTCCGTGCGCGATGTGGAAAAACGCCTCGAACTGCGCCAGCGCTGGACGAACCAGCCGAAGCCGAAAGCACCCTTCGACAAGCCCGCGAATCGCAACGCGGTCGAGGATCTGCCGCTGCTGTATGAGCTCATCGCGCTCGCCTTGCAGACGGACAGCACGCGCATCGCCACGCTGGAGATCGGCGGCGATTTCATGCCGCAGCATCTCGGCATCAAGAAGGACTGGCACGGCCTTTCCCACCACGGCAACGACGAGGAGGCCATCGCGAGCCTCATCACGTTGGAGAAGTATCAGATCGAGCACTTTGGCAAGTTCGTGGCCCGTCTCGCGAAGATGAACGACGGCGAGCGCTCGCTACTCGACTCGACCACCGTGCTTTTTGGCAGCGGCATGGGCGATGGCAACGTGCACAAGAACACCGACCTGCCCATCCTCCTCGCCGGCGGCGGCTACAAGCACGGCGAATTCCGCGAAGTCCCGCGCGAAGGCATCAACAAGGTGCCGCTGTGCAATCTCTTCGTCGATATCGCCCAGAAGATGGGCGTCGAAACCGATTCGTTTGGCAGCAGCACGGGACGCTTTGCTTGATAGGGGCGGTGTCAGCCGCTGTTTGACAGTAAAAGGGAGTGCCTCACCTTCGAGCATGAAGACAACGCTCCAACCCTATTCTTGGATCCTGACCGCACTGTTTGCTCTGACGATCTCCGCAACAGGTCAGAGCAAGGACTCATCGCAACTGGATGAGGAAGTGGTAAGCGAACTGCGTGACACAGGCCACTGGTCGATCAAGGCAGCAGAACTTTATTGGGTGGTGAACGGGAAGCGTATCGAAGCGACCCATTCTGTAGCTCCTGAAATTCTCGAAAAGGAACTTCGCCTTCTTTGCGCCCTTCAACCCGAAGGCAAAGTCGTCCGAATCTTGGAAAACCATCCAGAATCATCGGGTTTGCTGCTTCTGGCAACCGAGCCGGCGGACGTTGCGACGATAATCATGGATGCCGCAGCAAGTGACCAAGAAACCTTGCTTGCCTCATATTGGCACTGCACCAACGGCACTGCTGTCCGGCAATGGACAGACGTAGCGCGCCGACACCGAGGCCTTATCGCGTTTTTTCAGCAAAAATGCGGGGCCGTTCCCTATCAAAGCATTTTTGCATACCAAGAGAACATGCGAGTCGCAGAGGCTCGCGAAATTTACGCTCAATGGCTTGAAGATGTTCTTGCGCCAGCCGTGCTGTCGCAGTCCGATGAAACGCTCGGCTCACGGCTTCATTTTGTCACGACATCAGGCGGTTCACTTCGCCGCCTACTTGAAGGTGATCCCGCCTTCCGAAAGGTGTTCGCCGCTGAGGTCTGGCCTCGATTTCGAGAGGCAATGGTCCACCTGTGCCAGAACAACCCGGCACAGGAAGATGTTTTTTATCTGTGCGGAGGCGAGCCGCTGGTGTGGGAGTTTTTTCAGCGTGAGGATGCCACCCGGCTATTTAAGCAGGTCGGCATGGAGGCGGTCATCCTGCTCTGCGGACCGGATGCCTTACACATGGATGTGCGATCTGCGGTAGCAGCTATGTGGGCGCAGGGTATTCTGGATCTACCTCAAGCCATCCAGCGTTACCAGAAGGATCCGCATTTTCGCGAACTCGTTAGCATGTTGAGTGCTTCCAGTGATTGGCCGCTTCTCAACGGAGTATGCAAAAAGCTCAATGACTCGGAAGCCTCATGGACCAGTGACGCAGCTTACCTGTCCAGACTCAGCAAAAGAGCTCTTGAGAAAGAAGTTCATGCCGTTGAACCCTCAAGTATTCCTGGAGCAGCCTTGTTCAGCTTGGCAGGGCGATTCCTCGATGGACGTCGAGTGGGATTCCAAGAGGTGTTCGGAGCGGGCATGGATGTGTTTGATCTGGCCTCGGTCGCCGCGACTGGCGGGGGATTGCTTGTAGCAAAGAAGGCGCTCCAGCAAACTCTCAAATCTGGAGTCAAAGAAGGCATGGAAAAGCTGACAGGACGTACCATCAAAGAACTTGGGAAAGACGCTCCTAAAGCCGAGTGGAGTCAAGCGCTGGCGAAGAAGGCAATGGCACAACTGCCGGGAAGCATCCAAAAGACGATGGTCAAAGGAGGTTTGGTGGACATTACCAGTCCCATCAAAGCAGGTTTTGATCTTTCTCGTCGCTTGGGCTTGGGGCTGGAGCCGTTCAAGAAGGTCAGCGGATTGGACGCCAGGGTCTTCATGCGCCGGGATGGCCGGGTGTTCATCAACTTTGCTGGCGCACTAACGCAGCCCAGCCCGGCTGCCAGTTTTCTTACACGCACGATCGAGAATGCCGGACTGAGCTCCGAACCTGCCAAGGATGCAGCCGGAGAAGCGGGCAGGGCACTGCTCGAATGGAAAGAGAACATCTCTGCCTGGTGGAGTGGCCTCGCTACTGGTCAAATCTAACCTCTCCCTCCTGCATCATGACCGCTGTTCAACCTTCTCATCTGAAACGTAGCTTGCCTGTTCCTTCGTGGGTGATCGTTTGCCTTCTCATGTTCATGCACAGTTCGCCAGCCGCACAGGCAGCCAACTGGTCGCGTCTGCTGGATGAGTTTGCTGGCACCAGCAAGGCTGCCAAGGGAACCGCCGAATCGGCAGAAGATGCCGTCAAGATTGCTCGCCGGAGTTCCGCTGCAACTGAAGCTGCTGCACGGGAGGCCCGGTATATGGGCGTTGATGTCACTAACAAGCCGCTGCTGCGTCAGGCATTGACCAAAACGTTACGTCAGCAAGGTGGCGATCCTGCGGCGCTTCGTTTTGTGGATGACCTCGCAGATGCAGATGTTGACGTTGCGGTGGTTTTCCTTCGCGGCGGTCGTCGCTTGAAGGAAACAGTGCCGGATATTGCCTCCCGTGCGCGTATTACCCAGCAAGGAGGGGCTTCCGCTCTCGCATCACTTGGTTTGCGCGATTCGGTGCTGGCAGAGGATTTCCTGAAACTCGATGCACTTGCGATGGCTGGTAAAGTCCCCGCGCAGATCGCGGGGAAATCCACCCTTGCGAGGCTTGGTGAGCTTTTCTCCGATGGTTCGGATCGCTTTGCCACTTTCTACAGCAACTACATCCGGGGCAATGAGGGCAAATGGATCGTTGGAGGTGCGCTGGCTTGGTGGTTGACCGATCCTGATTCGTTTCAAGACGCCACCGGCAGACTCACGGAAGCCGGGCTTCAAAAAGCTACCGAATTGGGTGGTGAAGTCTTGGCCGCAGCGCTTCGCGGGATTGCGGATGGTGGTAAAGAGGCGGGTAAAAAAATCGTCACAGCCACAGCCGAAGGTTTTTTGGCAGGCCCCTATGCTTGGGCAGCGTGGCTCGCATTACTGGTGTTTCTTTATCTCGCTGGCCTTGCGCTGCCAATCACACGGCACATTTTCCTAAAGCCAGTCAAAGCCCTCTTTCGCCCTCGTGCGTGAGCAGATCAAAATTATCGTCGCTTCTCATGAGCCAACCTACGCCTCCACCTTTGCCAACCGCTCCGGCTGCACCTCCCACAGCCTCAGCAGGAATAACCAAAATCAAGGATGGCAAACCGCACTACTACAGATTGGGAATTGTTGGATCAAAGGCGTCTGGCAAAACGTGCTTGCTGGCAGCACTGTCCATGGCTCGCACGCCTAACCCATTGGGCTGCACTGCTGTCAGGCTGGCTTTGGAAAAGAATGCCGCCGCTTCTTTTCGCGATGGGGACGAATGGATCAATTCGGCAGTTCAAGCCCTAGCTCGTGGAGAGTGGCCCGACCCAACGCCGAACGAAGATCGTCGTCGTTCCCTCCGCTTTCGCTTCACCGATGGCAAGACCCGTCAGAAATACGTCGAGTTGTTCGATTATTCTGGAGAATTGCTGAACCCGGCAGCCGCTGACTCTGTTCTTGCAGAGAGACTGCGCGGTACGCTCCGCGAAGTGGATGGGCTGCTGGTGCTCGCTGAGCATCCATCTTCAGAACAGGACGCCAAGCGGTTAGAACATGATCTCAACGGCCTGCTGCGAGTATTCTCACTTCTCAACGATGAGCGCCGCCGACAGCCCGGCAGAGCGGACAGACAGGTGCCCATCGCTTTACTCGTGAACAAGTGGGACCGCTCCCCTCACTTTGACCCTGCATTGAGCTTCGCGTGCCAGATGACTGTGTTGGCGGAAAAATTTCTCAAACAAACCCCGCCACCCTTTCATCAGACGGTTGCCAACACGCTGCGTCCCGCAGCGGATGAATGCTTCAAGGTCTTTCCCGTCTCCGCAATTCGACCCACGCGGCAAGAAGATGGATCAGAGGTGCCCCCAACAGGTGGAGCACTTCACTCCATGGGGGTTGAAGACCCATTTCTCTGGCTGATCGAATGCGTGGATGACCGGGCATTAAAACAGCAGCGGCAGCATCTTTTCCGTCTCGCCAGTTGGTGGATGCCGCCTCTGCCTTCTTTTCTGCTCCAGAGCGATTTCAAGGCGGTAAAATCACGATTTGAATCACACACTCCCGAAGGCCGAAGGGCTGCATGCCTATCTTGGTGGGCGCGGTTGCTGACCTTGCGTCAGTTGGCGCTCTGGCTTGGATTTGTGATGGCTGTCGAATGTGGAATCGATTTCTGGCAGCACCGGACCGCCCTCTCTCAAATCGAAAGTTCAGTGGAACAGGACGGGTGGCAGAAAGGCGTCGCGTGGCTCAGAGGCTACGGTGAATCAAGCCCTTTCCGTCACACTCTGTATGATTATCGGCTGCCCAAACGCGAGGCTTTGGAGAAAGCCAATGAGGTCGTCTCACAGAAAGATCATGATGCTTTTGAACTCATCAAGCGGTTGATGAGCGAGACAAAACTGCAGGATGCCGGCGAATTGGCAAGACAGCAGTTGTCCAAGTTCCCTAACTCGCGTCTTGCTGATCAGCGAAAGGCTGTAATTGCCGAAGTTGAGCGACTGCGAGTAGAACAAGAGTTCGAGAAGCAACTCAACAAATGGAGAGACCGTCTAGTTGATTTGTCCGCCAAACAGAGTGAGACGAAAGAGCGCATTGACGGCATTCTTCAGGAGATTCGTACACTTGAAGCGGAAATTCGGGATGCTGCCAATGTTCCGCTACAAGGCACACTTCGGGAACAATGGAGCGCATTGCTGGCGTCTGTTAATCCTGTCCGCCTAAAGTGGGCAGAACGTCTTGGCAGCGCCACAGCGAAGGACAAAATTAAGCAAGCTCTCGATGCAGGAAACTACCTAGACGCTGCGGATTTGCTGGCCGTTGAGCCAAGCGCTCACCCAGAACTTCTGAATCAGTTCCAACTCAGTCTGCCATCATGGCTGCGCGAAAAAATCGGCACACTGTCCGAACAGGGAGCAAAATGGGCTGTAGCAGTCGAGGAAGCTGAGAAGTATCTCCAACCCTCTAGGAGGCCCGTTTTAACACCAGTCATGCAGACTGCTATTGAGGAGATCATGCTGGGCACCAAACGACAGGGCGACAGCTACCTCTATGAACTAGCGCTTAAAGAGAGAAACAATGCGTCACTGGATCAATACCTTTCGAGCGCCCCACTCAAGTCCATGGCTGTGGAGGTTTCTGCATACAGACAATGGCTGGAGGATCGTCAGAAACCGAGAGCTATGACTTTTCGTCTTATGAAGATCGAATGGCACTCAAGCCAGAAAGCAGGCTGGACTGACAAAACCAAGATCAAATTATTTGTGAATGGGCAGGGGGATTCACGAAACGCGGACGAAGAAAAATATTGGAGAGAAGGAACGACAGCCATCTCTGGCGGGTTGCGTTCAGTCGAGCTTAGCGGCTTGTCACAGGCTGAAACGGTGAAATTGAACTTCCAGACATGGAACGTCTGGTGGGGTGATACGAGTAAGAGTTCACTCGACCAAGAGCGTTCGGCAGAAGACTGGGTGAAAAATCCCCATGTTGGTGATTCAGCAGGAAACACGCTCGAAATTCATGTGGACGGCGTGCTTCCCGAACCTCACCTCCCTGCATGGCATCTGCCTCAGTAAATCGCCGAAATGAGTGCTTCCAAACGGTTCCTTTTTCTCGATAGCCCAAACGTGGGCGGGATCGGTCATGCCTATGTGATTTCGAGCGATGCTCAGGTTCCTGCTGAAGCCCAATTGAGTGCCACAGCCAACCGGGCAAGGAACAAAGAGCCTCAAACGGACTTTGTCGCGGTCACTCGGGACATGGTGCAGCATGACACCACGCGCAGAGGCCATGAGCTTCTCATTTGCGCTGGTGCTGTCCCAGAAAAGCGAGAGGACGCCGCTGTTGTCCGGGAAGTGTTGGCCGAACTATTGGCAAATCATGTGTCACCAGACACGCTGAAATCTGAGGTTTTGCACAAACAGGGGGGCTTGATCTTTTCTGCGCCTTGTCTGGATCAGATCACGGAAGCATTTCAAGCTGATCCCAGAATCCAGATGATTCGTTGGATGGCAGTCTCGTCAGAATCTGTGCCAGTGGATAAGTCACGCGCACTTCCGGCTAGACCGGAGCCAAAACCGAAAAAGAACCCGCTTATGAAATGGCTCCTCCTGTTTCTCCTCATTGCTGCCGTGCCGTTCTTTCCCCAATTCAGAAAGTCCAAAGACCCAGCTTCAGAGAACAATCCGCCCGACAAAGCCCATGATGAGGTAAAGGCATTGGCAACATGGGCTTTTCTCACCGCAGAAGATTGGCAAAGGCTGATGAGAGAAACGGGTGGCTCGAAAGCGATGACCGCTCACAAAGAGGCTCAAGTTAAGGGCTTGAAAAATGTCTCCGGCGAAGAAGCAAAAGCGGCGGTTCAATTCCTGAGCCGTTGGGCGCAGACCTTCGTTGATGAGTTTCCTTCCGATACAGCAGAAAAGGGCAGAGCAGACGCTGCCAGCATGGAATTATCAAGCGCTGCCAAGATTTTGATTCAGGCAAAGCAGCAGGTGGATGGCAAAACGATGTCCAGTGTCCACGGTTGGACAACCGATTACATGAATCAACGGCAGAGCTACCCTCCTGGGGTTCAACAAAAAGCAAAAATTCTCGATAACTTTGCGACGACTTTCCCAGGCCTGCCATCAAAAGACATCCCTTCAAAACTGCGCGGTATTTGGGATGCCTTGGAATCTTTCCGAAAGGAGAAAGTCGATGGTGAAACTGAGCCGTTTCACAAGCTTGTGCAGGACAAAATGTCAGCAATCACCGCTCCGCCAGAGGGCTACACAACGTTAACTTTTCAAGACGCCGAACGAGTTAACCTGTTGCAAGAAATTCTTGGCAGCAAAGAAATGGGCTTAGTATTGTTTGGAGAGCCTTACGGTCTGGCTCAATCAGATTGGAAGAAGATCAAAGCGCGTATTCAAGCAGCTACGGGGCAGGTAGTCGGCTCTTCATCAAAGACACTCATCGCAGCGCTTCAAAAATCATTCTTGTCTTCAGCAAAGTAGCCATCTTGCTCCGCAAGATGAGCTCAGGACTTCCGCCAACACCTCACGTTTTCTCCGTTCGATGACGAAATCTCTTCTCAATGCCACACGCTCCTCTCGCGGAGCGAGAGGGCTACTTTGCTTCGCGTTTGTGACCACGTTCACTCATGCCGCTGACGCGCCACCGAAGCTCGTGCAGCAGTTCCTTGGCAAATACTGCCTCGAATGCCACGACGCGGATGTGCAGAAGGGGGACCGCTCGTTTGAGAAGTTCGAGCTGCCGCTGAAAGGGACGGCCGATCTCATCGAGGCGCGTGACATCATCGACCAGCTCACGCTGAAGGAGATGCCGCCGAAAAAAGCGGACCAGCCGAGTGACGAGGAGCGCCTCGCGATGATCCGGGCGCTGCGAGACGGCACCGTGGTGGCGTATGGCAAGCTGCAGAGCACCGGCAGCCGCACGGTGATGCGACGCCTTTCGAGTCGCGAGTATGAAAACACGCTCGCGGTGCTGTTTGGCCGTCGCGTGGACACGCTGGGGCTCACGGCCGGCTTTCCGAAGGAGAAGACCACCGAGCACATGGATACCATCGGCAAGTCGCTCGTGACCTCCGGCTTCCTCGTCGATCAGTATTTCCAATCCGCGAACCGCCTCGTCGAGACGCGGCTCGGCAAGCCGGCGACACCGCCGAAGGATTGGAAGTTCAACGGCCACTTCGTGCAATACGAGGAGCTGCAAGGCTCGCACAAAAGCGCCTTCAACTACCGCTACCTCAACATCTACGAGCAGCCGAACAGCGACACACGCCAGGGCGGCTACGGCCACATCGAGGACTTCAAGCAAGGCGTGCCCGTCTCCGGCCTCTACGACCTCGAAGTCGAGGCCACGGCGATGCATCGCGACACGCATTACGATCCCGCCATCTTCGGCATCGACTTCTCGGAGCCCTTCATCCTCGGCGTGGTGCCCGGCGATGTCACCGCGGGCCACATTCATTATCCGCAGCCCATCGAGCCCGTGCTCGCCACCGCCGTCGTGCCGGACAATGAGCCCAAGCGGCTGAAATTCCGCGTGTGGCTCGAAGCAGGGCAAACACCGCGCTTCATCTTCCCCAACGGCCCGTATGAATCCCGCGCCGCCGTCGTCACGATCAACAAGCGCTACAAAGACGAGTTCAAAGGCGATGTCGGCTCATCCGGAGTCGGTCGTGCGCACATTTTGAAGGAGGGCAAGCTCCCGCACATCCGCATCAGCGAGATCGCCATCCACGGCCCCGTGCCTGAAGCGCCTGGAGTCGAGGAAGTGGCCGTTTTTGGCAAAGAAGGCTTCCAGGAGGCCAAGGCGCTCGATCAATTGAATTCCTTCGCCGAGAAAGCCTATCGCCGACCAATCACCGACGAGGACAAAAAGCCGATCCGTGCGCTCTACGAGAAGCGCATCGCCGAAAAGGCCGCGCCACGTCAGGCCGCGCTCGATGCGCTCAAGCTGATCCTTTGCTCACCGAGCTTCCTTTACCTCAGCGAGATCACCGACGAGTCGGAAAAGCGCCTCAAGCCCTACGACCTCGCCTCGCGCCTTTCGTATGCGCTTTGGTCCGCGCCGCCCGATGACCAGCTTTTGGCCGCCGCGAAGTCCGGCAAGCTCACCGACGACGCCGAGCTCAAAAAGCAGATCCAGCGCATGATCGCCGATGAACGCATCAGCGGCTTCGTGAACGGCTTCATCGACAGTTGGCTCAATCTTCGCGATCTCGGCTCTCAGCCGCCGCCGCGTGAATCCAACCGCGCCTACTACGCCGAGGACCTGCCCAGCTCGATGAAAACCGAGGCGCGCCTGTTTTTCCGCGATCTGCTCAAGAACAACGGCTCCGTGGCGCAGTTCATCGACTGCGAGCACACCTTCGTGGACAAGAAACTCGCGAAACTCTACGAACTGCCGGAGAAGGACAAACTGCGCCTCGCCGACGGCTTCCAAAAAGTCAGCCTCAAGGGCAACAACCATCGCGGTGGCCTGCTCGGCATGGCCGCGGTGCTCACCGTGAGCGCCAACGGCGTCGAGACCTCACCCGTCACCCGTGGCGTCTGGGTCAGCGAAAACTTCCTCGGCGTACCGCCTCCTCCACCTCCGGATGTCGTGCCCGCCATCGAGCCAGACGTCACCGGTGCCACTACCATCCGCGAGCGCCTCGCCAAGCACAGCACCGACCGCGCCTGCGCCGAGTGCCACCGCAAGATTGACCCGCTCGGCTTCAGCCTCGAAGCCTACGATCCCGTCGGCCGCTGGCGCAAAAAATATCCCGCCGCCAACAAGAAGGCCAAACCCGCCGACATCGACACCACCGGCGAATTCCCCTCCGGCGAAACGTATGCCGACTTCACCGGCTTCAAACGCGTCATCCGCGACACCCGCGCCGACCTCTTCAGCCGCCACCTCGTCCGCCAGCTCCTCACCTACACCACCGGCCGCACCATGGAACTCGCCGACGACCTCCCCCTCGACCAGCTCCACGAAAAAGTGAAGCAACAAGGCCTCGGCCTCAACACCATCATGGTCGAGTGTTTGATGAGTGAAGTCTTTCGGTCGAGGTGAGGCTGTTGATCGAGATGCACCAGAATGGTTTGTCACCTGCCTTTACAGCCTGTTTCGAAATACTATGAGCATCCGATAAAGTGGCTGCCGTCACTTCTATTTCGCCTCCATAACTGATGCCCCAAGCAATCAGTGCGTCTACAAGCAGGAGCTTCGACAAAATCGAGTTCCTCCAGCCAAGCATTTTCATGGGAAGCCAATTTCGGGTTGGATGGTTGGCTGAAGAGCCTTCCTAGTATCAATGCGACTTCTTCAAGAAGACCTCCTTGGAAATACCACGCGGAGCCGCAGTTTTGGCAAACCAATCGCCAGTCACAAGAGATCGGTTTTCCATAACTGTTGAATTGAGCCCAAGCATACTCCTGACGCGCGCTGAACTCGAAGTCACTATGAGGACATCTAGGACATGGCCGTCCAAAAGATTGAACAAGTTGCTCAATATCTTGTTTTGACGCACATGCGTAGCGGACAATCGATGGCCTGACATCGTGGAGCCCGGGATTGACCAGATTTCGGCGTGAGTGGCCTCGTCTAACCCGAAAGCGTGCACTGTCCAGACTCTCGCCGATAGCTTCAAGGTGATCCGGCATCAAAGCATGATGGAATTCGCACAGCGTAATCAAATTCGACAGCACATGGGTCCCGCCATTGCTGATCGAGTCGAGGTGATGCACATGCTTGACGCCAATGCTCGGACATCCGATCACCTGACAACGATCTCCATCTCTTAGACGAACTGCAGCAGAGCGGAGTTTCCAGTCTGGCGGATATTTCTCGGCTCCCGTTCCTTGCCAGTTATCGAATCTATCTTCGATGCCGATAGGCTCAATTTTGGGGGCTGGACTCCTTTTCTCAGCTTTTAGATTGCTGTGCAATGTGAGCGGTTCTTCGCAGCTTGCTGATGGCGCTTTAAATGGTGTTTCTGAAGGCTTGGGGAGTGGCCATTCGGTTTTCTTGGCTTCATCGGGTGAACGGCGCTTGCCGAGCCATTTCTCGGCCCAGTAGGCAAGCCATCCAACCAGGGCGGCCAGAGCTACAACGGACAAAAGCAATACGATTCCCATGAGATAATCCGGAGCTTGCTCCTAAACTCCTATCGTGCAACCCACGCTATCCCCACTGACTTCCAAAGTGGTTTCGAATCACCTCCTGCCTGCTCCGTAATCCGGATGCCGCTTGTTATGTCGAATCGTTAAAATGCACACACGTTCTGGATGGACTCGGTAGAGGATGGTGTATTGGAACTGATTCTACTGAGTTCGCACAAGCACTCACCTCGCACGCGACACTTCCACGATCCGGACTTCATCCACCGGTCCATCAATCCAGAAACAAACCCGCCACTTGTTGAATCTTGCCCGCTGGATCATCCGACCATCGGTGGCACGAATCTGATCTTCCACACCCGTTAGCGGGTAGTCGGCCAGCTTCTCGAAAATGGCGAGGATCTCGCGCCGGGAACGCGATGGCAGCCGCCAGAGGGACTCGGCGAGGTCACTGTCGAGTATGACCTTGTGAGGTTTCACTCAGCGGCCTTCGGATTCGAGCTTCTCGTGTTTCTCCTTGAAAGCCTCGAGCGAAATCGAGCGGCCTGCGTCCATCGAATGCATGCGCTGGGAAAGAAGCACCCGCAGCTCATCCTCTGTCTCCAACGCCGTCAGATAGCGAGTCAGCTCGATCCGTTCTGCCAGAGGCAGCATGGATGCTTGGGATGCGATGTCAGCGTAGCTCATGATGGGATTCTAATCAGATGCCCAAATCAGCGCAAGAGGCGGATTTAAGCGGAGAGGCTGCGACATTGATTGGTCACTGCATTCACCGGCTTCGGAGGTCTTGTGGCACTGATTGCCTTTGTGGCAGCCACCATCTCTTCGAGCATGCGCAGCTTTTCAGCCACCGGCAGCGCGGCGAGCTGACGACGGCGTTCCACCTTCCGGGCGGCGAGCTGGCGCATCAGGTCGGTCATGGTTCGAGATAGGTTTGCTGAAATTTCTGCCACTTCTCCATCAGATCGTGACGGCGGAGGATAGCCTCGAAAAGCTCTGCATCAAGCACGCCGGCCTCCACAAAGCGGATCACACGGTCATGATCCTTCGGCCTGCCTACTTGCAGACAAATGGCCGCGAGGTGTTCTGCGGTGAAAACTCGCGTCGAGACACCATTCACATCACGCTCCACGGACTGGGCCAGGGCTTCTTCGACCAAAGGAGTTCCAGGAGGCACAAATTCACGGTGCTTCACTCCAACAACCACTGCCACGCTGTCATCTTCCGGTTGGATTTCGCAGGCATCACGACAAGGTGGCAGACATGATCCGATCTGCCTGCGCCGCCTTCTTTGCACTCATCATCTCCACAGCCGTCGCCGAAGAGCCGAGGTGGATTCCGCTCTTCAATGGCAAGGATTTGACCGGCTGGACGATCAAGATCGCGAAGCGGCCGCTCGGTGAGAATTTTGCGAACACCTTTCGCGTCGAGGACGGCATCCTGAAGGTCAGCTACGACGGCTACGAGAAGTTTGACCAGCAATACGGGCATCTTTTCACCAACCTGGCCTACTCGCACTACATCCTGCGCATGGAGTACCGCTTCACCGGCACGATGATGGCCGACGCGCCGAAGTATGTGAACCTCAACAGCGGCGTCATGCTGCACGCGCAGCCGCCGCAGAGCATGCGCTTCGACCAGGGTTTCCCATCGAGCCTGGAGATGCAATTCCTCGCTGATGAAGGCAAAGGACCTCGCCCCACGGGCAATCTCTGCACGCCGGGCACGCACGTGGAGATGGCGGGGCAGCTTTTCACGAAGCACATCGCCAAATCGAGCTCGCCCACCTTTCCCGCGGAAGAATGGGTGCGTGCGGAGATGGAGGTGCGCGGCCACGATGAGATCATCCATCGCATCAACGGCGTCGAAGTGCTGCGCTACCAGCATCCGGTGCTCGATCCCGCCTGCACCATCGCTCCCGCCAGCGACATCACCGCCGCCGGTGGCGATGTGAAGCTCGGCTACGGACACATCGCGCTGCAAGCCGAGGGCCAACCGGTGTGGTTTCGGAAGATCGAGCTGATGTCGCTGGAGAAGTGATGGCTCGACCGCTTCCTCGTTGCGTTCCAAGACAAAGAGGAAAAACAAGGCATCCACTCGAATATCGCCATGGTCGAATAACTGATGAGCGAGATTCAGCGTCGCTCATTCCGTCTTCTTTTTCCCGTGTCCTTTTCCTTCCTCGGTTCGTTCCCGCCTTCTTTCGCGGCCTTGGGCATGCGTTCGAGGGCTTTCATCTCGGTGGGCTGTCCTTCGTCGCCTTGCTGGCGCATCCAGGCGTCGAGTTGGGCGCGGAGTTCGTCGCGGATGGCGGCGAGTTTGGCGTCGGCGATGAGGTTGTGGCGGTTCCAGGGGTCGGTTTCGCAGTCGTAGAGTTCCACGGCGGGGCGGTGCTGGTAGTCGTGAACGCGGCCCAACGGTGGTTCATGCCCGCTGTCGCCACCCTCTGCGCCATGGCGCATGCTTTGCACGCTTGGGGATGCTTCCTGCCGATTTGCTCAGGTAGCGGGGGCCGGGCGCGCGGCGGCCTCCTCAGCGGCGCGTCGGGCCGCCTCCTCCGCAGCCCTGCGGGCCTCGTCTTCCGCGCGGCGCGCTGCCTCGGCCGCCTGGCGCATGGCTTCCTCTTGTGCGCGGCGCTGGGCCTCTTCCTGCGCGCGCTGCATCGCCTCTTCCTGGGCACGACGCGCGGCCTCCTCTGCCTGGCGGCGGGCTTCTTCCTGTGCCAGGCGCATCTGTTCCTCAGCAGCCCGCCGCTGGGCCTCTTCTTGCGCGCGTTGCATCGCCTCTGCCTGACGTTGCGCCTCTTGTTGAGCGGCCTGGCGGGCGGCTTCTTCCGCCTGGCGCTGCATCTCGGCCTGGCGCATGCGTTCTTCTTGCAGGATGCGCTCCCGGGCCTCCTCTTGCGTACGGCGCGCGGCCTCGGCTTCGGCGGCCTGGCGCATCTGCGCTTCCTGTGCCGCGGCAGCACGGGCTGTCTCCTCAGCCTGGCGTTGCTGCATGGCGGCTGCCTCTGCCTGCTGCCGGGCGGCCTCCTGGGACTCCACAGCAGCACGCGCCTCCGCTTCCGCAGCCAGGCGTTGTTGAAGGGCGGCTGCCTCCAACTGCTGCTGCGGAATCGTCTCCTGCGGCGTGGTGACTGGTGCCGATTGCTCCGGTGCTGCCGCTGTCACCACCGGCTCCGTGGCGGCTGCCACCGTGGTGGCCGGTTCCAGTACTGGCGGGGTCATTTGCAGGGAAGTTTCCGCCACTGGCACGAGCGGAGCGCTTGCCGGAGCGGCAGCGGGATCGACGGGGGATGCCGCGCTGTCTGGCAACAGCGCATGGGGTGTCACCATTGGCGTCCGAGTTGCCTCCGGGGAGGTTCCCAAGGGTGAGATCTCTGGTGCCCCGGTCAGCAGAGCCGATGTCTCCGGCACTGGGGGCGTTCCCAAGGGTGACAAGGGCGTGCGTGCGGGGCTTTCGGGACTCGGGAGCGGGTCCGGGACCGTTGTCCCGGCGGTTTGCGGGCTTGTCTCCGATGTTCCTAGCGATTCTACTGCCAGGGGCTGCACCATTTTAACCGCCTGCTCCGGCCGGGCAGGCAGAGAGGCTGGAAACGTGACCGCAGGCACGGCTGTGAGGGTTTCTGACGATGGCTGCGAAAGCGATATCGGGGTGCTGAAGCCGGTCGGCTCCGCTGCAGGGCCCGCCGCTACGGCGGGCGAAGTGGAGGCGCCCTCTGGCTGGCTGTCCTCCTCAAGAACCTGCATCACCCGGGCATGGGCTTCCGGGGCCAGGTTCGCCAGGGGGTTTGCCGGTGTCGGGCTGGTGATGCGCTCTGCGATGACGACGTCCGGGAGCTTGAGCGTGGCGGCGGCCGGAGGCAGCTCGATGATGCCGATGGTGGCGCTCCCGGCGGGCTGGTGCGAGGCCAGTACGGGGCGCAGGGGCAGGGTGGCCGGATCAGCAGGCTTGATCTGGCTTTGCGGCACGGGCTGGCGGCAGGCCTGCTCCACCTGATGCCGTGGCGGCCCGCCGTGGTGCATGTAGAGGCGGTGTCCCGCACCGCCACCGCAGGGGACGATCCGGGTGATGTTCACGGTCTGGCTGAAGATGGCGGTGTTGTAAGAGACGGGGTGATGAAGGGTGGTATAGGTAGGGCACACAAACTGGGAGGTGCGGATGAAGGTGTAGCTGGACGGCCCCAGGCCATAGCGGCTGTCACAATCCCGCCGGACCTCTGTGCACAGGCCGCGCTCCGGCGGCAGCGGTGCCCAGCCGATGTGGTCACGGCTCTGCCGCCACGCGACCCACGCGGGCGCCCATTCGCCGCCGGGCACCCAGATCCATCCGTGATCCACCAGCTGAAGCCAGCGTCCGTAGTGATAGGTGGCCCAGCCGAAAGACTCGTTCGAGCGCCAGGCCCAGCCGAGAGTGGTCCAGGCCCAGCATCCATCGACATAGGGCCGCCAAGTCCGCGTCCTGGCCGCCCGCGGCTGGAAACACAGGCCGTGTCCTGTGACTTCGAGCCAGCGGCCATGGGGGGCCAGACGCTCGTAAAAGATCGAGAAGTCCCGGGGCGCGGCCTGTGGAGTCGCGGAGGGCGGCGTGGACATGGCGAGGCGCTGCGTGATCGTGTCACTCTGCCTCCGCGCCGCATCCGCCTGGGAGCGCAGCGTCTCGTTCTGCTGGCGCAGGGAGTCGAGCTGGCCGCGCAGGGCGTCATTCTCCTGCTGGCGCAGCTTTTGCTCCATTTCTGCCAACTGCCGGTCCAGCAGGGCGCTGCGTGCCTCGAACTCCACCGCCTGCCGCGCCAGCGCATCGCGCCATTCCGTCAGTTGCACATCTGGCACGGGGGGCTGCGTGATCGGAGCGGCGGCGGGTCCGGCGGCGGGCGGCGTCCGTCCACAGTTCGATAGCGTGAGCGCGGCAATGGAGGCGAATAGAAGCGGACAGCAACTTCATGGCCGCGCTCGGACGCGCCCCCACGGGCGTTCATTCACTCAATACAGGATTTTGCGCCTCGTCGCAGCCTCACGCCGGCTGGCGCACATGTGCCCAGGCATGCACATGCGGATCACCGCGGAAGTAGAAGACCGCGTTCGGGCCTTCGATCTGCCACACATCCCACACACCATCCTTGCCCACGTCCTGATCTTTGAAGAAGGCCATGTGCAGGTTGTCGAAGCCGCCTGCTTCAATGTAGCTCGCGGCTTCCTTGGCATCGTGCTCGCGGAAAGGTTTGAGCAAATCGCCGATCACCTTGCGCACGAGGTCCTTCTGATCGCTGCTGAGATCGCTCATGCGGATGCCTTCGAGGCCGGATTTCTTGCCGGTGAGCTCCACGGTGAAGTTCCCGCGTTCCTGACGCGATTTGCCGAGCAGGGCGGTCTCGCGCTGCTTGCCGTCGAGCGCGGCGAAGACCTCGTTCGCCCGCTTTGCCTGATACCAGTACACATTGCCCGGATGATCCGGCTTCTCATTGAAGCTGCCGGCGGCATGCCCGTAGAAGATCGGGCCGCCAAAGGCCGCGCCCTTCTCGCTGTCACCATCGCAGCGGCGCGTGCAGTGGCGGCCGGTGAGAACAAACTCGAACTGGCCGGTTCCCGGCTCCCCGAACAGCGCAATGGAGGCGCTGGGGAAGCCGCCGTCGCCCTTGTTGTCGTGGTCGAACTGCTTCCAGACCTCCTTTTTGTATTCGTCGCTGTGCAGCTTGTCGAAAATCTCGCGCACCATGGCCTGCTGGTCGGCATTGAGCACCTCGCGGATGGGCTGCTTGATGATGTGCCAGTTGTTATCGACTTTCAGGCGGCGCGGGTCGCTCCACGGCAGGCAGAGGATGGATTTCTGCTTCTCATCGAGCGTCTTGTAGAGCTGGGTGACGAGGGTTTCGGACGGCAGCGAGGCCGCCGGAGCCGGCGCAGCATAGGCGGAGCCCAAAAAGCCCGCGGCAGCCGCCTGGGCGCTGCGGGTGATGAATTCACGACGGGAGTAAGGCGATGGGGCGGGGTTGGAGAGCGTGTTCATGGCGTGTTTTTACCAAACGCCGCCGAAACCGGGAAGTTTTTTGTTGGGAGCCTTTTCCCCGGTCACTTTTCCTTTTCCCACACGGCCTGGACCAGCGTCTCGATGCCCTGGTGCATTTTCAAGAGGGCATCCTGCTCCGGCGCGGGCTTGGGCGCGGCCTGCCAGGCAGTCTGGGCCTCGGTGATCGCCGTCTGGACACGCTGGATCAGCGCCGTCTGGCGTTGCTTCTCGCTCACCTTGCCGATCCGGTCGCGCATCTCCTGGAGAGTGTTCGGGGCACCCATGCACAGGGGGCGTGCTTCCGGCATCGGGCTCTCGACGGCCAGTTTCGAGGCCACTTCGAGAATCCGCAGCCACAAGCCGGTATCGATCAGCAGAGCGAGGTCCTCATCCTGCATCTCGCGCAGAAAGGCCAGCAACTGCTGGTGGCTTTCCGCGATTTCGACCGCCAGCTCCTTCCACTGCTCCGTTTCCGCCATTTTGCCCTGGGCCATGAGGCGCGGCATGAGTTTTTCCCCCACGCCGAGCGTGCGGCAGTAGCTCACAATGTCCTGGTTCGTGTTGCGGAACTGCTGCGCGTCCCCGGACTGCCAGATCAGGTAGCTTTCCCCGATCAACGTCCCCAGGATCAGCGCCGACCGCGCGCGATCCGTGGGCGGCGTGGGTGGTGGCGGGCGGAACAGCAGCCGCCAGCGCGCCTTGGCCGTCTTTCCGAGCAGGTCGAGAAACTCTGCGGGAGTCGGGTCCGCCACGACAATGATGGGTGAAACCGTGAATCCCGGCGGGTTGGAGGCACCCTGGCCCCAAACCGTCCCCGCGCACGCGATGAGGCAAATCGCGTGCAAAAGACGGCGGAGGCTGGCTGGCATGGCTGGCGGGTGTGGACGGTGCAAAGCCCAGTATTACTCAACTGTGACGCTTTTCGCCAGATTTCTCGGTTTATCCACGTCGCAGCCGCGCGCCACCGCGGTGTAGTAGCTTAGCAACTGCAGCGGGATGACGTTCAGGATCGGCGTGAGGTAGCTGGGGCAGTCCGGGACGTAGATGACGTCCTGGGTGAGGCGTTCCAGCTCCGTGCGGCCCTCGGTGGTGACGGCGATGACGGGTCCTTTGCGGGCGAGCACCTCCTCGATATTGCTCACATTCTTGTCGAACACCGCGTCGTCGGGCGCGATGAACACGCTCGGCATGTCCGGCTTCACCAGGGCGATCACGCCGTGCTTCAACTCGGCGCTGGGATGGCCGCTGGCGTAGATGTAGCTGATCTCCTTCATCTTGAGAGCGCCTTCGAGCGCCACGGGATAATTCGCCTGGCGCCCCATGAAAAGCATGCCCTCGGCGTGCGCGTGCTTCTCGGCGATGGTTTTGATCTTGTCCGCCTGTTTGAGGATGGTCACGATCTTGTCCGGCAGGGCTTCGAGCTGGTCGATCATTTCGAGGCCATCGACGCTCGACAAATGATGAATGCGTCCCAAAAGCAAGCTTAGCAGCGTGAGGATCGTGACCTGCGAGGTAAAGGTCTTCGTGGCAGCGACGCCGATCTCCGGCCCCGCGTGGATGTACACGCCGCCATCGCTCTCACGCGCGATGGTGCTGCCCACCGTGTTCACGATGCCGAGGCAGCGGATGCCCTTGCGCTGGCCTTCACGCATGGCGGCGAGCGTGTCGATGGTCTCGCCGCTCTGGCTCATCACGAATTGCAGCGTGTTCTTGTTCGCCGGCACGTTGCGGTAGCGGAACTCGCTGGCGATTTCGACCTCCGTCGGCACGCGGGCGAGCGTCTCGATCAAATACTCGCCCACCATGGCCGCATGATACGCTGTGCCGCAGCCGGCAAGGATGATGCGGTCGATCTGCGCCAGCTCGCGCGGGGACATGTTCAGGCCGCCGAGCACCGCCGTGCATTCATCGCGGGAAAGACGGCCGCGCATCGCATTGCGCAGGCTCTGCGGCTGCTCGTAGATCTCCTTGAGCATGTAGTGCGGGAAGTCGCCCTTCTCCGCGTCGTCGGCGCTGAATTCCACGCGGCTCACTTTCACCTCCGCAGGCGTGCCCTGGTGCGATTGCACGTCGTAGCTGTCTTTCGTGATCGTGACGATGTCGTAGTCGTTCAGATACACGACATCGCGCGTGTGATTCACCACCGCCGCCACGTCGCTGGCCAGGAAATGCTCATTTTTGCCCAGGCCGATGATCAACGGGCTGCCGAGACGCGCGCCGACGATCACGCCCGGGAGGTCGGCATGCATGACGGCGATGCCGTAGGTGCCTTTCACGCGGGCGAGCGCTGATTTGACCGCGTTTACGAGCCGCTGTGCGCCATCCTTCTCGGTCGATTCGTCAAAGTAGGTGCCGACGAGATGGGAGAGCACCTCCGTGTCCGTCTGCGAGTGGAAGGTGTGACCCTTCGCGGCAAGCTGGTCACGGAGGGACTGGTAGTTCTCGATCACGCCATTGTGAACGAGCACCAGTTTGCCGCCTTGGTCGGGATGCGGGTGGGCGTTTTCGTCGGTGGCGGGGCCGTGCGTGGCCCAGCGGGTGTGGGAGATGCCCATCGTGCCCTCCGGCTTCGCGTCATCCACCGCCTGGCGCAGATTGTCGATGCGCCCGGCCTTTTTCACGATGTGCAGTCCGCTCGCGCCACACAGCGCCACGCCGGCCGAGTCATAGCCGCGATATTCCAAACGCCGCAGGCCATCCAGGAGGATGGTGCTGGCCTGACGATTGCCGATGTATCCAACGATTCCGCACATAAAGGGTCTTTTTGAAGTAGAGGTGAAAAGGGGGCGGAAACCTACGGTCCAAGCGGCGTGCGCGCCAGTGATTCGTGCCTCGCGGAATGATTTGAAGCCCCTGACTTAGAATGAAATAGAACAAATATGACCCGCATTCTCATCATCGGCCAGGGACTCGCCGGCACCGCGCTGGCGTGGCGGCTGCATGAGCGCGGGGTGCCGTTTCTGATCGTGGATCGTGGCGAGGCCGTCACTTGCTCCAAAGTGGCCGCAGGACTCATCACGCCAGTCACCGGCATGCGCCTGAAAGTGAGCTGGCGCTTCGAAACCTTTTACCCGGAGGCACTGCGCTTTTACCGCCGCATCGGGAAGCGCCTCGCCACCCGTTTCTTCTTCCCGCGTGGCTATGTGCGTCTGTTAAAGGACGACACGGAGCGCCAAAAGTGGCCGAAACGGCTCCGCGAATCCGATGTGGGCCCGTTTGTGCATCCTCACACGCCGCGGCTCGATCCTGCGGTCATTTCCCTGCCCCATGAAGGCTTCCAGCAGCGCCACGCCGCCTGGCTCGATACGGTGACCTACCTGGAGGCCAGCCGTCATTTCTTTGGCGACGCCTTTCAAACCGCCGTCATCCAGCCCGGCGATGTGCAGGACGATGCCGATGGCATCACCTGGAGCGGCCAGCGTTTCAGCCATGTCGTCTGGGCACAGGGCTGGCAGGCCGCGCAGCACCCGCTGTTTCATTGGATTCCGTTTCAGAATGCCCTCGGCACCATCTTGACCGCGAAAGCGGATCTGCAGAATGAGCGCCGCATCCTCAACCGCGGCTGCTGGCTCATCCCGCGTGCCGACGGCACCCTGCGGGCCGGATCGACCTACGAATGGCAGTTCACCGGGCCGCACACGGCATCCGCAGCCGCTCTCACCGCTCTTGAGACCAAGCTGCGCAACCTCCTCGCCGTGCCGGTCGAGCTGCTCGATGCCCAAAGCGCCGTGCGCCCCATCATCAAGGGCAAACAAGCGCTCCTCGGCACGCATCCATCGCATCCGCGCGTCGCCTTTTTCAACGGCCTCGGCTCCAAAGGCTCCCTGCGCGCCCCATGGCTGGCGAAACACCTCGTGGAGCACCTGCTGGATGGAAAGCCGGTCGATACGGAGTTCGATTTGCAGGGAAACACCTGACTCATAGCCCCCTCAATCGACGCGCAATGGCATCGGGGTCCTGCCGGGTGTCTAGAAAGGCGTGCACAAAGACACGATTGCCTTCCTGCACATAAAACAGGGCAAAACGTCGTTTGTAACCGGTGAGCAGTCTTCGCACGCGGGTTGTGCCATGCACATGCGCTCCGAGCGCGGGGAACTGGCTCAACAGCTCCAGCGAATGGTCGAGCGGATCCCGCAAGATCTTCAGGGCGGCATCATGATCGCCGATTTGATTGTAGAGGTGCAGCAGGTCTCCCTCCGCGCCACGCGTCCAGACGATTTCACTCTTCACTGCGGGAAAAGACTCTGGATTTCACCTCATCCCAGGTGGAAACACATGAAGGATCGGCCGCGTGTCCAGCGAGGCGTTGATCGAGCAGCATCAGAACGCCGGCTTCCACACGGACCTCACCCTCCTCGACATCAGCGTTGTCCCACAACTCCTCGGCGAGCTGGCGCTTCGCTTTGGGCGGCAGTTGCCGCAACGCGGGCATGTTCTCCAGAATCATGAAGTTAGTTTATCGTTTCGCCAGACCGGACGCAAACGCTCTTTCAGGCGGCATGGGAAGCGGTGTGCCGCTCGATATGAAGTTCGATTTGCAGGCGAATGCCATCTGAGCGCCTCACTCCCGCACGACGTCGTCCGGCAGTTCCTGATGATCGTTCTCCTGGGGTGGGAAATGCCTGGCCAGCACGGCGCCGATGCGCTCGATGACCCGGATGAGCGCCCCGGTGTAGTCGCCTGCGTGAAAGCCGGCTGCCAAATCCTCCGCGCATGAATTCCAAAACGCCTCGCCGCAATATTGATGGAGCCCTTCGTCGCCCACGAGCGCGAATTGACGCGATCTCGGGGCGAGAAACACCAGCGCCGCATTCCGCCGCGCTGTCTGGTCCATTCGCAGTCGCGTGAACACCGCCCGCGCCTCCTTCAACGGCTCCGC
The DNA here is from genome assembly GCA_015075365.1 of Verrucomicrobiaceae bacterium. Lineage (GTDB taxonomy): Bacteria > Verrucomicrobiota > Verrucomicrobiia > Verrucomicrobiales > Verrucomicrobiaceae > Prosthecobacter. Next base: position 1,911,395 of record JABTUN010000001.1, read on the forward strand.
GATGGAACGATTGGTGATAAACACACGCACCTCGCCGCTGGAACGCGTTTCCACGCTCCGGATGGCAGCCAGCACCTCCGCATCGTGAATGTGGGTGGTCATTTCCTCGGCATTCATGTCACCAACTCCCACTGGCGCCTCCTCCGCCCGTGCTGCCGCCCCCGCCAGACCAGGACGACGAGGAAAAGCCCCCGCCTCCTCCTCCGCTCCGGCTGCCGCCGGAGCCTGAAAAGCTCCATCCGCTTCCGTGTGTACCCCAGGACAGCGTGTCCATCCAGGTCGGGCTGTAAATGCGCCTGCCCCCCGGGCCATAAAGATAACCGCGTTCCCGGTTCCTGCGATGATCGAGGTACACCTTGAAGCACACGAACAGAAGGACGAGGATCACAAAGGAAAGGCCTGTTTGATCCCGCGCAGGAGCCTTCTGATCCGCCAGCGTCTTCCCCGTGCCTTGATACTCGCTTTTTGTCGCCTGGATCATGGCATCGACCGCGAGGGTCAGACCGCCAGCGTAGTCACCCGCGCGAAAAAACGGCTTCATGCCTTCGATGATCCGAAAACATTCCGCGTCCGTGAGACTGGACTCCAGTCCGTAGCCCGTCTGGATTCGCATCTTGCGGTCCTGCAGGAACACAAACAGCACCGCGCCATTGTCCTTGTCCTTCTGGCCGACGCCCCAGCTCTCGAACGCCCGTGTGCAGTATTCCTCAAGGCTCGAATCCGTGAGCATGCGCGAATAAATGGCCACCAGGAGCTGGTTTGACGTCTCGCGCTCGAATTGCGCGAGCCGCTCGTTGAGCCGGTCAGCAGTGGCAGGAGGCACCACCTTGGTGAAGTCGTTGAAATAGCGCGACGGTTTCACCAGCGGAGACTCCGCCGCCTGCAGCGCCACCATGGAGAGCGCCAGCAGCGCGGCCACATGCGGGAAACTGGAGCGTAAAAGACTCACCGCAGGCTGAAGCTAGGGTTTGACCGCGTCGCTGCTGGCTCCGCTGGTGTTGAATTCCACCTTGGGCGGTTCCTCGGCGCCAGGCTTTGCCGTGAAATACGGACGCTCGGCAAACCCCAGCGCTCCGGCGAACAACACGGCGGGCAGGCTCTTGATTTTGGTATTGTAGGCCTGCACCGCCTCCGTGAAGCGGCCCCTCTCGACGCTGATCCGGTTTTCTGTTCCTTCCAACTGAGCCTGGAGCGCCTGGAAACCCGCGTTCGCCTTCAGATCGGGATACTTTTCCACGACGACCATCAGGCGCCCCAGCGCGCCGCCCAGGGCTCCCTGCGCCTTTTCAAACTGCGCGAGCTGCTCCGCATCCTGCGGGCCGTTGGCGAACTGCACTCTCCCCACGGACGCACGCGCCTCCGTGATCTGCGCGAGCGTGCTCCTTTCAAAGTTCGCCGCGCCTTCAACCGTTTTCACAAGGTTGGGGATCAGGTCCGCCCGGCGCTGATACACATTCTCGACCTGCGCCCACTGCGCATTCACGGCCTGGCTGCTGGAAACGAGACCATTGTAGCTGCTGAAACCCAGCAAACCCAGCGCGGAAACGACAAGAATGATGATGAAAGATGCTTTCATGGCGGCGGTGAGTGTAGGAACCGCAGTCTGGCTGACGAAGGGAATTTTTCGCTAAAATTGCATCCAAGTCGTCCGCTCGGCATCTTCTGCGCTCATGAACGCCCTCCCTCACCTCGCCAGTGCCACCGGCGGACTTCCCTCGTCCGTGCGCTGGGCTCAGCTCATCCTGGAAGACCGTCTTCGTCCAGGAGATGTCGCCATTGATGCTACGATGGGCAACGGGCACGACACGTTGTTCCTGGCGAGGTGCGTGTCACCGGGCGGTCATGTGTTTGCCTTCGATGTGCAGGCGGCCGCGCTGGAGGAGACGCGGAAACGCGTGCCGGCGGAGATGACCACGCTTTTCCACGGCGGGCATGAGACGATGTGCGAGCGCATCCCGGCGGAGTATCATGGACGCGTCTCGGCGATCATGTTCAATCTCGGCTACCTGCCCGGCAGTGACAAAAGTTGCATCACGCACACGCAGACGACGCTTGCCGCGCTGGAGCAGGCCATTGAGATGCTGCGGCCTGGCGGCGTCCTCACGATCGCGGTGTATCCGGGTCACGAAGGCGGTGCCGAGGAGGGCCGCGAGATCGCGAAATGGGCTGCGCAGCTCGATTCGCGCCGGTTTGAGGTCCAGCACCTGCGTCCGGTCAATCGCAGCGCCGCGCCGCCGGAGCTGTGGGCGGTCTGGAAGACGGCTCCGGCCAAAAAATCGCCTGCCGCCGGGAATTCGCCCGAAAGTTTGCCGTCTTAGCCCACGCATGATGCATCCGTCATCATCACCCTCATGAAAACCTTCGCCAAACTCCTCACCGCCGCCATTTTCGCCGCCATGAGCCTGCCCACGACCGCTGCCGACGCCCCTGCCTCGAAAACCGACAAAGCCTACATTGGCGGCGGCTGTTTCTGGTGCGTCGAGGCGCAGTATCTGATGCTCAAAGGCGTGAAAAAGGTCGTCAGCGGCTACTCCGGCGGCAAGACCGAAAATCCGACCTATGAGGACATCTGCACGGGCAAAACCGGACACGCCGAGGTGATCGAGATCGAGTTCGATCCGGCGGTGACAAGCTTCAAGGAGATCATCGAGCTCTTCTGGGAAGCGCACGACCCCACCAGCGTCACCAAGGAGGACACGGTCACGTCCTACGGCAAATTCATTCCGAAAGGCACTCCCTACCAGGGCAACGACTACGGCACGCAATACCGCTCCATCATTCTCTACACAAGCGAGGAGCAGAAGAAGATCGCCGAGGAATCGAAGGTCGCGGCCAAGGGCAAGTTCAAGGACCCCATCGCCACCGAGATCGTGCCCTTGGTCAAATTCTACAAGGCCGAGGACTACCACCAGAACTTCGGCGCCCTCAACCCGGACCAGGGCTATGTGCGTGGTGTGGTGAAGCCGAAGGCGGAGAAGTTCAAGCACACGCTGGAGGACAAGGGCAAGCTCAAGGACGAGAAGAAGTGAGGCACACCGCAATTCACGGTGACTTTGTGTTTGGTTCGGATGCAAGAAGCGCGGCCCCGGCCAAGTTCCTTGTCATCCAACCTGCATGAAATCACTCGCCGTCCTGCTTTGCCTCGCTGCCGCCGCCTCCGCCGCGGAGCTCAAGTTCAAGAAATTCACCCTCACGGAGGAGTTTGTGGCCGAGGGCGCGCACTTTGCCGATTTCGATCACGATGGCGACAACGACATCTGCTCCGGCCGCTTCATCTGGAAGGGCCCGGACTTCAAGGAGCGCATCAGCTTCGCGCCGAAGTTCGAAAAAGAGCCCTACGACCCCGCGAAGGGCTACAGCGACTTCTTCCTGACCTACACCTACGACTTCAACGGCGATGGCTGGAGCGACATCCTCGCCTACTCGTGGCCGGGCAAGGAGACGTGGGTGTTTGAGAATCCGCAGAACAAAAAGGAGGAGTGGACCCGCCACACCATCTTTGACGTGACGGACGGCGAGTCGCCTGACTTCCGCGATGTGAATGGCGACGGCAAACCGGAGATCCTGGCGCACTCCAGCAGCGGCAAACAGCCCTCCACGGACGGCCAGCTCGGCTATGTGGAGATCGATTGGAGCAATCCCTTCGGCAAAGCCCGCTTCCGCCCGATCACGCCGAAGTCGCCGGAGAACGACAAGAAGTACTTCCGCTACACGCACGGCTACGGCGCGGGCGATGTAAATGGCGACGGTCGCACCGACATCCTCGACAAAGAAGGCTGGCGCGAACAGCCCGCGGACACGAAGGCGGATAGCGACTGGAAATTCCACCCGCAGCTCTTCACCGTGCCCGGCGGCCGCGGCGGCTCCTTCCTGCTCGTTTACGACGTGAACGGCGACAAGCGCAATGACGTCATCACCGGCTACGACGCGCACGGCTACGGTTTTGGCTGGTTCGAGCAAAACGCGGACGGCAGTTTCGCCGAGCACAAGCTCATGGGCAGCACCGTCGAGGAAAGTCCTGTCGGCGTGAAATTCAGCCAGCTCCACGCCATGCAGCTCGCCGACATGAATGGCGACGGCGTCATGGACGTGGTCACCGGCAAGCGCCGCTGGGCCCACGGCCCGCTCAAGGACGACGAGCCGAACGCCCCGCCCGTGCTCTACTGGTTCGAAATCCAGCGCGATGGCAAAGGTGGCGCGAAATTCATCCCGCACCTGATCGACGACAACAGCGGCGTCGGCACCCAAGTGACTCCCGGCGACGTGAACAAGGACGGCAAGATGGACGTTGTCGTCGGCAACAAGAAGGGCGTGTTCGTGTTTTTGCAGGAGTAGCGCCAGCGAATGCCCGGTGAGAATGACGGAATGTGGCTGCGCTTGTGAAATGGCGCGGGAAGAACAGCGTTTCGATCTCATGCGCTGCATCCTCGCCCTGCTGTTCCTCTCCATTCTTCCAGCCTCCGCCCAGACCAAGTGGTACAAGGGCAACACGCACACACACACGCTGTGGAGCGACGGAAATGACTTCGCCGAGATGGTGATCGACTGGTACAAGCAGCGCGGCTATGATTTTCTGGCGCTCAGTGATCATAATATCCTCCAGGCGAAGGAGGTGTGGATGGACGTGAAAGCGGTGGAGAAGCGCCGCAAGGCGCTCGGCAAAACCACGATGGAGAAGTACCGTGCGCGTTTTGGCGACGACTGGGTGATCACCCGTGAGAAAGACGGCACCACCGAGGTGCGCCTGCGCGAGATGCGTGAGTATGCGCCGAAGTTTGACGAGCCGGGCAAATTCCTGCTCGTGAAGGCGGAGGAGATCAGCGCCTCCTTCAACAAGGCCCCCATTCACATGAACGCGGTGAACCTCCAGGAGGAGCTCCAGCCCGTGAAGGACCTCACCAGCATCCAGGAGACGATGCGGGCGAATTTGAAGCTCGTCGCCGAGCAGTCGAAACGCCTCGGCGTGCCCATCTTCACGCACATCAACCATCCAAACTTCCGCTGGGCGCTCACCGCCGATGATCTGGCGGCGGTGACGGAGGAAAACTTCTTCGAGATCTACAACGGCCACCCGATGATCGAGTGGGAGGGCGACGAGCTCCGCGATGGCCACGAAAAAATCTGGGACATCGCCAACACGCTGCGCCTCACACAGTTCAAGGCCGCCCCGCTCTTTGGGGTGGGCACGGATGACTCCCATCACTACCATGGCGAGGAAAGCAGCCCCGGCCGTGGCTGGGTGATGGTGCGCGCCGAAAAACTGGAGGCCAACGCGCTCGTCGAGGCCATGAAGCGCGGCGATTTTTACGCCAGCAGCGGCGTCACACTGGATGACGTGAGCTTCACCGGCGGCAAACTGCGCATCCAAATCCGTGCCGAGCCCGGTGTGACCTACACGACGGTCATCCGCGGCACCTTGAAAGGCTTCGACGCCACCACCACCGAGGTCACCACGCCCAAGGGCGACTACCATCCCGTGCGCAAACGCTACTCCGACGACATCGGTCGTACGCTGGCCCAAATCGACGGCCCGCAGGTGGAGTGGAGGCCTTCGGGTGACGAGCTTTACTTCCGCGCCTCCATCATTTCGTCCAAGCCACATCCAAACCCGTCGTTCAAGGACCAGAAGGAGATGGCCTGGACACAGCCAATGGGCTGGCGGTGAGTCTGCGCGTCATTTGGCCGCGCGGTCGAGGAAATCGCATACCGCGGCCGCCATGGCGGCGACGCCGGTCTTGATCGCCTCCTCGTCGCAATCGTACATGGGCGTGTGCCCGCCGTGGATGATGCCTTTCTCCTCATTGGCAACGCCGAGACGGAAATAGAAGCCGGGAACGACCTGCGCGAAGAAGCTGAAGTCCTCGCCGCCCATGCCGGGGATGAGCTGGATGACATTTTTCTCCCCGACGACGCGACGGAAGGCGGGCAGCGTGTCCTCGACGAGTTTCAGGTCGTTGTGGATGCTCGGGTAGGTCTTTCGGTACTCCATCTCATACGAGGCCCCGTGGGCCTCGGTGATGCCTTTGAGGATGCGGTGCATTTGCTCGATGACACCGTCGCGGAATTTCGCGTCGTAGGTGCGCACCGTGCCGCCCAGCTCGACTTTGTCCGCGATGATGTTCTCGCGGTCACCGCCCTGGATGGTGCCGATGCTGATGACGAGCGGCTGGCGCGTGTTGGTCTGGCGGCTTTTGATCATCTGGAGCGCCATGACCGCCTCCGCCGCCACGGCGATGGCGTCCACGCCTTTGTGCGGCGCGCTGCCATGCGCCATCTTGCCGTGGATGATGATGTGGAAGCGGTCGCTGTTCGCGTTGTCGATGCCGGGTGTGTAACCGATCTGGCCGGCCTTCAAATAATGCACCGCGTCGTCGGTGACACCCGCGGGCTGCACGGTGGCGGTGGTGTGCAGACCGAAAACAGCCGCGGGTTTTGGATTCTCCATCACGCCCTCGGCTACCATGAGCTTCGCGCCCCAGTCGCCCTTGAAGGTGGCGGGCATGGCCTCCTCCGCGGGCTGGAAGAGGAACTTCACGCTGCCGTTGACGAGATCCTTGTGTTTCGAGAGCAGCTCCGCGACGCCGAGGGCGCAGGTTGTGTGCACATCATGGCCGCAGGCATGCATGACGCCGGGATTCCGCGAGCGGTAGGGCGTGCTGCGCAGCTCCTTGATGGGCAGCGCGTCCATGTCCGCGCGCACGGCCACGCAGGGGCTGTCGTTCGCGCCTTTGAGCAGCGCCACGACGCCGTGCTTCGCCACGCCGGTCTTGATGTCGGTAAAGCCGAGCTCCTTCAAACGGTCCGCCACCAGCTTCGACGTACGCACCTCCTCGTTCGGTAATTCCGGGTGCATGTGGATGTCGCGGCGGATTTCGACCAGCTTGGGGAACATCGCCTCGATGCTTTTTTGGAAAATCGCGTCGCGATTTTCAGCCGCAAGGACCGGAGAAGCGAGGAGAAGCAGGAAGGGAAGAAGTTTCATGATCGTGGGAGTGTGGATCGCTACGCGTGCAAACGCTCGTCGCTGTCGATGAAGAGCCAGCATAGCGCGGAGATCAGGTAGGTGGACGCGGCCACGTACAGCACGCCGTCCCAGCCGAGACCCGCCGACTTCATCAGCCATGGCACGGCCACGCCTCCGAGCGCGCCGCCAAAGTTTCCGATCATGTTCATGCTGCCGGACACAGAGCCCGCGAGCTTCCCGCCGATGTCCATGCACGCGCCCCAGGCGCCGGGCATGGAGAGATCGTTGAAAAAGCCGGACACGCCCAGCGCGAGCATCGCAAAGGTGGCATTCCGTGTCTGCGCGGCGACCATGATCAATGCTCCCGCCGCCAGCATGCCCGTCACGCCCACGACGCGCCGCGCCGCGCTGATGTGGCGGCTCCGCGCGGCGAGCCTGCGGGCGGCAAGGCCTCCCACGAAGCAGCCGATGCCGCCCAGGAAGAGCGGCATGCCGTTCAAGATCGAGGTGGAGGTGGCCGCCATGTCCATGTGCAGCCCGTTTTCCGCCTCCATGAACTTCGGCAGCCAGGTGATGTAAAAGTACCACACATAGCTGATGCAGAAGTAGTACAGCCACAGCAGCAGCACGGAGCGTGTGGCAAGCAGCCGCCGCCAGGGGATCTTCGCGTGGCCTGAGCCGAGGTTCTTTTGTGCGTCCGCCAGCAGCGCCAGCTCTGCCGCGTTCACGCGCGGATGGTCCTTCGGATTGTCACGGAACCACCTCGCAAAGAACACCGCCCAGATCACCCCGAGGAAGGCAAAGATCACAAAAGTCATGCGCCAGCTTACCATGCCCAGCACCCACACGACCAGCAGCGGTGTGAAGGCCCCGCCCCAGCGCGCCGCCAGCCAGGTGATGCCCTGCGCCATGTCATGCTCCCGCTGCGGCAGCCACACGCTGAACATCTTGGCGATGTTCGGGAAGCCGCCTGCCTCGCCCGCGCCAAAGAGAAACCGGCAGACCACCATCGATGTTTGATTCCATGCGTAGCCGGTGGCCGCGGTGAAAAAGCTCCAGAACATGACAATGCGCAGAAGCACCCGCCGCGGCCCCCATTTGTCCCCCAGCCAGCCGCCGGGAATCTCAAACATCGCGTAGGCCAGCGTGAAGGCGGAAAAGACATAGCCCATCTGGGTGTCGTCGAGTTTCAGATCCTCCTGGATGAACGGGCGCGCCTTGGAGATGCACACGCGGTCAATGTAGTGAATGATGCCGAGCAGCACCGCGAACAAGATCACTCCATGACGGGTGCGGGAAGGGGAGAGTCCGGGATTCATGAAAACGGGATGCTCTCATGGCAGGCACTGCGGCGTCAACGCCGGGGAAAGCCGATCCGCAGAATCGGCGAAAGTTTAATCTTGATTTATTTGATGGGGAATATAGGATTTGCATGGTGTCGCAGCTTGCTTTCCCTCGGGATTCGGCGACTCTCGCCCCCCTCAATCTAGCCCCTCCTCTCATGTCCAAAGCCTCCGTCGAAGACATCAAGCTCGCCTCCGCCGGCCTCCGTGGCCAGCTCGCCGAGCTTTTCGCTGACACCAGCACCCCGAGCATCCCGGAGGACAGCAACATCCTCATGAAGCACCACGGGTCCTACCAGCAGGATGACCGCGACCTGCGTGCCCAGCTTTCCAAGGAAAAGAAGGACAAGGCCTGGAGCTTCATGATCCGCAGCAAGATGCCCGGCGGCCGCATCACCGCCGAGCAGTGGCTGATCCACGACGCGCTCTGCACCAAGGCGATGGGCAACATGCGCCTCACGAACCGCCAGGGCATCCAGCTCCACGGCGTGCTCAAGGGCGGCGTGAAGGAAGTCATCAGCAGCGTCTGCCACAGCGGTCTTTCCACGATGGGCGCCTGCGGCGATGTCGTGCGCAACACCATGGGCCCCGCCGCGCCGATCAAGGACGCCGTGCATGCCGACACGCAAAAACTCACCGAAGAGATCAGCCAGCGCTTCCTCTGGCGTTCCAGCGCCTACGCCGACATCTGGCTCGACGGCGAGAAGCTTGAGCCGAACTGGATCAAGGACCCCGAGGTCAATCCCGCCGTCCGCGAGGCCACCAAGGCCGCCGAGGGCGATGACCCGATCTACGGCAAGGTCTATCTGCCGCGCAAATTCAAGATCGGCGTGGCCATCCAGCCCCTCAACGACGCGGACATCTACTCGCAAGACGTCGGCCTCGTGCCGCACGTCGTGAATGGCGAGGTCGAAGGCTACACCATCACCGTCGGCGGTGGCTTCGGCATGAGCCACGGCCAGCTCAACACGCGCCCCTTCCTCGGCCAGCCGCTGCTTTACGCGAAGCGTGCGAACGTCGTCGATGCCATCGAAGCCATTGTCACCACCCAGCGTGATCACGGCAATCGCACCGAGCGCAAAAACGCCCGCCTCAAATACACCGTGCAGACCATGGGCCTCGACGGCTTCCGCGCCGAGGTTGTGCGCCGTTTGCCCGGCATCGAGACCTTCCCGCCGAAGGAGCTGAAATTCGACACCGTCGAAGACAACATGGGCTGGCATGAGCAGGGCGACGGCAAGCTCTACTGCTGCGTTTACGTCAACATGGGCCGTATCGTTGATCGCGAGGGCGGCCCCAAGTACCGGAGCGCCTTTGCGGAGATCGCCACGAAGCTCGATCTTCCTTACATCGTCACGCCGAACACGAATCTTATCATCGCCGATGTCGATCCTTCGCAGAAGACCTGGATCAACGACATCCTGGCCAAGTATAACGTCGTCCACGCCGACGAGGCCGGCTTTACCCGCGCCCGCAAGGTCGCGCACGCCTGCGTCGCCCTGCCCACCTGCGGATTGGCTCTCAGCGAGTCCGAACGCGTGCTTCCCGGCTTCATGGACAAGATCGACGAGTCGCTGCGCGAACTCGGCCTCGAAAACGAGCCCATCCTCTTCCGCATGACCGGCTGCCCGAACGGCTGCGGCCGCCCTTACAACGCCGATTTTGGCTTCGTGGGCCGTGCGCCGAACAAATACGCCATGTTCGTCGGCGGCAGCATCCGCGGCAACGCGCTCGCCGGCCTCGAATTCAAGTCCGTGCTCGGCGACGAGATCCCCGGCAAGGTTCGCACCTTCCTCGAAGCCTTCAAAGCCGGGCGCCAGCCCGGCGAACTCTTCGCCGACTGGTTCGCCCGCACCCGCACCAAGGGCGAAGCGCCCACGCCCGAACAATTCCACATCGAACTCGCCGAACGCGCCGCCAAGCTCGCCGGTGAGAAGGTGGGCGAGGCGGGCTAAGCGCCGCGCGTCTGCCTCTCAAACGCCTTCCACAGCCGTTCAATCGCCTCCTCCGGGTCTTCGAGCATCATGCCTTCCTTGATTTTGCTCGCGTAGATGCCGAAGGAAAACGGCGAAACGACCGGCACATCGCGCAGATGCCACTCCAGGCCCTGCGCACCCTCCAAAAAGCCCAGCGCACGCGGGAAATCGAGAAAGCTGTGCGAGGCCTCGCGTCGCGCCTGCGCCAGCATCGGATGATCCGGCTCGTGCTGCGTCAAAACGCGGAACAGCACCTCCGCGCTCCAGCGCAGTTGCTTGATCTTCCGCTCCTGCCCCGGCCGGTTGCGCGGCACCATCAATCCGGTCTGCGCCACACCACGGAACTGCCATTTCACCAGCTCCGAGTCGTTCAGCGCCGCCGCCAGCGCCTTCTCCGCGTCCTGCGCCGTGAACAGCTCCCGCCACGCATCGAGATCGAGGTCCTGGAAAGGCTTCAGCGTCATCAGAAAGCCGTAGTCATCGATCGTGACGAGCGCGTTACCTCCCACGGCCTCCTTCACGCGCTGCGCGATGATCCGCGACAGCGCGTCATTCGCCGCGCGGCCGATCAGCGTGTGGAAAAAGAAGTGCAGCAGCCCCTCGTCCTCCGGTTTGCACTCCGGCAGCTCGTGGAAGCGCTCGATCAGCATGCGCCGCTCCGTCGGGATCATCGACACGACGAGCTGGTGCCGGCAGTGCTTCACGATCGCCTGCGCATTCGTCATCGAGATCACGAAGCGCTCCACGAGCCAGTCGCAAATCGTGTCGTCATCTTCGTGCGAGAGTCGCGCGGCCAGTTCCGTGCGCAGCGCGGCCACCTCGCGTGCCAGACCGCTCGCCAGCGGCATCTTGTTCGCATTCCAGGCAGGAACGGTCGGCATGCGGCCCTTCGCATCCTCTACTTTGACCTCACCGACTCCAGTTTCGACAAGTCTCACCGTGCGTCCGGCCAGCACGAAGATGTCGCCGACTTGCAGCCGCTTCAAAAACGATTCCTCGATCTGTCCGAGCCGCCGTTTGCCCAAAATCACATTCACCATGCCCTCGGTGTGAATCACGCCCACGTTCGCCAGGTACTCGCGCTCCACTTTGACCGATGGCGTGACCAGCAGGCCGTCGCGCACGGTGATTTTGCCAAACGTCTCGCGATACTGGCGTTCCAGCGATTTCCCGCCACCTTCGAGGTAGCGCTGCACACGATCAAACTCGGCCTGCGTGAGCTCACGGAAGGGAAACGCGCGCCGAATCAATGCGAAAGCCGATTCCGGCGTGTGACGCGCCTCCATCGCCAGGCCGACAAGATGCTGCGCCAGCACGTCGAGCGGCTTTTCCAGCACGCGCACGGCATCCAGCCGCGTGTGGCGCGTCATCTCCGCGCACACGATGCATTCCATGAGATCGTTGACGTTCGTCGCCACGAGGATGCCGTGGCTCTCCGCGTGGATCGAGTGCCCGCTGCGCCCGATGCGCTGCAACGCGCGGCTGATGCCCTTCGGCGTCGAGATCATCACCACGCAGTCCACGCCGCCGATGTCGATGCCCAGCTCCAGACTCGTGCTGCACACCACCGCGCGCAGCTCGCCGCGCTTCAGCCGGTCCTCGACCTCCAGCCGCACATCGCGGTCGAGCGAGGCATGATGCGCCTCGATTTGATCCGCCAGCTTCGGCAGCACGGCCTTCAGCCGGATGGCGATGCTCTCCGTGCTGCTGCGCGTGTTGCAGAAGATGATCACAGACGTGTTTTGCCGCACGATGCGCGCGATGTCGTCCAGCACGCGCTGCGCCGTGTAGCCCGCCGGCGGATACGGATCGCGGCGCAACGGCGAAAGCACCTCCACACGCCGTGAACGCGCATGCGCGGCCTCGACGACCTCACACGGCCGGTTTTCGCCGCACAAGAAACGCGCCAGCAGATCCAGCGGTGCCGCCGTGGCGCTCAAACCGATGCGAATGTGCTCCGCTGGCAGTCTTTCGAGCGAAACGGCCAGATGCGAGCCGCGCTTGTTCTCCGCGATCGCGTGCAGTTCATCGACGACGACGAAACGGCAGCACTCCAGATGCTCGCGCCACGTTTTTTGCGGCAGCAGGATCGCCAGGCTCTCCGGCGTGGTCAGCAGGATGTGCGGAGGCTTGCGGCGCAGCTTCGCGCGCTCCGCCGCCGTCGTGTCGCCCGTGCGCAGGCCGATGCGGATCGCGTCCTCCAGGCCCATGCCCGCGATCGGCGCGCGCAGGTTCTTCTCCATGTCATACGTCAGCGCGCGCAGCGGCGACACATACACGCAGTGGATGCCCTCGCGCAGCTCCCCGGCCTCGTGCAGACGGATCAGGTGGTCCAGCACGCCGAGAAAGCCCGCCAGCGTCTTGCCACTGCCCGTGGGCGACGCCAGCAGCACCGAGCGGCCGTCCAAAAGATGCGGCAGCGTCTTTTCCTGCGCCTCCGTCAACCTGCCGCCAAACGCCGCGCGAATCCACTTCCGCAGGCGCGGATGCAGGCGGGCGGTGATCGAGCGAGTTGCCATCGGGGCGGCATTGTTGGCCGCCGTGCGCTGAAATTACAAATCAAAGCCATGCACATCCAAGATTTCGCCGCGTTCCTGTCGTAAACCGTTCCTATCATGAAGCTCCGCGCCCTCGTTTTGCTCCTCGCTGTCTCCGCCCGTGCGGAGCCGGTGGATTTTTCGCGTGATGTCCTGCCGATCCTGTCCGCGAACTGCTTCGCGTGCCACGGTCCGGACGAAAAGGAGCGAAAAGCCAAACTGCGGCTCGATGTCGAAGGCGACGCGAAACGCGCCCGCCGTGGCGAAACGCCCGTGCTGGCCGGCAAACCGGAGCAGAGCAGCGTTTTCACGCGCCTCGTCACGAAGGACGAGGACGAGCTCATGCCGCCGCCGGAGTCCCACAAGACGCTGAAGCCCGCGCAGATCGACCTCGTGCGCCGCTGGATCGCCGAGGGTGCGAAATGGGGCCGTCACTGGTCTTTCGAGCCCGTGACGCGGCCACAGGGCACGATCGACTCCCTCGTGAAAGAGAAGCTGGCGGAGAAAAAGCTCACGCTGCGGCCACGTGCGCCCGCGGCTAAGCTCATTCGACGCCTCCACCTGGATTTGACGGGTTTGCCACCGTCGGACTCGTCAGACAGATCCGACATGTCGGACAAAGACTACGAAACGCTCGTGGACTCGCTTCTCGCCTCGAAAGCCTTCGGAGAGCACTGGGCGCGCCTGTGGCTCGATCTCGCGCGTTACGCGGACACGAAGGGCTACGAAAAAGATCTCGGCCGCACGATGTGGCCGTGGCGTGACTGGGTCGTGGACGCGTTGAACGCGGACATGCCGCTCGATCAATTCACGCTGGAGCAGCTCGCCGGCGATTTGCTGCCGAATCCGACCGAGCAGCAGCTCATCGCCACCGCCTTCCACCGCAACACGATGTCGAACGACGAAGGCGGCACGGACAACGAGGAGTTCCGCGTCGCGGCGGTGAAGGATCGCGTCGATACGACGATCCAGGTGTGGATGGGCCTCACGATGGGTTGCGCGAAGTGCCACAGCCACAAATACGACCCCATCAGCAACGAGGACTACTACCGCCTCTACGCCATCCTCAATCAAACGCAGGACGCCGACCTGCCCGATGACTCGCCGAAGCTCTCCAAACCGACACCGGAGCAAACCAAGGCCATCGAAGCGGCCACGAAGAAGCTCAACGAGCTGCGTGAGCAGCTCGCGAAGGCCAGCGGCAAGGATTTGAAGGACAAGGACCTCGAACGCGAGGACACCGCCGACAAACCGGAGATCGCGAAACTCAAAGCGCAGGTCAAAGCCGCGCGCGACGCACTCAAGTCGGCCAACGAGGCCATCGTGGCCGTGCCGGTCTTCCGCGAACTGCCCGCCGCGAAGCAGCGCGTCACCAAGATTCACAACCGCGGCAACTTCCTCGATCAAACCGCGCCCGTGACGCCCGCCGTGCTGCCCGCGTTCGGCAAACTGCCTGAAGGCGCGCCGTTGAACCGCATCGGCCTCGCGAAGTGGCTCGTGAATTGCGACAACCCGCTCACGCCGCGTGTGTGGGCGAATCGCGTCTGGGCGCGTCTGTTCGGCATCGGCCTTGTCGAGACGGAGGAGGACTTCGGCGCGCTCGGCACGCCGCCGAGCCATCCAAAGCTGCTCGACCTGCTCGCCGCCGAGTATCGCGATGGCGGCTGGTCGTTGAAGAAGCTGCTGAAGTTCATCGTGATGAGCGACACGTATCGCCAGGCCTCCGAGACGACGCCCGCGCTGCGCGAGGCCGACCCGCGCAACGTGCTCGCCTCACGCGGCGCGCGCTATCGCCTCAGCGCCGAGGTCGTGCGTGATCAGGCGCTCGCGGTGTCTGGATTGCTCTCGCGCAAGATGGGCGGGCCGCCCGTGATGCCACCGCAGCCTGCGGGCCTGTGGCGCTCGACTTACAGCGGCAAGACGTGGATCGACGCCGAGGGTGAGGATCGTCACCGCCGCGGCCTCTACACGTATTTGAAGCGCACCACGCCGTATCCGTCGTTCATCACCTTCGATGGTGGCAGTGGCGAAGTCTGCCAGATCCGCCGCATCCGCACGAACACGCCGCTGCAAGCGCTCGTGACGCTGAACGATCCCGTTTATCTCGAAGCCGCCGCCGCGCTCGCTGCGAAGATGATCGCCTCCGGCAGCGAACCCGCCACCGCAGGCCTGCAAATCGCGCTTTGTCGTCCCGCGAAGCCCGATGAGGCCAAACCGCTGCTCACCTTGTTCGCTGATGCGAAGGCCGGCTTCGCGAAGCATCCGCAGCAAGCTGCCGATTTGATCGCCACCACGCGCTCCAAGCTGCCGCAAGGCATCGCAGCTCCTGATTTTGCCGCGTGGATCGTCACCGCGAACGCGATCCTCAACCTCGACGAATTTCTCACCCGCAACTGAGCCATGACTCCCGACCTCCTTCACGCCCGCGCCATCACGCGTCGGCATTTTTTCCAGACGAGCGGCCTCGGTTTCGGTGCGCTCGCGCTCAACTCGCTCATGGCGGATGATTTGAAGCGCCCCATGATCCCGGCGCGGGCGAAACGCGTGATCTACCTGCACATGGCGGGCTCGCCGTCGCAGTTGGAGATGTTTGATTACAAGCCGGAGCTGCAAAAGCTGCACCTCAAGGACGCGCCAGCCTCGTTTCTCGAAGGCAAACGCTTCGCCTTCATCAAAGGCGTGCCGAAGGTGCTCGCCGCGCAGTTCAAGTTCGCGCAGCAGGGGCAGAGCGGGCAGTGGATGAGCGAGCTGATGCCGCAACTGGCCAAGGTGATCGACAAAATCTCCGTGATCCGCACGGTGCACACGGACCAGTTCAACCACGCGCCGGCGCAGCTCTTTGTGCAGACCGGCTCGCCGCGTCTCGGCAGTCCGTCGATTGGCTCGTGGGTGACGTATGGCCTCGGCAGCACGAATGCGGACCTGCCGGGCTTCGTCGTGCTGCTCTCCGGCGGCAAGACGCCTGATGCCGGCAAATCGCTCTGGGGCAGCGGCTTCCTGCCGAGCGTCTATCAAGGCGTGCAATGCCGAACGACGGGCGATCCCGTGTTGTATCTCAGCGACCCGAAGGGCATGGACCGCGCGATGCGTCGCCGCATGCTCGACGCGGTGGCGAAGATGAACGAAGCCGAGCATGCACGCAGCGGCGATCCCGAGACGCTCACGCGCATCGCGCAATACGAACTCGCCTACCGCATGCAGATGAGCGTGCCGGAGGTGATGGACATCTCGAAGGAGCCGGAGCACGTGCTGAAGCTCTACGGCGCGAAACCCGGCTACGTCTCGCCCGCCGAAACGAGCACCGATGACGTGCGCGTGCTTTACAAGGGCGACGATCCCACTTTCGCGAACAACTGCCTGCTCGCGCGTCGCCTCATTGAAAACGGGGTGCGCTTTGTGCAGCTCTACGACTGGGGCTGGGACCACCACGGCTCCTCGCCCGGCGAGAGCATCGACGAAACGTTGCCCATCAAGTGCCAGCAGATCGACCGTGCCATCAGCGGCCTCATTCTCGATCTGGAGCAGCGCGGATTGCTCGATGACACGCTCATCGTGTGGGGCGGCGAGTTCGGCCGCACGCCGATGATGCAGAACAACGTGCGCAGCGATCTGAAGAAAGGCTTCGTCGGCCGCGACCACCATCCCTACGCCTACACGATGTGGATGGCCGGCGGCGGCATCAAAGGCGGTGTCGCGCTCGGCCAGACGGACGAGTTCGGCTACTACCCGGTCGAGAATCCGGTCAGCATCCGCGATCTGCAGGCGACCATCCTCAACCAGCTCGGCCTCGACCCGTATCGCTTCCACTACGCCTACCAGGGCCTCGACAACCGCCTGATCGGCCCGACGAACGAGGGCAAGGTGCTCAAGTCACTGTTGGCGTGATGCTTGAATGCCGCATGGGCCGCCGTCAAACCCTGCTCATGCGGGCGGCAAAGAACGGCGCGCTCACCAAAAGCGAGCAGATCGCCGTCGAGGAGGTGGACGGCATCCGATTCGAGTACCTGTCGAAGTGAGGAATCACTTCTTCTTCAGCGCCTGGTCAATGTCCTCCCAGAGGTCTTCGACATGCTCGATGCCCACGGAGAAGCGCACGAGGCTGTCCGTGACGCCGGCGGCTTCGCGGACGTCTTTCGGGAAGGACGCGTGCGTCATGCTCGCGGGATGCGCGACGAGGCTTTCGATGCCGCCGAGGCTTTCGGCTTGGGTGAAGAGGCGCAGGCGGCGGATGAAATCGAGCGTCTTGGCGTAGCTGAGGCCGAAATCGGCCAGCAGCATGCCGCCGCCGAGCTTCATCTGCTTTTTCGCGAGCTTGTACTGCGGGTGGCTGGTCAAAAACGGATACTTCACGCTCTTCACGCCTTTGCGATCCTGCAGGCGTTTGGCGAGTTCGAGGGCGTTCGAGCTATGACGCTCGATTCGCACGGCTTCGGTCTTCGCGCCGCGTGAGACGAGCCACGCGTCGAAGGGGCTCGGTTGCAAACCGAGGGCTTTTTGGGCGAAGATCATCTTTTCCTGCCACTCATCGCTGTTCGTGCACACCGCTCCGCCGAGGCAGTCGCTGTGGCCGTTGGTGTATTTCGTCGTGCTGAGCTGCGAGAGGTCAGCACCGAGGTCGAGCGGCTGCTGGAGCAGGCTGGAGGCGAAGGTGTTGTCCACCGCGACGATGCTGCCCACCTTGTGCGCGGCATCGGAGATCGCTTTGATGTCGAGGATCTTCAAAAGCGGGTTCGTGGGCGATTCGATCCAGATGAGCGCGGGCTTGAGCTCCTTGATGAGCGCGTAGTTTGCCGGGTTCGTGAGGTCGGCGTATTTGATGCGGATGTCGAAGCGGCGCAGCACGCGCTCGAACAGGCGGTAGGTCGCGCCGTAGATCTGCTGCTCGCTGAGGATGGTGTCGCCCGCTTTGAGCGAGAACATGATGGCGCTGATGCTGCTGATGCCACTGGCGAAGACGGTGGCGTGCTTCGCATTCTCCAGGCTGGCGAGCGTGGCCTGGAGGTTGCGGAAGTTCGGGTTGCCGCTGCGCGTGTAGTCGAAGCCACCGGGGTTTCCCGTCTCGAAGGTCGAGGTCATGTAGATCGGCGGGATCACGGCGCCGGTTTCACTGCGCCAGTCCTGCCCGACGTGGATGGCACGGGTCTCAAAACGGGCGTCGGCGGGGATGGTGGGGTCGTCCTTCATGCGGCAGCATGCATGGCGCTGCGGTTTGGCTTTGCAAGGCTGCGGGGCGCGGAAAGTATGCCGTGACAGCCAGCGGGGAAAAGAGGATGATCCGGGTCATGACCGCTCCCAACGCCCTCTTCAAGCGCCTGCGGGTGCTCGTCATGATCTGTCTGCCCCCCGCCGCCGCAGCGGCCAGCCCTGCCGTCTTGGTGGCGGGCTATGACAGCGACAATGTGGTCTTTTTTGACCTGGAGAAGCGCCAGTGGAGCGAGCTCGTGCGGCTGCCAAAGGGATCGCAGCCCCGCGGCATCACCGTCAGCCCCGGAGGCGAGATTTTTCTCGGGCTGCACGGCGGGGAAAGGAATGTCGTCCGGCTGGTGCGCAAGGGGGCGGCGCTGGAGCCGCGCGCCCTGACGCCGACGATCGGCCGTTTCGGCCCCGGTTTCATCCTGCATGGAGGCAGCCGCATCTGGGCCGCCGGGGACACGGACCGCGTGATCTACGAGATCGACCCCGTTAGCGGCGGCGTGACGGCCCCGGAGCAGTACAAAAACCGCAACAACATCGTCGGCCTGGCCGTGGACGGGCGCATGCTCTACGCGGCCGAGTATTTCCAGCGGAGCATTCTGCGCTATCCACTGGCGGACGGGCCGCTGCGCGGCGAGCGGCTGGTGGAGAACAGCAAGCACCTGGACCGCCCGGTGGGCATGACCATCGGCCACGACGGCCATCTGTATGTGGCAAACGGGCTGCGCCCCACCGTGGTGAAATTCGACAGCCAGACCGGGGCTTACATGCGGACGCTGGCGGACCTGGGCGTGGCCGGGAAACCGGGCATCCATTCCGTCCTCTACTCGCCGGAGGCGCGCCGCTACTACATCGCCGCAGGGAGTGATGTGCATGAGCTGGATACTGGCGGAAAAGAGATCGCCATCTACAGCAGTCCGGCGCTGCAAAAGGCCTATGGCATGGCGCTGGTGCCCGCCGCGCTGCTGGCAGCCATCGCAGGTGCCGGCGGGGAGGTTGCGGCGACGGGAACGCCGGCCCCGCCGCCGGAGGCGGGGCTGGGGGCGCGTCCTGTCACCACGCTCATGACCACGCCCGGCAGGCTGAGCATTCGTGGCATCCCCGGAGAACGCTATCGCGTGCTGGCCACCACGGATTTTGTCGATTGGACGCCCATTCGCGAGCTGGTTAACAGCACGGGCGAACTGGACTTCACCGATCCGGACACCGCCCGTTTCACACGCCGCTTCTACAAGCTGGAGCTGGTGACACCGCCCAGATGAGGAGCCGCGCCCGGTGCGCGCGGGCTATTTTGATTTCCCCGGCGCTAAATGGCTTTGCAAGGCTCCGCGCGGCATGCTTTATGGTTCAACTTCGCTTCTCCGCATGTCCGATACCTCTCCTCGCAAATTCCGTCGTGTTCTTCTCAAACTCAGCGGCGAGGCATTGAGGCAGCCCGGGAGCACGGACAACATCAGCCCGCCCATCGTCGAGGACATGGCGGCGCAGATCAAAGCCGCGCATCAAACCGGCCTCGAAATCGCCCTCGTCGTCGGCGGCGGCAATTTCTGGCGTGGCGTGAGCGCCTCGAACAAAGGCATGGAGCGTGCCACGGCCGATTACATGGGCATGCTGGCCACCGTGATGAACTCGCTGGCCGTGCAGAGCATGCTGGAAGCCATGGACGTGCCCACCCGCGTGCAAAGCGCCATCAAGATGGACAACGTGGCCGAGCCCTTCATCCGCCGCGTGGCCATGCGTCATCTCGAACTCGGCCGCGTGGTCATTTTCGCCGCCGGCACGGGAAATCCCTTCTTTTCCACCGACACCACCGCCGCGCTGCGTGCGAGCGAGATCAGCGCCGACATCGTTTTGAAGGCCACGAAGGTCGATGGCATCTACGACAGCGATCCGAACAAAAACCCCAACGCCGTCAAATTCGACCGCATCAGCTTCCACGAGTGCCTCACGCGCCAGCTCAAGGTCATGGACGCCACCGCCTTCTCCCTCTGCATGGAGAACAACATGCCCATCGGCGTCTTCAGCATGAACGAGCCCGACAACATCCGCCGCGCCCTCACCGGCGAGCACATCGGCACGCTGGTGGATGCGGCGGGGGCGTAAATTCATCGTCGGCCCGCCGCCTCCCGAATCAGCGTCGAGCGATCAATGGATAGAATCGGGTGCGGCATGTCCTTGCCACCGCTGCGGCTCGTGACCACGTAAAACGCCTGTAGAGTCACGAGCAGGCCGGTGAGGTTCGCATCAAACGGCAGATCAACACTGCCGCGGTAGCTGCGCGTCGGTTTGTGAATGGCGATGACGCGGCAGGCACGAGTGTAGCTAGTGGCAGG
Source organism: Verrucomicrobiaceae bacterium (assembly GCA_015075365.1). Classification (GTDB taxonomy): domain Bacteria; phylum Verrucomicrobiota; class Verrucomicrobiia; order Verrucomicrobiales; family Verrucomicrobiaceae; genus Prosthecobacter. The sequence goes on from JABTUN010000001.1 coordinate 1,931,741, forward strand.
TGGCACAGGAGCCGCGAGTTCCTGCATGGCGACCCATAGCCACTCGCCATCATGCACCGGGGCCACGGCAGAGGTGCAACGCACGTCAGAAGGCAGGGTAATGGTGGCGGACGTGCCCTGCCCCGGCGGAACGAGGACCACCTTGTCTTCACACACCGCCCAAAGGCCTTCGGCGTCCGCGGCAAAGGAGCGGGACGAATACAAAGCAGGCACCGGCGGCACGATCCAGGCTTTTGTCAGAGTATCATGCACATGGACGGCGTGCGACTTTCCTCCGGTGCTGGAAACGCAATACAAATGAGCCCCAAAGCCTGCCATGCCGAGAACACGCGTCATTTTCCAATCCACCGGCACCAGGCGCCAGCCGCGCTGTGCGTGGAAAGCGGCGATCAAAGGTTTGTCCTCCTGCTTCTCGCCCGCAACGAAGAATTCATCACCCGCATGCGCGCCATGTTTGCCACGGCTGAACGGAACACCGTCGCTTTGCTTGAAAGTGTGGATGCGCTTCGTGGGCAGATGGACGCGGCTCAGTCCACGGTTCGGGTCGCTCATCCACAACACACCGGGTGCTTCGGCGAAGAAATCGACGCGGAACTGCTCTTTGAATGGAGATGGCTCCAGCGGAACGAGTTTCTTCCCGGGCGGCACCCAAGCGGCGATCATCGTTTCGTTTCCAAACTGCCGATGTGGCTGGTACGTCACATTGAGCAAGGCAAAGGCACCCGCAGAGAAGGAGGCTTCGATCCGGTAGTTGCGCGAATCACCCCAAGGGCCGGTTAGCGGCAAAGGCTCGACCTTCACACCCAGCCGGGGCGATATCGGTGCTCCGGGTTTGGCGGCCACCGGCGTCGGAGGAGCATTCGCTGGTTTTTTGGCCGTCTCCATCGTCGGCAGGTTGTTTTCGGTCACGCGAATGCCTGCAAGTGAAAGCGCGGCCAGTCCCGCATCTCGCTGACCCGCCTCGTCAAAGTGACGCAGCAAATGATTCCGTATGTCGATCACGAAGCCGGGATTTTCACCCGCCTTTTCCTTCCGCGCCTCCGCGAACGCGACCTTGGCCACCTCGAGTCGTACGTCCAAGGGGAGATGCAGGTCCACCTTGCCGACGAAGTAGTCTTCAAATGGCAGCGGCTGTTTCACATCCGGATCGCCCACGAGCTTCATGAAGCGGCGTGTGCTCTCAGCGCTCATCTCCCGCAGCCAGCGCTGACGCACCTCTGGCGGCAGACCGTCTGGAATCGAGGTGTTGTTGTTGAAGAGATAACGAACGATCTCCGCAACCAGGCCATGCCAGCAACGCTTCGGATAGTCAGCAGCACCCTTGCCGGAGGCAAAGGGGAGCTTCCCTGCCAATTCGAACTCATAGGCCGGGAAGTCCTTGAAACCAAAGCGCGCCACATGCGCATCCCAGTCTGCCTTTCGCTGCCACAGGCTCCAAAAGTGATGCGGCGTGGCAGCTTCACGTGTGGGGCTGAAGTACACCGCCTTGTTCCAGCGCTCGATGAGCCAGCGCGCCGCGATCTTGCCATCATCCGGCGCGAAGAAGCGCGCCGCGTCGAGCAGCTTCACGCTTTGCCGCCAGCGGTTCAGCGTCCAGGCGGGAATGACGCCACCGAGCGGCATGTTGCCCTGTCCAGCAATCCACTCCGTGGCGTGGTCAAAGAGCACCTTGGCCGCATTTCGACCGTCCGTGGCTTTGGAGGCGGGCAAGGCGCTCAAAACCTCCTCTGCGAGCTTTTTCGCCGCAGTTCCGAGCTGGGGAACCGTGGTGTCGGCGCTAAACTTCTGGCCGCCTGAGAGCTCAAAGGTGATCTTCACCGGCATTTCGGCAAAGGGCGTGGTGAGCGGGCCTGTTTCCTCAATCCAGCCCCAGAGGTAATGATCCGCCACTTTTTGCCACGCATTGCCTACGAGCTGCGCGAGGCCGCTGACGGCGAGTTCCGCCTCTGAGTGGGCGTCTGACGTGCCATGGAGATTCAAAATGCGCAGGTTCTTGCAGATGGCGGCGGCTTGGAACACCTCGATCAAGCGCGCAGCCTGGAGATCGAGCCGCGAAGTGTTTTGAGTGCGGTTGCCGATGAACAGCGGCGCCACCACCGTCTGCAGCGACGTGGCGGCGATGCGAAGACGGGCCTCCGTGAGCATCTCACGCGCTGCTTTGCCAGCCTGCTGCAAAATCTCGGGCGTGATCGTGAACGGAGCCGCCGGCGGCTGCTGGATGAGAAACGTGCGCCGTGCCAGGACATCGCCACGCAGCGCGTCGATCACCCGCAGCGTGATCTGGCGACCCAACCCCTGATCCGGGCTGAGACTGCCGGTGAGGAGCACGTCCGCCTTCACCCAATGGCCGATGGCGAGACTCTGGGCGGGAGAAACCAACCCGCTGCCATTCAGCGTGAGTTCTTTCTCCGCACGGTCGATCTCGGTGCGCTCCACCCACTTCACACCACTTTCGTTTTCGAGCTGTGCCTGCAGCAGCGCGGCAAAGTCATGCGTGGCGGCGATGCTTTGATACCAGGCCTCATGCGTCGTGCTCAACGGTGTGAGCGCAGCGGTCAGCATCGGCAGCGTGCCGTTGCTTTTCGGCACCGGAGGCAAAGCAGGCTCTTCCGCCACGGGTTCGATCTCCGGAGTCGCGCTCAATCCATGCGCCTTCAGCGCGGCGGCGGCTTTCGGCTGCCCGTGCAGCAGCGCGAGATCGAGCGCATTGTAGCGGCGCTCGTCAAAGGCCGTCTTCCGCGCGCCCGCCTGCACCAGACGCTCGATCATCTCGACGCGGCCGAGCATGGCGGCCATCATGAGCGGCGTGCGTCCCGCGTAGTCTGCCACATCCACCTTGGTCTTGTTCTTGAGATAGAACTCCATGGCGTCCGCATGACCGCCGATCACCGTGTGATGAAGCTGCGTTAGCTTGGCGGCGTCAGCGCAGCTCAGGTGCTTGCCATTGCCGGCGTGTGTGTGCAGCTCATTGAGGATGGCGCGGTTTCCCACGGCTGCCGCAGGCGCGAGCACGCAATGCGCGTCTTTGTCGAAATGATAAAAGCCGGTCGCGCACAGGCGCTTCACCTCGGCGAGGTCGCTTTTGCGAATGGCGGCCAGCAAGGCGGCCACGGGATCGTCCGCAGGTGGTTTGAGTCCCTTCGCAGCGAGTTTCTGCAAAATGCCGGCATCGCCCCAGCGCCAGGCATTGCCAAGAATTTCCTTCTGGCTGCCGACAAGAGGTGCGCCCGCCTCAAGCAACGCGTCAAAGCATGCGGGTGTCGGATTATCGAAAGCGGCATACTTGAGAGCACCATTTCCGCGGCTGTTTAATACATCCAACCTCGCTCCCGATTGGATCAGGCGCCGCAGCGTGGCGAGCCGGTCTGAGGCAATCGAATACAGGAGTGCCGTGGCTGCATAACTCCCGCCACGCGCTTCCATGTCAGCCCCCATTTTCAGCAGCAACTCGACTACGGGCGTGTTGCCGTTCGATGAGGCCAGATGCAAAGGGCTGTAGAACTCCTCCGGAATGTTCGACGGCATTTTTGCATTCACATCAAAACCCGCGTCGAGAACAAGCTGGAAAACCTCCGCGGTGCCGTAACGCAGCGCCATGCGCGCCACTCCGTCCGAAGCGTAGTCTTTGGCGTCAATCTTGCCTCCTGCCGCGATCAGCAGCCGCATCGTGGCCGCGTCCGCGTTGCGAGCGCAGAGCGAAAGCGGCGTCACGCCGTCAAAATCGCGCGCGTTGGCATCTGCGCCGAGTTTTAGCAACTCCGGGACGATCTGCGTCTGAAAGGTGTTCAGCGCGTGCATCAGCGGCGTGAAGCCACGCGGATCCAGGGCATTGATGTCCGAGCCTTTGGCAACCAATTGACGCACGGCAACGATATCGCCCATGCACGCGGCTTTCCAGATGCCGTCCGGGCGGTAGATGGCTCCCCAAGCAAAACTGCCGAGCAGCAAGAGCGCGATGAAAACCTGTTTCATCACAGCTTGGCGAAGAATCCGGTGACGAGACGATCGGCGACGCTGCGGCCGGCTTTTTGCAGCGCGGACTTGCCGGCGATGTTTTCGGCGAGATCGACGGCGGCGCTGGTTTGACGATCGACGTGGATTTTTTCGCGCTTGGCGTCGGCGACCTTCACCTCGAGGCGGGCTTTGCAGAAGATCATCTGGCCGCGCTGGCCGGCGCGCTCGCTGAAGGCCTCGCCCTCGATGGTGTAGTCGGCGGGGCCGCTTTCGACGAGCTTGAAGCCGAGTTCCTGCAAAACGCGCTGCACCTCCGTCTGCGCGGCGGGATCTGGCACACGGCGGGAGATGTGCTCCTCCGGAATGGCGATGCGCACACTCGGGCGCGCGCCTCCAGCGGGCAGTGTTTTCTTCAAACGGGCGATCATCGCCTCCCAGGTCTCTTCCTGTGCGGTGAAGGCGGCTTTCGGATCACGCAGACGCGCGGTGATGTCATCGCTCATCTTTTTCGCCGCGGCATCGATGCCATTCGCGTCGGCAAATTCGCCCGCAACGGAAACGACACGGCTGGTCTCGACGCCGATGACTTTCGCGACCGCCATCCGCTTCCCGCCGACGGTCGTGAGACGGCCGCTGATCAAAATCTGCGCGCCGGTGATGTGGCCGATCTTGGCTGCGGTGGCAGTGTCGATGGTGCCGGTGAGCGAGAGTTCCTGCTCGCCCAGCACCTTGTCGATCTCGGCGCGCTCGACCATTTGCAGCTCCGGATTGGCCGACAGATGCACACCGAGCAGCAGCGTGAGCTTCTCAGCCTCCGCCTCGGCGTCTTTGGCCGCACCGAGCCCGAGCACGGCGACACTGAGCGGCGCGGGCTCGGCGGCAGGGAGTGAAACGAATGACAGCAAGCTGCCGGCGAGGAGGATGAGGCGTGTTTTCATGGTTTGCTGAGGTCGAGGATGGATTGTTGAACGAGGGGCGAGGTTGGGAAACGGGTCAGAAAGGCAGATGGCACGATGATGAGACGACCGGCACCGGCGGGTTTGACGAGCACGCTGCCGTGCAGGCCGGGGAGGTCGGTAAAAACGACATGACACTGATCCACAGCGAGAGCCTGCGACTTGAACTGCTCGACTTCGGCGGCCGATTTGGCCTTGGTGAAGCGGATGCCTTTCCAATCCGCGCTCAGGGCGATTTTTTTGGCCTCGAAGGCTTCGCGGAGTGGCTGCAGCGCGTCGTGCTCGTCAATCGTGACAGGCGGATACGCTGGCAGCACGCGATCGGGAAACGTGCGCACGACAATGTTTCCCGAAGCCGTTCCTGACTGCCATTTCACGAGAAAACCTTGCACGCGGCCTGCGGAAGGCAGATTCAGCGTGTGGTGTGCCTCGGCGGTGACTTTTCCGGCTTCGACGCGCGTCTTGAGTTCAAAGCTCAAATCCTTCAAAGGCACAGCGAGGCTCGATGAAGCCTGAAAAACCTGCCCACGAATAACGATCTCGCTTTCCGGCAGCGCGAGCACGCGCCAGGACAAATCACACGGGCGGTCATCAAACACATCCACCTCGGCCAGCGCGGGCGCGCCTGTGCGGGGGATGAAACTGACCTCCTGCGCCAAGACCGGCCAGGAAAGCAGCATGACGACGGCGGCGAGGCATTTCATCGGATGTGGCGGGCGCGCAGATCACGCAGGGAGGCATGCGCGGCGGCGGGCAGAGGCTGGCGGTTCATCACCAGGTCACGCTCCTGCTTCAGCAGCAGCGCGAGGTAGAGATCGTCCGCCGAGGCGGCGCGTGTCATCTCAGACTCGAGCACGCTCACATAGGCCGCCGCGCCCGCTGCCAGCGGCGGCGCGGCAGGAGAGGCGGGCGCGGCGGGAGTTGGAGCGGCAGGTGGCGCCGCTTTCGGCATCACAGGCGGCGCGGCAGCGACCGCTGTGGCAGGCGCGGCTTTGAAATCGCGCAGGGCAAAAGTGGAGCCACCCAGGAGCGGCAGCGCGCGCACGCGGTTGTCACCGGTCATCTGGCGCGGTGGACGCGCCTGCGGGTCCGAGTAGGTGCCGCCGCCAGTGACGATCCAGCGGCCGTCGGCGCTTGCGGTGACGGCGTTGCACTGTCCCTGGAGCAGATTCACCAGCGCCAGCTTCCGGCCATCGTTAGCGTCAAAAATCATCAAACTGCCGTCATCACTGCTGGTGACAAGCTGGTTGCCGCCGGAGGTCCATGCCGCGGAGGTGAGCGTGCCTGAGGCGGGGCTGATTTGCAACGGCGGCAGGCCTGCGCCGAGCGGAATGACGTAGAGACTTGAACTGGCCGTAATCGCGAGGTTTTTGCCATCAGGAGAGACAAGCATGTTCGTGACGCGACCGAGCGGGGCGGGCAGTTTAATCGGCGCGGCGGCCTGCGTGCCCTGAAAGGTGGCGAACTCGCTCTTGAACGAAGAGAGCACCAGCCGCCCGTCCGGCAGCCAGGCGAGCGTTTCAGACGCCTCCAAGAGGTCCACGCCACCCTTGGGATCGCCGGTTTCACAATTGAAATACTCCACACGGCGCTCCGCCGTGAGGACGGCGGCTGTTTGCCCGTCTGGACTCACGACGGCCTCGAAAAAAATGCCGGAGGCTGGAAGGGCGTATCGTAAAGCCAGCGGCTGCACGGTGCCAATGACAAGCCGCTTGTTCGTGCAGGCAATGAAGCGTTTTCCCCCGTCAAACACCTCCAGGGAGCGCACAAAGCCGCCTTCGATCTTCAAAGTGGCCAGGTTTTGCCCGCGCGGGACATCCCAGAGCAGGAGATTCCCGCGCCAGTCCCCGGAGAGCACTTTTTCACCATCGCCTGGCAGCCACACGGTTTGCATCACTGCCTCAGGATGACCAGACAGGTCGATCCACCGTTCCGCAGGCATCTGCATCTGTGCGATGAGAGGACCGGCGATGCTCCAAAGCACGCTGGAAAGGAGGCATTTCATGTAACGGGTCGAATATCAAAAACGCTGAGGCGCGGCAACCATAATCCTTCGGATGAGCCAGCCGGGTCATGCCAGAAGCATCATGAATACGCTTGAGCTTGCGCCTGGCCGCGACGAAGAAAGCCTCCCACTTAACCAATCACACTTATGGACGCTGAAATGACCATGCTGGAGTGCGACGAGGCCATGACGAAGGCTGTCGAGCACGCGATTCATGAATTTGCCACCGTGCGCACCGGCAAGGCGAGCCCGACGCTCGTCGAAAACATGGACGTGCATGTCCACAGCTACGGCAGCCACATGAAGATGAAGCAACTGGCGATGATCACCACGCCGGACGCGCGTCTCATCCGCATCGAGCCGTTTGACCCGGGCACCTTGCAGGACATCGACCGTGCGATCCGCGAGTCGAAGCTGGGCCTCAACGGCAGCATCGAGGGCAAGGTGATCCGCCTGCCGATTCCGGCCCTCTCCCAGGAGCGACGCGAGCAGATGGTGAAAATGTGCAAGCAGCTCGGCGAGGAGGCACGCGTGCGTGTCCGTAGCGCGCGGCGTCACGCGCTGGAGGCGCTCAAAGCGGGTGAAAAAGACGGTTCGATCACTGAGGATGACCTCCGCCGCCTCGAAAAAGATGTTCAGACGATGACGGACAAAAAAATCGCCGAGATCGACCAGCATGTCATCTCCAAGGAGAAGGAAATCCTGACGGTGTGACAACCGGTGGTGCCGGGGGTCACTCTCGCGCCCGGACTTTTGCCTCATCCCGCCTGCCGTCGGCATACGCGGTGAAGACGGCCTGGATCTCGTCGCGGACACGGCGGAAGACGTTCATGATGTCCTCCTCGCTGCCGGTGGCGTGGGCGGGGTCGTCGAAGGGCCAGTGGTGGCGGTTGAGCTGGCCGGGATACATCGGGCAGGCCTGGTCGGCGTTGCCGCAGACGGTGATGACGGTCTCCACATCGCGGTCGAGGAAGTCATTCATGTGCTTGCTCGTGTGCGCGGAGATGTCGATGCCGATCTCGGCCATCGCCTTGATGCCCAGCGGATGCACGTAACCCGCAGGCTTCGATCCGGCGCTGGCGACTTCGAGAATATCACCGGCAATCGAACGCAGGATGCCTTCGGCGAGGTGGGAACGGCAGGAGTTGCCGGTGCAGAGGATGAGGACGAGCGGTTTGGGTGGAGTCATGGAGAAGTGGAGTGTTGATGAGAAGCACCGCAGCAGCCGGACTCGCTGACGCCGAGACAGCACGGCACAGCGATCAACGCGCCGAGCACCGTCGCCGTGAGATAGATCCACAGATGCTCGATGTGGCCGGACACGAGCGCGGGGGCGAGGGAGCGAGCGGGATTCATCGAGGCACCGCAGATCGGGCCGGCAAACATCGCTTCCAGCGCGATGATGCCGCCGATGGCGATGCCCGCGGTGATGCCTTTCTCCTTCGAGCCGGTCGAGACACGCAGAATGGCCAGCATGAGGATGGCGGTGAGGATGAGCTCCAGCACGAAGCTCTGCATGGCGGAGCCGCTGGGAAGCGTCGCGCCGAGTTTTTCGTGCGTGGGGAACAAAAGTCGAAGCACACCGCTCGCGGCGAGGGCACCGGCGATTTGGGTCATGACATAGCCGGGAACGTCTTTCCACGCGAAACGGCCCGCGACGGCAAAACCGAGCGTGACAGCCGGATTGAGATGCGCGCCGCTGACATCGCCGAACGTGTAGATCATCGCCATGACGACGAGGCCGAAGGTGAGCGCGATGCCTGCGTGACCGATCACGCCTGCGCTTACGTCATTGATGACGATGGCTCCGGTGCCCGCGAAGACGAGCGTGAAGGTGCCGAGGAATTCGGAGAGAAGCTTGTTCATGGCTCAGCAGCATTTGGAACCCGGCGTGCAGCAGGTCTGCGGCACGCTTTTCGGCTCGGGTGTCGTGCAGCATTCGCCCGGCAGACAAATGCCGCGGGCGAGGCAGTCGGTGTGCTTCCAGCCGCAGCGGAAGGCGAGCGCGCCGTCGATGGTCTCGGCGCTTTCGATGGGGAACTGGGCCACGACGCCATCTTCGTATTCGATTTCGATGGGGAGTTCGTGATGAGGCAGTACATCGCCGGCTTTGTCGAAGATGGCGGCCAGTTTGCCAGCGACGAGGCGATGATCGACGTCGTCGTGCACCCAGGTTTGCAGCAAACACGTCTCCAGCGTGCGACGCGTGCCGCCGCAGTCGATGAAGCGCTTCGTGACGTGGCCGACCTCGGTGATGTGAAAGTGGGCGGGGATCAATCCGCCGTCCGGCAGCACGAAGGCGAGCGGTTTGTCGGCGTGGGAGCGGAGTTGGGTGAGGAATTCAGCGATGGTCATGGGAAATCAGCAGCAGGTGGTTTTTTTGCCGCCGCAGGCCAGCCGGTCCACGCAGCGGAGGAAGTCGCCGAGGCAGTCGCAGGCGAGCGAGTAGTAGATGTTGAGGCCGCGCTTCTCGCAGTTCAGCACGCCGGCCTCGCGCATGAGCGTGAGATGTTTGGAAACCGTGGACATGTCCGCGCCGACGAGGTCCTTCAGGTCGCACACGCACATTTCGCCCTTCATGAGCGACTCCGCGATCAGCAGGCGCGACGGATGCCCCAGCGCCTTGATCACAGCGGCACGGTCTTCGAGCTTTTTCTTGGTGGCGGGCATCTATTTGGCCTTTTAGCCAAATATGAAACCCTGGCAAACAGTTTGTCGCCAGCCTTCATGAACCGCATTCCGCGCAGGCGGCCTTTTTGCGTGGTTCGCAGTCCATGATGCCGCCACGGCGGTCAAACTCGAAGCGGCAGCACTCCAGCAGCATGGCCTTCAGCATGGCGCGGCCGCGCTGCACGCGTGATTTGGCCCCGGAGAGGCTGATGCCGAGGCGGGTGGCGAGCTCCTGCTGCGTCAGGCCTTCCAATTCGGTGAGCTGGATGGCCTGCCGATACGGCTCCGGCAGCTCGGTGATCATGCGGCGGAAGGCGGCGAGCAGTCCAGCCTTTTCCGCCTCGTCGGCGGTGTTTTCGCCCGGCTGAGGCAGGTCCTCGCTCAGTTCCTCGGCTGGGCGTTGGGCGCGGAAATGATCGACGATGGCATGGCGGGCGATTTGATGCACCCAGGCCTCGATCTTCTCCGCACCGCGCAGGGTGCCGAGGCGCTGCTGAATTTTGACGAAGACGTTTTGCAGGATGTCCTCCGCGCTGGCGTCATTCGCCACCCGCGCGCGGATGAAATGACGCAGGCGGGTGGCAAACTGGGCCCAGATGGCTTCGAGGGTGAGGGTCATGCGCGGAGCGGTTTGACGGCTTCGATGGTGGCGGAGGCAAAGAGATCCTCCAAGCCCTTTCCGGGGAACCATTCCTGGATCACCGCGCGGCTCTCCGGCTTGGGTGTGACGCGGATTTCGGTGAAGCCAGCGTCACGCAGCAACGTCTCGACCTCGTTGACCAGCGCGGCACCGGAGGCGCAGGCGGCGTGGAGTTGCACATCCTCCCGCAGCGCCTGTGGCACGGGTTGCAGCGCCACGACATCGGAGATGGCGAGCCTGCCGCCGGGCTTCAGCACGCGGAAAGCCTCCGCAAACACACGCGCCTTGTCCGGCGAGAGATTGATGACGCAGTTGGAAAGGATCACATCGACGCTGGCATCGGCCACGGGCAGATTTTCGATCTCACCGAGGCGGAATTCCACCTTCGTGAGGCCGGTCGTGGCGGCATTGGCACGCGCTTTGGAGATCATCTCCGGCGTCATGTCCACGCCGATGACCTTTCCCTCCCCGCCCACGGCACGCGCGGCGAGAAAGGCGTCAAAGCCCGCGCCGCTGCCGAGATCGAGCACGGTCTGGCCCGGTTTCAAGCCGGCGATGGCATGCGGATTGCCGCAGCCGAGGCCGAGGTTCGCGCCCTCGGGCACGGCGGAGGTTTGCGTGGCGTCGTAGCCCAGGCGATGCGCGAGTTCTTCAGCGCTGCCGGCGCCGGGCGTGCAGCAGGTCGGCGCACAGCCGCAGGCGCGTGGTTCACTGGCGACGCGGCCGTAATGCTGGCGAACGTTCTGGCGCACGCGATCGTGGCCGAGGGTGGTTTCCGGAGGTGTGAGTGTTTTCATGAGTGGTGTCTGGTTTCGGGTTTTTGCCACTGGCGTGATGCCGCGTGGTTTCAGCGGGGGAGACGGGCGGAGGCAAAAAAGGACGCAGACTTTTTTCACGGCCTGACCGGCGATTCGCAAGATAGGCTCAACCGACCGCCTTTACTTGGCTTTTTAGCCAAGTAGATGTCCGTCATGAAAACAATCCAGGTCTTTGATCCTCCCATGTGCTGCTCCACCGGCATCTGCGGGCCCAACATTGATCCCGATCTCGTGAACTTTGCCGCGATGCTCTCGCAACTCGCGAACATGGGCGTGAAAATTGAGCGCCAGAACCTCGGCCAGCAACCGATGGCCTTTGCGAAGCATCCGGTGGTGAAGGAGTTGCTGCAAAAAGAGGGCACCGGCGTGTTGCCGCTCATTTTTCTCGACGGCGCGATCTACCAGAAGGGACGCTATCTGAATCACGACGAGCGCCCGGTCTTCTTCCGCGCCGCGCTGGGCCAGGAGGACCACGCGTCATGACTCTGCCGTGCTACCAGCCGAATCCGGCCGCGACGACGCGCTTCCTTTTTTTCACCGGCAAAGGCGGCGTGGGAAAAACATCACTTTCATGCGCCACGGCGCTGAAGCTCGCTGAATCGGGCAAACGCGTGCTGCTGGTGAGCACGGACCCGGCTTCCAATCTCGATGAGGTGCTCGAAACAAAACTCACGAACGCGCCCACGCTCATCGCGGGTGCGCCGGGCTTGGAGGCGCTGAACATCAATCCGGTCGAAGCCGCCGCGGCATATCGCGAGCGCTTGATCGGCCCGATGCGCGGCCTGCTTCCGGAGGCGGCGCTGCGCAGCATGGAGGAGCAGCTTTCCGGCTCGTGCACGGTCGAGATCGCGGCGTTTGACGAGTTCGCCGGGCTCATCGGCGATCCCGAGGCGGCGAAAGCCTACGACCATGTCATCTTCGACACCGCGCCCACCGGCCATACGTTGCGACTGATGAGTCTCGCAAATGCCTGGGACCAGTTTTTGGATCAAAACACCAGCGGCACCTCCTGTCTCGGCCCATTGGCCGGTTTGGAAAAACAACGCGTCATCTACGAGGCCACCGTGAACACGCTCGCCGATGCACACGCGACCACGCTCGTGCTCGTGAGCCGCCCACAGCTTTTCGCACTGCACGAGGCCGAACGCACCTCAAAAGAGCTGCGAGCGCTCGGCGTGGCGAATCAATGCCTCGTCATCAATGGCTTCTTCGCGACGCCTTGCCCCACCGATCCCGCCGCGCAGGCCATGCAAAAGCGCGGTGAGGCCGCGCTGAGTGCCGTGCAGGCCTTCATCGATAGCATGCCGGCCTTCATTGTGCCTCTGCGCTCCATCAACATCCTCGGCATCGGCGGCGTGCGAGCCTTGCTGACTGAAGAAGACAGCAACGAGCCGCGCACTCATTTTGACGCATGGACCGCGCCTCACATGCAAAGCCTCGCCAGTCTCGTTGATGAAATCGAGCGCCAAGGTCATGGTGTCATCATGACCATGGGCAAGGGAGGTGTCGGCAAAACAACCGTTGCGGCGGCGATTGCCGTGTTGCTCGCGAAACGCGGCCATCGCGTGCATCTCAGCACCACCGATCCCGCGGCGCACATTGCGCAAACGCTCGCCGGGCAGGTGGAAGGCCTCACGACGAGCAAAATCGATCCCGCCGCCGAAACCGCCGCCTACACCGCCGAGGTGATGAGTCATCAAGGCGCGCAAATGGACGCTGCAGGCCGCGCTTTGCTCGAAGAAGACCTGCGCTCGCCCTGCACGGAGGAAATCGCCGTCTTCCGCGCCTTTGCTCGTGAAGTCGGACAAGGCACGACGCGCTTCGTCGTGCTCGATACCGCGCCCACCGGCCACACGCTGCTGCTGCTCGATGCCAGCGAGGCTTATCATCGCGAACTCGAGCGCCAGGCCCGCAGCACGCAGCCGGAGGAGGTGCTGCATTTGCTCGAGCGCCTGCGCGATCCGGCCTTCACGCACATTTTGCTCGTCACCCTGCCCGAGGCCACGCCCGTGCACGAGGCCGCCGCGCTTCAGGACGATCTGCGCCGCGCCCACATCGAGCCGCATGCGTGGGTCATCAATCAAAGCCTGCTCCACAGCGGCTCCTGCGATCCCTTGCTGCAACGCCGCGAGCACGCCGAGCACCGCTACATCCAGGAAGTCGTCGAAAAACACGCCGTCCGCACCGCCTGGCTCCCCTGGCAGGCCGAAGAGCCCGTGGGACCGGAGGCGCTGGCCCGGTTGACTTCGACGAGCCTGCGCGCCGTTCTTGTTTGAGCCATGGTTCGACTCAAACCACATCCCAAAGAGGCCTCCGAAGTCAATCTTCCGGCCCGATGTGCGCGATTTGCACCACCTCGTCAGCCGTCTTGCAACTTGTCCTTCCGCGACCACCTTCACCACCATGCAGCTCCGACCTGTGGTCAACGTGGAGGAATTCATCGGCAAGATCGTGGGCCGCCGCGTGCCGCCTTCGGGTGCTGGCCTGCAAAAGACGCTGAACCAGGCCATGACGAGCCAGAAACGCGGCATCTGCTCGCGTGACGTGTACCGTTTCAAAACCGACCAGAAGGCGGATGCATGGATGACGAGAATGATGAACCGCTATCGCTCGGAGTCCGCCTAGAAAAGTCTGCGCGAGCTCAATGGCCTCCCCCGACCCATTTCCTGCCGAACACTCGCTCTGCTCGGCTGGGTTGCGATGTGATCCATCGCCCCAGCAAACCCGCGTTGGTCAACGAATTGCCAGCGGTTTTACAAAGGCAGTTGCCCTGTGTTGCGACGGCTTTTGCTGAATTCATGCTTTTCCCTCTGTCGAAACTGCCGCATGCGTAAAGTTGAACCCATGACCAACACGCCCGACAACGCCTGGATGCATGCCATCGAGTCCTTCCTGCTCGATGAGCCGGCGGTGGAGGCGATCCGGCTGAATCCGCAGTCGAAGAAGGTCGAGATGGCGACGCTGGGCCGCGTGGATGGCGAATTGCTGCAGGCGAAGCTGGCCGAGGTGCTGCGCACGATTGATGCGAAGTGGCTGAAGGACGTGCCGGAGCACACGGCCATGTTTGACGTGAGCCAGACCGGCGGCGTGATGCAGATCGGCAAGCCCTCCTGCCCCACCGCGCCGAAGTTTTGGAAGTGGCGCGAGTTTGAGTGGCCGGAGCCGGATGAGATCGAGCAGGCCAGCGAGAATGAGTGGCGCATGCTGGCCGTGCAGGCGGCGGTTTGCGGCGTGGCGCTCGTGGCAGGCTATCTGGTCGAAACGTTTGCCGATGTGCCCACATGGATGTCGCAGGCGTTGTTTGGTGTCTCGCTCATTGCCGGAGGCTGGGATGCGGCGAAGGACGCGTGGGAAAACATTCGCGAAGGGCGGCTCGATGTGCATTTCCTCATGCTGGCCGTCGCGGCGGGCGCGGTGGCCATCGGCGCGTGGGAGGAGGGCGCGCTGCTGCTGTTCCTTTTCTCCACCAGCGGGGCGCTGGAGCATTTCGTGCTCTACCGCACGCACCGGGAGATCAATGCGCTGACCAAGGCCGCGCCGAAGTTTGCGCATGTGCTGCTTGCCAACGGTCAAACCGAGGACCGCGATGTGCACGCACTGCGCATCGGCGATGTCATCGTGGTGAAGCCTGACGAACTGTTCCCTGTCGATGGCACGGTGACCTCCGGGCTCACCGCGGCGGACGAATCGACGCTCACGGGCGAGGCGTTGCCGATCACGAAGGAAACCGGCGCGGCCATTTTCGGCGGCACGCTCAATTTGTGGGGCCTCGTGCAGGTGCGCGTGGACAAACCGGCCACACAAAGCGCGCTGGCAAAGATCATCACGCTCATCCAGACCGCGCAGCACATGCGCGCGCCGAGCCAGCGCTTCACCGACCGCTTTGGCACGCGCTACACGATTCTGACGCTCAGCATCGTCGCGATCATGTTTTTTGTCTGGTGGCTTGGATTCGGCATTTTGCCCTATGAGAACACCGCGGCGTCCAAGTCGGCGTTTTATCGCGCGATGACGCTGCTGGTTGTCATGAGCCCCTGCGCGCTCGTGTTGTCGATCCCGTCGGCGATTCTGGCCGCCATCGCGTGGGGGGCGAGGCACGGCGTGTTGTTCCGGGGCGGCGCGGCCATCGAAAAGCTGGCGGAGGTGGATGTGATCGCGATGGACAAAACAGGCACGCTGACCGAGGGCGAATTGAAGGTCAGCCAGATCGAATCCTTCCCCGCCGGCCGGGAAAACGATGTGCTGCGCATCGCCGTCAGTCTGGAGTCGAATTCCAATCATCCCATCGCCCGCGCCATCACGCGTCACGGGCAGGCACAGGGCATCGTGGCTGAAAAACTGGCCGAGTTTCACTCCATCGCCGGTCAGGGCCTGCGCGGGCGCACGGAGGCCGGTCTGAGCTACGTCGGCCGGCGCGAGCTCGTCAAAGACAGCGCGCTCGGCGAGGCGCTCGCGGGCGTTCCGGATGCGCCGATGGGCTTCAGCGAGGTCTGGGTGCTGCACGAGCAGATCGTCGGCCGCATTTTGCTCAAAGACGAGGTGCGCCCCGGCAGCCGCGCGGTGCTGGAAAAACTCTCCGCGGACGGCGTGCGCACCGTGATGCTCACCGGCGACCGTCGTGCGGCCGCCACCGAGGTGGCGAAGCAGCTCGGCCTCAGCGAGGTCCGCGCCGGGCTGCATCCCGAGGACAAAGTGACTGTCATCCGTGAGCTCACTCAGCAGGGCCGCAAGGTCGCCATGGTCGGCGACGGGGTGAACGACGCGCCCAGCCTCGCCGCCGCCTACGTCAGCGTCGCCATGGGCGCGCGGGGCAGTGATGCGGCGCTGGAGCAGAGCGATGTCGTGCTGATGCAGGACAAGATCGAAAAACTGCTCTCCGCCCGTCTCATCAGCCAGAAGGCACGGCGCATCATCCAGCAAAACATCGTCATCTCCCTCGGCAGCGTGATCGTGATGGCCGTGGCGTCGCTGTTTGGCATCGTGCCGCTCACGCTGGGCGTGCTGACCCACGAGGGCAGCACGGTGGTGGTGTGCCTGAACAGCCTCAGGTTGTTGTTTGAAAGGGAGTGAGAGTTGCGGGGCGTTCAAACCTTCGCTAGAAGCATCGCGCCCGCATGAACCTCCCGAACCAGCTCACGCTCGCCCGTCTCGCCCTGACGGCGTTGTTTGTTGTGTGCTTTTATGTGCCGCTTCCAGAGCATCTCTCCATCGCGGCGCTGGTCTTCGGCGTGGCATCGGCCACGGACTACCTCGACGGCTACATCGCGAGGAAGCGCGGCATCGTGACGAACTTTGGGAAGCTGTTTGATTCCCTGGCGGACAAGGTGCTGATCGCCGCCGCTTTCATCATGCTGGTGTCGCTGGGCGACCTGCCGGCGTGGATCGCCATCGTGGTGCTGGCGCGCGAGTTCTGTGTGACTGGCATTCGTCTCGTTGCCGCGGGTCAGGGTGCCATCCTGGCGGCGGAGAGGCTGGGGAAACACAAGATGCTGTGGCAGATCCTCACGGTGAGCTGGTTTCTGGTTCACCGGGCCTCCTCGGAGACCCTCTTTGGCTTCACACGGCCGTTTTTTGCCGCCACGCCGGGCTGGGTGCCGCAGACGATCATTTACTTCACCACTTTGCTGACGCTGGTCTCCGGCTTCAGCTACTACTGGAAAAACCGCACACTATTCAACGACGCATGAACCCGGAATCCCAACTCACCGCCCTCGGACTCACCCTGCCACCGCCGCCGCCGCGCGGTGGCGTTTATAAACCGGTCGTGGTCGTCGGAAACGTCGCCTATGTCTCCGGCCACGGTCCGTATCGCGGGCCGGATGACTACATCTGCGGCCGCGTGGGCGCGGAGATGAGCCTGGAGGAGGGAAAAGCCGCCGCGCGCCAGGTAGGCCTCGCCATGCTCGCCACGCTGAGGAATGAACTCGGCAGCCTCGACCGCGTGAAGCGCGTGGTGAAGCTGCTGGGCATGGTGAACAGCACGCCCGACTTCGGTGAGCACCCGAAGGTCATCAACGGCTGCAGCGAGCTCTTCGGCCAGGTCTGGGGCGAGGAAAACGGCATCGGCGCGCGCAGTGCCGTGGGCATGGGATCGCTGCCGGGGAACATCGCCGTCGAGATCGAGGGCATTTTTGAGCTGGCGTGATTCCTGGCGGCATGATGGAATGAGGAAATGCGCGCCTTGCCGCGTTTCTTCTCCACCATGAACACCCAGCCCTCCTCCAAGCCTCTCTCCCGCCGTACCTTCGTCGGCGCGGCCGGTCTCGTCGCCGGTTCCATGATCACGCGGCCGCTCTTCGGCCAGAACGCGCCCAGCAACAAGCTCAACGTCGCCCTCATTGGCGTGTGGGGCCGCGGGCTGGCGCATTACAACTCCATTGCGGAGGAGAACGTCGTCGCGCTTTGTGATGTGAATGAATCCCGTTTCCCGGAGGCGCTGAAGCGCTTCCCGAACGCCACGACCTATGTCGATTGGCGCAAATGCCTCGACCACAAGGGCCTCGATGCCGTCGTCATCTGCACCACGGACCACACGCACGCCTTCATCGCCAACTGGGCGCTGAAACGTGACCTGCACTGCTACTGCGAGAAGCCGCTCGCCATCACGGTGAACGAAGCGCGCACCGTGCGTGCCACCTGGGAGACCAAGAAAGGAAAACTCGCCACGCAGGTCGGCATGCAGCGCCATGAGCAGCCGAATTTCAACCGCGTGAAGGAGCTGATCCGGGACGGCGTCATTGGCGAGTTGAAGGCCGCTTATGCCTGGGGCAACCGGCAGATCCCGAAGCCGGGCTACCTGCCGGAGGAGGGCGCGCCGCCCGCCGGCTTCCACTACGACCTGTGGCTGGGCCCGGCGCCCTACCACCCGTACAATCCCGGCTACTTCTCCGGCGGCGCAGGCGCGAACTGTCTCTCCTGGAACATGTTCTGGGACTTCGGCGCGGGTCAGATTGGCGACATGGGCAGCCACACCATGGACCTGCTTTGGAACGCCGTGGACGCCAAGCTGCCCACTTCCGCCGACGCCAAGGGCGATCCCTACAATTCGGACGTGACACCCGTGAAATGCGAGTCGCATTTCGAGCATCCCGCCAATGACTGGCGCGGTCCGATCACGATCAGTTGGTACCAAGGAGGCGCGATGCCCTCGTCGCCGAAAAAGCACCTCGATCTCAACGCCATCGGTCATGGCGTCATGTTCAAGGGGACGAAGGGTTTCCTCGTCTCCGACTTCGACTCCCGCATCATCCTGCCCTACGGCGACGACGCCGACCTCAGCTACTTCAAGCCTCGCAAAAAGGAGGACCAGTATGCCGACATCGGCCGCGGGAACTTCCAGAAGCAGTGGTTCGACGCCTGCCGCGATCCCAGCAAGCCCACCGCCTGCGACTTCGGTTACAGTGCGAACATGATCGAGATGATGCTCCTCGGCCTCGTGGCCTACCGCACCGGCAAAAAGATCCAGTACGACGGAGCCACCGGCAAGAGCCCCGACACGCCCGAGGCTGACGCCTTCATGACCAAGGCCTACCGCGAAGGCTGGAGCATCGACGGCTGATCCGTTCATGAGCACATCCACGTCAACCGCCCCCATCGGCATCATCGGCATGGGCTTGATGGGCGGCGCGTTGATGCGGATGACCGGCGCTTCACGCGGCTGGGATGTGGATGCGAGCCGCTGCGTGAATGCAGCGACGGCAGACGATGTGTTTTCGCAAAGCAACGTCGTTTTTCTCTGCCTGCCCAACTCGGGAATTGTTCGCGAGGTGCTTCGCACGGCGGATTTGAAGCCCGGCATCATCCTTATCGACACCACAACGGGCGATCCTGCTGAAATGGCAGCGCTCGGTGCCGAACTAGCCACGAAAGGCGTGCAGTACCTCGATGCGACCGTTTCCGGCAGCAGCGCGCAGCTTTTGCAGCGTGACGTGCTCGTCATGGTTGGCGGTGATGCGGCGCTGTTCGAGCAATGCCGCGATTTGTTCGCGAAATTCGCCCGCGAGGCCGTCCATGTCGGCCCCCTCGGCAGCGGGGCGAAGATGAAGCTCGTCACGAATCTTGTCCTCGGCCTCAATCGGGCCGCGCTGGCCGAGGGACTGGCCTTTGCGTGGGACCTGGATCTCAATCCGGTGGAGACACTCGATGTGCTCCGTCGCAGCATGGCCTACTCGCGCATCATGGACACGAAGGGCGAGAAAATGATCACGCAGGACTTTTCGCCGCAGGCAAAGCTCTCGCAGCATCTCAAAGATGTGCGCCTCATGATCGCCGCCAGCTCGATTCCGCTGCCCTTGAGTGAAACGCATCGCCAACTGCTCGAAAAAGCCGAATCCCTCGGTTTCGGCGACGCGGACAACAGCGCGGTGATCTCGGCTTACGCCGAGAGTTTCAAGTCCCAGGTTTCAAGTTTCAAGAAGCCCGCCGATGCGACGACGGAGTCATCGTGAAACATGAAACTTGGAACATGAAACCATGAGCGTCCGTCACCGCTATCTCGTCCTCATCACCTGCTTTCTCGCCCTCGTCTTCGATGGCGTCGAACTCGGTCTCATGCCGGTCGCTTCATTGTCGGTGTCGAAAAGTCTGCTCGGCTCCGCATTCACCGCTGAACTCGGCGGCGAGTGGTTTGCGCGCTTCACCGCGGCGCTCATGCTCGGCGCGGCCATCGGCGGCATCGCGTTGGGCAATCTCGGCGACCGCATTGGACGCACGCGTGCGATGGGCGTGTGCATTCTGTTGTACTCCGTGTTCGCCGCGCTCGACGCGTATGCGCAGGATCAGTGGCAGATGCTCGTGCTGCGCTTCCTCGTCGGCCTTGGCGTCGGTGGTTTGTGGCCAAACGGCATCGCGCTCGTGTCCGAATGCTGGTCTGGCACGTCACGTCCGCTCGTTTCCGGTGCGATGATGGCCGGACTCAACGCCGGCATCCTTCTCCTCTCCCAACTTGCCCGCGCATGGCCCATCACGCCGGATTCGTGGCGCTGGCTCTTCCAATTCGCAGGCGCGCCGGCGCTGCTCGGCATCTTTGTGCTCATTGCGTTGCCCGAATCACCGAAATGGCTCGCGAATCGCGGTGTGAAGCAAAAAATCGCCCCGCTGCGCGAGCTGTTCCAGCCTGCGCTCCTTCGTTTCACCATCATCGGCGTGCTCATCAGCTCGATCCCGATGATCGGCGCGTGGTCGGCCAGCAAGTGGATGATCCCGTGGGCGGACAAGGTCGCCGGAGCCACGAACGTCGGCTACAAAGCTGCCACGCAGGGCTGGTGGGCGCTCGGAGCCGTGCTCGGCAGCTTCGCGGGCGCGCAACTCGCGAGCTGGCTTGGCCGCCGTCTCAGCTACGCGCTCATCAGCCTCGCCACCGTCACGATCACCTTCACGATGTTCCAACTGACCGCGCCGTTGCAGCCCGCGTTTCACGCCATCGTTTTCGCGCAGGGTTTGGTGGCCACGCTGTTCTTCGGCTGGCTGGCCCTGTATTTGCCGGAACTGTTTCCGACACGCGTTCGCGCCACCGGCAGCGGCCTCGCCTACAACTCCGGCCGCTTCGCCACCGCCTTCGGTGTTCTGGCCGCCGGATTCCTCTTCACCGCGCTCGGCGGTGATTATCCGCGCGTCGGCACGATCTGCGCTAGCATCTACGCCCTTGGGTTGATCGTCATCTGGTGGGCGCCGGACCAACGCCATCACGAGCTTTCATGAAACACATCGCCATTATCGACTGGCGCACCGCCCCGCAGGGCGATGCGGAGTCCGCCATTGAAAAAGCCATCATTGCAGACTCCGCGCGCGTCACGCGCCATCTGTGTGACACCGATGCGGAGCTTGACGAGGAGATCGCGACCGCGGACGCGATCATCATCTGGCACAACATGCCGCTGACGGCCCAAGGCATTGCCAAGCTCAAGAACTGCCGCGCGATCATTCGAAACGGCGTTGGATTCGACAGTGTGGACATCGCGGCGGCGCGGGAGCGTGGCATCGCGGTGTGCAATGTGCCGGATTACGGCACGGAGGAGGTGGCGGATCATGCCATCGCGCTGGCGATGGCACTGTGCCGGCAGCTTTTTCCGCTGGATGCGGAGGCGAAGGCGCTCGGATGGAACATCAAGGTCGGCGCGAGGCTGCGGCGGCTGCGCGAGCTGACGTTTGGCATCGTCGGCCTCGGCCGCATCGGCACGGCGACGGCGCTGCGGGCGAAGGCGCTCGGTTTTCGCGTGGTGTTTCACGATCCGTATCTGCCGAACGGCGCGGACAAGGCCGTGGGAGTCACACGGGTGCACACGCTTGATGAGCTGCTCGCGCAGAGTGATGTCCTGTCGCTGCATTGCCCGCTGAACGAGGAAACGCGCCATCTCATCGCCGGGCGCGAGCTGGCGCTGCTGAAACCGGGCGCGTTTGTGGTGAACACCGCGCGCGGCGGCATCATCAAAAAGACGGCGATTCTTGAGGCGCTGCGTCGAGGCCGTCTGGCGGGCGCGGGACTGGACGTGATTGAGGACGAGCCACTGCGCAGCGCGGAAGAGGCGGCGGTGCCGAATCTCATCGCGACGTGCCACGCGGCGTTTTGCAGCGTGGAGTCCAAGATCGAGATGCGCAGCACGTCCGCGCGCATCGCGCTGGCGGCGGTGACGGGCGCGAGGCTGGAGAATGTGGTGAATGGCGTGGTTTGACGAACGGCGGGTGATTTTTTACCAAATCGCCCCCAAGATGTCCGCCGGAGCGCCGTGATGCGCGGCGAACACGTTCTCATGGCTGCCCCGGACACCCTCTTCCTTGAAACCCTTCAGCGCTACGAGCGGCCTCTCATCCGCTATGCGCACGGCTACACGGGAGATCTGGAGGAGGCGCGGGACATCGTGCAGGACGTGTTTGTGAAGCTCAGCCAGCGCCTCCACACGCTCGACCACGAGCGGCTGGCCCCCTGGCTCTTCACCGTGTGCCGAAACCGCGCGCTGGACCACCAGCGCAAACACCGCCGCCTCGTCGTCATGGAAACCGAAACTCTCGACCTCGAAATGTCCGCCGATGCCTCCCCCGAGGAGGAACTGGACCGCGCGGAGACCGCCGCCGCACTGCGCAAACTCATCGAAACCCTGCCAGCGCGCCAGCAGGAGGCCGTACGGCTGAAATTCATCGCCGGACTCGACTACCAGCAGATCAGCGCGGCGATGAAGACGAGCATCGGCAACGTGGGCTACCTCATCCACCACGGCGTGGCGGCCCTGCGCGTGAAATGGCAGGCGGCGGAGGGCGGGCAAGGCGTGCCGCATGAGCGGCTCGTGGCCGCATGAGCGGGGGAAAATCTAAAATTTGAAACCTAAAATCTAAAACTCTATGAAACCGGAACAGATCACCGCCTGGGCGCTGAATGAGCTCAGCGCCGAGGAACGCGCGAGCATCGAGGCCGCGCTGCGGGAAAACCCCGCCACGGGCGAAACCGCGCACGACATGAAGGAATTCTGCGATTTCCTCCTCCACGAGCTGCGTGATGAATCGCTGGCCCTCACGCCGGAGCAGCGGGAGCGGCTGCAATCGGCCGAAACGCCCCGGAATGTCATCCAGCCAACGTTTTCGGCCCCGAGGCCGCGCTGGCGCTTTGTCACACGTTTCGGTCCCATCGCCGCCGCGGCGGCCTGCGCGGTGCTGGGCGGCTTTTTGATGGTGGAGGGGATGAAGCCGAAGACGGAGGCTGTGGTGGCTGCGGAGCCGAAGGAAAAGGAATTCCGCGTGCAGCTCGATCGCAATGTGAACATGCCGAATCCCGAGGGCGCGCGCCTTGGTGCCCTGGCACCTGCCACACCTGGTGCGCTGCCGCTGCCAGTCGGAACTTCCACTCCTGCGAATCAAGCGACGGGAACAGGCTATCTCTCCCTCTCGGCAGCCACTCCCGGCTCCACGGGCAAAACGCTGGCGGAGCAGATCATCCAGAGCGGCACCGGTGCGAACATCGCAGGTGTGGAGCTTGGGAAATCAGGGCTTGCAACATTTGACAACCCACAGGTGGCCAGCGCGTCAGGCGGCACCACCTCTTCTTGGAAAGGCAATATTTCGGGTGCTGGTTCAACCAACCCAAATGTCATTCTGAGCGGAGCGAATACGACGATGGGTAGTCTTGTTGGCGATACGAGGACTCAGGCCGGAGCAGGGGCTTTGCAATTCGCAGGCGGAAACGTCTCGGGAACTGGTGCGCTGAACCAAACCAGCACCCTCAATTTCGACAATAATGCGGCGGCGAGTCTTCCACTGATCGCCAGCGCACCATCCCCGGCGGGCGGAGGAACGATGACTTGGACAGCAGCAGGGGGCCAAAGCTCCGCATCGGCAATTAGGTACGTTGATGGAACAGCCCCTCCCGCTCCAGCCGCACGTCCTCTAGCGCTGGTCAACGGACCGCTGGTCAACAACCCGGTGCCTAGCACGCAATACGAGCGGAGGCTCGCCGAGCAAGAGGTGGCCGGTAGAGCAAGGATCGTCGGTGGCTTCGAAGAAAAGGGGGAGACCGAGGCTCTGGTGCGCCGGAAGGCCACCATGTCCAACGAGTCCTACACCGCCATCGTCGAAAACGAGCTCAAGGATGTGCTGCGCGAGCCGTTGTCCACGTTCTCGATTGATGTGGACACGGCGTCGTATGCGAATGTGCGCCGCTTTCTGAATCAAAACATGATCCCGCCGCGCGACGCGGTGCGGATCGAGGAGCTGGTGAATTATTTCCCGACCCATGAAGAAGGACCGGCCGCCGAGGCGAAGGAACCCTTTGCCACGCGGGTGGAACTGGCCGCGTGCCCGTGGCAGCCGCGGCACAAGCTGGCGCGCATCTCCATCCAGGGCCGTGAGATCGAAAAGAACAGCAAGAGCAGCAACCTCGTCTTCCTGGTCGATGTCTCCGGCTCGATGAACGAACCGCAGAAGCTCCCGCTCGTGCAGCAGAGCCTGCGCATGCTGGCGGAGCAGCTCGGCGAGGGCGACCGCGTGGCGATGGTGACGTATGCGAGCGGCACGCAGGTGGTGCTGCCGCCCACCAACGGCCAGAATCGCGCGCAGATCATCGCCGCGGTGGATCAATTGCGCGCCGGCGGCAGCACGAACGGCGCGGGCGGTTTGCAACTGGCCTACGAGCAGGCGGTGGCCGGTTTTGTGCAGGGCGGCATCAACCGCGTCATCCTCTGCACCGACGGCGATTTCAATGTCGGCATCAGTGATCCGGCGCAGTTGGAGAAATTCATCGCGGACAAGGCGCGCAGCGGCGTTTTCCTCAGCGTGCTGGGCTTTGGCAGTGGCAATTTGAAGGACCGCACGATGGAAAGCCTCGCCGACAAAGGAAACGGCAACTACGCCTACATCGACGGTCTCGCCGAGGCGCGGAAGGTGCTGGTGGAGCAGATGAGCGGCACGCTCGTCACCATCGCAAAGGACGTCAAAATCCAGATCGAGTTCAATCCGGCGCTGGTGCGCTCCTACCGCCTCATCGGCTATGAAAACCGCCTGCTGGCGAAGGAGGACTTCAATGACGACACGAAGGACGCCGGCGAGATCGGCAGCGGCCACAGCGTGGTGGCGCTCTACGAGCTGGTGCCCGCGAATCTGCCGCCCGGCGAGGAACCGGCGCGCATCGTCGATACGCTGAAGTATCAAACGCTGGCCTCGCCGATGCCGGACGGCACCATGCCGAAGCTCAGCGCCACGGCGAAGGACTCGAAGGAGATCATGACCGTGAAACTGCGCTACAAGCAGCCGGAGGGTGAGACGAGCCAGAAGATCGAAGTGCCCGTAATGGACGCGGACAAGGCCATCACCGCCGCCAGCGCGGAGTTCAAATTCAGCGCCGCCGCCGCCGCCTTTGGGCTGCTGCTGCGTGATTCCAGCTACAAAGGCGCTCTAACGTGGGAAACCGTTCGCAAGCTCGCCCTCGAAGGCAAAGGCCCTGACGCCCTCGGTTATCGCGGCGAGTTTTTGCAGCTCATCGACAAGGCGGCGGGCTTGAAGGGCGCGCGGCCGTGAAATCATTCCGGCCCTTTTCATAGCAGGCGGAGGAGGCGCGGAGGAGGCGAGCCGTTGCGTCATGGGGCGCTGCCGACCGGACACCTGGGCGGGAATGCAATCCCGGCCTCCTTTCAGGTGTCCTGGGAAATACGTTTTCGGCACCGCAACCGCTGAAAACCTGGCCTGAAACGGGATTTTTGACCCCCGGCGGTTCATTTATCGTCCCGACTCCTTCATTTACCGCCCCCGGTGATCTGTTTATCACGCTTATGTTTCGATTTAATGACCCCGTAAATCGGAAAACCTTGCTCGGAAATCTATTTGTCGGGCCAGATAATCTGTTTCGCACTCCCGAAAATCCGATTTTCTGACCGATGAATCTGTTTCACGGGGCTGTAAATCTGTTCACCTTGCCTGCTAATCGGATTAATGGAGAGGATAATTGGAAGATTGGGGCCATTAAATGGACCCATCAGGCTGGGAAACAGCGGTTTGAGGGTGGAAATAGGCTAAAAAGCCGCCGTTTTCGGCAAATCGGGCGAAATAAACAGAAAAAAGTGCCCAAAATGGAAAAAGGATAACCCATTCTGTTTCTGCTTTCGCCCGTTCATAGCTCCACCAGCCCACAAAACGAAGAGAACCCATCCCAATGCCGGGAAAACCGCCCGAGGTTCGGCTGGGCGATGCCTCAAGCCGTGGCCGGGGGCCCGCCGCTGGAGTTGTTTTCGTCGGCGGCGGGCGCGGGCAGGGTGCTGCGGTAGAGGCTGCCGATGCGGCCGGTGCGGCGCTCCTCCACCGCGACCTTTCCCTCCCGGATCATGCGCTTGATGAGCTGTTTCACGCGGGAGGCGTCCGGGTAGGACTTGGTTGCCTTTTGGATCGCACGCCGCAGTTCCTCCTGGGTGAAGGTCTTCCCGCCCAGCACGGCCAGGCATTCCAGCGCCGCCTCTTCGGTCGATTTCCTCGGCGGCACCGGCGTGGCTGGGACGGGGGGCGCGGTCACGGCTGCCGGGGCGGGCGGCGGTGTGGCGGATGCGCTCACGGGCTGGCGATGCTCCTCCACCAGCGCGCGCATCTTCCGCACCACCTCCAGATCGGCCAGCAACTTCGCCTCCAGCCGCGCCAGAGCCTCCGGGGATATGTCAGAAACCGTCATGCGCCGATTCTGCGCCGCTGAGGAAAATGCGTCAATGCCGAAGGCGAGAGGTGCGTTGTTCACCGCACACTCTTGCCCCGCCCGTGATAGGCGAAGGCAAAGAAGAGGCAGACGACGGCGGCGAGGGCGGTTTCGCCGGTCCAGAAGAGCTGCCAGTCGGTGCGGCCGTCGCGCGTGGAGGCGTCGTGCCACCAGCCGCCGCCGAGGTAGCCGAGGAGATTGCCAAAGCCGCTCATGAGCAGCGCCAGCAGGGACTGGGCGCGCACGCGCCATTTCGGGTCGATGCGCTCCTCCAGATAAATCTGCGTGGTGATGAAGTAGAGCGTGAAGGCGAAGCCGTGCAGGATGGTGCCTACGAGGACGGCGGGCAGCGTGTCCACGGCGTTGAGGGCGTAGCGAATGACGCAGATGAGGATGCCGGAAAGGAAGACCCATTTGAGCCGGAAGCGCGTCATGAGGCCGGCGAGCAGCAGCATGACGAGGATTTCGGTCGTCTGCGCCAGCGACAGGGTGGCGGAGACGTTTTGGACGCCGAGATCCTTCAATTGCAGCGCGGTGTAGGGGTAAAAGGCGGCCAGGGGGACGCAGTAGAGCGCGGCGGTGATGAAGACGATGCGGTGGTCCCGATGCCGCAGCAGCGTGAGCGCGTCCAGGCCGAGAATCTGCCACCAGGAGCGCGGCGATCCGGAATCGGTGGGCGGAATGGCGGGGATGAGGAGGGTGAGCGCCGCGACAACCATCCACATGGCGGAGGCGGCGTAGCCGCCGGTGAGAGACTCGTCCGCGTGAAGCACAAAGCTGATGATCCAGCAGCCGGCCATCCAGCCGCCGGTGGCAAAGGCGCGCAGCGGGCCGAACTGGCGTTTCGCATCCTGGAGCTGGGAAAACACGATGCTGCTGGCGAGGCTCCAAACCGGCGTGGAGACGAGCGCCTGGATCTGCGCGGAGATGAGCACCGCCGTGTCGCTGAGGTGCCATTTCAGCGCCGTGCAGGTCAGCGCCAGTGTGATGCTGGTGAGGATGGCCAGCCAGCGCAGCAGGCGCACGGGTGCCATGCGCTGGTCCGCCAGCGCGCCGGTGAAGAGCGGGGAGATGAAGGCCGCGATGCTCATCGTGGCCAGCACATAGGGCACGAGGTGCGCGCGGTCTTGCGCCTTGAACACGGTGGCCAGCGGCACGCCCCACATTCCCATGGGCATGGCCGTCACAAAAAACAGCGCCGCGAGCTTGCGGCTGCTGGTCTGGGGCGGTCGGGGCAGGGGCATTGGGGAGCTGCTTTCAGTGCCCGCGAGGCACGGGTTGTCAAAGGACGGGTCCTGGATACTTTCTGAATCATGCATCTGGCATTGCCACCACAATTTGAAGACCAGCTGAGTCAGGAGGATGTCCGGTTGGGGCTTGCCTTGGGACTGTATGTCGCGGGGAAGCTTGGTTTCGGCCGTGCGGCGGAACTCGCAGGTCTTTCACGGCCGGCGTTTCAGCAGTCGATGGCACAACGCCGCCTGCCCATGGACTACTCGATGGATGATCTCGCCGAGGATGCCTCGGCGCTGGGCCTGAAGCCGGCATGATCGTCATTTCCGACACCACGGCGATCTCGAACCTCCTCACCATCGAAAAGGAGGAACTGCTGCACGCGTTGTTTGGCCGAGTGATCATTCCGCCTGCCGTTTGCGCCGAGTTGCTCGCCTGGCACGCCGATCTGCCCGCCTGGATCGAGGTGATCACCATCTCCGATGCGGCGAGGGTTGAGCGCTATCGCCAGAGCGTGCATGCAGGCGAGGCGGAGGCGATCTGTCTGGCAGCGGAACTGAACTGCGACTGGCTGCTCCTGGCGAAAAAGCAGGGCCTCATTCCGGCCGTGCGGACGCTGATAGACCGTCTTCGCGACCAAGCGGGCTTTTTCCTGACCGAGACCGTGCGCCAGGAAGTGCTGCGGCTGGCAGGTGAATGAACGCCCCCATGCCGGAATAAACCACGGCAGGATGGCTCCCATGCAGCGAGATGGAAAAAGCGTTCCTTGCGCCCTCAACCGGCCTTTCCATCTTCGGCGCTCCTCTTTCCCCCCCAACCAAGACCCACATGGAAAACGTCATCATCATCGGCACCGGCTGCGCGGGCTACACCGCGGCCATTTACACCGCGCGCGCGAATTTGAAGCCCCTGATCCTCTCCGGGAACATGCCTGGCGGCCAGCTCACCACGACGACGGAGGTGGAAAACTTCCCCGGCTTCCCAAACGGCATCATGGGACCGGAGCTGATGATGAACATGCAGACGCAGGCGGAGAAATTCGGCGCGCGCATCGAGTACACCATGGTCGCCAGCGTGAAAAAGACCGCCGCAGGCCATTTCGAGGTTGTTTCGGAGGACGGCACCGTGCGCGAGGCGCACACCGTGATCGTGGCCACTGGCGCGTCGCCGCGCCACCTGGGTCTGCCGAATGAAAAATCCCTCATCGGCCACGGTTTGACGAGCTGCGCCACCTGCGACGGCGCGTTTTACCGCAACGTGCCAGTCTGCGTCATCGGCGGCGGCGACAGCGCGTGCGAGGAGGCCTCTTTCCTGACGAAATTCGCCTCCAAGGTGTATCTCATCCATCGCCGCGATGTGTTGCGCGCCTCGAAGATCATGGCGGACCGTGCTCTGGCGAATCCGAAGATCGAGCCGGTGTGGAACTCCACCGTGACCGAGTACCTGACCGATGAAAAGGGCGAGATGCGTGCCGCGAAGCTCAAAAACCTCGTCACCGGCGCGGAGAGCGAGCTGGAAGTGAAGTGCGTCTTCGTCGCCATCGGCCACATCCCGAACGCCGCCTTCCTGGGCGATCTCGTCGATACCGATGAGAACGGCTACATCCTGCAGACGCAGGGCACGCGGACGAAGACAGAGGGCCTCTTCGCCGCTGGCGACGTGGCGGACCACGTGTATCGCCAGGCTATCACCGCCGCCGGCCAGGGCTGCGCCGCCGGGCTGGAGGCGGAGCGCTATCTGGCCGACCATGATGTGCATTGATGGACCGCACCGATGGAGAAGTGGAGTCTTGGAGTGATGGAATTTGGCTTTCCAGAACACCCCAAACTCCATCACTCCACCTGGAACGAAATTCTGGACAGTTCTGGCAGGCTGGCGCATTGGTCGCCGCTTTTCCCCACTTTGTGCCACCCATTGACGCCCCCATGACCCAACAGGTGATTCTGCTGACCCGCCGACTGCTCCTCCCCGCCGCCGCGCTCGTCCTGGCCTCCTGCGCCTCCTCCGGGGGCGGCACCCGCGGGCAGACCCAGTATCTGGAGGCGTTCGCGCCGCAGAGCGTGCCGCATTCCGCGCTCTACAACGCGGACCAAGATTCCTACTGGGATGGTGACGGCATGGCTGGAGCGCCGAGCATCACGATCGACCTCAGCGACCAGAAGGCCTATTTTTACAAGGGCGGCCAGCTTGCCGGCGTGAGCGCGCTTTCCACTGGTGATGAGAAGCACCCGACGAAGACAGGCAACTTCAAGATCATCCAGAAGGATCAATGGCATAAATCGAACCTGTACGGCGACTATGTGGACGCCGCTGGAAACGTGGTGATGGCGAACATTGACGTGACGAAGGACAAGGCGCCTCCCGGGACGCGGTTTGAGGGGTCGAAAATGCACCACTTCATGCGCTTCGTGGGCGGGATCGGCATGCACGAGGGCTTCCTGCCCGGCTACCCGGCCTCCCACGGCTGCGTGCGCATGCCAGGGCACATGGCCGCCACGTTTTACCACAACGTCAGCGTGGGCACACCCGTGACGGTGCGTCCGTGATGCCCCGGTGACCGCTTTGTCGAAACCGTCATGGAACTCGCTCTCGAAATCGGTCCCACGGATGTGAATTATCTCATGGGACGGCCCGGAGGCAGGACTTTCCGCCTCATCGACTGCCGGGAGGACGACGAGTGGCGCATCTGCCGCCTGCCGGACGCGGTGTTGGTGCCCACCTCCCGCCTTGGTGAAATGGCGCCGCAGGTCTTCACGAACACGCAGGAGCATCTCATCATCTACTGCCACCACGGCATGCGCAGCCTGCGCGTGGCGCAGTGGCTGCGCCAGCACGGTTTTGTGAACGCGCAGAGCATGCGCGGCGGCATCGACGCCTGGGCGGACCTGGTGGACCCGGAAATGGCGCGGTATTGAGTGGATGGGCAGCGATGGAGTGATGGATTAAACCCAATACTCCACCACTCCATGACTCCACCGGCCCCGCTCCCTCAAAACCCGACGAACTGATTGCCACGGCCCGTCTCCTCGCGAAAACCTCCCCCAATGTCCCTCCAGCAACTCATTCTCGGCACACGCGGCAGCGAACTGGCCCTCACGCAGACCACGATGGTCACGCATGCGCTGCAAACGGCTCATCCGCACCTGAAGATCGAGCGCCAGATCATCCAGACGAGCGGGGACAAGCGGCAGGACCTGCGCTTTTCGGAGTTCAGCGACGTGGCGCAGGTGGACAAGGGCATTTTCATCAAGGAGCTCGAAATCGCCCTTGAAGGCCGCCAGATCGACGCGGCGGTCCACAGCCTGAAGGACGTGCCGAGCGATCTCGCGGCCGGTTTTGCCATCGCCGCCGTGCTGCCGCGCGCGGCCATCGAGGATGTGCTCATCACGCGGGAGCCGCACACGCTGGAGAATCTGCCGCAGGGCGCGCGCGTGGGCACCAGCAGCGTGCGGCGCGCGGCGCAGCTCAAGTTTCTGCGCCCGGACCTCCAGATCGTCGAAATCCGCGGCAACGTGCCCACGCGCGTGAAAAAGGTGCTGGGCGGGAATGCGCTCGACGCCGTGCTGCTGGCTGCCGCCGGCCTGCTGCGCCTGGGCTTGCTCAATGCCAACCTCAGCCGCATCCACATCGAGGAGCAGACGCTGCACGCGCTGGTGCTCGATCCGGCAAAATTCCTGCCCGCCGCCGGTCAGGGGGCCATCGCGATCGAGTGCCGCCGTGGCGACGAAGTGGTGATCAACGCCATCCGGGAGCTCAATCATGCCGAGACGGAGGCCCGCGTGACCGCGGAACGTGAGTTCCTCAAAATCCTGGGCGCGGGCTGCCAGACGCCGGTGGGCGCGCACACCTGGATCAAGGACGGCCTGCTGCACATGGCCGTGCGTGTCTTCAACGAGGCGGATCTCTCCGCCGCGCCGGTGGAAAGGGAGACCAGCAGGCCCGTTCATGAGGCGCGGGAACTGGCGAAAGACCTGGCGGCGCTGCTGTGATCGGTCAGGCCACGACGAGCTCCACCGGGCAGTGATCGCTGCCGTGGATGTCGTCGCGGATGGTGCAGGATTGCAGCGCCGGGCGCAGCTTTTCGGAGGCCAGCCAGTAGTCGAGACGCCACCCGATGTTCTTCGCGCGTGCGTCCGGCGTGCGCTGCGTCCACCAGGTGTAGCGGCCGGGATTCGGATCGAACTGCCGGAAGACATCCAGGAAGCCGGCCTCCAGATGCCGGGTGAAGCTGGCGCGCTCCTCATCACTGAAGCCGGGGTTCATCCGGTTCGACTTGGGATTGGCCAGATCGATCTCCTGGTGGGCGCAGTTGAGGTCACCGCAGGCAATGACCGGCTTTTTCTTCTCCAGTTTCTTCAAATGCGCGCGGTAGGCGTCGTCCCAAGCCAGGCGGTAGCCCAGCCGGGCCAGTTCCGCCTGCGAATTGGGCGTGTACACGTTCACGACGAAGAAATCCGGGAACTCCACGGTGATGAGGCGGCCCTCGCGGTCATGCTCGCCGATGCCCATGCCCTGTGTGCTGGACTGGAAGGGCACACGGCTGAGGACGAGAGTGCCTGAGTAGCCCTTTTTCTCCGCGCTGTTCCAGACGGCCCGGTAACCGCCGAACCACGCCAGATCAACCTGCTCCGCCTGCGCCTTGGTCTCCTGGAGGCAGATCACATCCGCGTCGCAGGCGGCGAGGTACTCGCGAAGGCCTTTGTTGAGGGAGGCGCGGATGCCGTTGACGTTCCAGGTGGTGAGTTTCATGCGGGCGGCAAGAACTAGGCGGCAATGTGCTTGCCGCAAACGCTGCGAGCGCGCATGATGCGCGCTCATTCCCGCCATGAAGTCCCCTCCAGCCCTCCTCGCGCTGTCCGCCGCGCTCCTTCTCATCGCCTGTGACAAGCCGCAGGAGACCGTGCAAGCACCGGCCAAACCTGCGGAGGCTCCCAAGCAGGAGGCAAAGCCCGTGGCGGAGGAAACGAAAGACGCGGCGCCTCCAAAGACGCCGGAGCCGGAGAAACCCGTGGAGGATCCCACGGTCGCCATGTTCAAGAACGCGGAGAAGGTCGTCGATGTGGGTGCCTTTGGCACGGACCAGCGGGTGGAGCGCGCGGACATGCCGCAGCGTGGCATCATCATCTTCGGGCGCGAGGCCGTGGAGCACGCGCCGCGCGAGCACTGGGAGCAGTGGGACTGGAAGAGCTTCAAGGCGCGGCGCTGGGGCCGCTACGCCGTGCGTCTGACCTACACGATGAAGTTTGCCTCCCTGCAGACACAGTTCCGCTTTGGCACGCAGGCGCTCAAGGAGGCCCTGCGCGTGGCACCGAACCCCACCAAGCACTACCTGGGGGAGATTTACATCGACAAGCCGGGGGACTATGCCTTCTCGCTCTTCGCCCCGGCCAGTGGCGCGGACGCCAAGCTCGACATCCATGAGCTGGCCTTCATCCCCGCCCCGGAGGGCCCGATGCCGAAACAGCTCGCGGACGGAAGCATCCTGCTGGAGGCCAAAACAGCCACCACCTGGTCCGAAAACATGCGCTACGAGCCGAAGCCTGAGAAAAACTGCCTCGGCTTCTGGACGAGCGAGGACGACTTCGCCGAGTGGGAGTTTGAGGTCGTGAAACCCGGCAAATTCACCGTCAGCGTGTTTTATGGCTGCGACGGTGGCAACCACGGCAGCGCGGTGGCGCTGAAGGCTGGCGGCAAGGAGCTGACATTCACCACGGAGGACACCGGCGGCTTCCAGAGCTGGAGAGAGGCAAAACTCGGGGAGATCGAGCTCGGCGCGGCCGGCAAGACGCGCCTGACGGTCGATCCGGTGAACAAGGTGAAAAGCGCTGTGCTCGACGTGCAGAAAGTGGTGCTGACGCCGGCGGGGTAAGCGGGGTGCCTGATCTCCCTTGTTTCCAGGGCGGCGATGCTACAAGTGGTTGCCGGATGCGTTTTGTTCTTCCTCCCGGGTGATCTGGCGCTGGAGAAGTTCCGCAGTGTCGATCATCTTCTGAGGAACCGATCCGAGCGCGTCTCGAAGCTCGCCTATGATGGCCACAATGCGGCGTTTTTCATCGCATGTGCCGTTTCTCTGTGTTGTGGCCACCGTGGAGTCATATTCCCATCTCAATTCTTGAAGGCGGCGCTTGGCGGCCCGGCATTTTTTGCAGTGCCGGGGATGGCAGTCGATCCAGAAGCGATATTTCTCGAACCAGGCTTTCTGCTCGCTGGCGGTCCAGGTGAACTCCTGGTGGCAAGTGGCACACTGAAAATCTGCATCGAGATACCAGTGACGAGGAGCGACCGAATAGTCTTGCTTCTGAATGTCCGCACGAATGGCTGAGGCGTGGTCGAGATGGACCGCTCCACCAAAAAAGTGGACTGGCATGAGCCTGGGGTCAGTGTCGCCAAAGACATCCATGGCGGTATTCTTTGACCATGCAGGCAGGTCATCAAAGAGGATTCTGCCGGGCAACTGCGGGCATCACCTTACGCGGAAGCCCTGCATGCGCGCGTGGAAGGCCTCCAGCATGGGGCCCATCTCCAGCTTGGCGCTGGCGGGGGCGTCCTTGAAGAAGAGTGCCATGTCTTTGGTGAAGTTCTTGTCAAAGGAGGCGGAGTCCTGATCAACGAGGAACTGCATCTCGGGGCTCTTGGCGGCGCGTTTCTTCATGTCGCGGTGGATGGCACCGGTGATGCGGCGGCGCTCCTCCGGCGGCAGCTTGTCGATGCCCTTCATCACTGCCTGGAAGTGCCCTTCGAAGACACGCGTGATGTAGTCGCTCTTTTCCTCGTCGGACAGCGTGGCCATGAACTGGTCGATCACTTCCTGGCCGTCCTCGCGCAGGCGGTTGCGCTGGGAGAAGTCGAGCTTTGAGACAGAGCGGATCACGTCGTCGAGATACAGGGAGCGCTGGCGGCCGCTGATGCGCTCCCCCTTCATCCATGGCGCGCCCTGCATGAGAGCCAGCGTTTTTTCCGGGGTGAAGACATGCTCTTCCGTGGACCACATGACGGCGGCCACCCCACCCCAGACGAGAGCGAGGAAAGCGGCGATTTGGAACCAAAGGCGCTGGGTGTTCATGAAGGGTCAACGTTTGCCGAGGCGGCGGCTGAGGATGGAGAGGAATTCGCCGGATTCCTCGACTTTGAGCAGTTTTGTCAGTGCAAAGTACACGACCGCGGCCGCGGTGATGGTGGCTCCGAGCGCGCCGCAGCGGGTGATGGTGCCCATGCCCGCCCAGCCATCCATCAGCGTGAATTTTGACAGCAGGCAGATGCCGCCCATCACCGCCACGGCGAGGCCGATGCGGCCGAGGGAGACGACCAGGGAGCCGGTTTCCAGCCCCGAGGCATACTTCCGCATGCACAGGTAAAGCACGGTGAAATTCAGTGCCAGACCGACGGCCGTGCCCCAGGCCAGCGCGGTGTGATCCCACTTCAGGACGAACACCGTGAGCGCGTTCGCCCCTGCGGTGAAGGCAATGACCGCCAGTGAGGTGTACATGGGGATGAAGCGCCTGCCGATGGTGTAAAACGACGGCTGGAGCACCTTGATGGCGGCGTAGAACACCAGCCCGAAGGCAAAGGCCTGCAAGGGGGCCGCCGTCTGCGCCACGTCATAGGCCTTCACACGCCCGTGCTCGAAGATGACGGAGATGATCTCGTGCGAGAGCAGCGCCAGCCCCGCCGCGCAGGGCATGGTGAGGAACAGCACCAGGCGCAGCCCCTTGGCCAGCGCCGCGCGGAACTCCGGCGTGATGCCCTCCGTGGCCAGGCGTGAGAGCATGGGCAGAGTCACCGTGGCCACCGCCACGCCGAAAAGACCCAGCGGCAACTGCTGGAGGCGCTGCGCGTAGCCCAGCCAGCCCGCCGCGGCCTCCTGGCCCGGCGTGAACGAGGCGAAGATGGAGTTCAGGAAGACATTCACCTGCGTGCCGCTGGCCGCGACCAGCGAGGGCCACATGAGGTGCAGCACCTCCCTCACGCCGCTGTCCTTCCAGCCAAAGTCGATGCCGAATTTGAATCCCACGCGCTTGAGCGAGGGAAGCTGCACCGCGAGCTGCATCACCCCGCCGATGAGCGTGCCCACCGCGAAGCCTGCGAGGCCCTTCTCCGTGATCACACCGCCGCGGAATGGCGCGTCGATGATCCAGGCGCAGGCATAGCCGCCGAGGATGCAGCCGAGGTTGAAGAACGCGGAGGCCACCGCCGGGATGAAAAAGACCTTCTTGGCATTGAGCATGCCCATCACCAGCGCCGTGAGAGACACGATGGTGATGAAGGGATACATGATCTGCGCCAGCCACACGCCCAGGGCGATGCTGCTCTCGTCCTTCCATCCCAGGGTCAGCAGCGGGAAGATCCACGGCGCCAGCGCCGTGCCTGCCGCCGCCACCATCGTCATGAAGCAGAGGGAGAGGGACATCATCTTCCGTCCCAGCGCCCAGGCGGCCTCGTCCCCCTCCATCTTGATCTTTTTCGAGAAGGTCGTCACGAAGGCCGTCGAAAGAGCGCCCTCGGCAAAGAGGTCACGCAGCATGTTCGGCGTGCGGAAGGCCATCGTGAAGATGCCGGCGAATTTCATGCCAAAGACGCCGCCCAGCACCTGGTCGCGCACCAGCCCCAGGATGCGGCTGCAAAGGATGGCAATGGAGACAATGCCGGTGGAGCGTGCTTGGCTGGACATGAGGAAGGGCGCGCAAACTCAAGCGCAGGCATCAGCCCGCCGCAACGCGCCGCTCATCTATTTCAGCTCCGGATCGGCCTCGCCATCGGCTTTGCGGTACAACTTTGTCGGGATGAGCATCTGCGGCGGGAGGTCGTCGCCCTTTGAATAGCGGAGGAAGGCCTTCACCACCTCCACGCCCATCTTGTCAGGGAACTGGACCGGGTCGGCGTAGATCTTGCCGTCCTTGATCGCCTGCCTGCCCTCCGGCTGGCCGTCAAAGCCGATGATGACCACCTTGTCCGCCTTCCCGGCCTTTTCGAGCGCGCCACGCGCCCCGAGCGCGGAGGGATCGTTGATCGCAAAGATTCCCGAGAGGTCGGGGAAGGCCTGCAGCATGTCCTCGGCCACCTTGTAGCCCTTGTCCTTCGCGCCCCCGCCGTCCAGCTCGCTCACGATCTCGATCTTCGCGGCGCCGGCGGTGGCGTTGTGGGCATCCATGACCTCCTTGAAGCCCTTCACGCGCAGGATGCAGGACTCCACTTGCTTCAAATCAAGCACGCCGATCTTTCCGCCGCGACCTCCGAGCGCCTCGATCATCGCCTTCGCCGCCTCCTTGCCGCCGCCGAGGTTGTCCGTGGCCACCTGCGTCACGATTTTCACCCCCGGCTCGTTGCAGGGGATGTCCACCGTGAAGACCGGGATGCCCGCCGCGTTCGCCTCCTGGATCACCGGCACGATGCCCTTCGAGTCGCACGGGCTCAGCACGATGGCCGCCACCTCCTTCACGATAAAGTCCTTCACCTGGTTGCTTTGGCGGCCCACATCCTGGTCCGCGCTCAGCACCACCGCCTCGTAGCCGTTCTTTTCCGCCTCCGCCGTGATGCTGTCGCCGATGACCTTGAAGAACGGATTCTGCAGGGTGAGCAGTGAGACGCCGATGGATCCCTTGTTCGCGGCGGGAAGCGACGGGACGAGCGTGGCGAAGGCCAGGAGACAGAGCAGGGATTTCATGTGGCAGAGAGTGTGCAATGAAACGCGGGCAAGGTGCAATCCCATTCGTCATTCCAACCGCTCACGCAGTGTCTTCTCCAACCAGGCAGGATCCTGACGGAGATCGGCAACCGCATGAACCATCACACCCCGCTCTTCGACCTGGTAGAACACGCCATAGATGTGACCTGGCACAAGAATCCGCCGGAACCCAAATTGGCGTATCGGTCCCAGCTCGGGAAACATCTCCAGTTGTTTAAAGACGCCTGCAAGGCGGTCCATAAATTCGTCACCTGCTCCGTCACGGTAATCTGTGAGACGGTTGTAGATGCGTTGAACATCCAGCTCAGCACCCGCCAGAATGACAACTGGAGCGCGCATCTCAACGTCGGTGTTGAATCGCGGTGCGCACCTCGTCCCACGATTTTCCCGTCATTTCGCCCGCCCGATAGCGGGCCAGCCGGTCCTCCAGCATGGCGGCGATGCCCGGCGGGTCCTGCACTTCTTCCTCATGTTGGAGCACATCCTGCCACAGCTCGGCGGCGAGCTGGAACTTCTCCTGCGTGCCCATGGCCTGGATTTGCGGAATCGTCTCTGCAATCATACGCCAAGAGTAGGTTGGTGGGCGGGAGGTTCAATGTCGATTTCAACCGCGGTCCGGTCCTCCCGCGCACATGGCTCACAACTCGCCCGCGGTCACAGGCCGGATGAGGTAGCCGGCGTCTCCTTTTTTCTCCAGGCGCACGAGATCGTGCTCCTGCACGGCCTCCAGCAGCGCGCTGAAGGTGCGGAAGCCGTAAAAACGCTCGTCAAACTGCGGTTGAAGACGCCGGATGGCCTGTTTCACGCTGCCGGCCCACACGGCATCCTTGTCGCCGCGGGCGAGCATGGCGTCGATCGTCTCCATGACGAGGCGGATGGCCTTTTCGGGGTCACCGGCGGGTTTATCGGGCTTTTTATCGCTCGGGGCCGGTTTGGTGGCCGGGGTGGCCTGGCTGGCCTTGTCGAGCCGCGCGCGCGCCTTCACCTCATCACGCACGAGGTCGTCATAGAAGATGAACTCATCGCAATTGCCGATGAAGAGGCCGCTGGTGCTCTGCTTCACGCCCACACCGATGACGATCTTGTTGTTTTCCCGCAGCTTGCTCACCAGCGGTGAGAAATCCGAGTCCCCGCTGACAATGGCGAAAGTATCGACGTGGCCCTTCATGTAGCAGAGGTCGAGCGCATCGACGACCATGCGGATGTCCGCGGAGTTCTTGCCGCTTTTGCTCACATGCGGGATGTCGATCATCTCAAAGGCCGCTTCGTGCATGGTGGCCTTGAAGCTCTTGTAGCGGTCCCAGTCGCAGTAGGCCTTTTTCACCACGATGCTGCCCTTCAGCAGCAGGCGCTCCAGCACCTTGGTCATGTCAAACTTGTCGTACTTGGCCTCCCGCACGCCGATGGCGAGGTTTTCGAAGTCACAGAAGACGGCGATGGTGTGCGCGCGTTCGTTGGGTGCTGCCATGGGAGGGAAAGGGGCCGGCGGGTTTATTTTTTGCCGTTTTTGGGCGGCTCGATGTGCATGGAGTGCGCGAGGTTGACGAAATCACCCTCCTCGCAGCAGCGCACGAAGCCCTCGGCATAGCGTTTGAGGTCATCCCACTCATTCCGGATGTGATCGGCCTCCTCCGGGGAGATGTGCGCGTCCCCGGCCGCCTTGCTGATGGCCGCCAGCATGTCGGCGAAGCGTTTGACGATCTCCTGCGTGGCCGGCACCACCTCGAAGCCCTTCACGCACTTGCTGGGCGGATTGCGCACAAACACGCCGCCGCATTTCTGGCACAGCCACTGGATGAGCTGATCGTCCCCGGTGATGTCGTAGAGTCTCTGGACGCGCTCAAGCGGATTGGACGCCTGCTCTCCGGTGGCGTCCTGGCCCTGGCCCCACTTGTAGGCCAAGGAGAGGGAGACTCCCAGTTTCGCGGCGACTTCTTTGACGCCGACCTTCTCGCAGGCCTGGCTGATGACTTCGTGGGATTCCATGACGACGGATTTGTCTCAGAAGCACGGCGGTTTGGCAAGCCTCGATACAGCCCTGAACCTGTGCCTGTGGAAAATCTCACCTGCCCGGCGGTTTTGTTCTTGTCGGCGGCCATGGGCGGGCCGTAATCTGCGCACCTCTATGAAACTCCCACGTTTCCTCCTCGCTGTGGCGGCGGTTTTCGGACTGTCCTCCTGTCTTGAAATCAAATCCACGGTCATCGTCAACAAGGACGGCTCCGCCACCATCGAGGAAAGCGTGCTGCTCGGCGCGCAACTCGCCGCGATGATGGCCCAGGGCGGCGGCGCGGGCGGCCCCGGCGATCAGCTCAAGGACATCGTCATGGACAAGGCGAAGGCCGAGGAGCGCGCCAAGCAGCTCGGCGAAGGCGTCACAGTGAAGTCCGTCGAGGAGGTGAAGACTCCCGATGGCAAGTCCGGCACGAAGGTCGTCTTCGCCGCCGCCGACATCCGCAAGATCAAATACAAGCCCAACACGCCGGATGAGAAGAAGAAAAGCGAGGACAACGACAGCGCCATGACCTTCACGCTCGAAGGCAGCACCCTGACACTCAACAACCCGGACGCTGAGAAGAAGCAAGGCGGCGGCGGTGACAAGCCGAAGAAGAGCGCCGAGGAGATCGCCCAGATGAAGGCGCAGGTGGGAATGATGAAGCCCATGTTCGCCGGCATGCGCATGACCGTGGAGGTGAAGTCCGCCACCGGTATCGCCAGCACGGACGCCTCCCACTTCAAGGACGATGCCGTGAGCATCCTCGACATCCAGTTCGACAAGCTCCTCGATAACATGGACGCGTTTGCGGAGATCATGGAGTCCGGCGAGGGCGGCATGAGCATGGCAGAGGCCGCGAAGAAGTTCGAGAAGGTCGAGGGCCTCAAGATCGAGGGCAAAAAGGCCGTGAAAATCGAGCTGAAGTGAGCCTGGCAGCCTGAACCCTGCCCCCCAGATGGCCGGAGTGACGAAACTCCGGCCATTTTTTGTTGGACGCCTCCCGCGCAGACCGGACAGTTGCGGCCCTCCAAACGCCTCATGACCCAGCTTCTCGATTTCATCGCCCATGTGGACAAGCACCTGCAGTCCTTCGCGGAGCAGCACGGTCCGCTGATTTACGCGCTGCTGTTCCTGATCGTGTTCTGCGAGACCGGGCTGGTGGTGACGCCCTTCCTGCCCGGGGATTCCCTCCTTTTCGCCGTGGGCGCGCTCGCCGCGCAGGGCTTCATGAAAATTGAGATTGTCATCCCGCTGCTCGTCTGCGCGGCCATCCTCGGCGACAATTTGAACTACTGGATCGGCCGGCGCTGCGGCGGCTGGATCGTGAACCAGCGCTGGTTCAAACGGGACTACCTCACAAAGACGGAGGCGTTTTTCGTGAAGCATGGCGGGCGTGCCATCGTGATCGCGCGTTTTGTGCCCATCGTGCGCACCTTCGCGCCGTTCACCGCCGGGTTTGGCCGCATGCAGTACCGGCGTTTTCTCACATTCAGTCTCGGCGGGGGGCTCTTCTGGGTCGTGAGCATCAGCGTGCTCGGCTTTGCGCTGGGGAACCTCCCCTTCATCAAGAGCAATTTTAAGCTCGTCTCCCTCCTCATCATCGTCG
Source organism: Verrucomicrobiaceae bacterium (assembly GCA_015075365.1). GTDB lineage: Bacteria > Verrucomicrobiota > Verrucomicrobiia > Verrucomicrobiales > Verrucomicrobiaceae > Prosthecobacter. Next base: position 1,972,458 of record JABTUN010000001.1, read on the forward strand.
TGTCCGTGCTGCCCATCGTGATCGAGGTCATCAAACACAAGCGGGAGGCGCGCCGTGCCGCCGCCGGACAAAAGACGGACAGAGAATGACCTTGATTGCTCCCGTGGAGTGATGGCATCTTATCTGCTGAAAGGGAGCGCGCCTCCCCGCTCCGCCCAGGCCATGCGTCTGTCATCCCCTCATCCCCCCCGCCGGGGCCGTGCCCTCGCCGGCAACAGCCTCGTGCCTGTCCTCATCATTCTCACCGCGCTGGGTGTCAGCACGGCGATCTTCTTTCTGTTCACCCGCAAGAAAATGCTGGCAGACGCGCCCTCGCCTGCCGTCAACGCCAGTGAGGCCCCGCAGGCCGCCGCGTCGCCGCAGGCAGCGCCTGGAAAGGCCGCCGCTGCTGTGCCTGGCTCCCCACAGGCCCCGTCGTTGCCGTCGTCGGTTGCTCCGAAAGCCGCCGAACCGGTGCCCGCCGGCTTCGGTTTCGCCCGTCCTCTGGACCTTGGGAAACAGATGGCGCGCAGCCTCGCTGCGGGTGATTTTGCCACGGCGGGCAAGCTGGCCGCCGCTTCCGATCCCGCGCAGGCAGGCATGGCGGCCCAGTTGTTTCAAAAGCTGACTGAAATGGGCTACAAGCCCGGATTGGAGGAAAATGTCGAGCTTCTCGGCCTCGTGGAAAACCACACGCGCATCTCCGTGCCGCTCACCAAACCCGGTGTCGAGGGCACCAGCCGTCTCCAGCTCGATCTGGAGCGTGACGAGCGCATGGGCTGGAAAATCGCCAAAATCACCCTGCCCAAGGACGCCAGCGCTGCTCTGGCCGCCACCACGGTGCCTGCCTCTCCTCCGGTGCCGGCAGCAGCCCAGACCTCCACAGCCACGCCCGCGAAGCCACCTGTGCCAGCGGCGCCTGTGGGCTCCCCCACCGCGGTGAGCATGCCCCCCAAGGCGCTTTTTGCCATCGAAGAGACCCAGGACGCGCTCAGCTTTGCCAGTGATTTTGTGCGCCTGCTGCTGGCCCATGATTTTGCGGCTGCCAAAACGTATGTGGACGAGAAAAAAGTGTCCGTGGAGCGCCTCGTGGGGCTGTGCATCGTCTTTGAGGAAGGTGATTATCGCCTCAAGCCCAGCAAGCCCCTCATCATGACCGTGGCCAACCCCGAGATGTCCTGGGTCATCGCCCAGGTGGAGTCTGAAACCTTGCAGCAAACCACCGAGTTCGGGCTTGAACTCAAGCGGGAGAACACGATCAGCCCGTGGAAGGTTGCCGGACTGAACCTTTCCCAGATCCTCGGCTCCTTTGCCCAAAACGCCTCCAAAGTCGGCATCCCCTACACGCCGATCGTGACAAACCCCAAGGGCGGAGAGTCCCTCGCCCTTTACTTTGAGTATGATCAGGCGCAGCTCCACCCGCGTGCCCAAAAGCAGCTCGAAGTCGTTGCCGGCATGCTCAAAGCCGATCCTGCCAAAAAACTTCGCATCACCGGCCACACCGATGCGCGCGGCAATGACACCTACAATATCCGCCTCTCCCAGTCCCGCGCGGAATCGGTGAAACAGCGGCTTGTCGCGCTCGGCGTGCCGGAACCCCAGGTGGAAACCACCGGCATGGGCAAGGCGCAACCTCTCGGTCCCAATCAAAAAGCCGATGGCTCCGACGACCCGGAGGGCCGCTCCCGCAACCGCCGCGCGGAGATCTTCCTCGACTTTTGATCCCACTTTGAACGCGCAGGCACGCCGTAACCCGTGGTGCATGCCAAGATTTCGCGCCCCGCCGGCTCCTGATGACCCCGCTCTTTGTCCCGCCCGATCACTTCCGCGAACTCCAGCGCACCGATATTTTTCCGGATGCCTCCCGCCCTCTGGAGATCGATCTCGGCTGCGGGGACGGCACCTTTCTCACCGGCATGGCCGCGCATCACCCGGAGCGGGATTTCCTCGGCGTGGAGCGCATGCTCGGCCGTGTGAGCAAGACGGCGCGGAAGATCGCCGCGCAGCATCTCCCGAACGCCCGCATCATGCGCCTGGAGAGCGCCTACACCGTCGCCTGGCTGCTGCCGCGCGCCGGCGTGAGCCGCCTGCATCTGCTCTGTCCTGATCCGTGGCCGAAAAAGAAGCACGCCGCGCGCCGCCTCGTGAATCAAGCTGAGTTTCTCGACGGTCTCGCCCGCATTCTCGTGCCTGGCGGCGAGTTTTTGCTCAAAACGGACGACGGGCCGTATTTTGAGGACACGCTGCTCAGCCTCGCATCCCGCGCGCATCAGTTCGAGAGGCTCGACTGGCCCGCAAACGCGTTTTTCTACCCCACGACCGACTTTGAGCGGAGCTGGCTCGACATCGGCCGCGTTATTCATCGCGCCCGCTGGCGCCTGGTCGCTCCGTGATTCGCTACGAGCGGTCATGATGCATGGATTCATCATGGGTCGTACTTTTCGCCATGGCCGCGGTTTGCCACCTCCCGACGCATCGCTAGTCTCGCTGTCCCCATGCCGAAGAAAACTGCCCGCCAACTCATCGTCGACTCCATCCGCATCCGCGGGGCGAGGCAAAACAATCTGAAGGGGATCGATCTCGACCTGCCGTTGGGCAAATTGAACGTCATCACGGGTCCGAGCGGCTCCGGGAAGTCGTCGCTGGCCTTCGACACCATTTATGCGGAAGGGCAGCGGCGCTACGTGGAGACGTTTTCGCCTTACACGCGGCAGTTTTTCGAGCGCATGGACAAGCCGAAGGTCGATTCGATCGAGGGCATCCCGCCGGCCATCGCCATCGAGCAGGTGAACAACATGCGCAGCACGCGCTCGACCGTCGGCACGATCACGGAGATCAATGACTACCTCAAAATGATCTTCCCGCGTCTCGCCGAGGCCACGTGTCCCGGCTGCAAACGCCCCGTGCGACCCGAAACGCCGGAAAGCATCGTGCGCGAGCTTTTGAGCGCCTACGCCAACAAACAGGCGCTCATCCTGTTTCCCGTTCCCGTGCCGAAAAACGCCGTCACGGCCGATTTCGCCGCGTTTCTGCAATCGCAGGGTTTTGTGCGTGTGTGGCTCTACGGCAACGTCATCCGCCTCGACGACGCGGAAGCACTCAAAGGCCGCAAACTGCCCGCGCAGGTGCTCGTGGTGCAGGATCGCGTGGCGCTCGATGCGAAACAGCGTTCGCGACTCAGCGAGGCGCTCGAAGCGGCGCTGCGCTATGGCAAAGGCAAGGTCGCGGTAAACATTGATGCCGAGACGCGGCACTTCAGCACCGATTGGAGCTGCGCCGACTGCGGCATCACGCTGCCGACACCGACGCCGGGCCTTTTCAGTTTCAATTCACCCATCGGCGCATGCCCGACGTGCCGCGGCTTTGGCCGCACGCTCGGCATCGACATCGGCAAGGCGATCCCGGATGAATCGCTGAGCATCAATCTTGGCCTCGTTCGTCCGTTTCAAGGCAGCACATATGGCGAATCCCAGCTCGATCTCGAGCGCGCGGCACGGAAGCGCGGCATCGACATCCACAAGGCCTTCGACGACTACACACCCGAAGAGCGCCACTGGCTCATCGAGGGCACCGACCCCGATCCCGAGGTCGCCTACAATCGCGGCGAGTGGTATGGCGTGCGCGGCTTTTTCAAGTGGATGGAATCGCGCAGCTACAAGATGCACGTGCGCGTCTTCCTCAGCCGCTACCGCGCCTACACCGAGTGCGGCGACTGCGGCGGCGGTCGCTTGAAGAAAGAGGCCTACGCCTTCCGCGTCGGCCCGCACACCATCGCCGATCTGTGGCGCATGCCCGTGAGCGAACTGCATCCGCTCGTGCAAACCTGGCCGCTCAAAGAAGGCGATCACGCCGCGAAGCTCCTGCGCGATGAAATCGCCAGCCGCGTGAGCTACATGGATCGCGCCGGCCTCGGCTACCTCAATCTCGACCGCCAAACGCGCACCCTCAGCGGCGGCGAGCTGCAACGCGTGAATCTGACCACCTGCCTCGGCGCGTCGCTCGTGAACACGCTCTTCGTCCTCGACGAGCCCAGCATCGGCCTCCACCCGCGCGACATCGGCCGCCTCATCGGCGTCATGGAAGGCCTGCGCGACAAAGGCAACACGCTCCTCGTCGTCGAACATGAAGAAGCCGTCATGCAAGCCGCCGACAACCTCATCGACATCGGCCCCGGCCGCGGTGAGAAGGGCGGCGAGCTCGTCTTCAACGGGCCGCTGGAGAAGCTCTCGAAGACGAAGGGCTCGTTGACCGGTGATTATCTTTTTGGGCGGAAGAACATTCCTGTTCCCGCGAAGCGCCGTTCTGTAGTCCCGCCTTTAGGCGGAACCAAAACCAGACCGCCTAAAGGCGGGACTACAAACACGCTTTCCATCCGAAGCGCCCGCCAAAACAACCTCCGCAAACTCGACGCGGACATCCCGCTGAACGCGTTCGTCTGCATCACCGGCGTCAGCGGCTCCGGGAAATCGACGCTCGTGCACGATGTGCTCTACCGGAACCTCCAAAAGCTTCGCGGCGAGGTCTGCGAGGATGAACCCGGACGCGTGGGCAGCATCAGCGGTTGGGAGCAGCTTGGCAGCGTGGTCATGGTCGATCAATCACCGCTCGCACGCACGCCGCGCTCGACGCCGGCGGTGTTCACGGGCGCGTTTGATCACATCCGCACGCTCTTCGCGGCCTGCGACGACGCGGCCACGCAGGGCATCATGCCCGGCTTCTTCAGCTTCAACAGCGGCGAGGGCCGCTGCGAGCGCTGCATGGGCAACGGCTTCGAAAAGATCGAGATGCAGTTCCTCAGCGATCTCTTCGTCACCTGCCCCGAGTGCGAAGGGAAGCGCTACAAGCCGCACGCGCTCAAAATCCTGCTCCACGGCAAATCCATCCACGATGTGCTCAGCATGACCATCGAGGATGCCGTGCCGTGGTTCGCCAGCATCGAGCATCGCGCCGTCGCGGCGATCAATCGCAGCCTGCAGCTCGTCATTGATGCCGGACTCGGCTACCTGCGCCTCGGCCAGCCGCTCAACACGCTCAGCGGCGGTGAAGCGCAGCGCCTCAAACTCGTCGGCCATCTGCTGGAGCCGCAAACACCCGGCAAGAGCAGCCTGCTCCTCCTCGACGAACCCACCACCGGCCTCCACTTCGACGACATCGCGCTGCTCATCAAACTTCTCCAGCGCCTCGTCGATGAAGGCAACAGCCTCGTCGTCATCGAGCACAATCTGGAAGTCATCAAATGCGCCGACTGGGTGCTTGATCTTGGACCTGAAGGCGGCGCGGGTGGTGGGACGCTCGTGATCGCGGGGACACCCGAAGACGTCGCGGATTGCAGTGCGTCGCATACCGGGCGGTATCTCCAATCCGTTCTCGGTTCGCAGTTCTCGGTTCGCAGTTCTTCCAAAGCGAGCGCGCCGAGAAAAACCGAGAACCGGGAACCGAGAACCGGGAACTGCATCAGCATCCGCGGCGCACGCGAACACAATCTCAAAAACATCTCCCTCGACATCCCCCGCGACGAATTCGTCGTCGTCACGGGCCTCAGCGGCAGTGGCAAATCCTCCCTCGCCTTCGATCTCATCTTCGCGGAAGGCCAGCGTCGTTTCCTCGACTCCATGTCCGTCTATGCACGCACCTTTGTCGAGCAGATGGAGAAGCCGGAGGTGGATCTCATCAGCGGCGTGCCGCCGACGGTCGCCATCGAGCAGCGCATCTCGCGCGGCGGTGGCAAATCGACCGTGGCGACGGTGACGGAGGTGTATCACTTCCTGCGATTGCTCTTTGCGAAGCTCGGCACGCAGTTCTGCCCGAAATGCGCCGTGGCGGTGAAGAAGCAAAGCTCGGAGGCCATCCTCAAAACCATCCAGGGCCACCTGCGCACCAGCGGCGGCCATTTGCTCGCGCCGCTCATCAAGGCGCGAAAAGGCTTCCACACCGATGTGGCCGAAAACGCGGCGAAACACGGCATCGAGACGCTTTGGGTCGATGGCGAGTTCAAACCGACGATGGGCTTCAAACGCCTCGAACGCTTCAAAGAGCACAGCATCGACGCCGTCATCGCCAAGGTCGGAAAAGGCGAAAACGCCGACGTTTTGCGTCCGCACATCGAAACCGCGCTCAAGATGGGCAAAGGCACCATCAAGCTGCGCCTCGCCGACAAGTCGATGCACGTGCTCAGCACCGAAATGAGCTGCCCGAGCTGCGGTTGGAGCTTCGAGGAGCTCGATCCGCGACTCTTCAGCTTCAACAGCCCGCACGGCTGGTGCAAAGACTGCCGCGGCTTTGGCTACACCGGCCATCAGCGCGACCTCAGCGACCGCAATGCCGACGTTTCCATGCTCGAAGCCGAGCTGGAGGAAGAACGCCGCTTCAACAGCGACGATGATGAAGACGCCGCGCCACGCCAGGTGTGCCCGACGTGCCACGGCAGCCGCATCAACGAGATCGGCCGCGCCGTGCAGCTCCAAAAGAACACCATCCAAGACTTCGCCTCGCTCACGGCTGGTGAAGCCGGCAAACTCATCGCCAAACTCAAATTCGAAGGCACGGAGGCCATCATCGCACGCGACATTGTGAAGGAGATCGAGCAGCGCCTCAAATTCATGCAGGAGGTCGGCCTCGGCTACTTGCAGCTCAATCGCAGCGCCGACACGCTCAGCGGTGGCGAGGCGCAGCGCATTCGTTTGTCCGCGCAGCTCGGCAGCAATCTCCGTGGCGTGCTTTACGTGCTCGACGAGCCCACCATCGGCCTGCATCCGCGCGACAACGAAAAGCTCCTCAACACGCTCACCGCCCTGCGCGACAAAGGAAACAGCCTCCTCGTCGTCGAGCACGATGACGAGACGATGAAACGCGCCGACACCATCCTCGACCTCGGCCCCGGCGCGGGCAAATTCGGCGGCGAAGTCGTCGCGCAAGGCACGCTGGCGCATCTTTTGAAGTCGAAGCAGAGCGTCACCGGTCAAAGCCTCAAACGTCCGCTCAAACATCCCTCGCGCGGCACTCGCAGGCCTTTGCCATCCGCGAAATCGAAGGACGGCTGGCTCCGCGTCACCGGCGCCACGGCGAACAACCTTAAAAACATCGACGTCAGCATTCCGCTCGGTCGTTTGACCGTGCTCACCGGCGTCAGCGGCAGCGGCAAGAGCAGCTTCATGCACGGCGCGTTGTCGCCAGCTGTGCGCGAAAAAATCAGCAAGGCCAAGATCAAGGTCGCGAAGGCCTGGAAGACCGTTTCAGGCTTCGAAAACCTCCAAACCGTCCACGAAGTCGATCAATCGCCCATCGGCAAAACCAGCCGCTCCTGCCCCGCGACCTACGTCGGCATCCTCGACGACATCCGCGCTCTGTTTGCCCAAGTGCCGCTTGCCCGCACACGCGGCTACACCGCCAGTCGTTTCTCCTTCAACACCGAAGGCGGCCGCTGCGAAACCTGCGGTGGCAATGGCGAGATCAAAGTCGAAATGGCCTTCCTGCCCACCACGCGCGTGCATTGCGAAACCTGCCACGGCCTGCGCTTCAACGCCGCCACGCTCGAAATCGAATACAATAATAAGCACATCGGCGACGTGCTCCGCATGAGCATCACCGAAGCCGCCGAGTTCTTCGCACCCGTGCAAAAAATCGCCCGACCGCTCAAACTCCTCGCCGACACCGGCCTCGGCTACCTCCAACTCGGTCAGCCCAGCCCCACTCTCAGCGGAGGCGAGGCCCAGCGCATCAAACTCGTCACCGAACTCCGCAGCGGCGACGGCAAAACGATCAAGGAGCAGCTCAAAGGCATTCTAAAGGCCGGGAAGCGCAATCTCTACCTCATCGAAGAGCCCACCATCGGCCTCCACATCCGCGACGTCGCCCGTCTCATCGACGTCCTCCACCGCCTCGTCGATGAAGGCCACACCGTCGTCGTCATCGAGCACCACTCCGACGTTTACGCCGAAGCCGACTACCTCATCGACATCGGCCCCGAAGCCGGATCGGATGGCGGCCAACTCGTCGCCGCCGGAACGCCTGAGGAGGTGAAGAAGAGCAAGGTGAGCCGCACGGCGCGGTTTTTGTGATTGCTGAATCTGAGGCGATCCGAAATCATATCAGCATGACTGACGCCACATCCAAACCACCGCTCCGCTGGTTCGAGCGCACCTGGGTCGGCTTCGTTAGCTCATTCCTCGTTTGCTTCGCTGCGACTGGCATCTCGATGTTTCTTCGGTTCACGCTGGCAGATTCGCTTTCACAGCGGATTGAAGCCGGGATATTCTCGGGGTTCCTGTTCGGAGGCTTATTGTTTGTGTTTTTCATCGGTCCAATCCAGGTGGTAGTCCTCCTGCTGCTCCGGTGGTTGAAGATTCAGCCTCGTTGGAGAGTGCTTTGTTCCCAAGTTCCTGCGGGAATAGTTTTCATTTATCTCATCCGCTCTTCTCTGACTGCTGTGAGTCCAAGCGGTGAACAAAAATGGTTTGAGCAGGCTGTAGGCGTCCCCATTCCGCCTGATGTGAAACTCGTTCACGCGGAGCATGGTCTGGGCCTTCAGGATCGCCGAGGCCTTTGGCTGCTGGAGGGCGAACCAGCAGCTTTTGACCGTTTGGTCGCCGCTCGCGGTTGGTGGCGTCAGGAACAAGAAGTTAACCCCATGGCCGAAGAAGGTATTCGGAGAGCTGCTCATCACTTTGGCAAATCAACACCTTGGACAGCCGATGCCATTTACTTTTGGGCCGCCGACAAAGAAGCCACCAAACCACCTTTTGGAATGAGTTATCTTGTAGCAGACAAGGAACGCAAACGATGGGCGGTTTGGGTTGTGGATTAACGACGTTCACGCCGCCTTCGCCGTCCGCACACGACTTGCCGCCTCGGAAATACCTTCGGTAAGCTTCACCGGCCACTGCTTGAGCCTGCCATCCACGCTGAGACCGACGACGGCTTCGCAGGGCGGGCAGTTCACCGGTTTGGCGAGGATGAGGAACTCCGGTCCCATGTGGGAAACATCGTGACGCACGCCGCCGACTTCGAGAAACATCTCCACGGTGGCGCTATAGCCGGTCTTCGGCGAGGATGAGCGGATGGTGTTTGATTCCATGGAGCAAAAGGCGCTGGCGTATGCCGTGAGCCGCCACGCGGAGCTGGGCGACAGTCTCGGCTTCGGGATGGATGTAGCGTCTGGCTCCTGCACGGCAAGGACCGAAATCATCCGTGGGCGGTGAAGCTCTTTCGCTCGGCCAAACCCTATGAGCGGGAACGTGACTGATACCTGCGCCTGCATGAACTTCAGGTCGAGTCCGTGCGAGGCTTTGCGGTGCCCGCCTACCTGCATCACGACGATGGCCATCTGGCTGTGGAGATGACGATCGTGAGGCCGCCGTATCTCCTCGACTTTGCCGGGGCGCTTCTCGACGAGCCCTTCGACTTTCACGAGGAAACCTGGGAAGCCTGGGAGATGGACCGCATGGAAAAATTCGAGGATCGCTGCCTGAGGTGAAAAAAGTCATGCGCGAGCTGGAATGCCACGGCATCTTTCTGTCTGATCTGCATCCCGGGAACATCGCCTTCGAGTAGCGGAAGTCGTGCGAGACTTCGTTACCGAGCCACTCAGGCCGGGCGAAGACAGCGTCTTCCGATGGAAGCTCGATTTCGGAGCACAAGATGCCGAGGGGGCGTGATTTGCCTGGAAGCAGCGGCCGCGAGGAGCCGGGCGGGTGTGCGGACAACCAACCCCCACCTCAGCCAAACGCGGGAGCAATCATGATGGCGTTCTTGCATCATCGGCGGTTCACGGCGAGATCAGGGCATGACAGATGCTGATTTCACCCCCGCCACCGCCGCCGAGGCACGCCAGTTGCGCGACCGGCTGGACGCGCAGGGGAAACGGCTGGTGTTCACGAACGGCTGCTTTGATCTTCTGCATGCCGGGCATGTGCGCTACCTGGCGCAGGCGCGCGCTCTGGGCGATGCGCTGGTGGTGGCGCTGAATTCCGATGCCTCCGTCCGGGCGCTGAAGGGGCCTGAACGACCGCTGAACAACGAGAATGACCGCGCGGAGGTCTTGTGCGCGTTGAAGGCCGTGGACGCGGTCGTCGTGTTCGGGGATGAGCGTGCGACGCGGCTGATCGAGACGATCCGCCCGCATGTGTATGCGAAAGGCGGGGACTACACCGTCGAATCCCTCAATGCGCAGGAGCGCGCGGCTTTGCAGGCGGCGGGCGCGGAGATCCGCATCCTGCCGCTGGTGCCCGGGCGCTCCACGACCGCCACGATCCAAAAAATGCATGCTCCGGCCGCCGGCAGGCTGCGACTGGGTGTGCTCGGCAGCGGCAAGGGCACCAATCTCCAGGCCATCTTCGACGCGGTCCACGCGGGAAGGCTCGATGCGGAGGTCGTGGCGGTGATTTCCGATCAGAACGACTCGGAGTTTCTCTCCATCGCCAGGCGGGAGGGCGCGCCGGCGCACTTTGTCGATCCGGGCGACAACCCCAAGAGACTTGGCGCGGCGGCGCAGAAGGAGATTTTCGAGCATCTGGAGCGCGCGCGGACGGATGTGGTCGTGCTGGCCGGCTTCATGCGGATCTTGAAGGAGCCGGTGATCAGCGCGTATGCGGGGCGCATCGTGAATGTGCATCCCTCCTTGCTGCCGCGGCACAAGGGCGCTCATGCGGTGCAGGACGCGCTCGACGCCGGAGACAGGGAGGCCGGTTGCACGGTGCATCTCGTCACCGCGGAGATCGACGCGGGGGCGATTTTGGAGCAGGGCCGCGTGCCCGTGCTGCCGGGCGACACCGCGGAGCTTTTGCACGACCGCATCAAGGCTGTGGAGCATGTGCTGCTGCCGAAGGTCTTGAGTGAATGGCGTCAGCGCGGCTTGGCGGTGAGGTGATCCCGCCTGCCGTTTGAAACATGCCCTGGCTCATGGCGTTGTCGCAGCCGCCATGCGATTTTTCCTTCTCTGCCTGCTCCTTGCCCCCTGCGCGCTGCTCCACGCGGCAAAGCCCAACGTGCTGGTCATCATCGCTGACGACCTCGGCTACAACGATGTCGGATTTCAAGGCTCGAAGCAGATTCCGACACCACACCTCGACAAACTCGCCGCACGGAGCCTGCGCTGCACGAACGGCTATGTTTCGCATCCGTTTTGCAGCCCCACGCGTGCCGGGATCATGACGGGGCGTTACCAGCACCGCTTCGGACATGAGAACAATCCCGCGTGGCTGCCGGAGAGCACCACGGCGGGCCTCTCGCTGGAGGAAACCACCTTCCCCGCGCTCATGAAGCAGGCGGGCTACACCACGGGCGCGGTGGGCAAATGGCATCTCGGCGCGCATCCGCAGTTTCATCCAAACCGGCGCGGTTTTGACGAGTACTTTGGCGTTCTGGGCGGCGGGCATGTGTATTTCCCCGGCGACAAAGGCGGTCAGGAGTACCAAATCCCGCTGAATCGAAACGGGAAGGACGAGCCGCAGACAAAATACCTCACGGATCACTTTGGAGAGGAAGCCGCGGCCTTCGTGGGCCGTCACGCGGGCGAGGCGAGGCCGTGGATGCTCTACCTCGCCTTCAACGCACCGCACACGCCGCTCCAGGCACCGCAGGAGTGGATCGCGAAGTTTGCCGGCATCGCGGATAAAAACCGACAGGTCTATGCCGCGATGGTCGCGACGATGGACGCCGCCATCGGCACGGTGCTGGCGAAGCTCGACGAGACGAAGCAGGCGGAGAACACGTTGATCTATTTCGTCAGCGACAACGGCGGTCCGCACCTGTCCTCCCGCAATCTCACCGACTTCACCGACAACACTCCGCTGCGCGGCGCGAAAGGCGCGGTGTATGAGGGCGGCATGCGCGTGCCGTTTCTCGTGAGCTGGCCTGCGAAGATCAAACCGGGAACCTATGACCAGCCCGTCATCGCGCTCGATTTCCTGCCTACCTCGCTCGCGGCGGCGGATTCCGCCGGCCTGACGCCGAAAAACCTCGATGGCGTGAATCTTCTGCCCTTCCTCACCGGCGAAAAGAGCGGGTCACCGCATGACACGCTCTTCTGGCGCAGCGGCGGCCCCGGTGGCAACAACGCCGTGCGCCGCGGGAATATGAAGCTCGTGCGCCTCGGCAAGGCGGAGCCTGAACTCTACGATCTGGCCGCTGATGTCAGTGAATCAAAGAATCTGGCCGCCGAAAAGCCGCAGATCGTGAAGGAACTCACCGCTGCCATTGCCGAGTGGGAGAAAGGCACCATCCCGCCGACCTTTGAGAGCCCGAGAGGCGGACAGCCGAAGAAGAAAAAGAAATAGCCAGCACAGGGGCGTTTTTGGCAGGATGAAGCATCTCATGACGCGCCTGCTTTCGTTTCTTCTCCTCATTTCCCTCGCCCAGGCGGAGGACTTCGAGCCTGCGCGCGAAGTCGTGCGCAAGGCGGTTGCCAAGGGCAATCCCGAGGGCGCGGTGCTGCACATCGAGAGCGTTGAAAAGAAGGCCGTCGTGGTCGAAGGCCAGCGCGCGCTTGTGCCCGAGAAGGAGGCGATGACGGAGGACACCATCTTTGACGCGGCCTCGCTGACGAAGGTTGTCGCGACACTGCCGAGCGTGATGCTGCTCCTCGAACAGGGCAAAATCGAGCTGGAAGCGGAGGTTCGGCGCTACATCGCCGAAATGCGGCCTGGAATCACCGTGCGGCATCTGCTGACACACACTTCAGGCCTCCGGCCTGGCATCCCGAAGGAGCCGGCATGGAGCGGTTACGACACGGGAATCCGGCTCGCAGTCGAATTGGAGCCGGAAGGGCCGCCTGACCGCTTTTTTCGTTATTCGGACATCAATTTCATCCTCCTCGGTGAAATCGTGCGACGCGTCAGTGGTGTGAAACTCGACGAATTCGCCGCGAAACACGTCTTCGAGCCGCTGAAGATGGATTCGACGCGTTTTCTGCCTCCCGACGACTGGAAGCCGCGCATCGCGCCAACGGAGAAGGATGAAAAAAGCGTCATGCTGCGCGGCGTGGTGCATGATCCGACCTCGCGCAAGATGGGCGGGGTCACCGGCCATGCGGGCCTCTTCACGACAGCCGGTGATCTGGCGAAGTATGCTCGAATGATCCTCAACCATGGCGCGGGGGTGCTCAAACCGGACACCGTGAGGCTCATGACCACGCCGCACACGATTGCGACCGTGTTTGAGCGCCGCGGGCTCGGCTGGGATGTCGATTCAGTCTTCAGCCGACCGCGTGGGAAAACCTTTCCCATCGGCTCCTTCGGCCACACGGGCTTTACCGGCACGAGCTTGTGGATCGAGCCGCAGACACGCACCTTCGTCATCTTCATGAGCTCGCGGCTGCATCCGGATGGGAACGGCAGCGTGCGTGATTTGTATGAGGAGATCGGCACGGCGGCGGGGCAGGGCATGACCTTCGAGGTGCAAACCGGTCCGCCCTGGCCTCGTGGCGAAAAAGAAGTGCCGACGGTGCTCAACGGCATTGATGTGCTTGTGCGGCGGAAGTTTGCCGATCTGAAGGGGTTGCGCGTCGGTTTGATCACGAATCACACGGGCATCGATGCACAACGCCGCAGCACGATCGACCTGCTGGCCGCCGCACCGGGCGTGAAGCTCAAAAAGCTCTTTAGCCCCGAACACGGCATCCGCGGCATGCTGGACCAGGAAAAGATCGGCGACACAAGGGACAAAAAGACCGGACTGCCCGTGCTGAGCCTGTATGGCGAGCGCCGCGCGCCGACACTGGAGCAACTGGCGGACATCGACGCGCTCGTTTTCGACATCCAGGACATCGGCTGCCGCTTTTACACCTACATCGGCACGATGCGCCTCTGCATGGAGGCCGCGGCGAAGGCGAAGAAGGCGTTTTATGTGCTCGACCGCGTGAATCCCATCGGCGGCATCGCTGTGGAAGGCCCTGCGGTGGTCGATGAGGAAAAACCGACCGCCACGCACGCGATCCCGCTGCGCCACGGCATGACCGCTGGCGAGCTGGCCGCGATGATGAACGCCGAGCGCGCGATAAACTGCGACTTGAAGGTGATCCCGATGGAAGGCTGGCGGCGTGGCATGCTTTTCGACCAAACCGGCCTGCCCTGGATCAATCCATCCCCCAACATGCGTTCGCTCAACGCCGCGCAGTTGTATCCCGGCATCGGTCTTCTCGAATTCAGCATCAGCGTGGGCCGCGGCACGGATTCGCCCTTTGAAGTGGTCGGCGCGCCGTATGTGAACGATCTGCTGCTGGCTCATGAATTGAACAAAATCGGCCTGCCTGGAGTGCGGTTCACGCCCGTGCGCTTCACACCGACTGCAAGCGTCTTCAAAAACGAGGCCTGCGGCGGCGTGCGCATCGCCATCACGGACCGCGAGGCCTTGAAGCCGGTGGAGACCGGCGTCGCGATCATCACCACGCTGCAACGGCTGCACCCAAAATCTTTCGCGCTCGACAAAGTGAACACCCTGCTCAACCGCGCTGCCAGCGTGAAGGCGATTCGCGCGGCTGAGTCATGGAAACGGGTGGTTGAAGGCTGGAAGGAGGAGACAGCCGCGTTTGAAGCACGGCGGAGGGCGTTTCTTCGCTACCCTTGATCGAGATCTCTCACACCCCGCGCTTGATCCCGCGTGTGGCGAGCACGCTGCGGACGAGGCGGATCATGTCGGCGGGCTCGTAGGGCTTGGGAAGCACGGCGGCGAAGCCGAAGGCGGCGGGCTTTGCCATGACGGGATCATCGCTGTAGCCGCTGCTGACGATGGCGAGGACGTCGGGGTCGAGCGCACGGAGTTTTTCCATGGTGCGCACGCCGCCCATGCCGTTGGGGATGCTGAGATCGAGGATCACGAGGTCGAAGACGCGCCCCTGGTTCATGCTTTCCTGATACAGACGCACCGTCTCGCCGCCCTCGGCGCTTTCGACGACCTCGAAGTTCTGGCTGGCGAGGTTGCGCACGATGAGATTGCGCACGAGCGGGTCGTCTTCGAGCACGAGGATGCGCGGATTCGCCACGGGGGCGTCTGGAGCGGCATCGAAGACATGGCTGAGGCCGAAGGCGTCCGCCTCCTCCGCATCGGCGTCGAGCGGCACATAGAAGCGCACGGTGGTGCCGCGCCCAGGCTCGCTGCTGACGGTGATGGTGCCGCCGTGGGCCTTGGCGATGCTTTCACACACGGTGAGGCCGAGGCCGGTGGCGTTTTCGCTCTTCCGCGTGCTGAAGTAGGGCTCGAAAATGTGCGGCAGATGATCGGCGAGGATGCCCTCGCCCATGTCCTGCACCTCGATGGCGATGCCTTCGGGCTGGAAGCCCTGGTCGGCCACCATTTCTCCAGGGAACATCTGCGCGTGGTCCGGCGCGAAGGCGCGCACGATGATGTGGCCGCCCTCGGGCTGTGCCTGCTCGGCATTGCGGATGAGATTGCCCAGCAGGCGGCGGATCTGCGCGGGATCGACAGGGATCTGAGGCAAACCGGGCTGCACCTCAATGCGGTAGTCGATGCGGCTGGCGCGAGAATGATGCGTGAAGAAGCTGTCGATGAGATCGCCGATGTTGGTGAGCCGTTTGATCGGCGCGCCACCGCGGGCGAAGGTGAGGAGCTGCTGCACGAGGTTCTGCGCCTGCAGCGTCGCCTGCTTCGCGGTGTGCAGCTCCGGCAGCGTGATGGCATTGCGCAGGCGCATCTCGGCGAGGGAGATGTTGCCGAGCAAAACGGTGAGCAGATTGTTGAAATCATGCGCGAAGCCGCGCGCGAGCAGTCCCAGCGACTCCAGGCGGTCGAGGCGGCTGCGGCGCTCCGCCTCCTCGCGTTTCGCTGTCACGTCCTGCACGAGCATGAGCATGCCCTCGCCAAATGGATAGGCGCGCAGTTCCAGCCAGGCGCGCTTGCCTTCAAAATAGAGATCGCGGTTCACCGCCTCCCGATGCAGCAGCGCGTGCGCGAAGGCCTCCTGGTGCTCGTCCCGCAGCGCGGCGGGCAGCAGATCCCAGAAGGAGACGCCGAGGAGGTTTGCCTGTGTGCGCTCGAAGAGGCGCAGCGCGCTCGCATTGGCATAAGTGAGCCGCCAGTGCGCGTCGAGCGCCAGCAGCGGGTCGGAAATGCTTTCCACCACATCGACGAGCGGCGCGCCGGCCTGTGGCGTGTGCGCGGGCGCAGGTGGGGGAATCTGCTGCTCCAACGGCTGCGCTCGGAAGAGAATGAGCAGGCCGCCGAGCTGGCCCTGCGCGTCCCGCAGCGTGGTGCTGCGGTCATGGATCGGCACGCGCTCGCCTGACCGGGTGGTCAGCCAAACCGTGCGCTCGACGGGTTCGCCGCTGCCTTCGACCGGCAGGAGCTCCGCAGGCTCGCCGCTGGACTCGAAAATGCGGAAGACCTCGTGCAGGGAGCGTCCCACGGCCTCCTCCGCGCGCCAGCCGGTGGCACGCGCGGCGGCGGGATTGATGAACACGATGCCGCCGGCCAGATCGGACGCGATCACGCCGTCGGCGAGGCTTTGAAAGGCCTCGAAGTAGCTGTGCTCACGGCGGCGGCGGTCAATCTCCTCCAGATGACGCTGCGCGGCCACCTCGACGGCCAGGCGCAGTTCGTCATGGTTGAAAGGCTTCAGCAAATAGCCCTGCGGATGCGTCTGGCGGGCGCGGGCGACCGTTTCGAGGTCCGCGCAAGCCGTGACATAGACAATGGCCACCTGCCGGCGCTGCTGGATCTGTGTGGCGGTATCGATCCCGTCCATCTGCCCGGCCAGATGCACATCCAGCAGCACAAGATCAGGGTTCAGCTCCTCGAACCGCTCCAGCGCCTCCTCCCCGGACGCGCAGATGGCTACGACGTGGTAGCCCAGCTTGCCCAGCGAGGCGGCCATGTCGCAGCCGACGAGCCCCTCGTTCTCGACAATGAGGATTCGAATGCGGTCAGTTACGGTCATTTGGAGGTTTGAGCGAGTATTCTAACTCGAATGAAATCCAAATGCCATAAAAATTAAGTTGTCTTCAAGGGCTTGTCGTCTGGGCTGCGAAGGCGAAATATTTGCACGGCTCCCACCAAGGCCATGCCGCACAGGACGATGGATCCGATGTCTTTGATTGCCGCACCTGGACTCACACGAGGTTTTGAGAGCTCCAGAAGCAATGATTCGACTCCTGAATAGCCGTAAGCAAGCGCAGCCAGCCCGAGCAGCACAGAGGAGGCGGGAAGTGCCTTGCAACCGCCAATCAGATAGCCTCCCAACGCGAAGCCAACCAAAGAGATGCCGGGCAACAGTATCCAAAACCACGGGAACTCGCCCGAGAGTGCGAATGGCAGAGTAAGAACCGTCCAACCAATCGAGGCGATCGTCAACAAGACCGCAGGACCCATCACCAGCTTTTGCCAACGCTCGAATTCCTTGTCCCACTTCTTCCTGGCGACGATGCCTGCGTAAGTCTCGCGGCTGGAAGAGATCTGCTCAGGACTCAGCACACGCCCTTTCTTGACGTGGCTCCAACATTCCGTGCAAAAGTCATTGTGAAAATCGACCACCTTTCCGCAATGGGGACACTTCGCTCTTTGGGACATGAGCTTGAGTCTGGCAAGATGCAGCACTCGTGTCAAATCACGGAAGGACTGCCGCCTGCAACCTTCCCTTGCCAAATCTGGGCCAAGTCCCTAACCTCACGCCCCTTATGACCGAAAAATCCCCTGTGAACTGGGCCCAAATCGAGGCCAAGCCCGCTTTTCAAGCGCTCCTCGGCCGCAAAGCCCGCTTCATCATCAGTTCCACGCTCTTTTTCGTCGCCTACTACTTCGCCCTGCCCGTGCTGGTCGGCTATTTCCCGGACCTGATGAAGAAGGAAGTCCTCGGCCGCCTCAATCTCGCCTACTTGTTCGCGCTTTCGCAGTTCTTCATGGCCTGGGCGCTTGCATGGATCTACACCCGCAAGGCCGCGCAATGGGACAAAGAAGCCGCCGAAGTCGTCCAAGGCCATTGATGCAGCCCCGTTCGTCACTCTGAATTCCTCATTCGTCCTTTCCTACCTCTATGACCATCGCCGTTTGGATGTTCCTCGCCTTTGTCGTCGCCACGCTCGGCATCACGATCTGGGCCGCCAAGAAAAACACCAGCGCTGGAGCCTACTTCGCGGCCGGCCGTAGCATCACCGGCTGGCAGAACGGCCTCGCCGTCGCCGGGGACTACATGAGCGCCGCCAGCTTCCTCGGCATTTCGGGAATGATCGCCTTCTTCGGCTATGACGGCTTCATGTACTCCGTCGGCTGGCTGGTGGCCTACCTGACGGTGCTCATCGTGGTGGCGGAGCCGCTGCGCAATGCCGGCAAATACACCATGGCCGACCTTTTGGCCTACCGTCTCACGCCGCGGCCGGTGCGCGCCATGGCCTCGCTCAGCACCATCACCGTCTCCACCTTTTATATGGTCGCCCAAATGATCGGCGCGGGCACGCTGGTCAAACTGCTGCTACAGGACCTGCCGTGGATCAGCACGGAGGCCGCCATCATCGGCGTCGGCGTGCTCATGGTCGTCTATGTCGTCTTTGGCGGCATGCTGGCCACCACCTGGGTACAGATCATCAAGGCCATCCTGCTCATGACCGGCACCATCTTCCTCAGCGTGCTGGTGATGAAGAACTTCGACTTCAGCTTCGGCAAGTTCTTCGACGCCATCGCCAACCTGACCTACACCGACGCCAAAACGAAGGCCGAGGTCACGCGCAACTTCCTCGAACCCGGCATGAAATTCGGCGCGGAGGTCACCAAGGGCTGGGGACCGCTCGATTTGATCTCGCTGGGCCTCGCGCTCGTCTTTGGCACCGCGGGACTGCCGCACATCCTCGTACGCTTCTACACCGTGCCGGACGCCAAAACCGCGCGCGTTTCCGTCGTGTGGGCCATGGTCATCATCGGCACCTTTTACATCCTCACCACCTTCCTCGGCTTCGGCGCTGCCACCATTCTGAAGCCGCACAACATCCCCACGGACAACATGGCGGCGCCGCAGCTCGCCGCCACGCTCGGCGGGCCGGTGTTTTTTGCCTTCATCAGCGCCGTGGCCTTTGCCACCATCCTCGCCGTCGTCGCCGGCCTCACCATCAGCGCCAGCGCCAGCTTTGCGCATGATTTCTACACGAACGTCCTCCACCACGGCAAGGAGCATCGTCCGGGCGAGGAAGTCCGCGTCGCCCGCATCACCGCCTTCGTTGTCGGAGCCGTCTCCATCTTCCTCGCCATCAAGCTGCAAAACGTCAACGTCGCCTTCCTCGTCGGCCTCGCCTTCGCCGTCGCCGCCAGCGCAAACCTGCCGGTGATCGTGCTGAGCATCTTTTGGAAAAAATTCAGCACCACCGGCGCTGTCGCCGGTCTCGCCGTGGGCCTGCTCAGCAGCATCGTGCTCATCATGTTGAGCCCCAGCATCATGGGCATCGACCCGGCCGACCTTCCGGCGGCAAAACGCCACCTCATCCAGGCCGACGCCATCTTCCCGCTCACCAATCCCGGCATCCTCAGCATCCCGCTCGGCTTCCTCGCCGCCATCGTGGGTTCACTGCTCAAACGCGAGCCCGAGGCCGAGGCGAAGTTCACCGAGCTCAAGGTCCGCGCCCACACCGGCCTCGGCGCGGAGAAGGCGACGGCGCATTGATTCCCTTTCAGAGTGCCCAGAGCCGGAGGCTCGTGAGAAATTAGCCAGGGGTAAAACCCTTGGACATAGGTGATTATCATTTATGGAAGGCCCTGTGCCCCGAATGGGCGCGAGAAGCACCCGAATGCATGCCCGGCCATGATGTCCACTAGTGCCGCGTTCTTTCGTGCCTTCGTGATCCAGGTGATGAGTTCCTCACTGCCGTGCGATGTTCGCCCTTCCGCCGCGCAGCACATACTTCTGAATCTTCCCCGTCGCCGTCTTCGGCAGTTCGGCGATGAATTCAAAGCCGTGCGGCACTTTGAAGTGCGCGAGGTGTTCGCGACAAAACAAACGCAAATCCTCCGGCGTCGTTTTCGCGCCGGGCTTCAGCACGAGGAAGGCCTGTGGCGTCTCCCCCCACTTTTCGTGCGGCAGACCGACGACGGCGGACTCCTGCACGGCCGGATGACGCAGCAACACGCCCTCCACCTCCACCGATGAGATATTCTCGCCGCCGCTGATGATGATGTCCTTCCAGCGGTCGCGGATCTCGATGTAGCCGTCGGGATGCACCACCGCCGCGTCGCCGCTGTGAAACCAGCCGTCGCGGACCGCTTTCGCGGTCGCCTCCGGGTCGTTGTAGTAGCCCTTCATCACCGCGTTGCCGCGAATGATGATCTCTCCCATCGTCGCGCCGTCCTGCGCCACTTCGCGGCCCACGTCATCGACCACGCGCACCTCCGCGTTGCCCAGATACTCCACGCCCTGCCGCGCCTTGACCACCGCGCGCTGCGCCGGCGTGAGCTGCGCGTGTTCCGGACGCGGTTCGCTGATCGTCACGATCGGCGATACCTCCGTGAGGCCGTAAACGTGCGTGATCTCCCAGCCCAGTTCCCCCTCCACACGCTCGATCGTCGCCGCGGCGGGCGGCGCGCCGGCGGTGAAGACGCGCACGCCGCGCGGAGCCCCCTTGCGCACTTCTTCGGGCGCGTTGGCGATGCTGATGAGCACCGTCGGCGCGGCGCATAGCAGCGTCACGCCTTCGCGGATGATCGTTTCAAAGATCACGCGCGGTTCCGCCTTCGGGATGCACACATGCCGCCCGCCCACCGCCGTCACCGCCCACACAAAGCACCAGCCGTTCGCATGAAACATCGGCAGCACCCACAGGTAACGGTCCGCCGCCGTGATGCGCGTGTGCATGAGATGCCCCATGATGTTCAGCGCCGTGTTCCGATGCGTCACCATCACCCCTTTCGGGTTCGCCGTCGTGCCGCTCGTGTAGTTCAGCGCGATCATCTCCGTCTCCACCACCTCCGCAGGCACAAACTCCGGCTTCGCGGCCGCCAGCGCCGCCTCATAATCCATCCAGCCTGCCTTTTGACCCGAAAAGGCGATGAAATGCTCCACCCCCGGCACCTGCGCGCGGATCGAGTCCACCGCGTCGAGGTAGTCCGCATGCACGCACACCACCCGCGCGCCGCTGTGCCTTAATATATAGGCGAAATCGGCCGCCGTGAGCCGGAAGTTGATCGGCACCACCACCGCGCCGATCTGCGGCACCGCATAAAACGCCTCCAGATGCGCATGCGTGTTCGGGCAGATCGTCGCCACCCGCTCCCCGGCCTTCACGCCCAATTTTTGCAACGCCGCCGACCAGCGGTCACACCGCTCAAAAAACGCGCGATACGTCAGCCGCACCGTTCCATCCACCACCGCCTCCCGGTCGGCATACAGGCGTCGGGCACGGCGTGCGAAGTCGAGGGGCGAAAGCGGCGTTTCCATGGAGAAGCGCCAGCGTAGCGAAAAACGCGGACGCTTTGCCAGCG
Source organism: Verrucomicrobiaceae bacterium (assembly GCA_015075365.1). Taxonomy (GTDB): domain Bacteria; phylum Verrucomicrobiota; class Verrucomicrobiia; order Verrucomicrobiales; family Verrucomicrobiaceae; genus Prosthecobacter. The sequence continues at coordinate 1,993,839 of JABTUN010000001.1, forward strand.
GAAAAGCAGGAGCAAGCCTTCTTATGTTCAGGCGCTACGTTGCTGGTCCCACGCAAGCAAGTCTTCGAACTCGGAACAACCAATCACATCTCCTTCAGGCAACACCGCGACATAGCTACCGGTGTCGAAAATCACCATGTGATTCGTTCCTGCCTCGCAGATTGCGGCGAAAACCGCGTCGATTGCACCAGAACGAAAGACCGTTTCCGTGTCGCTGACGACTACAGTGACATCACTCGGATCGACATGGGGCGATGTGGAAAAATCTCCGTCGCTCAAACCATCAGACACGCTGCCGACAGCCTGTAGATGCCGGACCAAGACACAGTAGAAAAGGTCGTAGTTTCTGGCCTGCTCGGACAATGAGAGGTGTCCTTCACGTACTTGGTGGGCCGCTTGGAAACGGCTTTCACATGCCCAGAAATCATCCGACGAGAGAATGCGCAATGGTTGGGCTTTCATGGGTGCGTGAGGTATTAAGTGCCGGGATGTCCGCTACTCCCACTGGCTCCTCTGCACGCCGACGAGGCTCATGCTGAGGCCGATGGCGATGTGGACGAGGAGGACGAAGCCGGCGAGGGTGGGGGCGATGAGGTCGGTGGCGGTGACTTGCTTCACGGCGTCGTAAAAGGCGGTGCTGCGCATGCTGGTGAGGCTGCCGCTCCAGCTCCAGAAGGCGGCGATGAGCGGCTGCACCCAGCGTTCCAGCCAGTCCGGCAGGGTGAGCACGGCGCCGGAGAGCGGGAGCTGGAAGCCGACGAGGTAGATGCTGAGAATGGTGGCTTTCTCCGGGCTGCGGCTGACGGCGGAGATGCCCAGGCACACGGCGGTCATGGCGGCGGAGGCGAGCACGAGGAGCGCGAGCTTGATGACCAGGTCCCCGGGCAGGCCGCCGGTGATCATTTCGACGAAAAAGCCCATCCACAGGCTCTGCGCGAGCACGAAGGTGCCGAGGAAAAGGATCTTGCTGCCGATGTAGGCGAGCGGATCGAGGCCGCCGAGCTTTTCCCGCTCCAAAATGAGCCGTTCGGCGGCAATTTCCCGCGCGGCGTTGTTGCTGGCCATCAAGGTGACGAGCACAACCTGGAGCATGACGAGGCCGCTGATGAGGCTGCCGGCGTTGAGCTGCTCCAACTGATGCTGGGCGCGTTTTGCCAGCTCAATGCCAATGTTTTGATCCTGGTAGGTGGAGAGGGAGCGCAGGGGCTTGATGCCATCGAGCGCGAAGACGGCGACGAGCAGCGGAAAGCCCAGCAGCATGGCGATGTGGAGCCAGACCTGCGATTTGTCCCGGCGGAAGATGGTCCAGCGGCGGCGCAGCAGCTCAAAGAGCTGGGAGGTCATCGAGGGCAGCTCGATGGGGGGGAATTCATGGTGCGGGATGACGCCGTCCTCGACGGGGGCGGGACGTTCTTCGCTGACGGTGACTTTGCCGGGGGTTTTGGGGCCGAAGTCGAACTGCGCGTAGTAGCTGTCGCGTTTGCGGTTCCAGGAGTCGGCCCATTCCTGCGCGGAGCGCTCGGTGAGGCGGCGATAGACGTCCTCCGGGTGCTCGACGCCGAAGTAGTGGGTGAGCGCCTTGGGCGGGCCGTGGTAGGTGAGGCGGCCCTGGTACATGACCATGATGCTGTCGTAATCGCTGAGGCTGGCGAGGCTGTGGGTGACATTGACGACGACGCGCTTTGGATGGCCGCGGGAGAGGGTGCGCAGCAGCTTGGTGATCTCCGCCTCGCTTTTCGGATCGAGACCGCTCGTCACTTCATCACAGAGCAGCAGGCAGGGATCGGTGACGAGCTCGAGGGCGAGGCCGAGGCGTCGTTTCTGGCCGCCGGAGAGCACTTTGACGGGCCGCTCGGCCAGGGCGGTCAATCCGGTGACCTCCAGGATGTAATCGAGGGCGGGAATGAACTCGTCCGTGTCGGCGAGCTGGGTGCGCAGGGCCATGGCGCTGGCGATGCTCTCCTCGACGGTGAGCAGGTCGAAGGCGACGCTGAATTGAGGCACATAGCCGAGATCGCCGGGGTGGAGGTCCTCCTCTTCCTTTAAATCGCGACCGTCCCAGCGCAGCCCGCCCTCGGTTTGTTCGAGGATGCCGGTGATGACCTTGAGGAGGGTGGTCTTGCCGCAGCCGGAGGGGCCGACGATGGCCAGCAGGTGCTCCGGGGGGACGGTGAAGCTGACGTCGTCGAGGAGGCGCAGGGGGGCGTTTTCCTCCGAGTCGCCGGGGCCATCGACTTCAAGGCAGACGTTGCGGGCTTCGAGCATGCGCGTGCAGGGAGGTCACTTTGTCTTGGTATCGGCACCGCCCTGGAGGCGCTTGAGGGTGTCCTCGATGCGTTTGCGCATGCGGGGATCGGGTGTTTTGAGGGCGGCGGCGCGTTCGAGCACCTCGCGCGCCTTGGGCTTGTCGCCGAGCTGCTCGTGGGCGAGGCCGATGTGCTCGAGGATTTCGGCGTCCTCGGGCTGGAGCTCGGGGATGAGGGCGGCGGCGCGCTGGAGCTCGGTGAGGGCCTTGGCGAAGTCGCCTTTTTTAAAGTGAAACCAGCCGAGGCTGTCCACGTAGGCGGGGTTGTCCGGGACGATCTGGTTGGCGCGCTGGATGAGCTCGCCCGCCTTGTCGAGGTTCGCGCCCTGCTCCAGCCACATGTAGCCGAGGAAGTTCATGGTGTTGGCGGCGAAGTCGGACTTTTCCGGGGGGGTGAGGGTGATGGACTTTTGCAGCACGCGCGCGGCGTCGTCATGGCGGTCGAGATGCTCCAGGGTGATGCCGTATTGGTAATAGAAGGTGTGGTCGAGCATCTCAGCCTGGGCACCGGCGGCGAGGTCCTCCGCCTCGGCGAAATGCGCGGCGGACTTGTCATACTGCTCCCGCGCGCGGGTGCCGATGGCGAGCTGGTAATGCACGAGGGGATGATCCGGGAAGAGCTTCACGGCGCGCTCCCCCACGCGCACCATCTGCTCGTGCTGGCGTGTCTGCCAGAACTGCCAGCCGAGCGCGACGTAGTCGGCGAGCTCGCCGCCGCCGTGCTGGATGGCGGCCTGGTAGTGGGGGATGGCCTTTTCGGGCTTTTCCTGCTTTTCAAAGGCGCGGGCGAGCAGGCGCTGGTGCTCCACATCCTCCGGGGCCTGCTTCACGACCTGCTCGAGCATGGAGAGGGCCTTGTCCTGCTGCTGCGCGGCCTCGTACATGCGGAAGAGGAGCTTGCGGGCGGAGAGGCTGTTGTATCTGGCGGCCAGTTCCTCGCAGAGCTGCTGGGAGCGTGCGAGATCGTTGGTCATGAGGAAGTGGCGGGCGACCTCCAGGGTGATCTGCTCCGCGTCGGTCTTGGTGACGTGTTTGAGCGCGGTCTCGAAGAAGGGGGTGACGCGGGCGAGGTGCTCCGGGCGCAGCTCGGACTGCCCCAGCGGCCACACGCGCTCCGCGACGTTGCCGAGATCGAGCCAGAATCGCGGATCGGCGCTGGTCTGCCGCGCGGCCTGCTCCATGACCTTCACGGCCTCATCACGTTTGTTTTGCGTGAGGTGGAACATCACCGCGGTCTCATAGACTGGCGCGTGGCGGGGAAATTTCTCCAGCGCGGTGGTCACGGCCTTCCAGGCGCGGTCGTCCTTGGCAAACAAATCCTCCGGCGGGTAGGTGCTGCAAAAGCGGGCGAGGTTTAGCAGCGGCTCTGGCGCGTCGGGGTTGGCGGCCACGGCCTCCTCCAAGATCTTCAGGGCCGCGTCACGGCCCTGGAACTGCATCGCAAGGCCGGCGGTGTGGCTGGCGAGGTCCGCGTTGGTGGGGTCCGCCTTGAAGACGGCCAGGTAGTGGTCGAGCGCCAGGCGGAGCTTTCCCGCCGACTCAAACTGGAGCGCGGCGCTGTAATGCGCCAGCGCGCCGGCATTGGCCACGCCGCGCGGTGTGAGCTGGAGGTCGCTTTTGGCCGGCGACAGCCGTCCCAGGGACAGGTCCGCCTCCGTGGCGTGGAGGAGCGGCGCGATGAGGCCGGAGGCAAGCACAAGCCAGCCCCGCGCAGGCATGCGCGGACGCTCAGCGACCCGAATCCTTCGAATCACTCCATGGGGGCAGATCATGCCGCGGAGGCTAGCGGTTACGCCTTGTAGCGCAAACGCTTCTTGTGGCGGTTGGCGCGCATGCGCTTCTTGCGCTTGTGCTTGTTGATCTTCGTTTTTCTCCGCTTTTTGAGCGATCCCATGTTCGTGTTCTCCTGTTTGGTTTGCTTGGGTTCCTAGTGGACGATTTTGTTCAGGGGGTATTCCACAATACCTTCCGCCCCCAGGGACTTCAGCCGGGGGATGATGGTACGCACGGTGGTCTCGTCAATCACCGTTTCCACCGCCACCCAGTCCGGGCTGGCGAGCTGGGAAATCGTGGGGGAGCGTGCCGAGGGCAGCGACTGCACGACCTCGTCGAGGCGCGCGGCGGGGACGTTCATCTTGAGGCCCACCTTGTGACGTGCCTCCAGCGCGCCGTTGAGCAGCATGGCCAGCGTCTCCATTTTCTGGCGCTTCCAGGCATCCTGGGCGGCGGGGCGGCTCGACACGAACTGCGGGTAGCTCTCCATCAAGGTGTCCACGATGCGCAGCTTGTTTGCGCGCAGGGAGGAACCGGTCTCCGTGATGTCCACGATGGCATCGACGAGCTCCGGCACCTTCACCTCCGTGGCTCCCCAGCTAAACTCAACCTCGGCCTTCACGCCGTGGCTTTCCAGGTAGCGTTGCGTGAGGCCCACGGCCTCCGTGGCGATGCGCCTGCCTTGAAGATCCTTCACACTCTGGACCGGGGAGTCCTGTGGCACCACCAGCACCCAGCGCGTGGGCTTCGAGGTGGCCTTGGAGTAGCGCAAATCGGTGATGACCTCCACATCCGCGCCGTTTTCCACGATCCAGTCGCGGCCCGTGATGCCGCAGTCCAGGAAGCCGTGATCGACATAACGGCCGATCTCCTGGGCGCGCAGCAGGCGCAGCTCCAGCTCCTCGTCATCCACGGACGGGCGGTAGGAGCGGCTGGAGACCACCACATTGAACCCCGCGCGCTTGAAAAGATCGAGCGTCGGCTCCTGCAGACTGCCTTTGGGCAGGCCAAGTCGGAGGATGTTTTTGGCTTCGGGCATGGGGGTGGACTGGGAAAGGGGCGCGGAGTCTAGCGGCATTTCCCCGGCTGGCGAGGCTTTTTTCACCCCTTGGAAAACGTCCCCAAGGCCCCCGGCCGGGAGCCTCAAGCCAGCATCTTCGTCACGAGCTCGCCGTGCACATTGGTGAGTCGCATGTCGAGACCTTGGAAGCGGACAGCGAGCTTGGTGTGATCAAAGCCGAGCTGGTGGAGCAGCGTGGCGTGCAGGTCGTGCACATGCACGGCATCCTGCGTGACATTGAAACCGAACTCATCGCTCTCGCCGAGGGTAAGGCCGGGTTTCATGCCGCCGCCGGCGAACCACATGGTGAAGGCATTCGGGTGATGATCGCGGCCATCGCTGCCGCCTTGAACCATCGGCGTGCGGCCAAACTCGCCGCCCCAGATCACGATGGTGTCTTCCAAAAGGCCGCGTTGCTTCAAATCGCGCACGAGTGCGGCGCAGGGTTTGTCGGTGAGACCGCACTGGGTCTTCAAACCACCGGTGAGACCACCGTGATGATCCCAGGCCTCATGGAAGAGCTGCACAAAGCGCACGCCGCTCTCGATGAGGCGACGGGCGAGGAGGCAGTTGTTGGCGAAGGATGCTTCACCAGGCTTCGCTCCATACATGTCGAGGATGTGTTGAGGCTCCTTCGAGATGTCCATGAGCTCCGGCGCGGTCTGCTGCATGCGGTAGGCGAGCTCGAAGCTATTGATGCGGCTGGCGATCTCGGGATCGCCCACGACATTGAGCCGTTCCTCGTTGAGCTGTTTGAGCACGTCGAGCGTGTCACGTTGCGTGGCATCATCGACGCCTTGGGGATTGTTGAGGAACAAAACCGGTTCGCCGCTGCTGCGGAAGGGCACGCCTTGATACACGGTGGGCAGGAAGCCGCAGCCGAAGTTGCTCATGCCGCCGCTGGGACCTTTCTGGCCGCTTTGCATGACGACATAGCCCGGCAGGTCCTGGTTCTCCGTGCCGAGACCGTAGAGCGTCCATGCGCCGAAGCTGGGTCGGCCAAAAATCTGCGAGCCGGTGCTCATCAAGATCTGCGCCGGCGCATGATTGAAGGCATCGGTCTTCATCGAGCGCACGATGGTGAGGTCGTCGGCGATCTGTGCGGTGTGCGGCAGCAGTTCGCTCAATTCCGCCCCGCACTGGCCGTGACGGGCAAATTTGAACTTCGGGCCGAGCAGCTTGCTGTTCGGATTGATGAAGGCGGCGCGGTAGCCTTTGAGCAAATCGGCCGGAGGCAGCTTGCCGTCCCATTTCGAGAGCTCGGGCTTGTTGTCGAAGAGTTCGAGGTGACTCGGCGCACCGCCCATGAAGAGGTAGATGACGCGTTTGGCCTTCGCGGGGTAATTCGGCTTCTTGATGGCCAGCGGGTTCGCGGCCGCGGGTGCGGCTTTCGCGGCCAGATCCATCGCCGCGATGCTGGCGAGGCCCACGCCGCATTCTTTGAAGAACCAGCGGCGGGTGCGGTAGCGGGCGTATTCGGCCTGGAGTTCGTGGCGGAGCTTCATGGCAGGCCTTTACACCGAAAACGGGCTTCTTCATGCCGCGAACTCGCTCAAAACAAAAAGCGCCGCGGCATTCTCCATGCCGCGACGCCGTGATTTCGCGCCTCATTGAGCCTGCTGACCGCTCCACACCGGCCACCACGCGTCGAACTCGGACGGGCGCACTTTGATGCGCACGAGGTTGTTCGCATGCAGCGAGAGCAGCCGCTCCTCGATGAGCTCGAGGAAGTGCTCGCGGTCGCTGGCGGTGATGTTTTTCGCCGTCCAGCGACGGAGGAAGTCCGCCGCCTGCGGCTTGGTCATGCGCTTCACGACCACCTCGCGGGCGAGGTCCTTCAGCTCCATTCGGTAGCCGATGGCGATGCGGTCCGGGGAACCCATCTCGCCGCGGATGACGCCGTAGCGGATGCACGACTCCTCGTAGGCATGCACAAAGACCTCCCGCAGCACCTCCACGCGGTTCAGCTCATACACGGCGAGGATGCCCGTCGTGTAATCCCGCACCGGCACGCCGGTGAAGGACAGCGGGCACATGTTCCCGCGGATGAGCGGGATGTTCGCCGCGAGACGCGAGGTGCGCTTGTTTCCATCGAGGAAGGGCTGCAGATACGGCATCTGCACCATGAGGAAAAAGCAGCACTCCAGCGGATCGTGGATGGCCGCGGCCTTTTGCAGGATGAGGTCAAAGCACTCCTCGATGAGCGCGGGATTGTTCGTCGGATGAAAAACACTCCCGCCGATGCCCACCGGCTTCGTGCGCAGGGCTCCCTCCACCTTCCGGCTCTCCAGCAGGTATTCCGTGAGGATCGCGTGCAGGTTGAGGAAGGTGTAGCGGTTGTAGCCGAGCTGTTCCGGCTCCTCGACGAGGAACTCGATGGCCGCCTTGTGATTGAGAATCATGAGCGCCTCCTGCTGCCGCGCGGGGTCATCGCTGCGGCCTTGCTGGAGAAGGAAATCCGTCTCCAGCAGGGAGAAGGTACTGCCCTCGAGGCGGCTGGAATTCCACACGAGGTCGATCACGAGCCGGTCCATCACCTGCCGGGCGTAAGTGCCTGGCGGCATGCCTTCCATGTCTGGCGGCAGGCCGCGGACCCGCAGATGCGCCCGCAGATTCTCTGGCAGCCAGGCCGTTTCATTCGGCACATAGCTGTCGAGGAACTCGCGACGGTAGCCCACGGGCTTCCGCAGGCTGTGATGCTCGCGAAAGTAGTCCTTCAGCTCCCGGAGCGGATCGCCCGCGTCGGCAGGTTGGTCCTCGCGCAGGAGGTTCGACTCGGAAAGCGGGATGGAAACCGGTGCGGGAGCAGGCTGCGTCGGCGGCTGGGCCGTCCGATACTTGGTCGCCCTTGCCTTGCCGACCCGCTCAAGCTGCCCGGCACGCACCATTTCGTCCAAACGACGTTGGAGCGTGCGGCGGGAGGCTTCCTTGCCGAATCGTGCCACGATCTCGTCAATGCCGAGGCCATTGCTGACCTCGGAAATGGCGCGATTCAGGACTTCTGGCGTGATTTCTGGCATGATTAGCGCGATTTTGACATGATTCTGGCGCGATTCAATCAGTTTTTGGCATGATTTTAGAAATCGCGCCAAATTGTGCCACTCAAGCCATCGGGGCCCGCCTACGCCTTCGCCATGTAGCGCAGCACTTTCGCCAGCGTGGCGCGCATGTCCCTGCGCTCGACGATCATGTCCACCAAGCCGTGCTGGAGCATGAACTCCGCCGTCTGGAAGCCCGGCGGCAGGTCCGCGTGCGTCGTCTCTTTCACCACGCGCGGACCGGCGAAACCGATCATGCACTTTGGCTCGGCGAGGATCAGATCGCCCAGCGTGGCAAAACTGGCCGTCACGCCGCCGGTTGTGGGATGCGTGAGCACCGAAATATACGGCAGGCGTGCCTCCGCGTGGCGCGCGAGCGCTCCGCTGGTCTTCGCCATCTGCATGAGACTGAGGATGCCCTCGTGCATGCGCGCACCGCCGGAGGCGGAGAACACGATGACGGGCTTTTTCTCCGCCGTGGCCGCCTCGATCGCGCGTGTGATCTTTTCACCCACCACGCTGCCCATGCTGGCTCCGAGGAAGCGGAAATCCATGATCGCCACCAGGACGGGAAGCCCCTCAATAGTGCCCCGACCGGTCACCACTGCCTCACCAAGGCCGGTTTTTTGCTGGTAAGCCTTCACTTTGTCGAGGTAGCCCTTGAAGCCAAGCGCGTTCACAGAGTCGAGCTTCGCGTCCATCTCCACAAAGCTCCCCTCATCAAGGAGGTTCGTCAGGCGCTCGCCGGAACTGATGGTGAAATGGTAGCCGCAGTGCGTGCAGACGCGGAGATTCTTGGTCAGGGCGTCCTCAAAGAGACTTTCGCCGCAGGACGGACACTTCGTCCAAAGGCCCTCCGGCATGTCTTTCTTTTTCTCTCCGAGTTCGTCAACTGAGCGTTTTTTGAAAAATCCCATGGTAGGTGTGGTTCAAGAGCGCCGGACGGCAGGCGGGCCGCCTCCGCACCACCTCCCCGACTACATCTCGCGGGAGCGGCGGACGAGGCAAAAACCGTCCACCCTGGGCTTGGAAACGACCGGGCTGTGCCGGACGCGGGGCCGATCCTAGCCGCGTGCCGCGGTGATGACCACCACTTTTTCAGCCCCTCCCTCCTGCCGCAGCACGCGCGCGCATTCGCTCGTTGTGGCCCCGGTGGTGAAAACATCGTCCACCAGCAGGATTGACCGCCCCTTGATGGAAACGACGCGCCGCCAGGGCCTCGGCCGGCGCATCTGGAAGGCCCCGCGCAGATTTTTCAGCCGCTCCTCGCGGTCCAGTCGCGCTTGCACCTGCGTGGCGCGCACACGCCGCAGCACATCCGCCATCGGGATGCCTGTGAGCTCCGAGAGTCGCGTGGCCAGCTCGCGGCTTTGATTGTACTCGCGGTCTGTTTCGCGTGTGATGTGCAGCGGCACCGGCACGAGCAGCCAGGAGGACAAATCCAGCCCCTCCAGCCGCGGTTCGGCCAGCGTCCGCAGCGTCAGGCAGGCCAGGGCGCCCCGCAGATGCAGTTGGCGGCCATACTTGAAGCTGTGGATGATCTCCCGGATCACATCCTGCGCGCGATACGCCGCGATGGCGAAATCGAAGTGATATTTCCTCCCCTCGCAGTTCCAGCAGCGGAAGGAGCCGGTGATCGCCCCGTCATACACCTCGCCACAGCGCTCGCAGTAGGGGGGCTCAACGGGGATCAGCTTGTCCGTGCATCCCTTGCACAGCCACGCTGCTGTCTCCGAGCGGGGCGTGTCCAGTTCGGAGTCCAGCACCGTCTTGCAGCCGGCGCATAATCTCGGGAAGACAAGGTCCTTCAGCGCTGTCGCCGCCGGCTGCAACATGCGTTGCAGCCGCGTCGGTTCGCGCGGGCCGGGGTAGGACATGGCGGGAGGATACTCCACGCCGACTTATTTGTGAATTTTTTCCACAGGAGTAATGGAGTCATGGAGTGCTGGGAAACAAAACTCCATCACTCCAATACTCCACCACTCCAAAGGCCCGTGAGTCTCCAAAAGTGATGCCGCAGGCTGCAAGCAAATGCGATTTGCCGCCCGCCAAGTACCGGCCTAAATCGCCGCATGGCATGCATCGGCACTCCTCTTTCCTCCTCCGCTACCAAAGTCATGCTCCTCGGCTCCGGCGAGCTCGGCAAGGAGGTCGTCATCGAACTCCAGCGCCTCGGCTGCGAGGTCATCGCCGTCGATCGCTACGCCAACGCGCCCGCCATGCAGGTCGCCCACCGCAGCCACGTCATCTCCATGCTCGATGGCGACGCGCTGCGCCGCATCGTCGATGTCGAAAAGCCCAACTGCATCGTGCCCGAGATCGAGGCCATCGCCACCGACACGCTGCTCGAGCTCGAAAAAGAAGGCTACCGCGTCGTCCCCACCGCGCGCGCCGCCAAGCTCACCATGAACCGCGAAGGCATCCGCCGCCTCGCCGCCGAGGAACTCGGCCTCAAAACCTCGCCGTATGTCTTTGCGTCCACGGAAGAAGAATTCCGCGCTGCGATTGAAAAAATCGGCATGCCCTGCGTCGTGAAGCCCATCATGAGCAGTTCCGGCAAGGGCCAGAGCGTCGTGAAAAAGAAATCCGACATCGCCAAGTCCTGGCAATACGCCCAGGAGGGCGGCCGCGCCGGCAAAGGCAAGGTCATCGTCGAAGGCTTCGTCGAGTTCGACTACGAGATCACCATGCTCACCGTCCGCCACGTTGGCGGCACCTCCTTCTGCGCCCCCGTCGGCCACACGCAGATCAAGGGCGACTACCGCGAGTCCTGGCAGCCGCACCCCATGTCGAAAAAAGCGCTCAAAGCCGCCGAAAAGATGGCCGGCGCCATCACCGAGGCCCTCGGTGGCCGAGGGCTCTTCGGCGTCGAGATGTTCATCAAAGGCGACGACGTCATCTTCAGCGAGGTCTCCCCCCGTCCGCACGACACCGGCCTCGTCACGCTCATCTCGCAGGACTTGAGCGAATTCGCCCTCCACGTCCGCGCCATCCTCGGCCTGCCGATCCCGAACATCCACCAGCACGGCCCCAGCGCGAGCTGCGCCGTGCTCGTCGCCGGCGAATCCTCCCAGGTGCAGTTCGGCAAGCTCGACAAAGTCCTCGCCGAGCCCGACACGCAGATCCGCCTCTTCGGCAAACCCAACGTCAGCGGCCAGCGCCGCATGGCCGTCACCCTCGCCCGCGCGAAAAACATCAATGAAGCCCGCGCCAAGGCCCATCGGGCCGCCAAGGCGATGCAGATTCGTTTATGACCGCCGTCTGCTGCCGGCTCCCGGTCTCACACCCGGATCATGTCCTTCAGCACCTGCCAGTAGAGGTAGAAACAGCCGCGCCATGAGTAGCGAAACTCGCCCGCGCCTTCTTTGACGAGGAGTCCTTCGCTCAGATTGTGGTCCACCTGCATGTTGATGTCTCGCTGTACATAGGCATGCAGGCATTCCGTGTCCTGCGGTGCCAGATCCTCGAGCTCCAGGCCCTGGAATCGCAGGAATTCCTCGTGGTCGGCCAGCAGATCCTCCATCGAGGACGCTTCCTCGTAGCGGTTGACCAGATGCTTCGGGGCGTCCTTCATTGTCGGAGGATACGGGAAGTTTGATGTGCTGTAGACAATGCCGTTTTTGCCGCGCGAGGTCAGCTTCACATAGGGGATGCTCATGCCCGCCTGGAGCGCCAGGGCCACAGAGGCCTGCGTGCGCTTCTCCTCATGATAGAACAACCGCATGAAGTGGTCGATCTCGCTCCACTTCCACCCGGTGTCCTCCACCAGGACGAACCCGCAGTCCTCCACCTCCTGTGAGAGGCTTTGCAGGTCCGGGAAAACCTCGCGTGAAGGCGGGAACCGCGAGATGACCTCGTTCTTCAGCGGAAAACGCAGCCGCCGCACATGAAAGATGATTTCCATCCAGGGGATCAGGAACCAGCCCAGCACAAACAAGGTGCCGCCCGCATGCTGGCCGCCGGTCAGGTAGTAGCCGGTAAGATAAAGCGCTGCCAGAAAGCTGATCGATCCCAGCTTGGCGATGTAGCGGTTTTCGGAGGTCCGGCAGGCAAAGGCAAACACCACCGCCGCGGCCACAAAAAGAAGGTGCTGGATTGTCGAGGCTTCCATGAACGGACTGGCTGTCGCTGAAATTTTCTGGTGCGAGGTTATAAGATGCCACCTCGCGAATCAATGCTCATTTCAAACGCCATGCCCGCTGCCTTTTCGCGCCTCCTGTTCATTGTTCTCGTCGCCCTCGCGGGCTGGTTCGGCGTCTCGCGGCTCGATTTCGATGTCGATCCTCTGTCGCTCCTCCCTCAAGATTTGCCCGGATTGCAAGGCACGCGGCTTTTTCGCGATTTGAAGCGCGACCAGCTCATCGTGGCCTTCCAGGGGGAGGATGCGGAGCTGCTCGAAGTGGCCGCGGAGTCGCTCGCGGAGCATCTCGCGGCGAGAACGGACCTTGTGGCCGCCGTTCGCCACAAGTCGCTGCTGCAATCCGACCCCGAGGTCATCGCGGAGGTCATCGCGTGGCTGTGGCGCAACGCGCCGCCGGAAAAAGTCGCTGCGCTGGCCGCCGCGCTCGCGCCGGAGAAGCTCCCCGCTCTGCTCGAAAACTCCCGCGAGGCCGCCGCGAACTCGTTCGACCTCCAGGATGCCACGCTCACCGGCTACGACCCCTTCGGCATCGCCCGTGGCGTCCTGGCGATGTTTTCCTCCGGCGGTGACGCGGCGATGCCCGCGGACGAGTTTTCATCCGCGGACGGCACGCTGCGTCTTCTCTTCATCAAACCGCCCGCCGGCGTGCTGGCCGACTATCGTACGATCAGTGCCTGGCTCGCGAAACTGAGGCGGGAAGTCCGCGAGATCTGGCGGCAGGGCGATCCGGAGCTCGCGAAGATTCAAATAGGCTTCACTGGTGATCCGGCCTTCCAGGCGGAGATTGCCACCGGCATGGAGGCGGACATGCGGCAGTCGATTTCGGCCGTCACCTTGATTGTGGGCTTTCTCTTCTGGCTGCTGCACCGGCGCATCGTGCCGCTGTTCTGGCTGCTGCTGGCCATCTTGTGCGCGAACCTGCTCACGCTCGGCGCGGCGGGTGCCATCTACGGATCCCTCAATGTCATGAGCATGGGCTTTGCCGCGATTTTGACCGGCCTTATCGAAGATTTCGGCGTCATAGGCCTGCATGCGGCCTCGGCGCATCCGCGCGAGTCGTATCACGAGATCCGCCGCCGCGTGCTGCCGGGCGTCACGTGGTCCGCGGTGACCATCGCGGCCATTTTTGCCGCGCTCGGTCTCAGCCAGCTTCCGGGCGTGGCACAGCTCGGCATGCTCGCGGCGCTCGGGGTGCTCATCGGCGCGGCGGTGATGCTGCTGGGCTTTTTGCCGCTGGGGATGAAGCCATATGTTGTTCATGCTGCAGCGGGCGAAACGCCCGCGCCGCGTCTGGGCCTCACGCTGCAAAAAACCTTCTCCTGGCTCCTCGCCGCCCTGCTTCTCGCCGCCACGGCTTCGATTGTCCTCAAAGGCCTGCCGCGGGCCGATTTCGGCTCCTCCGTGCTGCGCCCGGAGCAAAGCGAGGCCTTCGACGTCTCCGAGCAGATCGAGACTCAAATGATCGCCAATGATCAAACCATCCCGCTGCTCTTCCTTGCCGCCAGTCCGGATCAACTCCGCCAAAAACTCGCCGAAGCGGGCAAGCTGCTCATCGGGACGCCTCACACGCTGCCCACCGCCGTCATTCCCGATGCCAACCACCAGCGCACCAACGCGCCTGCCCTCCAAAAGCTCGCCGCGAACGAAAAAGTCCTCCAAACGGCCCTCGACACCGCCGGCTTCACCGGCACCGCCTTCTCGCTCACGCAAAAGGTCCTCGCGAAATGGTCGTCACCTCTGACTTCGAGCGTCTCACCTCTCACCGGCCTGATCTCCACCGCGCCAGACGGTTCCATGACCGCGATCGGCTCCTTTTCGCCTCCCGGAGGCATCCACGATCCGCTGCTCGCGAAGCTCGAAAGCATCCCCGGCGTCCATCCTGCGGGCTGGAGCTACCTGCGCGCCTCGCTGGAGCCGCTGTTGAAGCGTGAGATCACGCGCGTGTGCCTGCCCACCGCCGGCATCGCGCTCGTGCTCTTCGTGCTCGTCTTCCACGGCTGGCGGGAGCGGCTCTATGCCTTTGGCGTGCTCGCGGCGAGCGCGTGGGTGCTGCTCGGCGGCATGGCGGCCTTTGACTGGACATGGAATCTCATGAGCATCGGCGCTGTGCCGCTGTGCCTCGGTCTCGGTCTCGATTTCACCATCCACATGATGCACACGCTGCGGGAAAAAGGCGCCACCGCCGCGCATGCCGCGTCCCTCGGTCGCTCGCTCGCCTACTGCGGCCTCAGCACCGGCCTGGCTTTCGGTTCCCTGGCCGCCGGTGGTAATCACGGCCTCATCTCCCTGGGCTTCATCACCATGACAGGCGTGCTCACGGTGCTGCTGGCCAGTTCGTTCGCCCTGCCGTTCCTGTGGTTTCACGGCAGGAGTCTTCCTGATCGCGCGGATGCCGGGACCTGACTGCGAAAAGACGCTCGAATTGGCGGGGAGCACGGCTAAAAGGGCAGGGATGTCACCCGACTTGAAGACCTACCTCGCCCAACGCTGCCAGATCATCGACGCCGCGCTCGACCAGTGCATCCCGTCCGCTGAAACCCGGCCCGTCTCGCTTCACAAGGCCATGCGGCACAGTGTTTTCGCAGGCGGGAAACGTCTGCGGCCCATCCTCACGCTCGCGGCGGCGGAGGCCTGCGGCGGCAGCCTCGAGCATGCCATGCCCGGGGCCTGCGCTGTCGAATGCCTGCATACCTATTCCCTCATCCATGACGATCTGCCCTGCATGGACAATGATGACATGCGCCGTGGTGTGCCCACATGCCACATTGTCTTTGGCGAGGCCATTGCCTTGCTCGCGGGGGATGCGCTCCAGGCGCTCGCTTTTGAACTCACGGCCCGCACGCCCGCCACCGCCCGCCACACGACCGCGGACATGGTCGCCGAGCTTGCCCGGACCGCCGGAAGCTTGCGTCTCGTCGGCGGGCAGGTCGCCGATCTCGAGGGTGAGCAGAAAAAGCTGCCGCTGGAGGATCTGCGCTTCGTGCATGAGGGGAAAACCGCCGCGCTGCTCACCACCAGCATCAAGCTCGGCGCGATGAGCGCGAACGCGACCGCGGAGCAACTGCAGGCGCTGCATGACTTCGGCATGGCCACCGGCCTCGCCTTTCAGATCATCGACGACATTCTCGACGTGACGCAGACCAGTGAGAAACTCGGCAAAAGCGCCGGGAAGGATCTCGCCTCGGAAAAGAGCACCTATCCCGCGCTGCTCGGGCTGGACGGCTCCCGCGCGGAGGCCCAGCGCCTCACCCGCGCGGCGCACGAGGCGCTGGCCATCTTTGGCGGGCACGGCACACGGCTGCGTGAGCTCGCGGACTACTTGCTGAATCGCGACTACTGATCTGAACAAGCCTCATTCAAACCGGATCGCATACACATCCGCGTCCTTGAGCGTGAAATGCAGCCGCACCGGCTTCCCGGCGAGCGAGCCGACATCGGTGCCGTTTTTCCACACCACGGTGCGTTCAAGTGAATCGCCGAAATGCTCCTCGCAATCGCTCAAGGTGAAGCCGGGCATCGGTTTGCCGTCCGCGTCCTGGATTTCGACCTTCACACCACCGGCGGCGGAGGTGGCGAAGTTCATCGTGAGGGCTTTGCCGGTGAAGGTGAGCGGCTTGGTGACGAGTTCGCCGCCGCTCATCGGTGCGTGGATGGAGACGAAGCCATCCAGGCGCAGCGTGTAGCGGCGCAGTTCGCTGCTTTTGCCGGTCCAGTAGCTCTCGGTGGCGTAGAGGCTGAGTTCGTTCGGTGCGCCTTCCATGGATGACTTTGTCTCCACCGGATGCCACGCGATGTATTGATGGCCGTAGTTCCAGGTGCCGGGCCGCTCGATGCCGGGCGGGAGGAATGCCTCGTTCCAGCGCTTGAAGGTCACGCCATCACGACTCGCCATGAAGAGCCCCTCCGTGACGACCATGCCATAGCGGTCGCTGGCTTTGCTGCGCCATTCGCGGTGCTCGCGTTCCGGCAGCGCCCGCATGCTCTCGGACCAACCACGCTCGAGGTAACGCGTGGGAAAGCCGAGCAGCACATGCGGTGCTCGATGATACGGCTTCACTTGGTTCGTGTAGAGCGCCTCGCCGGGTGAATCGACATAGCGCAGGTCCTGCTGGTTTTCCCAAGTGATAAAATCCTTCGAGGTGGCCGTGCGGATGGCGCGGAGGCCGCTCGGCTTCCAGTTCTTCTCGTCCGTCGTGCCTTCGGTGAAGTAGCGCCAGTAGGCGCGATACAAACCGGCCTGTGCATCCCAAAACGCGAGGTTTTGCGAATCAAACGCCCCATCCGTGATCACCGGCGCATCGGCCATCGGCGACCAACGAAGGCCGTCGGGCGATTTCAGCGCGAGGAGGCCTTTCGGCGAGTTCGAGCGCACGATGGCCTTGTATCTCGCCTCGGGTGGCGCGGCCGGGTTTTCGTCTTTGAAGACCGCCGGATGGCCGCCATCGGGATTCACCTTTCCCATCTTGCCATGCGGGATGACGATGTTGTTCGCCTTCGAGCCTTTGAACTCGTGCAAGCCGAGCTCCGGCTTCCGCCAATGAATGCCGTCATCGCTTTCGGCGTAGCAGGTGAAGAGCGGATGCTCGCCCGTGTTCACCTTCCCCGGCGCGGTGACCGTGAGCTGCCACGATTTGTAATACATGCGGTATTTGTCGCCATCCTTGAAGACACTGTGATAGCCGCTGCCGCTGCCCTCCCATGGCGCATCATGTGTGATGGCGATCTCCTGCGGCTGCGGATGATGCAGGCGCTGCTCCGCCTTGCCGGTCATCTTCTCGATCAAAAAGTCATCCACGAACAACTCGCGGCGCGAGCCGATGGCGATGGGATCGGCGGCGAGGGGTGAAACGGTCAGGAGAGCAAAGAGGAGCTGCTTCATGACAGGACTACGCAGACAGATGGTAAAATAATGACGGGTAAAATGATGTTCTGAAGGATTCCTGCTTCCCCATCATTTTACCCTTCATCATTCTACCACTCTGATGAATCCCTCCCGCACCGAAGACCCTACGCCGCAGAGCCGCTGCCGTTTCGCGTTGAAGTGGTGCGACATCACGCCGCCCGCCAACATCTACCACCGGATGTGGGGCGCGGCGAAGCATGAACGCGCCACCGGCATCCACCGGCCGCTGCGAGCCACCGTGACCATCTTTGCGCCGATGGAAGGCAGCGAGCGGCAGATCCTGCTCGCACTCGATCATTGCGTCATGGGAGCCACCGAGCACGCGAATCTTGTCGCGAAGGCTGCGGAGATCGGCTGTGTGGCGAAGGAGGAGATTCTCGTCGTCTTCTCTCACACGCATGGCGCGGGCTTGATGGGCCTGGATCGGGCGAATCTGCCCGGCGGCGATCTCATTCCGCCGTATTTGCAGTCGCTCGGCGAAAAGGCGGGCGCTTTGATCCGCGACGCCATCGCGTCGCTTCAGCCCGCGGGCATCGTGTATGGCCGTGGGAAGTGCTCGCTGGCCACGCATCGCGATTTTTGGGACGGAAAGCAGTTCGTGTGCGGCCACAATCCCGGCGTGCCTGCCGACGACACCGTCATCGTCGCCCGCGTGACCGATGATGCAGGCCAAATGCTCGCCAGCATCGTGAACTACGCCTGCCATCCCACCACGCTCGCGTGGGAAAACACGCTCATCAGCCCCGACTACATCGGCGCGATGCGCGAACTCGTCGAACGCGACACCGGCGCTCCGTGTTTGTTCCTGCAAGGTGCCAGCGGCGAACTCGGCCCGCGAGAAGGTTTCGTCGGCGACACCGCCGTGGCGGATCGAAACGGCCGCGAACTCGGTTACGCCGCGCTTTCGGCTCTCACCTCCCTTCCCGCCGCCGGGACAACCTTCGTTTATGCCGGCCCCGTCGTCTCCGGAGCCACGCTCGGCTCGTGGAAGCATCAAAGCATCGATCTCGCCGAAAAAGCCACCTGGAAGCTCCAGCGCTGGCACGAGCCGTTGAAGTATCGCCCCGGCCAGCCAACCATCGAGCAAACCCAGGCGGAGCTCGATCAATTCAAAGCCGCCGAAGCCGCCGCCCGTGCCGCTGGCGATGAAACTCGCGCCGCCGACTGCCGCGCCATGGCCGAACGTAAAACCCGCCTCCTCCATCGCCTCCACCAGCTCCCACGCGGCGAAACCTATCCGCTCCAGGTCGTCCTCTGGCACGTCGGCGATGCGATCTGGCTCGGCGTCCAAGGCGAAAGTTACTCCCTCCTCCAAACCGAGCTCCGCCGCCGCTTCCCCGACAAAATCATCCTCATCGCCACCATCGCCGCTGATTGGGGTGCCAGCTATCTCCCACCCCGCGAGCTTTACGAAACCGGCATCTATCAAGAGAGCATCGCCGTCGTCGCAGCGGGGAGTTTGGAGCAGTTGATTGAAGCGGTGACGGAGCGCATCACGGTAAATGTGTGAAATGGCTTCCAGCACCCTTCAAAGATACCGGTGATTGAGAAGCGTTGATTCTGCTAGGCGTTCTACACAACTCACATGAATTCGAACTCTCTAAAAGCGCAACTTTCAGGCGCTGCCCTTGGCAGCTACGTTACCGATCTCACAATCAATGCTGATTGGGTTTCGTATCGACACCCCGATTATCCGTGGACGAGTGCCTCTCTCATCGAGCAGCGCTTCAACAACTCAGGACAGACAGCCTACTACGTCGCGAGCGGAGACTACGTCGGCCAGGTAGAAGTTCCAAACCACTACGAACGTGTGAAGTGCAGCTTGGCAGCGCATACAGTCAAGGTATTCGACCTGCACCGCTTTTCCGAGGACTATGGTTATACTGATAAGTTCGTTCAGGAACGGTCCGCTGGAGGCTGGCACGTCTGCCACGAGGTCTCTGATTTCCTAACCTCCAACTTTGGAATCTCGGGCCTTCTCTACCAAAGCGCCGCCGCTCACGCCGACGGTCAGTTCGGTTACTGCGTAGCGATTATTCCTGGGCGTGAGCAGCAGTTGCCAAGTGACTTTTTCATCCCAGCGCAAAACAGCTAGAACTCCTCACCCCATGAAAATCACCGCCATCGAAACGCTCGTCTGCCATGCCCGGATGCGAAACTGGGTGTTTGTCAAAGTCGTCACGGATCAGCCCGGCCTCATCGGCTGGGGCGAGGCGACGCTGGAGTGGCACACGCGGAGCATCGTCGGCGCGATTGAAGACATGTCCCACCTGCTCATCGGCGAGGACCCGACGCGGGTGGAGTACCTCTGGCAGATGATGTATCGCCAGCACTTCTGGCATGGGCATGGCATCGTGCGGGCCACGGCCATCGCAGGCATCGACCTCGCGCTGTGGGACATCGTGGGCAAGGTGGCGAACATGCCGCTCTCGAAGGTGTTTGGCGGTCCGGTGCGGGATTGGGTGCGCACCTACTGCCATCTCGGCGGCGGGAAGATGGAGGACTTTTATCAAACGCCCGCTGACAACGCGAAACGCTTCGCCGAACTCGCGCAGCAAGCCGTGGCGGATGGTTACACGGCCTTTAAAAGCATGGCGGTGCCAAGCACGATGCCCATCGAAGGCATGAAACCTGTCCGCGCCGCGGCGGCGGCCGTCGCTGCGATGCGCGAGGCCGTGGGACCGGACATCGACATCATGGTCGATTGCCATGCGCGGCCCTCGCCGGCCATGGGCCTCAAATTCGGCAAGGCGCTCGATGATTTCGGCCTCTACTTCTTCGAAGAGCCTTGCTGGCCGGAGGCGGTCGATGGCCTGGCGAAGATCAACGCCGCGCTCACCACACCCGTGGCCAGCGGCGAGCGCGTGACGAACCTGGAGGCCTTCAAAGACATGTTTGAGAAACGAGCCGTCGAGATCTGCCAGCTCGACATCACCCACTGCGGCGGCCTCAGCGCCGCGAAACGCATTGCCGCGCTCGCGGAGGCCCATCGCATCGCTCTGGCTCCGCACAATCCGCAGGGCCCCGTCAGCACCGCCGCGTCGCTCGAATTCGGCTTCTCACAGCCGAGCTACATCATCTGCGAGACCGTGCACAACGACGTGCCCTGGCGGCAGGACGTGGTCGAGGAAGGCTTCGTCATCGAGAAAGAAGGCCGCATCGTCCGCCCGAACACCAAGCCCGGCCTCGGCATCACCATCAACGAGGCCGAGGTGAAGAAGCATCCCTTCCAGCAGGAGATCGTCCTGCGCGAGTTCAGCCCGGATGGCGCGGTGACGGACTGGTGATCTCATGAAACCCACCCGCATCCGCTTCGTCGTCCTGGCCGCGCTCTGCTCGGCGGCAGCGCTGGCGTATTTCGTGCGGAATGGCGTGGCTCCGGCGGAGAGCACGATCAGGGCGGACCTGGGACTCACGAAGGAGCAGTCGGGCATGATGATGAGCGCGTTTTTCTGGCCGTATGCGCTGTGCCAGATCCCGGCGGCGATGCTGGCGCAGCGGCTCGGGGCGCGTTGGTCTCTGGCGCTCTATGCGGTGATGTGGTCGCTGGCCACGGCCGGCTTTGCGCTGGGGCAACTCGGCTGGATGACCGCATCGCGGGCCTTCATGGGCGTGGCGCAGGCGGGACTGGTGCCGGTGGCGGTGGGCGTGATGGCGCGCTGGTTTCCCAAGACGGCGCAGGCTACCGCTGCGGGCGCGTTCAGCGGGTTCATGTCCGCAGGCAGCATTGTGGCGGCCCCGCTGACGGCGTGGC
Organism: Verrucomicrobiaceae bacterium; assembly: GCA_015075365.1. GTDB lineage: Bacteria > Verrucomicrobiota > Verrucomicrobiia > Verrucomicrobiales > Verrucomicrobiaceae > Prosthecobacter. The sequence continues at coordinate 2,014,813 of JABTUN010000001.1, forward strand.
TGGTGATGGACCTGGGCTGGCGTTGGATGTTTGTGCTGTATGCGATTCCCGGTGTGCTGTGGGCGGCGTGGTTTGCCTGGTGGCATCGTGACGATCCGGCCCGGCATCCGGCGGTAAACGCGGCGGAACTGGAGCGCATCGGGCCAGCCGGTGCCAAAGCCGGGAATGATGCCGCAACAGGAGTCTGGCGTGCCTTGGCCGTCAATCCGGCGCTGTGGTTGCTGTGCTTGCAGCAGTTCTGCCGCGCGGCGGGCTACATCTTCTTCGCGAGCTGGTTTGCGACCTATCTTCAGGAGGCGCGGGGCATCACGCTGGTGAAATCCGCGTGGCTGACCACGCTGCCGCTGCTGGCGGATGTGGCCGGCGGCTTTTCCGGCGGGCTGATCTCGGACGCGCTGCTGCGCCGCACGCGGAGCCGCCGCATCGCGCGCCAGGGCATGGCGATGGCGGCGCTGCTGCTGTGCGCGGCGCTCATTTTCACGGCGTGGTTCGTCGCCGATCCGGTGCTGGCCGTGCTCGTGATCAGCGCGGGCATGTATTGCGCCGGGGTCGTGAATCCGTGCTTCTCCGCCACGCTGATGACCTGCGGCGGACCTCACGCGGCGACATGGAGCGCCGTTACGAACATGTGCGGGAATTTCGGCGCGGCATCGTTTCCGATCCTCGTGCCCTGGCTGATCGCGCATGCGGGCGGCTGGGACGCGGTGCTGGCGGGATTTGGCTCCATTTACATCCTGGCGGCGCTGCTGTGGGCGCTGCTGCGGGGCGGGCGGGAGTGAGATGGCATGGATGTCTTGCCGCTTGGCGGCGTATTCAAAGGCGTCTATCCTCCGCTCCACGTTGATGCGCCCTCCAGCGTCCATTTTCCTGTCCCTCACCCTCGCCTGCGTGCTGGGCGCGGGTTTGTCGGCACAAGACGCGCCGAAAGTGTGGTCGGAGCGCGAGACGCGGCTGGCGAATGAATATCTGGCCTTGCTCGTGCAGCAGCCGGAGTACGGGCGCGTGGTGGACCTGCTGTGGACGCTCTATGAGAAGCACGATTCGACGGGGCTGCTGGTGGAAAATGTGTCGCAGCAGGCGGCGGCGCAGCGGCATCCGTCCGTGATGCTTGTGCATGGGCATCTGCTGCGGCGCGCGGGGGATGTGAAGGCGGCGGCGGCGCTCTACGACGAGGTTTTGAAGCGGGAGGGGGCGAATGTGTTCGCGCTGCGCAGCCGTGCGGACGTGGCGGTGGAGCTGAAGCAGCCGGACACGGCCATGGCGCTGCTCAAACGGCTGGCGGAGGCGCAAAAGGAGACGGCGGCCCCTGTGTGGCTGGAGATCGGCAATCTGGCGCTGGGCAGCGGCAACAATGCGGAGGCGGCCACCGCGTGGGAAACGGCGGCGAGGCTGCAGCCGGCTGATTTCACGCTGGCGCGGCAGGTGGCGCAGTTGCTGTTGCAGGCGGGATTCCCGGAGCGCGCGGCGGCGTTTTTCTCGAAGCTGGCGGATCAGAAGGACCCGCAGCGGAAACTCGACGCGCTGTATGATCTGGCGCGAATCTACGAGCACGCGGACCAGTTCCCGAAGGCGGACAAGGCGCTGCGCGACGGCCTGGCGCTGCTGCATTTCCGCGACGGCCGCTATCTCGACTTTTTCCGCCGCCGTGTGCGCCTGCATGAGCGCTTTGGCGCGCTGGACGAGCTGAAAAAGGAGCTGGAGGCCGCCGCAAAGGCGGATCCGCCGTCCGAGCAGGCGGTGATTGACGCGGCGCGGTTTTTTGAGATCACCGTGGAGCTGGACGAGCATGTAAAATGGCTGCGTGCGATCGTGAAGGCCGTGCCGCAGGTGGACGACTACCGCTGGCAGCTCGTGCGGGCGCTGCTGGACCACGAGGGCGCGGCGGAGGCGGCGAAGCTGCTCGATGAGCGCTTGAAAAACGACGGCAGCGACCTGCCAGCCCTGGTGCTGCTGCGCTGCGAGGCGGATCTGCGCGGCGCGGACACGGAGGGCGCGGTGAAGCGGCTGACGCGGCTGCTGGAGGCGCAGAACAGCATCGAGGTGGAGAAGCAGGTGCTCATGTTTGCGCAAACACGCGCTCTCGATGCGGTGATCGAGAGAATCCTGCGCGCGCGGGTGGTGCGTGATCCGCAGAAGGCGGAGGCCGTTTTTGAACTGGCGGCGTTTTACCGCGCGCACCGTGATGTGGTGGCGGAGGACCGCCTGCTGCGCGCGTTCACCACCAGCGCCGGAACAGAGGAGGAGAGGCAGAAGCGGCTGGCGGACGCTTCCGCCTTCCTGGCCGGGAGCAACAACCTGGACAGCGCGATCATCCTGGCGCGCGAGGCGGTGGGGAAACCAGGCGCGGGGCGCGCGGCGTGGCTGCACCTGGCGGATTTGCTGGCGGAGCAGGGCGACCATGACGAGGCGGCGGAGTGGCTCGAAAAGGCCTGGGCGGCGAGCACGACGGACGAGGAGCGCATCGACGCGGACGAGCGCCTGTTTTCGATTTTGATGGGCGGCAAGGAGGCGCGGACGAAGGACCAGGGCGTCGCGGTGGAGTTCAAACTTCCGGACGCCTTCACCGGCGCGGGTTTTGGACAAAACAAGCCGGATGAGCCGGGCAGGCAGCCGCTGCCGGAGGCGGTGGCTCGCCATGCGGAGGCGCTGCTGGCGCGTGCGGCCCAAAGCAGCACGGATGCGGACCGCGTGCGCGCGTTGTGGTGGGCGCTGAAGACGGATCGTGTGGATGACGCGTATGCGATGCTGCAGGCGCTGCAGTTCGATACCGCGGGTCGTGCGCGCGCGTTGTCGCCGGTGGTCGAGACGCTGAAGCTCGATCTGGCGGTGGCGGATGAGAATCTGGCGCTCCAGGAGAGGCAGTTGCGCCGCCTCATGGAGATGGATCCGGCGGGTCGCGTCCGCCACACGCTGCGGCTGAGCGAGCTGCTGCTGGAGACGGAGCGCCGCGCGAGCGCGGAGGTCGCCGGCTCCGGCTGGCGCACGCTGGCGGCCACGCCGGTGCCGGGCACGCAGGCCGCGCGCCTGCTGGAGCAGGCGTTCCGGGAGCAGCCGGAGTCCGAGCAGCTGCTCTCCGCGCTGACGCAGGTGTATTTGCTACAGCGCCGCGTGGAGGAGGTGCTGGCGCTGTGGACCCAGGCGGTGAAGCGCGCGGAGGGCACGACGGCCACGCTGCTGATGGAGCGTCACGCGGACCTGCTGCTGCGCCTGCACCGCCTGGAGGAGCATGTGCAGGTGCAGGCGCGCCTGATGGAGCGGGAGACGGATGTGAAACGCCGGCGGGAGACGCTGCGCCGCTGCGTGGACCGCCTGACCTTCTCCGACGCGAACGGCGGCGAGCTGGCGCCCAGCGTGCTGCGCGACCGGTTGCAGATGGTGGAGCGCGCGCTGCGCGAGCTCGTGCAGCGCCATCCCTTCGACGGCTTTTACCACGAGGCGCTGGCGCAGGTGTACGAGCGCCAGGGCGACCATGCGAAGGCCTTTGCGAGCATGAAGCAGGCCTATTACACCGCGCCGGAGACGCCTTTCTCGCTGGATCAACTGCGCGAGGCGGCGATGAAGACCGGCGATCTCAAATCGGCCATTTATTTCCAAAAGCAGATCGCCGCCGGCGCGCCGCCGGCGGAGCTGGCGGTGGAATCACGCCGCCTGGTGGAACTGCTGGAGCAGACCTTTCAAATTGACGAGGCGGACCGTGTGCGGCGGCGGCTGGAGAGCCGTTTTGCGCAGGATGTGACCGCGCTGGACGAGCTGGCGAAGTATTACCAGGCCTCCGGCCAGGACGAGGCGGAGCGGCGCGTGTACGAGCAGGTGGTGAAGGTGCGCCCGTGGGATGCGCGGGCGCAGTTGCGCCTGGCCCTGAAATTTTTGAGGTTTGCGGATACGGAGGCGGCGGAGCGGCACCTGCTGCGCATTCTCGACACGCCGGTGAAAGGCGGCTCGATCACCCGCGGCGGCGCGCGCGCGCCGCTGCCGCTCTCCGATGTGCGGAAGCCGCACTCCAAGACACCCACGAGCGACATCACGCCGCTGCTCGACTTCGCGCCGGGCCTGGAGCGGCCGGAGCTGGACAAGCTGCGCGCGTTTCTCGGCCTGCCACGCCCTGAGTTCAGCGAGGTGCCGGAGGACGCGGCGCTGGTGCGGCTGCGCGCGGTGGAGGAGCTGTCCAAAGTGCGCGCGCGGCGCGGCGGGGCGGCGCTGGAGGCCTGGCGGCGGCAGTGGAGCGGCGCCGGTGTGAACGAGATCGAGCGGCTGTGGGCGCTTTATTACTCCGGCGTGGGGGAATCTTTCCGCAAGCACCTGCGCGCGCTGGTGGAGCCGGAGGCGGACACGCTGGAGGGGCAGTTCACGCTGCTGTGGCTCACGCTGCGCAGCCATGGCATGCAGGACGCGCTGGCCTGGGCCGTGCCGCCGGGGCCGCTGGCACCGGAGAAGCTGGCCGCGCGTGAGCGCCTGCTGCATGCCTGCGTGGCGATGCTGGTGGACGCGGAGGGCTTCCGCTTCCAGACGACGGAGCTGTCCCTGCTGGGGGCCTCGCGCGCTCTGCGCAACACCGCGCTGCTGGACGTGACGGACAAGCTCAAGGACAAGCAGCGCTACGCGGAGGCGCTGGCGCTGGGCGAGGGCCTGCCGCGCCACGCGCGCGGCCTGGCCACGGATTACTCGCTGTTCCTGGCGCGCATCGCGGAAAGCGCGGAGGACTGGAAGCTGGCGCGCCATTACCTGGGGCAGGCGGTGAAGGGGCCGGTCGCCGCGGGAGGCTACCGCGGCACCTACGACCCGTTTTTGCTCAGCGTGACCTACCTCAGCCGCGTGGCCCCCTCCGCGCAGGAGCGGGAGGAGCTGCTGCGCGGCACCTGGCGCCGCCTCCAGCGTGCACCGGGCGGTGATCTGACGGCGATCCGCCGCGCGGCGGTGACAGGCCTGGCCGGGGCGGAGAAGCCGGCAGCGGAGAAGCTGGAGCGCTTCCTGTCCGGAGACTTCACCAGCACGCGGCAGGTCAGTGACAGCCGTGGCAGCCTGATCCCCCAGGGCTCCTCCCGCTATGAGGAGGCACAGCACCTGCGCAGCGTGTGGGAGGAGACACGGGAAATCCAGGCCTTGCTGCGGCAGCAGGGCCTGGGCGGTGTCGTGCAGGCGGCGAACGAGCGCCTCGACCGCCGCTGGGGCACCACGATGCTCTCCCCGCGCTCCGACAGCGAATTTGGCGAATGGCGCATCAACGAGCTGCTCTCCCGCCTGCGCGCAGCGGATCACCCCACGCGCCTGCGCCTCATCCGCGAGCACCTCGCCAGCGTGGATCTGCGCACGGAGCATAGCGTCGATACGATCGGCAACCTGGGCAGCCGCCTGGAGACCGCCGGCATGACGCGCGAGGCTGTCAGCCTTTACCGCGTGCTGCCGCCGCGCGCGCCATCCAATCCCGATTACGCGCAGTGGCTGCTGCGCGCCTGCGAAAACTCGTGGGACATCGAGCCGGGCTGCTCCTTCGCCCTGCAAATCCTCACCGCCGAGGCACCGCTCAAGCCGCCGGCCGTGGGGGATGAGTTTCTGCGTGACAAGCACGCCATGTTCCTCGCGCGCAACTTTGACCTCGATGAGCTGCGCGCGCGTGGCTTTCGTGAAAAGATCTCCGAGACCCTGCCCGGCCGCACGCCACACGAGGCCGCTTACCTGCGGGAGTTCGGCCTGCTACAGGAGCGCATGGGCAACGACCAGGCCGCGCTGCTCGCCTGGGAGCATTTGAAGGCTGTCTTTGCCCACAATGACCAGTCCGGCGGGGAGCTCGACGCGGAGGGGCATCTGCACCGTGGCAAGCTGCTGCAAAAGCTGGCCCGTCCGCAGGAGGCGCTCGCGGCGCTGAAGGAAATCCCCGTGAACGATCCGCCGGGCACCTTCGTCGTCGAGGCGCTGGAATTGCGTGCCCGGCTGGCCGCCGCGCTCGACAACTGGAATGAGATTCGCGACCTGAAGGTGCTGGCGGTGGAAAAGAAGCTGCTGCCGGTCGTCGTGGCCGTGGCGCGCGTGCTGGCGGAGCATGACAAGGTCATCGAGGCGCTGAATTTCCTCACCCAGGCGGAGCGCACGCTGCGGGACGACCACCAGCGCTTTGTGCTGCGGCTGGAGCAGATGCAACTGCTCGCGCGCGACACGGCCTGGACGCCGGAGCGCGACCGCGCCCGTGTCGCCGCGCTGTTTCGCAGCCCCACACGGGACAAGGACGCCCTTGCCGCCCTGCTCGACTGGTTGAAGCAGCAGGCGCGGACGCCCGCCGCCGCCGGATGGCAGCGGGTGCTGCGCACGGAGGCCCTGGCCGGCGGGGACCGCTGCGCGGCGGCCCTGGCACTGTGCGCCTTTGCCAGCAGCCTGCCGGACACCGCCCTGGCGGATCTTTTGCAGGCGTGGGCAGGCGCGGGGCAGGACGACCGCCTGTGCATCGAGCTGGCCGCGCAGCGCCTGCTGGACCAGGCACGGCCCGCCTGGGCGCGCGAGGCCTGCCAGGCCGTGGCGGCGATCCCGACGCTGCGCGAGCAGGGGCGCAAGCTGCCGTTGGCCGTGCGCGTGGCCCACGCGCTGAACGACGAGGCGGAAATCCGCGAGCTTTTCAACGAAACGTTGCGCATGCCCTTCCCCGGCGGCGTGCAGACGGCGGAATGGGCACGTGCCTTCGAGGACACCGGCCACACCGGGCTGGCGCGCGAGCTTTTCGACGCCGCGCTGCGCCAGCTCGACAACACCGAGGGCCTCCAGCCTGAACTGTATGCGGCCTGGACGCGTTTCCTGATCCGCCAGCGCGACTTCGACGCCGCGGAGACCTTCCTCATGCGCATGAACTGGACGATGCCGGTGGAGGCGCCCAAACTCGTGTTTGAACTTCACGAGGCATGGGGGAAACTGGACGGCATCGAGTCCGAGCTGCCGAAATTCCACCTTCCAACCGGGGTGGTGAAGGAAATCCTCTTCCTGGTGAGGCAGCGCGCCGAGAAATCCGCCCCCCGACCATGAACCGCCTGCTCCACATCGCCCTCTGCCTCGCGCTGTGCTCCTGCGTGGGCGGGATGAAGAAAAAGAAGTCCACCCCTGCCTCGGAGCAGACGCTGGGCCAGCGCCTGAACCGGCCGGACACGAACCGCCGCAGCCACTTTGAGAAACAGCTCTCCAGATCTGCGGACGGCCGCGGTTCCGCCGGGGCGCGGTTTCAAAAGCAGGCCTTCCAGGCGTCGAATTTCAGCGGAACGAGCAAGGCCGGCGGCATCGACGGCCAGTTCAAGACAAAGCAAAGCATGTGGAGCCGCATGAAGTTCTGGGGCCGCGACAGCTCCTTCGCCGGCGCGGACAAGGCCAGCGCCGCCGCCGCCAAGACCTTTGACACCGGGGACGCCTTCAACACCGCCCCCGCCCGGGAGGGTGCGATGAAATTCTCCGGCACCGATGATGTGTTCGGCACGGACAACGCCCTCTCCCGCTCCGACCGCATCGGCCGCACGCCAAAGATCATCGACACCATCGACACCACCTCCACCAGCGGCAAATACACCGAGGACGAGGTGAAAAGCATTCTCAACCGCAATTGAGAGCGGGGTGCTGATGAATGTGCCGTCCTGTTTTGGCGGACGATGTTTCACGTTCCAAGTTTCAAGTTTGAGCGCGTGGTGGCGTTGGTTTTGGTGTCTGGAAACCTGAAACTTGGAACATGAAACGCCTTCTTCTCTCCTTCGCCTTTGTCCCAGTCTGTCTTGCGCAGGATTTGCCGAAACTCGATCTCGGTGGCGTGCGCGAGCAGCATGTCATGATCCCGATGCGCGATGGGGTACGGCTTTCGGCATATCTGTATCTGCCGGAAGGGGAAGGGAAGTGGCCGGTGGTGTTTGAGCAGCGCTACGCGGATATCAGCGGTGCGGGGACGCGCAAAAATGCGGCGGAACTCGCGAAGCGCGGCTTTGCGGTGGCGATGGTGAACTTCCGTGGCTCGCAGAAGAGCGAGGGGCAGTATGTCGGCTATCGCGCGCTGGCCTGGGGCGAGAAGAAGGACGGCTACGACACCTGCGAGTGGCTCGCGACTCAACCGTGGAGCACGGGCAAGGTGGGCACCTTCGGTAGCTCGCAGGGCGGCTTCGCGCAGAACTTCCTCGCGGTGACGCGGCCGCCGCATCTCGTGTGCCAGTACATGGTCGATACCGGTTTGAGCCTGTTTCAGGAAGGTTACCGCATCGGCGGTGTGACGCGTCCGGGGCGCTTCGCGGACTTTGGCAAAAATTGCCGCGTGCCGGCGGACAACGACGCGCTCCTGCGCGAGTGGGATGCGCATCCGCACTACGACGACTACTGGCGCGCGGAGGATTGCTCGCTGCATTTCGATGAGATGAACGTGCCGTGCTTCACCATCGGGAGCTGGTATGACTTCATGGTGCAGGGCAGCGTGATGAGCTACATGGGCCGCAAGAAGAACGCGCCGCAGCAGCTCCTGCTCGGCCCGTGGCTGCACGGGCGGCTGAACAAGGGCAGCAAAGTGGCGGAGATGCAGTATCCGGAAAATGCGACGTGGCCGGAGGTCGAGCACATGGTGCGGTGGTTCGATCACTGGCTCAAAGGCATCGACAACGGCGTCGAAAAGGAGCCCGCGGTGCGCTACTACGTCATGGGTGCCGTCGGCGAGGCCAACGCGCCGGGCAATGTGTGGCGCGAGGCCGCGGACTGGCCGCCAGCAGCGACGGAGACGAGTTTTTACCTGCATGACGGCGGCGCGTTGAAATCGGAAGCGCCTTCAGCTGCTGCCAGCGGCACGAGTTACGACTGCGATCCGCTGAAGCCGATGGAGATGCCCGGACGCGCGTTTCTCGGCGCGAAAGACGCGCAGGCTTTTGAAGCTCAAAAAGATGTGCGCGTGTGGACGACGGAGGTTTTGGAGCAGCCGCTCGAAATCACCGGGCAGGTGTTTGCGGAGCTGTGGGTGAAATCGACGGAGAAGGACACGGACTTCATCGTACGCATCTCCGACGTGTATCCGGACGGCCGCAGCATGCTGCTGATGGATTACCCGCTGCGCGCGCGGTATCGCGAAGGCTTCGATCACGAGGCGTTTCTTGTTCCCGGGCAGTCGGCGAAGCTGAAATGGCATCTTGGCTGGACGAGCCTCATTTTGAACAAAGGCCATCGACTCCGTGTGACGATCAGCAGCACCGGTGCGCCGCTCTATGAGCCGAACAACCAGACCGGCGGCCCGCAGACGATCGACTGGCTCAAGGATGCCGTGAAGGCCACGCACACCGTGCTGCATGAAAAAGAGCACGCTTCCCGCGTGCTCTTTCCCGTGATGAAAAACTAACTGGATGGACGGTTTTAGGCCGTCTCGGTCTGCTGCTGGCTCACATCCTTCACGGACATGGCTTCCTTGCCCTGGCGCTTGCGGAGGTAGTGCAGGCGGGCGCGGCGGACGCGGCCGGGCTTGGTGATCTCGATCTTGGCCACTTTCGGGCTGTGCAGGGGGAAAACACGCTCCACACCCTCGCCGTAGCTGATCTTGCGGACAGTGAAAGCCTCGTTGATGCCGAAGCCTTTGCGGGCGATGACGATGCCGGCGAAGATCTGGATACGCTCCTTGTCACCTTCGATGACTCGGGTGTGCACCTTGACGGTGTCTCCCACGCGGAATTCGGCGACTTCCTTCTTCAACTGCTCTTGATTGATCTTCTCGATGATTTTGCTCATGGCGGGCTCCTAAAGGGGTAAAAACGGGGTTTGTGCCTCGCGGCGCGGACGGGTTTTCAGTCAGGTCCGGGGGGCGAGGGGCGCGGAAGATGGGCAGTGAGGGAGTTTTGGCAACTTGTTTCTGCCCGGCGCTGGATTCCAGCCCGCACCGTGACTATCCTGGCCTTCCCGATGCATCCCAGCACCCTTGCCCTCATCCGTGCCGCCATCGCCGAAGACGTCGGTCCCGGCGATGTGACCTCCGAATACTTCATTCCGGCAGAATCACGATCCCGGGCGGAAATCGTGGCCCGGGAGCCCGGAGTAGTGGCCGGGATGGAGGTGGCGGAGGCCGTTTTTCGTGAAATCGACCCCGAAATCGAGGTGCGGGTGCTATTGGGCGACGGCCAGCCCTTTGAGCCGAAAAGCGTGCTGCTGGAGGCCCGCGGGCGCACGCGCGCCCTGCTGACCGCCGAGCGCACGGTGCTGAATTTCCTCCAGCGTCTCAGCGGTGTCGCCACCCAGACGCGGCGCTATGTCGAGGCCGTGAAGCCGCACCCGGTGCAGGTCTGGGACACGCGCAAAACGACGCCGGGCTGGCGTTTGCTGGAAAAGGCGGCCGTGAAATGCGGTGGCGGCACGAACCACCGCATGGGGCTCTACGACCACGCGATGGTCAAAGACAACCACCACGCGGCGAATCCCAGCCTGGAGGCACTCCAGACGAACATCCGCCGCCTGCGTGCCGAGCGTCCTGGCACGCGCGTGCAGCTCGAAGCGGCTTCGCTGGACCAGGTGCGCGCTTTTCTGACGCTGGAAGGCGTGGACATGCTTCTCCTGGACAACATGAGCGTCTCCCAGCTCCGCGAGGCCGTCCAGCTCGTGAATGGCAGGCTGTGGCTCGAGGCCAGCGGCGGGATCACGCTCGACACCATCCATGAATATGCCTCCACTGGCGTGAACGCCATCTCCGTGGGCGCTCTGACCCACTCGGCCCGCGCGCTGGACCTGGCGCTGGACATTTACTGAAAAAAGCCGCGACCGGCGCAGGGCCAGTCGCGGCTGGGTTGGGGGACCAGGGCTTAGTTCACCGTGATCTGGCGGGGCTTCGCAGCCTCCTTGATCGGGAGCGTGATGGTGAGCACGCCGTCTTCGAGCTTCGCGGTCATCTTGTCCTCGTCCACCGGCGTGTTGAGGCGCAGACGGAGCAGGTAGTTGAGCGGGGAGAGCTCGCGGTGAAGGGTCTTCATGCCCTCGGGCACATTGGAGGCGCGCTCGCCGCGGACAGTCAGGATGTTGTCATCGAGGTCGAGTTTGACGCCGCTTTTGGGCACGCCAGGCAGTTCGACGCGCACTTCGTAGGCGTCGGCGCTGCCATTGACGTTGTAGAGCGGTTTGCGGAGGGATTCGGTGACGCCGGAAGGGGCGGCCGGAGCGCAGGTGGAGGGGGTGCAGGTGGCGTTCATGATGTTGGAGAGGTTAGAAGTCAGGCGTGAGAGGTTTAGTTCAGCTCGATGGTGCGGGGTTTCTTATGCTCGGCCTTGGGGAGCATGAGGTTGAGGATGCCGTCCTCGAGCTTGGCGGCGATGGCTTCGGTGTTGACGCCATCGGGCACGGAGACGGAGCGGCTGAGCGTGTAGCTGCTTTCGCTGTCGCCGTTCTTCTCGCGCTTCTCAGCGGTGACGGTGAGCATGCCGTTGTTCAGCTCGACCTTGATGTCCTCCTTCTTCACGCCGGGCACTTCGAAGCGGGCGTGGTAGGCGTCCTTGTCCTCATGGACATCGACGGCCAGCTTGTCGGTGGTGACGCCGGGGAAGACCTCGCCGAGCTGGTTGAAGAACTGGCCCAGCGCGGGCAGGCCGGCAAAGGGATGGCGGAACCACTCGTCGAAGTCGGAGACACGGGCGAGGGCGGAGGGGGCGGATCGGATGAGTTTCATGGCTTGGATGGGGTTGGTTGAGTGTTGGGGATGTGGATTTATGCGTTCCGTCCCACACCACTGCATCAGCCGTGCCAGACTGCACCCGATGGCGCTGGACGCCTTGATTTACCAAGCCCCCAGCGCCATGCAGCACCTTTCCAGGCCATGCTGGAACGGGGTGCCGTTGTGTCAAAAACGACCCAATTCGGCACACCAGCGTGCCATTTTTGCCAAACCGGCTACACCTGGGGCCGGGTGGCCAGCTTCTTCTTCATCCGGATGTTCAGCATCTCGACGAAGATCGAGAATCCCATCGCGAAATACACATAGTTCTTCGAGAAGTGAACGTGGAAGCCCTCGGCAATGAGGGTGGTGCCGATGAGCAGCAGAAAGGACAGCGCCAGCATCTTCACGGTGGGATGGACACTGATGAAATCACTCACCGCGCCGGCGAAGACCATCATGAAGCCCACGGAGATCAGCACCGCAACCACCATGACCGTGATGTGGTCCACCATGCCCACCGCCGTGATCACGGAGTCGAGCGAGAAGACAATGTCGAGGATGGCGATCTGCACGAGGATGGCGCCGAGCGCGGCCTTCGCGGTTGATTTTTTCTCTGTCTCAGCGTGGCCCTCGACCTTGTGGTGAATCTCCACGGTGGCCTTGTAGAGCAGGAACATTCCGCCCAGGATGAGCACGAGATCCTTGCCTGATATTTCATGCCCCATCACGGCAAAAAGCGGGTCTTTCAACTGAATCACCCAGGAGATGCAGAAGAGCAGCAGGATGCGGGTGAGCATCGCGAAGCCGAGGCCCAGCAAGCGTGCGCGGGGCCGCTCCGCCACCGGCAGCTTGTCCACGAGAATGGAGATGAAGACGATGTTATCGATGCCCAGCACGATCTCCATCACCGTGAGCGTGATCATGGCCACCCAGGCCTCCGGGCTGCTGATCCAGGAAAGGTCAAAAAAGTTGATCTCGGCAAGGGGGAGGTGCGTGAGGAGGCTCATGGGGGTGGTGGGCGCGGAGCCTAGCGGAGAAAGCGAAACCGGCAAACGACGACGAAACAGGCCTCCGTGCCCCGTACAGCCTCCGCACCATGAACCGCCGCCAGTTCCTCCAGACCGCCTCTGCCAGCGCCCTAGCCTCCTGTACCAGCCTCCAGGCCCCTGATTCGCTCATCATCGACACCCACCAGCATCTCTGGGACCGCCGGAAGCTGAACCTGCCCTGGCTCGACAGCGCGCCCGAGGTGCTGAGGCATGATTTCCTCACCGCAGACTACCAGCGCGCGTTCGCCGGCCTCAACGTGAAGGCCATTTACATGGAGGTCGATGTCGCCACGAGCGATCACGCCAAGGAAGCTGACGGCATCGTGGCCCAATGCCGCGCCGGAAACACGCCCACCATCGCCGCGACGATCGGCGGGCGGCCTGCTTCAGCCGGTTTCGAGGGCTATGTGAGGCGCTACGCCGGCAACGGCATTGTCAAAGGCCTGCGCCAGGTGCTTCACGGCGGCTCCACGCCCGCGGGCTATTGCCTCAGCACCCAATTCATCCGTGGCGTGCGCACGCTCGGCCAGCACGGCCTCAACTTCGAGCTCACCATGCGCCCCACCGAGCTACGGGACGGCGCGCGGCTCATTCGTGAATGTCCAGACACGCGATTTGTGCTCGATCATTGCGGCAACGGCGATCCAAAGGCCTTCAATCCCAAACTCGGCCCCGGCTTGAAGCGAAGCTGCGCGCCCGACGAGTGGAGGCGCGGCATCGACGCCATCGCCGCCGCGCGCCCGGACGTGATGTGCAAGATCAGCGGCATTGTCGCCTTCGTCCCGCCGGGGAAATGGCATGCGGAGGACCTCGCACCCGTCGTGAACCACTGCCTCGATACCTTCGGCCCCGACCGCGTCTTCTTTGGCGGCGACTGGCCCGTCTGTCTCCTCGGTGGCCCCGCTCTCGACTGGGTGAACGCGCTGCGGCAGATCGTCTCCTCCCGTCCCGCTGGTGAGCAACGCAAGTTGTGGAGCGGTAACGCCACGCGGTTTTATGGCTTGAGCGTGTAGCAAGGCGCTGATGCCCGGAGCCCTCTGTGGAAGGCCGGCGTGGCGGCGAGGTGATGTGACATCCGGCACCTTCGGCTCATCTCGCGGAGCGAGATGGCTACTTTGCTGGCGCATCAACGACAGACGTGGAGTCGCAAGCGCGTTCACCCAGCCTCATGAACCGCCGCTCCTTTTTCAAGCACACTGCCGCTTATGTTTCCGCGCCTGCCATTTTGAGTGCGAAGTCGCCGAACTCGATGTTTCAGGTGGCTTCGATCGGGGTTGGGGGGATGGGCGGGAACACGATGATGAGTGTTTTGCAGCATCCGAAGGTGCGGATCGTGGGGATGTGTGATGTGGATGCGAAGACGCTGGAGCTGGCGACGAAGGGCATGTCGTCGCGGCGGAAGGAGCATCAGGATCCGGCGGCGAAGGAGCGGCTGGGCGAGGCGTCGACGTTTCGGGATTATCGCGAGATGATCGCGAAGCTGGGCGATAGCGTCGATGCGATCACGATCGGCACGCCGGATCACATGCATGCGGCGCAGGCGGTGACGGCGTTGCGGGCGAAGAAGCATGTGTACCTCCAAAAGCCGCTCACGCATCATTTGCACGAGGCGCGGATTTTGAGCGCGGAGGCGGCCAAGGCGGGTGTGACGACGCAGATGGGCACGCAGGGGCATTCGAGCGTCGAGACATCGCTGGCGGTCGATTTGATCAAGAGCGGAGCCATCGGCAAGGTGAAGGAGGTCATCTGCTGGGAGAACAAGAAGGCGAACTGGTGGCCGAAGGTCACGCAGCGGAAGGCGGAGGCCGATCCGGTGCCGGCGAATGTGGATTGGAACCTGTGGCTCGGCGTGGCGAACGAGGTGCCCTTCCTCGAAGGCGCGTATCATCCGTCGATGTGGCGCTCGTGGGTCGATTTTGGCGTCGGGATGATGGGTGACATGGGCTGCCACTACTTTGATGTGGTGTTTGCCTGCCTCGGTTTGCAGGCACCAAAGCGCGTGCGCTGCCTCGACGAGGGCAGCAAGGGCGATCTGTATGCGATGAAGCGCCATCTGGAGCTCGAATTCCCCGGCACGGCGCTCACGGCGGGCGACACGATCAAGATGACGTGGACGGACGGCGGCTACGAGTATGACAAGCGCGTCATCAAGCCTGGCGTGCTCACCAAAGACACGCCGAGCGGCATTTTCTTCATCGGCGAGAGCGGCGGCATCTTCAAACCGCACAGCCAGCGTCCATTCTTGGTGCCAGAGGAAAAGTTTGCCGGTTTCAGTTATCCAAAGAACCGCATCGCCAATCACTACACGGACTGGGTCGATGCCTGCATGAAGGGCCACAAGGCGGCCACCGACCTGCCGAGCTACGGCTGCCCGGTCACGGAGGCCGTTTTGCTCGGCGTGCTCTCCGAGCGCAATCCGGGCGACTGGATCGAATGGGATGCCACGGCGGGCAAAATCGCCAACCGCCCCGAATTGAATGCCCAGCTCACGCGGACGTATCGCGACGGCTGGAGCGTCGAGGGGCTGGGGTGAGGCAGGTAGTGAAACCTTGGGAGAAGAAGGGAGATGATGTGTCGATTGTTTCGTTTGTGAACTCCGGCTCGGGTTCGCAAACGTGATGCCGCTCGACAGCCCGCTCTTCCGCAATGACTTCACCCAACTGCTGCAGAGCCACCAGGTGCCGGACTGGTCCACTGGCGTAATCGCTGGCACGCCGGTGATCGCGGATGCCGCCCCCTTCACCAGCAGCAGCACCGGCATCGGTACGCCCGCGTCGCAGACGCTCAGCATGCCTGCCGCCGCGTCCGGCGGCCGGATCTAGCCGAGTGGGTGCTTCCGGACATGGCGACGGACATGGGCGGAGGCGAGTTGCGATCCTCTTTTTCCACCACGGAGCCTGGCTACTTCTTCGCGCCTTACCTGCGTTGAAGCGCTGGGCCTGAAAAGGTGGCCTTGTTTCGGCACAAGGGCTGCTGTGT
The DNA here is from genome assembly GCA_015075365.1 of Verrucomicrobiaceae bacterium. Taxonomy (GTDB): domain Bacteria; phylum Verrucomicrobiota; class Verrucomicrobiia; order Verrucomicrobiales; family Verrucomicrobiaceae; genus Prosthecobacter. Next base: position 2,030,455 of record JABTUN010000001.1, read on the forward strand.
GCTCATCCTGTGGCAATCTTCGACAATTTTGCGGCATCAGGCATCCATGCAGTTGCGGAACGCGAAGACTGCCGTAGCCTTCCCCATTCCCCCCCATGAGCGCCGCCGTGGACAGCAACGAAACCCGCATCAAGCAAGCCGAGAAAATTGCCTCACATCCTGAGCAGTACAAGGTGTGCGAAGGCTGTGGTTCGATTGTGGTCATGCGTGCAGTCACCTGCCCGAGCTGTCATGCGTACCGTTTCGATGCGTCGAAAGAGCGCGTCGTCGGCCAGGCGCGTGATCTGGCCATGCGCGCGGCCAGCGCGGTGCTCGCCGCGGATCTGGCGTAAGCGGTCAAGGCTGAAAATGGGCCAGCCAGCGAAGGGCTGCAGCACGTGCCTGCTGGATTTCGGAGTCATTGAGATCGACACCGGTGCTCCCGGAGGCCAGCAGCGCGGAGTTGGGCTTGCGATGCTGCAAGGTCAGCACGTGGCCCAGTTCATGCGCGGTGACACGGGCCACAGGCTGGCGTGCTCCATGGCGCACACGAAAAACATCCGGAGTTTCGGAAACCACCACGGGCTCGTCATAAAAGAAACCGTTCGGACCCATTTCATGCACGAGACACACGTCCAGCGCGTCAGCGTGGAGCTTCTCCATCGGAATGGCGGACTTGACCCAGTTGCGGTCGCGCTGAAACAACCGCTTCGGTGGCGGTGACAGGGCCTCCAGCGGGCGGATGGTCAAAATTTCAAAACGAATGCGTGCCGGCTGCCAGATCGCGTTCACCTCCGGCCAGAAGGCGCGCACATCGTGCTCCGAGAAAGTGCTCTGAAGCCGCGTGTTCGACATGGACTGCATCAAGTGCACACGCACCGGGATGACGATCAGGTCCGAGGGCGGTTCAGCGCTCCAGCCGTTCATCAAAAGCACAGCGGAGATGAGCAAAAATTGTTTGGACATGCGCGTGAGGATGCAGGTTCCCATGTATTTCACAAGCCCCTGTCCTTGAGTGAAGGTTTGTCGTCGGGAGGCGGTTTGTCGGGCGCTCCCAGGCAGGAAAAGCCAGATGATTGGCAAAAAGTCCCTTCTTAAAGCTGATTTGAGGCCAGAAAGTTCGGAAAAGTAGAAAAAAATACTTTCCAGTCATTACAGGCCCTGCTAGCTTTTGGTCTAACGGCGCACGTAATTCGTGTCGGCGAGCAATCCCGCTTGTCGCATGAGCCATGCGAGTGTCCGACCTCAACCAAACACCAAACCAACATAATCAGACTATGAAATTGAACACATTGCTGAAAACGCTGGGGTTCTTGGCACTGGCCGCCACTCCCGTTGTGGCCGGAACCGCCCCCGCCTCCAAAGGCCCTGCTCCGGTCGCCCCGGTCAATGACGACCTCGGCATCAACGTCGGCCTTGGCTACCACACCAACTACATCTGGCGTGGCTTTAACTTCGGCCAGCACTGGCTCAGCGGCGGCCTCAACGGCGCGATCCCGCTTGTCGGTGGCGCTGGTGAAGACGGCGCTGGCACCCGCCTCGCCTGGGATGTGGAATACGGCACTCTTCTGGGCGACCAGGATCATGTCGGAGCCAACCTTCCTCCGTTCATCACGAATGACCTTTCCTTCCAGCGCGTCCAGCTGGGTGCCGCCATCCAGCACGACGTTGGCCCGGTGACCCTCAGCCTCGGCTACCGCTACTTCCGCAACATGGGCGGTGTCGCCACCGGCGGCCTGTTCGGTCCCTTCACTGGCGGCGGCATGCAGGATGGTCAGGAAGTCAGCGTTGGTCTTGCCACCGCTCTCGGCCCGGTCAACGTCGCCACGAGCGCCAACTACGACTACGTGAACGACAGCTGGTACTTCGACCTTGATCTGAACACCAACATCGCCATCACCGATGCGATCAGCGTGGTTCCGTTCTTCAACGTCGGCTACGGCCACAACATGAACTGGCAGTTCAACGAAGCGCAGTGGAGCGCGAATCCCGTCGGCGGCCTTGCCCCCCTCGGCTTCAACAACGGTGGCAATCCTGACCTCACAGGCTGGACCGCCATCACCACCGGCCTTCGTTTCCCGATCAAGCTGAACAGCCGCGCCACGCTGACCCCCTACATCGCCGGCAACTTCCCGCTTGGCCCGCTTAATAACGCCGCTGGTTCTGCCCGCGCCGCCATTACGCCCGCCGGTGGTCTGCCTGACACCGCTCTCAAGAGCGTGCTGTTCGGTGGCGTGACCCTCAGCGTCCGCTTCTAATCGTCCCCGCACGATCACAACCTTTTCGGTTGAACCTCCCGGCACAAGCCGGGAGGTTTTTTTATGTCCGCAGACCAATCCGCCAGCCCCCAGCACCGGCAGCTCGATTTATTCGGGGTGGCAGCGTCTTCTCCTGAATCCGCGCTGCCCAACGGAGGCATCAAAGGAGAATCCGGCAGCGGGGATGCAATGGCGGAGGCCCCGACGCTCGTTCGCAGCATCGTGCGGGTGCAGTTGGAGGGGTCAGCCGCCTTGGAGCTGGATTACTTGGTGCCGGAGAAACTGGCGGGGCGCGTGCGGGTGGGTTCACGGGTCACCGTACCATTGCAGCGCCAGCGCGTGCCGGCGGTGGTGATCGAGTTTCTGGCTGAATCGCCCCACAGTGGCCGGTTGAAGGAAATTGCGGGGATGGTCGGCACAAAGCCCATGTTTACCGAAAATCTGCTGCGGCTGGCGCGCTGGATCGCAGATTACTATCTGGTGCCCTATCATCAGGTGCTCCGCACGATGCTGCCGCAGGCCGTGCGGGCCAGGCCTGAGACTTTCCTGACGGACAGCCGTGTGCATTTGGTCAAGGAGCCACCAGCGGAGGTTTTCGAGAGAATGAGCCGCTGCGCTCCCATGCAGGCACGTGTTCTGGACATGCTCCGCGTGGCAGGGGGAGAGCTGGCTTTGAGCAGCATGCGCCGCGACCTGCCACGGGCTGCGGCGGTCATCAAACCACTGCTCAAAGCGGGCTGGATCACGCGTAGCGAGGCAAGGATCGAACGCGATCCCTTCCAGGACGAGGAATTCATCCCCAGCGAGCCCCTGCGGCTCACCACGGAGCAGCAAGAGGCCTTTGACCGGATTCACGAGCTGCTGGCAGCACCTGCGCAGGCACGACCGATCCTGCTGCACGGCGTGACCGGAAGCGGGAAGACGGAAGTGTATCTGCAAACGATCGCCCGGGTGCTCGACGCGGGCCAAACAGCGCTGGTGCTGGTGCCGGAGATCAGCCTCACGCCGCAGACGATCGAGCGTTTCAAGGCACGTTTTGCAGCCCGCAAAGACCGGATTGCCGTGCTGCATAGCAGTTTGAGCGAGGGGGAGCGCCACGACGAGTGGTTCAAGATTCACGAGGGCCGCGCGGACATCGTCATCGGCGCCCGCAGCGCCATTTTCGCCCCGCTGGAGAATCTGGGCATCATCATTGTCGATGAGGAACATGAGCCGTCCTACAAACAGGATGAAAACCCACGCTACCACGCGCGCGACCTGGCCGTGGTGCGGGCAAAGCTCGAAAGCTGCCTTGTGCTGCTCGGCAGCGCCACGCCGGGCCTGGAATCCTTCGAGAACGCCCTACGTGGGCGCTACGAGCTGCTGCGCCTCACGCGCCGCACGGATGGCAAGACACTGCCGCTCATCCGCATCCTCGACATGCGCCTGGAGAGACGCAAAGGCACGGGCATCAGCGCTGCAAACGCCGGGATTCTTTCGGAAAAGCTCCGCGCGGCCATCATGGCGCGCCTGGAGCGGCGGGAGCAGACGATTCTCTTCCTGAACCGCCGTGGCTTTAACACCTCCCTCACCTGCACGGCCTGCGGGGAGACGGTGCAGTGCCAGGACTGCAGCATTCCGATGACGCTGCACAAAAAAGACCATCGTCTCGTCTGCCATGTGTGCGGTGCGCGGCGCCTGCCGCCGGCCAAGTGCCCCGCCTGCGGCGATCCGGCCATCAAGTTCACCGGGTTCGGCACCGAGCGCGTGGAGACGGTCGTGCGCGAGGTCTTCCCGCAGGCGCGGATCGCCCGCGTGGACACGGACACCGTGCAGCGAAAGCACCAATTGCGGGACATGCTGCGCGACTTCCGCGCGCAAAAGCTCGACATCCTCATCGGCACGCAAATGATCGCCAAGGGGCTCGACTTCCCGAATGTCACCCTCGTCGGCGTGCTGAACGCGGACATCGCGCTGAACCTGCCGGACTTCCGCGCCGCGGAGCGCACGCTCCAGTTGCTCGTGCAGGTGGCCGGCCGTGCCGGCCGCGGAGAGCTCAAAGGAGAGGTCATGGTGCAGACCTACGCGCCGCACACGCCCGCGGTGCAGTTTGCCCGGCACAATGACTTCGATGGCTTCGCCCAGCAGGAGCTGGAGCACCGCCAGGTGTTCCATTACCCGCCCTACACCCATGTCGTGATGCTGCACAGCCGTGGCAAGCACCAGACCCGCGCGGAGTTCGCGCTCCAGACGCTCCACCGCCGCCTGCTGGACGGACTGCCGGAGGGCGCGGTCATGGGAGAGCCCGCTCCCTGCGCGCTGGCCAAGGCGCACGGCCAGTTCCGCTTCCAGCTCCTGCTGCGCGCGGAGAAAATCCGCCCGCTCACCCGTCACATCCGGCAGGTCATCCGCTCCACCACCCTGCCGCAGGATGTCGTGGTGGTGTGGGACGTGGATCCCGTGTCACTCCTCTGACTTGCGCAAGCAGAAATCCCGCAAGAGGGAAGGCGGCGTTGACAGTACGCGCTCCGCTCCAATATTCCGCCCCTCATGTCTTGGGCGTCTTCATCCGCTATCATCCGTCTCGTTGGGCTCGCGTTGACAGCGCTGCTGCTTGGCTCCTGCTCCTCCTCCGTCCGCGGCCCGGGGGGAAAGATCACCAAGGTGAAATATTACCACCTCATGCCGGGCGTGCCCCAGGCCACCCAGGATCGTGCCCTCACCTTTGAGCGTGAGCACTTCCTCCACGGCGCCGTGAGCTCCCAGGAGATCATGGACCGCTTCGGCCACTATTATTCCATCTTTTGGAAGCTTGATGACCGCACCGGTCCCGTCACCGTGCGTTTCCAGTACCGCATGACCAACACCGGCCTGCAGGACTTCGCCCAGGAGCAGGTCGTCGAGGACATCCGCCGCAGCAATCTCTCCCGCTTCGAGGTCACCGGTCCCGAGTATCGAAAGAACGGCCGTGTTACCATGTGGCGCGTCAGCATCCTCCGTGGCAAGGAGGAGCTCGTCAGCCAGCAATCCTATCTCTGGGAGTGATCGTATCACGGCGACAGCACTTTCCACCCATCCCATCCTCACCATGAACACACCCTCCACACGCATCCTTGTCGGCCAGGTTGGCCGCGTGTTCTGGATGCGCGTCGATGGCAAGGGCACCCATCTCAACAGCCTCCAGGCCCGCAATGCCTTCCAGGGCGTCATGGCCCGTGGCGTGCATGATCTCGTCGTCGATCTCGAGCGCTGTCCCATGATGGACTCCACCTTCCTCGGCATGCTCACCGGCGCGGCCCTCAGCGTCAAAAAAGACGCCTCCGGCGGCACCCTCAGCATCGTCAACGCCAACCAGCGCAACATCCAGCTCCTCACCAGCCTCGGCCTGAATCACATCCTTGATCTCGATGTCGAGGGCAGGCTCTGGGCCTCCGAGCGCGCCCAGGCCGCCCGCGCCCTGAAGATCTGCGAGGAGGCCGCCGCCTGCTCCAAGGAGGTGCAGACCCAGCACATCCTCGACGCCCACCAGACCCTTTCCGGCATCAGTGACGAAAACGAGTGCCGCTTCCGTGATGTCATCGACTTCCTCGAAAAAGAGCTGCACGCCCAGACCGCCTCCTCCCCCGTGCCAGCCTGAGGCGCCGCCCGGATGATCCGGGACCCCGCGCCGCTGAGACCCATGATCACCTTTTTGCTCATCCTCCTCGTGCTGCTCATGGCGGCCGTGGTCTTTTACCTCGCCAGGCTTTCGTCGAATCAAAAACGTGAAATCACCTCCCTTCGCGCCGAGGAGGAGGCCATCGTCGCCGAGGAGCGCCGCATGTTCGGCTTCCTCCACGACCTCGGGGAGGCCATCTGGCGTGAGGACCAGCAGGCAGCCATGTACGGTCTCATCGTCGAGGGTGCTGTCCGCGTCACCCAGAGCCAGGGTGGTGCCATTTACCTCTTTGACCAGCCTACGAACCGCCTCGTGCCCCGCCACCACACGGAGTTCTGCGCCCCTCTGGTCGAGATCCCGGAGCGCGTGCATCTCCAGGCCCGGGAGAATCCCGGCGCGCTGCTCAGCTACATGCGCATCCACGCCGTGGAGGCCAATCACGGCCTGCTCGGCCGCGTCTTCACCCTCCAGAAGAGCGAGCTCATCGCTGATCTCGGCGGCGGCTCCGGCGCCACCGTTCTGCTCGGCCCCTTGAGCTTTGGAAACCGCAAACTCGGCGTCCTGGCCCTCACCGCGCCCAAAAGCATCCGCCAGTTCAACGCCAACGACTTCGAGGTCTTCAATTCCATCACGGAGCAGTCCGCCGTCGCGCTCGCCAATGCCATCTCCCACCAGGAGGCCGCCCGCCACCGCGCCGACCAGCAGGAGATCGACAACGCCTGCGAAATCCAGAAGGTCCTCCTCCCTGACCGTGATCCCAGGCTAGACGGCTTCGTCATCGCCGGCAAAAACATTCCCGCCCGCCGTCTGAGCGGCGACTACTTCGACTTCATCGAGATGCCCGGCGGCCGTTTCGGTGCCGTCATCGCCGATGTCTCCGGCAAAGGCATGCCCGGCGCCCTCGTCACCGTCATGTGCCGCACCCTCCTCCGCTCCGTCGCCCAGGGCAGCACCACTCCCAGCGCCGCGCTTGCCATGCTGAACCGCGCCATCGGCCCGGACATGCGGGAGGACATGTTCATCACCATGACCTACTTCACGCTGGAAAGCGGCAGCCCCGCTGTCACCCTCGCCCGCGCCGGCCACACGGACGCCCTCCTCTGGCGTCAGGCCACCAGCAGGGTCGAGGCCGTCCGTCCGCCCGGCATGGGCGTCGGCATTGATGATTCCGGCACCGTCTTCGAGCGCGTCACCCGGGACGCCACCATCCACATGCAGCCCGGCGACTGCCTCCTCCTCTTCACCGATGGCGTCAACGAGGCCATGACACCCCAGGGGGATGAATTTGGCGAGGCCCGCATCGAGGCCGCCCTCGCACGCCTCGCCCCCGCCGGGCCCCAGGCCGTCATCGACGGCCTCCTCGCCGAGGTGGACACCTTCCTCGCCGGCCGGCGCTCCCACGACGACATCACCTTGATTGCCCTCCAGAAGACAGCATAGTCGCCGCCCCCAAACCCAAAAAAACACGCCATGACCGTGCCGAGTCCCGATCCCGCGACCCAGCCCATCCCCGAATCCATCCCGCCCGTGACCGACATCCCCGCCGAGGCCCCTCCTCCCGCCGATCCCGCCCCCGAGGCCGCTTCGCAAGACCCCATCGCCCTCCTCACTGCCGAGGTCGATCGCTGGAAAGACCTCGCCTATCGTTCCCAGGCCGAGCTCGACAACTTCCGCAAGCGCTCCGCACGCGAGGCCCAGGACACCCGCGCCTACGCCAACAGCTCCCTCCTCACCGCCCTCCTTCCCATCCTCGACAACTTTGAGATGGGCCTCGACGCCGCCCGCGCCGAGTCGGAGAAATCCATGATCTACATGGGCATGGCCATGGTGCAGCGCCAGCTCGCCGATTTCCTCCGCGACATGGGCGTCACCGAGATCGAGGCCCTCGGCAAACCCTTCGACCCCAATCTCCACGACGCCGTCTCCACCGAGGCCGCCCCCGGCCAGCCGGAGGGCACCATCCTCCGCGTCACCCGCCGCGGCTTCCGCCTCAAAGACCGCCTCCTCCGCCCCTCCAGCGTCATCGTCGCCGGCACGCCGCCTGCGGCGTGATTTCGAATTTCAAATCCCCCTTTCAGACCCCCATGGCCGACAAACGCGACTACTACGAGGTCCTCGGCGTCTCCCGTGACGCCTCCGACGACGACCTCAAAAAGGCCTACCGCAAGCTCGCCGTCAAATTCCACCCCGACAAAAACCCCGGCGACAAAACCGCCGAGGAAAAATTCAAGGAGGTCAGCGAGGCCTATGACGTCCTCAGCGACGCCGACAAACGCGCCGCCTACGACCGCTACGGCCACGCCGCCTTCGCCGGTGGCATGGGCGGCCCCGGCGGGGCTGGCGGCGGCTTCCACGACCCCTTCGACATCTTCAACCAGATGTTCGGCGGCGGCGGGGGCGGCGGCATCTTCGAGACCTTCTTCGGCGGCGGCGGCCGCCAGCGCCGTGCCGACGGCCCCCAGCGCGGCGCCGATCTCCGCTACGGCCTCGAGATCAGCCTGGAGGAGGCCGCCACCGGCGTCGAGCGCGAGATCGACTACGAGCGCCTCGTCTCCTGCAAGACCTGCTCCGGCAGCGGCTCCGCCAGCGGTTCCGGCAAAAAGACCTGCCGCACCTGCGGCGGTGCCGGCCAGGTCATCTCCTCCCGCGGCTTCTTCCAGATCCAGCAGACCTGCCCCGACTGCCAGGGCTCCGGCGAGGTCGTCACCGACCCCTGCCGCACCTGCCGCGGTGCCGGCCTCTCCAAGGCCCCCGCCCGCGTCCGCGTCAAGATCCCCGCCGGCATCGAGGACGGCTCCCGCCTCCGCTCCAGTGGCAATGGCAACGCCGGCGCCAAAGGCGGCCCCTATGGCGACCTCTACGTTGTCGTCCAGGTCCGCCAGCACGAGCTCTTTGAGCGCGAAGGTGACGATTTGCACTGCCAGATGCCCCTCAGCTTCACCACCGCCGCCCTCGGCGGGGAGATCACCGTCCCCACCCTCGGTGCCAAGGCCACCGTCAAGGTCCCCGCCGGCACTCAGGGCGGCACCACCTTCCGCCTCCGCGGCAAAGGAATGAAGACTCTCGGTTCCGACCACCACGGCGATCTCTACGTCCACGTCCAGATCGCCGTCCCCACCAAGCTCAGCGCCGAGCAGCGCGCCAAGCTCGACGACTACGCCAAGTCCCTCGGCGAGACCACCTCCCCCATGGAGGAGTCCTTCTTCGAGAAAGCGAAGAAGTTCTTCAGCTAGGGATGAGGCTGATGGATTCAACACGCAGAGTCTTGATTCACGCGGGCGCAAAAAAGTCGGCGGCCTGCTGATGGATTGATGATTGTCGAACAAACGCTTGTTGATTGAAGAAGTGGTTCCCTTCGCAGAACCCGCCTCAGACCTCGAAAATCAACAATCGAATGTCCATCAATCTTCAATCTGACCGCCGCGAAATGACCTTTTGCGCCCGCGTCTCGATCCTGAATGCCTTTCTCTGAGGTTGTGGTGCCTCTGCGGTGTAAATCCGAGTTTCCTCGGCGCCACGCGGCATTCCGTTGGCCCGCTCAGTCCCCTGAGCCGTGATCATTCGATGAGAAACCACGAATGGGCACGAAGGAACACGAATCCAAGAGGAGCTGTGTTTGACCTGGCTTCTGATTCGGTCACCCGCGGGTGACAGCCGTCGTTTCAAGCCATGCACCGTTTTCGCCGGATTCATTCGTGTCCATTCGTGATCATTCGTGGTTCAACTGCATGGTCACGGCTGGGCGGTCAGGCGGCATGGGAGAATGGAAAAGGGCGGAACTGGGCATGGAGGAGGTGGAACGGCAGCCCCACGCCCCATTCAGACATGCTGAGTCCCACCATTCCCGGTTCTTCCATCCTTGCCTCGCTCCGCACTGGCAAATGCCGTCACGAGAGGCATCATCTTCAGCTAACGCCACACGGCATCCCGGTGGCCCGCCCAGTCCTCTGGGCGGAACGAGCGTCTCGCTGCATTGAAAACCACGAGAAACATGCCAGCCATACGGAAAGAAAGATACTCGTCAGAAGCATACCGGCGCTTCCAGCGCAGTGTTTTTCGCGCGGTGCGGTTCGGCATCCTCTGGTTGGGTTCACTGGCGGCGTTGATCGCTTGGATGACTCAACAAATCTGGGCGGGCGAGGAATTGGTTCCGTTTGCAGCGTTGATCACCGGTCTTTTTCTCTTCAGCCTCGTCACCAGCGCGCAGCGTCTCCACAGTCTGTTCACAGCACCGCACAACCTCATGCCATACTTCAAGGGCACCGTCCCCGGTTGCGGTTTGACGACGGGTCATCAACTTCTCGACCACTCGCGTGTTCTCGATTCTCTCGCCCGGTCTGCGGGTGTGCGGCCCGTCTCTCACTACATTTCCGATGATGACCTCTTCGACAAACGTCCTCCAACCTGGCACTCGCCTTTGGATGCGCTCGCCACATTTGAGGTTCTGCTTCGAGATTTTGCAGACCACCCCGCCGTGCAAGCCGCGCACAGCGACCTCGCGCATGTTCGTGACCGTCTTCAACTTGCGCAGGCAGGCAGCATTTCCTTCTGCCTGTTGTACCGGGACATTCATGTGACATGCGGCATGGAGTGGGAGCAGCGGCAGGGCAGTTGTTGAAGTCCCATGCTTTCCAACCGCTGATATGACGCAGACAAGACGCTCATCATGAGATTCAGCCATCAGCGTCAAATCAGCGTCTTATGAGCGGTTAAACCCGTCTTTATCGAAGCACCGGTTGATTGAGTGTCCCAAATGACGCGCAGATGATCGTCGAAAAAGCAACGCTTGCTCTAGCTGCCCGCGTTCTAGTAGTCTCTCCACCATGCCACGCCTCCTGCTCTTCTTCTGCCTTTCCTTCGGCACCGCATGGGCCTTGCTGGAGCCTGCTCCGCCATCAGTCGCCGATTCGGATCGCTTCCGTGAAACGCTGCTCAAAGCCACCGAGATCGTCGTCTATGAAGGCCTGCCACATCAATACTGGCAGGCCGACAAGTTGGAGGAAGAACTCAAGAGGCCCGATGTGATCAAGATCGACAACTTCCCCTTCTACACACCTGCCTTGAAGGCCGTGAACGCGGACGAACTGAAGCAACTCCTCGGCTCGCCTGCCTCGATCCAGCCGTATCGCGGTGCCAGAGCCTGCGGCGGCTACCATCCCGACTACAACATCACCTGGACTGTCGGTGCCATCACCTACCACGCCCAGATCTGCCTCGGCTGCCACGAGATCGTCTTCCTCACCGGCACCACCTCCCTCAAATACGACATGGCGGACGGCATGGTGAAGCGTTTCGAGAATCTCCGCGCCTCTTACACCAAGAAGCGACCCGCTAGGTAGAATGAACAAACCCATCCGCCCCACCGCTTACCCATGCCCCATTCCTCCCGCGCCTTTCTCAAACGCGGCTGCGGTTGCCTGTTTCTGCTCGCCGGCCTGGGACTCGCCACCCTGCTGCTCCGCGGTTGCGACAGTACACCCGTGGGGGTCGAACCTGCGAAAACGGAACTCGTCGGCGTGTGGGAATGCACCGAGTTTTCCGCCCGGTTTCTCCAACAACTCGGCATTCCTCCCGGCACCCTCACCAGCCGAATCGAGATTCGCGAAGACGGAGGCTGCGCTGCTACCAAGTTTCCTGTGGATGAACCTTATCGCCTTGTGGAATTGCCCTCCCCAGGCTGGCGTCTGGTGGATCCGTCCATGACTCCCAGCGGCACCTGGAGCCTCGAACTCGACGGCCACTTCCTCAACTGCCGCCGGGATGGCGAAACCCTCGTCCTGCGTCACCCATTTGGAGTTCTTGCCGGCTACCGCATCGACTTCCGCCGGAAAGCAGCAACCGCTACCTGACGGGTTGCCTCCCGCCGTATCTCATTGTCTCCCTGTCTCCTCTTCTACGCCACCCGCCGTGCACCACCCCCTTCGCGCCTTCTTCATCGGCGGCTTTGGCTGCCTGGTTCTCTTCATCGGCCTGGGCATCATCGGCCTCATGGTCAGGGGTTCCATGCCTACGCCGTGGGACATCCTGTCTTCGACGGTCCTTTCGCTCTCCGTGCTGCTGACCGCGGCCACGACGTTGGGCTGGGCGGCCGGCTTGGGCGTGGTTTTCGCTCTCGGGGGCCTGGTCGGCATCGCGGTGAACGCCATCTACCAAAAAGGGCGGCGCGACGACGGTAACTCCGGCGGCTGAATCGTTGAATCGAAACGGATTCTGTTTCGGTCATCTTTTTAGCCAGCTTCGCGGTTGATCGTCAGGGTCAAAAACCACCAAGGGACACGAAGCAGCACGAAGGGTTCGTGGTTCGGAACACCTTCGTGAGAATTCGTGACCCTTCGTGGTTGAAAAGCGAACTTGGCAGCGCCTCCTCAGCCTGCGGTGCTTGGTGGGATCAGGCAGCGGTACACGCTGCCATTCCGCCCGGTGCGGTGTTGCTCAACGGCCACTTTTCCCTCCCGGATCATGCGGTTCACGAAGACCCTCAAGGAGCCGGACTCCAGGTAGTGGCGTGTCGTCGTGTAAATCACCTTGCGCAGGTCCTCCATGAGAAAGGTCTTTCCGGCCGGCGTGGCGAGCGCCTCGAGTTGCAGGCCATCGGGCTTTTTCTGCGGCACCAGCGCGGGCGCTGCCACATCGGCGATCAGTTTCGCCTCCAACCGCGCGAGGGCGCCGGGGGAGAGATCAGCGAGCGTCAATGATCAACGCGGCCGCGCAGGCCGTGTGACGCGAGGTTCGTGCTTGCGCGGCACGGGTGCTCCGGCTGAGAGGTGGCGGCTTCGAGCCGCCCCCGCCACCCATGAGCCCCGCAACGCCCTCCGACCCTCTCTTTGTGCTGCCAAACGGCCTCTCCATCCACCAGGTGAGCGCGCAGGAGACGGCCTTCCTTTACAAGGAGATCTTTGTCGAGCGCGCCTACTTCAAGCACGGCATCACGCTGGAGGGCAGCCCCTGCGTGATCGACATCGGCGCGAACATCGGCATGTTCTCCCTGTGCGTGAAGCACACCTGCCCGGACGCGCGTGTCCTGGCGCTGGAGCCCTCCCCGCGGCTGCACGGCCTGCTCACGCGGAATCTGCTGCCCTTTGGTGACAGCGCGCGCGCGCTGGCATGCGGTGTGGCGGAGCGCGACGGGGAGGCGGTGTTCACCTACTACCCGGATTACTCCATCATGTCCGGCTTTCACGCGGACGCCGCGCGGGATGCCGGCGTGCTGGCGGCGGGCATCCGTCAGGAGCTGCACAGCCGCGCGGGCACCGGCCGCCAGGTGCCGGAGTCGCTCATCGAATCCCTGGCGCGGCAGCGGCTCGGCGGGAAGCAGGAGTTGCTGTGCCCGCTGCGCAGCCTTTCATCTCTCATCCGGGAGTGGGATCTCGCCTGCGTCGATCTGCTGAAGGTGGACGCGGAGCGCTCGGAGCTGGCCGTGCTGCGCGGCATCGAGCCGCAAGACTGGCCGAAGATCCGCCAGATCGTCATCGAGGTGCATGATGCGGCCACGCTGCACGCGGTGGAGGAGCTGCTGCGGGAAAAGGGCTTCCGCTTTGTCGCGGAGCAGGAGCAGGCGCTGGCGCAGTCCGGCGTCTTCAACGGCTTCGCCACGCGCTGACCGCGGGCGGATGATGTTGTTGGCGGGCAAAAGGGTCCGCAAGCCTGCACGAACTCGAAGAAGGCGGCGCGTGCTGTTTTTCCGTTGGCCCCCGTGTGACGGACTGCGTAGTCTCGCCATGAAACCTGTCATGCAACCGCACGCGCCGACCGCTCCCTGCTGCTGCGCCTCTCCCAAGCCGGAGAGCGCGGAACAGGCCGTCCCCAGCGCGGTGGATGCCAAAATCGCCGCCTACATCTGCCCGATGTGCGAGGGCGTGGGCTCGGACAAGCCCGGTGCCTGCCCGAAATGCGGCATGGACCTCGAAAAGAACCCGCTCGCCGTGAGCAGCACGCCCGAATGCTGCGGCGATGGCGGCGCGGCGGAGCTGCGCGAGCTGTGGTGGCGCTTGCGCTGGGGTTCCTTGATGACGCTGCCCGTCGTGCTGCTGAGCATGGGCATGGACTTGCCGGTGATCCGTGACATCCCCGCGGATGCCTCCGCGTGGATGCAGCTGGTGTGGGCCACGCCGGTCGTGTTCTGGTGCGGCTGGCCGCTGCTGGTGCGTTTTGCCCGCTCGTTTGCCACGCTGAAGACGAACATGTTCACGCTCATCGGCCTCGGCGTGCTTTCGGCGTGGGTTTACAGCACGCTGGTGGTCATCGCGCCGGACCTGCTGCCGCACAGCGGGGGTCACGGGCATGCGCCGGTGTATTTTGAGAGCGCGGCGGTGATCACCGTGCTGGTGATTCTCGGCCAGCTCCTCGAATCACGCGCTCGCCGTGCCACCGGCTCCGCCATCGAATCGCTCATGAAGCTCGCGCCGCAGACGGCGCACCTCGTCGATGGCTCCGTCGATAAAGAGATCCCGCTCGATGCCGTGAAGCCCGGCGATGTGCTGCGCATCAAGCCCGGCGGCAAAATCCCCGTCGATGGCCTCGTGCTCGAAGGTGTCTCCACCATCGATGAATCCATGCTCACCGGCGAGCCGATGCCGGTGATGAAGAGAGACGGCAGCCGTGTGACCAGCGGCACCGTGAATGGCAACGGCACGCTCTTGATGAAGGCCGAGCGAGTCGGCGCGGACACGCTTCTCAGCCAGATCATCGCCCTCACCGCCCAGGCGCAGCGCAGCCGTGCCCCGGTGCAACGGCAGGCAGATCGTGTTTCGTCGTGGTTTGTGCCGGTGGTGGTCTTGATCGCGATGTTGACCTTCCTCGTGTGGTGGGAGTTTGGACCGCAACCGAGCCTGGGCTTTGCCATCGTGAATGCGGTGGCCGTTTTGATCATCGCCTGCCCCTGTGCGCTTGGCTTGGCCACGCCGATGGCGGTGACCACTGGCATGGGTCGCGGGGCGCAGCTCGGCGTGCTCATCAAAGACGCCGAGACCCTCGAACGCCTTGGGACCATCGACACCATCCTGCTCGACAAGACCGGCACGCTCACGGAGGGCAAGCCGAGCGTCGTCGAAGTGCATCCGCTGCCCGGTTTGTCCGCCCGCGACCTCCTCGCCTGCGCCGCCGCCGTGGAGGCGGCCAGCGAGCATCCCATCGCCAGCGCCATCGTGGCGGCCGCAAAGGAGCGAAACATCCAACTGGCCACGGTGAAGGATTTTCAGGCGGTGCCCGGCGGCGGCGTGCTCGGCGTGGTCGGTGACAAAGAGGTCTTCGTGGGCCAGGCGGCCTTCTTGAAGAAAAAAGGCGTCTTCATCGACGCCGAATGCTCCACCCGCTCCGCCGAACTCCAGGCCAGCGGCTTCACCGTGGTGCTCGTTGTCCTTGATGGCCGCCCGCTGGGCCTCATCGCCCTCACCGACAAGATCAAAGAGAGCACCAAGCCCGCCATCGAGGCCCTTCACGCCCTCGGATTGAAGTTCAAGATGCTCACCGGTGACACAAGCTCCACCGCCGACCGCGTGGCGAAGGACCTGCATATCGATGAAGTGGCCGCCGAGCTCAGCCCGCATGAAAAACTCGTGCATGTGTATCAAATGAAGGAGCAGGGCCGCCACGCCGCCTATGTGGGCGATGGCATCAACGACGCCCCCGCGCTCACCGGCGCCGATGTCGGCATCGCCATGGGCACCGGCACGGATGCCGCGATGCACAGCGCCTCCGTCACCCTCGTGAAAGGCGATCTCCGGGCCCTCCACCGCGCCTTCACCCTCAGCCGCGCCACGCTGCGCATCATCCGGCAAAACCTCGCCTTCTCCTTCCTCTACAACGCCCTCGGCATCCTTATTGCCGCCGGCGTGCTCTATCCCTTCACCGGCCGCCTGCTCAGCCCCATGCTCGCCAGCGTCGCGATGTCCCTCAGCAGCCTCACGGTGATCCTGAACTCGCTGCGGTTGCGGTGGTTCAAGTAGCGTCGGCGGGGCCTTGACCGCTTGACCAATTCTTGACGCTCTTGACGGTGCCCGCTCATGTCCGACGCCGCCACCACTCCCATGATGAAGCAATACCTCGCCATCCGGCGGGAGCTTCCGGAGGATGTGCTGCTGTTTTTCCGGCTGGGGGACTTTTATGAGCTGTTCTTCGAGGACGCGAAGGTCGCCTCGCCCATCCTGAATGTGGCGCTGACGAAACGCAACGCGGTGCCGATGTGCGGTGTGCCGCATCATTCGTCGCAGGGCTACATCGCGAAGCTCATCAAGGCCGGCAAACGCGTCGCCATCGCCGAGCAGACGACGGAGCCGACTCCGGGCAAGATCGTCGAGCGGGCCGTGTCGCAGATCCTCAGCGCGGGCACGATCAATGACCTCAACCTGCTCGACTCGAACCGCCCGAACTACCTCGCCGCGGTGTTTCGCGAGGGGAAGAAATTCGGCCTCGCCTATGTCGATCACACCACCGGCGAGTTCGAAGTCGCCGAGTTCAAGGACACCACCGAGCTCGCCGATGAGCTGGAACGCCTCCAGGCCAGCGAAATCCTCCACAGCGACGATCAGCGTGATGTGATCGAGGCGCTCGGCAGCCCGGCCTGTGCGCAGGCGGTGGAGAGTTACCTATTTTTGCTCGATCAGGCGCAGCACAGCCTCACGCAGCATTTCAAAGTGCAGTCGCTCGATGGCTTCGGCTGCCAGGGGCTCAGCGCCGCGCTTTGTGCCGCAGGCTGCATCCTGCAATACCTGCAATTCCAGCTCCGCCGCAGTGTCGAGCACATCCAGCGCCTCCGTGTCGGTCAAACCAACGACGTGGTGCTTATCGACGCCGCCAGCCAGAGCCACCTGGAGCTCGTCAGCGCTCGCGGCGGCAACGCGCACACGCTCCTGAGCGCCCTCGACCGCACCTGCACGCCGATGGGCGGCCGCAAGCTCCGCCACTGGGTGCTGCATCCATTGCGCGATCTCGACACGCTCACGCAACGCCAGGACATGATCGCCGCCTTCCTCGACGAGCCCATGCTCCTCAGCCAGGTGCGCACGCTGCTCAAAGAAGTGCGTGACCTGGAGCGCACCAGCAGCCGTTTGAGCCAAGGCAGCGGCAATGGCCGAGATTTGCAGGCTTTGGCGGTGTCGTTGGAGGTCGTGCCGACGCTCAAAGACCTGCTCACGTCCCTTGAGTCGCTTCAGTCCCTTTCGTCCCTTCTTCCGCGTCTCCACGACCTCACCGCTCTCTCTTCCGAGATCCAACGCGCCATCTGCGATGAACCGCCGATGCAGATCAAAGAAGGCGGCGTCTTCCGCGAGGGCTGGCTACCGGAGCTCGATGAACTCCGCAATGCCTCCACGCTCGGCCGGCAGTGGATCGCGGATTTGCAGGCGCGGGAGATCGAGCGCACGGGCATCAAAAGCCTCAAGATCAAATACAACGCCGTCTTCGGTTACTTCATCGAGATCACCAAGGCGAACGTCGGCAGCGTGCCCGCCGACTACCATCGCAAGCAGACCACCGTCAATGGCGAGCGCTACATCACCGACGAGTTGAAGCGCATGGAGGACAAGATCCTCGGCAGCGAGGAGCGCAGCAAGGCGCTCGAATACGAGCAGTTCATCGAGCTGCGCGGCCGCGTGCTGCAGCACCTCGCGCAGATCCAGGAGACCGCGGAGACCATCGCCGTGCTCGATTCACTCGGCTCGCTCGCCGAGACCGCGCGGCTTTTCAATTACACGCGCCCCGTGCTCAATGAGACGCGGAATCTCTTCATCCGCGACGGCCGCCATCCCGTGCTCGATCAGAATCTCACCAGCGGCGAGCGCTTCGTGCCGAATGACATCACGCTGGAGCCCGAGGAGAGCCGCCTCATCCTCATCACCGGCCCGAACATGGCCGGTAAGAGCACGTATTTGCGCATGACCGCGCTGCTCACGCTCATGGCGCAGATTGGCAGCTTCCTGCCCGTCGCCAGCGCGGAGATCGGCCTCGTCGATCGCATCTTCACCCGCATCGGCGCCAGCGACGACATCGCGCGCGGCCAGAGCACCTTCATGGTCGAGATGAACGAGACCGCGCTCATCCTCAACAACGCCACCGAGCGCTCCTTGGTCATCCTCGACGAAATCGGCCGCGGCACGAGCACCTTCGACGGCCTCAGCATCGCCTGGAGCGTCGCCGAGCATCTGCATGACAAGGTGGGTGCGCGCACGCTCTTCGCCACGCACTACCACGAGATCACCGCGCTCGCGCAGAGCCGCAGTGCCGTGAAGAACTACAACGTCGCCGTGAAGGAGTGGAACCATCAGATCATCTTCCTGCACAAGATCCTCCCCGGCTCCGCCGAAAAAAGCTACGGCATCCAGGTCGCGAGACTCGCCGGCCTCCCCGAAAACGTCATCGACCGCGCCAAGGAAGTCCTCCACCAACTCGAATCCGGCCACCAGCCCGCCGAGAGTGTCAAAGAAGTCCCCGTAGCGACCAGCGTGCCTGCGAAGACAAGGAAGAAACCGCGCAGCGATGAAGACGCGGGGCAGATGAGTTTGTTTGGGTGAAGAAAAGTAATTATGAATTCACAAGAAGACGAATCCACTTTGGTCGCTCATCTGGAGTACTTTTCGGACCGGTTGCTTCGCGTTTTCTCCCACTCTTTTTTCACAATCGAATTCCAAAACGACAAGGATTTGTGTCATCCGGACTCGATCAAGGATTGCCGGCGATTGATGCTTCATGTCATACGCGATGCGTGCCTTAACGAAACATTGATAGCGCTGCGAGACATCGACGATTTTCTGGTTCCGCGAGAATGCTCAAGTCGGAATGAAAAGGGGAGAACAAAAGCCAGGGCTAGCGACCTGCTGGCCTCGGACTTTGGATACTTGGAGAACAAGACGTTTTTGAGCGCTTCCGAACGCACAGATATAAATCAGCTGATTGCTCATACGACAAAACGTGGCCCCGAGGTTTATCAGCAGAATTGGGATGTTTGGGAATTGGTTTCAAAGTGCGTTAGCCAATGTTCGTCATTTTTGGATTGGGTCGAGCAACAACACAAAAGCCACTTTTTGCTTTTCACGGCAGCCCTCAATTGCCGTGTTACGACTCGAAAAATATACGAAGCGGTCCATGCCGCGAGAGACGACCACCAAACCAGCCAAGTTTAAAATGTACATCTCCTACAAACTGAACTTTAAAGGCGGCACTCAGCTCTTCTATGCCGTAGGCGAACGAAATGCCGTTCTCGAAGCAATCAGGCGATCCTTTACAAATCACGACCTCAAAATTCACTCATCGAAAGACCAAGAGTTTAGCCACTTTCCCGGCGGCTGGCTTGATCGTGCGAGTTGTGCATATGTCAGAATGCATGGAGCTAAAGGTCATCAAACAGACCATTATACCATCAGTTACCATTGCACAGATCATCCAGCCGTAACGCGCGTTGTCGTTACAGCACTACGGAAGGAAAGCATCTTCAATAAAAACAAGATCGGAAATGAAATTGAAGCCTTCTTTTCTGGCTTCCTGGAGGAGTTCGCCAGATTTAAGATCGCGCTGGTTGGCTCGGACGACTGGGATCGGTTTGTTGCCGAAAATCCTGGCTTCAACTGCCGGTGAATAAGACGTCATGCTGCGACTGCCTGGTCGTAGCCAGGCGCACGAGGAAGCCGGGCCGTTGGAGCTTGTCCGGCGCAGACGAAGGCATCCGAGGGTCCCATGACGGCCCCCTGACCGCCCCGGCCGAAGCCTTGCGCCGCGAACAGGTCGCCAAGGGTCACTTCCCGAGCCTGGATCGGGCCTTGGAAGTCGCGGTGAATGCCGTTGATGGCCGTCGGGCATCCCACGCGCTCGAATCGCTGCTGGACGAGGCGCTTTCGCCTCCTCAACTGCGGAAACTAGATCAGGCTGCAACTGTCTGATAAAACGGTTGCTGTGGTCTTGTCATAGCCAGACGCAAGAGGGAGCCGGGCAGTTGGAGCTTGCCCGATGCAGGCGAAGGAATACGATGGCACCATGACTGCCACCCTTACCGCCCCTGTCGAAGCCTTGCTCCGCGAGCAGGTCGCCAACGGTCACTTCCCGAGCATGGATCGGGCCTTGGAAGCTGCGGTGAAGACGGTGTTTGGCCGTCGGGCATCCGATGCGCTCGAATCGCTTCTGGACGAGGCGCTTTCGCATCCTGGCGAACGCGTTCCGCTTTCCCAACTGCGCCGGAAGACGGCATGAAACCAGTCGTCTTCAACCCGGTGGCGGTGGATGATTTGGAAGAGATCGTGAACTACATCTCGCAAGACAACGCCGTGGCCGCTGAGGATGTGCGGCGTGATCTTCTAAACACGGCCGAAGCGTTGGGTGAACAGCCGGATCTGGGTGTGCGTCCGCGATTCAGCGCGCCTCGCTTCGCAGGCATACGCTTCCTGCCCGCAGCTCAGTATCCCAACTACCTGCTCTTTTACCGCGAACTGGCTGATGAAGTGGAAGTCCTGCGCATCCTCCATGGCGCGAGGAACCTTCCGCCGTTGTTCGAGTGACATCACGCTGCAACTGTCGCACGCGGACCAGATTGGGTATTGCCGCCGAGGATGGCTTGTATTTCCATGTGCCACTCATGAGCACTCTTTCTCTCAAACTCCCCGAATCGCTGCTGCTCCGGCTGGATCAGGAAAGCCGTGCGCGGCGTCTGTCGAAGTCGGCGGTGGTTCGTGCGGCGCTGGAACGTGAGCTGGGGCCTATCAAATCGGCCTGTGCGACCTCCTGCTACGATCTGGCGCGTGATCTGGCGGGCTCTGTCCGCGAGAAGCTGCCGAAGGATCTGGCGACGAATCCCAAGCACATGACAAGCTTTGGCCGGTGAGGCAGACGGTGCTGCTGGGCACCGGGCCGCTGGTCTCCTTCCTCGCCGCCGGTCTGGAGCATCACGAGTGGATCGTGGAGCAGTGGAAGCGGCTGAAACCGCCGATGCTCACCTGCGAGGCCGTTTTAACCGAGGCCGCCTTTCTGCTCAAACGCGAGGGAGTGGACACTGATCCGCTCTTTGCCCTGCTGGAACGCGGCGTGATCCGCGTCGCCTTGGAGATCGAGGATCAAGCCGCCGATCTGAGCACGCTGATGCGCCGCTACCGCGACCGGCCGATGTCACTCGCCGACGCCTGCCTCGTGCGTCTTTCCGAACTTCACAAAGACGCCGTCATTTTCACCCTGGACGATGATTTCCTCATCTACCGCCGCCACGGCAACAAGGTGATCCCGGTGCTGATGCCGGAGGATTGATCTTGCTGTCGGAAGATTGACCATAGGGCGCAGCAGTCAGAAAATGGTGGCTCATCTCTTGCCATAGCTGGGCACACGAGGAAGACGGGCTGTTGGAGCTTGTCCGGCGCAGGCGAAGGCATCCGAGGGTCACATGACGGCCACACTTACTGCCCCGGTCGAAGCCTTGCTCCGCGAGCAGGTCGCCAAGGGGCACTTCCCGAGCCTGGATCGGGCCTTGGAAGTCGCGGTGAAGACCGTTGATGGACATCGAGCATCCCACGCGCTCGAATCGCTGCTGGACGAGGCGCTCTCGCCTTCCGGCAAACGCGGGCCTCCAGTCTTCCCCGAAGAGGCAACACCGCACAGGTGGGATAACCGCTGAGATGAGCATTGAAATGGATTGCTCGGTGATGATCCACCTCTTACGGAGCAGAAGGCTGATTTACCGAACTCCAGAGGCGTTTATGAGCTTTTGAGTCTCAGATAGCTAACTCGATGGGACGAAATCGGCGATTGGAGGGACTATTTGCTCACTCGCAGAAACGAATTCGATGGATTTGAGGTGAATTATCGAACCGTAGAGAACGACAGCAGTGCCGATGGGGTCAAAATGAAGACATAGAATCGGTAAAAAGCGGCTCCGAGCGTCTGATGGCGGTTCTGGACGGCCCAATAGCGAATCCATCTGTTCGATTTCGGAGCTTTGAGTGGCTGATACCGCGCTCGTTGGGACGAATTCGGGGCTTGAAACTTCAAATTGAAGCTGAGACAGTTCAGCTTTCGAGCCGGAAATGGCTAATAGAAGCCTCTGTGGTGCGTTATTAGGGAGCGAGGGTTCGTCGTTCTCGCCTAGGGCGAGCTCTTGCAACCCTGAGACCTGCCATTTGCCCCTGCCATGTCCGACTTGCCACCTCCCGACCCTGCACCGCCCGTTCCCGTGGCGGAGTTTCCGAATCCCGTGCGCCTGCTAGAGGCGATCGCCGACCCGGTGCGCTATGAGGCGCTGCGTGCGCTGGCGACGGGGCTGTATCTGACGCCGCTGGAACTCTCGAAGAAGGTGCAGGTGTCCCACGATAACATGGCGAAGCACATGCGGCTGCTGAAGGCCCGCGGCGCGGTGCAACTGGTGCGCCCGGAGAATGCGGATGGCCGCGCGCAGTATTACCAAATTCCCGCCCGCTTCCGCCAGACGACCGACACCGGCCGCCCGTTGCTGGACTACGGCGTGTGCGTGATCCGTTTCTGAGCGGTTCGTCCGGAAACGGGAGCAGGCTGCAACTGTCTGACAGATGGGGGTAAATGACGTCAGACTGCCTCTGGCTGACAAAATGGCTGCTCCTCTCGCTTGCCTGAGTTTCCGCTTGTGCCGCGCCTTCCGTCGGCTGTGCTCTTCATGTCTAAGTTCCGCCGCTGCCCGCCTCCATGCGTAGCGCCTCCGGGGTGAAGCCTTGCGCCGGGTCGCATCGGGTCTTGCAAAGGCTTTAGCCTCCTCCAAATGGCCTGCATGAGCGCCATCGCCATGCGCCAACTGTAACAGCCGCTCTCCCAGATCACGGAACGGGATAGGCAGGAGATCAGCGCGTATCCGCACCGCTTGAAGCAGCAGACGCCAGCCGCGCATCAGAACCCACACCGCAGAGTTTGGAACGTCGCAGAGGCGTTGATCCGAAAACGGTTTTGTCCAGGATCCATTCGTCAGTCTGCGAACTCCGGAAAAGGTAACATGATGAGGGGTAGAATGATTTGGGAAACCATTTTCCCACTGGCAAACAAGCCCATGGCCGCACGATGGGATCACACGATTGCTTGTCCTGGCCGCGGCAGGCGGTACCATGGCCGTGTGTCGAGCTGAGCTGACGAACGCCTTCTCCCCTCTTGATGAAACCGCACCTTCCACTTTTGCTTCTCATCCTGACTGCTGCCGGCACGCTGTCGTGCCAAGGCCCGAAGGCTCCTGCTACGGCCGAGGTGCCTGCCAAGAAGCCGGGCGCTGGCGATGCAGCAGTGGCCGCCACGGTCGATCCACGAGCCGGGAATGACGACTTCTGGCGTCTGGCGATGGAGCGTTACAAGCCCTCCTCCACGGAAGGTGTGGCGAGCGTGGTGGACGAGGCGCCCGCCACGGAAGATCCGCCACCGGCGGACGCGGCGATGCCATCAGCACCGGTGGCGGCCGCCTCCACGCCTGCGCCCGTCTCCGAGGCTCCACCTGCCGTCAAACCACCGCCAGCTCTCGTGCCGGCCAGCGTTCCTTTCGGCATCCGCATCCCGGGCCAGCCGGGTTTGGTGAAGAGTCCCTATGATCCTGATGGCAAGTCGGTTGACGTCCGGGATTTCGCGCCGGGTCAGATGGTGCGCTGCCCATACTCAGAAAAGATCTTCCGCGTTCCGGCCCGATGATGGTGATGGGGCAGGGGAATGATGCCGGGCTGACCTTGCGGCCTGGAAACAAGAGCGCAGGCAAACAGCCTGATGGTAAAACGATGGCCGCGACGTTATCAGCCCAGCTCATCCACCCACGCCTCACGCTCATGTCCACACGCCGTCATTTTCTTCATTCCGCCCTGGGGTTTGCCGCCCTGCCACAGCTCGCGCGCGCAGCGGCACCGGGCGGGGTCAGTCTGGGCTTCAGCCTGTATGGGATGAAGACGCTGCCGCTGAACGAGGCGCTGAGAACGTGCGCGGAGACCGGTTATGCGAATGTCGAGTTCGCGCTGAATGCCGGGTATCCCACGGAGCCGAAGGTGTTCACGGCGGAGGCACGCCAGGAGGCGGCGCGGCAGCTCCGCGCGCTGAAGCTGGACCTGCCCTGCCTGATGGTGAACATCAGCCTGACCGCTGATGACAAGGCGCATGCCCAGGCGCTGAAGACGATCCGCGATGCGGCGCAGGTGGCGCGTGATGTGAACGCGGAGCGGCCTGCGATCCTGGAAACGGTGTGCGGCGGCAAACCGGCGGCCTGGGAGCAGCAGAAGGCCGGCATGGCGGAGCGTTTGAAGTCATGGGCGGAGACGGCGGAGAAGGAGAAGACGACGATCACGATCAAGGCGCACGTGGGCAGCGCGGTGAACTCGCCGGAGCGCCTGCTGTGGCTGCTGGAGCAGGTGAAGTCTCCGGCGATCCAGGTGGCCTACGATTACAGCCACTTTGAGCTGCAAGGCATCGGCATGGAGGAAAGCATGAAGCTGCTGCTGCCGCGCACGAAGTTTATTCACGTCAAAGACTCCGTGGGCGAGCCCGGGAAGTTCCAGTTCCTGCTGCCCGGCGAGGGGCGCACGGATTATGTGAAATACTTCACCACGCTCAAACAGCACGGCTATCAGGGCCCTGTGGTGGTGGAGGTCAGCGGCCAGATCTTCAACAAACCCGGCTACGAGCCTGTCGCCGCCGCGAAGAAGAGCTACGCGGCGCTGTCCGGCGCCCTGGCGAAAGCCGCCTGAAGCCGGTGGCGGCTGCAAGCGGCGGTCTAATCGCGGCCGATGAATGCCGGGTCCACAAAGAGGGCGTCCGTCCAGCTCGCCTCGCCCCGCAGGTAAACGAAACGATAGAAGGAGACGAGGCGCAGCCCGGCCTGCTCCATGAAGTGCAAAAGCTCCAGGGCGGAAGCCTGTTTTTGGTAGATGGCGGAAAAGACCACCTCCACCAGCACGAGGTGGACGCGGTGCTCGCGAAACATGCGCGAGGCGCCCTGGAAGACCTCCAGATCCAGCCCCTGCGCGTCGGACTTCAGGACATCGATGCGCTCAATGCCGTTCTCCGCGCAGTAATCATCCACGGTGGTGATCTCCGCCATCGACTCGCGCCTCAGCTCCCCGTATGCGGCGGCGTCCGCGCCCGGCTCCAGGAAGGAATTCATCGCGCTGCTGGAGTACTCGCGAAACGTTCTCCGGCCTTTGGCGCTGCCCATGCCCAGGTTTTCCGTGCGGACGCCCTGGATGCCTTCCTGGCTGATTTTGCGGTTGAGAAGCTCGAACGTGGTGGCGCAGGGCTCAAAGGAGATCATGCGGCAGCCCGGCATGCTCTTTTTGAAGAGGTCGATGGACTGGCCGACATTCGCCCCCACATCGAAAATGAGCGGGGAGGGATGCTGCTCCGCCTGAAGGTGAAAGCGGATGTCCGCCTGGCTGTCGCGCCCCATCGGATTCCCGTCGTAGGGGGAGATTTCATAGCCAAAACGGCGGGCAAGATCACGGATGGTGCGGCGGATTCGCATAGAGGGAGATCAGAGCGCGGAACGAGGTCGTGTCCCGCGCGTGACGGGCGGCGATCATAGGCTGCCATGCCATCGTGCCAAGGTTTTTGGGATCGCGGTGTGTCTCCGGCGCGGAAAAAGGCTCACCGCCGCTGCAGGGCGCGGTCCACGAGGCCCTCGTAGATCTGGCGGCGCTGGTCGAGGCCGAGGCCCTGGTTGCGATGGCCGAACATGGTGCGGTTGATCTCCTCGCGTTGCGAGGTGCTCAGGCGGGAGAGCTTGGCGACCATTTCCGGCGGCGGCTGGCGCGGGTAGCCGTCCGCGTTGAAGCCTTCCTTGTAGTTCACGGCGGCGTTTTTCGCCTCGTCGAGCTGCGCGGTGCTCAGCGGTGGCGTGCTGCCGCCGGAGCCGCCGCTTCCACCGAAACTGCCGCCCTGGCTGCCGCTGGAGCCGGACTTGGGCGGGCGCGGCGGCGGCTTTTGATAGCGGATGGAAACGATCTCGCCTCCGGGGACCTGCACCTTGGCGGAGCAGGTCTCGATCCGGGCGGGATTCCCGCCGACGCTGATGAGAAACCATCCCTGATGATTCGGTGTCTTCGAGACGGTGTGGGACTGGTAGGTCTTTGTATCGAGCAGCGTGGCGACGACATCACTGTCAAAACGGGCGACCCCGGTGAGGATGAGGGCATCGGACACGCCGAGGGTGCGGGTGAACGGCGAGTTGGCCATGAGCGCGTCGAAGGCGTCCCCCTTTGGCGCACGGGGGATGGCGCCGTCATCCGCAGGGGGCATCTCCCGCGCTGCCTCCGCCGCGGAGGTGGTGCGCATGCCGCCGTCCAGGCTCAAGAGAAAGGCATGGCAGGCCAGCATCGTGGCGGTGCTCTGGATCATGCGTGGCAGGACGGACATGGCGTGCAATACGGGCATGACAGGGCAGGACCATTCATCACGGGCGATAAAAAACGCGCCGGACCCCTCCGCAGGGTGAGGATTGTGATTGTCCGGCGCATGCGGGGACTTTAAAAAGGGGGCCATGAAAAAGCTGTTTCTCCTCCTGGCCGCCATGGCGGTCGTGCTGGCCGCGCTGAACCCCTCTGAGGCGGATTTCCGCGAGCATGTGCGGCAAAAACAAGGTGTGGCGGGCACGGCGGCGATGGTCGTGATGGATCTGCTGGCGGCGGGTGAGAAAGGCGGGATCAAGCGGGAGAACTTTGTCGTGGCCAGCCGCTTCCATGTCGGTGGAGACGGCCTGCTGCCGCGCGAGGACCTGGCGTGGGGCATCGCGGGCTTTTTCATCGACTTAAAATGACCTCGTGCCTCGTTTTGACGCCATCCACTTCCCTGACATGACACGCAGCACCTTTCTCAAGACCACCGTGGCCGCCGCCGGCCTCACCGCATCCGCCGGGGCCGCTGGGACGGCCGCACGCGAGTATTTTGAGATCCGCAAATTCACGCTCAAACGAGCGGACAACCAGCCGCTGCTCGAAGCCTATCTGCGCGATGCGGCCATCCCTGCGCTGAACAAGCTCGGCGTGGGCCAGGTGGGCGTCTTCCTGCCGGAGAAGCCGGAAGGCGCGGCGGTGGTGTATGTCGTGCTGCGTCATGCCACGCTCGAAGCGGTGGCCAGAAGCGCCGATCTGCTCGGGGATGCCGCCGTGCAGCAGGCCGGCGCGGCCTATCTCGGCGTGAAGGCGGAGGAGCCCGTGTATGAGCGCGTCGAGAGCTGGCTCACGCGCGGCATTGATGGCATGGAGGCGATGAAGCTGCCCGCGAAGGGCAGCGCGCTCTACCAGTTGCGTATTTACGAGAGTCACAGTGAGAAGGCGGCGAAAAAGAAGCTGGAGATGTTCACCATCGGCGAGCTGGCGATCTTTGCGCGCTGCGGTCTGAACGCCGTGTTCTTTGGCGAGACGATCATCGGCCCGCTGATGCCAAACCTGACGTACATGCTCGCCTTCAAAGATGCCGCCGCCAAGGACGCCGCCTGGAACACCTTCCGCGCCGATCCGCAGTGGGCGAAGCTCAAAACGACGCCCGGTTTCACGGACAAGGAGATCGTCTCCCGCATCACGAACCTGCTGCTCGTGCCCGCGGCGTGCTCGCAGATCTAAAGCCGGCGGCACCATGCGAACCGGTCTCGTGCGACACTTTCCCGTGCTGGAGCCCTGGCCGGGCGGCTGGTACACCGCCGCGGAGCTGAGGGCGTGGTTGGAACGCTACAACAGCGCGGAGGTGCAGGCCGGCCCGGTGGCGGACGAGACGGAGCGCTGGGCGCGTTGTTACACGAGCGACCTGCCGCGCGCCGCGGCGACGGCGCGGGCGCTCTACCGCGGGGACATCATCCCGCACCCGGCGCTGCGGGAGGCGGACTACACGCCCTTTGCCACGGGCAGGCTGCGGCTGCCGGTGTGGATGTGGCGCATCATCATCCGCGTGGCATGGATGAGCGGCCACGCGTCCCAGCGGCATCTACGGGATGATTTTTTCACCCGCGTGCGCCAGGTGGCGGATTTGATCGAGACGCACTCGGAGGACGTGCTGCTGGTGTCCCACGCCGGGATGATGCTCTACCTGCGGAAGGAGCTGCTGCGCCGGGGCTTCCGCGGGCCGCGTTTCGGCATCGCGGAGCATGCGCGGGTGTATGTGATGGAGCGGTGAGGTCAGGCCGGTATCCGCCTCACATTGGCGACCGTGCGCTTGGTCGCCTCTTTCAAGGAGAGGTCGGTCAGGGAGGCGAATCCGCCGTCCTCTGTCGAGTAGGCGAGGATGTCGCCGGCCTCCATGAGGTAAATCCACGCATGCAGGGTCAGCTCGCCGCGCTGGAGTTTGACGGCCACGGCGGGATGCGTTTGCAGGTTCTCGATCTGCATGAGGACATGCTCGCGGATGGCCACGTCGATCAGGTCGGAGCCGGAGAGGTGGGCGTAATTCTCCTCCAGGATGCGGCGCGTGGCCTCCGCGTGGTTCAGCCAGCTTTTCACCAGCGGGAGCCTTGACATTTTTTCGGGGTTCATCATGGCCTGCAGCGCGCCGCAGCCGCTGTGGCCGCAGATGACGATGTCCTTCACACCCAGCGCGGAGACGGCGCACTCGATGGCGGCGGGTTCGCCGCCGTTGGAGGCGCCGTGCGGCGGGACGATGTTCCCGGCGTTGCGCAGCACGAAAAGCTCCCCCAGGTCCGACTGGGTGATGATGGTGGGATCGACGCGCGAGTCGGAGCAGCCGATGAAAAGGGTGCTGGGGCTCTGGCCTGCCACGAGCTGGGTGTAGAAGTCTTTTTCGCGCTCAAAGACCTGCGCGTGAAACTGGTGGATGCCGGAGAGAAGGCTGTTCATGAGGGAAGATGAAGCGGGGAGCAAAAGCCGCGCCGATGATGCGCGCGGGCGGTGCTTTGGCAAACGGCCGCCGCCGGCGGGCGGCGGATTCTTGACACCATGGCCCGTCTCCCGCAAAGCACGCCCCCGCATGATCACCTACAATCCCAAGGACTGGTGGAAGCTCATCTTCGCCTTCCACCGCAGCGATACCTTTCGCGTGCTGATGCCGGGCATGATCGCCGTGGCCGCCTACACCGCCGTCGTGGCCTATGTGGAGAACGAGGTGCTCCATGTGACCTTCAAAAACACGACGATGGTGCATTCGCTGGTGGGCTTTGTCCTCTCCATGATGCTCATCTTCCGCACGAACACCGCGTACGACCGCTGGTGGGAGGGGCGGAGGCTGTGGGGCAGCTTCGTGAACAACGCGCGCAATCTGGCGCTGAAGCTGCACGCCTTCCTGCCGCCGGAGGCCGCGGAGCAGCGCGCGATGTTCCGCGATCTGGTCACCAGTTTCATCCTCGCGGCCAAGGAGCATCTGCGGAAGGGCGTGGACGTGGGGAAACTGGTTCCTGCCGGCTCCTACGACGAGTTGTTCTACGCGCAGGGCGGCCATGTGCCGAACCAGGTCCTCAAGGCGCTCTTCAGCGAGGTGAACCGTCTTTACACCGGGCGCGTGATCAGCGGAGACCAGCTCATCGTGCTCAATTCGGAGATGCAGTCCTTCGCCGACAACCTCGGCGCGTGCGAGCGCATCAAGAAGACCCCCATTCCGTACGCCTACAGCCTGTTTCTGAAAAAGATCATCTTCATCTATGTCTTCACGATGCCTCTCGGCTTTGTGCTCGATCTCGGCTACTGGGCGGTGCCGGTGGTGGCGTTTGTGTTCTATGCCTTCGCCAGCATCGAGGTCATCGCGGAGGAGATCGAGGATCCTTTTGGCACCGAGGCCAACGACCTGCCCACCGATGCCATCAGCGACACGATCCGCGCCAATCTGCGTGACATTCTGTGACCGCCCTCAGGTGGCAGGCCGCCCTGCGTGCTTTTTTTGCGGTGATTGAGACGGATTGCGGCTATAACCCGCCGTACCTCGTCCCGCTGTGAAGACCGATCCATCCCAACCGCATCCGCCGCCGCCCGCCACGCTCGATGAGATCGGCAGCATGGACACCATCGTCACGAAGCACGGGCCGGCGCACGCCCCAGCCGCCGCCGCGCCCGTTCCGCCGGCCCATCCGGCCACGATCGAGACATCGCCAGACATGCCGACGATCGCCATGGCCAATCCCAGCCGTGCGCTGCCGGCGGCCACGATGCACTCCGCCGGCTCCGTTTCCTCCATGGGCGGCAAATCGAAGTCACAGGCGGCCATGGAGTCCGTCTCCGGCGAGGACGGCTGGATCAGTGACCGCTACCGCCTGCTGGACAAGCTGGGGGAGGGCGGATTCGGCGTCGTTTATCGCGCGGAGCAGGTGAAGCCGCTCCACCGCCTGGTGGCGGTCAAAATTTTGAAGGCCGGCATGGACAGCGCGGTGATCTTTGGCCGTTTCGCCGCGGAGCGCCAGACGCTGGCGCTCATGGAGCACGAGAACATTGCCCGCGTGCTCGACGCCGGGGAGACGGACCGCGGGCTGCCGTATTTCGTCATGGAGCTGGTGAAAGGGCGCTCGATCACCAGCTATTGCAGCCAGAATGAGATCGACCTGCTTCACCGGCTGGAGCTTTTCATCCCTGTGTGCCAGGCGGTGCATCACGCGCACCAGAAAAGCATCATCCACCGCGATCTGAAGCCCTCCAACATCCTCATCACGGACGAGGGCGGGCGGATCACGCCGAAGGTCATCGACTTCGGCATCGCGAAGGTGCTGGAGGGCCGTGACATCTCGCAGGCGGACTTCACCGGCGTGGACCAGCTCGTGGGCACGCCGGGTTACATCTCCCCGGAGCAGATCGAGCACGGCAGCAGCCATGTGGACACGCGCAGTGATGTGTATGCGCTGGGCGCCATCCTCTTTGAGCTGCTCACCGGCAAGGCGCTCGTCACGCCCGCGGATGTCGCCGCGAAGCCGGTGCACGTGCTGCTGCGGGAGCTGGCGGAGCGGGACGCGCCCAAGGCCTCCACCTACGCGCCGGAGCTGGCCGGCGATCTCGACTGGATCGTGATGAAGGCGCTCGAGCGCGACCCAGAGCGCCGCTACGGCAGCGCGGATGATCTGGCGGAGGACATTTCCCGCTTTCTGACCTTCCAACCCATCAAGGCGCGTCCGCCGAGCCGCTCCTACCTCATCGGCCGCTTTGTGCGCCGTCACCGGATTGGCGTGGCGGCAGTTTCCGCCGTGGCACTGGCTGTCCTGGGCGGCGGCATCACCAGCACGGCATTGTACTTTGAGGCAGAGGCGAACCGCCTCAAGGCGGAGCACAACGAGCAGCTCGCCCGCCAGTCCGACAGCCAGGGGGACGAGCAGATGGCGCGCCAGTATGCCGACCGCGGCCAGTTTCAGGACGCCACGGCCCACCTCGTGCGCGCGCTGCGCACGGAGCCGCGCAACCAGCTCGCCGCGACGAATCTTTACGCCCTGCTCACCAACGTGCATCTCATGCGCCCGGTCACACCGAGGCTGGAACTGCCGCCAGAGACACAGGAGGCGCGTCTCACCGCCTTCAGCCGGCAAACTGGCATCGCCCTCGCTGTCAGCGCCGTCATGTCGGAGCGTCTGGAGCCGCCGCTGCAGCATGTGCGCCTGCCCTTGCACGAGGTCATCAGCATCTGGGACATACGCAAGACTGCGCGCATCGACAGCCCGCTGCCGGAGGGCCTCCACGTCACCGTTTTGCAAATCACACGGGATGGTCAGCAGGCCGTAATCGCGAAAGACGATGGCACTGTCGAGCTGTGGTCGCTCAAGGATGGCAAGCGTCGCATGCTCCAGCCCAAGCTGCCGAATGTTGTGCTCAGCATCGCCTTCTCCGGGGATGGAAACACGCTTGTCGCCGGCAGCGAGTCCGTCGAGGCCCAGGGCGGCCAGGGGTTCTGCCATGTGTGGGATTTGAGGCAGCCACAAACGCCCGCGCGTGTGTTTCCCCACAAAAAAGCCGTGATCAGCCTGGATGTGGATGAGACCGGGGAGCTCGCCGTCGCCGCCGCCAGCGAGGGCATCGCGCAGGCCTGGGATCTGAAGACGCTGACGGTCGTGGGTGAGCCCATCGAGGTGGACGAGGGCCTCGCCAGCGTGGCGGTGAACCGCAAACGCCAGATCGTCGCCGTTGGCATGAACAACGGCACCGTCTTTGTCGGCAGCTACGCGCGGCCGGACGAGCAGCCGCTTGTCCTCTCCCATCCCACCGCCGTGCGCGCCATGCACATCACGCCGGACGGCGCCACGCTGCATGTCGGTGATGGTGGCGGCTACATGCATGTCTGGAACCTGGAGACCGCCCAGCCGCGCCAGCCGGCCACGCTGCACGACGGGGAGATCATGCTCGCCACCGTCTCGGACGAGTCCGGGCTCGTGGCCAGCGTCTCCCGCCATGGAGAGGTCCAGGTGTGGAATCCGCAGACGGGTGAGCGCCGCTCCCAGCGCCTGCAATACAGCGTCTCCGCGGCCAGCATCACCGATGACGGTTCCATGCTCCTGCTGGCACCCTGGAAGGAGCCCTTCGTGCAGCTCTGGAACATCCACCAGACGATGGCCACGCGGCGTTATGCCGGCGCGCCTTCCCAGGCGCTCATCACGCGCCCCGATCCACCGGAAAATTCCCCCGCCTTCTTGCGGGAGTCGAAGGCGGCCAGTTGGAACCGGTCCAACACGCACATCATCGCCGCCGATGCGGAGGGCGCCGTGGCCGTCTTTGATGTGAAACGGCTGGAGGCTGTCGGCAAGACATTCCGCCACCCGCCCGCCGTCGGTGCCACCGCGCTCACCTCGGACGGGAAGCTCGCCGTCACTTCCGGTCGCGACCAGGTCGTGCGCGTGTGGGATGTCTCCACCGGCACACAGGTGGCCTCCATGCGCCACGGCTCCTTCGTCGAGGTCATCGCCCTCACGCCGGACGACCGGCATGTCGTCACCTTTACCGAGAGCGGGGAGATGCGTGTGTGGGACATCCGCACCGGCGACTGCCTCACGCCCGCCATTCGTGTCGGCGGCAGCGTGGTGCAGGCGCGTGTGGAGGACGACGGCGCGCGCGTCCTCTTCCGTCTGGCGCAGCGCGGGTGGTTCACCCTGCCCATGCCGGTGGAGGCGGCCTCCACGCCGGAGTGGTTTCTGCGTTTCGCCGAGTCACTCGCCGGCCGCCGCCGCACCGCCGACCGTCGCGGCGAGGAACTCACGCTCAAGGATGTGGAGGCAGCCGTCGCGGCCATTCCCGCCACCCCCGATGCCGGGGAACGTTTCGCGGTGCGCGTCGCGCGCTGGCTGCTCGAAGATCCCGCCAAACGCGCGCTTTCACCCGACCTGGACGAGCCTCTGGCGGATTATCTGGCCGTGCTCGCCAAGGACAACGCTCCCACTGCGGTGGAGGAGTTGAAACGCTTCCAAACGCCCGCTTCGAAGTAGCTCACGCGTCGTGCAGATTCCCCACCAGACGCAGGCCGTGCAGCGTGAGGTCGGGATCGACGGTGATCGTCTCCTCCATGCCGGACACGATCCAATCCGCGTCGCCGCCGGTCGCCACGATGTGTGGCGCGGGCAGCTCCTTGCGCAGCGCCTCCAGAATGCCCTTCACCATGCCGCGGTAGCCGATCGCCGCACCGGCGAGGATGGCTTCCTTTGTCGAGGTGCCGATCGCCGTCACCGGCTCGCTCAAATCGACGCGCGGAAGCAGCGCGGTGCGCTCGTGGAGGTAATCTGTCATCAAACGCAGTCCCGGCGCGATCACGCCGCCGATGTAGTGCGCGTCCGCGCTCACGATGTCGAAAGTCACCGCCGTGCCGAAGTCGATCACGATGCCCGGCGTGCCGTGCATGCGCGCCAGCGCCACCGCGTTTGCCAGCCGGTCCGGGCCGATGGATTCCGGCTTCGGGTAGCGCACGCCGATTCCCATCCGCGTATCGTACCGCAGCTCGATCATCTCCGCGCCGAACACCTCGCGAAATGCCGCCACCGCCTTCGGAACGACGCTGCAGAGCACCACGCGGCCGAATTCCCAGCCCTTGACGACCTCTTGGATCGAATCCGGCGAAATCTCGCGCGTGGCATGCTCGCGCCGGTCCAGGATCACCTCCGCGGAGGCGAGTCCGAACTTCGTGCGGCCGTTGCCGACGTCGATGAGCAGTTGCTGGCGGGAATTCATGCCGCACAGGACTCCGCGCCGACCGTCTGGCAAGTTCTCGCGCGAATCTCCGCCACCGCCCACGCCGCATGCTCGGCGATCAGCGGATGCGGATCATTCGCCGCGGCCTCCAGCGCGGGCAAATCGGCCGCGCTGCCGGTGTTGCCGAGCGCCACGCACACGTTCCGCAGGAAAGCGTGGCGTTTGATGCGTTTGATCGGCGACTTCGCGAACAACGCGCGAAACTCGTCCTCGGTGAGCGAGAGAAAGTCACGCAGCGATTTCGTGAACACGCTCTCACGCGCTTGAAACGCCGCCTCGTGGCTGATTTGCGCGAAGCGGTTCCACGGACAGGCCTCCAGACAGTCATCGCAGCCGTAGATGCGGTCACCGATCGCGCGGCGGAACTCGTGCGGGATGCTGCCCTTGTGCTCGATCGTCAGATACGACACGCAGCGCCGCGCATCCATCGTGCGCGGGCCGGTGATGGCCTGCGTGGGACACGCGTCGATGCAGCGCGTGCATTTCCCGCAGAAGTCGCGCGCGGGCTCATCCGGCGGCAGTTCCAGCGTGGTGAGCACCTCGGCGAGAAAAAACCATGTCCCGAGCTGCCGGTGAATCTGCATCGTGCTCTTGCCCCCCCAGCCAAGTCCGGCCTCGCTGGCGAAATCCCGCTCCAAAACCGGCCCCGTATCGACATAGCGCCGCGTCGTGCCGCCCAAGCCGGTGAGGAAGTCCTCCAGCGCCTTCAGCCGCTTCTCGATGAGGTCGTGGTAGTCGTCATTCCACGCGTAGCGCGCGATCCGGTAGTCCGTGGACGGTTTCGTGCCCTGAAAGTAGTTCGTGGCCAGCACGATCACACTTTTCGCGCCTTCGAGCACGAGCCGCGGATCGGTGCGGCGCTCGATGTTTTTCGCCATCCAGGCCATGTCGCCGTGTTTGCCCTCCGCGATCCACTTTTCATAAAGCTCGCGATGCGCCGCCGGCACCGCCGCCGTCACGCGGCAGTCATCAAAGCCCAGTTCGCGCGCTTTCACGCGAAGGGTGGCTTTGATTTCATCCGGGGTCATGAATTGCATCCTTCTTTTGCAGCGGGCGTTTCTCAATGCTCAAATTGCAAACCTTCATGCCGCCCTGTCCGCATCTCCCATCCATCGACCGCGCCTATTCCGCGCAGGACATCTCGGCGCTGGGCAAGGAACGCGGCAGGCCGTTTGTCGAAACATGCCTCCGCTACGCGCAATCCCTCTGGATCGAAGGTTTTCCAGCGAAAAGCATCCTGCTGATCAACCGCGCGCTCTCCGTGCCCTGTGACGATGTGGAGCCGTCGTATCGCGCGATCGCGTGGATGCTGCAAAACCGGCCCGCGGACCGCTTCATCGGCAATCCGCGCCGCCACTGGCAGCACTACGCCACGCGCATGAACGAGGGCCACAAGGAGCTGCGCATCTGGCGCGCGTGGGCCTGCTGGTTTCTCGCGCGCACGATTCTGCCGGAGGCGGAGTTTCCCGCCGATCACGAGCAAATCCGCAAGGAAGGCATCGTCGAGCCCACGCGCGAGCAGATTGCCGCGCATCTGCCGCCTGCGGATCTCGCCGCATGGCAGACCGTGCTGATGCAGCTCGGCGCGCAGGCCGCGCCCCCGCCGCCGATCCGCATCCGCCGCATCGACGCGGGCGAACTGGCCGTCGTGAAGAGGCTGGCGCATGAAATCTGGCCCGTGTGCTATCCCGGCATCATTCCCATGGGCCAGATCGACTACATGCTGAGCATCTGGTATGAGCCCGGTGCGATGGCGCACGAGATGCGCACCCGCAATGTGTGGTTCGCCCTCATCGAGGCCGAAAACCACGGCCCGGTGGGCTACCTGAGCATCGAGAAACTGGCGGACGAACCGGTCGTTTTCATCAACAAGCTCTACGTGCTGCCCGCCATGCACGGCCGCGGCATCGGTGCCACTGCCCTGAGCTGGATCTCCGACCGCTCCCGCGAAATGGGTGCCACGCATCTGCGTCTGCGCGTGAACAAGCGCAACGCCCCCGCCATCCGCTCCTACCTGCGCAGCGGCTTCCACTTCAAAGAGGACGCCGTCAACGACATCGGTAGCGGCTACGTGATGGATGACTACATCATGGAAAAAGCCATCGCGTGATCCCCTTGCGTCCCCGTGCTGTCTCGCGCAAAGAAACAGCCCCCAAATGACCAACCTCCTGACGCATCCACTCTGGCGCGCCGAAGACCTCGGCCAGGCGATCCCGCCGCATGAATTCGGCGTGTCCGTCTGTCTGCCGCTGTGGCGTCATGTCATCGGCTACGAGGAAAAAGATCCGGACGTCGTGTCGAAGTTTCAGAGCGGCTATCCGCGCTTTTGCTGCCCGCCGGCCATCAGCGCGCTGTTTGCCGCCGCGGAGCGCGAGTTCGCACACGACGGCGAGCGCTGCCTCGTCTTTCCGCGCCTCATTCACGCGCAGCGCTGCCTCGAATTCATCCAGACCGGCCGCGCCGTGGCCTGGACGGACGAACGGCTCGGCGTGGCCATTTTTCCCGCCGCCGCCCACGACGAGGCGCGCCGCTTCTGGCGCTTCTGCGGCGAGTGCGTGAGCACGCGGCAGGCCGCGGACGCGCTGGGCACGCATCCGGCCACAGTTTCGGCCATGCAGGGCCACGAGGCCAACGAAACGATCCGCGCGCGCATCGCCGCGCTGGCCGGCCAGCAGCCGCAGGACGTGTTTCTCTTCCCCAGCGGCATGGCGGCCAACTACGCCGTGCACCGCATGCTCACGACGCTGTTTCCCGGCCGCAAGACCGCGCAGCTCGACTTCCCGTATGTGGATGTGCTGAAGCTGCAGCAGCGATTCGGCAGCGGCGCGCACTTCCTGCCGATGATCAACGAGCGCGAATACGATGACCTGCGCGCGCTGCTGCGCAGTGAGCCGCTCGCAGGCCTGTTCTGCGAAGCGCCGAGCAATCCGCTGCTGCGCTGCGTCGATTTCGAGCGCCTGCTGGCCATCCGTGCCGAGACGCGGCCGGACACGCCCATCATCGTCGATGACACGATCTCCACCGTCGCGCACGCGGACGCGCATCGCGTGGCGGATGTGGTGACGACGAGCCTGACGAAGAGTTTTTCCGGCGCGGGCGATGTTTTGGCCGGCAGCGTCGTGCTGAACCGCCATTCGCCGCATCACGCGGCCTTTTCCGCCTTCCTCACGCAAAACGCCGACCATGAGCTCTGGCGCGGCGATGCCGTGGCGCTGGAGCAAAACAGCCGCGACTTCACCGCGCGCGCTGACACGATGAGCCGCAATGCACTCGCACTCGCCGAGCACCTGCGCGCGCATCCCGCCGTGGATCGCGTGTGGCACGCGGCAGTCGATGGCGGTCGCGGTTACGAATTCATCCGCCGCGAGAACGGCGGCCACGGCTGCCTGTTCTCCTTCACGCTCAAGAACCCGGAGCAAACCAGCGCGCGTGCCTTCGATGCGCTGCGCGTGACGAAAGGGCCGAGCCTTGGCACCAATTTCACGCTCGCCTGCCCCTACACGCTGCTCGCCCATTACGACGAACTGGCGTGGACGGAGAGCGTCGGCGTGAGCCGCTGGCTCATTCGTGTCTCTGCGGGGCTCGAGAACACGAATGACCTGATCGCACGCTTCGACGCGGCGATCGAAGCATAGGCTCGCCCGGGCTGCCATGCAGGCATGGAGAGGACAATCCATGCCAACACCTGCACAACAGATGCTCAACGGCCCACGGCCGCCAGGACGTTCAAGAGGAATGAATCCGCTCTATTACCTCTTGCGCCTGTGTGTGGTGCTTGTGCTGTTGGGCATCCAGTCGGTTGCTCATGCCGTGACAGCCGTCTTTCAAGACGGGCAGGCAACACCTGTGGTCGGCGGTGCCTATTCCGGCACCAGAGACACCATGCTGCTTGTCAACGGCGGCACCAACAGTGCTACGGACAACTTTGGAGGCCGCGGGGAGGTCACTGTCGGTGCCATGGGCTTCACGGGCGATCCTTACCTCCGGCGCTCGCTCATCAAATTTGACATCACCGGCCTTTCAGGCCAGGCAGGCACGATCAATTCGGCCACGCTGCGCCTCTTCCTCTTCAACGGCAACAACGCCACCGGAGGCGGCACGGTCAATCTCTTCCGTGTGGCTGCTGCAAATGCTGGCTGGGTGGAAGGCGGAGGAATCGCGACAGGAAACTACGGCGGCGGAAGCAGCACTTGGGCCTCGCTTGTGGAAGGCAGCTCCGCCTGGGCTGGTGGCACAGGAGGCATGGGCGTGGCAGGAGTCGATTACCTCAGTTCAGCGATCTCTTCTTATTCCTACGCCGCCATTCCCGGCATCGGCACGGCCATCGACTTTGTCTTTAGTGACGTCTCGTTTCTCGGAGACTGGATCGCGGGGAATAACGGCGGTTTGTTTCTGCGGCAGGCAGACGAAACCAACGCGCAGAACTGGCTTTCCTTTTACTCCAGCGAGACGGGGGTCAACTGGCCCACGGACACCGCCTCGGCAAGCTTGCGGCCCCAATTGATCATTGATTTCGACATGGTTCCCGAGCCCTCGAGGTTCATGATCGCGCTGTCGGCCCTCATGCCCGTTCTCCTTTGCCGCCGCCGCGTCATCTGTTGACAGAAGCTCACCGCCTGAAAGTGCGAGGAAGCCTTGTCAAAACGGTGCCTCCTGCGGGCTCATAATGAGTTGTCCTTTTTGAATCAGTTGAGCGAAGCCAGTAGCGTCAGCACGATCTAGAAATCACTTCGCCAACAACTTCTCCACTTCCTCCACCGTCGTCACGGGGGCTTGGCAGGTGAAGTTTTGGCAGATGTAGGCGGCGGGTTGGCCTTCGAGGGGCTTCATGCCGGTGAGGGCTTCGTTGTGCTGGGAGAGCCATTTTTGGGCTTCGCCGCTGTCGGCGTGCAAAAGGACGGCGTTGGGCAGGAACTGGCGGCGGAGGTGGTTGGCGAGTTTTTGGAACTCGGGGGCCGATTTGTCGCCGGCGAGGACGATTTGGGTTTTGCCGCGATGGAGGAGGTCGAAGGCCATCGACATGACGGGGACGGCGGAGGCGCTGCTTTGAAGCGTGTTGCCGAAGAGGGCGAAGATCTTCTCGGCCTGCGCTTTGTGGCTGTCTTTGGCGAGGAGGGCGCTGAGGCGCACGAGGTTGAGGGCGGCGAGGGAGTTCGGGGAGGGCTCGGCGCCGTCGTAGTCTTCTTTGATGCGGAGGACGCTGTTCGGCATGTCGGTGTGGACGCTGAAGTAGCCACCGTTTTCTTTGTCGAGGAACTGCGCGTCCATTTCGCTTTGCAGTGAAACGGCCCACTGGAGCCATTTCACGTCGAAGGTGGCTTCATAAAGATCGAGCAGGCCGTGGATGAGGCAGGCGTGGTCGATGGAGAAGGCTTTGGGGCCGCGCTGGCCTTCGCGCCAGGAGCGGTGGAGGTCTTTGCCAGGCGTGGTGCAGAGTTGATCGTGGATAAACTGCGCGGCCTGCGTGGCGAGCGTGATCATTTCGGCATCGCCGAGCGCGGCACCGCAACGGGCGAGGCCGGCGATGGTGAGGCCGTTCCAGGCGGTGATGATTTTGTCGTCGCGATGCGGGCGAGGACGCTTGTTGCGGGCCTCGATGAGCTTCTCGATGGCGGCATCGATGATCGTTTTGACCTCTTCGGCGGTCTTCTTGAAGTACTCGCCGGTCTTTTTGAAGGACACGGCGCGGTAGAGGGTGTTGAGGCCCTTCAGCTCGCCATGCGGATCGCTCTCGGGGCGGGCGTTGCCATCGCGGCGGGCGCCGTAGGCGTAGCGGAAGATGTTGCCGTGCTCCTTGCCGAGGATTTCGTCGATCTCGGTGGCTTTCCAGACGTAGAAGGCACCTTCGGTTTTGTGCGCGGCATCGGTCGTGGCGAGGCTGTCGGCGTCCTCGGCGGAGAAGAAGCCGCCGTCGGCGTGGCGGAGGTCGCGCTTCAAATAGGCGACGGTGCTGCGGATGATGGTTTCAAAGAGCGCGTTGCCCTCGGTGAGCTTCCAGGCGTCGATGTAGGCGCTGAGGAGCTGGCCCTGATCGTAGAGCATTTTTTCGTAGTGCGGGATGTGCCAGTAGGCATCGACGCTGTAGCGATGGAAGCCGCCGCCGAGGTGGTCGCGCATGCCGCCATTGGCCATGCCGCGCAGCGTTTTGACGGTCATCTCCATGGCCCAATCGCTCTCGTGATTGCGCTCCTTGTCCTCGCGCTTCGCGAAAGCGCGGTGGATGCGCATGAGGAGGTTCAAAGCGGTGGGGCGTGGGAATTTCGGCGCACCGCCAAAGCCGCCCTCGTGGTAATCAAAGCTGCCGCTGAGGTCGTCGTAGGCTTTTTGCAGCACGGCCTGCGGATCGATGCCGGTGACTTCCTTGTTTTCGTTGTCGAGGTGCTCCTGGAGCTTCTCGACGGACTTGCTGGCACGTTCTTCGACGCCTTTGCGATCCTCGCTCCAGATCTTCGACAACTCGGTGAGCAGGTGTTTGAAGCCGATGCGTCCCGGCGTGTCCTCCGGCGGGTAGTAAGTGCCGCCGTAGAATGGCTTCAGCTCCGGCGTGAGGAAGACGCTCATCGGCCAGCCGCCCTGACCGCTCGCGGCCTGGACGTAGGTCATGTAGGTGAGATCGACGTCGGGGCGCTCCTCGCGATCGACTTTGACGGGAATGAAGTGCTCGTTGAGCAGCTTCGCGGTCTCTTCGTTCTCGAAAGACTCGCGCTCCATGACGTGGCACCAGTGGCAGGTGGAGTAGCCGGAGGAGAGAAAGATGGGCTTGTCCTGCTCCTTCGCTAGCTTGAAGGCCTCCTCGCCCCACGGCAGCCAGTTCACGGGGTTGTGCGCGTGCTGAAGCAAGTAGGGCGAGCGCTCCTTGGCGAGGGCGTTGGTGTGCTTGGGCGAGTTGGGGGTGGTTTCGCTCATGGTCGGGGGTGGGTTAAGGCGAACGTTCCCGCGATGAGGAAGGTTGCAAGAGGGGCTTCACGCCTCCGAACGGACCTGATCTGTTCCCCTGCTACGTTAACCGGCCCTTCCAACTGGATCCCCGTCCATTTCCACAATCAGCCCGCCGCCAAAGGGTGCCCCCAGACGCGTGCCCACCACGACCTCCGGAAAAAAGGCCTGGCTGCTGGAAGATCCACTCCAATGACGGGCTGCCATGCCTGCCACAGCGGCGAGGCACGCGGCGGCGAGGAGTCCGCCCGCCAGCAGGAGCACCGGGCGCTTTTCCTCGTTCTGAAACCACATGTTCTGCTGGATGCTCACGGTTTCGAGCTGGCGCAGGCGCTTGCCGGTCTCCTGAACAATGAGGGTGAGGCGTTCCTCCAGCGTGAGTTTGGTGTCGGCGATGGTGCGCCCGGCTCCACGCAGCAGCTCCACCAGGCCGGGAGTGGGATAGCGGTTCCAAAAATCCGGGGAAAAGGACAGGGCCACGGCATTCGAAGCCCGGTCATAGGCGATGAGCAGCGCCGGGGACTCGCCGCTCCAGCGCCGCCGTGTCATGCGGGCCTGCTGGCGTAGAGTGACCCCGGAGGCGGTGAAACTTGTGGCCGTGAACCAGATGTTGGCCTTCAAATCGTCACGCAGGGAGCGCAGTTCGCCGGCGAGATCACGGTGGCCGACCTCGCTGAGGGCGCGGGTGTCGTCGTAGATGCCATCGGCCGGGGCGGGGACGCTGTCGATGGCTGCCGAGGAGCCGGTGGCGAGCAGAGCCAGCATTCCGACGACCCGCCAGAGGCCGGAAAGCAGGGGGAAAAGGCGGAAAATGGGCGGGCGGGCCATGCGGAGCGAGGGGTGTGTCTATTATATAGAGACAAACCGGTTGGCGAGGCCGGATTCCGTGCGGCATGGCGAGCTTGTGAAACTTTTCACAAAATCGTGTTGCCGCTCTTTCGTGGGCGACGAATAAGTCGCGCTCCCCCCACTTTCCGAACGCATGCCCACTGTCACCCGAGAATACGAGGCTCCCGATACCGCCGCCAAGGCCGCCCGGCAGCTCGAATCCGTGGAAGAGACCACGACAGACATCGTGGGTGAGAAATTGGTCCTGAACATGGGCCCGAGCCATCCGGCGACGCACGGGGTGCTGCGCCTGATCCTCGAACTGGACGGCGAGATCATCACGAAGGCTGATCCGGATGTCGGCTTCCTGCATCGCGGCGACGAAAAGATCGCCGAGAACATGCACTACAACCAGTTCGTGCCCTACACGGACCGTTTGGACTACCTCGCGCCGTTGGCGAACAACGTGGCGTATGCTTTGGCCGTCGAAAAGCTGATGGGCTGGGAATTGCCCGCCCGTGGCAAGGCGATCCGCGTGATCTGCTGCGAGCTGGCCCGCATCTCGGCGCACATGCTGGGTGTCGGGGTCTTCGCGATGGATGTGGGCGCGATGACGGTCTTCCTCTACACGTTCACCGAGCGTGAGAAGATCTACAATCTGTGCGAGCAGCTCACGGGTGCACGCTTCACGACGAGCTACACCCGCGTGGGCGGTCAGACTCGCGATCTGCCGGCGGGCTTTGAAGCTGCGGTGACGACCTTTTTGAATGAACTGGAGCCGGTGATCGACGAGATCGACAAGCTGCTCTCACGAAACCGCATTTTCATCGAGCGCACGCAGGACATCGGCGTGATCTCACGCGAGGAAGCCATCGCGTATGGCATCACGGGGCCGAACCTGCGCGGATCGGGCGTGGAGTTCGATGTGCGCAAAGCACATCCCTACCTCGACTACGAGAAGTATGAGTTCGACATCCCGGTGGGCACGAAGGGCGATTGCTATGATCGTTACCTCGTCCGCATGGAGGAGATGCGCCAGAGCGTGCGCATCCTGCGCCAGGTGCTGAAGGATCTGCCCGGCGGTGCCATCAATGTCGCCGAGGCGAAGGGCCTGCTGCCGAAGAAGGAGAAGGTCCTCATGAAGATGGAGGAGTTGATCCACCACTTCATCATCGCCACGCAGGGCATCGACGCGCCTGCCGGTGAAGTTTATTTCTCCGCGGAGAATCCGAAGGGCGAGCTGGGATTCTACATCAACAGCACCGGCGGCGGTGTGCCGCATCGCTTGAAGATCCGCAGCCCCTCTTTCCTGAACCTTTGCATCCTGCCGAAGCTGCTCGTCGGCCACATGATCAGCGACGTGCCTGCCGTGCTCGGCAGCCTCGACTTCGTGATGGGCGAGTGTGACCGCTGATTTTTCACCCTGAACCGATTTTGACCGACCCACGCATGGCCTTCGAAGTTCCAGCCGAATTGGAGAAGCAGATGGATGAGGCCATCTCGCACTACCCGGTGTCGAAACGCAGCGCGGTGCTGCCGCTGCTGCACCTGATGCAGCATCACTTCCGCTACATCAGCGAGGAAGCGGTGAACTGGGTGGCCGCGAAACTCGGTCTGGAGCCGATCCAGGTGCTCGAAGTCGTCACGTTCTATCCCGGCTTCCGCCAAAGCGCCCCGGGCAAGTATCACATCCGCGTCTGCCGCACGCTTTCCTGCGCCATGGCGGGCAGTTACGAGCTGATGGAGTCGTTTTGCAAAACGGCGGACATCGACCGCTCGCATGTCGATCATCATCACCCGATCGCGGTGAGTGCCGACGGCAAATACAGCATTGAATTCGCTGAATGTCTCGCCAGCTGCGGTTTTGGCCCGGTTTGCATGGTGGAGGACGATTTCTACGAGAAGGTCGATCCGGCGAAGACGGCCGATTTGCTCGCGAAATACGCGTGAGCATGAAAAAGCGGCGGTTCCGAGAGGAAACCGCCGCCGCATTGATCACGTTTGAACCGTGTGATCACTGGCGCCAGGACACAATGTCATCCCCGGTCTGCTGGGTTTTGTCCTGTCCAATGCTGTAGATGGCGACATCCGTGGGGAGATTGTCCGGAGGCGGGCTGATGGCGCTTTGGGAGATCTTGGGATCCTGGTTGGAGATGTCAGGATTGGTGATTTTGCGGTCCTGGTTCGTGTCGAAGAGCACATAATAAGGCGAACCCCACAGATCAACCAGGCGGTAGGGGGACTGGCTGTTGGCGAGGCCGTTCACACCGTTCTTTGCGATTCTGAAGTCGCAGAACTGGATGCCTTTCGGATTGAGCGGATTGGGTTCGGAGTCCGAGGACTGCGCCGAGTCGCCCATCAGCGTGTCAACCAAGGTGTTGCTGTCATCGGTGAGGATGGCCTGCGCATCCTCGTCTCCCGAGGCGCTGTCCGCAGGGATGGGGAAGCGGTTGTACTCCACCTGGTAGTTGGCGATGCCGGTCTTCAGACCGGTGATCACGTTGCGCACCTCGAGCTCGCGGCTCTCTCTCATGATGCGGGGAGCCTGGGAGATGACAAGGCCGGCGAGGATCGCGATGATCGTGATGACAACGAGAAGCTCGATCAAGGTGAACGCCTCTCGGCGCAGCATGCGTGCGGGGATGGTTGGTTTCATGGGATGGATGTCGGTGAGTTCGGGGTGGAGTTCGAGAAACCGATGCCTGGGCACCATTTTCAGCGATTGATCGGACTCTATCAGGTCGCGCGGATTCGCGTCAACCATTCACTGTTGGTGCGTCTTAGGCGGCGTCTGTTCTGTCGATCATGATGCGTGAGCGTTTCACATCACGACTTTTTCAT
Source organism: Verrucomicrobiaceae bacterium (assembly GCA_015075365.1). Lineage (GTDB taxonomy): Bacteria > Verrucomicrobiota > Verrucomicrobiia > Verrucomicrobiales > Verrucomicrobiaceae > Prosthecobacter. The sequence continues at coordinate 2,074,965 of JABTUN010000001.1, forward strand.
TGTCAACAAACGCTTGCATCATATAATCCAGCAATATAAATCGGCGATCCAATCCCCCCTCACACATCGACATCATACTCGGATCACATCGATCGACCGAAAACAAAACCATGGCTAAACAAGCAACCAGCGGCGCAAAGAAAGTTAAATACGTTTATTCCTTCGGAGCAGGAAAAGCGGACGGAGACGGCTCCATGAAGGCGTTGCTTGGCGGCAAAGGCGCAAATCTGGCGGAAATGAGCCGCATCGGTCTTCCGGTGCCTCCCGGATTCACGATCAGCACCGAAGTCTGCACTTACTTCTACGCAAACAAGAAGAGCTACCCCGCTGATCTCCAGAAGCAGATGGAAGCCGGCATTGCCGCCATGGAAAAAATCATGGATGCCAAGTTTGGCGATGCCAATGGCATGCCGCTGCTTGTTGCCGTGCGCTCCGGCGCTCGTGACTCGATGCCGGGCATGATGGACACCATTTTGAACCTTGGCCTGAATGACCAGACGGTTCTCTCCCTTGTGAAGGCCACGAACAACGAGCGCTTCGCCTGGGATTGCTACCGCCGCTTCATCCAGATGTATGGCGACGTCGTTCTCGGCGTGCAGAAGCGTGAAGGCGAGGACCACGAGCCCTTCGAGGTCGTGATCGAAGGCTACAAGCACGAGAAGTATCACAAGGACATTCTCGACAGCGACCTCACCGCCGATGACCAGAAGGAGCTCGTGAAACGCTTCAAGCAACTCGTCAAAGAGCGCACCGGTCATGTGTTCCCGAACAATCCATGGGATCAGCTTCGCGGTGCTGCCGGCGCTGTGTTTGGCTCCTGGATGAACGACCGCGCGATCGTGTATCGCCGCAAGTATAACATTCCCGCCGAGTGGGGCACCGCCGTCAACGTGCAGGCGATGGTTTACGGCAACACCGGCAACGATTCCGGTTCCGGCGTGGCCTTCACCCGCAATCCCGCGAACGGCGTCAACGAATTCTACGGTGAGTTCCTCATCAATGCGCAGGGCGAGGACGTCGTCGCTGGTGTGCGCACGCCTGAGCCTGTTGCGCAGCTCAAAAATGAAATGCCGAAGGCTTTCGCGGAGCTCATGAAGGTCCGCCAGATTCTTGAGAAGCACTTCAAGGACGTGCAGGACGTCGAGTTCACCATCCAGCAGGGCAAGCTGTTCATGCTTCAGACCCGCAACGGTAAGCGCACCGCCGCCGCCGCGCTGAAGTTCTCCATGGACATGGTGAAGGAAAAGCTCATCGACTGGGAAACCGCCATCCTGCGCAATCCCGCCGACCAGCTCGAGCAGCTCCTCGCTCCGGACTTCGATCTCAGCGAGGTGAAGAAGGCCAAGGAACTCGCCAAAGGCCTCCCGGCCGGTCCTGGTGCCGCCTCCGGCACCATCTATCTGAATGCGAACCGCGCTGCCGCCGCCGCCGAAGCCGGTGAGACCGTTCTTCTCGTCCGCAACGAAACTTCCCCGGAAGACCTTCGTGGCATGATCGCCGCCGCTGGCATCCTCACCGCCAAAGGTGGCGTCTCCAGCCACGCCGCTCTCGTCGCCCGCCAGATGGGCAAGGTTTGCATCTGCGGCGCCTCCGCTGTCGAGATCGACTACGACAAGAAAACCGTCACCATCGCAGGTGAAGTCTTCCGTGAAGGCAAAGACAGCCTCAGCATCGACGGCACCGCCGGCACCATTTACGGAGGCAAAATCAAGACCGGCCCTTCCTCCATCGTGACGGGCGCGCTTCACGGTGACAAGGCCGCGCAGGCCACTGAGAAGTTCAAGAGCTTCCAAACCCTCATGAGCTGGTGCGGCAAGGCTGCCCGCCTTCAGGTCCGCACGAATGCCGACAACCCGGAGCAGACCGAAAACGCCATCGCGTTCGGTGCCCAGGGCATCGGTCTCACTCGCACGGAGCACATGTTCTTTGAGGGTGACCGCATCGACGCCGTTCGCGAGATGATCCTCGCTGACAACGTCGCTGACCGTGAAAAGGCCCTCGCGAAGCTCCTCCCATACCAGCGTGAGGACTTCACTGGCATCTTCACCGCCCTCAACGGCCTGCCTGCGACCATCCGCCTGCTCGACCCGCCCCTCCACGAATTCGTTCCGCATGAAGAAGCCGCCCAGGCTGACCTTGCGAAGAAGATGGGCGTCTCTCTTGAGAAGGTGAAGTCCCGCGTCGCCGCTTTGCATGAGTTCAACCCCATGCTCGGCCACCGTGGCTGCCGTCTCGGCATCGCCTACCCGGAAATCACCGCCATGCAGGCCCGTGCCATCTTCGAAGCCGCCGCCAACGTGGCTGCGAAGAAGATGAAGGTGAAGCCTGAAGTCATGGTTCCGCTCGTTGGCTTCAAGAAGGAGCTAGACCTCCAGGTCGAGATCATCCATAACGTCGCCAAGGCCGTCATGGCCGAGAAGAAGATCAAGTTCAGCTACATGGTCGGCACCATGATTGAAGTCCCGCGCGGTGCGCTCACCGCCGACGAGATCGCGCAGACCGCGGAGTTCTTCTCCTTCGGCACAAACGACCTCACCCAGACCGCCCTCGGCATCAGCCGCGACGACATGGGCTCGTTCCTCATGCCCTACACGGAGAACGAGATCTTCAAGAAGAACCCCTTCGCCACGCTCGACACCACCGGTGTCGGCCAGCTCATCCAGACCGCCATCACCAAAGGCCGCAGCACCCGCCCGGACATCAAACTGGGCATCTGCGGCGAGCACGGTGGCGATCCTGACTCCGTGAAGTTCTGCCACAAGGTGGGCCTTTCCTACGTCAGTTGCAGTCCTTTCCGTGTCCCCGTCGCCCGCCTTGCCGCCGCGCAGGCCGCGATCGAGGAAAAGCGCGCCGCCGCCAAGGCGGCCGCCGGTAAAAATGTCCGTGGCTCCGGTTCCGCCGGGGCTTCGGCAAAACAAAACAACAAAGCAACCAACAACAACAAGAGGACAAACACCATGGCTAAGAAAGCTGCAAAAAAAGCCGCCAAGAAGGCTGCCAAGAAGGCCCCTGCTAAGAAAGCCGCCAAGAAGGCTGCCAAGAAGGCCAAGAAGTAACCACACGGCGGCCCCGGCCGCTGTAGCGGATTAACCTCCGTGATAAAAGCCCTGTGGGGGAAACCTCACAGGGCTTTTTGTTTCTCTGCCGAATGTGTTGCTGCGCCAGCTCCCTGCTGCGGCTTGCCCGCGGTCAATCCATCTCCACAAAACGCACACAGATGCTCCCGGGCACCTCCACCTTTCTACCGGTAAAGGTCAGCCTGCCGGATTCCGTGTCCACTTTGAAGACCGCCGCCGTGCCGCTGTTTTGATGCGCGGCAATGAGCCACTTGCCGGTGGGATCGAGACAGATGTTGCGCGGGATCTGGCCTTCCACAGGCACATTCTGGATCAGCGTGAGCCTGCCAGTGGCTGGATCGCAGGCAAAAACAGCGATCGTGTCATGCGTGCGATTGGAAACATAGACATTCCTGCCATTGGGATGCGCCAGCGTCTCCGCCGTGCTGAAGCCGGGCTTGCCTTGATCCGCCTCTGGCAGCGTCGAGACGGTCTGCACCTCGGTCATGCCCCCGGTGGCGGCATCGTAGGAGAAAACGGTCTCTGTCATCGCCATTTCGTTGTTCACGAAAACGAACTTGCCGCTCGGATGAAAGGCCAGATGTCGCGGGCCGCCCCCGGCAGGCGTTTTGGCAAAGGCTGGCTCGTTCGGCGTCATCTTTCCCGTGGCAGGATCGACTTTGTAGATGAGCACCTTGTCGAGACCCAGGTCGCAGGCGAAGGCGAAGCGGTTGTCCGGGCTGAAATTCACGGAGTGTGCGTGCGGTCCCGTCTGGCGCTTGGGATCGATGCTGCTGCCCTCGTGCTGGATGAAACTGGCAGCGTTCGACAGCTTTCCATCCGCGCTGATGGCGTAGGACGCCACACTGCCGCCGCCGTAGTTGGCCAGCGCCGCCATTCTTCCGGTCGCGTCCACATTCACATGGCACGGCCCGGCTCCCACGGAACTCTGCTGGCTCAGCAGCGTCAACTTGCCCGTCTGTGGATCAATCGAGAACGAGCTGATGCCGCCGCTTTTCTTGCCATCCGGCCCCGTGATGTCCCCCACGGCAAACAAATACCTCCTGGACGGATGAACCGCCAGAAACCCCGGATTGCCTGCTTCCGCCGCCAGCTCCGGCTTGGTCAGTTCGCCGGACGCGGCATTGAAACGCGCCGCATAGATGCCCTTGCTGCCGTTTCGGGGGTTCGTGTTTGTTCCGAAATAGACGAGATAGTTCTCGGCTGCGGACAGCGCGGGAGCAGCCAACGCGGCCGATAGTGCTAAAAGGAGTGATTTCATGGCGGTCAATGCTGCCGGAGCGCGCGTGAAGGGTCAAGAAAGGAAAAAAGTTGCTTTGATCCCACGCCCGCCATCGTGCGCGCTTTCGCCGCCCATGCACGCAGACATCACCCCCATCGCCGCCGGACTCGGCATCGCCCCGGAACATTTGGTCCTGCATGGACGTGAAATGGCGAAGGTCAGCCTCAAGGCGCTTTCATCGAAGTCACAACGCGGAAAACTGATCCTCGTCTCCGCCATCACTCCCACGCCGGCCGGCGAGGGTAAGACCACCGTCTCGATCGGCCTGGCGCAGGGTTTGAAGAAGATCGGGCAGAATGTGGCGCTGGCGTTGCGCCAGCCGTCGATGGGGCCGGTGTTTGGCCGCAAAGGCGGCGCGACCGGAGGAGGCAAAAGCAGCGTGCGGCCCGCGCATGCGATCAATCTGCATTTCACCGGCGACTTCCATGCCATTACGTGCGCGCACAACCTCCTCTCTGCCGTCATCGACAATCATCTGCATCTCGGCACGGCACCGCTGCCGCCGGAGCGCGTCCTGTGGAAGCGCGTCATGGACATGAACGACCGCGCGCTGCGCAGCGTGCGCACCAGTGTGGGAAAGCCCTCGGAGCGTGCCACCGGTTTCGACATCACCGCCGCGTCGGAGATCATGGCCATCCTCTGCCTCTCTGAATCGCTTCAAGATCTGCGCCAGCGGCTGGAGCGCATCGTCGTCGGCTTCACGCCCGAGGGAGAGCCGGTGTTTGCAAAGGAGTTTCGTGTCACTGGCGCGATGCTGGCGCTGTTGCGTGATGCCTTGATGCCGAATCTCGTGCAGAGCGTGGAAGGCGTGCCCGCCTTTCTGCATGGAGGACCGTTTGCGAACATCGCGCACGGCTGCAACTCCGTTCTCGCCACGCGCATGGCGCTCGCGCATGCCGATCTCGCCGTCACGGAGGCGGGGTTCGCCTTCGATCTCGGCGGGGAGAAGTTCATGCACATCAAATGCCGGCAGAGCGGTCTCGCGCCGGAGGCGATTGTGATCGTGGCCACGATTCGCGCGCTCAAAATGCACGGCGGAGCCGCGCTCGACACGCTCACGCAGCCGGACAGCGCCGCGCTGCAGCGCGGATTGGAGAATCTCGCCGCGCATCTCGACAGCGCCGCGCAGTTTGGCCGTCCGGTCATCGTGGCGGTCAATCGCTTCACGAACGACCACGCGGACGAACTCGCGCTGGTAAATGAGTTCTGCGCCGCGCGAGGTGTTCCCAGCGCCACGGCGGATGTCTTTGCCCACGGCGGCGACGGAGCCGTGCAACTCGCCGAAAAGGTGCTCGCCGCGCTGCCGCCGGAGTCCGCTCCGCTGCCGTTTCTTTATCAAACCGACGACAGCGTCGAATCAAAGCTCCACGCGATCGCCACGCGCATCTACGGCGCGGATGGCGTGCATCTCACCGGTGAGGCGAAGGAAAAGCTCGCGCTCTTTGCCCGCAGTGGTTTTGACAGGCTGCCGCTCTGCATGGCGAAGACGCAGGACAGCCTCTCTGACGATGCGAAAAAGCGCGGCCGTCCACGTGGCTTCACCATCACCGTGCGCGACTTTGAAATCGCGAACGGCGCCGGCTTCCTCGTCGCCCTCACCGGCACCATGATGCGCATGCCCGCCCTGCCCAAAGTGCCCGCCGCCGAGCGCATCCAGGTCACCGACGACGGCATCATGAGCGGCATTTGATGCTCAGAGTTCCGCCGCCGCGATCATGCGGTCGAATTGACGCTCCACCTCTCGCGTCGTCTCTGCATCGAGCCTGAAGCCCACTGGACCGCGCACGAGCGTGTTTTTGAAGATGCCCTGGCGTTTGAGCAGATGCTTCTCCACGGCCAGAAAGCCGTCGAGGCTCGTCTGCATCGAGATCAGGGCCGAAAGCGGCCCGTGGATGCGATCCGCCTTTTCCGCATCGCCAGCCTCCAGCGCCTTCCAGAGCGGAACGAGGCCGCGAATGAGGTCCGCGCCCGGCATCGTGCCCACCACGCCGCGTTTGAACGAATCCACCAGCGCGATGCCTCCCGTGCCCTCAAACACGCGTGCGCGGCCCTTCGTCGCATCACGCAATTCGCTCAGCTTCGGCCCGATGGGGCTCGCCTCCGGCTTGTACTGCACACGCTCCGGTCCGAACTCGTCCAACAGCCGCGCCTGCATCGCAATCGGCATCGGTTTGCCCACATAGCCGCTCGCATCCTGCACGATGACGGGAATGCGTATCGCCTGGATGATGCGCGTGTAATACGCCAGCAACTCGCTTTCGCCAATGCCGATGGAAACCGGCGGAATCGCCATCACCGCGTCCGCGCCGACACTTTCCGCGTGCTTCGCATACCGCTCCGCCACCTTCGACGACTCCGCGCCCACGCTGATCACCACCACACCTCGCTCCTTGCCAAACCGGCACGCCGCCGTCGCCAACTGCTCGCGTTCCTCGCTGTCCAGCCGCAACGTCTCCGACACCATCGCCATCACGATCCCATTCGCGCCGCAGTCGTAGAGCCACGCGATCTCACGTTCGAGCGTTTCGAGATCGAGCGTCTCATCGTCAAGCCAGGGAGTCTGGAAAACGGGCAGAACGCCGCGGAGTTCGTGTTTGTTTGTCATGGAATGAAAATCACCAAAGCAGCTTCCCGCCATCCAGCACCAAAACACTGCCCGTCATGAAGCTGCTGGCCTCGCTGGCCAGATACAGAGCGAGCGGGCCAATCTCCTCCGGGCGGCCCCAGCGGCCTATGGGGATGCTGGCGGCGACTTCGCCTTCAAACTCGGGCTTTTCGCCGATCCAGCGGCGATTCGCGTCCGTCATGAACGGACCGGGCGCGATGGCGTTCACGGTGATGCCGTGCACGGCCCAATCCGCTGCCACGGCTTTGGTAAACATCGCCAGCGCGCCTTTGGAGGTCTCGTAGCTGCGTCCACGCATCGCCTTGCCGGGCCATAATGCATTGATGGAGGCGATGTTGATGATGCGGCCCCATTTTCGCGGGATCATCGCGCCACCGAGGCGCTTCGTGAGGATGAAGGCCTGCGTGAGGTTCAAATCGATGATCCGCTGCCAGTCTTCGAGCGCCAGATCCTCCGTCGGCGTGTTGATGCGGCGGCCGCCGACGTTGTTGATGAGGATGTCGATCGGCGCGTGTTGTTTCAGCACGACATCGCACAATCTCTCCGCCTCCTCGGGTTTGGAGAGATCGGCCTGGATCGACGTGACGTGCAAATCCTCGCTGCAAAGCTCCTCGCAGGCCTTGTGGAGGTTGTCCGCGTTGGAGCCGGTGATGATGACTTGGGCTCCCGCCTCGCCCAAGGCGCGCGCCATCTCCAGACCGAGGCCGCGCGATCCACCCGTGATGAGCGCGCGTTTACCGTCGAGTTTGAAGAGGTCGAGGACGGGCATGGTGTTGACGTTTCAGGTTTTGCCGAGCATTTCGAGGTGCTTCGCATGCAGGAAGGTCTCCAACTCCTTCTGCGACGGCAGTTCGACGGCGTATTTCGAGACGAAGAGCTTGTTGTCCACGCTGGCCGTGGCGTAGCGCACCAGCGCGTGGTCCTTGTCGGTGCAAAGCAGCAGGCCAATGGGCGGATTGTCGCCCGGTGACATCATGTGCTCGCGATACCAAGTCACGTAGGTGTTGAGCTGGCCGAGGTGCTCATGCGTGAAGGGCTCGATCTTGAGTTCCGCCAGCACATGGCACTTCAGGATGCGGTGGTAGAAGACCAGATCGACAAACCCGCGCGTCTTGCCGATCACGATGCTCTTTTGCTGTGCCTCCAGGCAGAAGCCATGGCCCAGTTCCAGCAAAAACTCCCGCATGTGCTCGATCAGCGCCGCCTCCAGATCACTCTCCGCCACCGCGTCCTTCGCCCGCAGCCCGAGGAACTCAAAAACATACGGATCGCCAGCTTCGGCTCCGCCGCCTCAATGCCCTCATTTACCATCTTCGAGAGCTTTTCCTTGTCCTTCGACAGCCCCGACCTCTCAAAATACAACGACCCGATCTGCCGCTTCAAATCCCGCACTGACCAGTTGCCACGGATGCACTCGATCTCGTAGAAGGCACGTTTGAGCGGCTGGTCGATGGCGAGGAGTTCTGCGATATGGCTGAAAGATAGCCGAGTTACCAGCATCGGGAGTGGTGCTCTCAATTCGGGAGACACTGACTCCCGAATTGCCAGTTCTCTGTGAGGTAGGATTTTGGCAGGCGGTGTCTGCCAAATGTCATTCTCTGGTGAACCAACGGATTCGGCGGTCAATGACCGCCAAATTCCTTTTGGCATCAGATGGATGAATTCAGGAGACAGTGTCTCCCGAATGGCAGGATAGGTTTGATAAAAAAGCCGGAACCTCCTCAACTCGCGCTCATCGATTCGACGCATGCCTTTTGCGGCGAGTTTTTGCGCAAGAGCATCAAGAAGCCCTTCCCCGTACTTCGCGCGATCGGCACCGTTCAGCTCGTAGTGGTGGATATATGCCCCAATGACCCAGTTCCGCAGCGTGAGCGTCGTGTTCACCGTGCGGTTCACCACGGCGGCGCTTTCGGCATGGACGTGCTGGATGGCGTCCACGAGCGATTGGAAGCTCACGATCGCGCCCGCTTTCGCGGGAGCGGTGCGTTTTGTTTTCCTGGTGACGGGCTTTTTCATTCCAGCGCCTTCATGAGCACGCGCAGCCCGTTTTCGTTGAGAAGGGCGATGGCGCCGCGCTCGCTGTTGTTGCGGGCGGCGTCGGCGAGGGAGTTGAGGGCGTTGTAGAGCGCCTCGACGGCGGCCTCGAGGGATTCGGCGCGTTTGGCGGCGTCGTGGGAGGCATACACGGCCTCCAGCGCGGTGAAGAAATGAACGGTGAACTCGAGACGCTTCGCGAGATGCAGCGTGTAGCTGCGCGCGCCTTCGCGGGCACGGGTGTTGGCGCGGTACATCTCGTTCATCGCACCGGCGTAGTGCGTTTTGGCCTCGGTGATCCAGGCGGGGAGCGCGTCTTTGGAGTCGAGGTGGCGTTTCAGCACCTGCGCGTTCGGCACGCCGAGGTCGGGATCGTTCGTCTCGATGAGTTTCGCCGCCTGGGCGATGAGATCGAAGCCTTTCTGCACGCGCTCCGCCACTCCATCGCCGCAGATGGGGGTGACAAGACCGGCCAGCGCCTGCGGCGCGGTGATTTTGTCGTCAAAGGACACGCGGCTGGTGAAATAGGCTGCCGCGCTGAGATCACCGGGCATCTGCGCACCGGCCATGAAGCCGCCGCTTTTGAATTTGAGGATGGAACGCATGCGCCGGTCGAGATCGCCGGGCTGGAACTGCGGCAGCACGGACGGTGCGCGCGCGCCGAGCGAGTGCGTGACGAAATCGAGCGCGACAGGCACGAGCCCGAGCGCGGCGGCATCTTTCGTCAGGTCAGGCACGGGATCGCCGGAGGGGAAGGATTTCGCGCCGGCGAAGGCCTTGCGACCGCCGGTGTCGCCATCAACGGCGACCAGCGGCACCGGCGGCGATTTTTTCGGCAGCAGGACATGGGTGAATTTGAGTTTCACGAGCTGGCGCAGCAGCGCGAGGTGCTCGTCCTTTCCCCACGACTCCGCGCCGGTGGCGATGCCGTTGAACATGCTCCAGCCGCGCTTGAGGATTTTCGGCTCCATCACGATGGAGAGGCCGTCGAGCTTGAAGGCGGGCTTTTCGACCGGCAGAAGGTCACCGCTCAAAAGATGGCGGATGCCAAAGTGATGGCTCAATTCCGCCACGGCCCACATCGTGGCCGGCGGGCAGCCTCCGCCGACGATGAGACCGGCCGGGGTGCTTTGGATGACGATGCCCTGCTCGCCGATTTTCGGCCAGGCGTCGGCCTTGATGGCTGGATTCGAGAGCGGGCTGCCGACGAGCACGAGATTCGTCGAATCGGCCGGCGCAGTGGTGGTGACGGTCGTTTCGGCGTCAAACAGCGCTTTGAAATCGCCCGCGAGCTGCTCGGCGGCGGCTTTGTCGAGCGGCGGGGCCTTGGGGCCGATGAGAAAGGTCACTTTGGGCGCTGCGGAGGCGGTGACGGCGAGCAGCAGGCAAAGGAGAGTCGTCTTGATCATGGGTTGGCGATGCAGAAGATGTTTTCGCGCGTGCGGATGAAGAGGCGGCCGTCCGCGATGGCGGGTGTGGCGATGATTTCCTCACCGATGTCGTTTTTGCCAAGCACTTTCAGCTCCGGGCCGTCCTGCAGCACCACGACGAAGCCGTTTTTACCCGCGATGTACACGCGGCCGTCCGCGGCGACGGGCGAGGCGTAATAATCGCCGAAATTGCCGAGGCGGCTGCGCTCCCACAGGTTTTTGCCGTCTTTGGCATCGTAGCAGCTCGACATGCCGCCGCTTTTCACGAGGTAGAGGCGGTTGTTGTAAAAGAGAGGCGAGGAGAGGTTCGATGGCGTTTTATGATCGAGGTTCCAGAGGACGTGGGTCTTGGTCACGTCGCCGGCGCCGCCGCCTTTGATGGCCTGGATGATGTTTCCGCCGGCGGCCATGTTGTCGGGGGATTGGAAGGCGGTGTCGATCTCCTCGGGGCCGATGAGTTTGTCCTTGTTCTTGTCGGAGGCGTCAAAACGCTCGTGGAATTCCTTCGGCGTCTCCTCGCGCGCGAGGATGCCGTCCTGGTTCGTGTCGAGCCATTCGAGCAGCGCGTGCTTCAGCGTGCGTGTGGCATCCCCGTAGCTCTGCACGGCGATGTAGATGACGCCGTCATGCACGACGGGGGAGACCATGATGGTGCGCAGCAGCGTGTTGCAGGTCCAGATCTCGCGGCCAGTGGCGGGATCGTAGCCCTTCATCTTGCCGCTGCCGGCGACGACGAGATCCGTGCGGCCGCCTGCGGTGCAGAGCACGGGCGTGGCGTAACCGGCGAGCATGTCCTTCCGCAGCGTCTTCCATTTTTCTTTGCCGGTCCGGGCATCGACGGCCACGAGGAAGGGCGCGAGGTCGTCGTCCTGGCAAAAGATGACCATGCCGTCATGCACGACGGGTGACGCGGCCGCGCCCCAGTCCATGAGGTAGGCGGGCTTTGGCATCGCGTAGCGCCAGACCTCTTTTCCCGTGGCGAAATCGAAGGCCAGGATGCCGATGGTGCTGAAATGAACGAACACGCGTTCACCGTCCGTCGCGGGTGTGGAGGAGGCGTGGCTGTTCGGCGGTGTGATGCGCGGCAGCTTGCCCGTGTCGAAGTCCGTGCGCCAGGCGGGAGAGCCGTTGGCGGCGTCAAAGGCGAACACGGCGGCTTTTTGATCGCCGGTCATCGCGGTGACAAAGACGCGGCCGTTTTTCACGATGGGAGAGCCGATGCCGTCGCCGAGTTTGGCTTTCCAGGCCACATTCGAGTCCGCAGAAAAGGATGGCGGCAGGTTTTTGGAGCTGGAGACGCCGCTGGAGTTGCCGCCGCGAAATTGAGGCCAGTCCTCGGCTTGAAGCGTGATCGAGAGAAGAAGGAGCGCGGCGGAGAATTTCATGAGCCATGCCACTACGGGCCTGCGCGGCGTGCTATATCTCACCAAGGCAAACGCGACTCGAATTGAGGCTTTCGGCGGGGCACGTGCTGCGCTTGATGAACTCCTTCCTCGCAGTGGTGCCGGGAGCGTGGTCTCAGAGGGGGGCCGGAGGGGTGATGCCTTTTTCCGCGAGGATCTTGTCCACCATCTCGATGTATTTGAGGGGGTACTTTTTGCGCTGGTATTTGCGGAACATCGAGTCCCGCAGCATGAGCCAGTCCTCGTCGGTGGGCTGCTCCAGCGGGGCCCAGGCGGGCATGTCCGGCTCGATCAGGTAGTGCCAGACCCAGTTGCGGAAGTCCCAGTAGGCGCGCACATAGCGCTTCCTGCCGTCTTCGATTCGATCGTGCCATTCGTGAGCCTGGTTTTTTCTCATGGATTCGTCCTGTGCCAGCATGCGATAGTCCGGGCGCGCATGCAACCTCTCAGCCAGCCACGCTCCGCCCTGCCGCCCCTGTTTGCCTACCTCGCCGCCGTCCTGGTGGGCGGGGCGCTGTTCGCGCCGCTGCTCTTTGACCTGGGGAAGGGGACGCAGCGCTGGCTGCTGGACTCCCCCGCGCTGCGGGAGCTGGCAGCGGTGAAATGGCTGCTGGGCGAGATCGGGCGCGCGCATTTCACACGGTACTTCAACCGCGCGGTGCTGGTGCTGGCCCTCGTGCTGATCTGGCCGCTGCTGCGCGCCATCCGGCTGGAGCGCGGTGTGTTTCCCTCCTTTGCGCCGGTGAAATCCGGCCTGCTCGAGGCGCTGGCCGGTTTTGCGCTGGCCGCGGGCCTGCTTTTCGGGCTGGGGCTGGTTTTCATCCAGGGCGGCGTGTATGCGCTGAAGCCTGACGCGGCGTGGTTGCGGCTGTCCACGCACCTGACGGCGGCGTTTGGCGCGGGGGCGGTGGAGGAGCTGTTTTTCCGTGGCGCGCTGCTGGGCATCCTGCTGCGCACGATGAGCGCGCGCGCGGCCTTTGGCTGGTGCGTCTTCATTTTTGCCATTGTTCACTTCCTGCGGCCGCCGGGGGACTGGCAGCTCGCGGACACCGATGTGCGCTGGCATAGCGGCTTTGCGGTGCTGGCGCGGCTTTTCAGCGGATTCGGTGACTGGCGCGTGTTCGTGGCGGAATTCCTCACGCTGGCCGCCGTGGGCGCCGTCCTGGCGCGCGCGCGGCTGGTGACCGGCCGCTTGTGGCTGCCTTTTGGCCTGCATGCGGGCTGGGTCTTCGGTTTGAAGTACTTCACCGCTCTCACGATCACGTCGGATGCGTTGAACCGTGGTGAAACGCTGCCGTGGATCGGCGCGAACCTCAAAATCGGCCTGGCACCACTCCTCACCGTGCTCGTGACGGGCTGGATCGCCACGCGGTGGGCGGGGCCCGCGCGCCTGGAGTGACCGAATTTACGCCAGGGCGGCGCCGAGCATGCGCGCGGCGTCCTCGGTGCTGGTGCCGGTCTGCTCGCGGATGAAATCGCGGAGGCGGCGGCGCGCCCGGCAAAGCGCCGCGCGCAGAGCGCCGCTTTGCACCTCCTGCCTGGGGGTTTCCTCCACGAGATCACTTTCCAGACGCCGCCAGACCTCGGGCCGGCCTGCGGCGCAGAGTTCCACATTCATGCGCTCCAGCGCTTTTTCGAGCACGGCGCGCGCCCAGTCACGATCCTGCTCGCGGTCCGGCGTGGCGTGCGCGTCCGGCACGTCCATCGTCCGTCCCTCGTCATCGTTCAGGGAAAAGCAGACGCAGCCGCCGCCGCGGCGCTGGCGGGTGCGGAACTGCCAGCGCTTGATGAGCACGGTGCGGAGACGCGCCAGGAGGAAGGCGGACTGCTCCCCGTTGTCCGGGATCGTCGCGGCGCGCTCGATTTGCCCTTGCGACACCAGCCGTGCGAAGAGCTCCTGCACGGCATCCTCCGCGTCGTGGGGCTCGCAGCCGCGCGCACGGGCAAAGGCGCACAAGGGGGCGAAGTGCCGGCGGTAAAGGCGTGCGCCGGCGGTGTGGTCGTGCGTGGCGTCGGTGGAGGCGGGGCGGGTGGGTTCGGCGGGCAGGTTCATGGTGTGCGCGGGGTGAATGACGGCATTGGAGAGGCTGCGCATGACGCCACCATGCGGGTCCTCATTAAAAGGCATTTATCCGCGTGCATGGCCGCGTCCGAGGCCTGAAACTCCACGCTGATGACCCGGCCGTCCTCCACACGCAGCTTTCGTGTCCGCCTGGCGCTGCAAACCATTTTTGTCGCGGGCGCCCTCGTGGCGGCCTTTGGCGCGGCCGCATGGTGGCATGCCAGCCGCACACTGGAGCGCAGCGTGGATGCGCGCATCACCGCCCAGGCGCAGCGCGTGTGGAACCGCATCGACCCGCGCACCACGGTCGAGGATTTCCAGGCTGTCAGTGACGCGGTGTTCTCCCCTGTCACCGGGGAGGCGCCGGCTGTCATGGTGGTGAAGGAGCACGTCCTGGGAACCACGATCTACACCACGCAGGGCGCGCCGGCGGACCTCGACGCCTATTTCCGCAGCGCCTTTCCGACCGAGCAGGAGCTGCTCGACGCGCCTCCCATGCCTGGCGAGCCGAATCCGGAGGCGGGCAGACGGCCGCCGGCGCCGCCGAGAGACCGCGATGACTTCGGCGACCTGCTGGGGCTGCCTGAGCTGGAGCCCAAACCCGCCAAAGGCCAGCAACGCAACCGCGGCGTGCGCTTCCGCCCGCAGATGCCGATGGTGCGTGATCCATTGATGTTCAACGCGCGCTCCGGGGGCGTGGACTGGCGCTGGGGTGCGTTTAGCAATCCGCATTACACCATGTTCGTTGGCATCTCGCTTGATGAGTTGCACGGCGAGACCAACCGGATGGCGGTCTGGTATGCCGGCGCGGGCTTCATCGGTCTCACGCTGGCCGGTGTGGGCGCGCTGTGGACCTCCAAGCGTGCCATGCGGCCCCTGGAGCGTGTCGTGGCCACCGCCCAGCGCCTCACCGCCAGTGATCTGGCGGAGCGGATCCCGCTGAGCCGAGATGACGACCGGGAGTTCGCCCAGCTCATCGCCGTGCTCAACGGCATGATGGAACGCCTGGAGGCCAGCTTCCAGCAAGCCGTGCGCTTCACAGCGGATGCGTCCCACGAGCTCAAGACACCGCTGGCCGTCATGCTCGCCAGCCTTGATGATGCCCTGCGGCACACCGCGCCCGGAAGCGCGGAGCACGAGCGCTTTGCCAGCCTGTTCGAGGAGGCCGCGCGGCTCAAAACCATCACCCAGAGCCTCCTGCTGCTCTCCCAGGCGGATGCCGGGCGCCTGCCCACACGGCCGGAGACCTATGATCTCAGCGCGGATCTCTCACGCCTGCTGGAGGACGGTGAAATCCTTTGCGAGGCCGCCGCCCTCACGCTGCGCAGCGACATCCAGCCGGGCATCTTCATCCACGCCGACCGCGCCCTGGTCCACCAGATCCATCAGAATCTCCTCAGCAATGCCATCAAGTACAACCGTCCCGACGGCCAGGTGGAACTGAGCCTCGCGCGCGACGAAGGCCACGCCGTCTTCACCATTCGCAACACCGGGCCTGCCATTCCCGCGGACATCCAGCCACGTCTGTTCGAGCGCTTCTTCCGCGGGGACAAGGCCCACAACCGCCAGACGGACGGCTTCGGCCTCGGGCTCAACATCGCGGCCGAGTTTGCCCGTGCCAGCCATGCCACGCTGCGCCTCGTTGGCAGCCGGGAGGACGAGACCGTCTTCGAGCTGCGCATCCCCGCGCAATGATGGCCCAAGGAATCACCTTGCGCCTCCCGCTGGAAGCGCGGACACATGCCGCATGACTGCGATCAAAAACCTCGCCGCCCTGCTCGTTCTCAGCGTCCTTGCCTCCGGGGTGCTGGGCTGGTTCCTGTTCCAGGCGCGCACGGACAATGACGCGCTGAGCACCGAGCTCGCACGCCTGAAAACGGAGCACGACACCGCCTTGAAGGCCAAGGATGACGAGCTCCAGCGCACGCTCACCGCGCAGGCCGCGCAGCATCAAAAAGCCATCGACCTGCTGAATCAGGAACATGAGCGCGCCGTCTCCGGCATGCGCCAGGACGAGCGCAAACGCCTCGCCGCGGCCGCGAAGGAGTTCGAGAACATCTTTGAGGGAAACAAGGCCACGCTCGGCTACATCAACACCCTGGAGGAGAAGGTGAAGGCCGGCCAGGCGCTCTCGAAGGCGGATGTCGAGCGTCTCACGATCATCACCACCGGCCTCGGTTACTTGAAGAAGCAGTACCAGAAGCCCATGCAGGAGTTCAAGGAGCTGCAGGACTACTTTGAGGCCCAGGCGGCGAAGAAGGCCGAAAAACCGAAGGGCAATTTCTTCAAGCGCCTCTTCAGCAAGGAGTTTCGCGAGGCGGAAAAAGAGTACGAGCGCAGCGAGGGCGCGCGCGTGGCCTTCGAGCAGGCGCAGGGCGTCTTTACAGAAGTGTACCAGAAGGCGCAGCGCTCCATGGCGGCCGTCAGTCTCGACGCAGACGCGCAGATCAAGAAGCTCCACGATTACCTGGATGAAAAGCGCCAGCAGAACACGGAGGATCTCAGCTCCTTCTTCAACCAGGCGCGCAAGGCCCTGCGCACGCACCAGGACGTGCTCGACTTCGAGCCGGAGGCCCCGCAGCCCTCGACCAAGCCGCAGCCATGAGTGAAGCACGCCCTGCGGTGCTCCTCGCCGCCCCGCTGCCGGATTTTCTCCGCCAGCCGCTCGAAAGCGCCTATGTCTGCCACGAACTGGCCGCCGCGGAACCGCATTTCGAGAGCATCCGCGCCCTCGTCCCTCTCGGCGGCACGGTTCTCACCACTGCCTTGCTGGAGCGCCTGCCCGCGCTCGAAATCATCAGTGTGATGGGCGTCGGCTACGACGGTGTCCCGATCCCGTGGTGTCGTGAGCGCGGCATCCGCGTCACCAACACGCCGGATGTGCTCACCGATGACGTCGCGGACATCGCCGTGGCCCTCGTGCTCATGACCAGCCGCCGCCTTGTCGAATCGAACCGCTATCTTCACGACGGAAAATGGCCCGGCGGCGCCTTCCTGCTCGCCCATGCGCTTCGCGGCAAGGTCGCGGGCATTTTGGGGCTCGGACGCATCGGGAAAGCCATCGCGCATCGCCTGGAAGCGCACGGCATGAAGATCGCCTACCATGGCCGGAGGCCGCAAAACGTCCCCTGGGCCTATTTCGACGATTTGAAGGCCCTCGCCTCTGAAAGCGACTTTTTGATCGTCGCCTGCCCCGGAGGCCCGGAGACGCAAAAAATCGTCAACGCGGCCATTTTGACCGCATTGGGGCCGGAAGGCACGCTCATCAACATCGCGCGCGGCAGTGTCGTCGATGAGACCGCGCTCATCACCGCGCTCAACAACGGCGTGATCCGCACCGCCGGCCTTGATGTCTTCGAAGACGAGCCCCGCGTGCCTGCGGCGCTCCTGAACTGCGAACGCGCCGTCCTCCTCCCCCACGTCGGCAGCGCCACGCACGAAACCCGCTGCGCCATGGGAAATCTCGTCCTGGACAACCTGGCCGCCCACTTCGCGGGGCGTGAGCTGATCACGCCCGTTTGTTGATCGAACAAACGTCACAACGATGATGGAGCCCGGCCAGTCCTTCCTCGGAGCGATCACAGGTGACGGGAGACCTTTGCTGCTTCTGACGGCCGGAGCTCTGGCGTTTGCCGGTGGTGTGGCCCTGTTCCTGTCATGCACGGGCGAGTTTCTGCCGCACGACGTGGCGTTTCTCGGCATGCAGCCGTCCGCGCTCTGCGGCCTGAATGAATGCCGCGTTGTGCATTTCATGATTCATGACCGTGCGTCGTTTGGCGCGGTATTGATCTCCCTGGCGGCGCTTTATGCCTGGCTTGCGTTATTCCCAATCCAGCAAGGGGAAAGCTGGGCATGGTGGCTGCTTCTCACCTCGTTCATCACCGGCTTTGGCAGCTTTCTCTGCTACCTCGGCTACGGTTATCTCGATCTCTGGCATGCATGGGCCACGCTGCTGCTTCTGCCGGTGGCTGTCGCTGCGCTTGTGCTCACGCGCCGCCGGTGTCCAGGCGGCGTCAATGCGGCACCTGGGTGGAAGCCGGAGAACTGGATGAGCCGCGAAGGCATCGGCAGGCTCGTCTGGATAGGCTCGTCGCTGGGTCTGATCGGGGCGGGAATGACGATCATGTTTGTCGGCATGACGGAGGTCTTTGTGCCGAGCGATCTCGCATTCGTGGGCTACACGCGCGAGGAACTGCACGCGATCAACCCGCGGCTCGTCCCGCTCATCGCCCACGATCGCGCGGGCTTCGGCGGCGGAGTCCTGACCACGGGCATTTTGCTGCTCGGCATCATTTGGAAAGCACCTCCCTCAGTTCATGCATGGCAGGTGGTGGTCGTTTCCGCGTTTGCCGGATTTTCCGTGGCTGTCGGCGTGCATTACCCGATTGGCTACACCGACACCCTTCATCTGTTGCCCGCCTGGGCTGGCGCGGCCGGCTTTTTGACAGGCGCGATCTTGTCAAAGAGGAGGTACTTCTCCGGCAGCACGTTCGTTGAACAGGAGCCGCCATCATGAAACCCCATCTTCTCCTCTTCGCCCTTGTCCCCTTGCTCTCTGCCGTGTCCGCGCCGCGGACGAACGTCATCTACCTCATGGCCGACGAGCTCGGCTACTACGAGCCGGCGTTCATGGGCGGAAAAAACATCCAGACGCCGAATCTCGACCGCATGGCGGCGGAGGGCATGCGCCTCAACAACCTCTTCGCGGGATCGTCCGTGTGCGCGCCCACGCGTTGCTGCTTCCTCACCGGCAAGCACAGCGGCCACACCAGCGTGCGCTCAAACGGCGGCGGCACGCCGCTGCGGGCAGATGAAGCCACCATCGCGTCGATTTTGAAGCCGCTCGGCTATGCCACGGGCGGTTTTGGCAAGTGGGGCAATGGCGGGCGCGACTCCACCGGCGTGCCGGAGAAGCACGGCTTCGACACCTTCCTCGGTTACTACGACCAGGTGCACGCTCACAGCTACTACCCGCCGTATCTCATTCAAAACAGCGAGGAAGTGCCGCTGGAAGGCAATCAAGGCGCCACCGGCAAAACCTACTCGCACTACGTCATCCACGACGCGGCGATGAAGTTCATCCGCGAGCACGCGCAGCAGCCCTTCTTCGCGTTTCTGCCTTACACGCCGCCGCACGGCAATTTTCAAATCCCCGACGCTGATCCCGCGTGGGCGCTCTACCAAGACAAGCCTTGGCCGGAGGATGCGCGTCGCTACGCGGCCATGGTGACGATGATCGACCGCCAGGTCGGCGAGATCATCGCGCTGCTCAAAGAACTCGGCCTCGATGAGCGCACGCTGCTCATGTTTAGCGGCGACAACGGCGCGAACGATTACTTCAAGTCGCCGGAGCACCCGCGCGGCGTTCACAGTGGCAACAAAGACCCGCAAAGCGGCGTCGAGTATCGCGGCACCAAGGGCACTCTCTACGAGGGCGGCCTGCGCGTGCCCTTCCTCGCGCGCTGGCCTGGCAAGATCGCGCCCGGCAGCGTCAGCGACTTCCTCGGCTACTTCCCCGACATCCTACCGACCGTCGCGGAGGTCACCGGAGCCACCGCACCCGCGGACACCGACGGCCTTTCGCTCCTGCCCACGTTTCTCGGCAAAAACGCGGCGCAAAAGCAGCACGAGTATCTTTACTGGGAGATCAATGGCTGGACCGCCATCCGCCAGGGAACATGGCGTGCCGTCCGTAGCAAGCCCAACGCCGCCTGGGAACTCTACGACCTCGCCACCGATCCGTCCGAGTGCAAAGACCTCGCCGCGAACAAGCCCGACGTGCTCGCCAAACTCACCGCGCTCGCAGAAAAAGCCCATGAACCCGTGCGTGAAGGCACCTTCAGCCGCACCGACCGCCATGAGCGCGACCGCCGCGCAAAATTCGGCAGGCAGGACGACCCGGACTACAATCCCACGCCCGGCGGAGGCAAAAAGAAGAACGCCAAATCCGCCGCTGTGATGCGCGTTGACGGCTTGCTCCCATCGAAGGACTGGAAAATCATCCGCGTGAGCAGCGAGAACACCGGCAACAGCAAATTCGCCGCCAACGCGATCGACGGCGATCCCGACACGCTCTGGCACTCGAAATTCAGCGACGGCATCGCCAGGCCGCCGCACGAGCTGGTCATCGATCTCGGCGCACCGCGCCAGATTCGCGGCTTCGTCTATCTCGGCCGTCAGGATGGCGGCTGGAACGGCGCGGCGAAGGATGTGGAATTCGCCATCAGCGACAAACCCGGCGCCTTCGGCACCGCTGCCGTCAAAACATCGCTGCAAAAGATCAAAACCCCGCAAACCATCGCCTGCACGCCCGCGACCGGCCGCTACGTCCTGCTCCGCATCCTCTCCGAGCACCGCGAGATCAACGAACTCGCCAGCGCGGCGGAAATCGGTGTCCTGGGGGAGTAGCTTGATCGCCGGACGAGGAGCCTTTTCTTGCGAGCGCGAGATCCAAGGCTCCGACGCTCCGCAAACCCTCACGCTCGCGTTGAGTGACTTCACCTCCGCCGAAGGCTCACCGACAAGCTGGTCCGAAATCGATCAACTCGGCCTCTGCGCCAGCCACGGCCTCCCAGCCAACGAAGTCCCGCTCTGGAAAGGCCCTGCGCTGGAGTTTTTGCGGGTGGCGTGGCAATGAGGCGCGATCAGGGCTCGATGATTCGCAGTGTCGGCAGGATGTTGCGAAAATCAGCCGCATTGCGGGTGATGATGCCTTGAAAACGCTCAGCAAATGCCGCGATCAGCACGTCAGCCACCGGACGTTTCGCCACCTGCATTTGCCGACGGCGCTGTTGGAACTGATGCCAGAGACGATGTGCCAGCAGGGTATCTGCAGGACTCCAGAACTCGGACGCGCCGATGTGCGCCGACTTCAAGAACGCTTCCGCCGCCGCATCGTCGCCTGAGAACCAAGGCCCCAGCTCCACAAACGTGACGGGACTGATCACAAGGCCGTCATGGAGATGATTTTGCAGACAGGCCGTTGAGGTGGGTTCGAACAGAGGGTCCCCAGTGATCAGATCGACCACCGCGGAGGTATCGATGACCCAGGCCATCTCAATCCTCCTCGCCCTCCCGTATGGCTTTCATCGTTTCGGCCGTCGTCGCCCAAGGCCCCCTTGGAGCCTTCTGACGCGCCGCAGCAATTTTCTGCCGATACTCATCTTGCGCGCCATTGCGAAACGATGTCAGATTGTCACTCCATGTCTGAAGCATTCTTCCTGAATCAGATACGTTCAAAGATTGGATCACCACCTCGCTCCCTAGGTTGGTTTAGGCCATCACCATTCGCTGTTCCAGAGCCGTCATGGATGGCGCAGGCGAAGGTTGCCGATGAGCCGATGAAGGAGGTCATCAGAGGTCAGAAGTCACTATGGAAGCATGGGGTGGTTGTGTGGGGGCATGTGGTGCGAGCCAATGCCATACTCTACGAGCCGGGAACCGACGACTGTCCTGCCACACTGATCTTCTCTGCCACTGCTCCTGACGATGAGGCTGTGAATGAGTTGCCCGTTCTGACAGAGAGGCTTCATCACCTGTGGGCATGCATCATTCCTGGGCCAGGGTGGACGCAACGTGAGACGGATTGGTGGGAGGACCTTCGGAATGACATGTCGTATCACCGGGGCTTCAAGCTTCCGGAGGAATGGCAACAGCGCTCAAAGGACTACAAAGGCAGTTCGTTTCTGATGCATCGTGCGCACCTGCCGGAGGGGCGCATCACCAGCCGACTGCTTCCGATATTGGTGGACCCTGTCACGTGTATCGCTCAGACCATACCCTCCTCGGAATGGCCAGAGGGCATGGCCTCGTGGCTCACCGAGAACCATGGTTTCTCATCCCCGCCTACAAACCCAGAAACGGATTTTGGCGACAGCTCCCAGTTTCTTGCAGAAAAACCTTCCGATCGAAGTGAACGAGAGGAGGCCTACAGCCGCGTATTTGGTCCTATCGGATCGGTCTATCATGAACTGATCCCTCTGCCGCATCACATTGATGTTTATCACTTCACGTGGGCTGCTCCTCGGGATGAACACGCTTATGTCACCGGTGGAATGAGTGATGCCATTCAGCCTGGAGGTGGGGACTTCGGACGCATTGAGCTGGTGCTTTACACCAAACATCATCATGAGCGGTTCCAGAAACTGCTGAGATCGTTCGCGCGCTATCCTTGGGAAACAGGTAGTCCGATATACCCATTCGACACCGTTCCGCTCGGCTCCTTTGGAAACGAGGTCCTTGGCTCCGACAGGTTCAATGCACTGATGTTTTTGCCAGGAGTAGCCAAACCCGAAACCTCTATCCATCAAGCCCCCTGCCTTGTTGCCTCAAATACCCGCCTTTTGACCATCGTGCCCCTCACAGATGAGGAGCTTCAATTCAAGCTGTCTCATGATACCCAAGCGTTTCTAGACCGCATGCGAGAGAGCAAGTTTGATCTGGCATTTACGCCAGATCGATCATCGCTGGTCTGATAGCATGCATCCACGAAAGGGGCTATTGAGATCATGAGTTGACCGCGACATTGTCTCTTTTGCAATTCATCATGCGATTTCGTCCTCAGCTCCGCTACGTTCTCATCATCCTGCTCACCACCGTCGCGTGCAGCTTCAGCGCCGAGCCGACCTCCATCGGCCTGAATGCCAACCAGATGTCCATCGCGACGGGCCAGCCTTCGTTGGTGCTGATGTCGAGCGGCTCCACGCACATTCCGGTGTGGTCGTTGTCGGGTGGGACGGTGGGGCAGTCGGTGGCGGGGGTGGTGACGGGGCTTCCCGGCGATTGCGCAGCGGTGAAGGTCGAGATCGTCGTGACGACGACGGATGAGACGACGAGTCCGGAGTTTCAGGACGTGTATCGTGTGCATCTTTCGCAGATGGTGGACGGCGCGCCGTTCACGGAGCGGTATGCGCTCGGCAAACCGGTGCGCACCGCGCTGCCTGCCGCGCCGTTTCACTCGCGGACCATCGTTTTGGAATCTTGTTACGAAGTCGTGCCCGACGCACCGCTCACCGTGCGCATTCAGCGGGAGCCGGGAGATCCTGGCGACACGTTCACCAAGCCCACGGGCCTCGCCGCGGTGAAGGTGACGCCTTTGAAGACCCTCCCGAGGCCTCATGTCGTGCAGGACGTGCCCGGCTACAATTCGTGGCCGATGCTTCAGGCCATCGGTGGAAAACTTGTGTGCGTTTATGGCCGTGGCAAAGGCCACACCATCGCCAGCGATGATCGCGCTGTTTATGCACGCACATCGACCGACGGCGGTAAAACCTGGACGGCGGAGACCGTGGTCGCCGATGCAAAGGGCTACGGCGAGGTCGCGGTCGGGAAAGGGCTCGATTCCACCGGCGCGATGCTGCTCTGGGTGCGCCGGATCGGCAAAAACGAATGGCATCACGATCTCTACCGCAGCGCCGACGGAATCACTTTCACCCTCCTTGCGACGCCGACACTCGCGATGCGCCCGATGCAGATCACGGACGTCTTCAGCGTGCCGAAAGTCGGACTCATGGCGCTGTGGTTCGGCGGCGATTACAGCGACAAGCCGACGCAATCCTGGGGCACGATGACCAGCAGCGACGATGGCAAAACGTGGACGCAAATCCCGGTCGAATCCGGTTTGCTGAAACCCGACTGGCCGACCGAACCCGCCGCCGTTTACCTCGGCGATGGCAAGATCCTCGCCATCGCGCGGACGGAGACGGGTCCCGCGCAGTTCCAGATCGTCTCCACCGACTACGGAACCACTTGGAAGCGCACTCGCACCAACATCAGCGATGTCACCGCCTCCACACCGAGCCTGATCCTCGACTCGAAGACGGGACTGCTGAGCAATTACTACTATGAACGCGGTCGCGGCATCCTTCGCCGTCGCGTCGTCGATCCCAGCCGCGTGTTTGACCATCCGCTGAGCTGGCCCGGCTCCGAGGCCGTCGCCACCGGGAGCAAGGTCACCTTTGATGCGGGCAATGCGAACGCCACCGTGATCGGAGACATTCACTACATCTCGTTTTACTCCGGCAAGGCACCCGACACATCGGTCGTCGTCTCGGAGATCGCGGCACCTGTTGCCAAGAAGTGATCTTTGAACCCCATGAAAGCCGTCCTCCATTTTCTCCTGCTCACGACAGCCGCTGCGCTGGCTCAGGAACCCACCGCGCCGCCAAGCAGCAAGATCCCACCGCAGCCGCGTGAGTCGTGGAGTGCCATCAAGCTCAAACCCGACGACAAACCCGCCTTCCCCGAGCCACCTGCAGGCTGGGATGCCAAACGCGACAACATCCCGCACGGAAAGCTGGAGATGATCAGCTACGACTCCAAAACGGTCGGCACGCGGCGGAAGATGAATGTTTATACACCGCCGGGCTACTCGTCGGAGAAGAAGTATCCCGTGCTCTACCTCCTCCACGGCATCGGCGGCGATGAGACGGAGTGGGCACGCTACGCGCAGCCGGAGGTCCTGCTCGACAACCTCATCGCCGACGGCAAAGCGCGGCCCATGATCATCGTCATGCCAAATGGTCGCGCCCAAAAGGACGATCGTCCCATCGGCGACATCTTCAAACACATCCCCGCCTTCCTCGTCTTCGAGCGCGATCTCCTCGATGACATCATCCCTGCCATCGAATCACGCTACAGCGTGCAAAGCGACCGTGAGCACCGCGCTCTCGCCGGACTCTCCATGGGCGGCGGACAAACGATGAACATCGGCTTCGCGCATCTCGATCGTTTTGGTTGGCTCGGTGCCTTCTCCTCCGGTCCCAACGCCAAACGCATCGAAGACCTGCTGCCTGATCCCGCCGCCGCGAAACCACTCAAGCTCCTCTGGCTCTCCTGCGGCAGCCGCGACGGCTTGCTGCACGTCAGCCAGGAGCTGCACGCCGAAATGACCGCCAAAAACGTGCCGCACATCTGGCACGTCACCGACCACGCCCACGACGCGCCCGAGTGGAAGCAGGCGCTGTATTGGTTCGTGCAGAAGCTCGCCTTTCACTGAGTGGGTGGCGAGAAGCGGTCATCAATTGCGTTCACGCATCATGCCGCGCCCGCTTTTCGCCCTCCTCCTCATCTCCAGCAGCTTTGCTGCCGAGCCAATTCACGAAACCTTTGGCCCCGACTTTGATGCGAAGCGCTTCCTGACGCCGATCCCGAACAAAAACACCAACGTGCGTGATGGCGTGCTGTGGACCCGCGGCTCCGGCGGAGGCAAATATCCGCCGATGGTCTATCTGCCGGTCGAGGGAAAGGACCTCACGATCTCCTTTCGCTACCAGCACCTCGAGCGGGGTGGATGGCTGTGGTTCTTCGTCGATGGCGACGATGGTTTCGGCAGCGAGGACCACATGCTGCGCGTCAAACTGCTGCGTGAGGGCATTCAACTCGAAGTCGATGCCCACACGAAAGACCCGCAGCATCCGCTGCTGCAAAAGAACCGTCCGCCGGACAAAAAGAGCGGCGCTTACCGGCTGAACGAGGTCTTTCCGCTCGAAAAAGTCGATCTGACCGCCAACACATGGCGCGAGGTAAAACTCGTCTTCCGCGGCGAGGAGGTCATCATCAGCCTGGATGGCCAGAAATGGTCCAAAACGCTCACGCGGCCCAATTTCAACGCCGCCAAGCGCAAGCTGCTCTGGATGCAAAACGGCGGCGAGACCGGCATCGAGATCGATGACATCCGGCTGACCCAAACCACGCCATGAAAAGCCTCTGTCTTTTACTCTTCGCCCTCAGCCCTTGGCTCTCCGCTTCAGCGGCGAAGCCGAACGTCCTCTTCATCATCTCGGACGACCTCACGTCCACCGCGCTCGGATACTACGGCAACAAAGTCTGCCAGACACCAAACATCGACCGTCTCGCGGCGCGCGGGATGCGGTTCACGCGGGCGTATTGCCAGGGCACCTACTGCGGGCCTTCGCGGGCGTCGTTCATGTCGGGCTACTATCCGCATGCCACGGGCGTGCAGGGCTACAACAGCCCGCGCGCAGCCATCAGCGACCGCGCGACATGGGCGCAGCATTTCAAGAACGCGGGCTACTACTCCGCGCGAGTCAGCAAGATCTTCCACATGGGCGTGCCCGGCGGCATCGAGAAAGGCGGCGACGAGGCGGACGATCCCGTGTCGTGGACGGAGCGCTTCAACAGCCAGGGCCCCGAGTGGAAGGCGCCCGGCATCGGCGAGACATTAGAAAAGAACCCGGATGGTAAAAAGCCCGTCATGGGCGGCAACACCTTCGTCATCGTCGCCGCGGATGGCGATGACATGGTGCACTCCGACGGCAAAACGGCCGCGAAGGCCTGCGAACTCATCGCGCAGCACGCGAAGGAGCCGTTTTTCCTCGGGGTGGGCTTCGTGAGGCCGCATGTGCCGTTTGTCGCGCCGAAGAAATACTTCGACCTGTATCCGTGGGAGCAGATGACGCTGCCGGAGAAGGTGCCCGGCGACTGGGATGACATCCCGAAACCCGGCATCAACTACAAGACCAGCGTGAACATGCAGATGGACGTCACACGGCAAAAGAAGGCGCTCGCCGGTTATTATGCCGCGGTGAGCTTCATGGACGCGCAGGTCGGCAAGGTGCTCGACGCGCTCGAAAAGTCCGGCCAGGCGGATAACACGATCGTCATCTTCACCAGCGACCACGGCTACCACCTCGGCGAGCACGACTTCTGGGCCAAAGTGAGCCTGCATGACGAATCCGCGCGCGTGCCGCTCATCGTGAGCGCACCCGGCAAAAAGCCCGGAGTGAGCGATTCGCTTGTCGAGCTGCTCGATCTCTATCCCACCACCGCGAAGCTCTGCGGCCTCGAAGTGCCTGCGCGACTACAAGGGAAGGACATCAGCCCCATTCTCGACGATCCGCAGGCCAAGCTGCACGACACCGTCTTCAGCGTGGCTGGAACCAGCCGAGGTCTCATGCTGCGCGACGAGCGTTGGGTCTTCATTCAATACGGCGAGGACGCAAAAGGCGGCATCGAGCTCTACGACATGCAAAACGACCCGCGCCAGCTCACGAACCTCGCCTCGTCATCCGATCACGTTTCTCGCGTCGAGCAATGGAAGACCAAAGTGACTGCCAAACTCGCCGCGGTGCGCGCGAATGATCTCGAGAGGTGAGTTTGTCCCATGTGTCACTTGCGGTTGGTTTGACCAAGGTGCCAGGAGCAGGCCGCGAATGGCATCGACCGCAACATCTTCCCGCTGGCACAGGAGCACGTCACAATTTGGGGAATGCCGGGCCACGCGCGGATTAATGTTTGCACGCCGGGCATTCTCCGGCTGCTTTCAGCGCGGCTGGCGAGGACGCGAAGGTCCATTCCGCACACAACGGCAATTTGATCACACTTCACCGCGTTCATCGCTTCCGTGCCCTGATTTGCTCAACCATGAAAACACTGCTTCTCCTCGTTCTCACTTTCGCCGCGTCACTGGCCGCACAGGAGGCGTTGCCCAAAACAGCCGAGATTTTCGAGATCGAGGGCCGCAAAGCCGTGCTTTATGCAGCGCCTAAGCTCGCCGAGGGCAAACCGTGGGTCTGGTATGCGCCGACGCTGAACGGCGGTGTCTCGCTGGCGGGGCGGAAGATGTATTTCGAGGCTTTTATGAAGTCGGGCATCAGCCTCGCGGGGTTTGACCTCGGCGAGGTGCGCGGTTCGCCCGCTAGTTCGGCGAAGTTCACGCTTTTTTACGATGCCATGGTGAAGCGCGGCTTTTCGGCAAAGCCGATTCTGCTTGGCCAAAGTCGCGGCGGCATGATGACGCTGGCCTGGGCGTTTCGAAATTCCGACAAGGTGAAGGCGTGGGCCGGCATTTATCCCGTGTGCAACCTCGCAAGCTGGCCGCTGAAAAACTCGAAACCGCAAACGCTCGCCGACTTCGCCCTGCCGGAGGCAGAACTCGTGTCACGGCTGGCGGATTTCAATCCCATCGACAACCTCGCCGGCCTCGCCGCGAACAAAGTGCCCATGTTCGCCGTGCATGGCGACAGCGATGTTGTGGTGCCGTATGATTTGAACACGAAACTGCTCAAAGAGCGCTACGAGGCCGCCGGCGGATCCTTCAGCGTGAAAATCATCCCCGGTGAAGGCCACAAAGTCGGCCCTTCCTTCTTCGAGTGCCAGGAGTTGGTCGATTTTGTCCTGAAACACGCCAAATAAGCCGCCACCATGAAAACACTGCTCGTCGCCCTCTCGCTTCTCTTTACCCTGCACGTCCTTGCCGAGGACCCTCCGAATCTTGCGGCCTTGAAAGCCGCCGACAAGGCCCGCGTGGCCGCGATGCAGTCGGGCGATCGCGCCAAACTCGATGCGGTGTTCTCGGATGAACTGCGCTACGCGCACTCGAACGGGGTCGTGGACACAAAAACGTCGTTCATCGACATCCTCGCCGCCGGCAAAACGAAGTACGTCGGCTACGACTACGAGGAGGTGAATTTCACTTTCCCCGCGCCCGGCATTGCGCTCATGACGGGCCGCGCGCATGTCAAAGCGGAGTCTGAGGGCAAGGCGATGGACGCCGTGCTGGGCTTTCTGGCTGTGTGGCGCGAGGAAAAGGGCCAATGGCGCTTCCTTGCGTGGCAGTCATGCAAGCTGCCGCCGAAGCAATAGTGACAGGCCGCCGTTTCAGCCAGCAAGCGGTGATGAAGCTCACTTCTTCGCCTTTTTGCCCTTTCCTTTGCCTTTCGGCTGGTCGGCGAGGGTTTGCCTGGCGAGGGCGGTGAAGGCGTCCGTTTGCTTTTGCCAGAGATCGGCGAGCTCTTTGGCCTTTTCGGGCATTTTGGCCGAGAGGTCGTGTTGCTCGGCGCGGTCGGTTTGGAGGTCGTAAAGCGCCCAGGCATCGCCTTCGGCAGCGACGAGCTTCCAATCGCCGACGCGGATGGCCTTGTTGCCCTCGTGCAGCCACCACAGCGAATCACGCGCGATGGTTTCGTCTTTGGCAAAGGCAGGCACGAGGCTCTTGCCAGGTGCTTCGGGGATGGGCTCGCCGTTCCACTCTTTTGGCTTCTCGATGCCGAGCAAGTCGAGCACGGTGGGCACGAAGTCGATCACATGCGCGGGCGTGGTGCGCAGCTCGCCTTTCGCGGCGATGCCGGCGGGCCAGTGCACGACGAGCGGCGTGCTGATGCCGCCCTCATGCACCCAGGTTTTGTGGCGACGATGCGGCGTGTTGGCGGCGCTGGAGAAGCCGGGGCCGAGGCAGAGATAGGTGGCGGCGCTGCCGGGAGGCGCGGCGGGATCGTGGCCGCCATTGCGCACCATGATCTCGGCGCTCGCGCCGTTGTCGGAGGCAAAGAAGATGATCGTGTTCTCAAAAGCGCCCATCGCTTTGATCTGGGCGAGGATGCGGCCGATCTCCTGGTCCATGCGGTCGATCATCGCGGCATGAATGGCCATCTTGGTGGCCTGGAAGCGGCGCTGCTCCTCCGTGAGCTCGTTCCAGGGCAGCGGGCGGTTCACCTCGCCGGGGCCGAGTTTTTCCATGGCATCCGGGAAGGCATACGGCGGGCCGACTTCGCGCTCGAGAGCCGACAGGCCCGTCTTCGTGAGACCCATCTCTTTCTGGCGGGCAAAACGGGTCTCACGCAGCTTGTCCCATCCATCGAGATACTTGTCCCGATACTTCGCAATGTCCTCCGGCAAGGCGTGGAGCGGGAAATGCGGCGCGATGAAGGGGATGTAGTGGAAGAAGGGCTTCGCGGCATGGTTTGCCGCGTGATCCTTGAGGCAGTCGATGGCGTGGTCAGCCGTCGCGATGGTGGCGTAGTAGCCTTTTTCATCCGCGGGCGGCTTCACGGGCACGTCGTCGATGGAGTTGCCCTTCGAGGTGAAAAAGTTCCCCTGGTTCTTCATGTCGAGCGAGCGGTCGAAGCCGCCTTCGAGCACCGGGCCGTCGATGTGCCACTTGCCGCTGTGGTAGCTGCGATAGCCGGCGGGCTTCAAAAAGTGCGGCAGTAACGGCGCCCACTTCTGGCGCACGCCTTGCCCGCCCCCGCCCACATCGGGCAAGGCATCGCGATGGATCTGCTGCGCGTAGTAACCGCTCATCAAGGCGCTGCGTGTGGGCCAGCAGCGGGCCGTGTTGTAGAACTGCGTGAAGCGCAGCCCGTTCTTCGCGAGTGAATCAAGATTTGGCGTGGCGATCTCGCTGCCGTAGCAACCGAGATCCGAGTAGCCGAGGTCATCCGCGAGGATGAAAACGATGTTCGGCTTCGTCGCGAAGAGGGAAGAGCAAAGGGCGAAGAGACAGAAAAGGACGCTGGAGGGCTTCATGTGGGTCAGAAAACGTGAAGCCGGTGTGCAGCTTGCGGTGAAGATCGGCATGAAAAGCCCCGGCAGGAGCGCTGCCGGCGCCTGGGGTGCTGTGGGTTACTTCAAGAAGGGGCTTTTCAAGTAATCGCGGGGAGTGGTGATGGTGCCAGGGCGGATCTGGCAAGGATCACCGGGCTGGCTTCATCGTCCGGTCGCGCCAGCGGCCCACCAGGGAGTCCAGCCCAACTCTCCGGCGCGGTTGGCCGGGTCCGTGCTGGAGGCAGGGAGCGGGCTGTCAGGGGTGCCGTTGGCCGGAGGAGGAGCGACCAAAGCGCCGCCGTTCGTGTTGACAGGATGCTGTGCTTTCTTCTCGATGCGAAACTCACCGACGCGGCGGGTGATCAAGTCCTTCTTTTCAGCGTGTAGCGGGCGGCTGGTCTGCATTTTGTTGCCCAGGGCGGCATGCTTTACCGTGGGGCGGACGATGGATGCGGGTGCGGCGGCGGGAATTCTCGTCTTGGAAATTTGCGGCAGCTTGGGCGCGCTGGAAATGCGGGCCTGAGCCGAAAAGACGGGAATCTTTGGTGTGGCAGGCGCTTTCACCGCCGGAACTTTCGGGGCGGAGACGATCTTGGGGACGACCGGGGCTTTCACCGCAGGCACCTTCGAGGTGGCCGGGATTTTGGGGATGGCGGGCGTTTTCACGACCGGCGTTTTGGCCACGACGGGCACCTTCGGGGCTGCTGGCAGCTTCACGGCGGGCACTTTGGGAACAACGGGCACATGGACCACGGGGGCTTTCGGCACGGAGGGAGCCTTGATGGCCGCCGGGGCAGCTTTGACGCCCGGGATGCCTGCCGCCTGGAGCGTGGTGAAACTCGTGATGGCGAGGGCGATGGAGGTGAATGGGGTGGTGAGTCTCATGATCGGTGAATGGCTGGATTCACAGGCTGGAAGCGCGGAAAGGAGGAACTTGTGCAGAAAGTGAGTTTTTTTCGCGGCTGTGCTCCTGCGCCCTCCCGCCGTCTGCGCCAGGGGGCATGAACAAACCGCTGGAGCGGCCTGCCTGGCATGTGTGCGTTCTGGATAGCATGCGGCGGAGTCCCGATGTAATGCGGGCATGCACGGAGCGTTGGCAGATTCACATGAAAATCCGGCTTCTGATCCTGCTCGTCTCGCTTGGCCTGCCGCACCTCCTTCAAGCCCAGCGTCCGAATTTCCTCCTCATCCTCGCGGACGACTGCACGTTCAGCGATCTGCCGCCGTACGGAGGCCAGAATGCGAGGACTCCGCACTTGGACCGGCTCGCTTCGCAAGGACTTGTGTTCAATCGCGCCTACGTCAGCTCCGCCATGTGCCAGCCCTGCCGAGCGGAGCTTTACACCGGGCAGTTTCCGTTGCGCAACGGCTGCGCGTGGAACCACAGCGCCTGCCGTCCGGGGACCCAAAGCCTGCCGCAGCACCTCGCCCCTGCCGGGTACCGCACCGGCATCGCGGGCAAGGTGCATGTGCTGCCGGCGGAGAGCTTTCCATTTGAGGACGTGCCCGGCTTTGATCCGAACTGCGTTCGCGCGCCGACCCGGGCGCACGACCTCGCGGGCGTGAAGGCGTTCATCACCCGCGACAAGGCGCGGCCGTTCTGTCTCGTCGTCGCCCTCACGGAGCCGCACGTGCCGTGGGTGATGGGTGACGCGTCCCGGTATCCGCCGCCCCAATTGAAACTGCCGCCCAATCTCGCCGACACGCCGGCGACCCGGGAGGACTTCGCCAAATACCTTGCCGAGATCACCTACATGGACGGCCAGGTGGGGGAGATCCTCGCCACGCTCGAGGAAGCCGGCCTCGCCCAGGACACCCTGGTGCTTTTCAGCAGCGAGCAGGGATCCCAGTTCCCCGGGAACAAATGGACGTGCTGGGACACCGGCCTGCACACCGCGCTCATCGCCCGCTGGCCGGGACGGATTGCCGCGGGCAGGCGCACGGATGCCCTGGTGCAGTTCGCGGATGTCGTTCCCACGCTGCTCGAGATCGCGGGGATACGGGCGGACCACCCCTTCGACGGCACCAGCTTTGCCGCCGTGCTCCGCGGGGAGACGGGCACGCACCGCACATTCGCCTACGCCACGCACAACAACTTTCCGGAAGGCCCGGCCTATCCCGTGCGCAGCATCACGAACGGCGAGTGGCGCTACATTCGCAACCTCGCCCCTGGTGAGCTTTACATCGAGAAGCATCTCATGGGGCTCGCGGGTGGAGCCACGCCCCACAATGCCTACTGGCCCTCCTGGATGGCCACCGCCTCTGAAAAGCCTGCCACCTACCGCCTCGTGAAGCGCTACCTGCGGCGTCCGGCCGAGGAGCTTTACCACACCGCCGTTGATCCGGCGGAGATGACCAATCTTGCGGGCGATCCCGAGCACGCCGCCATTCAAAAACAGCTCGCGGACGGCCTCGATGCCTGGTTGGCCGCGCAGGGCGATCCCGGCACACTGCAAGACACACCCGAGGCCCATGACGCGGCCAGGCGCGGCCAGCATCTCTTCCCGGTTCGACGTTGAGGGGAAACCTGCGCGGTCACGGGCGTGATGGTCCGGGGTGATCCGCGCCCGTGAGGCTCTTGGGCGCGCTGTCCTGCCAGGCGCGGAGTTTTCTTTGGCAGCGATTTCACCAGATCGGGTTGCTTCTCAGCGAGGTTGCGGATGGTCGTTGCAGCCCGTCTCCTCCCAGCCGTGGTCGTCTCCCATCATGAGGATGATGTCCGGCGGCGCGCTCAGGGCGGAAAGCAGCCGGCAGAGGACAAGGAGCAGGTGTTACATGGCTGGTGAATCAAGCTTACTTTTTGCTCTTCTTGCCCCCGGGTTTCCACTGCGGCTCCCAATCGGGCAGCGGTGTGCGGGCGGTCTGGAGATAACGGCCGATCTTCGCGGCGATGTCTGGATGCTTGTCCGCGACGTTGGTTTCCTCCGCCACGTCGTTTTGCTGGTCAAAGAGCTGCACGGGCGCGTCCGGGCCGCCCATGCGGATGCCTTTCCAACGGCCTTGATACAGCGCGGCCTGCTTGAAGCCGCCCTCGTGAAACTCCCAGTAGAGAAACTCGTGCTTCTTCTGCTCGTCCGCCTTGCCGGTGAGCACAGGAACGAGGCTGATGCCGTCCGTCTTCTCCGGCGCGGGCGCTCCGGCGAGTTCCGCGGCGGTGAGCATGAAGTCGGGGAAGTAGCCGGTGTGCGCGGACTCGCCCGGTTTCACCCTGCCCGGCCACCAGGCGATGAAGGGCACGCGGATGCCGCCGTCGGTGAGGCTGCGCTTGATGCCGGTATAGGGGCCGTTGGGGTCGAAGCGCTCCAGGTCGTGCTTGCTCTCGTTGTGCGGGCCGTTGTCGCTGGTGAAGATGACGAGCGTGTTCTCCGCGAGGCTGAGCGACTTCAGATGTTCCATCATGCGGCCGACGTAGCCGTCGAGGCGCGTGATCATCGCCGCCTGGCCTTTGTCCTGATTCGGCCAATTCTTGTCCGCATAGGGGCCGTAGTCGGGCACATGAGCACCATCACCCAGGATGCGGCCGCGTTCGTTGTTCGCATGCGGGATCACCATGCTCCAGTAGAGGAAAAAGGGCCGCGCCTTGTTCTCGCTGACGAATTTCAGCGCGTCATCGGTAAAAAGATCGTCCGCGTAATGAACCGCCTCCGTGGCATAGCCTGCGCCATCCTCGCCGACCGGCACGATGACGTTGGAGAGCGGCTCTTTCGTCTCGTTCCGCCAGAGATAATCCGGGAAGTGGTTGTGCGCGTGATGCTGGCTCAGGTAGCCGTAAAAGTAATCGAAGCCGTGTTTGCGTGGCAGACCGCTCTCCGCCGCGCCGACGTTCCCGAGGCCCCATTTGCCGATGAGGGCCGTCTGGTAGCCCGCTTTCTTCAAAACGGATGCCACGGTCACGTCTCCGGGCTTCAAAGCCTGTGCCGCCGGGTTTTGCTGCCCCGCGTTGCCACGCACGCGGGTGTGGCCATGATGCAGCCCCGTCATGAGCACACAGCGGGAGGGCGCGCACACCGTCGCGCCCGCGTAGAAGTGCGTGAAACGCAGGCCCTCCTTCGCCATGCGGTCGAGATTCGGCGTGGCGATGACTTTTTGCCCGTAGCAGCCGAGATCGCCCCAGCCCAGGTCATCCGCCATGATCCAGATGAGATTCGGCGGCGCTGCGGATGTGGAGAGCAGCTGACAAAGCGTGATGAAGAGAAGGCCAAGCGTGCGGCGGATCATGGAGACGGGAGGTTATTTGTTCTTTTTCGCTTTCTTGCCCTTGGCGGCGGGCGGGGGCGGAGGAGGTAGATGGTCATCCGGCTGGTCGGAAAAGCGCCATGGATCATCCAGACGGCGCATTTCGCTCAAAAGCAGCTTTTTCATTTCGGTGAGCTTTTCCGCATGCTTGGGATCATCGGCGAGATTGGGCCTTCCATGCTCGGGCAGCAGCTCGTCAGGGTTTTCGGCGAGGTTGAAGAGCTGCGTGTGCCTTGCCCGGCCGTCGGCGGATTCGTACTGGATGAGTTTCCAGTCCCCCTGCTTCACGCAGCGCATGCCGGGCTTGGCGCCGCCGGCATAGACCCCGTAGAGCACCTCACGCACGGCTTGTTTTTCACCGGTGAGCACCGGTTTGAAGCTGGTGCCCTCGTTGGTCTCCGGCGGATTGATGCCGGCGATGTCGCACAGCGTGGCGAGCACGTCGAGGAGGTAAATATTGCCCTCCACGCGACGGCCGGCGGGAATGCCCGGTCCTTTGACGATAAAAGGCACGCGCCAGGTGTGCTGGTAGAGGTTCTGTTTTCCCATCAGCCCGTGGCGGCCGATCGAGATGCCGTGGTCGGCGGTGTAGATGATGTAGGTATTGTCGAGCTCGCCCGTCTCTTCGAGGCGCTTCATCACGCGGCCGATCTGGATGTCGATGTTGTCACTGCATGCGTACTGGCGGCCGATCTCGTTGCGGATGCTCGCCTCATCGCGCCGCCGCCACACGCCGCTCACGGCGACTTCATCACGCACGTTCATGTCCGTGTTGTCGAAAGGGTGCTTCGGCAGGTAGTTCGCCGGCAGCGGCGGCTGCAATGAATGCAGGGAGGGCGGGTTTGCGTCGTCGGTGTGGTTTGTGGCGCCATACTTCGCCAGCAGCTCCGGTTTGCCATCGCGGGTGTCGTGCGGGTGGGAGAAGCCGTAGTAGATGAGAAATGGCTTTGTGTCCTTGGTCGCCGCTCGGTCGTTCAGATAACCGAGCACCTGCTCCGCATGCCAGGCGCTGCCGCTTTCATCCGTGCCGCCGCGCTTGCCCGCATCGTGGCGCACGGTGAAGAGCTTGTTGGCTGCCTCGTAGCTGTTTCCCATCTTGCAGGTGCGCATCGTGGCATAGCCGGCACGGTTGAAGACAGCGGGGATCGTCTGCTGCTCCAGTGCGGGCGGGCTTGTCTTTGATCCCCATGGCGAAACTGGCAGGTGCCACACGGTGCGCCCGCTCATGATCATGTGCCGGGAGGGCGTGCACACCGCGCCTGATGACGATCCCATGTGGTAGGCTCCGTCAAAGACCACGCCCTGCGCCGCCAGTTTGTCGAGGTTTGGCGTTTCCAGCGTCGAATG
The DNA here is from genome assembly GCA_015075365.1 of Verrucomicrobiaceae bacterium. Lineage (GTDB taxonomy): Bacteria > Verrucomicrobiota > Verrucomicrobiia > Verrucomicrobiales > Verrucomicrobiaceae > Prosthecobacter. The sequence continues at coordinate 2,110,746 of JABTUN010000001.1, forward strand.
CGGATTGTACATCTTCAAATCAAATGGCGACTGGTCGTCCACGAGGATGAAAAGGATGTTCGGCCGCTTCTCCGCGGAAACGGGCAGGACAGCAAGGACGAGCAGCAACAAGAAGGCAGGCAATCGGGACATGGCTGGGTGGATCAGGGTTGGAGGGCGGCTTCGAGAGCGAAACGCACGAACATCGCCATCGTATCACCGGATTTCTCGGCCTCGCGCATCGCTCCCAACACCAACTGCATGTCGGCACGCAGAGGATGCGTTACGGCACCCAGCAGCTCCAAGGCGCGCGCGGCGTGCAGCACGATCTCGCGCGTAGGATCATTCAGGGCGGCCCGCAGCACCGGCAGGGCAGGCGTGGCGTCACCATGCGCGGCGAGCGCGGTGGCAGCCTCGACGCGCACGACCGGTGATGTGTCCTTCAGGGCGGCGCGCAAGGCGGCGCGGTCCTGCTCTGCAAGCTGCGAACGAGCACGCAGACCGACCGCCGCCCAGTAGCGCACTGCCGCATCGGCGTCGCGGAGCCACTGGCGCTGGGCGGCCGCCTGGTCATCGCGTCCGACGGCGTCCGCGGCTTCGAGAAGGCGTGTCAGTGGATAGCGTGCGTCGTCTTGCGCGATGCCGCGGGGCGTTTCGCCCGGCTGGAGGCGCGCCCAAAGGTCCGGCTCGGTGAAGCAGCCGGCATCACGCGTCTCGAGCTGCCAGCGGCGCAGCCTGGCCCGCATTTGTTTCAGCTCGTCTTGATGCGCGGCGTCAACGGCGAGGTTGTGGAGCTGCTCTGGATCTGCCTGCGTGTCGTAGAGCTCCTCCAACGGCCGCCTTGGCGACGCATACATCCGCGCCCCGCCTTCGAGTTTGTTCTCCGCGGCGAGACGCTTCAGTTCGCGGCGGAAGACGGATTGATCCGAATAACCCTCTGGCTGCATCCAGGAGAGATGCGGCATGAAATTGCGGATGTAGAGCCAGCGGCCGTCATGCACGCTGCGTGCCATGTCAAAGGCCTCGTCCACGCGGTCGCGGGCGCCGAACGCAAACGCGCGTGGCTTCCCGGCACCGGCACCGAGAAACGCGGTGCCCTGAAACTGCGCCAGCGTCCTCACACCGCACAGGCTGAGCACCGTCGGCGCAAAGTCCACGAAACTGACGAGCCGGTCCGTGGCCGATCCAGGTCCCGCAGGCGCCAGATGCGCCCACTTTTTCGGGAACCGCACGATCAAAGGCACCCGCAGCCCGGAATCCTGCAGGCAGCGTTTTCCGCGTGGCATGCCCATGCCGTGATCGGCGTAGAAAAACACGATCGTGTCCTCCGCCAGCCCGTCTGCGGTGAGCTGGTCGAGGATCTCGCCTGCCTGGCGGTCCATCAGCGTGATGCAGTCGTGATAGCGCGCCCAGGCCTGCCGTGTGCCCGGCGTGTCCGGGTAAAACGGCGGCGGCGGCATGCGCGCGGGGTCATGACGCTCGCCCATGGACAGCCTGGAGCCCACCTCCCGCTCAAACTCCTCCTGCGGCCACGCGCTGGTGCGTGATTGATGCGTGGTCATGAGGTTGAACACGGCGAAGAAGGGCTGCCCCTCGCGCCTGCCGCGCCAGTGCGCCTTGTTGGAGCTTTCATCCCAGGCGCGGCGGATGAAGTCAGCCTCGCCGCGCAGGTTGTAGTCGGTCTTCACGTTGTTCGTGCAGTGGTAGCCGGCCTCGCGCAGCGGCACGGTGAAGGGCTGCACCTCCGCCGGCACCGGGAAGGCCGAGCGCAGCCGCTGCGTGCCGAGCGAGGTGGCATACATGCCGGTGATCAGGCATGAGCGCGAGGGCGAGCACACCGGCGCGGTGGCAAAGGCGCGGTCGTAGCGCACGCCTTGTTTCGCCAGCTCGTCGAGGCGTGGCGTCAGCGCCTGCGCATCACCGTAGCAGCCCAGGTGCGGGCTCATGTCCTCGGCGGTGAGCCAGAGGATGTTTGGACGTTCGGCAGCGGGCGTGAGGCCCGGAATCACAAGACACAGCAGAAGCAGACGAAGCATGGCGCATGACAACGTGCCGCAGGTCCTCAAATTGCCGTTTCCAGCCGCTTGGGTCCGCCTGTCAGCGCAGTCCGATCACCGCCAGCACGGGGCGATGGTCGGAGGCCATCTGCTCCGGCAGCACATCGCTGCTCACAAGGCTGAAATCCGCTTTCGCTCGGTAGAAGATGTAGTCGATGCGCCACTTGGGGTTCACCGAGGGCGCGGAAGGAGCGCGCGCCTCGTCGATGGCATGCGTCCAGTGCTGTTCGAGGATGCTGATGGGCTCCTCATCCGGCTTCGCGTTGAAGTCACCGGCCAGGATGGTGCGTGGTGTGCCCTTCGGGTCCGCAAAGAGGGCATTGAGGGCCTTCGCCTCCTCCACGCGGTCCTCCGCCACGTTGTGCTGGAAGTGCGTGCTGATGAAGCGCAGCGGTTTGCCATCAGGTGCCTGCACGGTGATGACCAGCGCGCCGCGCGGATAGGTCTGTCGCTCCGGCGTGGCCTCGGTGTAGGGCAGCGGCTGGATCAGCTCGTCGAGGATCGGCAGGCGCGTGAGCACCGCGTTGCCAAACAAGCCGCCCTCGTAGTGCTGCGTGGGGCCGAAGCGCGCGGTGAGGCCCGTGAGCTCGCCGAGTTTTTGCACTTGATGCACGCGCCCGGACCGCTTCACGCCCACATCCACCTCCTGCAGCGCCACGAGGTCGGGTTTCGCGGCCTTGATGACCTCGGCGAGGCGCTGGACGTCATACTTGCCATCCATGCCCTGGCCGTAATGGATGTTGTAGCAGAGCACGCGCAGCGTATGCGGTGTTTGAGCCGCGGCGGAGAACACGGAGCCAAGTAGAATGAGAGTGGCGAGCTTCATGGGATGAGATGTTTTCAGTCAAATTTCACACTCGTCACCCATGCGGGGCCTTTGCCGCAGTCGTAAGATTTGAGCGGGGTGAGAGCACCGGTTCCGGCGTGGCGGCGGAAGACGATGAGCCGGTGCGAGCCTTCACCGGCGGAGACCAGAAACTGATCGCCGGGCACAAGACAGAACGAACGCGGCGTCTTCTCTGTCGGCGTCTGGCCGTTTGGTGTGAGCTCGCCGGTTTGCAGGTTCACGGTGAACACCGCGAGGCTGTCGTGGCCGCGGTTTGAGGCATAGACGAAACATCCGTCGGCACTGACATGGATGTCGGCGCAGGAGCCTTTGTCCCGCCAGTCCTCCGGCACGGTGGGCACGCTCCGGCGCGCTTTGAGCGTGCCTTTCTTCGCGTCGTAATCGCACAGCGTCACGCTTTTGCCCTGCTCATTGACGAAGTAGGCCCATTTACCGCTCGGGTGGAACTGCATGTGCCGCGGCCCCTCGCCCACACCACCGGGCAGATGCGGCGGTGTGTTCCGCGTTAACGTGCCGGCCTGTGCGTCAAAGCGAAGCTGCTCCACCTTGTTCAGTTCACCCACATGCGGGACAAAGGCAAAGCGGTTTGCTGGATCTAGCTGGATGCAGTGCGCCTTCTTGCCCGTTTCGAGGGTGGCAACGGGCAATCCAGTCACACGCCCCTCCTTGATCGCCGACAAGCCGACCACGCCCTCGCTGTAGGACGCCGCGAGCAGCCAGCGGCCGGTTTGGTCCGCGAAAACATAGGCTGCGTTGAATCCAGCATCCGCGTAGGTGGGATTCGACAGCGCTCCGGTCTTTGCATCGACATCCAGCGTGGCAAACTGCTTCGCCGAGCGCACTGAAGCATACAGATGCCTGCGATCCGGGCTGATCGCGAGACTCCCCGGTGCGCCTGGCAGCCTGGCCTCGCCCAGACGCGTCAGTTCCCCTGATGATTCATCCAGGGACCACACCGCGACGCACTTCTCGCCGCTTTCGGAGACATAAACGATGGTCGGTCCGGCAATAGCAACGGAGGCGAGGCAGAAGAAGGCGAAAATGCGTTTCATGATGATTGGCACCATGCTCAAACGGCAGACGAGAAGAATTGTCATCACCCGTTTGCCGGCCATGGCTGTTGCGTCCGTGCCTTGACCGACTCCTCCGCCTTTCAAAAGGCGCCAAGACCGGCTGCTGTGTTGCCTGAAATGCGGGCACCGTCATTTTGCGATCTGTTGAGCCTGTACCTTCTCCAGATACTCGCTCGGGGTCATGAAGACGACATTTTTGGATTTCAGGAAGTCGATGATCTTCGTGAAGCCGGTCCAGCGTTCGTCGTTCCACTGCTCGGGATGGCCTTGGAGCACGAGGACGTCTTTCTGCGCGGCGTGCTTCTCGTAGAAGGCGATGAATTTGTCCGCGTCGGGCACGAAGGTCGGATTCTCGAGGGCCATGACGCGTGGGATGCTCAGGCGCGTGAAGAATTTCGGCTTCGCGGGGCCGTAGAGCCAGATTTTGACCTCGGGCACGCCTTCCATCGCCTCGTCGGTCGCGTCGGTGGTGCCGCTCCAGTGCGGACCGAAGGCGGGAAGGCCGAAGCCGAGCTTCTCCTTCGCGAGACGCTCGCCTTTGGCCAAAACCGCGCGTTGCTCGGTCGCGCTGCCGTTCTCGAACTCGCCGGTGTCGCTCGCGCCGCGCATCTTGTAGCCGTGCATCCAGAGTTCGATGCGTCCGGCGGCCTGCACGTCCTTCAGCCACTGAAAATACATCGGGTTGTCCTTCTCCAGCGATTCGGTGATGACGCCGAAGGAGCCTTTGATGCCCTGCGCGATGAGATAATCGTGCACCTTCTGCCAGCGATCCGACACCGGCTTTGTGCCGACACGCCGCGCGATCACATCGTCGAGCTTCAAAAGAATGATCTGCTGTGCGTGAGCAGCGGTGACGGCGAAAAAGCAGGCGGCGAGGATGAGTCGGAGCATGGCGGGCATTGCACGGACTTCACGGCTGCTGTCAACACGACGCATGGAAATAGAGGCCGCGCTGCGGCGTTTCACCCAGCGCACACCCATGAAACGCTACCTTCTCTCACTCGCTCTCATCACCGGGCTGCACGCTGCTGAAACCTACACCGAAAAACCCGGCAAGGACGGCGATGGTGCTTTTGAGGTCGGGCCGGAGTATCGCATTGACCCGGATCTGACGGACAAGGGCAATCCGAAGGGGCGAAAGTTCGAGTTCATGATGAAGCTGGCGGACAGCAATATCTTCGACGGCAAGGACAAGACGCTGGAGCCGGACAAGAAGAAAGTGAACACCGAGCGGAAGATCACGGTGTATGTGCCTGCGGCTTACCAGGATGGCGCGAAGGCTCCGCTGCTTATCATCCACGACGGACCGGGCCCGTTGAAGCTCATCAGCAACGCGCTCGACAATCTCACGATCTCGAAGGACGCAAAGCGCAAGCTGCCGGCTTTTGTGTGCATCGCGGTGCAGAATGGCGGCAACGACGGCAAGAACAGCCAGCGCGGCCTGGAGTATGACACAATGTCCGACCGCCTCGCTCGCTTCATTCACGACGAGGTGCTGCCCGACGTGCTCAGCAATGCCGAGATCCGCGCCGCGTATCCGAAGTTCGCGCTTACGGAGAACCCGTGGGGCCGTGCGGTGATGGGTTGCAGCTCCGGCGGGGCCGCGGCGCTGACGATGGGCTGGTTTCGTCCAGATTGGTTCCGCCGCATCATCGCCTACTCCGGCACCTTCGTGGACCAGCAGGACGACGATGCGCCCGAGGAGTCCAAATATCCGCTCGGCGCGTGGGAGTATCACTCCGGCATGAAATTGATTGAAACGAGCGAGCTGAAGCCGCTGCGCATCTTCACCCACGTCTCCGAGAACGACATCCGGGCCAACGATCCCGAGGAAACCTACCACAACTGGGTCATGGCCGGCATGCGCACGAACATCGCCCTCGACCAGAAAGGCTACCACCACCGCTACGTCTTCAGCAAAAAGACCGGCCACTGCGACAAACGTGTCTTCGAGCACACGCTGGCCGACACCCTCGTGTGGCTGTGGCGCGGGTGGGAGGGGTGAGGCAAGAAACTTGACCCGAATGCAGGATTCGGTCTGCTCTCCTTACCTGTAATGAAACCGCCTGACGAGAAGTATGAAATCCAGGATGGCTACTACGTCCTGATCATCGTGCAGAACGGCAAGGTGATCCACTTCACGCCGAATGTGAGCTTGTCGCACGCTGACTTCGTCAAACGCACCGTCGGCACGTTGCCCTCCGATGCCTGGGTCGGCTCCGCGACGAAGAATGACGGCTACCTCACCGCCATCAACTCCTACACGTTCTATCAAAACCAGCTCCCAGCACCGCCGGAGATCCAAAGCGTGGTGAAGGCGCAGTTTTGTTGAGGCGTGATCGAGTTGGAGCGTGGTTCACCATCGTTGCTTCGCGTGAGCGGTGACGATGGGATTGTTGACGATGCCGGTGATGCCCTCTGCTGAGGCTTCGATTAGCAATCGAAGTTACAGCTTGTTCGGCACCACCTTCGTCCACGGGATTCAGACCTCTGGGGTGTGTTGCTGAACTCGTTCAGGCGGTCATTTCTCCACTGGCTTCGGCGGCTGAACTGCCAGATCGGCCTCCGGCACCAGCTGGATCTCGACATCCGCGCCTTTGAGGTGCTTGTCGAAGAAGGCCTGCATGAGCTGGATGACGGCCGGTTTGCCGAAGGCGGGGCCGCCGTGGCCGGAGCCGGGGAGGGTTTGGAGCCAGACGGGAACGTTTTGCGCCTTCAGCGCGGCCTCAAACTGCACGCTTTGCGCATACGGCACGAGAGCATCGTGTGTGCCGTGCAGGATGAGGAAGGGCGGGCTGTCTTTGCTGACGTAGTGCACGGGGCTCACGGCATCGGCTTTCGCCTTGTCGCCGAGCTTCGTGCCGATGAGCGAGGAGTAAGGATCGCTCGGTGTGTTGAAGGCGAAGATGTTCTTCACGTTTTTGTCCTCGGCGGCCTGCTGCACGACGGTGCTGAAGTCGGCGGGGCCGTAGATGTCGATCACGGCCTGCACGCGATCCGATTGATCCGAATGGCCGCCGATAGGCGGAAAGGCCTTTTTGCCGCCCGAGGTGCCAACGAGCGCTGACAAATGCCCACCCGCGGAGCCGCCGACGGCACCGAGGTGATCTGTGTCGAAGTTGTATTGCTTTGCATGGGCACGGAGCCAGCGGATGGCGGCCTGGCAATCCTGAATCTGCGCAGGAAAGATGGCCTTCTGGCTGAAACGATACTCTACACTCGCCACCGCATAGCCTTTGAGCACCATCGCGGCCACGGGGCACGGAAACTTGTTTCCTGCACGCCATCCGCCGCCGTGGATGTGCACGATGAGCGGCAGCGGTTTGTCACCCGGCGTCTCCGGCACGTAGATGTCGAGCTTTTGAGCCTCATCACCGCCTTCGATGTAGGCGATGTCCTTCTCCATCTTGATGCCCGCGGGCAGTTGATAAGGCCTGGGGGATTGCTGGGCGAGTAGGGTGCCCGCATAGAGAGCGAGCAGGATGAATAGTTGCTTCATGGCGCGTGGCGGCAGGGACTTTGGTAAACGCTGCCGCGCGGCAAATAATGCCGTCTTTATCGCTCACTTTCAGAGGGGCTCAAAAGGAATGCAGAGAGCAAAAGGTGGTCTGTGATCCACCACCTTGTGATCCCTGCGTTCCTTTGCGGCTAAAAACTCAGGCCAGCTTGTAGCAAGCCGCCCACTCAGCGCGGGGTGGTGGTCCGGCGAGGCGCGCATTGGCCTCTTCGTTGCCGATGAAGCGCTTCGTGGCCGGATCGAACTGAAGATCGACGTTCAGATACTCCGCGATGGTGCCGAGATTGAGAACCTGCGTAAGCAGGCCGGAGACGCTGAAGGGGGACTCGGTTTTGCCTTCGCCCATGCAGGCGTTGATGAAGCTGTTGAAGTGATTGCGCTCCAACGGATGCAGCCCCATCGCGTCTTTGTGCTCCACCATCTTCGCGCGAGGATACAAGAGCGAATGGCGGTCGTGCGAGCCGCGCTGCACGAGGTAGTCGCCCTGTTTGCGGTGGAGGAGCGATCCTGCATTGCCGGGATTGGGAATCACCACTTTGCCGTCGGGGCCCGGGTCGCCATACTTCTCCTCGATGTCGAATTTGATGTCGCTACCGGCTTTCCAGTGCAGTTCCACGGCGGGCAGTTTTTCGCCACGCGCCGGGAACTCAAAACGAATGTCCGAGCTCAGCGGATAGCTGATCTGGTTGTAATCGGCGAGCGCCAGCGGCGTGATGCGCGTGGGCAGGCCGAGCTTCAGGTGATGATGCGCGAAGTCGATGATGTGAGCACCCCAGTCGCCAAACATGCCGCCGCCGTAGAGGTGGAAGCCGCGCCAGTTGAAAGGGTGATACATCTTGCTGTAGGGCTTCACCTCCTGCGGACCGCACCAGAGGTCCCAGTTTAGCGAATCGGGCTTCGCTTCCTCCGGTGGATAGCCCTTCACGAGCGCACGCTCCGTCGCATTCATGAACCAAAGCGAGGGCGACTTCCATGCGTCGATCTTCACGATGTCATCCACGATGCCTGCGGCGAGCATCTGCTTGAACTGCTCCGCGCCGGCCGAGGTGTGGCCTTGATTGCCCATCTGCGTCACCACGTTGAACTTCTTCTCGGCACGCATGAGGATCTCCGCCTCCTCAAAGGTGTGCGTGAGCGGCTTCTCGACATACACATGCTTGCCCAGCGCCATCGCGCTGATCGCGGCGGTAAAGTGCGTGTGATCCGGTGTGACCACGCTCACCGCGTCGATGTCCTTGCCCATCTTGCCGAGCATCTCACGGAAGTCCTGGAAGCGCTTCACATCGGGAAAAGCCTTCAAATTCTTGTCCGCGCTCTTCGCCGTGCTGAAGTCCACATCCGCGAACGCCACCGGCGTAGCCATGCCGCCCGCCGTGAGCCCCGGAATCACACTGCCAGCACGTCCCCCGACGCCGATGCAGCCGAGATTGATACGACGGCTCGGCGGCAGCTTCGGATTGTCCGCCGCACGGGCGCTGGTGAGATAGGCGGGAATGAAGTTGAAGCCGAGTCCCGCAGCGACGGTTTTTTGGACAAAACGACGACGGGAGGAGCCGGGAGAGGTTTGAGGGGATTTCATGGAGATGAGAAAAGGAAGTGCGAAGTCGGGGTGGAAGATAACTCCAGCAACGTGGGATCACTTTCGCGGATATGGCCCGAGATGCTCATGAGCGACGAGCCATTGGTCATCGACCTTGCGCAAGATGGTGGTGCCGCGACCACCGCCAGACGATTCCTGGCCGCTGATGAGACCTTTCCAGCGGAACTCATAGTGACAAGTGGCGACGTCATTGGTGATGGCCGTCCATTGGATGTCGTGAAGGCTGAATACCTCGTTTTCGATCAGCTTGAAGGTCTTCTCAAAAGCTGCTTTGGCCGCAGCCTGTCCGATGAAGGTGTCCTCCGTGAAGATGAACACCGCATCCGCCGCGACATGCGGGGCGATCTGGTCCCACGAATGTGTGTTCAGGGCCTCGACGTAGGCGGAGAGGGCGGTGGCGTGGTTCATCGTTGTTTCAGCGGCTGACAACGAAACGATGAAAAGGCCGCCAAAGAGCGCCAGAAGGAGTTTTTTCATGAGGCTGGGTGGTTTGATACAGAACGCAGGCACAGACTCGACATCTCAACACGTTTCCCAATCACACGCCCATCATGAATCCCTTTTTTCCATGCGCCGCGCTCGCGTTTTCCCTTTGCAGCAGCGTTTCCAGCGCCACTGAGCCTCCGCGCATGCTTTTTCTTGAAGATGCCGGTCACGATGCCACCGCGCCCAGCGGCACACGCTCCGGTTATGCCATCCTGCGACGCGAGGACGGCACGTTTTGCTTCTACAATCCCTACGCGCCCTCCGCCGAGCCGTTGAGTCTGCCCGATGCGAAGGGCGTGAAGCACACGCTGCGGCCTGCCTTGCCCGATTTCATCGCCAAGTCGAAGCCGCTCATCGAAAGCGGCATTCTCAACAACGCGCAGACCTTGCTCGCCGCGGATGGCACGGTCCGCAGCATCACCGTGAAGTCGGAAAAGCTCGGCAAGGAGGACGCGGCCCGCATCGGACTGCCGCTCTATTTGGATGTGTGGTATCGGCAGGGCAATGCCACGGCTGTTTCGGAGCCGATGCGCACCTGGCGTGGCTACAACGGCTCGCAGATGGAGTATCAACGACTCGCCAGTGGTCGTCTGCTCGTGCCGCACGGCAGCTATCTTCCTTTTGCCAAAGCCGTGCCGCCCACCGGTCGTCACGAGACGGTCATCGAATATTCCGACGATGGCGGCGCAAGCTGGCAACTCAGCGCCTCAAAGCTCACCACGCCCTGCTACGAAGGCTACAACGGCTCCAACGAAGGCGCCTGCGAGCCGTGCTTCGAGGAACGGCGCGATGGCTCCATCTGGATGCTCATGCGCACGCAGGCGGGCTGTCTTTATGAGTCCATTTCGAAAGACAAAGGCACCACCTGGTCACAAGCCGCCCCCACACGCTTCCGCACCTCGACGGGGCCAGCCAACTTGCTGCGTCACCGCGATGGAAGGCTCGTTTTGACCTGGAACAACTGCGAGCTGCCGCCAAAGCACGACGGCGTCGGTGTCTATGGAGGACGCGATGCCTTGCACATCGCCATGTCCGACGACGACGGCCGCACGTGGCAAGGATTTCGCGAGATCTACCTTGATCATCGTCGCAACGACAATCCCGCCGCCTCCGGAGATCGTGGCACGGCCTATCCGCTCGCCGCGTTTACCGAAGAGGGTCAAATCGTCGTCCTCGCCGGCCAGGGCAAAGGCGGACGTAATCCCATCCTCGTCGATCCCGACTGGATCACCGCTACCAGCGCCGAATCGGACTTCCGCGACGGTCTCGCGCAATGGACCGTCTATCAACACATCGGCCCCGCGAAACGCTGGTGGCGGGCGCGCCGCGTCGGCTGCGAACTCATCAAGACGCCGGGTGAAAATGGAACCCGCAGCCTGCACGTCCGCCATGCGCCGAACGAGCCCAGCGAACCCGACACCGCCGTGTGGAACTTCCCCAACGGCTGGCGCGGCGAACTCACCGCCCGCATCCGCCTTCCCGCAGGCTCGCAAGGCGCGATCTTCTCCCTCAACGACCGCTTCTTCGACCCCTCGAACACCCTCGGCGAAGACGCCGCCGTGTTTCAAGCTCGCGTGACTTCGGAAAACACCCAGCCGGACACCTGGCACACGCTTTCACTCAACTGGGACCTCAGCAGCGGCCGATGCGAGTATCGTCTCGATGACCAACTCATCGCCAGCCTCCCGCTGCACTCACGCACGCTCAATGGCGTCAGTTATCTCCGCATCCGCTCCGCCGCGAGCACGCCCGACCTTCACGGCATCATCATCCGGCATGTGAAGGTTCAAATCAGTGATCCCAACGCACCAGCCGTCATATCGGAAGCGGTAGCCGCCTGGCAGGAAGAATATGTGAAGGCGATCATATCGCGCTGGTAACACACCTTTGTGGCTTCGGCTTAACGTTCCCGCAGCGCGATGGTTCGGAGCGGTGCACCTTCCGCTCGAACGACGAAGCCTACGCGGCTTCGTGTGGTCTTTGAAACGCTCATGATTGACTTCGAGCGCATAATCGCCTGTGCCCTCATGGATTCTCAAGATGAGTTTGTCATCGCAGGCATCAATCTGGATGACACAAAAGAAGGCCATCTGAGATGGTTCCGGGTCTGACACAGCAAAGGATGGGCGGGCATGGCAAAATCCCGGGATGTTGGACTCGCTGCTGGAAAACGGAGACAATTCCCTGACGCTCTTTGACAGCATGGCGTTGCTGAAGCGCTTTGTGGATCAGACGGGCATACGCGAAGATCTTGCCACGCTGGATTTGCCCCCCCTGGGGCGGCTCCAACTGCGCCTACGATGCGGTGCATGTCATCGAAGGCATCTGGACAGGGCCGGACGCCACATCCGCTGCGACTGACTGCGGCAGGACCAGACTCTGGCCGACTCTTCGGCTCCGAGCTTCTGCCCAGCCAAAGCACCTACAGATCCGCGAGTCAAAGCGCGGCGGCACATCATCGTGCGAAAAGAAGCCAGCCGCCGTACCCACTCAACGTCCAATCTGCGACCTATGTGCGCGGCCCACGCCCACTCACGCCGGCTTTTCTGCGTGAAACGGAGGGGATGAGGTTCATCCGGTTACTTTTTAGCTCGGATGGCCGTGCTCGGGTTTCTAGCCCGGCTTTCGAGCCTCCAACCTTGCAAATGATGCGTGGTGACAGCTGTATTGCTCAACAAGATTGGAGTCAATATTGCCATGGATGGTGTTGGCTTTCCGGTTAGACTACCGCCCTCCACCACCAGTTCGCGTCCATGAATGCCTTTTACGCAGACCATTCGGTGCAGCGACGCCTTGTTGAGTTTCTTGGGGCTGATTCGCTGGAGCATGCCACTGCGGATTATTTGACCCATTCGGACGGCTGTGAGTTTGACACCAAAGAGTTGCGTCCTCCGGGTGAACTGGAGTGGTTCTTGAAACGTGACATGGACATCGCGAGATCCCTCGCTGACACAGAGTCCTGTCTGCTGCACCTGGATGTTGAGTATGTGAATTTCGACTCACCTGCCGAAGCATTGGTGGATCCTTGGCGTTGTTTTGAGCTTCAGGAGCCTGTGGTGAAGGTGATCGAGTCCTTGCTGATGGAGTGGGGAGTCCAACCTCTGCATTTGATCACCGGTCAGGGGCATCACTTTGTCTGGCGGATCAGACGTTCATCGGAAGTGGCCCGGCGGATCAGTGCCTTGTCTCCGGCACCTGAGATGGTCAAGGCGTGCATGGATCGTGTGCCGCAGCTTCTTGTGGGGAAAATCGTCTCGTCAGACCAGGCTGCGTTTGCCGCAACGGCGCTGCTGATCGAGTTTGTGGCGCATCGTGTTAAACAGAAGGCGGCCAGGTTGTCCTCCCTGCCCGTCGAGATCACCGCGGTGCATGTCGGACCATGTTCGACCTCACAGCGCGAGATGATCTCCATCGACATCTCCGAGTACGGTGATCCGCTGCACACCCGAATGATCCGGATGCCGTTCACGAATTACCGGAAACCGTGGGTCACGGGGCTCGCGAGGCGCCTCGGCATTGAAAAAGAGATTCCGGCCATTCGCTCAATCCCGCTGCATGAGATGGACTTCCGTCAGGCGCTCAAGGTGCGTCAGGTGGACCGCGATGTGCAGGAACTTGCCCATCGAGCCTGCGCACGCATCCCCTTGCAGGAAGAGGGGACGAGTCATCTGCTGGACAGCTATCTGGCGTCCCGATTGCGGCGTTTTCATGAGTACTATTACTCAACCACCCACGATCCCAAGGAACGCTGGCCGGAGACTTATGATCGCACGCCCCTGGGTGTCCTGCCTCACTGTGTTCAGCATGTGCTCGGGCATCCCAATGATCTGCTGTTGAAGCCGGCGGGCATGCAGTTGGTCACCCGGTGCCTTTTGGCCCAAGGCTGGCATCCACGCCATATTGCCGGTCTGATTCGTTCGAAGTTCGAGAATCCGGCGCACGGCTGGGGGATTCACTGGGAGGACTATGAAGCTGGAACGCGAGCCGATTTTTACACAAGACTTTTCGCCGGTCTGCATTTGACCGGCTTGGACAGGCTTGTCGATTTCAACTGCACTTCCACGCGTGAAAAAGGGTTCTGCTTCCTGCCTTCTGGAGGTGCCTGCAATCTCGAACCCTCACGTCTGACTCTTCTTTCCCGCATGCCTCATGAATGAATGGCCCATCGCTCTGTCCACCGGCTGTTTTTACCGCCGCCGCATCATCGATGTCCTCGACGCGATTCGCGGCGCCGGCTTTCTGGACATAGAAGTGTGCTCATCTCCGCAGCATCTCGATTACCATGACACGGACGAGATCCGCCGCGCGGCCGAGCGAATGAGTTCCCTGAGCCTGCGCCCGGTGTCGCTGCACGCGCCTTTTGCCGACAAGATCGACATCACCTCGCTGGACGCCACGGCACGCGAGGTGTCTGTGCAGGAACTTCTCCGTGCTTGTGAAGCTGCCGCACTCCTGGGTTGCGAGAATGTTGTGCTGCATCCCGGACCGGAACGCGAAGGGCGTCCTGAAGAGGCCGAATTCCTCCAGCACATGCGGAATGCGGCCGATTCACTCAACCGTGTCGCTGCACGATGCTGTGAGCTGAAGGTCCATTTGCTGCTGGAAAACATGCTGGCCCACCTGCTGTTTGGCCATGTGAGGGACATGATGTATCTGCTTGGCGAGATCAATACATGCAATGTGGGCACCTGCCTGGACACCGGTCATGCGCATCTGGCACGTGAGATGGGGGTGGTGATCCAAAAGCTCTCCGGCCATCTCAAAATGGTGCATGTCAATGACAACCACGGCGACTGGGATGCGCATCTGCCGCCGGGCGAAGGCAGCATCGACTGGCCATGGGTGGTGCAACAACTGCGTCAGCATCATTTTCACGGCGCGCTGGTGCTGGAACTGCAAGGAAGCGGCAACGAACCCGTCGAGGTGGTTCTAGAGCGTGCCATGCGTGCTCGTGACTATCTGCGGGGCATCTGCCGCGAGATTCCCGGCTGAGCGCCAGTGTAGCCTTCGCATCGGACTGTGTCTGGAGACGCCCATGAACCTTCACCAGCTCAGCATCGAGGATTGCTTCCGCAGCTTGCAAAGCGGCAGAGGCGGCCTGAGTGCTGCGGAGGTGGCGCGGCGTCTGCGGGATTTTGGCCCCAATGTGGTGGAGCCGGTGAGCCAGGAGCGTCTGTGGCTTCGCTTTGCCAAAGGATTCATCCACTTCTTCGCCATCATCTTGTGGGCGGCGGCGGCGCTGGTGTTTGTGGCCGAGGCGCACCAGCCAGGCCAGGGAATGGCGACGCTTGGTTATGCCATCGTCGGCGTGATCTGCATCAATGGCGTCTTCTCGTTCTGGCAGGAATACCGGGCCGAGCATGCGCTGCAGGCGCTCCAGCAACTCCTGCCGCAGCAGGTCAAGGCCACCCGCGATGGCATGCCCGTGCTGGTGAGCGCCTGTGATCTGGTGCCTGGCGATCTGATCACCGTGCATGAAGGCGACCGGGTTCCGGCTGATGCGCGAGTGATCGAATCGCACGGTCTTCGCATCAACAACGCCACCGTGACGGGCGAGTCGCAGCCACAGAGCCGCGATGCCGAGCCTCATTCAGGCGAAGACCTCATCCAAAGCCGAAATGTCCTCCTCGCCGGAACGATGGTCGTGTCGGGGCATGCACAGGCGCTCGTTTTTGCCACCGGGGCACATTCCGCTTTCGGGGAGATAGCCCGGCAGACACAGGCGCTGCGGGAGCGGCTTTCACCGCTGCAGATTGAGATTGTCCGGCTCAGCAGACTCGTGGCTTTCCTGGCCCTTTCATTGGGGATCGTCTTTTACTTCGTCGGCCGCAGTTCCGGTCTGTCCACCTTTGACAATCTGATGTTCGCCATCGGCATCATCGTGGCCAATGTGCCGGAGGGGCTGCTGCCGACGTTGACGCTGGCTCTGGCGATGGGATCGCAGCGCATGGCCCGCAGGAACGCGCTCATCCGGCATCTGCCGGCCGTGGAGACGCTGGGCTCGGCAACCGTCATCTGCACGGACAAGACAGGCACGCTGACGCTCAACCAGATGACGGCGCGGCAGCTCTTCATTGCCGGTCATTTTGCCGAGCCTCAGGATCATGTCGCCTTGCGCCGCGTGGCGCAGGAGAAGCCCCTGTTCTTTGAGGTGGCGCTGCACTGCCATGACGTCACCGAATCTATGGTCGAGGGCCGCCAGACCTTGAACGGGGACCCCATGGAGGTTGCGTTGGTCGAGCTGGCACGCCGGGCGCTGCCAGGACAGCACCCGAAGGCAAAACTGGGAGAGCTGCCCTTTGATGCCAAGCGGCGGCGGATGTCCACCGTGCATCCGTGCCACGATGGCATGCGCCTGCTGCTCAAAGGAGCGCCGGAAACCGTGGTGGATCTCTGCGTGATGGATGCGGAGGAGCGCGCACGACTCACCGAGGTGCATGTCCACATGGCGGAAAAGGGACTTCGCGTTTTGGCATTGGCGTCGAAGCCGGTCGAGAATCCGGACGTCACCGAGGCCGCTGAGATCGGGCTGGAGTTTCTTGGCTTCGTGGGGCTGGAGGATCCGCCGCGTCCGGAAGTGCCCGAGGCCATCCGCGCGTGCAAGAGTGCGGGCATCAAGGTCATCATGGTCACGGGGGATCACCCGCAGACGGCATTGGGCATCGCGCGGGAGATTGGCATGGTGGAAGGTGCCAATCCCACAGTGATCACGGGGGGCGAGATGCAGCATTTGTCCAGCACGCAGCTTCAACTGGCGCTCGAAGCACCTGAAGTCTTGTTTGCGCGGGTCACCGCGGACCAGAAGACGCGCATCGTCGCCGCGCTCAAACGGAAGCAGCACATCGTGGCGGTGACTGGCGACGGCGTGAATGACGCGCCTGCCTTGAAAAAGGCCGACATCGGCATCGCCATGGGCCGCACGGGCACCGATGTGGCGCGTGAGGCGGCGGACATCGTGCTGCTCGACGACCATTTTGCCAGCATCGTCGCGGCGATCGAAGAAGGACGCGCGGTGTTCGCGAACATCCGCAAATTTCTCACCTACATTCTCACATCGAACATCCCGGAACTGGTGCCCTACATCTGCTTTGTGCTTTTCAAGATCCCGCTGCCGCTCACCATCATCCAGATCCTGGCGGTGGACCTCGGCACCGACATGGTGCCCGCGCTTGCCCTCGGTGCCGAGCCTCCGCGGCCTGAAACGATGCGCCATCCACCATGTGCGCGTCATGAGCGTTTGCTGGACTGGCGTCTCATCGTGCGGGCTTACCTGTGGCTGGGCCTGTGGCAGGCGGCGGGTGCCATGACGGCGTTTTTCTTCGTGCTCCAATCCGGTGGCTGGAACCACGGCGAGATGCTCCACAGCCAGGACCCGCTCTACTTGCAGGCAACGACCGCCTGCCTCACAACCATCGTGATCATGCAAATGGCCAATCTGTTTGCCTGCCGCGATTCAGCGGAATCTGCCTTCAAGAGCCGGCGCATGAGCAATCCGCTGATCTGGATCGGCCTTATCTTCGAGCTGACGCTCATTCTCTTCATCGTTTACACACCTGCCGGGAACGCCTTGTTTTCGACCGCGCCGGTTCCGCTGTCCGTCTGGCTCCTGGCGGCTGCGCTTGCCGCTGGCATGCTGTTCGCAGAGGAGCTTCGTAAACGGGTGCTGCGAAGAAAGCGGCGCGAAAGCGCGAAGATCACCCCGCCATGACACAAAACCAGCAAATCGCCAGCAGCCTTGATGAAGTGGCACGCATCCTTGGGGAACAAGGGGCCAATCGATTCCGAGTGCAGGCTTATGTTCATGCAGCGGATGCCATTCGCGGCATGGGGAAGCCGGTTTCAGACATTCTCGCCGCTGGAGGCCTCGAAGCCCTCCAGGAGATCCCCGGCGTCGGAGAAACGATCGCTCATGTCATCCAGGACATGTTGCTGCATGGACGTTCCGGGCTTCTCGAGCGTCTGCGGGGTGAAAGCGATCCAATTTCCCTGCTGGCCTCCGTGCCTGGCATTGGCAAACGCACCGCTTGGAAGCTTCATGAAGCGCTGGGGATCGAAACTTTGCAGGAACTGGAGATCGCCGCCCATGATGGCCGTCTGGCCAGGCTGGCGGGCATCGGCCCCAAACGGCTGGCAGGAATCCGCGACACGCTGGCGCTTCGCCTTGGACGCCTGCGGCAGCCGGTGCGCAATCGGCCGGTCAACGAGCCATCCATCGCCGAATTGCTCGATGTGGACCGTCAATACCGCGAGGAGGCCAGGGCGGACAGGCTCAAGCGGATCGCTCCAAGTCGCTTCAACCCCGCTGGAGACGCCTGGCTGCCTGTGCTGCACACCACCAGAGGCACGCGTCATTACACAGCCTTGTTTTCAAACTCGGCCCGCGCCCACGAACTGGGCAGGACCCATGACTGGGTGGTGCTCTATTACGACGGTGATCAAACCGAACGCCAGTGCACGGTGATCACCTCCGCCTTTGGCCCGCTGCAAGGCCTCCGGATCGTCTGTGGTCGCGAAGCCGAGTGCCAGGAGTTCTATCGTGTCCAAACCTCAAGGGACTAAAACAGCGGCACCGTTCAACCTTCCACTGCGCAGCCTTTGCAGCGCTTCGTTGGCTGCCACGAGCGGAAATCGCTCGGTCGTCACCTGGACCGGCACCTGCGGGGCGAGGCGGAGGAACTCCTCGCCGTCACGGCGTGTAAGATTGGCCACGGAGCAGATGCTGCGTTCCTGCCACAGGTCAGAATACGGAAAAGACGGGATGTCGCTCATGTGGATGCCGCCGCAGACCACGATGCCGCCTTTGTGCAGCGAACGCAGCGCCAGAGGCACCAATTCTCCTGAGGGCGCGAACACGATCGCCGCATCGAGCAGTTCCGGCGGCTTTTCATCGGACGCTCCTGCCCAGACGGCACCCAGACGGCGGGCGAAGGCTTGCGCGGCATTGTCACCTCGCCGCGTGAAAGCGAACACCTCGCGCCCCTGATGAAGCGCGACTTGAATGACAATGTGAGCCGCCGCACCAAAACCGTAGAGCCCAAGACGGTGGGCATTCCCTGCCTTGACGAGCGACCGGTAACCGATCAGACCCGCACAAAGCAGCGGAGCCACGGAAACAGCCTCGGCATCTCCCGGCAGCGGAAAACAATAGCGTGCATCCGCGACCGTGTACTCCGCATATCCGCCGTCCCGCGTGTAGCCGGTGAACTCCGCGGCATCGCACAGGTTCTCGCGTCCCGACCGGCAATACTCGCATGCCCCGCAGGTCCAGCCGAGCCACGGAATGCCCACACGCTGGCCGATCTGCAGGCCACAGGCCGCTTCGCCGGGCCCGAATGCTTCGATGGTGCCGACGATTTCATGCCCGGGAATGAGCGGGAGCTTCGGATGGGGTAGTTCACCATCGATCACATGCAGATCCGTCCGGCAGACGGCACACGCCGCCACTTTGACCAGCACCTGGCCTGGTCCTGGAGCGGGACGTTCCACCTCACGTGGCACGAGTGGCTGACCGCAGGATTCCAGGACCAACGCTTTCATTTTTCAAGTTGGGGTGTCACGCCGCCGGTTCCAGAGCAAACTTCAGCACCTCGTCCACGGTCCCGACAGGAACGATCTTCAACCGCTGCCGCACTTCCTCCGGCAGATCAGGTACATCCTTCTCATTGAGCTTGGGGATGAGGATGGTTTTGATGCCGGCGCGCAGCGCTGCGATGGATTTCTCCTTGAGGCCGCCGATGGGCAGGACGAGCCCGCGCAGGGTGACCTCCCCCGTCATCGCCACATCGCGGCTCACGGGACGGTTGGTGAACAGCGAGGCGAGCGCGGTGAACATCGCGATCCCGGCCGAGGGGCCGTCCTTGGGCACGGCTCCGGCGGGGACATGGACGTGCACTTCGTTCTTGTCGAAGACCTTCGGATCGATGCCGAGCTGCGCTGCACGGCTGCGCACCAGACTGAGCGCGGCACGGACGGATTCCTTCATCACATCGCCAAGCTGGCCGGTGAGCGTGAAGCCGCCTTTGCCGGGAAAGCGGATGGCCTCGATGTGCAGCACCTCGCCGCCGCTGGTGGTGTGAGCCAGCCCGGTGACGACACCGGGCGTGCTGGTTTGCAGCTTGTTCTCCCGCACAAAAATGGCCGGGCCCAGCGCCTCGCGCACCAGGGCGGGAGTGACCTTGGCTTTGGCAATCTCTTCCTTGGCGATGCGGGCGGCGACGTGGCGCGTGACGGAGGCGATCTGGCGCTCCAGGTTCCGGACGCCCGCCTCGCGCGTGTAGTCTTCGATGACGCACTCGATGGCCGCATCGCTCCAAGCGCATTGGCCAAGGGTGAGACCGTGCTCGGTGAGCTGACGTTTGACGAGGTAGTTTCTGGCGATGTTGAGCTTCTCACGCTCGGTGTAGCCGGGCAGTTCGATCACCTCCATGCGGTCCCGCAGTGGTGGCGGGATCGTGTCGAGCGTGTTGCAGGTGGCGATGAAGATGATCTGCGACAGATCGAAGGGTACATCGACATAGCGGTCGGTGAACTCCTGATTCTGACGCGGGTCGAGCACCTCGAGCAGCGCGCTCGCGGGATCGCCGCGAAAGTCAGCGCCGAGCTTGTCGATCTCGTCGAGCATGATGACCGGATTGCGCGTTCCCAGCCGTTTCAGCTCCAGAATGAGACGTCCGGGCATGGAGCCGATGTAGGTCCTGCGGTGGCCGCGGATCTCCGACTCATCATGCAGGCCGCCGAGGCTGATGCGTGCAAATTTGCGCCCCAAGGCCTCGGCAATCGACTGGCCGAGACTGGTCTTGCCAACGCCCGGCGGGCCAAGAAAGCAGAGGATGGGGCCGCGGCCGCCCGGATTGAGTTTCCGCACGGCCAGGTATTCGATGAGGCGCTTTTTGATCTTCGCGAGGCCGTGGTGGTCGCGGTCGAGAATCTCCTGGGCCTTGTGCAAATCGACATGCTCGTCGCTGAGCACATTCCAGGGCAGTTCGGCGAGAGTTTCGAGATAGTTGACGATGACCGAGTGATCCGGGCTCTGCGGCGGGATGATCTCGATGCGCTTCAATTCGCGATTGGCATGGGCTCTGGCCTTTTCTGGCAGCCCGGCTTTGTCCAAGCGCTGGCGGATGTCCTCCACCTGCTCCTCGGCGCTGCCGTCCTCGCCCAGCTCCTTCTGGATGGCCCGCAACTGCTCGCGCAGATAGGCGCGCTTCTGGGCTTCCGAGAATTCGCTGTGAACGTTCTCGCGCAGCTTGCTTTGCAGGTCGGCGATGTGCAGCTGGCTGTTCAGATGCTCCTGAAGCGCTGTGACACGCCGCAGGACGTTGGTTTCCTCAAGCAGCTTTTGTTTCGCCGCGCTCTCGATGCTCAGATTGGCGGCGAGAATGTCCGTCAGCGCGCCAATGTCATCCAGGGTGGCGAAAACCGCTTTGACCTCATCCGGAACGTCCGGCTGCTTCTCGATCAGCTTTTGGGCCGAGACACGCAGGTTGCGGACAGCCGCCTCGGCCAGATCATCGTCCTTGGGCGGCGGTTCGCTGGCCAGCGTTTCAACGCGTGCCTTCATGAACGGCTCCTGCTGGAGGACCTGCGTGAGGCGCATCCGGCTTTCGCCATGCACCAGAATGACCACACCCTTTTCACCCTGGCGGATCATGCGCACCACCCGCCCGACGACGCCGTGGTCGTGCAACTCGTCCTGCCCCGGGCTTTCGCTCTGTTTTTCTTTTTGCAGCACAAGGCCGAGCACCTTGCTGTGCGGGAGGCTTTCTTCGAGCAGCCGCAGGCTTGAATCCCGTCCGATGCTGAGCGGCATGAGGGTGCCGGGAAAGAGCACGGTGTCACGCAGGGGAAGGATCGGCAGCACCTCTGGCGTCGTCCCGGTTGCAGAGGCCTCCGCATGACCGGCTTCATCCGTGGGGGAAGCGCTGGCAGCCGAAGTTCCAGCATCTGCATCCATCAAGGCCACGGTGTTCATCGCACCACCTCCCCATGAAGGAATGGCAGCGTGATCCAGAGCCAGCCGTTGTCCTGCTTTGCCGTCACGCGATCGGCATCCACCGGCAGCGGAAAGTCGAGCACACGCTCGAAACTGCCGTCCGGAATCTCCATGGCCAGGATGCGCCGGCACGGGCCTTGCGACATGCCGCTGTCTGGCGGCCGGCGATGCCCGCGAACGACGAGGCGGTGCGGGAGCACCTCGACCTTGATGTCTTGTTTGCTCACCCCGGCCAGATCCACGCAGACTTCGAGGGAGTCACCATGCGCATACACGTTCACCGCCGGCTCCCAGACAGCCTGTCGTGACTGGATCCCGCTGAAATGCAGCCCTTGGAGCTGCGCGGCCAGCTGGTCTGCCATGGAAATGATGCGCGTGAATCGTGTGCTTTGTGCCATGACGTGAAGTCTGTGCTGGTGATTCGACCCGTGCAAGCTCCCGGTCACCCTGCAAACGGGCTTCATGAACCCACAGCTCAGGCTGCCTAGCGCCCACCTCGCGCCGACTGCGATTTGGGGCTGGCTTTCAACTGACGGATGCCGCGGTCTTCACGCAGATCGTTGGACTGTTTGAAGTTGTTGTGATGTTTTAGTGGCCGCCTGGCCGTGTCGGCATGATTGGCGCCAAGTTGGCGTGGAAGCCGGGGGAACACAGCTTCGGGACGTGATGGGCTCGGAGGAGCGGGGTCGATATCCATGAGGGTCAAAGGAGGCTGATGAACGGCGGCTGGGTCGTCATGGGATGATTGAACAGCCCACAATCCGCCAACCAGGCTGAGTGGCTTCAAGATGCCAGCCCTTGTCGCGCTCGCGTCCCTTCAAAGGCAACGAACGATTTTCGCCACCCGTTGAGGCAACCAGCGAGACAAGGCTGGAACGTGAATCCGTTGAAGCCGGCCACTACTTCGGAGGTGCCGGTGCCGACGGAGGTGTGGACTGCGTTGGCGGTGTCGGCGCGGGAGTTGATGGAGCGGACGGAGCGGGAGTTGATGGAGCGGGCGGCGGTGGTGGTGGTGCGGGTTTTGGCGCAGGCTCGGGTGCTTTGGCCTCTTTCGGAGCGGGCGGTGTGGTGACCTCGGGCTTCTTTTCACAGCCTGGGAGGACTGCGAGGGCGAGGATGGTGAGAATGACGGTCGTCTTCATGGTTGCGTGTCGTTGTGTTGCCACATCCTCCCTCAGGATCGGGCCGAAGGTGTCGCTTGTTTCCCTCCAAAGGATGTTGGTCATTCCTAAGCCGCGCCATGGCACGGCCGCCATGAGGAAGACTTTCCTTTATGTCTCATCCTTTGGCTGAGTTTCAGCACGACTTTCCGCCGATTGCTTGAACCACACGCCTTGGGATAAGCCTGACACGTCTCGGTTTCCGAACCCGCGGAGTGCCAAGAACCTCCTGTATGATTTCATTTCGCACTCATCTTTTGCTGCTGGTCTTGGCTGTGCCGCCGGTTTTGCCCAGTTGCACAGGCGGAATGAATGCCACGGAAAAAATGATGTGGTCCACCTACCCACTGGGCACGGAGAAAGGGGAGGCCACCGGCTTTGTCATCAACCGCCGCAATGCGGACACTCCAGGGGGCAAAGAAGCCGTCGTGTTCACGTCCAGCCATGTGCTCGACACCCTCGGCAACGGGCCCTTGCTCGTCGTTCTCCGCACGAAGGAAGAAGGAGGCGCGGCAGCCCCGCTCTTCCTCGTCCTGATACCGCCGAAGAAACCGGCAAAGTCCTTCTACGTCAGCCATCCGGATCACGATATTGCGGCCTTCACGGTGCGTCTTCCAGCCGAGCTCGCGGAAATCGCCGAGATGCGGTCGTTCCTGCATGAGGGAATGCTGGGCCGCGATGGCAGATCGCTTCATTCGGGAGTGGAGGTGGCATTTCTGGGATACCCGGACGTCATGCCCGGCACCGAAGGTGCTTTTCCCGTGCTACGAAGTGGCAGAGTCGCCTCCTATCCGGTCGGCACCGCGCAGGCGCGTGGACGTTTTCTGATCAATTCGGACGTCTATCCCGGTGACAGCGGCGCGCCGGTGATTCTGGCCGGTGCGAATGGCCAGCCGAGACTGGTCGGGATGATCATTCAACGCATCGGGCCTGAGTCGCGAAGCTTTTCCCACCTCGCGGTGGCGGTCGATGCCGATGTCATCCGCGAGACGCTGCAACTCCTCGCGGAAAGCGAAAAAGCTCCGGTCCAGGCACAAGGTCCCGCGCCCGCAAAACCCGGTTTTTGAGATCGCATGCCCCGATGAACATGCTCAACAACATCCTTGCCCCCGTGGACTTTTCCGCGGCCTCGCACACGGCTCTCTTGCAGGCAGCGCGCCTGGCTTCGCTCAGTGGCGCCAAACTGCATGTCCTGCATGTGGTGGAGTCGGATTCGGTGGCCGTCATGGCGGGCCTGCGCGACGGGAACGTCGATCACCACGCTCAAGAGGTGGTCGAAGAGGCGCGCTCTGTGATTCCCCACTGGCTGGAAGGCTGCAAACTGCCGGGTGGATACGAGACGAATGTCGTGGCCGGCAAACCACTGCACGTCATTCTTGAACAGGTGGATTCCCTGCATGCCGACCTGTTGGTGGCTGGCTTTACTGGGAAGCATGGGTTCATCTGGGGGGCAGGCTCGGTTTCCGCCAGACTGGCGAGGAAGGCCCCCATTCCGACGCTGCTGGTCCGTGCAGAGCAGCCTCAGACTTTTCAGAGAATCGTCGCCTGCGTGGATTTCTCCGATGCCTCCCGGGAGGTGATCCGGCAGGCGCGTCAACTCGCAGCCCAGGATGGTGCCCATGTGGACTTCCTGCACGTCTGGCGGGAGCCATGGGTGGTGCTTCCGCGTGGCAGCATCTTTGCCGACGCCGAGCCTCCTGCGATCATCTTCACCGAAAAGGAGCGCCTGGCATACATGGAGAATCTCCGGCACCAGCTTCATGAACTCGTCCGGGAGGAGGCCCCTGGCATCATGCACGCGGAGGTGCTGCGGGAGGCCATGTCCCATGGTGCCGGCATCCTGGATCACGCCAGGGAAAGCCGCGCGGACCTCGTCGTCATCGGAGGAACAGGGAACACCAGCCTTCGTCACATGCTGCTGGGCTCCACCGCGGAGCAAATCCTTGCTCATTCAACCTGCTCGCTGCTGGTCATCAAGACGCCAGGCGGGTGAGCTCATCGTCTTCACCTCATCTCAAACATCACCCATCAACCTCAACCAAGCCCTGTCATGCTGGCCAAATTCAACATCGAATACATCATTCAACCGGAGCACAACAAACGCCTGGACAGTCATCGCACGGACGACCCGGTGGAAGCTGAGGATTTCCTCATGAGCCTGCTTGGCATGGGCGCGCGCATCTGTGCGATCAAGCATGAAGGAATCGAACTCGATGCCACGCAGTCCGACCGCATGATCCGGGTGGCTGCGGAGCGTCTGGCCGCACGGCTGCTGAGCCGCTCGCTCAACCTCGACACGGCGGCGGTGAGGCATCGATTCGGCTTCACCGCATGATCCGTGGGGCATGTTCCTTCCAGGAAGTGTTTTCGCATGTCCTGTCGTTTCCCGCTCTCATGACAAAGCCGTTCTCATTGACCGCCGCGCTTGTTCTTTGTCTGACAGCTTGCTCGCATTTCAACTTTGGACGCGCGCCTGATGATCAAGTGGATTTTGTCAGCGAGGTAAAGCCCCTCCTTGAGTCACGCTGCCTGGAGTGCCATCATCGACGCTACGTGTGCGCGGGGCTGAACCTGGAAACGAAGGCTTTGGCGATGAAAGGAGGGCGCAGCGGGCCGGTCATCATTCCGCGCGCCCCGCATCAAAGCCTGCTCTACAAGGTGCTGCTGCTCGGACACGAGAATCCGGTGGCCATGCCCCCGAGCCCTGAACGCGTGGAAGAAGAAGACCAGAGAGTCCTGCACGACTGGATCTTGCAAGGCGCTGACTGGCCGGCCGACGCGCGGCTGGTGCCGCCGCAGGACTGGGTGGTCCGACGTTCCTGAGCCCATGCCAACTTTTCAAATTGCAAGCACTCGCGCCTGTGTTGTGTTGCCAGATACAATCTCATCCAAGCTGATTCCTCACGATTGCAGCCTTGCCTGGCATCAGGGCTGCTCGAATCAGAGATCAGGCCACTCGTATCTCATTTCTCCACCATGAAGACACCGAAGGAGCGACGCCCGGCCGGCCTCCAAAAGGCAGCACGCCTCCCCCGTGAGACGACACAGTTCCGCCCCGGGTCGGAGCCTTCGGTCGCCTCGCTGATGCGGCTCAATGAAGCGAGCGCGCGGCTTTGGCAGACGCAAGATCTCCACAAGGGACTGTCAGAGATGCTCTCAGCGACGATGGAGCTGCTCCGGGCGGACTTTGGCAACATCCAGTTGTTTGACCCCAAGGATGGGGTGCTGCGCATCGCAGTACAGCGGGGTTTCAAGCGGAAGTTCCTCGAGCACTTTGGCGAGGTTTCGGCCAAAGACGGGTCCGCCTGCGGCCGGGCCCTGCGCATGGGCAGGCGGATCCTCATCAAGGACATCAGCAAGGACATCAGCAAGGACAAGGCGTATGCCAGGCATCTCGAGATCGCCCGTTCCGCGGGTTACCGCGCCGTGCAATCCACGCCGCTCATCGCACGCGATGGCCGGCCGCTGGGCATCATCTCGACGCACTTCCGGCAGCCGCACCGCCCCAATGAACTGGAATTGCAGAGCCTGGATCTGTATGTGCGTCAGGCTGCGGACTTCATCGAGCGCTGTGGCATGGAGCAGGTTTTGCGCGAACGGGAGGACAAGCTCCGCCTGTCGCTCGATGCGGCACGGGCAGGAACATGGACCTGGGACGCCAAGACCCGGGAGGCCTCATGGGACGACCAGTTTCATGCGCTTTACGATTTTGCGCACCATCAACCGCGCACCACCAAGACCTGGCTGGCCCGTGTTCACCAGGATGACCAGGCACGCGTGCTGGCCGAGATCGAAAGGGTGCGCCGCCAGCCTGCCAATGGCGGTTGGGACATCGAATTCCGCTCGGTCCGGCCGGATGGCACGATCGTCTGGCACCATGGTCTCGGCCATGCGGTATGCGATGCGAAAGGAAAACTCGCGCGGCTGGACGGAATCGACACCGACATCACGGCGCGCAAACGGGCCGAGGACGCCCTGCGCGAGAGTGAGGCCAACCTTCACAAGTTCATCGACACCGCGGCCACCGGCCTTGTGTGCAACACGCGCGACCTGCGTTACCGGGCCGTCAATGAGGCCTATGCACGGCTGGTGGGCAGTCCCGTGGATGAGATCGTCGGCCGATCGCTGGCCGGGGTGCTCGGGAAGAAAGCGATGCAAAAGATCCGCCCCTATGTCGATCGCGTGCTGCGTGGAGAGCGAGTGGAGTACGAAACAGAACTGCCGCTCATCATCACGGGTCCGCGGTGGATCCACGTGGTTTACACGCCTGACCGCAATGCTGCTGGCGAGATCGTCGGCTGGGTCGGCTCGATCACCGACATCACCGAGCGCAAACGGGCCGAGGCGGCGCTGCAAGAGAACGAAGCACGCATGCGGCTGGCGGCGGCGGCGGGAAACGTGGGGCTCTGGGATTGGGATTTGCGAACCGGCACCGTGCATTACTCACCCGAATGGAAGAGTCAGATCGGATATCGGGAAGACGAGATATCGAATCACTTCGATGAGTGGCAGAAGCGAGTTCATCCGGATGATCTGGCGTCGGCTCTGAAGAAGGTCCGGACCTTCCTGAACCATGCCGAGGGCCCCCATGAGGTGGAGTTCCGCTTCCGCCACAAGGACGGCCGTTACCTGTGGATTTACGTCCGCGCTGAAGTGCTGCGGGACGCCAAGGGCAAGCCGGTTCGGATGCTTGGCTGCCATATAGACATCACCGCCCGCAAGCAGGCGGAGGAGGCGCTGCGCGATCTCAACGCCACCCTCGAGCAGCGGGTCTCCGAGCGGACAGAGGAGCTTCGCAGGAGCGAGAAGCAATACCGCCTCCTCTTCGAATTGAATCCGAACCCGATGTGGATCTCCGACGAGCGCACGCTGCGCTTTCTGGCGGTGAACGAGGCTGCGGCCAAGCTTTACGGATGGTCGCGTGAGCAGTTTGTCAAAATGACCCTCAAGGACATTCGTCCGCCAGAGGAAGTGCCGAAGCTGGTCGAGATGCTGTCGCGTCAGCTCGGCTCGCATGCCACCGCAGTCGGTGAGTGGCGCCATTGGAAGCAGGATCATACGCCGATTGATGCGGAGATGACCATCAGCAGCCTCCAGTTCATGGGGCGTGACGCCAGACTGGCACTGGTCAAGGACATCACTGAACGGAAAAAGGCAGAACAAGCTTTGCAGGCCGACCTCATCGCCACCAATAAGCTGGCTGAGCTTGGCATGCTGTCAGCCCACGAGGGCGACCTGAAACCCGTGCTGTCCTCCGTTCTGGAAACGGCCATCGCCATCACCGGCGCGGATTTCGGCAACATCCAGCTTCTGAGTCCAGAAACCGGGAAATTGAAAATCGTGGCACACCAAGGCTTTCCGTCGTGGTGGCTCGAGTTCTGGGATCGTGATGCCAAGGGTTCGGGGGCGTGCGGAAAGGCATTGCAGAACGGGGAGCGTCTTATCGTCGAAGACGTGGAACAATGTTCGATTTTCGCCCGCACACGGGCGCTCAAGATCCAGCGCAGGGCTGGAGTGCGGGCGATGCAATGCACGCCGCTGGTCAGCAGATCGGGCAAGGCGCTGGGCGTCTTCTCAACCCACTACCGCACACCGCAGCGGCCTGGTGAGCGTGTGCTGGGACTGCTGGACCTCCTCGCCCGGCAGGCCGCCGACCTCATCGAAAGAGCACAATCGGAGGAAGCCTTGCGTGCCAGCGAGGTCAAATACCGGCAATTGTATGAAACACTGCACGACGCGTTTGTGACTGTGGACCTGCAAGGCAGGATCCAGGAGTTCAACACCAGTTATGTGCAGATGCTCGGCTATTCCGCGGAGGAACTGCGCCGCATGACCGACGTCGATTTGACGCCGGCTCAATGGCATCCCGTCGAAGCGGCCATCGTCCGGAAGCAAGTGCTGCCCCGCGGCTTTTCCGGCATTTATGAGAAAGAGTATCGGCGCAAAGATGGCAGGGTTTTCCCGGTGGAGCTGCGCACCTGCCTGATTCGGAGCGCTGATGGCAAACCACAGGGCATGTGGGCCATCGTGCGTGATATCACCACACGCAAAAAGGCCGAGGCACGCATGAGAGATCTCAATGCCTCGCTTGAGCGCCGCGTCGCCGACCGTACCCTGGAACTGATCCAAAGAGAAGAGCGGTTGCGGGCCATCTTGAACACAGTGGTGGACGCGATCATCACCATTGATGGCCGTGGGATCATCACGGGCGTGAATCCAGCCACGGAACGGATGTTTGGCTACACAGAGGCCGATATGGTGGGGCAAAATGTGAAAATGCTCATGCCATCTCCATACCGCGAGGAACACGAAGGCTATATCGAGAGGTTCAACCGCACCGGAGTGGCCAGGATCATCGGCATCGGGCGGGAGGCACAGGCGCAGCGCAAGGACGGGACGCTTTTTCCCATCGAACTCGCGGTCAGCCAGGTGGACCATGCCCAGATCTTCACAGGGGTGATCCGGGACATCAGCCGAAGGCGGGATCTGGAGAAGGAGATCCTCAAGATCAGCGAGAACGAACGGGCGTCCATCGGACAGGATCTGCATGACGACCTTGGGCAGCAGCTGGCTGGAATCTGGCTGCTCTGCGACTCCATGAGAGACAGCCTCGCCCGTGAGGGGTCGGCCGAGGTGGAGAACGCCGCCAAGATCACGAAACTGCTCAAGAACGCCCTGGCGCTCACGCGTTCGCTGGCCCGCGGCTTGCATCCGGTGGCACTGCAGGCGGGTGGACTGGTGACTGCCCTGAACGAACTCGCCGCCCGCACCAGGAGCACATCCCGCACCGACTGCCGTTTCATATGCAGCCAGTCCATTCACATGGACGACACAACCGCCACGCACCTGTACCGCATCGCTCAAGAGGCTGTCACCAACGCCGTGAAGCACACCGATACAAAGTCCATCGACATCGAACTCGCGGCCAGCCATGACGCGGTCACTCTTTCCGTGGAGGATGCCGGCCAACCGAAGGGCAAGGCGATTGCCCACCTCGATCCCAAGCGGCCGGGGATGGGCCTGAGGATCATGCGCTATCGCGCGGACATGATTGGAGGCATACTTGACATTAAATGCAATGCATCCGGCATCGGCACCACCGTAGTTTGCACGGTCCCTGCCGCGCATCTTCAATTCTTCAGCCTGTCCGACCATGGCCAAGAAAGAACAGACCAAGCCCCCTAGGAAAGTCTTCATCGTGGACGACCATCCCGTGTTCCGGGACGGACTCGTTCGCATTGCGGCGGCCATCCCCGGCGTTGTGATCTGCGGCGAGGCGGACAACGCGGTCGA
The DNA here is from genome assembly GCA_015075365.1 of Verrucomicrobiaceae bacterium. Lineage (GTDB taxonomy): Bacteria > Verrucomicrobiota > Verrucomicrobiia > Verrucomicrobiales > Verrucomicrobiaceae > Prosthecobacter. The sequence continues at coordinate 2,140,750 of JABTUN010000001.1, forward strand.
AGCGTTTAACGCGATCACCAAGCTCAATCCCGACCTGATCCTCATGGACATCAATCTGCCTGGCAAAAGCGGACTGGAGCTGCTGCAGGACGTGCATGCGACGAACCCCGAACTGCCCGTGCTGGTGATCTCCATGCACGATGAGCATCTGTATGCGGAACGTGTGCTGCGCGCCGGCGGCCGTGGCTATATCATGAAGCAGGCAGGCCCGGACAAGATGCGCGAGGCCATCAGCAAGGTCTTGAACGGCCAGGTTTATGCGAGCGAGAAGACGGCCGCGGCGATCCTGGACGCGCTTTCCAGACCCCGGTCCGCGACCAGTACCTCCGTGCTCAGCAAGCTGACAGATCGAGAGCTGGAAATCCTGCGCCTCATCGGTCAGGGCAAGGACACGCATGAAATCTCGGACTCCCTGCATATCAGCACCAAGACAGTGGACACGCATCGCAGCCATCTGAGGGAGAAACTGGGTGTCAAGGGCAACACAGAACTCATTCACTACGCCGTGCGCTGGGTCGGAGAGCATGTGTGAGGTCGCCGCGTGATCGTCGAGGGGCGGCTGCCTTTGCCTGCGCGGGATTGACGTGTCTTCGAAGGGCGTCCGCATCTCCCGCCGCTTCTCATCCTTTGGCTTAGAACGGTCAGGAGGCTCTGCCGATTGTGGCATGGCGGTGCATTTCTAGCATCGGTTCAATGAATCCAGCGCAATCTAAGCCCGCACCCGCACCTTGCCCCCCGCGACGCCCGTCACGCCGCCGGCATCGTGGAAACATAACAGTCCCGGTCCCGACAGGCCGGTGGTGAGGTGCCATCGCGCGTCTGGCGGCGGGCGGGCCGGAATGCAAACGGCCCGTCCGCTAAAACACAATCTTCTCTCATGATCCAGATGAAAACCAAAACACACAACCTTCGCCGTGGTGAAGAGCGGCATCGAGCAAGGCGGCAGACTGCCCGGTCCTTGCCAAATGGCAGCCTGTCCCGCGCGCGGACTGGCAAGGAGCTGGAAAAAGCGGGCAACCGGCCTGCGCTGGAGATCACGCACACTTATTCGGATGCGGGAAGTGATCATCTCAGCCTCCTGCGCAGCACCACGCAAGACAACGATGGAAGCTACCTGGTGATGTCCATTGAACTGCCGGCCTCCCTCACGAGGACGTACCAGCACTGGGTGCAGCTTTCGGATGTGCCTTCCTTCATGCGGGGGCTCAATCGGTGCGAGCCACCGGGCGGCGCCCTGGTGACATGGCGTGTGCACACGCAGATGGACCAGTTCGCGTGGCAGGCAAAGGTTTTTGCAACAGTTCCTTTCGAGCACATTGCGTGGCGGAGCAGCGTGGGCATGGCGCATCCCAACTTTGGCTCGATCAGTTTCGAGGAGATCGGAGAAGACCGCAGCCGGATCATGATCCAGATCGGCTTTGACATGGATGGAATTTACCGCTGGCTCGGTGATCCGGTTCCATCGCTGGCACAAACCATGGAGCGCTGCCTCCGGCGCTTCCACGACCAGATCGTGGGCTCCTGAAACCAGGTCGGAGGCATGAAACGTCGCCAAACACCATCTGTCACCTCCACGCGCCGGCAGACTCCTCCAAGACAAGAGACCTCCAGCCCCTGAACATCGAAACCAACCCAACAGCCATGAAACCAAACAACCTGAATTCTGTCATCGCGCCACGAACTGGCACGTCCATGCCAGTCAGCATGCCTGAACTGCGCGCATTCACCGTGGTCGCCTTCTATGACGACTTGTCCGATGCCCTCCGCACCAAAACGGTGTTTGAACGGCTCAAGTGCACCCTGACTCCCTTTGTGTTCGTGAACACGTTCGCCTGGAGTTTCCAGCAACTGGAGAGCCCGGAGGTCAGATCGCAGGCTTCCCATGCCATGATCACAGCTGGCATGGTGGTCATTGCCTCCCATGCGAGACAACTTCCCTATGGAGGAATCGATCACTGGCTGGAATCCTGTCTTGTCGAACACTCGCCCGGCGGCCCGCTGCTTGTCGTCCTTGACGGAGGCATCGGATCTTCGCGCAATGAACGCGAACTGCGTTCCTCGATGAGGGATTTTGCCGCGCGCAAAGGCACACGATTCATCAATGATGAGGAGTTTGATCAGGAGATCACCCCTGCATCCGCGCTGCAATGGGTCCGCAGCCAGCCAGCCTCTTCATTCGCTGTCAACCCGATGTCTGCGCTGAGGACCGCGCGGGTTCCCCGTCACTTTGGAATCAACGACTAGGGCCGCAGGATCCCACTCAAACACAACCACGCACCACCATGAGCACCAAGCACGCAACAACACCGTCAACCAGCAGCTTCGACAGGATACGCACTCTGGCCCATCAACTATGGGAACAAGCAGGATGTCCCCTGGGGAAGGACGTGCATTTCTGGCTGGCTGCCGAGAAGCAACTGCATGGGAAGCAGCGTGAGCCAGCCAAAGCATCCCCCGCAGTGCCTGCCGGCAATGGAAATGGCGCATCCAAACGCCGCGCACAACCCGCTGCCAGGAAAGCAGCAGGCGTGCGGTCAAGACCCACAACTTGAATCTCCGGGACGATCTGTCATGCGGCCGACGGATCCAGAACCGGTCTCTTCCGGCGCCGCCAACCGCAAATATCCAAAACAACATGAGCACTCTGACATCCTGGAACCCCCTCCGCGAACTTCATAACCTCGAAAGCCGCCTCGAACGATTCTGGGGATCGACCTTGCCATGGCGCAACGGAGAAAAAGAGGCGATGACCGTCTCGCAATGGACACCTTTGGTGGACATCAGCGAGGATGCCAATGAATACCTCGTCAAAGTTGAACTGCCCGAACTCAAGAAGGAGGATGTGAAGGTGAGTGTCGAAAACGGTGAGCTCACCATCTCAGGCGAGCGCAGGGCCGAGAAAGAGGAGAAGGGAAAAAAGTTTCATCGCATCGAACGCTCGTATGGCAGCTTTGTGCGGAGCTTTACCCTGCCGGAGGCCGTCAGTGGTGACAAGGTCACTGCCGAGTTCAAAGACGGCGTGCTGAGCGTCCATCTGCCCAAAGATGAAAAGGCGAAGCCGAAAACCATTGAGGTGAAAGTTCAGTAACCCATGCCGGTGAATTGGATGGGGACATGGGGCCGCAACGGCTGGGCAAGGGGGCGGCAGGCACTGCCCGCGCTTCATGTCTCCATCGCAACCTCCGGATGTCCCACACCTTCTGAATCATGGCCTGCAAGCAAGTCACATTCCGGGCTGCTGCCCGTGAAAAAGTCCTTCGAGGGGCGGAATCACTGGCCAATGCGGTGCGCGTCACCCTGGGGCCAAAGTCGAAGAGCGTTCTTATCCAGCGCAAATGGGGCAAGCCGCTCGTCTGCAATGACGGCGTCACCATTGCAAAGGAGTTCGAACTAAAAGATCCGGAGGAGAACCTCGGCGCGCAGATGATCCGGCAGGCAGCCGAGCGGACCGGCGAAACCGTGGGGGATGGAACAAGCACGTCCACGCTGCTCGCTTATGCCATTTATGCCGAGGGCGTGCGAAACGTCACGGCAGGCGCGTCCGCGGTGGATGTGAAGCGGGGACTCGACCGTGGGGCGCGGGTGGCTGTCGATGCCCTGCGAGCCCTGTCGAGACCGGTCGTGAGCAAAAAAGAAAAGGCCCAGGTGGCCACGATCTCCGCCCACAATGATCCTGACATGGGGGAACTCGTGGCCGACGCGATGGAAAAGGTCGGCCCGGAAGGTGCGATCACCGTGGAAGAGGCGAAGACGACCGAAACCTCTGTCGATGTCGTCGAGGGCATGCAATTCGAGCGAGGCTACATTTCCCCGTACTTTGTCACCTCTCCGGAGAAAATGGAGGTTGTGCTCGACGAGCCGTTCATCCTGCTCACCGAGCGCAAGATAACACATATGAACGATCTGCTTCCGATGCTGGAGCAGATCGCAAAGAGCGGCCGCTCGCTCCTCCTGGTGGCCGAGGATCTGGAGGGCGAGGCGCTGGCCACCCTGGTGGTCAACAAGCTGCGTGGCGTGCTTTCCTGTGTGGGCGTCAAAGCCCCCGGATTTGGTGACCGGCGCAAAGCCATGCTGCAGGACATGGCCCTGCTCACTGGTGGTAAAGTCGTGTCCGATGAACTTGGCATGACCTTGGAGAAAACTTCTTTGCACGACCTTGGGCGTGCAAAGCGCGTCGTTGTCACCAAGGACGCCACCACCATCATTGGCGGAGCGGGCAGCAAGGACGCGATCAGCGGCCGTTGCAACGAGCTACGCTCCCAGATCAAGGAAAGCACCTCGGACTATGATCGTGACAAACTACAAGAGCGGCTGGCCAAACTCAGCGGCGGCGTGGCGGTGGTGCGTGTCGGCGCGCCATCCGAATCCGAAATGAAGGCACGAAAGGATGCGTTCGACGACGCAATCAGTTCCACCAAAGCCGCCATCGCCGAGGGGATCGTGCCGGGTGGCGGGCTTGCCTTGCTGCGCTGCATTGACGCTGTCGCAAGTGAGGCCGGCAAGGCAGAAGGCGATGAAAAGACCGGCCTGTTGATCCTGAAAAACGCGCTTGAGGCGCCTGCGAGGCAGATCGCGGAGAACTCCGCCGCCGACGCCGGTGTCGTGGTCAACAAGATGCGCGAGGGCGGCGGGAATCTCGGTTTCGACGCAGCACGCGGGCTGTATGTGGACCTCATTGACTCCGGCATCATTGATCCCACCAAAGTCGTCCGCATCGCCTTGGAGAATGCCGTCTCGGTCGCCAGCGTGCTTTTGCTGACAGAAGCCACCATGACCGAACTGCCAGAGCCCAAAGAATTGCGCGCCCCCTCAATGGAACCTGGATTGGAGTAACATGATGCTGGAATACTCTCCCGATCGTTTCGCCGCACGCATTCCTGCTCGGTGGTTGAGGCACTCTCACCGCCTGAAAGCCTTCCGCCTGCGCGTGCAGCGATTTCGAACTGTTCAGGTTGCCATATCATTCGAATTCTTCACGCCACATGCCGCCTCGATGGTGAATGATGCGGTGGATGCATTTGATCATCATCTGGCTTTTGGAATCCTGTCCAAACAGCACTGGCACTCTTGCCAGTCATCTGACCTCGAAATGAAACTGGCGGCATTTAGCGTGGGCTCCATCACGTCCACCTCGTAACCCAGCCAACATGACGCCATGAATAATGCGCTTGTTGCCTACTTCACCATGGAGATCGCACTCGATTCCGCCATGCCAACCTATGCCGGCGGGCTGGGTGTGCTGGCAGGTGACACGGTGCGTTCCGCCGCAGAGTTGAAGGTGCCGATGGTGGCCATGACCCTTCTGCACCGAAAAGGATACTTTCGTCAGAGAATCGATGACAGTGGCTGGCAGCGTGAGGAACCCTGCGACTGGGACCTGGAAAAGCACCTCGAAGAACAGCCGCCACGCGTCAGCGTGAGCATTGAGGGACGCACCGTTTCTCTGCGTGCCTGGAAGTGCGAGGTGAAGGTTTCGGGAGGATTCCAGGTCCCTGTGTTCTTTCTCGACTCCGACCTCCCTGAAAACTCCACATGGGACCGCACACTCACGCACTTTCTTTATGGCGGCGACGCGTTTTATCGCATTTGCCAGGAGGTCATCCTTGGAATCGGAGGCGTGCGCATGTTGCGGGCGCTCGGCCACACGACGTTGGCACGCTTTCACATGAACGAAGGACACGCAGCCTTGCTTGGCCTCGAACTGCTTGATGAATCAGCGCGCAATGCTGGCAGAAGAACCTTCAATGGCGAAGATATTGAATCGGTGCGCCGTCGATGCGTCTTCACGACACACACACCGGTGGCCTCGGGTCACGATCAGTTTCCGCTGGATTTGGTCACCCGGGTGCTGGGCCGTGACGAAGTCACCGCCATGCATGAGATCTTCTGCCACGATGGCTCTTTGAACATGACATTCTTGGCGCTCAATCTCAGCCACTACGTGAACGGAGTCGCCAAAAGGCATGCGGAAACCTCGAGACTGATGTTTGGGCAGCACAACATCGACTCCATCACGAATGGAGTGCATGCGGCGACATGGACATCCCCGCCGTTCCAATCGCTGTTTGACCGCCATATTCCGGGCTGGCGCACAGACAACTTCAGTCTGCGCTTCGCCCATAGCCTGCCGCTTGCTGAGATTTGGGAAACTCACCTCGCCGCCAAGCAACTTCTAGCCGGTCGCGTCGCCCGGGAGACTGGCTTGGTCCTTGATCCGAACATTCTGACTCTCGGATTCGCGCGCCGCGCGACAGCCTACAAGCGTAATGATCTGCTGGTGAGTGATGTCGAACGACTCAAACGAATCGCCAGCAACGCTGGTCCTCTTCAAATCGTCTATGGAGGCAAAGCCCACCCCAACGACCATCAAGGAAAGGAGACCATTCAACGCATCTTCCGGGTCAAGGAGTGGCTGGGGAAGCACATCACCATGCTTTATCTGCCCGATTACGATCTGGACCTGGCCAAGCTCATGACCGCCGGCGTGGACGTCTGGCTGAACACGCCTCAAGCGCCGCTTGAGGCATCCGGGACAAGCGGCATGAAGGCAGCTCTCAACGGAGTCCCGAGCCTGAGCGTTCTGGATGGGTGGTGGATCGAGGGATGGATCGAAGGCGAGACGGGTTGGGCGATTGGTGAACACTGCACCGTGGAGCGCGACACCGCCAACCGGAACGCCTGTGATGCCACCTCCCTGTATGACAAGCTCGAGCATGTGATTCTGCCCATGTTTTATCGGGATCGGAACCGTTTCACCGACGTGATGCGTCATTGCATCTCACTCAATGGCTCCTTCTTCAACACACAACGCATGGTCTCGCAATATGTCATCAAAGCATACTTCGAGTAACATGCGCAGGAGGGGTTCCGAAACGCACGCTCATTGTGCCAGCTCCAACCCGTGCGTCTGGTGCTGAAGCCATTCTCATCCAGGGGCTGAGAACGGCCGGGGAGTATTCCCATTGCCAGCGCACAACTGCCTTCCAGCTTCAAATCAAGGAGTTGAATGGTGATGCAAGCACCAAACATCCGCCACTTTTATGCACAACCTCGTTCATCTGCTCCTTGTTGGCGTCTTGATGTCCTGTCATCAGTCGCATGAGCGACTGGGTTTGATTCGACCCGATCCACATCGCCAATCCGCACTCGTGCAGTTTCTGCTTGGTGATCAGCCTACTCGTCAATTCAACTGCATTCACGCCAAGCTGGATCGTCTGGCCACCGGCGCGCAGCCTGTGCGACATCGCGAATTCGCGGACTGCCACAGGCCATTTTCATTGTGCGGTGACAATTCGCCGGATCCGCGCGGCCATCACCCGCATCACTGCGGGAGATGGGACTCCACAAAGCATCCACACGTCACCCTCCCGGGCTCTTTCGACGAACTCTACTGCTAACCCGACAACGCCATGTCCATCCTGTGCGCCACCGATTTCTCACCAAGCGCGAAGGCCGCGGCCGATGTGGCCGTTCTTCTTGCGAAGAAACTGAAGATCCCGCTGCATCTCGTGCATTGCGCTCATGACTACGTCGTCGTGGGAGACTTGCCTGTGGTGATGCCAGACGATCGAGTGGTCCTCGATCAACTGCAGACAGAGGCAAAACGTCTGGAGGCTGTCAGCACAGCTGTTACCAAGGAGTTGCGCCGAGGCCCCACCAGTCAAGAAATCCTGTCTGCGGCGAAGGAACAGTCGGCCGAAATGATCGTGGTTGGCTCTTCCGGTCTTGGAGCAGCAAACTGGCTGCTTGGCAGCGTTGCTGAAGAGGTGGCTCAAAAGTCTCCGGCACCAACGCTGGTCGTCCGCCGTCCCGAGGTCCTTCTTTCGTGGCTGGGTGATGAAGCCACCCTTGAGACGTTGCTGGGCGTTGATCTTGCAGAATCTTCAGACGCAGCCATCGATTGGATCAAGAAGCTCGCAGGCGCGGGCCCCTTGAAGGTCGGAGCAGCCCACGTTCACCCGGCCAACGACGCCACTGAAACACCCGAGATTCACCTCGCCAGGGAAAGGGACGTCTGGGACAAGGTTCATGCCGTCCTCGGTGATATGCCGCTCACGGTGCATGTGCGAGAGGCATCTGGACGAAACTCGCGATACTTTCTCGATCTCGCCCAAGAGAGAGGGGCAGGAATGATTGTCGTAGGAAGCCACCGGCGTCGTGGCTGGCAAAGGTTCGCCACCCCATCTTTCTCCCGGCGGGTGCTGGCCTACGCGGAATCCAACGTGCTGTGCGTGCCCGCCATCAAGGACCCTGCACGCATGTCCATTCCGATCACCCAGCGGGTGCTGGTGGCCGCAGACTTGATCTCCCAGACCAACGACCTGCTGCGCCATGCGCAGAGCTTGATCACCGATCATGGTGCCATCCGGTTGGTGCACGTGTGCCATGAGCCCGATCGGGGCGTGAACCCTCTGATCGCATCAGAAGTATATTTTGATCACAGTCTCGCCACTGCCAAAGCACGTGAAGAAGCCGCTCAAAAGATCCATGCCCTCCCCAAAGCCCTTGTGGACATCGAAGGAGTTCGATTCAGCTCGGAAATTGTCACCCATCACGACATCGCCGGGGCTGTCTGCTCCTCAGCCGAGCGATTTGGCGCCGATGTGATCTGCATGGGAACCAAAGCGCATTCGCGCGTCGCCAGTGCCTTGCTTGGATCGACAGTGCAAGGCGTTCTTTCCCGCTCTCACAAGCCTGTCTTTGTCATCACTCCTCCAGCCGCATGAATGCCGCATCACCAGCCTCCAACCTTGCAACGCGGGTCACGACAATCACTCGTCCAAGGCTCTCACAGCCACCCGCACACTGGGCTTGGCATTACCACAAGCTGCAAGCAGTGCTTGACCGGCTGCTTGAGCAGCGCAGCGAGCATATCGATGAAGCGTCCACTTCCATCGAACCACATAGCATGGATCTGGCCGATAGTGCCTCGGATGAAATGGACCATGATATTGCCCTTGGCCTGCTTTCGAGCGAGCAAGATGCGATCTATGAGGTTGTCTCTGCCATTCAACGCATCATTGACGGCACCTACGGCATTTGCGAGGACACAGGCAGGCCCATCCCGGCGGAACGGTTGCGTGCGGTGCCGTGGAGCCGTCGGACCAAGGAAGCCGAAGAGCGCGCCGAAAGGGCGGGTCTGAATCCACACGCTCATCTGGGCCGCCTGTCGTCCGTGCAAGGCACCAAAGCCGCAGGGCTCAGCGAAGTGGATGAACCAGCGAACGAGGAATTGCTCGCTCGGGAACTCGCCAGGCACCAGCGCGAGCAAGATCTACGTGCCATCATCGATGGAAGCGCGCAAAACTGATGCCCGGACTTCATACGCACTCCAGTCACGCCGATGAACCAACCTGCAAGAGACCGTGCAACACCCAACTTACAACGCTCGCAAATCTGTGCGAATTCCCGTGGGTGACATCATGCTTGATGGTGACCTTGACCTGCCGCCCGATGCGCCTGGAGTTGTGATCTTTGTCCACGGCAGCGGCAGCAGCCGACACAGTCCGCGCAACAAGTTCGTGGCCAGCATGATTCGCGCTCCAGGTTTGGGAACGCTGTTGTTTGACTTGCTAACCGTCGAGGAAGAGGCTGTGGACGAGATCACAAAGGAGCTTCGTTTTGACATATCCCTGCTTTCCGGAAGGCTCATCAGTGTCACTCAATGGATCATGAGCCTGCCTCGGACAAAGCCCCTGCGGGTGGGCTACTTCGGTGCCAGCACCGGCGGGGGCGCGGCTCTGGTCGCCGCCGCTCACTTGGGAGACAAGATTGGTGCGATTGTTTCGCGTGGCGGGCGGCCCGATCTTGCTGGCAGTGCGCTGCAAAAGGTAAGGTCTCCTACTTTATTGATTGTCGGTGCCGGCGATGAGGTTGTTCTACACTTGAATCAGCAAGCCCTTGCACGCATGCGCTGCGAGAGAGAGTTGCGTGTGATAGCCGGGGCCACGCACCTGTTTCAGGAGCCTGGAAAACTGGAGGAGGTGGCCCGGATCAGCGCTGATTGGTTTCAGCGCCACCTTGCTTCGCATTCAGAGGAGGAAATCATATGAGCATTCACCGCTTCCGAAACCGTGTCCACGCCGGGCAGCTTCTGGCCTCGGCTTTGGCAGGTTATGCAAACCGTGCCGACGTGATCGTGCTGGGAATGCCACGCGGAGGTGTGCCGGTAGCCTTTGAGGTGGCCAGGAAACTCCGAGCACCGCTTGACGTGATCATTGTTCGCAAGCTCGGAGTGCCAGGCTGTGAGGAACTGGCCATGGGTGCCATTGCCAGCGGCGGCATTCGCTACATCAACGAAATGGTGGTGTGGAGATCGGGTGTTTCGAGCGAGACAATCGACAAGGTCGCCACGAAGGAATTGAAGGAACTGCGGAGACGCGAGATCGCCTACCGCGGACACGAGGGAACACCCGAAATTGGCGGAAAGGTGGTTATCTTGGTGGATGATGGCATCGCGACAGGCTCAACACTTCAAGCTGCGATCAGGGCTCTGCGCGAACAAGGTCCCGCGCGTATCATTGTGGCAGTCCCCACGGCGCCTCCTGAAGTTTGCGCCGGGCTTGAGAGCATTGTCGATGAGGTCATCTGCCTGATCACTCCGGAGGAATTTCAGTCGGTCGGAAAGTGGTATGAGGAGTTTACGCAAACGAGTGATGAGGAGGTGACCAGATTGCTTGAGGCATCCTCCGCCAGGGCGGCGCCGCAGACTCCGCAAAAGCGTCCCGCTGCTGCAGCGCAGAGCCGCGCTCAGCCGTTCACAGAGCCCTATTGAACCGCAAACAACATCTGTATCCATGTCACTGCAATCAGCTCAGATTACCTTTCGTCACATTCCATCATCCCCCGCCATTGAAGCGCGCATCCAGGAGGAGGTGGCCGGACTGGCCCGTTATTTTGACCGCATCACAAGCTGTCACGTCGTCATCGATGCGCCACATCATCATCATCGACCTCAGGGTCGCACATGGCACATCACCATTCAGATCAATGTCCCCGGGGGCACGATCGTCGTCAATCATGAGCCCTCGCTCCACGCAGCAGTCGGAATGGAACAAGTTGATTCAGTCCACAAACACCATGAACCCCATGCCGACCACCGCGATGTTTATGTCTGCATCCGCGATGCGTTCAGCGCAGCACGGCGCCAGATTGAGGACTATTCCCGCAAACTTCGTGGCGACGTCAAACACCACCACGACCAAGCGCATCCATGACGTCATCGACGCAAGCAGCACACGCCTCCGCCGTCATCAGGTCAGCCGCGCATCCATTGCGCCAGGGGGAGACCGGCGACTACACGCCACTTTTGGATTTCATCGGGGAGGCCCGATTCGTTCTCCTTGGCGAGTCCTCCCACGGCACGCATGAATTCTACCGTGAGCGGGCACAGATCACCAAAAGATTGATCACCGAGAGGGGCTTTAACGCCGTGGCGGTCGAGGCAGACTTTCCTGATGCTCAGCGAGTCAATCACTTCGTCCGCAACGTTGGTGGCGACCTCCAGGCCGTCGATTCACTTGCCGGGTTTCGCCGCTTCCCGGCCTGGATGTGGAGGAACGCTGACGTGCTCGACTTCGTCGGCTGGCTCCGTGCCCATAATGACCACGTGCGTGATCCGAATGCCAAGACGGGTTTCTACGGACTGGACCTTTACAGCCTTCACACATCGATGAACGCCGTGCTGGACTACCTCGACAAGGTCGATCCGACTGCCGCAAAGCGAGCTCGCGAGCGTTATTCATGCTTCAACTGCTTTGGTGGCGACGCCCAACGCTATGGGCTTGAGGTGGCCATGGGACACGGCTCATCATGCGAGGACGAAGTTGTCAGCCAGTTTGTCGAGCTGTTCTCTCGTTCTGCAGAACTTGCCCGACTCAACGGTCGTGTTGCCGCGGATGACTTTTTCAACGCGGAACAGAATGCGCGATTGGTAAAAAATGCAGAGCAGTATTATCGGACGATGTATCGCAGTGATGTTTCATCATGGAATCTGCGTGACAGCCACATGACGGAGACTCTCTTCGAACTGGAGGCCCACCTTTCAACGTTATACCGGCAGGTGCCAAAAATTGTCGTCTGGGAGCACAATTCTCATATCGGAGATGCACGCGCCACGGACATGAACCGGAGGGGCGAATGGAATCTGGGGCAACTGGTGCGGCAAAGCCGCGGCGATGCATCAGTGCTGGTCGGCTTCACCACCGCATATGGCAGCGTGACAGCCAGTTGCGATTGGGGCGGCGACGCCGGGCGAAAGCGCGTGCGTCCGCCGCTCCGTGGAAGCATCGAGGCAGTGTTCCATCACACAGGCATTCCCCGCTTCCTCTTGCTGCTACGTGAGGACAAACGGGTGCGCAGTGTTTTGCACGAACCTCTGCTCGAACGCGCGATTGGTGTCATTTACCGCCCTGAAACCGAACGTTCCAGCCACTATTTTCACTCGCGGCTGGCCGACCAGTTCGACGCGGTGATTCACATTGATGAGACACGGGCAGTGGAGCCCTTGGAACGATCTTCACTTTGGGAAGCCGGCGAAGCCCCGGAAACCTTTCCATCGGGGGTCTGACAATTCCTGCGTTTTTCCGTCATGACCAAAATCCGCCGTGTTCTGACCCTGGCCGCTCTAGCTTTGGTCGCAGTAGGGGCCTCGCGTGTGAGCTCCAGCTCAAACTCCAGCATCTTCTTTTCGCCCACCTCCAGCTTCGCGGGCTGCTTTGACGCGTCTTTGCAGTCTGGCAGATTCAGCAATCGTGCATCAAGCGTGAGCGAGCGTGCGGCTTCGTCCTGCGCGTTGGCTTGAGCGAGGCACAAAGGGCGATGAGGAGATGGCGCATGGGCATGGTGGTGGATCCGAGGAGCGCTCGGCTGAGCTGGAAGGATTTGGATTCGATGAGGATCGAATCTCACTGCGGCCACTGGCCGTTCACGATGGGCCTGGAGGTTAGCTTTGCTGGATCAAGGACCACATGCTTCACCTTCTGACGTTTCCAGGTGTAGGTGATGTGCACGAGGCCGTCCTTGGACTGGATGATGGCGGGGTAGCTGTATTCGCCGGGATCGCTTTCGAGCACCAGGGCTGCGTTCCATGCGTGCGCATCATTCGATGAAGCGAGGTTCAGCGGCGTGCGCTTGCCTCCCCATTTGCCGGGAGTGCCCCCCACGTGGTTGTAGACGATGAGATGTTTGCCGTCGGCAAGCGTGACCGCATCCGTGCCGCTGTTGTTGTTCGGAAGGGAGCCGAGTCCCATCTCTCCCCAGGTCCTTCCATCGTCGTCGCTGCGGATTTCAAAGACCTTGTCCTGCCGTGAACGGCCAAGGGCCAGCAGTTTCCCGTTGCCAAGAAAAAGAATGCTGGGCTGGATGGCCTGGATGGTCCTGCCATCGTGCAGCGGTGGTGTGCGCTCCCATGTTTTTCCAAAATCACGCGTGCGCTCAAAGTGAACGCTCCATGTCTCCTTTTCACCTTTTTGCGCGGGGGGGAATTCCTCGCTGGTCGGGCAGAGGATGCTGCCATCGGCCAGTTGGACGGGTTTGTTCTTCACGGGGCCGAGAATGCCCTCGGGAAGGCGGTGTGGCTGCTCCCATGTGCTGCCACCATCCGTGGAGGTGGTGAGCATGCCCCACCAAGTCTGTGGTGAGGGGCCTGCTTTGTAGAAGAGCATGAGCGGCCCGTCCTTTGGCTGAAACAAGACCGGATTCCAGGTCGGATGGCGGACGACTTTGCCGTCTGTGCGCGTGTGCTGGATGCCATTCGCCGCCTCGATGCTTTCCGTCCATTCCCCATCCACCTGGCGTGAAACCCAGATGCCGACGTCCGGGTTCTTTTCGTGCTTTCCGCCAAACCAAGCTGCGACGAGGCCGGTGGGGGTCTCGGCGATCGTGGTGGCGTGAATCTGCGGATAAGGGCCGGTGTCGTAAATGAACTCGGTCTTGAGAATGGCGGGATCGGCGGCTTGAAGTGACACCGCGGAGATGAGGAGGCTGCAGAGGACGTTTTTCATGAGATGATGGTTACAAGAGGCCGAGGGTGACGAGTCTTTCACGAATGAGCTCGCGTTCCGGCTCGCGGAAGCGGTGGAAGGGCTCGGCCATGTGGTCATCGCAGATGCCGAGGAGGCTGAGCCCGCATTTGATGCCTTTGATGATGGCGCTCTTGTGCTTGCCGACGGTGTAGATGGCTCCGGCGAGCTTCATTACCTGCGCGTGAAGCTCGCGGGTGCGCTGGAGGTCCTGCGCGGCGGCGGCTTGATACATCTCGACGTAGAGTTTGGGATGCAGATTGGCTCCGCCGTTGATGCCGCCGTGGCCGCCGAGCAGCACAGCCTCGGCGGTGAGCTCCTCGGGGCCGACGAGCACGCTCCAGTCGGCGCGTTGCTTCGCGATCTCGATGAGGCGGTGGAAGTAGATCATGTCACACGAGCTGTCTTTGACGCCGCAGACGCCGGGCATGTCGAGAGCGCGGCGCACGAGGTCGAGCTCGAAGCTCACCTTCGTCAAACCGGGCATGTTGTAGAGAAACAACGGCAGCGGCATCTCGGCGACGAGGTCCTGCACATACTCGAGCATCTCCGGCGGCGCGGCGGGGAAGTAATACGGCGGCGCGAGCACCACATGCGTCGCTCCGACCTCGGCGGAGTATTTCGCGAGGTTCACGCTCTCGGTGAAGGAGGTATCCGTGATGCCCACGAGCACGGGGACACGTCCTGCGGCCTGTTTGCAGGCTCGTTCGATCAATTCGCGGCGCAGGCGATAGCTCAGGCTCGGGCCTTCGCCCGTGGTGCCAAGCACGAAGAGGCCCGAAACGCCACCGCTGATGAGATGCTCGATGAGACGCTCCAAACCGGCGACGTCGAGCGTGTCGCGATCACGCAAAGGGGAGACGAGGGGCGGAATGATGCCGCGGAGAGGTTGGGACATGGCCGAAAGGATAAAAGATGAAGGATCAAAGATAAAAATGCCTTCAACTCCCATCCTTGGCGGGTGGATGACGATTCTTGATGCTTATCCGGCCTCAAATGCCGTAGCCAGCGCGATAGGCTTTGTGGATGAGGGCGTCGGCCTCGGGGGTGTTGGGTGATTTGAGGGCTTTTGTGTCCCATTCAACGCGTTTGCCGTAGCGGACGGCCAGGAGGCCGACGAGCAGGGATTCGGTGAAGGGGGCGGAGTACCAGAAGCCGCTGTGCGCGTCCTCGGGCTTGCCGGTTTTGCAGGCTTCGAGGAATTCCTGGCGGTGGTTGGTTTTGCAGCGCGGAATCGTTTTCGCAGGGATGACGAAGTTTTTCATCTTTTCCTCCGGAACGAGTCGCGGTGTGCCGGACCAGCCGCCGGCGAGGATGCAGCCTTTGTCGCCGAGGAAGTAGATGCCGTTGTCGCCCATGTTGCGGCCTTCTTCGAGGCCTGCGGGACGCGGTGGCAGCCTGCCGCCGTCATACCAGACCATTTTGACGGCGGGGCGGTCTCCTTTGGCAGGGAAGTGGTAGGTGATGATGCTCCAGGCGGGGAAGGACTGGTTGTTGTTGGGGCCGTTTTCGGCCTCCACCCAGTCGGGCGCGTCGAGATCGAGCGCGTAAAAGGCGGGATCGGCGTTATGGACGGCCATGTCGCCGAGCGCGCCGCAGCCGAAGTCCCACCAGCCACGCCAGCGCCGCGGGCAGAAGTCGGGATGATAGGCGCGCTCCTTCGCCGGGCCGAGCCAGAGGTTCCAATCGAGGTTTTTGGGAATGGCGGGCGTGTCGGTGGGATAGGGCTTGCCCTGGGAGTCCCAGAATTTGCCGGGGCGGTCGGACCAGACATGGACCTCGGTGACTTTGCCGATGGCGCCGGCCTGAATCCATTCGCGCGTGAGGCGGATGCCCTCGCCGGCGTGGCCTTGGTTGCCCATCTGGGTGACGCGACCGGTTTCCCTGGCCACATCACGCATGGCACGCGCCTCGGCGATGGTGTGGGCGAGGGGTTTCTCGACATAGACGTGCCGCCCGGCGCGCATGGCCATGATGCTGGCGGGTGCGTGAATGTGATCCGGCGTGGCGACGAGGACGGCGTCGATGTCCTTCTGTTTTTCGATCAGCTCGCGGTAGTCGCGATACAGCCTGGCCCCGGGATACTTTTTGATCGTGCCGGCGGCGTGGTCGAGATCGACATCGCAGAGCGCGACGATGTTGGCGAGGCCGCTGGCGTCGAGGTCACGGATGTCGCCCGCGCCTTGTCCGCCGACACCGATGCAGCCGAGGTTCACTTTTTCGCTCGGTGGTGTGAAGCCGGGGCCACCGAGGACGTGACGCGGGACGATCTGGAAGCCGAAGGCGGCCGCGGCGGCGGTTTTGGCGAACTTGCGACGGGTGTGTAGCGGTGGGCGTGACATGCGGAAACGAACGGGGAGGCTGAGGTGGCTCTTGCGAGGAGCGGGCCTGCGTGGACATATGCTTTGCAATGAAACGCCCCTGGAAAGACGTCTCTGTGCCGATACGCGACGGCATGGTGCACTGGCCCGGCGATCCCGAGTGCCATATCAAGCGCGTAAACAAGATCGAGGAAGGTTCGGTGTGCAATCTGACGCATCTTTCGATGAGCGCGCACACCGGTACGCACATGGACGCGCCCCGGCACTTCATCGCAGACGGGATGACCATGGAGCAGATGCCGCTGGAGGCGGTGATCGGCCGCGCCAAGGTCTTTGACCTGACCGCGGTGGAGGGCCAGATCACGGCGGATCACTTGAAAGGCCTCAAATTCGCCACGGGTCAGCGGGTGCTCTTCAAGACACGCAATTCGACACGGAGCTGGGCGATGAACGAGTTCGACAAGGACTTCATCTCGATCCGCGCGGATGCCGCGCAGTATCTCGTCGATCAGAAGGTGCTGACCGTGGGGGTGGACTATCTGAGCATCGGCGGCTACGGAAAGGACGTGGTCGAAACGCACCGCATCATGCTGGGCGCGGGCGTCTGGGTGATCGAGGGGCTGAATCTGGCGGAAATCAAACCCGGCTACTACAA
Source organism: Verrucomicrobiaceae bacterium (assembly GCA_015075365.1). Classification (GTDB taxonomy): domain Bacteria; phylum Verrucomicrobiota; class Verrucomicrobiia; order Verrucomicrobiales; family Verrucomicrobiaceae; genus Prosthecobacter. The sequence goes on from JABTUN010000001.1 coordinate 2,157,747, forward strand.
TCTGATCTGCCTGCCGCTGAAGATCGAAGGCGCGGACGGCGCGCCCTGCCGCGTGGTGCTGCGCTAACGAGCGCGGCGCTGCATCTCCTTGCTAGCCTTGTCGAGGATGCGGCGCTCCTCGGCGGTGAGGCTGTGCATGCCCTGGAGACTGATCTTGTCCAGGATGTCATCGACACCGGGGGCGGGGGGTTTGGATGATTTGGGGGCTTTGGACGGCTTCGGGGCTAGTCTGGGCAGGGAAGGCAGTTGCAACTCGCCTTTGGCGTGGCGGATGAAGATGCAGGCCGCGCTTGTTTCGGCCAAAAGCAGCAGCAGCCCGGTCCAGTCCCGCGCTGCGACCCGCTGGAGGGCATTGATGCCAAGCAGGATCACGGCAAGCACCCAGGCGTCGAGCGTCAGGATGATGATGCTGATCTGCGCACGGGCGTACAGGGTGGCAAACGCGACAAAGACGGCGAATTCAAGGTTGCTGACGCCCCAGCACGCAAAACTCCAGATGCCGGTGATGCCAAACACCGAGATGATGACCGGCGGGATGAGCCACAGAAGCACCAGCATTTGCACAAAGGCCCGGCGTCCGATGTGCCGCTCGACCGCCTCGCCAAACCGCCAGAGCAGAAAGCACCCGATGGCAGTCCAGATGTCCGGTGGATTGACCAGGAGGTAGGTGAAGGGCGTCCACAGGTGATACTCGCGGAAAAAACTGGCGTGTGTGAAGGCGAGCAGAAGCGCGTTGGCACCCAGGAGAGCGGTGAGGAGCATGCTCCCCGCCGCGACGAGCGCGAGGATGGCGGAGAGATAAACGGGCTGCTGCCGCCACCAGGTGAGCGGCATGTGGTCGTGGGAGGGCGGGAACCAGCGGTCAAACATGGCGGGCGGGCATCAGGCACGCGGATGCGCGGAGTCATAGACCTCCTTCATGCGCTGCGTGGAGACGTGGGTGTAAATCTGCGTGGTGGAGAGGCTGGCGTGGCCGAGGAGGGCCTGCACGCTGCGCAGGTCCGCGCCGTTGTTGAGCAGATGGGTGGCAAAGCTGTGGCGGAACTTGTGCGGTGTCATGTGGACGGCCAGACCGGATTGACGCCAGTATTTCTTCACGACATCACCCACGGCCACCACGGTCATGCGGCGGCGCACCTTGCTGATGAAAAGCGGCCCTTGATGCACGCCGGCCTTCTGCCGGTAGCGCTGGATGGCGGCCAGCGCGGGACCGCCCAGCGGGCAGAGCCGTTCCTTGCGCCCCTTGCCGAAGACGCGCACGACCTCGCTAATGACATCAATGTCCTCGACATTGATGCCGACCAGCTCGCTCAGGCGCACGCCGGTGGAGTAAAACAGCTCCAGGATGGCCGCGTCCCGCTCCGGTCCCCAAACGGGCGCCTGCTTGTCCTTCGGCGTTTTGAGCGGGAGGGAGAGCAATTCATCGATTTGCGCCACGGTGAAGACCACGGGCAGTTTTTTCTCCATTTTCGGGAGCTGCACGTCCATGAGCGGGTTGTGCTTCCAGCCGCGGCGGCGGGTCAGCCATTTGAAAAAGCTGCGCAGCGCGGCGAATTGCAGGCGGATCGTCGAGCGGGCGCGCTCCTGCTTCATCAGATCGAAGAGAAAGGCGCGGAAGTCATCGGCGGTGAACTGGTCCCAGCCCTTGAAGGGACTCCGCCAGCCGCGAAACTGCCGCAACGCGGTCTCATACAGCGACAGCGTGCGCGGGGAGCAGCGGCGCTCCGCGTTCAGAAACTTCAAGAAACCCTCCGCCAGCTCGTCAGGCGGCTCGGGAGGTGTTTCAGGCGTGGATGCGGGCATGGGGGCAGCTTCGCGGTTCAAGGTTCAAGGTTCAAGGTTCAAGGTTCAAGGTTCAAGGTTCTCCGTTGCGAAAAGGGCGAACCGGGAACAGTAACAGCTTTGAACTTTAAACCTCGAACTTTGAACCCCAATGTTCCGCATCTTTGACCGTTACATCGCCCGCCAGATCGGCGTGGCGACGCTGATCGGCGTGGCGCTGCTCAGCGGCGTCATGGTGCTGGGGAACGTGTACAAGAAGCTCGACGAGCTCCTGGGCAACACCGAGCTGCCCATTTCCGTCGTGCTGGAGTTTGTGGCGCTGGTGATCCCGTTCTCCCTTATTTACACCATCCCGTGGGCCTTCCTGACCGCGATCCTGCTCGTGTTCGGCCGCCTGTCGGCGGACAATGAACTGGTGTCCCTGCGGATGACCGGCATGTCGATGCCGCGGATCTGCCTGCCGGTGTTTGTCATGGCGGTGGCGCTCAGCGGCCTGTGCCTGTGGGTGAATGTCGATCTGGCGCCGGCGGCAAAGGACCGCATGAAGCGGCTTTTCTACCGTGTGGTGGCGGACAATCCCGAGACGCTCTTCCAGGAGGGGCAGGTGCTCGACAAAATGCCCGGCCTGCGGATTTACACGGGACGGCGTGAGGGCCGGGAGATGCACGACCTGCACATCATGATGCTGGACGGCACCAAGGCGGGCTCCTACATCCGGGCAAAGAGCGCCACGCTGCATGCGGAGCCAGGCTCCACGGAGCTGCTGCTGCACCTCAAGGGCGAGACCTACGAGCAGGCGCCTGCCGGCGGCGGCACCAAGGCGGGAGCGGGCAGTTTTGGCAGCAAATGGATCTCCTTTTCCCTGGCGAAGCTGCAGGAGGACACGGTGCGTGTGAATGCCAGCATGAAGACCACCGGCGCGCTGGCGGACGAGGTGCGCACCTGGAAGGACAGCCTCAGCGGCGCGGCGCTGACGGAGGTGCAGCGCTCCGTCTCGTTCACGGAGCTGAGCAAGCGCTTCAGCTTCTCGCTGGCCTGCCTGACCTTTGCCCTGGTGGGCGTGCCGCTGGGCGTGACGGCGCAGCGGCGGGACACGTCCTCCGGCTTTGCGCTGAGCATGGGCACGGCCACGGCCTATATGATTTTCATCATCCTGGCGGAGACGCTGGGGGAAAAGCCCGCGGCCATGGCGCATCTCATCATGTGGGTGCCGAATGTGCTCTTCCTGGGCATGGGGCTGTGGTTGTTCCGGAGGCTGAGCCGGAAGTAGCGGCGGGCTGCGGGCTGCGATCGGCTGCAAGGCCCGCGTCTCCACTCATTCCTGCTTTTCCAACCGCGGAGGTGACGCTGACAGGACGAGAGTCAAAGCCCTGTGATCTGGCTGGAACCGCCCGGTGCAGCCGACCAAAGGGAGACAGACAGCCGTTAGGCTGCCCGAAGGGCAAGCGAAGCGCAGTCAAAGCCGCATGCCGGGTGGTGTGGGAGGGGTGACAGGCGCCATCCTGTCACCTCCACCCGGTTCGGCCTTGGTTTGTTGAGTAGTTCTCATCACGACTCTAGGAACGCTTCGGGAATGCACGCCACAGGAGAAAGGACAACAAAGCCACTCCGAAAAGGCCACCCCAGAACACCATCCAAGGGAGAAAGAGCTCGTTCCACTCATTCGACCCCCTGGCGGGTTTGGAGGCCAGGCACGCAAATCCCATCAACGGCGCAAACAAGGCTGATGGGAAGTGTGGGTGGCTCTCGAAGGTAAAGCTGAGTGGCAACCAGCCACCAATCCATAGAAGCGGTGGCAAAATCAGAAGTGCATCTCGTCTCATGCTTTATTGGGAGTGGACTCTGCTTCGTGGCCGAACGACCCAAGCTCAGCGACCCGGCCCACGGGACGCCATGATTGCAACCATAGCGCTCACGCCGGGTTCGCTGCAGCGCATGGTTCGCTTTCGTTTCGTTGGTCGCCTTCGTTTCGTTGGTCGGCTTCATAAGCGGCGGCGACCTGGATCTATCTGTGAGGCGGGTAGTCGTCCATCAAATGAACGACAAGCTGCCGGTATGAGAGTCTAGCAGACTCTCCCTCTAACTTCGGCCACCAAGGCTGGCTCCCAAAGTGGGATCGCAACGCCAAGTATGCTGGGCCATTCTTCGGTATGCTAGAGGTGTTCCACGCCTCGGAACCACTGGAAAGTGCCATATAGCCAAGTAGGTGAATGAATTGAGCCATGCCGTCCTTGTCATCGCTCGTAAGTGGCGCTGCATCATCATAGAAGTCCAGGGACGAGAAGTATAGACCAGGATCGAATGCTGCATCACTCAAATCGGGGACTCGCAGTTCTCGTATCTTCATAGCTCTGGAAGTCACGGTATCAACCCGACCTCGTGCGACGATGAAACGAATGGCAAGAGTCAATGCAACAAGGATGATGACAATAGATAGAACGCGCTTCATTCGGAATGTCGCTGTTGGTTAGGCGAACATTGAAGATCATTAACAGATCGTGAGGTTTGTCAGCACCTTTATATCCGACAGTTTGATGGGAAAAGTACGGGCCGTGGCTCTCATGGGTGTCGTTTTACCCTCCTATGCCTTAGATGGGCAACAAAAACGTCGGTTTGCACGCGCCCGGGAGTGATATTTGCATGTGTGAATATCACAGTGGCGGCGGGCGGCAGTTGCCCTTCGTCCAGTTCCAATCGTTGCACGCACCCTGTCAGCCTTCACGCTGACGCATTTTGGCGTGGTAGCGGGACAGGGCGTTGGGGCGGTCTCTCGCTTTCTCGCCGTGGCGCGTTTCGCGCACGAGAAGCAGGCGGCAGGTGCCGTGGGTTTGGACACCGGGTTGGACGTTGCCAAAGAAGGACTGGCCTGCGGTGCGGGAGATTTCGCCGCCGTGCAAGATGAGGGTGTGCTCGGAGCAGAGGTGTAGGGCTGGGGCAGAAAGGGGCGATGCTAGGAATGTCTGGCTCCTATTTTCTATTTTGGGCTGATTTGCCCCTCCCATGGGGTGCATTTCCATTTCCGGGAGGGCCGGACGGCTGCCGTTGGGTGCATTTCCGTTTCCGGGAGGGCCTGACGGCTGCCGTTGGGTGCATTTCCATTTCCGGGAGGGCCTGACGGCTGCCGTTGGGTGCATTTCCATTTCCGGGAGGGCCGGACGGCTGCCGTTGGGTGCATTTCCATTTCCGGGAGGGCCTGACGGCTGCCGTTGGGTGCATTTCCATTTCCGGGAGCACGAAACGGCTGGCTTTTGGAGGGTTGCCATCGGCGAGGGGGGAAAACAGCGTTCTTTTGGCGCATTTTCGCCTGAATATGAACAAAATGCCTGGCACCTTGTTTTTTTGTCGTCGGCAATGTGGTGAAGGTGATCACCCAGGTGAGCAACAGCACCGGCACGCGCACCAGCGCGGTGCGGACCATCACTATCACGGAGCCGATCTGAGGGCGGCTAGTTGGTAGTCCCGGCTTTAGCCGGTCTGGGATGCCCGCCGCGCTCCAGACCGGCTAAAGCCGGGGCTACACAACGAGATTCAGCCGCGCTCAACCCCTGCACAACCTCACCGGCGCACCGCGCCTCCCGCCATGCCCTTCGATCCCTCATTGCCCGCGAACAACTCGCCCAAGTCCTCCGCCGTGATGCGCGGCCAGCTCAACGGCCTGCATGACCTCATCACGGCCATCCAGACCGTCACCGCCGTGCAGGTCGATGGCGTCACGACGCTGCCGGCGGGCTCTCAGGCCAGCGTGAGCCTGCAACTCACCGGCAACACCCTGCACTTCACCTTTGGCATCCCGGAAGGCACGCCGGGCGCGCAGGGAAACCCCGGCAATGACGGCGATCCCGGCCCCATCGGCCCGCAGGGGCCGCCCTTTGCCAGCGCGGTCGTCGATGGCGTCACCACGCTCGATCCCGGCCAGAGCGCGGCGGTGAACGTGTCCTTTGATGGCTCGCAGGTGCATTTCACCTTCTCCATCCCGCGCGGTGATCCAGGTGCCACCGGCCCGACCGGCGAGGTGAGCCAGGCGGCTCTCGACGCGGCCATCGGCGGGACGAGCAGCAACACCAACGCGGTGGGCACCCTGGACGCGCCCATGGCCGATCCCGACGCGGAGGCGCTGCGGCAGAAGGTCAATGAGCTGCTGCTGGCTCTGCGGCGGTGAACCAGACCCTCTGGAGTGGCGACGAGAGCAGCCTGTTAGGGAAACGCTCAACCAATCGAGCCAACCACGAATGGACACGAATGCACACCAATGAGCCGTTGAGGATCAAGCCGCTGATTCAGGCATTCGTGTCTGTTCGTGTTCATTCGTGGTTTAGACCGGTTCTCAAAATGTCTGTCAGATTCCCGGCGGCGGGGCAGCCCCATTGGCGGCGTCATTCGCTCGTCAGCTAGTGTTCCAATAGCCTCCTCGCTCTTTCCTTGCCACTGAAGCCGCCGCGCTCGCCGGTCATTTCAGACATTCGTTTTGAGAAACGGTCTAATCCGTGTTTCCTCAGTGTGGGAGCCGCTTCAAAGAGGCACGCTCAAGCATGAACAACGAACCCCTTCACGCCCGGGCCAGCCACGGCCCAAACTCGGGCGGGATCGCCGCTTCAAAGCTCATCGGCTGGTCGTGGATGGGATGCTGGAAGGCGAGTTTCCAGGCGTGGAGCATGAGGCGTGGTGTCGGCACTTTTTGCCGGCCGGGGTGGCCGTAGATGGGATCGCCGAGGATGGGGAAACCGAGCGCCTCCTTCATGTGGACGCGGATTTGATGCGTGCGGCCGGTGAGGAGGCGGTTTTGGATCAAGGCGCAGCCTTGATGCTCGCCGAGCTTCGTCCATTCGGTGACGGCCTCCTTGCCCGCGCCGTCGTAGAGGATGGCCATGCGTTTGCGGTCAACCGGATGGCGTCCGATCCTGTTCTGGATGCGGCCGCTGCTTTCCTTCGGCACGCCGTTGATGACGGCGAGGTAGATTTTGGAGAGACGGCGCTCCGAAAAGGCCTCCGTGAGGCGGCGGTGGGCCGTGTCGTTCTTTGCCACGACCATGCAGCCGCTGGTGTCCTTGTCGAGGCGGTGGACGATGCCGGGGCGCAGCTCCCCGCCGATGCCGCTGAGGTCGTCGATGTGATGGAGCAGGGCGTTGACGAGCGTGCCGTCCGGATTGCCCTCCGCGGGATGCACCACGAGGCCGGGCGGCTTGTCGAGCACGACGATGTCCTTGTCCTCGAACAAGATCGTGATGGGGATGTCCTGTGCCTTCACCTCCACGGGCGCGACCTCGGGGATGGTGACGTGGATGGCATCACCGGCCTTTAAAACGGCACCGGCTTTCGTCGTGCGGCCGTTGAGGGTGATATGGCCGTCCTTGATGAGGTCCTGGATGCGGGTGCGTGACAATTCTGGCAACCTTTGGGTGAGGTGCTTGTCGAGTCGCTGCCCATGTTCAGCGGCATCCGAGATGATCCAATCCATGACACATAGTTAAGATTCAAATTAATTAGGCAATCTGTAATTTCTGGCATACATCCCGCGTCCCTTGGCGGCGTTTTAGCCTAGACCCCCAGCGTGACAATCCCCCCTCCAGAACAGACCTTTCTCAGCACCTGTCCCGTGTGTCAGGAGCAGATTGATGTCACGTCCTTGGAGCCCTTCACCAAGCTGAAATGCCCCTTCTGCGGCCAGATGGTGCGCGTGCGGCGGCGTTTCGACCATTTCATGATCGTGCGCCAGATCGGCGAGGGCGGCATGAGCCGCGTGTTCGAGGCGGAGGACGAGACGCTCGGCCGCCGCGTGGCGCTGAAAATCCTCAACCGCCAGTACTCGCGGGACGCGGCACGGCTGGAGCAGTTTCGCCAGGAGGCGCTCATCACGGCCAGCATCACGCATCCCAACGTCATCAAGCTCTATTCCGTAGGCTATGACCAGGGCTACTTTTACCTGGCCATGGAGCTCGTCGGCGGCGGCAGCCTGGAGCAGCGCATCCGCCGGGAGGGGAAGCTGAAGGAGGGGGAGGCGCTGCGCATCGGCCACGAGGTGGCGGAAGGCCTCCGCGCCGCCCAGGACGAGGGCCTGATCCACCGCGATGTGAAGCCGGCGAACATCCTGTTCACCGAGACCGGCACGGCGAAGGTCGTGGACTTCGGCCTGGCGCTGTTCACCGAGCGCGGACCGGATAAAAGCGCCGAAATCTGGGCCACGCCTTACTATGTGGCCCCGGAAAAGATCCTGCAGAACCGCGAGGACTACCGCAGCGATATTTTCAGCCTGGGCGCCACGCTGTTTCACGCGCTGACAGGTTCGCCGCCGCATCGTGTGGACAGCCATGCCATTGAGGAGCTGCGCCGGATCAAGAGCCGCCGGGTGACGCTGGGGGACAGCGGCCTGCGTTTCTCCGCGCGCACGGAGCATGTCGTCAACCACATGCTCAGCTTCAAGCCGGAGGACCGCTTCGCCAACTACGACGAGGTCGTCGAGGAACTGCGGCTGGCGGACGGCCTGCTCAACCAGGCCGGCATCCGGCGGCGGCTCTTCTCCCGCCGTGCGAAACTCATCGGCTCGGTGGCCGCGGCCGTCATGCTGGCCTTTTTTGTCGGCTGGCTGCTGGGTGAGGGGCGGCAGATCAGCACGAGCAAAAAAATCGCGCGCCAGCTCGGCACGGTGGAGTCCGGCGCGCTGGACGGCGGCGGTGTGACCGTGCGCGCGGGCAGCAAGACCACGGCGGAGACCTTTTTGGAGGCGCGCCAGGACATGCTCGACACGGATGCCAAGCCGGCCACGGCAAAGGGCAAGTTTGACCGCATCGCCTCCTCCGACGACACCCGCCAGCCCACGCGCTGCTGGGCGCGCTTCAACGCCGCGATGTGCGCCATCATGCTCAGCGAGCGCGGCTCCACCAAGGATCGTGAGCGTGTCATCGCGGAGTTTCGCGATCTCGCGCGCCTCGCCGCGAAGCCGGAGGCCGCCAGCGCGAGCGCGGGCCTGAGCCGTTTTTTCACCACACTGGCGGAGCGCATGGAAAAAGGCCCCGGGCTGGGCCTCCCCCTCGAAAAACTCGGCTACAGCACGCAAAACGAGGAGCTGCTCGGCTATCTGGTGCATGGTCTGGCGGAGTGGCACTTCGGACACGATGTGCTGGCCGCGGCGGACGCCATGGAGTACTTCGAGTCCCATCGCGGCGACATCAAAACAACCGCGGAGGGCGGCGCGTCCTCCGCCGCGGAGTGGGTCCCGGCCTACACGGCCATCGTGCAGCGCTACAAGCGTGATTTCGAGCCCGTGCGCACGGCGCTCAAGGTCCACAAGGCGGACACGCTTGACCACGTCCGCGCCGCGCTCGACCAAGTGCGCGGCGCGCTCGATTCCCTCGAGAAAAGCGGGGCGCGCAAGCTCCGGTCCGGCCCCTACCTGGCCCAGATCGAGGGCATGGAGGCCGGTTTGAAGAGAGAACTCTCCCGCATCAAGTTCGAGGCGCAGACGCAGGCCCGCCTGGAGAGCGAATCCCGCCGCAAGGCCGATCTTTCGCAGCTTGCCGAGGTCAACGCGCTCATCCCCGCGCTCGTGCAGGGCTACGACTACTCCCGCGTCATCGACCTGCTGACCGATTTTCGTTTTGAGACGCCGGATGTACGCACCGCGCTGGAGGGACGCCTCTATCTCTACTCGTCGGCGGATGAGTTCACCCACAAGCTGCGGCAGGATCTCTCCACCAAGGGCTGGACCGGGCAGGTTCACCGTCGGGAGGGCGGCCCGCTCACGGGAACGGTGACCTGGAGCGCCGCGGACCCGGATCATGTGCAGATCAAGGTCGAGGGCGGCACACTCGCCGTTGCCTTCGACTCCATCAGCCCGCGCAGCCTGGTCGAGATCGCGCAGGCCTTCACCGCACAGATCACGGACTCCACGGAGTACTATCGCCGCCAGGAGCTCACGGCTGCGTTTGCCCGCGCCGCCGGCCTTTCGGAGCTGTCCACCACCCTCGCCGCGCAGCTCATGGAGGAGAACCGCCTCTTCCGCAGCCGCTGGATGAAGGTGATGGAGGCCGGCATCTGAGCAAAGGGCAGAGGGCGAAGAGCAAAGAGCCGTGATCAGGTCAAAGGCGACCGCAGGCCATTCCGTGACTCCACGCTTCAGATCATCGCCAGCGCTTCTTCCACGCCCGCGCCGTCATGCACCATCGCCATCAGCGCGCGGGTGATGCCCTTCGGATTCGGGTGCTGGATCACGTTGCGCCCATACACGATGCCCGCCGCGCCTTGCTGAAGCAGGCCCTGCGTGCGCTCCAGGATCTCGCGGTCGCTCACCCGGCCGCCGCCGCGCACCAGCACCGGGATGCCGGAGGCCGCCTCGATGATCTTGTGGTAGCGGCTCACATCGTCCGTGGGGTCCGCCTTGATGATGTCCGCGCCCAGCTCCACCGCCTGGCGCACGAGGTAGGTGATGGCGGTCTCATCTCCGTTCACCATGTAGCCGCCGGCCTTTTCATTTGGCTGGAAAACCAGCGGCTCCACCATCATCGGCATGCCATAGTAATCGGCCTGCGGCTTGAGCTTGAGGATGTTTTCCACGCACTCCGCATGCACCTCGGGTGCGCCGGGAATCTGGAACAGGTTCACACACACGCAGGACGCGTCGTAGCGCACCGCCTGGAGCATGCAGTCCTCGATCATGAGGCTGAAGCGGCGGTTTTCCGGCAGCGTCTTGCCGTAGATGTTCGCCACGTCCGTGCGCAGCACGAGGCTCGGTTTCTGGCGGCCTGGGATCTCCTGCAAGTGCCGCGCCATGCCCAGCGTGAGCTGGATCGCGTCCGGTGCCGCCTCCACCAGCGTCTCCACCACCTTCCGCATGTCCTCGATGCCTTGCAAAAAGCCCGGCTGGTTGAAAAACCCATGATCGACGGCCACATCGAAGCAGCGGTTGGATTTGGCGTTGAAAAGGCGTTTGAGGCGGAAGGATTTCATGGTCGGAAAGGGGCCTCTACAAGCGGCCTGAGTGAGCGTCAACTTTCACAGCGCCAGCGTTCCCGGACTGCGGCGTCTTCAGCTCCGCTTTCGAGCGTGTTACTTCTCCCACTCCGGCTCAAACTCATCCTCCACCCTCAACCGGTCCGTTTTGAACCGGTAGATCGCATTCACCATCGCAGGCGCCGTCTCTCTCTCAAACCATCCCGCCGAGCACCACGGATACTCTTTCGCGTCCTTCACCAGTCCATGCTTCACCGCGTTGTTGTGCGTGTAGTTCAGCCTCGCCAAATAAGACGTGCGATGCGTGAGCAGCGTTTCCCAGTAGTTGTGCCACACCTGGCGGTCCGGCGCGGCATCGAGCTTGTTGATCCACCGCGCCAACGGCCCGTGCAGCGCCCGAATCAAGAAAGGAAGCGATTCGGCATCGGTGGCGTTCGCGGGCGATTTCGCGACGAAGTGGTAGTGATTCGAGAAAACCGCCCAGGCTTCGAGCCGCCAGCCAAAATCGCGTGTGACAGTCAGCAGGCCGCGATGGAGCACTTCGAGGCGCGCGGGATCACGGAAGTGATGCTGCTTTTGATAAGTGGACGCGGTGACGAAGTAGATGCCGGTCGCATCGAGCAGATGCGTGGGCGCGTGCGGCCAGGGCGGAGACTGGTCGGGATGGCGGGGCATGAATGACGGATGACTTGGGGCTTCCGTGAGGACAAAATGGATCTTTAGGCGCGTTGGGGCGTGACGAAAGCGGCGCTGAAGACGCCGCGCTCCGTGGACGCTTCGCGTAAAATCGCCACCAGCTCAGGATGCGTTAGCGCCACCGGGTTTGCCTTCATGCTGCTCGCGGCGGACGCTTTGCGGGCGATTTCCTCCAAGTCGGCTTCCTGGATGCCCCAGGCGCTTAGTTTGGGGATGCGCAGACGCTCTGCCATGCCGCGCAGCCACGAAAGGGCATCGCCGCCGAGCATTTCACCGACACGCTCAAACTTTTCGCGGTTCGTGACGCGCTGCGCGTTCGCACTCCACACGGGGGCCAGCAGCGCCGCGCACACCGCGCCGTGCGGCGCGTGAAACATGCCGCCGATGGGCGCGGCGAAGCCATGCACCGCCCCCAGGCCCGCGTTTGCCAGCGCCATGCCGCTGTAGAGCGCGCACAGCGCCATGTCCTCGCGCGCGTCGAGGTCGTTTCCATCGTGAAAAGCCCTCTCCAGCGACCTCGCCGCGCGCTGGATGCCATCGACGCACAGCGCGTCCGTCAGCGGCTGCGCGCGCAGACAAACGAAGGCCTCCAGGCACTGCGTCAGCGCGTCCATGCCGCTCGCGGCGGTCACGGCGGGCGGCACGCCGCGCGCGAGCTCAGGATCGATCAATGCCACGCGCGGCAGCATGCTCGCATGACGCAGGCTGGCCTTCACGCGATGCGTTTCGCTGGCGATCACCGCGTTGCGCGTGGCCTCCGCGCCGGTGCCGGCGGTTGTTGGCACCGCGATGAAGGGCAGGGGGGAGGCATCTAGCGGCCTGCCCTCGCCGATCACCTCAATATACCGCATCAAATCGCCCGGCTGCGTCGCCATGGCGGCGATGGCCTTGCCCGCGTCGATCACACTGCCGCCGCCGATCGCCACCACGACATCGATTTCGGCCGTCAAAGCCCTTCCACGCTCCAAATCGGCCACGGTGGGCTCGCCACCCACGGAGACGCGTTTCGCCTTGGGAAGCACGGGGAAGCGATTCGGATCGCTTCCGGTCACGAGCAGCACGTTTTCGCCGAATCCGGCACAAATCGCCTCCAGTTCGGCCACCACGCCGCGTCCGAACACAATCCTTTGGGCCGTGGCAAACTCGAAACGATTCATGACGCCCTTTTGGTTCCGCCATCGGGCCAAATCAATCGAAAGAAGCCCGGTGGCGATGGAGCGGCACCCACAGGCCCGTATTCGCCCGGTCATGCTCTCCTTCACCAGCCCGGCCAGCAGTCCGTCACGCCTCCACCGGCGTGATTTTCTGCGCATTGGCGGCCTGGGGCTCGGCGGGCTGGGTTTGAGCGATCTGATGGCTCTGGAGGCGGCCAGGAAAAGCCTCATCAAGGACAAGTCGGTCATCTTTCTCTTCATGCACGGCGGTCCTTCGCAGTTCGAGACCTTTGACCCGAAGATGGACGCGCCTTCGGAGATCCGCAGCGTCACGGGTGAGATCAAGACCTCCATTCCGGGCATCACCTTCGGCGGCACGTTTGAGCGTCTGGCCAGGCTGGCGGACAAGTTCAGCATCGTGCGCTCATTCGTCACGGGCGATTCGGTGCATGACATCAAGACCATCGTCGGCAAGGACACGCTGAAGGCCAATCTCGGCTCGCTCTACTCGCGCATCGCCGGTCCTTTGCGCAAAGGCAGCGCGATGCCGACCAATGTGGCGCTTTTCCCGCAGGCCGTGGAGGCCAAGGCGGGGCCGGTGATCAAGCAGTTCGGCGATTTCACGTCCAGCGGCGAGCTGGGGGCCACTTTCCAGCCCTTCGTGCCCGGCACCGGCGCGGGCGCGCAGGCAGACATGACGTTGAAGCTGCCTCAGGCGCGTCTCGATGACCGGCGTGCGCTGCTGGGCTCCCTGGATCAATGGAAACGCGATCTGGACCGCGTCGAGGCGCTCGGCGGCATGTCGGAGTTTCAATCACTGGCCTTCGATGTGCTGCGGCGCGGCGTTTCGGACGCGTTTGACCTCTCAAAAGAGGACCCGCGCCTCATCGCCCGCTACGACACCGCTCCGCTGCTGCCCAAGGACCGCATCAGCACCGAGTGGCGCAACCGTGAGCACTATGCGGACAATGCCGCGACGCTTGGCAGGCTGCTGTTGCTCGCGCGCCGGCTGTGCGAGCGCGGCTGCGGTTTTGTCACTGTCACCACCAGCTTCGTGTGGGACATGCACGCGGACATCAACAACGCCCCGGTGCGCACCGGCATGGATTATGTGGGACGGCCCTTCGATCACGCCGTCTCCGCGCTCATCGAGGACATCGAGGCGCGTGGTTTGAGCGAGAAAATCATGCTCGTGTGCTGCGGTGAGATGGGCCGCACGCCGAGGCTGAACGCCAAGGGCGGGCGCGACCACTGGGGCGGCCTGGCACCGCTCATGATCTACGGCGGCGGGCTGAAAATGGGCCGCGTCATCGGCCAGTCCGCCCGCCATGGCGGCGAGCCGTCCTCCCAGCCCGTCACCATTCCCGATCTTGTCTCCACCATCATGCACACGCTCGTCGATGTGGCCGAGGCGCGCGTCACCGACGGCCTGCCGACGAACCTGCTCAACGTCCTTTCCCGTGGCGAGCCAATCCGTGGCCTCGTCTGATTTTTCCGCTCCCATGAAGCTCCCCGCCTGCATTCTCAGCCTGTTGATCTCCACCCTCGCTGCCGCGGACAAGCCCACGCCGGTCACACGCACGTTTTACGTCTCCGGGGTCGAATGCGGGAGCTGCGTTTACATGGTGCAGCAGTCCATTGGCGAGGCCAAAGGCGTCGAGGACGTGACAGTCGTCCAGATCATCGACAATTACGCCAACGTCACCTACGACCCCGCCGTGCTCAGCGAGCACCAGGTGGCGCAGGCCGTGCGCGAGGCCATTCCACTGCACGGCACGCCCTATCTGGCCACCCTGCGCATCCATGTGCCCGATTACTCAAAGCATGCATCCAAGATCACAGAGCTTTTCGCCCGATGGAAGTCCCAGGTCACTGCCGTGCCGTCTCTGGAGGTCAAAAACCAGCTCATCATTCATTTCGAGCCATTGAAGGCCGATGCAAAGAAGACAAGCCCCCAAGGCTGGACCTTTGCCGCCTTCAGTGAGGCGATGAAGCAACTCGGCATCACTTTCACGGTGGAGCAGGAGGGATGAGCGCAGCGCGGCTCACACCGGCCGCAGCACGCTTTTCACCACCTCGCCTTTGTGCATCTTCTCGAAGGCTTCGTGCCATTCGGTGATGGGCCAGATGCCGCCGATGATGGGTTTCACGTCAAACTGGCCGCTGCCGAGCAAGGCGATCACGCGCTCCCAGATGGGCCAGTTGTGGCTGAAGCTGCCTTGCAGCGTGATGTTCTTCTGCACGAGCGGGTCAATGTTGAAGCCGAGCGGCTGCGGCCCCCAGCCGACTTTGGAAATCCAGCCCGCGGGGCGCACGAGGTCGAGCGCGATCTTGAGCGTGATGCTCGCGCCCGCGGCGTCGATCACGCCATCGCAGCCCAGGCCGTCGCGTTCCAGTGCCCAAGGCTTCGCATCGCCGATGATGACGGTGCAGCCGTATTTTTTCGCGATCTCCAGACGGTGCGCGTCTTGCGGCAGGCCCACGATGGCCACGTCCGCTCCGCAGAGCCTGGCCATGGCCGCGCAGAGGATGCCGATGGTACCCGGGCCGAGCACGATGACGCGGTCGCCGGGCTCGATGCGGGCGTTTTTGACGACGGCGTTGTAGGCGACGCAGCAGGGCTCGGTCAGGCAGGCCTGCTCAAAGGGGAGCTGGTCCGGCACATGGTGCAGGATGCGTGAGGGAACGCGCACATACTTCGTCATCGCGCCGTTCACGCCGTAGCCGAAGCCTTTGCGGGTGCTGTCGAGGTTGTACAGCCCGCGCCGGGTCATCGGGTTGTTCTTGGAGATGATGGCGGCGGTCTCGGAGACCACGCGGTCGCCCTCCTTCCAGCCCTCGACGTCCTTGCCGACCTCGACAATCCGTCCACCGAACTCATGCCCGAGCACGACGGGGTAATTCACCGGCCAGGAGTGGTCCGCAGTCCACTGATGCAGATCGGAGCCGCAAACACCGACATGGGCGACCTCCAGCAGCACGTCCTCCGCGCCAATGGAGGGCGTTTCGACCTCGCGGATTTCGACGGAGCCCTTTTCGGGGGCGTAATTGACGACGGCGGCGTGTTTCATGGCTGGGAAAGGGCGGATGATACGCCGTTTCCCGGCCGCTCCACGACAAAGAGTGTGCGATTTACGACGCGGACGCCCTCGTGGATGCCGGAGCCGCCTTTTCCGAACTTTGCGTTTGCCCGCGCGCGCTGGACCCCGATAATCCGGCCCCGAAACCCCTCTCTGCGGCCCCCTCCGCACCGCTTTTCCCCCATGGCCACCATCGTCGTTCAACGCCCCAAGCTCGCCTGGCACGAGCGCTGGTTCCTTTCCACGCTCGCCAAAGGCCTCAAGATCACCCTTTCCCATGGATTGAAGACCTTTCTCCAGATCGTCGGCAAGAAGCCGAAGGTCACGATGGAGTATCCGGAGCAGAAGTGGGACGACCATCTGCCGGAGTACTACCGCGGCGCGCCCGCCCTGGTCACGGATGAGCACGGCCGCGAGCGCTGCGTGAGCTGCCAGCTCTGCGAGTTTATCTGCCCGCCGAAGGCGATCAAAATCATCCCTGGCGAGATCCCGTCAGATGACCCGTGGGCAAAGGTGGAAAAGCGGCCCAAGGAATTCGAGATCGACATGATCCGCTGCATCTACTGTGGCATGTGTGAGGAGGTCTGCCCTGAGCAGGCCATCTTTCTGCGCAAGGACTACGCCATCACCGGGCTCAGCCGGAAGGAAATGGTCCACGACAAGAAGCGTCTCTATGAGATCGGCGGCGTGCGCACGGGCCTCGTGAACAAGTGGAACGAGCTGAAGTAGCCGCGCACGGCCTCAGCCGCCGGGCACGGTCATCGGCCGCCCGTTGTCTTTGGGCCCCAGCTTGATGAAAAACGGCACAGCTCGCCGCGCCCAGGCATCCGCGTCTGGGAAATCACCCGCGCTGCCGCCAAAGGTGCTGCGCAGCATGTCGGTGTCGATGATGCCGGGATTCATCGGGATCACAGCCACTTTTCCACCCGTGTCCTGCGCCGTGGCCATGCTCAGGCCTTCAATGGCGTATTTGGTGGCGCAGTAGGGCGCCACATCCGCGGCAGTGCAGCGTCCCCAGCCGGAGGAGAAGTTCACGATCACGCCGCTGCCACGTTTCAGCATCGCGGGAAGCAGATGGCGCATCACCGCGGCCGGACCCTTGATGTTGATGTCGATGATGCGGCTGAAATCCTCCGCGCTTGTCTCCCACAGGGGCGCGTTGGGGTTGATGATGGCCGCGTTGTTCAGCACGAGGTCCGGCGGGCCGGATTTCGCCAAAATGGCCGCGCAAAACGCCGCCACGTCATCCTCGTGCGACACATCGCACACATCGAAAAAATGCGGCGCGGGCCATTTCCGGCCCAGTTCGGCGATTTGCGCCCCGGTTCGCCCGCAGCCGGCGACTTGCCATCCAGCCTCGATGAATCGCGGAATCATGGCGCGGCCGAGGCCGCGCGTGCAGCCGGTGATGACGACAGTTTTGGGTTTCATGAGGGGAAAATGAGGCGGACAGGCACAGGTTCAATCAACTCTTCCGTGGCCAGAGGCGTGCCGCAGGACTCATCAAAATAGGCGAGGTTTTTTTGGCTTCCCGCGCGGCGCGTTCTCCGCTAGAAGACCCTCCATGTCATCCGATGCGCCTGCCGCCTCCCAGTCATCTCACGGCCACCATCACTGGCCCATCGTCATCGCCCTGGCCGCCGGTGTGATCGCTGGAATGATCCTGCAAACATTCGCACATCCAGCGGCGGGAGACGCGCCCGCCTGGGTGGGCTCGGTCATCGAGTTCTGCCGCTTTTGCTCGGATCTGTTTCTGCGCGCGTTGAAGATGGTCATCGTGCCGCTCGTCGTTGCCAGCATCATCAGCGGGATCGCAGGATTGAAATCACTGGAGGGTTTCGCGCGCATGGGCCTGAAAACCTGGGCCTACTACCTGCTAGGCAGCTTGACGGCGGTGTGCGTGGGCCTTTTTATGGTCAACAGCTTGAAGCCTGGCCTCGGCCCGGATGGGAAACCCAATCCCACGCTCAAGGCGGCCATGGACGCCGCCCTCCAGAGCGAAAACGCCAGCGAGATTGGCGAGGTGATGAAAAACGCGGGGCAAGGAGCCAGCTCCCTGGTGGACATCATCCACCGCGCCATTCCCACCAATGTCATTGAGGCCTGTGCCAAAGGAGACCTGCTGGCGATCATCTTTTTCAGCATCCTCTTCGCCGTGGCGATGGTCCTGGTGCCCGGCGGCCCGCCTGCTGCGCTGCGGGATGTCTTCAACCAGCTGGCGGATGTGATGACGCTCATCACGACCTGGGTGATGAAGTTCACTCCCGTGGCCGTTTTCTGCCTCGTCATTCCCGCCATCGCGGAGGTGGGCGTGGGTGTGCTGCACAACCTCGTGCCCTATGTGCTGACCGTCGTGGGCGCGCTGCTGCTGCACACCCTGGTGGTCCTGCCCGTCGGGATGAAGCTGGCCGGCATCTCCCCGCTGCGCCATTTCAGAAACATGAGTGATTCCCTGCTCATGTCCTTCTCCACCGCCTCGTCCACCGCCACGATCCCTGTGACGATGCGCTGCATCCGGGAGGAGGCCGGTGTCAGCGAACGCGTGGCCTCCTTTGTCATCCCGTTGGGTGCCACGGTGAACATGAACGGCACCGCTCTCTATGAATGCGTCGTCGTGGTCTTCGCCGCGCAGGTGCTGGGCATTGACCTCAGCGTCTCGCAGCAGTTCATCGTGGTTTTGCTGGCCCTTGTGAGCAGCATCGGTGTGGCTGGCATCCCGGCGGCCAGCCTGGTGGCCATCATCATCATCATGCAAAACGCCGGCTTCAGCGAGGACGCCATCAAGGCATCCTTGGGCCTCATTCTGACCATTGACCGCCCGCTCGACATGGCGCGCACGACGGTGAATGTCTTTGGCGACACCGTGGGCGCGGTGATCATCGCCAAATCCGAGGGGGAAACGGTTGGCTCATGATCCATGCCGAAGCCGAGGCCTTTCTGTCCCGCCGGTGTCCGGTCATGCGCCGGCTCATCCGCGCGCACGGCCCCTGCGCGCTCGTGCCGCGCAAGCGCTCCCCCTACGAGGCGCTCATCAGCGCCGTGGCACATCAGCAACTGCACGCCAATGCCGCGGAGGCCATCCTGCGCCGTTTCAAGGCGCTGTGGCCGGGCACGCGCTTTCCGAGGCCCGCCCAGGTGCTCGACGCGCCGGACGAGGCGCTGCGCTCCTGCGGCCTGTCCGCCGCGAAAATGCTTGCCATCCGGGACATCGCCGCGAAGACGCAATCCGGCCTCATTCCCCCGCGTGCGGCAGCCCTGAGGCTTGAGGACGAGGAATTGATCCAACGCCTCGTCGAGGTGCGTGGCGTCGGTCGCTGGACCGTCGAGATGCTGCTCATTTTCACGCTCGGGCGCCCGGATGTGTTTCCCAGCGACGACTTTGGCGTGCGCAACGGCTGGCGTGTCGTGAAACACCTCGACGACCTTCCCAGGCCCGGGGAACTGCGGCAGCATGCGGAGCGCTGGGCGCCGCACCGCACCCTCGCCGCCTGGTATCTCTGGCGCGCGGCGGACGCGGCAAAGTGATTCGCCGTTGCCGCCATGCCTTCTCCGCCCAACCTGCGCCCGCATGATCCGCCACACCGTCACCTTCCGTCTCAAGCACACCCCGGGCTCCGATGCCGAGAAAGATTTCCTTCGCG
Organism: Verrucomicrobiaceae bacterium; assembly: GCA_015075365.1. Classification (GTDB taxonomy): domain Bacteria; phylum Verrucomicrobiota; class Verrucomicrobiia; order Verrucomicrobiales; family Verrucomicrobiaceae; genus Prosthecobacter. Next base: position 2,177,043 of record JABTUN010000001.1, read on the forward strand.
CCGCCCGCGCCCTCGCCTCCATCCCGGACGTGAAAAACTTCGAGTGCCTGCGCCAGACGAGCCCGAAAAACAGCTTCACCTTCGGCCTGTCGATGGAGTTTGACGACGCGGCTGCCTACGCGCGCTACAACGAGCATCCGGACCACACCGCCTTTGTCCAGCAGCGCTGGCTTCCAGAGGTGGAGGAGTTTATGGAGCTCGACTATGTGCCGCACGCGGCGTGAGCGTCATACATTGAAGCGCCACTCCACCACGTCGCCGTCACGCATGACGTACTCCTTGCCTTCGATGCGCAGCTTGCCCTTTTCACGGCATTTCGCGTGGGAGCCCAGCTCGACCAGGTCGTTGAAATGGACGATTTCACCCGCGATGAACCCGCGTTCGAAGTCACCATGAATCACCCCGGCGGCCTGCGGGGCCTTCATGCCCTTCGTGATTGTCCATGCGCGCGTCTCCTTCTCCCCAGTGGTCAGGTAGGTCTGCAAGCCGAGGAGATCATACACGCCTTTGATCAGGCGTGACACACCGCTGTCCGTAACGCCGATGTCAGCGAGGTAGGCCTTCGCGTCCTCGTCGCTCAAGTCGATCAATTCGCTCTCGATCGCGGCGCTGACGACCACGGCGGCCGCCTCGTGCGCATGCTTGACGTATTCGCGCACCTTGCCCACGAAGGGATGGTTGTCCGGGTCCTTCGAGGCGGAGGCGAGGTCGCTTTCCGCGACGTTGCAGGCAAAGATGCAGGGCTTCGAGGTCAGCAGGAAGAAGGACTTGAGCAGCTTCCGCTCGTCGTCGCCCAGTTCGAGCGTCACGGCGGGCTTTCCGGCGTCGAAATGCGGGATCAGCTTCTCGCAGAGGGCGATCTCGGCCTTCGCCTCCTTGTCGCCGCTTTTGGCTTTTTTCTCGTTCTTCTCCTTGCGGCGCTGCACGGCATCCATGTCGGACAGGATGAGCTCCGTGTTGATGATCTCAATGTCGGCCACAGGATTGATGCTGCCGCTTACGTGCGTGATGTCGCCGTTCTCAAAGCAGCGCACGACATGCACGATGGCATCCACCTCGCGGATGTGGCTGAGGAATTTATTGCCGAGCCCCTCTCCCTGGCTCGCACCCTTCACCAGGCCGGCGATATCGACGAACTCGATGGCTGCGGGCACGAGTTTTTGCGAACCGGAGAGCTTGGAGAGCACGGCAAGGCGCTCGTCCGGCACGGTGACGACGCCGGTGTTCGGCTCGATGGTGCAGAAAGGGTAGTTTGCCGCCTCCGCCTTGCGGGTGCGGGTGACAGCATTGAAAAGGGTGGATTTGCCAACGTTCGGAAGGCCTACGATACCGGCTCGGAGCATAAGGGCGGCGAGAGTAGGGCGGTTTGCGCGATGAGCAAGGACGGCTCGCGGTGTTTGTTCAAACCGGCGGGCGGAAAGCCGTTCACGCCACCAGATCCTGGATCACATGCCCGTGCACGTCCGTGAGACGACGGTCGATGCCGTTGTGCCGCACGGTGAGCCTTTCATGATCAATGCCGAGCAGGTGGAGCATCGTCGCGTGGATGTCGTAGCAGGTCGTCGGGTTCGCGCGGTCGAGCGGCTTGTAGCCCCATTGATCGCTCTCGCCGGCCACCACGCCGCCTTTGATGCCGCCGCCGCAGAGCCAGTTGGTGAAGACATACGGATTGTGGTCGCGCCCCTTGCCGCCCTGCGTGCTCGGCATGCGGCCGAACTCGGTGGTCCACAGGATGATCGTCTCGTCGAGCAAGCCACGCTGTTTCAAATCGAGAATCAGCGCCGAAACCGCCTTCGCCATGCCCCAGGCGAGCGGTCCATGATCACGCTCGACATCCTCGTGGCTGTCCCAGTTTCGACGCGGGAAACCATTGTCGTTGCCACTCCAGATTTGCACGAAACGAACACCGCGCTCCAGCAGGCGACGCGCGGCAAGGCATTTGCGGCCCATGTAGTCCGCTTCTTCCTCCGCATTGATCTCGGTGGGCCACACTTTGCGGTGTTCCTGGATGCCGTACATCGTTTTGATGTACTCCGGCTCCTTCGAGAGGTCGAGCGCCTCCGGCGCGGCGAGCTGCATCTTCGCGGCCAGTTCGTAGCTCTGGATGCGGCTTTCGAGCCGCGAGTCCTCCTCGCGCAACGCGGCGTGTTTTCGATTCAACTGCTCCAAAAGCTCAAAACCGCCACGATCCGACCTCGCGCTGATGTAGCGGCCATTTTTGTGCGGAAACAGATCCGCGATCGGCACCTCCGCGCCGGGGTAAATGATCGTCCCGGCATGCTGTGATGGCAAAAACGCCGAATCCCAGTTCTTCGGCCCGTTCGAGGCAAAGCCGCGATGGTCAGGCAGCACGACAAACGTCGGCAAGTTGTCGCTGATCGAGCCCAGCGCATAGCTGACCCAGCAGCCCACGCCGGGGAAACCGGGCAGATTGAAGCCGGTGGCCTGCAACAGCGTGCCCTGCGAATGCACGCCCGTTTTGCCGACCATGTTGTGCACAAAGGCGAGGTCATCCGCACACGCGCCGAGCGGCGCGACGGCCTCGCTGAGCATCTTCCCGCACTGGCCGTAGGGCTTGAAGTCCCACACCGGCTTCTTCCACGGCCCGAGCCCGTTTTGAAACGCCTCCACCGCCTCGCCGAAGTCCGAGGCCTCGCCGTGATGCTTCACCAGCGCCGGTTTGAAGTCGAAGAGGTCGATATGACTAGCCGCGCCGCCCATGAAGAGCTGCACCACCCGTTTCGCCTTCGGCGCGATGACCTGCGAGCGATGTTGCGTCTCCGCCGCCTGCATCGACGCAAACGCGAGCGCGCCAAAACCTTGTCCGGTGGTTTGAAGAAGCTGGCGGCGGGTGAGCATGCGTGATCTTTGTGCCAGAGACTACGCGGGAGCCAGTCACGTCTTTACGGGACGTCCGGTGCCTTCCAGAAAGCAGGCGCGCGGCTTCGCGTTTGGATGCTCGTTGCGCGCACCGCTCTTAACGCCATGAAACTCCTCGCTTTCCTGCTCATGACCGCCTCCGTCCTTGCCGAAGCACCCATCACCCTCGTCATCCACGGCGGCGCGGGCATCTCCCGGGAGGAATTGAGCGCTGAAAAGGAAGCCGCTGCCCGCGCGGCGCTCGAGGAGTCCCTGCGAGCCGGGTTCAAGGTGCTGCAAAGCGGTGGAAGCAGCCTCGACGCGGTTGGCATGGCCATCGTCGTGCTGGAGGACTCGCCTTCTTTCAACGCGGGTCGCGGCGCGGTGCTCACCTCGGCAGGTGCCGTCGAGATGGACGCCTCCATCATGGATGGTGCCACGCTCAAGGCCGGTGCTGTGGCCGGCGTGCAAGGTGTGCGTAATCCCATCCGTCTCGCCCGCGCGGTGATGGATCACACGCCGCATGTCATGCTCATCGGCAACGGCGCGGAGGACTTCGCACGCGAGCGGAAACTGCCCTTCGAGCCGCCGGATTACTTCATCATCCCGGAACGGGTGAGGCAGTTGGAGCGGGCGAAAGAGAAGGCTGCAAAGAAGCAGGCCTCCATCGAATCGTTGCCCCCTTCGTTCAAAGCCGGCACCGTGGGGGCGGTGGCGCTTGACAAGGCCGGTCATCTCGCCGCGGGCACCTCCACCGGCGGCATGACGAACAAGCGCGCCGGCCGCGTGGGTGATTCTCCTGTGATTGGCGCGGGCACTTACGCGGACGACGATCTCGTCGCCGTGTCATGCACCGGGCATGGTGAGTATTTCATCCGCTGTGCCGTCGCGCACGACGTCGCCGCGCGGATGAGGTATCAAAACGCCACGGTGGGCGATGCCACGCGTGCAATCATCCACGAGCGCCTGAAAAAGATGGGAGGAGACGGCGGCCTCATCGCGCTCGACGCCAAAGGCAACGTCGCCACGCCCTTCAACACGCCTGGCATGTTTCACGGCATCATTCGGGCTGACGGCACGATCCGGATTGCGATTTTTGAGGAGTGAGATCACTCCACCGTCCGCTGCGCCCGTTCTGCGATCAATTCGGCCAGTGTGGCCATTTCGACGCCGGGTTTGCCTTTCGGCTGCACCAGCAACAAATCCGCCGTGGGTACCGGCGCGGCCAGCTTGATGAAGACACAGCCGCTGTGCGGCAGCTTTTGCGCGTGCTCCGGCATCAAGGCCACGCCATCACCGGAGGCGACGCCTGCAATCATGAGCGAAAGTGAATCGACCTCGCTCACGATCTGCGGCTCGAAGCCCGCCGCGCCGCAAATGCCGCGCAAAAACTCGCGCCGGCCGGGAAACACCGCGTCGCTGAGCGAAATGAACGACTCGCGGGCCAGCGCGGCTAGTTTGAGCGTTTTCTTCGACGTCAACGGATGCTCTTCCGGCAACACTGCGGCCATTTTGTTCCGCGAAAGCCGCCGCACGGCAAACAGCTCGCGATCCGCGTCCTCGATGTTGCCGAGGATCGCGGCGTCGAGCTCGTGCGTGCGCAAACGATCAAGCTGCGCCCGCGGCGGCAGCTCAAACAGGCTCACGCGGGCCTTGGGGTGCCGCTGGCGGAACTCGCGCATCACCGGCGTGACCAGATCATCGAGGAAGACCGAGAGAAAGCCCAGCCGCAGCGTGCGCGGCGCATCGCCAAACTGCTCGCGGAGCTGCTGAGCGGACGTTTCCGCATCGCAGATGATCTGGCGGGCCTTGGGCAGGAAAAAACGTCCCGCGTCCGTCAGCACGATGCGTTTCTTTACGCGATCAAACAGCGCCACGCCCAGTTCCGCCTCCAGCGCGGCGATTTGACGGCTCAGCGCCGGCTGCGTGACATGCAGCCGCTGCGCCGCGCGTGAAATGCTCGAATCCTCCGCCGCAGCGGTGAAGTAGCGCAGTTGATGAAATTCCATGCGGCAGCCTACGCGGGGCGATAAATGACGAAACCAGAATGATGAATGTCGATTTCGTGCTCCTGATTTCGTCTCGTTTGGGAGCACCAAAAAAGCATCATGTCGATTTCGTGCTCTCTTTTCTCCGCCAAATAAGAGCACCAAATTGACGAAATGTCGATTTCGTGCTCCCTTTGTCGCCATGCCTGCCATGTCTCCCTTCCACGGTCGCCAGTTTCTCGCGGACCAGTTTGAGCGGCTCTTTCGCAAGCCGAAGGCCTCCCTCGTTGTCGTGCAGGGGCGGCGGCGCATCGGCAAGAGCGCCTTCGTCACGCACTGCGGGCGCACGTTTGCGGATCACTTCATCAAACTCGAAGGACTCGGTCCGCGCGAGGGCGGCACGGCGGCGGAGCAGCTCGGAGCCTTCGCGGAGCAGCTCGCCGCGCAGACGAAGATGCCGCGCGTCACGCTCGAATCCTGGCCGCAGGCCTTTCAGATGCTCGCGCAGGCTCTCCCGGCCAAAGGAAAGGTCGTGCTGCTGCTCGATGAGATTTCGTGGATGGCCGCCGGATCGCCGGATTTCGCCGGGCACCTCAAAGTGGCCTGGGACAATCTCTTCAGCGTGCGCAATCACCTCGTCGTCGTGCTTTGCGGCTCCGTCTCCTCGTGGATCGAGGCGAATCTGCTCAAAAGCGCCGGCTTCGTCGGCCGCACCTCGTGGGTGTTCTCGATGCCACCCATGCCGCTGCCGGAGTGCGTGCCGTTTTGGCGTGCGAAAGCCCCGCGCATCCCCGTGCTGGAGAAAATCAAGACCCTCGCCGTCACCGGCGGCGTGCCGCGTTATCTCGAAGAGATCGATCCCGCGCAGACGGCGGAGCAAAACATCCACCGCCTGTGCTTTGACGCAGGCGGGCTGCTCTTCCGCGAGTTCGAGAATCTTTTCAGCAGCGTCTTCAACCGCCGCGCGGACCGCTACCGCGACATCTGCCGCGTTTTGAGCGGTCCGGCCCGCACCATAACCGAGATCGCGAAAGAGCTGCAAATCGGCCGCGGCGGCATCCTCACCGAGGCGCTCACCGAGCTGGAAAGCGCGGGCTTCATCACCTGCGACCTGCCCTTTTCACCACTGGGCGGCACCGAGAAGCGCATCGCTAAATACCGGCTGAGTGACAACTACTCGCGCTTTTACCTCCGCTACATCGAGCCGGAGAAAAAGCGCATCGAGAAGGGTCTGTACCGCACACGCCCGCTCGAAACCCTGCCGCAGTGGGACACGCTCATGGGCTTGCAGTTTGAAAACCTCGTCCTCGGCAACCGCGATCCGCTCCTGCGTCACATCGACCTCGCAAACACGCCCATCCTCAACGCAGGGCCGTATTTCCAGGCCAAAACGCTGCGCACCGAGGCCTGCCAGATCGACATGCTCCTGCGCGCAAAGAAATCCCTCTACGTCATCGAGATCAAGCTGCGCGAAAAGATCACCCATGACTGCATCACCGAGGTGCAGGACAAAATCCGCAAGCTGAAGCTCCCCAAAGGCATGCCGTGCCGCACCGTTCTGGTCTATCAGGGCCAGCTCGATGCGAGCATCCCGGACGAGGACTTCTTCGACTACCTCGTGCCCTTTGAGCGGTTGTTTGAGGCGTGAGGCAGCTTGCCATGACCTTCGTTGTGCGCTTGAATCGACCCATGCCTGCCGTGAAATCGACAACGATCAAATCTGCCGCCGCACGTCTGGTGCGTGAACTGCCCGAGTCCGCCAGTTGGGACGATTTGATGCATCAAATCTATGTCCGCCAGAAGATCGAAGCGGGTCTGTCCGACCTCCGTGCCGGTCGCAAGCACTCCCATGCGTCCATTCGCAAAGAGTTCGGGCTCGACGCATGAAAGTGGAATGGTCCAGGCAGGCGCGTTCCGATCTGCGGGCCATCCATGGCTACATCGCCCGTGACTCGGAGCATTATGCGCGTCTCCAGGTGAAACGCCTTGTGGAACGGGTGGAATATGTCGCCAGCCGACCGATGACCGGACATCCCGTTCATGAGTTCCCCGAGCTGGAGCTGCGAGAGGCGCATCAGGAGGGCTACCGCATCATTTATGCGCTGGAGGACGGTTTGCTGCAGGTCGTCACGATCATCCACATGCGGCAAGTCTTGAAGAAGCGCCGGTTGGGGCGGCGCTCGTGAGTGTTCATTACTTCCCGGCATGAACTTCCTTCCGCATCGGCATTGGCTGAACTCGCGCTCATGTAGAAGGATCGTGTCGTCATGAAAACCAAACGACGCCAGTTCATCGCCCAGGCAGCGCTCGCGCTTCCGGTCGCGGGCTGTGTGTCGCCCAACCACTCGCAAACCATGAAACTCACCCTTCGCAAATCCAACGAACGCGGCCATGCCGACCACGGCTGGCTCGACAGCTATCACACTTTCTCCTTCGCCGATTACTATGATCCGGCGCACATGGGCTTCCGCAGCCTGCGTGTGATCAATCAGGACGTCATCGCTCCCGGTGCGGGCTTTCCCACGCATCCGCACGCGGACATGGAGATCTTCAGCTACATCCTCTGGGGGGCGCTGGCGCACAAGGACAGCATGGGCAATGGCCGCACGCTGCTGCCCGGCCAGATCCAGCTAATGAGCGCCGGTCGCGGCGTGACGCACAGCGAGTTCAATCCGTCGAAGACCGAAGGCGCGTCGCTGCTGCAAATCTGGATTCGCCCGCGTCAGCGCGGCCTCACGCCGAGCTACACCGAGTGGCATCCCGATCCGGCGAAGGAAAACGAGCCGAAAGTGCTCGTCATCTCGCCCGATGGCCGGGAAGGCAGCGCCACCATCCATCAAGACGCCGACATCTACCGCGTGCGCCTTCCGAAGGGCCAGAGCATCACCCATGAGGTCAAAACCGGCCGCGGCGTGTGGTTCCAGCTCATCAAAGGTAGCATCACCGCGCACGGCAGCACGCTGCATCCCGGTGATGCCTTCTCCACCGAAGACAACGGCACGCTCACCCTCACCGCCTCCGACGACGCCGAAGCTCTCCTCTTCGATCTCGCCTAATCCAACCAGCACACCCCAACTCCAACACTCCACCCTCATGAAACACGTATCCACCATCGCCTCCGTCCTCCTCGGTCTCGCCTTCATCACCTTTGGGGCGAACTTCTTCCTCAACTTCATCCCGATGCCCGCCGATCCATCGCCGGCTGACGCGCCGCACAAGCTCTTCATGGCCGCGATGTTCCCCACCGGCTACCTCGCCTTCGTGAAGGTGCTGGAGATCCTCGGCGGCCTGCTCGTCGCGCTGCCAAAAACTCGTAACATCGGCCTCTTGGTGCTCGGGCCCATCATCGTAAACATCCTCGCCTTCCATGTCTTCCTCACCAAAGGCGCCGGCCTCACCGATCCGCCCGTCCTCGTCATCTCGATTCTCTCCGCGTTCCTTCTCTTCACCGAGCGCAAAGCCTGGCTCGGCCTCGTGAAGTAATTCATCCCATCAACTCCACACCTCCTCCATCATGACCGCCCACGAGCTCCAAAACCTTCTGTCCTCCGCGGATGCGCCGTTGCTCGTGCAAGTCCTGCCGGAGGAGGTTTTCGCCGCGCAGCGCATTTCCGGTTCCAAGCAGGCCTGCGTGTATGAAGTGGCCTTCTTCGATCAAATCGCCGCTCTCACCACCGACAAAGCTCGCGCCATCATTGTGTATGGCGCGGGCAGCGGCTCGCTCGATGCTCAAGTCGCAGCTCAAAAGCTCGCCGCAGCCGGTTTCACGAACGTGACGGCCTTCGACGGCGGTCTCGAAGCCTGGAGCGCCGCCGGGTTGCCGATCGAAGGCGAGGGCACATTGCCAGCCGCGCCTTTGCTCAGCGGCACCTTCAGTGCCGATACGGAGCAAAGCCTCATCCGCTGGACCGGCCGCAATCTCTTCAATCACCACAGCGGCATCGTGCGCCTCGCCGACGGCGAGATCACGTTGCGCGGCAACGCGCTCGTCGCCGCCCGTTTCCGCATCGCGATGAACAGCATCGCCTGCGAAGACATCAGCGACTCCGCGATGAACCAGATGCTCATCGCGCATCTGCACAGCGATGACTTCTTCGATGTCGCGCATCATCCCGTGGCTGAATTCGTCGCTGAGAGCATCACACCGCTCGCCACCTGCACCGACGGCACGCCGAATTACCTCCTGCGCGGCCAGTTCACTCTGCGCGGCATCACCCGCGACATCGAGTTTCCCATCCTCGCCGCCACCGCCGATGGAAAACGCCTCACCGCGCAGGGCGTGCTCGATCTCGACCGCACCCAGTTCGGCAGCGTTTACGGCTCCGGACGCATTTTCCGCTTCCTCGGCAAACACATCGTCAACGACCACATCCACCTGCACATCAAGCTGCACGCTGATTTAAACTCATAACTCATCCCTCTTAACTCAAAACTCCCATGAACCTCCTCTCCCCACTCACCGCTGGCGCTCTGCAACTCCCCAACCGCGTCCTCATGGCCCCGCTCACGCGTTGCCGTGCGGATGCCGATCACAATCCCACGCCGCTCATGGCCGAATACTACGCGCAGCGAGCCAGCGCCGGTTTGATTATCGCCGAGGCCACGATGGTCATGGAAGGCAATTCATCCTTCTGGATGGAACCCGGCATCTACTCCGATGCTCAAATCAAAGGTTGGAAAGCCGTCACTGATGCCGTGCATGCCAAAGGCGGCCAGATCGTGCTCCAGCTCTGGCATGGCGGTCGTGCGTGTCATCCGCTGCTCAATGGCGGAGCCCAACCCGTCGCTCCGAGCGCCATTCCGATCACCGGCGATGAAGTTCACACGCCCGAAGGCAAGAAACCCTATGTCACGCCGCATGAACTTCGCGACGACGAGATCCCCGGCATCGTCGCCGGATTCAAAAAAGCCGCCGAGAACGCCAAAGCGGCCGGTTTTGACGGCGTCGAGGTCCACGGAGCCAATGGCTACCTCCTCGACGAATTCCTCCGAGACGGCTCCAACAAGCGCAGCGGCCCCTACGGCGGCTCCATCGAAAATCGCGCCCGTTTGATGCTTGAAGTGCTCGATGCCGCCATCAGCGTCTGGGGCGCGGATCGCGTCGGATTGCGCATCTCGCCGCTGAACAGCTACAACAGCATGCTCGACAGCGATCCCGTCGCCATCACCACTTACATCGCGCAGCAATGCAGCACGCGCGGCATCGCCTACCTGCATGTCATGCGTAGCGACTTCTTCCAGGCGCAGCAAGGCGATGTCCTCACGCCGGCGCGACAGCATTTCAAAGGCGTGCTCATCAGCAACATGGGCTACACCGCCGACGAGGCCGAACAAGCCATCAGCGAAGGTAAACTCGACGCCGTCGCCTTCGGCACCAGCTTCCTCGCCAATCCCGATCTGCCCGCCCGCATCGCCGCGAAGGCTCCGCTAAACGCACCGAACCCCGCGAAGTTCTACTCGCCCGGCCCCGAGGGCTACACGGACTATCCCGCGATGTCATGAGCGCTCCCATCCATCCCGGCGTCCGCATCGGCCACGTTCACCTGAAGGTGGCCGATCTCGAGCGCTCGCTCGCCTTTTATTGCGGCGTGCTCGGCTTTCAGCTCACGCAGCGCTACGGACCCGGCGCGGCCTTCGTCTCCGCAGGCGGCTACCATCATCACATCGGGCTGAACACTTGGGAAAGCCGCGGCGGCAAGCCACCGCCACGCGGCACCACTGGCCTCTATCACGTCGCCATCCTGTATCCGGATCGCCAATCGCTCGCCGATGCCCTGCGCCGCCTCATCGAGTACCAAATCCCTCTCGAAGGTGCCGCCGACCACGGCGTGAGCGAGGCGATCTACCTCCAAGACCCCGACGGCAACGGCCTCGAACTCTACGCGGACCGTGATCCTGCCGACTGGCCGCGTGATGCGAAAAGCGAGCTCGAAATGACGACTGCGCCGCTTGATCTGGATGCGCTGCTGGCCGCGTGACAGCCTCTATTTGGCGGCTGCCTTCTTCTTTTTCACATAGTCAGGCCATTCGATTTTTTTGCCTTCGCTGCCGGTGAATTTCCACGGCGGCCAGTTCGGTGACTCGGCCTTCACCTCGGCGTATTTGGCTTCCAGCAGCCGTTTCATCAGGTCCAGTTTTGATGTCTCGCTGGCGGCCAGGTCATTCCTCTCTGCAATGTCGGCCTTCAGGTTGAAAAACATGAAATCCTTGAGCTTGGCCTCTTTGAAATCGCGCTCACCTTCCTCGGTGATGTCGTTGCCGCGTGGCGGCGGGTTTTTGTCGAGCGTGGCGAGGATTTTCCAATCTCCGTCGCGCATTGCGACTTTCGGCTCCCCCGAGGCGCGGTTGAAATGCCAGTAAAGCGGACTCTTTCGCTCCATCCGGCCACCTTCGAGCAGTGGCAGCCAGCTTGAGCCGTCGATGACGCGATCCTGCGGCTGGGTGATGCCGGTGATCGCGCACACGGTCGGCAGAAAATCGACATGGCCCACCGGTTCATCGCGTGTCGTGCCTGCTTTCGTCTTTCCTGGCCAGCGAAGCATCCCTGGCACGCGGATGCCGCCCTCCCACATCGAGCCTTTTTTGTCCCGCAGCGGCCCGGCGGAGCCATACGGATGCTGCGGTGTGATCGCGGGGCCGTTGTCGCTGGTGAAGAGCACGAGCGTGCTTTCGCGCAGGCCGGATTCGTCGAGCTTTTTCATCAGGCGCCCGAACGCGTCATCCATTTGTGTGATATTGCCGTGGTGCGCGCTGTAGGCCGGATCATCATGCGGATAAAGCGCTGTGTATTTCGCATCAGAGGCGATGGGTTCGTGCGGCTCGTGAAAACAGACGTAAAGGAAGAACGGCTTCGTCTTGTCGCGTGCATCCAACCAGCGCCTCGCCTCATCCGCCACGAGATGCGCCGCGTAGCCTTCAAGTTTGCCGACTTCCTTGCCGTTGCGCACAAAGTTGTCCGGGTTGCGATGGCTCGGGTAGGCGTTGTTTTGTGTCGAGAACCAGTGGTCAAAGCCGTGGTCGCCCGGCTGCGGCTGCGTGGGCTTGTTGAACTCGCCGTTCATGTGCCATTTGCCGCTGTGGCAGGTCGCGTAGCCGGATTGCTGCAGCAGCTTCGCAATGGTGATCTCGCTGCGGCGCACATGCACTGGTGAATCCTCCGGGATCCAGTCCCGCACGCCCACGCGTGTCGGCGTGCGGCCCGTCATCAGCGCTGTCCGCGAGGGAGAGCAGTTCGCATGACCCGCATACCATGATGTGAACCGCAATCCTTCAGCCGCAAAGCGGTCAAGATTCGGCGTCTGCACATCCTTCGCCCCGTAACAGCTCAAGTCGCCATAGCCGAGGTCATCCGCCAGCACGAGAAGGATGTTTGGCCGTTCTGCGAGGGATGCGGACGCAAAAAGCAGCGGGAGAAGGAAGTGCAGCGTTTTCATGGCTGCTGAAACGCTCTCAGCGCGCCGCTTGTTCCACCGGAATCATCCGCCACCCACCTTCCGCTAGATCACCAAGCACATGTGGACCGAAGCGTTCGCGATGCAGCTTCTCCACATGCCAGCCCTGGCTGGCGAACATGCGTCGCACCTGATGATAGCGGCCTTCGGTGATCGTGAGACGGGCCGTTTTGGCTGAAACGATTTCCAGTTTGGCCGGCAGGCACGGTTTGTCCTCGCCACGCAGCATCAAATCGCCACGCGCGAAGATTTCCACGAGCTGTGGATCGAGTTCGCGGTCGAGTTCGGCCAGATAGACCTTTTCCACGTCCGCTTTCGGCGAAGTGAAGCGATGCACGAGGCTGCCGATGTCCGTGACGAGCAGCAGGCCGCTCGTGTCCTTGTCGAGACGGCCCACGCTCGTCACCGCCGGGTTGCGGCGCAGCCATTGATCCGGCAGCAGCTCGTAAATCGTCGGCCCTTCGCCGTCGCTGTGCGTGCAGATGTAACCCACCGGCTTGTGCAGCATCGCCAGCAATCCATCCGGCGCTTCGAGCGGCTCGCCATCGAGGGTGATGGCGTGTGGATCGACCTTCGCGTCCGCTTTGGTCAAAACGACATCGTTCTGCCTCACACGACCAGCTTTCACCACCGACACAGCCTCACGGCGCGAGCAGTAGCCGAGGGAGGAGAGCAGTTGGTCGAGGCGGCGCATGAGAATTGGCAAAGCTGCGCGGATGCTGCATGCTCGCCGCGTCATGTCATCCACGATTTGCATCATCGGCGGCTGCAACGGGGCGGGAAAGTCCACGCTGGCGCGTGAGCTGCTGCCGCGTCTGGGCATCGGGCGCTTCCTGAACGCGGATTTGATCGCGAAGGGCCTCTCGCCGGTGAATCCGGCGCTGGTGGCCTTCTCGGCGGGTCGTCGGCTTTTGGAGGAGGCGCGTGGTTTGGTCGAGGCCGGAGGCAGTTTTGCCCTCGAATCGACCTTGAGCGGCAAGACCTATGTGAAACTGCTGCGGGAGGCGAAGGAACGCGGCTATCGCCTCGTGCTGCACTACATCGTGATCGGCTCGGCCACGCAGGCGGTGGAACGTGTGCGTCTGCGCGTGCTCACCGGCGGCCACCACGTGCCGGAGGACGACATCCGCCGCCGTTTCGAGCGCAGCGTGCGGCATTTCCTGGAGGATTATCTGCCGCTTGCCGACGAATGGGGCTTGTGGGACAATGCTCATGTGCCTGCGCGGCAGATCGCAGACAACAGTTCGCATACCCTCCAACAAGTTCGCGACATGATCACCAGCACCAACCTCCAGGAAACACCTCCGATGGCATCCACTGAGATGTCACAGATCGTGCTCGAAGCCAGCCGCGTGGCCACGGCAAAGATGCTCGACCTTTATGCGCGCATGGGCATCAAGGTGACGCCAGAGATGACGTTGGCGCCGGATTCGCCGCCGCCGGCCTTCAAGCCGTTCGAGTTTTGGTGAATCCTCACTTCTGCAGCATCGCGCGATACGCATTGCGCGCGAGCATGAGGTGCGTCTTCACATGCTGGAGCTGGTCCTCGGGGATTTGATCGCGGCGTTTGAGGTCGGCTTCGAGGCGGTCGATCCAGGTGAGAAAGTATTCGGCGTGGGCGTGCTTGTCGGCGGGATGGCCCTTCACGTCGAGATAAACGGGATTCGTGTGGGCTCGCAGGCCGTAGTGGCTGGGCCAGCGGTTGACGACGGGACCGGCGGTGCGCAACGCGAGCCAACCGGCGTGCTCCATGGCGACTTCGGTATCAATCGTAGCGCTGAGCTTGTCATCGGCGACGGTGCCGGTGGCAATGACGTTGCCGTCGAGGACGAGTTCGAGTTTTTCGAGTGGGAATTGCGATCTGGCGCGGCCTTTGACGCGGAGTTTGCCGGGCGCGTCGAGTTTCACCGTGTCGCCGATGGTTTTGTCCGCGACGGTGAGCTCGATCATGGGGCCGTTGCTGATGAAGGAGCGGCCAGTGCGGAGATTTGCGATCCACTTCTCATAGGTCAGGCCGTCCGGCACATGCACATACACACGGCCCCAGCCCGGTGGTGAGGACGGGACGCGGTTGAGGAAGACATCCGTGCCGGCAGCGGCGGGAAGATGGAAGCCGCAGTTCAAGAGGCGATACCACAGCGGCAGTGTGGGTTCATAAACCCAGCCCATGACATCGAGCATGTCGATGGCTCCGCTGGCGACATCGACGGGCAGCCCCTTCGCGGCGTAGGCGGCGTTGTAGGAGTCGAGCAGGTTGCTGGCGGGATGCGTGTAGCTGGCGGTGCCGCCCTGCATGTGCGCACGCTGCGCGATGTCGGCGTTGGTCGGCACGTCCCACGGATTCGTGGTGGCTTTGAAGCCGGTGAAAACAGGCTCCACCAGCGAGCGCAGGTGAAACAGCGTCATGTGGCCCCACATCGTGCTGCGAAATTCCTCATTCCACCACAGCAGTGTGTTCGGTGTCGAAAGCGGATCGAGCCGTCCGCGGAAATACTCGCGGTCAAACACCGCGTCGCCATCCGAGTTCGCGGCGACGAGATTGGCGACGTTAAGGTCCTCGCCCTCGCACTGGTCGAGAATGCTGCGCGGAGAATTGTACCACGAGCCGTAGCCGTAGTTCGCGTGGATATGATTTTCGCCGCTGAACCAGCCTTCCTTGGCCGAGTGTGTCCAGCGTTCGAGTTCGAGACGGGCCGTGCTTTCAACTCCTTCCTTCACCTCGATGGAAACCTGCGTCATGCGATACTCCGGGCCGCGAAAGGCGAGCAACTCATACTTGCCCACAGGCAGATAGAGCGTCGCTGAATCGCGGCAGTAAAAATGGCCGACGCCTGCCGTGTGGCGATGCATCGCGCCCACGGGAAAATGAAACTTCCCGCCTTCCTGCCGCACGGACACGCGTGCGACCGCTTGTTTGTCGCTGGTCTTGTCCACGATGCTGAGCCGCAGCGGACTCATCTTCTCGCCGAAGTTGATGCTCTCGATGGAGAGCGCGCGGCGTTCGCCGGATTTCATGTCGTAGCGCACGAGCGCGGACGCGCCCTCCGCGTTGTCGCTGTAAATCATGACATCGCTGCTGCTCACGGACGGTGAATCCTCATCCGCCTGGCCAAAGGTGAGTTTGCGCGCGTCACGTAACGAATCGCGCAGCGGCACCTGCCACACGTCGTTGTGCGGCACGCCGGGATCGGTGCCGAGGAAGACGCTCGCTCCATCCGCCGCCACGCACAGGCCGTAGATGCGTGCGGGCCATTCGCAGATCGTCTCCAGTGTGCCGCCTTCGGCTGGAAGGCGTCGCAGCAAGGCCTGCGGGCCTTGATTGCCCGATTGTTCGCCCTCCGCATCGCGATGCTCGGCAAAGTAGATCCATTTTCCATCGGGCGAGAGCGCGTGGACGCCGCGCAGTCGCATCGCCCACGATTCCGGCACGCCTGCGAGCGGTGTGAGCGCGCCGGTGGCGAGATCGCACCACGCGATGCCGACTTTTGCCTCCGGCAGGCTGAATTTGCCCAGCACGCGTTTTCCATCCGGCGCGAACCACAGCGGCCCCGCACCGCGCACAATCTGCGGCAGCGCGCTGTCCGTGCCCGTGCCCGCATCGATCACGCGCAAGGCGCCGCCGCCGAAACCCGGCGAGTTGATGAAGGCGATGCGCAGGCCATCCGGCGACCACGCGGGCTCGATGTCGTAACCCTCGCCGCGGCTCAATCGCCGCATCTGGCCGCCCTCCGCCGGCATGGTGCAGATCGTACCGTGATACGACAACGCGATCGTTTTGCCATCAGGCGAGAGACGCGGATGCAGGCCGCCAAAGGCGCGTTTGGCAAACGGGCTGGGATCAGGAGCCGCGAAGGCCGTGTGAAGGGCCGTGAACGAGAGGAGAATCCATGCCGCTTTCATGGCGGAGGTATCGGCGTGGTAGGCACCGGGCTTTCACGAGTGTGCAGGATGGAAGATGGCTGCGAGGGGCACGTTTCAGCGCGCAGCCATGAAAATCACGCTCATCACACTCGGTCTCGCCATCGCCACAGTGCTGCACGCCGCGCCACCGCCCGCGGAGCCGGTCGAGATCGGCACGACGCCGCAGTTTTTCATCGATGACCATCTCGTGGACAACCGCTGGTCGCTGAAGCCGAAGATCGAGGAGGTCGTGCGCGTCTTTCACGCGCCGAAGAAGCACGCGGGCAATCCGCTCTTCAGCGGAGATTGCGGCTATCCCTCCGTCGTGCGCGAGGCGGAAACGGGCACGTTCAAGCTCTGGTATCAGACGCATGTGCGCGGCACGCCGGCCGACGAGGACAAGGCGCTTTATGGGATCGCCTACGCGGAATCGAAGGACGGCATCGTCTGGAGCCGGCCTGAGCTGGGGCTGGTCGAATGGAAGGGCAGCAAGGCGAACAACATCGTCTGGCGCGGTCACGCCGGCTATCGCGCGAGCGGCCAGCAAGTGCTCGATCTCCCCGTCGAGGCGCGTCGCGGCTTTCGCTATGTGATGGCGTATCACACCGCGGGCGGAAAACGCGGCACCAACGGCATCCATGTCGTCGGCTCGCACGATGGCATTCATTGGGACCAGGCGAGCGACACGCAGGTCGTCGAGATTTCCAGCGACACGGTGAACAGCGTCGTCTTTGACGCGGCGCGTGGCGAGTTCGCGATGTTTTGCCGTGCCAAGGACCGCTACCTCGCCGGGCAAACGGGAATGCTCGACACGGGAGAGTCGCGCCGCATTGCGCGCATCGCGGGCAAGGACCTTTGGACCCGCTGGGAAGGCCGCCCGCAGGCGATTTTGATCCCGGACGAGCTCGACCTCGCGAACGGCTTCAACCGCTTTTACGGCATGTCCGCGCGGGTGTATGCGGGCATCACTTTTGGTCTCGTGTGGTCGTTCAAGCTGAACACGGACATCTGGACCGAGCTGGCCTGGAGCCGCGACGGCCTCGACTTCGAGCGCCTGCCCGCGCGCCCGCGCTTGATCGATCTCGGACCCGCGGACACCTGGGATGACGGCATGGTCTTCGGCAGCGCCGACTGGGTCGAGGTGGGCGATGAATGGTGGTTCTACTACGCAGGATGGGACGGCCCGCATGAGACGCGTGAACGCGACGGCGCCATCGGCCTCGCAAAGCTGCGCAAGGAGGGCTTTGTCTCGCTGCGCGGCATGCGCGGCGGCGGTGTGGTTGCCACACGCCTCCTCAAGTGGCCCGGCGGCAAACTCAGGCTCAACGCCGACGCCGCGAAGGGCGAGCTCAAGGTGCGCGTGAGCGATGCGGCGCGCAAAATCATCCCCGGCTTCGATTACACCGATTGCGAGCCTTTCACCGGCGACGCCACCGCGCACGAGATGAAATGGCGCGGGCAGTCGCTCGACTCGCTGGCCGGAAAAGAGCTGCGCTTCGAGTTTTTCCTGCGCGAGGCCGATTTGTTCACCTTCCGCGCGGATACATCGAAGTGAGGCGGAACGTTGTTATGGCCTAACCCGGCCCCAATCATGAAAACGCGCCTCATTCTGTGCCTGCTGGCCGCTGCGACGGCTGCCAGCGCGGAGGATAAGTTGGACATCGCGAAGCGCAGCCTGCCCTTCATCCAAGAAAAGGGCCTCGCGTGGATCGAAGACCGCCAGTGCGCGAGCTGCCATCAGGTTCCGTCGATGCTGTGGAGCCTGAACAGCGCGATGAAGGCCGGTTTGATCACCGAAAGCCCGGAGGTGGCGAAATGGACACCGTGGGCAGCGGATTGGCGCCATTGGAACAAAACAGGTGACAAGGAGGGCGTGGACAAAGTCTCCGCCGGCAACATCGACACGATGGCTTTTCTCATGATTGGCAGCAGCGAGCCCGCACCGGCCTGGGCGGCGGATTTTCGCGCGCAGCTCCTCAAAAACCAGCAGCCGGACGGCTCATGGAAGGCTGGGGGACAGCTTCCGCTCGGCAAACGGCCACCGCGTGAGATTCACGAGGTCACGACGATGTGGACGCTGTTCGCGCTGAAGCCCGCGGCTGACGATCCGGTGCGCCAACGTGCCGAGGACTACCTCGCGAAGGCGCAGCCCGGTCAGAGCACCGAATGGCATGCGGCGCGTCTGCTGCTGAAGCCGGACGACGCAGCCCTGCGCGATGCCTTGCTCGCCTTTCAGCACGAAGACGGAGGCTGGGGCTGGTTGACGAAGGAACCCGGCGATGCGCTTGGCACCGGACTCGCGCTTTACGCTCTGGCGAAGAGCGGGCTGCCTGTCGATCACGATTCGCGGAAGAAGGCGGTCGCCTTTTTAAAGAACACCCAGGCGCCCGACGGCTCCTGGCCCGTGCCGAGCACGCGGGCGCGGGACAAAAACAAGGTCAACAAGACCGCCACCTACTGGGGCACGGCGTGGGCGGTGATCGGATTGCTGGAAGAGCCCGCCGCGACAGGCGTTTCCGCCGCCCGCTAGGCTTTTCTATGAAACAGGTGCTCTTCTTCCTCCTCACACTCGCGTTTCACGCCCAGGCACAGATTGGTGTGCAGGGCACGGTCGGCGCACCAGCGGGGGCGAAAGTGGTCAGCCGGCTGGAGATCACAAAACCGGGAGTTTATGAGAACCTCATCATCGACGGCAACTTCGCGCGTGGGAATCTGGTGAAGGTCACCGCGGACAACGTCACGCTGCGCAACTGCGAGATCCGGCACAGCGCGGGTAATGGCATCGGCATCTTTGGAAACAAGGTCATCATCGAAAACTGCCGCATCCATCACCTGCTCAACGGCACCTTCGACGATCAGCAGGACGCGCACGGCATCTCCGGCCGCTGGGGAGACACGATCATCCGCAACTGCGACATCTCTTTTCCTTCGGGTGATTGCATCCAGTTCGACCCCGACCGCCAGTCAACCGGCAAGGTCGTGATCGAAAACTGCACGCTCTGGACCGCGCCGCTGGAGAAGGATCTCGCTGGTTTCAAAGCTGGTCAGCGTCCCGGAGAGAACGCCATGGACACCAAAGTGCCGCCCGATGGCCCGCGCTGCCAGCTCGTCATCCGCAACTGCCACCTGCACGGCTGGAACCAGCCCGCGCAGATCGACAACGTGGCCGCGCTGAATTTGAAGGAGAATGTCGATGCCGAGGTGAGCGGCTGCGTCTTCCAAAACAACGAGATCGCGCTGCGCGTGCGAGGTCCGGGCAGGCGCGGCGGCGCGCATGTCATCGCAACAGATTGCGCCATCTACGACACGCAGACCGGCATCCGCGCCGAGGATAAGATCGAGGTGCTGAAGCTCACAAATATCGGCTTCGGCGGTGACATCGGGAAACGCATGCAGTTCGTCGGTGGCAAGTCTGATTCAGGCATCGAAATCACTGGTGAACACGACGCGCCAGCGGTGGATGAGCTGTTGAAAAAAGGTTTTCCGGCGCGTTGATTGGCGCATGGCCTGGAGATTCGACAAATGCGTCATCAATGGCGAGATCGACAACACCGTGCGTGGTCGCGTGACGGGCAGGCTTTGGCTGCTGGGTCGCGAGGAGCCGATGATCCTCGATCTCGTCGGCGATGCATGGCCTGATCTGGCAGGATGCCGGCTGACGTTTGTGAACACGAACCCTGTGCCGCAACCGCAATACGACGAGGGCCTCTCCATGATGCAAACCGGCTCCGTGGGTGACATCACCGCGTCGATGAAGCTCAAGAAGCTGCTCGTGCCGGAAGAGGAATGGATGAAGGCGATGGAAGAGAAACGCTTTCACGAGGTGCCGTGGGTGCTTTCCAGCTCCCTCTACCTGGAATGGTTCAGTGACCGCAACGGGCGCGTGGTGATCCAGACCACGGACTACAAGCTGGAGGTGTTCGAGCGCCAGTGGGAAGCGGACGCGGATGACCAGGCGGCCCAGCAGGCCATCAACGACGAAAACATGCGCGCCTATATGGAAGACCTGGGCCGTGCGTTTGGCGGGCAGCACAGGGAAGACGAAAGCGCGAAGTGACTGCATGGACGGGCCGCTGGCGGGCGTAAATGAACGGCCATGAAATCCAGCCTGCTTTTCGCCGCCCTGTTGTCCGTTTCTCTCGCCTGCGCTGCCGATCCACAACCTCCGGAGGGCTTCAAGGCCATCTTCAACGCTAAAGATTTGACCGGCTGGTATGGCCTGAACCCGCATAGTGTTGCCAAACTGACCGGCGAGAAAAAGGATGCCGCGCTGAAGAAGATGCGGGAGGAGTTCCCGACCAACTGGAAGGTGGAGAACGGCGAACTGGTCAATGACGGCCACGGTCCCTACGCGACGACCGAGCAGGAGTTCGGCGACATGGAGTTTCTCATCGAGTACAAGACTGTCGCGGGCGCGGACAGCGGCATCTACCTGCGCGGCGTGCCTCAGGTGCAGATCTGGGACAAGAACCAGGTCTTTGATCCGAAAAAGCCAACCCGTCGCCCGCATCTCGGGTCCGGTGGTCTTTTCAACAACACGCCCGACACACCGGGACGCGATCCGCTCGTGGTCGCGGACAAGGAGTTCGGCGAGTGGAACAGCTTCCGCATCCGCCAGATCGGCGCGCGGACCTGGGTGTGGCTGAACGACAAGCTCGTGGTCGATGGCGCTCCGATGGAGAACTATCCCGACAAGGCCGTCCCCTATCCCGCCAAAGGTCCGATCATGCTGCAAACCCACGGCGGCGAGATCCGCTGGCGGAATCTTTTCGTGCGCGAGATCGGCGCGGAGGAGGCCAGGAAAATCCTCGCCGAGACGGATGCGAAGAAATAATGGGTCTAGCGCCGGACCCAACGACCATCGCTAAGGCCCACATGCCAGCCACGCTCATGCATGTGTGAATAATCGGTCTTGCCGGTGGCGCCGACCATCCAGACACCCGTGTGTTTTTTCCACACGGCACTCATGCTTTCCGCCGTGTGGCAGCCCCAGCTCTGGCAGTGGGCATTGCGCGCGAAGGCGCTGCGGTTGATGCGGCCCAGGTCCGCCTGATGGAGCCAGGTGGTGGAGACGGCATACAGTTCGGAACTGTAGTCGAACATGAAGCAGTACTTGTTCGAGTGGCCGAAGTATTCGAAGCCGCTGATCTTCATGCGGCCGCGTGGCTGGCCGCTGTTGATGTAGCGGATGAGCTCGTCCGTGGTGCGAAACCACACCAGGTTGATGAAAGGATAGGCCTGCGGGACTGACTCGATGTGCTGGGTGAGCGGCTGGCGCTCCGAGGCGGCCCGGCGCACATATCCGTCGCGATACACGAGCCAGGTAATGCGCGTGCCGGGAGGCGCGGTTTGATGCACCTCCTGCATGCGCACGCGGGCCGTGCGGATGAAATTCCCCCACCAGCGGTCGTGCTGCTCCGCCGGTTTGCGTAGATCTTCAAATCCTCGCACCGCAGGCCCGCCGCTGACGACGATGTACTCCGTGTCGGCAGCGGCGTGGAGCGTGAGAGCGGCGAATGTGGCAAGAAGAAGCCGGAGACGCATGGGACAGGCAGATCGGGTGAAAACGCGGTGTTTACTTGAGCTCGACGAGCTTGAAGTTTTTGAACTGCACGACCATCGGCGGGCCCTGGTGGATCTGGAGGGCCAGCAGGCCTTCCTTCGGCGCGTTGGCGGCATCTTCGTCGGTGACGTCGATGGTCTGCATGCCGTTGATGAAGTGCTGCACGTGATTGCCCTTGGCGACGATCTTGTAGTCGTTCCAGTCTTCCAGTTTGATGGCGGCCTGAATGGCGGCGGAGTCGCCCACAGAGCCGTTTTTCTCGATGACGGGCTTTTTGCCGTCCGCGCCGGGCTTGATGGTGTTTTTCTCGCCACGCAGGGCCAGGATGCCGCGTCCGCGTTCTTCGTATAGGATGCCGCTGAACTTGTCCTTGGCCTCGAAATCGGCCTGATAACCGCTGATGATGGGACCAAAAGCTCCAGGGGCGAGCTCCTTGCTGCGATACTGCACGCCGGAATTGCCCTTCTCGATGCGGTATTGGAAGGTCAGTTCGAAATCGCTCACCTTGCCGCCCTTCCACACAAGGAAGGTGTTGTGCTTGATGATGCCCTTTGTCGGATCGGCCGGATCAGGCGGTGTGATGCCGGTGATGGCACCGTCTTTGACGCTCCACAGGTCCTTGTTGCCCTCCCAGCCGGTGAGGTCCTTGCCGTTGAAGACTTCGATTTCGCCAGCGGCGGCGGTCAAAGTGAGTGCGAAGAGGGCGGCGAGAGTTTGGAGCGGTTTCATGGATGGTTGAGTGTGCTGGTGAGGTTTAACGTGCGGGCGGCGGAATGTCTAGCGGGGAGGAATCCGCATTCACTCCCCGTCGCCGTCTGCGCAATCGTCCCAGCCCGCCACATCATCGGCATAGGGTTCGGCACCGCCACAGCCTTCCTGACGACGAAACTCCTCTTCCACTTCGAGTATCCTCTTGAGCTCAGCCTCGTCTTTGTGATCAGGAAGCACATTGGTTTGTGGGGTCATCATAGCCGTTTGAGAAGAATAAGAGTTCAAAAAATATCCGGCTCCGGCACCGCGGGGCCGTGTTGGAGGAAGTCAAAGTCCGCACCTTGATCCGCCTGCGTGACGTGCTCGACGAAAAGCTTCGCGTAGCCGCGGTGGTAGCGTTGCGGGGCGGGTTTCCAGGCGGCGCGGCGTTTTTCGAGCTCTTCGTCGCTGACGTGGAGGTGGAGTTTGCGGTTCGGCACATCGAGTTCGATGAGGTCGCCATTCTTCACGAGGGCGAGCGGGCCGCCGACGGCGCTTTCGGGGGCGATGTGCAGCGCACACGCTCCGTAGCTGGTGCCGCTCATGCGGCAATCGCTCAGGCGCACCATGTCGCGGATGCCTTGCAGGATGAGCTTCTTCGGAATCGGGAGCTGGCCCCACTCGGGCATGCCGGGAGCACCGACCGGACCCGCATTGCGCAGGATGAGCACGGTGTCCTTCGTCACATCGAGATTCATGTCCTCGATGGCCGCCTTCATCTCGGGATAGCTGTCAAAGACGAGCGCGGGGCCGGTGTGCGTGCAGAGCTCCTTCGTGGCAGCCGCGTGTTTGATCACCGCCCCGTTCGGGCAAAGATTGCCGCGCAGGATGGCGGTGCCACCATCGGGCTGGAGCGGGTTCTTCGGCGTGCGGATGACGTCTTCGTCGTGAATGATCGCCTCAGCGATGTTTTCGCCGAGCGTCTTGCCTGTGATGGTGGCCACATCGGTGTGCAACAGCTCGCGCATGCCGTTCAGCAGCGCGGTGAGGCCGCCGGCGAGGAAAAACTCCTCCATGAGGTATTTGCCCGCCGGACGCAGATTCGCCAAAAGAGGCACTTTGCGGCTGATCTCGTCGAATTTCTCCAACGGCAGCGGAATGCCGAGACGGCCGGCCATGGCGATGAGATGCACGATGGCATTCGTGCTGCCGCCGAGCGCCATATCGACCGCGATGGCGTTTTCAAACGAGCGCTCGGTGACGATGCCGGACGGTTTGCGGTCGAGCCACACGTTCTCGACGATCTGACGGCCTGCAGCGGCCGCCATGCGCGTGTGCGCACTATCTACGGCCGGAATCGACGACGCGCCCGGCATCACGAGGCCGAGCGTCTCCGCCAGCGCCGTGAGCGTGCTCGCGGTGCCCATCGTCATGCAATGACCGGGGCTGCGGGCGATGCCGTCCTCGATCTCGCACCACTCGCCCCAGCTCAGGTTGCCGGCGCGTTTCTCGTCCCAGTATTTCCACACGTCACTGCCGCTGCCGAGCGTCTCCCCGCGCCAGTTGCCCTTCATCATCGGACCGCAGGGCATATAAATGACCGGAATGTCCATGCTGAAGGCACCCATGAGCAGCCCCGGCGTGGATTTGTCGCACCCGCCGAGCAGCACCGCGCCGTCGATGGGATTCGCGCGCAGCATTTCCTCCGTCTCCATCGCCAAAAAGTTGCGATGAAACATCGCCGTCGGCTTTGTGAGCATCTCGCCGACCGACATGACCGGGATCTCCATCGGATGACCGCCCGCCTGGAAGACTCCGCGCTTCACCGCATCCGCCGTGAGGCGCAGATGCATGTGGCAGGAGTTCAGGTCGCTCCAGGTGTTCAGGATGCCGATGATCGGCTTGCCCACGATGTCCTCGTTGCCCCAGCCGGCCTGTTTCGCACGAGAACGATGGCCAAAGGAGCGCAGCTCATCGCGGCCATACCAGCGCCATGAGCGGAGTTGTTCAGGAGTTTTGCGGGCGGGGGGGGGAGGAGGGGGCATTACGGGAGGTGTAACGAGTTTCGACGACGATGCACCGGGGAAGTGTCCTGGCGGGGGGAGTCCGCCACCTGCCAGGGAAAGCAAATCCGTGAAGGTAGGCGGTGGATATTTAACTTTGCCAAAATACCCAAGGTATGCCAAATTTCTCTAATTGGCATAATTCCCATGCATTCACGCTAGGAACCCCTGCCATCGCCTTGTGCGCTCGAATCACCCATCAAACCGACGCGGTGCCTCCCTCCATGGAGTCACCAAGGGCGGCAGCTTGGCCGGGTCCGGTGGAGTATGGGAGTGTTGGTGTCATGGCATACCCAATACTCCACCACTCCAGCTATCCCGGCCGTTCCGGCCATTGACGCGGCTTCGCAACGCCCCACACTGCCGCCCCATTTTCGCCCCCTTTCTGTCCCGTGAGCCAATCGCATCCGACTGACGACCTTCGCGTCGCTGAAATCCTCCCGCTTATCCAGCCTGCGCTGCTCATGCACGAGTATCCGCTGCGCGATGCCGAGGCCGCCTTTGTCGAGGAGTCCCGCAAGAAGTCGGAGGCCATTCTCAATCTCAAAGACGACCGCCTGCTCGTCGTCGTCGGCCCGTGCTCGATCCACGACACGAAGTCGGCGCTCGAATATGGCCGCCACATCCTCGCCGCACGGGCGAAGCACGCCGCGGACCTCGAGATCGTCATGCGCGTCTATTTTGAAAAGCCGCGCACCACCGTAGGTTGGAAAGGCTTTATCAATGACCCGCATCTCGACGGCAGCTTCGACATCAACAACGGCCTGCGCGGTGCTCGCGGCCTGTTGCTCGAACTCACGCAGATGGGCATCCCGGCCGGCACGGAGTTTCTCGATGTCATCACGCCGCAGTACATCGCCGATGTCGTCGTCTGGGGCGCGATTGGTGCCCGCACCACGGAAAGCCAGGTGCATCGCCAGCTCGCGTCCGGTTTGAGCATGCCCGTCGGCTTCAAAAACGGCACCGACGGCGGCATCCAGGTCGCTTTGGATGCCATCGAGGCTGCCAAAGGCCAGCACAGCTTCCTCTCGGTCACCAAGGACGGCGTCGCCGCCATCGTCAGCACGAAGGGCAACTACGCCTGCCACGTTATTCTGCGCGGCGGCAAAGGCGGCACGAACTTTGACGCCGCGTCGATCAAGACCGCCTCCGATCAACTCGCTGCTCGCGGTTTGCCCGCCAGCGTCATGATTGACTGCAGCCACGGCAACAGCCTCAAAGACTACCGCAAGCAGCCGCTTGTCAGCGCCTCGCTTTCGGAGCAACTCGCCGCCGGCAGCAAAGCCATCACTGGCGTCATGATCGAGAGCCATCTCGTCGAAGGCCGCCAGGACACCAAGCCCGGCGTGCCGCTCACCTACGGCCAGAGCATCACCGACGCCTGCGTGAACTGGTCCACCACCGAAACGATGCTCGACGAACTCGCCGCCGCCGTGCGCGAGCGCCGCAAAAAGGCATGAACTTCACCCGCAACTGCCTCGGAAGCCTCGCGAAGTGCCGCATCCTCGTCATTGGCGATGTGATGCTCGATCACTTCATCTGGGGCCACGTGCGCCGCATCTCGCCCGAGGCCCCCGTGCCCATCGTCGAGGTCACACGCGAGGAATTTTATCCCGGTGGTGCCGCGAACGTCGCCCGCAACATCTCGCCCTTCTCGCCACACACGCACTTGATGGGCCGCGTTGGCAAAGACATCGCCGCCGCGCGCCTGCGCGACCTTCTTGTGGCCGACAAAGTCGATCCTGACCCACTGCTCGTGCATGAAACGCTGCCCACGATCTCCAAAGCACGCGTCTCCGCCCGCCAGCAGCAAATCGTTCGCGTTGATCGCGAAAAACTGCTGCCGCTGAGCTTGGATGAATGTATTGAAGTGAAAAAGAGACTTGATGAATTAGCTCCAAAACTTGATGCAATCATTTTAGAGGACTATGGAAAAGGTTTCATCACCCCTGCGCTGGTGAAAGTTGTCTCCAAGGTCGCCCAAAAACACAAGTTGATCGTTACCGTGGATCCTTCACCCAGGAATCAGTTGCCTGACTGGGAGGGAGTCACACTCGTAAAACCAAATCGCCTCGAAGCCTTCGCCGCTGCTGGAATAGAAGATAATCTTGAACCTGTCCCCCCAATCAAAAACACACAGCTCAAGAACGTCGGCTGGCGTCTTCTCGAAAAGTGGAAAGTCCCTTCGGTGTTAATCACACTGGGAGAACAAGGAATGATACTCTTTCAGCGAGATCAGCCCATACATCACATCCCCACGCGAGCGCGTGAGGTTTACGACGTCTCCGGCGCCGGCGACACCGCCATCGCGCTGCTCACGCTCGCTCTCGCGGCCGGTTTCACGCTGCAAGATGCCGCCGACATCGCGAACCACGCCAGCGGCATCGTCGTCGGCAAACTCGGCACCGCCACCTTGACGCCCGACGAGCTACTCGCAGCCTTTGCCTGATATGTTCCCCTCTCTATTCCAGACTCACCTCAGCGAGCATCAGAACGCAATCTCAAAGCTCAGCGCGATGCAGGACCAAATCGCTCCGCTGGCCGATGCGTGGCTCACGGCGCTCAAGAACGGCAAGAAGATCATCTTCTTCGGCAACGGCGGCAGCGCCGCGGACGCGCAGCACCTCGCCGCCGAACTCGTCGTGCGTTACCGCGTCAATCGACCTGCCCTCGCCGGACTCGCTCTGACGACCGACACCTCCATTCTGACCGCGCACAGCAACGACTTCGGCTTCGAGACCGTCTTTTCGCGCCAGATTGAAGCTCTCGCGCAACCTGGCGATGTCGCGCTCGGCATCTCCACGAGCGGAACGAGCAAAAACATCCTCGCCGGCCTCAAAGCGGCCAATGAGCGCGGCTGCGTCACCATCGCCTTCACCGGCGAAAAAGAGTCCGGGTGCTCCCAACTCGCGAAACTGACTTTCAAAGCCCCATCAAGCATCACCGCACGCATTCAGGAGTGCCACCTCCTCATCGGCCACTTGCTCTGTGATGTCGTCGAAAAGGCCATCGCCGCTGAAAAGTAGGTTGGGAATGTCGGGCGCGGCAAACCATGACCTCATCTTGACTTCCATCGCCCGACTTCCCGACTCACGAGCGTTCTGAATGCCTCACGCGCTCCCAAACCAGCCGGGAAGTTCGGCGAACATGCGATAGAGCCAGCGGAGCCATCTCCGCCGAACATTTCCAGCCTACGTCTGTGAATCCTACCCCTCATCCGCGCGGCGGACTGCACCGCATGGTGTCCGGCTTCTCCGCGTCCGCGGTGCTGCGCATCGCGCGCCTCGGCATCAATGTGGTCATCACCGGCCTGCTTGCACGCCACCTCGGCAGTGCAGGTTTTGGAGCCCTCGCAGCCAGTCTCGCGCTTGTGTCGCTCTTTTACACGCTGGCGGAGCTCGGAATGGGCCGCGTGCTCGTGCGCGAGCTGCTGCGCGATGGTGCCAACAAGGCCGAACTCATGGGATCGAGCTTCTACACGCGCACCGGTGTCGGAATCGCCTTGTTTGCCTCCCTCGCGGCCTACGCGCTCGTTTTCGAGCCTGCACACGCCTCGCTGCTGCTCATCTACAGCCTCGCGCTGCTCACGCATGCCACCACCGACCTGCTCGCCTGGTTGGAAGCCGAGCGCCGCATGCCTGCTGCCTATCTCTGCCAGTTTGGCGGCTTCATGGTCAGCGTCGCCGCCATCCTCGCCGGCATGATGTGGAAAGCGCCGATGTGGTTCTTCGCGCTGACCTTCATCATCGAGTGTCTCGTCACCGCCGCGGCCCTGATGATGCGCTACCACCAGCTCGGCGGCTCCATGAAGGCCTGGGTCTGGAACAAAGCGCTCTCCGTCCGGCTGCTGCGCGAGTCATGGTATGAAATCGCCACGCAACTCACGCTGCTCATGCTCTTGCGGCTCGACGCCGTCATGGTGCAGGCCATGCGGGGCGAAACAGAAGCCGGCTACTACGCCGCCGCCGTTCGCATCTCCGAAGTGGCCTACTTTCTGCCGATGATGATCGCCGGCTTCATGCTGCCGCCGCTCATGCAGCGTCGTCAAAGCGGAGCCGCCGACTACCGTGATCGTGTCGCTGACTACTTCGGCATCACCATCGCCTTCACGCTGCCCATCGTGCTCGGCATCGTGGCCACCGCGCCGTGGATCGTGCGCTTGCTGTTTGGTCCTGGCTTTGATCCTGCGGTCCCCATGCTCGCCGTGCACGCCTGGGCGCTCATCCCTTTCGCGCTCGGCATCGCACGCACGCAGTATCTCACCATTGAGGGCCGCCTGTGGGCCAACATCCCTGCTGTCGTCGCCGCGCTCGTGATCAATGTCGTGCTGAACTGGCTGTGGATACCCGCGCATGGCGGACTCGGTGCCGCGTGGGCCACTTTGATCGCCTACAGCATCGCCTGGGTCATCAGCACGCCCTGCATGGCTTCCACGCGCGATCTCACCGCTCTCATGCTCCGCGGCGTGCTGCGTCTGCCGCATCTCATCACCGACGCGCGCGCAAGGCTGCTCCAAAGCCCGCCCGTTCCCACCTCCGCACCTTCATGAACCGAGCCAATCCCGGCACTGTGCTGCTCATCGTCATGCTGATGCTCGGCGGCCTCTACGCCGTCGCCTCCGTCGTGCTCACCGATGGCAACACCATCGGCCAGATGTGCCAGTATCTCATGGCGGGCGGCTTTGTGCTCTCGCTCATGGCCCCGCGCCTCGGCTTCTTCTCGTGGCTCGTGTTTTGCGGCTACAATGACCTTCTGAAGCGCCTCCTCGTCGCCGGTGGGCGCATCACGCATGAGGACTTGAAGTTCGTGCTCGGCATCACTCCTGCGATGTTCGCCGGAGTCGTCACCTCGCTGGTGTTTGGCGGCCTCATGGGCTCGCGTCGCATCTCCGGTCGTGAATGGCTGCTGCTCGTCATCGGCATCGGTCTCATGGGACTCGCCGGCGTGCTCGCCGCCATGAATGAAGGCGCGGGCGTGAACGGCGTGTTGCAAGGCATCGCCAACAACGGCCTCTACTCGCTGCTGCTCTTCGTCGTTCCCGTGCTGCTCCGTGGCAAAAACGACCTCATCCAGGTCTGGCGCGTGCTCGTCATCGCCTACCTGCCCGTGTCCATCTACGGCGTTGTGCAGCAGGTGAATGGATTCGCTGAATTCGAGGTCGAGTACCTGCTCAGCGGCCTCAGTTTGGAAATCAAACAGCTCTACTCCGACGAGGTGCGCGCCTTCTCCACGCTGAACTCGCCCACCGCGCTCTCCGTCGTCTCCGCCGTGCTTGCCGTGTCGAGTTTGCTGCTCGGGTTCTTGTATCGCGGGCACAGCGGTCGCGCGCCGATGGGCCGCGTGTTCGCCAGCTTCTGCTTCCTCGCGCATTTCGCCGGCCTCATCGCCTCCACGGGCCGCTCCTCGATCCTCATCGTGCCCGCCGCGCTCATCGGCACCTGGTGCTTCACCTCGCATGTGCGCACGAAGGTCTTTTACAGCACCGTCCTCGGCGCGTTCGCGCTGCTCGTCGTCTCCTCCGGCTGGCTCATCGATCATCTCGATGACTTGAACGAGAAGGCGCTCACGCTCGGCGCGGGCGGCGCGTTTCTCTCACGCATGCTCATGGTCGGCACGTATTGGGACCGTCTCTCTGGTTTCTCAAACGTGCTCATGAACCCCAAGGCCTGGTCGCTATTCGGCTACGGCCGTGCGGAGGACGGCACGGGCATGTATTACTACCACGATCCCATTTCGGAGATCCTCATGCGCTATGGTGCCATCGTGTTGATCGTCGTCATGGTCACCATCGCGCTCATGCTGCGCTGGTTTCACAAGCAGGCGTGGCAAGTGGAAAGCCGCAACCGGCGTCAGCTCGCCTCCGCCATGATCGCGCTCGCCTTTTCCATCCTGCTCGTCTCCGCGCTCAGCGGCTCCGTGATGACCGTGTTCCCGGTGAACATCTTCTTTTGGCTCACCTGCGCCGCCGTGCTCGGCTTCACCAAACAAAGCGAATCCTCATCACAACCAGCACCCGCTCCCGCTCTCGCTCCAGCGCCGCATACCGCCATGCCGCATTTCCACCCGCAGCATCCTTTCCGCCAACAATCCGCGCCATGACCACCACACTCGACACGCCGGTCACCAAACCCGCCTACTACGACACCTACTGGCAAAAGTCCGATGGCTGGACGCCCGACAAAGGAGTGAACCATCCCGTCGAGCGCGCGTTGTTTGAGCGCATGCTCAAACCAGGCATGACACTCATCGACTACGGTTGTGGCAATGGCGAGCGCTACGGCCGCGACATGCTCGCGCGCCAGATCGACTACCGCGGCTTCGACATCTCCGAGACCGCGCTCGCCAACGCAAAACAACTCGGCCTCAATGTCGCGCGCATCGCCGCCGATGGCAGTCTCCCGCTCGAAAGCGCTTCCGCCGACGCCGCGATGTGTTTTGAGGTGCTCGAGCATCTCATGGAGCCGGACAACGCGCTCGCCGCCATTCACCGCGCGCTCAAACCCGGCGCGCAGGCTGTGTTCAGCGTCCCGAATGCCGCGCACTACACCCAGCGTCTTGAATTCCTGCTCACCGGCTTCTGGAATCCCGGCGGCAGCCCGCTCACTGCGCGCAAAACACCGTGGAGCGATCCACACATCCGTTTTTTCAATCCGTCCGTGCTCCGCCGCATGCTCGAACACAACGGCTTCATCGTCGAGCGCCTCGTCGGCGAGCCTTTCTCGCTGCGCGCATTGCCTTGGTTCTACAAGCAGACAAAGCTCTTCCCCGTGCTCGACTTGCTCTCCAAGCCGCTCGCCTGGCTCGGCGCTGCATTCCCCGGCTTTTGGTCCGCGCGCCTCTTCGCCGTCGTGCGCAAACCGCAGGCATAAACCACCATGCTTCGTCCGCTCCTCCGACGCTTCTGCTACACGGCGAACACCATTCGCTATCGCGTCGAATGGCCGCGTTTGCATGAAGCGTTCGCCAAGGTGCCTCCCGCAGGCACGCTGTTCGATGGCGGCGCGGGTTCCGGCGAGTTTCTTCGCCGCGCTTTGACCGCCGGCTTCGCGAAGAACGTCATCGCACTCGAATTCGATGCCGGAAACTTCGCGCGGCTTCAGGAAAATCTCGGCAGCGACCCGCGCGCCCGTTTGATCCGCGGTTCCTTGCTCGACATTCCGCTCGAAGACGAATCCGTGGACATGGTCATGAGCACGCAGGTCATCGAGCATATCCAAGATCACGAAAAGGCCGCCGCAGAGCTCTGCCGCATCCTCAAGCCCGGTGGCTACGCCCTCATCACCGTCCCGCATCCGCCGGAGCCTTTTCCAAACGACGACCATTTTCGCGAAGGCTACACCGACGTCGATTTGACCGCGCTTTTCGCGCCTCACGGCCTCACACCGCTGCACACCGACTACTTCCTCACGCGCAGCACCACGAACCGCATGCTCACAGCCTGGAAGCTCCCCGCGCGCGGCGTTTTTCTTCCCGTCGCCACCGTCGATGCCGAAACACATCTCTCCGCGGCACAACGCCACGCCGACACGCCTTTTGGCATCCTGATGCTCTTTCAGAAACCGCCACGTCAGACGTGAGAAGTAAGAAGTGAGACGTCAACACTCCGACATCTCACTTCTAACTTCTAACATCTCACCCTCTCGTGAGACTCCTCATCATCGACCCCAACATGACCCTCGCAAGCCCATCCATGAAAGGTGTGGTCCGCTCCTTGCCGCTGCTGCAGGCGCGTGGCATCGACACCGAGGTCTGGTGCTGGACCGCTGATGAAAGCCTGCCCGCCCGCATCGACAAACTGCCGCGCATCGGTGACGTGCGCATTCTTGGCAGCCACATCTTCGCCTGGCTCGTCGCGTTGCGCGCGTGGTGGCGATTTCAGATCCGCCGCCTGCCGCGCCCGGATGTCATTTACACCGTCGCCTGGTATCACAAGGCCTGCGATCTCTGCCACGTCCACTTCTCACAGTTCGACTGGGAACGCCGCCAGCGCCAGCTCGGCACGCACTCATTGCGAGACCTCGTCGAGCGCGTCGCGAACTACCTCGCCCTCCTTCGCGCCCGCGCCTTCCTGCGCGATACCACCGCGAAAAAGCTCGTCTGCGTCTCCGAATCCGTCGCCGAAGACATGCGCGTCGCGAATCCGCGCCTTCCCGTCGAAGTCCTGCCGAACAGCTACGACCCGAATCGTTTCCATCCAGGTGTTCGCGATCAGTTTCGTGCCGAAACGCGGAACCAGCTCGGCTACGACGACACGCATCGCGTCTTCATTTTCGTCAGCACCGGCCACTATCGTCGAAAAGGCTTCTTTTTAGCCGTCGAGGCTCTCAAACGTCTCCGTGATCGCTTTCCACAATCTCACCTGCTCGTCGTCGGCGGCCGTCCTGATCGTCTCGCAGCCTTGCAGACCGAACTCGGCCAGAAACACGATTGGATCACCTTCACCGGCATGGTTCCCGATGTAGAGCGCTACTTCGCCGCGGCGGATGCCTTCCTCTTCCCTTCATACTCGGAAGCCTTCGCTCTCGTCGAAGTCGAAGCCGCTGCCTGCAGCCTTCCACTCTTCCTCACGCCCCACCACGGCGCTGAAATGATCCTCGAAGATCGAATCAATGGCCGGCTCATCGAATTCGATCCCGCGAAGATCGCCGAAGTGCTCACCGAGTTTCTCGATGGCCGCTGGCAGTCGAAACAGCACACGCTGAAGCACGCCATCGACTCGGAAACCTACGCCGCGCGTTTCGCCGACCTCATCACGCAGGCGGCATGAACATCGTCCAGCTCATCCGCGCCCGTGCGCCTTATCTCAAAGCCCTGCAAGATGCCTTCGCCGCCGAAATGCCTGCCGGAAGCCGCTTCAGCATCCTCTGGTCGCAATTCGACACCGAGCCAGCTCCCGACGTGTTGCCCACCGGTTCCAATGTCGAAGTCACATCCATCGCCAGCAAGGCCTTCACCTCCAAGTCGTGGAGCTTGTGGCCGCAGGAGGCCGTCGCATCACGTCTGCCATCACGCGAGGTCTGGCGCGCGATTCGCGAACGCCGCCCGGATCTCATCTGGATGCACGAGTACAGCCCCTACACGCTCACCGGGCTGCTTTACGCCAAATGGCACCGCATTCCGGTTGTCGTCAGCTCGGAGATCGGCCGCGGTAACGCGCACTTCTTCAGCCGTGCGGTGCGCATCTGGCATCGCGTGTGGGGAAAGCTCGCCGATGGCTTCATCGCGTGCTGCCCGGCCGCCTGCGAGCCTCTTGCAGCCACACCTGTGCCTGTCATCGAAGCCTTCCACGCCGTGGACAGCCGCGTCTTCACGCCCGCGACCAAACCGCCGTACAACAACGTGCTCACCTTCGCCTACGCCGGCCATCTCGTGCCGCGCAAAGGCCTCGATCTGCTCCTTGCCGCTGCCAAGCACTTGAAAACACTCACCACACAGCCGTTTCGCCTGCGCATCATCGGCAGCGGTGACGCGGACGCGATTCGCCAGCTGGCAGGCGACGTGGAGCTCGAATTCACCGGCTTCTTGACCGGCGAATCGCTGCGCGATTCCATGCGTAGTTCCGATGTTTTCGTTCTACCGACCCGCCAAGACACTTACGCGGCGGTTGTTCACGAGGCCGCGTGTCTCGGCCTCCCGCTCCTCATCAGCAAGCACGCGGGTGCTTCGCAGGCCATTCGAACCGGCTTCACCATCGACCCGCACGACACCAGTGATTTCGCCCGGCATATGCTCGCCATGTTTGATCCGCAAACTCGCGCCACCATGCGCACCGCCTCGCGTCATCGCGGTGAAGAACTTTCCGCGCATCATCGCGCTCGCGCGCTGCGCGAGTGGATGCAGCACCACTTCCTCCTCGCATGAAGGTCATTCTCGCCCCCGTCCTTCGCGCTGAAAAGTGGACCAGCATCGATCTGCTCCACGCGAACTACCTCGCAACGTTGCCGCAGTTTCGTGATGAGGCCGAACTCGTCGATTTCCAGCCGGACGAGTCCCTCGCTGGCTCGCGCATCGGCAAGCGCCTCGTCCGCGACGTGCTCTATCCGATGCAGATCCGCCGCACGGCGAAGCAAACGTCGCCACGGCCCGTGCTGCACGTCATCGATCACAGCTACGGCCATCTTTGCGCCGCGTGGCAGCCCTCGGTGATCACTTGCAACGACCTCAATCACTTCACCGCACCCGCCTTGAACGGCCTCACGCTCAAACTCTGGCGTCTGCGTGTGAACCAGATGCGCAAGGCCGCGCGTGTCGTCTGCATCAGCGGCCAGCTTGCCTCCGAGGTGCAGGAGCACGTCGGCATCCCGTCGGAGCGGATCATCGTCGCCCACTACGGCATCGACAACGCCTGCTTCCGCCCGTTGCCACTCGAAGAAGCCGCTGCAAAGCTCCCGCAACTCGCCGCTGAGCGCGAGCGCTCGCTTCTCGTCCTCAACATCGGCTCGAATCTCTCCCGCAAAAACCTGCCCACCGTGTTGCGCGCCATCGCCATGCTGCGCGAGCGCGGCCTGCCCGTGAAACTCGTCAAAATCGGCCACAACCTCGTTGCTGACGGCCTGGGACCGTTCATTCGCGAACTGAAACTCGACGACGCCATCATCGAACTCGGCAAAATTTCGCCCGATCAAGTCGCCGCCGCGTGCAATCTCTGTCACGCGCTGCATTTCCCCAGCATGTATGAAGGCTTCGGCCGTCCCACCATCGAGGCACAGGCCGCCGGTCTTCCCTGCGTGCTCGCGGAGGCCTCGTGCATGCACGAAATCGGCGGAGAAGGAGCGCTGTATCACGCGCCGACCGATGTGGAGGCAGCTGCCGCTCACCTTCAGAGCGCCATGACCGATTCCTCCACGCGCGAACTGCTCATCGCGGCTGGTTTTGAAAACGTGAAGCGCTTCTCTTGGGCAAATCACGCGCGCCAGTTGATCCGCGCCTGGAAAGAAGCTGCCGCCGATTCATGAAGCTCAAACTCTGGCATCTTTTGCTTCTCGCTGCTGCGGTGATCCTCGTGGCGGTGTTGCCGTATGCCGCCGGTTACGGCCCGTTCAAGAAAACCATCCTGCAAGAGCTGCTCATGCGCTGGAAAGACCCGACTTGGCAACACGGGGCACTGGCGTTGCCCATTTCGATCTTCCTACTGTGGCGTCGTCGCAATGAGATGGCCGCTGTGCCGTCCAAACCGTCGAATTTCGGCCTGATCGTCGTTCTGATTGCGCTGTTCTTCTACTACGCTGGTTATCGAGCGAACATCTTTTACCTCGGCTATGGTGCGATCATGCTGCTCATCGCCGGCACGGCGATCTGGCTCGCTGGCGTTCGCAAAGCCTCCGAAGGCGTCTTCCCCTGGCTCATGCTCGGCTTCACGTGGCCGCTCATCTTCCTGGAAAGCAATGTGGCCTTCGAAATGCGCTTTCTCATGATCCGCCTCACGTCTGGCGTGCTGAATTTCCTCGATGTGCCCGTGATTCAAGAAGGAACCACGTTGCTTTCCGGTCCCGCACATGGGCGCGGAGCCGGCGCGTTGTTCAGCCTGAACGTCGAAGGCCCCTGCTCCGGCATGCGCAGCCTCTTCGCGCTGATGATGGTGGGTGCCTTGTTCAGTTACCATCGCCAAAAAGGCCTCTGGCAGCGCTGCTTCCTCTTCCTGATGACCTTCCCGCTCGCGATCCTCGCGAACATGGCCCGCATCCTCGTGCTGCTCGGCGCTTCGACGATTTTCGGCCAGTCCTTCGCCATCGGCGATGCCGACAAGGAAGTCTCCACTTTCCATTTCCTCACCGGCATTGTCGTCTTCCTCGTCGCGCTCGCAGGCCTGCAAGGCATCGCGTGGCTCATGGATCGCCTCGGTAAAACACAACCCGCTGCCACGGTGCGGCGCATCGCCGTCTCGAACGCATGATCCGGCGCTCGACCATCATTTTGCTCCTCAGCGGTGCGACCGCGTGGCTGTGCCGCTCTTCACCCGTCGCACGCGGTGGTGAGGATGCGGGCGTGCTCGCGGAACTGCCTCTCGTGGCGGGAGGCTACGTCGGCGAGACCGAGGAGCAGTCCGACATGGAGAAAAAGCTGCTGCCTGCTGACACCACGCAGATCAAACGCACTTACCGCACTCCCGGCCGACGTGCCGAAGACCGTGACGTCGCCCATGCCTCGCTCGTCATCGCCGGGCAGGACACGCGCGCGATTCACCGCCCTGAAGTGTGCCTCCCGGGGCAGGGTTGGACCATCACCGCATCGCGCGTGCTGCCTGTCGAGTTGCCCACCGGTCAGCAGCTCTATGTGCGTGATTTGTCGCTCGAGCGCCTCGACCAGCGCTCCGCGGATCGTCGCGTGATCAAAGCGCACTACATCTACTGGTTTGTCGGCAAGGATGTGACCACCACCAGCGACGCCAAACGCCAGTGGCTCAGCTTTAGCGACAGTGTTTTCCGACAGGTCAACCACCGCTGGGCTTATCCTTCCGTGATGGCCTTTGTCACCCAGGGCATGGACCCTCGCCAGTCCGGACAGCGCGAGCGCACGGACGCACAAACGGTCGGGATGCTGCTTGACCTCGTGCGCACGCTGGCCCCGAAGTTTCAAAAGAACCTCATGCCTTCCTCCTCATGAACTGGGCCATGGCCAGAGAAGTCGGCGCGCTCGACTACATCCTCCGTCGCGTGCTCTGGCGGCTGCACCGGCTGCGTGGACGCCCGGTTGCCTTCCCTTTGCCGGACGGAGCGAAGGTGGCGCTGCCGCTGGAGAGCCCCTTTGCCGCCGATATCTACTGCACACAGGGATACGTCGATTGGGGCTCGGAACAGCTGCTCGTTCAATATCTGCAAACGCTGCCGAAAGGCGTGTGCATCGATGTCGGCGCGAACATGGGCTACTACTCCTGCATCCTGTCACTTCACGCCGCAGAGGTCATCGCCTTCGAGCCTGATCCACGCAATCACGCTGCCTTGAGCGCGCAAAACATCCCGAATCTCAGGCTGATCGCGAAAGCCGTCTCCGATGCAATCGGAGCCGCTTCCTTTGATGTCTCCGGCACATCGGCGGTGGGCCACCTGCATCCGGGCGCTGCCTCCACGGCACAGATCGACGTCGAAATGACCACGCTCGACGCCTGGTGGAGATCTCAACGCAACGCGCCTCGAGTCACCGCCGTCAAGATGGACATCGAAGGCCACGAAATCGCCGCGCTGCGCGGAGCCAACGAGCTTGTCGAGGCAAACCAGCCCGTTCTTCTGATCGAATATGGCATGGGAGACGGTCTGCCGAACACGGTCGAGGAGCTCGACGCCTGGCTGGGTCATCATCGCTACGAGATGTTTGCCATGATCCGACGCCCTGCCCCGCTGTGGCGCTTTCGCACCGTGTTGGAAAAAGTTCATGCCAGCGATCTGCCTTCGCTGGACTTCAAGATGCTCTTTCTCGTGCCGCTTTCCGACGACTTTTTTACCGCGCAAGCTTTGTCGGGCTTTTGTTTTGAAACGATCCGGAATCATGATTGACCGTTTGCTGGAGTATCTCCGCCCGCTCTGTCGAGTGGCTGTCGCCTACTCGGGCGGCGTGGACAGCTCGCTCGTGTTGAGGGCGTCGCTGGAGGCGCTGGGCTCGGAAAACGTCATCGCCTTGCTCGCGGTGTCACCGAGCCTTCCGCAAAGCGAGAAGGACGAGGCCATCGAGCTCGCGAAATCGCTCGGCGCACGACTCGAACTGCTCCCGACCTCCGAAACCGATGATCCACGCTACCAGGCCAACGCGCCGAACCGCTGCTACTTCTGCAAAGATCACGTGTATCGAGCCCTGCGGCAGTTCGCCGAGCAAAACGGTCTCGAATACGTCCTCGATGGCATGACCGCCGAGGACACGCTCGATGTGCGTCCCGGCCGCGCCGCGGCTCGTGAGCTGCACATTTTGAGTCCGCTGCATGAACTCGGCTTCACCAAGCAAAACGTCCGCGATGCCGCGAAAGCCCTCGGACTGCCCAACTGGAACAAACCAGCCGCCGCGTGCCTCGCCTCCCGCATTCCCTACGGTACCGCGGTGACGCCCAAACTCCTCTCACAGGTCGAAAAAGCCGAAGCAGCCTTGTTTGACCTCGGCTTCCGCGAACTGCGCGTGCGCCATCATGGCGATGTCGCGCGCATCGAGGTGCCCGAGGCCGATTTGAGCCGTGTTTTGAAGCAGCGTGACACCATCCACACCGCGCTGAAGGCGCTCGGTTATGTGTACATCACGCTCGACCTCGCCGGACTGCGCTCCGGCAGCATGAACGAAGTCCTCGCCGCCCGCTCCGCATGAACGAAGCCCGTCTCCGCGATCTCCTCACGCAAGTCAGTGAAGGCAAGCTGCCTGCTGACACCGCGCTCGACCGTCTGCGCACGCTGCCCTTCACGGAGGCGGGTGATGTGCTGGCAGACACGCATCGTGTGATCCGCCAGGGCTTTACGGAGGCGGTATTTGCCGAGGGCAAATCACTCACGCAGGTCACTGATGCGCTCGCCGCGCTCGTCGCCGCGCATGGGAGTGCCATCGCCACGCGAGTGCCGGCGGAGATGGCCACGATTCTTTTGCAGCGCTTTCCCACCGGCAGCTACGACGCCGTGTCGCGCCTCTACCGCATCGGCCAGATGGAGCGCAGCAGCACGCACGCACCGGTGGTCATCGTGAGTGCCGGCACCAGCGATCAACCCGTGGCCGAAGAAGCGGCGCAGACGCTTGAGTTTGCCGGCGTGAAGGTTACCCGCGTGAGTGATGTCGGTGTCGCTGGACTGCATCGCGTGCTTTCGAAGCTCGACACGCTTCGCAGCGCCAGTCTCGTGATCGCCGTCGCAGGCATGGATGGAGCGCTGCCGAGTGTCATCGGCGGTCTCGTGGCCCAGCCCGTCATCGCCGTGCCCACCAGCATCGGCTATGGCGCGAGCCTCCACGGCATCGCCGCGCTGCTCACCATGCTCAATTCCTGCGCCAGCGGCCTCACCGTCGTGAACATCGACAACGGTTATGGTGCCGCTGTGGCGGCTCTACGTGTGCTCCGATGATCATGTCCCTCGAAGACACGCTCTACCCGCTGCTTCGTTTGTATGAAGCGGCACCGCAGCCGGTGAAAACGCTGGCGGGCAGGGCTTATCGGGCCATTCCGAGCTCGATCCGGCAAGGTGCGGCGTATGAGCGCTTTCGTCGTGAGGCGGTTGAGTCGGAGTCGTGGGATGGGGAAACGACCACGCGCTATCAAATCGCCGCGATTCGCGATTCGCTGATCGCCGCGCAGCGAGCTCCGTTTTATGCGAAACGCTTCGCCGAGGTGGGGGTGAATCCGGAGAACTTTGAATCACTGGAACAGCTTGTGGCTTACACGATGCTTACGAAGCAGGATATCATCCAGCATCGCGACGAAATGGTGAGCGGTGAGACCGCGCAACGGCTCGCGATGACCACGGGAGGCTCCGGTGGCGTGCCGGTGAGCTTTTTCCTGCACAAAGGCATCAGCCGGCCTAAGGAGCAGGCGTATCTCGAAGCGACGTGGGCTCGCGTGGGCTATCAGCCCGGTGATCGCGTGGCGGTGATTCGGGGTGGTGTGACCTCCAGCCGGTCTGACGGCCGCATTGCGAGCTTCGATGCCACGCGGAACTGGCTCGTGCTCTCATCCTATCATCTCACGCCGGAACGTTTGCCGGAGTATGTAGCGGAGTTGAACCGCTTTCGGCCGCAGCACCTTCATGCCTATCCCAGCGCGGCGCTGATGCTCATGCAGATGGGAGTGAAGCTGGATTTCAAACTCACATCCTTGCTCTGCGGCTCGGAGAAACTCAGCGTGGAGGCTCAACGGCAGTTGGAAGACCATTTCGAAGCGCCGGTGATGCATTGGTATGGTCACAGCGAGCGAGCGGTGCTCGCCGCGCAGCGTCCTGGAAGCACGGCGCTGCATTTTTGGCCTGCGTATGGCTTCGTCGAGTTCGGCGAGCCGGATGGCGATGGTAACCGCGAGATCATCGCCACCTCGTTTCATAACCACGTCATGCCGCTGATCCGCTATCGCACGGGCGATCTGTGGAGCGCTGACGGGCATGTGATCGGGCGTGACTACGAGTTTCTCATCGGCCGCACCGGCCGCCGCATTTCGCTCACGGCGATGAACATGCACGATGATCTCTTCGACGGCCTGCTCGCCGTGCAGTTTCATCAACACCAGCCCGGCGTGGTGGAATTCCATCTCCAGCCGACGCCTGAGTGGTCGTGTGATCGTGAGGCAGTCATTCGTGACGGATTGCTGCGAAAGCTCGGTGACGACTTCGAGCTCACGCTGCGTTTGGTGGATCAAATCGAGAAGACCAGCGTCGGAAAACATCGCTGGCTGGTGACGACGCTGAAACCATGATCCCGCGCTTTCACATCCTCGGGTCGCCGGTCGATGCGATGAACATGGAGACATGCTGCGTCGCGGTGGAGCATGCACTCGATTCGAAAACGAAGGGCTATGTCTGTGTGGCGGGTGTGCATCAGCTCACGGAGGCGTATGAGCATCCGGAGTTCCGCGAGGTGCTGGAGAAGGCTTTTTTGATCACGCCGGATGGCATGCCGCTGTCGTGGATCGGCTGGATGAAGGGCTTTCCGGACATGGATCGTGTCTATGGGCCGGATTTGATGATCGAGGTGATGCGTCGCGGTGTGGCGACAGGGCGCACGCACTTTTTGTATGGTGGCATGCCGGGCGTGGCGGCGGAGTTGAAGGCGGCGTTGGAACAAAAAATCCCCGGCGTGAAGATCGTCGGCGCGGAGTGTCCGCCGTTTCGTCCGCTGACGAATGAAGAAGAGACCGCTTTGATCGACCAAGTGCATGCTTTGAAGCCGGACATCATCTGGATGGGTATCAGCACGCCGAAGCAGGACCGCTTCATGCATGCGTATCTCGACCGGTTGGACACGACGCTCATGTTTGGTGTCGGCGCGGCCTTTGATTTTCACACTGGGCGCGTGAAGCAATCGCCGCGCTGGATGCAGCGACTCGGCCTCGAATGGTTTTACCGTGTCTACCAGGAGCCGCGCAGGCTTGCTGGACGTTACTTCCGCAACAACCCGCTTTTCATCTGGCGACTGATCAAGGAGGCGCTCGCATGAAACAGCTCGCTCAATATCAAGACGGCCGTTTGGAGCTGCAGGAGGTGCCGGAGCCTTCGCTGATGCCGGGCGGCATTCTGGTGCGCACGACGTGCTCGGTGATCTCGCCGGGCACGGAGCGGATGAAGGTGGAGCAGGCGAAGATGTCGCTTCTCGAAAAGGCACGCGCGAGGCCGGATCAGGTGCGCAAGGTGCTCGACACGGCGCGGACGCTCGGCTGGAAAGCGGCGGCGGAGAAGGTGCGCAATCGTTTGGAGTCGCCGACGCCGCTGGGATACTCCGCGGCGGGTGTGGTCGTGGCGGTGGATGCGTTGAACTCTCGTTTTCGTGTGGGGGATCGCGTGACGTGTGGTGGTGCGGAGTGTGCGCATCATGCGGAGGTGATCGCGGTGCCCGATTTGCTCGCTGCGAAGGTGCCGGATGGCGTGGAAGACTGGCAGGCGGCCTACACAACGCTCGCGGCCATCGCGATGCAGGGCGTGCGGCAGGCGCAGACGCAGATCGGTGAACGTGTGCTGGTGATCGGGCAGGGGCTGGTGGGCTTGCTGACGACGAAGCTGCTCCAAATCGCTGGAGCCCGCGTGATGGCGGTCGATTTGAATGCGGAGCGTCTGGAGATCGCGAAGCAGATGGGTGCGGAGCGTGTGGCCTCGTCGGACGTCGAGAACGTGGTGCGCGAGTGGACCGGCGGCATGGGCGTGGACGCGGTGCTGCTGTGCGTGGGTGGCAAATCGGCGGAGGTGACGGCTCAAGCCGTGGCTTGTCTGCGAGATCGCGGCACGCTCATCATTGTGGGCATGCATGATGCCTCGCTTGAATGGAAGACCGCGTTTCAAAAGGACATCACGGTGCGCTACAGCCGCAGCTACGGGCCGGGGCGCTACGACACGAGCTATGAGTGGGGCGGCGTGGATTATCCGGCGGGTTATGTTCGCTGGACGGAGAATCGGAATTTTGAGGCGTGTCTGGAACTGATGCGGAACGGGCGGCTGGATTTGAGGCCGCTGACGACGCGGCGGGTGGCGTTTGGTGATGTTGTCGAGGTTTATGGGAGGCTTGAGGGCGAAGTGGGCATCGTGGTCGATTACTCAAGTGCTCAGTGCTCAGTGCCCAGTGCTCAGAGTTTCCCACAACTGAGCACTGAGCACCCGGCACTGAGTACTTTGGCCCGTTTGTGCTCCACGCTTGATGTCATTGGCGCGGGGAACTTCGTGCGAACCATGCTTCTGCCCCATGTGAAGGGTAAGATGACGCTCGGGACGGTGGTGAATGGCACGGGGCTTTCGGCGAGGCATGTGAAGGAGAAGTTTGGCTTTGCGACGGCGGCGACGGACTTCGCGGAGGCGACCTCGGAGGCGGTGATCATCGGGACGCGGCATGATTTGCATGCGTCGCTGGTGTTGAAGGCGCTGAAGGCCGGGAAGCATGTTTTCGTGGAGAAGCCGCTGTGCCTCACGGAGGACGAATTGGCGGACATCGATGCCGCGATGGCGGAGACGCGCGGAAGCTTGATGGTGGGCTTCAACCGACGTTTTGCGCCAGCAGCGGTGGAGCTGAAGAAATGGCTCGACGCGGCTCCGGGAACAAAAATGATGTCGTATCATGTCTGCGCGGGTGCACTTGCCCCGGATCATTGGTATGCCGATCCGGCGCAGGGCGGCCGCATTGTGGGCGAGGCCTGTCACATGCTCGATTTTGCCTGTTTCATGCTGGGCAGGCCGGTGCGGGTCTCGGCGCAGAAAACGGGTGCGGACTCGGTTTCAGCGCAGGTGGAGTTTGTGGATGGGTCGACTTTCCAACTGTTCTACTCGGCGGAGGGTGACAGCGCGTTTCCGAAGGAGAGCATCCGCGTGTTTGCGAACGGCCTCGTGGTAGAGTGCGAGAACTTCATGAAACTGACGGTGTGGAAAAACCGGAAGGCGAAGGTGTCGAAGCATGCCTCAAAGGGCCATGCGGAGGAGATGGCGGCGTGGCTGGGCTTCTTGAAGGAAGGAAAGCCACATCCGCTGCCTGATGCGCAAGCGCGGCAGAGCATGCGGCTGACGTTTGCGGTAGTGGAGGCGACCAGGAGCTCCCAGTCTGTTGAGTTGTGATCTTGCGCTGCTGATCGAAACCATTACCATCCCGCCATGAGCACCACCGTCGCCCATCTTTTGAACGAAGCCATGCTGCTGCCGCACGAGGCGAGGATTGATCTCGTGGAGGCGGTTCTGGAGCGTTCGCCACCTTCGGATGATTTCGTGACGGCTCAGATGAAGGTGGTCCAGACTCGGATGGAGAAGGTAAAGGCAGGTCAATCGACGCTGGTGCCGGCAGATGAGGCACACGACAGCGTGCTGGCATCTCTGAAATTGAGGGCATGACCGTTCACTTTGAGTCCGAAGCTCTCGAGGAATACCGGGAGGCGGCGCAGTACTCGGAAGACCGCTTCGGCCCCGGGCTTCAGTTTGTGGCGGCCATGCAGGTGGCGCTGAAAGAGATCGGGCGAGACCCGGCACGCTTTCAGCCTGTGGGTGATGGAGTGCGTATCTACCGGATGAAGCGGTTTCCATACCACCTGTTCTTCCATCACCAACTGACACCCGAAGCGGTGGTGGTCTATGCTGTGGCACATCACAAACGGCGGCCAGATTACTGGCGCGACAGGCTTCCATAAACACATGACCGCCTTCCGAAAAGTGAGCTGGTTGTGGCATCGCTTGCGGGCGATGCCGCCGCAGGAGATTGCGGGTCGTGTGAAGGTGAAGGCGCAGGAGTGGACCTCGACAGCGACATTGCGCACGCTGGATGATTTTGTGCTTGGTGCGGTTGAGTCGAGTTCGATGCGCCTTCCTGCGAAGGACAAGGCACCGGCCAAGCTGCGTGAAGCGGTGAAGGACCGCCGTGCCTGGTTGTTTGGATGGAAAGACGTGCCGGTGGGTGATGCGCCGAACTGGAATCTCGATCCGCTGCATGGTGTGGAGGTGCCCGCGGAGGTGCTGAATCATCGCGAGCTCCCGGATGGCGCGGATGCACGCTGCGTGTGGGAGCTTTCGCGTTGGAGCGAGGTGGTGCGGCTGGCCCAGGATGGCTGGTTGAATGAGAATCCGGATGCTTTGCGCCAAGCGCAGCAATGGGTGCAGGACTGGCTGGAAAAGAATCCGGCCTCAAAGAGCATTCACTGGCGCAGTCCGCTGGAAGGGGCGCTGCGGTTGATCAACTTCTGCTGGATCGATGCGCTGGTCAGGGCGTGTGGCGAGGCGGAGATCATCGCGGAGCAGGATCGACTCGCGCAGGCGTTGGTGCCGCTGCATGCGTGGTGGGTGTGGCGGAAGCGGTCATTTGGTTCTTCAGCGAACA
Organism: Verrucomicrobiaceae bacterium; assembly: GCA_015075365.1. Taxonomy (GTDB): domain Bacteria; phylum Verrucomicrobiota; class Verrucomicrobiia; order Verrucomicrobiales; family Verrucomicrobiaceae; genus Prosthecobacter. The sequence continues at coordinate 2,221,996 of JABTUN010000001.1, forward strand.
ACCACCTGATCGGTGAGCTGGCGGCGCTGGTAATGGTGACGCGCCGCTGGCCGTCGCTGGCGAAGGTGATCTGCTGCCCGGAGCGATTGTGGCCGATGCTGGAAGAAGAAGTGCTGCGGCAGTTTGCGGAGGACGGCGGGAACAAGGAGCAGGCGTTGCACTACCATCTCTTCGCATGGGAGATGGCGTGGCAGGCCGGTCGCGTGATGGACGGGCTGCAAGGGCCTGTTTTGAAGCGCCTCAAAGAGGCCGCGCAGTTTTTCTGCAACCTCAGCCTTGGCTCGTGGGACTTTGGCGACAGCGACGATGCGCAGGTGACGCCCTTCACGATGGATCGTCGAGACGCCGAGCGTGAGTGGCGTGCGTGGATGCTGGGCGAGGAGGACGGAGCCGCGCTGGCCTTCTGGCTGGGCGAGGCCCCACGAGTGATCATGCCGGTGAAGGGAAAGTGGATCACGCATGCGGCGAGCGGTCATGCGATCTGGCGGGATGAAACGTGGACGGCGCGGGTGGATGCCTCGCCGCTTGGTTTTGGCACACTGGCGGCGCACGGGCACCTCGATGCGATGCATGTTTCACTCTGGAGCGATGGCAAAGCGCTGGTGGTCGATCCGGGAACGGGTGCTTACTACGGTGATGTGGCCTTGCGGGCCAGCCTGGCGGCCTGGGAGGCGCACAATGGTCCGGTGCCGCTGTGCGGTCGGAGCGTGCCGATGCGCGCAGGGCCGTTTTTGTGGCGCGAACATCATGATGTACCGAAGATGGAGATCGTGGATGATGCCTGCGTGGTGCGATTTGCGTGCGACGGGCCGTTCACGAAGCGGAGCGTTCAGATGGCAGGCAGGAGTGCCTGCATCACGGATGAGGTCTGCGGACGCACGGCGCATGGGGTGACGTGGCAGCTCGCGCCGGAGTGGTCGGTGGAGGCTGTTGAGGCGCATGGTTTCCTTTTGAAGCATCGCGAGGGCGCCACAGCGACGCTGCGGGTGGCGGGTGATGCGATTCGCACATGCGAGATCGTGGCCAGCAGGGTTTCGCCTCGATTTGGGGAGGTTTGTGAGGCCGCCGGCGTGCGGATCACGTTCACGGGCAGGCTGGCGAGCACGTTCTCGCTTTGAACTGAGCTGCGCGGGAGGTTCGACTGATGGCGGCAGCCTTGTCTCAACGCTCCAGCCAGAGCGTGCGGCTGCGGAAGTCCAGCGTCAGGCGTGAACCATGCCAGAAGCGGGAGCCGATGCGCATGGGGCCAGGCATGACAAACATGTCCGTATGCGCCGTGGTGCGGCCACCGACGGTGGCGGCGGGCACGCGGATGACGCGCGCGCCGGCGTCATCGGCGGAGATGCTGCCGCCGACGCCGCTGAGCACCATGTTCCGGCCCAGGCTGGCTCCATCGTGCGGATGGCCCAGGTGCGTGGCGGTGAGCTGGTCGATGACGATTCCCCAGGAGGAGCCGGTGTCCACGATGGCGTCCCAGGACAGGCCGCCGCTGCTCACCCGGATCATGGGCAGGCCGTCCTCCAGGCGGAATGGCGCGCGCGTGACCTGTGCGCCCTGCCGCGGGGAAAAGCTCCGGTCAAATCCCAGCTCCACACGCCCATGCGCGTAGTCGAAGGTGATGAAGCGGCAGTGACGGCGCACAAAGTCGATGCCGAGGATCACGTTGCCGAGATCACCCAGGCGTCCGCCCTGGCGCACATAGCAGGGGACGTCCGCCACCTGCCACGGCCCCAGGCTCAGGGAGCGGATGACGGCCGGGGCGGCTGAGGTGTTCCCGTGGATGCCGCGGATGCGGACAGGGCGTCCGCGGCCGGGCCGCACGCCATTGGCGGAGGCGGCGGCCCCTTCCAGCACACAAATGGAGGCCCCTGTGTCGAGGAGCATCGGCAGCTCCTTGCCGCCGTTGAGCCGGCCGGTGACGTGGGGCGCGTCGGCGCGGAAGTGCATCGGCAGGACGAGCTTTTCCGCGGCCCCGGACCCAGGCGTGCGCTCCAGGCTGACCTGCGTGGCGCAGGAGAGCAGGGTGAGGCAGAGGCTGCCGAGGAGGAAAAAGCGGCCCATGCCGGTCCAGTGTGCCGGACGCAACGTCACCGTGGTGCCAGGCGCGGAAGCAGCAGGAGAGCGGAGCATGGGAGAGGTTCCAGGGGATTTTTCGCGGCAGCCGGTTGATTTTCGATCACCCGAGCGCTTCGAGCATCACCTTGAGCTTCGCGAGCTTGTCTTCCCAGTCGGTCTTTCGCTGCTGATGCTCGTCGAGCACCTTTTGCGGGACTTTGGAGGTGAAGTTCGTGTCGGCGAGTTTGGCGGTGACCTTTTCGAGCTCGGATTCGACCTTGGCGACCTCTTTGCCGACGCGGGCCTTTTCGGCGTCCACATCGATCAAACCGTCGAGAGGCAGGAAAAGCTCGCCGAGAGGCGTCAGAGCCGCTGGAGTGCCTTTTTTCGGCTGGAAGGCCGAATCGACCTCCAAGGGCTCGGCATTGAGAAGGATGCGCAAAACCTCGATTTCGTGCGCAGGCAGCTCGGAGGCCGGTTTGAGCACGAAACGCACCTTCTTGTTGATGTTGAAGGTGCTCTTCAGGCCACGGCCAAGCTCGACGGCCTTGTACTTGTCGTTCGCGGCCTGTTCGTCCTCGGGAAGGATGCCGAAGTGGGCGAGTTCGTCCGCATCGAGCGGTTTCGGCCAAATGGCGAACATGATGCTCTTGCCGCCTTGGTTTTCGGGAAGGTCGGCGTTGAAGCCCATGCCATGCCACAGCTCTTCGGTGATGAAGGGCATGAAGGGATGGAAAAGACGCAGCGTGTGGCCGAGCACGAAGTCGATGACGGCGAGGGTGTTCGCTTTGCGCTTCTCATCGCTGCCTTGGAGCACGGCTTTGGAGGCTTCGACATACCAGTCGCAATACTCGCTCCAGAAGAAGCGGTAGAGCGTGGCGGTGGCGTCGCTGAAGCGGTATTCTTCCAAAGCGGTGCTGACCTCGGCGATGGCGGTGTTGAGGCGCAGGAGGATCCATTTGTCGTCGCTGCTGAGCAGCGCGGCGCTGATCTCGGTCTCGGTGGCTCCACCTTGCATCTGGCGGAAGCGGGCGGCGTTCCAGAGCTTGGTGCAGAAGTTGCGGCCGAGCTCGACGTTCTTTTCGTCGAAGCAGATGTCCTGGCCCAGCGGGGCGCTGCGCATGATGCCGAAGCGCAATGCGTCCGCGCTGTAGCTCGCGATGAGCTCCAGCGGATCGGGCGAATTGCCGAGCGATTTGGACATCTTGCGGCCCTGCTTGTCGCGGATGATGCCGGTGAAATAGACGTTCTTGAACGGCAGCTCGCCCATCCACTCAAAGCCCGCCATGATCATGCGGGCGACCCAGAAGAAGATGATGTCCGGCCCCGTGACGAGATCGCTCGTCGGGTAGAAGGCCTTCAACGTGGAAGTCTTCTCCGGCCATCCCATCGTCGCAAACGGCCACAGCCAGGAGCTGAACCAGGTGTCGAGGACGTCGGGGTCTTGGGTGAACCCGTTTTCAGTCATCAACGCGATCAAATCTTGAGACGTCGTGCTGACCGCAATCTCAACTTCTACAGCTTGATCAGAGGACGGATCCTGTGATTCGCAGAGGCTTTGGAGTTGTTCTCGCGAATACTGAACTCCGTTGATCATGAATACGCTTTGGTTCAATGCCTCAACCGTGACTTGGGCAGTTCGACGGCTCACAACGAGTTGGATCAATTCTCCAGCGGCAGATGAGAGGCTGGTTTGATCCAGTTTTTTGCTCCACACCGGAATACGATGCCCCCACCATACCTGGCGGCTGATGCACCAATCCTGCAGGCCGGTCATCCAGTGGTCATAGACCTTCGCCCAGCGGTCGGGGTGGAATTTCATCTCGCCACTGGCCACGACGGCCTGGCTTTCCTTCACGCTCGGGTATTTGAGGAACCACTGCTCGCTCAAACGGCTCTCGATCGGCACGTCGGCACGCTCGGAGTAGCCGAGGTTGTTCTGATACGGCTCCTCTTTGACGAGGCTGCCAATTTCCGTGAGCAACTCGGCGGCGCGTTTGCGGGCGGCGAAGCGCTCCATGCCGGCGAGGTCTTTGCCAGCGAGCTCGTTGAGCACGCCGTTCGGATGCATGACATCGACGGCGGGCAGGTTGTGACGCTGCGCGATCTCAAAGTCGGCCTTGTCATGCGCGGGTGTGACTTTCAGCACGCCAGTGCCGAAGGTGAAATCGACATGCTCATCCGCGATGATCGGCAGCAGCGCCTGGTCTTCGACCGGCAGCGGACGGCGCACGTGTTTGCCGATGAGATGCGCATAACGCTCGTCCTTCGGATTCACGGCGATGGCTTGGTCACCCGGGATGACTTCCGGACGCGTGGTGGCGATGGTGAGCCAGATTTTCTCCTTCGGCGCGGCAAAGAGGTCGTTTTGGGCTTCGGCTTCGATGACGCCAGCCTTCACTTTGGCCTCACAGATGGCGTTTTGGACGGCAGGAAGCGCCTTCAACTCTTTCGACACCGGCATGACGAGCGCATCCATGATGCGGGCCTTGCCCGTGGAGTCACGCATGATGTTTTTGGCATGCAGATCGCCGATGACCCACGCACGATCTCGATGCCAGACGATGCGTATGTCTTCCAACCCGCGCACCCCGGCCACCTGAATGCCTCCGACATTCGCCACGGCCTCGGCACGGGCGGCTTGATAGTCGTCGAGACTCACATGTGCGGCTTCTGGCTGCGCGATGATCCACGCGGCCTGCGAAGTGACGCCGACGATCTCGGTCGGCAAACCGCCGATTTCGTGCAGCAGATTGAGCTTCTCCAAGGTTTCGACAAAGCTGGCTTTCTCGAAGTCCACATACCAACGGCCATCCTCGCATTTGGCGCGGAGTTTTTTGCCGATGCCGTCATCCTCCAGCATGGCAAAGATTTTGAAGACAGAGCCAGCGGCTTTGTCGAGGAATGGCTGAGCTTCGGAACCAGCTTTGAGACGAGTCAGATCGTCACCAGATGGTTGCCAGACGCCTGCGGCATCAAGTTTGAGGCCCAACTCTGGCAGCTTGAGCAGCGGGATGCCGAGTTTTACTGCGATTGCAGCGCCTGAGTGTGACCCCGCGCCATCCGCTGAAATCGCTCCGCCTCCGACAAGCTCTCGATAAAGAGCGAGTGCCTGCCCCACTCGGCGTCGGTTAGCGGCTGAGAGACCCGGGCCGGCTCGTTCGTCAAAGTGAGGCCCGGTGATGTAGGTGGCGAGACCTGTTCGGCGGTTTGTGTGCGTGTGCTCATGTTGGAGAGTTTGCTCTTCTTGTTCGGAAATGTCAACGGCGCGGGGGCGTGCGGGCTGTGAGGGTTTTTCATCATCCACGACCTCGACTTTGAAGTGATACATGATGGCGTTTTGCGCCTTCATGACGACCTCCTCATCGCTGAGCGCGGTGAGGGAGGACGGGCACCAGTTCACCATGCGCTTGCCACGGTAGATGAGGCCTTTTTTGTAGAGATCGACGAACACGCGCATGACGCAGGCGTTGTAGTCGTCGTCAAAGGTGAAGCGCTCGCGGCTCCAGTCGCAGGAGGCGCCGAGTTTCTTGAGCTGCTCGATGATGATGCCGCCGTGCTTCTCCTTCCACTCCCAGATCTTCGCCACGAGGCCCTCGCGGCCCAGATCGTCGCGGTGCTTGATGACGCCCTGCTTTTTCAGCGTCTTCTCGACGACGTTTTGCGTGGCGATGCCGGCGTGGTCGGTGCCGGGCAGCCAGAGCACTTCCTTCCCCAGCATGCGGGCGCGGCGGGCGAGGATGTCCTGGATGGTGTTGTTCAGCACATGGCCGAGCGTGAGGATGCCCGTGACGTTCGGCGGCGGGATGACGATGGAATAGGCCGGGCGCTTCTCGCTCACACGAGCGGGATCGGCTTCAAAGCACTTGTCGTCGAGCCAGCGCTGATACCAGCGGGCTTCGACCTCGGCTGGCGTGTAGGTTTTGTCGAGTTCGGGCATGGGGGCGCGGAAGATGGGGGAAAGCAGGCGCTTTGCAAACGCGCATCGGCTGGTAGCATCCGCGCCCATGACCGCCACCGACGCCATCCCCCACGCCGCGCCTGCGGGCGGTATGGCGCGTCACGCGCTCATGCTGCTGCTGGCGCTGGCCTTTCTGGCCGTGGTGGGCGTCGTTTTGCCGCACGGGGACAGCGGGCAGTCGTTTCGCGAGACCCTGGAGGCCGATCCGTGGCACCGCTGGACGCTGCTGGCGCTGTGGGCGGGCATCGCGCTGGAGGCGGTGGCGGGACTGTTCTCCGCCCCGGATGCCTGGCGCGCGCGGCTGCGGCGGCTGGCGCTGACGGTGCTGATCCCGCCGCTGCGCATGACCACGGCCACGAGCACCCCGGACGGCTGGTTGTGGATTCCCGGCGCGGGCTGGCGGGCGGCCGGTCCTGTCACATCCGCCAAGCTCGAAAACAAACTGGCCCTGCCGATGCTGGCGCTCACGCTGCTGGTGCTGCCGGTGCTGGGCGTGGAGTTTGGCGCCGGGGAGGCGCTCGATGCGCGACCGCGGCTGGCGCTGGCGGTGCATCTGACGACAAGCCTGATCTGGACCGGCTTCGCGGCGGAGTTCCTCTGGATGATCGCCGCGACGCCGCACAAGCTGGCCTACTGCCAGCGACACTGGATCAATCTGGTGATCATCCTGCTGCCGCTTGTGGCCTTCCTCCGGGCGTTCAGCATGCTGCGCTTCCTCCGTGCCGGGAAACTGCTGCGCGCCTACCGCCTGCGGACCCTGCAGAGCCGCGTCTGGCGCCTGCTGCTCGTCTTCAACCTCATCGACCGCCTCCAGCAGCGCAATCCGCGGAAATACTGCGCGTCGTTGGAGAGAAAGATCGCCGAACTGGAGGCGGAAGCCGCGCGGATGAGGCAGAAGCTGGAGGCTTACCGCGTCGAGCGCATGGCGCAGGGCGCAGAGCACGAAGGCGGAGAGCGCAGGGCATGAGATGGAGTCATGGAGTGGTGGAGTTTTGTATTTCAGCACTCCATCACTCCGCAGCCGCTACTTCTTCTCCTCGGTGCCAGGGGTGGTCTGGCCGCCGCGGATTTTCGCCTTCAGGCGGGACCAGAAGTCGTCGTCTTCGGGGTCAAACTCGGGTTTTTTCACCTCCACGGGCCGGCTGCCGCCGCTGATGCCCGGCACCGTGGGCACCTCGACGCCGCCAGCCCGCGATCCGCCACTGCCGGCGTCCGCCAGGGAACGGCCGTAGGGGGCGAAGTTGCTCACGGGCACGTCATACTTGCGGGAATCGACCGCGAGCTTGCGGTGGGCGTTGATGAAGGCGGTGGGGCTGTAATAGACGCTGTTGTCCCGGGGGAACTGGGAGCGGTTCATGCCCACGCGGAGGTCCTTGCGGATCTCAAAGTGCAGATGCACGAAGTACATGCCGTTATTGCCGCCCATGGTGCCCACGAGCTGGCCTTTCTCGACGAGGTCGTGCAGTTTCACCACGCGTTGGTGCAGGTGGGCGTAAAGGGAGTCCACCATGGCGATGCGGCCGTCCGGCTCCCGGTACACATGGCGCACCAGGACGCAGTTTCCCCAGCCCACGCCGATGTTTTGGGAGAAGATGACCACCCCGCGGGCGATGGAGTAGATCGGCGCGCCGAGATCGCTGTCGCCGCCGCCATTGCCGTTCCAGTCCTCCCCCAGGTGCCCGTTGGGCCAGTAGCCACGCGCCTTGTGGTAGCCTGCGGCGTCCGGCTTTCCCACCGGGAAGTCAAATCCGTCCGCCAGGCGCACGCGGATGGAGCTGCCTGCCTGCCCGCGGGCCTCCGGAACGAGGCTGGCGCACACGCAGGCCCAGACCGCCAGGGCGGTGAGCAGCCGCGCCACCACGGAGCGGGCAGGGAGGGTGGTTGGAGGTTCACGAACGGGCATGCCAATGGGGAAAGGGCGCGGAAACTAGCCCAACAGGCCGCGGAAGGCCAGCTTGAAAACGGTGCCTTGCGGGCGCTCCGGCCGGACGCCTCAGGAGCCGGTCTCCAGGGTGATGCTGGGCCGCGGCGGCTGCTCCACCTTCCCCTCCCACACCACACCCTGGTGCTTGCTGAGCAGCTTCACGCTCACGTTCTTCATGCGGTCCCAGAATTTGCCGTCCGTGCGGTTCCAGACCACGATCCGGGTCACGGGCCGCTCCTCGCCCAGATCGAGCTCCCAGCGCGGGTCCTTCCGCTTGCTGTTCGTGTGGGACACGCTGTGGTTGTCGTAAACGCCGTCTGTGTTGCCGTCGATGGCGCGTTCCGCCTTGCCACCCCACTCCTCGCTGCTCTGCTTTGCCTTTCCCTTGGGGGCGATGTTCTCCGTGCCGCTGAAAACCTGCACCTCGGCCAGGTTGAGGATGCCCGGCCCTTTGATCTCGATGCGCACATAGCGCGCGGCGATGCCCTGGGTGCCGTCCGCCGCCGCGGTCACCTGCGGAATCGCCGCGCTGCCGGCCGGTGCCGCCGGGGTGAGGCTCACGTCAAAGCCCAGCTTTGCGTAAATCGCGTCCTTGGTCTTTTTCCACCCGCCGCCGCCATCGCCAGTCATCGCGATGACGATCAATCCGATGACAAGGAGCGCGGCGAGGTTCAAGCCGACGATGAGGGCGGTCTTTCCCGCGCTGCGCCCCGGTTTCGGGGGCGGGGCGGGGGATGCGGGCGTTTCCCGGGCCGTGGCAGGGCCGTTCGGGGGCAGAACGGCGGTCTTCGGCTGGATGGGTTTGGGCTTGGGCGCGTTCGGATGGCCGCCCTGCACCAGCGGGCCGGTTTGGGAGCCCGGCGCCATCACCGGTGCCTGCTGGCGCGGCATTTGGATGAATCCGGTGTGCATGCTCAGCATCAGGGATTCGAGCGCTTGCGCCACGCTGCCTGGACGCCGCGCCGGATCGACCTGGAGGAGCCAGCCCAGCCAGTCACTGAAGGCTTGGTCGATGTCGGGCCGCATGAGGCGCAGGCTGGCGATGTTGAACTGCCGCCATTCCTCCACAATGTCCTCCGGGCTGTCCGCCTGCGCCGGGGCGGAGTTCGTGGCCAGGCAGAAAAGGCTGGCCGCGGCGGTGAAGAGATCACTCTGGGAGGTCATCGGCGCGCCGCCGTGCAGCTCCGGCGCGCGGAACCACAGGGTCTCCGGCGGTTGGGTGGCGCGGGCCTGGGAGAGGCCCCAGTCCTGGAGCTGGAGGAACAGGCCGCCCGCCGGGTGGTCGGCGATGATGAGGTTGGACGGTTTCGGGTCGCCATGCGCCAGGCGCAGGTGCTCGCCCACGAGCAGGGCGTTGAGGAGCTGGACCGCCAGCGCGCGCAGATCCGCCGTGGAGGCCTGGCGCTGCGCCGCGAACTGCCGCGCGTTCATTCCCGGCATGTATTCATACACCAGGGCGAATTCCTCCTCCGTGGGCAGCAGGGTGATAAAGCCCGCGATGTGCGGATTCCGCGGCTGCATGAGCACCGGGGCCAGCAGTTGCAGCTTTTCGCGGTCATACGGGTGCGTGGCCTCGTGATCGGCCAGGAGCACCTTCAGCAGCACCTTGCGCCCCGTCATCGCCTCCACGCCGCGGTACACTTTCGCGGCCGGACCGGCGGCGAGCAGTTTTTCGGGCTGAAAATGGTCAAACATGGCTCTCGGGAGGCAAACCAGCCCGCAGCATGGCAAAGACCCGCCTCCCTGCGCAACCCCAGATTCATCCTGCGGACAGTTTTTCCACGGGCGTGCCTGCAGGATCGACAACACACGGTTTGCCGCGATGCTGGCGGCCGCCACCCACAGCCATGCCCCGCGGAAAATCCATCGCCTTCACCCGCATCCGTGCCGAGGTCCTGCGCCTCGTCGCCCTGATCCCGGAGGGCCGGTTCACCACCTACGGCAGCATCGCCATCCACATGAACATCATGGCACGGCATGTGGCCTTTGTCCTGGCGCGGCTGACGGATGAGGAATCCGCCGCGCTGCCATGGCACCGCGTGGTGGCCGCGGACGCGCGCATCAGCCCGAACATGGACCCCGCGCTGGCCCGCAGGCAGCGTCGTCTGCTGCGCGCGGAGGGCCTGAGGATGGACGCGCGCGGCTTCATCCAGGACGCGGATGCGCATTTTCACCACGTCGGAGTGCGGCGGAACATCCGGTGGAGCGAGGCCGGGCCGCCCGACCACCTTCCTGATTGACGCGTTTCCCGCCGCGCATCATGCTTGCCGCCATGAGCACTCCCTCCACCGCCGCCGACTGGCAGCGACTCGCCGCGCGCACGGCGCGGAAGGTCAATTTCGGCTGGTGGGTGGAAAAAATGCTGCCGCTGGTCGTTGGCGGAGGTGTGGCGGGATTTGTGGTCATTTTCTGGCTGCGCTCGCGCGGCGAGGTGCTCGGCTGGCAGCAGACCGGACCTTGGGCGGCCGGATTTGCGGCGATGGCGGCCCTTGTGGCGTGGCTGATGTCCCGCGCGCGGTTTGTTACGCGCCAGCAGGCGCTGGTGCGGCTGGAATCCCGGCTTCATCTGCACAACGCGCTCACCGCGGCGGCGGCCGGGGTCTCGCCATGGCCGGCGGTGCCGCCGCGCATCGAGGATGGCTGGGATTGGAGCTGGGGGCGCGTGAGCGGACCGGTTGTGCTGGCCGCGGCCTGCCTGGGCGGCGCGCTTTGGATTCCGGTGAACCTCGACGCGCAGGAAGACCTGCCTTCGATCGAGCCGCAGGCCTGGCAGCAGATGGAGCAGTGGCTGGAGCAGCTCAAAAAGGAGGAGATCGTGCCGCCGGAGGAGGCGCGGGAGCAGGAGGAGCAGATCAGCGAGCTGCGTGACCAGCCGAAGGACAAATGGTTCAGCCACGAAAGCCTCAATGCCAGTGACACGCTCAAGGAGCAGATCCAGCGCGACATCCAAAATCTGGCGCAAAACATGGCCAATGCCGAGCGGACGCTCAACGCGCTGCAAAACCATGCCGACCAGCTCTCCGCCGAGACGAAGGACATGCTCGTGCAGCAGTTCGACGAGGCGATCCAGGGCCTCCAGGGCAGTGACATGAAGCTGCATCCGTCCTTGATGAAAGAACTCGCCCAAATCGACCCGAAGAACCTCAAATCCCTCTCGAAGGAGCAGTTGGACCAGTTGCGCGACTCGTTGAAAAAGAAGTCCGGCTCCTGCAACGGCATGTGCAAGAACCCTGGCTTCCTCGGTGACGGCGAGGGCGAGGACGACGCGCTGGCCGCGATGCTCAAGATGCTGCAGGAGCAACAAGGCGGGGAACGCGAAGGCCCTGGCAAAGGCAGCGTCACGCGCGGACCCGGCACGGCACCGGTGACGCTTTCCGATGATGAGAGCCGCTTTGGAACCGGGAAAAACGAGGCGGTGACCAGCACAGACATGTCCCGTGCGCTGCCCGGCGACATGGTGGGGCTGCAGGATGGCAGGCATGAGGTCGAAAAAGACGGCTTCCAGCCGCGCGCGGCGGGCTCCGTCAAAGACGCCGGCTCCGGTGGCGACCAGGTGTGGAAGGAATCCCTCACACCGGAGGAGAAGGCGGTGTTGAGGCGTGTGTTCCGGTGATCCGCGCCTGTCCTGGGCAGACCTCCGCCGCCTTTTGCTTGTGATGCCGGACGCTTTCAGGTACACGCGGGCATGCGCACCCTGGTCATCTGCCTTTTCTTGACGCTCCTCCGCATGCATGCCGCCGAACCCCAGGCCGAACACTGGCTCAAACACACCACGATCGCGCCCTCCATGGCGGTGCCGGCAGGCCTGGATGCCTGGCAGACGCGGCGCGCGGAGATCCGCCTGAAATTGAATGAACTGCTCGGCGATCTCCCTCCGCGGCCTCCCGTGTCGGCGTTCCAGGTCGTGAACCGTGAGGACAGGGGGGCTTTCACGCTCGAAACCGTGCAGTTCGACAATGGCGCGGGCGAAATCGTGACAGGGCTGCTCTTTGTGCCGAAGAAGGCATCCGCGCAAAGCAAGGCACCCGCCATCCTCTACTGCCACTGGCACGGCGGGCAGTATGACATCGGCAAAAACGAGCTGCTGGGCACGAACGCGGTGCCCGTGGCGGCAGGACCGGCCCTGGCGGAGGCGGGTTACGTGGTGCTGGGCATCGACGCGCCCTGTTTTGGCGGGAGAAACGGCCAGGGACCGGACGGCCCGCAGCAGAAGGGCGGCGCGGGAGAGATGAGCGCGGCCAAGTATCACCTGTGGGCCGGGCGCACGCTGTGGGGCATGATGCTGCGTGATGACCTGACCGCGCTGGACTATCTGTGCGCGCGTCCGGAGGTGGACGCGGGCCGCGTCGGCGTGACCGGCATCAGCATGGGCTCCACACGGAGCTGGTGGCTCATGGCGCTCGACGACCGGCCGCGCGCGGCGGTGTGCGTGGGCTGCATGACGCGCTATGAGGAGCTGATCCGCGCGGGCATGCTCAAGGCGCACGGCATTTACTACTTTGTGCCGCGCATGCTCCAGCACTTCGACACGGAGGCGGTGATCGCACTTGGCGCGCCACGGCCCATGCTGTTCATGACCGGGGACCAGGATGGGGGATCGCCCGTGGAGGGCGTGCGCCATCTGGGAGACATCGTCGGGCGCGTGTACGCGCTGCATGGCGGCGCGGCGGAGCGCTTTGAAAACACGATCTACCCCGGCGTGGGCCATGTGTATCTGCCGGAGATGTGGCGCAAGACGCTGGCGTGGATGGACCGCTGGGTGCGGGACGCGCGCTGAGAAGGAACCTCACTCCCGGTCATCCGCGCCCGAAAACCGCTGCCGCTGGTGCACCGGGTTTCCATGCACAGGCGCGGGCTTGTTGACCGAGGCGCGGCGCAGCTTGTCCATCATGGCGATGCCCATGCCGTGCTCGAACATCGGCTCCGCGATGATTTCATCGACGCCGAGGTCGTCCAGGCGGCGCAGGCAGTGGAAGAAGCGCACCGCGGCCTCCGGCAGCTTCCCGCTGCCCGGACTGAGCATCATCACTTCCTCCCAATCGTGCAGGCCCACATAGCCGTCGCTCTCCTCGCCGCGCAGGCTCAGCAGCGCGTAGCGTTTGCCTTCCTCCGGATGGAAGTCCTCCGGCCGCGTGAGCAGGCGCAGCGGCGTGCGCGGCGCGTAGTGCGTGGCGAGCTGCCCCGGTGCCTCCGTGGCCTGGTCGAGCACCGTGCGCGGTCCAAGGCGGACTTTGCCAAACGGCTTCAAATCCTCCGGGGTGAGCGGTCCGGGGCGCACAATGGTGATGACGGGCTTCGGCTGTCCTGGCTCGATCTGGATGATGGTGGACTCCAGGCCGAACAAACTGGCCCCGGCATCGACGATGAGGTGAATGCGCCCGTCGAGCTCCGCGAGCACGGCCGCGGCGCTGGTGGGGCTGATGGAACCAAAGCGATTGGCACTGGGCGCGGCGAGCGGCCGGCCAAGCGCGGTGATGACACGGCGGAAAACGGGGTTGCTGCTCACCCGCACGGCCACCGTGGGCAGCCCGGCGGTGACAATATCGGGAACAACGGCCTTTTTTGGCAGCAGGAGGGTCAGCGGGCCGGGCCAGAACTTTTCCGTGAGCTGGCGCACCACCTGCGCGATCTCCGCCGGCACGTCGGCGACGGTGTCGAGTTGTTTTTTGTCCGGCAGATGGACGATGAGCGGATCAAAGGTGGGGCGCTCCTTGGCCTCGAAGATTTTAGCCACGGCGGCGGCGTCCAGCGCGTTCGCGGCCAGGCCATAGACCGTCTCCGTCGGCAGCGCCACGACCTCCCCCTCGCGCAGCAGCCGCACGGCCTCCTCGACCGCCTGGTGCATGAGAGGAGGCTCGTCGGTGGGCAAAACAGCGGTGACGTGGCTCATGAGGACGATGCCGGGCTCTCGATCATCGCCCAGGCGTTGTGGTTGTGGATGGACTCGAAGTTTTCCGCCTCGACGCGGAACCAGGTGATGCGCGGATGGCTTTTGGCCTTCTGCGCGACATTGCGCACGAGATCCTCGACAAACACGGGGTTGTCGTAGGCGGCCTCCGTGACGTGTTTTTCGTCCGGGCGTTTCAAAAGGCTGTACAGCTCGCTGCTGGCGGAGGATTCGACGAGTTCGATGAGGTCCTCGATCCAAACCGGCTCCTTGAAGCGGATGGCGAGCGTGACGACGCCGCGCTGGTTGTGCGCGCCGCGCGCGCTGATGGCCTTGGAGCACGGGCAGAGCGTGGTCACAGGAACCTCGACGGTCAACACGAAGTCGGTCTTTGCCTTGTCCGCGTTCACTTCAAAAATCACCCCGTAATCGAGCAGCCCCTCCGCCTTCGAGACGGGGGCCTTCTTCGACCGGAAGTATGGGAAACGGAACTCAACGTGCGCTTTGTCCGCGTGGAGCTTTTTGATCAATTCCCGCGGCATGCCGGCGATGCTGGCCACGGTGAGCTCCGTGCCGTGCGCGTGCAGCACCTCGACGAAGCGGCTCATGTGCGTGCCCTTGTAGTGATGCGGCAGGTCCACGGCCAGCGAGACGGTGGCCACGGTGTGCTGCACGGCGCTGTCACGATCGCGGATGCGCAGCGGGAAGCGCAGGCTGCGCACGCCCACGCGGTCGATCGGCAGTTGCCGGTCGTCGCGTTCGCTCTGGGTGTCTTTGAGGGCGGACATGAGAGGGATGATGGAGAGACAAAAATCCCACTGCCGCGGGAGCAACAGTGGGATCAAGTTGGGAAATCAACGCCGGTTCCGCTCAGGGAAGCAGGTTGACGGCGCGGGCACGCTTGACCTCGCGGACCACCTTGCGGTGCAGCCAGGCAGGCAGGCCGGTGATGCGGCGTGGGATCAGCTTGCCGGACTCCGTGGTGAAACGGGCCAGGATTTCAGGATTGGTGTAGATCACCTTCTCCACGGGGATGTCCACGCGGCGGCGGGGCATCTTGCGGTTATGACGGCGCAGGTTGGAGAGGCGCTCTTTGGTCTTGGGTTGCATGGAAACAGCGGGGTGTTAGCGGATTTCGCGGTGGAGCGTGCGCTTCTTCATGAAGTGATTGAATTTCACCTTTTCGAGGCGGTTTGGCGTGCGCACGCTCTTCTTGTTGCGCGTGGTCACGTAGCGCGAGGTCGGCATTCCTGCGGCCTTCGCTTCGGTGCATTCAAGGATGATGATTTCTCGCGGCATAAATTTTGGGGCGCGGAGGCTAGGCTACTCTTTGCTAAAGTCAAGCGACTCGCCTGAGTTGTTGTTGGAGGAGCTGGCCGGGGCCTCGTCCTCGTCCTTGTCGTCGTCACTGGCATCGCCCGGATCATCGAGGCCGAAAAGGCTGTGGACAGGGCGGTTCCAGCCACCCCGGCGCTGCTCGCGCTCGATCTTTTCCTGCCAGGTCACACTGAAGCGGGCAAAGGGCATGGCCTCCAGGCGTTCCTCCGGGATCTTCTGGCCGGTGCCTTCGCAGATGCCATAGGTGCCGGTTTCGATGCGCTTGAGGGCCTCGTTGATCTCATACAGGGCGTCCTGCTCCTTGCCGAGAAGGCTCAGGGCAAAATCACGGTCGTAGGCGTCGCTGCCGGCGTCAGCCTGGTGCATGCCGAAGGCGGAGGCGTCCACGCCGCCGCCGCGGATGGTTTCCGCGGCCACGCCCTCAATGGAGTTAAGGTAGGCGTCACGCAGCTCGACGAGGCGCTGCTTCTGCTTCTTGAGGAAGGGGGTCATCTTCACAGGCCCCTTCGCGATCTCGATAGTGGCACCCTCGTCCTCAATGCTGCCGCGCGTGCGGGTTGCAACTGGAGTGCGGCCCTTTGGCAGGATCGGGGCGGCGGCCTTCACCGGGGCGGCCTTGGCGGCTTTTGCCGGAGGCGCCGGTTTTTTATCGACCACCTTGGGTGCGGGTTTGGAGACGGCCTTGGCCGTCTTCACCGGCTTGGCGGGGGCTTTTTTCGCCGTTGCCGCGGGCTTCTTGGCCGGGGCGGGTTTTTTGGCGGCGGGTTTCGCAGCAGGTTTCTTGGCAGGGGCTTTCTTGGGCGCGGGTTTCGCGGGAGCTTTCTTCACAGGTTTTGGGGAGGGCTTTTTCGGAGCGGGTTTTTTGGCAGGAGCAGGTTTGCTCCCCGGCTTCTTCTTCCCTGCGGCTTTGGAAGGTGCTTTTTTGGCAGGCTTTGCAGCAGGCTTCTTCGCTGCGGGTTTCGACTTTTTCGCAGGCATGGGTTGGGCAGGGTTGTGGGTTCCGGGGAGTTTTGCTTTTTCCAACATCTGCATGGGCGGCCGGAAAAAGTGGCGCGGATTCTGGCGGCGGTTCCCGGAAAGCGCAAACGGATATTCCAGCCCTGACATGGCCCCGGAATGCCCTGTTTTGGCCGGTTGCCGCGCCGCTCCTGCGTGCCTACCTTCCGGCCATGAGCGCCGATCCCGCCCCCAACTCCCCTGTGAGCCGCCTGTGGTCGTTCATCCGGGCCATTCTCGATCTGGTGCTCGATTTGAGCTTCAAGCGCCTCGTGACACCCCGGCTCATCCGCGTGGTTTACGCCCTCAGCCTCGTTGGCGCGGTCATCTATGCCTTTGAGTGGATGATGAGCGGCTGGATGGGCTTTCTCACCGCGCCACTGGCCCTGCTGGCCTACGCCATCGCCGCGCGCGTGATGGTGGAGCTCATCCTTGTCGTCTTTCGCATCGTGGAAAAGATCGCCCCGCTGGATCCGAATGCCGCCACGCCGGACGACGTGCTCTCCAAGCTCAAAAAGCCGGGGGCCTGACGCTCACTTCGCCTTCATCCGCTGAAACGCCTCCGCGTAGCGTTTCCCCAGCTCACGAAACGACGCGGAGTCGAAGTGGACCTTGTCACCCTTGTGCTTCAACCCTTCGGCGCTGACGAAGGCCGTGTGAGGCACCTTTTCCGCCAGGTCCTGATGAGCCTGGTCCACCATGGCCTTCTCCGGCGGCCACGGCACATCCGCGAATTTCCCCATCTGCCCGGCGATGAAGGGCACGCTGGGAGATTTCACCAGCTCACGCAGCCGCTTCACTAGATCATGGAGTTTTGCCTCATACACCGGAGCCAAGGCGGGCTGCGAGTCACCCTCTCCCTGGTGCCACAGGATGCCTTGAAGCGTGCCCGCCTGCAATGCCAGCTCCAAGCGCTTCGCCATGTCATCCCACGGATGGCTCTTTGTCGCCGCATAAAACACGCCGGGCTTCCAGGTGTCGATGGGCGATCCGCCGACCGCGCACGGGATCAGGCCGACGGTCACATCCGGATTCGCGCCGGCGATGATCTGGCCGAAGGTCTTGCCCAGGCCAACGCCGGCCGCCGGCTTGTCAAAGTGCATCGGATCGGTCGCAGGCACCCACCGGCCCTCTTTGCTGAGCATGAGCACGCGCGGATGCGGCGTCTTGTCCTGCGGCTCCACCACGCCGCGGCCGGCCATGTTGGACTGCCCCACGAGGAGAAACAGGTGAAACTTGTCCTTTGCGGGCGGTGCGGTCTCCTGGGCGGAGACAACAACGAAGGAGGAAAGGAGGAAAAGCAGGGCGCGCATCATGCGCATGCATCAACTCGCCCCCGCGGGCGCATCTTTCGCCCTCAAGCAGCGTGCAAGAGCAGGCGCGCGGTGCCCGATTTGTCCCACCACCATGAACCGCCGCACTTTCTTCCATCAAACGTCCGCGCTCGCGGCCGTCTCCACCTTGCCAAAACTCCGCGCTGCCGACACCGCGCAGAAGAAGCTCAAAGTCGCCGTCGTTGCGCTCGGCCGCGGCATGGGTCATGTCGGTGCGCTGCTGAAAATCCCGAACGTGGAGATCGCCTACCTGGCGGAGGTGGACCCGAAGCGCCTCGAATACGGCCTCAAGGTGGTCAATGACAAGCAGAGCGTGTCCTGCCAGGGCGTGAAGGACTTCCGCACCTTCCTCGATGACAAGACGCTCGATGCCGTCTTCATCGCCACGCCAAATTTCTGGCACACGCCCGCCGCGCTGCTCTGCATGCAGGCTGGAAAGCATGTCTATGTTGAAAAACCCGGCAGCCAGAACGCCCAGGAGGCGGAGATGATCGTTGCCGCGTCGAAAAAATACGACCGCGTCGTGCAGATGGGCAACCAGCGCCGCACCTGGATGAAGGACGCCATCGAGGCGCTGCATGGCGGCGTGATCGGCACCGTGCGCTTCGGCCGCGGTTTCTACTACAACACGCGCAAGACGGTCGCCGTGAACGAAAAGCCCGCGCCTGCTGATCTCGATTTTAACTTGTGGCAGGGTCCCGTGCCGGACGATGCAAAACGCGATTTCAAGAGCATGGTCCACTACGACTGGCACTGGTTCTGGCACTGGGGCAATGGCGAGCTCGGCAACAATGGCATCCACACGCTCGACATCCTGCGCTGGGGACTGAAGGGCGAGTATCCCCTGCGCACCACCTACAACGGCGGCCGCTACTTCTACGACGATGCGCAGGAGACGCCGGACACCGGCACCGCCGTCTATGACTTCGGTCACGCGGGCTGCGAGTGGGTGCAGAGCAGCAGCCACCCGCGCGCCGCGGAGAAGCCGCTGTCCGAGGTCATGTTCTACGGCGACAACGGCACCATGGCCGCCGGGCGTGATTCTTGGACGATTTACGACCCCAAAGGAGCTGAGGTGAGCAAAGGCAAGGCCAGCAACGCCGGCACGGGCGATGTGTCCCACATCGGCAACTTCCTCGACGCCATCCGCGGCGAGGCGAAGCTCAACAGTCCCATCGACGAAGGGCAGAAGAGCACCATGATGTGCCACCTCGGCAACATGGCCTACCGCACGAACACGGTCGTGCGCTGTGATCCGAAGACCGGCAAAATCATCGACAATGCCGCCGCGGAAAAGCTCTGGGGCCGGGAAGGCGGCTACCGCAAGGGCTGGGATGTGAAAATCTGAGTCACAGCCATTCCATCTCGCTCGTCAGCATCGTGTCGTCGTTGAAATCAAAACGGCCGATGAATCTCTTCCGCTCCACGAGCACTTCGCGGAGCCAGAAACGGTCGTCCGCCCACATTTGATCGAACGGCAGCTCGTTGAGCGGCGTCCACAGCGGGATCGCCTCCGGCGTCTCAACCGCGGTGCCTTCGTGCTGTGTGGACAGCCACACATCGACATGCAGGCTAAGCCCGTCGACGAACTGGAACCACAACTCGCCATGCTTGACCGGCGCGATGGCCGTGACGCCCAGTTCCTCCTGCGTCTCGCGGATCGCGCACTGCTCGGAGGTCTCGCCCGGGTCGATCTTGCCACCCGGGCCGTTGATCTTGCCCGCGCCGAGGCCGCGCTTTTTGCGAATCAAGAGCACCTCGCCGCGCTCCTCGTCGAGGATGAACATGAGTGTCGCCAGCAGCTTCGGCTTCCAGGTTTTCCAGTCAGTCATTGATGCGCGAGAGTAACCGTCCACGTCACACGCGCAAACCATGAAGCGGCGAAATCAGGCAGCCAGTCTGCTGCCTATCTCACCGCCACACCAGGCGCCTTGCGAATCTTCATGAGAATCGGAAAGCTCGTCTGGAGGCCGGCGCTGTCGTGTTCGTTTCTCGCGGAGCTGATCGCACCGTGGCAGAGTTTGTCCTGGTCCTTCACCCAGTTCGCGGCGCGGAAAAAGATGGGGCGCTCGTTTTCGCCGGCGCGGATTTGGACGCCGTTGAGGCCGATGTCATCGACGATGACGCCGTGGGGCAATCCGTGCACGTCGAGGCTGAGGAGGTCTTTGTTGTCCTGGCGAATGGCTCGCAGCCAGGCCTTGACGGTCTGGCCGGGCGCGAGAGTGAGTTCGAGTGGCTTCGTTTCGGCGGCGGGATCGCGCATGACGGGCTTGCCGCCGACGTCGGGCTCCAAAACGATGATGAACTTCGGTTTCGCGCCGAGCGTGACCTTGCCGAAGGTGCCCGCGTCGTGTTTGAGGCCCTTCGAAGTGGCGGTGATTTTGAGTTTGGACCAGTCGGCATCCTTCGCGGCATCCGGCATGGCATGCAGCGAGCCGCTGATGAGGTCGTGACCGGCCTCGATGATGAGCGGCGAGGTGGCCCAGTAGCCTGCGGGCACGCCGGTGATGTCGATTTGGATGGGATCGTCGAAATTGTCCTGCCGGTCGGCACGGAAGGAGAAGCCCACGGAGGCTCCGGGCATCACGGTGGGGTTCATGCCGGCGAGTTTGACGCTGAAGTCCGGCTTCGGCTCGCGAATGGCGAGCGAATACACAAAGCGCTCGCCGCCCCAACCGCGAGTGTCGGTGACTCGCACGACGAAACGGCCATCGGCAGGCGCGGTGAAGGTCAGGCGCGAGTCGCGGCCGATTTTGCGGTCGCCGCTGTCATCGTTTTGATAGTTGAGCGTGAAAATGGGCAAGCCGTTCGCGGCGATGGTGCTGCCGAGCGGATACGGCTCGACGACGTAGCACGGTTCATCGAGCGAGTGCGAGGTGGCGCTGGTGTCGAAGTAAGCGCGGCGTTTGCCATCGCTCACATAGAAGAAGCAGCCGCCGTCCGGCCCGCGAGGCATGCGGATGATCTTCATCACATCGCCGTTGAACCACACATACTCGTTCAGCTCCATTTCCTCCCAGTTTTGCAAGCGGATGTCCGGGTTGTTGGCATCGACGCTGCGGAAGTTGTTGTAGCTGTCCCGCACGGCCTGCATGAGCAAACGAGCGACCGGTTTGCCATCGGGATGCAGCACTTCGAGCTTCGTATCCGCAGGCGAGCCGGCTTGAGCGGCGAGCGTCTCGATGATCCACGTCTGGCCTTTCTTGGCATCGAACGCGAAGTGATCGGTGTCGCCCGCTTTGGCGAGCAAACCGTTGATGTTCGACGACGAGGACACCACCTGCGCCTTCGTGAGGTCATCATTCCCCTCCACCTCGCTCACCTGCGTCAGCGCACTCACGCGTAGCGAGGGCATCGAGCGAAAACGCAGCGCCTTGGCATCGAGCGGCACGTTCGTGATGCCTTCCTTGTCCGCTTTCATCGTCACGGTGGCCTTGTCGCCGAGATGATGGCCGATGAGTGTGACCTTCGTCTCCTTCCCCACCAGTGCGGTGAGTGGCGACCAGCTCGTGACGAAGGGCAACGCGCCAATCGTGAGCCGATACACATGCCCCGCGCTGCCATCCATCGTCGTGTTGCTCACGAGGATGTGGTAATCGCCATCCGCAGGCGCTTTCCACGCGAGGAACGGATCACTGCCGCTGTCGAGCCCGCGATTCACCGCGAGCACCGTTTGATTCGCGTCCACAATCTCGAGCGTCGGCGATTTCGCCACGCTGCCGACCTGCGCCACGGCGAGATCGAGCACGAGTTCCTCGCCCGCCTTCGCCGTGAAACGATACGCATCATGCTGACCCGTCTCGGTGAGCGTGCCCCACACGCTCGCGGGCAGCTTCGAGATCTGCACCGGGCCGTTTTTGAAATCCGCTGCCGAGGTCGTGATGGGCGCGAGATCATCGGCATACACTTTCACCTTCGCCGACTCACCCGTGGCATTTTTCAACCACACGTCGTAAGCCCCACGCGGCACTTCCGCCCCCACAGTGATCTTCAAACGAGCGCTAGTGGCTTTGATGCTTTGTTTCGCGATCTGCACCTTCAGGCTCGGATGCGAGGCCATCGCCTGCGTGTCCTCCGTGAAGTTTTTGCCCGCCAGACTCACCAGTAGTTCGCCACCGATGTGCGCGGCACGCGGCGTGATGCTCGTGAGTTCGAGTTTCGCGGCCTTGGTCGGCTTCGGCGCCATGGCTGGCTTCGCGGCATCTTTCGTCGCTTTCGGAGCCTGAGCGATGCACAGGCCGTTAAGGCTCAAAATCGACAGGAGGATCAAACTGGCGGTTTTCATGATGGGGAAGGTTCAAAGCGGCAGTTACCAAGGGACGATGAGAGGAATCACCTGACGGCCAAATCGGCGGCAAACGACGAAATCGCTGTCCGTGGTGAAAACCTGGCTTTCAGCGAACATCTCTGACATTCGGACGAGGCAGGCATCGGCAAAGCTCATCGGCGTGTCATGGTAGCGGCGCAGCAGGGAGAGCGTTTCCTGTTTGGAATCGGCAAAATCAAAGGCGACGCGGATCACGCCGCGTTCGAGAAGCTGGGAGAGCTTTTCCTTCCCTTCTTTGGCTCCCTCCAGGAGGAAAAAACACTCGGACACGACTGCCTCGCAGGTCAGGCAGGGCTCGGTGAGACCCGACCACTGCTGGCGGGCCCAGGCGTGGTGCTTGTCGCGCGACCGCAGCGCGGCCACGATCGCGCCGGTGTCAGCGAGTACGGTTCTGGCCATATTTTTTCAGGTGGGCTTTGTTGGCGGAGAGATCCTTCGGCAGCGTGTCATCATGAATGACCAGATCCTCCATTTGGTCCCAGAGCGACGCCTTGGCGGGCTTCTTGGCCGAAAGCCGGTCACGGATCACCTCTGATCGGGTCACCTTGCGCCGCGAAGCCTCGCGACTGATGTCGAGGAAGAGCGCTTCAGGAAGTTTGACGGAGAGAACTTTCATAGGCGGCAGGGTAATACGCTTCTGTCAGGGCTTCAATACCGTCTTTGCTGCCTCATACACGCTCCAGGTGCCATCGACGCGACCCGCGATGAGCTGCGCTTTGTCGGTGAAGGCGAGGGCGGAGGACCAGTCGGGTTGTTTTTCGAGGAGGAGCTTTTCGGTGAGGTCGGCGGTGTTCCAGAGTTTGAGCGTTTTGTCCGTCGCGGTCGAGGCGAGCAGTTTGCCATCGGCGGAGAGCGCGAGGTTCAAGAGGCCGCCTTCATGCGCGAAGCGACTGGTGAGGATCTTGTTCGTGCCTTCCTTCGCCGCGGCGCTGATCGACCACACGCGGATGCGGTTGTCGCCACCTGCGGCGAAAAGCGTTTTGCCATCGGCGCTGAAAACGACGCTCGTTTGCTCCTTCGTCGGCTGCGAGAGCGTGTCGAGTCGCTGACCATTCGGAATGCTCCAAAGCTTCACCGTGCGGTCCGCGCTGGCGCTGGCGAGCACTTTGCCGTCGGGTCGGAACGACAGGCCGTTCACCGCGCCGTTGTGGCCTTTGAGCAGCGCGACTTCCTTGCCTGTCGCGGTGTCCCAGAGGCGGATTTTTTGATCGTAAGCACCCGTGGCGATGAATTGGCCATCCGGCGAAACCGCGAGCGCATACGCGGCATCCGTGTGGCCTTCAAACGAGCGCAGCGGGCTGCCATCGCTCGTTTTCCAGCTCCGCACGATGCCCACGATGCCCGCCTCGCCACCGGCGGCATACAGCGTCTCGCCATCAGGCGAGAAAGCGACGGCGTTGACCTTGCCGGTGAAGCCGGTGAGTTTCCGAACGGTGACTTGATTGACCGGATTGACGAGTTCGACCTCGCCGTAGCGTGCTGTGGCGATGAGTTGTGCCTTCGGCGAAAACGCCACCGCCTGGATCGAGCGCTTCGGCGGCACGGTGGGCGCGATTTTCGGCGTGATAACCTCCTTCGGCATCGGCTTCGCTTCGGTGATGAGCGGGCCTTTCGCGCCTGCGTTGATCCACGCCTTGATGAGCGCGATCTCCTCCGCTTTCAGCTTCTCGCGCTTGCCCGGCGGCATGAATTCATTCTTCCCGCCGCGCCCTGAGCGTCCTTCGAGAAACTTCACCAGCAGCGACTCGTCCGCCTTCCCCGCCACGATCGCTGCACCCTCCTCGCCGCCCTTCATGAGCGCCGCAAACGTGTCCAATGCGAACTCGCCATCCGCATCGTCCGCGCTGTGGCAATCGACGCAGTAGGTGTCCCACAGCGGCGCGATCTGCTTCGTGTAGTCCACGGTTTGGGCGTCGGTGGTGACGATGCAGGCGAGTGAGAGGATGAGAAGTCGTTTCATGACATCAGGGAAGGGTGGGTGCGATAGCTCGCGGCAGCGTCCTGGAGTGCGCCGGCCCTCCGGCGCTTTCGAGTGTGTCCACGGTGTGGTTAAAGGCGTGCCCGCGTCGATCCGGCGAAGCAAAGTAGCCATCTCGCTCCGTCGAGATGCGCGAATGGCTTTCGCCAGCGGGCATGCGTTTCGAATCTCGGGTGCCAGTGAGTTGATCATGCGCCCAGCTCATCTCGCGGAGCGAGATGGCTACTTTGCTGGCGCTTCTGTCGAGCACGGTGGAGCCCGACGGAACCCCGTTGGGGTTCGGCGAGATGAAAACGTATGGTGACTCGATACCCAGGATTCTGCGAACCCTGGGCTGCATGACGCAAGCCCGTTGGGCTTGAATGAGGTGGAATGCACGGCTCATCGAATCGCTTCCTGGATCTTTGAATGGCTTGCAAGAATGCCCACAGGTTTTTCATCACCCAAATCGACGACCTTGGGAAATATGGACCAACCCCAAATCACCGCTTTGTAATCAGTCCATACACATCTGCTCATATCGTAGAGGTAAATGGCACACCTGCTATCTCGCTCAACCAACAGTGGTTCAGAAGGTCCGAAGACCGGATGATCAAAGTGCAACCACTTCAAGGCAAATATACGGCCGCCAATTGCTAGATGATCCACAGCGAAAATGCTCCACTGACATATCACCACAACGATACCAAATCGAATCACTCGAAGGATGGAAGCTTTCGCAGCAAGCATTCCAAGGAGCATGGCCACACCAAGCATAGACAAGGAGGCTACAGTCCAACCGTAAAAGAGTATTCCCAAGGCGAGTGTGATTCCAGCAAGGAGTGATTCAAGACAAGAGGCGGGTTCTTTTCCTAGCCTGACATATAGCAACCCGATCAAAACAAGCAGTACCACGACCCCGAGAACGATGAGTCCATCGATACGCCATACCAAACTGTACCTGAGATGAGCAACGCCCGCTCCAATCATTCCTGCTAGGAATGAAGTCACACGAAGCGTCCATCGGAATACAGTTCTCATTTCGTGAAGTAGTTGAGCGCTAGTGATTAAACAAAAACTCCTTCGAGCTCATCAGGCTCCAAAACAGATCCTCCAGCGTGACGCGACGGTCTTCGGGTTTGGCGGTGGTGAGGAGCGCGGTGGCTTTTTCGAGTTCGCGGTCGGTGGGGGAGCGAGTCAGCGTCAAAAGGTAGGCTTCTTCGATGATCTTGGCGTCGGGTTGCTGGCTGGTGAGCAGGGCGTCGAGGCGGTTGTCTTTTTGGGCGAGCTTTTGGTTGAGGGTCTCACCGTTGGCGATGTGAAGCGCTTGGGCCATGCTGGGTTCGTTGGTGCGTTCGCATTCGCAGGTGGCGACGCGGTCGGCGCGGCCGAAGCTTTTCAAGAAGTAGCTGGCGATGTTGCTGTCGGGCAGTTGCAGGGCGCGGAAGCCCATGGGGTAGGCGTCGGCGGTGCCGCGGTTGGCGTTGCGGCGGTCGATTTTGAAGGTGGTGGGCGCGGCGGTGACTTGCGACACGGTGTCGAGCAGCACCTCGGCCTTCAGCCGGCGCGGGACGTAGTGCGAGCCGTAGCGGAGGTCGCTGATGTTTTCGGGAAGGGTGATGCTGCTGCGCTGATAGGTCTCGCTTTGCAAAATGGTGCGCATGAGGGCCTTCAGGTCGAATTTCTGCTTCACGAGATGCTCGCACGCGGCGGCGAAGAGCGGTTCGTTGCTGGCGGGATTGGTGACGCGGAGGTCATCGACGGCTTCGACGAGGCCGCTGCCGAAGAAGTTGGCCCACACGCGGTTCACGATGGCGCGTTGGAAGAGCTTGTTATCCGCGCTGGTGAGCCAGTTCGCGAGCGTGATGCGTCGATCCTCGGTGGAGGTCATCGAGACGGGCTGCAAGGCATCGAGCGGGCGCGGCGGCTGCGGTTTGCCGGTGAGCGGCGCGACGAGGTCGCCCTGCGTGTCGCTGAAAAGCACGCGCTCGTCGGCCTGCGTGCCGTTTTTGGTGCGCACGCGGGCGAAGAGGTTCGCGAAGGCGTAGTATTGATCGTAGGTCCACTTTTCCATCGGGTGGTTGTGGCACTTCGCGCAGCCGATGGAGGTGCCAAGGAAGGCCACGCTGACGGTTTCGGCGCACTTCGTCGGCTCGTCGTTGAGGATGAAAAAGTTGCCGCCGCCGTGCTCGAGCGTGCTGCCGGTGGCGGTCAGCAGATCACGCACCATGGCGTCCCACGGCGTGTTCGCGGCGACGTGACGGCGGATCCAGTTGTAATACGACCACATCGCCTGCGGCATGAGCTTGTCTCCATTCACGAGGAAGAGATCGCTCCAGCGATGCGACCAGTAATCGACGAACTCGGGCCGCTTCAGCAGCGCGTCGATGAGGCGGTCACGTTTGTCGGCGGCTTTGTCGGCGAGGAAGGCCTTCGCTTCCTCCGGCGTGGGCAAAACGCCGATGGTATCGAGAAACGCCCGACGCAGGAACTCCGCATCCGTGGCACGACCCGACGGCGGGATGTTCAGCTCGCGCAGTTTGGTCAAAACTTGCTCGTCGATGAAGTTGCGCGGTTTCAGGGCCCCGAAGGCCTCGATGTCCGGTTTGCCCGGTTTCGGCACGACGACATTGGTGACGCTCAGCAGGCTCAGATACCATGCGCTGACCGTTCCTTCGCCTGCGCCGGTGATCTTGATGAGGCCGCTGTCATCGACGGTGGCCACGCTGGCATTGGTGGCGTTGTATTTGCACCAGCGCGTCACGTCCTCGCTGTGACCATCGCTGAATTTCGCGGTGACTTTGAGCTGCACGCTGTTTCCGGCCTGCGAGACGAGATGCGGCTCCGACACGCTGAGCGACACGATGCGCGGATCATCCGCCTTCGGCCCCAGCGCCCCTGCCGCGATCCAATCGACGATGGCTTTGTATTCCGGCGAGTTCACCTCGAAGCGCTTGTCGCCCTTGTGCGGCACCGCCTTTACCGCCTTCAGCAGAAAAAGACTCCGCGCCGGATCTTCGAGCGTCAGACGACGCCCGTTCGCGCTGCGCGTGATCGAAAGCCAGTCACCCTCATCATCGAAACCACGCAGCGAAAGCCGGAAGCCGCCTTGTCCCGCCGCCGCGCCATGGCAAGCGCCCATCGCGCAGCCGTAGCGCGTGAGGATGGGCTGGATGGTGTTGCGGAAGGAAGGCGCTTCGGCGGCAATCGACGTGGCGGCCAGGACAGCAAAAAGAAGGCTGGAGATGCGGAGTTGCATGAATCAGGGGCGGAAATTAAGATGCCAGCATGAGCACACTGGCTGAAATCGAGATCGCAGCGGCGGGACTACCGGCGGCGGAGAAGCGTTCTCTGCTGAGCTGGCTCAAGACAGAGCTTTCGGTCGAAAACCAAGCGAACGCCGACGGCCCTCGAGTTTCAGGTCTCGGCAAAGGCAAGTGGCAGGTGGCGGATGACTTCGATGCACCACTGCCTGACGAATTCTGGCTGGGCCGCGATGCATGAACTACCTGCTCGACACGCACACCTTCATCTGGTGGAACGAAAACAGCCCCAAACTGCCTGCGCATGTCCGGCAGACGTTGAGCGACCGCTCGAATCAAATCTGGCTGAGCCATGCGAGTGTCTGGGAGCTGCAAATCAAAATCCAGCTCGGCAAACTGAAGCTGGGTGCTCCGCTGGCCGATCTGATCGACCAGGAATGCCGTGTGAACCGCCTGCGCCTGCTTTCGATCAGCTACGAGGACATTCTGAAGCTCGACAGCCTGCCCATGCATCATCGCGATCCTTTCGACCGGATGATCATTGCTCAGGCGCTGGCGGGCGGGTTTCATTTGGTGGCGTGTGACTCGGAGTTTCCGGCTTACGGCGTGCCGTTGTTTTGGTGAGGGATTGCTGCCGCTTTGTCATTCATGTAGAAGCCATGGACCCTGCGCATGGCAGCCTTTTCTTTATTCCGGCTTTCCGTCCATGTCTTGAGCGTGGATTCCAGGTTGCCTGGAAGGCTCAGGCTCGGATCGAACACGTGGATCTCTCGAGCGGCTGAAATGGCAGCGTTCAGATCGTGCTTTCCGCTGGTCAGCGCATGCCATGCTGTAGCGCGCAAATACTCAAGACGTTGGTGGTAATGCAGTAGCGATGGCTTCGTCTCGCGGAGCAAAAAAGACCGCAAAGTAGGCACATCTGCCTCGGAAAGCGCCATGTCGTCGAATTCACTCAGCGCAAGATCATCTGTGGAATAGGAACCCTGGAACTCGTCGGTAACCAGCATGTCATCAGAGCCATTGTGAATCGCGTAGCGCACCTTGGCAGCTCTTCCTGAATTAGGACTGTGCCCATAGATGCACACGAAGTGGTGCGCGGGAAGATCATGGCGGATGTAGCTATTGCCGCATCCGCTGTGCTGGTGGTATTGCGCACGATGCCACCTGCCATCTTCGAGCTTGGCCTCAAGGCGAAGGTAGATGTCACTGTCCTGACTTGGCACTTGGAGATCGTAATCCGAATCATTGATTAGATAAACAGGCTGTCGTCCAGACGACAGCAGCTCCTGGCTGGCGGCATCGCTTCCGTAGCCCCCTAGTTGAAGGCTGATTTTGCCCTCAACTTTCCGGATCGTGGCAGGTAGTTCTGTAGTCGGCTGAGGTTGCCATTTATACCATGGATAACGGGCAAAACCTTTCGGGATTGCTTCTTCCTGCCTCGCGTTCTCCGAGGGCACTTGTGGTAACTTCCACAATCGTGTGAGCAAGCGACTATGAAGCTCCAAACCAACGGCGGCCACGCTGAGCAAGCCCAGAAGGGTTAGCAGTCGTCGTTTGTTGTAGGAAGACATGGCAATTCTGAGCGGACGAAGGCGTCCGCACCACGGTTTACGCAAACAGCTCCTTGATCGCCTGCGTGCCGAAATCGACGACGGGATAGGGCCTGCCCTGCGGGCCGGGGAGCTCGGTGTGGAGATCGACGCCGAGGGCTTGGTAGATGGTGGCGACGATTTCTTTCGGAGCGACGGGGCGCTCGGTGGGGTAGCCGCCGATGTCGTCGGATTTGCCGATGACTTCGCCGCCTTTCACACCACCGCCGGCGAAATTGACCGTCCAGCAGTTCGGCCAGTGGTCGCGACCGCCGGCGGGATTGATCTTCGGCGTGCGGCCGAATTCGGCGAGGCAGGTGACCATTGTGTCGTCGAGCATGCCGCGCTGGAAAAGGTCCTCAATCAGGGCGCTGTAGCCCTGGTCATACATCGGCGCGACGATGTCGCGCATGCCTTCGATGCTGGTGAAGGGTTTGGAGCCGTGGATGTCCCAGGTGATCTCGCCAAACACGGTGATGAAGGTGTTCACGGTGACAAAACGCACGCCGCGCTCGACGAGGCGGCGCGCGAGCAGGCAGCTCTGGCCAAAGCGATTCATGCCGTAGCGCTCGCGGACTTTGAGTGGCTCTTTGGTCAAATCGAAGGCCTCACGCGCCTGCGTGCTGGTCATGATTCGGTAGGCGGACTCAAAGTTCGAGTCCATGAGCTTCGCCTGCTCGCTGTATTCGAAATTGCGCACGCTGCTGTCCACCAGCTCACGGAGTTGCTTGCGACGTTCGAGACGCACCTCGCTGATTTCCTTCGGCGGCAGCAGATCGGGCACCTTGAAGTCCTTTTCCGACGGATTCGCGTTCAGGACGAAAGGATCATACGCTTTACCGAGGAAGCCCGCGTCCTGGCCGTGCGGCATGTTGCCGCCCGTTGGTCCCATCGTCTCCGGCAGGATGATGTGCGCGGGCAGATCGCTGCGGCGTCCTTGGAGGAACTCCAGTGCGCTGCCGACGTGCGGCGTGTTCACGCCACCGGTGAAAAGTCGGCCCGTCTGCATCATCTGATGCCCGGTGTCATGCACCGCGGCAGCAGTGTGGTAGCAGGAACGCACGAGGCTGAACTTGTCCGCGATCTTCGCATGCAGCGGCAGGATTTCGGAGATCTCAAAGGCATCGCTCTTCGTGCGGATGGGCTTGAACGGGCCGCGAATCTCGCTCGGCGCGTCCGGTTTCATGTCCCAGAGGTCCTGCTGGCTCGGCGCCCCGAGGTTGAAGATCATGATGCAGGACTTGTTGCTCTTCTTTGGGTTCACTTTGCCTTCCGCCTTCAGTTTGGCAAAACCCGGCAGCGTGAGGCCGATGGCACTCAACGTGCCCGCGGAAAGGAAGTCGCGGCGTGTCACGCCATCGCAGGTGGTGACGGAGCCTTTGTCGGTGAAGGTAAACATGGGCGCGTGGGGGTTGAATTCGGACTTGGATAATACGTCACGGCCCCGATGTTCTAAATGGACGATGCCGCTTTGCGTTTGGCGCTTCGCGGAGAAGCGTTCCTTGCCGCTGAGGGCGGTTTTCGGTAATCTCGACGGCATTCCATGAAACACGGTGTCCTCTTCTGCCTGCTCGGGCTGCTCCTGGCCGCGATGCCTCGGCTTTATGGTGGCGGATGGACGTTTACGCTATTGTGGCCGGCTTTGAACCTCCTCATCCTCGGCATTGCCTACATGCAACGGGATGCGGCGGTGTTCGGCAAACGCAGCGATGGTTCGCTCTCGCCTCTGCGTGTGGTGCTTTTTCTGCCGTATCTGCTGTTCACCTGGGCGGTGTGGCATGTGTGCCGGCTGCTGCCGGAACCGGCGGCACAACAGATCAACAACAAGCTCACTGTAGGTCGCAGGCTCGTCGGCAACGAGCGCCCGCCCAAAATCACGACGATTCTCGACATGACATCCGAGTTTGCCGAGCCCGCGTCGGTGCGACACGGCGTGCGCTATGTGAATCTGCCCACGCTGGATGCCTGCGCGCCGAAAGCGGACACGCTGGTGACCGCGATTCGTGATTTGCAGCCTGAGGAGCATGTGTTCATCCATTGCGCGCAAGGTCACGGGCGCACCGGGCTCGCGGCCATCGCGTTGCTGCTGCACCGAGGTGAGGTGAGCGATATCGAGGAAGGTTTGAGCCTGCTGCGCTCAATCAGGCCGGGAATCGGTCTCTCGGCCGACCAGCGGGCATGCTTGGAGCAATGCCTGCCCCAATTGCGATCATGAAAACAGAGCAGCATTGCCGGCGCTGCGGCGCCAACTGGTCCACGGGAGCGTTTTCCGCGGATTGCGATGAATGCGGCGGCGGAGCGATGGACATCGCGTGCCTGCGCTGCGGTGGAAAATGCGGCGAGCGGTGGCAGCGCGCCGTCATGGACTCGCACGACAGCGGTCTGGCGCACTGGATCGGGAAGTGCGCGTTGCGGACTACGGTTTCGGCGGCGGAGTCACCGTGAAGGGCGCGGTGTCGAGCAGGATGCCGTCGCCATCGCGATCGAAGAGACGCAACTGGTAATTCCCCGCCTGACGCGGCAGGCCCAGTTTCACACTCCCGGAGCGGCCTTTCGGCAGATCCGCACGCGAGAGGCGCGCATGGTCCCTCCAGGCGCCGCCGGGCACCGCGCGCCGCGGGTCCACAAGCTCGACATAAGGATAGCCGCCGAGATAGACGCCTTCCGGAATGGAAAAACCGATGTCCACCGTGCTGCCGCCCTGGCCTGAGCCGCCGCTGCGCAGGCTGCCTTTTGCTGGCGGTTGGGCGACTTCCAGCCTCACCTTGTCGAGGAGATGCAGGGCGGTGCTATCGCGGTCGAAGAGGCGCAGCTCATAGCCGCCGGGAACGTCCGGCATGGTGAGTTTTGCTGTGCGCGTTTTGCCGTCCAGATAGCCGGACGCCACCACGGGAGCGTCCGCGGGTTGAAAATCACGACCGATGCCTGGCACTGCATGCAGCGTGAGTTTGGGATAAGCGAAGAGCCGCACGTCTGCGGGGATTGTGGCGCCGACCTCCATCGTTTCGCCGGGTGAGAGGCGTGTTTTGCTGAGTTTAAGGGCGCCCGGAGCGGGCTTCGCCAGCACTTGCAGCCGCGCCACGTCCAGTTGAATGCCCGCGTCGTCACGATCGAGCAGGCGCAGTTCGAGAAGGCACGGATAATCCGGCGCGGTGAAGGAGAGCACGGCGGCGCGGCCTTTCGTTTTGACATCCGGCAGATACTCCTTGGCCAGACGGGGCGCGGTGGCTCCGCGCCCGGCGCCGCCATCCACCTGGTGCAGGTCCACATGCGCGTAGGTGTGCAGCCAGACATCCTCCGGCACGGCGAGCTGCACCTGGAATGTCTCGCCGATGTGGACGGTCTCCCTGGCGAGTTTCAGCGCGCCGGGCGCGGCCCGACCACGCACGGCAAAACGCACGGAGTCCAGCAGCACCGTGGAGTTGTAGCGGTCGTAGTAGCGCAGCTCGTACTCGCCCATGGAAGGCGGGACGTCGAAGGTCGCCGAGCCTGACCGCCCGCGCACATGCTCGTAACCCAGGCGTGGCGGCGTGAGCACGCCGGGGACGCCAGGTTGCTGACGGGTGACTTCGTAAAGGCCGATCCACGCGTCATTGGGGTGGACGTAAACGCCCTCCGGCAGTTGATAGGCCACCGTGACCTTCTCGCCGAGCTGGAGCACATTTTTCGCCAGTTTCAGCGCTCCAGGCGCGGCCACGCTCTTCGTGCGCAGCGAGACGGCGTCGAGCTGGTAATAGTTCTCGTCGCGGTCGTAGAGGCGGAACTCGATGTCGGCGGTGTATTCCGGCAGGGTGAAGTTCACGACGCTGTTCGTCCCGGCGGCGCGCTCCCAGTGAAGGCGCAGATCGGGGCGTCCGTCCGGGCGGTTGATGAGATACATGCCGACCCAGGGTGCTTTCATCCAGGTGCCGGCGGGCACGTTCACGCCCACCTGTGCCTTGGAGCCGATGAGGTATTCGCCCGTGCCGAGCCGGAGCGCGCCGGGAGTCGGCGTGACGAAAACAGGCACCGGCAGCGCGCAGAGAGCCTTGTCCTCATCGTCCACAACACGGATTCGGTAATTTCCAGCCAGGACCGGTCCCTCAAAGCTCACCGCGCCGCCTCCACGCCGGGGAAGCGCCTGGTACGACACGGCCTCGCCTGCCTCATTTTCGAGCCGGATGGACGGGATCTTCCATTTCTCGTCCTTTGGTGCCTCGTAGGTGACATTGATGGCCGTGCCGATGCGGTAGCGCGTCTGCGGGATGGTCAGCTTCACACCCCCGCCAGCCGCGGTCTGCGGTCCACCGACATCGGTCACATCCGGCTTGGGATGGACGATTTCCGGCAGTGGAGGCATCGGCACGGTCTCGCTCGGCAGCACCGGTTTGCCGGGCAGGCCGTCGTTTGGCCCGCTGGGGAGGTCGGAAGGAGTGGTGGAGGCCGTTTCAGGTTTCGGAGTCGCGGGAGATGGGGTGACGGGTTTGCCGCTCTGATCGACGACCGGCTTGGGAGGAACGGGTTCGCCCGTGTTGGGATCCACGGGGATGCCCGCGGCCTTCAGCGCGTCCTCCTTCTCTTTCTTTTTGCGCTCCTCCTCGGCGGCCATCATGCCGGTGCCGCAAATGCCGCGTTGATTCTCCAGTTCGCGCTTGCGGCTCTCCAGTTCGGCCAGCGGCGGCATGTTCAGCTTCGACAAATCCACCTCGCCCTGGTCTTTCGGGCTGCCTGCGGCGGCGTACTTGCCTTTCAGAGCCTCAAGCTTCTTCTCGCGCTCGGCGATCTCGACGTCGAGCGCCTGCGCGGTGGGCGTGCGGCTGCTTTTCCCGCCGGGGAGATTGGCGCGGCGCTCCTTGAGTCCGGCGAGCTCGGCTTCGAGGCGCTTCGCCTCCGTTTGATCGGCGCGCAGGTAGCGTCCGTCGAGATCTTTCTGCTGCGTGGTGGCCTCCTTGATCGCGGCGATCTGCCCGTCCACCTCCGCCTCCTGCCGTTTGATGGCCTCCATCTCCGCTGCCGGCCCGCCGCTGAGGCGGGCGCGCTCCCGCTCCTGCTCCCAGCGCCGGCGCGCGGCCTGGTTGGCCATGCGCATGGAGTCGGGGTCGAGTTTCTCGAAGGATTTCGAGATGCCCTCCAGCCCCGGCAGCACCTCAAGCTGCTCAAAGACCTTGCGCAGCCCCTTGTTGGCATCGCCGTCCGGACTCATGCCGGAGAGCAGCTTCTTGAGCTCCTCCGGCTTGTCTTTGACCTTCATGAAGGCCTCCGTCGTGCTCATCAGCTTGCGCAGCGGATGGTCGGCGGGCAGGCTGTTGATGTCCTTGCCCTGCATCTTGAGCGCGAGCAGCGCGCGCTCGCCATATTTGCCGATCGCGCGCGCGGCGGCCTCCGGTGACTCGTGGCCGTGGCGGTAGCCGTTCATGTGCTCCATCATGAACATGACCTGGTCGTTGAGCATGCCCTCGAGCTGCGCGGGCGTGTATTTTTTCGCGACATCACCTCCCTGCGCGAAGGCGGGGCTTTCCATCAGCTCCTTGAAGGTGCGCTTGCGCATTTCTCCTGTGACGGGGTCTTTGATCTTCGTGCCCTGCCACTCATTGACGATGGCATCCAGCCCGGCGGACTGCGAGTAGGCCTCGATGCCCTCGCGCAATGCCACGCTCATCTTGCGCTCGTATTCCGCCTTCAGGCGGTTGGCCTCCGGGCCGTTTGGATCCGGCTGCGCCTTGATCTGCTGCTCCAGCTTGATGAGCTCTGACATGCGCTCGCCGTAAATCTGGTCCCGCGCGCGCAATTGCACGTCGGCATCGTCCGCGCTGCGTTTCAGCGCCGGGTCGGTGATCGAGGCGTTCGCCTCGTCGGCGATTCTTTTCGCGCGCTCGGCCACCAGTTGCTGCTGCTGCTTCAGATTCTCATTGGCCCAGGCAAACTGCGCCTCCATGGACGCACGCTGGTCCGCCGGCGCGGCGGCGAGCTTGTTTTTCTCAAACGTCGCCCGCTGGTCGGCGTCCATGTGCATCATCGCGGCGGCCAGGCCGCTGGCGCTCATCGTCTCGCCATGGGTGAGATCACGGCCCTTGGACTCGACACGCGCGCCGGGCAGCTCGCTGAGGTGCGCGGTGCCATTCTTGTACATGTCCCGTAGGAAGGGCATCACATCGTAGTACTCGTTCAAATCCATGGCGCGCCCGCTGGTTGTCGGCAGCCCTTCATCTCCGGCGAAAATGCGGTCTTGAAGCCTCCGTGCTTCGTCACGCACACGGTCGGAGGCCCAGGAGCGGTCGATGTCGCTGCCGCGGCCGTCGGAACCGAGAATGACGGCCGGTTTGTCGATGCGCTCCGCCTCGCCATCACGCCATTTTTTGAGCGCGGCTTCCTCGGCATCGAACTGCTCCTTGGGCAGGCCGCGTTTCTTCAACTCGGCGACTTTTTGATCATATTCGCTCCGCAGGCCCTCATGCGCGTTTTCGCGCGCGGCCTTGTCGAGGAACTTCACCATGTCCGCCCGAGCCGTGACCACGGCATCGTGTATTTTGACCATCTGGGGATCACCGGAGGCGGAAAGCGTCTTCAGATCATTCCAGGAAAACTCCCCGCGCATCACCGCCTCCCCCACGACTTCGGGCAGTTTCTTCGGGTCCACGTTTTCGGTGATCTTCTTGTAGCGGTCCATGGTGGCCTGCTCGTGCTCGGCAAAGGCCTCCGCGCGGTGACGCTCCTCCAGAATCACCGCCGGATCACGCGCGAGCACCTCCTTGAGCCGTCCTTCCGGCAGTCTGGCCACCATTGCGTCAAAGGGCTTCACGAGCTGCTTGTCGAGCGCCTGGCCCATGTGCGTCGAGGCCATGCCCCGGCCCATCGCGCCGGTCATCATGCCCGCCAGAAAGTCCTCGTAACTCAGATCCGGCCTGCCTGCGGCCACTGTGTTTTGGTAGGCCGTTTGCAGCACGTTTTCCGTCGTCAGGCCGAGCGTCTCCGCGATGGCCTTCTCCATGCTTTTCGCCAGCGGACCGGCCTTTCCTTCCGCGCGCAGCAGACCGGCCAGCTTGCTCGTGCCGGTGGAGGCCAGGTCGCCGATCTTGCCCGCGATGGAGCCGACGAGCAGGTTGTCCACGACAAGCTTCTGCGTGTCCACCTTGCCTGTCGTCAGATACTGCGAGCCCGCGTCCACCGCCACGCCGGTCGCCATGCTCGCCGCCTGGCCCAGACGAGTGGCGAGAGTCGTGCCCGCGCCAAATTTCGTCGCCAGCGCGCCCACGCGCGCCGCCGCCAGCTCCGGCAAGGCCACGCTCGCGGCGGTGACGGCCACGGTTTCCATGTTGATCGCATCCAGGACCGATGCGCCGGGCATGTCCGCCTGCGTCAGGCCGCCGAGCTGCTGCCGGCCCTGCGGGATCGTGTAACTGAGCTTTTTGTCCGCGCCCTCGTTGATGTAGCCATAGGACTTCAGAAGCTCGCGCTGATGCTGCGGCAGCCGCGCGGGATCCGGCGTGTTCGCCGCCGCCATGAAGGCCTCCGCGGCGGCGTCCGTGTCGCGCCTCATCGCGTCCATCTTCGCCTGGACGTGCGCGTTGGAGCTTTCGCCGCTGATGTCATTCGCCCGTGCCAGCGTGCCAAATCCCGTGCTCCACCATGCATGCGTGCGCGCGCCCACGGCACCGCGCTTCGTGTCCGCCTCGCTCTGGCCGAGGTATTCCTTCGTGTACCACTCGTCCATCTGCGCCTGGCTGTTGCGCACGGCCAGGGCCAGCGCGCGGTAGTTCTGCTGCACGGAGTTTTCCGCCGGGGAGAGGTAATTCAGCGCCTGGTACTCTGGCGCGGCATCGATGTCCGCTTTGATCCTGCCCGCCAGATCGCGCCGTGAATCCGTGGTGCCGTCCCACCAGTCCCAGAACGTCGTTTTCTCGCGCGCATGATACGCCAGCGACTCGGAGAGCTGCTTTTCCGCATCCAAGGCGATACGTTCCCGTTGCGTGCCGGTGATCGGCTGTCCGTTCGTGCCGAGGAACTGTCCGTTGCGGGCGAGGCGCTGGTATTCCTCGACATCCTGCTGTCGCTGGCGGTCGCGCAGCCACATCTCCGTCGTGTGCTCCGCCTCGCTGCGACTTTCGCGTTTCTCGTTCGTGTCCGTCGTCGAAATGCGGTGGAGCAGCTCGTCCATGCGCTTGTTCGTCGGATTCGCGGCCGGGTTTGCGCGCCGCGCGGCCTCGTTCACGATTTCCGATTCCAAACGCAACGCGCGCAGCATCGACTCCGCGCCCGCCATGACCGTCGGCTTGTCGGCATCGGAGGCGCCCGGGAGCCGGTTGTTGAGGTAATTGGCCACCGTGGTGCGCGCGGCGGCCTCCCGCTGCGCAATGTCGCGTTGCAACGCGGCCAGATCCGGCTTTTTGCCGTTCGCGGCAGCCTCGCCGATGAGCCGCGCGCTAACCGCGCGGCGATACGCGCTCTCCGCGTTCGCCACGGCCTGCCTCAGCTCGCCCACGTTTGCCGCCTTGGCCGCCTCCGCCTTCCGCAACGCCGTGAGAGCGGCATCCACACCGCCACGAGCCTGTAGCTCCATCTGCCTCAATGCGCGGCTGTCAGGTGCAGCCGGCTGCTGTGCGTGAACCATGACCATCCCGGCAGCCAGCCACGCACATGAGGCCAGACTCCAGAGGAAGAGTGTCGTCTTCATAGAAAGAAACTGTTGTTCAACCAGTCGCCGGGCATGCTAGACTCTCCACACCTTCCGAAACAAGCACAATTCCGTCTCATGAAAGCCCTCCCCGCCTGCCTGGCGCTGCTGCTCGCCGTGACCCTTCATGCCCAGACTGCTCCTGGCCAGAATCCCACCGGACAGGGAGGCCAGCAGCAACAGGGAGACGAGCCGACGCGCGACGGCCTGTGGGACGGGCGGCTCAAAGGCGGGAACTACATCGTGCGCTGCAATTCGATCATCGCGCTGTCAAAACACGAGTACATCGCCGACGGCGTGGCGCGTGTCGTCGAGGTGAATCTCACGCTCAGCTCGTCGCAGATCGTGCGGTTTTACTTTTTGGAGCCGGCGAAGATCGATACCGGCAGCAGCATGGTCAACGCGGGCACCCAGGCGCTGGAGCGCGCGCGCGGCATGGTGGAGCAGGCGGCGGGACGTGTGTCACCATCGCTCACGGAGCCGAAGGTGGTGAAATCCTACCCCGCCTCGACGCACGCGCACACGGTGGAGTTTGTGCTCAAGGAGGAGGCGCGGCTCAACTCCCTCTTCCAAAGCCTTGAGCGCGGCTTTCGTTCGGGACAGGGGCGCATCTGGCGGGAGTGAGGGCACTCAACCTAGCACCTTCTTCCGCACGATCTCGGTGACCATTTTTGGGTTCGCCTTGCCCTGGCTGGCTTTCATGGCCTGGCCGGTGAACCAGTTCATGGCTTTGTCGTTGCCGCCTTTGACCTCGGCGACTTTGTCGGGGTTCGCGGCGAGGATTTGCTCGACGATGGCTTCGAGTGCGCCGGTGTCGCTGACTTGCTCGAAGCCTTTGGCTTTGATGATGTCAGCGGCGGGTTTGCCGGTGTCGAGCATCTCGGCGAAGACTTCCTTCGCTTGGTTGTTGCTGATTTTGCCGGCTTCGACGGTCGAAACGAGGCTGCTGAGCGCGGCGGGCTCGATGGGGCACTCGGTGATGGCGAGGCTGCGATCATTCAATGCGCCGAGGAGGTCGTTGAGCACCCAGTTGGCGATCTTTTTGGCGGGCACGGCCTTGTCGGCGGCGACGGCGGCTTCATACCACGCGGCGAGGGCTTGCTCGCTGCTGAGCACGCTGGCGTCGTAGGCGGAGCAGCCGTAGTCGCGCTCAAAGCGGGCGCGTTTTTCGTGCGGGAGCTCGGGGACGTGCGGTTTGACGCTGGCGAGCAGCTTGTCGGTGTGCAGCGGGAGCAAATCGGGATCGGGGAAGTAGCGGTAGTCGTGCGCGTCCTCCTTCGTGCGCATGAGCGTGGTCTCGCCGCGATCATCATCCCAGCGGCGGGTGCTTTGGATGAGTTTTTCACCGCGTTCGAGGGCGTCGATCTGGCGCTCGGTCTCGAACTTGATGGCGCGGCGGATGGCGGACATCGAGTTGATGTTCTTGAGCTCGATCTTCGCGCCGAGCTCGGTGGTGCCTTCGGGGCGGACGCTGATGTTCACGTCGCAGCGCATCTGGCCTTTTTCCATGTCGGCATCGCTGACGCCGCCGTAGAGCAGGATTTGCCGCAGGCTGCCGAGGTAGGCGACAGCCTCCTCAGCGCTGTCGATGTCGGGATCGCTGACGATTTCCATCAGCGGCGTGCCGGCGCGGTTGAAGTCGATGGTGGTGAAGCGGTCGTGGTGCGTGGATTTGGCCACGTCCTCCTCCAAATGGATGCGCGTGAGCTTCACGACCTTGCCGGGATTGGCGATGCTCTTTTGCGCGTCCTTCGGATAGGCGAAGTCGTAGAGCGGCACGCCCCCGCCGAGGCACAAAGGCAGATCAAACTGGCTGATCTGGTAGTTCTTCGGCATGTCCGGGTAGAAGTAGTTTTTGCGGTCCCACTTCACGACAGGCGGCGTGGCGCAGCCGAGCATGAGGCCGGTGAGCAGCGTCTTTTCGATGGCGGCCTTGTTCAGCACGGGCAAAGCGCCCGGCAGACCGAGGCAGGTGGGGCAGGTGTGCGTGTTCGGCTCCGCGCCATACTCGACCGGGCAGGCGCAGAACATCTTGCTGCGCGTGGTGAGCTGCGCGTGGACTTCGAGGCCGATGGTGAGGATGTACTTGGGCATGCGGGACGAGGGGAAGGAAAAGCTCGCGGATGAAAGCGAGCATCCCTCGTGCATCAATCACTCATGCATCGGAAACAAGCATGGGGCTCACCTCAGCTTCACCGGCTGCGGACGCTCGTAAACGACGGCATCCATGGCCTGCTCAAGGTCAAGGCCGCTGAGGGTTGGCTCGAGATCAGGGTGATGCGCGGCTTCCTCGACCTGCTTGAGCTGCATGAGGCCGGCGAAGTCGCGATTGCCGATGAGCTTGCGCACGGTGGGGTCGTTGCCGAGCTCGAAGATGCGCGGGTGATTGAGCGCGGCGGCGGTGCGCGGGCTCTGCGCGGCGAGGCGCTGCCACATGCCGTCCTCCGGCCACAAAATGAGCAGGCGGGAGAGGTTGGCGGCGGCTTTCAGGTCGTAGGGATCGAGTTTTTGCGCGACGGAGCCCAGCAGCGAGTTGTCCATCTTCTGGCTGAGGCTGGCCCAGAAGGATTTGGCCTGGCTTTGCAGTTCGCCGCCCTTTTTCGCGACCTCGGCCGCGCTCTCCATGCCATCGATGCTACCGAGCAGGCGCAGTGCCATGCTGGCAATCCACAGCAGGAAGCTGGACGGGATGGCGCTGAGCAGCACGCCCTTCCAACCGGCGATGCCGCCGAGCAGGTTGATCAACCCGAAGGCGGTCAGCAGGTGGACGCCCACTTTGCACAGGAAGTAGGTGAGCAGGCCCGCCGCGGCGGAGAGGAAGAGCAGGCGGTCCGTGCTCATGTAGGTCGCCGTGCCAAAGATGTCCGTGCGGTGACGGAAGACATACCACGCCACGCCGACGGAGATGGCGAGGGTGCACATGCCGACGAGCTGACGCACGACGCCGCGCGAGAAGGCGAGCCCCGCGCCGAACGCGATGACGCCGACCGTCCCTGCGGTGACCCACATGCTGGAGGGCACCTTTTGGACGGTGTCGATGACTTCGCTGG
This sequence comes from Verrucomicrobiaceae bacterium, assembly GCA_015075365.1. GTDB lineage: Bacteria > Verrucomicrobiota > Verrucomicrobiia > Verrucomicrobiales > Verrucomicrobiaceae > Prosthecobacter. Next base: position 2,262,327 of record JABTUN010000001.1, read on the forward strand.
GGACTGGGAGCGGCACGGCGGGAGCGTATCACAGGCGGCTGCATCGTCTATCGTGGATTGACTGGCAGAATGAATGCCGGGAGAGCTTTGCCGCCTGTGCCGTGTCCGTGCCTGGATGAGCAGAAGAAATGCACGAAACCCGATGGCGTGCCCCTCACCGCGCAGTGTGGAAGTGATTCAGGATGCCTAGCCGGAGCCGCAAGGGAGCGAGCCTGCTTTCCAGCACCTGCCGGGCGGCGGCCTCCTGCTGGTAAGCGGCTGCGGCGGCCTGCGCACGGTTTGGATCCGAGGAGATCAGCCGGTGGTAGTCATCCGAATTGCGCGCGCAGTTTGCATTCGCCTGCTGGAACTGGGCCTGGAGGGTGAATATCTGCTGCAGAAGCGTGTTGACCTCCGCTTCGATGAGCGCCGCGCTGGGTGGGACAGCCATCGGGGCCGGGAGCGTGACGGCAGGTGATTCGGGTTCGATATAGAAGACCATGTCGTCCATATGCGGGCCTTGACCGGGGCGATTGGAGCCAACCGAGGCCGGGTGACTGCTGATCGCATGGGATTGGTAGGATACCACCCTCCCAGCGGAGTCGAGCACCACGCCGGATACCATCATGCCCGCCTGCTGAAGGCGCTCATAGAAATAGCGGGGCGCATGCGTCGAGGTCTGGGCTGGCGGTGGCTTCGTAGTTGTCGTCGTGGCCGGTGGCGGCGGTGGTGGCTGGTTCGGCGGTGCCTGCGGGACGGAGCCTGACCGCCCGCTATAGACATAGGTATAGGTGTAGGCACCGGAGTGTCCGCTGATCCCTACCCCGCCCGGATACTCCCCGGCACCGTTCTTCGGTGCGAATGTGAACTTCAGGGTGTCACTGGTCGCCGCTGTCTTGGCCGCAGCGTCAGAATCGCTCAGCTCCTTCTTCACGTCGAGCCCCCTGGCATCACCCATCGTCAATTTGGCGGCTTTGCCAAAGTCCGCATAGTGTCTCCCCGGGTGATTGGCGGGGTTCTTCTTTTGTTCTTCGATGTTCCATTCAGAGACGGCGGTGAGGGTCCATGAGTATTGCCCGCCGACCACCATCTGCTGCGGGGGCTGGCTGAAGGTCCAGACCGCGGCCTTGGCTGGGTCCGCATAATGATTCCACTGGATCTTTCCGGGCGAGACATCCACCACGCCGCCGTTCTTGTACCCCTTCATCTCGTCGCCGATGATCTCAGGCGGCCCCTTGAGGACCCAGATGGCCCCCGGCTGGGTGCCATCGTCCTGCCCGCTGGCGATGGTGCTGGTGCCAAAGGCGGCGATGGCCAGGGCGGGCCATATCAGACGAGCGACGCATTTCAGGGTGTATGTGTTCATGGAACTGGATTTACGGGCGTCTGATTCGGGTCAAGCATCCAGCATCCACGTCGTCATTTCTTGTCCTTGGCCTCGGTGTCGGGAACGATCGTGAAGGACTGCTCGCACAGCTTCTTGTCCTGGTGCCAGACCTCGAACTTGAACTTGCCTGGAACCAGCTCCCCAGGCTGCTCCAACACATGCGACGTGAGTGACGGCCCGATCGAGGCCTGAAGCTCATGCTTCGTTTTCGTCTCGGTCTTCCCGGTCTTGGGATTCTTGAAGGGCGGATGCTCGGCAATTATCGTCAAAACAACCGGTGCCTTCGCGGGTGTCCCGCGCACGGTGTATCGAAATCCGAAGCACGTTCCCAGACGAGCAGGGACATTTGTGGTCGCCTCCGTCAGGATGAAGGAACGCTCCTCCTGGGCAGCACCGGGTACTGCGAAGCTCTTCAAGATCGTGTAGGTCCCGGCCTCGGTCACCTCCGCGCCGGTGACTGTCACAGCTTCCTGGGCGATGCCTCGCAACAGGGACGTCGAGATGGCGAGGAGAAGCGCGATCGTTTTCATGAGCGAGTGGTGGACGGACAATTCGGATCATTTCCAAATCGAGGGGTTTGTCATCCGTTTTATCGCCAGCGTCTATCCTGCGCCGTTTTTGCTGTCCCGACCTTCGCCACGGGGGCGCACCACTCCTCTCATGACCTCTCAATATCATGAAACAATCAGCCCCGCGCCGCTGCGAGGCGGTCACGAGGCTGTGAGAGTGAACTGAAGAGGAGACGGAGGCTTACGCCACCTTCTTCTGGTAGTATTGCTGGTAGATGTTGTCGTTGAGCTTCAGCTTGGCGCGGGCGGCGTCGAGCGCGGCAGGCTCGCCTTCAAACTGGATGTTGATGAAGGTACCGGCCTCGACGTGGCGCGGGTTGAAGGGGAACTTGCGTTTGCCCATGTTGTCGATCTGCTTGAGCTTGAGACCGGCGGTCTCCATCTCCTTGCTCACGGTGCCGAGGATCTGCTCGACGGACTCTTCCTTGCCCTTGGTGTCGAGGACGATGAGGGCTTCGTATTGGCGTTTCATTCTGGTTTGTGGGTTTGGGTTTCTGTTTCGGCTTGTCGATTGAAGAGATTCATGGCGTTGTCCAGCCCGCGTTCGATCGCGGTGATGACCGCGTCCGCGGCGCGCTGGATGACGGTGTGCAGGGCGGGCTGCTCCTCCGGGCGAAATTTCCCCAGCACGTGGCCCACCATGCGGTCACCGGCCGGGCGGCCGTCCTGGGGGGAGATGCCGACCTTCAGCCGTGGGAAATCCTGCGTGCCGAGGGAGTTGATGAGGCTGCGAATGCCGTTGTGGCCCGCGGCGCTGCCATCGAGCCGGAAACGCAGCCTGCCGAGCGGCAGATCGACGTCGTCGTAAACGACAAGCGTGTCCGCGGGGGCGGCTTTGTGGAAATGAGCCAGGCCTTGCACGGAACGGCCGCTGTCGTTCATGAACGTCAGCGGCTTGAGGAGGTAACCACCGGCAAACTTGCCCACGAGGCCGTGCCAGCGCTTTTCCTCGCGGAAAGGAGTTCCGAGCCGTCGTGCGAGTTCGTCCAGCACCATAAATCCGACGTTGTGACGCGTGTCGCGGTAAGTGTCCCCTGGGTTGCCGAGGCCGACAATGAGGCGGGGCTTTCTCAAGCTGCCCGTGCTGTCTGCTCCGGCGGCCACTTCGCGGGGAAGGTGCGGGGGTTATTTCTTGGCCGGAGCGGCGGCTGGCTTGGCACCAGCAGCAGGAGCGGCGGCTCCAGCGGCAGGAGCAGCGCCTGCGGCGGGAGCGGCGGCGGCGGCAGCAGGCTCGGGCTCGGCCTCGACCTTGGGCTCTTCGCACATGACGATGACGACATCGGCTCCGAGGCGGCAGCGCACGCCTGCGGGGAACTTGATTTCACCCACATGGATGCCCTGGCCAAGCTGGAGGCTGGAAACATCGATTTCGATGCCTTCTGGAAGGTCTTTCGGCAGGCAGCGCACTTCGATTTCGTGGTGGATGGCCTCGACCAGACCGCCGTGCTTCTGGCCCGGGGCCTCGCCGACGATGACGACCGGCACGCTGGCGTGAATTTCTTCGTCATGAGCCACCGCGTGGAAGTCCACGTGGAGGATGCCGCCCTTGATGTAGTCGTGCTGCACTTCCTGCACCAGCGCGAGTTGGTCGGCGGCACCGGCGATTTTCAGGGAGACGAGAATGTTGTCCGAGGCGGAGCCTTCGAGGAGCTTCGAGAAGGTCTTGGCATTCACCTGCAGGCTGGTCGGAGCAGCCTTGCGGCCGTAGAGAGCAGCAGGCACGGTGCCGGCACGGCGAAGACGGCTGACGGCACGGGAGCCGGCGACGGTGCGGGGTTCGGCGTTGAGATCGAGAATTTTGGCCATGTCTGTAGTCTCCGAGGGTGTGGGTTCTGGAAAAAGGGCGCGGAGACTACACGCCTAGCTCCGGATGTCAAACAACGATGTCACGGACTCATTTCCGTGGATGCGCGCGATGGCCTGCGCCAGCAGCGGGGAGATGTCCAGGGCCGTGACTTTTTCCCCCACAGCCTGGGGGGTCGAATTTGTCGCCAGCAACTCCACGATGGGCGACTGGGCGATGCGCGCCTTGCCTTTCTCCCCCAGGACGGCGTGGGAGACACCCGCGTAGATCTTCTGCGCGCCGTGCTCCAGGAGCAGCTTGGCGGCGGCGGTCAGGGTGCCGGCGGTTTCGGTCAAATCGTCCACGAGGAGCACGTTTTTGCCCTTCACATCCCCGATCACGCTGTGGGCCTCCACTTCCTCGGCACTGACACGGTTTTTCGCCACGATGGCCATTGGGGCCTTCAGCGCCTTGGCAAAGGCGTGGGTCATTTTGATGCCCCCCACGTCCGGGGACACCACCACGAGGTCTCCGTCGATCCCGCGCTCGCGGATCGCCTTCATGAGCACCGGCGCGGCGTAGAGATGGTCCACCGGGATGTCAAAGAAGCCCTGAATCTGGCCCGCGTGCAGGTCCACGGTCAGCACCCGGTGCACACCGGCCGCGACGAGGAGATTGGCGACGAGTTTGGCCGTGATCGGCACGCGTGGCCGGTCCTTGCGGTCCTGGCGCGCGTAGCCAAAAAACGGCAGCACGGCGGTGATGCGCTGCGCGCTGGCACGACGGACCGCATCCACCATGATGAGCAGCTCCATCAGGTTCTGGTTTGTAGGCGGGCAGGTCGGCTGCACGATGAAGATGTCCCCGCCGCGGATGTTTTCATGGATCTGTACAAACGTCTCGCCGTCCGGGAAGGTCGTCAGTTCGGCCGCGCACAGCTCGATGCCGAGGTTTTGGGCGATCAGGCGCGCCAGCGTGGGATGCGCGGAGCCGCTGAGGATCTTCAGGCTTTCATTCATGGGGCGGCGAGTTAGGCGAGTCCGTCACAGAAATCAACCCGCCCGTCCCTTCGTTTTTTGCGCCCTGTTTGTCCCGGCTCAAGCGGCTCCGCCCTGGGTGACGCGGGCAGACTTCCGTCTCAGCCCGCGGAATAGCCGGGTTGACATCGCCGTATGAGAGACATGCGTTTTTTCCTCCTCCTGTGCATCCCGTGGTGGTCCTTGTCCGCCCTCGACTTCCCCTCCACACCGCCCGTGGAGCCGAAAGACGCCGCGAAGACCTTCCACGTCCTCGATGGCTTCGAGATGCAGCTCATCGCCGCGGAGCCGCTCGTCACCGATCCCGTCGCTATCACCTACGATGCCGATGGCCGCGCCTACGTGTGCGAGATGAACGACTACCCCTACACCGACAAAGCCGCGCACAAGCCCAGTCAGGAAAACCCCACCGATGCGCACATCGGCAAGGTGCGCCTGCTCACCGACACCGATGGCGACGGCACCTTCGACAAGGCCACCGTCTTCGCCGACGGCCTCTCATGGCCGACTGGTGCCGCGTGCTGGAAAGGCGGCATTTTTGTCACCGCCACGCCGGACGTTTGGTATCTCAAAGACACGAATGACGACGGCGTGGCCGATGTGCGGCAAAAGGTCTTCACCGGCTTCAAAAAGCTCAACGTTCAGGCCGTCATGAACAACCCCATCTGGGGCCTCGATCACCGCATTTACATCGCCGGCGGGTCAAACGGCGGCGAAATCCAACGCGTGCCCGGCAGCGAGAGCGTCATGCCGCTTCCAAACGACTTCAAACCGCTCCCCATCAAGCGAAACGACTTCTCCTTCGATCCCAGCACCGGCGATGTGCGCCTCGAAAGCGGCGGCGCACGCTTTGGCAACACTTTCGACGACTGGGGCAACCGCTTCCTCTGCAACATCCGCAATCCCTGCCAGCACGTCGTCCTGCCCTATCGCTACCTCGCGCGGAATCCGTATCTCGTCGTCCCCAGCGCCCTGAACGACTGCGCCGAGGCCGGCGACCAGCTCCCCGTCTATCGCACCAGCCCGCCCGAGCCCTGGCGCGAGTTCCGAGCGAAGCGCTGGGTGCAGGAAGGCAGCCACCTGCCGAAAAGCGAGCTCGTCGGCGCCGGCGTCGTCACCTCATCGAGCGGCATCACCGTCTATCGCGGCGATGCGTATCCGAAAGAGTATCGCGATTTCGCCTTCGTTGCCGACGTGGCCGGCAATCTCTTCTACCGCATGAAGCTCGTCCCCGACGGCGTCACGTTCAAAGCCGTGCAGGTCGATGGAAAAGCAAACTTCTGCACCAGCGACGACCTCTGGTTCCGCCCCGTCAATTTCGTCAACGCCCCCGACGGCTGCCTCCACGTCTGCGACATGTATCGCGAAGTCATCGAGCACCCCTGGAGCATCCCCGACGACATCCACACCGCCGTCGATCTGCTGCGCGGAAGGGATCGCGGCAGGATTTGGCGACTCACCCCACGCCGTTCCGTAGTCCCGCCTTCAGGCGGCTCAGACAAAGCACCGGCTAAAGCCGGGACTACAAAACGAATCACTCCCAAGCTCAGCCAGGCGAGCACCCAAGACCTCGTCGCCCTCCTCGACCACCCCAACGCCTGGCACCGCGAAACCGCGCAGCGTTTGCTCTTCGAGCGGCAGGACAAAGCAGCCGTGGAGCCGCTGCGGGAGTTGGTGAAAAGCGGGAAGACGGCGCAGGGAAGAGTTGCTGCGTTGTGGACGCTGGCTTCTTTCGAGGTTCTGCGAGCCACGATGATTCCGACGCTTGGTGGCCCAATCAAGCAGGAGCTGGTGACACTGAAAATGGGTGACGGCACTCCTGCGGTGAAAGCGACCGAGGATTCAGATGCCAATGTGCGAGAGCATGCCTTGATGATCCTTGGAGCAAGTTTGGCAAATCCATGGAATGGCCAAAGAAAGATTGATTCGAAGGGCTTTGGGGATGGCAGCGGAACTCCCGGACCTTGGCTGGATGCCTGGTATGCCATTCAGGCGAGAAGTGAAGATCCGTCTATCAGGGTTCGTGTCTGTGCAGTCGAAGCATCCAGCGTATACAGCTTCGGTTTCGGCGGTTCCCCCATTCAGCACATGATAGGAATGGTGCTGCCGAAGGACGGCAACGATACGTGGGCTCGCCGCCGAGTTTTGGGCGCTTCTCAGAGCTCACAATTCACCAGCATGATGTTGCGACGGCTCGTTAGCCGTCGGCGCGACAATGCTGCGCGGATCGAACTGGACCTGATCAGGGAGACAGCCACCATCGCTGTCGCCTCCAAACGAACTCATGATCTCGCCGATGCCCTCGTCGAGTTGGGTGAGCCTAGTGCTACAAACTCCGACTCCTTGATCGAACTGGCCGCAATCATCGGCAATGCCATGCTGCGCACCGGTTGGACTTGGCGCGATGCGCCATTCAAAAAAGACGAGACAACAATTTTCGACGTAAATCTGCTTCTATTCATAAAGAAGCTCGAGCTTGAGCTTCTTCGCCGACTCGAAGAATCCAAGACTTCAGCCGAACAACGCATTCAATGCCTCACCGCATTAGCGTCGATGCGCGGACTCGAAGAGCTGAAGCCCTCTCTTGCTTGGTCACTACAGCCCACACAACCCAACGAACTCCAACTCGCCGCCCTCGAAGCCCTTGGCAGCTACCGCGAGCCCGCCGTCGCCGACATGCTCATCGACGCTTGGCCAAAGATGACGCCTGCGCTGCGTGACAAAGCCACCACCATCCTGCTCTCGCGCACGGATCGCATCGCGAAGCTGCTGGATGCCATCGAGGCGAAGAAGATCACGCCCGCACAGCTCAGCGTCGCCGCGAAGGCGACCCTTGGGCGGCAGAAAACGCCCGCGCTGGCCGAACGCATCGCCAAACTCGTCGGCGATGGCTCGTCCTCGAACCGGAAGGCGGTCATTGAGACGTATCTGACGGCGATTCAGGGCAGTGATGCGGGCACTCCTGCCCGCAAGGAAGGCGTGGTTGCGGGCAAGAGTGCCCGCATCATCGGAGACGCCGCCCGCGGCTCCAAAGTCTATGAAATGGCCTGCATGGTCTGCCACAAGTTCGCGGACAAGGGCAACGACGTCGGCCCGCATCTCGGCACGATCAAAGCGTGGACCGCCGAGCAGCTCGTCACGAACATCCTCGACCCGAATCGCGAGGTCTCGCCGAACTTCAGCCTCTACCTCGTCGAAACCAACGACGGCCGCACCTTGAGCGGCCTCATCGCCAGCGAGACCGCCGGCAATCTCACCCTCAAACGCGCCGATGGCGGCACGGACACGGTTTTGCGCAGCGAAATCAAATCCCTCACCAGCCCTGGCATCTCCCTCATGCCCGAAGGCCTCGAAGCCGCCATCACCCCACAGCAGATGGCGGATCTGATTGCCTACCTGAAGGCGGGGTGAGGCATGGAGTGATGGAGTCGTGGAGTATTGGCCAAAACACATTACTCCAGCACTCCATCACTCCGGTCCCGCACCGCCCGGGCGATGCACGAGACACTGAAACACCCCTCCCGCGCCATCCACGTCGCCGACCCTGGCCCATTCAGCCATCGTTTGAGCCGAAACCTCCGCAAATCCGAGCTCGCGACACCAGGCGCGGTAATCCGTGAAATTGATGTCCGCCGTCAAATCCATGCGGCCGGGGCTTTGCAGCAGTTCGGGCCAGTAAAGCCGCTGGTGCATCAAATACCCGCGCAGCGTGCCCTGCGGCCTGCGATGATACAAAGCCGGAAACTCGCTACCGTAGTCGATGGTGAGCATCTGGCCGCGTTTCCAGTGCGGAGACCATTTTTGAAGCCACTCGCGGATGCTGGGATGAATTTCGCAGCGCTGGCCTTCGGCGAAGGACGTGTGCTTCAGCGCCGAAAACGGCTGCGGATCGATTTTCAGCGGTCGCAGCTCCTCCGGCACCCAAACTTCGTGCCATTTGCCGCCACGCCACTCGATCAACGTGGCCGGAAAGGCATCGAGAAGCTCGTTGTGATAAATCCACGCGTCACCACCCGTCGCCGCGAGCGCGGATTCGAGGGTTTCATGCCAAGTCACACCTTTGAGACGCTTCTGCTGCTGCTCGCGCAGCACCGGCGAGGTCTCGACGATGTGAAACCGCATCCGCCAGCGCCGCAGCAGGCCGAGCGAGCGCTGCACCTGCTCCATAAGCTGCCCATTCCCCGCGCCGATCTCGATCACATTCCGCGCATCCTTCAGCCACACCGCGATGCGTTTGCCGAGCGCCGGCGAAAGCGTCGCCGACGTGCTGAAGTCTCCACGAGCACCGACCGTTTTGATGTTCCGCGTGTAGTAGCCGCGCTGCGGATCAAACAGCGCGCGGCTCATGAAACTGGAAAACGGCTCAGGCATCATGACGCACTCTCCACCTTCGGCAGCAGCCGCGCCACCACCCAGAGCAATCCTCCGACCACGAGCACCAGCGCAGCCCACAGCCACGGACTGCCGCTGGTGCTGCTCGCGCGTGCTTTTACCGGCTTCAGCACCTCGGCATCGCCGAGCTTCACGGGAATGTGCGTGGCCTTTTCGAAGCGATCCCGCACAAAGCGGATGTCGTAGTCCGGTGCGTAGGCATTCGCTTTGCCGTAAAAGAGATGCAGCGGCCGCGCACCACCGTGCGCTTCAAAAAGCAGGCTCATCACAGGCTTCTCGATCTCCGCGGAGGTGAGTTGCAGCGGTGGGTTGTCGCCATTGTCGGTCTCCAGCACCAATTCGGTGCCTTGCAGCCTTCCGCCAATGTCGATGCGCAGTTCCGGCTGCGGTGAGTCGGGCGTGCTCTTCCAATTCGCCGAGCCAATCGACCGCATCTTGCCATCCACCGGCTCAAGCACGCGAATCGTGCGCTGAAACAGGGACGAGCTTGTGCGCAGATGCAGCGCCTTCACGGTCAGCTTCTCAATCGGCAGCGTGAAGCGCCAGCGGGAGGTTTTCGGCCGTTTTTCATCGGGGAAGGGCGTGAGCTCCACCGCCGCGCGAGTGGTATCGCGGCCCTCGATGAGCAAATGCGGGATCAAAACGCCTTCCGCTGCGATGATGCGCAAATCACCTCCACCACTCGCAGCATGCGCGAACGCGTGATCATCGAGATCGAGCCGGAAGACGCGCTTTTCGTTTTCTGAAGGCAAAATCGCTCGTCGCCAGCTCCAGCCGTTCAAATCGAGTTTCACTTCGCCATTCGCATCGGGTGTCGGCAAGGCTGCATCGGCACGGAAGGCCGGATTCTTCTCCACCGCGCCCGCTTTCACGAGCACGCTTGAGGCGCGGCGGAGTTGGTCGGACATCTTCGCGAGGTCATAGCTCGGCGCGGAGGCCTGCGAATTACCCGCGAAGAGTTGCCACTCGCCTGCGACGTCCGCTTGAAACACGAGCGGCAGCATGTGGCGCGTGATTTCGACGCCGTCGATTTTCAGCGGCGGGTTGTCGCCGTTTTCGATGACGAGCCCGAGTTCGCGGCTCGGATGGCTTTGATCGAGCGTGTGCTCCAAATCCTCCACACTGCGGCCCTCGTGCTGGAGGCGGAAAAACCACGTCGAAGTGCTCCCGATGCGGATCTGGCGCTGAAACACGCCCTCAGACGATTTCAGTCGCAACGTCGCCAGCGGCAGATTCGCGGCGCCGAGGCCGATGCGCAGATGCGTGGCTCCGATTTTCTCCTCACGACTGAGGATGGTGGCGGTTTGCGGCACTTCTGGCGCTTCATCGCGGCCTCCGCGCAGCGTCGCGCCTTCGATCACCACCGGGCGCGAACGGCTGTCATCGAGCGCGAGGCGAAAATGCGTCCACCTCGCCTCCGCAAAGCGCAGCGTGACTTTTTCAAAGCCGCTGCGTCGGCAGATGAGCGCGTTCTCCGCCAGCGTCTGCCACGTCGTGCCATCGACCGAGCCTTCGAGTGTCGCTGGTTTGATGAAATCCGTCTCCACCACGCGGAACTCGACTTCATTCAGCGCTTCGCGGCCTGCGGATTGAAATTCAAAACGCGAAACAACACCTTCGAGCCGCTGCGTGAAGTTCGCCGCCTGCTCGACATGCTGAGGCGGTCGCTGCGGCGTGAGGATGGCAAAGGGCCGCTCCTCGCCCGCAGGATTCACGAGTCGCAGATCGCCCAGCGCCGTCGCGGAGGCATCGAGCAGCGCGGGATCTAGCTCCACGCGTTGCAGGCCGGTTTGAGTGACGGGCAGCTTTTGCAGATGCTTCCACGCCGCGTGATCGGCGAGGGCGCTGGTGGCGGCGAGGAGAAGGAGCAGGTGTTTCATGACTTGGGTTCGTCCTGGAGGAAGCGTTGATAGAGATACGAGGCCGCGAGAGCGATGACCGCGACGATCATGAGCGCGCCGACGCGGTAGATGTTCCCGATGTTCGCGAGGTCGTGGAGGAAGAGCTTTATCAAGGCCACGCCGAGCAGCGCGATGCCGGTGTAGCGGACGGGCGCGGCTTTTTTCCAGATGCCGAGGCTGAGCAAGGCGAGCGCGAAGAGCGACCACGCGATGGTCGTGACCATGTCGCGTGCGAAGCTGTCGCCAAAGCGCAGCACATGCACGGTGGCGGTCGGCGAAGTGTAAAAGTCGGCGATCTCGTAGTTCATGAGCAGGAAGAGCAACGCAGTGCCGAGGCTGAGGAAACCGGCACGCAGATACACCTGCCGCCATTTGTCGGCGGGCGGCTGCAAGAACCACGCGGCGGCGAATTGAGCGAGGGCGGTTAGACTCAGCGCATACAGCGGCCAGTTCATGAGCGCGGTGTCGCCACGCACCTGACCGGCCCAGAGGTTGAGATTCAGCGCGAGGCGCACGAAGGCGGCGATGAGCAATCCCGCGCCGGTGAGTCGCAGGCCATCGTGCGGCACGCGGCGGAAGAGCCAGCACAGTGCCGCGCCCTCCAGCGCCCAGCCGAGCGTGATCCACTGACGCTCAAACTGCACCGGAAACACCAGCGTGATGAAAAACAGCGCCACACCGCCATGCCACGCGAGCTGCGTGAGCCGCGCGGGATTCTGCGGCGTGTGTTTTTTCAGAATGAAGACCAGCAGCACAAGCGGTGGCAGCGCAAAGCCGAGCGGCAGCAGACCCATCGCGCCATTCGGCCACGCGAGCGTCACGACGCGGAACACGAGCCCAAAAAAGCCGAGCCCCGCAGCCGCTGAGGAGATCCATGGCAGCTTTCGCTCGGCTTGTTTCGCATGGAAGAGCAGCGGATGCAGGGTGAAGAGCGCATAGAAACCGAGATACCACACCAGCGGCAGCACCGGCGACTCCGCATCGAAGCTCTGCGCATGCCAGGACCACGTCAGCGCGAGCACGCAGCCGAGCGCGGCCGGCACGAGCTGCGTGATGCCGCTCACGCGTGCGAGGCCGAGCATGAAAGCGGTGAGCAGCAGCGCGAGGCCGAACATCGGCGAGGGATTCGCTACCTTCAGATGCAGCGTGGCTGCGATGAGCAGCACGAAGGGCATCACCGCCGCGCTGACAGGCAGAGCGCCTGCGAAGGCGGCCTGCGGACGCTTTTTCGCCAGCCAACTGCCCACACCGATGAAGAGCAGGCTGAATCCGCCGAGCACCGCGAGGAAGGGCGCGAGGCTGAGCGAGGCATTGGAGGGCAGTCGCAAAAACAACCACATGCCGACGGTGATGACGGTCAGTGTCAGCGCTGCAAACACCGGCGCGAGCGCACCCGTCGCGATGGCCACGCCGATGACGAGCGCATCGGCGAGCAGTACGGCGGGCCACAGGGCGATGCTGACTTCATTCAGGCAAAGCACCGGCAGCATCATGAGCGCGAGCGAGATGACCGGCGTCCAGCTCAGGAAGCCCTGCACGCTTTCACCACGACGCTGCCACAGCACCGCAAAGGCCGTGTGCACCGCGCCAAAGAGCAAATACAGGCCCAGCGCCCACGGCAGCAGTTCCGTTTTGAGGCTCGACGTGGTCCAGATCATCAAATGCAGAAAGCCGAGGCCTGCATTGATGCCCTGCGCCATTTTCACACGCGGACGCAGCCACACGAGGGTCATCACGAGCGCCGATACGCCGAACACGAGCGTGTAGAGCACGCCGGGGCGGTTCGTGATGCTTTCGAACCACAGCAGGTTGAGCGCCGCGAGCCACGCGCCCGCCAAAAGCATGAGCGCGCCGCTTTCCTGCGCCTTTTCATCGTTCTTCATCCACACGAGCGCGGCGGTGAAGAGCGCGGCAAAGCCCAGCATCACGCCAATCGGCATCCAAGTGGCCGCGCCATGCGCGTATTGGCTTTCGTTCCAAAACTTCGCCAGCCAGCCGAATTGCATCACCAGCACACCACCCGCGGCAAGCGGCACGAGGTGATGCCAGCGCGTGTGTTTCACCACCGCGAGCACGCCGAGGCACAGCAGCGCGATGTAGCTCCACAGGCCGAAGGGATTGTCATGGCCGGTGGAGCACAGGATTGGCGTCAAAAAGCCGCCGAGCAGGCCGAGGATGGCCACGACTTGCGCCTTGAGCCGCACCGCGAGCAGGAAGGCTGCCGCTGTCACCGCCGCCATGAAGCCAAAGGTGACCAGCGCATGGTCAAACGGTGCGATGTGCCAGATGGCATGCGCGGTGAAACTCACGCCATAAAGCATGACGATGCCCGTGGCGATGAGCGTCTGCGCTAGCGTGAGGTAGCGCGGCCTGCGATGCGTGATGACGCCGCCTACGACGAGTCCGATGCCCGTGATGAGCCCCATGGCCATGCGCAGCGCGGGCGAGATCCAGCCCTGCTCCATGCTGTGCTTCACAAAGAACACGACGCCGAGAAACAACGCCAGCCCGCCGACCCATGCGAAAAGCTTCGCACCCATGAACTGCTCCAGATTGAGCTCGGGTGCCTTTGGCAGAGTGGGAGGCGGTTTGGGGGCTTGAGGTGCGATCTCGCGCTTGGGCTGCGGTTTGGGCAGATCTGGCAGCGGTGGCGGTTTCGGCGGAGAAGGCGCGATTTCGCGATGCAGCTCTGTTTTTGGCGATGGGGCGGCCACAGGTGCGAAAGCGGGCTTTTCAGGCTCTGCCGCGACCGGGGCAGCCTGGGCGGGCGGGGTGCTGATGAGCCTGCTCACACTGGCAGAGAGCTTTTGGACACGTTCGAGCTGCGTGGCACCGAGTTCGCGCAGTCGGGAGACCTCCTCACGCAGCTCGCGGGCTTCGCGGCGTGCCCGCGTGGCCGTCACCAGGGCGCAGACCGGCAGGATCAGCACCGCTCCGGAGACGAGAAGGAGAAGCAGAATGATTTCATCCATGACACCGCTCACTTTGCCGGGAATCGTGACGGCGGTAAATTGATATTGCCGAGCGTGGCATTGAGGAAATCGAACGACTCGCGGCCAGAATCAGCGAATGCCCACCTGCCCGGCCAGTATGCCCAGCTCCTTCAGCGGCAGCGCCTCTACTTGTTCGTGCACGGGATAGCGTTTCTCACCCGGGTGCACGATCCAGGCTCGCTCAAGCTTGAGGTCAGTGAGGGCGACGTGGAGAGATTTGGTCATCTTGGGACCATCGTTCACCTTGAACTCGACTCCGTAGGCTTTGCCGCCACGAAAGAGCAACAGATCGAGCTCCGCGCCGGCGTGCGTGCCCCAGTAGTAGGTATCCGCGCTGCCGCAGAGCGCCAGGACCTGCTCCAGGGCGTAGCCTTCCCACGATGCGCCGAGCTTTGGGTGCGAGTGCAGGTCTTTCGTGGTCTGGATGCCGAGAAGGCTGTGCAGCAGGCCGCTGTCACGCACATAGACCTTCGGAGCGCTCAGCTCACGTTTGCCGAGATTTGCATGCCAAGGCGTGAGTCGTCGCACGACATAGGTGCCGCATAAAATGTCGAGGTAGTTCCGTGCGGTGCCCTCCGAGGAGCCGAGCGCCCTGGCAAGCTCCGCCGCATTCCACGTCTGGCCATGGTAGTGGCCAACCATGGTCCAAAAGCGCCTCAGGGTTTGCGCTGGCGTGCGGATGCCGAGCTGCGGCAGATCGCGTTCGAGGAAAGTGCGGATGAAGTCCGAGCGCCAACGCCAGCTCGCAGCATCGCCATTTGCCAAAAACGAGCGCGGGAAGCCGCCACGCAGCCACAGATCATCGAGTTCGTCAGTCTTGACCTCGCCCGTGTGAAAGCCTGTCAGGTCCACAAAGCCGACCCGGCCCGCCAGGGTCTCGGAGACACCTTTGACGATGTCCGGCGACGCGGAGCCGAGAATCAAAAAACGCGCGGGTTTGCTGCGGCGATCTGCCAGCGGTCGCAAGGCTGCAAAAAGCTCCGGGTGACGCTGAATCTCATCAATCACGACCAGACCCGTGAGCTTTTTGAGCGCCAGCTCGGGCTGGGAAAGCGCGGCGCGATCCTCGGTGCTTTCCATATCGAACCAGTGCCCGCCGTCCCGGTCGGCGAGCATGCGCGCGAGCGTGGTTTTCCCACACTGACGCGGTCCCAACAAGGCGGTGACAGGGTTTTCCCCCAAAGCCGTTTCTAGGCGGCTCATGGCTTCCTTGCGATTAATCATGGATGTGAAAATAAACTTGAAAATCCTCAAATCAATTGCGGATTTTCAAGGTTGTTTGGAAGCTGCTTTTTTTCCACTTCCACGACCAAATCACCGACAAATCCTGGATTCGGTTTGTCGGGATAGGCGCGTGGATTCGCCAGCACGCGAGTCTGGCCAATAAAGTAGTCTTTGGAGTGGTGAATGTGGCCGTGAATCCAGAGGCGGGGCTGATATTGAAGAATGAGCGGCTCCAGATTCGAAGCGTAGGCGCAACTGATCTCCTCGAAACGCCGATGCTCGGGCAGCGAGAGGATCGACGGTGCGTGGTGGGTGACAATGATGCTGGATGAGGCGTCTCCAACTTCAAAGAAGGCGCGCATGGCGGCCACAGAGGCGAGATGGGCCTGCCGCGTGTCTTTGGCCGAAAGCCTTTTGTAGCCGCGAGCGGAGTTTCGCGTGCGCTTGTAATCATTCATGACGGCATCCGCTGCGATGGCTCCGATCTGCCAGTCGCCCATCAACGCCATGTCGGTCCAAAGAGTGCAGCCAAAGATGCGCACGCCGCCGATGGTGACGGATTCGTTCTCCAGAACGTGGACATTCGTGCCGCGCGCCATGTCGCGGAGTTTGTCGAGCAGCGAAGGGTAATTCTCGCCGTAGTACTCGTGATTGCCGCAGAGATAGATGACCGGCACGTCGGTGAAGGTGCGCAGAATCCACTTCAAGCCGTTGGTTTTGGTCGAGACATCGCCCGCGAGCACGACGCAGTCACAGTCCACCCGCGGAACCGGCACCTCGCCGAATTCTTGATGGAGGTCGCTGAGAATGTGGAGGCGCATGGGAGTGTTTTACGGCTTCAGGTAGTCTTCGAGGCCCTTGCCCGTGCATGTCGTCGGATGAAAAGTCGTGCAGAAGACCCAATCTTTGACTTCCTGATCGTCAATCATGACACGGGGCTTTGGCAGAAAGGCCACGAAGCAGTCGGTGATGCCGAGTTCTGCTGCTGTTTCACGGCAGTAGTCAGCACCACCCGCGCTCCAAAGATACAGCGTTGCGCCTTCCAGCGGCGAACATGCTCGATGACCGACACAATCGGGATGCGAGTGGTTCCGACCGTTCGGACCAAGGTGTCATCGACATCGACGTAGAAAATCATGGATTAGAACAACTTGATGACTTCCTCCGCGATGATCTCCAGGCCCTCCTGCACGATGTGCGGCGGCTGGGAGTAGGTGAGGCGGAGGCATTCGTTGGGGTGTTGCCAGGGCTGGTCGAGGCCGAAGGCGAAGTAGTGGCCGGGGATGACGAGGACCTTTCTCAATTTGAGGCGACGATAGAGCTCGGCAGCGGGGATGGGCAGGCCTTTGATCCAGAGCCAGAGAAAGAAGGCACCTTCCTGCGCGTGGAGCGCCCACGGGACCTTTTCGCCGAGGGCATTCGCGAGGATGGCTTTGGCGTGGTCGCTGCGTTCGCGATAAAACGGGCGGATGGTGTCGCGGCCGAGCTTGATGAGGGTGTCGTCTTTGAGCAGCGGGGTGAGGATGGACTGGCCGAGGTTGCCATTGGCGAGGCTGACGATGGCGTTCATGTTCGACAAGGCTTTCACGATGGGCGCGTCGGCGACGATGACGGCGTTTCGCACGCCGGGGAGGCCGACTTTGCTCATGCTGATGCTGAAGATCATGCCGGGCTGCCATTTCGGCTGGAAGCCGTTGTGGATGACGCCGGGGAAGGGATGGCCGTAGGCGTTGTCGATGATGAGCGGGATGCCCTGAGCGGCGCAGAGGGCGTGGAGGCTCTGAAACTCGTTTTCGGTGAGCACATTGCCCGTGGGGTTCGTGGGGCAGCTCACCGCCATGGCAGCGATGGACGGATCGTGCCGCAGGCGGTCGAAATCGACGTGGTATTTGATCTCGTGCGGCGCGGTGTCGGTGATTTTCGGCAAACAGGCGGTGAACTGGCCTTCGCACAGCGCCTGGTTCGCATAGCCGATGTACTCGGGCAGCAGCGGGAAGAGCACGCGGCGCTTTTTGCCGGCGGTATCGCCTGCGAGGAGGTTGAAGAGCAAAAAGCAGGCGCTTTGGCTGCTCGGCATGACGGCAATGTTTTCGCGCGTGACCTCCCAGCCGCACTCGCGGCGCAAAAAGGCCGCCATGGCCTCGCGGAAGAGCGGATTGCCGCCGGGCGGATCGTAGTTGAGCAGCGCCTTGTTGATGCTGCCATCGGCGAGCATTTCGCTCATGCGCTGGCGCCACAGCGCCTGCACCTGCGGGATGGCGGCGGGCTGTCCGCCGCCGAGCATGCGCATGTCCGGATGGAGCGACAAAGCCTCGCCGCAGTCATCCATGAGCTCCTGGATGCCGCTGGGGCCGCCCAGGCGGGAGCCGATGTCTGAGAAACTGATTCCTGATGGTTGATTCATGATTCCTGATTCATTTCTGCCGCGGAGTCTGAATCAGGATTCGGGAATCCCAAATCAGGAATTCACGCGACCCGCGTGCGCACCCAGTCGCGAATGTTGAAGTCCGGCGCGGTTTTTTCCACCTGCCAGCGGCCGTCGGCGTTGAGCCGGAAGCTGCCGATCCAGCGCTGATGCCACTTGTCCGGCTCGATCAGGCTGAGATGGCATTTGGTGCCGACTTCGTAGAGGTGGTAGATGTCACCAATAACGGGCTCGAAGCCAAACTGCGCCTCGTAGATGAGCTTGTTCCAGTTGAAGGCGTCGATGACCTCCAGGTAGCGTTCTTGAATCTCCACCATCTCCTGCTGGAGCACGCGCTCCACACGGGAGACGCCGCGGGATTTAAAGGTGGTCAGGTCCTGCGGGACAATCTTGGGCGCGAGCCGCGAGGGCGGATAGGGGAGGTAGTTGCTGCGCGGCTCGGGGGCTTGGAGGGCTGTGTCAATGGGGTCCAAAACAGATGGGGGAAGGTTGGAGGAATACGCCGGGCTGCAAGTTGTGGATTGAACGGAGTCGTTGCCAGCGATTCAAAGTATGCCACCCTGCCTCCCCGCCATGAACCGCCTTTTCCGCCTCCTTGCCCTGCCCGCGTGCGCCGTGCTGGCCTCCTGTGCGTCGTCCACCATGGATTCCATCCCGGACGAGGCAAAGATGGCCGAGTTCAAGGCGGCGGCGCAGCGCAGCCTGGTGCATGAATACACGGCCCTGGCCGAGCAGCGCCAGGCGGGCCAGATCTCCGAGGCGGAATACCAGGACAGCCTGGCGCGGCTGGACGCGCGCGCCACCTCCCATGCCCACACGCTGGCCTGGCAATCCCACGACATGGCGGAGAAGCAGCGCAAGGCGCGCGGCGAGCCCACGCCGGACAATCCCATCGCCATCCAGGTGCCGAACGCCTTCATGGGCGGCGCGGGCGGCCAGTCCACCTTCCGCTCCGCCTTGCAGAACTACAACCTGGCAAACGGCGTGGGAGGCGGCACGAATCTGACGCCCAGCCTGCCCGCCAGCACCCTGGGAGGCGCCATGCGGCGCGGAAACTTCCCCGGCTCCATTTACGACGAGGACATCCGTTGATCACGCGTCCAGCGCATAGCGCGTGACGTGGAAAAACACTGGCGCGGCAAAGCTCAGCGAGTCCAGACGGTCCATAAAGCCGCCGTGGCCCGCGATCGCACCTCCCCAATCCTTCACCCCGCGGTCGCGCTTGATCGCGCTCATCACCAGGCCGCCGGCGAAGCCCATCAGCACGACCAGCGCCGCCATGCCGGCCGCTTGCAGCGGTGAAAATGGCGTGGCCCACCACAGCGCGGCGCCGATGACCGTCGTCGTCACCCCGCCGCCGAGGAATCCCTCCCAGGTCTTGCCCGGGCTCACCTTGGGCGCGATCTTGCGGCGGCCGCATGTCTTTCCCCAGACGTACTGCATCACATCGCTCAGCTCCACCACGGCCACGAACCAGAACAGTAGCTTTGCGTTCTGCCCCTCGTAGCCGGGGATCTGCAGCAGCATCAGGATGGCGGGCGCGTGGCTGATGCAGTACACGCAGACCATGAGGCCCCACTGGATCTTCGATGTGCGCTCCAGAAAGCGCTCGCAGTCCCCGGCCAGCGCCGTGCGCATCGGCACCAGCAGGAAGGCATAGACCGGGATCAGGATGACAAACAGGCCGTACCAGCGCGTTGCCAGGATGTAGTAGTGCAGTGGCGTGATGATGAAGAAGACCCAGAACAGCGTGCGGTGGTCGCCCGGCTTTGTGGGTGTGAGTGTGATGAACTCCCGCAGCGCCATGAACGAGCACAGGCCGAAGAGGATCGTCGTGCCGGTGTCCCCGGTGGCGAGCGCCGTCGCAAAGACGGCCACCATCAGCCACCATGCGTTCGTGCGCGCGTTGAGGTTCGAGATGGTGATGTGCGCCGCGTCCGACTTCGCACGCCTTGCCAGCACGAGGCCGGTGGTCGAAGCGATGACCAGCAGCCCCAGCGTGCCGCCAAGGAGCCAGCGAAAGGCAGGATCAGAAAGCAGGTTCATCGCGGCATGATTTTAGTGTTGTCGCAGCGCCAGCACCGACTCGCGCGCGCGTGTGAGGAAGTCCGGCTTCGCCTCGCCTTCTTCGAGCCGCAACGGCGTGCCAAAGGTCACGCTGCCCAGCACGGGCACGGGCAGGATCTCCCCCTTCGGCAGGATGCGGTTCAGATTCTCCATCCACACCGGCACCAGCTCCACATCCGGCCGCCGCCTGGCGAGGTGGAAGAGCCCCGGCTTGAAGGGCTGCGGCTCCGGCGAGGTCTGGCGGCCGCCCTCGGGGAAGATAATGAGCGAATGCCGCGTGCCGAGCGCGTTCACCATGTCATCGAGCGGATTGCATTCCGGCGTGGGCTTTTTGCGCTCGATGAGCAGCGCGTTGAAGACATCGCAGGCCAGTTTCATGCGCAGGCGGCTGGCGCTCCAGTAGTCCTTCGCCGCGACCATGCGGGTCAGCGCCCGCACCGGCGGCGGCAGCAGGGCCCAGAGCACCGGGCCGTCGAGATTGCTGGTGTGATTGGCAAAATAGACGCGCTGCCGCAAATCAGGCCCGCAGCCCTGCCAGCGCGCCACCGAGCCTGAAAACAGGCGCAATGCTCCGGCGACGAGGTGGGTAATCATGCGGCACATACTGCGCGGTCCGCCCGCGTTTGTCACGCGTCTTGCAGCCGTGTCGCCGGGCCGGATGGACGCGCGCGACTCACAATTTGGGTGCCGGAGGCTTGATCGGTGCCATCTGCCCGCTGACGACGCCTTTGGCCTTGGTCGGGCGTTTGTAGATGGTGTCACCACAAGCGATGAACAGCTCGCTGAGGTCTTTGCCGCCGAAACAAACGTCGTAGGGCTGCTTGGGCGTCGGAATGATGAAGTTCACGCGTCCAGCTTGGTCACAGACTTGGATGCCAAGTGATGTAGCGACGTAAAGCCAGCCGTTGGTGTCCACGCACATCCCTCCTGCCGCACAAGTGGCGTCATAGCGAGTGTCGAGCACGACAAAAGCCTGAGCATGCCGCAGCGCGCCATCAGGTCCGATTTGGGCAGACTCGATGAAATTGGATTGGGGATTCGAGCAGTATAGCAAAGTCTGGTCTGGAGACAGGGCGCAGCTTCCACCGGACGTGGAGTATTCGCGGCCTTTTATATCCACCGCTCGTGGATTCTTCCCTTTCGTGCCTACGATGCGGCCGTCAGTTTGGACTTGAAGCCGGTGCGCAGCAGCGCCTGCAACACTTTCCCAGGTCGTCCTTGGCTCGAAAACTTCATACCCCTTCCACTTAGACTCACCCTTCGGATTCGCTTTCACCTCAATGTCCGTCTGCCAGTCGCGCCAGAGCCAGCGCATTACCTCAGGGAAGATTTGGGATGCGTGCTTCTGGTTGTGGCCGCCTTCGCCCCAGGCGTGGTTCACGTCATAGCCAGCCCAGGTGAGGCTGCGTTCCATCATCTGGTTCGCCATCCACCAGTCGCCACAGTAGAGGTTGTTGTCGCCCGTGCCGCTTTGGAGGAAGACGCGCAGCGGCTTCGGCTCGAATTTGCGGACGAGGACGGGCAGTTGATCGGCACCGTGAATGCCGACGTAGGTGCCGACACCGGTAAAAACGCGACGGAAGCGATCCGGGCGATGCCAGGCGACCATGAAGGCGCAGATGCCGCCGCTGCTGTTGCCGGAGATCGCGGCCTGATTCGGATCGGTGCTCAATTTGAGGCCGTGCTTCGCTTCAATGGCGGGGAGGAACTCGTCGATCAAGAACTGCGAGTAGGTGGGCGTGATGCTGTCGTATTCGTAGCTGCGGTTGAAGCGCGGCAACGCGTTGTCATTCGCTGCCGGAATGACTCCCGGCTTCACAAAGATGCCCACCAGCGGCGGGATGTCCTTTTTCGCGATCAGATTGTCGAACACGACCGGTGCCTGATAGATGACACCATCCTGAAACACCATGAACGCGGCCGGCTTCGTCTTGTCGTGGCCTGCGGGCAGGTAGATCTGGTAATCGCGTTGCGTGCCAGGAAAGACGCTGCCCTCCTTTGCGGTGTAAGCATCCTTGATGATCGTGCCCTTTGGCACGTCCGCCCGCGGCTTCGAGTCCTCCGTAAGCGGGAACTCAGGCTCGGCGGCAAGCACGACGCGAACAAGAAGCAGGAGGGCAAGGGTCAAACGCATGCACGGATGCTGGCAGAAACGAATTCACCCGGCCACCATCATTTCGCGGCAGCCTTCTTTTCCACCGGCTTCGCGGCCACCGTCAGCCATGGCTGCGTGTCGGTGGTGATGAGCAGGTCGCCGCGCGGCTCGGTGAAGGGGATCGCATACGTCGCGATGAAAGTCTGCGTGCCATCGCTGATCTCGACGCGAAAGGAAGACTGGCTGGCGGCGGCCTCCGGGGCCGATTTCAACGTCAGCTTCACCTCTCCGTCCTTCGCGGGAACCTCCACGGCATCCGCAGTGACACCGGCGGGCAGTCCGGCGGCTTTTGCCTGGAGCTTGGCGGTGAAGCTGCCGCTCATCTTGACCGTGAGCTTCACCTCCGCCGTCTTTCCGGCCTCCACGCGATACGCGTGCGTGTCGAGCGTGGCGGTGAGCGAGGGGGCGAAAGGCTTCACGTCCAGGTCATAGGCATGTCCCTGACTGCCGCCGTGGAAGCGGTCGGCGACGACGATTTTGAACTCGCCGTCCTTGGCTGCCTTCCAGCGCAGCACAGGATCGGAGGTGTCGCCATCATCAGCGGTGGCGAGGGTTTTGCCCTCCCCGTCTTCCACCCGCAAAACGGCGTCGAACTGCCTGGAATGCACCACGAGGGCAAATTCCTCCCCCTTTTTCGCGGCGAGGGTGAAAACATCCTCTTCACGGGGTTTGGACAGAGTGCCTTGGATGCCCGTCGGGGCAGTGATCGTTTTGGGCTCGTCTGCGGCGGGCCTGGTGGCCTCGTCCGTGACGACGAGCCGGTAAACATGGCTTGAGCTGCCTTTCAGCGCCACATCCGCCGCCGGCGGGTGCGCAAAGGCGAACACCTGCACGTAGAGCGTGCTGTCCACCGCAGGCGTGTGCTCAATGCGCGGGTCCAGGTTATGCGTGTCGTGCCCGCCAGCGATTTCCACGCCACGCGCGTCCAGCAGGCGCAGCGCCGGGTCCATCGGCGATCCCAGGGCATACCCCTGCAGCTCCAGCGTGATCATTTTGCCCTTCTGCACGCGGATGGCGTGCGTATCGACATCGCCAGACTTTTCGAGCACGCCATTGATGACCACGTTCATCCGCGGCTCGGCGTCCTTCGCGGTCTTGAAGGCGTCATTTGGCTCCTGTTCGAGATGTTCGGGATGCCTGCCGACCACGAAGATGCGCGGCGGCGTGCTGCCCTCGTCCGTGTAAAGGCGCACGAGATACGGCCCCGGAGGCACTTCCTTGGCGATGGTGGCGATGAACTTCTTGGGCTTTTCGCCCGCCAGCAGCACGAGGCCCGGATGACTCGACCACGCGATGGGTGCTCCGGATTCCAGGCCCTTGCCCGCCACGGAAGTTTCCACCCGCGTGCCGGCCTGCGCGCCCGCGGGGAACAGGCTCTCAAACCCGGGCGGTGCCGCGGCGGTTGTCGCAGCAAGGCCCAGCCACAGAAGCGCCCTCATCACGCAAACAGCTCCCGGATCGGCCGCCCGCCGTTGATGAGCTGCACGGGCCGTCCGCTGTTCGTGTGAAGGATTTGATGCGGGTCGATGCCCAGCTTCGAGTAAAGCGTGACGGCAAAGTCCTCCGGCGAGTAGATGTTTTCGCTGGCGTAGTAGCCCTTCGGATCGGTGGCGCCGATGACGCCGCCACGGGGGACTCCCGCGCCTGCGAAAAGGATGTTCATCGCGCCCGGCCAGTGATCGCGGCCGTTGTCCTTGTTGATCTTCGGTGTGCGGCCAAATTCACCCAGCGCGATCACCAGCGTGCTCTCCAGCAGGCCGCGGCGGTCCAAGTCCGTGATGAGCGCTGCCATGCCTTGGTCGAACTTGCCCATGAACTCGCTCTTGCAGGTCTTGAACAGGTCACGGTGATGGTCCCAGCCGCCGTAGTTCACTGTCACAAAGGGCACGCCCACCTCCACCATGCGGCGCGCCAGCAGCAGCCGTTGGCCGAAGTCCGTGCGCCCGTACAGATCACGCGTCTTGTCGTCCTCGCGGCTGATGTCGAAGGCCTCCTGCGCCGGTTTCGATGCGATCAGATCGACCGCCTTGCCGTAGAACGTGTCAAAACTCACCGCCGGGTCCTCCGCCAGCGCGTCATTCAGCCGCTTCATGCGGTCCAAAGACATGCGCAGCTCCCGCCGCGAAAGACCGCGCGCGTCGCTGATGTCGGAAGGCAGCACGACATCACGCACCTTGAAGCCCTTCGAGTTGGGATCGCCACCCGCCACAAAGGGCGCGTGCTCCGCGCCGAGGAAGTTCGGGCCGCCGCTGCGGGTGATGCTGGGCAGCGTCATGTAGCCCGGCAGGCCGTTCTGCACGCCGCGTTTGTAGCTCACCACGCTGCCAAACGACGGATGGAAGGTCACGAACGCCCCGCAGCCCACCGGCACCGGCGTCGGCGCGCCGGTCATCATGTAGTGGTTTCCGCCGCCGTGGTTCGGGTCCTTGTGCGTCACGCTGCGCAGCACGGTGAACTTGTCCGCCGCCTTCGCCAGATGCGGCACGCATTCGCTGAAATGCACGCCCGGCACGCTGGTCTTGATCGGCTTGAACTGCCCCCGGATGTCCTCCGGCGCGTCCGGCTTCGGGTCAAACATCTCGTAGTGCGACGGACCGCCGTCGAGCCATACGAGAATGCAGTTCACCGGACGTCCGATCGAGGGCTGAGGAGCCGCCTCGCGGGCACGCAGCAGGCTGGTGAAGCCCATGCCGCCGCCAGCGGCGGTCAGACCAAGCTTCAGGAAGTCACGCCGCAGATGGCCGGCGCAGTTTTGGGTGATTCGGGACATTTTTTGGAGGCGAAATAACCGCCAAATTACGCCCCGAGTCCCGCCTTCTTGCAGGGCGCATCAATACAAATACGCGAACTCGTTCGAGTTCAGCAGCACGAGGCACACATCGGCCAGTGCCCGTGTTTTCGCATCGCAATCCGCCGGTTGCAGGTCGGGGACGAAGTCGGCATAGCCGGGGAGTTTTTCCTGGAAGCTGAATTTCTCCCCGGTGTTCTCCTCGACGGCTTCGCGGCGCACTTCGAGCGGCGGCGTGGGCTTTGAGAGGGTCATTTGGGCCTGTTTGGCCTCCATTTGCCGCCAATGCGCCTCACAGGCGGCTTTTTCGTCCGCCGACGGTTTGCGGCCAAAAGTGAGCTCAAACATGCGGGCAATCGGATTGGCGGCTTTTTCCTTCAAAACGCGATTCGCGAGCGCCAGGGCGCGATCATAGCTCGCCTGGCCGTTGAAGAGACTGAAGACCTGCGGCGTGACGGTGGAGACCTCGCGTGCTTCGCAGGAAAAGTCCGGCGCAGGCTCGTTGAACACCTCCATGAAGGGATCGCGCAATCCGCGGATTTTCAGCGCATACAAACTGCGGCGATGACGCTGCTGCGGCAGCGGATTCGGCACCCACGCGGCTGCAAACGTGCCCATCACCA
The DNA here is from genome assembly GCA_015075365.1 of Verrucomicrobiaceae bacterium. Lineage (GTDB taxonomy): Bacteria > Verrucomicrobiota > Verrucomicrobiia > Verrucomicrobiales > Verrucomicrobiaceae > Prosthecobacter. Next base: position 2,287,650 of record JABTUN010000001.1, read on the forward strand.
TGCGCGGCTGCATCGCCACCTCGATGTTGATCTCCGGCCGGTTCGGAATGCCGCCGAGCGTCGGGTTTAGCTCGCCGGTGATGCTGAGCATCGCATCGCGAAGCTCCTCGGCCATGAGGCGGCGCGGTTTGAAAGTGACGTAGGACGAGTTTTCCAACTCGTCAGGTTTGGAACGAGTTGGAAAACTCGTTCTACGATACGCCGCACTCGTCATGATCAGCCGGTGCATCTCCTTCACGCTCCAACCCTTCTCCACGAGCGTCGCAGCGAGAAAATCGAGCAACTCGGGATGCGTGGGCTTTTTGCCGGTGCTGCCGAAGTTGTTGGGATTGCCGGCGATGGCCTGACCGAAGTGCCAGAGCCAGAGACGGTTCACGAAAGTGCGTGTGGTGAGCGGGTTGTCTTTGCTCGCGATCCACTTCGCGAGCGCGGTGCGTCGGCCTTCGACGGCTTCGGGGAACTCGATGCTGCCGAGGATGGAAAGCACGCCGGGTTTCACTTTTGTCGTCGGTGAGAACGGATCGCCGCCGCCGAGGATGGCGGTATGTTCGAGTTCGCCGTTCTTCATGCGGTCGCCGGGCATGCGCAGCGGTTGGTAAACATTCACCATCGGAATGGTGACACCGTTGTATACGCTGAAGGCATAAGGCTCGTAGCGCTCCATCTCCCACTTCAGGCGTTCGAGGCCTTTGCGGGCCACGCGTTCGTTGCCGAAGTCCTGCGGCTCAAAGCCGACGAGCTTCGGCGGATACTGATCCTCCGGCACGCCCTGCTTGGTGAGGATCTGCCGAGCGGCACCGAAAACATCCGAGAAACCCTTTTTGGCGTTCTTGCCGCCACCTTGCTTCGCCTGCGCCACCGCAGTGTTCCATTTCGCCGGATCGATCTTTTTCTCCGCGAACCACTTCGCGGCGTTTTGGAGCAGTTTTTCGTCGAGCGCCTTCAAAACGGCCAGATGCTCGGCACGACGGGCTTCGAGATACTTTTTCTCCTCAAAGCCGCTCGTGTTCTCCGACTTCAAAAACGGCGCTTCACGCTCGGTGAGCTGCGTGGTCGCGAAACAGGCCTGTATCGAGTAATAATCATGCGTCGGCACCGGATCGAACTTGTGATCGTGGCAGCGGGCGCATTGCAGCGAGTGCGCCAGGAAGGTCTCGCCGACCGAATTCGTCACATCATCGAGAAACCGCTGCCGCGCGACCTTGGCGACCTCCATGCCCGTGAGCTCCCACGGCCCCATGCGCAGAAAACCGGTCGCGATGAGCTTTTCGCTGTCTGGCGTGATGCGGGCACTCCTGCCCGCAGCAGCCGTGTCCTTGCGGGCAGGAGTGCCCGCATCACTTCCCAGCATCTCATCCCCCGCGATCTGCTCGACGATGAACTGATCGAAGGGTTTGTCCGCGTTGAAGCTGCGCACGACGTAATCGCGATAGCGCCACGCATTGCCGCGCTCGTAGTCATTGGCAAAACCGCTGCTGTCCGCGTAGCGCACCACATCCAGCCAGTGACGCGCCATGCGCTCGCCGTAATGTGGCGATTCGAGCAGTCGGTTGATCAAACGCAGCCACGCGTCAGGCCGGCCTGACACGTCCGACCAGTCGGACTCAAACGCGGCCACTTCCTCCGGCGTCGGCGGCAGTCCTGTGAGGTCAAACGTGGCGCGGCGGATCAGCGTCCGCGCATCCGCCTCCGGCGCAGGCTCCTTCACCGCGAGCAGCGCATCCACTGGATGCACGGAGGACTGGGCACTGAGCACGGGCTTCTTTACCGGCTGATACGCCCACAGTGAATCCGGCTTGTAGCGCCGGTTGGCCCACTCCGGCGTGAGAGCGCCTTTCACCTTCACCGTGATGCCATCTTCCGCGCTCCACTTGTCCGCGCTCGCCTTCGCGATGGCGTTTCGTCTCGCTTCATCCGGCCATGGAGCACCACCGGCGATCCATTCCTTGATCCACGCGAGTTGCTCGGACTTCAGTTGATCCGCCTCCTTTGGAGGCATGGGCTCCCAGTCGTCGTGCTGGCGTGTGGAGGCGAGGTAAAGCGGGCTTTCGTCCGGCTTGCCGGGCACGAGGGCCTTCACGCCGCTCTCGCCGCCCTTGATGGCGCTTTCGAGCGTGCGCATGTCGTAGTCCGCCTTGATCTTCTTTTCGTCATTGCCGTGGCAGGCGAGGCATTTCTCCTGAAACAACGGCCACACACGCCGCACGAAAAGCGCCTCGGCCTCCTCGGCGCGCAGGCAGGAGGCGGTGAGAAGGACGAGCAGGGCGGATCGTAGCATCATGAGGGGACAACGTTGGAAACACGCTGGCATTTCCTTTCCCCGCCATCCGTCCGGCAGTGCCACAATAAAAGGCTGCTGGTCGTCCAGGCTATTTTGGCAGCGGCACCTGAACCGGATGCATCAGGTAGGCGATCAAATCACGCACTTGATCGGGCTGGAAGGCGAGGAGGAGGCCCTCGGGCATCATCGACATCGGCGAGGTTTCCGTTTTGGTAATGTCAGACCGGTCCAGCGTCACAGATTCCGTCAAGGTGCGCAGGGTGAGGGTGAGATCGTTCTTCTCCGCGATCACACCGCTGAGGATGCGGCCGTCTTTGTGCGTGAGCACGCTCATGCGGTAGTCCGCGCTGACCACGCCGCTCGGGTCGGCGATGTTTTCGAGCAGGTAGTCGAGGCTCGCACGACCGCTGCCGGTCAAATCGGGCCCGATCTTGCCGCCCTGGCCGTACATCATGTGGCAGGCGCCGCAGACGGCGGTGTAAAGCATGCGCCCGTTGCTCAGATTCGCCTTGGCGAGCACCTCGGGCTTCAAATCGCCCTTCAGCTTCTCGATTAGCTGTTTTTTGTCCGCGGCGGATTCACGCAGCTCGCCCCAAGCTTCGACGAGCAGCTTTGAAAGCGCCTCGTCATTGAACGCGCGGATCTGGCGTGCGTGGAAGGCGCTCAATTCCGTGCGCGGAATGCGTCCAGCGGCCATTTCAGCCAGCATGGCCTTCGCGAAGGCTGGACGCGCCACCAGCGTGTCCATGATGCCCGCGGCGAACTTGCGGTAGTTCTTCGCGAGCTGCTTGCCGATCTCGGGATCATCAAAGAGCGCGAGTCCGCGTGCAGCGGTGGTGTTGAGGCCACGAACATCGAGGAGCTTCGCGCAAAGCTCCCGAAGATCATCGGGGCGGGCTTCGATGAGTGTTTTGAGCGCGGACTCTCGAGCGGTGATGTCTGCTCCATCGTCGAGCGCGATCTTCTTCACGTCATCGAGCGCACGACCGTCGCCGAAGAGGATGCTCAGATCGCGAAGATACGGTGATTTCGAATTCGCGGTGACTTTGTCCCAGTTCGCGGGCTTCGGAGCCTTGCGGATGCCTTTGAAGGCCTCCGCCATGCCTTCGAGCACGTCGTCGGAGCTGTTGATGGCGAGAAGTGAATTCAGCGCCTCCGGCTCCGTCGCGAGCTTGCGGGCGATCCAACGCGTCACTTTGGGCCAGGAGCATGTTTTGGCGATTTCGAGCAGCAAATCGGCCTTCAGCGGCGAAATGCCAAACCAGACCATGTGCGACAAAAATGGGTCGTTGACGAGTTCCGGCTGCGAGACGAGCACGACAGCTAGTTCGGCACGCTTGGAAAGTGGCAGTCTCTGAAGCATGGAAGCGAGATTGAGCTTCACGAGCTTCGAGGAATCATCGCGCGCCATCATGGTCAATGGCTTCAAGACTTCAGGGGATTCCGTTTCCGCCGGATACTCAAAATGTGGCTGAGGCCCGGTGATCCTATCCAAAGGCCAGAACTGGCTCATCTCACGCAACGCAAGCACGCGAGCATGTTCGTTCTTGGAATGGAAATCCGCCTTCGGCCACGGCTTCCGCCACGCAAAGGGCCTCTCCGGCTTCTTCGGCTCGCCGTAGCTGATGCGGTAGATGCGGCCGGAAGTGCGGTGGACGCCTGTGGATTCGTGGCACTCGCCGGTGTCGCTCCAGTCGAGGATGAAGCCGCTGCCGTCGGGGCCGGTGCTGATCTCGATGCCGCGGAACCATGGATCATCGCTGAGGAAGACATCAGGCTCGTGTTTGCCGACGTAGCCGCTGCCGTGACGTTCGAGGCGCTCCACGTTGGCGCGACGGCCGTGCATGTTGAGCGTGAAGAGCTTGTTGCGATACTTCTCAGGCCATTGATCGGCCTGGTAAATCATCATGCCGATGTGGGCGTGACCTCCGCCGAAGGAGTTCGCTTTGCCATCGCGTGAGTCGCTCCATTTGCCGCTGCGGTCGTAGTGATAGTGGTCGGCGATGGTGTCGAGCTTTTCATAGATGAGCGGATTCATCGTGTTCGAGTCCACGAGGTGCGCGCCGTGAATGAGGTGCCAGAGATGGCCGGTGACGGTGTTGATGAAGAACATCTCGCCATTCTCATCCCAATCGTGGCCCCACGGATTCGTGGTGCCGTGCGTGAGCACTTCGACGATCTTCTTTTCGGGATGGTAGCGCCAGATGCCGCCTTTCATCGGCACGCGTTGCTCCTCGGGCGTACCAGGAATGCCGAGTTTGCCGGGGCAGGAGTGACCGCAGCGGCCGTAGAGCCAGCCATCGGGGCCAAAGCGCAGGCCGTTGGCGAAGTTGTGGTAGTTGTCCTTCGCCACGGTGAAGCCGTCGATCACGACCTGCGGCTCGCCATCGGGAATGTCGTCGCCATTCGCATCGGGAATGAAAAGCACCTGCGGCGGGCACATGAGCCACACGCCGCCACGGCCGACTTCGACGCTGGTGAGCATCTGCACGTCTTGCGTGAACACTTTGCGCGTCTCGGCGACGCCATCCCAGTCCTTGTCCTCCAAAATGATGACACGATCCTTCAAGCCGAGGTCGAAGCGCTTTGTGCGCTCGGCGTAGGTGTAGTTTTCCGCCACCCACATGCGGCCCTTCGCATCCCAAGCCATCGCGATCGGATTCTGCACGTCCGGCTCCGCGGCAAAAAGCGTTGCCTTGAAGCCTTCGGGTAGTTTCAGCGCCTCCAACGCCTCCTGCGGCGACATCGGCGAGGGATTGCCGGGCTCGCTGTTGTAGAGCGCGGGGAAGTCGGCGCTGTGGGCCAGATGAGAGAGAAAAAGAAGCGAAAGGAGCAGGCGCATGCGAGGCGGATCAATAGCCACCGCTGCCGATCTTGCCACCAGAGCCTTCGAGCGGCCCCGCTGCTTCGCGGCGGCAGAATCCTGCACTTTGGAGACCATCCGCCACCCAGATGGCGGCCGGTGATCGCTGAACGCCATCACGTTATCGCGAAGTGGTGCTCCAAGGTGCCTCCGAAAGATGCCGCAGGCCCGTTGTATGTCTTGCTGGAACTGGAGATGCGGCCCGTCATCAGCAGCCTGCCAAGGAGCTACTCCGGCCTCCCATTTTTATACAAGGTTCTCACCTCATCCGCGCCCAGCACCGCGCCATAGATGGCGAACTCGTCAATCGCGCCGTTCAGGTTGCGGATGGGGAAGGGGTGGCCGTCTGTGGGCAGACCCCAGTTGCCGATCTCGCAGGGGCCGAAGGTGATGGGACGACCGGGTTGATGCAGCGAGGAGATTTCACGACTGACTTCCTCGCCGTCGAAGTATTGGATCACGCTGCCGCTTTGATTGTCATAGGCCACGGCGAGGTGATGCCAGCGGCCGAGACTGTCTGCGGTGAAGACAGGCTTGCTGAAACACATCTGGTTGTGCTTTGCGCTCTTCGACGCATCGGGGGGGCGATACATGATCGAGAACATCAGGCTGCCGTCCTCGTAGATCTGCCAGTGCGGCTCGCCGTTGTCATAGCCGTCGGTAAGCAGCAGGGAGTTGTACTTCTTGTCCACGCTGTCCACCTTCACCCAGCAGGCGAGCGTGAGCGCATCGTAGGTGCCGTCGAGATTCAAACGCACACGGTCGCCCGGGCGTTTGAACTCCAGCGCCTCCTTCCCCGGCCAGCGGCCCTGCGTCCAGCGCGCGCCGACGGCACCGCCCGCGCGATTTGGGCGGCGCGGCTCGGTGAAATTGTTCACGAGGCGGTCCCAGCGGTCGTCGGGCCAGTGTTTGAAGGTGTAGTAGGCGATCAGGCGCGGGTCTTTGCGCGCTTCGAGCGACCACTGCTGCCATTCAGCGTGGCGGCGCTCCTGGCGCTGCCGCACGAGATCGTGAACATCGCCGATGGGGAGAAAACCGGCATCCGTCTGACCGAGTGTCATGCCTTCCTTGAGGCTTGCGGGCGGCTGGGCCGTGTGCGCGATGACCTCGCCCTCGAAGACATGCACCGCGCTGGCGCCGCCCCTCACATTCAGCGCGAACTCGGTGCCCAGGTCCTCCAGCTTCATGCCCGGCGCATGCATCAGGAATCCCTTCGCCGCCGGCGGTACATGCACGCGCACACGACCGCTCACGCATCGCGCCTCCCATGCGGAGATGACCTCGATTTCCGCGCCGCCCTCGATCAAAGCCGTCGCACCGCTGAAAAACTCGATCTGCGCGAGACCTTTCATCAGTTTGATCGTGCCCGGAGCGAGCGTGTCGCCACTGCGCAGCGTGGTTTGCGCGAACTCGGCGTCCAGCATCTGGCTGAGCATGGCGACACCGCTGGAGGTGGCCTCGGCATGGGTGGATTCACGAGGCCACATAATGAACGCCACCGTGATGACAGCGGCAGCAGCGAGCGCTGGGAGGAATTTCTTCCAGCGCGGCGGGCCCGGCGGCTTTTCATCCTGCGGGAGCCGCCCCGTGCCGATCTGTGGCTGCTGGAGCAGGCGCGCCTGCAGATCGGCGAGTTCCAGATAGAGACGGCGTGCCTGCCAGTCCTCCCTTAGCAGCGCATCGAGCCGCGCATGCTGCTCGCGCGTGATCTCACCGTCGAGTTGGGCGTGGATGAGGGATTCGAGATTCATGCGAGCCCCTCCGTTTCGAGCTGGCGTGTCACACATTCGTGCAGACGCTGGCGCAGCATCTCCAAGTTGCGGAACAGCGTACGGCGGCTCATGGCGAAGCGCCGCATCATCTCCTCCGCGCCTTCCCGCAGCGCGTAGCGGCGGGTGACCAGTTCCTTGTCCTGCGGTGTGAGTTTTGCCAGGCAGGCATCCAGCAGGCGAAGACGCTCGTCGAGCCGCGGCTCGATGAGCGCGCGCTCGTTGGCGATGAGGTCCATCACATCCTCGCTGAACAGCAGGGGCGACCTCGCCGCCTTTTCGCGGTGCTTCTGCACCTGGAGATACGCGAAGCGGTAAGCCCACGGCAAAAACGGCCGCGTGGCGTCATACTGGTCAAACTTCCGGAACAAGGCCACGCTCGTCTCCTGCAGGATGTCCCGGGCATCCGCCTCGCATGGCACGAGGCTGAAGATGTAGCGAAACAGCGCCTCCTGATGTCGTGTGAGCAGGAGGATCAAATCTTCAGCGTTGGGCGCGGGATCGGACATGGGTCTCTTCTTATTCCGAAAAACCGGCCCTGGATGCCAAAATCCCGTTTGAACAACCTCCCAGGTCTTTTTCAGAGTCCGCGCCCGCCGAGATGCTTCGTGAAGAACTCAGCACACACGCCCACGCAGACATCGAAGGCTTTTTGCTGACCGAGGAAGGCGTGCGGGGCCTGCGGGATGATTTCGAGACCAGTGGGGATGCCGAGCTTTTCCAGATCGGGACGCGTTTCGTCGGCGTGGGTGCTGGGGTCGTCGAGTTCGCCGGTCATGAAAAGCAGGGGAGGGTCGGCTTTGTCGAGATGATGACGTGGGGAAGCGAGGGCGTAGGTTTGCGGGAGCTTGGCCTGTGAATCGCCGAGGAAGGTGCGGTAGAAGGGATCGTCGGGCTTGCTGCTGAGCTCGCCGATGCGGGCGCTTTCGAGATCGCTCTGCGCGCCCATGGCGATGCCGGCCTGCATGGCGCTGGATTGATCGGCGTGGCCGCCATCGCCTTCGAGTTCCTTCACGCCGCCACTGGTGGTGAGCAGCGCGGCGAGATGACCGCCTGCGGAAAGGCCGGTGACGCCGATGGCATTGGCGTTGATGCCAAACTGGGCCGCGTTGGCCCGCAGGAAGCGCACAGCGGCTTTGCAGTCCTGAATGGCGGCAGGAAACTTCGCCTCGCCGCTCAGGCGATAGCTGATCGTCGCGGCGACGAAGCCCTTCGCGGCCAGGGCTTGCGCGAGGTTCGCCATGTTGGAACGCTCGCCCTTATACCAACCGCCTCCGTGAATGCAGATGATGGCGGGCAGTGGCTGCGAGGCCGTTTTGGGCTTCCAGAGATCGAGCTGCATCTCGCGCTGGCCGTAGCGGGCGTAAACGAGGCCCGGATGCGCTTCGAGTGAAGCGGTGACTTCCGGCGCGAGCTTGGTGGGCGCGGGTTTCGGCTGCTGGGCCAGTGCGGCGAGGGTGAGGAGCGGGAGGAGCGGGAGGAGCGGGAGGAGCGGGAGGAGAATGAGGGAACGCATGGTTATGGTGGGCAAAGAATAAACGCTGTCAGCGAGGTGCCGCAGATGTTTTTACAGATTCCGCCATCCGCGTGAGCTTTTCCACGATCTCAGAATGCTGCATTGAAACATCGTTTTGCTCGGCGAGGTCGGTTTGGAGGTCGAAGAGCATCGTCTTCGGCGTGAGGTGGAGTTTCCAGCGGCCTTCGCGGAAGGATTCCAGGCGGCGCTCCTTGTAGCCGTAGAGGGAGTAGAGCGTGGTGCGGCGGGATTGGGCGTTGGCATTGAGAAAGAGGCCAGTTTGGTCAAGGCCGTCAAGATTCGCGGGCGTTGGTGTGTCGCAGAGACGGGCGAAGGTGGGAAGGAGGTCGAGGGTGGTGAGCATTTCATCGCAGACGCGATTCGCGGGCACTTTGCCGGGCCACCAGACGAGACAGGGGACGCGCAGGCCGCCTTCATGCACGGTGTGCTTGCTGCCGCTGAGCGGCGTTGCACTGCCGGGCGTCTTGCGCTCGGGGCCGTTGTCGCTGGTGAAGATCACGAGCGTCTTCTCGGCAAGATCGAGGGCGCGGAGTTTGTCGAGGATCTGGCCGGTGCTGTCGTCGAGTTCTTCGATGACGTCGCCGTAAAGGCCGCGCTGCGATTTGCCTTTGAACTTCGGCGAGGCGTCGAAGGGCAGGTGCGGCATCGCATGGCCGAGGTAGAGGAAAAACGGCCGTTGGCGATGTTGCTCGATGAATTTCAGCGCCTCGGCGGTGTAGAGCGCGGTCATCTCGGCGGGCACGGCGGGGCGCTTTTCCACGGCATCGCCACGCAGCACGGGCATGCCGCCTTCCTTTTCAAAGACGACCGTTTCCCAGTGGTCGAGGTTGTGGAGAACGCCGTAGTAGCTGTCGAAGCCCTGATCCACCGGCCGCATGCCTTGGACGAAGCCGAGATGCCATTTGCCGATGCAGCCGGTGGCGTGGCCCGCAGCCTTGAAAACCTCCGCGAGGGTTGTTTCGGTGCCCGCGAGGCCGTTTTTCGCATCGGGACGCAAAACGCCAGTCGCGAGTCCGACACGTCCCGGATACTTCCCGGTCATCAGCGCGGCCCGCGAGGGTGTGCAGAGAGCGGAGGTGACGCTGAAGTCGGTGAACCGCGTGCCCTCCGCCGCCATGCGGTCGAGGTGCGGCGTGCGGATGTCCTTTGCGCCGTAGCAGCCGAGATCGCCGTAACCGAGGTCGTCACAGTTGATGAGGATGACATTCGGCCCGGCGGCATGGACGGACAGACCAAGAATCATCATGAGGCAGGCAAGAATGGGCTTCATCGGCTGCGAAAACGAAGGTTGCGGCAGCCTTCTCCCGTTGGTTTCATGGCAAGTGCCAACCATGAAGCTCTTTTTCACACTCCTCGCCGCCGCGCTGGCCCTTGTTTCGTGCAAACCGTCCGCACCTTCTCCCTCATCCGCTTCCGGCAAGCCCAAGGTCGCGCTCGTGATGAAGTCGCTGGCGAATGAGTTCTTCCAGACCATGGCCGAAGGCGCGAAGAAGCATCAGGCCGCGCACGCCGCCGATTACGAACTCATCGTCAACGGCATCAAAAACGAAACCGACCTCGCCGAGCAGGTCGCGCTGGTCGATCAGATGATCGCGCAGGGCGTGCAGGCACTCGTCATCGCGCCCGCCGACTCGAAGGCACTCATCACCGTGCTCAAACGTGCCAAAGACGCCGGCATCCTCGTCATCAACATCGACAACAAGCTCGACGCCGACACGCTGAAGCAAGCCGGCCTGCAAATCCCCTTCGTCGGCCCGGACAATCGCGATGGTGCGAAGCGCGTCGGCGAGGTTCTGGCCAAGAAGCTCCAAAGCGGCGATGAAGTGGCCATCATCGAAGGCGTCACCACCGCCTTCAACAGCCAGCAGCGCAAATCCGGCTTTGAAGACGCCATGAAGGCCGCGGGCATGAAAATCGTCAGCGTGCAAAGCGGTGAGTGGGAGGTCGAAAAAGCCAGCACCGTCGCCTCCGGCCTTTTGACCGCCAATCCCGGCCTCAAAGCCCTTTTGTGCGCCAATGACAGCATGGCCCTCGGAGCCGCCGCCGCCGTGCAAAGCGCCCAAAAGGCCGGCCAGGTCCAAATCGTCGGTTTCGACAACATCAGCGCCCTCAAACCCCTTTTGGCCGACGGTCGCGTCCTCGCCACCGCCGACCAGCACGGCGACCAACTCGCCGTCTTCGGCATCGAAGCCGCCCTGAAAGCCCTGAAGGACAAAACAACGCCCGCAGACGTGCAGACGCCGGTGGATGTGGTCACGAAATGACGAAACCCGAATGGCGAATGACGAACGAGATCGTTGGATTGAGGCTGCCAAAGCGGCAGTCGATGTTTCGGCTCGTATCATCTGCCCGAGGTGCCGCAAAGGCATGCTGCTGATTGAGGATGAGCGTGTCGATGCGACCCATCAAGACCGGCATCTTCGCTGTCCCGATTGTAGTGCACACGAATCGATTTTCATGCGAGTCGTGGGATGAATCCAAAATCAGAAATCTAAAATCAGGAATCCCGTGCGCCGCTTCGCCGACTACCTCATCCTCTTCGCCGTGCTCGCGGCGATGATCGTGCTCTTCGGGCTGATGCGGGACACGTTTTGGAGCTTTGCGACGCTTGGCAATGTCGCGAACCGCATCCCGGCGCTCGCGCTCGTCGCGACGGGCATGACGCTGGTCATGATCACGGGCGGGATCGATCTGTCGGTCGGCTCGTTGCTCGGCTTTTGCGGCGCGGTGGTCGGCGCGGGCATGGTGGACCTGCAACTCGGCCTGTTCACCGCGTTGGCGGGCAGCGTGCTGCTCGGTGGCATGCTTGGAGGCGGCACCGGGCTCGTGAGCGTGAAGTTTCGACTGCCTTCCTTCATCGTTTCGCTCGGCATGCTCGAAATGGTGCGCGGCATGGCCTACAAGCTCACCGAGTCGAAGACAAAATACATCGGCGCGGCCATCGAGCCGCTCGGCGCGCCGTTTGGCGGGCTCGTCATCTCGCCTGCGTTCGTCGTGAGCGTGCTCGTCGTCATCGCGGGGCAGGTGCTGCTCTCGCACACCGCGCTGGGCCGTCATTTCATCGCCATCGGTGCGAACCGCGAGGCCGCGCTCGTCTCCGGCGTGCCGGTGGACCGCCCGCGCATCCTCGCGCACGCGCTGCTCGGCGCGCTGACCGGTCTGGCGGCCGTGTTTCACTGCTCGCGCCTCGGCAGCGCCGATCCGAACGCCGGTGTCGGCTTTGAACTCAGCGCCATCGCCGCCGTGGTCGTCGGCGGCACCAGCTTGATGGGCGGACGCGGCAGCGTGGTGAAAAGTTTTCTCGGAGTCCTCATCATCGCCACCCTGGAGGCCGGACTCGTCCAACTCGGCGCCTCCGACCCCGACAAACGCATCGTCACCGGTGCCGTCATCATCGCCGCCGTGCTCGCGGACACGTGGAGGAGAAAATCATGAAGTCCCTGCTGCTCAGCTTCGTCATTTTGCATTCGTCATTCGCCATGGCGGCGGAACGTCCGCGCATCCTCTTCGACACGGACATCACGGGCGATGTCGATGACGTGCTGGCGCTGGCGATGTGTCACACGCTGGCGGATCGCGGGGCGTGTGAGTTTCTTGGCGTGACGGTTTCGAAGAACAACCCGCTGACGGCGAGCTTTGTGGATGCGCAGAACACGTTTCACGGTCGCCCGGATCTGCCGGTGGGCGTGACGCGGGATGCGAAGGCACAGCATCGCGAGAGCAAATACCTCAAGCTTGCCGATTCGCCGAATTACCCACACGATTTGAAGCGCAACGAGGACGCGAAGGATGCCGTGGAGCTGATTCGAGAGCTTTTGACGGCGCAGCCGGATCACAGCGTGACGATCATCAGCGTCGGCATCGCCTCGAACATGGCGAACCTGCTCAAATCGCCCGGCGGGGTCGATTTGGTGAAGCAGAAGGTCAAAGCGCTGTCGATCATGGCCGGTGCGTTCGCGTTTTGTAACCGCACGAACTACCACCTCGAAGCGAACGTCATCAACGGCATCGGCTACATGCAAACCGTGGCCGATCAGTGGCCGGACGAGGTGCCCATTGTGTGGAGCGGCTACGAGATCGGCGAGGCGCTACCGTTCCCGCGTGTGGTCATCCAGCGCGATCTCGACTACCTGCCGCATCATCTCGTCAAAGAGGCGTATTTGCTCCACAGCGGCCCGGAGCACGACCGGCCGTGCTGGGACGAGAGCAGCGTGCTGTGGGCCGTGTATCCCGATCGCGGCTTTTTCGGCCTCTCCGAGCCCGGACGCGTCGAGGTGCTCGATGACGGCTTCACGCGCTTCATGCCGCAGGGCAAAGCCCAAGCCAGCAAGCGCGACCGTTTCCTCACCATGAGCTCCGTGCAGCAAAGCCGCGCCCTGGAAGCCATCGTCCATCTCACCATCCAACCTCCGAAAAAATGAAGCACCTGCTCTTTTCCCTCTTGTTTTGCGGCCTCGCTCAGGCGGCGCCGGTGAAACTCATCTTCGACACCGACATGGGCAACGATGTCGATGACCTGATGGCGCTGTGCATGATTCACAACCTGCAAAAGCGCGGCGCGTGCGAGTTGCTTGCGGTCACGGTGACGAAGGATCATCCGCAGGCGGCTGCGTTCGTCGATGCGGTGAACACGCTCTACGGTTATCCGGACACACCCATCGGCGTGGTGCGCAATGGCGCGGCGAAAGAGGCGGGGAAGTTCAATCTGCTGGCCGACAAGTATCCGCACGATCTCAAAAGCGGCGCGGACGCGCCTGAGGCGGGCGGTTTGATCAAAGACATTCTCGCGAAGCAGCCGGATGGCAGCGTGGTGATCGCGCAGGTGGGCTTTTTCACGAATCTGGCGCGTCTGATGGACGATGCGGAAGCGAAGGCGCTCATCGCGAAGAAAGTCAAAGTGCTCAGCATCATGGCGGGTGCGTTTCAGACGGTGAATTTCGACACGCGGCACCTCGAATACAATGTGAAGCTCGATGTGCCCGCCGCGCAGAAGCTCGCGAAGGAATGGCCGACGCCGATGGTGTGGAGCGGCTACGAGATCGGTGTGGCGGCGGCGTTTCCGCATGTCGTCATCGAGCAGGACCTCAACTACATGCCGCAGCATCCGCTGAAGGAGGCCTACTACCTCTACAACCCGCCGCCGCACGATCGCCCGACCTGGGACCCGACCGCGGTGCTGTATGCGATCTACCCGGATCGCGGTTACTTCGATCTCTCGCCACCCGGCAACATCAAGGTCGATGACGACTCCGCGACGCTCTTCCGCCCCGTGAAGAAAGGCGAAGGCAAGCATCGCTTCCTCATCATGAGCTCCGAGCAGGCTGCGCGCGTGCGCGAAGCGATTGTGCAACTCAGCGTCGAACCTCCACCGGCGAAGAAGTAGCGGATGTGGGGCTGGCGCTCCATCGTGTCTGCTAAAACCGCATGATCACCTGCATCGCGCCGAGGTGATCGCCCTCCGCGTCGTTGCCGCGCTTGTCCCCGACGCTGTATTGCAGCTTCACCTGGACATGCTCGGTCACACGATAGCCCACGGCGAGATCGGCGCGCCAAGCGTCGCGATCCCATTCGGTCGTCAGGCCGGGAACGTCGCTGAACACGGCCTGATTCCATCGAAAAGCGGCCCACAGGCCCGGTGTGAGCTTGTACTTCGCCTCCAAGAAACCGCTGAGCACATCGACATCGCCCGCTCGCGGCACGTCGAAGCGCGCGGCGATCAACTCGCCCCAAATCTGCCACTTTCCATGCGCGTAGCCCGCGTCGAGGCCCCAGGTCGTCTGCGTGAAGTCATTCACGCTCGTGCCCGCGGGCAAGAACGCCGCGGCGCTATCCCGCAGATACGGCCCGTGGCTGAAGGACGTGCCCAAGCTCCACTCCGGCGCGGGACGCAGCCCCACGCGGCCGGTAAAGGTGGGGTTCGTGTGAAAGCCGTCCTGCACACCGTCCCACGAGCGCGGATTCGATGAGATGGAGGCGTTCTTCATTTCAAAGGCATACTCCAGCATGTCCACGCGGCCAAAGAGCGACACGCCGGTGGCATACGACGGCCCCCAGAGGATCGGCAGCCACTCGGCTTTGTTGTCCGGCATGTCGCGCCGTGCCGCGAAGCCTGCCAGACCACCCGGCACGAGCACATCGCTCACCGGCAGCATGTCTTCATAAGCCATCGGTGCGGTAATGAGCGGATTGTCCCAGCTCAAACTGCGTTTTGACCACGCGCCGAAGGCGGTGGCGAACTTGCCGAGGCGCACGTTGAGTTCGTCCTGCCTCCATAGCCGCGCTTGCAGGTAGTATTCATCCAGCCTCACCTGCCCGCCGCGGGCCGCGCCGGGATCAAAGCCACGATCCACACGCATCTGGCCGTGCAGCGTGATCCGCTGACCGAGTTGCACATCAAGGAACGTCATCAGCCGCGGCGCGAAGAACACGCGGTCATCCGTCGAGAGCAATCCCTGCGCCGGCTGCTCCGCCGCGAACACCGTCGCATCCGCCATGAACGACACGTCCGCGTGAATGCCCATCTCCGCCGAGTCAAACCGCGTCCACCCGTCCACCGTCTCAAAGAATGACTGCGCGGTCAAAGAACACGCCATCGAAAGGACGAGAGCCATTCCCAAGGCCGGGGTGGAGGGCAGTTTGAGGCGCATCATGACAACGTTTCCCCTTCATCGGTCGAAAGTTGCACGTTTTTCACACGAAACGCCGGCACCGGCTGCGCGAAGCCTTTCAGCGTCAGTGGCTCCAGCGGCTCGAACGTGCCCAGTGTGCTCGTCTTCGTCCGTGTCTCTGCATCGACGAGGATCTGGCCCGCGATGGCGGCGCTGCACAGGCGAGCAGCCAGGTTCACTTTCTCACCGACGACCGTGTAATCGCTGCGGCTCTCCGCGCCGATGCAGCCGGCGACGACGTGACCGGTGGAGACACCGATGCCGATGCGCAGCGGCTCCTTCGCGTTGCGATTCAGGCGCTCACGTTCCTGCATCATCTCCCATGCGCAGCGCACCGCGTTCTCCGCGTCATTGCCATAGCTCTTCGGCGCGCCGAAGAGCACCATGATGGCGTCCCCGGCGAATTGATTGATCACGCCGAGGTGTTTCTGCACGATGTTCGTCAGCGCGGTCATGTGCGCGTTGAGGATCTCGATCACCTCCACCGGATCGCGGCCTGCGCTCAGCGCTGTGTAGCCGCGGATGTCGCAGAAAATGACGGAAACCTCCCGCAGCTCGCCGCCGAGCTTCACGCGGCCTGCCACCAGCTCCTCCGCCACGCGCGGATCGGTCACCTGTTGCAGCACGGAGTGGTAGCGGTCCCGCAGCGCCAGCCCGGCGGCCATTTCGTTGAAGGCACTGCCGAGGTTGTTGAGCTCAAAGGTGCGCGTGGGAGGCAGATTCACGTCGTAGTCACCCGCGCGCACGCTTTGCGCCGCCTTCACCAGGTCGGACACGGGCCGCGAAAGCTGCCGGGAGAGCGCCACGGACGCCAGCGCAGCCAGCAGCAGCGCCGCCACGCCGGTGAGCACGATGCGCAGCAGCAAGGCGCGCTGCTGCGCCCCCAGCTCCGCCATTGAGAAAACCGAGATCCAGTCTGCAGGCGGATAGCTGGAGCCCGCGTTCAGCCGGAAGCGCGTGAAGCGGTGCTCCACGCCATCCGCTTCAAACCGGCCTGCATTTCCCGCCCGGGCCATCAGCGGCGCGCGCAGGGCCTGCGGGATGCCTTCGCCGATCAACTGGCCTGCCACCAGGATGGACGTGTCCGGCGGCATCGGCTGTCCCAAAATGAGAAAGCCCACGGTTTCATCGAAATGTGTGATGGACGCGGCCACCATGCGAAACACCGCGCCGTCTTTTGTCGCCACAAAGCCGAAATCAACCTCCTGCGCGGGCTTTCCACGCGGCAGCCACTCGCCGGTGAGGTTTTGTCCGTCAAAGGCGCCCGCGCGCCCCTCCTCACCCGGCGGGATGAGTTTTCCCTGCGCGTCGAGCAGGCGGAAGAAGGCGAAGTCATCCACGTCTGTGCGCAGTTCATCACCAGCCACGCGATATACCAGATCGGGATCCCCCTCCTCCAGCGCGGCAAAAAGGCGCACCGACTGCGCGAGCCGCCGCGCCTTGGCCCTGGATGCCTGGAGCGGCAGTTCCTGTGTCTTCTGAAACGTGCGCATCTGCTCCTCGAAAAGCCGGTCCACCACCGTCTGGAAGACCGCCGCGTTCTGCCGCTGCACGAGCAGAAGGCTGGCCGCCGTCGTGACCACCACGAGCGCCAGGATCGTCTGCAGCAGCTTGGCACGGAAGGTCATGCGCGGGAGCGGGTCAGCGGGAAAGGTTTGCGGTCGTTGTTTTGCCCTCCGTGACCGTCACGCGCTGCTGCATGATTTTTTCCGAAGGCTGGAAGACGCGCAGCCAGTATTCGCCTGGCGGAATGTCCTTCAGCACGAACTTTCCCGCCGCGTCCGTCGTTGTGAACCACGGTGTGTCCAGCACCACCAGAAAACAGCGCATGTGCGCATGGATGTCGCAGTAGATCTTCACCACGCCGGCCTTTTTGAAAACCTGCCCGCGCGGCACCTCCTCCTTGCGATGCTGGCCGACCTCGAAATGGTTCGGCCTGGTGAGGGAGAACACGTTGTGAAACTCGTCGTCCATGTTTGGAAACACCACGCGTGTCCCGGTGCGCACCGCCAGCATGGACGGGCGGAACTGATAGCCCTCCTGGCGGATCACCGCCTCCGCGGCGGCGCGCGGCGGCGGGTATTTCTCGTCATCACGCTCCAGATACACGATGGCGCGGCCCGCCTCCGGCTTCTGCACCGGTTTCTTGGTTGCCGGCGCCACATAGCCTGGCCGCGCGGGTGCGGGCTTCATCGCCTCGATGGTCAGGGTGCCCTGCAGCGTGCCGCCGGCAAACAGGGATGGCGGCAGGGGCAACAGGATGCAGATCAACAGCGTGCGTTTCATGACGGAGCGGATTTTCAGCGCGATGATGAAGGATAAACGAGCGCCTGCCAAGCATCGCGCGAAAAACCTGCTTCACGTCGCGCCAGGCCGCCGCTACAGTCCGCGCACAAGCATGCCGAGTCCTTTTCCCTCCCTGCCCGATCCCGAACTCGCCTCCCTGGCCGCCCGGCTGGCGGACTCCCGCGAGACTTGGCTGCTGCATGCGCTGAAGGATCACACCGCGGCGCTGCTCGACGGGCTTCCCTCCACGCTCATGCACAACGCGCTGCGCTCCATCCAGGCGGACGAGGGCAGCGTGTGGCTCACGCCGGACGGCGGGCACACGCTGACGCCGTGCTGGAACAACGGCCCGCAGGCGGCCCGTTTCGTCGGCCATTTCTCGATGCCGGCCAGCGAGGGCCTCACCGGCCTCGTTTTCACCAGCAGCATGGGCAGCAGCGAGAGCGAGGTGTGCTTCAACCAGCAGCAGAACCGCGCGCTGGACGAGTCGCTCGGCGTTTTCACCTGGGCGATGCTCGCGGTGCCGCTGCGGCTCGGGGGGCAGGTCTGCGGCGTCATCACCGCCGTGCGCCTCATCCGCCGCGCGGACCTCGGAGGCTTGCAAAGGGTGCCGGGCAGCCGGGAGGACTTCCCTGCGGGCTTTACACCGCCGCCGAGCTTCAGCGTGGCCGATTTGCAGGCCATGGAGACCACCGCCACCGCGCTCGGCCGGCTTCTGGATCATCGCCTGAACTGCTGGCTCATGCGTGTCGAGGAATAAACCATGCCCGCTCCCGCCTGGATCGACGAACTGCACCTCAACGAGGTCCGCGCCGCGCTCGCCGCGGCTGATGGTGCTGGCGTGCGCATCGCCGTGCTCGATTCGGGCATTGAAACGGGTCATCCAGACCTTGCCGGGCTTGCTTTGAGCGACGACACCGCTTTTGAAATCGACGGCTCCTTCCTCCGTGCGGTCGAGAACACCAGTGGCGATGCCATGGGCCACGGCACCGCCATCACGTGGATCATACGCTCGATCGCACCCAAGGCGGAGATCGGCAGCTTTCGCGTGCTGGATGGTGATCTGCGATCCCGCAGCACCATCGTTTGGGAGGCGGCACGGCACGCCATCGAGCGCGGCTACCACATCCTCAATTGCAGCTTCGGCAGCCCGGGCGACGCGCGTTTCGTCATGCCTTACAAGGAATGGACGGATCTCGCCTATGTGCGGAACGTCCACATCGTCGCGGGCTGCAACAATCACGACGTCTCCGTCCGCGAGTGGCCCGGCTGGTTTCCCACGGTCGTCACCGTGAACCTCGCCAGCCTGCCGCCGGACGTGTGGCAGCGCCGCGCGGGCAGCCTCGTCGAATTCAGCGCCCACGGGCATGATGTGCGTGTGCCATGGAAAAGCGGCGCGCATCGCATCGTCAGCGGCAGCAGCTACGCCGCGCCGCGTCTCACAGGATGGCTGGCGCGCCTCATTTCCGCGTATCCCGGGCTGCGCGTCGAGGAGGCGAAGGCACTGCTGCGGAGGCTGGCGGAGGAGCAGCGTGAGATGTGAGAAGTCAGAGGTGAGACGTCTCACATGGCCCGTCACGCCCGCTTCCGGATCGCGCCCGCGAGATAGCGCACCCACTCCGGGTGCTCCTTGAGCAGGCCGGCCACGCTGCCGCGTTCGGCGGCATCGGCTTCTCCGGCGGCAAAGCGGTCGAGCCGGGCGGCCACATCGGCGGGCGGCGGTTCGGCGGCGCGGCCTTCCACATCGGGGTCAAAGCGGTTCAGGAAGCGCGTGAGAATGAGGAGGTCTTGGTCGTCGTTCATGGTCGTGTTGGTGGGTTGCAGCAGGTGGATGCGCGGGGCGGGCGGAACTTGTGCGGAAAGTTGAAGAATGTTTCGGGAGCCTGGAGTGCTGGAGTGCTGGAGTTTTGTGTCCCCAATCCTCCACCACTCCCGTACTCCATCGCTCCCTCCCGTCAGCCCGCCGGCCCCAGGATGGCCTCCGCGCCCTCGCCGCAGGCCTCCAGCAGCTCCTGCCAGGTGATCTGGAGCGTGGGCTCGCGTTCCGCCACAAAGGCCAGCGTGTCGTCGCGGATCTGAGTCATGACCTGCTTCTTTTTCGCTGAGATCGTGCCCTCATGCACACCGCCCCAGAGATCGCACAAATCGCGTTGCTTGATGTCCTGGAGCAGTGACAGGCGCATGATGAGCAGCGCCTCCGCGTCCGCGCGGTCCAGGGCGAACTTCAGCGCCTCGCGCAGCAGCTCCGCCAGCGGGGACTCCTGTGGCGCGTCGTTTTTCTCGCCTGCCAGCCGGTCCATCGCGTCGCCCTCATCGTCCTCGCCCGCCAGCGTGCTCGCATGCACCTCGCGGCGGTGTTTCCGCAGATACTCCAGCCACGCGTTCGAGGCCGTCGTGCGCACAAAGCCCATCAGCGGCCCGTTTCCTGTGTAGGAGGCCAGTTTCTGCCGCGTCCACAGCCGCTCGATCACCAGCCCCTGCACCTCGTCCGCGTCCGCGTCGGACGCGCCCATGCCGCGCAGCCGCTGCGCGATGGCAGGCACAAATTCCGCGTCAAACCGCCGCCACGCCCTGTCCTCCCCCGCCAGCAAATCCTGGGCGAATTCAAAATCAGCGGCATGAAACGAGTTTTCAGCGGGTGCGGAGGCCATGCCGCATGAAAAAGCAGATTCGCGCGCGCGCCAACCGGATCGTCCTCCATTTGCTGGAGGTTGTCTGGCCCCGCCGCGCGGGAATCTAGCCCTCCACCCGCGTAGCGTTCACCCCGTGCCATCCCGGCCCTTCCGGGTGATGAACAGCGGCCCGGTCCCCCCGAGGAGCGCCGTCCGCGCTCCCGTCCACCCAGCCCGCGCTCCCAGCTCAATCCCCGCGCTCCCGTCCTTCCAGCCGGCGTTCCTCGGAGCGCCGTCCGCGCTCCCGTCCTTCCACACATCGCGCTCAGCTCAAAGCCCGCGCTCCTGGGACGCCAGCTGCCGCTCCCGGGATTCCGGACCGCACTCCGCTTCGCCCGGTTCGCGCTCCACGGAGCGCCGCCCGCGCCCCGCGTGGTACTGCCCGCAAACCCAGGAATCCGGCCAAATTCTCAGGAATCCAGCCGCCGCTCCTGGGAGCGCCAGCCGGAAACTCCGCGTGCAAATCCATGCCGTCTGAGGAAAGAATGTCGGGCATGAATGGCACCCGGCCTGCATCATTTGCCTCTATTGGCCAAGCCGTTGTGTTTGCTGAGCAAGAGGGGGTTGCCCTTTCGACAGGGACGCTCAGAGTTGCTCGCCATCCAGAGAGTCTGGAAACGTATTCAGTATCCCAGCCACTTTGCGCACAACGACTGTCAGCCAGCCCAGATTTCGCTGACGACGCGAAACATCCATGCCTTGGTGTAAACCATACGAGGGCGAACATGCCGCTGGTGTCACGTTTATTCCTTGGAATGCCATCCTGCGGCGGGCGTGAAATAACCTGTTCTGCGCGGAACCTCGCCTCCGCAGATTCCTCTCGTTGCACACCGCCGGGGATGCACTACCTCCTCCGCCCCCATGCTCACCCTCCGCAACGTCACCAAGACCTTCAGCGCCCGCACGCTTTTCAGCGGTGCGAACATGACGATCAACCATGGCGAGCGCGTGGCGCTCGTGGGACCGAACGGCGCGGGCAAATCGACGCTGTTCTCGCTCATTTTGAAAGCCGACACGCCGGACGCCGGCGAAGTGACGCGTGATGAATGGACGACGGTCGGTTTCCTGCCGCAGGAGTGCGAGCCCGTTGGCGAGGAGACCGTGCTGGAGGTCGCCACCGGCAAGGCGGGTGAAATCGAGCGCCTGGAGAAGCAACTGGCCGCTTACGAGGCCGCGGGCGATGTCTCCAGCCCTGAATACTTCGAGACACACGCGAAACACGACGCGCTGCAGGACCCGCAGGCCGAGGCGAAGGCGAAACGCATCCTCAAGGGCCTCGGCTACCTCGAAGGCGACTTTGACCGGCCCGCGCGCGAGTTCAGCGGCGGCTGGATCATGCGCGCGCACATGGCGCGGCTGCTCGTGATGGAGCCGGATCTGCTCCTGCTCGACGAGCCGACGAACCACCTCGACCTCATGTCGCTCATGTGGTTCCGCAATTATTTGAAGAACTATCCGGGCACCATCCTCATGATCTCGCACGACCGCGACTTCATGGACGAACTGGTGCAGAATGTGTATGAGATTGAGGAGAGCCGGCTCATCCCCTACCAGGGCAACTACAGCGACTACCTGCAAAAGCGGGAGGAGAACTGGGAGCGTGCCATGCAGGCCTGGAAGAACCAGCAGAAGGAGATCGAGGCCATGCAGGAGTTCATCGACCGCTTCCGCTCCGTCGCCTCCAAGGCCGCTCAGGCGCAAAGCCGGGAGCGCCAGCTCGAAAAGATGGAGAAGCTCGAAAAACCGCGCCCGCTGCGCAAAGGCTTCCGTTTCAACTTCCCGCAGCCCCAGCGCAGCGGCCAGCGCCTCATCACACTGTCGAACATCGACCAGGCCTACGGCACGAAGCAGGTGTACACCGGCCTCGATCTCGAAATCGAGCGCGGAGAGCGCACCGTGCTCGTCGGCCCGAACGGCGCGGGCAAGTCCACGCTCATCAAGATCCTCGCCGGCGAGGTGCCATTCCAAAAAGGGGAGCGCAAGCTGGGCACGAACGTGAAGCTCGGTTACTTCTCCCAGCACCGCGCGGACACGCTCGATCCCGATTGCAGCGTGCTGGAGGAGCTGAAACGCGTCGCCCCCGAGATCCGCGAGGACGAGGCGCGCAGCATCCTCGGCAGCTTCCTCTTCAAGCGGGAGGATGTGCATAAAAAGTGCCGCGTGCTCAGCGGTGGCGAGAAAAGCCGCGTGAACCTGGTGAAGTTCCTCGTCGATCCACCGAACCTGCTGCTGATGGACGAGCCGACGACGCATCTCGACATCTGGGCCATCGAGGGGCTCATCCTGGCGCTGCAAAAATTTGAAGGCACGCTCGTCTTCATCAGCCACGACGTGCATTTCATCCGCAGCCTCGCCACGAAGGTCATCCACATCAATGCCGGCAGGCTCACCAGCTACGCTGGTGACTACGATTACTACCTGGAGAAGACTGGAGCCGAGGAAAACGCCCGCGCGGCGGTGATCGCGGGGTGAGGCGGCATTTCTGCTTGCTCCGCCGTCATCTGACCGGTTAAAAGGCCGCATGAGCACGGATCACCGCGATCTTGACAGCACCGAGGAATGGTTCCGCACGAAGCTGCACGACACCATCCACTACGGCATCGCCGCCATCACCATCATCGCCGGGTGGCTGCTCTCCAGTGACAGCATCATCTCCATCCACCATGCCGAGGACGCGGAGAAAAAGGAGGCCGCCATCGTCCTCGCCATCCTGCTGCCGCTCGCCTGGGGTGTGTGGTTCACGATGCTGCGCCGGCTGCACGCCCATCTGCCGCCGCACCCCACCATCGTCAGCAAAAAGAACCTCCACCTCCTCGCCATCGGCATGCTGCTGCTCTTCGTCGTCATCTGGTGCGTCGTCGCCGATGTGATCACCATCCCGGCACAGTTCACGCTGAAGAAGTGATCCCAAGCACCCGCGCACAAGCGGCTACGGTTTCCACGCGCCATCGTCGTACCAGTCCTTGCAGACCAGCGGAGTAATCTTCGCCGTGGCATCATCGGAGCGCCAGATAGGCATCCGCAGGGCTTGTGCGAGCGTGTGATCATAGGCTGCAAAGAGATGACGCAGGACCGCGTGGTTCTTCCGCGAGTAAACCGGGAAGCACACCAGGTGCCCGCTCTCGGCGATGGCCAGCAGTTGTCGCGCCCACGGACGGCCCTGGGCATCACGGGCGTAAATGACCCGCTTGTTCGCGTCGAGCGCGTTCGCCGCGGTCGAGAAGCTGTTGAAGCAACCCGCGCTCAAGCAGGTGCCAAACTCCGTGCCCATGCGCAGGATGGCCTGCAGATCATCCTCCGGGCCGACACGCAGCGCACCAACCCCCTCGATCTCCTTCTCGATGACGAATCCATCTCGCCACGCCGCCACACGCTCCGCGGGATGGGCCTGGAGCCATCGTTCGTTCGCCGGGTGGGCCAGCGACCACGCGCGCGTGCCCTGACGCTCGCCACACGCACGCAGCAGGCGGCGCATGGGGCGGCGGTTCTCCTCCCCGGCCGCGGCGGCCACACGGAGCGTGTGCGTGTTGACCGTTCTGCCCTGCAGCATTGGAAAACGACGCCACAGGGCCCACTCCGCCAGCTCATCGAGCACAGCGAGGCGCAGGCGCTGCGTGTTGCGGCCCAGTTCCTCCATGTAATGCGCCCTCACATGAGCATGCATCGTCTCCGCGCCAGCCCGCAGCTTCTCCGGCACACCGGGAAAGCGTGGATGTGAGTCGCGAATGCTGTCCACGAGCACCAGCGCCTCCCGCAGCGGCATGCTGCCGATGTCGCAGCTCATGAGCGGATGCTCGCGAAAGGCCTGCCACAACTCCTTGCGCTCGCGCCAGTCCAGCTCGCCGATGCGCCGCATCGTGCGCAGCCATTCAAGCGGCGCGGAGGCCAGCATGCCGGCCATCACGCCTCGCTTCAGCGAGCGGGCGTGCCAGATGCCGCGCATGGCGTTGGAGCACGCGGAGTAGCCCACGAGGCCGGCCCGCATTTGGAGCCAGATGCTTTCCGGCAGACCTGGCAGCGTCTCCTCGTCCTCCTCGGGCAGGCTGTTCCAGACCGCCTCGATGATTTTCGCCACGCTGTCGTCTTGCAGCTTCTCAAAATCACGTGCCCGCCTCAGCCAGCGCAGCAGTTGCCGTGTGGAATGCAGGCTCATCGAATCGTGTTCCGGGTCCATCCGCCAGGCACGGATCAAAGCGAGGGCGAAGGGCTGTTTGGCCCGTGGTGTCGCATCCAGCTCACGCAGCATGTCATCCCAGCCTGCCAGCCAGTTCGGCCATTTCGAGGCTTTCCGACGGCTTCGGCGCTCGATGCTCTGCATCGCCTCCAGCACGGCCTCATGCACGCCTCGCGGCCTCGGATGATGAAACAGCCGTCGCACCGCGGAGGACCAGTCCTGCAGCCTCGTGGCCTGCCTCCAGAGGTTCTGTGGCTTGCGCACCCAGTTGGAGATGCCGCTCTGCATCACTTTGTTCAGCTCGCGATGGGCCGGCTCATGCGCCGGACGGCCCAGCGTCTGAAAATCGAGCTTCCAGCGCACATGAAACCGTAGCGCCATCGCCACAAAACGCGGCGTGCAGCCGTTCGCCAGGCTCATGAGGCAAATCTTGGCCGTGCGCGCGTGCAGCGGCCGCTCCACCGCGTGACGCAGGGTTTCCATCAGCCGCCTCATGCTATGCGGCGGTGCCTGCCGGTGACGCCCGGTCTCCACCAGCATGCGCAGCCAGGAGAGCCGCAGCTCCACCGGTTGCCGGGCGATCAACGGCAGCCATCCCAGGTCGCCCTCCTGCAAAAGCATCGCCGTGAGCGCTTCTCGGTCCGGTTCATGGCCTTCACGGAGCATCAAGAGCCCGGATTCGAGCGCCACATCGCAAAACAGGCCGCGATGCCGCAGCCACGGCTGCCAAAGCTCCGCAGCGCGGCAGGAGACCACCTCCTCCACTTCCAGGAGTGATGCGTTCGCGTCTGGAAACTCCATCGCCAGCAGCTTGCACGCGGCTTTTCGGTGCGGCTGCAGCAGCCTCAGCAGCTCGCCACGCGCCTGCGCATCGGTCAGCCACGGGCGCAGATCCCGGCCGCACCAGCGTCGCGGCAGCGGACCGCGCAAAGGCTCGGCCACCGCTGGCAGCGCGTGCCGCACGATGAGCACATCCGCCAGGGTGCGCGGATTGAACCCGGCGCAGGCGAGCCTCTGCCAGGGTTCCTCCAGGCAGCGCAGGGTGGTGATTCGCCAGCCAGTGTCTTCGGATCCAGCAGGGCAGACGAGGTTCGAACGCCTCGCGGCCGGAATCTGTTCCAGGCGCAGGCGGTTGATATGGCCCGCTTTGAGACGCAGCGGGAGACGCATGAGATTCATGATGGAAAACGGCCGCGATTCGCCCGGGCAAGGCAGCGCCCTCCACGCAGGGTGAATCGCGGCACAAGGCCGCGTGGAAGGCGTTTGAGGAGCACGCGGAGAGGAGCCGTGAAGTCAGCTCAACTGCTTGGGCGCACGTCCATGATGTTCCCGGCGGCCTTCGTTATGCGGCCGCCCACGCTGCAAGAAAACTGGTCTGCGAGGTGAACATGCCGCGAGTCATAGCCACCATCAGAACTTGCGCAAGCGGGCATTGCTTCGCCAAAACACGCCGGGCCGCGCCGTATGAACAGCGTGTCCATTCGCACCACCAGCCTCGCCTTCGCCGCTCTCGCCTCCACCGCGATGGCGGTGGACTATGCGAAGGACATCAAGCCGCTGCTCAAGGAGCGCTGCTATGCCTGCCACGGCGCCTTGAAGCAAAAAGCCGGCCTGCGGCTCGACACCGTCGCGCTGCTGAAAACCGGCGGAGACAACGGCGATGCCACCAAGCACCTGCTCGACCGCCTCACCACCACCGACAAGTCTGACCGCATGCCGCCCGAGGGCGAGGGCGCGTTGTTCAATGCCGAGCAGGTCGCCAAGGTGCGTGAGTGGATCGCCGCCGGAGCTCCGGGCATCACCGATGAACAGCCCGAGGCCGATCCGCGGGCCCACTGGGCCTATCAGGTGCCGAAGGCGGCGGTTCCAAGTTCCAAGTTTCAGGTTTCACGTGCCAAGCCTTCCAATGGCACCGCGCCCGAGCATCCTGAAACTTGGAACCTGAAACCTGAAATGTCCTCGGTCATCGACGCCCTGCACGCCGCGCACCTCGCCACAAAGCAGCTCAAGCCCCAGCCTGCCGCGGCGCACGAGGTGTGGCTTCGCCGCGTCTATTTCGATCTGACCGGCCTCCCACCGTCGGACTCGTCCGACATGTCAGACCTGTCGGACGCGCAGCTCATTGATCGTCTCCTCGCCTCACCCCAATTCGGAGAGCGCTGGGCACGTCACTTCATGGACATCTGGCGTTACTGCGACTGGTATGGGCTCGGTGCGCAGCTCCGCCATTCTCAAAAACATATTTGGCACTGGCGTGACTGGATCATCGAAAGCCTCAACGCGGACAAAGGCTACGACCGCATGATCATCGAGCAGCTCGCCGCGGACGAGCTCGCGCCGGAGGATCGCTCGATGCTGCGTGCCACCGGCTTCCTCGCCCGCAGCTACTACCTCTTCAACCGCACCACCTGGCTCGATGAGACGCTCGAGCATACCTCCCGCGCCTTCCTCGGCCTCACGATGCAGTGCGTGAAGTGCCACGATCACAAATACGACCCCATCGACCAGGCTGATTACTACCGCCTCCGCGCCGTCTTCGAGCCGCTGCATGTGCGCCTCGATCCGCTGCCCGGCGTCACCGATTTCGAAAAAGACGGCCTGCCACGCGTCTTCGACCTCCACCTCGACCGCCCCACTTTCCGTCACGTCCGCGGCGATGAGAAGAACGAGGACAAATCCAAGCCCATGACGCCCGGCATCCCCGGCGTGCTCGAATTTGCCTCCTTCACACCAAAAAGCATCACGCTGCCGAAAACCATCTCGCAGCCCTTTTTGCAGCCCTTCGTGCTCCAAGACCACCTCGCTGCCGCGGAAGCAGAAATCGCGGCCTTGGAAAAACAACGGCCTAGCAAGCCAAAAGCCTCAGCAGCTAGCACGACGCCTCAAACCATCCTCCGCGATGATTTCAGCAAACCTCGCTCCGAGACATGGAAAGCCATCTCCGGCACCTGGAAGCACGAAAATGGCTCGCTCCGCCAATCGCAGACTGGTGCGGAACGCCGCCTCATGCAGCTCACCACGACGCCACCGGCTGATTTTGATGCCAAGGTGAGCTTCACCATTCGCGGAGGGCAAAAATGGAAGTCCGTCGGCCTCGTCTTCGACCTCGCGGAGCATAGCGATGTGCTTGTTTACCTCAGCGCCGTGCAGGGCGGCTCCAAAGTACAGATCGCTCCCGGCGAAAACGGCCAGGCCAGCTACCCCGCCGGAGGAAGCCACGCTCTGCCCGTGAAGGAAAACGAACGCCACACGCTCCATGTCCGCGCACTTGGCCAGTTGGTCCAGGTCGGTGTCGATGGAAAACAGATCATCACTTACACCCTCACCAAACCACGCGTGTCCGGCGCCATGGCCCTCGCCGCCTTCGATGCCGAAGTCGAGTTTCACAGCTTCGATCTCGAGACCCTGCCTGCCGATGCCGTGCTCGCTTCATCGAACTCGCCCGCCATCGAAAAACAACTCACCGCCGCGAAACTGAAGCCCGCGATGCTCCGCTCCGCCTTCGCCGCCGAAAGCAAGAAGGGCGACAAAGCCCTCGCTAAGGCCGCTGCGCTCGCCGAGGCCCAGTTCAAGCTCGCCAAAGCCGAGGCCGACCTCGCCGCGCTCGATGCCAAGGCCGACGCGAAGAAGCGCAAAGCCGCGCAGGATGCCGTCGCGGCCGCGCAAAAGAAACTCAAGGAACCCGGCGAGGCCTACACCCCGCTGCTCGCCTCTCTCAAAGCTCAAGAAGGCCCCGATGATCCCGACAACACCAAGGTCCAAACTTATCCCGCCACCAGCACCGGTCGTCGGCTCGCTTTGGCGCAATGGATCGCCGACAAACGGAACCCGCTCACCGCCCGCGTGCTCGTCAATCAAGTGTGGATGCGGCTCACCGGCTCCAGCTTCGTGCCGGACGTGAGCGATTTCGGCCTGCGAGCTCCCGCTCCCGCGCAGCAGGACATCCTCGACACCCTCGCCGTGGGCTTCATGGACAACGGCTGGAGCCTGAAGTGGCTCATCAAGCAGATCGTCCTCAGCGATCTCTACCGCCGCAGCTCCAGCAATGCTGCCGCCGATGCGCGCACGCTCGCCACCGATCCTGACAACATCTTCCTCTGGCGCATGAACCCGCGCCGTCTCGAATCCCAATCGGTGCGCGATGCCCTGTTCGCCCTCGGCGGCAAACTCGATCTCACCCTCGGCGGTCCCAGCCTCGATCCCGACAAGGCCGAGAGCACGCCGCGCCGCAGCCTCTATTTCGTGCAGACACCCGACACCGAGCACCGCTTCCTCGGTGCCTTCGACAACGCCAACGTCCTCGAATGCTACCGCCGCAATGAAAGCGTCGTCCCGCAGCAGGCCCTCGCCCTCACGAACAGCCAGCTCAGCCGGGCCACCGCCGATGCCCTCGCTGAAAAACTCCGCGCCGCCGCGCCCGCCGACTTCATCCGTCGCGCCTTCCAAACCATCCTCAACCGCGCCCCCACGGAGAAAGAACACCAAGTCAGCCTCGAAGCCCTCACCGCGCTGAAGAACAACCGTCCGCTCTTTTTGCAGGCCCTGCTGAACCACAACGACTTCGTCACGCTGCGTTGAACTTGAACAACGATGACGAATCGCAGTGTCATATCTTATCCCGATCCTTCTTTCAGTTTGGATCAGCAGGCACAAGCAGTGCTGGATGCCAGTCGCCAACGACGCGTTCATGCCACCAAGTGGTGCGTGGTGATTGCAGCCATCGGATTGATCCCCACCATCGTTTCGGGACTGTGGAAAGCCTCATGGGTGGGTTCTGCGGGGTTCTTTCTCTTCATGTTGTCCATGGCCGCCGCAGGACTGTTTCTTGGGGCGCATCGACGGAAGGTTCGCTGTGCGAATTGCGGTGTCCACATGGAAAAAGAAGAATCCCGCATCGAAGGAGACTGCCATCACTTCATCGTTTGCAGGCAGTGCAGGCGCTATGCCTGCACACATGCCGTCACAGATTGAGCGCAATCACAAAAGTCGCCCGCAATTTTTGCAGGCCCTGCTGAACCACAACGACTTCGTCACGCTGCGGTAAAAGCTACACCTCAAACTCATCCGCCGGATCAAACGGCGGCATCGGCACGTTGATGATCTTCAGCTTTCCCACCGCGCGATGCACGCAACCCGGCCGGATCATCACCGCCGTCATCGGTTTCAGAGGAATGATCTGCCCGTCGGCCTCCAGATGGCCTTCGCCTTCCAGCACGATGTAGATCTCCGTCATCTTCTCATGCCAGTGCGCCTTCGAATCCGCATGGATGTCCGTCAGATGCACCGTCGCCAGCGTGTTCCAAGGCTCCTTGAAGGCCCTTCTCGCCTGGCCACACGGGCAAGGCGTCGGCGTGATTTCATCGAGTTGGGCGACAGCGAATTTGGGCTCGTTCATGATCGTGAATATCAAAGCGCCGCCAGCGCCGCGGCGGCGACTTCGGCGGTCTGGTCAAGGTCCACCTTGCTGTGGGCCATGCTGATGAAGCCGGTCTCGAACTGGCTCGGTGCGAAGTACACGCCGTTGTCGAGGCAGTGGTGGAAGAATTTGCGGAAGGCCGCCAGATCGCTCGTTTTGGCGTCTTGCAGGCTGTGCACGTCCTTCTCGGTGAAGAAGAGGCAGAACATGCTGCCTTTGCGATACCACTTGTAGCCGAGGCCCTTCTTCTTGAGCACGTCAAGCACGGCGTCCTCCATGGTCTGGCCGAGATTTTCGAGCAAGGAGTAGCCGCCGAGCCTTTCGATCTCGCGCAGCTGCGCGAGGCCGGCCGCTAGCGCCACCGGATTGCCGCTCAAGGTGCCCGCCTGATACACCGGACCGATCGGCGCTAGATGATCCATCACATCCGCACGTCCACCGAAGGCACCGACGGGCAAACCGCCGCCGATCACCTTGCCGAGACAGGTCAAATCCGGCGTGATCTTCTCCAGTTCCTGCACACCACCTTTGGCGAGGCGGAAGCCGGTCATCACTTCATCGAAAATGAGCAGCGCACCATGTTTCGCGGTGATTTCGCGCAGTTTGGCCAAAAAGCCCGGTTTTGGTAAAATGAGGCCCGCGTTGGCCGGATACGGCTCGACGATCACGCAGGCGATTTCGTGGCCTTGTTTCTCAAAAAGCTCCTCCAGGGCCGCTTCGTCGTTGAAGGGCAAAACGCTCGTCAAAGCGGCAAAATCCTTCGGCACGCCGGCGCTGTCCGGATTGCCATGCGTGAGCGCTCCGCTGCCCGCGGCGACCAAAAGACTGTCGCTGTGGCCGTGGTAGCAGCCGTCGAATTTCACCAGGCGGTCGCGCTTCGTGAAACCACGCGCGAGGCGGATCGCGCTCATCGTCGCCTCCGTGCCGCTGCTCACCATGCGCACTTTTTGGATGCTCGGCACCCATTCGCAGATCGTTTTGGCCATCTCGACTTCGAACAGGTTCGGAATGCCAAAGCTGACGCCTTCCTTGGCAGCGCGATGGATCGCCTCAATGACGGGAATCGGCGCATGGCCAAGGATCGCCGGGCCCCAGGTGCCGACGTAGTCGATCATGCAGCGGTCATCCACGTCGTAGATGCGGCAGCCTTTGGCCCGCTTCACGAAAAACGGGTCGCCGCCGACATTGCGGAAGGCGCGCACGGGCGAGTTCACGCCGCCGGGGATGTACTGCTTGGCGAGATCGAAGAGCTTGGTGGAAAGGGGTCCGTTGGGCATGGTCTGGTGGGGGCCAAGGGATACGCGAAAGCCTCGGGCCGTCGAACAAAAGGTTGCCCGAAGCCGTCGGAGTCGGGTATTCTCCCCACAACCGCCATGAAACGCCTCCTATTCGCCGCCTTGGGACTCCTGGCCGTCGGCAACGCCGCCGCGCAGCTCGCCAAACCACGTCCTTCGACGCTTCCGCAGGAGCCGGGGACATTCTCCGTGGAGGGACTCACGCCCAAACCCATCCTCGTGCGCATCCAGGCGGAGACGCCGGTCTATACCACGAACAAGTTCGAGCGTGCCATTGGCAGCTTTGCGCCCGGCGTGCCCGTCACGCTTGTGGCGATGAGCGACACGGCCTACCGCGTGCGCGGCCGCGCGCGCCATGCGGATGTGGCGGGCTGGGTAAAGCAGGCCGACGTGCTGTCGAGGGACCCGATGCTGGCGGACAAACTGAAGAAGCTCTTCGAGCGCACGCAGCAGGTGGCGGAGCTCATCAAAAACAACCAGGTGGCCCTCGGCATGACCAGCGAGGAGGTGCAGGCGTCCCTCGGCAGGCCCACGCGCACCAGCGCGAAGATCAATGCCGCAGGGAAGCAGGAGCGCCTCGAGTACGCCATGTTTGAAAAGGTGCCGCAGGTCACCACGACGCGTGATGCCTTCGGGCAGCTCGTGCAGACGGTGATCTATGTGAAAGTGGAGGTGGGAACGCTGGCGCTGAGCTTCAAGGACGGCGTGGTGGATGAAATCGAGGAAACGAAGGGCAATCCGCTCGGCGCTGGTGGTGTGAAGATGGTGCCGGTGCCCATCGTGTTCTGATCCGGCCGCGTCCTTCCTACTTGCGCTCCGCCACCATGAGGCGTGTCCATGGGCCGTCGCTGACGTTGTAGTAGATGCGTCTGCCGTCGGCGCTGAAGGCCGGATGCGGATCATTGCGCCGCCAGGACTTCGCGCCCTGGCTCTGGTCGAAGCTGTGGAGCAGCACCCATTTGCCGCCGCGCATGTCGGCGACCATGATGCCCCACTCCTTCGGTTTGCCGCCCGCGGCCTCGCTGTAGCCGTCCGTGACCATGAGGAGGCCGTCGGGGCTCACGGACGGATGCGAGCCGCGGAGGTTCGGCACGTCCTTGAGCTTTGTGTAGCGTGCGGGCGAGCCGATGTCCGTGTCGAACATGATATTGCCCATTTCAAAAATGTGCCGCGAGTCCGGATGCCACGCGGGATGGCCCCATTGCTGGCGGAACCACTTCATCTGCGCGGTTTCCAGATCGAAACACACGCATCCCTGCCGATGGCTGGCGTTTTTCGACATGTAATCGTCACCGCCATTGCCTGCGGCGATTTTGAAGAACGCGCGCTTCAAATCGGGGCTGAGTACCGGAAAAAAAACCGAGGTGGGTTTGCCACTGAACTCTTTTTGCAGCCATTCGCCATGCTGGGCCTCCACAGCGGCGATTTTCAGCGCCACGCGCGTCTCGCCTGTCTTCGCGTCCCAGACGTAGAGGTCGCGATTCGGCCCTGGATTCCAGTGGCAGCTGTACATCGGCAGCAAATCACCCGTGGGATGTCCAAAGCCAACCTGGCGGTCCTCCGCGACGATCTTCCGCTCCTTCGTGGCGACATCGACCACGACCACGCGCCACTTTTTCTCCACCACCTCATGAAACGCGACCAAACGGCCGCCCGCGAGCCATTGCTGGCAGGCCGTGCGATGCGCGTCCTCCGTATGCACGTTCTCGGCGAGCACGGTCTCTTTGCCGGTCGCGCGTTCGAGGATGCGCACCTCGCCGACATAGCCCGCCGGATGCGTGGAGGTGAAAAACAGCACGTGCCGGCCATCCGGGCTCTCGGGATTCGTGACGTAGTAGGTGTGAATGCTGTGACGGCCCTCCACGCGGCTCACCGGCTGGATGGAGACCTCTTTCGACCACGGCGCGACCGGATCGATTTCTTGTGCGTGGAGCGCGGAGGCAAAAAGGGCCGCAAGGCAAAGCAGGCGTGACATGCCGGAAGAACGGACTCAGAATGAACGCTCCTTCATCATGCATCGACTCCCGATTCTCTTGTCCTTCGCGTTGTTTCTGAGCCCCGCCCGTGCCGACACGGTCGCCAGTGCTTCGCAAAAAGCGCACGATGAGATCTGGCGTCGCTTCATCGACGCTTACGGCATCATGATCGACTTCGCCGACATGGACGGGAAGGTTTCGCTGCCGACTCCGGAGGAATGTCGCGAGGGGAAACCCAACGCGCTGGGCTGGTGGGCGCCGATCGAGAACGGCGCCATGTTCAACGGCCTCTACATGGATGCCGCGATCCTGCGCTGGAAGCGCACACGGTCTGCGGACGATGCCGCAAAGGCACGCAAGCTCATGGAGGGCCTGCTTTTGCTGAACTCGATCAGCGACGTGAAGGGCTTTGTCGGGCGCGGTGTGAGCACGGACGGCAAATCGCACTATCCGGTGGGCTCGAACGACCAGACGTTGCCATGGTTCCTCGGCCTGTGGCGTTACTGGCAGTCCGGCATCGCCACGGAGGCGGAGAAGGCGAAAATCACGCAACATCTCGTGACGACCGCGGAGGAGATCGTGCGCCTCGGCTGGAAAATGCCCGCGGAGCCGCCCTTCGGCACGCGCGGCAGCTTTGAGGGCTTTCACTTCGAGGAAGTCAGCCGCAAGCTCTTCACCATGAGGGCGCTCCACGCCGTCACGGGCGACGCGAAATGGCAAAGCATGTATCTCGACGAACTCGCGAAACGCGGCGGCGAAAAGAACCTCACGAAGCGCGAGATCTGCGAGGGCGGCATGGTCTTTTGGTATTCGAAAACACACAACTGGACCTCCTGCGCCGCCGTGGGCGCTCTGCGCGGCCTTTGGGAAATGGAGAGCGATGCCGGGTTGAAGTCGGTTTACGCCAAAGGTCTCGCCGCGAGCGCAAAACTGGCCTCCGAGGCCCTCCCGCTCGCGCAGAAGTGGGACAACGCCGACACGAGCCCCTTTGAGATGAACTGGCGCGTGATGAACGCCGAATGGAAACCGCAAACGACCGAGAAGGAGGCCCAGGAACTCGCCATGGTGCAGATTAAGAGCTTCCTCAAAGTCGCGCCGCGTCGTGGGAAAGAGACCGCCTTCATCCGCGAGCCGGCCGCCGCCGCCTGGATCGTCACGCTGCTGCCTGACGCGGCGCTTTTGAAGCAACACCGCGCCGGGGTGGAGAAAGTGATCGCGCACTACGACTACACCAAACTCTACTATTCGCAGTTCTTCTGGGTGGAGGCGGCGTGGGAGCGGTTGTCGTTGCTGGACGCCCGGTGATCCGGAGCCTGCCGTGCCGCTAGAAGCATCTGTTTTCCTCGTTGAGGGGCAGATGCGCCCACTTCTAGCCCTGTTTCTTGTTTTCACCGCCGGAGAAATCCGCGGCACCGAGGCCGCGCCTGACTCGATCGCGCTCGTGAGACGCTTTGCGGATGCGATGATCGAGAAGAGCCGCGCGAATCTGCCCCATCCGGACGTGCCGCTCTTTCCCATCGCGCTCACACGGGACAAATTTCAGATTCCTCGCTTCAAGGTGGGCAATCTCGTCACCGCCCGCGTGCCGCAGGAGTTTAAAACCATCGCGAACATCCATCACGATCTGAATCTGTATCAGCTCTTCTATGCGCTGGGCAAAATCTCCGGCGAGGCGAAGTATGCGCGCGAGGCAGACCGTGTCGTCGATTACTTCCTGAAACACTGCCAGGAGCCGAAATACGGCTTCTTCTGCTGGGGGGAGCATCTCGGCTGGGATGTGCTGCAAAACGCGCCGGGTGGATTCCGGCCTGACGATCCGCAGTCCGGCATGATCCACGAGTTTTACCGCCCGTGGATCTTTTGGGACAAATCGTGGCGGATGGCACCGGAGGCCTGCCACCGTTTCGCGCAGGCGTTGTGGCGTCATCAGATTGACCACACGGGCGGCAAGGTTTCCTTCTCACGCCATGCGATGATCTCAAGCAAGACGCCGAGCCGGCGCGGGATGGATTTTCCGCGGCATGGCGGCTTTTACATCGCCGCCTGGGGCGCTGATTACCGGCACACGAAGGATCCGGAGATCCTCGAGGCCATCGAAAAGCTCGTCGCCATGTATGAGTCCTGCCGCGACCCGGAATCCGGTGCGATCCCGCATGGCTCGGGCGATTTCGCCTTCGACAAAGACGGGCGCAAAACGCAGTACATCTACACACAGAGCCCGCTTGGGCTCGCCATCGAGCTGCATGATGCCGCGCCTGCGATGCCTGAGGCGTTGAAACAACGCATGATCGCGCTCGCGGAAAGCGCGGACAAGGCCTTCCTCGCCACGCCGCACGATCCCGGCCCCGGCGGCAAAGGTTTCGTGCTCTTTTGTGATCCCACGACGCTGCAACCGGCGGAATACTGGCAGTCGAAGGAGGAACTGGATGCCGGCAAGCCGCCACGCCGCATTCCATACACCGGCGGCTGGCGCTCCGCCTACACCGGGCAGCATCCGCACACCTGGCTCGTGCCCACGCTCATCGCGCGCCATCAGCAGACCGGAAACGAAGGCTACAAGAAGCTGCTCACCGCCTGCGCGGATCATTATCTCACCGCCGATCCCGATGCGGGGCTGAACGAGCCGGTGAAGGAAGGCCAGCGCGCGCCGGACATCGAATCCGGCTCCATCGGCAATGTGATCGTGCTGCTGAATGCCGCCTTCAAACTTACGCAGGATGAAAAGTACCTCGCGCGGGCGGAATGGTTCACCGCCTGGGCCACGAGGAAGTTCTGGCCGGATGACAGCCCGCTGCCCCACGCCTCCGTGCGTGAAAACCTCTACTCTGCCGCCTCCCGCAGCGACACGCTGGCGCTCGCCATGCTGCAAACCGCCCTGCTGCGCACGCAGCCGGAGAAAGAGCGCGAACTCGGCTTGATCGCGACGGATCGCTGAATCGAATGAAGCCCTCAATGTGCCTTTGTCCCGGTGAGCAAACACATCGCCGTTAGTTGCCCCCGGCTTCCACGTTCTACCCGCACCATGAAACACCCTCTGCTGTTCCTTCTTCTCGTCGTGCCGCCCGCCTGGGCACAGGACTTTTCCGCGCAAAAGCAAAGCGTGGCCACCAATGCGGAGAAGTCCGGCGTCATGGTGAAGCTCGACCAGCCCTATGCCGGCAACACGAACCCAAAGCAGATGGTGGATGTGTATGTGCCGGTAAAACGGAACAACGACAAAGCGCTGCCCGTCGTGGCGCTGATCCATGGCGGCGGCTGGGTGAATGGCGACCGCCTGGGCTATGCGGCACAGGCGATCCAGCTCGCGCGCACAGGCGACTATGCGGCGGTCACCGTGGGCTACCGGCTTTCCAAGGAAGCATCGTGGCCGGCGCAGGTGCATGATTGCAAGGCAGCGATCCGGTGGATTCGCGCGCATGCGAAGGAATACAACCTCGATGCGGACAAGATCGCCGTGTGGGGCAGCTCGGCGGGCGGGCATCTGTCCTCGCTGCTCGGCACCAGCGGCGATGTGAAGGAACTGGAGGGCGATCTGGGGCCGCATACGGGCCACAGCAGCCGCGTGCAGTGCGTGGTGAATCTCTGCGGGCCTGAGGACTTCACGCAGGCGCTCATGTTCGACAAGGAAGGCCAGCCGGTCTGGAAAGACGACGCGGTGAGCGGCCTGCTCGGTGGAAACGCACCGGACAAGCCTGCGGAGGCAAGGGCGGCCTCACCGGTGACGCATGTGACCAAAGACGATCCGCCCTTCATCCATTTCCACGGGACGAAGGACCAGCGCGTGGCCTACCGGCATGCGGAGGCCATTCACGCGGCGCTGCAAAAGACAGGCATCACCTCGCTGCTCGTGCCGATCACCGACGGCGGCCATGGCTCCGTCAATCATCCGGAGGTGAAAGTGCGCGGGCAGCAGTTCACGGACAAGATTCTGCGCGGCATCGAATCCACCATCGACACCACGCCGCTTCAGGCGCTGCCAGAGCCGCCGAAGAAAAAATGACCTGCTCCACACCTGCATGACCTGGATCGACTGCGGCCGCGAGCACTCGGAGGCCATCCGTGCCATCTTCAACGAGGCCATCGTGAACTCGACGGCGCTCTACGACTACCAGCCGCGTACGCCGGAGATCATGGATGCGTGGTTCGCGACGAAAGAGGCGAAAAACCTGCCCGTGATCGGCGCGCTGGATGAAAACGGCGTGTTGATGGGTTTCGGCAGTTACGGGCCGTTTCGTCCGCATGCGGCCTACAAGTACAGCGTCGAGCACTCGATCTATGTCGATGCGCGCTTTCGCGGCCGCGGACTGGGAAAACAGCTCCTGCTGCGCCTCATCGAGCGCGCGACGGCGCAGGGCTACCACATGATGATCGGCGTCATCGACGCGGAAAACGCCACCAGCATTGCCTTGCACGCGAAAGCAGGCTTTGAGCCCTGCGGCAGCATCCGCCATGCAGGCTACAAATTTGGCCGCTGGCTCGATCTGGCCCTCTACCAGCTCGTTTTGCCAGGCCCTGAGCATCCGGTGGAAGTGTGAGCCGGAATCATGCAGTCTCCGCCATGCCCGCCACCGACCAGGCCGACTACTTTTCGACGCAAGTCGTGCGCACGCGCCGTTTTTTCCTGCCGGACTGGCAGGAGCGCCAGCGCGATGCCGGGGCACTCTGCCTCGTGGGCGGCGGCTGCGAGTGGTGCGCGGCGGATTTCGTCGTGGACCGCCGTGATTTTCCGTTTCTGGCCTTCGAGCTCGTCTCGCGTGGCCGTGGCAGCGTGACGCTGGCGAACCGAAAGCACGACATCGAGGCGGGGCATGCCTTTGTGTTCGATTCCAGCATCCCGCATGTGATCCGCAGCAGCGCGGAGGAGCCAATGGTGAAGTACTTCTTCAATTTCACCGGCAGACGCGCCGTCGCGCTCATGGAGGAGCTGAACCTGGCCGCCGGGAGCGTCATCCGCGTGTCCGACGCGGCGCGCGTGATCACGCTGCTGGAGGAGGTGATCGACCACGCGCTGCGCGGCGGTCCTTTCGGCCTGCGCGCGGCCTGCGTGGCGGTGGAGCACGCGCTGGTGCTTTGCGCGGACAGCCGCCAGCCCGCCACGACGAAATTCGATCCCGCCTACGCCACCTACCTGCGCTGCCGCGGCCATCTGCTGCGCAATTACCCCGTGCTCAGCAGCATCGAGCAGGCGGCGAGGGCCTGCCACGTCTCCGCCGCGTATTTCACGCGCTTGTTTCAGCGGTACGACACGGAGACCCCGCTGACCTGCCTCACGCGGCTGAAGCTCTCCCAGGCCGCGATCAAGCTGCGCCAGCCGGAGGCGCTGGTGAAAAACGTGGCCGCCGAGCTGGGCTACAAGTCCGCCGCGCATTTTTCCCGCGCCTACAAGGCGTGGAGCGGGCGCTCGCCGCGGTCGTGAGCACCAACGGAAACGGAGTAGTGGAGTGATGGAGTGCTGAAACAACACTCGACGACACCATCACTCCAACAGGAGAGTTATCGCCGCCACTGGTACATCCAGCGCTCCGAGATCACCTTCGCGCCGTCCTTCAGCTCCATCATGATCTCCAGGAGGTTCGTCTTCTCCGGCACGTCGAGCTTGAAAAAGGCGCGCCAGCCGCCGGTCTCGCTGTTTTTCATCACGCGCTTGTCCAGCACCTTGCCCTCGCCGCCGCTGAGCACCACGTCGATGTCCGGCGTCCAGTCCTTCGGCTTCGTGGAGCCATCCTCAGCGCCCTTGGCGAAGTCGATCACATAAAGATGGTCGTCAGAGTCCATCACAAAGCCGCGGCGCGTGCTGGTGACCTTGCACAGGCCGCCGGGCGGCTCGTGCTGGTCCAGCCAGTGCAGCTTGTACTCCACCTGCATCGGCTCCGCGGGCGTGGCGGGCAGTTTGTCCGGCTTCCACATCGCCACGATGTTGTCCCAGGTCTCCTCGCCGGTGGAGAGCTCGACGAGCGCCACGGAGCCTTTGCCGAACCCCTTCACCGGCTCCACCCACACGGCGGGGCGGCGGTGGTACACGGCCTCGAGGTCCTGGAAGTTGTTGAAGTCGCGGTCGCGCTCCGCCAGGCCAAAGCCCTTCAGCTTGTCCGTTTCGAAGATGCTCATGCGCAGGTCGCGGCTGACATCCAGCGGCCGCCAGATCGCCGGACCGCCCTCGATCTCGATTTGCAGGCCGTCGGAGTCATGCACCTCCGGGCGGAAGTCGTAGGGCTTCGGGTGCGAGTTCTCGCCGAACCAGAACATGCTCGAGAAGGGCGCGATGCCGAGCATCTTCACCGGCCGCCGCAGATGCAGCGTGGCCTTGATCTTCATCTCCGTGGTCTTGCCGGGCAGGGATTCAAACTCATACGCGCCCGTGATGCTCGGCCCGTTGAGCAGCGCCAGCAGCTTGAAGGACGCGTCCCCCGGTTTTGGCTGCTGGAACCAGAAATGCGTGAAGTCCGGGAACTCCTCCGGTTCCCCGCCCACCGTGTTCACCGCGATGCCGCGCGCGGAGATGCCGTACCCCAGCTCCGTCGTCACTGCGCGGAAGTAACTCGCCCCCATGAAGACCATGAACTCAAAGGGCCGCTTCACCAGCGAGTCCGGCGCCAGCACGCGAAAGCCCGCGTAGCCGACGGGGTTTTTCGCGTCCACCGGCACCTTCAGCTCCCCGTATTCAAAATGGGCGCGGTCAAACGGCACCTCCACCGTCCGCGCGGCCTGCATGGCATGAAACACCACCGGCTTCTTGAACATCCAGCCGGGATGGAAGAACTCCACGCGGTACGTGTCCCCCAGGCCGGCAAAGAGCGCCTTGTCCCGCAGGAAGCGGATCTGGCGGTGCCCGTCGTATTTCAGGCCCTCGAAAAACGGGTCGAGCTGCTGCGTGGGCGCTTGATACGGACGCGCGGCCATCTCCGCGGCCACCTTCTCCAGATCCGCAAAGCCGCGCACCGTGCCCAGGGGCGTCTGCGCGAGGCTGGGCGAGGCGACGAGGGCTGCGAGAGTGGTGAAGGCAAACCGGAGGGAGGATTTCATGCGGGGAGAGGGGGCGCAGGATGCAGCAGGGCGCATGCCAGTCAACCGGGGCCAAGGAAGCGCTTGCCAGCGGCGGCCCTACGGCCGCATCATGCGGGCATGAGCACTCCGCCGCCTCCCCGCCTGCTGCCGGTCTTCCTGTTCAATGGCGCCTACATGGCCGCGGCCGCGGCGGTGTTCGTGGCGCGGCGCAATGGCGAGTTCATCTTCTACATCGCCGTCATGCTCGTGCTCATCGCGGTGATGACGGTGGTACACCGGCGCGTGCGGCTCACCCAGGGGCTGCTGTGGGCCTTCTCCGCCTGGGGGCTGGGCCACATGGCCGGCGGTCTGGTGCCGCTGCCGGCGGGCTGGCCCTACAACGGGGAGCACGCCGTGCTCTACAGCCTGTGGTTCATCCCGGAGCGGCTGAAGTACGACCACCTCATCCATGCCTACGGCTTCGGCATCACCACCTGGCTGTGCTGGCATGTGCTGCGCACCGCGCTGCGCCAGCCGGACGGCGGCGCGGTGCGGCCCACCTTTGGCATGCTCACGCTGTGCGCGGCGGCGGGCATGGGCTTTGGCGCGCTCAATGAGGTGCTGGAGTTCATCGCCGTGCTCACCATTCCAAACACCAACGTCGGCGGCTACGAAAACACCGCCTGGGACATGGTGTCCAATCTCGTCGGTGCCCTGGCCGCCGCCGGGATCATCCGCGTCACCTGGCGCTTAGCAGGCCGCTGAAAAACACCGCAAGACCTGCGGACCGGGTCACTGCCCCGATCTACAGCGCAGGTGCTCGCGCTGCTGTGGCACCGGCCAGTGGCTGGTGATGGCGTTTTTCAGCAGCCTGTTAGAGCAGTGAATTGGGCCGGCTCCAGCGGATGCGTCCCAGCACCAGATCACCCCGGTAGCCGTGCTTGGGCGTCATCTCGCCGTCCGTCACCCAGGATTCATCGGGCGTGATGTTCGTCGTCTGGAAATTGCCCATCAGGGGCACCTCGGCGGCGGCGTTCACGCCATCCCCCACGAGCGGCAGCACCACGCGCTCCGTGGCGCGGATGAGGCGCAGGGTTTGCAGATCGACCTGCGCCATGAAGAGCGGGGAGCGCCAGCGGATCACCTTTGTGTTGGTGGCATCCTGGCGGGTGTAGACCAGGTGCAGCGCCTCGCTGTGCGGCAGCCAGTGCTGCTGCGTGGTGCTCATGTCCAGCGGCGTGCCGTCATCCCAGCACCAGGGCTGCTTCTCCGCAAAGTCCAGCCCGTCATCACTGCCCGCCACATAGCCGCGACCGTCCTCCGCGCGCAGCGTGACGTAAAAGCGGCCGCGGTAGCGCACCAGGGAGGGCTCCAGCAGGCCGCGCCCCGCCGCATGCCGGATATCCCGGCCCACCTGCCGGATCTCCAGCGTTTCACCATCAAAGGAGCAGCGCACCCCTGCGGCGGAGCGCGCCGTGGGCTTCGGGCCGAATGACATCACAAAGGCGATGCTGCCGTCCTCCAGCACCTCCCGTTGGCCGCAGTTGTTCGTGTAGATCGTGGCGCCGCGCGGGTCGTCCCAGGCCAGCCGCCGGCGCTCCGACCAGCGGCCGTCCCTGAAGACGGCGTACACCGGGCAGCGCGGCGGCTGGTTGCGGTCGAAGCCGGTGCCTTTGTAGAAAACATTGTGCCCCAGCGCCAGGACTGTGCCGGTCTGTGGATGGTATTGCGGCACGACATCACACACGCCCTCGTCCCCGCGGCCGTCCGGGGTCGGATCACGGCCAAAGGCAGGCACTGGACGCGGCTCCGTCCAGGTGCGGCCCAGGTCCCGGGACTGCATCCAGTGCACGGGCAGGAAGTAGTCTGAGCCGCGGATCTCCTGCATCGTCATGATGATCACCGGCCCCTCCCGGCCCGGCACCACGCAGGGGCGCGGGTGGAACCACGACGGCCCGCTGCCGTCCCGCCCGCGCCGGAGCGTGACTTTTTCGATGGAGGCGATCAGGCTGCCAGCGGCACCTGCGGCGCGGGCGGTGGAGGCGGCGTACAGCCCGGCGGCGGCGCGGTGGAGGAAGTGGCGGCGGTTCATGGTGGCGGCAGGAAGCTCATCTGACCAGACGGCGCTTCCAGGTGGATTCTGGCACCGTAGGCCAGGCCCTCCATCCACGGCAGCAGCAGTTCCAGCACATCCGCGCGCTGAAAGTGCGCCTGTTTCGTCTCCGGATGCGGGAAATAGATCCAGCCGCGCGCCGGCGCGCCCTCCGCGCGATGCACCACCACCTCGAAGAAGGAAAAGTCCTCCGCCGGCTCCGTGGGATGCCATTTCAGCGCGCGGAAGGTGTGGCGGGGCGTCCCAGGCTGGAACTGCCACGGTGCCAGGCTCACATTCAGGGTGCCGGGATAGAAGGAACCCAAGTCCAGTCCCCGCGCCGCGAAATGCGGCTGCTGCATGCGGATCGTGCCGCCGGGGAACTTGGGATTGCCGTTCAGGCCTGAGGCCACGCGGTGGCCGGGGACGATGGTGGCGGGGATCATGAGAGGCCGCGCAGCATTCCATGCTTGCCGTGTTTGTCATCCCTCCATCCAGCTGCCAGGGCAGGGCGGAATGTTCAATAGTGCGCTGCCGGGCGGCGCATGGCCTGCGTCACACGGCGCTTCCGGGGGGCCAAAAAAGCGCATGGAGGGGCGGCTGGAAGGATTCCGGCGATTTCCATGGTGACTTTTGAGACACGCTGGAATCATCCGGGCGCGCACCAGGATGATCGATACGCCTGAATGGCCTGCGGAGGGCGTTTACGGTGGTCGTGTCCGCCAAGCTTCAGCGGCGGCTTGTCAAGGCAGCGGCGAGGATGCCGGCGGCCTTGTGCAAGGTCTCGTCGTGCTCGAGTTCGGGCACGGAGTCGGCGACGATGCCGGCACCGGTGTGGAAGCGGATTTCGCCGCCCTGTTGCACGGCGGTGCGGATGGCGATGTTCCACTGGCTGCGGCCGTCAAAGCCAAACCAGCCGATGGCGCCGGTGTAGAGGCCGCGCGGATGCGTTTCGAGCTCCGCGATGATCTCCGTGGCGCGTTTTTTCGGCGCGCCGGTGATGCTGCCGCCGGGGAAGCATGCGCGGAAGGCGCCGGCGTGGTCGATGTGCGCGCGGAGGCGGCCCGTGACGGTGGAAACGAGATGAAAGACCTGCGCGAAGCTCTCCACGCGCCACAGTTCCGGCACCTGTACGCTGCCGAATTCGCACACCTGGCCCAGATCGTTGCGCTCGAGGTCGGTGATCATCAAAAGCTCCGCCTTTTCCTTCTCCGAGGCGCGCAGCTCGATCTGCGCGGCGGCATCCCGCTGCACGTCGTTGAGAAAACGCGGGCGCGTGCCCTTGATGGGCCGTGTGGTGATCTGCGGGCCGTCGAGGCGGAGAAAAGTCTCCATGGAGGCGGAGAGCACGGTGGTGCCGTCGAGGTTTAAAAATGCCGCATGCGGCGCGGGGGAAACGGCGCGCAGTTGGAGATACAGCGCGAAGGCGTCCGCCTGCGCGGGCCACTGCGCCACCCAGGGATAGGACAGGTTCACCTGGTAGATGTCCCCGGCGGCGATGTACTCCTGCGCGCGCCGCACCATGGAGACGAACTCGCCTTTGGAAACCAGCGGTCGGAAATCAAGCGCGGGAGGCGGGGGCGTCGTGCCATCTGAAATCTGAAATCTAAAATCCCCGAAGCTGCTCCAGCGGCCTGAATCGTGCTCGTAAACCAGCCCATGCGGATACACGCCGAGCACAAAGTCTCCCTCGTAGCCCACCCAGCCGTAAAGACCGCCGTGCGTGGCGCGCGGGACACTCAGGGCGGTGC
The DNA here is from genome assembly GCA_015075365.1 of Verrucomicrobiaceae bacterium. Taxonomy (GTDB): domain Bacteria; phylum Verrucomicrobiota; class Verrucomicrobiia; order Verrucomicrobiales; family Verrucomicrobiaceae; genus Prosthecobacter. The sequence continues at coordinate 2,331,414 of JABTUN010000001.1, forward strand.
GGACACGCTCCCAATCCCGGTCCAGGTGGCCGCGCAAGACCTCCACCGGCTCCGCCGTCAGGATGCTGACCGCCCCAGGGCCGGGCAGGGAGGTGTCCATCCACACCAATCCCTCCTTCCGGGCCAGGCAGGCCGCCACCTGCGCTGGCGGCAGCCGCAGGTCCAGCGGCACGGCATTCGGGGGGGCGGGGGATGGCAGCGGGATTGACACGGGAGCGGCTGGACCGTACCATTCCGCCTTTTTCCAGCAACCCCCCGGTGAAACAACCCTCCACCATTCTCACCAACGATCACGACCGCGCCTCCGCCACGGCGTGGGGCACTCTCTGCGTTCTGGTGGCGGTCCAGGTGGGCATTGTGTTGTGGATCCTGGCCTCGCCTGCTCCGGAGGAGGCCGTTTTGACCGGACAAGCGCCCGCGCCGTCTGAGAGCGGCGTTTTTTCCGTCCCGCCGCCGCTGGCAGTGCTGCCAGAGGCTGCCGCGCCGCGAAAGGCCCCGCCTCCGCCGGGTCAGATCACGGCTCCTGTGGCCGTGGCCGCCGCGCCTGTGGGTTCACCGAATGCGCCGCCCCCCGTGGGCAGTTTTGGCAAGACGCCGCCCCCAGCTACTCCAGGCACGGCTGCGGAGCCTCGTCCCGCGCTCCCTGGCGGCGGTCTGGCCGCGCCCCCGATGCCTTCCGCAGCCGCGATGGCCGCGGCGGAGGCTCCCCCACCCCTTCCCGGCAGCGGAGCCGTGTCTCCCCTGGATAAGCCCGCGCTTCCCGGTAGTGGCGTCCTCCCGCCAGACGCGAAACCCGCCCTCCCGGGCAGTGGCGTGTCCGCGCCGGATGAAAAACCCGCGCTTCCTGGCAGCGGGGCGCGTCCTCCCTCCGCAGCCGTTCCGGCTCCGCCGTCCGCTGCTGCTGTGGCGGCTGTCGATCCGCGGCGGGATGTGAATGGCCTGCTGGCCAGTGCCAAGGAGCTGCGCGGTCTGGGCAACACGCAGGATGCGCTGGACCTGCTCCAGCGCGCGGATCTGGTGTCTCCAAACCATCCGGCCGTGACGGCGGAAATGGCGGAGGTGTACGAGCAGATGGGTCTCCAGACGAAGGCGGTGGACTGCTGGCGCAGCATCCAGCTTCAAGGTCCGGCAAAAGCCGGGCAGTATTATGAGCTGGCCACACGCCGCCTTGGTACCGTGCCGGGAGCCGCCGCCACGACCGCCCCGCCCGCGCCCGGAACTGGTGAGGGAGACAAGCGCCTCCGCCTCGGTGCCTGCCAGGTGCAGCGGGATTTCCGCGTGGCAGGCGGGGAGCGCTATGTGCTGCGCGTGCCCATCCAGCGCAGCGGTAGCAAGTCGATCGACCCGAACGCCATCGACATGAAGGTGTTCTTTTATTACCGCGACAGCGGCGGCATCCATCTCGACAACGTCACGGAACTGACGGAGACCTGGCAGACGGAGCCGGTGGATTGGAGCGGCGTTGGGGACGAGATCGTCGATGTGACCTACCAGCTCCCGCCGTCCACCGCGGCGGAAATCCAGCAGCGCGGCCAGCGGACCTACCACGGCTACATGCTGCATCTTTATTATGACAACAAGCTCCAGGATGTGGCCGGAGAGCCACGCGATCTCCTGGACGCGGCCCTGCAGTCGCGCGGCCAGCCTGTGGGCGGCGGCGACGTGCCGAACCCGCTGCTCCCGCCCGTGGGGAGATGATCGCGGACCACCCCGATGACACTTCTTTTCGTTGATTCCCATGCCACGCTCCTCGAAAGCCGCGCCGCCCTGCTGAAGGAAAGACTGCCCGGCTTCACCGTTGTCCACCTGGCGGACGTGCACGCCGCCCTGTCCTGGATCGCGGAGGCGGAGTCGCTCGACGTGCTGGTGACGGAGGCGATTTTTGACACGAAGCAGACGGGCTTTGCCCTGCGGGACGCGGCGCGCGCGCGCTTTCCCAATGTGCGCGTGCTCTTCACCACGCGCTTCGACCTCACCGGCTTTGAGGTGGAGATCGGCGGCGCGCCGGTCCTCAAGGACGCGCCGTACTCGCCTGAGAAACTGGTGCAGCGCGTGCAGGCGCTGATGGCCGCGCCCGCGGATGCCTCGGAGCCGCCGCCAGTGATGGTGCCGGGCACGGTGCTGGGAAATTACCAGGTGCTTGACCGCCTCTACATCGAGCGGGAGGCGGAGACCTACCGCGCGCTCCAGGTCACCGTTCAGCGCCCGGTGGCGCTGGCGCTGCTGAAGCCGGACTACCTGAAGCAGAAGGACGTGGTGGCAAAGTTCAAGGAGCGCATCCGCGTGAAGGCTTCCCTCACTTACGCGCGCATCGCGCCACTGTATGAGGCGGGTGAGGCGAACGGCTGGCTTTTTTACACGCGGGAGCTGCCGCGCGGCCGCACGCTGGAGGAGATCGAGGAGGCGGAGGAACATCTCAACGAACGCCGCCTCACCGAGGTGCTCCACGGCGTGGCGGAGGCGATGCAGCACGCCACCAGCCGCGGCTACCACCACCGCAGCCTGGCCGCGCGTGACATTTACATCGACGGCGACCACCAGGCCAGCATCACGAACATCTTCCGCCAGGCCGGGGGTGAGAAACGCGATCCGCGCGCCGATGTGCGCGCCCTGCTGGCCATGCTGCGCCCCATCGCCGGGGAGGGGAAGGCGCGCGGCATGCTCGACTCGCTGCAAAACGCCAATCACGACTGGAACAGCCTGCTGGAGGCGCTCGACGACATCCGCGATGCCATGCGTGAGCACAGCATCGTGAGAAAGATCGAGGCGGAGACAATGCCCGCTGTCACGCGCGAGCGCCCGTGGTGGGTGTACGCGCTGGGCGTCGTCATCCTCATCGGCGTGGCCGCCGTGGGCGCGCTGATGAACGGCCCTGGAGGCGCGCCTGACGTGCCGTCGAAGGATGTGCAGCATGCGGAGTGGGTGCGCGTCCCCGCCGGGAGCTTTGAGTTTCAAAAAAATGAGGCGCGTGATCTTCGGTATGACTTCTGGATCGGCAAGCACGAGGTCACCATCGGCCAGTATGATGAATTCCTCACCGTGCTGAAGACCACGCCCGCAGGCCAGTGGGACCATCCCGAGCAGCCGAAGACCAAGAAAGGCCATGCTCCGCCGAACTGGCCGGCGCTGATCACCGCGGCCAAAAGCGGCACCACCTTCAATGGGGAGCCCCTTTCGCTGAACATGCCCGTCACCCAGGTGGACTGGTTTGACGCCTACGCGTATGCGAAATGGCGCGGAGGACGCCTGCCGACGGAGGAGGAATGGGAAAAGGCCGCACGCGGCGAGAAAGGCTTCAAATACCCCTGGGGAAACCGCGACCTGCCCGGCGCGGCGAACCTGGGTGATGACTACACGCCCTCCCCGGGCGGCAAAGGCGGCCAGATCGACGGCTACAACCTCAGCGCACCGGTGACGCGCGTGACGAAGGACATCAGCCCCCACGGCGTGCATGACATGGCCGGGAATGTCCAGGAATGGACCGCCAGCGAGACGAAAGACGCCAGTTGGCCGGTGTTTCCCGATTATCCGGACATCCGCGTACCGGTGGTCCGCGGCGGTCATTTCGGCCTGAAATCCAGCGATCAACTGCTGACCGCGCGCATGTTCCCGGAGTCTGCGCTGGAGACGGCCATCGCGCGCGGCTTCCGTGTCGTGCGGGACACGGCGCCGTGAAGTTTTTACATTACAGTCATCCCAAACTCGGTTTCAATCCCGCTATGCGTTCCTTCCTTCTGCTTCTGCTGCTCACCATGCCCGCGCTGGGGCAGTACGCCTCCAATCTCGCCCTGCACAAGACCAACTTCCTTATCGGCGAGTCCGTGCTGGCCACGCTGACGATCACCAACCGCTCCGGCGCGGATGTCATCGTGGGCGGTGTGGGCTCGCGGCCGTGGCTGCAGTTCCAGTTCCAGACCGCTGAGGGGCAGCAACTGCCGCCGGTGAGCGTCGGTGCCCGGGAGCAGATCACGCTGCGCGCCGGAGCCACCTCACGGCATGTGGTCGAGATCGAGGGCGCTTCCTCCACCAGCAGCGTGGGCACCTATTACACCACGGCCAGCATCTACCACCCGCTCAGCGGGCAGTATTACGCCACCAACCGCGCGCGCATCGTCGTCACGGACGCGAAGCCCATGTTCGACGAGGCCTTTGGTGTGCCGCAAGGCTATCCGAACGCCGGGCGCGCGCGCCGCTACCAGGCCATCATTTTCCGGGATGTGGACTCGATCCAGTTCTACACGCGGATTGTGGACGAACGCACGCGCGAGTACCTCGCCACGCAGTACCTCGGTCCCATCGCCGCCTCCCTCCAGCCGCAGATCACCATCGACAGGCAGAACAAGCTGCAGGTGCTCTTCATGGCCCAGCAGCGCGTCTTCTGCCACACCACCATCAACCCGGACGGAAAGCTGGCACGGCGCACCTATTATCTCAATGAGGAGGGCGGCACCCGCCCCACGCTGGTGACGACCCCCAAAGGCGTCGCTGTCGTCGGCGGCCGGGCTTTTGACCCGGCGAATCCGCCCAAGGATGCGAACTCCGGCATCCGCAAGGTGTCCGAGCGGCCCAAGGGGCTGTGATTGCCGCCCGTATGCGCGCTGTTGCAACGCGGAAGGTTTGCCGCGATGACTGGGGTTCCCCCGCACATCAAAAAACCCATGGCCAAGCTGACATTCGTTCTCGAGGACGGAGAAGAGGTGGTCGTTCCGATTTTGGAACGCATCACGGTCGGCCGTGCCGAGGATAATGACGTGATGGTGGATGACGAGCGGCTGGCACCCTGCCATGCGGAGCTGCTGCTCAACGCGGACGGCAGTGTGCAGGTTTTTGACCAGAACACACCCGCGGGCACCTTCGTGAACGGCACGCGCATCGTCAGCCAGACGCTGCTGCATGGCGACCGCCTGGCCTTTGGGCCCCTGGAGGCCGTTCTCGATCTGGAACATCCCGCCAACACCCCGGGCACCTCTCCCTTCCCAGGCACTCCCGCCGTCCCGGAGGAAAAACGGGACGATTCAGACCTCCATGCCGCCCGTGAGGAACTGCGCGCCTTGCGAGAAAAGGCGGCAGCCCTGCGCGCGGCGGAAAAGGACGCTGAAAAGGCGCACCGCCACTGGCTGGCGGCCATCGAATCCCTCCGGCGCCAGCACGAGCAGCAAACCGCCGCGCTGCGGGAGGTGGAGCAGCGCACGGACGAAGCGCAGGCCCGTCTGGACGCGCTGACCGAACGCGAGAACACCCAGACAAGACGCCTTCGTGGGCTGCAGGAGGAGCTGGACGCGGAAAACCGCCGTCTGGACGAGGCGCGGCAGAAAGGCGCGGACATTCAGCAGGCGGAAAGCGCCCTGGCGGCGCTGCATCAGCGCCACGCCACGCTCGAAGCCCAAGTGCGTGAGCTGGACGCCGTCGAAGGCCGCCTTTCCGCCGCCACGACCACGCTGTCGGAGTTGGAGGCCCGCCAGCAGGAGCTGCGCGGCATCGTCTCGGGCGTGGAGGCGGAACATCAGCGCCAGCAGGACGCGCTGGCCCGCCTGCAAAGCGACATCACGGCCGCGGAGGAGCGGCTGCGGACCCTCCGCGGCACCTGTGAGGAGGAAACGCGTCAGTTGGAGGCCGCCCGCGCACGCAAGGCGGAGATCGAGGCGCATCTCGCCGCCCCGCGCCTTGAGATCGAGCGCCAGATCGAGCATGCCCGCCAGGAACTGGCGGAACTGCGCGCCCGCCTGCGCCCGCTGCGGGATTGGAAGGACGACATGGACCGCCGCGGCGCACGCCTGGCCGCGCTGCCGCCCGGCTGCCCCGAGGCGCAGGAAATCCAGGAGCAGACGGATGCCGCGCTGGCGGACTTGCCGCGTCTGCTGCCCGCGCTGCCCAGCCGCAACCCTCACACCATCCAGGTGGAGTCCATGTCGCTCCGACGCGTGCCGATGAAGTCCGAAAGCGTGCGCCGTGCGCATGACCGGACGTAGCGGGCATGCCATCCACTGTTTTTGATCCAAATCCCGGTTCCAGCCGTCTATCGCCGCCGTGTCTTTCGTTCTCCGCACCATCGTCTGCCTCCTGTGCGTGTTCCCGCCGCTCCTGCGCGCGGAGCAATGCCTGGTGTTTGGGGACAGCCTCACCAAGGAGTACGAATTTGAGTTTCCGCTCCTCTTTCGGAACAACCCGGCCTCCTGGCAGGCACGGAACTGGATCGAAATCCTGCACCAGCACCGCACGGACTGGTTCGACACCGGCCCATGGGGCAGCTACTCGATCGGTGACCCACGAATCGCCGGACACCGGCACAACTGGGCCTTTCCCGGCGCCACCACCGGCGACATCCGGAACCAACTGACCAGTTTCTACAGCGCCCTCTGGCGCGGCACCCTCGAAAACCAGCTCCGCAATGATGTGGAGCGCGTCGTCATCTTCGCCGGCGGCAATGACGCCGACAGTTACTATGCCAATCTCTACAACGGCCTCGTCGGGCCCGAGGTCACCAACACGACCTTGGCGAATCTGCAATGGCTCGTGAACTATGTGCGCACGGTGAACGCCTCCCTGCCCATCGTGCTGGTGAGCGTGCCGCATGTCGGCTGCACCCCGCAGGTGCAGCAGGGCTACCCCACCGATCCGGTGAAAACCGCCCGCGTCACCGCCGCCATGGACGCGCTGAACGCCAGCCTCGCCGCCTGGGCGCAGTCACAGGGCATCGGCTTCGTGCCGGAAGTCTATGAATTTACGAAGGCCATCATCACCCAGCCGTTCCGCATCCGCGGGATCGAGTTTTACCGGGTCGCGGACGCTGATTCGCGCGTGCGCTATGTCTTTAGCGGGGATGGTTTTCATCCCGGCACCTGCGCGCACACCAAGATCGCCCAGTGGGTGGTGAACGCCTTCCAGGCACGCTACCCCGGCACTCCCATGAACCGGCTCGATGACCGCTACATCGTCACGCAGGTTCTAGGGCTCGATCCGGCCATCCCCTTCACGGAGTGGATGGCCGCGCAAGGCATCACAGGCGGCTTTGCCGATGATTTTGACCGTGATGGAACCGCCAACGGCCTGGAGTTCGCGCTGGACCAGCCCGTGCTGCCGCTGCCGGTGATGGAAAACGGCACGCTCACGATGACGTGGCGGCCGCGTGATGTTTTCGCCGAATGGGGCCTGCTCAAGGTCCAGTCCGGCCCGGATCTGGGTTCGTGGTTCGATGTCCCGGTGGACCAGACCACCGCCAACCCGGATGGCAGCCTCACCGTGCGCCTCACAACGCCGGGTCATCGCTTCCTGCGCCTGCATGCCACCGGCGGCTGATGCGGGGGGCGGGGAAAATAAACAACGATTCATCCGCGCACGGCGGCCGCTGTCACACGGGACAGGTTGGATGTTGGAATCATGACCCCTTTTGTCCGCCATGCCCCGCCGTCTGGTCGCAGATTCCTCCTGCGTGCCACGGTTTGGGAGGACCGCGCCATGCAGTTCATGCACCGCTGCGGCGGGGCATCGGCGGATGAGCACTCTTGGCCTCAAGGCGGCGTCAGGAGACCACATTCAGCCCGCCCGGCCGCATGAAAGCACTGATCGATGAGATGCTGCGTGGATTCAGCCGCTTGCTCATGGTGGAGCATCGCGGCACGGGCCTGTGCGTGCTGGCAGGACTGGCCTGTCTTTCGGTCGGGACGGCCCTGCTTTCCTTCACGGGCGCGCTGGTGGTCTCCGCGGTTGCGCGATGGCGGTCACGGGACATGGACTTGCGCGAATCCGGGCTGCTGGCCGTCAACGGAGTGCTTTTGGGCGTCTTGTGGCTGTTGCTGCCTCATGTGACTGTCTGGCCGCGCGTACTGGGCGTGGTGGCGGGTGGTGGCCTGATCGCATGGTTTGCCCCGCCCTCAACATCCCGACTTGGAACGGGAAGCCGCGTCGCAGCCTGGGAGCTGCCTGGCCTGCCCGCCGGGATCATGGCCTGGATTGCGCTGCTGTTGCTCCAGATTGGCGGATTTCATGACGCGGAGCTTTCCGCAGGCATGCGCGCGCTGGCCGCCGGCAGGTTCGAGGAGGCTGAAAAGCATTTCCTCGGCACGGCGGTGCGCTCCGACCTCGCCGAGGCGCATCGTTGCGCCGGACTGGGCTGGAGCTTGCACCGCCGGGGAGACCAGGCCGGGGCACAGGTGGCCTTTTCCCGTGCTCTATCGCTCGATACCGGCATCGCGGCCGCCTTTGATGGTTTGGGGTGGAGCCGCCTGCGGCAGGGGCGTGTGGACGAGGCGGCGCTTGCCTTTCGACGCGCGGTCTCCGTGGACGGCTTTCACCACACGGCACGAGCGGGGCTGGCCTCCTGCGCGTTGGAGGCGGGGCACCGTGAGGAGGCGCTTCATCATTTCACCATGGCAGCCCTGTGCGCGCCGTTTTCGGCACCAGCCTTCGCCGGGCTGGCCGCCGCGCTGCCGGTGGGCCACGACATGATCCGCCGTGCCGCGCTGGCGTGGAGCGGCATCCTGACCCGCCACGCACCACCAGGGATCGGTTCCGTTTCGATGCGGGTGCTCCTCTGCGGCCTTTGTTTTGTCATCGGCGCGTGGTGGAGCGCATGTGGAAGCGCCGGGATGCTCGTGGCCGCGGCAGTGAGCTGCGCCGCCTGCTCCACCTGGCTGCAGGCTCGCCTGGATCCCATGCTCTTCTGCAACATCGCGGGGCTGTTCCTGGTGTCCGGCCCTCCGCGCTGGAGGAAATGCCTGGCATTGCTGCCGGCCACGGCCTTTTTCACCATTGACCATGCTCCGCTGGAGGAATGGTTGCTCTCTGCCGCCCTGCTGCCCCTGCTGCTCCCGTTTCATCTCGCGCTGCTCGCCACCCGGCTGGTGCCGGGCCTCGTGCGCGGCCTGACAGGACCCCGCCCTGTCCTCCGCCTCTCCGTGATGACGCGCATGCTCAGGCGAAGAAGGATCGAAACGCGATGACTTGCAGCGCGACGCCTGCTGCCAGCATCACGCCAAAAAGCGCTGGCACGTCCTTTTGCCATCGCCTTCATGCCGTATGTCCCATATGCAGCTCACCTTTCTCGGCACCGGCACCTCTGTCGGCATCCCGGTGATCGGCTGTGACTGCGCGGTGTGCCGAAGCACCGACCCGCATGACAAGCGCCTGCGCTGCTCCGTCTATGTCGAGACGCCGGAGTGCGCCTTCGTCGTCGATACCGGGCCGGATTTCCGCACGCAATGTCTGCGGGAAAACATCCGCCGCCTCGACGCCGCGATCTACACGCATCCGCACATGGACCACCTCACCGGATTCGACGAGCTGCGGCGTTTCACGGTCGAAATCGATCACTACATGCCCATTTACGCCACGCCGGACTGCCTCGCCGTGTTGGAACGCATGTTTTTCTATGCCTTCAACGGCGAGAACCGCTACCGCGGCTACTTGAAACCGTTTCCAAAGCCCGTTCATGGCCCGTTCCATCTCGGTGAGACCACCGTCACACCGCTGCCCGTGCTGCACGGGAAGGTGACGACCATCGGCTACCTCTTCACCCGCGGCGGCAAAAAACTCTGCGCCTACATCCCGGATGCCAAGACGATCAGCGACGAAGCCATGCAGGCGATGCAAGGCGTCGATACGCTCATCCTCGACGCCCTACGCCACACGCCGCATCCCACGCATCTGAACTTTGAGGAGTCCCTCGCCATCCAGCGCCAGCTCCAGCCGCGCCAGACCTGGTTCACCCACATCCAGTGCGAGATCATGCACTCCGTCGAAGACCCGAAACTGCCGCCGGGGGTGAACATCGCGTATGACGGGCTCAAACTCGCGTGGGAGACATGAGCGATGCGTTTTTTCTTTCTCCAGCCGAAGTGTTTAGTGCGTGGTGCTCAGTGCTTGGTTCAGACGCTAAGCACTGAGCACTACGCGCTGATTACTTTCTTCCTCACGCTGCCCGCCGCTCTCCACGCGCAGTTCGACGCCCCCTGGGAGCCCGCCGCGGAGACAGTCGTCGTGTACAACCCGCAGTTCCCCGGCTCGCAGGCCCTCGCACGCGAATACGCGCAGAAACGCCTCATCCCGGCGGATCGTGTCATCGGCCTCGACTGCCCGCAGACGGACTCGATGAGCCGCGCGGAATACAACCGCCAGCTCCGCGAGCCGCTGCGGCAGATTTTCACCGCGAAACGCTGGTGGACGCCCGACCCCGAGAGCAAGGCTCCCGCCGCCAGCGGCGTTGCGCGCTCCGGCATCCGCGTGCTCGTGCTCATGCGCGGCCTTCCCTTTCAAATCCGCCGCGAGCGCGAGAATCCGCAGGCGCAGAAGGAGGACGAGGCCAGCGTGGACTCGGAGCTCACTCTGCTCGCCATGAACGAGCCGCCTACCGAGGGCGCGCTGAAAAACCCGTATTACGAGGCCGGCGTGCGGCTGCCGCGCTTCACCCGTGCGCCCGGTTTGCTGCTCACCGGCCGTCTGGACGGCCCCAGCGATGACATCGTGCGCCGCATGATGGATGATGCGATCCATGCGGAGGAAAACGGTCTCCACGGCCGCGCCGTCATCGACCTCGCGCTCAAGACGGACGCCTACAAAGAGGGCGAGCAATGGCTCCATGCCAGCGCCGCCCTGCTTCAGCGCAACGGCATCCCGCTCTTCATCGACCGCTCCGCGCCCGTGCTGCGCGATCACTGGCCGCTGCCGGACACCATTCTCTATTTCGGCTGGTACACGACCGACATCACCGGCGCGCTCGCCTCGCCGGAGTTTCAATTCAAGCGCGGAGCCGTCGCCTGCCATCTGCATTCGTTCAGCGCCGCCGCCTTGCGCGATGGCACAAAGAACTGGACCGGCCCGCTGCTCTCGAAAGGCGCGGCGGCCACCTTTGGCAATGTCTTCGAGCCCTACCTCTCCCTCACTGTCCACTTTGATCTCCTCAACAAGCGCCTGCTGGAGGGATTCACGCTCGCCGAGGCCGCCTGGTCCGCCACACCCGCGCTGTCGTGGATGAACGTCGTGCTTGGCGATCCGTTGTATCGCCCCTTTGCCAAAACCGGCGGCTCCAGCCTCGGCAGCGCCGAAATCCGCGACTACCTGCTCTATCAAGGTGCCGCGCGGCGTTCGCCGCTCGATCCCGACGCCGCCATCAAGACCACCATCACCGCCCTCGCGGAGAAACGCAAAAGCGCGCACCTTCTCGAACTCACCGCGCTGCTCTCCGCCCTCCAAAACAAGCACACCGAGGCCATCGACCTCCTCGACCACGCCGAGGCGCTCGCCACCACGCCCGCCGACCGCGTGCGCCTCCGCCTCTACCGCGCCGAGATGCTCCGCCGCGATGACAAACCCCAAACCGCCGCCGAACTCCTCAAAAACCTACTCCAGGATGAAACCGTGAAGAATGAACCCTCCGCCAAGGCTGCGGAGTCGATGCTGCGGGAGCTGGGCGGGATGTAAAGGTCGTGAGAAGTAAGAAGTAAGACATTAGAAGTCCTCTTTCCGACCACTTCTCACCTTTCACTTCTAACTTCTCACCTCACCTTATGCCCGGCCTCCCCCACCACCTCGCCCGTTTCAGCATGCTGCTCGTGCTGGGGCTGCTGTGCGCGTTTTTCAGCGTGGTGACGCGGACGGAGCAGTTCCCGCAGGATGCGGCGGCGGCGCGGGAGATCGCGGCGCAGATCGGCAAGGACGCGCGGGTGATGATCGCGGTGCGCGCGCAGCCAGAGGACGCGGTGTTTGAAGAAGCGCTGAAAAAAGAGCTGGGAACGCGTGTCTTGGAAAGCGTGCGTGGCGAGCCGCGCGACGCACGCCAGGCACTGAACCGCGCGGCGGCGGCTGGCGGGCTGGATTTCATCGTGGGTAATCACGTCACGGCCGCGTGGCTCGTGTTCGAGGACCTGGGGGCGGATTTTCCGGCACTGAGGGACACGCGCATTCTCAAACCGGCCAGCCGCGTGTGGCCGGTCTTCCTGACACGCGAGAATCTGCTCAACATCGCCAGCCAGATCGCGGTGATCGCCATTCTCGCGATCGGCATGACGATCGTCGTCATCACCGGCGGCATTGATTTGAGCACGGGCAGCCTGCTGGCGCTCTCCGCTGTCGTGACGGCGTTGCTGATGCGTGATGCGTTCGCTGGCGCGGAATCCACCACGATGCAGATGATCCTCGCGGCCTTGGGAGGCATCGCCGTGTGCGCGGCGGCCGGTTTGGCGAACGGTGCCATCATCACCGGCCTCGGCATGCCTCCGTTCATCGTCACGCTCGCCATGATGCTCATCGGCAGCGGCCTGGCGTATCGTCTGGCGGATAATCAGAGCGTCTATCAGGTGCCGGAGTTGTTTGTGTGGCTCGGACGCGGCGCGGATTTGGCCGGTGTTCCGAACGCGGTCATGCTGATGCTGCTGCTGTATGTCGCCGCGCATGTCGTGATGACGCAAACCGCGCTCGGCAGGCATTTTTACGCCGTCGGGGGCAATCGCGAGGCCGCGCTCGTCTCCGGCGTGCCGGTGCGGCGTGTCACGCTTGTCGCGTACACGCTTTGCGGACTGCTTGCGGGCCTGGGCGGCGTGGTGATGGCCTCGCAGCTCAAAAGCGGCTCCGGCACCTTCGGCGCGAAGTACGAGCTGTATGCCATCGCCGCCGCCGTGGTGGGCGGCACCAGCCTCAGCGGCGGACGCGGAACGATGGCCGGCACGCTCGTCGGCGCCTTCATCATCGCCGTCATTCAAAACGGCATGAACCTCACCAACATCGAGAGCAACACGCAGAACATCGTCCTCGGCCTCGTCATCCTCGCCGCCGTGGCAATGGACCGCCGCGCCGCAAGGGCATGATCGGCGGCAGAGCGCGGCCTTTCGACGCGTAGGTAGTGCCGCATGAAAAGCCATCTCCTTCTCCTCACCCTGGCAGTCCTCTCCAGCGTCTCCGCCGCCGAATTCCGTGCCGGCGCGGCCACCAGCAACATCACGCCGGAGCTTGGCAGCTCGATCAACGGCGGCTTTCAGGACGGGAAGGCGGCCTTTATCCATGACGAGCTGCATGCCCGCTGCCTCGCGCTTGATGACGGTAAAACGAAGCTGGTTTTCGTTGTCGCAGACAGTTGTGTGATCGGTCGTGGCATCTTTGACGAGGCGAAGAAGATGGTGAACGAGGCCGCGGGGCTGCCGATGGAGAACATGATGATGTCCGCCACGCATTCGCACTCCTGCGGCACCCTGCAGGCCGTGGGTCAAAGTGAGCCGAACCCGATGTATCAGCGTTTTGTGGCGCGACGCATCGCCGATGGCGTGCGCTGCGCCTTGAACAACCTCGCCCCGGCGAAAATCGGCCACGGCAGCGCCTCGGTGCCGCATCAGGTCTTCAACCGTCGCTGGAAAATGAAGCCCGGCACCATCCCGCCCACGCCGCTCGGTGTGACCACCGATCAGGTGAAGACGAATCCCGGCATCAACAACCCAGGCCTTGTCGAACCCGCCGGCCCCACCGATCCCGAAGTCGCCTTCATCAGTGTGCAATCGGTGGATGGCAAACCCATCGCCCTGCTGGCGAATTATTCGCTGCATTACGTCGGCGGAGTCGGTCCCGGTCACATCTCGGCAGACTACTTTGGCGCGTTTGCAGTGAAGATCGGCCGGTTGCTCGGCGCGGGGCCGGAATTCGTCGGCATCATGTCAAACGGCACGAGCGGTGACATCAACAACATCGACTTCCGCGGCGGTCAGGAGAAGCAGCCGCCTTATGGCCGCATCCAGATCGTCGCGAACGATGTCGCGCAGGCCGTGGCGGCTGCCGTGAAGAATGTGAAGCATCAAGATTCGGTGCCGCTCGCGGTCGCGCAGAAGGAAATCGAGCTGGGTTTGCGCATTCCGAACAAGAACGAGGTCGAAAAGGCCCGCGAAGTGATGAAGGGCTCCAAGCTCTTCCCGCGCATGGAAACGATGGAGCAGGTCTATGCGCGTGAAACCGTGCTGCTGGCCGATTTTCCCGCGAAAGTCTCCGCGCCGCTGCAAATCATAAAAATCGGCGATCTGCACGTCTCCGCGATTCCGGCCGAGGTTTTCGTCGAGATCGGCCTGGAGCTGAAAAAGCGCCACTCACCCACCTTCACTGTCTCGCTGGCCAATGCCTACCACGGCTACCTGCCCACGCCGGAGCATCATGCGCTCGGCGGCTACGAAACCTGGCGCGCACGATCCAGTTGTCTCGAAGTGGATGCCTCCACAAAGATTGTCACAGGCTTGGAGGAGCTGTTTGAAAAGCTGAAGTGACGGACGATTAAAATCGCGCTTCGCCCACGTTCTTTTTTTCCGATGTCCAACCAGTCACCCGTTCCCGAAAAGCAAGCCGGCCTGCACCAGCTTTACTCTGAAGATCCGCAGCGCGCGGATGAGATCGTGTGGGGCCGCAAGGCGAACCCGCTTTCGCGTCGCGGCTTCTTTGAACGGCTGGGGCTGGCCTCGATGACGGCGGCGGTGGGTTCGGAGATCGTGTTCGCGGACAAGATGCCCTCGGGACTCATCCCGGCGGCGCTGGCACAGAGCACCGAGGCTTTTCAGATCCCCGGCAAGGAAGGCCTGAGCGTGATGAACGACCGTCCGCTCGTGGCGGAGACGCCCGCGCATCTGCTCGATGATGCGATCACGCCCGCAAAGCATCTTTTCATTCGCAACAATGGCCTCGCGCCCGCGCCGGAGGTGCTGGATGCGGACACATGGACGCTGGAGATCGCGGGTGAGAGCTGTGAGAAGCCAACGACCTTCACGCTGAAAGATCTGAAGGAGAAGTTCACGCATCACACACTGCAAATGGTGCTGGAATGCGCGGGCAATGGCCGTGGCGAGTTCAACCCGCCCGCCAAGGGCAATCAATGGACCACGGGCGGCGTCGGTTGCCCAAAGTGGACCGGCATCCGCCTTGCCGATGTGCTGAAGCATTGTGGAATCAAGAAGGACGCGGTTTACATCGGCTACTATGGCGCGGACGCGCATCTTTCCGGCGATCCAAAGAAGTCGGCCATCTCACGCGGCGTGCCAATTGCCAAGGCGCTTGAGGAAGAGTCGCTGCTGGTCTTTGCCATGAATGGCGAGGACATCCCCGTGCAGAACGGTCATCCGCTGCGGCTCATGTTCGGCGGCTGGGCGGCGTCCACCTGCGGGAAGTGGGTGAAGAAGATCGTCATCCGCGACCGCGAGCATGACGGCGAAAAAATGACGGGCCACTCCTACCGCATGCCGCGCTATCCCGTGGCTCCGGGAACCACGGTGCCGGAGGAGGACATGGTCATCATTGCTGAGATGCCGGTGAAGTCGCTCATCACCTTCCCGAAATCCGGCATCTCACATCCGGCGGCGGACAAGCTCGCCGTGCGCGGCCATGCCTGGGTCGGCGAAGGTGCCGTCGCCTCAGTGGAGGTCTCCATCGACTTCGGCATCACCTGGCAGAAGGCGCAGCTCGACAAGCCGGCGAACCGCTACGCCTGGCAGCAATGGCGCACGGAGGTCAGCTTCCCGAAAAAGGGCTACTACGAGATCTGGGCGCGTGCCACGGACGACCAAGGCCGCTCGCAGCCCATGGTGCTCCCTGGTTGGAACCCCGAAGGCTACCTGAACAACTCCTGTCACCGCCTCGCCATCCAGGCCGCCTGATCATGCGCTCGCTTTTCACCGCCTCTCTCGCCCTGGCCTCGCTGTCTTTTGCGGCGGAGGAAAAAGTGCCTGTCGATCCTGCCACCGGCATGAAGATCGCGCCGGATTGGGAGATCGTTCGCAATCACTGCATCGTCTGTCACTCCCCGGCCACCTTCTTGCGCCAGCGCGCCACCGAGGCGAACTGGACTGCCACGCTGGAATGGATGCAGAAGTATGGCGGGCTGTGGAAGCTCGATCCCGAGGTGCAGAAGACCATCATCAAATACCTCGCCACCAACTACGGACCCGGCGACGCCACCAACTACCGCCGCGCCCCCATCCCGGCCACGCTGATGCCTTTGAACCCCTACGCCACCGAGGCCCGCCTCGAAGTGGAGAAGAAGAAAAAAGAAGGCCTGATTCCGGCAGCACCGCCGACGGGGAAGTGAGATTCGAGCTTCAAGGGGCGAGCTGCAGCTTTCAGGTGCTTCAGCGTGGCGGGAGGCTTCCCTGGCCTCGGCGATGAGATGCCGCAGACGCGTTCTCTAAGCCTGCTCCGTCGTGTGGAAGTCGGGGTAGGCGTTGGCGGCGTGCTCGGCAAAGTCGAGGCCGTCTTCTTGCTCAGTGTCGGTGGCGCGAAGGCCGACGAGGAGGTCCACGAGCTTGAAGATGCCGAGGCAGAGCGTGAAGGCGGTGGCTGAAATGGCGACGGTGCCGAGGGCCTGGACGCCCAGTTTTTCCGCGTTGAAACCGGCTTGATCAAACAAGGCGACGCTGATGGTGCCCCACAGGCCGTTGAAGAGATGCACGGGCACCGCTCCCACGGCGTCATCAATGCGCAGGCGCTCCAGGCCGATGGTGGCGACGGTGGTGATGATACCGGCGATGATCCCGACGACGAAGGCAGAGGCGGGCGTGATGTTGGCGCAGCAGGCGGTGACGCCGACGGCGCCGCCGAGACTGCCGTTGAGCGTGATGCCGACATCGGGCCTGCCCTGCACGAACCACATGGAGATCATGGCGGAAAGCGCGGCGGCGGCAGGCGCGATGGTGGTATTCACGGCGATGCGGCCGATGCTGGCATTGCCGATGAGGGTGGAGCCGGCATTGAAGCCGAACCAGCCGAACCACAGGATGAAGACGCCGAGCGCGGCGAGCGGGATGTTGTGCCCGGCGATGAGCCTCGGCGTGCCGTCCTTGGCAAAACGGCCATGTCTTGGCCCGATGACGATGATGCCGGCGAGCGCGCAGGCCCCGCCGCAGGCGTGCACGACGCTGGAGCCGGCGAAGTCGATGAAGCCCATGTTTTCCAGCCAGCCCTTCGCGCCACCGACGCCAAACGCGCCGCCGAAGCTGCCCCAGGCCCAATGACCGCAGAGCGGGTAGATGATTCCCGCCAGCAGCGCGGCGTAGATGAGGTAGCCGACGAATTTCGTACGCTCGGCCATCGCGCCACTGACAATGGTGCAGGCGGTGCCGGCGAAGACGACCTGGAAGAACCAGAAGGGCCACAGCCGGTCATCGCCCGCGTGATCGGAGAGCCAGAAGCCATCCGTGCCGATCCATCCGCCGGCGCTGGTGCCGAACATGAGGCCAAAACCGAGGAACATGAACACGAGCGCGCTGATGCAGAAGTCGAGGAAGTTCTTCATCACGATGTTGATGCTGTTCTTCGCCCGCGCGAAGCCCAGCTCGACCATGGCGAAGCCTGCCTGCATGAGAAAGACGAGCGCGCCCGCGGCGACCATCCAGACGTAGTTCAAATTGAGCTGCACGGCCTCGATCCCGGCCTTGGCGGCGGTTTCGAGCGGGGCAGGGGAAGGGGCTGCCACGACAGTTTTCTTCGCCTGGGCGCCGGGCGCGGTGTTTTCAGCGATTTGATCAAGTCGTGTGATGATGAGGTCCATCTTGGCGTCGAGCCTCGGCGCGTCCTGCGCGGCGAGCGGGGCTGCCAAGGCCAGGGAGACGATGAAAAGGCGGAGAAGCGTCATGGAGGGATCAGAGCTGGAGTTCGGCGAGGGAGGCGTCGAGTTCGGTGAGGAGCTGGCGGCGCTTGGCGGTGTTCGGCACGTGCTCGATGACGCTGACGGCGAGTTTTTTGACTTCGCCGGGCGGCAGGCGGTAGGGGTCCTGCGTTTGGGAGGCCTCGAGCGTGCGGTCGATGAGATTCGATGCCTGCCCGCGGCCCATGACCTTGCCGAGAATGCCTTCCACCGCCTTGCGCACGCTGCTCCATTGATTGACGACGGGCTCGGCCTTGTCGGTGATCTGGGTGAGGGCCCGGGAGGAGGTGACGATGAGCTCCTCAATGCCGGTGGAGGGCGGTTTGGCCTCGCTGGAGGCGGCGGCGAGCGCGGCCGCGTGATCGCTGAGCAGCACGGAGCCGGCGCTGGCGGCGAGATCGGGATCGGCGCGCGCGGTGAGGAAGAACACGAGCGTGATCTCCTCATGCGCGAGGATGAGGAGCACGCCGCCGTCGAATTCGAGGTAGATCTGCCGCATGCGGCGGCGCACCTGGCGGTAACCGGCGAGCATTTCCTCCAGCCGCGCGCGCAATTCCTCCGCGCGTGCCTCGGCAAAGGGCATCTGGCGGTGGATGGTGTGGTTTCCTTTGAAAAGCAGGATGCCGGCGACGCCGTCGAGGCGTTGCAGCGCGGCGGCGGCGGAGATGACGGAGTCGAGACTCATGCGGCGGCGGATGGGTCAGCGTCCGAGAGACTCAAGCACCTGCTTGATGGAGCGGCGCGCGGGCTGGATGGAGCCGTGCCAGCTCCCGGCCTGCTGCCCGGCGGCGAGGGAGGTCTGGCCGTCGCGATCCTCCAAAATGCAGACTTCAAGCCGGCGCATGCCGAGCGTCTCGGCGAGGCGTGCCGCGTAGTAGCTGGCGTAGCGCACCTCGCCGGAGAAGCGCTGGGCATTCTCCGCGTCGCTGCCGGAAACGTGCTCCTGGCCGTTGATGGTGTCGATTTTGATGAGCATGGGATCGGGCTCCATGCGGATGACATTGGCGGGCTGGCCGCCGCGGGTGCTGGAGATGGGAATGATGCGCGTGGGTTCCATCGGGATGAGGAGTCCAAGCCAGGAGCATCGTGCATGCCAGATTGCGGTTGCCTTCACGACAAGTCCGCCTCATCCATCGCGCCCGATGAGCGAAAGCAGAACCGAGGTGATCCACATGGCCGTCGAGGAGGCGGAGGAGGCGAAAAGCGCCGCGCTGCAGGCGGAGAGCGCCGCCGAGCACGCGGAAAAAGCCGCGGAAGCCGCCGCCGATGACGCGCGCGAGGCGCTGCAAAAGATGGAGGCTGTCGAGGTGGCCGCGGCGGAGGAAAAGGCGTCCATCGAGCTGTTCGAGCTGTTCACGGCCATTCTGCTGGGGCTGGGTGCCACCTTCGCCGGGATCGCCGGCCACCAGAGCGGCCTTTGGGATGGAAACTCCCTGGAAGCCTACAGCCAGGCCTCCACGCTCTCCACGCAGGCGGCGGACGAGGCCGGCCTGGCGAACGCGAAGATCACGCACGACAACAACGTGAACCTCCAGGCGCAGCAGATCATCTGGCGTGCACAGTCGATGCCGAAGGGGCCGGACCGTGACTTCCTCATGCATCAGGCGAGCGTGTTTTACCTCAGGCAGGCCAGTGACGAGGCGTTTGACGCGCTGAAGCTGCCGGAGGAATCCCGGAAGAACTTCAAGGATCTGGGCATCGAGGACATCCCGGAGGAGGTGCTGCTGGACATTCAGCGGCGGGAGTTCAGCGATGAATACTACGCCGCCATGTATGCTAGCAGCAACGCCAGGAGCCTGGAGTCGAAACAGAAGTTCGAAGAGGGCAGCCATGCGAACGGCGCGGGCGATTATTTTTCCCTGGCGGGCGTGTATTACTCCCTGAGCTTGTTTTTCGCCGGTATCGGCCTGGTCTTCAAGACGCGCATGCGCTGGGCGTTTTTCCTGGCGGGCGCGGTGATCTTCGCCGGCACCACGGTTTACATGAGCACGCTCGAATGGGCCTGATGCGCCTTTGTTTCCCACTCCCGATATGATCGAACGTGATGCCCAAGGCCTGGTCCGCTTCCGCCGCTGGCTTGATTTGAGCCTCCAGGGGCTCATCATCGTCAATCTCATCGCTTTTGCGCTGGAGACCCTGCCGGGCCTCACCGGGACGCAGATGCATGCGCTGCATCTCCTGGAGGTCGTGAGCATCGCCATCTTCACGGTCGAGTACCTCGCGCGCTGCCTGCTTTCGCGGCCGGTGACCGCGTATCTGTTCTCTTTCATGGGGCTGGTGGACTTGATGGCGATCCTGCCCTTTTATCTTAGTGCCGGACTGGACCTGCGCAGCGCGCGCGCGCTGCGGCTGATGCGGCTGTTCCGCCTTTTCAAACTCACGCGCTACAGCAAGGCCGCGCGTCGTTACCGCCATGCCTTCCTCATCGCGCGGGAGGAACTGGTGCTCTTTGGCTGCGCGGCCCTGATCGTGCTCTATCTGGCCGCGGTGGGCATCTATTACTGTGAGAACGAGGCGCAGCCGGAGAAGTTTTCCTCCGTGCCGGACTCCATGTGGTGGGCCATCGTCACGCTCACCACCGTGGGCTACGGGGATGTGTATCCGATCACGCTGGGCGGGCGGCTCTTCACCTCCGTGGTGCTCATCTGCGGCCTGGGCTTTGTGGCGGTGCCCACGGGCCTGCTGGCCGGTGCGCTGGCGAAAGCACGGGAGCAGGAAAAGCAACTTGAGGAGGAGGAGGCACGCATGGCCGCGCAGGCTGCCACAGGAGCCTCCGAGGAGAGTTAGCGCGCAGGTGCTGCGGTGCTGCGGAAGGCTGAAAAAACGGGCCTCGGGCGACTTTGTGAAAAATTTCACAAATAGGGCTTGCCTGCCCGTTTGAGGCTCGCTAAGACAATCTGCTCCCCGCTCCGGGCCACCACCACGCGCCATGCTTTTCCCGACTCCGACAGCACCGATTTCCCCCATGCTTGCGAATGTGAGCAGCAAGGCGGCGGAACTTTTCGCGAAGGATGGAGTGCTCTCGTTTCTGACCAATTCCACGCTCGTGGCGCTCGTGGTGCTCGGCATCGTGCTGTGGTTCTCCCGCAAGGCGACAAAAAACATGTCCCTGGTGCCGCACAAGGCGCAGAACTTCATGGAATTCGTCATCGAGTTCCTCTACGGCCAGGTGGAGGCCATCGCGGGCGCGAAACAGGCCAAGCTGGCCTTCCCGCTGCTCTGCACGCTTTTCATTTACATCCTCGTCTCGAACTGGTTCGGCCTCCTTCCGGGTGTCGGCACCATCGGCTGGGGTGAGGGCACGGGCTTCCTCTCGGTGAAAGCCGCGCACGACCCGCTGCTGCGCCCGCCGACCGCTGACCTGAATGCCACGATCGGCATCGCGCTGTCGGCCTTCCTCGTGTGGATTTTCCTGACCTTGAAGGAAGTCGGCATCTGGGGCTTCATCGTTCACACCTTCGGTCCCAAGGGCGGCCTGAAAGGCATCATGGGACTGGTGGTCGCGGTGGTGTTCCTCTTCGTCGGCGTGATCGAAATCGTCTCCATCGTGATCCGCCCGGTGACGCTCTCGATTCGTCTCTTCGGCAACATCTTCGCCGGCGAAAACGTGCTGCACATCATGAGCGACATGATGGCGAACAAAGGCCCTGTGATGAGCTTCCTGGGCAGCATCGCCCTGCCGCTGCCCTTCTACTTCATGGAGCTGCTGGTCGGCCTGTTGCAGGCGATCGTCTTCACGCTGCTCTGCACCGTTTACATCCAGCTCTCCACCACGCATGACGATCACGGTCATGAGGAAGAAGGGCATCATTGATCCCCGAATTTGCCCGCGGGACCATGCGCAACGTGTGGACGCCGGGCGACACAACACGAACACCCAACTAAACGAACACTATGACAATGGAACTCATCTCGATGGCCGCTGACGTCGCCTCCGCCGCTCCTTCCGGAATCACCGGCAGCCTCACCATGGGCCTCGGTGGTGCTGGCGCCGCCATCGGCGTCGGTCTCGTCGGCTCCAAGGCCGTGGAAGCTGTCGGTCGCAATCCCGGCGCTTTCGGCAACATCCTGACCCTCGGCATTATCGCCATGGCCCTCGCTGAAGGTCTCGGCATTATCGCCTACCTCGGCGGTCTGTAATTCGCCTTCCGGTGGCGGTCCGCGTGTGCGGTCCGCCACCACCCCTTTCCCTCCCTCTTTTCTCTTCAACTCGATCACCTGACTCCGAACATGCTTTCTTCTCTTCCTACGATCCTCGCGGCCGGCAAAGTGGACGCTCTCGTCGAGAAGTTCGGCCTCGCCTGGCCCAAGTTTTTCGCCCAGGTGATCATCTTCTGGATCGTTTTCTCGATCCTCAAGAAATACGCCTTCGGCCCGATCCTTGGCATGCTGGAGCAGCGTCGTCAGCGCATCGCCGATGGTGAGGCGAAGCTCGAAAAAATCGCCAAAGACGCCGCCGAGGCCGCCAAGAACGCCCAGGCCGTGCTCGACAAGGCGGAGGCCGATGCGGCCCGCCTCGTGAAAGAAGCCGATGAGGCCGCCAAGGCCCTCCAGGAGCGCCGCCAGCAGGACGCCGTCGCCAGCGCCAATTCCATCATCGCCAAGGCCCGTGAGGCCGCCGAGCTCGAAAAAGAGCAGCTCATGTCCCAGTTGAAGCGCGAGTTCGGCCGCATGGTCGCCGATGCCACCGGCCGCGTGACCGGCAAGGTGCTCAACAGCGACGACC
Source organism: Verrucomicrobiaceae bacterium (assembly GCA_015075365.1). Taxonomy (GTDB): domain Bacteria; phylum Verrucomicrobiota; class Verrucomicrobiia; order Verrucomicrobiales; family Verrucomicrobiaceae; genus Prosthecobacter. The sequence continues at coordinate 2,353,733 of JABTUN010000001.1, forward strand.
AGTCCCGCATCAACCAGGAAACCGCCGCCCAGGTCTCGGCTTAAACCGGGAACTGCGAACCGAGAACTGCGAACCGCGCCATGAAAATCTCCAAAGAAGCCCGCCGCACCTCCCGCCAGCTCTTCCGCGCCTGCATGGCCGATGGAAAGCTCGACGAGGCCCGTGTGCGCACCGTGGTGAGCAGCGTCTCGCAGAGCAAGCCCCGCGGTTACATTGCCATCCTCGACGCCTTCGCCCGTCTCGTGGCCAATGAAGTCGATCGTCAGCGCGCCATCGTGGAAAGCGCCACCGCGCTGACCCCGGCCATCCAGTCCGACCTGCAGGCCAGCCTTTCGAAGAAATACGGCCGCACCCTCAGCCTCGAATTCCAAACCCGCCCCGAGCTCCTCGGCGGCATCCGCATCAAAGTCGGCTCCGACGTGTGGGACGGCAGCGTGAAAGCCCGTCTCGAAGCCCTTTCCGCCTCCCTCGCCGCCTGATTTGGCACCTCCCGTTTTCAATCTTCCATTTCTAATCCCAAAACCATGAGCAACATCCTCCAGGAAATCGAATCCCAGATCGCCGGCCTCAAAACCGCCGTCACGAAGTCCAATGTGGGCATCGTCCGTGAAATCGGCGACGGCGCCGCCAAGATCGAAGGCCTCAGCGATGTCATGCTCAATGAGATGATCGAGTTCCCCGGCGGCGTGTTCGGCCTCGCGCTCAACCTCGAAGAAACCGAAGTCGGCTGCGTGTTGCTCGGTTCCGGCGAAAACATCAAGGCGGGCGACGAAGTGCGCACCACCGGCCGCCTCCTCTCCGTGCCTGTCGGCAAGAGCCTCCTCGGCCGCGTCGTCAACGCCCTCGGCCAGCCCATCGACGGCAAAGGCGACATCAAAGGCGAGGCGCAGTATCCCGTCGAAAAGCTCGCCCCTGGCATCATCGCCCGTAAGTCCGTGTCCGTCCCGGTGCAGACCGGCATCATGGCCATCGACGCCATGATCCCGATCGGCCGCGGTCAGCGCGAGCTGATCATCGGCGACCGCTCCACCGGCAAGACCACCATCGCCGTGGACACCATCATTTCCCAGGCGCAGCAGAACAAGGCCGCCGAGCAGGGCAAGCTGCAGGGCCACAAGCCCCTCTACTGCATCTACGTCGCCATCGGCCAGAAGCAGTCCAACATTGCCCGCGTCGTGAAGACCCTCGAAGACGCCGGCGCGATGGAATACACCACCATCGTCTCCGCCTCCGCCTCCGACTCCGCGGTGAACCAGTATCTCGCTCCGTATGCCGGCTGCGCCATCGGCGAATACCTCATGGATCAGGGCCAGGACGTGCTGATCGTGTTCGATGACCTTTCCAAGCAGGCCGTCGCCTACCGTCAGGTCTCCCTCATCTTGAAGCGTCCTTCCGGTCGTGAAGCCTATCCGGGCGATGTGTTCTACCTCCACTCCCGTCTGCTTGAGCGCTCCTGCCGCGTCAGCGATCAATACGGCGGCGGCTCCATGACCGCGCTGCCGATCATCGAAACGCAGGCTGGCGACGTGTCCGCCTACATTCCGACGAACGTGATCTCCATCACCGACGGCCAGATCTTCCTCGAAACCGACTTGTTCTACCAAGGCATTCGCCCCGCCATCTCTGTCGGTCTCTCCGTCTCCCGCGTGGGTTCCGCCGCGCAGACAAAGGCCATCAAGAAGGTCTCCGGCACCACGAAGCTCGACCTCGCCCAGTTCCGCGAGCTCGCCGCCTTCGCCCAGTTCGGTTCCGATCTCGACGCCGGCACAAAGGCCAAGCTCGACCGCGGTGCCCGCATCGTGGAGCTCTTCAAGCAGCAGCAGTATCAGCCGAAGAGCCTCCCCGTCATGGTCAGCACGCTTTACGCGATGCAGAAGGGCTACTTCGACAGCGTCGCCGTTGATCGCGTCAAGGAATTCCAGGCCAAGCTCGAGGAATACCTCACCACGCGCAAAGCCGAGCTCATGCAGCAGCTCGCCAACGAGAAGACCCTCGACAACGTCGAAGCCGGCCTCAAGGCCGCCCTCGACGACTTCAAGGCCTCCTGGAAGTAATTTTTGGCTCTCCGCCCTTAGCCCTCCGCTCTCCGCTCCATGCCATCCACACGCGACATCCGCCGCCGAATCAAATCGGTCAAGAACACGGCCCAGATCACCAAGGCCATGCAGCTCGTCGCGGCCGCGAAGATGAAAAAGGCGCAGGACCAGGCCGCCAACGGCCGTCACTACGCCGAGTTGCTGAACAAGGTGCTCGTGAACCTCAAAGAAAACGCCGAGGAAGGCCTTCACCCCTTCTTCAGCGAGGGCAAGGGCGACAAAACGCTCGTTCTGCTCATCGCCAGCGACAAGGGCCTCTGCGGCGCCCTGAACACGAATCTCTTCAAGAAGCTCCTCACCACGGATTTTGGCACGGGAGAAGTCGATTACGTCACCATCGGCAAAAAGTCCGTCCAGGTCATCAACCGCCTGCGCCGTCACCTGCTCGCCGATTTCCCCATCAAGGACCCCGCCAAGTTCGCCGAGGTGCGCAGCGTCGGCCGCTTCCTGCAGGAGAAGTTCCTCACGGGCGAATACAAGAAGGTGTTCGTCCTCTTCAACAACTTCATCAACACCGTCACCACCGTGCCGACGTGCGAGCAGATCCTGCCCGTCAATCCGGTGACCCTCGGCGGCAAGCGTGACTTTGCCCCGGAGATCGAGACTGCCACCGCCACGCAGGAGTACACCTTCGAGCCGAGCGCCGCGGTCGTGTTTGAGACCGTGCTCCCGCAGTATGTGAACGACACCGTCTATCAGATGGTGCTCGAATCCCGCGCCTCCGAGCACTCCAGCCGCATGGTGGCCATGAAGAACGCCACCGACAACGCCAAGCAGATGATCAAGGACCTCAGCCTCGAGTACAACAAGCTCCGCCAGGCCAGCATCACCAACGAACTCCTCGAAATCACGACCGCAAAGATGGCCCTCGAGTAAGATCTCAAATCGTAAATCTCCAATTTCAAATCACCCAACATGAGCAACATCGGCAAAATCGTCCAAGTCATCGGTCCCGTCGTGGACGTGGATTTCTCCGCCTCCGGCAAGCTTCCGGCCATCTACAACGCCCTCGAGATCAATTTCGAGCAGGGTGGCAAGCCCACGCGCCTCGTGTGCGAAGTGCAGCAGCATCTGGGTGACGGCTGGGTCCGCTCCGTGTCCATGATCTCCACCGAAGGCCTCAAGCGCGGCATGGACGTCACCGACACCGGCGCGCCGATCACCGTGCCTGTCGGCGAGGAAGTCCTCGGCCGTATCTTCAACGTCACCGGCGACGCTTGCGATGACCAGGCCGCTCCCACTGTCTCCAAGCGCTACCCCATTCACCGCGCCGCTCCTGCGCTCGTCGATCAGGACCCCTCCGCGCAGATCCTCGAGACCGGCATCAAGGTCATTGACCTCATCTGCCCCTTCACCAAGGGTGGTAAAGTCGGCGCCTTCGGTGGTGCCGGCGTCGGCAAGACCGTCGTCATCATGGAGCTCATCAACAACATCGCCAAAGGCCACGGGGGTTACTCCGTGTTCGCCGGCGTGGGCGAGCGTACTCGTGAGGGCAACGACCTTTACCACGAAATGATCGAGTCCGACGTCATCAAGGTGAAGAAGGACGGTCACACCATCGTGAAGAACGCCCAGGGCGGCTACATCAGCGAGCCCGGCTCCAAGGTGGCCCTCGTGTACGGCCAGATGAACGAGCCCCCCGGAGCCCGTCTCCGCGTCGCCCTCTCCGCCCTCTCCATGGCCGAGTACTTCCGCGATGAGAAGAACCAGGACGTGCTCTTCTTCGTGGACAACGTCTTCCGTTTCTCCCAGGCCGGTTCCGAAGTGTCCGCCCTCCTCGGCCGCACGCCGTCCGCCGTGGGTTACCAGCCCACCCTCGCCGCGGAAATGGGTGCCATGCAGGAGCGAATCACCTCCACCAAGAACGGCTCCATCACCTCCTTCCAGGCCGTTTACGTGCCTGCCGACGACTTGACCGACCCCGCCCCGGCCAATACCTTCGCCCACCTGGACTCCACCGTCGTGCTTGAGCGTTCCCTCGCCGAGCTCGGCATCTACCCGGCCGTCGATCCTCTCGCCTCCGTGTCCAAGGCCCTCGCGCCTGAAATCGTCGGTGAGGAGCACTACCGCGTCGCCCGTGGTGTGCAGCGCGTCCTTCAGCGCTACAAGGACCTTCAGGACATCATCGCCATTCTCGGCATGGACGAGCTGAGCGAAGAGGACAAGCTCACCGTCTTCCGCGCCCGCAAATTGCAGCGCTTCCTCAGCCAGCCCTTCACCGTCGCCGAAATCTTCACCGGCACCAAGGGCGAGTACGTCTCCGTCAAAGACACCGTCAAAGGCTTCGCCGAGATCCTCGACGGCAAGCACGACGACGTCCCCGAAGCCAACTTCTACATGAAGGGCGGCATTGATACCGTGAAGAAGTCCTAAAGCCTTGTTCTCTGTTCGCGGTTCTCGGTTCGCAGTTAGATCTGCGAAAACCAGATCGCCAACAGGGAACTGAGAACTGAGAACCGAGAACTACTTTCCCGCCCATGCCTCTCAAACTGGAAATCGTCACCCCCGAAGCCCGCATCTTCTCCGATGAGGTCGATACCGTCGTGCTTCCGGGTTACGAGGGCGAGATGGGCGTCCTGCCCGCGCACGCCAACCTCGTCACCACGCTCAAGCCTGGGGAACTCCGCATCACCAAGGGCGGCAAGACCACCGAGATGGCTGTCGGCGAAGGTTTGGTCGAGGTCACCGGCACCGCCACGCGCATCCTCACGGACATGGCCATCGACGCCGACAAGATCGACGAAAAAGCCGTCGAAGAGGCCCTCGAGCGCGCCCAGAAATCCCTCGCCGAACTCAAACCCGGCGAGCACCAGGAGGAAGTCGCCGCCGTCATGGCCATCATCCAGCGCAGCACCGCCCAGCTTCACATCAAGCGGAAGCGCAAGACGGTCTGAGGCACTCCCCCAACGAATCACCAAGGGCAACGCCACCGCGTTGCCCTTTTTCGTGCCCCCGCCCCGTGAGACGGACACTCCTGTCCGTCATTCCACCCCAGCCAAGCAGGTGGGAATTGGGTTGATGAAGACTTGCGATCTGTTTTGCTCTTGGCAGCCTAATAGGAGCGGCTAGCAACTGATCTTCAAAACAGGGTCGGTTTCACAGGAATCAACAAGCTCGTTGTAACGGGCGAGAATGGCCGCCAGTGTCGCTTTGCACTCGCCCGCTTTGAAAAGGCTTCTCTCATAAACGTTGGCTGTCAAAAACTGCGTTGCGTCAATCACGTCGATGCGTTCACGCCATTCGGTGCCCTTGAGCAGGTAGGCTGCACCTTGGACACCGTCTGCCAAGGTTACTATTACAGGCTTCAATCCAGCCTGGAGATTTGCTGCTGCTTTTCGGATTAATGCCTCGCTGGGATGTGTCGTGACGTGAATAGCAACTCCGTTAACCTCGAAATCTGCATTCCTCTCGGTTGATTGATCAGCTACGGAATAGCCGTGATGCTTGATCAAGCCGCTACCGAGCACGATGTCGAGTTTCGCGCCGACGAGATGTTGCAGCATGGCCCCCACGTAACTGGCACCACCCGCGTTCTTCTGGATTTCAGAGGCCTGGGAGAAAATATCGGCAAGGTTGGCGGCAATCGACTTCCCGCTGTCGAAGTGGAACTTGGGACCTTCACTGGCGAAGTGCAGCTTTACCTTTTCGATCCACCACTGCATCACTCGTGTCAGATCGAGCTTGCGTTGTTCATTGTTGGCTTCGTTCAGGGCAGCGACATAGCTTTCCATCAATCCAAGACTGCCGCGACTCGTGCGGCCACCTTCCTCCGCCAGCACTTTGGAAATGCCATATTCCGCGAGGATCGACTGCACCGCTGCCTTTCCAAGCCCCTTGACTTGGCCGCCTTCATCGGTGCGCAGATCGGCTGCCTTCAATGGGAGGCCTGACTGCTGGGCAGCACGGGTCACAACCAAGCCGACGCACAACCCTCCTTTATGCAGAAACTTTTTCTGCTTTGCGCTCAGGGATTCGAGAAACTTCAGCATTTCTGTCAGGCTTTGTGGTTCTTGGGCTTCCTCTGTTCCTTGTAGGTGACATTCACGCGACTCTGCGGCAGGGCCAGCGGCAGATCCCGGAGGGCTTGGAGAGTTGGATTCAGATAGTTTTCTGCGATCCACTGAATTACCGGCACACAGACGGCATCACCAAAGCCGAACAATGCCTGATTCAGCGGCACATGGATCTTGTAACTATCAGCTCCCATCAAGCGGGCGCACTCGCGAGGTGTCAACAGACGCACACGATAAGTCCCCTTGCCTGCACAGAAAAGAATTTGCCTCCCGCTGCCACCTCTTGGCGTTCGCAAGCATCCTGCGATGCCATCTGTGCGGAGCTCTCCCATGGACCGCCCGTTGCGCACACGCCGGAACACGGTGCCATAGCTCCACTTCGCACCTGCCATCATCCTTTCGGCCTCGGCGCGATGTTTCTCGCTCATCTGGTTTAGCAGGTAGTCGCAACGCTCCTTTGACCACCACAGCTCGGAGTTAAGAGGCACATCTTCAATGATGTGCTGTAATTTGATGGAAGGCGATGGAAGTGATGGCAGGTCGCGTATTGCCCACCCGATCTCCGGGTTCATGAAGATGAAGTCGGCCAGGGCTGGGGGGCGCAGGTCACTTTGCATCAGCATAGGTGAAACCTCGCGCAGGCAGTCGTTTTTCACCTTGGTGCCGACCACAAACAGCCTTTGCCTGCTCTGAGGCACGAAGCGCACGGCATCAATCAAAAAAGCATCAACTGCATAGCCCAGCTCGTTCAGAGCGAGCAAAGCATCCCGGAAATCGTTACCGTCGTTTGATGTCAAAAAACCCGCCACGTTCTCCAGCAGCACGAGAGGTGGTCGACGGCGGCCCATGCCTTTGATTGTGTCAATAAACCCCCAAAATGCTGAGGACTGTGTGCCTGCAAGGCCATGTCGCGCTCCAGCCAGGGACAGGTCGTTGCATGGGAACGAGGCCGTCGCGAGATCAATGTCGGGGATATCCTTGCCGTCGATATTGTGGACATCTCCCAGGACGAACTCACAGCTGCCCTCATTAAAGTTCGCACGATACATTTCCCATTTTTTCTCATCTATATCATTGGCCCAAACGGTGGACCAGCCAGCTCGTTCCAACCCCATTCTCATGAGGCCGATTCCGGCGAAAAACTCTGCGGCGCGCAACTGCATAAAAAAGAGTGATATCATGAACATTCTGCGCGTGGTCCACAACCATCGCTTTCGGTATTAAATCCGCGATGTCGCCGAAATTGCCGTCTCAACTCGCGGAATGATGCGTCATTCCGCGGGTGATTGACTGCAACTCGGGAATGAGGCCGCGCTGGCTGCGGGGAAGGGGGTGCCCAAACTTGAAGAGCAGCCATCTTGGGATGGACAATTTTCCTGCCGCTGCTCCCGGGGGCGGCGGCGGGAAACTCAGGAATCCGGCCAAAATCCCGGGTTTTTCGCCGCCGGGACGGGATTCTGGCGATTTTCCCGGCCATGGCAGCGGGACGGTCAGCCGCCGCGCCGCCATGGCTGGCCGTCGTGGCGGGACGGTTGACCGTCGTGGCGCGGCGCTCAGGAGCGGTGGCACCGCTCCCGGGAGCGATGGCGTGGCTCCCGGGCGTGGAGCCACGCCGCCCGGGCGTGGAGCCGCCATGGCCGGGGGCGGTGGTGCCACGGTCAGGAGCGATGCCGGGACGGTCGGGAGCGGTGGCGCGGCGGTTGGGCGCTTTCAGGCTCCGTGGAGCCAGGTGCACGCGCTGGTCGGCCAGGGAGCCGGAGCACCAAGCACTCCATTCATTCGAACCCCGGGACCCGCCATCACTCGCTTCCGGCGCGCGGACGCCAGCGGACGAACGGCACGGCGGGTTGCAACGCGGGGGTTTTGCCCGAAAGAAGGCGCATGGCCTCCCTCGCCGACCAACTCCTCCTTCTTCTCGGTCCGGACCGCGTTTCGACCACCGCGGCGGACCTCGCCACGCACAGCACGGACAAGTGGTTCGCCTCGCATCCGCCGGAGGTCGTGGTGCATGCGCAAAACGTGGAGGATGTGTCCCAAACGCTGCGCTTTGCCAACGAGCATCAGATTCCCGTCACGCCGCAAGGCGCACGCGTGGGCTATGTGGGCGGTTGTGTGCCGTCGCGCGGCGGCATCGCGCTGTCGCTGGCGAAGATGAACCGCATCATCGAGATCAAAACCGAGGACGGCGTGGCCGTCGTCGAGCCGGGCGTGATCACGGGCGAGCTCCAGGCCGCGGTGAGGAAACTGGGCTGGTTTTATCCGCCGGACCCGGCCTCGCTGAAGGAATGCAGCCTCGGCGGCAACATCGCGACGAACGCGGGCGGGCCGCGCTGCCTGAAGTATGGCGTGACGCGGCATTACGTGCTCGGTTTGCAGGCTGTGCTGGCGGACGGCAGCATCGTCGAGGCCGGCGGGCGCTGTCACAAGAACAAGACCGGCTTTGACCTCACCGGGCTCATGGTCGGCAGCGAGGGGCTGCTCGGCGTGGTTACGCAGGCCACGCTGCGCATCATTCCGCATCCGCCGATGCGCGCGATGCTCTCCGCGGGCTTCAACTCCTTCGCCGAGGCGGCAAACGCCGTGCAGCGCATCCTCGGCAGCGGCTTCCTGCCCTCCGCGCTCGAGATCGCGGACAAGTTCACGCTGCGTGCCGCCCGCGAGTATCTGGGCGAATCCGTCACGCCGAAGGGGGACGCGCATTTGCTCGTCGAGATCGACGGCCAGGTCGAATCCGTGAAAAACGAGCTGCAACTGCTCGCCCGGCTCGTGCGCGAGCTCGGCTGCATCTGTCTGGAGGAAGCGCTGGGCGAGGAGGCGTGCGAGGCGTTCTGGAAACTGCGCCGCGAGTTCAGCTACAGCCTGCGGAACACCGGCCTCATCAAGCTGAACGAGGACATCGTCGTGCCGCGCGGCAAGCTGGTGGAGCTCGTCGAGTTCGCGGAGCAGTTGCAGGCCGAGTTTGGCTTCCCGGTGGCCAGTTTTGGCCATGCGGGCGATGGCAACATCCACGTCAACATCATGGTGCCCACGATGGACGATCCCGCGATCCGGGAGCGCGCGGAGGCCGCGCTCGACCGCCTCTTCCATCAAATCATCGACTGGAAAGGCGCCATCACCGGCGAGCACGGCATCGGCATCGCGAAAGCCCGCTGGTATCCGCACGCCGTGCCGGACGCGGCGCGTGCGATGCACACCGCGCTGAAGAAAGCGCTCGATCCGAACGGGATTCTGAATCCCGGGAAGTTTGTCGGCTGACGGACGCTGGCGCGGGAGCGATGGAGAATTGGAGTGTTGGAGTGTTGGAGTGTTGGAGAATTGGAGTGTTGGAGAATTGGAGTGTTGGAGAATTGGAGTGTTGGAGAATTGGAGTGTTGGAGTGTTGGAGTGTTGGAGTGCTGGCAAACAACACTCCATTCTTCCATCACTCCACTACTCCACTACTCCACTACTCCACTACTCCACCGCTCCCGGTGATCGACTCGCCGCCGATCCAGACGCGTTTCACCTGCAACTGCCGGTTCAGCAGCAGCACATCCGCGCGTTTGCCCGTTTCGAGGCTGCCGCAGGTTTTGGCGATGCCGGTGCGCTCCGCCGGCGTGAGGGAGGCCATGCGCACGACCTCCGGTAGTGAGGCGCTGGTGCTCTTCTTCATGTGGCGCACCATGTGATCGAGTCCCACGCAGGCGCTGGCCAGGCTGTCGCCGCTGCGGCCCACGTGGCCGTCGCTGTCGAACCAGGAGCCGTCCTCACGCGGACCAAAGCGGTAGCGGCCCGGCGGCATGTCGAGCGCGCGATTCGAATCGGTCACGAGGCACAAGCGCGCCGCGCCTTTCATGCGATATGCGAACTCCAGCAGCTCCGGCGAGAGATGGAAGCCGTCCGCGATGACCTCCGTGCTCATTTCCTCATGCGCGAGCACGAACTGCTCCATCCCGGCCTGCATGGGCGTGCCAAAACGCGTGCGCAGCGACACGACGCTGCTCATGGCGCACCAGAAGTGGTCCACGTGCCGCATGCCGGCACGGAAGGCCGCGCTCATCTCCGCCCAGTTGGAGTTCGAGTGGCCGCAGGTGATCAGGCAGCGTTTCTTCTTGGCCGCGCGGTAGAAACCGACCGCGCCGGGCAGCTCCGCCGCGCAGGTGGCGATGCGCACGAGCGCATCCTTGAAGTACGCCGCGTATTCCTGCATCTCCGGCGCGCGGCGGCCTTCGACGCTGTGGCAGCCCACCTTGTCCTCCGCGAAATACGGCCCGTAAAGATGCACCCCGGCGATGCGCGCGCCGTCAGTGGCTGTCCACGCCTGCTGCACCGCGCGGCAGGCCTCCAGCATGCGGTGGATCTGCGCGGGCGAGCCGGTGGTGGTCGTGGGAAAGATCGTCGTGGTGCCGTGGCGCGCATGGCAGCGCAGCGCGGCACGCACGGCTTCGGGCGTTGCATCCATGAAGTCTGCATCCGCACCGCCATGGACATGGATGTCGATGAACCCGGGGCTGATGTAGCCGCCCTTGGCATCGATCACGACCGCGTCCTTCGGCGCGCGGACTTTTTTGCCGATCGCGGTGATCTTGCCGCGCTCGCAGAGCACGCTTCCGTTTTCGATGAGGCGGTCCGGCAGGACGAGTGTGCCGTTTTCGATGAGTAGGGATGGGGTCATATCCAAGAGGAACACGTCGAAGAATCTTGGCCGTTCCGTGGCAAAGGGTAAAACAAGAAAACGGTAAGCTCCTAGCGACCGACCACCACCAGCACACAACGGAAGCCGCAGCCATAGCTTCGACGGTCGCGCATGGATAACCCGCGGCGGGATGAGAGATGGTAGGACGCTTGTGAATAAGCCCAAGAGCTACCGCGCACCACAAAGGTGCCTTTCTCTTCCTCATGCCAATCGGCGCACAACTCGGAAGCATTCCCTCCTAAATCAAACAAGCCAAACTGGTTTTCATTAAACTTGCCTACAGGAGCGGTTGTCTCATAGCCATCAGTGTAGTCTTCGGTCGCGGAGAAAGTTTTAAACTTTGCCTTTGCCGCGCTGTCTGAGAGGTTGCCGACCTTCCCGTGCGGTGGAAAATCCTGGCCCCAGGGATATATGTTAGATATCTTCTCATCTTTATCTTTTGGGCTAGCGCTGGCGTCCTCCTGATCACCAATGCCCACCGCGTAACTCCATTCCACGTCACTCGGCAGGCGGTACTCGTCCTGCGGACCAATCAGGCCGCTAGCGCGGTCTTTTTTCGTCAGCCAGGCGCAGAAGGCTACGGCGTCGTCATAGTTCACGTTAACCACCGGATGGCTACTTTCCTCCGCGTTCTCCCCTTCCCCACGACCGACGGGCACGTCTTTGTGGTTGTAGGTCTTCCAGTCCTCCCCGGCATCGTGCCCGCTGTCCTTCACAAAGGCCGCGTAGTCTCGGCTGCGCGTCTCCCAGATGCTGAAGAGGATGCGCTGGTCTTTCGACGGCCCCGCGCCGATGGGCACCGGCACGAACTTCATGCCGAGGCTGTTGGTGAAGGGGGATTCCTTCGTGGCGGTAAGTGTAGGCGGCTTCGGCGGTGCTGGCGGCGGCATGGCAGCCTTTTTCGCCGTCTCGGCATCCGCTTTGGCCTTCGCTGTGGCGGCTTCGGCGGCGAGGCGCTTCTGCTCCTCGTCGCGCAGCTTTTTCTGCAACTCCTCCGCCTGCTGCTTCGCGGCGGCATCCTTCGCGGCCATTTCTTCCGCCACTTTCTTCCGCGCTGCCTCCTCCAAGTCTTTCTGCGTGGACGGCAGCTTGTCGTAGCGGTTGTCCGGCGGGAACAGTGTCTTCCAGCCCCAGCCGGCGGCGGCGAGGAGGAGAAGAACGCCGAGCGCGCGCCAAAGTGGCCTGCGGGCTTGGGGTAGGGCGCTTGGTCCTCCAAGCGCCGCTGGGGACGTGTTCATGGCCTTGGGGACGCTCGCGGCGGCTGACGGAGCAGCCGCCCTACCGGGCGTCAGGGCCTCGCACACGGTCTTCGCATTCGCGGGGCGTTTTTCGCGTTCTTTGGCCAGACAGGCCAGGACGGCCGTTTCGACCGGTTCGGGCACGGTTTGGCCGGTGGAGGTGTTCGCACCCTCGGTGACGAGTTCGGCGCGCCGGGCCATCAGCCGCGTCACCGTTTGGGTGGCGATCTGCACGGCCACCAAAGCCGCGTCGCCTCGAAAAAAGGGCGGCGTGCCGGTGAGCAGCTCGTAAAGCAGCGCGCCGAGGCTGTAGAGGTCATCCGCAGGCGCGGCGGGGAGACCGGCGAGTTGCTGCGGGCTGGCGTAGGCCAGCGTGGCGCTGCTGTCCTGCATTGTAGTCCCGGCTTTAGCCGGAATCTCAGAACCGTCCCGCCCTTCGCGGGACGGGACTACAGAACCCTGACTGTGCCGCGTCATCCCCTCCTGCACGCGGCGGCTGATGCCGAAGTCCATGAGACGCGCACGGCCTGCGGCATCGACGAGGATGTTCGCGGGCTTGAGGTCGCGGTGGATGCGTTTGGCATCCGCATGCAGGTAATCGACCGCAGCGGCGATCTCACGCACCCAGCCGGTGATCTCCTCCGGTTCGAAAAAGCCGCGCTTCTGCGCCTCCAGCAGCTCCGCCAGCGTCTTTCCCTCCACATACTCCATGACGATGGCGGCGGTGCTGTCCTCCAGTTCGAGCGCATACGTCGCTACGATGCCGGGATGGCGCAGTTCTTTTCCGGCGCGCACTTCTTCTTTGAGGCGCTTCATTTCCCCCTCGTGCTGCACCAGCACGGCGGGCAGGAACTTGAGCGCCACCTGCGTCTCCTCCGTGTGATCCCGCGCCAGCCACACGACGCCCATGCCGCCGGCGCCGAGCTTCCGCACCAGCTCGTAGCGCCGGTTGAAGAGCCACTGCCCCTCCTTCAGCGATGGCATCGCCGGTCCGCCGCGGTCTTGAGATTGATTCAGGAAGGGATCGTGCATGGGGACGTTTCAGGTTCCTGATTTGGAAATACAGGCGGAGGCACAAAGAGGCCAGAGGGAAGTTTTTCCGAAGGTGGCTCTCCCCACGGGAGCCTGCGTACGGCTTTCGCCAAAGGCGGCACCCACCCCGTGGAAAGCAGTCCTGCCTCTTGAAAAGGCAGCGATACCTTTTTGGAAGGTAAGCCCGTCTTCGGGAAAGGTAACCTTACCTTTTTGGTTGCTGGGCATACCTTTTGGAAAGATAGCCTTACTTTGATGAAGAAATGGCACTTTGGGGCGAAAAAGAGGGCTCACCCGGACTGCCCAGGCCGTCAGCGACGGCCTGGCGGCTTTCCGGGCGAAGGCACCCAGAAGCCCCTTGTTGCCCTTTCACAGCAGCGTGAGCGGATTGACGCGTGTTTGCAGCGGGAAGGTCACACGCTGGCCGTTGAGGCGGTGGGATTCGAAGACGGCGGCGATCATTTCGGTGATCTGGCGGCCGTGGATGGCATCGCACAGCGGCGCGCGGTTCTCTTGAATGGCGGCGATGAGGTCGAGGCCGGGAATCTCGTGGCTGGAGACCTTTTTGGCGATGGAGGCGTCGGCGAGCACCGGTTTGCGGGCTTCGTTGCCGGTCTGAATCCAGGCGAAGGGTTCCTGGTCCATGCGCAGGTCGATCACGCCACCGTTGCCGAAGATTTGCAGGCCAAAGGAGGCCGGGTCGTCGTAGGCGGGTTTTTTCAGGCGGCCGTCCTTGAGGCTGTCGAAGAAGAACGGCAGGCCGTTTTCCATCTCAAAGCGCGCGTGGACCTCGTCTCCCGCGAGCGGGCCGATGCCTTCGTCGCCGTCCTTCACATCGGATTTGGTGACGAGTTTGCCGCCCTGGTACACGTTGGCGGAGCAGGCCTTCGCGGGGCCGGCCAGCGCGATGGCGGTGCCCATGACGTGCGAACCGAGCACCCACATGTCGAGGCTGCCGCCGCGCGGGTCTTCCTTGCCTCGTCCGCGCATCTCCAGCACGCGGCCGATGGCGCCGCCGGCGATGAGCTTGGCGACCATCGGCAGGGCAGGGTGGTAGCGGTTGCGGTGCGCGATGGCGATCTTTGTGCCGCTTTTTTCCGCGGCGGCGAGCACTTCGTCGCACTCCGCGAGGCTGCGGAGGAAGGGTTTTTCGATGTAGATGCCCTTCGCGCCGTTTTGAATGGCGGCGAGCAGCATGTCCCGGTGCTGGTCCACATGACGCGGACCGATGGCGACGATGTCCGGGCGGATTTCAGCCAGCATGGCCTGGTAGCCGGCGAATCCTTTGCCGGTGCCGAGTTTTTTCAGCTCCGCCGCGAGCCCGCCCGCGTCCGCGTCGGCGACAGCGACGATTTCGCTCGCCGGAATGGCCTTCCACATCGTGTCGAGGCCGTGGCCGTAGTTGCCGCGGCCGGTGTGGCCGATGATGGCGACGCGGAGCTTCTTTTCGGCGGCCAGCGCGGCGAGCGGGGTGGCGGTGAAGGCGGCGAGGATGTGGCGGCGGTGCATGCGGGACGTGGGAACGAACCGAAAATGGTCAAACGTGCATCGTCTGTGCATTCGACAGGTCGCGATTCGGGGTTCATCATGGCCGGGAAACCGATCGCATGGCCGAAACGACCGCCCACGCCGCTGAAACTGAGCACGAGCTCCGCCTCCGCATCCAGGAACTGGAGGCGTTGCTGCATTCGCTGCGCATGCGCCTGCCAAACCCGCCGCCGGACGCCGTGCGTGATCTGGCGGCCAGCGAGGAGCGCTTCGCCCTGGCGGTGCGCGGAACGAACGACGGCATTTGGGACTGGGACATCCGCACGAACAAGGTCTTCTTCTCACCGCGCTGGAAGGCCATGATCGGCTATGAGGACGAGGAGCTTCCCAACGAGTTTTCCACCTTTGAGACGCGCGTGCATCCGGAGGATCACGACCGTGTCATGCAGGCGGTGAACGATTACCTCTACGGCCCGCTGGAGCGCTACGCCGTGGAGTTCCGCTTCCAGCACAAGGACGGCTCCTGGCGCTGGATGCTGGCCCGCGGGCGCGCCCTGCGTGATCCGGACGGGAAGCCCTACCGCATGGCCGGCTCCCACACCGACATCACGGAGCAAAAACTGGCGGAGGAGCAGCTCCGCCACGCGCGCCTGGCCGCCGAGGCCGCGAACCGCGCCAAAAGCGCCTTCCTGGCGAACATGAGCCACGAGATCCGCACGCCGATGAACGGCATCATCGGCATGAGCGAGCTGCTGCTGAGCACGGCCATGACGCCCAAGCAGCATGAGTACCTGCTGATGCTCAAAAATTCCGCGGAGAGCCTGCTGGCGCTGCTCAATGACGTGCTCGACTTCTCCAAGATCGAGGCGGGCAAGATGGAGCTCGACGAGCAGGACTTTGACCTGCGCCACACCATCGCGGACACGCTGCTGGCGCTGGGCGTGCGGGCGATGCAGAAGAACATCACCCTCAGGCACAAGGTGGCGGAGGACGTGCCCGTGATGCTCCTCGGCGATGACGGGCGCCTGCGGCAGATCCTCATCAACCTCGTCGGCAACGCGATCAAGTTCACCGACCGCGGCGAGATCGTTGTGAGCGTGCGCATCGAGTCCCGCGCGCTCGACAAGACGACCCTCCACTTCGAGATTCGGGACACAGGCATCGGCATTTCCGCCGAGGTCCAGGGGCGCATCTTTGACGCCTTCACCCAGGCGGAGACCAGCACGAACCGCCGCTACGGCGGCACCGGCCTCGGCCTGGCCATCTGCCGCGACCTGGTCGAGCTCATGCAGGGCCGCATCTGGGTGGAGAGCGAGCCCGGCAAGGGCAGCACCTTTCATTTCACCGCCGTCTTTGGCGAGGCCAGGCACGACAGCGTCGAAAAGCCCTCCGCTCCCTCCACGGGGCCGCTGCTCGGCCTCGCGGAAAAGCCGATGAACGTCCTCGTCGTCGAGGATGGGCGCGTGAACCAGCTTGTGGCGGCCAAATTGCTGGAGGAACGCGGTCACCGTGTGCAGATCGCCTCCAACGGCCAGGAGGCGGTCGAGGCCGTGCGCCAGGAGAACTTTGACGCCATCCTCATGGACATCCACATGCCGGAGATGAACGGCTTCCAGGCCACCGCCGCCATCCGGCAGATCGAGGAAAAGTACGGCGGCCATGTGCCCATCATCGCCATGACTGCCAACGCGCTCAAAGGTGACCGGGAGCAGTGCGTGGCCGCCGGCATGGACGACTACGTCTCCAAACCGATCCACAGCGCCGAGCTGCTGCATGCCGTGGAGCGTTTCATGCACGGCCGCTCGGCCGCCCCGCCCCGGCTGGAGATCACCGGGCTGCCGTCGGTGGCTGCCAGGGCCCGGAAGCGAGTCCCACCCTTCAAACCGGAGGCCTTCATTGCCGCTGCCGGCGGCCCGGAAATGGCCCGCCAGCTCGTCGCGATCTATGCGGAGGATTCCGGCCGCTTCCTCCAGGAGGCCTCCGCCGCCCTCGCGGCGGGCAATTCCGTGGCGCTCTACGAGGCCGCGCATGCGCTCAAGGGCATGCTCGGTGTTTACACCGCCACCCGTGCCTCGGAGACCGCCTCCCACCTCTGCCACCTCGCCCAGGATGGTGACCTCTTCGGCGCGCGGGCTCTGCTGGAGAAGCTCAAGAAGGAATGCTCGAAACTGGGGACGGCTCTCGCCGCGATTCCGCTGGATGCCTCCGCAGGCGGCTGAAAAAATATTTACTCCTGCCGGCATCCGGCAGCCCTGAAGTCGCGTAACACGTTCCTGAACGGAATCTTCCCAGCCATGCTCACGCCTTTTCTCCAAGACCAAGCCTCTCTTTATGTTTCAGGGGGCATGACGCACGACGAACGTGCGGATTTTGATGTGCTGCTGGATTTTCAGCCGGAGTTGCGCGGTTTTGTCGCCGGACTCGCCGAGGCTGGCTCCCAGCTTGCCCTTTCCAACGGCTCCCACGTCGCTTCCCCCCCCGTCGGCCTCAAAAGCAGGATTGATGGCATCATCCAGGAGCGTGCGCGGCGTTTCAGCCCTGAGGGGCGTGTGGTCTGCGGTCCGGACGGCCTCGTGCAATGGGTCAATCCCGCCTTCACCGCCATGTGCGGTCATTCGCTTGAAGACCTGCGCGGCCGGAAGCCCGGCTCCCTGTTGCAGGGGCCGCTGACCGATCCTGGTGCTGTGGATCGCATGCGCCGCGCTGTGCGTGAGGTGCGTGGCTGCTCCGAAACGTTGATCAACTATCACAAGAACGGGGATACTTACTGGGTCAGCATCACCCTGTCACCGGTCAAGGATGAGGAAGGACATCTCCTCTGGTTCATCGCCCGCGAGCGCGAGCTCCGTGACGGCCCCTCCCTGAACTGACATCACACCACGATCTCGTTGATGACGTGCCCGTGCACGTCCGTCAACCGGCGCTGGATGCCGTTGTGGTAGTAGCTGAGTTTTTCGTGGTCGAGGCCGAGGAGGTGCAGCGCGGTGGCGTGCAGATCGTAGCTGTAGCTCGGGTTTTCGGCGGCTTTGAAGCCGAGGTCGTCGGTGCTGCCATACGCGGTGCCGCCGCGGATGCCGCCGCCGGCCATCCAGGCGGTGAAGGCACCGGGATTGTGATCGCGGCCTTTGCCGGCGCCTTGCGCGGCGGGCTGGCGGCCGAATTCGGTGGTGCAGATGACGAGCGTGCTGTCGAGCAGGCCGCGTGATTTCAGATCGGTGAGCAGCGCGGCGGCTCCGGCGTCGAGAATGGGGCCCCAGTAGCCGTGGTCGCGCACGAGGTCCTCGTGGCTGTCCCAGTTCGGGCGGATTTTCTTCGCGGTGGTGTTTTCCGCGCCGCAGAAGAGCTGCACGAAGCGCACACCGCGCTCGACCATGCGCCGCGCGAGCAGGCATTGCCGTCCGAATGGCCCGATGTCCTCGTGATCGAGCTGGTAGAGCTTTTTCGTCGCGTCGCTCTCGCCGCTGACATTCGTGGCTTCGGGCGCGCTGAGCTGCAAACGCGCCGCGAGCTCGTAAGCGGCGATTCGGGCCTCCAACTCGCTGTTTTCCCGTCGTTCGGCCGCGTGGGTGCGATTGAGCACCTGGAGGAATTCGCGGCTTTTTTGCTCGGAGCCGTCGATGTAGCCCTTCGGCGGGAAAAGATCGGCGATGGGCGGTTTTTCGGCATCGCTGGCGATGACGGTGCCTTGATGAATCGCGGGCAAAAAGCCTGCTCCCCAGTTCAAAACGCCACCGGGCGGCAAACCGCGCGGATCAGGCAGCACGACGAAGGCAGGAAGATCCTCGCTGAGGCTGCCGAGGCCGTAAGTGACCCACGCGCCCATGCTCGGAAAGCCGGGAAGGATGAAGCCGCTGTTCGCCATGAACATCGCAGGGCCGTGCAGCGCGGTTTTGCTCTGCATGGAGTGGATGAAGGCCATGTCATCGACCTTGGTGGCGAGTTTGGGGAAAAGATCGCTCATCCAGCGGCCGCACTCGCCATGCTGGCGGAATTTCCACCACGATTGCTGACAGTTGCCGGGCTTCGACGCGAAGAACTGCAGTTTGCCATCGGGATCGAAGGGCTTGCCCTGGCGCTTTTCGAGCTCGGGCTTGTAGTCCCACGTATCGACATGCGAGAGGCCGCCGGGGCAGAAGATCTGGATGACGGCGCGTGCCTTCGCCGCGTGATGACCGCCCTTCGGTGCGAGCGCGCTCGACGCCGCGCTGGCATCGCGATGCAGCATGGAGGCCAAAGCGGCTCCGCTAAAGCTGTGGAGGAAATTGCGGCGGGTAGAAGGCATGGAATTGGTCAGACCAATTCCAAAACGGCCTTCGCGGCGAATTCCTTGCGGCGTTGGGTCTTACTTCTTCAATCCGGCGAGCATCGCCTTCATCTTCGCGACGGTTTCGGCGTGCGCGGGGTCTTTGGCGAGGTCCTTGGACTCTTGCGGATCGTTTTGGAGGTCGAAGAGGGTCGCGCCCTGGCGGCCTTCGTCCCACTCGGTGTAGCGGAACTGCTCGGTGCGCACGCTGACGCCGAGGAAGGCACCGGCCTTGCCTTTGCCCTTTCCTTTCCCCTGGCCCTTCTTGCCTTTTTCGAGGTTCTTCGGATCAAAGTTCGGCGCGGTGGTGGCGACGGGGGCACCGCGCAGCACCTGCGAGAAGGCGGGCTTGTCCCACGCGGCTTGCGGATTGTCGAGCAGCGGCTTCAGACTGGTGCCGTCGCTTTGTGGCAGCGGCAGGCCGCACACATCGGCGAGCGTGGCGTGCAGGTCGATCAGCTCGACGGGGCGCGGGCAGCTCTTGCCGTTGTTCGCGTTGCCGGGCACGCTGATGATGAGCGGCACGCGGGCGGAGTTTTCCCAGATGCTTTGCTTCTGCCACAGGCCGTGATCGCCGAGATGGTAGCCGTGGTCGCTGTGAAACACGATCACGGTTTTGTCGCGCAGCCCGAGTTGCTCGATGGCGGCGACAACTTGCCCGACCTGGTCATCCATGAAGGTCGTGGACGCAAAGTAGGCCTGCAGGATCTCTCTGCGCATCGGGTCGGTGAGCTGGTCCTGATCTTTTTTGTAGCTGGCGTAAGCGGCGGCCGGGATGCCCGGCGCGTCCTTCATCGGGCCGGTGGCGAGCTTGATTTGGTCGATGGGATAGCCTTCGAAATACTTCGCGGGCGCGACATACGGCGTGTGCGGTCGATAAAAGCCGACCGCGAGGTAAAACGGGCCGTCCTTCTTCGCTTCGAGCAGCTTGATGGCCTCTGCCGCGCCCACGGCGTCGGTTTGCGGCTCGTCGGAAGGATCGCTGAACCAGCTCAACGTGCCGCCGAACTGCCCGGGCACGAGCGTGTGAATCTGATCCTCGACTTTTTTGTCGTGACCGATGGGATTCACGACTTGCTGCCACGACGGCTCGTCATCGTGGCCGCTGGTGCCGATCTGCGTGGGCACGCCGTAGTGGTAGAGTTTGCCGACGCGGGCCGCGAAAGCGCCTGCCTTCGAAAACGTCTGCGGGATGCTCAGCGCGTCCGGCAGCGCCTTGCGGAAGTGCGTGCTGTTTTCATACACCTTCGTGCTGCCGGGCCGCATGCCGGTCATGAAGGACGCGCGGCTCGGATTGCATAGCGGATACTGGCAGTAGGCTTTTTCAAAGCGCACGCCGGTGGCCGCGAGCTTGTCGATGTGCGGCGATTTCACCTGCGCATGCCCATAGCAGCCGAGGGAGGTGTTCAGGTCGTCCGAGACAATGTGCAGCACATTGAACTTCGGCTGGGCCAAAGCCGTGGCAGCGAGGGCAAAGAAGGCGGCGAGGAGCGATTTCATGGTGGCGCGTGGTAACGCGGCCCTTGGGGCGAACTCGCGGGAAATTTTGCCGGAAGGCCATCCAACACGAAGGTTGCCAGCACACAGAATTCTGTGCTAGCCTCGCTTCATGAACATGATCCTCGCCAAAGACATCGTCAGTCTCACGGATTTTGCCCGGCAGACTCGCAAGCACACCGATGATCTGAAGAAAACGCATCGTCCCCGCGTGCTGACACATAATGGCAAGGCCACGGCGGTCGTGCTGTCGGTCGATGCCTACCAGAAGCTCGCGGATGAAGCGGAGGAGCATCGCCTCGACATGGAAGTGAAGGCCGCCATTGAAGACTACGTGCGTGGCAAGCGCGGCACACCCGGCCCGGAAGCCTTTCGTCAGATTCGTGCCCGCATGGCGAAACGACGCGCTGCCAAATGAGCTACTCATGGGAGCTTTCAGACAAAGCGACGGCGGCTGTGGAGAGACAGGTCGCCTGGTATGAGTCTGACGAGCGCCATGGTGGCCAGGAGCTCGCCGACCGCTGGCTTGATCGGCTCGAAAAGGCCTTGGTGAAGCTCGCGTCCGCTCCTTACGGACATGGCATGGCTCCGGAGAATCGTCGCTGGCATCCGACACTCGAGATCCGGCAAGCGCTCTTCCGGCCTTGGAAGACGGGTGTTGGCTGGCGCATTCTTTACACCATCAACGACAAAACCCGGCTCGTCACCATCCTGCACGTCCGCCACGAGCGGCGGCGCTGGCTTTTCGAAGACGACGCGGAGGAGTGATCTCACTCCGGCCTGCCATTCTCCGCCGGTTCCTTCCCTTCGATCAATGCCTTAGCCTGACGCACGAAGCGGCGGCCGAGGAGTTCGTAGCCGGGTTTGGTGTAGTGGAGGTCGTTGGTCATGATGCCTTTGACCTCTTTGTTGTTGAGATCGTCGCAATCGATCCACGCGCCGTGCGGATCGGCCTGGGCGACGGCGACCTGGCTTTCGCGGACGATTTTCCATGCGGGCGGGTTGATGCGTTCGTGGTCACTGATGCGGCCGATGACGACGTTGAGGTCCGGGCGCTTCAAATCGCGGCGCAGGTTGGCGATGAGTTGCTTCAAGGCGTCGGCGTATGGCGCGTGGAGGCCGGTTTTTGAGTCGTTCTCGCCCTGCATCCAGCAGAAGGTGACGGACTTCGCGTTCGGATGCTCCTTCAGCATCGCAGCGAACTGCTCGAGAATGCGCGGGTAGAAGATGGTGCCCTTGTTCTTGTCCTTCTCACGTGCCTTGGCGACATCGACACCGTGCTTCGTGGCGATGTCGTTCCATTCGTCCACCCAGTAACGGATCGGCATGCCACCGACCGCGACCTTGATGTAAGCCACGTCCGCGTCCGGAAACGCGATCTTCGCCTCCGGCTCAAAACCGAGCTTCGGGTCCATGCCAGCCATGTTCGACTGTCCGGTGAGGATGAAGAGATGAGCCGGCTTGTCCGAAGCGGAGAGCGAAGAGCAAAGGGCGAAGAGGAGGAGGGCGAGGTGTTTCATGGATCAAAGAGTTGGCCTACGGAAGACACGGGGCAAACGGAAGCGCGTCAGCAAAGTAGCCATCTCGCTCCGCGAGATGAGCTGAGGGTGTTGTTAGTGGGTGTTTCATTCGAGTTTTGAATGGGCTGCGAGCAAAGGGAACGCTGTGTTCCTCTCGCGGAGCGAGAAGACTACTTTACTTCGTGTAATCGCCGCCCGTGAGGCTCTTCAAAACCGACTCCTGCCACGCGCGGAGCTTTGTCTGGAGCTGCTGCACGTGTTCGGGCTGTTGTTTTGCGAGGTCGGTTTTCTCCTCGGCGTCGGCTTCGAGGTCGAAGAGTTCGATTTTGGCCTCGGTGGACTTTTTTCCGTCGTGGATGACGAGCTTGTGGCGGCCGTCGAGGATGGCGCGGGGGCCGAGGAAGTCGGCGTCGATGATGTCGCCGGGGTGGCGGACGTTGCGGAAGTCGCGGGTGGCTTTGCCGCCGGAGAGCTTGGCGAGCGGTGTGGTGCCTTCCTGCTGCTTCGGGTCGATGTAGGGCGGGGTTTGGATGCCGTTGAAGCGGGCGGTGTTATAGTCCCAGAAAAAGATCGGCGACGGGCGCTCGGTCATCGTGCCATCGAGCACGGGCGTGAGGTCGATGCCGTCGAGCGGTCGCTTCGGCAAGGGCTGGCCGGTGAGTGCACAAAGCGTGGGCAGCAGATCGCTGGTGTGAGCGACGACGTTGCTCGTATGCGGCGCTTTGATGCGTGCAGGCCACTCGATGAGGCCGGGGACGAGCGTGCCGCCTTCATACATCTGCCCCTTCACGCCGCGATGCGGGCGCACGAGCGATCCATCGGCGGAGGTGCCGTTGTCGCCGCAATAAAAGAGCAGCGTGTCATCGCGCAGGCCGGTGGCGGCGAGATGCTTGCGCAGCATGCCGATGGCGCGGTCCATGGCGGTGATCTCGGCGTAGCGCTCGCGCAGCACCTCGCCCTGCGGTCGCGTGACAGGTGCGCCGGTTTCGTTCGAGGTGAGGCGCACTTTGCTTTTTGCGTATTTCGCGGGCAGATCGTCATAGAGCGTCAAATCCTGCGGCAGACCGCTGTAGGGCTCGTGCGGCGAGCCGAACCAGATGATGGTGAAAAACGGTTTCGCGTCCTTCCTCACGCGGTCGATGAACTGCATCGCCTCGCGCACGAGGATCTCGGAGCTCTCGCCTTCAAACATCTGCGGCGGGCCGCCATTGCGCGAGAGCGAAGGATTCAGCTCGAAGAAATTGTCGTGCGAGAGCCACTCGTGAAAGCCCATCGCGCCCGGATTCGTCGGCGAGCCCGCTTTGACCGTGCCGACATGCCATTTGCCGAAATGCGCGCACTGAAAGCCCGCCTTGCTCAGCACATGCGCCACCGTGATCTCCTCCGGTCTGAACGACCAGCCCGGCGCGAAGGTGCCCATGCGGTTCGGATGCCGTCCCGTGAGAAAACTCGCCCGCGTCGGCGAGCAGCTCGGATGCGCCGAGTGAAACCGCTCCAGCCGCAGCCCCTGCGCCGCCATTTCATCGAGCACGGGCGTCTTCACATGCGGATGCCCGTGGTAGCCCGTCTCCTCCCAGCCGTGGTCATCGCCCATCATGAGGATGATGTTCGGCTGCGCGAAAGCGGAGAGCAGCGGGCAAAGAGCGAAGAGGATGAGCGCGGCGGGGAGCTTCATGGTCGGCTAAAAACGTGCGCGGAGGCCGCATCTCCCAGTTTTCTCATCGCGTAAATCACGCCATACATCCCGCCTCATGTCCGACGCCATCCGTTCTCTCGAACCCCGCGCTCTCTGGAATTGCTTTGCTGATCTCAATGCCGTGCCGCGGCCGTCGAAGAAGGAGGGTAAGGTGAAGGCGTTTGTGCGTGAGTTTGCGGCGAGGCATGCGCTGGAGTGCGTCGAGGACAGCGGCGGCAACTTGATCGTGAAGAAACCGGCCACGGCGGACCGGGCGGGGCGTCCGCCGGTCATTTTACAGGCGCATCTCGACATGGTGCACAAGGCGGCGGACGGCGTGAGCTTCGATTTTGCGAATCAAGGCATCGAAATGTGGGTGGATGGCGATTGGGTGCGGGCGCGTGGCACCACGCTCGGCGCGGACAACGGCCTCGGCGCGGCGGCGATTCTCGCAGTGCTCGCGTCGAAGGATCTGCCACATCCGCCGATCGAGGCGCTGCTCACCATTGATGAGGAGCAGGGGATGAGCGGTGCCCGCATGCTGCAAAGCGGCCTGCTCACCGGCAAAAGGATGCTGAACCTCGATTCGGAGGAAGATGACGAGTTCACCATCGGCTGCGCGGGCGGGATCGACACGCTGGTGAGCTGGAGTTATCCCGAAACGAAGCACGAGAAGGCCAGCATCGCCGAAATTCGCGTCGAAGGCCTGCGCGGAGGTCATTCCGGCCTCCAAATCCACGAAGGCCGCGGCAACGCCATCAAGCTCATGGCTCGACTGCTGGCCGCGTGTGGCGAGAAAGCGGCTGCGTTGATCGAGATGCGCGGCGGCAGTGCTCGAAACGCGATTCCGGCGCGATGCATCGCACGCGTCACGGTGCTCGATGAGGCTGTTTTTGCTCAAAACATCGCCGAAGAGGCCGAAGCGATCCGAAAGGAGTTCAAACGCCTCGAGCCCGATTTGCAGATCACGACGACAAAGCTCGAAAACGGCTCTGTTTCGACCATGACGGCCGAAAAGCAGCGTGCGCTCGTTTTGGCGCTGCAAGCGCTGGTGAACGGCGTGTATCGCATGAGTCCCGAAGTGCCCGGATTGGTCGAGGCGTCATCGAATCTCTCGCTCATCGACCTCGGCCAAGGCCGTGCCGAGTGGAGCGGCCTGCAACGCAGCAGCGTCGAATCCAGCAAGCGCGATGTCGCCGCGGCCTTCGCGGCGCCGTTTCGACTGCTCGGCGCCGAAGTGCGCAATGACGACGGCTATCCTGGCTGGAGCCCGAGTGCGAGCTCCGTCATTCTCGATCAGATGAAAGGCATCTACCGCGAGCTTTTCGGCCACGACGTCGGCGTGAGCGCCTGCCACGCCGGTTTGGAGTGCGGCGTCATCGCGCAGACCTATCCCGGCCTCGACATGATCTCTTTCGGCCCCGACATCGAAGAAGCGCACTCCGAAAACGAACGCGCGAGCATTTCCTCGGCGCAGAAGTTCTGGAAACTGCTCACGACGACCTTGGCGCGGCTGTGAGACGTAGCCCGGACTTTCCAGTCCGGGTCTCACGCGTTGATCTCATGACCCATGTTTGGCAGGCAGCGCCTTCAGCACCTCCTCCACGCACTTGTCGCCGAGGATTTGATAAGCCGGCCCGTTCCAGTGGAACTTATCTTTACCGCCTCGGGCGAGCTCGAGTTTGTCCACGAGCAGGGCGTAGAAGTCGCTCACGGGCACGCCGCATTCGGCCATAACTTTGGCGGCCATGCGATTGTGCTCGATGATGGTGCCGTTGATGACGGGATCGAGCTTTTTGACGTCGCCTTCGAGCAAGACGGGCGTGCTGCTGGCCCAGATGAGTTTGGCGTTCGGCAGTTTGGCGCGGATGGCTTCGACGTAGCCTTTGGTGAGCGGCTCGAAGGTCCCGGGCTTGATGCGGCCTTCCTGCCAGCCGTGCAGGCCCATGTTGAAATGAATCACGTCATACGGGCCTTTCGCGAGCACCTCGGGCAGGATCTTCGTGTTGAGATGCTCGGACTGGTTGTAGGGATTCACCCAGGCATCGACGTAGGCCTTGCCGTCGAGCTTCTTGATCGCGTGCGCCATGTAACCACTCAGGATCGAGTCGCCGATGAGCAGCACGCGCGGACGCTTCGGGTCTTTGATGGTCGCTTGGTTGAGCTTCCAGCCTTTGCCGTCGGAATGCAGCCGCGGATCGGTCTCGACGGGCGTTTCGGCCGCGAAGGTGTGAAAAGTGAAAGCAGCGGCGAGAAGGAAGGTGAAGCGGTTCATGGAGTGCTTCCCAATACGACCTCCATCTCGCGATCTTCGCGAGCAACGCTGTTCGCGTGGCTCAAACGTCCAAGCTATCGCGTGATCGCACTTCCCATCCAGCGCACCGCATTCTCGATCACGCGTAGCGTCTCGGCTTGCTGGAAGATGGAATAGGTCTCGTGGCCGGGGCGGAAGTAGAACACGCGGCCCTGGCCCACGGTCCACACGCAGCCGCTGCGGAAGTGCTCGCCTTTGTCCCACTTTTCCTCGAACACGACCTCATCCGACGGCGGTACGTGGAAGGGCTCGCCATACATCTCCGTGCGCGGGATGTCCCACTGCGCGGGCAGCCCGGCGGCGATGGGATGCTGCGTCAGCAGCGTGGTGACGTGCGAGGGCATGCCGTCGTTCCGATACGCGGGAAACACGCACTGAGGCAGCGTGAGCCGCCACACCGCGCCTTCGACCTTCTCGACATACGGCGTGATGCGCGACGCACGGCCGATGAGCTTGTAATACGGCGCGTCATTGACGAACTCCCACTTCACCGCGGCTCGCTCCGCCTCCGGCACCTGCTTTAGCGCGTCGGTCTTCGCCCGCTCCTGCATGAGCCGCACAAACGGCTTCGCCCAATGCGCCGAGTGTAGGCCGATGAAGCCCAGCTTGCCCTCCTTCACCCGTTTCACCACCGCCTCGGCCCGCGCATCATCCTGCTCCTTCGCACGGCGATGACTCCAAAAAATGAGCACATCCGTCGCATCGAGCGCAGCATCGCCCAGCCCTTGATCCGCCTCGTCGAGCTTCGCCGTCTTCACGACGAGCCCCGGCAGCTTCGCCAGATGCGCCGCGAGCGTCTCACCGAGGAACTTTTCGCCATAGCCCTGCTTTTGCTCCGGCTGCTGCTCATCCCACACGAGCACGCGGATGGGCTCGGCGGCGTGGAGATGGATCGCTGCCAGAAAAAAGGCGAGGATGTGGTGTCTCATGGTTTTGAGTTGGAGGATTGGATCATTCCCGTGCTCTGAAACTGCTGCCAGTCCCTCGCATAGTCGGCATTGAGCAGCCAGGAGGCGGTGGATTTGTCACCGGTGAAGTCGGCAAAAGGCGCGGTGAGGAGCTTTTGATAGCCGCCGGGCTTCGTCTGCCAGTTTTGACCGAGGTGACCGCTTTCAAGTGTGAGGACGTTGAGCTTAACGGGGCCGTTTTTCGCATCCGCATCGGCCGGAACGCGGGCGGTGAAGGTGTGACGCAAGAAGCTGAACACGAGCGGCCAGGTTTTCTCGCCGGGGCCGTGGCCGGTCTTGGGCTCGACGGCGATGTTCCAGAGGGCGCGATGGTTTTTGCGCAATGCGGACACGACGGCGAGGTTTTCGTCTTGGGAAGGTCGGGCGAGGAAGGGATCGTCCTCGCCAAAGATGACGAGGCCAGGGACTTGGGCGGCTCCGGGCTGGTAAACCTGAAACGTCGTGCCCGGACGCATCGAGACCCAGCCCCACACGCGATCTGGCACATACGACGTGAAAATGGCGGAGAAGCCGGTGCCATTGGAATGGCCGTAGAGAAAGAGCGGCGCGTGCTGAAGCTCGGGATGACCGCTTTTTTCGCCAACATGCACCAAATGCTCGAAAAGCAGGCTTTGAGGCCAAAAGCCGCGCTGCATCGGATTTCCGGTGAACTTGACCAACGCGAGCCCCAGCTCCTGCGCGAGCTTTCGCAGGTCGGCACGCTTGAAGAGACCTTCGCCGCTGCCGTGGCCGGACATCACGACGATGCCGCGAGCCGTTTGGAGGTCCTTGGGCAGCCAAAGATCGAAGCGCACTTCCTCGCGCCTGCCTTCGCCTTTTTGCTTCACGGCCTCGCGCCACTGCGCCTCGCTCACTTTCCAGTCCCAGTTGCGGCTCACGACCTGCTGCGGGTCCGGCGTGCCCCACTTCGCCTCATCGAGCACGCCGTTCCAGCTCTTCGTGTCCTTCGCCTGCACATTCGCACTCACCCAGCCGAGGCTGTGGCATTCGGGAAGCTGCGCAAAGTCACTCCACTCCGTGCCGTCGTTCGTTTGGCGAGGCTCGGTCCATTGCTTCGCGAGCCACGGCAGCACCTTCTCGGCCCACTTCGCACCATGAACACGCAAACCCTCGCCGCTAAAGTGAACGCCTTGGCCATCGCGCTCGCGCAGTTTGCCTTTCAGCGCATCGGAGTCGGGGCCTTCGAATGCGAGGCCATCCTTCCAAAGCGAGGCCTGCGCCGCGCGGATGTCGTCGCTGCCTTCATCGCCCGGCACGTGATAACTCGCCTGCGCCACAAACCACGGCGCGGTCCAGCCGATGTCGCGTCGCGAATCGCGGATGATTTTCTCCAAGCAATCGCGGTAAAGCTTTCCCGACAGCGTGCGCGTCGCGTCCTTCTGATTCGCATCACTCTCGCCCTGATGCCAGAGCACGGCGCGGAAGCCCAGCGGCCCCACCGACTTCATCCGCGTGATGAAAGCCTCATACGCCGCGCCTTTGCTGGCCCACTGGCCATCAGCGAGCTGCTCCACGCGACTCACGAGCGTCGGCGGATTCGGAAACGTCGCCCCTTTCGGTAACCACTCGCGCACACTCGTCGCACCGATGCCACACGCGAGGATGCCCACGGGCACGTTTTCCTTTGCCACCACCGCATCCGCGAACGCCGGCACCAAACTGCCGCCACCCCCGCTCGCGCCCGGCTGCGGGTCATCCGCGATGCGCCACGCCTTGCCATCGAACGACGCCACGCGCCGCGTCTTCGTCGTCTGCTTCTCCTCGCCATGATTCGCTGAGTTCGACTGCCCCGCGATCACAAACACCTCGCCAATGCCCACATGCGCCAAGCTGCCGAGCGCGAGTTGTTTTCCACCCTGCGAAACCCGCACCTCCAGCCGCCACCAACCACCCGCTGGCACTTCGACCGTGCCTGACATCTTCTTCCCAGAAACCGAGCCTCCCACGCGTTGCCAAGACGTCTGATCCTTCTCACCCACCACCCGCGCCTCCATCGTGATGTCTGGCAAAGACACCACCTCCGACAACTCACCCGCGATCCGCAGCAAGCCTTTCCCCGGACTGCTCCGCTGCACGACCTGATAATCGAGCGGCGAGGTCAAAGTGAGATCAACAGCATGCAATGCGGAAGTGGCGACGAGGAGAAATGCGAGAAGACGTTTCATCAGATTCAAAAGACAGGTTCGACAGGAGAATGGGGACAGAAGAATGGAATGAGGAATTATTCTCCTGTCCCCATTCTTCTGTCGATGAAACGCATCGATCACCACGCATCGCTCCGAAATGGCGAGGCAGGCAGTCCAGCGCCATTCACGAGGTTCGCCTTCGGATCGTCTTTCCATGCGTAGCGCACGGCGACGGGTGTTTTCACCTCCGGTGAGGTGACGATGACTTTCTCGCCGTCGATCTTTGCGGTGCCGGGATGGAAGGTTTGGTCGGCTCCGGCGAGTTCGAAGCCTTCGATTTGGCCTGCGCGGGCTTTGAGACCTTCCGCGTGCTCGAAAGTGCAAACCGCAGCCCCGTTCTCAAACTGCGGCGACTTCGGCAGAGGGCCGATCCACGCGATGTTTTGGCCGTAAACCTTCGCCAGCGCCCACAGGCCGAGTCGGCGACCGACTTCTTGTTTGTTTTGCGGATGGATGTCCTTCGTCTCGCCGAGATCGAGGCAGATCGCCATGCCGGTGTGCGGCACGGCGAGTGTCTTGAGCATGGATTCACGCACCTCGCACCAGCCGAGGAAGCGTTCGTTGTGGAAGTTTGGCAGTTGCACCCAGGCGAAGGGAAAATCGCCCTGCGTCCAGTGCTCGCGCCAGTCTTTGACGAGCATCGGGAGCTGCTCGGCGTAAAACTTGCCGCCCTCGACGGTGAAGGCGTTCGACTCACCCTGATACCAGATCGCGCCCTTGATCGCGTAACCGGCCAGCGGGGCGATTTTGCCGTTGAAGAGGTTCCCCGGTGCCCTCGTGCGAGGATCAGGACTCGGCGCGGGTTTCGGCGGCACGGGCTTGTTCTCCGCCTTGGCCTTGTCGGCCAGTTTTTGCCAGCTTTCGAGCTGTCGCGCATACAGCTCCTTCGCACGCTCCGGCGTCCACGTTTTCATCGTGGCATCCAGCGCCGTGAAGGGCTTTGCCATCTCCGGATGCGTCCGTTGCGACTTCGGGCTGATCCAGTTTTGGATCGGCGTGCCGCCCACGGCGGACACGAGCAAGCCCACCGGCTGCTTCAACTCGCGATGCAGATGCCGGCCAAAGAAATACGCCGTGGCGCTGAAGTTGGCGAGATTCTCCGGGGTGGTCAGCTTCCACTCACCACGCGGCTTCACATTGCTCGCACCCGCGCCGCCGGACGACTCCACAAACATGCGGAGCTGCGGCGCATTCGCGGTGGCCTGCTCATCCTTGAAGGCACGCAACCTGCCGACCGTCCACGCCATGTTTGACTGCCCTGAGCACAACCACACCTCGCCCACGAGCACATCCTGGATCGTGATCGTGTTTTTGCCCTTCACCATCATCGTGGTGCTCTCGCCCGACTTCAGCGGATCGAGCTTCACGCGCCACTCGCCCTTGTCGTCCGCCTTCACCGACTTCGTCTGGCCCGCGATCGCAACACTCACATCCTCCCCCGCAGCCGCCCAGCCCCAAACCGGCACCGCCGCATCGGCCTGGAGGATCATGTGATCCGAAAATGTCGCAGGCAGCGATACATCGGCCTGCGCAGTGGCAGTGAAAAAGAGGGTGAGAGCAAGAATGGAGCGTTTCATGAGCGAGTGAGGCCATACGTTGGCACAAGGCACAATGATTCGGCTCGTCGGTTTCTCCCGTTCTCCACCAGCGGATTGGAAATGGCCGGAATCTGACTTGGAAGGCGGCGCGGAGCGCGTTATGGTCGGACCATGAACGACGCGGACATCAAGCCCATGGCAGACGCCATTTACGCCGACAAGGTGCGGCGGGCGCGTGCTGCTCCCAAGGAGCAAAAGATGGGTTGGGGGCCGGAGTTGTTCAGCGAGGCCTGCGTGCGCATGAAAGACGGCATTCGTCATCAGTTTCCTCACGCCACGGATGATGAGGTTGTGGCTTTGCTGTTGAAGCGCTTGAACAGGCTCCGTCAGGTGGCTGAGCATGGTATTTACCAACGCAAAGGTGCATGAAAACCGGGAACGATGTCGCCGCTCGAGTCGTGGACGCGATGGAGAAGCTGGGCGTGGATTACATGCTGGCAGGTTCATTCTCCTCCAACCTCTACGGCATCCCACGTTCGACAAAAGACGCGGACTTTGTGGCTGTGCTCGGTGGCAGCCAGCTTGCGGAACTCCAGCGCGAACTGGGGAGTGATTTCGACTTTGATGAGCAGCCTTCGTTTGAAACGGTCACCGGCACTTTTCGTGAAAAGGTGAAGGTCAGGAGCGTGCCTTTCGACATCGAGATTTTTCATCTCAGCAAGGATCCGCACGATCAGTCCCGATTTGCCCGGCGTGTGTTGGTAAAAGATCAATTGGTCGGCAGAGAGATCCAGGTTCCTACTGCTGAAGATGTGATCGTCACCAAACTCCGCTGGGCCCAGATCGCCAAGCGTGACAAGGATCGTGATGACGTGCGCAACATCATCGCCGTGCAAGGCGATGAGGCGCTGGATTGGGACTACATCCATCGCTGGTGCGAAACGCACGGCACACGTGCGCTGCTGGACGAGATTCGCGCAAGCATTCCGCCAATTGATTGATCGCGGCGCTGCTCTTGAAGAATCAATTCAGCAGCAGGTGAAAGACCCGCAGCGCGGTCTTGGATGAGGTCTTGGAAGCGATGAGGCGGACCCTCGCGGTGTGCGGACCGGGTTTGAGCTGGTCATCGAGGATCAGGGCCCACGGAAGATGCAGGCCGCTGCTCCAGTGCGTCAGCGTGTCGAGCGTGCGAGGCGGACCGCCATCGACGCTGAACTCGATCTGGCCGGCATCGGGACCGGAGGCGATGAAAAGGCCGCAGCCGGTGCCTTCGAAGCTGAACTCAAACTCCGCGCCCGGCTCGGTGCTGACAAGCGCGGGCACGTTCACAAAGCCCTCGCGCACGCCGATCTTTTTGCCGTTCGGCTGCTTGTCGTCGTCGGCAGGTTTCCACGAGGGCACGAGCGTGAAGCCTTGGATGATTTTTGCCTGCGCGATGTCGCCGAAACGGCCTTTGGCGTAGCTTTGAGCATCGAGCGGCGCGGGCAGTGGATGCTCTTTCGCGGAGGCGGCGATGGGTTTGGCAAAAGCCACGTCGAGCATGCGGGCGACGCTGTTGGCGTAGAGCTGATGACCGAAAGGCGAGGGATGCAGGCCTTTGAAATCGTCTGCCCAGGTGAACTCGCCCGCGTCGATGCGGTCGGTGACTTCACGTGCGATGTTGAACGAGGGATTGCCATACGCCACGGCCACGCGCTCGTGCTGGGCGATGGACGCGGGCACCTTGCCAGCGTGGTAGTCATCCATGTGCGGTGGCATGACGAAATGAAGCTGGATGATGTCCGTCAGCGGGCTCACCATGCGCATGTGGCGCACCACGCCCTCCATGCCGCGCAGCATGAGATCGGGATGCTGCGGGATGTTCGAGCTGTCATTTACCGCCGCCTCGACGAAGAGTAAATCCACCGGCCCTTTGGCCAACACATCGCGCTCCAGGCGAAACGCATGCGGCACGGAGCCCATCGAGCCGATGCCCGCATTGATGAACTCGAACTTCGTGTCCGGGAACTTCTTCGTGAGGTAATCGCAGGTGTGCTGCCGCCACGCACCGCCCGCCGTGATCGAGCCACCAAAGAAAATGACGCGTCCGGTTTTCTCCTGCGTGAACTTGCGCTGGCAGTTCGCCAATCCATCGCGCAGCTCGAAGTAGTCGTGCCCCTTCGGCAGCTTCGCGGGATCGTATTTGGGCTCGGCGGAGGCGAAGCCGGTCAGCAGGAGCAGAAGAGCAAAGAGGGGCTTCATCGGGGTCATTCGAGGGGTTTCAGTTTCCACTTCGCGGCATACAAATCACTCGAACCGGACTTCGTCACTTCGTGAGTGCCGAAGGCGGCAGGTGTGGAGAGCGCACCGGCGATGATGAGTTCATCCGGAGCGCGGAAGGTGATGGGGTAGGCACTGTCGTTGAGCTTGCCACCGGCCTGTTGCACCCACAGGAGACCGCCTTTCACATCAAACGCCGCGAGGAAGATGTCGCCGCTGCCACGCGTGGCGAGCGCGTGCCCGGCGAGCACGGTGTCTTGATTGAAATCGCCGCAAACAAAGGCCGTGCCGTGATCATCGGTGGTCACGCCGAGGCAGTAATCGGTGCCCGGACCATGCATGTGCTTTGCCCACTGCACCTGGCCTGCGACATCGAGATGCACGATCAGGCCATCGTAATCCTTTTCGGTGCCGCCTTGAAACGTCTGGCCTGCCACACTCACGCTGCCCTTGAACATGCCCGCTCCCCACACCCGACCCTGCGAGTCGCACGCGATCTCGTGATAAATGGCGGTCGTGGTCCCCGGGATGAGGTTCGCCCATTCGCCATCGCCTTCCGGAGTGAGCTTGAGCACGAGCGCGGCACTGGTTTTGGACTCGATGCCGACTTTGCCAAAGGCTCCTGCGCCCGAAGCACTGCCTCCGATGTAGATGTGGTCCTTCCCATCAATCGCGATGCCGTGGCCGCTGCCGGAAACCTTGCCGGAAGGCGTGCGATGCCAGATCTCTCGGCCTTGGGCGTCATACTTCGTGCAGAAAAACTGTCCGCCGATCGCGCCGGTGATGACGACATGCCCCTTTGAGTCGATGGCGATGCCGTGTCCGTAATCGGAACCCTCGCCGCCCTTCACGCGCACCCACAGCAGCTTGCCATCGGGGGAGAATTTCGCAGTGAAGGCATCGAAGTT
Source organism: Verrucomicrobiaceae bacterium (assembly GCA_015075365.1). Taxonomy (GTDB): domain Bacteria; phylum Verrucomicrobiota; class Verrucomicrobiia; order Verrucomicrobiales; family Verrucomicrobiaceae; genus Prosthecobacter. The sequence continues at coordinate 2,387,443 of JABTUN010000001.1, forward strand.
GCCCGCATTCGGCACCTTCTCGCCATTCGCCATCGCGTCCGTGCTTTCGAAGTGCCCCGTGACATACGCATTGCCCGCCGCATCCGTGATCACCCCATACGCGCGATCCGTCTTGCTGCCGCCGAAGCCACTCACCCACAGTGGCTTGCCCGCGGCATCGAGCTTCGTCAGGCACATGTCCATCTCACCGGCCGTTTTGTGCTGCTGATCGCCAAACATTGCATCCCCCACGCATTCGGAGGCGAGAAACACATTCCCCGCATGATCCGTCGTCACCGCCCGCGTCTTGTCATGCCCGCTGCCGCCGCCGCTGAAGACCCATTCGCAGGATGGCGGTTCGGCGGCGTGAATGGAGGCGACAAGGCTGAGAAGACAAAGGAGCGATTTCATGGTCACTCCCATACGAGGCAAGAGCGTCTGATTGAGCGCTCAATCCACATAAACAAACTCGTTCGCATTCAACAGCATGCGGCACAGTGAAAAAAGGTCGATTTGCTTCGCGGCGGCAAGTTCGGCGGGTGTTGCGTCGCGTTGAAAGCATAGCTGGAAGGCGCGTTCGGGTGTTTTGGCTCGTTCGGCGAGGTGGCGGGCTTGTTGGAGCATGAATTCGTTGTTGGAGAGGGTCAGTGCTTGAAGCGCTGTCGTTGTTTGCGCTCGTGCGGGCGTGAAATTCGCGGGATCAGGGCAGTCTAGCGTGGTCATGAACTGATGCGGTGTGGTCCGCACGATGAAGCGGTAGATGCTGCGACGCCAGAGCTCGGGTTTGTCGGGCGTGATGTAGTCGTAGATGGGGGCGTAGGCTTCGGTGTAGTTGAAGTCGCGGTAGCCGGGCCCGCCGCGGGCGAGATTGAGTTTGCCGCTGACGGCGAGGACGGTGTCGCGCAACGTCTCGGCATCGAGACGGCGTGGATTTTGGCGCCAGAGGAGGCGGTTGGAGGAGTCTCGGAGGGTTGGAGCGGTGGAGTGCTGGAGTGTTGGTTTTCCATCACTCCCATTCTCCATCACTCCAGTGCTCCGCTGCCGATACGCCTTCGACATGACGATGAGCTTGTGCACGTGCTTCAAGCTCCAGCGGTGTGTCATGAGTTCACGTGCGAGGAAGTCCAGAAGCTCGGGGTGGCTCGGTGGGTTGCCGCCGATGCCGAAATCGCTCGGGGTGTTGACCAAACCTTGGCCGAAATGGTGATGCCAGAGGCGGTTCACGATCACACGAGCGGTGAGCGGGTTGTCGGGATGCGTGATCCAATTCGCGAGGGCGAGCCGACGTTGGGCTTCGGGCGTGTTTTGATCGCCGAAGGCGGCGGAGGCATGTTTGACCCATGAAAAGGCTCCTGGAGTGACTTCTTGTGCTTCGTCTTCGGGATTGCCGCGGCGCTGCACTTTGATGACGGGCGGTTTGGGGTCGGAAAGGATGGCATAGACCTTTTCGGGCTCGGGAATGGCCTGGAGGGCTTTTTCGAGCTTTTGGGCTTTGGCGCGGAGTTGTTGCAATTGAGCCGCATCGGCCTCGGTGAGGCGTGTTTCGGCGATTTCGGGCACGAGTTTGGGATCGCCGATGAAAAGCAGGTCGTTGCCGATGCCATCGCCGCCGTCGGTGGCGATCAAAGTGAGTGTTTTGGCTTTCGCGGGCACTTCGAGGTCGAGCGCGGCGGTCTCATCTTTGCGGAGCTTGAGCTTTTGGAACTTCAGGTCGGTATCGACGAAGACGGTGAAGTCAGCTTTGGATGCTGCGGCTTCTTTTGACGCTCCAAATCCAACGAGGCCAGTGAGGCGCATGGCTTTGAGGCCGCTTTGCTCTCGCAATTTGGCGAGATCGAAGGTGATGCCGCTGTTCGCGTGCATGGCGAGCATGCTGTGACCTTTCGTGGCGAAGTCGGTGCCAGCGAGCGTGGTGCTGCGTTGGGCATTGATGGCATGATTCGCGATGGTGTCCCAAAAGTGGCCGCTGGTGGCTGGGATGCCGGTGACTTCTTGTTTGAATGCGATGGGCAGTTTCGGGCCGCTCGGCACAAAGACCCAAAGGACCGAAGGGACGGAAGGGACCTTCTGAAGGCGGTTGGTTTGGATGTCGCGGTGGTAACCGAACTTGTCTTTCGTGATGGAGCCGTTACGAACGTCGATGCCGGAGGCTTCGGGGATGACTTTGGCGAGTTCGAAGCCTTCACCGGCCAGTTTGGCGATCTGGGTGCGTGTTTGGGCGAGTTCTTTGTTTAGACGGGCTTTTTCGGCGGCGAGGCGTTTCGATTCGGCCGGATCGAGTTCGCGGTCGCCGCGCTTCACACCGGCGAAAACGGCCCACAGGCGGTAATACTCCTCCTGCGTGATGGGATCGAGCTTGTGATCGTGACAGCGGGCGCAGTTGATGGTGATGCCCATCGTGGCGGTGAGTGTCTGCGTGACCATGTCGTCGAGATCGAGGGCTCGTGCGGCTCGATTGAGCATGGGTGATTTGGTTTCGACCTGGCCGACGAAGTCGAAGGGACCGGCGGAGAGGAAGCCGAGTGATGCGTGATTCGTGATGCGTGAATCTGAAGCGAGGGCGTCTCCGGCGATTTGTTCCTTGATGAACAGGTCGTAGGGTTTGTCGGCGTTGAAGGTGTCGATGACGTAGTCGCGGTAGCGCCAAGCGTTGGGGCGGAGCTGGTCTCGTTCGAAGCCGTGGGTGTCGGCGTAGTGGACGATGTCGAGCCAGTGGCGGGCTTGGCGTTCGCCAAAGTGCGGGCTGGCGAGGAGGGAATCGACGAGGGCTTCGTAGGCTTGGTCGGACAGGTCGGATTTGTCTGACATGTCGGATGGTGGGAGGCCAAGAAGGTCGAAATGAAGACGGCGCTTCAAGGTGCGTGCGTCGGCCTGCGGGGACATCGTGAGATTGTTTTCGCGGAGTTTGGCTTCGATGAAGGTGTCGATGGTCGCGTTCGCGGGGAAGTCTTTGCGGATGGGCTGCACAGACCAGTGCTGGAGGCGCTTGTCGGTGAGCGCGGCTTTGTCGGTGGCGTTTTCGGGCCACTTCGCGCCGGAGTTGATCCATTCGCGGATGAGAGAGATTTGCGCAGGCGTGAGTGGATTGCCTTTGGGTGGCATGCGCTCGTCTTCGTCGGTGCTGGTGACGCGCTGGAAGAGGGGCGAGGCATCGGCTTTGCCCGCAAGGATCGCGGGACCGTCGTGGCCGCCTTTGAAGGCGTGGACTTTGGCATCGAGGCGGAGTTCGCCTTTCTGTTTCTTTTCGCCGTGGCATTCGATGCAGCGCTCCTGCAGCAACGGACGGATCTCGCGGTCGAATTCGACGGCGAGAAGGGCGGAAGGGACGCAAAGGATGGAAACGAGCAGCTTCATGCGAGGGCGCTTTGGATCACGTGGCCGTGGACGTCGGTGAGGCGGCGTTCGAGGCCGTTGTGGTAGTAGCTGAGGCGTTCGTGATCGAGACCGAGGAGGTGCAGGATCGTGGCGTGGAAGTCATAGACGCTGGTGACGTCGACGGCGGCTTTCCAGCCGAACTCATCGGTCTCGCCGTGGTGTTTCGCGCCGGTTTGCACGCCGGCTCCGGCGAGGATGCAGGTGAAGCCGCTGGGATTGTGATCGCGACCGGACGCGCCTTTTTGGAAGGTGGGCATGCGGCCGAACTCGGTGCAGAAAACAAAAAGCGTGTCGGCGAGCAGGCCGCGCTGCTTGAGATCGAGGAAGAGCGCGGCGGTGGGCTGGTCGAGGATCTCGGCGTGGCCGGGATATTGCGTGGCGATGGTCTTGTGGCCGTCCCAATTGCCAACGCCCTCGCCCATGGCATACGCGCCATTGAAAACCTGCACGAAGCGCACGCCCTGCTCGCACAGACGACGCGCGAGGATGCAATTCCGCGCGTAACCGGCCTTCACGGCGTTCGTCGGATCGTCCGCGCCATACATTCTCAAAACGTGCGCGGGCTCGCTGCTGAGATCGGTGAGCGAGGGCACGGTCATCTGCATCTTCGCAGCGAGTTCGTAGCTCGCGATGCGTGCGGCGAGTTCACTGTCGCCGGGGAATTTTTCTAGATGGCGCTCATTGAGCCGCTTCAAGAAGTCCGCCGTGGCGCGATCGGTGCTCGCGGAGATGCCATCGGGTCGTGCGAGGAAGCGGATGGGATTTTCGGCGTTGAAAGCGGTGCCTTGATACGCGGCGGGAAGGAAGGCGGCGCTCCAGTTGTTGCCTGCGGCCTGTGGATTGCCGCGCGGATCGGGAATGGCGATGTAGGACGGCAGATTTTCGTTTTCGGTGCCGAGCGCGTAGTTCACCCACGCGCCAGCGGAAGGGAAACCTTCCAGCGTTTGGCCGGTGGACATGAAGGTCTCGCCGGGGCCGTGCGTGTTCGTCTTCGACGTCATGCCGTGGCAGAAAAAGAAGTCGTCCGCGCAAGCGCCGAGCTTTGGCAGCAAATCAGAGGTCATCTTGCCGGACTGGCCGCGAGGTTTGAAGTCGCGCAGTGGTTTGATGAGATTTCCCTGCTCGCCTTGGAAAGTGACGACGTTGCCGCCGGGCATGGGCTGGTCGTGGTATTTGAAGAGAGCGGGCTTGTAGTCGAAGGTATCGACATGGCTCAACGCGCCGCTGCAAAACACCATGACGACTCGTTTGGCCTTCGGCGCAAAGTGCGGTTTGCGGGCCGCAAACGGACGCGCGGGGTCGATAATGGGACGAATCGGGCCCGAAGCAGCGAGGAGTTGATCGCGAGCGAGTAGATCGAGGAACGCGATGCTGCCGAGGCCGTGGACGGTCTGCTGGAGGAAGGTGCGGCGGTTTAAAATGGGATTCATGATTTTAGATTCCTGATTCCTGAATCACTCGATAAAGAGAAACTCGTTCGAGTTGAGAAGAGCGCGGCAGAAGGCTTGCAGGCCTTCTTGTTTTACAAAGGCTTCGGCGGCAGTGAGTTCGTCGTGCGAGGGTTGGCGTTGATAGACGAGTTGGTAGGCTTGCGGGATGGTTTTGGCCTTCGCGGCGAGCTTGTCGGCTTGTTCGAGGAGGAAGGAGCTGTTGAAGAGATTCAGGGCTTGGAGCGGTGTGGTGCTTCTTGGGCGGCTGGGGCAGACTTGGCCGCCATCGGGGGCGTCGAAGGCGGCGAAGATGGCATCGGGCTCCATGCGGAGTTTGAGCGCGTAGATCATGCGGCGGTAGTCTTCGCGCTCGAAGCTGTCGGTCTGAGGAACCCAGTTGCGGGCGTAGTTCGCATTGGGTTCGAAGAGCAGAAAGCCGGGACCGCCCGGCGTGAGATCGAGGCTGCCGGTGGCAGCGAGGATGCTGTCGCGGATCATTTCGGCGTCGAGACGACGTGGGGAGAAGCGCCAGAGGAGCGTGTTAGTCGCGTCTTTGGATAGGACGGATGGGTCTGATGGGACGGATGATTGCTGGAAGGTGCGTGACGTGAGAATGAGCCGCTGAATGTGCTTCACGCTCCATCCGCTCTTGATGAACTCATTCGCGAGCCAGTCGAGGAGCTCCGGGTGCGTGGGTTTGAAGCCCATGTGGCCGAAGTCGCTCGGCGTGGCGACGAGGCCGGCGCCGAAGATGTAATGCCAGATGCGGTTCACCATGACGCGGGCGGGCAGCGGGTTGCGTGGATCGGTGAGCCATTTGGCGAAGGCGAGGCGGCGCTGCTGCTCGGGGGCGTCGGGAGGGAGGTTGAGGCTGCCGAGCTGGCTTTTGAAAACGGAGAGCGCATCGGGCGCGACGACTTCGCGCGGGCTCATGTGGTCGCCGCGATGCAGGCGATGCGTGGGGTCCGGCTGCTTGAAGGTGCCGGCGTAGGCCATGGGCGGCTCGGCGAGAGTTGAGAGCTGCTTTTGAAGCACTTCGACCTTCGCGAGCAAGTCGGCGGGCGCGTTTGAGGAGGAAGGAATGACTTTGATCCTTTTGTTGAAGCGGTGGTCGAGGCGGTCCGCGCTGTTGGCGACGGTTTTCCACGTCTTCGAGTCGTCAGAGACCTCAATGCGGTAGCCTATGGCGAGGCGGTCGGTGTAGGTTTGGTCTTCGCCGCCGCGGTCGCGGCTCCAGACGACACGCGTGATGTCCTGCGGCTGCGCGAAATCGAACCGCACCCAGCCAGCGGGCTCTTTGACGATCCAACTGCGGCTGTTGCCGTAGTGGCCGTCGTTGATGTGCGCGAGCTTGTGTTTGTCGCTGGGGCCATAATCGCCGCTGGAGGTGGTTTTGGCCTTGGGCGCGATGTTTTGGCCGTCAGGTCCGAAAATCTCGAGTTCGTCGATGCAGGCGTTGTTGCTCAAACTTTCGTCGATGACGAAACGGAGGTGCTGCGTGCGTGTGAGCGGGAAAAGATCGCTGTTGGTCGTGTGGGAGACAGGAGGGCGAAGGTGAGGGGAGGTGGCAGATGGGAGATGGGAGATGGAAGACGGGAGTTCTTCGAGAAGGATGACATCGGCAGCCATCGGGGCGCTGGTGGTGCCCATGCGGAGAAGGATGAGGGTGTTTGCGGCGAGTTCGTATTCGCCGAGGCTCTTGAGGCCGCTCCAGCGCTTTTTACCGGCGAGCGCGGGTTTTCCATCGGCGAACTGACGTTGGTTGATGGTGCCGATCTCGGTCTGCTTGCCGTTCGTTTCGAGAATGAAGCGGGCATCCGGCGAGTGCGTGGTCCACACGCCCCAGCTCACCCAGATGCGATGCTTCCCACGGCGCTGCGGCGTCCAGGCGACGCAATCGGTGCCTGGCTCCTCGACGAAGTAGCGGTAACTCTCGCCGATGTTCGGAAAGCGCTGCGCATTGCCGGGATCGCCGAGCTGGCCCTGCTCGGTGCCGGGATCGTAGTCGGTGGCTTTGGTGCTCTTCGGCGTTTTAAGGAACTGCGCGTCTTCTTCACCGAGCGTGATGCGGCTGGCGAGCACGGCCTGCGGCTCGTATTGGGCGAGTTTCGCATTCAGCGGCGCAAGTTTTTGGCGCAGTTCGTCGGCTTTTTTCTCCTGCGCAGCATAGCGGACGTCTTTGATCGGTCGGTCGCCGTGCTGCACGCCGGAGAAGATGGCCTGCATGGCGTAGAAGTCGGTCTGCGTGACGGGATCGAATTTGTGGTTGTGGCACTTCGCGCAGATCATCGTCGTGGCGAGGAAGGTGGTGCCGGCGGTGTTCACCATGTCGGAGAGCTCGTCCGCACGCTGCATGAGCTGCAGATTTTTGTCCTGGCCCTTCACGCGATCAAACGGCCCACCGACGATGAAGCCGGTGGCCACATCCGCGCCGCAGGTGTCTCCGGCGATCTGCTCGAACATGAAGCGATCGTAAGGTTTGTCGGTGTTGAAGGCATCGATGACGTAATCGCGATAGCGCCAGGCGTGAGGACGTTCGTGATTCGTTTCAAAGCCGTTCGAATCGGCGAAGCGCACGACATCCAGCCAGTGGCGGGCCCATTTTTCGCCGTAGTGGCGGGAAGAGAGGAGCTGGTCCACAAGGGACTCAAAGGACGAAAAAGACTGGAGGGACGAAAAAGACGGTGGCAAGCCAGTGACGACGAAGTGGGCGCGGCGGATGAGCGTGCGGTCATCGGCGCGGGGAGACATCGAGAGGCCTTTTTCGCGGAGCTTGGCTTCGATGAAGGAGTCGATGGAAAGTAGCCCGGGCTTGAGCCCGAGGGGTTCGGCTAAAGCCGAGGCCACTTTGATCGGCTGGTAGGCCCAGTGGTTCGCGCGTTCATCGACGGCGGCGGCTTTGTCGTCGGCGTTTTCGGGCCAGACGGCACCGGAGTCGATCCAGGCTTTGATTTTGGCGATCTGGTCGGCGGTGAGGGGTTCGCCTTTCGGAGGCATGCGTTCGTCACCGGAGGCGGTGATGCGTTGGAAGAGCGGTGAGGCACTCGATTTGGCCGGAACGATGGCTGCGCCGCTTTCGCCGCCTTTGAAGGCGTGCGGTTTGGCATCGAGACGGAGGTCGGCTTTCTGCTTTTCGGGGCCGTGGCATTCGACGCAGCGCTCTTTGAGGAGTGGGCGGATTTCGCGGTCGAAGTCTTGGGAGAAGAGGACGGATGGGACCGATAGGACGGATAGGACCAAAGATTTCATAGGCCGAGGTCGGTGCGGGCGTGCTCGAGGTGGGTGTGCATGGCTTTCGCGGCAGCGGCGGGGCGGCGGGCGAGAATGGCGCGGAGGATTTTGGCGTGGTCGGCGACGGCGAGATCCTTCGTCACGCGGCTGTAGCCGTGTTTGAGGCTGGTTTGCAGGAGTTCGGAGAGACTTTGAATGAGCAGCGCGGCGATCTTGTTGCCGGAGGCTTCGGCGAGCAGGCAGTGGAAGCTCATGTCGGCCTCGACTTGCTCTTCAAAGCTCCCGGCGGCTTCGAATCGCTCATGGCAGGCCGTCAGCGCCTTCAAATCGGCCGCAGTGGCACGTTCGGCGGCGAGTCGGGCATTCTCCGGCTCCAGCGCGAGTCGCACCTCGATGAGTTGTTTGAGGCGTTGAGTTTCATCGGGCACGAGGAGGCTCAAAGCGCCGTTGAGGGGCTTGTGCAGCTTGTCCACGACGGTCATGCCGCTGCCCTGGCGGATTTCGAGCAGGCCTTGCAGTTCGAGCCGTTTCGCGGCCTCGCGGATCACACTGCGGCTCACGCCAAATTTCGCCGACATGTCGCGCTCCGTCGGCAAACGACGACTGGTGCGCGCTAGGCCGATGATGCGGCGGGAAACGGTTTCAACGAGGGAAAGAGACATGGGAGAATTGGTCAGACCAATTTCCAATACGGGCTATCGCTGCGTTTTTTCACGATTTTTACCCACGCCTACTTCAAAGCGGGCGCGGGCCCCAGATCGGTTGCACCGGCTCCACGGCGCTCCGCGATGAACCTGTCCGGCGAGACACGGTTGAGCGGCGTGTCAGCGTAACCTTCCGCCGGATTGATGTACGGACCCAGACGCACCTCAAAGTGCAGATGGGCAAAGTATGCGCCTTCAGCGGTGCCCACCGTGCCGATTTTTTCGCCACGCTGCACGATCTGGCCTTCTTTGACGAGCATCTGATCGAGATGCGCATACATCGTTTGTGCGACAGGCCCGGCCTCATCGCCCGCAGGCTGGCGATGGGCCACGATGATCATTTTTCCCCAACCGGAGCCGGGCATGCCGGTATAGACGACGCGCCCGGTGCCAGCGGCGAAAACAGGATCACCGAGGTCGGAGTTTTCGCCGCCGATGCCGTTCAGATCGTCGCCAAGATGACGCGAGATACGGAATGGACGCGCATTATAGGTCAGCGCGCCGTGCTGCGACCCGAGCGGCATGTCAAAACGCGTGGCGAGCGGCAGGGTGACGACCTCCTCCGGAGTGAGACGATGAAACGCGGGATCAAACGGCACCGAGCCGGTCCAACGCCCGTCATTCACACGCCACCACCAGAACGCCGCCGCGGCGGCGACGATGAGCAGGCTGAAAAAGATGGCGAAGGCACGGACGAGGGCCATGCTGCCACATGGCACGCTTCAAACCTCCCGGTCAATGCCCTGCATGCGGCGAATGGGTCCCGAAAGGCATGGCCGCATGCGATGAATGCGGCGCGTGCGAGAAATCCGGCTGGAAGAATCCTGATGAAGCACAAACCTATGACGCCCTCGATCTGCCGGATGACGAGTTTGACTACGATGACTTCATCGCGCGCGAGTTTGGCGGCCAGGAGGGCCCGGTGAGCGGCAACAAACGCAGCCTGTGGTTCTGGGTGGGCGTCGTGCTCGTCATCGTGCTGGCGCTGGGCTTTCTCCTGCCCGTGCTGAGCGGGCAATGACTCACAACGAAGCCGGCAGCACACGCAACTGCACGGCGATCTCGTGGATGAAGCGCCAGTTCCGCGTGCCCTGCGCGATGACAAAGGCGAGCAGCAGCACCGCCACGGGCACGCCAAGCGTTTTGAACTTGTCCAGCGCGCGTCCGACGCCGAGGCCGACGACCACCACGACCGCGGGTGTCCAAAGCGCGGAATACAGCAAGCGTCCGCCCGGTTCCTCGAGCGCGCCGTAAAACAACACCTGCCAGCCGAGCACCAGCAGCGCGCCGGTGGCCACGCCCGCGTGCTCCGCCGCGGCGGGCAGCCCGGTGAAGCCCAGCAGCACCAGCAACAACCAGCCAGCCCAGACCGCGTGGCGGAAGTCGAGCACGAACCATTCCTCGTCCACCAGCGTCACCGTGCGGCGTGATTTGCGCTCCGCCGCGCTGGTCTCGTCGAGCATCGAGGCCGTGGGCGCGACGACATTGGTGAAAAACACATCCTGCGTGCGCATGAGCCAGGGCGTGGTGGACGCGCGCTCCTTTACCTGATGCAGCGTCTGCCAGGATGATTTCGCGACATCAAAGGCATCCACCTGACTGGAGCGCGGATAGAGCCAGCTTTGCAGCATCATGCCGCCGAGGGCGAAGAGAGTGAGCAGCGTCACGCTGCCGAGCACCGCAGGCAGCGGCTTGTAGGAGTTGCTCATGCGCCAGCGCCACACGCCGCGCACCACCGCCAGGATCGTGACGGGAATGAGATTCCAGTGGGAGCACAGTACCGAGTAAAACGCCGCCGCGGAGAACTCCCACCAATGCGCGCGCCGGCCGCGCGCCATCGCCGCAAGCATGGCGGTGATTCCGAGCATGCTGAAGATCTGCGTCTGCGGAATCGCGGTGAAGACGAGCGTGGCGGTGGTGCATCCGAGCACGGCGGCAAACATGACCGCGTTCCAGGTGTTCAGCCCGCTCCATAGCAGCAGGTGATACAAAAAGACGACCGCCAGCGCGCCCGCGATGCTTTGCAATGTGCCCGCCGCGTGGCGTTTCGCGGTGCGCTCATCGCGCTCAAAAAAGGTCCAGAGAGAGGTGAGCCATCTCACGGGGGAGCGGTGCAGCAGAAGAAAGCTCGACGACGCGCCCGTGCCGAGCGCGCCCGCGTCCTCCGCAGGCGCGGTCAGATCTGTCAGCACCGCATGGGTCTTCGCATCAAAGACGACATGGTCCTTCAGCACGACGGTGGTTTTCGACAGCTCCAGATGCGCGGAGAAGTACAGGCTGTAGAACACCATGAACAGAAACGCGCCCATGCCGCGCCAGCGGCGGTGCAGTTTAGCGGCGAGTTGGGGATCGGGGTCGGGGATGGACATGAGGGGAGGGCGGTCCGGCACACCGGATGAAGAAATGTAACCTGCCTCCCACAGCCTTCTCAAGCACTCCGTGTCCGCGGTTTGGCTGATTTGGCAGCCACATGACACCATTCTGTCCAAGACCAGCCGGCATGTACGGTCTTGCCTTAACCTCTGATCATGAGCCGAATTCCCCAGCATCGAACATCACACCGGCGGGAAGCCGGTGAGCTAGGTGCTGGGCGATGGAATCAGCCTGGAGCCTCTAGCACGCGCATGAAACGGCTCCTCCTCCTTTCTATTCTCGTCTCCGCGCACGCCGCCGCCGAGCCGCGCATGAACGTGCTGTGCATCGCCGTGGACGACATGCGCTGTGATCTCGGTTGCTACGGCGTGGAGCACGTCATCACGCCGCATCTCGACCGCCTCGCGGCCTCCGGAGTGCTTTTCAACCGCGCCTACTGCCAGCAGGCAGTGTGCAATCCTTCGCGCGTCTCGCTCATGACCGGCATGCGGCCGGATTCGACCAAGGTCTGGTATCTCTCGACCGAACTGCGTTCTGTCATGCCGGACGCGGTCACGATTCCTCAGCATTTCCGCAAGCACGGCTACTACGCGCTTGGCTTCGGCAAAATCTTCCACAATCCGTGGCCGGACAATGTGTCGTGGGACGAGCCGCATGTGTGGCCGGAAAAACCATCGTGGTCGAAAGCGGCGACCGGGAAGCTTGCGGAGTTTCGCGAGCAAATGCGGGCCGAAGGCAAACCAAAGGCTCGGATCGAACGCATGCGCGCCGCGGCCACTGAGGTGCTCGACATTCCTGACGAGGAACACTTTGATGGCGCAATCGGAGAACAGGCCGTCGCCGCCATGCGCAGGCTCGCCGCTGAAAAGCAGCCCTTCTTCCTCGCGGCAGGCTTCGTTCGTCCGCATCTGCCGTTCGTCGTGCCGAGGAAGTACTGGGATCTCTACGACCGCACGAAGATTCCGCTCGCGACAAACGACTACCTGCCACACGGCGCTCCGGCGATGGCGTTTGGCGAGTCTCAAGGAGGCTTCTACGAACTGCGCGATTACATGGACTACTCGGACGCCCGCTGGCCGAGAGAGGGACCGCTTTCGGAGGCACAACAGCGCGAACTGAAGCACGGCTACTACTCGGCGGTGTCCTACATCGACGCGCAAGTCGGCCGATTGCTCGATGAGCTTGATCGTCTTGGTCTCGCCGGCAACACGATCGTGGTGCTGTGGAGCGATCACGGCTGGAAGCTCGGTGAGCACGGCGGCTGGTGCAAACAGACCAACTACGAGATCGACACACGCGCGCCGCTGATGATCCGCATGCCCGGCGCCAAGGCGAACGGCACCAAGTCGAGTGCGCTCGTCGAATTCGTGGACGTCTATCCCACACTCGCCGATCTCGCCGGTCTGCCCGTTCCAGCAAAGCTCGAAGGCACCAGCCTCAAGCCGCTGCTTAACGGAACCGCCACAAAAGTCAAAGACGCCGCTTTCAGCCAGTTCCCCCGTCGTGAAAAGGATGGCCACCACATGGGCTATGCGATGCGCACCGACCGCTATCGCTACATTGAGTGGCTGGAGCTTTCTTCGCGGAAGATCACCGCGCAAGAACTCTACGATCACGAGAGCGATCCCGACGAAAACCAGAACATCGCCGCCAAGGCGGAACACGCAGATCTTCTCGCCAGCCTCAGCGCACAGATGTGGAAAACGCTGCCGCGTCCGACCTTCCAATGGCAGGAACCCATGACAACGGCCTCCACCTCATCGCCCGCACCGCTGCCGTGGCATCCGGCCACGGGCGCTGCCTTGCCAAAATCGGAACCAAAAGGACCCAAGCTCGCCGTCACTTTTCAAAACCAGAGCCCGGCTGCTGTGGAACTCATCTGGATCAGCCCCCAAGGGACCGAGAAGCACTACAAGACGCTTCAGCCAAAAGATGCCTTCAACATCCGCAGCAGCGGCGGGGCCGTGTGGGCGATCAAAGATGCCAACAACAAACCTCTCGGTCACTTTCAGATTCAGGGAACCGCGGACAAACCTGTGAAAGCCATCATTCCTGCACCATGAAAACCTTGAGCTTGATCCTCGGAATCTTTGTCGCTGCCTCGTCGGTCTGCGTCGCTGCATCTGAGAAACCCAACATCCTCTTCATCTCGGTGGACGATCTCAACGACTGGATCGGCTGCCTCGGCGGTCATCCGCAGACGAAGACGCCCAACTTTGACCGACTTGCCAAAAGCGGCACGCTGTTCACCAACGCGCATTGCGCCGCGCCGCAGTGCAACCCGTCGCGCACGGCCATTCTCACCGGCATTCCGCCTCATCGCTCGGGCGTGTATCACAACGGCCAGAAGATGCGCGATGTGCTGCCGGATGCGGAGATCATGCCGAAGTTCTTCTCCCGGCACGGCTACTGGAGCGCCGGTTCCGGCAAGCTGCTGCACTACTTCATTGATGCCTCTTCGTGGGACGACTACTTCCCCGCCAAAGAAAAAGAGAACCCGTTCCCGCCGACCTTCGATCCGCCAAATCGTCCCATCAGCCTGCCTGTGGGTGGTCCTTGGCAATATGTGGAAACCGACTGGGCCGCGCTGGAGGTGAGCGACGAAGCCTGCGGCGGCGATTGGAGCGTGACGAAGTGGATTGGCGAGCAACTTCAGCGTCCGCACAACAAGCCCTTCTTCCTCGCCTGCGGCATCTACCGGCCGCATGAGCCGTGGTTTGTGCCGAAGGAATACTTCAAACCCTTCCCGCTCGAATCCATTCAGCCCGGGCCCGGCTACAAAGAGGACGATCTGGATGATCTTCCGCCCTCGGGGAAAAAGATGGGCACGAACCGCTACTTCGAACACATTCGGAAACACGGACAGTGGAAGCAGGCCATCCAGGCCTATCTCGCCTCCATTCACTACGCGGATGCGATGCTCGGTCGTGTGCTCGATGCGCTCGAAAGCGGCCCGCATCGCGACAACACCATCGTCGTGCTCTGGAGCGATCACGGCTGGCATCTCGGCGAGAAGCAGCACTGGCAGAAGTACACCGGCTGGCGCATCTGCACGCGCGTGCCGCTGATGATTCGCGTGCCCGGCGGAAAGTCCGGCGCAGTCTGCGATCAACCGGTGAGCCTCACGGATCTCTTCCACACCGTCACCGATCTTTGCGGCCTTCCCGCGCAGGAAGGCATCAGCAAGAACAGCCTGGTGCCGTTGTTGCAGAATCCAGATGCCGCGTGGCCGCATGCCGCTGTCACCCAGCTCGGCGTGCCTGATGAATACGCCATCAGCACCAAGGCGTGGCGCTACATCCACTACCGCAACGGCGACGAGGAGCTCTATGACATCGTGAACGATCCTCACGAATGGACCAACCTCGCGGCGAAACCCGGGCACTCCGCCAAACTCACCGAGCTTCGCGCATTCGCGCCCAAAAATCCGGTTCCAGTGCCGCAAGTGCCCTTGGCATCACTTCCCGAGCTGAAATGGCATCCATCCCGTGATTCCGCCCCTCCCTCGAAACCAGACGGCGGCACCTTCGATGTCGTCTTCATCAATCAGCACACACAATCTGTCGAGCTGTGCTGGATGTCTCCCACTGGCAAACCCAAGTCCTATGGAATGATCAAGCCCAAGGGGCAGAAGCGCCAGTCCACACGGCCAGGTGCCGTCTGGCTCATCCGTGATGGCAGCCAGCAACCGCTCGGCCATTTCCAAATCGGTGATCGCACGTCGAAAGCCATCATCCCTGCTCAATGATTCGTATTCCCATCATTGACTCCCACACCGGCGGCGAGCCCACGCGAGTCGTGCTAGGCGGCGTGACAGCGGAGAACTTGGAAACGTATCGCCGCGCCATCATCTGCGAACCGCGCGGGCATGAGGTGATCGTCGGTGCGCTGCTCGTGGAGCCGAAAGACGCGAGTTGCGCGGCGGGAGTCATTTTCTTCAACAACGTCGGCCTGCTCGGCATGTGCGGGCATGGCATGATCGGCCTTATCGCCACGCTGAAGCATCTCGGACGGATTTCAGCCGGCGAGCATCGTGTGGAGACGCCGGTGGGCGTGGTGACGGCCGTTTTGGATGAAACCGGCCGCGTGAGTATTCGCAATGTGCCGTCGTATCGACAGGCGAAGGGCGTGAAGGCCGGCGGAGTGACCGGAGATGTCGCCTGGGGCGGAAACTGGTTCTTTCTCGTCTCGGATCACGGACTCGATCTCACACTCAAAAACGTCCCGCAGCTCACGCAGGCCAGTTTGGCGATGCGCGAGGCCGTGCGAGCGGCTGGATACCCGGAAGTCGATCACGTCGAGCTTTTTGGCCCGCCGCACGATCCCGCGAATCACAGCCGAAACTTCGTTTTGTGCCCTGGCGGCGAGTATGACCGCTCTCCGTGCGGCACCGGCACCAGCGCAAAGCTCGCGTGTCTCGCTGCTGACGGAAAACTCGCTCCGGGCGAGACTTGGCGGCAGGAAAGCATCCTCGGCAGCGTGTTTGAAGGCAGTTACCAAAACGGCGAAGGTGGCATCATCCCCACGATCACCGGCGAAGCCTTCATCACGGCGGAATCGACGTTGCTGCTCGATCCGGCAGACCCATTCCAACTCGGCATCGCATGAAATCCTTACTTTTCTTCACTTTGAGCCTTTCGGCCTTCGCCGCTGACTTTGAGGCGGCGCTGAGTTTTCCGAAACGCACCGAAAACAAGGTCTTCCGCGACCGCGTGCAGGCGAACTGGCTGCCAGATGGCAAAACGTTCTGGTATCGCGTGCAAACAGCGCCGGGGAAGTCCGAGTTCGTTTTGATCAACGCCACGAACGGCAGCCGCAAAACGGCCGCGACGCTCAAAGATTTGGGTTTGCCGGAAAAAGAGGCCGCGAAGACCTCGACGATAAAAATCGAGCTGCGGCGCACGAAACGCACCGGCGAGTCCTCCAGCCTGAAGTTCGTCAACCAGCTCGACGAGGATGTGGAGCTTTACTGGATCAATCAGGAAGGCGGCCATGTGCGCTACGGCGGCGTTCGCGCGGGCACCGAGCGCGAGCAGCATACGTTCGACGGCCATGTGTGGCTCATCACCAGCCGCACCGGCGAGCATCTCGCCGTCGTGGAGGGCGCGTCGCAGGCGCAGACGTTCATCATTGATGGCAAAGGCATCTCGAAGGCCAATACGGAAGCATCAAAAAAGCCTGAGCGCGGTTTCCGTGCGCCAGATGGCTCGTGCGTCGTCTTCACCGAGGCGGAGAAGGTGGAGCGCCGAAAGGTGGCCATCGTCGAATCAACGCCGGACGGCAGCGTGCAGCCCAAGCTGAAGGTCTTCGATTACATCAAGCCCGGCGACCCGCTCCCGAAACCGCAGTGGGTCATCGAAAAGAGCGATGGAACCAAGCTCCGCGTGGCGCGTGACCTTTACGAGAACCCGTTCACAGAAAGCGGCGAACTGGATGCCGTGTGGGCGCCGGACAGCAGCGAGTTTTACTTCAACTACAACCAGCGCGGCCACCAGCTCTACCGCATCCTCGCGGTGAATGCGAAGACCGGCGCGGTGCGTGTCGTTGTCGAGGAGACCTCGAAAACCTTCATCCACTACTCCGGCAAAAGCTGGCGTCACTGGCTGCATGGCAGCGGCGAGATCATCTGGATGAGCGAGCGTGATGGCTGGTGCCATCTCTGGCTCTACGACGCGAAGAAAGGCACGCCGAAGCATCAAATCACCAAAGGCACATGGCCGGTGCGTGAGGTTTTGCATGTGGATCAGGCCAAAAAAGAGATCTGGTTCCTCGCGAGCGGTTTGCGGGCAAAGGAAGACCCGTATCACACGCATCTTTGTCGCGTGAACATGGACGGCAGCGGCTTCCAGCAACTCACCGAAGGCGATGGCAACCATCGCGTCGAGTTCTCGCCGAATCGTGAGTTTTTCGTCGATACATGGTCGCGTGCGGACAAGCCGCCAGTAATGGAGCTGCGCCGCAGCCGCGATGGCGGGCTGGTGTGCGAATTGGAAAAGGCGGAGGTCTCCGCGCTGCTGGCCGCGGGCTGGACGATGCCGGAGCGCTTTGTGGCGAAGGGTCGCGATGGCAAAACAGACATCCACGGCGTGATCGTGAAGCCCTCAAACTTCGATCCGGCGAAAAAGTATCCCGTCGTGGAGAACATCTACGCAGGGCCACATGGCTCGTTCGCGCCGAAGGAGTTCAGCCGGCTGATGGGGCATCATGTGATTGCCGAACTCGGCTTCATCGTCGTGCAACTGGACGGCATGGGCACGAATCACCGCGGCAAGGCCTTCCATGACGTGTGCTGGAAGAACCTCAAAGATGCCGGATTTCCGGATAGGAAGCTCTGGATCAAAGAAGCGGCCAAAACGCGTCCGTGGATGGATTTGAGGCGCGTGGGCATCTACGGCGGTAGCGCGGGCGGCCAGAATGCGATGCGGGCGCTGCTCGATCATCACGACTTTTATCACGTCGCCGTCGCCGACTGCGGCTGCCATGACAACCGCATGGACAAGATCTGGTGGAACGAGCAGTGGATGGGCTGGCCGGTGGATGAGTCGTATGTGAAAAGCTCGAACAAAGAAGACGCGAACAAGCTGCAAGGTCATCTGCTCCTCATCGTCGGCGAACTGGACACGAACGTCGATCCCGCGAGTACCACGCAAGTCGTCGCCGCACTGCAAAAGGCCGGGAAGAGCTTCGACTTCATGCCCATCGCCGGCACAGGCCATGGCGCGACGGAAACGCCGTATGGCTCGCGGTTGAGGATGGAGTTCCTCGTGCGGCATTTGAAGCCGTGAGGCGTCAAGGGGTCAGGATGGCGTTTTGCATCTGCCGATGGTGCCTCCAGGCATGAACTCGGCGGGCGTGAGGGTTTGGGTGAAGTCGGCTTTGCCGCGGCTGATGTTGGCGGCCCAGTTGACGATGCGGCGGATGACGGGGCGCATGTCCCAACGCATGCAGGCGGCGGGGGGATCGCAGTGGGAGAGGGCGACGTCGTCGTCGGTGCTGATGAGGGAGACGTCGGCGGGGACGCGGAGGCCGTGCAGGAGCAAAAACTGCATGGTGGCGACGAAGTAGGTGACTTCATCGACGATGAGCGCGGTGGGCGGCGTGGCTTTGAAAAGGGAGCGCAGGCATTCGTGAAAGCCGGCGTTGGTTTCCTCCCAATCGGGCAGATTGAACTCGCTGGGCTGCAGGCCGTGCTCGCGCAGGGTGTCGAGATAGGTGGCGAGGCCGGCGGTGGGTTGCGGCAGGCGCACGGCGCGTCGGGTGAGCAGGACGATGCGTCGATGACCGAGCGAAATGAGGTGTCGCGTGGCCTCGGCGATGACCGGCGGCTTGTTCGGCGAAACGGAGGGGATTTTGATGCCGACGCGGTTGCCGAAAACGGCGAAGGCGGGCACCGGCTGGCTGGCGAACCACTCCAAAACGCCTCGTGAGCCCGCAAGGATGATCCACGCGTCTGCTTCGGTCTTGCGCACGAGCTGGGCGACGAGTTTGGGGTCAAAACGCAAACTGGCGAGCGACTTGGGTGGCGTGACGAGGGTGTGACCGGCCGCATCGAGCGCATGTCGGATCTCCATGACGATTTTGGTCTTTTCGTCGATCTCGTGGTCGTTCAGCAGCAGAGCGATGCGGAGGGTGCGTGAGGTGCTGCGACGGCGCGTATTGATGAGTCGCTTGCGGCCCGCGCCCTGCGCGAGGAGCAGGCCGGTCTTTTCGAGCTGCCGGAGGGCGCCTTCGACGGTTTTGTTGTTCACGCCGAGCTCGGCGGCGAGCTGGTGCTTCCCTGGCAGCACGCCACTCCAGCGTCCGCGCAGGATTTCGCTGCGGAGATGCTCGGTGACCTGGTCGGCAAGGGTGAGGAAGCTCGGGGTGCTCACGGGGCCGAACTTGGCCGTTTGCTGGCTAAGTGGCAAGTGGAGCCGGTTTTCGGCACCCAATTGCTACACCGACCAATCTTCCACCCGCAGGCCCGTGACCCGCCGGAACTCGTCCACGTTGTGCGTGACGACCGTCAGGTTATTCGCCAAGGCAATGGCGGCGATCATGAGGTCGTTGTTGCCGATGATGCAGGCCCGGCGTTCGAGGTCGTGGCGGATGTCCGCGTAGTGGCGGGCGGCTTCGGTGTCGAAGCTCAGGGACAAGTAGGGGGCCAAGAAGCCTGTGACCACGGCTTCGCGCTTCGTTGGATCGTCATACTTGTGCGCGCCGTGAAGAAGCTCCGCTTCCACGATGGAGCACACACACTGATCGGTGAGGGGTGTAGCGCTCAATCGAAGTGCGGACGGACTCCGGGCATTCTTCAGGGCGAAGATGATGATGTTGGTGTCGATGAGGTATCGCATCACCAAGGCACGGCGGCTTCGTTTGGCTCAGGGGGCGAATCAGGAGACTCGTCAAAGGGCTCGTTGGCGAATGCGCCCGCATACTTTTCAAAGTGGCCCACCGGCCAGCCGTTTGCGTCCACACCGGCCGTGGAGGCCACTCGGGGCCTGGCCCGGACGAGGTCCATCGCGTCACGCACCAGCCGCTCCAGGGCGGAGGCCTGCGACGGGTCGAGAGAAGCCAGGGTTTGTTCAAGTTGGAGGGCGATGGCGCTCATGCGGAAAGTCTGGCATGCCACAGGACCTTTTTCAACCCATGGGAGGAGGCATTTCACTCCAGTGGCGTCTCAAGGACCAAACTTGAACGTTGGCGGCCAGGGGCAAATGAAGCGATCACCGAACATGGTCCACTCAGCGGCACCGACTACGCTCATCCACGCTGGCACCGATGTGAACTCCAACGCTGAATGCCCGCCTTGTGGCAAGGGTATGCTTCTAAAGAATCAATGATGCCGCAAAAGCTGAGTCGCCTGACGCAAAGATGGGATAAAGCAGGTCATCCTCGGAGTTTCACAGCTCGTGAAACTGCTTTCGCTCCTGCTCATCCTGTTCAGCACCTCGTCGCTCGCTGCGGCGAACAAACCGAACATCCTCGTCATCTACTCCGATGATCACGGCTGGGCGGACCTCGGCGTGCAGGGTGTCGATCGTGACATTCGCACGCCGCAGCTTGATCAACTGGCCCGCGATGGGGTGCGCTGCACTCGCGGCTATGTGAGTGCGCCGCAGTGCGTGCCTTCGCGTGCGGGTGTGCTCACGGGGCGGTATCAGCAGCGTTTTGGCATGGAGGATAACAACAAGGGCGCTCTACCGCTGAGTGAGATCACGATTGCGGAGCGGCTGAAGCCTGCGGGCTATCTCACGGGCCAAGTCGGCAAATGGCACCTCGATTTGCGGGCGGAGGTGATGGGCGCTGGCAAAAAGGATCGCAGTGCGCTGGTGGAGCACATGCCGCATGGGCAGGGCTTTGATGAATACTTTCGCGGCGAGCTGACGAAGTTCTACGCCTCGCATGATCTGCAAAACAATGCCTTCCCGGATGCGCCGCACCTCGTGGAGGACAAACGCTTCCGCGTGGACGTGCAGACAGAGGCCGCGCTGGCCTTTTTGAAGCGCCGCGAGTCCACCGCCGACCAGCCGTGGTTCCTCTACCTCGCTTACTTCACGCCGCACGTGCCGCTGGAGTCGCCGGAGCCGTGGTTCTCGAAGACGCCAAAGCATCTGCCCATCCAGCGCCGTCAGGCGCTGGCCATGATGGCCGCCATGGATCACGGCATCGGGCAGATTCGCTCCCGATTGAAGGAGATGGGGCAGCAGGAGAACACGCTGATCTTTTTCATCGGCGATAACGGCGCTCCCACGCATGAAGGCCACTGGGACGGCAGCATCAACAAGCCCATGCTCGGCGAAAAAGGCATGCTCACCGATGGCGGCACGCGTGTGCCCTTCCTCGTCTGCTGGCCCGGCACCCTGCCTGCGGGCACGGTGTATGAGAAGCCGGTGATGAATCTCGATGTCGCCGCGACAGCCAACGCGCTCGCCGGGCTGCCCGCTGATGCGAAGCTGGATGGCGTGAACCTCATTCCCTTCCTCAAAGGCGAAAACACCGCACCGCCGCACGAGCATCTCTTCTGGCGCTGGCGCACGCAGGCTGCGGTGCTGGAGTTTCCGTGGAAACTCATCCGCTTTGGCGCTGACGAGCAGTTCCTCTTTGATACGACCACGCCCGAAGGAGAAAAGACCAACCTCATCGCCGCCCATCCCGACATCGCAGCCCGATTGAATGCCAGATTGAAAGCCTGGAGCGATGAACTCCAGCCGCCGGGCCTTCCGACCGAGATGCATGCGCAAGACGCCCAATTTTACGCCGAGCACATCGACCCGCGTTTCGCCGCCGCAGCACCGAAAAAGCCCAAAGACGATCCCAATGCCATCCTGGGCTGGCTTTGCCGAAACGGAACCCTATCGCGTGAAAACGGCGCGCTCCTCGTGAAAGCCGATCCCGCCGCGAAATCGCCGCCCTTCCTCACTTTCAGCCCGCTCGACTTCCTCGGCCCCGCACGGCTCACCATTCGCACCCGCGGCCAGATCAGCGGTGCTGGCAGCGTGAGCTACCGCATCCGCCATGAAACAGATTTTGATCCCAAAAAGCGAGTCGCCTTCGAATGGGAACCCGAAACGACCACCGTCCGCATCGGAGCTACCAGCCGTCTCATCCATCTCCGCATCTACCTCCCGGCAAACACTCAACAGGCCGACATCGAGCGCATCACACTCCAGCGCGAAGGCCAGCCCCCGCACATTTGGGATTTCACCACGCAGCCTTGAGTCGTTCGCGCATGATGACTCACCGAAGCGCGCCGTAAACGAGCTTGGCAGAGTCTCATCGTTCAAACCGTTTCCAGCCCCTTCATCTTGCCCACGCCGCTGCCGAAGCGATCTGTTTCAATACCGAGGCGCTGGAGCATGCTGACGTAGAGATTGCAGAGTGGAGTGTTGGTCTTGGTATCGAAGGCGAGGTGTTGGCCGTGTTTGAAGCCGCCGCCGGCGAGAAGGGCGGGCAGGTTGGTGGTGGCGTGGGTGGCGGCGTTGCCGAGATTGCTGCCGTAGAGGAGCATGGTGCGGTCGAGGAGGTTTTCGTTTTGCTCCTGCACGCCTTTCAGGCCGGCGAGCAGCGTTTTGAGTTCTTTGAGCTGTGCGTCCTCGATGGTTCGGAGCTGGGTGCGGGAGTCGCCTGCGCCGCCCTGATGGGTGAGCGCATGGTGCGGAAGCGTTACGCCGGGAAGATCGACCTTGGGATTGAAGCCCTGGCTGATGAGGACGGTGATGAGGCGTGTGCTGTCGGTTTCCAAGGCGAGGCGGATCACTTCAAACATGGCTCGCGTGCGTGGGATCAAGGCATCGGGCTCCAGATGATCTGCGGGGGCCTTGGTGGACACTTTGGGCTTTGGTTTCGTCTCCCAGGCTTCGGACTGAGCGAGACGCTTCTCGAAGTCGCGCACGGCGGTGAGGTATTGATCGAGCCGTTCTTTGTCCCGTGGTCCGAGGTCGCGTTGCAGGGAGCGGGTGCGGTCGGCGACGGCGTCCATGAGGCTGCGGCCTTCTTTGAGGCGCTGAATCTGTGCTTCGACCTCGGTTTTGCTGCCTTGGAAGAAAAGACGCTCGAAGAGCTTCGAGGCGCGATTCTCGCCGGGAATCTGCACTCCGTCCGACGTCCACGAAAGAGAGGTGCTCGCTGGTCCGACAACGAGAGTGAGGCTGGGAAAGCGGGTGAGGTGGCCGATGTGTTGCGCAGCGAGTTGATCGAGTGAGATGGTATTGCGGAAACCGCCGCGAGTGGGATGAGGAGCGGCCGTGAGGAAGCACTTGTCAGCCGCGTGGGCACCATCGACCTCGGGATGCGAGACGCCGGAGAAGACGGTGAAGTCGCTGCGATGCTCCCGCAGCAGATCGAGGTAGGGCGAGAGGGTGTAGTCCTTGCCGCTGTCCTGGGGAAAGAACATGTCCGGCATCATCCCGAGGTCGGTGCAGATGGCGACCATGCGGCGGGGTGTCGCCTCGCTGCTTTTGGCAAATGCGGGCGTCATGGCCTCCAGCATCGGCAGGGAGAGGCTGACACCGGCGGCACGGAGGAAGTGACGCCGGGAGAGCCGTGCTTGAGTGGAAATGTGGATGGACTTCATGGCGGTCATTTGTTTCGGAATAGCGGGCTTTGCACGATCTCGTGAATCATCGAGCGCACTCCGTAGCCTTTTGTTTTCAGTCGCGACATCATGTCGTCGAGCTTCGCACTGTCGGCGAAACTGACATCGGCACCGGTGGCGTAGATGACGAGCTGACGAAGGAGATTGCGGGCGATGGCTTCTTCATCCTTCAGCAGCCGGGCGCGGAAGTCGTCGATGTTGGCAAACTTGGCTCCGTCCTTTGTCTCGGAGGCAGCCTCGACGGGCAGTGCGATTTTGTAAGCGAGTGCTTCACCGTCTTTGCTGCCGGTGGCGGGTTCACCCTTGTCGATGGCGCGGTAGCGCTCACGCCAGCCGCCCATGACATCGAAGTTCTCGAAGGCAAAGCCCGGTGGATCAATGAGCCGATGACAAGCGGCGCAGCTTTCCATCTCGCGATGTTTGGCGAGTTGTTCGCGCACGGTCGTCACGCCGCTGAGGTCCGGCTCGATGGCGGGAACACTCGGCGGCGGAGGCGGCGGTGGGGTGCCGAGGATGTGCGTCAGCAGCCAGGTGCCGCGTGTCACGGGTGAGGTCGTAGTGCCATTGGCCGTGACTTTGAGCACGCTGGCCTGCGTGATGAATCCACCGCGATGAGACGTGCGCGGCAGCTTCACTGGAGCCAGCTCATAGCCAGCAGCACCCGTCACACCGTAGAGTTTCGCCAGCGGCAGATTCAGCATGGAAAAGTCAGACGCCACGACATGCCTCGCACCTAGATCGCGCCGCAGCATCTCGGCGAAGTAAGCGCGTGTTTCCTTCACCATCGACTCCAGCAGCAGTTGGCTGAACTCCGGGTAAAGCTTCTCATCCGGCTCAGTGAGGGTGATGTCCTTCAGTCGCAGCCAGTAGTCGAGAAAGTGCTCGTGAAAGCGCTTGGAGCGCGGGTCATTCAACAGGCGCTCGGTTTGCTGACGCAGCGTCTCGGCATCGTGCAGCTTGTTTTGATCCGCCAGAGCACTCAGTTCGTCATCGGGGCCGCTGTTGATCAGAAAACGAGAGAGCCGACCTGCCAGGGCCCGATCATTCAGCACGCCGACGCTTTCGCGAAGAGTTAAAAAGTCCGGCGAGCACAGCAGCGCACGATACCCGTCGAGCATCGCCTCGACGAAATCACCACCGCGCTGCAACTGTGAACGCACCGCCGCCATGGCGGGTTCCAAATCAGCACCTTCCTGGCAGGCACGATCTGCAAATCGCTTTAACAACTGCCGTGAATAAGCCTCCGGCTCCGGCACGAGGAGCGTGTAGTCCCGCGGGGTGCCCGGCACGGGGCCATCCTTTGGAAATGCGCCAGGGTTCAAGATGTTTTCTGGATCGCGCGGCAGCGGCTTCACCAGTCGCTTTGTCCAGGATAAATCCTTCGAGCGACTGGGTGGCTGCGTGCGCGAGCGCTCGGATCGAGCCTTGGTGATCTCCTCCGTGTCGGGCAGACGGCTCATCTTGGCATCACCAAAGAGCACCTCATGGCTGGCTGGCGGCCACTGCTCATGGATGGGGCCTTCCATCTCGATCCACTCGAGTCCTATGCCATTGCCTTCGAAGCGAGACTCACCGCTCTTCCGGCTCATCGCGAGACGGTTGAAGTTGTGATGCCACGCCGAGGCCACGCTGAAGCTGATGCGATCACCCGCCTTCAACCACACCTTCATCTCGCGTGTCGTCGGCGCATTGGCCGGGATTTCCAAGGTGCCGAGCAGCCCCTCATCTGTGTAAAGCGAGACCGCCTCCGGCTGCGTGCCCGGCTCCACACGGCCAAAGTTCCACCGGATGCCAAAGGCCCGCACACGAAGGAAATGCCAGCCCGAGTATCGCGCCATGAGACCATTGATCCGTTCCGAGCGATTCATGAAGGTTCCCACAGCATCGAAGTGCGGCGGCGGATCATGGGTCCAGCCTTGCTGCCGTTCCTTGAAGTTTCCCGACTGCACCTTCCAGGTCGGATCCAGCTTGCCTTGAACCAACGGCAAGGCTTTTCGCTGCTGCATTTGCACCATCAGCAGATTCATCTCGCGCGAGAGCACGCGCACCTTCTCCCGAGGCGGCGCATCGAAGGTCGGAGCCATCGCCTCCCGCAGCGCCACATCCGCCGCCTCCATGAAGCGCCCGATTTGCACATGGGAAAAATCCAGCGCCAGCGATGCCTTCGCAAATCCAAAGGCCTCGCCATCCGCAGGCAAAACATCCTTCACCGCGAGAGCCGGGAGCTTCAGCAGGTCGCGCAGCGTATTCTCATACTCCACCCGGTTCAGCCGCCGCAGCTCCGTGCGCCCTTCAGCGGCCTGCCGCTGCGCGTCCGCCTCCACCAACTGAGATCGCAGCCCACCCAGGAAAGCCTCCAGCTCACCCGCCTCGGGACGCGGCTTCTTCGGCGGCGGCATCTCGCCTGCTTTCACCCGGTCATGCACGCGAGCCCATTCGAGAAAGTTCTGCGGCTGCGTCAGATCAAACTGCAGTGCGGTGAGATCGAGGTCTCCTTTTTGAACATCAGCGTCATGACATTCGACGCAGTGCTCTTCGAGAAAGGAACTAAAAGGAGCTGAAGCGCTGTAGAGCGGCTGAAACCCAATCATAAGGGAGCCCAAAAGAATCAGGTGCGACCAGCGCTGGCAAAACATATGCTGCATGCAGGGACGGAACGAACACCAGCGGCCCAATCTCACCCGAGACTTTACGCGGGTGATTCGCCTTGGCCGGTCCGCGTATCCGCGAACCCGTTGCTATAAACAGCTCAGCCAGTCCGGCAGAAAGGTGATCAATGTGTTGATCACGGGAAGAGATGTCCGCAAAACCTGAGTCGCCTGACGCAAAGACTGGATAAAGGATTCGGTGCCCGGAGTTTGAAAGCGCATGAAATCCCTGTTTCTCCCATTTGCCGCTCTATGCCCTCTGCTGCCACTCTTCTCCGCCACGCTCACGCACGGGCCTCTCGTGGGCAGGCCGCAGCATGACTCGATGCGCATCTGGGTGCGGACGAGCGAGCCTTGTGCGTTTCGCGTTCGCTTTGATCGGAAGCCGGAACTCGGGGAGGCATCGAAGGTGGTCGAGGGACGCACTTCGGGCGATCACGACAACACGGGCACGGTGGATCTCACGGGTTTGGTGGGTGCGAAGACTTACTTTTATGCGGTGGAGGTGGATGGCAAAACGACGGGCGGATTCAGCTTCCGCACCTGGCCTTCGGACAAGACCTTTGCGCATCCGGTGACGAATCCGCAGGGACTCGCGAACACCACCATCGGCATCGGCGTGTGCAATCACATCAAGGGTGCAGCGCACACGCCGGTTTACCGGCATCTGCTGGAGAAGCACACGAAGAAGCTCGACCTCTTCATCATGGATGGAGACTACATTTACGAGATGAAGCGGATGCTCATCAAACCCTCGGAAATCACCACCGACAGCGCCCGCGAGGACTATCGCAGCTATCTCGAAGGGGTGCCGGACATGAGCCGCTTCATGGCGAACACGCCGATGATGTGGCAGTTCGACGATCACGAGATCGGCCCGGAGCAGGCCACGGCGGAGATCGGTCTGGCCAAGGATTTTCCGCTGCTGAAAACGAAAGCGAGTCCGGTGCTGCGGGATGTGACTTTGAAGGCCTGGCGTGAATACTGTGGCTGGGCGAACCCTGAGATGCCAGCGTATCGCGACATCCTTTTTGGCAAAGCCACGCTGAAGGCCGGGAGCAGCGTTTTGACCGACGAGAACGCCGATTTCAGCCTCGTGAAGCCCTCGACGACCTCCACGCTGCATGTTCACATGGGCGCCGCCAACTCCACCATCTACGCCGTGGACAAGGTGATCGACAAAACGCACCTCCAGATCAAACCGAAGGCCGAGTTCGACGAAACGGGTGCCAGCTACAGCGTGGGCACGCATCACTACTACGACCTCAAGAAAGGCAACGCGCATCTCTTCGTGCTCGATACCCGCGGAGAGCGCAGTCTTTACCGCAACAACCGCATGAGCGATCCGAAGCAGAAACTCCTCGGCGATGCGCAGATGCAGTGGCTGCTCGAAGGCGTGAGCAAGACGGAGGCGCAGTTTGTGATCCTCGTCTCACCCGTGCCGTGGACCATCTGGCACAACAACTCGCACATGAAGGGTGTGGCGCTGAAACCCACCGACACGAAGAAGGAAGACGGCCTCATCGGCACGCTCGCCGAGCGTGAGAAGCTCCTCAATGCCTTCGATGCGCTGAAAAAGCCCGTCATCATCCTCACTGGCGATCTGCACAGCGGCTACGGCGTGCAGATCACGGACAATGTGTGGGAGTTCCTCGTCAGCCCCATCGCCAGCGAGCTGCATCCGCTGGAGAGCGGCGGCAATCCGCCGCTGCAAGGCCGCTACGATAGCAATGGCCGCGAAGTGAACATCAAATGGGCCAGCACCTTCCCCATGGCCTTCGGCAAGCAGTTCGAGGCCCAAGGCCGTCGTCACGGCTTTGTCTATGGCCTCATCCACATCAACAACATCTTCCCCACCGGGCTCGACGACAAAGGCAACACGATTTGGAAAGCCTACGACACCCCCACCCTCCGCATGGAGATCCGCGACACCGAAACCGACGATGTGGTCTATGCCGAGACCATCTCGCCTGCGGATGTGAGGTGAGAATTTTCGACCAAAACTTGGCCGTTTGGCGGCCAGGGGGCAAATGGAGAATGGATTGCCGGGAAGGGGCGAAATTCAGAGAATGAAGGCACCCCAACCATGAAATTGCTACCCTTTCTCGCTTTCCTCATCGCGACCTGCTCGGCGGGCGCGGTGTCGATTGATGCGATCTATTTTGGCCAGACGCATCTGCACAAGCCGGACAATCCGTATTTCGGCACGGTGGCGGATCGCGATGTGTTCATCAAAGCGCATGTGACGGACACGGCGGCGATTGCGTCGCCTTCGGTGTTCGCGACGCTGAGCTTGAACGGCAATTTCCTCACGGTGGCGCTCACGGGGCCGGCGAATCTGCCGACCTCGATCCCGGATGGGTTGGGCGTGGTGCAGCACAGCACGGCGAACACGTTCACCGGCGTGCTGCCTGCGGCGTGGATCAAAAAGGGGCTCCAAGTGACGGTGAACGCGGGCAGTGTGGTCTCGACGGTGACGGACATGAAGATCAATGCGCCGACGAAGGTGATCATGACGATGACGGATGTGCATTACTTTGCACGGACGCCGAGCGATTACACGGCGGGCACGTTTGCGGAGCTGGAGCAGAAGTGGCCGGTGACGGATCTGGAGGTGCGTCGGCTGAACAATGTGGTGTTTCGCGAGCTGGTGATCCCGCCGCGTTCAGACGTGAGTGCGCAAGGCGTGCGCATCCGGTCGAAGGCGGAGTATCAGGGGCAGACGGGGCTGGCCTTTGATGGCGAGCAGGCGGCGGCTTTGCAGTGGAATGGGGCGCTGAAGGCCGCGGCGGGTCGCTCGGGGCGCTGGAGTTTGTTTTACCTGAATGTGTATGGGGCCTTTGCGGGTGGTCAGGCGGGTGGTTACGCGGGTGTGGGCAATGGCAACAGCATCGGCATCTTGAATCATGAGCTGGGTCATGCGCTGTCGCTGCCGCACTGGGGTGACAATGCCGCGTATCCTTACAAAGGCGCGATGCATGGCATCTCCGCGCCGTCGAACTACAACGGCACGCACGCCGGACCTGCGTGGGCGATTGATCAGCGCACGAACACCTTCATCCCATGCACGGTGGTGGCCGGAAACGTGGGCGGCAAGCCGGTGGGCACTTACACGGTGGACCCGATGCAGGGCGGCGGCGAGGGCTGGCAACCCGCGGGCTTTTTGATGAATCACTTCTCCGATTACTCGGTGAATCAGATGCGGAACTACATGAACAGCCATGTGGTGGTGTGGAATCCGGCGCTGAGCGGTGGAGCGGGCAGTTGGGCGCAGTGGAATGCGACCACGGGCGACTACACGACGGTGGTGACGAACAACGGGGTGCAATTCCCGCAGCAGCGTGATGTGCAGGTCATCAGCATCCTCGCCACGATGTCGGGGGCCAAACCGGCCATCAATATGGTGTATCCGCCGATCGGGCCTTACACGTCGGGTTTGATTCGCTTGTTCGATCCCACCGTGGCGGCGGATCGCACGGCGGCGAACACGCTCTTCAATCTGGCGAACAACTGCGACTACTGCGTGCGAGTGGTGCAGGGCGGTGTGACAAAGACCTACATCATGCCGGCATCCGCGCTGACATCGCCCTCGCTCACCGATTTGGCGAGCATCGAAACGGAGGCGGTGAATCTGCCTGCGGCCGATGGTGCGGTGACGAAGATCGAACTGCTCGCCACGCCGAATGTGGAGGACGTGGGCCTGCCGGCGAATCCGACCGTTTTCTACACCTGGGGTCCGCTGATGCCTGCGGTGTCCACCTTTGAGCTGACACCGGAGACCAATGGACCGACTGCCGTGACGATGACGGCGGAGATGGGCGAGGTGGAATACGGCTACACGGGCGGCACCGTGGAATATCAGTTCACCGAGACCTCCGGCAATCCTGGCGCGACCTCGAGCGCGTGGCAGACATCGCGCACTTACACAGACACCGGTTTGCAGCCGGGCACGACCTACACTTACACCGTGTCGATGCGTGCAGGCACGCTCACGAGCGCGACCTCCGCGCCCGTGACCGTCACCACGACACCGACCACGCTCGCGGGCACGATCACGGTGAATGCCACGCAGCAGTTCGCACTCGCAAGCGGCAGCGGATACAAAGCGGTGACAGGCCTCGGCGCTTTCGATGCGGCCACGGCGGACAAGCTCGTGGTCGTCATCGCCATGGAGAACGCGAACAACGATCCCTGCATGTGCTACGGCGTGCGCTACAACGGCATCCAGATGATCGAGGCCGTGCAGCAAACCGGCGGCAACGCGGACGGCACGATCGCGATTTACTACCTCGACAATCCGGGTGCGGTCGGCACCGGCATCACGGTTTCGGGTTACAATCCGAATGGCGGCCTCGGCGTGGCGTATGCACTCACCGGCACGGCGCCGGGCTTTGGAGCCATCAACGGCAGACGAGGCAATGGCATCACGCAGGTGCCTCTCACGACCTCCGCGAGCAACTCGCTCGTCATCGCCGGATTGCAAAACTCCGGCAATGGCAACAGCGCAGGCACACCCACCGCAAATGCGCCGCTCACTCAGGCCGCGAGTGGCAACTGGGGCAGTCAGTGGGGCAGTCTGGCCGTCGGTCACATCCAAGTCGCCACGCCGGGCACGGTGACACCCATTTTCACCACCAGCACCGGTGGCAGCTACAGCATCAATGCGGCCTCCATCGAGATTTTGGCAGAAACACAGCCTCTTAGCACATGGACGCAAACTGCAGGCGGTGCGCAGAGCTGGAACACCGCATCGAATTGGATCGCCAACACCGTGCCGACTCCGCTCGCGGGCGACACGGTCGATTTCAGCACCGTGGACATCGCGGCGAACACCACGCTCACGCTTGAGGCGGATCGCACCGGCGGTTTGTGGAAGTTTGGCGACACCACCGGCACCGAAACATGGACCGTGAACGCCGGAAACACGCTCACACTGGCCGGAACGACGCCCACCATCGACGTCGCGCAAAACACCGCGACCCTCAATTGCGTCGTCGCAGGCACCGCAGGCCTCACGAAGACCGGCGCGGGCATTTTGGCGCTCGGCGCGGCCAATACTTACACCGGCGGCACGATACTGAGCAACGGCACGCTCGCACTCGCCCACGCGTCTGCTTTGGGCACCGGCACCGTCACACTCGGAGGCGCAAACAACCCCTATCTCAACAACACCAGCGGTAGCCTCATCATCACGAGCAATAACTTCGTCTGGGCCGGCAATTTCCGCCAGGGAGGCAATCTCACGATCGATGGCAACGTCTCCCTCACCGCCAGTGGCACGGTGGAGCAATACAGCACGCTCACCATCAACGGCGTGATCAGCGGAGCCTTCAGCATCACCAAAAACGGCACCGGAGGTCTCGTGCTCAACGGACTGAACACCTACAGCGGCGGCACCACAGCCCGACAAGGCACCGTCACCATTAACACGATCAAAAACTATGGCGTCGCCAGCTCGCTCGGCATGCCTGCCAGCGGCAGCATCGTCATCGCGGCCAACAACTCCACCACGCTCGCCTACACCGGCACCGGCGATACCACCAATCGCCCCATCCAAGTCGGCGGCGTCGCCACCGGAGCCATCACCGCCACCGTCGCCAACAACGGCACTGGCGCGCTCATCTTCACCTCCGCCGCCTTCAACACACCAGTCGCCATGACCGGCGGCGCGGCACGCACCCTTGTGCTAGGCGGCAGCTTTGGCACTTCCGTCACGCCGAACGAAGTGCAAGGCGTCATCGCGGACAACACACTCAATGGAGCCGCAGCAGGTGCGAACGTGGTAAGCCTGACCAAAGGCGGCACCGGCACCTGGAAAATCTCCGGCGCGAACACTTACAGCGGCACCACGACCATCAGCGGAGGCGGAGGCGCACTCATCCTCGGAGCCAACAATGTCCTGCCGGACACCACCGCCGTGCTGCTCGGCAGTTCCACCCTCGATGTGGACACGCGCACCGACACCGTCGGCACGCTCGATGTGACCGCAGCCACCGCCGCGATTCGCCTCGGCACTGGCGGAGTCATTGCCTTCGCCGACAGCAGCGCCGTGGATTGGGCCGGCGGCACACTCACCATCACCGGCACCTTCGTCTCCGGCAGCTCGCTCAAGTTTGGCAACAGCGCCACCGCCCTCACAGCCACGCAACTCGGCAAAATCAGCTCCGCAGGCTTCACGAGCTTCTCATTGAACAGCAGCGGCTACCTCATCGCCAACTCCACCGCGCCCACCTACACCAACTGGAGCACCACGAATGGCACCGCCGGAGCCTTCACCGCCGACCACGACGGCGACGGCGTCGCCAACGGCATCGAATACTTCCTCGGAGGCAACAGCAACACCACCGGCACCACCCCCTTGCCTGGCGTCACCAACACCAGCGGCACACTCAGCATCACCTGGACCAAATCGAGCACCTACCCCGGCGTGTATGGCACGAACTTCTGGATCGAATCCACCGACACGCTCACCGGCATCTGGACCACAGAAGCTGTTGGCGGAAACGTCGCCATCAACGGCAACAACATCACCTACACCTTCCCCAGCACGGGAAGACGCTTCGTGCGGCTCAAAGTGGTGGGGCCGTGAGGAAGCTGGTCATTCCGCCTGCTTCAGCCGCCGATACTCACTCGGCGAGTAGCTCGTCACGGCGCGAAACGCCCGCGTGAAAGCACTGTGATCGGCGAAGCCGCACTCCAGCGCGATTTCGGCGATGGAGGTGTCGGTTTCTCGCAACAGGCGCGAGCCGGCGCTGATGCGCGTCTTCGTAATCAGCTGCATGGGGCTGAGGCCGTGGATGCGTTTGATGACGCGGGCGAAACGCGCGGCGCTCATGCCGGCCTTTTTTGCCAGGGATGACGGGCTCACGGGCTGGTCATACGCGCGTTCGAGGTGCCGCAGCGCCAGCGCCACGGCGGGCTGCACCTCATCACGGCTGACGAGCGCGGTGAGATCCTTCGAGATGCCGATGAGGCCATTCACGCGGCCCGTGCCATCGCGGATGGGAATCTTGCTCGTCAGACCCCATACGGGCACATTCGGCCTGCGCCAGAACAGCTCCAGCCGCTCGATGATCGGCCTGCCCGTACGAAGCACATGCTCGTCCTGCTCGGTGGGGATTCGGCCATAATCGCCCGGACACACATCGCAGGGGCGCCGGCCGATCATTTGCGCTTTTTCAGCCAGCCCATGCCTCTCCACGAGCGACTGGTTCACCATCAAGTAGCGTCCTGCGGCATCCTTGATGAAAAAGGCCGTGTCATGCATCAAGTCGGCGATCTGCTCCACGAGCCGCGCATCAACAAGCAAGGCCCCTTTTTCGGAAAGGATGCCCGGGAGCACTGCTGCGGCGTTTTTCATGGGAAGATGCGGTCGAACAAACGACATGAGAACCACGCTTTCCAGCCGTTTCCTCATTGTGCGATTTTTGCCACATTCAGCGGCCATCCTGGTCAAGACGAGGGGCTTGGAAGTCGTCAGTATGGATTTTTCGTCGTGAAACATGCCGCAACTGCTTTCTTCGTCATCCTCGTCATGAGTCTGTCTTTACCGGTGGCTGCGGATGATCACGCGGAGCTGGCGGCTCTCAGGCAGCGTGCGGAGAAACGAGATGCCAGGGCGCAACTCGACCTGGCGTATCGTTATCGCGATGGCAAAGGCGTGGCCAAAGACGACGTGGAGGCCATGAAGTGGGCGCACATGGCGGCGGACGCGGGCAATGCGGATGCGATGGACTTTGTCGGTTTTGTTTATCTGCGCGGCGCGGTGGTGAAGCGTAGGCCGGAGATCGCGTTTGGTTACTTCAAAGCGGCGGCGGATGAATCGGCACAGGCGGCTTTCAATCTCGGGCAGTGTTACTTTGGTGCCCAGGGCACGGAGCAGGATTGCGCGAAGGCTCTGGAATGGTGGGAGAAGGCGGCGGCGCAGGGGCATGGGCGCGCGGCTGCCACGGCGGCGATGGCGTATCTGTCCGGCGAGGGCGTGCCACGCGATGTCGTGAAGGCGCGTCGTCTCGCCGAACGGGCGGCGGAGTTGAAGAATCCTGGCGGCCTTGTCGTGCTTGGCGAAATGCAGTTTCGAGCCGGGGAACTCGATGCGGCGCGGGCAAGCTGGACGAAGGCATCCCAAATGCTGCCTACGAGTCCGACCGGGCACCCGGCACAGCCTTCGGACAATGCGTCCGCGCAACAGGGCGCGGATCTTTTGAAGCTCATGGACTACCGCCAGCGCAAGGGCGAGCCGGGCAAGTTTGCCTTCGTGCAGATGCCGCATATTCACCAGGGCTACAACAACTGCGGCTCAACCGCCTGCGCCACGTTCGCGCGCTTTCAGGGCAGTGAGATCGGCGGATGGGACTATAAAAAGTTGTGTCCATCGCCGCTCGGCACCGGCACGGACTGGGGTCACCTGCTTGATGCGTCGAAGAAGATCGGCCAGAAATGGAAGCTCATCACCTTCACGCCGGATGACGCGGGATTTGGAGAGGCCACAGCCTTTTTGAGAAGCGAACTCGATGCCGGACGCCCGGTGGTCGTGGATTTCAAATACATCGGCCCGCAATACCCGAACGGCAGCGCCGGACACACGCTCAGCGTGTGCGGCTACATTGCGGCGGAGAACCTCTACATCCTCTGCAACCCGGCCGTCGCCACGCCCGGCCTGCAACTCATCACCGCCGACGATTTGAAAAACTTCTGGCGCTCCGATCACTACGGCGCGCTGTCGAAAGGTGTGCTCTCGCGTCCCGCGTTTGTCATTGATCGTTCATGAAGTCCAGCGTGGTCATCCTTCTCGCCGCCATGCTGCCCTCTTTCGCGGCAGCACAGCCACCGATCATCGCCGGGATCGAAAAAGCGGGCGCAGAGAAGGTCGCGGGCGCGGTCTTGATGAGCGAGCTGGCCTGCGCGGCCTGCCATGCAAGCACGCAGACGGTTTTCGCGGCCAAAACAGCGCCGGATTTGTCCATGATCGGCTCACGCGCGCATCCAGCGCATCTGCAAAGGTTCATCGCGAGTCCATCGAATGTGAAACCGGGCACGACGATGCCGGATGTGCTGGCGCACCTGCCTGAGAAGGATCGAAACGACGCCGCGGAGGCACTGATGCATTTTCTCGCGACACTTGGCAAGCAGGCACCATCCGCGTTGCCCACGGCGGAGGCCATTGAGCGTGGAAAGAAGCTCTACCACTCGGTGGGTTGCGTGGCCTGCCATTCTCCGGAGAAGCCGTTGCCCGGCTCGGTGCCGCACGGGCCGCTCGCAGAGAAATACACGCTCGCCAGTCTCACAGCGTTTTTGCAGGATCCGCTCTCGGCGCGTCCCGGTGGACGCATGCCGGACTGCCAGCTCGAAAACGGCGAGGCCGCGGACATCGCCAGCTACTTGCTGCGTGACCAAAAAACACCGTTCACGCCATTTCAGGTGGATGCAGCGCTCGCTTCACGTGGTCAAAAACTCTTCGTGGAGCACCGCTGCAATGCCTGCCATGCCACCGGAGCCAAAACGCTGACTCCACCCATCATCGCCCTCAACAAGCTGCGAGCCGAGGAAGGCTGCTTGTCGGCAAAAAAGGGCGCGTGGCCGCATTATCCGCTCTCGGAGGGTCAGAGGACGGCCTTGCGATCCGCGCTGGCCGATGAGGCGAAGAGCTTCTCACCGGCTGAAGTGGCGCAAATCACCCTCACGCGGCTGAATTGCATCACCTGCCATGTGCGCGGCGAAATCGGCGGTGTCTCCACCGAGCGCAGCGACTACTTCAGCGGACGCGATGAAACGCTCGGTGAGCAAACACGCATCCCGCCCGCGCTCACCGGTGTGGGAGCCAAGTTGAAGGAGAAATGGCTGCGTGAAGTGCTGGTGAACGGCGCCAGTGCTCGACCTTATATTCATACGCGCATGCCCAAGTTCGGCGCGGCCCAGACAGAGCATTTGGCAGCGCTTTTCAAGCAGCTCGACCTTCCACACTCGGCCGCATTCACCCGGGTTGGAGACGACAAGAAGCCGCGCGAGATCGGTCGTGAGCTGGCGGGCGTGAAAGGCTTCAACTGCATCGCCTGCCACACCTTCCGCGGCCGCAGCGCGTCGCCGATCCGCGCGCTTGATCTCACCACGATGGCCGAGCGCGTGGAGGAGAACTGGTTCCACAACTTCCTCGCGCATCCGCAGAAGTTTGTGCCGCTGACCGTGATGCCCGGCTTCTGGCCGGATGGCAAATCTCTTCTGCCCGCCATCCTCGGGGGCAATCCGGGCATGCAGCGCGACGCGCTGTGGCAATACCTCGCGCAAGGGCCCGAAGCTCGCGAGCCGGCTGGACTGATCCTCGAGCCGCTCGTGGTCAAAGTGCAGAACGAGGCTGTGATCGTTCGCCGTGCTTTTCCCGGCATCGGCAAGCGCGGCATCGGCATCGGCTATCCTGGAGGCATCAATCTCGCGTTTGACGCGGAGTTGATGCGTCTCGCGACGTTATGGAGCGGCGACTTCATCGAGGCCTCGTCACTCTGGCGCGGCCAGGGCTCCGGACAGGCCCGCATCCTTGGAAAACCGGTCGTCGAGTTCCCACCCGGCCCTGCGTTCGCCGTGCTCGCGACAGCAGATGCCACTTGGCCCGTGCTCGACATGACCACCGAGAGATCGCCGTTCTCGTTCAAAGGCTACAGCCTCGATGCGCAGCAGCGTCCCACGCTGAAATATGCGCTGCCCGGCGTGGAAGTGACGGATTTCTTCATGGAACGCCGCGATGACTCCGGAAGCCTCTATTTGCAGCGCACACTCACTTTTTCATCCCCATCACCCGCCGGATTTCATCTCCGCGTGGCATCAGGCACCATGATCGAAGCTCAAGGCGCCAACACCTTTGCTGTCGGCACCAATCTCGTGATCAAGATGTCCGCCCAAGCGGTGCTTCGCGATGCGGGAGATGCCAAAGAACTGCTGCTTCCGGTGCGTGGAGATTTGAAGCTCGAATATCACCTCAAGCCGGCATCAACCGAAGGAAAGGGGCGGAAACCATGAAGCGATTGACCCAAATCCTCAGTGTCTGCCACCTGCTGATCGCTCCTGCACTGCTGGCCGAAGACCTCGGCGACACCTGGGGCACGGCGGATCGCGAGGCGGCCTTTTATCGCATCGTGAATGTGCCGATGCCGGAGGGAGTGTATGTCGAGGCGGGCAGTTTTGTCTCGCTGCCGGACGGACGGCTGGCCGTGGGCACACGCCGCGGGGAGATCTTGATCTTCAGCGGCGTCTCGGATGACACGCCGAAGCCAACGGTGAGCACGTTCGCGAGCGGGCTGGATGAAGTGCTCGGCCTCGCCTGGAAGGACGGTGCCTTTTACGCCACGCATGCGACCGAGGTCACGCGCATCGCCGACACCAACAACGACCAGCGCGCCGACCGCTACGACACGATCAGCGATGCGTGGGGCTTCGGCCATTACCATGAGTTCGCGCTCGGATCGAAGTTTGACGCGGCGGGCAATCTGTATGTCGCGCTTGGCTTGTCAGAGTCCTACCACTCGAAGGCCTTGTTTCGCGGCTGGGCGCTGAAAATCTCGCCAGATGGCAAAACGACGCCGCTTTGCAGCGGCATGCGAAGTCCGCTCGGTGTCGGCGAAAATGAAAGTGGCGAGATGTTTTATGTGGAGAGCCAGGGGCCGTGGAATGGCTCGTGCTCGCTCAAACACCTGAAGCCCGGCGGCTTCATGGGGCATCCCATCAGCTTCAACTGGTATCCGCACGCGCCGGAGATGGGCCCTGTGCCCGTGATGCCGAATTCGCCGTCACGAATGGAGACCGAGCGGAAGCGTGTGAAGGAACTGGTGCCGTATGCGGTCGTCTTTCCGTATAAAAAGATGGGCCGCTCGATCTCCGCCTTTGAGGTGTGTCGTGCGCGCGGGAAGTTCGGGCCGTTCGACGATCAGATCTTCGTCGGTGACTACACCCTGAGTGTCATGATGCGTGCCACGACGGAGCAAGTGAACGGTGTGTGGCAGGGCGCGTGCTATCCGTTCCGCGAAGGACTCGGCACCGGCATCCTCGCCGTTCATTTCACGCCGGATGGCAAACTCATCACCGGCGGCACGAACCGCGGCTGGCCTGTGCGCGGCATGAAGGACAACCTGCTCCAGCGCCTCGACTGGACCGGACGCACGCCCTTTGAAATCCGCGACATCCGCGCCCAGCCCGACGGTTTTGTCATCCGCTTCACGCGCCCAGCCGATGCCGCCCACGCATCGAAAACGGAAAGCTACCAGCTCGAAACCTACACGCACATCTACCAGCAAGGCTATGGCAGCCCCGAAGTCGATCACACCCGCCCCACCGTCACCGCCGCCGAGGTCTCGCCTGATGCGATGAGCGTGCGCCTACGAGTCAAAGGCCTCGTGCAGGGTCACGTTCACGATTTTCATCTGTCCGACTTCAAATCGCAGGATGGCGACACGCTGCTGCATGACCGCGCCTACTACACGCTCAACGAGATTCCGAAGTCATGAAACCCATCGCCATCAGCCTGTTTGCGCTTCTTGCGTTCTTTTGCGGCCATGCATCCGCCGCTAATGCGGCTAAAGCCGCAACCACTTTCCCGAACATCCTCGTCATCCTCGCCGATGACGTCGGCTGGGGCGATGCCGGTTGCTATGGCGCCACGCAGGTGAAGACACCGCACATCGACCGCCTCGCTCGCGAGGGCCAGCGCTTCATCAATGGCCACGCCTCCGCTGCGGTTTGCACGCCCACGCGTTATTCCATGCTCACCGGACAGTATTCGTGGCGGCAGAGCGGCGCGGGTTTGAACAAGGGCGTCTCGAATGGCGACTCTCCGCTGCTCATTCCCACCACGATGACCACCGCGCCTGCTTTGCTGAAACAAGCCGGCTACCGCACCGCGCTCATCGGCAAATGGCATCTCGGCTTTGGCGACGCCGCGCCTGATTATAACAAAGAGCTACGCCCCGGCCCGCTCGAGGTCGGCTTTCATGAGTTCTTCGGCATCCCCGCCACGAATGACCGCCTGCCCACTGTCTTCGTGCGCGATTACAAAGTGCAGGGCCTCGATCCCGCCGATCCCATCCGCCTCAGCTACGACAAATCGCAGGCTGAGAGCCAGGGCCTCACCGCTTGGGCCGCCGGACGCAGCCGCATCGGCTGGGGCAAAGGTGGCAAGGCCGCGTGGTGGAAGGACACCGAAATCTCCGACACCCTCACCCGCGAGTGCGTGCAGTTCATCGAGCGCAGCAAAGGGCAAAAGTTCTTCCTGCTCTACACCCCGCACAATGTCCACGCACCCGCCATTCCAGGCCCGCGATTCGCCGGTAGCAGCGGCCTCAGCCCGCGTGCCGACATGTTGCAAGAGCTCGACGCCTCCATCGGCGAGCTGCTCCAAACGCTCGACCGCCTCAGCCTCGCCAAAGACACCCTCATCATCTACAGCAGCGACAACGGCGCTTATGTGAACGACGAAAAAGGCCACAAGCCCACCGGGCCGTATCGCGGCAAAAAATCGCAGCTTTGGGAAGGCGGCCACCGCGTGCCCTTCATCGTCCGCTGGCCCGCCCGCATCCAGCCCGGTGTGTCGCAAGACATCGCCTCCACCATCGACGTGCCCGCCACCCTCTGCGCCGCCGCAGGTGTCACCGTGCCAAAAGATGCGCTGCCTGACAGCTTCGATCTCCTCCCCGCCATGCTCGGCGAAAAAGCGGCCTCCAAACGCGACCACCTCATCCTCATGAGCGGCAACGGCGACCTCGCCATACGCGACGCCCGCTGGAAATACATCCCCGACCTCGCCGTCGCCGACGGCTGGTATGGCGGCAAAAAGAAAAATGCCAACGCCCCCGCGCGTGCCGGTCTCTTTGACCTCTCCAAAGACCCCGGCGAGGGGCAGAACCTCATCAAAGATCACCCCGCCGAAGCCAAACGTCTCGCTGAGCAGCTGACAAAGGACCAAGCCAGCCAAGTCACGCGTCCTGAGTAACGTTTGGCCGAGTCTTCAACATCCACCCGTTACATGAAAACATGCCTCG
The DNA here is from genome assembly GCA_015075365.1 of Verrucomicrobiaceae bacterium. Lineage (GTDB taxonomy): Bacteria > Verrucomicrobiota > Verrucomicrobiia > Verrucomicrobiales > Verrucomicrobiaceae > Prosthecobacter. Next base: position 2,427,283 of record JABTUN010000001.1, read on the forward strand.
CCGCTCTAACCACGTGCCTCTTCTTGTGCGCCCAGGCTTTTGCCGCCACAGCAGACAAACCTAACATTCTCATCATCTTCGCCGACGACCTCGGCTACGGCGATGTGCAGTGCAACAACCCGGAGCGTAGCAAGATTCCCACGCCGAACATCGACAAACTCGCGTCGCAGGGAATGCGCTTCACGGACGGGCACTCATCGTCGGGCGTCTGCTCGCCTTCACGCTACACACTGCTCACGGGGCGCTATCACTGGCGCACGAGACTCCAGAGGGGCATCGTCGGCGTGTTGGGTCAGCCACTCATCGCGCCGGACCGCATGACCCTCGGCACGCTGGCGAAACAGCAGGGCTACCGCACTGCATGCATTGGCAAATGGCACCTGGGCTGGGACTGGCCGGTGACGAAGGAGCAGCGCCCTATGCTTTTGCCGGACAAGAAAAACGCCGTGGCCGCCACCGAGCAGCAAGTCGCCCTGTGGCGTGACATTTTCTCCAAGCCCATCGCGGGTGGACCGACGACGCGCGGCTTTGATCTCTACTTCGGCACCGATGTGCCAAATCATCCGCCCTTCTGTTTCATCGAGAACGATCAAACGATCGGCATTCCCAGCGAGTTCCTCTCCGCCGCCTTGTTGGATAACAATCAAGCGAGCATTCAGGGCCCGGCGTTGAAGGATTGGAAGCTCGAACCGATCCTTCCCGCGCTTGGGGAGCGCAGCGCACAGTTCATCAGCGAGTCTGCGAAGGAGCAGCAGCCGTTTCTCCTCTACCTGCCGCTGACCTCGCCGCACACGCCGATCTCGGTGAACGCTGAGTGGAAGGGCAAAAGCGGTCTCAATCCCTTCGCTGATTTTGTGATGGAGACCGATGCTGTCGTGGGCCGCGTGCTTGATGCGCTGGAGAAAAGCGGCACTGCGGAGAACACGATTGTCATCTTCACCGCCGACAACGGCTGTGCGCCTTACATTGGTGTGAAGGACCTCGAAGCGAAGGGCCACTACCCGAGCGGCCCATTGCGTGGCTACAAGTCGGACGCGTGGGAAGGCGGGCACCGTGTGCCCTTCATCGTGCGCTGGCCCGGCACGGTGAAGCAGGGCAGCGTGTGCCATCAGCTCGTGTATCAGGCCGACATCCTCCGCACACTCGCAGAGCTGTGGAGCGTGACACTGCCAGACTATGCGGGTGAGGATAGCTTCAGCCTGATGCCACTGCTGAAGGGCGAAGACAAACCCATCCGCAAGAACGCGGTGAGTGCCTCCAAAGATGGTGTGCCTGCCGTGCGCAGCGGCCCATGGAAATACATCCCGGCTCCAGGCTCAGGCGGCTGGGGCAGCGGTGGCGATCAATCCCAACCCGTGCAGCTTTACAACCTCGCTGATGACCTCGGTGAAACGAAGAACCTCGCCGGAACCATGCCGGAGAAAGTTGCCGAGATGAAAGCACTGCTGGAAAAACTCATCACCGACGGCCGTAGCACGCCCGGCGTAAGGCAGAAGAACGATGTCGAGGTAGTTCGCTATCCACGCGAAAATTCACCCAAAAAAGCAAAAAAGGGCTGACGCCAGCACCCTCGCCATGAAATCCTTCGTTCTCCTGTTTTCCTCATTCGTCTTTTGTCAGACGACATTTTCGGCGCTGCCGAACATTCTCCTCATCCTCGCTGATGACCTCGGCTATGGTGATGTACGCTGCTACAACGCCGACTCAAAGGTGCCCACGCCAAATATCGACAAGCTTGCGGCTGAAGGCATGAGGTTCACCGATGCACACAGCCCCGCCACGGTCTGCACGCCATCGCGCTACAGCCTCATGACCGGACAGACGGCCTTTCGCGTGCCCAATGGCGGCACCATCTTCACCGGCGCGGGTGGGCCGTCGTTGATCGCGAAAGGTCGCCTCACACTGCCCGTGATGCTAAAACAACAAGGCTACGCCACCGCTGCGGTCGGCAAATGGCATGTCGGGCTCACGTTTCGTGATGCGGAGGGCAAACCGATCCACGCAGGCGGCCTCGAAGCCATCCGGCGCATTGACTTTTCTCGTCGCATCGAGGGAGGACCGCTCGATCACGGCTTTGACCACTTCTTCGGCACCGCCTGCTGTCCGACGACGGACTGGCTCTACGCTTTCATCGACGGCGACCGCATCCCCACGCCACCCACGAGCCCGCTCGACCGTTCCACGTTGCCCAAGCATCCGTATGCGAACGATTGTCGCAGCGGACTCATCGCGCCGGATTTCGACATGCAGGAGGTGGACATGCAGTTCCTGAAAAAGAGCCGCGACTTCATCGCGCAGCACGCGCGCACCTCGCCCGAGCAGCCCTTTTTCCTCTACCACGCCACGCAGTCCGTGCATTTGCCTTCCTTCGCCGGAAAAGACTTCCGCGGCAAAACGCAGGCTGGCCCGCATGGCGACTTCATTGCCGAGTTCGATCATATCGTCGGAGAGTTGATGCGAGAACTCAATCAACACGGCCTCGCCGACAACACCCTCGTCATCCTCAGCAGCGACAACGGCCCCGAAGTGGCGAGCATCGTCCACATGCGTGCCGATCATGCTCACGATGGTGCCAAACCCTGGCGCGGCATCAAACGCGATGCCTGGGAAGGCGGCCATCGCGTGCCCTTCATCGTGCGCTGGCCCGGAAAGGTGAAAGCGGGCACCACCAGCGATCAAACCCTCTGCCTCACCGACATTCTCGCCACCGTCGCGGCCATCATCGGCACCGAATTGCCGCACGATGCCGCCGAAGACAGCTTCAACCTGCTCCCCGCCCTCGAAGGCACCGCCACCGCTCCCATCCGGCCTTATCTTCTCACCCAAGCCTTCGGCGGCCAGCGCACCCTTTCGATTCGTCGCGGCCAGTGGAAATACATCGCCCACCGCGGCTCCGGCGGAAACAACTACGACAAAGGCGAACTCAAGCCCTTCTCCCTGCCCGAAACCGATCCCGAAGCCCCCGCCCAACTCTACGACCTCGCGAATGATCCCGGTGAGACGACGAATCTTTACTCCCAGAAACCGGAGATCGTGAAGGAGCTTCATGCCTTGCTCGAACAATCGAAAACCACCGGTCGCAGCCGGCCTTAGCCGCTGGTTGATCAATGTGGTGCAGCCGTCCCGGCTGCCTCCGCCCGCCCCGAATCGGCTCAAATCGGCCACAAATGGTCCGAATTGGACATAAATGGACTGAATTGGACTGGAAAATGGACTTTTGAGGTCGAAACTCCACCATGCTTTCGCCTCTGCCCGACTCCATCCCCATCTCCGCCGAGATGCTCCGCCTCGTCAGTGAGATCGACGAGTTTAAGGGCCACTGGCGCACTTGGCAGTCGCTCACACCGGACCGGCTGCAAGGCCTGCGCCGGGTCGCCACCATCGAGAGCATCGGTTCCTCCACCCGCATTGAGGGCTCGCGTCTGAGCGACCGCGAGGTCGAGGCGCTGCTCGGTCGTTTGGAGACAAAGTCCTTCGTCACTCGCGATGAGCAGGAGGTCGCCGGCTACGCCTACGTCATGGAGCAGGTCTTCGCGCACTTCAGCGAGATCCCGCTCACCGCGAACATGCTGCGGCAGCTTCATCGCGATCTCCTTCAATACAGCACCAAGGACGAGCGCCATCGTGGCGAATGGAAGTCGCTGCCGAACCACGTCGCCGCCTTCGATGCTGATGGCCGCGAGCTGGGCATCGTGTTCGAGACCTCCAGCCCCTTCGACACACCCGCGCACATGGACGCGCTGCTCGACTGGCATCGCCGTGCCGAGGCTGACACTGGACTGCACCCGCTGCTGCGCATCGGCATCTTCGTCGTCGCCTTCCTCGCCATTCATCCCTTTCAGGATGGCAATGGCCGCCTCTCACGCATCCTCACCACCTTGCTGTTGCTCCGCGCCGGTTACGGCCATGTCCCTTACAGCTCGCTGGAGAGCATCATCGAGCAAAACAAAGAGGCCTACTACCTCGCCCTCCGCCGCACGCAGACGACCTGGCGCGAAAACACCGCCGACTGGCCTGCCTGGCTGCTGTTCTTCCTCCGCAGCATCCGTCAGCAAATCACCCGCCTTCAGCAGCGCCTCGATGTCGGCCGTCCGCAACTCTCCCCGCTCGCCCGGCAGCTTGCCGCGCTCTTCGAGACAAGAGAAACCCTCACCAACGCCGAAGCCGTCGCCCTCACCGGTGCCAACCGATCCACGCTCAAAGCCAAGTTCGCCGAACTCATCGCGGCTGGGCTTGTGGAGACTCACGGGAAGGGACGCGGGGTGTTTTATGTGAGGAAGCGGTAGCGTTTCAAATCATCCGCCCATCTTGATCCCATGAAAAAGTCTCGCGATACAACCCTCGCTCTGACCAGTGACTACAAGCAGTTCGTGACCGATCTGAAGTCACGCATCGCTTCGGCTCGCCTGTCCGCAGGTCGTCATGTGAACCGTGAGTTGGTCTTGCTCTACTGGGATATTGGACAGGGAATCGTCGAAAGACAGAAAACACTCGGGTGGGGCGAGTCAGTCGTGGAATTGGTGGCTGCTGATCTCAAGCATGCGTTTCCTGACATGCAGGGATTCTCACCTCAAAATGTCTGGCGCATGAGGCAGCTTTTCCTCGATCATTCGTCGGATGAATTTCTCTCACAAGCTGTGAGAGAGTTGCCAAAAACAAACAAGCATCAGTTTCTGCGACAGCCTGTCGCAGATTCTCCAAGTGATTCTGGCAATCGCAAAAGCGAAGTTCTCTCACAAGCTGTGAGAGAACTGGTGGCCGCAGTTCCATGGGGGCATCATGCCAATGTGCTGGCCAAGCTCACCGCACCCGCAGCCCGCCTTTGGTATCTGCGAGCCACCGCCAGCTTCGGGTGGTCGAGGAACGTGCTTTTGAACCAGATCAAGGCCGGTGCCTACGAGCGCGCCGTCACGGAGAAGAAGACGCACAACTTCGACCTCGCGCTGCCGGAGCACTTTGCCGAGCAGGCCGAGGAGATGCTCAAAAGCTCCTACAACCTCGAGTTCCTTGATTTGCGTCGTGCGGTGCGGGAGCGCGAACTCGAAGACCGCCTCATCAGTCGCTTGCAGGCCTTCCTTCTGGAACTCGGCTATGGATTTTGCTTCGTCGGACGACAGCATCGGCTCGTGCTCGGAAAGAAGGAGTATTTCATCGACCTGCTCTTCTACCATCGCTTCCTGAAGGCTCTCGTGGCCTTCGAGTTGAAGCTCGGCCCCTTCGAGCCGGAGTTCGCGGGCAAGATGGACTTTTACCTCAACCTCCTCAACGACACCGAACGCGCCCCCGGCGACCAACCCTCGATCGGCATCATCCTCTGCGCGGAAAAAGACGACGTGGAGGTCGAGTATGCCCTCCGCACCAAATCCAACCCCATCGGCGTCGCTGCCTACACCTTGCAATCGAAGCTGCCCGGCGAGTTGAAGGGCAGACTGCCAACAGCGAAGCAACTGGCGGACATTGTTCGCTTGGAGATGGAGGGCGGGAAATGAGTGCAACCCTCACCAACGCCGAAGCCGTCACCCTCACCAGTGCCAACCGCTCCACCCTCAAAGCCAAGTTCGCCGAACTCATCGCGGCTGGGCTGGTGGAAGCGCATGGAAAGGGACGCGGGGTGTTTTATGCGAGGAAGCGTTAGCGACTCAATTTGGCCACAGCTTGTGGCCAAAATCACGGTCTGCGAAAAGCCTCGGCAATTCCGCAACAAGCTGTCGCAGAATTTGGCGACAAGCTGCCGCCAAATTGACCTCGCTCGACTTTCTGCCACAACTTGTGGCAGAAAGCTTTCGGGCACAAACCATTGCCGCAAACCTCCAAAGGCATCACTATCCGAAAATCAAATTCTATGCCTCTCACCGAACTTTGGAACTCAGCTCAACAAGAACTGCAAGAAAAGCAGGTTCAGCAGATCATTGCGTTTGCAGGGGATGGAAAACTTCGTGACGGCAGCATAGCGTCATTCGAGTTCCGCTCTTTTCTGGCGTTGGTTCCGTCCAAACTGTTGGCTCGCTACGCTAACGAATGCCTGACAGACAAATTCGATGGTGGCGGTTTGGCGCTGCAAGATGTGATCAACGAAGTAGGCAAACGACTGGGCTTCAAAGTCGAACAAGGACGCTACCGAGGTGTTCAAGGCGAAATCGGTTTTGACGGGTTATGGGCTTCGCCTGACGGCTTTTCCATCGTTGTTGAGGTCAAGACCAGTGATGCATACCGCATCGATCTGGAAACTGTGGCCGGATACCGAAGGAACCTGGTCAAAGATGACCGGGCCAAAGAAGAAAGCTGTTCGATTCTGCTGATTGTGGGAAGAACCGATACTGGCGACTTGGAGGCGCAAGTCCGTGGCTCCAGACACGCCTGGGACATTCGGCTTATCAGCATCGACGGCCTCTTGCGACTCATGCATCTCAAGGAGGGGCTCGATGATCCGAGAATCATGGAAAAGATTCGCCGAGTTCTGACTCCCCAGGAGTTCACCAAAGTGGATGGCATCATCGACTTGGTTTTCTCAGCGGCAGAAGAGGCGAAAAAAGAAGACCCTTTGGTTGAGGAAGCCACAGATGATGAAGACGAGCCCAGGAAGCCCAAGTTCATTCCGAGCAATTTCCGCGAAGCTTGTGCCGCCAAGGTTCAAAAGCATCTCGGACAACCTCTCGTGAAGCGCTCATTCGCGAGCTACTCGTCCCCTGATGACAGCACCAAGGTCATTTGCATCAACTCAAGGGAATACAAGAAGGCCAAGGCTTCAGGATACTGGTTTGCCTTTCACCCGCATCAGCGGGACCTTTTGAGTGAAAGCTCGAAATCCTATTTAGCGCTTGGCTGTGGTTCCCCAGATGCCGTTTTGCTCATTCCAGGAGAGCTGTTCGTGACGTGGCTAGAGCGTTTTCATATCACCGAGTTAGAAGACAGGTTCTATTGGCACATTCGAGTCGATAAAGACAAAGAAGGCTTCATCCTTCGAGTCAGAAAAGGCGAGAAGGCAGTGAGGCTCGATGAATACCTGATCAAGTAAGCGTCTGTCATGGAAGACCAATCCACCCCCCAGTCATCTCTCATCCTCTACCAGACCGAGGATGGCCGGACGCGTATTCAATGCCGCTTTGAGGCGGAGACGCTCTGGCTGACGCAAGCGCAGATGGCAGAGCTTTTTCAGGTCACGCCGCAGAACGTGACGCTGCATTTGAAGGCCATTTTTGCCGAGGGAGAGCTGGTCGAGGAGGCAACCTGTAAGGATTACTTACAAGTTCGATTCGAAGGGGGACGAGAGGTGTCACGCAAGCTCCGGCACTACAGCCTCGAAGCCATTCTGGCGGTGGGTTATCGGGTGCGGAGCCATCGGGGCACGCAGTTCCGGCAGTGGGCGACGGCACGGTTGACGGAGTATCTGGTGAAGGGCTTCACCATGGACGATGAACGGCTCAAAAATCCGCCGGGCAAGGGCCAGAAGGACTACTTTGATGAGTTGCTGGAGCGCATCCGCGACATCCGGTCATCGGAACGGCGCTTCTACCAGAAGATCCTCGACATCTACGCGACGAGTGTGGACTACAGCCCGGACGCGGAGGCCTCACAGCGGTTCTTTGCCACGGTGCAGAACAAAATGCACTGGGCCACGCACGGGCACACGGTGGCGGAGGTGATCGCTGAACGCGCGGATGCCTCGAAGCCCTTCATGGGCCTGCAAACCACGCGACCGGGCGGCATCGTGCGCAAGGACGATGTGGGCATCGCCAAGAACTACCTCACGGAAAGCGAGCTACAGGTGCTGAACCGCATCGTGAACCTCTACATCGAGTATGCGGAACTCCAGGCGCTGGAGCGCAAGCCGATGACGATGCGCGACTGGATCGCCAAGCTGGATGAGTTCCTCAAAGCGAGCGGTCGTCCGCTGCTGGAGCACGCAGGCGCGGTGTCCGCCGAAGATGCACGGCAGAAAGCCGAGCGCGAGTATGAGCACTACCGCAAGCTGCTCGACACCCAGCCGCAGCGCATCGACGCCGACTTTGAAAAAGCCGCTCAAGAGCTGAAAAAGCTCCCGAGACCGCGAAAGGCGCGGGAGACGAAACGCAGACCTGAATCAGAGAGCTGAGGGGATTCGTCAGGACATCCCTTGCTCCCTGTGCCCGTTTGCTCGCCTTGCGCTGACAATCTTGCCAAGGCGTGGCGGGCTGGACGCGGCAGAATCAGGCTGGTGGAATCGGTTCTGACACTGTTTGCGATCTTTGCATTGTTTCGAGGCCATGTACCGGCGGCTTGGCAGGCTGCTGAAAACACCGCAAGACCTGCGGACCGGGTCACTGCCCCGATCTACAGGATGACGGAGCGGGTCACTGCCCCGATCTACAGCGCAGGTGCTCGCGCTGTTGTAGCACCGGCCAGTGACCGGTGAGGGCGTTTTCCAGCAGCCTGTTGGCTGTGCGATCGCGTTTTCGAGTCTGGCGGACACCATGGCCCTGCCAAGTGCCAATCCATCTCGCCCCCAGGTGCGCGGTGAATTGAGTGGGGGGCGTTAAGAGAGGTGTGAGTCTTGTTGGTCTATCCTGGGCGTTTTTGACGACCATCCTCGGTTCGGCGAGGGCGTAGTATCGTGCGGCACCGATCTACTGGCGGATCGACGCGAAGGTGATCGGCATCAATCCACCGGCTGACCGGTGACAGATCGGAGATCAAGGAAGGATTGCCATGCTGCGGTCGTTAGCACCGGGGATGATCCGCCTTGTTCTCTTTTTTGTCCTCAGCTCGTGTCTTGCTGCTTTTGCCGCTTCGCCAAACGTCGTGGTGTTCCTCGCGGATGACGCGGGCTGGGGGGATTACAGCCAGTCGGGCAACCAGATGGTCGCCACGCCGAACATCGACTCCATCGCGAAGGGCGGTGTGTCGCTGGACCGCTTCTATGTGTGCCCGGTGTGCTCGCCGACACGCGCGGAGTTTCTGACCGGGCGTTATCATCCGCGTGGCGGCGTGCGTGGTGTCTCCACCGGGCAGGAACGGCTGGATCTCGGTGAAAAAACCATCGCGGATGCCTTCAAGGCCGCGGGTTATGCCACGGGATGCTTTGGCAAGTGGCACAACGGCAGCCAGTGGCCCTACCACCCCATGGCCCGCGGCTTTGACGAGTACTTCGGCCACACCTCAGGGCATTGGGGCGAGTACTTTGACGCGCCGCTGGAGGAGAACGGCAAAATGATCCGCACGCAGGGTTACATCGTGGATGTCTGCACAGACCGCGCCCTCGGTTTCATCGACAAGAACAAGGACAAGCCCTTCGTCTGCTACATTCCCTTCACCACGCCGCACTCGCCCTGGGCCGCGCCGGCGGCCGATTGGAAGCGCTTCAAAGACAAGCCCATCACGCAAACTGCCACCGACGCGGTGAAGGAAGTCGCTGACGAAACGCGCTGCGCCTTCGCGATGATCGAAAACCAGGACATGAACGTCGGTCGTGTGCTTTCACGTCTGAAGCAGTACGGCGTCGATGAGAACACCATCGTCGTCTATTTCTCCGACAACGGCCCGAACAGCAACCGCTGGACCGGCGGCATGAAGGGCAAGAAAGGCACCACCGACGAAGGCGGTGTGCGCTCCGTCTGCTACATCCGCTGGCCCGTGAAACTGCCCGCCGGGCATACCGTCACGCAGATCAGCGGGGCGATTGATCTGATGCCCACGCTCACCGCGCTGGCCGGTGTGAAGCGCGTCGGTGACAAGCCGCTCGATGGCCGCGATCTCACGCCGCTGCTCATGAAACAGGCAATCGAATGGCCGGAGCGCATGATCTTCTCCACCTGGGCCATGAACGCCAGCGTGCGCACGCAAACGCATCGTCTCGACAATGCAGGTCAGCTTTACGACATGATCGCCGATCCCGGTCAGACCAAGCCCATCAACGACAAGGAGCCTGCTCTGGCCGCAAAACTCGCGGATGCGGTCAAAGCGTGGCGTCAGGAGGTGTTTGGCGCGGCAGCGGCCCCGCCCAAAGCAAAAGGTGACAAGAAGAAAGGCGGCAATGCCGTCGATCCGCGTCCGATACCGGTCGGTTATCGCGAGTTTCCCATCACCATGCTGCCTGCGCGCGATGGCGAGCCAGGCGGCGGCGTGCAGCGGAGCAGCGGCGCGCCGAACTGTTCGTATTTCGTGAACTGGACGAGCAAGGAGGACAGCATAGTCTGGCTGCTCGATGTTCACACCGCCGGAAAATACGAGGTGACCATCGACTACACCTGCAAGGTGCCGGATGCCGGCTCCACCATCGAGCTGAGCTTCCAAAACGCGAAACTCAGCGGCAAGATCGAGCCCGGCTGGGACCCGCCGCTTTACACGAACCAGGACACGCTGCCACGCCCGCATGGCGAGAGCCAGATGAAGGAATTCCGCACGCTAAACCTCGGCGAAATGACCCTGCCCGCCGGTCAGGGACCGCTCATTCTCCGTGCGACCGACATTCCCGGTGCCTCCGTGATGGACGTGCGCCGAGTCACCCTCACGCTGCTGCCATGAAATGCCTCTTCATCCTCCTCGCCCTTTGCCCGGCGCTCTTCGCGGCGCAGCCCAACGTCATCCTCATCATGGTCGATGACTTTGGCTACGAGTGCGTCACGGCGAACGGGGGCGAGTCGTATCAGACGCCGAACCTCGACAAGCTGGCCGCATTGGGCGTGCGCTTTGAGAACTGCCACGCACAGCCGCTGTGCACGCCCACGCGCGTGCAGCTCATGACCGGCCGCTACAACGTGCGCAACTACCTCAACTTCGGCACGCTGCGCCGCGAGGAGACGACCTTCGGCCACATCATGAAAAACGCGGGCTACGCCACCGCCATCTGCGGCAAGTGGCAGCTCGGTCACGAGCTCGATTCGCCGCAGCACTTCGGCTTTGAGGAATCCTGCCTCTGGCAGCAGACGCGTCGCCCGCCGCGCTACACGAACCCCGGCCTCGAATACAACGGCGTCGAGAAGGACTTCACGAAGGGCGAGTACGGCCCCACGCTGGTGAACGATTTCGCGCTCGGCTTCATCGAGAAGAACAAGGAGAAGCCCTTCTTTCTCTACTACCCGATGATCCTCACGCACAATCCCTTCCAGCCCACGCCGGACAGTGCGAACTATGATCCGACGATCAGCAGCGAGCAGAAGCTGCAGAATCCGAAGCACTTCGCCGACATGACCGCCTACATGGACAAGATGGTCGGCCGCATCGTGTCGAAGCTCGACGATCTCGGCCTCCGCGACAACACGCTCATCCTCTTCCTCGGCGACAACGGCACGAACAGCGGCATCACCAGCCGCTTCCAGGGCCGCGACTACAAAGGCGGCAAAGGCTCCACCAACGCGCACGGCACGCACGTCCCGTTCATCGCCAGTTGGCCGGCGGTCATGAAAAAAGGCCGCGTCTCCGCCGACCTCGTCAGTTGCGCCGACTTCCTGCCCACCATCTGCGCCGCCACGGGTGTCGAGGCGCCCGCCGGCGTCGATGGCGTCAGCTTTCTCCCGCAGCTCAAGGGTGAGACCGGCACGCCGCGCGAATGGCTCTACATCTGGTACTCACCGCGTCAGAGCAAGGACATGACCGTGCGCGAATACGCCTTCGACCAGCGCTTCAAGCTCTACCGCACCGGCGAGTTCTTCGACCTGAAAGCCGACGAGATGGAGAAGCAGGACCTCGCCACCACCGCCCTCGCCAGCGACGCCGCCGCCGCGAAAGCGAAGCTGCAAGTCGCCCTCGACCAGTTCAAAGACGCGCGCCCCGCCGAACTCGACCAGCAGTTCCTCAACTCCGGCGCCGGCAAGGACAAGCCGGAGAAGAAGTGCTCCGTCCCCCTCTTGGATTGGACAGGTGATAAGCTCTCCGAACTGATCCAAGATCAGGCATACATCCACCCCGCGCAGAAGCTCTGTGAAGGCGCAGTGCAGGTCTCGTCGAGCGTAGCGAGACGAGGCCGCAGCGTAGCCGTAACAGAGCTTCTGCGCGGTCGCCGCCCCCTCCCACTTGTCGCTGTTCACCCTCAACCCGGAGCCTTCTGCCATGAGTAAGCCTAAAGCCGCCATCACACCTCCCGCCGTCGAGATCGAAACCGATGCCGACAGTCCGCAACGCTGGACCGCGAAGCGCAAGGCCGCCCTCGTCATCGACATCCTCCAAGGCAAGACCACCGCCGCGGAGGCTGCTCGCCAGCACGCGCTGACTCTCGCCGAGGTCGAGCAGTGGAAGGAGGACTTCATCACCCAGGGCACCGAGGCCCTGCGCAGTCATCCGCGCGACCTCGCCCAGCAGTTCGAGGCTCGCGAGAAGACCCTGCTGGCCAAGGTCGGCGAGCTCACCCTGCATGTGGACGTTTTAAAAAAAGCTCATCGCTACTTGGGCAAGGACTTGCCGGAAGGGATCTCGTGGTAGCCATGCAAAACCAACTTCTCCAATCGGGATCCCCGCCGGTGCCTGTGAGCGTGCTGTGCCGTCTCCTCGGCGTGGCACGCTCCACCACCTATTACCAGCCGCATGGACGCCACCTCGAACCGCGGTGCGATCCCGCGTGCGTCGAGGCCATCCGTGCGGTGATCGAGGCTCATCCCACCTATGGCGTGCGCATGACTCATGCCCGTCTCACCAAAGGCCAGGGCATGATCGTCAACCGCAAGAAGGTCCACCGCATCATGCGCCTGCACCGCTGGACATGCAGGCAGCGCCGCATCGGCCGCCGTCCGCGTGTGCAGCACCTCAAATCCATCGCCGCAGCCCCCAACCAGCGTTGGGCCACCGACATCGCCACCGTGGACTGCGGGCGCGACGGCTGGTGCGCCTTCGTGCCGGTCGTCGACTGCTGCTCGCGTGAAGTCCTCGGCTGGGATCTGGCGCACACCGCCCGAGCCAAGACCGCCGAGCGTGCGCTGGAAGAGGCCCTGCTGCACCGCTTCGGCACCACTCGAGGCGCTCCATCAGGACTCACCTTGCGCCACGATAACGGCCTTGTCTTCGGCTCACGAGCCTACCGCGCCCTCGTGCGTGACTACGGCCTCACGCAGGAATACATCGCTCCCTACACGCCCGAGCAAAACGGCCTGTGCGAGCGGTTCATCCGCACCTTCAAAGAGGAATGCGCCTGGCAGCACCGCTTTGACAACCTCACCGCCGCACGCGCGACGGTCGCCAGATACATCGAACACTACAACACCCAGCGCACCCACTCCGCCCTCAACTACAACACCCCACGCCAAACCTACCTCACCCTATGCAACCCACCCCATCAACAAGCCGCCTGAACAACACTGGCTCTTGTCCAACTTTGAGGGGAGCACTACAGAAGGGCAAAAAGAAGAACAAGATGAAGGCGGAGTGAGCTGGGTGCTTCCTCGAAGTGCTTCAACGTAACAGCTGTGTTTTCAGTTTACGGCGCGAGTCGCGCAGCGGACATCGCCGCATCAGCTTTTTGTCATGTATTTCTCTCGAAACCATGCCGCTGGTTGAAACCGAACAACATTCTCTTTTAGAAGTATGGGCTCAAGACCGTACTTAGCCGCCACTTGCAGCAGAAGACGTTTTGCCGTTCCAGGTGGGAGATCGAGGTTTTTATCTACCTCGCGGAAGTGAACCAACTGCCCACGGTAATAATTGGACTCTCGACGTGTGTGTAGGATTGCAAAATTGACAATGTCATTCGCTTCTTTTGAAATCAGATTTGATTCGATGACTTCGCAAAGCTCGTCATCAGTGTAACCTGTATACCTGCCATTGTAGAATGGCCTTTCGACAAGGTCCGCTTCGTTGATTTTGACATTTTGATACCTCGGGATTCGCTTTGTGATATTCGCAGCTTTGAACGAAGAAATCTTTCCAAAACCAAATTGTTTGATCAGCCCATCAAAGAGTAGTTTGAGATCGATTGCTTTGCCCATCGAGAGCGCTTGCAGCCGGTCGAGCGGTGAGGGCAATTGGGAGAAATCGATCTCGGGTGCGCAAAGTGGGTATATCGCGAGCTGATCTTTCCTTGCTCTTAACCAAGACGCTCCGACCTCAAACCACAGCCACGGACGCTCGATCGAAAGGGGAGTAACTATCACAATAATGGCTTGGCAGACGCTTAGTTTATCTTCAATCGCAGCTAGCCAATCCTTTGAAGCGCCAATTGCGCCTGGGGAGCTCGTGCAGAATACGTTTACTCCATCAGCGAAGACCTTCTTGATCTCCGCTTGCAGAACAGTCGCAAACTCACCATCTGACGACGCATGGCTTATGAAGAGGTTTGGTTTCACAATCTGGTGTTCAGGCATGATGTCCTCGTTTTCTTGGTTAACGTTTTTTTGTCTCTGTGCTTTGGGCTTCCAAGTTAGTGAGCTTGGGCAGGTGCTACGCTCTGAAGCCAGGAGGCGATCTGTTCTCTGGCCACCCAAAATACAATCAAGATGATGATAGAGTATATTAAGCTCGCGAGCACACCAGCCCAAACAGACATCCAGAACTGTTTGGACCCGATACTATCTTTGTACGGCTCCCTAATCTCGGAAGCGGCCTTTTCCACAAGATGCTCTGCTCTTGTCACAAACCCAAGAACTGAATCCTCAGTCAAAAGCGCATCATGTTTATCCGCCGCCTCCTTGGGCTTTGGTTGATTGCCAGTGCGATCTGCATGTTCCTTCAATGCGTTGTCGAGTGCAGATACAAAAAGACAAAAGGCATGATTGCGAACCTCAAGGCTTTTGCCTGCACGTGTGCAGTAATCTGAAATCAGCTGAAACTCCTCAATCATGACGTCGGCTTAATTTTTTGAAGTTCTTGTTCCCATGCCTTGTCGAACGCAGCCGACGACGCCTCGGTCGAAGTTGAGCCCGTTGGTGTATGAGCGATCAACGCAAGATCACGAGATAATGCCGGCACAGCCTCTGCGACTCGAGATGGCGTGCCTCCAAGGTGGATTAAAAGTCTGGACAAGGACTCTTGCGAGGTGCTGACAGACTGGTATGCGTTAAGGGGACCGCTCAACTGAGAAGGCTGGACACCGACAAGTATTGGAACAATCGGAAGCCCTCTGCCAACGATTGCCCCTGCTTCAAAATGTATCCACGGTGAGTGCAAGTTCGAAGGCGTAATGAAAAACAGTGCCATGTCAGCCTGTTGCAGCTGCTCTATCATAGCTCGTTGCCAATGTTCTCCTGCCTTGATGTCCTCCCAACCAGAAAACACAATTGTGTTCGGGGCGACTTCGGAAATGACTCGTCGAAGAGCCGAAGCTGCCTTGCGAGAATCTTCACCTGACCATGACAGATAAGTGTTCACTAGCGATATGTTGAAGTTGGGCGAACAACTCAGATGGTGAACACTTCCGCCGGTTTGTCAGCAGCATTCTGATGGACAGAATCCAAACTTGCCTTCGTTTTCGGCGGCATGAAACACCTCTGGCTGATCCTTTTCCTCTACAGTTCGTCATTCGCCGCGGAGCAGCGCCCGAACATCGTCTTCCTCATCTGCGATGACCTCGGTTACGGCGATGTGCATTGCCTGAACCCGGAGCATGGGAAGATCGCGACGCCGGGTGCGGACAGGCTGGCGGCGCAGGGGACGATCTTCACGGATGCGCATTCGGGGTCGTCGGTGTGCACACCCACGCGCTATGGCGTGATGACGGGGCGCTACAGTTGGCGCACAAAGCTGCAAAGCGGCGTGGTGGAAGGCTTCGCGCCGAGCCTGATCGCGAAGGATCGGCCCACGGTGGCCAGTTTCTTGAAGAGCGCGGGTTATCACACGGCGATCATCGGCAAGTGGCATCTGAATTTCGAATACCTCGATCCGAAGAGCGGCAAGCCATACAAGGCGAAGGAGTTCGACACGCCGCCGGTCGGCGCGAAGATCCCGGACGGCCCCGTCACACGCGGCTTTGACTACTACCACGGCTTTCATCACGCGCGCGACATGGAGGCGGTGATCGAAAACGACGCGGTCATCGAGCACGACGAGGTGGTGCACATGCTGCCGCGTCTGCGGCGCAAGGCGGTCGAGTACATCGACTCGCGCAAGGGACAGGAGCAGCCGTTCTTCCTCTACCTGCCGCTCGGATCGCCGCACACGCCCATCGTGCCCGCGCCCGAATGGCAGGGCCGCAGCGGCCTCGGGGACTACGGTGATTTCGTGATGCAGACCGATGATGTGGTCGTCGCGGTTTCGGAGGCGTTGGAGCGCAACGGCATGACGAAGAACACGCTCTTCATCCTCACCAGCGACAACGGCTGCTCGAAGGCCGCCGGGATCGACAAGCTCGCCGCACAGGGTCACAAGGTCAGCGCGAACCTGCGCGGCTCAAAGGCGGACATCTGGGACGGAGGGCATCGCATCCCGTTCATCGCACGCTGGCCGGCGAAGATCGCCGCAGGCTCCACGAACGACCAGCTCATCTGCCTCGTCGATTTCTTCGCCACCGCCGCCGACATCATCGGCCAGCCGGTGCCTGCGGGCAGTTGCGAGGACAGCGTGAGCTTCCTGCCGGCATTCAGCGGTGAAAAGATCGTGTCCACGCGTCACGGCGTCATCCATCACTCGATCAGCGGCCACTTCGCCTATCGCCAGGGACCGTGGAAGCTCGCGCTCGCCCGCGCCTCCGGCGGCTGGACCTCGCCCACCGAGGCCAAAGCGCCCGCCGACTGGCCCAAAGGCCAGCTTTACCACATGAAGGACGACATCGGCGAGACCACGAACCTCTTCGAATCGAAACCCGAGATCGTGAACCAGCTCCTCGACCTCCTCCAGGCCGACATCGCCCGCGGCCGCAGCACCGACGGCCCCGACTCAGCCAACGACTTCGCCGACATCGTGCTGTGGAAGAGCGAGAAGGGGAAACGAGCGAAGAAAAAGAATTGAGCGCATCAGCAGGGAGCCGCCTGATGATAGGCCCGGTTGCCATGGTCACGTCCGCGATTCTGTCACGGACGCAGTTCCACCGCCTTATAGCTACGGTGCTCCAGCAACGAGGGCAGCAGGCCTCTGACCTCCGGGCGCATGAGATAGGAGTGTGTGTACCAATACACCGGCAGAACCGGGGCCTCGGTGAGCAGCAGGGTCTCCGCTTCGTGAAGCAGCGCGAGGCGTTTGCCAGCGTCGCCCTCGCGGAAACTCTGCTTGAGGAGCATGTCGTAGCGCGCGCTGCTCCAGCCTGTGTTGTTGTTGCCATCGCCCGTCTGCCACATGGCAAGGAAGGTGGAGGGGTCGAGGTAGTCGCCCACCCAGGCGGCACGGCAGACCTGGTAGTCGAGCTTGCGCTGCGAGTCGAGGTAAACGCCCCAGTCCTGGTTCAGCACGCGTGCAGGTATGCCGAGATGCTGCCTCCACATGGCCTGCACGGCCTCGGCCAGGGTGCGGTGCGCCTCGCTGGTGTTGATGAGGATGTCGAACACTGGGAAATCCCTGCCGCCGGGAAAGCCGGCCTCGGCGAGCAGCCTCCGCGCCTCGCCCGGATCGAAGCGCATCACGTCTGGTGCCCGATAATCCGCCAGCGTGCCCGGTGGTGTGAGGCCGGTGGCGGGTTTCTGCCCGGCGCGCAGGATGTTGCGCGTGATGGACTCGCGGTCGATGGCAAGCGCGAGCGCTCGGCGCACCCTCTCATCGTTGAATGGCTTCCTGGTGATGTTGCATCGGTAAAAATAGACACTGAGAAGCGGATCGGAATGGAAGAAGGGTGACTTTGAATCACGGTAGCCGGGGATTTTCGCCAGCGGCATCGTCTGCGTGACATGGAGCTGGCCGTCGAGGAAGGCGCGCTCCTCGGTGGTGTCACTGGAGATGGGGAGGAAGACGATGCCGTTGAGCTTGACGTTCGCGGCGTCCCAGTAGCGCGGATTGCGCTCCACCTCGACGGTCTGGTTCACGCGCCAGCTTTTGAGCTGGAAGGGGCCGTTGCAGACCATTGTGCCGGGGCGCGTCCACCGCGTGTTGCCCCGGTCGTCCATGCGGCCGTGCTTTTCGATGATATGCCGCGGCACAGGGAACCACGCGTAGTGCTTCAGCATACTGGGCAGATACGGCGCGGGGCCTTTGAGCGTGATTTGCAGCGTGTGGTCATCGGGAGCCTTCACGCCGACCTGCGTGAAGTCGGCGATCTTTCCATTCTGATACTCCTCCGCGTTGAGCATGGGGTACAGCATGTTCGCGTAGTCCGCGCCGAGCCTTGGCGAAAGGATGCGCTGGTAGGCATAGAGGAAATCGGCGCTGGTCAGCGGCGTGCCGTCGCTCCACCGGCCCTGCGGCTGGAGGTGAAAAGTCCAGGTGGTGAAGCGATCGTGCGTCCAGGTGGCCGCCGCACCGGGTCCATCGGCATCAGGATTCTCCGGCTGCGGAGCGATGAGCCCCTCAAAGATGGCATGGAAGATGTGATGCTCCGGCTGGCCGCTGGCGAGTTGTGGATCGAGTGTGGCTGGCTCCGTGCCATTGCCGATGAGCAGGATACCGGCGCGGGTGGCCTCTTCGACACGCGTGGGACGGTGCGTGCGGACGTGATGAAACCACGCGATGCCGCCGATGATGACGAGGAGGACAAGACTGCGGACGAACCAGCGCATGACGGCGAACATGGCACGTGACACGCCGGGCTAAAGCCCGAACTACGAACAAAACGGCCCCGCCATGCATGGGCGGGGCCGCGTGGGGCTTTCAGAGACCGATTCCGGCGCTGCTACCTGCCGAAACCGAAGCTGAAACTGATGCCGCTGCGTGGGCGGCCGAAGAATCCGCCGCGTGGAGGGCAGGCGCCATGGCCGTGGCTGTGGCCGTACGACGGGCGCGGATTGCACACACCGCAGTGGCTGTGAGACACCGGCTGCGTGACCCACTGGCCCACCGGATGTCCGCAGCGGTCATAGCCGACGATCTGATAGACGGCATACACCGGCGTGCCGCAGCGCATATAGCTCACGACGCGGCGGGCACCGTTGGCGCAGTGTGGGTTGGCCTCGGCGGAGGTGGGGGCCGCGAAACCAAAGGCAGCAGCGGCGGCGAAGATGGAGAGGAGTGTTTTCATAGGGGAGGATGGAAGGGGTTGCTTTCCGGTCCCTGTGACGAGGTGCCTCGCGGGCTATTCAGGCCGCGCGAATTTTTTTTGCCTCACGGTGTGAAATCGAGAATCCCGATCTTCCACGGGATGCTGCCGTATTTGGGTGCTTTGTAGCCTTGCTCATCGACGCCTTGGAAGACGAAACGGAGATCATTGGGATCGATTTCGAGGGTTTCGTCGTTGGAGGAGCGGATGAGCTCGCCGTGGCTGATGCTGGTGGTCCAGTCGGCGGGCGGTGTGATTTGCTCGGTGGCGGCGAAGGGCTTCTCGCGTGTCGTCGCGAGTGGTTTCCACGGGCCTTCGATCTTGTCGGCGAGCCACGCTTTGTAGTAGCGATGACCCTGGCCGAGGGCCTCGATGATGGTGAGGTATTGATCGCGGCCTTTGAGCTTGTAGGTACAGGACGCTTCAAAGAGGGCCTCTTTGGTGTCTTTGAGCAGGAGTTCGGGCTTTGACCAGCCGAGAGGGAAATTTGGCTTCGCCGTTTCGCGTCGCCAGAAGTGGCCGTCGTCACTGGTGTAGAGGAGATGGGCGTTCGTGGCATCGCAGATGACCCAGAAGTCGATCCATTTGGTCTTCGTGCCGCCTTCGGGCAGCGATTCGATCATGGGCTGCGGCTTGGTCCAAGACTTCGGATCGGCGATGTCGGTGGTGGTGGAGAAATAGGGCGCGAATTTGAGCGCCTTCTTTTCATCGGCGAGCTGGTAGATGAGGTACCACTTCTGATGCGGTGTGAAGTAGAAGACCTGCGGAGCACAGTGGTACTGGTCGTGGAAATCGAGCGTGTGGCGCGTGGCCTTGCCGGCGTCTTTCCAGTCGGCGAAGCTGAGGTATTGCATATCCACCTTGCCCGAGGAACGGCGGTGCGTGGCGAAGAGGTGCCATTTTCCCTCGTGGAAGACCATCGTCGGGTCTTTGAGCGCGACATCGGGATCGGCGGCGTTTTCCGCGGGTGTGATGAGCGGAGGAGAGCACT
This sequence comes from Verrucomicrobiaceae bacterium, assembly GCA_015075365.1. Taxonomy (GTDB): domain Bacteria; phylum Verrucomicrobiota; class Verrucomicrobiia; order Verrucomicrobiales; family Verrucomicrobiaceae; genus Prosthecobacter. The sequence goes on from JABTUN010000001.1 coordinate 2,447,286, forward strand.
TCCAGCAGAATTCGCCCGTAGTGAGCCATGCCGGGTCGGCCGCGTGGAGCGTGACAGCGGCAAACAAGAGCATGGCGAGGGTCTTCATGACATCAGTTCCTTGATCGTGACATGCGCGAGGGACTCGACGCGCTTCCACGCGCCTTCAAAGTCGAGATGGCGTGTCATCGGGCCGGGCGCGACGACGCAACGGATGCCGGCGGCGAGAGCGGCACGGAGGCCGTTGAGCGAATCCTCGAAGATGACGGCCTCTTCCGGCCTCACGCCGAGTTTTTCGGCGGCGTGGAGGAAGAGCGAGGGATCGGGCTTCACCTTGCCGGTGTCATCGACGGTGGAGATGTGATGAAAGTGATCGTGCAGGCCGAGCTGGTCCATCCACGAGTCGATCCAGGTGCGCGGGCTGCTGGAGGCGATGGCGATGCGCAGGCCGAGCGAATCGGCTTCTTGCAGACGATCTGCGACGCCGGGCAGGAGTCTCAAATGCTGGCGCAGCTCGCTTTCGCGGGCTTTGCGATCGAGTTCGATGGCCTGCCAGTCGAAATCCCTGCCGGTACGCACTTCGAGATCGCGACGCGGGTCGTAGCTCGTGTTGAAATCGGTGCCGACGACCTGCGCGTAGAGCTCGACGGGCAGCTCGTGGCCGTGTTCGGCAAAGATTTCCCTCCAGGTGTGGTAGCCGGTGCTTTCAGTGTCAACGATGAGGCCGTCGAAGTCGAAGATGACGGCGTGGATGGGGGCGGACATGGATTATGGATGGCCGAGGGAATCGAAAGAAGCAAAAGATTCGGAAGTCTTGAAACACAAAGATGCGTTGGGGGCTTCCACGCTGCCGGTGAAGTTAAAATGCTCTGCCATGCCTTTGCTGCGAGAACCATCGCCGATGATGGGCGGAGGTGGTCCGGCTGGACCATCAGGAAAGGTCTGTTTGCCGCAGAGAGGCGGAGGAGCACAGGGCGCAGAGGTCTGGGCAGAATGAGAACTCCGCGCCACTTGTGTGCTGTTGCTGTGATGCTCTCAGCCTTGTCCATGTGATCCGGTTCGTTGCAGCGACAAGGCGACCATGTGCCGTGCTCGTGCCAGCCGGCTGGGCACTTTGACGCCGCCGGGGATGTCGCTGAGGCCCGCTCGTTAAAGGTGTCATCGGGTCTGATACGATCCCGTGTTGGGGTTGTTCATGTGCACGCTGCCAGCTTTCGCATGCCTGACGCAGCACGAAGAGATAATCGGCGCAGTGCGCTTCGAGGATGTCCTGCAGCGGGCTTCGGCGGCGTCGGCCGCGCAGCACGGCAACTGCATGCGCGTCGCTCTCTCCAGCGAAGGCTCATGGATCGTCACCCCAAGCACTCTCCACACTGCCGCTGCGGAGAATCCGGGCGGAATGATTGACGCTTTCCCTGCGCGCGCCTAAAAGGGGTGGGATGGACCTGTCTTCTCCGCCGCGCGGTATCTCGCTCGTCACCGCCACGGCGGTCGTGGTGGCGAACATGATCGGGACGGGGGTGTTTACGTCCCTGGGCTTTCAGGTGGGCGGGCTGCCGTCGGGGTTTGCCATTTTGATGCTGTGGCTGGTGGGCGGGGTATGCGCGTTTTGCGGGGCGGTGTGCTACGGGGAGCTGGCGGCGGCGCTGCCGCGCTCGGGCGGGGAGTATCACTTTTTGTCGAAGATTTTTCATCCGGCGGTGGGGTTCCTCTCGGGCTGGCTGTCGGTGACGGTGGGGTTTGCCGCGCCGATCGCGCTGGCGGCGATGGCGTTCGGAAAGTACTATGCCACGATCTTTCCGCATGCTTTGGGGACGTCATGGGCGCTGGTGATGGTATCAGCGGTGACGCTGGTGCATCTGGGAGGTGTCAGGGTGGCCGCAGGTTTTCAAAACACCGCCACTTGGCTGAAGGTGGCGCTCATCCTCGTCTTTATTGGAGCGGGATTCTGGCTGGTAGAGGGTCAGCCGGTGAAATTCACACCGTCTCCAGGTGATGGGAAGCTCATTGGCAGCACGCCCTTCGCGGTGAGCCTTGTCTATGTGATGTATGCGTATGCGGGATGGAACGCGGCGACGTACATTGTCGGCGAGATTCGTGATCCACAAAAAAACGTGCCGAAGGCCATCGCGCTGGGCACGCTGCTGGTAACGGGGCTGTATCTGGCGCTCAACGCTGTTTTCCTGCATGCCACGCCGATGAGCGAGCTGGTTGGGAAGCTGGATGTTGGCCATGCGGCCGCGATGAACATCTTTGGTGTCACCGGCGGTAAAGTCATGTCCGCATTGATTTGTCTCGGACTCGTTTCCAGCATCAGCGCGATGACCTGGGTAGGGCCGCGGGTGATGAAAACGATGGGCCAGGATGTGCGTCTCCTGGCGCCGCTGGCGCGTAGCACGCGCTCCGGGGTGCCGTGGGTGGGATTGCTGGTGCAACTGGCGATCGTCATCACACTGGTGCTGACGGCGAGCTTTGAGAAGGTGCTGACCTGTGTGCAGTTCAGCATCCAGCTCGCGTCCTTTGCCACGGTGGTCGGGCTGATCGTGCTGCGCTTCAAGCAGCCGGACCTGCCGCGTCCCTACCGCTGCTGGGGCTATCCGGTGACGCCGCTGCTCTTTCTCGGCATCAGCGCGTGGATGATGATTTTTGTCGCCAAGAAGCATCCGGTGGAGACGCTGACGGGCATGGCGCTGATTTTGCTGGGATGGATCATTTACGCCATCTCGCCGCGTACACGCACGGATTCATGAAACGCCTGATTTTCGCCCTTTTGCTCCCGCTGGCCGTCTGCGCGGCCGAAACGCCCTCCGCCGATGATCAGGCGCGATTTTTGGCCGGACTGCCACCGCAGGAGGGCATGCCGCTTTCCGATCTGGCGCGGCGGGAGGAGTTTGCGCGGCATGCGCGGGAGCTGGATGCCTCCTGGGCGGATGTGGAGAAGCGGCAACTGGGCCCGATCCGCCAGTGGATGCGGGAGACGCAGCCGGATCTGGCGCAGGATGTGTCGCAACTGCTGTATGTGTTCAGCGGGCCGGATTTCCTGCATGCGCACACGTTTTATCCAAATGCGAGCAGCTACATCCTGTGCGGGGTGGAGCCGGTGGGCGTGCCGCCGGACGTGACGCGGCTGGGCGGTGATTCGCTGGACCATTCACTGCGGAACCTGCGGCAGTCGTTGCAGGCGATCCTGAGTTTCAGCTTCTTCATCACCTCGGACATGAAGAACGACCTGTCCGCGAACGCGACAAAGCTCAGCGGGACGATCCCGGTGATCTACACCTTTCTGGCGCGCGGCGGCTGCCGCATCCGCGCGGTGGAGCTCATCGGCCTGGACAGGGAAGGGCAGGTGACAGCGCACGAGGGATCGAAGCATCCGGGGGTGCGGATCGACTTCACCGGCCCGGCAGGGCAGGAGCAGGCGGTGTATTACTTCTGCACGAACCTGGCGAGCTGGTTCATCAAGCAGGAGCCGGGATTCAAGCGGTTCTGCGAGGGCCTGGGCGCGCCCAACGGCTTCACCAAGTCCGCCTCGTATCTGATGCACCTGCAGGAGTTCGACATGGTGCGCGATTTGCTCCTGCAGCGCTGCACCACGCTGCTCCAGGACGACACCGGCGTGCGCTGGAAGGATTTTCCGCGGGATGTCTGGTCCCCCGCCGCCTATGGCTGGTATCCGGGACCGATCGCGCGCTTCCAGGACAAGTACCAGCCGGAACTGGCCGCGGTTTACAAGGAGGGAGGCATTCCGCCCATCCCCTTCGGCATCGGCTATAACTGGCGGCCGAAACAAAGCACGCTGATCGTGGCGCGGGCGCGCCGAGCGCCGCCGAAGGCGGTGCCCGTTGCGGAATGAGGCGGTTTTTCACCGCATGCGCGGTGCTTGCGCATGGCACGCCTGCGCTGGCGTCAAAGGTGTGCGGATTTTTTCAAAAACTTCATTTCCATTGTTGCAAAGGCGGGAGCGCCTTCCTATCCTGATGGCCGCTTGTGAAATTTTTCACAAGCCCTTCCTGACTCGAATTTATGGGTAACTTCTTTCCGCGTTGGTCCAACTGGCTTCCTCTCAAGCTGGGCATCGCCGTCGTGTTCATCGCCATCGGCGTGAGCATCGGAGTGGCGTATTACTCGACTCCGAAGTACACGCGCGTGGGCTACGAGCCCACGCAGCCGGTGCCCTTCTCGCACAAGATTCACGCCGGCCAGCTCGGTCTTGACTGCCGTTATTGTCACAGCTTTGGCGAAGTTTCGAGCCACTCGAACGTGCCGACGAACCAGACCTGCTTCAACTGCCATGGCCAGGGCAAGGGCGGCATCCGCGCCACCTCTCCGAAGCTCGAACTGGTGCAAAAAGCCAATGCGACAGGCCAGTCCATCCCGTGGATCAAGGTCCACAAGGCCCCGGACTACGTCTATTTCAATCACAGCGCCCACCTGAACCGCGGCATCTCCTGCGTGGCCTGCCACGGCAAGGTGAACGAGATGGAGGTCGTCCGCCACGACCAGCCGCAGTCCATGGGCTGGTGCCTCGACTGCCACCGCAACCCGGAGAAGAACCTCCGCCCGCTCGATTTCGTCACAAACCTCAATTACCAGCCCGCCGACCTCAACCGTGCCGACTTTTACAAGGGCTTGCTCGACAAGAAGGTGCCCGCGGCCGAGATCGCCGAGGTGATCGGTGGTGAAGGAGCCAAGGCGGACGGCCTGGACGCAATCGTCTCCCTCGCGGAGAAGACTTTCGGCAAGAATGTGACCCAGAAAGAAGTGGGCACGCAGCTCAAGAAGCACTGGCAGATCCAGCCGCCTGAAAACTGCACTGCCTGCCACCGCTAACCCCGCGCCCCACCTTTCCCCGACACATGAAACGCAATTGGATTCATCCCGAGGAGCCACAGAACGCGAAGCGCTACTGGCGCAGTGTCTCCGAGTTGGAGCGTCGTGAAGATTTCCTCAAGAACCTGGGCCGTGAGTTCCCCGCCGGGGACACCCTCACCGAGGAAGAGCGCGAAAACGGCCGCCGCGACTTTTTGAAGATCATGGGCGCCAGCGTCGGCCTGATGGGCCTCGCCTCCTGCCGCCGCCCGCTGACCACCATCCAGCCCTACACACAGCATTTGGAATGGATGGTGCCTGGAAAGCCCCTGCTTTACGCCACTACCATGCCCCGCAGCGGCGGAGCCACCCCGCTGGTCGTCACGACCCACGAAGGCCGCCCGACGCACATCACGGGCAACCCGCTCCACCCCCTTGGCGGTGGTGTGGACACCTTTGCGCAGGCCTCGGTTCTCGATCTGTATGATCCGGAGCGCTCCCAGAAGCCCCTTGGCAAGGGCAAGGCTCTCTCATGGGACAAAGCCAATGAACTCCTCGCCGCTGCGGCGGACGAGGCGAAAAAGTCATCCGGTGCCAGCTTGGGCATCGTCATCGGCGCAACGACCTCCCCGACCTACCTGCGCCTGCTGGGCGAGGTGAAGGCCGCCTTCCCCCAGGCGAAGCTGTTCCAATATGAGGCCACGGGCGGCGAAGGCCCGTCGGCGGCAAACAAAGAGGTACTCGGCGCGGGCGTGAAGCCCTTCCTCAAGCTCGGCAGCGCCATGCGCATCCTGTCGCTCGATTGCGATTTCCTGGGCCTCGACCAAGTCGCGGGCGAGCCGGTTTCCCAGTTTACCAAGCATCGCGCGAAGGAGGACAAGGTCTCCCAGGCGGACATGAACCGCCTCTATGTCCTCGAAAACCGCTACACGCTCACTGGCGGCATGGCGGACCACCGCAAGGCGCTCGCTGCCAGCTACATTCCCGCCGCCGCGGCGCTCATCCTCGCCGAACTCGGAGATTCCTCCGCCAAGGCGCTCGCCGACACGGCGCCTGCAGGCCTGAGGGACTGGATCGCTCCCGCCGTTCGTGATTTGATCGACAACAAGGGCAAATCCGTCGTGCTGGCCGGTTCCCGCTATGGCGCGGAAGTGCACGCCATCGTGGCCGCCATCAACAACGCGCTCGGTGCCTATGGCAGCACGATTGAGCTGCTCCAGGAGGCTCCAAAGCCTGAAATCGGTGGTTTTGCCGAGCTCCAGGCCACGCTCTCCGGCGGCCAGATCAAGACACTTGTCTCCCTCACGCCCGCCAGCCTGTTCTATGACGCCCCGGATGCCGCCGGCCTTGCCAAGGCGGTCTCGGAGAAAAAGGTGAATCTCATCCACGTCGGCATGCTGACGAACGAGACCGCCACGAAGGCCGCTCTGCACATCCCGGCCTCCCACTACCTCGAATCGTGGGGTGACGCCCGCTCGGCGGATGGCACTTATTCCATCGTGCAGCCCATGATCGCCCCGCTGTATGACACGGCGAGCAAGATCGAGGTTCTGCTGGCCTTGCTGGGCCGCAAGAAGCTCGGCCCGGCTGAAAAACCCGCCGAGGGCGCCGCCCCTGTCGAGGACGCGGCCTACACCGCCGTGCGTGATACTTTTGCCGCCGTCGCTGGTGGTCTCGACGAGACGAAATGGAACCTCACCCTGCGTGATGGTTTCCTCAAAGCCTCCGCTTACGCCAAGGCCAGCGCCTCCGTCAACACCGCCGCCGTCGCGGGTGTGCTGGCGAAGGGCAAGGGAAGCCCCGCGCCCACGGATGAGGCGATGGAAGTCGTGCTCGTGCCGGACTCCAGCGTGTTTGACGGCCGTTACACGAATAATGCCTGGCTGCAGGAGGCTCCGGACCCGGTCACGAAGCTGACATGGGACAACGCCGCCTGGATTGGCTCGGTGACCTTCCGCAAACTGGGCCTCAAAGACGGTCAGCACATCAAGATTTCCGTTGGTGGCGCATCCATCGAGATCCCGGCCATTGAGGCTCCCGGCCATGCTTCCAATTCGATCACGATCCCGCTCGGCTACGGCCAGAAGGGGGTCGGTGTCGTCGGCGGTGACCGCGGTGTGGACGCGTACGTGCTCCGCAAGGACGCTGGCTCGTTCGTTCTGGGAGGCGCCAAGGTGGAGGCTCTCGACACCATTGCCGAGCTCGCCATCACGCAGGAGCAGAACACGATGGAAGGCCGCGCGGTGTATCGCGAGGGCACCCTGGAGACCTTCAACAAGGACACGCATTTCGCCCAGAAGACGGGCATGGACTCCCACATCCCGGAGAACATTTCGTTCTACAAAGGCCAGGTCGGTGTGAAGTCCGCGGAGAATCCCGCCGGCTTCGACTACGAGACCAAGCACCAGTGGGGCATGGTCATCGACCTCAGCAAGTGCATCGGCTGCACCGCCTGTATTGTCGCCTGCCAGAGCGAGAACAACATTCCGGTGGTCGGCAAGGATCAGGTGCGCAAAGGTCGCGTCATGCAGTGGATCCGCATGGACCGCTACTTCGCTGTTGCCCGCACTGGCAGCCGCAAAAACGCGGACGGCACGGTGGGTGTGGAGCAGGAAACCACCTGGGCCATCGACAACCCGACCCCTGAGCAGCTCGAAAACGCCGAGATGGTGCACCAGCCGATGGCCTGCCAGCAGTGCGAGGCCGCTCCGTGCGAAACCGTCTGCCCTGTGAACGCCACCGTCCACACCGACGACGGCCTCAACGCCATGGCCTACAACCGTTGCATCGGCACGCGTTACTGCGCCAACAACTGCCCTTACACCGCGCGCCGCTTCAACTGGTTCGACTACAACAAGCGCAACCCGCTGATCGACACGAAGGTCGCCGGCGTCATCAAGGTGAACAACCTCTACGCCGGCCCGCTGGGTGAGAAGAAGGAGGACGAAAGCCTCCGCCTCCAGCGCAATCCGAACGTCACAGTCCGCATGCGCGGCGTCATCGAGAAGTGCACCTACTGCGTGCAGCGTCTCGAAAGCGCCAAGATCCTGCAAAAGCAGGTCCAGCGCGACTCGAAGAACTTCCGCGTGCCTACAGACACGGTCAAAACCGCCTGCCAGCAGTCCTGTCCGGCCGATGCCATCGTGTTTGGCGACCTTGCTGACAAAAAGTCCGCCGTGGTCAAAGCCAAGGCCTCCCCGCGCGACTACCAGGTTCTCAAGTACATCGGCACCCGCCCGCGCACGAGTTACCTGGCGCGCCTGCGCAATCCGAACCCGAACATGCCCGGCGCCAAGGACATCGCCGCATGGAGCAAAAATCATTACTAATCCGGACACATGGACGCCACCGCCACCGCCGCCCCGCAAACGCCTCGCATCCTGGATCGCGAGCCGCTGGTGCTGAACAACCGCTCGTATTCCTGGATCACGAACCGCATCTGCGGCATCGTCGAGAACAAGCAGCCCGCCCTGTGGTGGATCTTGTTCATCCCGTCGGTGCTTCTGACCGGATTGATGGTGTTCTGCTTCGCCTACCTCATCTCCACCGGTGTCGGTGTCTGGGGTCAGAAGCAGCCGGTCGCCTGGGCCTGGGACATCACGAACTTCGTGTTCTGGATCGGTATCGGCCACGCCGGAACGCTGATCTCCGCCATTTTGTTCCTGACGCGTCAAAAGTGGCGCACGTCGGTGAACCGCGCCGCGGAAGCCATGACGATCTTTGCCGTGATGTGCGCCGGTCTCTTCCCGGCCTTCCACGTCGGCCGTGTGTGGATGGTGTGGTTCCTCGCTCCGATCCCGAATGCGAACGCGATCTGGCAGAACTTCAAGTCCCCGCTGCTGTGGGACGTGTTTGCCGTTTCGACCTACTTCTCGGTTTCGCTTGTGTTCTGGTTCCTCGGCCTCGTCCCTGACCTTGCCACACTGCGTGATCGCTGCCGTCCGGGCCTGAAAAAGTTCCTCTACGGCCTGTTCGCCCTCGGCTGGCGCGGTGGCAACCGCCACTGGAGCCACTACGAGACGGCCTATATGCTTTTGGCCGCCCTTTCGACGCCGCTGGTGCTTTCCGTGCACTCCGTCGTGTCCTTCGACTTCGCCACCTCCGTCGTTCCGGGCTGGCACACCACGATCTTCCCGCCTTACTTCGTCGCGGGTGCCATTTTCGGCGGTTTCGCGATGGTGTTGACGCTGATGATTCCCTGCCGCCGCATCTACGGCCTGGATGATCTCATCACGCCCAAGCACATCGACAACATGGCGAAGATCATTCTCCTCACGGGAACGATCGTCGGTTACGCCTACTGCATGGAGCTCTTCGTGGCCTACTACAGCGCCAATCCGTATGAGGCGGACGCCTTCACGCTGCGTGGCATCACGGGCCCCTCCACCTGGGCATACTACTTCATGTTCGGTTTCAATGTGTTCGCGCCCCAGTTGTTCTGGTACCGTCCATGGCGTCACAACATGTGGGTCGTCATGTTCGTGTGCATGTGCGTGAACGCCGGCATGTGGTTCGAGCGCTACGTCATCATCGCCACCACCCTGGAGCGCCACATGGTGCCGGGATCCTGGGGCGTTTATTCCGCCACCTGGGTCGATAAGTACACCTTCCTCGGAACCTTCGGCTTCTTCATGATGCTGTTCCTGTTGTTCCTGCGCTTCCTTCCCGTCATTGCCATCGGCGAGGTGAAGGGCGTGCTGCCGCAGTCCAACCCGCACCACGACGACCACGCCGAGAAGGGCGTGCAGGAGGAGGACTTGATGAACTACCCGGACCGCCACGTCGCCAAGCCTGCCGCCGCTGTGGCCTGAAATCTCCAATCTGAAATCTAAAATCTAAAATCCAGTGAGTACGACCCTCAAACGAGTTCACGGTTATCTGGCCGAATTCGACAGCGTGCAGGATCTCTACCACGCTGCCGAGCAGGTGCGTGACGCCGGCTACAACCGCTGGGATGTCCATTCGCCTTTCCCCATCCACGGCATGGACGCCGCGATGGGCAACCCGCGCTCCAAGCTGCCCTACCTCGTCTTCTGCGGCGGCATCACCGGCACCACGGTCGCCTTCATCCTCCAGACCGTCACGCAGACAAACTTCTGGGGCAGCCTGGGCCTCACATTCGTCGAGAACATCGTCGAAACCTACCCCACCATCGTCCAGGCGAAGCCGACGGACATCTGGACGCTGCCTGCGTTCTTCCCCGTGATGTTCGAACTCACGATTCTCTTCAGCGCCTTCACCACGCTCTTCGGCCTGCTGGCCATCATTGGCCTGCCGCGCTGGAACCACCCGCTTTTTGCCTCCAAGCGCTTCGCCAAGTTCTCCGATGACGGCTTCTTCGTCTGCATCGAAGCCCGCGACCCTAAGTTCTCCCAGGAGGGCACCAAGGCCCTGCTCGAAAAGGCCGGTGGCAGGAACATCGAACTCGTGGAGGACGAAATCTAAGCCGCGCGCATCGCACGAACCATGAAGTACTTCTTTCTCAGCTATCTTTTCATCGGCGCGATCATCGTGAGCGCGTTCGGCTTCCGTGGCAGCAAGTCCGAGCTGCCGCCACTCGAAATCTTCCCGGACATGGACCACCAGGCCAAGGTCAAGTACCAGGCCGCGAGCGAGTTCTTCGCCGATGGCCGCGGCGCGCGCCTCCCGGTGAAGGGCACGGTGCCCATGGGCTTCGAGATTCCAGCCAAGCCCATCTCTGATGGCGAGAAGCCGCCGCGTTGGGGCTTCACGAACGGCACCAGCTACTACCACACCGGCAAATTCGGTGATTTCTACGGTGACGGCCTTCCCGCGGAGATCACAGGTGATCCGGCCGTCTTCAACGACGCCTTCATCAAGCGCGGCGAGCAGCGCTACAACATCCACTGCGCCATCTGCCATGGCGCGTCCGGCAACGGCAAGGGCCTCACCAGCAAGTTTGGCATCCTCACCGCCTTCAATTTTCAGCAGCCTGGCAATCTCGATCCTGCCAACGCCGCCGCCTATCGCGCGGATGGAGCCATCTTTGATGTCATCGCCAACGGCAAGGGCCTCATGGGCGGCTACGGCGGCAACATCACCGTGCGCGACCGCTGGGCCATCGTGGCCTACATCCGCGCCCTCCAGCAGGCCGCCAAGGACAGCGGCGCCACCCTCCAATAACGGCACACTTTTCCCGGCATGAGTCACCACGTCTCCTTCAACGATCTGCCCCAGGGCGGTGAAAAATTCGAGCCCGCCAAGGGCGGCAAACTGATCAACGCCCTCGGCGGTGTCGGTGCGCTGGGCATCCTCGGCTCGCTCTACTACTTCTTCGCCAGCCGGGACACCTTCTCCTACTCCTGGCTGTTCGCCTTCTTCTTCACCTTCACCTTCGTGGTCGGTGGCTGCTTCTGGATTCTGCTCCACAGCGCCTCCAACTCGAGCTGGGGCGTCGCCGTGCGCCGTGTGTGGGAAAATCTGGCGAACATGATCCTGCCGCTCGCCATCTTTGCGGTCCCGCTGCTGCTGCCCTCGGTCCAGACGCATCTTTACGAGTGGATGAACCACCATCGTGAGGCCGCGCACCATGTCGGCGAGCATGCCAAGGATGTGAAGGAAGCTCTGCACCACGCCGCCGAGGCAAATCCCCATCTGCACATCCTCGTCACCAAATTCGGCTACATGAACCTCAGTACATGGTTCTCGTGGTACACCCGTTTCGCGCTGTTCTTCCTCATCCTCTGGCACATTGCCCGCACGCTGCGCGGCAAATCCCTCCAGCAGGAGCAGGACGGTGACATCAAGCACACGATGGCCTCACGCTCGTTCTCGTGCCGCTGGCTGCTGTTCTACGCGCTGACCGTCACTTTCGCCGCCTACGACTGGCTGGTTGGCCTCGACTATTCGTGGTTCTCCACCATGTGGGGCGTGTACATCTTCGCCGGCTGCGCCTGGGCCTCCATGGGCCTCACCATCCTCGTCGTGACCTGGTTGAAGAGCCTCGGCTACCTGCAAAAAGTCGTCACCGACGAGCACTACCACCTCATGGGCAAGCTGCTCTTCGCCTTCACGGTCTTCTGGGCCTACATCGCCTTCTCGCAGTATTTCCTCATCTGGTACGCCAACATCACGGAGGAGACGCGCTTCTACCTCACGCGCAATACCGAGGGCTGGCGCTGGGTGTCCATCTTCATCGTCGCCGGTCACTTCGTCGCGCCCTTCCTGCTGCTGCTCTCCCAGCCGCGCAAAAAGAAGCCGGCCGTCATCAGCGCGGTCTGCATCTGGATTCTCTTCATGCACCTCGTGGACATTTACTGGAACGTCATCCCGGAGCGCGGCCCGTCCCTCGGCGTCGGCGTGCTCGTCCCTGGCGCCTGGGTGCAGGATGTCGTGGCCCTCTGCGCCGTGTTTGGCACCATGGGCTTCCTTTTCCTCCGCGGCCTCGCCAAATACAGCCTCTATCCCTGGCGCGATCCGCGTCTCATCGAGTCCGTGAACGTCGTCAACTGATCCGCACCCCGTTTCTCCTTCCATGTCCGAGTCTGAACAACCCAAAAAAGCCGGCGCCACCTTCCTGTGGGTACTGGGAGCCTTTGCGGGCTTCGCCGTGCTCTTCAGCATCATCCAGTCGATCGCCGGCAGTGATTCCGTGGTCGATCCGCGTGCCCCGGAGCGCGCCGCTGCGCGTGAGGAGATCACCAAGTCGCAGGAGGCCAATCTGGCCGCGCTTGGCTTCAAAGACGCCGCGAAAAAGGGTGAGACGTTCAACAAAGTGCTCTCCAGCCTCAAGGCCAAGGCTCCCGCCGCCAGCGCGCAGGTCGTCCCCGGCTCCCCCACGCACTTGAAGCAGGCCGCCGCCGCGGCACCCGCTCCTGCCCCCGCCGCCACGGCTCCCGCTCCTGCGAAGTAACCGCGCTCTTTCCTCTCCCCACGCATGCAATCGGATTCCATCACTCCCGACACGGTCGCTGACAACGTCCGCCGTGCCGCCATCGACAAATCGGTGCGCGGCCCCGTGCTCTTCCTTTTCCTGAACGGCGCGTTCTGGCTCATGCTCGCCACGCTGCTCGGCGTGCTCTCTGCCGTGAAACTCATCGCGCCGGCCTTCCTGGAAGGCTGCCCTTATATCTCTTACGGCCGCCTTCAGCCCGCGCACATCAACGCGCTCGTCTATGGCTGGGGCGTGCAGGCCGCGCTGGGCGTCATGCTGTGGATCATGGCCCGCCGCAGCGGCCAGGAACTGCGCTCCGGCAAGAGCCTGCTCATCGCCGCCGGCGTGTTCTGGAACATCACCATCACCTTCGGCATCCTCGGAGTGCTGATGAACAAGAGCACCTCCATGGAGTGGTTGGAGATGCCGAAATGGACCTGGCCCATCCTGCTGCTGTGCTTCCTCACCTATGCATGGCCCATGGCGCGCATGTTTGGCCGCGCCTTCCGTCCGGAGGGCTTCATGGTCAGCACTTGGTACATCCTTGGGGCATGCTTCTGGTTCCCGTGGATTTTCATCACCGCCAATGTGGCCCTGCACTGCCTCCCTGGCCTCGGCGCGCTCGGAGCAGGGATCAACGCGTGGTACGTCCACGCGGTCATCCTGCTGTTCTTCGTCCCGGTTGGCATTGGTGCCGCTTATTACTTCATCCCGAAGATCACCGGCCAGCCCATCGCCTCCGCGCAGCTCGCCTCCGGTGGATTCTGGGGCCTTGCCATCCTGGGCGGCTGGACAGGCATGCAGAAATACATGGGCGGACCGCTTCCTGCCTGGATGCCCGCCGTCGGTGCCTTCACCGCCGTGATGCTGCTGATTCCGGTGGGGCTTGTGGGCCTCAACCATCACCTCACCACGCTGGGCAAGCACAGCTCCGTCGCCACCAGCCCCACGTTGCGCTTTATTTTCTTCGGCTCCTTGTTCTACCCGGTGTCCGGCGTGGTCCTGGCGCTCATCTCCACCTTCTGGAGCGGAGCGGCCATGCAGTTCACCCAGGCCTGGTATGCCTTCCAGATGGTCAGCGTGTACGGCTTCTTCAGCATGTGCGCCTTCGGGGCCATCTACTACATCGTGCCGCGTCTTTCCGGCTGTGAATGGCTCAGCGTGCGCCTGATCCGCAACCACTTCTGGTTTTCCGTCTATGGGGTCAGCACCATCGTCATCATGGGCCTCGTCGCCGGCTGGCAGCAGGGCGCTGACCTGAACAACCCGGCCTTCTGGGACCAGAACTTCATGAACCACGTCATCAACTCGCGCCCCTATGTCGTCGCGCGCGCTGTGGCCTTCGGTCTCATCTCGTTCTCGAACGCCCTCTTCCTCCTCCACCTCATGCTCATGGTCGCCGGCCTGGGTCGCCGCAGCAACGCGCCCACCCTCCTCCACCGCGAGCATCACGACGAACAAGCCCTTCCCACCGGATCCCACGCCTAATGAACTTCCGCACTTTCATCCTCGGCCTAGCCGCCTCCTTCGGCCTGCCCTGGCTTCTGCTTATCGTTGTCCCGGCGATGAAGTATCAGTCCCTTGCCCCGGTCGCCTATGACAAGGAAAAGGACGGCATGGACGGCATCTATCCCCCCGCGCCCGTCAACGGTCAGGGGCAGCTCGTTTACGTCCGCGAGGGCTGCAACCAGTGCCACACCCAGATGATCCGCCCCGTCCAGCTCGGTCTCGACGGCTGGTACAAAGGCTGGGGACAGGATCAGGAGGCACGTCCCGCCGCCCCCGTCCGCAGCAACCGGCTGGAGGACTACCTCGGTGAAAAATATGCCCTTCTTGGAGTCCAGCGCATCGGACCGGACCTTGCCAACGCAGGCTGGCGCCTCACTGACCGCGCCAAGGTCCACCAGCACCTGTTCTCTCCGAAAAGCGTCCACGACTGGTCCACGATGCCCAGCTACGCCCACCTCTACAAAGTGCAGAAAATCCAGGGCCCGCCATCCGACCGCGCCATCAAGCTGCCGAAGAAATTTGCGCTTCCCGCCGGCTACGAAGCCGTGCCCACGCCCGAGGCTGAGGTCCTCGTCGATTACCTTTTTTCCCTCAAGCGCGACTTCCCCGTCCCCGGCCAGATTGCTCCCGTCGCCGCCGCAGCTCCAGCGCCTGCGAAGAAGTAGCCGTCATCTTTTAGCTTTCATCCCTCAGCTTTCATGAGCCCCGCCCATCCCGACAGCACCGATCTCGACCGCCTGCACGCCGCTGTGAAGCGTGAGAAGGCTGATCAGGCCCCCGAAAACGCCCCCGCGCCGATGTGGGCCACCTTCCTGCTCATGATTGTCGCCGTGATCGCCGGTGCCCAGCTCGGAGGAGGCAACCTTGGCGGCCTCAAGTTCAGCGTGAACAATCCTTTCCCGGCACCCACGCCAGGTGATGACATCCGCCCAGGCGGTGGTGGTGGTGCGGACGCGCTCGATCCCTTCGCCCTCGCCATGAAGAAGGGCGCCGGCGGCTACGCCGTTTGCGGTGGCTGCCACCAGGGCAATGGCGCGGGCATCCCCGGCCAGTTCCCCCCGCTCGCCGGGTCGGAGTGGGTCACGGGCGGCACGGAGCGCCTCATCCGCGTCGTGCAACACGGCCTTGTGGGTGCCATCACCGTCAAAGGCCAGGGCTACAACACCCCTGGCGGCATGCAGCCCTTCGGCGCGGCCATGTCCAGCCAGGACCTTGCCAACGTGCTGACCTACATCCGCAATTCCTGGGGCAATGAAGGCACCATGATCACCAAGGAAATGGTCCAGAAGGTCCGCGATGAGGAAAAACGCGCCAGCCAATGGACCGAGGCCGATTTGAAGCCCTTCGCCGACAAAAATGTTCCTGGTGACATCCCTGCCGGTCCCGGAGTCACCGCCGCTGCTGCTCCAGCCGCCAAGTAATTCAATCTCAACCCCGCGATGACTCGTGTAGCACAAACCGACTCCCGCAAGGCGCTCTGCATCGCCTTCGGGGCCGTTTTGTGCCTTACCAACAGCAGTTGCGGGAAAGTGGCCGAATCCGGTCCGCAACTCCCCTCCGCGCCGCTGGCACCCGCCGTACAAGTTCCGGAAAAAGCCTCCATTTCCGGCAAAATCACCCTGCAGGGTGTCGAAGCCGCGAAACTGACGAAGACCGTCGATGTCGGTGGAAACCCGTTTTGCACCGGACACGGAGAAATCATCGATTCGACTTGGAAAGTGGCTGAAAATGGCGCGCTGGCTGATGTGGTCGTCACTGTGTCCGGCAGCAAGCGCGCCTCGAACATGCCTGCCACCGCGCCATTGGTCGATCAGACCCGTTGCGAGTTCGTTCCGCACACGCTGGCTGTCCAACCCGGCCAGGACGTCCGTTTCCACAACAGCGACCTCACCTTCCACAACATCCGTGTTGCAAAGCATCAGCTTGGAACACGCACGGGGGGAGAAAACCTTGCCAACCTCGCCCAGGCATCGCATGGCGATGAGAATATCCTGAATTTCTCCGTCCCTGGCATCTACCGCCTCGAATGTGACGTACATCGCTGGATGAAGGCCTGGATCGTTGTCCATGAGGGCATTCACAGCGCTGTCACCGCCGCCGATGGCAGCTACAGCATCAACCGCGCCCTCGCCGATGGCACCTATACGGTGCAGGCCTGGCATCCGCAGTTCGCCGCCCCCCTGACCCAGACTGTGACCGTCGCAGGCGGCACTGCCAAGGCCGACTTCATCTTTGATCACGCCCTGGCATTCCAGCCCTGAACTTGAAACCTGAAACTTTGAACTGAAACATGAGCGCCGCCGCCATTCCTCACGACCACGCACACGATCATGCGCATGACCACCACGAGCAGAGCTGGATCTGGAAGTACGTCTTTTCCACCGATCACAAGACCATCGGCATGCAGTACGCCGTCACCGGCATGCTGTTCCTGCTGTTCGGATTCTTCCTCATGCTGCTCATGCGCTGGAGCATCGCCTATCCAGGCGTGCCTCTTCCTGGCATCGACGTGCTTCGCGCCATCCCTGGGCTTGGCTGGGCCTTCGAGGAGATGTTTGGCCGCTGGCTGAATGCGGATGGCTCCCTGAACGGCGAGCTCTACAACATGCTCGGCGCCATGCACGGCACGATCATGGTGTTCTTCGGTATCGTGCCGCTCGGATTTGCCGGTTTCGTCAATTTTGTCATGCCGTTGCAGATCGGGACCATCGACATGGCCTTTCCGAAGCTGAACATGGCCTCCTACTGGTGTTTCTTCGTCAGTTGCGTGCTCATGATGCTCAGCTTCTTCGTCGGCACCGGCCCGGTGCAGACGGGTTGGACGATGTACTCCCCGCTGGCCTCCACGATGACCATCGGTGTCTCGGATGTGTGGAACCACGGCCACACCTGGTGGTTGATGGCGATGGTGTTCAACATCTCCGCCTCGTTGCTCGGCTCCGTGAACGTGGTGGCCACTTTCATCAATCTGCGCGCCAAGGGCATGAGCTACATGCGCCTGCCGTTCTTCTCCTGGGCCATGTTCGTGATCGGCTTCCTTTTGCTGCTGGCCTTCCCGCCGCTCGAAGTGGCGGCGCTGCTGCAGCTCTCTGACCGCGTGTTCGGCTCCTCTTTCTTCCTGCCGACGGGCCTCGTCGAGGGCGGGAAGCATCTCGACATCTCGGGCGGGGGCTCGCCGCTGCTCTACCAGCATCTGTTCTGGTTCCTCGCACACCCGGAGGTGTATGTGTTGATCCTTCCCGCGTTCGCCATCCTGAGCGATGTCATCCCCAACAATGCGCGGCGTCCGCTGTGGGGCTACAAGACGATGGTCTATTCCGTGCTCACGCTCGCCTTCCTGAGCTTCCTGGTGTGGGCGCATCATATGTATCTCACCGGCATGGGCACGATGATGTCCACTTACTTCCAGATCACCACGGTGCTCATCTCCGTGCCCTCCGTGATCTTGCTGACCTGCCTCATGATCTCCCTGTGGGGAGGCTCCATCCGCTTCAACACGCAGATGCTCTTCGCCTCCGCCTTCCTGCCTATGTTTGGCATCGGCGGTCTCACCGGCCTGCCGCTGGCTTTCAGCTTCATCGACCTCGCCCTGCACGACACCTACTACGTCATCGGCCACTTCCATTATGTCGTGGCACCGGGCACGCTTTTCGCCCTCTTCGCGGGCGTATATCACTGGTTCCCGAAGGCCACCGGCCGCTTCATGAGCGACAAGCTGGGCAAGCTGCACTTCTGGCCTTCCCTGATCGGCATGAACCTTCTCTTTGCCCCCATGTTCATCCAGGGCATGGCCGGATTCCACCGCCGCTGGTATGACGGCGGCAAGTACTTCGAGCAGACCGCCGCCTTCCAGAACTGGAGCACGACCTTCACGCACAAGGTGGGTGCCTTCCTCGGCCTCGACATCCCGGACAACATGCTCTCGCTGAACGTGGTCATGTCCTTCGGTGCCTTCATCCTCGCGCTCGGTCAGGTGCCTTTCATCATCAACTTCTGGATCAGCATCAAAGGAGGCGAAAAGGTGAAGAGTGACAATCCCTGGCAGGCCACCACGCTGGAATGGGCCACCCCCACCCCGCCGCCGCACGGCAACTTCGTCTTTGATGTGAACGCGCACCGCGGCCCTTACGAGTACAGCGTCCCCGGACATCCCGCCGATTTCTTCCCGCAGTGGGAGAGCGCACACGGCACCCCCAAGCCCGATGGCAGCGATGCTCCCGCCAAAACCGAGTCCGCGCATGCGGCGCACCATTAATTCAATCGAGAACAGCGAACCGAGAACCGCGAACTCCACATGGACATCCCTTACACCGTTCACGCCCGCCCCGACACCGGCCTCTACAACGCCAAGGTCGGTATCTGGCTCTTCCTCGCCTCTGAAGTCATGCTCTTCGGCGGCCTGTTCTCCAGCTACATCTTCCTGCGCCTCGGAGCGGACTATCCCTGGCCGATCCATGAGCTCGACTGGACCCTCGGCGGCATCAACACCGTCGTCCTCATCGCATCCTCCGTCACCGTCGTGTGGGCGTGGGCCGCGGTGAAAATGCGCAAGCATGGGCTCTACAAGATCCTCATGCTCATCACGATCCTCTGCGCCGCGGTCTTCATGGTGAACAAGACCATTGAGTACACCGGCAAGTTGAACCACTGGAGCGTCACGCTCACCGACGGCAGCATCCTCTCCGGCCACCTTCCGAAGGATGAAAAAGGACATTACATCCCCTACCAGGTGAAATTTGAGGGTCAGGAGATCACCCTCACCGTTTCCGGCATGCACCGCGCTGTCGATGCCAATCCGGTCGATTATGTACTGCCCCATATCGAAGGTGGCGCGCCGAAATTCAAGGCCGCACCCGCAGCTGCCGCCTACTCGTTCGCCAAGGCCAAGTCGCCCGATTTCAGCGCGCTCGGTTCTTCGGATTGGGAGCTGAACGCCTCCACTTTTGCGCAAATCCGCTCCATTTCCCTCGCCGCAGCCCGCGAGGCCTGGAAGGCAGAGCGTGACGACAAGATCGCCCTCGCTGAAAAGGCCCTCGCCGCTGCCGAGGCGCTGCCAGAGGGCCAGGAGCGCGCTTATGGCATCCAGGAGGCCAAAAAAGCCCTCACCAGCGCCAAAAACTTTAACCAGGTGCCGGACACCAAGATCAAGCTCGTCGCCACGGCTCCCTTCAAGGTCGCTGTCGAGGCCTCAAAGCTTCTCGCCCGCCAGACCGCTGATGCGATCATCTTCCGCGATGGCTCCGCCGCCACAGGCAAGCTCCTCGATGACAAATTTACCCTCGAGGCAGACGCGCTCGACCTCCGCAGCCTCGCCGATCAAGCGCGTGAGAAGTCCCTCGCCTTCGACGCTCGCTACCTCGGCGAGAAATGGCAGAAGCACTTCATCGCCAACCGCGCCGCCGAGAACAAAAAATTCGACGAGAAATACAGCGACGGCAAAGGCGGCGTCACCCGTGACCGTGAAAAGTCCGCCACCTTCAAAAAACACGCCTACGGGCTGCATCTCGACTCCCCGGAGCCGAAGGGTGATCATGGCGGAGCGCTTGGCGACGGCCCCCACCACCCTGTCCTGCACATTGAGAGCAAGGACATCACCTTCTTCTCCAACTACACGCCAAAGCTCAACACCTACTACGCCATCTACTTCACTCTCACCGGCCTGCATGGTCTTCACGTGGTGGCTGGCGCGCTCGTCCTGGCCTACTTCCTGGTCTTCAACGGCAGGATGCTGCGCGAAGACCCTGAGCACCTGGCCAACCGCATCGAAGTCGGCGGTCTCTTCTGGCACTTCGTCGATCTCATCTGGATCTTCCTCTTCCCGCTCCTCTATCTTCTCTAATTCGTAGTTCGGGCTTCAGCTCGTCATTTTATCCCCACTTTCCTCTTCACGCCATGTCCGACTCCGCCGATCCCGCCGAGCTTCAGAAGCACGTCAAAAAGTACCTGCTCATCGGGGGCATCCTGCTCGCCGCCACCGCCGCTACCATCGCCATCGCGTTCTACGAGTTTCCAACGCATAGCATGAACATCATCGTCGGCATGATCGTGGCCACCATCAAGGCCTCGCTCGTCGCCCTCATTTTCATGCACTTGAACCATGAGCGGCCGCTCATCTACAAGTTCCTAGCCTTCACCACGGTCTTCTGCGTCGTCCTCTTTGTCCTTTTCATCTTCTCCAACGCCGATCCCCTCGTCGATCACGGCTTCGATGCGCCCCTTGAGGCCGTCGAAAAGTGACTGCCGTCTGAAAACCGCGAACCATGTCACTGAAGTACTTCCACCTCGTTTTCCTCTTCTTCGCCACCGTGATGGACGGTGCGTTTTGGGCGTGGACACACTTCATGCCGGATGAGGCTGCTCGCGCGGGTGCCGCCCACCTCGCGCCCTATGCCGGCTGGCTCTGCATTCTCCTCATCGCCTACAGCGGCTGGTACATCGCCCAAAAGATGAAAACCATCATTGTCTGACACGCACATGACCACCCTCCTTCCCATAGCTTGCGCCACATGTCTCGCCGACAAGGGCAGCGTCATCGGCCAGGCGCAGGGTTTTGCCATCCTGACCATGCTCGTCGTTCTCGCTTTCATGTTCCTCTGCGTCGGCGGTCTCTTTTTCACCCTCGCCCGTCGTCAAAAGAAGCACCAGCTCGCAGCCGCTGCCTTTTAATTTGAAATCTTCCGCTCTCCGCCCTTAGCCCTCTGCTTTCCCCTCATGAGTCCCGCAATCTTCAACGAATGGATCGGCCAGACCCCCAACGCCTCCGAGCACGGCGGCCTCGTCGATCACATGCTCGGCTTCGTCCACTGGTTCATGCTCGTCCTGCTCATCGGCTGGAGCATTTACCTCATCATCGCCTTCTACCGGTTCAATGAGAAGCGCGCCAAGCGCGCGGACTACCACGGCGTCACCGGCCATGCCACCACGCACATCGAGATCGGCGTCGTCATCGTCGAGGCCATCCTGCTGCTCGGTTTCGCCTTCCCATTGTGGTCCCGTCAGGCGGACGATTACCCCACGAGCCCGGACACGGTCCGCATGCGCGCGTTGGGCGAAAAGTTCCTTTGGAACTTCCAATACGCTGGCGAGGACGCCTTGTTGAGCGCCTGGGAAGGCCGCTATCTCTCCGCGAACAACCAGACCGGCAAGGACCCGCATGACCCCACCGGCAAGGATGACTTCGTCAATCCCGGCACCATGAAGCTGCCCGTCGGCCGCCCGGTCATCGTCGATGTCGCCTCCAAGGACGTCATCCACAATCTCGCCCTCGTTCCCATGCGCGCCGCGCAGGACGCCACGCCCGGTGTGAAGGCCCACATGTGGTTCAAGCCCATCAAGACCGGCACCTGGGACATTATCTGCGGCCAGCTTTGCGGCCCCGGTCATGCGCAGATGAAGGCCGTGCTCGAGGTCGTCGATCCCAAGGAGTTCGACGACTGGGCCAAGGAACAATCCGCCGCCGCCAAAAAGAAAGCCGACGAATCCACGGCCACGGCAGGCGCGAAGTGATGCCGTTCGTTGTTCCCGGTTCGCCGTTCGCAGTTGGAACCGCGAACAAGGAACCTAGAACCGCGAAGTGACATGTCCCGCGCCTTTCACCGCTACTCGCTCCTCACCCTCGCCGTCGGTGTGGTGCTCATCTGGTGGGGAGCGGCGGTGACCACCGAGGATGTCGGCCTCGCCGTCCCTGACTGGCCGCTATGCTTTGGGAAAATCAATCCCGAGGGCTGGTACAAGGTGCCTGCGCTGCTTTTGGAGCATGGGCATCGCTGGATTGCCACCACCATCGGCTTTCTGGTGCTCGGCCAGTATTTCTGGGTCTTTGCCCGCCATCAGCCGAATGCCGCGGAGGCCGGCATTCTGATCCTGACCGGGATTGGCTATCTAGTGCTCGTGTACATGGGCCAGCTCGTCATCGCAGGCCTCATCCTCGGCATGGGACTCGTCTGGCTGTGCCTCACCTGGTACGGACGGCGCTGGCATCTGCTGCGTGGGTTGACCACGCTCGCGCTCATGCTGGTCATCCTCCAGGCGTCGCTTGGCGGCCTGCGTGTGCTCAAGATGTCCAATGCCTACGGCGTCATCCACGGCACGCTCGGCCAGCTCTTTTACTGCCTGCTCATCCTGATCGCCTTCGCCTCCTCGCGCACCTGGGAGGAGGGCACGCTCCGCCTCTCGGAGCGCACAGCCCTCAGGGCGCGTCTTTGGAGCCTGGGGCTCTTTCTCGCCGTCTTCGCGCAGCTCGTCATCGGGGCCACGCTGCGCCACACACAGCGGGACCACCTCGCCGCGGGCGACATTCTGACGACGAAAGGCCTGCTCGTTCCACCCGTCGTGCCCGCGGACGCCTTCGTGCTCTTTCTGCACAAATATTGGGGCTTTACCACCGCCGTGCTGGTCCTGGTGGTGGCCGTGAAGGCGCACCGCTGGCTCATCACGCTTCCGCGCTTGCGCTGGGTGCCCGCGTTGCTGCTTTATCTGCCCGTCATCCAGGTCACGCTCGGCATTTTCGTCATCCTCACCGGCAAATCCTTCTGGATCACCAATTTCCACGTCCTCAACGGTCTCGCCCTTCTCGCGCTCAGCTTCCTCCTCGCCGCGACGCTGTGGGGCGCGTATCTCCGCGCGTCGCGCGGTTCATCTCCCGCCTCCACAGCCGATGGATGAGATATCCACCCTCTGCGCCCGCGTCGGCGAGGAAACACTGCGCGCCATGGTCGCCGCGTTTTACCGCCGTGTGCGTGTGGATGACATCATCGGCCCCATGTATCCGCAGGACGACTGGGAGGGCTCCGAGAAGCGCCTTGCGGATTTCATCGTCTATCGCTTCGGCGGCCCGCAGACCTACCTCGAAGAGCGCGGTCACCCGCGGTTACGGGGCAGGCACATGCCGTTCCCCATCGACCTCGCCGCGCGGGATCGCTGGCTCGATCTCATGGGCCAGTCGATGCGGGAGGCCGGGATTCCCGCCGACGAGGCAGCGCTCATCGGCGGATTCTTCGCCCAGGTGGCTGACATGATGCGCAACCGGCCGGGTTGATCAGAAGAAACGGCCGCGGTGTCCGAAGGAACTGCGGAAGACCGGTGACGTGGGTGCGCAGCCGCGGTTGAAGGACGGGCGGTGGTACACCACAGGCGGCGGGCAGTAGCCCCGGTTGTGGCTTCGATACACGGGCGCGTTGTAGAAGCCGCGTCCATACACGACCGGCCGCGGACAGGGATCGACCCACGTCAGCGGGGAGTCATAGACGTAGCAGGAGGAAAACGTGCAGGCGCACAGCACCGCGCCGCAGAGGGTGAGGAGTTTGTGTTTCATAGCGCCTCCTCTGACGCCCTCTGGTCCACCCTATTCACCTGATCTTCACATCTGGCACCGCGAAGACTTGAAACCTTGAACCCGCTCCCGCTCAGCGCTTCATTCCACCCCACAGCCGCCATGCCCGCCGAATCCGTCACCCCCGCCATTGTCAGCACCCTCACGCCCGAGGAGGCCCGAGTGCTGGGCTGCCTCATTGAAAAGGAGATCACGCTGCCGGACTACTACCCGATGACGCTCAACGCGCTCGTGTCCGCGTGCAACCAGACCACGAACCGTGATCCCGTCATGCAGCTCGACGAGAGCACCGTGGCCCGCGCGCTCGAAAACATGAAGTCCCGCGGCTATGTCTTCCAGGTCACCATCGTGGGCGCGCGGGTGCAAAAGTACCGCCACAACTTGAAAGGGAAGTGCCCGGACCTCGAGCCGCGCCACACCGCGTTGCTGTGCATGCTGCTGCTGCGCGGCATGCAGACGGCGGGGGAGCTGCGCCAGCGCACGGAGCGCCTGCACGCCTTCGCGGACATGCAGGCTGTGGAAGACGCGCTCGCCGAACTGATTGGCTACCGTGAAGGGCCGCTCATCCAGTGCTTTCCGGCCGGTCCTGGGCGGCGTGTGGCGCAGTATGCGCATCTTTTCTGCGGGGATGCCTCAGCCGCGCTGCCCTCGGTCACCGTAGCCACGGCCGCCGCTCCGTCGGAACTGGAGAACGAGGCGGAATGGCGTGCCCGGATGGAGGCGGAGATCACCCTGCTCAAGGCCCAGGTATCGCGTCTCCAGACGCTCATTGGTGCGGTGAAGTGAGGCGGCGGAGCAGGTTCAGGCTCCTTGCAGCGTGATCGCGGCGTCCGCCACGGCGCGGCTGGCCTCCTGTTCGTCATTGACGACCACCGTGGCTCCCAGGCGCTTCAGGCGCTCGACGTCGCTGGCAAAGCGCGCCCTCGCCAGCACCGGTATGTCCGGACGTGTCTCCCGGATGATCTCCAGTGCGCGTGTGTTCACTACCGCGTCTGGAAACGTCAGCGCCACCATGCGCGCGCCGGCCAGACGTGTCAGCTCCCAGGTCTCCTGGTGGGTGGCGTCGGCAAAGAGCACGTTCTGGCCCTGGCGTTTCAGGTTCCGGACGGTTTCCGCGTTCAGCTCCACCACCAGCGTGGGCACGCCGTTGTCCAGCAGGGCCTTGTTCAGGTGCTCGCCCACCGGGCCATGGCCGCAGATGATGGCATGGTCCTGCATGCCTTTGATGCGCTGGCGCAGGTCGCTCACCTCGCCGTGCGCGGGCCTGCGGCGGCCCCAGCCGCGTTTTTCCATCCACCCTGCCAGTGGTCCACCCCCGCGCATCACCGCCGGCAGCAGGCCCATCGAAAGCGCGGAGGCGGTGAGCAGGATCTGCTGCGTGGAGCTGCTCCACAGGGCGGATTCACCCGCCTGGCGCAGCAGCACGAGGGAAAACTCGCCCGCGCTGCTCAAACCAAGGCCCGCCATGAGCGCCTGGCGGTGCGCGAGGCCGAGTTTGCGCGCGATGGTGGTGATCAGCGCCGTTTTGCCCAGCATCAGCACCAGCGTGAGCACCACGATCGGCTGCCAGTGCTGCACGGCCATCTTCACATCAATCATGAGACCCACGGTGACAAAGAACAGGGTCAAAAACAGGTCCTTCAGCGGCATCACGTCCGCCAGGATGCGGTGCTTGAAAATGGACTCGCTCACCGCCAGGCCGGCGACGAACGCGCCCAGCGCAAGCCCCAGGCCCAGCAGACCGCCCGTGAAGGCCAGGCCCACGCAGCAGCCGATCACGGTGAGCGTGAAAAGCTCGCGGTTCCGCGTGCGCGTCACGGCGTTGAGCAGCCACGGGATGATCCAGCGCGCCGCCACGCCTGCCAGCACCACAAACAGCCCGCCGCGCAGCACCAGGCTGCCCAGGCTGGTGCCCAGCGCCTGCTCCGCGCCGGCTTTGGGCAGCAGCAGCGGCACGAACAGGAAGAAGGCGATGATGAACAGGTCCTGGAAGATCGCCACCGCCAGCGCCATTCGCGCGCCGGGGCTGGATTCGAGGCCCAGGTCCTGAAAGCTCTTCAAGCTGACCGCTGTGGAACTCATCGCCACCGCCACGCCGGTGACCACCGCGCCCGTCCAGCCGATGCCGCAGGCCAGCGCACCCGCCGCGGCCAGCGCCATGCACAGCCCCATCTGCCAGCCGCCGCCCTGAAAGGCCAGCCGCCGCAGGTAGCGCAGCTCCCCCAGTGAAAACTCCAGCCCCAGCGTGAACATCAGCAAAACCACGCCGAACTCGGCCATGTTGGCGATCTGCGCCTGGGATTCACCGCCGCCCAGCAGCGTCATGATGCCCGAGTTCGCGATCACTACGCCGCAGAGGAAATAACCTGCCAGCAGCGACTGCTGCAGCCGCAGCAGCAGCAGGGACACCAGCACCACGCCCCCCAGCATCACCGCCAGCAGGGTGAAGATGGGAGGAATCGTCTCCGATGCGGCGATGGGAAGAAAAAAAGGCATGAGCAAACACGCTCACGTTGCAACGTGATGACACACCGCGCAAGGAACCCGGCGTCCCGCACATGAGCTTCCGCACCATCGAGAAATCCGATCCCACGCTCCTTCCCGGGGGCGTTCATCACGTCACCGTGAAGTCCGCCGCGCTGCGCCGGCGCGCGGATGTGAGTTTTTACGTCCCTCCGGGCGCAGGCGCGGACTCTCTGCCGCTGGTGATCCTGCTGCACGGTGTGTATGGCAGCCACTGGGCCTGGCTGTTCAAAGGCGGGGCGCATCGCGTGCTCGACCGGCTCATCGCGGAGGAAAATCTGCCGCCGATGATGCTGGCGATGCCTTCTGACGGCCTGTGGGGAGATGGCTCCGGCTACGCGCGGCATCGCAGCGCGGATCACGCCGCCTGGATCGTGGATGAGGTGCCTGAGGCCGCCACGGAGCTCGATCCGCGCTGCCGGAGCACGCCGCGGTTCATCGGCGGCCTTTCCATGGGTGGCTACGGCGCGTTGCGGCTCGGCGCGCTGCACGCGCGGCGCTTCACCGCGATCAGCGCGCACAGCAGCATCACAGATGTGGCGCAGATGCAGGGCTTTGTGGAGGAGTCCCTGCCGGAGTTTGACCTGGCTGAATCCGATCCGTTGTCTGTGATCGACTGCATGACCCGTCACGGTGCGCGCCTTCCCCACCTGCGCTTCGATTGCGGCACGGAGGACGTGCTGCTGGAGCACAACCGCGTCCTTCACCGCGATCTGGAGGCCGCTGGCATCCCGCATGTGTATGAGGAGTTTCCAGGCGGCCACACCTGGGACTATTGGCACGCGCATCTGTCGGACACACTGCGTTTTTTCGCCGCGTGCCTGCCGAAGTAGCGCTGTGCTACGACCTCCGCAGATCCAGCGTGAGCGGGAACTCCGGCACGCCTTCGATCTGGCGCAGTTTGAAGGCGCCGGGGGTGTGGCCGTAGCTGAAGAATCGCGCGAGGCGGCGGCTTTCGGCTTCGTAGCTGTTCACGGGGAAGGTGTCGTAGCTGCGGCCGCCGGGGTGGGCGACGTGGCAGGTGCAGCCGCCGAGGCTGCGGCCGTTCCACTGGTCCACGATGTCGAAAATGAGCGGGCTGTGCACGCCGATGGTGGGCTGCAGGCACTCGCCGGGCTGCCAGGCGCGGTAGCGGATGCCGGCCACATATTCGCCGACGGTGCCGGTGGGATGCAGCGGCACCTGCACGCCGTTGCAGGCGATGGCGTAGCGGCCGTTGACGAGGCCTTTGGTCTTCACCTGCACGCGTTCGAGGCTGCTGTCGACGAAGCGCACGGTGCTGCCCGCGCTGCCTTCCTCACCCAGCACATGCCAGGGCTCGATGGCGGTGCGGATGTCGAGCTGGATACCGCGCTGTGTGATATGGCCGATGGAGGGGAATTTGAACTCGAAATGCGGCGCGAACCATTCCGGCTTCATGTCGTAGCCGTGCGCGGTCATGTCCTCCATCACGTCGGTGAAGTCATCCCAGACGAAGTGCGGCAGCAGGAAGCGATCATGCAAATCGGTGCCCCAGCGCACGAGATTCTGCTCATACGGCTTGTTCCAAAATCTCGCGATGGCGGCGCGGAGCAGCAGATGCTGCGCGAGGCTCATCTCGGCATGCGGCGGCATTTCAAAGGAGCGCAGCTCGACGAGGCCGAGGCGTCCGGTGCTGCTGCCGGGATCAAACATCTTGTCGATGCAGAACTCCGTGCGGTGCGTGTTGCCCGTGGCATCGCAGAGGATGTTGCGGAAGATGCGATCGACGAGCCAGGGCGGCGGCGTGCCGGCCTTGTCGGTCTGCTTCTTCAACTCGCGGAAGGCCAGTTCGAGCTCGAACAGCGCGTCGTTGCGTGCCTCATCGACACGCGGGCACTGGCTGGTGGGGCCGATGAAGAGACCGCTGAAGAGGTAGCTGAGGCTGGGATGATTGTGCCAGTAGCCGAGCAGCGATTTGAGCAAATCCGGCCGGCGCAGGAAGGGCGAGTCCTTCGGTCGCTCGCCGCCGATGACGATGTGATTGCCGCCGCCGGTGCCGGTGTGGCGGCCATCGACCATGAATTTCTCCGTGCCGAGCCGCGTGAGCCGCGCCTCCTCGTAGAGCGTCTTCGTGTTGTGCACGAGCTCGTCCCACTGCTTCACAGGATGCATGTTCACCTCGATCACCCCGGGATCAGGCGTGACCTTGATCACCTGAAGCCGCGGATCATACGGCGGCGGCGTGCCTTCGACGATGACAGGCATCTTCAAAGCGGCCGCGACATCTTCGACGGCGGCGACGAGGTCGAGATAGTCCTCCGTCGTGACCACCGGCGGCATGAAGACATGCAGGCGTCCGTTTCGCGGCTCAAAACAGATCGCGGTGCGGATGATCCAGCTCGCGGACTCTTGCGGCATCGGGAAGCGCGACTTCAAACCGCCCAATCCATCATCATCGCGGCTCAGATCGGGCGGCAGCAGCTCGATCTTGCGGCGCTCCGGCTTGCCTTGGCCGCCGTATTGGCCGGTGATGTAATTGGAAGCCGCGGCAGATGGTTTTGGCGGTGCCTCCATGCCATCAAGCCAGTCAGCGACGGCGCGGAGGAAGTGCTGGCGGTTCTCCGGACGCTCCGGCAGGTCCGGCCAGTCGCTCATCGCATCGGTGGGATAGATCCACGGGTAATCGGTGGCGGCCACCCAGGGCAGGCTGTCGAGCGGCAGGCGCAGGCCCATCGGCGAATCGCCGGGGATGAGATACATCGTGTCGTCACGCACGAACCACGGACCACTCTGCCAGCGCATCTCGTTGCCGACTTGATTGCGCTCCAGCGGCAAAACGAAGCCGGTCACCTTGTCGAGCCCCTGCTCGAAGATGCGGGCGAGACGCTCGCGCTCGAAGGGATCTTTGAGGTTCGACTTCAGCGGATCGACATTCACCGGCAGGCGCTTCTCCTTCCAAAGATAGTAGAAGGCATCTTCATAGGCTGCTTTGAGCCATTTCGGATCGACACCGAGCGCGGCGCTCAACGCGAGTCCGAAGCGATAGGCCTCATTCTCGGTGTGACCATAGCTGCGCGACTCATCGGCGATGAGCGAGTCATCCGTCCACACCGGCGCACCATCCTTGCGCCAGTAACAGCCGAGTGCCCAGCGTGGCAATTGCTCGCCGGGATACCATTTGCACTGGCCGTAGTGCAGCAAACCGCCTTGCCCAAATTGATGGCGCAGGCGCTTGATGAGCTCGCCGCTCAGGAGGCGCTTCTTCGGACCCACCGCGGCGGTGTTCCACTCCTCGCCGTCCATGTCGTCGATGCTCACAAAGGTTGGCTCGCCGCCCATCGTCATGCGCACATCGCCTTTGATGAGATCGCCGTCGATCTTCAGGCCCAGTTTTTCAATCTCCGCCCATTGCTCCGGCGTGTAGGGCTTCGTCACACGCGGCGATTCAAAGATGCGCGTGATCTTCATCTCGTGCTCGAACTCCACCTCGCACGGGTCGAGCGCTCCGGTGATCGGTGCCGCACTGGACGGATCTGGCGTGGCGGCCAGCGGCAGATGCCCCTCGCCCGCGAGCAGGCCCGAAGTCGGATCGAGCCCCACCCAGCCGGCGCCAGGCAGATACACCTCGCACCACGCATGCAGATCCGTGAAGTCCACCTCGGTGCCGCTGGGACCGTCGAGCGATTTCACATCCGGCTTCAACTGGATCAAATAACCGCTCACGAACCGCGAGGCCATGCCGAGATGGCGGAAGAGCTGGCAGAGCAGCCACGCCGAGTCACGGCACGAGCCGCTGCCGAGCTCCAGCGTCTCCTCCGGCGTCTGCACGCCCGGTTCGAGGCGGATCGTGTAGCGGATGTCCTTCCAGAGCAGTTGATTGATCGCCACGAGGAAGTCGATCGTGCGCGGCCGCGGGTCGCTTTTGTCCTTCGCGGCCATCACGGTGCCTGTTTCGGGCAAAACGCCATGCGCATGCGTGTCCGCCGTCTCTGAGTGCGGCGTGCTCGCATGCGGCAGGTGGGTGTTTTTCAGCAAATCACGCCGGATGCCGCGCAGGTACTCGCCCAGCGCCGGCGTGAGCGGCAGCTTGCGATGATACGGCTCCAACTCGTGGGCCAGCACCGGGTCGTATTTGAAGGGCACCCGCTCCGCCTCCGGCTCCAGGAAGAAGTCGAAAGGATTGTACACCGCCATCTCCGCCACCAAGTCCACCTCCACGCGGAATTCGGTGGTCTTCTCGGGAAACACCAGCCGGGCGAGGTAGTTCGCCTGCGGGTCCTGCTGCCAGTTGATGAAATGCTGCCCCGGCGTGACTTTTAATGAGTAGCTCAGCACCGGCGTGCGGCAGTGCGGTGCCGGCCTCAAGCGGATGACCTGCGGCCCTAACGAGATAGGCCGGTCGTATTGATACGTGGTGACATGGCGGAGGGCGACGTGGATGGACATGGGCTGGGCCTGGAATTTAAAGCACAGCCCGTGCCAGACGCCATGCAGCCCTTTTTTCCTTTCTTGTCATCCGGCGGCAAACCTGAAACAATCCACACCATGCTCCGCCGTGCCTTTTTCGCTGTCTTGCTGCCATTGACCCTCCGCGCGGCGGAGGAACCGTCACCCAAGCTCGATTTGAAGCCCGAGGTGCTCCATCCGCTGCTCGTGCGCACGGCGCAGCGCATCCAGGAGAAGTTTCAGCGCATCCACCCGGAGGCGTCGGGGCTGGTCCAGACCGTTGAGCAGATCCTCGCCATGCCCGTGCCGGAGAAAAAGGACAACCAGGATGATCCCGCCGCCCGGATCGGCGCGCGCATGGAGCTGATGACCGCCACCTTCGGCTATGGCGTGAATTTCGGCGGCATTCACGGCTACATCTTCGACAACAGTGAAATCGGCCACCAGCAGACCTACCACGATCTGGAGCTCGAAACAGCCACCGGTGCCGCGGAGGTGCGCCGCTGGCTGGAGATGAAATTCCGCGCCGAAAAGCTCGAATGGAAGGACAAGACCGCGATGTGCGGCCAGCGCGCCATCAGCACGGCCCGTGCCCTCGTCGCCCGCGAGCCGAAAAACGCCGAGGCGCACACCCTGCTCGCCTTCGCGCTCGATTGGGAGGACGATTCCGGTCCCGAAACGCTCGCCAGCCTGCAAACGGCCCTCAAGCTCGATCCGAAGCACGCGCTTGCCCGCCAGATGATGCTCGACCGCCGCGCGGACAAGGCCGCGGAGGCCGCCGCGCACCGCCGGGAGTATCGTCTCGATGAAAAAGCGCCGCAGACCGCGGAGCGGGCGCTTTATGACCGCCCGCTGGACGAGGGCGAGTTGCTAGCGTTCACCCGCACCACGGAGGCCCTGCGCGCGGAGGCGGCCCGGACCCTCGCGAATGCCTACGAGCAGCGCGACCTGGCCGCTTACCTGCGCGCGCTCAGCACCGGCATGAGCATCGAGAATCACCTCACCCTCGCCACCCGCTCCCGCCAGCGTGACCCCACGCAGAGCTTTGAGGCCTTTTCAGTCCAAAATCTGGCGCTCTACCTGCCCCGCTTCTTCGCCTTGCTCGACGATGAAAAGCGCGCCCGTGGCGCCATCGAGCTCGCCTCCGGCAATGGCGAGGCGCTCGGCACCCTCGTCATCCTCGGTGTGATCGGCCGCATGAACCACCTCATGCGCAGCGCGGCAGGCGCCTCCGCTGTGACGGACGACATGCTCTTCATCCCTGGTCTTCAGGAGCAGATCGTCCGCCTCGCCCGCGAGGGGGAGGGGAAAAACGCCGCGCGCGCCTGCGAGGCCTTCTGCCTCGTCGAAATGATGCGCAGCATGACCGGCATGCAGCCCCGGCACCAGGATCTCGTCCTGCGCATGATCGAGCTTGATCCCTTCCGCCACCGCACCCTCCAGAATCTGCTGGCCGCCTGCATGGCGGCGGAAAATACCAAAACCGCCGCCACCGCCATCACGCGCATGCAGCTTGCCGTGCTGCCCTGCCTGCTCACCCGTCGCCAGAGCGCCGCTGCCGCGGCCAGCTTGCACGACTGGGACACCGCCCACCGACTCCTGGATTCCTGTGACAAGGAAAATCCTGGTGATCTCATGGTCCTCAGCCAGCGTGTGGCCACCACCCTGCGCCAGAGCCAGAGCCGTGCCGCCGTCAAAAAGGCCGCTCTCCTCTATGGCGGCATCACACCTGACACCATCCTCGAAAAAACCGCCGCCCTCGACAAAGGCGACCGCCAGCAGTTTCTCGAAAACTTCCTCCTCCACCTCGTCCTCAAACAAGATCGCGAGGCCGCCGTCCAGCTCCTCACACAGGCCGTAAGGGCCAAGGCGTTCGATGAGAAGGCGGCGGACGAGATCAAAAAGTGGATGGAGAAGTAGGCATCTAATTTTATGAAGACACGCATTCTGCTTTTGACGATTCTCTCCTCCCACTGCGCTTGGGCACTGCTGGAGCCCGCGCCACCATCCGTCGCTGACTCTCAGTCTTTTCGCGAATCGCTGCTCAAAGCCGACAAACTCGTCATTTTCGAAGGGTTGCCACATCAGACATGGCAACGCGACAAGTTGAAGGAGGAACTCAAACGCACCGATGTAATCAAAATCGGCGACTTCCCATTTTACACTCCCGCCCTGGCCGTAACCAACCCGGATGAACTCAAACATCTGCTCGGCACGCCCGCATCAATACAGCCGTATCGTGGTGCCAAGCTTTGTGGAGGCTATCACCCCGATTACAGCGTATCGTGGACGGTCGGAGGCATCACTTACCACGCTCAAATATGCCTCGGGTGTCATGAAGTTGTTTTCATGACGGGCAAGGCTACCCTCAAATATGACATGGCGGATGATGCCGTGAAGCGTTTTGAGGCTCTTCGGAAGCTCTACACGCTCAAGCGCCCACAGTGAGTGCCAAACGGTGTTAAACCAACCCGTCCAAGTCTACAGGTCTTCCGAGCCGGAGGCTCGTGAGAACCAAGCCGGTGATGCAACCACCGGGTTCCCGCGCGCCCTAACCGTGTTCTCTGTGATCGCGCCCCGGAGGGAGCGCGAAAAGTGGCCGACAGCATGAGAGCATGCGTTTGTTACAACCACTCATCTTCACCTGCCGCGCCTATCTGGCCGGCTCCTGGGTGTGCGGCCAGGAATGGCAAAAATGCCGTTTTTCAAGCCTTCCAATCCACCGTCTCGTCCCAGGAAACGCCTATGCAGCCTGCAAAGGTGCATTTCCATTTCCGGGAGCGCTTTTGCAGCGTGCAGCGGCGCATTTCCATTTCCGGGAACGCTTTTGCAGCATGCAGCGGCGCATTTCTATTTCCGGGAGCACTCGTGCAGCGTGCAATGGTGCATTTGGAATCCCGGGAACGCTCGTGCAACAGGGCTTGGCGGGATTTCATCACGACAAGCCAGCGTGCGCGCCTACTCTGCGAGCGCGTTCCTTCCCCCGTCCTGTCCATGAGCACGATCCCTTCCTATTCCTGGTGGCTGGAGGCCTTTTCCACCGTGCAACCGGTCGGCTACGCCCTGCGCGAGGCCTTCCCAGACCGCTGGCTGCGCATCCACAGCCTGCCGGAAATGCAACGCTACCCGAACACGGAGGAGGAGCGGGCGCTGCTGCGGGAACGGCACCGGCACGCCACGACGCTGCTGTTTGCGGAAGGCGCGGACTGCCGCCTCATCGTGCCGTGCAGCTACAAGGACGATCCCTGCTTCAGCGGCCTCGGCCTCGCCCCGGCCTCGGAACTCCCCGCCTATCAGCCAGAGCAGGACGAGCCGCCCTACGGTCCCTTCCACGCGGCGGTCCTGCGCTGGGATTTCGACACCTTCCGGCCCGTCCTCGACGCCGTCGCCAACGACGCGGTGCGCGCTCTCGTGGTCTGCCCCGGCACCACCCATGTGTACGCCCCCTACGATGGCGGCGCGGACCTGTTCTTCCCCAATCCAGCGGCGCGTGACCAGGCCCGGCAGGAGCTGCGCGCGTATTTGTCACCGAGAGCAGACGGGCTTTGAAGCGCATGCGCACGCGTGATGGTGTGCCGTCTTGACCTCTCTGCGCACCAACGGCAGCATGAAGGCGCAATCATGAGCGTTCCCGCCGCATCCACCATCGCCTGCCTCGGACCTGAGGGCAGTTTTTCACATCTCATCACGCAGCGGCGCTTTCCCGGTGCCGCGGTGAGCCTGCGCGACAACATCGGTGATGTCTTCGACTTCCTCAGTAGCCGCCCGGATGCGCTCGGCATCGTGCCCATCGAAAACTCCTCCGGTGGCTTCATCATCGACACGGTGGACCGCCTGCTCGATGCCCGCTGCGAGCTCAGCATCGTCGAAGAACTCACCCTGGATGTGAAACTGGCCCTGCTCGGTCGTGCAGGCGAGGAAATCACCGCGATCCACTCCCACGCGATGCCTTTTTATCATGGTGACGACTGGCTGAAGGCCCACTACCCGAACGCGAAGCGCATCGTAGAGCCCAGCACGGCCAAGGCGGCGGAAAAAGCGGCGGCGACACCTGGAGCGGCGGCGATCGGCCCGCGACAAAACGCGGAAAGGCATGCGCTGAGCATCCTGCACTTCCCCATCGCGGGCGAGGTGCCGAACATCACGCAGTTCTTCCTCCTCGGCCACACCGCGAACACGCCGGACGCCACGCACAACCGCACCGCGCTCGTCGTGGAGCTGCCGGATCGCGCGGGCAGCCTTTGCCGCTTCCTCACGCCGCTGAGCGAAGGCGCCATCAATCTCAAGCGCCTCGAATCCCGCCCCATCCGCGGCCAGCCGAACAAGTACCGCTTCTACATCGAGATCGAAGGCAGCATGGCCGAGGCCCGTGTGCAGACCGCGCTAGCCCAGACGCATGCCGATGGTGCCACCACGCGCAGCATCGGCTCGTATCACTCCGGCACGCGGTTTGAGTCCTGACCTCCCCAACGCGGCTCAACTCATTCCACCGCCTTGATCTCGGCCTTTTCGAGCGGTTTGGCCGCCGGGGCCAGCGGACGCGCCACAAAGGCGTCAAACACCAGCACGCCCTTCAGCGCGTCCACGGCGCGCTCGAGCTGCCTGTCGCCCAGATTGGCCAGCTCCAGCGCCGCCGCGTCCCCCGTACCATGCGAGGCACGCCATTTAGCGATGCGTGCCTCCTCCTCGCTGGTGAGCGCGGCCACGATGTTCGGCTCCACGCCGTTTTCGTGAATGGTGCGATGGCTGGGCGTGTAATACTTCGCCGTTGTCAGCCGCATCGCCGCGCCGTTTTTCATCGGCAGGATGGTCTGCACGCTGCCTTTGCCGAAACTCGTCGTTCCTACGACGATCGCACGCTTCAGATCCTGCAGCGCGCCCGCTGTCAGCTCGCTGGCGCTGGCGCTGCCGTGGTTGATGAGCACCGCCATGGGGAATTTGCGCGGCTCCTTGCCGTTGCGCGGCGGCGTGCGGTAGGGCGGCGGATTCTGTGAGGCCACGCGGCCCTCCGTCGTCACCACGACGGTGCCCTCCGGCAAAAACTCGCCGCAAATCGTCACCGCGCTGTCCACCAGGCCGCCGGGATTGTTCCGCAGATCGAGCACAAAGGCCTGCATGCCCTGCTTTTCGAGTCCATCGAGCGCTTTGCTCAATTCGCGCGCTGTGGGCGCGTTGAACTGCGACACGCGCGCGTAGCCGATCTTGAACTCGCCCGTCATTTTCACCGCTAGCAGCATCGGGTCGTGCACGGAGGACTCTGCCAGCGTCTCGTGCTTCACTTTGAATTCCAAAAACTGCTTCGTGCCCGGCCGGCGAACCGTCAGGGCCACCTCATCGCCCGCCTTGCCCTTGAGCAGTTGCATCGCCTCCACCACGCCCACGGAGTCGGTGAGCACTTCATTGATGCGGATGAGCTGGTCACCGGAAAGCACGCCCTCACGTGCCGCGGGACCGTCCTCCCGCACCGTGATGATCGTGAGCTGGTTCTGCCGCAGCGCGATGGTGATGCCGATGCCCTCCGAGGTGTCGCTCTGCTCGCGCTGCATGTCCTCAAACAAGGACCGGCCCATGTATTCGCAATGCGGGTCCAGGCGGCGCAGCATGCCCTCCAGCGCGCCCTCGACGAGCTCCTCGTAGGTGATCTTGGACTCATCGACATAGTTCTGCCGCACCATCTCCATCGCGCGCGTCAGCATCTCCATCTGCACATACGCGTCCTCCGGCGGAGGCTTCACCGGCGGCGCGGGGGGGGTCGCGGGCGCGGGGGGCGGTTGCGGCGCTGCCTTGGGCTCCGTAGGCTTGGGGGCGGTCTGGGGAGCCGCCGGGGCTGGAGAAGCCGCGGGTGCCGGCGGTGTCGGAGCCGCGTGGAGGCCCGCGCCGGCGGCCAGGATCAGGGAAAGGACAAATGCGCTGCGCATGGCGGCACCCTGCATGAATTCCGCCTTTCGCGACAGGGGAAATTCAGCCATCCTCGGCGATGAGCAACAGCGTCCTCTCCTCAGGCCCGAGCGCGCCGTTCCGCCGCTGCTTCTTCTGGCTCCTGCTCGCCTGTGTGATGGCCCTGTCGAATCCCTGGCTCGAATCACCAGACACACGCTTTTATTCGCCCGACATCCAAACCTTCGAGGAAGTCGATGGCAAACTGACTCCCACCCGCTCCAAGATTCAACTCGATGGGCGTACCTACGGCAGGCTTTCTGCCGATAAATGGCTGGGACTCGGCCTGTTGATCGTCGCAATCGAATGGATCGCCTTCGCCATCCGCCGTCGTTTTTGAATCCGGTCATGAAACTCCCCC
Source organism: Verrucomicrobiaceae bacterium (assembly GCA_015075365.1). Lineage (GTDB taxonomy): Bacteria > Verrucomicrobiota > Verrucomicrobiia > Verrucomicrobiales > Verrucomicrobiaceae > Prosthecobacter. The sequence continues at coordinate 2,484,036 of JABTUN010000001.1, forward strand.
GCACCGCCGCCGCGAAGGTCGATTTCATGATCCCTCTCGCTTTTGCAGGCGTGGTGTTCTGCACCGGCCGCGCCTGGGTGCTGCCGCTGTCGAAAATGTGGCTGCCCTCGTTCGGCGACTGGCTCGCCGCACTGCCCGCTTCGAGCGCGCTGCCCTTGTGCGGCCTCATGGCGCTCGTGATCGTGGCAACGCTGCTGTTCATCATCACGCGTCTCACGCGACGATGACCTCTGAAAGTGGCCCGCTCAGTCCTCTGAGCGGAAAGAGCGGAGAGAACGGTCAAAATGCATCTGCGCCGCGCAGACTGTGGGCGGCCTAATCAGACAGTTTTTAGTCTGCTAACGATTTCATTCTCCATGTTCCGAGATGAAATCATTCTCCCGTCGGCAAGTGAAAAGTACCAACCGTCTTCGTTGATGGAAAAATATGCGAGACGGTGTGGAGGCGGCTGAATCTTGCTCCATTGCTGTTGGAGGAAAGCGGCGCACGCATCTCGCAACCGCGCCACATTTTCTGGCGTATCGGCCAAATCTGGAAGCACAACCGTCTCGGGCACGCTGTCGATCAAATCGTATTCGTGCGACCATCCGTCATGTGGCTGTTGATCGCGTCCAGCGGGCCAGACCATGATTGGCAAGCCACGAAGTTCGTCTGTCATAAGCACGAACCAGAGAAAATCCGCCGTTTCTGGCATCGCCGCACGGGAGAGCCTTGCGAGGATTTGTTGAATATCTGCTTCAAATGGCCCCCACGAGGAAACAACCTCTGCTGCTACGTTCATTTCGTTTTGGATTGTAGTGATGGTACTCCGTTTTTTTCGAACTGGCACTCGCACTCTCTTGCGACAAGATTGTTCTTGATCGACGCGCCGCTCAGAGGACTGAGCGGACCACTTCATTCATCAAACAATCCCATGTCCTTCGGACTGTAGCCGAAGATGCGGATCATCGTGGTTCCTTTGAGGTATTCGAGCCCCGCGTCCTTCACCAGGGCCTCGATCCAGTCGCCATGATCGACCGCCTGGCCGGATTGCTCGAAACGAAATACGATGTCCATCCACTCGATGCCCATCGGGTCTGGCACATGCGCGAACCACTCCACATCCCAGTCGGCCAGATGGCCGTTCACCAGCTTGGCCCGATAACTTGGCCTCCAATCCTTTCGCGCGCGCATCGCATCCAGAAAGCGGCCCCAGCGCGTGTCATTCGCCAGGCCGCACAAGTTGCGTTCCGCGATGAACTTGCGCAGATAAGCACGTCCTTCTTCTTGTTGGGTGAGTGGAGGTGGTGGTTTCATGGCTTGAGGCTCGTTTTTCAGTCATCAAACAGATTCAGGTCCTTCGGGCTGTAGCCAAAGATGCGCAGCATGTTCTTCCCCATCGTGTATTCGAAGCCGATGGCCTTCACGATGGTCTCGATGCGCTCCGCGTGATCCTCCACCTCGCCCGTGACCCAAACCGGCCCCGACATGCCCGGACGCAGCGGATGATGGCGAAAAAGCAGGTCCATCCACTCCACCGAGATCATCGGAAACGGCAGATGATACAACCACTCCGTCTCCCAGCCCACAGGGCGGCCGTCCACGCACTTCCACCGATACGCCGGCCTTTGGCCCGCGTAATCACGCATCGCCGTGATCAATTCATCCCACCGCGTGTCATTCGCCAGCCCGCACAGGCCGCGCCGCTCGATGACGCGCTGAATCTTCTCCCGCTCGCCCGTCTGGGCGGCCTTCGCGCCGGGCAGCGTGCGCGTGGGTTGAGGCTCGGGATGTTTCATGCCGCATCTCATCACAAGCGCCTCCGGTCCGCAATGCCGGGATCGTGATTGCCAAAGTCCGCGCGACATGATGAAATCACGCTGTCACGCGCATGCCCCTCCCTTTCCCAGAACGGCCGCCGATTCCGGAGCATCCGGGCGCGTCGCGTTTCCCCAAAAACCTGCGCGATCTCATCGGCTGGACGGCGGACCGGGTAAAGAAGGAAATCGGCGCGCCGGACTCCGAGTATCCGGGTGATTACTGGTTCGCGAAGACGGAGGGCGATGCTCTCGGCAAGACCTACATGCGGCACGCGGATGGAGAGATCCGGCCGACCCATCGTTTTGGACCGCGTGCGCCGGAGGGCATCGAGCTGGGCCAGAAATACACCGTGTGGCGTTATGCCAACATCGGCCATCGCACCGTCTGCCTGGTTTACCTCGTGAAGCAGCCCGGCGGCATGACCGTCTTCGACGTGAACGCCTATTCAGCCGACGCCATTTTTTGATCTCATGCCTGAAGAAGAGCCCATTTACTGGCAGCCAGCCGCTGGCGAGCACGGCATGACCGCGCTCATGTACGCAGCCTATTCTGCCGACGCCGATGCCGTGGAGGCAGCGCTGACCGATGGAGCCGATGTGAACGCGCAGGATGCCAGCGGCTTCACCGCGCTGCACTGGCTGGTGGACATGGGCACGGTGGGCCACGGTCATGAGGCCATCATGCGCAGGCTCATCGAAGCCGGAGCGCGTCTCGAAACACGCAACACCTCCGGCGAGACGCCACTCATCCGCTGCTGTCAGGCAGGCAACGAGGATCTCGCGCGCATCCTGATCGAAGCAGGCGCTGACAAAAACGCGTGCGATGCCGAGGGCCGTTCGGCCTTTGCCACGGCCATCATCGCGGGATACGAGGAAATCGTCGCACTACTGCTTGATCACGGCGCATCAGCAGATGAAACCGGTGCAGATGGTGTCAGCATGCTCGAACTCGCAGAGCAGCGCGGCTGGTCAAACGTTGCCGACCTCATGCGGCATTGGGGCGAGGTTCGCTCGCTCGGCACGGACTGGCTCGCCACGCTGGGCAAAGCGCCGCGCGAGTTCGATGAAGCGCGTTTTTCCCATCTGCTCGGCCTCATGGAGCGCAGTTGCAGCATCTCCTTCGCGTTTCGCGATGCATTTGGCGGTCCTGAAGACACCACCAGACCGCTGCCGGCTTCCGGCCCACTGCTGGACGAGTTCATCGCCGACTATCAGCGCTTTCTGGCCCGCACCTCGCTCTACCTGCTGACGTTTCGTTATGGCGACGAGATCGTCATGCTGTTTCGCGAACGCTTTCGCTTCGAAGGCAGCAAGGAGGACTGGGCGCGCATTCAGGCCACCGCAGCCACTCAATGCGGCTATCAGGAGCATCCGTGGGCCTGGCGGAATTTTTTCACTAGATGCTCCGATTCCGTCATGGTCTGGGGGATGGAGCGCCTGGTGCGCATCCTGCGCCAGCATCGCGGCGGCAGGTCTGCGGTTAAACGCGAGATCTACACCGGGCTGGAGCCGGAGTGGTATCGCAGAAGCGGAACGGCAGGCTGACGACCGTCACTTCAACGGCGCGCCTTCTTGGAAAGCTTGTTCCGCGTCTTCGCAGGCAACGACGCGACGACGAGCTCGTACGAATGCTCCACCAGCTCGCGAACCAGTCTCGGCGGCAGCGAGCCGTCGAGCATGATCGTGTTCCAGTGTTTCTTGTTCATGTGCCAGCCGGGTTTGACGGCCTTGTATTGATCGCGCAGCTCAAGAGCGCGCTCTGGATCACACTTCAAATTGATGCGCGCCGGAAAATCCTCCGGCACCGTGACCGCGAACATCTTCCCGCCCACCTTGTAAACCAGCGCCTCCGGTCCAAACGGCTGCGTCTCCTCCGCGTCCGGCTGGCGTAGGCAGTGTTCGATGACATCGGCAAGGTCCATGCCCACGGACTGAGCGCGGGACACGACAGTTCGCAAGGCGGCGATGACAGGGTGGCCCGCCCGGCGTCGTTTGAGGGGGCATGAAAGCGCTCCTGCCTCTTTTCGCCGTTGTCTTCACCGCACAGGCCGCGGAACGGCAGCTTCACTCCTTCGAGCGCATCCAGCTCACAGACCGCTACTACTCGGAGGGCATCAATGCAGCGGACATCGACGGCGACGGCCATATGGACGTGATCCACGGCCCGTTTTGGTTCGCGGGGCCGGACTTCCAGACGAAGAAGCTCATCTACCAGGCCGCACCGCAGAATCGCGAGGGTTACGCGAACAATTTCTTCTCCTGGCCTTACGATTTCAACAAGGACGGTCTCGTCGATGTGCTCACGGCCGGTTTTCCCGGCACACCGGCCTTTGTGTATCAAAATCCCGGTAAAGAAGGCCACGAGGCGCCGTGGCCGAAGCATCAGGTCTTTGACTGGGTCTCGAACGAGTCTCCGCACTTCGTGAACCTCATCGGCGATGATCCGCCGGAGCTGGTGTGCACGCGCGACGGCTACTTTGGCTGGGTGGAGATCAATCCGGCGAACGGATTGGAGCCGTGGAATTTTTATCCGATCTCCGAACGCATCGCGCCGGAGAGATTCGGCCACGGATTAGGCGTGGGCGATGTGAATGGCGACGGCCGGCTCGACGTGCTGATGAAGGACGGCTGGTTTGAGCAGCCGGAGGACCTCACGCAGGGTTTGTGGACGCTGCACAAGGCCGTCTTCGCGCAACGCGGCGGCGCGGAGATGTTCGCCTACGATGTGGATGGCGATGGCGACAACGACGTCATCACCAGCCTCGCCGCGCACGAATACGGCCTTGCGTGGCATGAGCAGACGCCGCAGGGCTTCAAAGAGCATCTCATCATGGGCGACCGCCCCGGATTGAACCGCTACGGCGTCTATTTCAGCGAGCTGCACAGCGTTCAGCTCGCCGACATGGATGGCGACGGCCTCAAAGACATCGTCACCGGCAAAACCTACTGGTCGCATCACATGAAGTCCCACGGCTGGAACGACGGCGCGGTCGTTTACTGGTTCAAACTCGTCCGTGGCAAAGATGGAGTCGATTGGCTGCCGATGAAGGCCGACGGCGAATCCGGCATCGGCCGCCAGCTCGTCATTCAAGACGTGAATCGCGACAAACTGCCCGACATCCTCGCGGGCGGCATGAAGGGCGCGCACGTGCTGATCCATCGCGTGAAAAACGTCAGCGAGGCCGAATGGCAGGCCGCGCAGCCAAAACGCCTCGAAGTGACCGAAAAGCCGTCTGTCGTCGGCAAACCGGCTCCCATCGACGAAACGACCGGTTGCGTGCCGGACGCGCTCGAAGCCGAAACGCTCGCCGCCACGGCCAAAGCGACTGCGGGAGCCGCCAAGCCCCAAAACATGAAAAACTTCACCGGCTCACGCTGGAGCGGCGATGCCCAACTTTTCTGGAGCGGCGGCAAAGAGGGCGATTCACTCGAAATCGAGCTCACCGTGCCCGAAAAAGCCACCTACACCCTCGAACTCGTCCTCACCCGCGCTCCCGATTTCGCCATCGTGCAGCCCGCGCTCGACGGAAAACCTCTCGGCGCTCCCATCGACCTCTACCAGTTCGCAAAAGTCGGCACGACCAGCGTTTTGGAGCACGCTGTCGGCGAACTCGCCGCTGGTGCTCACAAGCTGACTCTGAAAATCACCGGCACGAATCCCAACGCGGTGCAGAACCGCTTCGTGGGTCTGGATTACGTGCGCTTAGTCAAATCTCGCTGAGCACGCCGCTGCTGGCGCCGAACTTGTCGAGTTCGATGCCGGTTTGCTGGAGCATGCGGACGTAGAGGTTCGAGAGGAAGGTGTTGTTTTGCTTGTCGTGGGCGATGTGGCCCGCGTGCTTGTAGCCGCCGCCGGCGAGGATGACGGGGAGGTTGGTGTTGTCGTGATTCGACGCGTTGCCGAGGTTGCTGGCGAAGAAAATGGAAGAGCGGTCTAGCAGCGTGCTGTCGCCCTCGGTGCTGGCTTTGAGTTTGTCGAGGAACTCGCCAAAGACGCGCATCTCGGCGTCTTCGATGAGCGCGAGCTGCTCCAGCTTGCCGGGGTCCTGACCGTGATGCGAAGCGTCGTGGTGGCCGATGTTCACGCCCTGGATCTCCGGCTTGTCCTGCGAGCCGAGCCAGAGCGAGATGGCGCGTGTGCTGTCGGTCTGAAACGCGAGATGCACGAGGTCATACCACTGGCGGCTGCGTTCGACGAGTTGCGCGCTGCTGAGCTCCTGCGGCGGCTTCACGTCGAGCTTCGGCTTCGGCGTGAGCTGCCAGGTTTCGTCCTGTTGCAGCTTTTGCTCGGCCTCACGGATGGAGGAGACATACAAATCAAGGCGCTCGCGGTCCTCGCTGCCGAGTTTGGCGTTCAGGCTGCCGAGTTGGTCACGCACATCATCGAGAATGCTTTGCCCGTCCTTGATGCGGCGCATTTCGCGAGCGGTTTCGTCCGCGGTGCCCTGGATGAAGAGCTGCTTGAAGACGCTGCTCACGCGCTGTTCGGCGGGCAGTCGCACGCCACGGCGATTCCACGCCGCGCTGCCGCCGCCGATGACGAGCGAGTTGAACCGCGTCTGCCCCGCGAGATGCGCTGCGACCTCCTGGTCGAGCGAGATGCTGTTCTTGATGTCGTTTGGCCGAATGAAGTCGGGATGCACGCCGGTGAAGAGGCCGACCTCCGCGTAATGACCTGCGCCGTAGCGATGGGAAAGGCCGGAGAAGACCGTGAAGTCCTCGCGGCGGCTTTGAAGGAACTTCAGGTAGCGGCTGGGCGTGTAGTTCTTGCCCGTGTCCGTCGGGAAGAAGTTCGGCGCATGCATGCCGAGCGGTCTGCCGACCAGCAGCACGCGTTTTGGTGCTTTGGCTGCCTTTTTCGCCTCCGCGGCGCTCAAAGGCATCATCGCATCGAGAAACGGCAGCCCGATGGCGATGCCGGAGGAGCGCAAAAACGTGCGGCGGTCGAGAACGTGGCGTGGCATGGCAACAAAACGATGAGGGCAGGCACTTTTAGCGTAGGATTCGCAGTGCTTCTGAAACAGCGGCCAGTCGCTCGTCCACGCTGCCTCGCACCTCCATCCAGGGCAGGCCGCGACGGGTCAGTTCGGTGCGATACCAGGTGTCTTGGGCGGCGCGAAAGGCGGAGTCTTGTCGGGTGCCGTCTTGATGGAAGGGGAAGTCCGGGGCGCAGAGGAGGTGGAGGGTGTAGTCGCGCCGGGCGAGGACTTCGAGCGCGGGATCGGCTCGCTGGAAGAGGTGGTGGCTGTAAAAGAGCGTCGTGAGAGGCGAGGTGTCGCAAAAGAGGAAGCGATTCGAGATAGGCGCGGCGGCTTCTTCGCGGGCGATCTGGGTTTCGGCGATGTGGAGCATGTCGCTGAAGGTGAGATGGCCGTGGCGGGACTCCCAGAGTTCGCGGCCGTATTCGGCGACGTGCTGCGTTTGGAATTGCGCGGCGAGCGCGGCGGCGAGGGTGCTCTTGCCGGTTGATTCACCGCCGAGGAGGCAGATGCGCTCCACGAAGTCGGCGTAAACGACAGGCGATAGGTGCTGGCGGTGTGCGTGGATGTCCGCACGCAACTGTGTGCCGGAAACGGGGTGCGTGAGGCGCGGCGGATCGATGCTGATGTGCCGCACGTGATGACCAAACTGCCGCGCGAGCTCTTGCGCGAAGCCTTCGCCGTAGTCCTCGCTCGTGAACACGGCATCGACGGTGGTTTGCAGGCGTTCGCGGCAGACGCGGGCGACGAACTGGCGCTGCGTGAGGTCATCGGCGTTGTTCGGAGGGGCTTCAGCGGCGTCCAGCACGACGCAGCGTGCCTGCGGGAAAAGCTGCGCGAGCCAACGGCGTCGTCGGGCGGGCTCGCAGCCGGGAAACTCGGGGTTGGTGTAGCTGAGGACGAAGCCTTCTTCACAAGCGGCGAGCATCGTGCGGATGGCGTGCTCGTGCCCGTGATGCAGCGGGCAGAACTTGCCGACGATGAGGCCGCGCTGGAAGGATTTGCTCATCGCGTCATGAGTTGCCGCCAATGGCGGAGAGAGATGAGCGCATTGATCCAAAAGGCGGTGTAGAGCGCTGCGGTGAGATGCAGGCCCCGGCTGAAAAAGAGCGGCACGGCGATGGTATTGACCGCGAGCCAGAACCACCACGTTTCCACACGGCGCTGCATGAGCAAAAGCTGCGCGATGACGCTGAAGACGAGCACGAGCGAGTCCGGCACGGGCGCGAAGGCATCGGTGAAGCGGCGCAAGAGGGCGCTGTAGGCCGCTGCGACGGCCAGCGCGGCGAAAAGCATGCCGAGGAGTGATTTGAGCCTCGTTTTCGCCAGGGGACGGTTTTCGCCTTGGGACCAGTTTTTCCATCCGATGGCACTGGTGGCGATGAAGAAGGCCTGGAGCATCGAATCGGCGTAAAGCTGCGATTCATAGAACAACTGCGCGAAGAGCAGACAGCCCACAATGCCCGTCCACCACGTATGGACGCTGTTCCGGCCCGCGAGGACGATGGAGAGCGCGTTGACGGCGTTCGCGGCGATTTCGAGCGGCGTGGTCATGCGTGCGGATCGGGCAGGTCAGAGGTGTATTGGATGACTTTGTCACCTCCCGCGGGCAGCGGCTGGATGTGAAGCGCCAACGGGCCCAAAAGCCGCTCCAGCACGCTGCGCGCCGCATCGTCCTGATGCGCGCCGCCGGCATGACGCAGCGTGAGCGAGCCATCGGCGGCCTGATGCAGGCTCCACTGCGGCAGCAAGAGATCTTTGAAGGCATGGGTGATCTCGATGTTGTTCAGCCATGTGCCATCGGCGGCGCGGTAGCGCACAGGAGGACGACCGGAAAGATCGCGCAGCACTGGCTCCGGGCCGCTGAAGTCGAGACTGGCGTGATCGCCGGTGCGATAGCGCAGCAGCGGCAGGCAGAAATTGAAGCCACCGGTGAGTGTGATTTCGCCGCGCACGCCGGGTGGCATGCGGCGGTCGTTTTCATCGAGGATTTCGACGTAGAGGCGGTTTTGCAGCAGCACATGACCGTTCAACGCGGGATCAAACACCGCGATGGGTCCGCCTTCATTCATCGAGTAAAGATCGAGCACGGGACACTCAAAACGCTGCTCCAACTGCCTGCGCAGGCCGGCGAGCAGCGCCATCGACGTGCAGAGCAGCGCACGCGGTTTCCATGTCATCGGCAGCGTGAGAAGCTCGGTGAAAGAGATGGGATCACCGGCGATGACCTCGGGCTGCAAGTCGTCGAGATAAGCCGCGCGGTCGGTGGGATCACGCCAGTCATCGGGATGCAGGTTGATCTTGGCGAGACCGGCCTCGTGCATCGTGGGCGTGACGGAGACGTAGGTGAAGCATTTGCGCTGCAGGCCGAGCAGCACCACGCCCACGTCTCCGCGACCGGCGGTGAGCGTGACGCCGAAGCGGCGCAGCGCCCGTTTGTGAAACGCCAGATACGAGGCGGCCACGACGGGATGCGAGGCGATGAGCAGCGGATGCCCGGAGGTGCCGCTGGTGCGGAAATTGATCAGCCGGTCCAGCGGCGCAGTGTCCGGCACGAAGGCGGCGATGTCCGCGCTGAAGTCGGCGCGGGAGACGGAGGGAATTTCGTCGAGGCAGCGCGGTGCGGAACCCATCGCGCGATAGTGCGGCACCTCCCGGTAGCACTGCGCGATGAAGTCCGGCAGCCACGTGGGCGGTGAGTCCAGTGTCCAGTCGAGGCGGGCGGTCAGCACTTCGTTTTCAAAGGCCCGCACCTGCTCCACCTCCGCTGCGGTGAGGCGGTTGCCGCTTTGATTGTGGTAACGCGGTGCGCGAGGATGCTCGCGCAGACGGGTGAGCATCGCGCGACCGTCCGCGCTGAGCGTGGGATAGCGCTGCTCGTCGGTGGGCTCCGGATCGGTCATTCGCGCGTGTATTTGTCCGCGGACTCCTCGGCGGCTTTTTTGGCCAGCGCGGCGCGGATGGCGCGGGCACGCTCCTCCGCCGCACGCGCGGCGGCGATGAAGCGCTCGCGTTCCGTGGCGCTGATGCTGGTGAGGCGGTCCTGCGCCTGCGCGGCGCTCTCTCCCGCCGGACGCAGATCCAGCCGCGCGAGGAGCACACGCACCAGCTCCTCACGGCGGTCAGGATCGCTCACAAAATGACGCGCGGCCGTTTGCGCCGCGAGTTCCGCCGGTGCGGAGCCGAGAACGGCCAGCACGGCCTGCGGCGCGGTCTTTGCCGAACGAAACCAGTCATCGCCGAGCAGCCAGACGAGCAGCAGCGTGGTAGCGAGGCGGTTGCGATCTTTCTTCGCGTCAAAACCGGCAAACGCAGCCAGCTCCCGCACCTGCGGCGTGCCACCAAATTCCCGCAGCAGATCCGCGACCACCGCATCGACCTGCACGAGCCCGTTTTTCCCGATGCGAGGCTCCGCAAGAAAATCCACCGGCGTCTCGGTGAGTCGCCGGGTCAACTGCTCGAGCTGGGGGCCTTCGTGGGTCATGTGAACTTCGCGCACACTTGGGTGCTGTGGCAGTCCTGGCAAGCGGCAGAGCGGGTGGCCTGGCGTTGTCTGGCAAAGGTCTGCGGTAGATCAGCGAGCTGGGCGGGGGTGGTGAGGGTGCGGAGGTCGATGCCGTAATCGGCGGTGGTGAAGCTGCACGGAGAGGCGATGCCGTCCTCGGTGACGAAGAGGAAATCGCGACCGGGGCCGCAGTCTTCGACGGGGAGCTTTTCATCGCGGGCGCTGGCGGCGAGTCGGCGCAGGTAGGCTTCGCCACCGAGGAGGCGCACGCCTTGCGCGGCGAGTTCGGCGTGCAGCGTGGGCCACTGCCGGGCGAGCGTGGCGACTTGTTCCGGCAGGAGGCGGTTGGCCGGGTAAAACTCGGGGCGTTCGATGCCGCCGAGCTGGTTGCAGGTGATCTCGTCGATGCCCCAGCGGGCGACTTCGCGGCAGAGCGCGGGGAAGTGGGCGATGGTGTGGCGCATGAGCACGGTGTTGAGGCGCAGGCGTGGGCCGCGACCGGCGAGCTGCCTCACGGCGTGTTTGATTTGCTCAAAGAGACCGCTTTGGCCGCGCAGGGCGTCGTGGGTGGGCGCGGGGCCGTCGAGGCTGATGGTGAGCTCGGCGTAGTGCTCGATGAGATGCTGGCGCACGTCCTCGCGATGCAGCGTGGTGCCGTTGGTGGTGGTGCTGATGGCAAAACCATGCCGCTGGCGCAGGTCGAGTGTGAGCTGGGTGAGCGCGGGCCACAGCAGCGGCTCGCCGCCGAGCCAACTGAACAACACGGGCCGTCCCAGAGCCGCTGCCAACCCGGCGAACTGCCTGACGAGTCGCTCATCGGTGTGACGGCGCGGGATTTTTTTCGTGCGATCATACGCGCAAAAGGCGCAACTCAGATTGCAGCGGCCGGTGACACGCCAGACGATGACGAGCGGCTTCATGCGGCGGTGACGCGGGCTTCTTTTTCGCCATATCGCTGCCGGCTGAACTCACGCGCGAAGGCGACGAGATCATTCCAGGTGGCGACGCGGTGGACGTGCCAGTGCTGTTGATCGCGGGCGCGGCGGATGTCGGCATACGGCGCGTGAGGGAAGGTGTCCCACTTCTCGGGAATGTTCAGCACCATGGTGCCGCCGCCGCGGGCCTGGTCGAGCGCGGTGGCGGCGACGTTCCAGCCGGAGTTGCCGCGTTCGTCCATGTCAAAGAGCGTGCTGACACCGTCGTCGGAGATGATGAGGATGTGCGCGGGTCGGTCAGTGGTTTTTCGTGCGGCAAAGGTGTCTCGCAGCTTGTGGATGGGAAAGGCGGTGCCACCGCCGAAGTAGCCGGTGAGCACGCGGAGCAGCGCGGTCTCGTCCCGCACAAAACCGGGCGTGCTGGTGAACTGGTTTTTGCCGCTCCAAAGCGTGGCCTGCACTTTGGCGCCGGCACGCAGGGCGCTGAGGCAGATGATGGCTCCGGCGAGCGCGGGATAGGAGATGAAGCGCTGCGGGTTCATCATGGAGCCGGAGCTGTCCACATACAGATCGAGATCGAGCGGCTCGGGCTTTGGTTCCGCGCCATCGCTCACACACCACACGCGGGTGAGCGTGGTGAGGCCGGGAATGACACGCGGGCTCTGCATCACGCTTTGCAGCCAGTCGATGGTGTCGAGCGGATCACCGAGGTTCCAGGCTTCGAGGCCCTCTGGCAGCGGATCGGTGCCACGCGGTTTTTTTCGCGAAGGAAAGGGCACCAGATGCGGCAGCGCCTGCTCGCGGTAGTAACGCACGGCGGCATCGTGATCGCTGATGTCGATGCCGGCGGCGCGGAGAAGCTCGCCGTATTCAAAAGGCTGGCGCGCCTGGCCTTTGGACGGTGGATTCGTGCCTGCGGTGGGCGCTGTGGACGGACTTGGAGCGTCTTCGTCCGCTGATTCGTCGCTGCCATTCAGCGCAGGATCGAGCGCAGGGTGCAAAACGTCCTCCGCCTCGCCTTCATCGAGATCGGTGAGGCCAGTCATCTCGCCGCCGCTGGCAGCGCTGCGTGTGTCGGCGAGTTTGGCGAGGAGTTCGGCGGATTCTTTGTCCTCCAGCAGGTAGGGCAGGATCAGCGCGGCAAAGCGGCCCGCACCTTGCATCCAGTCGCGTGCGTAGGTGCGGATGAGGCGCGCGCCGAGCAGCGCGTCGCCATTCATGCGGTCATCGCACTTTCCAGCGAGGCTGCCACGGTCCATGCGCCAGAGGATTTCATAGATGCGCATGTAGAGCCGCCAGACCTCGCCGGTTTTTGGCCCGCCCGTGAGCTTTTGATACACCTCGCCCATGCGCAGCCCGGCGCTGCGTTGCAGGCGGTCATTGATGAGCAGATCGGTGTAAAGATTCGCCACCATGGGTGCCTGCGCCTCCAGCGTGGGCAGGCCGCGCCGCATGCGGGCGAGCATGCGCCCGTGCTCCGTGAGCGTGGCAGGTGCGAGCACGTGATGGCCGATCTCATGCGCCAGCACCTCCACGGCGTAATCCTCCACACCGCAGGAAACGACCTCAGGCAGGCTGACGACGATGGCCTGATCGACGAGGCGGATCATGGCAAAACTGCCCGTGAGTCCCTCGCCGCGTGCCTGCTTCATCGTGAGGCAGAGCTGCGGCGGCCGCAGGCGCGTGAAGCGGCTCCAAACCGCGAGCGCATCCGGCCAGCGGGCGGCCCAGGCGGTTTGCAGTGCTTCGAACTCGGCCGTGGTCTTCATGCGGCAAAGAGCAGCACCGCGTGCGTGAGAGAGCCGGTGACGGCCACGGTGTGACGGGTGCGGGCGACGCTGGTGACCACGCCGATGTCCGCCGGTGCATCATCGAAACGGCTGCCACTGCCCGCCTGGAACTCCGCGAGCGTGCCGCGATGAAACGTGGCACCAAACGAGTCCGCCGTGAGCAGCCACACGTCATCGCCACTGCGCACAAAGAGCTGGTCATTCACGGCGGTGACGAGCGGTGGCACGATGAAAAGGCCGCCAAAGCCGCGAAATGAGCCTGCGCGGAGGCTTTCGCGATTTCCGGCCGGTTTTTCGATCCAGGGGCTGGCGATGACTTTTTCGAGAAACGCACTCGAATCGGCCCCGAGGGCGATTTGGGCGATTTTTGGCTCCAAGGCCGCGATGAGCTTCAAAGCGCCTTCGCGGTAATGCGCGAGCCCGGCACGCCATGCGGCGATCTGGCCCGCGTGCAGCAGCGCGGGAGCATCCGTGACGACTTGCGCGATGTTTTGCATCAAATCGAGCCACTGTCGTGGTCGTGCGCCGGGCGTGGTGGCGAGATGATACGCCGCATTGCTGAACGCCGGAATGAGCTGGCGCGGTGCATGCGCGAGTTGCGCGGCGAGCAGCTTCCACGTCTCATTGATCCACGGATGACGCGCCTGCGGACCGGCGAGACGTTGCGCGACGAGCTCCAGCCCGCATTCCCACGCGGTGCTGATCACGTCATAGGCCTGATCTCCCGGCGCGAGCCGTGCGAGCGGATCGATCTGCTGCTCGATGAAGCCGGTGAAGGCCGCGTCATCGAGCGCGGGGCGCTCGCGCTTCGCCTGGGCAAACTGCGCATTCAGATCCGCGCGGGCGCTGCGCAGCACGGAGATGAGGACATCACAAAGCATGGCGGTCAGCGGGTTTGCAGCCAGCGGAGGTAGTTCGTATGGCGCTGGTGCAGGTATTTGAGCTTCAGCAGGTCATCGTAGAGATGGCCGTAGAGCTTGCGGCCCTTTGCCCAGTCCGCGATGAGGCCCTCGATCTTCACCAGGCGGCTGCGCACCTCGTTTTCACTCACGCCATCGAGTCCCTGGCGGAAAAGTGCTGCCAGCTCCGCCACGGGATCTTCACGATCGAGGTTCAGGCGGTCGTATTCCGCGCAACTCAGGTCCAGCAGACGTCGCAGCCAGCCGATGCGGTCCGTGCGGAAGGCACCATGCCCCGGAGCGTCAAAGAACGGTGCCTCGGCATCCGGCACGAGTTTGTCGAAAAGCACAAAGGGCAGGATCTGCCGCAGATCATCCAGCTCCACGGCGCGGTTGCCACGGAAGTAGGCGATGGCCTTGGCAAAGTGGATGATCGTCATCAGCCCGCGCACGGAGATGCCATTGCGCGTCTGGCAGCCGAGGTCCTTCAGGCGGTCGCGCCCGGTCTCCTGCGCGGTGAGCAGATGCCACTCCACGCCGGCGAGCCGCGCGGTGTCCTTCGTCTTGTATTCAAACTGATCGCCCGCCACCTCGCAGAACTCGAACTGGCTGGTGAAGAACTCGATGCGGCGGCGGATCTCCGGCGGCACGCTCACGGCGCGGATTTCATCCTGCATGCGGTCGATTTCCGCCTCGGTGAAGATGATCTGGCGCGGCACGACCTCCTCCGGGCGGATGCGCTCCTCGATGCGGGTGATCAAATCGGAGAGGAAGCGTGGATTGAAGGCCAGCGCCTGCACGATCACGTCGATGCGGTCGCGCAGCGCCTCGATCACCTGATAAGTGCCGCCGCCCTGGTCGTCATTCGCGGTGAGGAACCACGCGGCCTCCGGGCACTCGTGAATGTGGTCGAGCATCTCCGCGTAGCCATCGCCCATGACCGTCAGCAGCGCGCTCTGCGTGCGCGTGGGGATGCGATTGTATTCGTCGATGATTTTCACGCGCTTGTCGAGCCAGCCGCGCCACGCGATGCGGATGTCGGCGATGTTTTGCGCCTGCACGAGGTCCGCCGGCAGCGGATTGCCCAGCAGATCGGCGATTGTCATCTGCGGATGCCCGTGCAGCATCGCCCGGCGCACCTCGCGCACCGGATAGCCTGCCAGCACACCCATGAGGATGGCGCTGGCCGTTTTTCCGCGACCCGGACCGCCGATGAAGAGGCACTTCCGCCGCGTGGCAAAGGTGAGCAGCGGCAGCAGCACAAAGCTGGAGTAGCTCTGCGCCGAAGGCAGCGTCAGGCGGCTCTTCGTATCGCCCAGCACATAGCTTTGCGGCGGACCGTCATTGTATTCGATGTCGTAATGCGGGCTGATGATCGCCGTGTTGACGATCCAGAAGTAGGCCTGGCGCAGTTTTTCATCGAGCGGCAGCGCGTCGGCATCCGTCGCGGCCCCGCCATCCGCCACCGGCCCTCGATAAAGATCCGCCACATCAAACTGCCGCGCCACCGGCGCCGGATGCGGATTCGTCGGAGCAGCGGAGAGCCGCTGGAAGAGATTGCGAAAGGCCATGCGGCGAGACTAGACGCAAGATGTCGCCCCTGCCAACTCGCGCTTTATTTGTGCTTAAACGGCCTGCTCTGCACGATCTCATGAACGAGCGTGCGGAAGCCATAGTTCTTGGTTTTCACCTGGGCGACGATTTGCTCGATGACTTCGCGGTCGGCGAACTGCGGCTCGGCACCGGTGGCGTAGGTGAGGAGTTTTTCGGCGAGGTTGCGGGCGATTTGATCGGGGTCAGCGAGCAGGAGGCGCTTGTAGTCTTCGACGGTGGTGAAGGTTTTGCCATCATGCGTGACGCCGCCTTTTTCGACATCGGGTCCGCGGTAGAAGGCGCGGCCGGTGTAGCCGGGGAGCTGCACGATGCCGGCCTGGGTGCGTGCGGAGGCGCGGTAGAATTCGCGGTAGCCGCCGATGGGATCGAAGGACTCGAGTGCGAAGCCCGGCGGGTCGATGTGTTGGTGACACGAATTGCACGCGGCGATGTTGCGGTGCTTGTCGAGCTGTTGGCGGATGGTGGTCGCGCCGCGGATGTCGGGCTCGATGGCAGGCACGTCCGGCGGTGGTGGTGGCGTGGCCTTGCCGATGATGTGCTCGAGCACCCACTTGCCGCGCAGCACGGGCGAGGTGGTCGTGCCATCGGCGGTAACCTTCAGCACGCTGCCCTGCGTCATCACGCCGCCGCGATGCGAGCCCGCGGGGAGGTTCACGCGGCGGAACTCGGACTGAGGAACGGCGGAGGGGAGTGATGGAGTGTTGGAGTGCTGTGGCTTGGCTGCATCGAAGGCCTCCGTAACTCCATAATGCTCCGCGAGGCGTCGATTCACGAGCGTCCATGCGGAATCGACGAACTCGAGCATGCTGCGGTCGTTTTGCAGCACATCGTCGAAGAAGCGGCGCGTCTCCTCGGGCATGGACCAGAGCAGGGTGCCGTCGAAATCGCCGTAAAGATTCGGATCGGGGATGGTGGCGTCGATTTTGCGGAGTTCGAGCCACTGGCCGGTGAAGTTTTCCGTGAAACCGCGGGCGCGTGGTGACTTGAGGAGACGCTCGGTTTGCTGGCGCAGCACATCTGGCTTCGTGACATCAGCCGTGAGCAATTCGGCATCCGGCGGCAGCGAAGTGAGGAAATACGCGAGTCGATTCGCGAGCGCGAGGCGGTCGAGTTCGCCGGGTGTTTCGCTGAAGAAGAGAAACGGCGGCGAGGTGAGCACGCTCTTGTAGCCGTAGGTCATCGCGTTCACGAAGCTTTCGCCCGCGTCGAGCTTCGCATGCACTTTGCCGATGTAGTGCTTCAGCGTGTCTTCATCGACTGGGCGACGAAACGCGCGCGGGATGAAGGCGCGGAGCAATTTGTCGGCATCTTCCTTTGGCGTGGCGCTCACGGGTTCGAGCGAGTCATTGAGCCATTGGTAGATGTTGGTGCGCTTGCTCCAGTCCTGCGGCTTGCGGCCCTCCGCTTTCGCTTTGGCAGCGGATTTCGGCATTAACTCGGCATCGCCAAACAGCGTGCGATACGCCTGCGAGGGGAAGGGATCGATGGGGCCTTCGATTTCGAGCCACTCGATGAGAAAACCGGGGCCGGTGTGCTCCTCGATGGGCTTCTTCGTCGCGCGGATGTCCCAGTTGAGCTGGAGTTGCAGCACGAAGGCCTCGCCGGCTTCGAGATCGATCTCTGTTTCGATCAAACGCGGCGCTCCGGGCGGGAAATCGACAACATCACGCACCACCGGCGGTTCGCGACCGCGATCGATGGTGCAATACGAGACCGGCACCGGCACATTGGCCGCGCCGACAGCCGATGCGGACATGCGCACTTTGTAACGGCCTGCGCCCTGCACGCCCGGCGTGCACACGAGACCGTAGCGCGGCAGTTTGCTGTAAACGACGAGCGCGTCGCCCTTCAGCATGCAACTGCGCGTGAGCGTCTGCTGGAAGTTCGAGCCCTTTTGCGAGATCTCGCGGCCGCTGCGGCGCTCTTTGACCGGCAGATGCGGATGCACCGGAATCACGGAGCTCACGGCCTTCTCCGCCGCCTCTTGATACAGCAGCAAATGCGTCGAGGAGAGGTCGAGCACGGCGCTGACATTATCGAAACCGCCCGCGCTGTTGTCCGTCGGCAGCAGGTCCTTCAGCTTCACCCGCGTGCCGACGAGTTCGCGCACGGTGTTTTCGTATTCGGTGCCGTTCAGACGCCGAATCGGCACGCGGCCCTGCGTGCGCTGTTGTTCGAGCGAGGCCGCGTGCAGCGACTCGCGCAGGATCTTAAGCGACTCATCACGCAACGCCTGCGGCGGCTGCTCCGACTTCTTCGGCGGCATCTCGCCCGCCGCGATGCGGTCGTGCACCTTGATCCACGTCTTCAGGCTCACCTCGCCATCGAGCCGCAGCTTGCCCTTCTGCACGTCCTCTCCGTGGCACTCGATGCAATGCGCGTCGATCAGCGGCCGCACCTTCGGCTCAAAGGCATGAAGCGAGGCGGCAAACAAGAGCCCTGGGATGAAAAGTCGGCGCATGGAGGCGAAACGATGGCTGTGACGAAAATATCTCGCGCCCGTGCCACGTTATTCGAGGCCACTTTCCACCATGAAACTCACCCGCCGCCTCCTGCTTGCCCTCGCTGTCTTTGCCACCACCGCCTTCTCCGCTGAAGAGGAGGGCTTCACGTCCATCTTCAATGGCAAGGACTTCACCGGCTGGAAAGGCCCGGTGGAGAACTACGAGGTCAAAGACGGCGCGATCGCGTGCAAGGCCGGCAAAGGCGGCACCATTTACACGGCGGAGGAATACGCCGACTTCGTCGTGCGCTTTGAGGTGCTCATTCCCGCGGGATCGAACAACGGACTCGCGATTCGCTATCCCGGCAGCGGCGACACGGCCTACGTCGGCATGTGCGAGCTGCAGGTGCTCGACAACGACGCGCCGAAGTATGCGAAGCTCGATCCGCGCCAGTATCACGGCTCTGCCTACGGCATGGTGGCCGCGAAGCGCGGTCACCTGAAGCCTGCGGGCGAGTGGAACATGCAGGAAGTCACCGTCAAAGGCTCCACCATCAAAGTCGTGCTCAACGGCGAGACAATCCTCGACTGCGACCTGAGTAAAGTGAACATGGACGAGGTGATGGGCAAAAAGCCGCATCCCGGCAAAGACCGCACGAGTGGTCACTTCGGCTTCGCCGGTCACAACGACCTTGTTTTGTATCGCAACATCCGGATCAAGCGGCTGTGAGCTTCATTTCCTCGCCGCGCCCACACGATAACGCGGTTGGCCGGGGATCGTCGTGCGCACGCTGAGCAGGTGCTTGCCGCAGGTGATGTAAAGCGTGCGCAAGTCGTCGCCGCCGAAGGCGCAGTTGGTGACGGTGTCCTCTGGCGTCTCGACAAAGGCGAGCAGTTTGCCCTGTGGCGAGAACACATGCAGTCCGGGACGCGTGTCGAGCGTCTCGCTGGTGCCGCGTGGCTTGTGCAGCCCGGCGGCAACGTAGAGATTGCCCTGTTCATCGAGTTCCATGCCATCGCCGCTGCGTCCGGGCGACAGATCGACGAGCACGCGCATGTTCGTGACGCTGCCATCGGGCTGGAGGTCGTAGGCGCGGATGTTTCGCGCGCGCCCGGCGCGTCCATCGGCCTCGATGAGATAAAACGTCTTTTCGTCGGGCGAAACAGCGAGCCCGTTCGGCATGTCGATCTCCGGCGCGGCGAGGATGCGCGACGTTTTGCCATCGGGGTCGATGCGATAGACGGCGTTCACGTTGCCCTTCGCCGGATCGGTGTTCGCGAGGCGCGAGGTGAAGTAGATGCGCCCCTTCGAGTCGATGGTGAGGTCGTTTGCGCCGCCGAGCGGGAAGCCGCCGAACGAGTCACACAGCACTTCAATCTTGGCGGTTTGCAGATCGGTGCGCGTCACGCGGCCATTTGTGCCGTCGCCAGCCTCGCAGTTCATCAGGCGGCCCTGCGCGTCGAAGCACGAGCCGTTCGCGGTGCTCGGTTTGCGGAACACCTCCAGCCTTTTCGTCTTCGGGCTGAATTTGAGGAATTCGCCGGTATTCGTGAAGAACACCTCACCATCCGCGCTCATGGCGGGGCCTTCGGTGAAGTATTTCTTCGTCGTCACTGTCGCCTCAATCACGACGGGCCCGAGAAACTTCGCGCTGTCGAGGCCGGTGTAGTCGAGCGCGGAGGCGGAGATGGCGAGTGCGAGGAGAGAAACGAGACGGATCATGCTCCATCAACGCTGCGAGTGCTGCCAAGCTTGTGCGGCGGCGTCAATCGACACCGAGGTCTTCGATGAAGCGTTTGTCCACGCCATACACACCCTCTTTCAGTCCCAACTGTTCCATCACGATGGCTTTCACCTTCTCGGTGACCTCAGACTCTGCGAATGGGCGGGTCAGATGCGCGGCGAGCTTTTCCACCGTGTCCATGCCATCAGGAATGCGGCGTGTCCGGTCTGACCAAGCCCAGCCCACCGCGAACAAGAAGGCACCAACACCCGCCAGCACCCACTGGCTCATGAACAAGGCGATCACGCCACCAAGGAACGACCATCCTGCCACCGCACCGCCGGGACCGTGCGGGACATCGCGTGGAATCGAAAAGGGCGCGAGGCGTTTCCCCAGCTCTTTCCATCGGGCGATGCGCTGATTCCCAAACAGCTCACTGAAACTCATCTCCGGCCGCACGTTCGCGAATCCCATGCCGGCCAGCGCCTCCGACAAGTGCTTCAACGCATCCAACTGGGTCACGCGCCGCCTTTCTTGGAGCACAAAGTCGATCACATCACGGGGCGTGCGCATTTTCTCCGCGGCGGCGTCCGGGATCGCGATCCCAAACTCCTCCTCGAAGGCCAAGACCAGCTCGACGGCATCCAAACCCATGCCCCGCTTGTCAGTTCGCAGGCTTCGCATGTCAAGATCACGCAAAAGCACGGACCTCGCAGCGTTTTGAATGGCCCATGCGCTTCCTCGCCCTCTCCTTGCTCGCCACCTCGCTCGTTTTTGCCGAAGAAAAGGCTGATCTGCCCATCGTGGATCTGTCCGGGCAAAAAGACCGCCACACGATCATCGCGGCGGGGACGGAGCAGGTGTATCAGGGGCATCCGACGACCACGTTGCTCGCCGATGGCAAAACGATCTTCTGTGTGTGGTGCATCAATCACGGCGGCGCGGCGGGGCCGATGGCACGAAGCAATGACGGCGGCAAAACGTGGACGCGGCTCGATGACACGTTGCCGGAAGGCTTCAAGACGCATCAAAACTGCCCGAGCATCTACCGCATGACGGATTCGGCGGGCAAAGAGCGGTTGTGGGTGTTTTCAGCGGCAAAGGGCAATCGCAAAGGCCCAGGCATGCCGAGCATCATGAGCGAGGACGCGGGCAAAACGTGGAAGGAGATGCCGCCGCTCGGTTTTCCCTGTGTGATGACCTTCAGCAGCATCGTGCGGCTCAAAGATGGCCGTTACCTCGGGCTTTTCCACAAAGGCCCCGGCGGTGCGGACAAAGCCCCGCTCGAAGTGCTGCAAACCATCACCGCCGACGGTGGCTTCACGTGGAGCGAGCCAAAGGTCGTCGCGAGCGTGGCGGGCAAGAATCCGTGCGAGCCGTTTGTCTTCCGCTCGCCGGACGGCACGGAGCTTTGCTGCCTGATGCGCGAGAACACGCACAAGGAACGCAGCCTCGTGATGTTCAGCCGCGATGAAGGACAAACCTGGAGCACACCTGCGAACACGAACTGGGGTCTCACTGGCGACCGCCATGCGGGCGTGTTCACGGCGGATGGCCGCATGGTCGTCGCGTTTCGTGATCAGGCGATCAACAGCCCGACCAAGGGTCACTTCGTTGCGTGGGTTGGCACTTACGACGATCTCAAACAGGGCAAGCCCGGCCAATACCGCGTGAAACTGCTGCACAGCAACGCAGGCGGCGACTGCGGCTACCCCGGCATGGAGCTGCTGCCCGACGGCACCATCGTGGCCACCACCTATGTGAAATATGCGCCGGGCAAGGAGAAGCACAGCGTCGTCAGTGTGCGCTTCGATTTGAAGACGACGGACGCGCTGTCGCGCAAGTGATCAGCGCGACAGCCGGTCGAAGGATTCCAAGATCAAGGTGCAGAACGCCTGGCGGCAGGTCGGGTCCGTCGCGTCACTCGCAGGCCAGTCCGCGCGTCCCCGATTGAACGAGCCATCGGGTTCCTGGGCCGCTTTTTCGATGGAGGGCGAGATCAACAGGTGTCCGGCAGCGGTTCCGCCGCTGAGTGGCAACCCTGCGGGCACATTCGCCCCGTTCCGGCCCAGCACCAGAGCCTCGCTGACGGTCGTGGCGGCGAAGGTCTGCTCGCAGGTGGCGGTGAATTTGCCCGCCTGCCAGCTTTCCGTGAGGAGAACATGCGGGTTCTGCTTGGCAAGGGTGATGAGGCAGGCGAGGCCCTTTGCCAACGTGTTACCTTGCTCGCGCTTCTTTACTTCGCCGCCTTGGCCTGGGCCTGGCTTTCCGGCGAGAGACGCGTGAGGGGCACGAGGTGGGTCACGCCGGTGGCGGTCACGGTGAGGACGACATTTTCGCCCTCCAGGCGCACAAAGGCGGCTTCGATCACCTTGCCGTCGCTGCTGGTCCATTTCTGCGGACCGCCGGCGGCGGGGGCGGTGGCCGTTGGGGCCGGAGCCGAGCCGCCTGCCGCGAGGCTGGCACCTTCGGTGATCCAGGTTTCGAGCAGTTTCAGTTCCGCGGCGGTGAGGCGGTTTTTGCCCTTCGGCGGCATCACGTCCTCATCGTCATCGGGAAGCGTGCAGTAGATGAGCATGGTGCTCTTCTTCGGCTCGTTGGGAATGATGTGCTTTCCCGCGCCGATGTTTTCGGGCATTTTATCGTCAGCCAGGTCCACATCCCCTTTCACCTTCTTGCTGGTGTGAT
The DNA here is from genome assembly GCA_015075365.1 of Verrucomicrobiaceae bacterium. Classification (GTDB taxonomy): domain Bacteria; phylum Verrucomicrobiota; class Verrucomicrobiia; order Verrucomicrobiales; family Verrucomicrobiaceae; genus Prosthecobacter. The sequence continues at coordinate 2,506,412 of JABTUN010000001.1, forward strand.
GGCATTCGTAGCATTTGGTGCGGAAGATCGGGGCGATCTGCGATTTGTAGTCCACGGCGCGGGCTGAGGCGGCACCGAGGGTGGCGAGGGCGAGGAGGAGGGCGGCTGATTTCATGATTTAACCGCGCTGATGAAAACCGATGGAGGGCGTTTTGACCAGTACAGAAATCAGGGAAGAGCCGGAGGCTAGGGGGCGTCGGCGCCGGGGTCCAGCTCACGCAGGCGGCGCAGGTTGGCCTTGATGGCGGCCGCCAGGCTGTCCAGTTCATTGATGCCAAAGACGGCCCTGCGCTCCGAAAAGACATTGATGAGGCCGCTGTCCTCCGGTCGCGCGGAGTTCCAGTGAGCACCCCTCAAGGCGCCGGGATTCTGGGCGGCGAGCGCGCTGTGGGCCTGGTTCAGGGCCGCGCGCTGGGCGGTGATCGTGCGGCGCAGTTCCGCAGCGGTGGCTTTTTGCTCCCGGACGACGTTTTGGTTGTCCGTGGTGGTCTGGCGGGCGCGGTCAAGCTGGCTGTTGAGCCGGGAGGCCTCCGCCAGCATGCGCCGGCGTGCGTCGGCAGCCTCTTCCGCCGGCTCAAAACAGGCCTGCCAGCGCAATGCCTCGGAACTTTTGGCCAGGGCCACTTTGATGAAGCCGTCGGCATGCCGGATCGAAAGCTCTCCATCGGCAACCCTCGTGATGCGGGCGTTTCGGAACTCCCTGCCGTCCTCCAGGCGCAGAGACGGATACTCACGTCCGATCATCGCGTCACGCCTCTCCGCCTTGAACTTGTCGAAGCGGGCCTGGACCGCGTCCAGCTCCGCCTCTTTCTCCGTGAGCAGGCGCTGCAGCTCCTGCGCGCGCTGCTCCAGCGCCGGGATGGCCACCAGGCCCTGCTGGGCGGCGTAGAGCTGTGTCTGGAGCTGCTGCATCTGGTCGTTGGCCTGGTCGATCGCCTTCTGAAGCTCCCGGTTCTCCTTTTGAAGGGCCTCATAGTCGGTTTTGGGCACGCCGCAGGCGGCCAGCATGGATACTGCCGCGATGAGACAGCCAGAACGCGGGGTGAGGAATGGAAAGACAGGTTTCACGGCGTGACGACGGGGGGATTCTAACCGCCGCCGCCGCATCTGTCACGCGTGGTGTTCGTGGTCATCAGGCCATCTTGCGGCAGCAGCCCATGCCTGCCAGACTGTCCTCCGCATGCCTCACGACCTCCACGCCGCCCTGAAACAGCACTTCGGCCACACGGCCTTCCGGGCCGGGCAGCAGCAGGTCATCGAGACGCTCCTCGCCGGCCGCAGCGCGCTGGCCTTGTTTCCGACGAGCGCGGGCAAATCGCTCTGCTACCAGCTTCCCGCGCTGCTCATGGAGGGTGTGACGCTCGTCATCTCGCCGCTCATCGCGCTGATGAAGGATCAAGTCGAGGCGCTGAAGGCCCGCGGCATCGCGGCGGCGCGGCTCGACTCGTCGCTCAGCCAGCAGGAGGCCGCGGAGGTCTTTGATGGCATGCGAAACGGCACGCTGAAGCTGCTCTACATCGCCCCGGAGCGGCTCATGAATGAAAACTTCGTCGAGCGGCTCAAGAAGCTCAAAATCGCCATGATGGCCGTCGATGAGGCGCACTGCATCTCCGAGTGGGGACACAATTTCCGCCCTGAATACCTGCGCCTTGCTCATGTGGCGTGCGAGCTCGGCATCCGGCCTGTTCTGGCCCTCACGGCCACCGCGACGCCTTCGGTGGCGGCGGACATCCGCGCCGCTTTTTTCATCGCGCAGGCCGATCACGTCCAGACGAGCTTCCACCGGCCGAATCTGCACTTCCGCATCACGCCCTGCACCGCGAAGCAACGCCTGCCCTACCTCACCAAGGTGCTGCTCAAGCGCAAAGTGCCCTCCATCGTCTATGTGACGCTGCAACACACCGCCGAGGAGGTGGCCACGCACCTTCAGAAGAATGGCGTGAACGCCCTCGCCTACCACGCCGGTTTGCCGGACGAGCACCGCCACGCCGCGCAGGATGCCTTCATGAGCGGGCAGACGGATGTCATCGTCGCGACGATCGCCTTCGGCATGGGCATCGACAAATCCGACATCCGCGCCGTCTATCACTACAACCTCCCGAAGACGCTCGAAAACTACTCGCAGGAAACCGGCCGCGCCGGCCGCGATGGCAAGCCCTCCGTCTGCGAAATGCTCGCCTGCGCCGATGACTGCATTGTGCTGGAAAACTTCACGTTTGGCGACACACCCACGCCGCAGGCCATCCGCCAGCTTCTCGATCATCTCCTGCTCAGCGGCGGCGAGTTCGATGTGTCGATGTATGATCTCTCGCACGCCACCGACATCCGCCCGCTCGTCATCGAGACCGTCATCACGCACCTCGAGCTCGATGGCGTGCTGCGTCCGCTCGGCTCGTTCTACTCCAGCTACCAGTTTCGCTTCCTGCAGCCGGAGCAGCGCATCCTCTCCGGCCACAAACCGGACCGCCAGGCCTTCCTGCGCCGTCTTTTCTCCGTCGGCAAACGCGGCACCAAATGGATCACGCTCAATCCCGACGAAGCCGCCACCGCCCTCGAAGAGCCACGCGACCGCATCCTCAAGGCCCTCACCTGGCTTCAGGAGTCCGGCGAGATCGAGCTCAAGCCCAGCGGCAGCCGCCAGAAGTACCGCCTCAGCGAGGACGCGCACCGTCGCGATGCAAAGGAGATCACGCAAAAGATGCAGCAGCTCTTCGCCGACCGCGAGCGCCGCGATGTGGAGCGCCTGCGGCAGGTCATCGAGCTCGCTGAACATCGCGGCTGCCTCACGAAGTGGCTCCTGAACTACTTTGGCGAGTCGATGGACGCTGATTGCGGCACCTGCACGAGCTGTAAAGAACGCGAAAAAGGCCTCGCCGACGACTCACCACGCGAAATCCCTCAAAGCGCCACGCCGCCCATCACCACCGGGCACGTCGCCGCCATCCACGAGCTGCTGCGTGAGAAGCATCCCTCGCTGCGCACCTCACGCCAGCTCGCCCGTTTCCTCTGCGGCCTCACCAGCCCGGCGACAAGCCGCGAGCGCCTCACCCGCCACCCGAGCTTCGGCCTGCTGGAGCGCATTCCCTTTGCCGATGTGCTGGCGCAGACGGAGAGCATGGTGAGATGAGGTGTGACATGACAAGCAGGGGCGGTTCTGGCATGATGGGGTGCATGAATTCATTCCTCGCGCGACTGCTTGTGCTGTTTCTGATCTTCGCCGGCGGGGATCGTGTCCAGGCGTCGTCGCTGGTGCCGATGGATGCGGCGGCGGAGGTGCGCGCGGCGCTGGGGATCTGCGTCGGGCGCGTGACATCGGTGGCGTTTTTCCGGCAGGGGCCCGGCGGGAGCATCCACACGCGGGCGCGGGTGGAGGTCCTGGAGGCGGTGAAAGGGCGCTTCCCGGCGGAGATCACGATCGTGCAGCGCGGCGGGACGCTGGATGGCGAGGAGGAGACCAGCGGCCGGTATGCGCGCCTGCGGGCGGGCGAGGAGCATGTGTTTTATCTGACCCGGGGCAGGGGAGGCCATCTGGAACTGCTGAGGGGTGCTGCCAGCGCGGTGCGGATGAATGCAGGCATGGAGGGACTGCGAAGACTGCGCGCGGCAAGGGCGGAGGCGCGTGCGGCGGGCGCCGCGCATCCATGGGTGGAGGATGCTGATGTGGCCGCGGGCACGGACATCCAGCAGGCGGAGTCCGGCGGCGGGCCGGGAGGTGCCACGGGCCTGCTGGTGGACGGGAACGGCATTCCCTCCCGGTTCACGGGGCCGGACCGTGGCGAGGCAATCGGGTATCTGGTGGACATGCAGGCGCTGCCCGCGGGGATCAGCGAGGCGCAGGCGCTTTCCGCCGTCTCGCAGGCGCTGGCGGCCTGGAGCGCGGTCACCGGCCTGGAGTTCCGCCTGGACGGGCAGGTGCACTTCGGCCAGTCGGCGGCGGACGTGGCGGTCACGGACGAGCGGCTGCGCATCCAGCTCCACGACCTGCACGGGGAGATCAGCAGTGGCGGCGTGCTGGGCATCGGCGGGCGCGCGTCCACGAATGTGAGTTCGAGTTTCGCGACGAGCGGGGGCGGGGGAGGGCAGGTGAACGGCCAGGAGTTTCACCGGACGACCCGCGGCTATGTGGTCATCGAGCACACCGCCGCGTCCAACCAGACGCCCGCCACGCTGGCGGAGGTGCTCTGCCACGAGATCGGGCATGCGCTGGGCATGGCGCACTCCAGCGAGAACCCCGCGGAGCCGGACACGACCCTGAAGGAGGCGATGATGTATTTTCAAGCGCATGCGGACGGACGAGGCGCGGCGCTGGGCAGCTACGACGGCCCGGTCGTGCAGCGCGCGCATCCTCCGGCGGACACGCCGCCCTATTCCTATGACCGGGTGCTGCCGCTGGTGACCGCGCCGTCGCCGGTCAGCGGCATCGCGGGCATCAATGAGATCACGCTGGCCGGCTACGACCGGCAGACGGCCTCCCATCTGCTGACCCTGATCACGACGGGCCCGGAGAGCGGGGGCGCGGCCACGATGGCCTTCGCCGGCCCGGTGCTGCGGTTTACCCAGGCCGGGTTCTTCGCCGACGGCAGCGTGGATCCCGCCACCCTGTCATTTTTTGTGCTGAAATGGGTGCGTTTCTCCGACGGTGTGAACTGCTCTCCGTGGACGCGGGTGCGCGTGGTGACGATTTACCAGGATGACGACGGGGACGGGCAGCCCAATTCCTGGATGCTCACCCATTTCGGCAGCACGACGCCTTCCGCGGCCGCGCGCACGCGCGCCATCAATGACCGGGATGGGGACGGCCTGAGCAACCGCGCCGAGTTCATCATCGGCACGGGCCCGGCGGATGCCATGTCCCGGCTGCAGGCGGCGATGCAGCCCGGAGCGGTGCTGCAATGGCCCGCCACGCCGTATGCGCTGTATAGGGTGGAGACATCCGTGAACCTGACCTCCTGGTCACGCGTGGGAAACCCTGTTCTGCCGGTCACAAGCACCGGGCAGGCCACAGGATTGTCCGTTCCGGCTTCCGGGGGAGTTTTTTACCGGGTCACCTTCGCGCCTTGAGCAGGCGACCGTGTCAAAGTCATTGCCATTCGTAGTCGTTCCCGCTACAACGCGGTCCTTTATGGAAAAATGGTTCTACACTGTGAACGGCGAGCAGTTTGGCCCGATGACGGCCGAGGCATTACGGAATCTCGAAACCCAGGGCTCCATCACCAGTGCCACGCTGGTCTGGAGCGAGGATTTGCCTGCATGGACACCGCTGGGGTTCGTGCCGGGCCACCTGCTGCCGGGAGGCGCGGGCGTGGCCGCGCCGCTGCCGGAGGCCGTCGGCGGGCCGGAGCGCGAGCACCGGTTTGAGTTCCGCGGCCGCGCGGGCGAGTTCTTCCGCATCTGGATTGTGAATGTGGTGCTCACGGTGCTGACGCTGGGCATTTACGCCGCGTGGGCCAAGGTGCGGACCAAGCGCTACTTCCACGGGAACACGCTGCTGGATGGGAAGCCCTTCGACTTCACCGGCAATCCCATCTCCATCCTCAAGGGCAATCTCATCTTCGGGGGGTTTTTCGTCATCTACACCATCGCGGGCTCTGTGTTTCCGCCGCTGGCGCTCGCAGTCATGCTGTTGATCGGCGCGCTGGCACCCTGGCTGATCCACAAGGCGATGCGCTTCCGCGCGCACAACACAGTGTACCGCAACGTGCGCTTCCGCTTCCGCGGCGCCACCGGGGAGGCCTACGCGGTGTTTCTCGGCTGGCCGATCCTGGTGGGCCTCACGCTCGGCATCCTGGGGCCGTATGTGCAGTTCCGGCAGCGGAAGTACTACCTGGGCAACATGGCCTGGGGCCGCGCGGACGCGGTGATGCACGGCGGCGCCGGCTTCTTCTACAAGATGTTCTTCAAAATCGTGGGCATCATCCTCCTGCTGGCGCTGCTGGGCAGCCTGGCCGTGCCGGCGGTGAGCGCGTATATGGAGAAGAGCAAGGCCGCTGCCGGCGAGGTGCGTTTCAGCGGCACAGCGCCCGCGCCTGCGGAGGTGGATGACACCGAGTTGGATGACGAGGGGTCCTTGGCGGGTCCAGAGCTGCCGGTGGCGTTGCAGGCCGGCCTCTTCGGGCTGTTCATCGGCGCCTACCTGCTGATGTTCCTCCTGTTCACCTGGTACCAGGTGCGCACGAACAATTACTGCATCAACACCACGCGGTGGGGCACCGTGGGCAGGCTGGACTCCCGCGTGCGTGTGCGTGACCTCATGTGGCTCTATTTCACCAACGGCATCGCCGTGCTGCTCACGCTGGGCCTCATGATCCCGTGGGTGAAGGTGCGCATGGCGCGCTACCGCGCGGAGCGCACCGTTTTCCTCTGCTCCGGCAGCCTGGATGCCGTCACGGCCTCCATGGCCGCGGACGAGTCCGCCATCGGAGACGCCGGCGCGGACGTGTTCGACTTCGACATCGGCTTCTAGCCCGCCCCCGGCCCGCGCATGACCATCCCAGGCACCTACTACGCCCCCGGCTCGTCCTGCGCCATCGACGTGACGGTGCAGGCGGAGGGCGCGGCGCTTCGCCTGACCGCCGCCGGCTTGGAACGCCAGGAAAACCTGGACGACTGCCCGCTCTCGGAGCCGCTGGGGCGCATGGCGCGTCATTTCACGCTCCCGGACGGCGCGCGTGTCGAGATCACGGACATCGACGCGCTGGCCGCGTGGGAGAAAAGCCACCGCCGCTCCTCCGGCATGCATCTCGTGCATGGCCTGGAGTCACGCTGGCGCTGGGTGGCCGCCGCGGCGCTGTTCCTCATCGGCCTCATGACCGCCGGCTACCTGTGGGGTCTGCCGATGGCCGCAAAGCACATCGCCCTGCGGCTGCCGCCGAAAATCAGCCAGCTCGCCACGGAGCAGGCGATGGGCGCCTTCGAGACGCTTTTCGATTTTGAAGCCAGCAAGCTGCCGCAGGAGCGGCGCGACGCGATCGCCGCCCAATTCGCGAAAATGGCCGCCGCCATGGACCCCGGCAGCCAGCGGCAGTACCGCCTGCGGTTCTTCCACGCGCCGTTTCCGAACGCCTTCGCCCTGCCGGACGGCCTGGTGTGCATCACGGACGAACTGATCGAAAAGGCGAAGCACGACAACGAGGTCTTTGGCGTGCTGGCGCATGAGATCGTGCATGTGCGGGAGCAGCACGGCCTGCGCAACGTGCTGCAGGACTCCGCGGTCTTCCTGCTCTGGACGCTCATGACCGGGGACATCTCCACCGTGGCCGGCATGGGCGCGGCGCTGCCCGCCATGCTGGCGCAGAGCGGGTACTCACGCGGTTTTGAGCGGGAGGCGGACCTCGGCGCGGCGGATTACATGATCCGCGCGGGCTGGGGCGTGAAGCCGCTGTGCGACATGCTCCAGCGCATCGACCCCGAGGGCTTTGATCTTGGCAAAACGGGCGAGGCCCTCTCCACGCATCCGCTCACCGGGGAACGTGTGAAGGCGCTGGAGGCCCATGAGGCCGCGCATGACAGGCAGCCTTGACCAGATGGGGCGGCGGACCGGATTTAGGATAAAAATTTCATCGCATCCCGGCCTGTTGCATGGCACACTTCCGCCGATTCTCACCAATCATGCAACCCACCCTTGGCCAGCGCCTCCAAGCCGCCCGTGAAGCACGCGGACTCTCGCTGACCGACGCGGCGCACGAGACGCGCGTGCCGGTGGCGCGCCTTCGCCACTTGGAGGCGGACAACCTCGCCGCCTTTGGCAGCATGACTTATGCGCGCTCGTTTTTGAGGCTGTATGCCGGCTATCTCGGCGTGGATGCGGGCGAGGCGCTTGAGGAGCTGCCCTCCGCCGTGTTCGCCGGGCCGCAGGATTACCGCTATCTCGTGGATTCGTACGGCCCCTGGGTGCGGGAGCGCGGGCAGCCTGCGGAGCGGCTCAGTGATCCCGTGGTGCCCGGCGTGCGGCGCATACGCTCCCCGCTGCCTGCCGCGCTGGCCGTGTTCATCTGCGTGCTGGCCGCCACCGCCATGTTTGGCAAATACGTCGCGGATTCCCAGCGCACGCTGGCGGAGCAGCAGGAGTCCCAGGAATCACAGGAGCTGCCCGTGGGGCAGGTGACCGCGCTTTCCACCGCTGCAAAAGGCCTCGTCCTGAAGACAGAGAACGTGCCCGCCGCCATCCCGGTCGATCCCCTCACATTAGTTCCAAAACAGCGCGCCGGGCTGGCGCGCCAGCCAGACGGACGCCCATGATGACTCCACGTGTGAACCAGCCAGCCTCCCCCCGCCACGGATGGGTCAGCCCGGTGCTGTGGTCCCTGGGGTTTGTCGCGTGCCTCGTGGCCGCCTGTGTTTTCAGCCCTGACCTGCGTGAGATCGTCTTCGAGGGACTCGGCTACATGTGGGCCTTTTTCACCACGCCCTTCATCCTGGAGGCCAGCGTCTTTTTCATCGGCATCTGTGTCGTCCTCATCATCAACAACCTCCGCATGGAGCGCGAGGGGGACGGCTGGGTCGAGATGGAGGTGAAAAACGACACGCCGGGGGAAAAAGAGGCCGCCGGACAGGCGGAGTGAATCCTGCTCGCGTCACGCGCGTCTCTGGCTCACGTTCGCTCTCCCGTCGTGACCGCCCCAGCACCATTTGCCGCCCGTCCCATGCCCGATCACCAGGGCCGTGCCGTCGTGGCGGGCAAATTTTTCCAGATGGAGGGCACCGCGCGGCCCTGGCGCATGCGCGGTGTCAGCTACGGCCCTTTTTCCCCGCATTCCAGCCGGCAGGTGGCGGATGATTTCAAGCACATCGCCGCTTTGGGCTTCAACACCGTCCGTCTTTATGATCTGCCGGACGCGGCCACACTGGCGGCTGCCGCCGCCCATGGGTTGAAACTGCTCTGCGGCATCCCGTGGGCAGAGCACATCGACTTTTTGAGTGACGCAGCTGCCTGGGAGGACATCCGGCGGCGCGTGGCGGAGGGCGCGGCGTTCCTCGGCACGCAGGAGCAGGTGTGCGCCATCCTGATCGGCAACGAGATCGAAAAGACCCTGGTGCGCTGGATGCGCCCGCGCCGCGTCCGCGCGGCGCTGGAGGAGCTGGTGGACACCGCCCGCCAGCGCGCGCCGCGCACGCTCATCAGCTATGCCACCTATCCGTCCACGGAGTATCTCGTGCCGCGCAACGCTGACTTCCTGGCGGTGAATGTGTACCTGGAGCGGCGCGCGGATTTCACGCGCTACCTCGCGCGCCTGCAAAACCTCGCGGGCGGCAAGCCCCTCGTCGTCTCCGAGTTCGGCCTCGACGCGGCCGCGCGTGATGACGCGGCGCAGGCCGCCGTGTTGCGCTGGTTTCAGGAGGAAACCCTCGCCGGCGGTTGCGCGGGCGGTGTGTGGTTCAGTTATACGGACGAGTGGTTCCGTGGCGGCGTGGAGGTCACGGACTGGTGCTTCGGGCTCGTCACACGCGACCGCCAGGAGCGTCCCGCATGCGCGGTGGCGCGTGAGCTGCCGGAGAAACCGCCGCCGCCTGCTCCCGCGCCGCGCATCTCCGTCATCGTCTGCACCCGCAACGGTGCCCGCACGCTGGGGGAGTGCCTCGATTCGCTCCAAACCCTGGATTACCCGGATTACGAGGTGCTGGTGATCGACGACGGCTCAACGGATGCCACCGCCGGGATCGCCACGTCGCGGGCCTTTGCCTCGTACCATCATCAAAAGCCCGCCGGGCTCAGCGCCGCGCGCAATCGTGGCGCGGACCTCGCCACCGGCTCCATCCTCGCCTACACGGACGATGACTGCCTCGCGCATCCGGAATGGCTGCTGCACCTCAGCCATGCGTTTTCCGACGAGCGTGTCATCGCTGCCGGCGGGCCGAACATCCCGCCGCCGCCGCGCAACCGGGTCGAGCGCGTCGTGGCCGCCGCGCCGGGCGCGCCCGCTCATGTGCTGCTCTCGGACACGGAGGCGGAGCACCTTCCCGGCTGCAATCTCGCCATCCGCAAGGACGCGCTCGCCCGCATCGGCGGCTTCACGGAGGATTTCACCACCGCGGGCGATGATGTGGACATCTGCTGGCGTCTGCGGGAGCTGGGCGGGCGTGGCAGCCTGCGTTTTGTGCCCGGTGCCATGGTCTGGCACCACCGGCGCTTCACCGTTCGCGCCTACCTGCGCCAGCAGCGCGGCTACGGCTTTGCGGAGGCCCTGCTCATGGCCGCGCATCCGCGGCGCTTCGGCCCGCTGGGCGGCGCGCGCTGGCGCGGCGGCATCTATGGCGATCATCTGCCCTCGGATGACCCGCGCGAGGGCAGCATCTACCACGGCCCGCTGGGCATGGGCGCGTTTCAGACCATCTATGCCTCCAACAGCGGCTTTCGCTGGTGGGACTGGTTCACCGGTGTGCTGTGGATCGCGCTGGCGCTGCTCGCGGTCGTGTTGCGGCAGCACGGGCTGGCGGTCGCGCTGGTTGCCTTCGCAGGGTGGGCCGCGTGGCGCGTCAGCGCGCGCAACGCCCGCCATGCCGGCCTGCATGGCATCACGGACCGCCTGCTGCTGTGGCTGCTCAGCTTTTTGCAGCCCGTCGTGCGTGAGTTCGCCCGGCTGCGCGGCATGCTCCTCTACGCCGCGCGGCCCACCTGGCATCCGGGCCTGCCGGACATCCTCCCGCCCCTCAAACCGCGCAAAATCACCCTCCCCTGCATCACGTGCTCCTTTTGGAGCGAGGACGGCCGTGACCGCCACCATCTGCTGCGCGCTCTGCGGCAGGAGCTGGACCGCCGCCGCGCCATCTACCGGGAGGACGACGGCTGGCGCTGGTTCGACATCGAGCTCGTGCCGCAGAATGACCTGTCGCGCTCCATCCTCACCGTCACGGAGTATCACGGCGGCGGCCGCTGCCTCACGCGGGTGCGCGCCATGCTGCGCCTGCGCCGTGGTCTCGTGTGGAACCTGCTCCTGTGGCTGGCCTTTGCCACCTTGCTGGCCACCCTGCCGCTGCCAATCGGCTTCCTTGGCATCACGGCCCTCGCCGCCACCTTGATCCTCATTCCCGTGGCCGTCGTCCTCATCCGGCGGGACATGACCGCCCTCATCCATGCCGCGGCGGAGACGGCTGGCCTTGCCGGCGCAGCAGCCGGGACGCCGCGATCCACAGCAGCACCGGAATGACCGCGCTCAGCGTGATCGCTCCGCCCGGCTCCGTCTGCCCCAGGTGGCCGATCGCCGCGAAGGCAAAGCCCAGCGGCAGGCTGCCGCAGGCCAGCGCCGGCAGAAAAACCCGCCATGGCATTCGTGCGATGCCCGCCAGGCACGCCACCGCCTCCGGCAGCACCGGCGTCCAGCGGGACACCGCCACCAGCCAGCCACCGTGCTTCGCGAACAACGCCTCCGCCTTCCGCAGCCCCTCCGCCCCGGCGATCCATGCCGCCGCTCCGTGGCCCAGCCAGCGGCAGGCCGCGTAGGCCACCGTGCCTGACAGCATGGAGCCCAGCACGCAGATCCAGCCGCCCGCCCACCATCCGTGGGTCCAGCCGATCGCAGACATCACCACCGTGGAAGGGATCGGCAGCACGATGTCCGCCACCAGCAGCAGCACCCCGGCCGCCCAGGCCCACGTGCCAAAGCCCTGCATCCACTCCCGCGTGCCCTCCAGGCTCAGCGTCGCGTCAAACCGGCCGCCCCAGATGAAAAACGGCACCAGGATGGCCCCCAGGAGCACCAGGATCAAAAGCAGGAACGAACCGCGTCGCGCAGGCATCCATCACCAAACGCCGCGCGCCCGCGCTTGCAACCGCCGCCATCGCCGCTCACCCATGCCCCATGCCGCCCGTGCCCACGGACTTCTCCCGCCTCTTCAATCTCGGGGAGGCCTGTCTCTGGTTCGTCATCGCCCTCCTGCTGCTCTTCCGCCCGCCGCCGCGGCTCGCCGTCACTGCCTGGCGCTGGTGGCTGCCGCTCGCCTTCGCCGTTTTCGGCCTGTCCGACCTCATCGAGTCCGGCACCGGCGCGTGGTGGCATCCCTGGTGGCTTTTGGTGATGAAGGCCGCCTGCGTTCTCGCCTTCCTCCTTGCCTGGCGCGCGCAGCGAGCGCGCTGACACCGGAATCCGCGCTTTTTTTGCCTCGCGCGGCGAACGTGCGCGGTTTCCGCCACGTAATTTGTTATCATCATGCGCCCGACTCTTCTCGCCCTTCTCCTCGCTCTTCCTGCCTTCACCTCCGCGCATGCGGAGTTCCAGGCGGGAGCCGCCGTGATCGACATCACGCCGCTGAAGCTGCCGGTGCTGGTGAATGGCGGGATGCTCAGCCGCTATGTGGACAAGATCAACACCCGCGTGAACGCCCGCGCCATCGTGGCCACGGACGGGAAGGAGTCGGTGGCCATCGTCGTGGCGGATAGCTGCATGATGAGCCGTGAGGTGCTCGACGACGCCAAAAAGGCCGCGGCGGCGAAAACAGGCATCGCCACGGATCACATGCTCATCTCCGCCACACACGCGCACTCCGCACCGGCCTCGATGGGCTGCCTCGGCACGGAGGCAGACCCGGCTTATGTGCCTTTCTTGAAGGAAAAACTCGTCGAGGCCATCGCCGCGGCGCAAAAGGCCCTCAAACCGGCCCGCATCGGTTTTGCGAAGCACGACGCGGCGGACTTCACCGCGCTGCGTCAGTGGATCAGAAGGCCGGACAAGCTCGCGGAGGACCCTTTTGGCAACCTCAGCGTCCGTGCCAACATGCACGCCGGCCGCGTGTGGGATGATGTCACCGGCGAATCCGGCCCCGAAGACCCGGATCTCTCGCTCATCTCCATTCAAAGCGCCGATGGCAAGCCGCTGGCCGTGCTCGCGAACTTCTCCATGCACTACTTTGGCGACAAGGACATCAGCGCCGACTACTTCGGCCTCTTCTCGGAAGGGCTGAAGCAGCGCATCGACCCGCAGGGCGGCATGGTCGGCATCATGTCCCACGGCTGCAGCGGCGACATCTACCGTGTCGATTACAAAGTGCCGGAGAAAGACCGCCCAAAACCCACCATCGACGAGTACACGCAGGGCCTGCTCGACATCGCGATGAAGGCCTACACGCAAATCGAGTATCGCAGCGATGTCGATGTGGCCATGGCAGAGCGGCGCATGACACTGAAATACCGCGTGCCGGACAAACAACGCCTCGAATGGGCCCAGCGCATCGTCGCCGAGATGGGCGATCGTTTGGCGAAGACGCCAACGGAGGTCTATGCCCGCGAGCAGATCATCCTCCACGAGCGCCAGCAGACGGAGATCGTCGTGCAGGCGTTGCGCATCGGCTCCATCGGCATCGCCACCACGCCGAACGAGACCTATGCCATCACCGGCCTCAAGATCAAAGCCGCCAGCCCGCTGCCGCACACCATGGTCATCGAGCTCGCGAACGGTGGCGATGGCTACATCCCGCCGCCGGAGATGCACGCCTGGGGCGGCTACAACACATGGGCCGCACGTTCCGCCGGTCTCGAAGTCATGGCCGAGCCGAAGATCACGCAGGCCGCCATCGGTTTGCTCGAAACAGTGAGCAAAGCCCCGCGCAAGCCCTGGCACCTCAGCGCCGGACCGGCCACGAAAACCATCGCTGATCTCGGCCCGCTGGCTTACTGGCGCTTGAACGAGTTCACCGGTCCCGTGGCGGCCGATGCCACCTCGCATGAGCATCACGCCACCTACGAAGGCGGTGTCGCCTACTACCTCGATGGCCCGCACGCCTCGAAATTCTGCGGCGGCGAGGTCAATCGCGCCCCGCACTTCGTCGGCGGTCGCCTCGCCACCGAACTCGCCCAGCTCGGCGAGGACTACACCCTCTCGATGTGGATCTGGAACGGCATGCCGAATGACGGTCGCGACTTCTGCGGCTGGTTTTACTCCCGCGATCACAACCACGGCACCAGCGCCTTCGGCGAGCACCTCGGCATCGGCGGCAAAAGCGGCCACACCGGCAAGCTCGTCCTCCAAGTCGGTGAAGCCCAATTCGCCGGACAAACCGAGCTGCCTCGCTGGACCTGGCAGCACATCGCCCTTGTGCGGAAAGGCGGCAAGGTGCGCATCTATCTCAACGGCACCCTCGATCTCGAAGCCGAAGCCCCCGCCGTGAAAATCCCCGCCCTCTTCCTCGGCGGCCGCAGCGACAACTCGGACAACTGGGAAGGCCGCCTCGACGAAATCGCCGTGTTTGGCAAGGCGCTGAGCAGCGGGGAGGTCAGCCACCTCGCCAAGTAGCTCTACCTCGGGTGAAACAGGGAGGCTTGGACGTTTCAGGTTTCAGAAGTGGCCTTGATCTCTGATTTCCGCTCTTGATGGGAGTTTACCCGTCGGCAAACGTTCCGGTTTTGGAACTATATTTCCCTGGTGATGAACAAAAGAAACTCTTTAATCTGACGATGCGTTGTGCGCAAAGGGCCATGTCGATGCATCGAGTCATCTCATTTTTGCTGTTGGCTAATCTGCTGACCCGACCGCCTGCTGAGGCAGCACCCGGAGATCTGGACCGATCATTTGCTAGAGGCGAAGTCATCACTTGTTTGGGAGAGACCGGCCCCGTGACAGCCATGGCGGTCATGAACGATGGAACTGCGGTGGCCGCAGGGCAGGTTCAGACCGGTGGATTTTATGTGGATCGACCTTATGTGCTTGCCCGTTTTCAGCCGAATGGCACGCCTGACTATTCGGCAGGAGAGAGGGGACTCTTATTTACCGGCAGCAGAATCTGGTCGATGTCCCGGCAGCGGGATGGAAAACTTTTGCTTGCAGTGGCTACTCCGGGCTTGAACATGACGCGATTGAATGCAGATGGCACGTTGGACTCGTCCTTCGCTTACGGAGAGCTTCTTGAGTCCACTGATCCTGACTACAATCATCTTGTTGACGTGACCGTCGCATCCTTGGACGACGGACGAAGCATTGTGGCCGGATTGTCCAACAGTGGCGCTGCCTTGCGCCGGGTCTTTGCCAACGGGGGACATGATTCGAGTTTCGGCATAGCGGGTGTGGCGCGCCATGCGATCTGGCCCAAATGCCTGTTCGTACAGCCGGACGGAAAAATCCTGGTCGGTGGAAAAATCCAGCAGCAGGGAGGCGGAGGGACGGATTTTGCAGTCGTGCGACTCCTTGAGCATGGAGCCATGGACATTTCTTTCGGCATCGCAGGCGTGTCGGTGCTTGACTTGGGGAGCGGAGTCGAGGTTTGCCTCGGTTTGCTGGCACAGTCGGATGGTGGTGTGATTGCCACTGGCCAGTCTGGCAGCGGTCAGGTTGTGGTACGCCTGACGCCGCAGGGCATGCTTGATCCAGCCTTTGGGACCGGCGGACGCGCAGTTTCGCCATTTTTGGGAGCTTCCCTGGCCCTTCTACCTTTGGCAGAGGACGATGGGCGCTTCCTGGTGATCGGTCGGCATGACTCAACGGATGATCCTCCGGTTTCAAACCACCATGTCGTCTGCTACACTAGTTCGGGTTCTGTTGATCTTGCATATGGTGCCAATGGTGTGGCCATCATAGGTCGGGCGCAGGGCACCGGGAACGATGCCCTGCCCAGGAGTTTTGGGGATCGGCTTGCGAATGGCTCGATCGTTGTAGGATGTCACGTTTGGAACAGCGTCGCCCCCAATTTCCGTCTCGTGAAGCTTGATCCAACTGGCATGATCGACTCTTCTTATGGAGGAGGCATCATCCGGTTGGCAGAGTCTGGCGAGGCCTGGTTTGATCGCTTCGTCGGTCGCCAGTTTCACACTCTGCCCGATGGGACCATCCTTTTCCCCAGCAGGGGCAGCTCCGGAGGCAGTTCCATCACGGAGGTGCATGCTTTTCTCTCCAACGGTATGCCAGACGAGGGATTTGGAGTGAACGGTGTGCTGAGCATGAATGGCTCAATCGATGTTACCTTGGGAGGAGCCACCCTCGCAGCCTTGCCAGACGGTCGGTTTGTGCTGGCGGGCACCCGCATAGGCGCGCCCAGTTGGGCCTATAGCGGCAGGCTTGCCTCTGGACTTGCCAATCCAGAGTTCAATGGCGGCCTTGTCAGTTACACTTCAGTGGCGGCCACCGGCAGCAATCCAGTCATGGAGATGGCTTTTGATGCTGAAGGACGCTTGGTGAGTGTCGGTCGCTCAACCGTTTCTGGCTCCCGTACGGATGTGGCGCTGGCTCGCCACCTGCCTGACGGGAAGCTGGACACCTCCTTCGGCCAAGGTGGCATCGTGCATCTGTCCATCGCGGACTTTGACGCCGCCTACTCTCTTAATGTGCTACCGGACGGTCGTATCCTGATCGGAGGACGTAGTGGAACCAGTCTGCTCAACCTAACGCCTTTCTTCGCGTGTTACCTTGCCGATGGCAGCCTGGATCCTGCCTTTGGCATCGGCGGCCTTGTTCTCGGTTTTCCAAATGCACCGGCCGCTGTGGTCAATGATGTGGCCCTGCTGCCCGACGGACGGTTTGTCGCGGTACTTATGAGTCCCGTGGTTTCCCAGTCAGACAAGCCGATTTTGTATTGCTTCCAGTCAAATGGAAGCCTTGACCCTACCTTTGGATCGGGAGGCAGGGCGCTGGACTTTCCCGCGGGTGTCAATGGGCGGTCGCTAGCTATAGCCGTTCAGAAAGATGGGAGGATCGTGATAACGGGAGGCGGGCGAGTTTCCACCGACTTGATAACCGACGATGTTGCCGTGTGGCGATATGAGGCCAACGGGGTTCCAGATACTTCTTTCGGGCACCTTGGCCGGCGGATCATTGCGGCAAGTGGATACACAGACGAAGGACGCCATCTTGACATTTCCCCCGGCAACAAAATCACGGTGGCCACCCAATCCACGACTCCGGCTGATTATGCGGTTGTCGGCGCATTTTGTGGATTGATCCGCCTGGAAGGGGGGGCGCTAATGGCGAATCTAACCCTCGGCTCTCCAAAAAACCTCTCGGAAAGCGGTGTAACGCTGCGCGGAACAGTGAATCCAAACGGTCATGCTACTCATGCGCTCATGGAGTACGGGCTCACAACTTCTTACGGTCAGAGCGTTCCTCTCGCGCTCATTGACGAAGATGGCACAGTGCCTGAAAACGTTGAAGCGCCACTCTCCGGTCTCAGTGCCGGCACCACCTATCACTATCGCCTTACCGCAACCACGGCAGCTGGCACACGTAGCACACAGGATGGCATGTTTTGGACATTGTTGAGCCTCCCAACCTGGCGTCAGCTTCATTTTGGCAGCACCGCCAACTCCGGGAACGGTCGTGACACGGCTGATCTCGACTTCGATGGGATTCCCAACCTCCTTGAATGGGCCTGTGGGCTTTCGCCAACCCAGCCGTCGCGTTTGAACATGACGGCGGGTGTGGTTGGTGGCGTCATTGAGTTCACCTACGAGCGGGACATGGCGGCTGGTGCGGCCTGTCAGGTCGAGTGGAGTGATGATTTGAGTGGTGCCTCGTGGAACACGACGGACGTGTCTGAAACGGTCGTGGGGGCCTCGGGCAAGATTCAGACGGTAAAGGCCACGCTGCCATCAGGCACAAACGGCCGCCGCTTTGTGCGCTTGCGTGTAAGCGTTCTGCCATGATAAGCATAGATGCAGGCAGGAGGCACGCTTGGTCAGGCCTTCTCCTTTGCAACATATGGGGTCTGGCAGCCCCCGGGGCGTTGGGTGGTGGAACTGGTGAAAGAGAGGGCGGGCTGCCACCTGACGAAGTGCAACGAGAAGAGGCTCCGCACGCCGGGCGTGAGGTCGCGGAGGCAAAGGTGCGGTTGTCCCGGCTTCCCCGCCGGCCTGCGGGTGAGAGGGGCGGTGCCGCGCGGGGGGGCTCAGCCGTCCATGAGCTTCACGGCGAGGCGGCGCATGAACTGGCGGTCGGTGAAGTTGTTCAGGCGGGTGAATGCCTCGTCCAGATTGCGCAGGATGCGCAGCAGGGTGCCGTCCGGTGTCGCGGGCTCCTGCACGAGGTCGTCCATGGAGGGATTGGCGGCGGGATGGTGCTTGGAGACGTCACCGGCGTGCATGAAGCGGCCGCGGTTGAAGCAATCGACGAGCCAGAGCCTGCCCTGGTGCATGACACGGGCGAGGAAGTGGCCGGGGAAGTTGCAGCCGCCGATGTCGAGGCCGAAACGGTGGCCGAGGAGGCGGTAGAGGCAGCAGAGGCTGATGGGATTGCCCAGGCCGGTCTCGATGACCCAGAAGAGGTTGCTGTTCTCCGGGGAGTAGTAGTCCTTGGTGTTGCCGCGGAAGCGCGCCACGCCGGTGTCAGGCGCGGGGGAGAAGAGCCACTCCGCGAGCTCGTGCGCGGTCATGCGGCCGCGCTCGTCAAAGGCCTGCCGCGCCAGGAGGTCGAGGCAGCGGGTGAGGTCGGCGGGCTGGGTCTTCCAGCCGTTGAGGAAGGCGGAAAGCTGGCTGAGGCCCTCCTCCAACTGGGCGTGCTCCCCCTCCAGCCAGCGCCAGCGCATCCACATCTCCTCCAGCTCGGTGCGGCGGGCGGGCTCCAGCAGGCCGGCGACGACGCGCTCCTCCTCCGGGGTGAGCGGATCGTCGAGCATCTCGAGGAACTCCGGCAGCTCGCGCCGCATGCCGACGAGCTCCCGGCGCACGGCCTCGCGGACGACTTCGGAGTCGTCATCAAGGAGTTTGCGGAGGTGACGGAGCTGCAGGACGCCGGGCATGCGCGTGTTGTTAGCATGAGCGCGCCGGTCGTGGCAATGGCGAAATGCGGGAGGGCGCGTGGACGTGGCGCGGGCGAAAATAACTTCTTATTCATGCGGCGCGGGCGGTTGCCGTCATCCCGGCGGGCTTTCCTGGCGTGAACCACCTCCTTTTTCCCATGAAAATGCGCCACGCCCTGTCCTCCGCCCTGCTTTCCGCCAGCTTCGCCACCGCCCAGCTCCCGGACGGCGCCGCCATCAGCCTTTCGCACGGCACGGCGGCCAACTCCTCCCGCGTCACGATCACGGACCCGGGCAACCATGTGTGGACGCTGCAAAGCTCCCCGAACCTGGACGACTGGACCGATGTGCAGAGCTACAAGGTGCACAATGGCCGGCTGGACACGACCGTGGCGCACGCGTCCTCCACGACGCAGTTGTTTTACCGCACGATCTACTCCGCCGCGCTGCAGGGAACGATCACGAGCACGACCGCGAGCGCGCTGGTGCTGCCCGCCACGCCCTATGACTATGATAATCCGGCGCTGCCGCCGGCCTTTGCCGTGAATCCCATCGCCGGGCAGGACAACATGCCCGCCGGCAATGTGACCACGGATGCCGGGGCGAAGCTGGGCCGCATTCTTTTCTACGACAAGCGCCTTTCGCTGAACCAGACGGTGTCCTGCTCCTCCTGCCATCAGCAGGCGAATGGATTCTCCGATCCGGACCGGTTCAGCCGGGGTTTTGAGGGCGGGCGCACGGACCGCAACTCGATGGGCCTCTCCAACGCGCGCTGGTACCAGCGTGAGTCCTTTTTCTGGGACGAGCGCTCCGCGACGCTGGAGATCCAGGTGCTCCAGCCGATCCAGAACCCGGTGGAGATGGGCATGACGCTGCCCGCGCTGGAGGCGCGGCTGGGCGCGGAGCCCTTTTACACGGACCTCTTCAATCAAGTCTTTGGCAGCCCGGCGGTGACCTCCGACCGCATCGCCCGCGCGCTGGCGCAGTTTGTGCGCTCGATCATCTCGGTCAGCTCCCGCTACGACGCGGCGCGCGCGGCGAACTTTGCCATCGGCGCGGGCTGGTCGAACCAGGAGGAGCAGGGAAGGCAGCTCTTCAACGCGCCGGGGAGCTGCAGCGCGTGCCATGGCACGGACAACTTTGTCCCCGGGCCGAACATCTTTAACAACGGCCTGGAATTCCCCTATGTCGATCTCGGGCGTGGCGGCGTGACCGGCAACGCGGCGGACAATGGCAAGTTCAAGGTGGGCTCCCTGCGCAACATCGCGCTGACCGCGCCCTACATGCACGACGGGCGCTTTGCCACGTTGGAGCAGGTGGTGGACTTTTACAGCAACCAGGTGGTGGACAATCCGAACCTCTCCCCGCCGCTGCGCCTGCCGCCGCAGCAGGGCGGGGGCGTGCGCCGGCCGAACTTCACCGCACAGCAGCGCGCGGCGCTCGTCGCCTTCATGCGCTCGCTGACGGATCCATCCCTCGCCACCGATCCGAAATACAGCGATCCTTTCAATTACGGCAACTGAGCCGCCTGCGCCGGAACGCCCAGGGCAGCGCCGGAAACGCGGCGGGCATGCCCGTCCCTGCGCCCGGTCTTTTTCTCCCGCGGGGCGTGACGGACGACGAAAGCTGTGTCATGGCGCGGGCGTTGTTTGCCTCCGCCATGAAACGCCTCCTCCTGACCACCGCCGCCGTCTTTCTCTCCCTCGCCGCCCGCGCCGCCGAGTTCACCGTCGAAGAAACGAAAACGGGAGGCGCGGTGGTGAAGGTGGACGGCCAGGTGTTCGCCGAATACGTCGTCGATCAGGCCAACAAGCCCTACCTGTGGCCGATTTACGGCCCGACGGGCAAGTCCATGACGCGCGCCTACCCGATGAAGGATGTGCCGGGCGAGAAACAGGACCATCCGCACCACCGCGGGCTGAACTTCGGCCATGAGAGCATCGGCGGCTACGACACCTGGGCGGAAAAGGCCACCTTTGGCACGAATCCCAAAACGAGCGAGCGGCTGAAGCACCTGGGCGCAATCAAGCACCGCAGCTACAAGGAGCTGAAGGGCGGCGGCAGCGGCGTCATCCACGCGCTGTCCGATTATGTCGATCAGGAGGGCAAGGTCATCATCACCGAGGACCGCAAGATGACCTTCAAGGTGGAGGGTGACACGCGTGTGATCGACGTGGACATCGACCTCATCGCCTCGCAGGGCAATGTGGTCGTCGATGACAAAAAAGACTCCGGCCTGAGCATCCGCGTGCCGCACAGCATGTCCGTCGATGCCAAGGAAGGCGGCAAAATCATCAACAGCAACGGCGACACCGACGCCGCCGCCTGGGGCAAGCGCGCGGCCTGGTGTGACTTTCACGGCCCGGTGGAGGGAGAGCACCTGGGCATCGCCATGCTGAACCATCCCGCCAGCTTCCGTCATCCGACGCCCTGGCACGCGCGCACCTACGGCCTGTTCACCGCAAATCCTTTTGGCCTCTCCCAGTTGAAGATCCAGGCTGAGAGCGGCGCGCTGGAACTGAAAAAAGAGGAGCGCATCAAGCTGCGCCACCGCTTCATCTTCCACAAAGGTGACGAAAAGGCCGCGAAGATCGCCGAAGCCTTCGAAGCCTACGTCAAGGAGGCAAAGTAAGCCTGGCAGGTTTCAAGTTTCACGATCACCCCGCCCGCCTGGAACATGAAACCGGGAACCCACGCCGTCCTTGCCGCGCTTCTCATCGCGGCGGCCGCCGGGCACGCCGATGACTGGCCGCAGTGGCTCGGCCCGCAACGCGACGCCGTATGGCGCGAGGCCGGCATCGTGGACACTTTTCCCGAAGGCGGGCCGAAGGTGCTGTGGCGCGTGAAAACCGGCGGCGGATACACCGGCCCGGCCGTCGCGGACGGCAAAGTCTATCTGATGGACCGCCAGGTGGCGGAGAGAAGCAGCGTGCCGGGCAACGCCTTTGCCCGCGGCGTCATTCCCGGCACGGAGCGGGTGCTCTGCCTCGACGCGAAGACCGGCGCGCAGGTGTGGGAGCATCGCTACGACTGCACCTACACGATGAGCTACTCCACCGGGCCGCGCTGCACGCCACTGGTGAGCGGCGGCAAGGTGTGGACGCTCGGCGCGGAGGGAAACCTGCTCTGTCTCGACGCGGCGAACGGCAAGGTGCTGTGGTCGCATGACTTCAAGGCGGAGTTTGGCGCGAAAACACCGCAGTGGGGCTTCGCCGGGCACCCGCTGCTCGATGACCGGCGCCTGATCTGCCTGGTCGGCGGCCCTGGCAGCGTGGCGATGGCTTTTGACAAGGATTCTGGCAAGGAGCTGTGGCGCGCGCTCGACGCGCGCGAGCCCGGCTACTGCCCGCCGACGATGATCGAGCACGATGGAGCGAAACAACTCGTCCTCTGGCATCCACAGGCCGTCAACGTGCTCGATCCTGCGAGCGGGAAGATGTTGTGGTCCCATCCGTGGGATGTGCGCTTTGGCCTCACCATCGCCACGCCGCGCCTCGTGGACGATTTTCTCTTTTTCAGCTCCTTTTACACCAGTTCCAAATGCTTCCGGCCCGGTGGCACGCTTGTGTGGGAGGGAAAAAGCTTCAGCGAAAAGAACACTGACACGCTGCACAGCCTCATGAGCACACCCTTCGTCGAAAACGGCCACATCTACGGCGTGTGCAGCTACGGCCAGCTCCGCTGCCTCAAACTCGAAACCGGGGAGCGCGTGTGGGAGACCATGGCCGCCACCACGGGAGGCCCCGAGGTGCGTTGGGCGAACGCTTTCATCATCAAGCACGAGGACCGCTTCTTCCTCGCCAACGAGCAGGGCGACCTCATCATCGCGAAAATGACGCCCAAAGGCTACGAGGAGCTCAGCCGTGCCAGATTGCTCAAACCCACCACCACCGACCCGCGTCGAGCCGTCGTGTGGTCGCATCCGGCTTTTGCCAACAAGTGCGTCTTCATGCGCAACGACGAGGAGATCGTATGCGCCTCGCTCGCGAAGTGACAGCAGATGGCTGAGGCGGGAAGCAGCCCTGTTCCTGAGGAACAGGATCTTGTTGCACAGCAACAAGACTACTTTTCCCACGCCTTCGCACGGCTGAGCGCACGCTCCCAGCCCGCGGTGGTTTGGGCGCGCGCGGCGGGTTTCATGGCAGGTTTGAAGGTGCGGTCGATCTGCCAGTGTTTCGCGAGGTCGGCCTGGTTTTTCCAGAAGCCGACGGCGAGGCCGGCGAGGCTGGCGGCGCCAAGCGCGGTGGTTTCACTGACCTTGGGACGCACGACGGGCACGCCGAGGAGGTCGGACTGCATTTGCATGAGGAGATTGTTCATGCTGGCGCCGCCATCGACGCGGAGCTGCTTCAACTGGATGCCGGAGTCGGCCTGCATGGCCTTGAGGATGTCCATGACCTGCAGCGCGATGCCTTCCAGCGCCGCGCGGGCGATGTGGGCGGCGGTGGTGCCGCGCGTCATGCCGACGAGCGTGCCGCGCGCATAGGCGTCCCAGTGCGGCGCGCCGAGCCCGGCAAAGGCGGGCACGAGATAGACGCCGCCGGTGTCCGGCACGCTGGCGGCGAGCGCCTCGACCTCGCTGGACTTGCGGATGATGCCGAGCCCATCGCGCAGCCATTGAATCGCCGCCCCGGCGATGAAGACGCTGCCTTCCAGCGCATACTCGGTGCGTCCGCCGATGCGCCACGCGACGGTGGTGAGCAGTTTGTTTTTCGACGCGATGGGTTTGGTGCCGGTGTTCATGAGCATGAAGCAACCGGTGCCATAGGTGTTCTTCACCATGCCGGGCTGCGTGCAGATCTGGCCGAAGAGCGCAGCCTGCTGGTCGCCGGCGATGCCTGCGACGGGGATGGAGCCGCCAAGCAGGCTCGTCTCGCCGAACACGCCGCTGGAATCGCGCACCTCCGGCAGCATGGAGCGCGGCACGCCGAAGATTTTGAGCAGCTCGTCATCCCAGGTGCCTTTGCGGATGTCGTAGAGCATGGTGCGGGAGGCATTGCTGACGTCGGTGGCGTGGACTTTGCCACCGGTGAGATTCCAGAGCAGCCAGGTGTCGATGGTACCAAAGGCCAGCTCACCCTTGGCCGCGCGCGCCTTGAGGCCCTTCACGTTTTGCAGCATCCACTGCACCTTCGTGGCGGAGAAGTAGGCATCGACGACGAGGCCGGTCTTGCGCTGGATGAGCTTGTCGAGCTTTTGCGCGCGCAGTTTGTCGCAGATGGAGGCAGTGCGGCGATCCTGCCAGACGATGGCGTTGCACACAGGCTTTCCAGTCTGGCGATCCCACACGACGGTGGTCTCGCGCTGGTTCGTGATGCCGATGGCGGCGACGTCCGCGGGCTTGGCGCGCGCTTTTTGCAGCGCCTCGGCGGCCACGCCAGCCTGCGTGGCCCAGATCTCCTGCGCATCGTGCTCCACCCAGCCGGGCTTCGGAAAAATCTGCCGGAACTCCTTCTGCGCGACGGCGACGATGCCTCCATCGTGATCGAAAAGAATGGCGCGCGAGCTGGTGGTGCCCTGATCGAGTGCGAGGATGTATTTCATGGCTGGTGCGCCGGTTGTACCGTGGAGCGAGGGCTGGCGTCAATGATTTCAACGAGCGCCGCGCATTTCCGCAACGGCTACAAATTGGACGGGAACATGTAATTGGCTTTTTCAGCACGGATTGAATACGATCCGCCCGCTACCATCCAAATCACCCGCCATGCAAACCCAGACCATTCCTCCCGCAGTGCCGCTTTCATCGAGTGTCACCCCCACGCTGCCGAAGCGCAGCTTTTGGAAGCATCCTCTCGTCATCACGCTGTGCGTCCTCGTCGCGCTCGGCGGCATCGCCACCGCCACGACCGCGTGGTGGGTGAAGAGCAACTTTGATCCCGCCCCCTTCACACCCGTGGCGCTGAACGCGCAGGAGCAGCAGGCCTTTGAGCAGAAGATTCAGGCGATCTCGAACCCGGCACCTGCCGCCGCAGACCTCGACAAACGCACACTCGTGATCACTGAACGCGAGGTGAACGCCTGGCTGGCGAAGAACGAGTTGGGCGAGAGCGTGCTGGTGCGTTTTGGCCCTGGCAAGATCAACGCGGCGGTGATCCTGGCGCTGCCACCGGATTTTCCCTTCCTGGCCGGTCAGAAGATCAAGGTCAGCCTGGCGCTGGCGGCACACCTCAACGAAACGGGCCGTCATTTCGCCCTCATGGTGGATGACGTGTCCGTCGGCGGCCTGCCGCTGCCAAATGACTGGATCGGCGGCGTCAAGGGCATGAATCTCGTCGATGAATCGGCGAAGAAGGATCCCGCGATGGAGCAGTTCCTCAAAGGCATCCGCAAGTTCGAGATCGCCAACGGCAACGTGACAGTGAGCCTGAACGAGTAAGCGCTGAAATCATCCTGAAGCCCCGCATTGCACGAGCAGCGCGGGGCTTTTTGTTGCTCAACCGGGCGCGCGGCGGCCGAATTTGCGCTCCAGTTCTGCGGTGCTGATCTGCACGAGCGTGGGGCGGCCATGCGGACAGCAGTAGGGCATCTCGCAGGTGAAGAGGTCCTTCAATAGCGCCTGCAGCTCGGGGATGGAGAGCGCGTCATTGCTCTTCACGGAGGCGCGGCACGCGGTGGTGGCGATGGCGTCCTCGCTGAGACGGAGTGAGGATGATTTGGCGCTAAGACTGCGCAGCTCTTCAATGACGTCGTCAAGCCACGCTGCGGGATCGTCGGTTTTCAAAAACGCGGGCACGGCCTCGACTTTGAAAGTGTTGGGGCCGAACGAGTCGATCTCGATGCCCAGGCGGCCAAGCGCGGCAAGATTCTGCCGCAGCAGGTCTGCATCGCGCGGCGTCGTTTGCAGCGTGATGGGCATGAGGAGGCGCTGGCAGGGCACGCCGCCGCTTTCCAGCGCGCGGCGGATTTTTTCGAAGTTCACACGCTCATGTGCGGCGTGCTGGTCCATCAGCACAAGGCCCTCCGCGCTTTCCATGAGCACATACAGTTTCTGCAGCACGCCGATGATCCGAAAATCAGGCGCTTCGGTCTTTTCGGCTGGTCTGGCCGTTTTCTCCGAAGATTGGATTGGGGGCGCCGGAGGCTCCGCTGACGTTTTTTCGACCTGCGGAGCCGGCGCAGGCACATGCGGCACCGGCTGGATCGAAGGCTGTTGTGGCGCGGCCTGTCTCAGCGGCGCGGACGCGCGCTCAACAGGCATCGAAAACTGCTCCTGGCGCGCGGCGGGAGTTGTTTCCGGAGACGGTCGGAGCACGAGAGCAGGTTTCGCGGGCGCGTGGCCCGTGGGCAGTTTGTTCGCGTTTTCGAGCGTGCGGCTGATGGCGCGCGAAATGGCCTCGCGCACGGCATTCCCATCGTGAAAGCGCACCTCCTTCTTCGCCGGATGCACGTTCACATCAAAGGCGTGCGGGTCCATCTGGATGAAAAGGAAGGTGATGGGATACTGTCCCTTCATGAGCGCGGTGTGATAGCCCTCGCGCAGGCCATACGAGATGCTGCTGCTTTCAATGGGACGCCCGTTCAGATAGGTTGTCTGCATCTGGCGGTTCGAGCGGCTCATGCCGGGTCCGCCGATGTAGCCGCTGATCGTGATGCCGTGAATCGTCTGTTCCTCGACCTTGAGCAGGCGCGAGGCGAGTTCCTCGCCCGCGAGGCCGCGAATGCGCTCCAGCATGTCGCGCGTGGCGGGGAGATGCAGCACGAGTTCCCCATTGTGCGTGAGCGTGAATGCGACGTGAGGATTTGCGATGGCATGGAGGCGCAATTGCTGCTCGACGTGCGCAAACTCCGTCGGCTCCGTGCGCAGGAACTTCCTGCGCGCGGGCACATTGAAGAACAATGAGCGCGCCTCGATCACCGTGCCGGGCGCGCCACCGTGATCGCGAACAGCCACAAGCTTGCCGCCATTGACCTCGACCTCTGTGCCGACGAGCGAATCCCTTTCGCGCGTGGCAAGTCGGAAACGCGACACGCTGGCGATGCTGGGCAGCGCCTCGCCGCGAAAACCAAAGGTCGTGATCGCGCCAAGGTCCTCCTTCGTGCGGATTTTGCTCGTGGCGTGGCGTTCGAGGCAGAGCATCGCGTCCTCGCGGTCCATGCCGCTGCCGTCATCGACGATGCGGATCATAGCACAACCGCCACGCTGCGCGTGCACCTCCACATGACGCGCACCGGCGTCGAGGCTGTTTTCCACCAGTTCGCGCACAAGCGCGGCGGGCCGCTCCACGACCTCCCCGGCTGCCACCTGGCTGGCGAGGGCGTCGGGAAGGATACGGATTTTTGACATGGCGTGATGGAAGGCGTGGGCGGGCCGCGTAGCGCTCTGCAAGGATCGGCGGGCCTTCACTCTTGGCCCGCTGCCTGCTCTTTGCAAACCGGCGGCCTTGACTTCGCGAATGTCCGCCCCAATTCCAACCGCATGATTTCCATCACCGACTCCGCCGCTCGCCACCTCCGGGAGACGCTTGCCGACAAGGCCTCGCTCCCCGGCTACGGCCTGCGTCTGCGCGTGGAGAAAGGCGGCTGCGCCGGCATGCAGTATGTGATGCAAATGGACCAGGCGGCCGCGACTGACCAAGTGCAGACAGAGCATGGCGTGAGTGTCATCATCGACGCGGAAAGCCTGAAATTCCTGTCCGGCTGCGAGCTCGATTATGAAGATAGCTTAAATGATGCCGGTTTTAAGCTCAGAAACCCCAATGCAGCCCGTAGTTGTGGTTGTGGAACATCCTTTGAACCTCTTTCAAAATGAACTGTGGAACAGCAACCCGCCTGCCATTTTGTTCACAAAATTATCTTTTCAAATCTTTATAACCTTGTAGAATCTAGAGTGTAATTAGCCTGATTTTATAATAATTTTCGCAATTTTGCCATGCACGTTCGATTTTTGAGTGACGGAAATGAATACCGCTCCTACGGCGGGGGAAATTTTTCCAAAAACAAAGATACCGGCGGTGTCTTCTGGTGGACGATCCTCATCACCTTCTTGATGGGCGTTGCCACTTTTTGCTGGTTTTTCAGCATCATGGTATTCTCGCATCCAGAGAAGCCGTTCAATTACCGCATTCTCGCGAAGTTCGACAAGCTCGACCCTCTGCGCAAATA
This sequence comes from Verrucomicrobiaceae bacterium, assembly GCA_015075365.1. Classification (GTDB taxonomy): domain Bacteria; phylum Verrucomicrobiota; class Verrucomicrobiia; order Verrucomicrobiales; family Verrucomicrobiaceae; genus Prosthecobacter. The sequence continues at coordinate 2,534,162 of JABTUN010000001.1, forward strand.
TTCGAGCTACACCGTCCCGGGAGGCAAGTTCCTGCCATCGCGTGATTTGCTCGCGGAGTTCTTCGCTTTTTCGCATGAGCAGCTCGCGGTCAAGAACGACATGCTCAAGCGCGCCTACATCCGCAACTACAAGCAGGAGCAGCCCATCTATGTCACCGGCGAGTATGAGGTGCTGCATGTTCGTCCCCTGACCGATGAAGATGTCGTCACCTCAGGGTGGGTGACGCGTGCGCGCTCGACCGAACTGGAGGATGTCGAGGTGGAGATCGTGATGCCGGGCATGAAGGGAGCCGATCCGTATCAAGTGGGCGACCGCATCAAGCTCGACCAGAAAAACACCTTCGCCGCCGCGCTGCATGTGCAGAAGTTTGATCATGACCGCGTGTGCGTGACGCTCATGCCACTGACTTATGAAGGCCTTGCCGGCAAAGAAGGCAAATCATTCAAAATGACGCCGCCAGAGAAACTGAACATGCAGGCCTACTGGCCCATCTCTCGCGAGCCCGACGCTGAAAAGGTTGCCGTGCAGGGCGGTTAGTGAGTGCATGACTCGATTGCCAGCGCCTGATTCGATCGCGTGAATCACTTTTTGCGCAGGCTTGCAACTGTGCCTCACAGTCTGCTCAATCGGCACACCTCTCCTCATTGTATCGATTGCGGGCTTGCTGCGTGCCAGAATCCGCCTGAGTGGGAAAAGTTGGGTCTCAAACATCTGCAGACTTCGCGCTAAAGAGCATTGAGGCCTTCAGGTCTCGGCAACACATGTTGGAGCCGCATGTTCATGTGCCTGGCACGGAGGCGGACAAGGCCCTTTCGATCACACATGGGCGCGTCTTGTGATCCGCATCCAAGGCGAAAGAGACACGCTTAAAATCGCGCGCGGAGGAGCAGGCCAGATTGACAGCTCTCGGCATCGAGACGCCCGCCCGCACTCTCAAAAACGTTCCGCATCGGGTCTGAGCAAGCGATCCATGATGCGCGGAGACCGTCGGAATCGGTGGCTTGGTTCCAAAAAAAAACATCCCGGCAAGGTGTGTTGCTAGACCCCACCCCGTTTTGCGCCGCCAAGGCCGCTGGCGGACGTTTCGTGCCGGACTTTGTGAAACTTTTCACAAAATCGGGTTGCCGCTCCTCCCCTCGCCCGGATAATCGGCCTCCAGATGACCCCCTCCTTGCCGTTTGCCGCCATCGACCTGCTCTCCCTCGCCGTCTCGGTCGGGAAGATTATTTTTCTCTGTTTCCTGGTCATCCTGCCGCTCGTATCGATCTCGGTATATTTTGAGCGCCGCCTGTCCGCTGTCATCCAGGATCGCGTGGGTCCGAACCGCGTCGGCGTGCCGCTGACACTCTTCGGGTTCAAGAAGGACTGGCAGCCCTTTGGCATCGGCGGCCTCGCCCAGGCCGCGGCGGACGGCTTGAAATTCATCCTCAAGGAAGACTTCGTGCCCGCGCATGTGCGCAAGTTTTACTACTGGATGGCCCCCTGCCTCGTCGTGGTGCCCGCCCTGCTCACCTGCGCCGTCCTGCCCTTTGGCAGCGAGCTTGATCTGCGGTTCCTGAATCCCGTCATCACCTCCGTCTTTGGTGGCAACGGTTTCACGGAGCCGGTGAAACTCGTCATCGCCGATCTGAGCGTCGGGCCGCTCTTCACCTTCGCCATCGCCTCCATCGGCGTGTATGGCATCGTGCTCGCCGGGTGGTCGTCAAACTCGAAGTATCCCTTCCTCGGCGGCGTGCGCTCCAGCGCGCAGATGATCTCGTATGAGATCTCCCTCGGCCTCTCGATCATCCCCGTCTTCATGATCTACGGTGAGCTGAACCTCGCCAAGATGTCCGCCTTCCAGGACGCGAACGGCTGGCTCCTGCTGCCTTTTTGGGGTGATTCTGTCCCATGGAACAACGGTTGGGATTTCAGCCGCTGGATTCTCCTCATCCCCATCATCATCAGCTTCTGCATTTTCACCGTCTCCATGTTTGCCGAGACAAACCGGCTGCCCTTCGACCTCGCGGAGTGCGAGACGGAACTCGTCGCCGGCTACCACACCGAATACAGCTCGATGAAGTTCGCCCTCTTCTTCATGGGCGAGTATGCCGCGATGATCATCGGCTCCGGCATGGCCGTGACGCTCTTCCTCGGCGGCTGGAGCATTCCCTTTGCTCCGCTCCTCGGTCTCGACTACGCCCCGGGCAACACTCCCTGGTGGCTCGGCCTGCTGCACATCGCCACCTTCTTCGCCAAGGTCTTCGCCTTCATCCTCTTCTTCATCGTCATCCGCTGGACGCTTCCGCGTTTCCGCTTTGACCAGTTGATGGCGCTGGGCTGGAAAGTCTTTTTCGAACTCGCCCTCGCGAATGTCTTTCTCACTGCCTTGCTGATCTGGTGGTTGAAGTGATCCGCTTCTCCACCCAAAACGCCGCGTGAGCCCCTAAAAAGCCACCGAGCGTATCCGCCAGCCAGTCCCACACATCGCCGCCGCTGCGGCCGGGGACGTGGAGTTGATGCCACTCGTCCAAAACGCCCACGAGGGAGCAAAGCAGGATCGTAAGCACGATGGCCATCGTGCGGCCTTGAGCGAGGCCAGCGAGCCGCAAACCCAGCAGAAAGCACATGCCGCCGAGCGCGAAGTAGGTGGCATGCTCGACCTTGTCGATCCCAGGGAAGCCGCCCGGCAACGCGATGCCTGGCTGGGCGGAGAGCAGGTAGAGCACCACACCCCACACAATGACCGCGAGACGCCAGACAACCGGTTGCGAAAGAAGAGCACGCATGCGCCGCTACTAGCACCGCGCGGCCGTTCGGCAATCAACGATCCACCACGCGCCGCCCGACCGAAAAGCCCGGTTGACGCCCCCGCTTTGACACATACTCTCCCCGCCCTTCGGACGCATCAACAAATCATGATTCGTCCATATAACCCACACGCCCACCACCATGTCCCGTAGTTTCATCTTCTCGTCCGAGTCCGTCGGCGAAGGCCATCCTGACAAAGTTTGCGACACCATCTCCGACGCCATCCTCGACGCCTGCCTCGCCGTGGACAAGACCAGCCGCGTGGCCTGCGAAACCTTCGCGAAGAGCAACATCGTCGTCGTCGGTGGTGAGATCACCATTCCGAAGCTCCAGAACAAGAAGCTCGGCACCACCAAGCCCATCGACGAGGTCATCAACGTCGGCAAAGTCATCCGCGATGCCGTGCGCGGCATCGGCTACACGAACGACGACGACGTCTTCCACGCCGACAAGCTTTTCATCAACAACTACCTCACCATCCAGAGCCCCGACATCGCGCAGGGCGTGGACGCCGCCGCCGCCGAAGGCAAGAAGACCGCCGAGCAAGGCGCTGGCGACCAGGGCATCATGTTTGGCTACGCCTGCGATGAAACGCCGGAGCTCATGCCCGCGCCGATCATGTTCGCCCACCGCCTCGGCCGTGAGCTGACCCGCATCCGCAAGGCCGGCAAGCTCGCCAAGTGGCTGCGTCCGGACGCGAAGAGCCAGGTCTCCGTCGAATACGTCGATGGCAAGCCCACCCGCATCGTGAACGTCGTCATCTCCACCCAGCACGCCGAAAGCGCCACGCACGCGGAGATCGAGAAGTTCTGCATCGAGCAGGTCATCAAGAAGGTCCTGCCGAAGAACATGCTCACGAAGGACACCGAGTATCTCATCAACCCGACCGGCAAGTTCGTCGTCGGCGGCCCGCAGGGCGACAGCGGTCTCACCGGCCGCAAGATCATCGTCGATACCTACGGCGGCATGGGCCGTCACGGGGGAGGCGCCTTCTCCGGCAAAGATCCGTCCAAAGTGGACCGCAGCGCCGCCTACATGGGCCGCTGGGTCGCCAAGAACGTCGTCGCCGCCGGCCTCGCCGCCCGCTGCGAAGTGCAGTTCGCCTACGCCATCGGTCATCCGAAGCCCGTCAGCGTGCACATCGACACCTTCGGCACCGGCGCCGTCAGCGATGACAAGATCCTCGACGCCGTCCTCAAGGTCTTCTCCTTCAAGCCCGCCGACATCGTGAAGCAGCTCAACCTGCTCCGCCCGATCTACGGCAAGAGCACCAACTACGGTCACTTCGGCAAGTCCGACGCCGACCTCACCTGGGAGTCCACCAGCAAGGCCGACGCTCTCAAGAAGGCGGTGAAGTAATTCCAAGCTGCCCGGTTCCGCAGGGACCGGGCGCTCTTGTTCCGCAGGAACAAGGCGATCATCCCCCAAGCCGCGCAGAATCCCTGCGCGGCTTTTTTGCGGCCACGCCCGGGCCGTGCCATGGTTTGGCACCACATAGCCGCCGCCGTACATGCCTGAGACCACCCGCTTCGCCCCCAGCCCCACCGGATGGCTGCATCTGGGCCATGCGCATGCGGCCCTGTTCGCCCGCGAGGCCGCAGGCGCAGGCGGTCGTTTTTTGATCCGTCTGGAGGACATCGACGCCACGCGCGCGCGTCCGGAGTATGAGGTGGCCATCTTTGAAGATCTGGCGTGGCTGGGATTGTCATGGGAGACGCCGGTCCGTCGGCAGAGCGACCATTTTCACGACTACCGCGCCGCGCTGGCGCGGTTGGAGGCGTTGGGGCTGCTGTATCCCTGCTTTTGCACGCGGCGGGAGATTCAGGACGAAATCACCCGTGCGGGAAACGCGCCGCAGGGGCCTGACGGGCCGCTTTATCCCGGCACATGCCGTCACCTGGATGCGGCGGAGCGCGCGCGGAGGATCGCCGCCGGTGCCACGTATGCCCTGCGGCTCGATGTGGCGCGCGCGATGCAGCACGTGCGCGGGCCGCTCTTCTTCACCGAGCTGTCCCGTGGCGAGGTCACTGCGGATCCTTCGATCTTTGGCGATGTGGTGCTCGCGCGGAAGGACACGCCCGCCAGCTACCATCTGGCTGTCGTGGTGGATGACGCCCTCCAGGGCATCACGCTCGTCACACGCGGGGAGGACCTGCTGCCCTCCACGCATCTGCACCGGCTGCTCCAGGCGCTGCTCGGCCTGCCTGTGCCGCGCTGGCATCACCACCGCCTCATCATGGACGAGTCCGGGCGGCGCCTCGCCAAGCGCGATGATGCCCGCTCCCTGCGCAGCCTGCGCGCGGCGGGATGGACGCCGGAGCAGGTGAGGGACGTGCTGCGGTGACTTGGCCCTCGCGGAAAGGGCACCTCCTGCCTACGCTGTGCCCATGCCGCCACCCAAAAACACCAGCAAAACCGAGACGCTCCGTGGACTCGTGGACCGCGTGGTGTTTCACAATGAGGAGAACGGCTACTGCATCCTCAAGATCGTCCCGGAGGGCAAAACGGGCACTGCGAGCCTCATCGGCCGGGCACCGCGGGTCGTCGCAGGTGAGGAATTCGAGGCTCGCGGCGTTTGGGAGCCGAACCGCGACTTTGGGCCGCAGTTCAAAGCCGGGGAGCTGAAGCTGAAGCGGCCGGATTCGCTCGGCGGCATCGAGCGATACCTCGGCAGCGGTTTGATCGAGGGCATCGGTGAGAAGTATGCGAAGCGCATCGTCGAAAAATTCGGCCCGAAGATCTTCGACATCATCGAGAACGAATCGAAACGGCTCGAGGAGGTCGAGGGGGTCGGCAAAAAACGCCGGCTGGAGATCCGCGAGTCGTGGATGAAGCAGAAGGCCATCCACAGCATCATGCTTTTCCTCCACCAGCATGGCATCAGCACCTCGCGGGCCCTGCGCATCTACAAGACCTACGGCGATCAGGCGCAGGCGGTGCTCCAAGAAAATCCGTATCGGCTGGCGCAGGACATTCGCGGCATCGGCTTCAAGACGGCCGATGACATCGCCTACCACCTCGGCGTGGCCAATGATGCTCCGGAGCGCATCAAGGCCGGGGTTATGCATGTGCTCGAAACTGCGGCCCAAAACGGCCACTGCTGCTTCCCGGAGGCCAAAGTAGTCGAAAAAGCCCGTGAACTCCTCGGAAGCTCCGACGAGCTTCTCAGCGCCCAAATCGATCATCTCATCGAAGGCGACCAAATCGAGCGTGTGAGTGATGCGGGCACTCCCGCCCGCAATGAAGACGCTGAGACTGCGGGCAAGAGCGCCCGCACCCCATTTCTCTACCTCCCGCACCTCCGCGCCGCCGAGCAAAGCATCGCCGCCAGCGTGAAAGCCCTCGCCGCCTCGCCTGCCGCCTATCCGAGCATCGACGAAGATGCCGCGCTGGCCTGGGTGATGAAGAAAACCGGCAAGGAACTGGCCGAAAGCCAGCAACGGGCCGTGCGCGAGGCCTTGCGGCAGCGCCTGCTCATCATCACCGGCGGCCCCGGCGTCGGCAAGACCACCATCCTGCGCAGCATCCTGCTCATCTTGCAGAGCAAGCAGGTCAAAATCGTCCTCGCCGCGCCCACGGGCCGGGCGGCGAAGCGTTTGAGCGAAAGCACGGGCCTCGAAGCGAAGACGCTGCACCGCCTGCTCGAATACCAAGGCGAAGGCGGTTGGGGACGTCATCGCGGCAAGCCGCTCGTGGGCGATCTCTTCGTCGTCGATGAGGCCTCGATGATCGACGCGCCGCTCATGGCGCAGTTTCTCTCTGCGCTGCCGCAGGGCGCGCATCTGCTCATCGTGGGCGATGCGGACCAGCTCCCTTCGGTCGGCCCCGGCATGGTGTTGCACGATTTGATCGCCAGCGGCGCGGTGCCCTGCGTGAAGCTCACGGAAATCTTCCGCCAGGCCGCCAGCAGCCGCATCATCACCAGCGCCCACGCCATCAATCGTGGCGAGATGCCCGATTTGAAGCCCGCGAGCCGCAGCGACTTCTTTTTCCTCGAAGCCGGCGAGCCGGAGGAGATTCGCGATCTCATCGTGCAGCTCGCCCACACGCGTCTGCCAGCCAAATACGGCTTTGATCCCATCGCCGACATCCAGGTGCTCACGCCGATGAACCGCAACCTGCTCGGCACCGCGTCGCTCAATCACTCGCTGCAACTCGCGCTCAATCCGCCGAACGAGATCAAATTCGAGATCGAGCGCTTCCAGACGACCTTCCGCGTCGGCGACAAGGTCATCCAGACCCACAACAACTACGACAAGGAGGTCTTTAACGGCGACATCGGCCACATCACCGCCATCGACGCCGATCCGGTGAAGCTCCACGTGCGCTTCGATGCCCAGCGCACCGTCGAATACGAGCCCGGCGAGCTCGACGAGCTGAAACCGGCCTACGCCCTCACCATTCACAAAAGCCAGGGCAGCGAATTTCCCTGCGTCATCATCCCCGTGAGCACGCAGCACTATGTTTTGCTCGAGCGCAGCCTCATCTACACCGCCATCACACGGGCCAAAAAGCTCTGCATCCTCGTCGGCGATGAAAAAGCCCTCTCCCTCGCCGTTAGCAAGCAGGAGAGCCGCAAACGCTTTACCGGCCTGCGCGGGATGCTGTGAGGCGTGTGCACGTCATTTTACGCGAGGTCTTCACCCCCTGGGCAACTTCACCGACCGTCAATTCAGGGCCAGTTCGCCATGAAGCTCATGAACGGCTGAGCCCGCGTATACGACCATCCCTCCGTCATCGTCGCCAGCAGGCTAGAGCATTTTAAATAAAAGCGTGGAATAAACTCGGGGAGGTGTTACAGGAAGGCATGGCCACCTTGTCCCTCGATCTTCGTCAACGCATCATCAGCACCTGCGACCGCGGTGAAGGCACGCAGGAACAGATCGCCCGGCGCTTTGGTGTCTCCTATGGCATGGTCAAAAAGCTGCTCCAGCAGCGGCGCAAGACCGGCTGCATCAAACCCCGGCATCACCTCGCCGGGCGCAAGAAGAAGATCGTGGCCGAGCATCATCGCGATTCGCAAACACCTCCAGCGCAAACCCTGACATGACCTTGGCCGAACTGCGCGACGTCCGGGCTGGAGTGCACGCTTCCGCGATCCACTATGTGCTCGTGGACATGGGGCTGACATATAAAGACGCTCCGCGCCGCCGAGCAAGACCGCGAAGACGTCGCCAAAGCGCGGCGGCGGTGGAAGCTGCAAGCAAGGCAGGCTAGAGCCCTGGCGGCTGGTGTTCCTCGACGAGTGGAGCCAAAACCAACGCATGACCGGCTGCGAGGGCGGGCACCACGAGCAAGCGACTGCACGCCGCAGCGCCCTGCGGACGCTGGCAGAGCACGACGATGATCTCTCCATCCGGCTTGAGTGGCACCACCGCTCGCATGCACCTGCCAGGAGCGGCCGACACGGCAGCCTTCGTGACCTACCTCAGCGAGGTGCTCTGCCCCACGCTTCGCAGAGGTGACATCGTGGTGATGGACAACCTCGCTGTGCACAAAAGCCCGCAAGTGGCCGCCTTGGTCGAAGCGATGGGAGCCGAAGTGAGATTCCTGCCGGCCTACTCGCCGGACCTCAATCCGATTGAGAAAATGTGGAGCAAGATCAAAGCCTCGTTACGCAGCGCCGAGGCGCGCACCCCTGAGGAACTCGACCAGGCCATCGGCGAAGCGTTCTCAAAAATCACAGCCAAGGACGCGGCGGGTTATTTTGCCTCTTGCGGTTATAGTATTATTTAAAATGCTCTAGCGCGGAGGCGCCTGCCCTTCTTCTACATCACTGGGCAGCGCCGCCTGTGGTCCGCCGTGAATCAGCCAATCAGGGTTCGGAAAACGCGCACCGGGCGGACCCATCAGGCGCAGGCAGTGGGCCGCTGTAGCTTGCTCCTCGTTTTTGCCGCTTCCTCCACGCGCCGTCTGGGGTGGCTGAGTCACATCAATGACCTGCCGATGCACCGGATAACGCTGCTCGACCGCTTGGAGCGCGGTGACGAGGCAAAGCAAGATGAAAAGGAGTTTCATGCGCGGATCTTTGAAACGTGCGGATGACAGGAACATGACAGCCACAACGCCATGACGAAACAAGGCCGATTTTTTGCCGACAAGGCCTTCTATCGGGCGGGCTTCAGCGGATGCTTCTGGAAAAACTCCCACATCAAATCATTCGCCGAGATGTCTAAGGTGGACGGGCCGAGCATCTCGACGATGGGTTTCATGCCGGGCTAGGTGTGTCCACCGCCTTCGATCTCGATGAGCACGACTTCGCTACCTCCGCATGGCCTTGTCCTACGCGGAGCGCGAGGTGGAGTAGGCAGAGCCCATCAGCGCCCTCGAAGCTGCGGTGGCGAAAGGCAGCCTCTATCGTTGTTCTCTGCCACTGAAAGGTGCCGTTGAGGCGGGCTTGGGTTTGATTTCGCGTGTCTCGCCTTTCCGCGTCTCGCGGATCAGGGTGGTGAAGGGGTCGTTGTTGTAGCAAACCTCGCCGAAGAAGGTCCAGACGCTGGAGTCGTCATTCACGAACATCGGTGCGAGGCCGCCGGCGGTCGTGGTGTAGCTGAAACCACCGAGAATCTCCGTTTTGCCACCGCGCAGCGTGTGGGCGAGCGTGCCGCCGCGTTCGGTTTTGTAGCCGAGGATCCAAACGTAGCCGCCATCGTTCGTGAGGTGCGTGCCTTCGTTTTCGATGTTGAGCTGTCGCGCCCACAGGTTCATGCCGCGCAGGTTCCAGCCGTGTCCGCCGCCGTCTTCGATGAAAAGATCGCTACCCTCGGCCTGTGGCAGCACCTTGAAGGACTGAGGCCGTGCGCTGCGGATGACAACGGTGCGTTTCGCGGCGAGTTCGAGGCCGCCGCGCAACATTCCAAAGCCTTCGATGAAGATGGGGCCGCCATCGCCTGCCTCGACGCGGAACTCCGGCGCGGGGTCTTTTGCCCAGTAGTTGAGGCTGCCGCTGATGCCGAGCACGCGCCGCACTTTGCCACGCAGGATGACCGTTCGACTCAAGTGATAGCTCTCCGGCAGGAATATCGTGCTCGCGCCGCTATCGACGGCTTTTTGGATCTCATCCGCATAATCGCCGCGGCCTTTCGGATCGTCTTCACGCACGTTCACGACCTCCCAGCGGCTCGGATCGTCCCAAACCGGCTCCGGCGTTTCTTGGATCGGCAAATGCAGCGAGCTCTTCGCCGACTCAAAGGCTGTCGTAACCTCGTGAGAGCTATACTCGGCGATTTCGCCCTGTGGATCGGCGGGAAGGCGAAACGCAGCCGCGAAGTCCGGCGTCTCCATGTCCGCCAGCGCACGCTTGAAGCCGCGGGTCTTCACATCGCGCAGAAAAAGACGCCCTCGATTGTAGTTCACGATGGCGGGCGCTTTTGCGGCCTGTCCGTTGCCTTGGATTGTGGCCTCGATGAGAAGCAGCTTGCCGTAAGTGCTCACCGCCGGGCATTCGCCTTCAAAGTCGAGTCCGCGGATGCTGATGTGCTGGCCTGCGTTGCTAAAACCGCACTCCGATTGCCCGCGCAGACGCAGATGCTCGAAGGTCTGGCTGTTCACCGCCTTGCCGGTGCTCACGCCGATGCGAAAGCCTTCGACGACGACGTTTTTCACCAGCAGCGGCCCGTTCATGTCGCGATGCGCGAGATCGAGCCCCACCACGCCGCTGTCTTCCGACGCCACGAAACGGCAATCGCGCACCGCGCCGGTGTTGTTCGAGTAAAACTGGAGCGCGATGGCACCGGCATTGCCCTTGGCGACATCAAAGGTGAGGTTCTCGACGTTGTTGTGAAACCAGTCCGCGCTGCCAAAACCGCCGCACCACATGATCGCCTGCGGTTTTTGCGGATCGGTGAAGGTCGCGTCCTGGAGCTTGATGATCGTCGAGTCGCGCTCCTGCCCGCGCAGCATGGTGTGGCCCCAGTTGTCATGTCCGTTGAACTTCTTTGGCCACGTCAGCGTGGCGGAGACCAGGTAGGTGCCTTTCGGAAAGAACAGCACGCGATGCCGGCCCACATTCTCATTTAGCGCCCGCTGCAGCGCCGTCGTGTCATCCGTGACGCCATCGCCTTTCGCCGAATACGGCAGCTGCGTCACATCAATGACCTGCCGATGCACCGGATAGCGCTGCTCAACCGCTTGGAGCGCGGTGACGAGGCAAAGCAAGATGAGCAGGAGTTTCATGCGCGGATCTTTGAAACGTGCGGATGACAGAAAGATGACAGCCACAACACCTTTACGAAACAAGGCCGATTTTTTGCCGACAAGGCCTTCTATCGGGCGGGCTTCAGCGGATGCTTCTGGAAAAACTCCCACATCAAGTCATTGGCCGAGATGTCCATGGTGGATGGGCCGAGCATCTCGACGATGGGTTTCATGCCGGGCCAAGTGTGTCCGCCGCCTTCGATCTCGATGAGCACGACCTCGCTGCCGTCGCGGCCTCCGCTCCAGGTCTTGCGCGTGCATTTCATGCCGTCAGCGGCCTTGTCGGGCAGCGGGACGACTTCGGGCGCGGCGTTGCAGCCGTTGTTTTTCACCCAAGTTTGAATCGTGTGCTCAACGGAGCGGAAGTCCGTCACGCCCTTGCTTCGTCCGAAGGTTCCCCTGCCGTAGCCGCCCTGAAATGGCGCAAAGGCGTCGGCGGTGCCGTGGAAATGCATCACCGGCACGGCGCGCTTCGCGTTCACCGCGTCGATCATGAGCGGACCACCGACCGGCGCGATGGCGGCGATGCGTTCACTCAACTCGGAGGCGACGTAATGCGACACGATGCCGCCATTCGAGAGGCCGGTGGCATAGACACGGTTCGCATCGACCTTCACCACCGTCGCGAGGTCATCGAGCAGCGCCGCCGTGAAGGCGACGTCGTCGATCTTGTTCTCCATCGCATAGCCACAACACCCTCCGCCGTTGAAGGTGAGCAACTGGTTCTCCAGCCGTCCGGTGCCAAAGGGATACACGACGATGAATCCGGCTTCCTCCGATTTCGCATTCAGTCCGCTGAGCCGCACCATGCTCGCTGGATTGCCGCCACCGCCGTGAAACGCGATGATCACCGGCATCGCCTTCGTCGAATCATACCTGCCCGGCACATGAATCTGGTAGCGCCGATTCAATTCGCCGACTTTCACCGTGCGCGTGTGGTCGCCGGCGGCGAGCGGCTCCGCCATCACGATCGACTCGATGCTAACGAAGCAAGCGGCCAGCAAGATCAGCGTTCGGAGCATTCGACGGTGGTTCATGTTGAGAGCGTGTGTTGTTGGGAAGGGAGTTTTCACGTCCCGCAGGAACACGCCGGCTCAGGTTCGGTTGCGTGAACCGTGTGTGACAAAAATGGCTGATGCAGGATGTCATACACGAAGCGTCCATCGGACACAGATCGTCATGCCCCTTCTTCGCCTCATTTTGCTGACCTCCTTGCTTTCCACGACCGTCCAAGCGCTCACACCTGACGAAGCGGAGGCACGTTTGCGAATGGCGCGGCAGATCGCGCGGGAGCGGAATGATCGGGAACTGGTGCAGCGGGTGGAGACATTGGCGCGTGAGTTCAAAGCGGGGCTTCCGGCGGAGGCAGAGGAGCAGCTGCGCGAGGCGGAGAAGGCGGTGGGCATTGATCCCGGTGGTTGGTCGATGGCCGGGCAGCCGTTGTTTCATCCCACGGCGGCGATGGAGACTGCGCTGAAGGCCCAGGGGCCGAAATTCGCCGCGGCGATGGCTTCGGGCGATGCGAACGCGGTGCGTGAGATCACAACGGCGATGGTAGGCATCCTCGGCGATCAAGCGGGCGTGCCGGATGGCCGGCGCATGGGGCAGAAGCCTTCTGAATTGAAGCTGAGTCGTGCCGAGGCGGTGAAGCTCTTCCTCGCCGCGCTGGAGACGCAGGGCCGCGCGATGCGCGCCTTGATGAAAGGCGAGCTTTTGCCAGATCAAATGGTCCGCGTGTATGCCTACGTGCTCGACGCGTGCGTGACGATGCAGCCGCATGTCGCGCTGCATGCGCCGGAACGTGTCGCGGACCTCGACAAGCTGCTGCGAGGCACCGCAGGCGTGCTTTTGAGGCTTCAGCAGCCGCAGGGCCATTTTCCGTTCCCGGACCTGCGCGGCAAAAACATCCGTTTTGGCGATATGACGACCAAACAGCTCCAAAACGGCTCTATCACGATTGAAGACGGTTGGATCATCACGCCCGATCCGGATGGTGGCTCGCAATTCGACACGGGTGTGTGTGGCGTGGCTTTGTTGCGAGCGGGTGAGTTGTTGAAGGATGAAAGCTATCTCGCCGCCGGTCGCCGTGCCGCGGAATGGGCGGCGAAGCAAAAGTGCTGCGCGAATTTCAATTACAATGCCTTCTCCGTGTCGCTGCTGTCGCGGGCGGGCATGCAGGAGGCCGCGTTGGAGAAGTTTCGCGTCGGTGTCGCGCCTGGTCAGGCGAAGAACGGTCGCTGGCTCGATGCGCACAATGCGCGCACGGTTTACCATGTGATCATTTTGCGTGCGCTGGCCGATCTCGGTCGCTCAGCGGAGGTCGATGCGGTCGCGTTGCCTGCGATTCGTGCCTTGCTCGATGAGTTTGATGCCATGGGCATCACGGTGGAGGCCTTACCGGAGCTTCACGCCCTCGCCAAACAGCATCCTGACGAGGCTCGACTGCAAAAGGCCGTTCGCGACATGGCTTCGACGATCGTCAACAAATGCACCGACGGCACCCGAGTGAAGCTGGGCGCTCAACCGCATCAACTCGCCGCGGTGGTCGAGGTGGTGGAGTGACATCCCCAACCAAGAAGTGTCCCCGGGACTACGGTGCTTCATCCGTGGGAAAACTCGTTTGTTGCTACCGTCATACGCAATGCATCGAAAGCCCTGATCCAGGGACTACAGTGGATCGAAAAAGGGCTTCAAGTCTTCTGTATCGCAATCACTCAAATACTTTGGAACAAACAACACGTGGTTCGCTTGATAGTGCCTGATTAACCAAAAAGGTTTGTCCTGAATCCACTCATCAGGATCGTCTGGAGTTAGTATGACAAGTCGATTGCCAGGGTCCGGACGGTCGTGCATCCACTGATCTATACGCAAGTTTATACCAGAATCACCGAAGCCATACCCGCAGCAAATAAGGTGAGAGTGTTTGGCAAGGCTTTCCCTGAATACTTCAATCTGCTCGCCCCAGAAACCCAGGCCATAACGCAGTTCTTTGACAATCGTGCCGGACAGAAAAGCAGCCTTCCAGGATATAGGTCGAACGATATGGCCTGTCTCGTCTTTGCTGTGGTCAGGATCACCATCGGGTATTGCATACTGTCTCGTGCCACCATTCCAATTTGGAAACTCGAAAAGCCACCAATTCAACGAACCATGAAGTTTGAGCAATCTTACACGCTTACGATGCGCTGTGGTGGATTTCCACCATCGGCTGCTATACACGGAAAACTGACCGTGAGTTCGGTCGTCAAACCCAGTCTCTACCTCACTGATACCATCATCCATCAATTGCTGCTCGACTAATGTGTCATGGTTCAGTGTGAAGATATCCAACTCATCAACTGCCATGGCGGTCTTGGAGATTACGCCAAGGCCTTGCCTCGTGCTCCCGCCAGTTCGCAATTTAGCGTCAACTACCCAGTGGAGAAATTCGCACGTGTCAGTCGCGAGGCCCACGAACCCATCCAGCCCGGATGGCCCGCCTTTATAGCCACAATGGAGCGATGCGGTATCGCGACGAAGTCGGCGCAAAAACTCAACTGTTGCCAAATTTGGCACATGATCCGTTTCCGCCCGTGCTGCCTGTTCGGCAAGACTGAACAGATCTTCGTAATGTGGCTTGCTGCCGGATCCTGGACGCGCCAACTCCGCTCGATAGTCTGCTGCGCAATCAGCAACCTTGCTCAGGAATTTCGTCACGATGGGGGTGATGTTGTCCGGGATCAGCGGGTTGGGATTGAGGCCTGCATAGAAACGACCAACACTGTTAAAATGCCAGTCACCACTAAGAGCGGATGCTGTGATTTCTTGAACCGACGGCATCTCGGAAGCGAATGATATTCCAGAGCCAAAAAAGAATGCTGCCTGTGATTTCATGCCATGAGCGATAGCTGGCTTGCTTGAGAACTTCAACAAAGCCGCTCAAAAGGTTCACATGCTCGCGTGAATGCACTTAATTGCATGCTCAGTCGAAGTGGCGGAGTGAAAGAGTGTGGTTGAGTCCTCCGGACTCATCTTTCGCAGCCGAGACGGCTGCACCACTTTCTGTGATTCAGCGCCGGTGAATGGGCCCGACATACTCCGTGGCGATCACAATGTCATCGAACCACACGCGATTCATATTGGGCGGATTGGCGACGTTGTTTTGGCGGTAGGCGTTTTCGGTGACGTAGTGGCTGAGCATGAAGTAGCTGACGGCGAGCTCGGGGACGGTGCGCCAGCGGAAGCCTTCGAATGTCTGCTGGCCGTCCTTGAGCACGTCGAATCCTTCGCCGGTCCATTTTCCGGTTTTGGTGCCGGGGCCGATGTGGGTGGTGAGCTTGCCATCGAGCCACAGGGCGAGCTCGCCGTTGCTCTGGCCGATGTCGTTGCACTTCACCATGATCTCGACGCATTGCCACTGGCCGCGTGGCGGGCCGGGTTTGCCTTCGGGCCACAGGCCGTTGCCCCAGAAGCCGCCGTCGGTGCTTTGCTTCATGTCGTGCCAGTAGGTGTAAAACATCCAGCCGCCGGGCGCGGCGAGCGTGCCGTAGCTGCCATTTGGCTCGATGCGGGCGCTGAAGCGCGTGTCGCCCGCAGCGTGCTTGCCGGCGCTGCCTTGCGGCCAGTTGGTGGGCGGGTTGTAGCCACCGAGGCCGCTGAAGTGATGCAGGTAAGGCGCATCCTCGGCGAACTTCACGTAGAAGCGCGAGAAGACGCGAGTTTGAATGGGATCGAGTCGCTTGAAAAGATGCCCGCCGGTGTTCTCGCCGAGCGTGGCGGTGACTTGGAGGCATTTGGAGCCCAAGCTGGCCGCAGGATGGTCGTTCACGATTTCGAGCACTCGAGCGTCCTTGTTCTCGATTTCGTTCCAACGCGGCTTCAGGGCCTCCAGCGTGCCTTCTTCGAAGTTTTCGGCGAGAAGCACCGCGGGATGCTTTTCGATGCCGGAGTCGCCGGGATGAGCTTTCGAGATGCCGGGGCCTTGCGGGAGTGATTCGAGCGCGAAGGCGGATGACGTGAGAAGCAGGAGGAACCGCATGGGTTTTTGGCAGGAAGATTTTGGGGCAAGAAGATTAGGATTCAGAGGCGTGGGGAAATTTTCTTGCCCATGAATGTTCTTGCCAATCGATGGCCTCACACGATGCCGAGCGGCTGCTTCATCTCGAAGCCGGGGAAGATGCTCTTCACGTCGTCGATGCCGACGCGTTTGGTGAGGACTTCGGTGAGGAGGGTGCGGTAGTCGGTGGTGATGGCGAGGTCGGCGCCTTCGTCGAGGTGCTCGTTGGCGAGGCCGCGCCAGTCGCCGTAGAGGCGGCCGCCTTTCACGCCGCTGCCGAGGACCATGTGGACGCCGCCGTAGCCGTGATCGGTGCCTTCGCTTTGATTCGATTTGAGCCGACGGCCGAACTCGGTGTGCACGACGATGGTCATCTTCGAATGGAAGCGGCTCATGTCGTTGTAGAAGGCGGCGAGGGCGCGACTGAGCTCGCTGACCTGCTCGCTGAAGCGATACTCCTGGCTCTCGTGCGTGTCCCAGCCGTCGTAATCGACGGTGGCGACGCGGAGGCCGGCGTCCATTTTCGCGATCTGCGCGAGGCTGCGGAGACTGTCGCCGAGGCCGCCGATGTCCTCGTAGCTGACGCCTTTTTCGGGGGTGTAGTCCTGCACGTTGCCATCGCCATCACGCGGGAGCTTGGTTTGCAGCGCGGTGATGGTGTCGAGCGTGAGTTTGCCGGTGCGGTGGATGCTTTCGCGGCCTTCATAGAGTCGCTTGAGCAGGGCGACCTGGCGCTCGTGGCCGTAATTGAAGTCGCGTGCCTCGGTCATGGAGACGGCGACTTTGGAATGCAGGAGCGAGTCCGGCAATTCGCCGCCGACAGCCACCGCAGGCAGCAATCCGCGCGGCGAGAGGGCCTCGATGGTGCGCGTGAGCCAGCCGCTGGCGACGCTGATGTCTTTTTGATCGGCCACGCCGCGCTCCATCATGTCCTGCGCCTCAAAGTGGCTGCGCGTGCCGTTTTGCAGGCCGCAAGCATGCACCATGGCGAGGTGGCCGCTGTCGTAGAGTTCCTTCAACGCGCCGGCTTCTTTGTGAAGTCGCATATCGACGCCGTTGAAGCCGTTTTTGAGCGCGAGGCCTTCAAACTTGCCGGACTCGGTGACACGCAGCCATTCAGGCCGCGCGGCGATGTAGTCTTTGTCGTTCGCGGGGCCGAGGAGATGCAGGCCATCACAACCGCCGCGCAGGAAGAGCACGACGAGCAGGTGATCGCGGCTTTGCGAAGCATCGGCGGCGAAGGTGAGGCTGGAGATGCGGCTGCCGGTGAGTGCAGCAAGCGAAGAGCAGAGGAATGTGCGGCGGTTCATGGCGGTCAGGGTTTTGGCAAGAAGATTTGGGGGCAAGAAAATTGGGTTCAGAAGGGATTGGGACAATTTTCCTGCCCGTTAATCTTCTTGCCGAGAATCAACGGTTCAGTGTTTGGAGATGCAGTTCTTGCAGGGTGGTGTTGATCCAGTGAATGGATTTGAGCGGGCTGAGATCGAGGAGGTTTTGGAGGTGCTTTTGCTGGCGACGGAGGCTGTTGGATGGGAAGGCGGTGACGGCGAAGGCTTCGTGGTCGTTCAAAAGATGGAAGCGCTGTGCGGCGAGTTGGATGCTGCCGCGCCGCAGAGGCAGCAGCCGATCGACTTTGTCTTCACCGCCGAGATGCCAGGTGAGTGCCTGGAGATAGAGAGGGGTCTCCAAGCCTGCTCCGAGATCAGCCAGCAGATCGAGCACGAGTTGGGTGAAGGAGTCTGGCGCGGTCCAGTGATGACGAGTCACTTGATAGCGGAAGCGTGCCTCCGGCATCACCGGGGCGTTGACAAACTCGCTGCCAACCGAGTTGGGCCTGAAGTTGATGATCTTGCCGCGATTGCTGCCCACCATGAGCAGGTAGTTCAGCAATTGAGCGATGTGAGCCTTGGTGATGGATGAGGCGGCTTTGAGCTCATAAATGACGCGGTCTGCCACGACGAGATCGAGTTCGTAAACCTTGCGAAATCCTCTGAAGGTCATCGTGACGGGCATCTCGCGCACCACGCTCTCAAATCCAGCACCGATGAGTCTTTCTGCCAGATCGGCCTGGTAATTGAGTTCATCGCAAAGCCGCCCGAGTTCGCGATGGCAGGCAAAAGCATGATCCATGAGCGCAAAATCCACCTCCAGCATCTCTGCCTCGGTCAGACGCGGAAAGGTGATGGGGGCTTGGATCGGCATGTTTTTGACAGGAAGATTTTGGGGCAAGAAAGTTTAGATGCAGAGGATTCAGGGAAATATTCTTGCCCTCCAATCTTCTTGCCAAACCAACGTCATCTCAATTGATACTCCGGCGTGGCGGCAACCAACGCGACGAGCTCGCCGAGGTGGTCGGCGAGGTCGGATTCGTCGAGGGTGATTTCGGCGTCGGCTTCGTGATGACGGGGTTTGCCGTCGTCGTCGTATTCGCGGAACCAGGTGATGAGCTCGTCGCGGGTGTTGGGATCGAGCAGGCCGGGCGCGAGGCGGTCGAGCCAGTGCTCGGCGACTTCCTGCCAGGTCTTTTTGTCCGGCGGCGTGCTGCGGAGGAGGTTCATGCGCACGACGTCGCCATCGAAGCCGCCGGTGGCGAGATCGCGGGCTAGCTGCCAGCGTTTGAGCAGGCTGTTCGGGCTCTGCCAGTAGTCGGCGGTGTCGGGATGGCCGGTGGGCGCGCCCCATTGGAAGAGTCGCTGGCCGCATTCGCCGAGCCGCCAGACGATGTCGCCGTCCGGCCGCACATCGGTGCCGGTGGCGCGGATGAAGCCGCAGAGGTATTCGAGCGGGCGCTTGGTCTTCTGCCCAAAGCCGCCCTGCATCTCCGGTGAGAGCAAAATCTCGCGCATGACGTGCGCGATTTGATCGGGCGACTTCGCGTGCTCGCTCCACACTTTGGCGACGCGTTTGACGAGGTCTTCGTTCGGCTCGTCAGCAATGAAGCGGCGACAGAGTTTGCGGCTCAAGTAGATGGCGGTGCCGGGATGAAAGGCGGCGAGGTCGAGCACGGCCATGCCATCGGCAAGCGGCGGTTGATTCGGCTCCAACTCGACGCCGAGCACGCGCTTCTGATACGGATCATGCCAGGGCGCGTGGTAGTGAAAACCGCCGGTCTCGGGGAAGCGCTTTCCGTCGTCGTAATATTCACCGTCGGCGGCGGTCCAGCCGGTGAAGGCCCGCGCGGCCTCATACACGTCCTGGTCAATGAAGCCTTCCGCCTTGCCATCGAGTGCGCCGGGCACCTCGCGCCATTTTTTGTACAAATGATTGAGATAGTGCTCCGCGCCGAGCGTGTGCAGCTCGAAGAGCTCACGGGCGTAGTTTTCGTTCGCCGGGCTGGCCTTGCTACTGCGGTTGTTGAGGTAATAGAGCATCGGCAGGCCCTGCGCGACGGCTTGCAGCAGCTCGCGGAAATTGCCGAGCGCATGCCGGCGGATGACATCGCGATCATACGCGGGCCAGATGGCGCGGATGGTGTTGTCGGCGTCGATGTTGACGTTGAAGTGGTTGTGCCAGAAATCGACGAGCAACTCCTTCACCTGCCATTTGGAGTAGCAGGCGCGAATGAGCGTGGCGACCTCGACCTCGAAGGAGCAGCGCTCGACTTCCTGATACGGATAGTCGTCCTGGCGCTGGACGCGGAAAAGCTGCTCCAGCGGCTTGTCGAGCGCGGTGAGGGCACGTTTCTCCTTCACCTTGAACTTCTGTTTTTCGGCCTTTTTGCCGTCGGGGGCTTGCGCAGCCATCATGGCGGGCTTTTCGGCCTTCATCATCATCGCGGGCGCCATCATGCCCTCGTGCTCGTATTCGATTTCGAGCTTGTGGGCGGCGATTCGCTTCACGGCGTCGTCTTTTGCCGACGCGTCCGGTTTGAGCTGCTCCTCGACCCACGCACTCCAGCCGATGCTTTCGACGCGGGCGATTTCCTCCATCGTGGGGCCAAAGGTGGCGCGATTGAGGGCGATGTAGGTGGCGCTGGGGTTCATCGGTTTTGGCAGGAAGATTTGGGGGCAAGAATATTGGATTGAGAGAGGCTTGGGGAAATTTTCTTGTCCGCGAATGTTCTTGCCAAAGTCACGGATGAGCGATCTCGACCCAGCGGGTCTTCACTTTCTGGTGCGTGGGGATTTCCCAGCTTTCGCGGTGGTCGAGGTGTTTGGTTTGCTGGTGCTCGCCGGTGCTGTCAGTCCAGGCGAAGGTGACTTTCGAGGCGGTGCCGCTCACGGGATAAAGCAGATGGCCTTCAGCGCGGAGGTAGCGCTTGCCGCCGGTGTTGTGAAAGCGGACACGGACGTTGCTGGCGGTGTTTTCCGGCAGGTTGAGCGCGGCGCTCCACATCGACTGCGACCAGAAATCCGCAGGCTCGGCACCGCGACGCTCGATGCGGCCGCCTTTGAGCATGGAGGTCCACGTCTGGCCGCCGTCGAGCGAGCAATCGATGTGATAAGCGATGTCGGGGCTCGGTGGATTGCTGGAGGCGATCTGCGTGGCCACGTGCAGCCCCTGAATGCTTTCGCCGCGCGGTGTGGCGAACTCGAGCGTGACCTTCGGCGAATCGAACGCGCCGTCGATGATGCGCGGCGCGGCTTGTTGCTTGTTCGGGCCGTAGCTGACGATGCCGCGGCCGCTGGCCTCGTAGCGGATGCGCGTGCCGTTTTCCTTCAAGCGCGGAAACGTGGCTGCATTGGCCTGGCAGACGGTGGTGATGGCGATGTTTGCTTTTTGGAGCTGCGCAGCCGCTGCATCGAAGCGCAGATGATACTGGCGGTGGCCTTTGACGTGATCGGTGAGGTCGAGTCCATCGCGGAAGGTGCCTGCGTCATTCCAGGACGCACCGCCATCGGTGGAGACGGCGACGGTGCAGGTGGCGCTGCCGCGCAAAACGAGGCCGTTTTTGCCGCCGGGCTTGTAGATGCCCCACTCGCTGTCATCCGGCGGTGTGGTGCCGATAATGTAAGGCGTGAAAAACTCGAGCGTGACGTGCTTTTCATCGCTGCTGACGACGCCATCGGCAAAATCGGGCCGCCAGTGATACACGGCATTGCCATAGCGTGCCTGGCCGTCGATGTGCGGGGTGCCGTTTTGCGAGCCGTGCATCTTTTCCGGCTGATTCACCCAGGTGCGCGAGCGCTCAGGGCCGGGAATGCCTTTGATCATCGGATTGCGACCCCAAAAGACGAAGGTTTTGCCATCGTCGAGTCCGGGCTCGAACCAACGGCGGAGGCTTTCGCCCTTGCGGAGCTGCACGAGCGGCGGAGCGCCTGCGTAGCCGGCGCGATACTCCGCGCTGCGATACGACGAATACGATTTGGCATCATCTTTGTGCAAAGCGCAGACGAGCCAGCCTTTTTGACGCTCGGGATGGAAATCGCGTCGCGTGAAGCGCTCATGATGTTGCGAGATGACATCGAGGCCAAGCAGCGAGGTGCCCAAGGTATCGTAAATGACGGTGGAGAGGTCGTGATCGAGCAGTGCCCAGCGTCCTTCGCCATACGCGCCGCCTTTGAGGAATACTTCGAGGCTGTTGTGCCCGTGCGTGCCGGTGACGCGGCTGCGGCAGGGGCCGAGCAGCGCATCCAGCTCCGCGGTCCACTGCGCATGCGTCGTTCCGCAAAGGCCGAAGCCATGCGCGAAGAGCCCGGTCCAGTAATCGCGCGTAGCATGCTGCGTGTCGTTGGAGAAGCCTTTGCCCCACAGGTTTTCTTTGCCTTCCTCGCCGTGGGCATAGTGCGTGTTGCGGAAGAACCACGCGGCGAGCGCCTTGTGATGATCGCTGTCGGCTTTGTTACCGGTGGTGCGTTCGTATTGCTCCGCGGCCGTTTGAGCGAGCTGCTCAAACGACGACATCGCGAGTTCGCCCGGATACCACGGGTGATCGGTGGCGAGCTGCGGATCACCGACGGCGGCGCGCAGCGATGGGAGGAGGAGAAAGGTCGAAAGCAGGAGCTGGCGCATGCGGCGGGAGGTAGAGAAGAAAATTGAGGAAGGAAGGCACCCAGTGCCGGTGAGTGAGGTGGTGCGGTGGCTCACCGGCGGGTGAAGGCTCCTGCATGGTGGCAAGACCAGTGGTGGGCGGTCTGCGGTGGTTCATTGGAGAGCGAGGTCATGATTGGAAGTGACTTTTTCCCAACGGGCGGCGATGACGTCGAAGGCCTCTTCGAGCGCGAGACGGCCACGGAGCAGATCGCGCTGGATCTCGCGGGCCGGGGCGATGTCGAGGTCGTAGTAGTAGCGCTCGCCTTGCAGCCCATCGGCATCGGTGAAGGCGATGTGGCCGAGCTGGCTGCCCTCGGCGTATTTCACCGCGGCGATGAGGCCGAGCACGACCCAGGCGCGCTTCGCGCGCACGATACGCTCATCCTTCGCCTCGAACAGCGGGCGCATGCTGCTGATGAAGATGCCCTGGCGGCCACGCGCATCGGTGACGGCATGCGGCCACACGCGGGTGGGCACGACGTTTGACACCTCCATCATCGATTCGGCACGGCGGGCGATGTTTTCGAGGGCGTGGAGCTCCACGCGGTCCAGCACGCGGGGTGCGACAGACTGCGCGGGCGCAGCCAGGCTCTCCATGCCCACGAGGACGAGCACGGGGAGCATGCACGCGGCTGCGGTGAGGTTGAAGGCAGTGAAGAGCTGGCTGGTTTTCATGGTTGGGGGAGGAGTTGAGGCGTTTTCAGCGAACTAGCCGCGATGCATGGCCTTCACGCCGCGCGGCGCTGAATCGAGCTCGCGCACTTTCATGGCACGCATGGTGAGCGTTTTGCGCACGGAGGCGGTGAGCTTCAGCAGGGCTTCGTCAAAGGTGTGGCCGGCGGCGCGTGCGAGCACATCCGGGCCGGGAATGCTCAGCATGACGGAGAGATGATACGGCGGCGTGTGCTGCGAGAGCTGCTCGATGCGCACCTGCGCACGCGAGATGGGTTTCAAGGCGGCGAATTGCTCGAGCGTCTGATGAATCAGAGATTCCCACTTCGTGCGGGGCTCGCAGCCGAACCAGTCGAGTTGAATGATCATGTGTGGAGTGGTTTGGGAGAGGTTTCCAACGGGAGCCGCGGCACGTCCGCGGGCATGGCCAGGGGTTATTTGGACGCACGCACGGCTCCCGTCAGAGGGGCGACAGCATCAGGAGTTGTGGGGGAGCCAGCTCCCTTTGCTGTGACGGTTTTCGAGGTCCTCGCCATCGCGGAGGACGACGGGCAGAGGCTTGTCGGTGCTGGAGCAGGAGACGAGTGCCATCGTGGAGGCGAGGAGGATGAGGAGTTGTGTTTTCATGGTGTTTGTTGATGACAATCGAGATGCTGGCATGAGCTCCGGGGCGCACCAATGAGCAGCCTCGCTCCGCGCATCTCAGCAAACGGCTGAGAAGGCCTCACCAGTGCTCCGGTCCGGCGGCGACGGCCCGGGACTGGCGCTCCAGGAACTCGCGTTCCGCCCGCAGCCAGAAATCCAGCTCCTGGCCGTGCGGACGGCCTGCGTGCAGCCAGAGGTGATAAGCCCGCATGCGGATCTCCTCGCGCAGATGCGGCGCGGTGATGATCACCGGCAGGTCGGCGGGTGCTGGCGCGGTGTTTCGGCATGCCGCAGGCCTTTCGGTGAAATCATCGGCGCTCTCGCTTTCCATGCTGGCGGTCCCGTTGAGGCGTTTTTCGAAGGCTTTGAGCACCCACTCGCGCTGCGGGTCCGCATCGAGCTGCGTGGCACACACATGCCGCGTGGACCATCTGGAAGCCAGGCGGCCCGTGAAGGAACACAGCTGCCCCTGGCTATCCTCCAGCGCCACGAGCAGCGCCCGCTCCTCCTCCTGCTCGATGAGGCTCTGATCCAGCCAGCGCTCCACCTGCTCCGGCGGGCGGCCGTCCGCGCTGGCGAGCAGAATGAGCGGCGCAGCCTCCGCGATATGACGCGCCATCGCCCGCACATCCAGCGCCTCCAGATGATGAAAGGCCCATGAGTAAAACTGCACCCGCGGCGAGCCGCCGAGCAGGCGCTGCATCTGCTCCCGCGCCTGCTGCACGCGTGGAGCGGAGCCCGGGCCGTCATGCACGGCCACGACGGGAATACGGGACTTCGAGCGAATGGAAAAGCCGGCAGGCTGACGGATGGGGGCGAGGTCCGAATTCATGAACACCATGCTGCGTCCACTATTTGGTGCTGCCATGCGCAGCTTCTCGCGGCACGCATCAGCAAGCGGATGAGCGCCTGTCACCGATCCAGCCACGCACCTCATCCCTGCTCTGCCGTCCAGCGGGTGGCGTGGTGGATGAGTTCGGTGGCGTTTCGCAGGCCGAGCTTTTGGCGGATGTGGGCGCGGTGGGTGTCCACGGTCTTGATGCTGAGATGGAGCGTGCGGGCGATCTCGTGCGGTTCCTTGCCCTGGCCGAGCAGGCGATACACCTCGAACTCGCGATCCGTCAGCGTGCTGACGGAGTTGCTCGCTTCACCTTTGCCGCCGGACATGGCGTTGAGGATCTGCGCGGCGATGCGCTCGCTGACGGAGATGCTGCCTGAAAGCACCTTGCGGATGGCCTGCACGATCTTTTCGGGACCTTCCTGCTTCATGATGTAGCCGCGGCCTCCGGCGCGGATGACGCGCTCGGCATACAGCGTCTCGTCGTGCATGGAGATGATGAGCACGGGCGTCTGCGGCGAGAGGGAGCGGATGTCCTTGAGCAACTCGAGACCGCCTTTGCCGGGAAGGCTCATGTCGAGCAAAACGAGGTCGGGATGCAGCTTTTCGAGGGCGTGCATGGCCTGGGTGGCGTCGTTGGCCTCGCCGCAGACGGTGAGTTCGGCCTCGAGGTTCACGAGACCGGTCAAACCGGCGCGGAAGATCGGATGATCATCGACGATGAGGACGCGCTTTTTGGCGGGCATGTCGTTTTGCGGCTGTTTTTTCGGCATGGTGAGTCGTGGGGTGAAACTGGCAGGTGACGATGACGCCTTTGCGGCCGTTGCGCACGCTGAGTGTGCCGCCGGCCATCTCGGCACGGTAGCGCATGATGCGCATGCCCATGCCTTCGCTTTGCAAAGGATCGCGCAGGCCGCTGCCATCGTCGGTGATGGTCAGGGCGGCACGCGTGAGCTGCATGCGCACGGTGTTGGCCGCGCCGTGCTTCACGGCATTGCTGATGGCCTCCTGCGCGATGCGATAAAGATGCGTGCTGACGGCCTCGTCGTCGATCGGCGGCGCTTTCTCGCATTCAAAGAGGCACTTCACGCCAAACAGCTCGCCGGACTGCGCCGCGAGGGTTTCGAGCGCCTTCGCAAAACCGCCCTGCTCCTGCGCGACGGGGTGCAGGCCACGGGCGAGACCGCGCGTGTGCGCGAGAGCCTTTTGCAGCAGGCCACCGATCTTTTTCGCCTCGGCATGACGCGGGGATTTCTCCGCCTCCAGCCTGCGCTGAAGTACTTCCGCCATCATCCACGCGCCCGCGAGTTGCTGGCCGAGATCATCGTGCAAATCCTGGCCGATGCGGCGCTGCTCGCGCTCGCTGATGTTGAGAAGCTCCTCCTCCAGCCGCAGGCGCGCGGCGATCTGCTCGGTGAGCGCGGCGGTGCGCTCCTGCACGCGCTGCTCGAGCTCCGCGTTTAGCTGGCGGATGGTCTGCTCGGCCTCTTTGCGCTCGGTGATGTCAGTGATGTCGATGATGATGAGCGGCCCTTCCGGCGTCTCCACCTGGCTGAGGCTGATCTCCATCGGAAACGGTCCGCCGCGACGCCGCAGGCCGTTCAGATGCATGCCACGGAATTTCTCCGCGCGGGCGGGCTGGTGCAAAAACTCGCGCCGGCACGCGCTGAAGCGATGACGGTCCTCCGCGGGCAGCAGCGCCTCAAAAGGTGCGCCGATGATTTTTTTCCGTGGCAGGCCAAAGAGCACCTCCGTGCGTGCATTGGCCATGCGCACGATGCCCCCGGCATTGAGAATGACAAAACCGTCCGGCGCGGACTCGAGCAGTTGATGAAACATGCGCCTGTCCACATTCCGCTGCGTGATGTCGCGCGAGATTTTGGAAAAACCGGTGATCTTGCCGCTGGAGTCGAACAAAGGTGAAATCGAGAGCGAGATGTCGATCACGCGGCCGTCCTTGCGCACGCGATGCGTCTCGTAGTGGTCGATGCGTTTTCCTTGGCGGATGTGACGGCGGAAAACAGCCTCGTCATCCGCCGCCTCCAGCGGCCGCAGAAAGCTCACATTTCGTCCAACGGCTTCCTTCTCGGTGTATTGGAAGATGCGCTCCGCGCCGGCATTCCACGTCTGGATCACGCCATCGAGATCGAGCGTGATGATGGCGTCGTCGGAGTTTTCCACCACGGCGGCGAGGCGTTTGCGGGACGCATCCGCGGCCTCGCGCTCGGTGATGTCACGCGCGATGCCGCCGATCTGATAAGGCTTGCCGTTCTTGCGGCCCAGAATGATGCCGCGATCTGCCAGCCAGCGCACCTCGCCTTTTTTTCCGATGACGCGGTAATGCACCTCGTAGTCCGGCTTTTCCCCGCTGAACCACGCCCGCAGCGCCTGGCGCACGGCGGGCCGGTCCTCCGGATGAATACCATCCTCCCACAGGCCCGGTTTGCGCTGCAGCTCCGCCATGCCGCGGCCCCAGATGCGTTCAAACGCGGGGCTGACATAGGTTAAGCGCGCGGGATTGAGCTCCTTGAACCACAGCACGTCACCGATGTTCTCGAAGAGCCGTCGAAAGCGGGCCTCATCTGGAAGGGGTGGGGTCATGCGTGCATCAAAACTGCCAGCGCAGGTTCACCGCCCCGAAGGGAGCCGACTCCAGCGTTTCATTCGCCAGTACATTGTTGTTCCCGTCGCGCAACTCAAGCTCGCCGCCGATATTCACACCGGCGCGCAGCGAGATGGAAAAGCGGTCCGTGGCCTGGTAGATCACCGACGCGGCCGTCTGCCAGCCATTGAGCTCCACGCGGTTCACCGCCGGGTCCTCCACATCCCACGAGCCGCCACTCGGGTAGGCGCTGAGGCTCAGCGTCACGCGATCCGTCGCCCGCCAGCCCAGCACCACAAACGGCGGCGTCACCTGCACGATGAACGGGTCCGGCTTCCAGATGAAACCCAGCGCCGGCACGATCATCCCCTCCTGCGCGCCGTATTGCGCAAAGAAGCCACCCGCGAGGCTGAACGTGTCTGTGAAGCGATAGCCAAGCAATCCGAGGCCCGAGACCTCGAAGTCATCCCACGACAACCCTTGGAAATCCGTGCCCACGCCCGGCGTGAAGAACCCCAGCCCCCACCATTTCGACTGCTCCGGCCGCCAAAACAAACTCACCTGCGCCTCCAGCGTGTGCAGCGTCTCGCGTTGCAGGCCGAGGAAGCCGTTGAAGTCCAGCTCGCTCAAATTGTAGCTCAGCGATGCACTCACGCGCAGCGCATTCATCTTCTTCGTCCACAGCGGCAGAATGGTGCGCACCTCCATGAAGTCGAGCCCTCCCGGGCGGTTCGCAAAGTCCTGCGTGTCGATGAACGTCGTGTCCACCATATAGCCCGGCCTGCCGAAACCGAATGCCGCCGGGTCAATAAGATCCACCGAGCGTGTGGTGGTAGCCGTCGCGCTCTGGGCGGAGAGACTGAGCGTGCTGGCAAATAAGAGGACGGAGAGGATGGAAAGGTTTTTTGTCATTAGGAATTGGGGATTGGCCGGTGAATTACGCCTCAGAGAGCGGTGTGGACTCGCCTTTCGATCCTCACGAAGCAGCAAGGCATTGCGAAGGGCGCTGACCTTGCGCTACAAGCCCACGCCTGCCATCAGCGAACGGCTGAGACGCGAGAGGCGGCATTGCTGGGTGCAAACCGCGAAACTGGTATTGAATGGAGGTCGGAGGGAAGGACCTCTGTTCCGAGAGGTTGCATGGGCACAGCACGGGTCTTCCGTGCTCTTTCAAGATGAATGGGGGCTCCGTGGCGGTTTACAGGCATGGCTCCTGCCGCGCAGGCTACCCCTCCGCCATCATCGCGCGCAGGCCGGCGAAGAAGTTCGTGTTCTCCTCCTGAGTGACGGCCTCCTTCATGTGCCTTGTGTAGTCCATCTCCTGGATGAACTTGCGGTCGAGCTCCTTCAAGAACGGACTCGGCAGGGAGGTCTGCTTCTGGCCCCATTTCACGCGGTTGCGCGTCATGCTGATGGTCAGCTTTTGCTTTGCGCGCGTGATGCCGACGTAAAACAGCCGTCGTTCCTCATCGACACGGCCTTCCTCATAGCTGCGGCGGTGCGGCAGGATGCCTTGTTCGAGCCCGGGCAGGTACACGACGGGGAATTCGAGTCCCTTCGAGGCGTGCATGGTGATCAGGCACACGCCCTTTTTCTTCTCGATGTCATCTTTGTCCTCGCGCTCGTCGTCGAGGCAGATTTCGTCCAAAAAGCCGCCCAGGCCGTCCACGCGGTTCTTTTCGTCGTAGGCGTGGATGGTCTTCGACATCTCGTTCACGCCGGTTTCCCAGCGTGTGGTGTCCTCCGGCGTCTTGGCGCCCTTCTTCAGCCAGGCGAGGTAATCCGTCTCCTTGAGCAGCAGATCGGTCATCGGCCCCAGCATCGTTCCCGGCGTGGCCGCGGCGGTGTGGTACTTGGAGATGAGCGCCACAAAGCCGCGCACGGCGACGCGCGCCTTTTCCGGCACCTGGCGCTGCCAGTCCGGATCACACAGCGCCACCCACACGCTGTGGTGCTTCTCCATGCTGCGCTCCCGCGCCAGCTCTGCGATGGAGGGCGTGATGCCGCGCGCCGGCACATTGATGATGCGAAGCAGGCTGATGTCATCGTGCGGGTTCGCGATGACCTTCAGATAGGCCACGATGTCCTTCACCTCCCGCCGGTCGAAGAAGCTGCGCGCGCCGACGACGCGATACGGGACCTTCCGCTGGCGGAAGGCCTGCTCCAGCACGCGGGACTGGTCGTTCGTGCGGAAAAGCACCGCGAAGTCCTCCCAGGGGCGTTTCTCGGCGAAGTGCGCCGTCTCCACCTCCTTCGCCACCATGTCCGCCTCCTCTTTTTCATCGCTGGTGGTCACGAGGCGCACGCCATCGCCCTTTTCATTGCGGCTCCACAGGCTCTTCGGCCGGCGGCCGGCGTTGTTTTTGATCAGGCTGTTCGCCGTGTGCAGGATGGGGGTCGTGCTGCGATAATTCTCCTCCAGCTTCACGACGTGCGGGTTTGGGAAGAAGTTCTCGAACTGCGTGATGTTCGTGATCTCCGCGCCGCGCCAGCCGTAGATGCTCTGGTCGTCATCGCCCACGACGCACACGTTGAACGGCGGTGGCACCAGCGCCTTCAGCAGGCGCATCTGGAGGGAGTTTGTGTCCTGAAACTCGTCCACCATCACAAAGCGGTGCCGCGCCTGCACCTGCGCGCGCACCTCGGCCGTCTTTTCGAGCAATTGCACGCCCAGCAGCAGCAGGTCGTCGAAATCCATCACGTTGCGCGCGCGCATCTCGTTTTGATAACGCTCCATGATCGCCGCGTCGGTGGATTCCTCCGCGTTGCCCAGGCTGGCGCCGTCATTTTTCGCCTTGCTGATGCGGGAGAGCATCACGCCCGCGTCCAGCGACTCCTCCGCGGTGAGAAGCTCCTTGAGCACCTGCTTGATGAGGCTCTCCTGCTCCGACTGGCTGTAGATGACGAAGTTCTTCTTGTACCCCACATGCTCCGCGAACTCGCGCAGCAGCCGCGCGCAGAAGGCGTGGAAGGTGCCCACGACGATCTTTTTGCCCAAGCCGTCGCGCACCATGCCTTTCACGCGCTCCCGCATCTCGTTCGCGGCCTTGTTGGTGAAGGTCACGGCGAGGATGTGCCGCGGCTCGATCCCCTCGTTCACCATGTGCGCGATGCGCGCCGTGATCACACGCGTCTTGCCCGTGCCCGCTCCCGCCAGGATGAGCAGCGGCCCGTGGATGTGCGTCGCAGCCTCCCGCTGCTGCGGATTGAGAGTGCCGGTGAATCCGCTCATGCGCCGCCGCTCCTCGCCACTGTCACGCCGCGCCGCCGCGGGATCGCGAGGGAGAAAAGGAAGCGGCGGACATCATGCATCATGCCGTGCTCATGCCACGGAGCCGCCGTGATGCAAGCGGGCGCTGGAGGCAAATCGGAGCCTTGGCGGGATGCGCGGGAACATGGCATGCGCGCCCGGATTCCAGCGCGTGTCAGGTGCAGTCACACCCGCAGCAGCCGCAGCCGTCGCCATCGCATGGATTGCAATCCAAGTGGGAGCCGCCTTTGCCCGGCTTGCAGCACTGGATGACGTCACAGCAGTGCCCGCAATCACAGCATCCGTCCCAGCAGCTTGTCCGCTGTTGCTTGGACCGGTCTTTGGCTTTTTCCAGGCTGGGGCGCGGCCTTGACTCAAAACCACCGCCATCCGCCACCTGGGCCAGCCGCTGCTCCGCGCCGCCGACCAGCACGGATGCCACCAGATCCCGATGGCGGCGCAGCGGCAGCGCGGCCAGGACGGCGCGCATGCGCTCCACCGCCGCCCGCATGGATGGCAGCACCGCCTCGCGACGACCCATGAGCTGTGGAAAGGCCTGCAGCGGATTGAACTGGCCGCGCCGCTTGTCCCGCGCCCAGTCATCCCATGCATCCCGCGCATAGACGAGAAAGCCCAGGCTTTCGCCGATCTCCCGCAGGCCATCCCGCGCCTGCGGCACGCCGGCCACATAGGCGAGATGGGAGACGATCTCGCCGTAGGCGGCGCTCGTCGGCCGCGCGCAGCGGGCAAGGTTTTGGCCCTGGATTTCGACAGACTTTTGCCCCGCCAGATGCGCGCGCACCTGCTGAACCGGGAATCCCATGCCGTGAAGCAATCCCAGCGCATCGGAGACTGGCTCGTCGAGGCATCGGGAGAGGAGCCGGGCAGCCCGGCGTCGCCACCCCGCCTCATCCTCGATCTCGTCATCGAGTTTCGCGCTCAGGCCGCAGACCGTCACCGCGGAGACGTATTGCATGACCGAGCTGTCATCCAGCAGGAGGCGCGGCATCGCGAAACGATTGCAGCAGGTCGCCAGCCGCGTCGGCGGGGAGCAGGGTGCCAGCGCGGAGCCCAGCAGCGTGAGAAGCGTGCTGTCACGGTTCACCAGCCATCGTGCCCAGGCTCCGTGCCGCTCGTGGAGGCTCGTGCCGAGCCCGCAGAAATGCGCGCGATACACCGCCGCCGATTGCTGGCAGCAGGCGGACGCGCCGGGAAGAAAGCCGAACATGCCGCGATGATGACGAAAACCGTCGTGGCGACGAGTGATTTCCACCGGCCGCCGCCACGAGCCTGGACATTTCACACTTGCATCCCGCATGGAAATCCGGCATCCGCAGGCGCATGAAGCGCCTCCTCATCCTTACGCCGCTCTTTTTGACCCACTGCGGTGACGAACCGAAGAAAAATGAGCCCGCCCCGGTCTCCCCGCCGGCTGCGGAGGCCGCCAAGCCTGCTGCCGCGCCACCACCGGCCGCTCCTGCTGTGCCGGAGACCAAAAAGGTCTATTGGACACCGGAGATGATGCACACGGAGGTGAAGTATCACAATCCGGGCTACGAGGGGAACGGCGAGTTCAACATTGAGGGCGGAAAAGTCATCGCCATGAGCCTGCGCGGCGCGAAAATCGCCAACGTGAAGTTTGTCGAGCACATCGAGCCCCTGGCGCTCGATTTGAGCGACACCCCTGTGTCCGACCTGGCTCCTTTGAAGGGCAAAAAGCTCGTTGAGCTTTATCTCGAGAACACGCAGGTCCAGGACCTCTCCCCGCTGCGCGGCATGCCGCTGGAAAAGCTCTACCTCAGCCGCACCCCGGTGCGCGACCTCAGCGCGCTGGAAAACATGCCGCTCATCGAGCTGAACGCCGTCGGCTCCCAGGTCGGTGACATCTCCGGGATCGCCCAATGCCCCATCCAGATGCTGTGGCTGACGGACTGCCCGGTCGAGGACATCAGCGCGCTGAAGTCGATGCCGCTGGTCAGCGTCACGCTCCACCGCACCAAGGTCAAAAACCTCGCCCCGCTCCGGGGCGGAGCCTTGCAGCGCCTGCACATCGGCGAGACGCCGGTGACAGACCTGTCACCCCTGGCGGGCATGCGCCTCACGCGCCTCGTTTTCACCCCGGGAAACATCACCGCGGGCATCGACACCGCGCGCGCTCTGCCGCTCCAGGAGATCGGCACCCGCTTCGACGAGGAGGCAAAGGATCTGCAGCCGCCCGCCGCCTTCTGGCCCGCCTACGATGCCGCCGCCAAGCCCGCGCCGAAGCCCTGAGAAACTGTAAAATTTTCTTGTCGCCGGATGCTGTCTCCTGACAGAATCCCGGCACAAAATAATGAAAGAATTCGCCTACATCCACGACGAGACGCAGAACCCCTCGCCTCTGCGCGCGGTGCCTGCGCTCGCCAGCTTCAGCGACGACCAGTTGGACGACGTGCTGAACTCCAGCAGCCTCCTCCAGTGCGAGCCGGGTGACTGCATCATCAAGGAAGGCAGCATCGACTCCCGCATCTATATCCTGCTCAGCGGTGAGTTGGAGGTGCGCGTCGGCGGCCGGAAGGTGGCCGCCATCACTCGCGTCGGGGAGGTCTTTGGCGAGCTCGCGCTCGTGAACCAGGACAAACGTCTCGCCTCCGTCATCGCCTCCACCAAGGCCGTCTGCCTCGCGGTGGACCAGAAATTCCTCCAGGACATCCATCCGCGCGAGGAGGACCCCGATTTCCACGCCTCCCTCTATGAGTTTGTTGCCCGCCTCGTCATGCGCAAGCTGGAGGCCACCTCCCGCCGCCTCGCGGAGGTGGAAAAGGAGTTGCGCCAGCTCCGTGAGGCCCAATCCGCCCCGGTCGTCGCGCCCGTCGTGAGCAAGCCCGTGCTCAAGCGCCCCCTGAAGCGCCGCCCCGCCGCGCGCAAGCCGGCCCGCGCGCGGTGAAGCGCGCCGTGTGACGCGTGAGGCCGTGCGGTGCGTGAACCGCGTCCCGTGCCCGTTTAAGACTCACGTTTCACTCCCCCACGCGTACCGCCCCATGCGCCGCCGTCTTTCCACACGCCGCTCCTCCTCCCGCTGGCTCGTCTGGCTGTGTGGCTGCCTGCTGGCGCTCGCCCTGCTGCTCGTGCTGGCGCTGCCCGCGCTCGTGACCGGCTATTTGCAGCGCCTCATCCGCGCGGATGACTTTCATCAGACTGCCGCCGGGTGGATCGAGGGTCGCTTCGGCGGGCGCGCCAGCCTCTCCCCGCTCGTCTGGCACGACGACTCGGCCGCTCTCGCCGCCGTCTCCGTCGAAACAGCATCGGGCTGGCAGCTCGAAGGCGCCGGCGTGCAGGCCGCGGTTAATTTTGGTGCCATCCGCCGGGGCGCATGGCACATTCAAAATGTAGGAGTGGAGGCGCTCACCCTCACCCAAAGTGGCAGCCCGTCCGCACACGCCTCCGACGGGTCCGCAGACACGACCTTGCGCCTGCCGGCTTGGATCGACCGCCATGTGCCCAAGACCATCGAGCTCGATGGCCTCGACGCGGAGCAGTTTCAGCTCGTGCTCGGCGGCGGCTGGCAGCTCGCGCAGACACGCCTGCACCTCGGCTCCTACGACAGCGCCGCCGCCGGCCCTGGCCGTTTCTCCATCCCTGGGCGCGTGGAGGGCGGCCACTTGCAGACACCGCTCCAGCCTCCCGGTCAGGACGGAAAGCTGCGCCTCGACCTGCGGTCCGCCGCCTTCCGCCTCACGGAGGACCGCCTGCAAGTCACCGAATCCACTTTGCGCTGGAAGGAGACCGCTACCGCCGGCGTCCGCGGCAATGTGCGCTTCCGCACCGGCGCATGGCAGGCCTCGATTCATGCCACGCAGGTGCCGGTGGGCGGATTGCTGGCCGCTGGCTGGCAGCAGCACCTCAGCGGCCGTCTGGAGGGTGGCCTGGAGTGCTCCGGCGGTGGCGGGCAGCCCCTGGCATGGACGGCGGACCTGGCGCTCAAGGACGGCGTGCTCACCGCCCTGCCCGTGCTGGACAAACTGGCCGCTTACACACGCATGGAGCGTTTCAAGCGCCTCATCCTGGACATCGCCACCGCCACCGCGGCCCCGCTCTCAGGCGGCGGCACGCGGGTGGAAAAGATCATCGTGCAGTCCAACGGCCTGCTGCGCATCGAGGGCGCCCTCCGCCTCCAGCCCGGCGGTGCCATCGACGGGGACTTCATGCTTGGCGTCACCCCGGAGACGCTGCGCTGGCTGCCCGGCGCGGAGAACCGCGTCTTTATCGAGACCCATCCCCAGGGGCCGCCCGGCCTGCACTGGACGCGCGTCAAAGTCGCCGGGACCACCGCCGCCCCCCAGGAGGACCTCAGCGCGCGCCTGCTCGGTGCCGCCGGCATGTCCCTCCTGCTCGACACCCCTGGCGCGGTCGTGGACAAGGCCGCGGACGTGCTTGTCAAGCCGCTGCTCGGCCAGGACGCGGCGAAACTTCCCGGCCAGCTCCTCGACGGCACCTCCAAAACCCTCGAAAACGGCGTCAAAACCGGTGCCGGCCTCCTCAACAAGGTCATTCCCGTTTTCCCCGGGAAGTGAACCGCATTTAGGCAGCATGACAAAGAAGTTGGGGACTTTCGTCACTCACAGCCCCTTTGGCATCCAAGGCTCCAGTTTGCTCACCTCGGCTTTCGCGGACGAGCTCACGGGGATGCCCCAGAAGTCGAAGAAGGGAGCGAGGTTCTTGTTGGCGATCTTGGAGTAGCGGATGAGGAACTGGTCGCGGGCTTCGTCGTCGCCTTTGGGTTCAGGGCCGTATTCGGTGCTGTCGAAGCTGTGCAGGTATTTGCGCCAGCTTTCCCAGCCGAACTCCTGGATGAGCTGGATGTAGGTGGTGAGGGCGAGGAAGGGATCGCTCTTCCACGTCTGCCATTTGTCCTTCGCGGCCTTGATCTTCTTGATGTGATCTTTGCGCGATTCTTCGGTGATGCCGCCGTGGCCGATGAGCCAGTCTTTCTTCAGGACGGCCTCGTAGCAATACATGCCGATGACGTTGTTCGTGACCTCGCCGGTGCCGTCGAAGGTGAAGGTGCGGCGCTGGTGGTTGTGGCCGATCTCGTGGTAGAAGCCCCAGCCGGGGAATTTCAGGCGCGTAAGCGTGGTCATCTCCGGCGCGGCGCTCGTCGGGATCATGATGGGATAGCCGCTGTGCATGTAACCGGCGCTGATCTGCACATCCGCGACGATGCGCTCGGGCCGTGTGCGCTCGGCGGCTTGGTTGGTGATCTCATCTTGAGCTTCGACCGTGGCTTTCCAGAACTGCATGAGCTCGGTGGGATTGTTGATGGCCTGCGCGACCTCGCGCGGGAAGCTGATAATCATCTTGTCGCAAGCCATCTCGGCCCAAGGCGCAGGGCGCTGGCGGATTTCCTTCCACTTGGCGTCGTCGTCCTTGCCGAGCACGAAGAGCGGCGAGGCGATGGCGTCTTTGATGGCGACGGTGAAGGGTTCGTCGTCCTTCGCGCGACCGGGAACCTCGATGTAGATGAGTCCGCCGAAGGCCGAGGCCGTTTTCGTCGTGGCGGTGGCCAAAGTGTCGCTGCGCGTGATGTCGGGAGCGCGTTCCCATTTGTCGAGATGGTAAAGCGTGTCGCTGTGGCAGCCGATGCGCACGGCGTAGCCTTTGTCGGCGTATTTTTCGGGAATCGTGACCGTGATCGGCTCGCCCGCGACGGCGTAAAGGCCCGTGCTGTGCCAGCCGGAGATGCTCGGCGTGATGGCGATCTCCGCGCCAGTGCGCGGGGCATTCTCCGGCGCTTTGCCAGGGAACTCGACATGCGCGGGATGTGCCTTGATGCCTTCCGCGCTCATGAGGCGCAGCATGCGTGTCTCCATGCCGAGGCGCAGACGTGCGGCGGCGTGCTGCGTGTCAGTGAGCGGTGCTTTGGCCGTGGGAATCGGCGCGTCGGTGCCCGCATTGCCGAGCGCGGCGGCGACGGCGTTCTTCAAATTGCTGCGATCCGGTGGTTGCGCCGCCATGGCGATCTGAATGGCGTTCATGCCCTGCTTCATCTGCTCCGGCGTGAGTGCTGGGCCGCCTTCGCGCTGTTTTTTGATCGCGGTGATGGCCTCGGAGGCATTCATCATCGCCGGAAGCTCCACGCGGGCCTCAAACGAGCGAAGTTGGTCGAAAGCGCTCATGTCGGTGTTCGCCACGCCTGCGGCCATGAGTGCCTGATTCACGCCGTGCGAGATCGCGAGGTCCTTGCCGCCGCTCGTCTGGCCATACGCCCAGCCTGTCATGCCGCCGATGAAGCCTCCGCCGCCTTTGATGTACTCAATCAATGCCGCGCCTTCCTCCGCGCTGACCACGCCTTGCGTGTTGATGATGACCACGTCGTAATCGCTCAGGTTCTTTTTCTCCACCGTGCTGAATTCCTCCGCCTTCAGCCCTCGCTGAGCCAAAGCAGCCCCCTTTACGCCTTTGAGGCCGATGCGCGGCTTCGCTTTGTTGCCCGCCCACTTCACGCAGTTCTCGATGAGTTGTGCGTGATCACCGCCGCCGTCGCCGCTGAGGTAGGCATTCTGGCCAAACAGAATGATGCGCCCTTTTCCATACGCCGCAGCCGCTCCGACCGCGATTTCGACGCCATCCTTGTCCGGCGCGGAAAGGATCGGAAACGCGATCTGGCCCCAAATGCCCACCGGACCCGGCGCACCGAGTTTTGGCACCGATTTGACGCCTTCGAGGATTTTCGCGCGTTCGGCATTTACCAGCGCCGGAGGCATTTGGGCGTTCAAAACAGCTGCGCAGGCCAGAAACAGAAAACTGAAGCTCACAATACTTTGCCGCCTCTGCTCCTCCGCTCCTCTGCGGCGAAAGAGAACGTCCAGAAGGCTCGGTTTTGCCGCAGAGGGGCAAAGAGGCAGAGAGGGCAGAGTTGGGTTGGATGGCATGGTTGGGTTGGTGAAAGGGTTTCAGCGATTCGTATAAACTGGCACTGATGGTGGATGGAATACCCTGCGAGGAGGAAGGCGGTCACGCATCAATGGAGTGATCACCAAAGTTATTGTTATGCGGTTTCCTGCCCATCGTGCTTTGGAGAGTCGTTCGACCGCGGAGGAGCCATGACTGTCTTTTATCCTTTTCTTATGCGTCTCGAAATCTCCAATGCAGTAAACTGCGATGCCACCATCATTACTCACCTTTAATGCATCGGGCAGGTCGGGGTCCGCCAACAACATGTATGGAACAGGACAGACACCAGGTGAGCCAACATAAACCAAGTAAAACCACTGCCGAAACGGGCCGAACTCAAAGTTGCCCGACGAATCTGAAATCGTGGTTCCCAACATTCGGTCGCTCCGAAGATGATAATCAATGATGGCTCCTGAAACCGGCTGCCCTTTCGCGTTCACCACACGTCCGCTGACTTTTCCAGTCAGCGTTTCGTAGTGCGGCATAATCAGGCAGCTCGGAAGAACCGTGATGATTGACAATATGAGCAGTAGTCGTGTCATGGTTAATCAGCGGTAAATCACGACCAAAAACACCACCGCAGCGCCTTTGCCTGTGTTGACGATGGCGTGGGGGACGTCGGCGCGGTAGGTGCCGCTGTCGCCTTTGGTGAGGTCGTCGTGGTCTTCGCCGGATTCGATGCGGACAGCGCCTTCTTCGACGGTAAGGAACTCGCGTGTGCCCTCAAAGTGCGGCTGACTGCGCAGAGCACCGCCGGGCTTCAGCGTGAGCTCGTAGAACTCGACATCCTTTTCCAGATTCAGCGGCGAGAGCGTGCGGATCTCGCATTGCTTGTCGCTGCGATAGACTTGGGCGCGGTCGCTGGCGCGGATGACCTGGATTTTCGACGCGCTGGCCTCCGCGCTCTCGATCAACTCCTGCAAGGTGAGCCCAAACGCTCGCGCGATGCGGAAGGTGACGGTGAGCGTGGGATTCGCCTTCTCACGCTCGATTTCGCTGAGCATGCTGCGGCTCACGCCGCTGGCGGTGGCGAGCTCCTCCAGCGACCAGCCGCGGTCCGCGCGGAGTTTCTTCACGCGTTTGCCGAGGTTCTCATTGATGGCCTCAGGGCTGGATTCGGGGATGCTGGTCTGTCGTTTGGCGGGCATGCGTGCCAGTATAACGGACGAACGTCTTGTAAATTAGAAACTTCGACTTGCCATTTTACCGGATTGGATTCCAGTTTGCCGCACAACCATGAAAGCACTCGTCAAAGCCAAAGCGGAGCGCGGACTCTGGCTCCAGGATGTCCCGGAGCCGCAGGTGGGCATCAATGATGTCCTCATCAAGGTCCGCAAAACCGGCATCTGCGGCACCGACCTGCACATCTACAAGTGGGACGCTTGGGCACAGAAGACGATCCCCGTGCCGATGGTCGTCGGGCATGAGTTCGTGGGCGAGGTCGTCGCGGTCGGCAGCAACGTGAACGATTTCCATCCGGGTGAAATCGTCAGCGCCGAGGGCCATGTCGTCTGCGGGCGCTGCCGCAACTGCCTCGCCGGTCGCCGTCACCTTTGCAAAGACACCGTCGGCATCGGCGTGAACCGCACCGGAGCCTTCGCCGAATACATCAGCGTGCCGATGACGAACGTGTGGCATCACCGCGACGGAGTGGACGAGGAGGTGGCGAGCATTTTCGACCCTTTTGGCAACGCCGTGCACACCGCGCTGGCCTTTGAGTGCCTCGGCGAAGACGTTTTGATCACCGGCGCAGGCCCCATCGGCATCATGGCCATCCCCGTCGTCAAACACGCCGGCGCACGTCACGTCGTCATCACCGATGTGAATGACTACCGCCTCGACCTCGCGCGAAAAATGGGCGCGACGCGTGCCGTGAATGTGAAGCACGAAACCATCGCCGATGTGCAAAAAAAGCTCGGCATGAAGGAAGGCTTCGACGTCGGCCTCGAGATGAGCGGCAATGCCGCCGCCTTCCGCGACATGATCGACAACATGTGCCACGGCGGCAAGATCGCCATGCTCGGCATCCCCAGCGAGCCCATCGCCATCGACTGGAACAAGGTTATCTTCAACATGCTCACCATCCACGGCATCTACGGCCGCGAGATGTACGAAACCTGGTATCAGATGAGCGTCATGCTCGAAAGCGGCGTGAACATCGCGCCCGTCATCACCCACCGCTTTCACTACACCGACTTCGAACAAGGCTTCGCCGCCATGGAAAGCGGCAACTGCGGCAAAGTCGTGCTCGATTGGTCAGTGTAATCCCGGGCTTTAGCCCGCCAAACTCGCCACACACTCCAAGTTCACCTTTTACCAAGCCACCTGCATTCGGGCTAAAGCCCGTGAATACTCTCCCCCTCATGAACCGACGCTCCTTCCTTCACTCCACTGGCCTTCTCACGCTCACCAGCCAGCTTGCGGCCCAAAACGCCGCTGAATCGCCGAAACCGGCCTACAACGGCCCCGTCTTTAAAATCGGCAACATCGGCTGTGGCGGTCGCGGGACCTTCGTTTCGGACATCATCGCCGAAAATCCCGGTTTTCAGCTTCACGCGGCCTGTGACTACTTTGCGGATCGTGTGAAGACTTTTGGCGAAAAATTCAAAATCGCGCCGGAACGCCAATTCACCGGCCTCGATGGCTACAAACGCATGCTCGAGCACGTCGATGCCATCGCCATTCACAGCCCGCCCGGATTTCACGTGCAGCAGGCCGTCGATGCGGTCGCTGCGGGCAAGCACGTGCTCATCGCGAAGCCTGTCGCCATCGACGTGGCTGGTTGCGAAACGATTCGTCAGCTCGCGAAGGACGCCGCCGCGAAAGACATCGTCGTGCTCGCCGATGTGCAGTGCCGTGGCGATCAATTCTTCCAGGAAGGCATCCAGCGCATCCACGACGGCGCGATCGGCGATCTCACCTTTGGCGAATGCCATTACGAGGCCGATTTGATCCCGCTGCAAAGCCAGGAAACCACGTCCGAGGCCCGACTCAAAAACTGGATCCGCCACCGCGACCTCGCGGGCGACATCATCACCGAGCAAAACATCCATGCGCTCGACATCGTGAGCTGGGCCTTCGGTCGCCCCACACGCGTCAGCGGCACCTGCGGTCGCGGAGGCCGACCCGACAACGTCGGCGATGTCTCCGACCACTTCGCGCTGCTCTTTGAATTCCAAAAAGGCGCGGTGACCTTCGCCTCGCGCCAATACACCGCCTGGGGCAGCCCCTTCCTTTGCGAGAATCGCTTCGTAGGCACCAAAGGCGCGTTTCAGAGCAAGTTCGGCGGTCGCGTCATGATCCGCGGCGGCAAAGAGAACTTCTGGAGCGGTGGCGAGTCGAAAAACCTCTACCGCAGCGGCAGCGTGAACAACGTCGAAACCTTCCGCGCCGCTATCGCGGACAAGAATCCGAATGGCAATCCCACCATCGAAGGCGCCGTCGAAACCACGCTCCTCACGCTTTTCGGCGAACACGCCGCCAAAGCCGGTCACGCCGTCACGTGGGACGAATTCATCGCCAACGCCCAACCCGTGAAACCCAACTTCGAAGGTCTCCAAGCATGAGATCGGCCATGATCAGCCGCTTACGCAAACCGTCGCCCGGTCTCCATCAGCATGCTGCGAAGCCGCACACGCTCAGGCGCATTCAGGCGCAGCGTGTTCACCGTGGCGCGTCCTCGCGGCGTGCGGGGCTCGATCTCGGTTCCGAGAAAGCGGAAGTGGCTGCTCCAGTCATCCAGTCGCGGATGAAACAGCACCTCGACCGCGCCGGTCAGCGGATCAATGCCAGCAAGGTTGGGGCCTTTGAGCCGGTTGCACTGAAAACAGGCCAGACAGAGATTTTCCTCCGCTGTCTGACCACCATGCTGCTCGGCCACGACATGATCGACCTCGTGCGCAAAGAGCACCTCGTCCTCATGGATGTGGCAATACTCGCAACATCCGGCAGCACGCTCCGCCACCAGCCTGCGCAGCGCCGCGCTGATGCGCGTCGTGCTCATGCCGACTGCGGGAGTTTCTTGCGTGCCTCGGCTTTCAAGATGGACACCAGCGAGTCGAGCTGGGCCAGTTCATCGAGCTCGGCGGCCTCCTCAGGCGCGAGACGACCTGCGGTGTTCTTTTCCAACAAATCACGACTGCGCTCGGCGAACTGCGCCGAGGGCTTGAAGGTCACGATGGCCGCTGGAGAAGGTCCGCTGGCGAGAAACTCGATCACCTCCCGGCCTGCGCCTGCCGTGGCGGCCCACATGCCGCGCAGCCCACGCTCCAAAATGGAAACAAGCTGCCCCGGCTCGGTCGGCAGCCGTTTTGCCACGGATTCGGGTAGGTCGAGAGTGACTTGCATGTGCTTAGTTTGATGTCTCGCCGCCAAAAATCCAACCTGTTTCTTCACCGCTTCATGAACCTCCGACACCACGCCTTCCTCGCCCTCCTCTTCGGCCTCATCAGCCTCGCCCGCGCTGAAATCAGCGTGCCGGCCTTCACCGCCTACACCGAGCCCGACTTCCGTGGCGTCGAGATTTCGAAGGAAAAAGGCGTCAGCGGCTGGAAGGACGCGAAACAACGCGTGCTGTGGTTTGGCGAGATCAAAACGCCCGGCAAGCTCACCGCTGTGCTTCGCGTGCTGGGCGATGAAGGCCGCGTTTTGAGCCTCAAAGTCGGCGATACGAGCCGCGAAGCCACTGTGACGAACGGAACAGCCTCGTTTGGCGAATTCGACATCGCAAAGGCTGGCTACGTGAAGTTTGAACTGACCTCCAAAGAGGGCTGCAAAGGCATTGTCGACGCCCTCGTGCTCGATGGACACGCGACGCAGGATGCGCACTTCAACCTCGAACCGCGGCGCAATGCCTCGTCGGTACATTTGATGTATCCGACGCCGAAGGACGAAAAGATCGCGCTCTTCTACAACGAGGTCACCGCCGTCGAGGAGCCGCTTTACACCTTCTACATGGCCTGTGGCTTCTCTCGCGGCTACTTCGGCATGCAGATCAATTCGGAGAGCGAGCGTCGTATCATTTTCTCCGTGTGGGACGCGGGCAACGGCACCAACGCCATCGATCGCTCCACCGTGTCGAAGGACGATCAAACGCAACTGCTCGCCAAAGGCGAAGGCGTCGAGGCCAGCGTCTTCGGCCACGAAGGCACCGGCGGGCACTCGCATCTTGTGTATCCGTGGAAAACCGGCCAGGCGCAGAAGTTTGTCGTCGCCGTGAAGCCCGAGGGCGATCACACGACCTACAGCGGCTACTGGTTCCATCCGGACAAACAAAGCTGGATGCTCATCGCGAGCTTCCGTGCGCCGAAGGACGGCCAATACCTGCGCGGCCTGCATTCCTTCAGCGAAAACTTCGGCGGTCAAAACGGTCACCAGCAGCGCAAAGCTCTCTACGGCCCGCAGTGGATCGCCAACGCCGATGGCAAGTGGACAGAACTCACCACCGCGAAGTTCAGCCACGATCCCACCGGCAAAGCGCATCGCCTCGACCGCTTCATGGGCGTCGAAGCCGGGAAATTCTTCCTCTCGCACGGCGGCTTCGTCGAAGGCTTCACGAAATACGGCGAGCCCTTCACACGCCCCGCCACGAACACGCCACCTGATTTCAAGCTGCCCTGAGGCTGCCACCAATGTAATCCAGAGCTTCAGCTCGCCACGCCCACGCTGCGTCACTCGTCTCCGTTTCACCTGACAACCTCTCTGCGGGCTAAAGCCCCTGATTACTTTCCATGAATGCCGCTTTCCAAGCTCATCTCACGACTCAACTCGACGCCATCCGCGCCGCAGGCACTTACAAACGTGAGCGCGTGCTCAGCACGCCGCAAGGCACGCTCGTTCGCGCGAATGGCGGCGCGGCAGTGCTCAACATGTGCGCGAACAACTACCTCGGCCTCGCGCAGCATCCGAAGGTGCGGCAGGCCGCGCACGAGGCGCTGGAGCATTGGGGCTACGGCCTCGCCAGCGTGCGCTTCATCTGCGGCACGCAGGGCGTTCACAAGGAGCTGGAGGCCAGCTTGACCGACTTCCTCGGCACCGAGGACACGATTCTCTACGGCTCCTGCTTCGATGCGAACGGCGGCCTGTTTGAAACCATCCTCGGCCCCGAAGACGCGATCATCAGCGACGAACTCAACCACGCCTCGATCATCGACGGCGTGCGCCTGTGCAAAGCGCAGCGCTATCGCTACAAAAACTGCGACATGGCCGATCTGGAGGCCCAACTCATCGCAGCCGATGCCAAAGGTGCTCGCTTCAAGCTCATCGCCACCGATGGCGTGTTCTCGA
The DNA here is from genome assembly GCA_015075365.1 of Verrucomicrobiaceae bacterium. Taxonomy (GTDB): domain Bacteria; phylum Verrucomicrobiota; class Verrucomicrobiia; order Verrucomicrobiales; family Verrucomicrobiaceae; genus Prosthecobacter. The sequence goes on from JABTUN010000001.1 coordinate 2,577,382, forward strand.
TGGACGGCTACATCGCGCCGCTGAAGGCGATTTGCGATCTCGCGGACAAATACAACGCACTCGTGATGGTCGACGACTCCCACGCCGTCGGCTTCATGGGCAAAACCGGCCGCGGCACGCACGAGCACTGCGATGTGATGGGTCGCATCGACATTTTGACCGGCACGCTCGGCAAAGCCCTCGGCGGCGCGAGCGGCGGCTACACCAGCGGTCGCAAGGAGATCATCGAACTGCTGCGGCAGCGTTCGCGGCCGTATTTGTTCTCGAACACGCTGTGTCCTTCGATTGCGGGTGCCTCCATCGTGGCTTTGTGCCTGCTCAAGCAGAGCACGACTTTGCGCGACACGCTCGAAACCAACACCCGCTGGTTCCGCGCTGCGATGACCGACGCCGGCTTCCAGATCGTCCCCGGCGAGCATCCCATCGTCCCCGTCATGCTCGGCGATGCCGCGCTCGCGTCGAAATTCGCCGACGCCATGCTCGCACGCGGCGTTTACGTCATCGGCTTCAGCTACCCCGTCGTCCCCCAAGGCAAAGCCCGCATCCGCACCCAGATCAGCGCCGCGCACACCCGCGAGGACTTGGAAAAAGCCGTCAAGGCCTTCAGCGAGGTGAAGCACCAACTCGGTCTTTGATTGCGATTAGCGCGACACCGCTTTCGCGAGTGAATCACCCGCCTCCTGACGTTCCATGCGCTCGTTTATGAAAATAATCTTCCTGCTCCTCCTCCCCGCGCTCGCTTTCGCCGAGCCTGTCCGCCTCGCGCATGAGCCTGCGCTTTCGCCGGATGGAAAAACGGTCGCGTTTGAGTGGCAGGGAGATCTTTGGACGGCTCCGACCGATGGCGGACGCGCCGCGCGGCTGACGACGCATCCCGCGCTCGACTTTGGGCCCGCCTTCTCGCCAGATGGCAAACAGATCGCCTTTAACAGCGAGCGCGAGGGCTTCAAACTGCTCTACTCGATGCCGGTGAGCGGTGGCGAGCCGAAGCAACTCACCTTTCACACCGATGGCAGCGATCTGCGCGAGTGGACGCCCGATGGCAAAGGCCTGTTGGTGACGCTGGCGCGGGATTTGTCGTGGTTGCGCGAGTCGCGCTCGGCGCGGCATGCGATCATCGACGCGAACGAGCGCAAGGCCGAGAGCGTGCTCTTTGATGACTACGGATTCGACGGCGTGCTGTCGCGGGACGGCCAGAAACTGCTCTTCATGCGCGAGGGCTCTGAGTCGTGGTGGCGTCAGGGCTTCAAAGGCTCGCGTGCCGGCCAGATCTGGCTCTTCAATCGCGCGGATGGCAGCTTCAAGCAGGTCATCAGCGATGAAAACGAGAACCGCTGGCCGCTTTGGAAGCCGGACGGCAAAGGCTTCTACTTCGTGCGCAACGGCAACCTCTGGCAGCACGATTTGTCGAGCGGCAAGCACACGGCGATCACGAACTTCAAAGACGACCTCGTCGTCTTCCCCGCGATCTCGCGCGATGGCAAGACGCTCGTCTTCCGCGTGCGCTTCGATCTCTACCGCTGGCATCCCGGCGACAAAGAACCGGCCAAAATCGCCATCGAAGCCGTCACCGATGCCACGCCGGACATCACACGCGTCGTTCTCGAAAAAGCCACCGACATCCACTTCACACCGGATGGCCTCCAAATGGCCTTCATCAGCGGCGGCGATGTGTGGGTGATGGACACTGAGCTCAAAGAGCCGCGTCGCGTGACGCAAACGGCCGAGGAGGAGCGCGGCGTGCGTTTTGCGCCGGATTCGAAGTCGCTCGTGTTTGTGAGTGAGGCAGGCGGACAGACGGATTTGTGGAAAGCGGTGCCTGCGGACGAGAAGAAGGCGTGGTTTGAGAGCACGGACTTTACGCTGACGAAGCTGACGAATGATCCGGAGGCCGATTCGAGCCCGCGCTTCACGCAGGATGGCAAAAAGCTCGCGTGGCTGCGTGAGCGGGGCGATTTGATGCTCGCCGATGCCGATGGGAAGAACGCGAAACGGCTCATCGAGTCATGGAACGAGCCGGCGTTTGAGTTTTCACCGGATGGAACGTGGCTGGCGTATTCGAAGGAGGATGAGTGGTTCAACGACGACATCTGGTTGATGCCGGTGGATGGCTCGAAACCTGCCTTCAACGTCTCGCAGCATCCCGATGACGACACCTGGCCGCATTGGTCGCCGGATGGAAAGATGCTCGCGTGGACCGGCACGCGGGAGATCGACGAGCAGGATGTGTTTTATGTGCATCTGCTGGCCGAGGAGGACGAAAAGACGAAACGCGAGCGCACGCTGGTCAAAGCGCGTGAAAAGATCGCCAAAGCCAAAAAGCCCGAACCGAAGAAAGAGGAGCCGAAGGCCGAAAAGCCCGCTGAACCGGCTCCGAAGCCCGAAGAGCCTAAAAAAGCCGAGGAACCCAAAAAGGAGGAGAAGAAGCCGGAACCGCTGAAAATCGATTTCGAGGGACTGCATGAGCGTGTTCAGCGCGTGAAGTTGCCAAACTCCGTCGAGTATTCGCTCGTGTGGTCGCCTGACTCGAAGAAGCTGGCGTTTCAATCGCGGCTGGATGAGCAAAAGCGGACGATGAGCATTGAGTTCCCCGATGAATTGAAGCCGAAGATGCTCAGCAGTGCGGTTCTGGCGAACGCCGTGTGGCTGAAGGAGGGCGACCAACTCGCCGGCTTGCTCGATGGCAAACCGGCGACGCTTTCCGGCAAGGGTGGCGAGGCGAAAACGATGTCGTTCAAGGCGCAGCAAGCTTATTCGCGGGCGGAGAAGCAGCGCGCGGTGTTCGACCAGTGCTGGCAGGTCATGCGCGATCATTTTTATGACGAAAAACTCGGCAATCGCGACTGGAACGCGGTGCGTGCGAAGTATCGCGACATGGCCGCCGAGGCTCCGGACATGAAAGGCGCGGCGGAGTGCGTGTGGCTGATGCTGGGCGAGCTGAATGGCTCGCACCTCGGCTTCATGATCGGCTCGGCATCCAGCACGAGCGGTTGGACGGAAGAAACGGCCCATCTGGGCCTGCGATTTGATGCGAGCTATGCCGGACCCGGTTGGAAGGTGCGTGATGTGATCCCGAAATCGCCCGCGAGTCGCAAAGAGAGCCGCGTGGAGGCTGGCGAGATCATTTTGAGAGTGGATGGCAAGGATGTGCAGCCTGCGATGGATGTCAGCAGCGTGCTGAACGGACCGATGGAGCGCGACATCGTGCTCACGGTGAAAAACGGTGACAAAACTCGCGAAGTGACGCTGCGTCCGATCAGCTACATCACGGCGCGGCGCTTGCTTTACGATGACTGGATCGCGGAGAACCGCAAAGCGGTCGAGAAGGCCTCCGGCGGCACGCTGGGGTATCTGCACATCAGCGCGATGGACGATGCGAGCTTCCAAAAGTTCCAGGAGGAGCTTTATCACGCCGGTGCGGGCAAAGACGGTCTCATCATCGATGTGCGCGAGAACGGCGGCGGCTCGACGACGGATCATCTTCTCACCGCGCTCACGCAACCGCGTCATGCCATCGCCATTCCGCGTGGCAGCAAGACACCCGGCTACCCGCAGGATCGCATGATTTACGCGACCTGGCCGAAGCCCATCGTCGTGCTGTGCAATCAGAACAGCTATAGCAACGCGGAGGTCTTCAGTCACGCCATCAAGACGCTGAAACGCGGCCAACTCGTCGGCGTGCGGACCGCCGGCGGCGTCATCAGCACCGGCGCGACAGGCATCATGGACGTGGGCACGCTGCGCCTGCCTTTCCGTGGCTGGTATGTGCTTTCCGACGGCCAGGACATGGAGCTCAACGGCGCAAAGCCCGATCATATCGTGTGGCCGAAACCCGGTGACAAAACGGACCGACAGCTCGAGAAAGCCGTCGAGGTGCTCAAAGCCGATGTGGAAGCCTGGAAGAAGCGTCCGCAGCCCAAACTTATCAAAGCGAGCGAGCGAAAGCCATGAAAGACGCCCTGTTCATCCTCTTTGTGCTCGCCACGCTCCATGCGGAGGATTTGTGCAGACAACCTCCGCCGGAGGAGATGGCGAAGGCTGCCGGAGTAACTCTGCCGCCGCTGCCGTGGCATGTGGCGAATGTGTGGTGGGACTTTGAGAAGCCGGTGGAGCATTTCACGTCGCTGGAAGTCGATGTGACCATCGACCGAGATGTGCCGGAGGATTACAACCTCTACATCTCGCCATGCGGCATCGCGAAAATCAATGGTTTGCAGTTCTACGGCGGCATCCAGACGAACATCAACGGCTGGGCCAGCAAAGAGAGCCGCGAGCGTGTGCATCGCGGCAAAGGCGGCATTTTCTCCCGATGGTCGAGCGACAAGACGACGCCCATCGGCCTCGATCATGTGCGCACAGTCGCGGAGGACTGTCTGGTGGAAAGTGCCGGCTACGAAGGCGAGTTCGCCAGTGTGCGCCGGCCGTATGTTTGGACGAAGGGCACCTACACTTGGTGCATCACGAAAGGCGCGAGCGAAGGTGGCAATACATGGTTTACCTGCACCATCCGCGATTCAAAGGGCAGCGTGCATGAAGTGGGCAGCCTGCGCTTCGAAGGCACGGACTTCACGTTTTGGGAGAAGCACAGCGCCTTTGTAGAAGTTTACAGCACATCGAAGATTCCGAAGTCGGGCATTCCCAAAGTGAATGTGACCTTCGGATGGCCTCGACTGAACGGGAAGAAGGTGCCACTGAAGAAAGCGCATGCCTACTATCCCGACAAAGGTGGTCCGGACTCACCCGATTGCGCGTGGGTGAAGGCGGAGGGCGAAAACTGCGTCGTGGAGGTCGGTCCGATCTTCAAACGCGATGAATCGAAGAGGCGGCATGATCTCGTGTTGGGCTCTAAAATGCGCACGGTGTCGAAAATCGCCTCGAAAGATGCCGTGGCAGTTGTGGACACGAACGACGTGCCGGATTTGAAAGGGTGGGGCAACAAGGCGGGGACGCTGTGTGTCGAGTGGTTTCCGAAAATCGCGGCGCTGCTGCCCAGTCAAGGTTTTGAGGCTCCGAGAGAGGTGACGCTCTATTTTGATCCGACAATGAAGGGCGTGGCGCATGCGGCGAACGGTCGGATCACGATCTCGGCGGCCTTTGTGCGCGAACACCCGGATGACTGGGGCATGGTGGTGCATGAGCTGACGCATGTGGTGCAGGCGTATCCGGCTGGAGGGCCGGGATGGCTCGTGGAGGGCATCGCGGACTACATCCGCATCGTGAAGTTTGAGCCGGAGGCTCCGAGGCCCAAGCTGACACGTCTCGCGAGCTATAAAGACGCCTACAAGACCACGGCGATGTTTCTGGAGTGGATCGAAAAGCAGCGCGCTCCAGGATTGGTCGTGAAAATGAACGCCGAACTGCGCAAGGGTACCTATCGAGACGAACTGTGGAAGGAACTCACCGGAAAGACGGTGGATGAGTTGTGGGCGCTGTTTGTGGAAACATTGTGAGGTAACCTCACTGCACAGGCAGATGATCGTGCAGCCATGAGGTCATGAGTTCGTAGAGATGGCGGCTGGTGCCTTTGCCGGTGTTGATGGCGTGGTCGCGATTTGGGTAGGGCATGACGGTGAAACGCTTGTTGTGGGCGATGAGCTCGTTGATGAGCTTCTCGACGCCCTGGTAGTGCACGTTGTCGTCGCCGGTGCCGTGGACGATGAGCAGGTCGCCCTTCAGTGATTTCGCGTGCGTGATGGGCGAGCCGTCGGTGTAGCCTTTTGCGTTGTCCTTGGGCAGGCCCATGTAGCGTTCTTCATAAATCGTGTCGTAGAGCCGCCGATCCGGCACGGGCGCGACGGCCATGGCGGTGCGGTAGAGATCGGGATAGCGGAACAACGCGTCCAAACTGCTGCCACCACCGCCGCTCCAGCCCCAGATGCCGACGCGTTGCGAATCAAGAAAAGCGAAACGTTTCAACAAGGAACGCACGCCCTCTGCTTCTTCGCGAGAGGTCAGGATGCTGAGTTGACGATGCACGGCCTTGCGCCATTCACGGCCTTTCGGCGCGGGCGTGCCACGCGTGTCCACGCTGGCGATGACGTAGCCTTGCTGCGCGAGCATCGCGTGCCAAAGCAGCTTTTGACCGCCCCACACGTCCTTCACGGTCTGGCCCGCAGGCTCGCCATAGACGTGGATGAGCAGCGGATGCTTCTTCGACATGTCCAAATCGGCCGCGTGCATGCACCAGGCATCGGCCTGGATGCCGCCACCGATGTCCAGCTTCAGGAAATCGATCTTGGGCATCGCCACCTTGGCGAGTTTTTCGCGCAGTTTGTCCTGGGTCTTCAATACACGCACGCTGGTGTGTTCCGGCAAAGACACGAGGTCCACCACGGGCGGCGTGGTCATGTTGGAATGCGTGTGAACGGCCCACTTGGCATCTTCGGAGATGTTGTAGGTGTGTGTGCCAGGTTGATCGACCGGCGAGAACCTCAAGATCTTGCCGCCTGCAAGGCTGACGTGATACAGATAACGCTGCGTGGCATTGGTATGGGAGGCTTCAAAATAGAGAGAGCCCCCTTCGACATCGACTTTGGCAATGTCGATCACGTCAAACTCACCTTGTGTGATGGGAGTGATTCCACCATCCGGGCTGACACGATAGGCATGTCGCCAACCGCTGCGTTCGCTGAGCCAGAGGAAGTCATCGCCGATCCAGCGGAAGGGATTGTCGTTCTCGATCCACGCTTGGTCGGTTTCGGTGAAAATGAGCTTCGTTTCACCGGTGGCGGGATCGGCGCGCATCACATGCAGTGTGTTTTGCAGACGGTTGAACTGCTGCAGAAGCACGGATTGACCATCGGGCGTCCATTCGGCATGCGGGAGGTAGTGCTCGCGAGGATCACCGGGCACTTTGAGCCAGGTCACGGCACCGCCGCTGGCGGAAACGATGCCGAGGCGTGTGGCGGAGTTCTTTTCACCGGCTTTCGGATACGGGAAGGTCGTGAAGCGCTGGTAAGTGCTGTCGGTTTGATTGACGAGCCAGAAGCGTTTCACGTCTTTGGTGTCGAACTGCCAAAAGAGCAGCTTCTGGCCGTCGGGGCTCCAGCGGTAGCAATCGCGCAGCGAGAGCTCTTCTTCGTTCACCCAGTCGGAAGTGCCGTTGATGAGCGTGTCGGAGCCATCGGTGGTGACGGCGGTGATTTTGAAGTCGGCGAGGTTCTGGACGTAAAGGTTGTTTTTGCGGACAAAAGCCACGCGGGAGCCATCGGGCGAAAATTTGGCAAACATCAGCGTCGAGACCGCGGCATCACCGCCGAGCTTCGTGAGCTTCTTCGTGGCGAGATCGAGCAACCAGTAGTCGCCGCGGGTGTTTTTGCGCCAGACCTTCTTCGTGTTGGCGAAAAGCAGGACTTTCGACTCGTCCGGCGAGAATTCGAAACTGTCCACGTTGAGCGGTTTCTTCGTGTCTTTCGGCGTCAGGGCCTGCGCGGTGGCGAGGACAGCCTTTTCGCCCGATTTTGCATCGTGACGGACGAGATCTTTGCCGTCCTTGCCTCCGGCGGGTTTTTCGAGCGTGAAGTAGGACGCGGATTTCTTGCTCCAGGTGAACGCCCCCATCTTGTCCTCTTCAAAGACCTTGTCCGTGAAGATGCGGGCCAACGTGAGTTGCGAGGGATCGGGCTTCGGCGTGTCGGCCTCGGCAAGGAGCAGCTTCATCATCTCCTCGGCGGCCCCAGCGCTCACTCTCTGGATCAACGGACGATCGGTGTTGTAGCCGAGCTCGTAGGTGATGCCGGGGCAGCCAAAAGTGTCGTAGGCCCAGGCTTTCGATGTCGGCAGGCCGACGTTGTGCGCGTCATCGCGTTCGAATTTGTAATCCGGGAAGCGTTTGGCGAAGGCGTCGAGCCACTTCGAGGCAAACAGCGGTGGAAAGGTCTCCTCGGAGTCCGGCTGGGTGTAAAACACGTCGCCGCCGGTGGAATGGAAATCGAGGAAGAGAAACACCTTCGCGTCCGGTGCGGTGCCGAGCTTCAGCATCGCATCTCGCGCGGCACGCGTCTCCTGCTGGGAGAAGGCTTTCCAATCGCGATTCGTATCGACGCCGCCCATGTTGTGCCGCCAGTGGCCGTGCTCGACGCCATCGGGATTCATCAGCGGCATGACCACGGTTTGGAAGGTCTTGCGATAGCTGCGCGCGACGTCTGTGTCACCGGTGATCGTGTCGATGAAGCGCATCAGCGCCAGCGAGCCGGTGATCTCCGGCGGATGCTGGCGGCTGATGATGAAGACGTAGTTTGGCTGCTCCGTCTCGGCGAAAATGAGCTGTCGAAGTGGTCGATGCTCGATGGATTCGCCGATCACCTTCTCGCGGGCAAAGGGCAGCTTGGCTTTCGCATCCATCCACGCGTTCATCTCGTTGACGCCGATCATCTCCTGCGCCGCCACCCACAACGGTTCCGGCCCCACTTGGAGAGTTGCCACGGCACGTTCGGCGGACAAGGCCTCGCGTGACTTCGGCGCGGCCTCAAAGGCGACCTTGTCGAGGAGCGTCCACGTTTTGCCGTCCTTGCTCAGGCGCGGATGAAGGATCGAGCCTTTCGCCGTGAGCAGAAAGCGCAGCTTGATCGTCTGCGCCTTCGCGGAGGTGATCTTGAAAGCATACCAAGGGCTCGGATTGACCGGTGTGTTCTCCGGCGAGAGCGTGATGCGATATTCGTGCGGTCCGGCACGCTCGCACTCGTTGAGGCGGCCTTGTGAGAACTCATTGCTGAAGGTCACGCCATCCTCCGCGAAGTTCCACGCGCGCCGGACGTGCGCGGCGGCCTTCACAGCCTCCGCACGGGCTTGTGGCATGGGAAGGAGGGAGACGAGCAGCGGCAGGAGGGAAAGCAGGAGCCTCATGCCGCATTCTCACGAGCGCAGGCGCGATGTCTTGAGTGTTTTTTTTCCGCAAGGCTGTGAACGCGGGCACAGCGCCCGTTTTCACCCGCCGCCCGTTCCTTCCTCTCGAAACGCCGTGGGCGTCATGCCAGTGGCGAGCTTGAAGGCGCGGGTGAAGGCGCTGTGATCGCAGAAGCCGCAGGCCAGCGCGACGTCCGCCACGCTTTGTTTGCTCTCACGCAGCAGACGCGATGCCGCGGCGAGGCGCGCGTTGGTGATGAGCTGCATCGGCGTGAGGCGGAAGATGCGCTTGATGTGGCGCGCAAAGCGCGGGGCGGGCAGGCGGGCCACGCGCGCGAGGATCGCGGGCGAAAGCGCATCTCCGACATGCTTTTCGAGATGCTCGAGCGCGGCGGTGATGCCGGCGGGCAGGTCATGCACGTCCTGGTGGCCGCGCAGGTCGCGCGAGATGCCGATGATGCCCGTGATGCGGCCCGCCTCGTCACGCATCGGCAGCTTTGTCGTCAGGCACCAGCCGGGACGTCTGCGAGCGTAAAGATGCAGCTCCAGGCGGTCGAGGATGGGCTTGCCAGTGCGCAGGATCTCCTCGTCCTGGCGCACAAAGGCACCGCCCAGCTCGCGCGGATAGACCTCGCTGGCACGGCGGCCGATCATCTCGCTTTTGCCACGGCAGCCGCAGCGCTGCACCATCGACTCGTTCACGGCGATGTAGCGCCCCGCGGTGTCTTTGATGAAGAAGATCAGGTCATGGACATGGTCGAAGAGCTGCTCCAGCAGCACGGGTGAGGAATGCGGCTGAATCGAAGGCATGGCGGATGTGCTTGGGCGCCTTGTGCTCATATTGACAGGCAGGATTGCAGCGGGAATCAAGACATCTCAAGCGCGCTGTCACAAGCTTCCAACGCGCGGAACCACCACCCGCCCAGCCGTCATGAACGCCGACCTCATCGCCAAAGCCGTCGAAATCGCCGCGAGGCTCCAGCTTCGCGCCACGGAGCTGCAAACGCCCGCCGAAAAGCGCCAGCAAGCGGAGCTGGACCGCATGCTGCAGACACCCTCGGACAAGGCCACGCTCGTGCAGCTCACGGACCAGGCGTTTCGCGCAAAGTCAGCGGCGCGGGTGGCGGACCAGTTCACGCACATTCTCGATGTGCAGGGCGTGCCGCGCTTTTTCAGCCCGCTGGATCGTGCCCTGATGCGCGGCTTCCAGACCTTCGGCGGATGGCTGCCGGGCGTTTCCGTGCCGATGGTGAAGGAACACATGCGGCAGGAGACCGCGAATGTGATCCTGCCCGCCGAGCGCGAGTTGCTGGCCGAACATCTGCTCAAACGTAGCGAGCAGGGCGTGCGCATGAATGTGAACTTCCTCGGCGAGGCGATCCTGAGCGAGGCGGAGGCGGAACGGAGGCTGGAGCTGTATCTCGAAGCGCTGCAACTGCCGGAGACGGAGGTCTTCTCGGTGAAAATCTCCACGCTCTACTCGCAGATGTCGCCCATCGCGCGCGAGCACACGATTTCGACGCTCTGTGATCGTTTGGAGCGGCTCTATCGCAGTGCGGCGCGCACCACTTTTACGCGACATGATGGCGCACGCGTGCCGAAGTTCATCTACCTCGACATGGAGGAGTATCGCGACCTCAGCCTGACCTGCGAGGTCTTCATGCGCACGCTGGAGAGGCGTGGGTTGGAGAAAATCAGCGCGGGCATCGTGTTGCAGGCCTACATTCCAGACTCGCATCGCTGGCAGCTCAAGTTGCTCGAATGGGCGCGGCAGCGCGTGGCCGGCGGCGGCGCGGAGATCACCATGCGCATCGTCAAAGGTGCAAACATGGAGATGGAACGCTTTGAGGCCTCGGTGAAAGGCTGGCCGCAGGCGCCGTTCGACTCGAAGCTGGACACCGACGCGAACTACAAGCGCATGCTGCACACCGGTTTCGAGCCGGAGAACCTCAAGGCCGCGCGTCTCGGCATCGCCTCGCACAATCTGTTCGATGTCGCCTACGCGCTCGTGCTCACGCAGCAGCATGAGGCGATGAACCGCGTGCAGTTCGAGATGCTGGAGGGCATGGCGAACCATCAACGGCGGGCGTTGTTCGAGGATGCGTCGAATCTGCTGCTCTACTCGCCGGTTTGTCACAAGGAGCACTTTTTGAGCGCCATCGGCTATCTCATCCGCCGACTCGATGAAAACACCGGCCCGGACAATTTCCTGCGCCACACCTTCAAGCTCGTGCCTGGGAGCGCGGAGTGGCTGGAATTGGAAAAAGGCTTTGTGGCTTCGTTTGAGCGGCTCGAATCGCTCAGCGACGCGCCAAGACGCACGCAGGATCGAAGCATGGAAGCAGTTCCGGGATTTAGCCAGTCTTCGCTGCCTTTGCGGGCTAAAGCCCGGGATTACTTCTCCAACGAACCCGACACCGACTGGTCGCTGCCGCATCATGCGGAGTGGGCGAAAGGGATTCTCGAACGCTGGAATCATCGCCATGCCGACGTGCCGCTCGTGATTGATGGTGTTGAGATTCGTGAGGGTCGCGTCACTCGCGATTGCCTCGATCCTTCGCGCCCTGAGGCAGTCGTGGGCCGCTATCATCAGGCGAGCAGCGATGACATCACCCGCGCGGTCGAATGCGCGGCACGCGATGACGAAGGCTGGAGACAGATGACACCGAAAGCGCGGCAGGAGGTCATGCGCTGCGTCGCGGAGGAACTGCGGCGCGCGCGTGGTGATCTGATGGGCGCGGCTTTGGCGAACACCGGCAAGACCTTGGCCGAATCCGATCCTGAAGTCAGCGAGGCGGTCGATTTCGTTGAGTTTTACGCGGAGACGGCACGGGCGTTCTTTGAGATGCCAAACATCACCGCACGCGGCAAGGGCGTCGTGGTGGTGGTCTCGCCGTGGAATTTTCCCATCGCGATCCCGTGCGGTGGCATCGCGGCGGCGCTGGCGGCGGGAAACACAGTCATTTTGAAGCCTGCGTCCGACGCGGTGCTGCCTGCGTGGGAGATGTGCCAGTGCTTCTGGCGCGGCGGTGTGTCGAAGAAGGCGTTGCAGTTTGTGCCGTGCTCCGGTGGCAAGGAAGGTGCGCAGCTCGTGCAGCATCCGTCCGTGAACGCGGTCATTTTGACCGGAGGCACCGAAACCGCGCTGAACATGCTGCGTGCGAAGCCGGATCTGCCGCTCAGCGCCGAAACGGGCGGCAAGAATGCCACCATCGTCACCGCGATGGCCGACCGCGATCTCGCGATCAAGAATGTGCTGCACTCCGCCTTCAGCCACGCGGGCCAGAAATGCTCCGCGACCTCGCTTTTGCTGCTGGAGGCCGAGATTTACGATGATCCTGAGTTCAAACGCGCGTTTGTCGAAGCAGCGGAAAGTCTCGCCGTCGGCTCTGCGTGGGATTTGAAGACGAAGATCGGCCCGGTGATCCGTCCGCCGTCCGGCGACCTCGAAAACGCGCTGCTCACGCTCGAATCCGGCGAATCGTGGGCACTGATGCCGCGCAAGCTGAACGGCAACGAGCGCCTGTGGAGTCCCGGCATCAAGTGGGGTGTGCAACCAGGCGGCTACACGCACTGCACCGAGTTTTTCGGCCCGGTGCTCGGCGTGATGCGCTTCGAAAAACTGCACGAGGCCATCGCGCTCGTGAATCAAACCGGCTACGGCCTCACCAGCGCCCTCGAAAGCCTCGACGACCGCGAGCAGGCGGAATGGAAGGCCGGCATCCGCGCAGGCAATCTCTACATCAACCGCGGCACCACCGGCGCGATCGTGCTGCGGCAGCCCTTCGGCGGCATGGGCAAGAGCGCGTTCGGGCCGGGCCTGAAAGCGGGCGGGCCGAACTATGTGGCGCAGTTCATGCGGTTTGAGGAAATGCGGAAGGCGGAGTTCGGAATGCGGATTGAAGAGACGCTGGCATGCCATGCGCCTGCCTGGAAGAATGAATTTTCGCAGGAACACGACCACTTCCGACTCATCGGGCAGGACAACGTGCGGCGTTATCTGCCGGTGCGTGAACTGCGTGTGCGCGTTCATCCCGATGACACCGCGTTTGAGATTTTCGCCCGCGTCGCGGCGGCACGCACAGCCGGATGCCGCATCACGGTGAGCACAGTGCCCGGATTGAAGTTAGAGGCGCTCGAACGTCTTCACGAAGGGACCGAGGACTGGGCCGGTGCCATCGAATTCATCGAGGAAAGTGACGAAGGGCTAACCGAAGCGATCACACAGCGTGAAACGGACCGTGTGCGATACGCTGCTGCGGATCGTGTGCCGGAAATCGTACGACGTGCGGCTTCGGAGGCACAGGTCTTCATCGCAGATGCCCCTGTTTTGGCTGAAGGCCGGGTCGAGTTGCTATGGTATGTGCAGGAGCAGAGCGTGAGCTTTGATTATCATCGCTACGGCAATCTGGGGGCGCGGGCGGGGGAGGAACGTGGCCGACTTTCTCCGAAAGTCGCGCCTGGCTCGATTTTCCGAGAAAACCGGCCACAGTGAAAACATGGACACGCTTTCCGCCACGCTGCTGCTGCTGACGATCATGGACCCGCTGGGGAACGTGGCGACGTTTGTGTCCGCGTTGCGTCCGGTGCCGCCGGAAAGGCGGATGAAGGTGATCGCGCGTGAATTGGTGGCCGCGCTGGTGATTTTGATCGTGTTTTTGCTGCTGGGAAAGCAATTGCTGGACTTGCTGCATTTGAAACAGGAGGCGCTGTTCATCAGCGGCGGCGTGGTACTGTTTTTGATTGCCCTGAAGATGATTTTTCCTCCATCGCGGCGTGATGAAGAGTTGATGGACGAACCGTTCATCGTGCCGCTGGCCACGCCGATGGTGGCAGGCCCGTCGGTGCTGGCGACGCTGCTGGTGCTGGTGAGCACGCAGCCGGAGCTGTGGTGGAACTGGCTGGTGGCGCTTTTGATCGCCTGGGGCATCACATCCGCCGTTTTGCTGTGCTCGCCGGCCATCGCGCGTGTGCTGAAGGAAAAAGGCTCGATGGCGGTGGAGCGGCTGATGGGCATGCTGCTGGTCATGGTGGCCGTGCAGATGTTCCTGAACGGCCTTGAGCATTATCTGAAGCACTGACGCGATGCCTCCCTGGATCGAATACTTTGCCGTCGCCATTTGTGCGATCACCGCCGTGCTGGCCGCGGAGGGAAAGCACATTGATTTGTTTGGCGTGCTCGTGCTGGCGCTCGTCACGGCGGTGGGCGGCGGGACGATCCGTGATTTGTGCCTCGGTGCGAGGCCCGTTTTCTGGATCGAGCAGCCGCATCATGTGTGGACGGCGCTGATCGCGGCGGCGGTGACGTTTGTGGTGGTGCGCTTCACGCATCTGCCGTCGAAGCTGCTGGATGTGGCGGACGCGTTCGGCCTGGCGCTCTTTGGCATCGCAGGGACGGAAAAGGCGCTGGCGTTTGGCGCTCCCGGCATCGTGGCGATTCTGCTGGGCATTGTGACGGGAGTGGCGGGCGGCATTTTACGCGATGTGCTGCGGCGGGAGATCCCGTGGGTGTTCCAGGCGGGTGTGAACCTGTATGCGACAGCGGTTTTTGCCGGCGCGCTTGTGTTTATTCTGTTGCGCGAACATTTGCCGCCTTCGGAAACGCATCGCTATATCGGGATGGGTGTCATCCTGGTGCTGCGCCTGGCCGCGATGCGCTGGAAGCTGCGGCTGCCGACGTACCGGACGCGAGGGAAAAACCCTGGATGAAACGGGCGCCACGCGCGCGAGGTGCCTCAAAACGCAGCCAGAGTCACGCCTGCGCACACCACGCGCCCTTCCTTCTCGACTTTCTCCGTCCAGGAGCGCAGGCCGGCCAGATCGAGCACGGCGCGCACGGTGGCCTTTTCCTCGCGAGCCACACTTGCAGGGGCGGGGGTGGAGGGCAGGGCACAGGCCAGCGCGTCCAGTCCCATGCCCCAGGCGAGCATGAGCGCACGCGAGCAGTGGAGTTCCTGGGTGATGATGAGCAGGCGGTTTCCTGCGGCGATGCTGCCTGCGCGTTGGATGGACTCGTAAGTCGAGAGTCCACCGGCATCCTCGATCATCACATGCGGGGGGACGCCGAGGTCCGCCAGCATGCGGCGCATGGCGCGGGGCTCGTCGTAGCTGGCCGCACGCCCGTCACCGCTAAGGATGAGATGGGAGACGCTGCCTGCATGATACAGGCGCGCGGCGGCCTCCACACGCTGGCGGAGGAGATTTCCCCGGATGGATGTGCCGGGGACGAGGGCCACCAGACGGCCCCCGGGCACCTCTGCCTCGGTGACGAGACCGGCGAGAGTCATGCGGCGGGTGGATTCCCGCACGAGCCACCAGAGGCCCCGGCCTTTGCAGCAAATCCAGAGGGTGACACAGAGGAATCCAAGCACGGCGAGCGTGAGGAGGCGGTTCAGGCGAACCAAAGCGCGGGAGGGAGGCATCGTTTTCATGCTCCGTGAAGAGAGCCGTCCCCAGGTTTTCCGGTGATGCAGCGCGGGAACGCAAAAAAAGCGTTTTCCGCCGATGGAAGGCAGCCGTGGCTATGGCGGCGTCGTGTAGTGCGGTGGCGGAGATGCGATGGCACCGCTTTTGGGCGCGCGAAAAGAGCCCATGGGCCTGAGAAGGCCATCCGGCGGGCTGCGGTGCGCTTTCGCGTCAAAGCTGGTGACCGCACTCAGCGGCACTGGCGCTCCTTTGCGGGCGTCGCATCACTCCGCGAGAGCAGCGCATTGAATTACCTCGCTGCGGTGGGCGGGCCATCTTGCCTCACCGAGGGCGCGCGGCTTTGCGGACGGCGAGGGCGAACCAGATCAGGACCACCAGCACACCGAGGGCGCCGAGGGCGATGGCACCGTACATGACCCACTGTTCGGTGGTGAGCTTGCCGGGGACGGGCTTGGTGACTTCGTCTCCCCAGGTCTTCTCCCCGGTGGCGACGTTGTGGACGCTGATGCTGGCGCGCAGCGTCACAGCGCCGTCCACGCCGCGATCCAGGTCGATGCGCGGGAGCACCACGGCCTGCGCGCCGACAAGGGCGAGTTTTTGCATGGTGCCTTTGTCGAGCGAGTCGGCGAAGTTCTGCTGGAAGCCAATCTCGGTGAGCACCTTCTCCAGTGTCTTGTCCGTGCGGGTGTAGAGCTTGAAGCCCGCCGCCCCGGCCTTCTGAGTGAAGGCATTTTCAAACTGGAGCGTGAAGTAGCCCTGGTCGATGTCGCTGCCGAGCGGCAGGATGATGTAGCTCTGGCTGCCGCTGGCGGCCTTGTTGGCGGCAAAGGCGGCCAGCACCTCGGTGATGGCCTGCTTTCCGGTGTCTTTGACGACGGTCACGTCGATGTCCGGCGGCAGGGTGATCTCCTGCGGCGGATTGATGCCCTGGGCGTGGGCCAGCACGCTGGTGACAGCAAGCGCGATGATGGTGAGGAAAGGTTTCATGGAAGGGAATTTTAGATTTTAGATTTCAAATGTTAGATTTATCCGGCTCACTTTTCCCAGGCCGGGTTCTTTTTCCGCAGCGGCTCGTTCTGCTGAATGCGGATGTGTTTCACGGTGATCTCCCATTTCTCACGCTTGGGCAGGTTGTTCAGGTAGGCGCGCCAGAAGCTCTCCGTCTGCGGCGCGCCGATGATTTCGATGACGGCGAGGCCGGTGCTCTTGTCATAGGTCATCTGGCGGACGTGATAGACGCCCTTGAGCTTCGCGGTGTATTCCATGATCTCCAGCAGGTGCTGGTGATCCTGCACTCCTTTGAGCTGGGCCTCGTGGACGAGGATCTTGTGGGCTTTTTCGAGTGTCTTGACGATGACCTCTTTCACGGCGGCGTCGATGGCGCTTTCAAAGGCGGAGCGGATCGCCACCTCGGGGTCGATGTGTCGCTCGCCGTCCTTGCGCACGGTGTGGCTGACGAGGAGTTCCTCGGACATGGGGTTGTACACCTGAACCACGGCCTCCGCCTCGACGAGGTTGAGCTGGCCGAGTTTCGGCTTTTCACGGCCGGAGACGTTCGTGTACACCACGAGGTCGGCATAGCGCTCGTTGCCGATCTCGTGCAGCGCCTTCGGCTCGACGCGGCCCTCGATGATGTTGCCCTTGGAGAAGACGCGGAAGTCGGCGTTGCTGAACGCCTCGGTGACACGCGTCTCGAACGGCTCCGCCTTGGCGTCAAAGACGAAGGTGGCGCGCATGCAGCCCAGTTCGGTGATTTGCACGCCTTCCTTGAGCGATTTGAGGAAATCGGCCTCCGCGCGTGTTTCCGGGGCTGGTTTGTTCTCCGCCGGTTTTTGGATGGTGGCGTTGCCGGATTGCTGTTCGAAGCGCGAAGGGGGCACATCGGCCCGCAGGGCGGCCGAGGTGGCGAGGAGGGTGAAAAGAAGCGCGAGTTTGGTTTTCATGACAGGATATGGGAAAGACGGTTGCGGGAGGTTTTTCCGGGAAGTGGTTCACTTTTTCGCCGTCGTCTCCGGAACGAGCCGGCGGAGGACCACGCGGCGGCTTTTCATGCGCTTCGTCTCGGCCTGGGCGGGCGTGTCGCCGTCCTTCACGGACTCGACGAGTTCTTTTTCGCCAAAACCGAGCACCATGAGCCTGTCTCCGGAGATGCCGCGGCGGATGAGCATCTGGCGGATCGTCTCGGCGCGCAGCGCGGAGAGCTTCATGTTGTACTCGTCTTCGCCAATGTCGCAGGTGTGGCCTTCGATGAGAAACGCGCCGTCCTTGAGCTTCGCGGACTTCAGCGCGGCGGCGATGTCATCGACCTGAAGCTCGGAGGCACGGTCGCGAAGCTCGGCGGAGTCGAGCTTGAAGAAGAGGTTGTCAAAGACGACGGCTTTTTTCGAGGCGTTGACCTTCGCGGCGCTGCCGTCGGGCTTCACGCCAGCGCGCTCGGTCGAGTCCGTGCCGCCGCCCTTCTTTTTCTTCGCCGTCTCCAGCTGCGGTGGGGGTGCGAGGATTTCGATGATGGTGATCTCCGTCTTGCGGGTGACCGTGGTGTCAAAGCCCTCGCGCTGGGCGAGCGCGGACATGGCGGGCAGGCAAAGGAGGAAGACGGCGAGGCGGAAAAGTGGTGTTTTCATGGTGGAAGGATGGGAGCGTGTTGTGGAGGTGAGAAGGAATTCATCGAGGGTCTGAATCCGCCACGCGCGGTGCTGCCTGGGAGCCGGGACGAGTCTGCGCGGAGGTTGTGGTCGCGTCAAACAGGCTTTGGCATCGCGCGCGGCGTGCGGGTCATGCGGCCAGGCTGAGGGATGAGCGACGCGCCACCGGGAAGGCGGGCACCCCAGGCGGCGGGGACATGGGGAGCAGGGGATGCCCGGAAGGCGGCGGGCCCGGCGGCACCAGCAACGCGCCGCCACCGCTCAGGAGCGCGGACTGCTGCCTCACCAACGAAGCCACTCCGGCCGCCACGCCACCCAGGCGTGGCCCGCGCGGATTTTCCGCGTGCTGGCGCACTTGGACGAGGAGGGCGGAGAGCCGGGGGAGGATGATGTCATCCCACCAGGGGCTGCCTGGCAGGATGCGCGGCATCATGGGCTGCGAAAACACAGCCTGGATGATGAGCGCCGCGGCGGGCGCCCCGCTGTGCAGATCACGCGCGGCATAGACGACCGCCGCAAACTGCGGCGGCAGGCCTGCCTGCATGGGGAGCAGAACATTCTGTCCGTAGATTCCAGCCAGGCCACCGAAGGCAGCGCGACTGATAAGAAGATGAAGGGATGATTTCATGGCTCGTGGGAAAGAAGGGTGGCGGAGGGTTTTCCGGTTTCTTTTTTCATTCCGCGAAGCTTTCGCCGTCCACCGCGGCAAAACGGGCGTGAATGCCACGGCGACAGGGCAGCCCGGAAAATGCTCCCTGATCTGTCTTTTCCTTCCGGGCACCCCCCGATTATCGCCATGATCCATTCCATCATTTCCTTCCAAGACAGGCCGACGTGTGCGTCACACCAGAACGGCCGGACGCTGCTCACCAGCATGGCGAAGGCCTGCCCGGCGTTCATCTGCCGTCATCCTGGGTGGGTGCTGGCCTTGGGCCTGGCCGTCAGCCTCACCAGTGTCGCGCAGCGTGCGTCCGGCCCGGAGGCTTCTTCCTCCGAGTCCGACACGCCAATTCCGCTGGGCGTTCTGCAAGCCCCTGTCGCGGTCATTGCTCCCAGGGCTGCATCCGCCCAGAATTTCGCCCTGACCTTCGATGACGGGCCGCATCCTGTTCACACGCCCGCGCTGCTCGACTGGCTCAAGCAGAACCGCATCCGCGCGACCTTCTTTGTTCTGGGCCAAAATGCCGAGCGCTATCCGGATCTGGTGAAAAGGATGGTTCAAGAAGGCCACGAAGTCGGCAATCACAGTTGGAGCCATCCGAATCTGCGCGTCATGTCGCCGAAGAAGATGCTCGCCGAGGTGCGCCGCGCGCATGACTTGATCACACGGATCACCGGACGTGCCCCGGTGCTGTTCCGCCCGCCGTATGGCGCGCTCAGCGCCTCGCAGCGGCGGCTGATCGAGAAGGAGTTTCGTTACCAGGTCGTGCTGTGGACCGTGGACACGCAGGATTGGAAACTGCGCAACGCCACGCAGGTCGCCGCTGTGCTCGAATCCGGCACCCGGGGCGGCTCCATCGTCCTCGCCCACGACATCCATGACCGCATCCTCCCCGCGCTGGAGCAGATGCTGCCTGCCTGGAGGCTCCGGCATCTCAATCCGATGCCTCTCAGCGCCCCGTGAGCGGCATCCGCGCGGCCATGGAGCCGTGACGCGACATTTTTACCGGAAAACCCGCTCCCGCCCCTCTTTCCCCGACGATCCCAACCATCCCTCATCCACATGAAAACGATCCTCATCATCCTCGTCACCCTCATGACCAGCCAGTTCCTCTATGTCGAGTACGGCCCGCGCAATCCCATCGCCCAGGTGGCCGCCGCCACGGCAGGCAGCGTGCGCTGGTTCTTGCATAGCGCCCTCAATATGGTGGAATAGTCCCGCCACGGTCCTTTTCCCTCGTCGTCACGGAATCTGTCACCCACATCCTCATGTCCCTCCTTAAATTCTTTTTCACCGAGAAATGCACCAACTGCGGCGAGCGCATCGAGAAGGCCGCGCAATACTGCCGTCATTGCGGCGCGGGCCGCGCGAACTCCTGGCGCAAGTGCAACACCTGCGGCGTCAGCGTCGCGGCTGATTCGCAGTTCTGCTGGAACTGCAAGGCCAACGTGGCCGCTCAGCCGCGCGACGAGATCTTCAGTGACCGCTGGCGCCGCAATCCGGGCATCTTCGCCACGCGCATCACCATCGAGACACCGCAGGACCGTCTGCGCAATGGCATCCAGGTGGACGAGGGCACGTTGGGCGCGCTTTATAAAGACGGCGTGCTGAAAACCGAGCTGCACCCGGGCTACCATTCACAAACGAGCTTCTGGGAGCGCCTCACCGGCGGCGGAAAGAGCGCGGGCTTTGTGGAGGCCATCATCGTCACCACGGACCCGGTCAGCAGCTTCGTGAGCCTGGGTGGCACGGCGTCATTGTTCACGAAGGACTACTCGCCCGTGGAGGCCGCGGTGCTGGTGAAGGTGCAGCTTGCTGATTTCGGTGTGTTTGCGCGGCGCATGCTGCCCGCCGGGACTGACACCGTTCGGGACGACGATTTGATGCTCGCCCAGTCCTCGCGCGTGGCGGAGGTGCTGCGCAGGCATTTGTCAAAGCTCGACGTGGCGGACGCGGCGCGTTCCACGGAGTTGCGCCATGAGATCGAGGCCGCGCTGGGCGCGGAACTGCCTGCGCTGCTGGAGGAGTTTGGCCTGCGTTTCCGCGGTGTGGAGGATGTGCGGCTCGATTCCGAGCAGATCACCCGCGTGCGCGAGGCGGAGGGCGGCCTGTCCCAGACCACGCGTGAGCTGGAGTGGGCAAAAAAGAAGCGCGAGCTCGAGAAGTCGCACCAGCTCGCGGAGATCAAGGACGAGTTTGCCTTCAAGGAGCAGCTCGACCGCTGGACGCATGAGTACACGCTCACCTCGATGGAGCGGGAGCACATCGTGACCATGCGCCGCATCCAGCTTCAAAAGGACCAGCAGATCGCCGATGTGCGCCGCGTGGGTGATGTGCAGTTGACCGAGCAAGAGTACCAGCTCGAAGTGGAACGCCGTGACCGCGAGGCGCGTCTGTCCGGTTTTGAGCGCGAGCACAAGACCAAGATCGAGGCTGACAAACGCGAGCATGAGCAGGACATGCGCGAGATCGACGACATCCGCGCGGGCCAGATCGCTGCCTTGGAGAAGCTCCAGAAGCTCAAGCTCGAAAAACTGGCCGCGGAAAACCGGCACAAAATTGATCTGGCCCAGGGCTTGAAGGACGTGCCTTCCCCCGTGGCTGCCGGTGTCCTAGGCCACATGGGCGGCGATCATGTCATCCGCGCGCTGGAGACGCTGCGTCCGCTGCCGGAGGTGGTGATCATTTCCTCGGTCACGGAGACGTATGTGCCGGGCTACCCCGCGCCGCAGCCCTCCTACATGCCGCAGCAGCCGTCGTTCATGCCCTCCTACATGCCACAGCCGCCCCCCGGCATGGTGCCGCCGCCGGTGCCGATGGGGGCGACGAGCCTGGAAGTGCTCGCGCAGCGCTACCTGCCCGGCGTGGGCGTCGTGGTGGCCGGGGTGGAGACGGGAAATCCGGTTCCGATGGGCACCGCGTGGGTGGCGGCCGGCCGCAACGTGCTCATCACCAATGCCCATGTCGCCGAAGGCATCGTGCAGGCGCACCAGGAGGCCGGGATGGCCGCGTGGGTCATTTTTTCCGGCCAAAGCCAGCCCTGCCGCGTGCGCCGCGCGCTCATTCATCCCGACTATGTCCACAGCCAGTCACGCGGACATGTGATCCCGTCCTTTGATGTCGCCATCCTCGAACTGGAGACACCTCCACCGCATGCCGGCCTGCCCCTCGCCAATCGCGGCAAGCTTCTCGGCCTGCGTGAGTTGCAATCTGTCGCCTACCTCGGCTTCCCGATGGAAAACCTCGCTGGCGGCGGCACGAATCTCCAACGGCCGAAGGCCATCGCCAAAAAAGGCACCATCTCCTCGCTGGAGGACTGGCACATGCGCCACAGCGACGACCCGGCGCAGCGCCAGCTCATCAAGCACGATCTCGGCGTGGCCGGAGGCGCCAGCGGCAGCCCGCTCTTTGACGAGAGCGGCGATGTCGTCGGCATCATCTCCGCCGGCAACATGGAGCAGCTCTACGACCCGCAGACCAAGCAGATGCGCCGCACGCCCAGCGGTGTGCTGCTCAATTTCGCCCAGCGCATCGATGTGCTGCTGAGCTGGATGAACTGGGGCTAAACGCTGCCAGCCCATGTCCCTCGACCCCTTCCTCGTCAACTCGCAGGAGAGCGTCCAGCCCGCGCAGTCGGTGCTGGTGGAGGGGAGCGCTATGTTTGGCGGGCGCTTTGTTTTGAAGCGTCACCTCGGTCAGGGCGGCATGGGGCAGGTGTGGCTGGCGCAAGACACCACGCTCGACCAGCCTCGCGCACTGAAGTTTGTCATCCCCGCGCTGCTCAGTGACGCCTCCGCGCGCAAGCGCCTGCGCAATGAGGCGCGCCTTGGCACCGAGCTGGCGCATCCACGCATCGTGCGCGTGTTTGATTTCGTCGAGGAAACCGGCGGCAGCCCGCTGGCGGCGGTGGTGATGGAATTCGTCGAAGGCCGCACGCTCTCCGATTTGCTCGCCGAGCAGGAAAACGGCTTCTTCGAGCCGGAGGACATCGAAAAGTGGCTCCAGGACATCGTCGAGGGTCTGCGTTACGCGCATGACGAAAAGCAGCGTTACCATCTCGATCTCAAGCCTGGCAACATCATCATCGAAACCGCCTCCGGCCGCGCGAAGCTGCTCGATTTTGGCATTTCGCGCTCGGCGAAGGACACCATCACGCGCCTCACCGGCCAGCCCAGCAGCGGCACGCTGCCCTACATGAGTCCCCAGCAGCTCGATGGCGAGCCGCCCTGCGCCGCCGACGATGTTTATAGCCTGGGCGCGACGGTGTATGAGCTGCTCACCGGCACACCGCCGTTTTTTCGCGGAAAACTCGATGACCAGATCCGACACAAGGAGCCGGATTCCCTTCTCACACGCCGCCGGCAGAACATGCGCGAGGGATTGAACGCCCATGTCGGCGTGGAACCGCCGTCCGTCTGGGCACGGTGGACTCAGGCCGCGCTCTCCAAGTCCACGCACGGCCGCGTTCTCTCCGTCCCTTCCACGTCAGCGCCTGCTCCGCCAAAGATGCCCGCCAGATCGAAATCCCCGCCTCCGGCGAAGGAAAAGCCATGTCCCGTCATCGCGGTGCCAGACGAAACCACGGAGAGAGCGCCGCCCGTACGCGGTCCCGTGAACCGATGGATGGCTGCCTGGTGGGTGATCGTCATCGCGTATGCCGTGTTTGGGGCCATTCTGACAAGTTCATCGAACACCGGTGACTTCCAATCCGGCCAGTGGTTCCTGATTCATGGCGGCGTGCTCGCCGCCTCGCTCCTGGCGGTCAGGACACGGCTTTGGAGCGTTCTGCATCTCACCGCCATCGCCGTCCTCGGCCAGTTCGTCATCCTCGCGCTCATGTTTCATGTGGGCCTGGGAGACGCGCTCATTGTGGTGCCGGTGAACGCGGGCATCTGCGTGCTGTTCCTCGTTGCTGGCCTGGGCGCGCAGCGGAAGGCGGCGCTGGCTGATGAGCTGAGCGCCGGCGCATCACACCCGGTTCCGTGGAGGATCGCGTCCATCCTGACCAGCCTGGCCTGCGCTTCGTACAGCGGCATCGAGCTGCTGATCCGGCGCGACGATCTGGGCTACCTGGGAATGCCTGACCGTGAGGTCGCCGTGGCGCTCATCCGTCTTGTCATGACTGCGTCGCTCCTCCTGCTGTGGCTGAACCGCCAGAAAGCCCTCCCGCCGCCACCAGCGCTCCTTGTCCTTGCCATGCTGCTCAGCGCGGCAGCCAGTCTCTTCTCCGATCGCATGTTTGAGCTCCGGGATTTCGCCTGGCTGACCTGGGCGATCCCTTTGACGCTCCTCTGGTTGCTTCTCCGCCGCACATTTCAGATCCCCTCGTGGACCATCCTTCTGCCTTGCTTTGCCGCTCCCCTCGACCTCATCGCCGATGAGGCCATCGGCTACGACTACCCCCCCTTGCTCCTCCTGCTCCTTTTCGCCCCGCTGGCCGTTGCCTGGTTCTCGGCTTTCAGGCGGAAGCGCGCCAACGCCTCATAAGACCGCAAGACCGGAATTGCCTCGCCTTTTGCACTATTTCTCTTATCCACTCCTGTTTGAATGCCCGCCGACCCCTTTCTCCAGCAATCCCTTGAAAGCGTCCAGTCTGTGCAGACGACACTCGCTCCCGGTCAGCCCGTTTTTGGCGGGCGTTTCGTGCTGGAGCGCCATCTTGGCCAGGGCGGTATGGGGCAGGTGTGGCTGGCGCGGGACACCACGCTGGACGAGCCGCGCGCCCTGAAGTTCGTGCTGCCCGCGCTGCTTTCCGACGCCACCGCGCGGAAACGCCTGCGCAATGAAGCGCGTCTAGGCACCCATCTGGCGCACCCGCGCATTGTCCGCGTGTTTGATTTCGCCGAGGAAACCGGCGGCAGCCCGCTGGCGGCGGTCGTCATGGAGTTCGTTGAGGGCCGCACCTTGAACGAACTGCTCGCAGAGCAGGAAATCGGCTTCTTCGAAACGGAGCAGATCGAATCCTGGGTCAACGACGTGATCGAGGGCCTGCGCTACGCCCATGAGGAGAAGCAACGCTACCACCTCGACCTCAAGCCCGGCAACATCATCATCGAAAAGGCCACCAACCGGGCCAAGCTCCTCGACTTCGGCATCTCCCGCTCCGCCAAGGACACGATCACCCGCCTCACCGGCCAGGTCAGCAGCGGCACGCTCCCCTACATGAGCCCCCAGCAACTCGACGGCGAGCCTCCCTGCGCCGCCGACGACGTCTATGGCCTCGGCGCCACGGTGTATGAGCTGCTCACCGGCACGCCGCCTTTTTTCAGAGGCAAATTGGAGGATCAGATTCGCAGCAAGGAGCCTGAGTCGATCATGGACCGCCGCAGGCAGAATGCGAAAGAGGGGCTGAATGGTGGAGTGGGGAAGACGGTTTCGTGTCAATGCGAAGCGTTCGTGGCAGCCATGCTCACAAAAAGTTGTTTCTCTCGCTTTATATCACCACCAACTGCCCAAACCGCTCGTCATCCCCAGCCTTTGTCATTAACAAACGTGCTTGACCACGAGTATTCGTGCTCGGGAGCCTTGGTCAGAAAATCTTTCCTGGACTGCAAGGAATCACCGCCAGCCTCCATCTCGGTAGGCGGGAAAAAGCAAAGCACTGCAAGCGAATATTCAGGCCATGAGACTGGCGGGGCATCAAAGTATGTGACTAAAGGAGGGATACAGTCACCACATTTTGCAAAATGGCTTATTATAGGGGCATCCACATGCACGATTGGCACATGGGTTGTTTTGGCTCTCTCGAATGACGCAATATATGAGTGGAATGAATATGGTCCAGACGACATAGGGAGCATCGTATTCTTGCCGCTCGGCTTGCTGATCTTTTCCATTTTCTACCTACCGCTATTCTTGTTCGGGAGGCGGCTTCGCAGGCTTCCGTGGAGCAAGATGGGAACAATTATGGTTTTCGCGTGTTTAGGCGTTCTAATTTCTGCGGCATTTGGCCGATTCCCTGCGCTTCAATACGATTGGCAATTCACAGAGATCAGATTCTCATATCATTGCTTATCGGGAAGCATTCTGCTCTCATCCAGTATCGGTCTAATCTGGCACCAAATGCTTCGGACCTTTTGCTCGAAAGCCGCCGAGAATCGTTCGGATGCAGGTCATGCACGTTGCGTCCTGCTGCTTCAGAGTTTCGGATTTGGCGTCTTCCTAACCGCGATTTGTTACCTGGTTTTCCTTCGCGAGCTTTAATGTAGTGCATACGAATAGCAAACACCTCTCCCTCATAACGAATACCCTCTCATGAAAAGTCGAATTCATTTCATTCAGTGTCGCCTGCTGGGCGTATTTGTTTGCCTCTACGCCGCACAGCCTGCTGGGGCTGCAGAAGCTGCTGCTGCAAGCCTAGGCTACGGCCCCTCAGATAATGCAATCATTATCTCAGCGGTTATTCTCTCCGCCGGATTCGTTCTAGGTTCTTGGTTGATGAGACGCAAGCTATGAAGGTTGGTTATATACCGAGCTAAGACATGACAACTCCAAGTGCTTCTTGCGAACGATGAGGGTAACTCACCTTCTAATTTATGCCTGATCCCTTCGCCCAGCAGACGATTCCTTCCGCCGCCCCGCGTTATCATCAGGGCCGGAAGATGTTTGGCGGACGTTACACGCTGCTGAAGCCTTTGGGGCGTGGCGGGATGGGGGAGGTGTGGCTGGCGCAGGACAACGAACTGGGCGTGCAGCGCGCGCTGAAGTTCGCGCCGCCGGAGGTGGCCGCGGACGCGCGCTCCGTGGCGATGCTGAAGCGCGAGGCCATCGCGGGCACGAGTCTGGCGCATCCGAACATCGTACGCATCTTCGACTTCGCGCATGACGCGGCAGCGATGGAAAGCGCGGTCGTCATGGAAGTCGTGGAGGGCAAAAGTTTGTCCGAAATTCAGGCAAAACGCATCGAGGAGAGCGGCAATGGCTTTTTCGAGCCGGAGGAGATCGAAAAGTGGCTGCGCGATGCCTGCGCGGCGCTGGATTATGCGCATGGCGAGGGGCGCGTGCATCGCGATCTGAAGCCGCAGAACCTCATGATCGAAACGGCCACCGGACGGCTCAAGATCATGGACTTCGGCATCAGCCGCCGCATTGGCGACAGCTTCAGCCAGCTCACAGGGAAGGACAGCAGCGGCACGCTGCCCTACATGAGCCCGCAGCAGGTCATGGGCGAGCCTCCGGGCGCCAGCGACGACATCTACGGCCTCGGCGCGACTCTTTACGACCTGCTCAGCGGCAGCCCGCCTTTCATCGGTGGTGCCTTGGAGATGCAGGTGCGTGAAAAGGCTCCACCTGCCATCGCCGCGCGTCGTGCGGAGGTGAATGCGTCCGTTGGGAAACCGGTGCCGCAGGCTTGGGAATCGGCGGTGATGATCTGTCTGGCTAAATCACGCGAGAAACGCCCTGCCAATGCCGCCGCCGTCCGCGAAGCCATCCAAAGTGCTCCGCCCAGTCCTCTGAGCGGGCCACTTGCGGCTGATGCCGAGACGCGCAAACGCGCCGCCCTGGACGAAAAGCGCCGCGAGGAGGAGCGCCAGATGGCGGAGGAGCGGAAACGTGCGCGAGCCGCCGTGGAGGAGCCGCCGCCGCTGCAGGAGGCGCGGGCCGCTGCCACCAGCCCGGCGGGAGAGGTCTATGCCGAGTTCTTCTCTCCGGATGCCAGCGGTTATTCCCCGCTGCGTCTGGCCTATCTGCCGGTTTCGCCCCGGGGCGCCTGGATGGACCGCCGCCACGAGGCGGATCAGATCGCACGCCGGCTCAGCCCGCTCGTCCAAGGCATCCCCGCCGTCTCATCCTCGGTCGCCGCCTTTGCCATGGCCCGGCGGCATCAGGTGAACCACGGGATGATGGTTTGCTGCGAGGTGAGACCGGATCATGTGTGCTGCTCGTGGCTGGAGATCGAGCATGGCGTGTACCAGGAGTTTGCCACCTGGAGCATCGACAGCACGGGGTTGGCGGCTGACCGCCTGGCCGCGCGTGTGCAGGCCTCGCTCGAGGCGATGCGCACGCACACCCACCGCGATCCCGCGCGCATCCAGGGCTGGGGCGTCACCCATAGTGGCAGCGCCACGCGTGCGCTGGCGCGCGACCTGTCCGAAAAGCTGCCGGGCACCGCCTGGCTCTGGAAGGAGGACCTGCCGGCCGCGCTGGCCGGTGCGCAGGCGGGGCCGCAACTCAGTGATGTCCTGCTGCTGCGTGTGGTGCCGTATGCCTTGAGCGTGCGGCTGCCGGACCAGTCCTTGCTGCCGCTGATGCAGCGTTTTTCCACGCTTCCGGCAGGCCGCTCGCTGGATCTGTCCTGGCCCGGCGACCGCGATCTTTCCTCCACGCGCATCGAGATTGTCGAGGAGACGGACCGTGGCGTGGTGCCGGTGAAATCCCAGGCCATGGCCCGCTCCCTCTGCCGCGTGCAAAACAACCGCGTCCAGACCACGCTCCGGCTGGACATCGACGCGGGCTGGCAGGTCAGCCTCACCCTGGATCCTCCTCCGGGAGCGGAAAAGCCGGGGCCTTCGGCCAGCAGCACTGCCTCCAGACCTTCGGCAAACGTTCCATCCTCCCCCGCCGCCGCGCCGGCAGCACCTGCGTCCGCACCGGATTCGGGATCGAACTACAAACGCCGTGGTTTCTTCATCGGCGACGGCACCTCTGCGTCAGCACCGGACTCGGGATCGAACCACGACGGGATCGCCACCATCCTGACGGCCATCCTCATTGTCGGCACCTTCATCGCCGCGCTCGTGCTGCGCCCGGACTGGGACAACGTCGCCTACTGGCGGAACGGCACGATCGTTCTGCTGCTGCTCCAGCTCTGCGCCTGCGGAGCCGAGAAGAACGGCGATGAAATCTCCAAGCGCTTGCTCGGTCCGGTCGTGGTCACGCTCATCGCGGCCATTTTGTTCGCCATCACCGCGTGGATCTGGCCGAAGGAGACTGCCGCTGAATACGGTCCGAACGCCCGCGTGCGGCGCATCGGGAACAATAAAGTCTACACTGCGCCGGAAGTCCCCAAAGGCGAAGCGGCACCATCCCCCTTGCCCTCTGCCGGCTTGGACGAACCCAAGGCCTCGTCCCGGCTGGAAGACATCAAGTAGGTCTTCCACCTGATCTCAGTCTGGTGACGCCTCAGACGCGTGTGATCCTTTTCTGCGAGCATCCTCACAGATCGTTTCGTTACCCGGAAAAACTTCCCGCTGGCCTCTTTCCTTCCCGCCCGTTTCGCATCTAAAATCAGCAATCCCAAATCAGAAATTCCGAATGCCTCACGATCCCTTCTTGAACCAGTCGCAAGACCGCGGCGGGCCGCAGATGCCCTCGCTGAAGGCCGGGCAGTGGCTTTTCAACCGCCGCTATGAGCTGCTGCGGCCGCTCGGCGCGGGCGGGATGGGCGTGGTGTGGCTGGCGCGGGATCACACGGAGGAGGTCGAGGTGGCGTTGAAGTTCCTGCCCACCATCCTCGTGCTGCAAGAGGGCGAAATGAAGCGGCTGAAGGAGGAGGTGCGCGCGGGCAAGGAGCTGCGCCATCCCGGCATCGTGGCCACCTACGGCCTGGAGGTGGAGGACAGCACCGCCGCCATCGTCATGGAGTATGTGCCCGGCAAAACGCTCATGGAACGGCTGGAGGCGCAGGCGCGCGGCTTTTTCGAGCCGGCGGAGATCACCGGCTGGCTGCGCGGCATCGCGGAGGCCATCGACTACCTGCACACCGGGGCGAAACGCGTCCACCGCGACCTCAAGCCCGCGAACATCATCGTCGATGCCGCGGGCGAGGCGCGGCTGATGGACTTCGGCATCAGCCACCGCATCCAGGAGGGCGTGACGCGGCAGAGTCTGAGTAATGTAGTCCCGGCTTCAGCCGGTTCTGAGCCAGAGCCGGCTAAAGCCGGAACTACGAACAACAGCAGCAGCACGCTGGCCTACGCCAGCCCGCAGCAGATCACGGGAAAGCCCGCGCATCCCGCCGACGACCTCTACAGCCTCGGAGCGACGTTGTATGAGCTGCTCACCGGCACGCCGCCGTTTTATCGCGGCGGGACGGAGGCCGTGGGCCTCCAGATCAAAACGGAGCCGCCGACGCCCATCCACGAGCGCCGCGCCGAACTCGTTCATGAAGGCGCAAATGCCTCCACAGGTGAAAACGTGCCTGAGGCGGTCGAAAAGGCCGTCCTGGCCTGTCTGGCGAAAACGCGTGAGCAACGGCCCGCGAGCGCCAGCAGAGTAATCCAGAGCTTTAGCTCGCCAAGCGCACCGAAACGCCCATCCACGCCCGGCTCGTCTGAAGTTTCGCCTGCCAAACCTACGCGCGTTCCGCCCAGAGGACTGAGCGGACCACTCTGGCGCGCTCTCGCCGCCCTGCTCCTCCTCGCCGCCGCCGGGTGGGCTTGGAAGGCGTTCTTCCCGCCGGACAACCGCCTCGATCAACTGCCGCACTCGCCGAAAGACCTGGAGGAAGCGGCGAGCCGGAAAGCGGTAGTCGAGATGGCCATGAAGAACAGATTTGAAGAATTGAAAGGCGAATCCCATGCTGCGGAGCAAACACCGGAAAAACATTTCTCGGAAAGCGCTAATGCCAAATCATCATCCCAGCCTGCAACTGCAACCCGCACTGATCGCGGAAATGTGCAGCAGTCATCGCAACCCAAACCACGTCCCCAATTAGCAAGCGACCAAACCAACGGTCTTGGAGCAGCAAAATTTATTGCTGAAAACTACCTCCGTGCGGTAGTCGAGCAAAAGTGGAGTGAAGCAGCCGCCATGCTCGCTCCCGACTCATTGGCTCGCAAGCAAAACGAAGCGATAGCTGAACTCGCCCAATTGAAGGCGAATGGGGAAGTTGAGCAAAAGCTAAAATCGTGGGGAGTCAAAGATGCATCAGAGCTGAAGGCAATGTCCCCTTGCCAGTTCTACATCATCGATCGAGTCGCCTATTCGTCACGCTCAACGCGCGACCCTTTAGTCCGGAAGCAAAAAACAGAATCGCTTCGGATTCACACCCTCGGCATCTTCCCGGAGGGTGGAGAATCCGCCGTTCATTGCGTCATCAGGACATCCATGCAGGCCGGGAACACGCTCATTAGTGAACTGTTTTTGATCACTATGAAACGAGGGGCTGACAACATCCTTCACATTGTCCCTGATGCGATACGGCCTGTGACAACCCCTTTAGGGGGCGACAAATCGAGACTGACCGTCAGCTTGCAGAATCCACAGCTGGCTTCACCCATGATAAACAGCTACTTTACAGCCATCGTAAACGAGGACTGGCAATCGGCGTCACGCGTAATCCTTCCAAGCGCACTTGCAGAGAGGCGGCT
This sequence comes from Verrucomicrobiaceae bacterium, assembly GCA_015075365.1. Classification (GTDB taxonomy): domain Bacteria; phylum Verrucomicrobiota; class Verrucomicrobiia; order Verrucomicrobiales; family Verrucomicrobiaceae; genus Prosthecobacter. The sequence goes on from JABTUN010000001.1 coordinate 2,608,269, forward strand.
TGAGGCAATAAACAGAATCCAGTCGGCACCCACAATGTCAGAGGAAACCGCACTCTTACAAAAGCTGGGTGCGAACAGCCTGGGTGAACTGCAGAAGCTAACGCCGGAGGAGTTCTACATAAGAGACAGGCAATCTTACCACGCAGGAATTTCAGTCACCGATTTGGACAAGGATAAAAAGAAAAACTCGCTGAGGGTCATGATCATCGGAATAGCTGAAGAGAAAGAGCGGAACTATCAGCATGTCGTTGTTAGAACGTATATGGAGACCACAACGACGGGCATATCAGAGCTCTTTTTGATAAGCCTGGCAGCCACGGACCAGCCGAATGTCATGCTAATTGATCCAAACGCTTTAAAAGCTCAACAAATGGATCTGCGTTAGTCAATAATTACGCATGTCTGTTTTAACTCAAACACCGCAGTTGAATTCCCCTTGACCGCCTCCCCCGCCAGTCTCCTCACGCTCTCCGTCCAGCTCCCGGCGCGCTGGGCGGTGGGGACGGCGCGGTCGGTGAAGGTGACGCTGGGGAATGTGTGCGCGGCGGATTTGAAGAATGTGCGGCTGCGCACGGGCTGGCGCGGGCTGGAGCCGCCGGAGAGCCGCTGGTGTGTGGTGGGCACGCTGCGGCGCGGCGCGATCCTTGACGAGACGGTGCCGGTGACGGCGCCGATGCCGGGCGAAAACCAGTTCCAGATGGAATTGCGCGCGGACCTGGGCCCTTACCTCCAACTGGAGCTGTGGAGCGGCAAGCTCGATGTCACCGCGCGCACGCCGCCGGGCGCGGAGGGCGCGGTGAAGGTCGTGTTCGAGAATTCCGGCATCTCAGGGGACAAACTGGGCCAGGGGCAGCTCGCTGCCGAGGGCGCGGCCAGCATCGGCCATCAGGTGCACTTTCACGGCAGCAATGCCACGGCGGATTTCGAGCGCTGGCTGGCGGAGGACCCGCTGCTGGGCCAGATGCGGCCGCTGCCGCTCTACATCGCCCAGGAGACCTGCCTGCCGTGGAAGACGCCAAGCGAGATCGAGCTGGCGGGCATCGCGCGCGGGGAGTTTCGCATGGGCGCGGCCCCGGACGACCGGGAGGCGGAGCCGGAGGAGCGCATCCGCCGGGAGGTGAGCCTCACGCGCAGCTTCTGGATGTCCCGCCACCTCATCACCAACGCGCAATACAGCGCCGTGACCCATGCGCCCACGCCGGTGAAACTGGCCGGCCACAAGGCGGACCACATGCCCGTGGCGAATGTGACCTGGGACCAGGCGATGGCCTTCTGCAAGCGCCTCACGGAGCGCGAGCGCGCCGCCGGTGTGCTGCCGCCGGGCTATGCCTACCGCCTGCCCACCGAGGCGGAGTGGGAGCACGCCTGCCGCGCGGGCGACACGGCACCACGTTACGGCCCGCTGGAAAAAATCGGCTCCACGCAGGCCAATGGCGGCCGCATGATGGAGGTGGGCCGCTTTGAGCCGAATGCCTGGGGCTTGCACGACATGCTGGGCCTCGTCTTTGAATGGTGCCTCGATGCGCACGCGCCCTACAACCTCTTTGAAGTGACGGACCCCTTCTGCGCGGAAGGACCGGCCGGCCAGCCGCTCAAACGCGTCGTGCGCGGCGGCTGCTACCAGGGGCCGGACACCTACGCGCGTGCCTCCGCCCGCCTCGGTCGTGAACCCGGCGGCGCCTCCCACCGCATTGGCTTCCGCGTCGTGCTGGCGCGGGAGTAAAATCCAGACTTGGAGACAGGGAGAAGAGGAGACTTGGAGAAGGGCATGGCCCGGGATCGGGCCCTGTCGATTGAATGGCCGAAAATCGTCCGCTCATCAACTGGCCGCATCCGCTCCACAGTTTGCGGCGTCGGCTCCACCGAAGCGGGCTTATCCGCGACGCATTACCCCGCCTTTGCCACGCCAAGCACACTCTTTCCGATGGTCAGCGTCATGCCGCTGCGCAGCGGGGCCATCTGGCCGGGGAGGATGGCGATGGGCTGGCCGTCCTGCACGTGGGGATCGCTGAGGGTGACCTCGCCGCGCGGGGAGATGACCTCGATCCAGTAGCAGCCGCGGAAGTAGTGAAAAAAGCCGTGGCAGGGGGCCAGCAGGTCCTCCGCCGGGTCGTCTGGAAGCCGCACGGCGGCATCCAGGGCGGAGCCGAAGGGCGCGAGACGCGTGAACCAGACGGTGTGCCAGAAGCTGGGCGCGGAATTCGGCCACTTGAAGACAGCGTGGCCCCAGGAGGGCCGCTCGACATCGGCGTGATGCGCGGTGGGCGTGGTGCCGGCCCATTCCTGGAGATTGATGAGACGCGCGTCCTGATGCAGCGCGGGGTTCAAGTCCACGGAGAGCCGCAAATCAGCCGGCGCGGTGCCCAGGCTCATCATCTGGCCGGGTGCCAGCAGCATGAGCGCGCCGCTGGGCACGAACTGCGCGCCGACATGCACGACATTGCCGCTGGTGATGTTTTCCACCTGGATCTGGCCCTCCTTGCTGACAGAGAGGCGCGCGTGCTTCCGGCTCATGCCGGCGGACATGGCGTCATTGGACGGATTGCCGGGCATGAAGCGCGTGACGAGATCGACATCCGACGAGCTGCGCCCGAGCACCAGCGGCTGGCCGCCGCCTTTGAGCCGCCAGCCGCGCACGGCGGGATCGGTGGCGGAGGAGGGAGAATCAGCCAGCGGGCGCAGCGAGAGGGAACTCATCGGCTCATACACGCGCAGGAGCGGATGCGGGATGCGGCGGCGGTCGGAGACGACAAACATGTCCGTGGTGCCGAATCCGCGCAGGCGGATGGCCTGGAACTGCACGGGGAAGGCGGCGGAGAGCAGGTCATTGAGCGTGCGCACCTCGCCGAGGCTGTTGGTGACGTTGATGCTGACATCCCCCTTCACCGCGCCGAACTCCGCCTTGTCACCGGAGCTGCGGTGGCTCTGCACGTCGCGGATGATGTTGGTGACGTTGATCTCGTTGGCCGGTTTCTCAAAGATGGTCATGCCCTCCCAGTTCCCCACCAGCGCGGCGCTGATGTCATTGTCCCCGGGCTCGACGACGATGCCCAGCGGCCGGCTGCCGGCGCGCACGGGGTTGATGGAGACGGTGACATCCTGATAACCGCCAGGCTGCACGGCCTCAAAGGGCACCGCGACCTCCGGCGGATCAAAGTCCGGGCAGGTGAAGGTGACGACGGGCGCGCGCAGCGGCGTGGAGTCGTCATTGATGAGCCGCGCGTAAAAGAAGCTGCCGAAACCGGCGACGAAGACCTTCGGGAAGGCGAGTTGGAGGGTGATGGGCACGGGGTGAGAAGAGGGCCGCGGTTACTTTTTCTTCTTTGGATCGTCTTTTTTGAAGGGGCTGGTGATGGTGTTCCCCACCTTGCGCCAGAATCCGGGTTCTTCCTTCGGCGGGCTCTTCTTCCTGCTGTAGCTGCTGGTCTTTTTCGGAGCGGCCGCCGCCATCTTGGCGGCCTCCTCCTCCGCTTTCTTCGCCATGTCGGCCAGTTGTGTCTCGATCGCGGTCACGTCGAGCTTGCCGAGGCTGGTGGCGGACCAGGAGGCGGCGGAGAGCCTGCCATCCGCCGGGAGATCGCGTTTGGACTGCCATGCCTTGAGCGCCGCATGCGTGGCCTCGTTGTACTCGCCCTTCGGCTCCTCGGCGAGGCAGCCGTCGTTTTTCAACTCGGTCTGGAGCTGCTTGAGGGCCTCCTTCTGCACCTTCTCGTCTTTTCCTTCGAGCGGCGTGCCGGTGAACAGTTCCGCGACGGTTTTGAGGGCCGGCGCGGCGCGCTCCCTCTCCTCCTCTTTGCCTAGCTGTGTCTTCATGGCATCCGCAGCCGCGCGGTATTCCGACACTTTGGTGGAAACGCCGGGCGGCGTGTTTTTGATCAGCGACTCGTTGAACTCGGCAAGGCGTTTGATCTTCACCTGCGCTCCCTTGTCCTGAAGGGCCATGAAGGCGTTGAGGCCCTCAAATGCCTGCTGCTTTTCTGTCAGCCAGCGGGCGGTGCTTTCCTCCAGGTCCTTTGCCTTCGCCTGCCAGCCGGCCAGAGTTCGGCGCGCCTTGGCGAGCGGGTCCTGATAGTCGTCGATCTGGGGCGCATCCTCTTTGTCAAACTTCGTCACGAGACGCTGCCAGGCCTCGACGCGGTCCGGGATGGCCGCGGCGCGGGAGATGGCCGTGGCGGTGGGGGAATCCACGTCCTTGTCCGTCTCGGACTCCCGCCGCACGGCGCGGTCCAGTTCATCCGCAAGGTCGAGCTGGCGCTGTTTGATCTGCCGGGCCTCCAGCTCGATGGTTTCCTTCTGATCTTTCCAAAAGGCCTGCCGTTCCTTCGCATGGGCAAGGAACACCACCTCGTCATTGGTGAAGGCGATCTGGTCGAACTGGTAGTCCGTGATGTACCTGCCCCAGGCCTTCTGCATTTTGTCGGCGAGGGCGGCATCCGCCGTTTTGCCAGCCGCATCGGTGTCCTCGGCATCGAGCGTTGCCACGATCTGGCGGCGCTCCGCCAGTTTTTCCTCCGCCGGCACCATCCAGAAGTACCAAAACGCCCCTGCGAGCAGGCCGAGGACCGCGGCGGCCTTCAAGATGTGGCCGATCCAGGAGTGGTCGCTATCACGCAGCCCTCCCAGCGCCTGGCCGACGGTGCCAGCCAGCGTCTGGCGGGCGGTGCCATGTTTGGTGTGCGTCGAGGTCCCGCTTTGCAACTGCTCCACGATGACGCTGGCGGACACGGGGCGTTTTTCGCGCTCTTTTTCCAGGCTCTGCGCGATCCATTGCTCCCAGGCTTTTGGCACGGCATCACCCTTGATGCCCAGCTCCGCGCGGCGCTCCGCGATCTTCGGCGGCACTTTTTTCTGAATTTGAAGAACGATGTTGCCTCCGGGGAAAACGGGCTTGCTGGTGAGCAACTCGTACATGCAGGCCGCGGCGGCATAGAGGTCGTCCTGGTGCACGGGTGTCTCGCCGGCGATCACCTGAGGGCTGAGGCCGGGCAGGGAGACAAACTCCGTGTCCGTGGGCGCCTTTTCCTCCCCGCCGAACACGCGCGAGGGCGCCAGGCCGAACTCCGCCACCTTCAACTGCCCCTGCGGGCTGATGAGCAGGTTCGCGAGTCGCAGGTCCTTGTGGACGAGTCCGCCCTTGGAGTTGGCGAACTCGAGCGCGGCATACAGATCACGAGCCCAGCGCTGGATCTCCGTCGTTTCAAAAGGGCGTCCGCTTTTTTCAGCCAGAAGAGCCGAGAGCGGCTTTGATTCAAAGTACTCCATCACAAATCCCGCCAGCTTTTCGTCTCCGACGAAGTCGAACACGCGCAGGATGCTCTGGTGGGTGAGGTCCATGAGGCGGCCGATCTGCGCGCGCAGCTCCTGGAAGTGCGGGTAGTTTTTCAGCAGCTTGATGGCCACCTCCATGCCCAGCTTGTCATCACGGGCCAGCCACACGTCCCCTTTGCGTCCGCTGCCCAGCAGGCGCTGCAGCACATAGCGGTCAAAAAGGCGCGCTCCGGGCGTGAAGGTGAGGATGGTGGCGCCGGCGTCGAGATCGGGAGGGGTGCTCATGGCGTTAGGGGCGGTTGCGGTGGGTGGAAACGAATCAAAACGGGAAAATCAGCGGCCCATGAGGGAATTGCGTGTCCGGCCGATCTGCTCTCCAAACTGGAGCCACATCATGGCTTTTTGCACACCGGTGGGCGCCGTCACCTGGCCGCCGCCCTGGCTGGGCTGGCGCTGGTTGCTGCCGCCACCATGGTTGGTGGAGGCCACGGCGATGACCGGCTTCGTCTGGTCGATCTTCAGACGGCTGACGAGCGCGTCGTCAATGAGGCCGCTGGCCGGCATCTGCTGCTTCTGCTGGTAGGCGATGAGAGCGTCATGCAGCTCCTTGCCATGCTTGCCGTCCACCTTGCCTTTGAACTGGCCGCTGGCGGCCAGCTCCTTCTGCACGCGCCGCACGATCTCCTCCTTTTCAGCCGCGCTCCAGGCGGCCATGTTTTTGGCGGCCACGACGAGATTGGGGGGCACCATCGTCGCCGGGCTTTCATTCAGCGCGATGAGCGCCCAGCGGTTGTACTCGGATGCTGCCTCCTCCTCGATGGCCTTGTGCTTCCTGCCGTAGGCCGCGTTGAAGCCGGCGCTCTGCACCTCGGTGAGAAACTTCTCCCACTCCTGCTTTTTCGAGCCGGCGTTGAGGTCATCGCGCTTCGCCGCGTCGCGCGGCACCACGATGGCGCCTTGCAGCCGCAGCACCTTCTGCTCGTATTCGGCCTGCTCGGCGTTTTCATCGTCCTCCGCCTGGCGGCGCTGTTTTTTCGCGTCGTTCTCCAGGCGGGTCCAGTTCTCATCACCTGCCACGGCCACAGACTTCAGCTTCGTGAGCAAGGAGTCCCAGAGCTCGCGGCGCTCCATGGCCGAGCTGAACTCCGCCGGGTCCGCTTTCTTCAGTTCCGCGATGTTTACGGTAAACTCGGCCAGATCGTAGCGCGCCTGCTTCTCCGCCTTCGTCTCTCCTTCCTCGCGCACGGCGGCCTGCTCGATCGCGCGCAACTTGCGCTCCTCCTCCGGCAGATAACGGCCGAAGTACCATCCCGCCGCCGAAATGACGATCGCAGCGGCGATGGCGAGCTTCGTGAAGGACATACCGCCTTCTCCCTGGGCCGCTTTTCTCTTCGCCGCGCGCCGCGCCTTGGTTTCGCCTGAGCCACGCTTGAAGCGCAGGCCGCGCAGGCCGTCGCGGATTGCCTGGATGTCGGCGGGTCGCTCGCGGGGATTCTTTTCCAAACACGCGGCCACGACTTGCTCCCAAGCCTCGGGAATCGCCTCCCCTTGCACGCCGAACTCCTGACGACGCTCGCTCATGCGCGGCGGCACGCGGGACTCCACCTGCGTGGCGATGTCGCCCGTGTGGAAAGGCGGTTTGCCGGTGAGCAGTTCGTAAATGGTCGCTCCCACGGCATAGATGTCGTCAGAAGTGGATGGAGCCTCCCCCATGAGCTGCTGCGGGCTCATGTACACCAGCGTGCCGGCGGAGTTCAGCTTCATGCTGATGCGGCTCATTGTGTCCTGAAGGTTTCGCGCGATGCCGAAGTCCGTGACCTTGAGCACATCGTCCTGGTTCACCATCAAGTTCGCCGGCTTCAGGTCACGATGCACCATTCCCACCGTCGTGTGCGCATACTCCAGCGCGTCGAGGAGCTGGCGGACGTATTTTTCCAGCCCCGCCGCCTCAAAGACCTGGTTCGGCTGGCTGCGGCGCATGGCGTCGAGATGCGGGCCGTTGACGAACTCCATCACGATGGCCGCGCTCTGGTTCTCCTCCACGAGGTCGTACATCGTCACCACGTTCTGGTGGGAAAGGCGCATGCCGTTGCGCGTCTCCCGCCGCACGTCATGCAGCGCGGTCTGGTCTCCGGCCACGAGGTCCGGCATGAATTTGAGCGCCACCTCGCGCGCCAGCGTCTGGTCATCCGCCAGCCACACCACGCCCATGCCGCCGCGCCCGAGGATGCGCTTTAGTTTGAAGCGGTTGAAGACGACGATGTCCTCGCCCAGGCCGACGCGGGTGGCCTGGAAATCGAGGTTGGAGGTTGTTCCAGTGGTGCTCATGGGACTTCGGGAGGAGAGTGTGGAAGAAGACGGACAAGATCGTAAGGACGACGACCAAGCACGCCAGTTATTGCAACTTTCGCGATGGGCCGTCAATCAGGCAGTCAAAGACGACCGCCCGGTCGTTTTCCGGTTACCCGGATCCTTTTCGATTGTGACAAAAATCCGCCGGAAAATTTTCTGGAGGCCCTCTTTCGCAGGATGACACCCGCATCCTCATGAAACTCCTCCCTGCGCTCGCCCTGCTCATCCTTGTGACTTCTCTTCCCGCCGCGGAGACCCATCTCGTGGTCAAAGGTGACACCCTCCACCGCATCGCCCGCCAGCATGGCTGCACGGTGACCGTGCTCAAGGAGATCAACGGCCTGAAGAGTGATCTCATCCGCCTCGGCCAGGTCTTGAAGCTGCCAGAGACCCTTCCCGCGCCCGCTCTGGCTCCGGTTCCGCCTCCTGCTCCCGTGCCCACCACGCTCTCCGACCGCCTCCAGGCGCTCCATGCCGGGGACCGCTTCAAAGTGCAGTTGTTCCTCGACGATGAGCTCTTCGCACCGGGCAAGGTGGACGGCCTCACGGGTGAGTTCACCACCAAGGCCGCTGAACGGTGGATCGCCGCCGCGCCAGGACGTGACTTTGACGCCTTGCTCCGACAAGCACGCGAAAAAATCACCGCCACGCAGCAAGCGTTCACCATTCCGGAATCAGCGGCGAAACTCATCGGCGTCGTGCCCGCCAAGACCGAGGAAAAAGCCGCTCTCACCGCGCTGCCCTACGAAACGCTGGCTGAGTACACCGCCGAGCGCTTCCACACTGATCTCTCCACGCTCCGCCGTCTCAATCCAGGCCTCGACATCATCCTGTTGAAGGTCGGCGACACCTTGCAGGTGCCCGCCGTGAAGCCCTTCTGCATCGAATCCTGGCCGGACAAAAGCGTCAGCGCCCGCACCGCCCCGGAGGGCATCCATCTGCGCATCCAGCACGATGCGCGCATGATTGAGGTGCTGCGCGCCGATGGCACGCCGCGCGCCGCCTTTCCCGTCACCGTCAGCCCGAAGCCAGAGCACCGCCGCACGGGTGAATGGTACATCCGCAGCCTCACAGCCAATCCAACTTTTCTCTGGGATGACGAGCTGCTCAAAAATGGCGTCAAGGGCACGAAGCAGCACCTCCTCCCGCCCGGCCCGAACAACCCCGTCGGCATCCTCTGGCTTGAGATCGAGCCTGTTGGCGGCCCGGAGGCTCACATCGGCATCCACGGCACCGCCGACCCCGCCCGCATCGGCCGCAACCACAGCAGCGGCTGCATCCGCCTCGCCAACTGGGACATCGTCCGCCTCGCAAAGCTGGTGGGCAAAGGCACACGGGTGGCGTGGACCCAACTTGAAACGCAAACACCCGCACTGGCAGCAGCCACAAGCCACTGAGAGTTGGCAAAACTTCCCGCTGGCCTCTTTCCCGCCGGTTCGCTAAAACCGCCTTCAGACCTTCTCACTTCTCCCTCAGCCATGAACTCCCCCGTCCTCGTCCGTCGTCTCACCGGCATGCAAAAAGGCAAAGACGAGCACCTGCAAACGCAGGAGCTCTCGTTCGGCACCGGCGCCAACAACACGATCCGCTTTGATCCCACCTGGGATCGCGGCGTGGGCACCTCCCACGCGCGCATCTGGTGTGATGAACGGGGGGCATGGTGGCTGAAGGACACGGGCAGTAGCACGGGCACCTTCATCAACGGCCAGCGCATCACCATGCAGCGGCAGGTCGGCGGCAGCTTTGTCATGGAACTGGGCCAGGGAGGACCGAAGGTGGAGATTACCCTGCCGGGTGAGATGCCGCGTGGTGCTGCCGCGCCCGGTGTGCGTCCCGGCGCGGCGCGCGGGGCCTCCGGCGGCGGCATGAAGTGGCTGGCGCTGGCCGCGTGCGCGGCGCTGCTGGGCGCTGGCGCGTGGTTTTTCATGAAGAATGGCGGAAACATCGGTGTCACGTCGATCGGCCCCGGTGAAGCACCGGAGTCTGGCGCGGCGGGCGAAGGCAATGGCCCCTGGACTCCCCAGGTGGACATGGGCGGACAGATCTTTCCGTCCTATCTGGTCGCGATCGCCACCATGAACCAGGCGGAACTTCCCAATGCGCGCGTGCCTCACCGCCTGGGGGACCCTGGCGGCATCATGTGTGTGAAGGTGACCAGCCCGGCGGACAAGGCCAAAATCCGTGTGAGGGTGGATGCCAACTCGGTCATCAAAGGGGGCGGCATCGAGGTGGAACTCCCCAAGAAGGGGGAAACCTACCGTGTGTATCCCAAGGTGGACTACTTGTATGAGGCGCTGCTCAAAGTGCGCCAGGCCATCCCATTGACACTCACCATGCGGGTCGCGCTCGATGGCGTCGAGGAGAGCAGGGCGCTCACCGTCCGCCTGTGCTCGATCAACGACTGCCCGTTCGTGGTGAGGGACGACGCATCTCCGGACGGGCAGGGGGCGGCGCTGTGCTCATGGATGTTCGCCGCGTATGTGAACGAGAACCATCCGTATTCCGAGGAGATACGCAAAGAGGCCCTCAAGAGCGGGACCATCACCGCTTTTGACGGCTACCAAAGCGGCGAACCCGGGGTCGTGCTGAACCAGGTGTTCTCCATCTGGAACGTGCTCCAGCAGCGCGGTGTGCGCTACAGCAACGTGACCACCACGTCCGGGAACAATGAGGATGTGATGGCCCAGCAGGTCCGCTTCGTTGACCAGACCATCAACAGCTCCCAGGCCAACTGCGTGGACGGTTCCGTCATCTTCGCGTCCATTCTAAGACAGATCGGCATCGAGCCGGTCCTGGTGCTGGTGCCCGGGCACATGTTTGCCGGGTTCTATCTCAAGGAGGGGGATCCGGGTTCCCTGGCATTTTTGGAGACCACGTTGATGGGAAAGACAGACCTGAGCCAGATCGGCAGCTTGAAAGGCCTGCCGCCGCCCGTCCAGTCGGGAGTCGAGGCGATCCGGGGCAAGGCGATGTCCGACGCGCAGATGTCAGCATCCGCCCAGTCGTTCATCGGCGCTCTTGATGCCGGCATGAAGCAATTCGTGAAGCACAAGCCGGCTATCGATAAAGGGCAGGGCATGGCCGGGTTGGTTGAAATTCAAGATGCTCGGAAACGCGGGGTCATGCCGATCGCATATCAGCCCTGATGTGGCCGGATGCCTTGTCAGGCGCCCTTCGCACTTCGGATTTCCTCATCTGTCATTCCCTCCATGCCCCTCGATCCTTTCCTTGCCCAATCGCAGGACCACGGCGGTTCGCAAATGCCTTCGCTGAAGGCGGGGCAGGTGCTGTTCAACGGGCGCTATGAATTGAAACGGCCTCTCGGCGTGGGCGGCATGGGCATGGTGTGGCTGGCGCGGGATCACACGGAGCTGATCGAGGTGGCGCTGAAGTTCCTGCCCAGCGTCCTCGTGCTCCAAGACCGCGAGATGCAGCGCCTGCGCGATGAAGTGCGCGCGGGCAAGGAACTGCGCCATCCGCGCCTCGTGGCGACGTATGGGATGGAGAAGGAGAACGGCATCGCCGCCATCGTGATGGAGTTTGTCGATGGACAGACGCTCAAAGAAAAGCTCGAGGACCACCCGCGCGGCTTTTTCGAGCCGGAGGAGATCCGCGGCTGGGTGAAGGACATGACCGACGGCCTCACCTACCTGCACGAGGAGGCGAAACGCATCCACCGCGACCTCAAACCCGCGAATGTGATGATCGACACGCAAGGGCGCGCAAAGCTGATGGACTTCGGCATCAGCCACCGGATCAAAGAGGGCGTGAGCCGTCACAGCAAGACCAGCGAAGGCCAGGCGGACTCCAGCAGCAGCACACTGGCTTACGCGAGCCCGCAGCAGATCACCGGCAAGCCCGCCTCCGCTGCCGATGACGTGTACAGCCTCGGCGCGACGGTTTATGAGCTGCTCACCGGCACGCCGCCGTTCTTCCGCGGCGGCATCGACGCGGTGCGCGGACAGATCAAGGACGAGCCGCCAGTGCCGATCATGGAGCGGCGCGAGGAACTCGTGCAGGAGGGCGTGAATCCGAGCAAAGGAGAAACGGTGCGCGCCAGTATCGCGCAGGCGGTCATGGCCTGTCTTGCCAAAGACCGCGGGAAACGCCCTGCAACCACCGCGGCGCTCTGGCACAGCTTTGATCCAGCGGCCAAACCTGCGGACATGGAGACGGAGCCACGCAAAAAAGCCACCAGGCAGCGCGACACATCGGCAGACGCCTCCCCGGCCAAGGAAACCGGCGCCAAGGCGGCTGAAGAGGCCGAGGCACGCAAACAGGCCAAAAAACAAAAGGAGGACCTCAAGCAGGCGGACCTCGACCGCGTCGTGAAGCGTGCGGAGGAACGCTGGCGCAGCACCACGTCGCAAAACGAGGCGTTTCCGCCCTCGCCCATCCTGACACCGCCGGTTCCACCGACAAACCCGCCCGATGCCGCGCCCGCAGCGCCGGGAAAGAAGCTGGAGGACATCAACTACTGGGGCTGCTGCATCTGGATGGGTGTGGCGGCCTCCGTCGCCGCCGCCATCGAGCAGCTCGTAAAGGGAACGACCTTCAGTTGGGACAGCACACTTGGCATCGGCTTTGGCACAGCCCTCGTCCTCGGCCCGTGCCTGATCATGCCGGTGTATGTTTTCATCCGCGCCTTGTTCGACAAGGACACCGGCGCGGCGACTTCAAAGCTGGTGCTTGTTTCCATGGATGAAAACCGCAAGGCGGCGCTGGTGAAGGAGGTGCGCGAGCTCACCGGCCTGGGCCTGGCGGAGGCCAAGGCGCTCGTCGAAACGCGCGGCGCTCAGATCAAGGTCAGCCCGCAAGAGCTTGAGTCGATCAAGAAGCGTCTTGAGGCCGCGGGTGCCAGGGTGGAGGTCGGATGAAGCGGCGGCGCGGATTCATTCCGGCCGTTTCCACAGCGGCTTGTCCGCGCCGGTCTTTTCCAAGGGCGAGGTGCCGTCGGGAATGTCCGTCCGCAGGGGAATGCCCTCCGGCGTGAAGGCCGGGGCTGTGTCCTCGACGACGAGGCCAAAGGGTCGGCGTTCTTCCGCAGTGGCGGGGGTGTCCTCCTCACGCCAGACGCGCGTGTTGGCGGTCTCCTGCTGGCGCGGCAGGCGCACTTGCTGCGTGGGCCTCAGAGTGCCCTGCTGGCGCAGCACCTCGGTCGTGCGCCGGGCGAAATCCTCCGCCTCATGCTTGGGGACGACGGCAGGCGCGGGAGGAGAGGGAGCGCTCATGGCTGGAGATCTGGCAGCATCTGGAGCAGGCGTGCCGGATGAGCGCGCGTGCTGGATCTGGCGCTCTGTCACGAGCGAGCGGGATTGCGCGATCAAACCGGTGCGCTTCACCGCCGGGCGCACGAAAGCAGGCCGCTCGTCCGCCACGTCGGATGTCGTGACTGCCGCAGGCGTGCTCATCGTGCCCAAGGCCGTCGTAGGCGGTGTGTTCCTGGCGCTCTCTACTCTTGCAGCACTTTCGGCAGGACCGCCGCTGGCCGGGCGTGGCATCGCGGACGCGGCTTCACCAGGAGCGGCCGCTTGGGGAGGAGCCGTTCCGCGCAGGTCGTTGCTCGCCACGTTCGCCGACTGGCCGCCGGGGGCGCGATTTGGCTGCGGAGCCGTTTGTCCGCCGGAAACGGGCCTTTTGGGCGATGCGCCGGTTCTTTCCGGCACCGAGTCCGGTGTGGAGGCCGCAGGCACTGCCGCCACCCCTGCTGGAGAGATGCCCGGATTCGCCGTTGTCGGTGCCGGGGGCGTTCCAGCGCTTTTTTCAGGCGTTGAGCTTGTGTTGGTGGCGATGGTGCCGCCCGCTGTGGTGTTGGGGGTGCCGCCAGCCGGGGGATGGGTGGGCGTTCCGCCAGCAGACGGATTGGCAGCGGGATTGTCACCCGTCACGACTGAGGAAACCGGCGCGGAGGCTGGGCCTGCATCGGCCGGTGGATGGCCGCTGTCACCAGGCACAGCCACACTCCCGCCCGGCGCGTTGAGAAACCAGTCATCAGGTGCCACACTGCCTTCCACGAGCAGGTCCGGGCCGTCTTGCAGCACTCCGACCGCGGTGTCCGGTTCCTTGTCTTTTTCGGGCGCGGTCTTTTTCCCACCGGAGACAAAGGCGAAGGTCATGACGAGCAGGAGCGCCGCCGCGCCTCCGAAAGCGATGAGCTTGCGGCGGCTGGTGTCGGGCGGCAGAGCGGATGGGATCGGATCGGGCATGGCAGGCGGGCGGTGGCTGGGTGATGGTCGTGGATTCCCGATGAAAAGACAAGCCGCGCGATTTTTTCCGGTCTTGCGGTATTCCAGTGCTCCTCCTAAGATCGCCTCCGCATGAGCACGGAACGCCCTGAAAAGCCCCAAAGCGCCCTCCACTGGCTGGAACTCAAAACAGCGTGGGAGGCCTGGCAGGCCGGCGGGCGGATGCCGCCGCTGAGTGCGGAGGCGGGCTCCTACTTTGAGGCGCTCTCGCTCCAATGCATCAACAGCACGCTCAAGACACTCGCCAGCGCCTTTCCGAACGTGCCGCCCATGCGCGATGGGAAGGAGGCGTGGTCGCATGTGTTTCGCGAGCTGGTGCAGGAGCGCCCGCTGGCCGCGCGGCGCGTCATTGATGACATTTTCATCCGCGCCCGTGAAAAGGCCTGCCTTCCGGAGGGACTCAGTCCGCTGGACGAGCTGAATTACCTCATCGGCTGGATCATCAACCAATTCCAGATGCGCGTGCGCGATGTCGCCCGCGCTTACGCCGTGGAGCATGGCACGCAGAGCCTGGCTGGTGTGACGGAATCCTTCAACAAACCGCTGGCCGGTGGTGACGGGCAGGTCACCATGCTCGACATCCTGGCCTTCATGGATCCAAACTGGGCCACCGCGCTGGAGCGCGAAGAGCTGCGCACGCTCGGCCACGGTGTGGTGGAGGCTTTTTTTCCCGGCGTGCGCACCGCCTTCAAGCTGCGCCTCTACCTCCGCATGCTGCGCGATCAGCGGGATGTCATCATCTCCGTCGCCAACAAGATCGTCCTCGCCCTCGCCGGGGTGCAAAAGGCCGTCTTTGCCGATGGCATCACCAAGGTGCTCGAAAAGCTCACCGCCGCGGCCGCGGGCAGCCCGGCCTACCAGGAACTGGACCGCGAGGCGCGCTTGTACTTTCTGGGCTACACCGCCATGTCGCTGGCGGACCGCACGGAGATGTGGACCCACCTGGGCGAGTGTGTGCGCGAGTTCCTCGCCCAAAACGAAAAAGCATCTGCCAAGGACCGCGTCGATCCCGCCCTGCTCATCACCCGGATGGAAGACTTTGCCACCCTGCTGCGCGACGAGATGCAGAAAAAAGGCGCGTTGCTGTCGGAAAACGAGCTCGATCCACTCTTTCAAGCCATAGCCACGGCGCGTCAGCAGCATGCTGCGTGACCGCCGGGCAACAACCCCATGACATGAACACCTCCCCACGCCTGCGCTCCTGGGCCGCCCAATGGACGGCCAGCCGGCTTCTTTCCGATTCGCCCCTGCCGCCGCCGGAGCCTCCTGCCCCCGGGCCTGGCACCTCCCCCGGCCACACCTTTGCCGTGGGCGCCCCTGGCGGCTTCGCCGGCAGCCTCCTGGCACGGTTACACGCCGCCGTCACGCCTGATGACGCGCAAAAGGCGGAGCGCAGCGGTGCTTTCACCGTCAGCGCCGCCGGTCGGCGAATGCCGCGTGTGCCCATCGTCCGCGGCCAGATCCGCCAGCTCAATCCGGAGCTCAATCCCACGTGGAGCCGCAGCGTCATCGTCCTGATCCTCCGTGTGGACGACGCGGAGGCCAGGGCGTTGGCGGTCCCTTTTGGCGAATTCACCGAACCTGCCTTTGAGGGGGAACTGGCCACAGGTCTCAGGGACCAAAGCATGGCCGTTCTTTGCGTCTGGAACGCCTCCTGGGTGCCCTTTGACAGGCTCAGCCGCAGTTGGTGGCTTACCGACGCGTTTGACGACCTCCTCCACGAGGCCGCAGCCCTTTACGATGCCCGCGCCCGGCGCGCACCCGTCCCCGCCGCGCTTCAGGACCGCACAGGACCGCCCATCCTCCACCCGCTCGATCCCCGGCACGATTACCTCGATGTTGAGGCCGGTTTGCTGGAGGAATTGGAGGACACATTCGAGCCGTCCTAGCTTCCACCTCCATGAAGTGAGCATTGCGCGTCATTCATCCTTCACGGCCATGAGAATCATGCTTCCTGCCTCTCGCTTCCTGCTGCGCACGCTCTGCACAGTGTTTCTGGCCTTCAACGCCCTGGCGGCGGAGCGCACGGCCCTTGTCATCGGCAACAACGCCTATCCCGGGGACGGGCGGCTCGAAAACCCGGCGCGGGACGCCCGTGCCGTGGGCGCGGTGCTCCAGCAGGCGGGCTTCGAGGTCCTGTCCGTCGTTGATGCCACTGTGGAAACCTTTTACGAAAGCCTGGAGCGCCTGAAGCAGCGCGCGGCAGGTGGGAAGATCGGCCTCATCTTTTATGCCGGCCACGGCGTCGAGGTGGACGGGAAAAACTACCTGCTCCCCGTCGATGCGGAGCTGGAAACCTCCGCCCAACTCCGCACCCAGGCTGTCGCGCTCGACACCGTGCTCGGCGATCTGAAATCCGCCCGCTGCGCGGCCAGCCTCGTCATCCTCGACTGCTGCCGGAACAACCCGCTGCGCACGCGGAGCTGGATGCGCAGCCGCAGCATCGGCGGCGGGCTCGCGGAGCTCGGCGATGCCGCGCTGCCGGAGTCCACGATGGTCATGTTTTCCGCCGGTCCCGGCCAGCAGGCGCTCGACGGCACCGGAGAAAACAGCCCCTTCACCGCTGCTCTGGTGAAGCACATGCAGCAGCCGGGGCTGAGCTTGTTTGATGCCTTCATCCAAACAAGCGATGATGTCTCCAGCCTCACGCAGAAGCGCCAGGAGCCCTGGGTGAAGTTTGACGGTGCCGGGCGTGTGTTTCGCGAGTTCTCCTTCAATTCAGGAACTGCCGCCGCTACGAAAACCATCCCCGTGATGCCTCCTGCCGCCACACCCCCACCCGTCAAGCCCGCGGTCGCCGCGCCAAAGCCTGTCGAGTGGTCCAAAGGCAGTCTCAAAGCCTCGCTGGAATCCTTCACGCTGCATTCTCCCACCCGGGCCACCGCCGTGGTGAAGCTGGCCAACACCTCTCCTGACAAGCATTTCAAACTGGCCTTCGATTGGCAGAATCCGGCTGGCTATTCGCCCAACCCGCCGCCCGGTTCCACACTCAACACGGCAGCAGGCGCGGCACTGCCCTGCATAGGCAGCAACGGCATCACGCCGCTCACCTACCTCGAAGCCAACCAGGGCCGGGGCGTGCTGGGCACCCCCGAAGATGTCATCGCCCAAGCTGACGATCTCGGTCCCAATGACGAGATGACGCTGACACTGAACTACGGCCTCGCCTCGGAGCAGCGCGGGTTCGGCCTCAGCACAGATCGCGACCAAAAACCCGCGTCCAGCGACCAACCTCCTGCGAATGCCAGGCATCGCCTCACCATCGGCCTCTGGCAGGCCGAGGTGAAAGGCGGATCCTTTGGCCGTCCCGCCCGCGTCAGCATCCAGCTCAGCGACCTCCCGCAGTCCGCCCCCTAGTGGTCCGCTCAGTCCCCTGTGCTGCGTTGCGCAGGCGCAAGGGGGGCGAAACCACAAAAGCCATCCGCAGTCCGCACGATGCGCTCGATTCTCTTTCTTCGCACCTTCCGCTCAGGGAACTGAGAGGACCACATTTTTTCCACGAGCACCGGAAATTCCCCAGCGCCCGCTCTTTCCCCTCTGGCCTTTCTTTTGCTGTCTTTCTACACTCGCGCTCTCCCATGCCCACGTTCACGATTTTTTATCTCGTTCCTGCCGGAGCCTTCCTCGCCATGGCTTTTCTTTGGTATGTGGGCGGGAAGCTGCCGCGGTTCTTTGCGGTGCTGCCGGTGGCGGCGTGTTATGCGGCGACAGCGTTGCTGCTCTTCTGCGGCGGGATGTGCCACCGGGTGGCGCACGTGAAGCTCAGCGGCCTTGAGATGGATCTGGCGGATCGCACGGGCAAGGAACGCGTGATTTCCCTCGGCGGCGCGGCGAACGGGCAGCGGTCGCTCGATGACATCGAGATTCCCGGACTGCCGCCGGAGGCGCTGAAGCTGGCCCTCGTCGGCGATGAACTCAAAATCGCGCCGGGACCGGGTTATCAGCGCGGCATCCTCGTGCGCAGCGGCGGGAAGCTGGTCCCGCTGGAGGCGGGCGGTGTGCCAAGGCTCGTGCCGCTCACCAAAGGCGATCAAATCACGATTCCCGGCACGGAAGGCGGCGAGGTCATCGCCCAATGGCGTCTGGGCAAGGAACGCATGGAACTCGATGTGACCGCCACGCCGCGCTGGATCGGCGCCAGCGGCACCGGCACGGCCAAACTGCCCGCGATGCCGCCGCAGGTGCTGGGATTGAAGCTGGACGGCGGCGCTCTCGTGCTGGCGCGCGGCCCGGGATGGAGCGCGGATCTCGGCGTGCTGGTGAACGGCATCCGCATCTCTTTTGGCAACACGCCGGAACTGCGCGTGCCCTGGCGTCCCGGCCTGACCACGCTGGCGCTGGTGAAGGCGGAGCCGCTGGCCGGTGTGATCACCTTTGATGAATCCTCCGCGCCGCTGCGCACCACGGCCTCGCTGGCATGGAAGTCCGTGCTGGAGCAGCCGCAGGCCTTCCCTTTCGAGATGGAGGCCGGGCGGGCGTATCACGTGGGTGGATCACTGGAGGATCATGTGGTGATCAAAGGCCTGCCCGCGGGTGCGATGACGCTGAATGTCTCCACCGACGGCAAGCTCACGCTCGAACTCACCGATGACGGCATCGAGGCGCAAAAGGAAGGCCGCATCCAGGGCGCGTATCCGCAGACCGGCGAAGTGAACAAGCCGCTGAGCGTGGGTGATGCCAGCGTGCCGTATGCGGGAAGTTTTCATCTCCTCGGCCCCGTTTCCTCCGCCGCGCCCGCCGCCCCGGCTGGCAACGAAGCCTCTGAAGGCGACATCAATGCCCCCACGACCGCCAGCGCGCCGCCGCTGCGCTGGCGCTGTGCGTGGCAGCCGGCCATTCAAACGCAGTGGAAGCTCCCCAACCGCACGATCAGCCTGCCGCTGGCCGATGTGCCGGTGGACCTCTTCACCCGCCGGCTGTGGACGCAGCGCGTGTTTCCGCTCGCCAGCATGTCCGCGCGCGAGGGCAGTCTGCGCAGCGTGATCGCCTACACGCCGGATCACGACGCCCTGGTGAATGGCGCGAGCCTGCTCCAGCTCGAACCTGCCCTCACGCTCACGCGCGGAGGCAAGGTGCTGGCAGCCGACACCGCGGAGATTGGCGTGTTGAAGAAAAACGCCACCTTCGAGATTCTGCAGGTGCTGGCGGAGACGCAGGGGGACCGCATCGCCAGCAGCCTGGGCAACGCGCTGCATCCGGCAGGCGTGCATGAAGCGCAGCGCGTCACCGTGCGGCGGCGTTTTGCCCGCGTGGCGGTCGAGGTCGAGGAACGCGGCAAAAAGGAGATTCCGGTGCTGCGTGTCGAATTCGAGAAGCCGATGACGCGCTCCGTCTCGATGTCCGACGTGAAGGAGGAGCTGGCCGCGCGCGAGGAGGAAGGGCTGGAGGGCGTGCGCTTCGGCCTCAATGATCGCAGCGGCTTCAGCGAGCTGCCCCATCAGGTGACCTTCCCGCTGCTCACGCGCGCCTTTGACGAGGCCAACGCGGATGTGGACATGCATTGGACGGAGTTCACCACGCAGGACGATTTCAAGCGCCAGACGCTGCGTTACGGCGAGCCGTTTGAGATCGGCGGCTCGAACCGGCTGATGCTCGCGATCACCAAGGAGACGATTCCTTTCCTGCGCATCTTCTGGGTGGTCTTCGCCGGCTTCGTGGCCGCGATCGTGGCGTGGACGCAGGGCGTGTCGTTCTGGTGGATGGCGCTGCAGTTCGGCGTGTCATTCCTCACCTGCAATCGCGTGCTCTTTGGCCAGGCCGCGCTGGTGAATCCGCCGTTCAACCCCGAGGTGGTGAACACCGGCATGGTCGCGCTCATCGCCGCGCCGTTCCTGCTCGGCCTCGGCATGTTTTTGATCAAAGGACTGCTGCCCGGCCGCATCGAGCGCCGCATCCAGGGCTTCGAGCAGCGCGTGACCTACCGCTGGATCGGCGTCATCGCGCTCGGCTTCCTGCTCGCACGCGTGTTCCTTCTCGCAGGCATGGGCGCGAAGGAGGCGATATCGCTCGGCGGCTTCCGCGTGGCCTTGTCCGTGTTCTTTGTGCCCGCGTATCTCGTGCTCTTCGCCCAGGCCTGCCAGATCCTGTGGAAGGAAAAGGAGCTCTCAGGCGGCCTGCTGCCGCGTGTCGTCACGCGCTACGCCTTGATCACGCTGTGGCTCTTTGGCTGCCAGGCCATCACCGCGCTCATCACGAGCGATCTCGGCATGTTCCTCTACTTTGTGCCGATGGCGCTCGTGCTGGCCGCCGTGGGCCTCGGTGCGCTGTGGGAGGGCATCGTGCGCAGCCTGCGCGTGGACAAGTTCGAGCTGAAACGCGACAAACCCTGGCTCGCCAGCTTGGGCGGCGCGGCGCTGCTGCTGCCGCTGCTCATGATGGCGCTCGTCTTCGTGGCCCCAAAGGCGCTCATCAGCACGTGGCCGGGTCTGCTCGATGAAATGGCCAGCGACGAGGAACTCGTCACGGACAGCACGCTGCTGCGCGTGCTTCAGTTCGCCGACGAGGACTACCTCATCAATCTCGGCACCGACACCGCCGAGCGCATCGCGCAGGACCACAAGATCATGGCGAACTACGCCCGCCGCGGTCTTTTCGGCGAGGGCTACCTCCAGGTCGATGTGCTCTCCGCCAAAGCGGTCACCGCGCTCAACGACAACGTCTCCGCCGTCTTCATCTTCGCCCAGTTTGGCGTCGTCGGCTCACTGGCGGTCATCACAGCCTATGTGGCCGTCATGCTCGGCGCGCTGGGCGCGCGGGAGAAGATGAACTCGCTCACCGGCTGGCTGGCCTTGCTCGCCGGCATGTCCTTCGCGCTCGTCAGCATCTATATGATGGCCGCAAACTACGGCCTGCTGCCCTTCACCGGACGCAACATGTACTTCCTCGGCCTCAACAGTTGGAGTGATATCGCCGAGAGCTTCGCCCTCGTCTTCCTCATCCTCCTCGGCATCGCCCGCGCCCGCTTCCGCGAGCAATCCTTCGAAAAACCCGCCTCCGAGGTGCTGGCGGACATCATCCAGGGGAATGAGAGCTGAATGATACTCCCACAACCGGAATTCCCGCCACCCAGGCTCTTTCAGTTTCGATCCCGCTTTCTCACCACTTACCGTCATGACCACGCTCCCGCTCCCCCAGCTCCACCAACGACCGCTTCTTACCTGGATCGCGGGCGGTGCGGTCTGTCTCGGCCTGCTGACAGCGGTGCTGTTCGTCGCTGGCGCGCATGTGATGGATGAAGGGACAAACTACTATGTGCCGGAGGGCTACCGCCGGAATGTCACCGCGATGGCGAAGGCGGGCGCGATCCGCCACGATAAAACGCCACCGGCTGATCCACGCCAGGTGACACCGCCGTGGGGACGCATGATCTTCGACGAAGAGAACGCCAACCCGCGTCAGGAGAAGTTTTTCGAGGAGAGCAAGCGTCTGCAAACCGATCTGCGCGAGTTCAATGAAACGGGCGGCGGATTCTTCGAGGTGCGGCTCGACGGGAAGATCTACATCACGCGTCAGTTCCACAATTTCGCGCTGCCGTATCCGAAGCGGCCCGGATGGCGCGGCAGTTTCTCCCTGGCGGGTGAAAAACTGCCCTCTCTCGTCAGCGAGAGCCTCTACATCGGCTTTTCCGCCACGGACGAGGACGGCGCGCCTTCCGCGCAGGACTTCCGCGTGCTGAATCTCGACACCTGGACCAAACCCGGCAAGAACCAGAGCCATCATCGCGCGCGCGCCTTCGAACTGTATGGCGATGAGTCGCCGATCGCACGCCTGATGCTGCATGGCGAGCATGTCGTGCTCCAGCTCACCGACACGGCCCAGTCGCAGATCAAGCTCAACGGTGATGTCATCAACCGCACCGGCTCCGACGCGGTGAAGCGCTTCCTCGCCCGCCGCACCGACCTGCCGGAAGTGAAGCTACCAAACAACGCCGCGCCGCTGCGCGACGGCGACCGCCTGCGCATCCTGCATCTGCGCACAGGGCGCGAGATCGCGCTGCGTTTTGGCCGCTACGCGGGCGGAATGGTCAGCCGCCGCTGGCTGGAGGACGGGCGCGAGGTGAATCTCGTCGATCCGGAGCTCGCGGCGGAGCTGCCTTACTTCCAGCAGCTCCAGGACGCGCTGAACCGTTTCGTGCAGGAGCACCCTCGCCCGGACCAGATCGGCCAGCCGAACATCCGCCTCAGCATCGACCGCGGCCTGCACAGCAGCGTGAACCGCATCTTCCTCGACACCGTGCGCGGATTCGACACACGCCGCGCCGCCGTGAAAAACATCCAGCTCGAACCCGCCTCTATCTGCATCATGAACGCGCTGAATGGCGACGTGCTGGCCATGCCGTCGTATCCCGCGCCCGCCGACATCGCCGAGATGCGCCAGCGCGCGCAGAACGGCTCCCTGCCCGGCGTCACGGAGGCCAAGCTGCGCCGTCTCGGCCTGAATCAAAACCTCACGCTCATCCCCATCGGCTCCACGACGAAGCCGCTGCTCGCCAGCGCGATCTGGGACACGAATCCGGAGTTGAGCAAACTCGTCATCGATGAACCCGATGGCGGGCGTGCTGAACTGCTCGGCTACAAGCTCGCCGCCCCCTACGGAACCGTGGGACCGCGCCGCGTGGACGCGAACGGCTTCCTGCGCATGTCCTCCAACGACTACACCCTTCATCTCGGCCTGCTGATGCTCGCCAAGGATGTGAAAATCGGCGCGAACGGCGCTCCGGTGTTCCCCGCGGCCAAGGCGGACCTATCCACTTATTTCCGGGGTGACACGATCCCCGGCGGTCTCGCCCGTGAGGATGTGCGCGCCTTCCCCAAGCTGGCCGCGTGCTACGATGTGGGTCTCGTTCAGGACATGGCCGCCGGCCCGGTCGAACAATGGGAGGCCGGCGTGCTCGCGCCGATGCTGAGGCAGATCGGCATCGACGACGCGTCGCTGCAAACACCCTCCGCAGACGAAAAATCCGGCTCTCCCGCCGCCGTGATGCGCGAGCTGGTGTACAACAATTTCTCCTCCGTGCTGCCGGAGCGCGCGAACCTCCAGCTCGACACCGTGAGCAGCGTGCGCGGCAAATACACCTCCATGCTGCTCGGCTCCGGCACGAACTACTGGAGCAATCTGAAGCTCGCCGAGGCCTACGCGCGCCTCGGCACCGGCCGGAAGGTGCAGGCGCGTCTGGCTGTCGATCCGAAGAAGGATGTCTCATTCGCCGACTTCCCCGAGCTGCCTTTGGCGCACGACACGCTCGCCAAAGTTCACGCCGGCATGCAGCAGTGCGCCGAGGGCGTTGAAGGCAGCACGGCGGAGCGCATCAGCGACTCCATCCGCGCCGCACGGAAGAAATTCGAGGCGAAGGGGCTCAAGCTCTTCGCCCTCGCTAAAACCGGTACCGCCACACGCCGCGCGCCCGTCATGAAAAAAGGCGTCATGATTGAGGACAAGCGCGAGTGCGCCGCCTTCTGCCTCTACCTCGAGGTGCGCGACAAGTCTGACACACCGGTAGCCGCCCTCAGCACCGCCACCTACTTGCAAGACCGCGCCGCCACCAAAGGCAACACCAGCCCCCGCAACTCCGCCGTCGCCGTCCAGCTCACCGAGGACTTCTTCCCCGAACTCGTCGCCTGGCTGGAAAACCAGCCGGGGGTGAAGAAGGCGGTCCTAAAATGAACTGATTGGATCGCCATGAAGAGCATACTTAAATTCGCACTCCTGTCCCTGTTAGCAGGGAAGGTCCTTCATTTCTTTCTTCCGAACATTCAGGCCGCGTTGAGCTCCTCAGAGAGAGTGGTCATCCAGGAGGTCCCGGTTTCACCGGTCGTTTTGACAGAGCCTCAAGGAAAGCTGCTCCTAGTCATTGACTGGTCAGTGGGCATCCAGTTCTGGGATACCCAGACCGAGTCCTTGCTCGGCCAGATCCCTAGCAAAAGGGGAGAAGAACTGCTGGCTCCTGTGCTCGCCCCGGACGGGTGTCAGTTGATATGGGCCAGCCGTCACGAGGATGATCGGGATCTATTCAACTTCCACGCCGTTCGGCTGGATGACATCGCCCAGTGGCCACCCAGAATCAGGAAAGTAGGCTCCTGCCGCTCAAGCGAGACAGTATCGAAACTGAGCTTTCCAGCTTCAGGAGGCTCCATGAAAGTGGAGACATGGGGGCCTAAGCTTACTTTTAATATGGATTGGCGTGAATATCCCTGGTCCTCATCTGGGAAACTTGAGGCCACTGACGAAATCGGGCTTCAAAGGCATCCCAAGATGCGATTATTCAGTGTCTCGAAAGGATCAAAAAAGGTCTTTGATCTGCCCATCAGTCAAAATCTCCCTGATTACAATACATCGCACGATCCAATGCCGGAAGTGGCATTGAGCTCCGATTCCACTTTTGTGGCTGTTTGCTGGCCACTTGGCGACCATGATGCGGAATTTGAAATCTGGGACATCCCAAGCGCGAAGCGGCTGACGTCGGAACGTGTGCGGGGGTTTGTTAACAACATCGCGCATTGTCCACGCAGCAATCGTTTCTTTCTCGGTGCCGGTGCCAGTAAATACGATCCATCTACGGGAGGAGTGTTTGTCGTGGACAATCCACGTTTCCCTCGATTGCGAAAGTTTCCACGAGATGTGTATGTGGAAGAGGTGAGTGAGGCGCGCTTCGACGAGTCTGGTGGCAAATTTTTCACCAAAAGCGTACATGGAACGATCACATTTTGGGATCTTGAGTCTCTCACATTGTCACATCAACATGAAATTAGCGAGGGTGACGGAGGATCCGGACTACATGTCCGAGCTTCGAAAGATGGCAGTCTTTGGTTCGACTTCTGTGACATTTATTCTGATAAACCCAATCCTGACATCAATCGGTTCAACCAGTTTGTCTTTGACTCAGATGGCCGTTGTATTGGGGGCGGAAGATTAACCCCCAGGCGCAGGATTGAAGGCTTCTACTTTCATAAAATGCCTGGAGAGGAGCTCGGCCTGGATACGAGAGATTATCGACCGCTTTGCAGCAATAGTCTTCTGAATGATGTTAGGACAGCCGCGCAGCAAGCTGGGTTTCACCCCCATCCTCTCGAAGCTGACTATGTGGTTTACAAGCGGGAAGACACATCTGCCTTTGCATCCAGCCAGGGGCTGAAATGGCTTGCCTGGCATGATAAAAAGGCGGCAACCATCCGGTTTCATGCTTGGGGAGGCATGAAGCCGCCTGCCAGCATCAGAGACACCTCAGATATTTCATGCCTGGATCTTCATCCATCCTTACCATTGTTGCTGGTAAGCACACGCTCGCGCTCTACAAGGCTGATTAATCTGTCTACAAGACAAAGCGTGCTTCTGGTTGCGCAAACCTCCCCTGATCCAGAGTGGATAATTTACTCTGACGACGGATTTTTTGAAGCCTCCAAGAGGGGCGCACTTCTTGTAAGTTTGGTCAAGGGTTCCCAGGCTTGGCAAATCGATCAGTTTGTGCATGAACGCAACCGCCCGGATATCCTGCTGGACAGGTTGGGCATGCTACCAACGGCAAAGAAACAAGTCTTTGATGTAGTGCGCTCCCAAAGAGAGATAAAGGCGCAGAAATACGACAACTTCGCCATCAAAGAAGTGCCAATGCCCGATATGCGTCTGGAGAATGTCTCGCCTGATCGCCGCGAGGCAAATATCAATATTTCTCACCCTTCTGCCGTTCAGGTGGAACTGCGGGTAAACGGGACTTTTGTTCAACGGGTATTCTTGCCTCAAGGCAATGTTCAGATGAAGGCGACCATGCCACTTGTCGCTGGCTTCAACCGCATCGAAGCAGAGGCGCTCACCTCGGAGGCGACCCGTGGCGCAAGGTCACATGTGACTGTGTGGGGTGGCCAGACTGTGAGTGACCGGACATTCATCGTTTCGATGGGCGTTTCTGATTATCTCGATGAGAGTCTTCAAGACCTTGTGTATGCAGCAAAAGATGCTCGGGATTTGTCGGCGGCCTTTGAGCGAGCGTCCTTCTCAAGCAAAACAGAATCGTTGGTTTTGACTGACGCCAACATGACCAAGGCGGCCTTGAAAAAGGTTCGCACCTTCCTGGCATCCGCCCAGCCTGCCGACACAATTGTCATTTTTATGGCGGGGCACGGCCTTCGGCAGAATGACGATTATTATTACCTCACCCATGACACCAACATGGCTAGCATTCAGAACACCAGCGTCTCCTTTTCTGACCTGGAGAGGGTGCTCAAGGAATGTCGCTCGCTAAAAAAACTCGTGCTTCTGGATACATGCTATTCCGGTGAAAATTCGGTCGATTTTGTCCAGGGCGACAATACTCATATCCCTGCTCCAATAGCAGTAGAGACAACATCACTGAATCACTCCACAGAAATGCGAATTCGAGAGGCTGCTTCAAAGATGTTCCTGAACCGCCGTCTGCTTTCTGGTGATTTGTTGAGGCGTTCTGGTGCCATTGTCTTTTCCGCTTGCCTAGCTCATGAAGTGTCGGGAGAGGATGACGCTATCCGGCAGGGAATCTTCACCCACGCTCTTCTTCAGGCACTAAAGACAGTCGCTACAGACACCGATGAAAATCGCAGGATCTCCGTCCGCGAGCTTGCACGCAGTGTTTCATCCATAGTCACAGACTATACAAAAGGGCAGCAGCACCCCACCGTGGATCGTGACAATCATCTTCAGAACATTGAATTTCTGGTCACCGAGGAAGTGCCAGACCAGAAGACCATCAACAGCATTCTTTTGAATTTAAGGGCTCTCGTTGATAACATCTCTCTGACAGATAATGACACACGGGCACCGCTTTTCACTAGTAGCGTGAACTACTTTGGCAAGGTGATGTCTGCCTCAGCGGCAACAAGAGCCTGTCGTTCCACAAAGAGACCTTTTCCTGCCAATGCCCTCCAGCTCAAGGTCCTTTCCAAAGCTGATAACTCAGCAACCCTCATGTTTACCGCAGATGGCAGCCTAAAAGGCGAGATTGTTTTGTCGTGGTGCACGGTGACACTGAAAAAAGTCGGTCAGTATTGGCTTGTTTCAGCCTTGGACGAAAAACTTGCATCAAAGAACCAGTAGCTTCACCAAGCTTTTCCGCCCCAGAGAAGCCAAACAGCACGATTTTAGTGATACTGGGATTCAGTCATGCGCCTCTAACTCATTCATTCCATCATGAAAACCTCCCTGACCGTGCTAACCCTGTTGTTTTGTCTCGCCCTGTCCGCACGAGCCGAGCGCGCGGCGCTCGTCATTGGCAACGCGGACTATGCCAGCACCGGACACTTTCCTGATCTGGCGACGACCACGCTGGACGCGCGGGAGATGGCCGGGCTGATGAAGGCATCGGGCACCTTCGGGAAGGTGGTGATCCGGGAGAATGCCACCCGTCTGGAGATGGAGGAGGCGCTGGAGGAGTTCGCGAAGGTGTTGAAGCCGGGAGACGAGGCGGTGTTTTACTTCGCCGGGCATGGCATTGAGTATGAGCGGAAGGTGTATCTGATGGGCACGAACGCGGAATTCCGCTTCAAGGCGAAACTGGCCGAGGAGGCGGTGAGCGAGGAGACCGTGAGCCAGACCCTGGCCGCCACCGGGGCGAAGATTTCCGTGCTGTTGCTCGACTGCTGCCGGCAAAAGCCCGGCGGTGACTGGCTGGCCTCCGAAAACAAATCCCGCGGCGCTCCCGGCGGATATGCCGCGCCCGCGCCGCCGCCAAATGTGATCGTCGGCTACGCCACCAGTGCCGGAAGACTGGCCAATGACAGCCTCAGCAGCGCGGATCAAAACGGCCCGCTCGTGCAGGCCCTCCGCAAGCACTGGAGCGCGGGGCTGGAGTTTGACGCGCTTTGGAAGGCGGTGTCACGCGAGGTATATGATTCCTCGCAAAAGGCGCTCTCGCAGGGTGCCACAGGCATCGACCTCCAGATGCCGTCGAAGTATGGACAGACGATCCATGATTTCTTTTTCACCGTGCCCGGCCCTGCCACCAACAAGCCAGGCCCCGAAATGGCGCAAAGTCCGACGCCCACGCCCGTGCCGCCTGCCAGCAGTGACAAAACAGCCATTCCCGAAAAACCTGCGGCCGAGGATGAACTCCAATATGGCAAGTGGGTTCCTGGTTGGGGAGAGATGGGATATGTGCAAAGCCCCTACTCCGGCTGGTCGCGCATGGTCGATGTCAGCAAGCTGCCCACCGGCTCGAAGGTGCGCTGCGAGCAAACCGGGAAGTATTTCCTCGTGCCACCGCGCGAAGCCAAAAAGAAGGGTGGCAGCCTGCCCGTGCAGCCGCCGGGGGCTGGACGCGTGGTGCAATGAATCTCATCCCTCGAACACACTCTCTATGAAAACACTGTCTTGCCCAGTTCTTTGGACCGTCCTTGTCGTTAGTTTGCACACGGTCTCCCTCGCGCAGCAGCCTTTGTCTCCGGAGGAGCGGCTGGCGCGTCTGGAGCAGCAGGCGGCGGCCCTGCTGGCGGAGATTCAGCAGTTCCGGAAAGACATGAAGCCCGCCGGAGGGACGCGGGGAGCAGCCGAATCGCCAGCCGCGCCCGAGATGCAGCCCGGCGTGCTGGCCCACGTCTATGTGCGCACTGGCGGGGCCAACACCTTCTCTCCGCCGCCGCCCAAGGCCACTCCATCTGACACGCGTGTGAATGCCGGCAATGTGTTCGATTCACGCACGCAAGCCAAGGCCAGCGGCTACGACGGGCAGCCTGCCACGATCGTCTGGGAGGGCTTTTTCAAGGTGGAGGAGGCCGGTATTTATGAGTTCATGCTCGAAAGCCGCACGGCCGTGGTCAACATCGGTCCGAAGACGCTCAGCAGCAAAGGGGAGAAGTCGGTGCGGCTTGACTTGAAGCCAGGATACTGGCCGGTGAAAATCATGGACGGCATTCGCAGCGGCCATGCATCGTATGATGTCCTGCTCCGGGTGAAGCAGAGCGGCCTCGACCCTATTCTTCTCACGCCAGGCAGCCTGTGGACGCCGAAAAACGACTGACCTGCCGGAAACTCGCTCTTGTTCTCCCTTTTATGCCAAAGTGCCAGCGCTGCCCTGCTGAAGTCCCCGCCGAAGCCACACGCTGCCCCGTCTGCGCCGCGCCGCTGCCGACGCCACCCGCTCGGAACGATCCTATGACTGACAAACCGGCCTCATCCTCCCCTTCCGCCCCGGATTTCACCAAAGCCGGCCTGGGGGCCATGGGCGACGTGAACAACGTGTACGACGCTTCCCAGCACACGACGAACAACTCTTCCAACACCTCGCACACGCATCATGAGGATAAGAGCCAGCATGTGGACCAAAGCGTAACAAAGCAAACCACCATCAACAATGCGGGAATCTCCAACAAGGTCGTGGTCGGAATCATTGTGGCCATCTTTGCCATCATTTGCGTGGTGATCGCCGGATTCGTCCTCCAAACGCTGGCGCTGCGCGCACCACAGCGTGATGCAACGGTTTCTGTCGATGCGCCAGGCATGAAAAACCACGCCTCAACGCTGGCTGACAAGGATGCGATGACATCCGCGCCCGTACCGGTTCAAATCACCATCAACAACCAGACTGCCGCATCTGCGACACCAACTCCGTCTGCCGCGCCCCAGGCACTGACTGTGGCTCTGAACCAGCCCTCCTACAAGGTCGGCGAGGAGATGCACATCACCGTCACCAGTCCGCAGGCCGGCTATTTGTATGTGCTGGCGGTGTGGGCGGACGGACGGGTGGACACGTTGTTCCCGAACAGCCTGCGCCCGGATGCCAAGGTCGCCGCCGGGACCACGCTGCGCCTGCCGGATGATTTCCCACCCAACGAAAGACAGGAGAGGCTCACCTATCCGATGTCGATGCCCGCGTTGTCCGGCAATCCCGCCAGCGCGACCGAGTCCATCCTCGCCGTGCTCTCGCCAGCGCCGCTCGATCTGCCAAAATCGACCGAGTTGGAGTCCCTGCCCGGTTTTGCCGCGGTGGGTGTCATGGATGACCCGGACTTTCGCACGCGCGGGCCGCAGCCCAAGTTCATCAAGATGCAGAAGGCGCCGATGCTCGACTTTGGCACGCTGCCACAGGCTGCGGTACACTATGAAATCCGCCGCTGAACCCGTTCTCCATTCACACCATGAAACGAACCGTACTTTCCTTCATCGTGCTCGCCGGAATGCCACCGTCCGGGTTCACGCAAGAGTCCACCTTGTCTCCCGCAGCCGCTGCGGCGGCACAGAAGGTTCAGCAGGCGTTTCCTGAGAAACCTCCCGCCACGCGGGGTTTTCGCCCCCGTGGTGGTCCTTCGATGCTCACGCGTTCCGGCAGCGTGATCCGGGATCGCGGCCCGATACCCACGTTTGTGCCTGCCGCGCAGCCTTCCAGTCCTGCGAAACCGCCGCCCGCTCCCACACCGGAGCCGCCGCCGGTGGCGAAGGAGCAGGTGGACCTTGTCACGACGGCACAGGCGGAGGTGCGTGTCGATCCGGCGCAGAGCATCGCCTTTGACGACATCCTTTTCGACCTCGACTCCGCCACGTTGAAGCCCGCCAGCCAGGACATCCTGCGCGGCATCGCCGAGGGCCTCAAAAAGCTGCCAGGCCGCCGTTTCCTCGTCGAGGGCCACACCTGCGATCTGGGCGATGAAAACGGACCCGCCCACAACACACGCCTCTCCTGCCTGCGCGCGGAGGTGGTGTGCGCATGGCTCATCCACTTCGGCGTGCCGCCCGGACAGGTGCGGCCGATGGGTTTTGGCTCCCAGGACCCCGTGCAGCGTCCCGATCCAGCGCTCTCCAAGGCCGCCAACGAGCCCGTCCGCGCGAGGAACCGCCGCGCCGCGCTGCGCCTGCTGGTCGAATAGTTCCGCCGCGTACACCCTTTCTTGTGCGAGGCGCTGGATCGGAAGCATGGACGCCAACAAGCGCACCTGGCAGGGATCGAACCTGCGACCGGCCGATTAGAAATCGGCTGCTCTAGTCCACTGAGCTACAGGTGCCTCGCGAAGCATGCGCGGATCATAGATGCGCGCGGAGGATGAGCAAGGGCCGCTTCACTCCGCGTGGACGCCGCACACCTGCATGACCATGTGCAGAATGTTTCCCCAGCGGGTGCCATAGGGCCGCGCGGGCCTCAAAACGGGCCATCCGCGTTGTTTGGCGACCGGCTCCAGCCGCGTGGTGGGATGAATGCACACGGGGTTACCGGTGAATTCGAGCAATGGCAGGTCGGCATGGCTGTCGGAATAACTCCAGCACTTCGCGCGTTCTGCGTCGGTGAGTTCTAGCACGCCAGGCACATCCGCGCACATGGCGGTGATCTTCGCGTCGCGCTTGTTGTTGCCCCGTGGCAGTCTGGGCAGCAGCGGCACCTTGGTTCCGATCACAACCGTCGTGGCGATGCAGTGGTCGAACTCCAGCTCACGGGCAATCTCGTGGGCGTAGAAGTCCGGGCTGGCGGTGTTGAGCACGAGGACGCGATTTTGATGCTTGTGACGCAGCATTTCGGCACGCAGTTCCGGGTAGGCCCATCGCTCGACACTGGTGGCGGCGAATTCGCGCGCCAGCGCCTTCAGTTCGCCCGCGGGCATGCCCCAGAGGTACGCGTTGAAGGCGCGTTTGGCCGTGTCCGTACTGGCGAGCCCGCAGGCGCGTGCGAGGGCGAAGGGAAGGAAGATTCCGTGCAAAAAAAACCGCCAGGGCTGCCGGCGCAGGACAAAATTGCAAAACAACGCCTGCGTGTCGAAGGGCAGCAGCGTGTGGTCGAGGTCGAAAAAGGCAAACTGGCGGGCGGGCATGGTCGAAAGATAAAAAACTAAAAGCTAAAAGATAAAACTTAAATAACCTTGCCCCCTTCGCGGCCACGCCACATCTGCATCTTTATCTTTTAGATTTTACCGTTCCATCTTTTCCCCGCATGTCCTCCCGCACCCTTCCAGTCCTGCCCGACGCCCACGGCCACTTCGGCAAGTATGGCGGCATGTTCGTGCCTGAAACGCTCATGGCCGCGCTGACGGAGCTCTCCGACCATTATGAGAGGGCCAAGGCCGATCCCGCCTTCCAAAAAGAGCTCGACGGCCTGCTCCACGAGTATGTGGGCCGCCCCACGCCGCTCTATTTTGCCGAGCGCTGGACCGAAAAGCTCGGCGGGGCCAAGATTTACCTCAAACGCGAGGATTTGCTCCACACCGGAGCCCACAAGATCAACAACGCCCTCGGCCAGATCCTGCTGGCAAAGCGCCTGGGAAAGAACCGCATCATCGCCGAGACCGGCGCGGGGCAGCACGGCGTGGCCACCGCCACCGTGTGCGCCCGCTTTGGCTTCGATTGCACCATTTACATGGGGAAGGTGGACATGGAGCGTCAGGCGCTGAATGTCGCCCGCATGCGTTTCCTCGGTGCGAAGGTCGTCGCGGTCACCGCCGGGCAGGCCACGCTGAAGGAGGCGGTGAACGAGGCCATGCGTGACTGGGTCACGAACGTGCGCACCACGCATTACATCCTCGGCTCCGCCCTCGGCTCGCATCCTTTCCCGATGATGGTGCGTGATTTTCATCGCGTGATCGGTGTGGAGGCGCGGAGGCAGATTTTGGAGCGTGAGAGCCGTCTGCCGGACCTCCTCGTGGCCTGCGTGGGCGGCGGCAGCAACTCGATCGGCCTTTTCCATCCCTTCCTGAATGATGAAGGCGTGCGCATGACCGGTGTCGAGGCCGGCGGTGATGGCATCATCCCCGAACGCCATGCCGCGCGCTTCCAGGGCGGCCGTCTCGGCGTGCTCCAGGGCACTAAAACATGGCTCCTCGCCAATCCGGACGGCCAGATCGAGCTCACGCACAGCGTCAGCGCCGGCCTGGACTATGCCGCCATCGGCCCCGAGCACGCCTGGCTGCATGATGAAGGCCGTGTCACCTACAACTATGCCACCGATTCCGAGGCGCTCGCTGCCTTCCAGGAGCTCAGCGCCGTCGAGGGGATCATCCCCGCCCTCGAAAGCTCCCACGCCATCGCGGAGGTCAAAAAAGTGGCCCCCACGATGCGGAAGGATCAAATCATCCTCGTGAACCTCAGTGGCCGCGGTGACAAGGACGTGGCCCAGGCCGCGCGGATGATCTTGGGCGAGGAGCTGAAGTTCTGAGGCCCATGAAGACGTGGATGATGCTGCTCTGCGTTTGCACGTTCGCCTGCCGCGGCGTGTTGGCGGACACCAAACGCGTCCACGTCTTCGTCGCCCTCGCTGACAATGAGCATCAAGGCATCGCCAAGGTGCCGGCGAAGATCGGCAATGGCGATGACGCGGCGAACAATCTCTACTGGGGCACGACGGACGGCTTCAAATCCGTGTTTGGCCGCAGCAAGGCGTGGAAGCTCGAAAAGACGGAGGAGAATCTGTCTGCGGAGATCCTGGAGCGCCGCCGCTACCGCCATGCCTCGGAGGATTGCGTGCTGGTGGCCGAGGCGTGGCGCGGAAAGAACATTCATGAGTGCATGAATGCCTTTTTCGCGAACCTGCGCGGACGCCGGAGCGATCTGACCGCCTTCATCGGTCACAATGGCCTCATGGACGCACCCGCGGCCGTCGAGCCGCTCGACGAGGCCGTAACCACGGATGCCGTCATTCTCTGCTGCCTGAGCGCGAGCTGGTTCAGGACGCATCTGGCGGCGCTGAAGGTCCGCCCCGTGCTCACCACCGAGCAGTTTATGTATCCGGGTTCCTTCCTGCTAAGGGACGCGCTCGATGTGTGGCTGCGTGGCGGCACAAGAGCTGAAATCCGCATGGCCGCCGCAAAGGCGTATGCCACCAACCAAAAAATCCCTGTGAAAGCCGCGGCGGGGGTGTTCACCAAACTGGAGTGACCATGAGTTTGATCATCACTCCATCATCCGAGCCGCCGCAGATGCAAAACGCCATCCAGCAGGACATGGCGAAGCTGAAATCGCTGCTGCATGATTCGCTCGCGCCCAATCTTCCGGCGGGGCAGAAGGACATGCGCATTTTGAATCTGGCCTGCGGCCGCTGTGACGAGGCGGAGACGCTGATCCAGGTGGGCTCGGACCTCACAAAAGGCGGCGCGGTGGAGATGGTGGGCGCGGACATCCGTATCCGGGAGATCCGGCAGGCTCGGGAGACGCACGGGCATCTTCCGGCGGAGTTTTTGATCGAGGACGCCACGAAGATCGACCAGCACAAGGAACTGGGGGACGATTTCAACATGGTCTTCCTGCGCCATCAGAACTTCTGGCACGGCCAGGAGCTGTGGAAGAAGATTTTCGACCAGGGCATCGCCAAACTGCGGCCGGACGGCATGCTGGTGATCACGAGCTACTTCGATGTGGAGCACCGCCTCGCGCTGCGGGCGCTGGAGGCGCTGGGGATGGAAGTGGTGAGCAACAAGCGGAACAAGGCCAGTCGTGCGCTGAAGGATGCTCCTGGCAAGTCCGTGGACCGCTGGGTGGCCGTGCTGCGGCGGCGGCAGGCATGAGGGCTGCGGGGCGTGGGAACGGAACGCAGACGTTCCTTGCATCCTCGGCGAGGAAGGTCATAGCTCGCCGTCCTATGTCGAAAGTCACCCTCGGCCTGGTGCAGAGCCGGGCTTTTTCATCCAAAGACGAAAGCCTGCGCCAGCATGTGGCGCTGATCCGTGACGCGGCGGCCCGCGGGGCGCAAATCGTTTGCCTTCAGGAGCTTTTCAACACGCCCTATTTCTGCATCACGCAGGACACGGAGCTTTTTAACCTCGCGGAGGCCGTCCCGGGGCCCACGACGGATGTTTTGGCTCCGCTGGCGAAGGAACTCGGCGTGGTGATCATCGTGCCGCTCTTTGAAAAACGCGGCCCGGGCCTCTACCACAACACCGCGGCCGTGATTGACGCCGATGGCACTGTGCTGGGCAAATACCGCAAGATGCACATCCCGCAGGACCCGGGCTTCGAGGAGAAATTTTATTTCACGCCCGGTGACCTCGGCTACCGCGTGTGGGACACGAGATTCGGCCGCATCGGCGTGCTGATCTGCTGGGACCAGTGGTATCCGGAGGCGGCGAGAATGACCGCGCTCATGGGCGCGGAGATTTTGTTCTACCCGACGGCCATCGGCTGGCTGCCGGGCGAAAAAGCCGCGCTCGGCAAGGCGCAGCATTGCGCGTGGGAGACCGTCCAGCGCGGCCACGCCGTGGCGAACGGCTGCTTCCTGGCCGCGGTGAACCGTGTGGGCACCGAGCAGCAGAGCGAATTCTGGGGCCAGAGCTTCGTGGCGAATCCGTATGGAGAAATCGTTGCAAAGGCCTCCGTCTCGGAGGAGGAAATCCTCATCGTGGACTGTGATTTGCAGGCCGTGGAGGACTTCCGCCGCATCTGGCCGTTTTTCCGTGATCGCCGCATTGACACCTACGCGCCCCTGACCAAACGCTACCTGGATGAGCAAAGCTAATTACCCGCAGAACTACCGCCTCCCCGCCGAATTTGAGCCGCAGGAGGCGATCTGGCTTTCGTGGCCTTCCAACAAGGAAAGCTGCCCGAAGACCTTCCACAAGCTCCAGGACAAGTTCGGCGAGATCGCCAGCGTCATCAGCCGCTACGAGCGCGTGCGCATCAATGCCCCGATGCTCGCCCACATGAACATCCGCCTCTCCATCGCCGACAACGAGGGCGATCTCAGCCAGGTGGACATTTATGAGCACAACACGAACGACGTGTGGTGCCGTGACCACGGGCCGATCTTCATCAAGCACAACGACACCGGGAAGGTGGCCATCACCGACTGGGAATTCAACGCCTGGGGCGGCAAATTCCCGCCGTGGGACCTCGACAACACGATTCCAGAGAAGGCGGCGAACGTGCTCAAGATGGAGCGCTTCACCTCGAAGATGATCCTTGAAGGAGGTGCCATCGAAACGAACGGCAAAGGCACGCTGCTCACCACCGAGTCCGTTTTGCTCAATCCGAACCGCCACGGCGGCAAGCCCGGCAACAAGGCCGAGGTCGAAAAGGAGCTGAAGGCCATGCTCGGCGTCAAAGACATCGTCTGGTTCAAAAAAGGCATCGAGGGCGACGACACCGACGGCCACATCGACGACCTCGTGCGCTTCGTGCGTGAGGATGCCGTCATCTGCATGGTCGAGCCGCGAGACACCGACCCGAACCACAAGGTGCTCAAAGAAATCCGCGAGCGTCTCGACGACGTGAAGGCTCCCGATGGTGGCAAGCTCGAGATCATCGAGATTGAGATGCCCCAGGCCATTGAGATGAAGGACTGGCGCCTCAGCCGCCTGCCCGCCAGCTACGCGAACTTCCTCATCCTCAACAACGCCGTGCTCGTCCCGCTCTTCGGCAACAAGAAGAAGGACGCCGCCGCGGAGGACAAGATCGCCGAATGCTTCCCGGGCCGCGAAATCATCTCCATGATGGCCAAGGACCTCGTCACCGAAGGCGGCGCGCTGCACTGCATCGCCATGCAGCAGCCCAAATAACTCCTGATTCTGGATTCCTGATT
The DNA here is from genome assembly GCA_015075365.1 of Verrucomicrobiaceae bacterium. Lineage (GTDB taxonomy): Bacteria > Verrucomicrobiota > Verrucomicrobiia > Verrucomicrobiales > Verrucomicrobiaceae > Prosthecobacter. The sequence continues at coordinate 2,644,581 of JABTUN010000001.1, forward strand.
CCTGATTCATCAGCGAGGCGGGAATGGAATCAGGATTCTGGAATCAAACATCAGGAATCCCATCATGCCTCGCACCGACGGTCGAAATCCCGACCAACTCCGCCCAATCGACTTCATCGTCGATGTCGCCCCGCACGCCGCTGGTTCGGTGTTGATCGCCTTTGGCAACACGCGCGTGATTTGCGCTGCCAGCATCCAGGAGGACGTGCCGCGCTGGATGAAGGTGCAAAACGTCAAAGGCGGCTGGCTCACGGCCGAGTATTCGATGCTGCCTTACTCGACGCTCGACCGCAAAGAGCGTGAAAGCAGCCGCGGGAAGCCCGATGGCCGCTCCACGGAGATTCAGCGCCTCATCGGCCGCAGTTTGCGTGCGGTCGTCGATCTCGAACTGCTCGGCTCCCGCACGCTGAACATCGATTGCGATGTGTTGCAGGCCGATGGCGGCACGCGCACGGCCTCCATCACCGGCGCCTGCGTCGCCGCGGCCATCGCTTGCAACCGGCTGCTCGAAAAGGGGAAGATCACCCGCCAGCCGCTCAAAAAGAAAGTCGCCGCGGTCAGCGCCGGCATTTTGAAGGGCGAGACGCTGCTCGACCTCTGCTACGTCGAGGACGCCGCCGCTGATGTGGACTGCAACGTCGTGCTCACCGAGGACGGCGAGTTCGTCGAGATCCAAGGCAGCGGCGAGGAGGCCACCTTCACCGAGCCACAGCTCCATTCCATGCTCGAAGTCAGCCGCAAAGGCATCCGCGAGCTCTGCGCGCTGCAAGAGCAGGTCATCCAGGCCGCGATGAAGCCCGCCAGCGGCAACCAGCTCCAAAATCTGGCCAGCTTCTTCGCGAAGAAGTAGGCGGCCCACGCGTCGTGGCCGCGCACGGTCACTAACCTCTCACCTCTGCCCTTGGCAGGCTGCTGAAAAACAGCGCAGGAACTGCGGACCGGGTCACTGTCCCGATCTACAGCGCAGGTGCTCGCATTGTTGTAGCACCGGCCCGTGGCTGGTGATGGCATTGTCCAGCATCAACCCACAGCCTTGCGACGGCGGCTGAGGACTGGTAGCTGCGGGCGCAAGCCCCTGGCCTCCCGGCGGCTCTCAAGTTTCAGGTTCCACGGTGACTACCGCCGCAGCGCGGTGATCAGCTCATCCACCTTGTCCATCACCTGCTGCATCTGCCCCTGGTTGTAGCCCGAGTCGGCAGACTGGCTCAAATGGGTCACCCCGTTGCTGTTGTTGCTTGTGCCGGAGATGGCGGCATCGAGTGTCGCCTGGCTCACCTCTCCTGGCGTGCCCTGCGGGCCGGTTTGGCCTTCCGGGATGCCAAAGGTGAAGTGCAGCGTCGTGCCGGTGAGCGTGACGGACACCGTGGCCGGACTGCCCGGCGGCAGGGAGTTCACCGCGTCCACGGTGGCCCCGGTCACGGAGCCGAGCGCGTCGATGAGCGCTTTGAGGCTGTTGAGCTGGCCGCGCATCTGCACGGCGTCCACCGGTGTGTTTTCCTGGGGCAGGTTGGGGTCGAAGGGCATGGCTGTTTTGCGTTTCAGGTTTCAAGTTCCAGGTGCCTCCTGCTCCTACTTGGGCGAATGGTCGCGAAGGGAGGCAGAAGAAGAGAGAGGATGGAAGATAGCGGATAGCGGCGGCACGGGGCAGAAGTGAGAGGTGAAAAGTCAGAGATCAGGGCTTTTCTCCTTTTTGGCCATTCTTCGGATCGTTTGGTCGAAAGAGAGAAAGAGGGGGAAAAAGGAAGTTTCTCCCCCGCTCCCTGTCTGGATTTCTTCACGGACCCACGGTCACTTTGGCGACGTCGCACCAGTTGCCATTCACCTCGCCGTCGTCCCAGAAGCGGGCGCGGTATTCGCGCACCTCGGGGGTGCCGGGCACCTGCAGCGGGCGCTCGTCGAGGTAGGGGCTGGCCGTGTCCAGTGCCAGGAAGACCCACGCGCCGCCGTTGACACGGCATTCGATGTGCAGCGCCTGGTGGCCGTCCTTGAAGAAGGTCAGGCGCACGATTTGGTTCGCCACTCCCTGCTCCAGGAACAGCTTGATGCGCGGGGTGTCCCCGCCGGGCGGCGGTGGGGTGACCTCCGGGCCGATGATGCCCAGATCGCTGCCGATGACGTCCGTGTAGCCGAGGGCGTTTTTGATGTCCTTCACGAGGCGGAAGATGCGCTCGATGGCACCGGGCAGCACGGCGGCCACACCGGCGGGCAGGGCGGGCACCGTGAAGACCGGCAGCACCTGCACGGCGGTGCCAGTGCCCTGGTGGGCCTCCGCCACTGCACCGCTGATGGTGTCGCCAAAGCCCTGGGCGGCGGTGCGCCAGTCGCCGATCACATAGGCGGCCCACAGGCAGTCACCCACGGCGGCAGTGACGCGCGCGGCGGCCAGGGAGAGCGCTGTGGCATGGATGGGCAGTTTCGTGGCAAAATTAATGAGCCATTCCGGCTGTTCACCGAGGCGGCTGGGGAAGTAATTCTGTTTCTTCATCTGTTTTCCTTTCTTGGGTCGGTTGGGTTGGTTGTTGCTTGGGGGGATGGGTGCGGGCGCCCAGACCAGACCTGGCTGGTTCCAGAGGGTGGATGGCGCGTTCCAAAGGGCGGTCATGGCGGGCTGCTGGTGCGAAAAGCACTGGTTATGAGGGGGGAGCGCGCCAAAAGCCCGGACCTCCGTCCGGCGGAGGAGGCCCGCCGTGGCGTGGCGGGCACCCGATTTCTGGCGGCGGTCGCCAGCGGTGGCGTGGCGGTCGCCCGATTCTTGGCGGCGGTCGCCAGCGGTGGCGTGGCGGTCGCCCGATTTCTGACGGCGGTCACCCGCCGTGGCATGGCGGTCGCCCGATTTCTGATGGCGGTCGCCCGCCGTGGCGTGGCGGAGGCCCGATTCTTGGCGGCGGACGCCCTCCGTGGCGTGGTGGAAGCCCGATTTCCGGCGGCGGTCACCCGTTTTTTGGCGGGCAAGGCTGTTTCGGCGGTGGATGGCGTGCGGAAGGCGGGCATGGAGGCAGTGTGCGCCAGCTCTGCGCGCTGAACAGACCGCTATCGCGAAACTTAAGCCGCCGCGCGTGCCTCGGCCATTTTGTCGAACCGGGAGAGCAGGAGGCCGAAGGCGCGCGCCACGCGGAAGAGGCACTCCGTGGTGAAAAACTTCTTCACGTTGAGGAAATCGGAGAGGTGGCTGATGGAGACGTTCGCGTGCCCGGCCAGCGCCTTGATGCTCCAGCCCGCGCGGCACATGAGATCCCTCAGCGCCAGCACCTGCCCCGCGCAGATGCGGCTGTGCTTCCTCTGCTCGCAACGATGGAACACCTGCTCCTCCGTCAGCGTGAAGACCGGCCCGCGCCTCCTCTTCGCCTTCTCCTCGCTTGCCTGCGAAACTTCCAAGCCGCTTTCATCATTCATCGTGTTTTTCATATCAGGAAACCTCCTCCCGCCGGTTACCCGGAGCGCGGGCGTTTGTGACAAAAAGCTGGAGAAAAGGCTTTCCCTCACAATGCCCGCTCCCCTTTTTCGCCGGATGCAAAACACGGCCGCAGGAGCACACCTGCCTTCTGCCTTGACGCCTCTGTGCGGGTACGATGCAATGGCCCGGCCTGTAACAAACCGCCACCGGGCGGGTATGAATGTCTGAAACACCGTTTCTACCGCCATGAAACTGCCACGCCTTCTCCATCAAGGTCTCGCGGGATCCTTTTTACTGTCCGCCAGTCTCCAGGCGGCTCCGGGTGATTTGGATCCTTTGTTTGGAATCGGGGGCAAGGTTCTGACGGAAGTCACTGCCTTTCGAAATGATTTTGCCAACGCCCTTTGCGTGCAACCAGACCGGAAGCTGGTGGTGGCAGGTTCGACTAACAACGGGACCAACGACGATTTCGCCGTAGTTCGCTACAACGAAGATGGCAGTCTCGATTTGAGTTTTGGGACAGGTGGGAAAGTCATTTCAAATTTTGGAAGTTCCGAGAATGGCTACGCATTGGCGATTCAGGGGGACTCCAAGATCGTCGTGGCGGGAAATAGCTCTGGGAATGATACGGGTATCCGGCTGGCACGCTACAATCCCAGCGGGAACCTGGACACGACATTTGGCACCAACGGAACAGTGATCACGATACTCAACACCGAGTTGAAAGACATGGCTGTGCAGAGTGATGGCAAGCTTGTCGTCGTTGGATCGGGCGTCGTTGCTGGCAACAAGGACTTTGCGATTGTTCGGTACGACGAAAATGGCACGTTGGACTCTCAGTTCGGCACCGGTGGCATCGTGACGACTCCAATCGGTCTAAACCATGACTACGGACAAAGTGTGGCCATCCAGAGCGACGGGAAACTCGTGGTGGCGGGCAGTGGTATCCCTTCGGTATCAGGCCAGGATTTCGCGCTGGCGCGCTATCTGGCGAACGGAAGCCTGGATCCCGGATTCGGCAACGGCGGAATTGTGACCACGGCGATCTCAACAGGTGACGATTGGGCGAAAAGCGTGGTCATACAGGGCGACGGCAGGCTCGTCGTCGCAGGGAACAGCGCCACCAGCGGTCTCTCCGGTGATTTTGAACTGGTTCGATACAACGCCAATGGCAGCCTGGACAACAGCTTCGGCAGCGGTGGAAAGGCGATTGTTTCCTTGGGGGCAGTGAAGGTGAGCTGTCACAGCCTGGCGATGCAGGCCGACGACAAGCTGATCGTGGCCGGCAACGCTGGATCGAGCACCGTCGTCGTGAGGGTCAACACGGATGGCAGTCTCGACACCACCTTCAATGGCACAGGCATACAAGTCATTTCGAACGGGCCTGCCAACACCGAAGGAGAAAGCCTTGTTGTGCAGGAAGATGGCAAAATTGTCGTGGCGGGGACAAGGCACAACGGCAGCAACAACGATGTTTCACTTCTGCGTCTTCTCACAGCTCCGAGTCCTCCCGTGGTGACGACAGCGGGGGCGACGCACTACACCGAATTTAGCGCGCGATTGAACGGAAATGTGCTGCCAGCCGGAGAAGCGTCCACAGCCTACTTTGAGTATGGCCTTGCAACGTCTTATGGCAACGTCACACCCGCGCAGGAGATCGGATCATCGGGAGTGATCGCAGTTCAACAAGTCGTGTCAGGCTTGGTGTCAGGCGCCACTTACCATTTCCGCCTCGTGGCGGCGAATTCTCTCGGCACGAGTTACGGGCAAGACATGACTTTCACAGCCGTGCAGCCGCAGCGTTATGAGAAGATGGTGCAGTTCAGTGAAGCCACAGGAATCACCCCGCTGGCGGGTCTGTCGCAGGGTGCGGATGGGTATTTCTATGGAACGACGTCTGCGGGAGGCATCAACGGGCAGGGCACTGTCTTCCGTCTTTCGGCTGGTGGCGTGCTCACCACCCTGGTGCATTTTGCTGGCTCCAATGGGAGTTCGCCCAGAACCCGAATGATCCAGGCCAGCGACGGCAACTTTTACGGGACGACCTACTACGGTGGCAGCGAGAACCGGGGGACGGTCTTCCGCATGACGCCGGCCGGCCAACTGACGACGCTGTTTCACTTTGCATCTACAAACACGGGCGTTCATCCGCACAAGGAGTTGGTGGAGGCGGGTGACGGAAATCTTTACGGGGTCACGCAATACAGCAGCTACAACTCCAACGGGCAGGTCAACTTCAGCGGCGGTGTTGTCTATCGAATCACCAAGACCGGACAATTCACGGTGATGGCGGGTCCTGGCAGCGCCGTGCAGGTGGGTGGTTCGTTGAGCGGAAGCTCTCCCGACACAAGCCTGATTCAGGGGATGGATGGGGCGCTTTACGGCTGTTACTCGGGTTCGATTTTCAAAGTAACATTGGGCGGTCAGAGTTCGACTCTCAGCCTATCCTCCGGAAATGGCTTTCTGGGTTCCCCGTCGGATCTTTTGCTCAACGATGATGGCTACTTCTATGGGGTTTCGGGCAATGGCGGGGTCAATTCGGTGGGCGGAGCATTCAACGTCAGCAGCAACGGGGCCTACAGCATCTTTTTCAATGCGACAACAACGGTGGCTCGAAACCCGAACACCCTGATCAAGGCTGTCGATGGTAGTTTTTGGGGGACGTCTGCTGGAGGAAACAATAACAAAGGCGTCATCTTCAAGATCCTCCAAACCGGCGAGGCTTCTGTGGTGTATCATTTTCCCAGCACGACCAGCGGTCCAAGCAAACTGATGCAGGCGTTCGATGGAACCTTTTATGGCACTGAGGCGGGTCCCGGAACAGGCGGCAACTTGGGTTCGGTTTTTCGTGTGAACGCAGATAATTCGGTCACCACAGTCCTGCGCTTCAATGGTGCCAACGGGCGCTATGACCGTGCCAGTCTGATGCAGACGAGTGATGGAGCGCTTTATGGCACCGGCAGTGGAGGTGGCGTGCAGTCCGGGAACATCTTCACTGTGAGCCCTGCCGGGACGATCAACACGCTGGCGAGTTTTGATGGCGCGGCGCTGGGCGGTGATCCGGGCGCGGCCTTGGTGAAGGCGGCGGACGGGAACTTCTACGGCACGGCAAAGACGGGCGGGGTGAATGACAAGGGCACGGTGTTTCGCATGACGCCAGGGGGCGTGGTGACGGTGCTGGTGCCTTTCGACGGCACGAACGGTGCCTTCCCGGAGGCAGCGCTGACGCTGGCGGGCGATGGCCACCTCTACGGCACCACGCGCGAGGGCGGCAGCAGCAATCTGGGCACGGTCTTCCGGCTGACCACCGGTGGTGTGCTGACGGTGCTCCAGCACTTCACCGGCGCGAATGGGGCCACGCCGCTCAAACGGATGATCACGGCTGCGGACGGCAATCTGTATGGCACAACCTCCGCCGGGGGCGCGGGAGGCAGCGGCCTCGTTTTCCGGCTCACTCCCGCCAGCGGTGTGATGGTCACGGTGGCGGAGTTCAACGGTGCCAACGGCCAGTCGCCCAATGAACTGCGGCAGCAGGCGGACGGTTCCTTCATCGGCACCACGCGACTGGGCGGCGGGAGCAATCTGGGCACGATTTTTCACCTGGCGGGCGACGGCACGATCACGGTGCTGAAAAACTTCACCGGCGCCGACGGCCAGTGGCCGGAGTCGGCGCTGAGCCTGGCCCCGGATGGCACGCTGTGGGGCACCACGAGCGCCGGAGCCACATCGGACAATGGCACGCTGTTCAAAATCGTGGCGGGCAGCATCTTCGTGCCGGTGATGGACTTCGGTTCCGTGCCTGACGAGAAACCCACCGGGCCGGTTTTCTTCGGGCAGGATGGCAATCTGTATGGAACGACGCGCAACTCGGTCTTCCGCTTCCTGTTTCCCGGTGCTCCCATCGCGGACGCAGGCTCCGCCAGCAGCGTCACGACCACCTCGGCGGTCATTGACGCGAAGGTGAACGCCCGCGGCAGCAGCACGCAGTCCACCATCGAGTACGGCATTGACGGCGTGAGCTTCCCGCTGAGCGCGACAGCCGCGCCGCTGAGCGTGAGCGGCTACACGACCACGCGCGTGGGTGCCGCGCTGGCGGGGCTGGTCTCCGGCACGCGGTATTACTACCGGCTGCGCTCGGTGAGCAGCGTGGGCACGACAGTGAGCCCGGTGGCGTCCTTTGCCACGCAATCGCTGGCCTACGCGGCCACGACACCTGCGACCGGCCTCGGCCCGACCAGCGCCACGCTCAACGGCATCGTGAACGCCTTCGAGAACAGTGCCACGGTGACTTTTGAGTATGGGACGGACGGCAACACATTCCCGTTCAGCATCGCGGCCACGCCAGGCACCGTCACGGGGGATGCGGACACTCCTGTGGCCGCAGCCATCGCCGGCCTGACCAAGGGGGTGACGTATTACTTCCGCGTTCGTGCCATCACCACGGCGGGCACCACCATCAGCGGTGCGACTTCCTTCCGAACCCTGATCGAGCCCCTGGCGACCACCGGTCCGGCGCTGGCGCTTTCCACCACGACCGCGCGAGTCACTGGAACAGTGCAGGCGCGGGATGCGGATACGCAGGTCTTTTTCGAGTATGGTTCAAGCCCCACGAACTTCCCCAATATCATCGCGGCTCTTCCAGGGCTCGTCACTGGAGACGAGCCGACGAATGTGGCAGCGGAGGTGCCAAATCTCCTCTCAGGCGTGACCTACTACTACCGGGTGCGGGCCAGCAGCGCGGGCGGTCTCACCCACAGCAGCGCCTTATCGTTCCAACTTCAGGTGCTTTCGGGATTCACCCAGGTGTTTCCACCTGCACCACCTCTCTCCGAGGGCTTGCTCATCGTGAACCTGACACCGGTGGGCATCCTCAGCGGGTGGCGGCTGGCGGGGGAGCAGCAGTGGCGCGCCTCTGGCAGCGCGGCGGGCGGGCTGGCGACGGGGAATCACACTGTCGAGTTTCGTCCCGTGCCAGGCTGGAATCATCCGGCCGAGGACGTGGTGACTGTGGTGAGCGGGGAGGTGAGCACCTTCACCGCGCATTACTACCACGCGGCGGCCACCAGCGGCACGGGCGGGCTGGGTGTCGTTTTGAAGCCGGACAGCCTCACCACCGGCCCGGATCGCGCGCAATGGCGGCTGCTGGGGGAGAATGACACGCAGTGGAGGGACAGTGGCGCGTCCGTCAGCAGCCTGATTCCAGGAAGCTACCTCGTGGAGTGCAAGCCCGTGGCAGGACGTGAGACGCCGCCGAATGTGAACATCGTCGTGGTGGCAGGGAACACGGTCTCGCCCACGATCACCTACTTTGTGGCTTCCGCGGCCACGGGCACGGCACCCTCCGTGCTGGCGTATGAGAGCGTGACCGGCGACACGGCGCGGCCGTATGCCTTTGTCGGACAACTGCGCAGCAATGCAGGCGCGGGCAGCGGCTTTGTGGTGAAAGAGCGTGTGGTGGCCACCGCCGCCCATGTGCTGTGGAATGATGGCACGCTGAGCGCCGCGCAGGGCCTGCAATGGCTCTTCCAGCGGCACCGTGGTCTGCATGAGCCGCAGCCGATCGAGCCGCGCGGCTTTTATCTCTTCGACAGCTATTCCGGCCAGCGCGCGGCGGAGGCCACGCCAGGTTTCTTTTCCCCGCAGTCGCAGACGCTGGACGTGGCGGCGCTGTACTTCACGGAAAACGCCGGGCGCGGCGGCTATGGCGGCTTTTTGGCGAGCGATCTGACGCAGAATGAGTTCCTGCTCTCCAGCGCGAACAAGCTGCTGGTGGGATACCCTGTTGATGGCATCGCCGCGACCTCGCAGGGGCGCATGCATGCCACGTCGCCGGCGAATGTGGCCTTCACGGCCGGATTCGGCCGCACTTTTACCACCACCGGGCTGCGCGCCATCGGCGGGAACAGCGGCGGTCCGCTGTGTGTGCAGTTTGACGGCGGGAACTACTATCCGGCGGCGATCTGCCTGGGCGGCAGCGGGCAGATGGTGGTGCGCGCGATCGACAGCGCGGCGGTGGACCTCTTTAATCGCGCGGAGACCAGCGGCAACGGTGGCGGCGGCGTGGTGGGCGGCGGGGCCACGCTCACGACGATCGCCACGGGTGGCACGACAGGTGCGGGCATCCTCAAGGTGAACATCCTGCCTGTCGAAGCGGCAGGCACCGCTCCAAACTGGATTGCCGCGTGGGGATTGAGTCCCGACACACCCTCACGCCCCTCGGGCTTTGAGCGGGCGGGATTGAGCCCGGGCACCTACATCGTGAAATTCTCGTCCGTGGCGGGCTTCCAGATGCCCGTGGATCAAACCGTCGTGATACAAGCAAACTCCACGAGCACGTTGACTTACACTTACGCCCTGCCCATGTCCCCGCAGGAAAGCTGGCGTCACCAGCACTTCGGCAGCGCGTCGAACAGCGGAAACGCCGCTGACAACCACGACTATGACCGCGATGGCTTCACGAACGCCGAGGAATACGCGGCGGGCACGAACCCGACGCAGCGGGGCGATTTTTTCCGCGCGAACAACCCGCAGCGCGGCCCCGGCACGTTCAGCGTGAGCACGGCGGGCAAGGCGGGGCGCGCCTACATCCTGGAACGCAGCGCGACGATGGCCGCGGGCACCTGGAGCACGGTGGACACGGAGGGGCCGCTCGCAGCCGATGGCCCGGTGGCGCTCACGGACGCGGCCAGCCCGCCCGGCGCGGCGTTTTACCGCATCCGGGTGACGGGGCCGTGAGGGTTTCGCGGATTTGTGCCGGTTGCAAAGGAGCGCGTGCTCTGGTTTGATGGACCACGCATGAAAAAATACCCGCGCCTGTTGCTCGGCGGTCTGCTGGCCGTGATGATGACGAGCTGTGCCAACTTTGGCCAGCCGAAGTTCCGTATTTCCGTCCATACGGAGGGGGCGGAGGAGGACAATCCGCGCGAGGTGATCCCGCTGGCGCTGGGCGGGCGGAAGTTCCTGTTTAAACGCGTGCCGGAGTTCAGCCAGCGGCAGATCACGGCGTTCGAGCCGTTCGCGGCCGAAGGCGGGCAGGGCAACGGGCTGCTGCTGCAACTGGATGTGGCCGGGCGCAACGCGCTGGAGTATGCGACGCGCATCCGCCAGGGGGAACTGATGCTGACGGTGGTGAACGGCGTGCCGGTGGACGTGGTGCAGACGGACAAGCCGGTGGCGGACGGGCGCTTCACGATCTGGCGCGGGGTTTCGGACGAGACGATCGCGGAAATGGAAAAAAAGCTGCCGCGCCTGAGCCAGATGCGGTCCTCGTCCCCCTACATGGACATGCTGGCGTCCACGGATGATGAGAAGAAGGCGATGCGCGAGCGCGCGGAGGCGGAGGAGAAAATGCTGAAGGAACTGGAGAAGCAGAAAAGCGGCGGTGGCGGCTGGTTCTCCCGGAAGCGGAAGGAGCCGAACGAGATCCCGCTGCAATAAATCGAACCCATGTGTGCGAGAGCGGTCATGACAGGCATGGTGCTGTGGCTGGCGGCGGCGCTGGCCTGCGCACAGGTGGAACTGGTGCTGCCGACGGAAAACAGCGCGCTGCTGGAGCAGCGACCGGAGGCCTACTTTCAGTATGTGGACCGCACGTTTGAGGGGGAGAAGTCCACCCCGTGGGAGGGCGGGCAGTTTGGCTTTGTGCGTGATCCGCGGCGGCTCGGGAGCCGGATCGCCTTCGCGCGTTTTCACGAGGGGCTGGATGTGAGGCCGCTGCGGCGGGACGCACGGGGCGATCCCCTGGACGAGGTGCGGGTGATCGCGGACGGGCAGGTGGTGCATGTGACCGCGGCGTCGAATCAGAGCAATTACGGGCGCTACATCGTGGTGCGGCACGATTTCCCGGGCACGGGGCCGCTTTTCTCATTGTACGCGCATCTGCGGGAGGCCAGGACCGCGGCGGGGGAGAAGGTGCGGGCGGGGCAGGGGATCGGGGTCATGGGCTACACGGGCGCCGGGATCGACCAGCGGCGTGCGCATGTGCATGTGGAGCTGAATCTGCTGCTGAGCAGCCAGTTTGAGGCATGGCACGCGGCGCATTTCACGACGCCGAACCATCACGGGTTGTACAACGGGCTGAACCTGATCGGAACGGATCTCCAGGCGCTGTATCTGGCGCGGCAGCGTGATCCGGCGCTGTCCCTGGTGGCGTTTTTGCGCGGGCAGGACGTGGCGTATCGGGTGCGGGTGCCTGCGACGGCCCGGATGGAGATCGCAGGCCTGTATCCGTGGCTGTTGACGGGTGGGACGGCCAAGGGGGCGTCCTGGGAGGTGGGATTCACGCGCTGGGGACAGCCAGTGAGCGTGACCGGCGCGGCCGGGGCCGTGGCGGAGCCGGTGGTGAGCTGGGTGCGGGACAGCGGCCTGCCGCACTACCTGAACACGCGGGGCATCGTCACCGGGAGCGGGACCAGCGGGAAGCTGACGGTGGAGGGGCTGCGTTTTGTGAAACTGGCGTGCGGGCTGCCGTGACAGGGAAGAAGGGACTTTTTTCGGCGGCTCCAGCGAACATTTGGGAGGGAGGCATTGACTAAGACGGCCTGTTCCGGGTATTCTCCACGTTCCAGCCCCCAACCATGCGCCGCCCTTCTTTTTCGTCCCACCTGCCGTCCTCCGCGTGGATCCTGGTGTTTTCCAGCTTGTGCTTCCTGGTGTGGACACCGGCGCAGGTCCTGGCGCAGGCCCTGGCAGCGCCGACCAATGTGCAGGGCAGCGTGAGCGTGATGAGCTCGAACCTGACCGGCTACAAGCTGACCTGGACGGACAACGCGACGGCGGAGACGCATTACTCCGTGTGGGTGAGCGTGACTCCCAGCGTGGAGCAGTTTGAGGTGGCGCAGGTGCCGGCCAACAGCACGCAGGCCTTTGTGACGCTGCCTCCAGACTATGCCAATGGCACGCTGTTCTTTTTTGTGCGCGCGGTGCAAAACAACACGCTGGGGCCGCAAACGACGGTGAGCGTGCCGCTGCCCTCGTCCCTGACGATGCCGCCCCCCTCCGGCCTGGCGCACAGTTTTCCCGCCACCAACACGCTGCGCCTGACGTGGACGGACACGTCGAACAGCGAGGCGTATTACGAGATCCACGCGCGGGACACATCGAACGGGGCGAACCCGTTCGTGAACCTGGTGATTCCGGGTTCCTCGACGAGCATCGGCCAGGTGCCGTGGAACTCGAACACGGTGGACCTGTTCTACTATCTGCATCCAGGGAAGAGCTACGAGGTGAAGGTGCAGAGCGTGCGTTGGAATGGCGGATTCGGGACCAGTCCCGTGGCGAGCGGCTTTTCCAACACGATCACCGTCAATGTGCCCGGGACGGTGAACAACAACCCTCCTGCCGCTCCCACATTTGCGACGGTGGCGGCCAACATCGCCTCCTCGACCAACCTGTTTGGTCTCTACTGGGATGACAATTCGGCGGACGAGACGGGATTCGAGATCCAGGAGAAGGTCGGCGGGGCGGCGGACAGCACCTATGTCTCCCTGGGCGTCCTGGAAGGCGTCACCGGAGTGAATCAGGGCATCGGGCTCAATCTGGGCAACAACTACGCGACAAATGCCGCGCGTGATTTCCGGCTCCGGAGCGTGCGCGGGAACGGGCCCTTCGCGCTTTTTTCGACCTTCACCACCAACACGGGGGCGACGATGGCGTCGTTCAACGCGCCCACGGACCTGCGGCTGGCCGCGCCGACGGACAACGGCAAAATCATGCTGTTCTGGTCGGACAATGCCACGACGGAGACCGGTTACGAACTGGAATATCGTGTGGGCGGCAGCGGTGACTTCACCTCCCTGGGGCAACTGGCGACGGCGAACTACTCCCGCTACCAGGCCGGGGGCGGCGTGGGCACCTTCCCGGCCTCGACGCAGGTGGAGTTCCGCCTTCGCGGCTACAAAACGGGTGAAACGACCTCCTACAGCAATGTGGCCTCCATCATCATGCCGGACCTCACCGCGCCGACCAATCTGGCACAGGGAGCACCTGGCCCGGAGGGCACGGTGGCGCTGACATGGACGGACGTGAGTGGCAATGACATGGGATACTCCGTGGAGGCGCGGAAAACGGCGCCCGGGACGCCCGAAGCAGATTTCACGTCGGTGGCCTTCACCACGGCGAGCGCCGCCTCCTTCACACTCACCACGAGCCATCTGATTCCCGGCTACACCTATGAAATCCGAGTCCGCGCTGCCAGCCAGGCGACCACCACTGCCCCGCTGGTTTATTCCCCGCCGTCGAATATCATCACCGTGACGCCTCCGTTCAACGCGCCGTCGAATCTGCGGGTGCAGTCCGGGACGATCACGGAGACCTCCGTGGTGCTGAACTGGAACGACAATTCAACGCTGGAGCAGGGCTACTTCATCTACTCACGCCCGGGGGGCAGCAGTGCTGATCCGGTGATCATCGGCGCGGTGGGGGCCGGAGTGACGACGGGGACGGTGGCGCTGAGCCCCGGTGCGACGACCGAGTTCTTCGTGGCGGCTTTTGTGACGCTGAATCCGTCCGGGGAGGCCACTTCCGCGCTCTCCAGCGGGCTGTTAGTGACCGCGAGGGACGGCATGACGAGTCCGGTGTATCTGGAGGTGCACCAAAACGAGGCGATGCCTGCCTACACCCTGACCACGACCACGGCCTCAGCCGTGAGCACCCGCAGCATCACCGGGCTGCCGGCGGGGTTGAGCTTTGACAGCGTGACGGGCGTGATTTCCGGCACACCCACAGGAACCGGGGTGACGCAGTGCCCGGTCCTGGTGACGTTTGCCAATGGGTGGACGCATAACAACACGCTGGCCATCCGCATCCTGCTGGCCCCGGTGGCCAACGCGTTTCCTGCGCAGCAGGTGGCCATGGGGACGCCCGTGCTGGTGCCTCTGGCCGACAAGTTCACCGATCCGGACGCGTCCTCCGCCGCGCGTGTGAACACGAACCTGGCGACGAACGGGGGCAACATGGACATCATCCTCTTCGACTCGGCCACGCCGCTCCATGTGGCCAATTTCATGGGCTATGTGAACCGCGGGGACTATGTGAACACGGTGTTTCATCGCAGCATCGCGGGCTTCATTTCCCAGGGCGGTGCTTTCCGCACCGGGACAGGTCTGTCCGCGTTCACCGCCGTGCCCACGCAGTCCCCGGTGACGAACGAACCCGGCATCTCCAACATCCGCGGCACCGTGGCGCTGGCAAAGCTCGGCGGCCAGCCCAGCAGCGGCACGAACCAGTTTTTTGTGAATCTGGCGAACAACGGTCCGAATCTGGACTCCCAGAACGGGGGCTTTACCGCTTTTGGCCGGGTGACCGCGCCAGGCATGGCGGTGGCGGACGCGCTCGCGGCGCTGCCGACCGGGGACTACAGCGTGACGGTGGATGGCACGTCCAACTCTTTCGAGGATTTCCCGGTGAACGCGGCGTCCGCCCCGCCCTCCATGGACAATACGTTGGTGGTGAAGATCAACTCCGTCACGCCGCTGGCGGTTTTGACCTATTCGGTGGCAGGAAACTCCAACCCCTCCGTGGTGACCGCGGAAATCGTCAACGGGGAGCTGTCGCTGACGCCGGTGGCACCCGGGACGAGTTCCGTGTTGGTGCGTGCGACCGACCTGGAGGGCCGCTTTGTCGAGACATCCGTCGCGGTGACGGTCAACAACAGCCTGTCAAGCTGGGCACAGGCGGAGAATCTGCCGCCGGGGCAGGATGGTCCTGAGGATGATCCCGACATGGACGGCAGGACCAATCTGCTGGAGTACGCCCTGATGACCGCGGGTGCGGTGGCGGACGGGGCGGCGCAGCCGGTGGTGGGCTCCACTTTGGATGGAGCAGACATCAAGGCCACGATCACCTTCAAGGTGCGGAAGCTGGCCGGCGTGACCTACACGGTGCGGACTTCAGGCAATCTGACGGGTTGGACGCCGGTCTGGACATCGGCGGATGGATTTGCCGCGCCGAACGTGGTCTCGGCGATCGACCAGCCGGACCACACCCTGGTGACGGTGAAGGACAACACGCCCCACACGGCCAGCGCGCCGCGTTTTGTGCAGGTGCGGGTCACGTTGCCGTGACGCGGACGGATCTCAGCGGGTTGCCACCCTGGAGCACGCGCCACAGCAGCAGGGGCAGGCGAAGGGCAAAGCCGGCCATCAGCCTCGCATGCATCCAGGTGAGCAGCGCATTGTCCCGGACGTAACGGAACTGGCTCACGCCACCCTCCGCGGCGGAGATGTAACGCACCGGGGTGGGGACGTTGAGCACGGGAACACCGCGCCAGCACACCCGGACGGCCACCTCCGTGTCAAAATCGAAGCGGCGGGCGAAGCGGGTGCCGCGAAAGGCCTCCAGCAGCTCGGGTAACGGATAAAGCCGCATGCCGAAGAGGGAGTCTCCGATGCCCCAGCCCAAGGTCTCGACATGGGTCCACAGATTGGAGATCTGGCGGCCGCGAACACGCACCAGAGGTGCCTCAGGCCCGAAAACAGGGGTCCCCATCAGCACGGCCGCAGGGTGGGTGCGCGCGAGTTCCATGAACTTCGGAATCCAGTCCGCCGGGTGCTGTCCGTCGGCATCCATGGTCAGCGCGTGGGTGAAACCGGCCTGCTGCGCGGCCTGCGCACCGGCGAGGACGGCGGCTCCTTTGCCCTGATTCACCGGCAGGCTCAGAATCTTGAGGCCGGGATGGTTTTGACGCAGGGAATCGAGGGCGTCCGCGCTGCCATCCGTGCTGCCGTCCATGATGACCCAGACATCCGGCCACTGCGCCAAAGCCTGGGCCACGGTGGTCTTCAGGAGGCGTCCGGTGTTGTAGCTGGGAATCAGGATGACAGGTCGCATGCACGCGCCACGCCAGCCTTGAAGGACTTCCGCGCGGGAGGCCGGATGGATGCGAGAAAGCCCCCGCCCGCAAGTTGAAATCCTGCCTCCAGCCGGGTCAATCCTGCCTGCGCGCCAAAGCGGCCTTAAACGTGTCCTCCAGCCGCCGGGCAAAGCTGGCGGCGCTCTCGTCCGGCGGGCTGGCGAGGGGATCTCCCACGGTGACACGGACGCGCACGGGCTTGTCCGGCAGCCGCCACAGCGGCCAGCCCTTGCTCAGGTAATCGCTGTTGGTCTCGATAAACACCGGCCAGACCGGCGCGCCGGACTGGGTGGCGATGATGCCAATGCCGCCCAGGAACGCGTTGAGGCTGCCTTCCGCCTTGCGGGTGCGGGTGCCCTCGGGGAAAAAGAGCAGGCGCTCTCCGGCGCGCAGGGCCTCAATGGACCGCTGGAGCATTTTGTGCGCCGGCTTGTTGGGAATGAACCCGGCGAGGGTGGCGCCCCCGGCCAGGAGGGGGTTGTGCAGCAGAGAGGCCTTCAGGATGCAGCGCAGGCCATGAATCTGGGAGATGACGATGACGGCGTCCCAAAGCGCGGGGTGATTGGGGGCCACGATGAGACCGCCGCGGGCGGAGCGCAGGGCCTCCAGGCCGTGGAATTCACATTTCAGCGCGCCAAACAGTCGCAGGAGGAGCAAAAAGCACCGAAACGCGCCTTGGAGCATCCACTGGCCGAGCGCGCGAGATTTTTCACCTGGCAGCAGAGGCACCAGCACAAGGCCGGCGAGGATGAAAAGCAGCCCGCCAACGCCCCAGTAAATCATGCTCGCGACCAGGGCGGCGGTCATCTGGATCGCCTGCAGGACTCGTCTCACACCGGTGGTGGCACGCCTCCTTGTTCGTTGCTCGCGCGTGTTTTCATGATTATGGCCGTGAGTATGGCCCAGCCTGCCGATTTTTTCCAAGCCCTTTCCTCCCTCCCACACGGGGGTGAGTTCCGGTTTATCGACGAGTTGACCGCCCTGGAGCCCGGGGTGGCTGGCAGCGGGCGTTGGACCCTCAAGGGTAACGAGGAGTTTCTGCGCGGGCATTTTCCCGGCCAGCCTCTGATGCCCGGGGTGCTCATGATCGAGGCGCTGGCCCAGTTGGGCGGAATTCTCCTCCAGACCCGCCCGGACATCCCTCCTCTAAAGAATCTCCGCCTCACAGCGGTCCGGCAGGTAAAGATTCTTGGTAGCATCACCCCCGGCCAGGGGCTGGAGGTTCATGCGCGGCTGGAGGCCGTCATGGGGGCGCTCGGGCAGGTGTCCGGGGAGGTGAGGACGGCGGATGGAGCGGTGCTGCTAAAGGGAGCGGTGACCCTTTCGGGTGAGGAGGGATGAGTCAGGCGGGTCCCGTCCGAGGGTGGCAGATGCCAGGCGGGCCGTGCAAAGGCTGCGACAGGATTAATTGCTTCATAGTGAACATTTTTGTGGCAAAAAATTCCAAGTTTCGCTAGCCTCGAAATTCTCCCCCAACCTGCCCCCAGCCAAACTTATGCTGCCGCTATTTCGCGCACACCGACTTCCCGTCGCTCTCATCCTCACTGCCCTGATGGCATTCTGGCAGATCGGCCAGCCCCTCCAGGCAGCTACGTTCTATTGGGACACAGACACCAACACCACCGGCAACGACATCAATGGAACCGGCCTGGGAGGAACCGGAAACTGGGATCTGGCTGCTTCCAACTGGTGGGATCTGACATCCCTGGGGGTGTGGCCCAACACGAACGCTGATGTGGCGGTGTTTTCATCCCCATATTCGGGTGGTGTGCCCACGCCGTTCACGGTAACTCTCAGCAGCGGCATTGTGGCCAACCAACTGCAGTTTCATCGCAGTGGCTACACCTTGACGGGCGGGGATCTCACACTGGCTGGCACGACGCCAACGCTGCATGTCAATTTGGGTGAGTCGGCCACGATTGGCAGCCAGATTGCCGGTTCAGGCGGCCTGAGCATGAATGGTGGAGGCTGGGTCAGGCTTGGCAATAACAACAATAGTAACACTTTGACCGGCTCCACCACCATCAACCATGGGGCGTTGGTCATCACCGGGCAGGGTGCCCTCCCTGCTGACAGTTCGGCCATTGTTGTGACACGCATCAATCCTGCCGCCACGTCCACCTCGACACGCGGCTTCGGCGGCGGCTCTCTTGTGCTGGATGGCACGGGCGGTAATGTCAGCATCAGCCGGAACCTGTCCCTCTTCGGCCACGGTCCATGGGCGGATCGTGGTGCGGCATTGGTCAGCACGGGCGCGAACACCCTTTCTGGAACGGTGGAAATGGGCGGACTTACGAACGGTGCGCTCGTCAGCACGCGAGTCATCGCGGCGGACGGCACGCTTAACCTGACTGGAACCCTGAATGTGCAGGGCACGGCGGGAACTACCATCAGCCAGTTGGGCGGGGTGAACCAGGCGGGTGCCAGCTTCTACAACCTCACGGGTGTGCTCACTGGCACCGGCACGCTGGAGTCGAGTGGGGGAGGCACCTTGTTTCTCAATCCTTCCGACGCGTCGGGCTTCTCAGGCGTGATTCGCGTCAGCGGCAGTGCCGCCAGCGGGCAGAGTGTGGTGCGCATTGATTCGCCGAATGTGTTGGGCACTCGCACCGCCGGGACCACGAGTGCGGTTCTCGACTTGAACGGCGGCGTGCTGGCGGTGCTGATGGACACCCCGGAGGTCAAAGTCTCGAATGGTTCCAACGCCAATGTCTATTTCCGTGCGGCCAGCACGATTTTTGCCGATCACACGCCGGGCAGTTCGGTCAGGGACCAGACCGTGGCCTTTGGCAATCTGTCTTATGAAGACAATATCACGCTAACCTTCAACAGCCGCAACGGCTACGGGATGAGCTTTACCACCGCGCCGGTCAATGGAGGCAACGAGCAAAGCACCTTCACCAACAACCTCCAAGGTGGTGCTTTGCTTACCTTTGTCGGGAACTTCTGGAGCAATACCGACAACGGGGCCGCCCGCACCATGACCATCGGTGGCAACGGCAACACGCTGATCAATGGCAATATCATCGCCACCTCCACCACCTTTAATCACAACCTGACGAAGAGCGGCAGCGGCACATTGACCATCACAGGAACCGGCTCAACTCTCGACGGCAATGTGAGCGTCACTGGCGGCACGCTGGCCATCAATGACTGGCGGGCGATCACGAACAACACCTCGACGGTCAACCTCAACGGAGGGATACTCAGCGTGATCGGCAATAACGTCTCCCAGACGAACCTGACCACGAGCAAGGTGATCAACCTCTCCGGCACCACCGGCAGCGCGGCCATCCTGGCGAATCAGACCGGCACCAGCCCGGGATTGATCCTCAATGCGGACTTCACGGCCTCAGGCGCGGGAACCAAGACGCTGACGCTCGGTGGCGCGAACACCGCGGCCAACACCATCAACGGGGCCATCGTGCAAAACGGCACCACCAACGTCACCAAAGTTGATGCCGGTCGCTGGGTTCTCGCGGGGTTGAACACCTACACCGGCACCACCACCATCACCAACGGCACGCTGCAGATCAAGGCCAACGCCGCCGCTTCCACGATCATCGCGGACACCTCGGGAATCACTTTTGGTGCCGTCAATAACTATGCCGGCGGCACGCTCGAGTTCGTCGGGCAGCCCAGCGTCAACAACGTCGAGACACTCGGCACCATCACCTATACGGGCGGCGGCGCGGCGACCGTCAAGCTGACCCCCGGCTCCGGTGGCACTGCTTCGCTGGTTTTTCCGAACATTTCCACTGGGGCCACCGGAACCATCAATTTTGTCGGCGGAGACTTCACGAACAACACGTTTACCATTTCCCAGATCAACGCGGCGGCGGGCAGTGATGGAATCATCACCCGCAGCATCTACTGGAACGGTGCTGACTTTGCCTACCGCCAGGGCGGCGTCCTGCGCGCGCCTGTCTATGGCGTGGACGCTGGCACCGTGACTTCAAGCACGACTCTCGCGGCGGGACACAATCAGATTACCGGCAGTTTCGCGACAAACTCGATTTCGATCAACACCCTGAAAATCAACGGTGGCCACACGCTGACCCTCAATGGAGGCCAGACGCTGACCCTGTCCGCTTTCGGCCTGCTGTCCACGGGAGGCAGTGCGATGATCACGGGGGGGACATCGCTCACGGTGGGCGGTTCCAATACCTTGGTGGTCCGTGTTGACGGGGGCGCAGATTCACTGAGAATCGAAACTCCCCTCACTGGTTTCACCGGCGGCCTGACGAAGAGCGGAGCTGGTACGCTGGTGCTCGCCGGCACCAACACTCAGACGGGAACCATTCACGTTGCCGAGGGAACTTTGCGCCTCTCGGGCAGCGGCACGCTTGGCGGGGCTGCCGCGCTGACCATTCGGCAGGAGGGCGTGCTTGAACTCAACGGGATAACCCCGACGAACAACATCAATGCATTCGTCAACAACGGCATCGTACGCAATACCAGCGCCACCACCGATGTTGTGCTCACTGTTGGCGGCGCGAACGGGACTGGTGACTCGCGCGGCATCATTGAGGATGGCGGCGCGGGCAAGATCAGCGTGGTCAAGATCGGCACCGGAGGCCAGAACTGGCTCGGCCTGAGCACCTACACCGGCACCACGACGATCGGCTCGACGGGCATTGTCGGGATCAACAACCTTCAGAATGGCGGGCAGCCCAGCGGCATCGGTGCCTCCAGCAATGCGGCGGGCAATCTGATCTTCAACGGGACCAGCACCACCCAGGCCTACGGCGGTATCAGCTACACCGGCACCACGAACGACGAGACCGACCGCCTCTTCACGCTCGATGGCGGTGCCAACGGCGGTGTGCGCATTCAGTCTAACGGTGTTAATGGCGCGACGAGTTCGTGGACCAACATCGGAGCCATTGCCTTTGGCCCCAACGCCACCGGCAATCCGCAGGGCATTGTCTTCGGTGGTGCATCCACTGGCGACAACCGCTTCTTCCCCATCATCAGCGACAACGGAGCGGCAGCGACCTCGGTTTACAAGGCGGACGCGGGCGTCTGGCATCTGGAGGCCACGAACACTTATACGGGTCCGACAACAATCCGCGGCGGTGCCTTGTATGTGACGACCGGCACCAGCCTGCCCACGGCCTCGAACCTCGTCCTCGATGGCGGCTCGATCGCCCGGACGGGAGCCTTCACCCGCACGCTCGGAACGGGTGTGGATCAGGTTCAGTGGACCGCGCATGCTGCCGGGGGCTTCTCGGCCGGCGGCTCGCCGTTGACCGTGGATTGGGGATCCGGCGCGGTTTGGGGAACGGGACCGTTCCTCGGCACCGGTGCGCTGTTGCTGAACAATTCCGGTGTCGCGAAATCCGACGTGGATGTGGTCAGTGGCTTTGAGATCACTCAAGGCGCGGCAGCGGCCTTTAATGCCACCACCACGGCAGGTAGTGCCACGGTGAATCTGACCTCGGGCAGCACGGTTGGCCTTGCCATCGGTCAAACCATCACGGGCAATGCGAATATTCCGGTGGGGGCGACGATCGCGACGATCGTCAGCGCGACGCAGTTCACATTGAATTCCGGCACTGGGGTTCTTGCGGCTACTGGTGCTGCCACCAACACCCTCGCGGGTGGTTACCGCCAGATCAACGTCGGCGACTTCACCAGTGTCGGGGCGGACTTCGGGACGATCAGCGGTGTCATCACCGGCGCAGGCAGCCTGGCCAAGGAAGGCGCGGGGATTCTGAATCTGCGTGGAGCCAATACCTACACGGGCCAGACGCTGGTTCGACAGGGAACCTTGGTGGTGGAAACGCTCGGCAACAGTGCGTCTCCGGGCACCTCCAGCGTGGGGGATTCCACTGCTGGCAACACCAATGCGGGTGCGATTGCTCTTGGTAATGGAGGCACCACAGGAGGCATTTTGGAATATGTGGGCCTGGGTGAGACCAGTGACCGAAAAATCCGCCTGAACACCACGACCGGCACCAACCAGATCCATGGTGATGGTGTGGGAGGCCTCATTCTCACCAACGTGGCCAACGACATGACTGCGGGAGCCAAGACCCTGAGCCTGCGTGGCGTCAGCTCCGCCGCCAACTTCATCACCAGCCAGTTGTCCGACAACGGAGGTGCCTTGGGCATTACTGTGGACGGTTCTACCGCATGGGTGCTGACCAATGGGGCCAACAACTATACCGGCACCACCACGTTCACCGCTGGTGCCCTTGGTATTGGTCATGACAACGCTTTCGGCACCACCGGAAACGTGGACTGGAGCAACGGCACGCTTTTCGCCTACGGTGCCGATCGCACCATCGCCAATCCCGTGCGCTTGATTAACAACACCACCGCAGCCTTCGCCGGCGACTACAGCCTGACTACCAGCAACCCCTTCCAGTTGCTGGCTGCTGCCAATAACGTTGCATTAACCAACAATGTCGTCGGCGGCGAGAGCCTGACGTTCACAGGTGTTACCGCCAACAGCCTGACTGCCAACCGCACCTGGACGATTGACGGGTCAGGCATGACGATCATCAACGGCAACTTCACCAGCTCCACCACTTTCGGTGTGGCACTTGCGAAAACCGGAAACGGCGTCCTCCAATTGAACGGAGCCGCCAACAACTTCAACCAGAACAACGCCACCGTTGACATCGATCGCGGCACATTGCGCCTCGGTGCCAACGAAGTCATCGGCCACGGCCTTGATGGGGCCTTGGTAGCCTACGGCAGTGTGACGCTGAGCCCCGAACTGGCGGGCGGCGACACCGCCACCTTCGACCTCAACGGCTTTACCGAGACGATCAACGGCCTGACGATGAACACGGACGGCACGGCGATCATCGACAACACAGCCGCCACGGCCGCACACCTCATCTTCGGGGCCAACAACTCCGCCGTAAGCATCGGCGGCGGCACGGGCACCTACACCATCACCGACAGCGGGGCCGGCGCACTCTCCATCACCAAGACCGGTAGTGCTGCCGCGACCATCCCCACTGGCGTGACGCTGACGTACCAAGGTTCGACCAATGTGAACGGCGGCTCGCTGACCATCGCCTCCTCGTTGAACGGCACCACTGCCTTGAGCGCCACGAACGCGACCACGCTGGCCCTCACTGGCGGCCTCGCGGCCCCCTCGGCCGTCACGAGCCTCGTGGTGGACAACGGTTCCACCTTCAGCATGCTCGACGGCGCGGGTAACAAGCTCAACGGCCTCACCAACCTGCAGCTTGGCTCTGCGAGCGGCACCATGACGTTCCTGAATCTGAACGTGGGTGACCTCAGCGTCGCGGGTGACGAGTTGAGCACCGATACGCTGACCCTTCTCACCGGTGGGACGCTCGGCCTTTTCGCTGGCAACCAGATCACCTTCAATCTGACGGACACCGGTCTCAATCCGAATGAGCAGTATGTCTTGCTGGACGCCACCGCCATTGGCGGCGGACTCTTCGGTGGCCCGCTCAACATCGGGGACTACATCCTCGGGGGCACGCCTGGTGGCTTTAGCTCCATCGACCTGACCACTAACTCCACCACGAACCAGATCATCCTTACCACGGGTAGCCTCATCATCGGCACTTCCTATTGGCGTGGACTGACGGACAACACCTGGAACGCAGCCACGAATAACTGGTCCACCGACAAGGCAGGAACCACCCCGGCGGCCTCCATCCCCGGAGCTGGGACAGATGTGGTCTTCGCCTGGGACAATCCCGGCAGCGGACCGCTGGTCACCACCCTGGAGCAAAACTTCAAAATCAACTCCCTGACCTTCGAGGCGGGCGGCACGACCACTCCTTCCTCCATCACCATCAACCCCGGCACTATCACGACCAATCGCATTGAGATCGCTCCGCAGTCCTCGGCGGATGGCATCGAGATCGCCGCCGGCGGCCCTGCGGCTGTGACCATTAGCAGTGCAGTCCGCCTCGGCGGTACCGCCACCAGCCAAACATGGTCCGTGACGGATGCAGGCTCCGTCCTCTCCATTGGTTCGCTGCTCGGTGAACGTGACGTCACGAAGGCCGGCTCCGGCAAAGTCACCCTCACCGCCGCCGCCGATCCGACCTTTAATAGTGGCGCGACCTCCGACTTCACTCTCAACGCGGGAACGCTGGAGCTGACCAACAACGCCGCCTTGGGCAACACGATCAACAGCAACCTCGCCAACGTCATCATCAACAGCTCCGCGGCCTTCTACTACAACAACGGCACGGCTGGGACGGTGGCCAATCCCATCACGCTGGCGGGCGGTGCCCTCTCTGGCGGCGGACAGAACCACACCTACAGCGGCACGGTCAATGTCAGCAGCGGTTCCACCATCAATCTGGCGGATTCCAACGGCCCGAACACCAACACCGCCCGCAACGTCACCCTGTCCGGCGTTGTCAGTGGTTCGGGCAATCTGACCATCGACGGCAACAACGCCGTCTCTGGCGGCAATCAGCTCGCTGGCACGCTGACAATGAACAACGCGGGCAACACCTGGAGTGGCGACCTCCTCTTCAATCGTGGCACGGTGACGATCTCCAGCGCGGCGAGTCCGAGTTTCACCACCAATGACGTCACCTTCAACAGCTTCGGACGCTTCAACCTTCAAGGGGTCAATTCCCAGATTCTCACCAACTCAGGCACGCTAACTTACGCTGCCAATGCCATAGGTGAAATTGGCGTGGACAACACGTCCGGCACGGTCAGCGCTCCCTTCACTCTCAACATGACGGGGCCGGTCAGCCTCGGTGCCAGCTCGGGCATCCGTCTGTTCCTCAGCGACGGTCCCAACTCCGTGGCAAACTTCACCAACAGTGTGACAATGGGCGGAAACGCCAGCATTTCCGTTGGCGGCGGCGCTGGGGCGGTGGCAATCGTCTCGGGGGTGATCGGGGATGGCGGTGGCGGATTCGGACTTGCCATCAATGACGATCTGGGCGGCTGGGGCACCACCAACCGCACGGTGCGTCTCACCGGGCCGAACACCTTCACGGGCAATATTTCGTTGGGCGAGGGCGTCCTCGAATTCACCACGGTGACTGACATCAGCGGCGGAGCCAGTTCCCTCGGCAACGGCACGGCGATCACCACCACCGCCACAGGCACGCTGAGCTTCATCGGCACTTCTCCCCAGTCCACCAACCGACCCATTACCACATCCGGTGGCGTGCTCACCCTCTCGGCCAACGGTGCCACAGCGGCGGACACCATCACCTACAACGGGCTGATCACCGTCGGGCCGACCGCTGACGGCACGCAGTTTACTTTGACCGGCACCGCAGGCCGTGAGGGCATCATTGGCGGTGGCATCATGCAGACAGGCGATGCCGCTGACATGACAGTGACCGGTGGCACCTGGACCCACCAGACCGGCACCAGCCGTGTGGGGGATGTCCTGACCTTGAGCGGCGGGGCGATCCTGAATCTGAACAGCGGATTGTTCCAGGTCCGCAACGACTTCGTCGTCACCGGTGCTGGAACGGTGCTGAACCTGAATGGTACCGGGACACTCTCCTTCTCCACTGCCACGCTATCCGCTGACTCGTCCCTCCGCGCTGTAAGTGGCGGCGTGATCACTCTCGGTGCCAACGACGCCGTGGTGGTCACCGATTTTGATGGGCTCCGCATCGGCACCGATGCCGCTGGTATTGGTACTCTCAACACAGTTACCTTCTCCCAAACCGTATCGGACTTCATCCTTGGCAACCGCAACATGGATCGTTCAGGTTTGGTGAATGGCACTGGAACTGTCACCACCACGAACAACATCGATCTATATGGCGGCACCGTGAACGCCAACCTCGGCAGCACGGGTGCGGTCACGCTCGACAAGATCAGCTTAAACACGGTCACCCTGAGCGGAGATAACTCCGCACTGGCCGGAACCGGTGCCACTGTGGTCACTGAAGGCACCTTGATTCTGGATTACACCGCCAGCAACACCACGAAGGTTCGGGCCGCCTCTGCCCTCGACATGCGCGGCTCCAACCTGATCCTCAACGGCAATGGCACTGCGGCCACCAGCCAGAGCGTGGGCAGCTTTACTTTAGCAACGGGTGGGTCGAACCGAATCACGCTCAACGCCGGTGCCGGCCAGGAGATCGTGCTCAATCTCAATGCATTGACCCGCGCGGTGAACGCGCAGGATGGCACCCTCCGTCTCGTGCTGCCCTCCGGAGCCCAGTCTGCCACCAATGGCGTCACGACCGACACGCTAAACACTATCGGTACTGGTGCCAACGCCATCCTCGGCGGGTGGCTGACAGTGAATGACGGCACCGGCACCTTCTTTGCCCGAAATGTGCCAAACACCACTGATGGCAACATCGGTGCCGCTGCCACTACTTTGCAGGATACGATCGCCTCATGGGTCACTGGTGAGAATATCAGTGACGTCACAGGATTCACTGGAACCTTGAGCGGAATCAGCATCAACAGCCTGCGCTTCAATGCTACCTCTGGCTCCGACTTGGCCCTGTCCTCCGCGGGCGTCCTTGGCATCACCAGCGGCGGCATTCTCGTCACCGACAACGTCGCTGGCACGCCTAGCCTCACCGGTGGCACCCTGTTCTCCGGAGCTGTGGCCTCCAACGTCCCGGAACTGATCTTCACTCAAGACAGTAGTCAGACCTTCGAGCTGGGTTCGGATGTTCGGATCAATCACGCCCTCACCAAGAGCGGCACCGGCACGCTGCGGCTCACGGGTGACAATGTCTATACGGGCTACACGGAAATCCAGGAAGGTGTGCTCGAGGTGGCGGGTGGGAGCGCCATCGGAGACAACTCCATCGTGACCTTGTCTGCCACACGTGCCAGCACCCTGAGGCTGCTTTCCAATGAAACCATTGGTCGGCTGCAAGGCGGGAGTCGCAACACAGACCAGGATTTGGGCACAGTGGATGTGGACACATTCACGCTGACCATCAATGAGAGCGCCAGCACCACTTACGCGGGCTTCTTCACCGGCACGGGAAGCATTGTGATGAATGCGGGCAACGCCGGCAACCTGAACCTGACCAATGTCAGCACGGGTTTCACGGGTATCGTAACGATTGACGGCGGCTTGCTCCAGCTCAGCGGCATCGGCCAGATCAACGCGAACGTCATCCGCATCAACAAGGGCGGCAATCTCCTCATCGACAACAACGGCACCACCCGCAGCGGCACGCGCATCCTCGACACGACGGCGATTACACTCAACTCCGCCGACGGAGCCTTCAGCGGCCAGACCCGGCCGCGCGGCCTCGCCATCCGCACGGACCAGGACACCACCCTGGATGAAACTGTGGGCCTCGTGACCTTGGGTTCTGGTGCCAACTATGCTGCGCTCGAAGCGACGACCACCAACGATGACTCGGACATCATCGTGAGCAACCTGACGCGCCTCAACAACGCCACGTTCAACGTCCGCGGCACGAATCTCGGTAGCGCCTCAGCGCAGAGGAACGAACTTCGCATCGTGACTGCCAATGACGCCGCCTTCATCGCCGCCAATCTCGTCGGCGGGGGCGGTGCGGCCGCCAGCCAGAACATCAGCATCGTGCCTTGGGCCATCGGCGAGAGCTTTGCTGGCGCGCTTGGGGATGCCAACATGGGCAACAGCCTGGTGACCTACATCAGCGGCACCGGCTTCCGACCGCTCGCCTTCGCGACGGAATATGACACGATCTCCGCCGCTGCTGCGACAGATAACGCCAGGGAGTCCCTCACCGCCGATCTGTTGGGTCTCTCTGGGACGACCATCAACGCCCTCGTCATCGACAATAACAACACCGCCACGGTCAATGTCACCGGCAGCGGCGCGGGCCAGACGCTCACCAACACCAGCGGCGCGTTTCTCTTCACCGTGTCGAATGGTGTGGTCAGCACAGCCTACAGCACCATTCTCGGTGGTTTTGATAACGGCATCGAGGTGGGTGGCAGCGAGTATGTGTTCCATGTCGTGAATCCTTCCTCGGCGAACAATACGCCCACTCTGACGGCCACCGTTTCGTCTCCATTGGACTCGACGGCGGACATTACCAAGTCGGGGCGCGGCACGCTCATTTTCACCGCTGCCAACACCGCCGGCGGCGGTGCCAACAAGACCACGATCAACGAAGGCATTCTCGAAATCGCCGACCTGGACAACATTGGCGGAAACACTGGCAACCTTGTGTTTGCGGGCGGCACTCTGCGCCTCGGCGCGGGGCTTACGGACGACATTTCTCAGCGCACCATCACCTTGCTGGACGGTGGCGGCACCATTGACACCAATGGCATCGACCTTGCCCTGGCCAGCAGCCTCGGTTCAGGTCTTGGCGGGTTCACCAAGGCGGGAGCCGGCAACCTCACGCTGAACGCGTCCGCCACCTTCACTGGAGGCACCGCCGTCTCTGCGGGCACCCTCACCGTGGGGGCCAACAACGCCACCGGCAACGGTGGAAACCTGTCTGTGGCGGCTGGAGCCACCCTGGCTCTTGGTGCCAACAGCATCAGCCATGCGCTCGTCACCACCTCGGGAGCCGCTCCTTTGATCACTGGCGCTGGCACCATCACAGCCGGCACAGGCTTCTTCTTCAACCATACGGGTGACACCACGATTGACGCAGTGCTCGCGGGCGCGGGCGGACTTCTCAAAGCCCAGGCCAATGTGGTGACACTGACCGGAGCCAGCACCTACATGGGCACCACGGAGATCCAGGCGGGAACCCTCAGCATCAACAGCATCGCCAATGTGGGCGGCGGAGCCAGCGCGCTCGGCGCTCCAACCACCGCAGAGGCGGGCATCATCCGCATGGGCCTGTCAACTGCGGCAACGACGCTGCAATACACCGGCTCCGGTCACAGCACGAACCGCCTCATCGGCATGCAGGGGACCACGGGCAGCGTCACGATTGACGCGGATGGCACCGGGGCGCTCGGCCTGGGGGGAGTCCGATTTGAGATGGCTGGAAACAAAACGCTTGTCCTGCGCGGCTCTTCGGACGCGCTCACCATCGACAACACAACCGGGACCATCACGGAAACTGGAGGTGTGCTGACTCTCAACAAAACGGACGCCAATACCTGGCTCGTCAACGCCGCGGCCAGCTACACCGGTGCCACCCAGGTGGACAATGGCACGCTCAAGATTGGCCTGGATAACGCGCTGCCGGCGGTCACAGCCGTCCGCATCGGCACCGGCTCCACAGCCGGAACGCTTGACTTGAACGGCTTTGACCAGACGATCGGGTCACTCACAGTGCAGACCAATAGCAATGCTGTCACCAACAACATTATTGTGGACAGTGGGAAGACATTGACCGTCAACGGCGCCGTCACCCTTGGGATCAATGCCAACGAAAGCGACACGAATCTCAATGCCACGGGAGGTGGTGCGATTGTGATCAACAGCGGAAATGCCAACTTCCAGATTGGGGCGGCCACGGTGGACAATGAAAACCGCGTGGATGTCGACTTCTCCGGGTTGAACAGCTTCACCGCCAACCTCGACTCCGGCACTTTCCGCCTGGGCGATCCCAATACTGGAACGGGGAACAGCACTTCGACCTTCAAGCTGGCGGTGAACAACAGCATCACAGCCACCTCCATCCGGATTGGGGACGGCACCGGTGGTTCCAACACTCACACCCTCACGCTGGGCAGCGGCACCAACTTGCTTAACGCGGACACGTTCAACATCGGCTCCGCGGGTGCCACGATTCGCTCCGGCGGTGCCGTGATTTTTGATGCTGGCGACACCACGGGTGCGCTTACCCTCCGCGCCTCGAACGGCACGGACCGAGCCACCGTCAATATGATCAATACGACTGGAAACACGGCTGGTGACATGACTTCCACCTTGGACCTGACCGGTCACACGGCGGACATTCTGGCGAGCACCCTGTCCATGGCGACGCGCTCCGCAAACACCGGGGCGGGAACAGCCATCCTGAGCTTCAATCAAGGCACGCTGGATGTCAGCACCTTGAACATGGCCAGCCGTACGGGGGCGGGCACGGGTAATGCCACAGCCACAGTCAATCTCGGCGACAGCGCCGCGCCGGGCTCGCCCACCACGACCATCGGTGCCGTGAACATGGCGGTGAACACGAGTGGTGGCGGCACGGTTTCTGCGGACTTCAATGTCACCGGCGGGAATGTCACCATCGGCACCGGGGCGGGCACGGCCATCAACATGGCCAACGCCGGCACCGGCCGCACCGTGACCTCGACGATTGACCTGACGGGAGGCACGGTGACGGTGACGGGGAACATCGTGCGCACGGGTGGCGCGGGCACGGAAACGGCCACGGTCACACTGGACGGAGCCACGCTGAACATGAGCGGCAACAGCATCGGGGCGGCAGGGCCGACGGTGACGCTGGCGGCGCAATCCGGCACGCTCACCAATCTGGCGGAACTCAATGGCGGCGGTGCCCTCACCAAGTCCACGGGTGGTGTCCTCTCCATGGGCGATGGTAACGTGTACACTGGCGGCACCTTCGTGACTGGCGGCACGCTTGTGGCGGCCAACACCACCGGGTCGGCGACAGGTTCTGGGTCCGTGAGTGTGAGCAGCGGGGCGACCCTCGGCGGCACCGGCTCGGTTGTGGCCGGCGCTGGCAACAACATCACCGTCGATGGGACCTTCTCAACCGGGCTGGCAGGGGATATTGCCGGTCAGGACATGGCGCTCACGGTAAGCAGCACGGGGAATCTGACATTCAACGGCACGGTCAGTTTTGACATTTTTGCCAATGCGGGTGGTGCCAATCCCGCCACTGCAAATGACCGTGCCTTCATCACGGCCGCCAACTGGTCTAACATCATTCTGGGCGGCAGTTCGGTTCTGGAGGTCACCACCACGCTCGACACGTCTGGCTGGGCGGATGGAGACTCCTGGCAGATTTTTGACTGGACGGGCATTGGTGGTGGCACGGCCTCCGGCACCTTTGCCACTTTCAACCTTCCCACACTGACCGGCTTGTTCTGGGACTACAGCAATGTGTTGACCACGGGCACTATTTCCATTTCCAGCATTCCGGAGCCTTCCCGTGCCCTGCTGCTGCTGCTGGGGTTGGTGGCCCTTGTGGGTCGTCGTCGGCGTGAAATTCGCTGAAAGAAGCGGGTGCCGTTTGCGGTGCCTTCTTGAATGTTTCTGTCGTGTCCGGCTGATTTTTCTTGTCGGCGGTGCCGCTGGTTGGGTAGCCTTGGGATGATTTCTCCAACCCTGCTTATGAAGACGCTCCGTCGATTCCGTCGGCCCACCAGCTTGTTGATGATTTTCCTTCTTGCCGTGTGGCAGGTGGCGGCTCCCGTCCAGGCCGCCACAGTGACATGGACCGCCGGCAGCGGAGCAGATTTTCTTTGGTCACAGATCCTCAATTGGTCTGGGGGCGTGCTGCCGGCTGCCTCCGACGATGTGATCTTTGAGACTCCATTGCCAAATCCGGGTGTTTTGCCAAATCCCAATGTGATCACTCTCGGCGCGGGCTCCATCGCCAATTCGCTTGAGCTTCAGGACAGCTACACGCTGACGGGAGGGGATCTGGCGCTCACCGCAGGCACGATCCGGGCAAGTTTGGGCAGCTACAGCGTGATCAACAGCCAGTTGCTGGGGAGCGTCGGCCTGACGCTCAGCGGCGGTGGCGCGGTGAGGCTGGCAAACAACACCAACACCTACACTGGAGTGACGACGATCAACAACGGGGCGCTCATCATCAATGATCAGGCGGCGCTGGGCCTGGACAGCTCGCAGATTGTGATCAATGGCTCGCAAACGCGTGGATTTGGCGGCGGCACGCTTGTTTTGGAGGGTGGTTATCTGACGGGCGTCAATCTGTCCCGGGACGTGTCCTTGCAGGGTCTGGGTCCCATCGCAGACCGCAATGCCGCGATCCACAGCGTGCGGAGCAACACAATCTCAGGCAACATCACCACAGGGATTCTGCTGGGGACCACGGCGCAGAACACGGCCCTCCATTCCACCAGCGGCCGCCTGACGCTTTCCGGTACATTGAATCTCGGCGGGACAACGGGAACAACCTTCACGACCTTCGGCTTGACCAATACCGTCGGTATCGGCAGCTACGAGGTCACGGGCACGGTCACAGGAACCGGCAGTGTGCAAAAAACAGGCGCGGGGACACTGATTTGGAACCCGGTGGATGCCAGCGGGTTCTCCGGCACGATCCGCGTCAGCTCGGGCTCGGTGCGCCTCAACTCCGGCTCTGTTCTTGGAACCAATGCGGGCACGGGCACGTCCGGCATGCTGGACTTGAACGGGGACAATGTCTTCTTTGAAATCCGCTCCGACACTCCCACCATCGGCAAGAACGTGTATCAGCGTGGGGTGAGCCCGGCGCTGTTTGTGGACCATGCCATCGGCAGCAGTGTGATCAATGGCACCGCGACATTTGGAACGCTTGCTTTTGAGGAAGGGGAGACGTTCACCTTTAACGGGCGCAACGGCTTCGGCATGACCTTCGGCGCGGCTCCGATCCAGGGCGGCAACGGGGCCACGACCTTCACTAACAACCTGAGCGGCTTGCTGACCTTCACAGGCGCGTTTTGGAGCAACACGGAGAACACAGCCAACCGAACCTTCACGTTTGGTGGCAACGGCAACACGCTCATCAGCGGCAACCTCACGGCCTCATCGGCTGCGTTTAACCACAATTTCACCAAGGGCGGCACGGGCACGCTCACAATTTCGAGCACAGGCTCCACGCTGGATGGAAATGTCACCATCACCGGGGGCACGCTGGCGATCACGGACTGGCGTTCCATTACGAACAACACCAGCGCAATCAATATCGGCAACACCACCACAACAGCCACTCTGGCGATTGTGGGTGCCAATCCTGCGCTGGCCAACCTCACCACCGCCAAGGTCATCAACCTCAACGGCACGACCGGGGGCGCGATCATCAATGCCAACCAGACCGGGGCCAATCCGGTCGTCATCAATTCAGCGTTCACGGCCACAGGCGGGGCCGTCGGGGATGCCAAGACCCTTACCCTTGGGGGCAGCAGCACGGCAGATAATGCCATCAACGGGGCCATTCCCAACAATGCAGCAGGTGGCACAGTTAATCTGGTGAAGGCCGACCTGGGCACCTGGGTGCTGGGTGGCAATAATCTTTACACGGGAACCACGACGATCACCGGAGGCACCTTGAAATTGCGCGCAAGCGCCGCGGCCTCGAACATCATCGCCAGCACAGGCGCGGTTATCTTCAACGCCAACGCCACCACCCAAACAGCGGGCGGCACGCTCGATTTTGTCGGCCAGGTTTCCACGGCGAACGCGGAGAGCCTTGGAGCGCTGACTCCGACAGCCGGCATGAACACCATTCGCCTGACCCCCGGCGCAGGGGGTTCGGCCTCGCTGACTTTTACCTCGCTGGGCACCGTCAACGCGGCCTCTGGCACCAACATCATCACAGCGGCCGGCAGCACCGTCACGTTCACGGGCGTGGCCACCAGCACGGCCACCACGCTCCCTGGTACCGGGAAAATCTACATCAACGGGGCGGATTTCGCCCGTTCGAGCAGTGGTTTGCTCGTCACGCCCGTTTATGGCACCGACGCCGGGTTTGTGAACGCCGGCGCCTCCTTGACCGCAGCCAATCACAACCGCCTTTCCAGCAGCATTGGCGCGCAGGCCGCGGTCAGTGTGAGCTCGCTGAAACTGGATGGCAGCCAGTCCTTGGGCATGACAGGGAACTTGACGATCACCACGGGCGGGTTGCTCCAAACTGGCGGCACCGGAGCGATTTCCGGCACCGGGATCACCACGGGCGGGGCGAACAGCCTGGCCGTGCGGGTGGACCAGTCTGTCGATGTTCTCAATCTCAGCGCGCCGATCACCAGCACCACCACCGGCGGCCTGACGAAGAACGGGGCGGGCACTCTGGTCATCTCCGGTGCCAATGCACAGACGGGAGCGACCACGATCAACGAAGGCACGTTGAGGCTCGACACCGGAGGGGTGCTCAGCGCCGCGAATCAGAACCTGGCACTCCGTCAGGCAGGCACTCTGGATCTGAACGGTATCAGCACCGGCACTTCGGTGGCTGCTTTTAATGGCTCCGGGCTGGTCACCAACTCAGGGGCTTCCCCGGCCACTCTCACGGTCGGCAACAACAACGGCACCGGCACCTTTTCCGGGTTGATTCAGGACGGCACCGCCAGAGTGAATGTGGTGAAAACCGGCACTGGAGCGCAGACCTGGAGTGGATTGAGCACCTACACAGGCAGCGCCACCATTGGCTCGACGGCGCTGGTTTCGGTGCCGGTCCTGGCTAACATCGGAACGGCAAGCGGCATCGGCCGCGGGGATGGATCCAGCGACGCGACCAATGCGGCCAGCCTTGTGTTCAATGGCACCACGGGAGGCATCAATTACACTGGCACTGCCTCCATCAGCATCGACAGGCTTTTCACCTTTGACGGAGGAGCGGCCGGTAGCGGCGGCCAGATTGCCAACGCTTCCGGACTTAACGCTGCTTTGATCTTCAACAACACGGCGCCGATTAGTTTTGGACCGGGTGCGATCGTCCCACAAACGCTGACTTTGGGCGGGGCCTCGACAGGGGACAGTTGGATCAACCTGCAACTGGTGGACAATGGGGCCAATCCGACAGCGCTCAGCAAGATCGGCGCGGGTGTCTGGCATCTGGGCAATGCCACGAATTCCTACACGGGGACTACAACGATCACCGCAGGGGCGTTGGGGGTGTTGAGCGGGTCCTCGCTTCCAACCAACAGCCCGCTTGTATTGGGTGGTGGCGTGTTGCTCTCCAGCGGCAGTTTTGAACGCAACCTGGTGGGAATCGCCACTCCGGGAAACCCGAATGAGATAACATGGACCGCCGGTGGTGGTTTCTCCGCCAACGCATCCAAGCTGGTGGTTGCGATCGGCGGTCTTGCCACACCATCGACACTCACTTGGGCGAGCGGCGGCTTTGTGCCCACCGGGAATCTGATCCTCAACTCCGCAACCGCGGTGGATGAGGTTGAGGTGCGCAATCCGATCGACCTGAACGGCGCTGTGCGCACCATTCAGGTCGATGACAATGGAACGACCTTCACCGACTTTGCCACCATCACGGGTGCGATCAGCGGGGCGGCGGGCAGCGGCCTGACCAAGACGGGCACCGGCGTGCTGCAGCTCTTCGGGGCGAACACCTATGAAGGTGTTACCGCAGTCACAGCAGGCCAGTTGATCGTCACATCCTTCGGCAACAGCGGAAACCCTGGGCAGGCGACGAGCGTCGGCACCACGACGGATGCCAATCTGGCAGGAAACGCCATTACGCTGGGCAATGCCGGCACGACAGCGGGCATCATCCAATACATTGGCGTTGGCGAGACCAGTGACCGCATGATCCGGCTGAACACAACCACCGGCAGCACGCAGATCCATGCGGACGGCTCCGGTCCGCTGATTCTGACCAATGTGCTCAACGACATGGCGGCTGGAGCGAAGGCGCTCCTGCTCCGCGGCTCCAACACCTCCGGCAACATGATCACCAGTGATCTGGCGGACAACGGAGGGACCCTGGGGGTCACCGTGGATGGCAGCGCCACATGGATTCTGACCGGTGCGAACAGCTATACAGGCACCACGGCTGTAAACGCGGGTGCTCTGGGCATTGCCGCGAGTGATCTGGGTGCCGGAACCGGCAACCTTGATTTCAGCAACGGGTCCATATTCGCTTATCAAACGGACAGGGCGGTGAACAATCCCGTGCGTCTTGCCAATAACACGACTCCGGCTTTCGTCGGGGATTACAGCTTGGATTTTGTGCATCCCTCGGGCCTCACGCTGCTTGCTGCGGCGAACAACGTCGGCCTGACCAACAACATCGCTGCCGGAAAGACGCTTACCTTCGCGGGTGCGACCGCCAATTCCATCACGGCTGCCCGCACCTGGACCATCAGTGGATCCGGCGATACGATCATCAACGGAGACATTACTACAACCACGCCATTTT
Organism: Verrucomicrobiaceae bacterium; assembly: GCA_015075365.1. Taxonomy (GTDB): domain Bacteria; phylum Verrucomicrobiota; class Verrucomicrobiia; order Verrucomicrobiales; family Verrucomicrobiaceae; genus Prosthecobacter. The sequence goes on from JABTUN010000001.1 coordinate 2,680,759, forward strand.
TGCTCAACATCACCTACTCGGGCAGCGGCAGCCTGACGCTGGGCGGCGGAGGTTCTAACTGGAACTCCGGCACCCTGACGCTCAACAATGGCACCCTCAAAATCGGCGCGACGGAGGTCATTCCGCATGGCGTGGCCGCCACCACTGCCACCACGGCGGCGGTTTCCGCCTCGACCACGATCACAGTGAACTCCACGGCCGGGCTGGTAGTCGGTCAGCGTATCACGGGCACGGGTGTGACAGCGGGGGCCACAGTGGCCTCGATCATCGACGGCACCACTTTCACCGCCAGCGCCAACCAGACGATCGCATCGGGGGTGACGCTCTCATTCGACCTCAAGGGCAACGTCGTGATGGGTCCGGCGGCCGGGTTCACGTCCGTCCTGGACCTCAACGGAAACACCGAGACCATCAATGGACTCACCGGCACCGCGGCTGGCATCATGGTGATCGACAACAGCACGGTGCTTCCTTCCTCCCTGACTGTGGGCGGCGCGGACAGCGCGGTCAATTTCAACGGCAGCATCACACGCAGCGGAACCGGGGAACTGAGCCTGGGCAAAATCGGGACGGCCACCGCCACCTTTGCCGGTCCGGCAGATGTGACGGCGTTGAATGTTCAGGCGGGGAGCCTGCGCCTGACAGGTGGATTGACCTCACCGCTGGCGATGACATCCGTTCAGGTGGCGGCTGGCGGCCTTCTGCAATTGTATGACGGCGTCGGGACACCGATGCCGAATCTGATCACTCTGAACCTTGGAGCAGGGCCTTCTGGCACCGCCACATTGGAACTCGAAGCGGGGGATCTGGGTTCGGACACGATGACGACCTCTGTTGCTGCTGTCGTGGCCAACAACATCCTGTTTAACATTCGTGATGCGGGACTCAGCCCTGGTGGCACCTACAACCTGCTGGTTGCTCCTGGGGGTCTGACCGCTGGCGGGGCCACTTATGCCCTGGGGCCGATCGGCGGCTATACGGGTTCGACGCTCACGGTGTCGGACACCTCGGTGGTCTTGAATGTCGGCACGGCGGTGCTGGGCAGCATGTATTGGACGGGATTGGGCCTCCCTGGACCGGTGGCGACCACTCAATGGAACACGGTGGACGGCACCGGTAATGGAATGAACTGGGCGTCGGACAAGGCGGGAACAACGCTTTCCACCACGGTGCCTGGCGCGGGTACCACCGTGGTGTTCCAGGCCAATAATGCAGCAGGTGGAGCCCTATCCACCACACTGGAGCAAAGTTTCAGGGTCAACAATCTGGTGATCGAGACCAGCACGAGCACGCCCACATCTCTTTTGATCGCCCCAGGTGCCGTTGCGTCGAACCGTCTCACGATTCAGCCCGCGCTGGCCACGGATGGGATTGAGGTGAAGACGGGGGCTACTCCTGGGGTCGTCATCAGCGCCCCGTTTACCGCCGGTGCCGCGCAGACTTGGTCCGTGGCGGATGCAGTGGCGCTCACCAGTGCCACCTACGCCACGGCCAGTACGACCGTCACTGTAGCCAGCACGGCGGGACTGGCGGTGGGCATGGCCGTGGCCGGGCCGGGCATCCCGGTCGGTGCCACGGTGGTTTCGATCACAGACGCGAACAATTTTGTCATCTCCGCCAACACCACGGCGGCCGGTGCAGGCACGAATCTGAACGCGACTTCGTTCGTCAACCTCAGCGGCGGGCTGAGCGGTGCTGGTAATCTGACGAAGGCAGGCGCGGGGAAGGTGGCTGTTTCAGGCGCCGGCACCTACACCGGCACTGCGGTGACAGTGAACGGAGGGTTGCTCGAAATTGGCAGCGGGACGGTCTTGGGAGGCGTCGTGGCCACCCCAGGAGCGGGGGCGGCGGTTTCCATCGACACGGGCGGCACTTTTTACATCAACAGCGCCGCCACGACGGTTTCAAACAATCTCACTCTGAACGGAGGCACGCTTTCGGCGGCCGGGGGTAATCAAACTTACAGTGGCACGGTCAACCTGATGAGCGGATCGACCATCCACATGCTGGATCCCAACACGTTGAACAACGGTCGCAATATCACGATTCCAGGTGTGATCAGCGGCACAGGATTGCTGACGGTGAACTCCATCGGCGCAGTGAGCAATGGCAACCAGTTCACCGGAACCCTGGCGCTGAATGGTGCGAACAGCGGATGGAGCGGTGGACTGCTCATCCAGCGTGGCACGGTGAGCACGAACAACGAGAACGGACTCGGTACCGGGCCGATCACCTTCAACCCCTTTGGCCGCATCATCCTTCAAGGCACCAACGGGGCGCTATGGACCATCACCCAGGGTGTTACTTATGCGGCCGGTGCCATCGGCGAGATCAACGTGGACAATGTCTCTGGAGTGGTGTCGTCCCCCTTTGCCACCACGTTCTCCGGGCCGGTCAGCCTGGGGGCGGCCTCCGGTCTCCGCTGGTTCCTGGCGGACGGGGCCAACGCGACATCCGAGTTAACGGGCGGCGTCACTCTCAATGGGGATGCCAGCATTTCCGTGGGTGGTGGAGCGGGCGCGGTTGCGATCATTTCGAGTGTCATTGCAGAGTCAGGGGGCTCCTGGGGACTGGCTGTCAATGATGACCTCGGCGGATGGGCCACCACAAACCGCACTTTGCGGCTGACAGCACCCAATACGTTCACGGGCGGGCTGACTTTGGGCGAAGGTGTGCTGGAGTTCTCCACGGTGAGCGATGTGGGCGGACCAGCCAGCAATCTGGGCATGGGTTCCCCGATCACCCTGGGAACGGCTGTGTTGTCGTTCATCGGCACCACCGACCAGTTCACCAATCGTCCCATCACGACAAACGGCAGCCCCACACTCAACGCCAACGGAGTGGGTGGCGCTGAGATCGTCTATTCGGGCGGAATCACCCAGGCAGCCAACAACGTGCTGACCCTGACAGGGCCTGGAGTAGGGCGCGTCACGGGCGGGATCACCCAGCCTGCGGGTGCTGCCACGGCTGATTTGGTCGTCAGCTCCGGCACCTGGACTGTGCAGGACGCGAACGCCACCATCGCTGATGACCTCCTGGTGACCGGCGGCACCCTGACGCTGGAGAACATGGTCTTCAGCCTGAATGACGACATTGTGGTCAGCAATGCCGGGACCGTGCTCAACCTCAACAGCACAGGCGTTTGGGCGGCAAACAACCCGGCGGGCACCAGCAGCTTCCTCTTCTCCCGCGGCGGTGCCGTGGTGAACATCAACGCGAACGATGTCAACGGCATCGCCAATGCCAATGCTGTGGAAGGCATGCTGGCTGGCGACGGCACGACAGCGGGCACCGGATTCATCAACATGAACTCGTTCAGCATCTCGGTGCCACGTCTGGACGTGGGCGCGATCGCCGATGGCTTCGATGGCAATGTGTATGGCACCGGCACGATCACAGGCACCAGCACGGTCACGGACTACAGCTCAGGTTTTCGTTTCTTCCGGGGTTCTGTCTCGGCAAATCTGGCCGGCGGGGCCACGATCCTCAAGCAGGGTCTGGGGACAGTGACCGTCTCTGGTGACAACTCGGGGCTGACCGGCTCCGTGGCGGCCTCCACGCGCGTGGATTCTGGAAACCTGATCCTGGACTACACCACCCACAACACGACCAAGCTGCCGGTCAATCGCGGTCTCGACATGCGCGGCGGCACGGTGACGATCAATGGCAATGCAATCGCCCCGACGACCCAGGCCGTCAGCGGCATCACCTTCGCCAGCGGCGGTGCCAATACCATCACCATGAACGCGGGCGCGCCGGGGCAGACGGCCACCCTGACTCTCGCCGCGATCACCCGGGCCACCAGCGCGGGCACCCTGCGCTTGAATTTGGGAACGGACACGGTGGTCACCACCACCACGGCCAACGGAACTCATGGATTGGTCGGTGCCAGCGGGTTTGCCACGGTTCAAGACGCCTCCGGCACCCATTTCGCCACCCGCAATGTCTCCAATCAGATCGTGGCGCTGGCTTCGACGGTCAAAAACGACATCGCCACCTGGGTCACGGGAGATCATGTGACGGATGACACCACGGGCTACACCGGGATCGTTCCAGACTGCCTCAGCATCAACAGCCTGCGTTTCAACGCGGCGGGCGGATCGCAAGTCGCCGTCACGCCGGCGGCGTTCTTTAGCATCGCCAGCGGCGGCATCCTCGTCACCGATCAGGTCACGGCCGGCACCCCGGGAATCTTTGGAGGCACCCTCACCAGCGGTGTGGCTGAATTGATCATCACCCAGGACAGCAGCCGGCCGTTTGAAATCTCTTCGATCATCACCAGCAACACCGGCGTGACCAAGACCGGCAACGGCACCATGCTGCTCTCGGGTGACAACACCTACACCGGCCAGACCCAGGTTCAGGGCGGCATTCTTCAGGCGGCGGGCGGCAATGCGATCGGCGACACCTCCCTGGTCACCCTGGCGGACGACCGGGTGAACACGCTCCACCTGCTTGCCAGCGAAACCATCGGGCGCTTGCAGGGCGGCAGTGCCACCACCGGGCTTGAAGCCCTGGCCACCGTCGCCATCGGGGGCAACACGCTGACCCTCAACACCGTTGGGGGTAATGTCACTTATGCGGGCCGTTTCACCGGCAATGGGACGATCATCAAGGAAGGCGCCAGCAATCAGGCGTTCAGCAATATTAGCACCGGCTTCAACGGGGCGATCGTGGTCAATTCCGGCTTGTTCCAGCTCACCGGCATCGGCCAGATCAACGCCACGGCCATCACCGTCAACGGTGCGGGCAACCTGCTGCTCGACAACAACGGCACCACGCGCAGCGGCACCCGTATTCTCGACAGCACGCCGGTCACGCTCAATTCAGCCAGCGGCACCTTTGCGGGAGAGACACGTCCCCGCGGCCTGGCCATCCGCACCAATCAAAACGCCACCACCAACGAGACCATCGGCAGTCTCAACTTCGCCTCCGGCAACAACTGGCTCACCGGCGAGGCCAGCGGCACGACTGGCATCGCGCAGGTCATCGCGGACAATTTCACCCGTGCCAACAGCGCGACCGTTTCCGTCCGCGGGCGTGCGCTGGGACAGACCTCGGGCGACCGCAACCTGTTCCGCATCGGCACGGCTGGCAACGAGACGGCGTGGCTGGCGGCTCCCGGCAATCTGGTCGGCGGCGGCGGCGTGGTCGGCGGCACGGCCACCAATGTCAGCATCGTTCCATGGGTGGTCGGTGAGAGTCTGACTGGCGGTGTCGCTGATGCGAACATGGGCAACAGCTTCGTCACTTACGTCGCCGGCCGGGGTTTTGTGCCGCTCAGCCTGGCCTCGGAATACGCCACTTATGCGCTGGCCACTGCGACGGACAACGTTCGCGAGTCTCTCACGTCGGATGCGCTTGGTCTGCCCGGCACCACCGTGAACTCGATCGTCATCCATAACAACAACACCGCGGCCAGTGTGATCAACATCACTGCCACCGGCGCGGGGCAGACGCTCACCAACACGAGCGGTGCCTTCCTTTTCACCCTGAATCCCGCTGCGGACGCCTCGTCGGCCCATAGCATCAACGTCACCGGCTATGACGCCGGCATCGCCATCGGAACGACGGGCGAGTACGTCATCAACGTGGTCAATCCCTCTTCCGCGGCCACAACCCCCACGCTGGCGGTCACCATCGGCTCTCCGCTGACCAGCGCGGCCAGCATTGTGAAAAGCGGGCGTGGTGCGCTCATCCTCAGCGGGGTGAACGTGGCCGGCGGCGGCGCGTCCAGGACGGTCATCAACGAGGGCATCCTCGAAATCGGCGACCTCGACAACATCGGCGGTGCCACCGGCGATCTGCTCCTGGCAGGCGGCACGCTTCGTCTTGGCGCGGCGCTCACCGATGACATTTCCACCCGTAACATCATCTTCCAGCTCGGCGGAGGCACCATCGACACCAATGGGGCAAGCCTTTCCCTGGCCGGCGCGGTCGGTTCCGGTCCGGGAGCGTTCACGAAGGCGGGACTGGGCACCCTCACACTCAATGTGGCAGGCACCTATGCGGGGCCGACAAACGTGAATGAAGGCGTGCTCGCCATCGGTGCCAGCAACGCGCTGCCTGTCGGCGGCCCGGTGAACATCGGGGCGGGGGCCACGCTCGATCTGGGCACTAACGCATTGAGCGTGGGGCTGGTGACCACCAGCGGGGCCAGCCCCGCTATCATTGGATCCGGCACGTTGACCTCCAGCGTCGGGCTTTTCCTGAATCACACGGGTGACACCACCATCGACACTCCCTTCGCCGGCACGGGCGGTCTTTTGAAGGCTCAGACCAATGTCGTCACCCTCACTGGTGCCAGCACCTTCACAGGTGTCATCGAGGTGCAGGCCGGGGCGCTGTCGGTCGCTACCATTGGAAATGTGGGCGCGGTTTCAGGTCCGCTGGGCGCTCCTGCCAACGCGCAGACCGGCACCATCCGGCTGGGCAGCGGCACCACCACGGGTGGCATCACTTATACCGGAGCGGGTGAGACGACCGACCGCCTCTTTGGCCTCAACGGCTCCACTGGTGGCGGGGTGATCACCGCGGACGGCACCGGTGCCTTGATTGTGTCGTCCGGCGCGCACGCCATCAATGGCGGGGCCAAGACGCTCACGCTGGCCGGTTCCTCCGCGCCGGCGATCATCAATCAGATCGGCCTTGTCGAGGATTGTGTGGGCGTCGTGACGCTGGCCAAGGCTGGAACCAACACCTGGGAGGTCACCGTTGCGAACACCTACACGGGAGCCACCCAGGTGGACAACGGCGTCCTGCGGATCGCCCTCGACAACGCGCTGCCCGTCGCCACCGCCCTGCGCGTGGGAACTGGCACGACCGGCGGCACCTTCAATCTGAACGGTTTCGACCAGACCGTCGGCTCGTTGAGCGTCCAGTCCACGACAAACGCCGTCACCAATCAGATCCTCATCGATCCGGGCAAGACGCTCACCGTCAATGGCGCGGTGACGCTCGGGGCGAATGCGGACGCCTCCTCGACCGCGGTCAATGCGCTGGGTGGTGGCTCCATGGTGGTCAACAGCGGCGGCGCGAATTTCCAGGTCGGTGGCGCCACCGGCGGTACCAATGACAACGCCGTCACGGCTGATTTCACCGGGCTGGCCAGCTTCATCGCCAATCTTGGCACTGGAACCTTCCGTGTTGGCGATGGCAACACAGGCACTGAGAACAATGCCTCGACCTTCAAACTGGCCGCCAACAACACCATCACCGCCGCCTCGATCCGCATTGGGGACGGTTCCGGTGGCAGTGTGACCCACACATTGACCCTGGGCACCGGTACCAACTTGCTCAACTCGGACACGGTTAACATCGGCTCCGCCGGCAACACCATCCGCTCCGGCGGCGCGGTGAACTTTGACGCTGGTGACACCACGGGTACGCTCACTCTGCGCGCCTCGAACGGCACGGACCGTGCCACGCTCAACATCATCAACACGACCGGCAGCACGGCGGGGAACATGGACTCCACCATGAATCTGGCGGGACACACGGCGGACATCCTGGCCGGCACCTTGACCATGGCGGCGCGTACGCAGAACACCGGCAGCGGCACCGCCACCTTGACCTTTGATCAGGGCATCCTGGACGTCACCACTCTCGTCATGGCCAGCCGCACAGGCACTGGCACGGGTGATGCCACAGCCACGGTCAATTTGGGCGACAGCGTCGCGCCGGGCTCGCCCACCACGACCATTGGAACGCTGAACATGGCCGTGAACACCAGCGCTGGAGGCGTGGTGACTGCGGACTTCAATGTCACGGGGGGGAATGTCACCATCGGCACAGGAGCCGGCACGGCCGTCAACATGGCCAACGCGGCCGCCAGCCGCACGGCCACCTCGACGATCGATCTGACAGGCGGCACGGTGACGGTGACGGGCAATATCGTGCGCACCGGCGGCGCGGGCACGGAAACGGCCACGGTCACACTGGACGGTGCCACGCTGAACATGAGCGGCAACAGCATCGGGGCGGCAGGGCCGACGGTGACGCTGGCGGCGCAATCCGGCACGCTGACGAACCTCGCGCAACTCAATGGCGGAGGGGCCCTCACCAAGTCCACGGGTGGTGTCCTCTCCATGGGCAATGGCAACGCTTACACCGGCGGCACCACGGTGAGCGGCGGCACCTTGCTGGCGGTGAACACCACCGGATCGGCCACGGGCAGCGGTGCTCTCACCGTCGATGCCGGAGCCACCTTGGGCGGCACGGGCGCGATCGTTGCGGGTGCTGGCAATAACATCGCCATCAACGGCACCCTGGATGCCGGGCTCCCGGCGGCTGCTTCCGGCACCGCGCTGGCCCTCACCGTCGCCGGAGCGGGGCAGGTCCAGTTCAACAACACCGTCGCCTTTGACCTCTTCTCCAATCTGAACACAGGCGTCCTCAACGGCCCCACGGCGTCGGACCAGGTCGTCATCAATGCCCCGGACTGGTCCAACATCTTCTTTGGCGGCACCAGCAGCCTTGTCATCACGGCCACGTCCCTCACCCCCACCACCTTCGTCGCGGGGGACTCCTGGAAGCTCTTTGACTGGGTGGGCGTGGTCGGCGGCACTGTTCCGGTTCAAGGCACCAATGGCTTCAATTTCATCAGCGCCCCCACCCTTGATGCCGGCCTCTTCTGGGACTATAGTACTCTCTTTACTGCGGGCACGGTTTCTATCAACGCCATTCCGGAGCCCTCCCGCGCCCTGCTCCTCCTGATCGGTCTCCTGGGTCTCGCGGCGCGCCGCCGGAGGAATTGAGCCGGGTGGCAAAACGGCTTGGTTTGCGCATGCAGAACGCGTGTGGCGGCAGGCTTGATTTCTAGTAGTGTGAAGCGCCACCCATCAATGGCGGACCTGCTACTTTTCAAGCGTGGCGGGTTTTTGGGTGCGCGTGATATGACATGGCGAAACCGCCATGAAGACATTGCTTTCCAACCTCAGGAAGCGGGCATGCGCCCGCCGCGCCGCCGTTCTGATCGCGCTGACGGGCATGTCGTGTGCCCAAGGTGCCACCACGATCTGGTCAGGTGCCACGGACCTTCTTTGGGCCACCGGCACCAACTGGAGCCTCGGAGTGGAGCCGCTTGCCGCAGACGATGTCCAGTTCAACGGCGCGGGAGTCGGCGCCATCACGCTCACCGCCGGTGATGTGGCGAATTCGCTGCTTTTTGCCGCCAATGGCTACTCGCTGACGGGTACGGGCGCGACGCTGACCCTGACTTCAGGCGACATCACGGTCGATTCAGGCATCTCGGCCACGATTGGCGTGGCCCTTGCAGGCACGGGAGCGATCAACAAATTGGGGGACGGCACCTTGCTCATCAACACGACCGCCACCAATACCGGTGGCTGGAACATCCAGGCGGGTGAGGTGCAGATCGGCAATGTGAACATCGGCAGCTCCACCGCATCGACGATCACGGTTGCCAGCGGTGCCACGCTCCGCACGACGACGGGGACCAATGCGATCTCCGACACCTCGACCCTGCAGATCGACGCGGGCGGCACGTTCCTGTTCAACCAGAACAACACCGAGACGATCCGCAGCCTGGAAGGCGCGGGTTTGATGGACCGGACGGATGGCGGCACGACAGCGCGAAATTTCACCATCAACAACAGCGTCGCGGACGCCACTTGGGCGGGCGTGATCGCCGGCAGCAGCGCGGGCACAGGGGCGAATGTGATCAACATCGTCAAAAGCGGCTCCAACACGCTGACCTTTACCGCCGCGAACACGTATGGCGGCACGACGACCATCAATGCGGGGATTCTGCGTTTGACGGGCAATGGCGCGCTGGTGAACAGCGGCACTGTGGTCGTGGGCTCCTCGGACAGCCGTCTGGAGGTGGGCACCTTGACGGACACGGTGTTTGCGATGGACCGCATCGGCGATGCCAACCAGATCGAACTCCAGGATGCCGGTGAGGCGGTCATTTTCGGTGCCAATGACACGGTGAACACCACGACGGAGACCTTTGGCAGCCTGGAGACCAACAGCGGGCACAACATCTTCACGCTGAACCCGGTCAGCGGCGGCCAGATGGAGGTGACGACCGGCAGTCTCATCCGCAGCAACAAGGGTACGCTGCTGTTTCGCGGCACCGGCTTCGGGTTGGCGGCGGCGGCCGATACGGCGCGTTTGATCGTGACGACTGCTCCCACGGGCACCAGCTTCATCGGCGGTGGCGGGGCGGCTGGCAGCACCAATATCAGCATCATTCCCTGGAGCATCGGCAATGGCACCTCTGTGACGGGATCTGGCGAGAGCTTTGTCACAGTGGACCCGGCCACGGGCATCCGCCCGCTGGCGGTGGGCGAGTATGCCACGTCTATTTCCGAAGGCGTGATCTCGGACGAAAACGTGCTGCTTTCAGGCGCGACCGGTGTCAATTTCCGTGCCGGAGTGAATGCCCTGCGCATGGACACGGGCAGCTCGCTGACGCTGCAAAACGGGCGCGTTTTCGAAATCACCTCGGGGGCTTTCCTCGACAGCTCCGCAGCCGGGGTCACGATCAGCGGCGGCACGCTCGAGTTTGGGACGAATGAGGCCATCTTTTACCTCGCGGGCGCCGCCCCGGCCACGCCGATCACGACCACGATCACCAGCGGCATGCGCAACACGGGAGCCAATGCCGGACTGACGCTGACCGCTTCCAACAACGACTCCGAACTGGTCCTTTCCGGCTTCAGCGCCATCACCGGTGAGATCAGCATCAACCGCGGCATTCTGCGTTTGGACTCGGATCAGGCGCTGAATCCCTTCAGCCGGAACAACATCCGCTTCGCCGCCCAAGGAAACACGGCAACAGCGCGTCTGCGCCTCAATGAGAGGAATGTGTACATGGGACAGGTGCTCGCTCAGAACTTCGGTTTTGTGAGCAACGGCGGCACCCAGGACGCCACCTTCGGTGTGAACCAGACGGCGGATGTGGACAGCAACATCGTCCTGCAGGACACGGTCACCGCCTCCACCGGCAAGCTCCACCTGCTCAAGAGTGGCGGATCGCGCCTCGGATTCGTTGTGGACAGCACCTTCACCGGAACGGCAACGGTCCAGCAGGGTCTGCTCCGCCTCAGTGGAGGGGCGGACTGGGACAGCGCCGGCGGCATCATCATCGAGGGAGGCACGTTTGCGATTCTGAACACGAGCGGGGGCAGCACCAACACCAACCGCCTGCCAGACGGGATGGCGGTGACCTTCCGCGGAGGCGAGTTCCTTTTCGATGACAACAATAGCAGCGGTACCAACTACTCCGAGCGCGTTGGCACCATGGTGCTGGAGGCAGGCGTCAACTTGATCAGCAACGATTATCAGACCGGTGGCACCAACACGTCGGTTCTGTTCTTCAATCAGGGAAACAATTTCGGCAACAGCCTCACCCGCACACCGGGTGCCGTGGTCCGTTTTCGGGCGATTGATGGAGCGCTGGGCGTGAACACCAAGGGCCGCATCCAGATCGGTCCGAGTAATGCGACGAATCCCGCGACCGTGTTGTTGAAGAATGGCATCCTCGCTGAGGGTGGTGTGGGTGGTTTTGCCGTTGTGGGTGATGATTGGGCCACGATTTCCGGAGACTTGGTCGCGGGCGGCAATTTTGACACCTCGGTGACGGCGCTGACGACCTACCAGACCGCCGCTGATGCCTCCACTTGGGCCGCCACGGACAATGTGAACATCGCCACCGGCCCGATCACCAACGTCGGCAGCCAGGCGGTCAACTCGGTCATCCTCGGCGACGGCGTGGACCTCGACCTCAATGGCGGCACGCTCACCGTGGACGCGGGCGGCATCCTCGCCCTCACCCCCACGACGGCCAAGACCATTTCCAACGGCACGCTGACCGGTGGCCCCTTCGCGGGCAATGAACTCGTCTTGCGCACCGGAAACGATGCTGGCGCAGGCCAGGCGGTCACGATTTCTGCGGTGATCGCCGACAATGGCGCCAACGCGACCTCCTTCACCAAGTGGGGCGCGCCGACGCTGAATCTCACCGGTGTGAACACCTTCACCGGCAGCCTGAACATCACCCAGGGCACCGTTTCCGTGGGCAGCGTGGCCCAGCTCGGCGGCGCGGTCGCCGGGCGCACGCTGCGCCTGGCCACCAGCACCACGCTCGATCTCAGCGGCTCGACGGCCGGTGAGACGATCCCTTTTGACCAGATCCTCGCCACCGGCATCGGTCAGGGCACGCTTAACGCGCCCGAAGGCCAGACAACGACCTTCAGCGGCACCATCGGCGGCCATGGCGACCTGCGCTTCAACAACACCTGGAATGTGACACTCTCGGCGGCCTTCGACTTTCGTGATGGCCTCACCTTTGGCGGCTCCCAGACCACGCCGCTCACCGCGACGAATCCCGCGTCCACCGTTTCGTTCTTTGCCGGTGCCAACGAAATCGGCGGCGCGTTTCAAATCGGCATCAACCAGCGCGAGGCGGAGATCACCCAGACTGGCGGCTCCCTGCGCGTGGGCTTTGACCAGTTTCAGCCGGACCTGAACATCGGTTATCGCACAACTGACTCGGCGACGACCACGGTCCTCACGCGCGGCCTCCTCAACCTCACGGGCGCCACCGACTTCAACGCCCAGGTGAACAACCTCCGCCTCGGTGTCACCACGGGTGGCAACACGGGAGGCTCAGGGACGACCTCCGAGGGCGATTTGATGATCGGGACGAATTCCAATCTGCACGTCGGCAATGAGATTCTCGTGGGAGACAGCTCCGCCGTCGGCCAGGGCGGGGTGACTTCGTCCATCGTCTTCGGCTCCGGCACGAACACGGTCCAGGTGCCCGCTTTCGTCGTCGGCGGGCGCAAGAGCACGGGCATTGTCACGATCGCCTCCGGCGGCACGCTCAACCTGAACGGCGTCACTGGTGCCACGGTGAATCTGCACGTTGGAGACCAGCGCAACAGCGACACCGGCACCGTGGCCACCGGTACCTTCGACATGACCGGCGGCACGCTGCTGGCCCGCATCGAAAACCTGGAGATCGGCGATAAGGACCGAAGCTCCGGCAACGGCGGCACCGGCGGAGCAACGGGCACTTTTACCACCGGCTCCTCCGCCTCCAATGACATCAGCGCCATCAGCGTGCTCATCGGCCGCATGCAGCGCAGCACCAGCACCTCCATTGCGACCACCATCGGGCAGGGCACCCTGAACATGCAGGGTGGCGTGTTCGATGTGTTCGGCGATGTCACTCTCGGTGACTGGAGCGACAACTCCGGCACGCAGGGCACCGCGCGCGGCGACCTGAACATCACCGGCGGCACCTTCACGGTCGCAGGAGACATCCTCAAGGTCGATCACGACCGTAGCGGCGCCTTCATCACGCTCGATGGCGGCACGCTCGATCTGCAGCATCAGGCCAGCGGGGACTCCACGCAGGGCAGCATCACCGCCAGCCAGTTCAACTACTTCTCCGGCACGATCCAGGACACCGCCCTCCTCACTCTCGACGGACGCGACGTCACCAACGGCATCATCTTCGCACCGCTCGATGACGCGCTGGTGCTGCGCGATGTCTCGCTCAGCGTGCCGGTCACATTGACGCAGGCCACAGCGGACAAGGGTGGCATCCGCTACGACGGAACGAACAACGGCGCCGGTGCCACGCTCTCCGGTGCTATCACGCTGGGTGGTGTGAACCGTCTCTTCAATGTGGATGACTCCACGGGCAGCACGGCGGAACTCACCGTGGCCGGGGCCATCAGCGGCACGGGCGGCTTTGCCAAGACGGGCGCCGGCTCCATGGTGATCAGTGGTGCAGGATCAGCGGTCGGCGTGACGGGCGGCATCGGGGTGCGGCAGGGGCGCATGGTTCTGGCCGGCGGCGTGAATGACCGGCTCAACACCGCAGGTGTCGTCACCCTCGGTAATGGCACGGACTCAGGCATCATCCAGCTTGGCGATGGCACTGGCGTGTCGAACCAGACTTTCGACGTGCTTGCCACCTCCGGCACCGGCACGGCCAACGCGATCGTCGGCGGTAATGCGGCCAACTCGCTTCTCACCATCAACACGTCGGGCACCTACACCTTTGCCGGCGGCATCGGAGGAGCAGGCACGAATGAAAACAACCTAAACCTCCTGAAGACAGGCGGCGGCTCGGCGACCGTGGAAGGCCCGTTGACCTACACAGGCACCACCAGCGTCACGGCAGGCACGCTGATCCTCGGCGGTTCGCTTAACGGCTCCACCCATCTCAGCGTGTCCGGTGCGAGCACGCTGCGCTTTGCTGGCGGGTTCACCACGCCGGCTGCTGTCACCACGCTTTCTGTCGGCGACCAGTCCACGCTGAGCCTAATGGACGGCACCGGCAACAAGCTCTCCGGCCTCTCCTCGCTCACGCTGGGCAGCGCCAGCGGCACCATGTCCTTCCTCAATCTCAACGTCGGGGACGGCGATACGGCAGGGGACAATGTGAACACCGACTTCATCACCCTCACCGGCGTGCCGGCTCTCTTCACCGGCAACCAGGTCACCTTCAATCTCACCGACACCAACCTCAATCCGGGCCAGACCTACAACCTGTTGTCCGCCACCAGCGGTCTGACGACGGGCAATCTCGGCATCAGCGACTGGATCCTCGGTGGAACGCCGGGCGGATTCACTTCGATCACCCTCAATGTGAGTGACACACTCATCTCCATCACCACCGGCAGCCTCATCACCGGGAATCTCTACTGGACGGGCCTCACGGACAACACTTGGAACGGCAACGTGAACAACTGGTCCACGGACAAAGCCGGAACGACCCCCGGAGCCACCATCCCAGGCCAAGGCACGGATGTGATCTTCGTGGCCGACTCGCACGCCGGCGGCGCGCTCGTCACCACCCTGGAGCAGAACTTCAAGATCAACTCGCTGACCTTCGAGGCCAGCGCGGGCGCCAACCCCACGCCCACCTCGGTGACGATCAACCCCGGTGGCTTCGCCAGCAACCGCCTTGAAGTCGCCCCGCAGGTCGCCACGGACGGGGTGGAGATCACCACTGGCGGTCCCGGCACGGTGACCATCAACTCGCCCTTCCGACTCGGAGCCAGCCAGGCGTGGAACGTCGCCCTCGGCTCCAACCTCATTTTCACCAATGCGATTGCAGGCATCGGCACCACCCATCTCACGATCAACGGCGACGGCACTTCCGCAGGTACGGTCATTTTCAGCGGGGCGGCCGGCGTCGCCACCTACACGGGCGGCACCACCCTTGTGGATGGACGCCTCGTTCTCGAAGGCGGTGCGAACAACCGCCTGCCCGCCGATACCACGCTCACCCTCGGTGGCGGCACCACCTCCGGCATCCTCCAGCTTGGCGACGGCACCAATGGCGCCTCGGACACCACGATCGCCAGCCTCGCCACGGCCGGCACGGGCACGGCGAATGCCATCGTGGGTGGCGGGGCCGCCAACTCCATCCTGACCATCATCCAAAGCGGCAACACCACCTTCGCGGGGGCCGTCGGCGGCGCGGGCGCGAATGAGAACAACCTCGCACTCGTGAAGCAAGGCCCGGGCACCCTGATTCTCGATGGAGCGAACAGCTACCTCGGAGACACGACGGTAAACGCCGGCACCCTCCAGCTCGGCAGCAATGCCACCTTCACCGGCGGCGGAGCCGTCGTGGTCAGCGCCAGCACGGGTGCCACCGCGGCATTCGACGTGAACGGCAAATCCTTCGTCCTTCCTGGTGCGCTCACTCTCAGCGGTGCGGACACCAGCGCCACGGCGAACATCCTCGACACCGCAGGTGGCGGCGTCATCACGCTCGCGGGCAATGTCATCTTCGACAACACGAACAACCCGCTCGGCTCGACGATCGCAGCGGGGTTGAATCTTGGAGCGGCCACACGGTCCTTCATCGCCAACGATTCGACATCCGCGGCCATCGACCTGACCGTGACCGGCGATGTCGGTGTCACTGGAACGCCCGACATCGGGTTGATCCTCGATGGAGATGGCACCGGCCTGCTCTCTGGAAACGTGTCCATCGGCACGGCGCTGGCGAGCAGCTCACGGGATCTCACCAAGAATGGCACGGGGTCCTGGACGGTCACGGGCCAGATCGACGTCGCGGATGATTTCAACATCAATGACGGCACCCTGACCATCAGCGGTTCCGGCGCTCTGGGGAACACCCTGGGCGATGACCTCATCATCGGAAACGACAACGACGCGCTCCTGGCGACAGTGCATCTCAATGCGGTCAACGCCTTCCGCGCCGACGACATCTTCATCCGGGGCGGTTCCCTCGTCACTATCGGCGTGGACGGTGCTCTGGTGGATGCCACCGGCACTGCGGGAATGGATGATCTGCTGATCGAGGACGATGCCTCAAAGACCGCCGCCGCGGGATCCACGCTCGATCTGCAGGGATTCAACAGCAGCGTCAACGCCGTGACCATGGGCGTGGTGTCGAATCTGAACACGCTGCTCGACGGCAGTATCACCAACACCGGCGGCGGACGCTCCAACACGCTCGCCACCACTGGCGGCCTCAATCTGCGCCATGGCACCATCTCCGCGAATCTTTCGGGTTCGTCGGCACTGACCAAGACCACCCGTGGCGTGGTCACGCTCTCCGGGAACAACAGCTACACCGGCAACAATACCATCAACGGCGAGATCATCCTCGACTACACCGCCAATGCGGGCGGCGGGGAGCAGCGCCTGTCCACCGGCACCCTCTCCCTCGGCGGCACCAATGCCCGGGATGAAAACGGCCTCATCACCATGACCGGCCATGCCACCAATGCGCAGACCGAGAATGTCGGCGACATCACCGCGGGTTACGGAGCCGGACGCATCCACATGACCTCCAACGGTGCCGCGCTGACTCTCGCGGCCGGAACCTTGGAACGCACCAACGGCACGCTGAACATCAACCTGCCCGCGCTGGGCGGTGTCACCACCACCACGGCGGACACCGCCTTCCTCGGCGGCTGGGCCACCGTGAACCAGTCCCAGTTCCTCGCCATCTCCGGCGGCGCGGTCATCGGTGCCACCACCACCACGAAGAATGACGTGACCGCCTGGAGCGCCGCGGACAATGTGATCAACAGCGCCGCCTTCACAGGCATCGTCACGGACTGCAACGTCATCAACAGCCTGACTTTCGATGCCACGGCTCCTTCGACCGTCACCATCGCCGGCGGAGAATCATTGATCGTCGCTGGCGGCGGCATCCTTGTCACCGCGAACGTTGGGGTGAACGCCTCCACCATCACGGGAGGGACGCTTGCCTCGACGAGCGCGGACGGCCTGTCCATCCACCAGCACAACACCAACGGCCTGGGCCTCCTGGAGATCAGCTCCCGCATCCTCGCCGCCAGCCTCAGCAAGTCCGGCGACGGCGAACTGCTGCTTTCCGGCTCCGGCAATCTCACCGGGTCCGTTTTCATCAACGAGGGCGTCCTGCGTGTCACGGGCGGCAGCGCCCTGAGCGACACCGCCCCTGTCTTCATCCTCGCGGACGACACCGCCGCGCTGGAGCTCACCGCCGGGCAGACCGAGACCATCGGTCGCCTTGATGGCGGGCTCGATGGCAGGGGAAGTGTCATCATCAACAGTGGCGCGACCCTCACCATCAACCAGACCGACCTGGACACCACCGCCTTGGAGGCGCTCATTTTTGCCGGCACCTTTTCCGGCGCCGGCACGTTCGTGAAGAGCGGCGACGACTCGCTCGCGCTGGACGGCGACTCCAGCTTCACGGGTGCCGTCATCGTGAACGGCGGGCGGCTCCACCTGCAGAACCGTTTCGGCAAGCTGGAGAACGCCAGCTCCTACACCCTCATCAGTTCCGAACTGCTGATGGACCAGGACACCAACGCTGGCACGATCGACCGCATCGGCAACGGTGCGCCCATCACCCTGCACAGCACGGCCGGCACGCGCGGCCTCTGGATGCGCAATGAAAACCAGGACGCCACCCGCAATGAGAACGTGGGCCTCATCACCCTCGGCTTCGGTGACAACCGCATCCAGGTGGACACCAACGCCGGCTCCAGCACTTCCCGGATCGTGCAGCTCCAGGCGGACAACCTCTCGCGCGGCACGAATCGTGGCACCGCCCTCATCGTCGGCCAGAATCTCGGCAACACCTCGGGCAACCGCGGCCAGTTCCTCCTCGATAACGATCCCTCGGGTGCCAATGCGGCCGTGGGCGGCGGCGGCGCGGCGGCCTCCACCACCATCTCCATCTTCCCCTGGCTGGTCGGCGAAAACGTGCCGGCCGGCGACAACAACCTGTTCAACAACTACGGGAACTCCTTTGTGATGGATGCGAGTGGTGCCACCAGCACGCCGCGCGCCAGCCTGCGCGCCCTGACCACGGCGGAATACGCCACCGATGAAGCGGGCTTCAACGCCCTGACGGGCGCCGTCACCGACAACGTGCGCTTTGCCGCCAATCCTGCCGCGCCTCTCACCAGCGCTGCCACGGCCATCAACTCGCTCGTCATCGACTCCTCATCCGCCATCACGCTCACCGGCCCGGCCACCAGCCTGGAGATCACCGCAGGTGCCGTTCTTGCCGCGAACACCGGTGCGCATGTGATGGACGGCTTCACCGGGCTGACCACCGGCGGCGGCCGCGACTACATCTTCTACGTCACCAATCCGGCCGGCAGCCTCACGGTGAACAGCGCCCTGACCTCCGCCGTGCCGCTGGTGAAGTCCGGTGCTGGCACCCTGGTCCTCGGCGCGGCCTCCGGGAATGCGTTCAGCGCGGTCTATCTGAACTTCGGCACGTTGCAGATCGACGACACCGACAAGATCGGTGCCGCCACCCCGGTGAACTTCGCCGGCGGCACATTCCAGGTGGCCGGTGGCTTTGCCGACGACTTGGGCGGCCGTACTTTCACCTTCAACACCGGAGGCGGCTTCGTGAACACCAATGGAGCCAATGTCACTGCCACGGACCTGCTGCTCGCCGGTGACAGCCAGTTCACCAAGCTCGGCGCGGGCACGCTGACGCTCGCGGGCAACACGGCCTCGACTCACACGGGACTCACCGTCGTGAACGCCGGCTCGCTCACGCTGGGCAATGCCGGCGGCGTCAACGCCATCGGCACCGGCGGCATCTTCCTTGACTCCTCCGCAGCCACGGGCGCTGTGCTGCTCACCAACGCCGCCAACGAGCAGATCGCAGACACCGCCACCGTTTCCCTGCTCAATGACGCCACCAATGCCTTTGCGAACTGGAATCTGGCCGGATTCACGGAGACGGTGGGGCGTGTCGAGCTCACGCTGACCTCCAACACGAGCTCCGGCTCCAAGATCCTGCTCAACGGCGGCACGCTGGTGGTCAACGGCGACATCGTGTTCAACAACAACCGCGCCGCCTCGGGTAACAGCCCCTCCTTCATCGAGATCACCGGCAACCAGTCCCCGGGCAGCGCGGGCACGCTGGATCTCGGTGGCGCGGTGCGGACGATCACCGTGCAGACCAACCAGGTCGGCGCGAACGAACCGGGCAGCGATGCGGGCATCGAGGTCGCCATCGCCAATGGCGGCATCATCAAGGAAGGTGCGCGCACGCTTTTCCTCAGCGGCGCGAGCACCTACCTCGGCGGCACGGTGATCAATCAGGGCATGATCAGCATCAACAACTCCGCCGCCCTCGGCGCGGACAGCTCCGGCAACACGCTGACCATTCGCGACGCTGCCACGTTGCAGAGCACCGGCGCCAACGTCGCTCTGGGAACCAACCAGACCGTGAGCCTCGACGGTGCCGGCGCCGTCTTCGACGTCACCGGCACGAACGTCCTCACCATCAACGGTGTCATCAGCGGCCACGATTGCGCCCCTCTCAACAAGGCCGGACCGGGCAGGCTCGTGGTATCCGCCGCCAACACCTACCTCGGAGCCACCCATGTCACTGGCGGCACATTCCAAGTGGGCGACGGCACCACAGGATCCCTCGGCGGCAGCGGCGTCGTCACCGTGAGCAATACGGGCACCCGGCTCTCCGGTTCGGGAAGCATCGCCGGCAGCACGATCATCGGCGATGGTGCCCTGCTGGCACCCGGCGTGGGAGACGCGGCCGCCAGCAACCAGACCCTGACGTTCACGTCCGTCACCTCATCCGTTACGTTGGCAAACACGGCGCAAATCCAGCTCGGGGTCACCGCTGCGGATCAAATCGACAGCAGTTTCGCCGCCTGGTTCAACAACAACCCGTCCCTCACCGCCGCGGACTACGTGGCTGGCGTCAACGGTGGTGCTGGCACCATTGGCAACTGGAATGACACTCCCGCCACGGGCGCCCACGACTACATCTCCGCCGCCGGAACGCTCATCCTCGGGTCCTCCGGCACCACCGACAAACGGATCGCCGTGGCGCTCAACAGCCCTTCCGGCCTCGCCATTGGCAGCATCTTCAACCTGCTGGACTGGAGCACCACCAGCACCAAGGACGGCACATCGCTTTCCGGCATGGCTGGCGGGAACTTCAACCTCCCTGACAACCTGATGCTGGAGGCCCTCACAGGCGGACTCGGTTGGGATTCGAGTCTGTTTGATTCCCACGGCATTCTGGTCGTGATCCCCGAACCCTCACGTGTTCTGCTGCTCATGCTTGGTTTCCTCGGCCTCCTGGGCCGCCGCCGCAGGGAGTGGTAATCCATGGGCCGCACCGTCCTCGTGGTCGCATCGAGTCACGATGGCCCCGTCATCCCGGAGTCGTGATTCGTCACAAAAAGACGAGCCATGCCCGAAGAATCCCTGTATTCTCCGCGTTCACACACCCTCTCTTTGCCATGAACACCACCCAAACCACACGCCGCACCTTCGTCCGCGGCACTGTCGCCGGCGCGGCCAGCCTCGCCGTTCTCCCCTCCTACTCCGCTCCCATTGGTGCCAATGACGACGTCCGCGTCGCTGTGATCGGCTTCAATGCCCGCGGTGCAGGCCACATCAGCAGCCTCCTCGGCATCAAAGGCGTCCGTCTCGTCGCCCTCTGCGATGTGGACAAGAAGGTGATGGAAAAGCACGTCGCCGCCCTCGCCAAGAAAAACATCACCGTGAAGCAGTACAGCGACTTCCGCGAGTGCTGCGCCGACAAGGAGATCGACGCCGTCACCATCGCCACGCCGAACCACAGCCACACGCTCATCGCCATGACCGCGATCGCCAATGGCAAGCATGTGTATGTCGAAAAGCCCGTCTGCCACAACATGTGGGAGGGCCGCAAGCTCGTCGAGGCCGCCGCCATCGTTGAAAAGAAGGGCCAGATCGTCCAGCACGGCATGCAGCGCCGCTCCTCCCCAGGCTGGCAGGCCGCCATGGACTACATCAAGTCCGGCCAGATCGGCAAGGTCACCCTCTCCCGCGGCATCAACTTCAAGGCCCGCAAATCCATCGGCAAGGTCGCCTCTCCCGTGCAGCCCGATGCCAACGGCCGCATCATCGGCGAGTTCCGCGACACCGGCGGCAAGCCCCAGATCGTCGATCTCGATTACAAGCTCTGGTCCGCTCCGCGTCCGGTCATGCCCGTGCGGCGTGAGCAGATGCACTACGACTGGCACTGGCAGTGGGCCTACGGCAATGGCGACATCGGCAACCAGGGCCCTCACCAGCTCGACGTCGCCCGCTGGGGCCTCGGCAATCCGGACAAGCTCCCGCAGCGCGTCATGAGCTTCGGCGGCCGCTGGGGTTATGATGACGACGGCGAGTCCGCCAACAACCAGCTCGCCTTCTACCAGTGGACCGACGGCGCCCCGATGCTCTTCGACAACCGCGGCCTGCCCATGAAGGACATGAACTGGGCCAAGGGCTACGAGCCTGTCTATCGCATCAACGGCAAGACCGGCGCGCCCCGCATCGGCAATGTCATCCATTGCGAAGGTGGCTTCGTCGCCGAGTCCAAGGCCTATGACAACGAGGGCAACACCCTCACGAAATTCGACAATTTCGACGAAGGCCGTGACCACATGAAAAACTTCATCGACAGCGTCCGCGCCGGCAAGCTCGTCAACAGCAACCTCCACGTCGCCCACGGCTACCACGCCGCCGCGCTCAGCCAGCTCGCCAATGTCTCCTATCGTCTTGGCAAGCAGCTCAGCAACGACGAGGTCCGGGAGCGCCTCTCCACGGACAAGGCCGGCCAGGAAACCCTCGCCGACTTCATCGCCAACCTGGAGGCCAACAAGATCGACCTTGCCGCCGAGAAGATCATCGCCGGCCCCTGGCTCGCCTTTGATCCCGTCAGCGAGCAGTTCACGGGCGAATTCGCCGCCGAGGCCAACAAACTGGCCCAGGACGAGTACGCCGCCGGTTTCGAGCTGCCGGTCATCAGTTGATCACGGCCTGGATCATCCGCATCACCACTCACGAGGACGGGGACTTCGGTCCACGTCCTTTTTTTGGTTCATCCGTGAAGTTGGTGCGGAGAGTCTTCGACACTGCTTCGCCATGCCAAAGAGAGGCTGAAAGCCTCAAGGATTCCAGCCCAGGGTTGAAGCGGCGTAGCCGCGCAAACCCTGGGACCCAGGAAAAGTCAGCCAGGCGCTCTGAAAGAGCGCAGGAGAACCCGCGAAAGCTCTCCCGCACTCTTTCAGAGTGCCGCACTCATTCCGACAAGTCCCCAGGCTCTTCGAGCCTGGGCTGTGCTCCCAGAGCCTTTCAGGCTCGTATCCGCATGTTCTCCGACACGGTTTCAACTCCCACCCAGGCAGGCTCCAGCCTTCCAAGCTCTTTCCACGCGCACTCACTTCCCGGATGAACCCTTTTTTGCCCTCATCGTCTCATGCAGGGCAGGGGGGCGCCCACAGCGGCGGCAAGTTTCCCTGTGCGGTCGCGTTCACGCCACCGCATGAAGTTCCTCGCCCTCTTCTTCCTCCTGCCGTTCGCCGTTTTGGCCGCCGACCGGCCGCCCAACATCATCTTCATCATGGCGGACGATCTTGGCTGGACGGACCTGGCCTGCTTTGGCTCCCAATACTACGAGACGCCGAACATCGACAAGCTGGCGTCTCAGGGCATGCGCCTCACCAGCCATCACCACTGCCAGAACTGCCAGCCCACCCGCGCCGCGCTCATGACCGGCCAGTATGCCGCGCGCACCGGCGTCTATACCGTCGGCGGCATCGACCGCTTTGACTGGAGCATGCGTCCGCTGCGCCCGGTGGACAACGTCGTGAAGCTGCCGCTGGAAAAAACCACCCTCGCGCAAGTCATGAAGAGCGCGGGCTACGCCACCGGCATGTTCGGCAAGTGGCATCTCGGCACGGAGGGCGCCTATCATCCCGGTAAACGCGGCTTTGACGAGGCCATCGAAAGCTCCGGGAAGCATTTCGACTTCAACACCATTCCCAAGACGCCTTATCCGGAGGGCGAGTACCTCGCCGACTTCCTGACCAAACGCGCGGTGGATTTCATCACACGGCACAAGGACGCGCCGTTCTTCCTCTACCTGCCGCACTTCGGCGTTCACTCGCCATATCAGGCGAAAAAGCAGCTCATCGCAAAGTTTGAGGGCAAGCCCGCCGCCGGCGGCCATCATGACCCGGTGTATGCCGCCATGATCGCCAGTGTGGATGAAAGCGTGGGCCGTGTGATGGCCGTCCTCGACGAGCTGCGCCTCGCGGACAACACCGTCCTCATTTTCACCAGCGACAATGGCGGTGTGGGCGGCTACACGCGTGAAGGCATCAAAAAAGGCGGCGACACCACCGACAATGCTCCCCTGCGCAGCGGCAAGGGCAGCCTGTATGAGGGCGGCACGCGCGTGCCCTTCATCGTCCGCTGGCCCGGCGTTACCAAGGCCGGATCGAGCTGCGATGTGCCCACCATCCATGTCGATGTGCTCCCCACGCTCGCCGAGATCGCCAAGGCCGCGCCGCCGGAGAATCAACCCCTCGATGGTGAGAGCCTCGTGCCTCTCTTCCGTGATCCCGCCGCCCGTTTGCAGCGCGCCGCCATCTACCAGCACTTCCCGGGCTACCTCGGCGCCGGGGACAACACCTGGCGCACCACGCCCGTCAGCCTCACCCAGGCGGGTCAGTGGAAACTCATGGAGTTCCTCGAAGACGGCCGCCTGGAGCTCTACAACCTCAAGAACGACATCGGCGAGTCAAAGAACCTCGCCGCCAGCATGCCTGAAAAAGCCGCTGAACTCCGCGCGCAGCTCCAGGCCTGGCGTGAGGCCGTGAAAGCCCCCATGCCGTCCCAAAACACACCCGCCACGGACACCGCCCAGCCGAAGAAAAAGGGCAAAGGAAAGGGAAAGGGCAAAAAGAAGGCGGACCAGTGACGCTGCTCCGTCCGCAGAAATCCTTTCTGAGAACGGGCCAGGAGCCCGGGCCTCCTGGGATTCATTTTACCACCAGCGCCGCGCTCACCTCGCCGTTTTCGCCGGCGGTGAAGGTGCGGTGCCGGCCGTTCACTTCGTGGACGATGACGAGCGCCTTGTTCCAGCCGGGCGTGGGATCAGCGCCCAGCCACTGCGGATTCGCGTAAAATCGCGCGCCCGGCTCGTCGAGATAGGATTTCACACGGTCGGTGACATCGACAAATGCCGTGCCGGAGCCATACACGGCGGAGACCAGTTTCACTGGCACCCGATCCGGCGCGGGCGCGGGTTTGCCGTTGGGCAGCAGCTTGGTGAATGAGGCGTCCGCGATGCCCAGGGACAGCGACTTCGTGTTCCAGAGGTTTTCAAACTTCGCCAGGTCGCACACGCCGGCCATCTCGATGAGATCGCCCTCACGCAGCGTCGCGATCTTCGGCAGCATCTGGTCGTGCTTCCACCGGCTGGCGAAGACGCGGATGTGGTAGCCTTCGTCATTCGGCAGGTAGGACCACACCACGAAGCGCTCCCAGAAATCCACGCCGCGCACCTTGAAGCGCATCGTCGCGGGGCGGTGGGTGTCCACGAGCCTCGTTTTGAGCAGGCCGTTGGCCACCTCCTTCTGCGCCTCGCTCCAGTTGCGCGCGTTCTCCGGCTCCATGGCCTTCGGGATCACGGCCAGGAAGTCCTGAAACGTGCGCAGCGGTTTCGGCGGCCTCGGTTTCGCCCCGTCATCCGCCGCGTGCAGGAAACAAGGCGGTGCGAGGGCGAGAAGGAGCACAATGGGCGTGAGTTTCATACGGGCGGAGTGTCGTGAGCGGGATCGTGGAATGCAACGGGCGATCCTTGGGCTTGATGCGGTTGTTGTCTGTAAAGAACGCGTCAAAGGAGCTCCGGTATGCGCAGATGATGGAGAGGTGTGACGGACAAGCCTCTCTGGTCATGCACATTCCCCACCTCGGCCGTAGGTATTGCGGCCGGAGTTGTGCGCGCTCTCGCCCGAATCGCGGGCATTTCGTTCCGAGGTGCGCGCATTCTCCGCCGAAATGTCCGAATCCGAGCTCGGCTTTGAGAATGCAGGCTGGTTTTCAGTGTTTTGGACAAAACGCCTCAAACCGCGCGTCGGTGAAGGCGATGACGTGGGTTGAACCGCATCGCGGTCCCGTCAGGGGCGTGGCGAGGTCGCGTGGCCTTCGGGTGCGGCGGAACGCTGTTGGGTTTCACGGATGCGCTGGTCCAGGCCGAAGTGACTTCAAGAATGATCCCGCCGTGCCGGTTTCACCAGCAGGACACCCAGCACAAAGACCACCAGCAAGGCGAGCGCTCCGGGCCATGGCACCTGTGCTCCAGTCCAGGAAGCGAGGCGGTGAGAAAGAAAAGCCGTGGCACCGAAGACCGGAAGTCCCACCGCCAGCATGGCCAGACGCGCCCAGGGCTGTGCCCTCCGCCGCAGAGCCCAGAGAAGAATCGCCAGGGCCAGTCCGGTGGCGAGGTGCGTGCTGCCGTAACCATTGAGCAAGGTGCGCAGCACGGCCTGGCTGCCCGGGTCGAGCTCCGTCCACGCCCGCCCCAGCGCCTCCTCATGGTAGGGCATCGGCTTCGCGGCGGTCACATAGACCAGCCCCAGCCCGATCTCGGAAAGGGCGCACACCGAGAGGCAGATCAGGGCGATGGCATGGCGGAGCGTCATGAGGCAGGCTGGGGGGCGGCGAAGGATTTCCTGAAAATCTTGCCCTCGCAACGTGGCGTTCAGGAAGATGAAAACCTCGGATGGCTCGGAGGAATTGGCCGCGAGGTTTGGGGGGGGAATGATGGTGGGGAAAAGGATGCTTCAGCGGGTTGGTTTGGATATGCTTTTATCCGCCATCCTTTGCCTGAATTCGGGCGTGCAAACGGGCTGTGATCCTCAAGTGCGGTGGTGGAGATGCTCGTGGCCCGTGTTTGTTGATTTGTTGCTGCCTGACGACGTTTTCCTGCCCGGGCTCCCGAAAAGAAAACCTTGGCCGGTTTCGTTGTGGCAATGGCTGTTGATCCGTATTCACAACTCGAACGAAAAACATCATGAACCCTCAGCGCGCCTCCCTCCCCCGGCTTCCTCTGCTCGTCCTGACCTCCTGCGCGCTGCTGGCAGCGCTGCCCGGGGCGGCCTTGGCGCAGGCTTTCAGCGGCAACCTGCTACTGGTCGCCAAGGGCGAGGTGGAGGTTTATCACAATGGCAGAAAGATCGTGCTGCGGGACAAGGCCGACGACCAGCAGCATTTCCGCGTCAAGCTGCCGGAACGGAGCTTCAGCGCCGGGGATGTGATCGTGCTGCGGGTTCGCTCGCCCTACGTCTATCGGGCCATCTCAGCGGCCGTCAATCTGGCGAAAAAAGAAGGCCAGATTCCCATCAAGAAGGAGCACTGGCGTTTCCTGGGAGCGAACACCGACCCGCGCAAGATCACCGCCGCCACCCTCCAGGCCAGCCAGGAGATGCCTGCCTCCGCCGAACCCGATGGCAACGGCGAGGCAGAGCGCGAGAAACTCGGCTTCCTCCCGGCCTCAGGCAACGGCAGCGACTGGGTCAAAACCGCTGACAATCTCAAAAGTCCATATTGCATCGGCTTTCTCATCACCCAGGAGATGCTGGACACCCGCCAGCCGGTGAAATGAGGGCGCGTGTCGAGGGCGGACCGCGACCGCTCTGGCGATGAACCGGCCCATGGCTGTCAGCATCGGCGGGAGGAATCATTGCGTGGCCGGCATCCGCCTCCGGGGCTGCATGACATTGCAGGCCGGGTTCCAAAGGTCCGCTTCAAGGCTCGGAGGCTTGCGCGCCAGGGGCGAAGGGTCGTTCGCAAGGCTGCTGGGCGTGAGGTGACGTTTGAGTCCGACGATCGAAAGGACGCTCATGGAACCGCAAAGCGGTTCTGGCATGCAGCCCAAGGGTGCCGGGCCACAGCGAGGGCTCCCTTGGGAAGCAGATGCCGCATCCTCCCGCCCGGTTTTCGGAACGCCATGCGGTCCCGTCAGGGGGGAGTTGAAGGCGTTGCGGCCGTTGGGGGCCTGGCACCTGGGTGGGGCAGATGTGGGTTCCCAGGTCTCGCGGGGGGCTTCCCCGGTGGCGCGGAGGGAGCCCCCCGTGGCGCGGAGGGAGCCCCCCGTGGCGCGGAGGGAGCCCCCCGGGGCGCGGAGGTAGCCCCCCGTGGCGCGGAGGGAGC
>JABTUN010000002.1 GCA_015075365.1 Verrucomicrobiaceae bacterium
GCGTTGAACCGCCGCCAACGCGATGCCATGGGAGCGCGCCAGCAGGCGCCCGCCCGGCGGTTGCGGAGCGCCGGGTTGTTTTGAAAACGGAAGGTGGCTGGTCAGCCCGTTGCAGCCTGATGTCATTTCCCGAAAGAGAGACAAAAGGGAAAAAGGCAGGGACGCGGAGTTAGTGAGAAGTCAGAAGTCAGAGGTGAGCATCTGCCATTCATGCCCCCATTTGTAGATCGGGCTTCAGCCCGGCCTTGGGTTCTGTCGTCCCGCCTTCAGGCGGGCGGAAAGTGGAACAGGTTTTTAACCTGTTTGCCTCCGGGTGATCATCAGCAGAAGCCACCCATCACCTTCACCGCAGCGAGGAAGTTCACGAGGATCAAAGCAGGCCAAAACCCCCATTGCCAGACGCCGAGCAGGCTGCTCGTGCGCACTCGATTTGTTTCTTCGCAAGCTTCACGCTCTGCTTTGCAGTAAAGTTCCCATCCATTCTCTTTGGTGAGACCAAAATGCTTTTCGATCTTGGACAGATGTGTCCCGATCTCCGTCACGGCTCTCATGATGGCATAGACCCGGATGCCAAAGAATAAAGCGCAAGCGCCGGGTGCCAGATAAAACACTTGGTGGTTTGCCACATGTTCTTTGTAAGTGAGCAGCCATGCCCAGGCGGTGGCCGTTCCGACCACTCCGGCGATGGCATAAGTGTCGAAATTCTTGCAGAGATGGTCGATCTCGCTTCGCAGGAGTTTGTAGGTCTCCAGCAAGAGGGTTTCTTTGGTGGGGCTGTCAGGCATGGCAGTGGTGGGTTCAGGTGGATGAGAAGCAGGTTTCGATCCGATCCCTCCACGAGTCCTCCATCAGCATCGTGAAGTTCATCTGCTGCGGCTGGCTGCCGAGGACGAGTTCACCGGCGCGGACGGCTTTGGCGGAGTATTCGGTGAGGAGATCGAAAAGCTTTTGCTTGTAGGCGGTGTCGTCGTTGCCTTTCAAGTGGTCACCCTTGGTTTCGAGCACGGAGAAACGGAACTTGCCGTCCTTGGTGCCGTGGATGCAGGCGAGGAAGTCGGGATACACACGATGTTTCTGCCAGCCTTGCAGGCCGTAGCTGCCTTGCCCAACGGCGATGCGATGCCACCAGTGGACGCAGTCTTTGCCATCGAGATACCACGCTGTTTCCTTTTCTAGCTCGTTGAAGTCCTTGCGGAAGACTTTCTCGAAGAGGCTGCGCTCCAAAGGATCACCGTTTTTGCGTTTCAGCATCGGCTCATCCTCCGCGAGGTCCACGGACAGCGTCTCCGCCAGCTTCCAGTTCAGCTTGGGATCATTCGTGGACACGAGACGGAAGAGGATGCAGCCCTTTTCCAACTTCTCGCGGAAGAGCCGCTCCGCCGCCTCATGCACCTGCTTCCGCAGGTCCAGCTTCATGTCTCGGATGAGTCCGAGACGGTTGGTGTAGAGGCGTTCCTCCGTAAGGCCGCGGCTTCGCAGCACTTCCAATGTCTCGCCGAGGATGCGCATGCCTTGCCACGGATTCGGGATCACATCGAGGAGCTGCCGCACGAGGAAAGGCACATCCAGACCTTCCTCCGGCATGTCGGCCATCTGCTCTTGGAAAAGCTCCTCGGTCACGCTCGGGCCTTCCTGGCTCGATTGCATGTTGATCCGCGCCAAGGTCCGCATGGCCTTCTCATCTTCCTCCAAAGTCATGCCGTGGGCACCGAGGAAGCGGAAGGACTCCCAGTCCAGCTCGCCAAGAATATCCCGCTCGTAATCCAGTTCGCGCACATCGTCGGGCGCGGTGCTGTCCTGATGCAGCACACGCGGCAGGAAGATCGGCGGGATCTTCCCGAACTTCCCCCGGCGCAGCAAGGTTTCTTTCTTGGTCGCCTTCTTCGCGCTGCCGCTGGAGGTCATCGTGACTTGAGAGGCCAGATCGGCCATGCCTTCTTCTTGCAGGCCGTTGCGCACACTCTTCACCGCCTCGGTTACTTCCTGGTCAAAGGTGAAGACATAACACTTGTTCAGGCTCGGCTTGCCGGTCAGGCGCGTGTCCGGCTGCCGCAGGATGCGGCCGATCATCTGGGTCAGCGCCGTGTTGGCAGTCGTTTTGGACAAGACAGCGAGCACATAGGCAAAGGGGCAGTCCCAGCCCTCTTGCAGAGCTGCTTTGGTGATGATGTAGCGCACCTCGCAGGTCGGCTGCTTGAGGTCCTCATCCCCCAGCGTGTCCTCCTCGGAGGTCTTCACGCGGATTTGCTCCGGCTTTGCGCCCAGCTTGTCGATCAGATACTCCTTCGCGTCCTCGGAGTGAACGAGGCCGCTGTCCCGCTGCTCCTTGCCGGTGCGTTCCACCCGCACGAGCAGGATGGGGCGGATGTAGCGGTTCTCCTCCGCCTGCACCTTGGCAGCATCCTCCTGCAATTCGTCGAGCTTTTGATGCGCCTGCGTGAGGGTGTGCTTCCAGCCGCCCTTGTCTTCATTCACAATGTCGATGGGCAGCTTGATCATCTCCTCGTTCTTCAGATCGGTTCCTGGCACGGAAACGAGCACATTGCAGGCATGCTTGCCGCCTGCGTTCGGCGTGGCGGAGAGTTCCAGAATGAATTTTGGGTTAAAGCCATCCAGCGTGTTTCGCGCCGTGGCGGAATAGGCCTTGTGTCCTTCATCCACCACCACCAGCGGACGCAGCAGACGCAGCACATTCCCCAGGCTGTGCTTGAGGCTCACCCATTTCAAAGCATCAGCCCCGGTCGCCTTGCCTTCGAGGAGGTCATTCACATCTAGGTTCGGCACACGCTCCAGCAGCGCTTTGTTTGCCAGCGCATCATCTTCGATGGGGAAGAAAGAGGTGAACTTCCCGCTGTCCCGGAACATGCGGAGCGTCTCCTTCGATTGCCGGGCCGCGCTTGGCAGCATGAGCAGCATCACGCACAGGTAGCTCTCCGCGTCCTGCTTGGTGAAGGCGTCGCCCTTCTCCAGCATCTTCACGCGGCCACCGCTCGCCCGCTCCAGCATCTGGCGGTAAGGGTGCTCACGATTGGCGAGCTGCTTCCACGTCTGTTTATAGATGGCATCGCTCGGCACGACCCAGAGGACGAAACCCGTCTGCCGCCGGAAGAAATCCACCTGGATGATCTCCACGGCCGCCGTCGCCAGCAGCGTCTTCCCGCCGCCGGTGGGCACTTTGAAGGTCACATTCGGTATGGGACGGTTCAGCCCGTCCAGCCGGGTGAGGTAGGGAGCTACCCGCTCATTTCCTTCGTCGTCCCGCAGGTAGGGAAGGCGGCGTTCATCATTCAGTTGATCCCAGGCCTTCACACAGGGATCACCCAAGTCGATGCTCAGCCCCTGTTCCTTGAGCACCGCCTGCGCCGCCGCGATTTTCTCCTCCTGACCACGCAGCGTGCTCAGGTAGTAGTTGAACTTGGTCAGGACGCCCTGCTGGTAGTCTTTGAGTTCCATGCGCGGCTAGTCTCCCAGGATTTTATGCACCGCATACGGCAGTTGGCAGAACTCGATGCGCCGGGAGGTCAGCTCCTTCTGGCTCATGAACTTCGCCACCGCGAACACGATGGCCCGTTTCCCGGCCTTGTTGCCTTTTTCGATGGCTTCCAGCTTCTTCGCGTCTAGCGCGGCTTCGTTGCTGCGCAGCCATTCCTTGTCCGGCTTGTAAATGAGGTGAAGACGGAAGACCTCCGTTTCCCCGATGAAGCCATCCGCCTTCGGCGCGGCCACCTTGTCCAGGCTGCGGCCCGTGGCCGTGTAAAACACATAGCGGGCCAGCGATTCATAGGACGGCATGCCCTCGCCGCCCGTGAGCAGGCTTTCGATATCGATGGGCTCGCCCAGCTCACAGTAAGTAAAACTGCCGCCGAGGCCGGGAGCCTTCTCCTTGATCTTCCGCTCCCCCGTCACCGTCAGCACGCCGTCTTTGATCTCCTTCTTCACGCTGTCGTAGGAGGCTCCTTCCAGCTTTTCGATGCTCTCCACCTTCTCCAGCAACTCCTGCGCCTTTTTGAAGGCCGTCCACGTCAGTTTCTCCAGCATCAACTCCGTGCGCTGCGTGCCGGTGAAGGCGTAACCCTGAATCACACGGCGCACACGCTCCGCCGTCAGCGTGTCCGCATAATCTTCCGTCTCCACGAGGATGAATCGCCTGTTGCCGCCATCCTTGGCATTGGCGGCGAGAACCGCGTGCGCGGTCGTGCCGCTGCCAGCAAAGGAGTCGAGGATGAGAGAGTTTTCGTCGGTAAAGATGCGCAGCACTCGTTCAAGAAGCCTTGTTGGCTTCGGGGTAATAAAAACATCAGATGAGCCTTCAAAAGCCATTATCTCCTTCAATTCCTTCTTGGCTTCATCGGTATGGCCTACATCATCGTAGAACCAAATTGTCTGAGGAACTCTTCCTTCCCGCACTTCAGACAAGAACCGTTTGATTTGCGGAATGCTGTTTTTGTCGTTCCCCCACCAAATGCGATTGTCTTTATCCATCTCCCAAAACTTCGTTTCGGATACTCGCCAGTAGTTGCCGCGAGGAGGCCCGCTAACAAGTCGGCCGCCCGGACATTTGATGGGATAAAGACCTTCACTGTATGAGTTTCTGGCAGAAAGGTCACTGGTCTTCCATGGCCCTCGTTCATCTGCGTCGGGGTTTTTATACCTACCTTCCTGCGCTTCAGTCTTTTCCAGAGAACCAATCTCTAACTGAGCTTTCTGTTTGGCATAGATTAGGACGTAGTCGTGGTCGCTCGAAAAGAACTCAGCAGTGCTTTTGGGCGAATAGTTCTTCTGCCACAAACAGCAGGCGACGAAGTTCTCCTCACCGAAAATTTCATCCATCAGGCTCCTCATTCGATGAATCTCGTTGTCGTCCAACGTGACAACAATTGCGCCCGTCTCCGCCAGCAACTCCCGCAACAACTGCAAGCGGGGCCACATCATGCAGAGCCATTTGTCGTGGCGTTCGAGGTCTTCCTTATCGACGGGGTTGGCGGACTTTTTGAGCCACTCCTTCATGAGGGGGCTGCGGACGTTGTCGTTGTAGCACCAGCCCTCGTTGCCGGTGTTGTAGGGCGGGTCGATGAAGATGCAGTCAACCTTGCCCGCATGAGTCGGCAGCAGCGCCTTCAGCGCCTCAAGATTGTCCCCGTGGATGATGAGATTGTCGTCTAGCGACGGCTTCCCGCCCTTCACCGGCAGGGACTTCTTCCCGTCCACCCGCAGCTCCCGGAACGGAACACTGAGGTGGTGCGAGTGGACAAACTGCTTCCCTTTGAAATCAAGCGTGGGCATCCTGCACGTTGAAGCACATCCCCGGCGCTGTCGTCAATTTTAGATCGGGAGCAGCCACGAGTAAAAAGAGGCTTGCCAAAACAGCGCCGGGTTGGGTATAAAACCTAGCAACCCACCCCACCCCAGCCCTGCCATGAAGACGAAGGCGTCCTCGAAGCGGAACCGGTCGCGCAGCTCGACGAAGAAAAGAGCGGCGGAGACGAGGCCCAAGCCGGACAAGGAGACGAGGGGTGGAGGAGACAAGGAGCGGGCGCGGAAGGCAGACGGGGAGGCGGGTGACGAGCCCGACAAGGGGGCGATGCCAAAGCCGGACAAGGAGACGAGGGGTGGAGGAGACAAGGAGAGGGCGCCGAAGCAGCCGAAGGCACCCGTGCCGAGGGGGGCGGTGTGGTGGAACCGGGCGGACGGGCATCCGTGCCTGAAGTTCTTTGGCGCGGAGCTGCATCACCAGCGCTGGGACCTGCGCCGGTGGTCGCTGGAGGATCTGCACCAGGCCAGCGGGCTGTGCCGGTCCTTTCTGTGCGAGCTGGGGCATGGGGAGGCGAGCCCGACGGAGGAGGTGATCCTGGAGCTGGAGGCGGCGCTGGACATGAAGGAGGGCGGGCTGATGCGGCTGGTGAACCGGCGCTGGATGCTGGCCGTGCGGGAGGAGGCGCGGCGCGCATTCCGGCCCCGGAACACCGGGTTCGCCAGCCGGCGGGCCGGCGCGCATGATCCGCGCCATGAACGCGACCCATCCCCACCCCCGGCCGCCTGAGGCCGCCCTGCCCCAGGCGGCAGCGCGGGCGCAGGAGACGCGCGGGGAGCAGGCGGTGGGCACCCGGCGCGCCCGGAGGGCAGGTCAGGACGACATTCTGGCGGCGCATCACCTCAAGCTGACGCCGCATCACCTCAAGCCAACGCCGCATCACCTCAAGCCAACGCCGCATCACCTCAAGCCAACGCCGCATCATCTCAAGCCAACGCCGCATCACCTCAAGCTGACGGCGCATCAACTCAAGCCGACGGCGTGTCATCTCACGCCAACGCCGCATCATCTCAAGCCGACGGCGTATCATCTCACGCCAACGCCGCATCATCTCAAGCTGACGGCGCATCATCTCAAGCTGACGGCGCATCATCTCAAGCTGACGGCGCATCATCTCAAGCCGACGGCGCATCATCTCAAGCCGACGGCGTATCATCTCACGCCAACGCCGCATCATCTCAAGCGGACGGCGCATCATCTCAAGCTGACGGTGCATCATCTCAAGCCGACGGCGCATCACCTCAAGCTGACGGCGCATCATCTCAAGCCAACGGCGTATCATCACGCCAACGCCGCATCATCTCTGCCGACGGCGCATCATCTCAAGCCGACGGCGCATCACCTCAAGCTGACGCCGCATCATCTCAAGCTGACGGCGCATCATCTCAAGCTGACGGCGCATCATCTCAAGCCAACGGCGCATCGGCTCTTCTCAAAGTCTCACATACCTGGAGGGCCGGGCTGATGGCGCTGTGGAACAGCGGCATCACCTGGACTTCCGGGGCCCTATGGGGTCCGGCGGCTCCGCCGTCCGGCCCCACGCCTGCCAACACGAAACCCAAACGAAACACCATGCCACGCGATAAATTCTATCCCGCCCTCCTGGCCGAACAGCCTGAGTGGCACAACAACCTGGCCGCAAAGTTCCCGCTTTACGGCCCCGCGCTGGGCTTCACCCCCGCCCAGATCAACAACGCCGTCGCCGACAACCTGTACCTGGCCTACGCGCTGGGCGACTGGATCACCCGTGTGCGGGAATTCGGCCCGGCGGCCACCGCCGCGCTGAAGGACCTGCGGACCGGGACCGGCAACGATCCCTTCACCTTCACCGCCTTCACCCCGCCCACGCTGCCCACCCTGCCGGCGGGCGTGACCGATGTGCTGCCCGGCGCGCTGGACCGCACCTTTGGCCTGGTGCAGGGCATCAAGGGCGCGCCCGGCTACAACGAGGGCATGGGCCTGGACATGGGCATCGTGGGCAGTGAGATCACCCCGCCGCCGCCCGGTGACGTGCCGCCGCCGCAACTGACGGCGGTCCTGCTGCCGGGCGATGACAACCAGTATGTGCGGCTGAAGTTCATCAAGCGCGGGCACGAGTATGTGGTGATCGAGAGCCGCCGCGCGGGCGGTGCCTGGGAGCAGCTGGTGCAGAGCAACAAGTCCCCCTACATCGACGAGCGCGCGCTGCTGGTGCCCGGCCAGGCGGAGGTGCGGGAGTACCGCGCCCGCTTCTGGGACGACGGCAAGCCCAGCAGCGACTGGTGCGGCGTGCTGATTGTCACGGTGGGGCCGTGAGCGCCCGCAGGGCGCCGCGCTGCGCGCGGGGACTGGGAGTGGAGGGGAGGAGGAGTGGAGGAGTGGAGTGGGGGAGATGCGCTGCGCGGAGCTTTGCGCGAATCCCCTTACTCCCGGCTCAGCGTCCATTTACCGGCATTGGCCATCATGGCGACGAGCATGCGGAGGATCGGTTCGCACTCGTCTTCCAGCCGGGACGCGGTTTCCGCCCCGCCCAAGGCCGCCGGAAGTCGTCGGACGCGGCGCAGCGCGTCCCTACCCACGTGTCACGTCTCACCTCTGACTTCTGACCTTTTTGTTCTCTTTCCTCTCTTTCGGCCACCTCAGGCAACGCTCAACGTCGAACGTCCAGCGCGGAACGTCCAACCCCAGAGCGGGCTCAAGCCCGAACTACGAACGCGTACCTCCGCCCTCCGCTCTCTTTCGGTCAATCGGAATCCCGTTTGTCGGACGCGGCGCAGCGCGTCCCTACCCACCTCTCACGTCTGACTTCTCACGTCTCACGTCTCTCCTCTCCCCTCTATCTTCTCTCTGGGCTGCCCCGATCCACAGCATGGCGGGAATGGCCTTGGGCTCCATCGCTGCCCGCGATGCCGGCCAGGCCCACCGCGGCCACACGGGCGCAAAAAAAGCGGCGGGATCGCTCCCGCCGCCTGAAAGGGTGTCAAGTCAGTGCCTCGCGCGGGCTATTTCTTGAAGATGATGGGGATGATGAGGATGGCCAGGATGTTGACCACCTTGATCATGGGATTCACGGCGGGGCCGGCGGTGTCCTTGTAGGGATCGCCGACGGTGTCACCGGTGACGGCGGCTTGATGGGCGAAGCTGCCTTTGCCGCCGTGGTTGCCTTCTTCGATGTATTTCTTCGCGTTGTCCCAAGCGCCGCCGGCGCTGGTCATGGCGATGCCGACGAAGAGACCGGTGACGATGGTGCCGATGAGCACGCCTCCGAGCGCCTGATAGCCAACGTAGGCCATGCCGATGACGAAGATGAGCGGGAGCAGCGCGGGCAGGATCATCTGCTTCAAGGCGGCGGCGGTGACGATGCCGACGCACTGGGCGTAGTCGGGCGTGTCGGTGCCGTTGAGGATGCCGGGCTTGGCGGCGATCTGGCGGCGCACTTCTTTGACGACGGCACCCGCGGCGTTGCCGACGGCGCTCATGCAATGCGCGGTGAAGATGAAGGGCAGCAGGCCGCCGATGAACATGCCGATGACGACCTTGTGGTTCATGAGGTCGAAGGCGACTTCTTTGCCGAGGAAGGCGTTGAGGTCCTCGACGTAGCTGCCGAAGAGCACCATGGCGGCGAGTCCGGCGCTGGCGATGGCGTAGCCCTTGGTGACGGCCTTCATGGTGTTGCCGACGGCGTCGAGCTCGTCGGTGATTTTGCGAACATCCTCCGGCAGGCCGCTCATGACGGCGATGCCGCCGGCGTTGTCGGTGATGGGGCCGAAGGCGTCGAGGGAGATGATGATGCCGGAGAGGGAAAGCATCGAAACGACGGCGATGGCGATGCCGTAGAGGCCGGCGAGGTCGTAGCAGCACCAGATGGAGCCTGCGATGGCGAGCACGGGCCAGAGAGTGGCGTGGTGGCCGATGCTGATGCCGGCGATGATGTTGGTGGCGTGGCCGGTTTCCGACGCGGCGGCGATGTAGCGCACGGGCTTGTGATGCGTGCTGGTGTAATAGTTGGTGATCCAGACGACGAGCAGCGTCATGACGAGGCCGACGACGGCGCATTTGAAGAGCGCGCTGCTGGCGATGGCCGCGCCGTTGAGCGTGACGGTGGCACCGAAGATGGCGTTCGTGGCCCAGTAGAACAATCCGGCGCTGATAAGGCCGGAAACGGCCACGCCGCACACGAGGGCCGCAGTCGGAGCCTGTTTGATGAAATTCACCCAGCCGATGCCGATGATGGAGGAGATGATGGACAGGCCGCAGAGCACGAAGGGATAAACGACAGCCGCATTGGCGGATTCCGCACCCGCGGTGAGGTAGCCTACGAGCACGCCGCCGATCAAGCTGACGGCGTAGGTTTCAAACACGTCCGCAGCCATGCCGGCGCAGTCACCGACATTGTCGCCCACGTTGTCGGCGATGGTGGCGGGGTTGCGGGGATCGTCTTCGTTGAGGTTCTGCTCGTTTTTGCCGACGAGGTCCGCGCCGACGTCCGCGGCCTTCGTGTAGATGCCGCCGCCGACACGGGCAAAGACGGAGATGAGCGAGCTGCCGAGCGCGAGACCGACGAGGGAGTCGATGGCGTGCTTGCCATCCGGATGCATGCCTTTGACGATGATATAGAAGACGCCGACGGAGAGCAGACCGAGAGCGACGACGAGCAAACCAGTGACCGCGCCACCGTTGAAGGCGACTTTGAGCGCGCCGTGGCTGCTCACAGAGGCGGCCTGCGCGGTGCGGACGTTCGCGCGCACGGCGATCATCATGCCGATGTAGCCCGCGGCGAGGGAGCACAGAGCGCCAACAAGGAATCCGACCGCGGTAGCCGCATCACGCAGATACCAGATGGCGGCGAGCATGACGACAGCGATGGGGATGATGGCGGCGATCTGCTTGTTCAGATACGCTTTGGCCCCTTGCTGGACCGCTCCGGCGATCTCCTGCATTTTGGCATTCCCGGCGGAGGCGCTGGTGATCTGGCGGATGAGCAGCAGGGCCACCACAAGACCGGCGACAGCGAGCGCGATGGAGATGGTGAGTCCGTTTTGGAGCAGGAAGGCGAGAGGCATTGTCAGGAGATGAGAGGTCGGAGTGGTTGGGCCCGGGGACGGGTAAAGCCAGAGACTTTAGCGGGAGCCAAATCTTCGGCAACATTTTCCTCCTCGGGAATGAGAGGCTTCCCCATACGCGCGCGGTGGCGAGATGCTTTCGGAATCCATGGACGCGCGCTGTGGCATACGCATGCGTGGCGGATCGCCGGGATCAGAAGCCGCCCACTGGCTGCGGCTTCCATCCAGGGAGCTCTTGCTGCTCCTTTTTGCGCAGGCTGAGGCGCTGGCTGGTGAACTCGTCCGGCAGGAGGATCTCCGTGGCGGAGCCGAGGGACATGGCACCGAGGAAATGTGTCTCCGTGCGCTCGGCGGTGAGCGCCAGCCAGGCGAAAGCGCGGTGGTAGAGGCTCATGAAGGCGTCCACATAGGGGGCGATGCACTCGGAGGTGTCGGAGGCCATCTTCACCGCGAGGCCGCGCATGCTGGCGGCGTCGGTGTTTTCGACGGAGACAGCGGGCGGCTGTGGCAGCGGCTTTTGCAGGAGATGATCGTTGAGGGGGATGGCGCGGCCGTCCTCGGTGAAGGGATAGGCGGCACCGTCCATGGTGCCGATGATCTGGGTGATGAGATTGAGCATCTTGGGCACGACGGACTGGAGGGCGGTGAGGAAGGAGCCGGGATCGTCCACATTGGCGAACTTGGCACCGAGCGTCTGAAAAGCGAAGAAGGTGGTCAGCAACTCCCGAAAGGATGGCAGGGCACCGGCCATGGCCTCATAGATGCCGACCCAGGCGGGCAGCTCATGGCGGCGATTGAGGAGCCATTCGTCGAGCTCGGACGGCTCGCTCCACCACAGGAGACCGAGCGCGGCGGAGAAGCGCGCCTCGAGCTCCCGCTCCCGCTCCTGGAGGGGACCCTCCATGTGCTCCATGACCATGCGCTGGCGCGCGCCTTCCGCGCGCAGGACGGGGGCGGTGGCGTCCTCCGTGCCGAATTGAAGGCGGGAGACGGCGAACCCGGCCATGCTGAGGGTGGCGGCGGCCTCCAGGTCACGCCTGCGCTGCCAGGCGATGTTCCATTCGCCAAGGGCCACTTTGAATTGCGGCCCCCAATGCACGATTTCCTCCCGCACGCGCAGGATGGTCTTTTGCAGCTCCGCCTTCCCCGGGGAACTGGTCGGCGTGGCCCCCAGGCCGCACATGGCGCGCTCCGGGTGCGCCAGGCCGCCGAAGTAACGCCGGATGATGAGCAGGGACTCATCCTCCCGGCGGTTTTGATGAATGACCTCCTCCTCCGCCACCATGCGGTGCTCGATGAGATTGAGGCCCAGGTCGTGCTGGTAGTAGAAGTAGGTGACCTGGCGGGAGAGATCGACAAAGGTGCGCAACACGGAGGCGGCGGGCTGCGAGGGGGAAAGGTGCTCCACGACCTGGGCGGCGCGCGGTGGCTGCGCGTCCGCGGCAGGCTCATCGACGAGCGCGTTTTTTTTGCCTTTGGCGGCCTTGGCCTGCGCGGCCTTGGCGACGTGGCGGGCCATGAGCAGGGAGAGGTTCTCCGGCAGGCGGTGCTGGTGGATGCCGCGGCGGATTTCCTGCCCGGCGGCGTCCCAGGCATCGCGCAGCAGCGCCAGCTTGCGCTGCATGCGCCGCAGCGGCACCCTGCCGATGACATTCGCGCCGCAGTCGTCCGCGGCCTTGTCCATGACCCAGAGGGCCAGGCTGCTGGAGGCACGCGCGGCGACGGCAACGAGCACAAACGGCCCCTTGGCCAGCCACATCCATCCGCGCACAAGCGCGCGGCCCACGCGATGCCAGCGCTGCTCCCGCTTGGGCGCGTGGTGGAGGTTCAGCTCCCATGCGTCACGCTCCATCACCGCGCGGTAAAACCAGATGTTCATCTCCCGGATGGTGTGGACGAAGAGCGTGCCCACTCCGCCCGCGCCATGGCCCAGCTCCCGTGCCAGCAGACCGCCCAACTCCCGCGCCGTGATGACGGAAATGACCGGCATGCCAAAGTACATCATTGTCTCTCCGGACAGGATGCCCTGCAGGCCGCCTTTCATGATGGTGCGGGTGGTGATGGTGGAGTCCAGCCACACCTGGGAGGGCGGCTGGATCCTCAGATGCCAGCACAGCTCATGGATGAGCTCGAAAAGCTGCGGCTGCGTGCCCGGGGTGATTTGCAACGCCACCTTGCCGCTGACCGGCCGCGGGCGCAGCGGGCGCAGCATGAAGACCCAGGTCACCCCCAGGGCCAGCAGGGACATGAACTCGGCCACCAAGTTCCATTGCAGCAGGCCTAAGGTGGCCATGGACTTGGTGAGATGGAAAAGCTGCATGCAGATCCACACAAACAGCAGCGCCACCATCGTCACATAGGCCAGCAGCAGACTGACCGCAGCTGTGGCGGCGGAGATCAGGATGCCGAAATGCAGAGGTCCCCGCCAGGGCGCGATGCGCACTCGCTTCAAGGGAGCGTCAGATGGGAGATCGGCGGGCATGAAGACCGGGAAGTAGGCCGAAAAGGGCCGGGAAACATGATAATTAACCCTCTAATTATGGTAATTCTAGTTAAATATCTCTATTTTCGCCCTTCCCCAGCCCTTTTCCTTGGTGCGCGGCGACCCAGACTTTCCATGGACCTCCCCCCTGAGACCACACTTTTCTGGCTAGGCATGGAGGCACGGCTTTGCCGAAGGATTCTCCGCAGAACGCCGTTTTGTCCGCCCCATGAAACTGCTCACGCTCGCCACCACCCTCCTTGCCGTCGCCTGTCTCAGTGCCGCGGACGCGCCCAAATCCGTTTATGATGTTCCTTTGAAGGACATCGACGGCAAGGACACCTCCCTCAAGGCCTACCAAGGAAAGGTCATGCTCATCGTCAATGTGGCCTCCCGCTGCGGCAACACGCCGCAATACACCCAGCTCGAGGCGCTGAACAAAGAGTTTGCCAAACATGGCCTCGCCGTCCTGGGATTCCCCTGCAATGACTTTGGCAAGCAGGAACCCGGCACCAACGAGGAGATCAAAGAATTCTGCTCCACCAAGTACAAGGTGAGCTTCCCGATGTTTGACAAAGTCGTTGTCAAAGGCCCCGGCAAGCATCCGCTCTATGAGGTCCTCAGCGGCCCGGCATCCCCCTTCCCTGGTGATGTGAAGTGGAATTTCGGCAAGTTCCTCGTCGGCAAGGACGGCACCATCCTCAAGCGCTTCGATCCAAAGACCAAGCCGGACGCGCCCGAGGTCGTGGAGGCCATCAAGCAGGCGCTCGCGGCCAAGTGAGACATGGATGGCATGTCAGTCATCGCGGCGGCCTTCGGGCCGCCATTTTTTTGCCAGCATGTTCATCGGATGACAACTTTGTGCTTGCGCGTCCGCGTGGACACGCCACTATCCGCCCACTCAATCTCGCGGGTGTAGCTCAGTGGTAGAGCACTTCCTTGCCAAGGAAGATGTCGCGCGTTCGAATCGCGTCACCCGCTCCATTTCTTCAAAGAAGTGGAAGTCGTCATCGCATTCCTCAGGAAATCCATGTTTGTCTGGTCAAAACTCTCCGCCTCCAAGTGGGCGGACGCCTGGGAGGAGCGTTTCAAGGGGCTCGCCGATGCCACGCCTGTCATCACCAGCTTTCCCGGCCGCGACACCATCCGCGTCGAGGTTTACGCTCCCGCAAAGAAGCGTGTGCTGGCCATTCAAAAGGAATGGGGCGGCAGCGTGCGCCAGCTCAAGAATCAGAACTGGGCCGCCATGGCCTCCAAGGCCACCCCGCCGCTGAAAGTGCGGGATGTCTTTGTCGTCTGCACCGCGCGCACCCCGGCGGAGATCGCCCGCGCACGGCGTGAGCATCCCGGGCGTGATGTCATCGCCATCCCGGCGGACATGGCCTTTGGCACCGGCCATCACGAAACGACCTCCACCGTGCTGCGCATGCTCGTGGATGCCGCGAAACCTCTCCGCGCCGCTGGCAAACCCTGGAGCCTCGCCGATCTCGGCTGCGGCAGCGGCATCCTGGCCATCGCCGCGAGGAAACTCGGCGCCGCGCGCGCCTGGGGCTGCGACTTCGACCCCGCCGCCGTGCGCATCTCCCGGGAAAATGCCGCGCGCAATGACACGCCCGGCGTCCGCTTCACCAAGGTCGATGTGCTGGAGTGGGAACCCCGGGAGCAGTGGGACATCGTCGCTGCGAACATCTTCCACGACGTGCTTGAGGCCGCCTTGCCGCGCATCGTCCGCGCCGTGGCTCCCGGCGGCCTCCTGATCCTCTCCGGCATCCTCCACACCCAGGCCGGCTCCTGCCTTGCCGCCGGGAAAAAAGCCGGTTTCCGACCAGACACCATCTTGCGCAAAGGAAAATGGGTCACGATGGCCGGCCGCTTGTAGCCCGGGGCAGGTGGCTCGCGGATGCAGGCTACCGCACGTTGATCTTCACGCCCACCTCTTTATAGCGCTCCCGAATCTCTGTCGCCAGTTGCTCATAACTCCTGCCGTCGAGCAGGAGAGCGAGGTGCTTGAAGGGAGCGGACTCCGCCTTGATGTCCGGCGGCGGAAAGTCAGATGGATAGCTGAAGCGTCCGTCCGGGAAACGCTTCACACGCGGATCGGCGAAGAAGGCCTTGAGCGCCTCCGTCTCCCCATGCACCGCCTCCATGAACCGGATGAAACGCGTGCCCTTTTTGTCCCCGTCCAGATGGCAGAAATAATAGACGAGCAGCCAGGACCGGAAGTACAACTGCGCCATGCCCTGGTTGGATCCGTCCGCGATGCCGTCCCAGGCTCCGCGATTCATCGTCATGTGCTCCTCCAGGCCGGGAATCTCCACCGCCAGGCCACGGCGGCTGCTTTCCTCCAGGTGGTCCTTCATGCCCGTCTTGTGAGCATCGACGCGGAAGTTGCCGTTCTTGTAGGGCAAAGACTCCGTGTACTCCGCCGTGCCCTCGATCACCCATTTCGGCAGAAAGGTCAGGTACGCGTCCATCACCTGATGGGTGATCTCATGCACCAGCGTGTCCGCGCTGTAGTTCTCGTTCTTGAACCACGTCTTCCCGCGCATTTCCAGGCCCAGGCTGGGGAAAGGGATCATGAAGACCTTTGTCGCGCCCATGTACACGCCCCCGGAGTTTGCCGGACCACCCGCCGCGACATAATCCTGCCGCGTCTCATACAGCGCCGCCTTGTAGCGCTCAAAACCCTCCGGCGGCCGGCACACCACGCCCCACGGCAGTGCCGCCACCAGCGACTTCGTGGCCTCAAAGGTGCGCGCAACCTCCTTCATCACACTGCCCGCCAGCTTGGACTGGGAGGTGAACTCGAAACCGTCTGAACGATACACAAACTGCCGCGCCGCCGCATTTTCCTCCACCGGTGTGATCTCGATGGAGCGCGCAGGCACCTCCACGTTCGCCGGCCACACGCGCTTCTCCACCGGCGTCCGGGCTGGCGCTGCCACAGCCGCCGCCGGTCTCGGGGACGCGTCCGTGCCGCCTTGCGATTTCACAAACGCCTGGTCCTCCGTGCTCAAACGGGCCAGCGGGATGGTGTGCTCCTTCCCGTCTGCCATGCGGATCGTCACACTGTCCGCCGTGCTCGCCACATACGAGGCCTGGATCACCTGGCCCTGCGTGTTTTTCCACGGCCTCAACGCCACGCCGTTCTGCGCGGTGGCGGTCCAGACCGCCGGGCAGGCGAGCAGGCAAAACGTGATCCGGCGGAGGTTGGCGGTCATGCGCGCTTTATAATTCATGCGCCGCGCTTTTGGCAATGGTTTCATGCGCGGGCACCTGGCGGAAAGGAAAACGCCTTCACCGCCACTCATGCTTCGGATACCTGCCACGGAGCTGTGCTTTGACCGCCGGATAGCCTTCTTTCCAGAAGCGGCCGAGGTCCGCCGTCGTTTGGATGGGGCGTTGGGCGGGTGAGAGGAGGTGAACGGTCACATTGATGCGGCCGGCAGCGACTTTGGGATTTTCGTGAATGTCGTACATCTGCTGGAGGACGACGCTGACGGCGGGCGGCTGCTTCTCGCTGTATTCGATGCGGGCGGTGCGGCCGTTTTTGAGCGGGTAGCGCTCGGGGGCGTATTTTTCGAGCATCTCGCGCTGCATGTGGCTGAGCCAGACGTGCAGCGCGGGGAAGACTTCGCGGTCCTTGAGCTGGCGATACGTGATGCAGCCGTGGCAGAGTTGCTCGATGATGAGATGGCGATCCTCCTCAGAAATCGCGGGGATTTCGAGCTCGGGCATCCATTTGGCGAGGCAGTTCACGCGGGTGATCCACTGCTCGACTTTTTCGTTCCAAAGCGGCAGCTCCAGGCGGCCTGCGATGACTTCGGCGGCGAGCAAGGAAGCGGCCTGCGTCTCATCGGGCTCGCCGCGTTCTTTGCTGGCGAGCACGAGGCTGCGGAAGCGCGTCTCCTCCATGCTCATGACGCGGCGGTTCACGCTGTCGTAACGGGCGCTGCGGCCGGTGGTGAAGTCGGCGGGGAACATCTCACGCAACCACGCCTCGTCGATGGCGGTGACGTTGTTGAGCTTCACCGTGAGCGCCTTGCCCTGCACCTCGACGATCTCGGCAGCGACGAGCAATCGCGGTGCTTTGATGTGCGCGTCTTTGTCGAGATGGCCGGTGTAACCGCCTGCGAGTCGATAAATGCGGCTGCCGGGGCTGGTTTCGACGCCGAGATGGTCGCTGAACGCCGCGAGCAACGTTTTGGCGAGCGCTTCGCCCTCGGCGACTTCGTCGTTGATGGTCAAACCGGTACGTTTGGCGAGGTGGAGGAACTGTTCCTCGCTGCGAGCAGCTTCACGCGACGCCATGGCATGCAGGCCGTATCGAGCGCAGGCATCGGGTTCGAAGTTCATGGCCTCCGCTCGCGTGAAAGCACGCAAAAGGGCCTGGAACTCGCTAAGATCGTCTTTTTGCCAGAACTCCTCGTTTTTGTGCGAGGCGTTGTTTTGGCCCACGAGCAAAATTTCGCGTCCCTGGGCAATGGCGGCGCACAACGCGGCCTCGCGCAAACAACCGAACTCCGCCGCGGCGAGCAGCATGCGCGAAAAACGCGGATGCAGCGGAAACTTG
Source organism: Verrucomicrobiaceae bacterium (assembly GCA_015075365.1). GTDB lineage: Bacteria > Verrucomicrobiota > Verrucomicrobiia > Verrucomicrobiales > Verrucomicrobiaceae > Prosthecobacter. The sequence goes on from JABTUN010000002.1 coordinate 17,409, forward strand.
GCCATCTGGCGGCCGAGATCGGTGATGCGGCCGTGCGCGTCAGTGGCTCCGAGATCATGCAAAAGGCCCTCCGCACGAGCCAAAGAGGCTGGAGCGGGAGCTTCGAACCATTCGAGGTCAGACTGATCTGCGCGATCAAAAAGCACGCGAAGGGCGAGAAGAGCCTCACTCAAATCCAAGCGCTGCACTTCAGGCAGCTCACACTCCGCACGATGAAGGTGCTCACGCTCCGGCCAGAGCCTCACGGCGATGCCGGGGCCGAGACGGCCGGCACGACCGGCGCGTTGCTCGGCGGAGGCTCGGCTGATTTTCTGCACGGTGAGCGTGTTGATGCCGCGGCGGGCATCGTAGTTCGCGATGCGGGCCGTGCCGCCATCGATGACGGCTTTGACGCCTTCGATGGTGAGCGAAGTCTCCGCCACATTCGTGCTGACGATGATTTTCGGCTGCTCGCCGGGTGTGACGGCGGCGTCTTGATCCTGCGGCGTCAATTCACCATGCAGCGGCACGACACGACGACCACGGGCAAAGGCGCGACCTTGGATCGCGGCGATGGTTTTGCGAATTTCATGACCGCCGGGCATGAAGACGAGCATGTCGCCGCTGAAACCGGGCGAGGTGGCGAGAGCTTCGCAGGCGCGGGCAGCTTGATCCCAAATCGGCTCGGGATATCCGTTCTTTTGCGGCACAGGCGCTTGATAACGAATCTCGACCGGGAAGGTGCGGCCTTGGGATTCGAGCAGCTTCGATGGCTGCATGAAATCGACCAACGGACCAGGCACCAGCGTGGCGGACATGACGATGATCTTTAAATCGGGGCGGCGAGTGCGTTGCAGGCGTCGCGCGAAGGCGAGCACGAGGTCGCCATCGAGATGACGTTCGTGGAATTCGTCGATCACGATGCAACCGACGCGGTCGAGCTGTGGATCTTCGAGCAGCATGCGCAGCATCACGCCCTCGGTGACGTAGGTGAGGCGTGTTTCGCGGCTCGTCACGTTTTCAAAGCGCACTTGATAACCGACTTCGCCGCCGAGTTTGGCGTTTCGCTCACGAGCCACACGTTGCGCAAGCATGCGGGCGGCGATGCGGCGCGGTTGGAGCACGATGCAGCGTTTGCCCTCGGCGAGGACGCCGGAATCGAGCACGAACTGCGGGATCTGCGTCGATTTGCCGCTGCCGGTGGGCGCCTTGATCAGGAGGTTCGGCGTCTCGGCATCGAGGAGCGCGGCGGTGAAGGTCTGGCGGAGTTCAAAGATCGGAAGAGGGGCGGACATGCGAGCTATCCAGCATGTCGAATCCGCGTTTCAGGTCGAGTCCTTCGTCAGCCTGTGGATGCTTTTGATGAGAGTAGGAGAAATGAGGGTTAGGGCTTCGATGCGGGCGCGTTATACTCGGCATTCATCATGGAACTGCGACATCTGCGATATTTTCAGGCGGTGGCCGAGGAACTGAGCTTCTCCAAGGCAGCTCGTAGGCTGCGCATCGCGCAGCCGGCTCTCAGCCGTGCGGTGCAGGAGATCGAGCGCGAGCTCGGCACGCAGTTAATCGAGCGTGAGCGCCGTTCACCGCGGCTGACACCGGCCGGGGCTGTGCTGCTGCATGAGACGGGCCTGCTTCTCGAACGGCTGGAGGAGTCGCTTCGCCGCGTGCGCCGCACGGCGAAGGGGGAGGAAGGAGAGTTGAAGCTCGGCTACATTGGCCCGCCGACGCGAAACTTTCTGGCAACGTTGCTAAAAGAATATCAGAGGCGGTTTCCGCGTGTGACTGTGATCCTGGAGGAACGCACGCCGGAGCGTGTGTGGGAAATGGTGTCAAAGGGGCGGCTTTCCGTCGGTTTGACGCGTCCGGTGCTCGCGCATGAGGCGCTGGGCCTGCAGACCCTGCTGCTGCGCGAGGAAAGGTTTTGCGCCGCGGTGCCGCAGGATCATCCATGGGCCAAGCTGACCTCGCTGCCTTGGAAGAAGCTGGCTGGAGAGCCGCTGATCATCCTGGCGCGTCGTGAGGGCGCGGGATCGCATGATGGCATTCGCGCCGCGTGCGATGAGGCGGGTTTCGAGCCGCGCATCAAGCATACGCCGAGTTTGATCGGCACCATTTTGCAGTATGTGGAGGCAGGCTCGGGCATCGGTATTGTGCCGGAGAGCACGACGGGCAAGAACATCGCGCTCATTCCGCTGAAACCGGCGCGTACGATTCCTCTGGTGATGGTGTGGGCGAAAGAGGGAGACGATCCGGCCGTGGTCGCGTTCCGCGACCTGGTGAGGGAATTTCTCCGTGCAGGGAGACTATGAGGAATTGTTTGTGATGCGCAGGAAATCCGTTTGCAAAGCTCCTCCGCGCATCCATTATCGGCGCTCTCATCTCCAACGAGACGGGTAGGTACCCAAGCGGCCAACGGGGGCAGACTGTAAATCTGCTGACTTACGTCTACGCTGGTTCGAATCCAGCCCTGCCCACCACTTCTCGCAACGAGTAGGCCTCCAGCTTCATTGGGGGCCTCTTTTTTTTGGCTCAAAAATGGGCTGGAAAAATGAGCTTTCGGGCAGAATTCGGGCAGTTTTTGTGATGATGAATGCGTCCCACTGGGCTCAAATGATGGTTGCGGCTGCGGCAAAGTTTGGCGCTCTGCGATGGCGTTCCCCCCTCCCGCCAATGGGCTGCAAGCGGACCTCCTAGTCCGCCACTGAATTCGAGGCAGGCGATGTTGGCAGCCAGCGGGACTTTGGCGGCATCGGCCAGGAGCCAGTAGTGGCCGCAGAAAACCGGGTGTTCTGGCAGGTCGCAGTTGGTGAGCTTTCTTCGTTTCCGTGGACAGCACACTTATCCTCTACATTTTTCACCAGTTCCTTCCGTGTCTCTGCTGTCCCCTCATCACCGCCATGTCCGACATCACGCTTCCTAAAATCCACGACAAACAACCTGTCGCTGTCGAACTGCCCGCCGGAGACCACTGGTGGTGCGCCTGCGGCCTGAGCGGCCACCAACCGAATTGCGACGGCAGCCACAAGGGCAGCGGCCTGGGGCCGAAGAAATTCACCCTGCCGGAGGCGAAGAAAGTGTGGCTCTGCAACTGCAAGCATACGAAGAACCCGCCTTTCTGCGACGGCACGCATAAGACGCTTTAAAACACCGGGAACGACGAAGGTGGGACGCCATCCCGCCCCGCCTCCAGGCAGTGGGTTTCCTCCCTTGTCCGCTCACGGCACGCTGGCTAGTCTCCTGCATATGTCCGACCACCGGCGACCCGCGCTCCGCGATTTTTCCATTCCCCTGGCCCTTCTGGCCGTGATGGCGTTTTTCGCTGTCTGCGCGCCGGAATTCTTGAGCGCGCGGAACCTGAGCAACCTGATGGTGGAGCTCTCCATCACCGCCACGCTGGCGATGGGAATGCTGCTGGTCATCCTGCCGGGCCACATCGATCTCTCAGCGGGCAGCGGCGTGGGCTTGATGGGCGGAGTGGCCTCGGTGCTGGTGTTTCATCATGGCCTGGCAGCGCCGCTGGCGCTGGCGCTGGGACTGGCATGCGGTGTGTTGATCTGGACGGCGATGGGGGCCTTTATCGTGCGGGAGCGGATGCCCAGCTTCATCGTGACGCTGGGCGCGCTGCTGATTTTCAAGGGCCTGTTCTGGCAGGTGATCGGCAACGCCACCGTGCCCGTGACACCAGGCGGGGTGAGCAATCTCTACGCGCTGCTCACCACCTACTATCTGCCCGAGCGCCTCGGCTGGGCGCTGGCGGCGCTGATCGTGCTGGCGCTGGTGCTCAGCAGCGCGGCGGAAAGGCGGCAGCGGCTGGCGCATGGCTTTGACGTGGAGAGCCGGGAGACGCGGTTTCTGCGCCTCTTCATCGCCGCGCAGGCGATCGCTCTTTTTGTGCTGGTGACAGGGCAGTTTCGCGGGATTCCCCTGCCCTCGCTCATCCTGGGGGTCGTGACCTTTGCCGTGTACGTCCTCACGCGGCACACGCCACTGGGGCGGCATCTATATGCCATCGGCGGGAACGCGGAGGCGGCCCTGGTGTCCGGCATCCCGGTGCAGAAGGCGGTCATCGCAGCCTTTGGCTGCATGGGCGGCATCGTGGCGGTCACGGGATTTATGCAGACTGCCTACGCAGGTTCCAGCACGACCACGGTGGGGGAACTGATGGAACTGGACGCCGTGGCCGCCTGTGTCATCGGCGGTGTCAGCCTGCGCGGCGGCCGCGGCAGCGTGCTGGGCGTGCTGCTGGGCGCGCTGATCATGACCGCGCTCATCAACGGCATGACGCTCATGGCCCTGCAGCCGGAGCACAAGTTCATCGCGCGCGGGGCCGTGCTCATTGTGGCGGTCTGGATGGACATGCGGCTGAATCGCGGTAGGTGAGTGCCGCGGTTTCGACAACCACAGCTTCATCAGTTTTGGGGATGTCGGAGCGCGGTGACGAGGTGATTTTGCCTTGGCGGCTGCGCGCCTCACCACTACATACCGCCTACCCTGCACTGAACACCCCGCCCTGCATGTCCGCCCCCGCTGCCGTCTCACTCCTCCGCGATCATCTGCTGCAACGCCAGCTCAAGGGTGAGACGCATGTGCTGCTGCGGCCGGGATTGCTCGCGGCGGCGCAGGATTTGAAGAACCGGAAGGTGCGTGAGCCGGAACCGCCGCCCGCGCCTGTGGCCCTTGTGGAGACGCCTTCGGAAGAGGCGCGTGTCATTCTGGACAACCCACCCGAACCGACAAAGCCGGGCACGGATCTGCTTCCCGTCACGGGCGGCACGAATGCGGAGAAAATCGCCTCGCTGGCCGCGATGGCGGAGACGTGGGAGCCGGCGCGCAAACTCGGCACGCTGCGCGAGACGATGGTTTTCTCCGTGGGCGATGCGAATGCGAGACTGATGCTCATCGGCGAGGCGCCCGGCTTTGAGGAGGAGCGCCAGCGCGAGCCATTCGTCGGTCCGGCAGGCCAAAAACTCACGCAGATCCTCAAGGCGATGGGTTTGGAGCGCTCACAGGTCTATATCAGCAACATCTGCAAATTTCGTCCCGCCATTGAAAACCAGGGCACGGGCAATCGCGCGCCCACGGAGGTCGAGATGGCCGCGTGCCTGCCCTTTGTGCTCACGGAGATCGATGTCATCCGCCCGCAGGTCATCGTGGCGCTTGGCGGCACGGCCCTGAAGGGCCTGGGCATTGAAGGTTCCGTCTCGCGGCTGCGCGGGCGCTTTCACGAGTTCCGCGGCACGCCGGTCATGGTGACCTACCATCCCTCCTACATCCTGCGGGAGGAGAAAATGGGAGGTGGCATGGGAACCAAGCGCCAGGTGTGGGAGGACATGCTCCAGGTGATGGAGAAGCTGGGGATGCCGATCAACGACAAGCAGCGCGGCTACTTCAAAGCCAGGTGAACTCATGAACCGCCTTTCGTTTCTCTTTTGGCTCCTTTCCGCCGCGTGTGCTGCCGCGCAGACCTCCGGCAGCCAGTTCGGCACGGACAACTATGTCGAGTACATCCCCGGCGATCTGCCTTTGATCCTCACCTCGCCGCACGGCGGCAGGTTGAAGCCGGACGGCGTGCCCGGCCGCACCTACGGTGTCACCGGAGCGGACGCGAACACGCAGGAGCTCACGCACGCCATCGCCAACGAGATCTTCACGCGTGGCGGCCGTCGTCCGCATCTTGTTTTCAGCCATCTGCACCGCAGCAGGCTCGATCCGAACCGCGAGGTCGTCGAGGCCGCGCAGGGCAATCCATCTGCCATCCTCGCCTGGGAAGAGTATCACCGCTTCATCGAGCAGGCACGCGCCGCGGTGGTGAAGAAACACGGCTTCGCCTTCCTCATCGACATGCACGGGCAGAACCACAAAGGAGAGCGCGTCGAGCTGGGTTATCTGCATTCGCCTGCGGAGCTCAATCAGCCTGCGGAGGTGCTTAACTCGCCTGGATTCGTCGCCCGAGGCAGTCTGGCGCTGCTGGTGAAGCGCAGCAAGATGCCCTACACCGAGATTTTGCACGGGACGCAAAGCATCGGCGCGCTCATCGCTGCGAACGGCTTTCGCTGCACGCCCAGCCCGCAGATGCCCGTGCCGGACGAGCCTTACTTCAAAGGCGGCTACACCACCGCGCGCCACTGCACCGGCCAGACCACCGGCTTCCAGCTTGAGGCCAACCGCACGCGCCTCCGCGACACGAACGGCAACCGCCTCAAATTCGCCCGCGCCTTTGTCACCGCGCTGGAGCATTTTCTGGCCGCGCACATGCGTGTCACCCTGCGAAAGTGACGGGACTGCATTCGGATGCCTCCGGAGGAGCTCCCGGAAGCCACACAAGCAATCCGGTCCTGAAACTCTGCCATTTGGTGCTTCGTGGACGGGGTTTTGTCCGTCACGGACAAAACTCTGTCGATGGTGGACAAACCTTTGTCAGTCGCGGACAAAACCTTGTCGATGACGGACAAACCTTTGTCAGTCACGGACAAAACCTTGTCGATGACGGACAAACCTTTGTCAGTCACGGACAAAACCTTTTCGATGGCGGACAAACCTTTGTCGGTCACGGACCAAACCTTTTCGATGGCGGACAAAACCCCGTTTGGAGCCAGTTTGGCTCAATCCCGGCTAAACCAGCCCTTCACCTTCGAGAAGAAGCCAGGCTTGTCTTGGTCGAGATTTCGGGCGGCGGGGTCCGGAGTCGTCGCGGGGATGGGGGCGGGCGCTTTTTGGTCCCAGCCGCCGCCGATGGCCTTGATAAGGCCGACGGTGGCGATCAGGCGCTGGCCGGCGATTTGCGCGGTGGCGCGTTGAGTCGCCAGAGTGGTGCGATTGGCCTCGATGACATCCAAATAAGGGCTCGTTCCGGCCTCGTAACGGGTTTTGGCGAGTTGGGCGGCCTTTTCCGCACTGGTGCGGGCGCGGCCCTGCGACTCGGCCTGGATGCCGAGGTTGCGGATGGCGGAGAGACTCGATTCGACATCGGCAAGAGCACCGAGAAAGGCCTGGCGGTAGTTGGCGAGAGCCTCGTCATGCACGGCCTTGGATTTGGTGAGGTTCCAGCGGTTTTTGTTCCCGGAGAACAGCGGCACGCTGATGCTCGGTCCGAGGCTCCACATGAGCGAGGTGGGCTCGAAGAGAAGGTCAATGTCGCCACTTTGGAAACCGCCGCGGCCCATGAGCTTGATGCTCGGGAAGAATTGAGCTTTCGCCACGCCGATGCGTGCAGTGGCGGCTTCGAGCGCACGCTCGGCCTGCGAGATGTCCGGGCGGCGCTCTAGCAGATCGCTGGGCATGCCGGTAGGTATGCTCGGAGGTGAGGAGATGCCGCCGTTACCTGCAGAGACATGGAATCCGGACGCGTTCGTGCCGATGAGGATGGCGAGCACGTTTTCGAGCTGGTCACGCTGCGCCTGGAGCGCGGAGATCTCCGCCTCGGCGGTGGCGACCTCCGTTTCGGCCTGTGCTTGCTCCAACTCGCTGCCCGCTCCGGCCTGCACGCGGGCTTTGGCGATCTTGAGCGCCTCGTTTCGCCAGCCGACAGCCTCGCGCACGATGCGCATCTCGTTGTCGAGCGTGCGCAGCTTGAAGTAGTTCGTGGCAACCTCCGCCTGGATGCCTAGCAGGATGTTGTGAACGGCATCCGCCGCCATCGCGGCATCGGCGCGGGCGCCTTCATTTTGGCGACGAATCTTTCCCCACAGGTCGAGCTCCCAACTGAAGTCGAGCGGAGCATTATAGGCTGGCCCATCGTAGCGCAGGCCATTGAGCGGGAATGGTGACGGCATGTTCTCGGAGGTCTGCTGCGTCTCGGCGGTCAGCGGCAAACTCACTGTCGGGAAAAAGTCACCACGCGCCATGCTAGCTGCCGCACGTGCCTGATCAAAGCGGGCGATGGCCGCCTTGAGCTGCTGGTTGTTCGCCGTGGCGGCGGAGACGAGTGAATTGAGCCGCGAATCGCGAAACACCGTCCACCATGCGCCTTTCGACAAATGTGCGGAAGGATTTGCCGCACGCCAGGTGACGCCCTTGAAGTTCGGCGGTGTGGCGGTGAGCGGACGTTCGTAATTCGGTCCGACCTGGGCGAATGTGGAAGCGGCAAGAGCAAGGAAGACGAATGAGCGCATGACTGGGAATCAATGAGAGGTGGCAAGGGCGGCGGCGGGAAGCCCGGTGGCGGCTTTTTCGGCCTTCTTGCGCTTGTGGCCAATCATCACGAGCACGTAAAAGACCGGCGTGAGGAAGAGGCCGAGGAAGGTGACGCCGATCATGCCGCTAAAGACGGCTGTGCCCATGGCGCGGCGCATTTCAGCACCGGCACCGGTGGAGACGACGAGCGGATACACACCGGCGATGAAGGCGATGGAGGTCATCAAAATCGGGCGCAGACGCAGGCGGCAGGCTTCGAGAGCGGATTCGAGCGGCGTCTTGCCGTGGTCGTAGTTTTCCTTCGCGAACTCGACGATCAAGATGGCGTTTTTGCACGCAAGGCCGATCAGCACGATGAACCCGATCTGCGTGAAGATGTTGTTGTCACCGCCCATGTAGTGCACGCCGATGAGGGCGAAGAGCAGGCACAACGGCACGATCAAAATGATCGCCAGCGGCAAACGCAAGCTCTCATACTGCGCGGCGAGCACCATGAAGACGAGCAGGATGCACAGCGGGTAAATGTAGATGGCCGTGTTGCCCGCGATGATCTTCTGGTAGGTGAGATCCGTCCACTCGAACTCGAATCCAGGCGGCAGCGCTCCTTTGACGAGGCCGGCGATCGTGTCCTCCGTCTGCCCGGAACTGATGCCTGGCAAGCCGGAGCCGCTGAGGTCCGCGGCGAGGTAGCCATTGTAATGAAAGACGCGGTCGGGGCCGAAGCTCTCGTTCACCTTCACCAGCGAGCCGATGGGCACCATCTCGCCGGCCATGTTACGCGTTTTGAGCTTCGTGATGTCGCCCACGTCATCGCGGAACTGCTGCTCCGCCTGCGCGACGACCTGGTAGGTGCGGCCAAAGCGGTTGAAGTCGTTCACATAAAGGCTGCCGAGGTTGATTTGCAGCGTCTCGTAGAGATTGGCGAGCGGCACGCCCTGTGATTTGGCTTTTTCACGGTCCACGTCGGCCTCGATCTGTGGCACGTTCACGGTGTAGCCGGTGTAGGTCATTCCAAACTTGCCGCTGCCCATCGCCGCACCGATGAGGCCCTGCGTGGTCTTGTAAAGCTCTGCGTAACCGCTGTTACCACGGTCCTCGATCATCATCTTGAAGCCGCCGGTGGTGCCGATGCCGTTCACGGGCGGCGGCGGGAACATAACGACCATGGCATCCTGAATGCCCATGAACTGCATGTTGAGCGCACCGGCGATGGCGCCGCTGTTGAGCTCAGGCGTCTTGCGTTTTTCAAAGTCATCGAGGCCGACGAAGACGATGCCGCTGTTCGGGCTGGCGCTAAAGCCATGAATGCTCAAACCCGGGAACGCGATAGCGTCCTTCACACCGTCCTGCTTCATTGCGATTTCCGACATGCGGCGCATCACCGCGTCGGTGCGATCTAGCGACGAACCTTCCGGAAGCTGCGCAAAGCCGATCAAGTAAGCCTTGTCCTGCGCAGGCACGAAACCTTCCGGCACCATTTGGAAGCCCTTCATCGTCGCCCACACGAGACCGCCGTAGATCATGAGCGCGATGATGCTGAAGCGGATCGTGCGCTTCACGATGCCGACATAGACATTCGACGACCACTCAAAGAAGCGATTGAAGGGCCGGAAGAACCAGCCGAGCAGCAGATCCATCGCCTTCGTGATGAGGTCTTTTTTGTCATGATGGCCTTTCAGCAGCAAAGCGGACAGCGCGGGTGACAGAGTGAGCGAATTGATCGCCGAAATGACCGTCGAGATGGCAATCGTGACGGCGAACTGTTTATAAAACTGACCGCTGAGGCCGCTGATGAAGGCGGTGGGGATGAAAACCGCGCAAAGCACGAGCGCGGTGGCAATGATCGGCCCCGTGACCTCCTTCATGGCCTGTCGCGTGGCCTCGACCGGCTTCAAGCCGTTGCGGATGTTTCGTTCGACGTTTTCGACGACGACGATGGCATCATCCACGACGATGCCGATGGCCAAAACGAGGCCGAAAAGGCTCAAATTGTTGATCGAGAAGCCCAGCGCATGCATCACGGCAAATGTGCCGACCAGCGACACCGGAACGGCTGCGAGCGGGATGATCGACGCACGCCAGGTTTGCAGGAAAATGACCACCACGAGAACCACGAGCAGAATGGCCTCCAAAAGCGTGTGAATGACCGCATCGATGGATTTATCGACGAAGACCGTCGGGTCGTAAGCGATGGCATAATCGACCCCTTCGGGCATTTTTTGCTTCAACTCGGCCATGCGGGCCCGCACGGCCTGCGAGACGGCGAGCGCATTCGAGCCCGGAAGCTGGAAAACACCCATTCCGACGGCTTTCTTGTTATTCAGCAAACTGCGCAGCGCATACTCGCCGCTGCCCATCTCGGCACGGGCCACATCGCGCAGACGCAGTTTTTCGCCATGCGGGCCTGTTTTGACGATGATCTGCTCAAACTCTTCTTCCGTGATCAAACGGCCTTTGGCGTTCACCGTGAGCTCGAACGAGACATCTTTGGTCGGCTGCTGGCCGATGGTGCCCGCTGCGACCTGGATGTTTTGCTCGCGAATGGCGTTCACGATGTCGCTGGCGGTCAAACCGCGTGCCGCAGCCTTGTCGGGATCGATCCAGATGCGCATGGCATACTCGCCACCGCCAAAAATCTGCACCTGCCCCACGCCATTGAGGCGCGAGAGTTCGTCCTTCACATTCAGCGTGGCGTAATTGCGCAAATAGATCTCGTCGTAGCGATCATTTGGTGAAAGCAGATGCACCACGAGCGTCATGTCCGGCGAGGACTTCACGGTGGTCACCCCAAAGCGACGAACTTCCTCCGGCAGTTTCGGCAGCACCTGCGAGACGCGATTTTGCACCTGCACCTGCGCCAGATCGAGGTCCGTGCCGATCTTGAACGTGACCGTCAAAATCATGACGCCGTTCGCCGTGCTCTGCGACGACATGTAGAGCATGTTTTCGAGACCGTTGATCGTCTGCTCCAACGGCGAAGCCACCGTTTCGGCAATCGTCTTCGGATTCGCGCCCGGGTAGTTCGCCGTCACGATCACCGTCGGCGGCACGACCTCCGGGTATTCCGAAATCGGAAGTTGGAAGAGCGAGATCGCGCCGAGGATGAAGGTCAGCAGCGATAGAACACCGGCAAAGATCGGCCGAGTGATGAAAAAGGACGAAAAGTTCATGAAGCGCGTGAATGGGGTTTTGCTTCGCGCTTATTTCGCGGCGGTGTTTTTCGCTGCATCGCCCTCGACCGGCGCGACCGGCATCCCGGGCATCGGAAGGCGGGCCTGACCGTTGATGATGATCTTGTCTCCGGCGGTGAGGCCGCTGCGGATGATGCGCTTGCCGTCGATGGCGGGGCCGATGGCGACGGGTTTATAGACAGAGACGGCGGGCTGCTTCGACTCATCCACGCCGAGGACGTATTTGTTCGCCTGGTCGGTGAGGATGCTCTTTTCATCGACGAGCAGCGCCTTGTATTTGCCAGTCATCGGCAGGCGGATGCGCGCAAAGAGACCGGGGGTGAGGGAGCCGTCTTTGTTATCGAACTCGGCGCGCAGCACCATGCTGCCGGTGCTTGCGTCGAGGCGGTTGTCAAAGGACTCGACATGGCCCTTGTGCGGGAAATCCTTCTCGTTGGAGAGCTGGAGTTCCACCGGCATGAGGTTGTCGCCGTTGGTGTAGAGCTTTTTGTCGCGCTTCAGAGCCTGGAGCTTCAGCAGGCTGTTTTCGTCGATGTCGGCATACACATAGACCGGATCGACGGTGACGATGGTGGTGAGCAGCGTGGTGCCAGCCGTGACGTAGTTGCCCGTGGTGGTCATTGTGCGGCTGATGCGGCCGGAGATTGGCGCCTCGACCGTGGTGTGCTCGAACTCGATCTCCGCGCTGTGCTCGGCGGCCTTCGAGGCCTCCAGCGCGGCCTGACCTTGCTTGAACATGTTTTCACGCGTCTCCGCCTGCTCCGGGGCGATGGCTTTCGCGGCCAGCAGGGCCGAGACGCGGTCAAACTCGCGCTTCATGGCCTGTGCATTGGCCTCCGCACGGGCAACCTCCGCCTTGGCGGCCCGCAGCTTCGTTTCAAACGGCCGCTGGTCGATGGTGAAGAGCACTTCGCCCTTTTTCACGAGCGCACCGGCCTGGAAATGCACCTCGGTGATGTAGCCGGAGACGCGCGGACGCAGTTCGACGGTCTCCACCGCCTCGACGCGCCCCGTGAACTCCTCCCACTCGACGAGTTCTCTCTGCTCGACCGGTGCGAGGGTCACCGGTGCCGGAGGCATCTGGCCGCCACCATGGCCACCGCCCGCGGGCGGTTTGCCACAGGCGGCGAGGAGCAGGGTGAGGGGGAGGAGGATTTGGGCTTTCACGGGGCGCGTTGGTTTTGGGGTGGGAAGTTGACCAGTTGGTTAAGTTGGCGGTAAAAAAGGCACGGAAGGTCAGTCCTTGATTCCGAGGATGCGGCGGGCACCGGCCTCCATTTCGTTGAGGTGGCTGAGATCGTTCCAGATGCGGGCGTGGAGCAGCAATCCCTCCCCATAAGCGAAGATGATGCGGGCCAAAGCCGGGGAATCGGGGGCGTCGATGATGCCTTGGAAGTGGGCGTCCCGCAGGGCGCTCTCGTAGTAGCGGATGAACTGCGCCAGGATCTCCTGGAGCTTGTCGCGCAGTTTGTCGTCGGTGGTGCTCACTTCCGCGCCGAGCGAGTGAATCGGGCAGCCGAGCACGCGACCGTGTTTCGCCTTCATTTCCTCCTGTTCCTGGCGGAACTCCTGGAAGCAGCGCCAGATGCGCTCCAAGGGCGGAATGACGGGGGAAAATGTCTGGTCGAGCTTCTTGCGGTGCTCCGTCCAGCCGTGGTCGATGCTGGTGACAGCCAGCTCGGTCTTGGACTCGAAAAAGTGGTAGAAACTACCCTTTTTGACCCCTGCCCTTTCGCAAATCTGATCCACGGAAGTTGTTCCATAGCTCCCCGTCCAGATGAGCTCGCTCATCGCTTCCATCAGTCGTTCTTTGGCGTCGGAGGTTCTTCCCATGCAGGGTCTAAAGCGCCAACTAGACGATCAGTCAACAATTTTTCTCATCAGGAGCATTGCTGAAACGGCGCAACCCGCCATTGTGTGCCATTCCTTCACACCATGGACGACCAAGCCACTGTTCTCATCGTTGATGATGAAAAACACACCCGCGATGGCCTGCGCCTCTCGTTGGAGGACGATTTCGACTGCTACGTCGCCTCCAACGCGGCTGAGGCCATGGAGTACCTCAAAAACGACCGCATTGATGTGATGCTCACCGATCTCCGCCTTGGCGCGGACGACGGAATGAAGCTTCTCGACGCCGCCCTCGCGCTGCCAAAGCCGCCGGTCTGCATCATGATGACCGCCTATGGCAGCGTGGACACCGCAGTCGAGGCGATGCGCCGTGGCGCTTATCATTTTGTCACGAAGCCGCTGAACCTCGATGAAGTGGAGCTTCTCATCAAACGAGCGCTCCGCAGCCGCAGCCTTGAGCACGAGAACGTGGCGCTGAAACAGCAGGTGGAGCGCAAATTCTCCATCGAGGGCATTCTGGGCCAGGCGGAGGTGATGAAGCCGATCCTCGACACGATTCAGCAGGTCGCGCCCTCCCGCGCCACCGTGTTGATCGAAGGAGAAAGCGGCACCGGCAAGGAACTCGTCGCCCGCGCCATCCACAATCTCAGCGGCCGGCCGAAGGCAAACATCGTCGCCGTGCACTGCGCCGCGCTTTCGCCGCAGATCCTCGAAAGCGAGCTGTTCGGCCACGAGAAGGGGGCCTTCACCGGCGCGCAGGAGCGCCGCATCGGCCGTTTCGAGCAGGCAAACGGCGGGACCCTCTTCCTCGACGAAATCGGCGAAATCGATGCCTCCACGCAGGTGAAACTGCTCCGCGCCCTCGGTGAGCAAACCATCGAGCGCGTCGGCAGCAGCAAGCCCATCCAGGTCAATGTCCGCGTCATCGCCGCCACCAACCGAGACCTCGCCAAAATGGTCGAGGAAGGCAAATTCCGCGAGGACCTCTACTGGCGCCTCCGCGTCGTCACCATTCATCTGCCGCCGCTCCGCGAGCGAAAGAGCGACATCCCCATCCTCGCCGATCACTTCCTCAAGGAACTCGCCAAAGCCAATGGCAAGCCCTACAAATCCCTCGGCGACGACGCGCTGCCCGCGATGATGAAATACGACTGGCCGGGCAACATCCGCGAGCTGCGTGCCGCCATCGAGCACGGCGTGGTCATGAGCAACAGCAGCCGCGTGATGCTCAAACACCTGCCCGCCTACCTTCTGAACCCCGGCGGGCTTTGGGTGCGCAAAGCGCCGTCCGCCGAGGCTCCCCAGACGGTCGCTCCCCAAGCCAAAAGCGATCTGGACATCGAGGAGGCCGAGCACCAGCTCATCCTCACCGCGCTCCAGCGCAGCGGAAACAACCGCACCGTCGCCGCGGAGCTCCTCGGCATGAGCCGCCGCACGCTGCAGCGCAAACTCAAGGACATGAACATGGTGCGCACGCACCGCAAGCGCGTGAAGCTGGAGGCTCCGACGGACGGGACATGATGAGGGGAGGGACCAGTCAGACGTGAGAAGTTAGAAGTGAGAAGGCCAACCGCCAGCCTCTGACTCCCCCTGCTGAGATTGCATCTTGCACTTTCCAGCGGGGTCGCTAAAACGGCTCCGCCATGAGAAACACCCGACACATCACACAAACATTAGTTCTTGTCGCAGCCGCCGCTCTGTTGAGCAGTTGCGCCGCTGTCAAAAAAGGGAACTACTCCACCAGTTTCGACCCGCCCGCCAAGCCGGTCACCAATCCCTCCGCCCTCAAGGTCAAGCTCAGCACGGGTGCCCAGCGCGTGTATGTCATGCAGGGCAATGAGGTACTCCTGGCCACGCCCTGCTCCGTCGGCACCGCCAGCAGCCCCACGCCCCACGGCACCTTCCGCATTTACAGCAAAACGGCCAACCGCCGCCGCGTCAGCTCCCCCGGTGCCGGTTATCCGATGACCTTCTGGATGGAGTTCAAGTCCGCCTACGGCATGCACTGGGGCTGGGTGAAGCCCTATCCCTGCACCCACGGCTGCGTGCGCCTGCCCATCGCCTCCGCCAAGAAAATCTTCAACATGGTTCCCGCCGGCACACCGCTGATCATCGCCGCCTCCCATCCGGAGGACGCCACCGTCGGCAAATCGCTGCCCGTCCTCGATGACAGCACGCTGCCCGACCCGCCTGACAGCTACATGATGAGCCCGAAGGTCTTTGAGGACGCCGCCCGCGGCAAAATCTACCACTACTGATCCCCGCACTTCCAGGCGTGGAGCCGCGTGGTCCGCGCTCCACGCCTTTTTCTTTTTCCGCGTCTCCCCATGTCCGCCCCCGCCGCCACCTCCCGTCGTGTCAATGTCCGCACCCCGGAGATCATGGAGCGCGTCCAGGCGCAGGTCGAGACCCACTACCGCAGCCAGATCGTCGAAAAAATCCGCGCCCGCGGCAGCGTCCTGCAGATCGGCAGCACCACCGTGCGTCTCGCCCGCGACTTCGGCTTCTGCTATGGCGTCGAGCGCGCCATCGACCTCGCCTACGCCTCGCGGAAAGTCTTCGCCGACCGCAATGTTTATCTCCTCGGTGAGATCATCCACAATCAGGAGGTCAACCGCCAGCTCACCGAGATGGGCGTCGTCAGCATCCCCATCGCCGAGCACGAATCCACCCTCGCCAAGCTCACCCAGGAGGATGTCGTCATCGTCCCCGCCTTCGGTGCCGAGACCCGCCTCATGAAACTCATCGCCGAGCGCGGCTGCCTCGTCGTGGACACCACCTGCGGCGATGTCATGAGCGTCTGGAAGCGCGTGCGGCAGTATGCCAAGACCGGCTTCACCTCCATCATCCATGGCAAGGCCACGCACGAGGAGACCCGTGCCACCTCCTCCCGCGCCATGGGCGACGACGGCATGGGCGCCTACCTCGTCGTCCTCACCCTCGCCGATGTGGACTACGTCTGCGATTACATCCGCCACGGCGGCGACAAGGACGCCTTCCTGCAGCGTTTCCCCTCCACCGCCCACTCCGTCGGCTTCGATCCCGATATCCATCTCACCCGCATCGGCGTCGCCAACCAGACCACCATGCTCAAATCCGAAACCGAGGAGGTCCAGCGCCGCTTGAAGCAGGCCGTGCTCGACCGCGATGGCGTGGACGCGGGCGAAAAAAACTTCCAGGTCTTCGACACCATCTGCGGTGCCACACAGGAGCGTCAGGACTCCCTCTTTGGCCTCCTCCAGCAGCCCCTCGACGTCCTCCTCGTCGTCGGCGGTTACAACAGCTCCAACACCACGCACCTCGTCGAGATCGGTGAGCAGCAGCTCCCCACCTTCTTCATCCGCACGGCCGACTGCCTCACCTCCCTCCAGCAGATCGTCCATTTCGACATCCACCGGAAAACCGAGACGCAGAGCTACTCCGAAAAGCTCGCCGGCACCGGCCCCGTCACTATCGGCATCACCGCCGGCGCCTCCTGTCCGAACAACCTCATCGAGGACACCGTCCTGCGCGTCTTCGCCCTGCGCGGCATTGACGAGAGCGAGGTGCGCGCCGCCCTCGCGGGCTGAGGCGTGCTCCAGCCGGGTGAAACGCCCCCGGCATGCAGGGAACAGACACCGCGGCACGTTTGCTTCAGGCCATGCTCCGCCACCTCTGCCTCCTCCCTGCCCTTCATGCGTGTCTGCTGGCCACGCCTCCGGCGGAGAAGCCTGAAAAGATGCGTGTCGATGTGCTGATGGAGGGGCGTCCAGACGGCCGCTCTTATTTCGCCTTCCCCGCCCTTCTGGACACCGGAGACGACGAGGTGCTGGTGTGCTACAAGCGCGGCAAGTCACATGCCGCGGACGCCGGAGCGGTGCTGGAGGTGATGCGCTTCCACCAAGCCACCGGCAAGATGTCCGCTGTCAGCACAATGGCTTCCAAAGCAGGCGGAATCATGCAGATGGGCGAATGGGCGCGTTTTCCGAATGGCGATATTGCCCTCTACATCGACGCGCAGCACCCGGAGGGATCCCTGCGCAGTGGCCTGGAGGTGGCGCGTTCCACGGACGGAGGACGCAGCTTCAGCCAGCCTGAGCGCCTGGGCGCCATCGACGGAGTCGAATACGGTTATGCCTTTGACGCCATCACCCGCGGCGGCACCACCTGGATGCTGGTGATGACTTTTGCGAACCTTCGCGGTGGAAAACTCGTCTTTCCCACGAAAAGCCAGCCCGGTTCAGTGGATGTGATCCGCAGTGATGACAACGGGCGGACCTGGAGCTTCGTCCACAGCATCACAGAAGAGCTCGACGGCGCGCCGGTCAATGAGAGCGCGTTCATGCCGCACGGCGACGGGTTCATCATCACCGCACGCGGCTACGACAACCGCCACTGGCTGGCTCGCACGGACGGCGCGTTTCGCATCCTCAGCCGGGTCGATCTGAACTCCGCCCACGAGTCCATCACATCCCACCTCGGCCGACCGCGGTTGTTTGAAAAGGACGGCTCGTGCTACCTGCTGGGGCGGAACTGGGTGGCTAAAGGCATCATGCAACTGACGCTCTTCCGCTTCGACCCGCACAACCTCGACCTGACGCGTCAGGTAGTCCTGGACAACTGGGACAAGAAGCATGTGGCGGACGGCTACTACGCGCAGTCGTGGTGGAATGAGGCGGATGGACGCTCCCGCTTTCACGTCGTCACCTACAAATCCGGAGAACGCACCCCGCCATCCCTTCTGCACTTGGAGTTTGAATGGGAGGCCGTGCGATGAACGCCGTTGATGACCGGCTGCCGCGGGCCTGGATGATCGTGAGTGTCTTGTGGGTCGTGGCGGCGCTGAACTACCTGGACCGCATCATGATCACCACGATGCGAGACTCCATCACCCAGGCTGTGCCGATGACGGATGCCCAGTTTGGCCTGCTCACCTCGGTTTTTCTTTGGGTTTACGGTTTGTTGAGCCCCTTCGCGGGTTTTTTAGCCGATCGCTTTGATCGCAGCCGCCTGATTGTGCTCAGCCTGCTCGTCTGGTCGCTCCTGACCTGGCTCACCGGACATGCGCGAAGTTTTGAGGAACTGATCGCGGTGCGCGCCCTCATGGGCCTCAGCGAGGCGGCCTATCTTCCCGCCGCGCTCTCATTGATCGCCGATTATCATCGTGGCAGCACGCGCTCCCTCGCCACGGGGATTCATATGACCGGGCTCAGTGTCGGCACCGGGCTGGCAGGCATCGGCGGCTGGCTGGCGGAGCGGCAGGGGTGGCGCTTTGCCTTTGATGTCTTCGGGCTTTTTGGCGTGGGCTACGCCTTGGTGCTGTGGTTTGTGCTGCGTGATCCGCCGCGTGCCACCACTGCGCCGTCCGGCTCCGCACTTCCGCCTCCGCGCCTCGGCCAGGCTTTGTCGAGCCTCTTCAGCACCGGCTCGTTTTGGCTGCTGCTGGCCTTTTGGGGCCTGCTGGCCCTGGCGGGCTGGGCTGTGGCTGGCTGGATGCCCACCTATTTCAAGGAACAGTTCCAGCTCGACCAGGGTGAGGCAGGCATCTCGGCCACCAGCTATCTGGCGGTGGCCATGCTCGTCGGAAAACTGGCTGGTGGTGCCTGGGCGGACCGTTGGAGCCGCAGCCATGAGCGGGCGCGCATCCTCGTCCCGGCGATCGGGCTGTTCATCGCCGCCCCGGCCACGCTGCTCGTGGCCCACACTGGCGTGCTCGCGCTCGCCATTGCCGCCCTGTCCATTTATGGCCTCACACGCTCCTTCTCCGATGCGAATCTCATGCCTATCCTCTGCCAGGTGGCCGATGCACGCTACCGGGCCACAGGATATGGTGTGCTGAACCTGTTCTCCTGCCTCGTCGGCGGTCTCACCGTCTATGCCGGGGGCGCTCTGCGGGATGCACACATCAGCGTGGGCACGCTGTTTCAATGCGCCGCCGGCGGCCTGCTCGCCTGCGCCATGCTTATGATGATGGTACGTCCGCGGCAAGTGGCCTGACGGGCTAGACCGTTTCTCAAAAAGAATGTCTGAAATGACCGGCGAACGCGGCGGCTTCAGTGGCAAGGAAAGAGCGAGGAGGCTATTGGAACAATAGCTGACGAGCGAATGACGCCGTCAATGGGGCTGCCCCGCCGCCGGGAATCTGACAGACATTTTGAGAACCGGTCTAAATCACCCGCCGGCGGGATCCTCATGGTCCCCAGCAAGGGGAAGGTATGCGAAAGCGGCGGGCAAAGCGCCCGCCGCCTTGAAGCATCCGACAGCGCCAGCAAGTCTCAGCCCAGTTCGCTGATCTTCACGGGCCTGCCGCCCTGTTCCGCGCTCCTGTCGGCGGCAAAGATGACCTCGAAGGACTTGAGAGACTCCTCGAAGCTGGTGAGCGGCATGGGCTTGCCGGCGTCGAGGGCATCGAAGAAGGCCTGGAACTGGCTCTGGTAGGGGTGGTCGCTCACGTCGCCGGAGTCGAGCATCTTCATGGAGAGCTTGCTCCAGGCATGCTTGTCCGTGTGGAGCTTCATCGAGTGGAACTTGTCATCAAGGAGGCTGCCCTGGCTGCCGCAGAGGTGGGTGTGGAAGTAGTAGGGCTGGAGGCAGTCCACGATGGCGGCGGATTTGCCGACGGCACCGTTTTTGAAACGGATGATGGTGGTGCTGCTGGTGTTGTATTCGTAGGGCTTGAAGATGTCGCTGCCGCTTTTCGTGGAGAAGGAGCAAACGCTCTCCACCTCGCTGCCCATGACCATGAGCAACGCGTCGAGCGCATGGCATCCGGCGGTGAGCAGGGCGCTGCCGCCGTCCTTCTTCCCAGTGTTCCATCGGAACTGGCCATACCACGGGCCGATGCCGTGGTAGTAATCGACTTCGCCGTAGTGCAGGCTGCCGAGAAGGCCTTCGTCGATCAGGGCCTTGGTGACCTGAAACTGGTTCGAGAAACGGCACTCAAAGCATACGCAGCCCTGCACACCGTTTCCTTTCGCAGCGGCGGCGATCTCACGCACTTCCTGCAGCGAGTTTGCCATCGGCTTTTCGAGGATGATGTGCTTCTTCGCATTCGCGGCGGCGACGGCCTGGTCGCGGTGCTGGCTTGGGTAGCTGGTGATGTCCACCACATGGATGGACGGATCGGCCAGCATGGCATCAATACTCTGGTAGCTCTTGATCTTGCCGCCGTGCTTCGCGCTGAGCTCGGCGTCATCGAGCTTGCGGGAGGAATAGATGGCCGTGACCTGCCCCTGGGTTGTCTTGTTGATTGCCTCGATGTGGGCGGTGGCCGCCCAACCGTATCCGATGATGCCGACGTTGTATTTTTTCATGGTGGAGAGTACCTCATTCCAGCGTGTGCCGGAAAAGTGTCAACATCATACCCGGCGGCTTCGGCGGATGTTTCAATTTTCGCATCGCACGGTCATCTCACCTCCCTACCGCCCGCTTCAGCTCATGCTGGGCCTTGTTGAAGCTGGTGACAGCCTGCACGCGGCTCTGGCGCGCGCGGGTGAGCTCTTCGCGGGCGAGGAGGTATTCCAAAACCACGCCGAGCTGGCTGGCCTGGCGTTCTTTGGCCAGTTTCACCATCTCCTGCGCTGCGGAAACGGCCTCGTCGTTGATCGAGATTTGGTCATGGGCGCTCTGCGCCTTCGCGGCGGCCTCAACGACTTCTCGACCGATCGCGGCCTTTACCTGGCCTGCCTGGAGCTGCGTGGCCTCCTCCTGGGCGTTCGCGATGATTTGACGCTGCTTGTCGAACAGGCCACCGGGGCCGATTTTCCAGCCCAGGCCAATGTACATGTTCTGTGTGTCGTCGAAGTTGCCAAAGTCGTCATTGAAGCCGCCACCCAGGCCGCCGAAGCCGTAGCCGGCCTGCACATTCGGGATCATCGGAGCCACGCGAGCGCGTTCGCGTTCCCACGCGGCTGCGGTGTTGACGGCGCTGGCCGCTTTCATCTCGGGACGATGCAGCGTGGCCTGCGAAAGGAGCGTGGCGACGCCGAGTTTGCGGTCGAGCAGGCGCACGGGGACGAGATCGGCCTTCGCGGGGCGTAGTTCGCTGTCGGCGGGCAGCCGCAGTGTCTCCGCAAGCGCCGCGGCGGCGAGGTCGCGCTTCTCCTGATGCTGGCGGATGGCGAGTTTTTCGCGGCTGACCTGCGTTTTCACGCGCAGCAAGTCGGCACGGAAGGCCGTGCCGGCATCGACGGCGCCGCCGATCTGCTTTTCGTAGTCCTGCGTTAGCCGCAAATCGTCCTCGATGATCGCCAGCGAGGCCTCGGCGGCCAAAAGATCGTAGTATCGGCCCGTGGCCTGCGTGACGATGTCACGCCGTGTTTTTTCAGCGAGCTGCTCGGCGGCCAGCGCCCTCTGCTTCGCCGCGAGCGCGGAGTAATACATGTCCCCCGGCGACCAGTCGATCATGAGGTTCGGCCCGACGGTGTACTGCTGCTTGCTGACATCAAACACCGCGCCCGCGATGTCCTGCACATTCCCGTCCGTGCGCCGATAACCCGCTCCCAGCGTCAAACTCGGCCAAAACCGTTGCCAGGCCAGTTTCGACTCCGCCAGCGTCTCTGTATGCTTCGCACGCGCGAGCTGGATTTCGTCGTTGTTCGCGCCTGCGAGCTTCAGCACGGTCGGAAGATCGACATGGACTGGTGCTGCGGTGGCGAGAGAAGCCGTGAAAAGGAAAAGGATGAATTTCATGTTCTGGCTTGGTTCAGGGCTTGATCGAAACAGCTTGTTTGTCGGTGAGCACTGTCGTGCCCGGCAGCAGGATGACTTCATCGGCCTTCAACTCCGGCACTTCGACATTCACGCCGTCGTTGAAGCCGGGTTTGATGGCGGTCTTGATCGCCTGGCCGTTGACGTGCTTGAAGACGAAGCTGTTGGCCTTCTCCTTCACGAGGCCGGCGACGGGGATGATTGTGGCGTTGTCATGTTGCTCGACGGCGATGCGGGCGGTGGCGAACATGCCGGGGCGGAGCTTGCCATCGTCGTTTTTGAAGTCGGCCTCGATGAGCATGGTGCGCGTGGCAGCATCGAGCGTTCCGGAGATGCGGGTGATCGTGCCTTTGACGACGGCACCGCCGAGGGCGTCCACTTTGGCCTCGACCTGCTGGCCGGCTTTGAGCAGGGCGGTTTCGATCTCGATGACGGGCACTTGCAGGCGCAGGGTGCTGATATCGGTGAGTTGGAGCAAGGTGTCGCCTCCTGCGGCGGCGAAAGCACCGGGATCGACTCGGCGGTCGGTGATGGTGCCTGCAAAGGGCGCTTTGATCTGCGCGAGATCGATGAGCGCGTTCGTGCGCTCCATGCCGGCCTTGGCGATGGCGAGCTTGGCTTCGGCATCATCGACAGACTGGGGCAGGATGAGGTCCGGCGACTTGGCACGGGCCTCGTGGAGGCGTTTCACTTCGATCTCGGCGGCGGCGACTTCAGCGCGGTGGCCGATGAGGTCGGCCTTAAGTTCGGGCACTTCGATTTGAATGAGCTGCTGCTGTGCGGTGACGACATCGCCCTTATCGACGGTGATTTTCTCAATGTAACCGGCCACACGCGCTTTCAACTCGACCTGCTGCCATGGTGCGAAACTGGAGGGCAGGCTGATCCAACGGTGGATGGTGCCTTTCTGCGGCTTCGTGGCAGGAAGGTCGAGCGCGAGGGCGCTGGTGGTGAGAAGGATGAGAGGAAGGAGGAAACGCATGGGAGGGAGAGTGGTTGATGATCAGTTCTCAGTGGCGGCGGCACGATGATGGAGAACCGGCGCCGTGCCTTCAAATAGAGCGCTCTCCTCGTCATCGGGATCGAGCGAGGCGGAGGTGGCCTTCTTGCTGGCGAGCATGGCGAAGACGGCGGGCAGGATGAACAGCGTGGCGACCGTGGCGAGCGCGAGACCGCCGACGACGGCGCGGCCGAGCGGCGCGGTCTGGTCGCCGCCTTCACCGAGGCCGAGGGCGAGCGGCATCATGCCCGCGATCATGGCGAAGCTGGTCATCAAAATGGGACGCAAACGGCTGACGGCGCCCTCGATGGCGGCCGCGCGGCGGTCGCCCTTCGTGGCGAGGCGCGCACGGTCGGCGAAGGTGACGAGCAGGATCGCATTCGCCACGGCGACACCCACGGCCATGATTGCGCCCATGGCGGATTGGATGTTGATGGTGGTGCCGGTGAAGAACAGCGCCAGCACCACCCCGGCGAGCACGGCTGGCATGGTGGAGACGACGACGATGGCGAGACGCAGCGACTGGAAATTTGCGCAGAGCAGCAGGAAGATCACGACGATGGCGATGACGAGGCCGCTGCTGAAGCCGGTGTATAGCTGCTCGTAAGGCACCACCTGGCCGCGGATATCCACCTTGGTTTTTCCATCGGGCGCGGGGCCGACCTCGGCGATGGTTTTGCGCACGGCTTTGATGGCGCTGCCGAAATCCACGCCCTGGATGTTCGCGGTGATGCTGGCCACACGCACCATGTTGTAGCGCTCGTAAGTGCCGACGGCGGTGCCTTGCTCGATTTTCGCCAAGTTGCGCAGCAGCACCGGTTTGCCGCTGCTGGAGGTGACGGGCGTGTTGCCGAGGTCTTCCAGCGTCTGCGTGCGCTCCTCGGGAATCTGCACCTGCACATTGAAGCTGATGCCAGTGCCCGGATCGGCCCAAAACACGGGCGAGGTGAAACGGCTCGATGTCGTGGCGGCGACGAGGCTGCGCGTGACGTCCTGCACGTTCACGCCGAGCAGACCGGCGCGTTCGCGGTCGATCTGCACATTCACCGTGGGTGCGTCGAGCGTCTGCGCGATCTGCGCATCACGCAGGAAGGGCAGCTCGTTGAGTTTCGCGAGCAGCTTCTCCGCATGCTCCTTGCTGGATGGCAAACTGGGGCCGCTGACGGCGATTTCGATTGGAGTGGAGGAACCAAAGCTCATCACGCGGCTGACGATGTCCTGCGGCTCAAACGACACTCGCACATCGGGCAGTTCGCGTTTCATGATCTCGCGCAGTTTTTCCTGGAAGGGATCGACGCGCACACCGGAGTCATGCCGGAGTTGCACGGCCAGCCAGCCCTCTTCGGGGCCGCCATTCCAGAGATGCACGAGGTTCACCGGAAAGCTGGCATTGTGAACGCCTACCATGCCGATGGACATCTCGATCTTGTCCTGCCCGCCCGCCTCGTCGGCGATGATTTTGAGGATCTTTTGCGCGATCTTCTCCGTGATGCCGACCTGTGTGCCGCTGGGAGCGCGGAAGCGGATGGCGAACTGGCCGGTGTCCGTCTTCGGGAAAATCTCCGAGCCGAGAAACGGCCCGAAACTCACGATGATGAGCGCCGCGCCGCCGAGATAGGCCGGCACGAGCATCCAGCGCATGGCGACGGCGGTTTTGACGATGCCCTGATACATGCGGGCAAAAAAGTTGAGGCTTTCTTCATCATGCTTCGAGTTCTTCGGCAGGAACCACACGGACAGCACCGGCACCAGCGTGCTGGAGAGGATGAAGGAGGCGAACATCGCAAAGCCCACCGCGAGCGCGAGCGGCACGAACAGCGCCTTCGCCGCGCCAATCATGAAGAAGGCCGGAATGAACACCGCGAGAATGCAAAGCATCGCCAGCAGGCGCGGCAGCGTGGTCTCCAGCGTGCCGTCGAGCGCGGCGCGGGCCAGCGGCTTGCCGCGCGCGAGATGCGTGTGGATGTTTTCCACCGTCACCGTGGCCTCATCGACGAGAATGCCGACTGCGAGCGCGAGGCCGCCGAGCGTCATGAGATGAATGTTCTGCCCGGTGATCCACAGGCCGAAGGACGCGGCCAGCAGCGAGAGCGGGATGTTGATGACGACGATGAAGGCCGTGCGCAGGTCGCGCAGGAAGACGAGCACCATCAAACCGGTGAGCACGGCCCCGAGCGCGCCTTCTTTGAGGAGATCCTGGATGCTGCGGTTCACCACCGGCGTCTGGTCGAATTCAAAGCTCACCTTGATGCCGTCCGGCAGCAGTTTTTGGAATTCGGGGATGGAGGCGCGCACTTTTTTCACGACTTCCAGCGTGGAGGCCTCGGCACGTTTCGTGACCGGCAGATAGACGGTGCGTTTGCCGTTTGCCAGCGCGTAGGAGGTGGTCACATCGGCGGAGTCGGTGACGGTGGCGAGATCGCGAATGAACACCGCCCCGGCCTCGGTGCGCTTCAGCGGCACGGCTTCCAGATCCTTCACGTTGGAGACGATGGCATTCGTCGGCACGATGGGATACTTGCCGTCGAGGTTCATGTTGCCGGAGGGGCTGATCGGATTGCCCTTCGCGATGGCCTCCACGATGTCATCGGGCGACAAACCGTAAGCCTTCATGCGGTCCGGGTTCACATTCACCACGATGCCGCGTGAGCTGCCCCCAAACGGCGGTGGCGCTGACACACCGGGCAGTGTGGCGAAGGCCGGGCGCACCTTGTTCAGCGCCTGGTCCTGCATCTGATTGAGAGTGATGTTCGGATCATCCGTGGAGAACACCAGATGCCCCACCGCCACGCTGCCCGCGTCGAAGCGCATGATGAAGGGCGCCACCGTGCCCGGCGGCATGAAGGCGCGGCTGCGGTTCACCTGCGCCACCGTTTCCGACATCGCCTGGCTCATGTCCGTGCCCGGATGAAACTGCAGCTTCATGATCGACGCGCCCTGGATGGACTTCGACTCCACGTGCTCGATGTTCGCGATGTAGAGGAAGTGATACTCGTAGCGGTAGGTCAGGTAGCCCTCCATCTGTAGCGGGTCCATGCCGCCATAGGGCTGCGCCACATAGATCGTCGGGATGCCCAGAGGCGGGAAGATGTCGCGCGTCATGCGTTGCAGCCCCAGCCAGGCTCCCAGCGCAACGGCCACGACGGCGACGATGATGGTCCAGGGATAGCGGAGGGCGAAGCGTGCGAGATTCATTCGGGAGAGTGACGAAAGCGGGACGGGAAGTGCCGTTTTATCGGGGAGCGATTACGGGCCGCGTAAAACGCGTGGATTCAAGCTTCTTTCCATCAAATGCGAAAAAATCTAGCGGCGGCAACGAGGGTTCACAAAACACCGGTGATCATCCCGAAGGCCACCAGGATGAGCAGCGTTCCGACAATGACCTGGAGCGAGCGGATGGTGAGCTTTTTCAGCAACCGGGCGGCGAGGAACGAACCGGCGAACGCGGACAGACTGGCCACCACCACAAGCATGAGATCCACCGGCGGACCTGACTTGAATAACGCGACGCCATAGACCGGCATCCGCGCCAGATCGACGATCACCGCCAGCACCACGCCGGTGGCGATGAACTGCTCCTTCGAGAGGCCCGTTTTGAGCAGGAACATGCTGCGAAACGCGCCCTGATTGCCCGACAAACCTCCGAAAAAGCCGGAGACGCATCCGCCGACCGGCAGCAGCCGCGCATCGAAGCGCCAGGCCGCCATCGCGGGTGAAAGCTCCATCGCCACAAAGCCCAGGATCAGCAGCCCGACAGTCAGTTTCACCGGCACCACGGCCAGCGTGCGTCCCATGAGCGAATACTCCGCCAACGGCGGCAGATGCGCCAGCCAGCCCAGCGTCAGCGCGCCCGCAAACGCCGCAAGGACGGCCGGAATGCCAAAGCGCAGCACCACACCGCGATCCGCCCGCCAGCCCACGAGGGCGAGCTTGAAGAGGTTGTTCGCCAGATGT
Organism: Verrucomicrobiaceae bacterium; assembly: GCA_015075365.1. Taxonomy (GTDB): domain Bacteria; phylum Verrucomicrobiota; class Verrucomicrobiia; order Verrucomicrobiales; family Verrucomicrobiaceae; genus Prosthecobacter. The sequence goes on from JABTUN010000002.1 coordinate 44,208, forward strand.
ACCACCGCTGTCACGGACACGGCGATCTCCACAGGAAAGAACAACGCCACCACCGGCATCAGCAGCGTGCCCAGCCCGAATCCCGACAGCAGCGTCAATCCGGACGCGACGAAAGCACAGAGGACGATAACGAGTGTTTCCATGTCTTCTATTACGACCGCCGTAATAGAAGTTCAACAGCTGATTTCATGACCAACACGTCACAAAGCCCGGGTGCCAGCTCCGGCTACTCCGAGACCTCGACACCGAGCTCGCGTAGCTGCTTGCGCACCACCTTGAGCACCTCGCGGCCTTCTTTGGTGATCTTGTATCTGCGCGGAGCCTTCGGGCCACGCGATTCATCCGCGGTGGAGGTGAGCCAGCCGTTTTTTTCCATGCGTTTGAGCAACGGGTAGAGCGTGCCGGGGCTGACGTCGTAACCGTGATGGCGGAGCTCCTCAAGCATCCAGTTGCCGATCACCTCGCCCTCGGCGGCGTGGTGCAGGACATGCACCTTCCAGAAGGAGAGCAGGATTTCATGATTGACGAGCTTGAGGTCCACGGCGGTGTTAAGTAACGCGATTCAAACGCAGCGATGCCGCGGCTTTGTCGGATTTCAATCACAGCCGTGCTCGCACTTCACCGGAATGGTCATGGTGAAGGTGGTCTCGATGCCGGGCTGGCTGGTGGCGCTGATGGTGCCGCCATGGGCCTCCACCGCGCGTTTGACGATGCTGAGGCCGAGGCCGGTGCCTTTGACGGCGCTGCTGTGGTGGCGGTCGCCCCGGAAGAAGCGTTTGAAGATGAAGGGCAGGTCATGCGCGGAGATGCCCACACCATTGTCGCTGACCTTGAGGATGCACTGCCGGTCGTTCCAAAAGCCGGAAACAGTGATCACCAGGCCAGGCTGCGGGTTCTCCTTGAGCGCGTTTTCGATGAGATTGGTGAATATCTGGTCCCAGTAGAAGCGGTCGCCGGTGATGTGGCCGTTTTGCGCGGGGAAATGCAGCTCGAAACGGGCGTCGCGCCCCTCGACCATGGGCGCGAGGTGGTCGATGGCGTCCTGCACGCACTGGCGCACCTCGAAGGCCTCGCAATTCAGCGGCGCGCTGCTGTCCTCCAGCCGGGAGATCGCCAGCATGTCCTCGATCAGGCGGGCAATTCGCTTGCCGTGCTTGTCCATGGTGTCGAGGCAGCGTTTGAAGGCGGGGCCGCTTTGCAGCACCCCCTCTTGAAGTGTCTCGATGTAGCCGTTGATAATGGACAGAGGCGTGCGCAGCTCGTGCGAGGCGTTGGCGATGAAATCCTTGCGTATCTGCTCGGTGAGCGCGGACTCGGTCACGTCCTGCACCATGAGCCAGGCGGCGCCGACATTGCGGGAGTGCAGCGGCGCGGCCTCGATCATGAAGTAACGCCCGCTGAGGTTCGCCGCGCCGGAGGGATCGGCGGAGAGCATCTGCACCTGCCTCACCACGCGGCGCTGCTCCTTGAGCGCGAGCTGCACGATGTCGGTGAGCTGGTGGTCCCGCATCTCCTCGATCAGCGTGCGACCTGTCTGCACGGCGGGACGCTGGAGGATGACAGCCAGCGGTTTGTTGGCGAAACGGATGCGCATGTCCTCGTCCACGATGACCACGCCCTGGCGGATTTCGTTGAGGATGGCCTCGAAGAACTCATGCAGGCCGCGCTCCCTCGGGAGCTGGTCCGCGGCGACACGGGCGGCGGTGACCTCCTCGATGAGGCGGTGCGCTTCCGTGTGTTTCAAGCCGATGGCCATGATGAGTTTGGTGATCCAGTCCGAATGAAGCCTCTTCTGCCTCCAGAGTGCGATGAGGGAGGCGGCAAGCGCGATGGCGAGGATGAGGCTGAGTCCGGACATTGAGTGCTAATTCGCGGAGACCTCGACGGGTTCCTCCGGAGCATCAACCTTGAATTGAAAACCGGTTCCACGAACGGTGACGATACAGCGGCCGTCATCGCCCAGTTTTTCCCGCAGACGCTTCACATGCGTGTCGAGCGTGCGCGTGGCCACGTCTCCGCTGTAGCCCCAGACTTCACGCAGCAGGTCCGCGCGCGTGTGGACGGCGGCGTCGTTCTCCATGAGCGTGGTCAGCAGTTTGAACTCCGTGGTGGTGAGATCGAGCGGCTCTCCACGCAGGAAGAGCTTCAGGTTTTTCCGATCCAGGGAAAACGGGCCGCGGCGCAGTTCGGAGACAAGCACCACCTTCTTTGTGCGGCGTAGGATGGCGCTGATGCGAAGGAACAGTTCGCGCGGTGAAAACGGCTTTGTCAGGTAATCATCCACGCCCAGTTCCAGCCCGGCGATCTTGTCCGCGACCTGGGCCTTGGCGGTGAGGATGATCACCGGAATGCCGGCGGTGCGGGTGTCGGCGCGGAGGCGCTTGAACACGCTCAGCCCGTCGAGTCCCGGCAGCATCAGGTCCAGCACGATGATGTCGGGCTGCTGCTCGATGGCTGTCGGCACGGCCTGCAGGCCGTTGGTGACGGAAATGCTGTCATGCCCCTCCCGCGCGAGATGCAGGGAAATCATCTCGGCAATGTCCGCCTCGTCTTCAACGATCATGATTTTGCTCATGTATTGAGCGGATGCGGCTGGATGAGGCATGCGGCAAAGGGAGTTGCGTGACGAAGTTGTTTCATCGGACGCGCAGGTCAAGGCTGTGCATTCATGGAAGTGTCCGCCATGCGGATGAAAGCCAGACGGCATCACCGCACGTGCCTTTTTCGTCACACAAGGCGCTTGGAATCCAGCGCCTCCTGCTGTTCTCTCGTCACGTCATGCGCATTCTGATTGTCACCGACACCTATCCGCCGGACATCAACGGCGTGGCGCGGTCGTTGCAGACCCTGGGTGAGGGGCTGGCAAGGCGCGGGCACGAGGTCGAGGTCGTGACAACCCTGGAGGCTTCCAGCGCCGGGTTCTCGCTCGGCCGGCATGTCATGCCCTCGATGCCGCTGCCGGGATACCCAGGACTGCGCATCGGTTTCGCCTCAACGCGTCAGATTCTCGGCATTTTCGACCTGTTTCACCCCGAGGTGCTCTATGTGGCCACGGAGACGCCGCTGGGCATTGCGGCGATCCGGGCGGCGGGAAAGCGGCAAATCCCGGTGGTGAGCGGCTTTCACACCAATTTTCAGTCCTACCTCGAGGACTACCACCTGCCGGGCATGGAGGCCGTGGCTTCCGGCATCCTGCGCAGCATCCACAACGCCACCGCGCGCACGCTGACGCCCTCCGCCGACACGGCGGCCATGCTGACACGATGGGGCATTAAAAACGTCGGAGTGCTAGGCCGCGGGGTGGACACGGAGCTGTTTTCCCCCGCGCGCCGCAGCGACGATCTGCGCCGTTCGTGGGGCGCGGACGCGGACACGCCTGTGGTGGTTTATGTGGGCCGCATGGCGGCGGAAAAGAACCTGCCGTTGGCCGTGCGCGCCTTCGAGGCGTTTCGCGGCGCTCATCCGCACGCGAAACTCGTCTTTGTGGGAGACGGCCCGCGCCTGGAGGCCATGAGAGCGGAGCATCCGCACGCGATCTATGCCGGTGCGCGTGTCGGGGAGGATCTGGCGGCGCACTATGCCAGCGGGGATGTTTTCTTGTTCCCCAGCGTCAGCGAGACCTTCGGCAATGTCGTGCTGGAGGCCATGGCGAGCGGTCTGGGCGTGCTGGCTTTTGACTACGCCGCGCCTCGTCTGGTCATCCGCCACGATGAAAACGGCTGGCTGGCACCGTTTGGAGACGAGAATGCATTTGTGAAACAGACCCTGCACACATCCGCCCGCTGGAACGACCCCGCCTTGCGCCAGGCGGCACGGCAGGCCGCCGGCGACTTCGGCTGGGCCCGGGTCATCGAGCAATTTGAATCGGAGCTGGCCGGCGCACGCACCGCATGAGCGACATAACCCCCATCCGTGAAAAGACCAAGCTCCGATGCAAAACGGTGATCATCTCCGATGTGCATCTGGGCATGAAGGACTGCAAGGCGCTCCAGGCGGCCCATTTCCTGCGCCACACCCTCTGCGAGAAGCTCATCCTCAACGGCGACATCATCGACGCATGGCACCTCAAGCGCCTCGGAGGCTGGAACCACAGCCACACCGGTTTCATCCGCACCGTCCTGCGCAAAATGGAAAAGGAGAACACCGAGGTCATCTACCTGCGCGGCAACCACGACGACATCCTCGACCGCTTCATCCCCATCCAGCTCGACAATCTGTCCCTCTGCGAGGAGCACGTCCATCACACCACCCGCGGAGACTACCTCGTGGTGCATGGTGACGGATTTGACGCTGTGACGACCAATCACGCATGGCTGGCGAAGCTCGGAGGCTACGGTTACAACTTCCTGCTGCGTTTCAATCGTGTGATCGACTGGGTCCGCGGCTTGATGGGCAAGGAGCCCTTCTCCCTTGCCAAATGGGCCAAGGCCAAGGTCAAGGCCAAGGTCAGCCCCATGGTCCTGTGGGAGGAGCAGGTCGTCGAGCTGGCCCGCTGGCGGCATTGCGCCGGCCTCATCTGCGGCCACATTCACACGCCCACAGACAAGATGCTCGGCGAGATTCACTATCTAAACTCCGGCGACTGGGTGGAGTCCCTCACAGCCGTCGTTGAGTTCCACGACGGACGCTTCGAGGTCATGACCTATGGTGACTTCTGCGCCCGCACCGGCCGCGAGCCTAAAGAGGCGGAGATCTCAGGAGCTACGTCAGACGACCTGTGACATAGTCCTCGGTCAGCTTGTTCTTCGGCTTCGTAAAAAGGTCCAGCGTCTCGCCTGTCTCGACGACCCTGCCCTTGTAGAAGAAGGCCGTGCGGTCCGCGATGCGCTTGGCCTGCTCCATGTTGTGGGTGACGATGACGAAGGTGTAGCGGTCACGGAGCTGGAAAATGAGCTCCTCGATGCGTGCGGTGGCGATGGGATCGAGCGCGGCGCAGGGCTCGTCCATGAGCAGGATGCGCGGCTCGAGCGCGATGGCGCGGGCGATGCACAAACGCTGCTGCTGACCGCCGGAGAGGCCGGTGGCGAGCTCGTGGAGGCGGTCTTTGACCTCATCCCACAACGCGGCGGCCTTCAGGCTGCGCTCGGCGGCGTCGAGCAGCTCGGCTTTGTCAGTGATGCCGGCGACGCGGAGGCCATAAACGGCGTTTTCGAAGATGCTGCGCGGAAACGGATTGTACTTCTGGAACACCATGCCGACCTGGCGTCGCAACGCGATGGGATCGACCAGCGGCGAGTACAAATCGACGCCGTCGATCTTGATGGTGCCGCTGACGACGCGGGCGCTGTCCACGAGGTCGTTGATCCGGTTGATGCTGCGCAGCAGCGTGCTCTTGCCGCAACCGGACGGGCCGATGAAGGCCGTGACGTCCTCGCTGCGGATCGGCAGATCGACATCGAAGAGCACCTGGTGGTCCCCATAGGCGTAGTTGAAGCGCTCGACGGAGATCAGGGGGTGTTCGGTGGATGCTGGAGCTTCGGCGGGCATCAGGGAAAAATCATGAGAACGTCCCGCGAAGATACGAGTCGGTCAGTTTCTCGCGGGGATTGGTGAAGAGTTCCTCGGTAGGGGCGAATTCGACGAGCTTGCCGAGGTGGAGGAAGGCGGTGAAGTCACTCACGCGCACGGCCTGTTGCATGTTGTGCGTGACGATGACGACGGTGTAGTTCCGCGCGAGCTGCGTGATGAGCTCCTCAATCTTCAGCGTGGCGATGGGATCGAGCGCGGAGCAGGGTTCATCCATCAAAAGCACATCCGGCATGGTGGCGATGGCGCGAGCGATGCACAGGCGCTGCTGCTGGCCGCCGGAAAGGCCGAGCGCATGGGCGTTCAGGCGGTCTTTGAGCTCGTCCCACAACGCGGCCTGGGTGAGCGACCGCTCCACGGCCTCATCAAGCGAGGTCTTGTCCTTCACACCGTGCACGCGGAGGCCGTAAGCCACGTTTTCGTAAATGGTCTTCGGGAAAGGGTTCGACTTCTGGAAGACCATGCCGACCTGCCTGCGCAGTTGCGTGAGATCGACATCGGCGTCGTGGATGTTCTTGCCTTTGACGAGGATTTCGCCCTTCGAAACGCGTGCGCCGGCCACGCGGTCGTTCATGCGGTTGATGCAGCGCAGCAGCGTGCTCTTTCCGCAACCCGACGGGCCGATCAAGGCGGTGACGCGATGGGATTCGACCTCCAGGCTGATGCCGTGGAGCGCGGTTTTGTCGCCGTAGCGGAAGTCCATGTCGCGCACTTGCACGACAGGAGCGGGTTTGGCGGCTGTTGGGACGCTTTCGGGCATTACCACTTGTACTTTTTGCGAAGATGAATGCGCAGCCAGATCGACGTGGCGGCGAGCGAGGCGACGAGAACGAGGAAGACGAAGACGGAGCCGTATTGGGCCTGCTCGGAGTATTCGTTCTGCGGGATCTTCGCGGCGAGGGTGTAGATGTGATACGGCAACGCCTGCACGCTCTCGGTGAAGATGCCGAGGAAGCGCTGTACGCTCTGCTCCCAGTGCGCGAACATGCCGGCATCCGCAGGCAGCGGCGGGAGGTCCTTTTGCCACGGGAGCTTGTCTTTGAAGGCGAGCGCGGCGGTGAACATGATCGGCGCAGTCTCACCGGCGGCACGCGCGATGCCGAGAATGGTCGAAGTGAGAATGCCGGGCGTGGCAAAGGGCAGCACGCTGCGCCAGATCGTCTGCCAGCGCGTGGCACCGAGGGCCATGCTGGTCTCGCGAAAGCCCTGCGGCACAGCTTGCAGGCACTGCTCGCTGGCGGTGATGATGACGGGCAGGATGACGAAGGCCAGGGTGAAGCCGCCGGAGAGCACGCAGGTGTCCCAACCTTGGAAGCTGAGGTTCGTGAAGCCGAGCGGAATGACGAAGATGGCCCTGTCCGCCGGCGTGCCCGTCAAAACAGGGGCGGTGAGCACAAACGCTCCAAGGCCGAACAGACCAAAGACGACCGAAGGCACGCCTGCGAGGTTCAAAATGGCCAGACGCACCATTTCGATGAATTTCCCCTTCTTCGCATACTCGCTGAGGTAGATGGCGCAACACACGCCAAGGAAGAGAGCCACGCTGACGCTCACCACGACGAGCAGCGCGGTGCCGACGATGGGACCGAGGATGCCGCCGCCGGAGTAGGAGATGGTTTTTTCGCTCTGGAAGCCCTCACCGAGCCGTTTTTTGATCACATCTGCCTCGACGGGGTTGGTTTTGAAAACCTTCCCGTCTTTGGATTCGATGACATGAAGGGTGCTGGTGAGTTCCGTGAGAAATCCGGGCTTCACGGCATGCGGCAGGCCCTTGACCGTGATGAAGGCGAAAATAGCCACGGTGGTAAGCACAACCACATAGCTGCCCAGGCGCAGGAGCCAGCGCGCGGCGGTCTCGCGTCGCTGGATGCTGGAATGGTCGCCGGCGAAGGGGTTGTTCATGCCTTTGAATGCTCGAAACGTTTCGCGATGGTGCGCGCGCACCAGTTCACAGAGAGAGAGATGACGAACAGGAGGATGCCCACCATGAAAAGCGCCTGCCAGTGGCTCGATCCGCGCGAGACCTCGCCGAGTTCCTGCGCGATGATGCCCGTCAGCGTGTGCGCGGGCTGGAAGATGACGCCGAGTCCGTCGCCAAAGTCAGGAATGGCGATGCGGTTGCCCGCGACGAGCAGGACGACCATCGTCTCGCCAATCACGCGGCCGAGACCGAGCAGGATGGCGGAGAGGATGCCGGAGATGGCGGCGGGGACGATGACGCGGAAGACGGTTTGCAGCTTCGTGGCACCGAGCGCGTCACTTGCCTCGGCGTAGGAGCGCGGGACGTTGTTGAGGGCGTCCTCGGAGAGGCTGAACATGGTGGGCACGGCCATGAAGGCGAGCAGGCAGCCGGCGTTGAAGATGTTGAGGCGCTCCTGAATGGGGAAACCGGGAATCCAGCTCAGAAACTCCCACTGGCTGACCCCTTTGATCAAATCGCCGACCACCGCGATGCCGATGAAGCCGAGCACGACGGAGGGGATGGCCTGGATGAACTCGATGACGGGCTTGATGAGCTCTTTTTCACGATCCGTGGCGAATTGATTCGTGTAAATCGCCGCGGTGACGCTGATGGGCGTGGCGATGAGGAGCGCGACGAAGCTGATCAGCAGCGAGCCGGTCAAAAGCGGCACGACACCATAAAAATCCTGCCAGGAACTGTTGGTGATCCAGCCCGTGCCGAAGGCGAAAGAACTGACCGCGCGCCAGAAGGAAACCGGCTCGTCCCATTTCCATGCCTTGAGGTTCCGGGCGGCGTTTTGGATGTGATTGAGATGCGTGGGGAGCGCCTTTTGCACCGAGGCGATGAGTTTTGCCGCCTCGGGGCTGAGACCGTCGCTTTGCAAGGGCTTCACGGCCTCTTCCACGGCGGCAGCATACTCTCCCAGGGCTTTGGACAGGTCGTCGCGTTGTTCGAGAATCGTCTCGATGCGCGCCGCGTAGTCGGGCGCATCCACCCGGCTCAACTCGGCTTCTTTGAGGAATTCATCTTTCTCAGCGCCATGCGCAGAAGCGGCGGCACCAAGGAGTTGCTGGCGGCCGACCTCCAGGGTGTGGAACTCGTTGGCGGCCTCCTTGGTCTCCGTGGCGTGCGTTTTGAGCTCATCCAGGATTTCAGCGACCGGCTCGGTGGCTTCTTCAAAGATCTCCTCGGCCTCGATGATGGCCCTGAAGGTTTTTTTGGCCTCGCGGTCTTTCTCGGTGAACTCAGCGGCGAGTTTTTGCAGCGTGGGCGGCAGGTCGATGCTCTCCGGCGTGAGGGCTGCGATCTCGGATTTGATCTGGTTTTTCTCCCCAGGGGTGAAAAGCAGGCTGTTTTCGAAGACAGCGGCTCCTTCGGCGCTCTTTTCGTCGAGCGCCCGCTTGTAGAGAAAGGCGGCGTCACGGCGTTCACGGGCGTTTTTGACCAAAGGCTCCAATTCCATGCTCAGGGCGCGTCGGAGGGCGCTGGCCATGGATTGCTGCTGCTTGAGCGGCGTGTCGGCGATGTCGCAGAACTCCAGGCCGGCCTTGCGGTAGATTTCCAACTCATGATGATAGGTGGAGAGGAATCCGGCGCCCTCCCGCAGGAGGAAGACCATGATGAGGACCAGCACGATGATGGCGATGCTGGAATTGGCTCCGAAGAAGTTCTTGATGAGCCCCTGCGGGTCCATGCCCAGCACGGTGCGGCGTCCGCGGCGCAGAATCTTGCTGCCGAGGGAGCCTGGGGGCGTGGTGGAGTCTGAGGGCATGCTTTCGCGAAAAAGAAAAATCCGGCGGAAGAAGGGCTTTCTTCCGCCGGAGACGGCAGGCGGTCAATTCACGAAATCATTTCAGCGCGCCCAGCGGGGTGAACCCGGCCTTGGTCATGATGGCGGCACCAGCGGGACTGAGGCAGAAGTCGATGAACGCCTTGGTATTGCCGGCAGGCTGGCCGTTGGTGTAGAGGAAGACCGGGCGGGCCAGCGGGTAGTCCTTCACCGCGTTCGGGTTCGGCGCGTCACCACCGATGGTGACGACCTTGATGCCCCGAGCACCCGCGTAGGCGTAGCCGACGTAGCCGATGCCGTTCGGATTGCTGCCGACTTCGGCGGCGATTTGCTCGTTGCCGGCCATTTTCTGGCTGTTTTTGGCATATTCGCGTCCCTTCATGGCCATGGTCATGAAATCACGATAGGTGCCGGAGGAGGTATTGCGGGTATACACGGAAATCGGGCCGGGGGTGCCCCCGACTTCGCTCCAGTCGGTGATGTCTCCGGCAAAAATCTGCATGATCTGCTTCTTTGACAGGTCAGCGACGGGATTGTTTTTGTTCACGACGACAGTGATCATGTCCCAGGCGAGCTCGATTTCGTTGAGGTCGATCGATTTGCTGCGGCAAAGCGTGCGCTCGTCGGCCTTCACCTTGCGGGAGGACATGCCGATCTCGGCGGTGCCGGCGGCAAGATTGGTGAAGGCGGTGGAGGAGCCCTCTGCAGCGATGTCAAAGCTGACCTTCCCGCCGGTCTTCTTAAAGGACTCGGCGAGGGAGGGGATGAGTTTCGCGCCGAGTGTGTCGGAGCCACGGATGCGCAGGGTGGACTGGGCCTGGAGGCCGGTAGCGGCGAGGAGGGAGCAGAGGAGGGTGGTGAGGGCGTGTTTCATGAAGGATGGGTGGACGGTGAGGTGCCATGAGGCAGGCAACCACCGCCAGACAGTGAACAAAGCGTCACACTCCGCCAACAACTGAATGTGACAGAATCGTAACATTGGAGCTCTGGCGTCGGATGCCCTCCATCAATTATGAAACGGTACCGTGACATTTTCCCACATGCCGCGGCCATACCACCATACTCCGCAACACTCTTGTCACATCCATCCATGCTCACCTCGACTCCCCTGCGTGGCACCAGCCGCCTGCTGGCCCTCCTCATGGCCTGCTCCATCGCCCTGCCCCCTTCCCTGCCCGTCAGCGCCAGTCCGGCTATGGAGAAGCTTTTTTTTATTTTGAAGCAAAAGGGGTCCATCACCGCGGATGAATATGATCTCCTGATGCAGACGATGCGCGCGGAGGACGCGGCCAAGCAGAAAACCACTCCGCCGCCCGCATCCGCCCCACCGCCAGCCATTGTCAAGCGTCTGGAGCAGACGGAGTCGAAGGTGGAAAACCTCGAATCGACCCTCCTGAACACCAAAGGGCAGATCGAGGAACTCACCCGCATCAGTGACAACACCTCCCCCTCCACGCTCAGCAAGGCCGACATCGACGCCCTGCTGTCCGACAAATGGTATGAGCGCGTGAAACTGCGCGGCTACATCCAGACCCGCTTCATCGGCATCCTGGGAGATGATGACAATCCCGGGGTCAACCAGGCCAATGACGCGTTTGTGAGCGAGACACAGAGCATCGGCATTCGCCGCGGGCGTCTGGTGCTCAGCGGGGATGTGACCGATCATTTGTTCCTGTATTTGCAGTCAGATTACATGGCGGGCGTCGGCGGGGTGAACGCCCTCCAGGCCCGTGATGTTTATGCGGACGTCTCCCTGGACCCCGCCCGCGAGTTCCGCGTGCGACTGGGCCTCTCCAAGGTGCCCTACGGCTTCACCAACATGCAGTCCTCCCAGAACCGCTACGCGCTGGAGCGCCCTGACGCGCTCAACTCCGCCGTCGAGGGCGAACGCGATCTCGGTGCCTACTTCATCTGGGCACCGTATGAAAAGCGCAACATGTTCAAGGATCTGGTCAAAATGGGCCTGCGTGGCTCCGGCGACTACGGCGTGCTCAATTTCGGTGTGTATAGCGGCCAGGGCATCAACAATGCGGACCGCAACGGCGATGTGCATTATATCGCCCGCGCCGCCTGGCCGTTTGAGTTCGACAACGGCCAGATCCTCGAGGTCGGCGCCAGCTACTTCAGCGGGCGTTATGTGCCAACTGCTGCCGCCATCCCCGGCGTTGGCACGCCCAGCTTTGACTCACGCGGCGTGCGTGATGAGCGTGTCGCGATCAACGCCATCCTCTACCCGCAGCCCTTTGGCCTCGAAGCGGAGTGGACCTGGGGACGCGAGCCCATGCTCAGCAGCGACATGCGCACCATCAGCAGCCAGAACACCTCCGGCGGCTTCGTGCAGGCCGTCTATCGCCATGTTTTCCCAAATCAGGCGGAGTTGATCCCCTTCCTGCGCTGGCAGACTTTTGATGGCGCGCGCAAATTCGCCGCCAATGCTCCGCGCAACCGTGTGGATGAGATCGCCTTCGGCCTGGAATACATCCCCTACCCCGAGCTGGAGCTGACTCTTATGTACTCCACTGGCACGAGAACAAACACGCTGGACAACCCCGCCGCGGCAGGTCCCCGCTACCGCGATGTGAATTACCACTACCTCGGCATCCAGGCGCAAATCAACTTCTGAGGAAATCCTCTCTCACAGTTTGGTGCAAGGTACAGCGAAGGCCGGATGCGCACGTTGGGCGCGTCCGGCCTGTTTCCTTGGGTCGTTTCTCAAGCCACAACCATCATCGGTCGTAACGGAGAATGGCCCGCTTTGCGGGAAAACCAGACCTCTTTGGGCTCAGCCAGGACTCCGCAGCGTAGGAGTCGAAGTTGATCAGGCGCGCCGGCGGCGCAGGGAAAGGGAGGAAATTCCCGCCATCAAAAACAGCACCCTCGAAGGCTCGGGCACAAGGGTGAAAGTGGCGTTGAAGAATGAACCACCGTTGTTGTTTTGCACGACCGAAGGCGCGTTGACACCATTGGTGGTGATCTGCGTAAAGACCTGGAGCGTGTAGGTGCCGTTGAGCAGGCCCGCGAAGACATTGCTGGACAACTCAAGCGGGTCGCCATTGCCCCCCTGGGAATCGCCGCCCCACTGTTGATCGCCAGGGGTGACGAGATCCAACTGCCAAGGCATGGCCACGGAGGTGAAGGAGCCTCCCACCTCCTGAATCCGCCACCAAATACTGTGGCTGGTCACATCCGAACCATCGTTTTTGTAGGACTTCTGCTGTCCTCCAAGCTCCAGCGTGTCAGTGAAGCGATTGAAGGTGCCCAAAACCGCGCTGTGGAAGTCAGGGTTGCCGGTGGCAGCACCGACATCGTAAAAATTAAGCCCCCCGCCGTTCACACGGGTGAAGGCAAAGGCGTCAAAAATACCGACAGCACCAAAACCAGCGCCCGGGGCGAAGAGCACGGCGATGAGGAAGGAGCGAATCATTTTCATTGGGCACAACAGTGGCAGAGATCGTGGAAGGAGGTGAAGCCGGAGTTTTCCCCGAATTCGGTTCGGTTATATGAAAAACGGCCATGAGGGTCAATTAGCCAAATGACCAAGCCTCGCACACCTTAATCACCCGGATAGGCGTCAACGACGGCGCCTTAGCCCGAATCCCAGACTTGCCAGCAGGAGCAGCAGGCTGCGAGATGCCTCCGGCACGGCGACGATGCTGAGGACGCCGGAGGCCATGTTGAAGTCCCAGAAGCCTGCGCCGCCGAGATTTGGGCCGACGACGGCGAGGACGCCGCTCAAAGCGCCGGCACCGGTGGTGTCCCAGATGCGCCAGGAGTCGCCGACGAGCCAGCCGCTCATGGCGTTGGGATTGCCAATCTCCAAAATGGAGCCGGTGGCAAAGGTGGCGTCGCCTTGCAGCGTGAGAATGTCCGCGGCGGTGGGGATGGCGTTGTTGCTGCCGAGGCCGGCACCGGTGAAGAGGTCAAATTCCAGCGTGGCGGTACTGCCGACGTTCATCGTGCCTCCGCCTGTGGTGGTGATGGCGAATTCGGAGGCGACGGGTGAGCCGAGCGTGGCATCGCCCACGACGAAGGTGCCGTTGAGATAGACGGATTTGCCTGCGCCTGGCTGAATGCTGCCCGTGCCTGCAAGCGTGCCGGTGGGATTGAGGACCACGCCGCTTTCTCCGGTGGCGGAGCCGCTGGTGTTGGTGAGGTTCAGCGTGCCCTGCGTGATGGTGGTGATGGCAACGGCAGCGGTGCCGTAAGTGCTGGCTCCGCTGAGGGTTTGAATGCCGCTGCCGGTTTTGTTGAGCGAGATATCGCCGGTGATGGCGCCGCTGAAGCTGCCGCTGCCATTGCTGCCTAGCGTCAGGCTGCCGGTAGCTGGCACTCCATTGGTGACGGTGCCGGTGCCGCTGAGCGAGGCGATGGTGTCGGAGTTGCCATTGAGGTCGAATGTGCCGCCCGTGACGAGCGAGAGGGCGCTGTACGGCGTGGTGGGCATGGCGTTGCTGATGCCAAGTTTCAGGGTCCCGCTGTTTTGAACAGTGGTGGGGCCATTGTAGCTGCTGGCGGTGTTGAGCACCACGGTAGCCCCATCGACGATGAGATCGCTGTTCGGGCTGGAGCCGCTGATGCCAGTGTTGTTGATATGAATGGTGCCGGAACCCGCGAGGGTGAGCGTGGTGCCGTCTTTCACCAGACCGCCGGTCAGGGTGAGCGTGCCGGCAGACTTGATCGTGGCGTCCGTGGCGGCAGTGATTTGTCCGGCAAAGCTGCTGGTGCCGCTGCTAAAAAGAGCGCCGCTGCCGCTGATGCCGGTGCCGTTGATGGTCAAGGCCTCGGCGGCGGTGTAGTTCACACCTTGCAGCTCCAAGGCCGCGCCGGATGCCACGGTGGTGCCGCCAGCGGCTGAACCGAGCCTTCCAGAGCCGCTGAGCTGGATGCTGCCGCTGTTGATGCTGGTGGTGCCGGAGTAAGTGCTGGCACCCTCCAGAACGGTGGTTCCCGTGCCATCGCGTTCGAGCGAAACGGTGCCGAGACCGTCCTGAATGACACCTGCAAAGGAGAAGGCGGCGCCGCCATTGACCACAAGCGTGACACCCGCCCCAGCCCCGCTGTTCGTGATGATGCTGAAGTCCGTGCCGGCAAGGGCGCTGACGGTGGTGGAGAAACCGTTGAGGTCGAAATCGCCGTCAGGGAGGTGCAGTTCCACCGTGGGGCTGGAGGGCAGCACATTGGCCGCGCCGAGACGCAGGATGCCGCCGTTATCGACAAAAACCGGTCCCTCAAAGCTGCTGGCCGCAGCCAGCACGAGCGTGGTCCCGTCGATGAGGAAGCCGACATCCGGTGCCGAGGACGAAATGCCATTGCCGGTGATGTTGACGGTGCCTCCGCCATGGAATTGAAGCTGGCTGCCTGCCAGGTCGATGCCACCAGAGAGAGTGAGGCTGCCGCCCCCGGCGCTGATGAGGCCCAGGTTGTTGGTGATGGCACCTGCGAAGGAGCTTGTGCCGGAGTTGCTGAGCGTGCCGCTGAGCTGGAGAGCCTCGGCAGCGGAATAGGTGACGTTGTCCAGGAGCAGCGCCGCAGTCCCGTCCACCGTCGTGCCACCCAAGGTGGAGCCGAGGGCATTGTCTGACTGGACACGCAGCACGCCGGCGCTGACCACCGTACCGCCGGCATAGGTGTTGAGTCCGCCCAGCGTGGTGGTCCCGCTGCCCGCCTGTCTGACACCACCCGCGCCACTGATGTCATTGATGACCGTGATCGCATTGTCGCGGTTGATCCTCAGTTCCGCACCAGCCTCGATCAACACATCACCGCTGCCCAGCGTGCCCGCGGAGCCACCATCCCCGACAGACAGCACACCGGTGAGGATGCCTGTGTCTCCGATGTAGGAGTTCGTCCCGGTGAGAGTGACATTGCCTTGGGTCGAAAGATGGCCGCTTCCCGAGATGGCGCCTCCCACGGTGAAGGTATTGCCGTTGGCGTCAAAAGTAGCCGTGACGCCACTGGCGATGCTGATGCCACGGTTGGGGTCGAGGAAAACGTGGTTGCTGGCATCCTGAAGGGTGGCGTTGCCCGTGAAAAAGAGCGTGGTTTCCGGTGTCGGCGGAGCCAGTCCCAGGCTGCCATCGCCATAGATGCCGAGCGTGCCTCCTGCGAGAGTGGTGCTGCCGGAGTAGGTGTTGTTTGTGCCGGTGAGCGTCCAGCCATTGCTGCCGTCCTTCACGATGCCACCCGATCCACTGATGACACCCGCAAAAGGCGCGTTCGACGGCGCGTTTCCGCCCACAGTGAGGGTGTGGCTGCCGAGGTTGATCGACGAGCTGATCGCCCCGCTGACAAACTCGACCTCCTGCGAGGCACCGAGCGCCAGCGTGGAGCCGCTGGAGAGGCCGGGGTCCAGATGCACGGCGGAGCGCGGAGAGGTGGGCATCGCGCCGATGACATTGGCATTCAAAGTGCCCCCGTTTTGCACGAAAGTGGGGCCGTTGTAGGTATTCCCCGCGTTGAGGTTCACCGTTGCTCCATCGACGATGAGGTCACTGTTAGGACTGGAGCCGGAGATGCCGGTCGTGTTGATGTTGAAGATGCCGCTGCCTGCCAGCGTGAGAGTGGTGCCGTCTTTGACGAGGCCACCGGTGAGCGTGAGCGTGCCGCCAGACTTGATCGTGGCATCTGTGGCGGCAGTGATCGGCCCGGCAAAGCTGCTGGTGCCGTTCGCATAAAGTGCCCCGCTGCCGCTGATGCCATTCCCGTTGATCGTGAGGGGTTCGGCGGTGGTGTAGTTCACATTCGGGAAAAAAGCGCTCCCCAGGGCAAGCGCTCCTCCGCTTTCCACCACGGTGCCTCCGAGCGCGCTGCCCAGCGCATTGTTGCTCTCGGCTTCGATCCAGCCGCCGGACTGTGCCGTCGTCAGGCCCGAATAGGAATTGAAGCTCATCTGAAGCTCTCCCCCTGCTGCGCGGGTAATCCCCACGGTGCCCGCGCCATCGGACACACTACTTACATTCGTGAGGGTTCTCGGCGCTCCGGCGAATGTGATGACCGCGTTTTCACCCGCCGCGCTGTTGCCGACGGTGTAACCCACGCCGTAGAGCGAGTTCAGCGTGACGGAATATCCCGCGAGATCAAGATGACCACCTCCGATGAAGCCGATGACCGGGAGCTCTGGACCGGCAAAGACCTCGTTCATCCCAAGGCGGATCGTGTGGGCGCTAGAAGCGATTATAGTGCCTGCAAAACTGGAACTGCCCGAAAGATGCACCGTCTTGGCACCGGACTGGAGCGAAATCTGGCCGCTGGACGAGGCACCAGACAATCCTCCCGCAAGTGTGATCTCGCCCGTTCCTTGAACGCTCAAATTGGCATCCCCCACCAATGACAGGGAGCCATTCACAGTCAGACTGTCCCCCGAGCTGTCTCCGACGTCGATTCCGGCACCGCCCCCGGACACCTGAATGCCACCCGCCCACACGGACGACCCGGCGCTTTGAAGGAGCCCCGACAACGACAGGCTTTCCGCCGTGGCGTAGTTGACATTATCGAGCCGCAGCGTGGCTCCGCTGGCCACCTGCGTGCCACCCGCCGTGGTGCCGAGGGCGTTGTTCACCTGCACTTCGAGCGTACCACCGCTGACAAAAGTGGTGCCAGAGTAGCTGTTGCCTCCGCTGAGGGTGGCGGTGCCGCTGCCGCTCTGGCGGAGATCGCCCGCGCCACTAATGGCGATACTTACCTCATAGGCGTTGCTGCGGTTGAAGCGCAGCTCGGCACCGCTGCCGATGACCACATCACCCGCTCCCAGAGTGCCGCTGGTGCTGCCGCTGCCGATGGAGAGCACGCCCGCGTTCACCGTGGTGGTTCCTGAGTAAGTGTTGGAGCCGTTGAGCACCGTCATGCCAGACCCGGCGGAGGCCAGATTTCCATCACCACTGATGGCACCGTTGATGGTAAAAGTGTTACCGCCATTGCTCAAGGTGCCGGTGACGCCGCTGGAGATGCTGATCCCGCGGTTGGCATGCAGGCTGAAACTGCCAGCATCCGACCAGAGCGTGCCATTGCCGGTGAAGAACAGCTTGTTTTCGGGCGCACCGGGCACCGCGCCGAGGCTCTCGTCGCCGAAGATGAGGAGGGTGCCGCCAGCGATCGTGGTGGTGCCCGTGTAGGTGTTGCTCACCCCTTCGATTTTTTGCCAGTTGGTGCCATCTTTGACCAGATTTCCCGTGCCGGTTATCGTGCCGCTCATGCTGACCGGGCCGCCCGGAGGATCGCCGGAGCCAAGCGTCAGCGTGTAAGAGCCGAGATCGACCGTCGAGCTGATGGCACCCTCCAGATAGGAGAGGGACTGGGATGCGCCAAGAACGAGCGTGGAAGCGCCATTCAGATTGTTGTTATCGAGCGCCACATAGGCGCGGGGAGATGCAGGAAAGGCTCCTGCGACGTTTGCATTGAGGGTGCCGCCGTTGGTGACGGATATGATGCCGTCCAGCGTGCTCGCCGCATTCAGATTCACCGTCGTTCCTTCAATCAGAAAGCCTGGGTAAGGGCTGGAGCCGCTGATGCCCGTCGTGTTGATGTTCAGTGTGCCGCCGCCATTGATCCTGAAGTTGCCGCCATCCTGTACCAGGCCGCCGGTGAGCGTGAGGGAGTCCGTGACGGAGATGGTGGCATCCGTGGCGGCGGTGATGGGGCCGGCGTAGCTCACGTTGTAGCCGCTGGAGGTGCGCAGGGCACCCGCGCCGCCATCGCCGGTGCCATTGAGCGTGAGCGGCTCGGCGGCGTTGTAGTGATTTTTCAGCCACAACGTCGCGCCGCTCTGCACCACGGTCCCGGCGGCGGTGCTGCCCATGGCGTTGGTTGTCATGACCTCCAAAGTGCCCTCGGCGATGGTGGTGAGGCCGGCGAAGGTGTTCAGGCCGCCAAGGATTTGCAGGCTGCCGCTGCCGTTCTTCGTCAGCATGCCGCTGCCGCTCACCGTCTGGCTAAACATCGCCGAAGTGTCATTATCGAGCACCAGAGCGCCGTTGTTCGTGATGCTGCCGATGCCTGCCGCGCCGAAAGAGGCCCCGTTTCCAAGCTGAAGCGTGCCGCCGCTGATGAGGGTGTTTCCTTCATACGACTTCGAGCCGACGAAGACCGTCGTTCCTGTCCCCATCTGCTCAAAACCACCGGTGCCCGTGATGTCCGTGGTGAAAGTTACCGTGTCACTGCGGTTCACAGCCAGCATAGCGTTGTTGGTGATCGATCCGCTGCCAAGCGTGCCGGTGGTGCCGCCATTGCCGATTTGCAGCGTGCCCGCGTTGATCGTGGTACCGCCGGAGTAGGTGTTTGTGCCGGTGAGGACCAGCGTGCCGCTTCCATCCTGCCGCAGCGCACCACCGCCGCTCAGCGAGGTCTCGAAATGCGTGCCCTGCGTCACGGTGTCGCTGCGATTGAACGCAAGCCTCGCCCCGGTGGAGATGGAGATGTTGCTGCTCGGAGAGATCGAGCCGCTGGTGCCACCGCTGCCGATTTGCAGAACACCCTGGGAGACCGTGGTGGGTCCTGTGTAAGTGTTCGTCCCGCTGAGAATCCAAGTGCCAGACCCGGTTTTGCTCACGCTGGTAACGTTCGAGACGCTGTTGTTCGGGATTGCTCCGGCCAGCTCGCCCGTGGCCGCCGCCGAAGCATTCAGTTCAAAGAGCTTCGAGCCCGCTCCGGTGGCGGTGAGATCACTGGTGAATTTGAGCAATCCGGAGCCGATATGGCTCAGTTTCACGTCATCGTCCTGCGAGCTGAGATTAAGCACACGGTCCGAGGTATGACCACCACCATAGTAGATGAGGCTCGATGTCTTGGCAGTCGCCTGCGACGTAGTGCCGAGGTCGATGGTCCCGTTGCTCACGGTGGCGGGCGCTCCGAGAGCGCTGGGACCACCGCCAACATCACCAATGGAATTGAAGGTGATGGAGGGATTATTCCCGATGCCTGATCCTGGAATGATCGATATCTTTCCCGAGAAGGAGTTGCTGGCATCCAGCCTGACTGCTCCGTATTCCACCCGCAGGTCGCCCGTGCCGGAGATGAGCCCGAAGTGCGTGCCTTGATTGGCGGTCTGACGGGCAAAACGCAGCGTGGCGTTGTTCACGATGCTGCTGGACGGGCTCAAAGCGCCGTCGCTGTAAGTGATGATCTCCGTCATGCCATTCACGCTCGGATTGCCGAGGCTCAGCGTGCCCGCGGAGATGGTGGTGTTTCCGATGTAGGACTTCGTGCCGGTGATGAAAAGCGTGTTGGAGTTCTGCTTGGTGAGCGCCCCCGTGCCGCTCATCGCATTCGAGAGCGTGTAGCTCGCCGTGCGGTTGAAAATCACCTCGCCGTCGTTGACCACCGAGCCGCCGCCCAGCGATCCCGTACTACCGCCTGCGCCGATTCGCAGCGTGCTGCCTATGGAGACATTGGTGCCGCCGGAGTAGGTGTTGTTCGCCGCCAGGGTCACATTACCTGCGCCCGTGACGGCGATGTTTCCACTGCCATTGATGACCCCGTTGATGCGCAGCGTGTTGCCGTTGCTGTCAAACGTCGCTGTCTGGCTGCTGGCGACGCTGATGTTGCGATTCGCGCTCAGCGTCATCGTCGCATCGGCTCGCAGCGTGCCGCTGCCAGTGAATTGCACATTATTGTAAGCGCTGGAGGGCACCAAACCGAGGCTGCCATCGCCTGCGATGGCCAGCGTGCCCGCGAAGATTTGTGTGCCGTTCGCATTCAGCGAGCCGGTGCTGGTGCCGGTGTAGTTGTTGGAGGTGCTGGAGAGCACCAGCGTGCCATTTCCTTCCTTCACGAGGCTGCCGCCCGCCGCGAGGCTGCTCGTCAACGCCTGCGAAATCGTCACCGTGGACATCGCTCCGGCCTCCACGGTCAATTTCTGCGCTTTGACATCGAAAGTGCCCGTCGAGGTCGTCAGCGCCGCGCCGGGCATCTGCTGGATTTTGAGATCGCTGTCCAAAAAGATGCCGCCCGTGAGCGTGTTCGTGCCCGTGGCGTTTTGCGAGCTGATGAGCAGCGCGTTCGAGGTGTTTCCGCCCACCGTGTTGATGGTGCCGCCAAAGCTGATGCCTCCCGTCGGCGCGGTGAGGGCCAAAGTGCCGCCGAGGGTCTGGTTTTGATTGCCCGTGGTGCCAAAATCACCACCCAGACGTACCGCGCTGGTCGTCAGCGTGCCGCCAGCCAGCTTCAGCGTGCCACCGTTCATCACATACCAGTCCCCGGTAGTCACATTCGCCCCGCTGGCGATGGTCACGCTCTGCGAGTTCGTGCTGGTGAAGCCAAACCACTTTCCGCTGGCGTCCACGGTGTTCGCAAAGCTCACATCATTGCCGCCTCCGCCGAAGAGCTTGATCCCGTTCACCGCGCTGCCGTTTACTGTCAGCGTGCCGCCGGTGAAATTCATGCTGCCGCTCACCGCGTTGATCTCGCCGAAATTCGCCCCCGCCGTCGCGGCAAAGGTGATCGGTGCGTTGATCGTCACGCCCACGCTGCCGTAATTCTCCAGCTTCGCCTGCGTGCCGCCATTGTCATAGAGCATGAGATGGCCCGGCCCGGTGCTGTTGAGCACCCAGGGCATGGCCCCGTTCCAGTTCACCTGGTTCATGTTCACGACCGAGTCGATCACGTTCGTCGTCTGCAAAGCACCGTCAAAAACGAGCGTGCCGTAGCCAGGCAGCGTGTCGAAACTCCAGTTCAGGCTGTTCGACCACAGATTGTTCCCGCCGCCTCCGTCCCAGGTGTTGCCCGCCTGGACCGTTTTCAAACCATGCCCGGCAAGCAGCATCAATAACAAGGTCCGGAAGAGGGGTGCAAATACTGGTTTCATGAGAAATCGTGCTAGCGCAGGGGGGAAGAACTCAGCAGAAGGGAAAATCCGCCGACAGCGTGCCAGAAACCGTCTGCCGCCGCACTCAAAAAATGCCGCAGCCCTTTTTTTTTGATTCGTGGAAAATCACAGCAGCGGGATGAAGAGCCGGGCAAAGCCGTTTCGCAGCTTTTGCGGCCATGGCGCGGCATCCAGGGCCTCGCGGGTGATTTCCCGGCTCAAAGCACGCTTGTCCTGGAAGATTTCCCGCAGGCGGGCGGCCAGCGCACGGTCGTAGAAGGCCACGTTGAACTCAAAATTCAGCCTCAGGCTGCGCGGGTCCCAGTTGGTCGATCCGAGGAAGCTCCACACGCCGTCCACCACGAAGATCTTGGAGTGGTCAAAGGGGGGCGGGGACTCGAAAATGCGGCAACCCACCTCCAGCAGCGGCGGGTACTGGGTCTGCGCGGCCCAGGCCACGAACGGGATGTTGTTCACCGCCGGGGTGACAATGCGCACCTTCACCCCGCGGATGGCCGCCAAGCGCAGCGCGGCCACCAGCACCGGCGTGGGCAGGAAATAAGGGGAGGCGATCAAAATCTCCTCCCGCGCGGCATTGATCGCGGCAAAAAAGGCGGCGGGCATCACCTCCATGTCCTCGTCCGGCCCGTCCACGATGCCCAGGGCGCTGGCGCGTCCGTACTCCTCCAGCGACGGGAACCAGCGCTCCCCCTCCAGCGCCTCGCCGGTGCAGAACTGCCAGTCCTCGGCAAAAACACGCTGGATCTGCGCCACCACGGGGCCCGTGATCTCGAAATGCAGGTCCTGCACCGGGTGGTCCGGGTTTTGCAGCAGCATGTTTCCCTGGCGGATGTTCATCCCGCCGGTGAAGGCGCGCCGGCCGTCCACCACCATGACTTTGCGGTGATTGCGCAGGTTCATCGTGATCAGGCGAAGCAGGAAATGATTCGGCATGAAGCGCCGCGCGGGCACGCCGGCCTTTTGCAGCGCCTCGATCACCGGCGGCCACGAGTAGCGCGTGCCCGCGTCGTCCACCATCACCCGCACCTCCACGCCGCGCTTCACCGCGGCCGTCAGCGCTGTCACAAACTCCTGCCCGATGCCGTGCGCCTCGAAAATATAGCTCGCCAGCGTCACGCTCGACTTTGCGCCGTGGATCGCCTCCAGCATGCGCGGCATGGCCTCCTCCCCGTTGATGCGGGGGCTGACCGTGTTGCCGTGGGTGAAGCAAAACCGGCTGATGCGGTCGAGCGTCACCGCCAGTTGCTGGTTGTCCCGTGCTGTGTCGTTGTCCACCGCCAGAGGCAGCGGTCTTTCCGGCACCGGATCGTGCCAGGGCTCGTGATTCTCACGCCGGTAGTGCCTGCCACGCCGCCGCAGGATGTTGATGCCCAGGAACAGGTACAGCAGCGGCGCCACCAGCGGGGAGAGGACCACAAGCGCTGTCCAAAACGCCGCCGAGCGATGGTCCCGATGCCGCAGCAGGATGTGCGCCAGCGCCGCCACGCCCCCGAGAAGCGACAGCGACACCGTGATGACGTTCCATTCGATCAAAGCCTGCATGATGGCCGGAGATTGCGCCGCGGTGTTCGTTTGCCAAGCAAAGGATGAATTCGCCTCCGGTCCCCACGCTGCCCTTGCACGCCAAAACTACGCCTTCTGCCACAAGGCCTCGATTTTCGCCCGCGACTTGCTCCAGGCAACCTCGTGCGGCAGGCGCTTCGACAGCGCGGCCAGCGCCGCGGTGACACCCGCCGCCTCGCCCATCGCCACGGCGTTGCCGGTGACGCGGTAGCTCGAATGCGCGATGAAATCGCCGCTGATGCACCGTCCGGCCATCATGAGGCCGTCCACATCTTTCGCGATGAGGGCGCGCAGCGGGATGTCATAGGGCTTCATCTCGATGGGTTTCGGCATGATGGCGTGCTTCTTGTTGTGATCCGCGCTCAGGGCGTGGACATCGATGCCAAAGGTCACCCGGGTGACCGCGTCCTCATGCCGCGCGCCCCTGGCCAGGTCGTCCTGGAGCACGACGTAGCGCCCCTTGATGCGCCGGCCGTCACGCACGCCGATCTGCTCCGCCGTGGCCACGATCTGGATGCCCTCCCACGGCCCGCCGAGGCCGCGCAGGCCGGCCACCATCTTGTTCATCTCCGCGCGCGCCCTCACCGTGGCCGCGGTGATCTCCGCGGCGTCCCATGCCTTGATGCCGTACTCGTGGTTCATCATGGCAAAGATCAGATTGTCCCGCACATGCCACATCGTCGGCCCGGCATAGGACGGATAGTGCCCCGTGCTGACCAGCACATCCTTGATTCGCTTTTTCTTCTCACTGTCCGAGTTCTCACCCGGCTTTGGCTGCCCGAAGCGGATGTACTCCCGCAGCGCCTCCGCGTCCTTCACCACGAGCAGCGCGTTGAGCGACATCGGCTGGCAGGGGCAGTCCTCCGCCATCCCGATCTCAAAGGCGCAGCCCGCCTGGTGGCCCAGGTCGCCGTCCCCGGTCGTGTCAATGAACACGGGCGCTCTCCACGCCTGGCGGCCGGATTTGGACTCCGTGACGAGGGTGGTGAGCCTGTTTCCCTCCTTGAAGGCGGCGCAGACCTTCGTGTGAAACTGGAATTTCACGCCCGCCTCCACGCACAGTTCCTCCAGCAGCAGCTTGAGCGCCTCGGGGTCGTAGCAGAAGCGGCTGGTGCTGGTCGAGTTCGCCCGCGCGTCACGCGCGTCGAGTTTTTCGCGCAACTCCCTGGCAAAGCCGGGCTTGTTGAAGTCGAGGAAGTAACCCAGCAGGCCCGCGGTCCACACACCGCCCAGACAGCCGCGCCACTCAAAGAGCCGCACCTTTGCCCCGGCGCGCGCCGCCATGATCGCCGCGGTCACGCCCGCAGGCCCCGCGCCGCACACGATCACATCCGCGTCATTCGTCAGCGGAATGTCCCGCGCCTCCTCATGAAACTGCCCTGCCCTGCCCTTCTCTTCCGCGGCGCGGACAGTGGACTGGCTGGCGGCACCACCGGCGAGCGCGGCGGAGAGGAAATGACGGCGGGAGTACGGGGCTGGGGTCATGCGGTGGTCATCACGCCCCGGAACACGCCCTGCTTTCACCTGTTTTCGCCATCCAAACGCCCGGGCCGGTCAACGCGCCGCCGTTGGCGCGCCGCGCCTGCCCAGGCAGACGAGGCTTTTGTCCGTGCGGATGAAGATCTGCCCCTCGCTCAGCGCCGGGGAGGCAAACACCTTCTCCTTCAGCTCGCTTTCGGCCACCAGATCGTATTTGGCACCGGGTTTGATGCTGCGCAGCACGCCAAAGTCATTCACGAAGTACACGCGCCCCTCCGCGCTGGCGAGGCTGGCGTGATGCTCCCGCAGGCGCTCCTCCCACAGGATTTCGCCGGATTGGGCGTCAAAGCAGTGCGCCACGCCAGAATCGGACACGATGAGGAAATGCCCGCCTTCAATGATGGGTGAGGGCACATAGGCCACGCCCTTGTTGGTGCGCCAGACGATGTGCGTGTCCGTCACGTTGCCGTTGCCGTCCGGCTTGATCGCCAGCAGGTGATGCTCTGGAAATCCGCCGGTCATGTAGAGCAGACCGGTTTTCTCGCAGAACACGAGCGAGGCCACAAACTGCTCCGTCGGCCCGTCGATGATCCACAGCAGCTTCCCCGTGCGCGGATCGTAGGAGGTCACGCACATCGTCCCGCTGAGCACCATCTGCATGCGACCGCCGATCTCGCGGATGAGCGGCACGCAGTAGCTGCGCGTCTTGTTCGGGCGCTCGATGCGCCACAGCTCCTTTCCGTCCGTCCGCGCCAGGGCGACGATGTACCCGTCTCCGTCGTGGTCGCAGTTCACGATCACCTTGTCCTCAAACACCACGGGGCTGGAGCAGAAGCCGTGTTTGCTTGAAAACAGGCCCGGGCGCGCCTGCCACAGTGGCTTGCCCGTGAAATCATGCGCGGAAATGACCACCGTGCCCTTCGGCACCTCACCTTTTGGGATGGCGCGGCCTTCATTGGCCTTCCGCGTGGCCTCTGTCGGCGTGTTGTCGAGGAAGGCGGTGAACACGCGCTCCCCGTCCGTGGCCGGCGTGCTGGAGGCCAGGGAGTTCAGCTTGTGGATGCCCTCCGGCGGCGCCTTGAGCACCACGGACTGCCACAGCAGCTTCCCCGTGGCACGATCCAGGCACAGCAGCACGCGCTCCTCATTCTCCGGCAGGGCCGCCACCGTGAAAATCCGGTCCCCCCACACGATGGGGGAGGCGTGCCCGCTGCCCGGCAGCGCCACCTTCCACACCAGGCTCTTCTCATCCGCGGCGACCGGGAAGCCGCTGTCGAGCGAGGTGCCGTCCAGCCTCGGTCCGCGCCACTGCGGCCAGTTTTCAGCCCACAGGGAGGCGGTGAGGAGCGCGGGAAGAAGAACGAGGCGTGAAATCATGCGGCATCAGGAACGCCGCTTCCGCCGGAAGACTGTCACCCGAATGAACCATCAGGCGACGTCCGCCGAGGAGGAAGGGTTTGCCGTGGGGCCTGGTTGGTTTTATGAACGCGGGGCCGCGCCATGCTCCTACTTTCCCAAGTCCTCTTACCTGTCGATCACCCGGAGGAGGCGCCGCGCGCGGCGGTGGCCAGGGTGTTGAAACTCACGCCACAGGAATTGCAGGCCGTGACCATCAAGCAGCGGGCCATTGATGCGCGCCGCGGACATGTGGAGTTCAGCTACACGCTGCTTGTGCAGGTGGCGGACGAGGAGCGCGTGCTGCGGCGGCTGGGTGCCACGCCACGGGTTCGGAAGGCGGAGCCGGAGCTTTACACCGCGCCTCACGGGACAGGCCCGGCAGGCAGGGATGGTGCAAGCGCCAACGGCAGGCCGGTCATCGTGGGCACGGGCCCCTGCGGACTCTTTTGCGGCCTGCTGCTGGCACGCGCGGGCCGCAAGCCGGTGCTGCTGGAGCGCGGAAAGGCCGCCGGGGACCGCGCGCGGGATGTCACCGGCTTTTGGAACCGCGGCTGGGCCTTCAATCCCGAATCCAACGTCCAGTTCGGCGAGGGGGGCGCGGGCACCTTTTCCGATGGCAAGCTCTACACCCAGATCCGCGACCGGGAGCACCGCATCCCCTGGCTGCTGCGGGAGATGGTGCGGGCCGGCGCGCCGGAGGACATCCTGATCAAGGCGCGGCCCCACATCGGCACGGACCGCCTCATCAAGGTGGTGCGCCATGTCCGGGAGGAAATCATCGCGCTCGGCGGGGA
This sequence comes from Verrucomicrobiaceae bacterium, assembly GCA_015075365.1. Lineage (GTDB taxonomy): Bacteria > Verrucomicrobiota > Verrucomicrobiia > Verrucomicrobiales > Verrucomicrobiaceae > Prosthecobacter. The sequence continues at coordinate 70,538 of JABTUN010000002.1, forward strand.
GGTGCGCTTTGAATCCAAAGTGGTGGATGTGGTGATTGAAAAGGGCGTCATGCGCGGCGTGGTGCTGGCGGACGGTGGCGTGGTGGAAGGCGGCCAGATCATCTTCGGCGTCGGGCACAGCTCACGGGACACCTTTGAGATGCTGCGCACACGCGGCGTGCCCATGGAGCGAAAGCCCTTCTCCGTGGGCGTCCGCATCGAGCATCCCCAGCGCCTCATCGACCGCGCGCTCTACGGGCGCTGGGCCGGGGATCCCCGGCTGGGATCGGCACCCTACAAATTCGTGGCCCATGGCGGCGCAGGCCGCAGTGCTTACAGCTTCTGCATGTGCCCGGGCGGCCTGGTGGTGGCCGCCGGATCGGAGCCGGGCATGGTGGTGACCAATGGCATGAGCAGCTACGCACGCGCGGAGGCCAATGCGAACAGCGGCTTCATGGTCGATGTACGCACGGAGGATTTCCCCGGCGAGGACGTGCTCGCAGGCGTGGAATTCCAGCGGCATCTGGAGCGCGCCGCCTTTGAGCTCGGCGGCGGTGATTACCGGGCGCCCGCGCAGCTATTGGGCGATTTCATGGCTGGAAAGGCCTCCACCGGCCCGGGCAGTGTCCTGCCCAGCTACAAACCGGGCGTCGTGTGGGGCGATCTCACCCGCTGCCTGCCTGGCTTTGTGATCGAAACCATCCGGGAGGCCGTGCCACGCATAGACAAGGGCCTGCGCGGTTTCGCCCTGGAGGACGCGGTGCTCACCGGCGTGGAGACGCGCAGTTCCTGTCCGGTGCGCATCCCGCGGCATGCGGAGACGCTCCAATGCACCGAGGTGCGGCAGTTTTACCCGGCGGGCGAAGGCGCGGGCTACGCCGGCGGCATCGTCTCCGCCGCGGTGGACGGCATGCGTGTGGCGGAGGCCATCCTGCGGCAGGGCTGAGCGCGGCGGCAATGTGTCATGAATCATCTTGCCCGGCTTGGGAGCGGCCCTTAGCGTACCTGCTTTCACGCCCTCCCTCCCCGACCTCTTCATGCTGATCCAAACGAAAGCCTTTGCCCGTGCCGGCCTGGTGGGAAACCCCTCCGACGGCTACTTCGGCAAGACGATCTCCTTCATCATCCGCAACTTCCACGCGGAGGTCACCCTCTACGAGACGCCGGAGCTGCGCATCGAGCCCAACGAGCGGGACCACTCCGTCTTTGGCAGCATCGAGGAGCTGGCGCGCAATGTGCGGCAGTTTGGCTACTACGGCGGCATCCGCCTGCTCAAGGCGGGCGTGAAGCGCTTCTTCGATTATTGCATGAAGCAGGGCCACGAGCTGCACGGGCGGAATTTCACCCTGCGCTACTCCAGCAACATCCCGCCCCAGGTCGGCATGGCCGGCTCCAGCGCCATCATCACGGCCTGCTGGCGCGCGCTCATGGAATTCTACCAGGTGGACATTCCCAAGCACCTCGTGCCCAGCCTCGTCCTCAGCGTGGAGAATGAGGAGCTCGGCATCCCGGCCGGCCTGCAGGACCGCGTCATCCAGACCTACGAGGGTGTCGTGTTCATGGACTTCAACCGCGCCAGCGTGGAGAAACTGGGCCACGGCTTCTATGAGGAGCTGGACCCCGCGCTGCTGCCGCCCGTCTATGTTGCCTACACCACCAAGCTCAGCGAGGGCACGGAGGTCTTCCACAACGACATCCGCGGCCGCTGGAACCGCGGGGAGCGGGAGATCGTGAGCGCCATGTACCACTGGGCCAACCTCGCCCACCGCGTGCGCGATCTGCTGGTGCAGGGAAAGGGGCGGGAGATCGGCCCGCTGCTCAACGAGAATTTTGACCTGCGCCGCCGCCTCTACAAGCTCAGCCAGGGAAACATCGACATGGTCGAGGCCGCGCGCAGCGTCGGCGCCAGCGCCAAGTTCACCGGCTCCGGCGGCGCCATCGTCGGCACCTACGAGGACGATGCCATGCTGGAAAAGATCCGGCAGGTCATGGAGCCCATGCAGGTGGCCGTCATCAAGCCGCAAATCCTGCCGGAGTAGAGCGTTCCTCAAAAAGAATATCTGAAAGGACCGGCGGGCGCGGCGGCTTCCGTGGCAGGGAAAGAGCGGATGACGCCGCCCATGGGGCTGCCCCGCCGCCGGGAATCTGACAGACATGTTGAGAACCGGTCTGCCCCCCCGCGTTGAATCTTCAAAGCTGGGCGCTGGACGTTCCCGCCACTTCCTCCCGCTTGTTCTTCAAGAAGCGGATGTCCTCGGCGATCTCGATGAAGACCGTGTCCTCGCAGATGTTCTTGGCATGGTCGCCCACACGCTCCAGAAAGCGCGCCACGAAGATCAGGTGGATGTAGCCCTCCAGCGCGCTCTGGCGGCCCTCCATCACGTTGATGATCTCCCGGTCCAGCGCCTTTTCCGCCGCGTCCAGCTCCTTGTCCAGCAGGCGGGCGGCCGCCGCCGCCTCCGTGTTGCCGTCGATAAAGGCCTGGATGCTGGCGTCCAGATTGCGCGCGCATAAATTGTACACCGGCTGGATCAGCTTCACCTCAGGCATCTCCGGCATGTTGTTGATGAGGCGCGCGCGCTTGGCGATGCTGCTCGCCTGGTCCGAGATGCGCTCCAGGTTGTTCGCCACGCGGATCGTGCCCATCACCGCGCGCAGGTCGTGCGCCGTCGGCTGGAATTTCACCAGGATCTGCATGCCCAGCTTGTCCACCGCCTTCTCCAGCTCGTTCACGTCCTGGTCCGCGGCGATCGCGGCGTTGCACAGGTCCGTGTCCCGTTCCAGCAGGCCGCGCATGGCGCAGGCCAGGTTTTTCTGCGCCATGCTCGACATCGCCAGCACATCCTGGCGCAGGCGGTCCAGCGCGGCGTTGAAAGTGGACAGGATATGTTCGTGCATGGCGTGCTCCTTGGGGTTTTCACCATGTAGCCCTCGTCAGGGCACCGGCGCAAGACGAAACCCGGCTCATCCGCGCCTCGGCTGCATCCGGCCACGGCATCCAGCCAGCCGGCCTGCCGGCCCAGACGGGGCCGCCGCGAAAGGGCAAAATCTCCCCTCGGCGAGGTGCGTTCCCAGGCGGTGTTCCGCCTGTTCCCGTCAGGTTTTGGCCGGGTCCAGCACGATGCGCTCCGTCACCCGCTTGCCATCCACAAAAGCCGGGCGGAAGGGCGGCAGGCCCTGCTGCACGAGCTGCCGCGCTTCCTGGTCGCTCATTCCCTTGGCCTTGAGGCGGCTGATTTGATGGATGCGTTGTTTTTGGGCTTCAAGCATGGCAGCAGGGGTGGGATGGCAGATTCGACCCGAAAATCGCCCGGGCGTTGAAAGCAGATGCAGTGCCCATGAGTGCCTATTTTTTAAAAACAGCCGGTCGTCCGGACCTGCGAGGTTGATAATTTTTATAATTACCTCATCTTTCCGGCATGTCCGTCCTGCACTCGCCCCAACTCTCCCCTTCCCATGCCACGTCCGATCTGGCCGCGCAGCTTGAAGGCATGCTGCGCGAGCTCAACCACGCGCGCAACACCCTCGTCACCCAGATCGACGCCCAGATCGCCCGCGCCAACGGCTTGCTGCGGCACGTTCAGGAGATCGCACCGCCCCGCCACCTCCCTGCCCCGCCCCCGGCCATCCCCGGCATCATGCAGACGCCCCCCAAGCTCACCAGTGTCGTGCTCGCCTCCCCGGAGCAGCCCGGCCTCGATCCCGAGCTGGAGCAGGCCACCCTGGCCGAGTTGAACGAGGCCCTCGCCCTCGCCTTCACCGAGATCGCCTCCCGCGGCGGCATGCTGCCAGCCTGATCCTCGTCCCGCCTGCGGGTGCATCATTCCCCTGGCAGAAGCCCCCCGCCATGCGCGTTCGTAATCACGCATGTTACCCCGCCTTCTTTGCCTCGCCGTCCTCTGCCTCCCCCTGCACGGTCACGCCCTGACTTCCGAGGAAATCCAGCGCTTCATTGACGAGGCCTCTCGCTCCAAGGACGGCGGCGAGGTCGTCATCCCGCCCGGCCGGCACCTCATCGAGCGCCCCTTGCAGATCCGCGCCGCCAAACGCCTTCAGATCATCGGCCTCGACCCGGAGATCACCACCCTGCAACTGCCCCCGCTCGCCTTCGCGGAGGCCCAGTCCACCGCCGACACCGGCGCGCGGGAGATCGCCGCCCGCCGCCTCCAGCACCTGGGCCCCGGCATGCGCCTGCACATCGAGGCCCCCGGAGAGGTCGAGCCCTTCACCCAAAAGCCCCGCCCCTACCACCTCGCCACCGTGCAGGCCGTCGAAGGCAGCCGCATTCTTCTGAAGGAGCCGCTGCGCTTCCCCTGCCCCGCCGGCACCCTCATCCGCGATGCCGACGCTCCCAACCTCTTTGAAATCCACGCCGGATGCGAGGACATCCACATCGGCAAGCTCACCCTCGACGGCGGCCGGGTGGACGGAGATCCCCCCGTGCGCGGGCACACCCAGTTGTGCGCCATCTTCGCCCAGGGTGCCTACAGCGATGAAAAAGGCCCCACCGGTCCCTCCGTGAAGGGCCTGCGCGTCATCCGCTGCTTCATCCAGAACTGCCATGGCCGCGGCATCGCCCTCTACGCCTGCCAGGAGCCCCTCATCGAAGACTGCACCATCCGCGACACCACGGACGAGGCCATCGACTTCGACCACTTCACCGCCGGCGGCATCGCCCGCCACAACCACATCGCCCGCAGCCTCGTCGGCGTCGAGCTCAACGACGCCAGCGGCTGCCGCGTCGAGCAGAACGACCTCATGGACTGCGGCACCGGCATCCACCTGTGGCGCTGGTGCCGCCAGCCCGGCCTCAACGAAAACAACCTCATCCTCGGCAACCAGATCGACCGCACCACCGGCAACGCCATCCAGACCGCCACCGGCACCCGCGCCAACACCTTCCGCGCCAATCTCATCCACGCCTCCGGCAAAAACGGCATCCTCCTCGCCGGCGAAGGCCAGGTCGTGAACGACAACCGCATCACCGCCAGCGGCGGGAAGGACATCGCCATCCACGAAGGCACCCACACCCTCGATCCCGCCCGCTGATCCCCCCATCGTAGAGGCAAACGTCCGTTTGCTTTCCCTCGTAGAGGCAAACGTGAGTTTGCCCCGGCTCCGGGAAGTCTCACGACTTCCACTACGAAACCGGGGCACCGACCCGGTCCGCAGGTTTCACGTTTCAAGATGGAACCTTACGCGTTGGACGTTGCCCCGCGTTCGTAGTTCGGGCTTTAGCCCGCTCTGGGGTTGGACGTTCCGCGTTGGACGTTCGACGTTGAACGTTGCCTGGGTCTGCCATCCTGTCGATCGGGGCAGCCCAAGAGAGAAGATCGAGGGGAGCCGGCCAGAAGTCAGAGGTGAGAAGTCAGAGGTCAGACGTGCGGAAGCACCTGTGCTGTCGATCAGGGCACTGCTGTAGATCGGGGCACCGACCCGGTCCTCGTAGAGGCAAACGTCAGTTTGCCCCGGACCTGGGAAGTCTCACGACTTCCTCTACGAAACCTCTCACGTCAGTTAGCGGTTCGCCGAGTGCCTCTGGTTTGAGGTTGCGTTTTGATGGCGACGGTTACGCCGCCTGGCGCTGAGCGATGGGTTGCAGGGCCTTGGCCCAGGCTTCGGGTGTCACGTCCTTGATCTGCCGGTTGGTGAGCGTCGGCAGGCGGGTGAGGACTTCCCGCAGGTAGGTTTGCGGGTCGATTCCTCGACTGCGGCAGGCTTCGATGATCGTGAAGAGGATGGCGCTGCGTTGCCCGGCTTCAGCTTCGCCGATGAACAGCCAGTTCTTTTTGCCGATGGCGGTTGGCCGGATGGCGTTCTCCACGGGGTTGTTGTCGATCTCGACTCGGCCGTCTTCGATATAGACGAGCAGCATGGGCCACATCGTCAGGGTGTAGTCAATGGCTCTGCCGAGGGCACTCTGGGGTAGTTGTCTTCCTTTGAGCTTGATCCGGCTGAGTGCTCGGTGGATGCGTTCGACGATCATGCGACTCTGGCTGGCTCGCACAGCTTGTCTTTGCTGCGCTCCGGCTTTGGTCTGGCGCAGTTGTTTTTCGATGCGGTAGAGATGCTGGATCTGCAATAGCATCCATCCAGCTTGTTGCGGCGTGCTCTCTGTTGCTTCGTGGAACTTGCGCCGCGCATGAGCCCAGCAGGCAGCCAGCGTGATGCGGCCTTCGCTTCGGTTCGCAAAAGATGGATAGGCTATGTAGCCGTCGCACTGCACGGTGCCGGTAAAATCAGCGGGGATGATGCGGTCCAGACATCGCGCGGCTCGGCTGGTGGCCCAGGTGAGGCTCACATCGGCTCCAGGGCGTTTGCACGCCCAGAGGTAGCCTTGTTTGGTTTCGCCGTTGCCGGGGCTGAGATACTCCACCGGCGTTTCATCAATCTGCACATAACCTCCGGCCATGACTCCGGTGTGGATGTGCTCATAAATCGGTCGCAGCCAGTCGGCGGCCAGCCCGAGCCAGCGTGCCATGCTCTGGCGTGGGATGGCGATGTCGTGCCGCGTGGCGTAGATCTGCTCCTGCCGGTAGAGCGGCAGATGATCGCAGTATTTGGCGACGATGATCTGCGCGAGCAGTCCTGGCGCGGCGATGCTGCGCTCTTGCAGTGTGTTTAGCGGGGCAATGATGGGCGCTTGGCGCGGCTCATCGCACTTCACATACTTCCGACGGATGATGCGGCGGCGCAGGAACCGCGCGGGTTCGTAATCGAGCTGTTCGGTGATCTCTTCGCCGATGGAGCGCCAGGCTTCAGGATCAGCAACGACCTCATCAGGCTCGATGACCTCATCGACGGCGGGCAGATGCTCCGGCACGCGTGCTTCGCGCTCCTTGCGTGGTTTGATCTTGGCCGTGTCCTTGCCGCGCTTCTCGATCTCAGCCTCCAAGACGCCGGGGCTTGCGCTGGAGGCCGGGTCTTTTTTTGCGCCGTCATCTCCGCCTTGCAGCAGCAGCATGAGCTGGCCGTCATCGAGATGCTCGCTGCTTTTCCCAAAGATGCGCCGGATGAGCAGGTCCACTTTTTCGCGCAGCAGTTTGATCTCGATCTGCTGAGCTTTGTTCTCCGCACGCAGCGCCGCGTTCTCTTCAGTGAGTCGGGCTTCCAGCGGTGTCATCATGATGACATGATGCAGGGCAGATGGTGTGCCAGCTTGGTGTTATCTTGAGGATGAGCGGAGGTTTTTTCAATCTCGCTCATACCACGGGCGCATCGTCGCTTTGTGCATGTCGATGCCATCGGTGAGCAGCGCAAAAGCCTCTGGCGCGAGCTGCAGCTTTGTCTGACCAGACTCCGCCGCACGCGGCCAGCAGAACGTGCCTTTCTCCAACCGCTTCGTCATCAACCAGAGTCCCGTGCCATCGAAGTAAAGCACCTTGAGCCGCGTGTGGCGCCTGTTGGTAAAGACGAACAAAGCCCCGCTGCGCACGTCCTCCTTGAGCCGTTCACCGACAGCCGCATGCAGCCCATCGAACCCCTTGCGCATGTCGCAGGGTTCCATCGCGAGGAAGACCTTTAAACCACCCGTGAAGCTGAGCATGAGGTCGGATCAAGCAAGGGATTGGACAAGCCGCGCAGCCAGCACCGCCTGCCGTTCATCAGCCACCTCCACGATCGCACCGCCCGGCAGGCGCACCAGTAAAGCCGGGGCAGGTGCCGCCTGCGCCGTCACCTGCATAAAACGCACCGGCGCGTGGCTGTTGGACTTCGTGGGCGAGGGGCCGCGCTTTTGCGTCAACCCCTGGCTGTGCAGCCAGTTCCAGAACGTGTTCTTGGAGATGCCCGCCATTTTGGCAAAAGCGGAGGCGGAAAGTCCGCTGCGCCGATACTCGGCGACAGCCTCCGCCCGTGCCTCAGCCGTGCTGCGCACACGACCCCGTGCGTCCCGTTTCAAAATCGTGAGTTGCCTGTCCATAACGTGGGACATCCCTGACTCCCCACGCGCCCCGTTCCAAGTTCGTTCCCATGGTCGTTACGGTGACGGTTACTCTCTTTCGGCCAACCCAGGGCGAACATTCAACGTCGAACGTCGAACGCGGAACGTCCAACACCAGAGCGGGCTAAAGCCCGAACTACGAACGCGTACCTCCGCCCTCCGCTCTCTTTCGGTCAATCGGAATCCCGTTTGTCGGACGCGGCGCAGCGCGTCCCTACCGACCTCTCACGTCTGACTTCTGACTTCTGACCTTTTTGTTCTTTTTCCTCTCTTTCGGCCAAGCCAGAGGCAACGCTCAACGTCGAACGTCCAACGCGGAACGTCCAACCCCAGAGCGGGCTCAAGCCCGAACTACGAACGCGCACCTCCGCCCTCCGCTCTCTTTCGGTTTGTCGGACGCGGCGCAGCGCGTCCCTACCCACCTCTCACGTCTGACCGGCCTCGCCGCTTTCGTTAGCAGGCTGCTGAAAAACGCCATCACCGGCCACTGGGCGGTGCTACAGCAGCGCGAGTTCCTGCGCTGTAGACCGGGGCAGTGACCCGGTCCGCAGGTCTTGCGGTGTTTTTCAGCAGCCTGTCAGGGTTTGGAGGCTGTCTTTGAGCGTCATGGGGGTTGAAGTGGGGCGGTGGGTTCTTATCCTGCCTGCATGAAGTTCGTGCGCACGCGGTGGTTGATGGCGCTGGTGTCCCTGGCGGCCAGCATCTGGCTGATGAGGGCCGCGTTGAAAATCCCGGGCATCGGCGCCGCGGGGCCGGTGATCTTGAGCATGGTGGCGTTTGTGAGCGCGGTGCTGCTGGTGGCCCCGGAAACGGCGTTCTGGCTGGCGGAACAGATCGCCAAACCGTTTGCGAACCTGTTTTTCCCCTCCGACAGCTTCAAGAAACCGCCGGTCTCCTACCTGCTGGCACGACGCTACCGGGCGGAGCGTCGTTTCGAGGATGCCGTGACGCAGTATGAGAACATCATCGAATTCCACCCCGGGGAGCGGCAGGCCCATGAGGAGTTGATCGAGGTGGCGCGCCAACTGGGTGACGACGAACTTGTGGAGAAATACACCGCGCTGATGCGGCGGCGTTTTGCGGTCCCGGCGGAGGCGCGGCCAGAGGGGGCGTGATGGCTCACTCCTGCGTCTTCTTGCCTTTTTTGCTCTTCTTGGGCTCCTCGGGCGGCAGGAGGCCTTTCTGGCGGGCCTCCCACTCGGCGTAGCCTTTTTTGGCGCGGTTGCCGAGGTACTGGTAGGTGTCGAAGATGGCGGCGTTGCCGGTTTCGCGCGGGTCTTTCTCCTCTTTGAGCATCGCTTCGAGTTTTGCCCGCAACTCCTGCTTCGTGGCGGCGAATTTGGGATCGGCGGCGAGGTTTTGCAGGCACTGCGGGTCCTTCACCATGTCGTAGAGCTCCTCCTCCGGGCGGTAGTTGAAGGCGAGGTCGTAGAAGAGGTCCTTGTGCGTGGTGATCCAGGTTTTGGTGGGGCCGTCGTCGCAGTTGCCATAGCCGGTCTCGGGGTTGCAGGCGGGCCAGCGCTCCGGGTGGTAGTTGTGGCTGTAAAAGAACTCGGGTGTGCGGATGGCGCGCACGGGATAGCCCCAGTCGTTCGGGCGGCCCATGTCGTGGCGCTCCTTGCCGGCGAGCATGATCTTGCGGTCCTCGATGAAGCCGCTCTGCTCACTGCGGAGGATGTTGGCAAGGCTCTTGCCGCTCATCTGCTCATGCACGGGCAGGCCGGCAAGCTCCAGATAGGTGGGCGCGAGATCGCGCACGTTGATGAAATCCTCCACCACGCGGCCGGGCTTGATCCCCTTCCCCCAGCGCATGGCGAGAGGCAGATGGTAGCCATCTTCATAAATCTGGCCCTTCACGCGTGGAAAGGGCATGCCGTGGTCGGAGGTCACGATGATGAGCGTGTCTTCGAGCTGGCCGCTTTGCTTCAAGACCTCGAGGACGCGGCCGATCTGCGCATCGGCCCACTCGACCTCGATGGCGTAGTCGGCCAGATCACCGCGCACGACCTCGTTGTCAGGGAAGTAGCCGGGCACATCGACATCGGCGAGTTTTTTGCCGAGACGGACGCCGCTGCCCTCCTCGTAGCCGCGGTGCGGCTCTTTGAAGCCGACCCAGAAGCAGAAGGGCTGCCCCTTGCCCTGGGTGGCGAGGAAATCGCTGAAATTGGCGGCGTAATCGGCGGGCGTGATCCCCTTGGCGGGCACGTCCATCTTGTGCTTGTCGAAGGACGGCCCGGCGGGATTGCGCGTGCGGCCCTCCAGCTCGAACTTGCCCGGCCCCCAGCCCTTGCCGGTCAATCCGACGACATAGCCGCTCTTTTCGAGCAGATCGGGATAGACGGCGAATTGGGGCGGGAAGATGCCGCCGTGGCACACGGCCTCCTCAAGCTGCCAGGAGTTCCGCCCGGTGAGGATCGTGGCGCGGCAGGGGCTGCACTTCGGATTCGACGTGAAGGCGTTTTTGAAGAGCGCGCCCTCCCGGGCCAGGCGGTCGAAGTTCGGCGTCTTCACCCAGTCGCAGCCATAGGCGCCCGCATGCTGCCAGCCCCAGTCGTCAAAGATGATGAAGAGGATGTTCGGGCGGGGCGCGTCCGCGGCCTGCGCACGCGGCAGCACGAGCAGGCACAGGAGCAGGGCGGAAAGAAGGCGGGCGGATGTCATGACCCCCGCGTGAACGCATGGCATGCCCGCGCCTATCAGCGCGCCAGCCCGAGAGCGCCGGCGCGCCGGGGTTCGTTTCACTTGCCGCTGGTGCATTTCCACGGACTCTGCCGCCATGTCCCACCGCTTCATCTGCACCGAACGCGTCCAGTTTTCCGACACCGACATGGCCGGCATCGTCCATTTCTCGAATTTCTTCCGCTACATGGAACGGGTGGAGCATGCCTTTTTCCGCAGCCTGGGCTTTTCCATCGTTGATCCGCCCGCGCAGGGGGACGAGCGTGTGGGCTGGCCGCGGGTGCACGCCTCGTGCGACTACTTTGCCCCGCTGCGTTTCGAGGAGGAGTTTGAATGCGAGCTGCTGGTGGAGGAGGTGCGCACGAAGGTGATCAAGCACCTGATCCGCTTCTGGAAGGCGGACGGGGAGCTGGCCGCGGAGGGACGCATCACGGCGGCCTGCGTGCGCAAGGACCCCGGCACGGGAAAAATGAAAGCCATCGAGATCCCGCAGCGCTTCCGCGACAAGATCCAGGCCGCGCCGCATGACGAGCTGAGAAGGCCGGAGAAAAAGTGAGCCGGGGCGTGCTCCCGCGCGCATCCTTCCCGCTGCCCGGCCTTGCAAAGGCCTCCGCTCTCGGCCAAGAACGTGCCTCCACCTTCCCCTCCTCGTGAACTCCCAACCCCAACCCAAAAAAATGCAAACCTGGCTGATCTATGCCCTGCTCACCGTGCTCTCCTGGGGCGTTTATGGCGTCATCCTGCACGCCGCGCGCTCGAAAATGCCCATGGGGCCGGAGACCGGCAACGCGGGCTTGAAGGCCTTCCTCTTTGTCTGCGTGGCCTACGCGCTGATCGGCATTGTGGCGGCGCTGGTGCTCAAGGCGCGCGGTACGAACTGGAGCTTCACCGGTGACACGGGCAATGGCATCCCGCTGAGCCTGGTGGCCGGGATCGCCGGCGCGCTGGGCGCGCTGACGCTGGTGCTGGCGCTGGGCGCGGCGGCGTCCCCCATCCTCAAGGGCGGCGGCGGTTTTGGCGCGGCGGCGGCGGCGGCGGTCATGCCCATCGTTTTTGCCGGCGCGCCCGTGATCAACACGATCACGGCCATGATCGTTCACCCGCCGGAGGGCGGCTGGGCCAAGCTGCCCCCGCTTTTCATCGTGGGCTGTGTCATGGCCGCCGGCGGCGCCTTCCTCGTCGCCAAATACGCCCCCTCGAACCGGGGCCCGTCCCCTGCCACCGCCGCCAAGCCGCACTGAGATGCCCCGCCTGCTGCTCTTCGACATCGACGGCACGCTGATCGACAGCCACGGCGCGGGCGGCGCGGCCATCCTGGACGCGGTGGAGGCCTATTTCGGCGTCCCGCGTGACTCGCTGCCTCCGCTGCAACTGGCCGGCTCCACGGATCCTGCGATCGCCATGGATGTGTTCAGACTGCTGGGCCGCGCGCACTCGCAGGAGGAGGTTTTTGCCTTTCTCGACCACTATCTCGTGAATCTGCGCCGCCGCCTGGACGCGGCGGATTTCAGCGGCTTCACCCTGCCGGGCGTGAACGCGCTGCTGGATGCCCTGCGGGAGGAAAAAGACGCCCATCTGGGCCTCCTGACCGGCAACGTCCGCCGTGGCGCGAAGATCAAACTCGGCCGCCACGGCATCCATGACCGCTTCCTCGACGGTGCCTTCGGCTGCGACCACCACGACCGCAACCAGCTCGGCCCCTTTGCGCTGAGCCGGATGCAGGCGGCCACCGGCGCGGCCTACGATCCCGCCGATGTCATTGTGATCGGCGACACGCCCAAGGACATCCGCTGCGCCGCGGCCTTTGGCGCGAAGTGCCTGGCCGTGGCCACCGGCCAGTATTCTGCCGCCGAACTCCAGGCCCACAGCCCTTGGCGCGTGCTCGATTCCTTCGCGGACGTGCCCGCCACCGTCGAGGTGCTGCTGCGGGGCTGAGCGTGGAGCGGGCGGACGACGCGGCTTCACCGCATCAGGAAATCCGATGGCTGGCATCTGGATTTCATCTTGGCCCCTCATCCGGCGCATGCTTTACATGCCGCATGGCCACCGACCGCGCCCTCATCTCCGACCCCGCCGACCTCAAACCCTCCACCGCATGGAATGAAACGGTCTGGGCCTACACCAGCGAGGAGGAGCTGGTGGACCACACGACCAAGGCGCGCCTGTGCGTGGCGACACTGCTGCCCTTCCGAGACCGGAAGCCGGACTGGGACGGCTTCCTGAACAGCGTGCGCTGGATGCAGCAGTGCGGCGCGCACTACGGGGTGGAGATGGTCTTCGTGCTGAACGCGGACACGGGTTACATTTTTGATCTGAGCAACGAGCTGTACGCGGAGGTGCTGCGGCGTTTCCGCGCGGCCTTCCCCGGCCAGCGTTTCATCGCTGGCGTCACTGCGCGCGGGGCGGAGAACGACACCGCCTTCCAGGCGGAGCGCTACCGGCCGCTGCTCGACATCGCGCAGGAGCATGACAACTGCGAGATGATGATCATGACGAGCCGGCTGCTCAACACGCTGGAGAACGAGCCGCGCCGGGACGCCTACTTCCAGATCGCGGAGCATCTCATCCGCCCCGGCATCGCGCACGCGCTGGAGCCCTCCTTTGTGCCGTGGGCCACGCCGTTTGACCCGTGGCTGCTGTACCAGATCGCCACGCACCCGGCGTATGTGGGCGGCAAGGTGAGCACGCTGGACGAGCCGCACTTCCACTACTGGGCGGCCATGTGCAAAGGGCTGAACCTGCCTTTCTCCCCGCACAGTGGCGACGACTACGGCATCGCCACCGCGATCAAGCTGGGCCTGCCGCTGCTGATCGGCGCGGGCGTGAGCGCCTGCCCGCTGATCTGCGCCGCGCGGGACATGTGGCTGCTGGATTCCGTGGCGGACAAGCGCTTCAAGACCGGCACCGGCCGCTTTGACACGCGCGTGTACAAGCTCTTCGAGGCCTTCCAGTCCTTCGAGGACCTGGTCTTCCGCCTGGACGAACGCCTCAGCGCCTCCCCCTACAAGCACAGCACGGCCCATGTGCTCCATCAACTGGGCCTCATCGCCGCGCCGGAGGCGCACCCGGACTGCAAGGACCTGCGCGGCCCGGACGAGGCCCGGCGCATGGAGGAGGCCATGCGCCGCCCGAAACGCGTGGCGCGGCGCCTGGGCATCCCCTTCTTTGGCGCGTGACAGCGCCGCGCGTGGTCGTGGACGGGGAGAAACGGAGGATGTGACCTTCTGACGGCGCATTTGCCATTGCCCGCCGCCACCACCGCATGCTTCAATGGCGTCCTGATCATGCGCCGCGTCCTCCTCATCCTGCTCTGCCTCTCGAGCGCGCTCCTTGCCCGCCAGCCGAATGTCGTGCTCATCCTCGCCGATGACCTCGGCTACTCGGACCTGGGCTGCTTTGGCTCCGAGACCATCCGCACACCGCATCTCGACCGCATGGCCGCGCAGGGGCGGAAGTTCACCCACTTCTATGTGGCGCAGGCCGTGTGCAGCGCCTCCCGCGCCGCGCTGATGACCGGCTGCTACCCGAACCGCGTCGGCATGCAGGGCGCGCTGAACCACACCAGCCGCGAGGGCCTCCACCCCGATGAGTGGACGCTGCCGGAGATGCTCCAGGCGCAGGGCTACGCCACCGCCGCCTTTGGCAAATGGCACCTCGGCACGCGCATGATGTTTCATCCCGTCCAAAACGGCTTCGATGAGTTCCTCGGCATCCCTTACTCCAACGACAACACCAAGTACCACCCCTCCCTGGCCGCCGAGATGCCTCCGCTGCCCCTTTACGACGGCCTGAAGGTCGTCGAAAAGGACCCGGACCAAAGCCTCTTCACCCGCCGCTTCACGGAGCGCGCCGTGGCCTTCATCGAGAGGAGCAAGGCCCAGCCCTTCTTCCTCTATATGCCGCACGTCATGCCCCACGTTCCCATCTTTGCCTCCGAGGCATGGCGCGGGAAATCCGGCGCCGGCCTGTATGCTGATGTCGTCCAGGAGCTGGACGACTCCGTGGGCCAGATCCTCGACGCCCTGCGGCGCTGCGGCATCGACAAAGACACCCTCGTCCTCTTCTTTTCCGACAACGGCCCCTTCCTCAGCTATGGGAACCACGCGGGCACCGCCAAACCGCTGCGGGAGGGAAAGCTCACCACCTTTGAGGGCGGTGTCCGCGTCCCCTGCATCGCCTGGTGGCCTGGGCGCGTCCCCGCCGGCACCACCTGCGCGGAGCCCGTCATGGAGACCGACCTCCTGCCCACCCTGGCCGCGCTCACTGGCGGAAAACTCTCCGACCGCCCCATCGACGGGCACAACATCCTCCCGCTGCTCGAAGGCGTGCCCGAAGCCGCCTCCCCCCACGAGGCCTTGTTTTTTTACAGCGGCAACGAGCTCCAGGCCGTCCGCAGCGGCCCGTGGAAGCTACACTTCCCGCATCCCTACATCACGGTGGACGGCCCGCCGGGCCGCGACGGCAAACCGGCCAAGTTCGGCCAGATGAAACCCAAATCCATCACCCAGAGCGGCATTGACGGAATCGCCACCCGCCACGGCTACGCCGTCGCCCGCATCCCCCTGTCCCTCTACCACCTCAGTGACGACCCCGGCGAGACCCGCGATGTCTCCGCCGCGCATCCGGACATCGTCGCCCGCCTCCAGGCGCAGGCCCAGGCCATCCGCCGCCAGCTTGGCGATACCCTCACCCAAACCCCTGCCACCCAGGCCCGCCCCGCGGGCCGCGACAGCACCCAATAGCCCGCACCTGTCACCGGCCCCAGTGCCGCCTGGCGAAGGTTAAATACTGCGTCCAGTCGTAGTCGGTCACATCGTGCTTTCCGGTGCGGTTGTGGTAGCCGATGAAATTGCCCACGGGCGTGTCGATGGCGGGCTGTTCTTCAACAACCACGCCCTTTTTGCCAAACAGAGCATAGACCGGCCCGGCGTGGAAGCCGGAGAGGAACTCCCCTTTCGGGTCCGCCCAGTGATCCTCCGCCGCGCTGGCGATGTAGATGGGACGTGGCGCGGCGAGGGCGATAAGCATGTGCATGTCGATGGGGCACGCGGCGGCGTTTCCGGCGTAGCTGGCGTATTTCGGCGTGAACCAGTGCGGGAACGCCTTCGTGATGATGGCGGTGGTCTCGCCAAAATCGCGCCGCATCAGGGCCGCGCCGCCTTCGCCGCTGTTGTTGGAGATCACGACGCCGAAACGCTCGTCCTGCGCGCCCGCCCACAGCGAGGTCTTGCCGAGGCGCGAATGACCGATCACGGCGAGGTGCTTGCCATCGATCTGCGCATCCGTCTGCAAATAGTCCGCGATGCGGCTCAGGCCCCAGGCCCACGCTCCGATGGCTCCCCACTCGCTCCACACGGTGTTCGCGCCGTCTTTGCTCACCGCGGCACGCAGGCCGGACTTCCAGCCGTCGGCGTGATCGGGCTCAATGTCACCATAGTAGGCGGTGGCGACGGCGAAACCGGCTTTGAGGATCATTTCGAGCGGCCAGCGGCTGCTTTCCGTGCCGCGCGTGGCCTCGGTGGCCTTGTTGTCCACGATGTGCTTTTCTTTGTTCGGCCGCATCCAGCGCGTGGACAGCGGCACATCCTTTTCGACGCTCACGGCATGATTTCCGCCGAAACTCAGCCCCACAAAGCACGGCGGGGCCTTCACACCATTCGGGATGTAAATCATCACCTCCATGCCCTGCCATGCGGGGCGCTCCGGCAGCGAGACATGCACAAATTTCCGCGTGGCCAGCCCGCCAAGCGCATCCGGCTTCGTCGCCGTCACCTCAAACTTCGGCGCGCCGACATTCGCAGGCGTCTTGCCATACACATGCTGCTCAAACAGCGCGAGAATCTCCCCACGCCGCGATTTCGTCCACTCTTCCGCCGTGGTGGCCTTCAAATCCGGCAGCGGATCATTTCCGACCTTCGCTTCATCATAGTTCACACCCGGACGCGGTGTCTGGGCGAGGGCGGCGAAGGCGGTAAAAAGGAGAAAAAGGCCGGGGCGTATCATAAGGCGCACTTAAACGCCGGTTCGTCTGACATTCGTGCGGATGGAATCGGTTCCGTCCGGGAGGCCACCCGTCACCAGAAATTTCCACGCGGAGTCTTGACCCTGCTTTCGCGTTCTGGTTCACTGCCGTGCTTTCATCTTTCTCTCATGCGCTTTCCCCGCGTTTTTCGCGCCCTTTCGCTTGTCTTGCTTCTGGCGCAGTCGTTGGCAGCAGCGCCGGGTGATCTGGACTCCTCTTTTGGCAGCGGTGGAAAAGTGACCACAGCTATCGGCGGCACGAGTTTTGGAAATGGCTACGACAGTGTGGATGCGATGGCCGTGCAGCCGGACGGGAACATCGTGGCGGCAGGCTCGACCAATGACGACGGGGTGAGGAAGTTCGTGGTGGCGCGCTATCTTCCAGACGGCACTCTGGACGTGAGTTTTGGCGGCACGGGAGTCGTGAAGACGGAGTTCTCCGGCCCGGCCTTTGGATATGCGGTTTGTCTGCAACATGATGGGCGGATCATCGTGGGTGGCTCCGCGAACGGGAACTTTGCCCTGGCCCGCTACACGAGCGCAGGAGTGCTGGACACAAGCTTCGGCAGCGGGACCGGAATGGTGACCACCACAGACTTCCACTTTCCCTCCAGTAGCGATGCCGGGATTTACAGCATGGCGGTGCAGAGCGACGGAAAAATTGTGGCCGCGGGCCAGTCCCGCGATGGTAATAACCGCCACTGGATCACCGTGACCCGTTATCTGGAGAACGGGACACTGGACACGACCTTCGACAATGATGGCCGTGCGATCAGCGCATTCGGCCACGGCGGCACCTTTGGCCGCGCGGTGGCGATCCAGAATGATGGAGCCATCGTGGTGGCTGGCTATGGATGGAACGGTCTGTCGGGTTACAACGACGATGTGGTGGTGGTGCGTTTCACGTCATCGGGGATTCTCGACACCAGCTTCAACGGCGGCGTGGTGAACCGTGACCTCATCATGAACGGAGGTGACCGCGGACTGGGCATCGCCCTGCAAAACGATGGCAAGATCACGGTTGCCTGCGATGTGTCGAGCTATGCCCTGTGCCTGCTACGGCTGCTGCCCACCGGACTGTTGGACACGTCGTTCAACGGCACCGGCATGGTCGTCACCCCCGTGCCCGCGGGCAACGCGGTGGCGACGTGCGTGCAAATCCAGGCGGATGGAAAAATCCTCGCGGGCGGGCGAGGGATCAACGGTGGTCAGAACGACTTCGTTCTGGCGCGCTACTCAGCCAGCGGCGTGCTTGACACAGGCTTCGCCAGCGGCGGCATCAGGCTGCTGGACTTTGGCGGATATGACAGCGCCGCGGCCATGGCGCTGCAGGGAGACGGAAAGGTTTTGCTCGCGGGTGTTGCCATGACCAGCAATGGCGACTTCGCGCTCGCGCGCTTCGAAGGCGGCCCGGACACCGATGCAGATGCCGACGGACTGCTCGACCAATGGGAGTACAATCACTGGCGCACCACCGCAGGCCATGGCCCGCAGGACGATCATGACAAGGATGGATATGGCGAGCTGCTGGAAGAGGCGCTCGGGCTGAACCCCAACTCTCCCGACGCCGGAGGGCACCCCTCGGTGACGCACGAGGGCGGCCATCTGACGATGACGATCCATAAACAGCCCGGCGTGACCTATGTGGTTCAGACGGCGGGCACGCTCATTTCCGGCCAGCCGGACTCCTTCAGCTCCGCCAGCACGACAGTCCTCATCGACAGCACCACGACGCTGAAAGTGCGGGACAGCGTGCTCGCCAGTGGCGGCACTCGTCGCTTCATTCGCGCTCAAGTAACCGCCGCGCCATGACGTCCGCATTCATCACGTCCCCGCCGCCTTCCACGCATTCCAGCCGCCCTTGAGCACAAAGGCCTCCCGCACAAAGCCCATCTCCTTGAGCTTCTCCATCACCTTGCGGCTCGCCTCGCACTTCTGGCCGCTGCAATAGATCACCACCGGTTTTTGGTTCGCCTGCAAGGTGTCCAGATGTTGAACGAGCTGCTCCTCAAACTTTTGCTCGTTCAGCAGCAGGGCACCGGGCACATGCTCCGCATCGAACTGCTCCTGCGGTCGCGCATCGATCCACAGCACGTCATTTTGGAAGCGCTCGCGGATCACCGCCATCGACACCTCGTCATCACGCAGCGGCTCCTGCACCAGATACAGCGCCGGGGCGCGTGGATGCCACTGATGCACGGCCAGCGCCGCCAGGGCGGAGGCGAAAACGAGGATGAATGCCTGCCGCAGCGCCGTCATTTCTGCTGCGGTTCCGCCGCCGGCTTGTTGTAGATGCTGAAGAAGGCGAGCTGGCGCTGGTATTTCGGGATCTTGCTGTCCGTCTCGATCTTCAGCGCCCCCAGCGTCACCTCCGAGGTCGATTTGGGCTTCACCGTCACGACATACTCACGGCCCGGCGTCACCTCCTTGAAGGAAAAGTCCACGGACTCGCGCGTGGCGGTGATCTTGAGCAGCTTCATCGGCATGTCGCCGTTGATCTTCACAGTGGCGGATTTCTCGACAGGCTCGTCTCCGACCCACCATTGGAGCGTCTTGGGCTCGATGTCCACCACAGCGGGCACATCGAGCACGAACTGGATCTGCCACTCCGGCTGCTTGGGATCATCCGTGGAGACGAGCACCATCTTCTCGTGCCGGCCGACAAAGGTGGACACCTTGAACTCCGCGGAGCCGGTGCCCTCCTCCCCTGGCTGGTACTCCGCCTTGTCGAGCTCCGCGCTGAGGCAGGAGCAGGCGCTCTCCAGGGCCAGCACCTTGACCGGTTTGTCCCCCTTGTTGCGGAATTTGAAGGTCGTCCGCACCACCTCGTCCTCCGGCTTCGGTTTCAGCTCGATCACGGGCACGTCCAGGGCCAGTTCCGCGCGCGCGGTGGCGGCGAAGATCATCAGCAGGAGGGTGAAAGCGGTGGTCAGGGGCTTCATGCAGGGAACTTTAGCACATCTCCCCCGCCCTGGCGCAACTCCTTGTCGGCTCCGGAAACATCCTGGGCGGCAAAACGGCGTTGCAGCCGCAACAGGCGGCACTAGGATTCCCCGCCCTGCCCGCCCCAACCGCACGCGCAACCACCGGAATGGCCGACGACCCGAAAATCCCCAACGAAGAGCAGATCCTCAAGCAATTGAAGGAGAGCGGTTCGCCCCCCACGCGCAAGACACTGATCGAGAAGCTCGACAACTGGGACGACTGGGCGAGTTGGGACGAGTTTTACCGCACCTATTCGAACTTTGTCTTCCATGTGGCCCGGAAGGCGGGATTGAGCGATGACGAGGCAGGCGATGTCGTGCAGGAAACCTTCATCGGCGTGGCGAAGAACCTGCAGAAGAAGAAATTCGACACCAGCCTCGGCTCCTTCAAATCCTTCCTGCTGAACCAGGCGCGCTGGCGCATCCTGGACCAGTTCCGCCGCCGCAAAAAGCAGCAGGACCGCGAGGCGAACCTGTACGCGGGCGAGGAGCCGGAGGACCGCCGCACCGCGCCCATCGACCGTTGCGCGGACCCCAACGGCGTGGCATTGGAGAAGCTGTGGGAGAAGGAATGGCAGGACAAGATCATGGACATCGCCCTGCGGCGCGTGAAGGCGCTCGTGTCACCGCGGCAGTTCCAGATTTTTTCCTGCTATGTGCTCAAAGGCTGGAGCCCGGAGCGGGTGAAAAAGGAGCTGGGGGTGAACGCTGCCCAGGTCTATCTGGCAAAGCACCGCGTGGGCCGCATCCTCAAGCGCGAGGCCGCCAAGCTGGCGGAGACGGAGGGTTAGGCAGACTGGCGGAACTCCCGCGCGTTGGATGGAACTGTGCGCGGCGCGGCATCCCCTACCTCGTCACGCCTGCCCCGGGATTGCCCAAAAGGAGCCTGATGCTGTCAGGGAAGTCCTTCACGAAGGCAGCACACAAGCTACCGCCCCGTCCGACGGACATCTTCACCGTGTCTTGGAAGACCTGCGAAGGGCCTGAAATGTTTGTAACACTCATTGGGACGGCGGGTATTGTGGCATATCCATGCAGGTTTCCCGTTCCATCGCTTTTGTGATCATTTTCGCCGCCGCCGCGCTGCTGGCATGGCTGTTCTGGCGTCCCGACGGTGGCGTGTCCGCGCTGCGGGCGGCCGCCACGCCGCAGGAGCGCCTGATAAAGGGGCAGTCGGCGGCGCGCACAGCCGGGAGCATGAGCGCGGCACGCGGCGCGCTGGAGGACATGCGCCGGGCGCTGCGGCAGATGAGCGTGGAGGAGGCGCGTGCGTGGATCTTGAGCGAGCTGCTGCATGGGGAGGATTTTTCCACCGCGATGGACCTGGCCGTGGGCACCGATCAAAACCTGGCGGGCTGGCCCAGCTACCGTGTGTTCCTGCTCGACATGCTGTTCCTCGTGGATCCGGCGGCGGCGGCGGAAAAAGCACGCGAACTGCTCAACGGACCGCCGGCAGAGTCGAACGCGGATGAATGGGCGGTGGCGATGCGGAATCTGGCCCGTTCCGCGCAGGTGGCGGACACGGCGCTGCTCCAGGCGAAGTCCGCGGAGCTGCTCCAGCGGAACGAATGGCGGGAAAAGCCCTCAGCGGGCTATCTGGAGGCCTTTGATGTGATCGTTCACCTGCGACACACCGCGCTGACACCGGAACTGCTGCGGTTTTGCGAGGACCGGGATCACAAGGCGGTGCGCCACGCCTCCTTTCTCACGCTGGACCGTCTGGTGATGGCGAAACCGGCGGAGGTGCTGCCGAAGCTCGACGACTTCGCCGCGGCGCATCCCGGCAGCCGCCTGATGATCTCCAACATGATGGCGCGGGCGGATGTGCGTGACGCGGCACAGCGCGCGGCGCTGGAGACGTATCTGATGAGTCCTGACCGCACAGCGGAGGAACTGCGCGGCTTTGCCAGTGTGTTTCCCAACGGCAATGTGGCCGTCTCCCAAAACCTGCTCACACGCGCGCCCGTGCTCCAGGGCAGTGACCTGGCGGAGCAGGACCGCGCCGCGTTGGAGGCGGTGACGGGCTGGCTGGCGGACCCGCGTTTTGCGCAGGCACAGGAGGCGCTGCGGCTGTCCCACCAGCGCCTGCGGTCGTTCACCCAAGCACGATGAGGCCATGCCCGATGCGCGGGAGCTTGTCGCAAGCACCTGCATGGATTAAGATGGGCGTGTGAACTTTGACGATCTCCCAGGACTGACCGTGACGGTGGACAGCGTGGCCTATGACCCCACGCGGCCCGCGCCGCCGGATCGTCCGCATCCATTTGTGTATCACATCTCGATCCATAACGGCTCCCCGGAGACGGTGAGCATCTTCGGACGGAAATGGATCGTGCGGGACACGGAGGGACAGACCATGGTGGTGGAGGGAGATGGTGTGGTGGGGCAGTTTCCCAAGCTCTCCCCCGGGGAGACCTTCAGTTACAACAGCTACCATGTCATCAAGGCGGAAAGCTGCGCGAGCGGCTCGTTTTTTGGCACAACGAGCCAAGGCAGACCGGTGTGCACGCGCATCCCGGTCTTTGAGATGACGCCGCCAATGCTGGTGTGAGCGCCCGCCGGGCGTCTCCTTATTCTCCCCTCCACCAGGAACGCCAAGTCTTCCTGGCGCGCTGCTCGCGAGGCAACACGACCGGTGCCGGTGGCAATTCTGGCGGCAGCGGTCCGGCTGCCTCCTCCGGCGTCGTGTCCTGCATGCTCCCGCCCGGACTGCGGGCGACGATGGAAGCCGGCGGAAGCCCGCGCGGGCGCACGATGACCTCTGCCTCGACAACCGGCGCGAGAGGCCGCAGCGGCGGAGGAGCAGGGACCGGCGCAGGCGCGTCCAAGCCCGCGATACCGGCCAGCGGGTCATCGAACGTGGCCTCACCCGGCGCGGCAAGCGTGACCTCGATCTCCGGCGCGAGTGCTGCCGCATCCGCCGCAGGCGATTCAGCGGCAGAAGGCACTGGAACTGCCAAATCCTCACCCACCCATGGTGCCGGGGGACTTTCCACCGCCTGCGGTGCTGGGAAAAACATGGCACGCAGCGGAGGCGGCGTCTCCGCGACCGAGGATTCGACCGGTGCCGGAGGAAACGGCGCGGACGGGGCCTCATCCACGGGTTGCGGGGACAGAAAGGGCGCGTCCAGCAGGGAGACCGGCGGAAGCACCGGCTCCTCAGGCGCGGTCGTCCATGGAACCTCGATCCGGGATGAGACCGGCGGCGGGCTGCCTTGTGAAACATCAATTTGATCCGGAAGCACCGCGCCTTGGAACAGCGGAGGAACGAACAACGGCTGTGCGGGCACCGCAGCGGGCGCTTCGGGGACGGATTGCTCCTCCACCGACGGGGATGGCGCTTCTTCGACAAAGGCGGGCACCAAAGATGCCGTGTCCGGTGCCACGGCAGCCGTGCCATCATCCGGCTCGTCCC
This sequence comes from Verrucomicrobiaceae bacterium, assembly GCA_015075365.1. Lineage (GTDB taxonomy): Bacteria > Verrucomicrobiota > Verrucomicrobiia > Verrucomicrobiales > Verrucomicrobiaceae > Prosthecobacter. The sequence continues at coordinate 93,558 of JABTUN010000002.1, forward strand.
AGCTCGGCAGCGGCTCGATCCCCAGCAGCCACGCAGCGTCCTTCCCGCTGCCGTCTTCGACCGCCGCCGGTGTCATCGACACGACCGGGGCCTGGAATGACTCCCGAGGTGCCCAGGCACCCGGATTGCCGGGCCAGTCATCGACCTGATGTGTAACAACTGGCGGAGAGGAAGGGGCCGTTTCCCCGCGCAAGCCGTACACAGGCACCGAAGCCTGCCCGGGGGCCACACCCGGCGCCAAACGAGGCTCCTCGGCCATGGTGGACCACGGCTCCTCCAAAGGAGGATCGATCAACTCTTCCGCAGGCACGGCCTCCGCGCCGATGGGAGGGAAATCCATCTCAAGCGGCGGCGGGGCGGCCACCTCCGGCGCGGGCGCGGGACTCAGCAGATCGAGTGTGATGACCGGCGCGGTCTCCTCACGCGCGATCTGGCGTGCCAGCCAGCCTTCCACGGCTTGTGGCACCGGCTGGATGGCCTCCGAAGAAGCGGGCTCTGGCTGAGCACGCGGCGGCAGGAGTTCCAGCGGCCGCTGCTGCCGGCGGCGGCTGGCGATCCAGCCTGCGGCGGCGGCCCCGGCAAGGAAGAGCAAGGGACCGGATTTCAAGCGGGCAGCGACAGCCCCGGCGATGGACGCGGCGGCAATCCAACCGAGCGAACTGGGGGCACCCGTCCGCCCGGAGTGCCGTCCGGGGAGTGGGTGTTGCTCGTGCAAGGCCATGGCAGGGTGAAAATCGCGATTCTGCGGTTGATTTTACCCGACCGCACCCGGCACGAAAAGCACGACGTTGCGCGCAGGGTGAATTATTTGTTGGCGTCGCCGCCGCCGGCGATGGCGACCTCGGCCTCCTCGGGCGGGAGGAAGTTTTTGAAGCGGTTTTTGTCGATGGCCTTCATGTAGGCCTCCATCGGCGTGACGTAGCCATCGCGCAGTTTCTGCCAGATGGCCTCGTCCATGAACTGCATGCCCTGGGCCTTGCCGCCGATGATGACGTCGTAAAGCTTCTGCGTGGCACCCTCGCGGATGATGGCGCCGACGGCGGAGTTGGAGACCATGATCTCGTTCACGGCGGCGCGGCCCTTGCCGTCCGCTTTTTTCATGAGGAGCTGGGCCACCACGCCGCGCAGAGAGGCGGCGAGCATGGTGCGCACCTGGCTCTGCTGGTCGGCGGGGAAGACGTCGATGATACGGTCCACGGTTTTGCGCGCGTTGTTCGTGTGCAGCGTGCCGAAGACGAGCAGTCCGGTCTCGGCGGCGGTCAGGGCGAGCGAAATCGTCTCCAGGTCTCGCATTTCACCCACGAGCACGATGTCCGCATCCTCGCGCAGGGCGGCGCGCAGGCCGTCGGCGAAGGTGGGCGTCTGGATGGGCACCTCGCGCTGGGTGATGATGGATTTTTTGTTCCGATGCACGAACTCGATCGGTTCCTCGACGGTGATGATGTGGCGGCGGAAGTTCGTGTTGATGTAGTCGAGCAGGGCCGCGAGGGTCGTGGACTTGCCGGAGCCGGTGGGGCCGGTGACGAGCACGAGGCCGCTGCGCATGTGGCCGAACTCCTTCACGACCGGCGGGATGCCGAGCTGCTCCAGCGAGGCGATCTTGGTGGGAATGATACGGAACACACAGCCGTAGCCGTGCTGCTGGCGGAGGTAGTTGCAGCGGAAGCGGTTGTCCGCGTCCATCTCGTAGGCGAAGTCGAGATCGCCTTTCTCCGTGTAGCGATCCCAGGCGCGGGGCTCGCAAATCTCACGCATCATGGTCTCCATGGCGTGGCCGGTGAGGATTTCATCGGCGATGGGCTTGATGCTGCCGTGGACACGTACCTTGGGCGGCTGGCCCTGGCTGAGGTGGAGGTCCGAACCGCCGAGTTCGATCAGCGTGCGGAAAAAATTGTCGATGATGGGCATGCGGGGGAAGCTAAAGGATCAGGACTGGAAGGATGAAGACGCCGGGATTCAAGACTCGAAGTATTTGCGCATGAGAATCTTGTCCTCGGCGCGGGACTCGCACTCCTCGCGGCTGATGAGGCCCTTGTCGTAGAGGCTGCGCAGGGAGTCGTCCATGGTGATCATGCCGACGTTTTTGCCGGTCTGCATGACGCCGCCGAGCATGAAGGTCTTGCCCTCACGGATGCAGTTGGCGACGGCGGGCGTGTTCACGAGCACTTCGAGCGCCATCGCGCGGCCGTTGCCGTCGATCCGCGGCACAAGCTGCTGGGAAAGGATTCCACGCAGTGACTCGGACACCATGATGCGGATCTGATCGCGCTGGTCGATGGGGAAAACGTCGAGCACGCGGTCCAGCGTGCGCGCGGCGCTGCCGGTGTGCAGCGTGCCGAGCACCAAGTGGCCCGTTTCCGCCGCGGTGATGGCGAGCGAGATGGTTTCAAGGTCGCGCATTTCACCGACCATGATCACGTCCGGGTCCTCACGCAGCGCGCCGCGCAGCGCGGCCGCGAAGGAGGCGGTGTGCGTGTGGACCTCGCGCTGGTTCACATGGCAGCCCTTTGGCTCGATGACGTATTCAATCGGGTCCTCCAGGGTGATGATGTGGTCCTGGCGCTCCTCATTAATGGCATCCACAAGGGCGGCGAGGGTGGTCGATTTACCGCAGCCGACCGGTCCGGTGACGAGCACGAGGCCGTTGTGGTAACGGATGAGCGTGCGCACGGTGTCCGGCAGGCCGAGCTCGTCGATGGTGCTGACCTTGGTCTTGATGACACGGAAGACCATGTCGATGCCGAGGCGCTGCTGCACCACGGAGGCGCGGAAGCGGCCATAACCGGGCGAGTAGGCAAAGTCCACATCACCGCGGCTTTCGAGCTGCTTCACCTGGGCCTCCCCCAGGAAGCCATAAGCGAGGCGGCGCGTGTCCTCCGGCGTGAGGATAGAGGCGTTGTTCCAAATGGGCTGCAGGTTGCCATAGCGTCTCCAGATGGGCTGCGCCCCCGTGGCGAGGTGGAGATCGGAGGCATCATACTGCATGCAAAACTTCAAATATTCATCAACGGAGCCCAGGACGGGCAGAAGATCGGCAGGTTGTTGTTGGTCGGGTTCGGACATGAAAAAGAAGAGTGACGCTAAACGGGGCCGGGGCTGTTGTCTTGAGTGGATTTTGACGTGTGAAGCCAGTTTTGGAGGAATTGGGAGCCGTAGTTCATCAACGCCTTTTTACCAAAGGTCATCAAGGGAACGGCCAGCAGGCCCAGCAGGCCGCGATGTTTAGCCGGAGCCGCCCCAAAGTCACGCGCATTGTCATCCCCGCGTCCACCGCCAGTGAGCAGGCGGAAGGCCAGCAGGCCCGCGCAGGCCGCGCCTGCGATCCAGGCGACGCGATGACGCTCCATGCTGCGCGCCACGAGCGCGCGGGGGCTGTACTCCTCCGCCACGAGCGCGGAGTTGCGCGCCAGCGCCATGCGGGCCAGTTCCAGATCACGCAGCGCGATCTGTTTCGCGCTCAGTCGTTCTTGCTGCTTGCCAGCCATTCGCGGTCGCGGCGGAATTGATTGAATGTCTCCTCAAACAGGCGCATGCGGCGCAGCCGCAGCTTGAGGAGGATGAGAAAGAGGATGCCCAGGAAAAGATGCAGCCCCGCGCCGGCCAGAGCCACACGGGACCAATGCCAGCCCACGGCCTGCGCCACCAGCAGCACCACGGGCGGCAGCGCCAGCAACCAGCCAAACACCAGGCATGAAGTCGTCATCACAAAGAGGCCCATCGTGCCGGCCAGACGCTGCCCGGCCTCCTGGCCTTCGATTTGCAGCAGCCTCCCGCGTGCCTCGACATAGAGTGCCACGGCGCGCAGCAGGCCCGTGACGCGGGGCCGCTCCTCGCTGCCGTTGCTGGCTGATGGGGGGGCTTCCATGATGGAAAAAGGTGGCGGCCTCAGAGTGATACCATCACTGCCGCTCAACGCCGCAGCAACAGGCCCACAACAAATCCCACGCCAAAGGCGGTGGCCAGTGCTTGCAGCGGCTTCTCGCGCGCGAATTTCTCCGCCTCGACGCGCAGGTCGGACACACGCGCCCGCGCTTCCTGCCAGGTCTCGTCCGCATAGTCGCGGAACTCGCCGGCCTTCTCCTTCAGATCCGCCGCGGCGGAGCCGGCGCTGTCCCGCACCTGCTGCACGCGCACGCCGGCGGCATCGCGGAGTTCAGCCGCCTTTTGCGCGGCGGCCTGGCGGAGCTCCTCGGCGGCTTTCAGCGCGCTGGCCTTGGCGGCCTGGAACGGATCAATAGCCTGCGCCGGGGAGCCGAACGGAGAGTCGAGGGCTGGAGTGTCAGTCATGGTGCGGATGTGAAAAGGGTTTTCTAAACCTGCCCGAAATAGAACAAACGCCCTCTTTTGGCGAGAGGAAAGTGCTACCGCCTCCAGATGAGGTTTTCAGCGAAAGAATGCACTCCCTCAGGGTGTCTCCTTGCCATGCCGGAGGCTGCCGTCGTAGCATCCGGTGAATTGTTCCAAATCCAGCCCACCACCACCCAGCCGCTCATGCGCCTCCTCCGCACCGCCGCCCTCGCCCTCTCCACCGCAGGCATCCTCGCCGCCGCGGACACACACAAACTCGTCCGTGTGTATGAAAAAATCCCGACGGAACGGCCCGTGGCCGTTGTGATCCCGGAGGACGGCACGCAGCGCCAGTTCCTGGCCCTCCAGCGTGGCAAGATTTTCATCCTGCCCGCCGATCCAAATGCAGCCGAGGCCAAAACCTTCCTCGACCTGAGCCCCCGTGGCATGGAGGCAAAGGACGGCCTGTTCGAAGAAGGCCTCAACGGCCTGGCCTTCCATCCGAAGTTCAAGGACAACGGCCTTTTTTATCTGTGCTACACGATGCAGAAGCCGAAGCGCATCCTCATCAGCGAGATGAAGGCCAACGGCGACACAGCCGACGAGAAAACCGAGCGCGTGATCCTGGAGATCCCGATGATAAACTGGAACCACCACGGCGGGAACATCCTCTTTGGTCCCGACGGCTATCTTTATATGGGAATGGGTGACAACTCGAAGCGCAATGGCGAACTGAAAATGTCCCAGCTCAACGCCGTGCTCTACGGCAAGATCATCCGCATCGATGTGAACAGCCGCGAGTATGCGAACGCCTACGGCATCCCCGCGGACAACCCCTTTGCCAGCGGTGTGAACGCCCTGCCGCAGATCTACGCCACCGGCATCCGCAACCCGTGGGGCATGAGCTTTGACGCCAAAGGCCGCCTGTGGTGCGCTGATGTGGGCCAGGACCTCTGGGAGGAGATCAACTGGATCACCAACGGCGGCAATTACGGCTGGCAGTACCGCGAGGGGCCGGGCCCGTTCACGCTCTGCACAGACACGCCTCCCGCCGACGCGAAGTTCATCGAGCCCGTCCATGCCTACAACCACGGCGAGGGCTTGAGCATTACCGGCGGCTATGTTTACACCGGCAATGCCCTTCCAGAACTGGCCGGAGCTTATATCTACGGTGACTTCGTGCTCGGCAAAGTATGGGCGCTCAAGACGGATGACAGTGGCAAGGTGCTCAGCAACGAGCTTCTTTTCACCAGCCCGCAGACACCGGCCAGTGATCCGAAAAAGAAGCCCACCGTGCTGATCAAGCCCACGGCCTTCTGCCCGGCCGCGAACGGTGACATCCTCGTGCTCGACTGGAACGGCGGCATCTACAAGCTGGCAAAATAACCTGGCTTGAATTTGCAACGAACGGCGTCGCCGGAGGTCGAATGAGCGGGCGCGGGAGGCAAAACGTGCTTGCCCGCCACCACCTGCGTCGTGCATACTCCCGTTTCCTCTCCCCCTGATGAGATTCGCCTCTGTTTATCTTATTGCCTCGATTATCCTGGCGGCCTGGCTGCCCGCGCCGGCCGCTGACGTTCAACTGTACGGCGTGAGCAAGACTCGTTCGTATGCCCAGGTTTCGCCGGGCGCGGCGGCGTTGTTCCCGACCAACGCGTTCACCTTTGCCGTGTTCGTCGTTCCCACCACACTCACCTCGGTGACCAGCAGCGCCTACACGAAACCGGGCGGGACCGCCCAGGCCATGAACCGCCCGCCGGAGAGCCTCACTTTTTCCGCCGGTGCCCAGTACAACACACAGGCATTGATGGATGCGGAGTTCCCCAATGGCAGCTATGCCTTTGCCATGGTGGTGACGTCGGACCTTCCGGTTTTCAACCGTTCCACATCCCTTTCGCTGACAGGTGACGGCTACCCCAACGAGCCTGTCATCGTCAATTTTGCCGCGATGCAGAATGTCGATTGGACGCAGCCCCTCACCGTGCAGTGGAACCCGTTTGTGGGCGGGGACACCCAGTATGATTTCATCCAGTTGGTGATCACGCGGGCGAATGGAAGCCGCCTGTGGGCCAGTCCCGACGCCGGCCAGACCGGAGCGCTCAATGGCGCGGCCACGCAGGTCACCATTCCCGCAAACACGCTGGTGCCGGGCGAGAGCTACAAGGCCACGCTGGGCTTCGTCAACGCCACCGTCAATTTCACCGGCTACGCCATGGGCTACCCCAATGCATTTAATCCCTCCCCCATCGTGCCCGGCGTGGCCACTTACAGTTCCACCACCACCTTTGACATTACCGCGCCCGGCAGCACTCCATCTCTTATCATCACTCCAGGTGCTGGCGGCAGCCTAAACCTCTTCTGGAATGCGGATATCGGCCGCACTTACAGCCTGCGGAGCTCCCCAGACTTGCTGATTTGGACTCTCGTGCAGGACATCACGGCAGACGCGACCTCTGAAACGGTCAACATCACTCCGCCAAACGGGGCCACCACCCTGTTTTACCGGCTGTTCAAGCCTTGACCGGCTTTGCAGCCCCAGCGTCAGCGTTTCCCCAGCAGGCTGCCGAGATTGCTGGTGATCACGCTCGTCAGCACGCTCTGAAGCTGGCTTCCAGAGGGTGTGTTGTTGTCGATCTTGCCAGAGGGCGTCAATTTGTCGATCACCTGCGGCAGAAACTGCGCCAGCAGGGGCAGCAGCGTCTCCGCCCGCCCGCCCATCTTGCCTGTGAGGCGTTCAATGGCCTCGTCCCCCAGCGCGGAGCGCAGTTGGTCCTGGTCCATCGTCTGATTCTCGCTGGTGGAGACCCAGGATTCAAAGTGCGCGCCAAATCCCGCCTGTTGAAAGCGGCCCATCAAGCCCTCCAGCCCACCTGCATTGCCCAGCAGCTCCGCCAGCATCGAGGCTGGATCTTGTTTGGATAGCGAGCCGCCGAGCATGCCGCCCAGCGCGTTTTTGGCGAGTGAATCGAGGAGTCCCATGGCTGCGGCGAGTTAGCGGCCCGGCCTCCGGATGTCAACGCCGCATCTGCGCGGTAGTCAGGTTTAGAAAGTGCTGGCCCTCGCCCGGCCGCTGTCTAGGCTCATTCCACCCCCAAATGCCCACTGAATACGACATCCAATACGCCCTGGAGAACACGCATGTGCTCCATGAGCCGGACCGGCGCATCAACACCTTTGGTTCCACCAAGTTCGAGTTCCAGCTCGTTTCCGAACTCATGGACACAGTGGATGCCGTGCGCGTGCGGGAGGGGAGCATCGAGGCGGAAAAACCGCTCATTCTGCGCCCCGAGATCAACAGTGACTTCGATTTCGAAGGCTTTGGCCCCGAGGTGGCCGCTTTTGGCGAGTTTTTGAAGGAGAACGTTCACAAGCTCGCCGTGCTCAAATACGGCTTCAAATTCCGCAAGACCGACATCCAGGAGCAGATTGTGCATGAATCCATGGACGAGGTCTGCGGCAAGCTGCGCGCCCAAGTCCGTGCTGATGGCAACCCCATGCGCGCCATCATCCAGGGCGTGGACGACACCTGGGAGGTCTGCCTGCTGAAATTCACCGTCGAGATGATCGAAAAGTCTCACAACATCAACCTCTTCGACTTCAAGCGCCGCGGTCTCCTCGGCTGAACCTGACATTTCATATCTGGAATCTCACATCTCCTGATGGCCAAGGCACAGTTCAAACTCCTGCTCTTCCTCATCACCGTCGGCCTCTTCGCCGGCGTGGTGGCCACGGGCTGGTGGGTGTATGAAAACATCCTTCTGCGGGAGCAACGCGTGCAGGAGGACCTCGCCGCCATGAAAGGCAAGGACCGCCCGCGTGTCGATCCCGGCGCACGTCGCTTCGAGGCCGCCATCGATCTCATCAAAGGCGGCGGCATCAACGACGGGCGCGAGGCGCTCTACCGCCTGCTACAGCAGTTTCCGGAGTCGCCCACCTGCGCCGAGGCGCGCCGCATCATCGGGGAAATCAACATGGACCAGCTCTTTTCCCCCGCCCATGCCGCGGGCAAAAAAGAGTACATCGTTCAACCCGGCGATTCTCTGAACCTCATCGCCCAGAAGAACAACACCAACGTGGACTTCATCATCCGCCTCAACAGCATGATGAGCACCACACTCCAGCCTGGCGACCGCCTCCTGATCGCCCCCATCGAGTTCAACCTCGGCGTCGTGGTGGCCAAAAAACAGGTGCTGCTCAACCGGAAAGTCGGGGACAAGGAATACCTCTTCAAACAGTACAACGCGCAGGACATCCGCCTTCCTCCCGGCACCAAGGTCCCCTTCCCTTATGAGATCGGCGTCAAATCCGCTCTTATCGACGGCAAACCCGTGTCCAGCACCGATCCGCGCTACCTGGAGGCGGAAAAATGGATTCCCGCCACCAAGCCCGGCATCGTCTTCCGCACCCCGCCTGTCGCAAAAGCCATCCCTGTCACCCCTGCCGCCGCGCCAGAGAAGGCAAAAGGTAAAACTCCCGCCGCAGAGGCCCCTGTCGTGCTTGAGCCGCCGCGGGAGACCGGCATCTTCCTCGCCCGCGAAGACCTTGAAGAACTTTTCGCGCTCATCCGCCGCGGCTCGAAGCTCGAGATCGCGCGCTGAGTCCCGCCCTCACAATCACCATCCCCTTCCATCCGATGAAACAAGTCCTCGAATTCGAAAAACCCGTCATCAAGCTCCGCGACGAGGTGGAGGAGGCCCGCAAAAAATATGCCTCCAAGCCTTCCGACAAGCTCGCCCAACAGATCACCGACCTCGAAGCGAAGCTCGACAAACTCCAGCGTGAGGTCCACGCTAACCTCAATCCCTGGCAGCGCGTGCAAATCTCCCGCCATATCAACCGGCCCTTCATGCTGGATTATGTGAAGCACATCTGCGATGAGTTCGTGGAGCTTCACGGTGACCGCCACATCGGCGATGACAACGCCATGCCCGCGGGTTTCGCCACCATCGGCGGCGTGCGTGTCGCCATCGTGGGCCATCAAAAGGGCCGGGACACCAAGGAGAACCTCCTCCGCAACTTCGGCAGCGCACATCCGGAGGGCTACCGCAAGGCCCTCCGCCTCATGCGCATGGCGGAGAAGTTCAGCCTGCCCATCGTCACCCTCATCGACACCCCCGGCGCCTTCCCCGGAATCGGTGCGGAGGAACGCAACATCGCCGAAGCCATCGCCTTCAACCTGCGTGAGATGATGACCCTGCGCACGCCTGTCATCGCCGTCGTCATCGGTGAGGGCGGCAGCGGCGGTGCGCTCGGCATCGGCATCGCCGACAGGGTGCTCATGATGGAAAACGCGTACTACAGTGTCATCAGCCCCGAAGGCTGCGCCGCCATCCTCTGGAAGCACCGCGAGCACGCGCCCGAGGCGGCCTCAGCCCTCAAACTCAGCGCCCAGGACCTCAAGACGCTCAACATCATCGACGGCATCATTCCAGAGCCCATCGGCGGCGCCCACAACGACCACGCTGCCGCCGCCCAGGCACTGAAGGAAGCCGTGCTGGCCGCCATCAGCGAACTCTCCCGTGTCCCCGCCGCGAAATTGCTCGACCAGCGCTACGACAAGTTCCGCGCCCTCGGCCAGTTCACCGAGGCGTAATCCACGCACCAGCGGTCAGGAAACCCGGCTTGGAAATAGAAGCAGGCGGCCGCAAAGCCCCTGTTTCAGCACAAACCACATGGCATCCAGGCATGCCTTCATGATTCCGATTGACGCGCAGGTTCGTTTTTCGGCATCATTTGGAGCATGGCTGACTCAAATGCTGTAAATGCTTCCCCCGACCTGGATTTGACCTCCCATCCATTTTCAGAAGAGGCTGTCAGGACAAAGGAAGAGAAGGAAATCATCCAGCAACGCCAGTTGCGCAAAATGCCAGGTGCCACTGAAAGCACCCACCTGACCGGCCTGGCCCTGTCAGGCGGCGGCATTCGCAGTGCCACCTTCTCGCTGGGAGTGCTGCAAACCCTGTGCAAGCTGCCGCTGTCCGTGCTGACAAAGACGGACGTCACAACACGGCCGCTGATCGAGTTCGTGGATTATTTGTCCACCGTCTCGGGCGGGGGCTATATCGGCTCCTGGTTCGTGGCCAACCGCAGGCGGGAACGGCAGGAGATGCACCTTAAACAACGCGACACCAAGGCGAAGAAGCTCACAGGCGTGTCCTTTGCCGTCGATCAGTCCGCGGATGAAAACTGCACTGGCTGCGAGACGGCGACGGAACCGGTGGCGCACCTGCGGCGCTACAGCCACTACCTGAACCCCGATCCAGGCGTCATGAGCGCGGACACATGGACGATGGTGACGATCTGGCTGCGGAACACGGTGCTGATCCAGGCGATGGTGTTCTGCGTGGTGGCATGCTGCTTCATGCTGCCGCATCTGTGGCTTCGGGTCGTCAATGGCGTGACCTGGCTGCTGGATGACAACAAAGACGGCCAGTATGTGTGGATGAACGCCACCTCCGGCATCTCGTCCTTCCGCTGGACGGAGGGCATGTTTCCCCTGGCGATCCTGGTCTGCCTGGGCACCGCTTGCTGGCATGCCCGAAAAGAGGTCCAGCTCTTCTTTGAAGACAAGAAAGTGGACAGCGGCGATGCCTCCGCCGATTCGATCAAGCCCATCGACCAGGCGCGGGTGCAAAAGCGGATCGTGCTGCCTGCGGTGGTGGCAGCGCTGCTGACCACCCTATGGCTGTGGCTGCATCACGAGCGCTTGAATGCTCAACAGAAGCTGATCGAGGGCCTCAAGCAGGCGGAGCCTGCGATCACCGGCAACAGCTACCTGGACTCCTGGATGAGCGCGATCCAAGGACAGGTGCGGGATGTCCAGGCCTCCGAGGTCCTCAAAGAGGCTACTCTCGCCAACTGGGCCAGTGGTTTGGAGACGACATCCATCCTGGCCTCTCCCTGGATGCTGCTGCTGACGCTTGCGGTTGCCTTGATGGCGCAGCGGCTCATGTGGCTGAAGGAAGACAAGGAAGCCCAGGAGGCGCGTGGCGGCCCGTTCTGGCCGGCGTTTTGCCGACATCTGGGCTCACGGATCGCATTCTGGCTCAGCACGAACGCGCCGCGGCCCGAGGAACCTGGCCCGGTGAGAAAAGCATGGAAGCCATGGCTGGCGCAAATGAGGCGTGAGGGCCTTCGACGTGTGCTCTTTTATGTGGCGCTCCTGTGCGGGTCCTTGTTCAGCCTGTACCTGATCGACGAGGCCTTCCGCAGCCTCCACGAGACCAAGATCGCCTTCTCACGCCCAGAACCCGAAATGCACCTGGAACTGGAAATGCCACGCGGCCAGCTCAGCGCGGACTACACAGCCGCCGGTGCCACGCGAAACGAATTCGAGATCGGCATCGGCCTGGCTGCAGTGCTGGGGCCGGCCATGATGGTGCTGAAATACATCTTCATGCTGATCCTGGCGCTGGGACTGGCCGGGCGGCGCATGTTTGACAATGTGCGCGAGTGGTGGAGCCGCGTGGGCGCCTGGCTCATGATTTATAGCATGGCGATCCTGGCGCTCTGCGGCATCTCCCTGTTCGGCCCCATCGTGTTCGACTGGATTGGTGACCGTCTCAGCGTGTGGGTGCAGGGGGGCGTCGTCACCGGCTGGCTGGCCACGCTGATCACCACACTGCTCATGGGCAGGAGCGAGAAGAGCGGCAATGAGAAAAAGACGCCCGTGATCAACCTCGACAACGCGGCGCTCGTGGTGCTGCTGGGTCTGCTCTTCGGCGGCGCCTGGATCGTGCGCTTCATGCTCACACCGGAGGGTTTCTCACCGCAGGGAGATGATCCGCTTCTGCTACAAACACTGGCAGAGGGGAGGCACGGCTGGTGGAGGTTTGGCGGCGTCTTTGCAGGACTGCTCGTGGCCGCCGCGGTGCTGGTATGGCGCGTCGATTTGAACGAGTTCTCGATGAACCACTTCTACCGCAACCGCCTCGTGCGCTGTTACCTAGGAGGCGCCACTCACCGGAAGGACGACCGCCGCCCCCATCCCTTCACCGGCTTTGAGTTTCGGGACGACCAGCCGCTGGCGTGCTTCACCACCGCTGAAAGTCATCCTGGACCATACCCGCTCATCAACACTGCTCTCAACACCTCCCAAGGCGGCGATCTGGACGTGCAGGAGCGCAAGGCGGAGTCCTTCCTGCTGAGTCCTCTCTTTTGCGGCTCCCAGCGCCGCCGCCTCACGATCCCGGAGAAGGAAAAAAGCCGAGTCAACGAAGGCTTCCGCCCCACGAGGCTCTACATGAGCGGCGGCTCCGGCGACAAGGCCGAGCAGGACCCCGACATGTCCGGCAACGGCCCCCATCCCGCACGCGCCGCCGCTGCCGGCATCAAGATCGGCACCGCCATGTCCATCTCCGGCGCGGCGGCCAGCCCAAACTCCGGTTACCACACCTCTCCCGTGCTGGCCTTTCTCATGACCATCTTCAACGCGCGCCTTGGCTGGTGGGTGCCCAATCCCGCCAAGAATGAAAAGGCCCTCTGGCAGAGGCAGGCGCCCGCCTTCCCCGGTTACCTCAAATACCTCACCTTTGAGCTTTTCGGCTCCGCCACACCGGACTCGGGTTTTGTCTATCTATCCGACGGCGGCCACTTCGAGAATCTCGGCATCTACGAACTCGTGCGCCGCCGCTGCCGTTTCATCATCGCCATTGACGGTGAGCAGGACGTGGATTTCACCTTCCATGCGCTGGGCACGGCCATCCGGCGCTGCCGCGTGGATTTCGACGCCGAGATCGAGATCAGTGTCGATGAGCTCCGGCCCAACACGGAGACAGGATTCTCCCGCAGCCACTGCGCGGTCGGGAAAATTCATTATGCCGACGCACCGGACGGCACACTTTTGTACATCAAGTCCTCCCTCACCGGGGACGAGTCCACGGACATCGTCCAGTACAAGAAGATGTTCCCGGCTTTCCCGCATGAATCCACGGGCGACCAGTTTTTCAGCGAATCCCAGTTCGAGAGCTACCGCAAGCTCGGGCAGCACGCGGCGCAGGAGGCCCTGGCTCCGCTGCGCCGGGAGCGCATGGCAGCCGGCGAACCGTCTGATCCCACCAGCCAGCTACGCCATGACCTGGAAGAGCACTGGTTCCGCGCTGCAAAGGCGCCCAACGAGGCCTTTATTAGCCACACGGACGATCTCGATGCCATCTGGGCATCGCTGACGGACCAGGATGTCCCGCCCTGCATCGCCCAGATTGTACTGCCCCGAGCGGCCGACACGGTCCTGATGACGATGCCTGAGGATGCACAGGAACGGCTGAAGGTCGTTTGCTTCGGCCAGCGTCTCATCCAGCTCATGGAGAATGTCTGCCTCGATCTGAAACTCAGCGCCAGGTCCGCGCACCCGGATCACACCGGGTGGGTCAGGCTCTTCAAAGGATGGGCCAATCACCCCGTGCTCCAGCAGGTGTGGAACGAGTCCAAAGAAACCTACGGCAGCCGCTTCGCCCATTTCTGGGAGGATCTCCAGGACGTGCCAGCCGCTACCAAACAGCCCCCTGGCAAGCCTAAAAGCCAGCGAGGAAAACATGGCGGAAAAGATCCAGGTTTGATATAACCGCCGCTAAATTCCCCCAACCATGAAACTACGCGCTTTCGCGGGCTTTGCGCTCGCGGTCCTTGTGGTGCTTTGGCTCTTCAAACAGCCCCAAACCACCCCGACAACCCCTTTCAAGTCCGTATCCGGAGTGCTATCGGAGCAGACCCGGCGCGCCATCCGGCTCTCACCACCTGTGAAGGCGTTTCGCGACTGGTTTGAGGAGTATTCGGCCGCGCCGACCGTGGAGGCGTTGGAGTTCGGCAAAGCCTGCGCGAAGCGGCACACGCAGGAGATCGCGAGGCTGATCCAAACGGACCCGCAGCTCGCGATTGAGAGCGCGGTGCCGATGGTGATGCGGCAAAAGCTGCCGAAGGAGATTCTGATGCTGCTGGAGGATCGCGTGCGCGTGCGGGCAGATTACGAGGTGTATGGCAATGTGCCGCTGCCCGGTCAGGAGGGCACGACGGAGCCTTACACGCGCACGGTGACGGGCAAGGATGGCAAACGCTGGAATGCGCATGTGTATGGGAAGCGTCAGTGGCAGCGGAGCACCTTGAACGCATCGCTCAATGGCGTGGCAGTGGGACGCGAGATGGCGGTTTCGGATTCGCCGCTGCGAGTGCTGGAGGTGGGCGAGGTCCCTCAGGGTGATGGGCGGGAGATTGTGGAGGCCTGTCCAATCTCGGGGATCGAGACGGAGGTGGAAAAGGCGGCGGATGGCTCGCTGACGGCCGTTTCGGAGGAGACACCGGCTTTTGAGACGCCGGAGCGGGTGATCTATGTGTGCAGCGGCGGCCACATCTCGCAGATCGCGGAAAAATACCTCGGCGAGGAGGAGCAGCAGCACTGGGCATCGCTGGGCACGGATTTGTTTGCAGGCACTGGCACGGGTCCGGCGCATGCGCCGATCTCCGGCACGATCCCGAGCGGCTGGACCCTGGGGAACCGCACCTTTCTTTATATAAGAGCCTGCTTCCCGGACAATCCGGTCGATCCGCAGAACGAGCAGGAGTGCATCGACATGCTGAAGGCGGCGAATGATTACGTCGTGCAGACGAGCTACGGCCGCTGCTACCTGACCTACGCGGTGGCGCCTCTGGTGGTGCTGCCTTACCCGCTGGAATGGTACAACCGCTACAATACCGATGTCGGCGGCGGTGATTATTTGGTGCAAAACCACGCGATCCAGATCGCAAAGTCGATGGGGTATGACGTGGCGAGTTACAATCTGCGAGCGGTGCGCTGGAGCGGCGGTCCAGGCAGCTACGGGGGCAGCGCATCGGTCGGCGCGGCAGGCATGCGCATGAAGACGAGCAGCAGCGGCACCTTCATCCACGAACTGGGGCACAATCTGGGCCTGTGGCACGCGAACTACTGGCGCACCACACCGCCGAGTGTGACCGGTCCGGGCAACAACCTGGAATACGGCAACATCTTTGACGTGCTGGGCAGCAGCGGCAGCAGCGGGCAGTTCACGGCGAGTTTTAAAAGCACGATCTCCTGGATGCCGCCGGAGCAGTTTTGGAATGTGACGAGCAGCGGGCTGTATCGCATCTCCCAGACAGACGCGAGCATCGCGGACCCGAGCCAGCGTTACGCCATCCGCGTGCGGCGGGATGCGGAGCGGGATTTCTGGGCGGAGTTTCGTCTGCGGCACACGTCGAATGTGGGCTTCACGAATGGGTTGATGATGACGTTCGACCGCTGGGGCCTCAGCGGCATCGGTGGCAGCGGCGGCGCGCCCTTGAACGGCTCCAATGCAGGCGCGCAGCTTCTCGACATGACGCCGGGCAGCTTTGGCAACGGCATCACGGACACACGGAATGACTCGGCGCTGTGGGTGGGCCGCACGTTCAGTGACCCGGATTTCAAGATTCATTTCACGCCCGTGGCGAAGAACAACGCCACCGTGCCGCCCTCGATGGATGTGCAGGTGCAGATCGGCGATGTGCCGGGGAACAATGCGCCCACGCTGAGTGTCGCTGCGAGTGCGACGAGTGTCGGCACGGGTGTGAATGTGACGCTCACGGCCACCGCGAGTGATCCAGATGGCGACACGCTGGCTTATGCGTGGGTGTTTGACGACGGAACCTACTCCACGAACAACAATGCGGTGCAGACGAAGTCCTGGAGCACGGCGGGCCGCTACCAGGTGCTTTGCACGGCTTCTGACATGAAGGGCAAGCGCACGACGAAGGCCGTGCTCATCACCGTGGGCAGCCCGACGACTTTCACCGTGAGCGGAAACGTCACCGGGCCGGACTCGCAGCCGCTGGAGGGTGTGTATGTGGCGAACTACGCGCCCTCGAACAACACAACGCACAGCAACAGCGCCACCTTCCGAGGCACCTGGACGGACAGCGATGGGAATTACACGCTCACGGGCCTCGCGGCGGGCACGTTCTCGATCCGGGCGACTTTGTATCCGCTGGTCTTTAACAATCAATCCGCCACGGTCGGCCCAAATGCGACGGGGGAGAATTTCACCAGCACCAGCCTGCCTGCGGTGACGATCAGCTACCCGGATGATGTCGCGGCAGAGGGATCCACGGCGAATCCGGCCACGATCCGCCTCACACGCGAAGGATCGACCGCGGTGGACCTCTCGGTGCAGATTTATAATGTGAACACCGGCAGCGCGACGCGGAACACGGACTACACGCTGTCTCCCGCGCCGGCATCGGCCACCAGTCCGGACGGTGGCAGCGGCACATCGCAGTACATCATTCCCGCCGGTTCGGCCACGCTCGACATCACGCTGACGCCGGTGAATGACAGCACGGCGGAAGGCGTGGAGGTGGCGTCGCTGGATTTTGTGAACACCGCGCAAGGGTACATCATGGCGGGCAATCCGCGCGCGCAGGTGTCGATCACGGATGACGACAGCTCGCTGCCGGTGGTGAAGATCACGCCGGTGGATGACAGCGGGCACGAGGCCGGCACGGACACGCTGACGATGAAAATCGAGCGCAATGGCCCGACGACGGCGGCATTGACCGTACAGCTCGCCTACACTGGGACCGCCACGCGCAACACCGACTACACCGCGCCCAGCAATGCCACGATCCCCATCGGCGAATCGAGCGCGACCTTCACCATCACGCCGATGGATGACAGTGTCATCGAGGGCACGGAAACGGTCATCTGCTCCATCTCGACGAACGCGGCCTACATCCGCGATGCCATCGCGGCGAATCAAAGTGCCACGAGCCAGCTCAATGACGATGACATGCCCACGGTGAGCATCACCGCGACGGATGCGTCGGCGAGCGAGACAGGCAGCGACAAGGGCGTCTTCACCATCACGCGCACCGGTAGTACAGCGGCTTCGTTGACGGTGGACTATGGTGTGAATGGCCGCGCGGTGCTCGGGACGGACTACCGCCGCCTGGAGGGCCGTGCGGTGATCCCGGCGGGTCTTGCAAGCACGACGGTGGAGATCGTGCCCTTCGATGACGCGCTCGACGAAGGCACGCAGGATGTCGTTTTGCAGCTCAGGACGACGACGGGCTATTTCATCAACCCCACGGCTCAGACGGCCACGGTGACGATTGCGGACAATGATGCCTCCCAGGTCTATATCGAGCTCAACACCGGCAGCGGCACGGAACCGGCCAGCGGGGCCGCGAACGGGCCTGTTTTCCAAATCACGCGCCCGGCCAGCGGCACGGCGATCACGGTGAATTACGAAATCAGCGGCACAGCGACGAGCGGCATCGATTTCACCGCTCTGCCAGGCAGCATCGCCTTTGCAAGTGGCGATACGAACAAAACGATCACCGTGAGCATGCTCGCGGACGCGGCCTTGGAGGATGCGGAGTCGGTGACGATGACAATCACGACCGGAACAGGCTATTCGCCGCTCGCGGGGCAGAATCAGAGCGCCACCGCATGGATCTATGATGCGGATCAGCCGACGGTGGAGGTGAATGTGGCGGACAACACCAGTGGTCTCACTGTTCCATTCACTGAAACTTCCACGAGCGAGGATTTCTTCATCAGCCGGCGCGGATCGACGACGGCGGATCTGGTGGTGAACTACACGATGAGCGGCACCGCGGTGCAGGGCACCGATTACAACACACTCAGCGGCACAGTGACGATCCCGGCAGGCAGCACGGGAGCTTATGTGAATGTCGTCCCCATCAATGACACGACCCCGGAGGGCGTGGAAACCATCGTGATGACACTCACGCCGACCACCCCAACGAGCACCTACGGCGTGCGGGTTGGCAGCGCCACGCTGATGCTGGGGGACAATGACAGCTTCAGTGGCATGAGCGTGGGCTTTGCGGCCGGCACGGCCACGACGAATGAGTCCGTGGGCACCTACAACCTGGCGGTGAACCGCACCGGCACCTCCACAGGCGTGGCGAGCGTGCAGTATCGCGTGAATGGCGGCACCGCGGCCGGGAACGGCATCGACTTCAGCCTCGCCAACGGTGTTTTGACCTTCGCCAGCGGCGAGACGGCCAAGACGATCCCGATCGCCATCGTGAACGACCAGCTCCCGGAACCGGCGGAGACCATCATCGTGCAGCTTTTGAACCAAACGGGTGCCAACCTCGGCACCAGCAGCCACACGCTGACGATCACCAATCAATCCATGCCCGAGGCATTCAGTGATGCGGCCACGGCGGTCACCTCCACCGGCGCGGTGCTCAATGGCCGCGTGATGCCCGGCGGCGTGGCCTCGACTTACTGGTTCGAATACGGCACGAGCACCTCCTACGGTCAGGTCACGACCACGCAGAACATCGCCGCCGGCAGCGCCCTTTCGGCGGTCACCGCGGCGTTCACGGGGAATCCGGCCACGACGTATCACTACCGTCTCGTGGCGCAAAATGCCCGCGGGACGACCTACGGCATCAATCAGAGCTTCACCACGGCCGCGGCCATTCACTTTGCGACGGCGCAGACGATTCCGATCGTGGCAAACGAGTTTTCCGCCATCGGCTCGCCGCTCATCACACTCGGTTTCACGCCCACGGCGGGCCAGGTGCTCAAAATGGTGCAAAACAACGGTTTCATGCCCGTGGGCGGCTTTTTCACGAACCAGCCGGAAGGCAGCCTCATCACGGCGATGGAGGGCGCGACGCCCCGCAGCTTTGAAATCAGCTACGCGGGCGGAGATGGCAATGACATCATTCTGACCGCCGTGAGCGAGGTGATCACGTTTGGCGAGATCGGCGTGAAATACGTCGGTGATCCGCCTTTCACGCTGAATGCGAGCTCCAGCGGGGCCTCGGCGGTGAGCTACGAAATCATCGCCGGTGCCACGAGCGCCAGTGTGAGCGGCAACACGGTCACTTTGACCTCCACGCCCGGCACGGTGACGATCAAAGCCACCGCGGGCAGTGCTTTGCCGAAGTATCAGACCTTCGTGCTCGCCGCGGCTGGCACACGGCTGGTGCAGATCAGCATGAGCCGCGCCACGGAAAACGTGCTCGCCATCGCGGAAGACGGCTCGCTCTGGGGCTGCGGGCAAAACTTCTACGGCCAGCTCGGCACCGGCAACACGAACTCTCTGCGGGTGATGACGAAGATCGGCACGGATACGAACTGGCGGCAGGTGCGCATGGGCACGGATCATGCCGTGGCCACCCGCACGGACGGCACGCTGTGGGCCTTTGGACGCAACAACAACGGCCAGGCAGGCCAGGGCAGCCTCACGACCACGCAATACACCTCGCCCACTCAGATCGGCACCGGCACGGACTGGGCTTGGGCCGTGGCCGGGGCGAATCACAACATCGCGGTGAAGACCGATGGCACGCTTTGGGCCTGGGGAGCGAACGGCAGCGGCCAGTGTGGCCAGGGAAACACCACCACGGCCAATTATCCGGCACCGACGCAGATCGGCACGCTCACGACCTGGTCGCAAAACGGTGACCGGCTCGCTGCGGGCGCGGATTTCACGCTCGCCATGCAAACCAACGGCACGCTTTGGTCCTGGGGAGCGAATACCAACGGCCAGCTCGGCATCGACAGCACCACGACGGGCACCACGCCCGCACAGATCGGCACGCTGACGACTTGGAACCGCGTCGTGGCCGGAAACTCCTTCGCGCTGGCCACCCGCACGAATGGCACGCTGTGGGTCTGGGGACTCAACACCAGCGGACAGCTCGGCGATGGCACCACCACGCAAAGTCTGGTGCCTGTTCAAAACACGAGCAGCACCACCTGGGATCGCATCGCCTGCGGTGCGGAGCATGTCGTGGCCACACGCACGGATGGCTCCCTGTGGACCTGGGGGCGCAACAATTTGGGCCAGCTCGGTCAAGGTGCGCTCAACACGCAGCAGGCGGCGAACACACCGGTGCGAGTTGGCACGCTCACCGGCTGGCAGACCGTCGCGGCTGGTGGAAACGGCTCTCTCGCTTCCCGTGGCGATGGCTTGCACGGCTGGGGCTTGAACAATCAGGGCCAGCTCAGCGTGCTGCATCGCGTGGCGCTGCCTCTCACGCAAAATTTTGGCCGTGTGATCCAGGCGGTCGCCTTGAATGCGCAGAGCTATGTCTTGCGTGAGGACGGCACCATCTGGGGCATGGGCTACAACATCAACGGAAGCCTCGGGCTCGGCGGCAGCACCGTCACCACGAACGCGCCCGTGCAGATCGGCGCCGGCTCGACGTGGCTGCGCATCGCCGGCGGCACCAGCGGCACGGACGCGGTGTTCTTTGCCATTCGCGATGACGGCACGCTCTGGGGCATGGGCTTGAACACCGCCAGCCAGCTCGGCGATGGCACCACCACCACGCTGGCCGTCCTCACGCAACTCGGTACGGACACGGACTGGAGTGAAATCGTCAGTGCTGGAGCGTTCAGCCTTGCCTTGAAGCAAAACGGCACCCTTTGGGCTTGGGGCGCGAACACCAACGGCCAGCTCGGCGATGGCACCACGACAGCCCGCAGCACGCCCGTGCAGATCGGCACGGACACGGATTGGAGGAGCATCGCCGCCAGCGGATCACGTTCACTCGCCTTGAAGACCAATGGCACGCTCTGGGGCTGGGGCCTCAACACCAACGGGCAGATCGGCGACAACACCACCACGCAGCGCACCGCGCCCGTGCAGATCGGCACCGCCACGGACTGGCGCAGCATCACGGCGGGCACCTCGCACTCCTTTGGCATCAAGACGAACGGCACGCTCTGGGCCTGGGGATTGAACAGCTCCCAGCAGCTCGGTGACGGCACCAGCACCCAGCGCACCACGCCCGTGCAGATCGGCACCGCCACGGACTGGCGCAGCATCGCCGCCGGTGGCTCCTACAGCCTCGGCAGCAGGGCCAATGGAACTCTCTGGAGTTGGGGAACTGCTTCCCTGGGCCGCCTGGGCCGTGCCAATCTGGGATCCACGACCTCTCCCACTCAAATCGGCACCAGCACCGCCTGGGTGGACGTGCAGCAGATTCAAAACGCCAATCACACGCTCGTCACCACGCTGGATGGCAGGCTGTGGGCCTTTGGCTGGAATGCCTATGGTCAGATCGCCTCCGCCGGCAGGCAGCACTTCACGCCGCAGATCAGCGTGCCGCTCCTTTCCAACACCGCGCAAACGATCACCTTCACCGCGCCGTCCACCGTGCCGGTCGGCGACACGATCACACTCGGTGCCACCGCGTCCAGCGCCCTGCCCGCACGCTACATCGTCACCGGCCCGGCCTCGTTGAATGGCGACAAGCTCACCATCAACGCCGCCGGACTCGTCACCGTGCTCGCCTACCAGCCCGGCGATGGCTACTGGCAGGCCAGCGACATCCGCCACGCCTACATCAATCTCGCCGCGCCGGTCGTGACCACACTCGCCGCCACGAGCGTAGGCACCACCAGCGCCACATTGAACGCCACGATCAACGCAAACGGCTCCACCACCACCGCCATGTTCCAAAGCGGCACCAGCACCAGCTACGGCACCAACTCGCCCATCACGCTCACCGCGCCATCGGGTGTTTTGGCTGAAAATGTCTCGCTGGAGCTCACCGGGCTGCTTCCCGGCACCACCTACCACTTCCGTGTCAGCGCCACCAACCTCGGCGGCACCGACAATGGCGACAACCTGACCTTCACCACGCTCAGCAACGACGCCAGCCTCTCCTCGCTTGCCGTGAGCAGCGGCACGCTCACGCCCGCGTTTGCCAGCGGCACCTTGAGCTACTCCGCCAGTGTCACCGCCACCACCAGCAGCGTGAACGTTTCCGTCACCACCTCCCATCCCGGAGCCTCGCTGCAATACCGCGTGAATGGCGGAGACTACACCACCACCAACGGGGCATCCATCCCTGTGCCGCTCACCACCGGTCCCAACACGCTGCAAATCGAAGTCACCGCCGAAGATGGCGTCACGTTTCGGCTTTACACCGTCCAGATCACCCGCCCGCCCGGTTTTGAGCAGTGGAGCGCCGCCAGCGGCATCACCGGCACGACCAACATCGGCCCCATGGACGACTTCGACGGCGATGGCATCCCAAATGTGCTCGAATATGCCTCTGGAATGCTCGGTGCGAATCCCACTAGCAACGGCCCGCTCGTTATCGACGGCACCACGCTCAATGCCACCGGCAGCCCCGTCAGCATGCGGCAGCCGCCGCCGGGCGGCGGCACGCCGGAGTGGTGCGCCGTCTTCATCCGGCGAAAGGACCATTTGCAGGCCGGCCTCATCTACACCCCGCTCTTCAGCACCGGCCTCGGCGGCTGGGAGAGCAGCGAGGAGACGCCAGTCGTCCTGGCCGATGACGGCACCTACCAGGCCGTGTGCGTGCCCTACCCGGAGATCGAGGGCAAGCCCGCTCGTTTCTTCCGTCTCAGCGTGACGTTGACGCCTTGATTGCCCCCGCCGCTTTCGCGCACTGGAAAAAACCGGCCCCAGGATGCATGCTGCGCGCTTCACGCATGCACACGCCTGACTGGTTCCGCCTTTTCCCCGCCGCCGCGCACCGGCTCGCCATGAATCTGCGTCCGGGAAACGCGGTGGCCTTCTGGCAGGACTCTCCGGAAGCCGCCACTGTGCTGAAGGAGCGCGCGCGCTGGCTGGCAGCGCACCCGGAGCGCCACTTGCTCGTGGCAGACGACAGCATGGAGGCTGTGGGCGAGGCAGTGGACTGGATCATGCGTGCGCTGGATCGCACCGCGGTCTCCCCGGCGACCGCAGCCACAACCCTGGAGCCTGACTGGCTGGTACTTTCCGGTGACGCGGCCTCCGGACACCCGGTGCTCGGTGGCGCGGTGATTTTTCCCTCCGGCTGGGCGCTGGAGGAGAAAATCGGCCGGCCACTGCACACCGTCCACGAGCCCGTTCCCGGTTTGAGGCAGTCCCTGGAGCACTCCATCGACACCTTTCTCTCCCGGCTGGCTCCGCAGGCCGCGTGGGAGCGGGACAACTGGGGCCTTGCGGCCGATGACAGGCTCAATCACCACCCTGCCCTGCCCCTGCCGCGCCTCGGGCCGGATGCCACGCTGCACACGACCTGGCTGCGGCTGGAGCGCCAGTTCCTCACGCGTCTGCCAGCCAGCAGCGCCATCCTTTTCGGCATCCGGGTCACGAACCACCGCCTCGACGACCTCGCCCGCGTTCCAGGCCTCGCGCCGCGCCTGCAAAACGCGCTCGCCACCATGGACGAGGCCCTCGCCTCCTACAAAGGCATCACCACGGCCCGCGCGGCACTCGTGGAGCAGATCTCGCGCTTTGTTTGAGCGGAGCATGTCCGCCAGGGAGCACTTGTCACTTGCCCATCACGCCAAGCCCGTGTGTCATGCGCGGCGTATGCCCGCGAAGAAATCCGCTCCCAAACCTGCCAAAGCTCCGAAAAAGAAAATCCTCAACGTGCCCTTCTGGATCGGCTTCGATCTCGGCGGCACCAAGATGATGGCCACGGTGCTCGACAAGGATTACAAGGTGCTCGGCAGCGCCCGCAAATCGACCAACGGCAGCGACGGCCAGGTCAAAGGCAAAAAGAAAATCCTCAACGCCATCCATGAGGCCATCGAAAACGCCGGAGTGAATCCCAAAGGCCTCCAGGGCATCGGCATCGGCTGCCCGGGCCTCGTGAACCCGGAGAAAGGCACCCTGCTCTTCGCGCCGAACCTTGGCTGGCGGAACATGCCGCTGCGCAAGATTCTCGAAACCGAGTTCAAAAAGCCCGTGGCTGTCTTGAACGACGTGGACGCTGGCACCTATGGGGAGTACGTCCTCGGCGCAGGCAAGGGCGCGCGCTCCCTGCTCGGCGTGTTCCCCGGCACCGGCGTCGGCGCGGGTTTCGTGTATGACGGGAAGCTCGTCATGGGCAAAACCATCTCAGCCATGGAGCTCGGCAATGTCATGCTCCCCGGCACGCATCTGGGCAGCAATGAGTTCGGCGCGGTCATCCTGGAGGACCTCACCAGCCGCCTCGCTCTCGCCGCGAATGCCGGTGTGGCCTGCTACCGCGGCCAGGCGCCGGAGCTGGATCGCAAGACCCAGGGCTCGCTGCGCGACATTCGCAGCAAGGCGCTCGCCAACTCCTTCCGCAGCGGTGAGGAGGCCACGATGATCCTTTTCCGCAATTCTGTCCGCTATCTCGGTATGGGAGTCGCGATGATCGTCAATCTTTTCGCCCCGGATCAGATCACGCTCGGCGGCGGTCTCGTCGAGGAACTGCCAGGCCTCTACATCCAGCTCCTCAAGGAGGAGGTCGAGCGCTACGCCATCCCGGAGCTCGCCAAAGGCGTGAAATACACCATCGCCAAGCTCGGCGGGCATGCAGTGGCCGCGGGCAGTGTCGCCTGGCTCCGCCAGGCCAAATGACGAATTCCCGAATGACGAAGCCGCCCTCGTCATTTGGCATTCTTTCGTCATTCGGATTTACTCATTCGTCATTTTCCAGTCTCGCATGTCCGACCCCGCCCCGAAAACTACCTCTCCCGCCCCTGAGCACGCCGCCATCTACGTCGGCGCGGCCTCCGTTTCGATGGTCATCGGCCTGCGCGGCTCGGAAAGACTCCAGCGGGAGGATGTGGAGCATCTCGACCGCCCGCTGCCGCTGGCGCGCGACATCTTCCGCGGCGGTGGCATCACCCGTGGCACCGTGGAGCAGGCGGTGGCCATCCTGCGGGACTTTTTGCAGACCACGCGTGAGTTCGGCATCCCGCTCGCGCAGGTGCGCCTCTACACCACCAACATCCTCGCCGAGGCCGCGAACCACGAAATCTTCCTCAACCGTCTGCAGATCCAGACCGGCATCACCCCCGCGCTCATTGATGACGGCAGCATGACGCGCCTCGTCTTCCAGATCGCCCAGCGCCTGCTGCAAAAGAACCCGCGCCTCGCCGAGGGACGCACCTTTGTCACCCACATCGGCCCTGGCAATACCCGCGCCATGTACTTCAACCAGGGCCGCCTCGCCGCCTATTCCAACTACCGCCTCGGCATTTTCCGCGCCCGCGAGGCCGTGTCCGGCAGTGATGAGCTGGCACCGCAGGCCATGCTCCACCTCGAGGAGCAGATCCGCGGCGTCGTCGATCACCTCGCCCAGGACTACTCCGGCCATCCTATTGACCACCACGTCGCCATCGGCGCGGAAATCCAGAGCGTGGCCCCCAAGCTCTCCAAAGAGCGCCAGGGCGCCTTCCAGGTGCGGGAGGACGACCTCGCCCGCCTCACCGAAAAGCTCGCCCGCATGAACCCGGACCAGCTCGTGCGGGAACTGCACGTCCACTACACCGGCGGCGAGGGCATCGTACCCGCCCTCCAGACCAATCTCGCCCTCGCCAAGCGTTTTGGCGACCAGTCCATCTGGGTTCCAGCCGGCGACTTCCACTTCGAGCTCATGCTCGACCTCATGACCTCCGGCTCCCGCACCGCCGTCTTCCAGGAGGAAGTCATGCAGTCCGCCTGCGAGATCGGACTGCGCTACAAAACGGACCGCAAGCACGCCGACCACGTCGCCATGTTCGCGCAGCAGTTGTTCCGGGAGCTCCAGCACCTCCACGGTCTCGATCCCAAGTATGAGCTCATCCTGCGCGTCGCCGCCACGCTGCACGAGGTCGGCATGTTCATCAGCCCGCGGGAGCACCACAAGCACAGCCTCTACATTCTGCTGCACACGGAGATTTTCGGCCTCAGCACGCAGGACCGGGAGTTCGTGGCGCTGCTTGCCCGCTACCACCGCCGGTATAATCCGGAGCCCAATCACCCCACCTTCTCCGATCTCAGCCGTGAAGATCGCATGATCGTGCTGAAGCTCGCCGCGCTGCTCCGCGTGGCCGACTCGCTCGACCGCAGCCACGCGCAGCGCATCAAGTCCATCCAGCTCCGCCCTGAAGGCGCCCGCCTGCGCATACTCACCAGCGGCGTGGACGACAATACCATCGAGCAGATCGCCATCGACTCCAAATGCGACCTCTTCCGCGAGATCTATGGCTACGAGGTCGTCCTGGCGAGGGCATGAACTCTTTCTCTGTTTCGGCCAAGGTCCCGGACGCAATGGCCGAAGAGGAGAAAAAGGTCAAAAAGAGTCCTGACGATGGCCTGGGCTGAATTGAATCTCTTTTTTCGGGTGGGTTGAAGCTGCCCTACTGCACATGAGAAACCCTCAGATCGGAGAGCTTCTTCAGCTCCTCCGCGCTCAGTGCTCGATCAAACACGGCCACACCGCCGATCCAGCCGGTGAAACCGACGCTGCGGCTGCTGTGGATGACGCGACCGATGGTGAAGGGGCCGCCGCTTTGGGCGTCCTTCGGCGTGTAGAGGTCGTGCGGATACCACCAGGGATTCAGTCGCAGCGCCACGAGATCACGTGCGATTTCTTTGCCACCATGCAGCGTGACCTCGATCTTCGTGAAGCGATGCTCGCGCAACTCGACACGTTCGTCGGCGGACTCGCGCAGCACTTTCACGCTCAGCGGCTCGTCTTCGGGTGGGTTGTAGTATTGATCCTTCGGGAAGGCCTCGTCCTCGCCGTCCTGCTTGCCGGGCAGCTTCGCGTAATGGCCCTGCATGTAGGCGTTGTAGGCAAAGGAAATCAGCTTGTCCTTCTTCGGCTGATCGAGCCAGCGATCGCCGGACACGCCATTCAGCCAACCGGTGAGTTCATCCTTTTCGTGATCAAACGTCATCGCAAAGCACTGCCACGATGCATCGAGCACCTCCGCAGGCGAATCGGCAGGCACTTCGGGCGATAGATCCGCCGAGTTGCACTTGTGCAGAGCATACTTGTTCAGGAACGAACTCGCGCCGTTCTCCGACACATGACCGCAGGCGCAGCCTTGCTTGTTCAGGCCCGCAAAGAGCGCGTATTGACGCTGACCTCGCTCCACCTTCGCGATGGTGGCGGTGCTCTTCTCCTTCAAATCGGTGCCTTCATGCCAGATGCCTGCAAGCGCGTGATTTCCGCTCTCGCGAATCGCCCACACGACGACCGTGACCGACTTCCCCGCGCCTTTGATGTCCAGCGGCGTGTCATGCAGCCGCGACCTCGGCACGAACAAAAACGGCCGGAAGTCCGCATCCGTCTCTTTGACGATCCGAATCGCATTTCCGAAGGGCCCGCGACCCAACAACGGAAAATCCGCATACGTCGCCTCACGCCCCGCGCCCCAGTAGTCCTTGATGTAGTTCGCGGCATCGAGCGGATAGTCCGTCGTCGCTCCGGCAGGCACATGCGCCGTGAAACGCTTCTGGCCATCCTGCTCACGCTTCACAAAATCCCAAAACGCCACGAGCCCCGGCGTGCTCGTGACTGTCGCGATAGGTTCGGCGGCAAAGAGCGATGTGGTGAGAAAAAGAAGAGGGAAGAGCTTCATGGGTTTATCAGGGATCAAAATTTTCTAACCGCTAATTGGACGCTAATGAAACGCTAATGCCAAGCCTCAGAATATTAGCGTCATATCAGCGTCAAATCAGCGGTTCATGAAATTCACGGCTCCGGCAAAAGCTGCAACGCATCCAAAATCACAAAACCGTCCGTGTCGGCGTTTCGGATCGCAATCGTCGTTTCGAGGCCTTTTTGGAGTTCGACCTTGCCGATGCTGCGGAAGGCTTCACCAGCGGGAAGCGGCTGCGTTTGGTCCACGAGCAGTTCGATGGCTTTTTCACCGTTTTGGATCGTCAACTGCACTTTGGTCGCCCGAGTCTCGTGCGCGGAATAGGCCATGCGCAGGTCGTAGCGACCGCTTTGAGGCACTTGAAGGCGAAAAATGGCCGCGCATTCGCCATCGCCGCGTTTGTCGTCGTGGAGGTAGCCGGTGCCGAGGTGCGGCTTGAAGTTCGAGGAACGGCTCCACGGGCCTTTCAGCTCCGCTTGCGCATCATCGAGCACGATGCCGGGCAGCGATTTGGGATCGATGCTCATCGCACCTTTTGGCTCGGGTGGCAGTTCGGAGAGCACGGGCAGATCCAGCACCTGCTTCTGCGCCAGCAGGCGCGCGCGCAGCGCCGGATACGGCAGCTTTTGCACATCGAGCTGCTGTTTCGCGCTCAAAGCGGCCGCGATGCCCGCGCTTTGGCCGAGGATCATCCACGTCGGCTCCACGCGGATCGACGACATGCCCACGTGCGTGCAGGACAGCGCCACCGGTACGAGCAGGTTCGCGCACTCGGCCGCTTTTGGCGTGATGGCGCGATACGGGATGTGATACGCGTAGCCGTGCTTCCTTCCCGGCACGCGCACCGGCATGATCGTGCCTTCATCGACGACGAACTCGCCCGTGCCCACGCGCTGGCAGTCATGCGAGTCGATGGGAAACGACGACACCACGATCGCATCGTCCTTCTTCGGCTCCTTCATGATGTCGTTCTGCGACACGATGTATTCGCCAATCATGCGCCGCCCCTCGCGAACATAAAGCTGTGGCGACCAGTGCTCGTAGTCCGCGAATTCATCGCGACACAGCCCCAGCTCGCTCATTTCTTTCCGGATCTTCTCGGGCACCGCCGCGTCCGTTGTGAGGAAGTGATAAAACTCCAGCGTGTATTGCTTGTGCGCCTCCCAGATCACCGCGCGACCCGCCTCATCCGCCTCGCTCCAGCCGTTGCAGGCACCCACGAGGCCCATCGAGAACTGTTTTCCGATGCCGTTGTTCGCATCGAACTTGTTCCCCGGCAGCGGATAGAGATCCCACGGCAAAACCGGTCGCTTCTCCTTCGCAAAGTAGCGCCGCACAACCTCGAAGCGCGCTGGATCATACTTCGCCGGCTTCGGAAACGGCACACGATTCGCCGCGTCTTTCGTCACACAAAGGCGGAAGCTATAGACCATCACATTCTTGTCCCCCGCGTCCTCCGGCCCCGCATCCGTGGTCGTGATCAGCGGCAGCGGCTTTCCATCGTCACCCAGACCCGAGATGCGCATCTTCGGCTTCGGATACTGCTTCCCCGCCAGCGACTCGCCGAACTCCTTCCGCCCTTCACGACCGATCGTCCAGCTCACACCCGCCGCCGCCATCAAATCGCCCTCGTAAGTGCCATCGATGAACACCTTCGCCTCAAATTCGCCATCCGAGGTGACGAGCTTCGCGATGCGCGTGCCGTCCTTTGTCACCGATTTCAGCACCTGCCGCGTCAGCACCTTTACTTTCGCTTCATCGAGCATCTCCTGCGTGATCTTCGCCGCCACATGCGGCTCGTAAGTCCAGTGCGTGTGATCCTTCACACTCACCTGATAAGGCAAAGCGACGCCACGCTGCTGGTAGTCCTTTTCCACCCGCGCATGCCATTCATCAAAGAGCCCCATCACCGTGCTGCGCACCGTCTGATTCGAATCCGAGAAGCACAGCCCACCCGTATTCACGCCGCCCACATGCGCCGTCGGCTCCAGCAGCACCACCGAGGCCCCTTCACGCGCCGCCGCGATCGCCGCGCAGAATCCGCCCGGCGTGGCTCCATACA
Organism: Verrucomicrobiaceae bacterium; assembly: GCA_015075365.1. Taxonomy (GTDB): domain Bacteria; phylum Verrucomicrobiota; class Verrucomicrobiia; order Verrucomicrobiales; family Verrucomicrobiaceae; genus Prosthecobacter. Next base: position 123,257 of record JABTUN010000002.1, read on the forward strand.
CGATCACATCCGCCTGCGTGGCCGCATGGCATGAAAAGGCGAGGAGAAGAAAGCAGGCGAAGAAACGTGTCATGGTAAGTATAAGACCAAGGGCGCATTGTTTCGGACACGATTTGATGATTCAACAACAGTTCGTCACGCCCATCGACCAGCAGTAGCACGACAGAGAAGCCCTTTGGAGGACCTTATCGACATGAAATCTGAAGCCTCGGCAACGAAGTGACTTCCCCAATGCTTGAAATGGCGAACAGGACTGACGCTCTCTTGCCACGATGTCCTGGTGCTATTCAGGCCCCGCCGCCCATGGCTTTGTAAATGCGGACCCAGGAGGCGGTGGCGCGGGTGCGACTGAGGACGATGTCGTTTTGGGCGCCGAGGGCGACGCGTTCGGCGTCGAGGACGGCGAGGAAGTCGGCGACGCCGTCTTGATAGCGCTGCCGTGCCAAAGTGGCGGCTTCGCGGGCGCTGGCGGCGCTGGCTTCGAGGTGGCGGAGGCGCTGGCGCTCGCGGTCGTAGCTGGTGAGGGCGTTTTCGACTTCTTCGAGGGCGAGGAGGACGGTCTGCTCATAGGTCGCGAGAGCGGCGTCGGCACGATGTCCGGCGGCTTTGATCTGCTGACGCACACGACCGAGGTTCAAGAAGGCCCAACTGAGGCGCGGACCGAGGCTGTAGGCGGGTGAGCCGTATTGATTGAGGCTGGCGAGAGTCTGACCTTCGAGATTGAGGCGTCCGCCGAAGGTGACGCGCGGGAAGAGATCGGCGGTGGCGATGCCGACTCGTGCGGTGGCGGCGGCGAGGGCGTTTTCGGCGATGCGGATGTCAGGGCGCAGTCGGAGCAATTCAGCGGGTTTGGCGATGGCGACGCTGGCGGGGACAGCGGGCTGTTTGAGAGCCTTTTGAAGCTGCGGGCGCAGTTCGGAGGGATTGCGGCCGCAGAGCACGGCGATGCGATGGATGGCTTTGGCGACACTTTCCTCGTAAGTGGGGATTTGGGCCTGCGTGGCATTCAAAAGGGCGTTGGCACGGGCGACATCGAGCTGCGTGCCGCGTCCGCCTTTGAGCGAGGCTTCGGCGATGCGCAGGGCTTCGCTCTGATTGCCGGCGTTTTCTTGAGCGACGGTGAGTTGAGCCTGGGCACCGCGAAGTTCGAGGTAGTTGATGGTGACCTCGGCCTGGAGCGTGATGAGGAGGTCCTGCACGTTGGCTTCCGCAGCGGCGCTGGTGGCTTTGGCGGCTTTCACGCTGTTTCGCACGCGTCCGAAGAGGTCGAGCTCGTAGTCGGCATCGAATCCGGTGCGCCAGGTATCGACGGTGCGGCCACGGAAGGCGGCGTTCATCGAAGCGCCGAGCTGCGTGGTTTCGTAGGTGCTGCTGGAAGTGACGGTGGGCGCGAAGTCGAACTGGGCTTCGCGCCACAAGGCACGGGCCTCCAGCAGACGCGATTTGGCGACGGCGAGGTCTTTGTTTTGATCGGTGGCTTGGGTGATGAGGCTGTTCAGCGTGCTGTCGTTGAGCCTGCGCCACCAGGTGGGTTCGGCGCGGAGGTTGTTCGTGGCTTTCGAAGCGTAGTCCGCAGGCATCTTCGGCTGCGGCTGGAGGAATTTGGGACCAACGGTGCAACTGGAGAGCAGGCAAAGAAGCAGCGGGAGGGATTTAGTGGGCTGCATGAGGTGCGGGAAGGTTGGAGGCTTTGCGTCGTTCGACGATGGCGCGGAGGATGACGTAGAAAACGGGCGTGAAGAGCAAACCAAAGACGGTGACGCCGATCATGCCGTAGAAAACGGCGGTGCCGAGGGCCTGGCGCATTTCGGCGCCGGCTCCGGTGGCGAGGACGAGCGGGAGCACGCCGAGAATGAAGGCGAAGCTGGTCATCAAAATGGGGCGCAAACGCAGCCGGCTGGCCTCCACAGCGGCTTTGACGCGGTCCATGCCTTCGTCTTGGAGCTGCTTGGCGAATTCGACGATGAGGATGGCGTTTTTGGCCGCGAGACCGACGAGCACGACGAGTCCGATCTGCGTGAAGATGTTGTTATCCAGCCCGCGCAACCACACGCCGCCGATGGCGGAGAGCAGGCACATGGGGACGATCAAAATGATGGCGATGGGCATGCTCCAGCTTTCATACTGCGCGGCGAGCACGAGAAAGACAAAGATGACGCAGAGCGGAAAAATGTAGATGAGCGTGTCTCCGGCGAGGATCTGCTGATAGGTGAGATCGGTCCATTCGATGGCGAAACCGCTCGGCAGATGATCTTTGGCGAGGCGCTCGATCTTTTCGATCATCTGGCTGGAGCTGACGCCGGGGAGCGTGTTGCCGTTGATGTCGGCGGAGTAGTAGAGGTTGTAGCGCTGCACGCGGTCGGCTCCGCCGGTCTTGATGACTTTTACCAAGGCTCCGAGCGGCACCATGTCGCCGTTTTGATTGCGGATCTTGATGCGGGAGACGTCGGCGGGGTCTTTGCGGAACTCGTGATCGGCCTGCGCGGTGACCTGGTAGGTGCGGCCGAACAAATTGAAGTCGTTCACATAGACAGAGCCGAGATAGACTTGCAGCGCCTCATTCAAATCGGCCAACGAAACGCCCATCGTCTTCGCCTGGGCACGGTTGATCTCGAGTTTGAACTGCGGCGTGCGGGCGCGGAAGCCGGTGACGAGCGAAATGAGGCCTGGTTCGTTTTGAGCGGCGGCGAGAAGCTTTTGCGTGGCGGCTTCGAGGGCGTCGAGTCCGGCGTTGTTGAGGTCCTGCACCTGGATTTTGAAGCCGCCGGCATTGCCGAGACCACGCAGCGGTGGCGGTGGCAGCACGAGCACGCGTCCTTCTTGAATCGTGGCGAATTTTTCGCGGATGCTGGCGAGCAAGCGGTCGCCTTTCATCTCGGGCGAGGTGCGTTTGGCAAAGTCATCGAAGACGAGGAAGGCCGCGCCGACGTTGGGCTGGTTCGCCTGCAAGACGGAGGAATAACCGGAGATGGCGAAGGTGTGCGCGATGCCGGGAATCTGCTGCGCCATGCGGTCCATCTTGCGCACGACGGCATCGGTGCGCTCGAATGCGGCGGCGTCGGGGAGCTGCACGAGCACGATGGCATAGCCCATGTCCTGCGCCGGAATGTAGCCACCCGGGACGGTGTTGAAGACTTTTTGCGTGAGGAAGAGCAGGCCGCAGTAACCAAGGATCACGAGCAGCGCGAGGCGGATGAGCTTGCGCACGAGTCCGGCGTAAAGACCGGCGCTGAAGTCGAAGACCTTGTTAAACAGGCGGAAGAACCAGCCGAAGAAAAGATTGATGAGCTTCGTGAGCCAGTCGGTCTTCGCACCGTGCGGTTGAAGGAGGATGGCGCACAAAGCGGGGCTGAGCGTGAGCGAATTGAAGGCTGAAATGACCGTGGAGACCGCGATGGTGAGCGCGAACTGCTTATAAAACTGCCCGGTGATGCCGCTGACGAAGGCGGTGGGAACAAACACGGCGCAAAGCACGAGCGCGACAGCGATGACCGCCCCGCTGACCTCCTTCATGGCCTGGATGGCGGCCTCGCGAGGCGCGAGGCCTTTGGCGATGTTTCGCTCGACGTTTTCGACCACCACGATGGCGTCATCGACGACGATGCCGATGGCGAGCACGAGGCCGAAGAGACTCAAATTGTTCAGCGAGAAGCCAAAGGCCTGCATGACGGCCAGCGTGCCGATGAGCGACACCGGAACGGCGAGCAGCGGGATGATGGAGGCACGCCAGCTTTGCAGGAAAAGAATGACCACGAAAACGACGAGCAGCACGGCCTCGACGAGCGTGGTGAGCACGGATTTGATCGAGGCACGGACGAACTTCGTCGTGTCGTAATTGATGCGGTAGTCAATGCCGGGCGGGAAGCGCTCCTTGAGCTGCGCGAGGCGTGCATAAACGGCATCGGCAGTTTGAATGGCATTGCTGCCGGGAAGCTGGAACACGCGGAGCGAGACGGCGTTGTAACCGTCCATGTAGGTCTTGCTGGAGTAGTCGCGGGAGCCGAGTTCGATGCGTGCAACATCGCGCAGACGCACGACATCGCCGATAGCACCGGTTTTCAGCACGATGTCGCCAAACTCATCCGCTTTCTTCAAGCGGCCCGGCGCGGTGAGCGTGTATTGAAACTCCAATCCTTCCGCCGCGGGCGGCTGGCCGAGCGCACCGGCGGCGACCTGCACGTTTTGCTCGCGGATGGCGCGGACGACATCCCCGGCGGTGAGGCCGACTCCGGCGACTTTTTCCGGATCGAGCCACACACGCATCGAGTAGTCCAAACCGCCGAGCGAGGAGGCCTCCGCGACGCCGGGAAGACGGGCGATTTCATTCTGGATCTGAAGCGTGACGTAGTTGCTGAGGTAACCGACCTCGCGTGAGCCATCCGGGCTGTAAAACTGCGCGGCGAGCGTTAGGTCGGGCGAGCGTTTGTTCACGATGACGCCGAGACGGCGCACTTCCTCGGGAAGACGTGCCACGGCGGCGTTCACGCGGTTTTGCACGAGCACCTGCGCCTTGTCCAAATCCGTGCCGAGACGGAAGGTGACGGTGATTTGCACGCGGCCATCGCTGGTCGAGGACGACGAGAGATAGAGCATGTCCTCGACGCCATTGATCTCCTGCTCCAGCGGCGTGGAGACGGTCTCCGCGAGCGTGCGGGCATCGGCACCGGGATACGTCGCGGAGACAACGACTGTGGGCGGGATCACCTCGGGATACTGCGCCACGGGCAGCGCGAAGTACGCGAGAGCGCCGAGCATCGTGATGACGATGCTGAGCACGGCCGCGAAGATCGGCCGGTCCACGAAAATGCGGGCGAAGTTCATGGTTTCGGCTCCTTCGCGGGTTCGACGGCCATGTCAGCGAGCGCGGGCTTCACCTTCGCGCCGTTGCGCACGCTCATGAGGCCGAGAATGACGACGCGTTCATCGGCCTTGAGGCCTTCACGCACGACCCGCAGGCCATCGACAAGCGGACCGAGCTTGATGGGGCGATACACGGCCTTGTCCTCGGCGTCGATGACCCACACATAGCTGCTGCCTTGATCATCGCCGACGGCGGCATCGCGGATGAGCAGCCCATCGTATTCGCCGCTGCCGGGGATGCGCACTTTGGCAAAGAAGCCGGGCGACATGAGGCGGTCTTTGTTCGGAAAAATGCCACGCGCACGGATGGTGCCGGTCTCGGGGTTGATCTGGTTGTCCACGAAGTCGATCTCGCCTTTGTGCGGCCATCCTTCCTGGTTCACGAGCGCCATTTCCGCCGGGATGCGCTGAAACAGAGCGCTCTCGCGTTCGCCCGTTTTGTGCATCTCGCGGTATTTCAGCGCGGAACGCTCATCGACCTCGAAATCGACGTAGATGGGATCGAGCGCGACGATGGTGGTGAGCAGTGTCGGATCGCTGGTGCCGCCGGTGATGAGATTTCCCTCCGTCACACGAGCATCGCTCACGCGGCCGCTGATCGGTGCTTTGATCTGGGTGAATTCGAGGTCGAGCTTCGCCGTGGTGACCATCGCCTCGGCGGCGCGGACGGCGGCCTGCTCGCCAGCGGCGCTTTTCAGGCGGCGCTCAGATTCCTCGGTCGAAATGACCTGCCCCTGGCGCAGCGTGGTGGCGTTCTTGGCCTCGATGTTCGCGAGATCGGCGTTCGTTTTCGCCTGCGTGAGCACGGCCTCGGCACGTTGCACGATGGCCTCATACGGACGCGGATCGATGGTGAAGAGCAGATCGCCCTCCTTCACCTCGGTGCCTTCTTTGAAATGCACCTTCGTGAGGTAGCCGGACACACGGGCGCGAACCTCGACCTTGTCGCGGGCGATGAGGCGGCCGGTGAACTCATCCCAATCGGTGAGGCGTCTGGCGATCGGTTTGGCGACGGTGACCTCGGGCACGATGGCCTGCGGCGCACCCGCGGGGCCTTGGGCGGCCGGTTTGCAGCCGGAAACAACGAGCGTCGCGGCGATCAGAGTCAGGGCGTGCCGTGAAAAACGAGAGGGGTGGCTCATGGACCGGTAAATACGAGCCTGGAGACCACTTCAACAGTGCAGATGTAACATAAGCCTTATACAGTATCCGCATGACTAACCTGAACGACCTCCAGCAAGTCCGTGAATTCGTCCAGATCGCGGACTCCGGCAGCATTTCCGCCGCCGCGAAGATCCTCGGCATGGCGCAGCCGACGCTCAGCCGCCATCTCGCCGCACTGGAGACGCAGATCGGTGCCTCCCTGATCCGCCGTGACACGCACACGATGAGCCTTACCGAGGCCGGCCGCATCCTGCTGGCCGATGCCCGCGAACTGCTGACACTGGCCGACCGCCTCGGCAAACGCCTGCACGGCGAGCGGCGGGCCATCCGCGGCCATTTGCGCATCGTGTCCGTGGTCGATGTGGGCCAGTGGATCGTCTCGCGGGTGCTTTCGCGCTTTCGAAAACTGCATCCGCAGGTCACGACCGAGCTGCACCTCATCAATCGACCGACCAAATTCGTCAAAGAAGGCTTCGACTGCGGCATCATGGTCGGCGGTCTCACGGACCGCCGCGTGACGACGAAAAAGATCGCGGAGCTGCATCGGCGCATTGTCGCCGCGCCCTCGCTGATCGCCGAGCACGGCGCACCGCACCGGCCGGATGATTTGAGCCGCATGCCCTGGCTCGGTATTCTACAGCCGCATTTTTACGCCCGCGACCGTGTGGACCTCGTGCGCAGCGGGAAGGTGACGAAGCTCAAATTTTCGCCTGTGATGCTGCTCGACACCGTCACTGCGCTGCGCGAGGCCGCCATCGAGGGCGCTGGCTTCACCAGCATGCCCGAATGGATGGCCGCCCGCGACATTGCCGCCGGTCGCCTCATTCAACTCCTGCCGGACTGGCACATCGAGCCTGTCGGACTTCACCTTGCTCATGCCAGCCACGAGCAGCTGCCCGAGCGCGTCCGCAGCCTGCTCGAGTATCTCGAAGCCGAGATCCCGAATGAAATCCACAAGCTTGACCTGGGTGAAAGGTGAGTTTTTCGAGTGGTCAATCCGGCTGACCACCGAGATCAAGCGCGCGAATCACGTTCATCCTAGCCAGCCATGAAAATTCTGAGCCTCTTCCTTGCCTTCACTCTCTCGCTTTGTGCAGCAGAACCCTTTCTGGAGAAGCAGGACCTCTTCCAGGTGGGGGATGATCCCGCTTACAACATCTACCACATCCCCGGCATCGTCGTGACCGCCAAAGGCATCGTGCTGGCCTGGTGCGAGGCGCGCCAAGGTGGCGGCGACTGGTCGGACATCCGCATCCTGCTGCGCCGCAGCACGGACGACGGCAAGACGTGGAGCAAGCCGCAGAGCATCGCGGATGTGCCCGGGCCGAAGCAGAAGAACCCCTTCGCGCTCCGCCTCAAAAACGTGGACACCACCCAGGTCACCTACAACAACCCCGTGCTCATCGCAGACCGTGACGGCACCGTGCACATGCTCTTCTGCCTCGAATACGAGCGCGCCTTTTACCAGCGCAGCGAGGACGACGGCCTCTCCTGGTCCAAACCGGTCGAGATCACCGCCACCTTCGGCGCCTTCAGGAAAGACTACGCTTGGAAAGTGCTCGCCACCGGCCCGAATCACAGCATCCAGCTCAAAACCGGCCGCCTCATAGTGCCTGTGTGGCTTTCCACCGGCGAAGGAGGCAACGCACACCGCCCCAGCGTCACCGCCACCATTTACAGCGATGATCAAGGCAAAACTTGGAAGTCTGGCGACATCGCCGTGCCCTGCACCGACGAATGGATCAATCCGAACGAAACCGTCGCTGTCGAACTCAACGACGGACGCGTCATGCTCAACGTGCGCAGCGAATCGAAGGCCCACCGCCGCCTCATCACCACCAGTCCGGATGGCGCCACCAACTGGAGCACGCCGAAGTTCGATGACGCCCTGCTGGAGCCGATTTGCATGGCCGGCATCGTCCGCTACGACCACGGCGGCAAAAGCCTCATCCTCTTCTCCAATCCGCACAACCTCGAGGGTGGTCGCGAAGGCAAGCCAGAACCCGGCAAGAGCCGCGCCCGCAAAAACGTCAGCGTGAAAATCAGCCGCGACGAAGGCCAGACCTGGCCCGTGAACAAACTCCTCGAAGACGGCCCCAGCATGTACTCCGACATCGCCGTGACGCACAGCGGCACCATCCTCTGTTTCTACGGTCGTGGCACGAAGCCCGGCTTCGCCGGCTCCGGCCTGACGCTCGCCCGTTTCAACCTGGAATGGCTGGAGAGCGGAAGGTAGCCGCCGCCCGCATTTTCCGCATGAGCAAGGAATGGCGGACGTTCCCGTGGCATGACACGCGCCATGCTCTTCCTTGCCTTCGCGCACCCGGCTGCCGCCGGGGAGTTCTTCAAGAACGACTCCCGCCTTTTTTCCCAAAAGGACAAGGCGGTGGTGCATCACGATTTGTCGAAGATGGAGCCCGCCTCGGAGCTGATCACCGGGAAGAGACTGAAAGGAAAGTGGAAGATGATTCCCTTCGAGACAGCGGAGTGGAAAGGCACCGCGCTGTCCATCTACAGCGCCACAAACCCGTCGCGCATCGCGCTGCCGCTGGCGGAGCGCGGCTGGCATGCCGTGTACATCGGGCTGGCGACAACATCGGGCGGATTCAACATCGGCGGCAACGGCATCAAGGCGAAACTGAGCGATGAACCGGTCTTCAAACGCCTCGCGAACAACCTCGCGCTGCTGGAGAACCGCCGTGCGGTCATTCAAGAGTGCTTTGTCACCGTGGCGGACCTGAAAGGGCAGTCGCTGGAGATCGCGCCGCTTCCGGGGCTGCCGGCGACGGTTTGCTATGTGAAAACGGTGCCGTTGACCCAGGCGGAGGCGCAGGCCGCCCTCGCGCCCTCAGACCATCGCACATCCATCGCCACCTTCGATGGTCATAGCTGGATCTGGCCCTTCCGACCGGCCACGGCGGAGGAACTGGCGGAGGAGTTTCGCGGATTTGAAGGCACGGACATCGGCAAATGGTGGTTCCAGGTGACCGGCAGCGATCTGGTGTGCTACCCGAGCAAAGCCGGCACCTACCCCGGCGAGGGCACGACGGATTTTCCCACCGGCGCGTATGCGGCTTACACCCGGTCGCTGGAGACGCTGTTCAAGAAGGGCATCAACCCGCTGAAGGTGGCGCGCGATGCCGCGAAGGCACAGGGCGCGGAGTTTCATGTCATGCTGCGTCCGGGCGGCTGGGCAGGCTCGATGCCGTATGAGGAGACGTTCAACAGCAAGTTCTATTACCAGCACCCCGAATGGCGCTGCATCGACCGTGACGGCACGCCGACTTTCTACATGAGCTACGCCGTGCCGGAGGTGCGGCGGCATTTGATCGAGATCTTCCGCGAGACGCTGGAGCTGCAGCCGGAGGGCGTCGGCTTCCTCTTCAACCGCGGCATGCCGCTCATGCTGTGGGAGGACGCCTTCTGCGCGCGCTTCGAGCAGATGCACCACGCCGATGCCAGGGCCGTCGAGGACGATGATCCGCGCATTCACGCCACACGCGCGGCCGTCATGACGGACTTCATGCAGGAGGTGCGCACCCTGCTGGATGAGACCGCCGCGAAACAGGGCCGCAAGGAGCGCTACAAGATTTCTCTCGGCACCTTCGCCAAGGAGCCGGACAACCAGCGCTGGGGCCTCGACCTGCCCGCCTGGATCCAACGCGGCCTCGTGGACGATCTGGCGGTGACCTGGTTCGCCTACCACACCTCCTTCACAAAGACACCGGGCCAGATCGACATGGGCTACTACCGGCGCATCACCAAAGGCACGGCCACAAAGGCCTACCCGATGGTCATCGCGTGGAAGACCGGCAAACCGAAGGAACTCTGCCAGCGTGCCGCCGCCCACCTGGTCCAGGGCGATCCCGGCATCGCCATCTGGGACCCGCAGGTCCAGAAAGGTTGGCCGGACAACTCCCCCGGCAATGTGTTCGACGTGCTCGGGCGCCTCGGTCACCAGGACGACCTGCTCCGCTGGGCCAAAAACGGCGTGCCCGCGCCGCTCACGATCCCCCTCACCCGCCTGGACGACAATTACTTCAGCCGCTGGTTCCCCAACACGGGTTTTTGAGCTTCGCGGCGTGACGCGCCGCCCTGCACTTGCCACGGCTGGCTTTCGCGTCGATAGACGCGGCCCTTTTTATGTCCCGTTCGTTCAACCTCGCAGTCCTCCCCGGCGACGGCATCGGCCCTGAAGTCATGGCCGAGGCCCTTCGCGTCCTCGACACCGTCGCCAGCCGTTCCGGCCTCACCTTCAACTACCACCACGAGCTCGTCGGTGGTGCCGCCATCGACGCCGTGGGCAAGGCGCTGCCGGAAAAGACCATCAAGACCTGCGAAGCCAGCGACGCCATCCTGTTTGGCAGCGTCGGCGGACCGAAGTGGGAAAAGCTCCCGCCCAATGAGCAGCCCGAGCGCGGTGCTTTGCTTCCCATCCGCAAGCACTTCGGCCTCTTTGCCAATCTGCGCCCCGGCATCTGCTATCCCGCGCTCACCAGTTCCTCGCCCATCCGTCCGGATCTCGTCGAGGGCGGCTTCGACGTGCTCTGCGTGCGTGAATTGACCGGCGGCATGTACTTCGGCCAGCCAAAGAGCCGCACCACGCTGCCCGATGGCGACATCGAGGTCATCGACACCATGGTTTACAAAAAGAGCGAGATCGTGCGCATCGCCCACGTCGCCTTCAAGGCCGCGCAGTTCCGCCGCAAGCACGTCACCAGCGTGGACAAGGCCAACGTGCTCACCAACTCCGTCCTCTGGCGCGAAACGATGGTCGAAGTCGCCAAGGAATACCCAGACGTTACCCTCGCGCACTTCTACGTGGACAACGCCGCGATGCAGCTCATCAAAGCGCCGCGCAGCTTTGACGTGCTCGTCACCGAAAACCTCTTCGGCGACATCCTCAGCGATGAAATGGCCATGATCGCCGGCTCGCTCGGCATGCTCGCCAGCGCCAGCCTCGGCAAGCCGAAAGGCGACGGCCTCTACTTCGGCCTCTTCGAGCCCAGCGGCGGCACCGCCCCTGACATCGCCGGCATGGGCATCGCCAACCCCATCGCGCAGATCCTCTCCGCCGCGCTGCTGCTCCGCTTCGCCCTCGGCCTCGAAAAAGAAGCCGTGCAGATCGAATCCGCCGTCAAAAAGGTCATCGACCAAGGCCTCCGCACCGGCGACATCTTCAGCAACGCCCCCGGCACCCGAAAGGTGAACACCAAGGAGATCGGCGACGCCATCATCGCGGCGCTGTAAGGCGAATTCGCTTCAGCAAGCTCGTGTGAGGTCAACGTTGTCCGGCCTACCTCTTACCTCTTACATCTCACCTTTCGACCGTGCCATGTTCCATGCACAAGACCCGCGCAGCCCGCTCAGCGGCTCAGGTCCTCCTGCTTGAGGACCTTGAAGCCGGCCTTGGCGAGCACCTCCGCCGCGAAATCGGCTGAATCCAGGTGCAGCACGAGCACGGGGTTCTGCCCGGGCCGGATGAGCAGCGGATAGCTGAAGGAGATGTTCACCTCCGCGCCCAAGAGCGCGGAGAGCGCCTGCGGGAGGGAGGTCTCGGTCTCCTTGAGCTCGATGACGGTGACCGGCAGGATGGTGTGGGGGATTCCCTTTTCGATGAAGACCATCTGCGCGTCGTCCGGCGCGCTGACGATGAGGCGCACGATGGCGAGCTCCGTGCTGTCCTGGAGGGAGAGGCCCAGCACCGCGATGTGGTGGTCGCCGAGCAGTTTCACGAGCGCCATGAGGGCGCCGACGCGATTTTGCAGGAAGACGGTGAGCTGGCGCACCGGCGAGCCTTCAGCGGTGTCCGAGGCGGAGCTGGATTTCGGCTGTGCGGTGGGTGACATGGCGGTGGTGGGTATGATTCTACCTCTTCAATCAGCAATCGAATGTTCGACAATCATCCATCCAAGGACGGCGCAGTCCGATAACGTTCGGATTGAAGATTGATGAGCATTCGATTGTTGAGGTGCTGCGCTAGCCCGCCGGCCCGGTGGCCCCGCGGGAGCCGTCAAACTGGGTCACCCGGAGCGGGATGGTGGCGAGGGTCTGGTCCTGATGCACCAGCAGCCAGCGGTAAAAGCCTGGGCGCTCGAATTTCACCCGCTGGAGGGTGAAGATGATGTTGCGGGAGACGAACGGGATGAAAGTGGAGTTGAAGGCCACCTCGACGTGGGCGGGCATCGGCGGCATGCACTCCGCGCCGTCCGGATCGAGGCAGCGGATCACAAACTCGTGCGTGCCCGCGTCCTCCGGCTGGAAGATGAGGCGCACGGCGAGGCTGCACTGCGGATGCACCACGGGAAAGGAGGAGGCGCACAAGGTGTCAAAACACCCGAGCACGCAGAGCTTTCCCTGATAATCGGAGGCAAAGTCGGAGACGGTGGCGGACTGGAGTTGCATCAAGGGGGTGTCTGTTCGCTGTTCTCGGTTTCCTGTGACCTCTGACCTCTGCCTCAATCGCGGCCAAAGAGCCGGCGGAAGAAGCCGCCGATGCCTTTCTTGGGCGGCGGCTCGGCGGGACGCACCTGCTGCGCAGGGCGGGAGGGGCGGTCATCCTCGACAGGCTTGCCCTCCGGGATCTCCTCCTCGCCGCCGAGCGGCGTGTTCTTCGGCACGTTTTGCATCGCCAGCAGCATGGGGTCGTCCTTGGGGGTCTTTTCGAAGATCTTGGTGAAGACCTCTTTGACGATGGGGGCGGCCTTGCGCCCGCCGCTGACGTCCTCCCCCGGACGCCCCTCGTACACAACCGCGAAGCTGAACATGGGCTTCTGCGCGGGCAGGAATCCGGCAAACCAGGCCAGGTTCTGATCCTTGGCGATCTTCCACTGCGCCGTGCCCGTCTTGCCGGCGATCTGCGCGTGCTTGATATCCGCGGAGCGGCCGGTGCCGCCGTCCCCGGACACCACGGCCACCATGCCTTTGATGATGGCGTCACGGTGCTGCGGGTTGAGGTTGATGGTTTTGCGCGGCTTCGGCTCGTAGGCCATGAACACATTGTCCTGGTAGTCCTGGATCTGCTTCACGAGGCGCGGCTGCGGCAGGTAGGTGCCGTTGGCGATGCCCGCCATCGCCTGCGCGACCTGGAGGGGCGTGGCCAGCACCATGCCCTGGCCGATGGAGATGTTCGCCAGGTCGCCGGACATGATTTTCGTGCCCCGGCGCTGGATCATGATGCTGTTCGTGGGCATGAAGCCTTCCGACTCCACGATTGGCAGGCCGGTCCGCTCACCAAAACCGAGGCGGGAGCACATCCCCGTCACCGAGTCCGCCCCGGCCTCGATGGCGGCGGCATAAAACCAGGTGTTGCAGGAGAATTTCAACGCGCTGACGACATTGAGGGAGCCAAAGTCATTCTTCGACCAGTTGTGGAAAACGCGGTTGCCGATCTCCATCGCCGGGCTGCACGGGAAGTAGCTGCGCGCGTCCACCCGGCCGCTGTCGAGGATGCCGAGCGCCGTGGCCGCCTTGAAGGTCGACGCGGGCGGATACTCGCCGCGAAACGCGCGGGCGATCAGCGGCAGCTTGGGATCCTTGAGCAGCGCCTCGTATTTCGCCCCCGTGATGCCGGGGATGAACATGTTCAGGTCGAAGAACGGATAGGACGCCATCGCCAGGATGTCCCCGTTTTGCACATCCATGATGACCATCGCCCCGCCGTTGCGCGCATGCTCCTGCAGCGCCTGCTCCGCAAACATCTGGAAGCTCGAATCAATCGACAGCACCACATTGCGGCCAGGAACCGGAAAGCGGCGCACATCCTCTGCCAGACGCCGGCCATCCGGGGCAAAAAGGACGTTCACCACGCCAGGTTGGCCTTTGAGATCACTGTCGAAGGATTTCTCAATGTCCGCGCGCCCCTCCATTTCCTCAAAGATCTGGTCGCCATCCGTGATCGGGCCCAGCGGCAGCGGGCGGCTCTTGCCCGTGTAGCCGATGATGTGGCTGGCACGCTCGTTTTGCGGATAGTGGCGCAGATAAGCGGCCTGCAGCACCAGATTCGCCCCCAGCAGCGGCTCCAGCTTTCTCTCCATCTCCGCGGTGATCTCCTCATTGATCCCGTCCGTGGAGGAGAACACCAGTGGCAGCCAGCGGCGGTTCTTGTAGTGGGAGAGGATGCGATCGTCCGTCAGCGTCCATGCCTTCCCGAGGGCCTTGTTCGCGGCGTCGATCTGCTGGCGGGCAAAGGCGATGATCTTGTCGTCACCCGCGCCCTCCATGAAGGGCATCACCAGCGCCAGGTAGTTCGCCACGCGGTTCTGCGCATACGGCACGCCATTGCGGTCCACGATCTGCCCGCGCGGCGCGGGGACATGCAGCGTGAGGGAGCGTGCCTCCCGCTGCGTCTTCCACGACGCGTCCAGATTCTCCGGCTGGAGCGGTTTGGCAGCCTTGTTGCCCAGTCCCGGCACGGACGAGTTCCCCACCTCCGTCACGGGCTGTGCCTTCGGCACGTCCTGCGCCCGGGTGATCGGCGCAAGCCATCCCGCGGCTCCGGTGGTCAGCAGCAGGAGGAGGCGAGGGGACATGGCAGGCATGGAAGGGTGGGAAATCCGGATCGCCGCGCCGACCAAAGCCAGTCCGGGCAAATCCTTCTCAATCATGCGACTTCACCGCGATGGCGTCAAGAGGGGGCTTCTGAAGCCCCGTTGGCCAATAACACCAAACTTTTCCCTTGTTGAACCCAGCGAGAGTGCCTAAAACGGCGCGGCTTTTCCGAAAACGGGCTGATCAGCCTGCGTTTGGTAGCTTATTCCCCGATCTTCGACAACCAACCACACACTCATGAGCAACGACGGCAAACCATCCATGGCCCTATTTTGGGGCTGTTTCATCGCCCTGATCACCACCTCCTATGCGTTTTTCTCGCGCATGTACCTGTGTGATGTCCGCCTGGGAGATGTGCTGAACATCGACAAGGGCACCATCGGTGCGCTCAAAGGCGCCGGCATCTGGCCCTTCGCCATCTCGATCATCCTGTGGAGCCTCGTCATCGACCGCATCGGCTACAAGATCGCCATGCTGTTCTCCTTCATCAGCTACGTCATTTATGCCGCCATGGCCTTCATGGCCTACAGCGCCCTGCAGGGCGTCACCGGCGATGCCCTTGCCGCCGCGCAGAAGTCCGCGTACAACCTCCTCTATTGGGGAAGCGTGATCCTTGGCCTCGGAAACGGCACGGTTGAAGCCTTCATCAATCCGGTGGTCGCCACGATGTTCAGCAAGGACAAGACCAAGTGGCTCAACATCCTGCACGCTGGCTGGCCTGGTGGTCTCGTGGTGGGCGGCATCTGCACCATCGCTCTTGCTGATTACGCCAAGACGGGTGACTGGCGCATCGTGCTGGGTCTCGTGCTGGTGCCAGCGGTGATTTATCTCATCATGCTCCTCGGTGCGACCTTCCCGAAAAACGAACGCGAAGCCGCGGGTGTCGGCTATGTGGACATGCTCAAAGAACTTGGCGTCTTTGGAGCCTTCGTCTCCTTTGCGCTCATCTTTGCCCAACTCGACCAGGTTCCTGAACTGAAGTCCATCTTCTTCAGCCCGAACGCCAAGTGGATCTACACCGGCATTGTCGCCGTCATCTTCGGCGTCATCACCAAGAGCTTCGGCCGCCCGCTGCTGGCCTTCATGATTGTCATCATGATGCCTCTCGCCACAACGGAAATCGGCACTGACGGCTGGATCGGAGGCCTGATGGAGAAACCGATGGAAGCCGCCGGCAAAAACCCTGGCTGGGTGCTGGTCTATACCTCCGCTATCATGATGGTGCTGCGCTTCTTCGCCGGCCCCATTGTTCACAGCCTCTCCGCTATCGGTCTGCTCATCATCAGCGCCATTCTCGCCATCGCCGGACTCACAGCGCTATCCTTCACCGCAACTTCCGGCCTGCTCGCCATCTTTGCGGCAGCCACGCTCTACGCCTTCGGCAAGACCTTCTTCTGGCCCACCATGCTTGGAATCACTGCCGAGCAGAGCCCGAAAGGTGGCGCGCTCACCCTCAATGCCATCTCTGGCATCGGCATGCTCGCTGTCGGCATTCTGGGATTCCCCTTCATCGGCTCCCTTCAAGAGGACACTACTACCAAGCTCATCTCCGCCAAAAACTCCGCGCTCGTACAGCAAATCGGCGTGGACAAGAGCTATGTGCTTGGCGCTTACAAGGCCATCGACCCTGAGAAAGCCGCCGCTGTCACCGCGGAAGTTGACAAGGCGCTCATCGCTGAGGCCACCAAGGGCGGCCAGTTCACCGCTCTGGGCAAGATGGCCATGTTCCCCACCTTCATGCTCGTCTGCTACCTCGCCATGTTCTTCTACTTCAAGTCTCGCGGCGGCTACAAGGCCGTGGACATCAACGCGGCGCACTAGTCCAATCTAACCCATCCCATGGGGCGGCTTCCGCAAAGGCAGCCGCCCTTTTTCTTTCCACACCACCACACACACATGAGCACTTCTGATCAATCAGCACCCAATGCCGGACGCCTCCTCTGGGCCGGATTCATGGCCATCCTGGCCGCCGGCGTCGGCTTTGGTGTCCGCGGCGGCATTCTGGCCAACTGGGGGGCCGAATACGGATTCACCAATACCGAATTGGGAGACATCACCGGCATGGGCCTTGTCGGCTTCGGCGTTGTCATCCTTCTCTCCAGCTTCATCGCGGACAGCTTTGGTTACGGCAAGCTGATGATCACGGCCTTCCTCATGCATCTGATCTCTGCCGTGCTCACACTGAGTGCCGGCATCGCCTTCAAAAGTGGTGGAAAAGAAGCCGCATACCTCTGTCTCTACTGGGGGCAGTTTCTCTTCTCGGTCGGCAACGGTGTGAGCGAGGCCGTCGTCAACCCGCTGACCGCCACGCTTTACCCTAACAACAAGACTCACTACCTCAACATTCTCCACGCCGGATGGCCCGCAGGCCTCATTCTTGGCGGCTTGATCGGCATCTACATGGGCAGCCAGTCGTGGCAGGTTCAAATGGGCATGTTCCTCCTGCCCGTGGTCATTTATGGCGTGATGCTTCTGGGCCAGAAGTTCCCGAAATCCGAGGCTAGCAGCGCCGGTGTCAGCATGGGCGAGATGCTCAAGCAGTTGTTAATGCCCTTGATGCTGCTGCTCTTGTTCATCCACGCCCTGGTCGGCTACGTCGAGCTCGGAACCGACTCGTGGATTCAAAAGATCACCGGTGGCATCCTTGATCCCGAAACCGGCAAATGGCTCTTCGTTTACACCTCGGGCCTCATGTTTGTGCTGCGGTTTGTGGCAGGGCCGATCGTCCACAAAATCTCGCCGCTCGGACTGCTCTTTGTCAGCGCGGTTTTTGCCTCCGCAGGTCTGTATTCCCTCAGTGGTGTCACCGCCACAGCCATGGCGCTCGTCGCGCTCACGATTTATGGGATTGGCAAAACCTTCTTCTGGCCCACCATGCTCGCGGTCGTGTCGGAACGTTTCCCGAAAGGCGGTGCCATCACCATGGGCGCCATGGGGGCAGTTGGCATGCTCGCAGCCGGGTATCTTGGAGGGCCTGGCATCGGCTACAAACAAGACTATTACGCATCGGGTGACTTGAAGGCCAAGGCGGCCACCGTTTACGAAAACTATGCTGCCGCAGACTCGAAGGGCTTCCTCTTCCTGCCGAAGATCAAGGGTCTCGACCAAGCCAAGGTCGAGACACTCGAAAAAGACGGAAAAAACATCGCCGCTGACCTCGAAGCCCTCAAGAAGAGCGGCAAAACAGACGAAAACGTCAACAAGATGAACGCGTGGTGGCAGACCGCGCAGGCGACCGCCGCAGCGGACAAACCCGCCGTTGCTGGAGCAGGCATCTTCGGCAGCCGCATGGCACTCAAATGGACCTCTGTGGTTCCAGCCCTGATGGCAGTTCTTTACCTGCTCCTCATTCTCGGCTTCAAAGCCAAGGGCGGCTACAAAGCCCTTCATGTAAGCGACACACATTAGTTGCCATCCAATCTCTCCCGCAGCGTCCCCTGACCGGGATGTCGCTTTTTTGCCCGGCACTCAACGCGCCTTGTCTGGGACGAAAGAGGCTCTACTCACGACTCGTTTTGCCTAGGCCGACTTTTTACCCCCGGCACCGGACAGCACCCCTCCCGTGCGAACTGGATGAAAAAACACGTTGCCGCGCTGGCCTCTTTCCATCGCGCCTGCTAATTCTTTCATCATTCTGTTTCGTCATTGCTTCCCCATGCCCCGCGAACCTTTCCTCGACCAGTCCCAAGACCGCGGCGGGACGGCGATGCCTTCGCTGAAGGCGGGGCAGTGGCTCTTCAACCGCCGCTATGAGCTGAGGCAGCAGCTCGGCGCGGGCGGCATGGGAGTGGTGTGGCTGGCGTGGGATTACACGGAGGAGATCGAGGTGGCGCTGAAGTTCCTGCCCACCGTGCTCGTGCTCCAGGACACGGAAATGAAGCGCCTGCGGGAGGAGGTGCGCGCGGGAAAAGGGCTGCGGCATCCACGGCTCGTGGCCACCTATGGCATGGAGATCGAGGACGGCATCGCCGCCGTTGTGATGGAGTTTGTGGCCGGAAAGACGCTCAAAGAAATGTTGGAGGCTCAGGAGCGCGGCTTCTTCGAGCCAGAGGAGATCACCGCGTGGGTGAAGGATGTCTGCGATGCCCTGAGCTACCTCCATGATGAGGCGAAACGCATCCACCGCGATCTCAAACCGGCCAATGTGATGGTTGATGAGGAAGGGCGTGCGAAGCTCATGGACTTCGGCATCAGCCACCGGATCAAAGAGGGGGTCTCACGGCACAGCAAGACCAACGAAGGGCAGGCGGGCGGCAGCAGCAACACGCTGGCCTACGCCAGCCCGCAACAGCTCGCGGGAAAACCCAGTTCCAAGGCGGACGACCTCTACAGCCTCGGCGCCACGCTGTATGAGTTGCTCACCGGCACGCCGCCGTTTTTCCGGGGCTCCATGGATGTCGTGGCGCACCAGATCAAAAACGAGGAGGTCACTCCGATCCTGGAGCGCCGCCAGGAGCTCGTGGACGAGGGCTTGAACCGCGACACTGGCGCGCCAGTGACAGCCACACTCTCCCAAGTCATCATGGCCTGCCTGGCGAAAGAGCGCGAGCGCCGCCTCCCCGATGCCGCCACCGTGTGGCAGAAGTTCAGCACCTCGTCCGATCAGCCGCGAATCGAGGAAGAACAGCGCCTGGCGGAAGAACATCGACGCATCGAGGAGCAGAAGCATGCGGAAGAGCGGCGTCAGGCCGAGGCACGCAAGCAAGCGGCCCTCGATCAGCAGCGCAAAGACGAGGAACGCAGGTTGGCCGAGGAGCGGAAGCGCGCGAAGGCGGAGCAGGAACGGATCACCAAGGAGCGTGAGAAAGCGCGCACGCAGCCTGTCGTTGAAGAGGCCCCTGCCAGTCACACGCCCCTCCTCTGGGCCTGTTTCATGGCCCTTCTGGCCGCCGGCGTCGGCTTTGCCATCCGCGGCGGCATTTTTGACAACTGGGGCAAGGAATTCGGCTTCACGGGCGCGCAGCTCGGAGCCATCGGCGGAGCGGGCTTTTCCGGCTTCTGCTTCGGCATCATCTTCGGCGGCCTCATCGTGGACAAGATCGGCTATGGCAAGCTCGTCGCCCTCGCCCTCTTGTGCCACATCCTTTCGGCATTTGTCACCTTCGGAGCCAGCTCTCCCGCCAATGCCTACGATTTCCTGTTCTGGGGCATGTTCATCTTCGCCTATGCCAACGGCACGCTTGAAGCCGTGGCGAATCCGCTCGTCGCCACGCTGTATCCTGAAAACCGGACTCATTACCTGAACATTCTTCACGCCTCCTGGCCTGCCGGCATGGTGCTCGGATCGGTCGCTGGCTGGGTTCTTGACGACAAGATGCAGATCGGCTGGAAGACCCAGCTCGCCCTCTATCTCATCCCCACCGTGCTGTAC
Organism: Verrucomicrobiaceae bacterium; assembly: GCA_015075365.1. GTDB lineage: Bacteria > Verrucomicrobiota > Verrucomicrobiia > Verrucomicrobiales > Verrucomicrobiaceae > Prosthecobacter. Next base: position 143,202 of record JABTUN010000002.1, read on the forward strand.
GCGATCATGTTCATGGGCCAGAAATTCCCGAAATCGGAAGCCGCCGAGAAGGGCGCCAGCTTTGTCAGCATGGTCAAGCCTGTGGGCATCCTCGGCGCGCTCGTTGCCTGCTATCTGCTGGCGAACTTCTTCGGCGACATCGCCAAGGCATTCTCTCCCGACAACGCCAAAACCATCGGCTACGCCATCGGCGGTGCCATGCTGATCGCCGTCGCGGTGCTCACCAAGTTCTCCCTCGGCTCCTTTGTGCTCTTCATCCTGTTCGTTGCACACGCCCTCGTCGGCGCGGTCGAACTCGGCACCGATGGCTGGATTCAAAACATCACCGGCAACCTCTTCACCTCGGAACAGGGCAAATATCTCTTCATCTGGACCTCGGCCATCATGTTCGGCCTGCGCTTCTGCGCCCATTGGATCGAAAACACCCTCAAGCTCTCCCCGATCGGCCTCCTGCTCGTTTGCGCCATCACCGCCTCGGTCGGCCTCGTCCTCGCCAGCAGCATGCAAACCTTCGCCGTGGCTCTCGTCGCTCTCGGCATTTACGCCGTCGGCAAGACCTTCTTCTGGCCCACCATGCTCGCTGTCGTCGGAGACCGCTTCCCGCAGTCCGGCGCGGTGGCCATGTCCATCATGGGCGGCATCGGCATGCTCTCCGCCGGCTTGATCGGCGGGCCTGGACTCGGCTACTGTAAAGACCGCTTTGCCGGCGAAGAGCTGAACAAGGCCGACCCGGCCCTCTATGCCGAATACAAGGCAGCCCAGCCCTCCAAGTTCCTCAATCTGGAGGCCACGGCCGCTTACGGTCTCGATGGCACCAAGCTTGCCGCGGCCAAGGAAGCCAAGGAAAAGACTCCGCAGCAGAAAACCGTGGTTGAAGCAGACCAAAAGGGCGACCGCGCCACCCTGAAGGCCGACGCCTACATCCCCGCCGCGATGGCCGCGATCTACCTGCTGCTCCTGCTCTACTTCAAGAGCATCGGCGGCTACAAGCCCGTCAAGATCGACGAGGCCGCGTAGTACTCCTGATTTCCGCAAGCGGCGTCCCCACCGGGACGCCGCTTTTTCTTTGTGAAGAGGCCACCACCGCCCGGGGTGGGCCCCTTTTCCAGCAGGACGACGGCTCCTTCTCCCATTCGGGCCGGCCATCCCCGATGCCAGGCCGACGACCAGCCCGCACGGGGCCGGTTGTGTTTCTTGAGGACAGCGGCCTTGCGCGCGGGCATCCGGCAAGATGCGCGCCGTGAGGCCGTATCTTCCGATGATGAAGTCCCACGCCTCCATCGCCCTTGTGTTTGCGATCAGCCCGGCCGCCGGCCTGGCTGCGGATGCGCCGTCGCCGCAGCAGGTCGATTTCTTTGAGAAAAATATCCGCCCGGTGCTGATCCAGCGCTGCTACGAGTGCCACTCGACCGAGTCCGGCAAGAGCAAGGGCGGCCTCACGCTCGACTCCCGGGCGGCGCTCCTGCGCGGCGGTGACAACGGACCGGCTCTCGTGGCCGGCAATCCGGACAAAAGCCTGTTGATCGAGTCCATCCGCTACAAGAACCACGATCTGCAAATGCCTCCCAAGGGCGCCCTGCCCTCGAATGAGGTCCGCCTGCTCGAAGAATGGGTGAAAATGGGAGCGCCCGATCCGCGAGAAACCGTCGCCGCGAAATCCAGCGCGCCGCGCGGCATCGACATCGCCGCCGGGGCGAAGCACTGGGCCTTCCGCCCGATGACCGCGCCGGCTGTGCCTGGAAAAGCCGGCGGAAATCCCATCGACGCCTTCATTTCTCAAAAACTGGCGGAAAAGGGCCTCTCGCTGGCCGCGCCGGCCGACCCGCGCACGCTGATCCGCCGCATCACCTTTGACCTCACCGGCCTGCCGCCCACGCCGCAGGAGGTGGACGCCTTTGCCAGCGCCTCGGCGCAGAACGCGCCCGCCGCATTGCGCGCCTTGATCGACCGCCTGCTGTCCTCGCCACACTACGGTGAAAAATGGGGCCGCCACTGGCTGGATGTGGCGCGTTATGCCGATTCCAACGGTCTGGACGAGAACATCGCGCTGGGCACAGCCTGGCGCTACCGCGACTATGTGGTGCAGGCCATCAACAACGACCTGCCCTTCGACCAGTTCCTCACCGAGCAGATCGCGGGCGACCTGCTGGACTCAAAGGATGTCCCGACACGCCAGCGCCGCATGACCGCCACCGCCTTCCTCAACCTGGGCGCGAAGGTGCTGGCGGAGCCGGACAAGGAAAAGCTCGCCATGGATGTGGTGGATGAGCAGATCGACGTGCTGGGCCGCGCCTTCATGGGCATGACGCTGGGCTGCGCGCGCTGCCACGACCACAAGTTCGATCCCGTGGGCCAGGACGACTACTACGCGCTGGCCGCCATTTTCAAAAGCACCCAGAGCTTCTCCGTGGACCGTATCGGCGCGCTGAGCACGGCCTATGAGTCTCCGATGGGTGACTTTGAGGCCTTTGCGGCGATCAAGTCGGCGGAGCAGATCCTCAAAGATCAAAAAAGCGCCGTCGCCAAGGCGGAGGCGGAGGCCAACAAGGCGCTCAAGGACGAGGTGCGGACAAAGGCCGTCGATTATCTCATGGCCGCCGCCGCGGTGCCGCCCACCCCCACCCTGAGCCAGGTCCGTCCGATCGCCGAAAAGCACGGTCTGCGCCCCCACATCCTCCTCAACACCCGCGTCTGGCTGGCCGCGAACGAGCAGCATGCGCTTTTCCAGCCCTGGCAGGAGGCCGTGCGCAGCCGCCATGACGCCAGCCACCTGCGCCCCTACTACACGCTGATCTTCAAGCAGGCCGGGCTCGTCACCCCATCTCCCAAAAACGCCGCCGCGAATGAGTCCCTGCTCCATCAGGCCCGTGCGGCGCTCGATGACGCCAAAGGCTTCCTGGCGCTGCCGCCGGAGCCGATGGTGCTCTACCCCAAGGACGTGGCCGAGAAAGTGCAGCAATTGCGCGACACCATGATGGCCACGGAGAGCAACCTGCCGGACCTGCCCACGGCCATCTCGGTCTCCGATTCGTCCAAGATTCTCAACCAACTGCCCATTCACATCCGCGGCAGCCATCTCACCCTGGGCAAACCGGTCGCGCGCGGGGTCCCGCAGGTCATGCAGGTGTCGATGAAGACCAAGCCCCGCTTCCCCGCGAGCCAGAGCGGCCGTCTGGAGCTCGCCCGCTGGCTGGCCAGCCCGGAGCATCCGCTGACCGCGCGCGTCTTCGTCAACCGCGTCTGGACCTGGCATTTCAACCAGGGCATCGTGCCCACGCCGGACAATTTCGGCCTGCTGGGCAGCGTGCCCACGCATCCTGAGCTGCTCGATTACCTCGCACGCTGGTTCATCGACAACGGCTGGAGCCTCAAGAGCCTGCACCGCCTCATTCTCACCTCCCAGACCTACCTCCAGGCCTCCAGCACCACGCTGGCCCGCGCCGCGCAGGTGGACCCGGAGAACAAGCTCCTGCACCGCTTCCCCGTCCGCCGCCTGGAGGCGGAGGAGGTGCGTGACGCCCTGCTCGCCGTCGCCGGCAGCCTCGATCCGGCCATCGGCGGCAAGACCATCCCGCGCCGCAACCGTGAGTTTGTCTTCAACCACACCTCCAAGGATTTCACCACCTACGGCAGCACCCGCCGCGCCTTGTATCTGCCGATCATCCGCAACAACCTCTACGACCTCTTTCAGCAGTTCGACTATCCCGATCCCGCCACCTCCACCGGCCAGCGCAACAGCACGGTCGTCTCCCCGCAGGCGCTGCTTTTGATGAACAGCGACCTCGTGAGCAAAGCCGCCGACACGCTGGCCGCGCGCCTGCTCAAGACGGCCGAGGACGCACGGCTCGCCACCGCCTGGAGGCTGGCCTTCGCACGCGATGCCACCGAATCCGACCTGCGCCGCGCGCGCGACTTCCTCACGACGGCGGACGCCTCCCTCGCCTCAGCCGTTTCCGATCCCGCGAAGCGCCTGCAGCAGACCTGGAGCCTCTTGGCCCAGGCCCTGCTGATGAGCAGCGAGTTCATCTACCTGCGTTAAAGCGCCTCGTAAGCCACGAGTGAAGGCTCCATGGCCTTGAGCGCGGTGGCCCAGAAATCGGGAGATGTGAGATCTTCGCCGAGCGTTTTCTTCACGACCTCCTCACAGGTGGCGCTGCCGGTGAGGCTGAGGAAGGCCTCGTAGCGGGGCAGGAAGGCCGCTCCCTCGGCCTTGAAGCGGGCGAAGAGCGCCTGGCTGAGCAGGTAACCGAAGACGTAGGGGAAATTGTAGAAGCTGATGCCGCTGATGAAGAAATGCATCTTGCAGGCCCAGAACATCGGGTCCGTGCCATCGGGAAGAAGCGTGTCGCCATACATCTGGCGCTGCGCCCCGGTCATGAGCTCCCGCAGGCGGCTCACGCTGACCTCGCCGCCCGCCCGCTCGGTGTAAAAGGCCTTCTCAAACTCGTAGCGCATGGGGATGTTGATCAGATAGGCATGCGCCCGCAGCATCTCCTGGTCGAGCAGGTAGGCCTTCGTGGCCTCGGTGAGGCCGGGATCGTTCATAAGGCCGGAGAGCAGGATCATCTCACCAAAGTTCGACGCCGTCTCGGCGAGCGTCATCGGGTAGCTGGCCGCGAAGGAGCGCGCGGGCCGCAGCACGCAGGAATGCCATGCGTGGCCCACCTCGTGCGCCAGCGTCACCATGTCATGCACCGTCTGGTGAAAGGTCATATAGACGCGCTCCTCGTGCTTGAACTGCGATCCGGTGCAGAAAGCGCCCGGCCGCTTGCCCGCACGCGGTTGGGCCTCGATCCAGCGCTGCGCCAGCATGTCGCGGAAATACGCGCCGAGTTCCGGATACGCGGCGCTGAAAGCTTGATCGACCGTTCTGCACGCCTCGTCCCAATCGAGCGGCTTTTCCTCCGGCGCGGCGATCTGGGGCGCTTCGAGGTCAAAGTAATGCAGCGCGGCCGTGCCCTGCAGCTTCGCCGCTTTGCGCAGCGCACGGCGCGGCAGCTCGATGTGCGTGTGAATGGCCTCCAGCATGGCATCGAGCGATTTGCGGCTCATCGCGCCATCAAAGAGGGGCGTGTCGAGAAAGTGCGGGATGCCGCGGCGGCCGTAGAGGCTGTGCCGTGTGCCCGCGATGCCGTTCAGCGCCGCCGCGAGGGTAGTGGCGTGGTCGTTCCACGGCTTTTGCCCGTCATGGAAGGCCGCTTCGCGCAGCCTGCGGTCCGGCTCGGACATGAGGGCGCGACGACGCGACATGGGAACGACTTCTTTGTGCCCGTCCGGGAAGGTCATCTCAAACTCCATCTTGCCCGTCAGCGTGTCGTAGAGCCGGCCCCAGGCATGCAGACCGTTCACATTCAGATCGGCGGCCAGCGCCTCCATCTCCGCGCTCATCTGATGCTGGCCTTCGTAGCGCAGACGCCTCACGGCGTGCTCCGCGTTCTTCAACGAGGGATCCTGGAGCATCGAGGCGAACGCATCCTCACTCAATGCCGCCAGGGTGGAGCGCAGCGAGGCCATGAGCTTTGTGCTCTCCGCTTCGAGCGTGGAGATCCACGCCTCATCCGCCTTCACCGCCTCGTCATTGGCATCATCCGCCGACAAACAGCCGAGATAGGCCGAAAGGTGGCCGAGGCGGTCGCTCAGCGCCTCGATGGCGTTGATGGTCTGCGCGATTTCCGCCGTGTCGGAGCCCAGGGCAGCGGCGCGGGCCTTCATCGCGTCGATGTCGCGGACGAGCGCCGCCTTGAAGTCAACGTAGTCAGGCTTTCCGAAGCCGGAGAACCAGGATTCGAGGGACCAGCGGTCGGGAGTGGTGGGAGCGGGGGCCATGGGCGTGTCGTAGCGAGGGTTTGCTTGCCATGCAAGCGACCGGGGGAATTCTTGAAACATCCCCTGCCCGGCGCTTGTCTCATAGGCGCGCCATGGCCCCCGCCCTTCTCACGATTCTCACCGAGGACTCCCGGCACCAGCTTCCCTGCCCGGCGGAAGCCCGTTTCATGCTGGGCAGCGCGGAGGAGTGTGAAATCGCGCTCGACGGCGCGGACATCCGCGCCCGGCACGCCCAAATGATCCGCGTGGCGGACCGGCGCTTCAGCCTCACGGCGCTGTCGCGCGAGGCCCCGCTGACAGTCAACGGAGTCATGGCCGCGCATCTGGAGGTCGATGTGCCTTTCCGGCTCGCCCTTGGCGGCGCGGTGATCGATTTTGACCTCCAGGATGATTCCGCGCCGACAGAGCGTGAAACGACCGCCACTCCACGACGCCGCGACTACCTCATGGGCCCGATCGTGCTGCGAAAGCGCACGTCCAGGCCCTCGATGTTCTCCGCACCGCCGTCCGCGCCACCTCCGGAGTCCAGACTCATTCCCATCAGCGGTCCAGCCCCTCCCTCGCCCGACATCGCGCCGCCCGCACCACATGCACGACGCGGACGTCGTGTCTGGCCCTGGCTGGCGCTGCTGATGCTGACAGGGCTTGTGGTGATCAGCCGCGATCACATCCTTCCGGTGCTCGCCCGCTGGATTCAGCCCAAGGTGCTGAAACGGGAAACCGTGACGCCAGATCCGGTGCCCCCTCCGCCCTCGATGGTTGTTTCCAAGCCGCCAGCCATCGCATCCGCGCCGCCATCTCCACCTCCAGCAGTGGCGGACGTTGCCGAGATCGCCGCCCGCGAGGCCGCCGAGCATGTCCGCGCCTACCTGCAATCCTGGAGCGAACCCGATGCCTCCGGCGTCTTCGCCTTTCTCAGCGCCACGCCGGCCAGCTACTTGGGCGTGGCCAGTCCTTCCCCGGACGCCATCCTGCGCATGGAGGAGGATTGGCGGGCGCACTGGCCGCGCCGGCAGATTGATCCGGTCGATGATGCCGTGACCACTTCCAACAACGCCGCCCATGTCGAGGTGCTGCACCGGTATCAGTTTGAACTGCAAGGGCAGAACCGCACTGCGCGCGGCACGGGCGAGCTCCGTTGCACGGTGGAGCGCGATGCCGATGCCAGGTGGCGCCTCACCAGCACCGCGGACCGGATGGAACTGCGGCAGGCCATCCCGTCCCGCGCGGCTTTCTCATCCGCCACGGCACTGCGCGGCCTCGTTCCCGTGCTTTCCGAGGAGGAGCGCAAGCAGGCGCACATGGAGCAGGTCCAGGCATGGATCAAAGCGGGAGATTACAAGGCCGCGCTGACGGCTGCCGTTCAGGCCGATGGTCACGATGCCTTCTGGCGCTCCGCCACGGACACACTGTGCGACGCCCTGTCACGCGCGCTGTTTGCCGATGGCCGCTGGGCAGATCCCACCTGCCTCGATGAGGTCAAACAACTCTCCGCGCGTGGCATTCCCTCCGCCCTGCTGCTCCACGGGCATCTCCTGCGCGCCGGCTACCTGCTGCCGCGCAGCGAAGTGCAGGGAGAGATGCTCTACCGCCGGGCCTACGAGACCTCCAAGAGTCGCGAGGCACGCTTTTATTATGCGGAGGCCCTCTTCATGGGTGGTGAAGTCGAAAAGGCCGCCTCCATCGCGCTCGCCGTGATGATTTCATCAAAGCACCCGCTGGAGGCCTATCTCGCCGCGCATTTGCTATGGAAAAAAGCGGAACTGGACCCTTCGCTCTGGCAAAAGGTCTATGAAACGGTCGCGCGCGTCGCCACCCAGCATCCTCCCGCGCGCAACCTGGCCGGGCTCGTCCTGCTCCAGCACGGCCAGACCCGCAAGGAGCGCGAGGCGGGCTTTGCGCTGATCCGGCAGGCGGCGGAGGCGGGTGTCGTCGAGGCGATGAAGAACCTGGCCGCCTGCTACGAGACAGGAAACGGATGCGAGCCCGATCCCGCCGTGGCGCAGCATTGGAAATCCAAGGCAGCGGCCACACCGGCACCGAAACGACGTCACTTCAGCGAGTGGGCGCTGGAGTAGCCAACATCATCAGGCCGCCGGTTTCTCCTCCGCGATCTCCAGACGCGGGAAAAGCGGGGTCGGTGTGCCGAGCTGATGGCCCCTGGCGAGCAGTCCCCACTTCAAATCGCTGACGAGGAAGCCCTCCGGCATCGTCCAGCCGATCTGCGAGCGGGCGGCGGCCATCGCGGTGGGCATGATGGGATTCAAAAGCACGCTCACATGCGTCAGCGCCTCGGCGAGGTGGTAGAGCACGCTGTCGAGCCGGGCGGCCTGCGCGGGATCTTTGGCCAGCGAGAAAGGCTTCGTGCTATCGACGAAGGCGTTCGCGTGCGTGACAATCTTCCACGCGGCGGCGATGCCTTCGTGGATGTCCCAGCCGCTCATCTTCTCGATGTAGGCGGGCACGGCGTCCGCCACGGTCTGGCGCAGGGCCTTGTTTTCATCGTCATCGTAGTCACCGGGCGTCAGCACGCCGCTACGATACTTCTGCGCCATGTTGATGGAGCGGTTCAGCAGATTGCCCAGACCGCCGGCAAGCTCCTTGTTGTAGCTCATGATGATGCGCTCGTCGCTGAAGTCGGCGTCGTAGCCGGTGGCGATGTCGCGCATGAGGTAATAGCGCAGGCCGTCGGACGTGAAGGTGTCCGAGAGCACGTTCGGGTCGATGACGTTGCCGAGGCTCTTGCTCATCTTGGCCCCTTTCACATTCCACCAGCCGTGCACGACGAGTTTCGGGATCTGGTCATCCGGGAAACCGAGGGCGTGCAGCATGATCGGCCAGTAAACGGCATGCGCGGGCACGAGGATGTCCTTGCCGATGATCTCCGCGTCGGCGGGCCAGAGCTTCTCGAACTTCGGCAGGCCTTCATTGCCGCATTCGTCGGCCAGATAACCGGCGAAGGTGATGTAGTTCGAGAGCGCGTCGAACCAGACGTAGTTCACGAAACGCTCGTCAAAGGGCAGCGGAATGCCCCAGCTCAGTCGCTCGATCGGACGGCTGATGCAGAGGTCCTGTGGCGTGCCTTCGAGGGAGTTCAGCACATCATTCGCACGATGCGGCGGGTAGATGAAATCGGGATGGCTGCGGATGTGGCCTTTCAACCACTCGACGTGATCGCTGAGCCGGAAATACCAGTTCTCCTCCTCGAGTTCGACGACTTCGCCCCATTCCTCGCCATATTGCCCGTCCGGACCGCGTTCCTTGTCCGTGAGGAACTGCTCCTGACGCACGGAGTAAAAGCCCGCGTAGCTCTTTTTGTAGAGCTGGCCGCAATCATGGAGCTTTTGCAGCATCGCACGCACCACACGCTTGTGGCGGTCATCCGTGGTGGCGGCCCAGCCGTCAAAACGCACGTTCAGCTTGTCCCACAGCGCGGTGAAATGCTTCGTCACGCCTTCGACGAACTCCGCCGGGCTCTGCCCGGCCTTGTCCGCGCTTTTCTGCACCTTCTGGCCGTGCTGATCGACGCCGGTGAGGAAGTACACCTCGCGGCCGTTGAGCCGCTGAAAGCGGGCCATGACGTCCGCGAGCACCTTTTCATACGCGTGGCCGATGTGCGGCGGCGCGTTGGTGTAGTCGATGGCGGTCGTGATGTAGAAGGGCTTCATGGAGGCCGCCTTTCATGGCCTTCCAATGCCTCCCGCGCAAGTTTTTGTCCGGATGCGGCGCGGCGGTCCTTTTCCAACGGTCAACCACCGCGGACGACGAAAAACGACGTTGATTCACCCGCAGGAGTCGCCAGCATGCCGGTTCCAAACCCCAACACCTCATCTCATGGCCAGCGACGCAGTCCTCACCCTCACCGAAGCCAACTTCGACTCCGAAATCTCCAACTCCACCGTGCCCGTGATCGTCGATTTCTGGGCGGAGTGGTGCGGTCCGTGCCGCATGCTCGGCCCGATTCTTGATGACCTGGCCAAGGACCAGGCGGGCAAGGTGAAGATCGGCAAAGTGAATGTGGACGAGGCCCCGAACCTCGCCGCCAAGTTCAACGTGCGCTCGATCCCGATGCTCGTCTTCTTCAAAGACGGCGCTGCCAAGGACACGGTCGTCGGCGTGCAGTCGAAGGACGCGCTCGCGAAGCGCCTTGCCGTCCTGGGCTGATTGTTTCTGACGATGTTCGGGCGGGTGGCGGAAGCGCCCCCGCCCACTTTCTTTTCTACACCAGGGCAAACATCAACCGCCCGAAGAACACGGCCGCGATCATGCCGACGAAGTCCGCCGTGAGTCCGGCCATCAAGGCATGCCGGAAGCGGCGGATGCCCACGCTGCCAAAATAGACCGTCAGCACGTAAAAGGTCGTCTCGGTGGAGCCATACAGGATCGCGGCGGTGAATTTCACCATCTCGTCGAGGTCCGGACGCGTGAGGATTTCGTTCAAGATGCCCTGCGCGCCGCTGCCGCTCAGCGGACGCATGAGGGCCAGCGAGAGCAGCTCGACCGGGAAGCCGAGCACGGCCAGCACGGGGGCCAGCAGGTGCTCCAGCAGCAAAAAGGCGCCGGATTCCCGCAGGATGGCCAGCACCGCCAGCATCGCCACGAGGTAGGGCATGATCCGCACCGCGACCTGAAAGCCCTCCTTCGCCCCTTCGACGAACTCCTCATACACACGCACACCGCGCGCCCAGGCGAGTCCCACGGCCACCAGCAGGATCGCCGGGATGGCGAGGCCGGACGAGCCGTCCATCACCCGCCGCCACACCGGCGGCTCCGCCTTGCCCTCCGCCGCCTCCCGCGCCTGCCATTCGGCCTTCTTCTCCGCCAGCACCTTTTCAGCGGTTGCCTTGCGCTCCTCCGATTTTTCAATCACTCCAGCCAGGCCCGTCTGGCGGAGCAAATCCGCGCGCCAGTGCCGCGGGCCGAGCTCCAGCACGGCGATGCCCGCGAACAGCACCGCCAGCAGCGCGAGTCCGGTTTTCGCCCTTCTGGAAATGGCGGCGGGCCTCTCCGTCGCGTCGGCGGCGCTCTGCTCCGGCTCGTCCGGCGTTTGCGCCATGCCGGGGAGCCTCTGATACAGCTTCGCCGCGAAAATGGCCGTCGCGGTCGTGCAAAAGGTCGCGATGATGGTGGGCACGATGACGCGGAAGCTGTTGCTGACGCCCGCGGCGTTCAGGAAGTTCATCGCCGTGATCGGAATGAGCGTGAAGCCGGCGGTGTTCATCGCCAGGAAGGTCACCATCGCGTTGCTGGCGCTCTGCTTGTGCGGATTGAGCTCCTGCAGGTGTCCCATGGCCTTCAAGCCCAGCGGTGTGGCGTTGTTGGAGAGGCCCAGCATGTTGGCGGAGAGGTTCATCACCATCGCGCCCATCGCCGGATGCTCGCGCGGCACGTCCGGGAAAAGCCGGCGCAGCAGCGGGGAGCAAAACCGCACCACCGCCTCCAGCACGCCGGCCTTCTCCATGAGCCGCAGCACGCCCAGCCAGAACATCATCATGCCTGCCAGCGGCAGCGCGATGCCCATCACCGCCTTTTCCGCCGCCTTCGCCGCCGCGTCGATCACGCTGCTGGAGCCTGACACATGCCCCGTGATTCCAGCGACGATGATTCCCACGAACAGCAGCGTGGCCCAGATTTTGTTCAGCATGCGCGCTTTTAACGCACCGCGCCAAAAGAGTCCAGCACAGCGACGCCGCGCCAGGTGTTAGACCGGTCTAGACCGTTTCTCAAAAAGAATGTCTGAAAGGACCGGCGGGCGCGGCGGCTTCGGTGGCAAGGAAGGCGAGGGAGGCTATTGGACAATAGCTGACGAGGTGAATGACGCCGCCAATGAGGCCGCCCGCCGCCGGGAATCTGACAGACATTTTGAGGAACCGGTCTAAAACCCAGCGGTCGCGTTCGGGCGGAACAAAGTGGTCCTCTCGCTCCGCGAGAGGAACGGCAGGGGTTCGAGCACATCTGCGCGGTCCTGTGATCCTGAGACACGGGGTTTGCCATGCGCCCGGCTCATCTTGACGGGGCAAGATGGCCGCTTTGCCGCCGCGTTCTTCGGTGCCTCAAGAAAGCTTCAAAACACCGCCGGGGCCTTCAAATCACGCAAGGCGGCGCCCAGATGCGCCGGCACATCACCCGCGCACAGCCCCTCGCGCCCCGCCAGCTCCGCCGCGCGGCCGCACAACCACGCGCCAAGGCCCGCCGCGCGATGCAGCGGCAACCGCTGGCCCGCCAGGGCCGCGCAGACACCCGCCAGCACATCCCCCATGCCGCCGCTGGCCATGCCGGAGTGCCCGGTGGAGTTGAACAGCGTCACCTCCCCCGCCGTGGAGACCACCGTGCGCGCCCCTTTGAGCAGCAGCGTGCGTCCCGGCGCGTCTTTGACAAACATCTCCGCCAGCGTGCGCCGGTCCATGCCATGCCAGCCGGGAAAATGCGCCAGCAGCCGCTGCATCTCGCCCGGATGCGGCGTCAGCAGGCGTGGCAGCCCGTTCATCTTGTCCAGTTCATCCGGACGGCGTGACAGCATCGTCAGCGCGTCCGCGTCCACCACGGCAGGCGCGCGGCAGCGGCGCATCACCTCCAAAACCTCCTTTTCATCCTCAAAACCCAGCCCGGGGCCGATGCACAGCGCGTCCGCCTTCATGTCCAGCACCTCGCGGTAGTCGCCGATCCGCGCCACCATCACCTCCGGCGGCACGCGCGACGCCAGCAATTCGTAAACCTCATCCTTCACCAGCAGCGTCGTCAAACCCGCGCCCGCGCGCACCGCGCCACGACAGGCCAGCTCCGCCGCGCCGAGAAATCCGCGTGATCCCGCCAGCACGCACACGCGGCCTGAGTCGCCCTTGTGCGCATCATTCGCCCGGTGCGGCAGCCAGGATCGGATCAGGCGCGGCGTCATCACCGCCGCCGCCGCATCCCCCTCGCAGCGGGACAGCTCCTTCACCGGCACCAGGGCGATCCGCCCCACGTTCCGGTCCGCGCCGTCTTCCACGAGCAGGTCCTTGATCTGCGCCACGCAGGCGGTGATGTCCGCCTCCACGGCATGTTTGGAGCCCAGGCCGCTCGGCAGGTCCATCGCCACCACCCGCGCATGGCGCGCCTCGCGCAGCTCCTTGATCTCGCGGGCCAGCGCCACGAGTTCCGGCTTCATTTCGCCGCTGAAGCCGATGCCCAGCAGGCCGTCGAGCAGCACCAGCGGGGATCGGGGGAACTCCTCGTTCCTCGCATCGTCCATCACGCGCACCCAGTCGCCGAAGTGTCTCCGCGGCAGCTCCTTCATCTCCTCCACCGGGCCGCTGAGGCGTCCAAAGACCTGCCAGCCGTCCTTCACCAGCTCGCGCGCTGCCACCAGGGCGTCACCCGCGTTGTTCCCCTTCCCCAGATACAGCACCAGCGTGCCCGCGGCGGGGAAAAACTGCCGGATCACTCCCGCGATGCCCCTGCCCGCCTCCTCCATCAGGTCCGCCGCCGTGATGCCGCGTGCCAGGGCCGCGTCCTCACACGCCTGCATCTGCCGCGCGGTCACGATCATGGCTCCCCGGCCTCCCCCAGCGCGGTTTGCCTCAGGGCCTTCGCCAGGGCCACGGTCTCCTCCATGCCGGCCGGCAGCGCGTGGCGTTCCACCACCGTGCCCGCCGCCTTGGTGCGCAGCACCTCCTCCAGATCCGGCGGCGTCATGCCCAGCACATGCAGATGCATCAGCCGGTCGCTCTCCTCCCGCAGTTTGTCCGCCAGCACCTTCACGGCCGCCGCGTCAGCCGGCAGCGCGGCAAACCGCAGCGTGCGCTGCCGCGCCATGCCCGTCACCTCATGCGCGATGCCCAGCATCACCGCCAGCGCGCGCGCGCCGGATTCATCCCCCGCCGAGTAGGGCACCAGCACCATGACCACCTCCCGCGGCATCTGCTTCCCGCTGAGCTCGGCGTCCACCACCGTGTGTTCGCCCGCCGCGGTGTCAAACCGGTGCCTCCGCACCGCATAGCCCATGTTCTCCTCACCCAGCGTCGATCCCAGGTAGCCCGGCACCGCCTGCATCGCGTCCGCCTGCCGCAGCACGCCGCGCAGCCGGTTCTCATGCCGTTCCAGTCCCTCCGCGCTGATCTCCCGCTTCAGCGCCAGCGCATACTGGAAGCTGCGGTCCGCCTCCCGGTCCTTGTTCCACTGCCAGATGCCGAAACTGGCGATGCCGAGCAGCACGGTGCCCGCCGGGAAGATGACCAGCGCGGCACGGATCCAGCGGCCCGGGTCGGACTCGATCGTTGGGGGAGATTGGGACATGTGGTTTGGACACTCGGGTTTGGAGCGCCGGATTTCAAGCGCCATGCAGGGCGGCGCGGCATCTCCTGCCACCGCGCTTGCCAGCGCCGCGTTCTCGTTTTCAACTCCGCCCATGGAACTTTATCAAATCGCCTACTTCGTCGAGATCGCGCGCCAGCGCAGCTTCACCCGCGCGGCGGAGCGGCTCCACATGGCGCAGCCCGCCCTCAGCCAGCAGATGAAAAACCTGGAGGCGGAGCTCGGAACCGCGCTCTTCATCCGCGGGCGCAAGGAGTCCCAGCTCACCGCCGCCGGAAAAGTCTTCCTGCCGCGCGCCGAGGCCCTCCTGGCGCAGGCGGCCGCCGCCAAGACGGCCGTGACAGACGCCACGCAGCTCCGTGGCGGCCGCCTCGTCCTCGCCGCCATCCCCAGCGTCAGCGCCTGCCTGCTGCCTCCGGCCATCCGGCAGTTCAGCCAGCAGCACCCGCGCGTCGAACTGCAAATCATCGAGGAAAGCTCGGAGCGCGTGACCGCCTGCGTCGAATCCGGCCTCGCCGACCTCGGCTTCCTCCAGCTCCCGGCCAGCAAGAGCGCGTTCGCCTCCCGTGTGCTGGTCACGGAGCCGTTTGTGCTGCTCATCCCCGCGGCGCACGGGCTGGCGGAGCAGTCCGCGGTCGCCTTGAAACAGCTCGCCGGCGAAGCCTTCATCTTTTACAAGGGCCGCGCCCGTGACACCGCGCTGGCCGCGTGCCGCCAGTCCGGCTTCGAGCCGCGCATCGCCTGTGAAAGCGGCGAGCTCGAGACCGTGCGTGCGCTGGTGGCCGCCGGCCTCGGCCTGGCGATCCTCCCCCGCCTCGCCGCCACCCGCCTGCCCAAAACCCTGCGTGCGCTGCACGTGCGCGCCCCGGAGATGCGCCGCCAGATCGCCGCCGTGTGGAAAAAGCAATCCCCCCTGTCTCCCGCCGCCTCCACCTTCCTCGACCTGATGTCCACGCCCGCCGCGTGACTGGGAGAGGTCATCATTTGAGGGACGCTGCGGTTCATCCGGGAAGTTGGAGCAGTCAGTGCTTGCGGCGCTCTAAGATTCTCAAACCGGCAGGAGTGACATGGACTGCGGCAGCCTGCTGCCGCTTTCGGGAGGCCAGCCTGCTGGCCGACGGTCGGTTCAACATGATGTCACGCCGGGGCATTCCCGCGTTGGCGACAGCAGCAGACGTTCTTCGTTCATCATGAGTCTGCGGCGGCAGCAGGCTGCCTCGGAAAAGCCGCAGCAGGCTGCCGCATCCACATGGGCACTTGCCCTGCAACCACGGGCACTTGCGCCGCTACCACGCGCTCTTGCGCTGCAACCCCGCGCTCTTGCGGCGGCGGATCACGCGCCAGCGGTTGAAAATGAGTCCTTTTTACCCCAACCGCCCCTGCCACGGCCCGAAACGGCCGGGCAGACGAGTGAAAATCCCGAATAACTGCTTTCTTGAACTGTGTGCAGGCCCGCATCAGCGGAGGCGTCCTCGATGGCGCTGAAGAGTCCGCCTCCTCGTTCGGTGTTGCGGCAGTGTGTCATGCCCCTTTATACACGGCTGACGATTCGTCTTCTTGAAAGCGCTGCCTGGGGAGTTGGGATTTCCAGGGGTGCCCTGTCGTCTGAGGTTACGGGAGCAACCCTGTGGAGGTGGGCGCTACTTCGTGAGCGGTCTGGGTGAAAAGATGGTGCTGGACGGCCGCTTCAGCGTGTGCATCGGCAGTGCTGGACCGAGCCGGAGGCGTGCGCTTTCCCTTTCGGTGATGGCAGGAGCAGGGGGCTTGACTGGCGCAGGAGACGCCGGCCCCCGCGGGGCGGCTTCTGTCATGTTGGTGCGTGATGAGGCTGCGTTGCGTGGCCGGCCCAGTTTCGCATCCAGCGTGTCCAGGTACATCCATCCTGCGAACACGACCAGCAGTCCGAGGATGGCACCGCCGATGAAAAACAAGGCGTGTGAGGGCTCCTTACCTTCGGCGGATGAGGGGACGATGTGGTGATCCGTGGCGGCCACAAGTGACATGGACTGCGGCAGCCTGCTGCCGCTTTCGTGGCCGACGGTCAGTTCAACATGATGTCACGCCGGGGCATTCCCGCGTTGGCGACAGCAGCAGACGTTCTTCGTTCATCATGAGTCTGCGGCGGCAGCAGGCTGCCTCGGAAAAGCCGCAGCAGGCTGCCGCATCCACATGGGCACTTGCCCTGCAACCACAGGCACTTGCGCCGCTGCGCTCTTGCGCTGCCCCGCGCTCTTGCGGCGGCGGATCACGCGCCAGCGGTTGAAAATGTCCTTTTTACCCCAACCGCCCTGCCACGGCCCGAAACGGCCGGGCAGACGAGCAAACCCAACTGCTTTCTTGAACTGTGTGCAGGCCCGCATCAGCGGGCGTCCTCGATGGCGCTGAAGAGTCCGCCTCGGTTCGGTGTTGCGGCAGTGTGTCATGCTCCTTTATACACGGCTGACGATTCATCTGCTGTGCCTGGGGTTAAGATTTCCAGGGTGCCCTGTCGTCTGAGAGGGGAGCAACCCTGTGGAGGTGCTTGGCGGTCTGGGTGAAAGATGGTGCTGGCCGCTTCAGCGTGTTGCATCGGCAGTGCTGGGCCGAGCCGGGCGTGCGCTTTCCTTTCGGTGATGGCTAACTGGCGCGGAGACGCCGAAGCTGGGCGGGGCGGCTTCTGTCATGCCTGCGTGATGAGGCTGCGTTGCGTGGCAGGCCCAGTTTCGAGCGTGTCAGGTACCGCATCCATCCTGCGAACACGACCAGCAGTCCGAGGATGGCACCGCCGATGAAAAACAAGGCGTGTGAGGGCTCCTTACCTTCGGCGGATGAGGGGACGATGTGGTGATCCGTGGCGGCCACAAACTCAAACCCCGCGGCTCTCGACGCGCCGCCCGTCGGGATGGTTGGATGAGGCTGTGGCTTGCTCATGAGGACAACGTGTTTGGCGAGGAAGGCTGGGACTGCAAAGTGTGATGGCGGGCTAGTCCTAACGGGTATCGGCCTTGCTGCCTGAGCTTTTTTCAAAGCCAAGGCGTTACGCCCGGGCGGAGGCTCTTTCATGCCCCGGCATATTTCACGCCGCAGGCGAGGCCGCGGTATCCGAGCTTTCGCACCCGGCAGAATCGCGACCTGGAGCAGACAACCGCGCCGCATGTCCACGCCCGCCGCGTGACTGGGAGAGGTCATCATTTGAGGGACGCCTCATGGCTGCCGCTCACCGCCGCCCGTTCAGGATCAGCTCATTGAGCTTCTGGCGCAGCGCCTCCATGTCCGGATCGCCAAAGGGCGTGTCCAGCGTGCCCACGTTGTTCGTGTTCGGGCTCGTGCCGCTGATGGCGGTGTCGAGCTGCGCCTGGCTCACCTCGCCAGGCTCTCCCTGCGCGCCAGCGGGGCCTTCGTAACCCTGCGGAATCTCGAAGGTGAAGCGCACATGCGTCCCGTCAAAGTTCACGCCCACGGATGCCGGGGAGCCGGGCGGCAGGGTGTTCACCGCGTCCACCACCGCCTGCGCAAAGGGCGGCCCCTGCGGCCCCACCGGACCCGGCCCGCCATCATTGCCTGGATTGCCCTGCGGCCCGGTCTCGCCCTGGGGGATGGAAAAGGTGAAGTGCAGGGTGCTTCCGGCCACGCTCACGCTCACGCCCGCCGGGGAGCCCGGCGGCAGCGTGCTCACGCCATCCACCTGCGCGGCGGTGATGGAATGGATGGCGTCAATCAGCGCTTTGAGGCCGTTGAACTGGCTGCGCATCTGCGCCGCGTCGGCCACGGTGTTTTCCTGGGGTAGGTTGGGATCGAACATAGACGTGGAGAGGAGGGGTGAGGGAGTTGAAGGGAATGGGCAGGCTAAAGCGCTGCCACACGTTCGGTGAAGGGGGGCGCGGGCACTCCTGCCCGCGGGTTTAAATTTGAGAAAGGGAGCACGGGCTGCCAGCCCGCGCCAAGGCCCTCGAAACGGTCACGGGCAATGCTCGGCCTTGAGCGGGGATCGGTCGGGCTTGACCAAAAATCACTCGACGTTGACCGGTTTTTGCTCGCGCGTGACTGATGAATGCTCGACGGCGACTGAAAATCGGCCGGCGGCGACTGAAAATCAGTCAAACGCGACCGAAAATCGGTCATCGTTGACCAAAAATCAGTCAAATTTGACTGATTTTTGGTCAAATTTGGCTCCCCTGCGTCTGCATTTTTGGAACTCATGATCGCGGTCTTAGGGCACTTTGCGCTTCAAAAGTTCATTTTTGTCGGTTCCTGGGATTCGCAAGCTGACTTTTGCCGTGAAAAGACGGATTTTCAGGCTGCCGACCTGCATTTCCTTGGTGAAAATAGCCCCTGAAGGGTGAAAACCGGGTTTTCAGACGTTGCGTGTCCGAAAAACCGGTTTTCCCGGCACCGCACCTCCCGGCGGGCCGGCTTTGGAGCCGCCGCCGGGAGGGGGTTTGCAGGAGCGGGGTTAGGGTGTCGGCGTGGGCGAAGGCGCATCGCCGCCGCCGCGCTGGAAGAAGCGGCGGAGGTTCTGGTAGATGGCATCCGCGCCCACCACGGCGCGTTTCGCCGCCTGCTTCACATTGTTGTAGAAGCTCAGGTAGGCCATGTACATGTCCGAGCCCACGGCCTGATGCGTGTCATTGATGCCTTCGCACAGCTCATTGGCGCAGGAGCGGATGGTTTCCAGTTGGGTCAGGAGGGCGGTGTCTTTCTGGAGTTCGGTCATATCGACAAAGGCGGGGATGAGGTCGGGATGCAGGTCCATTTCGGTGGTGAAGGTGTCCACCATGCCGCCGCGCTCGGTGCTGATGTTCGGCATGCGGCGCTTCTCCGCCGGGGTCAGGTTGATGAGGAAGGGCAGCTTCGCCTTGATCGTAGCAAAGGCCGCCAGGATGTCGGTCATGTCTTGCGCGGAGAGGGCCGCGCTCACTTTGTTATCGTTGGTCATGGTTTGCTTGGGTTGGGCCACAAAACCATTCCACACGGCACCCGGCGCATTCCACACCAGGTTGGAATTCCATGTCAACGGCTGCGGCATGGAACCGGATTTTGCCTGAACACCCGGCTTTTTGGCAAGTATTTTTTTCAAGGTGGTTTGCGGCAAGAAAGGGAAAGCTTGAGACATGCCCGCAGTAATTGTTAAAGTCAGCCGATGTTGAATTCTGTCACTGACCTGCCAACACGCCTCGGCGGCTTCACTACCTTTGCTCGTCAGCTCAAGGGGGATGAAAAGGGGGAGGCTCCCATATACCTCAATGCTTTGTTCCGGGCATTTGGGCATGAGGGCACCCAACAAGCGGGAGCGACGCATGAGCACCGCATCTCCAAAGGTTCCGGCGCAAAGGGAAAGAACTTTGCCGACCTACTGTGGCCGCAGCGGGTGCTGTTTGAGATGAAGTCACGCGGCGTGAAACTGGAACGTCATTACGACCAGGCATTCGACTACTGGACACACATCGTCCCGCACCGCCCGCCTTATGTGGTGTTGTGCAACTTCGATGAGTTCTGGATTTATGATTTCAATCAGCAGCTCTTTGATCCTGTCGATAAGATCCAACTGGCGGACCTGCCGAAGCGTTGGAGTGCGCTGGCCTTTCTGTTGCCGCATGAGCAGAAACCGCTGTTTGAAAACAACCGCGTTGAAGTCACGCGCAAAGCTGCGGCGAAGCTCGCCGAGCTGTTCCGTGCCTTGTTGAAACGCGGGGAGGATCGTGCGCGTGCCCAGCGCTTCGTTTTGCAATTGCTCGTCGGGCTGGTGTCTGAGGACATGGGCCTGCTGCCAGACTTTATCCTGAGCCGCCTGATCAAGGAATGCGGCGAGCAAAAAGCGAGCACGTTTGATCTCATCGGGGGCCTTTTCCTCCAGATGAACAATCAAAAGCCCGCGCCTGGAGGCCGCTTCCAAGGCGTGCCGTATTTCAATGGCGGATTGTTCGCTGACATTGATGCGCTGGACCTTAGCAAACACGAGATCACCATTTTGGAGCAGGCCTCTGATTTCGACTGGAGCATGGTAAAGCCGGAAATCTTCGGCACCCTGTTCCAAGCAAGCATGGATGATGGCAGTGAAAGCGGCCGTGATGAACGTCATGCCTTCGGCGCACACTTCACCAGTGAGTTCGACATTCAAAAAGTCGTCGGCCCCACCATTGTGAGGCCCTGGCGCGAGCGCATGACTAAGGCATGGAGCAAGGTGGGCCAGCTCAAAGAAGCGCTGCGTGACCTGCGCCTCTACCGCGTGCTCGATCCGGCCTGCGGCTCCGGCAATTTCCTCTATGTGGCGTATCGTGAGCTGAAACGTCTGGAGCGCGAGATTTTGCTGCGCCTGTCCGAGATCAGTAAAGGCGAACCGCTGGAAACCGCCGTGTCGATCCATCAGTTTTACGGACTGGATGTCATGCCCTTTGCCGTAGAGCTGGCAAAGGTCACGCTCATGCTCGCGAAAGAGCAGGAAGTGCGCGAGTCCGCCAAACTGGAGGAGTCCGATGGTCTCCTCGTGCTGGAGCAACCGCTGCCGCTTGATAACCTAGACAAGAATATCGTGTGCGCTGACGCCTTGTTCACCGAATGGCCCAAGGCCGATGCGATTGTCGGGAATCCACCCTATCTTGGCTCGCGCTACATCGCGAACGAGCATGGTTATGAGTATGTGAACCGGCTCTATGCCCGCTTTCCCGGCGTGCCAAAGATGGCTGACTTCTGCACGCATTGGTTCCGCATCGCGCACGATGCGCTGGATGAGGGCGGACGTGCTGGGCTCGTCGGGACGAATACGATCCGCCAAAACGAAGGCCGTGAGGCGAGCCTCGATCACATCGTCGCCAATGGTGGTACGATCACCGAGGCGGTCTCCACCCAGGTGTGGTCTGGTGATGCTGCGGTGCATGTCAGCATCGTGAACTGGGTAAAAGGGCCTCATTCAGGCAGGAAGCTGCTTCAAACCCAGCTTGGAGATAACGAGAATGACCCGTGGAAGCTGGAGGAGGTGGACGAAATTCAGCCTTCGCTAGCGACTGGTATTGACGCCAGCAGTGCCATCGACCTCGAAGCAAACGAGAAGCCCAAAAAGGTTTTTGTCGGCCAATATCCCTTCCATGAAGGATTCATGATCACGCCTGAACAAGCGGCTGAGTGGATGATGAACGAGCCAAAACTCGCAAAATGTCTGCGGCCATACATGATTGGTCGTGACCTCGTGGAACTTGGAAAGCCATCGCGCTGGATTATCGACTTCGGGCAGAACGACATCTTTTACGCCCGTTCCTTCGAGCGGGCTTTCGAGCATGTGAAAGCCAGCGTCATGCCCGATGTGCTGGCCCATGCCGAGGAGGAGAAAGCCAAGACGGGCAAAACAACCACGCGCTGGACTCGCGTTGCCGAGCGCTGGTGGCAGTTTCGGGATTACCAACCCGGAACGATCAATGCTGTGCGCAGTGTCCCGCGATATGTCGCCTGCTCACGAGTAACGAAGCGGCCCATTTTTGAATTTATCCATAGTAGCATCAACCCCGATAACGCTCTGACGGCCTTTCCCTTCGCGGATGACTACAGCTACGGCATCTTGCAGTCTGGGCTTCATTTTGAATGGTTCAAAGCCCGCTGTTCCACACTCAAAGGCGACTATCGCTACACGGGTGACACGGTGTTTAATACGTTCCCGTGGCCGCAAAACCCGAGCAAGAAACAAATTGGGGCCGTGGCAGCGGCCTCTTTGGCTCTGCGAGATCTCCGTCACGAGATCATGAAGAAGATGAACTACTCTCTGCGTGATCTCTACCGCACGCTCGAAGTGCCCGGTGCCAACCCGCTCCGGGACGCGCAAGACAAGCTGGATGCCGCGGTTCGCGCTGCCTACGGTATGACCAAATCAACGGACGTGCTGGCATTCCTCCTGGAGTTGAATCATGCCTGTGCTGCCCGTGAAAAAGCGGGTGAAGCCATCACGCCTCCCGGCCTTCCACTACCTGAGAGCGAGCACGCAGCATTCATCTCCAATGACTGCATTCTTCCCGAAATCCCAGATGGAAGCTCTGACGAGTCTCGTGCCGCAGCCGCGCACTTCCATAGTTGTATTGTTCAGGAGCAAACTGCCAGTTACAAATAACACGCCAACCCACCAATCAGCCATATGCCTCAAAAACCTATCATTTTTAATCTCGTTCGTTGTGGTCCCGGAGATGTCGCCCGTGAACTCAAGAAAGCTGGGGAAATCGTTGACGAATGGAATAGCTCCCAAGGCTTGGACTCAAACTTTTTCGTCCGCCATGCTCACTGGGCCACCGATGCCGCTCCTGACATGTCTGAGCGTCCACAGGCCGTGATCAACCGCCAGCTAATCGACAAAGCAGATTTGATCGTGGCCGTGTTCTGGAAGCGGTTCGGCACACCGACGGGTGTATCAGCTTCTGGCACCCAGGAAGAGATCGAACGTGCGATTAAACAAGGAAAGCGTGTGCTCCTTTATTTCTCGGATATTGAGGACATTCGAGATGGAGATGACGGACAGAAAGCCATGGTGAAAAGCTTTCGAGACAGTCTTTCGGCGAAAGGACTTTACTGGACCTACCGAAGCAGGGCTGAGTTTGAGAAGTTGTTTCGGTCACATCTTGCTTCTGTCGTCCAAGAATTGACTGTCAAACATCAAAAGTCTGAGCCCAAGAAGAAAAAGGCAGCAGATGTTTCTCAAACAGGGAGTGCGAATGCAAATATCCAAGGCGACCACAATAAGGTGGACCAAAGAGTGTATCATCAGCCGCGAAAGATTAAGCTGATCGCGCCTCCACCCGAGAACGCGGTCACACCTGCGGAGAAAAAGAAAATCGAAGCATGGATTGATGAACTTGTGGAATGCACAGCGGACATGACCCGCCCCGCAGCCTATGGGATGTGGTGGAAGCGGCTCCAGAATGCATGCGAGGTCACCCGCTACGAGGACATCTTGTCATCACAGATGGGTGATGTTGAAAAATGGTTCCGAAAGAACCGTGCGATGGGTGTTCGCAAGCAACGCACCAAAGCACCCGATCTCTGGCGTAACGCCCGCATCACAGCGATCAAGGCGGCGATGAAAAGTATGGGACGCACCAATGATGAGTATTACCCCGTGCTCGCGAGGCGCCTGAAAATGAAGCCTTTCGACACCATCACAAAGCTGACAAAGACCGATCTCGAAAGGGTTTATCGAATGGTCTTGAAAGACGCTGGCAGTTCTTAGCCGAGGGCAGCACAATCGCAGCCGAGACTCGTAATTGCGGTCAAGTAGCTAGCCCATGGTCGAGCAGATAGATTGGCTTTGATGATCTCGGCTCATGAAGGGGAGCCTGGTGACTCACCGGCACTGGGGTGCGCTCTGTCACTTCTGCTCCTTCAGCTTCTCAAGCTTCTTCGTGTTCGCATTCACCCGGATCGGGGGGACCAATCGGCATAGATTTCCGGTTTGATGCCGCGAGCATACGCGCCGCCGACGAAGGCGTTCGGTTTGAAGGTGTCCGACGAAGGCGATGTTGCGGTCGGCTGTGAGTAGTTTCTCCAAATGAACGGGGATGCCCAGGACATGGCCCTCACCTCTTCCCCTCGTGCGCCGCGGCGGTGAACCCATCGACGCCACCCGCGGCCGGGCAGGCTTGGCAGGCTGCTGAAAAACACCGCAAGACCTGCGGACCGGGTCACTGCCCCGATCTACAGCGCAGGCGCTCGCGCGGTTGCAGCACCGGCCAGCGGCCGGTGATGGCATTTTTCAGCAGCCTGTTAGTCCGCCTCATTCTCATTCTGAAACCACTCCGCGCAGCAGGAGCCGCAGGCGGTGTAGCACGCGTCGCAGATGAACTCCCCGCCGAAACGTGCCGCGTCCGGACGCCCGCAGCGCGCGCACACGCCTTCCGCTTGCCCCGGGGGCTCCGCCGCGTCACTGGATGGCTCGTCACTCATGCTCCGACTGCTTCTCTGCCTCCTTTTCGCCCCGATTGCCAGCGCGCAAAACGCCGATCCCTTCCCCTCTCCACCCAGCGTGAAGGGACTGCAGGTGCAGATGATCGACGACGCGCTGGAGCTGGGCATCCATCACGCGGGCGTCAATGTGAACATCACCGCGCTGCACGCCGCCGGCTCCGACGCGGAGGCCGGGAAATGGGTGTGGAACGAGGCCTATCTGGCGTCCCTCGACCGGCAGATCAAGCCGCTCTCCGACCGCGGCGTGCTCGTTTACCTCATTATCATCGCCTACCCCTCGAAGAACCCGGCGATCGACCGTGTGGTGCTGCATCCCGGCCATCGGAAGGATTACAAGTTCACCGTGGGCGCGGTGAACACCACCAGCGGCTTCTTCCCCGCCGTGATGAACCAACTGGCGGAGCGCTGGAGCGGCGCGCACCCGGAGCATGGCCGCGTCTGGGGCTGGATCATCGGCAACGAGGTGAACTCCCACTTCCTGTGGAACAACATGGGCCCCGCGCCGCTCGAAACCGCCGCCAGCGAGTATGAAAAGGCCTTCCGGCAGGCGCATGGGGCGCTGCGCCGTCATTCCGCGCACGCGCGGCTGTACATCTCCTTTGACCACCACTGGGCGGCCCGCATGCACAACGTCACCGCGGAGGAATCCGCGCCGGGGCGGGACTTCCTCGACACCTTTGCCCGCCTCGTGCGCGAACGCGGCGAGCTCGACTGGCAGGTGGCCTGGCATCCCTATCCCGAGGATTTGGGCAATCCGCGCGCCTGGGCGGACAAGCACGTCAGCCGCGATGACAACACGCCGAAAGTCACCTTCAAGAACCTCGAAGTGCTGCCCGCGCACCTGCAAAGGCCCGAGATGCTTTACCAGGGCAGCCCGCGCCGCGTCATCCTCAGCGAGCAGGGCTTCCACACGCTGCTGACGCCGGAAGGTGAAAAGCTCCAGGCCGCCGCCTATGCCTACGCCTGGGAAAAGATCGCGCGCCTGCCCACCATCGACGCCTTCATCTACCACCGCCATGTCGATCATGCCCAGGAAGGCGGCCTGCGGCTGGGCCTGTGGCGGAACGCGCCGAACACCGTGGTGACACCGCATTCCAAGAAGCTCGTCCACGATCTCTTCCGCAAGGCCGGCACGCCGGAATGGCGCGCGGCCGCGGACGCGCTGCTGCCGGTCACCGGCCTGAAGGAGTGGGCGGATTGAGCGTCACCGCGCCTCATAGACCGGTTCTCAAAATGTCTGTCAGATTCCCGGCGGCGGGGCAGCCCCATTGGCGGCGTCATTCGCTCGTCAGCTATTGTTCCAATAGCCTCCTCGCTCTTTCCTTGCCACTGAAGCCGCCGCGCTCGCCGGTCATTTCAGACATTCTTTTTGAGAAACGGTCTATATCCGCAGTCATCATGATTTGTGATTCCATTCTTGGAGTGCTGGAGTTGTGGAGTGATGGATTTCCAATCCTCCAGCACTCCATGACTCCAATGGTTGTTTTCACAAGTTGTGGTGACGCGCCTCATAGACTGCCGCCAGCTCCCGCAGCAGCGCCTCCAGCCGGGTGTAATAGGCCTCGTCGCCCAGTTTGGCGCGGTCGCTGCGACATTTCTTGAGCTCTCTCTCCAGCTTGTCCCGCCGGGCGCGCTGGTCGTCGGTGAGCTGCTTTTCCTCGTCGCTGAGCACCAGGACGAGCTGGGAGGCGCGTTCGCCGTCGATCACGGTTTCCGGCGGCGGCGGTGTCTCGAACAGCTCGCGCCGTGTTGGCACGCCGTCGCCGTTGTCTTCGATCAAGGCGTGCTCGGTGGCGAGGCGGCCCTCGAGCTCATAAAACGTGGCCGCGGCCTTGCTGGCATGGCGGAAGGCCTCCAGCAGCGACACCTGCCGGTCCTGGTCGAGATCCGCCTCCGGCAGGCCGCCGATGGCCTCGGCAAAATGCTCGCCAAAGCGCGCATAGAAGACCTCGTCGGGACTTTTCGTCGCCGTGATGATGATCCGGCCTTTTCCAGCCAGCGGGCGGATGAAACCACCGCTCGACGACGCGCAGTGGATGATGGCGATCTCCTGTTTCAGCGGCGCCATCCAGGCCGCGAGCTGTTTGGCGTCAAAATCCGGCCCCTCGGCGTTGAACTTGGCCTCCCGGCCATCAAACGTGCCGTGGCCGATCAAGACGAGCCAGAGCGAACGCTCCGGCCGGGCGCCTGCGAGACGCTTTTCGAGCTTCGCGGTCGTTTCCGGGCCGGAGATCACCTCCGCCTCCGCGCCGCCCCTGGCGCAGGCGGCCTTCCAGGCTTCCACCTGCGTCGTGAACAGCTTTCCATACGCCTCCTCGCCCTCCGCGCCGCGAACGATGACCACATCAAGGCTGCGCGCGCCCAGCGGGCCCACGAGCAGGAGGAACAGCGGCCACAGCCGCCATGCAGGTGGCAGGCCGGAGGTCACGCCATGCCTCCTTTCCTGCGCAGCAGCCATTCACCCAACAGCAGCAGCAAGATGGCCGCGAAAACCCAGGGCGTGTGCCACAGCGGCGTGGCGAGCGTGACCTCCACAGGCACCCGGATGTTCCGCAGCAGCTCCGGCAGCGTCCCGATCTCCGCCAGCGGGATCATCTTCCCGCCCGAGTCGTCCGCGAGGCGCTGCATCCACGCGCGATCCGGCGCCAGCCGCGCAAACTCGGCCGCCAGCGGATCATGCGTCCAGCCGGTGGCCTTCGAGCCGAGTGACACGCGTTTTTCCGCATCCTCGACACTCGCCGTCGCGCGATAGTTCCCCGGCTGGCCGGAGAAAAACTCCGCCTCGAAGAGGCCCGCCTCCCTCAGGCTCGGCTCGGCGAAGATGCGGGACTTTGTGCCGTCCGGCTGGGTGACCTCGACCTTCACAATGGCATCGCTGTTTGCCTTGAAGGCGCGATCACGCACACGCACCGCCAGTTTCACACGCTCGCGGTCTGCCGCGTCCTCCTCCGCGGCAAAGGTGATCGAGTCCGCCACATCGACGACAAGCCAGCGCATGAGCTGGCGCCACAGGCGGTCCATGTCCTTGTGAGACTCCTCGTTGTCCATGCCCCAGCGCCACAAATCGCCGATGAGCACGCCGCCGGCACGCCCCTCACCGAAACGCTGCACCACGACGGCCGGGTAGGTGTTGTTCGCGTCCGACACCGTGGCCAGGATGCTGGCGCCGGGCTTGATCGAGAAGGCGGGATTCACCGCTTGAAACGCTGCCATCGTCGTGAGGCGCTGCTCGTCCTCCGCGCGGTCCGCGCGCAGGCGCATCCACGGCTCCAGCCAGCCTTCGCGCGTGAGATTGAAACGCGCGTCACCAATCGCCGGCGCGCTGGAGGACTGGTCGAGGTACACGGGCAGCATGCGGCCGACGGGCGTGTTGTCGTAGCCGCCGGCGCGGTAGCTTTCCTGGCCGCCGAGCATGAGCAGCGCGCCGCCGCGCTCGCTGACGAAGCGTTCGATGAGGTTCATCTGCTCCTGGGTGAAAAACTCCGCCTCGATGTCATCAAGGATGATGGCACGGAACTCGGCAAACAGATCCTCCGCCGCCTTTGGGAAACCGTCGGCGAGCTCCTTGGCATCCTTGGTGCCGAGCCGGATGATGACGGGCTGGTCGTAGCGCTGCGCCTCCTCGCCCTCTTTCGCGCCAAAGCCCCGGAACAGCGGGTTGGTCGTCTCGCCAGCGCGTCCGCGCCACTCAAACTTCGGCTCGCGCTTGGCGATGCGCACCAGCGCGGGCATCTGGATGTCATCATCGCCCGCGATGGCGCGGCGCATGAATTTGTACTCCCAGTTGGGCCGGCCGGTGACGTAAAGCACGCGGTAGGGCCCCGCGCCTCGATCCGCCGCCAGCAGGCGCGTGTTGTTCGCCAGCGTGGTCTCCTTGACGCCCTCGCCCGTGAGCTGGAGCCGGTAAAACGACAGGCCCGGCTTCGCCAGTGGCACGCGGACGCGCACCGTCTGCGCCGCGCCGCCGCTCAGCGTCACTTTTTCCGCCGCCACCGGCTTTTTGTCCTCACCGAGGACCTCCAGCACCGCTTTTCCTCTCCCGGCGACTCGCGCCGTGATGGTGACCGGCGCATCCTCGAAGGGACTCGTCGCCACCGTGGCGTCCAGGATGCTCAAGTCAGGCTCCGGCGGCTTTTCACCTGCGAGCACCGTGAAAACCGGCGCCCCCTTCTCCCCGGCCTTCCACGCGGCGGCATCGGTGGCATTGCCATCGCTGACCACGACAACGGCGGCCAGATTGGTGCCACCGGAGCGCAGTGTCATCAGCGTGCGGCTGAAGTCCGAGCGCGCGCCATCGAACTTGATGCCGCGGAAATGCGGCACGCTCACCGTTTGCGCACCGCTCGTCATCAAGCGCAGCCGGAAATCCTCCCCCAGCGCCCGGATCCACGCCGCGTCATCACTGCCTGACACGAGCGCCGCCTGCACGCGCGCGGCGCGGGACTCGCCGCCGGTCGTCTCCGGCACGTCCAGGGAGGCGCTGGCATCCACAAGCACAATGATCTCGTTCTCTCCCTTTTTCGGCTGCTGCCGTGTCCACAGCGGGTCAAGAAGGCAGAGCGCCAGCAGCGCCAGCGCGCCCGTTTTGCAAAGCACGGCCCCCGCGCGCCTCCAGCCACGCAGCGGCGACCGGATGTAGCCGGTGGCGAGCAAGACCAGCACCAGCACAACAACCCCGGCGGCGAGCCAGGTGAGATTCATGTTCTGCCAGACAATACGGGGCATGCGTGTGCGTCACATAACGCCGCACACGGGCGAATGCTTCACGAGGAATTCCTCGCGAAGCATTCCGACATCTGGCAGCCCCGATTACTTGCCCTTGAGGTCGTTGAACATCGCGAAGCCCTGCTCCGGCGTGAGGCCTTCATGCACGACGCCGCGCACGGCCTTCATCATCGCGATCGGGTCTTCGCTCTGGAAGATGTTGCGGCCCATGTCCACGCCCGATGCGCCCTGCTGGATCGCGTTGTAGCTCATCTTCAGCGCGTCGAGCTCCGGCAGCTTCTTGCCACCGGCGATCACGATCGGCACCGGGCAGCAACTGGTGATCGTCTCGAAGCCTTCGTCCGTGTAGTAGCACTTCACCACGTGCGCGCGAGCTCCGCCATGATGCGGGTGGCGAGGCGGAAGACTGCGCGTTGCGGGCCATCCGCACGGCCCACAGCCACCACGCCCATCACCGCGATGCCGTAACGGGCACCCGCATCGACGAGGTCGGTCGGGTTTTGAGGCTCTGGCGCTCGTGAGGCGCTGCCGATGAAGACCTGCACGGCCAGAAGGCTCGCGTTGAGGGCGGATGGCCTCTTCGATGTTCAGCGCGGTGGACTCATTGGAGAGCGGCTCGAAGCCCGGGCGGCCAAACTTCGGCCTTTGCCGTCGATTTCGCCTTCCCACTCCGCCGACGGGCCACCATCGAGGTTGCCGCTGGAGGCCTGAAGCGCGATGGCCTTCTGCGTGGAGGCCGGAATGATGCTGCGCTGAATGCCGCGGTGTGAGCATAGAGGGCAGTCGGCGTAGGTTCGAGAGGCAGAATGGTCTGATCGACGTACGCTCAGGCCGATTGGGTGGGCCCTGGAGTAGCCGTCTCCAAGGCGAGCATCACAGTGCGGCCGTCCGCCAGGATTGAAGACCTTGCTGAGGCGGTTCTTGAGACCCCAGTCATACTGGTGAGACAACTGAGGAAGAAGCCCGGGGTTTGCTGGGGCGGAAGAGCAAGTAGTATTCCTTTCCTTCTTGTCAGCAGCGGAATCATTGTGGTGATGTCGGCCATGGTCGTATGAGGTTGGGGATGAATGAGAGGACGCACGCATAACCACGTCGGGCATGCCTTCCATGCCAGCATCGGCGGGAGATGTGTCGGATCCGGCAAACTGGCGTTTGTCACACGCTCTCCCCGGCGATGTAGGCCGGCATCAGCCGCACGCTGCCGGTCGAGGACAGCCCCCCTTCCGCGAGCTGGCGGATGGCGAGCACGATCCTGCTGGCAAGCTGCTTGGCCTGCACGCCATAGCGCCCGACGAGCGGGCTGGTCGCGTCGAGGACCGGATCGTTGTCACGGGAGAGCACGGCGACATCCTGAGGGATGCGCTTGCCGCGCCGCATGAGATGCATCATCACCGTGACCACATGCGCGGCGCGGGCCACCAGGTAGGCTGTCGGCGCTTCAGGCCCGCGGATCACCTGGTCGAGGAGCGCGCACAGATGCGCGGTCGTCGTATCATGACGCAGCACGCGCAGTTGCACGCCCGGCAGGTTCCTCAAGGCATCGCACAGCCCCTCCTCACTGGCGATGTCACCGCCGTACATGCCTTTGGGCAGCACGAGTGCGATGCGGCGGTGCCCTTTGCGCCACAACAGGCTTCCGGCGTGGTGACAGGCCGCATGAAAGTCCGTGTCCAGTGACGGCAGGGCAATCCCCGGCGCGGACGATCCCATCAAGAAGCACGGCAGCCTCCGCTCCGCCAGCCAGCGCTGCATGGGCACCTGCGCGCTGAGCACCAGCCACGCGGTGGCCGGATGCTCCGCAAAAAACTTCTCCAACGCGCGCGCCGGGCTGCTCGAGTAGCAGGCAGGCTGCACATGGATGCGCACCTCGTAACCTGCGGCGGTCAGCCGGCTGCGCAGCGTGTCCATGACGTAGGCCACTGGCGGCGGCATGGTCAGAAATGACGCGGAAGTCAGCACGCCGATGACCTTGGGTCCCCGGCTTTTGCGCACCGGGCCGGATGCCTTGGTGATGCGGCGGCGCTGGCGGCCGCTCACCTCGATCCAGCCCTGCCCCTGCAGTTCGGCCAGCGCGGCGCGGAGTGTGCGGCGGCTCACCTGCAGGCTTTCACACAGCTCCCTCTCTCCAGGCAGGAATCCCTGCCAGTGCCCCTTCTCAATTCCCTCCCGGAGGCTTTCAATTGTCTCCGTCACCAGGGAATGGCGCTGCGGCAGTCTGGGGGAGGAAGGAGGGAGATTCTTCATGTGGTGCCGTGGCGGGACCACCAGTAAACACTCGTTCCAGCGAGGCGCGCAATCAGAATTCCGCATCCGCATGCCACACGCTCCCTTTTCATTCCAAGCACGCGACATCTGGGTCATCGGCGGCGCCGGCTACCTGGGCCAGGAGGTCGTCCGCGGCCTCGAAAACCTCGGCGCGACCGTGCTGTGCGCGGATCTGGGCCAAAAGGCCGCCGAGGCCGGATTCGGGCCTGCGGTCACGCCCGCCACGCTGGACGCCGCGGACATCGACGCGCTGGAGGAGTTTGTGCGTGACGGCATCGCCGCGCGTGGTGTGCCACACGGGCTGGTGGTGATGACGTACGCCTCCACTGCCAAAAAGCTCGCCGACCTGACTGCGGCTGACTTTGACATGGCCTGCCACGGCAACCTCACCGCCACCTTCACACTCGCCCGCGCGGTGGGCGATGCGATGGCCCGGCGCGGCAGCGGCAGCATCGTGCTCTTTTCCAGCATGTACGGCAGCGTTTCGCCGGACCCGTCTGTTTACGAGCCGCCCATGAACCCCAATCCGGTCGAGTACGGCGTGGGCAAAGCCGGCATTCAGCAGCTCACACGCTATCTGGCGGTGCACTACGGCCGGCAGGGGGTGCGCTGCAACACCATCTCCCCGGGCCCGTTCCCCAATCCGCTCATTCAGGCAAACCAGGCGGCCTTTGTGGAGCGTTTGTCCAAAAAAGTGCCGCTCGGTCGTGTGGGGCAGGCTCCGGAGATCACGGGAGCCGTGTCATTTTTGCTCGGCGATGCCTCCAGCTACATCACCGGCCAGAATCTGGCGGTCGATGGCGGCTGGACGATCTGGTGACACTCGCTCGAGCGCCAGCACCGCGTTGTGACCGCCCATGGCCACGCTGAGATTGAGCACAAGCGCCTGATGCGGCAATGGCACCGGCTCAGTGGGAAGCGAAAAGCCCTCCGGTGGCGTGAGGCCCTCCGGATTCGGCGGCAGATGCCCCTGCCTCATCGCATCCGCGAGCAAGGCCGTCTCCACCGCACCACTCGCGCCCAGCGAATGACCCAGGAGTGGCTTCAGCAGATGCAGTGCCGGCTTTTCAGTGCCGGCCGCCCACACACGCCGCAGCGCCGCCGCCTCGGCCTGCGCATGTGCCGCGGTTCCGTTCGCATGAGGGCAGATCGCGGCGATGTTTTGCCCCGGCAGCGCTGACACCGCCCGCTGGAGGCACCGCACCATGCCATCACCATCTTTGGGAGCACCCACAATGTCGAAGGCATCTGATGCGCTCCAGTAACCGCGCACCCGCGCCCATCGAGGGGCGTCATCCGCCATCATGTCCTCCCTTTCGAGCAGGATGGCCGCGCCCGCCTCCGCCGGGTGAAAGCCATTCGTCGCAGGCGAATACGGATCACCCGCCGCGCCGCCTCCCAGCAGGCCCGTCTCATCAAAGGAGGCCAGCAGCGGCTCGATCAGCGGAAGATCCACTGCCACGACCACCGCGCGCGCCGCCAGCCCTTGGGACAAAAACAGCCACGCCATGCCCAACGCATCGAGCCCGGAGGAGCATCCATTGGAAAGCAGGTGCGCGCCGCCCTGCACACCGAGTTCCACGCTCACGGCGGATGCGATCTCCCCATGCAGGTTGTTGCTGGCCGCATACACGCGCCGCTGCCGCCTGCCCGGCCATGGGGAAAGCCAGCCGGCCAGATTTCCCCGGCTGCTGCCCGCGAACAAGCATGCCTCCGCGCACTCGGACGCGCTCCAGCCACGCCTCTCCACCGCCCGGCGCGCCAGATGCACCGCCAGCGCGCTGGCCGGACCATATTGGCGGCTCAGCATCAGTCCACGCTCCGGAATCCACCCTGCCCGAAGTTCCGGCCAGCGCGTGGCCGCATCCAGTTCACGCAGGGGCCGCAGGCCGGACACGCCCTCACGCAGGGCGGCCCGGATCACCGGCCAGTCGTCGCCCAGACAGCACGCCACCTCCACTCCGGTGATGGCGATGGGGGGTGAAGACGCGGCGGCAGACATGCAGGCAGACAAATGGGCGCGAATCATCGCGTTTCGCCAAAGCCTTGCAAGCCTCGTCACGCGTGACTGCGAGCAGGGACATACGCGATCACGCCACGGCACGGGCATCCCGCTTCAGCGCACGCGCACTGCCACCAACTGGCTGGCGTCACGAGCATAGAGCACGCCATCGGAGAAGGCGGCATGGCTGCGATGGCGTGCTCCAAGGATCTGGGTGCTGCGCAGCAGGTCAAACTTCTCCGGTGTGGCACGGACGATCCAAAGCTCCCCCTGTTCCGTGACGACGAGCAGGTGGTCCTTCACCCGGATCAGAGTGCCGCCAGGAACGGCAGTCGGCGCCTCCCACCGCACACCACCGTCGGCGGCGGCGATGCAGCGCAGCGTGGCCCCGCTCTCCTGACGCCCATGAAACCCATACAGATGCCCCTCATAAGCCACCGGAGTCGAGTAGTGGCAGTCCAGCGCCCCTACCTTTTTCCAGACGTTGGCCAGACGCTTTGAAGCGGAATCCCACTGCCATACACCGCCGCCCACATCGTATGAGGCGGAGAAAAACAGCCTGCCCTGCCCGCACGCCAGCGGCGTGGCGGCATTCACACTGGCATCAATGTCAGCACGAAAAGTCTCATCGGCAAACACCCTGCCATCCGCCACCCCGATCACGGAAATGCCGTTGCGTGTGAAAAAAGCCGCCACGGAATCATCCCCGGGCATGGCGACGCCTGCCGCGTAACCCGCCTCGTGTGGAGTGGCCTTCCAGAGCAGGCGTCCGCTGGCAGCATCCAGCGCGATGATGCCCGCGCCATCCGCGCCACCGACATTCAGCAGCACCTTGCCATCCATCACCAGAGGAGCGCAGGCGCGGCCAAAGAATCCCTGCGGAGAACCGACCTCGTCCGCGGTGTCGAAACTCCAGATCTGTTTCCCGTCCTCCCAGGCCAGCGCCACGACGCGCCCCTCCGGTCCATGCACCATGATCCGCCCGCCAGCCACGGCGGGAACGGCACGCGGACCGTTGTCGAAACCAAAACTGTCACGGTAATCGCTGGGATAACTGCTCCTCCAGACAGGTTTGCCATCCGCCGCCTGCAACGCCTCGATCACCATCTCATCCGCCTGCCGGTGAAAGATGATGACCCGGTCCTGCATCACCACCGGGCCGGCAAATCCACTGCCAAGAGGTCGTTTCCATAAAATCTCCGCCTCGGCAGCGCCAGCGATGGCTTTTTCGTCCGGCGCTGCCACACCATCCCGGTCAGGTCCGAGGAATTGCGGCCAGTCCGCCGCGTGCACGGCCAGGGTGACGCCGCCAATCCATCCAAGAACGAGTTTTTTCATGGAATGAGCATGCCGCCGGGACCGGAGGAGTTCAACCGGCGGCTTGAAATGACGCGGCATGGCCACGGGGGATCAAGGCACCACTTCGCCCGAACCGGTGTACACCCACTTCTCCACCTTGTTGTTGCGGATGCGGGCCTGGGCCTCGGTCTCAAACTTGCCAAACATGGTCTGGGTCTCGTATTTCACGTTGATGGTCCAGTAGTCCTTGTCGTCGATTTTTTCCTGCTGCGGTTCGCCCCAGGACTTCACGTTGTCCGGCTTGATCTCGGTCACATCACCCGCGCGCATGCTGGCCAGCAGGATGGGATACTTGCCCTCGGCGTCCTTCTCCGGCTTGCCACCGACGCCGCCAGCACCGCCCGCCGCGCCCTTGGCCATGCCAGGGTTGTTCTTGGCACGCTCCGCGGCGGCAAGCTGGTATTCATGCGCCTTGCGCGCCTGCTCGGTCCGCAGGATTTTGATTTGCTCATAGGCGGCGGTGAAAACCTCCTTCAGATCGGTGTCCTCCATCGGCACTTCGCCGCGCATGGGAGAACCTGGATTGCCGACAATCAGGTTCGCACCTTTCTGACCGGTGATCGTGATCTTGCCACCTGCCTTGACGCTCGATTTCGCCGTGGCTCCGCCGGAAGACAGGGTGAGTTCGAGGTCCTTTTTCATCGTGACCTGCTTTGGCTGGGCGAAAAAGCCCGCCGGGATCACCGTCCAGTTCTGCGTCACCTGCTCCACCGGAGGAAACACCGGCGGCACAAAGCCGGTGGGGTCCTGGGGTGGCGGCTCGGGCGCGGCAGCCATCTTCGGTGCTTCCTTCGGCATGGTGTCCGCGATGGCCTTGATCGTGGCGTCACGCAGCCCGTCGAAGTCGAAGGACTCCGGCGCGTCATCAGCGGTGGCGGCACGGAAATCCCCCTTCAGCACGTCCCAGAAGCCGATCAGCTTCCCGCCGCGATAGCAGGCAAAGGACTCCGGCATCCACATCCAGCCCTTGGGCGCGCTGGCGGGCGGATGGGCCTCGGTGCTGAGGATCTCGGTGAGTGTCGCCGCGCCCTTGATCTCGCGCTTGATGATCTTGCTGTCATTGTCGAGCTCCAGATAGGTGACTCCTGCGCCAGCAAAAGTGAAGGGCTCCTTTTTCATCGTGGCCTCCAGTTCCACCGCCTCAACAAAGAGCGTGCTCTTCGCGCCCTCACGGGTGATTTCGAAGGAGAGGCAGGCACCCAGCGAGCTTTTGGCATCCTCAGACTTTTCCCCGTCGAAACCCACTCCGGAAATCTTTACACCGGCGGGAATCTCCATCGCCTGGGAAACGCTGAGCGGCGCGCCGCCTTTGGCCGTGATCACGTCGTCGCCCGCCTTCAGCACTGCCTTTCCCGCCTCCGTGAAAAGAGCGGTCAGGGGCAGCTTGTCCGTGGCCAGCATCAGATTCCAGCTCTCCGCCTTCTTGCCCAGGCCCAGGAAGGCGAAGTCGTCCGGCATCTTGAACTTGGGTTCCTCCATCTTTGGCTTCGGCGCCTCGACCACGGCCACCTCCTTCTTCGGCTCCACCTTCGGCACATGCTTGGTGAATTTCATCGCCTCGGCGATCGGCGGGTAAGCGTATTCATACGACACATAGCCGATCGCGGCGGCAAGGATGAGGACGAGGAGGGCTTTCATAACAGTCTGATTGTAAGGGGACGACAGGTCAATGCAACCCTGCGCATGCTTCCCCACCGCGAAACGGAAAAGACCGCCCCTTTCTTGGGGCGCAAGACTTTGAGCCTTGAACTTTGCCCCCCGCACCTTGAAAAATGCCCGCATGGACTTCATCCGCGTGCGCGGCGCACGGCAGCACAACCTCAAAAACATCGACGTGGACATCCCTCGTCATCAGTTGGTCGTGCTCACGGGCGTCAGCGGCAGCGGGAAGTCCTCGCTTGCCTTTGACACGCTCTACGCGGAGGGCCAGCGCCGCTATGTGCAGAGCCTGTCGGCCTATGCGCGGCAGTTCCTCGACCAGATGGAGAAGCCGGATGTCGATTTCATCGAGGGACTCTCGCCCGCGGTGGCCATCGAGCAGATCAACGCCACGCCGAATCCGCGCAGCACCATCGCCACCGTCACGGAGATCTACGACTACCTCCGCGTGCTCTACGCCGTGGCCGGGCAGCCCCACGACCCGAAAACCGGCGAGAAACTCGTCCGCAGCACGCCCGCTGAGATAGGCGAGAAGATCCTCGCGCTCGGCGAAGGCACGCGCCTCGTCGTCCTATCACCCCAACCGGCCGCGAAGGCCGACACGCTGAAGCCTTTCTTCGAGAAACTGCGCCGCCAGGGCTTCATTCGCGTGCGTCTCGATGGTCAAATCATCGAGCTCGACACCGATCCGCCCCTTTCCAAGAGCGAGAAGCATCAACTCGACATCGTCATCGACCGCCTGGTGGTGCGTCCCGATGCCCGTCCGCGTCTGATGGAGGCCATCGAGGCGGCGCTGCATTGGAATGAGCGGGAGGTGCAGTTTTTGGCGGAGACGAGGGGTGAGACGTTAGAAGTGAGAAGTGAGAAGTCGTCATCAGCAGCCACTTCTGACCTCTCACCTCTCACTTCTAACCTGCTATCGTTCACGACAGCCTACACGAACCCGAAAACCGGCTACTCGCTCGAAAAGCTCACGCCGCAGCATTTCTCTTTCAACACGCACCTCGGTGCCTGCCCGGCCTGCGAGGGTGTGGGAAGCATTTTGCGGCCTGATCCGACCCTCATCGTGCCGGACGAGTCCAAATCGCTCGCCGAGGGCGCGATCAAGTCGTGGTGGGCAAAGATCCCGAAGCTGAAGATCATCTTCAATCGCGGCATTGAGGCCCTCGCAAAGCATTACAACATCGACTCGAAGGCCCCCTTCTCTTCCCTGCCCGCCGCATTCAAACACGCGCTCTTCCATGGCACGGGCGAGATCGCCATCGACACCGGCTGGCAGAAGTCCTCCAACAAAAAGAGCCTCGCGAAGCCCTTCGAGGGTCTCCTGGCCGAAATCGCCCGCCTGCATCGCAATGCCGAAAGCGAGATGCTGAAGGCGAATCTGACGCGTTTGATGGCACCGCATCCGTGTGCGGCGTGTGAAGGGAAGAGGCTGCGGAAGGAGAGTCTGGCGGTGTACCTCAGTTCTCAGTTCTCAGTTCCCAGTTCTCAGTTACCCGAGCCAACGGAGAACCGAGAACCGAGAACAGCGAACATTCACGACTTCACGTCTCTCGACATTGCCAGCGCCTTGAACTGGATGCGGGAACTCGACGTGACGGCGCAGCAGCAGGCGTATGTCGGTGAGCTTCAGAGGGAGATCTTGAAACGGCTCGAATTCCTCGAACAGGTCGGTTTGGGCTATCTGGCGCTGAATCGGCAGAGCGGCACACTTTCGGGCGGGGAGATGCAGCGCATTCGTCTGGCCACACAGATCGGCGCGGGGCTCTCAGGGGTGCTTTATGTGCTCGACGAGCCGAGCATCGGGCTGCATCCCACGGACAACGAGCGCCTCATCCGCACGCTGCATCGGCTGCGAGACCTCGGGAACAGCGTCCTCGTCGTCGAGCACGACGAGGCAATGATGCGCGCTGCGGATCACCTCATCGAGCTCGGACCTGCTGCCGGCGTGCATGGCGGGCATTTGATCGCGCAAGGCAGCGTGGCGGAGGTCATCGCGAACGCGGATTCGCTCACCGGGCAGTTTTTGAGCGGGAAAAGGCGGATTGAAGCCAGTCTGAAGTTAGAAGTGAGAAGTGAGAAGTCGCAGACGCCACTTCTCACGTCTCACCTCTCACATCTCACCATTCACGGCGCGACGGCCCACAATCTGAAAAACCTCACCGTGCGCTTTCCGCTCGGCTGCTTCACCTGCGTCACGGGACCGAGCGGCAGCGGGAAATCGACGCTGGTCGATGACATCCTCATGCGGGCGTTGCAGCGGCACTTTTACAACGCGAAGGAGGCTCCGGCGGCGCATGAGCGCATCACGGGGCTCGAGTTGATCGACAAGGTCGTCGTCATCGACCAGTCGCCGATTGGGAGAAGCCCGCGCAGCAATCCGGCGACGTATTGCGGTGTCTTCACGCCGATCCGTGAGCTGTTCGCGAAGCTGCCGCTCGCACGTCAGCGTGGTTTTGATGCCGGACGCTTCTCCTTCAACACACCCGGCGGTCGTTGCGAGAAATGCCAGGGCGATGGGCAGATCCAGATCGACATGCACTTCCTCGCCGACGTGCATGTGACCTGCGAGGCCTGCAAAGGCCGACGCTACGGCCTGGAGACGCTGGAGATCACCTTCAAAGGCAAATCCATCGCCGACGTGCTCGACATGACCGTCAGCGAGGCGCATCGATTCTTCGCCAACGACCGCCAGATTGCCCCAAAACTGGCCACGCTGGAGGATTGCGGCCTTGGCTACATCAAACTCGGCCAAAGCGGCGCCGCCCTCTCCGGCGGCGAGGCCCAGCGCGTGAAGCTTTCCACCGAACTCGCGAAGCGCAGCACCGGTAAGACGCTCTACCTCCTCGACGAGCCCACCACTGGTCTCCACAGCGCCGACATCCAGACACTCCTCGACGTCCTCCTGCGTCTCCGCGACGCCGGAAACACCCTCATCGTCATCGAGCACCACCTCGACGTCATCCGCAATGCCGACCATGTCATCGACCTCGGCCCCACCGGCGGCCCTGAAGGTGGTTACCTCCTCGCCGAAGGTACGCCGGAGGAAGTGGCAAGAAATGAGAGGAGCATCACGGGACGGTTTTTGAATACTTCAATCACCTGCGACGTTCGTATTGTCAGCGACTTCATTTAAGAACCTGCGTCCGTGCGTATGACCAGCTTTCGAACTGATTTCGGCAGTCCTTCGAGGCTCTCAAAACCGGAAAACCGGCTTTCCCCCATATAAAGCGCTAGCTCTCGCAATTTTTGGCAATGACCCAAAAACTCTAAACTTCTAAAGCCAGGTTGGACCCAAATTCCAATTTCTTCCAACAGAGGCAATTTTGAGAAGATAGCTCGATATTCCTCCAGGTAAGGAGTCTCTCCTCTGTATATTTCGTTCAAAATCCCACCTTTCACGATCCGCCCTAGAATTGAGTCAGGAAGAAACTGGCTGTCATATAGTGACTCCACCTCAATTCTTTCAATTGATGCGGGAATCAAGTCCAACAAGTGAGAATCCTTCGAGAACTCGACTTCCAAACGCAGTGTTTTCACAGTGGAAGGAAGAGCTTCCAAAGTTTTGTAACCGAGAGAGGATACCTTCGACCTATTGTAGCGCGATCCTGCGGATCGCAGGCAAACTGTAGAAACAAACGATGGGATCCTCCTCAACGAATTCTTCATTTCCTCCGTTTGCTTGTCGTCTGCTCCTTCAACATCTCGAACAATAACAACAACGTTTTCGCGCTGATCAGCTGGAAGATACATCAACTCTGGTTCGTCGAAGGAATACTCATTCTCACCAATAGTTTGTCTAACATTCTCAGGAAGGCTTTCTGGATCGAACCAAGGCTCCCTTACAAAATCACTCACCGCAATTGAAAGTTCGGTGTTGACTGAAGGCCATGGCACCCTCTCGAACGCCATTTCTTCGCCGGGATCAATTTCAATATGGAGACGTTCTAAGCTGGAAGGCAAATTTCCAATCAGGCCAATCCTCGAGAAAGGCAGAGAATCCAACCGCAGATTCACGAGGCTTTGCGGAAGAACAGAAAAGTCAAACCCTTCTTCTGCAAGCGCTAGACCATGAATCCCAAGCGACTTAACGGAATTAGGGATTTTTGAAAACTCGGCAGGCACCACGGGATTCTCATACTCCCACTCCCCGTTTGCCGACAACCTTACTGGGACGGAAACTTCGAGGTGAACGATATTGCTATCCAATTGTGACAACCAACTCCATTCTGTAATTTGATTCCCTTGCAAGCTCAGAGATGAAATTGAATTCGGGAGACTTTTGATTGCTGTAAGATTTGATATACTCCCAACCACAGCCAATCGAGTCATTTCACCATCAACCCACGCGATGGAGTCAACGGAATCGTGAAAGACTTCAAGGGAATCAAGTTGCCCTTGTTTGTCGAAGAGTTCACCTGGCAGCCCCATTCTCGCAAGGTCATTTCGATGGGTGTCTGCAACTTGCCAATTGTAAGCTAAGACTCCGCATGCGATCACCGCGAACACAGCAACTGACTTCATGACCAATTTAAGAAACCGACGCCGTTGAGACCTTTTCAGAAAGTCAGTTTTTGAGATTGAGTCTGCCCCCAAATTAAAATGCGGGAAATTGCGCTCGACGAGCCGAAGATCTCTTCCTTGGAGAAGAAGCTTTTCACCAAATTGAATATAGCCTTGGAAAGCACTCTCAAAGAGCGTGCTCGCTTTCATTTGATCGGCAACGATAGCACCTCCCAGCCGATTCACAGGTTCGACTAAGCGATCGTGCGCCAACCTATAAGCAGCCACTCGGTCACTCTTTGAAGACGGCACAACTTCCAATAGTCTCGCTGCGGGACTTCCCAGATACTCTAGAATGCCCTTGAACTCCGACTTGTTAATTCCCGACAAACCCGAAAACAATGAATCCAACGTCAGTCCTTCAGCTAAACGTTTACCATCCTGCCGCCCGAGTTTCAGAAGAGCTTGGTAGACAGCACATTCCCGAGTTCGTCTAATCTCAAGAGGTTGATCGCCAAGCGCATCCGCTACAGTCTCGCGAAAGAAAGAAGTAATCATGCCCGAAGCCCCGCCATCCAAATGAAAATCGGCTTCTGAGACAGTTCGCTTGCCGGTCTTTACCTCTATTCGTTTCAGCCCGAGCATCAAGATACTTAGATCGACAGGAGCAATCGGAAAATCACTAGTATCTCTCGCGATATGTTTGAGGTATTCATCGACAAAGCCGGCTTCAACCTGAAGAGATGCGGAAGCCGCCAACTCAGCAATGATGTTGCGCGCTTGCGAAATCGTGAAGTACTTTAACGACAGGTTTAACATCGCTGTCTGATGAGCGCGCTTGAGCGTCGAGTCTGTAAAGTCTTGCCAGTCCACGAAAAAGTCCCGGCGAAACCCCACTATTATCAACAACTGATATGGCGGATGAGACAAGACATGCGCTTTAATAAAATCGTAAACTGTGTTCCGCGAGATTTTGTCGGCCACTGCAATCTGTTCAAACTGATCTAAAATCAAAACACGCCGTCTCTTCGAAGCACCTGAGATATCTTGTAACCTTTGTAAATCGGGCACGGAATCATCATCGTCGCCTGAAACAATCCACCCTTCTTTTGACGCCTTCAATATGGAACCGACGACGTCACCTGGAATGATTTCGGCATAAATGACTGGGATCTTTTCTTGATTCAAAACCCAAGCCAATCCGCTGTTAAGCAGCGACGACTTCCCGGCACCCGATTCGCCACGTAGTGAAACTAACGCTAACCTGTTGGTCCCGACAGCAAGAAGCAAACTGTCAATTTCGTGCTTTCGCTCGAGACGCTGAAAAAGCTTCCCATGAACAATGCTAAATGACTGAGCACCCACAAAGATCGACGGAGTTTGCGTTGTTGATAGCTGGCCGGACAATGCAGTTCCCTTTCTTGGCAAGAGTGCTTTCGACCAAGACCACAACAATACAACAAAAGTAACTCCAGCTATGAGTTGGCAAGTAAGTACAACCCAGGGCAGCTTGTTAACGAGCACTTCCAAAGGCAGATGAGTTCGAACATCGGCTGGGAGGTACTCAAAGAAGCCCGCGATTAAGAACACAGCAAAAATCAATGTTAACTTCGCTTTCCCGGTCCCGTGTCGAATGATATGAAAGAAGCTTTGGAACCAAAGATCGATTTTCGTCAATAGATTGACCAGAATGCTGGGAAGGGGCTGCTTCATCAGTTAGTCTATGTACCATAATAACGTTTTCCGCGCAACCCTATCATCATGTTTTGAAAAGACCTCGCTCAAAAACGCACACGCCTTGAATGACCTGGACAATCCCCTTCCATTCTCGATCAGGCAACACACCCAAGAATTTCAATGCTTTATATTTCTACCAAGTTTTCACGCCACGCCGTCTCCAGCGTGACCCAGTGCTTGCTGTTGCGGTGGGGTTTGAGGGAGAGGGGGCGTTCGGGGTCGTGGAGGCGGAGGCGATGGCGGGAGAAGGAGGTGAGGCCGAGTTCACGCTTCG
Organism: Verrucomicrobiaceae bacterium; assembly: GCA_015075365.1. Classification (GTDB taxonomy): domain Bacteria; phylum Verrucomicrobiota; class Verrucomicrobiia; order Verrucomicrobiales; family Verrucomicrobiaceae; genus Prosthecobacter. The sequence goes on from JABTUN010000002.1 coordinate 185,759, forward strand.
CGATGGCTTTGGCGGTGGCCAGGGGATCGGTGGCGTTGAGGGGCACGGCAATTCGAGCGGTGGCCAGCGGGAGTTCGATCATCGTGGAGAAGTCGCCGTGGACGGTCTCTCCCTTCTTGGCAAGGATTTCGCCATCAAGTTCGACGGTAAAGAGCAGTCCCTCGCGCTTGATGGAGCGCAGCTCGCCCAGGGCGACCTCCTGTGCCTGGTTTTCACTGGCGCCGAGGTGAATGAGATTCTGCCAGGTGGGGAAGCAGAGGATCTCCGTGCCGTCGGCATCCTCCATGAAGGACGCGCGCTCGAGATCGTGCCAGTGGGAAACGCTGAAGCCCATGATCAGGTTCACGCAGAGCCGCCAGTATTCCCACGCGCCGTAGGCATCGCCCGCCCAGTCCTCACCGGGATCGTCCTCCGCCGGCACAAAATGAGCCTCGACGCGCCACTGCTGCCGCTCACGGGGAGCACCCTGTGGATCGAGAGTGACGTGAAACCCGCTCTGGGTGCGGACGAGATCAAAGACACGGGGGCCAATGCGGAGCATGAGTAGCATTCAAGACAACATGGCTGCCGACGTCAATGGCCGCGACGCCGAGTAGGCATGCGCGCAAAACCATCAAAACGACCCTGCGAGCGATTTTGAATCTAAAATCTCAATAAGGGCTGGATCCGTCTCAAAAACCGGCCCAAACCTGCCTGCATTCTCAAATCCGAGATTGTAGTGCCCAAATCCGAGCTCGGATTTGGACATTTCGGCGGAGAATGCGCGCAGTTCGGGCCGAAGTGTCCACGTTTCGGCGGAGAATGCGCACAGCTCGGGCCGAAATGTCCACGTTTCGGCGGAGAATGCGCGCAGTTCGGGCCGAAATGCCCACGTTTCGGCGGAGAATGCGCGTAGTTCGGGCCGAAATGCCCACGTTTCGGGGGAGAATGCTCACAGTTCGGGCCGAAATGTCCACGTTTCGGGGGAGAATGCGCGCAGTTCGGGCCGAAATGCCCACGTTTCGGAGGAGAATGCGCGCAGTTCGGGCCGAAATGTCCACGCCTCGGCGGAGAATGCGCACAGCTCGGGCCGAAATGCTCACGACTCGGGAGGGAATGCGGGCAGCTCGGGCCCAACTGCCTGCGACTCGCGCGGGAATGCGTCTGACCGCCGTGGTAATACGCACAACCCAACCCAGAATGCGCGTGACCGGGGAGAGGATGCCGCCATCCGGGCGTTCCTGACGGGCTACTTTTCCAAATACTCGCCCGCGACGATTTCTTCGTCGCCATCGTCGGCGTGGATGGCCTGGGCGATGACACGGCGGGTCACGTCTTCGAGGTATTTTTGCAGCACGTCGCTCAATTCGAGAAATTCAGGCCACAGCGTCTCGTCCACGAAGGTCTTGGGCACGCGGACCATGACGGTGTTGCGGCGCTGGCGGGCGTAGCGGTAGGGTTTCAACTCGTAGCGGCGCAGCAGGGCGACGAAGAGCTTCTTCGACCAGCCGTCGGCAAGGGTGAACTTGTACTCGATGGGCCGCTCGGCGCGTTCGGTCTTGTGCAGACGCGCCCGGATGCGCGCGATGGCATCGGCCGCGGCGGCCTTTTCGCCGGGCGTGGCGGTGCCGGCGTAGAGACGCTCGATCTTTTGCAGCTTCTCCAGCAGTTCGCGCTCGTGCATGGCCGTGGAGGTCACTTCAAGGCGGCCTCGATGGCATCGAGCAGCTCGCCGGAGGTCGGTTCGACATCGGAGCCGAAGCGCTTCAAGATCCTGCCGTCCTTGCCGACGAGGAATTTCTCGAAGTTCCAGCCGACATCGCCAGGGACGGGCGAATTCGGCCCGGTGAGGGCGGCGTAGAGCGCGTGTTTGCCATCGCCCTTGATGCTGACCTTGGCGGTCATGGGGAAAGTGACCTTGTAGTTCTCCGTGCAGAAGGTCTTGATGGCTTTTTCATCGCCGGGCTCCTGGCCGCCAAAGTCATTGCAGGGCACGCCGAGGACGACGAGGCCTTTGTCAGCGACCTTGTCATGCAGCGCCTGCATGCCGGCATACTGCGGCGTGTAACCGCACTCGGAGGCGACATTGACGATGAGCAGCACCTTTCCGGCGTAGGTCTTCAGCGGCAGATCCTTGCCGTCGATGTCCTTCATGGTGATGTCGTGGATGGAATCGGCCGCGAAGAGGCTGGTGGTCATGGCGAGGAGGGAAAGCAGGAGTGTTTTCATGGGGTGAGGGCGTGAAGGGTGCATGAGGCCAGCTGGCCAGGCTGTCAATACGAGCGCGGGCGGCCTTTGGGTGCAAAACTGGCCCAGCCCTTGGCCCGCTCGACCTGACGCCGGACGTCGTCCTCAAATTCCGCCTGCTCCACCCCGGTGGCGAAAACGGCCGCGTCATAAACGACCTGCACATGGGGCACGAGGCTGCTGCTGGAGCGCAGATGCAGCGCCAGCATGTCGAGGGTGATGCCATCCGCCCGCGTGCCATCCGCGGGCGTCCGGATCTCAAACCGCCGCGCGCGGCCGTCGTAGCGCAGCTCAAAATCCACTTTGGCAGGCGTGGACACGACCTCGCTCAGGCGCTCCTTGGCGGCGCCGGCGGCTCCTTCGAGCGAATTCGCCCATTCGCGGCCAAACATGTCCCAGAACCCATAAGCGACGAGGGCGATGATGGCGTACTTGAGCAATTTCATGGCGGCAGGGCGTTGATGCGGGGAAATGTAGTGGAGGCGTCATGCCGTGCGACACAAAAAAACATTCATCTGGCGGGCAAAGGCCGTGTCAGGGGAGCGCGGCTGCCGCCGAAGGGCGGGCTCATTGAAACCAGCGCTTCACACGGCCCCAGAAGCCTCCCCCCTGCGGCGCGGGGCGGGGTTGGGGCTGCGCGACACGCGGCATGGCACCGCGATGCTCCAGGCAGAAATCCTGCGGCAGCACCTCATAGGGCAGCGTGTCCTCATAGGCCATGCCGGCGTGGTGGCAGCCATCCGTGGCGAGCTGGCTGCTCAGGCGGCAGAGCGAGACACGGCTGAGCGGCAGTCCTGCCATGGGCACCTCGCTCTTGTAGCCGAGTTTTACCGCCTCCTTCATCACATCCGCCCAGATGGGCAGCGAGAGCCGTCCTCCGTATCCTTCGTCGATGATCGTCTGCGGCCGGTCGAGGCCGACCCATACGCCGCAGGTGAGGCGCTCCGTGTATCCGGCGAACCACGCGTCCTTGTAATCATTCGTCGTGCCCGTCTTGCCGCCGCCGGGCTCCTTGAAACCATGCTCCCCGCGCACGGCGGCGGCTGTGCCGCGCTCCATGACCTGCGCCAGGATGCCGCGCATCACATGGGCCACGCCGGGATTGACCACCTCGCCGTCGAGCACCGGGGTCTGGTAGATCGTGGCACCGGTCTTGTCGATGATGCGGTCGATCAGGAAGGGGCGGCGGCGCACACCCCCGTTCGGAAACACGCTCATGGCGCTGGCGAGCTGCCGCACATTGCCGCCGATGTTGCCGATGAAGATCTGCGGCGTGCGCTCCTTCGGCATGTTGAATCCCGCGTCTGCCAGCAGGTTCAGCACACGGTCGAGCCCGGTGAAATTGCCAAGGCGCACGGTCATGGTGTTGCGACTGAGCACCAGGCCGTCCGTGAGCGTCTTGAGGCCGAGAAACTTCCCGTCGCTGTTCTGCGGGCTCCAGCCGAGCGCCGCCCCTTGGATTTCATGGGGCTGGATCGGCGCGTCGTCGATCAAGGTGCCGGGGAGGAAACCGGCGGCCACCCCCGCGGCATAGACAAAGGGCTTCACCGTCGATCCGATCTGCCGCTCCCCCTGGATGGCGCGGTTGTACTTGCTGTGGCGGTAGTCACGCCCGCCGACGATGGCCAGGATGCCGCCGGTCTGGTTGTCCAGCAGCGTCAGCGCGGCCTGGAGATACGGCGTGGTGCTGATCTCCACCGAGCCGTCCCAGGTCTTGTCAAAATCAGCCTTCCTGGGATGCTGGTAGGCCTTCAGCTTTTCCACCGCGGCCAGACGCTTTTCCACCGAGGCCTCCGCGGCGAGCTGGATGTCCTTGTTGATCGTGGTGAACACCTGCAGACCGCCGTCCTCGATGTCCTGCTGCTCCAGAATGAGATCCAGGTCGTGGCGCACCATGTCCAGCGCGTAGCCGCCCTGGCTCTGAAACGCCGGCTGCGCGTGCAGCGCGATGTCCGCGTAGCGCGCCTCCAGCTCCTCCTCCGCCGTGATCACCTTCGTCGTCAGCATGCGCTGGAGCACGTCATTGCGCTCCTTGATCGCGCCGTCGTAATTCCGGAAGGGGGAGAAGCGCACCGGGCTGCGCACGATGCCCGCGATCAGCGCGGCCTCGCTGAGATTCAGCTGGCTGGCGTGTTTGCCAAAGTACACCTGGCTCGCGCGCTGGATGCCATACAGGCCGGTGCCAAAGAAGATGCGGTTCACATAGTGCTCGATGATCTGCTCTTTCGTGCACGCCTTTTCGATGCGGCGCGCCAGCATCATCTCCAGCACCTTGCGGTGCAGATTGCGGTCATCCCCCAGCTCCGGGAAACTGTTGCGTGCGAGCTGCATTGTCAGCGTGCTGGCCCCCTGCACGATGCGGCCGTCCTTCAGGTTGCGCACCGCGGCGCGTGCCACCCCATGGTAATCAATGCCGCCGTGGGAGTAAAAGCGCGCGTCCTCGCGCGCCAGCAGCGCCTTGATGAACCAGGGGGAGACCTCGCTCAGCGGCACCACGATGCGGTTTTCCCCGTGCATGCGCCCCAGCACCTCGCCCTTGAAGTCATACACCACCGTGCGCTCCGGCATCTGGCCTAGTTGCGTCAGGTCAAAGGCCTTCGCCCACTGGCTGTACACGGCGATCACCACCACCATCGCCAGCGTCGTCAGCAGCGTCCCCCCCAGGATGAAAAACAGAGCCAGCCGCCTCCATCGCTGCCAGCGCGACATGACCCGCGGCTTTTTCACGGGCTTCTTGTCAGGTGCGGTTCTTTTCTTCATGCGGAGGTTTGGTTCATGATAACGCGCATCCCCGCCGGGGGGCAACCCTCAGACGATGAACTCCATGTGAACTTCACCCGGTCCTGGCCATGCCCATATCCCGTGGGGGGCGCGTTGAGCCTCAAAAACACCGCCGGCACACCTCCCGCAGGCCCGCCCGCGTCGTGCAGCGGCGCATGTCATGGAGAAACGTCTCCGCGTCCGCCAGCCCGGGGCCGAAAAAGCCCAGATGCTTCTTGATCCGGTTCACCTGGTCGAGCTCGCGGGTGCCGGGCAGCGTCACGCAATCATAAAGCTCCTCGACATAGGCCAGCAAATCATCGCGTGACGGCTGGAGGACCGGCCCGCCACGCAAGTGCTGCCGGATCTGGTCAAACAGCCACGGATTGCGGATCGCGCCCCGCCCGATCATCAGGCCCGCGACGCCCGTCTCCCGCACCACCGCCTCCGCGTCAAAAGGGGAGCCGATGTTGCCGTTCGCCAGCACCGGGCACTCCAGAGCCGCCCTGGCCGCGCCGATCAAATCGTAGCGCACCCCCGCGCGATACATCTGCGTCACCGTGCGGCCGTGAATCGTCACCAGATCCACCCCATGCTTCACAAACAACGGCACCAGCGCGTCGATCGTCTCCGTGTCATCAAAGCCCAGCCGCGTCTTCACCGTGAACTTCACCCGCACCGCCTCGCGTAGCGCGCCCAGGATGCCCTCGATGCGCGGCACATCCCGCAGCAGGCCGCCGCCGGCGCACTTGCGATACACCACCGGCGCCGGGCATCCCAGGTTCAGGTCGATCGCCGCCACCGCATGCTCCTGCAGTTCCCTGGCCCCGCGCACCAGGGACGGGATGTCATTGCCGATCATCTGCGCCACCACCGGCCTGCCCGTGGGGTTGTCGATGACGGAATCGAGGATCCACTTCTCCAGATGGGAGTCCGGGTGGACGCGAAAATACTCCGTGTAATACACATCCGCCCCGCCATGGCGCGCCATCAGCCTCCAAAACTCCCGGTCCGTCACATCCTGCATCGGTGCCAGCGCCAGGAGAGGCTCCTGGCGTCCCAAAAGCTGCTCAAACTGCTCCACCGGACTCATGCAGCCCTTTTAACCATAGAATCATCCCTCGTTCACGGACAAATCATGGGCGTGCGAGGCTTGGTTCCTGCGCATGGACCAATGACGCGGTGTCTTTGCAAATCAAGCGAGGTGAGTTCTGTCCAGGAGAGCGGCGAAGGTGATGAACCCGGCGAAAGATGAGGCGGCTTTGTCGGCGCGCATGCTCCGCGTCAGCGTCACCTGGCGCTTTTGAGCCCGCGCCCACCGCCACCACCCGGTCCGCCTTCCTGTCGATCGGCGCAGCCCAAGAGAGAAGATAGAGGGGAGAGGAGAGACGTGAGAGGTCGGTAGGGACGCGCTGCGCCGCGTCCGACGAACCGAAAGAGAGCGTAGGGCGAAGAGCAGAGGGCGGAGGGCCAGCGTTCAGAGGTCAGAAGTTAGAAGTCAAAAGTTAGAGGTCAGACGGTAGGGACGCGCTGCGCCGCGTCCGACGAACCGAAAGAGAGCAGAGGGGGGAGGTACGCGTTCGTAGTTCGGGCTTGAGCCCGCTCTGGGGTTGGACGTTCGACGTTGAGCGTTGCCTGGGTTGGCCGAAAGAGAGGAAAAAGAACAAAAAGGTCAGAGGTCAGACGTGAGAGGTGTGTAGGGACGCGCTGAGCCGCGTCCGACGAACCGAGAGAGCGCGGAGGGTGGAGGTACGCGTTCGTAGTTCGGGCTTGAGCCCGCTCTGGGATTGAACGTTCCGCGTTGGACGTTCGACGTTGAACGTTGCCTGGGTCCGCCATGCTGTCGATCGGGGCACTGACCCGGTCGTCGTAGAGGCAAACGTCAGTTTGCCCCGGCACCGGGAAGTCTCACGACTTCCTCTACGAAACCGGGGCACTGACCCGGTCCGCAGGTCGTGCGGTGTTTTTCAGCAGCCTGCCAGTCACCCGACCGTTTTTATGGGCTGGCGCGCGGCGGGTCGTCTGAATGGCGCACCACTCCTTCCCGAATGCGCTTTTCCCGCCTCTTCCCCGCCGCCTGCCTCGTTTTCCAGGCCCTGATGCCCACTTCGCAGGCCCAGGAGACCGCCGCGCCGCCCTCCGGCACGGAATTGCAGGAGGTCATCATCGAGGGCAAGGCGGAGAGCCTGCTGGGCAGCGCGCCCTCCGCCTCCAAAGGCCAGACCAATGCCAAGGAGCTCATGGAGCGCCCCTTCTCCCGCCGTGGCGAGCTGCTGGAGAGCGTCCCCGGCCTCATCGTCACCCAGCACAGCGGTGATGGAAAGGCGAACCAGTACTTCCTCCGCGGCACCAACCTCGACCACGGCACGGACTTCATGATCTATGTCGATGGCATGCCGGTGAACTTTCGCACGCACGCGCACGGCCAGGGCTACGCCGATCTGAACTTCATCATCCCGGAACTCGTCGGCGAGCTGGAGTACTGGAAGGGCAACTACTACGCCCAGCACGGCGACCTCAGCAGCACCGGCGCCGCGCGCTTCAAGCTGGTCGATTCCCTGCCCCACGGCATCCTCAGCACCACCTGGGGGGAGTATGAATACACGCGCACCTTAATCGCCGACAGCATCCAGGCCGGCTCCGGCGTGCTCACCGCCGCCCTGGAGCACCAGTTCTACAACGGCCCCTGGGATCTCAACGCGGACGCGCGCCGCTGGAACGGCCTGCTGCGCTGGCACTGGCACGACAGCACCGACCGCGTGAACGTCACCTTCATGGGCTACCACGGCGAATGGACAAGCACCGACCAGGTGCCGCAGCGCGCGCTCGATGACGGCACCATCGGCCGCTTCGGCTTCATCGACCCGACCAACGGCGGGAATTCCCAGCGCTACAGCCTCAGCCTGGACTGGGAGCGCACGGACGGCCGCACCACCACCCGCGCCAGCGTCTATGGCGGCTTCTACGACCTCGATCTCTACTCCAACTTCACCTACTTCCTCGACAGCATCGCCCGCGGCGACACGCTGGGGGACCAGTTCGAGCAGCGGGACAACCGCTGGTTCGTCGGCGCCCAGGTCGCGCGTGACTGGCGCTTTGACGCGCTCGGCCAGGAGCAGCGCCTCACCCTCGGCTTTGCCATGCACCATGATTTCATCACGGGAATCGGCCTCTACAACACCACCGGCCGCCAGCGCTGGAATGTCGTGCGCCAGGACGACATCTACCAGGCCACCTACGGCCTCTACTCCGAGCTGGAGTTCCGCCCTGTGAGCTGGTTCCGCGTCATCCCCGGCCTGCGCGGCGATGTCTTCCACTTCAATGTACGCAACGGCAGCATGCAGGAAAACAACGGCAATCTCACCAAGGGCATCGTCAGCCCAAAGCTCGCCATGATCTTCGGCCCCTGGGCGGACACGGAGTTCTATGTCAATGCCGGCCTCGGCTTCCACAGCAACGATACCCGCGGCACCACCATCACCATCGATCCTGACACCGGCGGCCCGGCGGACCGCGTGGACCCGCTGGCGCGCACCTACGGCGCGGAGTTCGGCATCCGCAATGAATCCATCTCCCGCATGGTCAACACCCTCTCCTTCTGGTGGCTGCGCAGTGATTCCGAGCTGCTCTACATCGGCGATGCCGGCAACACCGAGCCCGGCCCCGGCAGCGAGCGCTTCGGCATCGAGCTGGCCAGCTACTGGCGGCCCACCGACTGGGCCATGGCCGATCTCGAGGCCACCTGGAGCTGGGCAAACCTGCGCACCGTGAACCCGCCCAGCGCCGCCATCCCCGGCAACGTGCCCTACACCCTGAACGCCGGCTTCACCCTCGGGCGTGAGGAGGGGCCCTTCGGCTCCCTGCGCGCCCGCTACTTCGGCCCGCGCCCCCTCAGTGAGGACCACGCCGACATCCGCGCGCGTGAATCCCTGCAAGTGAACGCCCGCATCGGCTACCGCAAAAAGAACTGGGAGGTCGCCCTCGAATGCCTCAACCTCCTCAACCGCGCCGACAACGACATCGAGTACTTCTATGAGAGCCAGCTCCCCGGCGAGGCCGCCCCGGTCGAGGACCGCCACGTCCACCCCATTGAGCCGCGCATGCTCCGCGTCAGCGTCACCTGGCGCTTTTGAGCCCGCGCCCACCGCCGCCACCCGGTCCGCCTTCCTGTCGATCCAGGCAGCCCAAGAGAGAAGATAGAGGGGAGAGGAGAGACGTGAAAGGTCGGTAGGGACGCGCTGCGCCGTGTCCGACAAACCAAAAGAGAGCGGAGGGCGAAGAGCAGAGGGCGGAGGGCCAGCGTTCAGAAGTCAGAGGTGAGAAGTCAAAAGTTAGAGGTCAGACGGTAGGGACGCGCTGCGCCGCGTCCGACAAACCGAAAGAGAGGAGAGAGAATAGAAGATAGAGGAAAGAGGGTAGCCGGTGATCGGTGATCCAGGGGCCGATGCGCGGAGCGCGTTCGTAGTTCGGCCTTCAGGCCGTTCCGTCGTTGAACGTTCCGCGCTGGACGTCCGACGTTGAACGTTCCCCCTGGGTTGGCCGAAAGAGAGAAAAAAGGGCAAAAGAGGGCGGAGGTCAGACGGTAGGGACGCGCTGCGCCGCGTCCGACAAACCGAAAGAGGGCGGAGGGCCAGAGGTCAGAAGTTAGAAGTCAAAAGTTAGAGGTCAGACGTGCGGAAGCACCTGTGCTGTCGATCAGGGCACTGCTGTAGATCGGGGCACCGACCCGGTCGTAGAGGCAAACGTGAGTTTGCCCCGGACCTGGGAAGTCTCACGACTTCCTCTACGAAACCTCTCACGTCTCACCTCTCACCGGCTCCGGGAAGTCTCACGACTTCCTCTACGAAACCTCTCACGTCTCACCTCTCACGTCTCACCTCTATCTTCTTCCCCCCCGCTTCACCGCCGCAGCGCGTTCACCAGCGTGTTGAAGGCCACGCGCAGGGTTTCGGCATCGGGGTCCGCAAAGGGCGCGTCCAGCGTGCCCACCGCGTTGCTGTTGCTGCTCGTGCCGTTGATCGCCGTGTTCAGATCCGCCAGCGATACCTCCCCCGGCGTGCCGGGCGGCCCCTCCGGCCCCTGGGGGCCCATCGGACCTTCCGGTCCCGGCGGTCCGCCCGGATCACCTTGTGGGCCTTGCGGTCCTGGAGGCCCCTCGGGACCCGTGGCCCCGGCGGGACCTTGCGGCCCTGCCGGACCCGCCGGAATGGCATCGATGAGCTCTTTGAGGCCGTTGAGCTGGCCGCGCATCTCCGCGCTGGAGCCGGGGCTGTTGTTCGCTGGTTTGTTAGGATCGAAAGGCATGGCGGGCTGAAAATGGGTAGGGACCCGCTGCGTCAGGTCCCATTTGAATGGGAAGGGCGGAAGCGGCGAGTGGAGCGGAGCATGGAACGTGGTCGAACACGCCCGGAGGCTCCGCACCATCCCCGTCCCTTGGAAAGTCGGACACGGCGCAGCGTGTCCCTACCACCTATGCATCACGTCACGGTGACGGTCACCTCCGGGCTTGGTTGGGCGTCCCCGCCGTCGTTGAAGGAAATGACGCGGATCTTCACCACCTGGCCGGCCGTGAAGTTTTTCAGAATCACCTCCAGATCTCTTGGCGTCGCCTTGGTCTGCCACTCCGTGTCCACGCCGGTGATGAAGGCCTCCACGCGGTAGCGCGTTGCGCGCGTGGCATACTCATACTGCACCTCGATGCGGCCATTGCCCAGCGCGCTGGCCGTCACGGCGGGCACCGGCTCCGGCGCGGTCGGGTTGGCGGGGATGTTCAGGCCAAAGTCCTCCCAGCGCGGATCATCCGCGGGCAGCAGGATCGTCAGCTCGTCGATCAGGCCGCGCACGCGCTTGCGCAGCGCGTCCACGGCATCCGCCCGGGTGTTGAAGGCCGCCGTCTGCACGCTGTCCGCCTGGTCCACGTCCGCCTGCGCCGCGTTGATCGCGTTCCACTGCGCCAGGCACAGAGCCGCCGTCGCCCCCATGTCCGCGCTCTCCGCTGACGGGATCGCCGTGAAGAAGTTCTTCAGCGCGTCCAGCAGCGTCAGGCGGGTGGGCTTGTCGTCCGGGATCGCCGTGGACTGGTTGGGGAAGCCCGTCGGCTCCCAGTTCGCGTTCCAGCGCTGCCCATAGAGCTTGGCCAGCCGCAGCTTGCAGTCCGTCAGCATGTTAAAGCCCGCCGTGTGGGCGGCCTCCAGCGCGGCGGTGGCGGCGGCCAGTTCCTGCTTGCGCAGGCCCACGGCGGTTTCCGCGGCGGAGAGCGCCGCGTTCGCCGCCAGCATCACGGCTTGCGTGTTTTGTTTGATGCCGAGGGGCGCCTCATGCATCCCGCAGCCCGCCGCCATGCGGACGCATAGGGCGCGGAGCACATCAGGGTTATCAGGAGTCGGGTTCGAGGCCATGGTTCGTCGGTTGATTTTCTTGCGTTTTCTAACAGGCGGGAGCGGTTCATCCGGGCTGTCCCAGGTGAATTGGTCCCAGAAAGTCGATGGGGCGTCCCAGCGCATCAGGAGGGCGGCGCCAGCCGCGTGCAGGTGAGCGGGGACGGAATAAAAAGCGCCGCAGGCGCCCTGCGGCAGGGCGGGCACGGCAGAAAGCGGGTGGCGGCGCGGCGGCGGCTCCAGCGGCATCCACCGCCGTTTTCCCTGCGCAGGAGCCGGGTCCGGGTCCAAAAAAGGAAATTCCGCACAGCACATCCGAGAGTCCGGAGCCTCGCGCGGAAATTCCGCGCGGCAGGTCCGAGAGTGGCGCTCCTCGAAAGGAATTTCCGCGCGGCAGGCCCCAGGCGGCACACCCTCCAAAGAAGATTCCGCACGGCAGGTGCGAGGCGGCAGCCCCTCGAAAGGAAATTCCGCACGGCATGTCCCAGAGGACCACCCCTCCGAAGGTGATTCTCCGCGCCTTCTCCCAGACCACGCCCCCTCGAAAGGAAATTCCGCGCGGCATCCCTCAGACAGCCACTCCACGAAAGGAAATTCCGCGCGCCGTTCCCCACCTCGCCGCATGCCGTCCGGAAATTCCGCGCACCGTTCCGGACACGGCCGCCCCTCGCGCGGAAATCCTGTGGAGCCACTCCGAGACGCCGAGACGACCACCGGGATTCCTTTCCCAGTCTCCCCCTCTCCATGTCCCATGATCTGGATTTCAGCGTCGCGTTCATGGGCGCAGCCTGCCACAGCCCGCGTGGGATTCGATGACGCTATGGAGACACTTCCGCGCGCAGGGTGAAAAAGCCCAGCAGGTGGAACTCGATGGCCTCCATGCCAAAGGCGCGCGCCAGCCTGCCCACGGTGTCGTTGGTGGGCAGGGCCTCCATGACCAGCATGTCATGGATCATGGAGCGCGCCACGCCGGAGAGCTCGTGCAGGCGTTTGATCGTGTAGTGAAAGAGCAGCATCAGGTCCATCAGCGCCAGCACCTCCCCCGCGCAGAGCATGTCATGCGGCTTCTCCCGGCAGCGGCGCACCACCTCCTCCCGCGAGATGGGAAACACCGGGTCACGCACCTTCGGCGGCATGCGTTCTCCCTGCCGGTCGCCAGACCGGGACGCATCCGAGGACGACTTCGTCTTCATAGGCGGGAGAAAGGTTGGGCGGGGATATTACTCAAAAAGGCCGCGCCTTGGGAAGAGGAAACTGCGGCTTTTTTTAGGCAGAACCTCAACAAGTCGCACACCACCCTTGCCAGCACTGCGTCTTCTCCCTAGCCTGCGGCTGTTATGAACCGCATTTACCAAGGACGTGTCACAAAGGTGCAGGTGCCCGCGCCTGCCAGCGCCAATGATGAGGATGGCCGAAAGAAGGAAAAGAAGGGCGAAAAAAACGACTGGATCGACCTGCCTGAGGGTGAAGCCGTTCTGTGGCGGCACCATGAGCTGTTTCAGGATGCGGTGAATGGTTAATCAACAAGAAAACCTACAAACAGCAACACAGCTATGAGCACCGTTTATCGCAGCTACGAGGTCTTGATCGAAGAGACCGCCCGGAATCATCACGCTCGCAAGGCGGGGAAGACGAAGAAGGAACTTCATCCGAACCACCTCAACACGGAGCAGGCGCTCAAGACAACGCATGAGGTGTTTCAGGATGCGGTCTGCTACTACATTCTGTGCATCCTCGGGTTGATCAAAGGCGGCACAGATCGCAATGGTAAAGTTGCATCGCCACTATGGAACAGCGTGACTGCTGAAGGGAGGCTTGGAGAGACCCATGATTTGGTGAAGCGGTTGGCGGAGAGTTATCCTGCGGCTCCGTTTAGTGCTGCCACAACAGTAGAGGAGTTTCTGTCAGCTGTTTATGGCGAAAGGACCACTACAGCTGACCGTGCTGCGGTGATGGCCGTTTTGCTTGCTCAAATTCAAAAAAAGGATGGAACACTCGACTGTGGAGACTTTGCCGAATTCGCCCGTGACAATGGATTGAGGTTTTGTAGTTCCGACAGCACACGAGCTCTTCCCGGTTGTGCGCCTATCGACCGGCTTTTCTGGCGCATGGCTGCGGCAAAAGAGCCATCATCCTATTGGGACATCATCAAAGACTATTGGAAGGAACTAGCACGAACGCCGACGACGACGGAGCGCGACCAATATTTGAAGGCATTCGAAGACAAGAACAACAAACAGCCTCTTGGAATTTCGACTGACCTGTTTGAACAATGTCGGGATAAGATCGCCGCCGCTCAGGATTTCGCAGACTTCATTTGGTTTCATAAATCGGGGCCAATTGGCACCCTGCATTATGCGATTGCTCGGTATTCATGGCTGTCCGCCCATCACACGGATAGTCCTGCGCGGAGTGAAGCGGAAGCAAAGCTGGGTGAATACGTTCGGAAAGTCCTAGCAAAAGACTTTCCAGAAACGGAACACAATAAGCCAGTCTTGTCCGAGGGTTCGGAGGTTGTGGGCATACCGGGAACACGCCCCACCTTCCCCTATTTCACCAATCTGATGGGATGTGCCTTCGAGTCACAAGGCTTTCGCCAAAAATTCGATGAATCGGCACTGAAGCGGGCATTCGACGAAGTGTTCAAGTATCGCAATCGCTCCGAAGATCGAGAGCGTCTCTTCAGCCAGCGCCACGCAATGGTCAAAGCAATGGAGTCGGACGGGACGGTGCCATTGTTTTCGCAGAAGTCGCAGCCAGGAGACGGAAAGCGAAGTGCCAAGGCAAAGAAGCCCAAGAAGGATGTCAAGCCGCGCAATCTCGGCGGCCTGAAAGGTGATGACGAGCGGAAGAAGGCGATGAATGCTTTGTTGGGCAAGATCGGAGGTCAGATTGGCTACGGATTGCGTCGCGCCACGATTGGCGGTTGGGCGGAACTGCGGAATGAGTTTTTGAAGTATGCACGCAAGGCGAAGAAAGAAGGCGATGATCTTGATGAGGAGGAACTGATCGAGATCGTGACCAAAGCGCAGGGTGATAGCGCAGGTGGATTCGGCAGCGCTGCATTTTTCCGCGAGTTGTGCAAGGAGGAGAATCACATCCTGTGGCTGCCAAAGGCGGAAGAGCTGCCTGAGCATTGTCCGAAGAATTTCGTTCGCTGGTGGGTGATCTACTCCGAGGCGAAGGGGGAACTGGAAAAGATCGCGACGCTCCCGAAAGGTGTGACGGACTGGAAAGATGCAGTGCTCAAGCCCATCTCGTTCACCTGGCCAGGAACGAAGAATCGGCACAACGAGGAGAGTTTTCGCCCACTGGATTTTGCGTGCGATCTGACATCTCGACCCGTGGTGCAGTTGTTCCACAGGGAAAAGAAGGGGGCTGCGATCAAGCTCGTGGAAACGAACAGCCAATGGGTGATGGACAAGGATGAAAAGTGGAGTTGGAAGCTCGATCTCGCAGGTGAGGTGCCGTATCCGATGACGCTGAGCTTTCGGCGCTTGAAGCGCGACAAGCTGGTGAGGGCTGACGGGAATTCGTTCGAGTCATCGTATGGCATTCCCCTGGCAGCCATCGACAAGGCTCCGCTGCCTGACATGCAGCCGGAAGACAAACCGAAGAAGCCGAAGAACCTCTCTCCAAGTGTGTCGCTCCTGCCGCCAGACAAAATGGACGGGCCATTTCATCTGATGTTTGCCTTTGATGTCGAAGCGGAGGCATTGCAGTCGGACACGAAGAGATTGCCTGGACTCAAACCACTGAGGACAACGAAGAAGAATGGAAAATGGGTCGGACTGAACGCGCGCTGGAGTGTGGATGCCAAGACGGAAGGCAAGGTTGAAGAATCACCAACTATTGCAGCCGAGGAAGAAGAACCGGTTGAGTCGGGCGGGGCCTTCAAGGTGAAAGAGCTTTGGAGTGAACTGGATTCCTTCGAGCCATTCGACATTCTCTCGATTGATCTAGGAGTGCGGTTCACAGCGGCATGGAGCCGGAATCAAATTTCGATGGGTGCCAAGCCTTCATCTCGTGCGCGGGAGATTTCGCCGCATGGGCACAAGCATCAGATTTGGTTCGACTCTTACCAGCGCGGTGCCTTGAAGCTGCAAGGCGAAGATGCCGAAGAGTATCGCAAAGAAAAAGGCGAGGACTCATACCCAGACAAACCGTTGCCCGAGAAGTATGGCACGAAGGGGCGACTGGCATCCGATGCGGAGCGGGAACAGTTTGCAAAACTGGCGGTCGCCATCCTGCCTGAAAGCAAGCGGAACGCTTTGCCGGAGGCGGAGGACCAGAAGTTCTTTCCTCTGCTGGGAGACCATCTGACGTGGAGATTACGGCGGAGACTCAGCCGGTTGAAGTTTTTGTTCACGTTGCGGTGGCGTGCCATCGGGAAGAAAGACCGCTTTGGAACCAATGACTATCGCCCTGCTGAGTCGGAGAAGGATTGGAAAGAGCTTTGGGAGAAGAATCTTTACAAGGCCATTGAGAGCCTGGCCTTTCAGCCCGATGAGCCGGAAGAAGGTGAGGAACCTGAGATTGAGGAGCCGTTCATGGAAAAACTGCGTCATGCGCTTTGCAACGATGACGAGATTTGGAAATCGCTTCGCTATGAACATGGCGGGAAGACGTTCGCGCTGTTTCGTAAGGTGAAGGGGAAGAAGGGCAAGGCTGGCAAGGCCGATGAGAAAGTTCAGAAAGAAGCGCAAAAGAAGGCGCAAGATGCACTGAAGAAGGGATTGGTAGAGAAGACTGATAATCGCTGGAACTGGAAGGCACTTGCGGACGAGGCGAGGGATCAAATCGAGGAGGTGATGAAGGCGGTCGAAGGTCAGCACGGATGGATTGCGGAAGCCGCGCAGTTTGTGTGGCCGCTGCGGGACAAAGACTGGGTTTGGCATCGTTGCAGATATGACGGACCGAGAGGTGAGCTTTCAGAGCAGGCATTTCTGGAACGGGATGAGCAATCCAGCGTGAAGGAGAAGCGGCACATTCGAGGAATGCGCGGTTTGAACATGCGGCGCATCGAGGTGCTGCAAGATTTTCGGCGCTGTCTGCAAAGCCTGGCGAAGATTGAACGGCGTTATCGTCAGCCGGGAACAGATCATGGGTTGGAACCTTCCAAGGTGGAACTTGGTGATACGGTGCATGAACCTGCGCAGGCGTTCCTGGACAACATCAATGAACTCCGCGACCAGCGAGTGTTTCAAACCGCACACTTGATACTGGCAGAGGCGCTTGGGTTGCAGTTGATGAATCCCGGCAAGGTGATGATCGACGAAAAGAACAAGAAGGAACTGAAGTCGGAGCGCGACCTCCACGGACGCTATGAACCGAAAAAAGACAAGGATGGAAAGCCTTTGCCTCGAGTGTCAGCCATTGTGTTGGAAGATTTAGGCCGCTACAAAACCAGTCAGGACCGCTCTCGGTTTGAGAACCGGCAGTTGATGGAATGGAGCCACGGCAAGGTGGTGGCGAAACTGCAAGACATGGCACAAGTCTTCGGCATCGAGATTATTGTCGTCGATGCGCGGTTCTCGTCGCGATACAGTTCACGAACGGGTGCTCCTGGCGTGCGCTGTGCCGAAGTGGCGATTGGATTTGAAAAAGAACAGCCTTGGAGGCGATGGTCGGAAGAGAAAGTCGGCAAAGGGAAGGATCGCAAGGCGTCGGAACGAGCCCAGTTCATCCTCGATGTCGCTGGGAAGCTCAAGGAGGTGGATGATCCCAAGGCATCGCTCTGGCTGCCGTTGGATGGAGGACCCGCTTTTGTGCCGACGATATCTCATGCGCCTGATAAAGAAGGAATCGAGGGAAGCGCGGACATCAATGCTGCCGTCAGCGTGGGGCTTCGTGCGGTCGCACATCCTGACAGGCTTGATGTCTTTCCAGTTTTACGCACCGAGGCGAAAGCCGAGGGCGAACTGGAGATTCAGAACCGTAGGGGTTCGTTGTCTGAAGCAGCCACTAAAAAGGCAGAGGAGCGCACGGTGCGAATTGTGGAGCCGAAGGCCAAGCCAACAAAAGAGGAGAAGCCTGTCGCAGATGAGAATGTGGAAGATGAAGATGGTGACGATGAGCTGGAAACCAACAGGAAGCCTTATTTGTATGCTGCGGTGAAGGTGAACGGAGATTTTTCCGTGCCGCTTGGTGCCGACGTTCGCTATCAGCTTCCCATGAAACAAAATGGCGAGCTAGTCACGGCTCGTGAGAAGGGATGCAGTGCGGCGACTGGCAAAGACTACTGGGCTCGCGTTAAGCGGCTGGCATGGCGTCGGTTGAAGACGATCAATGCTGCCCGCTTGGCTGCCAGAAAGTGCGGTGTCCCGGAGGAATGGCTCAAGCCTGATCCCGACGACGACATTCCATAGCCCAATTCACGAGACGAGATTCCCTTCACCTGATCCCGGTTTCAACGCCCATGAAACGCCGCAAGTCTGACTACCACATCAATCTGTTCTACAGCGCGGAGGACGGCGGCTACATCGCCGACGTGCCGGACTTGAAGTCCTGTGCGGCGTTTGGGGAGACTCCGGAGCAAGCCTTGAAAGAAGTCTTGAACGCGAAGTCGGCCTGGCTGGCGGCGGCGAAGAAGCACAAGAAGCCGGTGCCTGCCCCGCTTTACCGTCCAGCGATCTATGCCGTGGCGGGGTGATTGGATTGGCCGCGAAGCGGCGGGGATTTGACAGGTGGGCTTATACTACCCGCCGTCATGAATGCCGCTGCCCCGATTCAAACGCAGGATGACGTGATGTCCCTGCAACCGCCGCTGCCGGTGCGCCGGCTGCACAACTTCATCTACTGCCAGCGCCTCTTCTATTACCAGTGGGTGGAGAACCTGTTCGAGGAGAACGCGGACACGATCGCCGGAAGCCATGCGCACCGGAACGTGGACAAGCCCTCGAACTATGACGAGGACCGCAAGACGGCGCTGGCGGAGGGCCTGCCGGAAGGGGCGCGGCTGCGGAGCCTGAAGCTGGAAAGCATCACCCTGGGGCTGGTGGGTGTGGTGGATCTGATCGAGGGCGGGCCGGAGGGCGCGGAAGTCGTGGACTATAAGAAGGGCAGCGCGAAGCGGAGCCAGAACGGCGAGCGCGTGGCGAAGGAGAGCGATGCGGTGCAGGTGATGGCTCATGCGCTGCTGCTGGAAGAAGAAGGCACCCGGGTGACGCGGGGCTGGATCTACTACGCGGAGGACAAGCGCCGGGTGGGCGTGGAGCTGACGCCGGAACTGCGGGAGCTGACGCTGCGCTCGCTGGAGGCAGCGAAGGCGCTGGCGGCCAGCGGCGAGTGCCCGCCGCCGCTGGTGCATGATCCGCGCTGCCTTCACTGCTCCGCCTACCCGATCTGCCTGCCGAATGAGAGCCGCTGGTGGGCGGCGGGCTTTGAGGAGAAGGTGGATGAGCAGCAGATGGCCTTTGTGTTTGAGGGCTGGCAGGAACGTGGAACGGGTTTTCAACCTGTTCGGACTGGAGCGGGGGCGGACGGGGGCGTCCGCGCCCCCGAGATCAAGGAAGCGCCGAGGCCGGGTTGTGATGCGGGGGAGATTCTAGTGGTGCAGGAGCCGGGGGCGCAGGTGGGGCAGCGCGGGGACATGTTCACGGTGAGCGTGAAGGGCGAGGTGGTGCAGAAGATGCCGGGGCATCAACTGCGGGCGATCTATGTGTATGGCGCGGTGCAGCTCACGGCGCAGGCGGTGCAGACGGCGCTGGAGCTGGACATCGACGTGGCCTACTTCTCCCCGGCGGGCCGCTTCCTCGGCATGCTGCGCGGCCTGCCGACGAGCGGGGTGGATGCGCGGATGGGCCAGTATGAATGCTTCCAAAAGGAACCCATCCGCCTGAAGCTGGCCCGCGAGGTAATCCGGGCGAAGATTCACAACCAGCGCGTGCTCCTCATGCGGAATGGCGATGCGCCGGAAAGCGCGCTCAAGACCATGGCGGAGCTGCGGGACGGCGTGGCGGAGGTGGAAGACCGCACGCAGCTCCTCGGCTACGAGGGCATGGCGGCGAACCTGTACTTTGAGCACTTCCCCACGATGCTCAAAGGGCGTGGCGAAGCCTGGCGCTTTGATTTCCAAGGGCGAAACAAGCGTCCGCCGCGTGATCCAGTGAACGCGCTGCTGTCCATGGCCTACAGCATGCTGGCAAAGGAACTGACGGGCATGTGCCATGCGGTGGGGCTGGATCCGTTCCTGGGCTTCCTCCACCAGCCGCGCTATGGACGGCCGGCGCTCGCTTTGGACCTGATGGAGGAGTTTCGTCCGCTGATCGCGGACAGCGTGGTAATCTCCCTGATCAACCGGGGAGAGCTGGGCGTGGAGGATTTTGTGCGGAGCGCGAACGGTACCTTCCTGAAGGACGGAGGCCGCCGGGCCTTCTGGGAAGGCTATTTCCGCCGGATGGACATGGAGGTGAGCCACCCGGAATTCGGCTACAAGATGAGCTACCGCCGCATGCTGGAGGTGCAGGGCCGCCAGCTCTGGCGCTACCTGCGCGGGGAGGCGGCGGGCTACCATGGATTCACCACGAGATAGCGGAGGGCTGAGAGCAAAGAGCTGAGAGTCCAAACCAAGAACCGCGAACCGCCCATGAGAACCCGCTACCTCATCTGCTACGACATCTGCCACCCGAAGCGCCTGCGCCGGGTGGCGAAGGCCATGGAAGGCTACGGCGTGCGCCTCCAGTACAGTGTCTTTGAATGCGCCCTGGACGAGAAACGCTACCGCAAGATGGAGGCGGAACTCCAGCCCATCCTGAACCATGACGAGGACCAGGTCTTGTTTGTCAGCCTGGGGCCGGAGGACAGCAGCCACGGCCTGCGGATCGAGGCGATGGGCCTGCCCTACCTCGTCCGCAGCCGGGTGACGATTGTGTGAAGCCGGTTCTCGGCTGGCAGTTGGCAGTGATGCGGGCACTCCTGCCCGCAGAGAGCCAGTGGTTCCCGGTTCATGCCCGGCCAGCAGGGAATTTTGCGCTTGCGCTCGCGGACGTTCCCGCGAGCATGGGGCGGCCATGTGCCACCGACCACCTTTCCTCCGCCATTGGGAAGGCAAGCTCTAGGAAATCCTGAGTGGATATCTGATCTCTGAAATCATGACGACCGAAGCGGCGGCGCTCCTCGCGAGCGCGGAAGTGCCGGGCCTGTCCCGTAGCCGCGCTCGCGAAGGGCGTCAGACACTATTTAGATAGACGCGGAAAGGCTGGCAACAGCGTTCCACAACAAGCGCTCGCGCCAAGCGGCTGAAAGGCTGTTCGCAGGCCCGTTCCACGGCCTAGCCGCTTCGGTCTTGATGATTCCAGCGAGCTTGAGGCGGCAAAGGGGTTTATTCATGTTTCCTCTCTGATTTAGCTTCGGTCTTGATGATTCCAGCGAGCTTGAGGCGGGTCCTGCTGCGGCCACTCCCGTGCCAGAATCTCCCGCTTCGGTCTTGATGATTCCAGCGAGCTTGAGGCGGACCCAAGCCCGCCGCGCCCCCGCCGACGAAAACCTTGCTTCGGTCTTGATGATTCCAGCGAGCTTGAGGCGGAGCCGCTCCGTGTCGCAACGCGCCTCCGCCGGTGTGCTTCGGTCTTGATGATTCCAGCGAGCTTGAGGCGGCGCCGGATGAATGAACTCGATTTCCGCGCCGTAGTGCTTCGGTCTTGATGATTCCAGCGAGCTTGAGGCGGGGCATCGCAGGGCAGGTGGAAGCCGCCGTCGATGGCTTCGGTCTTGATGATTCCAGCGAGCTTGAGGCGGAAACGCCTCATCGGTGTTGATGTCACCCAGCACTTTGCTTCGGTCTTGATGATTCCAGCGAGCTTGAGGCGGAACTAAAAAGTTTTTGGGATTGTCGGCCATTATTTGCTTCGGTCTTGATGATTCCAGCGAGCTTGAGGCGGATTTGTGCCAGCCAGTCTATCCAATTGGAGGAGTGCTTCGGTCTTGATGATTCCAGCGAGCTTGAGGCGGATGATCTCGTGGATGAAGTTGGATTTGAACCACAGCTTCGGTCTTGATGATTCCAGCGAGCTTGAGGCGGCTTCATCCTTCATTCTCTATCCTTCCGCCATGCCGCTTCGGTCTTGATGATTCCAGCGAGCTTGAGGCGGCCTCCCTCCTTCCTCTTCTCCCTCTCCCCCTCTTGCTTCGGTCTTGATGATTCCAGCGAGCTTGAGGCGAGTTGGTGGCCAATCCGAACCTTTTTCGTCCTTTTTCTCTCTTTCGGCCAATCGGAATCCCGTTTGTCGGACGCGGCGCAGCGCGTCCCTACCTTCTCACGTCTCACTTCTAACTTCAGCCCCTCCGCCCTCCGCTCTCTTTCGGCCAAGCCAGGGGGAACGTTCAACGTCGAACGTCCAACGCGGAACGTTCAAGGACAGAGCGGGCTCAAGCCCGAACGACGAACGACGAACGCGTACCTCCGCCCTCTCCCTGTCTCGTCGGACGCGGCGCAGCGCGTCCCTACCGACCTCTCACGTCTCACTTCTCACTTCAGCCCCTCCGCCCTCCGCTCTCCGCCCTCTGCCCTTTTTCGTCTTTTTGTCTCTCTTTCGGCCAAGCCAGGGCGAACATTCAACGACGGAACGGGCTGCTGCGAAGCCGCGAAGAGAGTCTCCGCGCTCCCGTCCGTGCCTTTTGAAAAAACGCCCTCACCGGCCACTGGCCGGTACTACAACCGCGCATGCGGCCGCGCCTCACCAGTCCTTCTTGTTCGGCGGCGGGATGCTCTGGCGGTTGGACATGGGGATGTTCGTGATTTCGTCCATGTACTGCCGCAGCAGGCCCTCCGCCTCGCCGGGCGTGAAGCCGGTGCGCGGGTTGCGGCGGTCACCCGCTGCCTTGTCCGCCATCTGCTTCTTCTCATCCCCGCCTTCACCACCGGGTTTGGCCCCGTTGGGGCCCTTGCCATCCCGTTCCTTCTCCGAGGGCTCCTCCCCTGCGCCGGGTTGTTCGCCCTTCTCCTTGCCATCGGCGGCCTGGATGCGGCCTTGGGGCAGGTTTTTGGCGTCCTTGCCACCGATGCCGTCGTCCTCGCCTTTTTTCTCGCCCTGATTGTCTTTCTTCTCGGCCTCGTCGCCCTGCGGCTGGCCGCCCTGGCCCTCCTTGCCGCTCTGCTGGCCTTCCTGGCCCTCCTGTCCTTCGCCGGACTCGCCTTTCTGGCCCTGCTGCCCTTTGTCGCCCTTCTGGCCTTTTTGCCCTTTCTGCCCCTGCTGCTGCTTTTCCATCTCATCCAGCGCCTTGCGGAGGTTTTCGAGCATTTTGGCCACATGATCGCGGTTTTCCTGCAACTGCTTGTTGTCCGGCTCGATCTCCAGCGCGGCATCGAAATGGCTCAAGGCGTCCATCCAGCGTTGGAGGGTGATTTTCGGCTGTTTCGCCAGTCCCAGCGCCCCCTGGTCATAGAGTGTGTGTCCCAGTCCCCGGTGTGCCCGGCCGCGCAGCCCGCGATCGTGGCTGTGGAGCGCCTCACTGAAATTGCGCGTGGATCCGTCGTAGTCCGTGAGGTTGTGCTCCGCCACCGCCAGCCCGTACAGCAGCTCCTGCCGCGCCGAGGCCGTGAACCCCTCGTCTTTGAGCAGCTTGTCATAGAGCTCGCGGGCCTGGTCGTAGTTCTTGGACACGAGGGCCTCCTTGGCCTCCTGGGGCGTCGGCCCAGGCTTGCGCAGGATGGAGGCCAGCGATGCCGCGCCCGCGTCCACACCGCCGAGAAGAACCACCACGGCGGCGCACAGGCCTGCCGCACGTCCCTGCCATGCTGATGAAAGGAAGAAGCTCATGGGATACTGATGCTACAGACATCGCCCGCTGTCGAGCACTTGCCTTGTCCGGGAAGCGGAAGAGGGTAGAGGGGGGGAAGAGGGAGGAGAGAAGGGAGAGGATAGCGGGTGAGAGGTGAGACGTGAGCAGTGAGAGGTCAGACGTGGAACCTGAGACTTGAAACTTGGAACCTGAAAAGACCCGCAGCCACGAGTCCGGCGCGACGCGGCCACCGCCACAACGCCACGGGCGGAGAGAATGCTTGCCGCAGGCGCGCTCCACGGCAATTTGACCCGGATGAACTCCGCCCTGCCTCCCGGTTCCTGGAAAAAAGTGCTCGTCCCCACGGATTTCTCCGACTGCGCCCGCGTGGCGCTCGAAACCACCGCCGCGTGGCATCGCGACACCGGCGGCGCCGTGGTGCTGCTGCATGTGTGCGAGCCCGGCTACGAGGGCCTGCGGGTGCAGACCAGCGGCCTGCACCAGCAGATGGAGCAGGCGGCCAGGGACGAGCTGGCGCAGGCGCAGCGCGTGCATTTCCCCCAGGCGGAGAATGTCCGCGCGCTCGTCGTGCCCGGGCGTCCGGCGGAGACGATCTGCCGCGTGGCCGCGGAGGAGGACGTGGACGCCATCGTGATCCCGACCCATGGCCACTCCGGCCTGGCCCGCGCGCTGCTGGGCAGCGTGGCGGAGAAAGTCGTGCGCCACGCGCCTTGCAGCGTGCTGATCGTGCGGGAATGAACCTCCAATCCCCTGCCCGCACCGCCGCATGATTGAATCCGCGCTTTTTCTCCTCGTTGGCATCGTGCTGGCATGGTTCGGCGGGGAGATGTTTGTGAAAGGCGGTGTCGGCCTGGCCCACTGGGCGCGCTGGCCCACCGCCGTCATCGGTGTCACCGTGGCCGCCTTTGGCACCTCCTCGCCGGAGCTGATGGTCGCCATCAACGCCGCCGTGGACGGCCTGCCGGAGATCTCCCTGGGCGATGTGCTGGGCAGCAATGTGGTGAACATCGCCCTGGTGCTGGCGGTGGTCCTCGCCGCCTCCGGCATGAAGGTGGAGAGTGACGGTGTGTGGCGGGACTGGACCGCCGCGCTGCTGGTGCCGGGCATCATGTACTTGGTGCTGCTGGACGGCTGGTTCTCACGACTGGACGCCGCCATCCTGCTGACCTGCTTCAGCGCCTGGCTGTGGCTGGTGATCACGCAGGCGCGCCAGCATGCGAAAAAGCAGCCGGCGCACGCCCAGCGCAGCACGCCCTACAAGCCCGGGTTCTTCATCCTCGCGGGCCTCGCCCTGTTGATCGTCGCCGCGCACTGCGTCATCCGCGGGGGCAAAGGCGTGGCCGAGGCGCTGGGCTGGAGCCCCTTCATCGTGGGCGCGGTGGTGGTGGCCGCTGCCACCAGCACGCCGGAGCTGGCCACCACGCTCATCGCCCGCATGCGCGGCCATCACGATGTCGGTTTGGGCAACATTCTCGGCAGCAATGTCTTCAACGCTCTCTTCATCGCGTCCACCGTGGCGCTCATCCAGCCCTACAAGGTCAATCTGCCGGAGATCCAGCCCAGCTTGATCTTTGGCGTCCTGACCGTGCTGCTGATCCTTCCCTCCCGCTCCGGTATGATCCGCCGCTGGCGCGGGGTGCTGCTCATCGGCCTCTACGGCGCCTATGTGCTGCTGACCCTGGACCGTAACGCGCCGCATCCATGACCGCATCCCCCGTCGAACTCCTCGCCACCTCCCTCTTCGCCCTCGCGGTGCTGCACACCTTCTCGGTGAAGCGCTTTGCCCACTGGGCGCATCACTATCCAAAAGGGTCCATCCAGGAAAACCTGCTGCATTTCCTGGCGGAGACGGAGGTCGTGTTCGGCCTGTGGGCCGCGGCCCTGTTCACCGGCATCATGGCCATCAAGGGCAGCGTGCATGAGGCCGTGCATTACATCGAGAGCCTGAACTTCACGGAGCCGAAGTTTGTCCTCGTGGTCATGGTGGTGGCGGCCACGCGCCCTGTGGTGCGGCTGGCGGAGAGCCTCATCTCCTTCCTGGCGCGCCTGCTGCCCTTGCGGGAAAGCATGGCCTTCTATGTCTCCGCGCTGTCCTTTGGCAGCCTGCTGGGCTCCTTTATCACCGAGCCGGCGGCGATGACGCTGCTGGCCATCCTGCTGAAGCGCCGTTACTTCGACCGCGGCATCAGCACGCGGCTGGCCTATGCCACGCTGGGCCTGCTGTTCGTCAATGTCTCCATCGGCGGCACGCTGACCCACTTTGCCGCGCCGCCGGTGCTCATGGTGGCGGCGAAATGGCAGTGGGACATGGCCTTCATGTTCACCACCTTCGGCTGGAAGGCCGCCGCCAGTTGCATGGCCTCCACCGCGCTCGTGGCGTGGGTGTTCCGCAGGGAGATCCACGCGGTGGAGGTGCATCCGCAGCCGCCGCAGCCCATCCCCGCCTGGCTCACCGTGCTGCATGTGCTGTTCCTGGCCTCCATCGTCTTTTTCGCCCACCACCCGGATGTCTTCTTCGGCGTCTTCATGATGTTCCTCGGCCTGGTGACCGCCACGCGGGAGTTTCAGGACAACTTGAAGCTGCGGGAGGGCCTGCTCGTCGGCTTTTTCCTCGCCGGGCTCGTCACGCTCGGCTCCTTGCAGTCCTGGTGGCTCAAGCCGCTCATCAGCGGCCTGGATGGCGCCACGCTCTACTTTGGTGCCACCGGCCTGACCGCCATCACGGACAACGCCGCCCTCACCTACCTCGGCTCCCTCGTCGAGGGCATCTCCGCCGACCTGCAATACGCGCTGGTGGCCGGTGCTGTGACCGGCGGCGGCCTCACGGTCATCGCCAACGCGCCCAATCCCGCCGGCGTCGGCATCTTGCAGACCAGCGAGGCCTTCAAGGGCGAGGGCATCAGCCCCCTGGGCCTCCTTTTAGGCGCGCTGCCTCCCACTGCCGTGGCCGTGGTGTTCTTCTGGCTGCTGCATTGATCACCGCTCTCCGCGCAGCACAGCGTGGAAGGCGGCAAACAGGCGTGCCACATCCTGCGGATCGTGCGCATGGCAGCAGGCCGCGCTTTCGGCGTGCGGCGGCCCCACATGCACCGTGAGGCCCGTCGCGCCGAGCTCGCGAAAGGCATCCTCATCCGTCGCGTCATCCCCCGCGAAGATGGCAGCGGCGCCTGGAATGCCCAAACGCTGAAGAATCCGCCGCAGCGCGCTGCCTTTGTTCCAGTCCAGCCGCGGCCGGAACTCCGCGATCATCTTTCCATCCAGACGCTGGAGGCCGCGCGGCACGTCCACGCGTGCCAGCGCCTCCAGCAGGTCCGCCGAGGCCTGCGGGGCCACGCGGCGGAAATGCAGGGTGAGGGACAGGCCTTTGTCCTCCACCTCCGCGCCGTCAAATCGAGCCGCCACGGCGCGCAGCCCGCTTGCGAGGCGGTCCAGCGTGTCGCGAAGTCCCTGCGCCGCCGGATGCACCCAGTCCAGGCCCGCTCCGCGCATCTCCAGCCCGTGGTTTCCCGCCAGAATCAGCCCCTCCTGCCGGATGGCCAGCCGCGCGGCCAGATCCTCCAGCCGCCGCCCGGACAGCACCGCCAGCCGCACGCGCGGATGCAGAGCCGCCAGATCCTCCAGCACCACCGGCACATCCGCATGCAGCACCGCCAGCTCCGGGTGCGCCACCAGCGGCGACAGCGTGCCGTCGAAGTCGCAGGCGATGAGCAGGCGCGGCACATCGCGCAGCCGCGCGCGCCACTCCGGCAGCTTTTCAGACCAATGCGGGCGTGGCTTCATGTCAGGCGGCGTCGGCAAAGGTTTCCTCCGGCACATTCTCCTCCTCCAGGTCGTCGAGGTGCTCGATGCGCAGCATGGCCGTCAGCAGCCGGCCAGCCCAGCGGTACACGTTCTGGTGCGCCACCTGCTCCCGCATCAGGCGCATGCGGCGCTGCTGCCGCGCCGGGCTCATCGTCAGCGCCGTGCTCACCGCGGCGGAGATCTGCTCCACCGCGTAGGGGTTGACCCCCACGGCCTGGCTCAGCTCCCGTGAGGCGCCGGTGAAGTGGCTGAGGATCAGCACGCCGCGCTCGTCACCCCGGCTGGCCACGAATTCCTTCGCCACCAGGTTCATGCCGTCGTGCAGGGAGTTCACCATGAAGAAGTCCGCCAGCCGGTGCAGCGCCATCATGTCCACCGGGCCGTGATGCTCCTTCAGCAGGCACACCGGCTGCCATTCCGGCGTGCCAAAGCGGTCGTTCACCCGGTCCACCGCTTCGTCCACCGCCTCCTGCTCCGCCTTGTAGGAGGCCAGATGATCCCGGCTGGGCACGGCGATCTGCACAAAACAGAGCTTTCCGATCCACTCCGGATGCTGCTCAAAAAAGTGCTCCAGGCCGTGGATGCGCTGCGGAATGCCCTTGGAGTAGTCCAGGCGCTCGATGCTGGCACCGATCTTCCGCCCGCGCAGCCCCGGCAGCCGTTGAAACCAGCGCTCCATCGCCGCCTGCACCTCCGCCGACTGCGCCAGCAGGCTGTCCGCCTCGAAATCAATGCTGATGGGAAACGGCCGCACCCGGGTGAGGTGCCCGCGCCGGGCGATCTCGCTGCGGTCCGTGTCCACCCGCGCCTCCAGGGAGCGGTCCACGGTGTCCAGGAAGTTCTGGCAGTGGTAATGGATGTGAAAGCCCAGCAGGTCATTGCCCAGCAGGCCGTCCAGCAGCTCCTCTCCCCATGGAAACGCGCGGAACACCTCCCGGTTCGGCCACGGGATGTGCCAGAACTGCGCGCAGATGATCCGCCCGCCCCCCATCTCCCGCAGCATGCGCGGCAGCAGGCAGAAATGGTAATCCTGGATGAAGACCAGCGCGCGCTCCCCCTGTGTCTCCTCCAGCACCGCCTCCGCGAACAGGCGGTTTGCCTCCTTGTAGGCCTGCCAGTCCTTTGGGCGGAACTCCGGCCGCGTGAAGGTGATGTGGCACAGCGGCCACAGCCCCTCGTTCGACAACCCGTAATAGAACCCCTTCTCCAGCTCCGGGTCCACCCACACACGCCGCAGCTTGTAGCCCGGTGCCTCCGGCGGCACCATCACGCAGTCCTGCGCGTCCACCACCTCCCGGTCCGCGTCCCCCGCCCCGTGCGCCACCCAGGTGCCGCCGCTGGCCATCATGATGGGGTGCAGCGCCGTGGCCATGCCGCTGGCGGGGCGGATGCACTGGATCACGCCGGACTTGTCACGCCGGTGGATGAACGGCTCCCGGTTGGACACCACGATGAATTTCCGCCCGTCCAGGCGGGACTGGATCAACTGGTGCAGCCGTTCCCGGTCCCACCGCACGCCGGACGCCGGCCGCAGCCACTCCAGCAGCTTGGTGCTGCGCAGCCCGTTCTTGATCAGGCCCTGGAGGCCTCCGCGTTGGGTCTTCGTTTCCATGCCTCAGCACTACGGCGGCCTCCGCTCTTTTTCCTCCTGTACGATGGTCGTGGGCCGTGACATGCCTTGTGGCACCTCGCGCCACATGCCTGTCATCAGGTGGCAGGCATCCCTACAGCACGCAGTTCCCCGCCCCGCAGCGCGTCAGGATGCACACCGCCGCGTTCGTCCACCCAAACCCCGTCTCGTTCGTCGGGTAGCCAAACGCGATGTCCTCCCCCACTTCCGCGCTGCCTGTCACCGCGTTGTATTTCTCGTATAACTGCCCTGTCCGCTCAAACTCCGCCGAAAGCGTCGTCAGGAACCGGTTCGCGATCCGTGCCGACTCCTCCCGGAAGCCGTAGCGGTCCATCCCCTGCACCGCCATCAGCACCAGCGGCGCCCACATGAATGGGGAGTCCCACTGGCAGCCGCTCCGCGTCGTGCTCGTCAGCAGCCCGTGCTCCGTCTCGAACAGTCCCAGGTTCTTCACCACCCGTGCCGCCTGCTCCTCCGTCGCCCAGCCCGCCCACAGCGGCCAGAAGGTCGTCGCATACGGATACGCACGCCGCTTCTGCGTGCTCAGTTGCCAGTCAAAGAACAACCCCGCCTTCTCGTCCCAGAAACGCGCGTGCATCCTCTCCGCCCGCTCCCGTGCCTGGCGCTCCCAGCGCTCCACCGTCGGTGGGGAGGCCCCCAGACGGCGGCGGATCTCCGCGATGTCCTTTTCCATCTGCCACACCAGCGTGTTCAGGCACACGGGCGCGAAATCCCGGATGCCCATCCCGCAGGGGCCAAACCGCCACGTCAGGTCAAAGCCGGACTCACGCACGGTCCGGTCATCCTTGTACGCCGCCTGCGTCAGGGTGTCCGTCCGGCGGTCAAAAAACACCTCCAAGCCCGGATTCTCCGGCAGATGCGCCCGCAGCCAGTCCGCCAGCCGCCGGTAGTGATCCCGCCCCGCCGCGTCCACCTCCCCGTGCAGCACCTCCGGCGCAGGGCCATCCCCCAGCGCATGATAGCGGGACAGCTCCAGCCCCGGGATGAACTGCGGCAGGCTGCACCAGTAGGCATGGTAGCGCTCCACCATGGGCAGGGCCTCCGCCAGCCACTCGATGTCCCCTGTCTCCTCAAACACCGACAGCACCAACCGTCCCAAAAACGGCGGATGCGACCGCATCAGGCAGTACGTGCGGTTGCTGTTCAGCACCGTCCCATAATGCCTCACTTGATACAGTTGCAGCGTCGCGATCGATTCCGCCAGCCCGGTGCGCCCTTCACACAGCAGCCCTTGGGCGATGAAGTAGCTGTCCCAGCCATACATCTCATTAAAGCGGCCGCCCGGCACCACATACCGGCCCGGCAGGTACACCAGCCCGTGCTCCGTGATCTGCTCCGGCGCCCCGCTCAGCACCCGGATGTCGATCCGGCGCAGGGCCTCAGGCTCCAGCGTCTTGCGCAGCCGGTCCCGCACCACCCGCGCATCCTCCCCGGCGGACACATACAACGGCCAGCGCTGCTCTGCCGGCAACTCCAGCTTGCTGTCCTGCACCGCCTCCAGCGCGTCCCGCGTGTTTCGAGTCAACCGCGGCCACATCTGGCTCACATGGAGTTGCAGCGCGTTGATTTTCTCCTGGGGCAGGCGTGGGGCGGCTGGCGGCGGCATGTCCTCATTCTCCCTGCCCCGCCGCACCATGCAATGCTCCACATCCGCCTCCCTCCCGTGGCACTGGCCGCCACAAGCCTGCTGCTCCTGCCCTTCGGTTTTCTCCGGCCGAACTCCGCCTTGTCGGCATGAGAATCGGCTCAAGCTCCAGATTTCACGTCTGAGCGTCTGGTCCAACGATTTGAGAGGCGTGATGAGCACACCCGGGCCGGCCCGCCTTGCCCGGCACCGAGGCATCGCGGACTGGAGTGTACAAAAATGCAACTCAGCCCTGCCGCGACTCCCAAAACTCCCGCAGCACCCGCAGTTGCTTCTTGTTCGGGCGCGTCACCGCTTCGTGCTCCGGCGGCGTCACCAGCCGTTTCTCCCGTCGCGCCTCCGCCGCCCGGTGGATCCACTCCTCCGGCGTCAGGTTCTCATAAAACTCAGCCACCCGCGGCGCTCCCACGCGCTGGGCTGGCGTTCCCAGCACCTTCAACCGAAGGCGCAGATCCCCGCGCACGATCTCGATCACATCGCCCGGCCGCAACTCGCGGGAGGCCTTCACCCGCTGTCCGTCCAGTGTCACATTCCCTTTCGCGCAAGCCTGAGTCGCCAGAGAGCGCGTCTTGAACACCCGCACCTGATGCAGCCACTTGTCCGCGCGCGGAGCTTCATTCTGGTGATCCTCGTTTGCCATTGTCAGGCCGCAAAGAGGCTGTTTCAGGAAGCCAGCCGCACGTCAATGTCCGCGCGGAGCTTCTCCCACATGCTGGCGAGGGCGTTGCTGACCTTCGTTTTGGCAGCAGCGAGCTCGCTGGCGCTGAGTTTCTGGCCTGCGGCAGGCGTTTGGCGGCCAAACATGTAGTATTTGATCTTCGGCTCGGTGCCGGAGGGACGCACGGCAAAGCTGCGACCGTCGGCGAGATCGACGAAGAGCATTTTTTCGGTCGAAACGGGCTCACCTTCCTCGTCGATGATTCCAGGCTTGCGGAAATCGCGCACGCTGACCACGGCGCTGCCATCGACTTCCTTTGGCGGGTTCGCGCCGTAGCTGTCAGCCAGCTTTTGGATCTGCGCGGCACCGGCGGCGCCTTCGAACACGACGCTTTCGTTGCGCTCCATGAAGAAGCCGATGTCACAATACACCTCGTCGAGCAAACCGGCGACGGTGAGGCCCTTCGAGGCCGCGTAGGCGGCGAGTTCGGCGAACATGACCACCGCGCCGTTGCCGTCTTTGTCGCGGCTGAAGTCATCGCCCATGTAGCCGTAGCTTTCCTCGCCACCGAAGACCAGGAACTTGCTGTGCTGAAGGCGTGCGGCGCGGGATTCGGCAGCGGTGAGGTCGCGATACTTCGCGCGGATGTCGGCAGGCAGCGCGTTTTCGTATTTGTTCAGCTTGGCGCTGATCCATTTGAAGCCGGTGAGCGTGTTCACGCAGTTGATGCCAAACTTGGCCGCGATGGCGTCCTGCATCGGGCTGGTGACGAAAGTCTTGAGGAAGACGGCGTTCTTCTTGTTCGACTCGTTGAGGATGCCGAGGTCAAACATCGTCTTGATGCGATACCAGCCCATGAGTGAGCCGGTTTGGTTGCCGGTGAGGAGCTGCATCTTGCCGCTGGCATCGCGCACGCCCACGCCCATGCGGTCGCAGTCCGGATCAGTGCCGATGACGATGTCCGCGCCTTCCTTGTCGGCCAAATCGACCGCCATTTTCAAAGCGGGCGCGTTTTCCGGGTTTGGCGACTTCACGGTGGGGAAACGGCCATCGCGCACGTCCTGCTCCGGCACGGTGAAGAAGTTAAAGCCGAGTTTTTTGAGGATCACCGGCACCAAAACGCCACCGGCACCATGCAGCGCGGTGTACACGATTTTGAGCTTCTTCGCGGCTTCCTGCTGAAGGAGCTGCGGCTGGAGCATCATCGTCTCCACGCGCTCCAGATATTGCGCGTCCATGTCCGCGCCGAGCATCGTCAGCTTGCCGCGCTGGGCCTCCGGCAGCGGCGTGTAGCTTTCATCTTTGATGGCGTTCACCTCGGTGATGATGCCTTTCGCATGCGGCTCCACGATGCCCGCGCCATCGCTGAAATTCACCTTGTAGCCGTTGTCATGAGCCGGGTTGTGCGAAGCGGTGAGCATCACTCCTGCGTCGGCACGAAGCTGGCGCACGGCAAAGCTCATCTCCGGCGTCGCACGGCAGCCATCAAAGAGATAAACGTCCGCGCCGTGATCCATGGCGATCTGTGCG
Organism: Verrucomicrobiaceae bacterium; assembly: GCA_015075365.1. GTDB lineage: Bacteria > Verrucomicrobiota > Verrucomicrobiia > Verrucomicrobiales > Verrucomicrobiaceae > Prosthecobacter. Next base: position 218,149 of record JABTUN010000002.1, read on the forward strand.
CAGCGTTTCGCGAATTCCGGCGAGAAATGACGCGTGTCGTGCGAGAAAACGATCGTCGGTTTGCCGCCGAGGCCGGATTTTTCGCGATAGGCCTTGATGTAGGCCACGAGGCCGCGGGTGGCGCGGCCCACGTTGTAGAAGTTCATCGCGTTCGTGCCCACGCAGGGATGATCCGGACGCTGATCCGCCGCCGCATTGCCGCGCTCGGCTTGGGTGACGACTTTGCCAACTGTGCGACCGCGCAGACCGCCGGTGCCGAATTTCAGCGCCTGGAAGAAGCGGTCATTCAGCTCGTCCCATTGCTCCGCGGCGGCGAGTTCCTCGATGCTGGCCTTGTAAACCGGCTCGCTGCTTGCGGCGAGCAAGGCGAGGATGTTTTCGTACGTGGAGGCGAGAATCTTGCCTGCGGCGACGGCAGCGGAAAGGGTAGCTTCGATGGACATAAGGGCTGCGATGATAGCGGCAGCCCCTCATTTGGCAATTACCTCGGGAGGAAATGAAACCATTGGTTCAGCCATCCTGTGACGGCCATGAACCCGCCCAGCACGAGGCACCACTCCACGGCCAGCATGATGCGGCGGCTGGTGACCTGGCCGCGCTGGGCCATGGAGAGTTTTTTGCGGCGTGCACGGGGGCTGCCCGTCTCCAATGGCGGAAGTTCGTCGAGCGTTTCGAGCCGGCGCTGCTTTTGCAGACGCGGCGCGTCCGCGATGAGGCACTCCAGGCGGTGGATCTCCTTGTTCAGCTCCAGAGCACGACGCTGAAGCTGGCGCGGTTTGGCGACCTCCGGGGGAGACTTGGCGCGGCCAAGTTCCCCGGCCGTCCTAGGGCGGCGGGAGCGCACTTTCGTATTGCCGTTGGAGAACAGGGACATGATGCGGGAGAGATGGAAGGTTGCGACGCCGGGATCAGAACATGAGCTTCGCCAGCAGCAGACCGACGAGCAGCGCGCCCATGAGCGGCAGCGTGAAGGCAAAACCACGGCGCAGCCAGATGATGAGCTCCTCCGACGGGCTGACATGCGCCACAGCGGCTGCCTCCATCGAGCTGGTGGACGGGGCGACCGCATGGGAGATGCCTGATGCGATAGGATTGGGCTCGACGACGCGCAGCGACTCCAAGCGGCGCATGCCCTTGGAAAAATCTGCCTCGGCGTCCTCAATGGCGGCGAGGGCCTGATCCAGTTCCTCATCCACCTGGCTGCGATGCCACTTCTCCGGCTGCAGGCTCTTCAAAATGTCGAGATGGCGGCGGAAGTCGTCGTGCGTGAGGCTGAGTTCCTCCACGCGCTTCTGCGCGTCATAAAGATCACGCTCCACACCGCTGACAGAGCGGTTGAGCTTCTCCAGAAGATCACGTTTGCCGGCAACAAAGCGCTCCTGCTTCACACGCAGGGTTTCGAGATGCTGCTTCTGGCGCTCGATCTCCTCCTGTTGCATGCGGAGCTGGAGCAACTGCTCCTGTGCGGCCTTCACCTTGTGATCCATGTCCTCAAGCGGGGCGGAATCCATGAACTCCGGCGCGTCATCGAACCTGAGCAGGTCTTCTTCAAGATGTCCGGGGGAGCTGGCGACGGCGAGAGAGGGAGACTTGCGGGTCATAACGGGAATTTTTTATTTTGCCCGTCTAAATATTACAAATCTCTTAAATAATCCAGATTTTTCGTGCGCTTCTTTGCAAAATAATAAGGCAGCCCCCCCGCCAGAACTGTCAGCAGGAACAAAAATCCCAGACTGAGGGACTCCAGCCGCCAATCTGTCGGCGGCGTGGTTGTCGCCAGCGGTTTCAGATGCGCCCATGAGGGAATCAGTACGATGCACATTCCTGCCAAGATGTACATGAAACTGCTGATCAGGCAGACCGTGCCACCAAAGCCGGAGACAATGCGCGCGGGATTCGCCTCGCGGAAATTCGGGAGCAGGGCGCCCAGGGACAGTGACAGCGCGGTCAGGCCATAGCTCATCAGCATCATCGCCAGGGAGAAGAACAGCATGCGCTGCACCGGCATGCCGAGGGAGAGGCCGGAGAGGCAGACCAGCAGGGTCATCAGAAGAGCCAGCACGCTGGCGCTGAGGCGGAGCTTCAGGGACAGCACGCGCTGCAGCGGCACAGGTGACAGCCCCAGGATCCACATGCGCTGCCCCTCCAGGCTGAGCTGCGGATAAATGAAACGCGTCGTCAGCGTCGAGAGCGCCAGGCAGCACACGAGCAGATTCAAGTGCGCGATGATGGTGGTCCAGAACGGGTTTTGCAAATCGTAGCCCATGCGGCGGAGATTGGCGGAATAAATCAGCAGCAGGCCGAAAATGACCGCGCACTGGCCCCACTGAACCGGCTCCCGTAAAAAGACACGCACCTCCTTTCCAATGATGGCGAACGAAGCGCGGTCCAGCGCAAGCATCCGCCGCAACAACTCCATGAAGGCCCCCGGGCGCTCCGGGAACCGCACCACGGCGTCCTGCCGGCCTGGGGCGGCATGCATGACACGGTTCCACGCGGAAAAAAACGTTGCGCCCGCCAGCCGTGCCGTCACCACCAGGGACACCAGCGCATACGACAGCAGCACCAGATGAAAAAAGACAGCACGCTGGCCGATCCCCTGCCCCGTCGAGTAAATCGCCTCCGCCACCCATGAACTGGGCAGCAGCGGATGCATGCAGAGTTCCGTGTGCCGCAGGATCTCACCCACGCCAGCCGCCATGTCGCCAGTGCGCACGGCATCAAAGTCGAAGGCGAGGAAGGCGCGTAGCGCGCCGGCAAGCATCAGCAGGGCCAGCAGCGCCGCCGGCTTCCACCACCAGCGCCGCGCAAACCGCACCAGGAAGAGCAACAGCCAGGTGGAGAGATTCGCGGAGATCGTGACCAGCGAGAGCAACGCGGGAGCGGTAACCAAAAAGAAGGCGGGACCCGCGTCATAAATGCGGCCCAGCGCCAGCAGGATCGGCGCGCTGAGCACCACCAGGCCCCACGAGGCCAGCAGCATGCCCTCGATCGTTTTCCACATCACAAGACTGCGCGGCGCCAGCGGCAGCGCCACCTGCCACTCCATGTCCTTCCGGCGAAACAGACCCATGCCCGTGATCGTGGCGTTCGACAGCACCAGCATGATGAAAAAGAAGAAGAACAGCAGATACACGAGCCGCTCGGCAAGCAGCGGCCCCAGCAGCGGCACCTTCAGCACATAGTCCAGCCCGCGCCCGACGAGCTGGTAGGCGGCCACAGCGTAGAATACCAAAAACGAGCCCACCGTGGCCACCAGCAGGCGGTTTTCACTCAATCCGTGCGAGGCCCTGTTCACGAGCATTTGCCCGTGCGTGCGGGCCAGCAAGGCGGTGGCGGCGGCGACTGTCATGGCACGACAATTTCCAATTTGCCGCAAACCGCGGATGGAAAAGAGGATGGAGAGGTAACGTGACGAAGATGTCGGCCCGGACTCATGGCAGAAACCCGGCCTTTCTACCGTCTGTGCGGCGAAGTCACCAGCTTTTTCACGCACGCCAGATGCTTCCGCAGCATGGATCTGCGCGCCCGGCAACAGCATACCACACGATCATTTCTGCCACAGAATCCGCACCGCATGCACGCGGTTGTTCGCGCCGAGTGGATGACCGGGCTTGATGACCACGTTGGGGGACCACGTCTGCATCCATTCGGCCACGGTGACCCAGGTTTCGTTCTCGCTGACCTCGCACACGCCGAAATTGCCCAACCGTGCGCCACGATCCGGCACGAGCACGATTTCCGTGTCGCGTTTCACTCGCAGAGTGTCCTGGTTCACCTCCGCCATGAAGAGCGGTGCGCGATGTCGGAAGACGTGGTCGTTGTGCGCGCCCTTGCGTGTGTAAACGAGGAACAAGCGCCCGCCGTGCGTCACCCAGTGCTGCTGCGTGTTGTAGTTGCCCAGCTCGCTGCCGTCTTCCCAGCACCACATCGCTGGCTTGGTGAAATGCAGGCCGTCATCGCTCACGGAGACATAACCCGCCGTGTCGTTGCGCAGCGTGAGGTAAAAGCGGCCGCCGCAGCGGATGATCGAGGGCTCGTACACGCCGCGTCCCGATTCCAGGGCAAGCACATCGCCGTGTTCACGATACGTCAGCTTGGTGCCATCAAAAGAGCAGCGCAGCACGGTCACGGAGTAGTACTTGTCGGCCTTTCCTTTGAAATAGACCGGCAGGAGGATGTCGCCGTTGTCGAGATCGACACGCTGCACACTCCCGGCGCCCGCGCTGTGAAACTGTGGCTCGTCCGGCATCTCCAGCGTCGTCCACGCGCTCCACTGGCGTGTTTTGTCATCATAGACCGACCACGAGGTTTCCCGTTTGCGGTCATGGATGACCTTGTCGCCGCTGTAGCGCACGGTGTGGCCGATGCCGAGCAGCTTGCCGCTCTTCGCGTGCCATTTCGGCGTGAAGTCACATGTGGCCACCACCACGCCCTCCGGCTCGTTTCGCCGGCCCAATGTGTCTCCATGTTCCATGACCGGGCTCCAGGTCTTGCCGAGATCATCGCTGCGCGTGTCATTCAGCGCGAAAAATACATCGCTGCCGGTCAGAAGCAGTTTTTGCATCGTGAGCACCACGCTTGCGGGGTTTCCTGGAATCGCACCGGCACGCGGATGTACCCAGCAAGTTTTGCCATCGTAACCCTCGGAGACGATGCGGCGGTCCAGCTCAAAAGGCACGCCTTTTGGCATCGGCGGCAGCAATTGCAGGTGCGGGCGTAGCTCCGGCACCTCGCGTTCCAGGCCCTCGGCGACGAGTCGGGCGATCATGCGAGCGCCTACGATGGAAAAATGCGACTTGTCCTCGACCGACGGACCGTAGAGCTGGCAGAACTTCTCTCCCATCTGGTCAAACAATGCGAAACTGGCGCTGTGGAGGTCGATCACCGGCACCTGCATTTCTTTGCCCACCGCCTTCGCCGCCTCGACATAGGGCGTGAGCGAGGTGGTCATCTTTCCATCCACATACACGCGGCGCGCCACGGAGGTGACGAGCACAGGCTTCTCGCCGCTCTCGCGCACTTCGCGGATGAAGGTCTTCAAGTTCTCGCGGTAAGTCGTGGCCGGATCGGTGTGGCGCTTCGGATCGTCCTTCTGGTCATTGTGGCCGAACTGGATCAGCACCCACTGCGGCTGCTCCTTGAGCACGCGTTCCCACAAACCGAGATCGCGAAAGCTCTTCGTGCTCGTGCCGGAGCGCGCGTGGTTGATCACTTTTGCCTGCGGCAAAAACTGACCCAGCATCTGCCCCCAGCCCGCGAGTGTGGGGCGGTCCTTGGGAGGCTGGGGAACACTCGCCACGGTGGAATCACCCGCCAGCACGACTTTGATCGGTGTTTGGGCCTGCACGGGCACGGACAAGCAAAAGACGAGAAGAAAAAGAGCGCGAAGCATGACCAGCAAACGACACGACGTTGGTTTCCCCATCATGGACCGCCGCGATTTCCTCAAGACCACCACTGCCGCCGCAGCTTTTGCCACCGGAGCTCGGACGCCCGCGACCGCGGCCAGTCCTGCCCAGCCTGACCTCATCAAGGCCGAAAACGCCAAGCCCGGTGCCAGCTTCCAGCTCACGCGCATGCGTCCGGATGATGCGAAGTCCTACCGCACGTCTTTGATCGAAGGCTACTGCTCGCGCCAGTCGGTGAAGGCAGGCGAAAAGCTCGACATCTTCGTCAGCACGAAGCCTGCGGCGAAATTCACCATCGAGATCTTCCGCATGGGCTACTACGACGGCGCGGGCTCGCGTTTGATGACCACACTCGGTCCCTTCGAAGGGAAAACACAGCCCGTGCCCGAGATGGGAGAGCAGCGCCTGCGCGAATGCCAATGGGAAGCCTCCACCTCGCTCACGATTCCCTCCGACTGGCCCAGCGGCGTATATCTCGGACGTCTTACCACGTTGCCGGAAGCCGCCGACAAGCCGTATTGGCAGAGCTACATCATCTTCATCGTCAAAGATGACCGTCCCGCCGACATTCTGTTCCAATGCAGCGACAACACCTGGCAGGCCTACAACCGCTGGCCCGTGAACGAGTCGCTCTACACCGATCCACGTGCCGCGCACGCGCCGGGTGTGAGTTGCAGCTTTGACCGGCCTTACGGCAAATACGTGCAGATCTTCGACAACCCGCAGAGCATGGGCAGCGGCGAGTTTTTGCTGTGGGAATACCCGCTATGCTACTGGCTTGAAAAGGAAGGCTACGACGTGACCTACTGCTCGAACGTGGACAATCTCGATCCTGCCAATCTTGCCCGCGCCAAAACGATGATCAGCATCGGCCACGACGAGTACTGGGACGTGCGCCAGTTCCACAACGTCAAGCAGGCCATCGCCGACGGCCTCAGCGTCCTCTGGCTTTCCGCGAACGACGTTTACATGGTCACGCCCTTCACGCCGAACGCGAAAGGCGACGCGAATCGCCGTCTCACGCGCGAGACGTGCTTCGGCGAGTTCCGCGAAGAAGAAAAAGAGGCCTATTCGAAGGTGCTCGGCCCTTTTGAGAATCCCGGCCCCGACGAGCGCGAAATCATTGGCGCGCGCACCATCGTCCCATTTAACGGCGGCGGCGACTGGACCTGCACGAAGCCGGATCACTGGCTCTTTGAAGGCACCGGCATGAAAAAAGGCGACAGTATCCCCGGTCTCGTCGGCTGGGAGTTCCACGGCGATCCGGACACCGCCCGCGCAGGTCTCGAAGTCATCGCCGAAGGCAATGTCTGGGCTGGCGGCACGCGTCTTGGCAAATACGCGGCCACCGTTTTTGAAGGCCCGAAGAAAAACATCGTCTTCAACGCCACCACCATCTTTTGGAGCCAGGGCCTCAGCGATCCGCCCGGCCACATGATCCCGTGGAGCCACTATTCACGGCCACATGGTCCCGATGAACGGGTGCAGCGCATCACAAAGAATGCGCTGAAGCGGGCGATCGGATAATCCCGCGGGGGTCACAACTGATCACAACGCCGCGCGATACAGCTCGACGAAGTCGTCCACGCTCGGCTCACGCGGATTGAACTGCGCAGTCCATTGCTTGGCAGCCATCTCGGCGAGTTCATGGAGGTTTTCTTCCTTGGCACCATGCTCGGTGATGGTGCGGGGCATGCGGGCCTCCCAGAGGAGCTCGCTCACGCGGTCGGCGAGATCGCCGTCAAAGTAGCTTTCGTAGATGGCGGCGATTTCGGGGAGCTGGGCGTTGAAACGGATGACGTGCGGCAGCATCACACCGACGGCCTCGCCATGAACGACGTGGAATTTGGCGGTGAGCGGGTTCGCGCAAGAGTGCGCGGCACCGAGCATGCTGTTTTCGATGGCGGTGCCGGCGTAGGCCGCTCCGAGGAGCATCATGCCGCGGGCTTCGACGTCTTTCGGATCGCGCAGCACGCGGCTGAAGCCGGAGTGGCACAGGCAAAAGCCTTCACGCGAGTAGAGCATGCTCAAGGCATTGCGCTTCTTCGTGACGGCGGTTTCGAGCGCGTGCGAAAGCGCATCAATGCCGGTGCAGACGGTGACGCGCTGCGGCTGCGAGACGGTGAGCTCGGGATCGAGGATGGCGGCCTTCGCAGCGGCCTTGGGATCGCCACAGGCCATTTTGACATGCGTCTCGGCATCGGAGATGAGCGCGTAGCTTTGACACTCGCTGCCAGTGCCCGCGGTCGTCGGGATGGCGAGGAGCGGCAGCATGGGCTTCGTGGCCTTGCCGGTGCCCCAGTAGTCGTGCATGCGACCGCCATTGGTGAGGATGAAGTTACAACCCTTCGCCGTGTCCATGCTGCTGCCGCCGCCGAGGCCGATGATGAGGTCGGCTTGGAACTCACGCGCCACTTTCACGCAGGCATCGACATCCTCCGTGCTCGGATTTTCGCGCACCTCGCCGTAAATCTCGACTGCGAGGCCTGCCTCCTTCAAAAAGCCCGCCGCACGCTCCGCGTAGCCCGCTTTGATGATGCCCGGGTCACTCACCACCAGCACCCGCGTGCCGCCAAACTGACGCGCGAGCTCGCCGACGCGGGAAAGCGTGCCGTTGCCAAAAACAAGGCGTGTGCGCGGCTGGTGATCGAAGGGAATGATGGCGGACATGACGGAGCTGTTGGAGGTGAACAAGGGCTGGAAAGCCCGTGCTACGATGGCTCACGCGCAGTCGATGGAGCGGCGCTTGTAGAGGAACTCGAACATGTTCCCTTCGTGTGGCTGGTCCCAGCTGATCTTCATGGTGCTGATCGGCCCGATGTTGAGGCGGTCGATGGTCTGGCACTCAAGCAGATCGTTGATGAAGGACTCGTCCTGCGTGATGGCGGTGCAGACGAGCGTGTAGCCGATTTTTTCGAGCACCTGGCCCTGCGGCACCTCGAGGACGCTGGCGTAGGGACAGAGGAATTCGCGATTGGCGAGCGGGTGGTTCGGATCGGAGCACCAAACGATGGTGGGACGCAGGAAGGTGCCGCCCTGGAACTCGACTTTGCGCGGTCCATCGCGGAACTGCGCGGTGACGTCCTCGGCGCCGGGTGTTTGCAGGTCGTTGTCGATCGCACTGTCGATGTAGTCGGCCATTTTGACGTTCGCAAAGCCGGAGAGCTTGGCGTTTTCGTCATCGGAGGGCAGCGGCTTCACGGGGCCAAGGCGCTCAGCGATAGCGGTGGCGATTTCCTTGCCGTATTTCGGCACGATGAGGGCGCTGGCGTTGATGCAGGAACGTCCGCCATTGTCGCTGATGGAGCCGACGATGACATCGAGGTATTCCTTCCAGTTTTCGATCTTGTCCTCGCCGATGATGATCTTGCTCCAGCCGGGGCCGTGCACCTGCACGCGTGGATTGCCTTCATACATCTTCGCGATGTTCACGTCGCCGAAGACGAGGTTGCGACCGCTGAGTTTGACGACTTCGCCGCTGCCTTCGTGATCGGTCGGGTAGAAGCCGAAGGCCTCCGCCGGTGCGCCGGCTGCGATGAAGGCCTGAATGAGGCGGAAGGGCGTCCAGGGCTCCTCGCGGCCCGGTTTGATGACGACGGGGATTTTCAACGCGATGGCCGGAAGCCAAAGCGAGTTCACCGCGGGCGAATTCGATGGCATGACGAGGCCGAGCGAGTCCGTGGTCGGGAAATAAGCCACCGGGCAGCCGGCCTGCGTGCCGAAACCGCGGTCGATCACGCTCAGATCGAGGCCGCGGGACAATCCGTTGAGGATCGTGCGCATGTTCGTCATGGCGTAGTGGATCTTCGTCATGTTGCGCTTCACCATGACATGCGGCAGGCCGCTCGTGCGAGACAGCGTGGCGATGTATTCCTGCGGCGACTGCGTGTGCCCTTTGTCACCCAGGGGCAGCGTGCCATTGAGGAAGAGGTCGCCCGCCTTCGCGGTGATGTCGAGGAGTTGCTCGACGGTGAATTTTTTCAGCGACTTCCGCGCCTCGGCGATCTTGGCGAGGTCCTTGCGCACGATGCCGGCATTCACCTGGCTGACCTCGGCGCAGATCTCGCCTGTTTTGTGGTCTTTGACCTGAACCTTGTCGAGCGACTCATACGGACGGCCTTTGCGGAGAGCGGGGAGATGGGGATGGGACATCTAATTCGGGTTTTTGAGTTGGGTTCGATGATTTGGAGCGGGGTAAACGCGGGCGCAATCAGGAATCATACGCCATCGTCAGAACGACGGTTTTTGCCTGTTGGAAGAGCTCCTGCCAGACCGGGTCGTCATCGGGGATCACGGCCGCAGCAAGGCATGCCGTCATGTCCTGTTTTGAAATATGGTCTTTGTGGATCATCCACTGAATCTCCTCCATGTGCTGCGGATCATCCCCACGCATCATTTTCGTCAGAATCAGGTCCAGGGTGGCCGGGCGAAAGAGAACCAGGTGATTCGTGACAGGACGCGTCACCCGCACCCGATGCGCAGCCCAATCCGCTCGCAAGAAAACTGAGTGCTGCTCAAAAATGTGCGACAAATAGAGGCCGAAGGGCTCCAGCGCCGCGTTTGCCTCCTTGAGCGACTGCCAGAATGCCAGATCGTGATCCATGATTTCGGAATGCTCTGCTGGAACCACAGCATCCACATCTGCCGTCACGCCATAGCCCGTCGGCGGATCCGCATAGCCAAGCCAGATCGCCGACTTGCCGATCAGGGTCAGCTCGACGGCGTGATCGAGCCGGGAATCCAACTCCAGCAGGATGCGGGAGGGATTGTCGATTTCAGGCCGCATAACCAAGGCCTGCGGGTTTCTGCGGGCGCAGCCATTTCACCAGACCGTAGGTCTTTGGACCGATGAGGCCCGGAATGGAGACAAAACGAGTGTGATGGGGCATCACACCGCTTTTGAGCGGCTCCGCTTCGGGCAGCAGCGAAAGCAACTCACTCCAAAATCGCGTCTGCGGCTCATACCGAGCTCCCGCCGAGGCGATCTCACGCACCACGGCCTCGCTTTGCTCAGAAACGGCGAGGTGGGCCAGCTTTTCCGCTTCATTGCCCGGATGCCCCAGCAGCATCGCACCAACGCGAATGAGCCAAGGCTCGTAACGATTGGCGATAGAGAGCAAAGCGATGGCCAGCTCTTCATTCGAGAAGTCGGACTCAGCAACCCGCTGGGCGGGTGGATGCCCGAGGCGCTGCATGAAATGAAAACAGCCACGAGCAACCGCCTCTTCGACGAGATCATCCTCCGTCACCAGACCGAAACGCTTCGCCACTTCCCTCAGACGCGACACAGGGGTCGTGAAGCCGAGTTTGTGCGCCAGCGTTTCAGTCTGCATGGCCGGAATTTAGCGTTAATACACGCCTTCAACAATGGTCTTCTCCATCGCGCCGAAGGGGCGGACGTCGGCGACACCGTCCCAGGCGTAGGGAGCGCGGGGTTTGCGGCGCATGGCTTCGTCGCGCTCAAGGAAGCGCGGCATGAAGAACTCCTTCGTGAGCGTGGTGAGCTCCACACGGCCCCACGCGTCGTAATCGACGGTGTTGTTCGTCGCTTTCGGATCGACGATGCGCAGCACGGCACGCGGCTGCGGGGCGTAGTAGGTGATGGAGAAATTGTCGGACGGCTCCAGCGGCACGCTGGCGGCGAGTCCCATCAAGGTGTTGCCGTAGGTTGGGTAGAAGCCGATTTTGCCTTCGAGCACCTCTTCCACAATGAAGCGCACATATTGCGGTGTCATCGTCGTGCCGCCGACGAAGCAGCCGCGGATGCCGGCACCGTAGAGATCGACTTTTTCAGCGAGCGCCTCGAGCAGCTTCGGCGTGGTGAAGATGGCGGAGATCTTGCGATGCTTCAGCAGCAGCACGGCCTGATCGACGACGTGGTCCATGTACTGACGGGCGACATCGAACTGCTTGTTCGAGATCACCTTCTTCACGAAACGCGGATCGAGGTCGACGAAGTAGCAGGAACTGCCGCGGTAGTTCGCGAGGTGCTCCACGGCGAGGCGCAGGCGGCGCGGGCCGGTCGGCCCCACCATGATCCAGGATTTGCCAGGCGGGAAATGCTCGTCCTTGAGCTTGTGGCTGAACTCCTCGTAATCGACGCGGAAGTCATTCCAGCCGACGCGCTGCTTCGGCATGCCGGTGGTGCCGCCGGTTTCGAAGATGTTGAAAGGCTTGCCCTCGAAGGCCTTCGGCACCCAGACCTCGGGTTGCAGGTCGCGCAACCACTCGTCCTGGAAGTGGTCAAACTTCGCGATGATGTCCTCGTAGCTGTTGACCACGCCACGGGGGTCGAAGTTCTTTTTCGCCCACTCCAGCCAGAACTGGCAGCCAGTTTCCGGCGAGAAGTGCCAGTTGATGATTTCGCGGACCTGGTTGTCGAGCTGGGCTTTGGCTTCTTCGGGCGTCATGGTGTGTTTTTTGAGTGGGAAACGGATTGTAGAGGGGGCGGACAAAACGAAAGCGGAAATCCGGGACTTTCCGGCTTTCATTTCCCGTCATTGATGCGCCGCATGCCACTTTTTGGATGTCCCCCGCTCCGCATGCATGTCGAGCGGTCCTAACTCATGCGCCGGGACTCCATGCCTTCCACCTGACAATCACGGCGTCGGAGGCATGCCTGGAATCCCCGGCTCGTGATGGCCAGCCGGCACCGGCACCACCGGTGGCGTGACCACATTGGAAGTCGTGTTGTTGCTCAGGCCAATGGTGACTCCCGGGTTTTGCAGGACGACATTGCCGCCCAGCAAATCGCCACTGGTGATGAGCTGCTGCTGCATCTGCATGGCGTTTTGGATTTGCTGCTGGTTGGGCTGGGCTGGGTCATTGGCGCTGATGAGTCGCGAGCTCTGGAGCAGCCTGCCGAGGTCGATGTTCTGGGGGGCTGGGATTGAGCCGGCACCATCCTGCATGGTGATCATCTGGCCTGCACGCAGGGTTTGGAACTCGCCACGGTCGCGGTTCAGGGTCAGCACGCACTCGCCCTCGATGACGATGAGCTTCACCACGCCGCCGGGATGGTATTCAATGAGCACGGTGGTGCCGGTCACGGCGGCGGTGACGCCTGCGGTGCGGATCTGCGCCCCGCCCTGCCGTTTCGGCACCTGGACCATCATGACACCACGGTCGAGGTCCAGCGTACGGGAGCCTCCGCGCAACGTGAAGCGCGAATTGGCCCCCAGACGCGTCAGCGTGCGGTCCGGGAAACGCAGCTCGGCCCGTGATCCGGCCCCGGTGGCCACGGAGGTCACCGGCTTGATCTGCTGGCCTTCGGACGCCTTGCGCGGCGCGGCATCGGCCTTCAGAACCTTCACCTCTTGATGCACCTTGGTGATTTCCGCCTGGTCAAAGTCCGCGGCGATCGTTGAAGCAGGAGAGCCGGCCAGACAGGCGGAAACCAGGAGCGGAATTAAGAAACAAGGATGCTTTTTCATGACCTGTGGTGATGACGGAAGGTTGTTGGAGCTTAAAACCGGATCTTGGCGGCCAGACTGATTCCGCCGAGCTGTGTCTGGTAATCAAAGAAGCTGTTGTTGCTGCTGTTCACCGCGAAGTAGTAGCCAAGGCTGATCTCGAAGTTGTCCGACGGCAGGTAATTGAGCGAGACGCCCATGTTCTGATACCAGTCCTCGCGTCCTTGGAAGTTGAAGTAGTCAAAATAGGACAGGCGGTACACGGTCGAGAGGTGCAGCTGGGAGGTCAGCTTGAGGTTGTAGGCGAGTTGCAGCGCGTATTCGTGCCGTTGCAGGATGTCCGGCGAGGTGCCGGTGGCGAAAGAGGTCAAAACCCCGGCCGCGATGCTGTTCCGATGGTCGATGAGGAAGGTCTTCTGCAATCCAAGCCGGATCAGATGCGCCTCGTAGAGTTCCTCATGGTCGATACCGTCTGTGATCCGCTGGTAGCCGTAATGGAGGGAGAGAATCGCGTTCCGCAGTTCCGGGAGCACCGCCAGCACTCCCAAACGAATCTCACCAAGGTCATAATTGAGCCGCGTGTCCTCGTCGTAGCGATACCAGTGCTGGCCCGCGTAGGCGTCGGCATAAAAGCGACCTCCAAGCGGCTGCTGCCAGGCCAGGTTCAGCCCGCCCACATAGAACCAGTCCTCCGTCTTCACACCACCGATGTTATAGGCGTTGTCTGTCCAGAAAAGGCTGCTGTCCAGCCAGGCGGTGAATGCCTTCCGGCGCTCCGTGCTGGAGAGAATGACCTGGTCACCCAGATCGGCGTCTCCGGGAGATTCCGGTGCCGTGGTCTCCTCTTTTTCGAGTCCGGGAAAGTTCGTGCTCTTTTTGGTGAACAACGACGAACCGATGCCTGCCTGCGTCGTGGCATCCGCCGCGCGAGAGGGGTCGTTCAGGGTCTGGCCGGAAGCGGACGCGGCGCAGATGGCGGCAAGCGTGATCAAGACAAGACGGGGTAAGTGAAGGCATCGACTCATGTGTGAGAGAGGAACTTGGATGCGGACAAAAGGGAGAACACGAGTGACATGGCAATGGGTTTGACCGGTCCGATTTTGCGCTTCCGGCCCCACCCGGACAAGTTCAGCCCAAGGACTGCCATTATCAGCATATCCATGCTCTTGGAAGAGCGTTATTGATAGGCCAGTCCCGATGCGCGCCTCCCACACCCATGTCCTGGGATCCATATCCTCCTTTTTCCGGCTGACGGCCGGGATCGTGGTGCATGCAATCACCCATCTGGACGCCCTGCGCCGCCGGCCGGTCATGGCGGTGACCTACAAGCAGGTGTACTTCACCGGCATCCAGGCGCTGCTTCCAGCGGCTTTCGCAGCCGTCGCGATCGGCTTCATCATGGAGACGCAGATGCGCGGCCTCCTGGGCAGCGGCATCGAGCTGAATGTCAAAATGCTCAAACTAGTGGTGCTGCGGGAGTTTGCGCCGCTGTTCACCGCCTTCATCGTGCTCGGGCGCAGCGGCGCGGCCATCGCCAGCGAGCTTGCGGCGATGAAGGTGCAGGGCGAAATTCGAAGCCTCTACCTCATGGGCATTGATCCTGGCGAGTATCTGCTCGTGCCGCGTGTTGTGGGGTGCGCGGTGGCCGTTCCGGTGCTCACGTTCTATTTTCAGGCCATCGTGGCAGGCATGGGGCCGGCCTTGGCCTCCGTGTTTGTCGAGATCGACCTCGGCCCCTACTACCAGGCCTTGTTCGCGTCCATCACGCTTCAGGAATTGCTCGTATCCGCGGCCAAAAGCATCTGCTTCGGCCTCGTGATCGCCGCCGCAGCGTGTTCCAGCGGCATTTATGTGCCGCCAAGTCGCATCTGGATCCCGCAGGCCGCGGAACTGGCCGTCATACGCGGATTCCTGCTGCTGCTGGCGACGGACGCCGTTTTCGCCCTTCTCACCCTCTGACCCATGCCCGAAGTCATCGCCAGCATCGATCAGATAAGCACGGAGTCATTCCGCAGCGCCACCATGCGCCTCGAGGCAGGCACTTTAGGCATCGTGGTCACCTCCAGCATCGACCAGGGCCGCGACTTTGTGGACACGCTGCTGGGGCTGGCCGCGCCGGAGCAGGGTGTGGTGCGGCTGCTGGGACAGCCGCTTTATGAGCTGCCTGAGAGCCGCCGCCTCGCGCTGCTGGCGCAGGTGGGGCATGCTGGTGGCGGCCTCATCAGCAATCTCAAGATTTGGGAGAATGTGTCCCTGCCCGCGCTGTTCCACCCGACAAGCACGCCGGACGAGGTGGAGGCACGCCTCATCGAAGCCATCGGGCAGCTTCCTAACAAGGAGGAATGGATGCAGAAGCGGCTCCCCGCCCTGCCTGACACCCTGAGCAGATACGCCCAGCGCATGGCAGGCCTGATCCGCTGCGCCGCCCTGCGCCCACGCCTGCTCGTGGCCGAATTTCTGCTCGATGACCTCGAAGGAGAGGCCATCGGACGGCTTGTGGACATGCTGGCGTGGCTGCGAAGAAAAGAACCGCCGCCTGCCGTGCTGCTGCTGCACCTCGGCGCAGCCACCGCGGGGCATTCGACATTGCAAAGCCTGCAGCCGGACTGGATGATTCAACTGGAGAAACCCACGCCATGAAGTTTCTGCGCAACACCGATCCCCGCTTTCATCTCGTCGAAACACGGGCTCGTTTCTTCATTTTCGTAGCGGTAGCCGGCTTCATCGGCCTGGTGGTGTTCGTGGTATGGAAGCAGGAGGTGTTCCGCTCCTCGCGCGTCATTCATCTGATTGCGGGCAGCAGCCAGGGCATCCAGAAGGGCATGGCGGCGCGCCTCAGTGGTTTCCGCATCGGAAAGGTCGGTGATGTCGAGCTGGAGGGGGAAAACCGCGTCCGCGTCACCCTTGAGGTGTTCAGCGAGTATGCCCATTTCCTGCGCGCCGATTCCAAGGCCACGATCGCCAGTGAAAGCCTCATCGGCGACCGGTTCATCGACATCACCGCGGGTAGCGCGGGCTCGGCGGAGCTCAAGGAAGGTGTCACGCTGCCGCTGGCACCCGAAAAGTCGATCAGCACGCTCATGGAGAGCCTCAAGGACGAAATCCGGCCGGCCGTGATCGACACGCGCGAAATCATCGCCTTCCTCAACGATCCGAAAGGTGACTTCAAAACAACGCTGACCAATCTGCGTGTCACCTCCGACGCCATGAAGACGGAGATGCCGCGAATCATGAAGGACGCGCAGGTGACCGTGCATCAAGGGACCGAGCTGTTCACCCAGCTCAACAAACGTGATGCCGAGTTATGGAACTCGCTTGCCAACTTCGAGCAGTTCTCCAAGCGCTTGAGCGATGACCTCGCGCCGGTCATCACCAAGCTCACGGACGCCATCAGCACCATCCAGGCCGCCGCGTCCAAACTCGACCGCTCCTTCGCGGAGGCAGGACCGGAGCTGCCGCGCCTCCTGCGCAAGGGCACGGACACGCTGCGCAGCGCCGATGAAGTGCTCACCTCGATCAAAGGACTGTGGCCGGTGAGCCAGGGCGTGCCCAAGAAGAAAGAAAATCTCCTCCGCCTGCCGAATGAGCCGTGATTTCCCCGCCATTTCCACCCTGTTGCTGGGTGCCCTCGCCCTCGGCGGCATCACGGGCTGCTACTCGCCCGCCAAACCGCTGCCACCGGCGCTCAACGAGGCGGTGTCCTGGTCTGCGGAGGCAGAAGAGGCCTTCCGGGCAGGCCGCCATGCCGCCGCGCAGCAAGGCTACAAAAACGCGCTCGATCTGCACATCGCCGCGGGCAACACTCCCGGCATCGTCCGCAATCTCGTCAACCTTGCCGTCGTGCAGCACACCGCCGGGCAAAACGCGGCCGCGCGGCAGAGCCTCGCCGCGCTCGAACGGCATCGGGCGGCGAATCCCTCCTCCGCACGGCTGGATGCCGAAACATACGCCCTGCTGGCCGAGGCCGGATGGCTGCAAGCCCACATGTGCATCGACGAAGGCCGCCTCGCCGATGCACAGGGGGAAATCGACCGCTTGGGCAGCCCCTCAGGCAGCGCACGCCTGCTGAACTTGCGCGCGCGCCTCCTTTTGGCGCAAAAACAGCCCGGCGAGGCGCTTTCCACCGCGCGCAAGGCCTGGGGCACGGCCAGAGGGGACGTACTGGAACAAGCGGATGCTGCGCGGTATCAAGCACGCGCCCTGGAACAGCTCGGCCAGGCATCCGAAGCCGCGCGTTGGTATCAAACCGCCGTCCCCCTCGATCAAAACGCCTCCCGCAGCCACCTCGTGGCCGATGACTGGCTGGGACTGGCACGCACGGCACAAAACACCGGCTCCAAGGAACAATCGCGTCATTTCGCCCGACTTGCCCTGGACGCGGCCAGACGCGCCAACGACGCCTCCCGCCAGCAACAGGCTCAGAGGCTTCTCCGCGCCCCTTGAAGCCATTCCCCCCCTGATGGCCACCGCCGACCATTCCGCGTCTTCCGCGAAAAAATCGCGCTCCGAGGCCTTCGAGGCCCGGTTGGTGCCCATGCTCGTGCTTTTGGCCGCCGGCTTGCTGGCTTTGCTGCACGCGTGGCCTGCCAGCCGCGGCCTGATTCGGGAGCAGGAGCGCCTTTTGCTCGATGGATTTCATCGACAGGGCATCAAAACGCCGGAGCGCTGGGATGTGATGGTTTTAGGCATCGACGACGCCAGCCTCACCTTGGAAGCGGCGTGGCCGGAGGACATCGCCGCCTCCCCTGCCCTCCAGGCGATGCAGAAACAGTGGCCCTGGCCGCGCCGTGTCTGGGCGCATGTGCTGGACCGTCTTTTTGAAGCGGGTGCCCGCCAGGTCTTTCTCGACATCACCTTCAAAAGTCCTTCCGAGGATCCCGAGAACGACCGGCTGCTGCGCGAGGCGCTGGAGCGTCATCGTGGGAAAGTGATCCTTGGTGCCAAGTTTGAGGATTCGCTCATCGGCAATGCCACGGTGACCCAGCTCGTGTCTCCCACCCCTGCCATCACCGGCCCGGAACCTGACCCACTGAACACCGGCATCCTCACACTCTGGCCGGACGCGGACGAGCGCATCCGCTCGGTTCAATGGCATGTCACCCCTTCCGAGGCGGAGGCGCTGCAAAGCCACCGAGCGGTCGTGACAGACCCGGATGACGCCTCGTATCCTGCCGCGGCGCTCGTGCTGGGACGCAACATGCAGCCGGACATCGTGCACCGCCTGCCGCGCAGCTCCCGCATTCGATTCTGCGAAGGGTCCGCGTATGCGCCGTTTTCGCTGTTCCAGTTGTTCGTGCCGGAGCTCTGGGAGGCGAATCTCGCCGGCGGAAAAGTCTTCCGCGACAAAACCATCCTCATCGGCGCCATCGCCAGCGATCTGCAGGATCTGCAGGATACGCCGCTGGGGCACGTGCCGGGTGTGCAGGTGCATGCGCACGCTCTCACGGCGCTGCTCGCACGATCCTTCATCCACGAGGCGCCGGAGTGGACGCGCTGGGTGTCCATGCTGGCCGCCGCGCTAAGCGCATGGGCGATCGTGCGCTGGGTGCGCGTGCCTGCCCTCTGCGTGGGGGCGCTCGTGCTGGCAGGACTCGCCGCGCACGGTCTTTCATGGCTGGCTTTCGAGCATGCGGACATCGAGGCTGCCGCGCTGCCCTTCATCCTCGGCATCGCTTTCTGCGGCGGCAGCAGCCTCACCGGCCAGTGGGTGCTGCAACGCCGCGAACGGAGCAAGCTGCGGCACTTCCTGGCCCGCTACACCTCCCCGGAGCTGGCGCGTGAGATGATGGCGGACCGCGAGGGCCTCTACACCACGCTGGGCGGCGTGGAGCGGCGTGTGACGATGTTTTTCTCCGACATCCGCGGCTTCACCAGCATCTCGGAGAAGCTGTCTCCCTCCGAGGTCGTCAAGCTGCTCAACGAATACCTCACCGGCATGGTCGCCTGCGTGTTCCAGCATCGCGGCCTGGTGGACAAGTTCATCGGTGACGCGGTGATGGCCCTGTGGGGCAGCACGCGGGCGCAACCGGACGAGGACGGCTACCGCCAGGACGCCATCGCCGCTGTGGAAACAGCCCTCCACATGCGACGCGTGCTCGCCGAGCAGAACATCGGCTGGCAGGCGCGCGGCATGTCCCCGCTGCGTATCGGCATGGGCATCCACCAGGGAAATGTCGTCGTCGGCAACATTGGCTCCGCCGATCCCTATGAAAAAATGGACCTCACCGTCATCGGCGACTCCGTGAACCTCGCCTCCCGCCTCGAAGGCGTGACCAAGCAGTATGAGATCGACCTCATCATCAGCGAGAGCATCCATCCGCATGTCCACGAGCGCTTCCTTTGCCGAAGCGTCGATTTGATCGCTGTGAAGGGCAAAGCAAAGCCCGTCGAGATCTTCACCGTGCTCGGTCCGGGGGAGATAGCGGCTCCGGCCGGACTCGCCGCGTTCGAGACCGGCATGGTGCATTACCGCGACGGACGCTTCACGGAGGCCGCTGGCGCCTTCCAGCAGGCCTGCGACCTCGGCCTGAACGACAAGCTGACGCAGGTGTTCGTGACGCGCTGCGCGCAGCTCGTGCAAACGCCACCGGAAAGCTGGAACGGGGTGTTTGTCATGACGACGAAGTGACCGGGCGCGCCTGCTTCAGCAGGATGGTTGCCTCACAAGGATTCGAACCTTGAATAACAGATTCAGAATCTGCTGTGTTACCATTACACCATGAGGCAGTGGTCGAAGGGCGGCCAAAATAGAGGCCGCTGACGATGTTGCAAGCCTGAGGGCGGACTTTTTCAGTCCTTGCCGGTCAGATCCGCCGCGCTGGCCTTCGTTTCGGCCACGATGACGCCGCTCAGACAGATGAGGGCGATCAGATTCGGCACGGCCATGAGGCCGTTGGCAGCGTCGGAGAAATCCATCACCGCCGCCGCAGGCTGGACCGATCCCACCAGCACCATGATCACCCACAGGATGCGGTAGGGCTTCACCGCGCGCGGCCCGACGAGGTATTCCGCCGCCTTTTCACCGTAGTAGCACCAGCCGAGGATGGAGGAGAAGACAAAGGTCATCAGCCCGAAGAGCAGAAAGATGGGACCGATCGTATGCAGTTCCTCAAAGGCCGCGTTGGTCAGCGCTCCTTTGCCCAGCCCCTCCTTCCAGTGGCCGCTGCTGACGATCACCAGGCCCGTCAGGGCGCATACCACCACCGTGTCCCAAAATGTGGCGGTGCTGCTCACCAGCGCCTGGCGCACGGGATTCCGTGTCTGCGCCGCCGCCGCGACGATCGGGGCGCTGCCGAGACCGGACTCGTTTGAAAACAGACCCCGCGCAATCCCTGCCTGAACGGCCTGACGGATAGTCGCGCCTACAAAACCGCCCACCGCCGCCTGTCCGGCAAAAGCACCGTCCCAGATCTCCCCCAGCGCCCCGGGCAGCAGTGCCGCGTTCTTGATTAAGATGAGCACGCAGCCCAGGATGTAGCCCAGCGCCATGACGGGAACGAGCACTCCGCACACCTTCGCGATGCTCTTCACGCCGCCAAGGATCACCGCGCCGGTGATCGCAGCCATCACCAGGCCCGCGACCCAGCGCAGCACCTGATCCGCCTCCTCGCCGGGCTTGATCCACTCCTTGAGCGTCTCCACCACCGCGTTTGCCTGGAACATGTTGCCGATGCCAAACGCGGCCACGCAGGTGAAGGCGGCGAACACCACACCGAGCCACTTTTGCCCCAGACCGCGCTCCAAGGCATACATCGGGCCGCCCGCGTAGCTGCCGTCCGGCATCTGCACGCGGTACTTCACCGCGAGCACCGCCTCCGAGTACTTCGTGGCAATGCCAAACACGCCGGTCAGCCACATCCAGAACACCGCGCCCGGCCCGCCGGTGGCCACCGCGCCCGCCACGCCGATGATATTTCCCGCGCCGATTGTCGCCGCCAGCGCCGTCATCAGCGCGCCGAACTGGGACACATCCCCCTCACCTTCCTTCTCACGCGAGAGCGATATCTTGATGGCCCGCGGAATGAAGCGTTGGATGAACCCGGTGCGGATGGTCAGAAACACATGCGTGCCAAAAAGCAGCACGATTAGAGGCAGCCCCCAGACAAGACCGGAGAGCTCGGCGGCGAATTTGGCAAAGTCCATCCGGCCTTTTAGCCGCCCGGACCATGAATCGCCAAGCACAAAAAGCACATTCACGAAGGACGCGCCTTTTCCGTTGCGTTCATCCACGCACCGCCGCTATCCTCGCGGCCCTCTCTCTCCATCCTACCATGAAGCCCTCACTCTTCCCCAACCGCCGCGCCTTCCTCCGCACCACCGCGCTTTCCGCCGGGGGCATTTTTGTCCCGAACCTCCTGCTCGGCCAGGACGCCGCGAAAAAGCTCAATGTCGCCGGCATCGGCGGCGCCGGTGGCAAGGGCGCGTCTGACATCGCCATCGCCGGTGAAGGCGCCAACGTCGTCGCCATCTGTGACATTGACACGAAACGCCTCGCCGATGCGCAGAAGAAGTATCCGAACGCCAAGATGTTCACCTCCTTCAAGGAGATGTTCGAGACCATGGGCGACAAGATCGACCTCGTCACCGTCTCCACACCCGACCACGCGCACTACCCCGCCGCCATGGAGGCCATCAAGCGCGGCAAGCACGTCTGCGTGCAGAAACCCCTCGTCAACCGCATCTGGGAGGCCAACCAGCTCCATGAGGCCGCCAAGAAGAAGGGCGTCAAAACCAACATGGGCAACCAGGGCCACACCGGCGAGCAGATCCGCCAGCTCAAGGAATGGATGAACGCCGGCGTCGTCGGCAACGTGAAGGAAATCCACGTCTGGACCAACCGCCCCATCTGGCCGCAGGGCAATCAGGCCAAGGACATTTATACCGGCAAGGCCGCCCCGAAGCCCCGCCGCAAGGAGGAAGCCAACGCCGCCGAGGCCATCGGCACCGCTCCGGAGCATGTGAAATGGCAGGACTGGCTGGCCCAGGTGCCCGACATGCCCTACGTCCCCGGCCTGCACCCGTTTGCCTGGCGCGGCCACCGCGAATTCGGCGCCGGTGCCATGGGTGACATGGGCTGCCACATCATGGACGGTCCCTTCTGGGCCTGCGAGCTCGGCGAACCCTACCAAATCGAGGCCGAGGTCGGTGAATTGACCGATCTGAGCTGGCCCGCCTGGTCCCACGTCGTCTGCTCCTTCAAGCACGCCAAATACGGCGAAGTGAAGCTCCACTGGTATGAAGGCAAAAACGCCGACGTGCCCATGAAGCCCGCCCGCCCCGCCAAGCTCGAAGAAGGCCGTGATTTCGGCAAGATCGCCGGCGGCTTCATGATCGTGGGCGACGAGGACACCATCCTCAACAATGGTGATTACTGCGAGAACCTCGAGATCCTCGGCAACCGCGCCAAGCTGGCCAAGTTCTTCAAGGAGACGCCCAAGACCTTGGAGCGCTCCCTGGCCCCCGGCAAGCCGCAGCTCGAGCTCGTCAAGGCCATCGAGCAGGACAAGACCGCCGGCAGCAACTTCGACTACAGTGTGCCGCTGACCAAGCTCTGCCTCTTCGGCAACTTCGGCATCACCAACCCCGGCAAGGTCATCCGCTGGGACAGCGCCACGCAGACCACGGACAACGCCGACGCCAACAAGCTCATCCAGCGCGCCGCCGTGCGTGCCGGCTGGGAATACAATGCCGCCAGCATCTAACGAGCACCCGCCATCCTCCTCCAAAAGCCCGGCAGGTCCGCCTGCCGGGCTTTTTTTCATCAACGCGGAACGCTGAGCACAGTTGCGGCGGCGGGCGGTTCCCGCTAGGGGTCACGCCGCATGTCCACCATTGTCGTCACCCAGAAAAACGGCGTCGCCTGCATCGGCGCGGATACCCTCAGCTGCCTCGGCTCCCTGCGCCAGCGCGCGCAGCATGTCATCAACAAGACCAAAATCACCCGGGTCGGTGACACCTTGATCGGCCTGACAGGCACCTCCGCCAGCCTGGTGGTGCTCAACAGCTACTTTGCCAATCCGGAGCGACCGCGGGACTTTTCCTCCTGCGAGGCCATCTTTGAGACCTTCCGCCACGCGCACGCCTGGCTGAAGGCGGAGTACTTCATGTCCGCCATGCCGGACAAGGGGGAGGAATACGAGACGACCCAGTTCTACGGCGTGGCGGCCAATCCGCACGGCATCTTCGCCCTTTACTCCTACCGCAGCGCGCAACAGTTCCACAAGTTCTGGGCGGCGGGATCGGGCCGTGATTTCGCTCTGGGGGCCATGCAGGCAGCTTATGACCAGGATCTGTCGGCGGAGGAGATCGCAAGGATCGGACTGGGCGCGGCGGCCGAATTCGACAGCGCCACCGCGGCCCCGTTTGAGATTCACAGCATCCCGCTGCTTCAGGCCGCCCCGGCGGCTCCGCCCAAGCCCAAAAAGACCTCCCGCAGCCGGAAATGACTGCCACGCATTATTTCATCACCGGGACGGACACGGACGCGGGCAAGACCTACGTCACCTGCCTGCTGCTGGAGGCCCTGCGCCGGTCCGGGCGGACGGCGGCGGGTTTCAAGCCCTTTGTCTGCGGCGGCCGGGAGGACGCGCTGCACCTGCTGGATGCCAGCAGCCCTGGATTGAGCCTGGACGAGGTCAATCCGGTCTGGTTCAAGGTGCCAGCCGCCCCCTTCGCCGCCGCTTTGATGGAAAACCGCCCCGTGGAACTGAATCCGGCGCTCGCCGCCTTCGAGGAACTGGCGGGGCGATTTGACCACGTTCTGGTGGAGGGTGCGGGCGGCTGGGAGGTGCCGTTGAACGGCTTTGCGACGATGGCGGATCTGGCCCAGCGCCTGGCCCTGCCAGTCCTGGTGGTCGTGAACAACAAGCTCGGTTGCCTGAACCACACCCTGCTCACCGTCCGCAACATCCAGGCACGCGGCATGACCTGCGCGGGTCTGATCCTCAACCACGTCCACGACGAGCGCGATCCGGCCAGCATCAGCAACCGTATGGTGCTGGAGAAATTCCTGCCGGACGTGCCCGTGCTGGCGGAAGTCATGCATGGGGAGACGGAGATGGAGTGGCCGTCTGTGCTCAACTATTTGTAACGCCTGGAATGTCACATTGACGACACCGACGACCCAGGCCAATTTCGGCTGCCATGCGCCGTCCCTGGATCAAAATCGAAGTCTCCACGCCCGACAAACCGGAAATCTGCACCATCGCCAGCAGGCTGCGGCTGGATGAAGATGCCGTGGTTGGAAAACTTGTTCGTCTATGGTCCTGGGCGGAGTTGAACGCCGTCAATCCGAACGATCTAGGCGTTACAAAAGAGTTTCTCGACAAGCTATGTGGCAAGAAGGGCTTTACTGACGCTCTCATGCATGCGGGCTGGCTCGAAGAGTTGGGTGGAAAGCTTATGTTCCCGAACTTTGCCCGCCACAACGGTAACGCTTCCAAAGTTCGGGGCCTGACCGCCCGGCGAGTCGAATTGCACCGCCACCGGAACGCAAAAAAGAACGTCAGACGCGTTACAAAACCAGAGCCAGACAGCGTGGACTCTCATCACGATCAGAGCGTGCCAACTCATTCTAAATTACTTGTTACAAAGGATTTAGATGAGCGTAACACAAACGCTGACCAAGTGCCTGAGCCCATTCCCGCCCCTGTCGCCATCGAACCCCAGCCGCAAACGCCTCCGCAGCCTCTCGCAGCCCCTGAAGCCCCGGCAGAGGAAGATGAACCGAAGGCACGGAAGCGACGCCCCAAGGTGGAGGAGGAAGGTGACCTCCAACCCATGCTGTTTTGACCCCGGGCCTACTCAAATGTAACGGTTCAAGCAGTTCATCAACCCAGCTTTTCAGCGATTTCCTCCGCCGGATAGGTCCAGATTTCGCTCAGCGTCGGGTGGTAGTGCGGAATGGTCAGGAACTGCCGCGCGGTGGACCGGAAATGCATCGCCACCGCGACCTCGTGGATGAGTTCGGTGGCCTCCGGACCGACGACACAGGCCCCCAGGAGCTCCCCTGTCTCCGCATGGGCCAGCATCTTCACAAAGCCATCCATTTCCCCCATGACCATGGATTTCCCATGGTCGTTGAAGGGGTAGCTGGCCTCCACAAAGGGAATACCCGCCTCCCGCAGCTTTTCCGCGGTCTGCCCCACCACCGCCACCTGTGGCTGGGAAAAGACGCCGAAGAGCAGCAGGCGGTAGTCCATCGCCTCGGACACCTCCCCGCCCCGCAGCAGACGGGCGGCGTTCCGCGCGGCAATCTCCCCCTGCTGGATGGCCACATGCACCACATCCAGCGGGCTGCACACATCCCCGGCGGCGAAAATGTGCGGCCGGGAAGTCTGCATGCGGTCGTTCACGATGATCTTGCCCTTGTTCAGCCTGACATGAGCCGCATGCAGTTCCAGCCCTGCCGTGGCGGGCTGCCGCCCCATCGCCAGCAGCACCTCATTGACCCGGATGGCGTGCGTGTGGCCGTCCTGGGTGAACTCCACCCGTTTTTGCCCCTCCACGGTCGTCACGGAAGTCAGATGCGTGCCGCAGTGAACCCGGATGCCACGCCGCTCATAGGCCGCGCGCACGGAATCGCTGCATTCCCGGTCCAGCCCGGTCAAAAGCTGCCCGCTGCGCTGGATGAGCGTCACGCCGCAGCCCATGGCCTCCAGGTAATGCGCCATCTCCAGGGCGATCGCCCCGCCGCCGAGCACGGCGACGGTTCTGGGCAGATCGGCGGCGTCCAGCACGTCGTCACTGGTCCAAAACCCGGTTTCCGCCAGCCCCGGCACGGGCGGCACATGCACCTGCGAGCCGGTGGCGATGACGAAACTGCGCGCGGTCACGCGGAAACCCGCGCCGCCGTCCCGCAATCTCACCTCCAAGGCATGATCGTCCACAAACGCCGCCGTGCCGCGGTGCAGGACGAAGCGCCCGTCCTCCAACTGCCCCTGCCGGTAACCGGCGAAATCCGCGATCAGCGCCCGCTTTCGATCCCGGATACGCCGCAGGTCCACACCCTGCGACTCCGCCCGCAGTCCAAACTCCGCCGCATGGCGCACGACGATCTGGCGGTTGGCGGACTCGATCAGCGTCTTGCTGGGCATGCACCCCCGCAGGATGCACAGGCCGCCGAGTTCCGCCGCGCCATCGATGACCGCCACCTTCAGCCCTTCACCGTGAGCGGTGCGCGCCGCCGCATAGCCCGCGCTGCCGCCGCCGATCACCACCAGGTCAAAGTCAAAATGCTCCATACGGCGCAGGCTCGACGGGCATGGTGAAATTTCAAATTTCCCTTTTCGCAAACCGCCGCCAACATGGGTGCATGCACCGCCTCGCCATCTTCGGTGGCAGTTTCAATCCGCCCGGCAGCCATCACGCGCAAATCGCGCGCGCGCTGACGACGCATTTTGACGAGGTGCGCGTCATCCCCTGCGGCCCGCGGCCGGACAAGCCGGTGACTGACAGCGTGCCGCCCGTGTACCGCGCCACGTTGGCGGACATCGTCTTCAGCGGCATCCCGGGCGTGCATGTCGATCTGAGCGACTTCGAGCGCGAAACTTTCTCCCGAAATCACGAGCTGCAGACACGCTTCGAGGTGGAGCATGAAGTGTGGCATGTCGTGGGCGCGGATCTCATCGCGGGAGGCGCGCAGGGCGCGTCCGCCATCCAGCGCACCTGGGCACGCGGCACGGAGCTGTGGCAGAGCGCCCGCTTCGCCGTGCTGCACCGGCCCGGCTTCCCGCTGGACCCGCACGACCTGCCGCCGCAAGCCCGCGTCATAGATCTGCTCGTCGAAGGTGCCAGCACCACGATCCGCGAGCGTTTGAGCCGGGGAGAATCCGTCAGCGGCCTGCTGCATCCACGCGCGCTGGCCTACATCGAGCGCTACGGCCTTTACCGCGCCCCGGTTCCCGGCACCTGGGCGCGCGGCACGCTGGAAAACGCACGCTACCACCTCCAGACAGCCCCCAAAAACCCCAAGGCCCAAACGCTGGCCGCGCCGCTCATTGGAAACGGTGTGGAGGCCGGCAATGCCGACTTCATCACTGTCATCGGTGGCGACGGCGCGATGCTGCGCAGCATCCGCGAGCATTGGCGGCTGCGCCTTCCCTTCTTTGGCATCAACGCGGGCCATCTCGGCTTTCTGCTAAACGCGCCGGAACAGGTCAGCGCCCACCCCTTCCCTCCGACGGATGTGATCTTCCGGCAGTTACCCATGCTCTTCCTGGAGTTCGACAGCCCGGACGGCACCACACGCACGGCACACGGGTTCAACGACGCCTGGCTGGAGCGCTCCACCAGCCAGTCCGCCTGGCTGGAGGTGATCGTCAACGGCGTGCCGCGCATCCCGAAGCTGGTCAGTGACGGCGCGCTGGTGGCCACCGCCGCCGGCAGCACTGCGTACGCGCGCAGCATGGGTGCCTCGCCGCTGCTCGCGGACACACCCGCGTGGTTGATCGTCGGCTCGAATGTGCTGGAGCCCGCGCACTGGCGCAGCGCGCTGCTTTCCCCGGACACCTGTGTGGAAATCCGCAGCCTTGACCCGCAAAACCGCCCCGTGGAGGCCTTTGTGGACGGACAGAGCGTGGGCGAGGTCATCCGCATGCGCGCGCGCCTCTCACGCGCCGCGGCCGCCGAGCTCGTCTTTTGCGCCAGCCACGACATGGCGGAAAAGATCGCCGCCATCCAGTTCAGCGCTTGAGGCAGTGATGGAACCTCACGCCTCCGTGCGAATGGCCACCGAGCGTCCGTGCGCGTCGAGACCCTCCACCGCCGCGAAGGCACGCACCACCGGCTCCGACTTCGCGCAACTGGCCGCGTCGAGCCGGATGATGCTGGTTCGGCGCTGAAACATGTCCGCGGTGATGCCGGGGAACGATTTGCCGGATCCACCTGTAGGCAGCGTGTGACTAGGGCCGGCGAGGAAGTCACCCACGGCCACCGGGGAGTGATTGCCGAGGAAAATCGCGCCCGCCGTGCGGATGAGCGGCAGAATCACCTCCTCGCGGGTGGTGATGAGGCTCAGGTGCTCCGGCGCGAAGTCATTCACCAGCCGCGCGCCCTCCTCCAAAGTGCCCACCTGCATGAGAAACACGCCCTTTTCCAGCACGGGGCCGAGCTGCGCCTGCCGGCTGAGCGTGCGCGACTGCTGGTCCACCTCCGCGATCACCGCGTCGAGCAGCGCCGCGTCATCGGTGATGAATCCGGCCATGCTGTCCTTCCCGTGCTCCGCCTGCGCCAGGATGTCCGCCGCGATGAAGGCAGGATTGCCGGACGCATCCGCCAGGATGAGCACCTCGCTGGGGCCGGGGAGCAAGTCGATGGCGCACACGCCAAATGCCTGCCGTTTTGCCTCCACGACATAGCTGTTGCCCGGACCGAAGATTTTGGCCACTGGTTGAATTGTCTGCGTGCCGAAGGCCATGGCGGCGATGGCCTGCGAACCGCCGATTTGATAGACCTCCGTGGCACCGGCCAGCTTTAGCGCAGCCAGCAAGCCGGCGTTCACCGTGCCGTCACGTCCGCAGGGAGTGCAGACGACGATTTCCGGCACCCCGGCCGCCGCGGCGATGGCCACGGTCATCATCACGGTGGAAACGAGCGGCGCGCTGCCGCCGGGGACATAGCAGCCCACACGCTCAAAGGGATGAAACACCTCTCCCACCGTGGCCCCCTGTTCATTCACAGCGCTCCAGTCCTGGCGCAGGCTGCGCTTCGCAAAAGCCGCCACATTCCGGTGTGATGCCTCCAGCGCTGCCTTGAGAGCGGCGTCCGCGCTGTCCCATGCCTCGTCGAGCCTGGCCTGCGGGATGCGCATCTGCGCAGGGGTGAGTTGCGCGCCGTCAAACTTCGCCGTGAAGTCCAGCACCGCCTCGTCGCCACGCTCACGCACGGCCCGGATCACGGTGGAGACCACCTCACGTACGGCTTCGCTGGCCTCGGCACGGCGGTTCAGGCTGGCGGCAAAGGCGGCGTGGTCGGGATCAGCGGTGCGGATGACTTTCATGAGCGTGTTTTACCTGCCACGCGCCGCGCGGGCGTCAAGGATGGCCCTCATGTCACTCCACCATCGCCGCGTGCATCAGCTTCTCCTGTGTGGCCTCCGCGCGCGTGAAACAGCCGCCCACGCGCCCCTCCCGCAGCATCAGGATGCGGTCGCTCATGCCGATGAGCTCCGGCAGCTCGCTGGACACGAGAAGCACCGCCTTCCCCTGCTCCGTGAGCTTGTTGATGATCTCGTAAATCTCCAGCTTCGCGCCCACGTCGATGCCGCGCGTCGGCTCGTCCAGCAGGATGACCTGCGGGGTGGCCAGCAGCGCCTTGCCCAGGACCACTTTTTGCTGGTTGCCGCCGGAGAGACGGCCCACCACGGCCTCCAGGCCCGTGGCCTTCACGCGCAGCTCGCTGAAAACCGCCTGGTTCCGCGTGATCTCCGCGTGCCGGCGGAGGAACCCGCCGCGCGTGATCGCCCGTAGCGAGGAAAGCGACAGATTGAAGCCGATGTCATGCTCCAGCACCAACCCGTAGCGGCGGCGGTCCTCGCTTGCGAGCACGATGCCGCTTTCAATACTGCGGCGCGGATCTCCGCCGGGCAGTTCCCGCCCGCACAGGGTCACGCTGCCTGTCACACGGCGTCCCCACGCGCCAAACAAATGCATCATCAGCTCCGTACGGCCCGCGCCCATCAGTCCGCCGATACCGAGCACCTCCCCCGCGCGGAGTTCCAGGTCGATGTCCTTCAGGCGGGCCTGCCCGCCGTCCTCGCCGGCCACGGTCAGGTTTTCCACGCGCAGCAAGGTTTCTCCAGGCGTGCTGCCACGGCGCGGAAAGAGGTCGGTGATCTCCCGCCCGACCATGTGACGGATGATCTCCGCCTTGTTCGTGCGCGCGGCCTCCAGCGTCGTGACCGAGCTGCCGTCCCGCAGCACCGTGATGCGGTCCGCCACGGAAAAGACCTCATCGAGCTTGTGGGAGATGTAGATGCAGGCGATGCCGCGACAGCGGAGGTCCCGCAGGATGTCCAGCAGGATGAGCACCTCATGCTGCGCCAGCGCGGCAGTCGGCTCATCGAGGATGAGGATGCGGCTGTCCTTGGCCAGCGCCTTCACGATCTCCACCAGCTGCTTTTGCCCCACACCCAGGCTGGACACCCGCGCGGCGGGGTCCAGTTCCACCCGGAAGCGCTCCAGCAACGCGCGCGCCTCTTTCTGCACACGAGGCCAGTCAATGAAGCAGCCCAGGCGGCGCGGCTCGCAGCCCAGGAAGATGTTTTCCGCCACCGTCATCTCCTCCACCAGCGCCAGCTCCTGATAAATCACCGCGATACCCGCCGCCGCCGCGTCACTGATGCCCGCGAAACGCGCCTCCATGCCGGCGACCTCAAAACGTCCCTCGTAGCTGCCGTGCGGATGGATTCCGGAGAGCAGCTTGATGAGCGTGCTCTTTCCCGCGCCGTTTTCACCGCACAGGGCATGAATCTCCCCCGCGTGGAGGTCAAAGGACACATCCTTCAGCGCCGTGACGCCGGGAAACTTCTTGGTGATTTGATGCGCGGCGAGGACCGGTGACATGCCGGGCGTTTTAGACGCTCGCCCGCCGCATGGGAAGCAGAACTTCGCACGCGGGCCGGCTGCTCCTCCCGTCGATCAGGTATACTTGAGGACTTCCTCCACCGTCGTCTCGCCGTCGTAGATGCTGCGCAGGCCGTCTTCACGCAGGGTTACCATGCCCAGCTCGATGGCCTTCTGGCGGAGAACAAGAGTGGGCGCGCGGCCGGTGATCAGGTCCCGCAGCGGGTCCGTGATGTCGAGCAGCTCGTAAATGCCACGGCGGCCCTTGTAACCACTGTTGGCGCAGGTGGAGCAGCCGGAACCGGTGTAGAAGGGACGTCCGCCGATGTCCTCACGGCTGAGATTGAGCTGGTTGAGGATATGGATGTTCGGATCGTAGGGTGCTTTGCAGGATTTGCAGATGGTGCGCAGGAGGCGCTGGGCCAGCACGCCCTCCAGCGTGGCGGAGACGAGGAAGGGCTCCACCCCCATGTCCACAAGACGCGTCACCGCACCGGCGGAGTCATTCGTGTGGAGCGTGCTGAGCACCAAGTGGCCCGTGAGGGATGCCTGGATGGCAATCTGCGCGGTTTCAAGGTCGCGCATCTCGCCGACCATGATGCGGTCCGGGTCCTGGCGCAGGAAAGAGCGCAACGCCTTGGCAAAGGTGAGCCCGACACCCTCGTTGATGGGAACCTGCATGATGCCGTCGAGTTCGTACTCGACGGGGTCCTCGGCGGTGAGCAGCTTGCAGTCCACCGTGTTGATCTTGCGCAGGCAGGCGTAGAGCGTGGTGGTCTTTCCCGCGCCGGTGGGACCGGTGACGATGAAGATGCCGTTCGGCTTGTGGATCGTTTCCTCGATGTAGTTGCGCAGCGGCTCCGACATCCCCAGGTCCGAGAGCTCAAGCTGGATGGAGGAGCGGTCGAGCACGCGGAGCACCACGGACTCGCCGTGCTGGGTGGGGAGGGAGTTGACGCGCATGTCCACGGCCTTGCCGTTGACGGTGGTCATGATACGACCGTCCTGCGGGATGCGCCGCTCGGCGATGTTCATGTTCGCCATGACCTTGACGCGGGAGATGACGGAATTGGCGAGATGCACGGGCGGCGGGGCCATTTCATACAAGGCACCGTCCACACGATAGCGGATTTTGAACTCGCGCTCGAAGGGCTCGAAATGGATGTCACTGGCGCGCTCCTTGATGGCCTGCTGCATGACGAGATCGACAAATTTGACGATCGGGGCCGAATTGGCCTCCTGCTCGGCGCTCTGGGCCTGCCCGGCCTTGCCCAACTGACCAAAGATCTCCTCGATGCTGGGCGCTCCACTGCCGTAGTGCTTGTCAATCAGCGCCTGCACCTGGCTGCGCCGCGCCACCACCGGCACGATGCTCTTGCCGAGACCGAAACGCAGGTCCTCGGCGAGCTGCGGATTAAGCGGGTCGGTGAAGGCGACATGCAGGCCCTGTCCGTCGAGCGTGATGGGGAAGGCACCGTAAAGACGCGCCATGCCGGCGGGGATCAGCCCCACGACCGAGGGCGCGGGCTCGTAGTTTTCGAGGTCGAAATGCTCCGCCCCCAGCTCCTCGGCCACATGAGCCCAGAACTCGTCCTCGCTGGTGTAGATGCCGTAGTCGAGCAGCACCTGCAGGATGTCCTTGCCGTTGCGCACGGCATCACTGGCGATGTCGTCGGCCTGGCCGGCGTCGATCACACCGCGATTGTGAAGCATATCTACCACGTTCTGGGCTGTCATGGTCTTGAGTGAGAAAAAGAGGGAATTCGGTTCGTGGTTGTGATGAGATCAGTCGGCGTCGGCCATGGTGGCTTCGATCACCTCGTCGGCGGTGGTCAGGCCGGACAGCACCTTGCGGATGCCATCCTCACGCAGGGTGCGCATGCCCAGCTCGCGGGCGCGTTTGCGCAACTGCGGCGTGGTGAGCTGCTGGTTGATCATGGTGCGGACCTCGTCGTCCACCTTGAAGATCTCCACGAGGCTCATGCGCCCGCGGTAACCGCCCTGGCGGCACTTCGAGCAGCCTGCCGGGCCGTAGATGGACGCGTCCACCATCTGCGCGACCTCCAGTCCCAGGGCGCGCAGTTCACGATCACTCAGGGAGGAGGGGGACTTGCAGTCGCCGCAGAGCTTGCGCACGAGGCGCTGGGCCTCGATGGCGCGCACGGCGGAGGCGATGAGGAAGGGCTTCACGCCGATGTCCGCGAGACGCGCCACCGCGCTCGGCGCGTCGTTCGTGTGCAGGGTGGAGAACACCAGGTGGCCGGTCAGGGAGGCCTGAATGGCAATGGAGGCGGTCTCCAAGTCGCGAATTTCCCCCAGCATGATGATGTTGGGTGCCTGGCGGAGCATGGCGCGCAGCGCGGCGGCAAAGGTCATTCCCACATCTTCCTTCACACCCACCTGGTTGATGCCAGCCAGCTCGTACTCGACCGGGTCCTCCACCGTGATGATCTTCTTGTCCGGCCGGTTGATGAAGTGCAGGCAGGCGTAGAGTGTCGTCGTCTTGCCGGAGCCCGTCGGACCGGTCACAAGGATGATGCCGTCCGGCAGCGTGATGAGCTGCTCAAAGCTGGCCTGGTCGTCTGTCAGGAAGCCCAGGTCGGAGAGGCCCAGGCGTAGGCTGCTCTTGTCCAGCACACGCATGACCACGCTTTCGCCGTGGTTGGTGGGGATGACGGACACACGCATGTCCACCTCCTTGTCGTTATAATTCATCTGGATGCGCCCGTCCTGCGGCACACGCTTTTCATCGAGCTGCATCGACCCGGTGAGGATCTTGATGCGGCCGATGATGGCGGCGTGCAGGCGCTTCGGGTGGTGCTCCACATCCACCAGCACGCCGTCCATGCGGAAGCGCACGCGGATGTCCTTCTCCAGCGGCTCGATGTGGATGTCAGAGGCCTTGTTCTTGAAAGCCTCCATCAGCATGTTCGTCACCAGCTTGATGACCGGCGCGTCGTCGTCGGAGGCGCTGGAGTCCGCGCTTTTCTTGAAGCCGCCCCCCATCACCGCCTCGTTGCCGAAAATGTTTGCCTGGAGCGTCTTGATGAGCGCGGGCGTCGAGCAGAAGAACTCCAGCTCCGGCTGCAGCACATGCGGCAGCGCGTCGAGTGTCTCGAAGTCATATGGATCGGACACGACGATCTGCAACGCCGTGCCGGACGTACCCAGCGGCGCGATCTTGTAACGCAGCGCCGTTTCCAGCGTCATCAGGGACTTCAGGCCCGGATGAGGCTCAAAACCATGCAAATCCACATACTCCATGCCGGAGTTCACCGCGACCGTCTGCGCCACCTGCTCGTCAGAGATGACACCGGACTTCACCAGTGCCTCCAGGGAGCTCTCCCCCTGCTTTTTTCCCTGCTCGGCCTGCAAGATGTCACGCTCCTCGACCAGTCCGGCCTCCTGGAGCAGTTCGAGGATGTATTTGTCGTTGTTGTAAAGCATGAACGGGAGAGGGAGTCTGCGACGGGGACGTGGGAAATATTCGGGAATTTGAAGATTAATCCGCTCGCGCGCGCAGTGTCAATCTCCGGCCCGTTTCCCTTCCCAAAAAAGCGTTTCCCGCCCGTTTTTGTCCCTGCCGCCGCCACCAAGCGCCCCAGTTCACCGCCGTGACTTGCGCGGCGGGGCCTTCCGGCGCCGCGCCAGCATCAGGGCGCGCTGCAGCTCCGTGTTCCGTTGCTGCACGGTCGCCAGGTCATCCTGCATCGCCGTCACATCCGGCAGAGGATCGTCTCCCTGCCCCTCGAGCGCTTCCATGGATGGTAGCACTGGCAGGTGGGCCACCGATTTGGCCGCCACGGCAAGCGCCTGCAATTCCTCCGACCGGGGCATGGACGCACCGTTGGTGGCGCGGCCATTCTCAGCGCCCAACTGCCGCTCCAGTTCGATGATGCGCGCCTTGGCGTCCGGCAGTTCCGCGCACATGCGCCGCGCCGCGTCCAGGGAAGCCTGGAGTTCGAAAACCTGCCGCTCGTGCTTCTCCAACGCCACATCCAGCCGCCGCTGCACCTCCGCGCCGTGCCGCAGCGCCTCCCCTTGCCTCTGAGAAGCCTCCGAGCGGAAGCCGTCAAACTGCCGCTGCATCTCCCCGCGCCACGCCGCCGCGTCCGCGCGCACCGCCATCAGCTCTTTCTGCTGGTCGAGAATCTGCCGCTCCAGGCGCTCCTCCCGCTCCCGCAGGCGCTTGCATCCGCGCAGCAGCACCCAGATGCGGACAAAACTGATGAGCAGCAGGCCGGTGACAACGCACACGGCCACAAACAGAAGCTGCTCATGCTGCGTCGTCAGTTTCAGGTCGAAATTCATGCGCCTGCTTATAGCAGCAAACCGCGCGCCATTTCAATACACGCCTCGATCCTTCGCACCTGCCAATTTTTAACTTCCATGCCCGTTGCCTCAATTTTCGGAAGGTCCGCACGGCTCTTCGACGTACTCAGCCCGCCATGACCAACCGCCGCCGCTTCCTCACCCAGTCCGTCGCCGCCACCACCGGCGTTTTCTACATCGCCAAAACCTCTTGGGCGCAGAAAAGCCCCGGGGATACCATCAACATGGCCGTGATCGGCTTTGGCGGCCGCGGCGCGGGCCACATCAGCGGCTATAAAGGCCTCAAGAACGAGGGCGTGAGGCTCGCGGCGCTCTGTGACGTGGATAGCAACGTGATGAGCAAGCACGTCCAGGCGCTCGACAAAGAGAAGATCAAAGTCACGCAATACACGGACATGCGCCGTGTGTTTGACGACAAGTCCATCGACGCCGTCAGCATTGCCACACCGAATCACTGGCACGCGCTGGCCTCCATCTGGGCCATCCAGGCGGGCAAGGATGTGTATGTCGAGAAACCCGTCTCCCACTGCGTGTGGGAAGGCCGTCAGATCGTGAAAGCCGCGCGGAAACATTCCAAGATCGTCCAGACCGGCACGCAGGCCCGCTCCAGCCGCACCGGCCTCGCAGCGGCGGTGAAATACGTCCAGGACGGCAATCTTGGCAAAATCCTCCTCTCCCGCGGCCTCTGCTACAAACGCCGCGCCAGCATCGGCAAGGCCGAGGGCGAGCAAAAAGTGCCGGAGAGCGTCGAGTACGATCTGTGGTGCGGCCCCGGCCCGAAGAAGCCGCTCACCCGCAAGCGCTTGCACTACGACTGGCACTGGACCTGGGACTACGGCAATGGCGACCTCGGCAACCAAGGCATTCACCAGATGGATATTGCCCGCTGGTTCCTGGGTGAGATGGAGCTCGCTCCCAGCGTGTGGAGCGTCGGCGGCCGCCTCGGTTACGAGGACGATGGCGAGACGGCGAACACACAGATCATTTACCACGGCTACGAAAAGGCTCCGCTGATCTTCGAAGTGCGCGGTCTGCCCTCCTCGAAGGACAGCAAGGACATGGACAAGTACAAAGGCGCGGGCGTGGGAGTCATCGTCGAGTGCGAGGGCGGCACCGTGGTCGTGAGCAGCTACAGCGGAGCCGTGGCGCTCGACAAGGACGGCAAGGAGATCAAGAAATTCTCCGGAGCGGAGGACCACTTCAAAAACTTCATCAATGCCTGCCGCAGCCGCCGCGTGGACGATCTGCACGCGGACATCCTGGAGGGCCATCTCTCCAGCGCCCTCTGCCACACCGGCAACATCAGCCACCGCCTCGGCGCGAAGGAGAATCCCGATGCCATCCTCGAAGCGATCAAGGGCGACTCATTCGCCGCGGAGACCTTTGGGCGCATGAAGGAGCATCTGGCGAAAAACGACGTCGATCTGGGCAAGGACAAGCTCACCCTAGGCCCCGTGCTGAAGATGAACGGAAAAGAAGAGCGCTTCATCGACCACGATGCCGCCAACGCCATGCTCAAAGACAAGTATCGTGAGCCCTTCGTGGTTCCGGAGATCACCTGAGCCGCGCCAAGACGCATCGCAGCAGCACCATCGCTCGCACTTCTCAGCAAGGCCCGCTGGCGCTTCTTGCATGTTTGCGGCCTGAATCCATGCAGGATTCGAGCTGCGGCAAAATGTCGTTTCCTTTTCGGAATCATCGCTTACCATCCACGCATGAAACCGATCTCGCTCCATCCCGTGCATGTCTGCATGCAGAGGGTGAGCCGTGCGGTCATGCCGGCCAGCCACCGGCTCTGCGCCAGCCGACTGTAAGCGGGCAGCCACTGTTCTGGGCAGGGCTGTCCGCAAACACGCGGGACTCTTCGTCCTGACGACTCATCCACCCAGCCCACCGCGCCTTGGCGTTGATGGGCGGTGCCTTGGCGATGTGCCTCAGACCGGCGCGCACGCCCTGCTCCCTTCCCCGCGCCCGCGGCAGTTCCGTGTCCGTGCAGGCCGCTCGTGCCTGCTCGTCGATCACGCATGCTTCTTTCAGTCCAACCCATTCACTTCATTCTCATCATGAAACTCTTCGAATCATCTCTTGATCGCGCCCGCCTCCTGGAGCGCCCCTCCTGGCTGGTCACCTGCTCCCTCCTCCAGCGGGAATCCTTCGGCACCGTCACCTCAGACGCCCGCTACGAAATCGCCGCGGACACCGAGGACGACGCGCGCGATGCCGTCCGCTCCTTCGTCAGGCAGTCGCGCCCGCGCTGCCTGATCCACTCCATGCAGGTCGCGCGCCAGGCTGGCAAGCTGGCCTGATCCATACCACGCGCCGGATTCCACCACGCACGCACGCACCTCCCGTCACGCGGAGATGCCGCCTGCTAACGCGCAAATCCGGCGCGCCCTCCCTCACCTTGACTCTTTCAACAAATGAATCCAACGCCCATCTCCTTTTACGATCACGTCACCCTGCGCCCGCTCAATGAGCTCAGCGCCCTTCACGATCCGGACCTCACCATCCAGGTCGTCCCCCATCATGAGGCCGATGCCGACCATGGCCGCGTCTCCGTGGACGCCCCGCTGGGACGCGCCGTCCTGCGCCGTATCCCCGGTGAAACCGTGACTATCCACGTTCGGGACCACAGCGTCTCCATGCGCATCCTTGCCGTGGCCAAAGTCCCCGCCTTCAATTAACAAAGCGCGTCGGCAAAACGGCAACACCTGCCGCGCGGGGGCGCTCACGCGCGCCCGCGCTGCAGGCGGAAGGCCAGCGCGGCCAGCAGGAAGGTGCCGGCAATCATCAGCGTGCTCAGCGCGTTGATCATGGGCAGGTTGCGGCCCTTCATCATGCTGGCCACACGCAACGGCAGCGTGGTGGTGCCCGGACCGCTGACGAAAAAGGTGATGACATAGTCATCAATCGACAGCGTGAAGGCCAGCAGGCCGCCCGCCAGGATGCCCGGCAGCAGCAACGGCACCAACACGCGGCGCGCCGCCTCCCATGGCGGCGCGCCGAGATCGCGCGCGGCATCCAGCAGGGTGAAGTCAAAATCCTGCAGCCGTCCCAGCACCACCATCGCCACAAAACTCACGCAAAAAGTCACATGCGCGATCCAGATCGTGGTCATTCCCAGTTCGACGCCCGTGGACACAAAGAACGCCAGCAAGGACATGCCCATCAGCAGGTCCGGCATCACCAGCGGCACGGTCACCAGCGCGCCATGCGCCGTTTGCAACCACGAGCGGTGGCGGTGCAGCGCATACGCGGCCAGCGTCCCCAGCACCATGGCCGTGACGGAGGACAGCGCGGCGATCTTCAGCGTCACGACCAGCGCCGCCCACACCTCGTCCGCCTCCCGCAGCCTCTCATACCATTGCCAGGTGAAGCCTTCCCACTGCCCGCCAAAACGGGACGCGTTGAATGAATTCACCACCAGCACCGCCAGTGGCGAGAGCAGAAACACCAGCACCAGCAGCGTCACGAGTGCTGGAAACACCGACCGCCTCATGACACGGCCTCCTTTCCACGCGCCCGCCGCCACAGCGCCGTCAGCAGCATCGGCACCAGCACCGCCATCAGCAGGCAGGCCGCCAGCGCGCTGGCATGCGGCAAATTGCGATCCCCAAAGGCGCGCTGCGTGATCTTGTTGCCCAGCATCTCGTCCTGCGGACCGCCGACAAACTGCGGGATGACATACTGCCCCAGCGTGCAGACAAAGACCATGATGCAGGCGGACACGATGCCGCGCCGCACGCCGGGCAGCCAAACGCCCGCCAGCGCACGCAGCGGTCCCGCGCCTAGATCCCGTGCCGCGTCCAGCAGCGGCATCTCAAACTTCTCCGCCGCGGCATACAATGGCAGGATGGCAAAGGGCAGATGCGTGTACACCAGCACCAGCAGCACCGCCCCCGCGTTGTTCAGCAGCAGCGCATCCTCCGCCACCACCCCGCCCCGCACCAGCGCCTGCGTCAGCAGCCCCTCCGGGTGCAGCAGTGACTTCCAGGCGAACACACGAATGATGAAATTCGTCAGGAAGGGCACGATGATCAGCAGCAGGAGCATGCGCCGCCACAACTCCGCCACCCGCACCAGGTGGAACGCCACCGGCAGCGCGATCGTCACGCACAGCGCGGTCGTCGCCGCGCTCATCCACACCGTGCGCCACACCACCGGCAGGTAATCCGCCCGCGCCACCGTGCGCAGCGTCTCCAGCGTCCACCCCTCCCCCGCCCCGCCCCTCAGGTCCGAAGGGCGGAACGCCATCGCCACGACCAGTCCCGCCGGAATGGCAAAAAACACCAGCATCCAGGCCAGGGACGGCAGGGTGAGAAGCGTTTCGCGGCGGCGTGACATGGCGGGATGGGTTAAACGTGGCCTTGCTGGTCTTAAAACATGACATGCGGCGTCACCCCTGGCTGTCAGCCGCCACGACACGCGCCTCCTCCGGGTGAAAGCTCACATACACGCGCTCCCCACGGCCCGGCACGGTCCCGGACGATGCAAAGCGGTTGTTCGCCATCTGCACCAGCAGCGCCGTCTCCCCCGCCTGCACGACAAAGCGAAGATACGCCCCGAAATACGTCACATCCGTGATCGTGCCGGCCCACACGTTCACGCGCTCGCCCGCCTCCGGCCGCTCGCGGGTGATTAGCAGCTTCTCCGGCCGCACCATCAGCCGCGCCTGCTGCCCGGCGCTCAGCGGCAGCGCCGTGCACGCCAGCGGATTGCCCAACTCCTCGCAGGCCACGCGCACGTAGCCCTCGTGCCGCACCTCCAGCACCCGTGCAGGCAGGAAATTCGCATCCCCGACAAACGCCGCCACAAAATGGCTGCCCGGCGCCTCGTACAGCCTCGCGGGCGTGTCCACCTGCTCCACCCGGCCCGCGTTCAGCACCGCGATCCGGTCGCTCAGGCTGATCGCCTCCCCCTGGTCATGTGTCACATAGATGAAAGTCGTCCCCACCTCCTGGTGGATCGCGTGCAGTTCCCCCAGCATGTGCTGGCGCAGTTTCAGGTCCAGAGCCGCCAGCGGCTCATCCAGCAACAGCACGCGCGGCTGGTTCACCAGCGCGCGGGCGATCGCCACACGCTGCTTCTGGCCGCCGCTGAGCTGTGCCGGGCGTTTCGCCCGCTGGTCCTGCATCTTCACCAACTCCAGCATCCGCGCCACGCGCTGCCGCGCCTCCCCGCGCTCCACCCCTGCCATCTTCAGCCCGAAGCCGATG
The DNA here is from genome assembly GCA_015075365.1 of Verrucomicrobiaceae bacterium. Taxonomy (GTDB): domain Bacteria; phylum Verrucomicrobiota; class Verrucomicrobiia; order Verrucomicrobiales; family Verrucomicrobiaceae; genus Prosthecobacter. Next base: position 258,081 of record JABTUN010000002.1, read on the forward strand.
TTCTCCTCCACGGAGAGATGCGGAAAAAGCGCGTAGTTTTGAAACACCGTGTTCACCGGCCGCCGCTCCGGCGGCAGCGTGGTGATGTCCTCTCCCTCCAGCAGGATGCGCCCCTCGTCCGGCCGCTCAAAGCCCGCGATCATCCGCAAAAGTGTCGTCTTCCCGCATCCGCTCGGCCCCAGCAGGGAAAATGACTCCCCACACGCAATCCGCAGCGTGATGCAGTCCACCGCGCGCACCGCGCCAAAGCGTTTTGTCACTTTCTCGATCACCAGGAAGTCATCCATGCGGTGCGGACACTAGGCCGCCTTGCCCGCCCGTCCAGAGGCCAGTCGCCGGAAGTCCGGTTCACCAGCAGGTCGAGAAGGTGCTCATGGACGCGATGCGGAGGCTGTTCGCTGACCAACGGAAAAAGTGAGTGGCTGGATGCGTTGTTTGCACGTGTCAAAATTCACCGTCGTCGCTCTCATCCTGGCTCTGTCGTCGCACTTGCTCGTGCATGCGGCGGAGCCTGCTGGCATTGATTGGGTGAAGGCACGCCAGCACTGGTCCTTCGTGCCGCCGAAGACGCAAAAGCTGCCGCTGGTGAAGGACAGAGCTTGGCCACGGGGTCGTGTGGATCACTTCATCTTGGCGCAGATGGAGAAGAACGACCTCACGCCCACTCGCGAGGCCGATCCGCGTGTTTTGCTGCGTCGCGTGTTTTTCGACCTCACGGGCCTGCCGCCCACGCCGGAGGAGACGCGGGCTTTTTTGGCCGATGTGAGGCCTGGAGCCTATGAGCGGCTGGTGGATGATCTTATCGGCCGTCGCGCCTTCGGCGAGCGGATGGCCTCGATGTGGCTGAATCTGGCCCGCTATGCCGAGGATCAGGCGCATCAGGTGGGAAACAACACCTCGCTCAATCTCCCCAATGCGTGGCGCTATCGTGACTGGGTTGTCGCCGCGTTCAATGCCGATCTGCGCTACGACGCGTTCATCGAGAAGCAACTCGCGGTGGATTTGATCGAGCCGCAGAACAAGGCGGACCTGCCCGCGCTCGGTTTTCTCGGTCTCGGCCACAAGTTGTATGCCCGCGGCCGGCTCGATGTGCAGGCGGAGGAGTGGGCGGAGCAGGTGGACACCGTTTCGCAGACCTTCCTCGGCCTCACAGTGGCCTGCGCACGCTGCCACGATCACAAATTCGACCCTGTCTCGACGCGTGATTACTACGCGATGGCCGGCGTGTTCGCCTCGGTGAAAAAAGTGAGCCTGCGGCCGGATGGCAAAGACGAAGACGAGAAGACCAACGCCGAAAAAATGGACCCCGGCACGCTGCACATCGTGCGCGATGAAAAGCCTCACGATCTGCCCATCTACCTGCGTGGTGATGTGGAGGCTCCAGCGGAGATCGCGCCACGCGGCTGGCTGCAGGTGCTGAGCAAGAACGAGCCCGTGAAGTTTCAGCAGGGCAGCGGTCGCGCCGAACTGGCGAAACTCATCGCCAGTGCCGAGAACCCGCTGACGGCCCGTGTGATGGTCAATCGCGTGTGGGACATGCTTTTCGGCCGCCCGCTGGCACGCACGACGAGCAACTTCGGCGCGATGGGAGACAAGCCCACGCATCCGGCGCTGCTGGATGATCTCGCCCTGCGCTTCATGAAGGACGGCTGGTCGGTGAAGCGACTCATTCGCGAGCTCGTGCTCTCCACCACATACCGCCAAGGCAGCCAGGGCAGCGCCGCCAATGCGCAAATTGATGAGGCGAACGAGCACCTGTGGCGCATGAACCGCAAGCGCCTTCCGATTGAGCCACTGCGTGATGCGATCCTGGCTGCCAGCGGCGCTTTGAACCTCGAGGGAGGCCGTTCGCTCGACCTCAACGCGGCGGAGCATCACAAGCGCACGCTTTACAGCCAGGTCAGCCGCAAGGAGCTGAACAAGACACTCATGCTCTTCGACTACCCGGATGCGAACGTGCATGCCGCACGCCGCTCGGAGAGCACGACGCCCACGCAGAAGCTCTTTGTGATGAACAGCCCCTTCATCATCGGGCAGGCGAAAAAGCTCGCGCAGCGCCTCCAGCAGCACGCCGGTGATGAGGCGGAGCGCATCCGTTTTGCCTACGAACTGCTGTTTGCCCGCGAGCCGCTGCCGGAGGAGATCGAGCTGGCGCGGAGTTTCCTCCAACAACCCGCTGAAGCCGGCCTGAGCACCTGGGAGCAGTTCGCGCAGGCGCTGCTCGCCACCAATGAGATGAGCTATGTGGACTGAACTGACCTCCAGCATGTCACGCCGGGATGCCTTGCAGCGTCTCTCGGCCGGCTTTGGCGCGATCGGGCTTTCAGGCATGCTCGGCGCGGCTCCACGGCAGCAGATCACGCCGCGGGCGAAGCGTGTGATCTTCCTTTTCATGAACGGCGGGCCGTCGCACATCGACACCTTCGATCCGAAGCCCGCGCTGAAGAAACATGAAGGCCAGCAGCCTTCCGGAAAGCTCTACAAGGCGCCGAAGACCAGCGGCTTCATGTCTTCGCCGCTGCGTTTCGAAAAGCGCGGCCAGAGCGGCATCGAGGTCAGCGAGAGCCTGCCGCGCCTCGGCAGCGTGATCGACGACTGCTGCGTCATCCGCTCGATGCACACGAACGTGCCGAATCATGAGCCCGCGCTGCTCATGATGAACACCGGCAACATCCAGCCGATCCGCCCCTCGCTCGGTTCGTGGGTGCTTTACGGCCTCGGCAGCGAAAATGAGAACCTGCCCGGCTTTGTCGTGCTGAGGCCCACGCCGAACATCGTCGTGGGACCGGCGCTTTGGAGCAATTCCTTCCTCCCCGCCGAGTATCAGGCCACCGGCGTCATCACCTCCGACATGGCCGTGGACAAGCTCGTGGCCAATGTGCGCAATCCCGAGCTCCCGCTGCCCGTTCAGCGCCGCCAGCTCGACCTCGTTCAGCGGCTCAATGGCATCCACGCCGCACGCCGCGAGCACGATTCCGCGCTCGAATCGCAGATCAAGGCGATGGAAACGGCCTACCGCATGCAAACCGCCGCCAGCGACGCCTTCGACATCAGCAAGGAGCCGCCCAAGATGCGCGAGATGTATGGCGACACGCCCTTTGGCCGCTCCTGCCTGCTCGCCCGCCGCCTCGCGGAGTCCGGCGTGCGCTTCATCAGCGTCTATTACACCAGCAGCAACAACCAGCCATGGGACACGCACAGCGACCACTACAAACGCCATCCCGAACTCTGCGCCGACAGCGACCAAGCATCCGCCGCGCTCATCAGCGATCTCAAACAGCGCGGCCTGCTCGATGACACGCTCGTCGTGTGGACCGGCGAGTTTGGCCGCACGCCCTACTCTCAGGAAAACCAGGACAAGAACAAGAAGACCGATCCGATGAAGCGTGGCCGCGACCATCATCACACCGCTTTCAGCACGCTGCTGGCCGGTGGCGGCATCCGCGGCGGCCTGGCCTACGGCACCTCCGACGAGCTCGGCATGAACGCCGAGGAGAACCCCGTCCACGTCCACGATCTGCACGCCACCATCCTGCACCAGCTCGGCCTCGACCACGAAAAGCTCACCTACCGCTACGCGGGCCGCGATTTCCGCCTCACCGATGTGTTTGGAAAGGTCGTCACGGACATCCTGGCGTGATCAGCGGTACTGCTCCGGCCTGTCCCACGGGATGATGGTGCCCGGCGCATACTGGCTGGGGCGGATTTTCTGGCCGGTGACGCTCGGAGCGTCCTTGGCAAGCCAGGCGGCGACCTGGATGAGGCCCACCGTTCCGGAGGGATGAGTCTCAAACAGCGCGTGATCACCCTGCACCGTGCGGAACAGCAGCGGACGGCTCGTGGAAGCATGACGGTCGAGGATGAGGGCCCTTTTGGCGTCAAGGCGCAGGCTGGAGCGGCTCCATGAGGCGGTTTTGCCGGTCACCAAATCTTTGCCATCCACTCCCACAGCCAGATCGAGGGGCATGGGCGTCAGATTCTGCACGTGAATGCGATAAGCTTGCTGAGGGAGGCCGGCGACAAAGATCTGACCGCCGCACTCCTGCATTTCCAACCACCTGCCGGTGGCCGCATCGCTGAATCCCATGGCGAGCGTGCCGTCTCCCATGACGGCGAGGTTTTTCACCCGAGCTGGCGAGTCATCCTGCGTGGCGAGCAACCGCCCCATCTGCTCCGGGCTGCCGTAGCACGCGCGGGCCACGAGATGTGGCGTGGTGGATTGCTGGGCCTGCGCGGCGGCCTGGCCGTTGTAGATCAAAGCAGTATCCTGCTGCCAAGATGGCAGGAGGGTGTTGGGAGTGTTGCAGGAGGGAAGAACGGTAAGGAGCAAGAGAATCGAACGGAAGCGCATCGTGCCTGACGAGGTGGAAAGGGATTGTTTCTGGGGATTGAGGCTCGGCGAGGGGCCGACCTTCGCTCAACCACGCGGGATGAGCTGGAAAGTAACACGGACAAGGCCGGAGACTTCTTCCACCGTGCGGCGGATGTCACACTGGAGCAACCGTTCGATCATCTCACACTCCAGTTCCTGCACAATCCCATGCGCATCGGCGATGCTGCGCATCGGCAGGTGGTGTTCGACAAGGGAAATCATGCCGGTGGACTCATCCTCATGCACGTTGGAGAGGCAGCCGTCCGCCGTGCGCAGGCGGGCGAGCGAGCGGGCGCGCTTGAGCAGCGAATCCTTGCCTTCGAGCCGCTGCGCCAGGCTGTCTGTCTTGGCTTGAAACCAGGTGTAGAGCAGCTTTGCGGCGGCTGTCTCTCCGTACACCTTTTGCGCGGCAGCCAGCAGTTCGACCACCAGCGTGGACCCGTCCGTCGCAAAGAGCGGGTCCAACGCACGGGTGATGCGGTAGAGCTTTTCCGGCCGGCCGGCGGGCTTGGGACGACGCCAGGTGTCCAGCATGCCTTTTTTCACCAGTTCATCGCAGTGCTGCTTCACCCCCATGTAGCTCATGTTCATGGCCGTGCTCAGTTCCCCCACAGTCATGCCGGTGGAGCGCTTCAGCAGGTGCAAAATGTCCACCACAGGCGTGTGGAGCATTTCGCGCAGCAGGGGGAGAACCATGGGGGAAATGGTGAAGGGCGGAGTCGCTTTGTCGAATGCGGAAACGTGCCCTCCCTGGCGAAAAAAAATCCCCTGCCCTGCAAGATGCGCACAGGCTGTGATGCGCGCTTGCCTTCGCGGCGTGCCGGGGCTTTTTCACCGCCCTCATGCGTCTTCATCACGACATCCATCTCGGCTACTGCACGAACATCCACCGCGGCGAAACGTGGGAGGAGACCTGGCGCGGGCTGAAGGAGCACACCCTGCGGGTCCGGGAGCGTGTGGCAAGCGGCAAACCCTACGGGATCGGCCTCCGGCTCAGTCATCAGGCCGCGGTCGAGCTCCGCGCGCCGGGAAAGCTGGCCGAGTTCAAGAGATGGCTTGACCAGAACGACTGCTACGTCTTCACCATCAACGGCTTCCCCTATGGTGCCTTCCACGGCCAGCGCGTGAAGGAGCATGTCTTCCAGCCGGACTGGACCACGCGCGAGCGGCTGGACTACACCTGCCTGCTTTTCGACCTGCTCGCCGAACTGCTGCCGCCGGATGTGAGCGGCAGCGTGTCCACCCTGCCCGGCTCGCACAAGACCTTCGGTGTCGGCGCGGATGAGCTGCGTGCCATCTTCGAAAACCTGCGCCTCTGCCGCCAGCACATCGAAAAGGTGGCAGAAAAAAGCGGGCAGGACCTTCACCTGGGCCTGGAGCCCGAGCCGCTCGGCCTTTTTGAGACCAGCGGGGAGACGCTCAAGTTCTTCGGCCTCTATCTCGACCAAAATCCGGGCGACAAGGACTTCTTCCGCTTCATCGGCCTGAACTATGACACCTGCCACCTGGCCATCGAGTTCGAAGACGCGGCCACGGCGCTGGACCGCATCACGGGCGCCGGCGTCCGCCTCAGCAAGCTGCATTTCAGCTCCGCGCTCAGCCTGCGCCCCACGCCGGAGGCGGTGGAGAAGCTGCGCGCCTTTGACGAGCCGGTTTATTTTCATCAGGTCATCGCCAGCTACGGCCCGGAGCAACCACTGCGCCGTTTCACCGACCTGCCGGATGCGCTGGCCTTTGCCGCGGCGCAGCCCGGCCAGCTCGGGGACGAATGGCGCGTGCATTTCCACATCCCCATTCATGCGCAGCCCGGCGCGCCCTTTGACAGCACGCGCGCCCATCTGCTCGGTGCGATGGACTGGCTGGCCCGGCATCCGGCGAAATGCGGCCACATCGAGATGGAGACCTACACCTGGGAGGTGCTGCCACCGGAAATGCGCAGCGGTGATGTGGTGGACCAGCTCGTGAGGGAGTATGATTGGACGCTGGCCGAGATGCGCACGCGCGGACTCGCCTGAAGCGCCTCAACCTGCCCCGCACACCGCGCAGTCGGCGCGTTTCGGCAGCCGGACCTTGCGGAACTGCATGGTCTCCAGGTCCATCGACAGTAACTCACCCGCCAGCGGCCTGCCGATGCCCGTGATGAGTTTGATCACCTCCATCGCGCCGATGCAGGCCGCGGTGCCAGAGACGGCGCCAAAGACAGGAAACTGCCGTTTCCAGGTCGGCGGCACCTCGGGCACATAGCAAGCCAGGCAGCCGGTCACCCCGGGGATGAAGGTGGTCACGCTGGCCTCCAGCGTGTGCATGGCACACTCTACCAGTGGCCTCCCGGCGCGGCAAGCCGCCGCGTTCAAGGCCAGACGCTCCTGAAACATCGGCGCGGCATCCACCACGATGTCCGCCTGCCCTACCAGCGCAGCGGCATTGGCATCACTCACATTTTCAGGCACTCCAATGACCTCGCAGCGCGGATTTAGCTCGCGCAGGCGGCGGACGATGGAATCCATGCGCGGCTTGCCGATGTGGTCGTGGGTTTGCAGAAGCTGACGGTTCAGATCCGCAGGTTGCAAGTCTCCGCCATGGGCCAGGACGAGCTTTCCCACGCCCGCCGCGGCCAGTTCCAGCGCCACCAGCCCGCCCAGCCCGCCCACACGCGAGACGAGCACGCTGGCGGCCTTCAGCCTGACTTGACCGGCCTCACCCATGCCGGGCACCCACATCTGCCACTCATAGATGGCCCTTTCTTCCTCGCTGAGACTCATGACTTCCCGCATGTATCAATGTTCCCTCCGTGGTCCAGTGAAAGCCGCGATTCAAACGGCCGGGCATCTGGTGCAGAAGCGGGAGTAGGAGCCAGAGCGGCCGTGAGAGAACACCAACACATGGATTCGGCTCAACGGCCACAAACTGCTGATCTTGCGCCCTTGAAGCGATGGAGAGGAAGAGTAGGAGGAAGAGATCCATTCCAAATCTGGAGCCCCAAATTCACCTTTCCCCATGACCCGATTCCGCCCCTGCATTGACCTCCACGACGGCCGCGTGAAGCAGATCGTTGGTTCCTCCCTGCGGGATGATGGCGCGGGTTTGAAGACGAACTTTGTCAGCGATCGAGACGCGGCATGGTACGCGGAGCTATACAAGCGCGACGGCCTCACCGGCGGGCACGTGATCCTGCTCGGCAAAGGCAATGAAGAGGCCGCGAAGTCGGCGGTTCGCGCGTTTCCGGGCGGTTTGCAGATCGGCGGCGGCATCCGGCCGGAAAACGCGGCGGAGTATCTCGACGCCGGAGCCAGTCATGTGATCGTGACGAGCTATCTTTTCGAAACAGACGGAACGTTCAGTGAAACGCGGCTCCAAAAAATGGTCGCTGCCACCGGACGCGAAAAACTCGTGATCGACCTCAGTTGCAAGGCCTCAGCGAAAGGCTGGACGGTGGCGATGAACCGCTGGCAGACGCTCACGACGCTGGAAGTGACGCCGGAGTCACTGCAATGGCTGGCGGGGCATTGCGCGGAGTTTTTGATCCACGCCGTCGATGTGGAGGGAAAGTGCGAGGGCATCGACGGGGCGCTGGTGAGCTTTCTGGGCGGGCATTCGCCGATTCCGATGACCTACGCGGGCGGAATCCGTCATCTCGACGATTTGAAGCGCATCGACGTGCTGAGCCACGGCCGCGTCGATGGCACGGTGGGCAGCGCGCTGGATCTTTTCGGCGGCAGCGGCGCCAAATACGACGAACTGGTGGTCTGGAACCGGCGCTCTCTTTAAACCATGAAAATCATCCGCTACTCCGACTCGCAAGGACACATCGCACAAGCCGCGCAGCAGGCCGATGGAACGGCGCTCGTCATCGAAGGTGACATTTTCGGCGAGCATCGCGTGACGGACCGAAAAGCGGAGGTGGTGAAGCTGCTCGCGCCAATCCAGCCGGTCGCGATTGTGTGCATCGGGCTGAACTACAAATTCCACGCGGAGGAGACGAAGGCGGCGATCCCGCAGCATCCGGTGGTGTTCATGAAGTTGCCCAATGTGATACAGCATCCGGGCGAACCAATCCTCCTGCCCACACATCTGAAAAGCGACAAGGTGGATTACGAATGCGAGCTTGCGGTCGTGATCGGCAAGACGGCGAAGAATGTGAGCAAGGCGGACGCTTTGAGGCATGTGCTGGGCTACACCTGCGCGAATGACGTGAGCGCGCGAGACTGGCAGAAGCACGGCGGCGGCGGCCAGTGGTGCCGGGGGAAGAGTTTTGATACGTTTTGTCCGCTGGGGCCCGTTTTGGTCACTGCGGACGAGATTCCGAACCCGAACAGCCTGGCAATCAAAACGGTGCTGAATGGCGCGACGATGCAGGACTGGAACACGAATGACATGATCTTTGATGTGCCGACGCTGATCGAGTTCCTGAGCGGCAGCACGACCTTGATGCCCGGCACAGTCATTCTCACGGGAACTCCCCACGGCGTCGGCATGGCGCGCACACCGCCCGTCTTCATGAAGGATGGCGATGTGGTGAGCGTGGAGATTGAAAAGATCGGCACGCTGACCAATCCGGTGCGGCTGGAGGCGTGATCGTCAGAGCGTGCCCGGTCTTTCGAGCTCGCGAATGAGGGTGTCGAAGCGCCGCGGCAGGCTGACCTCCTCCAAAATGGACCGCTGCACGACAAACCGCTTCACCACCACTGAGGCGACCAGGTCACACACCTGTTCCGGGCTTTTGTTTGTCAGCAGCTTTTTCAACATCTGAAGATTCTCCGGCGCTTCAGGCATTTGCGCATGTTCCAGCAGGTCAAGCACCTCGGCGGCCAGCCGCGCCGCCTCCTCCCCGGTTCCATGCTGCGTGACGACAGGCTCGATCTCTGCGATTCGGAAAGGCGTCTCCTGCGCCCAACCGGTGATACGCACCCGCTGCACGCCGTGCAAAATCAACCGCGAGGTGCCGTCCGCCGCGAGCACGGAGGCAGCCACCAAACAAGCGCAAAAAACAGGCCGGAACCGGCCGTCCCGGCGCTGCTCCACGATGCCAAACATGCGGTCCGTGCGCAGCGCGTGATCAAGCATCTGCCGGTAGCGCTCCTCAAAAATAAACAGGGGCCGCACCCCTCCCGGCAACAGGCAGACGTGATCCAGCACCATGACTGGCATCTTGCGGGGCAGCTCGAAAGGCCTCGTTGTAGGATCCGCCGGCATCACTCAAAGCCCTGCGTGCGCAGGAAGGCCAGGCTTTGCGGGATCTGCTCCATGGAGGTGGGAGACTCGTCCTCGATGAAGTAGTGCCTCACGCCCGCCTTGCGCGCGGCGGCGAGGATCGCGCTCCAGTCCATTTGGCCGGTGCCCAGCACGACATCATTCGCCACATCCGTCTTGCCGCTGAGTGATCCGGTGGCCACGCCCTTCTTCAGGTCCTTCAAATGCATCAGCACCCAGCGCCCGGCATGCTTCTCGAGCAGTTTCACCGGGTCCTGCCCTGGGAAGACGACCCACAGCACGTCCATCTGCACGGACACAAACTCCGGTTTCGTTTCTGCCATGAAAAGATCCACAAGCGTGCCGTCGCCATGCTTCTCGAACTCAAACCCGTGCAGGTGATAAAACATCTTGATGCCCTCCTTCGCCAGCGCCTCGCCCGCGCGATTGAAGGTGGCGATGGCGTCGCGGCACTCGGCTTCGTCAAAGCTGTCCTTGTGGTCGATCCACGCGCAGCCGGCGTATTGGAGGCCAAGCGTCTTCGCCTCCTTCACGACGTTGTCGAGGTCGTTTTTGTAGCGTGCGTAGGGGAAGTGACCGCTGACAGGGATCAGACCACGTTTGTCGAGTTCCGCTTTGAAATCGGCAGCGCTGAGATTGTACGTGCCGGCGAGCTCGACCTCCTTGATGCCAAATTCCTTCACGCGGTCGAGAGTCCAGGGCACGCCGCGCAGTGTAAACTGGCTGCGCAGGCTGTAGAGCTGGAGACCGGCGGAATCCGCCGCGGAGAGCAGTGTGGAGGTGAGCAGGAGGACAGAGAGGAGACGTTTCATGGAGGAGTGGAGTATTGGTGGGGTGAAATAACACATCAAAGACGACGAAGACCGTCCTCGGTCATCGGATTTGGGATGGCGGCATCAATCTCGTCGATCCGGGCCAGCGTTTCAGGACTCAGGACGAGATCGGCGGCCTTCAGGCTTTCATCGAGCTGCGCGACGGTCGTCGCGCCGACGATGGTGGATGCGACAAAGTCATGCTGCTTGCTCCAAGCGAGCGCCAGGGCGGTGACACTGACACCGAGGTCCGCGGCGATGACCTGAAGACGCGCGGTGGTCTCCAGGCTGCGCTCATTGACAAAGCGCGCCGCCATGCGCTTCTGGCGCGGGCCGCCATTCTGGATGTAGTCGGTGAAACGCGCACCTTTGGGCAGCGCGCCGCCGTTGTACTTCCCGCACAACACGCCCCCGCCGAGCGGGGAGTAGGGCAGCAGGCTCACGTTTTCCTTGCGGCAGACCTGGGCCAGTTCGCTCTCGCAGCGGCGGTTGATGAGGGAGAAATTGTTCTGCACGCTGGCCATGCGGGCCAGTCCGTGCTTCTCCGCCTCCCACAGGTTCTTCATCACGCCCCAGCAGGTTTCGTTGCTCGATCCCCAGGCGCGGATTTTCCCCTGTTTGATGAGATCCGTCAGCGCCCCGAGCGTCTCGGCCTGCTCCATGCCGTGATCCGGCCAGTGCGTCTGGTAGAGGTCGATGTAGTCCGTTTGCAGACGGCGCAGGCTGTCCTCGCAGGCCTGGAAAATCTGGCGGCGGTCCAGCGCGGTGAATCCACCCCGGATCGGAGGGCGGAACCAGCCGTGGCCGGGCCCGGTGACCTTGCTGGCGATGATGATCTCGCCACGCGTGCGGCCCTTGAGCCATTTGCCGACAATCTGCTCCGTCACGCCGAACAGCTCCGCGCTGGGCGGCACCGGATACATTTCCGCCGTGTCGAAGAAGTCGATCCCGGCGTCGATGGCGCGGTCCATGATCGCAAAGGAGGTTTTTTCATCGGCCTGGAGGCCGAAGGTCATGGTTCCCATGCAAATGTCGGTGACGACGATGCCGGTGCGGCCGATTCGGTTGCGTTTCATCCGGCCAGATTGGCGAGCCTGCCCGGCCAGCGCAAGATGGCAGCGAATGAGAAGTTGAACATTTCCCCCGGCTCCGTAGTCTCATCCTCACTCCAAAACGGGGGCGTACTGGTTTCGACGGGTAGCCTGAGTTCGGAGCTGCATGCCGAGGATGATTCGTTGGCCTCGTTAAAAACTCGGATCAAAAACATAAATGTGAACTCTAACGAGCTCGCTCTCGCGGCTTAAGCCCCGCGACGTCACGCAGGCGATGTCTGGTAGCCTGCCTGACGACACCACCAGGCTGGTTGAATCACCGGGCGACCGGGTGACCAACGAGACACAACAGGACGCTGGGTGAACGGCCGGCTGTCTCAAGCCAACCGCCACCGAGATTCAAGATGAGACTGAGCATGGAGACGCTACGGGCAACGGTTATTCGGACAGGGGTTCAACTCCCCTCGCCTCCACCATTTTACTTTCCAGGCAACGTGGTTGCCTGCCCCAGAAATGCACGTGCATTGTCCCGCGTGACCGCGCTGGTCTGTGCGAGGCTTAGATCGGACTCCTGGAGTTTGAGCAGAGACGATTCGGGGTAAAACACGGGCGCGTGGGTGCCGAGGCAGAGCTTTCCAGCGGGCCATGACTTCAGCGTGTTGCCGAGACCGCCCACGCCTTCGATCATGGCGCAGTCGATCCATAGGGAGGTGCAGCCGCGCAGACTGGTCGTGATCATGGCCGCATTGGCGTTCAGCACCATCACGCGGGCCTGCGGGCGGGAGGCGAGGAGGTCCGGCAGCGGTTTTAGATCGACAGGCGCGGCCTGGACGAGCGGATGCTGCGTGCGCGCGTCCTCCATCTGCGCGCAAATCTGCATGGCCAGGCCGGCCTGTGTGATTGTGTCCAGCACCTCGGCGAAAATGGGATCGGACAACGTGTAGCCGTGGTAGTTCGGATGCAGGCGCACCGCCTTCATGCCGTGCTGGTCACGACAGCGCTTCACATCGTCACGCCAAACGGGAAGCCCGGGATGAATGGAACCGACGGGAAGCAGCATGCCTCCGGACGCCGCACATGCAGCGGCGAGACGGGCGTTCACACCGGCGATATCGCGACTCAAAACGGCCTCCAGCGATCCGGTAATCGCCTGCGTGATGCCGCGCTGCCTCAAGGCGCCGCCATCGAGCGCTGGGAGCGCGCGAAATGGCCACGAACCGGTGGAGAAGTTCACATCGATGCGCGCCTCGTCCGGCGCGGCATGCGCGGTGGCGGCGGCTAGCGCGGCGGTCGTTTGGATGAAGTGGCGGCGGTTCATGCTTGGATTCCTTTCACTTTGAATATGGGCAGCATGAGGCTGCGGAGGGTTTCACGGAAGATTTGCTGCTTCTGCGTGTCGGAAATGGCCGCGCCGTGGACTTTGGCGAGCTGGCTGGCAAAACTGCGCCCGCCGCAGTCACTGCCATAAATGACGCGCTCCGCGCCCAGCTCGCGCACGGCCATTTCGGTGATGCCGGCGGTGGGATCTGAACCGGCGAGGTCGGCGAAGAGGTTTTTTTGATCGCGAATCGCGCGCAGGCCCAGTTCCCAGGTGCCGCCGGTGTGCCCGCAGATGATGGGCACATCCGGAAAGCGCTTGGCGAGCTTCACCAGATCATCCGGGGTCGATTCGCCGGGATAATTGCCATTGGTTTTGAACCAGGTGTGCTGGAAGATGACCGCTTTGAGTTCCGCGGCCCGCGCGATGATCGGATCGATCTCCGGTCCGTCACAGCGTTTCGCCACCCAGAGCTTCACGCCGACCATGGGGCCGTTGGCGACGCAGCGTTCGAGTTCCGCGAAGGATTCGGGCACATGTTTTGGATTGAGCGTCACAAAGCCGAAGGCGCGGTCCGGGTATTTGGCGATGGCGCGGAGCACTTCGTCGTTCTGCTTGCGAAAATCGTCCGGACCGGGGTCCTGTGACCATTTCATGCCCATGTACACACAGAGCCGCTCGATGCCCATGCGGTCTGCGTAACGCAAGAGCTGTGTCAGACGCTCCTCGGGCGTCAAACCGGGAACGCCGGAGAGATGGCAGTGCAGGTCCCAGATGCGGAATGGAGTGGTCATAGGCCAGTTTACGGTCCGACTCGTTCGAAACTTGGCAGCAAGCGGCTGTTATCATAACAGCTGCCTGCATGAGGAAAGGCGCGTCAAATGACGTTTCGCTCCTGCCACCATGAAACACCTCATTTTTGCCTCCCTGTTCGCCGCTGGTCTTGTTTGCGCTCAAGACAAGGCCCTGCTCGACCTTGCGCTGGAGCCCCCTTTCATCACCACCAGCCCAGGCCCGGAATATGACGCGCAGAAGCGACCCGGAAACATGATCATCGGCATGGATCGCACACCCAAGGGCCGCATCTGGGCCGCGTGGGTGGGCAATGGCGATTCGCCGAACGGCTTTTTCATGCTCGCCACGAGCGATGACGATGGAAAAACGTGGAGCAAGCCGCGCGTGGTGATCGATCCACAGGATGGGGAGCTGAATGGCGTGCGCTATGAGCGCCGGGCGCTCGTCGGCAACCTGTGGACGGACCCGCTGGGCCGTTTGTGGTGCTTCTTTGATCAAAGCCTCGGCTACTTCGACGGACGCGGTGGTGACTGGTTCATCCGCTGCGATGATCCCGATGCTGCCGAGCCAAAATGGACCGCGCCGGCGCGTTTTGCGGACGGTTGCACGCTGAACAAGCCCACCGTGCTCTCCAACGGCGACTGGCTGCTTCCGGTCTCACTCTGGACACGCGACCGCATGCACGGCCCCGGCGTGGACAAGGAGGCGCACAAGGATCTGGATGTGATCCGCATGGCGAATGTCTTTGCCAGCACCGATCAAGGCAAAACGTGGACTCGTCGCGGCGGTGTGGCCTTTCCACGCACGGACTTTGACGAGCACATGATCGTCGAGCGCAAAGACGGCAGCCTGTGGATGCTGGCGCGCACAAAGGACGGCATCAGCGAGAGCACTTCCACCGACAAGGGCGCGACGTGGAGCCAGCCGCTGCCAAGCACGATTCAAAACGTCAGCGCGCGTTTCTTCATCCGCCGCCTCGCCAGCGGAAAGCTCCTCCTCGTGAAGAACGGCCCGCTCAATGTGCGCCTGCCGAACCGCACGAACTTGAAGGCGTTCCTCTCCGAAGATGACGGCAGGACCTGGGGCAAAGGGTTGCTCATTGATGACCGCGCCTCGGTTTCCTATCCCGATGGTTTCCAGGCTCCGAACGGCGACATCCACATCCTTTATGATTGGAACCGCCACACCGACGCGGAGATCCTGCATGTGAAGTTCACCGAGTCTGATTTCGCCGCCCAGACGAAGCTGGCAAAAGTCGTCGTGAACAAGGCGCTCGCGCCCAAACTGCCGAAAAGCATCACGCCCGATCCGAAATGGACCGCGCAGGCCGCCGAAGATGCGAAACAGGACTTCAAGAGCATCCCGTATGACGGCGTCACGCCGAACAAGATGGTCTGCGACACCACGCTGCGCGAGTTGCCGGACAAATCATGGATTCTCTTCATCCTCGCCGGTGGCGACACCGAGCCCTCACCACTGAACTACACCGGCGTCACCCGCAGCACGGACATGGGCAAGACCTGGACGCCGCTGGAGCGGTTCGATGTCGGATTCCCGCGCGAGGGCAAGACCATCGGCCAGGGGCCGACGGAACTCATGATCCACGGCCAGCGCAGCACGTTGTTTTTCTCCACGCACTCGAAGCACTGGGCCAATGACTGGCGCTCGTGGTATCTCACCAGCGACGATTCCTTCAAGACCTGGAGCAAGCCGATGGAAGTGCCGGGCCGCCTGAAGGACCGTACCTTCATCCGCAAGCACATCGTCTGCAAAGACGGCCGCATCATGATCCCGTTCCAGCACTACATCGGCCCGGATGACCAGCAGAAGTTGCCGCCACTGGAGCGCGACTTCACGAATCCGCGCAACGGCGTGCTCATCAGCCGCGACGGTGGCAAAACGTGGAGCGAGCATGGCAACATCCGCCTCACGCCGAACAGCCGTTACTTTGGCTGGGCGGAGAACGATCTTTTCGAGCATCCCGACGGACGCATCACCATGGTCATCCGCGCGGACGGCCTCGGCGGCCTGCTTTACAAGGCGGAATCAAAAGACGGCGGCCTCACCTGGCCGGAATTCGCATCCATCACTGAAATCCCCAATCCCGGCAGCAAGACGACGCTCTACAACCTCGGCGGCGACACCGTGGCCATCCTGCACAATCCGAACAGCAAGCACCGCAGTCCCATGGCCCTGTGGATCAGCTTCGACGGCATGAAAACCTGGCCCTATCAGCGCGTCCTCCAGCAGGAGTCCGTGGACGGCCCCAAAGGCCGCATGAACTACCCGGACGGCTTCGTCAGCGCCGACAAGCAGTGGCTGCACTTCGCCTTCGACGACAACCGCCATCGCGCCGTGCATTACAGCGCGAAGCTGCCTCCGCTGAAATGATCGCGGGCAGGCATGCAAAGCGTCGCCACCTTTTGTGAACTCAAGCCATTGGAGTAATGCAGTGCTGGAGTATTGAAAATCCAGCGCTCCACGACTCCATCGCCCCACCCGAGGACATCACCCATCATGATGACGCGAGGCGTCTGTCATGGCAGCCAGCGGATGCAGGAGGCCATGGGGACCTCGACGGGGTCGCCATGCGGGGTGATCCGGCCGGTCGCGGCATCCATCTTGAAAACCACGACGTTGTTGCCGGGCATGTTGGCGCAGAGCAACCAGCGCCCGTCTGGTGTGATGAGCAGGTTTTGCGGACCTTTGCCACCGCTGGGCTGGATGGCCAGCAGCGTCAGCGTGCCATCCTCCGCGATGCGGTAGCTGGCCAGGCTGTCATGACCGCGATTGGTGCCGTAGAGATGCCTTCCGTCCGGCGTGATCTTCAAATCAGCGGTGTGGCTCGTGCCGGCAAAGTCCTTTGGCAGCGTGGTGATGGTTTGCTTGTCTTTCAGCGTGCCGTCAGCGGCGTTCCAGTCGAAGACGGTGATGGTGTTGGCGAGCTCGTTGATGACATAGACGAGCTTGCCGCCGGGGTGAAAGGCAAGATGGCGCGGACCGCTGCCGGGCGTGAGCCTGGCAAAGGGCTGTGCGGCGTTTGGCGTGAGTTTCGCGCTGGCGGCGTCCAGCGTGTAGATCATGATCTTGTCGATGCCGAGATCGGCGGCCAGCGCGTGGCGGTTGTCCGGGCTGATGACAAAGCAGTGCGCGTTGGGGCCTTTCTGGCGCGCCGGGTCGATGCTGGAGCCGCTGTGCTGGAAAAACGAGGCCGCCGCGTCCAGCGAGCCATCGCTTTTCACCGGGAGGGAGGCGACGCTGCCGGTCGAGTAGTTTGCCACGAGCACTGTCTTGCCAGTGGCGTCCACATCGAGGTAGCAGGAGGCGGTGCCGCGGGCGGATTGGTGATTGAGGCGCTTCATCCGGCCGGTGCGGCCTTCGAGGGCAAAGGCGGCCACGTTTTCATCCTCCGCGCCGCCAAACTTCTCCGCGTCGATGGCATAGAGGAAGCGGCTGTCGGGCGAGACAGCCAGGAAGAAGGGGTTCTGGATGCCGGTGCTGCGATGCAGCGGCTTGAGCGCGCCTTTTTCGAGATCAAAACCGAAGGCGTGGATGCCCGCCTTGTCCCCGGAGGCGAAGGAGGACACGAAGAGGACGGGATCAGCGGCGTGCAGGGTCATGGAGGCGAGGAGGAGTGGCAGGAGCGTGCGCATGGCGGCCTCCAATACGGTCCTGGCGCGTGCTTCCTGCGCGGAGGGCAGGTTCCCCGTTGAACGCGGCGCATTTCCGCGCTCATAGCAGGTTCCCATGCCCTCCGCCGCACCGACCACCCGCGCCATGCGCCTCTCGCTCGCCGTGGGGTTTCTCATGCTCGTGCTGAAAGTGGGGGCCTATGTGCTGACCGGATCTGCGGCCGTGCTGGGGGACGCGGCGGAGTCCGTCGTGCATGTGGCCGCGGTGATGTTCGCCTCCTTCAGCCTGGGGCTGCTGCACAAGCCGGCGGATGTGGACCACCCCTATGGACACAGCAAAATCGCCTTTTTCTCCGCCGGGATCGAGGGCGCGCTGATCATCCTGGCGGCCCTGTTCATCATCTATGAATCCGTGCGCCGCTGGGTGCTGCACCTGCCCCCGGCCAATCTGGACGAGGGACTGGCGCTCACCGCACTGACCGTGGTCATCAATGCGCTGCTGGGCTGGCACCTCGTCCGCACCGGCAAGAAGGCAGGCTCTCTGATCCTCGAATCCAATGGCAAGCATGTGCTGACGGATGTGTGGACGAGCCTGGGCGCGCTGGTCGGACTGGGACTCGTGGCGCTGACAGGCTGGCATGGGTGGGACGCGGTCTGCGGCCTCGTCATGGCGGCGAACATCATCTGGACCGGCTACGGCCTGATGTGCCAGAGTGTGGGTGGATTGATGGACACCGCCGATCCACAGCTCAACGCGGCCCTGGACGCCGCGCTGCGCCGCGAGACCGAAAAGCACGGCCTGCGCTTTCACGCGCTGCGCCACCGCGATGCCGGGGAGATGCACTACGTGGAGGTGCATCTGCTTTTCCCGGACGACGTCTCCCTGCGTGACGCCCACCGGACCGCCACGCAGATCGAGCATGCCGTGCAGGGCAGCGTGGACCGCCCAGTGCTCATCACCACGCATCTGGAATGCCTGGGGGACCACGACGAGCTGCATCAGCATGGCGAGGCCAGTGACCCCAACTCCAAACGCGCATGATTCCGCTGGACGCTGATGTCTTGAACGATCCTGACCTGCCCTGGAACGTGACCGTGCTCGACGAAGTCGGCTCCACCAGCGACTGGCTGAGGGAGCGCGCCGCCAGCGTGCAGCCGGGCACGGTGGTGTTTGCGGAGGCGCAAACAGCCGGGCGGGGGCGGCGCGACAACCGCTGGATCACGCCACGCGGCAAGGACTTGATGTTTTCCCTGCTGGTGCAACCGCCCGCGCCGGTGGAAAAGTGGCCGCGCATCACCACCCTGGCCGCCCTGGCCGTCTGCAAGGCGGTCGAGGAGGAACTGCCGCTGACACCGCGCATCAAGTGGCCGAATGACATCTATCTGGAGGATCGAAAGCTCAGCGGCTTGCTGGCGGAGACGGTGTCCGCCGCCAGGGGCCTCGCGCTGGTGCTGGGGATCGGCCTGAATGTGAACACCATCGATTTCCCGCCGCATCTGCCCGCCACCTCCCTGCTGGCGCGGATGCCCGGCGCCACGGTGCGGGAGGTGGACCGCAATTCCCTGGCCTGCCGGCTGCTGCGGGCTCTGCATGGGGAGTTCCTGCGGCTGGAGGACGATTTCAGCGCCGCGGTGGCGGAGGTGCGGGAGCGGAGCTGGCTGTTTGGGAAACAGGTGCGCGCCAGCATCCAGGGGAACGAAACCTTTGGCCGTGTGATCGATCTCGACGAAGAAGGCCGCCTCATCCTCGAACTGCCTGATGGCGCCCTGCAAGTGCTTGCCAGCGCGGAAAACATCCGCCCCATGTGACCTTTCCCCCCTTCCCCACCATGAACCTGTCCAACCCCTGGTTTCTCGCCGCCCTGATCGCCATCCTGGGCGTGTTTCATCTCGAAATGATCGCCAAACTGCTGAATCTGGCGCGCTACGGGCTGCCGCTGCCGGAAAGACTGAAGGGCGTGTTCGACGAGGAGACGGTGAAAAAAGGAGCGGAGTATGCGGGCAAGTCCGCGCGGCTCGATCTGATCCAGAACGCGTTCTTCCTCGCCGTGCTGCTCGGATTCTGGTGGGCGGGCGGATTTGCCTGGCTCGATCGTACAACGGCCGCCTGGGGCTGGGGTGAATTGTGGACGCAGGTGGCGGTGATCGGCGTCATCGTGCTGGTCAAGTCGCTCCTCTCCCTGCCCTTCGAGGCCTGGGACACCTTCGGCGTCGAGGCGGAGTTTGGCTTCAACCGCACCACGCCGGGCACCTTCATCCTGGACCGTGTGAAAGGGATGCTGCTGATGCTGGTGCTGGGCGTGCCGCTGCTGGCGCTCATCGTGTGGTTCTTCCAAACCCAGCCCCTCGCGGCGGTGTGGGCATGGCTGTGCGTGACAGGTTTCAGCCTGCTGATGACCTGGCTCTCCCCGCGCCTGCTGATGCCTCTTTTCCTGAAATTCACGCCTCTGGGGGAAGGCAGCCTGCGCACGGCGATCCTGGCGCTGGCGCAGCGGCTCAAGTTTCCCGTGGCGGATGTGTCCGTGGTGGACGGATCACGCCGTTCGTCGAAGGCGAACGCCTTTTTCGCAGGCTTTGGCAAAACGAAGCGGATCGCGCTGTTTGACACGCTGGTGGAGAAGCACACGGAGGACGAGCTGCTCGCCGTGCTGGCGCATGAGATCGGCCACTGCAAGCTGCGGCACGTGCCGGTGCAGATCACCATCGGCCTGGCGGAGACGGGCCTGATGTTCGGCCTGTTGCATCTGGCGCTGCAATCCCCGGCGTTTTTTCAGGCCTTTGGTGTTTCCGGGCGGCCTGTGGGGCTGGGACTGGTGTTTTTTGCCTTTTTGTATCAGCCGCTCGGCCTGCTGCTCGGCCTCGTCTCCAGCGCGGTCAGCCGGCGGCATGAATTCCAGGCGGATGCCTTCGCGGCGGATGCCTGCACGGCCCCGCCGCTCATGACCGCGCTCAAGAAGCTCTCCACCGAGAATCTGGCCCATCCGCAGCCCCATCCGCTGACCGTGGCGCTGCACTACTCCCATCCGCCGCTGGTCGAAAGGCTGGCCGCGTTGGAGAAGCGAAACGCCTCGGCGAATGTGATGCCCGCATGATCTGGAGCGGGAAGGGGGCATCCATAAAAGGTTCCTCGTGAAAACCTGTTCCATGTTCTTTTTGCCTCTTTTCGTCTGTTCGGCCACCCGGAATCCATTTCGTCGGACGCGGCCTTTGTCGGACTCTACGCCGTCCTTTTCTCCGTGGCGGAGAGCTGCGGGGTGTCCAGCTCGACCTCGCTGCCGCTGAGGGCGAGGTTTTCGTCCACGTTTTCGGTATCGGACAGCTCGGGCTCGATCTCGATCTCCCGGCGCCATTTGCGGCTGACCCACGGGCGGGCGAGGCCGTAGAGGAGGTAGCTGACGAAGATGACGGAGGGCATCCACTGCCAGTTCAGAACGGTGAAGGCGATGACGAAGATGCTGACGAGCACCCAGTGGAAGGAGCGCTTCGTGCGCCAGTTCACGGCCTTGAAGCTGGGATACTCCAGGCTGCTGACCATGAGGTAGGAGAGCAGGGCCATGAGGCCGGCGAGGGCGTACTTCCAGTTGCCGATCTCGCGCTCGTTGCTGTCCAGCCATAGCAGCAGGAGGGTGAGGGAGGAGATGACGCCGGCGGCGGCGGGAATGGGGCAGCCGCGGAAGCTTTTGCTGCTGCATTTCACATCGGCGGCGGCCAGGCAGTTGAAGCGCGCCAGGCGCATGGCTCCGCACACGAGGTACACGCAGGAGATGAGCCAGCCGATGCCCTTGGGCGTGTCGAGCTCCTTGAGCACGATGTCATGCACGAGCAGCGCGGGGGCGACGCCGAAGCTGACGATGTCGGCAAGGGAGTCGAGCTCGCGGCCGAAGGGGCTCTCCGTGCCGCCCATGCGCGCCACGCGCCCGTCCAGCGCGTCGAACAGGCAGGCGGCGAGGATGAAGAGGATGGCGTAGTGGTAGTGGAGGTGCAGGTCGAGGTGGCGGCCGTCAAAGATCTGGAGGATGGCCACAAAGCCGCACAAAATGTTCCCTGCGGTCATCAGGGTGGGCAGCACAGGAATCCGGGGCTCATGTTCGTGGGACATGGGCGGAAAGATGGCCGGTGAACGCCGGATGTCGAATGACGAATCAGGCCGGGGGCTGTGTGTGACACCGCGCCCTACCGGGCGGGCTGGAGGGTGAACTCGTCCCTGGGGAAGAGATCGGTGTTGATGTCGTGCAGTCGGGAGCGGTCAAAGGAGGCATCGTAGCGGCCCAAGGGCGTGCTTTCGCGCAAGTAGGGCTCCAACAGGGCGTGGATGTCGATGCCGGCCTTTTTGAAATGGTAGCGCAGTTCCAGGTCCGCCAGGCGGCGGCGCACGGCATCGGGATCAGGCTGGAGGGGCTCGTTGCTGCCGATCAGGACATGCGGAAAGGCCAGCACATGCGGGAACACGCGCACAAAAGTGTCCCGCACGCGCGGCGTGGGCTCCCAGGTGACGGCATGGCCGCCGGGCTTCAGGCGCTGGCGCAGGAGCTGAAAGTACTCTTCGGAATAGAGGTTCCCGGAGTGCGCGCTGGTGGGGCGCAGGGCGTCCGCCTCGATGAGGTCGAAGCGCGCCTCCGTGGTCATGAGGAACTGGCGGCCGTCCCCGCGCACATGGCGGATGCGCGGGTCCGCCAGCAGGCTGCGCAGGGCCTCGTAGCCGGAGGCGGCGGCATGGGCGCGCAGATTGTCGAGGGCAGCGCCGACGATCTCGATGCACACGATGCTTTCCGTCTCCGCCCGCGCCGCCGCAGCGTAAAGCGTGTCCCCGGAGCCCAGACCGATGACAGCGATGGTCTCCGGCCGGGGATGCAGCAGCACGGGCAGCGCGCCGAGCACGCTATGCACACCACCAAAGGGAATCCAGCTCTGGCCGATGCCGTTGACGAAGACCATCGTCTGCGCGTCCGGTCCGGCCCCGGCGGGCGGTTTTTTGAGCACGGCCAGGCCCGCGCCGTCCTCATGCACAACGACGCGCTCAGGCTTGGTGCCATGCGCGCGCGCCCACAGCGTGCGCTGGTCCGGCAGGAGCCAGATGACCGCCCCGGTGGCCGCCAGCAGCGCGAGCTTCGTCAGATGCAGGCGTGTGGTGCCCGGCATGAGCAGCAGCATGACCGCGAAAACGCCGCCCAGCGCCAGCAGCAGACGCAGGGTGGCCGCCGTGCCCAGCCAGGGCAGCAGCAGCGTGCTGACCAGCGCCGCGCCGAGCATGTTCCCGCCGATGCCCGCACCCTGAATCCAGCCCACCCGGCGGCCCACCTGGGTGATGTCACCATGCGCGGCGCGTTGCAGCAGCGGATAACCCAGCCCCATCAAAAAGGCGGGCGGACCGATCCAGAGCAGCGGCAGCCCCAGATGCAGCACGGGGAAGATCCAGGCCATCCGCGTCTGCTCCGGCGCCAGTTCCCCGCGCCACGCATGCTGTAGCAGGGTCAGAGCCGTGCCCGCGTCAATGGGCTCGTAGCTGTCCAGGTAGGAGCGCCACGGCTCCGGCGCGCCGGGCAGCAACATGACCGTGGCCGCGATGAGCAGGCCCGCCGTGATCCCGATGAGGCTCTGCACGAAGAGAAAGGCCGTGACCGGCCGCTGCACGCGCGGTGCCAGCAACGCGCCTGCCAGCGCTCCCAACGCCGCGCAGGCGAGATACACGGACAAAAAGGTGCCAAAGGTGAAGGCCGTGGACTTCACCATCACGCCCAGCAGGCGGAACCACAGCATCTCCAACGCCAGTGCGATGAATCCGGCCAGCGCGGCCATGACGAGGCACTGGCGCAGGCTGCAAAAGCTCTCCTGATGCCCCGCCGCCTCCTCCGCAGGCACGCCACCGCCCGTGGTGTCCCCTTCCCCGCGCCAGAACAGCAGCGGCACCACGCCCGCCACGCACAGGCCGTTCAGCAGCGCCGCGAAATGAATGCCACCCTCGATGCCGCCGCGCGGCAGCAGCAGCCAGGTGGTGCCAAACGCGCCCAACGCCGCGCCGAGTGTGTTCAGCCCGTACAACCGCCCCGTCCGCACCGCGGCCTCCGGCACGCGCCGGATCACCGCGCGCGCCAGCAGCGGCAGGGACATGCCCATCAGCAGCGTCGGCATCAGCAGCACCGTCACCAGCACCAGCGCGGTCAGCACGCGTGACTCCGCGATTCCCCCCAGCCGCTGATACAGCACGTCATAGAGCAGCCACCTGCTGCACAGCCCGAACAACGCGATCAACGTCTCCGCGATGCCGAAGAGAAGCAGATTCCGCCGCGCTGTCACACGATCCGCCACCACGCCGCCCGCCAGGCTGCCCAGGCCCAGGCCCGCCATGAAGGCCGTGACGATGATCGTGATCGACAGCACATCGCCACCCGCGAAAACGACCAGCAGGCGCTGCCACGCCACCTGGTAGGCGAGCGCGGCAAAACCGGAGAGAAAGAAGAGAAGCGCCACCCACAGGCGCACGGGGAAAGGCATTGATCATCGTGTAACCGAAGCCGCTGGCGCTCATCAATCCCGCCGCGCCTGCTCCCTTTGTGGCGCTGGACGCCACCACCTGGAAAAAAGACGCCAGCCGCTCGCGCGGCTGGCGTCCGAATCCTAGGTGGTAAAGCGGCAGGAGCTTACTCGGCCACTTTGGCGGTCTTGATCGTGATCGCCTCGACGGGCACATCGCGGTGACCTTCCTTGGAAGTGGTGGCAACCTTGGCGATCGCATCCACGACTTCCTGACCCTTGGTCACCTTGCCAAAGACGCAGTAGCCCCAGCCGTCCTGTCCCGGGTAGTCGAGGAAGGAGTTGTCTTTCAGATTGATGAAGAACTGGGAACTGGCGCTGTGCGGATTGGGGGTGCGTGCCATGGCGATGCTGCCTTTGACGTTCTTGAGGCCGTTCTTTGCCTCGTTCTCGATCGGAGGCGCGGTTTCCTTCTGCTGCATCTCCGGGCTGAAGCCGCCGCCCTGGATCATGAAGTCAGGGATCACACGGTGGAAGATGAGGCCGTCGTAGTGGCCCTTCTTGACGTAGCTGACGAAGTTTTGGACGGTTTTCGGCGCTTTGGCGGCGTCGAGTTCGAGTTCGATGGTTCCCTTGCTGGTCTCCATCACGATTTTCACAGGTTTGGCGTCACTCACGGCTTGTTCTTGGGCGGGGGTTGAACCGGCCAAGCCGGCGAAAGCGATGGCGATGGCGGCGAAAGACGGTGCGATTGTTTTCATGGGTTGGTTTGGGACAGGGCGCTGCGAATAGGCCAGACGGCCCTCCTTTGCAACGATCAAATGACCTCCCGCAGGGGCGTCACGCGCCGTAGCACACGCTCCTATTTCAATTCCGCCACGGCATCGTCCACCGCGGTGTCGAGCACGTCGCAGGCTTCAAGGAGAGCTTCTTCCGTGACGGTGAGCGGCGGGCAGATTTTGACGGTCTGGCCCCAAGCACCGACGGGCGCGAAAAGCAGCAGGCCACGCTGGTAGCAGAGCTCGATGATGCGATGCGCGAGATCGTGATTCGGCTCTTTTTTACCCGGAACGACGGCTTGCAGGCCTGCGACGAGTCCGGCGCAGGTCACATGGCCGATGACGCTCGGATGCCGAGCATGGATGGCTTTGCAGCGCTCGTGCAAAAGCTTGCCGAGCTTCGCCGCGTTGCCGGTGAGGTCTTCCGCGAGCAGTTTTTTGATGTTCGCGGTCGCGGCGGCGCAGCAGACGGGATTGCCGGTGTGCGTGCTGGTCATGCTGCCGGGCGGGAAGTGATCCATGATGTGCTGGCGGCCGATCACGGCGCTCAGCGGCATGCCGGAGCTGATGCCCTTGCCGCAGCAGATGAGGTCCGGCGTGACGCCATAATGCTCGAAGGCCCAGAACTTGCCCGTGCGGCCGAAACCAGACTGCACTTCGTCAAACGTGAGCACGACTTGATGCTCATCGCACCACTTGCGCAGCTTTTGGATGTACTCGACGGGCGCGAAGTCAGGGCCGACGCCCTGATAGCTCTCCATGATGACTCCGGCGATGTTTTCAGGCTTCATGCCGCTCTTTTCGATCGCTCTTAAAAACGCATCGAAGGAGCTGTCGCCCTCCCAGTAGCCATCGGGGAACGGCGCATTGATGATGGCCTTGTCGAGATTCACGATCCACGATTTCTGCCCGCTCATGCCGCCGGCCTGCTGGCTGGCGAGCGTGCGGCCGTGGTAGCCGCGATCAAAGCCGATGATGCCGATTTTCGACGTGCCGCCTACTTTGATGCCGTGAGCGCGGCTGAGCTTGATGGCGCACTCGGTGGCCTCGCTGCCGCTGCTGAGCAGGAAGACCTTCTTCAAACCCTCCGGCGACACCGATGCGATGATCTCCTCGGTTTCGAGACGCTCCTCGCTCGGGAAGACGTAGTTGTGAATGAGGCCGCTGTTGATCTGGTCGATCATCGCCTTGCAGATCTCCGGCGCGGCGTGGCCTGCGTTCGTGACGAGCACGCCGCTGCTCCAGTCGAGCCACTTGTTGCCGTGCTTGTCGAAAACGTAGATGTCCTGCGCCTTTTCCCAAATGATGGGCGGCATGCCGCGCATGGACAGCGGCTCCACCTCGCGCATGCGCTCCAGCAGCGGAATGCTGTCCGGATGCGGCACCGGTGTGCAGATGCGACGGTGCTTGGTTTCGACGTGCGGGACGGTTTGCGGGATGGTGCTGAATTCTTTGCCCATAGTGGCGACGATGATGCATGCGCCGCCATGACGCTGCTACTCGCTTTAAGTCAGGTCGCGGTATTTTTGTGCGCGGCAGCACCCGGCGCGCTCAATCGTAGGCGGGAATGTCCTCCATCTGGAGCGAGAAACGGGATTGCGCGCCGCCTTCGACAGCGGCCTCCCGCCAGTCCAGCACGCCGAGCGGGCCCAGCCAGCGCACAACGTCCCGCAACGCTGCGTCACCCGCGGCCTGCGCACCACGCACGTTGGCAAAATCACGCAACAGCGTGCGCAAGCGGCCGAAATCGATCTTGAGACGCCACCCTGGCTGCGGGGTGGCCGCGATGGCATCCACGAGTTGCTGCTGCTGCCGGCGCGAGCTGCCCCAGATCAAAAGACCATCGTTGATCGAGGCACAGGGCATCAAATCCTCCGACCCGAACGACAGCGGATAAAAATAGGACACCAGATCCTTCTGCCTCACTGACTCCGCGGGCGGCCATGCGGGCGCCTGCGAAGGCTGCACGGCGGAAAGCGCTTTGCCTAGAGTTCCTTCGAGACCTTTCCACGCCTCACCGGCCGCCGGGCGGTTCACAAGCGCATGAACCACGGCCAGACGCGGCAGCGCCATTTTCTCCGCGCCAGCAGGCAGACCTGGCAGCGGCGGCATGCGGCCTCCGGTGTCGAGAAGAATGGCCGCGTCCGCGCCTGTCGCCGTCTGCCACAACGGCTGCAGTGCGTTCCATGCTCCGGCGATCAGCGGTTTGAATGGCACAAGCGTCCGGGACACGCCAGCGGACGCGCCCGCCGCGTCGATCAATGCCGCCGCGCTCTCCACATAAGCACGCCAGCGCCCGTCGCCCGCCATGACTCCGCACGCGGCCAGCACCACGCTTTCATCATCTGCCAGCGGATGAAAACGGGAGGTTTTTCGCAGCAGGTCGAGCTGCCGGCCGGCCGCGCCGCCGCGTGCCTCGGCATGCAAGCCCTTGTCCCACCACGCGGCCAGCGCGCCGGCGGCAAACTCCCGCTGAAACAACGCCGCCTCCGCGGCGCCCGCTGCCGCGGCCAGCGATGCAAGACCCGGCACCTGATGCACAAGAGCACCGCGCAGCGCGACGCTCGGCTCCGACTGGTGCAGCACGGCGGCCATCTGCGGCTGCCAGCAGGCGAAGCCCAGCAAATCCCGCCCGGCATGCGTCTGCGCGAACTTCAGCTCGTCCCGCACCACCACGGAATCCTCCACGCCCTCCGCCAGCCGCACCTGGTCCTTGCTATGGCTGATGCCGATGAACGCGGTGTCTTTTCCACGCCCCAGCGCGATCACCAGCGGCTTGGAGGCGATCACCTCCACGGCGTGCGCCAGCTTGCCTTTTGCCGTCTCTCCCAGGCCGGGCAGTTCACGAAAAATCTCCTCCAGCCACGCCTTCCGCCGCGCCAGGGGCCAGAGCGCGCCCACATCCACCACCGTGATGCCGAACTGCTCCCCCATCGTCGTCGTGACCGAGGCGGACGCGGCCTCCGCAAACGCCGGGAAACCCATGAGCCAGTCCGTGACCTGTTTCAGCCGCTCGTGCGCCTGCGCACCGCGCATGGAAAACAGCAAAGGAGGGATTTCGAGGCGCTCCAGATGCAACAGCAGTGTGTCGAGCAGCTCAAGGTCCACAGGATCTGGCTGCGGACCGGGAAGCAGGCCGCGGAGCATCAGGCGGTAACGGGATTCATTGTAGAGATCGTTGATCTGGCGGATCACAGCCAGGGCGACGCTGCTGCCCGGACCCGCGCCCAGCGCGATGTCCTCCATGTCGAAGTCCTTGATGAATTGCGTCCCCGCGTTCGCGCCCAGGCCGGCCGTGGGAGCCTTGTCATCGAGAAACGCGGCCACCAGGCGCCAGAAGTTCGACTTCAACAGCGCCTGGCGGTGCGCGTTGAGGTTCACCGTGCAGAAACACGCCTCCACGTCCTTAGGCAGCCGTTGCGCCAGCGGCACCGGCAGAAACACCACCGGATCCACTGTGGGGACGGGCCTGCGCCCGGTCCTCTTCTTGCAGGAGACGCCTGCCACCAGCAGTCCCAGCAGCAGGACGGGCAGAAGGCGTGCCACCGGCATGCGCCGGCGTTGACGGTGGGAAATCATGCCTGAACTCGTGTCCGTGCCCGTCATGGTCGTCAAACTCCGTCCCGAAAAAAGACCGCCTGCCGCAGCTCCAAAAAAAGACCGGACGGAGGAATGAACCTGCCGCCCGGTCTTCGTGATTGGAGAAATCGGTGGGTTACTTGATGTGCTTGTTCACGAGCTTGGTCATCTCGAACATCGTCACGGTGCTCTTCCCGTTGAAGATCGCCTTGAGCTTGTCATCGGCGTTGATGTTGCGCTTGTTCTTCTTGTCCTGGAGGCCGTTCTTCTTGATGTAGTCCCAGATTTTCTTGGTCAGGGGACCGCGTGCAAGAGGAGCGGAGCCGACAACGGCGGCCAGCACATCATCGGGCTGGACCGGCTTCATCAGCGCGGGGTTCGCTTTGCGTTTCGCGGGTTTCGCGGATTTCGCGGCTTTGGGGGCCGCCTTTTTGGTGGTAGATTTCTTGGCCATGGGCCTTCATTCACGCAAAAACGCCCGAAAGTGTCAATCATGTTTCTGCGGATTTCTTGGAGAAAGGCCGGTTTTCCCTGGGAAAACACGCTGTTTTCGGGGTTGCCGCCCGGTTTTCAGGCCGCTAGCCTCGCGCAATGGAGCGTCTCGTCTGTGTTTTTGGCCTCGTGATTTTCGTCATTCTGGCCTGGTTGCTGTCGGCCAACCGACGCTTGTTTCCCTGGCGTGCAGTCCTTACCGGCCTCGCCTTGCAGATGGCCTTCGGCTTTCTGATGCTGCGCACGGCAGGCGGCGAGACGTTGTTTGCCTGGCTCGACAAGGCATTCCGCAAACTTCTCTCTTTTGCTGACCAGGGCATCGGCTTTGTCTTTGGAGCGATTGGGAAGCCGGAGATGATGACGCCTGTGTTTGGCAAGGACAACGCCGCCTCTGTCGCTCTCATTGTCACCGGCAGCATCGTGCTCGTCTCCGCGCTGTCCTCCCTGCTCTATCATTACGGCGTGCTGCAATGGGTCGTGAAGGGCGCGGCCTGGGTGATGCGCCGCGTCATGCGCACCAGCGGCAGCGAGACGCTGGCCGCCGCCGCAAACATCTTCATGGGCCAGACCGAGGCGCCGCTCGTCATCAGGCCTTACCTCGCGCGCATGACGCGCAGCGAGCTGATGTGCCTCATGACCGGCGGCATGGCGACGATCGCCGGCGGCGTCCTGGCTGCCTACGTGTCCTTCGGCGTGTCCGCCGGCCATCTGCTCACCGCCTCCGTCCTCAGCGCGCCCGCCGCGATGATGATGTCCAAAATCCTGCTGCCTGAAACCGAGGAAAGCGAGACCGCCCACGGAGCCAACAAACGCATCGGGCGCGAGACCGTGAACGGACTCGACGCGCTATGCCACGGCGCCGGTGACGGCATGAAGCTGGCGCTCAATGTCATCGCGATGCTCATCGCCTTCGTCGCCATTGTGGCGCTGGCAAATTACCTGCTGTCACTCGGCCTGCGCGCCTTCGGTCAAAACATCCCGCAGCCGATGAATCTCCTCCTCGGCTGGATCAACGCGCCCTGCGCCTGGCTTATGGGCGTGCCGTGGGCCGATTGCGGCCGCGTCGGCGCGCTGCTGGGCGAGCGCGTCGTGCTCAACGAGTTCATCGCCTACCTGCACCTCGGCGATCAAATCAAGCAAGGCACGCTGACACCGCGCGGCGCGGAGATCGCAACGTACGCCCTGTGCGGCTTTGCCAATTTCAGCAGCATCGCCATCCAGATCGGCGGCATCGGCGCGCTGGCGCCGGAGCGCCGCGGCGACCTTGCCCAACTCGGCCTCAAAGCCATGCTCGGCGGCCTGCTGGCCTGCTACTGCACCGCGTGTGTGGCGGGATTGTTGATGAAGTGAGCAAGCACAGGAAAAACTTGGCTCCACCGCCGTTCTGATGTGAAATGACGCCATGAGCGAATCCCCCAGCACAACGCCGGCGACCTTCGCGCCTGTGGCGCGGCGCGTACGGACGCGTGTGGCGTTGCGGCGATGGCTTGGATTGCTCGATCATCTGCTCTGGCCGGTGAGCATCGGGCTGGCGCTGATGATGCTGTGGGCGCTGCGCGGCGGCACGACGGTCGTCGTGGCACTGTGGGGAGTGTGGGCGGGCTGGATCGCCGCGTGCTTGATCGTGGCGTGGATCCGCAGACCAGGGGAGTTCAGCGCGCTGGCACTGTGGGACGCGGCGAAAGGAAGACGCGAGGCTTTTGCCAGCGCGTGGTGGTTTGAGACGCGTGACGACTCGTCCGAGGCCGCCCGAAAGCACGTCGAAGCGCAAAAAGCCATGCTGGAGCCTGCGATGCGCGATTTGACAAAAGATCTGCCGCTGCGGCCCTCCCGAAGGCTCGTCCTGCCGCTCGTCCTCGTTTTGGCGGGCAGCCTGATCAGCGCGGTGCGCACTCCGAAGGAGGAGGTTTTGCTCGTGGATGATGAAATGGCCGCGAAAGCCGCCGAATCGGCGCGCGAGCTCGCCAAGGTCGATCTGGAGAAGAACAAACTCACCGGACTCAAGGAGGATGAACAGAAACAAATCGAGGATTTGAAGGCAAAACTCGACCAAACCGCCACGGAACTGGCTGATGCCGCCGGAAAGGACGCTCGACAGGTTTTGGCCGAACTGGAGCGCCGCGCGCGTGACGCGGAAAAACTGGCCGAGGAACTGGCAAAAGCCAAGGACGACTGGGCCAGCGACCAACTCGTGGAGCAGCTCCGCCAGCACGCGGACACCGCCGACCTCGGTGACGCTGTGGCGGCGAAAAACACGCAGGCCGCCGCCGCTGCCGCGCAAAAGCTCGGAGATGATCTGAAATCACCTCAACTGCCTGCCGAGATGAAGCAGCGCATGACCGGGACGCTGAAAGACGTGCAGGACAAGGCGGAGGAAAAGGACCGCCAGCGCATGGTGGGCCAGCATGTGCTGGACGCGGCTGATGCCATGCAGAAAGGTGATGCGAGGGCCGCGGGCGCGCAGTTTGAACAGCTCGCTGACAAGATGCGCGACATGAATTTGCGCGAGCAGGCGCAGAAGCAGCTCCAGCAACTCGCACAACAGCTTCGTGATGCCGGCAGCAGCATGACCGGCCAGCAGCAGAGCGGGGAGATGCAACAGCTCGGCCAGCCAGGTCAAACCGGCCAGCAAGGCCAGCAGCAGACGCCCCAGGTGGGCCAGACACCTGCCGGCCAGCAGCAGCAACAGCAGATGCTCGCGCCACCGGGCATCGGGCAGCAACAACAGCCAAACCAGATGCAGCAGCAGCCCCAAAACGGCCAGCAGGGCCAGGGACAGCAGCAGCAGATGATGATGGGACAGGCGCAGCAGCCTGGAGGCGCGCAGAGCCCGTCGAATCAAAACGCGCCGCCAATGCTTGTCGCGCCTGTTCCCGGCCAGTCCGCCCAGCCTGACACCAAGAAGCCCATGATCATCATGGAGGGGCCGCCTCCGCCGAATCCCGGCGATCCAGGCATCTCCCTGAACATGCCCGCCAGCGGTCCGCAGCCCGGCGTGGGCAAGGCCGACCTCAACAACACAGCCACCGAAAAACAAGGCACGCAGCGCCAGGACGTCGTGCAGGCGCAGCAAAACGCCGAGGGCCAGAGCACCGTGCGCAGCGTGGAAGGCGGCGCTCGTGGCGAACAATCCACCCGCGCGGCCACGCAAACCACGCTGGAGGCCATCCAGGCGGAGGAAGCCGCGCTCGATGAGGCCGCGCTGCCACCCGCGCGCCGCGAACAGGTACGGCGGTATTTCAATGAACTGCGCAAACGCTTCGAGCCGCCCGCGAAGTGAGTTCCTGGTTTCGTCATTCCGCCATTCGACAAATCACCTTCCTTCTTCATCCTCCCGCCCACATGTCCGATTTCCGCCCCCTCTTCGCCCAGCTCAAAGCCGAAATGCAAAAGGCCATCGTCGGCTACGATGAAATGCTCACGGATGTGCTGGTGGCGGTCTTTTCCGGAGGCCATGTGTTGCTGGAGGGTGTGCCGGGCCTCGGAAAAACCTTCCTCGTGCGCACGCTCTCCCAAGTGACCGGCCTGGAGCCGGGACGCGTGCAATGCACGCCGGACTTGATGCCTGCGGACATCCTGGGCACGCACATTGTCGGTGAGGACGAGCGCGGTCACCGCACGCTGCGTTATGAGAAGGGCCCGGTCTTTAAAAACCTGCTCCTCGTCGATGAAATCAACCGCGCCACGCCAAAGACGCAGGCTGCGTTGCTGGAGGTCATGCAGGAGCGTTGTGTCACCACCGGCGGCGAACGCCACCCGCTGCCGGACCCGTTTCTCGTGCTCGCCACGCAGAACCCGATGGAGATGGAGGGCACCTACCCGCTGCCGGAGGCGCAGCTCGACCGCTTCATGTTCAAGGTGAAAGTCCCCTTCCCCGACCTCGACTCTCTGGTCGAGATTTCCCGCCGCACCACCGGCTTTTCGGAGCCGAAACTGGCCGCGCTGATGACAGGCGCGCAACTGATCGCCATGCAAAAGGAGCTGGCGCAGATGCCCGTGGCCGATCCGGTGGCGCATTATGCCTCCCGCCTCATCCTCGGCACGCACCCGGAGCAGCCTGACGCGTTGCCAGAGGTGAAACGCTACGTCTCGTATGGTGCCAGCCCTCGCGGTCTCCAGGCGCTCATCCGTGGCGCGCGCGTATGGGCCGCCGTGCATGGTGCCACGGCTGTTTCCACGGACGACATCCGCGCCATCGCCCATGTCTCCCTGCGCCACCGCATCATCCTCAATTTCGAAGGCGAGGCCGGCCAGGTGAAGGTGGATGAAATCATCACCAAGCTGCTCGATCAGGTCAAAACGCCCGCCGCCATGGCTGCGTGACGAAATCACCCCCGCGCCAGCCACCGCTGGCCCGACACTTGCTTTTCAACCGGGAACCGCGAACGGAGAACCGGGAACCCCACAACCATGCGCAAAACGAAAATCCTCTGCACCCTCGGCCCCGCCACCGAAAGCCCTGAAGTCATCGCTGAATTGATTGCGAAAGGGGCTGATGTGATGCGCCTGAACATGAGCCACGCCTCCCACGACTGGGTGCGCATGGTCTATGCACGCATCCGCGAGGCCGCGTCCGCGTCCAAGCGTGAGATCGCCGTGCTCATGGACCTCACCGGCCCCAGCATCCGCACCGGCGATGTCGAGCAGCCCTGGCAGCTCCAGGTCGGCGACACGGTCGAGTTCCGCTGCAAGCCGGAGGTCACCGCCAGCACACACTACTCCGTCACCGTCAATTATCCCGATCTCGGCAAGGACCTCAAAGCCGGCGACATCATCATGGTCGATGGCGGCATGATCCAGATCAAGGCCACCGAGGTCACGCAAAAGCATGTGATCGGCACCGTCCTGACCAAAGGCGAGATGAAGTCCCGCCGCCACATCAATCTCCCCGGCGTCCCCGTCCGCCTGCCCCCGCTCACGCAGAAAGACTACGCCGACCTCGATCTCGGCGTCGAACTGGGCGTCGATTACTTCGCCCTCAGCTTCGCGCGTGAACCAGGCCACATCCAGCATCTCCAGCTCCTGCTCGAACAAAAGCGCAGCAAGGCCCGCGTCATCGCCAAGATCGAAAACCAGCAGGCCATTCAAAACCTCGACGCGCTCGTCGAGGCCAGCGGCGGCATCATGATCGCGCGTGGCGATCTCGGCAGCGAGTGCCCCATCGAGGATCTGCCGCTCATCCAGCGCCAGATCGTCGAGCGCTGCTCCTACCACGGCCGCAAGGTCATCGTGGCCACGCAGATGCTCGAAAGCATGATCGAAAACCCCGTGCCGACGCGCGCCGAGGTCACGGACATCTTCAACGCCGTCATCGAGCAGGTCGATTGCGTCATGCTCAGCGGTGAGACCAGTGTGGGCCGCTATCCGGCCAAATGCGTCGAGGTGCTCGACACCGTCATCAGCCGCATCGAGCAAAAATACCCCTCCGGCCGCTTCGCCAGCGACGCGCCGCTGAAAACGAACAAGCACAAGACCGTCAAGGCCGCCATCCTCCTCGCCAACAGCATCCCCGGCTCCAAGCTGCTCGTCTTCACCCTGCGCGGTGTCATGGCGCATCTCCTGGCGCACCAGCGGCCCGAATTCGCGCCCATTTTTGCCTTCACGCCGAATCTGCACGTCTCCCGCACCCTGGTCACCGCGCGCGGTGTCCAGCCCTTTGTCCTCTCCTTCGTCGAAGGCGAACCCGAGGCCAGCATCCGCGCCGCGCTCGACCTCCTGCGCCGTGACGGCCACATCAAGGCCGGCGATCCTCTCGTCATCCTCAGCGATGCACTGTACGAAGGCGTGAACGTCGATGCCATCCTCCTCCAGGAGGCGTGATCTGGACGCGCTCTCTGCTCATTTCCATTCCCGCAGCAGCACCAATCCTTCGCGATTTCTTGGAGCCAGTGCGAGGGAATCGAGCAGATGCTGCTTCGCCCGCAGAGCATCCGAATCCTTCAAAAGGGAGGCCAGCTTGAAATGCGTCTGCGCGGCGCTGCCGGGATCGAGGATGAGCACCCGCTCGTGTGCGGCAATCGCGGCGGCCTTGTCCTGGAGTGCCTCGGCGGCCTTGGCGAGCGCTTTTTGCGGTGTGGTGAGAAATGGATTCAGCGCCAGGACACGCAGCGCGTTCGTTTTGAGCTCGGCCCAGCGCTGCTTCGGCTCGTCGAGCTCGATGAGGCGCAGGAAGGTGCTCTGTGCGCTGGATGAATTCGCCGCGATGTGGCGCAGCACGGAGGCTTCGTCGTCTGTCCGCTTCAATTCACGCAAAGCGAGCACCTTGAGGCTGTAGCCGCTCTGTGAGCTGAAATCCTCCGGCAGCAGACGGATCAAAATCTCCGCTGTTTTGAGCACCTCCTGCCAGTTTTTCTCCTTCACCATCTCCTGCGCGTATTTCCGCGCCGCAGGCAGGTTGTTCGGATGCTCTTTGAAGTATGTGGCGAACGAGCCTTCATCGAAAGGGTTCAAATCCGCCGGCTTCGGCTCCTCCCAGTCGGCTTTCGCGCCAAAACCGAGCGCCTTGCCCTTGATGAACTTCGTGAAGCCCTTCTCAACCTCGTCGAGGTCGTCCGTGTTCGCCGCGATGGCGTCGTTGATGCGCCTTCCGGCGGCGAGATCGCGCAGGATGCCCTGGAACTTCTCCTTCCCGTATTTCTCCAGCAGATACTCGACGACCTGGCTGGACTCAAAGTAGGCGAACATGAGGTGGTCCTGCGTCTCCGCGTTCATGAACGCGCCGCTGAGCCGCGAAACAGGCGTGAGCGTCTCCTCGTCGAGCACCATTTCGCGAAACGTGGCGTCCATCGGCATGCCCCATGCAGGATCGCGCTGCTTCTCCTCATACACGCTGATGCCCTCGCTCAACCAGCGCGGCATGCGGTTCTTCGTCACGCTGAGCGTGATGACGTGGCAGAACTCGTGCCACAGCGTGCTTTCCCAGTTGTTGCGGCCATGCGCCAGGCTGCCAGGGCTGTTCATCGTCACCACCGTGCCGAAACACACGCCCAGCATTCCCTGCCCTCCCAGCGCGCCGAAGGTGCGGATGGCGAAATCCTGCTGCGCGCCAAAAAACTCAACAAGCACCGGCCTTTTCAGCTCCAGGCCATACTTGGGAGCCAGGACAGCTTTCGCATCGCGCAGCAATTGAAGCGCGCGCTCGCCATAAATCGGCCAGTCGCGTTTCGGCATCTTCAAAATGAAGTCGTTGTACGTTTTCGTCACATAACCGCTCATTTCCTTCTCCAGAAGGCCCAGGTTGTGCGCCTGGATGTTGTAGCCGTCCTCCTGACGGATGGCGGCGGCCAGCTTCCATGCCTCGTCCTCCTCCCCCAGCCTCAGCAGATCGTGACAGAGCTGCACTTTGGCGGGCAGATACTTCGCATCGAACTCCAGCGCCTTCCGCTGATGGCCCGCGCTCTCCGCGAAACGATACGCCCGTGACAAACAGCGTCCGATGGTGTGATCCACCGCCGGATCTTTGTCCCAACGCTGCAACGCCGCCTCGCGCGCCGCCGTGAACTTCGTCGCGTCCGCGTGGAACAGATACGCCACCACCGCGCGCAGCGACCACGCCAGCGCATGTTGCCCGTCCATGTCGAGCACCTGCTGCACCGCCGCCTCCGCCTCGACGAATTTTTCCCCGCCGATCAACAGCTCCGCCCGCAGCAGGTGCGCGGCCTTGTGATGCGGGTTGAGTTCGAGCGCCTTTTTCAGGTTTTCGACCGCCTGCTCCCGATCACTGGATTGAAACGCCTTCGCCAGCCCGAATCGAAGCTCCGCCGTCTCTCCATGTGCCTTCAAGCCCGCGCGGAAAACATCCGCCGCCCGCTTCGCATCATCTTTGTCGAGCGCCAGATGCCCCTCGGCCAGATACGCCGCCTCCAGCTTCGCGTCCTTGGCCTGCGCCGCCTTGAAATACTGCGAAATCGCCTTCTGCGCGTCCATGCCGAGCGCTACCGCCGCCCTGCCGAGCATCACGGTCTCGAGCGCGGTGCGATCCTTCGCCGGTTTCGCCTTCGCGGCATCATTCAATCCCTTCAGCGCCTCGTCCGCCACCTCCGCGCGACCCAGCATCCGTGCCATGTCATGACGCAGCATCAGCAGTTCAAAATTTCCCGGATACTGCGCCAGCGCCTTGGCTGACTCCTCCAGCGCCGTCTCGATCTGGCCCAGTTCCACCAGCGCCTTGAGCCTCATGATGCGCCACTCGGCCGACTTCAGCCCGCGCTCCGCCGCCGCCTCGCCAATGCGCGCCACCAGCTCATAGTCCCCCCGCGCCAGCAACTCCCCCACCGGCCCGAGATTACGGTCCTCAAACATCTTTTCGATGTCGAGCTGCTGCGCACGAAGGCTGGGGATGGCAAGAAACAGCAGGAGTGCGAGAAACGGGCGCATGGACTTCAAATCGCGTCCAAACACACGCTTCTCGCACGAGTTGTGCCGGAATAAGCGACCGGGGAAGGCACCGCGCCCTGGATCAAGCACGTCGATGCAAGCATTGAGTGTTTCGATTCGCCGCGTGCGGGCCGGATGGAAAGAATCCGCGCGCCATGAAATCCGCCCCATTCTCCCTGCTTCTCCTGTCGCCCTTTCTCCTGCTTCTCGCCGCGTGCGAGACCACCAGCATCAGCAACACAGGCCGCAATCCGCTCTATCGCGGCGAACTGGCCGAGACCGACCTGCTGGGCATCCCCGCAGGCCAGGCCGTGACCGATGCCACGATCCAGGCGGCGCTGGCGCGCTCCTCGCGATCGTCAGCCAGAGTCCGGCGTGGCGATCATGTGCTGCTCATCCAGTCAGGAGCGTTGCAGCCGGACACCATGCTCACACGGGCCTTTGCCTCTCGTGTGCATGTCAGCCCGTTTTCCGGCCTGCCGCCCGCCGACTCCGCCGGAGCTCGGAAACTGGACACCTCCTCGTTGCGCCTCGCCGCCGCGCGCGCCGGCGCAAACAAGATCGTCTGCGTCTGGGGCCTGGTGGAGTCTGCGCACCACTCCACCGGGCTGGACGCGGTGACGTGGCTGCCAGTCGTGGGTGATTTCATCCCTGGACGCCGCACGCTCTCCCGCATCACGCTCAAGGGCATGGTCATGGACACCGCGACCGGCACCTGGCAAAGTCACAGCACCGAACCGGTCGGTGCCACCCGCGTGACCGCCGCTCTCACCCAGGACACACAGTCTGCGCGCCAGACCGACAAAATGAAATCCCAGGCATATGAGCAACTGGCGCGGAAGATGACGCTGTGATGCCGCGCAGGCTCATGGAATGGCGAACGCCACCTCGCGAGCGCGCAGGGCCTCGATGCTCTCACGAAAGCGTCCGAGATTTGGGGCTCCGGAGGCTCCCACCATCTCGACAAGGCAGTCCTCATGGCCTGCCGCAGCGCGGAACCCGTCGGCGTGGGATCCCGTGCCAGGGTGTACCAAAAAACGGCGGCTCTGGAAAAACCAACGGCTCATCGCGAGGGCATGCGCGGTGCCTGAATCGTGATGACCTCCTTCATTGAGCACCTTGCGCCAAAACTTCGCCACTTTGATCAGCGTCAGCGAGCGCAGGCGGGCCGCCATCGGATCAGTCCCGGAGAGTGAGCTGGAGAAGAGCCTTTTCATGCGCTGATACTCACCTTGAATGCCACGCCGCCACATCGCATCCGGCAGCCAGTGATCCGGGCGAAAATGCGGACGCAGAGGCGCGCCAGCGGCAGACTCCAGCACGCCGGCAATCTCTTCACGCAGGCTCTTCATGGTGAGCAGGCTGTGCAGCGCCGGTGCCTGCTCCAGGATGGACAGCGTGCGAAACGCGGCACCGAATGAACGGGCAGCCTCGTTTCCGCGTTCCGCGCGAGCATGCGATAATGCATCCAGAACAAGCAGCCTCACCCAGTTTGCCACCAGCCTGATTGTGAGGACATCATCGGGATCGGTGGGGACGGGCGGTTCGGAAACCTGACGGAGCGATTGAACGCGGTGCGCATGACGGCTGCAAAAGGCGGCGACACGGGGCTCTTCCTCGGGAGTTTGGATCAAATCGCGCAGTTCGGCCTCATCATCCTCATCCAGATGAGGGATGGCTGCGAAGGCCGCCCAACCCGTCCCAGGCACTCCCGGCGCCGCCTCGGGCACGAGATCGGCATCGTCCAGCGCGGGTGGTGGTGGCGGCGCGGTCTTGTAATCGGTGAATCCGCGCGCAAAATCGCCTGACCCGCCCCACGCGGAGGGAACAAGGTTCTTGAAACCGGCCATCAGGAGGTGCCCGCTGCTGCCCAGCCAGTCCAGCGAGATCAGGTAGTGATCGAGCGCCTGCTGAAACTCCTGGTCCTGATAGGCCAGGTCGCCCAGCAGCCCTCGTGCGCGGCTTTCGAGAGAGTCCGGGAGCAATCTGGCCGTGGCCACGCGTTCGAGGAACGTCTTTCTCGCCTCAAGCTCCTCAAAAGCCGCACGATCCCACGCGGCACTCTCCAACCGGCTGATCTCCCGTCCAATCCACCAGATACTGACCACGAACAACCCGCCAAGCACAACGAGCAGCAACACAACAACGCGCCACACGCGCCGCAGAAGGCTGGGAGACTGCTTCGAAGCCATGCCGCACCCTGCCATGTGATGGCAGAGTGCCAACACGTTCTGTCACGACACATTGCCCTTTTGGCGTACCCTTAAGCAAACAAGCTCGTGATCGGCTGCCCCTTGTCGGTGACGGTGAAGGGACGCTTCGAGCTGCTGTAGAGCACCAGATCGAGCGGCAGGCCGAGGGCGTAGGCGATGGTGGCGTTGAAGTCGGGCACGCTGACTTTGTTTTCGGTGACTTCGATGCCTTTGTCGGTTTTGCCGTAAACTTGGCCGCCGGCGATGCCGCCGCCCCACAGGACGGAGCTGAAGGCCTTCGGATAGTGGTCGCGGCCGTCGTTTTGATTGATCTTCGGCGTGCGGCCGAATTCGGAGGTGAGCACGACGAGCGTGTCATCGAGCAGGCCACGGCGGTCGAGGTCGGTAAGCAGCGCGCCGAGGGCTTTGTCGAGATCGGCGGCGCGTTCCGGCAGGCGGGCGTAAATGTCCTGGTGCATGTCCCAGCCGCCGAGGGTGACTTCGACAAACTTCACGCCGTGCTCGATGAGACGACGCGCAAGCAGGCAGCCTTGGGAGAAGGTTCCTTCACCATAGGCGGCATGCGTCTCCTCGCTTTCCTTGCTGAGGTCGAAGGCGGTCAGGTCCTCGCTCTTCATGACCTTGATGGCATCCTTGTAGACCTCGGCGTAGGCTTTGACGCCGTTGTAGTTGTAGGTCTGGCGGAAACCTTGGTCGAGTTTGGCGGAGAGGCCGAGACGGTAGTCGAAGTCGCTCTCGCTGAGGCTGGCGGGCATGCGGCTGTTTTGCAGGCCTTTGGCAGGATCATTGAGGATGAGCGGCTGGAACGCGGCCTCGAAGAATCCGCCGCCGGGATGTTTGGAGTCGCCGGTGATGATGACGGAGCCGGGGAGGTCGGTGTTGCCCTTGCCTTGGAATTTTTGCAGCCACGCACCCATCGTCGGATGCCGTGTGGCACCGCGCATGGTGTAGCTGGTGTGCTGGAAGTAGTTCCCCTGCGCGTGCGCGCCCTGCGTGGAAGTGAGCGAGTTGATGATGGCGCCGCGGTGCATCATCTTCGCCGTGTTCGGCAGGTATTCGCTGATCTGCACCCCATCAGCGGAGGTCGCAATGGCCTTGGTGGTGCCCATCGTGTCCGCGCCAGGAACGACGCCGAAGGTGTCGAGGTGCGTCATGCCGCCGGACATGTACAAGTAGATCACGCGCTTGGCAGTGGCGGCCTGTTTGGCCTTCGACGCGCCTTCGAAGGGCGCGGCGAGACCGCGTGGAGCGAGGGCGCTCATGACAGACACGCCGAGGCAGGTCTTGGCGATGTTTTTGGCGAAGTCGCGGCGGGAGAGTTCGTCGCAGGTGTTGAGGAGAGCTTTCATGGTGTCGGTGCGTGCTATTCGGCTGCGTGAACGCAAGGCTTGGGCGGTTCTTGCCTCAAATTGCCGCCTATCCATGCCCTCGGGCCGAGGACGGTTTGAAACCATCCGCGGCGACCGGTGGACCGGCCACAGAATCCACGCGTTTCCGTTCATTTTCACCCACCAATAGCCTCCCAGCCCGTGCCGCCGGGGAAAAGGGACGGAGCACCAAGGCACGGCGAATGGCAAAACCGGCCCACCCGCGCCGCTTGTGGAGGCTGCCAAACCCACCCTTTTACGAAGGAGAATCCTTGAAGATATATACATCATGCCTGGCATCTGCCGGATAAACACCGCGTGGCGCGCCTCCGTCCACGCCTCAAAAATCAACGATCAAGGGCCTTAACCGAGTGCCATTCATGCCTGGCATCTTTTCTTTTTGTCACGAAACCCGGTCCGCCAAATACGGTCCATACTGATATTCGTTCATCTCGGCCAAATACGCACCGTCGGTTTCGAGCAGCCTGCAAACCCATTCGTCAAATCCGCCAAAAGCCGGGTATGCGTCATTCTCCATGATTTCTTTGGCAGGGATTTCGCCCTCATCACTCCAAATCACCACGCGCCATTCTTCATCCTGATACTTTTTCAGCCCAAATGTTCCGGACATTCCAATCACAAAACCAAACCTGAAAAACGTCATCTCCTCCGTCCCACAGCCCATCTCCTCTTCAACTTGCCGCAGTTCTCTTTCAAGTCGTGCAACTCCCGCCGGACTTTTGATCTGAACGGGAAGCCTCAACGTGAGAATGCATTCGGAGATGTGTCGGTAAAAGCGGTCCAGACATTCAGGCAGCTTGGTGCCAAGTAGCGATTCCAAGGGCGAGGTGTCAGACGGGCCTGGGACAATCACATGACTAGTTTCAAATCCTTTGCAGGCAGCGTCGGACCCGAGACTCGTATAGAGTCGCCGAGTCAAGGCCTGTAGCTGCTGCTTCGTTTCTGCGT
Organism: Verrucomicrobiaceae bacterium; assembly: GCA_015075365.1. Taxonomy (GTDB): domain Bacteria; phylum Verrucomicrobiota; class Verrucomicrobiia; order Verrucomicrobiales; family Verrucomicrobiaceae; genus Prosthecobacter. The sequence continues at coordinate 299,519 of JABTUN010000002.1, forward strand.
CGATATGGAATTTGGACACCGCCTCGTATATCGACTCGGCTTCACCGTATTCTGTAGAGTAAATCCTTCGAACATCTCGTTCACTCAAGATTCTTGAAGCGGCATCGATTGACCTATTGGGTTTCATGGCTGGATGGGAAAATGTATTCCATTTTGCAACAGCAACGGTGGCACCGTTTTTCCAACCTGGAAGCTCGGCCACTCTTCGACATACCCATCTACGTACATAATGCCTGGCATCTTGGCAGATCGGGCAGAGATCGGGCAGTGCTAAGTCGCGGAGCCTTTGCAACTCGTTGACGACGCGGCTGGAGGCGGAGGTCTTCGCACGTCCTTGAAGTGTGCGCGGGAAGTGAGGCAAAAAGCAGGTAAGAAGGGCCATGAGACTTGAACCCTTCGCCCGTCTTGTCGTTGTACCCCCGCCTTGGGTATTTTGGCCCTCTCAGAGTCGGCAAAAATGAGACGGTTCGAACTCGCAAAATCCAACGATGATGGGCCTTAACTGAGTGCCATTCATGCCTGGCTTCTTTTTTTGCCGTTGTCATGCGCCGTGTCGCTATCCGATCCGTTCGACCCACTGGCGTTCATCCTGGCAGATCAGGCCATCGTGCTGCATCAGCCAAAGCAGCCAGTTGTCCAGATCGTCCGACAACTGATATTCCGGATCGTCATAAAGCGGGCTTTGGATTTCTTCCGTGGGCGTTTGCACCGGCGCATGCACGATCGACCACTTTCCGCTGCGCTCGTTGAGACGCAACGCCACCGAATCCCCAGTCACCAACTTGCAGAAGCGAATCAACCGAACCGGGAGATTCTCGTGTTTGCATGCCGCTCGGCATTCCTTCTCCCATGCAACAATGTCTTTTGGGTGGAGAAAGTGAAAGATGTTTCTCCACACAAGAACAGCCTCTTGAATCTCCGTATAAAACTCATGCACGGAGGGCGGCAGTGAGACACCAAATGCATCTTCAATGATCCGTGCGTCCGCCTTTCCCCAATGAATCATGTGTTTGAGAGCCAGATCGTATGGCTCTATGTTAGGATTGCCTCGAACAAGTCTGGCGCAGTCCTCCCACTCCCATTCCTTCGAGCGAACACGCATCGATAATTCGGCGACGTGCCAGTCCAGATGGTAGATGTAATTCGACGCAGTTCGGTAATATCTTGTTTGGCGCGCTTCAATCTTTAATTTCTCTACGGACTTCATGGCTCGTCATTCCTCGGCATCCCAGCGATCAGTGTAGCACACCTCGAACGTGTTGCCCTTCCTTAACGGATGACCGTCCGTCGCAATCATTCTTTCCATCCATGCATCAGGATCAGGGTCGCACCTGAGATCGCCCAACGGCCCCTGCTCTTCCTCCAATGTTGAATCCACGGTCGAAAGGGCAACCTCCCATTGATTAGTTAGAGTGTGCCTGCGTAATGCAAAGAAACTTCCTTCGATTCCCGCTTTGGCAAACACGATCTGCCGTACCGGCAACTTTCGCCTGCCTTTTTCTGAAGCATTTCGTATCAGCACTTCCCACTCCACGATCTCGTTCGGAGGGAGAATCACAATGGGATTTCTCAGGCAGATCACGGCGCGGCTGATCCGCGCATAGATGCCATGTGCCCAATCAGGCAACTGCACATCGAAAGCTTTCTCCACCAAAGCCAAGTCCGCAGGCCGCCACTCCACAACCGTAAGCACGCGAGTCAGATCACGCTCCCCATTCTCTACATCTGGTAATTCTTGAAACACATCCTCCATCTTTTTGTTGGGGACGTGCGGCAAAATCCATTCCATCGCAGGTTTCACCACGCGTGGAAACCAACCATTTGAGCTGTAACAACGCGGCTCCCTTTCAAGTTTGGCAAGTGCTTCAAAGATATTCATGGGTAACGGCACTCCGTGGCATTGGGCCGGAGGGGAAAAAACTCACCCTCATCAAGCGGTGCCGAAACTTGATTCGCACAAAAAATTTTGATTTCATGCACATTCGTTGCCGGATTGTAAAACGCCACGCTGATGCCATTCATGCCTGGCTTCTTTTTTTGCCGTTGTCATGCGCCGTGTCGCTATCCGATCCGTTCGACCCACTGGCGTTCATCCTGGCAGATCAGGCCATCGTGCTGCATCAGCCAAAGCAGCCAGTTGTCCAGATCGTCCGACAAATGATATTCCGGATCGTCATAAAGCGGGCTTTGGATCTCTTCCGTCGGCGTCTCCACCGACGCATGCACGATCGACCACTTTTTACTGCCTTCGCTCAGACGGAGAGCTATTGAGTCTCCGTCTCCCGTTCGCAGCTTGCAGAAGCGAATCAACCGCACCGGCAAATCCTCGTCTTCGCACAGCATGCGGTATTCCCGTTCCCAAGCCACAACGGCCTTTGGATGAAGAAAGTGAAAAATATTCTTCCAAAACAAAACCGCCTCCTGAATCTGTGAGTAGAATTCATGCACCGAGGAGGGCAAGGACACGCCAAAGGCATCCTCAATGACACGAGCGTCCGCCTTCCCCCAGTGAATCATGTGTTTGAGGGCCATCTCGTATGGTTCTTTGCGTGAGATGCCACGAGTGATTTTGACACACTCATTCCATTGTTGCGTGTCAGGAAGACGTTGGCAAAAGTCTGAAACCAGAGATTGAGCATAACCAATGTAAGTGGACGAAGACCTGTAGAATCTCACGAGATCGGATTCGATTTTAAGTTGCTCCACGGATTTCATGATATGCGAAGACTGATTAGTAGGCACCAAAGTAGGTCATGTTTGGATCACGCGGGAGTTCATCGCCAACATCGTGATCAAACCATCCTGCCGACTGGCCGCCATACAGATTGTTCGGCAACATGTCATTCATGCCTTGTCATTCATGCCTGGCATCTTTTACGACAAAATAAGCGGCATCAAGATTTCGCACGCCCCCCATTTCCCTTTCTTTTTGTCAGTTTCCCACCGTTCCGTGTAGCACACTTCGAACGTATTGCCTTTTCGCAAAGGATGCCCGTCGGTTGCAATCATCCTCTTCATCCATGTGTCAGGATTGGAGTCGCACCTCAGATCGCCCAACGGCCCCTGCTCTTCCTCCAATGTTGAATCCACGGTCGAAAGGGCAACCTCCCATTGATTAGTTAGAGTGTGCCTGCGTAATGCAAAGAAACTTCCTTCGATTCCCGCTTTGGCAAACACGATCTGCCGTACCGGCAACTTTCGCCTGCCTTTTTCTGAAGCATTTCGTATCAGCACTTCCCACTCCACGATCTCGTTCGGAGGGAGAATCACAATGGAATTTCTCAGGCAGATCACGGCGCGGCTGATCCGCGCGTAGATGCCATGTGCCCAATCAGGCAACTGCACATCGAAAGCTTTCTCCACCAAAGACAAGTCCGCAGGCCGCCACTCCACAACCGTAAGCACGCGAGTCAGATCACGCTCCCCATTCTCTACATCTGGTAATTCTTGAAACACATCCTCCATCTTTTTGTTGGGGACGTGCGGCAAAATCCATTCCATCGCAGGTTTCACCGCACGCGGAAACCAACCCGTCGAACAATAGAAGCGCGGCTCATTTTCGAGCCTGGCAAGGGTTTCAAAGATATTCATGGGAAACTGTACTCAGTGGCATTGGCACGGGCTGGAACAAAGTCACCGACATCAAGTGGTGCAGAGACTCGGTTGGCACGAAAAACCTTAACCTGATGCAGGTTGGCTACCGTGCCATTCATGCCTGGCATCTTTTTTTCTTTTTTTCTTCGCCATCGGAGAAGCCTGACGCGCCGTTGGAGAAGCCTGACGCGCCATCGGAGAAGCCTGACCCGCCGTTGGAGTACTCTGACGCGCCGTTGGAGAAGCCTGACGCGCCATCGGAGAAGCCTGACGCGCCGTTGGAGTACTCTGACGCGCCGTTGGAGAAGCCTGACCCGCCATCGGAGAAGCCTGACGCGCCGTTGGAGTACTCTGATGCGCCGTTGGAGAAGCCTGACCCGCCGTTGGAGAACTCTGGCGCGCCGTTGGAGAACTCTGACGCGCCGCCAGAATGTCGTCCTGACCTGCCCTCCGGGCGCGCCGGGTGCCCACCGCCTGCTCCCCGCGCGTTTCCTGCGCCCGCGCTGCCGCCTGGGGCAGGGCGGCCTCAGGCTGCCGGGGGTGGGGATGGGTCGCGTTCATGGCGCGGATCATGCGCGCCGGCCCGCCGGCTGGCGAACCCGGTGTTCCGGGGCCGGAATGCGCGCCGCGCCTTCCGGATGCGAAAATTGGCGCGGTTTTTGCTCCACGGCCATTCATACTTCCAGACCGGCTCCTGCCGGTGCAGGGTGCGCTGGCGCTGGTAATCATGCTGCAGCCAGCGCCAGGTCAGGTGCTCCACGCGCCATAGCGCCGTCCCCAGCGCGGCGCACACCCGGTAGGCCACATCCCAGGCAAAGCGCTCAAACAGGCCGTGCTCCAGGTCCCGCACCGTTTGATCGCCCACGTCCGCCTTGCGCGCCACCTGCGTGGCATGCCAGTCCCGCCGCTTGCGCAGCCAGCGCAGGATGTGGCCCATGCCCCGCTCGATATGCCGCGGGGAGATGCACAGCGCCTGCTCCTTGAGATGCCGCCGCACCACCCGGCTGGGGTGCCGCGCCCGCTCCGCAGCCGCGCGCTGCCGGGCCGCGATCCGGGCCAGCTCAGGGTTCTTGGGCGCGTGATTCCATGCATCCCCCATATCTAGCATTACCAAAAAGGCGTCCAATCGTTACACGCTTTCGCCCGCTTTTTTTAAAAAAAGGGCTCTGCCGCCCCGATCCCCGCCCTTGGAGGGCATTTTCCTCCTTCTCCTCCACTCCTGTTGAACTCCATCGCTCCCCGCGCTGTCGGGCCACGCCCAACGCTTCGCGTTGTTTGATTCGCTCGCGCCCCACGCTCGACGAACCCTCCGGGCTCCTTTCGGTCGTCTTTCTCGCAGTCCGCCATGCTGCTCGAATCAAACGCCTCCGATCCCTCCGCGTTGGTCTCCGGGTCCGGCTTTGGCATCGTCTCCTTGTCGGGCTCGTCACCCGCCTCCCCGTCTGCCTTCCGCACCCGCTCCTTGTCTCCTCCACCCCTCGTCTCCTTGTCTGGCTTTGGCATCGTCTCCTTGTCCGGCTTGGGCCTCGTCTCCGCCGCTCTTTTCTTCGTCGAGCTGCGCGACCGGTTCCGCTTCGAGGACGCCTTCGTCTTCATGGCAGGGGTGGGGTGAATCGGGGGGATTGAATTCAAAACGGCCCCCGCTGGCAAGGGAAAAACACCAGCCATCTCCGACCGCTTGCCATCCGTGCCGTCCTCTGGTTCAATACAAAAATCACCCGCATGTCCCACCCCGTCGCCGATTACCTGAACGAGCTTTACCTCATCTCCGGCGTCAGCGTGCCCGAGACCAGCGGCTATCCGGCATTGTCAAAGCTCCTCAATGCCGTCGGCGACTCCTTGAAGCCGAAGATCACCGCCGTCATCCATCCCTCGAACAACGGCGCGGGCATCCCGGATGGCGGCCTCTTCTCCGCGAAGGAACTCAAAAAGCACGGCCCGGACTCCCCCGCGCTCTTCCAGCTCAAGCCCGAGCGCGGCGTCATCGAGGTGAAGGCGCTCGATGCCGACCTCTCCTCCTTTGAGAGCAGCCCGCAGGTGCGGAACTACCTGGAGCACTACGGCCAGATACTCCTGACAAACTACCGCTCCTTTGCCCTCTGGTCCTGGCGCGGTGGCAAAGCGGTGCCGGGAGAGCGCTACAGCATCACACGGGTGCCACGAAATCCGGAAATAATGAGATTAGGTGCGATTAGATTCTCAAACGAGATTGCCACATGAGGAACATGAAAAATCTCGGATCGCAGTTCAGCATTGCCATTCCGCCTGATGAGGAGGGGCTGGTTGGCCGTGAATGTCCGATCGTTGAGTGTGAGGGGTACTTTAAGCTTCAACCAGGGACTGGCCTGACAGGAAGGAATCTACCTACTCACTGCCCATATTGTGGGCATGTGGCTGCCTCCAACAACTTTTTCACCAAAGCGCAGATTGAGTATGCAAAGTCAGTTGCGCTACGAAAGGTTACTGATGCGCTGGTGAAAGACTTGAAAGGATTGGAGTTCAATAACCGGCCTAGAGGTGGGTTCGGCATCAGTCTCAGCATGAAGGTCAGCGGCAGCCCGCGACCAATTCGGTTCTACAGAGAGAAGAAGCTGGAAACTGAAGTTGTATGCAACAACTGCACTCTTCGGTACACGATTTATGGCGTCTTTGGCTTCTGCCCGGATTGCGGCGTCCACAACTCCCAGCAGATTTTGAACAAAAACCTCGAATTGGTGGAGAAGATCCTGGCTGTAGCTGAAACCCAAGATCAGCAAATCGCCAAGCAATTGATCGAGAACGCATTGGAAGATTGTGTCTCCGCTTTCGATGGCTTTGGCAGGGAGACTTGCCGAGTTTTCGCCTCTAAAGCTGCGAAACCCGAAAAAGCTGCTGAAATCCGCTTCCAGAACATTCTAGGTGCCCGAGATCGTGTGAAAGAGCAGTTTAACGTGGACTTCGCTGCATGTTCTACTTTTGATGACTGGAAGCATGTTCTCCGGGCATTTCAAAAGCGTCATTTGCTTGCGCATAAGATGGGGGTTGTTGACGAGAGCTATCTCGCAGCGACTGGCGACTCCCCGTTAATGCTTGGACGCAAGACTTCAATTGAGGCCACTGAAGTCCGCGAGCTTGCAGCACAACTGAATAAACTGGGGCGAGAACTTTTCCAAATGCTGCAAACCAAACAATGATCTCGACGCTACCAAATCTCCAGATCGCCGCCCTGCTCGATCCCGAAACGCCCGTCGAAGGCGTCACCACCCTCAAAGTCCACCCCGACCTCAAAGGCCTCGGCGAGCTGGCTGTAACAAGTGATGCGGGCACTCCTGCCCGCAACTCTGCGGATGCCAACCCCTCCAAACCTGCGGGCAAAAGTGCCCGCATCACTCCAGCCGCTCCCCCCGACCTCGCCATCGCCGCCCGCGGGGGTTACGCCGGCCAAGGCGGCGTCACCATGCCCGGCCCCGGCAAGGTCACGACCGGCACCCGCGGCGAGGGCTACCTCGACATCCACCTCAACGCCACCACCCGCTGGAAAGACGTGCCCGAAGCCGTCTGGAACTACACCCTCGGCGGCTACCAAGTCCTCAAGAAGTGGCTCAGCTACCGCGAGTCCGCCCTCCTCGGCCGCCCCCTCACCAGCGACGAAGCCCAACAATTCACCCACCACGTCCGCCGCATCGCCAGCATCCTCGCTTTGCATGATAAGCTGGATGCGCATTATAGAGCGAGTGTGTGAATGCTCACGCGCCACCCAATCTATTTCCTCAACGTTCTCATGAAGCCTGTTTTCAAAGCTATAACCCTCTGTTTTCTCGGCATCAACCTGATCGGCGATGCACTAAGTCAGGACAAAAGCGGCAGCGCAGCGGCCGCCTTGTCAAAACTGGAGACACCGCTGCCGCTCAACACCCTTTGTGCAGACTTTGAATATCCGATGGTGAGGTTTGGGACAGCCAACCAAGGTGTGGAAAAGATTCCCCTGGGGATGGCTGCCTTCTTTCTTAACGGCAGCTCGAAGGAACTCCAAGACTGGCTGACGAGTGCCTCAGGAGCCACGCAGAAGGACCAGTGGTATTTCGTCGCGCTGCCCGCCGACTACAGCCGCCATCCTTGGTTGAAGGAGCTGGCCTATGCCGGACCAGGCAAAAGAGCCGCGAACAGCGCGGGCAACGATTCCATGAGCTTCCTGAACTGGCTCGCCTTTTCATGCCTGGGCGACGCGGAGATTCAAAAGATTCTTCAAATGACAAACATTGTGCTCAACCCGGAGCCAGCCAACGCCTTTGAACGCCAGAACAAAATCCCTGGCGTCCGGGATCAAGTGTTGGAAGGGGTCCGGCGGATGCGCCGTGTGGCCAAGCTAAGTCTGCTGAGTTCAATCGGCGCTCATGACCGTGCCTACAATTTCACGACCGAAGAAATTGAATGGAAAGAGCCTCCTCTAAGGTTTTCCCAATTTGGCTGGGTGACCAAAGGAGCGAAACTGCCTGTAGCCCTGACCAAGCTTCACATCCCCAAAGAGCAGGCTCAGGCTCTCGTGCACGGCGGAAGTGCCTTTACCTTCATCATAGAGGTGCATACCGAGGTGCGGGGACTCGCTTTTCGTCAAAACGAACCCCAGCTTTGGCTGGAGGTCACCAGCGTGACCTTGCGCGATGGAAGCCCCAACCCAGACACGAACTGGAGCCTTGAGCTCCAACCCAAAGATCTGGCAATCGATCCTTCTTACGAGGGTGCAGACTCCTCCCGGCTTCCTCGGTTGGTGAATAAAGCAGGCGTCAAATAATCCAAGTGGGCGGCCCACTCGGAGACTGGATCATTGAATTCTCACGAGATTCAGGAAGTAGCTTCCGGTGACGGCGTGGCCAATGAAGACCGCCTCGGGCTGGATGTGATCTACGTGCAGGCCAAGCGCTGGAAAGGCGACGTGGGTGTGGGTCCGCTCCGCGAGTTCGTCGGCTCCCTCTCCGAGCACAAGGCGCACAAAGGCGTGTTCATCACCACCAGCGACTTTGCACCCGGTGCCCGCGAGTTCATCAACCAAGTCAGCCACAAGATCGTCCTCATCAACGGCCAGCGCCTCGCGGAACTCATGATCGACTACGGCGTCGGCGTCTCCACCCGGGAGACCTACGTCCTCAAGCGGGCGGATGAAGATTACTTCGCGGAAGGATGAAATTTGTGACGGGAGCTTTTTCGGGAGCCGCTTTCGAAGAAAAACGGCATGGGAAATGACGTCAGGCTGCAATGATCCGGCAAACCACCTTCCCTTTTCAAAACAACCCGGCGCTGCGCAACCGCCGGGCGAGCGCCTGCTGGCGCGTTCCCATGGCATCGCGTTGGCGGCGGTTCATCGTCAGCGGCATCAGCTCCAGATGGGCGATGGTCTTGTCCAGTGTGGGAGCGACGGCGAAGGGGATGTCCGCGCTCCCGTCCGTGCCTTTTTCGTCCTTTTTTCTCTCTTTCGGCCAACCCAGGGCGAACATTCAACGTCGAACGTCCAACGCAGAACGTCCAACGATGGAGCGGGCTCAAGCCCGAACGACGAACGCGCTGCGCGCCCCTTGGATTCGCTCGTGCCTCACACGTCTCGTCGGACGCGGCGCAGCGCGTCCCTACCGACCTCTCACGTCTCACTTCTAACTTCAGCCCCTCCGCCCTCCGCTCTCTGCTCACTGCTCTCTTTTGTCCTTTTTCCTCTCTTTCGGCCAACTTGCCCAGAGCCGCCTCCAGGCGGGACTACGAACGCGTTGCGCGCACCTTGGATTCGCTCGTGCCTCACACGTCTCGTCGGACGCGGCGCAGCGCGTCCCTACCCACCCCTCACGTCTCACGTCTGACTTCTGACCTCCACAATCGAACGACTTGCATCCTGCCGAAACCTCCCCTGCCAGATGCGACCTACTGGACGAAAAGGAACTGTGATCCGGTGATGAGCGCGTGCGTGACATCGGCGACAGCCTTGTCGCCACGCTCGCGGGCGACGCTGTCGAGCACACTTTTTTCATCGGCGCTGGGTTTGCGACCGAGCAGAGCAAGGTACAGGGTTTCGAGCTTCGCGGGCGTGTTCGGAGCTTTTTCGAGGTCTTGATTGAGCTTTGAAGCCGGGCTGCTGAGGATGTCGGTCACCGGGCCGTTGAGTAGTGTGAGCGCCTGCGGCACAGAGGCGTCGTCGCTGGCGTTTTGAATCTGCTCGCGGTCGCTCTGACCAAAGGTGCGCAGGAAGCTGCCGGGGCGCGCCGGACTGGGCTGCTCGGAGGCACGGGTGGCGAGGCTCACATCCCTGTTGCCGGCACCTTTTTGGTAGTTCTTCATGAATTCTTTCCGCTGTTCCTTGGTCATGCTGGCGAGCTGCTTGGGATCAATCTGCGGGCGCTTCGTTTTCTCCGGCTGCTTGGCATTGTAGCCCTGGCGCAGCTCCGCGGCGCGTTCCTCGCCGAGAAGAGCGACGAGAAAGTCACGCTCGGTCGATTTGCGAAGCTGCTGGGCCTGACGGGCGAGTTCTCTGGACTTGGCGGTCACGTCCTCGCCTTTGGCCTTCGCGGCTTCGAGCTGCGCCTTCATCTCGTCGAGCTTCTTTTGGTTTTCGGCGAGCTTCCCGGCGTTGGCGCGGGCGATTTCGACCAAGCCGGCCGCGCCCTTCGCTTTGATGGTGTTCAGGAACATCGCCAGATCGTCGAGATACTGGTGCAGGCGGGTGTTTTCCTCGTCCACAGCATCGTCCACGTTGCCCTTGCTCAGCGTGACCAGCGAATCCCAGATCTGCTCCGCGCTCATGCGGCGCAGGATGGGGCCGGTGAAGTGATACGTTTCGCCGAGCGGTACTTCGTTCGTCGTGGCGGCGCGCTGATAGGTGTCGGTGTTGTAGAGGACGCGGAGGAAGGATTTGAGCGAGTATTGCTTCTCGATCATGAGCTGCGAAAGGTAATCCATCAGCGCGGGATTGGTGGCGACGGTGCTGTCGGTCATTTCATCGACCGGTTCGATCAAACCGATGCCGAAGGCCTTTTTCCACATGCGGTTGGCGATCACGGTGGTGAAACGCGGGTTTTGCGGGTCGGTCATCCAGTCAGCAAAGGACTGGAGGGTGGTCTGGCCTTCCTTCTGAACCGCCTCGTGACCGAACATGGCCTTCGCCGTGACCTTTTCGCCAGGCTTGCCATCGCTGTACTGGTAATCGTGCGGCAGCGTGGGCAGCTTGCCCTCCTGCCATTGGGCGCTGGTGTAGCGCAGCGGCTTCATCACGTCCTGCATGGCCTGTTTGACCTTCTGCATGTCCTCGCGGCTCACTTCGGCCGTCTCGGTCTTGGCGGGGCTTTTTTGCTCCGCCTGCATCTTCTTGATGTACTCCCGGCGCTCCTTCGGGTCCATGTTCGCGAGCAGCTTCTTGTCGAGTTGCTGCTTCGGCTTCTCGGGTTTGGTTTCAAAACCGCGGCTGCGGGTGTCCATGCCATTGGTGAAGGCGGCCATATGGTAATAGTCCATCTGCGTCCATTTATCGAACGGATGGTTGTGGCACTGCGCGCAGACGATGCTGGTGCCGAGGAAGACCTGCACGGTATAGGCGAGGTGGTCGAGCTTGTTCTCATCGCGCTGCCAGAAGCCGATGCTGCCGCTGTCCCACACGCCGCCCTCGGTGGTGAGGAGATTGCGCACCATCTGGTCGTAAGGCGTGTTGGCCTTGATCTGCTTCTTGAGCCACTCTTCGTAGGCTTCGGCGGTGAGACGGCCCTTCACGTTGTCGGAGAGGCGCAGGATGTCCGCCCAGTAGTTGAACATGTGGCTGGTGTGGCCGTCGGAGGCGAGCAGCGTGTCGATCAGCTTCATGCGCTTCTGCGGGTCGCTGGACTTCACGTAAGCCTGCACTTCTTCGAGCGTCGGGATGCGGCCCGCGATGTCGAGATAGAGGCGGCGCACCAGGACCTCATCACTGGCGGGTGGATTCGGCTTCACGCCGGCCTTTTCCCAGCCTTTGGCGAGGAGTTCGTCGATTTTCTGGCTTTCAGCCAATGGTGCAGCCGGGAGGGAGGCGAGACCGAGGGCAAAGACCAGCACGGAGGAGAAACGAAGCGCGTTCATAGTGGCGGGAGGGGGCTTTCAGCCGCCAAAACGCAAGGGCAGCATCATTCTTGCCTCAAATATGAGGCCCTGGGCCTCGCGATGTTTTGTGGTCGTCCGCTGCCCCCCGGTTGGAACGCTTTGATGGGATTTCGGACTGGATGAGACCGGCATCCCGGCTAATCACGCCCGCATCATGAGCACGATCACAAAGTCCGGCTTTTTGCAGTTCAAGAACACGGGAAACCCGGCGGAGGTGCTGGGGGTGGCGGACCGCGAGGTGCCCGCGCCGAAGGGCCATGAGGTACGCGTCCGCGTGCGCTACGCGCCGGTGAACCCGGCGGACCTGAACTTCATGGAGGGCACCTACGGACGCGCCGCCACGCCGCCATGCATCCCCGGCCACGAGGCCTGTGGCGAGGTGGATGCCGTGGGACCGGACGTGCAGTCGCTGGCGCCAGGGGATGTGGTGATACCGCTGCTGGGCACCGGTTGCTGGGCGCAGCACCTCACCGCGCCGGAGCATGCGTTTGCCAAGGTGCCATCCCGCATTGATCCGGCGCAGGCGAGCATGCTGCGCGTGAATCCGGTGACGGCCTGGGTGATGCTGAAGGAGTTCGTGGACCTGCCGGAAGGCGCGTGGGTGGTGCAAAACGCGGCGAACTCCGGCGTGGGCCGCGCCTTGATCCAGATCGCCCGGCGTTTCGGCCTGAGGACGCTGAATTTCGTCCGGCGCGCGGAACTGGCGGACGAATTGAAGGCCCTGGGGGCGGATGAGGTCATCCTCGACACGGACGAAGGCGTGGCGCAGGCCAGGGCGATCCTCGGCAAGGCTCCCGTGAAGCTGGCGGCCAACGCGGTGGGCGGGGACAGCGCCATCCGCCTCATGGACGTGCTGTCCAGCGAGGGGACGATGGTCACCTACGGCGCGATGAGCCGCCGCAGCCTGAAAGTGCCGAACAAGTTTCTCATTTTCAAAAACCTGAGCCTGCGCGGCCTGTGGGTGACGAAATGGTTCGAGAAAGCCAGCCGTGAGCGCCTCTACGACGTGCTGGAGCCCCTCACGGAGATGATTCTGGCCCACGAGCTCGTCACCGCCGTGGACTGCGTCATCCCCTACCGCGACTGCGCCCGCGCCATCATGCGCGCGCAGGAAAACAACCGCGGCGGGAAGGTGCTGCTGGACTTTGCATGAGGTCCCGCGCGGCCGGGGCAATTTTCCTCTCGCACGCTCTCAAACGCTCGTCTATCTCGCGTGGTGGAAGACACGGACTACAAGGTCAAACTGGAGATTTTCGAGGGCCCCCTCGACCTGCTGCTATACCTCATCAAAAAGGAGGAGATCGAGATCTATGACGTGTCCCTGGAGCGCATCACGCGGCAGTACCTCGACTACATCGACACCTTCAAGATGCTGAACATCGAGCTGGCCAGCGAGTTCATCGTGATGGCGGCCAACCTGATGTACATCAAGAGCCGCGAGCTGCTGCCCAAGGACGTGCAGCCCCCGGACGAGGAGGCGGAGGAGGACGATCCGCGCTGGGAGCTCATCCGCCAGCTCGTCGAGTACAAAAAGTTCAAGGAGGCCGCCGGCTTCCTGGGGTTCCAGGAGGTCAAAAGCGACGAGTTCTTCGCAACCACCCCCGAAATGCCCGACCTGGAGGCACCCGTCATGTCCCTGGGACAGGTGGGCATTTTCGACCTCATCCGCGCCTTCCAGCGCGTGCTCAAGCGCTTCGAGAAGGCGGACGACTTCCGCGAGATCGTCAACGACCGCTTCACCGTGGCGGACAAGATCGAGGAGCTGCTCAACATCGTGCCGGTGGGCGGCCGCGTGCGGTTTGAGGAGCTTTTCACCAGTGCAAGCAGCCGCGGGGAGGTCATTGTGACCTTCCTGGCCATGCTGGAGCTCATCAAGCTCAACCACCTCCAGGTGGAGCAGGAGCAGCTCCTGGGAGAGATCGTCATCGTGCGCCCCGCGCTCTGAGGCGGGCCTCGGCGGGCCTTATCTTCCGAAATGCCCGCTTGCAGCGGCTCCGGCGTTTTCAATAATCCGGTGCTCATGGTCGCCCGCACCTACTCCGCCACGCTTTCAGGCGTCAACGCCGTCGAAATCGAAATCGAGTCCCATGATGGCGGCGGAAATCCCCGGATGCTCATCGTGGGACTGCCGGACGCCAGCGTGAAGGAAAGCCGCGAACGGGTCACCGCCGCCATCCAGAGCAGCGGATTCCTCATGAACGACGGCGTCACCACGGTGAACCTGGCGCCCGCCGACCTGAAAAAAGAGGGTCCCGGCTTCGACCTGCCCATCGCCATCTCGCTCATCGCCCACCGCGCCCGCATCCCCGTCGCCATGCTGGGGGAGACGGCCATGATCGGCGAACTGGCGCTCAATGGCGAGCTGCGCCCCGTGCGCGGCCTGCTGGCCGTGGCGCTTGAGGCGCGCTCCCGGGGGCGCAAACGGCTCCTCGTCCCGAAACGCGCCGCTCTGGAGGCCAGCGTCGTCGCCGGCATCGACATCATCGGCGTGGCCAACTTGCGCGAGGCCGTCGATTTCCTCAAAGGCGACCTCGAGATCGCTCCGGAACCCTGCCGGGCGTCCGAGTTCTTCGCCACAGCCTCGCACTACGACATCGATTTTTCCGATGTGAAAGGCCAGGGTGATGCGAAACGCGCCATCGAGGTGGCCGTGGCCGGCGGGCACAACATCCTCATGATCGGCCCTCCAGGCACCGGCAAGTCGATGATCGCCAAGCGGATCGCCTCCATCATGCCCGCGATGAGCGAGGAGGAGGCCATCGAGACAACCAAGATCCACTCTGCTGCGGGGCTTCTCACCGAATCCAACGCCTTTGTGGGCACCCGGCCCTTCCGCGCGCCACATCACACCATCAGCGATGCCGGACTGCTCGGCGGCGGGACCAATCCCGGCCCGGGAGAGGTCTCGCTGGCGCACCATGGCGTTCTTTTTCTCGATGAACTGCCCGAATTCCGCCGCAGCACGCTCGAAGTGCTGCGCCAGCCGCTGGAGGACGGCAAGGTCACCATCTCGCGCGCCGCCGGCACCATGACCTTTCCCGCGCAGTTCATGCTCGTCGCCGCGATGAACCCCTGCCCGTGCGGCTTCTACGGCGACCTCAAGCGCGAATGCCGGTGCGGCCCGCCCATGATCCAAAAGTACCGGCAGCGCATCAGCGGGCCGCTGCTGGATCGCATCGACCTGCATGTCGAGGTGCCGCTCGTCGATTACAAGGCCCTGGCATCCGCCGACGGCGGTGAATCCTCCCAGGCCATCCGCCAGCGTGTGGAAAACGCGCGCGCGATCCAGCGGGAGCGCTTCGCCAGGAGCCACGGCGTGCATACCAACAGCACCATGACGCCACGACTCCTCAAAAAGCACTGCGAGCTCGACACCGCCTCCTCCGCACAACTGGAGCAGGCGATGGCCGGGATGAATTTCAGCGCCCGCGCCCATGACCGCATCCTCAAGGTCGCACGCACCCTGGCGGACCTCTCCGGCAGTGACCGCATCACGGAGAACCACATCCTGGAGGCCATCGGCTACCGCACGCTGGACCGCAATTTCTGGGCCTGAGCCGCTCCCTCAATCCGTCTCCGGCCGCGGATCACGCGAAAGCAAGGCCTTCATGCCTTCTTTTGGCGGCTTGCCCTCGTGCAGCACCGCGTGGATCTCATCCAGCAGCGGCGTGCGGATGCCGCGCGCGCGGGCGGCCTGGTGAAGGCTGGCGGTGTTCCGCACGCCCTCGGCCACCATGCGGGTGCTGGCGACGATGTCCTCCAGCGCGCGCCCCTGGCCCAAAAGCAGGCCCACACGATGATTCCGGCTGTGCTCGGAGTAGCATGTCGCCACCAGATCGCCCACGCCGCTGAGGCCGGCGAACGTCTCCACCTTCCCGCCCATCGCCACGCCCAGGCGGGTCATCTCCGCCAGCGCGCGCGTCACCAGCGCGGCAATGGCATTGTCTCCGAGCTTCATACCGCGCGCGATGCCGGCGGCGATCGCGTAGGGATTCTTCAAGGCCCCCGCCCACTCCGCACCGGTCACGTCCTCAATCGTGTAACAACGAAAAAAGGGCAGCGTGAAGCAAGCCTGGACCTGGCGTGCGATTTCGTCATCCGCGCAGGCCACCACGGCCGCCGTGGCCAGGCGTGCCGCCACCTCCTCCGCATGATTCGGCCCCGTGAGCACCGCCAGAGCGCTGGCGGGGAAAAATTCCGCGATGATCTGGGTCATGCGCCTCCCGGTGTCCATCTCGATGCCCTTTGCGCACGAAACGACGACACGCGTTCCGCGCGCGGGCGTGCCGGCGATCATGCACGCGGCCTCGCGGAGGCCCGTGGACGGCACCACAAACACCAGCATGTCCGCCGGGCGCAAAAGGGCCGCGTCGGTCACGATTTCGACCTGTGGCGGCAGTTCGAGGTCCGGCAGGTAGCGCGCGTTCTTTCGCGTGGCGGCGATCTCGGCCATCAATGCCGCGTCACGCCCCCAAAACTGCACCTTCAGCCCGCGCAGGGCCAGCGTGGCCGCCAGGGCTGTTCCCCAGCTCCCGGCGCCGATGACGATGGCGGAGGTGATTTCCATGCGGGATCAGGCGGCGGGCTTCTTTTTGGCTCCGGCGCGGTTTTCCGTGCCGGCCAGCAGGCGCTGGATGTTTGCGCGATGCTTGTAGATCGCCAGCACCATCACCACGATGCCAAAGGCCAGCATCACGCCGTCCCACTGCCTCTCACGCCACATCACCAGCGCCATGGAGACGGGCACGGCCAGCGCGGCGGCAATCGACGCCAGCGAGACGTACTTCGTGGCAAAGAACAGAACCAGCCACGCCGCCCAGCCGCCGAAAAACCCGGCCAGCGACATGCCAAGCAGCACGCCGGCGGTGGTGGCGATGCCCTTGCCGCCTTTGAACGACAAAAAAAACGTGAACATATGTCCCAACACAGCGGACAGACCACCCACGACCTTGGCCGTGGAGACCATCTGCATGTCCGCGCCGGTGGCAGTCATCCATCCGCTGGCGAGAAAGACCGGCAGCCAGCCTTTAAGCATGTCCAGGAGGAAGACCGGGATGCCGATCCCCTTCCCCAGCACGCGGATCACATTCGTGGCGCCGATGTTTCCGCTGCCATGCTGCCGGATGTCAATCCCCTTCATTTTTCCCGCCCAGTATCCGAACGGTAATGCGCCGCAGACATAGCCGCAGGCTGCGCTAAGGAGGAGTACGGTCGTGGTGGTCATGCGGTCGGGAAAGTTGTTCCAGTAGCCGATTCCCGGCTGTTTTGGCAAGCATTTCATCACCTCACGGACTCCGCGGCGGCCCAATTCAGAAACGCCTCCAGATTCGTGTAACCGTCGCCGTCGGCATCGGCGCTGCCATCCGCGGCATCATCGGGATTAAGACCATGCCGCGTCTCCCAGTCGTCCGGCATGCCATCATGATCGCGATCCGACGGAGATGCGCCAGCCGCGAGTTCAGGCCAGCCGCCGACCTGCGCGGGTGAATCCACAGTGCGCGGCTTGTTTTGGCGAACATCGGCGATGATGCGCTCGTCCACGGCATCGCGCAGCGGGCGCAGGCAGCCTGCGTTGGTCAAAACGACCTCCATCACCTCGGAGGCGGCATGCGTGGTGACGAGCGGCGCTTCGTGGCGGTTTTGCGTGATCCATTTCCGGCCCTGGTTGGTCGCATTGACGAAAAGCTCCTCCGCCTGGTCGCCACGCAGCCGCTTCGGACCGAGGTTGTCCTTCACGAACAGCGAAAACGTGCCGCCGCCAATCACTGCGAGTCCGTTCGCCAGTCCATCCGCCGCCGGGGCGCTCACGTGATTGCCGACGAAGTTCGCGGGCGAGTGGCCGAGTTCAGCATCAATCGCCATCGCCACCATCGCGGGCGTGAGCACGACGTTGTTCACCACATCCACGACACCTTCCGCTTTGATGAGCGGATTGCGGCCGACATTGTGCGCCATGAGGTTGTGATGCACGGAGATGCGCTGGCCGCCTCTGGAGCCGATGAGCAGCCCTTTGCCCGGCAAACTCTGGTCGGGGCGGCTTTTGCGCAGTGCCTCGGCGATGACACACCACTGGATCGTGATGTCCTGCGCGTCATAGAAGGTCGAAACGACTTCATCGGTGGCCCAACTGAACGAGCAGTGGTCCACGATCACCCGCCGCGCGCCGAGGATTTGCAGCGCGTCCTTCACCTCGCTCGTGTCCGCCTCGCGACCGCTTTTCAGCGGCGGAAAGCCCGCATGCGGCCCCGGCCGGCTGCGCAGATGGCGGATGATGACATCGTGGCAGCCTTTCGCGATGGTCAGCGCGGAACGCGTGTTCGACGGATGCGTTTTCAGCGTGATGCCACCGCCCGGCGCGGTTTGTCCGGCGATGGTGATGAAAGGATGCGTCAGCACGATCTCCGTCATCAACTCAATCGTGCCGCCGGTCCGAAACACCACGATACGCGGCCCTTCCGCCTCAATCGCTGCCCGGAAACTGCCAGGTCCGGAGTCGTTGAGGTTCGTCACCTCGAACACACGCCCGCCGCGCCCGCCGATGGAGCCTGCGCCGAAGCCCTCCGCTCCAGGAAACGCGGGCACGGCGGCGTTCAACGGCAAACAGGCGCCAAGGCCGGTGAGCAGGATCGTTTTCAACGTGTGCATGGCTTTCAAACGAGCGTCGCGGCAGTCAAATCGCACCGGACCATCACGGCACCCCGATGCGCTCCACCAACTCGCGCCATAGCTCGTCGCCGTTTGTGCTGTTGGTCATGATGACGATGCCGTCGCCTTGGATGGGGTCGAATTCGGCATGGCAGCGGAAGCCGGTGCCGTTGGAGCCGCTGTGACGCACACGCGGGCCGGAGGCGGCGGGTTCGATGGCCCAGCCGAGGCAGTAACGAACGGGGCCAAGGCCTGACTGGCCTCGGCGCGAGATCAATTTGCCATCGGTGGGCGGACCGGCGGGCGTGAGCATAAGGCGCAAAGTCTCCGGCTTCAGCGAATGAGGTGCATCCCGCTCCACGCGCATCATTTCGAGCAGCCAGAGCGCATACTCGCGAGGCGTGGTGTAGAGGCTGTAGGCGGCGTTTGGCTTTTGGTAGAGTTTGCGCTCGGATTTGACCTTGCCTGTGTCGTCGTGGCCGGCGGCGGCAGTTTGTCCGAACTCGGGCCGCCAGACATGGCTGCTGGATTTCATGCCGAGCGGCTCCAGCAGCGTGCGGCGCAGGTGCGTGTCGTAATCCGTTCCGGAAATGTGTTCGATCACCCGCTGAAGAAAAAGAATGCCCTCGCCGGAATAGCGGAAGGCAGTGCCGGGTTCGTGCAGCACTTTCAATGCACGACCTTTGGGCCGCCAGTTCGGGAATCCGCTGCTGTGCGTGAGCACCATGCGCGTGGTGATCCTTTCATGCAGCGGCTCGTCTTTTAGATACGGCTCCGGCAGATAAATCGTGAGCGGTCGGTCGAGGTCGAGCTTGTTTTGCTCCACGAGCTTCAGCGCGGCATGAGCGGCGAGCGGTTTGGTCATGGAGGCCGCCTCAAAAACCGTCTCCGCAGTCACCGCGACGCTTTTACCCGACTCATGCACGCCAAGGTAGCGCTCCCACGCGATGCGGCGGTTTTCGATGGCCACCACGCCGACGCCGGGCACGCGATGCTTGCTCATCAGCAGCGGGAGCAGCGTGTCGAGAGCCTGCGGTGTGTCCTCATTCACCGGCGGCGGCTCGTGGGCGGCGAGAATCAGGCGCACCAGTTCACCGAAATCCGCGGAACTGACGCTTTGTCCGTCCAGATCCGTGTTCACACGATGCACGATGACGAGATCCAACGCGGGAATGACGAGGATGTAATGCCCGCCCGCGCCACGCGCCGAGTAGCCGCCCTCCGGCAGCGTGGCTCCCGCGAAATGCACGCCGCTTTTCGCGATCCACCACAGATAGCCGTAGCCGCCGCTCGTTCCGGCATCCGACCATGCGGTGGTGGATTCCTTCACCCATGCGGCGGGAATGACCTGCTCGTCATTCCACTTTCCACCCCGCAAAAACAGCAGGCCGAAGCGTGCCATGTCACGCGCCGTCATGCGGAAGGGATAGGCGCGATGCATCGAGTCCGATCCGGTCACATATTTGCCGTCCTTTGCGCTGTAGTCCTGCATCCCGATGCGATGCGCGACAAAGCGCTCGAAATCATCGTAGATGCCCGCCTGGCACTCCTGCTCGTAAATGGTGCCCAGCGCGTTGAAGTCCCAGTTGTTGTAATACCAGAACGTGCCCGGCGCGTGGCTGTACCGCTGCGGGCGGCGCGCCTTCATGCTCGCGGTCTCGTAAAGCGCGGGGTGATAGATGCCGGAGCGTGCTTGGAGCAGTTGCCGCACCGTCGCACCTTTTTCGATGTTGGTGAGCACAGGCTCGTTGTCGTCGATGCCGAGCTGCGCCATCGTCGCATCGAGCTTGAGTCTGCCAGCCGCGACCTGGATGCCGCACAGGGCGCTGAGGAAGCTCTTGCGGATGGAATGCACATTGAACTTGGTCTCCACCGCGCCCCAGGAGTCGAGAATCTTCCCGCGCGTCACGATCACGACCGCCTCCGTCTTCAGCGTGGCCGCATGATCCCGCGCTGGCTTCAATTTCCCCCGAGACCAGCCCGCCGCACGCGCTTCGTCATCCGAAATCCGTTCCCACTCCGCACCGGGGAACTGCGCAACGAGGGTGCCCGCCAGACATACAAAAGAGAGGACGAAGTGACGCATGATTCGCATGAACGTCATCTGCGACGGATTCTGAACGCTACTTTGATGCTCTCTTCACCCGAGCCTGCACTGCCTTGTGCGCCGTCTCCTGCAAAAAGCGGGCATATTCAGCATCGAAGCCTTTCGGGATGTAGCTGTTCCCGACAGCGCTTTCGCCAAACAAGACCTCATACCACACGCAGGCGCCGAGATACTCGCCCGCGAGGTTCGCGTGATGGCCGTCCATGCCGAGCGTGGTCTTGCCGTCCTTCGTGGTCCAGCGCCAGCCGACGTGCAGCGAGTGCGTTTGATCGGGCAGTTCGGGTTTCTTCGCTGTTTTGGGATTGAACCCGCTCACGGGCTTGAAACCCCACTTCGCATCGGTGTCCGCGGCGAACATCGCATCACCCACCGGGATGATTTTCGCGCCAAACTCCGCCGCCAGCTTGTCGTAGGCTGCGGTGAGGCTGCGATACATCTCCTCCTGCGTCTTGGGTTCGCCGGGTTTGGGTTCCTTCACGGCAAAACGCGGGTCATCGACCCGATAGGCCCATGTTTGATGAATCAGCAGCTTCGCCTGCGGCGCGTGTTTCACGATCAAATCACGCAGAAAGCCCGCATACGGCTGGTAGGTGGCGAAGTCGTGGCTCTTGATGCTCGCCTGCTGGATCGTGACGTAGTCCCATTTGTCGGCGGTGAGGTTGCCGACAAGGTCTTTGCCATTCGTGTAAAGCCGCGCCTTGCCCTCCGCCTTCGCCTTGTCCGCATGCACCTGAAACGACGAGCCGCCAATCACGAGCGAGTTGTGGATCAGCGTGTGCCCGCCCGCGAGCGCGAGGTCATCAAGATAGTTCGTCGCGTTGCGCGAGAAGCTGTTGCCGATGGTGAGGATGCGGACGGTTTTGGGCTCACCCGCAAAGGACGAGGCCCAAAACAGCAGCGAAAGCAGCAGGATGACCGTCTTCATGAATCGTGCTGATCAATGGCAGCCACAGCCTTCGCCACAACCGCCCTTCTTCACCATTTCCTCGGCTGAGGGCACGCGGCCGCTTTCCAGACTCTTGCCGACGAAGGCATTCACCGCCTCAGCGACGCTGCTGAGCACGTTCTGCGCGGTGAGGAAACCCGAAATGACGGGATGCGACTCGCACCGGTCCTGCAACGAATTGAAACGGCTGATCTCCTCGGCGGTCGGTTCCTCGTCGTGATGCTGCTTCTGATGCAAGGCGCGGCCGAGCGAGGCCATCTCACGATAAAGCGACATGGCGGAGTCGTCGGCGAGGAAAGTCTCCGCCTGCTGGCGTGCGTTTTTCACGTCACCATCGGCCACGAGGGCTTCGCAAAGCTCGATGATCTTGGACTGGATGAGTGGGGATGCGGTCATGGGGCGGCGAGAGTAGGCCGGAAACGGGGTTTCACAGAAAAATCTCGGAATTTTTGCCCGGCCAGCCTCTCCCAGCAGGACGCGCCATGAAACACCTTCTCACCGCCCTGATCCTCATCACATCCATCGTCATCGCCGCCCCTCCAGAGGACTTTACCGTCCGGGCTGCTGCTGGAAAAGGCAGCTTCACGTTGAAGGAGGCACGCGGGAGGTTCGTCGCGCTTCATTTCCTGCTCAAAACCGAGTGCCCGCTGTGCCTCAAGCACACCCGCGACTACTTCGCCAAGTCCGCAACGCTGCCAAACGTCGCGCAGGTCTTCCTCAAGCCGGACTCCGACAACGAAATCGAAGCCTGGGCCTCCAAGCTGACCGCCGAAGACCTCGCGAAGAATCCCATCTACCGCGATCCTTACGCGAAGCTCGCCAAAGCCTTCGATATTCCTGATGGCTACAAGTTTCACGGCCAGACCGTGCATTACCCCGCCACCATTTTGATTGGACCGGATGGCAAAGAGGTCTTCCGTTATGTGGGCAAGAGCAACGCGGACCGTCTTTCCTTTGAGGCTCTCGCCGCCAAGGTGGCCGAACTCTCCAAGTAGGCCTCACCAGCTCCGCGCCGTTTCGAGGTTCCGCTTGAAGCCCTCGCGCACGAGCGAGAGGTCGGAATCCATCGCGATCCACGTCAGGCCGAGCGCTTTGAGCTTTTCCTTGTCGTCTGCATGGCGAACAAGGATGCCGCAGCCTTTTCCGTGGTCCTTCGCGGCCTTCACGACGGCGTTCAGGCACTCGTCGTAGCTGCGCGGTGATTTCCGCGCCTTCAAATCATAGCTCAAATCCGCCGGGCCGATGAACAAAGCATCAATGCCCTCTACCGCGGCGATGGCCTCCGCATTTGAAACACCTTCCGCCGTCTCGATTTGAGCGAGGATGATCGGCTTCGGCATCTCATCGCCCGGAAGCCGCATGCCATAGCCATAGGCCCGGACCGTCCGGGAAACGCCACGAGTGCCCTTCGGCGGATACGTCGCCGCTTTCACGCAGTGCTCCGCCTGAGCCACGGCATCCACATGAGGCACCATGATGCCGTCCGCTCCCCAATCGAGCACCCGTCCGATCAGGTCCGCATGCGGCGCACTGACGCGCACGATGGCCAGCGTGTTACTGCCTCGCAGCGCTCGCAGTTGATTCGGCAGCGCGGCTTCCGATTCACAACCGTGTTCCAAGTCGATGAGCACCCAGTCATAGCCGCATTCTGCCGCGAGTTCGGTGACCGCAGGTGATCCGATGGAGATAAAAGTGCCGATTTGGGTTTTCATGATTCAAAGAATGTCGAGCCCGCTGCCCTCTCGCAAGCCCCGCAAGGCTGTCGCGAGCTTGGAGAGCGTCGTTTCACGCAAACTCGCTCCCGAAGAGCCGCTGCCGATGAGGAAAAAGCCGTCATCGCGATCAAAGTAGCCCGCACCGATGCGGATCACGGCCTTCACCATCATGTTTCGGAGCAAGTGCAGCCAGAACCGCCTCACATGCTCCTCCGGCAAGGCGCGGACACTTTGATAGCCCTCGAACGCCTTTCGCAAAAACGCCGCATCATGAAAACAAGCCAGCAGCGAGAGATCATCCATTGGATCGCCACTGATGGCGTCATCAAAGTCGATGAAAGCAGAGATTTCATCGTGAGTGCCGAGGATGTTCCAAAGCGCGAGGTCTTTGTGCACGAGGCAGCCCTGAGGCAATTCCAGCAATGCACGATGATTTTCGACTTCTGCCCGAATCTCATCGGCATTCGCCAAAAAGCCGCGATTCGTCAAAAAGCGCAGATGCTCATCGAGACGCAGGTGAAAGTAGTCAGCGTAACTCGCTCGATAGCCTCGAAGGTGCTCATCCAGCACACCAAAGCCCTCGAACGTGATCGCCTGCCACTTCGCCACCGCCACGCCGATCTCGAACGCGATCTTTGGCACCTCCAGCGTCTCTTGCTTGAACCAGTGATTCAAATCAGGCGCGGAAATCCGTTCCAAAGCCTGCCACGCGAACGAAACACGGCTCCGCGACGCATCGCAGCCAAACACGCGCGGCGTGACCACCCCCGCCGCACGCACGCGATCGAGCAAAGCGGACTCCACGGCCAGATGCGCATCTTTTTCGGGCCCATTTTCCACGCGGACGAAAAGCGGCTTTTCATCCACGTCGGCATTCCAGGTGAGATGATTGCCCTGACCGGCTCCGGGGCTCAAAACGACGTTTTTCGTGTCGAAGTGCCTGCAAAGCTCTTTTTCGAGCTGCGCAGCCAGGTTCGCATCCACCTCATCACGCGACTGCGTGCCGTGAAACGCCGCCGGGCGGTCGCATTTCCAGTAATAGATGTCCCGGCGGCTCATGCGGAGGGCTAATCATTCCAACCGGTTGCCACGAGGCTTTGCATCATGGTGTCAAGCACCTGGATGGAAGGGGTGAATGACTGCTCGTGTTCTGTCACCCAGCGCTTGGCAGCGATTTCGTAGCGGTCAAATAACCTGGTGAATTGGCCGTAATCCTCCGTGCTCCAACCCAGGTGAGATTTCTGGTCTGGAGCAGGCAGGTCCTTCGCAGCGAGCGGGAAGGTTGCGATGATCTGGCACGAATCGTCATCTGACATCCCAAGGAACAAATAGTGCAGCAGCCCGTCTCTGACCAACTCCGGCTCAATGGTCCATTGTGCGACCAGGCGGATGCCTTGCCCACCATTGAACTTGATCTTACGTTTGAGGCTTTGAAATGTGAGCGAAGCATCCATGAAAGCGGGGCCGGGGTGGGCTTCATCACGCGCGATCAAGCTTTCAATGCCTTGGCGCAAGTTCTTGAGCAATTGTTCGCAAGGCAGGGGTTCGTGAACTCCGTCGGTGAAAGCCCTGCCCCACTGCGATGCTTTGTGAACCAATATCTGCGGGGCCAATTCATTCTCTCCGGCTGTCTTCAGGTCGAATGCTACGTCTTCTGGCAGCAAGGATGGTAATCTGATAGCCCAATGTTCAGGACGGCAGGCATATCTTGGTTTAAGAATGGAGTGCTTGTCGGCCTGATACTCTTTCCAGGCTGTGTTGGAATAGAGTGGTTTGAGGGGGGCATGTTCGCAAACGGCAGATTTTGACCATTTTGTCGGAACAACGATGCTAAAAGGACCGGCATGCAATCTCGTGCTGGAAACAGTGGTCTCCGCCCGGCTAACGACCGGCTTGGCAGAGCCTAAACAAAGGAGTTTGATCAGATGACGTCGATTCATAAAAAGTGAGAGCGGCTCATGCGGACGGTGGGCGGCGCTTCCAGATGGCCGCGGCGATGCCTCCGATGATGTTTTGCATCACACCGCTGAAGACGCCCGCCGCCGCGGCGAGCGGCATGCTGGCAAAATGAATGCGGGCCAGTGAAGCCGCCATGCCACCATTCTGCATGCCCACCTCAATGCTGACCGTGCGGGCGATGGACTCCGGATAGCGCAGCACCTTCGGCAAGATGTAGCCCACGCCAAAACCCAGCACATGCAGCACGAGCGCTGCGAGCGCCAGCACGCCAAAATGCTTCGCAATCGCCTCCGCGCTCGCCGCAACGATGCCGCCCGTGACGCACACAAATGCGATCACCGCGATGGTCGGCCCCGCCGCACCGATGCGATCCGCGGTGCGCGGCAATTTCCATCGAATCAGCACGCCGAGCACCACTGGCGCGACGGTGAGTTGCAGCGCCGATTTGCACAGGCCCCACGCATCCACCGGCACATACGCGCCCGCGAGCGTGCTGGTCCACATCGGCGTGAAAAAGAACGCCAGCAGCGTGGAGAAGAGCGTCAGCACCACCGAGAGCGCCACGTTAGCCCGCGCCAGATAGCTGATCATGTTCGACGCCATGCCGCCAGGGCAGCTCGCCACCAAAATAATGCCCACCGCGAGCCCCGGCTCCAACCCGAGCATCTTCGCCGTGGCCCAGCCGGCGAGCGGCATGATTGTGTATTGCGCGATGAAGCCCAGCGCGACGCTCCCCGGCATGCGGCCGATCGCTTTGAAGTCCCCAAGGCTCAACGTGAGCCCCATCCCGAGCATGGAGGCCGCAAGCGACCAGAAGACCCAGTCCGAATTGAACCACAACATCACCGGCGGCTTGAAAAACGCGATGACGGCCAGCGTCACGAGCCACACGGGATACAGATTGTTGAACCAGTCGAAGAAGCGTTTCATGAGATTATTTGGAGGTATCACGCACGCCATTAAACTGCGGCCCGCCCGCGCCGACGTAGCCGCCGCTGGTGCCTTTTTCGTCGGGCGTGACCCAGAAGGCATACAACGAGCCTTTTGTCTGATGGAAGCGGAACTTCACCGTCTTCCCAATCAGGTCACCAAGGTCAACCTTGTCAGCCCACTCCACCTTCAGCTTCGTTTGATCCCCGGAAGCCACGTTGGAGCTTCGCAGCACCTTTCCAGCCTCATCGAGCACTTCCACCCGCACCTCGCCGTTCACATTCACGAAGAGATGCTTGCCTTTGAACTTCACCGGACGCGTCGTCAGCTCGCCAGGGCCATCCATTGAGGCAAAGCCATCGCGGCGCAGCGTGGCGAGGCCGATGCTGCCGCCGGTATACATGCCGCGATGACCGCTCGGCGCGATGCCGCTGGTGCCCATGTAGGGAAAGACGAGTTGGTCATCGAGCACGACAAACACCCCCGCCGCGCCGTGCAGATACGCCCGATCCCACGAGCCCTCCGTGCGCGATCCGACGATGAAACCGCGTCGATCCGGTCGATCCCAGTGAAAACCATCGCGGCTGAAGCCAAGCTCCAGATCGAGCAGCTTCGGAAACTTGCCTTTCTCGCAGACGCCGTTGTTAGGGCCACGATGGATGTAATGCATGCCGACCATGAGGCTTTCATAGGCTACCGCGTTCAGGCTGTAGAGCTGCGCAGCCTCGCCCGCCCCGGGATAGCGGCCCAGCGGCTCGGGGAGGTCGAGTTTGTCGGTGCAGGTCCAAAACACGCTCTTCTTCCAGTCGGCCCCGGCGAGAAAATCATCGCTCTCATAGTAGTAGCGGCTGCGACCGCGTGAGGTGCCCATCTTGATGCTGAAGCACCATTTCTCGCGGAAGGGATTGTAGAAGAAGGAGCAGTAATCATCCGCCGCGATGCTCGACGTCACCGCATCGGAGAACGTTTTGCCATCGGAGACATGCAGCGAGTGCATGAAGCCCTGCGGACGCTGCTCCTTCGGCACATGCAGCCAGCAAGTGAGGTATTTGAGGCGCTCCGCGGGTGATTTGGCATTCAAATCGAGCCACACGCAGTTGTCGGAGCCGCCCGTGACGAGCTTCGGCCCCGTCCAGCGCAGTCCCTCGGGCAAAAGCTGGCCTTTGCGCGTCCATGTCTTCATGTCTGGACTCGTCGCAAGCGACAGCGGCCCGCGCCATCCGGCGACGTAGAACATCTTGAAGAGCTTTTCGGCGGGATCGTAAAACACGCCGCCCTGGCCGGTGAACGTGGTCGCTTCCTCACCCTTCTCGCCTTGCGTGGACTTGCCCAGTTCGCGCTCCGTCTCGGCTTTGAAGACCGGATTGCCCTCAAACTTCTTCGCCTGATGAAAGGTGCGTTTTAATGAGGTTTCCTCGATGAGGAAATCATCGACGAAAAGCTGCCTGCCGAGGTCGATGGGCATGACTTTCGGCTTTTTCTTCAAATACGGCACTTCCATCACCGCGTCGCTCGGCTCGCGGTAGCGCGGCGGCCATTGGTCGGGCAGCTCGATGCCGTTATAGAGCTTTTCGGGCTTCGGGCCGGTGGCCTTGTTCGCGAGCATGAGGAGCTTCGCGTCCTTCGACATGATTTTGCCCGCGAGCACGTCCTCTTCGCGAAACTTTGCCATCAGGATCTCCGCGTCGGTGTGCCGGTTCCAATCATAGAGGATGTGAATGAGCCCGTCGGGCGATTCGAAACCATCGGGATACGACACCGCGTTGCGTTCATCGAGCAGCAGGCCGCCTTTCCACGTCTGGCCTTCGTCATCGGAAAGCCACGCACTCATGTGCGTGCGCTTTGGCAGGCGCTCGGCTGGCGAACCATTCTTCACGAGCAAAATGCGGCCCGATTTGAGCCGACGCAGGAAGAAGCGCGCATTCACATTCTGCACCGTCGCAGCTTGTTTCGGCTCACTCCACGTTTTGCCGCCATCGCTGGAGAAACTCTCATGCGGCTGGCCATCGGTGCGTGCGAGCATCCACAGACGGCCGTCCTTCATCTCGACCATCATGTGCTCGTCAAACTGCCAGTCCGGGAACTGCAAGCTGCCGCGCTCCTTCCACGAAGTGCCTTCGTCGTTCGAGGCAAACACGCGACACGTTTTCTTGTGCCAATCGGAGACCGGCAGCAGCCACGAGCCATCTTTGAGCACGGTCGGCTTGTTCAGCGTGCAACCTTCCGCAAACATCACTGGTTCACTCCATGTCGGGTCCTTCGCATCAGGATCATCGCAGCGCATGAACCAGTTCGTGATGCGCCCCTTCGCATCACCGAGCTGCTGATCGAAAAACAACCACAAGCGGCCCTTCGGATCAGTCCACAGATTCCCCACCAGCGCCCCGCTGACCTTCTGCGCCGCCTCCATGCGTGCGCCGACCGCCAGACGCGGCTTCGACCACGTCGTGCCATCATCATCGCTCGTCGCCAGCAAGAAATAGCCGTCCTTCTTGTCCCCCGTGCCCGTCCAGCAGCCCCAGATGCGTCCTTTCGGCGTGCGATCCATGCCAATGATCATCGCCCCTGGCCGCGCCTCATCCTGAAACTCCGCGCCCGGATTCGTGATGACCGACGGCATCATTCCATCCTCATCCCGAAGCTCCGCCCCATCCGCGAGCACCAGCAGCACCATCTTTTTGAACTGAAGCCGCTCGCCGGGTTTCACCGCTTTGCGATAAAGGCTCACGCGATTGATTTCGCCGGGGAAGAGCTGCACCTCCGGAGCACTCACCTTCGTGAAGCCTGCTTTTTGCAGCGCTTCCTCCTGACTAGACGCTTTCGGTCGAGTCGTCGGACTCAGCGCGAATAGCGTGCCGGGCTTAGTGACCGTCACGTTGGTCTTCTCGATGCTTGTGCGATGGAACGGCAGTTCTTTGACTGCAGCGGGCATTTCGTCGATGACATACTCGCGATCGGCGAAGAGCTTTACGCCGCGTTTCATCACCGCAGATACATCCGCAGCCAGAACGGCGGTAGAGAGGCCAAAGAGAAAGGAGAGAGCTAGGAGCGGAGCACGCATGTCCTTCAAAACGCCCGCCATGCCCTCTCTTCGCTCCTGAAACTCGTAAAGCGGGTGTTATGATAACCATCCGTCGAAATGGACGCGGTAGGCAGAAGGCTAGTCAGTCGAGGGGTGCGCAGATTTCCTTCGGCTAAAGCCCCATCGGTCAATGGTTCGGGCTTGCCAGACTCATGGATGATTGTTTAGAATCAAAGTCCATGATCCTGACTGTCGTCTCTGCACCCATTGACTTGCTTCCCGGAGGGAAGATCGATTTGGCATCTGGCGTTTATTTGCTGGGAAAAGATGAGGGATGCAAAATCCAGCTGCTCCACGAGTCAGTCTCACATCATCATGCGCGGCTGACCATCTCCGCCGATGGCTTGATGTTGCTGGAGGACCTCGGCAGCACAAACGGATGCTGCATCGACGGCGTCGCGCTGACCAAGCCAAGTTTTTTGCTGCCAAACCAAACCCTCACCCTGGGGGCGGTTGATCTCATGGTGCAGCAGCGGGTGGTGGAGCAGATCTCTCGCGACGACTCGGACCTGGATGCCACGCTTCAGTCTCCGCGCCTCGTCAGCACCACACCGGAGGATGGGCTTCGAGAGCTGCCTGCGGAGCTGACGTTGGCATCACGCTACGAAATCAAACGCCACATCGCCCAGGGCGGCATGGGAGCAGTGCTGAGCGCACGACAGCCCGCCATCCGGCGTGAGGTGGCCATGAAGGTCATGCTGGGCGGTGCGGATGCGGCCAGCCGCATGCGATTCATCGAGGAGGCACAGATCACCGGGCAGCTCGAACACCCGAACATCGTCCCCGTGCACGACCTTGCGATCGACGAGCATGGCCAGCCGTTCTACACCATGAAGCTCGTGAAGGGGACCAACCTCCACGATGTGATCGAGTCATTGCGCGAGGGGAGGCCGGATGCACTGGCGCGCTACCCTCTACCAGTCCTTCTCACCGTTTTTCAAAAGGTGTGCGACGCGCTTGCCTTCGCCCATAGCCACGGGGTCATTCATCGTGATTTGAAGCCTGCCAACATCATGCTTGGGGATTTCGGCGAGGTGCTCGTCATGGACTGGGGACTGGCAAAGCTCATCCAGGCACGGACACCCGCCGCTGAGGTGGAACGCAAAGCCGCCACCATCCCCGCGGACGCCTCGCCTGCAGTTACCAGCGCTCGCGGCGATCAGTCGGACACCTTTGCCACGCTGGCGGGTTATGTCATGGGCACGCCGCAGTTCATGAGTCCCGAGCAGATCAGCGCCGATCCCGCCACGCTCGATGGCCGCAGTGACGTCTTCGCCCTCGGAGCGATTCTCTACCATGTCCTCACTCTCCAGCCACCGTTTACCGGGGAGAAGGTTCAGGAGGTGCTGGACCGCATCCAGACCGGTCGCTTCACGCAGCCGAAGGCACTGCACTCCACCGGTCTGCGACATTTGCCCGGAGGACGTGTTCCGGACTCGCTGAAGGCCGTGGTGCTCAAGGCGCTCGCCACACAGCCATGGCAGCGCTATCAGAGTGTCAGTGCCTTGCAGGCCGATCTCGCGGCTTATCAGGGCGGCTTTGCCACCAGCGCGGAAAATGCCGGCGCGTGGCGCCAGTTCCGGCTGCTCATTCAGCGGAACAAGGCCGCTTCACTCGGTCTCGCCGCCGTATTGGTGATCGGCGGCACCTTTGGCACCAAAGCCATCGTCGAAGGCCGCCGTGCTGAGCAGGCGCTCGCGGAGCTGAAAAAGTCCGCCCCCGCCTTCGCCGCCGAAGCCGACTCGCTCCTGCTCAAGGGCGACATGGACGGCGCGCTCGCCCGGCTCGACACCGCCCGCCAACTCGATGCGGAAAACCCGCGCTGGCCCGCCCGCCGCGGGCAGATCCTCGATGCCGCCCTGCGTTTCCCCGAAGCCGCAGCCGCTTACACCCAGGCCGCCTTGCTCGATTCCGCCGGCCCGTGGAAAACCGCCCGCGCGACTTCGGAGAAGCTCGCCGCTGCCCGCCGACCGGACGGCACCTATCCCACGGAGCTGCTCCGCGAACTCGCCGCGCAGGCCAAGCGCGATGGCCGCACCGGCGACGAACTCCTCCTCCTCACGCCGCTGCGAACGGCCGCCAAAGACGCGCTCCCGCTCTGGCAGGCGAAGCTGAACGCCTGGCTCGGCAAGGACGCGCCGAAGTTGCAGGTGCGGTCGGACGGCGGGCTCGCGCTCACCCTCACGCGCTTGGGCGTCAGCGATCTCTCGCCTTTGCGTGGGATGCCGCTCGCGACGATCGAACTCGGCTACACCAACGTGACCGACCTTTCGCCGCTGCAGGGGATGCCGCTGGTCGGGCTCAACATCGAGCGGACCAGAGTGAGCGGCCTCTCACCGCTGGCCGGGATGCGCCTGACGTGGATTTCCATGGCCGATGCGCCGGTCTCCGATCTCACGCCGTTGCGCGGCATGCCGCTCACCTCCTTCACCGCCCAGACGCGGGCGCTGGCCGACATTCGCCCGCTGAGCGATTCGCCATTGACCACTTACGTGCGCCTCGAAGGTTCGCGCGTCACCGATTATTCCCCGCTCGCCGGCAAGCAGATGACCGAACTCTGGCTGGCCGACTTCCCGATTGAGGATTTTTCCGTTTTGCGCGGGATGCCGCTGAAAAGGCTCCACATCGGCAACAGCTCCCTGTCCCCGGATTTGGTGGAGATCGTCATGGGCCTCGACCGGCTCGAAATACTCAGCATCAGCCCCTCCGTCCCCGGCTTCGAGCGCCTGCGTGCGCACCCGACGCTCAAATACCTCGGCCACTCCCCCAACGATTTTCGGCTCTATCCCCCCGTCGCCGACTACTGGCGCGCCTACGACGAGCGCACCGCCCAAGCGCAGAAGAACGCGCTGCTGAAGCTCGACGTCCGCACGCGGAATGACGGCACCAAACGGCTGCAACTCACCGACCCCGCGCTCACCGTGATCCCGCCGCTCGATTGGACGAATGTCAGCGTCTTCATCTTCTACAACACGAAGATCAGCGACCTCAGCCCCCTGCGGGGCGTGAATCTGAAGACGATCACCTTTTACAAAACGCCGGTCGCCGACCTCGAACCCCTGCGCGGCAGCCCCGTCGTGAAGCTGGCCTTCATGGACACCGCCGTCACCGACGTGAGCCCGCTGCTCGACTGCCCGAACCTCGAAGTCGTCTCCCTCTCCCGCACCGTGAAGAACGTGGAAGTGTTCCGGAAGCATCCCAAGCTCCGCTATATCGGCTACACCGAAGGCCCCGGCCCCGATTACCTGCCCGAGACGACGGCGGAGGAGTTTTGGAGAGCCTACGACGCGAAGCAGTCAGGCGACAAGTGATGCACTTCTATGCCCGCCTCTCCAACTGCGGAGTTTCCCAACAATCGTGGCGCTGACGAGGTCTCTGTTTTGTTCATTTCACCGCCGCCCCGTCAGCCACCACGAGCACCACCAGCTTCTCGAACTGTAACCGTTCACCATTCTTCACGGCTTTGCGATACAGGCTCACGCGGTTGATTTCGCCGGGGAAGAGCTGTGTTTCGGGCACATCGACCTTGGTGAAGCCTGCTTTTTGCAGCGACTCTTCCTGGCTGGCGGCCTTTGGACGAATGGTGGGCGTCAGTGCGAAGAGCGTTCCGGGCTTGGTGACCTCCACATCAAGCTTTTCGATGCTGGTGCGCAGAAAAGGCAGACCGCGCACCGGCTCAGGCAGTTCGTCGATCACATACTCGCGATCGGTGAAGAGCTTCTCGCCTGGATTCAGCTTCGCCAGCCCCTTCGGCAGCACGGGCGGCCATTCGATGCGCTTGTGGCCCGCTTGCGACTCGAACTGGCCCACATCCTCCAGCTTGCCGAACATGATGCGATCCTTCTGCGTGCCCTGGGTAACACTGAGCCAGATCACGCCCTGATGCTCATGCAGCGTGGGATATTGAAATGAATGGGGCGTGATAAAGCGATATTTGCGCTCCCAGCTTTTGCCATCGCGTGAGATGTCGATGTTGAAGATGGTGCGGCGGTCGCCGTTGATCACCTCAGCGTCCTGCCAGCCGAGGTAATAGACATCGCCGAACTTGTCGAAGGTCGGCTTGGAGTTGGAGCCTTTCACAAAGGGCATCTCCGTGCCGACGCTCCATCGTTTGCCATCCGCGCTGGTGGTGAAGTGGTAGTTGCCCTTGTCGTTGCGCACGATGGCCATCCAGGTGCCGTCGGGCAGGCGGTTCACGGCGGATTCGCTGAGTTGCTGCGTTTGCGGCTCGTTGTAATGGCCGAGCACTTCAAACGTGACGAGATCGTCGTGGAGCAGCGCGAGCGCGTTCTGGCCGACGGGAAAGTTGTTCAGTGCGACGTAGGTCTTGCCGTCGAATTTCTTGAACGAGTCGAAGATGAACAGACCCGCGTCCCTGGCTGGACGGCGGAAGCCATGCTTCGCCGCGTCATCGTAGAACGCCTGCGGCTGCATGTCGAAGGTGCCTGCCGCCGTCTTGAGCTTCGCGCGAAAAATGCGGTTCTCGAAGGCCGCACGTTGCAGATCGAAGTCGAGATACCACATCTGAGCCTGCCGCTTGCCGGGATCCTGGCTGGTGAAATAGCAGCGCAGCGTCTTCGCATCCTTCTGAAGGATACGCGGCACGAAGCACTGCCCGAACGGCAACGTCTCGTTTTCAAAAACCTGCTCACTGCGGGCGAAGTCGATGACTTTTTCCACCTCCAGCGTCTTCAGATTCACAATCGACATCGTGACGTAGATGAACGGCCACGCGGAGCTCTCACCCGCACGTTGGTCATTCGCCTCCGTGACGACATAGGCACGGTCGCCGACACAGACAAACTCCGCGTCATGCGTGCCCTTCACCTTCGGCGCGGTGACTTTGACAAGTCGCTGCATCACCACATCACCCGCGAGCACCGGATCCCAACCGTTCGGAACGAGGGACTGCGCCAGCACCATGGGCGACATCAAAACAAGGGAGGATAGGACGGCGTTCATCATGACTGCTACGGCATTTAACGTCCACTTGACGATGTATCCAGCGATCATGATCGAGCTTTCGAGTGATATGTTACCCCCAGGAAGGTCCAGGAGGCTTTTAACGCAGTTGTTGCGCCAGAAACATGGCAAACAGATGTGCGTCCCAGATCATCGTGGGCCAGGCGTGTTAATCGCCAGGACCGACTGTGAGACTCACATCACGACCGGCTTCGGCCCCACGTTGCCCAAAGCCCATTAATTGATCCAGAAACACCAGGATGTCCGTGTTCCAATGTGCGATGCATACCGGCGGCAGGCCTTTTGTGACGTGGCAGATCGGCGAGACGTTGTGACACTGACGGTCTGAGCCAGCGCAGATAACAGAGGAAGTTGAATTACAGCAGCGTCTCCACCTCCATCAAAAACAAGCCATAACCCACGCCGGCCTCGTCGCCGCTGATGCCGAGTTGGAAGGCGATGAGGCGGCCGTTGTCGCTGACGACGTAGTTGCTGGCTTTGTAGCCTTTGAAATCGAGGAAGCGGGTGAGGCGTTGGGGTTCTTTCGAGCCGTCGAACCACACGCGCCATGCGTCCACCATCGGCCATGGCTTGCCGACACTGTGGTTGCGCTCGACGAGCGTGCTCTGGCCGTCAGGGAAGATGCCTTCGACTTCCTCATAGTCGTCGGGCGTGCGGGTGAAGTTGGTGAGCTTCCGTGTTTCGAGGTCAAAGGTATAGCCTTCGGTGTTGTGGCCGCTTTCGATGAGGTAGGCGGTGAGGGTGATCGCCGTGTCGTAGGGCGTGAAGTTCTGCGTCTCGATCATCTTTGGCCGCTGACCTTCCGGAAAATCCTTCGTCGTCAGCACGAGGCGCGTGTTCGCGAGACGCGGCGTGCCGTTTTCATAAACGAGGTCGCCGGTGGAGATGGCCGTCTGCCGGTGCTCGCCTTCGATGTGATGCGTCCACGCGATTTTGAGCTGCGTGCGCGACACTGCCGGTCCTTCCGCCGCCACGACGCCGAGCGGTGTCGGTGGCTTGGTGAGCGAACGGCCGAGCACGAACATCTTCGCGAAGTGCCGCGCTTTGAGCCGGGCGTCTTGGCTCGTGGCATCGAAGGTCTCGTCGGGACCGGTGAGGAGGTAGTCGCCGTTGCTCAGCATGTTCACGCGATTGAATCCGTGATGCTTGAAGTGCTGCGTGAGGCAGCGGATCTTGCCACTACGGATCGTGTATTCCATAACATCGCCGTATTGCTTGCTCAGGAACAGCACGCGCTGGCTGTCGTGCGAAAACTCGGCCCGCTCGCCGAACGCGGTGATTTGCATCACGTTGCGCGGCAGATGATCGGCGGGATTTCCCAAAGTGGTTTGGGCTTTAGCCCAATCCGACGACGCTTCACAAAACCCCATGTCCTTGAGCCATTGCGCGGCTCGATTCGGCCAGTGCGTGACCGGCGTGAGCGTGGGACGCAGTCCGTAGCCATGGCCGCCGCGGGTGAAGAGATGCAGCTCCGCGGGCACCTTCGCCTGCGTGAGCGCAGTGTAGAGCACGGTGCAGTTGAGCGAGTTCACATGGTCGTCCTGCGCCATGACGAAGAACATGGGCGGTGTGTCTTGGCTGACCTTCAGGTAGGGCTTCAAGCCGCCGGTTTCCTTGTCGTAGAAGCCGCCGGGATAGATGGGAAGGGCAAAGTTCGGCGCGCAGGAGTGTTCGTCGGCTGCGTCGAGTTTTGCGTAGAGGCGTTCATCGCGCAGAATCGCGGTGAGGCCTGCGGTTTCGCCGCCGGCGGAGAAGCCCAAGATGCCGATGCGCTGCGGATCGAGGCCCCACTCCGCCGCGTGCGAGCGCGTAAGGCTCATGGCGCGCTGCGCGTCCATCACGGGGCCGACGGCTTTCAGCGGCGCGTTGCCCTGCTCGTTCAAATTGTTGCCGTGATGCCCGGTGGGGACGCGATACTTCACGACGATGGCGGCAAAACCGATTGAGTTCAGCCATTCGGCCACTTCCGTGCCTTCGAGGTCCCAGGCGAGGATGGAGAAGCCGCCGCCCGGGCACACGAGCACCGCGCCACCGTGCGCTTTGGTCTTCTCCGGCAGATAAACATGCATCTGCGGCGTGCTGACATGGCCGAGTTTGATGATCTTGCGGCCCGCGATGAGCTTGTCGTCCGGCTTGGTCAGATCTCGCTCCGCGCCGTCCACTTTCGCGGCGGGTCCGGGCGGAGTGGCGGGCCAGAGGTTGAGCACTTGAGGTGATGCAGACACTCCTGTCTGCATGGTTGGGGCGGCAGACAAGAGTGTCTGCATCACGAGGAGGGCAAAGAAGGGTTTCATGATAAGACAAAAGACTCCACGCTGTCGCCAAAGCGGTCCAGTTTCACGCCCATGCGCCGGGCGATGGCGAGGTAGAGATTGCAGGCGCGTTGCTTTTCTTCGGCCTGCGGTGCGGTGTCGATGACGTGGCCACCGCGAATAGTGCCGCCACCGTGGCCGGCGAGGATCATGGGAAGATTGCGGCCGTCGTGGCTGTCGCCGTTGAACATGTTGCTGCCGAATTGCAGGATGACGTTGTCGAGCATGGTTGTGCCGTTGCCTTCGTCGATCTGTTTCATCCACGTCATGAGATAGGCGAGTTGCTCGGCGTGGAACTGATTGATGCGCTGATACGAGGCGAGCTTCTTCGGGTCTTCCTTGTGATGCGAGATGCCGTGGAGTTGGTCATTGAGCACGCCATCGAGGAAGCCGAACTTCATGTGCGACACGTCGCGGTTGAAGATGAGCGTGGCGACGCGGGTCTTGTCCATGCGCCAGGCGAGCAGGATGAGGTCGAGCATCATGCGCATGTGCTCGCGCACGTCCTGCGGGAGTTCGGCGGCGGGGCGTTCCATGTCCGGCTTCGTCAAAGAGGGCCGCCAGCCTTCGAGGCGCTCCTCTTTGGCGGCGCGCTCGATGCGCGTCTCCAGATCGCGAACGCTGGTCATGAATTCGTCGAGCTTATGCTGATCCTGGCCACCGAGGTTCCTGCGCAGGTCCTTGGACTGCGACAGCACGACATCGAGCACGCTTTTGTCGCGCAGCAGGCCGCTGGTGTCGAACAGGCGGTCAAATACGGCACGCGGATACACCTCCGGCGCGATCGGAGTGTTTTTCGAGGACCATGAAATCGTTGAGTAATACACCGCCGGAACGCCGCCACGCAGGCCACTCTCCGCAGGCTCCACGGCGAGCACGAGGCTCGGCACGGGCGTCTCGCGGCCCGTGTGTCGGGCGATGACCTGATCCAGCGACTCGCCGCCCTCCGGGATGAGCGTTTCCTTGAACTTCGCGCCGCTGAGGTAGTTCGAGAAGAGCGGCCAGTGCGGTCCGCTGGTGTTGTTGAAGACGTGCAGGTCCTTCAGCACGGTGATGTGCTGCTTCAGCGATTCGAGCGGCATTAGCGAGCTGGAGAGCTTCATGGAATCGCTATTACCCTCGGCGTTCCATTCATGCGGATTCACGCCATTGGCAAAGAGCAGGCAGCCATAACGCACGGGCGCTTTGGCGTGCTCGGCGGCCTTTCCGCCCTGCACCCAGGCGAGCGATGGCAGCCACGGCAGTGCGAGCGTGGCTCCTGCTCCACGAAGGAAGGCGCGTCGTGAAGAAAGTGGCTTGGGCTTGAGCCCAACGGCAGCTTGAGGGTGAATGGAACGATGCATGGCTGGCAAAATCATTTCGAGCTGAAGCTCGAACCACGTTTCAGGAACTGCGGGCTGGTGACGATCTCGGTCACGGTGGCAGAAAAGGTCATCTGCTTGTCCAGTCGCTCCAGCAGCGCTTGATCACCGGGCAGCACGGCGCGGCCTAATGCATAGCCGAGGAGTTTGCGGTGGAAGTTGGCGCGGAACTCGGTTTCGCGGCTCTTGAGCCAGGTTTTGAGACCTGCGACGCCGTTCATCGCGGTGCCGTCGTGAAGTGTCTCGGTGTTCACGATGGGTGTGCCGTCACGTTCGGCATCGCGCCAGCGGCCGGTGGGATCGTAGTTTTCCAAAGCGATGCCCGGTGGGTCGATCTTCGCGTGGCAGGCGGCGCAGTTGGCATCGGCGCGATGTTTGGCGAGCTGCTGCTGGATGTTCAGACCCTCGCTGCTTTTTTCATCGGCGCTGAGTTGAGGCACGTTCGGCGGCGGAGGCGGAATGCGGCGTCCGAGCAGCGTTTCGACGACCCAGGCGCCGCGTTGCACGGGGCTGGTGCGCAGCGGCAGGGAGGTTTTGGTGAGGAAGAGCGCCTTCGTGGCGAGGCAGTCCTCGTCGAGCAGGCGTGAAAGCGGCGCGTCCTCCAAAAACACGCGATTTAGCGCCGCGACGACTTCTTGAAGCATTTCGCGACGACGCGCGGCGGTGAACTCCGGAAAGCGCTTCTCATCCGGTCCGCTGTGATTCTCAAAGTCCTCAAACTGCCACAACTGCGCCGCAAACACCTCCGCCAGCGACGCAGCACGCGGATCACGAAGCATGCGCCGGGTTTGCGCCTTGAGCACCTCAGGCTGCGTGAGATCGGCAGCGAGCAGTTCGTCATCAGGAACACTGGCCCAGAGGAAGAAGGAGAGGCGGGAGGCGAGGACCGTAGAACGAGTTTTCCAACTCGTTGGATCATCCGAACGAGTTGGAAAACTCGTTCTACGATACAAAAACTCCGGCGACATCAGCACCGCGAGCAGCGGCACCTTCATGGCGCTGTCAAAGCTCACGCCAGGTTTGGCGGCCTCGTGGTAAAGCTTGGCCAACATCGCAGCATCCTCCTTGCCAAAGCTGCCGCGCCAGGCCTGGCGGGCGAAGCGGCCAAGCCACTGCTGCGCCTTCGATGGATCGAAAGGCTGCGTGAGGGCAAACAGCCGGTCTTCGAGCAGGCGCAGCTCCGCGAGGTCTTCCGGCGTCGCGTTGCGCCGCACTTCGGCCACGGTGTAATGGTAAGGCGCATCGATTTCGCCCTTTTCCGCAGTTTGATCCGGCCAAGGGCCACCGATGGCTTCCAGCGGGGTGCGGTTCCAAAAGGCGAAAATGTTCCGCTCGGCATTGAGGCCCACTTTGGTGAGGTTTGCCTCGGAGACATTGCGCTTCCGCAGGAGCTGATCGCGCTCCTTGTTGTTCTTCGATGCAGCGTCGCTGTCGCGTTTGCGTCCGCCGAAGACGTAGCGACCCAGGATGTAGCTCTGTGACTTCGGTTTCTCCTTCAACACGAGCGCCTGGATGCTGGCTAGCTTCGTGCGGTTCTTGTCCAGCGTGAGATCCACCTCGAAGACGATGGCCTCCGGCGGCACGGCAAACTTCACCGCGCCCGGCGGACGCACGCCGATGGCATCGGGGCCGAGTTTGTTCGAACCCTCGCCATCCACACCCCACGCGAAGGGCTTGCCGCTGTTCGCGCCGACGATCTTCACCACCTCCTGCCACGGCTTGGCACTGCCGTCTTTGAAAACGACGCGCCCTTTCTGCCACACGGCGTATTCGCCGCGCCCGCCATCGCCTGCATCGGTGACGATGAGAAAAAGTTCCTTCGCATCGCCGATGTCGATGCGGAAGGGCCAGCGGCCGTGCTTCGTGGCGACCTCGATCAC
The DNA here is from genome assembly GCA_015075365.1 of Verrucomicrobiaceae bacterium. Classification (GTDB taxonomy): domain Bacteria; phylum Verrucomicrobiota; class Verrucomicrobiia; order Verrucomicrobiales; family Verrucomicrobiaceae; genus Prosthecobacter. The sequence continues at coordinate 339,118 of JABTUN010000002.1, forward strand.
TTCCTCCCGTGCCTCGTGAAAGCTGATCTCATAAGGCGGCGCGAAGTCCTCGGTGTCCGGTGGCTTTGATCCGCCCTGCACGATGGCATGGCAGGCTTGCAGGAGCCTTTCACCATCGAGCGTGGCCGGCAGTGCTCGCCATGCCTTCGCCCAATCCGCGAAGGGCGAGGCTTTGTCCTCGTTGCGGAGAATGTGCCGCCATTTTTCGAGTGCGACGGGGGACAATTTTGAGCTAAAGCTCGAACTACTTTGCTTCGCTGCCGCGAGATACACCGCATGCGCGGAGCCAAACTCCACCGCCAGCTCATCGCGATGCAGCGCTCCCCACTTCTGCTGCTGGCCCACATGCCAGGCGATGAGGTCATCGGTGGCCTCCTTGATCTGCGCGGCGGCATCCTCCACAGGCTCGCGAGGCACGGCGCTCCACACGAGTCCATCATGCGGTGAGACGCGCAGGTGCCGCAGCGCGCCTTTCGCGGCCTCCAGATACTTCTCGAACTGCGCCAAGCCCATGCCCTGCGCCTCGCCGACATTCGAAAAGCCCTCGCCCGCGCCGCCCTCGTTCGGCAGATACGCGCCCGCGTTCAAAACCACGCCGCCGCTGAGATCGCGAATCACACGGCGATACTCCTCACGCGTGAGACGTGCCATCACCACGTTGCCCGGATCATCCTGCGTGGCTGCGGCGAGTGAATCAATCTGCGTTTTGGCCCAGGTGATGATTTCCGCTCGCTCAGAGGCCGTGGGCTGCTTGCGGGACTTTTTCGGCGGCATGTCGCCCTGCTCGACTCGGGCGATGATCTCCTCCAAAACGCGCCAATAGGCCGGATCGGCCTTCCGGGCCGTCAAAGCCTCCAAATCGAGCTCACCGTCGGTTTGAGTCGCGTCGTGGCATTTGAAGCAATAGGATTCGAAGGCGGCCGGAGCGGCTTGGGATTGAACCACAGAGGTACGGAGCACACCGAGGATGCTGACAAGCATGAACTGTCTTTTCATCTCGGTGTGCTCCGTGCCTCTGTGGTTGAAAAAATCAGCGAGTGCCCAACTCAAAGTGACTGACTTCGAGCTGACGGTCCTCGCGGAAGGTGTTGATGATGGCGGAGGTGATGATGTTGCCCACGGCGGAGGGATGGCGTTTGCGAATGTGCGGACGCGGATCGACGGGCTCGTAGCGAGTGATCGGGATGGCGACCTCGCACCAGCCACCCGGGCCGGGACGGAGTTCCTCGGCGGGGATTTTGCACTCGAAGTTGCCACCGTGGTTGCCGTTCAAGCGGTTCGTCAGCAGCATGACCTGGAGTGGGCCCGGACTCTCCTGCCGCAATCGGTATTTGATGACGCTGTGCTCATTGGCGAGCAGGCGCAGGGGCTGCTCCAGCATTGCGGTGCGGATGGAGATGCCGTGATGGGTGACGATGCGGCCATCGGGCATTTTTTTGGCGACATAGGGGCTGGCGTGCATCGTGCCGTTTTTGGAATAGCCTCGCCAGTCGCGTGGCGGAGTGCTGCTGGTGAAATCAAACCGCCACGCAATCAGCGGCTCCGGAGTGGAGGCCGCGTCGAGTGCCGCGCCGGTGTCCAGCGAGGCCACGGCGCTGCGATTGGCAGGCACTTCAATCTCGCTGCCATCGGCGAGGCGTTTCAGCTTCACCAGGCCCTCGTTGACCTTCAGCAGCGTGTCTTCCGACCTCGTGGAAAGGTCAAACGCGGTGCCAACGACCTCCGCCACGGCGCTGGGGGTGCGGATCAGCATCGGACGACCCGCAGGCTGCGGCCGCACCTCGGCGGAAAGCGTGCCGCGGGTGAGCGAGAGCACTTTTTGATGCTCGCTGGCAAAAGAAAGCTCCGCGTCGCCATGCAGCGTGATGAGCGATCCATCGTCAAAGCGCAGCAACGCGCTGCTGGCCTCGCCCACCGTCTCCAACGTGCCCGCGGGCAATTTTTCACCGCTCGCGATAAGCGTGCCATCGCTCCATGCAACGGTGCCGGTGCTTTCGACGAGTGTCAGCACGGCGTCGGGCTTGCTGGCGAAGAAGAGCCACGCGCTGGCCGCCAGCACGGCGATGGATGCGGCGAGTGCGAGCCAGGTGAAACGTGTGGCTGTCACGCTGGGTGTAGTCACCGGAAGCGCGGCCTTTCCACGCCTCGCCAGATCGCCAAAAGCCACGGCCTGCTCCGCGATGTCCCGCAGATGCTGGCGCAAGTCCGCGTCGTCACGCAGGCGCTGATTCAGCACCGCGAGGTCTTCACGCGAGAGCTGGCCATCGAGATAGCGTTGCATGAGAAGATCGTCGTTCATGGTGTTGCTGGTTGCAGCCGCTGTTCGACACACTGCTTGAGCTGCCGATGCAGCCGCGAGAGCCTTTGATAAACCGCATCGACATTCGCCCCAACCTTTCGCGCCACTTCATCACACGAATAGCCGTCGAAGTAGCGCAGGTGCAAAAGCTGCCGCGATTTCTCCGGCACAGAGGCGAGGCACTCGCGCAGCGCCTCCATGCGCCGGCCTTCGCGCTGTGGATGCGTGGACCATTCGTCACTGATCAAATCGAGCACCTCCGGCTCCAGGCCGAGCGTCTCGGGCTTGCGCTTGCGCAGCCAGTCGATGGCCTCGCGCTTGATGGACACCATCGCCCACGAAAGCAGCGCTCCCTCGTGCTCGAAGGCCACATTTTTCGTCACCGACTTCAGCGCGACGTTTTGAAACAGATCCTCCGCCGCCTGCGCATCCCGCACCATGAGCCACGCCACCCCACTGAGCCGCTGTCGGGCTTCAAAGAGGTGTTTCAGGATGGTTTCGTGATCGAGTGGCATGTCTCTGGGCAACGGATGAGGCCAGCGCTGCCTGACAAGTGAAGTGAAACAGACACTCTTGTCTGTTCTGAAGAAGCAAACAGGAGAGCCGAGCTTGCGAGGCAGACGGAGCCAATCTGCTTCATGCATTCACAAAAGCCGGGCGCCGAGCGGAACGTCCTTGTCTGGGATGCAAAGGGCGACTTCGCCGTTGTTCGGGAGGTGGAAGCCGGTGACGAGGCTCTCCAACGGCGTGTCAGGCTTCTCCAAATGGCGCGTCCGAGTCCTCCAACGGTGTGTCTCATCGTCTCCCCATCTCCACGTCGCGCAGCGCGCAGCGCGGCTGCTCTTCTCAAAGTCTCACATACCTGGAGGGCCGGGCTGATGGCGCTGTGGAACAGCGGCATCACCTGGAATTCCGTGGCCCTATGGGTCCGGCGGCAACGTGCCAACTATTATCCGGACGGATAGAGGGACGGACACTTTGTTCCTTCCCTGGATGGCGAGGAAGTCGGCATACGGAATCACGGCAAATTGAGGTTTGCCGTTATGGTGGTGGATTTGAGCTCGAAGTCGAATCATGCTGGAGGATACAAAAAAGCGGCTGGGAGTGCCAGTCACCGTCCGAGAGCGTTTTGCTCGGTTGCCCTCAAAAGCGAAGGACGATCTTCCCAAAATCCAACACTCGTGTGCCATCCGGGAGCGTGCGGCGGAACTCCTTTGGCACCATGTAATAGCGCGATCTCTTGTCGGCCTCGCTGGCCCTCACTTCCATCACGATTCCTGCTTTGCACATCCGCTGGAGGTGTCTGCCCATCTGGTCGGGATGACAGTGCAGCTTGGCCGCCAGATCCTTGACGGCAGGATAGCTTCCATCCGACAGCTCCTTCATCACAGCATAGCGGACCGGGTCCGCCATCGCCACCAGCACATCCACAGGTGCCCCTGTCTGCCGGGCGGGCACTTGGACGGGTTCAGAGGGCGGGTTGGTGGTGGGTGCAGTCTCGCTCATGGCCCCGAGTTTGACCAAAAGCCGCCTGAACTGCAATCCTCTCCTGTCCTGAGCGCCCGGATCGCCCTCCACCGCTGCCGAAAGGCCCTCGTGAAGCTCGTTTGCAGGTCTGATGCCAGAGTCTCGAAGCGGGAATTTGACCGAAAAAGCCCCGATGCCAGAGGGTTGAGGAGGGAATTCGACGTCCGAAGCCTCGATGCCAGAGTCCCGAAGCGGGAATTTGATCCCAAATGGGTCGATGCCAGAGCCTCGAACGTGGAATTCGACCCCAAATGCCTCGATGCCAGAGCCTCGAACGTGGAATTTGATCTTCCAAGCGTCAAATTCCCGCTTCCAAGGTCGGGCATTGATCACAAATCCCTCCCAAATCCCGCGCTGCGAGGCATTCAGCTATCGTATCGCGAATCACGCAAGCGGCGTCGATGGGATGAAAACGTAGCTGGCCTGATAGGCGTTTTTGCTAGCCCAGTTCAAATTCTCAGGAACGGTGGCAATTGACCCATGCACTTTGGCGAACTCGACATACCCGATGCTATCTCGGCCGCTCTAAAAGGGAGAAATCTGGTCATCTTCGTGGGGGCAGGAGTATCCAAACCAAAGCCGTCAGACCTGCCGATGTTCGACGCGTTGGCCGAAAGGATTGCCGTAGGAACGGGAATGAGTCGCCAAGTCAGGGAAATTACGTCTTCCAACGGAGACGGCAAGACAGCCGAAATGGAGCCGATAGACAGGTTTCTGGGAAGGCTGGCGAAAAGTGGTGTGAAAGTAAAACAGCTAGCCCGAGATCTGCTCGTCGGAGAGCACACCCGGCCCAATTCGCTTCACGAAAACCTGGTCCGGGTGTTTCGCGACGTTGCGGACGTCAGAATCGTGACCACCAACTTTGATCAGCATCTCTCGACCATATTGAATGAGGTCCACAAGGACCACTCGGCTGTTTACTCAGCACCAGCCCTTCCTGTTGGATCAGATTTTAGTGGGCTCGTTTATCTGCATGGGTCTGCAGTCAATGATGCAGAGCGATGTGTGTTAACAGATGAAGACTTCGGACGCGCTTACCTCACTGAGGGATGGGCACGCCGCTTCTTGGTGGCAATGTTTGCGCGGTTTACGGTGCTTTTTGTGGGCTACAGCCACAACGACCCGGTGATGAACTATTTGGCGAGGGGCTTACCCCCTGACAGTCGTCATAGGCGATTTGCGTTCGTTCCGCGTGGCGAGGAGGCACATTTGCTCCGTCCCCCTCTTGGATTGGACAGGTGATAAGCTCTCCGAACTGATCCAAGATCAGGCATACATCCACCCCGCGCAGAAGCTCTGTGAAGGCGCAGCGCAGGTCTCGTCGAGCGTAGCGAGACGAGGCCGCAGCGTAGCCGTAACAGAGCTTCTGCGCGGTCGCCGCCCCCTCCCACTTGTCGCTGTTCACCCTCAACCCGGAGCCTTCTGCCATGAGTAAGCCTAAAGCCGCCATCACACCTCCCGCCGTCGAGATCGAAACCGATGCCGACAGTCCGCAACGCTGGACCGCGAAGCGCAAGGCCGCCCTCGTCATCGACATCCTCCAAGGCAAGACCACCGCCGCGGAGGCTGCTCGCCAGCACGCGCTGACTCTCGCCGAGGTCGAGCAGTGGAAGGAGGACTTCATCACCCAGGGCACCGAGGCCCTGCGCAGTCATCCGCGCGACCTCGCCCAGCAGTTCGAGGCTCGCGAGAAGACCCTGCTGGCCAAGGTCGGCGAGCTCACCCTGCATGTGGACGTTTTAAAAAAAGCTCATCGCTACTTGGGCAAGGACTTGCCGGAAGGGATCTCGTGGTAGCCATGCAAAACCAACTTCTCCAATCGGGATCCCCGCCGGTGCCTGTGAGCGTGCTGTGCCGTCTCCTCGGCGTGGCACGCTCCACCACCTATTACCAGCCGCATGGACGCCACCTCGAACCGCGGTGCGATCCCGCGTGCGTCGAGGCCATCCGTGCGGTGATCGAGGCTCATCCCACCTATGGCGTGCGCATGACTCATGCCCGTCTCACCAAAGGCCAGGGCATGATCGTCAACCGCAAGAAGGTCCACCGCATCATGCGCCTGCACCGCTGGACATGCAGGCAGCGCCGCATCGGCCGCCGTCCGCGTGTGCAGCACCTCAAATCCATCGCCGCAGCCCCCAACCAGCGTTGGGCCACCGACATCGCCACCGTGGACTGCGGGCGCGACGGCTGGTGCGCCTTCGTGCCGGTCGTCGACTGTTGCTCGCGTGAAGTCCTCGGCTGGGATCTGGCGCACACCGCCCGAGCCAAGACCGCCGAGCGTGCGCTGGAAGAGGCCCTGCTGCACCGCTTCGGCACCACTCGAGGCGCTCCATCAGGACTCACCTTGCGCCACGATAACGGCCTTGTCTTCGGCTCACGAGCCTACCGCGCCCTCGTGCGCGACTACGGCCTCACGCAGGAATACATCGCTCCCTACACGCCCGAGCAAAACGGCCTGTGCGAGCGCTTCATCCGCACCTTCAAAGAGGAATGCGCCTGGCAGCACCGCTTTGACAACCTCACCGCCGCACGCGCGACGGTCGCCAGATACATCGAACACTACAACACCCAGCGCACCCACTCCGCCCTCAACTACAACACCCCACGCCAAACCTACCTCACCCTATGCAACCCACCCCATCAACAAGCCGCCTGAACAACACTGGCTCTTGTCCAACTTTGAGGGGAGCACTACACATTGGCACTTTCTCGACATACAGCCGGTTCTCTATCCCCGTGTAGAAGGCGAAAACCGTCATCAAGCATTAGCAGACGGTCTGGAGAAGTGGGCTTTGCGTTGTCGGCAAAGCTTTCTGGATAATGTCCGACGTCTCACCCAATACGCAAAAAGCGGTCCTCCTTGGGGCGATCCCGAAGAGCAAGATTTTGTCGAGGTATGCTTCAGCGATTCCGAATTGCTTCCACACTTTGTCAACGTCTGCCGAAACGTTGAGTGGCTAGATTGGATTCAACAAAGGGGATTGCTCCGGAACCTCTTCAATCCAGAAGCAACATTGTCGAATTGTGACGGATTGATTGCATGGTGGATGACACGCCATCTACTGGCGGACAATACGCCTCGGCTGCTGCGCCTGATTCAAGAACTCGGACCTGACAGGCTCAATCCTGCGTTCTGCCATCAAATTCATTCCACTCTTGCCTTCTTGAAACACGAGAAGGGAGTGTCCGATGTATTCCCCACATGGGTTGTGGTTTTGCTGGCACAACCTAGTAACCGCCTACCGCGGCAAAGCTGGGCGCGGCTCTTAGCGGCTTGTGAGGTTGAAGGGGCGCTACCGCTTGCCTGCACTTTGTTCGAACGGGCAACAGAATTGAATGTCGTCATAAACAAGCACTGGTCATTTGCAAAAGAGAGTTCGTCTCAAGTTCCCCCGGTGAAATTCGATGTGAAGCTCGATCATGAGGCCGCATATCATCTGGACCAGGCATGGAAATTGGTTCTGCAGCCGAACCTCCCAAAATTGGCTCCACATCTAGAGCAAATTGTGACCCAGCGAATAATGCAGGCGAATGCCATCCTTCGTGTGGTGGATCGTGCCGGTGATGGTTATGATCCGCTTTCGATCGGTCGCAGCTCAATCGAACCTCACCCGCAGGACGAGTTTCCTGACGATTTTGAGTATCTCATCGATGTAGCGAGAGACATCGTCGCCTCTTATCAGACCCACTCCCCGCATCGTGCGGAGGCGATCATTTGGTCATGGCTGGAACGGGATGTGACATTGCTCAGAAGGCTGGCAATTCATGCTCTCGCCAGGCAACCTACTTTGACCCAAGAACAAATAATTCATGAGTGCCTTGAACGAAAACTACTCTTTGACCAAAGTGTTCGAACTGAGGTGTATTTCCTGTTGCGACAGATGTACGCAAGTCTAGGCGCTGAAGAGCGAGAACTCTTGTTTCAAGCAATCGAGGCAGGCCCAGATGAAGATCAATCACGGGAACGTGATGACGAAGACAAGCAATGGATGATTTTCAAACTGATTGGCTGGATTGCTCAGGGAGATCCCTCCTGCCCCTTGGCTAAATCAAAATTTGCTGCACAGCAGTCGGCTCATCCAAAATGGGGATTGAGCGAACATCCTGACCTCCTAATGTGGACTAGTGGCTTCGGCTTTGTTGCGCCGGGAGCCGGGCTGGACTTTGAAGCTACTCTGAACAAGCCAGCGCAAGAGTTTTTGCAGCTGATCGGGACCGCCCCCCCCTCGGGTCGCTTTGAAGAACGGCGAGACAACCTGTGCTCAGCGCTTCCTTCGCTGATGTCGAAAAACATTGATTGGGCCGTGGATTGTCAGCGTGCTGCCTGCGAGATGGGCATTCAGGATGACGATGTCTGGCAGTACATTTGCATGGGCTGGCGGGACGTGAAACCCTCAGAGGGACAATGGTCGCAGATTGTTGCTGTGATCAACAATCCGGCAGCGCCAGCCCCCTTCTTTCTACGTCTTCCAGACACTCTCGAGGCGTGGGCAAAGAGGAAGGAAGATGGAGTTCCGCAATCTCTCCTAGCAGAAACGGATGATGTTGCCCTCATGTGTTGGCAGAAGGCACTTCGCGAAGATCCGGTCAGTTCGGAAGCGACCAAAGATTGGCTATCAAAAGCGATCAATCATCCAGGCGGCAGCTATGCTGAATACCTCCTCTTAAGGCTTGATGCGATTCGGAAGTCCTGTGACGCCAAAATCGATGGAATACCAGAGCCGATTCGAGGAGCTCTCGTTGAGATCATTCATGGCGGCAGCGGTTCGGGGGAAATGGGCAGGGTGATTATTGCCGCACAAGTTCGCTGGCTGCATGCGATTGATCCGGGCTTTGCGAACGCCGAGGTTATGCCCCTCTTTGATTGGTGCGCTGACGCGAAGAGGGCCGAGCAATGCTGGCACGGGTTTCTCGATTGGGGACATTGGTCGCCTCCAATCATTGAGAAGCTCTTGCCTGGCTTCACAGAAACTGTCCGCCGCTTGGCGTCACATGAAGAGGAGGACTCTGAGCGGATGGGGGAACGAGTCGCAGGGCATCTTGCTGCGCTATGCCTCTGGCGAGGCTCCGATCCAGCGGCGCATGATTGGCTCTTGTGCTGCATCCGCACTATGGCTGTGGAGAATCGAAGAAGCTTTGTAGTGCTCCCCTCAAAGTTGGACAAGAGCCAGTGTTGTTCAGGCGGCTTGTTGATGGGGTGGGTTGCATAGGGTGAGGTAGGTTTGGCGTGGGGTGTTGTAGTTGAGGGCGGAGTGGGTGCGCTGGGTGTTGTAGTGTTCGATGTATCTGGCGACCGTCGCGCGTGCGGCGGTGAGGTTGTCAAAGCGGTGCTGCCAGGCGCATTCCTCTTTGAAGGTGCGGATGAACCGCTCGCACAGGCCGTTTTGCTCGGGCGTGTAGGGAGCGATGTATTCCTGCGTGAGGCCGTAGTCACGCACGAGGGCGCGGTAGGCTCGTGAGCCGAAGACAAGGCCGTTATCGTGGCGCAAGGTGAGTCCTGATGGAGCGCCTCGAGTGGTGCCGAAGCGGTGCAGCAGGGCCTCTTCCAGCGCACGCTCGGCGGTCTTGGCTCGGGCGGTGTGCGCCAGATCCCAGCCGAGGACTTCACGCGAGCAGCAGTCGACGACCGGCACGAAGGCGCACCAGCCGTCGCGCCCGCAGTCCACGGTGGCGATGTCGGTGGCCCAACGCTGGTTGGGGGCTGCGGCGATGGATTTGAGGTGCTGCACACGCGGACGGCGGCCGATGCGGCGCTGCCTGCATGTCCAGCGGTGCAGGCGCATGATGCGGTGGACCTTCTTGCGGTTGACGATCATGCCCTGGCCTTTGGTGAGACGGGCATGAGTCATGCGCACGCCATAGGTGGGATGAGCCTCGATCACCGCACGGATGGCCTCGACGCACGCGGGATCGCACCGCGGTTCGAGGTGGCGTCCATGCGGCTGGTAATAGGTGGTGGAGCGTGCCACGCCGAGGAGACGGCACAGCACGCTCACAGGCACCGGCGGGGATCCCGATTGGAGAAGTTGGTTTTGCATGGCTACCACGAGATCCCTTCCGGCAAGTCCTTGCCCAAGTAGCGATGAGCTTTTTTTAAAACGTCCACATGCAGGGTGAGCTCGCCGACCTTGGCCAGCAGGGTCTTCTCGCGAGCCTCGAACTGCTGGGCGAGGTCGCGCGGATGACTGCGCAGGGCCTCGGTGCCCTGGGTGATGAAGTCCTCCTTCCACTGCTCGACCTCGGCGAGAGTCAGCGCGTGCTGGCGAGCAGCCTCCGCGGCGGTGGTCTTGCCTTGGAGGATGTCGATGACGAGGGCGGCCTTGCGCTTCGCGGTCCAGCGTTGCGGACTGTCGGCATCGGTTTCGATCTCGACGGCGGGAGGTGTGATGGCGGCTTTAGGCTTACTCATGGCAGAAGGCTCCGGGTTGAGGGTGAACAGCGACAAGTGGGAGGGGGCGGCGACCGCGCAGAAGCTCTGTTACGGCTACGCTGCGGCCTCGTCTCGCTACGCTCGACGAGACCTGCACTGCGCCTTCACAGAGCTTCTGCGCGGGGTGGATGTATGCCTGATCTTGGATCAGTTCGGAGAGCTTATCACCTGTCCAATCCAAGAGGGGGACGGAGCAGCTTTGCTCTCGAAATGAAAAAGCAGTTAGAGGGACTTTCGGTCGATGAGCTTGAAAAGCAGTGGGAAGGCTGGCTTTGCAGGTACTGGACGGCTCGATCTAGCGGAGTGCCTCCTCTCGATGCCCATGAAGCCAAATGGATGTTTGAATGGGCGATTTATCCCCACAAATACACTCCCGATGCAGTCAGGCTTGCGCTACCGTTGGCAGCGGTGGCGGAGTTTTCTCATTCGATCTTCACTCACGAGCTCAACGAGTCAAAAATCTTGGAATGGTATCCAACTGAAGCGGCACAGTTGCTTTTGGCATTCTTGGAGCAGTCCCCAAAATGGTTTCATGTCGATGGCGACTCCAAAGAACTATGGGCGAAGCTTGTGAAGGCAAATGTGTCATCGACCTTGCTAGAGGAAATTCGCGGTCATTTGATTAGACTCGGGGGTAATATGGACGGCTTCCCGCAAAAAGGCGGCTGAGTTTCCTCAGCCGCCTCTGGATTGATCAAAAACGGGCTAAAGCCCGAACTACAAACTTTAGCCAATCACCTCAGGCCATTCCGTGTGGAAGAACTGGCCTTCGGGTTTGTCCACGCGCTCGTAGGTGTGGGCACCGAAGAAGTCGCGCTGGGCTTGGAGGAGGTTGGCGGGAAGGCGTTCGGCGCGGTAGCTGTCGTAGTAGCCGAGGGACGCAGAGAACGCAGGAACCGGGATGCCGTTGAGGGTGGCGATGCTGACCACTTCGCGCCAGCTCTGCTGAGTTTTGCTGAGCACGTCTTTGAAGAACGGGTCGAGCATGAGGTTCGCGAGCTGCGGGTTGGTGCGGTAGGCGTCGGTGATGCGGTTGAGGAAGCGGGCGCGGATGATGCAACCGCCGCGCCAGATGGCGGCGATGCGGCCGAGGTCGAGGCCCCAGTTCTTCTTCTCGCCCATGGTTTTGATCAGATCGAGACCCTGCGCGTAGCTGATGATCTTGGAGGCGTAGAGGGCGTCGTGGACCTTCTTGACGAGCTCTTTCTTGTCGGTGGTGATGTTGACCTTCGGGCCGGTGAGCTGGGTGCTGGCGGCGACGCGTTGCTTCTTCTGGCTGGAGAGGATGCGGGCCTCGACGGCGGCGTTGATGGTGCTGATGACGACGGCGTTTTCGGCGGCGTTGAGCAGCGTCCACTGGCCGGTGCCTTTCTGGCCGGCCTTATCGACGATGAGTTCGACGACGGGCTTGCCGGTTTCGGGGTCTTTTTGCTCCAAAGCCTTGCCGGAGATCTGGATGAGGTAGCTGAGGAGGTCGCCCTCGTTCCACTCGTTGAAGATGGCGGCCATCTCGTCGGTGGTGAAGCCGGCGTGCTTGAAGATGTTGTAGGCTTCGCAGATGAGCTGCATGTCGCCGTATTCGATGCCGTTGTGGATCATCTTCACGTAGTGACCGGCGCCGCCGGGGCCGATGTGGATGACGCAGGGCTCGCCATCGACCTTTGCGGCGATGGATTCAAAGATGGGCTTCATCACTTCCCAAGTGGAAGCAGGGCCGCCGGGCATGATGGAGGGACCTTTACGGGCACCTTCTTCACCGCCGGAGACGCCAGCGCCGATGAAACGGAGGCCTTTTTCGGCCATGTAGGCGTCGCGACGCTCGGTGGTCTGGTAGAAGCTGTTGCCGCCGTCGATGACGATGTCGCCTTTGTCCAAAAGCGGGATGAGCTGCTCGATCACGGCGTCCACGGCGTCGCGGTCGGTGTCCTTCACGGCGGTGGATTTCACCATGATGTGGATTTTGCGCGGGAGGGCGAGGCTCTGGACGAATTCCTCGAGGGTCTTGGTGCCGACGAGGGCCTTGCCAGGGTGCTTGGCGACGAATTCGTCGGTGACGCTGGTGGTGCGGTTGTAGACGCTGACCTGGAAGCCGCGGCTTTCGACGTTGAGAACGAGGTTTTGGCCCATCACGGCGAGGCCGATCAGACCGAAGTCACTTTTTTTGCTCATAGTTTGGGGCGGGGTCCATACCTGCCCGCCGGGCCTGCGCAAAGGGGATTTTGTTCATGCGGAGCATGAGCGGCGTCGATGCGGGCGGCGGAGGCCTTCCAAGCCCGTCAATGGAGCTCGGCGAGGGCCTTGCGGTGCTGGGCGGCGAGCATGCCGAGCATGCGGGCGAGGACGACCATGGAGATCATCAGGACCACGGAGCCGAGCAGGGGGCCGACCCATGGAATGGTGCGCAGCACATAGCCCGCGGCGGCCATGGCGAGGTGAAACACGATCACCGCCTTGGCGGCAGGCAGGCAGCGCGTGAACGCGGGAATCACCAGATGCGGCCACCACGCGCCAAAACGCTCCTGAAACACGATCATGAGGGCCGCAAAGGGGAAGTAGGCCGCTCCAATCAAAACACCCGCGGCCTCGGCCATGCGATTGATGCCCACATGGCTGTCCGTGGCGATGTGGACGCAGATCAGCGGGATGTGGCTGACGATCGCAGCACCGATGATGCGAACGCCCGGCCGGATGAGGTCTTCCACAGGCTCGCTGAGCTTCGGCCAGGGCGGCAGCGCGTCACTGCCCTCGAGCGTGGTGTGGATGATGCGGTAAAAATAACTGGCCGAATACACACCGACCACCAGCGCGATCACGAGCCCCGCTAGAGGGATGAGGGCCGCGACCCCGGCCGCCACAGCCAGGCCCAGGGCCGTTTTGATGAATTCAGGCTGCCCAGGCCTCCAAGGCCAGGTCTTGGCTTCGTTGAACAAGGCGCTGCCGTCGAGCCGGGGACGCTCAGGCACCTCTTCCTCGACTTTTTTGGTCGTCGTGGCCGCCGCAGCCGGTTGCTCCAATTTGGAGACAACCACCTCCGACACATGAGCAGCCGGGGGCGGCAGGCCGGCCGGCGCGGATGGCGGCGGGAGGTTTGACGGGGGGGATGGCGGGGGAAGATCAGGAGGCGGGGGATTCATGCGGTAAAATCGCGAGGGTTATAGAGAGTCCGTGTGGATTTGCCAAGAGCGAAGGTGGCGGCGCGCAGGACAAGAATCCGCGCCATGCCACAGGGCAGGCTGCTGACGCCGGGAGATCTCATGTGAAAACAATGCCGGCGCGACACAGGCCCTTGATAAAGACAGGCTGCGCCGTCGTCTTCCATGCCGCATGAAATCACTCCTCCGCCTGCTGCCGCTCCTCTGCCTCCTGCTGTCACCCGCCCAAACACAAGCGGTGACGAAGCCGAACATCATTTTCATCCTCTGTGATGACCTCGGCTACGGGGATGTGAGGTGCCTGAATCCGGAGGGAAAAATCGCCACACCGCACATGGACCGCCTGGCGGCGGAGGGCATGATCTTCACCGATGCGCATAGCGGGTCGAGCGTATGCACGCCCACGCGCTACGGGGTGATGACCGGGCGCTACGCCTGGCGCTCGAAACTGCAAAGCGGCGTGCTCGGCGGGCTGTCGCCCCGCCTGATCGAGCAGGGACGCCTCACCGTGCCGGCCTTTTTGAAGCAGAACGGCTACCACACCGCCTGCGTGGGCAAGTGGCATCTGGGCATGGACTGGGTGCGCACCGGCGAGATCAGCGAGATGAGCATCGAGAAACCGGTCCAGGTGAGAAATGTCGATTACACCAAGCCCGTCACCAACGGCCCCACCAGCGTGGGTTTTGACACCTACTTTGGCATCAGCGCCTCGCTCGACATGGTGCCCTACTGCTTCATCGAAAACGACCGCGTGGCCGCCCATCCCACCGAGACCATGAAGATACCGATGAACGGTGCGAAGGGCGGCTTCACCCGAGAGGGGCCCGGCAGTCCCGGCTTCCGCGGGGAGGACGTCCTCCCTGCCCTCACTCAGCGCGCGCTGAAGATCATCGGCGAAAAAGCGGCCGATGCGAAGAACGGGAAGCCGTTTTTCATCTACATGCCGCTGAATTCCCCGCACACGCCCATCGTGCCGAGCGAAAAGTGGCAGGGGAAAAGCGGCCTCAGCTTGTATGCCGATTTTGTCATGGAGACAGATGACTCCATCGGCAAGGTGATGCGCGCCACGGAGGAGAACGGCCTGGCGCAGGACACGCTGATCATCGTGACAAGCGACAACGGCTGCTCTCCCAGCGCCGACTTCCCGTTCCACCTCTCGAAGGGTCACAATCCCAGCCACAACCTGCGCGGCCACAAGGCAGACATCTTCGATGGCGGTCACCGCGTGCCTTTCATCGTGCGCTGGCCGGCGCGGGTGAAAGGCGGGCAGAAAACCGCGCAACTCACCTGCCTGACCGATCTCATGGCCACCGCCGCCGACATCCTGGGCCAGAAGCTCCCTGAAGACGCCGCCGAGGACAGTTTCAGCTTCCTCCCGGCCCTCACCGGACAGAAAAGCGCCGTCACGCGCCCCAACATCATCCATCACAGCATCAACGGCTCCTTTGCCATTCGCGAAGGCAGCCTGAAACTCAACCTGTGCGCCGACTCCGGCGGCTGGAGTGATCCACGCCCCGGCACTGCTCCGGCTGGGAGCCCTGAAAGCCAGCTCTACGACCTCAGCACGGACATCGCCGAGCAGAACAACCTTCTCAATTCCCGGTCCGAGGATGCCGCGAGGCTGAAGGCCCTGCTCGAAGCCCAAATCTCCCAAGGCCGCAGCACACCCGGACCCGCGCAGAAGAACGCCGTGGAGGTCGTCCTGCGAAAAGCCGCGCCAAAGAAGGGCCAGCCCAAAAAGGCCAAGGCCCAGAAATGAGTTCCGTCAAAAAAAGCGCGGCACCCGTGAAGGTGCCGCGCCACAGATCGTAAGCGGATGCGTGTGACTCAGGCAAACACGCCGGTGACAGGCTGGCCCTTGTCCGCGATGGTGAACGGACGCTTGCTGGGGCTGTAGATGACCTGGTCAAGCGGAAGACCCAGCGCGTAGGCGATGGTGGCATTGAAGTCCTGGATCTTCATCTTGTCCTCGACGACCTCACGGCCCTCCTTGTCGGTCTTCCCATAAACGTAGCCGCCTTTGACGCCACCGCCGAACATGACGGCGGAGAAGGCCTTCGGATAGTGATCACGGCCGACATTCTGGTTGATGTCCGGCGTGCGACCGAACTCGGTGGTCACGACGACGAGCGTTTCCTGTAGCAGACCGCGATTGTGAAGATCGCTGAGCAGCGTGGACAGACCCCGGTCGAGCGTCTCGCAGCGTTCCGGCACAGCAACGAAGTTGGCGTTGTGCGTGTCCCAGCCGCCGAGAGAAACCTCGACGAAGCGCACGCCGCGCTCCACCAAACGGCGG
Organism: Verrucomicrobiaceae bacterium; assembly: GCA_015075365.1. Classification (GTDB taxonomy): domain Bacteria; phylum Verrucomicrobiota; class Verrucomicrobiia; order Verrucomicrobiales; family Verrucomicrobiaceae; genus Prosthecobacter. Next base: position 354,825 of record JABTUN010000002.1, read on the forward strand.
GCGAGGAGGCAGCCCTGGCCGAAAGCCTCACGTCCATAGGCGGCTCGCAGCTCACCCGGCTCATCGGCGAGATCGAAAGCCTTCAAGTCCTCCGATTTCATCATGGCCATGGCGTCATCGTACATGTCCGCGTAGGCCTTGACGTTGCGGTGCGGGAAAGTGGCGCGGAAATCCTTGTCGAGCTCGTCGGCCAGCCGCATGCGGGCCTTGAACTTGTCCTCCGGCGCGCTGTTTTTGATATTCTTGAGGCCGTTCTCCGGGTTGCTGACGAACAGAGGGGCCTGAGCGGCCGGGAAGAAGCCCGCGCCCGGGTGGCGGCTGTCGTTTCCGATGTACACAAAGTTCGGCAGCGTGCTGTTGCCACCACCCTGGAAGACGTTCAGCCAGGCTCCCATGGCAGGGTGGCGGATGGTGCCGCGCAGCTCATAGCTGGTGTGCATCATGTAATTCCCCTGCTCGTGCGCTCCCTGCGTGGAGGTGAGGGAGTTGATGATCGTGCCGTGATGCATCTGCTCCGCCGTGCGCGGCAGGTACTCGGAGATTCGCACGCCATCCGCGCTGGTCTTCACAGGCTTCGTGGGGCCGGCGGTCTCGACGCCTTCCTTCACATCCCAAGTGTCCATGTGCGACTGACCGCCGCTCATGTAGAGGAAGATCACGTTCTTGGCCGTGGCTGCCTGGCGCAGCTTCGAGGAGCCTTCAAAGGCGGCGAAGGACCTGCTGGTCAGCGAGTGGCCGAGAAGGCCGACACCAAGCAGCGAGGACGCTGTCTTGGCGGCGAAGTCACGGCGGGAAATTTCGCCGGAGCGGAGTAGTTTGGAGGCGAGTTCCTGTTTCATGGGATGTGGCGCTTGTGTTGTTGGGTTTGGTGGGCTGTCTTACTGGATGAAAATGAACTGCTGGGTGTTCAGGAGGGAGAAAACGAGGTCTTCCATCGTGTTGAGGCCGCTTTCCTGGGCCTTGAGCCAGGTTTCCGTCTCCCGCGCGGTGGGCTTCCGCGCCAGGATGGTCATGTAGGCGGCCTCCACCTTGTCGTCCGGATACTGGGCCTTGTTCACCGTGAGCATGAGCTGGCTGTATTTGCTGAGGATCTGCGGCAAGAGGCTGCCGTTCATCATGGCGAGCGCCTGGGGCACGCTGGCCTCGCTGTTGGCATTCTCGATGGTTTCACGATCGCTCTGGCCGAATTCGCGCAGGTAGTGGCCGCGCGGAGCAGGGCTCTCCAACTCGGCGGCGCGGAGCGTGTTGCGGCTGACCTGTTCACGGGCATTGATGTAGGACCGGCGCTCCTTCTCCGGAATGCCGTAGAACTCCGCCTCCTCGGCATAAGCAGCGCGGATCTTGTTTTGAAGCTCCTCACGCTCCTCTTTGGTCAGTTCAGGCCGGTCATAGCCGGGAATGTTGATCTTCTCGGTGCGGACACCGTAAGCCATCATCATCATGTCAGCACCACCCATCATGGCGGGCGCGCCATCGGTGCCTGCGGCACCCTTGGTGTTCATGGCCACGGTTTGGAAGGGCTTGCCGGTGACTTTTTCGAACAGCTTCTTCTGCCCGTTGGAGATGACCTCCGCGTAGGTCACCCGGCGGCCTTCATTCTGGATGCGGTTGACCTCGTTGCGGATGGCATCGGATTTTTTGCGGAGCTCGTCCGCCTTGGCCATGGCGGCCTCCTTCTGCGGACCTTCCGGCATCGCATCCGCTGCATCACGCGCTTCCTTGGCAGCCGTGCGTGCCTCAGCATAGAGCTTCTGCTGCACCTCGGTGCGTTCGCGGTTCATGCCGTAGATCTTGGCGGCTTTTTCGAGGCCTTTCAGAGCTTCCTCAGGAGTCAAAGAGTCCACGCTGTCGGCGATCTTCTTCGCCTGGAGAATGCGCTGCTCCATTTGATCACGACTTGCCTGGTTGATCATGTCCGGGCTGGGATTGATGAGGGTAACGAAGGAATCCCACATCTGCTCAGCGGTCATGCGGCGCAGCAGCGGACCGGTGAAGTGATACACACTCCCCGGCGCATATTCCTGTCGGGTGACCTGGGCCTGGTAAGCCTTCGTGTTGTAGAGCACGCGCAGCACAGCCTTCATGTCATAATTCAGGTCCACAACGAGCTTTTCGAGATGCTTTTCCATCTCCGGGATCATCGGCACGCTGGTGTCCATGAGTTCGTCGAGCGGCTCGATGAGGGCGAGGCCGAACACACGCTTCCAGAGGCGGTTGGCGATGACGGTGGTGAAGCGCGGATTTTCGGGACTTGTCATCCAGCGGGCGTAGGCCTGCAGCGGTGTCTCCCCCGGGAGAGTGTTGCACTCGTGGCCCATCATCGTGCCGGGCTCGACGGCAGAGCGGGGTTTGGCATCGGTGTACTGATAGTCGTGCGGCAGGGTCACCTTGCGGTCACGCAATGATACTGTGGTATAGCGCATCGTGTTGCGGACATCGGTGATGGCCTCCTGGTAGCCGCGCTGCTCGCGACGCAGCTTTTCACGCGCCTCATTCCGCTGTTTGTTCACCTCGCGCATTTTTTCTTCATAGGCTTTTTGAGCGGCTGCATAGGCCTTCTCGGCGGCCGCACGCTCTTCCCGGCTCATCTTGCCGGATATGGCGGGACGCTTCGGACGCTCCGGCTCCTTGAAGGAGGCACGGATGGTGTCCTCCTGCTCGCGCAGGAGATCGCGCACCTCCCCCATCACGCCGCCCTCATAGTCCAGCGTGTTCACACCGTAAGTGAATGCCGCCATTTTATAGAACTGCATCTGGGTCCACTTGTCGAACGGGTGGTTGTGGCACTGCGCACATTCAATGCGGGTACCCAGGAAGACGCGCACGGTGTTCGCCATGTTGTCCAGCGGCATGCCGCGATCACGCATGTAGTAGCCGATGGCTCCATTGTCCCAAGCCTTGCCTTGGGCGGCGACGAGTTCTCGCACAAACTGGTCATAGGGTTTGTTTTCCCGAAGACTCTGCTTCACGAAGTTAGCGTAGGCAGCGCCGGTGATCGCACCGGTCTGGTTGCCGTTCGTCGTGATGCGCAGCACATCCGCCCAATAGTTGAAGGAGTGCTGCACATACGCCTCGGAGGCCAGCAGCTTGTCGATCAGTTTTGCCCGTTTGTCTCCAGCCTTGTCGTTCAGGAATGCCTCGGCTTCGCGCGTGGTCGGGATGCGCCCGATGATGTCGAGATAGACGCGCCGTACGAAGGTGTTGTCGTCGGTGTCGGGATTACGCGCCAGTTTTTGCTTCTGCCAATGGGCTTCCAGCACGGAGTCAAGCTGGCGCGCGGCATCGTTGGGGGTTGGCCTGACTGCCGCCAGCAGCGAGGAACCAAACAAACCAAGAATAAGTGGGGTGAGGGCGAGGGTTCGCTTCATGAGCCGTCAAACGGCACAGAAAGGAGTCTTTTTCACAATCACCGCACAATTTATCACAAGATCCATGCCATACGTGGACAGAAGCCAGCCGGAAGGACTACACAAAAAATGCCACGAACACGGGGGACGCAGCATCTTCTTCGTCAAAAGGTGCAAAAGGCACCACCACACATGCGCTCAATGAAAACGTGAGCGACGGCGCATCAGAAGGATCACACCAGCGGCACCAATCAACAGGGCTCCTGAAGGCTCTGGAATCGGCGCGCAATCACCTTTCAGAACGATGTTGTCCAGGCAGAGTTCACCACCATCCGCCCCATACGCGAAGATCTCGAAATAAAGGGTCGTACCCGAGGTGTCCAGCCCGCTGATGAGATCGGTGGAGCCATAGCTGGAGGTGAAATCGAGACGGTTCCACGTTCCGGTGCCCGTGAGCCCCACCGGGCCCGTCGTGTTGTATTGGATAGCTCCGTTGACATCTTTCCAGAACACAGTTGCCTGGATGGTGTCCACCGAGCCAGCGCTTGTACGCATCCAGTCGAAGCCAAAGCTGCTCAGTGTGATTTGGTCCGCCGGATTCACATGCACCTGAAAAGCCAGCGTGTTTACGGCCTGCGAGAGATCGGAGCGAAGCACAGAGTAGTTTGCCGCAGTCTTCTCCCAACCATCAAAACAGCGAAAACGGGACCCGTCGGGGCCGCCGCAGAACTTGAGGGTCTGGGCGAGGTCGTTTGGACACAAGTCGGTGGCGCTGATACAAGGCGAGCAATAAGCCGGACGGTTGGGATCAACAAAGCTCCCGACGTTATTGAAGTCATAGAGGACCAAGGTGTTTTGAAAAGGATCCTCGGAGGAGATGGCGAGGCCATTAAAAAAGGCGAGGGCAGCGAGAGTGAGGACGGTTTTGTTCATAAAATGACTCCGGTCTGAAAGGCAGTTTCGATCTAGCGATCAATCGATCTCAGGTTGCCCGGCGCCCGCCTCACAAACAATGTTAAAATTGCAAGAATTACCTCATTTGAAATTCAGAATTGAGAAACAGAGATGTCTAAACCCTTGCTAACCAAGAAGTCATAAACACTGCGCCTCAAGTGAACGAAAACCTGAAGCCCTTGCCGCCTTCTCCGGAAATCGTCTGAATTTTCATAAATTCCATTTTGAACCTTCCTTTAGATTGCTAAATTTATGTTAAACAGTGCCTTCCCAATTGCTCCAACGTTATGCCTTAGCAGGCTGGCTCGCCTTGATGGCGTGGCCAGGCGGGGCGATGGGCTATTTGGGCAGCTTTGAGGAGTTAGACGGCTACCGCGTGCCACAAAACGGGCTGATTCCCTCTCTCGACTTCGGCGGTGACGCCAAATTTTACCTCAACAATAACTCGGCCAATGGATTCACCGGCATCGTGCCAGCCAGCACGTTTCCAAACACCCTGGGAGACTCTACTCACGGCCCCGATGTTACCCGCTACAATGCCGGGCAATATGGAACCAGCGGCGGAGGACCGGGTGGCACGGCAATCGACATCCCGGACAATTCTGGCCAGTGGACCGCTCTGCTCGGCGGGCGGCTCCACGAGGATATCGGCGGCGTGTCTCCGGGTTACCAGTACTTGGGCAACACAACGACCGGGAACATTTACCTGCAAAACCGCGACTACGCGCATGCCTACCGCTACGGCGGCGCCCGCAACGGCACCCAGGTGCTCAACCTCCTGGCCCAGGACACCAGCCTTCGTTACAATTACGCTCTCGATTCACGAGACCTGGGAGGCATTCATCCGGCCACAACCTCCAGTTCCCTGATTCAGATGAGCTTCTGGATCTGTCCGGCTGACACCGATGATCCTGACACGGACAACCTGTTTGGGCTCACCTTGCAGGATGCGATGAGCCAGTCGGTCTTTGAGGTCGGTTATACAGGTGACAACGTGATCCAGTACCGCCTGCCCGGAGGTGGTGCCTGGGTCAGCACGGCCAGCACCGCGGGGACACAAGGCTGGTCCCAGATCATCGTGGCGCTCAACACCGCCACCGACACCGTCAGCCTGAATGTGCGCTCCTACGACGACATCCATGCCATGCTGGGCTCCACCGTCACGCTGATCAGCGGGCAATCACTCAGCCTTGATGCCGGGGCGTTGACCAACTTGCAATGGGACCTGCGAGGCGGAACGCTGAGCAACGGCGCGGTGAGCTTTAAAAACTACTTTGAGGACTTCAATTTCACCGTGACCCCGATTCCCGTTCCGGAACCAGCTGGCGCGCTCCTGCTGGCGCTGGGAGGGATGCTAGGCATGCGCCGTCGTCGTGCCTGAGCCGTGAAGACGAGGCCCTGGAGGGCTCTCCCGCCCTGCCAGTGTCGACGGACCTTGCGAAGGCGCGCATCTGCGCCCTCCTCACACCGGCCTCGCCACCACGATGCCCGCGTGCGCTTTCACCGAAGCCAGGTAGTCAGGCAACGCCTTGTCCACGATCACTTTTTTCGCAGTCGAGGACGCGTGCATCAGGCGGCAGCGTCCATCCGAGGTGCGCAACGCCAGTCCGACATGCGAGCAAAAGACACGCGGCCGGTGAGTGACAATGCCAATGATGTCACCGTCTTGAATGCGCGGTTCACATTCCGCCACACGCGCTTTTGGGATGTAGTCAAAAGGCACCTGCTCCAGGCGTCGCTCAATCCGGTTCAGGGCCGGCACCAGAGCGGGATTTGCCCGCAGGTAGCGGTAGAGCCCCGGATTGAGCGACATCTCGTCATTCGTCCTCCCGGTCAGACGTGTTACCGGGCCGATCTGCGCCGTGATGTAGCGTACATGTCCGCGCGCTGCGTTGTCCGTGAACCACTCGTCCAGGTAATGAATGCGGTCGAGGTAGTTCCCGCGGCACACACCGCCCCGGTAACGCGTCCGCTCAATCTCGCGCAGTAAATCCTCAGGTGTGAAGGCACGCTTGGGCCGCCCGATCATGCGCGCCAAGCCCAACGCCACCTCGAAGAACGTCCAGCAGTCCAGCCCGTGGAAATTCACCGAAGGCGACTCGACATGATCATCAATCTCCAGCGTCCAGGCCACATACTTCGTGCCGCGCATCGCCTGGCCGAATAGCGCCACGCGGCGTCCCATCGGCTGCACGCGCCAGTTTCCAGCCTGCGCCTGTGCCACGATTTGCTCAAAACGCTCCATGCCAATGAAAGTGCGCTCCGGCGGCAGATACGACGCGGCATGGAGCCTGGAAAGCAGCGCCCAAGGCACCAACGACACCAAGGTTCTCCTCTTCATGGTCATTTCAAAAAGCGGCTCCCCTAAGCGCCGTATCATCTGTGGCTCCAGCCGCCATCCCAGTCCACATCTCTTCGTCCGCCAGCCCAAACTGCCGCGGCAACTGGTGAAGCACCGTCTTGAACTGCACATCCAACTCCTCCAAAAACGCCAGCGCTCCATCAACCAGACTGCCGCGCCGTGCCGCTTGGGAATAGCGGTTCAGGCACATCTGGAGCTGGTTCGCCTGCACGAAGGGTTCCAGACCGTAGCCCGCCATCACCACCGCGCGCTCGCTGGCAGCTTCAATCAATAACATCACGAGGTGATTGTCTCCCGCTGTCTCCACCGCGCTGGAAAGCTGGCCGCGGTTGAACAGCCAGAAGGCATACACACCTGCCGGCACTTGTGGGGGCACCTCTAGCACCACGACGGCGATTTCCACCTGCGGGTAGCGGTGCTCGAAATGTGAAACCGCGCGCAAAAGTCGTCGCCGGGCCAGACTCGGCACCAGGCCTTTCGGATCCGACAGCGGCTTTTGCAGCGTCGGCGGCACACCTAGTGCATGATCAGCCGCATCCAGGGAAAACCCGCACTGCCGGCAGGCGGCATCATTCTCGAAGACGGCGGTTTGGCAGGCAGGACAACGCACCGCTCATTATACAACGGAACCTCTTCCCCTCGCAACGACGATTCCCCTGCCCCTTCCACGTTTACATCGCCTGCGCCCGGAAGGCCTCCAGCGCCCCCGCCAGAGCCGCCGGCAGATGGGCCGACTTCACCTCCGCGATCGCCTGCTGAACGAGTGCGTCACAGCACTCGTTGTCCGCATTCCCCGCATGCCCCTTCACCCAATGCCAGTGGATGTGATGCCGGGCACCCAACTCGTCCAGCCGCTGCCACAAGTCCGCGTTCTTCACCGGTGCCTTGCTGCTCGTGCGCCAGCCGTTGCGTTTCCATCCGTGAATCCACTGGCTGATGCCGTGGCGCACATACTCTGAGTCAGTGTGAAAGTCCACCTCGCAGGCCTCCTTGAGCATGCTCAGCGCCTCGATCGCCGCCTGCAACTCCATGCGATTGTTCGTCGTCGCCGCCACGCCGCCGCGGATTTCTCTCAAATGCCTGCCAAACCGCAGCACCGCTGCCCAGCCGCCCGGACCGGGGTTCCCGTGGCATCCGCCATCGCTGTGAATGAGCACTTTCTTCACACCGCCGCCTCCGCCCACTTTTTCAGCCGCGCATCCAGCCAAAACGGCACCAGCGGCACCAAGGAAGCCGCAAACAGCATTGCAGCACGCGAAAGCGGCCACGCGGCCTTTTGTATCGCCAGCCACAGCAGCACGCAAAACACCACGAACAGCCCTCCATGGATCGATCCGGCTACTTTCACCGCCAGCGGCATGCCCAACACATATTTCAGCGGCATCGCCACGCCAAGCAGGACGAGATAGGACACCGCCTCGGCCAGCGCCGTCCATCGAAACCAGTTCACCACACATTTTCCAGTCATCAGCCTGCCCCGTTATCCGGTGACGATGCTTTCGCCACTGCTTTTCACCAGGTGATCAAAACTTCAGCATGTCAGCGACCGGGAGAGGCTTTTTCTGGCGGATGGACTCCTCCGCCACCAGACACAGTCCCGCGCTCCAAAGGCCATCCAGACCGGTGGCGACGGGCTTTTTGCCGCTACGGACCATTTCCACGCATTGGGCGATTTCCTCCCGCAGTTCAAAGACCTCGCCACTGTGCTTTTCGAGCCTCAGGGTTTCGAGTTTGTCGCCATCAAAGACCTTCAGGAAGTATTCGGGCTCCAACGTGCGGTCCAAGGCACCGCTCCAGGCGGCCCACAAGGCGCCCTTGGTGCCGCTGACCTTCACCGTTTGATGATGCTCAAAGGCGGCGAGTGTCTGGGAGACGACGGCATAGCTGCCGTTGGCGTATTTGAACATGGCGCTGAAGTTGTCGAAAAGCGCCGGACGTTGCGGGTCGCGTGAGTTGCCGTAAGCATGCAACTCCACAGGATCGCCGCTGGATTCGAGATACCAGCGGGCGAGGTCAAAGAAATGAATCGGCTCCTCCAGCACCCAGGAGCCCACGCGGTTCTGGTCGTAGCGCCAGCCGCTTGCGCCGGTGCGGTAGGGTTTGCGGGAAAGTTCGACGAGCACGTATTGCGGATCGCCGATGGTGCCTTCGTCGATGATCTGCTTGATGCGTCCCCACTGGCTGGAGAGGCGCAACTCGTGCCCCACGGCGAGATGCACGCCGTGTTGCCGCGCAGCGGCAACGATGGCCTTGCAGTCTTCGAGCGTGATGGCCATCGGCTTCTCCAACAGCACATGCTTGCCCTTCTGCATCGCGGCGAGGGCGATCTCGCGATGCGTGTGGCTCGGTGTCGCGATGTCGATGATGTCGAAGTCGCTCTGCGCGATCATCTCCAGGCTGTCGGCAAAAATCCTCGCGTCAGGATACAGCTTGCGCGCCTCCTCGCGCGACGCGTCGGAGGGCGCGGAGATGGCGACAAGTTGAGCATCAGGATTCCCGGCGACGGACTGGGCGTGGAATTTTCCCCAAGCGCCGAATCCGGCGAGGGCGAAGCGAACAGGGTTCATAAGTTAAAAATGGTGAATGGTTGGATCATCTCCGCTCCGCAGTGGTCAATGGCGTGGCCGGATCGGGAACGCGGCGGCCTTGCAGTTCGTTCAGCCGGCAGGTGGGGAGTTTGGGGAGGACGTGTTTGGCGAAGAGATCGCACTCCTCGAGGTGCGGATAGCCGCTGAGGATGAAAGCACGGATGCCCATGTCCATGTAGCGGTTCAGTTTGGCGAGCACTTGATCAGGATCGCCCACAATGGCGCTGGCGCAGCCGCTGCGGGCGAGACCGATGCCACTCCATAGATGCGGCTCGATGTAAAGATCCTTCGATTGCGCTCGCAACTCGTCCTGGCGCTTCACGCCGGCGCTCTGGCTGTCCTGGGAGCGGGCTTTGATCTCCGCGCCTTTTTCGGCGGTGAGTTTGGAAATGAGGCGGTCGGCTGCGGCGCGGGCCTCGGCCTCCGTTTCCCGCACGATGATGTGCCCACGAAAGCCGAAATCGATCTTGCGGCCGTAGCCGGCGGCTTTTTCCGACATGACGCGCATGGTTTCGGCGATGCGGTCCTCCGTCTCCGGCCACATGAGGAAGACATCGCAGTGCTTGGCGCACAAATCCTGCGCGGCGGGCGAGATGCCGCCAAAGTACATGAGCGGGCCGCCGTTTTGCTGGTAGGGCTTCGCAGGTTCGGTGGTGGGCAGGCTGATTTGATAAAACTCGCCCTTCCATTCAAAGAGGCCGTCGGTGCGCCACAGCGCCTGTAGGATTTGGATGATCTCGCTCGCGCGGGCGTAGCGTGTTTCATTGCTTTCCTTGATGCCGGGCATGTCGGAGGAGATGATGTTGATGCAGAGGCGGCCTTTGGCGATGTGATCGACGGTGGCGAGGGCGCGCGCGAGCATCGGCGGCCAGACCTCGCCCATCCGCAGGGCGACGAGCTGGTTGATCTGCTTTGTTTGCGGTGCCATGGCGGCAGCGAAGGCCAGCGCGTCCTGCCCGGCAATCCAGCCGCTGGGCAGCAGGATGTTTTGATAGCCGAGTTCGTCCGCCTTTCGCACAATGTCGCCGCAGTGCTCGTAGCTGGATCGCAGGGAGCCATCGGGCACGCCGAGGAACTCGTAGTCATCGGAGCAAAGCGCGGAAAACCAGGCGACCTCGCATTGGCGGTCGGGCGTGCGGATGGGTGGAGGTGTCATGGTGGTGTGAGTCAAAGCTGGCGGATGCGGACGTTGCGATAGCGCACGGTGCCGGAGAATTTGCCGCCGTGAATTTGAAGACCGATGTGACCGGTGGCGGAATGCACGCTGGCAGGCTCGGTGTGCCGCATGATCTGAACGCCATTCACCCAGGTGGTGATGGTGGGCGGATCGCCGGTGATGCGGGCACGGACCTCATTCCATCCGCCGACGCGCCAGAAGCTCTTCCACACCTCCGGTGAGACCGGGCACGATTGTTGCGAATTCTCATTCAGCGTGATGACGTCCGGCGTTGTGCCAAAGGTGTAGTTGCGCACGCCACGGCGCTTCCAGATGCCTTCGCCCAGGATGCCACCGATGGTACCTCCTTGGTGGTAGTCGATGAGACACTGGTAGGCTTTGCCATCCTCCGTGCAGCGCAGAAAGAGGCCGCTGTCGGGGCCAAAGTCGTTGTTGGTCTCAACGGACACTTCAAAGTCATCGAACACGGCCTCGGTAATGAGCAGGCCGCCATTTCCGGGCGTGTCCTGACCACCACAGATGGCACCGTCTTCGACGCGCCAGTATCCGCCGGTTGTGTTGTTGCTGGCCTTGCTATGGGGGCTTTTCGCCGTGGTTTTCCATCCTTGGAGCGTGCGCCCGTCAAATAGCGGCCTGGATGGGTCATCGACAGCGCCCCCACACACAGGGAGCGCACAGAGGGCGAGGGAAAGAGCCTGGCGGCGATGCATAATTAGAAAGGTTTTTTATTTATTCCAATATTGGAATATGTTGTTGAGCATGCACCAAAAGCAACATCATTCTCCAATATCCGCTTTTGCACGGCACCTAATGGGAAACCATCGCCGTGCCGGAGTTACCCGGCCAAGCACGGCGCGTGGCGGAGACAATTCTGGGCCAGAAGCCGGAATCCGCCGTGGAAAGCCCGGTCATGATGGAATACATGATCTGAACTGATGAGAAGTCCCGTCGAACTCCGTGAAAATCTGGCCAAGGCCATCTTGAACGTGCGGAGTGGTCATGCCACATCCCGTCGCAGCCTGGCCGCCGTCCTGCGGCTCTCCCCGAGCACCACCGGATACTATGTGGATCAATTGATCGACGCCGGTCTTCTGATTGAAACCGGCCTGGAGCAGGGCCGCATGGGCCGGCCGAAGCGCGTTCTTTCCGCGGTGGCTGGCGCAGGGTGGTTTGCCGGCATTGAATTCAACGCGGAACGCATTCACGCCGTCCGCCTGGATTTTGCGGGCAGGCCGGAAAAGAGCCTCACAGCTCCCCTGCCCCACGAGGCGGGCACGGGCCAGGTGATGAACGAGATCGCGCGCCTGATCACCGGCATCTCGGACCAGGCGCGCGGTGAGTTCATGGGAATCGGGGCCGGTGTGCCCGGCCTGGTTGATCCCGCGTCAGGCACGGGCATTCACTATTCTTTTCTGCCGGACTGGAGGAATGTTCCCTTTCGCAGCGTGCTGCAAGAGCGTTTCCAGACACCGGTGATCCTGGAAAACAACCTGCGTGTGATCGCGCTGGCGGAGCGATGGTTCGGCGGTGGTCGAGAGCTGGATGATTATGTGATCCTGGGACCGCGCAGCGGGTTCGGGATCGCCATCATGAAACACGGCCGCCTGATCGACGGCCGGCATCATGCGACCGGGGAAATCGGCCGCTGGACCTGGCCTCTCACTGGCGAGGGCAAGGAAATGCATGACGCGCTCTGTGCCCCGGCCGTCTGGCGGAGGCTCGCGGGCGGGGCAACGCAGAAGCGGCAGCCTGACAACCTCCGCGCCGCCCTCGCCGCGCTGGCAGACCGGCGTGATGCGGCCTGGGACACGGTGGTGGCTGACTACGGTCGTGTGATCGGTCTGCTGCATCTGCTGCTCGACTCCGGCGCCTATTTCCTGCACGGGCCCCTCACCGCGCTGGGGACAGGTTTTTGTGACGCCATCTCCAGTGAGGCCGTGCGCCTGATGCCCGCGCTGCAAAACATGACTCCGAAGATTTTGCCGTCCGGCCTGGGTGACGACGCCGGGGCACTGGGAGCCGCAAGCCTGGCCATGGAGGCGTGGCAGCCGTCCCCGGGCTGAAAACAAAAAGCCACACTACCAAGTGAGCCACTTTGGGGGCGTCACTGGAGCAATCATCAGGGTGAACTCTCCCTTGGGAGCCTTGGCCTGAAAGTACGCATGCACCTGCGCAGCCGGGCCCCGCTGAAATTCAGCAAATTTTTTGGTCAACTCACGCGCCACCACCACGCGGCGCGTGGGTTCGGCTGACGCCAGCATGCCCAGAGTGTCCAGAATCCGCCACGGACTTTCGAAATAGATGCTGGTGGCCTCGCGGGCCAGCGCGGAGGCCAGTTCCGTTCCGCGCGCTCCCTTTTTGTGCGGCAGAAAGCCGCCAAAGTAAAACGGCGTGGTCGGCAGGCCGCTGGCCGCCAGGGCTGTGAGCACCGCGCTCGGCCCGGGCAGGCTGTCGATGAAAAGGCCGGCCGCGACGGCTGCCGCCACCAAGCGCTGGCCCGGATCACTGATGGTAGGCATGCCCGCGTCCGAAATGAGCGCCACACTCCCGCCAGCACGCATGTGATCCAGCAATTGAGGGATGCGATGCGCCTCATTATGCTCGTTGAGCGAAATCAGCCGGGCTTTGATCTCCAGATGCTTCAGCAGGAGTCCGGAATGACGTGTGTCTTCGCAGGCGATCAAATCTGCCGCACGCAGGGTCGTGACCGCCCGTGCCGTGATGTCACCCAGGTTCCCGATCGGAGTAGCGACCAGATGCAAGCCCGCCAGGAGACGGTTGGAGGGTACCGGCAGTTCAAAGGAGCCCTCCTCCGCCGCATGCGCCATGGCAGGCGGCTCCAAGCTCAACGCCTCATTGTCACACTGGCGGGGTTCATCACCAGCCTTCGGAGATGTCATTGGCCAGATTGATGGCGGCGCGCTGGGCAGCATCCTCAAGCGCCTGGGTCTCGGAAAGCTGCAAATTCGGGTCCAGGATCACGTAGGACTCACCGTTCGCGTAGTTGGTGTGCAGCACCTTGCCGCTAGGATCTTCTATGCGATAGCTGATCTCCAAGCCCATCAAAAGCTGGGAGCTGCGGAGGATGTTCGTGCGGTCTGAGCGGAACTGCGAGCGGTAGATGTTGCGGATAGAGGCCACCAGGACAGCATCCGCACGATCACGGGTGCTGATCTCATAAGAACCATGATTCTGGACATGCTTGATGATGGCGTTGGTCACCAACACGCCCAAGCGGGGTTCCAGGGTCAGATTTTCAGCCGTGGGAATGGCCAGACGCTGCACATGCGCCAGTCTGGCCGGCTTCTGCGCGCCCAGATGGTAGCCACAACCGGAGATCAACAGGCAGACGGGCAGCAGAAGGGCTAGGAGGTGTTTCATGCGTGGGTTCGGCGAAGCGTGCAGGCGAGAATGGCCGGAGGCGGGATTGGCGCAAGAGGTTATGACGCAGGCTTGGTCGTGGTGGGCGCAGGAGGCACCGGGGGCGGCGGGGTGCCGGTCGGGGCACCCGGCGTGGCAGGCGGTGGAGGCACCGGCAACAGCGCCGGCTTTTCCGTCTGTGGCAACGACGGCAGGAGAGAACCTGGCGTTGGTGCCGTGCCGCCGCCGGGTTGGAGGGGCAGCGCTGGCTCCGTGAGCGGAATCGGCATGAACGCATCGTTGCCGGAGCGCATCTGAGGCTTTTGTCCCAGACGGGCTAGCTCCGGGGCCAGTGGGCCGACATAGTCAGGCCGGGATTTCAGATCGCGGGAGGCCAGTTTGGTGAAATCCTGATCTGGAAGCCCGCGGCGGGACTCGGACACGCCCTCAGGGTCCTCAGCCGCCAGCTCGGCAAGCAACTGGCGTGCCTCCGCAGACACCTCCGGGGAGCCAAACTTCAGCGCTTCGTTCAAGTACATCGCCGCAGCCTTCGTTTTCCCGGTTCGTTTGTAAAACTTCGCAATCGAAAGAGACTGGTTGGCCTCGGCTGTGTTCACCTGGCGGAGGATTTGCTCCACCTCCTGCTTGCGCTCGCCGGTCGGGTTGGCGGTCATGTAAGTGCGCAGCGCATCGCGGGTCGTGGTGAGGTTTGAAGCATCCTCGCTGCGCTGGGCGGCCACATTGCTGATGGAGGCGATGCGGAACTGCGCCTCGGACGCCTGCGAAGTGCCCGGGTAGTTGTCCACTACCTTCTGGTAAGCGACGATGGCCTTGTCCTTTTCGCGTAGGTCCTGATGAATCTCCGCGATGCTGAACTGTGAGAGAGCGGCATATTTTCCAAAGGGGGCGTTGGTGATGATTTTCTCGTAGAATGCCAGAATGTCGCTGGAGTTCATCTTCATGGGCACCAGCAGAAGCGTGCGCTGCTTTTTGCCGCCCTTTGCCTCCTCGGCGATCTCAAACTGCCGCTCCACTGCATCAGCAAAGCGGGCGCTCTGGCGATAATTGTCGATGAACTCCTGGAACGCGTTGAAGGCGTCCTCCAGGTCGTTCTCAGTGTGCCTGATGATGTAGGCGTTCTGATAGGCGGCCTCCGCCGCGCTGCTGGTGAAGGGATACTGTTTGACGATCTGCCTGTAGATACCCTGGGCCCGCCCGGTCTTGCCCGCCTGCTGGGCCTGGCCTGCCTGCGCCAGCAGTGCAGCCGCAGCCTGTTCCTGGGCGGCACGTTGATCCGCCATAGGGGCCTCCTTATCCTTTTTGCCAAAAATGAAATCGAGCAACGCCAACGCGGGTGTCTGCGTGCTCAGCAGGGTCGCGCTGGTGACCAATGCCACCACGGGCAGTCGAGATAAACGAGAGGCTTTCATGAGCATGGATGCTAAGGGCAGGTTAAGCATGCGTCAAGACCGGCAAACGCTCCGAAACCAGACTCAAATCAATCGAACCCCTTCTGGATTTGGAGCGAAATTCACTTCAAAGGAGGATCGTTCACCCCACGAAGCCATGCCCGCCGACTTTTCCCTCCTGCGCACCCTCCTCCAGCAGCGCCTCGCCATCATTGCCGACCACGCCTTCCGTGACCGGGATTCAGGCGCGCATCTCCAGGCGCTCCAAACAGTCTCCGAGCAAATCGCGGCCGAACATCAGCGCCTGCGCGGGCTGCTGCCGCCGCGGCTCAATCATTTTCTGACGCAGGCGAGCTTCACCAAAGCCCTTGAGTATCTCGAATCCATGCCGGCTGACGCTGGCAGCGCATAAAACCAGGTGGCTGCGGCCGCCGCACGCCCCTTATCGGGACAGGCCGCCAATGCGATGCATCACCTCGTCAGCCAGGGCTTGGTAGAGGTCTTTCCCCGTCTTGCCGAAGCTTGGGAGATCAGGCTGCCACAAATCGCCCACCACAAGGGTCACATCCGCCTTCTGAGGGAACCGGCAGCCACGCGGAAAGCAGTCATAAGTGCCGAAAATACGCACGGGGAGCACGGGCACTTGGGATTTGGCGATAAAAAGCCCCACCCCTGCTTCGGCAGATTGGAGCTGGCCGTCCGGACTGCGGGTGCCTTCCGGGAAAATGAGCACTTTCTTCCCTTCCTTCAGCAGCCGGATGGTCTGCTTGAGGGCGGACGCGTCCGGTTTGTCCCGGTCAATCGGGATGGCCTGCCACCGGCGCAGCACCCACCCTGCCAGCGGATGATCGAAAAGCGTCTTCCGCGCGAAATAGTGGATTGCCTCCTCGAACGCTTGCCCCACGAAGGGCGGGTCCAGAAAACTCACATGATTGCACGCGATCAACGCAGGGCCGTCAAAGCGCAGCTTCTCCGCGCCAATGACGCGGAAATCCGTGAATCCACGTGCCACCTCGCGGAACAAGCGGCGGCCAATCCTGTAAACAATGTCCATTCGGGAAAAAAGTCCCGGAGGCTAGCGGAGGTCGTCTCAAAACTCAAACAAGGACTGAATCACCTGTGCCACCACCCGGAAGAGGCCGGTTTCAAGAGCGCCCACGAATCACACGTCCTCAGGAATGGGGCTGGACAACTCACGCCAAAAAAGCCACAATCGGGGTGCAAAATACTTCCCGCGGCACGTTATACCCCAGGTAGTCCCATGATTTACAAAACCACCTCCTCCTTCGCGGCGGCCCTCGCTGCGATCGCTCTGCTCGCTCCCCAGTCGAAAGCGGCCGAAGAAACCAACTACGGCCAGATCGCCATGCATGTGGCCTACATGCTGCAGAACCATCACTACTCGCACCGCGATTTTGATGACGCGATGTCGAAGGACATGCTGGCCAACTTCCTCGACCTGCTCGATTTCGGCCACAAATACTTCACTCAGGCGGATGTGGACGGGTTCAAGGAGAAGTATGACTCCACCCTCGACGACCATGTGCTGATGCGGAACATCAGCCCGGCTCTCGAAATCTACGATGTATATAAAAAGCGGGTCGAGGAGCGTGTTGAGTTCGTCAAAAAGGCGCTCAAGACCCACAAGTTCACCTTTGACTCCAGCCGCACCGTTCAGATCAAGCGTGACAAGGAGCCCTGGCCCAAGGACAAGACCGAGCAGGACAAGCTCTGGCTCGACATCATCGAGGAAAACCTCCTCCAGGAGCGCATCGCCGAAGAGGCCCGCATCCGTGAAGAGAAAAAGAAGGCCGAAAAAGCCGCGGAGAAAAAAGCGAACCCGGATTCCGCCGCTGTGAAACAGCAGCCCGCTCCCAAGACGGACGGCAAGGTGGAGATTGAGGCTCCGTCGGCAGGCACCCCGAAAGTCGCCGCCAAAGACACCAAGGATGAGAAAGACATGACGCCGGAGGAGCGCGTCGCCAAGGACTACGACCGCTTGCTGGAGATCACCAATGAGAATGAGCAGGACGACATCGTAAACTATTTCCTGTCCTCCCTGGCCACCGCCTACGACCCGCACACCGAGTACATGAACGTGGACGAGCGCGACAGCTTCAACCAGCATATGACGCACAAGCTCGTCGGCATCGGTGCCTTGCTCGCCACCAAGGACGAAACGGCGGAGATCCAGGGCATCGTGGTTGGCGGTCCTGCCGACAAGGAGGGTTCCCTCAAACTCAACGACCGCATCATCGCCGTCGCGCAGGGGGACGAGGAGTTCGTCGATGTGAAGTATCTCAAACTCCAGAAAATCGTGAGCATGATCCGTGGGGAAAAAGGCACCGTGGCCCGTCTCAAAGTCATCCCCGCTGACGATCCCGGTCGCACCGTCATCATTTCCATCACCCGCGACGAAGTTCCCCTGAAGGAAAAGCTCGCCAATGCGGAACTGCTCGTCACCCCGGAGGAGAACGGCAAGCGCCAGAAGATCGGCTGGATCAATCTCTCCAACTTCTACGGCGACATGGAGCGCGGTGAGGTCAGCGCCAGCGCCGATGTCGAGCGCCTGCTGCGCCGCCTGATCAAGGAAAACATCGACGGCCTCGTCTTCGACCTGCGCGATAACGGAGGTGGCTCCCTCGACGAGGCGATCAAGCTTACCGGCTTGTTTGTGCCCACTGGTCCCGTCGTCCAGGCCAAGGACTGGCGCGGTTCCATCTCCTGGAAGGACTGTGAGGAGCCGAAAGCATTGTATGAGGGTCCCATGATCGTCCTCACCAACAAGGCCAGCGCCTCCGCCTCTGAAATTCTCGCTGCCGCGCTCCAGGATTACCGGCGCGCCCTCGTCGTCGGGGACAAATCAACCTTTGGCAAGGGTACTGTGCAGACCATCCTCGATGTGGCCCGCTACATGCCGTTCTTCAGCAAAAAAGACCGTGCCGGCTCTCTCAAAGTGACGATCCAGAAGTTCTACCGCATTGCCGGAGGCTCCACGCAGCTCAAGGGGGTCGTCCCTGACATCATCCTTCCCTCCCGCTACGATGTGCTCGACATTGGCGAGGACGCCGCCAAAAACCCCCTGCCCTACGACACCATCCCCTCGCGCAAATTCAGCCTCATGCGCCCCGATCCCTTCCCGCTCGACGAACTACGCGCCCGAGTGAAGAGCCGCATCGACGCCAATCCCGAGTTCCAGCTCATCGTAGAGGACTCGAAACGCCTGAAGGAGCGAATCGACAAAAACACCCTCTCCCTCAACCTCGCGGAGCGTGAAAAAGAACGCCTCGAAGCCGAGGCGCGGCGGGACAAGGTCAACGAGGATCGCGCCAGGCGCGCCAAGGAGGTCACCGAGCGCGTCAAGGACAACGGCTTCCAAGTTTACCGCCTCACCCTCGACAATGTCGATCAGGACAAGCTCGTGCTCGAGTCTGATTTCACCAAAGAGCAGAACACCGGCATGCGCACCGCCAAGAAGGACGATGAGGATGAGGAAAGCATGACCGACGGCTCCAAATTTCCTTATGGTATCGAGCCGATGAAATTGGAGGCCGCGCACATCATGCGTGATCTGATCGATCTCGAACGCCGCCCCACCACTGCTGACAAAGGTGCCGCTGCCAAGCCCCCCGCCGCCCCGAAGCCCCAGGCACAGTGATCGCAGTTGGAATTGAATGGGACATCCAACAGGCACGAGAGATCCTGCCATCGTCGTGCCTTTCGGCTTTGTGATCTTTTAGTTTTTATCTTTCCAGCATGACCGTCGGCATCATCACCGTCTCCGATCGCGCTTCGGAGGGCGTCTATGACGATCTTGGCGGACCCGCATTGAAAAAAGCGGCCGAAGGACATGGCTGGAGCGTGATTGCCGAGGCCATCGTCCCTGATGATCTCACGCGCATTCAGGAAACCATCCGTTCCTTCAGCTCGCAGGGCTGCGGACTCATTCTGACGACCGGCGGCACCGGCATCGCCGAGCGCGATGTCACGCCCGAGGCCATCCGTGGCATTATGCGCGTCGAAATTCCCGGCTTTGGCGAGGTCATGCGCATGAAATCGCTCGAACTCACGCCCAACGCCATCCTCAGCCGCAGCCTCGCCGCGGTAGTCGATCGCAGCCTCGTCATCGCTCTTCCTGGCAAGCCCCAGGGAGCCGTCGATTGCCTCGGATTCGTCCTCGGAGCCATCCCGCACAGCGTGAAGCTCGCCCAGCGCGTCCCCACGAGCTGCTGAGCAATTCAGACCTGCGGAGGTGGAGTGCGGGAGTAGTGGAGTGTTGAATCCGTGATAGCATCCGCCCATCACTCCAGTAATCCACCGCTCCATGACCGTCACCCTCTTCATCCCGTGCTTCGTCGATCTCATCAGCCCGCAGGCCGGCATCAGCATCGTGAACATCCTGGAGGGGCTCGGGCATCAGATCGACTACCCGGACGAACTCGGCTGCTGCGGCCAGCCGCCCTTCAACGCAGGCTACTGGGACGAGGCGCGTGAAGCAGCCCGCCCCGTGCTGAAGCGGCTGCGCGACAGCGAAGCCGTCGTCATCGCCTCCGGCTCCTGCGGCGCGATGCTCAAGGTCTTCTACAAAGAACTCTTCCATGGCCAGCCGGAAGAAGCAGAGGCGAATGCACTGTCCGACAAGTGCTGGGAGTTCACCGACTTCCTCGTGAACAAACTCGGCGTCACCGATCTCGGCGCATCGTTCCCGCACAAGGTCACCTACCACGACGGCTGCCACGGCCTGCGCGAGCTGAACCTCAAAAAGCCCGCACGCCAGCTCCTCGAAAAGGTGCGCGGCCTCCAGCTCGTCGAGATGAAGGAAGCGGAGACCTGCTGCGGCTTCGGTGGCACCTTCTCCACCAAATTCCCGATGATCTCCACCGCCATGGGCGAGGTGAAATGCGCCTCCGCTCGCGATACCACCGCCGAATACCTCGTCTCCGGCGATTCGAGCTGCCTCATGCACCTTCAGGGCTTGCTCACCGCGCAGAAGCAGCCGCTCAAAACAATCCATCTTGCTGAAATCCTCACCTCCCGGGCATGAGCGCCAAAACCACTTTCCTAGACGCCGCCACGCGCCTCACGAACGACCTCGTGCACCGCGAGCGCATCCACACCGGCATGTGGAAGTATTATGACGCCCGCACCCGCTCGCAGGGTTTTTTCCAGGATTGGCAGCAGGCACGCATTTTGGCCTCGCAGACGAAAAAAGGGGCCATCAGCGCCCTGCACGCGCATTTGGTAGAGTTTGAGCAAAAAGCCACCGCACGCGGCACCGTCGTGCATTGGGCCAAAGACAGCGAGGAGGCCCGAAAGATCATTTTCAGCATCCTCGAGCGCCGCGAGGTGAAACGCATCATCAAGAGCAAGGTGATGACCTCCGAGGAAATCCACCTCAACGACCATTTGGAGAAAGCGGGCTACCACGTTCTCGAAAACGACCTCGGCGAATACATCCAGCAGCTCCGCAACGAGCCACCGTATCACTTTGTGGCTCCGTGCATGCATCTGAGCATGAAAGAGATCAGCGATCTCTTTGAGGAGAAGCTCAAAACCGCGCCCACCGACGATCCTGAGGAACTCACGATGATCGCGAGACGCTTCCTGCGTCAAACTTACCTCACCGCCGATGCGGGCATCACCGGAGCGAATTTCCTCATCGCCGAGACCGGCATGATCTCCATCACCGAAAACGAAGGCAACGCCCGCCTCACCGGCGCACTGCCAAAGACGATGATCTCGCTCGTCGGCATCGAAAAAGTGCTGCCAAAGATGAGCGATCTCGCGCTCTTCCTCCCGATGCTGGCCACCGCAGGCACCGGGCAGCCCATCACCTGCTACAACACCGCCTACGCCGGCCCGCGGCAGCCCGGCGAGATCGACGGGCCGGAGGAATGGCACATCGTCCTGCTCGACAACCACCGCACCGCCCTCCTCGCCGATGCCGAGCAGCGCGACGCTCTCCACTGCATCCGCTGCGGCGCGTGTTTGAATGTGTGCCCCATCTTCAAAAACATCGGCGGCATCAGCTACGGCACGACGTATCAGGGCCCCATCGGCAGCGTCATCACGCCGCATCTGCGTGGTTTGCAGGATTGGAAGCACCTCAGCGGCTCCTCAAGCCTCTGCGGAGCCTGCACCGCCACCTGCCCGGTCAAAATCGACCTCCATCACCACCTCCTGCAAAACCGCCGCAACGCCGTGCGCGAAAAGCCCGACGCCCTCGAAGGCCTCGCGTGGCGTCTTTTCGCCAAAAGCATCAACCAGC
The DNA here is from genome assembly GCA_015075365.1 of Verrucomicrobiaceae bacterium. GTDB lineage: Bacteria > Verrucomicrobiota > Verrucomicrobiia > Verrucomicrobiales > Verrucomicrobiaceae > Prosthecobacter. Next base: position 376,290 of record JABTUN010000002.1, read on the forward strand.
CCGTCGTGTATCAAATCGGCACGAAGCTCGCGAAACTCGCTCAGCCCCTCCACCGCCTCATCTCCGCCACGCCACTGGACCCGATGCGTGCCTGGACTAAAACCCGCCACGCGCCCGCTTTGGCTCCACAGAGCTTCAAAGACTGGTGGAAGTCCCGCAATCTGCCGCCGCAGCCCACGCGTCCGACCAGTCGGACAAGTCCGACCCTTCCGACAAAACCTCACGCGTCTCCCAAACGCCCCATCGAAGCCACCACCTCCCGCGAACTCATCCTCGCCCGCATCGAAGAGGCCCTCTCGGACACGCACCCGCAGCCCTTCGAAGCCACCGCCGCGCAAAAGCGCTCCGTGCTGCCCGCCGTGCACGATCTCGTGCCTCAATTCGCCGCGAACGCCGAATTCCTCCGCGCCGAATTCCACGCCTGCGCCGATGAAGCCGCCGCGAAGGCCAAACTCGCCGAACTCGCCGCGAAACACGGCTGGAAAAAAGTAGCCACCCATCGCGGCACGCTCACCGATGCCCTCGTTCGTAGTTCGGGCTTCAGCCCGTTTCTGGACACTACCGACGGCTACGACCGCTTCGAACTCGAAGCCTGCGACGCCGGCATCACCGAGTGCGACGCCCTCATCGCGCAAACCGGCAGCGTCTTCCTCACCGCCCGCAGCGGCGGCGGCCGCGCCCTCAGCGTGCTGCCGGAGCATCACGTCGTCCTCGCGCGACGCGATCAACTCCTCCCCGATCTCCCCGCCGGCTACGAACTCATCCAGCAGCGCTACGGCACCGCATGGCCCAGCCTCACCACCCTCATCACCGGCCCCAGCCGCACCGGCGACATCGAGCGCATCATCATCCTCGGCGCCCACGGCCCGAAGAAGCTCACGATCGTGATGTGGTGAAGAATTACTTCATCAATTCCTTCACCGTCGGTTCGATGGCATCAGCCCACATTTGGTAGCCTTTGGCGTTCAGGTGGAGGAGGTCGGGCATGATTTCCTTCGGCAGGGTGCCATCGGGTTGGAGGAAGGTGTTGCCGATGTCTTTGAAGATCACCTGCTTGCCATCCGCGAGCCCTGCGAGGAGCTGGTTGGTGGCGGCGTTCTGCTTGCGCATGGCGTCCTCAGGCGTCGCGCCGCGGGGGAAGATGGCCAGCATGAGCACCTTGGTTTCCGGCATCTTTTTGAAGATGAGGTCGAGGATCATTTTCACGCCGGCGGCCGTCTGCTCAGGCGGCGAGGTGTAAACGGCGTTGTTGTGCTCGGCGGCGGGACGCCCCTGGTGGCCGGTGTTGTTCGTGCCGATCATGAGCACGACGAGCTTGGGCTTCAGCCCGTCGAAATTGCCGTTCTGCAGACGCCAGATCACATGCTCGGTGCGGTCGCCGCCGATGCCAAAGTTCGCGGCCTTCAGCGGTGCCCATTTTTGTGCCCAGACATCCTTGCCCGCGCCTTCCCAGCCCTGGGTGATCGAGTCCCCCAGGAAGACGAGCTGTGCCTCGCCCTTCTTGGAAATCTCGTTGAACGACTCGTGACGCTTCATCCAGCCGCCAGCCCGGGGAACGGGCGTGGTAGCGAGATTGGCGGTCTGGGCGAGGGAAAGGCCCGTGAGGGCCACAAGAGCGAGCAGGATGTGTTTGGTCATGGTGTGGTGGGAAAAATTGGACTCTATGCGGAGGCCAGTACAGCCTCAAGCCGGGCCTTCACCCCGGCAGCTTTCGCCTCCTCGTGCAAAATCTCCAGCATGGCGATGTAATCGAGGCTCGTGGCCTCGAAGCTGCGGCTTTCCGCTGGTATCTGGTTCCCGAGGATCTCCAGGGCCTTTTCAAAGTGCTCCTGAGCGGCCGCATTGTCGCGTAGCTCATGGCAAGCAGTGGCCAGATTGCTGTGCGCCTGCGCCACATCGCGGTGATCCGGGCCGAGCACGTTCTGACGCACAGCGAGGGCGTCGGCAAACATGTCCTTCGCCTGGTCGGGGAAGCCGGCGACGTAGTAGAGGCCGCCGAGGTTGTTGAAAAGCGTGGCGACGGCCTCGGAGTTGCGGCCGTGACTGGCCTCGAGTGTTTCGAGGGCGCGGAGATAGTGCTGCTCGGCGAGGGCAAACTTGCCGAGACCCTTGTAGGTCATGGCGAGGTTGTTCCGAAGCTGCGCGGCGATCTCCTTGCTGTCCTTGGTATCCAGCGCCTCGAAGTCGGTGATGGCATCCTCGTAGAAGGAGACAGACTCCTCCTCGCGTCCGCTGAAGTCGAGCAGAGTGGCGAGATTCATGCGCACGTTCGCCAGCGCGCCCACGGGCAGCTCCGTGCCTTCGGCGGAAGTGATCGCTTCGCGGTAGGCGGATTCCGCGGCAGCCGCGTCCGTGTCCCGCTGGGCATCACCGACGAGCTGAAGGGCCTGCACGAGCGCGGGAATCTTCGCCGGGTCGGCGGCGGCGGCTTCGCGGGCCTTGGCGGCGACGGAACGGGCGGTTTCGAGGGAATCAGGCATGGCTGGGGGTCATCTAGTTTCGTCGATGAGCGGCCCGCCCGTCAAGAGACGTGTTCCAAAGGAAGCGCCTCACTTCGTTTTCACCTGCCAGCGATCATCGAAGAAGTCCGCCGCGACCACTTTGCCGGCTGTTTCGGCATTGGGAGCCTGCGTGATGTCCAAAATGGCCCAATCGGGCAGTTTGGGGTTTTGCAGCGAGTTCGTGCGGTCATGCGCCTCGCGGAAGGTGAGACCCGAATTGATGACCACCTCGAATCCGGCCGATTTCAGCGCCGGGTAGGTCAAAACGGGCACGTGCGTGGCCGCGTCGAAGCTGCCTTTTGATTTCATGCCGACCTTCTTCGCGTCCCAGGTGAGCGGCAGGCCGCTGAGCACGGTTTGGATGCATGAGTTCGACTCCGGCGTGCCCCAGAGGATGAGGCCCTGCGTTTTGCCCTCGGCGAAGATGTCTTTTACCTCGGAGGCCTTCACCACGCGCGCATCGCCGCGCATGAGGCTGCGCCAGCGGGTGAGGAAATGCTCGGATTCGGACTTCACCCACGCATCGACCGCGGCGGAGGATGATTTCCCATCTGGCAGCACGACAAGGAAGCGCTTCATAAACGCGGTGTCGATCAAACCGGGGTGTGAGGTGGGCTTGCCGCCTTCCGGGCCTTCGTGCTGAAAGGGCGTGGCATTGCCAAAGTCACGCCACTGGCCGTTTTCTTTGATCAGACGGCAAAGCGAGTTCGGCACGCGAGGTCCGGCGCTGAGGAAATTCTCGAACTGCGGCAATTCGGGACCGACCATAAGGCTGAGCGTGGTGCCATCGACGATGACCTTCACCTTGCCGCCGCTTTGGCGTGCCTGCGGCGGAGGGTAGAGCACGATGCGGCACACGTTGCTCGTCTTGAGCTCGATGGTCTGGCCGTCGAGCACCTTCGCGTCGATGCGGGCGTCCTTCCAGCTTTCGTCGAGCCCGTGGAGATTCACCCACTTCACACGGCCGTAGAGCGGGGTCTTCGTTTGGATGTGAACTTCATCGGGAAAGAGCTCGCGCCCCTTTGCGACGGCTTTTTCGATCCAGGCCTGCACCTCTTTGATCGTCTCGGGATGATACTTGTGGCCCATGCCGGGGCCGATGAGGTGCGGCGGCTTCATGCCTTCCTTCGCGAGCACTTCCATCATGTATTCGGCGCTGTCGCGTTGGGCGTCGTTTTCGCCGCTGTAGCTGATGAGCGGCACATTGAGAAAATTCCGCGCGTAGTCCGGCACGTCGTAAAAACCCCACAGTTTTTGCTCATACCACACGGGATACTTGTCCGGCGTGAGCTTCTGGTAGCGTTTCACATCGGCGAAACCGGCACCGGTATGCACGCAGGCCCACTGGTCGGGATAATGCGCGCCGAGATGCCACGCGCCCGCGCCGCCCATGCTGAAGCCGGCGATGGCGACGCGGTTCGAGTCGATGTTGAAGCGCTTCATCGCATCGTCGCGGCATTCAAACACATCCACCTCGCCGGCGGACTTCCAACCATTGCAGTAGCGGCCGAAGGGATGGATCACGATGGTGCCCGCAGGCTGGAACTGGCCGGGCTTTTTCGCCATGAGGCGGCTGTAAACGAAGTGCAGATCCGTCGCGGTGTCGCCACGGCCGTGGAGCCAGATCCACATCGGCGTCTTCTTCGCTTTGTAATCGAGTCCTTCGGGAATTTCGACGCCGTAGGGCTGTGCGGAGTCGTCGAGCTTCGAGTAAAAGCCGAGCACCTTCTGCCCGCTGCCTTCGAGCCAGGGCGTCTGGTTCTTCTTGAGGCCGTCAATGCGCTTCGCTGCCTCGTCGAGCAGCGCATTCGCCTTCTTGAGGCCGTCCTCGGGCTTCTTGTCATACCACTCGTCGAACTCGAGCGCATAGCGCACCGCCTTGAGGAAGATCTCCGCGTCCGCCGCCCGTTCGTGCTTCTTCACCGCGGCAAAATCGGCGGTGAGTGTCTTTAAGCGTGCCTCAATGCCTGCCTCATGCTCGGCGGAAAGCGCGGCGGTCGGTTTTGGTGGCAGGCTGCCTTTGAAGGACGCGGTGGCGCCGTTGGGACTCAGTTGAGCGAGGGCAAACGATGGAATCAGGGCAAGGAGAAAGAAGCGCATGGTGAGTGGGCATCAAACACACCCGGGCTGCCTGTTCCTTCAAGGTTCTTTGCCCCTGTTCCATTCGCGCAGGGAAGACGTATGCCTTCCCCTGCAGCGAAGTTCTCACTTCAAGCTCAAGATAAACGCCTTCACGTCCGCGAACTCCTGCGGCTTCAGGATGAGGTTCATGGGCGGCATGGGGCTGATTGGCGTGGCGGTGTAGCCTTCGGCGAGTTTGGCGTTCGGGTTGATGAGGCTTTCGAGGATGTAGGCTTCGTCTTTGCGGCTGGCGATGCCATCGAGAGCGGGGCCGACGGCGCTGCCCTGGCCTTTGAGGATGTGGCAGTTTTTGCACGCGGCCACAGGGTGCTCCCAGAAGATCTTTTCGCCGCGTTTGATGTCGCCGACGAGCTTGGAGGCGTCGTCTTCGTTTTCGAGGACGAGCTCGCAGAGCTTCACGTCGTCGAAGTAGATGTCGCCTTTGCCGACGTGGAGGAGGTTGATGCTGGCCTTCGTGCGGTCCTTGCTGTTGAAGATGACCTCGACTTCGGTCCAGTCCTGGTTGCGGCTGATTTTGGGCGAGGTCTCGGCGCGGCCGATGTGGTCGTTGAGGCTGGCTTTGCCGCGGAAGGCGTGCGTTTTGATCCAGGCGCTGAGGCGGTATTCGGTGTTCGGTTTGAGCGGCACGTCGGCGAAGTGGCTGGTGTCCGCGTCGTCGCGGGTGATGCAGCGCATGGCGCGCTTGCCGCTGTGGACCATCTTCGGATCGGTGACGAAGCCCCACTGCGCATCCTTGTTGCCGGGGCGGTTGCCGTAGTCGCGATGTTTCCAGGTGTCGCCGATGGGTTCTTCAAAGCCGGGGTTGGGTAGGAGGTTGGGGCCTTCTTTGTAGTTCAGGGCCTTGTGCTTCTTGCCGAGCATCTTCGCGGCCTCGGCGAGCCATTCGTCGCTTTTGACAACAGGATCAACGGCGAGCTTTTTGACGAGCGTTTGGATTTCTGGCGTTGTCGGGAAGTCGGAGAGCTTCACGAACGCGGCGAGGCGCGTGTTCAAATCGGGATCAGAGATCACGCCGGAGCCGAAGAAGAGGTCTTGAGCGGCTTTGTCACTGCCGAGGGCACGGATGGCGTTGCGGCGGAGTTTGGCGTCTTTGGAGATGAGGGCGGCTTGGTGGGTTTTGGCGTCGAGTTTGCCGAGGCCGTGAAGAGTCCATAGAGCATGAACTTTTTCAGGCACTTGATCAGTATCAGCGCTGAGAAGAACATTTTGAGCACTGATAGCTGCATCTTGGCTTTCAGAGGAGATCAAGAGTCGCTGCGCGGTCACTCTCTCCGTCAAGTTTCCTGAGCCAAGTGCATTAATTTGAGATTCGATCGTTTTACCGACAAGCAGCTTAGCATCTCCTGGCTTTCCCGCCGCAACGATGCGGTAAATGCGCCCGCGGCTATGATCCCGCAGGTCATTCTCATGCGCGCCGCCGACGCCGGTGGTCGCCACGAAGCCGCCGCGTTCTTTGCTGGGCGTGGGGTTGTGCTGGATGATGAAGTTTTGGAAATCAGCCACCCACACCGCGCCATCGGGGCCGACCTCGGCATGCACGGGGCTGTTCCATTCATCGCTGCTGGCGTAAATGTTGAAGGCATCGAGCGCCTTGTAGCCGGCGCCGTCGGGTTGCACGTCCATGAGCGAGACGACCTTCATTGTGGGCTCGCAGACCATGGCCATGCCTTGGAAGCGCTTCGGCAAAGCGTTGCTGTAGATGAAGTTCGAGCCTGCGGCGGCGGTGTAGCCGCCGAAGACGTCCACCTGGCGGAAGTTCGGCGTGATGGTGTGGCAGGTATCGACCACATTGATCTTCTTCGCGGTCATGCCGCGGCTGCCTTCGGCGTAGGCGGTGGCGGGGATGCCGCCGAAGAAGATGGGTGCGCCATTCGCGGTGCCGCCGAATTGATCACCTGCGTCGTTGGTGCTGTGACCCCACGAATTGTTCGTGAACTGATGCAGGAACTCGAGCGCGCTGCCGTCCGGCTTGAAGCGATACGTGCCCATGGCGAACTGATGCTGCTTGCCGCCGACGTAGCCCTCGATGCCGCTGTAGCCGACGCAGCCGTAGATCCAGTTGTCGAAGCCGTAGTGCAGGTTGCTGGCCTGCGCGTGCGTGTCGCGGATGCCCCAGCAGTCCATGATGACCTCGTGTTTGTCGGCTTTGTCATCGCCGTTCGTGTCCTCGAGGTAGATGAACTTCGGCGGCGCGGCCACGATGATGCCTTTGCGGGCGAAAACGATGCCGGTGGGCAGGTTCAGCTTGTCGGCGAAGACGGTGAATTTGTCCGCTTTGCCATCGCCATCGGTGTCCTCGCAGATTTTCACGCTGTCCTGGCCCTCGCCGCTTTCTTGAATGCCGTGCGGGTAGTCGCGTGTCTCGACGACCCAGCAGCGACCGCGCTCATCCCAGGCGAACGCGATGGGCTTCGCGATGTCCGGCTCCGACGCGAAGAGCTTCAATTCGCAATCCGCCGGCACCTGCGTCCGCTCCATGCTGCCTTTGGGCGAAAACGGCTTCTGAAAGGTCAGCGGCTCCGGGCGCTTCTCATAGTTCGCGACCTGCGGATGCTTCTCCCGCTGCTCCGGCTCTCTTTGGGCCAAAAAGGCCTCGTAGGCGGCTTTGCGCTGGGGGGAGAGCTGGGAGAGGATGGCTGCGCGGCTCAGGTCGTCACCCGCTTTGACGACGAGGTCATAGGCGGCGTCCACTTTGTCCTTCGCGTAATCAAAGTAGATCGCGTCACGACCGAGATCGCGCATCGCATTGTGCAGCGGAGCGGTGTCGGCACCGGGCGTGTCGATGTAGAGCACGCGGATAGGATTGGCGGCTGCGGAGATGGCTGCGAGCAGGAACAGGATCGGTTTCATGGTTGTGTGATCATGTTACGGGATCGGCATGCCGCCCGAGCGGACAACTTTTGGGCGAAATCGGCCATCGACCGGCACTGGAGTGACTTTTTTGCCGCCTGCTTTCCCTGTAGCTGCGGGGTTGCACCCGGCGCGTGCCACGCCATCATCGCGCCCCCTTTCCATGCTCTCCCAACTCGATTCCCTCAAAACCGACGCCCTCGCCGCGCTTGCCGCCGCGCAGGATGAAGCCGCGCTCGAAGCCGTGCGTGTGAACTTCCTTGGCAAAAAAGGCAGCGTCACCGCGCTCAGCCAGGGCATGAAGGACGTGCCCGTCGATCAGAAAAAGGAAGTCGGTGCCAAACTCAACGACGTGCGCACCGCGATTACCGACGGCATCGAGTCAAAGAAACTCGCCCTTCAAGCTGCGCTTGATGCGAAAGCCGTGGAAGGCATCGACATCACGCTGCCGGGCCGTCCGGGCACGGGAAATGGTGCGCTGCATCCGCTCACGCAGATCCGCGATCTCGCCATCCGCACGCTGCGTCGCCTCGGCTTCATTTTGGCCGAGGGACCGGAGATCGAGACCGAATTCCACTGCTTCGACGCGTTGAACACGCCCGCTGATCATCCCGCCCGCAACGAAAAGGACACCTTCTACCTCCCCGATGGCCGCCTGCTGCGCACACACACCTCCAGCGTGCAGATCCGCACGATGGAAGCCGCGAAGTCGCTGCCCATCCGCATCATCGCCCCCGGTGCCGCGTATCGCCGCGATGAAATCGACGCCACGCACCTCAGCGTCTTCAACCAGCTCGAAGGCCTTTACGTTTCCAACGACGTGAGCCTCGCCGACCTCAAAGGCACGCTCGAAGCCTTCTTCCGCGAGATTTTCGGCCCCAACACCGCCGTGCGCTTCCGCCCGCACTTCTTCCCGTTCACGGAGCCGAGCTTCGAGATCGACGTGAAACTCGAAGCGAAGGGCAAAGACGCCCGCTGGATCGAAATCGCCGGCTGCGGCATCGTCGATCCCGCCGTCTTCACCGCCGTGAACAAATCCCGCGGCGACAACCTCTTCGATCCCGAGACCACCACCGGCTTCGCCTTCGGCCTCGGCCTCGACCGCCTCGCGATGATCCTCCACAGCATCACCGACATCCGTCACCTCATCGAAAACGACGTCCGCTTCCTACAACAGTTCGCGGCCTGATCATCGACAGAAGAATGGGGACAGCAGAATGTCCCGGATTCTTCTGTCCCCATTCTCCTGTCGATTCTTAACTTTCCCGTCATGCAAGTCTCCCTCTCCTGGCTCAGCACTCATCTCGATCTCAGCAGCTACACCGTTCCGCAGCTCTCGGATCTCCTCACCTTCGCCGGTGTCGAGGTCGAGGGCATCGAAGAACGCGGTGTGACCACCGACAAGGTCGTCGTGGCGCAGATCGAGTCCTTCGTGCAGCACCCGAATGCAGACAAACTCAGCGTCTGCCAGGTCAACGACGGCACCGGCATTCGCCAGATCGTCTGTGGCGCGAAGAACTTCAAAGCGGGCGACAAAGTGCCGCTCGCGCTGCCTGGAGCCGTTTTGCCCGGCGGATTCACCATCAAAGAAGGCAAACTCCGCGACGTGGCGAGCCTCGGCATGATGTGCAGCGGCAAAGAACTCGGCCTCGGCGACGACCACAGCGGCCTGCTCATCCTCGATGCCGAAACGACTATCGGCACGCCCTTCAACCAGCTCGTACCTTCCGATGTCGTCTTCGACCTCGAGATCACACCGAACCGCCCCGACCTCCTCAGCCATCTCGGCCTCGCCCGCGAGCTCAGCGCCCTCACCGGCATCCCGCTCAAAGGCCAACGCGACTACGCGAAGACCTCGACGAAATCGAAAGCCGCCGCGGACGATCAAGTCGCGCTCAAAGCGACCGATGTGTGCCCGCTTTACACCGCACGCCTCATCAAAGGCGTCAAAGTCGGCCCCAGCCCTGAGTGGTTGCGCCGCCGCCTCGAAAGCATCGGCCTGCGTCCCATCAACAGCATCGTGGACATCACGAACTTCGTCATGATGGAGATGGGCCAGTCGCTGCATTGCTTCGACCTCGACAAGCTCCACGGCGGCATCGTCGTGCGAAACGCCAGCGAAGGTGAGCAGATGCTCGCACTCGACGGCCAGACCTACACGCTGCTGGCCGACGACCTCGTCATCGCCGATCAGAAACGCGCCGTCGCCATCGCCGGCGTCATGGGTGGTGAAGAAACCGGCGTCACCGAAGCCACCACCAACGTGCTCCTCGAAGCCGCGTGGTTCACACCTTCAAACATCCGCCGCACCTCCCGCCGGCTCGGCCTCAGCAGCGACAGCAGCTACCGTTTCGAGCGCGGCATCGACCCGCAACAAGTCGCCGGCGGCTCCGAACTCGCCACCAAGCTCATCCTCTCCATCGCCGGCGGCACTGCGGAGGATGTGCTGCACGTCGCAGGTGAAGCGCCCGCTTTGACCGGCGAGGTCACACTCGACGAAGACCGCGCCCGCAAGCTCCTCGGCACGCCCGATCTCACCGGCGACGAAATTCACGCCATCCTCGAAAAGCTCGGCCTCGGCAAAAAAGCCGCCACGAAGCACGAGAGCCGCTGGCACATCCCCAGCTATCGCGCCGATTTGCAGCGCCCCGTTGATCTCATCGAGGAAATCGCCCGCGTCATCGGACTCGACCGCGTTCCATCCAAAATGACCGCCGTCGCCGTGCCCAGCGATGCCACGGATCGCGCTTACGATTTCGCCATGACCATCCGTCAGGCCTTGGTCAATCGCGGCTGCTTTGAAGCGCAAACGCTCCGCCTCATCGCCGATGCGCAACTGCCCGACACCCTCGGCGGCGGCACCGGCGTCGCCGTGAAAAATCCGCTCAGCGAAGACCACACCACGCTGCGCCCCAGCATCATCCCAGGCCTCATCGCCACCGCCGCGCTGAACATCCGCCAGGGCGCCGACCGTCTGCGCTTCTTCGAGCTAGGCCGCGTCTTCCTCAAACTCCCGAACGGCAACAGCCGCGAGGAAGAACGCCTCGCCATACTCATCAGCGGCCCCGTCAGCCCCTCAAGCTGGCACGCCCGCACACCGCAGGCTGCCGACATCCATGAGTTGATGGGCATCATTACCAATCTGCCCGGCCTCAGCCGCGTCAGCATCGAGCCGAAAGCCGTCAAAGAATCCCCCGCGAACTTCCTGCTCACCAGCGAACTCCGCGCCGGCAATCGCAACCTCGGCTGGATCGCTCAACTGCATCCTTCACGCGCCCGCGACATCAGCGCCCGTCATCCCGTCTATGTCGCTGAACTGCTCCTCAGCGCCCTGCGCCAAGGCAGCACCGGCCCCGCGAAGTTCGAGGAACTCCCGCGCTTCCCTGGCATGACCCGCGACGTCGCCATGGAAGTCCCCGCCGACCTCCCCCACGCCAAAGTGGCCGCCTTCTTCGCCAGCCAGAAAGAGCCCCTCTTCATCGCCAGCGAAGTCTTCGACGTCTTCACCGACCCCACCGGCCAAAAAATCGCCAAGGATCGCAAATCCATCGCCTGGACCCTCACCTACCGCAGCCCCGAAAAGACCCTCGAAACCGCCGAAGTCGATGCCGCCCACCAGCGCATCCTCGCCGCGCTTGAGAAGGCCCTTCCGGCCACGGTGCGGCGGTGATGAGTTTTGCTTCAATGCGAAGACCACGATTTCTCCAGAGCTCTCTGTGCTGCCAGGGCTACATACGACTGTGCTCCCCAACCTGCGGTGATCCAGATTAAGCTTTGCTTGGCCGTGAGGTCATTAGGCCATGCCGACTCAAGGGCTTTGATAGCGCACAGCACCTCATCCTCGGCCTCTCTGCTTCGCTCTGACTGATCGCGAACGAAGTCTAGAATTGAGTCTCGCGCCTTGGCATCGGCAGGCCACCCTTCAGCCAGCAATTCGATCGCCGTTCGGCGCAAAATGGAGCAAGGTTCTGCTCCGTCCCCCTCTTGATTGGACAGGTGATAAGCTTCCGAACTGATCCAAGATCAGGCATACATCCACCCCGCGCAGAAGCTGTGAAGGCGCAGCGCAGGTCCGTCGAGCGTAGCGAGACGAGGCCGCAGCGTAGCCGCAACAGAGCTTCTGCGCGGTCGCCGCCCCTCCCACTTGTCGCTGTTCACCCTCAACCCGGAGCCTTCGCCGCGAGTGTTTGAAGCCGCCATCACTACTCCCGCCGTCGAGATCGAAACCGATGCCGACAGTCCGCAACGCTGACCGCGAAGCGCAAGGCGCCCTCGTCATCGACATCCTCCAAGGCAAGACCACTGCCGCGGAGGCTGCTCGCCAGCACGCGCTGACTCTCGCCGAGGTCGAGGCAGTGGAAGGAGGACTTCATCACCCAGGGCACTGAGGCCCTGCGCAGTCATCCGCGCGATTCTCGCCCAGCAGTTCGAGGCTCGCGAGAAGACCCTGCTGGCCAAGGTCGGCGAGCCACCCCGCATGTGGACGTTTTAAAAAAGCTCATCGCTACTTGGGCAAGGACTTGCCGGAAGGGATCTCGTGGTAGCCATGCAAAACCAACTTCTCCACCGGATCCCCGCCGGTGCCTGTGAGCGTGCTGTGCCGTCCTCGGCGTGGCACGCCCACCACCTATTACCAGCCGCATGGACGCCTACCTCGAACTGCGGTGCGATCCCGCGTGCGTCGAGGCCATCCGTGCGGTGATCGAGGCCTCATCCCATCTATGGCGTGCGCATGACTCATGCCTGTCTCAACCAAAGGCCAGGGCATGATCGTCAACCGCAAGAAGGTCCACCGCATCATGCGCCTGCACGCTGGATTATGCATGGCAGCGCCGCATCGGCCGCCGTCCGCGCGTGCAGCACCTCAAATCCATCGCCGCAGCCCCCAACCAGCGTTGGGCCACCGACATCGCCACTGTGGACTGCGGGCGCGCGACGGCTGGTGCGCCTTCGTGCCGGTCGTCGACTGCTCGCTCGCGTGAAGTCCTCGGCTGGATCGCGCACGCACCCGAGCCCAGCACCGCCGAGCGTGCGCTGGAAGAGGCCTGCTGCACTGCTTCGGCACCACTCGAGGCGTCTCCATCAGGACTCACCTTGCGCCGATAACGGCCTTGTCTTCGGCTCACGAGCCTATTTCGCGCCCTCGTGCGCGACTACGGCCGCAGCATAATACATCGCCTCTACACGCCTGAGCAAAACGGCCTGTGCGAGCGCTTCATCCGCACCTTCAAAGAGGAATGCGCCTGGCAGCACCGCTTTGATAACCTCACCGCCGCACGCGCGACGGTCGCCAGATACATCGAACACTACAACACCCAGCGCACCCACTCCGCCCTCAACTACAACACCCCACGCCAAACCTACCTCACCCTATGCAACCCACCCCATCAACAAGCCGCCTGAACAACACTGGCTCTTGTCCAACTTTGAGGGGAGCACTACAGTTTTTCAGCAGCATGTTAGGGGCTGGCCCCCGGGAAGGAGCCGCTGGAAGGACGGATCAGCCCCATTCGCTTTCCACCTGCTTCTCAGAGGCTTCCGGTCTGCCCTGGGGACGCCATTCTGTCAGCCAGTTGCACCCTGACGTCATTTCCTCTGACGTCATTTCCTGCTGACACCGGCGTCGTGAGGCGGCGGGAATGGAGTGAGAGGCGTTGCGTTCAGTAAAACAGTTCCAGCTTGAATAGGCCATCCCATCCTCTGGTTTCGGCAAGGAACTGAGAGACTTTCATGGTGTGCTTGTCGCCGCTGAACATCGTCGCGGCCAGCGATTCCGATGTTGCATCGTTAAACAACATCAGAGCCTTGCCAGTAGGTGTGAATATCCTGTCCTCGAAGGGCCGCTTCCTGGCCTGGATGGAACGAGCAGCTTCCCAGAGAGCATTCCGCGCTGGCTCGTCGCCGATCTTTGCTAGAAGCTTGATGGCCGTTTCACTGAAACGGACGTTCTCAGCACGGATGGCGATGTCTCGAAGCACTGGCACTGCCAGTGCTGGATCGACAACCTCCATGCCTTTTTCCAATGCAAAAAAAGCATTCCCATCCCACGCCGGGGTTTCCTCGCCGATCATCGCGGGTCTCAAACCCGGTTTGTAGGTGCCGTCAGGATTTTCAGGCTGCGGCAGGCTGATCACTCGCCTAGCGGTTTCCATGAGCCGTTGCTGGGCCGCTGTATCTCCCTGATTTGCAAGCACCACGTCAGCAGCATGTTTAAAACGCTCGGCGCTGCTCTTGCTAGAAAGCTTGCGCATCAGGGAAGTCACCGTTGAATCTCGAACGTCTGCAAGTTTTAGAATGGTTTCAACAGCCATGTGGGGTTCACGTTCGATCACCGGGAGCAAATACTTGGCTGACTCGGCATCGCCAAGTTGAGCGAGCACCTTGGCGATGACATAAACTTCAACTCGACTGGCCGCTTTGCTCTTCAGTAAAGCCTTGATACGGGGGAGATACTCCGTTGGTTTTTGACTGGCGAAGTCTTTTTCAAAATCAGACCACCATTTGTCGGATTCAGGCCCCTCCATTTTGCTCATCACAAAATCGAAGCCTCGCTTGTCACCAAACCAGCACAAGACTTGGGCCGCCACACGACGCACTCCTTCATCCTCGTGATTCAGCAACTCAGCGATCAGCGGAACTGCTTCTATCTGCTCCTGACGGCGGGCTTTTCCGATCCAGCGTATCAAGTTCTTCCCGGACTTTAAGTTTTTCATAACATGGTCAACTTGCTCATCACCATGAAAACTTCGAATCAACTGCTCCCTGCGTGCATAATAGAGCTTCGCGGCTTCGGAGGAGTTTCGTGGATCCATTGTTAGATTGTAACGAAGGATAGTATTCTGACCGATAACATTAGGCGAGGACGCTTGTTTCCCATCCTTTTCAGCCAAACCTCCCAACGTAAAACCATCTTTACTCTTCAGAACGACCAAGGCTACCAAGACTAAAATCAGAGCCACTGTAGCAATGTGATTTTTGTTCATGGCTCTTCTCCCAGTTGAATAAATTCCTCGAGTTTGCCGACACTAATTTGATGGATCTGTGAGTCAATCCGCCGCCCATTGTACAAGGTGCGGGAAACGGGGTCAGTGCAAAAAGTTGACAAATGCAGGGCTGTCATGGGTTGGCGACATCGGCTTTCTCGAGAACGTGTTTCAGTTGCTGCGGCACCTTCCGGAGCGCGCCCTTCCGGTCAAGACGGCGCAACTGCTGGCTCACGTTCGCCGCCGATTTCATCTCCAGTTTCTCCGCCAGCCACTCCTGCGACACCACCGTGCGCCTCCATAGCAGGTCCGCCAGCAGCACCTTCCGTGGATCGGAACCCTTCACCCCGGAAGACCGCCCGGTTTCAGGCCTCCCGCCCTCAGCCCTCGGGCCAGCCACTCCAGCGCCTGCCGCTCCCCGTGCTCCATCACCAGCTCATGCTGCTGATACGCCCGCGATGCTGGCGCGGCCTATTTGAGGAGCTTCTACCCTAGGTTGCGCATCGCCTCGCCAAAGGCCTGCGTGCCCCAATACCATCCGCGCCGCAGGTGGCCCGCCCGCACGCATTTCTCCGTCGAAACGATGGCGGCGCGTTACCGGGATGTGTTCCTGCGTGCTTGAGGGGAGCGGACGTGCCCGCAGGACACGGCACCACCTCACGGCCAGAGGGCGCTGATCGGCTGGGGCGTGAGATCTTCAACGCCCTTGGGGAACATGCGCTTCCGGTAGGTGAGGATCTCCGGCTCCTGCGGCGTGACGAGGACGACGTGCTCGTAGTGGCTGCTGGGCTTGCGGTCGAGGCTGATGACGGTCCATTTGTCCCCGAGAATGCGGGTCTTTTCCGTGCCCATGTTGATCATGGGCTCGATGGCGAGGGTCATGCCGGCCTTGAGGCGGGGACGCTCCCCTTTTTTGCCGTAATTGGGCACCTGGGGGTCTTCGTGAAGCTTCCGGCCGACGCCATGGCCGACGAACTCCCGGACGACGCTGTAGCCGTACTGGGTGACGTGGTGCTCGACGCTGTGGCAGAGGTCGCCGAGCATCCATCCATCACGCGCGTGTTTGACGGCGATGTGGAGGGCCTCCTCGGTGGCGGCCATGAGCTTGAGGGTTTCCTTGTCCACATTACCGACGGGGACGGTGAGGGCGTTGTCGCCAACCCAGCCGTCGTAATAGATGCCGACGTCGATTTTGACGATGTCGCCGTCCTGGATGACGCGGGAGCCGCCGATGCCGTGGACGACCTCCTCATTGATGGAGATGCAGATGTTGCCGGGAAACTGGCGGTAGCCGAGGAAGGCGCTGGTGGCGCCCGCGGCCTTGATGGTGGCGGAGGCGAAGCGATCAATCTCGGCGGTGGTGGCGCCTGCGCGCACCTCCGCGGCGGTTTTCAGCAGCACGTCACGCGCGATCTGGCAGGCTTTGCGGATGCAGTTCTGCTGCTGAGCGTGGCGGATGGGGATATTCCCCGATTTGGCGAGTCCCATGAGCCAGGAGAGGATGCTCACTTGCCGAGCAGGTTGTACGTCACGCCGACGAGCACAATGATGGCGATGGCGGTCCAGATCCACACGAGGGTGGTGGAGTCGATGACCTTGCCGGTCTGCTGGAGGCGGTCGAAGCGGCCGCGGATGCGTCCCTTCTTGAGAAAGCCGTCGTAGTGGCTCTGGAGGAGGTGTGTCTCGACCTGGCGCATCACATCCAGCACGACGCCGACGAGGATGAGCAGGCTGGTGCCGCCGAAGAACTGGGCGGCGGAGGGGGAGATGTTCATCCAGCCGCTGATGAGACCCGGCAGGATGTAGAGGCCGGTGAGGAAGATGGCGCCGGCGAAGGTGAGGCGGCTCATGGTGAAGTCGAGGAAGTCGGCGGTGGGCTTGCCGGGGCGGATGCCGGCAATGTAGCCGCCGCTCTTCTTGAGGTCCTCGGAGATCTGCGTGGGCTGGAACATGGTGGCCACCCAGAAGTAGCTGAAGAAGAAGATCAGCAGGGCGGAGATGGTGTAGTAGGGGGTGCCGGTGCTGAGCCAGGCGCAGAAGGCCTGCACGCCGCCCTGGTCACGGAACCACGGCAGGGACGCGATGATCTGCGTGGGGAAGAGCAGAATGGCCTGCGCGAAGATGATGGGCATGACGCCGGAGTAATTGATTTTCAGAGGAAGATACTGCGTCTGCCCGCCATAGACCTTCCGCCCGACGACACGCTTGGCGTAGGTGATGGCGATTCGCCGCATGGCCTGCGTGAGCGCGATGACCCCGGCGATGACGATGATCATGAAGCCGAGGAGCACGACGAGCTTGGCGGCGCTGGAGGGATTGGCCTCGTTGCCACCGACAAAGGTCTTCCACACCTGGATGAAGGCACCGGGGAGGTCGGAGACGATGTTCACGCAGATGAGGATGGACACGCCATTGCCGATGCCGCGCTCGGTGATCTGCTCGCCCAGCCACATCATGAGCATGGTGCCGGCGGTGATGGTGATGACGGAGGTGAAGAGGAAGCCGTAGCCGTAATCAGCCACGAGAGGACGTCCGAGCTTGTCGATGGTGTCCTGCAAACCGGCCATGAGGTAGTTCTGGCGCGGATCGGCGAGAGACTGGGCGAGCAGCCAAGCCTGGAAGATGCAAAGGCAGAGGGTGGCGATGCGGGTGTAGGTGGTGATCTTCTGGCGGCCGCCCTCCTCGCGGGCCAGCTTCGTCAGCGGGGGCCACACGGCGGTGAGGAGCTGCAGCATGATGCTGGCGCTGATGTAGGGCATGATGCCCAAGGCGAAGATGGCGCAGTTTTGCAGGCCGCCGCCGGAGAAGATGTTCAACAGCGCGGCCACCTGGGCGCCGGCGGAACTGGCGTCGTCCGCCTTGTCGCTGATCCACTGCCCGAGAACGGTGGGATCGATGCCGGGAAGGGTGATCTGGGTGCCGATGCGCACGATCACGATCATGGCGAGCGTGAAAAGGATGCGGGAGCGCAGTTCGGGGACTTTGAAGCTGTTGGCGAAGGCGGAGATCATGAGAAAGCGATGGCTGCTGGATGCGGTGATGGGCCTGCTTCCTGCGGCAGCACACGCGCTGCGGGAAACCGGCCCATCACAAGGATTTCAGGGATTGATGGATTACGCTGCGATGGAGCCGCCGGCCTTTTCGATCTTCTCACGGGCCGTGGCGCTGACTTTGGCGCCCTGGATGGTGAGTTTGCGGGAAAGTTCGCCGGTGCCGAGGATTTTGATCACGTCACAGGTGCGGGAGACGAGGCCCGCCTGACGGAGGGATGCCTCGTTCACGGTGGCGCCGTCCTCGAAGGACTCGTTGAGGTCGCCCACATTGACCACCTCGATGGCGTCCTGGAAGAGGGCGTTGTTGAAGCCCTTCTTGGGCAGGCGGCGGTGCATCGGCATCTGGCCGCCTTCAAAGCCCGGGCGGATGCCGCGGCCGGCGCGGGCCATCTGGCCCTTGTGGCCTTTGCAGGAGGTCTTGCCGTGGCCGGAGCTTTCTCCGCAGCCGATGCGCTTGCGGCGCTTGCGGGCACCGGGGCGGTTGGTCGTGTCTTGAAGTCGCATGATTGTGATGGGGTTCTCGGTTTGCAGTTCCCGGTTCAATTACAGGGCTTTCTTTTCCTTCCGTTCACGTCCGCGGGAGCGGAGGATTTCATCCGGCTGACGGAGGCCGGAGAGCGCGGCGAGCGTGGCCTTGACGATGTTGGCGTGGTTGCTGGAGCCGAGGGACTTGCCGATGACGTCCTTCACACCCACGGCCTCGAGGACCGCACGGGCACCGCCGCCGGCGATGATGCCGGTGCCGGGAGCCGCAGGCTTGAGCAGGATGTAGCCGCCGCCATGCGCGCCAGTGACCTCATGCGGGATGGTGGCATTGAGGAGGTTGTAGGACAGCATGTTCTTGCGGGAGGCCTCGGTGGCCTTCTTGATGGCGTCGGAGACCTCGTTGGCCTTGCCGAATCCCCAGCCCACCTTGCCCTGCTGGTCGCCGGTGACGACAAGGGCGCTGAAGCTGAAGCGGCGGCCGCCTTTGACGACCTTGGCGCAACGGTTGATGTGAACCACCTTTTCGATGGAGTCGCCGCTGCCGCGGCTGTCACGCTCGACGCGCTCGCGTGGAGCGACGACGGCGGCTTCGGCCACGGCCTCAGTTTCGAGGGCGGCGGCGGCGAGGGCTTCTTCTTGTACTGCGGCCATATTCGGAGATGCGATGAAGGATAAGAGGTGGACGATTAAAACTGGAGGCCTTTTTCACGCGCGGCGTCGGCGAGAGCCTTGACCTTGCCGTGGAAGGTGAATCCGGCGCGGTCGAAGACCACGGCGGTGATGTTCTTGGCGGCGGCGCGCTCCGCGATGGCCGCGCCCACTTTGGTGGCGCTGGCGGCGTTTGCCTTGCCACCACCGAAGCCTTTTTCCTTGGTGGAGGCGGAGACGATGGTCTTGCCGGCCTCGTCGTCGATGATCTGGGCGTACACGTTCGTGTTCGAGAAGTAAACAGCGAGGCGCGGACGCTGGGGGGTGCCGGAGAGCTTGCGGCGGATGCGCGCGTGGATGCGGGCGCGGATGGCTTTGCGGTTCTGAGTGGCCATGATGGTGCGTTCTGCGGTGAAAGGGGTTTACTTGACGGACTTGCCGGCCTTGCGGCGGATCTGCTCGCCGACATAGCGGACGCCTTTGGCCTTGTAAGGCTCCGGCGGGTAGTAGGCGCGGATGTCAGCGGCCAGCTGGCCGACGACCTGCTTGTCGATGCCTTCAATGGAGATTTTGGTATTCTCCGTGACGGTCACCTTCACACCCTTCGGGATGGGATGCAGGCGGTCATGACTCTGGCCGAGCTGGAGGTCGATGTTGCTGCCCTTGACCGCGGCACGGAAACCGACGCCGTGGATCTCAAGATTCCTCGTGTAGCCCTGGCTGACGCCCACGATCATGTTGCTGATCAGGCGCTGCGTGGTGCCATGGAGGGCGCGCACGGTGCGCTCCTCGGATTCGCGGGTGACGGTGACGCTGTTGGCATCGCTCGCAACCTGAATGCCCTGGGGCAGGTTCCAGTTGAGCTCGCCTTTGGGGCCTTTGACGTGGACGGAACGGTCGTCGCCGATTTTGACGCTGACCTTGTCAGGAATGGAAATGGGAAGTTTGCCGACGCGGGACATGATGGGTGTTCTCCGTGGGTGAAGGGTTTACCAGACGAGGGCCAGCAGTTCGCCGCCCACCTTGGCCTTGCGGGCGCGGGAGCCGGTCATGACACCACGCGAGGTGGAGAGGATGGAGATGCCGAGACCGCCCAGCACGCGGGGAATCTCGTCACAGGACACATACTGGCGGAGACCGGGCTTCGAAACGCGGTTCATGTGGCGGATCACGGGGGCCTGGTCCTCCGTGTACTTCAATTTGAGCTTGAGGCGGGGATGGGCACCGGTGGTGTCCACCTCGTAGCCCCAGATGTAGCCTTCTTCCTTCAAGATGCGGGCGATTTCGGCCTTCATCTTCGAGAAGGGGGCGAAAACCTGCTCCTGCTGGGCGGAGGCGGCATTGCGGATGCGCGTGAGAAAGTCGGAGATCGGATCAGTCATGACGTGTCGGGAATTCCGTGGGTTGTAGATTCAAAATCAAGCGGCGGCAGAAGCCTCGGCAGCGGCATCCTCGCTCTTCTTCTTGCCCATCGCACGGAAGGGCATGCCCAGCGCGCGAAGCATCTCGCGTGCGTGGTCGTCACTGTTCGTGCTGGTGACAAAGGTGATGTCAAAGCCCAGCGGGCGCTTGATCTTGTCGAGTTCGATTTCCGGGAAGATGGACTGGTCGGTCACACCGAGCGTGTAGTTGCCACGGCCGTCAAATGCACGGGGGGCGACACCACGGAAGTCACGGATGCGAGGGACGGCGGTGCGCACGAGGCGCATCATGAAATCATACATCTTGTCGCCACGCAGCGTCACTTTCACACCGACGTTTTCACCTTCGCGCAGCTTGAAGTTGGCGATGGCCTTTTTCGACTTGGTGATGACGGGCTTCTGGCCGGTGATGAGCTGCACTTCGTTCACAGCATCTTCGATGGCCTGCTTGCGCTCGCCCTGGGAGCCGACGGAGCAATTGATGACGATCTTTTCGAGCTTCGGCACTTCGTGCACGTTGGACACACCGAGCTGGGACTTAAGTTCGTCGCGCTTCTGTTTATAGAGGGTCTTGAGGATGGGTTCCATGATGGATGTTGGATGTGCCTCCTTTCCATCGCGGGCAGGCCAGGAAGGCATGCGGGTGAACGATGGGGGTGGGCGAGGGGCCGGGATGGTGGCGAGATGCGTTTGGTTGGCAACTCCCTTTTTCAACTTTTCTGAAATTTATTCACAGCGAGACGACGTGGGCCGCCAGCTCACGCGCGCCCGAGGCCAGCAGTTCCCCTCCCCGCCGCATGGCCTCCTCGACCGGCATGTCCGCGGGTTTGATCTGCACCAGGTGGTCAAACCACGGGGAGAGAGCCTCGCGGGCTTCGATGAGGCCGGCGATGGCGGCCATGGGTTTTCCGAATTCGCGGGCGAGGCGCGCCACGCCCATCGGGCCCTTGCCATGGAGCGTCTGGGCATCCATGCGGCCTTCACCGGTGATGACGAGATCGGCGGCCTGCAAGCGGCGGCGCAGGTCGATGAGGTCGGCGATCAAGTCGAAGCCGCTGGTGAGCCGCGCCCCGCAAAAAGCCATGAGACCGTAACCGAGCCCGCCCGCCGCGCCCGCGCCTGGAAGAGCGGCTGGATTCACATGGAGCTCTCGCCCGACGATTTGCACCAGTCGTTCAAGACGGCTCTCAAAGAACGCGAAGTCCTTCACACCTTTTTGAGGTCCGTAAACCCTCGTGCAGCCTTCAGGGCCGAGCAGCGGATTGGTCACATCGCAAGCTACGAGGACTTCCGTGGACCAGTTTGAGCCATTTTCGACGCGATGAAGCCCGTCGAGGTCTTGTGGAAGCCTGCCCAGGTCGAGACCCGCCTCGGTGAGGAACCGAAAACCGAGCGCCCGGGCCATGCCGGTGCCGCCGTCGTTCGTGGCGCTGCCGCCGATGCCGATGATGATGCGTCCGGCCCCGCAGCGGATGGCATCGAGCATCATCAAACCGGTGCCGTAGGTGCTCGCGGTCGCGGGATTGAGCGGAATATCACTGACCATGGCAAGTCCGCTGGCGGCGCTCATCTCCATGACGGCCTCGGTGGGGCCGGAGCCGGTGATGAGACCGTATTTCGCCATGACCGGCCGGTTTTGCGCATCCACGGTCTGGCATTCGACCCACGAGCCGTTTTTTGCCGTGATGATGGCCTCGGCGGTTCCTTCGCCACCATCGGCGATGGGACACAGATCGACCTCGAAACGGCCAGGATATGCACGAAATGCCCCGGCGATGGTTTGCGCCACGATGGTGGCGGAGAGGCTGCCTTTGAACTTGTCCGGTGCGATGAGGATGCGCATTCAGCAGACTTGGAGAGAGCGGCCCCGGAGACAAGGAGAGGTGTGTTTTGAATCGTGATTCGTGCCGGCGGCAGACTCAACAGCCGATTGTCTCCTTGTCTCCGGGGTTCGTTCGTCGTTAAGTACCGCTTCGACACGATGACGGAGAGCCTTCCAGCCACCCACGAGAGCCGCTTTGCGCAGGAGCAGCAAGAGCTGAATCTGCACAATGCGCGCATGGGCGCGTGGTTTGTCATGGTGCTGGTGCCGCTGTGCTGGTTTCTGGACTGGATGGCCTATCCAGAGATGAAGTGGGAGTTTCTTGTCCTGCGCCTGGCCTGTGCCGCCGGCTGCGTCCCGCTGCTGCTGGCCCTCAAGGGCTCGTGGGGCCAGCGCTGGTGCCGAGTCTATCCCATCCTGCTCCCCCTGCTGCCGGCCCTCATGATCGCGGCCATGATGTATCTCAGCGGCGATCCGGGCAGCGGCTACTATGCCGGCCTCACGCTGTGCATCGTGGCCACCGCCTTTGTCTTCCACTGGACCTTCCGGGAGATCGGCATCACCCTGGCGCTGGTGCTGCTGGCCTATATGGCCGCCACGCTGCCGAACCTGCTGCACAGCGCCGGCCCACGGGAGCTGGGCATCTTTGTGAACAACACCGGCTTTCTGCTGCTGAACTGCGTGGTGCTCTATTTTGGCAGCCGCCAGCATCACGCCATCCGCGCGCGGGAGTTCGACGCGCGGCTGCAGATCGAGGCGCAACGTGAGGAGCTGGCCGCGCGCAACAGCGAGCTCACCGCCACCCTCCAGCGCCTGCGGGAGACGGAGATGCAGCTCGCTCAAAGCGAGAAACTCGCCTCCATCGGCCGCCTCAGCGCCGGCATCGTGCATGAGATCAACAATCCGCTGAGTTATGTGAAATCGGCGACCTTCCTGCTGAAGAAGAAGAGCAAGGATCTGCCGCAGGATGTGGCGGAGTCCGTGAACCACATCGCGGCGGACATCGAGGAGGGCATCGACCGAGTCTCCGCCATCGTGAGCGATTTGAGAACGTTTGCGCACCCGGAGAATCGCGGCACACGGCCGGTGGATCTGCATGCGATCACACGGAAGGCGCTGCGTTTGCTGAACAACGAGATCCATGACCGCGGCGTGACACTACTCGATGAGGTGCCGGAGGGGCTGATGGCCCTGGGGGATGAAAATCATCTCATCCAGATTGTGCTCAACCTCGTCCAGAACAGCCTCGACGCCCTCCAGGACAGGCCGGAGCCGCGCATCCTGCTGCAAGCCGTGGAAAACGGGCCGCGTGTCGAGCTGATCATCGATGACAATGGACCCGGCATCCCTCCGGAAAACCTGGCCCGCATCTTCGATCCCTTCTTCACCACCAAGCCCGTGGGCCAGGGCATGGGCTTGGGCCTCAGCCTGTGCTTCCGCATGGCGCAGGGCATGGGCGGTGACCTCCGCGTGGACACGCCGCCTGGCGGCCACACCCGTTTCACCCTCAGCCTGGGGAGGCCGTCCTCATAAGCCTTCGCGCGGCACCGCGCCAATTCCCGGACGCTCCGGCATGCACAGCTCACCCGTCCCGCTGAAGCGCAGGCCGTCAAAGTCGTCGTTGAGGACGTGCAGGTGCCCGTCCAGGTCGATCCAGTCCGCCCACGGCGCCAGATGCGCCGCGGCGGTGGTCCCCAGACTGCTCTCAATCATGCAGCCCAGCAGCACGCCGAGCCCCTCCGCGCGCGCCGCTTCGATCATCGCCACCGCGCCGTCAAATCCGCCGCATTTCAGCAGCTTCACATTCACTCCGTCCGCATAGCCCGCCAGTTCAGCCACATCCGCCGCGCTTTGCGCACTCTCATCCGCGTAAATGGGCGGCGCGCTCGCCTTCAAATCGGCGCGCAGGTTTTCCCACCCTGCCATGCCGTGGCGGTGGTGGATGGGTTGCTCAATCAGCGCCGGCTCATAACCTGCCAGCTTGTCGATCATCGGCGCGGCCTGGACCGGATCCCAGCCGCCGTTCACATCCAGGATCAGCGCTGCCTCCGGCGCGGCCATGCGTGCCACGGACACGGTCGCGATGTCGAGCCCCAGGTCGCCGCCACCCAGTTTCAATTTCAACACACGAAACTGCCGTGCCAGCCGTCCCACCGTCTCCTCAAACACACCCAGATCGTCTGGAATCCCCAGTGAATGACAGGCCGGTGGCACGCGCCCCTCCTCCCCCAGCCGCGCCGCCGCCATCGCACGCAGCGGCACGCCCTGT
Source organism: Verrucomicrobiaceae bacterium (assembly GCA_015075365.1). Classification (GTDB taxonomy): domain Bacteria; phylum Verrucomicrobiota; class Verrucomicrobiia; order Verrucomicrobiales; family Verrucomicrobiaceae; genus Prosthecobacter. Next base: position 400,465 of record JABTUN010000002.1, read on the forward strand.
GCCGTGCAGACGATGTCATGCCGCAGCAGGTTGAAGGCCAGCGCTGCCGCGCGTGGCAATCTCGGCGGCAGCACCGGCATGGACACCAGCCGCAGCGTCTCCGCCGGATCCTCCGCATAGTAGGGCACGAAAGGAGCTTCCGTGATGTGCCCCCCTTCCTGCAGGCGCAGCACCTGGCGGGTGTCCGACGTGCCATGCGCGATTTTAAACGGCACGCGGAGCTGAAGGGTGTGCAAGGAGGCGGTCATGCTCATGAAGAAGCTGTTCCCGGAACCCGGAACAAGCGGAGCTTCTCAGTCAAGCGCCATGACACCTCCAAAGCACGAACTTTGAACCTTGAACTTTGGACCCCTCACCCGATAGAGAGCGGAATGCGTCCTCCCCCGCGTCCCAACCGCCCCTCCCGCCGCCCGCCACCACCCGCGCCCGCCGCCTCCGCGCCGGGCAGCGAGCACTGGCGCGCGCCCTGGGCGCAGATGAAGTACTTCTCCTTCAATCCAGCCGTGTATCCGAACATGCTCACCGCCGTGTCTCCAGACGCGGGGCCAGGGGATCTCGTGCATGTCTATGACAAGGAAGGGCAGCGTTTTGGCACCGGTTTCTACAATCCCAAGGCCCGCGTGCCCCTGCGCGTGCTGGACCACCACTCGGAAAACTTCGACGAGGCCGCTCTCGACGCCCGCCTGGAGGCCGCTCTCGACCTGCGCCTCCAAACGCTCCGCCTCAACGAGGTTTCCGATGCCTGGCGCGTCATCCACTCCGATGGGGACGGCCTCAGCGGCCTGGTGGTGGACCGCTACGCCGATGTCCTCAGCATCGAGGTCACGACGCTCGGCATCTGGCGTCGTCTGCGGCGCTGGCTGCCTCGCCTGCACGAACGCCTGGGCACCACCGAACAGGTGATCCAGGTCGATCCGGACATCGCACGCATCGAGGGCATCCGCCGGGCGGACGTTCCTGAGGCGGACGCCCCTGCCCCGCGCAGTGTGCGCGTGCGGGAGCACGGGGTGCGCTATCAGGTCAGTTTCGAGGACGGGCACAAGACCGGTTTCTTCTGCGATCAGCGTGAGAACCGCCTTCGATTTGCCCATTTGGCGCGCGGACGCCGTGTGCTCGACCTCTGCTGCTACACCGGCGGATTCGCTCTCGCCGCCAAGGTCCTCGGCGGCTGTGAGGATGTCACCGGCGTCGATCTTGACGAAAAAGCCGTCGCACAGGCAAAAAAGAACGCCGATCTCAACCAGGTGCGCCTTGAATGGAAACACGGTGATACCTTCACCTGGGGGCGCCAGATGCAGCAAAATGGAGAGACCTGGGACGCCGTCGTGCTCGACCCGCCAAAGCTCGTTTTCTCCCGTGAACCCGAGGAAGGCCAGCTTGGCCGCAACAAATACTACGATATGAACGTCGTGGCGCTCAGCCTGCTGCGGCGCGGAGGCCTCTTCGTCAGTTGTTCATGCTCCGGCCTGCTCGACGTGGCCGAGTTCGAGGACATAGTCATGCGCGCTGCCCACCGCAGCCGCCGCCGCCTTCAAATCCTCGACCGCACCGGTGCAGGCGCGGACCATCCGGTCATGTCCAACTGCCCCGAAGGCCGCTACCTGAAAGTGCTCTGGGCCATTGCTCTCTAAGGAGCCTGCCCGGCGGTCGTCCCCCACGGCTCACTCCCCTTCCCCGAGGAAGCGCTCCAGGTGCTTGCGCAGGTCGTTGCGGGCGCGAAAGAGCAGGCTCTTCAACGCCGGCAGCGACATCTTCAAAATGACGCATATCTCCTCATAGGGCAGGTCCTGGCGGCCGCGCAGGATCACGGCCATGCGCTGCTTCTCCGGCAGCGCGGCGATGGCGCGGTCCAAGGCATCGTGAAACTCCGCCTTGGCGAGGTTTTCATCCGCGCCGGGCACGCTGTGATCGACGAAATGCTTCGGCGGGTCGTCCTCGCTCTCCTGTTCCATGCTGACCTCCTTGCGGCGGCCGCGGCGGCGCGTCTCGTTGAAGACGAGGTTGCGCGTGATGGTGTAAAGCCAGGTGGTGAATTTCGCCGTGGGCTCATACCGCGGCGCGCTGCGCCATACGCGGACGAAAACCTGCTGCGCGATGTCGTGCGCGTCATCCACGCTGCCCAGCATGCGGTAAACCGTGCCGATGACGGCGTTCTGATGCATTTCGACGAGCTTTTCAAACGCGCGCTCGTCCCCGTCCTTCACCCGCAGCATCAGGCGCACGCTTTCCGCGTCCGATGACTCATCCGCCGCGTCCGCAGAAGCAGGCGTGTGGATGGCTGGGGGAATCCGTTCCGGTTCGGGCATGAAGATGGCGGGAATCGCTGCCGCCAAGCTAGCGGTTGTCATGCGCACTGCAAACCATGCTCTCGCCAGAAGGTTGCGCGGGAAAGTTTTGACGCCTCAAAACCCGGCGACTAGCATCCACACCTCATACACCAACCACCATCCATGAAACTTGAGACCCTTTGCCTCCACGGCGGCCAAATCCCTGACCCCACCACCGGCTCCCGCGCCGTCCCGATCTACCGCACAGCCAGCTACGTCTTCAAAAACACCGAGCATGCCGCGAACCTCTTCGCGCTGAAGGAGCTGGGCAATATTTACACCCGTCTCATGAACCCCACGACAGACGTGCTCGAAAAGCGCGTCGCACTGCTGGAAGGCGCGCATGAGATGGCCGGCCTCGGCCTTGCCAGTGGCACCAGCGCGGTATTTTACTCGATCATCAACCTCGCGCAGGCGGGTGACAACATCGTCTCCGCGCGCAACCTTTACGGCGGCACCTACACGCAGTTCAACGACATCCTCCCCGCGCTCGGCATCACGGTGAAATTCGTCGATAGCAACGACCCGGAGAACTTCCGCAAAGCGATCGACGGCAAGACGCGCGCGCTGTTTTGCGAAACGGTGTCGAATCCCGCCCTCGAAATCGCCGACCTCGAAGAGATCGCCAAAATCGCGCACGACAACGGCCTGCCGCTCATCGTCGATAGCACCTTCAGCACGCCCTACCTCACGAAGCCGCTCGAACACGGCGCGGACATCGTCGTTCACTCGCTCACAAAGTGGTTTGGCGGCCACGGCGCGGGCATTGGCGGCATCGTGATCGACAGCGGCAAGTTCAACTGGGCCGGCGGCAAGCATCCGCTCTTCACCACGCCGGACAACAGCTACCACGGCCTGCGCTGGGGCATGGATCTGCCTGCGCCGCTGCTGCCGCTCGCCTACATTTTGCGCATGCGCACCGTGCCGCTGCGCAATCTGGGCGCGTGCATCGCCCCGGACAATTCGTGGTTCTTGCTGCAAGGCATCGAGACGCTGCCGCTGCGCATGGAAAGGCACTGCGAGAACGCGCTCGCGGTCGCGAAGCATCTGCAAAAGCATCCCGGCGTCAGCTGGGTGCGCTATCCCGGCCTGGAGGGCGATCCGCAGTTCAAAGCGAACCAGAAATACCTGCGCGGCAAAGGCGGCAGCATGGTCGTCTTCGGCATCAAGGGCGGCAAGGAGGCCGGCAGCAAGTTCATCGACCACCTGAAGCTCTTCAGCCACCTCGCGAACGTCGGCGATGCCAAATCGCTCGCCATTCACAGCGCCAGCACCACGCACAGCCAGCTCAGCGAGGAAGCGCAGGCCGCCGGCGGCATCACGCCGGATCTCGTACGCCTCAGCATCGGCATCGAGCACATCGACGACATCCTCGCCGATCTCGACCAGGCGCTGGCGAAGGCCGCATGACCTCGGAATTGGAGTGGTGGGGGGGGGGGGGGGGGGGGGTGGTGTGGGTGGGGGGGGCGGGAGGGCAGGACGGGCGATCATCACTCCAATACTCCATCACTCCATTCCTCCACCACCTCATCCCCACACCATGAACGACCAAACCTGGGACACGACCTTCCGCGAACTCTTCGAGCGCTGCGCCAAACTCCACCGGGCCGGTGACTCGCGCGCGGAAAACTGGTTCACCGAAGCTGACAAGGCCTTCCTGGCCTCCATCGGCCACACGACACAGGAGTTCTTCGACTTTGTCGATGACCACTGCCGCTACGGCGATGAAGGCCCCGCGCTCGAAACAGCGCTGCTCGTCGCCGCCGTGCGGCGGGACTACTTTAATGTCGTTCTTCACCGCCAATGGAGCGGAAAGACCGTTGATCCCTCCACTCTCCCTCCCAAACCCGCCGCCGTCGATGGCATCCCCTGGCTGCCGCGCCTCATCGCCAAGGCGCGCGCCAAACTACGCGGTGAAATGGACCCGGACACGATGTACGGCTGTGGTGGCGACCGCGCCTTCTTCCGTGAGCACCGGCTTCACCCGGCGGACTTTCTTCGTGTGACGTGGGCGGCGGGCGACGATGACCGGAAGATCATCGACTTTGTCAAAACGGGCCGTCCGTAATCTTCGCGCCGGCCCTTACTCGCGCGTGATCACCTCGTCGAGGTTGAGCACGATGCGCGCCACGGCGACCCATGCGGCATTTTCCGCCGCAGGAACATTTGTGGCCGCATGCGCGCCAGACGCGGCCTTCGCCTCCTCGGCGGGGCCGTTTTGGTAGGTGTATCGAGACTCTTCGAGCAGTTTCCTCAGCGACGCGATCTCGCTGGCGGACGGCGGACGCGCCACGCAAAGACGAAAGGCACGCGTGAGACGCGTGGTGTCGTCTTTCAGGGTTGAATCGGTCAAAACCCGTCTGGCAAGAGCCTGCGCCGCCTCGGCAAAGGCCTCGGCATTGAGCGTGGTAAGTGCCTGGAGCGGCGTGTTGCTCACGGTCCGGCGCACATTCGTCAGATTGGCATCCGGGCAGTCAAAGGTGGTCAGGTCCGGATGCGGCGCGGTGCGCTTGAAGAAGGTGTACATGCCGCGGCGGTAACGATCCTCCCCTTTGCTCGTGCTCCACTTGAAATTGCCCGCATAGCTCAACGCGTCGATGCCCTCCGGGATCGGTGGATACACGCTCGGACCGCCGATTTTGGCCGAAAGCAGGCCGCTGGCGGCGAGATGGATGTCACGCACGATCTCACCTTCCACGCGCAGGCGGTTCTGCCGCCAGAGGAGGTGGTTTTTGGGGTCGGTTTCGAGCACCGTGCGCGGCAGATCCGTCAAGATGGCGCTGCTCTGCCGGTAAGTGGCGGACATCATGATGGTCTTGAGGATTTTCTTCCGGCTCCAGCCCTGGCGCATGAACTCACCAGCCAGCCAGTCGAGCAGTTCAGGATGCGTTGGCGGCTCACCGCGCACGCCGAAGTCGGCCACGGTGTGAACCAGGCCCTCGCCGAAAAGGCGCGTCCAAAAATGGTTCACGGTGACGCGCGGCGTGAGCGGATTGTCCTTGCTCACCAGCCAGCGGGCCAGATCGAGGCGGGACGCGCCCTTCAGCGGCGGCAACGTCGAAAGCGCGCCAGGTGTGACCTCCTCCGCAGGCTGGAGGAAGTCGCCGCGGTACAGCAGGTGCGTCTTGCGCGGATTGCTGTGCCGGTGCGCGATGACGCGCACGTCCATGAGCGGCGGTTTCGGCAGTTTCGCCTCCGCCTCCCTCAGGGCGCGCTCCGCGGCCACCACCTCGGGATCGACCTTTTCCATCCAGGCCCACAGCGGCTGGATCACCACGGGATTCCGCCGCTTCGGCTCCTCGCTGAGGATCTTGCGCACATTTTCCGGCGCGATGCTGTCCTCCGTCTCTTCACTCGCGGCGAGCACGCGCAGGCGTCCGATCGTGTGGCCGGGCGGCTTGTACTTCTGGTCGAGGCGCAGCACGAGCTTGTCCTGCGCCTTCAGCAGGACCGGTTCGGCAAACTGCACGATGAGCGAGTGCTTTTTGCCGGTGGCTCCGGAAACCGCCCAGCCGGTCTGCTCATCCGTATCCAGCACCTTGTCCGCCGTGAACGTCTTCTGCTCAAAATCCGCCTTGGGTGAGTGCAGGATGATCTCCCGGCTGGCCTGCCCCTGCTGCAGCATCGCAACCAGCGTGGTAAGCACAAAATTGCCGTTCTTATGGTTTCCGGGGCCTTTTCCAGGCAGCGAGTCGTCCGGCAGCACCTCAATCTGCAGGGCGCTCACCGGCTTTTCATGGCCGCTGACCTCCAGCGTGTAGCTGTCGGTGCTCGGAGCTTTGTTTTGGGCTAGAAACGAGCCGTCCGCTTGCTTTTGCAGCTTGGCGGAAACCGCCGTCGCCTTTGTAATCGGCAGCTGCTCAAACTTCTGCACCGCCTTCGCCGCGGCAGCCTTCGCCAGCCGTTCCTTGACGCCTTTTTCCCACTCGGGCAGCTTCACCGGCAATTCGGCCTTCGCCGCGTCGAGCGCCTTGCGCAACGGGATGAGTTTCTTCACCGCGTCACCGTTTCTTCGCTCATAGGCCGACCACTCCCCAGGTGAAACCGGCACCTGGCGGTTGACCTCATCCCCGTTGTTGAAGAAGGCATAGAGCTGGAAGTACTCCCGCTGCGTGATCTGGTCGTACTTGTGCGTGTGGCAGCGCGCGCAGCCCACCGTGAGGCCCAGCCAGACCGTGCCCAGCGTCTCCGTGCGGTCCATGCAGGCCTCCACGCGAAACTGCTCCTGGTCCGTGCCGCCCTCGGTGTTGGTGAGCGTCTGCCGGTTGAAGGCAGTGGCCACGATCTGCTCCGGCGTGGCGTCCGGCAGGAGATCACCCGCCAGTTGCTCGATGGTGAACTGGTCAAAGGGCATGTCGTCGTTGATCGCGCGGATCACCCAGTCACGGAAACGCCACGCATCCGGGCGCGGGCGGTCCTTTTCATAACCGTCGCTGTCCGCGTAACGTGCCATGTCCAGCCAGTGGCGTCCCCAGCGCTCTCCGAAGCGCTCAGATGCCAGCAGGCGATCGAGCAGCCTGGCATACTCCTGATTCCTGATTCCCGAATCCTGATTCTGAAACGCCTTCACAAAAGCATCCACGTCCTCCGGCGTCGGGGGGAGCCCGTGCAGATCGTAGGTGGCGCGTTTGATCAGCGTGATCGGATCGGCCTCTGGAGACGGAGTGATATTTTGCTCTTTGAGCTTGGCCCGGATGAAGTGATCGACCGGATGCTGATCAGAATTCAGAGACCTCAAATCAGGCATCTTCACCGGCTTGTAGGCCCAGTGCGCCTCAAACTTCGCCCCTTCCGCGATCCACTGGCGCAGCACCTCGATGTCGCGCGCCTTGACCGGATGCTTCTCCCGGTGCTTTGGCGGCGGCATCTGCTCGTCCGGATCGGTGGAGGCCATCCGCGCGATCATCTCGCTCTGCTCGGGCTTGCCCGGCACGATGCCATGCGCGCCGCTTTTCAGTTCCTTGAGCGCCAGTTCCCGGGTGGTCAGGACAAGACCGCCCTTGGAATCATCCGGCCCATGGCATTCGAGGCAGTGCTCCGCCAGCAGCGGCTGCACATCGCGGACGAAATCGACGGCGGCATGCAGGCTGCTGGCAAGCGATGGAATCAACAAGAGGATGAGGGGGCGGGGCATCACACCGAATCAAACGGCGCTCCCCCGCCCGCCTTTGCGCGGCACTTTGCCCGGGCAGACGCGACGAACCTCAGCACACCGTCAGCCCTATGGCGTTGATGGGTCTCTACTGTCCCTGAAGCTGGAAGAACGCGGCATCGTCCGGCACGGTGAACTGGAACTCGATTTTGCCCTGTCCGTTGATGGTCGTTCCCTGAGGTGTGAAGGGGAAAGGGACGAAACTGCCGGGTTGCAGAGTGGTGCTCTTCCCGATCCCAAGGGTCAGGGTGAAGACTCCGGTGGCTGGATTCCGTTGTAGCAACGGGGTGCCGATGTTCATGGCCTGCACCTGGGAGGCGGTGAAGAGGCCATTGCTGTTAGCGGCGGCGAAGTAGCTGTCCACCAGCGTGGTGTTATCCACCTGCCAGTCGAAGCCCATGGCTGCCAGTTGGCCTTCACCCCAGTCTTTCATCCCATCGCCATCGCTGTCGATGGTTTGTGACAGGGCAGTGCCAGTGAGAAGGATGTCGAATGAATTTTCGTCGACGTCATTGTTTTCAATGTGGAGCACGGCTGAACAGGCTGTTGATACTCCGGCCGGGACAAAGGTGAGGACAAAGGTCGTGCTGCCGCCGGGAGGCACTGTTGTTGTTCCGAATGCACCGGGCACGAATTGGGCGGCATGCGGGCCATCGACACTGAGCGCCAGTCCCGTAAGGTCGACGATTCCGATGTTGCGAATGGTGAATGTTTTCGAAGGAGACGGAACAACACCGATTCCGGCGAACCCGAACGCCGCCGTTGAAACGCCATCCAGCAGGGGTGTTCCTGACACCAGTTCGACCACGATTTCAGGCGCGTCCGCATATTCGTCGGCACCGATATCCACGGTGGTGAGCAGGATGCGGCTTTGCCCGTCCATGTCGAGCGCGCCGACACCCACGGCACTGTTGTCGCCCACATTCACACACGGAGACGTGGAGGCGAGGTGTAGGTCATCATCGGCGTTGTTGGCGATGTCATCGAGACCGTTTTCATCCACAAAAGCGGGCTCTGTGCTGATGCTGTTTGCATCCTTGCCAGTGGCGGTCTGCCAGGCGGACAGGGTGGATGAATTGCCCGTCCAGTTGCCTATGAATGCCCCATTTCTTGCCACCAAGCAGTTGTAGTTGCTGGTGGTGACATTGTTTGAGCTTAGAAAGATCGCGAAATCTCCGCTGCCGTCTGCCACGATGATGTTGTTGATCAAACTCAGACCGCTCCCGTATTGAGAGTATACACCGCGGCTGCTGAAACCCGCGATCGTGCAATTCCGAAGCACCTTCGTGTTGGAGTTAAACTCGGGGAAGTATGCTCCAGTGTGGCCGCCGCGAAGAATACAGTTCTCCACAATCACATTGGATCCACTGCCATACACTCCATAAGTCCGAGCCAGGGTTTCCACCCGGCTGATGGTGCAATTGCTGGCGCTTGACTGTACATGCACCGCATACATTTCGCCGCTGCCTGCGCCGGACCAGGCGAGACGCAACGGCTCATGGCTGGCACCGGGTGGCAAAGCTGCAGGATCGGTCCGCAGTGTCACGTTTGCCGTAGAAATAGACCAAGCACTGACTGTTGAAGATGTGGGCACCTGCCTCACCATGGTCACGCCTCGAGGGGATGCGTCGAATACTACAGGTGTTCCACTACCACCTCCGTCCGAGCTGGTGACGGCGATGCTCGTGCTCAGGTCGTAGCTGCCGGTGTCGATGCGCACAGTGTCGCCGGGCTCCAGATCATAGCTGCTGAGGATGGCCTGCACGCTGGCCTTCGGCGTCGCGGGCGTCAGACCGTCATTGGCATCATCGCCGATGGCGATGCACCACAGGTCGTTCGTTGTGGCCCCGTCGTTCACATAGTAGATCATGCTCGGGCTGCGGATCACAAAGGCGGCGTCGCTGGCGTCGGTCAGTGTGCCGCCACCATAATTCACCCTCACCCGATAGCCGCCGCCGGGCAGGCTGCTGGTGTTCCACACATACTGACCCAGCGCATAGTCCAGCGCGCCCGCGCCGGGAATAACCTGCCAGGTGGTGCCGCCGTCGATGGAATACTCCAGTGCCAGGGTGTCGCCGCCCATCCAGCCCTGGCCGGTGGCATTCCAGTAGATGGTGCGTGTGCCGCCGCTGATGGCCTCGCCACCATTGGGTCCAACGAGGAGCAACTGCCGTCCCGCCGGAGTCTTGGAAGCCTGCTCCGTGCCACCATAGGCACCCAGGTTGATGCGTCCGCCATTGGGCGCTGGCTCATCCGCCACGGCGGTTGAGGGATCGCCTGCATCCAGGGCTGGGCTGTCTGCGGTATCCGCCGTGAACGCTCCTGCCTTGTAGCTGCCTGCCGTGCTTTGCAGGTGCAGGTCGTCATCCGCGTTGTTGGCGATGTCATCCACGCCGTTCTCATCCACAAACAGCGGATCAAGGCTGATGCTCGCCGCGTCCTTGCCGGTGGCGGCCTGCCAGTCGGCCAGGGTGACTTGGGCAATGCTGTTGTAATAACCCACTGAAGCCCCATTGCGTGCGATCAGGCAGTTGTAGTCGGAGATCATGCTGGCGCTGGTGATGCCGACATAGATTGCATAGTCACCTGCACCATCCGCAATGACAATATTGTTCGAGCAGGTGAAGCCGCCGCCGCCATCCGAGTATATCCCCCAACTTGAAAAACCAATGACCGTGCAGTTGCGCGCCGTCTTGGCGCTGGTGGTCCCCGACGGGTCAAAATAGATCCCGTAGCCGCCTCCACGAACCAGGCAGTTTTCCACCACGGTGTTGACGCCGAAAGCGTAAACTCCGTAGCTGCGCGCCAGCGTATCCACACGGCTAATGGTGCAGTTGCTGGCGCTTGACTGCACATACAGCCCATACATGCCACCGCTGCCCGCGCCGGACCAGCCGATGCGCATCAACCTCTGGCCCACGCCCGGCAGCGCGCTGCTCTGCGCCGTGCGCAGCGTCACATTGGATCCCGAAATGTTCCAGGCATTATAAGTAGAGGACGATGGCACCTGCCGCGTCATGTCCACACCATAAGGTGATGCCTCAAAGACCACTGGATTTCCTAAACCACCTTCATCCGCCACGCTCACCGCGATGTCTGTGCTCAGGGTGTAGCTGCCCGTGTCGATCCTCACAACATCCCCAGGCTCCAGATCGTAGCCGCTCAAAATGGCCTGCACACTGGCCTTGGGCGTGGCCGGGGTCAGGCCGTCGTTGGCATCGTCGCCGATGGCAGTGCACCACAGGTCGTTCGTTGTGGAGCCTTCGTTGACGTAGTAGATCATCGCCGGGCTGCGAATGACGAAGGTGCTGTCGCTGGCATCGGTGAGAGTGCCTCCGTAGTTCACCCGCACTCGGTAGCCACCGCTGGCCAGTGCGCTGGTGTCCCAGGTGAACTGCCCCAGGGTGCGGTCCAAGGCTCCGGCTCCGGCGATGGCCTGCCAGGTGGTACCGCCGTCGGTGGAGTACTCCAGCCCCACAGTGTCGCCTCCTGTCCAGCCCTGGCCGGTGGCGTTCCAGTGGATGATGCGTGAGCCACCGCTGACGGCCTCGCCACCATTGGGTCCAACGAGGAGCAACTGCCGTCCCGCCGGAGTCTTGGAAGCCTGCTCCGTGCCGCCATAGGCACCCAGGTTGACCCGCCCGCCGTTGGGAGCGGGTTCAGCCGCCACGGCTGCCGCAGGGTCGCCCGCGTCCACTCCGGGACTGTCCGCAGCGTCCGCGGCAAACACCCCAGCCTTGTAGCTGCCCGCTGTGCTTTGCAGGTGCAAGTCGTCGTCAGCATTGTTCGCGACATTGTCCAGGCCGTCCGCATCCACAAACAGCGGATCGAGGCTGATGCTCGCCATATCCTTGCCTGTGGCGGCCTGCCAGTCGGCCAGGGTGGTCTGGGCGATGCTGTTGTAATAGCCCACATATGCTCCGTTGCGCGCGACCAGACAGTTGTGACTGGAAACCATGCTGGTGCTTGCGCTGGAGACATAAAGTGCATAGTCCCCCGAGCCATCAGCAACGACGATGTTGTTCGAGCAGGTGAACCCTCCGCCACCGTCGGCAAAGACACCCCAGTTTGAAAAACCTGTGACGGTGCAGTTGCGCACAGTCTTGGCACTTGTGGTTCCCGACGGATCAAAGTAGATCCCGTAGCCGCCGCCACGCACCAGGCAGTTTTCCACCACGGTGTTGGTTCCAAAAGTGTAAACACCATAAGTGCGCGCCAGAGTTTCCACGCGGCTGATGATGGCATTACTAGTCTGCACATACACGGCAAACATGCCACCGCTGCCTGCTCCAGACCAGCCGATGCGCATCAAGCGCTGGCCCACGCCCGGCAGCGCGCTGCTTTGCGCCGTGCGCAGCGTCACATTGGATCCCGAAATGTTCCAGGCATTATAAGTAGAGGACGATGGCACCTGCCGCGTCATGTCCACGCCATACGGCGAGGCTTCAAAGACCACCGGGGCGCTGGTGCTTCCCTGGTCGGACGAGGTGACGGCGATTTCTGTGCTCAGGGAATAGGTGCCGGTGTCGATCCGCACCACATCTGCCGGTTCCAGAACATAGGTGGAAATGATGGCCTGCACCGTGGCTTTAGGTGTGGCAGGCGTCAGACCATCGTTGGCATCATTGCCGATGGCGGTGCACCACAGGTCGTTCGTGGTGGCCCCGTCATTGACGTAGTAAGCGATGCCTGTGGTGAAGGTCACATTGGAACTTTCGACCGTTCCTTCCGCGCTGGTGGCGACGGCTTTGAAGTTGTAGGTGGTATTCGGTGACAGCCCCATGAGCTTGAAGCTGGCTGTCGCAGCCGTGACACCTGAACCCACGTCGATCGGACCCGCGGTGCTCCCATAGTTGGTATCCAGGCCCCAATGGAAGGTGACCGAAGTCGCAGCGCCACGCGGGTTCACCGAGGCGTTCAGGGTGGCTGTGTCCAACTCCACCTTGGTGGCGAAGGCGCTGGCGATCTGCGGCGGTTGCGCCACACCTGTTCCTTCGACGGTGAAGTCGAACGGATGCTCATCCGCGTCGTTGTTTCCCACATGGATGGCGGCGGAGCGTGCCCCGGGCTGCGTAGGCGTGAAAGTGATGGTGAAGGTCGTGGTGCTGCCAGGCAGGAGGCTGCTGACTGCAGGCCCGCTCACGGCAAACTCGCCCGCGTTCGCTCCATCGACTGTGACCGGAAAGCCCGACAGCGGCCCGGAGCCAGTGTTGCGGATCGTGAACGTGCGGGCCGTTGAGGATGCGCCCATGTTGACATTGCCGAAGGAGTAGCTGGACACGCCATCCACGAAATCGATGCTGCTGTGGTCCAGAATGGCGATCTCCGGGGCGGTGACAAACCCCGTGCCAATCTGCACATCGTCAATTGCCCAATGATCTGTGCCCGATCCCGCATTGGCCAGTTGCCGGAAACGCACCTGCGTGGCCGCCGTTTGTGCGGCTGGTGGCAGGGCCAGGATGATGTTCGTCCAAAATCTCGGATTGTAGGGGCCGCCGAGCATCACGAAATTGGCGCCGTCGGTGGAGTACTCGACCACCACCTCATCTCCTGCGTCTGCTGTCTCCCAGGGGTTTACACCGCCTCCTTGGGCAAGCAGGAAGGACAACGAGGTGCCCGGCCCCAGGTTCAGCGGCACCGTGGTCGCGAAGCGGCTCCCACCGCCGTCGAAGTGCAGGCTGTTGCCCGTGCTTCCTGGGCCGGCTGCCTGGCCGACGGTGTTAGCGGTCACTGTCCCGCCGAAGGTCGCCCAGAGCGGCGTGTCGATGCCGGGATCAAAGTCGTCCAGGAAGGCAAGCGAACTGCTTCCCGTGCCGGTGAGGTGGATGTCAAAGGACGCCTCGTCCCCATCATTGCTCAGGATGTGCAGGGTGGCGATGCGGCTGCCATCTGCCGTAGGCACAAAGTTCACGTCAAACGTGGTGCTGCCCCCCGGCGTCAGGGTGGTGACTGCCAGAGTGGTGAGCGTAAAGTCGCCGGGATGGTCGCCGTCTTTGACGAGTTGGAGGCCGGTCAGGTCAGCCGTCCCTGTGTTGCGAATGGTCACCGTCTTGGCCATTCCCGGAGGGCCAAGAAGCCGGACTCCAAAAGCCAGCGTGTCGCTGCCATCGGTCAACCCCGTGCCCGCAGGCTGCTCCACTACGATCTCAGGCATGGGCGGGGCTGCCCGTGTGGCTGTCACGGTGTAGGTCTTGGTGGTGGTCAAGTCCGTGGCCGTCACTACAATGGTGATGGTGTTGTCCCCCACATTGAGTGAGATCGGACCGCTGGCTGATCCCGAAATGACGCTGCCGCCGTTCACTGTCACCGTGGCCCCTGTTTGGGCGACGGTGGGCGTCAGAGTGATGCTGGTGGTTGCGTTAGGTACCGCCAGCGCGTAGGAAAGTGTGTCTGATGCAAACCCTGGCACCAGCGTTCCAGTGCTTGAGGAAAGGCTGGCAAGGTCGGCATTCGTCGCCGCTGCCGCGAGCGCTGCCGTCACCGCTGCATTGGCATTGGCACGACCATAGCCATAGTAGGTGTTGAAGCCGCCCGTGTACGTCACTCCGCCCACCTTGTCCGAGGTGTTGCGCATGAGGGTGCGAATGTTCGTCGCGCTGAGGTTGGGATTGGCGGACAGCATCAATGCCGCGATGCCCGCCGCCATCGGGGTGGCAGAGGATGTGCCGCTAAAAGCTGGCTCATAATCCCCCGCAACATAGCCATCCGCGCCGGTGCGATCCGTGGTGTAGATGCCGCTCCGGCCTCCGCTGCTGGGGCAGACCAGATCCAGGGCAGATCCATGCCTACTGTAATCAGATCGAAAGTCGAAATCCGAACTGGCCCCGACAGCGATTGTATTGGGATGACTGCTAGGGTAGGCGACCTCCGTGGGCAGGGCCGTGCCACCATCGGGATGGTCCATCTTAAACTGCGTGACACCATTGATGGCGAAGCCAAGATAGTCATAGTAGATGTCTATGTAAGGCGAATATTCGCAATCCACCCAGACGTAAAATGTCAAAGGCCCTGCTGTCACCGTTTTGGTAACCTCGACATAGGAGGACTGTGAGTGAGTGATAGTTCCCGCGCGGATTGAGCGTGACCCTTCGCCGTTCCAACCCACCAGTGCGTGATTGCCCCCGATTCCTTCCTGAACACTGATCCAGTTGGCGCTTCCGCCAGTCGTCCAGCCAGCGGGCAGGCTGGAGCCCTCGAAGTGCTCCATCGTTCCATCAGGCCAGATTATAGTATCAAGCCAAGCTGTGTCGGGCAGATTTGAGGTCGTGGAGTCTTTTGCATAGGTCCAGCGGAAGGTTTTGGTGCCAGCGGTAAGCTGGATTGTGCGTTTTTGCCATCGCCCCCCTTCATTACCCGCCGCGCAGAAGATCGCGCACCCCTTGCCGTCGCGTCCCAAGGTGCTGGCATCCGTCAGCGCACTGTCAATGGCGGTTGATTGGCTCCACTCCAGACTGATGCTGAGAACATCCGCACCTCGCCACCCTTGAGGGGTGGTCAGTCCGGCTGCATATCGCACACAGGCAGCCCGGTCTGAAATGATTTCAAAACCGTCCCCACCCGATTTGACCGGCAGAATCTTGCAGCCGAAAGCAGTTCCTGCCACGCCTGTCCCATTCTGTCCTGCTGCGGCCGCCACGCCTGCACAAGCAGTGCCGTGGGAATCGTCCGCATACTGAGGATTGGGATCGTTGTCCGCGCGATTCGGGTCCATGAGATCGCCGTTGCCATAAAAGTCCCATCCGTTCACGTCGTCCACATAGCCATTGTTGTCGTCATCAATGTTGTTTCCAGGAATCTCCCCGGTGTTGACGAAGATGCTCGCCGCCAGATCGGGATGATCCGTCTGCACCCCGTCGTCGATGATCGCGATGACCACATTGCTGCTGCCCGTGACCTGGTCCCATGCCTCCTTCACGTCGGAATCCGCATCTGCGGCGCCTCCGCCTTGGCCGGTGTTGTCCAGGTGCCACTGCTGGCCGAAGAAGGTGTCATTGGGGACGAGGTTCTTGCGCACTTCAGACAGGAAATTCGGCTCGGCCCAGATGACACGTGGATCGCCGGCGGCGGTGTTGACAGCAGCCAGACTTTTGTCCGCACCGGACCCGCGCAGGGTCACCACGTGCTGGTCGGTGGTCCCGGGCATTGGCTGTGTTTTCTGCAGACTGGTTCCGAAGACATCCGCAGGAGAGACGCCCTGCTGCAGACGCACAATCAATTGGTCGGTGGGCAGCAGTTGCAGCCCTTCCCCCTCCCGGATGAAAACCGGCGTCACGCTCCGCACCGCCGACAGCTGCCGGGCGGCGGCCAGCGCCGCCTCCGTTTGCGCGTCCGTCGTTGATAGCCCGGCACGGAACAGCAGCACCCCTTTTCCGGCGGCCTTGTCCATCACATGGTCCTTCAGCGGACCGGACGGACTGGTGAGCGTCTTCGCCAGTTCCTGCCCGTTGACCGCAGGATCATGATGCACGGCCAGCCAGCCGCGTTGGCGCAGCAGTCTCACCGTCCCGCCGGGAGCGGCATACTGATCACCGGCATCGAGGGTAGTGGACAGCTTGAGCGGCACCGGCTTTGGAGCCCCACCGCCTCCTGCCTGCGGGATCTTCTGCCGCGCTTCATCAAAGACAGTGGTGAGCACGCCCGGTTTCTTCGCAGCCTGGGGGATAGCGGTCAATGCAGCCGGACTGGCGGCAGCATCCCCGGCCGCCACAGGTGCCGGCTTGCCAGGCGGCAAGCTGATTTGGGCAGAGCGCGGGGATGGAGTCTCCCCGCCTTTGCCTGTCATCCAGAAGAAGATCGACAGAGCAGCGATCAGCAGGGCAAACAGGCCCAGCAGCAGGGCTGGAACCTGTCGGCGGGGCGTGTTGGGGTGGTTGGCAGGTGTGTTCATGGTGATGGCGGGGGATACAGCTGAGAAAACGTCAAAAAGTCATCACTGCGCGGCCTCAAATGTTTGGGCATGGTCCTCGGGTGCGGCTGCAAGGCTGTGATGCCCTACGGGAATGGAGTGAAGGCAGGCAACCATACCCTCCATTACCCGGGGCATGGCTGTTTGTTACAGAGTATTTCGGGACAGGAGGCAGAATGGAGGCTTTACCGGCGCATGAAGAGGCTCATCAGGTGGCGCAGTTCCCCATCCACATCCTCGTTTCGGCTCACCGTCTGACGCACCTCGGCGCGCAGGAGTTCCCGGTAGTCCTTGAGCAGCCGGCTCATGGCCACGCGCAGGGCACCAACCGTCATGCCGAGTTCTGCGGCGATGCGCTCAGATTCCTCACCACGCAGGCTTCCCTGCCCTTTGATGGCCGGAAGCAGGGCGCGAAAGAGCGGCTCACGACCCTTCATAGCATATTTTTCCCGCAAGACGGTCACGACGTGTTGAAGCAGTTCCAAGGCCCACTTGCGTTCAAACAGCCGCTGAGGGCTTTCCTCGTCGCGAAGGCGCTCATGTCGGAAGCGCCTCTCGGCATCTGACAGGCTGTTTTCACAATCCAGGCTTAAAGTGGCACGCTGGCGCGCGTGATCGCGATGCCAGTTGGCAAGAAAACGGTCCAAGGCCATGGCAAGGAAGCCCTGCAGCCTCCCATGCTCCTCACGAAGCCCTTGAAACGATCGCAACCGCAGGAGCTTCAGCAAGAATTCATGCAGAGCGTCTTGCGCGTCATGATGATCCAGGCCACGTCGGCGGACATAGCAGTAAAGCGGGTAGTGGTACTGCTCGCATAACTCATTGAGCGCCTTTTGCGCCACCTCCGAGTCGCGGCTGTGCAAACGGGAGATGAGCGTCCATTCGGTGGTTGGAAACTTGCCGTCGGTCGCTGCCATATTCGACCATGCAAGCAACTCGACCTTATAAAGGCAAGCATTAAAAGACCGGCCAGCCACTCATCAGGAAACGCATGCGGGGCATGATGGTCATGTCCGCCACAATTGCTCCGTGAGATGTCCGGGGCACACCTATCTTACATCGGCGCAAAACGCTCAGCACACCGTCACGCCCTTGGCCCGCATCTCACGGAACCATTCCACATATCTGGCCACTCCCTGCTCGATGCGGGTCGTGGGGCGGAAATTCAACAAGGCGGCAGCCTTGCTCACATCGGCGGAGGTCAGCGGCACGTCACCGGGCTGGTCGGGGAGCGCGTTGATCCGGGCTTTTTTACCGACGGCAGCCTCAATGGTGGCGATGAGGTCGTTGAGGGTGACGGTTTGCGAACCGCCGAGGTTGAAGATGTCGCAGGCGGGGCCTTTGGTATAGTTCAGCGCGCCGAGGATGCCGTCCACGATGTCGCTGATGAAGGTGTAGTCACGCGCGGTGCTGCCGTCGCCGTATTTGTCGATGGGCTGGCCGTCCTCGATGAGGCGGGTGAACTTGGAGATGGCCAGATCCGGGCGCTGGCGCGGACCATAGACGGTGAAAAAGCGCAGACAGACAGTCTTGATGCCATGGAGGTGGCTGTAGTTCGAGCACATTTGCTCCCCGGCCATCTTGGTCATCGCGTAGGGGCTGATGGTTTGGAGGATCGGGTCCGTCTCAGCAAAAGGGACCTTTTTGTTCACCCCATAGACCGAGGAACTGCTGGCAAAGACGAAATGGCGGCAGCCAGTGCGCCGCGCGGCCTCCAGCAGGTGGAAGGTGCCCTTGATGTTCGTGTCGATGTAAAGCTCCGGCTGCTCGATGGACGGGCGCACGCCGGCGCGGGCGGCCAGATGGATGACGGCGTCGAACTTCCCTTCCTCAAAGACTCGGTGGATGAAGCCCGCGTCCGTGAGATCACCCTCGTGTACGGTGGCGCGGGGTCCGATGGCGGCCAGATTGGCACGTTTGATGGCGGGATTGTAGTAGTCGTTCAGGCTGTCGAGTATGGATACGCGGGTTTCACCGCCCGAGAGCAGGCGTTCGACCGTGTGGGAGCCAATGAATCCGGCGCCGCCGGTGACCAGGACATGTTTCATCAGGAGAAGAGGCGAAAAAACCGCGTGGATGGACGCGGAGGAGCGAAACTAACGGGCAGCCTGCTCTTATTTGCAACCTTGGAGGAAAAGGGATTGACGCCCGAGGGCGAATTTCGCTAAAGAGAAGGAATTCCCCCCTTATTCACACCGATCTCATGAGCGAGCCCGACAACACGCAGCCCCCTTCCTCCACGCCGAAGACCTCCGCCGTGCCGTTGAAGAAAGAAACCGTCCGCATCACGCTCCGCGCCCGCCCCGGCGCGGGAGTGACCCAGGCTCGTGAAGCCACCGCCCCCGTGTCCCCGGTGACCGGCAGTGTGGCTCCCTCCACGTCCACGACTTCAGCCGTGCCCGTGGTCGCCAAGACGGCCACCGCGCCCATCCAGCTCCCGTCCGCCCCCCTGCCCCCTCCGGCTCCAAAAAGCGCCACCGCCCCGGTGAAACTGCCCGCCCCGCCGATGCCGCCGCCGTCCAAGAAGACGACTTCTGCAGTTCCGGTCGTTGCCGCGCCCGCTCCTAGCGCCCCTGCACCTTCGGCCGCCATGCCACCGCCCGCGCGCCCTCCGGTGGCACCCGCCGCACCCACCGGTCCACGCCCACCTGGAGCGCCCACCGCCCCACGTCCGCCAGGAGCGCCCCCCACCGCCTCCCTTCCTGCCGCCACGCGTCCGCTGGCACAGAATCCTGGAGCGCCAGCCGCGCCCCGCGTGGAGACAGGAGCGCCGACGGTGCCGCTGTCAGCCTCCGCACCGAAACCGGCTGCCCCGAAGGCTCCAGGTTCAGGTTCCGGCACAGGTCCGATGGTTGCCGGAGGCACCGCACCTCTTCCCAAGGCCACGGTGAAACTGGCGCCCACGCAGGCAATGCAGCGTCCGGCCATCTCCGCCCCGCCCAGCGCCCCGGTGAAGCGCAGCGCCGCCGCGGACTCCGAGCAGTTTTACGAGGAAAAAGACCCCGAGGCCGGCCTCATGCCCCTCTCCGCGATTTGCTTTGTCCTTTCCGCCGCGCTGCTGGTCATTCAAATGTTCGGTGCGGATCTCGTGCAGACGGACACGCCCGGCGGTGCCTCGCCCATCATGGTGCCGGAGGCCGGGAAGCAGAAGTGGGAGACCAAGAGCGTGGCCACCGGCATCTGGAGCAATACCTTCCAGACCACCGAACTGCCCTCCATTCCCTGAGGTCCATCATTCACCTGCGCATCGCCAAATCCTGAACCCTCATCCCTCATTCTGTCATGCTACTCGCCTGGGTCGTCTTCTTTCTCGCCATCGTCACGTTAGCGCTCAATTTCCTGGCGCAGAGTGGCGGGCTTTGATTGCCTCCCCCTGAAACACCTCGCACGGCATCAGGCGTCCCCTGGTGCCGTGTTTTTTTGTCATCTGAGCAAGTGCGTTGACTGGGACGAAGCGTGCTTTATAAGGCGGCATCTTGCGCGCCGTGCGCTGTCGCACGCTGCTCTTCCCCCATGGAGGCCGTCAACATTCAATTCGCACCCGCCACTGGCACGGACCAGGAGTGGAACGAGGCCTACGCCCGGCTGGCCGACTTCTTCCGCTCCTACCGTCTGCACAACCGCATCCGGCGCACGCAACTCGTTCTCGAATCCCTCCGCCGTGCCTCGGAGGCGCATGCAAAAGATCCCTCTCGAAAGCCCGTGGCCTACGCCATCGACGAGGCGCGCAAAATGATGCACGACTGGCTGGGGCGCATCTACCATGACATGAACCTCACCGAGCCGCAGATCGAGGCCGGCGGGCGTCTGGGCTTCTACATCAGCGACGGGCCGGAAAAGTGGCCGCTGCACTTTATGGACGCCAAATTCATGCCACCGGAGATGAGTGAAGCCATGCGCCAGGCCGTGCGTACCAGCGGCCCGAGCCTCCAGGTCTCGAAAATGACCCCGCGCGACATTGACCTCGGCTTCACCAACGTGGCGGAGGGCACCTTTGAGGGCTTTGCCCGCCAGCCGTGGATGCGCTACGTCGTGCTGGCCGTTTCGGTGACGCTCGTGTTCTACTACGTTTACCGTCTCCTCCAATGAGCGATGCCCCGGCCAAATCTCCTCCGGCGGGCATCATCCCGCGCACGTTGGCCCGCGCACGCCGCGTGACCTTCCTCACACTGGTGTGCCTAGGCACGTTGCTGGGCACCTGGCTTATGATCCGCTTCCTCCAGGTGGGCGAAGGCTATCGCAATGCCAAGATCGGCCTGCTGATCTGCTTTGTGCCGCTGTTTTACCAGCTCAACAGCGGCTTCTGGACAGCCCTGATCGGTGTGTGGCTGCAAAACAGGCCCACCGACGATCCCACCAATCTCTGGGACACGATCCAGAATGAGGACGGCCCTCTCACTGCCAGCACCGCCATCATCATCCCCGTTTACAACGAGGACGTGACTCGTGTGTGGGAAGGTCTCCGCGTCACCTTCGAGTCGCTGAAGAAAACCGGCCATCTGGAGAATTTCGACTTCTTCGTGCTCAGCGACAGCGACCAGACGAACAAGTGGATCGAGGAGCAAACCGCATGGCTGGAACTCTCACGCCAGCTTGGAGCCTTCGGGAAGATTTTCTACCGTCACCGCCGCAAGCCGATCAATCGCAAAAGCGGCAACGTGTCCGACTTCTGCCGCCGCTGGGGCAAAAGGTATCGCTACATGATCGTCTTTGACGCGGACAGCCTCATGTCCGGCGCCCTCATGGTCGCCATGACGCGCATCATGGAGAAGAATCCTGGCATCGGCATCCTCCAGACCTTCCCGAAGCAGGTCGCCAGCGAGACGCTCATCGGCCGTCTGATGCAGTTCGCGCAGTCCCTCTACGGCCCGGCCTTCATGGCGGGGCTCAATTACTGGCAGAATGGCGAGGCGAACTTTTGGGGGCACAACGCCATCATCCGCCTCGAGCCCTTCATCCAACACTGCGCCCTGCCGCCGCTGCCCAAGACGGTGCCCTTCGGCGGCCACATCCTCTCGCACGACTTCGTCGAGGCCGCGCTCATGCGCAAAGCAGGCTACGCCGTGCGCCTTCTGAACACCATCCGCGGCAGCTACGAGGAAGGCCCGCCCACGCTCATCGACACGCTGAAGCGCGACCGCCGCTGGTGCCAGGGGAACATGCAGCACTTCTGGCTGCTCTTTGCCCGCGGCTGGCATTTCATGAGCCGGCTGAATTTCGCCCACGGCGTGCTCAGCTATGTCAGCTCGCCGCTATGGTTTCTGCTGCTGGTCTTCACCACCTGGCTGGCCGCCACGCCGGGAGATGTCGTGCGCGACGGCCCCGCACAGCGCGCAGGCTTCCTGCTCCTTGGACTCACCGCCACGCTCATCTTCATGCCGAAGTTCGTCATCCTGCTCGACGAGGCGGTCAGCGGCCGGGTGTACAAGCCGTTGAAGCTCCGCCTGCTCGCCATCCTCAGCAGCATGCTCGACACGGTGATTTTCACTCTCATGTCACCGGTGATGATGTGGTTCCACACCACCTTTGTTTTCAAGATCATCACCGGCCAGGGTGTCAAATGGGTCGCGCAGCGCCGCAAGCTCGACGGCGTGGACTGGCGGGAGGTCATCCTGACCTTCGGCGGCGTCACTCTGCTCGGCATCGCGTGGGGCGTCCTCGCGTGGCAGATTTCCTGGAGCTTTTTCCTTTGGATGAGCCCCATTTTCATCTCGCTCGTGCTCGCCATTCCGATGGCCATCTGGCTCAGCAGCGGGAAAAGCGGCCAGCGCTTCGGCCTGTTCCTCAGTCCTGAGGAAATCGAGCCGCCCGCCGTGCTCCGCGAGCTGGAGGCAAACCTCGCCGAGGTCAAAGGCCGCTTGCAACTGCCGCCGGAGATCGAGCGCAATTACGGCCTCATGCAGGTCTGCCTCGATCCCTACGTCAACGGCCTCCACATCTCCCTCCTGCGCCGCCGCAAGAACACCCAGGACTCCCGCGAGTATCTCGACGAGATCGCCGACAAGCTCATCCACCAAGGACCGCAGGCCCTCACCCCGCGTGAGATCAACGCCCTCATCAACGACACCGAGACCGTCACCCATCTCCACTACCGCCTCTGGAGTGCCACCGAGGACGAACTGGCTCCCTTCTGGTCCCTCGCCATCAAGCAATACAACCTCGCCGCCACGCATCCCTTCACCCATCTGCTGGCCAGAAAGACTCCTCCGCGAGCCGCCGCCGATATCTCACTTGGAGAAATAAGATAGAATGGCCAGTCATGCGTGAAATGTCAGAGACACGGAGCCAAGGAGTGGCGCTTGCCAAGCTTCGGGCAGCTACCGCAGGGCGGTGAATGAAGTAGCTTTGTTGTGCCTTGTCGATCATCCTGCGCTCCGCATGCCGCGCACAGCCTCGTGGTGGTAATTGCTCCACGAGGCCTGCACGACGCTGATGTTCCGCGTGGCGAAAGCGGACTCGCAGTATTTGAGGTAGTAGTTCCACTTGCGGATGAAGGTCTCGCTGAAACCCTGGGCGCGCACTTGATCGAGCTTCGTGTTAAAGACATCGAACCACTCGCGCATCGTGCGGGCGTAGCCCTGGCCGAGGTCTTCGAGGGCCAGGGGGCTGAGCTTGCTGGTCTTGCGGATGGCCTCGTTCACGCGACCGACAGCGAGCAACAGTGAGCCGGGGAAGATGTGCTTCTGGATCCAGTCGGTGCCTTTGGCGAGCTGGCGGAAGTGATGATCCGGCACGGTGATCATCTGCACGGCAAGGATGCCATGAGGAGCGAGCACCTCGGCGCACTTGGCGAAGTAGGTTTCGAGATATTTCTCCCCCACCGCCTCCAGCATCTCGATGGACGCGATCTTGTCGAACTGGCCGGTGATGTGGCGGTAGTCCTGAAAGCGGATCTCGATGCGATGGTCGAGCCCGGCCTCTTTTACCCGCCTCGTGGCCTCGGCGAACTGCTCGTGCGAGATGGTGACGCCGGTGACGCGGCAGCCGTATTTGCTGGCCGCATGCATGCTGAAACCGCCCCAGCCGCAGCCAATCTCCAGGACGTGGTCACCGGGCTTGAGATGGAGCTTTTCGCAAAGGGCGTCGTATTTGGCGATTTGCGCTTCTTCGAGGGACTGGTCCGGTCGCGTGAATTTCGCGGCGGAGTAGGTCATCGTGGGATCGAGCCACAGTTTGTAGAAGGCGTTTCCGAGGTCGTAGTGCTCGGAGATGTTGCGGCGGCTCGTTTTGACCGAATTGGGGCGCAACAGATGCTGCACGCGGTTCACGAACTTCAGGAAGCCGATCATTTTGAAGCGTTGCGACGAGCCGCGGAGCTTCGGGCTGCTTTGAATGTTGATGATGAACCAGTCGAGCACGTCGCGGAGGTCCGGCGTGTCCCACCAGCCATCCGTGTAGGCTTCGCCAAGCCCCACGCCGCCGTAGCGGGCCACATGGATGAAGAAGGGCAGCGGTTTGCGCACCTGGATGTGCGCGGTGACCTGCGTGAGCGAAGGATCACCAAAAAAAAGCCGCTCGCCTCCGGGCAGGTCCATCTGGAGGCGGCCTTTGGTGAAAGAGCGCAGTGCCTTGAGCACGAGCCAGCGATGCAGGCAGCGTTGCGACACGGCAAGCGCCCAGCGGTTGCAGGTCAGGGGCATCTCCAGGGGCTCGATGGATGGGAAGGCGGTGGAGGCGTTCATGAGGGCTCAGGGTTCGGTGAGGCTGCGATGCGGGCGGTAGAGGTCGGTTTGCAAATGGCGGTTCGTGCGCTTGCGGAAGAACTCAAAACGTCGCCCCCAGAGGCGGAAGGCCTGCCAGTGAATCTTGGCGATCACTTGCAGCGTGAGCGCCGGATAGCGAACGAAATAAAACGCGAGCCGCCTGTCCGTGAGCGGCACGCGGCGGCCGTGAATCCAGCTCAAGAGGCTTTTCTGGCCGTTTTCGAGATCGTCGATGTGGATGCGGATCTGCTCGCCGGGCACTTCCAATTTGAAGTGGAAGCTGGTGTCGAGCTTCGAGAAGGGAGAGACGTAAAAGTGCTTCGGCACGATGAGTTCGAAGAAACCATCCCGCACCGGCGTGGCGAGGAAGTAGGGCTTCATCTCGTGAAACGTGTTCGTGACCTCGCAGATGGCGTGGATGGCCCTGCCGCTGGAGTCGTGAACGAAGTAGAAGCATACCGGATTGAAAATGTAGCCCACCATACGCGGCAGGGTGACCAGCCGGATTCGGCAATCTGCCGCCAGCCGCATACCGTGCTGTTCAAGCAGCCACTTCTCCAAGTTCAGCCTCAAATGACCTGCGCCGAGGTCCAGATGGTCGTCATCGCGGAAGGTGTAGGCATTGAAGCGGTCCACGCTGAAGAGCCGCAGCTCGCGGTCGAGCCGTGGGAGCTCGTCGAGCCACAAATCCATGAAGAACAGATGATAGCGAAACCCATGCCGCCGCGGGATGAGCCGCTCGTGGACGACCTCGCATTCGTAGAGGGAGGATGTCAGCGGCGCGTCCATGGGTCACCTTGGAGGAGATGCTCGCAGGTTTCCACCGCCGACATGAAGCCGTCCTCGTGGAAGCCATAGCGGCCCCAGGCGCCGCAGAAGTAGGTGTGAGTGTCTCGGGCGGCCTCGCGGAGCTCGGGGAGGCGCTTTTGGGCGTCGATGGCAGCGAGGTCGAAGAGCGGGTGCTCGTAGTCGATGCGCTGGAGGACCTTCGACGCGTCGAGCGTGTCCGGCGCATTGATGGAGACGAAGTAGTTCTTCTTGTCGGAGACGCCCTGAAGGTTGTTCATCCAGTAGTGCGTGCTCGGGACGAGCTGGCCGCGTGAGTCGTGCTCGATGCGGTAGTTCCACGAGGCCCAGCAGCGGCGGGTTTTCGGCATGAACTGCTCGTCGGTGTGCAGCGTGGCCTTGTTCGGCTCATACTTGAACGCGGAAAGAATGTCCTGTTCCAGCGGCGTGGGGTTCGCCAGCATGCGCAGGCTCGTCGGCGCATGCGAGGCGACGATGACATGATCAAAAGTCTCCGCGGGGCCATTCTTTGGCTGCACGATGACTTTGCCATCGCGACGCTCGATGCTGGCGATGGGCGTGTTGAGCCGGATTTTGTCGGCGAAGGGCGGAATGAGCTTTCGCACATACTGCCGCGAACCATCGCAAACTGTCCACCACTGCCGCCGCGTGTGCATGGCGAGGAAGCCGTGATTGAACCAGAAGTGCATCAGCGTCCGTGCGGGGAAGTCGAGCATCTTCGAGGGCGGCGTGGACCACACGGCGCTGCCCATCGGCAGGATGTAGAGATCGAGAAAGTCCTGCCCGTAGCCGCATTCGCGGGCGAAGTCGCCCAGCGTCATGCGTTCAAAGCGCGGATCATCCATCGCGGCGAGGCAGTGCGAGTTGAAGCGGTTGATTTGGAGGATGAAGCGCCAGAAACGCGGGCTGAGCAGGTTCTTCCGCTGCCCAAAGACCTTCGCCAGGCCGCCTCCATTCCACTCATAGCCGCTGCGCTGGTGCGCCATGCTGAAGGACATGTCCGTCTTCTTTGTCTCGACGCCCAGTTCATCAAACAACCGGCACAGCAGCGGGTAGGTGTGGTGATTGAACACCATGAAACCCGTGTCGATCGGCACCTCGCGCCCGTCCTCCGGCACCGTGACCGTATTCGTATGCCCGCCGATGTAGCCCGCGGCCTCGAAGACCGTCAGGTCATACTTACGATGCAAAAAGTGAGCACAGCCCAGGCCGGAGATGCCAGAGCCGATAATGGCGAGACGAGGAAGGGACATTCCCCTCAATAGCGTTTCACGGGCCGTTTTGGATTCACTTCCCAAACAACCACATCGCCAGCACCAGAGCCTTCTGACAGTCCAGTAACTGAGGGGACTCATGCTCACTCTATTGAGAAACCGGTCTTGTTTCTACTGCCTCGACAAATGATCGAAGACACGGTGGATCACGGAATCAGCATGAACCATCTTTGCGACATCCGGGGCCGCATCCGGCGCGAAGGTTGCTTGACCCTGCCCCACGGCCTGCGGAGAGGTGGGCGTCCCCCATACCGCGCCCTTTCCCTGCCCCATGATCCGCCTCGCCCTGAAAATGCTCTTTGGCGACACCGCGAAGTACCTCATGCTGGTGGCGGGCCTTACAGTGGCCACCTTTCTCATGGCGCAGCAGGCGGCGGTGTTTTGCGGGCTGATGAGCTGGACGCGCTCCACCCTGAAAAACGTGCCCGCGCCCATCTGGGTGGTGGAGGAGAAGGTGGACCAGGTGAACGAGACCAATCCCCTGCTGGACACCGATGTGGCGCGCGTGCGCAGCGTGGGCACCGTGGCCTGGGCCGCGCCCATCTACAGCGGCATCCAGCGCGTGCGCCTGGAGAACGGCAGCTTCAAGATCATCCAGCTCATCGGAATTGATGCGAACACGCTGGCGGGCGCGCCCGCGAAGATGCTGGCCGGCGACCTGATGGAACTGCGCCTGCCGCATTCTGTCGTCATCGACGACCTGGGCGTGCAGCGCCTGGCACCGAAACGTGGCGACAAGGTGAAGGTGGGCGATGTCTTCGAGATCAACGACCAGGAGGCGCGTGTGGTGGGCATCGCGGACGCGGCCACGTCCTTCACCGGCGGCCCTTATGTGTGGACAACCTATGAGCGCGCGCTGCAATATGTGCCGGCGCAGCGGAAGCTGCTCCAGGCCGTCATCTGCGCGCCGCGGGAGGGTGTGGCCCTGGAGCAGGTCATTGCCGACATCCGGCGGGAGACTGGCTTGAAGGCCTTCATCAACCGGGAGGCGGATTTGCACGACTTTCTGGGCCAGATGCGCGGGGAGCCGACGAGCAATTTCAACGTCTCCACGGTGTGGTGGTATGTGAAGAACACCGGCATCCCCATTTCCTTCGGCACCACGGTCATCATCGGCCTGCTGGTGGGCATGGCGGTGAGCTGCCAGACTTTTTATTCCTTTGTGCTGGAGAACATGCGGCATCTCGGCGCGCTGAAGGCCATGGGCGCGTCCAACGGCATGCTCTGCCTCATGCTGGTGGTGCAGGCCTTCACCGTCGGCATCATCGGCTACGGCATCGGCCTGCTGGGCACGGCGGGTTTTGCCTTTGGCGCGCTGAAGAACGAGCAGCCTCCGTTTTACCTGCCGGATTTCGTCCCCCTGGCCGTGCTGGGTGTGGTTTTGGGCATCTGCATGCTGGCCGCGCTGCTGGGCATCTGGCGCGTGAGCCGGCTGGAACCGGCCATGGTCTTCCGAAGCTGATTCCCGATGGCAAATGGCTCCCAACTGGCCGCGCAGGTCAAAAACCTCTCCAAGAGCTTCGGCGACGGCGAAGCGCGCCTCAAAGTGCTCAAGGGCATCGACCTGGATGTGCGCTGCGGGGACATCACGATGCTGGTGGGCCCCTCCGGCTGCGGCAAGACGACGCTCATCAGCATCATCGCCGGGACCTTGGCGGCCGATGAGGGTGAATTGACCGTTTTCGGCCACAATCTGCGGCAGATGAGCGCCGCGCAGACCACTGCCTTCCGTGCGCGGCACATCGGGTTCATTTTCCAAGCCTTCCACCTCATCCCCACCCTCACCTGCGTGGAAAACGTGAGCGTCCCGCTGCTCATCCAGGGTGTGTCCGTGGGGAAGGCGGAAAAGCGCGCACGGGAGGTGCTGGCCCAGGTGGGGCTGGAGGACCGCATGCGCCACCGCCCCGCCCAGATCTCCGGCGGGCAGCAGCAGCGTGTCGCCATCGCCCGCGCGCTGGTTCATGAGCCGCGCCTCATCATCTGTGACGAGCCCACCGCCGCGCTCGACGCGAAGAACGGCCACGTTGTCATGGAGCTCTTTGAGCACGTGGCCCGCGGCCAGGAGCGCGCCGTGCTCATCGTCACGCACGACAACCGCATCTTTCACCATGCCAACCGCATTGCCAGCATGGACGACGGCCGCATCCTGGAGGTTCATGACATTGACGTCGCGCACCCGCCGCCGGAGCACCTCAAAACGGTGGAGCGGCTTTGAGCGCGCGGGTTCACAGCGCCTTTTTGAGGAACCGGCGCTCCTCCGGCAGCAGCAGGGCCTCCGGCACGAACTCCGCGATCTTGTAACCACCCGCACTGTCTCCCATGACGGCCATCAAACCCGCGTACACGGCGCGCGGTCCCGGCGGAAAGGTGTCGATCGCGCGGACTTTGGCCAGATGCGGCGCGATCTCCTGCCGATGGCCGGAGCGGTAGGCAGCCAGCGCCCGCAGAAGGGACAGGGCGATGTGGCGGTCCGGCGTGATGTGGTGCGGCGGCATCTTCGCAGCCTCGTCGAGCGCCCGCTGGGCCACCTCCAGATCCGTGCCGAGCACGAGGCGCAGATAATTCACGCGGTCCAAGAAAACCATGTCAGTGGGCTTCAGATCGCAGAGCTTTTCACTGGCCTGGAGCATGGCCTGGCCGTTGAGCTCGTGGGAGGCGGCGTCGTACACTTTCGTCAGCAGCGGGATGGCCTTGGTCGGATGGCGGGCGGTGAGGGCCTCGTAGCAGCGGCGGGCGATGTCCCACTGGCCGAGTTGCTCCGCCAACTGCGCGGTGAGCGTGGCGGTCATCTCATGCTCGCCGCGGCCGGACTCCTCTAGCAGGCTGTTGAGGATCTGGCGCGGCGTGGCGGGATCGTCCGAGATGTGGCTCTCCGCCTCCGCCAGCCATAGGCGGAGCTGCACGCGGGGAAACGAGGGATCGACCTTCCCGGCGACCATCTGTTTGATGGCGGCCCAGCGTTTCTCACCGCGCAGCGCGGCGATGTAATGCGGCAGCACCGCTCCATACACCGCCGCGGTCTGTGCGCTGACAATGCGGAGGATGCGCTCGTGCTCCCGTTCCGCCACCAGCCACTCCAGCAGCGGGCCGAGATTGGCGGGCGGCTGGCGTCCCCATTTCTGCAACTCCTTGTTCAGCAACTCCTGCCTGCGGTGCGGATTGAGGCGCAGCACGGCGGAGAGGACCTTGAAACGCAAAGCCTCGGTCTTTGCCCCCTCAGGCATGGCCTCGACGATCTGGAGGAGTTCCGCGCCCTCGGCCGCGGTGAGCTGGCGGTGCTGGGCCAGAAACTCGACCGCCGGGGCGGCCTTGGCATCGCCGCGGCGGGCGATGGGCCACAGGCGTTCACGCGCAGGTCCGCTGAGAGAGGCATCACCGCTGCGGGCGTCGAGCAGGGCCAGTTGCAGCACGCTGTCCGGATTCTCCGGGTCCGCCAGCAGGGCCTGGCGCTGCGTCAGGAAGGAGCGCGCATGCAGGCCCTCCGCCTTCTGAATCTCCGCCAGGAGTTCGAGCGCCGGCCGCTTGCTCAGCTCCTCGGCGGGGAGCGCGTCATAGATCTCGTGCGCGGTCTTGAGGTCCGGCAGCCGCACATGCATGCGCCCCATGAGGCAGCGCTCTGCCACGGTGATGGCCCCCGTTTCCTGGAGCCGGCCGAGAAAGCGCAGCATGGTGCGCGGCTCTGATCCTGTCCGGGTGACAAACTGCACCGCCGCGCGCAGCACCTCGGGATCATCTGGAGCCCAGCGCGTGGCTTGGTGCAGGTTTTTGGCCGCGTTGGCCCAGTCCTCAGCCTCGATGCCAGCCTCAATGGCAGGAATATGGCGGCGTCCCCACCAGTTCCGCGCGGAGATCGCCACCTCGTCAAAAAAGAACCACCATGCCGCGGCCGCCGCCAAAAGTCCGAGAAAGCTCCAGAGCATCCAGCGGATGGAGGTTTGGGCCTCCAGTTCATCAGGCCGGAGCGGAGGCTTCTGGGAGAGTGGTGTGCTCATGCGGAAAAGAGTACGGACGGAAGGCGCTACGGTTTGCCGAGGTCCAGCACGATGCGGAAGCCGAGGTCCGCGCGCTGGCTGTCCTTGGGCGCGTGCTGGCGATGGGAGGTCAGCAGCGAATCGCGCTCAAAGCTCAGGTAACTGCCGCCGCGGATGACGCGCTCAATGGCAGCGCCGGGCCACACGTCCTCGCACCACTCGGCCACATTGCCGCCCATCTCGCGCAGGCCCAGGTCGTTGGGCGTGGCCTTGTCCGTCGGCGCGGAGTAGGAGTAGCTGTCGGAGAAGCCTCGGACCTTCGTGGCGTCCAGGTTCACGCTCATGACCGGCGGCGCCCATTCCTCCGCGCTTTTGGTGGGCCAGGGAAAGTGCTCCTTGTTGCCCAGATGACGCGCGGCGGGGTCCGCGCCCGTCTCGCCGGTCAATCCGGCCGCCGCGCTCCACTCCAAGTCGGTGGGCAGGCGGTAGGTGGCGGTGGCGGGGATCAGCGTCGCCTGCCGCTCCGTCTCCGTGAGCCACTGGCAGAACGCCTTTGCATCATCCCAGCTCACACCAGCGGCGGGATGGGTGTTGCCCAGCAGGTGTGGCGGCTTTTTGGGCCAGGTGCGGCGGCTTTCCTTCAGCCACTCCTCAAAATCGCGCACACGTGTCTCCGTCGTCGAGATCAAGACTTTGCCGTCCTTCTCGACCGGCACCAGGCGCATGCCCAGGATGTTGGTGAAGGCCACGCCAGCCACCGCGGGCGAAAGCCGGGACGGATCAAGGCGCGCGGCCTCCGTATCCGCCGCCGAAGCGCCGCCGAGACGCTTGCGCAGCGCCTCCACGTCGCTGCTGTCATTGGTGCGCCGCATCTGCGCCATGCGCTCCTCGATGTTGCGCTGGTTGGCCGCCGCCAGGTCGCTGAGCATGCGCGCCGTGCGTTGCTTGTCGTCAAACACACAGCGGAAGCCCACCGTGGGCATGCGCATGTCCGCCGGCACCACGTAGCGGTAGGCGCTCGTCAGGCATTCGCGGCGGAAATAGGCCCAGGAACCACCGCGCAACACTCCGGTGGGCACTCCGGCCGCGCTGGCGTCCGGCTTGTCTGTCCACTCCCACACGTTGCCCGCGATGTCGAAGAGGCCCTCCGCCGTGGGGGTGAACTGCCCCACCGGCGCGGTGAACTCGTAGCCGTCGGAGTAGCCTTCGATCTCCCCCTCGGCGTAGTTCGCCGCCTTGGCTGGCGGCGGCCAGGTCAGGCCCCACACAAAGGCCATGGTGTCCTCCACCCGCTCCGCCGTGGAGGCGCGCAAATCCTGCCGTGCTCCCGCCAGGCCCGCCGCGGCATCCCATTCCTCCGGTGTCGGCAGGCGGTAGGACTGCGCGTTGTTCAGCACGCCTTCGTCACGCTCCTTTTCGGTGAGCCAGTTGCAGAAGGCCACCGCGTCCTGAAGGTTCACGCCCACGACCGGATGATTCTCATCCTGCTGGAAGTGCGTCTGGAACGACCACGGATGCTTTTTCGCCCTCAGGAAGGCGTTCCAGTCCCGCACCCGCGTCTCCCACACGGAAAACAGCACCGTGGTGCCCGGCACGGCCACAAAGCGCATCTCCAGCGTGCTGCGCCGCACGTCTTTCATCGGATCTGGGAGCGGCGCTGCCTTCTCCTGCCCTGACAAGTCCGTGAGGCAGGAAAACGCGGTGAGAACCAGCAGCGTGCGGAAGGCATTCATGGAATCTGGGGACATTGGGGAGGTTATTAGCGGTTTTTGGCGAATCGTTCAGCAAAAAATCGCGGCAGCCGGTCTTCCATCCGTTTCGTGGGCCAAATTCGACGCAAAGTTTGTTCTTTGAATTGGAAGGTGCCAAGGTACACTCCCGCCTCTTTTTTCTGAAATTCCGCCGCTCCAACCCCGGCAGAGCCTGCTCATGGTCCCTCCTCTCCGGTCCGGCGACCAGTGGCGGCAGCGTGCTTTGATTTGATTCATGATTGTCCTTGGTCTCAATGCCTTTCACGGAGATTCCTCCGCCGCGCTCGTGAAAGATGGAAAACTCGTTTGTGCGGCGGAGGAGGAGCGTTTTCGCCGCATCAAGCACTGGTCCGGGCTGCCCACGGAGGCCATGAAATGGTGCCTCGCGGATGCGGGGCTCAAACTGAGCGATGTGGACCACATCGCCATCAACCGGAACCCGAAGGTCAACAACCTCCGCCGCGCCCTCTACGTCCTGCGTCGCCGTCCCAGCCTGAGCCTGATCTTCAAGCGTCTTGCGAACATCCAACGCGCCGCCTCCTTTGAGGACAGCGTGCAGGCCGCTTTCCCCGGCGAGACGCTCCGGGCGCAGGTGCACCGCGTCGAGCATCACCTCGCGCATCTGGCCTCCGCCTTTCTTGTTTCCGATTTCGATGAGGCGGTCTGCCTGTCGATCGACGGCTTTGGCGACTTTGCCAGCTCTGCCTGGGGCATGGGACAGGGAAATGACATCCAGATCGACGGTCGCGTGTATTTCCCGCATTCGCTCGGCATCTTTTACAGCGTCATCACCCAGTTCATCGGGTTCCCGTATTTCGGTGATGAATACAAGGTCATGGGCCTCGCGCCCTACGGCGAGCCCAAATACATGAAGGAGATGCGCGAACTCGTGCACATCCAGCCGGACGGCACCTTCAAGCTCAACCTCAAATACTACCGCCACCACGACGAGGACGTTCATTACACCTGGGACAACTGCTCCCCGGAGGTCGGCACGCTCTACAAGAAGGAGCCGATGGAGTCCCTCTTCGGCCCGCAGCGTGAGAAAAGCGACACCTTGGAGCAAAAGCACCGCGACATCGCCCGCAGCGCCCAGGTGATGTATGAGGAGGCCTTCTTCGCCATGCTGCAAAGCCTGCACGCGAAGTACAAGTGCGATGACCTGGCCTTCTCCGGCGGCTGCGCGATGAACTCGGTGGCCAACGGCAAGGTGTACCTCAATTCGCCCTTCAAGCGCATGTACCTCCCCGCTTCCGCGGGCGATGCCGGCGGTGCCATCGGAGCCGCCTTTGTCGTCTCACGCCAGATCAATCCCACGAAGTATGTGATGGACCACGCCTACGTCGGTCCGCGTGCCTCGGAGGACGAGATCAAAGTCCTGCTCGACTCCCGCACCGCCGACATCCAGGCCGAAAACTGCACCATGCGTCGCTACGACGACGAAGGCGAGCTTTGCAAGACCACCGCCACCGCCATCACCGAGGGCAAGGTCATCGGCTGGTTCCAAGGCCGCATGGAATGGGGCCCGCGTGCCCTCGGCAACCGCTCCATCCTCGGCGACCCGCGTCGCGCCGACATGAAGGACATCCTCAACCTCAAGATCAAGCGCCGCGAGTCCTTCCGCCCCTTCGCCCCCTCCATTCTTCGCGAATGCGTCACCGAATGGTTCGAGCAGGACGACGATGTGCCCTTCATGATGGAGGTCTTCCAAGTCCGCCCCGAAAAGCGTGCGCAAGTGCCCGCCACGACGCACGTCGATGGCTCCGGTCGCCTTCAAACGGTCCACAAAGAGACCAACCCTCGCTACCACCGCCTCATCAGCGCCTACCGCGAGATCACCGGCGTCCCCATCGTGCTCAACACCAGCTTCAACGAAAACGAACCCGTCGTCTGCAAACCTCAAGAAGCCCTCGATTGCTTCCTCCGGACCAAGATGGACGTGCTTGTCCTCAACAACTGGATTGTGACCCGCTGAATGTAATCCCGGGCTTCAGCCCGCACGGTATTCATCTACCGTTTCGCTCACGACTCACCCCGCCACCTTTCTCCGAGCTAAAGCTCTCGATTACCGTTCATGAAAGGCATCATTCTAGCCGGCGGCGCAGGTTCC
Source organism: Verrucomicrobiaceae bacterium (assembly GCA_015075365.1). GTDB lineage: Bacteria > Verrucomicrobiota > Verrucomicrobiia > Verrucomicrobiales > Verrucomicrobiaceae > Prosthecobacter. The sequence goes on from JABTUN010000002.1 coordinate 434,465, forward strand.
CGCCTTTATCCGCTGACGCAGGTTGCCTCCAAGCAACTCCAGCCGGTCTATGACAAGCCGATGGTGTATTACCCGCTTACGGTGCTCATCGCCTCGGGCATCCGCGAGTTCTGCCTGATCTCGACGCCGCAGGACATTCCGCGCTTCCAGCAGCTCCTCGGCAATGGCTCGCAATGGGGCATCTCCATCGAGTATCGCGAGCAGGCAAGGCCCGAAGGCATCGCGCAGGCTTTTCTCATCGCGGAGTCCTTCATCGGTGGTGATCCCGTCACCCTCATGCTCGGTGACAACATTTTCTTCGGTGGCGACGCTTTCCCGCGTGCCTTCGCAGCCTTCCAGTCCGGCGCGACCATCTTCGCCTACCATGTGCGCGATCCACAACACTACGGGGTGGTGGAGTTCGACGCGGAAGGAAAGGCCGTGTCACTGGAGGAAAAGCCCGCCCGGCCCCGCAGCAACTACGCCGTTCCCGGTCTCTACATCTACGACAACGACGTCCTGCGCATCGCCCGCGGCTTGAAGCCCTCCGCGCGTGGCGAGCTCGAGATCACCGATGTGAACAACGAGTACCTCCGCCGAGGGACCCTTCGCGTGCAGCGCCTCAGCCGCGGCACCGCCTGGCTCGACGCCGGCACCAGCACCAGCCTGCACGACGCCTCCGCCTATGTGCATGCCATCGAAAAGCGCCAGGGCATCAAGCTTGGCTGCCCGGAGGAGGCGGCCCTGCACCGTGGTTTCCTGAGCATCACCCAGTTTGAGCAACTCCTCGGCACCCTGCCCGCCTGCGAATACCGTGACTATCTCTCCGAAGTGGCCGCCGAAGTCCGCCGTGTGGGACTGCAAGGTGCTTGATCCCATGACCCCGCATCCTGTCATCGCCAACCGTTACGACGCCGCCGAGCAGCGCCCTTGCTATGTCAAAAACCTCTTTGATGAGGGCGCACCGCACTACGATCCCGTCGTCGGCTGGGGCTTTTGGGGCACCGGAAACCTCTACCGCAAGGACGCGCAACGCCGCCACGGCCTCAAGCCGGGCATGCAGTTGCTCGATGTGGCCTGCGGCACCGGTTTGATGGCCGTTGCCGCGAAGGAGGTCCTCGGCGGCGACTCCACCATCACCTGCGTGGAGCCCAGCGACGGCATGCTAGCCGTCGCGCGCGGCAAGCTCAACGCGCGCTTCATCCAGAGCCGCGCCGAGAGCATGCCGGTCGATTCCGCTGCCTATGACTTCCTCACGGTCGGCTACGCCCTGCGCCATTTTGCCGATCTGGAGGCGACCTTCCGTGAATTCCACCGCGTGCTCAAACCAGGCGGAAAGGTGCTGCTTCTCGAAGCCACGCGCCCCGCGGGCAAATTCGGCTCCTGGCTCTTCAAGCTCTACTTCGGCCGCATCTATCCCTTCTTTGTCCGCCTGTTTACTCAAAGCGACATCGCGGAGGAGATGATGGTCTATTTCTGGGAGACCATGGACACCTGCGTGCGTCCCGAGTCCGTCCTCACCGCGCTGAAAGCCGCCGGATTCGAAAACGTGGCCCGCAAGCCCGTCCTCGGCTGGTTCAGCGAGTACACCGCCGTCAAATCGTGAACCTTCTGATCACAGGTGGCGCCGGATTCATCGGCTCGAACCTCATCCGGCATGTCATCGACAAGCCGGATGTCACCAAGTTGGTCAATCTCGACTGCCTCACCTATGCCGGGCATCTTGAGAACCTCGCTGGCATCCATGGCGAGCATCCACGCTATGCCTTCGAGAAGGTCGATCTTCGCGATAGGGACGAGGTCTTTCGTGTCATCCGCCAGTATGACATCACCCACGTCATGCACCTCGCGGCCGAAAGCCATGTGGATCGCAGCATCACCGGCCCCGCTGATTTCATCACGACGAACATCAACGGCACCTTCAACCTGTTGGAGGCATTCAGAGCTCAGAGGTCTGAGGTCAGAAGTCAGAGATTCCTGCATGTGAGCACGGACGAGGTCTTTGGTTCCCTGGGTGAAACCGGTTTCTTCACCGAAACCACGCCCTACGCGCCCAATTCGCCTTACTCCGCCTCCAAGGCCGCCAGCGACATGCTGGTGCGCTCCTACCACCACACCTACGGTCTCCCGGCCGTGATCACGAACTGCTCGAACAATCACGGTCCGTATCAATTTCCCGAAAAGCTGATTCCCGTGGTCATCCAGAGCCTTCTGGCCCGCAAGCCGGTTCCCGTTTATGGCGATGGCATGAACGTGCGCGACTGGCTCCATGTCAGCGATCACTGCGAAGCATTGTGGACCGTTTTGACGCGTGGGACACCCGGCGAAAGCTACGCCATCGGCGGCCACAACGAGAAGACCAATCTCCAGCTCGTCGAGCACCTTTGTGACCTCATCGACGAGTGGCGACCCGACCTCGGCGGCCATTCCCGCCGCCTCATCAGCTTTGTCCCAGACCGCCCCGGCCACGACCGCCGCTACGCCATCGACGCCGCCAAAATCGAGCGCACCCTCGGCTGGCGTCCCGCCCACACCTTCGCATCCGGCCTCCGCGAAACCGTTCGCTGGTATTTGGAGAACCAGACGTGGGTGGAAACTGTTTTACGACCGCCGAACGGAGCAAGGTGAGGGAGAACGTGATCCCGCATCGTCTGCCAGCCTGACCCTTTTCCCACAGCCAGCTTGAGACCATGGTTCAATCACGAGCGCTATCTTCGCTGGACGCGCCGCCTCGCCGCTTACAGCGGGGCGCAGGGGCTGGCCCTGCTGGTGAACACGCTCAGCGGCTTTCTCCTGGTACGCGGCATGGAAAAGGAGGCCTACGCGTGGTTCACGATCACGAATTCCCTGCTGGCCACCATCAGCGTCATGTCCGACTCGGGCTTGGGCAGCGCCATGATGTCCATCGGCGGCCGCGTATGCGAAGACCGTCCCAGATTCGCTGCCTTGATGACACTGGCTCATCGCATGCGATTCCGGTTCATGCTGCTGGCCGCGCTCGTCACGTTGCCAGCCGGATGGTGGGTGCTGGCAAGGAACAACGCTCCTTGGACAGTCATCCTGCCTCTGATGCTGCTGGTCATGATCACGGCAACCTTCTCTGTGGAGAGTGTCGTGCTGGGAAGCATCAACAAGCTGCACCGCCGGGTCGGATTCATGGTCAAGGCCGATCTAGGGCTCAGTTTCTCACGCCTGCTGGCCGTTTTGGCAGGGCTTCTTCCAGGACTGACAGCGGCAGTGGCCACTGCCGCGACTGCAGCAGCGCAATGGGCGCAGGTCTGGCTGCTTCGCCGGCAGACAGCCGGCGACCTGAAAGAGCCTGCCCAAATCGATCCTGCATGGCAGCCGGAGATCCAGGCCACGGTGAAGAGCCTGTTTCCGCTGTGTCTCTTCAACTGCGTGCAAGGGCACATCACCACGTGGGTGCTGAGTTTGTTCGCCAGCACCGAAAAGGTGGCGGATGTGGGCGCGCTCACACGGCTTGGCATTCTGTTCACCTTCCTGGCCCTGCCAATGACCCAGCTCGTCATGCCCGTGATTGCGCGCACTCAGGAGCCGCGCCGTCTCACGCGCTTGAGTCTTCTCACCTTGGGGGGCATGACCGCGGCCTCGGCGGCGCTGGCAGGCACCGGCATGTTCCTGGCCTCTCCACTGTTGTGGCTGCTTGGACCACAATACACGCATCTGCATCGGGAGCTCGCCTGGTTTCTGGGGGCGCAGGCATTGGGCATCACGGCGAATGTCGCGTGGAGCCTCTGCTACACCCGCAGTTGGGTGCGCCACGCGTGGTGGCAGATTCCACTCACGATTGCAGCGCAGGTGGCAGCGGCCCAGTTTCTTGATCTCGCCCGCATTTCCCACACGATTGTGTTTGCCAGCGTCTCCAGTGTCACCGGCCTGCTGATGGCCGCCATGCTGGCGTTCCGCGGGCTCAACTCTCACCGTCGGCAGGTGGCGCAGACCCGCACCCCGCCTTTTTGAGGATGCTCCTCCACCGAATCGTCTCCCTGCTCCGCCGTTCGACCGGCCTTTTGCCGTGCTCCATCCGTCTGCATGCGTTGACGGCTCTGGATGTCGCCTTGCGAGCCGCTGAACCGGAAAACATCTTTGTCCCCCCGGTTGTCGCCCAAAAACGCTGCGGATGCGCGGTCGATGTCGGTGCCAACAATGGAGTGACCACTTGCATCATGGCCCGGCATTTTGACCAGGTGCTCGCCTTCGAGGCCAATCCCAGGCTGGCAGGAGAGTTGAAAAAGTGCGCTCCCGCCAATGTGAAAGTGGAAGGAGTTGCCCTGTCATCGTCAGCGGGGCAGGCCACGCTCACTGTGCCGGTTTCCGCCGGCGTCACCCTCGAAGGCTGGGGCAGCATGGAGGCCCCGCTCGCCCAGAACTTCGAGGGGCTTCGACAACTCACTGTCGAAACACGCACACTCGACTCTTTCCAGCTTCCCCGGCTGGATTATCTGAAAATCGATGTGGAGGGCCACGAGATGGCCGTGTTGCACGGTGCCCGTGAAACCCTGGCGCGCTGTCATCCGTGGCTCGCCGTCGAGGCAATGGGGGATCAACAGGAGCGCGTTCGCGAGTTCCTCAAGGCACTCGGCTACCAGGAATCCAGCCTCCAGGCGCTCTGCAGTCGCGTGGGCACCGCACACAATCTGGTCTTCATTCCTCCTCCAATCACTCCTTCATGAGTTCCAGACTGGCCCGCCTTGTCACCGCCTTCTGCCGGACCTTGCATCCCCGGTTGGGAGCCAGCGTGTATTACCGCTGGCTCAGCCGTCTCGACCTCGGAGACACGGCCTACAAGAACACGCCTCTGCGCTTTGCACCGGGCTGTCACATGGATTTGATGCGAGGCGACTCCTGTCACGGCTGCATCGCCTACAGCGGTTGCTATGAGCTGCCCCTCACCCGGAGATTGTCTGGCATCGCCCGCGAAGAAGGCGGCACCTTGATCGACGCGGGCGCCAATTACGGCTACTACTCCTTGATCTGGGCCGCTGCCCGCCCGGACAACCGCGTCTTCGCTTTTGAGGCCTCCCCACGGAATTTCCCATGCCTGATGGCCAATCTGGAGCGAAACAAAATGACCGGCCGCGTGGATGCCAGGAACAAGGCTGTGGGTGACCAGCCTGGCCATGTTCATTTCAAGATGTCCGACCCCCATCAAAGCGGATGGGACAAAGTCACGGACAACCCGGCCGAGGCTGACTGGACCGTGCCGCTCACCACCCTGGCCCACGAACTCCCGGATCAAGCTTACACCGCCTTGAAAATTGACTGCGAGGGCTACGACCACCGCGTGGTGCTGGGCGTGATGCCGCTGTTGCAGGCGCGGAAGATCCGTCATGTCTTTTTTGAGGAGAACCCGGGCTGCCTGGAGACGTTTGGCGTGGGAACCGGGGAGATCAGCAAACTCCTCGAATCCCTCGGCTACCAAGTGTCCTCAGTCGGCGGTCCGACCGAGTATGAGGCATCCCTGCCCGGCGAGCGCCCTTGAGGTTGCCAAATCGCTTTCCGAGAGCATTTTTTTCCATGGCATTCGCTGCAACACCCCGGTTCGTTCCCCCGCCTGTGGATACTCGCGGACGTTACGCCTTCACCGTGAGGGATTTCCACCATCTCGTGGAAGCCGGTCACTTCACGAGGGCGGACCGCATTGAACTCATCAACGGAGAACTCACGATCATGCCTCCCATTGGCCCGGAACACTCGTATCACACCACAAGGATCACCAACACGCTTCCGCTGCAACTCCCTGCGGGTGTTCTCCTGCGCATGAACGAACCCATCACCATCCCGGATCATTCCGAGCCGCAGCCGGACGCGGCGGTGGTGCGGGGAAAAGCGGATGGCTATCGCAAGGCGCACCCGGGGCCCAAGGATGTGCTGCTCATCATCGAAGTGGCGGACTCCAGCGCGGAGTTTGACGTGCAGATCAAGTCAAAGCTTTACGCCAGGGCCGGCATACCGGAATACTGGGTTTTGAATGTAAAGGAGACCGCCCTGCATGTCTTCACCGGCCCCTCGGCCAAGGGCTACAAAAACATCGAGGTGCTCGACGCAGGCGATACCGTTCGCAGCCGCTCGGTGCCCGGATTGAAGATCGCCGTGAAGAAGTTGCTGGGCTGACCTCGGGCATTGAATCGAATGTTCATCCACAGATTGCGCAGATACCCGCACGGGACTTCATCTCTGGAATCTGTGAGATCGGTGGATGATTCGGACCCTATAAATTGATGCGGATCGCCTACTTCCTCACGCATCCCATTCAGTATCAGTCGCCGCTGATCCGGCATCTGCGGGCAGGAGGCGTGGATGTGCATGTCGTCTATGGGCATGATGCCACGGCGCGTGCATACTTTGACAAGGGTTTCGGCCAGCGGCTCGCCTGGGACGTGCCGCTGCTCGACGGTTATCCCAGCACCGTGTTAAACACCGAGGAACCGAAGGGCGGCCTGAAGAAGCAGCGGGCTCATTTCGAGCGTCAGATCATGACACTGCTGGAGAAGGAGAAATTTGACGCGGCATGGGTGCATGGTTGGGCGCACCCCTTCACCCAGGCAGCCTGGCGGCAGGCCAGAGGCCGGAAAATGCCCATCCTGCTGCGTGGCGAGACCTTCCTTGGCTGCGTGCGCGGCGGAAAGCTGCGACGGCTCGCGCACAAGCTCATCTTCACCCGGAAGTTCCGCGAGGTCTCCGCCTTCCTCGCGGTCGGAAAACTCAATGCCGAGTTGTATCGCGCCTATGGTGTCGAGTCCCGCCGCATCTTTCAGGCACCTTATGTGGTGGACAATGCCTTCTTCCAGAAGCGCTGCCAGGAGGCCACGCCGCATCGCGAGAAACTGCGTGCGGAGCTGGGCATCGAGCCGGGCCGCCCGGTGATCCTGTTTTGCGCCAAGCTGATCAGCGTGAAATCGCCCGACGTCCTGATTCGCGCCGTCGGCGGCCTGGCAGGCGCGCCTGCCAGGGGGCGAGATGAGGATTCCCAAACCGGGGCACACCCACGTTCACCTCGACAGACCCGCGTTCTGGCGGACGCACCCACGGCACCGGTGCTGCTCATGGTGGGAGATGGCGAACTCCGGCCTTCCTTGGAAAAACTCGCCTCCGAGGTCGCGCCTGGGAGGGTGAAATTTCTGGGCTTCCGCAACCAGTCCGAGCTGCCGGGACTCTATGACTTGTGTGATATGTTTGTGCTGCCCTCCGCCTTTGAACCCTGGGGGCTCGTGGTAAACGAAGTCATGAACGCGGGCAAAACCGTGGTCGTAAGCGATCAGGTGGGCAGTGGCCCCGACCTCGTCCGGGAGGGCGTAAACGGCAGCATCTTTCACGCCGGGGACGTGATGGCACTGTCGCAGGTGCTTGACCGATGGTGCGGTGATGCGTCTGCACGTGAACGAGCCGGGGGCACGAGCCTGGAGATCATCTCGAAATGGGGTTTCGATGAAGTGCTGGCAGGCCTGAAAGAAGCCCTAGTGCATTTATCCTGAACCCATCTCATCCATGTCGTCCCATGATCCCATCTCGGCTGTCAGCTACGCATATGACTCAGCGGAAGAGTCCCACATGCACCGGTATTTTGTACCACCCATCCTGGATGCAGTCACGCGGCTGAGGCCGGTGGATGTGCTAGATTATGGCTGCGGAAACGGCGCCCTGTGCCGCGCACTTGTGCAACAGGGCGTCAAAGGCGTGGCAGGCATGGATCCTAGCGAGTCTGGCATCCAACAGGCAATTCGAAATTGTCCCGGGGCCCGCTTCATCAATCACTCGGTGTACGAACCGTTGCCCGCGGAGTTTCGGGGCATGTTTGACCTGGTCATCTCCACTGAGGTGGTGGAGCATCTCTACGCTCCGAGAGCGCTTCCTGAGCGCGTCCAGGAAGCCCTCAAACCCGGCGGCAGCGTGATCGTCACCACCCCCTATCACGGTTACCTGAAAAACCTGGCCATCTGCCTGCTCAACAAGTGGGATTCTCATCACAGCGTGTTTTGGGATCATGGACACATCAAGTTTTGGTCACGGAACACACTTCGCCAACTGTTTGAAGAGGCAGGCTTCGAGTTCGTCCGCTTCCAGGGGTTGGGCCGCTTTCCGTGGCTTTGGATGACCATGTTGATGGAATTCCGTCTGAAACCTTGACACTCCCATCATGCCTGAATTGCCTCCATTGGACGAACTACTGGCTTGTCCGGTCGATGGAACGCCGCTTATGCGGGAGGGGGACGCGTGGGTGAGCGCGGCCGGCCGCCGCTATCCGACCGTTCAGGGCATCCCTGTGCTCTTTCGCCCGGATGCCACGGACACGCTTTCCGCCATGGCCCAGTCCCGCGCGCTGGCGGCGGGCGTGGATGCCACCGATCCATGGTGTGTGGACACCCTGGGGCTGAATGAGGAGCAGAAAGCGCCGCTGCTGGAGGCGCTACGCCGTGGCGGGAACGCCGTGGACCCGGTGGTGGCCCAGATGATCGCCGCCACCTGCGGGAACCTTTATCTTGGCCTCGTCGGCAGGCTGCCGCGCTATCCGGTTCCCAACTTCCGTCTCAAAAACGGCGCGGGCCGCGTGCTGGTGGACCTGGGCTGCAACTGGGGCCGCTGGTGCCTCGCGGCGGCTCAGGAGGGCTTCTCTGTCATCGGTGTGGATCCGCAGATCGGCGCGGTGCTGGCAGCGCGGCGCGTGGCGCGGCAGCTTGGCATCCAGGCGCACTTCATCTGCGCGGACGCCCGCCACCTGCCCCTGCGCGCCGGTTCGGCGGATGTCATCTTTTCCTACAGTGTCATCCAGCATCTCTCCCGGGACGATGTGGCAAAGGTGATCGAGACGGCCAACCGCGTGATGAAGCCGGGAGCACGTCTGTTTGTGCAGATGCCGAATGTGATGGGGCCGCGCTGCTTTTATCAATGGGCGCGGCGCGGTTTCAACGACGGCACCGGTTTCAATGTGCGCTACTGGACGCTCGGCCAGCTTCGCGAAGCCTTTGGCCGGATTGGCTCCACCGGCTTTGAGATCGACTGCTTTTTCGGCATCGGCCTCCAGCCGAGCGACGCGGACCTCATGCCATTGAGATGGCGCGTCCTGCTGTCTGTGTCGGAAACCCTGCGGAAACTGGAGGGCATCGTACCCGGCCTGCCGTGGCTGGCGGACAGCGTGTATGTGGATGTGATGAAGAAGGCATGAACGGGGTGGCGTTGGCTTACGCGGGGGTGCATCAGATTTTCCAGCTCGCGCTGGCGGCGCATGAGATTGGAGAATTGGAGGGGTTGTTCTGCTCCATCATCGATGGCCCGGGGAAGTGGGGACGCCGGCTTGCCAGATGGGTGCCGCCGGGCACGGCGAGGCCGCTGGGATCACCTGCGCTGCCTGAGGAGCGTGTGATGGAGTTCCCCTGGCCCATGCTGGCCAACCGTCTTGCCAGCCGCTTGCTCCCTGGTCGTCACAGCGATCATTTGCGGAGCAATTCGTGGTTTGACCGCCAGGCGGCACGCTGGCTCGGCGGCAGCAACGCGCGTGTCTTTGTCGGCGGAGAGACCTGCGCGCTCGAAAGCCTTCGCGCCGCGGAGCTCAAAGGCATGAAACGGGTGCTGGACTGTCCAGGCGTGCCATCAGCGGCGCTCGACGAGGAGGCCCTCAAGGCGGCCGCGACCTTTGGTGTGGGCATCGCCACCAGCTCCAACAGTCCTGCGATGCAGCAGCGGAAGAAAGCGGAGCTAGAACTGGCCGATCTCGTTCTATGCTGCTCCGAATTCCAGCGGGACAAGCTCATGGCCCTGCATCCGCACCTGCGGCGCGCCGAGGTGCTGCCGCTGTGGACGGATGTGGACTTCTGGCGTCCCTGCGCGGCTGAACGATCCTTTTCCCGGCCGGGTGAGCCGCTCCGGATCATTTACGCCGGTGCCACCAGCCTGCGCAAAGGCATCCCCTACCTGCTGGAGGCCGTGCAACCCATCGGCGATGCCGTGGAACTGACCCTTGTTGGCGGTATCAGCGCCGAAATGACAGCGGTGCTGCCGCGCTATCGCAGGCACCGGCATCTGCCTTATGTCTCCAAACCAGAGTTACGAAAACTGTATGCGCACCACGACCTGCTGGTGATGCCCACTCTAGGCGACTCGTTTGGATTTGTCACCCTGGAGGCCATGGCCTCCGGCATGCCGGTGGTCACCAGCCGTCATGCGGGCGCGCCCGTGCCGGACGAGTCCTGGCGCGTGCCCGCCCATGACGCGGAGGCCATCCGGGCGCGCGTGGAACACTATCTGGAGGACCGTCCCCGGCTGGCGGAGGATGGAGAACGCGCCGCCGCATTCGCCGCTGGCTTCCGTCCAGAAAATTATCGCGCGCGCGCCGCCGCGTTGTTCACCGAACTGCTCTCCGGCTCATGAACATCCTGCAAATCCTCCCGCGTGTGCCACCAGCCGTCTGCGGCATTGCAGACTACGCCTGGGGCATCGCCCGCGGCCTGCGGGACCAGCACGATATTCACAGCCGTTTCCTCTCCGCCGGCACGAGCTGGACCGAACCCGCGGGGACGCCGGAATTTCCAGTGAACCGCCTCGCCATGCTCTCCACGCCCGCCTTGGTGGAGTTGGTGAAAGCCTCCACCGATGACACGCAGGCGCTTGTTCTGCACCTGTCGCCCTATGGCTTTCAAAAGCGCGCCGTGCCGTTCTGGCTGGCTTCCGCGTGGCGGCAGATCGCCCGCCTGCCGAAGCGCCCGAGGATGATCACCATGTTCCATGAGTTGTATGCCACCGGCTCCGTCCGCAGCTCCGCCTTCTGGCTTCAGCCGTTGCAGAAACAGGTGCTGCGCGTGGTGGCGCGCGCCTCGGACGCGCTGCGCACCAACCGCCAGCCCTACGCGGACTGGCTGTTGGGAATCCGCGGTCTGCGCGCGCCCGAGGTGGAGGTCATGCCGGTCTATTCCAACTTCGGCGAGCCGGAGACACTGCCGTCCTGGCAGGAACGGGAGCCTTCCATGGCCATGTTTGCCTGGGGCATCCACAGCGGGGAATCCCTTGAGGAGACCGTGGCCCGGGCGGCCGCCTGCTGCCGGAAATTTGGCATGACAGGCTTGCACCTCCTGGGCTGCAAGCAGGACCTGGACGATTCCAGCCTCGGGGTGAAGATCACGCGCCATGGTTTTCTGGAGGCTGCCGCCATCTCCCGGCTGCTGCTGTCCTGTCGCATGGCCTACACCGCCTACAGCCCGGAGCACTTCGGCAAGTCCACGCTCGTGGCCGCCTTTGCAGCACACGGTCTGGCCCTCGTCACCCAGGGCAGGACACCGGTCCTGCCGGACGGCCTGCGTGAAGGCGTGGAGCTGCTGCATGAGCGCACCCTGCCCGGCACGGTGCGGTCCTCCGAATTGGAAACCATCGCGCGGAGCCTTCGCTCCTGGTATGACACGCATTCCCTGAAGGCCAACGTGCAAAGCTACGCCTCCCAGATAAAATCCCTGTACGCATGACCCTCCTCCAGCAGCTCTGGCGCGGACGGGACCGTTTTCCTTTGGGCGGTCGTGCCTGGTGTCGTGCCTGGGCCAAGCGCCTGCTGCAAATGCCGAGCCTGCTGAAACAGTGGCGTTACCATGCCTCCCTGCGCGCAGCGGGTGCCCGTGTGGATGCCACGGCCTTCTTCTCAGACACCTCCACGATCTCCGGCAGGCTGGACATGCTGGAGGTTGGCTCTGGAAGTTTCATCGGTCGCGCGGAGCTTTCTGTGCATGCAAGCCTGAAGATCGGATCGAACGTCTGCATCAACGATGGCGCCAAGGTTCTCACCGCCAGCCACGACGTGCTTGATCCTGAATGGCGCACCGTGGCCCGGCCCATCGTGATCGCGGACCACGCCTGGATCGCCACCAACGCCCTGATCCTCCCCGGTGTGAGCATCGGCCGCGGCGCGGTGGTCGCCGCCGGGGCCGTGGTGGCCAGGGATGTGCCCGCAGGCCGAATTGTGGCTGGTAATCCAGCCCGTTTGCTCGACAAATGCAGGCCAGAGCTTTTGTGCTACTCCCCGACTGCCTCGCTCGCCCTCTTCCGTGCGTGGCATTCCGGCCCGCCTCCTGTCACGCCCACAGACCTATCCTGAGCATGCCCATGATGCCCTTTCTTGCCGCCGCCATCCCGCTTCACACCCTCCTCTACATCGGGGCTGGTGTGGCAACGATCATCATCATGTGGTCGTTCAGCCACTGGCGGGCCGCGGTGAAGGTGGCGCTGGTGATCGCCCTCCTCGAAGGAGCCCTGCGCAAATGGGTCTTCCCGCAGGGGCAGGAGTTGATGTATTTCCTCAAGGACGTGTTCCTCGTCGGGGCCTACCTGCGCTTTTTCCTGGCCCCGGGCATGGAGGTTCGCGCCAACAAGCTGCGCGCGCCCTACATCATGGTCGTGGTCTGCTGCATGTTCCTGATGCCGGCCGCTCTCAATCCCAACATCAACTCCACGCTGCTGGCCGCCTATGGCGTGAAGATCTATGTCTTCTACCTGCCGCTCATGTTCATGATGCCCTATCTTTTCTGGACGAAAGAGGAGATGGTGCGCCAGGTCACCTGGTATGCCCTCATTGCCATCCCCATCGGCCTGCTCGGTGTCGCCCAGTGGCGTGCAGGCGGCTTTAGCTGGCTGAATGTGTATGCGGACCAGACGGCCATGGACCAGACCGGTGCCACCACCTTCGGCTTCGGTGAACGCGTGCGCATCACCGGCACCTTCTCCTACATCACCGGCCACACCACGTTCGTCATTTTCTTTTCTGCAATTACCCTGGCCGTGCTCTCCCTGGCGGAAGCAAAGCACAAATGGCTGCTCATGTCTGTCAGCCTGCCGCTCATCCTCGGCAACGCCCTGATGGGCGGCTCCCGCGCCTCGCTCTTCTCGATTGGACTTGTCTTTGTCGGATTCGCGCTGGCCGCCTTTTCCGGACGCATCGGCAGCAACAAGAACTACACCTCCATGCTCATGGGCGGCATTGCCATCTGTGCCGCTGGCGGCCTTTACTTCTTTGGCGAGGCCCTGCTGCACTGGCAGACGCGGTACAAGACAGCCGGAGACTCGGTGGCGGATCGTGTCATCGGCATGCCACTCAAGGCCATGCAGATGGGGTTTAGCGACGCCGGATTCAACGGCTACGGCATTGGTGCCACCCACCCGGCGCCTGAAGCCATCCGCCGCAGGCTGGGAATCCCCGCTCCGAAACGCAAAGCTCCGGTGTTCGACACGGAGATGGGCCAGGTGCTGGCAGAGCTGGGCATCTTTGGCTTCGGCGCGTGGTACTGGATGCGCATCGCGATCATTTTCACCTTGATCGGTGCCTACCTGAAATGCCCGCCAGGGGCCGCACGCCCCTTCATCCTCGCTGCCATCCTTATCAGCGTTCCCTACCTCCTGCTCTCGGTGGTCCTCAACCACACCGCCAACATCCTCCTTTGGGCGCTGACCGGCCTCGGCTTCATTCCCCTGCTGGAACCCGCCAAGGTTCGACGGCAGGTTCCTGTGCCAAGAAATCTGGCGGCTGCCCGCCGGGCCTGAGTCCTTGAACGCCCTCTCCCACGATCGCACCTGCATGGCGGTTCCAGCCCCGATCAGTGTCATCATCCCCGCCTGGAGGCGCATGGATGCGCTGCGCAAAACCCTCCGCGTCATTCTCGCCTGTGATCCCGCGCCTGATGAGATCCTGGTGCATGTGGACGGCGGTGAAACAGGCGTCATGCAGATGCTGGAGACCGAGTTCCCCGGCGTGATCGTGCTGCGTAGCGAGACCCTGTTGGGCCCGGGCGGCTCGCGGAACCGGCTCATCGCCGCCGCCCGTCACGATTGGGTGGCGAATTTCGATGATGACTCTTTTCCCCGGCACAGCGATTACTTCGCCCGCGTGCTGGACACCGCCGCCCGTTTCCCCGACGCCGCGATCATCAGCGCGGCCAGCATGGAGTCGGAATGGCGGCACCCGGAGTTCCTGCACCTGGCCGTGGCCTCCGGTTGTGGTTGTGTGTTCAACAAAACCTGGTTTGGCAAAACCACGGGATTCGTGCCGCTGCCCGTGGCCTACTCCATGGAGGAGGTGGATGTAAGCCTCCAATTATGCGCCCAGGGCGGCCTGATCGTGCATGATCCCTTTTTGCGGGTGCTCCATGACCGCGTGCTGCCCTCCACTGTGGACGCGGTGACCAATGCCCATGTGATGGCCAACACCGCCTTGTTTGCCTACCTGCGCTACCCGCAGTGGTTGTGGGTAGTCGGGGTCTGGCAGGTGCTGTACCGCGTCTTCTACTGCCTCGCCCATGGCTGGACGGCGGGATTGCTGGACGGGCTGCGCATGATCCCGGACTTCCTGGCCCGGCACCGTCACCACCGTCGGGATGTGACGAGCCCCGCGCTGCTGCGCTGGCTGTTGCTGCGCCGCCGCCATGTCTCCCTGGGCCACACCGTGCCGCTTCCCACCACCCATTTCACATGAGCCTGCTGCAACGAATGGTCCGCCGACTCTATCCCCATGGGGCCACCCGCACCGTGCTGCGTGGCCCGCTGCGCGGCATGAAGTTTCAGGTCATCAACGGCATGGGCGCCACCTACGCGCTGGGCGTGGATTTCATGAACCTGAAATTCCTCGGCCCCAGACTACGGCCGGGCATGGTCGTGTACGACGTGGGAGGAAACTGCGGCCAGATGGCGCTGTTTTTCAGCCGCTTCGTTGGTCCGTCCGGTCGCGTCATCACCTTTGAACCGGTGCCGGAGAACTTTGCCCGTTTGTGCGGCAATCTCCAGCTCAACACCCTGACCAACGTCGAGGCACTGGAGACGGCGGTGGGGGCCGATCAGGAGACCAAGTCCTTTTGCTACGACACCAGCCACCACACCATGGGCACCTTCACCGATTCCATGGTCAAGCTGCACACCTGGGAGAAAACCATCACCGTCCCCTGCACCACGCTGGATGCCGCATGGCAGGCGGGCCGCCCTGCCCCTGACATGATCAAAATCGATGTCGAGGGCGCGGGAGGCGCGGTCATCCAGGGAGCCACCCGCCTGATCACGGAAAACCTGCCCGGGATCTATTTTGAAATTCATGCCGCCGATGAAGACGCTCCTGAGCTTCAAGCCCTTCGTCTGCTGCGCGAGCGCTGGAGATACGAGATCACCGACCTCAACGGCACGCTCCAGGACCAGTTCGGGCCTATGTGGGGGGCTGCGGTTTGGTGTGAGCCGCCCGCGACATGATCCGCTCCCTTCTGCATGCCTGGATCGAAGGACGACAGGCAGCCGCCCTCGCTTCTGATGCACGTTCCCGCCGGAGGCTGCGGCTGGATTACCTGTGCAGCCGCCTGCTGCGGTTGTGCAGCTTTCCGGGTCTCAACCAGCCACGGCAGGTGACGCTCCAAGGACTCCAGCTGCACTACCGCTTCAATCGCGGCGACCTCCAAAGCCTGCGGGAGGTCCTGGTCCTCGACACTTACGCGTCCGTCCTGCCATTCAGGCCTTCCACTGTGCTTGATTTGGGCGCAAACATCGGTCTGACCTCCGTCTGGCTTCATTCCCGCCTCCAGGGCAGTCAAACCCAGTCCGGCCTGGTCAAACCCAAACAGTTTCTGGCCGTGGAGGCCGTGCCCGCGAATGCATCTGTGGCGCAGACCAATTTCGGAGCCAATCAGGTGCCTGGGGAGGTGGTCTGCGCCGCCGTGGGACAGCAGACCGGGCAGGCATGGTTCCTTTCACGGCGCGAATCCAACCTAGGCTGCCTTGTGGACCGGGCGATGCCAGGAGCGGTGCCCGTTCCTGTGACCAACATCCGGGAACTCCTGGACCGTTTTCCAGGCCGACATGTCGATCTGGTCAAGATGGACATCGAGGGTGCCGAAGCAGCTCTTCTAGGCCGGGAACTCGACTGGCTTGATACCGTCCAGTCCATGGTGGTCGAATGGCATGATGACCGCGCCGACCCACGCCCTCTGATTGGCAATGTGGTGGCGGCAGGCTTTGAGCACCAACATGTTAATGAGAAACGGCAGGATAACCTGAGTCTGTTCCAGCGTCGTTAACGGCATAAAGTCCCGGCTGCCCCCTCCAATCCCCATGAAACGAGCCCTCATCACCGGCATCACAGGCCAGGACGGATTTTATCTGGCGGAGCATTTGCTAGGACTGGGCTACGAGGTGCATGGCCTGGCACGCCAGACCGGTCTGGAGCACATCAAGAGCAACCTGCTCCAAGATGTGCCACCCGAACTCTACGAGCGCTGCCATCTCCATGCGGTGAGCCTCGACAACTTCCCCGGTCTCTACCGCCTCATCTCCAGCACCCCCTTTGACGAATGCTACCACCTGGCCGCCTCCAGCTTTGTGGGCGACCGTCTGGCCGACGGCTACCAGACCATCCAGAACAACATCGCCAGCACCCACTACCTCCTGGCCGCGCTAAGCGAGTTCCAGCCGAAGTGCCGGTTGTACTTCGCTGGCACGAGCGAGATGTTCGGCCGCCCGCGTCATGCGCCGCAGACGGAGGACACGCCCTTCATGCCGCGCAGCGCCTACGGCATCAGCAAACTTGCCGGCTACCACATCGTGCGGAACTACCGTGAGTCCTACGGCATGTTCTGCGGCGTGGGCATCCTCTACAACCATGAGAGTCCGCGGCGGCGGCCGGAATTCGTGACTCGGAAGATCACCATGGCCGCGGCCCGGATCTCGCTGGAAGGCCGTGGCACGTTGGAGCTGGGAAATCTCGAGGCCCGCCGCGACTGGGGCTACGCGCCCGATTATGTGCGCGCCATGCACGCGATCCTCAACCACCACACCGCGGAGGACTTTGTGGTGGCCAGTGGCGTGCTGCACAGCGTGGCGGAGCTGTGCGAGGCGGCCTTTTCCCATGTCGGACTGGACTGGCACGATCATGTGCGGACCAATCCCGCCTTCTACCGCAAGGAGGACGAGATACCGCTGCAGGGCTGCCGCGCCAAGATCGAGCGTGAGACCGGCTGGCAGCCCGCGACCAGTTTTGACGAGATGATCCGTAAAATGGTGGATGCTGATCTGGCACGCCTGCGCACCGGACGCTGATCCAGGCATTTGGGACACCTTTCGATTCATGAGCAGTTCCCCGCGCCCGATCGACGTGTGGACTCCCGGCATCCGGGATGACTCCGGGGGCATTCAGGCCTTCTCGCGCTTCTTCGTGCGCGCGCTGGCCGAGGGATTACCGCAGCATCCACTGCGGGTCTTTGTTCGCAACGAGACGCTCGATGCGGATGACCCGCTGCGCTCCGCCAACCTCCTGCTGCGCAGCTACGAAAAACTGCCGTCACAGGTCCGCTCCCACGCCCTGGCCGCGGACGCCAGCCTGCACTCTCTGAGACAGCACCCGGCCTGCCAGCTCTCCACCCACCTGCATTTCCTCCCCGCCATGCGCCTGATGCGCGCCGTCACCGGCGCGCCCTATGCCGGTGTGCTGCATGGCATCGAGGCCTGGCGCATCCGCTCCCGTTCCCGCATCGGTGCCCTGCGGACGGCGGACCGCCTGCTGGCCGTCAGCCACTTTACCCGGGATCAGGTCATCCGGGAGCACGGTGTGCCAGCGGAACGCGTGTCCGTGTTTCCCAACACCTTTGACGATGCGCGCTTCCACCCTGGCCCCAAGCCTGTCCATCTGCTGCAGAAGTACGGCCTGCGCCCGGACCAGCCCGTGCTGCTGACCGTGAGCCGCCTGGCGCTGTCAGAACGGTACAAGGGCCACTGGCAGGTGCTCATGGCCCTCCAGGACATACGGCGACACCTGCCCGATGTGCATTACCTGGTGGTGGGCACGGGCGACGAGATGGGCCACCTGCGCGAGGGGGTGCGCGCGATGGGACTGGAGAAGAATGTGACCTTCGCCGGCTTCGTCTCCGCGGTGGACCTGCCGGACCACTACCGCCTATGCGATGCCTTTGTGATGCCCAGCACGAAGGAGGGGTTTGGCATTGTTTTCCTGGAAGCGGCCGCCTGCGGCAAACCAGTCATTGGCGGTTGCCTGGACGGGTCTTTTGATGCGCTGGACGGCGGCAGACTGGGCATTCTCATCGACCCGCATCATCCCGTGGAGATCGCCGCTGCCATCCAGGCGGCGCTGACGCGGACGCACGAAAACCGGCTGCTGTTTGACCCGCATGGACTGTCCAAGGCCGTGCGAGAGCGCTTTGGTTTCGAGTCTTTCAAAACCCAGCTCCTGGAGGAGGTGACCCCCCTTCTGAACCCGTCATCCGGCTCTGTAAAAGGCTCAAACGTCTCGCAAACACAGCAGAAAGTGCTTAGTCCCGGCGTGGATCGTGCACCGCGCATCGTCGTCATGACCCAGTTGAACTCCCCTTACCAGGTGGAGTTCTTCAACCATGTCGCGCGCGCTGGAGAATGCCATCTGGAGGTGATCTATCTGACCCATCGGGACAAGAACCGCCAGTGGGTCTCTCCAGACATTGCCCATTCCCACATCATCTTGTCCGAGACGCCACAGCTCAAAAAAAACGCCCTGGATTCTCTGCTGAGCGCCGATCTGGCGGTCTTTAACTACTACACCGACCGCTTCGCCTGGCGCGCCATCCGCGCCCGTGCCGCCTGCGGGCTGCCCTGGGTCTTTTGGGGAGAGCGTCCCGGCTTCCTGCAATTAGGACCGCCCGGTGCCTGGTTCCGCCGCCTGGCGCTCAAACCGCTGCATCAGGACGGCGCACCCATCTGGGGGGTGGGACAGTGGGGCATCAACGGCTATCAGGCGGAGTTTGGCCGGCAGCGCCCCTACCACAACATGCCCTACTACTCCGATCTGCGGCGCTTCCACACCACGCGCGCAGCGCCGCCTGCTGGAGCACGCACCTTCCTCTACTCAGGCACGCTGTCCGAACGCAAGGGGGTGGACCTGCTGGCCCGCGCCTTTGCCCGCGTGGCGGCGGAGACCAAGCAGGCAAGGCTGATCCTCCTGGGCAGCGGACCGCTCGAACCCCTCCTCCGTGAAATCCTGGCCCCCTGCGCCGCGCAGGTGGAATGGGCCGGATTCCAACCCTGGCAGGAACTGCCGCGCTTTTATGCCCGGGGGGACATCTTCTGCTTTCCCTCCCGCTACGACGGCTGGGGACTGGCCCTTGTCGAGGCCCTGGCCTCCGGCATGCCTGCCATCACCACCGACCAAACCGGCGCGGCCATCGATCTCATCCGTCCGGGCCGCAATGGCTGGCTCACCAAGGCAGGCGACGAAAACGCCCTCGCACAAACCATGCGCGAAGCCCTGGCCCTCCCCCCGGACGCTTTTGGCATGATGCAGGACACCGCCAGCCAGTGCGTGCGCCTTCACGATGTCCTGGAAGGCGCGAAAAACTTTACCCGGGCGGCCAGGAACGTGCTCACCGGTTGGCCGGGCGCGCGGCAGCCCCCTGCCTCCTCATCCCCTTCACGCTGCTGATCCATGTGCGGAATCGCCGGCATCCTTGATCCCCGACACACGCTTTCGGACGCTGCCACGCGCCTGGACGCATTGCAACGCGCCCTGCAACATCGCGGTCCGGACGATCGTGGTGTCTGGTCCTCCCCCTCCGGCATCGCGCATCTGGCCCATACCCGCCTGTCCATCCTCGATCTCTCCGCCGCCGGTCATCAGCCCATGCAACTGCCCGGCGGGCGTTTCACCATCACTTTCAACGGCGAGATCTATAACTTTCGTGAACTGAGGACGGAGTTGGAGCGCGAAGGCACGTTCTTTCACACCGGCACGGACACGGAGGTGCTGCTGCGGCTCTACGAGCGCCATGGCACAGACATGCTCGGCAGGCTGCGCGGCATGTTCGCCTTTGCGATCTGGGACGAACAGGAGCGCACCTGCTTCCTGGCGCGCGATGCGCTCGGCATCAAGCCTCTGTATCATGCCACGCGGAACGACGTCTTCGCCTTTGCCTCCGAGTTGCGCTCCCTCCAAACCGCCGGACTTGCAGGCGAGGCCATCGATGCGCATGCCATCGCCTCCTACTTTGAAACCGGCAGCGTGCCGGAGCCGCTCACCCTGCTGCGAGACGCGCGCATGCTGGAGGCAGGACATTTCATCCTATGGAGGGCCGGACGCATGGAGAAACGCGCCTGGTGGAGCCTGTCGTTCTCGAGCGCTGGCGCGGACATCGCGCAGCCTGCTCAAACCTTGCGCGCCGCGCTGCTCGACAGCACCCGGCACCACTTCGTCAGTGACGTGCCTGTGGGCATCTTCCTCAGCGGCGGCATCGACAGCACCGCCCTCGTCGCTCTCGCCCGGGAAACCGGCGTGCGCGACATCGACACCTTCTCAATCGGTGTGGACGACACCGCGCTGGATGAGAGCGGCGTCGCGCGCCGCACCGCCGCGCATTTTGGCACACGCCATCATGAGCTGCGTCTCACGGAGACGGAGGGCATGCGCCAGTTTCACGAATTCATCCAGCACATCGACCAGCCCTCCATCGACGGATTCAACACCTTCACAGTTTCCCGCTTTGCTCGTGAGCAGGGGCTCAAAGTCGTGCTCTCCGGCCTCGGTGGCGACGAGTTGTTCGCGGGCTATCCCAGCTTTACCCAGGTGCCGCGGCTGGTCCTTGCCTCACGCGCGCTCGACCTCGTGCCCGGCCTGCGGCAGTACACCGGCATGCGGCTGGAGCAGCATGGCGCCTCCCACCGCCTGCGCCGTCTCGGCGCCTATCTGCAATCGCCCGCCACCGTGCGGAACGCCTACCGCGCCTTCCGCGGCATCTTCTCTCCCCGCGCCGCGCGCATCCTCGCCGCGCGCTACGCCGGCGTCACGCTCGCTGAACTGCTCGATTTCACGCCGCCCGGCCCGGACCTGCCACCCATGCCCGCGCCGCGTGACGAGGTGAGCCTTTGTGAGCTCTCTCTTTACATGCGGAACCAGCTCCTCAAGGACAGTGATGTCATGAGCATGGCCAGCAGCCTTGAACTGCGTGTGCCTTTTGTTGATCGCATGCTTGTTGAGACGGTGGCACGCATCCCTGCGTCCAGGCGCCTGCGCCAGGGAAAAAAGCTGCTCGTCGAGGCCCTGCCGGAGCTGCCCGGGTGGGTTGTCAACCAGCCCAAACGCGGCTTTCTCTTTCCTTACCAAAAATGGGCGGCCTCAAGCTGGGAGGGGCTGTTTGAACAAGCCGCCTCGCGTCTGCCGGTGCAAAACCCCACCTGGTATCAGCTATGGGCCGTCTTCATACTGGACCGCTGGCTGGAACAACGCGGCATCACGCGGGCATCCTGACTTTCACTGGACACGACGATTCCACCACCCGCCACGTGCGCGTCCTTCACGTCATTCCCTCCCTTTCACCCTCCTCTGGCGGCCCCAGCATGGCTCTGCCTGCGATGGCGCGCGCGCTTGCAGCGCCTGACCTGGCCGTCACCGTGGCAACCACGGACGACGATGGACGCGGGCGGCATCTCACCGGGGTGCCCTTGGGGCAAAAGACGGAACGCGACGGCTGGGAGCTCTGGTATTTCCCCAAGCAAACCGAGTTCTACAAATGCTCGCTGCCCCTGCGGCGCTGGCTCCGTGACCACATACATGAGTTTGACGTCGTTCACATCCACGCCGTGTTCTCTTTTGCCAGTCTCTCCGCCGGTCGCGCCGCCGCCGCAGCCCGCGTTCCCTACATCGTGAGACCGCTGGGGGTGCTCAACCGCTGGGGCATGGAAAAACGTCGTCGCCTGCTCAAGGCGCTGTCCTTCCGCCTGCTCGACCTGCCCATGCTGCAAAAAGCCGCCGCCATGCACTACACGAGCCGCATGGAGATGGAGGATGCCTCGCGCTTTGGCCTGGCCAATCTCCAGCGGATCATTCCCATCGGCATCGACCTCTCCCCCTTCGAATCCCTGCCGCCACGAACCGCCTTCGACGCAGCTTTTCCAGAGACCAGGGACACCCGGAACATTCTCTTTCTTTCGCGCATCGACGAAAAGAAAGGCATCGACCTCCTTATCGCCGCCTATGCCCGGATCGCAGCCGGACATCCCCAAACCCGGCTCGTCATTTGCGGCGCGGGCGATCCCGCCCTCGTCGAAAAGCTGCGCGCGCAGGCTGAGATGCTCAACATCTCAGATCGGATCACCTGGGCGGGCCAGGTCGGCGGAGATTTGCGTCTGGCTGCGTTCGCCGCAGCGGAAGTCTTCGTGCTGCCATCTCATTCGGAAAATTTTGGCATCGCGCTGCTTGAGGCAATGGCATCCGGCCTTCCCTGCCTGTCCACGGACCAGGTGGCGCTCGCTGCTGACGCCGCACGTGAAAACGCGGTCGCGTTGACTGCCCGCGATCCAGCCAATATCGCGACCGCGCTGGACCAGATGCTCACCTCCCCTGGGACATGCGGCCAGCTTGCGCAAAATGCCCGCGCGCTCGCCCGCCGTGACTATTCCCTGGCCGCGATGGGCCGCTCCCTGCGCGGATTGTATGATGAAATTGTGAACCGCTGACGTGAACCTTGCCGACATCACCCCGCTCATCCTCACCTGGAACGAGGAGCCGAACCTGCGCCGCTGCCTGGAGCGTCTGCGCTGGGCGAAGGAGGTCGTCATCCTCGACAGCGGCAGCACGGATGCCACAGCCGCCATCGCGGCGGAGTTTCTGAACACGCGCCTGCTGGTACGGCCATTTGATGATCACACCACGCAGTGGAACTTCGGCGTCGATGCCTGCTCCACCACCTGGGTGCTCTCCTTGGACTGCGACTATGTCCTGGGCGCTGGATTCGAGGACGAACTGGTCCGTCTTGATGCCAACACGGCCTGCGATGCCTTCCACGCCTCCTTCCGCTATTTGATTCATGGAAAGCCGCTTCGTGCCTGCCTCTACCCGCCGCGCGCGGTGCTCTTCCGCAAAGACCGCTGCCGTTACATCCAGGACGGCCATACGCAGATCTTGAGCATTCCAGGCGCGTCCGCGTATTTGATGACCAAGATCGACCACGATGACCGCAAGCCGCTGACGCGCTGGTTTGCCTCGCAGGACAAGTATGCGCGGCTGGAGGCGGAGAAACTCGCCACGCTCACGGAGCTCAGCCTGCAGGACCGCATCCGCCGCACGATGATCCTCGGCCCCGTGGTCGTTTTCTTTTACACGCTGCTGGCGCGGCGCGCCATCCTCGACGGCCTGCACGGCTGGTTTTACACCTTTCAGCGCGTGCTGGCGGAAATCATGCTGTCGCTGCGCCTGCTGGAGAAAAAACTTGGCAAGTCCGCCTGAACTGCCCACAAAGACGCCTCCCGTTTCCCAACCGACATCCATCCCACATGAGCAATGACCAACTGATCACCGTCTGCGGCGCAGGCGGCTTCATCGGCGGCGCCCTCGTCGCCGATCTGCGAGCCAAAGGCCACACGCGCATCCGCGCCATCGACATCAAGCCCTTTGATCACTGGTATCAGAAGTTCGACGACGTCGAAAATCATGTGCTCGACCTCTCGCTGCTCGAGAACTGCCGTTTCGCCGCGAAGGATGCCCACACCATCTACAATCTGGCCGCGGACATGGGCGGCATGGGCTTCATCGAAAACAACAAGGCCCTGTGCATGATCACCGTGCTCATCAACTCGCACCTCTGCCTCGCCGCGCGCGATGCCGGCGTGCAGCGCTTCTTCTACGCCTCCTCCGCCTGTGTGTACAACGGCGACAAGCAGAAGGAGTACAACATCCCTGCCCTCAAGGAGGAGGACGCCTACCCTGCCCTGCCCGAGGACGGCTACGGCTGGGAAAAACTCTTCTCCGAGCGCATGTGCCGCCATTTCCGCGAGGATTTCGGCCTGCAGACGCGGGTGGCGCGCTACCACAACGTCTATGGCCCGCACGGCACCTGGGACGGCGGTCGTGAGAAGGCCCCCGCCGCCGTGTGCCGCAAGGTCGCGATGGCAAAAATCACCGGCAACCATGAGATCGAGATCTGGGGCACGGGCGACCAGACACGCAGCTTCATGTACATCACTGACTGTGTGTACGGCACGCAGATGCTCCTCAACAGCGACTGGGTCGATCCCATCAACATCGGCAGCGCGGAGATGGTCAGCATCAACCAGCTTGTCGATATCGCCGAGGACATTGCCGGTGTGAAGTTGAAGCGGAACTACAACCTCAACGCGCCCAAGGGCGTCAACGGCCGAAGCAGCGACAACACCCTCATCAAGAAGGTCTTCAACTGGGAGCCTTCCACGCGTCTGCGTGACGGTCTGGAGATCACCTACAAGTGGATTTACGACGAGATCATGGCCGGTGCGAAGTCCCGCTGATCCGCCTTTTGCCAAACGAACCCATCCTGACGGGCCGGAGATTGACCTCCGGCCCGTTTTGTTTCAAGACACCGTCCCGCATGCGCGTCCTCCTGCTCAACCAGTGCTTTCACCCCGACCACGTCGCCACGGCCCAGCATCTGGGCGATCTGGCGCTGGAACTCGTGAAGGCAGGGCACGAGGTCACCGCCGTGGCCTCCAGCCGTGGCTATGACGATCCCGCGCGGCGTTTCCCGGTGCGCGAAACCTGGAACGGCGTCGAAATCCGGCGCATCTGGACACCCGGCCTCGGCAAGAAGGCGAAATGGCGCCGCCTCGTCGATTTCGCGGTCTTCTGGCTCAATGCCGCGCGCATCCTGCTCCTGCTGCCGCGTCATGACGTGACGGTCTGCCTCACCTCCCCACCGCTCATCTCCACACTTGGCACGCTGGCGGCGAAACTAAAAGGCGGCGCGGTCGTGCCGTGGGTGATGGACCTGAATCCAGACGAGGCCGTGGCCGCCGGATGGCTGAAGGCGGGCGGACTGGCCGAGCGCACCCTCACCTGCATTCAAAATTGGAGCTTCCGTCAGGCCGCGCGCATCATCGCGCTCGACCGCTTCATGGCCGCGCGTCTCATCGCGAAAGGCGTCCGCCCCGATGTGATCCATACGGACGCGCCCTGGTCCCACGACCAGGCGGTGCGCTTTGATGCCGCCGCGCGCGCTGCCTTTCGCGCAAAACACGGCCTCGGTGGCAAGTTCGTGGTCATGTACTCCGGCAATCACAGCCCCTGCCATCCGCTGGACACGGTGCTGGCGGCGGCCGAGGCCTTGAAGGCGGAGCCGGACATCCACTTTCTCTTCGTCGGCGGCGGCAGCGAGTTTAAAAAGGTGCAGGCCTTTCAACAGGACCGCGCCCTGTCCAACATCACCACCCTGCCCTACCAGCCGATGAGCGAGCTCTCAGGCAGCCTCTCCAGCGCGGACCTGCATCTTGTCGTCATGGGCGCGCCCTTTGTCGGCATCGTGCATCCCTGCAAGATCTACAACATCCTCACCCTCGGCCTGCCCTTCCTCTTCATCGGCCCTGAGGAGAGCCACGGAGGCGACCTGGCGCGCCGGCTGAATGATCCCGGCTACGCGCGGCTCGCGCGGCACGGGGACGTCGCACAAGTCGTCGCCCATGTCCGTGAGGCCGCCGCCGGGGGGGCGCGCCAGCCGGAGCCGTCCGCGCAGAGGCTCGGCGGCGAGTATTCGCACTCGGTCCTCTGCCCCAGGCTGGTGCAGGTCATCGAGCAGGCCGGATTGGCCCGTTGACAAAGCCGCGCGGGCCTGCCACGAATCGCGCGCCATGCCCAAAACCAGCCTCTCCAAAGAAGAAGTCCAAACCATGCTCACCCGCGCCTGCGATGCCATCATCGCCGCGGAACCCATGCTCTCCGAAGCCGACCGCAACCTCGGCGACGGTGATCACGGCCTGGGCATGCAACGCGGCATGACCGCCGCGAAGGAGAAGCTCAATGCCGCGGTGCCGGAGAGCATCGAGAAGGCATTTTCCACCGTCGGCATGGCGATGATGAGCAGCATGGGCGGCGCGAGCGGCGCGATCTTCGGCACCTTCTTCCGCAACGGAGGCAAGGCCCTTGCCGGCAGGGAGGCTCTTGATGCCGCCGGACTGGCCGCCTTCTTCCAGGCGGGAGTCGATGGCGTGAAACAGCGCGGCGGTGCCGCCGTGGGTGACAAGACCTGCGTGGATGCCATGGAGCCGGCCGCTCAGAAAGCAGCCGAAGTCGCCGCCGCATCCCTCACCGATGCCATCACCGCCATCGCCGCCGCGGCGGAGGCCGGCAAGGAGGCCAGCAAGGCCATGATCGCCAAATTCGGTCGCGCCAAGACCCTGGGAGAGGCCTGCATCGGCTTTCCGGACGCTGGAGCCTGCTCCGTCGTCGTCATCATTGACGCGATGCGCGACTACATCCTCGAATAAACGGCACCACGCCGCTCAGGGCAGCCTGCCCTCGTCCACGTCGATGTAATGCGCGATGGTCTGGATGTCGTCGCGGTCCGACAGACCGCCATCCGCTTTTCGCTTCGCGAGGATGGCCGTGATGTGGTCATTCCAGCCGAGCGTCTTCACATAGTGATTCCAGACCAGCTTGTCGGTGTCGTTCAGCGGGCGTGACCGCTCCTCGCACCATCGCAGGATCTCCTCGTCCGTGCCGCCCTCCAGCACGCGCGCCTTCAGGTCGTCGTAGCGGATGTGGAGGAAGTCCACCAGCGCGCCGTCGCTGCCCTTGCCCAGGTTCGCGTGCAGATCCTCCCACAGCCTGCCCGCCGCGTGCAGCCGGATTTTGCCAAGCATGCGCGGGAAGTATTTCAGGCCGCAGGTTTCATCGAGCGGGCTGCATGGAAGCGTGGAGGGATCGGGCTTGGCGGACATAGGCCGCATTGGACGCATTCCCGCCCCGCTGGCAATCATTTCCACACACGCGGCTCAAAGCAGGCCAAAGGCGCGGCGTGGATTCGTGTCCAGCACGCGCTCCAGCTCCGCCTCCGTCATGCCGAGCTGCCCCAGCGCGTTCGCCTTGATCCGCGGCACCGTGACGGTGCTGCCGACGAAGTGCGAGCCATCGGGCGAGCGCGCGACGAGATCCTCCCCGATCAAAATATCCCAGCCGGCCAGCGTGTAGCGGCCCGGGCCGAGGCGCGCGGCGGAAATGGCATCCGTGACGAAAATCGCGCGCTCCAGTCCGATGCCGCTCAGCCAGTTCTTCAACACAAAAAAGGGCACATGCACGCCGTCCGGGATGAAGCACAGCCACAGGCGCTCATGCAGGCTGAGGGCGCGTTGGATGATGTTGTCATGACGGTGCATCTGCACCGGGCAGCCGTTCCCCAGGTGCGTGAACATGGTCAAGCCCGCGTCACAGGCGGCACGCAGCTGGTCGAGTGATGGATCGCAATGCCCGGCGGACACCACGATGCCCTCGCCCGCCAGGAAAGCCGTCGTGCGGCAGCCCTCGTCATGCTCGGGTGCCAGCGTCACCAGCCTGGCCAGCCCTCCGGCGGCGGCGAGCAGGCGCCTGGCATCGTCCACATTGGCCGGCTTCACCGCATGCGGTGGATGCGCGCCGACGTAGCCTTTGATGGGATTGATGAACGGCCCTTCAATGTGGATGCCGGTGATCATCCTCCGTGCCAGCTCATCCTTTTCTCGCAGCTCGACCAGCCGGCCGATACGGCGCTCCAGCACAGGCACCTCGTCCGTGATAAACGTGGCCAGGATGGCATCGCAGCCGTCCTCCACGAGCGCCTCGCAGGCATGATGCAGGGATTCGGCCGTGAGGGAGTCGTTGTTGAAGTCGGTCCCGGCGTAGCCGTTGACCTGGAGGTCGAAAGGTTTCATGCGCGGCATTGGACCTCGCCTCCCACGCACAATCAAGCACCGCGGGTGCCTGCTTCCGATACCTTTGTCACGTCCCGGCTGCCAGCAGATTCACGCCTTGACTTCCGCTGTTGCTCACTCATAACCAAGGGTTCCATGGCTAAACAAACATCTCTCACCCAACTCTCCGCCGCCAGCCTCCGCCGCGCTGCTGATCTTCAGGACAAAATCGCCGGCTTGCAGGACGAGCTGGCCCGCCTTCTGGGTGGCTCCGCCGCCCCTGCCGCCAAGGAAGCTCCCACCCGCCGCAAGCCCAAGATTTCCGCTGCTGGACGCCGCCGCATCGCCGCCGCGCAGAAGGCCCGCTGGGCCAAGGCAAAGGCCGCCAAGGCCGCTGCCGCGAAATAACAACTCGGGCGATCCGATTTCCAATCACCGCCGCTCGCTCTGCCTCCCCGGCGGTGCGAGTGGCTTTTTTGTTCTCCGGGGAAACCAGGGACGATCAGGAAGGGCGCAGCCAGAGGACGAGAGCCAGCAGGAGCACGGCGGCGCCTGCACCCACGAGCCAGGGGCGCCTGGAGCTTGCTTCAGCAGCCGGTGGAGACTCCGGCGGCTGGATCCGCGTGACTTCTGGCAAGGCGGGCGGCGCAGGTGGCGGCGGGGCCGCGGCAGGCGCGGAGGCGGACACGGTGGCGCTGGTCACAGCCCCCTGTGATGCCTGGCGCAGACGGCCCTCCCAATCCACCTCCATCAGGATGTCCCAGCCGGGATTTTGATTTTTCACCCGGCAGGAACAACGCCCGATGAGGAACATGCAGGCGTCCTCAAGCGCTGCATCGTCGAGCGCGGACAGCGGCCAGGAGCCGAGCACCCGGCCGCGACCGAAAACAGCGGCGGCGAAGGGCTTGGAGGCATCGACTCGTTTCTCGGGGCCTGCCAGCATGGCTAGCAGCGGCCCCTCGGCCGGATCACCCAGGCGCAGGCGCAGGGTTTGAAATTGCAGCTTCAAAGGCGGTCCAGGGCCGAGCTGGCTGTCCGGGTCGTTGGGATCCTGGATGGGCAGCGCGGCGGCTTGCTCGAGAAAGGCGAGCCGGCGGCGAATGCGCTCCGCCGTGGCATCCTCGGCAGGTGTGGCGGCATCCACCAGCACCCAGATCACGGAGCTGCCGCTGAGAATGTGACGGCGGATCTCCTCGCGGGCCGGGGAGTCGAGCAGCGCGGCCAGCGCCGGGGCATCCATGCGGCCGCTCCAGACAGGCGTGGTCTCATGACCGGGAAAATACAGCGTGGGCACGGTGACGCGGCCAGCACGGTCCGTCTGGATGTCCAGGTTCGCACGACCACCGGCACGCAGAGGCCGCAGCAGATCGACCATCGTCGGCTGCGCGGCGGTTTCCTGTGGCAGCAGGAGGCGGAAGCGGTCGCTCTCCCAGCGGTCGAGCGCGTAACGGAAGACGGGAATGGTACAGGCACGCGCCGCTGTGCAGACAGCAAAGGAGCCGAGGAACAAAGAAACGGCAAGGCGTGGGAGGGAGCGCGCAAACATGAGCGGAACGGGAGCAATCGGAACGCGTGGCGCGGGAACAAGTTTCAGCAGCGTGTGTGACGACCACGCAAGGTTCACCTGCTGGCATCCACGACTGGTTGCACCTGCCCGCAGGCCAGGGTCCCTTCCCTTTCTTCAATTCCCCACGGCCACAGCGCCCATCGCAGGAACCATGATCTCATCGTCCGCCTTGAGTTTTCGGTCCGGCGGGAGGTGGTTCATCTCGCGAATGCGCTCCGGCGTCGTGCTGAACTGGTGGGCGATGCTCTCAATCGAGTCCGTGGCGTCCACGCGGTAGGCCAGCACACCACGCTCGGCGCTGGCGGCGGGCTTCGGCGTGGCTGGAGGCGGCGCCGGTGGCTTCGCTGCGGGCGCGGGTGCCGGTGCCGCGGCGGTTGTTCCCAGGCCATAGCCTGGGAGAGGCACCGTGTCAGACGAGGCGGCGGGCGGCGGCGGGGTCTTCGGCGCGGCCGGGGCGCTGGCGGCCACGCTGCGGCTGCCCGACGACGATTTGCCGCCCGGCAGCACCAGGCGCTGGCCGGCAAAGAGCTTGTTGGGGTCCTTGATGCCGTTCAGCGCGGCCAGATTGGCCGTCGTGGTGCCGTGTTTGATGGCGATGGCCTTGAGGCTGTCCCCCGGCTTCACCACATAGGCCCCGCCTGTCGAGCTGGACGAGGAGGGCGTGACACGCGGTGACGATGCGGACCCCGTTTTCCCCGGAATCACGATGCGGGAGCCTGGAACGAGCCCGCCGCCGAAATCCACCCGCGGATTGGCCGCCATCAGCGCATTGCGGGAGATGCCATACTTTTTGGCGATCGTGCTGGAGGTGTCTCCCGGCCGCACATCGTGATAATATGGCTTGAAGGCGGCCTGCGTCGTCGCGGGCGCGCTGGAGCCGCGCGGCGCGGGGATCATGAGAGTCTGCCCCACCAGGACCACGTCTGATTTCATGCGGTTGAGCGCCATGATCTCCCCGGGAGCCACGCGGTGCGTGCTGGCAATCCTCCACAGGCTGTCACCGGGCCGCACCACATGGGAGGTGTGCGGCCGCAGGCTGGCGGAGGCCGTGTCCGTGCCGCTGCTCGTCAGGCGCACCCCGCCGGTTTTGATGCTGGAGACATCCTTCTCCAGCTTTCGGATGCGGGAGTCCTGCTGCTGGTCGTTGGCGGCCAGTTGGGCCACCTGGAGGCTCAGGGAATCCGGCAGCGGGCCGTAGCCGCTGGAGCGGGTGGTGGAGCCGCGTGTCGAGGACGACGCGGACGGCTTCTTCGAGGTGCCCGCGGGAGGCGGGGTGGAGGGATAGCCGGGAGGCGGCGGCTGCATGTAGGTGTAGCCGCTGGGCAGCCCGCTGGCGGGCTGGGCAGCTGCTTCAAAGGCAGGCACAAGGCCCAAAACCAGCGCATGGGCGGCAAAGCGGGCGAAGGCGGCAGGCAGCGTTTTCATATATGGCGATTTTAGTTTTTTCGTTTGTTTAATCAATAAAATATTTTATACACCTGAATTAATTTTGAAATTCCGCCGCACAGCCCTGCTTCTTGCCCAAGTCCTGGCTTCCTTCGCCGCCCTGGCCGGAGCCTGCCTGGCCCTTGTCTGGCTGGAGAACAGCGTCACCTCCCTGCCCCGCCCCACCCTGCCCCCGTCCGCCGGGGAAATGCAAAAAACTCCCCTCGTGCTGGTGGACGCCGGCCACGGCGGGCACGACGGCGGCGCGGTGGCGCATGGCAGCATTGAAAAGCACCTCACCCTCGAAATCGCCCGCCGCCTGCGCACCCATCTGGAGGCCGCGGGGCTGCGCGTCGTCATGACCCGGGAAAAGGACGAGTTTTTGCCCCTCGACACACGCGCCGCTCTCACCGCCCGGCACGGCGCGGCGGCCTTTGTCAGCATCCATATCAACACAGACGGCTCCGGCACCGCCGCGGAGGGCATCGAGACCTATTTCGCCGCAAAGCCCTCCCTCTCCGCGATCCGCCAGACCGGTGGCAAGGCCGCGAAAAGGCCCGCCAGCGAGGACCTGGCCGCCCAGGTGCAAAAACACGTGTGCGAGGCCACCCGCGCCGAAAACCGCGGCATCAAGGACCGCGGCTACGTCGTCATCTCCCAGGCCGCCTGCCCCGCCGTGCTGGTGGAATGCGGTTTCCTCACCAACAGCGCCGAGGCTGCCCGCCTCAAGGACGCCACGCACCAGGAAAAGCTCGCCCAAGGCATCGCCACCGGCGTGAAACGCTTCCTGCAAAGCCGCCCCGCCGGCTCCGTGGTGCTGGCGGCGAAGTAGTTTTTGATTCCGGAAACGGGAATCCTGCTTCATGAATGCCGGATGCTTGTGAAGTCCACGCCACAGACGCCGCGCGCCCTTTGGGCCGTGCTGATGCTGCTGGGGCTCTCCGCAGGGCTGTATGCCATGTTTCTGGCGGTGGACTACCGCTGGAACTGGAGCGGCGTGTGGAAATACCGCGCGCAGTTCGGCATCGGCTGGCTGACCACCCTCGGGCTGTCGCTGGCGGCGATGCTGGTGAGCGTGCTGCTGGGCTTTGTGCTCATGCTGGGCTGCCGGGCGCGGCGGGAGCCGCTGCGCATGCTCAGCGGCGGGGTGGTGGTGCTGGTGCGCGGCTCCCCGCTGCTGGTGCAGTTGCTCATCGGCTACTACATCATCGCGGAGGCGCTGCATCTGGGCCAGCCCATGCTGGTGGGCATCGTGCTGCTGGGCGCGTTTCACGCGGCCTACCTGGCGGAGATTTTCCGCGGCGCGGTGGAGAGCATCGGCGCGTCGCAGCTCGAGGCCGCGCGCGCGGTGGGTTTTGACAAGGCGCAGACCTACCGCTTCGTCATCATCCCGCAGGCGCTGCGCCGCGCGCTGCCCGGCACCACGGGCCAGCTCGTGTCGCTGCTCAAAGACTCGTCGCTGCTCAGTGTCATCGGCATCGAGGAGCTCGTGCAAAAGGTCAAGGTCATGAACGCCGCCAGCTACGCGCCGCTGGAGGGCTACCTGCCGCTCGCCGCGGCGTATTTGATCGTCACGCTGCCGCTGGCCCATCTGGCGCGGCGGCTGGAGAGGAGGTTCGCCTATGAGACTTGAGGCGCGCGCCGTCACCAAGCGCTACGGCGCGCACACCGCCCTCGACGGCGCCGCCTTCTCCACCGGCGACGACGCGCGCGTCATCGCGCTGCTGGGCCCCTCCGGCGGCGGCAAGTCCACCCTGCTGCGCGTGCTCGGCTGCCTGCTCGTCCCGGAGGAGGGCGGCATCACGCTCGACGGCCGCGCGCTCCCGCACGATGAGGACGGCGCGCTCATCGAGCGGCGCGGGAACGGCTTTGTCTTCCAGGGCTACAATCTCTTCCCCCACCTCACCGCGCTGCAAAACATCACCCTCCCGCTGCGCGAGGTGCATGGCATGACCGCCACGCAGGCCACACAGCGCGCGCTGGAGCTGCTGCACCGCCTCGGCCTGCAGGGCCATGAGCACAAGCGCCCCTCCCAGCTCTCCGGCGGCCAGCAGCAGCGCGCCGCCATCGCCCGCGCCCTCGCGCCCAAGCCCAGGCTGCTCCTGCTCGACGAGCCCACCTCCGCGCTCGACCCCGTCATGACCGGCGAGGTGCTCGATGTCATCCGCGAGCTGGCCGAGGCCGGCCAGAGCATCCTCCTGGCCACGCACGAGATCAGCTTTGCCAGGAAAGTGGCCGACTGGGTCGTCTTTCTCGCCGCCGGCCAGGTGCAGGAAAGCTCCCCCGCCGCCGCCTTCTTCACCCAGCCGAAGACCGAGCTGGCGCGGCAGTACCTCGAAGGGCTCTCCAAGTACCGTTGAGTCCACCGTTCGCGTCCTCCACCCGCGCAGCGTCCATTCTCGCACGCCCGACCTTCTCTGATAGAACGGCCTCAAGCCTGAACCACAAACGCCTCCCCCTCTCCCCTCTCCTCTCCCCTCTCCTCTCCCCTCACCTCTCCCCTCCGCTCTTTTCTCCCTGCTGATCTCTGACTGTCTGGATGTGGTCACTCACTCCACCCACAGGCGCTTTGCCTTGCGGCGCAGGTGCTTTCCTTGCGGCAGGTTGATCTTGGCGGGACCACCAGGGTGCAAGAGCTCGGCCGCGCGGTGGATGTCATCGAAGCCAAGATCGGGCAGGCGGCAGAAGTCACGCAACCAGATCCCTAACAAGCGGTGCCTGAGCGCGGGATCAAGCCGCCGCAATGCCTCCAGTTCGTGCAGACCGTCCGCGCGGATATGGTGGAGTAGAAGCGCGCGTGCCTGCTGGTGCAGGCAACGATCTTCTTCGGAGGCGATAAGTCCCAGGCGGTTCAGAAGCGGCACGACATCACGGCCGGCGATGTCCGAAAGCAAGGGCAGCGCCTCGTGGCGCAGGCGGTTGCGGCGATGGCGGGGGGAGTCATTCGAGGCGTCGTCGCGGTAGGCGATGCCGTGCTGTGAAACATACGCGTCGATGTCCGCGCGGCGCAGCGGCAGCAGGGGGCGCAGCAGGCGCAGGCTGCCCAGCGTGCCGGAAAGGGGCATGCCGCTCAGCCCGTCCAGCCCGCAGCCGCGACAGATGTTGCCGAGGATGGTCTCCGCCTGGTCCTCGGCATGATGGGCGAGCAAAACATCACGCGTGGCGTGCTTGCGGCTCATGCGCTGGAAAAAGGCGTGGCGTGCCTCGCGTGCGGCGGTTTCGAGGGAGAGCTTGCGGCGTTTCGCCAGCGCCTTCACATCGCTGCGGGCGATTTCGCAAGGCAAGTCGTGCCGGAGGGCCAGCGCGCGGACGAATTCGGCGTCGGCATCCGACTCCCTGCCGCGCAGGCGGTGGTTCAAATGGCAGAGCACGAGATGACGATGCCCGGCGGCGAGCAGCAGGTGCAGGAGCGCCACGGAATCACGCCCGCCGGAGATGCCGAGCAGGGCCTTTCCCTCTGGCAGGCAGGCGAGGGCGGGCAGTCGTGATTTCATGTGCGGCGGTGCCGACATTTCGTTTGACGCCTCCGGGCTGCAAACGCTAAATACGCGCGTTCGCAGGCCGTGCGCGGCAACGAATATTGGTGAGGTGGCTGAGTGGTCGAAAGCACATCTTTGCTAAAGATGCGTAGCCTTATCCGCTACCGAGGGTTCGAATCCCTCCCTCACCGCCATTTTTTCCGGTCCAAGGCCATGCAGGATACCCTGCCCCGCCAGCCATCACTCGAAGAGCTCCGGATAACAACTCTCCGCCATGCCGCGGCTCATCGCCAGGATTTCCGCTGGATGGCTCAGGCCGAGGGCTTGCTCCGCGAACGCGGAACAGGAGGCGACATCGAGCTGGCGGACAGCGTGCTTCACGCGTGCCACCTGGGTGGCGGCGACACTCAACTCATTGAGCCCGAGGCCGATCATCAGCGGGGTGAGCTCCAGATTGCTGGCCATCTCCCCGCACATGCCAATGCGGATGCCCGCGCCACGCGCGGCCTTCACCGACAGGTCGATGAGGCGCAGCACCGCCGGGTGTGTGGGCTGGTAAAGATCGCACACCCGGTCGTTTAACCGGTCCACAGCGAGGGTGTATTGGGTGAGATCGTTGGTCCCCAGGCTGAAAAAGTCCACCTCCCTGGCGATCTGGTCAGCAGAGAGCGCCGCGCTGGGAATCTCGATCATGGCGCCGACCTCCACCTCATCAGGAATGGTGTGCCCTTCCGCCTCGAGCTCGGCGGCGCATTCGGCGAGGACCGCCTTGGCGGCGCGGACCTCCTCCAGCCCGGAAACCATCGGGAACATGATGCCGACTCGTCCATGCACGGCCGCGCGGAGCAGGGCGCGAAGCTGGCGCTTGAACAGATCCAGGCGGCCGAGGGACATGCGGATGCCGCGCCAGCCAAGGAAGGGATTGGGCTCCGGCTCGGCGGCGAGGCGCTCGTCCACTTTGTCGCCGCCAAGGTCGAGGGTGCGGAAGACGATCCGTTTCGGCGCGAGCGCGCGCACCACCTGGCTGTAGGCGGACGCCAGTTCATCCTCGTTGGCGTCCGGACTCTCCAGATGCAAAAACTCGGTGCGGAAAAGCCCCACCTCCTCCGCGCCGCTGTCCCGGACAATGTCCACCTCCTCCACAAACTCTGCATTGGCTCCCACACAGATCGTGCAACCGCAGACAGTCTCCGCGGGAGCATGGCGCTCCACCTGGAAGACATCCTCGCGCCGCTCCGCCTGCTCCTCGCGGGTGCGGTAGCGCGCGAGCGTCTCCGCCGCCGGGTTAAGGATGAGCGCCCCTTCCTCTCCATCCAGCAGGACGGTGTCGCCACTGTGCAGGCTGTCGCAGATGCCATGCAGCTTCACCACGGCCGGGATGGCGAGAGATTTGGCGATGATGGCCGCGTGAGAGACGGCGCTGCCGGCCTCCACGGCAAAGCCCAGCACCTTGCTGCGATCCAGCGCGACGGTGTCCGAGGGCGTGAGGTCATGCGCCACGATGATGACGGGCTCGTCAAACATCGGTGTCTCCAGAAGCTCGCCGCGCAGATGCCTCATCACACGCTGCGTGACGTCCTTGATGTCCAGGAAGCGCTCCCGCAGGTAGGCGTCCGGCAGCCCGCGGAGCCTTTCCATGTGCTGCGTCATGAGGCGGTAATACACTGCGTCCACACAGACGAGCTTCTCCCGCACGGTCTTCTCCACCTGCTTCAGGATGGAGCCGTCCTGGAGGATGAGCAGGTGGGTTTCAAAGATCTCGCTCTCAGCGCTGCCTTGCTCAGCGCCCATGGCGGTCTGCAAGCCCTCTATCTCCTGCCGCGTCACGGCCAGCGCGGCGTGCAGACGCTCCATCTCGTGCTCCACCATGTCCGCGGAGATGGCATCATCATCCGGCTCGTCGAAATGGTCCTTGAGCACATGCACCACCGCATGGGCGACCCCCGCCGAGACGGCGGTTCCGGTCCAGATTTTCTCGTGCAGGGAGGTGGTGTGCGGCATCGGCGCGCCATCTTTCATGCAAAGCGCGTTCTTTGGCAATCTCCCTCTTGCTCCGGACGTTTCTTTCCCGGCTCCACCTCCTCACCTTCCACATGTCCGATTCCCCGCTCTCCGAACGCCAGGTCGTCGAAATCCTCTCCACCGCACGCCAGCGTCTCTTCGCGGAAGTCGGCAAGGTCATCGTGGGCCAGCAGCATGTCGTCGATGAGATGCTCATCGCGCTGCTGGCAGGTGGTCACTGCCTCATCACAGGCGCGCCGGGCCTGGCGAAGACGCTGCTGATCAAAACGGTGGCGGATGTCTGCCACCTGAGCTTCCAGCGCATCCAGTTCACGCCGGATTTGATGCCTTCGGACATCACCGGCACGGAGATCCTCGAAGACACGCCGGAGGGCGGACGCGCGCTTGTTTTCAACCGCGGCCCGGTCTTTGCCAACATGATCCTGGCCGATGAGATCAACCGCACGCCGCCCAAGACCCAGGCCGCGCTGCTGGAGGCCATGCAGGAGCACCAGGTGACGGTGAACGGCAAGACGCTGCACCTGCCGGAGCCCTTCTTTGTGCTCGCCACGCAAAACCCCATCGAACAAGAGGGCACCTATCCGCTCCCGGAGGCGCAGCTCGACCGCTTCATGCTCAACATCATCATCGACTACCTGAGCGAGGATGACGAGGTGGCGGTCGTCACCCGCACCACCAGCGGCAAGGGCGAGCCCGTGCAGCGCCTCTTCACCGGCGAGCAACTACTGGCCTTCCAGCAACTGGTCCGCAAGGTGCCCATCGCCGAGGATGTGGCCCGCTACGCCGTGCGCCTCTCCGCCGCCAGCCGTCCGCGCCGCCCCGGCGTGCCCGACTTTATCAATCAATGGGTGAGCTGGGGTGCGGGCACTCGCGCCAGCCAGAACCTCGTCCTCGGCGCCAAGACCCGCGCCGTGCTGCACAACCGCGCCCATGTGACCATGGACGACATCCGCGCCCTTGCACTGCCCGTGCTCCGCCACCGCATCCTGGTGAACTACAAGGCGGAGGCGGAGGGCATCACCGTGGACCAGGTGATTGCGAAATTGCTGGAAGCTGTCCAGTGAGGCCCGGCGATCACTCGTCAATCCACATAGCGCAGTTCATTGCTGGCGAGCAGGGCCTGGCAAAACGCGGCCCAAGTGTCGAGTTCGCGGCGTGGGTGGTCGGTTTGCGTCGAAACAAGCATCGCATCGGCTTCGCGGAGGAAATCGAGGCCGCGCTGGAGTTCGGCCGTGGTGGCGTCGCGGCCTAACGCGTGGCGATAGGCCTGTGTGATGCGTTTTTCTGGCTCGACGTGTGTTTGGAGAAGTCGTTTCGCGAAGCGGCGGGATTGTTCGATGACGAAGTTGTTGTTCAGCAAGTAAAGCGACTGCGTGGCGAGTGCGG
Organism: Verrucomicrobiaceae bacterium; assembly: GCA_015075365.1. Classification (GTDB taxonomy): domain Bacteria; phylum Verrucomicrobiota; class Verrucomicrobiia; order Verrucomicrobiales; family Verrucomicrobiaceae; genus Prosthecobacter. The sequence goes on from JABTUN010000002.1 coordinate 471,947, forward strand.
AATTGTCTCGCTTGTCGAGGACGGTGGTGGCATCCGGCAAATTGAAGGGCGTGAGCTCCGGCGGCATCGAATTCCGCAGCATGAGCAGATAGACGCTGCGCTGCGTGCTCGGCTGATGCAGCGATGGCAACTCATTGATGAGCACATCGCGATGCTGGATGAGTGAACCGCTCGCGGGCTGCGGATTGAGGTCGCCGGTGGCGAAGAGCATGGTGTCGCGGATCGTTTCGGCATCGAGGCGACGACGCTGGTGAATGGCAAAGAGCGAAGAGCGGAGGGCGGAGAGTTCAGACGCTTCGCGGGAAGCGATGGTTTGGGACTCTATGCTCTTCGCCCTTGGCTCCAAGCTGGTTTGTTGATACGTGCGGCTCAGGACGATGCTGCGGATGAGCTTTTTGATGCTCCAGCCTTCGCGCATGAAGCGGGTGGCGAGGTGGTCGAGGAGTTCGGGATGCGTGGGGCGCTCGCCGGAGAGGCCGAAGTCGTTCGGGGTGGTCACGAGGCCTTCGCCGAAGAGTTGGAGCCACACGCGATTCACGAAGACGCGGGCGGTGAGCGGGTTCTGCGGGCTGGCAAGCCACTTGGCGAGTTCGAGGCGGCCGCTTTGCTTCAAATCGGCGACGGTGCCGCCGCCGCAGGCGCTGAGGAAGCCGCGCGGGATGGCGGCGCCGAGTTTTTTGGATTCGCCGTCGATGTTGAGTTTGCAGTCCTCGATCTTTTTGGCGTCGCGCACGCCCATGGCAAGCGGCGCGTCGGCTGCGTAGGTGAAGGAGGCTTTGGCGGGCGTTTTGCGCGGCTTGTTGGAGGCGATGATGGGCTCCACCTCGGCACGCGGCATCACTTTGGCGGCGGCTTGAAGCTCGTGCAGCGGTGTTTGCGGTGCGGTGAGGCCCTCGCGTGCCGCGGCGCCCCACAGGGTCTCGGTGCTTTTGAAGATGCCGGCGAGCGCGTAGTAGTCGCGTGTCGGGATGGGATCGGTCTTGTGATCGTGGCAGCGTGCGCAGCCGACGCTGAGGCCGAGGATGCCGCTGCCGATGACGTTGATCTGATCGGCGATGACATCCATCTCGAAGTTCTCGTTCATCGCCTTCGCAGGCTTCGCGCCGAGCGCGAGCAAGCCGGTGGCGATGAGTTGGCGATCCCGCTGCGCGGGTGAATCGGCGGGAAGCAAGTCTCCAGCGATCTGCTCGGCAATGAAGCGGTCATACGGCAGGTCTTCATTGAAGGCGCGGATGACGTAATCGCGATAACGCCACGCATGCGGGAAGCTCGGATTGCGCGAGAGGCCGTCGTTGCCGTTCGATTCGGCGTAGCGGGCCACATCGAGCCAGTGGCGGCCCCATTTTTCGCCGAAGTGGGGCGAGTTGAGGAGCGAATCGACATAGTCAGACAGGTCTGACATGTCGGACGAGTCCGACGGTGGAAGGCCGATGAGGTCGAAGGAGAGGCGGCGCTTCAAAACGGCCTTTTCGGCATCGGGGGCGGGTTGGAGGCCATTTTGCTCGATCTTGGCCAAAATGAAGGCATCGAGGCTTTGGCGCGGCCAGGCGGTGTCTTGAACTTTGGGAGGCTTGGGGTCGGAAATGGGCTTCAGGGACCAAAGGGGCTCCTGCGGGGCTTTTCGGACGACTTTCGGCGGTTCGGTGCGCGGATCAGGCGCGCCCATTTTTACCCACTCGACGAAATCGTTCACGATATTCTCCGGCAGGCGCTTCTTCGGCGGCATTTCGAGGCCGTCGTAGCGCACGGCCTGCACGATGAGGCTTTCATCTGGTTTTCCCGGAATGACCGCGGGCCCCGATTCGCCACCGGCGATCATTTCGGACGGCGCGTCGAGCAGCAGTTTGCCACCGAGCTTCTTCGAGGTCTGCGAATGGCACTCGTAGCACTGCTTCACGAGCACGGGCCGGATCTTCGACTCAAAGAAGGCACGCTGGTCCGGCGTCATGTCGGCGGAGCGTGCCATGACGGTCAGAGTGAGCAAAATGAGAGCGGTGAGACGTGCCTGCATGCGCGGTGCAAGATACGGCTCACAAATGCCTGCCTTGCGTCGGGATCACGGCTCCAGCTTCTGGCGCAGCATCTCCCGCGCCAGAGCGTCCGCCTGGCGCAGCCTCGTCTCCATCATCCTTCTCCAGAGATCCTCAAAAGTGTCCCCGTGCGCCAGCAGCGCCAAATGACCCCTCCACTTCTTCACCATGGGATGCTCCGGGTGGCGGGCGGCGATCTCCCGCAGCGCCAGATGGGCCATGCTGCGCACGGGATAAAAACGTTCCCGCAGACTGCCGCAGCCGCCATTCACGACATAGTGCTCGTCATTCAGCGCGGAGAGGAACCACTCGAAGGCACGCGGATCCTGAAGCCGGCGCAGCGTCTTCGCCGCGCTGATGCGCACGGCGGGAAAGGCTGACCTCGCCATCTCCTGCCCTGCCCACTTCAACGAATCGCCATCCCCCAGCGCGGCGGCAACCACGATCAGCATGCCATGCACCTCCGCGTCCGGCTCATGCGCCATCTCTCTGTGCACCGCAGGCAGGATGGCCGGCCCGAGACGACGGAAGTCCTCGATGATGGCCTCACGGTTTCGCTCGGTCGGCATGCTGCGCTGTGACCAGGCATAGTCCGCCTCAGGGTTGGCCGGATCACACTCATGACGGATGCGGGCAAAAAGGGCATCAACAGCCGGTTCATGCCGCCCGCCCTTTTGCAAAGCGAGCCACGGCACGACCACGAACAGCAGTGCAATGACGAGTCGGTTCTGGCCCATGCCCGTGGAACGCGCCACCGTGTCTGTCCGTTAGGAACATCTCCAGACAGTGACGCATTTGGCATTCGACATTCTCCCGGCATTCGTCATTGGAAATGGCTTCTTCATTCATGAGCCTGCAAATCCCCGACCACCCTTTTCAAGCCTACATCTTCGACTGCGACGGCACGCTCGTTGATTCGATGCCGTTGCACTACATCGCGTGGGTGGAGGCGCTGAAGGTCCACGGCGCGCCGTTTGAGTTTACCGAGGAGGTGTTTTACGCGCACGCCGGTGTGAAGGAGCAGGACGTGGTGCGCATCCTGAACGCCCGGCACGGGACGAATGTCGATCCCGTGGCCGTGGACGAGACGAAGATGGAGATTTTCCGCCGGCGCATCCCGGAAGTGCGGGCGGTGGAGCCGGTGGCGGCGTTTGCGCGGTCGCTGCACGGCCGTTTCCCGATGGCGGTGGCCTCCGGGAGCGAGGAGCCGACCGTGCGCGGCTGCCTGGAGGCCACCGGGCTCCTTCATCTTTTCGACACGATCATCACACCGAAGCTCGTGCGCCACGGCAAACCCGCGCCGGACATGTTTCTGCTGGCGGCGGAGCGCATGGGCATCGCCCCGGAGCACTGCCTGGTTCTGGAAGACGGAAACAGCGGCCTGGAGGCGGCGAAGGCGGCGGGGATGCAGGCGGTGTTCATTCCGCGCTCGCTACGGTGAAATGTTGGAGGTGAGAAGAATTGTTGACGGGCTGGCGCGGTTCGTGGTGTCATGAGCGGCGCAACCCTTCACCCACTCATCCCATGCTCGACGAATTCAAAAAGTTCATCCTCAAAGGCAACGTCGTGGACCTCTCCACCGGTGTCATCATCGGCGCGGCCTTCGGCAACATCGTGGCTGCCTTCACCAAAGGCATCGTGGAACCGCTCATCAAGCTGGCCAGCGGCGGCAAGGACCCGAATGTCACGCTGCCCCTCGGCCCCTTCGACCTGGGCGTCATCATCAATGCCATCATCGGCTTCCTCATCACCGCGGCGGTGATCTTCTTTGTCATCGTGAAGCCGGTGAACAAGCTCATGTCGATGATGAAGAAGAAAGAGGAGGAGGCGCCTCCAGCGGCTCCCGCCGCCGACATCGTGCTGCTGACGGAGATCCGCGATCTGCTGAAAAAGTGAGCGTCACCGTGAGATGGCGCTGTTTTTTATGCTGGCGGCGGACCGGTGCCTCCGGGTAGGATGCGCGCATGAGACGCGTCCTGCGCACCGCCGCCGCCATCGCGCTGACCGGACTGGTCGGCTGCGATGAACCGGTCAACCGGCCGGAGGATGCGTCCGCCGCGAGGCCGCAGGCCTCCCCAACCTCCGCGCAGCAGCCCACGGTGGTCGTTTCACCCGGCGGCATGGACCCGGCGGCGCAGTCTGAGGCGATTCTGCAGTTGAAGGCGGAGGTGACGGCACTGCGGCAGGAAAACGCGTCGCTGCGCCAGGAACTGCTGAAGCAGAACGCGAAAGCGGCGGCGGCGGTGCCGGTCACGCCCTATTTGCCGAACAAGTCCGGCGTGCCGACCACCTACACGCTGCCGCCGGAGGCCCTGAGCCCGCGGCGGGATGATTTTCCGGCACCGGGCAGCGTGTTGAGCCGTGAGGAGTTCAGCGAGTTGATGACTGGCGCGGTGCAGTTCAATCCAGGGCCGATTCCATCCAGCAACCGGCCGGTGACGGACGAGACACCGCTCCACGCAGGCCAGGAGATCCAGCTCAAATGGGGTGACACCTGGTGGGCGGCCACGATCACGGGTTTCGAGGAGGACGGCACCGTGCGCACGAGCTACTTCGGCTGGGACCGCCGCCACGACGAGGCCGTGCCGCGCTCCGACCTGCAACTCGACACCAACACGCGCGAGAGGGCGATCCAGGGCATCTACCGCCATCCGCCTTGAGCAGCCTCACTGCACGAAGTTCGACATCGGGTTCGAGTTCGTGCCGAGGTTGGTCGAATTGGCCACCGGGGCGATGGCGTTGGTGTTGTCTCCGAGGTTGCTGACCATGACGCTGCCGCTGAACCAGCGGCTGCCGCGGTTGTTGCGCACGAGGGTGTTCGTCACGGTGGCATCAAGGCGCACGGCGGTGATGGCGCTGTCCCCACGGCCGACAAAGGTGCTGCCCTCGACGGTGTTGCCGGAGCCGGAGAGGAATCGAATGCCCGTGCTACCGCCGGGCATGCCGGTGATGTTGGCGCGGATGGTGTTGCCGGAGCCGGACACCTTGATCACCGCGTCGGTGATGGAGACGGAGGCTCCCATCGTCACACTGGCGAAGAGCGGGCAGAAATTATCGCTGGTGAGCGAGAGCGCGGCGGGCGTGGTCGTGGTGCCGTCCATAACGATGCGCGGGCAGTAGTCATCACTGGCAAGACCGGAGGGCATCACGCCCACCGCGGTGCTGAAGGTGCTGTTCACCGCCTTGATCTGGTAGGGGCCCTGGCTGGAGGTGAGTTCATAAGGATACTGGACCGAGGTGGTAAAGGAGGACACTCCTGCGGCAGCGGTCACATTGAGGAACTCCACGTTCAACCCGGACACCTCCGAAAAGCCGCTCGTCGTGCCCAGCACCGTGCCCGTGTAGGTGCCGCCGGAGAAGCGCGCGGTCAGGCCGCGGACTCTGGAGCCCGGACCGAGCAGGATCGCGGGTTGATTGGCGTTGCCTGTCGAGACGGAGGAGACCAGGACATCGTCGAGGGAGAAATTGCCGCCACTGGCGACGATGAGCGGCTCCGGCCCGGCGCTGCTGTCGCGAATCTCCAACCCGGTGAAGCTCGACTCGGCTCCTGCGACGATGGCGGAGCCGGTGGGATCCTGGATGCGGCAGTTCGTCATGGTCAGCCTGCCGGAGGTCTCCACCGCCGTCAGCCCCGACCAGTGTCCGACCTCGTGTGTGCCGGTGTCGCCGAGGCAGGCGGGATCGACCTTGATGTTCGCGGCGCTGAAGCCGCGCAGACTGCCGTTTTTGATCATGTAACTGCATGCGGTGTCGTTGCCCGCGCCTGCATCCACCCGGATGCCGGATTTACCCGCGCCCGCGTTGGCACCGTTGATGGTGAAGCCCATCAAGTCGATCTCCACGCGCCCCGAGGTGGCGAGCACGATCTGGATGCCATGCTTGCCACTGGCCGGTGTGAGGTTTCCGGTGAGGACATACGAGCCGGGCTGCGTGATCTTGAACGTGGCACCGCTGTCTCCCGGTGTCGTCACCGAATTGATTGGCGTGCGCGGCTGCACCTCGTCGAGCGTTTTCATGGTCACGCCAGGAGGTCCGGGCGGTGTGAGCGAGCCTTGGCCGAGGGTAAGTGATGTCAGCGCCAGAAGGCCGAACGCGGAGTGAAGAAATGCTTTCATATCTCGTGCGGTGGTGGTTCAATGAAGGAGAATTCCGCCAGCGGCGATGATTACACCTGAAACGGAACTGAATCGCAAGCCTCATTCTTGATCCGCCATGAAACGAGCCCTCCAGCGCCTCACGACCGGCCTCGGCAGTGTGTTGCTTCTCTCGTCGTCCCTGCACGCCGATTCGACCATCAGCGCCACCTTCAAGCATGCCTACAGCGCCAATGCCGGCTGGTTGAATCTGCGCCCGGACCAGCCCGCCTCGCCAAATGGCGTCGTGTTTGGTGGTTCCTTCCTCTCCGGTCACGCCTTCGGTGTGAACGTCGGCTGGATTGACTTTGGCGACGGCAGCCCGGCCAACGGCTTTGCCTACCAGAACGACAGCGCCACGGATTACGGCGTGAATCACGACGGCGCGGGCAATCTTGGCGGCATGGCTTATGGCGCGAACGTGGGGTGGATCAACTTTGGCTGGGCCGCGCCTGTGTCGCCCAACCGGCCGCGCGTGAACCTGCTCACCGGTGCGTTCAGCGGCTACGCCTACAGCGTGAACCTCGGCTGGATCAATCTCGGCGGTGGCTCGCTTGTCACCACCGCCATGCGCGTGACGGACAGTGACAGCGACGGCATCGACGATGCCTGGGAGCGCTCGCATTTCCCCGATCTCACCACCGCCACCGCCGCCAGTGACACGGACAAGGACGGCGTCGGCGACCTTGCCGAATACCGCGCGGGCACCGAGCCGGATGATGCCACGGACTATCTCAAAGTCGCCAGCACCACGTTCAGCGGCGGGAACACGCAGGCCACGGTGACCTTCACCAGCGATCCGTCACGCCTCTACCGCATCGAGACCTGCGACGACCTCGTGAACTGGCAGAACTCCGCGCATGGCACCTTCGCCCCCGATCCCGGCACCACGACCACGCGCATCGTCACCTGGACTGGCAATGACCGCCGCTTCATCCGTGCTGTGGCTGTGAAGCCGCTGCCGTAAGGCGCCTTCCTTCCTGGTGGAAAGGGCACCTGTCTTCCATCCGTCGGCCTGCAGGTGATGGGAGCGGGACGAACTTCATGCCAAGTGCGTTGGTGAAGGGTGAACCCTTCGCCGTTGTTGTGGCAAAGGATGCGGCACGGCCTTTCCTGCGGTTGCTACCACCACTACCGGGCCGTCCCGTCCAGGTTCAGGAACTCCACCTTGTGGAAGGCGGGCGCGTCACCGTAGTTCGTCCAGATATCGTAAGCGCCGCTGGTGGTGGTCGTCTCTTCGGCGCTGGCCACGAGTTCACCGTTGATCGAGGCGGTGATGCGCGCACCCACGGCGCGGAACTCGATGGTGATGAGCTCGCCCTTCTGATAGCGGCGCGTCGTCCTGCCCTCGCCAAGCTTCTCCTTGTTGCTGCTGATGCGCATGAAGATCACATCGGGCTGCGGCAGTTCGAGGAACTCCAGGCGCACGCCCTTGTTGCCCCGGCTGCGCAGGCCCAGTTGCAGGTCATACCAGCCGCCGTCCCAGCGCCGCGTCACACGCCAGGCGCAGTCGCGCACACCGGCCTCCCATTTGCGCTGTGCCAGCGTCTTCGCGGGACGGGTGAGCACGCCGTTCTCGATGGTCCACGGCGCGGGCCAGCCGCCGGCGGCGATAAGGTCCTGCCATTTCTCGGAAGCGGGAGGCTGGCTGGCGGTCGTCGATTCGGGCGCATCGAGGTTCAGGTATTCGAGCTTCCGGATGACTGTGCCCTTGGTGGCAAAAGCGCCGGCGGTGCCGGAGTGCGTCAATGCGCTGTCGCGGACGCTGCCGATCTCGTGGCCGTTGAGGCGCACCGTGAGCAGGTCGGCCACCACGCGCAGTTCGAGCACCTGATCGGCTTTGGGATCAAAGCCGGCGGGCAGCGGCCATTCCTGAATGGTGCGTGTGCTGGTGGTGCCGCCGGACTGCCGCCGCTCGGAGAGATGCACTTTGCCATCCACCACCCGCGCGGCGTAGTGCCGCCCGGTGCCGTCGGTGGCGGTGCGCGCCATCACCTCGGGAATCAGCGGCGGCAGGTCTGCGGGCAACCACGTCGCGCGCACGGCCATGTCGCGGGCCATGAGCGAATACTCCCACGTCAGTCCGCCCGTGCGCGCGACCACGAGCTTGCCCCCCGCCTCGGTGAAGACGTTGGGGAAGAAGGTCTTGTCCCGCGCCTCCACCAGCCAGTCGCGCCACTTTTCCTCGGTCTGCGGTGCCGTGCTGGCGGCAGCCGGGAGCGGCTGGACTTCGACGGATTCGAACCAGCCGTTGCCTGCGATGATGCCCCAACCGCCAGCGGTGGCGTGAGCGGAGTTCTGCGCCGTGATGACCGTGGCGCCATCCAGCAGCACCGTGAGGTGGTCGTCTTGCAGGCGCAGTTCGACAGTCAGAACGGCACCTTTCTCCAGCGGTTGCGCGAAGTCGTGCAGCCCGGGTGTGGCGAGCACCTTGTCCTCGTCGCCCAGGACATTCAGCGCGAGACCGGTGGCATTTACCGTGAGCTTGTAGTTCCCCTTCTTCCGCCCGACTTCACGCGCGATGAGCGCGACGTTCTTGGAACCCTCGCGCCATTGGATGCGGGCGCGAATGGCACCATTGGCCGAGGGCATCGGCTTGAGCAGCGAGAAGGCGATCAGATGCACCCGGCCATCGACGAACTCCCTCTCCCCAGGCCAGTGGGTCTTCCAATCCGCGTCACTGAGCAGCGGCTTCCAGCCGGACTCGGGTAGCGCAGGAGCCGCGATGGCGGGAGGTGGAGCGGACTTCCATGCGCCAGGTGTAGGCGATGCCGGTGCGGGCTGCTGAGGCGTGCCGGCGGCCACCGCGGTGCCATCTGGCTTCTTGAAGGCAAAGAACACACCGAGGGCTATCACCACCGCGCCGACGACGAGCCCGAAGATCAGGGGCGCGCGGGATTTCGCAGGCGGGGATTCGGAAGTGATGCGGGCACTCCTGCCCGCAGCGGTGCTCTCTTTGCGGGCAGGAGTGCCCGCATCACTTTTGGCTCCCATCACGATGCTGCTGACGTCCGTCTTGATCTGGCTGGCGGCCTGGTAGCGGTCGCTGGGATCGCTCTGCATGGCGCGGGAGACGATGTCGTCCCACTGCGGGGCCACCGGCGCGCGCTCGGAGGGGGCCTTCCAGGCGCCGCGCGGGAGCTGGCCGGTGATCATCTGGTAGATCATGACGCCGAGCGCATAAATGTCCGCGCGGTGGTCAATGTGGCCGTTCGGGTCGAACTGCTCCGGCGCGGCATAGTCCGGCGTGCCCATGCCGGTGCCGGTCTGCGTGCGGAAGCCGCTCTCGATGCCGTCCATGGGCTTTGCCAGGCCAAAGTCGGCCATCTTCACGCGGCCATCGCGCGTGACCATGATGTTGCTGGGCTTGATGTCACGGTGGACGATGCCGTGGTCGTGCGCGAACTGCAGCGCGTCACAGATCTGCGGCAGGAGGCTGAGGGCCATATCCTGCGTCATCTGGCCGCCGCGGATCACGTCCATGAGGTCCGCGCCATCCACCAGCTCCATCACGATGTAGAGGTAATCCGGCCCGGCCTCGCCATAATCGATGACGCTGACGATGTTGGGGTGGTTCAGCTTTGCCATGGCCTGCGCCTCGCGCTCAAAGCGCTGCTCGAAGCCGTAGTCCTGCCCTTGGTCCCGCCGCATGATCTTGATGGCCACGGAGCGCTTCAGGCGCACCTGCGTGCCTTTGTACACCGCGCCCATGCCGCCCTGGCCGAGGAAGCTCTCGACGTGGTAATTGCCTGCGGGCAGCAGCGCGGTCAGCTCCTCCGGCAGCGGCAGTTCGATCTCCCCGCGCGGCAGGGTGGGCTGCGGACCGGCCACCGGGAGCGTGGCGGCATCGGGATCGAATGCGGGTGGAGGAGGCGTTTCGTCCGGCATGGTGATGAGGGTATCAGAGTGGTGGTGAAGCGGTCAAGGGAGGAGAAAACCGTTTGCAGGCCGGTTCGCCTGCCGGCGCAGGCTCGTCCGTCAGAACGAGGGGCTTTGGGGGCTGCGTGGGTCAGGTGATGCGTTTCAGCGCGTTGAGGAGTTCGTCCACCTTGTCCAGCACGTTCTGCATCTGCGTCTGGTCGTAGTAGCTGAAGGCGGACTGGCCCAGCGGGGACACCGCGCCGGGATTGACCGCCGTGCCGGCGATGGCGGCATCGAGCTGCACCTGCGACACCTCGCCGGGCGGTCCCTGCTGCCCCTGCGCGCCGGTGTCTCCGCGCGGGATGCCAAAGGTGAAGTGCAGCGTGCTTCCTGTGACGGAAACGGCCACCGTGGCCGGATCACCGGGATTCAGCGTGGTCACGTCGTCCACCTGCGCGGCGGTGAGGGTGAGGATGGCATCAATGAGCGCCTTGAGGCTGGTGAGTTGCGAACGCATGACCGCGCTGGAGAGCGCGGAGTTCGTGGCGGGCTGGGCGGGGTCGAACATGGGACGAGAGGTTGAGATGAGGGACTGGGAGATCAGGAGATGGGGGACGTGGCTGCGGGCGCAGGCCCGTGGGGGGCTGGGGAGCATGCGGGGTCGGTTGCCCACCCGGCCATCGCCTTGCGCCGGGGGCTGCTGCGACGACCACGGGGCGGGGTGCGCGGTGCGGATACGGCGCATGCGCCACGCGCACCCGGCGTATCGGCGCGGCACATACGCCGGGTCATGGAGGCGGATACGGCGCCTCCAGCCCGCCCCCCCGCCGTATCAGGCCCGCCCACCCGCCGCATGCGCGCCGGTGACACGGCGTGTGCGCCGCGTGCACACGCCGTCTTTGCCGCTGTGATACGGCGTATCGCCGCAGGTGATACGCCGGGCGCGCCGCTCCCACATGCCGTATCGCGACCGGCGACACGGCGGGTGAGTGGCGCGGAGGTGCCGTATTGGCATCTCGGACACGCCGGGGCCTCCGGGCGGGTGCGCGGGGTGTTCACGGCGTGGTGATGAGGTTCGTGTAGGTGTAGCTGCGCACGCTGCCATTGATGAAGGTGGCGATGCGAACCTGCAGCGCCCCGGTGAGGCCGGCAGGCACGAGGAAGACGATGGAAGTGGGCTCGATGGCCGCGTAGCCGGTCACGCGCACCTCTGGATCGCTGCCCGCCTTCAGGAAGACGCCCTGGTTCAGATCGGTGGGATCGAGGTTCATATGATCGCCGCGCACCTGGCAGAGCCCCAGCGCGGTGTACTTGTCCACCGCCATGTCCGGCTGGCGGATGATCGTCTCGATCACCGGTGTGATCTTGCCCACCTCGCCCAGGCTTTCCAGCGTGAGCGTGGCACGCCACTGGCGGATGGCCTCGGCGGTGAAGCTGATGGAAACGTCCGCGTTGATGTCATCGGCGTTATGAAAATCGGTGGGCAGCGCGCCGCTGCCGCCGCTGGTGGGCCGGAAGGAGATCATGCCGAACATCTCCGGGCTCCAATCACAGCCGGAGGCGCATTGCAGCACTTTGTTGAAGAAGCCGGTGATCGCCGCAGTGGTCTGTTCCGGCGTGATGCCGGCCTGCGTGGCGATGGCGGCCAGGAGGGCGGTTTGATCCGCTGGCGCGCGGCGCACGGCGCGGGTGGTGAAGCCTCCGGTGGATTTCGGGGCGACGTGGTATTGGAACGTGGTGCTCATGGTGGTGGCTATGGGTGGTTGCGTTGCGGTTGGCTTGGGGGATCGGCGGAAGGGCTTCTTTTTCGGCTTCACCGGCGCGGGCAGGACGGCATCCCAGGTTGCTGAGGGAGAATCCCACGAGAACGAGCTGTCCCAGGTCTGTGGCGCGGCAGGCATGAGCGTGTTTTAGCGCAAATCGCTTCCGCCGGGTATTGGCAGGTCTGCCAATACGGCGGCTTGGTGATTGACGACGGGCGGCGTTTCCTGGTAATCTCGCCGTAACTCGTGCCCGCCATGAAAACGTCCTGCACTTCTCCTGCCTGGATTCTCCGGGCCTGTGTCCTCACCGTGGTGCTGCTCGTCAGTGATGCCAGCGTGTCCGCCACCACCATCGGGGTGAACTTCGCGCCTGTCGCATCCGGTCATCTGCTGCCCGCCGGCACCAGCGCCGGCGTGGTGCCGCAGATGAACTGGCAGAACATCACCAGCACGCCGGTCAGCAGCGTGATGCTCAATGACAGCACGGGCGCGGCCAGCGGCGCGTCGCTCTCTGTCACCGGTTCCTTCGTCGGCCTGGGCTGGTACAACAGCGCCGCCGCGATCGGTGATGAATGGCTGATGGACACCAATCTGGCCGCCAGCGGCACGATGTCCTTCAGCGTGTCCTCCATCCCCTACGCGGCCTATGATCTCATCATCTACAACCAGCCGCTCTTCAGCGGGGTGACCTACACCTACGCCGCGGGCGGCACGTCCTACTATGGTGCCTCGCCGCTGGTCTCCAACACCAGCGCGGGCTATGTGGACGGGAACAGCGGCACGCCCTTCACCTTTGTGGAGGCCACCAGCACGCTGCCCGGCAGCCCCACGCCGGGCAGCACCTACACGCGCTTTGAGGGCCTCAGCGGCAGCCATCTCACCTTCAGCATCACCGGTGGCAACGGCATCTCCTATATCAACGGCTTCCAGATCGTGGAGAGCGTGCCGGAGCCGTCGAGAGCGCTGCTGCTGCTCGGCGGACTGCTGGCCATCAGCGGACGCCGTGGCCGCCGCGCGGTGTGAGGGCGCGGATGCCGCGTCCATTGGCAATCCTGCCAACACGCCGCGTCTTGCGCGTGCGCGGCGGCGTGCGCATCATTCGCCGCCATGCCCGCGCGCCCTGTGACACCTGCTGATGACGTCCTGCTCTGGAACGGCCGCGCCATCGCGCTGCGCCAGCCTTTTCTCATCGGTCGCGGCACGGACAACGACCTGGTGCTCGACGACGCGGAGGTGAGCCGCCGCCACGCGATGATCTTCCACCATGGAGACGACTGGTGGCTGAGTGATCTGGGCAGCCGCAACGGCGTGCGCGTCAACGGCATGAACCTCAAGCATGCGCGCCGCCTTCGGGATGGCGATGAAGTGCGCCTCGTGAGCCACAAGCTGGCCTTTCGCTCCGGCGTGGCGCAGGCACGGCGCACCACGGCCTTTTCCGGGGAGACGACACGCGCCGCGGCGGACGGGCTGCATGCCGCCGCGCCCGCCGCGCTGGTGTGCGAGCTGATCGTGGTCTCCACAGAGGGTGAGATCCTGGAGGGGGGGAAGGCGGCGCACTGGTTCTTTGGCAAGACGCTGGAGGGCGCGGCGCAGCAGCGGCTGCCGCAGACCGTGTGCGCGTGGCTGAAGCGCCAGAACGGCGGCACCGCCGCGCCGCTGGAACTGCACGAACCGGACCGTCGCGTGATCGTGACGCTGGGCCGCTGCAACCAGGGGCGCTATTTCCTGCTGGTGCGGGAGGAGTCCGCGCATGTGGCCACCGGGCACCTGCAATCCCTGGGCCTGACCACGCGGGAGGCGGAGGTGATGCACTGGGTATGCGAGGGGAAGACCAACTCGGAGATCGCCATGATCCTGAACGTGACCATCCACACCGTGAACCGCCACCTGGAGCACATCCTCAAGAAGCTGGGCGTGGACAACCGCCAGAAGGCCATCGTGGCGGTGATGGAGCGGCTGGGCGCTGGGTGAGGGGAGGCCGCTTGGAGAAAAATGGATGGCAGGGGACGGGAAAGCAGGCGCGATGATACTTGCGCGAGAGCGGCGGTGCCCGGTATGCTCCGAGGATACCACACCTCGATGCCATGAGTGACGAACTGCAACACCTGAAGGCCGCCATGGAGAGCATGCGCGGGGAACTCGACGCGATGAAAGCAGCCCTGAGCCGGCTCAGCAGGGTGGTGTGCATCGACAAGGACGACGACGGCGTGGAGACGGTCCATATCGAATGCACGGACCTCCTCGTGCGTCCTTGGAGCGATCCGCGTCACCTTGGCGTGCATATCGGCTCCTCGGAAGAGGGCAGCTATATCAAACTCTATTACCACGGGGAGGAACACGCCGCCAAGCCGGCGATCAGCCTGGCGATGCACGCGGATGGCGAGCCGCACATCCAGTTGCGTGGCAAGGACTGGAAGGCGCGCACGGACATCTGCATCCAGAAGGACCATGGCGTGGTGGCGGTGCTGGGAACGAATGAGGCGCGCGGCGCGGTGATGCGCGCGCAGCCGGGCGGCGGCTCCGTGGCGGTGCTGCACCCGGACGGTCAGGCGCGTGCGGTGCTCGTTCACAGCGAGCAGCATCAGTTTCCCGGCAGCGAGACGGCGCGCCCTTCCACGGACTTGATCTTTGCCAATGCCAGCCACGACACGCAGATGAAGCTGCACACCGACGACGCGGGCAGCCTGATGATGGTCGGGATGGCCGGCCATTCCGATGGCGTGGCGGTCACGATGCGCAAAGACGGCCCCGCGATCATCATGCGGGGCGTGGAGGACGCCAGCAGCATCCACCTGATGGCCGCGAAGGACATGGCCCGTGTGGCGGTGAACCAAGGCTGGCTCGCCGGCGACAAGGCAGCGGCCAGCCTGGCGGCGGGCGGCTTTGGCAGCTCCATCGAGCTGAATGAGTGTGACGGGACCAAACGGGTGGACATCTCCGCCATGAAGGACAGTGCCAGCGTGCAACTGCTGGATGCCGCCGGCAACGACTCGGTGTCTCTCAGCCACATTTCCGGCAGCCACTCCAGCCTGGCCATGCGCGGCGTGGCGGAGCATGACTGCATCCGCATCATCGCCAACAAGGACGCCGCGCTGATGCGCGTGACGGGCCCGCAAGACAATGACACGGACATCACTTCGGCTGTTTATGAGGGAAAACCGCACGTGCTGGTGCGTGGCAGGAACCGGCCGCTCGTGATGGCGGGCGAGGCGGAGCATGGAGGCGTGGTCTGTGCCTACGGCCTGAAGGAGGTCACCGGCGGAGTCGCCTCCCTCGCCGGCGGGCCGGTCAGCGGCGTGGTGTCGGTGAGTTCCCAGGACGGCACGCCATTGATGACGCTGGACGGCACGGACCACGGCGGGCGGCTGCTGATCAACAACGACCTGGGCCTCCAGCGCGTGGTGCTGGGCACCAAGGACGAGGCTGGCTTTCTGGCGTTGAACAACACCGGCAGCAACGGCGTGATCGCCTGCGCCACGCCGGAAGGCGGTGTCGTCAGCGTGTGCGACCCCGATGGAAATGTGATCCACACCATGCCAAGGCTGAAGGATGACGACGACGATGATGACTGATCATCATCACCGGCCATGACCGCAGCTCACTTCCAGCCCAGCTTCTCCTTGAGGAACTGATAGGTGCCCACGCCGTGGATCATGTGGCCGGCGTCGAAGTGCTCGATGGTCGTGCGGTCGCCGATTTGCAGCTTGTTGTAAAGGCGGCGGACCTTGGCGAACTCGTAGTTCACCCATTCGTCGATGCCGACTCCGTCATTGTGGCCGCGCTCGACCATGAAGGGCCGCGGGGCGATCAGCGCGGCCATCTCGGCGTAGTTGAAGGTGCGGCCCATGTTCCACTCCCAGATCTCGTATTCGTGGGTGTGGGTGTAGTTCATCGGCATGTCCGTGCTCACGCACTTGCGCACCCATTCGTTGAAGTCGCCGCTGCAGATGCTCAGGCAGTAGTCCTTCAGCACCGCGGGCGTGCGCATGGCGGATTTCCCACCGTAGCTGAGGCCATAGAAGGCGATCTTGTCCGGCTGGGTCCAGGACTGTGCCTTCAGCCATTCGAGAATGCGCTGATGCTGGCCGTTGATGACGCTGTAGAGCGTGAGGCCGAGCGGATTGAGCTTCCGCTGGAGCGTGCGGAAGGCATGCATGCCGCGATACGGGTTGTGCGGCGCGAAGGTGACGAATCCCTGCTCCGCGAGACGCAGCGTGAAGGCCTGATACGGGCCGAATCCCTTCCCGTGAGGATCATTGTTGATCGTGTCCTCCGGGATGCCCTCCAAACCGTGCTGGCAGACGACGACGGGGCGCTTCTCCCCCTCCTTGAGGTCCTTCGGCAGGCACAGCCAGCCCCAGGCGAAGACATCTTCCCACACATCGAGCGTGACCTCATAGATCGCCACCTTGTCCGTCTCGCGCACGAAGCGGCTCTTCGCGTTCATCGGCAAATTTGGGTCGGGCAGGCGGCCGATGACCTCGTTCCAGAAGCGGTCGCGCTCCTTCGCCGTGTGCGCCTCATACTCCGGCAGCGACTTGAGCGGCAGCTTGTCCCAAAACTGCGCCTTCCGCTCCGCCTCGGTGGTGACGAGCAGGCGCTGCGTGAAGGCCTCGAGCTCGCGGATAAGACGTTTCTGGCGTGTGGCGTCCGGCTTGAGCGTGATCGTGGCTCCGGTGATCTTCAGCGACTTCAGCGCCGCGTCGGCAGAGGCCTGGGGCAGCAGATGACGGATGATCTGGTCGTTGTTCGTCTCCTGCGTGGCCGAGAGGATGCGGCTGGTGGGCGCGAGCGCCTTCGCGCGGGCGATTTCGGCCTCAAAGGCGGCCAAATCCGGCGTGGAGAGCTTTCCGGGTGCGGCGATGGCACGCACGCCCTTCGGAGCCTCCATCGAGACGACGTGATTCGGATAAAACAAATGCTGGAGTACCAGCGGACGCGGCGCGATGAGGCTGGCCACCTCTGCATCGCCCAGATCACGCAGCAGGCCGAAGACATTCCGCTCGATCGGCTCCTGCCACACGCCCTCACGCGGCGCGAAGTAGCCCATCGAGTACACACTGTCGATGCGCTCGTCGATGGCGGCGGCGTGCAGGGCCTGCATCGCTCCCTCGCCGATGCCGGCGATGAGCAGCGGCACCTGTTCCGGCTGCGCCTTGAACCAATCGACGATGGAGAGCGCCTTCTGCACCTCGTAGCCGATGATGTGGCGGCCCAGTTCGTAGCTCTGGCGATACACCCACTCGCGGTGCGGGATGTTCGTCTTCACGTTGAACTTGTCATTCGTGCTGAACTCCGTCCCGCGGCTCACCAGCGCCGGGATCACGATCTCGCAGCCCGTGGTAAGCAGCCACTCATCCACCAGCTTCTCCGGCGTGCCGTCTGCATCCGGCAGGTAGATGACCCGCGCATGCGGTTTGCCCTTTGGCTGCACATAGATGCCCTCGCCATGCACGCCGTCGAAAACGGGCCAGCGCACGCGGAACACGCGGCACTGCTCCGTTTCATGCAGCAGCGCTGGGGAGGCCGTGTCGCCCACGAATTCGAGCGCCGTGACCGGCAGGCGCTCATCCACAATGCCAATCGCCGCCTTGAGCTTCTCGCGCGCAGGTTTGCGCGTGGCTTTCGACTTCTCGATGAGCCGCAGCGCCATCTTGTCGATCCCCGCGACCATCGTGGCGGAGAAATCGGGGTTCGGTGTGAGCGGCTTGGTGCCGGGGAGAGTCTGGCAGTGGGCGGAGGCAGCCAGGACAATGGCCAGGAGTAGGAACAGGGAGACAATGCGGTCGGACATGAGACAGGAACGGGCTTCCATCTCGATGCCTTGCGCGAGGAAGCCTTTCGGGTTCCGCTACGAGGCGCGCTTCTGCTCAAACAACCACTTCCAGAACTCCGGATCATCATAGGTGCGTGTCCATGAATCGTGGCCGACGCCGGGGTAAATCGTCAGTTTCACCGGCGCGCCGGTTTTCTTCAGCGCATCGTGGATCTTCTGACTGAACTCCACGGGCACCGCGCCGTCCTTGTCGCCGTGGAAGATCCACGCGGGCAGGTGCGCGATACGCCGCGCCTGCACCCAGCGCACGCCCGCGCCGCCGCAGATGGGCGCGATCGCAGCATACGTGTCCGGATACTCAAACGCCGTCTCCCAGGTGCCAAAACCGCCCATGCTGAGGCCGGTGAGATAGACGCGTGCCGGGTCGATGCGCTCGGTCTTGATGAGATGATCCGTCACGGCTTTCACACCATGCGGGTTCCAAAGTTCATCCTTGGGGCATTGTAAACTGGCGATGACGGCGGGGAATGGCTTGCCAGCGGCGATCAATTTCGGCGGACCATGGACTTTGACCTTCTCGAGGTCATCACCGCGCTCGCCGCTGCCATGCAAGAAGACCACGAGCGGCCACTTCTTCTCCTTGCCGGCCTCGTAGCCCTCTGGTTTGCTCAAAAAATAGCGGTAATCGACCTTGATGACGAAATCGCCGCTGTAGCGCTGCGGTGCCTGTGTGTCAGCGAGAGCGAAGGAGGCTGCGGCGAGGAAGAAGAGAGTCCGTTTCAACATGGCGTGGTTTTGGAGGGATTCTTGACGATCAATACGTCGCACGGCCGCCGGAGAGGTCGAAGACCGCGCCGGTGGTGAAGGAGCAGTCCTCGCTGCTGAGCCATGCGACGAGCGCGGCGGCCTCCTCCTTCTTGCCAAAGCGGCTCATGGGGATCTTCGAGAGCATGTAGTCGATGTGCTGCTGCGTGAGTTGCTGGAGGATGTCCGTCTCGATGACGGCGGGTGTGACGCAGTTCACGATGACATTCGAGGTGGCGAGCTCCTTGCCGAGCGACTTCGTCAGCGCGATCACGGCGGCCTTCGAGGCGCTGTAGTGCGCGGCGTTGGGGTTGCCTTCCTTGCCGGCGATGGAGGCGATGTTCACGATGCGTCCATAGCCGTTCTTGAGCAGGTGCGGGATCACGGCGTGACAACAGTGGAAAGGGCCGTTCAGATTGATGTCGATGACGCGACGCCAGTCGGCGGGATCTGCCTCCCAGGTCTTGGAATTCGTGCCCGCGATGCCGGCGTTGTTGACGAGAATGTCGATTTTTCCGAACGCGGCGGCGGTGCTGGCGGCGGCGTTTTGCACGGAGGAAAGGTCCGTGACATCCACTGCGGCGGTGTGGACGGCTCCGAGCGCGCCAAGCTCCGCCTTCGCCTCCGCGAGCGCTTTTTCATCGCGATCCCAGAGGGCAACGGAGGCTCCGGATTGAAGCAGACGGGTGGCGATGGCATGGCCGATGCCACGGGCGCCGCCGGTGACAATGGCGGCGCGGTTTTTGAGGTCGATTTGGTTCATGGGAAACGTGATGCGTGACGAGTGATGCGTGAATCTGAACAGAATGCCAAACGTGACTCACGCATCACTCGTCACGCATCACGCTCTCACACCGGCCAGCGGTAGGGCGCGTTGTGGATGAGCTTGTTGCGAGGATACGCGGCAATGCGGACCTGGTTTTTCGAGTTTCCGCTCAACAGCCACACATTTGTCTGATCCAGCGCATGGAGGAAGCCGATGTGACCGCTGCTGGCCTGATCGGTGGTGAGCGGCTGCAAAATGCAGATGGAGCCGTAGGTGGGCGCGACCGGACGGCCCCAGCCCCACCAGTCGGAGACTTTGGCACTACCCTGCGGGCGGTAGCCGGAGCGCAGGATGCACCAGTTCACAAAGGCGGCGCACCACGCGGTCTCGTCTTTGAGCAGGCTGCCGCTAATGCCGCAACTGCGCAGGTACTCCAGGATGCGTGGATTGTCGCCGTTGGCCCACTCCTGCACGCCCTGCTCCATGATGGCGATCTGCATCCACGGCGGCGGCGCGGCAAAACTGGTCGGCGCGCCTGCCGATGCCTCCGCCGGCAATCCGGTGACCACGCCGCTCACATTCACGATCTGACCGGGAAAGAGCACTTTCCAGTTTCCGCTGCCCCATTCCACCAGATCGGGATTGATCTTTTGAAACTGCGCGAGGGTCATGCCGAACTTCTTCGCGATCTTGGTGGGATTGTCCCCGGGCTGGACGGTGTACTGGGCCATGAGCGTGAGTCTAGCCGCCACGCCACACTCCTGCCAAGCGTAGATTCATCTCCGCCGCAGAAAGAGGCGGCAGCTTGAGCCGGACCAGCGGACCCGCCGGCCACAGATCACGGGATATTGCCTGGCGACGACTCGGCGGACTCCATTTTCAACGCCCAACGGATCCCTCCCAGGATCATCTCCTGGTAGGTGCGGGCGATCTCGGGCGAGTTTTTGCGCTCGTTAGTGTCCGCTTTCCATTCCGGATCCCAAACGTCCTCGCGATGGCCGAGCGAATTGTAATAGACACGCCCCTGGCCGAACTCCTTGCACCAAGAAATCGGGAAATAGCCTGGAGTGGCGTCATTCGGGTGGGCATTGAGCCCGAGCAGGCCGTGGACCTTGTTCTTGTCGAAGCTTTTGATGATGTAGATCTCGTCAAAGACCTTCCAGCCTGTTGGAACGGTCTTGACCGCAGGATGCAACGGAGAGTGGACCACCGGCTGCACTTGGACCTGCGCCTTGTGCGTCTCGAACTCCCCGCCCAGCATGTCGATGTAGCCGCGAAACGGATGGTAGGTGTCGGAGCCTGAATGCATCGCGATGAAGGCCTTTCCCGATTTGATGAGCTCAATGAAACCTTCCCGGTCCGGCAGTTGCAAATCACCTGTGGTGTTGGCAAACACAAAACCGTCGTAATTCTTGATCTTCTCCAACGCCATCGCACCGGCCATGTAGGCCTTCACCTTGTCGCCCCACTGTTTGTTCGCCGCGTTGAACTGGGCCAGCGCTGTGCTGTAGGCCTCCTGCTTTGCCTTGAATGCCTCGTCACTGTCCTTGTCACCTTTGACCGGCGGGCGGCCCGGACTCTTTGGCTGCCCCTCGGGCTGGCGCACATAGTCCACGGTGAAGGCTCCGGACTTTTCGCCCAGACTGGCAAGGACTTTCTCCGCCGTCTCAATGGATGAATGGCGGAATCCGGTGGTGACCGTGACGACGAGAAGTTTTTTGGGCTCCGCCAGGGCGGAACCGGCGGCCAAAGCCGTGGCGAGCAGGAGGGTAAGGCGTGAGATCATGGGGGAAGAAGTACGAAACCGGCCCTTCACTCGTTGCATGTTCAAATCAACCGGAAATGCCGGCATGGCACGCAGGGCGGCCTGCCTGCCGCGTGATGAAAGGGCGCAACCCGGCGCGTTGATGAGCGTGCCATGAGAATCTTTCTTTCCCTGCTGCTGACGATGCTTTCCCTTCATGCCCAAACCGGCCCGCCCGCGGTGACGGTGGACGCCTCAAAGTTTCCCTCCCTGCAAGCTGCTCTCGACGCACTGCCGGAGAGCGGCGGCATCGTGACGATCCCACCGGGCAACTACGAGATCAACGCGCCCTTGCGCGTGAAGACTGCGGAGACGCGCATCGTGGGCAGCGGCGCCGCGACGCACATCATGAACAAAAACGAGTCCGGGGAACCTGCGATTCATCTTCGCCCGCCGAAACTGGACACGGACAAGGCCGCGCGGCTTTGGAGGGTACAGCTCGCCGATCTGCGCATCAGCGGCACGGAAAAGAGCGGCGACGGCATCCTGGCGGAGTATATCCAGGAGATTTACCTCGAAGGCGTGTCCATCGACCATCATGGCGGCCACGGGATCCACCTGCGCAGTTGCTTTGAAGATCCGCGGATCGCCGACTGCATCATCACCTACAACAAGAAGAGCGGGATCGAGATCTTTGACTGCCATGACATTGTGGTGAACGCGAACCACTTCGAGGAAAACCAGGACGCGCTGCGCTGCGCGGACTCCTTCAACCTGTGCATGAACGGCAACAACATCGACGACCACCTGGGCAACGGCGTGATCATCGAGAACACCTACGGCTCCGTGCTGAGCGGGAACATGATCGAGGAATGCAACGGCACGGCGGTGATCCTGGACCGGGACTGCTACGGCATCACCCTGAGCGCCAATGTGATCGCCCATCACCTGGAGGGCGGGATCGACCTGCGGGACGCATGCGGCTGCACGCTCAGCGCGAACACGTTCACCATCGCCCACAAGTTTTCCGTGCGGGTGGGCTCGGAGTCGGAGCGAAACACGATCACCGGCAACACCTTTTGCAACACCTACATCGGCAAAGGCCTGGACAAACGGCCGGCGGAGGCGAAGACCCCCATGGGAACCGACGAAGGGACCGGGGTATGGCTGGATGGTGACGTGCAAGGACTGGTGGTGAGCGGCAATACGTTTTCCGGGCTGTCCTCAGCGGCCATTTGGAGCACGGGAACAGCGAAAAGCCTGATCATCACGGGCAACCTTTGCCTCGACTGTGGCCGTAAAGTTGCTAAGAAGGAGGCATGGCCTTCGCTGCAAGAAGGACCAGATGTCCTCATTCGCGACAACTTGGTCCCGGGAGCGGCGACAGCCCGCTGATGACCGGACACCATGCTTGATGCGCAACGCAACCGAGGAGCCATATACCGCGAGGAAATTCTCTTCGCGCGCAAACTCCTGTGGTGCCACATGATCGGCGGGGCGGCGATCTTGGCGTTGCTGTTGTTTCATGAGTTATTTGCGTGGTTTGGTGGCGCTTTGGTTTGGTATGCCGCGACCGTGTTCACGATGTTGGGCTTCATGAACGAACAACGCTGCTGCCGCTGGCTGCTGGGGGGCCTGTTTGCGGTGCTGGCAAGCAGCGGAATCTATTTTACAACCACAGTGTTTCCCGGCTTGGAGCCGGTGAAGGCACCGCTGATACCCCACTCATTCCTGCCGGTCTGGGTGGGGATGGCCAACTTGGCCTACGCGGGTGGAACGGTCATGATGCTGTTCAGCAACCGGATCAGGAAGGCTGGCTCAGTAGGTTTCAGCCTGTGGTGACCGCGACATCATCCCCCTGACGAATGCCCTCCGCCAGCAATTGATGCTGCCAGCCCATGAGGAGATGATCCGGCGTGCCCTGCACCACAAGCTCCTCGATGGTCCCCCTGGAAGCGATCAAGGACGGCTCGATCTCCAAGCTCCCCGCGACCTGGTCGCGAAACCGACACAAGCGGTCGATCTCGTCACGCTGGGCGTCCGTGAGACGTCCCTTGCTCTTGCGAGGCCGGGATGGCCATGAGGCAGCATCGGACCCTGCAACCGCGGTGATAATGTCAAAGAACTCCTTCTTCCAGCGCGGACGCCAGCCGTTGGGGGGATTGAGCGGCTGGGAGGCCTCGAACTGCTCGGCATACGCCACCATTTGCTTGTTTGACATGATCTTGAAGCAAGGAAGGTCACGCTCGCGCGCGATGCCCTCCCTCCACTCCCACATGGCCTTGAGCAGAGCGAGCCCTTTTGGGTGGAGGCGCCCGCAACCATTCACACGCCAGGGATCCTCCCTGGGCGCGTTGTCACGCGCGGCCACGTCCTCTTGCAGTGACTTGCAGCTCTGGTGAAACCAGTCTTCGCGCCCCTTTTCACGCAGTCCAGCCACCAAGAGGTCCGCCAATGGCAGCAGATAACGCACGTCATCCACTGCGTAGCTGAGCATGTTTGGCGGCAGCGGGCGGCGGCTCCAGTCCGCCTTTTGGGATGCCTTGCACAGCTCGAGTCCGAAATGATGATGAACCAGCGCGGCAAGGCCGAAATGACGGGCACCGAGCAGGCGGGCGGCGATTTGGGTGTCACGCACGACGCGGGGCCGCCAGCCATAGGTGCGGCGGAGCATGGTCAGGTCGTAATCAGCGCCGTGGAACCAAAGCTCGTGCGCGTCGAGCAGTTCCAGGAGCGGAGAGACATCCGCGATGGCGAGTGGATCGACCAGGGCGTAGCGTCCGGCGCAGTTCACCTGGAGAAGGCAGAGTTTCTCATGGTAGTGGTGCAGGCTGTCCGCCTCCGTGTCGAGGCAGCAGCGCTTGTCCGGACTGCGCTCCATCCATTCCCGCATGGACGCCAGCCACTGCTCCAGATGCGCCGGAGTGTCGATGAACTCATGGTCCGCCGCCGGCACGGGAGTCTGCGCCGACGGATCCATGGATGGAGTGGTGACCTCGCCTCTCATCACTTCAGGCTGCCAAGCAGGATCTCGGCATTGGTGCTCGTGCGGTTGATGTTGCGGATGAGGAGTTCCAGGGCATCCACGGCCGGCACCTGGGCCAGTTGTTTGCGCACCTGGGAGACGCGGCGGAACTCATCTGGATGATACAGCAGGTCGTCGCGGCGGGTGCCGGACTTCAGCACATGCAGCGCGGGGAAGATGCGGCGCTCAGAAATCTCGCGGTCCAGGGTGGCTTCCATGTTACCGGTGCCCTTGAACTCCTCAAAGATAACCTCGTCCATGCGGCTCTCCGTCTCGATCAACGCGGTGGCGACAATGGTGAGGCTTCCGCCTTCCTCAACATTGCGGGCGGCGCCAAAGAACTTTTTGGGCTTTTGCAGAGCGTTCTTGCCCACGCCGCCAGACATGATGGCCCCTTTGCCGTTTTGCAGCGCATTGTAGCCACGGGCGAGACGTGTGATGCTGTCCAGCAGGATCACGACATCTTTTTTCAGTTCCACCAGGCGGCAGGCACGCTCACGGACAACCTCCGCCACCTGGCTGTGGCGTTTCGGACTCTCATCGAAGGTGGAACTGTAAATCTCGCAACCCTGGACGGTCTCCTCGAAATCCGTGACCTCCTCGGGACGCTCGTCAAGCAGCAGCACGATGAGAGTGATCTCCTTGTGGTTGTGAACGATCGACTTGGCGATGTCCTTGAGCAAAACCGTCTTGCCGCTGCGCGGCGGCGCGCACAACAGGCCGCGCTGGCCTTTGCCAAGCGGCGCCACCAGATCGAGGATGCGCACGCTGACCGGGCAGGGCTTGGGCGTCTCCAGGATGATGCGCTTGTTCGGAAAGGTTGCGGTCAGCTTTTCGAACTCCGTCGGTGCCTCCCACTGCTCGATCGGAATGCCTTCAACTTCTGTGATGCGGTCGATGGCGATGTATTTGTCCTTGTCCTTCGGAGCACGCGCGTATCCAGTGATCCGCTGGCTGGCACGCAAATTGAACTTCCGCACCAGGAACAACGGCACAAACACGTCCTCCGGCAGCGGCGCAAAACTGTAGCGCGGGTAGCGGATGAGACCGAAGTTCTCCGTGCCTAGTTCGAGGATGCCCTCGACCTTGAGACGGGTCTTGTGCTCCGCCATGAAGGAGCAGAGGTCGTAGATGAGCTGGTGCTTGGTGCGGCTGGCGTTGAGCCTGAAGCCCACGGTGTCCGCCAGTGCCTGAAGTTCTGTCAGGGTGGCATTCTGGAGTTCGTTGATCGAGATCTCGACCGGAAAAGGCGGCTGCGCAGTCTCCGAAACGATAGAAGCCTCTACAGCAGGGACAGCCGCAGATGCAGCCTGATCAGCCTCCCGCGTGGGGGTATCTGGATTCCCGACAACATCCCCGGCAACGGCGGAGGAAGATGGCTGGTTCTGCTGGACGGCAGGCGTGGACTCCGATGGAGCAGGAGTGGTGGATTCGGATTGGTCATTCATGATCACGAAGGCGATTCGTCAGCGTCAGCACCTGGGCTTCGAGAGCCGGGATGTCTCCATCATTCCAAATGACGACATCGGCCCGCTCGGCCTTGGCTTCGATGGGCCACTGGGCATTGAGAAACGCGTGAACGGCCTGTTCATCGAGTCCTCTCTTTTCCATCATCCGCCTGACTTGCACCGACCGGCTGGCAGCCACCACGATGACCAAGTCTGCTGAAACTGTGCCGCCAATCTCATAGTGCAGGGGAACTTCCGCAACAAAAAGATTCGCCCCGCTCAGGGCGGCCGTGGAACGCGCGTTTTCGAGGGCCTGGAGGACAATGGGGTGAATGATCCCCTCCAAGTGCCTGCGTTTCGCCTGATCAGGCAACACATGATCGCGCAACCAAGAGCGGGTCAGCTTTTCACCAGACGCCATTGGAGGCCGGAAGGCCTCATCTAGTGCTTTTTGAACGCCCATGTCGGAATAAGCAGCCGCCACGGCGTCGTCTGCGGAAAAACAGACGGTGTGAGGTGCAGCCAGTTCCCCCAGCCAGCGGCTGACAGTGCTTTTGCCACATCCAGGGCCCCCCGTGACGATCCAGCTCTTCATCCAAGCAAGTCAGGCACCCGGATGGGTGCCTGACAAGAAAAAGTTCGATTGAAAGAGACAGTTTACATGCCACCACCCACAGCAGGGAGAAGCAACCCGGCCCCTCCAGCAGGAGCGCTGGCTCCTGACGCTTCAGCCGAAGGTTTGATCCGCTGACCAGAAGGATCAATGAGGTAAGCAGTCACAAAAATCATGAGGTTGCGCTTGAAGTGCTGTTCAGATTCGGAGCGGAAGAGCCGTCCGATAACAGGAATGTCGCCGAAAAGGGGAACCTTGTCCTCCACATCCTGGACATCCTCACGAATCAAACCACCAAGCGCCACTGTCTGCCCATCCCAGACCGTCACCCCTGTGGTCACTTTACGAACCGAGAAGATGGGTTGGTTGATGATGTTGGGCGTGATCAAGCGCTCGGGCTGGCTGAGAGGAACGTAGGAAGTCACCCCGAGACCACCCAGACCATTAATTGGCAAGAAGCTGAAGCTAGAAGGCGAATTGATTGGAGAGCCGTAATTTACGAAACCATCAAATTCGACCACTTCGGGGGAGAGATTCAACTCGATGGTGTTGCCATCAGGGCCCACTGTCGGTTCGGCCTCAAGACGCACCCCGGTCGGGCGCATTTCAAAGGCAGTTGGCGTCGTTGGTGTGGCAATCAGAGTTGAGCCACCACCAATCAAACCACCACCACCCGCGTTACCTTGAGGAAGCTGGGGGGGGTCAAACTCTGTGGGATAAATAAATTCTCGCGTCACTTCCATGGTGGCACGAGCTCCACCCTTGGTGGTCACACTGGGAGCGCTCATGAGGTCCACACCTTTTTTCTGACTAAGCCCGCGCATCAGCATTTGAACCTGACTGTCTCCGTAGATGCCTGCGATCGAGAAAATGCCAGGAGCGACTGCATTGCTCCCAGTAGCGGAGCCCGAAGTGAGCAGATTGTCCAAACTGTTGTTGTTAACTGCAAAATTGCCTGAGCGAAGTCCCGAAGTCATCGGGCCACCACCACCCGCACCATTGGCAGATCTGATTGGAACTCCAAGGGGCACAGGTCCACCAATGGCTGACGTAACTGGCTGTGCTGGAAACAATTGATTGGGAGGCACAGCACCATCGAAAATTGCCGGAATTTGGGCCAGATTGCCAAATGGATAGTTCCCTGCGTTGTAAGGCACTCCATTTCCTTGGCCGCCACCACCCACGAACAGGCTTTGACTTTGGAGGCCGATGCCACCCAGCAACCAGTCAAATCCAAGCTCCTCGGTATTTTTCTGGGTCACTTCGACAAACTTGGTGGTGATCACGACCTGCTTGGGACCGTTTTTGTTCAATTCATCCACAAAGGCTTCAACAAGATCAAGGTTGGGCTGAGTATTGCGAACAACCAAGGTGGAGGTGGCTGCGGTGAAACTGGCTGACGCACCCTCCGGGAAGGTGATACCAGCACCAGTTAACACATCCCTGGCAGACGCGCGAGTAGGCAGACCGCCCCCCCCCGCAGCAGGTGCGGCAGCAAACGGATCCACAGGGGCCGCAGGGGCCGCAGCACCACCGCCTGGTGCACCCTGATTGAGGAAATCCGGCGGCACACGATAGGTGCGGGTGAACATTTCCGTGTTGTTATCGGAAATCGGCACCACCACCACCGCATAGGCCTCCACCTTGTATTTCATCTGGGCCAGATCGGTGATGTAACGGAGCGCCTCCGACATAGGCACATTCTTCAGGTCCAGGCTGATCTGGGAGCCAGCAGGAGCGTCCCCGGCGCGGAGGATGATGTTAACCCCCTTGCGAGTCGGATCTGTTTCAAATGTATCAAGATCCTTGCTCTTGATACGAAGATACTCAATCGCCTCGTCAACACTGGCGTTTTGGAACTGCACTGTGGGGAAAATGATTTTGTCCATCTTATCCGTCAGATAAGCACCCGCACTGCGCCCGCTGGAGGACTGCATCGCCGGCGGCGTCACATTCGTGGGCACCGGGTCTTCCCACATCTGATCGACCTGGGCAAGCATCTTGGCACGCGTGTGATCGTAGGCGCTCTTGTAGTATTCCATGCGCTTCCGTTCAGCCTGCTCCATGCCGCGGCGGGCCGCCGAGTTGTAGGGGTCCACACGGAGCACATCTTGATACTGGCGAATGCCGTCATCGTAATTGCCCAGCTCGACGGAACTGTTGGCAAGCAGGAGTCCTTTTTCGACCTTGCCGACGTTTTCCACATGCTGTGCTGTCAGGGCCGGGGGCCAGCGGTCCGGATCATCCAACTGCTTGAGCAGCACTTTGGCGTTTTTGTGATCTGGGAAATCGGCAAGAGCCTCATTGAGCAACTGGCGGGACTCCTCATAACGACCGTTCTTGGCACGCTCCTTGGCCACAA
This sequence comes from Verrucomicrobiaceae bacterium, assembly GCA_015075365.1. Lineage (GTDB taxonomy): Bacteria > Verrucomicrobiota > Verrucomicrobiia > Verrucomicrobiales > Verrucomicrobiaceae > Prosthecobacter. Next base: position 500,272 of record JABTUN010000002.1, read on the forward strand.
CCACCGCGCAATCCGCGTACTTGAGCTTGGCAAAATCCATCCACTCCTGGGTGTAGGGTGCATTGGGAATCGTGGTGACTGCTGCCTTGTAGGACGAAAGGGAGCCTTCATAGTCCCCCTCGCGGAAAAGATCATCACCCCTGGCGATGGAAGTCTTGGCGTCTTCGATCCGGGCGTAGCGGCGCATGATTTCGCGGTTGGCAAGTCCGGCGGCGCTTTGAGCCATGGCTGCGGTCGGAGCGAGGGCAACCACGGAGGCAAAGGAGAGTCGGGATACCAGTCGGAGGGAGCGGGTCATAGAGGTGCTTGCGGGCGATTTATTGGGGTGAATTTGCTTTATTAACAGAAGTGGGCTCATCTTGGCGAGTTCTTTTTGTCGGTGGTGTGAATTTTCCAGAGGCTAGTTTTGGCTGATCTCGATGGTCTCGCTCTTCGCCTGGCCTGTTCCTTCGTCGATGGGCGAAATGACCGCCTTGGTTTCCTCGATTTCGCGGACCATGAATGATTTTCCGACGCCGGGGAGCTGGAAGACCTTGCCCTTTTTCACGTTGGGAATGACTTCCAACCGCTTCCAGCGGAACTCAAACTGGGCTTCATACTCGGCCAGGTTCTTCTCTTCGCCCTGCACGAGTTCGAACTCGCCCTGCGTGGCATTGTCCTTCATTTTGACCACATAAGCATCAATCTCGCCCAGCGTTGGATGGGTGATCTTCTTCTTGCTGAAAGAGAGGATGACAAAACGGTTCACACCCTTGTCGAACCCAAAGTCGGCGTTTAATCCCGCGAACACGTTGCGGGCCGGCTCGGGTTTCACACGCCGAATCTGGAAGGATGGAGAACCGCCCTCATCCCCGCTTTTGAGCTGGAGGATGTAGTCATTGGCGATGCGCTGCTTGAGAAAGAGTTTGTTGGTGAGCGGCGGCATCGACTTGTCATCACGCGGATTGGTCCCCCCGTTGAACTCCTCTTCATTCGTGAATCCATCACTGTCTGCATCAAGCAGGCCGATGTTTGGAGAGAAGAGATTCGGAAGTTCCTCCTCAGGCGGATCCTTGGTCTTGTCCCCGGCGACAAAGAGATTGGTCATCGGCGGGCGAAACTTCGGCTCGGCCACAAAGAGATCGAAGATCTCCGCTCCTTTGCGCACCAGCAGGATGGATTTGTTGAGTGGCACGGCCTTGCCGTTGATCACTGGAGAAACCCATGAGTATTTCTTGCTGATGGTGGCAATGGCAGCAGACACCCCCTGGGTGTCTGGCGGGTTCATCTGGTTCCGCGGCGTGGCCGCTGGCAACACCAGACTATCATCAAATCCGCGTGACAACATGACCAGCCACGCCGAGACGGCGGCTGCCACGAGGGCGGCGAGGGTCAGGATGACTTTTTCGTAGCTTCCGGTGCTCTTCTGCATGGTGCGGGGGAAAATGGGCGTGAGGAAAAAGGGCGAGATTTTAGTCAATGAAACTCAACGAGAGGCGGCGGCCACGCCGCGCGCGCCGGGCAGGAACTTCACCAGATCGATCTCCATCTGGACCTTGAGCAGTTCCTTGCCGAGCACCGCTTGAGAATCAGGAGCGGCCGGTGGCGGCGGGGTGATCTCCACGACAGCGGAGGCCGGCTTTTTCTCATCCTGCGGTGCCGGCGGTGGCGTTGACGCATCCTGCGACTGCTGGGGCACAGGTGCCTCACGGACCGGGCCTTCCTTGCCTTGGTTTTCAACACGCAGGACACGCACAGAGGCAAAGTATGGCATGTCCCCAGGATTAGCCAGACGAGTCATGAGAGTCTGCAAGGGACCTTGGTCGAGGGTCAACATGATGGTCACCTGGCGCTTTTCTGCAATCGGCGCGGCAGGAGCAGCGGCAGGTCCACGCCCCGCAGCACCTTTGGCAGGGGACTTGGCCTTAGATTTGGACTTCGACGCATTGTCAGCACTGCCACCCGCCTCCTGGGGTATCTGGGAGCGTTGAACGAGGTCGATGGATGCGACACGGCTTCCTAGCGCCAGTTTCACAATCGACTCTACCGCATCGAGATAACCTGAAAGCTCCGTGGCAGCTTCGTTCGGGGGCAACGCGTTGATGTAAGGCTCAAAACCAAAGGCAAAGTCAGCCGGAATCTGAATTTTGAGAGAATCGGCCATCTTTTTGATATCGATGGACCGCTCCTTGAGCTTGGCCTGAAACTCAGTGTCCTTCATCGGCTTGGGCAGGACCGCGTCTTGGAGTACCAGCAGGGCACCGCCCAGTTTGTTGACGCTGCCGGCGTACTCCTCCACCAAGGCCTTCTTTTTCGCGAGGTTATCCGGGGCGGGCGAAAGAGGGAGACTCTTCAGACGGGCGATATCATTCCCGAGCGCCTGATAGCGTTCCTTGGTCTCGGAATATTGGGTCCAAGCACCAAACAACACATATCCAAGCCCAAGCGAGCCGACGATGATCACGCCGAGGATGCCGGCGAGCATTTTGTTTTCACGAATCCAGTCCATGTGGAATTATTTAAATTGGGGGCAGTTTTTGAGCGGGAAACGAAGCTCGAAGGGATAGGCAAACAAGGTGCCGTCCGCACCGGACTCGAGCTTGATGATATACTTGTCCTTTTTGTCCTCGAAATCAGGCGCATCGAAGTATTCCATCTTGGCCAGCTTCGCGGCGTAGTCGTTGACGACCTGTTGGTCCCCCTCGGTGTTCTTCCTGTAGAGCCCCTGGATGCGCAGTTCAAACGCGGGAGGTTTGGCCGCAGAATCGGACTTTTCGGAAGACTCGTTGGAACCCCAAAGCGGGGCGGTGAGCGCCTTCCCGTCCTGATAGGGCTCCACCACCGTGAGCCAGATCACATCATTCGAGAATTGCTTGTTCAGGTCGTTGAGCAGGCGCACCCACCAGGAGCGCTCCTTCACGATCTGCTCCAACTGCGCGCTACGGGCAGTGAGTTCCGCCTGTTGCCCTTCCAGCGCCTGGATGCTGCGCCCGAGGGACTGGAGTTGCTGCCCTTCGGCAAGAATTGCGTTGTAACGGCCTTCGATGGCAGCCTGGGCCTTCTGGCACCAGACAATGGAGGCGCCAAGCGCCCCAAACAGGCAAAGTCCCGCCATGATGAGCGCAGGAGCACGCCGGGAGGCATCGCGCGCGGTGAAGATCGCATCCGGCACGATGTCCAGTTCACATGGGCAGCCGCCCATGCCGCGAAGCGCGAGGCCCGCCAGTTCCCCCATGCAAGGAGACGCGGCACGCGCCGCGTCAGCGTTGACACCACGATCCAACTGTACACCGCGCAGTCCGTCGAAGTTCTCCACTGGCAGCTTGAGTTTCTCCGCGAAAAACTCGGCAATGAACCCCGTGGCCGCACCACCACCTGCGAGGAGCACTCGGCGGGGTGCGCTGCCTCCCTGCTGGCTGCGGTAATAATTGATGGTGCGAAGCACCTCGGCATGCAGGCGGGTCACCGCGTTGCGCATGACCTTGGACATGGCATTGATCGCCTCGTCGGGATGGTCTTCCACGGCACCACCGAGGGCCACAAAACCCTGCGAAACCTTCTGTGCCTCCGCCTCGATAAAGGAGATGCCGAATTCCTTGGCGACCGCGTTGGTGACCGCCGCGCCGCCGACGAGCAGGTTGCGCGTGAAGAAGCGCCCCTCTTCGATGAACACCAGATTGGTCGAACGGGCACCCAGGTCGATCACCAGCACCGGTTCGTCCGCATCCGGGTAGTTATAGCGGAAGGCGTTGTAAAGAGCCGCAGGCGCCAGGTCCACACCCACCGCATTCACTCCGCTGGCGCTGACGGCGTCATGGATTTCATTGAGTGAATCGGCCTTCATGGCCACCAGCACCACCTCCGTCTCCAGCGAGCCCTTCGGGCTGACAAACTCGTAGTCCCAAGAGACCTCGTCGATGGGGAAAGGCACGTTCTGCTTGGCCTCAAATTCGACAATCTGGTCCACCTTGTCTCCTGCCACCGGGGGCAGTTTCACAAAGCGGGTGAAGACGGTGTGGCCGGCCACGGAATACCAGACTTTCTGCCCTTTGAGCTTCAGCTTGGTGACCAGTTCGTAAACGGCCACCTTCAACTGCGGGATACGGCTCACGTCCACGCTGGGATCACCGTCCATCTCGACAATCTCATGCCGTTTCAGGATCAGGTCCCCGCCGGGAGTTTTGGCAAAAACGGCCCCGCTGACGCGCTGGGAGCCGAGGTTGATGACTGCGATGCTTTTGGGGTCTGCCATGCGATGGAGAGATGCGTGTTCCCGGTGAAAAGGGAGACGGGATGAGTGAAGAAATGCGGAATTACTTGGTCTTTGCCTCGACATCGTAATCGCCGAACAAAATGGCGAAGGGAGTCTCCGATTTGGCCAGGATCGCGTCACTACGGAAGGCGAAGTTGTCTGTCTTGGTCCACCAGACGTTGCCCGCCGTGGGCTTGGGATTGCCGTCTCCTGCGATCGTCTGCCCGTCCACGACGAACTCCACGCCCCATCCGCTGATGTCCGCCGCGGTGAAGTTGTCCTTCTGAAGAATGGAGCGGAGGCTGGCCGGCGAGACATACAGCAGCGCATGGCAGGTCTCGGCGGCCGGGATGTTGTTGAGTGTGACGGTGGCCTTGGCCGCCTCATACTTGCCGTCTTGCGTGCGCGCGTTGAAGACCAGGTACATGTTCATCTGGAGTCCGCTGTAGCTTCCCTTCCGGCCACCGGCATCCTGCGGCACCTTGATGTCGAACTCGACATCCACCTCGATCCACTTCTTCGGACGCCAGCGCTTCATGTTCACATTGCCGGCGGAAAAATCCGGGGTCCCCTGCTCCCCGACAGTGACCCGGCGCAGGTCCACTTTGATCTTGGGCCCTTCCGCTGCCGCCTGACCATGGCTGATGCCGGACAGTGCACACAGGGCGAGGGGGAGGAGCAGGAGCTTTTTCATGAGCGGGAGAGGGTTGGGAATAATTTTTGTTTTATCAGCAAACGCGTCCGTTCATCAAGAATTGATTCGCAGAAAATCGCGAAAATAATCAATCGTGCGGCGGATTCCGTCCTCGAAGGAAACTTTGGGTTCCCAGCCGAGCAATTGGCGGGCGAGCGTGATGTCCGGCTGGCGCACCTTGGGGTCGTCCTTCGGCAGCTCCTTTTCGATGATCGGCTGGCTGCTGCCCGTGATGCGCAAAATGGCCTCCGCGAACTGGCGGATCGTCATCTCCGCCGGGTTGCCAATGTTCACCGGTTCATGGCGTTCGCTCTGCGACAGCTTGTAAATGCCGTCGATCAAGTCCGACACATAGCAGAAGCTGCGCGTCTGGCTGCCATCGCCAAACACCGTCAGCGGACGGCCCTCCAGCGCCTGGCCGATGAAGGCCGGCACCACGCGCCCGTCCTCCAGGCGCATGCGTGGTCCGTAGGTGTTGAATATGCGCACGATCTTCGTGTCCACCCCGTGTGCGCGGTGGTAGGCCATCGTCATCGCCTCCGCGAAACGCTTCGCCTCGTCATAGACCCCGCGCGGACCGATCGGGTTCACATTGCCCCAGTATGTCTCCTTTTGCGGATGCTCCAACGGGTCGCCATAGGTCTCCGAAGTGGACGCCAGAAGAAAGGTCGCCCCTTTCGCCTTGGCAAGGCCCAGGGTGTTGTGCGTGCCCAGTGATCCCACCTTCATCGTCTGGATCGGCAGCTTCAGGTAGTCGATCGGACTCGCGGGCGAGGCAAAGTGAAACACCAGATGCACCTCCCCCGGCAGGTAGATGTAATTTGTCACATCGTGCTTGATGAAGTGGAAGTCGGGATTCCCGGCCAGATGCGCGATGTTGCGCGTGTTGCCTGTGAGCAGGTTGTCGATGCCGATCACCTTGTATCCTTCCGCCAGCAGCCGGTCGGTGAGATGGGAACCCAGAAACCCGGCGGCACCGGTGACCACGGCTGTCTTTTTGATGTTGCTCATTGAAAAAGGGGAAAGAAGGGCGCGAGTCTGGGACAGTTCACCACGAACGCAAGCGCGGACTCCGGTGAAGATGCCGCATCGCCTGCGCGCTTGTGCCCGCCGCGGATTCGTGGCAAAAAGGCGGTCTTATTTCCCCTCCGCATGCGTTCCAAGCTCCTCCGCATCCTCCTATGGCTTCCCGCCCTGCTGCTGGGCGCCTGCGACCCTGGCGGTGACGCTGGCGGCGATCCCTTTGCGGAGCATGAGCTCCAGCGGCAGCGCGCAGCCGAGCAATCCCGCGCGATGACCTTCCGTCCGCCGCCCGAGCTGGCGAGCACGCTCGGTATCCAGGCGGAGGACGCGCGCCAGGAGATCGTCCTGCTCCAGGCATCCGGCGCGCAGCCCTACGGCACCTTCCAGCGCCAGTTTCTCGCCACACTCGTCGCCGCCCAGCGCGGCTGGAAATTCTCCACCCACGACGCGGCGGGCAGCGCCGCCCGGCAGCAGGAGCAGTGGAGCGCCGCGCTCGCCCAAAAGCCCGCCGCCATTCTTCTCGATCCGGTGGATGCAGCCGGCTTTGCGCCCCTCATGGCGCAGGCCGTGCAGTCCGGTGTGGTTGTCATCGGCCTCGATCCATCGCTTCAGGGCTGTACCACAATCGTTCACTGTCCTCCACAGGCCGTGGGAGCCACGGCCGCCGCGCTCGCCATCGACGCGCTCAAGCGCAAAGCCGCTGATGAAGGCCTGGCGGAGCCATCCGGCCGCATCGTGCAGTTGCGCACGGATGAGTCCTCCTCGTGGAGCAACCGCGTGGCCGCTGGCTTCGGCGACGGGCTTCGCAAGGCCTCCAGCGCCATTCTTGTGCATGACGCGCCCACGGATTCGAACGCGGACCAGGCCGTCCAGCGCCTGGGGGAGGCGTTCCGCATCCAGAAGCAGTTCGACATCATCTTCTGCCACTCGGACGCGGTCGCCGCAGGTGCCGCGCGCTTTGCCGACAGCCAGGGCATCCGGGAAAACACCCTCATCATCGGCGTCGATGGCATCCCCGGCCGCGGTGCCGGGCTTCAACTGCTGCGCGATGGCGAGATCGACGCCACCATCGCACGCCCCCCTCTCGTGGACCTGGCGCTGCGCATCGCGGTCAAACTGCGTGCCGATCCCGGCTTCAAACCCCAACCCGCCTACGAACTGGCCCCGCTGGCCGTCACGCCGCGCAATCATGCCGAGGTCTCGCGCCGCGGCTCCTACAAGCTCCCGGAGCTCTGACCCGCCATGTTTCCCCCACCAGACCGCCTGGGCATCAAAATCTGTGGCTTCAAAGACCCCGCCCAGGTGCGGCAGGTGCTCGACCTCGGCGCGGATGCCATTGGCATCAACCTCTGGCCGCAATCGAAGCGCCACATGCCCTTGGAGCAGGCGGTCAGCAGCCTCTCCGGCCTGGCCGCGCGGCACCACCTCGTCGCCGTGCTTGTGAACCCCGATGAGGCGTTGCTGGAGGCAACCATCCGCTCAGGCCTTTTCCGCACGCTTCAATTGCATGGGGACGAGCCACCCGCGCTCGTCTCCGCGCTCCTCCAGCGCGGCCTGCATGTCATCAAGGCCTTCCAGATCCGGGATGCCGCCTCCCTCGACCAGATCAGCCCGTATGCCTGCGCGGACATCCTTCTCGACGCCTACAATCCCGGCCTCTACGGCGGCGGCGGGCATGCTTTTCCCTGGGACCTCGCCGTGCGCGCTGCGGAGCGCTTTCCCGGCAAGCGCATCATCCTTTCCGGCGGGCTGACTCCTTCCACCATTGCCGATGCCGTGGCGCAGACCCGCCCTGCGGCCGTCGATGTGGCCAGCGGGGTCGAATCCGCCCCCGGCATCAAGGATCCCGCCCTCGTGGCCGCCTTCATCCGCACCGCCCGCGCCGTCCCCTGCCCTGCTACGTCGGCCTCCTGAGCCTCCGGCCTCAATACAGGCCCATTTTTGCCCGCAGCAGGTGCTTGGCCAGGATCCACGCCTTCCGCGCCCCGGACAGTCGGGCGCGCTTCTGGAAGACCGGGTAGCGTTCCCGCTTCAGGCTCTCCAGGATCGTCGAATAAATCTCCGCCATGATCTCGGAGGCCACCATGTGCTTCCGGTCCTCCGGCGGCAGCGCCTTGCGCGCCGCCTCATAGTAGCCGCGCGCGCGGCGATACTCGAAATCGAGCAGCTTCTTCAGCCGTTCCCCGGCCGCACCGTTGATCAGGTCCGCCTCCTGCACCTGAAACTGCCTCAAATCCTCCAAAGGCAGGTAAATGCGGCCCATCTCCCGTGCATCCTGCCCCACATCCCGGATGATGTTCGTCAGTTGCAGCGCATAGCCCAGGTTGATCGCGTAATCCCGCGTCTCCGGCCTCTCGTGGCCGAAGATCTCGATGCTCACCAGCCCCACCACGCTCGCCACCTTGTAGCAGTAGGCGCGCAGCTCCTCAAAGGTCTCGTAGCGCAGCCGCGTGATGTCCGAGGCCACGCCCTCGATGATCTCCGCCATCCAGGCCCGCGGAAAGCCGTACTTTTTCGGCAGGTCCAGCGCCTCATCCAGCACGGAGTCTCCTGGCGGGGCGCCCTCCAGCACGCATTTCCTCCAGTGTGCCAGCTCACGTTCCTTCTCCTCCTCGCTCCGCCCCGGATCGTCCGCGATGTCGTCCACCACGCGGCAAAACGCGTAAAAGGTGATCATGTCCCGCTTCCGCTCCTTGGGCAGGCATCCCAGCGCGAAGGCGAGGTTCGACTTCGCCTGGCGGGCGATCTGCGCGGAGGAAAGCTGGCTCTGGCTCATGTAGATGGGGGGGCGCGCGGCCTCACAGCCCGGCGGCGCGCCAGTCATAGCCAGCCACACCGCATGGCAAGCGCCAAAACCATGCGATCCCTGTGCCCGACTGACAAAACCTTGAACTTTGTGCCGCGCGGCCCGTAAACTCCCGCCATGAAAGCCGTCGGCTACCGCCAGTCCCTTCCCATCTCCGATCCAGATTCGCTCATCGACTTCATCGCGCCTGATCCGGTGCCCGCCGGACGCGACTTGCTCATCGAGGTCAAAGCCGTCGCGGTCAATCCTGTCGATGGCAAGGTGCGGCTGCGCGCCCAGCCACCCGAGGGCCAGACCGCCATCCTCGGCTGGGATGCCACCGGCATCGTCAAAGTGGCCGGGCCGGACTGCCGCCTCTTCCAGGCGGGCGACGAGGTGTGGTATGCCGGGGATGTCACGCGTCCCGGCTGCAATTCCGAGCTGCACCTCGTCGATGAGCGCATCGTCGGGCGGAAGCCCGCCTCCCTCAGCTTCGCGCAGGCCGCCGCGCTGCCGCTCACCAGCATCACCGCCTGGGAGCTGCTGTTTGAGCGCCTGCGCATCCCGCCGGGCAAGCATCCGCTCGGCCAGAGCCTGCTCATCATCGGCGCGGCAGGCGGCGTGGGCTCCATCCTCACCCAGATCGCCTCCCGCCTCACCGCCCTCACCGTCATCGGCACCGCCGCGCGTCCTGAGTCGCGGGACTGGGTGCTGCAAAACGGCGCGCACCATGTCATCGACCACTCCCAGCCCCTCGCCGCCGAATTGAGGCGCCTCGGCATCCCGCAGATCACGCATGTGGCCGCGCTCACCCAGACCGACCGGCACTGGGAGCAGATCGTCGAGAGCCTGGCCCCGCAGGGGCACCTCTGCCTCATCGACGACCCGCCCGCCCTTGATGTGAAGCTGCTCAAAAAGAAAAGCATCGCCCTGCACTGGGAGCTCATGTTCACCCGCAGCATGTTCCAGACGCCGGACATGATCGCCCAGCATCATCTGCTCAACGAAGTCTCCGCCCTCGTCGATGCGGGCATCCTCCGCAGCACCTTCGCCGATCACTACGGCACGATCTGCGCGGAGAACCTCAAACGCGCCCAGGCCTTGATCGAAAGCGGCCGCTCCCGCGGCAAGATCGTCCTGGAGGGCTTCTGAGACCGCCAAATTCAGCCCTTGCAACTCAACGCGCCCTTGTGGTTCAATGTCCCACACCGCCCATGCGCACCTGCCCGATCCAGTCCTGCCCCCGCCGCCCTGCCGGCATCCCGGAGAGCCTTTTCTCCCGCCGGGAATGGATCAAGCACTTTGCCGTGGGCAGCGCGCTGGCGCTCACCGGTGGCAGCTTCAAGAGCACCCTGCTGGCAGAGATCGCCCCCGGCACCAATCCGGCGAACATCCTCAAGTTCAACCTCGCCAACTATCCCGTGCTGCAAACGGACTACGGTTCGATGCGCTTCAATCTCTTCGGCACCGCTGTGGCCAACGGCATCATCACCCTCACCCGCGCCCCCGGCTCCGTTTATTATGCCGTCAGCGCCTGGTGCACCCATGAGGGCTGCATTGTCGATCCTTACGACCACAGCGAAGGCACGCAGGCCATGATCTGCTATTGCCACAATTCCATCTATGACATCCAGGGCCGCATCATCAGCGAGGCCACCCCAGGCCAGGCGGACCTGCCAACCTACAACACCTCCCTGAGTGGAAACATCCTCAGCGTCGAAATCCCCAACCTCAATTTCAAGGTCAACAACATCCTGCCTTCCGCCCCCGTCGCTGGCAATCCACGCTTCCAGATCAGTTTCTCTGCCCGCAAAGATGCGCGCTACAGGATCCTTTATACTCCAAATCTGACCGCCACTCCGGCCCCCGTCGGCTTCTACAGCTCCGCGTCCAGCCAGTTGGTATTAAACCAGATCACATATAATTCCACTTCCACGCGCACTCTCTGGGTCCAAAACACCACCGGCAGCGGCTTTTACATGGTCGAGATGATCGTGGACGCCTACAACCCGTGAGCCGCGGTCCCCAAACGCCCGCGCCTGCCTCCCGCGCGTGAATTCCCGCGCCCAGCGCTTTGACAACCCTCCGCCTCCGGCGACACTGGCCGCCCCTTGAAACGAGTCCTCTTTGTCTGCACTGGAAACACCTGCCGCAGCCCCATGGCTGAGGCGCTGTTTCGTGACCTCGTCAAAGACCGCACGGACTACGAGGTCGCCAGCGCCGGCATCGCCGCGGCCCCCGGCATGCCCGCCAGCAAGCACACCACAGCCATTTTGAAGGAAAAAGGCCTGCACCGGGATGACTTCACCTCCCGCATGCTCAACGAGGAGATGCTCAAGGCCGCCACCCACGTCTTTGCCATGTCCGGCCACCACCTCGCCGCCCTTGAGGCCGAGTTCCCCGAGCACGCGGACAAGGTCTATCTGGTGTCCGAATTCGCCGCGGAGGACGATCTGCGCGGCAAGGATGTCAGCGACCCCTTCGGTGCCGGACGCGCCACCTACGAGGAGACCCTGGCTGATCTGGAGCGCATGCTGCCCAGCCTCGTCGCCTACATCGACCAGACCCACAAGGACGCGTGAAGCCGCCGGGGCCCCGGCCTCACTTCCCGCACCCGCAACCACCACCGCAGCCGGGTTTTTTACGCTTCTTCGCGGCGCGCACGGTGAACAGCACCACGGTGATCAAAACAACCGCGATCGCGGCGATGGACTGCCAGTATTCGTTCATAGGAGGGTGTGGGTGAGTGTGCCGCAGCCATAACCGGAGACCCGGCCTTCCCAACCTCCAAATCACCCAATCTTCTCGGCCGCATCATCCCTGCGGGACCACGCGGCAGCCAACGCCGGTCTCCAGCAGGTGTTTCATCAAGACTCTGCGCCGGCTGGCCTCAGCCAGAAGCCATCGCGTCCAGAGGCTCTTGGGCCTGAAAGGCCCGGAGAATCCGGCCAGGCTCATGTTCGACGAAACATCACCTTTCCCGCCCCTCTCTCCGCCGGGACTTCTCCCGATAAGGCGCGTGAGTCCGGCGCGTTCCTTCCGCCCATGACCGCGCCCAGCCACCGTCTCCTCTCCCTCGATGCCTTCCGGGGCTTCATCATGCTGTTGATGGCCTCCTCCGCCTTTGGCATGGCAAAGATGGCGGAGATGCATCCCGGCACGCTGTGGGAGTTCCTCAAGCCGCAGTTCGAGCACCGCGCCTGGCAGGGCTGCTCCCTGTGGGATCTCATCCAGCCCAGTTTCATGTTCATGGTCGGCGTCGCCGTGCCCTACTCCTGCTGGAAGCGGCGGGAAAACGGCCAGGGGCTGCCCGGCATGACCTGGCACGCCCTCACCCGCTCCATCCTTCTCATCCTCCTGGCGGTCATGCTCACCACCCGCTCCGGGGACAAGCAGACCGTCTGGGCCTTCACCAATGTGCTCGGCCAGATCGGCCTCGGTTACCTCTTCCTCTTCATCCTGGCCAATCTCGGCTGGGAATACATGATCGCGGGCATCATCGCCATCCTCGGCGGCTACACGGCCTATTTCGTCCTGCATCCCCTGCCCACCGCGGAGCAGGTCGCCGCCATCCAGGGCATGAAAGGCACGGAGGGCGCCATCCTCGACGGCTGGTTCGGCCACTGGAGCATCCACCTCAACGCGGCCGCGCATTTCGACCGCTGGTTCCTCAATCTCTTCCCGCAGGCGCAGCCCTTTGAATATAATCCCGGCGGCTACCAGACCCTCAATTTCATTCCCTCGCTCGCCACCATGCTCGGCGGTGCCATGACCGGCCACTTCCTCATGCGCAGCCCGCGCGCGGACACCAGCAAGGTCGCGCGGCTCGTCATCGCCGGCGTGCTGCTGCTCTTCGTGGGCACCATCGTCGGCCTGTTCGGCATGCCGGTCGTCAAGCGCATCTGGACACCCTCGTGGGCGGTGTACAGCACCGGCTGGGTGCTCCTCCTGCTCGCCTTCTTCTACTGGCTGGTGGAGATCGCCAATTTCCGCCGCCTCGTCTTCCCGCTCGTCGTCGTCGGCATGAACAGCATCACGATTTATCTGCTGCACAACCTCTGCGGCGGCTGGATCCGGGAAAACCTGCGCAAGCACCTGCCCGCCGCCTGGTTCCCGGCGGACTACGCGCCCTTCCTCGAGTCCTGCGGCGTGCTCGCCATCCTCTGGCTCGTCTGCTGGTGGCTCTACCGGCAGAAAGCCTTCCTCAAGCTCTGATCCCCCGGTTCGTTCCCGGCCTCGTCCTCCCGTTCGTCCGCGATCCGCTGACGCGCGTTTCCGGTTCCACGCCGCACCCCGAACCACGCAGCGCCGGTCAGAGGGTGAGAAGTCAGTGGTCAGCATCTGCTGCACTGTCGCTCTGCTGCTCTGAAGCTCTGTTCCCCGTTCGTCGTTCGGCCTTGAGGCCGTTCTATCCTTGAACGTCCAGCGTTGGACGTTCGACGTTGAATGTTCGCCCAAGGTTGGCCGAAAGAGAGAAAAAAGGGCGAAAGAGGTCAGAGGCGCGCGGAGCGCGTTCGTAGTTCGGGCTGGAGCCCGTTCCAACATTGGACGTTCAACGTTAAATGTTCGCCCTGGGTTGGCCGAAAGAGAGAAAAGGACGAAAAAGCCACGGACGGGAGCGCGGAGATTCGCCTCGTGGCTTCGCAGCTTCTCCGCTGCTTCTCAAACTCAATCCGCACACAGCAGCTCCGCCTGTTACAGCACCGCTTCACGCCACGTCCTGATACAGGTACTTCTGGAAGCCCGCGAAGGTCTGCCCCACATCCGTGCCCAGGTCGGTCACGGCGTCTTGAATCGCGCCATATTTGAGGCGGAGCAGCGGCGTCAGTTTCTCCGTGCTCAGCTCCTCGACGCCGACACTCACATAGTGGGATAGCACGAAGTCGAGAAACACCTGCTGTTTGCTGTTGAAGTGGGTGCTGATCTCCACCTTGGCTTTGGCGGCACGTTGTTCGCGCGTCAGGGGCGGAAGCAGGTAGGCCACATAGGCCAGCACATCGAAAAGATCGCTGTTCGCGGCGTCAATGGCTGTCTGCATTTCGGACAACTGCGCGTGGCCGAAGCCCTTCTCCGCTAGACCATCGAGCAGCTTCTTGCGGGTGTCCGGCTGGCTCCACAGGGCTCGCAATTCGGCCTCGTCGTGGAAGAACTCGGGCAGCTTGCCATACAGCAGCTCGACGAACTGCTGGGCGCTCATCGGCGTGCCGTCGGCATGCCAGAAGGTGGTCATCATCATGTGCTGGATGGTGCGCTCCTTGCCATCGGCCAGCTTGACCTTCGCCTTCTTCTTGCACACGCACGGACGTTGTTTGCACTTCGGGCAAGGGCAGACACAAGGCCTCTCACCGCATTCCGGGCAAGGTTCCTGCGGCGGCTTCACGCACACGCAGGGATATTGGCCGCACTTCGCGCACTTCTCCGGCTCTGCTGGTGGGCCGTCCCATTCCTCGTCGTGGAAGTGCTCATGGGCCTTCACGAAGTCATAGATCGTGAAGTAATCCTTGCCGTCGAAGAGGCGTGTGCCGCGGCCGATGATCTGCTTGAACTCGATCATCGAGTTCACGGGGCGCATGAGCACGATGTTGCGGATGTTCCGCGCATCCACGCCGGTGCTGAGCTTCTGCGAGGTGGTGAGGATGGTGGGGATGCTCTTTTCGTTGTCTTGAAAGTCCCGCAGGTGCTGCTCGCCAAGTTCGCCGTCGTTGGCGGTCACGCGTTCGCAGTAGTGCGGGTCCTTGCTCGTCTTTGTCTGGTTGATGAGGTCCCGCACCAGCAGCGCGTGCTCCTGGCTGGCGCAAAAGACCAGCGTCTTCTGCGTCTGGTCGATCTGCGACATGAAGATCTCCACGCGCTTGCGTTCCCGCGCCTGGATTTCGAGCTTCTTGTTGAAGTCGCTCTCGCCGTAGAGCTTGCCTTCCTCCACCTCGCCCTCCATGACCTTGTCGTCGGGTGTCCAGACGTAGCTGTCCAGCGTCGTGCTGATCTGCTTCACGCGGAAAGGCGTCAGGAAGCCATCGTTGATGCCGTCCTTGAGCGAATAGACAAACACCGGCTCGCCAAAGTAGGCGTAGGTGTCCACGTTGTCTTTCCGCTTCGGCGTGGCCGTCAGGCCGAGCTGCACCGCCGGGCTGAAGTAGTTCAAAATGTCCCGCCACGTGCTTTCGTCGTTCGCGCCGCCGCGATGGCACTCGTCGATGATGATGAAGTCGAAAAAGTCCGCCGGGTATTCCCCAAAATAGGCGGTCTCCATCGGTCCTGACAAAAAGGTCTGGAAGATCGTGAAGAACACACTGCCGTTCTTTGGCACCTTGCCTTTCTTGCGGATGTCCTCCGGCTTGATGCGCACCAGCGAGCCCGGATTCGAGTCCTCAAAGGCGGAGAAGGCGTTGTAAGCCTGGTTCGCGAGGATGTTGCGATCCGCGAGGAAGAGAATGCGCGGCCGGCGGGTCGGTTCGCCGCTGAGGTTCCAGCGGGCGTGGAAGAGCTTCCACGCGATCTGGAAGGCGATGAAGGTCTTGCCCGTGCCCGTCGCCAGCGTGAGCAGCAGGCGGTCCTTCCCGTGGCCGATGGCCTCCAGAACGCGTTCGATGGCGGTGTCCTGGTAGTAGCGACCGGGATGCGAGCCGCCCTTATCCTCGTAGCCGATGGCGGCAAAGCGATCCCGCCACGCGTCCGGCTTGGCAAAGGTGCGGCTCCAGAGCTCTTCGGGCGAAGGGTAGGCGTCGAGATCACCCTCCTCGCCCGTCTCCATGTCGATGGCGTAGATGCCCTTTCCGTTCGTGGCGTAGGTGAAGCGGATGTTCAGCTTCCCGGCGTAGTCCTTGGCCTGCCCCACACCTTCGGTGAGGGCTTCGGTGACGGCTTTGGCCTCCACCACCGCCAGCTTCGTGTTGCGGTATTCGAGGAGGTAATCGGCCTTCAGCACCTTGCCGCGCTTGTTTTTGCCCTCGATGCGGCCGGGGATGATGACGTATTCCCGCCGGATGCGGCTGCCCTCCACCAAGCCCCAGCCCGCCGCCTTCAGGGCGGGGTCAATCAGCTCGGCGCGGGTTTCGGCTTCGTTCATGGGGACAAACCTTTATCTGCTCTTGCTTGAAATGGGAACTCTCCAAATGCGGATATCGATCGGGATGATTCCTCCCGAACCCAGGACAAAGTTATCTGAACGCGCATCTCCAATCCAGACCTCGAAGTTTGAATCCACGCCGACCATCTTCCATAACCAGCAAGACTGCCTCACAGCGACGGCTCCAGCTTCGGCAAGAAATTGATCCACTTTGTCCTGTGTAGGATCAGGATCACCGAGAATGAACTTCTGGCGGGAAACAATCTGCCCCAGCTCCGTCATGCCGATGGGAACGGGAGCGGTGGAAAAGAGTTTTTCCCACCAACGCATGCGCAACAGGTATTCCTCAGGTGTGCTGTCAAACTGATGGATTCGGCCTTCGATGATCTCGTAGTAGTCACCGAAGGTCCCTGGCAGTGTGATTTTCACGACTTCACTCCTCTGTTCGTCAAAGAGCACCCGATGCTCGGAACCTTCGGCCAGCATGGGTAGACGCAATTCCTTCCATTCGGTGTGAGGACAGCTCGTCACCCATCCCAAAAGCCGCGCAGCCTGCTCTGTCTTTATTCGCGCGATTTGACCATTACGGTCTTCACCTTCGATTTCTGCATTTGCTCCAAGGCTTGGGACAAGGAAACCGAGTGCGGTTGTGCTGCCACGGCAGCTTTCACACGGCCACGCACGCCAGCGAAGGCACGCAGCGTTCGCCGATCCAGAAAGATTTGTTCTTTGGTTTTCAGCATGACTCATGAGTAATTCGCCGGGGGATCAGGGTCAAGCATTCATCCTGTCAGGCAGGGCGGCGTGACTTGTTCCTCTCTACGGCAAGTGGCTGCATCCGTAAAGAGCGTAGGCCTCCAGTGCTCTACCTCCCCTCATACACCACCACCTCCACGTCCTCCAGATCACCCAGGATCGTGTCGATGAGCGGACGGACCTTGTTCCAATCCAGGCCGCCGAGGCCGCAGCCGAGTTTGGGGAGGGCCACGGAGCGGATGCCCTCGGCCAGCAGCACGCGCCGGAGGTCGTGGAGGCCGCTTTCCACCCATTCCAGCCGGGAGGGATGCCTCCAGTCCTGCTTCGTGGGGAAGTTGATGATCCAGCGCGGTCCCTCAGGCGTTTCGCGGCGGGTCACAAACATCCGTCCCACCTTCACCTCGCCCGTTTGGCAGGCCGCCGCGTAAGCGCGGAAGTTATCCGGGAAGCGCTGCTTGAGCTGAAGCGCCAGCCCCTTCCCCATCACGCCCACCGTGTTCACAGCGTTCGTGATCGCGTGCTCAGGAGCGTGAAGGAGGTCACCTTGGGTGGAGCGGATCATGGTGTTCAGTGCTTCTGGCGGTTCTTCCTTACCAAGGCCTTCAGCTTGCCGATGTCACCCGGCTTGCCGTCCATCCGGTGCAGCATGCGGTGGCAGTTGGCGCAGACGGTGATCAGGTCTTCGAGCCGAGTCTTCACCTGGCCGCCCAGGTGGCTCAGCGGGCGCTTGTGGTGGGCCTCGGCAAAGTCTTTGCCCAGTTGCTGGCCGTACACTCGGGCAAAGCTCATCCCGCACACCTGGCATTCATACCCGTCCCGCTCCTTGCATTGCGCCGCCAGAAAGCGGCTGCGCTCCCGGATCAGATGGGACCGCACCAGTCTCCGGTTCTCGATCTGCGGGAAGACCTCCGCCTGCTCGTCGTCCTCCGTGCTCCCGGGCAGTTGCCGGATGACGTCCATGAAAAAGTCCACGGCCTGGCGGGTGAAACGCGCTTCGATCTGCGCCGGCGTTCCCTTCATGCGTTCATAAAACCCGAAGTAGTGGTGGCTCTCTTCGTCTTCGTAATGCTCCGCCACCGGCGCATTGAGCTTCCCTGCGGGCAGCGGGCGCTTCAGGTGCGCGTAGCGCCGCTCTTCCACGTCAGCACTCCCGAGAGTCAGCACCGCCGGCCACTTCCGGCGCGATGCCTGCACCAGCCGCTTGATCACCGCGGCCTCGTCACTGTAAAAGCCCGCGTAGAAGAGCCGCCGGTCAGGACAGGCGTAGCGGTCCAGCCACAGGTCCAGCCAGACATCGCCCAGGCGGCCCACGCTCACCATCCAGCCCCCTGTGTCCGATTCCGTCACCTGACGCACGGGCAGCACACGCAGTGCCGTGCCGGTTTTCCGCATCCGCAAGGCCTGGTGGACAACCAGAGCCACTCGTTTCAGCCAAAAATCGTCTCTCATGCAAATGGTTGGTTAAAGCTCCCCGGCAAAGGCCTGGTGCAGCAGCGACTTCTTCAACGCCTCCAGCGCCGCCCGCTTCCGCTCGTAGAGGCCCGCCAGGCGTTGCGTTTCGGCGGACAGGGCGTCGAGTTGGGTGACGATTGCGGCCTGCGCGTTGCTTTCGGGGAAGCCAATTCGAAGCTCTTTGAGCAGCCGGTAGTGCCGCGCGTAGCCCAGCGACTTCAGCGGCATACTGCGTAAAGCGTAGAAGAAGAACTTCGGGTTCAAAAATGGCTTGGGCGGGAGAATCTTCACACCATCTGCTCCGAGCACGAAATCGAAGTCGATGAATTTGAGAACCTGCGTGTGGTCGCCAAAAATCACGACTGGTCGAGTCACTTTGAAAACGTCAGCGGGATTGTTCCAGTAACCATTGGTGAATTCTGCCTCCTGCGAAACTATCGGGAACATACCATCTTCGAGAAACTCCTTCCTCTGCACCTTCTTCGTATATGTCACGTCCTCGATGCAGTCCTCGAAAGGCTTCTCCACCCAACCCGGGCCACGCTGGGTGAAGACGGCTTGGAGGTGGCTTTCGAAGAGGGCGCGGGCGTTTTGGAGGTTCTGGGCGGCGTGGGCTTCGGCGGTGGCCAGCCCGGCAAAAGCTTCGTCCAGCACCCCCACGATCCGCTGCTGCTCCGAAAGCGGGGGGAGCGGAATCTCGAACTGCGCGAGAGCTTCTCCAGTGAAGTGCTGAATTCCTGCGCCGTTGAAGTGTTTCCGCAGCGTGCCTTCGAGATCACGGAACTGGAGGTAGTGAACGAACCACTTGTTCCGCTCCGGCTCATGAAAACGCACGCGATGAAGGGCCTTCTGGAAATGAATGGGCTCATCTCGATCCCAAATCGCGGCACGACCGGGATAGCCTCCTTCGCACACGAGCACGTCACCTTTCACAGCTGTATATTTCTCAGCTTCTTCTGGCGTGAAACGCATCTCAAGAAGGTCGGAAAGATCGAACTCGCCCCAGCGCACATTCAAGTTTCGCAGGTATGGCTTTGGCTCGCCCCGGTTCTTTGCTTTGTCGAGCATCTTACCAAGCGAGTGCTGCGCGATCTCGCAGATGCGCTTTGTCTGCCACCCCTTCTTCATTTCAGCAGCCCCCGGATGTTCATCAGCACTTTTGCACTCAGGCCATCAAGACGTTCGATCTCCTCCATGATCTCCTGCGGGCTGCGGTGAGTCACGGTTTCACCGCCGTTGGGGTTTTTCACGGAGAGGTCGTAGGTGGCGGTGTCGATGGCTGACGCGTCCACGCTCCAGCTCTTCGCCGTCGCCTCGAAGGTCCGCTGCCGGTCGATGAAGTCACTGAGGTCCGCATCGTTGAGCGGGTTCGTCTTCCCGAGGTTCCGTCCGGGGTCGAGCTGGTAATACCACACCTTCCGCGTGGGGCGGCCTTTCTCAAAGAAGAGCACCACGGTCTTCACACCCGCGCCCTGGAAGGTGCCGCCGGGGCAGTCGAGCACGGTGTGCAGGTCACAGCTCTCCAGCAGATGCTTCCGCAGGCTGACGGAGGCGTTGTCGGTATTCGAGAGGAAGGTGTTCTTGATGACGATGGCCCCGCGACCGCCGGCACGGAGGATTTTGATGAAGTGCTGGAGAAACAGAAACGCCGTCTCGCCGGTGCGGATGGGGAAATTCTGCTGCACCTCCGGCCGCTCCTTGCCGCCGAAGGGCGGATTCGCCAGCACGATGTCGTAGCGGTCCTTTTCCTGGATGTCGGCGAGGTTTTCGGTGAGCGTGTTCGTGTGGATGAGGTTCGGCGCCTCGATCCCATGCAGGATGAGGTTCATGATGCCGATGACGTAGGCGAGGGACTTCTTTTCCTTGCCGTAGAAGGTGCGCTCCTGCAGCGCCTTGTCCTGCGCGGTGCTGCGCTTCGGAAAGGTCTCGCGCAGGTAATCGAGCGCCTCGCAGAGGAACCCGGCGCTGCCGCAGGCCCCGTCGTAGATGGTCTGGCCGAGCTGCGGGGCCACCACGCGGATCATGGCGCGGATGAGCGGGCGCGGGGTGTAGTATTCGCCGCCGTTGCGCCCGGCATTGCCCATGCGCTTGATCTTTTCCTCGTAGAGCATGCTCAGCTCGTGCTTCTCCGTCTGGGAGCGGAAGCGCAGCTCGTCCACGTGGTCGATGATCTCGCGGAGGTTGTAGCCGCTGGTGATCTTGTTTTTCAGCTCGCCGAAGATCTCGCCGATCTTGTATTCGAGGGTGTTCGGGCCGGCGGCCTTCTGCTTGAAGCCGTGCAGGTAGGGGAAGAGCTTTCGGTCCACGAACTCGCGCAGGTCATCGCCGGTGAGCGCGGCATCGTGGTCGAGGCTGCCGTCCTTTTTCTTCGGCGCGGCCCACACTTCCCAGCGGTAGGGCTTGTCGAGCAGGTGGGTGTATTTCTTCCCCTCCAGCGCGGCCTCGGTGGCCTTGTCCTGCTCCAGGCCGTCGAGGTATTTCAGGAAGAGCAGCCAGGAGGTCTGCTCGGTGTAGTCCAGCTCGGTGGTGCAACCGGCTTCTTTCCAGAGGATGTCGTCGATGTTGCGGAAGGCTTGGTCAAACATGGGGGATTCGCCTTATCCAAGCGGTGTTCGGAGGGGCTGGCAAGGGGTTGTCCTTGATCGTCCCTCCCCCTTTTTCATTTTTCTCTCCTTCGGCTGGACGGAATCCGTCGTGCAGGACGCGGCGCGGCGCATCCCTATCCACGCCCCCTCCAGTCCCACGGCGGATGAGCTGGTGGCAGCCCTGCGCTGGGTGCTGGTGCGGGAGTGCTGGCGGCACACCCCGGACATCGCCACGCTGTCCCGCAGGGCCGGCATCCCCTACGAGGCGCCGCGCCGCATCACGGCAGCCTCGCGCTGCATGAAAACATTTCCGCGCCGCATCACCTCAAGCTGACGCCGCATCATCTCAAGCCAACGGCGCATCACCTCAAGCTGACGCCGCATCACCTCAAGCCGACGCCGCATCACCCAAGCCGACGCCGCATCAACTCAAGCCGACGGCGTATCATCTCAAGCCAACGGCGCATCATCTCAAGCCAACGGCGCGTCATCTCAAGCTGACGGCGCATCATCTCAAGCTGACGGCGCATCATCTCGAAAACGGCGCATCATCTCAAGCCAACGGCGCATCATCTCAAGCCAACGGCGCATCATCTCAAGCCAACGGCGCGTCATCTCAAGCTGACGGCGCATCATCTCAAGCCAACGGCGCGTCATCTCAAGCTGACGGCGCATCATCTCAAGCTGACGGCGCATCATCTCAAGCCAACGCCGCATCATCTCAAGCCAACGGCGCATCACCTCACGCCAACGCCGCATCATCTCAAGCCGACGGCGCATCATCTCAAGCCGACGGCGCATCATCTCAAGCCGACGGCGCATCACCTCAAGCTGACGCCGCATCATCTCAAGCCAACGCCGCATCACGGGCATCCCCCACGGGAGACGTATGCCGGGCCATGGCGGCCGCGCGGCGCGGCACAGGCTCCACGCCGCGCGCGGAGGGCGCCGCTGATGGCGCTGTGGAGCAGCGGGGCGACGTGGTCGTCCGGACAACTTTGGGGGCCGTCCGCAGCGGCCGGCCCCGCGTTTGAGAACACGAAGAAACACCAACCCAACATGAAACGACAACCCTTACTACCCCAAGAACCTGGGGACCAACCGGAGTGGCACACCCACTTTGCCACCAAACTGCCCGGCTACGCCGCCGCCCTGACGCTCAGCCAGGCGGAGGAGGACAACGGCGTGGCGGACAACCTCATCGACACGCACTTGGAACCTGAAACCTGAAATGGCCTGCTGCCAAGTCTCGTCGGACGCGGCGCAGCGCGTCCCTACCCACATGTCACGTCTCACCTCTGACTTCTGACCTTTTTGTTCTCTTTCCTCTCTTTCGGCCAACCGATCAGAGCCGCCTCAAGGCGGGACTACCAACGCGCTGCGCGCACCTCTGACCTCTCACGTCTCACGTCTCACGTCTGACCTCTCACCGTCCCCTGTCTCGTCGGACGCGGCGCGGCGCGTCCCTGCCCACGTGTCACGTCTTAGACCGGTCCGCCGCCATCCTCTCTCTTCTCTCCTCTTTCCACTCTCTTCTCTGTCTCCGCGTTTCCGTCACGCCGCCTCGCACACGATCCGCGCGGCATAGGCGCCGTCCATGCCGCTGCCGGGCGGGAGGCTGCTCTGCTCCTGCTCCAGGCGGTGGCCGGGGGCGGCGGCGAGCACGGCGCGCACGACGGCGCCGTTTTCCTCCGGATCCAGGCTGCAGGTGCTGTACACCAGGGCGCCGCCGGGGCGGAGCACGCGCAGGCCGTTGGCGAGCAGGGCGCGCTGCATCTCCGCGTGCCGGGCGAAGTCCTCCGGCTGCAAGCGCCAGCGCACATCGACGCGCCGCCGCATGACGCCGGTGTTGGAGCACGGGACATCCAGCAGCACACGGTCAAATCCTGCCTCCGCCCAGGCGGGGAGCTCCGGGAGGCTCCAGTCGTGCGTCTCGATGCGGGCGCAGTCCACGCCGAGGCGCTGGAGATTCGTGTGCAGCCGGCGCAGACGCCCCGGTGACACATCGCAGGCGATGATCTCCCCCTGATCGCCCATGAGCTCCGCCATGAAGGCGGTCTTCCCGCCGGGGGCGGCGCAGGCATCGAGCACGCGCTGGCCGGGCAGCGGGGCGAGCAGGCGCGGGGCGATGAGCGTGGCGGGATCCTGAATGTACACCCGCCCGGCGGCGAGCTCGGCGCGGGGGAGGGTCTCGCAGGCGAGGAACTCCTCCGGCGCGTCCTTCATGTCCGGGTGCAGGCGGTTCACGCGCGCGGTGAGGGGGGCGTGCTGCTGGTTCCACACGCAGAGGGCCTCCGCGCCGGCCGCGCCAAGCTGCGCGCTCCAGCGCTCGACGAGCCATTTGGGATGGGAGGTGCGCGTCTCCAGCGGCAGCAGGGCCACGGCGGCGCGCAGGTCCTCCGCCTCGCGGCAGGCACGGCGCAGCACGGCATTGATGAGACCGCGGGCGCGCCCGGTGGCGGCCACGGTTTCGTTGACGGCGGCGTGCTCCGGCACGCCGATGATGAGCAACTGCGCCAGGCCGATGCGCAGTCCCCAGCGGCAGCGGTGGTCGAGGTGCTTGTCATTCGTGAGGACGGCGGTCCAATGGTCCAGCAGGGAGATATGGCGCAGCGTGGTGAGCACGATCTCCCGCAGAAAGGCGGCGTCCGGGCCGCTGATGTCCTCCTCCCGCTGGATGAAGTCCAGCAGGTCGCTGGCATGGCGCTCCCCGTGCGCCCACTCCCCCAGCACATCGAGCGCTAGCCCGCGGACGCGGGAGACGGGCGGCGGGCGGGGCGCGGGGGGCTGGGGGCGGGCGGGAGTCATCGTCGTGGCGTTGTAAACCGGACCCGCAGGCCATGCGAGGGCGAAAAAGCAGGGGAGGCAGGCCGGGCGAGCTTCGCCCTTGCACTTTCCGTACGCCCTTGGAACATGCGCGCCCATGCGCTACGCCATCTGCAACGAAACCTACCAGAAAGAATCCTTCGACGCCATGTGCGCGGATGTGGCCGCGGCGGGCTACGCGGGCATCGAGCTGGCCCCCTTCACCCTGGCGGAGGACCCGCGGGACCTGACCCTGGCGGACGCCCTTTCTCTCTGCGAAAGGGCCCGCCGCCACGGCCTGGAGATCCTGGGCCTGCACTGGCTGCTGACGAAGCCGTCGTGGTTCCACATCACCACGCCGGATGCGGTGCAGCGGCGGGAGACGGCGCGCTTTGGCCGGCATCTGGTGCGCCTGTGCGCGGCCATGGGCGGCAAGATCATGGTCTGGGGCAGCCCCAAGGCGCGCAACCTGCTGCCGGAGTGGAATTACGACGAGGCCTTTGCCCGCGCGGCGGACTGCGTGCGCGAGGTGGCGGTGGAGGCCGGCCGGCACGGTGTGACGCTGGCGATGGAGCCGCTCGGACGCAAGGAGACGAACTTCCTCAACACCGCGGCGGAGACGATCCGCTTCTGCCAGCTCGTGGATCATCCGGCCTGCAAGCTGCACCTGGATGTGAAGGCGATGAGCGACGAGTCAAGCCCATCCCGGACATCATCCGCGAGAGCAAGGACTGGTTTGTCCATTTCCACCCAATGACGCGAACCTGCGCGGCCCCGGCCAGGGCGAGATCCGCTACGAGCCGATCATCGCCGCGCTGCGCGAGGTGGGCTACCAGGGCTGGCTTTCGACCGAGGTCTTCGACTACACACCGGACGCGCCCACCATCGCGCGCCAGAGCATCGAGTATCTGAAAAAGATGATGGCCTGAGGCCCGGGCAAGCTCAAGCCACCTCCGCCAGCACGTCCGCCACGCGCACGACCGCGCCGCCCGCCTCACGGCTGCGGATGCCGGCGATGATGACGGCCATGAGCCTCGACCGTCTCCTCAAAGGGCAGCGGCCGCGCGCCGCTGCGCAGCATGTCGATGAAGGCCACGAGCTGGCCGCGGAAGGCGTGGTAGGTGTCCGTGAGCTTGAGCGCCAGGTCCCCCTTGGTGCCGTGGAGATGCACCGCGCCAAAGCTGCCGTAGGCATCATGCAGCGCGCCGAGCGTGAGCCGCACGCCGCCGCGGTGCGTGACATGCACCACATCCCCGCCGGCGTCGTGATGCGTGCGCACCGTCTCAAACCCCGGCCCCAGCAGCGGCTCCACCGCCTCCAGCGCATGGATGCCATAGCGCTCCCACGTCTTGCAGGTGAAGCTGGTGATCCAGCGCAGCTCCCCCAGGTGGGAAAAGTCCGCGCGCATCTCCGGCGCGTAGCGCATGCCGCTGGTGGACAGGATGATCCTGCCCGCGCGGTGCCACGCCAGGAACTGGCGCAGCTCCGGGATCGTCGTCGCCATCGGCTTGTCGATGAACACCGGCAGCCCGGCCTCCACAAACGGCCGCGCGCGCCGCACATGGTCCGTACCGTCGTCCGTGGCGATCACCGCCGCGTCCACCTGGCCGATCACGTCCTCCGGCCGCGCCACGACCTGCTCGATCAGGCTGGCCGCGGCCACTTTCGGCGCGTCCGCCGGATCATCACACCAGATGTGCGTGACACGCGCGCCGGGGATGCGCACGGACTCCAGCGGCTGCCTGCCCATGTAAACGGGAATGCCGGCGTAGGGGCACCTGGCCATCTCGGCGGGATTGTAGCCGTTGATGATGCCGCTCCAGGAATAGGGATGGCCGTTGCCCTCGATCATGCCGAGCATGGCCAGCCGCAGTTCCCGGCCCTCTGTTCGCAGTTCGCTGTTCATACGCCGCGACTAGAAACGAGGCCGCTGCATCTGCCTGCCCGAAACCGATGGTTCCCTGTCGAAACCAAACCGCGCCTCACGGATCGTCCCGCCCCGCGATGAAGTCCCGGAACGCCTGCGCCACGCGCCGCGTCACCGGGCCGTCGATGCCCGGCAGCACACGATCATCCACGCGCGCCAGCGGATGCACATCCCGCGTGCTGGAGGACAAAAACGCCTCGTCGCAGCTCTGGAGCACCGAAAGCGGCAGATCCGCCTCCTCGATGGCGATTCCGGCCTTTTCGCAGGCCTCGATGACCAGCGCGCGCGTCACACCCGCCAGGCAGCCGGAGCGCAGCGGCGGCGTCTTCACCACACCGGCCTCCACGATGAAAACATTCGTCCCCGTGCCCTCGCACAGCTCCCCGCGTGTGTTCGCCAGCAGCGCCTCCCCTGCCCCGCGCGCCTTCGCCGCGGCCAGCGCGCGCACATTTTCGCCATAGGAGGTCGATTTCACACCGGCGAGGCCGCCGCGCTCATTGCGCGTCCACGGCACGGTCACGGCGCTCTCGGTGGGCGGCCAGGGTTTCAGCGCCGTGGCCGCGCAGGTCATCGTGACGGGCGAATCACCGCGGTCGGAGCCCAGCGGGCCGTCGCCGCTCGTCACGGTGAAGCGGATGCGCGCGTCCGGCATGCCATTCGCCTCCATCACATCCGCAATCGCCGCGATGAAGATCTCAAACGACGGCGCGGTGATGTCCATCACCTCGCAGGAGTGCGTGAGCCGCCGCCAGTGGCGGACGGCGGTGAAGGGCTTCCCATTCCGCGCCACCAGCGTCTCAAACACGCCGTCGCCCACCAGGAAACCGTGGTCGAAGGGAGAGACGCGGGCGTCTTCGAGGGGAACAACGCGGCCGTTGATCCAGATGTGGGCGGGAAGGCTCATGGACAGCCACTATGAAACATCCAACACCGGACGTCCAACTGCCAACGCCGTCCGCCCAGTGTTGGGCCTTTACTCCTCCGCCGCCCCGTCCTCGCCGTGGCCTTCCTCGGCCATGCGCTGGATTTTTTCGCCGAGGAAGGCGATGTAGCCTTGCACGTCGAGGCTGTCGGGCTCCGGCTCGCCGCGCACGGCGTAGAGCCAGCCCTGCTCATAGGGATCGCTGCGGACGATGCAGGCGTCGGCCTTGAGAAGAGCGTTGCCGCCGGCAAAGCGTCCCTGCATGACGCAATAGACATCGGAGGCGGCCTTGAAGCCCTCCACCCAGCCGATCATGTCGCCGGGGGACACCGGGGCGTCGGGCGCGGCCTTCCACTCGCAGTCCACCAGCTCGCCAAGCATGCGGGTGGCAAACTTGGTGAAGCCGACGCGCCACAGGCCGTCCTCCCCTTCGACCGGGGCCATCCAGTAGTGGGAGCGGGAGTAACGGAAGGAATCCGGGAAGCGGGCGGAGAAGCGGGCGTGTTTGAAGCGGATGAAGTTCAGCGGCATGAGCGCCGCTTTTTACGCCGCGGCGCGCGCGAAGCAATCGCGGGGCCTGAAAACACCTCGGCCCGGTGGGACCCAACCAAAATCCCACCGGGCCTTTAGGTGACCGGCGTGTCCCCAACCATGAAGTGACACGCCAGCTCGATGTTGTTTGTTTCCCCAGGCGAACCTGGGAAAAGCTATGAAGCTCTCGCCTCAACCACCATGCAAAGAGCAGCCAGCGGGCCAACTCCGCTGACGGTTTTGCAAAATGCGCAGATTTTTTTCGCGCGAGGAATGAGACGGGCGTGCAGCGCTTGAAAATGCCTTCTCAATCAATCTGCACCAGGATCTCGCGCGGTTTCGCGCCGTCACCGGGGCCGATGATGCCGCGGGCCTCCAGCAGGTCCATCATGCGCGCGGCACGGCCGTAACCGAGACGCAAACGCCGCTGGAAGAGGCTGGTGCTGGCCTTTTTCTCCTGGCGGATGACCTCGATGCATTGCTCGAGCGTCTCGGCCTCCTCGGCGCTCATGCCACCCTCTTCACCATCCTCGCCGCCCTCGCCCATGAAGTCGCCGCTTTCCTCATCGACCTTCACATCAAAGACCGGCCGTCCCTGGGCGACGCAATGATCGACGAGCGCGTGGATCTCGTCGTCCGTGACGAGCGCGCCCTGGCTGCGGATGGGCTGCGCGCCGCCGGGCGGCACGTAGAGCATGTCCCCTTTGCCGACGAGGTTTTCCGCGCCCTTGCGGTCGAGAATGACGCGGCTGTCGAGGGCGGAGGAGACCTGGAAGGCGATGCGCGTGGGGATGTTCGCCTTGATGACGCCGGTGATGACGTCCGCGCGCGGGGTCTGCGTGGCGACGATGAGATGGATGCCCGCGGCGCGTGCCATCTGCGTGATGCGCGCGATGGCCACCTCGATGTCGGCGGGGGCGGTCTGCATCAAATCGGCGAGCTCATCGACGATGACGACGATGTAGGGCATGGTGTCCGGCGTGGGCGGGCGGTGGGCGCGCTCCGTGGTCTGCGGGGCGGGCGGTGGCTGCGAATCACCCAGCCAGGTGCCGCTGGCATCACGCAGGCCGCCGGGGTCTTCCGCGGCGGCGTCCATGTCAGCCTCGTCATCGCGTGGCGAGGCCAGGGACACGGCGTGGACCAATGCACCGGCCGGCGGGGCTGCTTCCAGATCGGGAGCGGTGACCTTGGGCTGCGCCTTGGCCATGGCGGCGGCGTTCGCAGCGGCCGCGGCGGCACGTTTGGCATCCTGGTCGGCCTTGCGTTTGCGGTTGCGGTTGTTGAAGGCCTCGAAGTTGCGGCAGCCCTCCTGCGCGAAGATCTGGTAGCGGTTTTCCATCTCGCGCACGACCCAGCGCAGGGCCAGGAGGGCCTTTTTGGGATCCGTGACGACGGGCAGCGCCAGATGCGGCAGCTCCTCGTAGTTTTGCATCTCGACGACCTTCGGGTCGATCATGATGAAACGCAGCTCGTCCGGCGCAAAGCGGCAGATGAGGCTGGTGATGATGCCGTTGATGCACACTGACTTTCCAGAGCCCGTGGCACCGGCCACCAGCAGGTGCGGCATCGCGGCGAGGTCGCCGATGATGGTCTTGCCGTACACGTCCTTGCCGAGGGCGACGGGCAGCTTGGCCTTGCCGTTGATGAAGACCTCGTCCTCCAGCAGCTCGCGCAGCGGAACGATGATCTTTTCCTTGTTCGCCAGCTCGATGCCCACGGTGTCCTTGCCGGGGATGGGAGCCAGGATGTTGATGCGCTCCGCGCGCGTGGCGCGGGCGATGTCCGCGTCGAGATTGGCGATGCGGCTGACGCGCAGACCATCCACGGGCCGCACCTCGTAGCGGGTGATGGCGGGACCGCGTGTGATATCGCCCGGCTCGACGCTGATGCCAAAGCTGGCGAGCGCCTTGACGATGGTGGCCTGCACGGCGAGCAGCTCCCCCTTGTCCGTGGGCGCGTGGTGCTCCTCCGGCCAGTGCAGCAGGTCCAGCGGCGGCGGCCCGATCATAGTCCTTGAAGCGCACGGTGAGGTTGTCGAGCGAGCCATGCGGCGCCTGCTCGATCTTCTGCGCGCGCTTTTTCTCCCACACCTCGGTGAGCTTTGGCTTGTCCTTGCCGTCCTCGTGCGGGCGCGGGACGGAGGCGTCGATGATCTTCGGCGGCGGCGGGTCGAATTTGAGGCCCAGCTCCGGCGTGATGGCCACAGGCGCCGGCGCGGGCGCTTCCGCGCTGTTCGCACCCTTTTGCTTCTTCCGCAGCTCCACCGGCACCGGCGTGAGGGTGCCGGGGATGGTGTTGGCGGCTTCTTCCGCCAGTTTTTCAGCGATGAGGCGGCGCTGCTCGCTCTCCTCCCATTTCGCAAATTCACGCCGCAGGCTGTGGATCGCCGTGACCGGATGCATGCCGGTGACCATGAACAGGCCCACCATGTAGATCGTGCCGAGCACCAGCATGGAGCCCACCTGCCCGATGAGCGTCATCAGCAGCACATCGCCGATCAGCCGGCCCACCACGCCGCCACCGCCCGCGTGACCTCCACATTCTGCTCAAACAAGCCCAGCGTCTGCAGCAGGGCTGCCGCGCTCACCGTCAGCACGGCCACGCCCATCCAGCCGATCCGCGTCAGGCGTGTCTTGGAGTGCAGCTTGCACACGCCGAACCAGGTGACCGCCACCGGGACCAGATACGCCGCCAGGCCGACAAAGAAGAGCGAATAGCCCGCCAGCACCGCGCCGACGATGCCCATGAAATTCTGCGTTGTGGTGGACGGCAGGTCGAATGGCTGAGGTGCGACCACGCGGGCATGTCCCGGGAATCATAAGAAAGCAGCGCCAGCAGCAGCATGGCCGCAACCATGAGCAGGAGGATGCCGGTCACGTCATTCCACGGACTCTCCTTCTCGTCCGTGGATCGGGCGCGGGGCGGGCGGACGGCATTGGCAGCGGCGGCGCGGTTCATATTCTGGCAATTTTGGCAGACGAACTTATTTAAGGCCACCGAAATATTTACCTTGTCTGCATTTCACGCCTGCTCTTGGTTTCCCCGTGGCCGCCCGTCCCCGCCTCCGGCTTGATGCTTGACGCTGGGAGCCTGTGGCCCATCTTCCACCGCCTCCGCGCACACCTCATCCCATGAAGAAAACCATCGCCCTCACCCTCGCCGCGGCCTTCATCGCCGCGTCCGCCATCAGCACCCCCAGCCGCGCGCAAGATGCCGGCAAGGTGGATTTTGAGAAACAAATCCTCCCGTCCTCAAGGAAAGCTGCTTCAAGTGCCACGAGAAGGAGCACGAAGAAACGGCAAGGTGAAGAAACCCAAGGGCGGCCTTCGCCTCGACGGTGCCGCCGTCATCATGAAGGGCGGCAAGGAGTATCCCAATGAAAACGTCGTCGCCGGCAAGCCGGAAGCCAGCTGGCTCGTCAAGACCATGGAGCTGCCCGGAGTCCGACGACCTGGCCATGCCGCCCGAAGGCAGGGGCGACCGCATCAGCAAGGCGAACATCGACCTCATCAAGAAGTGGATCACCGAGGGCGCGAACTTCGGTGCCTGGAAGGGCGTGGAGTAAGCTCCATCCGCATTTGCATCTTCCCTTTCACGAAAGGCGGGGCGAAAGCTCCGC
Source organism: Verrucomicrobiaceae bacterium (assembly GCA_015075365.1). Lineage (GTDB taxonomy): Bacteria > Verrucomicrobiota > Verrucomicrobiia > Verrucomicrobiales > Verrucomicrobiaceae > Prosthecobacter. Next base: position 530,668 of record JABTUN010000002.1, read on the forward strand.
CTTTCTGTCATTCTCCTCCCCATGTCCTTTGTTTTCGCCACCTGCCGCGCCGGTTCAGAGCCCTCCCTGAAGGCGGACGTGGCGCGCTGGCACGAAGGCAGGCTGACACCGGCCTTCATGCGGCCCCAGCTCATCACCTGGAAGGTGCGCGGGCAGCCCCCCGACAGCGGCTTCGTCCTCGACTCGCCCTTCGCACGCGTGTCCGGCCTCTCGCTGGGCCTGTGCGCCTCCGCCGCGGAGCTCATCGACAAACTGCGCGCCACCGGGGCGCTCCCTCTGCCTGCATGCCTTCCCGCGCGAGACACCGGAGGACGGCGTGCCGCCGGAGACATGGCGGCGCATCGACGCGCGGCAGGCGCCATCATCAGCGCGCTCACGGATGCGGGCTTCCAGCTCCGCCCGCGTCGTCCCTCGCGCACGGCGACCTCGTGCTGGACCTCCTGTTCGATGACGCGGACGACGCGGCGTTCTTCGCCGGGCTGCACCGCCACCACGACGGCGCGCACCGGCAGCCCGGCGGCCTGCCGCGCCTCACCCTGCCCCCGCATGCGCCTTCGCGTGCCTGGCTGAAGGTGGAGCAGGCCCTCGCCTGGCGTGGCTGGGACACACCGGAGCTCCAGGGCCGCCTCGCCCTCGATCTCGGCTGCGCGCCCGGCGGCGCGTCCCTGGCGCTGCTGGACCGCGGCATGCGCGTGACCGGCGTGGACACCGGCGACATGGACGAAGCCGTGCTGCGGCACGACAGCGGGGCCTTCCGCCACCTGCGCACGCCCGTCGGCCGCCTGGATCCCGCGCGCCTGCCCGCCGGCGTCTCCCTCATCCTGTGTGACATCAACCTCGCCCCACCCGAGGTCCTGCCGCACATCGAGCGCCTCCAGCGCGCCCTCCGCGCCCCGCGCCTCATCCTCACGCTCAAATTAAACATCCCGCGCTGGAGGGCGGCTGGATGAGTTTGTGGACTTCATCCGCGGCTTCTCCCCTGCCCCGGTGCATGTCACCCAGCTCGCCGCGAATCGCCGCGAGGTCTGCGTCGCCGCCGGCGTTTGATTTTTCTTCTCCGCCGCCTCCGAATCTCCCGCTGCCGTGCGCCTCCTCGATCCTGCCAACCTCCACCTCGCCTGGCTCGCGCTCATCCCGCTGGCGCTGTGGCTCTTCCGCCGGCAGGCGCGCCGCGTGCCCGTCTCCACGCTGCTCTTCTTCGCGATCCCTCGCACGGGAGCACCAGGAGTCCGCCTGGCTGCGCCGCGTCAAAAAGTGGCTCTCCCTGCTGCTCACCCTGCTCGTCCTCCTGCTCGCCGTCCTCACCCTCGCGCGCCCCGTCGGCGGCGCGCGTGGCGACTCCCCGGCGCTGTCGTCCTCGTGATCGACCGCTCCGCCTCCATGGCCGCGCAGGACGATACCGGCCGCACCCGCGTGGACGAGGCGCGCCGCCTGCTCGCCGCACGTGTCCGCTCCCTCCCGGACCAGGCCGTGCTCTCCCTCATCGCCTTCGACGGCAGGCCGCAGGTCCTCCTCTCCCGCAGCCGCAACCGCCGTGAGTGCCTGCGCCTGCTTGATGAGGTCAGGCCCCTGCCCGTCGCCGGTGATCCGCCCGCCGCCCTGGCCGCCGCACGCCGCCTCGCCGATCTCGAAAACGGTTCCCGCGTCTGGGTCGCCACGGACACCCGCCCGCCCGGCGGCCAGGGCGTCGAATTCCTCGACTGCGCCCTGCCGGAGGTCACCAATGCCGGCATCACCGGCTTCCAGATCCGCCCCAGCCCGCTCTCCGGCGGCCAGCAGGAGGTCTTTGTCAAAATCAGCGCCGCCGCCGCCAACCGCGCCCGCATCACCAGCACCCTGGGTCACCCTCGCCAGCCGCCTCGCCCAGATCCGGGAGATCGAGCTCGATCCCGGTGCCAGCAGCACCCTCATCCTCCCCGTGGAGGCCGTGCGCGGCCAGCAGCTCGACCTGCGCCTGCGCACCCCGGGGGATGTCTTCCCGTGGGATGACGCCCTCACCACCCCGCTGCCCAAGAGCACCCCGCTGCACGTCGCCTGGATCACGGAGCAGCCGGATCCCTTCACCGGCATCGCCCTCGCCTCCCTGGTGGAGTCCCGCCGCATCGAGATGACCCGCCACGAGCCCGCCGCCTGGCCCCTCAAAGAAAAGCCGGACGTGTATGTCTTCGAGCACTGGATGCCTGCGGACTGGCCTGCCGACCGCCCCGTCATCGCCCTCAACCCGCGCCGCGGCAGCGGCCCCGTGCAGGTCCGCCCCCTCCCCGGCAGCGGCATCCCCCACGATGGCGTGCGCGGCGTCCTGCCGGACCATCCCGTCCTCTTCCGCGCCGCCAGCAGCCGCATCGCCCTCACCCAGAGCGTCCTCCTCAGCCTCCCGCCCTCCATCGAGCCCCTGTGGATCGCCGGCACGGAGCCCGTGCTCGCCGCCGGGGAGCACGCCGGCCAGCGCATCGTCGTCACCGCCTACGAGCCCGCCCGCTCCGAGCAGCTCGCCCTCCTGCCCGCCTTCCCCCTCCTCCTGGGAAACGCCCTCTACTGGTGCGCCGAAAACAGCCAGCCCCTCTCCGGCTGGCGCACCTGGCGCACCGGGGAGCTGCTGCCCGGCGACTCCCTCGTCCAGTGGCGCGCCTGGGACGGCGCCCGCTTCCTCGAAACCGCCGACAGTCCCGCCAACGGCCTCCTCCCCCTGCACCGCATCGGCGCCTGGGAGGCGGCGGACGGCCGGACCGGTGCCAGCGTGCTCGCGGATGAACGGGAGACCAACCTCGCCGCCCGTGATCCGTCCGCCGCGGACGCCTCCGCGCGCCCCGCCGCCCCCATCATCACCGCCAGCGCCTTCAGCACCTGGCCCCAGCGCCTGCTCTGGGCCATCCTCGCCCTCCTCGTCCTCGAAAGCTTCCTCTTCCACCGCAAGGCCGTCTATTGAGTTCGTTTCAGGTTCCAAGTTTCAGGATGGAACCTTATGTTGGACGTGAGACGTTGAACGTTGTCCCGGTCAGAGTTGCGCGCAGCGCATTGGTCGTTCGGGCTTGAGCCCGTTCCGTCGGTGGGCGTTCCGCGTCGGACGTTCGACGTTGAACGTTCCCCCTGGGTTGGCCGAGAGAAAAAAGGACGAAAAAGGCACGGACGGGAGCGCGGGCACTCTTGTCCGCCCCTTCTCACACCCAATCCGCACAGAGCAGCTCCGCCTGCTGGAGCACGGTCTTCACCGCCTCTTCCTGAAGGTCCGGCGGATAGCCATACTTGTTCAGGATGCGTTTCACCATGACGCGGATCTTCGCCCTCGCACCTTCGCGCAGAGTCCAGTCAATGGTCACGCTCTTGCGCACCTGGGTGATGAGTTCGGCGGCGATGACTTTGAGTTTGTCGTCGCCCATGGCCTTCACGGCGGACTCGTTGGCGGCGAGGGCGTCGTAGAAGGCGATCTCGTCATCCGTCAGGCCGAGGTCCTCGCCTCGCTTGGTTGCGGCATCCATCTCCTTGGCGAGGCGGATGAGTTCCTCGATCACCTCCATCGTGCTGATGGCGCGGTTGTGGTAGGCGTTGAGGGTCTTCTTGAGCTTCTCGCTGAAAAGCTGGCTCTGTACGAGGTTGCGCTTCGAGCGCACCTTGAGTTCGTCCTTCAGCAGCTTCTCCAGCAGCTCGGCGGCGACGTTCTTGTGCTTCAGGCCGCGCACTTCGGCGAGGAAGCCGTCGCTCAGGATAGAAATGTCTGGCTTGGGCAATCCGGCGGCGGTGAAAACATCGATCACCTGCCCGTCGGTCGTGATGGCCTTGCTCACGAGCTGGCGGATGGCGGCGTCGATCTGCTCGGGTGTCTTGCGGTTGCCGCTGTGCTGCTTGTTCAGCGCGGCCTGGATGGCTTGGAAGAGCGCCACGTCATCGCGAATCTCCGTCGCTTCATCGCTGGCGGCGCAGAGGGCAAAGGCGCGGGACAGCTCGGTGATGACCTGGTTCCATCGCGTCTTGCCGTCTTCGAGTTCGAGGAGGTGCTCTTGCAGCGCAGGCAGGGCAAAGAGCGTCTTCTTCCCATCGCCCACGGCCTTCTGCCAATCCGAGCCGTGCAGCATGTCGCAGGCGATGCCGTGCCTCTCCAGCATGATCGCGATGGCCTGCTTGGTATCGTAGGTGGGATCGCCTTTGCCGCCGCTCTCGGTGTAGTTGGCGAGGGCGTGCTTGAGGCTGATCGGCGAGGCCGAGGTAATCCACCACCAGCCCGCCCGGCTTGTCACGGAGCCGAGCACGCCGGAGCGTGCGAGACAGACAAAGCGCAGCATTGGGCGAAGACCGACCGAGCGGCGGCAGCGAGGGAGTCAACACCGGTTCACGCGGGCGATGGCCTGCATGAGGCCGTGGCCTTGCATCGGCTTGTCGGCATACATGGTGTGCAGGCAGGGCGCGTCAAAGCCGGTCAGCCACATGTCGCGCACAATGACGATCGTGAAGGATTTGGGGGACCGGGGGGGTTACTCGATTGGTGAAAGGAGTTCTCTAAAGTAGCTTGGATAGGCCCTCAGAGTCGCGTCGATTATTTCGCGATGTGCAGTCACAGCAGAACTGAAGTTGGATCGCTCAGAAGCCCGCATTGTGCAGGGCATTGGCCATCTTCTGGCACAATACACGATCAGCGAAGCCGTATTCAGAAACAGGAAATGCTCAGTGGGTCTGGTAGACCGTATTTCAATGCTTTCTGAAAGGTGAGAAGACTCGATGCGACCTCATCGTTGTTGTTTCCGTCCCGGAAAAACTGAATGGCTGCAGCCAGAATCAATGAACAGTCGAAACCGAGAACAGACTCACAGAACTTGATGACATCGTCCTCCGCCACCTTGCGTCGCCTGTTCGGTCCATATGGCTTTGTCGCACTTTTTTCACCAATTAGACTGATGAGTCGCTCGTAGGGCTCGCCGTCGAGCCATCTTGCCGCTAACTCAAGGCCGAATCCTTCCGGCGTTACGGTGTGGAAAAACTTGTCGTCGGAACTCGATGCAAGAAGTGGCCAAAAAGTTCGGAGCCAATCGCTATTTGGATTTACTTTGAAAAACTGTTCCGTGCGCTCAGCAACCACGATTCAACATCTTTCGCGCTTTGGATTCCTAGCAGAGTTTTTGCATATAGGGCTTGTTTTCCAGGTAAAGGCTCTCTTGCCTCCAGGTAATCGGCAAGGCTTGTGACTGCCCGACCAATCCTTCGCGCTGTTGAGCGCTAGCCAGGTGATAGGCTAATGTCGATTTAACTAACGCTTCCACTGATGTCCTATATTCAGTATAGGACGCCATCCCCCGATTGGCCATGAGGTAGCTCTCGACCGAAGCTAGAATCTTGCGTCGTAAACGTAAGTCTTTGATGACCTCTTTTGGTTCGAACCCGAAGTTTGCATTCATACGCCAATCTTCGACCGCAAAGCGTGACCTTTCGTCTTCACTCGAGAGGATGAGCGTAGCCAACTCCTGCCATGTCAGCGGAACAATCTGTCCTGAACGAGACTCAAAAGGTTTGAGCACGTCGAGCAGGGAACTAGTCGTCTCTTCTGAATATTCAGGGGATAAAAGGTTCACCGACGCAGTGAACTGCCAATCTCTACTGTCGTAGACGCTAGGATCAGCAAAGATCACCATACCTTCCGTGTGCATACCTGCACGACCCGCTCGTCCCATTAGATTCTGAAAGTCCCGCACTTTGATTGGCTCTCCTCCCTGGCGGGTGCTGCACACGATGAGGTAGCGAATGGGTAGGTTCACTCCCTGTGCAAGAGTCGAGGTGCATGCGACAAGTTTAATCCTGCCCTTTTGCATCGCATGTTCCACGCAAAGACGGATTCCTTGAGGGGTATTGCCGTGATGAACAAATACCCCGAGGACAGCCGCGCCTGACAAGACCGACGTTGCTCCAAAATTCTCTGTGATCAAATGATGCAACGCCGTGATCTCTTGCGAATCGGACGCCGCTGACGGGGACGGGACATGATATCCCCTTCTATAAATTTCTACGGCCCGCTTTGCCGCCGGAAGCGGTGGCTTTGGTGCCGCAAAAAATCGCTACGGCTCCCATCGGGGCCAATCGGATCCCGTAAAGTAGAGCGCAACATCGTTTGCTTCGTTCCTTTCAGGGAAGCTGCGGGGGTTCTCACGGCGCGAGACCGTCAATGCAGTCGCTTCAATTACTCGCGGAACAAAGTAGTCATACTTTTGAAAGTTTGAACTATCGAAAAAAATAAGCTGACCAAGGCTTTCCATCCAGCTAGCAGCAATTGACCGCTTCGTCGGAAGCAAACCCGTTCCATCGGCAATCTGAGCGTGAGGTCCGATCAGCCAGTCAGCGACGGCACGCCCATTCCTGATCACGGCTGAAACCAGAACAGTTTGCGCATTGGCAGGCAGCAACGCTTTGATCTCGGTGAGCAAGAGTTCATAGATCACGCCACGTGCACCTGAATCAAATTGGTGCGCTTCATCGTATACGACGATCCCGATATTGTTCACCAGGTCGGAACTCTGGCGAAGTATATAGAGAAACTTTTCTGGCGTTAGCACCAGAATTGACTTCCGGGTTGGGGCATCTGCGCCAAGAAGCTCAGCAATCGCATCCAAGAAGTCGGCTTGGAGAACATCCGTGAGTTCGTTGATTTTGACATCCTCTCCCGAGAATGAGTGCCTGAAACCAGCGGCGATTTCGCTGACATAGCGCGCGGAACGGGGCAACGATCACGGCCAACTTCGCTCTGTTGCTCAAAAAGCCGCTCCTTAGCACAATCTCAACTGACCTTGTTTTGCCGGCGCGTAGGCATCTGAACGACGCCTGATCCACCTGCGAAAAAGTTATTCTTACCAAGAAGTAGCTGAGAGGGCCACAACTCCTTCGGAATCCAGATCTCGCGATTGCGCGAGCCCACACTTCTTTGGGCAGGCCTGAAAAAGCGGGCAAATTGGTCCACGCAGAAGCTTTTACGCGCTTGAGTGCCACTGCTGCTGTGAGATCCAGAAGCAGGAGATCCCGCGGCGTGCCGCTTCGGTAAGCCAAGTGTCGGACCCAATTGAGAATCTGGATAAGGCGAGCTGTATCTGAACCCTCTGCTAAGTGGGCTCCCATGAGTGCGGCAATCTCATTGAGCCATCCTAGATAAAGCGGATGAGAGGGCATTGCCAAGTTCCGCCAATCATTGCGCAAAGCTCTTCTCAGAAGCGTTTCTGTTTGAGACTCGCCTTGGGCTGCCCGAAGTCCCCTAGCGAGGACGAAACTGCTGCCAGGGCGGTCGCCAAGGTAGTAGGCTGCCGATGCAAGAAGCCGGACATCGCCCGAGATCTCATCACGAAACCGGGAAGAAAGAAACGCGTCGAAATAGTTTGCCGCAAATCCAACAGATGCCAGGACCTCGGCATCCAGTTCTCGATTTTCTGCGACTGAAGCGGCGGCATCCCCGAGTATTCCGACCGTGAGCAGAAATAGAGCTTCGGGTTCGTCTTCATCGCGTATGGCGATTTGGAACTCCTGCGGAATCTGCATTTCGTGCATCTTCCCCGCGAACTGGTGATCGCGAGCATTCGCCGACTGTGAAACTCAGGCTTCATTCGCAGCGGCTTGAAACAATGAATGAACTAGGGCCATCAGATGCGTTCCTTTGACGACTAGAAGCTGAAGGTTTGCGAGATTGCGATGATCCCTTGCGCTTACGCTTCGGACGTCGGCTTCGTCGTATGCGAGGTCTGACAAGACAGCTCCCGCTCCACATTTGAACACGAATGGCCTATCATCTTTGTTTTGGAAACGCTGAACCACCAAAGCACGTTCGTGCTCACCGGCTCGTATGAGACGCCGCTTAGTCGCATTCAGCGTGATTGCACTTCGGAGGTAATCCTTGGCTGAATCAGTGACGGCCTTCTGCATGGCTCCAGAATATTGTCCTCCAGATAGTTCGGCCTTAACTTCAAAAGTGAGAAGTTCATCCTCAGGAGCGTGCCTCGCTCCTAGAATCTTGAATCCCAAGATGTCGACCCCCTTAACAGACTCATCTCGGCTCGCTTTCTCCGCAAATTTCCCGCGAGGGACCCAATAACCTAGCACATACTCCACATAGTCCGAGATGAGAATTTCGGCGAAGTCTCCAGAGCGAATCGACGGACCAGGGGCGATCATAGCGTCTGGAAATACCAAATTGACGAGGTATTCAGCCCGCGAAAATGGAGTCCCATCGCGCAGTTGGTCGATTTCGGCATCCGGACAATAGTGCTGACGAAAATGTCGCGCCCATTCACTTAAATCTAGAGGCGAAACGGGGCCTCCCAGTTCCCAAACATGAATGATGCAGCCTTCACCGGATGTGAGAGTGCCAACGCATTGTTTGAGATAGTTTAGGGAGGGCGGCATGAAACCATTCACATTCGTTCTCGGGCTGTGGTGCGCAGGGTTTGTATTCTGTCGGACGTGTCTTTGAGGCAGACGGGGGATGCTGGCGGAAGGTTTCGGCGTGTTCGGGGCCGAAGTCGGCCTCGATGCCGCGGATGGCGAGGTTCATGATGGCCAGGCGGCGCGTAGTGGCGTTCGATTCCTGGCCGTAAACCGAGATGGCGCCGAGCTTCCCGCCGTGGGATTCGACGAACTTTTCCGACTGCACACCGCCCGGCGCGATAGCGCGATCCTTTACCGCGAAGCGCATTCTGCGGAGCCTGCGGAACGCGGGCAAACTGCCGCCGGAGCCGCAGGCGGGGTCGTAGATGCGTCCTTTGTAGGGCGCGAGCATCTCGACGAGCAGGCGCACGACGCAGGAGGGCGTGTAGAACTGCCCGCCGTTCTTCCCCTCTGCACTGGCGAACTGGGTCAGGAAGTACTCATAGACGCGGCCGAGGATGTCCTTGCTGCGGCTCTCCTTGTCGCCCAGGCCGATGGTGCCGATGAGGTCGATGAGTTCGCCGAGGCGGTGTTTGTCGAGCGCGGGGCGGGCGTAGTCCTTGGGCAGGACGCCTTTGAGGCGCGGGTTGTCACGCTCGATGGCGACCATGGCGTCGTCCACGATCTTGCCGATGGTGGGCTGCTTGGCGCTGTTTTGCAGGTAGCTCCAGCGCGCGGCGGGCGGCACCCAGAAGATGTTCTCGGCGCGGTATTCGTCAGGGTCTTCGGGATTCGCGCCTTTGTAGTCGCCTTTGCCTTCCAGCAGCTTCGCGTGGTGCTCCTCGAAGCTGTCGGAGATGTATTTGAGGAAGATGAGCCCGAGGACGACGTGCTTGTATTCCGCCGCGTCCATGTTGTTGCGAAGCTTATCGGCGGCGAGCCAGAGCTTGGCCTCGAAGCCGAGGTTGGCGGTGGAGTCGGCGGGTTTGCTGGATGCTTTTCGTGCCATGCGGGAAATTTTTGTATTCAACCAGAGGACGGCACGGATGGCAAGCGCTCGGAAACGACGCGGAAGCCAGACGGAGTGGAGGAGACAAGGAGAAGAGGTGGAGGAGACAAGGAGGGCGCCGAAGGCAGACGGGGAGGCGGGGGACGAGCCCGACAAGGAGACGATGCCAAAGCCAGACAAGGAGGCGATGCCAAAGCCGGACAAGGAGTCGAGGGTGGAGGAGACGGAGCGGAGGAGAGGGGCGGAAGGCGGACGGGGAGGCGGGTGACGAGCCCGACAGCGAGACCTTCAGACCGGGACCGCGGAGCCGCCGCCCGCCCTGGAGGCCCAGCCGCCGCCCCCACGCCCCCGCTGCTGAAAATCCACTACCGTGAAAATGCAAGGCGGCGGGAGGTGGGGTTGAATATGCGGCAGGATGAAGACGAAGCACATCTTTGAGATCCACGCCGAAGGCCCGCAAAGGAGTATCTGGCGCTCCTGCAGGAGATCCGCGAGGGTGCAAACCTGAAAGTACCGCGCGCGACGAACTGCGGCTGCAGCCCGCAGACCGTGAGCTATGTGGAACAGGGCGACCGCGGGTGTCGCTGATCATGGCCTCCCAACTGGCGCTGGGCATCGGCCGCCTGCCTTCGCGGGTGATGGGGAGGCGGAGGACCGCATCGGTCTGCCGGAACTGCTGGAGAACCTGCCCTGTGGCGAATCCTGACCCCAACCCGCCCATGAACCGCCGCCTGAACACACCCGGAGCGAAAGCGGACACCGCGCCCTCCACCGCGCGGCGGGCAGCCGCGCCGGGTTTCCAGCGAAATGCCTCCATGCAGCGCCGCGCCGCATCACGGCAACCTCGCGCTGCATGAAAACATTTCGCGCGCCGCATCACCGCAACCCCGCGCTGCATGAAAATTTCCGCGCCGCATCACGGCAACTTCACGCTGCATGAAAACATTTCCGCGCCGCATCACGGCAACTTCGCGCTGCATGAAAACATCTCGCGCCGCATCACCGCAACCTCGCGCTGCATGAAAACATTTCCGCGCTGCATCACCGCAACCTCGCGCTGCATCCATACATTTCCGCGCTGCATCACCGCAACCTCGCGCTGCATGACCGCAACTTCGCGCTGCATGAAAACATTTCCGCGCTGCATCACCGCAACCTCGCGCTGCATCCATACATTTCCGCGCTGCATCACCGCAACTTCACGCTGCATGACCGCAACTTTGCGCCGCATCACGGGCATCCCCCACGGGAGACGTATGCCGGGCCATGGCGGCCGCGCGGCGCGGCACAGGCTGCACGCCGCGCGCGCGGAGGCGCCATCTGATGGCGCTGTGGAACAGCAGGGCGACGTGGTCGTCCGGACAACTTTGGGGGCCGCCTCCGACGGCGGACTCCGTGAACAACCGAACCCATAAACAGAAACACAAGACCATGCCCAGACAACCTTTCTATCCACGCAATCAAAGCGACCAGCCGGAGTGGCATCTGAATTTTGCCGCCAAACTGCCCACCCATGCCGCGGCGCTGCCGCTGAGCCAGCCGGAGGAGGACGCCGGCGTGGCGGACAATCTCATCATGGGCTACGGCCTCGGCGTGTGGATCCTGGCCACGCGCGAATACGGCACCGGCTGCACCGCCTCCCTGGAGACGCTGAGCTCCGGCACCGGGGCGGCGAACTTTGCCTTTCCGGTGTTCACCCCGCCCGCGCCGCCGACACTGCCCGCCGGCATCACCGGCGTGAAACCCGGCGCGCTGGACCGCATTTTCAAGCTGGTGAAGCTGATCAAGACGCGTCCGGGCTACACCCCGGAGATCGGCCTGGACCTCGGCATCATCGGCCCGGAACTGCCGCCGCCGCCGCCGCCCGGCGAGGAGCCGCCGCCGCGCATCCAGGTGAAGGCCATCAGCGGCCCGAACCACCAGATCGCCCGCGTGAAATTCTACAAGGACGGCCACGAGTATGTGGTGATCGAAAGCCGCCGTGCGGGCGGTGCCTGGGAGCAGATCGCCCAGAGCAACAAAAGTCCCTTCCTCGACGAGCGCGCGCTGCTGGCACCCGGCCAGGCGGAGGTGCGCGAATACCGCGCGCGCTTCTGGGACAACGGCGTGCCCAGCAGCGACTGGTGCGCCGTGGTGAAGATCACCGTGGGGCCGTAGCGCCCGCAGGGCGCGAAGACGCGCTGCGCGCGGAGACTGGGAGTGGAGGAGTGGAGGGGACGCGCTGCGCGGAGCTTTGCGCGAATCCCCTTACTCCCGGCTCAGCGTCCATTTACCGGCATTGGCCATCATGGCGACGAGCATGCGCAGGATGATTTCATACTCCTCTTCCATCGCCTGCAGATCAGTTTGCTTCAGATAGCCGCAGCGAAACGCAAATTGAAGCCACGTCTGCGTCTCTGCCGCCTCGGTGTCCGCATCGCTGAGCTTGCTGACAAAAGCACCCTCATAACGCCTCTTGCGCCATGCCTCGGTGATGTTGGCCGCCACGGAACGCGAGGACCGGCGAATCTGATCCGTCAGCGAATACATCTCCTCACGCGGAAACTTTTGGGTCAGCTCAAACACCCGCATCGCCGCTTCAAAGGCCCTTTGAAACACCTCCAGCTCCGTGTGCCGCGTGATCTTCATGGGACGAATTCTACTCAAGCGCCCGCGCTCCCGTCCATCTCAAAATCTCCTCCACTCCGGGTCTCCAGGTCCCGCGGCGCAGCCGCTCTCCAAGTCTCCTCCACTCCTCCACTCCTCCACCCCTCCACCCCTCCACTCCTCCACTCCTCCACTCCTCCACTCCTCCACCCCTCCACTCCTCCACTCCTCCAATTCTATGTTCGACCCCAACCTCCCCCAAGCCGGCACCGAGATCGACGCGGTGCAGATGCGCGGCCAGCTCAACGGCCTCAAAGACCTCATCGATGCCATTCCGGCGGGTCCGCCGGGGCCGGAAGGGCCGCCGGGTGCCGAGGGTCCGGCAGGCCCGGAAGGTCCCGCCGGGGCCACGGGTCCCGAGGGACCGCAAGGACCGCCGGGTGATCCGGGCGGGCCGCCGGGACCGGAAGGCCCGATGGGTCCCCAGGGGCCGGAGGGGCCGCCCGGCACGCCGGGGGAGGTATCGCTGGCGGATCTGAACACGGCGATCAGCGGCACGAGCAGCAACAGCAACGCGGTGGGCACGCTGGACGCGCCCTTTGCGGACCCCGATGCCGAAGCCCTGCGCGTGGCCTTCAACACGCTGGTGAACGCGCTGCGGCGGTGAGGGGGGGAGGAGAGAGAGGATAGAAGATAGAGGAGAGTCGTTGAGAGGTGAGAGGTGAGAGGTGAGAGGTTTCGTAGTGGAAGTCGTGAGACTTCCTGGAGCCGGTGAGAGGTGAGACGTGAGACGTGAGAGGTGAGACGTGAGAGGTGAGAGGTGAGACGTGAGAGGTTTCGTAGTGGAAGTCGTGAGACTTCCCCGATCCGGGGCAAACTCACGTTTGCCTCTACGACGGGGGGCGTGGAGACGTGGAACCTGGAACCTGAAACGGGCTCAAGCCCACCGAAGGAACGGGCTCAAGCCCGAACGACGAACGCGCTGCGCGCACGTCTGACCGGGGGAACGTTCAACGCGGAACGGGCTCAAGCCCGAACGACCAACGCGCTGCGCGCACGTCTCACGTCTCACGTCTCACGTCTGACTTCTGCCCTCTGACCTCTTCGGCCCACCGAAGGAACGGGCTAAAGCCCGAACTACCAACGCGCTGCGCGCACGTCTCACGTCTCACGTCTCACGTCTCACGTCTGACTTCTACCCTCTACCCTCTGCCCTCTGCCCTCTTTCGGCCCACCGAAGGAACGGGCTCAAGCGAGCGCGCCCTCGTGAATGCGCAGCACGCGGGACATGCGCGCCGCCTGGGCGGGATGATGCGTGACCATCACCAGCGCGGTGCCGGTGCTGCGCTGCAGATCGAGCAGGAGCGTGGTGAGCGCGTCCGCGTTCTTCTCATCCAGCGCGCCCGTGGGCTCGTCCGCCAGGACGAGGCGGGGCTGGTTGATGAGGGCGCGCACGACGGCGACACGCTGCCGCTCCCCGCCGGAGAGCTGCGCCGGCCGCCAGCTCATGCGGTCCTGCAGCCCCACCTGCGCCAGCAGGCTCTCCGCGCGCTGCCGCGCCCCGGCGGGCGGGCTGGGGAGGGCCAGCGTGGGCAGCAGCACATTTTCCAGCACGCTGCACTGCGGCATGAGGTGATGGAGCTGAAAAATGAAGCCGATCTTGCGGCTGCGCACCTCGGCGAGGTGCCGGGCATCACAACGGGTGAGGGATTCCCCCTCCAGCACGACCTCCCCGCCGTCCGGCGTGTCGAGCGTGCCCAGGATGTTCAGCAGGGTGCTCTTGCCGCAGCCGGAGGGCCCGACCACGGCCACGGACTCGCCCGGCTCGATGGCCAGGGTGATGTCCCGCAGCACGGGCACCTGCTGGCCGCTGCCGGGATCGGTGTAGGACTTGGAGACGGAGGAGAGGGAGATGAGGGGCATCGGCAGATCGGAGGAGAAGTCACGCTTCGAGCTTCCAGGGGCCGCGGTACTCCCGGCCGAGCAGCTTGCTGGCCTCGGGATCGCCGATGATCTCCTCCTTGACCGGGTCCCACTTCAGCGGGCGGTTCACCAGGAAGGAAATGAGGGCCAGGTGGCCGGGCGTGGCACTGCGGTGGGCCGTCTCCACCGGGGTGACGGTGGGCTGGCGGCTCTTCACGCAGTCGAGGAAGTTGCGGTGATGTCCTGGGGTGGCGTAGAGGCGTGTCTTGATGATGTCATCACCGAGTTTCGGCGCGGTGGCGGCCTCAATGACCTCGCTGTTGGGATCGCGCTCGTTTTTGCGCTTCTTGACCATCTTTTTCAGCTCGGGCTTCGACGCGTCGTAGCTGCCACGGTTGACATGGACCCAGCCGTCGGTGCCGATCCACTTCGTGCCCATCGCGATGTCGCCATGGCCGCCGGCGATGGTCATCTTGACATCTCCGGCATAGAGAGCCTCGGCGCGGTACTTCGTGGCGGTGTTCCAGATGTCGGTGCGCGGCGGCATGTCCACCTGGAGCGGCCTTACCTCGACGGGGCCGCCGTTGTCCATGTCCATGCCCCAATGGGCGATGTCGCAGTGGTGGCCGATCCAGTCGAGAAGCTGGCCGCCGCCGATGTTGTAGTCCCAGCGCCAGTTTTTGTGCACGCGGCACTCGATGTAGTCCTGCATGGCGGCGGGGCCGATCCACATCTCATAATCCAGCTCCGCCGGCGGCGGGGTGACGCCGCGCTTGTCCTTCGTGCCGGCGAAATCGTGGTGCCCGGCGGGCAGGCCGACGTGGACTTCCTTCAATTTGCCGATGAGCCCGTTGCGCACGATCTCGGCGCCGATGCGGAAATTCGCCTCGCTGCGCTGCCAGGAGCCGGTCTGCCAGATGCGGCCGTGCTTCTGCACCGCGCGCACAATGGCCTGCTGCTCCGCGATGGTGCGCGCGAGCGGCTTCTCGCCGTAGATGTCCTTGCCGTTCTTCGCCGCCTCGATGGAGGTCAGCGCGTGCCAGTTGTCCGGCAGGGCCAGCATGACGGTGTCGATGTCCTTGCGCGCCATGACCTCGCGGTAGTCGTGGTAGCCTTTGCAGTCGCTGTTCTTGTAGGCCTTGTTCACCGTGTTGACGGCTTTTTCGAGGTTGCCTTTGTCGATGTCGCACGCGGCGACGACCTGGCAGTCCTGCTCCTGGAGGAATTTGGCGGTATTCCCCGGTCCCATCATGCCCCAGCCGAGCACGGCCATGGTGATCTTGTTTGACGGCGCGTTCTGGCCGAAGACGGAGGCCGGAACGATGGTGGGGAAGCCGAGCGCGGCGGCGGATTGCGTGAGAAAGCGGCGGCGGGACGTGAAGGGGATGCGTTTCATGGAGCGTGGTGGGCGGTGAGGGATTGCGGTGGCGTTTTATCGGGCCGGGAAACGCCTGTCCATCATCAAAAATGACGTGGGGAATGAAAAACGGCGCGGAGGGGCACTCCGCGCCGTCCAGCTCGTTGAGGAGATGCCTCAGGTGGCCTTCTTGACCACGCGGTAGATGATGAGCACGAGCACGGAGCCCGCCGTGGCGATGCCGATGCTCTTGAGGTCAAACGCGCTCGTCACCGTGCCGATGCCGAGGAGCCTGGTGCCGATGATGCCGCCGAGAACGGCGCCGATGATGCCCAGCAGGATGGTCTTGATGAGACCGCCGCCGTCTTTGCCCGGCATGATGAACTTGCCGAGCGCGCCCGCGATGAGGCCGAGGATGATCCAGGAGAAGATACCGATGTTTTCCATAGCACGGCGAGGCTAGGAAGCCGCGGATGGCGGCGCAATGGAAGATTTGGACTCATTTTCCACGCGGCTCAGCGCCGCCGGCCCTTCCATTTGCCCCGGCGCCGGCGCTCGATCACGGGCTGCACCGTGGGCTGCGCGGCGTGCAGCACCTTGAAGCCATCCTGCTCGATGACGAGGCGGCTTTCCGCAAAAGTCTCGGACAGCAGGCTTTCATACGGCAGCTGGCGGTTCGCCACCAGCCAGAGCTGCCCGTCCGGCCGCAGGGAAGTGGCGGCCGTGGTGATGAACCTCAGGCCGATGAGCGGATCCTGGTCTTTGCCATCGTGGAAGGGCGGATTCATCACCACCACGTCGTAGCGGCTGCGTTCGATGCCCTTGGTGAGATCGTGCCAGACCGGGCGCGGCTTGATGTGCGTGGGGATGATGCCCAGATTCCGCCGCGCGCACTCAAACGCGTCCGCGTCCGCGTCGTAGAGGTCCAGCGAGTCGATGTCGTGGCAGTTCCGCAGCAGGTGATCGCTCAAAAATCCCCAGCCGCAGCCAAAGTCGGCGGCATCCCCCCGCAGATCCGCCGGGAGATGCGTGGCAAGCAGCGCGGAACCCGGATCAATGCGGTCCCAACTGAACAGGCCCGGCTTGGACCACCAGCGGCCGTCCATCACACGGCGCATGACGCCGCGCTGCCGCCACTGCTCCAGCAGCGTGCTGTTCCACTCCATGCCCGGCTCCTTCACCGCCCAAAACACGCGGCTGTGATGCTTCGAGTGCGTCTGCATGCGGCCACGGCCCACAAGTTCGGCGAAAAGCTGCTCCGTGCGCTTCCCGCCCGCATCATTGTGCTGCGCCACCATCAGCATGCCGCCCTCCGCCAGCCGGTCATATCCGCGCGCAATGTCCGACACCGCCAGATCACGCTGCGGATCCGGCAGCACAAGCACGGTGGGGTGGCTCCCCTGCTCTTCACGCACCACCGTGAAGTCAGCCGCCTCCAGCTCATCCGCGCGCGGCTTCCAGGTCTGCTGGCAGCTCACCCGTCCGCGAAAGTGATCAAGCGCGGGATGATTCTGCGCCCGCAAGAACAAAACACGCCCCTCCTCGCCGATGTCGGGGTTCACATCGAGGGCGTGGAAGAGCGCGTTGACAGCCGTGGTCATGAGCGGGTCATCATGCCGCGGATCATCCACATGAAAAGCGTCTGATGCCCGGAGACAGCACTTCAAACAAAATGCAGCCCGACGTTTGACAAAGCCATGCGCTGGTCTAGTCTCCGCGCCCGTCTCCCACGAGACGGACGGCTTTATAACAAGCCATGCACCCGTAGCTCAACGGATTAGAGCATCTGACTACGGATCAGAAGGTTTCAGGTTCGAATCCTGACGGGTGCGCCACTCTCCACGCAAGCACAATCAAGGCTTCCCGCGTGTTTGCTATGGAAATTCGAGCTGTGAGAAATTTTCACCTGTGCACTTTCTGTGCACTTTTTCCATTCTCTGTATTTCACAAAGCCCTCACCGCTGGCGACGAGCTTGATTGAGCCTTCGGGGCATGAGTTCGAGGTAGTTGTGGATTCTCCGCTCGCGGCATTTCCGCTCTTCTTCCTCACAGTGCTTCTCCCATTGGACTTGCCGCGCCGTGGCGAGGAATTCCTCCACGAGCGGGCTGTGGCGCACTTTGTAGCCTTGGCGGGCAGCATCCGTGCTGTGCTCGCCGTAGGCGCGGCGATAGGCCACCGTGGCGCGGTGGCAGGTCAGGAATTCAAGGCAGAACTTGAACTGCCTGGGTGTCATCCAGGCGGCGATCTCGTCTAGGCTGCGATGTTCGGGTTCGATCTCCTGTTTCATGGGCATTCTAGGGCATATTTGCTGACAAAAGCTGACATTCTCAGCCCTCGCTCGCTCACCGGCTCTAGCCGCACGCTTGGGTATTGATGGGCATACTTCCTTGCAATTCCTAGCATTTCCAACGCGAATTGTACGGCCGCCGCCCGCACTTCGCGGTGAAACATCATGGATAGCAAACGATAGCGTTTCTCGACTTCTGGTCTCCCGCTGCAAACGCTGTCGCATGAACATGGTGCAGAAGGAGTGTTAACGAAAGTTAACGCTCTGCGCATCTCGTGCTCACGCCACGGCAGCAATGACAAATGACTTTGGGGTTTGCGCTTGAGGGTATCAAACGGGAACACGCAATCTGTATCGTCGCAGGCAGAGCAACGGGTCATGCACTGAAGTGATTTCATTATTGCGGTAAGCGTTATGAGTCGCGGACAGCAATTGTGGGCGTCAGGTTTTACGGCGGATGGTCTTCCCACCACCTGGGCCGCCCGTTTCCATCACGATCCTGGGAGCCAATTCCGCGAGCGCGGCGTCGATCTCTGGTTTGCTCGCATTCCTGCCAAAAAGCTCGTGTATTTTGGTCATCGTGATAGGGCCGCTGCCGAGGGCTTCCCATATCCTCGCGGCCTTCGGATCAGCAAAGGTTCCAGCGAAGATGTGCGCGGCGCTGGCCTCGCAATAACGCCAGAACTCCAGACCGGCTTCGAGGTGTCTCTTGCCGATCACAGCAGATTCGTCCAGCAAGGCCAGAAGCAGAGCGATACGCATCACTTGCGCCTCAGCGCGTGAAAGGATTTCTCCAAGGCGTCCAGGAGGCGGCTCGCTCAGTTCGGCGTAAACCTTGCCCCATAGCTCGCGGGCCTCATCATCACGGCGGACTTCACCCCTTGTCGAGGCGGCATTCACGGCGGCGCTGAGTTGCTCGATTAGATCCGTTGTGTCCGGCGTCCTGCTTCCTTCCGGCAGCAGTTTGGAGCGGTCTGCGTAAATCCACAGGCAGCGATTGGCGAGGCCGTTGCTCATCTCCACACTGGCAAGCAGGCGGCGCAATTCCGGCTCGGTGATGTGGCCGATCAGGCTGATGTGCGCCCCCTCGACCTCGATGGCATCCTTTCGGCGCATGACCGCGATCTTCTGGCCGTCCCACGCCTGTCTGAGCAGCACGGATACCGTGTTCCCTTCGCGCCTCATCACTTGCAGCACTTGGGCAAATTCACCCTCTTGCAGAAGCAGGCGCTTGTCAGAGTCGCCCTCGAAGACTTGGGTGATCCCTTCCCCGGAGACGATGCCTGATTTCACGCGCATGGAGAACCAGATTGAATCAACCGCCTCAAGCACATTCTTCACCTGTGCCCATGAGGTGCCCTTCCTTGCCTTCGATGTGCGCCCGCAGATGACGGTGAAGAGATTCGCATGGTGCCGAGACCCATCCGCAAGAAAGTTGGGCGAGGGACCGATGAGGTTGCCGAGACCGGCGAGTAGCTGAGCATAAAGCGCAGCCGGATCGGCTTCCGTGCATGGCAAGATGCGGCGCACGATTTCCCCTGCTGGGCCGTGTAGGGCTGAGTCTGGCAGCTTCGGCGGCTTGCTTTCACCATACGAAAAGAACGAATCGCACGAAGACTCTGCCATGGTGTCGCAGGAGTTTTCGTGCTTTTCGTGCTTTTCGTTCACCAATGAATGGCAGCTATCCGCCGGCGGTTGCCAGTCTTCGACGGGCGCGTTGCGCAGGTGTTCCGGGCCGAATTCCCGGAGGGCATCCTTCGCGTCTTTGACGGGTGGTTTTTTGGCACTCATGAAATAGCGGGCTGGGTTTGGAATTGATGCCTGCAAATGCCTCGGGCGGTGCCGTGAAGGAGGGAGGCGGTTTCCTCAAAGAAGCGCTGGCCGGCGGCGTCGTTGTCCGGCCAGAAATGCACCCGGCGGCCGGCGAAGAGCGGCAGCCACGCAGGATCAAAGCCATGGCAGCCGGAGGTGGCGACGACGCAGGCTCCCTCGTGAAAGGAATTCTCGAATCTCGCCTCGATGAGGGCCGCGGCGGTGCTCTCGGATTCGACGAGGTGAACGTCCGTGATGGTCGGCGCGGAGCGCAGCAGCCGGTGACTCCGCCACGGGCGACGCAGCTCACCCACTTTCCAGAACCGGGGAGTGCCCGTGCCGAAGGGATCACGAATCTTGTAGCCGCCATCGCCGATGTAGGCCAGCCGTGGCCGCCGCAGCGTGCAGGGAGTGCCATCGGCCTTGGGCAGGATGAAACCCGGCGGCGTGATGCCAAACGCGTCCAGGGACGGCGTGGTGAGGCGGCGCAGGGTATCTGGCGAAAGGCCCAGCTCGCGGGCAAACTCCTCACACAGGGCGCTGTCCTGCAGCAGCCGGGTTCGCCACGGTGTCGTCAGCCGCTCCAGCTCCTCGGCATCCATCGCCTTCGAGGCTTTCGGCACGGCGGCGGCCATAGTGCGACGCGCCAGCGGTGCCGGTGCCATTCCCGCATCGAGGCCGGTGAGAGCCGCCACTTCCTCGCAGATCGGTTTGAACTCCACGTTGGTATTCCGCCCTGAGCGGGCCGCGTGCAACTCGATCACCGTACCACCGATTCCGCACGGGTGGCAGAACCACTTCCATACCTCGCCCTCCATCACGGCGGAGAAGGACGGCTTGTTGTCCGGGTGCAGCGGGCACCGCGCTGTCAGGCGGGTGCCGCTGGCGTGCATAACGGGCGGGTGCCCGATGGCAGACAGGTAGGCTGGCAACTGCTGCTTGAGCGCAGCCGCATCGACAAAGGTCGAGGAGTTCATGGGCGCAATTGTGGGTTGCGCCGGGTGCTGAATCGCCTACTCTCCGCGTAGTCACACGACAGGGCCGGGCGAGTGAAAGCTCCCCGGCTTTGTTATGCCGCCGCATCACGCTCGAAACGGGCCACCTCCTCCGGGGAGAAGCGCACGCCCCGGCCAAGGAAGGAGGCTTTCAGTTTGCCCGCCTTGCGCCAGCGGCGCAGCGTGATTGGGGTGACTTTCCACTTCGCCGCGAGTTCAGCGGGAGTGAGGTAGGACGAGTGAGGGATGGGGGACTTGATCATGATTGCACGTGCTCTTCCGTGAGCGTGCGGGACCCTGCGCAGCTTCAAAAATACCCATCCGGTGGAGGTATTAAATTCTCCGCACTTTTTTTAGCGGCCGCCCTTTGCGGCGTATCTTTCCACCATCCACAATCTGGCTATTGGCCTTTCTGACAGCATTCTGAAACGCTCTGACTGTGATGTCTGCGCTGTTGATCCGGATGTGGGGAATGCGCCTTCTAGCTCGTTTGCTGTGCTTCATGAAATCTGCCGCCCCAAGCTGCTTTTTGACCTCTTCTGGGGAAGGGCGGCAACCAGTTGCTTGGTATAGCTCTTTGACTGCACCTTTGATCTCCGCCAATGCAACCGACGGAGCGCCTTTTTGCCGAAACGACACCGATGATTGATTGTCGCGGTGCATTTCGGGATCAGCCATGTCTCTGAGAGCAGAGTCTAGGCCATTCATGTTGCTCCAGCTACCGGGAGATACAGTGCCATCCCGCGCAATCTCCTCCAGCACTCGATCACAATATACGATCTGTGCCTCGGCCTCGCCTCGGATACCTTCGTCGCCGTTTTCGACAAGGAACTTCGCATAATCACGCTTCTGCATGGCTTGCAGCTTGCGGCCCTGCTCTCGACTTCCTGTGACGTTGCCCCGCTTCGTAGAGCATGGGATTTGCAGCCGCAGGCGGGCGAGTGCCACCAAGTGATACGAAGGTTCCCATCGTGTGCCCTGATGGACAAAATACACGTCAATACTGTCGGCAGGTCGTTTGGCGGCGAGATAGTTGCCCTTCCTAGCCCAGACGAGAGCAGTCCCATACTTCCAAGCCCAGCCGTGTTGCACAAGCAGGCTCGGGCGCTTCACATTGCGCTTAGTTAGCCGGGCTAGCTCTGCTTCCTCGCCGATTGTGACAATATCTTGCCAAGCCTTTCCTGCGAGTGCTGCAAGTGCAGCTAACACGTCATCCTCACCGAAAGACTCAGAGTCGAAAAAGGTCTGTGGATTGTCCTGAATTGCTTTCAGGTGCGCAATGCGATCCTCCTTGATGCGTTGTCCTAGCGCTTGCTCGTCCGCGAACCAACGATTCCATTCCTCTTGGGATGCTCCCGCAGGAGGAAAGAGGGCTTTTTCCTTTTCGGGGTGTTGTGATGTAAGCGTCATGCTGAATATTGCTGCATCATGAGCGATCATTCGCAATGGATGAGCGGGAAAACGAAGCAACCAGCATTTGACGCACTTTAGCGTTTCAATCAGAATGAGGAGCCGTAAATCAGTTCATTCCATGTGCGGCCGTCTGAACCAATTCGCGAAGTTTCCTGCCCTGTCCCTCGCGGGGAGGGCCTTGCGTGTGGAGCGGCGCAAGAAGGAGCGTGAGGATAAAAAGGCCGCCGTGCAGGTTGTGAACAACATCTGCCCCACCGACTATGCTGACGTAGTGACGCTCAGCGGCGGAGAGGCCGGCTTCGAGCGCATGCGCTTTGGGCTCATGCCGGCTTGGGCCAAAGGCAGCAAGGCGGAGGTGTCGAAAAAGTTCGTTCACACCTTCAATGCCCGGTGTGAGTCAGTCTTTGAGCTGGCATCGTATCGCGGGCCTATCTTGAAGCAACGCTGCCTCATTCCCGTGCGTGGGTGGCATGAATGGCCGGACAGCCGCACCCCCTACTTTATTCATCGCCGGGATGACGAGCCGCTGTGGTTGGCGGGGATCTGGGACGAATGGGAGAGCCGAGATCCGGCGGACGCTGAGGACGGGCCGCTCGTCACCTCCATGAGCGTGATCACCACGCCGCCGGGGCGCTACATGGGGAAGTTTCACGACCGCAGCCCGCTGATTCTCGAAGACGCGGCTGCTGCTGCCTGGCTTGATCCCGGCCTTCGCGCGGATGACCTCCGCGCCTTCTTCAAACCCTCTGAAAACGTGCACTTGGAGGCTTACCGAGTCTCCACACTGGCTAATCAGGCACGGAACAAGACTGAGGCCGTGTGCACTCCGATAGCACCACCAGTGCCGCAGGCTGGGGAAGACCCTGTGGCGGCCGAAAATGACGAAACGCCGCTCTTGAAATTGTTCTTATGAACAGTATTGGCGTGACATGCTCAGTACGCGCCAAAACCCTCTCCCCCAGCTCCTCTGGCTCTGCGAAGCCCGCTCCTGGCTCCGCCATCAGGTGCCCCTTCTCGGCAGCATCATCGCTGGGCGACCCGAGCTTCAGGAGGGGCGTGTGGATGGCTGCATCGACATCGATCCCACGGCGCTGCGCCTGCCGAAAAACGCCCGCACCTTCGCGCTGAAAGTCCGCGGCGATTCGATGCGGAATGCGGCCATTTTGGAGGGCGACATCGTCATCATGGAGTTCCGCGAGGCACGGCACGGTGACATCGTGGCGGCCCTGATCGACGGCGAGACGACATTGAAGCGCTTCGTGGTGCAAAATGGGGTTCCTTACCTCCGAGCCTCGAACCCGAAGTATCCCGACCTCATCCCGGCCCGCGAACTGGTCATCCAGGGCGTGCTGATCGCCCTGCTGCGGCTTTCCGAAAGGTGATGCGCCATGATTCTGCACTTCGATGCGGACGCGTTTTTCGCCTCTGTCGAGCAAGCGGCTGATCCGAAGCTGCGCGGGCGGCCCATCGCTGTTGGCGGCGAGCGGCGGGGCATCATTGCCAGCGCCAGCTACGAGGCGCGGAAGATGGGCATCTACACGCCCATGCCCACCGCACGGGCAAAGAAGCTCTGCCCCGGCCTCATCGTGCTGCCATGTGATTTCGACAAATACGAGCGCTTCTCGCACCTGATGTTCTCGTATGCCTATGACTTCACGCCGGTCGTGGAACATGCCTCGATTGACGAATGCTACCTCGACCTACACGGCGCACGTCAGACTAGGGCCGGTGATGCCGCCGCGAAGATGCAGAAAGCCATCGCGCAGAGCCTCAAACTTTCCGTTTCGGTCGGCGTCGGCGCAAACAAGCTCGTCTCGCAAATCGCCAGCAAGCTGCGGAAGCCGCACTGCTTCATCGAGGTGGCTCCAGGGCACGAGCAGGGCTTCCTTTGGCCCCTGGAAAACAAATGGCTGCCACAGGTCGGCCCTCAACTCGCGGCCAGACTGAACACCGCCGGCCTTCGCCGCGTGGAGCACATCGCGCACACGCCGGTGGACGAGCTTTCTCTGCTCGTCGGCAGCGGAGCCCCCACCCTGCGCGATTACGCCCTCGGCAACGATCAGCGCCCGGTGATCTGCGACACCCCGGCGGCGAAGAGCTACGGCGAGCAGGAAACATTCAACCAGGACACCACCGACACCGTTTTCATCACCGCACGCCTCCGTGCGATGGCGGACACCCTCATGCGCCGCGTGCGGGAAGACGGCAAAAGCATCCGCACCGTCACCCTGCGCCTGCGCTACAACGACATGGACGAGGTCACCCGTGCCGCCAGCCTCGACGAACCCACCGACCTCGAACACGACCTCTACCCGCTGCTCTCCGCCCTGCTGAAAAAGGCTTGGGAGCGCCGCGTGAGCATCCGACTCATCGGCCTGCGCTTCACCAAGATCTACGAGAGCCGTTTCAGCGCCGTTTTGCCGCTGGAGGTGGCCGATGTGAAGCGCGAGAGGCTGCACACGCTCTCCCTCGTTATCGACGAACTACGCGGTTCCCAGCGTAGCATCATGCGCGGGCATGATCTCTGGCTGACCCAACACCGTAACGCTCCCCGGCAAACCTTACCAAAGCCCCGGCTGGTCACCGATCCCACCGCCAGCGTCACCAATCGCGTCCTGCGGGAACGGCCAAGCAACGAAAATCAGGTTTCCTGGGCTCAAAAAAGTAACGCCATAAAAGTAACTTCAGCGCTCAACGTGAAGAGCTGCTTCAGTTTCCTCGACTCCACGCTGACCATCCCCGCCATCATCGAGGCCGCCGTGGAGCATGACATGCCCGCCGTCGCGCTCATGGACCGGAATCTGCACGCCGCCGTGCCGTTTTTTCAGGCCGCAACCGCCGCCGGCATCAAGCCCATCATCGGGGCGGAATTGGCCTCCGACCAAGGGCCGCTGCTCGCTTATGTCCAGAATCAAACTGGCTATGCCAACCTCTGCAACCTGCTTTCAAGTAATGTTAAAAGCGTTACAAATGAGAGCATTCGAAACTACCGGGGCGGGTTGATCATCGTCCCGGCAGCCTCTCAGCCTGAGATGCGCTACCGCAAAGCCGAGGACAGAGTCTTCTTCAACATCCTGCAAAGTATGAAGACCCTCACGCTGTTGCATGAGGCTCATCCTCAAAAGAGAAAGGGCGACTTCACCTTTCGCCCAGGCCATGCAGCGGAAGACATCGTTGAGAGTTGCGAGTTCGCCTTCGACTTTAAAACACTACGCTTTCCGCGTTACATTCCGGCTGATGGCTCCACACCGGCCGCCATGCTGCGTCAGCTCGCCCACGCCGGGCTGAGAAACCGCTATGGAACCAAGGCCCGGCAGCATGAAGCCCAGCTCCGTGAGGAACTTTCCATCATCGCCGAGGTCGGCTACGAGGAGTATTTCCTCACCGTCTGGCACCTGCTGCAGGAGTGTGCAGCACGCGGGATCGGCTGGATCACGCGCGGCAGCGCCGCCGACTCGCTCGTCTGCTACTGCCTTGGCATCAGCAACGTCTGCCCCATCCGTTTTGAGCTGTATTTTAAGCGCTTCCTCAATCGCGACCGCATGGCGCTGCAAAAGCTGCCGGACATCGACATCGACTTTGCCCACGACCGCAAAGACGACGTGGTGAGGCTCCTGCTCGACCGCTACGGCCCTGAGCACGCCGCCATTGTAGGCGGGTTCAATACCTTCCAGGCCCGTTCCGCCTTTGGCGATGTCGCCAAGGTGCTCGGTGTCGCCGAAAACGAGATCCGCCGGCTCACCGAGCACATGCCGTGGACCGATGCCCGTCACGCCGCCGATGCCGTCGCCATGTCCCGCGAGTGCGACGCCAGCGCCTGGCAGGAGGAGCCGCTGCGCACTGCCCTGCTCATGGCGGGCATGCTCGACGGATTTCCCCGCTACCCGAAGATGCATCCATGCGGCGTCGTGCTCTCCCGCGATCCCATCCGCAGTCTCACGCCCACCTTCATCAGCGGCAAAGGCTGGCCCACCACCCACTTCGACATGGATGCCGTGGAGGCTGTCGGACTCATCAAGCTCGACATCCTCGCCCAGGGTGGCCTTGCCGTGCTGCGGGACACGCACAGCGTCATTTCGGCTCTGAGCCTGCCTTCCCTCGAAGTCGGTCTCGCAGGCCAGACCGAGAAACCAGCCCGCGAAGGCCCCATCGAGCCCTGGAGCGATCCCGGTGTCTGGAACATGATCGCCACCGGCAACGCCCGCGGCGTCCACCACATTGAAAGCCCTGCCATGACCAGCCTCGCCTGCATGGCCGATGTGCGCGACATTGACCGCCTCGTGGCCATTGTCTCCGTCATTCGCCCCGGAGCCGCCAACGGCCTCAAAAAGGCCCAATTCGCCCGCCGGGCTCAAGGGCTCGAACCCGTGGACTACACGCACGAAAGCCTCGCGCCCGTTTTGCGCTCCACGTTCGGCGTCGTGGCCTACGAGGAGCACATTTTGCAGATCTGTGAGGCCTTCGCCGGACTCGCCCCAGGCCGTGCCGACGTGCTGCGCCGTGCCTTGGTGAAGCAGGACATGAAGAAGGTCGAGGAACTGCGTCTTGAGTTCCTCGCCGCCTCCCGAGGCCGCCAGCATGACGAAACGACCATCGCCAAGGTCTGGGACCTCGTCGCCGGATTCCAGGGCTATGCCTTCTGCCGTGCCCACAGCACCGCCTATGCCGTCGAGGCCTATCAAGGAGCCTACGCCAAGCACTACCACCCCGCCGAGTTCATGGCCGCCGTGCTCAGCAACGGCAAAGGCTTCTACTCCGCGCTGGTCTATACGCTGGAGTGCCGCCGCCTCGGCATCGGCTTCCTCTCCCCCTGCGTGAACCACCCCGGCGATGCCTTCACCGTCGAGGTCTCCGACGCCCCCGCTGGCACTTCTGCCCCACCGTTGAGCAAAGCCATCCGCGTCCCCCTGCGCTGCATCAAAGACCTCTCCGAGGCCACCTTAGGCCGCTGGAGGGCTGAACTCGCCCAGAGCCCTTTCACCAGTGTGAGCGACTTCTGCACCCGTGTGCGCCCCGAAGGACCGGAAGCCCTCAACCTCATCCGCACCGGTGCCTTTGACCGGCTCGGCGGCAACCGCACCGAGCAGTTCTGGCGCTGCCTCCATGCGTCTCACGACGTCAGCGCCGGCGCAGGCTGGCTTTTCCAAGGCGCAGCCGAGTCCGACATCCGCGCCACCTTCCGCGAGGAGCCCACCGCTCTGCAAAAGCTCCAGGATGAGTTGGAACTCTTCAGCTACACTATCACCGGCCACCCGCTCGACCTGCATCCGCACATCGCAGGGGACACCTACTGCCCCATCGCCGACCTGCATCGCTACCACGGCCAGCGCGTCACCGTCTGCGGCCTCATCATCGTCAGCCGCCACCACATGCAGCAAAACGGCCAGCCCATGAAGTTCATCTCCATCTGCGACCGCACCGGCATCGTCGAATGCGAGATCTTCGCCGCCGCCTACCGCCTCTACGGCCTGAACACCGTCCGCCACCCCGTCGTGCAAATCACCGCCGACGTGAAGCCCTTCGACAACGGCCAAGGCTGCACCCTGGAGGTCTTGCGGGTGCAGCAGGCCAGGACGAAGAATCCGCCTGCGAAACCATGAGCGAGGAAATAACCCGCGCTGCATCACCTCGGCAGCTCAAACTCTTCCATCTGGAGAACCCGCTCACGCTGCGTTTCGGGAACGATTTCTTTCGTTCGTTGCCCGAAGGCCCGGGTGTCTATTTCTTCCACGGAAGCGACGGGCGCTTGCTCTACATTGGGCAATCTTCCAACCTCCGCGCCCGGCTGGGCAGTTACCGCCATGTCGGTGAGGACAAGCACCCGCGCCGCACGCTGCGGCTGGTGGCACGGATTGCCCGCATTGAGTGGCGGGAGTGTGCTTCGGCAGAAGCAGCCATCGCAGAGGAAAGCCGCCTGCTCTTGGAGCATCGCCCGCCCTTCAATCGCGCCGGCGTGTGGAAAGGCGATCCCTGGTGGCTGATCGTTGAGGTGGAAACCGGCAACCTCACACTCCGGCTCCAGCACGAGGCCAGACCCGGCAGTCTCGGGCCGCTCGTGCCTGCGGCGAGACACCGCCTGAGCACGTTGATTCGTGCGCTCCTGCGTCTTGCCAATCCGGGTTGGCATCTGAGCGAGTTTCCGCACGGCCTCATGGCCTCGGCACTGCCGCGTGAGTGCCGGCTCCCGGTGTCTTCTCCCTCAAACTTCGTCGAAGGCCTCACAGTGGCCGTCACGGGCGATTTGGAGGCACTTCAGGCCGGGTTGGACGCTCTGCCTCCGCCTGTGACCGTGACCGAGCAGGCGTTCTGGCAGGAAGAACAGGAACGATTGGAGAAACTCAAAGTTGTTGCCCCCCTCCGAAGCCGCTGCCTCGCCTGAATTAAAGAAGTAGCCGCGTTATCAAGTCTAAATTTCTCCCTCGCACGATCATGGTTGCTTGATGATGCGCGTTGCTCTCAAATGAGCATTCACCTCCCGAATGTCTCCCGGCTCCATCGTCTCCTGTCGAAATCGCGACTGGGTTCTGCTTCCCGCAGATTCCCCAGATGAGATCCGGCTACGCCCGCTGACCGGAGCCACGGATGAAGTCGTGGCTCTTCACCGAAAGCTGGTGGACTTGGCCGGTTACAGCTATCCATCCGAGAGGGTCAAATCCTCCCAGTTTCCTCCGCCGGCGGTCACGGACCTTTCCACTGCTTCCTCCGCGCATCTTCTCTGGCAGTCTGCTCGCCTGACGCTTCGCGAGGGAGCCGCGCCATTCCGCTCTCTGGGGCGCATTTCCATTCGCCCGCGAACCTACCAGTTTGTGCCGCTACTCATGGCACTGCGCTTGGACACGGTGCGCCTCATGATCGCCGACGACGTGGGCGTGGGTAAGACCATCGAGGCAGGGCTCATTGCGCGTGAAATGTGGGACAGAGGCGAAATCCGCCGCCTCTGTGTTTTGTGCCCCCCCTACCTCTGCGAACAATGGCAAAAGGAACTGGCCGAGAAGTTCAACCTCGACGCTGTAATCATTCGCTCTGGCACTGTCGGCCCGCTTGAGCGCAGGAAATCCGGCCCCGACAGCATCTACCGCTACTACCCGGTGCAGGTGGTGAGCATCGACTTCGTGAAGTCAGATCGAAATCGTCACAGCTTCCTCCAAGACTGCCCCGACTTCGTCATCGTGGACGAAGCGCATGGCTCAGCTTACGCCGAGGGCACGACCTCCGGGCAGCATCAGCGCCACGACCTCGTGCGCAGGCTCGCGGACAAAGAAGATCGTCACCTCATCCTTCTAAGCGCCACTCCTCACAGCGGTGTGGACAGCGCTTTCCGCTCTCTTCTCGGTCTCTTGCAGCCTGAGTTCGCCAACTGGGACACCTCCCACCTCGACGAGGCTCAGCGCATTTCACTGGCGCGTCATTTCGTCCAACGCACCCGCAAGGACATCACCACCGACTGGGAGGGGCAGCATTGCTTTCCTGACCGTGATCCGCGCGATGAGACTTACCGATTGTCGCCTGCCTATCGCGAGCTGTTCGAGCAAAGTTATTCCTTCTGCGCGGAACTCGTTCGTGTTACCAAGGACCGCACAGAGCGCGAGCAACGCGTGCGCTACTGGGCAGCCTTGGCGCTGCTTCGCTGCGTGATGTCCAGTCCTGCGGCAGCACTGTCGGCACTGGAAAATCGTCACGATGGCCTTCCTTCCTCCGAGGACGATCCCGATTTCCGCCAGCATGTGTTCGAGTCCTCCGAAGATCGCACCGACGACAGTCAGCCCACACCGCCGCTGGAGCTCGCCCGCGAAACCATCGCCGAGTCCGAACGCCGACGCTTGAGGGAGTTGGGGAAGCTCGCCTCCGCCCTCGTCCAGTCGCCCAAGGACAGCAAACTCGCCCGCTGCATCGAGATCGTCGCCGACCTCATCGAGAAAGGCTTCCGCCCCATCCTCTGGTGCCGATACATCGCCACGGCAGACTACCTCGCTGCTGGTCTGCAAAAAGCCCTCCAGAAGCGCTTCCCTGGCCTGCGTGTCCTCGCCATCACCGGAACACTCAGCGATGACGAGCGCCGCACCAAGGTCGAGGAACTCTCCGCCGAGAAGCTCCGCGTGCTCGTTGCCACAGACTGCCTCAGCGAAGGCATCAACCTCCAGCACGCTTTCGACTCTGCCCTGCACTACGACCTCCCTTGGAATCCGAACCGCCTGGAGCAGCGCGAGGGCCGCGTGGACCGCTACGGGCAGCGTGCTCCCACCGTGCGCACCATCCGCTACTTCAGCCCCGACAGCGCAGTGGACGGCGTGGTAATTGACGTGCTCTTGAACAAAGCCCGCGAGATTCACAAATCCCTCGGCACCCACGTGCCCGTGCCCGAGGACAGCGAATCCGTCACCGAGGCCGTGCTGAAAGCCCTCTTCCTTCGCGGCCAGCCAAAGCAAGAATCCTCCGACATTCAGCAGCTCGAACTCGGTCTCGGCAGTTCCGATGTGGAGGACTTCCACCGCCGCTGGGATATCGACGCCAACCGCGAAAAGCTAAACCGCACCCGCTTCGCCCAGCGTGCCCTGAAGCCCGCCGAGGTCGCCCGCGAGCTGGAGGCTACCGACGCCGTTCTCGGCGATCCTGAGGCCGTGCGCAGCTTCGTCCTGGAGGCCGCCCAGCGTCTCGGCATGACACTTCAGCGGGACAAGCGCACGGACAGCTACACCATCCCCATCGCCCCCGGCACCATCGAGCATCTGCCCGAGGCCGTTCGCTTCGCTCTGCCAAAGTCAAAGGCCGCGGCGTGGCACATCAGCTTTGCTTCCCCGACACCCGAGGGAGCCGATTATCTGGGGCGGAACCACCGCTTCGTCACCACGCTGGCCCAGTTCCTCATGGAAGAGGCAATGACCAAGGGAAGCGATGCCCGCGCCTCCCGCTGTGGCGTCATCCGCACCCGTGCCATTTCAAAGCTCACCACCCTCCTGCTGCTTCGTGTTCGCCACCTGCTAAAGCAGCCCGGCCGCGCAGATCTCCTTGCCGAGGAAGTCCACGTCAGCGGCTACCTGGGTGATGCGCCCTCGAAAGATGGCGACTGGCTGCCCGAGGAGGCCGTTCTCCATCTCCTCGCCTCGACAGAACCCGATGCCAACATCAGCCTGGAGGAACGCCGCGAGCTTGTCTCCCGCACACTGAGTTCCTGGCCTGCGCTTCAGGACGCCCTGAAGCCCCGCATCCTCGCCCGCGCTACGGCCTTGGCAGACAGCCACCGCCGCATTCGTCAGGCCGTCTCCATGCGTGTGCGTGAACTCAAGGTCGAAGCCCAACTCCCGCCCGATCTCCTCGGCGTGCTCATCCTCCAGCCTCACGTGTAGTTCATGGCCGTTTTCCCCTCCATACGCATTGAAGGCGGCCTGCTGGGGCCGGACATGCTGGACCAGCTCTTCACGGGCAATCTCTCCGGTCAAAAGCCCGCCGACTTCGGCCTCGCTGACCGTCGAAATCTCACTGACGAGATCGCCGCCACCTTTGCCGATGCTCGTTCGCTGTGGGGCGTGTTTCAAAACCGCCTCTCCCGGCTCAAGGAAGACGATCTCGCCACCACCGTCACTCGTGATGCCTGGGCCATTCCTTTTCTGGGCTTGCTGGGATTCGAGCCAAAATTGAATCAGCGGGCGCATGATGTCGATGGCCTCAGCTTCTTCATCTCCCACCGCTCAGGAGAGCAGGAGGACGGCCCGCCCATCCACATCGTCGGTGCCCGGCAGGAGTTGGGCCGTGTCGCCGCCAGTGGGAAGCCTCGCCTCGCCCCGCATTCCCTCGTTCAGGAGTATCTGAACCGCACCGAGCACGTTTGGGGCCTCGTCACCAATGGCACCACGCTGCGCCTGCTGCGGGATTCTTCCTTCGTCCGCCGCCAGTCCTATATCGAGTTCGATCTCGCAGCCATGCTGGAGGAGCAGCGGTTTCACGACTTCGCCGCGCTCTACCGCCTCATTCACCGCAGCCGCTTCCCGCGTGGCCTCAGCGACGCCGGCGACTGCCTGCTGGAGACCTACCACCTCCAGGCCGAGGAGCAGGGCGGTCGTGTCCGTGACCACCTCCGCGATGGCGTGGAGCAGTGCATCACCCTCCTCGCCAATGGCTTTCTCGACCACCCGACCAGCGCCCCTTTGCGCGAGCGCATGGCCTCGCGGCTCATGTCCTCTGAGGACTTTTACCGCGAGCTGCTGAAGCTCGTCTATCGCTTCCTCTTCCTCCTCGTCGCTGAGGATCGCGGTCTGCTCAGTCCTGCGCCCATCTACCGCGAGCACTACGGCGTCAGCCGCCTTCGCCGCCTGCTGGAGCAAAGGGCGGCCTACACCGAGGATGACGACCTCTGGCAGGGGCTCCGGGTGCTCTGGCACCTGTTCGGGGATGACAAGCTCGCCTCCATCCTCCAACTCGCTCCGCTGAATGGCGAACTCTTCGCCCCCACCACGCTGGACGGCGGCTCCATCACGAACCGCCAGCTCCTCACCGCCTTCTGGCACCTCGCCTGGTATCAGGAGCGTGAGTCCGCGCCCGCCACTCGGGTGAACTACGCCGCGCTCGATGTCGAGGAGCTGGGCTCCATCTACGAGAGCCTGCTGGACTTCCACCCGCACTGCGCGCCGGATCTCGCCGGGCGCTGGACCTTCCAGCTTGTCTTCGGCTCCGACCGCAAGACCACCGGCTCCTTCTACACCCCGCCGGAGTTGGTCAATGAACTCGTCCGCAGCGCGCTCGATCCCGTCGTGGACGCCCGCCTTGCGGCCCTGCCAAAAAATGCCCCCGCCGAGACGCGGGCCGAGACGCTGCTCAGCCTTCGCGTCTGCGACCCAGCGTGCGGCTCCGGGCACTTCCTGCTGGCCGCTGCCCGTCGTCTGGGCCGCGAACTCGCCCGCGCCCGCACCGGTGAGGACGAGCCTGCGCCGGAGAGAATGCGGGAGGCCACCCGCGAGGTCATCCGCCGCTGCATCTACGGCGTGGACCGCAATCCCCTCGCCGTGGACCTCTGCCGCGTGGCCCTCTGGATCGAGAGTCATGATGCCGACAAGCCCCTGGCCTTCCTCGACCACCGCATCCGCTGTGGTGACAGCCTCATCGGCGTCTTTGACCTCGAAGTCCTGAAGGACGGCATCCCCCAGGAAGCCTTCACCGCCCTCAGCAGCAGCGACGACAAAAAGTTCGCTCGCGAGGCAGCCAAGCAGAACAAGGAGGAGAAAGGCGGCATGGTCAGCCTCTTCCAGTGGAGCCCAGACGCCGCCCTTTCCAAGCTCACGCTCGACGGTCATGCCGTGGACGAGCTGGACGACGACACCCCGGAGCATGTGCGGCAGAAAAAAGCCCGCTACGAGTCCATCCACCACGATCCCGAGTGGCAGCGCCTTCACGCCGCCTGTGATCTATGGACGGCCGCCTTCTTCCAGCGCCTGCACCCAGATGAACCGCTCATCACCACCGCCAGCGTGGCCGAGCGCCTCGCCGACCGCAGCCCCGGTGCCCAGCTCCTAGCCCGTGCCCAGGTGCTCTCCCTTCGGCAACGCTTCTTCCACTGGCCGTTGGAGTTCCCTGAGGTCTTCGATGCTGGCGGCTTTCATGTCATCCTCTCGAATCCGCCCTGGGAGCATGTTGAACTCAAAGAACAGGAGTTCTTTGCTTCACGAGACTTGCGAATCGCAAGTGCCCCGAACAAATCTGTGCGCACGAACATGATTGCCGAGTTGAAAGAAGGCAATGCCGCCCTGCACGAAGAGTTTCTGGACGCTGTGCGGGCGTTTGATGCCCAACGGCAGTTTCTCGGCGGCAGCAGTCGCTACCCCAAATGTGGTCGAGGTCGAATCAACACTTACGCTGTCTTTGCCGAACTGGCCGCCACGCTCACGCATGAAGCCGGGCGCACAGGAATGATTCTGCCCACGGGCATCGCCACGGATGACACCACGAAGGTCTTCTTTGGCGACCTTGTGAGGAAGCAGCGTCTCGTTTCTCTGACGGGCTACGAGAATGAGTCCTTCATCTTCCCCGCCGTGCATCATGCCTTCAAGTTTTGCACTCTGATCGTGGCGGGAGAAGGCAAAGGCCCAGCCTCCAGCCGACTCGCTTTCTTCATCCGTCGGTTCAGTGAACTGGCTGAGGAGGCGCGCTTCTTCACCCTCACACCGGACGAGTTTGCTCTGCTAAATCCCAACACCGGCAACTGCCCCATCTTCCGCTCCGCCGCCGATGCTGAGCTGACAAAGGCCATCTACCGCCGCGTGCCCGTGCTTTGGCGAGAAGGTGGCGAAGGCACTCCCGCCTCCAACCCCTGGCAGCTCAGCTTCAAGCAGGGCTTGTTTAACATGGCGTCTGACTCCCATCATTTCCGCACGGCGGACCAGCTCAGCGCCGAGGGGTATCGGCTGGAGGGAAATGTCTTCGTCAGCCCCTATGACCGGTATCTGCCGCTCTACGAGGCAAAGATGCTGCACCAGTTCGATCACCGATTCTCCACCTATGAGGGCGCGACTGAGGCGCAGCTTCGAGTGAAGACCCTGCCGCGCTGCACACCCGCGCAAAAGGCTGATCCGCGCTTCACCGCCCAGCCCACCTACTGGGTGCGGGAGGAGATTGTCGAGTCCGCCGTTCCTCATTACCCCGAGGCCATCCACATGGCCCTCACCTTCGGTTCGAAGACCAGCCTGCAACGCTTCCTCTGCTACTGGTGCGCCGGCTGGTTCATCAATCGAGACGAGAAGAAGAAAGCGCAGGAGTTGCTGGACCTCGCCATGCCCTTCGACCTCGACGACAAGCTCAACAGCTACCTGCGCGGCATCACCGCCCCGCAGCACGCCGCCGAAATGGAGGCCCGCTTCCCCCTCACCGCCGAGGATGTCATCGCCATCCGCGACAACCTTAAAGAACCTGAAGACATCGCCCGCGAGTTGGTCGAGCGCTTCAGCCCGAAGTGGTTTTTTGGGTGGAGGGACGTCACGAATGTCACCAACCAGCGAACTTTGATTGTTAGTGCTGCTCCGAAAACTGCGGTGGGGCACAAGCTACTTCTTGCATTCACTCTCCATAAGCCAGGGACTCGACTTGGACTGATCGGCTCTTGGAATAGCTTTGTCTGTGATTTCGTGGCTCGTCAAAAGGTCGGCGGGATGGCATTTACATACGCCATCATTCGCCAATTGGCTGTGCCTCCGCCCACAATGCTTCAAAGTCGCTGCATTGGCACCGAGCCCTTCGAGAAATTCATTTTCTCGCGAGTTCTGGAACTAGTTTACACCTCCCAAGACCTCACCGCCCTGGCCCGCGACTGCGGCTACGAAGGGCCACCATTCGTCTGGGATGAAGAGCGCCGCTTCGAAATCCGCTGTGAACTGGATGCAGCCTTCCTGCACCTCTACCTCCCCAGCACCGACACCGGCCACTGGCAGCCCGCCCCCGGTGAGACCGCCGCCGCCCTCACCGCCCTGCAAAGCGCCTTCGCCACGCCGCGCCACGCCGCCGAGCATATCCTCAACACCTTCCCGCTCATCCGCGAAGCCGACGAAAAACTCCACGGCCACTACCGCACCCGTGACCGCATCCTTACCCTCTACGACGCCATGCTTGCCGCTCAGCGCACGTTCACGGCCTTTCAATCCAGCCTAAGCCCGTTGCCGGGGCAGCTGAATTAAGCACAAGCCATGCAAAGCAACACCCAGAGCGCAGCTCGCGCATTTGTTTGGAATCTGCTTTCGGCAAACATCGAGGGCATCGTCAAAAGGGCTCAGGAACAGAAGTATGCTCATGAGGTCGGAGAAGCCCTGTGGCTCAATCCTGCTCCAGCAGACCTCCAGCGACTGGATGACGCGGATTCAACTTACCTTCTGAAGCCCAATGGCTTCTCCAATGATTTGAAGCCATGGATCATCAAAGCACTTTGTGATCAGGTTCACCCTGAAAGCCCTGAGGCCAAGTCGAACAGGGAGCTTCGCGGCGGAGGTTTGAAAAAGACATGTGAGTGGGTGGTGACTCGCCACTGGGATGATGTGAGAAGGTGCCTTGATGATCTCTTTGAGAAGCGCGAGAGGGACTGCTTCGCTGATCGACTGTCTGTCAGAACACTGGTGATCCAAGAAATTAATGACCGGTGCTTTGACGAACTGGACGCCGGGACGATGAACGAGAATGATCGCAAGCTCCGCCTTAAAATGTTGGTTATTCTCGCTTGGCAACAAGAGCATCCTGACGACCGGAGAAACCGCATCTTAAACCTGCGACATGGTTGGATTTCCGAACTCCCATTTGTGCCCAAATACATTGGAAGGGGCACGTTGCCGAAGAATGCCCAAGCGCCTTCGTTTCAACCTGTGCAACTGAATCAGGTTTTCACATCGGAGGTGCTTTCGAAGTTTCCTGAAGCGAAGCCCATCCAACTCTGTGTGGAGCGTTTTTTTAACCGGACGGGTCTAATGTCGGTATTTTCTGATCCGAACCGACCAATAACTGAAGACAATGCCTCGGCTTACGCCGCCCTTGGGCCGGAGGTCCAGACGCGCAGCGGGATCATTTCCAGCAAGGAAGCGGTTCTCTACAACCATCGAAGAGACTCCAGTCGAATGCCAGATGGTGTTGTTGCACTGGTCGGAATGTCTGTGCTGCTTGAGAGTCTTTTGCGGCAGATTCTGAACGCGCTTGGAAGCCCATCAAATCGCAACCATCGCGGCTATAAGTTGGCAAACGAAGTTGGTGTGGCTGTCGTTCTTTCGACACAGACCACAAACCTGTTGAAATGGGTGTTTGGTTCCAGCAATGAAGCGGGTCGCCGCGACTCGATTGCCCACGGAGTTTTTCCAGCAGCTAATCATCTTGTCGTTGAAGACGAGCTGAAGGCATTAACCGCCACGTTCAATCTGCTTCTTAATGAATTAACCCCGGATCAGCGTCATGACGTTTTTGCCCACCCTCATTGGAACACGGCCTCTCAAATTGATGCTTCTGACTTGGCAATTTTTGACACACAGTCGGCTCAACTGAACCTCCTTCGACAGCCTGACCTTGAGGCTGCACGCAGGCACGTCTTTGCGGTGCTAACTCAAATTATTCCCGACAAGGCGCAACTTGGCAAATCGGTGATCCTCTTCTGGGTGAATTTGGAAGGTTCTGGCGCTCGGCTGGCAGGTGACGAGGGTGCCGAATTTGCAGGGATTGTGGGTGCGATGTTGGTGTTTGAAGAGCTTCTTCGCGCCATTAACGAGATTAAGTGCGAGCCGATCCTCAATGTATTCAGCCAAATGCTCAAAAGTGGTGATGGCCTGGTGAAAGGCTTCAAGTGTGAGTTTGCTTTTCTGGACGAGAGTGATGGACAACTCCTTGAATCCTCCCGAATGGAAAGACTATTCCCTCGTCTGTGGGCCATTCCCGAGTTTCGTGATAGTCTGCGAGTGGTCCGTGAGGTTCGTGATCGTGTCCTTCACGGTGGTTGGCATTTGTTGCCAGTTCCGAGAAACCGCTTCCTACATCTGATGATTAAGCTCATCTTTGCTTGTTGTGAAGATGTCGAACCCACTGATCCATCGAGGTAACCGCACATGTCTCCCACACTCAAAGACCTTCTCCCTCCCGATCAGCAGCCTCTCACGATTCAGCCCCATGAATCCGTGATGGAGGCCATCGAACGGCTGCGTGCGCATCAATACAACCAGCTTCCTGTCGTGGACGACCAAGGGCGCTGCCGTGGTGAGGTGGTGACGTATGAAACCATTCTTCATGCCTCTCTTGCGTTCGAGACCGAGCCACCGAAGCTCAAGGTGAAAGACGCCACCAAACGTGTGTCGACCTACGGAGCTGACGATGATTTGCTCACAACGCTGGATGCGATCCAAAGCAGTGACTTTGCGTTGATCGTGGGAGAAGATGACAAGCTCACGGGCATCGTCACCACCGCTGACACCACGGCGTATTTTCACAAGTATGCCGGCGATCTCATGATGATTGAAGGTGTGGAGGTGAGCATCAAGGAGGCCATTGAAATCCTTTACGGCGGGCTGCAAGAACCCGCGCTGATCGAAGCCATTGAGTCCGTGACGGATCGCGCCTCAGACACTCGGAAAAAGCTGCCGGCCGCCATTAAAGCCTACCTCGGCAAAATGAATGTGGCACCACCACAAGGTGACGACACCCAAGCGCTGGCTGTGGCGGTAGAGAAGCTCAACCTCCCCAAGGCTGGCAAACCTTTCGACCGCCTCACCTTTGACGAATACACTGAGATTCTACTTCGACACCCTAAAGCTCCGCGCGTTGGGGAAACCGACAGTGCCGGAACAATCCGCAAGCTCCTTCACACTGTCCGCGATGCGCGCAACAAGCTCGCCCACTTCCGTGGTGATGTGACCATCCGTGAACGGGCGGACATCAAGTTTGCTACCGAGTGGCTGGAGCGGCATCAGCCCGTGCCAACACTCTCGTCCGCACCAACTTCAACGCCTCCACCAGAATCTGTTGAAGTGATCTTCATGAATCCGCCTTATGAGAACAAGGGAGAAGAGGATTCAGCGCCACAAGGGAAGTATGCAGCTCTGTCTAGGCACCTTGGTCAACTGGACCCGTCCGTGCAGAGTTGCATGATGACTTTTGCCGAGGTTGAGCGGTTGCTTAACGAAAAGCTCCCCCAGTCTGCCTATGAGTATCGCGCATGGTGGGCCAACGACCCCTCCAAGCCTCATGCCGCTGGCTGGCTGGCTCAAGGCTGGAAGGCCCAATCACTCAGTATGTCCGAGAAGCGGCTCACTTTCGTGCGCACCGACGACAGACAACAGGCTTACATCGCCTTCTTCAGCCGCATTAACTCAGAGTTGCGCAAGTGTTCTGAGTTCCCCCTGAAGGATACCAATCCACAGGGACAAAATTGGCACACGCTAGCCTCCCTCTTTCCGGATACCTCATACAGGGCCGACGTGATTTGTGCTTTCGTGCGTCAGAGGCGCCTTCGAGTAGAACTTTATCTGGACGATCCACGGGAGTTTTTGACGGGCAAAGACATTTTTGACTCCCTGAAAGAGCGTCAGGCTGAATTAGAGCAACAATTCGGTGAACCGCTCGAATGGGAGCGGCTTGATGAGCGTCGAGCGAGCCGAATAGCAATTTACACTGATGCTTCCATATTAACCGATGCCGATAATGAAAATGCCATCATGTGGACCGTCAATCGAGCAAGGGATTTCCACCGCGTGTTTGCGCCAGTGTTTCCAGGCATAGGCCACGTCTAAAGAGGTATTTCCATGAGTGTATTTGCCCTTCATCAATCCGTGTTGTCCGACTATCGCGATTTCGTGCGGTCGTTCTTCTCAGTGAACGACGAACGGGCACGCCAGTATGTGGAACAGGCGCTCGATCAGGAAAGCCGCCTGTGGCCGGACTTTCTTCTCCAAGTCAGCCCCTCGTATGCCCGCGTCTCCACGGTGGACGACCTCGCCGCCAGAGGTGTGCTGCACCCAGAGACGGCCCGCATCTTCCGCACGGCAGAGGGACATCCTTTTCACCTGTATCATCATCAGGTGGGGGCGCTGGAACGCGCCACTAGTGGCGGCAGCTATGTGGTCACCAGCGGCACGGGATCTGGCAAGAGTTTAACGTATTTCCTCCCCATCATCGACAACCTGCTGCGCCAGCCGCCGACTGGAGATCGAGTGTCTGCTTTGGTGGTGTATCCGATGAACGCGCTGGTAAACAGTCAGGTGCAGGCGCTGGAGAAACTGCGCACAGACTACGAGCGCCGCACGGGGGCACACTTCCCCGTGACCTTTGCCAAATACACGGGCGAGACGGCAAACAACAGCCGCCAAGACATGAGACTGCAACCGCCGCAGATCATGCTCACGAACTATGTGATGGCGGAACTGCTGCTCGTGAGGCCGGAGGATCAGCGATTCCTCGACCACGCCGGCGGTGGGCTGCGCTACCTCGTCTTTGACGAACTGCACACCTACCGGGGTCGCCAGGGGGCGGACGTGGCGATGCTCATACGTCGCCTCAAGGAGCGCTGTGCTGCGCCCAACATGATCTGCGTGGGCACCAGTGCGACGATGGTCTCCAGCCGCAATGCCGCGCCGGTGGCGCGGCGACAAGCGGTGGCGGAGTTTGCCTCGAAGTTGTTTGGACTACCTCTCACAGAGGCGCAGGTGGTGGAAGAAACCCTGGAGCCCTACACACTAGGAAACGAGCCTTCTAGGCAGGAGCTGGCCCACGTCGTGAACTCGCCGCTGCCTGCACTGACATTGCAGGAGTTCCGTCAGCATCCGCTGGCACGCTGGGCGGAGTCCGAATTTGGTGTGGAATCAGAGCCAGGAGACTCCACTCGCCTGCGCCGGCGTGTGCCGCGCACTTTAGCAGAAGCCGCAACGAGGCTTAGTGAGGCCAGCGGAGTAGATGCTGACGTATGCCTACAACGCCTGCAAGAGGTGCTGACTCGCGGTGGCGAATTGGACCGAGAAGACGGCGGGAGGGCCTTTGCCTTCAAGCTGCATCAATTCATCGGCCAGGGCCGTGCGCTCTATGCCACGCTCGAAGACACGGCCTCGCGGGAGTTCTCCATGGAGGGACAACTGCTCGCTGGCGAGGGACGCATCTTCGCTCCGATCAAGTTTTGTCGTCAGTGTGGGCAGGACTATTACCATGTGCTGAAGCCGCGACAGGGCGACCGGCTTCAAGCACACCCTGTGGGTGCAGAGAGCGAAGACGAAGACCTGAGCAAGGGCTACCTGATGCTGGCACCGGTGGAGAATGACTGGAGTGCCGACCGTATCCCCGACGATTGGCGTGACCAGCGAGGCAGGCTCAAGCAAACGTGGCGTGATCGTGTGCCAGAAGCAGTCTGGGTCTCGCCCAACGGTAATTTCAGCACCGCGGAACGTCCGGGTGCGGTGAAGATGTGGTATCAGCCGCAGCCCTTCAGTTTGTGTCTGTGCTGTGGCGAGTACTACTCGGCGAGGGAGAAGGAATTTGGAAAACTGGCCTCCATCTCCAGTGAGGCACGCAGCAGCGCCACGACGGTGCTCGCCACATCCCTGCTTCGCCACTCGGGTGGTGAAGGAAAT
This sequence comes from Verrucomicrobiaceae bacterium, assembly GCA_015075365.1. GTDB lineage: Bacteria > Verrucomicrobiota > Verrucomicrobiia > Verrucomicrobiales > Verrucomicrobiaceae > Prosthecobacter. The sequence continues at coordinate 571,431 of JABTUN010000002.1, forward strand.
CCGCGAGACAAGCTACTGACCTTCACCGACAACCGGCAGGATGCTTCCCTCCAGTCGGGCCACTTCAATGACTTCGTTCATGTGTCGCTGCTGCGCTGTGCCCTATACGGCGCCCTCCAGCAGCAGCCTACGCTGACGTTTGATCGAGTGGCGGAGGCCGTCGTGGCGTCCTCGGGTCTCGGGGTAGAGCACATTGTCCACGAGCGAAACGCTGGGCTCGATTCTACCTCACAAGCTGCTCGTGAGGTGATGCAGGCATTCACCGAACTCACCGAATACAGGCTCTACGAAGACCTTCGTCGGGGCTGGCGAGTCGTGCAGCCGAATCTGGAGCACGTGGGACTGCTCAGGGTGGGCTATCGGGGACTGGAGGAAGTCTGTGCCAACGCCAGCGGATGGGCTTTTCACCCTGCTGCAGCCGCCCTGCCGCAGGAGGAGCGCAGGATCATCGTGAAGGCGATCCTAGATCACTTCCGCCGCAAGCTCGCCATCGCCAGCCGATGCCTGCAAGAAACGCCCCAGCAGCAGCTCCGCCGACGCTGTGAGCAAAGACTGAATGAGTTCTGGGGCCTGGATGAATCCGGCATGGAGCTTCGACAAGCGACGAGGTTCGTGCTGCTTGGACAGTCTTCCCGAGCCGTAGAAGGATTCAGTCTCAATCAACGAAGCAAGCTCGGGCGCTTCATTTGCCAGCGTTTGCATTTGGATGCAACGGAGTATGACGCCGTCGCCGGCCGTCTGCTGGATTTGCTGGGGGCGCAAGGTCTGCTTGCCCGCCTCGATCCGGTGGACGACCACCGCTTTTTCCAGCTCGATGCTTCCTGTCTGCTCTGGCAACTGGGCGACGGCTCGCCACCTATTCCTGACCCTCTGCATTCTCGACGTGCCACGGCGGACGGCTATCAAGAGGCCCCTGCACCGGTGAATGCTTTCTTCGTGAGGTTTTACCAGGAAACGGCAACCAGGTTGGCTGCCCTGGAGGCCAGAGAGCACACGGCACAGGTGGTCAAGCAGGGTGAACGCGAGCGCCGGGAAAGACGTTTCCGCTGGGAAGAGCGAGACACCACCAAGGAGCGCGATGGGCTGCGCCGCCTGCCCTACCTCGTCTGCTCGCCCACGATGGAGCTTGGCGTGGACATCGCCGACCTCGACCTCGTCCACATGCGCAATGTACCCCCCACGCCGGCGAACTACGCGCAGCGAAGTGGTCGTGCCGGACGACAAGGACAGCCGGGATTGATTTTCACCTACTGCGGGGCGTTGAATAGCCACGATCAGTATTTCTTCCGCAATCGCACCGAGATGGTGGCTGGAAGCGTGAAACCGCCCCAAATCGAACTGGCAAACGAAGCGCTGCTCGCGGCGCATTTGCACGCCGTATGGCTTGGGCAGGTGCGATTGCCGCTCGGCACCTCAATTGAAGACACGGTCGAAACCGAGATCGAAGGAATGCCACTGAAGGAACATGTTCGGAACTCAATCGTGCTTTCAGAGTCAGACCGCGAACAAGTGCTGACGAGGGTGCGACAGCTTTTCCAAGCCGATGCGGGAATCCTCGATACTTGCGGATGGTTTTCTGAAGCTTGGATTGATCAAGTTCTGCGAGATGCGCCGACGGCGTTCGACGCCGCGTTCAATCGCTGGAGAGAACTCTATCGTGCTGCCATGAGGCAAATGACAGAGGCTCAAAGCGCTGTCCTGCGAGCGAGGCAGAGAGACGACCAGGAGCAGGCACGCCGGAGGGCAGATGAAGCCCTGCGCCAGCTCAACCTGCTGCGCCAGATCAGTGTCTCACGCGAGGAGTCCGATTTTTATCCTTATCGCTACCTCGCAAGCGAGGGATTTCTTCCCGGCTACAACTTCCCAGCTCTGCCCGTTCGCGCTTGGATTCCCCGTGAGGATGGAGAGTTCATTCCACGTCCCCGCTTCCTGGCATTGCGGGAGTTTGCCCCAGGCAACTTTGTTTACCACGAAGGCCGGCGTTGGGAGGTCAGTAGTTTTCAAGCGCCTCCGGGCGGACTCGATGAGCGCCGCAGACAGGTCAGGCTTTGCCGCACTTGTGGGGCATTCTGTGATCCCTCCTTGGATCGTTGCCCAACCTGCGACAGCCGATTCACCCCCGACAACTCCCAGTCCACCACGCTGCTGGACATGCCCAACGTCCGCTGCCGTCCCCGCGAGAGAATCACCTGCGATGAGGAGGAGCGCCTGCGCCGTGGCTATGACTCTGAGACAGTCTATCAATTTGCCCGAACAGCAGGTGGTGTGCCTCGAACTCAGGAGGCAGATGTCGTCGTCAACGGCACGCCCGTGATGCGATTGATCTACGGTCCTGCGGCGACTGTGTTGCGCATCAATCACGGCTGGCGCGCGGCACCTCAGCCCGGCTTCTTGATGGACTTCGAGAGCGGTGAAGTCTTCCACGCAGCATCTCCAAATGCAGGAGCAGCACCGCCGAGGCCGCGCCGCTTGGAGAGAATCAGGCTGGCCGTCCAGGGCACCCAGAACGTGCTCGTGATACGCTTGCTGCGCCAAGAGCTGGCGAATGTTGAAACCAGCCTCCAGTATGCCCTGCTAAGGGGCTGCGAACAGCTCTTCCAACTTGAGGAAGCCGAGCTTTCTGCCGAGCGAGTTGGGGCCGGCGACAATCGCGCCATCCTACTCTACGAGGCGGCCGAGGGGGGCGCTGGGGCCCTACAACGTCTTGTTGCCCCTGGAATCCTCAATCGAGTGGCGCGGGAGGCGCTCATGCGTTGTCACTTTGATGAACACGGAAATGACCTGCGTGCTCAATGTGTGGCTGCCTGTTACGAGTGTTTGATGAGCTTCGGCAATCAGCACGAGGCAGCGTCTTTGGATCGCAGGCAAATCCGCCGGCACCTCATGGATCTGGCTGCATGTCAAGTTCTTCCTCGGATCGGGGGACGCGACTGGCACGCACATCTTGCCTGGCTCCGCTCCCTCACGGACTCCCGCTCCGAAATTGAGCGGCGGTTTCTCGACGCCTTGGCTGCCGGTCAGCACCGACTTCCGGACGAAGCCCAGCGAGGCATCGAGCACCCCCGCTGCATTCCCGACTTCTTTTATCAGCCGAACATCTGCGTGTTTTGTGATGGTTCCGTACATGACACACCCGCTCAAGCTCAGCGCGACCAGGAAATCCGAACCGAACTACTCAACCGTGGATACCGTGTCGTCGTAATTCGTTACGACGATGATTTGCCCGGACAGATCACGGCTTACCCGGAACTGTTCGGCCTGTCGGGCACAGACTGGAGGCCATAATGATAAGACCACTTTCCCCATGAATTCATCACCTTCAGCGCCGTCTCCGTCTGCATCACCTTTGACCGCTGAGGAAACGCTGGATCTCATGTCCAAAGTGCCGCCGGAACTCTTCGACACCTTGAGCGAGGAGGAAATGCGCGTGATGGCTCATCAGTCAGAACCGGCGAAATGGCCGGCAGACCTACAGGTGAAGGTGTCCGAATACATGAGCCTGGACGAGCCGGAAGCCCCTGAACCGCCGAACGGGCGGGAGACGATTGATCTTTAGCGAACTGCCAAAATGGCGAAACGCCCGCGAAAGAAACAACCCCAGACATCGAGGCCGCCCCGCTCTGCCGCGACGGGATTGCGCTATCGCGTGGAAGCCGAACAAATGGGCACAGCCCCTCACTCCAAGAAAAGACTCAGTGGACCTGACGAAGGCTGATGCCGTGCCATCCGCCGCAGACGCGGCACCATGTTGGTTATCCCTTCACCCGGCACGACGGAATTTCTTCCTGCCTGACGGTGCGTCCTTTTCAGCGAATTCGCCGGCGATTACATTCACAGCGGACGGCGCGAGCAGGGAGCCGAGCCCGGCGGTGATGCGGCGCTTTTTATCCGTGTAGTAGGCGGCGGTGGTGGAGATTTGAGCGTGCCGCAAGACGCTCTGTGCGGCAAAGATGCCCTGCGTGCTGGCAAGCAGCGCCCCCAGCTCTTTGCGCAGTTCGTGGAGCGGCTTCCGGGCAGTGACACCCTGCTTGCGCAGCCAAGCGTAGAGGGTCTCAAAGTGCGGCTCGCAGCGATAGTTCACCCGACTGGTTTCATGGCGGGGTGGGCGGCTGGATTGGATGACAAAAGCCCCCTTCCCTTGGCCCTTCCAGCCACGCAGGAGCGCGAGCAACTCGGAATCAATATCGACCTCGCCCACACTATCCTCAGACTTCGGCGTAAAGAACTCCGTGCGCTCGATGCGGATGAGGGATTTGTCGAAGTCAACTTGCGCCCAAGTGAGGAGATCAATCTCCCGCTTTCGAAGGCCACACAGGAGGCCCAGAGCGAAGATTTTGAATGGCTCGCCCTCCAGCTCGGCACGGGCGGCATTGATGAGCTTCCCAGCGTCCACCTTGCTCTGGTAGGCCGTGCTCCCTCTCTGGGGTAGTTCGATTCCAGCAAACGGCAACGGGTCGGGCAGCAGGAGTTCTTTAGATGCGAACTTGCGCGTTTTGGGAGCGAAGAGGGACCGAGCACAACGGAGTAGGGTCGCTGCGCTGTTTTCAGCCCTTCTACGTGCTTCTGGAGAGCCCCCTGCCCTGGCGATGTATTGGAGCTTCCAACGCTGCACAGCGGAGTCGGTTAGCACAGTCAGGGGTAATGCATCCACCTTGGCGATCCAGGCGTCTCGGCCACCGCTGCGGTAATCGAAACGGCTTTGAAGCACGGGGCGACCTTTCCTATCCTTTTTGGGCTTGCCCAGTTCATCAAGGACGGGCTGGTCGCCGATGCCCTCGATCTCGGCGGCGATCTGACGGAGGGATTGCAGGTAAGTCGTAAATGTTGAGAGCCGGAGACCAGCGGTCTCCTTCACGCATTGAGCCCATGCGCCAATCGTTGCCGCCTTTGCCGCTATGACGGCTTTGGGTTTGTAGCATTCCAACGCCCCCTGCCATCCCTGCGCGACCAGCGAGAGGTAGATGCCGCGAGCCTTCTCAGCGGCGGCTTCGCGGTTTGCCGTTTCAAGAGGGAACCGGTGCCTGCGCCCCTTGTAGGAAATCTGGACACCGTAAAGCGCACTGCCTGCCGGTTTGCGCACTTTGGCCAACCAATGAGCCGCGGCTGTCTTCGGGTGCCGCACTTTCAACCTGTGCACTTTCTGTGCACTTTTTCGGTTCGCCAGGGAATCCTGATGTTCGTCCCCGTCCTCATCGGATGACGCTGGAAGGCTTGATTTTACTTGGATAGAAGCGATCACGTCGAAACATACGCGAACATGAGCAAACCCACAAGTTAATGACTACGGATCAGAAGGTTTCAGGTTCGAATCCTGACGGGTGCGCCACTCTCCACGCAAGCACAATCAAGGCTTCCCGCGTCACGAGGCAAAACACAGGCGCCTCCCACTTTTTTCATTCGGACATGTTTCGGACACATGGAACGCGCGCCTTCGTCACAGCCGCTGGGTCTGGAGCCGGCCTCTGTTCCATGCCTCGCCGCCTTTCAAAGACATGAGGGTGAACTGGTAACGCCGCGGCCACAGGACGCAAACCGCCGCCACCAGGGAAAGGTGGAAGTGGGGCATCTCGATACGGCCCTGGCCAAAAGGGGTGTATGCGATGAGCGCAAAGACGAGGTAGCCGGCCTTCCCGCCCGTGAGCAAGCTCTTCCCCGCGAGCCACAGCCATGTCAGGACAAACAGCGCCAGTCCGGGAATGCCCATCTCCATCCAGATGGAGACATATTCATTGTGCGGCGCATAGATCGTTCCGGAGATGCCGGTGCCGTGACCAAAAACAGGCTTCTTCATCGTAGCCTCCCATGCGTCGGCCACATCCTTCACGCGCTCGGGGGATTTGAGCTTCTCGAAGTCGAGATTGTAGATGGCCTCCAGGCGGTCGGCGGTGTTTTTGTCCTTCATGCCGCCCTGCTCCGCGCGGCTTTGCAGCACCGCCATGCCAATGCCGGCCAAAGGTATGGCCACCGCCGACACGACAGCCAGGAAACCAAGGTTTCGACGCGCATTGAGCAGGATGTAGGCCGCACACATGAGGCCCAGGATCAGCATGCCGCTGCGGCCGTAGGTCAGCCCCACGCCGGGGATGGCGACCCCGATCATGAGGCAGTTGAAGCGGAAGTTGGCCGAGAGGGCAAAAACGATGCCCAGCATCTCGCACAGCAGCACGGGAGGGAAATTGGGATGGCCGTTGAAGCCGGAAAAGCGGCCGGGAATGCTGGTGAAGGTGGCAAGCCCCATCGCCTCATAAATCTCGGAGCCGGTGGTGAGGCAGATGGCGAGCACGGCGGCCCACAGCAGGGTCTTCTGCCACTTCTCGGTCGAGAGCACGGCGATGATGGCGAGCAGCACGAGCATCATGCGGGCAAGGTCCATGATGACTTGGTCTTGGAACGACGAATCGAAGCGCCGCAGCACTGCCGCGTCCAGGAAGCGCAGCGCGGGCAGCAGGGCCACCCCCAGCACGGCGAGGCAGAGCCGCGGACGATTAAAAAGCGACACCACGATGCAGAACAGCACCGAGCCAAAGGTGAAGAGCGCCGGTTTGACGGGCGAAAGGCCCGCGTTGTAGCTCCCGATCACCGCATCCGACGCCAGCACGCCCAGCATGCTGCCGCACACCCACACCAGCACCCACTCACGAAAGCGGGTCCAGCCGGTGGCCTGGGGCATGGGTGCGTACGAATTCATGAATTCAGACGGCGGGCTCCGCGATCAAGCGGGCGGCTTGCGGGAGCTCTTGCTCATGGCTCACCATGCGATGCGAGGAAGCGTTTGTTCGCCAAGTGGATGCAGCGCGGGGCGTTTCGGAAACACGCTGCGTCTGCTCCGCATGCCAGGCTTGGAACATGAGCACGTCCCAGAGGTAGAAATGCCAGTTCCGCGTGCCGCTGAGATGCTCGGCCCATTTTTGACGGATGGGAGCGGCGTGGAAGAAGCCTTCGCGCTTCAGGCGGCTCTCGCTGAGCAGATCCTCAGCCCATTCACGCAGCGGACCGCGGAGCCAGACATCAAGCGGGATGCCGAAGCCGCGCTTTGGACGGTCGATGAGCTGCTTCGGCACATGTTTGTAAAGCGTTTCACGCATGAGCCACTTCCCGCGGCCATCACGGACTTTCATGTGGAAGGGAATGCGCCAGGCGAACTCGACGATGTCGGTATCGAGCAGCGGGATGCGGCCTTCGAGGCTCACGCCCATCGCGGCACGGTCCACCTTCGTCAAAATATCGCCCGGCAGGTAGGTCTCCATGTCGAGATGCATCATGCGATGCGTGAAATCACTCACCCGAGGCCACGATGCGGTGTCGGTGATGGCGGTGACGGGATCTCGACCGTCGATGACAATGTCCTGCGGCTTCTTCCAATGGGACATGAGGTTCAAATAGAGCGTCTCCATGCCCGGCGCGGCCACGACCTCGGCCAGTTTGTGCAATTTATCGCCCACCGGGATGTGGCGGAGGCGTTTCGGCAGCAGTTTGGAGCCAAGACCATTCAACACCTGCGGTGGCAACGCGGTGAGCATGCCAGCAGTCATCTTCTTCATCACCGGCGGCATCCAGGAGAACTTGCTCCACAGCTTGCGGCCCACCGAATAGCGTTCGTAGCCGCCGAACAGCTCGTCGCCCGCATCGCCGCTCAGCGCGACGGTGACGTGCTCGCGGGCCATCTTGCACACGAGGTAGGTCGGGATCTGCGAGTAGTCGGAAAACGGCTCGTCGTAGAGCGAGGGCAGCAGCGGGATGACATTGAGCGCGTCGCCGCCGCTGACATACATCTCGGTGTGATCGGTGCCGAGATGCTTGGCCACGTCTTTGGCGAACTCGGCCTCGTTGTGCTCCTTTTCGTGAAAACCGATCGTGAACGTGCGCACCGGCCGCGTGCTCTGCTTCTGCATCATCGCCACGATGAGCGAGGAATCGACGCCGCCACTCAAAAACGCGCCGAGAGGCACATCCGCGATCATGCGCATGCCGACGGCCTTTTTGAGCAAGGCCTCAAACTCGTCGATGGCCTCCGCATCGGTGCCCGTGAAGGGTTTGTCGAGGCCGCGCTCAACGACTTGAGGCAAACTCCAATACCCGCCGGGCTGCGGGCGCTCCGCCGGTGAGCGCAGCGAGATCATCGCAGCGGGCGGGAGCTTCTTGAAGCCCTGGTAGATGCACAGCGGGTCGGGAATGTAGTTGTAGCGCAGCAGCGAGGTCAGCGCCTCGCGATCCACGGAAGCGTTGAAGCCGGGAAAGGGCTTCATGCTCTTCAATTCGGACGCGAAGACGAAGGTGTCGCCCACCCAGCCATAGTAGAGCGGCTTTTCGCCGAGGCGGTCGCGCCCGAGATGCAGCACGCGATCCTGCTTGTCCCACACGGCGAAGGCGAACATGCCGTTGAAGCGCTTCGTGGCCTCGACCACGCCCCATTGGCAAAAGGCGGCGAGCATGATCTCCGTGTCGGAATGGCCGCGCCAGGAGTGCCCGTGTTTTTCGAGTTCGGCGCGAAGGTCCTGGAAGTTGTAGATCTCGCCATTGAAGACGATGACGAAGCGTCCATCGACACTCGCCATCGGCTGATGACCGAGCGGCGAGAGATCTAGAATCGAGAGACGACGATGACCGAGTGCGAGACCGACATCCGCATCCACCCACGCGCCCGCATCATCCGGTCCGCGCAGCACGATGGCATCCGTCATGGCGCTGACGATGCTTTGCATCTCGTGGGCCGCACGAGACTTGGCGGGGGAGAAGAAGCCGGCGATGCCGCACATGGTCAGTGAGAGGTAAGAGGTGAGATGTGAGACGTGAGAGGTGTCACTTCAGTCGCTTGTGTCCTTTGAGTCCCTTCTTCGGTGATGAGGCTCTCGAACTGGCTGAGCACGCTCGTCAGCGAAAAATGCCGCTCAATGCGCTCACGGGCGGCGAGATCCTGAGTGAGACCGTTTTCGAGAATTTCGAGGCAGGCAGTCGCGAGGGCCTGCGGATCACGCGGTGGCACGAGGCGACCGGTTTCGCCCATGACCCAGCGGGTGTCGCCGATGTCAGTCGCGACAACGGGCACCGCGCAGGCCATCGCCTCGCCGACGACATTCGGAAAGCCTTCGCCAAAAGCCGAGGAGGACACGGCGATGTTCAACGAGGCGGTGAGTCCTGGGAGATCGTGACGTTCACCGAGGACGGTGATGTAGGGTGGGACATTGAGTTGATCGGTTTCGGCGCCGACGATGATGAAGCGCGTCTCAGGTCGCTTGGCGTGGATGATCTTCGCGGCTTCGATGAAGGTCGGATAGTCCTTCATCGGCGCGTTGCGGCCGAAACGGCCGATCAGGCCACGCGTGGGCGTGCGCGGCTGCCATTTGGTGACATCAAAGCCATTCGCGATGAGCTGCGTCTTCACTTTGGCGTAGCCGATGGCCTCGTGCTGCTGCGAGCTGAGCTGGGAGTTGTAGGTGATGCGTTTTGGCAGCCAGGAAAGCCACGCGAGAGCGCGAATGACCATCGCGGAACCGCGTTTTTCGAGTTTCAGGTCGTAGAGGCTCTGGCGGATGTTCCAGATCATCGGCACCTGCTTGAGGCGCATGAACTTGGCAATGCTGGCGACGAAACAGCCATGGTACATCCAGCCCATGAGCACGTCCGGCTTCTCGCGACGCACGAGGAGGAAGAGCTTCCACAACGCGGACAGCGTCGGTTTGCCTGCGGGCATGTCGAGGCTGTGGACGTTCGGAAGACTGGCGGCGTGCTTGCCACCGGCGGTGAGGCTCACGACGACATGCTGGAGCTTCGTCAACCCGTTCACGAGCTGCGCCAGCATCATCTCCGCGCCGCCGCTGCCAAGGCCGGTGGTGATCCACATCACCTTTTTGCCAAGAAGTCGGCTCGTGCGTTCGATGAGGCGTTCGATGCTGAATTCGGCGACAATGCGGGAGCGTGTACTGTAGCCATCTCGCTCCGCGAGATGAGCAAAGCGTGGCCGCGCGGGCGACACGTTGTCGAATTCGGTAAATTTGTCCGTGGTCGAAGCGCTCAGCTCCTCTCGCGGAGCGAGAGGGCTACTTTGCTTCGCGAATTCGAGCATGCACTTGGCTAGAGCCTCGTGGTCGCCGGCGGGGAAGATTTGAGCGGGATTGCCGATGATCCACGCGCTGTCGCCGACATCGCTGGCGATGCAGGGCACGCCGCAGGCCATGGCCTCGCCGATGACGTTGGAGAAGCCTTCTCCGAAGGCGCTGGAGTTCACAAGACAGTCGAAGGTGGCATAGACCGACGGCATGTCGCTCTGCGCGGGAAGCCAGGTGGCATTTACGCCGAGGGAGGTGGCGAGGTCACGCATTTGCTGCGCGTAGGCTTCATCGCCACTGCCGACGATGACGAAACGGGCGTTTGGAACAAGCGCAGCGGCTTTGAGGAAGGTCGCGTGGTCCTTCATCGGGCTGAGACGGCCGACGAGGCCGAAGGTGAGCGGATGCTCATGCGGCGAAGGCTTGAAGCGCTCGGTGTCGATGCCGTTGGGAACGACATGCGTCTTGTGCGCCGGGTAGCCGCGGGCGAGGTAGTAGTCGCGACCGGCCTTGGAGTTGCAGATGATGACATCGGCGAAGCGGGCGAGGAGGCAGTTGAGGCGGAAGCTGAGTTTGCCGAGCGTGCCCCAGAGATGCGCGTCGGTCTGCGAGTCGCGCACGCCCCACACGACACGCGGGAAGCCGCAGAAGGGCTTCAGGAAGAGCGCCATGAGGTTCGATTCGGCGAGGTAGCCGTGGAGAACCTCCGGCTGGACGCTTCGGGCGGCCTTCACGAGGCGGAAGAAGAAGCCGAGCAGGTCCCAGCGGCTCTTTTTGCCGATGCAGATCGTTTTCACGCCGGCTTCGCGGAGGTTTGATTCAAAGGGTCCGCCGTAGAAATGCAGCACGGAGACTTCGTGGCCTTCGCGCACGAGTCCGGCGGCGAGGATCGAGAGCTGGCGCTGGGCACCGCCGTGGCCGAGATCGCGGATGATGAAGGCGAGCCTCATTTCGCGGCCTCCTTGCGACGGATGAGCGTGAGGCACCACAGGCACGCGACGATGGAGCTGATGCCATGCACGAGCGCGGTGGACAGGGCGATGCCGGCCACGCCCATGTTTTGCATGAGCAGCCAGTTGAGGCCCGCATTGCCGAAGAGCGCGGCGAACGAAAAGATCAGCATGAAGCGCGAGGCCTGCATGGAGACGATGACGCGAGCGGTGACGATGCCGAGGATGTAGAAGGGAATCTGCAGCGCTCCGAAGCGCAGTACATGCGCCACCCGCAACGTGTCCTCATGGTGGAAGGCACCGCGCTCGAACAGCAGGCCAACGATGGTCGGCGCGAAGACCTCCAGCAGCAAGGCCAGCGGCAGAGCGGCGCTGGCAATCGCGCTCACGCTGATAAGCAGCCGACGACGCAGCCCCTTCCAGTCGTTGCGCGCCACCTGGTCGGCGAAATACGGGAAGAGAACGTCCGCCAGCGGCCCGGCACAGACACCCAGAATGATCATGCAAAGCTTTTCCGAGTAGCTGAGCACCGTGACACTGCCCGCGGGCAGCCAGGAGGCCATCGTCTGGTCCACCACGGCCGCGCTGGAGAAGGCAAAGCCGCCCACCAAAAAGGGCAGCGCGTTTTGCAACACCTGGCGCACGGACGGTTCCCACTTTCGCAGGCACACGCGCCACCAGCGGCGCTCGCGGGGAAACTGGCGCGCGATGGTCCAAAGCAGCGCGCAGCATTGCAGCCCGGCCCCCAGGTTGGTTCCAAACAGCAGCGCGTCCACCGAAGGGGACTGACGATAAACCAAGATGCAGGCGATGATGGTCAGCGGCACCAGCAGCGGCGCGGCGGCGACCACGAGGAAGCGCTTGTCCGCGCGCAGCCAGGATCCAAGATGGTAGCTCAGTCCGAAACACAGCAGGAAAGGCAGCAATCGCGGCAGCATCTGCTGCGCGCGCTGGCGGTTGGCCTCTGAAAAGCCGTGCGCCAGGTGGTCCAGCAGCAAGTGCCCGGCCAGGATGATACCGATACCGATGACCAGCAGCGTGCCGAGGTGGGTCACGGCCACCTGCACACCGAGACGATCCGCCCGGCGCACGCCACGCCGGTGCTTCAGTTCGACATACACAGGCAGAAAGGACTCCGGCAGGCCGCCGGCGAGCAGGGTGGCGGCAAAAGACATGAAGCCAAAGACCAGCATGAAGGCGTCGATCTCATCCGCCACGCCGAAGGTGGAGGCCACAACTGCGTCCTTCACAAAGGAGACCACCTTGCTGGTAAGCGTCAGCACAAACACCATCGCCAGCCCTGAGATGAGGGCAGAACCTAGGCCCCGGGCCACAAGAGCGCGGACCGGGGCGGGCAGATGGGCTGAAACTGGAATCATTCACATAAATTATAAACTCTAGAATATGATTCGGCAAACTTGAGAGCGAACTATTTCCAACTCCCGCCCCTCCAGCTCCCGCCCCCCTGCCCCGCCCAATCCCTCCACCCGCTTTTCTCACGCTTCCGGGGCAAAACCCATCCCCTGCTTTTGTGGCTGCGTGTGTGGCGCTCCGTGTCTCTCGCAATCACCACGAAGCACTTCACTGCCACGATGGCGCGAGAAATGGACGCTCACATGGGTTTCCAGCCCCCGCCAGGAGTCCGCGCTCAAACGCGCGTGATGCCAGCGGCGGCCAGGTCCGCCAGTTCAGGGATTCGCTGCAGCACGCTGCGCACCGGAGGCCGCAGCGCCGGCACCCGCAGGCCCTCCGTCGCGGTGGATTCCAGCAGCCGATCCAACGCCTCGCCAAAGGCGTTCACGGCTGCCATCTCCTCCTCCGGATCGTGCTCCAGGCCGTTCATCAGTGCCACATGCTCGTAGCGCGCCAGCCATTCTGTCGCACGGATGCGGTAGCGCGCGATGATCAGGCGCAGCATCTCCTCCGCGCTGCGCGGCTCCGACTCCCGCAGCACCTGGAAGGCGAGGCAGCGCGCCACATCCGCCGCGGCGGTGATCAGGCCGGGTTCCTTCACCCCGGCATGCGCTGCCTTCAGGCTGCGGTGGCGGTGCTCAAAGTGAAAACCCAGGTCCACCTGGCACACCTCGGACACCGACAGCCGGTGGAACGACTCCGCCAGCATCGCGATCTCCAGCCCCCAGCCGCCCGGCAGGGAAAAACTCCGTAGCGCCTGCATGTCCGCCGCGAACTCCCCGCTCAGCGGATAGCGGAAGCTCTCCATGTGTTCGATCAGCGGCTTCGCCCCCAGCACATCGCGGCAGGCCTGGATCATCGGAAAGATCAACAGCCGCGTCACCCGTCCGTAGAGCCGTTCGGACACGCGACTGTAATAGCCCTTGGCGTAGCGGTAGCCCATGCGCGGATGCAACAGCGGATAAGCCAGCCTCCACAACATGTCCCGGCTGTAATTCAGGATGTCCGTGTCATGGCTGATCACGATGCCGTCAAACCCCTGTGCCTGTAGCGCCAGCACGCCCATCCAGATGTTCGTCCCCTTCCCTGCCAGGTAGCCCGGCAGCGTGGACTGCTCCAGCCGGTCAAACAGCGGTTTCATCTCCGGGCTGTCATTCCAGATGATGCGCGCCGGCTTCCCCCGCAGCGTGCGCCGGCACAACTTCAGCGCCTGCTCGTGCTCCGCCGCGTCCATCGCGTTCATGCTCAGGATCACTTCGCTGATGTAGCCCACATCCGCCGCGCGCTCCAAAATGCGCGGCAGCGCCGGACGCTCGCACTCCGCGTAGAGCGCCGGCAGCAGCAACGCCACCGGCTTCTCCGCCGACCATGCACGCAGTTCCTCCTCACGCTCCACCGCGTCCGCGTGGGAGAGATGATGCAGGGTCGGGACACGCCCGTGCTGGTAAAAATCGGCCATTCGACGCCCTGTTTACCCACAGCATCGCGCCTGCGAAACGATTTTGTCGAAATCTTGGCGCAACTTGGGAAGACTCCAGCAAATCACCTCACCACCTGAAACTCCGGCAGCATGCAAACCGACCACAGAAGGTCTTCGATGCTTTGCTGGGTCGGTTTGGGGCCGAGGATCTCGCTGGCGAGGGCTTTTTCGGCTTCGCTTGGGTTTCGGCTGAGGGCGTGGCGGTAGAGGTCGGTGACCAAATCGGGGCGTTGGGCGTCGAGGAGGCGTTTGGCACCTTTTTCGAGGTTTTGCGCCAAAAGGCTGCCATTGGCCAAATCGATGGCTTCGAGGGTGGAGAGTTCGTTGGGGCGTTCGGTGACGATTTGATCGCGATTGGGCCTGCCGAGCGTGCGCATGAGGAAATCGGACTTCATGAGTGAGGCGCGGACCATCATGCCATTCGATGTGGCTCCTTGGGCGAGGAGCATGGGGGCTTGTTGATTGAGCGCAGTGGTCCACGCGGCGATGGGCGGGACGATGCGGGCTTTTTTCCAGTCCTTCGGCTGAAACTGCGCGAGGCGGCCTTCTTTGCCGCCGGGCACGGCAGAGGTCCATTCCCAGGTGTCGTCGCTGGCGATGATCGTCTCCTGGCCTTTGTCATCGCGCACGCGGGCGTCGAAGAAGAATCCGGCGAGGTTCGGGCCTTTGCCGGCATTCTTGGCGACGGCGATGATGACGTTCGGGCCCTTCTTGAGCGCGGTTTGCAGCGGCACGGCGGCGAATTTCGTCCAGTCGGTGCTTTCGCTGATCTTGCGGTTGTTCACGTAAAGGATGTACTCGTTGTCGCAGGTCATCACGGCGCTGGAGCTGGCGGGATCGGAGTCGAGCTGGATCGTTTTGCGCAGCGTGATGGTCTCGCCCGCGTCGGGTTTGAGGTTGTCGCTCCAGATCCACTGGCCTTTGACGGTGATCGTCTTGGCCAAAGCGGGATCGACTTTTCCGCGCAGCACATTCGCGTCCATCTTCGTCGGCGCGGCACCGGTGAGCTGCCACACGGCGTCCACGAATTGCTCGGCGGTGAACCGTTTGGCACGCGGTCCGGCATAGACGTAGCCGTGATCGTCCGCGCCTTTTTGCACGACCTGCGCCTGCGACGAGTAGGCCTGCGAGGTGGCGATGTGAGCGATGGTCTTCTTCAAATCCCAGCCGCTTTCCACGAGATACACGGCGAGGTAGTCGAGCAGGTCGGCATTCCACGGCTCGGTCTGCATCGCATCGACCGGATGCACGATGCCGCGGCCCATGAGGCGCTGCCAGAGGCGGTTCACGATCGTGCGCGGCACGCGGCCGTTCTTTTCATGTGTCATGAGCGCGGCGAGCTGCTTCAGGCGCTCGGCGGGCGGTGCCTTCGCATCGATTTGACCGATCTCCGGGAAAAGCCACGCCGCCGTCGCGGTCTGGCCGATGGGTTTGTCACAGCGATGTATTTGAAGCGGCTTCTGCGCGTAGATCGCGGCCAGTCCGTAGGCCTCGCTGAGCTTCCAGCGGTCGATGAAGCTGTCGTGGCAGGACGCGCACTTCATGTTGATGCCGAGGAAGGACTGCGAAACGCTCTGCGCGAACTGGATTTCCACCGTCTGCCCCGCGCTGACATCGCCACGCCACTTGATGCCGTCGATGAAGCCGCGGCTCTCGTCATTCGGCGGCGCGATGAGCTCACGCACGAACTGGTCGAAGGGCTTGTTTTCGATCAGCGCACGGTAGAGCCAGTTGCTGATCTGCTTGCGACCGCCGGTGATGAAGCCGGTGCCGCCGTAGTCGTTGCGCAGCAGGTCGTTCCAAAACGTGAGCCAGTGCTCCGTGTAGTCCATGTCGCGCTTGAGCAGCGATTCGACGAGCTTCACGCGATCCGGATTCTTCTCAAACGCCGCCAGCTCCTCCGCCGTCGGCAGCAGTCCGATGAGATCGAGATGCGCCCGGCGCAGGAACGCCGCGTCGGAGACCTTTGGCAGCTCCTTGTTCAAAAGGCGATCAATCGGGTGCGCGTGCTTCGATTCCGGCAGCGCGACCTTCCTCGGCAAAAACGGCGGCTCATACGCGGGCTTCTTGAACGCGAATCCCTCCTCCCAAGGCACCCCTGCCGCCACCCACGCCTTCAGCAGCGCGATCTTCTCCGGCGGCACGCGTTTTCCCTTCGGCGGCATCTGCTCATCGCTGTCCGTGGACAGCATCACCTCGATGAAGCGCCCGCTTTTGATCACCTCGCCATTCTCACTGCCTTCGAGCAGCGCCTTCCGGTCATTGAAGCTGAACCCGCCCTTCTTTTTGTCCCCCGCATGGCATTCCGCGCAATGCTCGCGCAGAACCGGCACGATCTCGTGCGAGAAATCGACGGCGTGGGCGAGTGAGAAGTGAGACGTGAGAAGGAGGACGGACAGGAGGCGCATGCAGGCAAACGAACGCCATACCATAACGCGTTCTCACGACCGTGTTCTAGAATCTCCACGGCCAATGAGTAGCGGAGATGTTTGGAACGCTAAGATCAAGCGCCCGGCGGGCGTTTGGGGTCACAGCGCGCATCACGCCGCCCTTTCCCACCCCACCCATGAAACGATCCCTTCTTCTCCTCTCCCTCCTCGCCGCCGCCGGTTTCGCACAGGCGGAAATCCGCACTTGGAAAGACGCCACCGGAACGCATTCCGTCCAAGCCGAGCTGGTCAGCATCGCCAATGGCAAGGTCACGCTGAAACGCGAAAACGGCAGCACGCTGACGATGCAGGTCTCGCAGCTCAGCAAGGAGGACCAGGCCTTTCTGGGAGCTGGTGGCGCGGCATCCGGGGGTGGGGCTTCCACGGCCGGCGACTGGCCGCAGTGGCGCGGGCCGAACCGCGATGACATCTCGACCGAGACAGGGCTGTTGAAGGAGTGGCCGTCCGGAGGCCCCAAACGCCTGTGGGTGAACGAGGACGGCGGCCTGGGATACGCAGGCTTCTCCGTGGCGGGCGGGAAACTCTACACGATGGGCCTTTACGATGCGGAGGAGAAGCTGATCTGCCTGGACGCGGCCAGCGGCAAGAAGCTGTGGGATCTCACGGTGGGGGCAATTTACCGCAATGGCTGGGGCGACGGCCCGCGCAGCACACCGACCGTGGCCGGTGGCAAGGTGTACGCCATGGGCGGCAATGGTGACCTGGTGTGTGTGAACGCGGAGTCAGGCAAGCAGGAGTGGACCGTGAGCATGACGAAAGACCTGGGAGGCAAGCTGCAGAGCTGGGGTTACACAGAATCTCCGGTGGTGGACGGGGACGTGGTGCTGGTGACGCCGGGCGGCAGCAAGGGCGCGATCGCCGCGCTGGACGCCAAGACGGGCAAAGTGAAGTGGCAGACGGAGGAGGTGACAGAAAACGCGCAGTATTCCTCGATCATCCCCATCGATCTGGGCGGGAAGCGCCAGTATGTGCAACTCCTGATGAACAGCATCCTGGGCGTGTCCACGGAAGGCAAGGTGCTGTGGAAGTCGGACTTCCCCGGCAAAACGGCGGTCATCCCGACACCGATCCACAACAATGGTCAGATTTATGTGGCTGCTGGCTATGGCGTGGGCTGCAAGGCTGTGAAAATCGACGGCGGCACGGCCACGGAGGTCTATTCCAACACGAACATGGTGAACCACCATGGCGGCGTCATTCTCATCGACGGCAAGCTCTACGGTCACAGCGACAGGGGCGGCTGGACCTGCCAGGATTTCAAAACTGGCGAAGTGGTGTGGCAGGACAAAGGCATCGGCAAGGGCGCGGTGACCTGCGCGGACGGCATGCTCATCTGCCTGGCCGAAAACGACGGAACTGTGGCGCTGGTGAAAGTGTCGGACAAAGGTTGGGAGCAAAAGGGCAGCTTCAAATTGGAGGCACAGTCGTCCCAGCGTAATCCGAAGGGCAGGATCTGGGTCCACCCCGTCGTGGCCGGAGGAAAGCTCTACCTGCGCGACCAGGAGTTCATTTCCTGCTACGACATCAAGGGATGACGCGCCTTGCCATGCAGCACCACCGGAGGGCGGGATTTCACTCCCGCCCTTTTTTCGCCCTGCTGGCGCTGCTGGCCGGATGCGGCGAGCCCGCCAAACCAGTGAACATGCTGGATGCATCGTGGGCGGCCACCTGGGAGGCGGCAGGCATCGCTGGCGAGGGAAAAGTCGAGATTCAGAATGGTGAGATCACCCTGCACGCTGGAGCGCCCATGACGGGAGCGCGCTTCCCCGGCTGGTGGCAGCCCACCTTTCCCCTCACGCGCTATGTGGTCGAGTACGAGGCCATGCGGGTCGAGGGCGGCGACTTTTTCGGCACCCTGACCTTTCCAGTTGGCGAGGCCCACCTTTCCTTCGTCATGGGCGGCTGGGGAGGGAGCCTCGTGGGCATCTCCAGCATCGATCATCGTGATGCGAGTGAGAACGAAACGCGCGGCGACCTGGCATTCCAAAACGGGCGTTGGTATCGCGTCCGGATCGAGGTGCGCGAGGATGACATCCGCGCGTGGATCAACCAAAAACCCTTTGTGAACGTGAGCATCCGCGGCAGGCGGCTGGAACTGCGCGCCGGAGGTATTGAAAAGTGCGCGCCCTTCGGCTTTGCGTCGTATCTGAGCACAGCGCGGATCCGAAACGTGAAAATCACGCGACTTTAGCCGTGCCGACCAGGCGGCTCTTGACCGTCGGACGCGTTTCCGGCTAGATTCACGCCCTCATGCCCTCCGCCCATTTCAATCCCGGCCAGATCATTTTCTCAGAAGGCGACAAATCAAACGAGGCCTATTACCTCGTCTCCGGATTGGTCGAGATCAGCATTGCCACGCCTCATGGCGCGCAATCGCTGGCCAAGTTGGGGCCGGGCGAGGTTTTTGGGGAGATGGGCATGATCATGGACCGCCCGCGCACCGCCACGGCCACGGCGCTGGAGCCCACGCTGGTGGAAATCATCCACGAGCAGGAGTTCGAGTCCTACTTCATCCAGAACCCGCAGCGCCTGCACGCGTATCTGGCCACGCTCTTTGAACGCATCCGCAAGACCGACCTGCTGCTGCGTGTGGCCACCCAAAACCAGCCCGTCCCGCCGTCCCAAAAAACGGAGGGAAAACGTGAGCCGGCCTACCGCGTGCGTCTGCGCTCCTGCTACGAGCGGACCGGTTCCCCCCACAAAGCCCTCGATCTCACCATCACCAAGCTGCCCTTCCGCGTCGGCCGCGCGTATTTCGACACTGCCGTGGCCTCGCTCGCACGCAATGACGTCTCCATCGAGGACCACGCGCCCTACCAGCTCTCCCGCAACCACTGCGAGATCGACTTCGAGCACGGGCACTTCGTGCTGCGAGACCGCGGCAGCAAGCTGGGCTCCATCGTCAATGGCGAAGTCATCTCGATGGACTCCGGCAAGATCACCGCGAGGCTGAAAAAGGGGGACAACGAGATCGTGTTTGGAACCCACGGCAGCCCGCATGTCTTCACGCTGAACATTGAGGAACTTTCCTGACGCAAACGCCCCTCGTCACGACGCGAGTCAGGCGGCCTCTGCGAGGCGCCAGCGCCGTGCCTTGAACTCATGGCGCGGCAGCGTGCCCCCGTCCACCAGCCGCACGGGAATGCGCAGGCTGAAGGTGTCACGAAGCCGGGACTCCAACTTTTTGAGGAGAGATTTGGCGATATTGGGGTCGGTCTCCACCAGCAACTCGATCTCATCCATGTCATCGATCTTCTTCTGCTCCACCATGAACTCGATGACTTCCGGAAACTCGCGCACGACCGCCTCAACCGCGCTGGGATACACATTGACACCGCGCAGCACAACCATGTCATCGATGCGGCTCAGGATGCCGCCTTCCAGCGCCAGGCGTCCACGATGCAGGCGCTTCCGCACATAGTCTCCCGTGCGATAGCGCAGCAGCGGGCACGCCGTGCGATCGAGCGTGCTGAGGACGAGTTCGCCATGCTCCCCGTCCTCCACCTCGATGCCAGTGACAGGGTCCACCACCTCCGCAAAATAAGCCTCCTCGATCACCGTGAGATGGCGGGGGAGATCCGGCGTCTCAAAGCTGACCGGTCCCACCTCCGTCATGCCGTGGTGATCAAAAATCTGCGCGTCCCACAGCTTTTCCAGGCGCTGGCGCAGCGCGGGCACGCTGCCGCCGCTCTCCCCGGCAACGATCAATTTTTGAATCCGCAGGCTCATGCGCTCAACGCCCGATGCCTCGCCGATCAGTTCGCCCAGACGCAGCGCGTAGGTGGGCGTGCAGCACAAAACGGTGGCACCGTAGCGTGCCATCACCTCCAGGCGCGCCTGGCTGGAAAGCCCGCCACAGGGAATCACCAGGAAATCCTTCGAAGCGGCCTCAAACGCCGTCCAGAAGCCTAAAAACGGCCCGAAAGAGAAGGCGAAACAAATGCGGTCCCGTCCTTTCACGAGACCGGCCGCCTCATAGACACGGCGCCAGCAGGCCAGCATGGCCTCCCAGCTCTCCGGTGTGTCAATCCAAGCCATGGGCCGGCCCGTGGTTGTCCCGCTGGTCTGGCAGAAACGAGTGTACTGGGAGATGGCGCGCGTGAGGTTCGTGCCAAAGGGCGGATGCGCATCCCGGTCCTCCTGGATCTGGGCCTTGGTCGTAAATGGCACCTGCTTCACGAAATCCTCCAGGCGGTTCATGCCGCTCACCCGCACCCCCGTCTCCCGAAAACGCCGGCCGTAGAAGCAGTCCAGCGTGGCCAGATTGAGAACGATGGACCGAAGCTTGCGCCATTGATTGGATCGCAAGCGCACCCGGTCGATCAAAGGCGCGTGGTGGTCGGACACGGGCCAATGAGTGGCGAGCGGGTCCTCAGGAGCAAGAGGCAAAGCCGCCTCATTGAAAATTCCATGGAACGGACGCCACAAACAAAAAAACAACCGCCGGGGGGAAGCCCGGCGGTTGAGGATGAACGAGGGGGTGTCGTTCCGGGCTTCAAGCCCGTTTCAGATTACGAACCTGGATCGTACTTGACCTGGCCGTTGGTGTTGTCCCAGCTCAGGTAGTTCTTCGTGTCGATGTAGGAGGCCTCATCGTCGTCGATCGGGCCGGAGGTGAACGTCTTGCCCTGGAAGGCACCGTCGGTGGGGCTCACGCCGGCTTCCGCCTTGGCGATGATGTCCGTGTCGGTGGTGGCTCCGGAGAAGCCAAGGTCGGCACCAGCGGCGACCGCGGCGTTGAGCACGGAGGCGATGGTCTGGGCGTTGCGCTTGGCGGCGGCGTCACGAGCGGAGTCGTTGAGGTTGCCGATGTTGGGGATGGCGATGGCGGCGATGATGCCGATGATCGCGATGACGACGAGCATTTCCACGAGGGAGAAGCCGGCCTTGAGGCTGTTGAGTTTAACGTTTTTCATTGTGGTGTGTGTATGGGCTGTTGGTGTTTGGGTTCGATCCTGGGCGGAGAGTGGTGCCCGATCTCGAATTATTGTAATTGTAATAAATTTGAAATCATAACGCAAGGATAATTTCATAATTATTGTAATCCTGAGGCTAATTGTTCAGTCCTCCTAACTGCTGTGGCCTTCCCAACACCCTCGTCTGCCCCCTCCCACCCCCAATGATATTATCTGGGAAGCCTCTCCATAGCCTCGTCTGGCAGATCGACCGTTTTCTGCCTGTTCCCCATTCCACGAACGAGCGATATCTGTGCTTTCGACAAGCCCAGTGACTTTGCCAGGAAACGGATGAGCTCCTCATTGGCACGGCCATCCACAGGAGGCGCGGCCAGCCTCACCAACAGAACCGGACGGCCCTTTTCATCCGCCGTCCATCCAGCAAACGCCGACTGGCGGGCGTTTGGACTGACGCGGAGGGCAAGCTGGGCCATGATCGCGAATCAGCCCAGCGCGGCCATCACCCTGGCCACGCAATTGTCCGCAGTGAGACCATGTTTCTGGCGCAGGATCGGAATGGTGCCGTGTTCGATGAACTCATCCGGCCAGCCAATGCGGACCACGGGCGTTTTGATGCCGGCATCGTTGAGATGCTCGATCACGCCGCAGCCGAAGCCGTTGTGCAACACATGGTCTTCGAGCGTGCAGACCACTTTGACTTTTTTGGCGTAGGATTCGATGCACACGCCATCCAGGGGCTTGATCCATCGCGGATTGATCAAGGCGACGTTGAGTCCCTTCTCCTCCAGCAGTTTTTTCGCCGCCTCCGCCACCGGGAACATGTCCCCCAATGCGATGAGCGCGATATCGCTTCCATCAGCAACGACTTCTGCCTTGCCAATGTCGAGCAGGATGGGTTTGTCCTTCGGCGTGACGCCCGGACCGTTGCCACGAGGGTAGCGGATGGCGATCGGGCCTTTATCGTAGTTCGCCATGGTCCAGAGCATGTCCACAAACTCATCTTCGTTGCGCGGCTGCATGTGAACGATGCCGGGCACGCCACGCAAATAGGCGATGTCGAACAAGCCGTGGTGCGTCGGGCCATCGTCG
Source organism: Verrucomicrobiaceae bacterium (assembly GCA_015075365.1). Lineage (GTDB taxonomy): Bacteria > Verrucomicrobiota > Verrucomicrobiia > Verrucomicrobiales > Verrucomicrobiaceae > Prosthecobacter. Next base: position 593,775 of record JABTUN010000002.1, read on the forward strand.
CCGCTGAGGCCGCCGCGGTCCATGCACAGCCGCACCGGCAGGTTTTGCAGCGCCATGTCATGCACGATCATGTCGAAGGCACGCTGCATGAAGGTGGAGTAGATGGTGAGGAAGGGCTTCAGGCCGCTGGTGCTCATCCCGCAGGCAAAGAGCGCCGCGTGCTCCTCCGCGATGCCCACGTCGAAGTAGCGCTCCGGGATTTCTTTCTTGAAGACGCTCAACCCGGTGCCGCCGGGCATCGCGCCGGTGATGGCGACGATTTTCGTGTCCTCCTTGGCAAAATCCGTGACCGTGCGGGCGAAAACCTGGCTGTAGGTGGGCTTGTTCGCCAATGGTGTCTCGCCCGTCTCGATGTTGTACTTCCCCAACCCGTGGAATTTGCCGGGATCTTCGAGCGCGGGTTTGTATCCCCTGCCCTTCTCCGTGATGATGTGCAGAATGACGGGCTCGTCCTGGGTTTTGAGAAACTCGAAGGTCTGGATCAGCAGCGCCACGTCGTGGCCGTCGATCGGGCCGTAGTAGCGGATGCCAAATTCATCGAAGAGCAGGCTGCGATTGGCCGGCGTGGCGCTTTGGGGCAAAATCATGCCTTTGGCGTGGTCCTCGGCCTTTTTGGCTAGCTTCCGTGCGTCATGCCCGAGCACGAACTCGACAAACTTGGCGGCTTTTTGATGCAGGCTGGCAAATCCCGGGTGCGTGGCGATGCTGGTGAAGTATTTCGCGATCGCGCCCACGTTGCGGTCGATGGACCACTCGTTGTCGTTGAGCACAATGATGAGCTTCTTCGTGTGCGCGGCGACGTTGTTGAGCGCCTCAAAAACCGGACCGCAGGTAAAGGCAGCGTCTCCTGCCACGCAGACGACATGCTCGTCCGTGCCGTTCAGATCACGTGCGGTGGCCATGCCCAGGGCCGCTCCGAGCGCGGTCCCGGCGTGGCCGGCACCGTAGCAGTCGTGCTCGCTCTCCGTGCGCAGACAGAAGCCGTTCAGGCCCTGGTACTGCCGGATGGTGCCGATCTTGTCCCAGCGACCGGTGAGCATCTTGTGGACATACGCTTGGTGCGCCACGTCGAACACAAAGCGGTCCTTCGGCGTGTCAAAGACGCGATGCATCGCGATCGAGAGCTCGACCACACCGAGGTTCGGTCCCAGGTGGCCGCCGGTCTGGCTGAGGGTCTCGATGAGTGTCTGGCGGATTTTTTCGGCCAGCGCGGGCAGTTGCTCCGCAGGCAGGGCTTTGAGATCGGCGGGTGAGTTGATGGCGGGCAGTTCGGTATCCACGGAGCAGGGAGAAAAAAGGTCAGATGTAAACAGGGAGAGGTCAGAAGAGCCGGATGTCATCACTTTCAGCCGCCTTGCGGCGCTTGGGCGGAGACTGGCGCACACGGGTGGGGTCGGCGGTTTCGTCGCCCGCTTCACCGCTTGATTCGTCAAAGGGCACAGTAGTTGCCTTTCCGCTGTCGAGGTCGGCGGAGATGAGTTCGACGCGCCGGCGCGCGTTTTCGAGGCGCGCACGACACTGCTTCAGCAGGGAGATGCCCTCCTCGTAGCTGTGGATCATCTCCTCCAGCGGCATGCGGTCCGTCTCCATGTCCTGAACGATCTCGTCGAGACGCTGCATGGCGTCTTCAAAGGAGACTTCGTCGGGTTGGCGCTTGGGCTGGCTCATCGGGGAAAGAGGGCCGCCAGTATCAAAACATCGGCCCCTGCCGCAAGCACGAAAACCACCTCGATGCACACGAATCCACTGCGGGTAGTGAAATCTCCTCCCTCGCGGCGTTTCCTGCCCTGCATGAGAACACTTCCCGCCTTTTGCCTGGCGCTTGCCCTGGCTGTTTCCGCCGCGAGCCTGACGGCCGCGCCGGACCGCCCAAACGTGATCCTCATCCTGGCTGATGACATGGGTTTCTCCGATCTGGGATGCTACGGCGGGGAGATTCAAACGCCGCACCTCGACAGGCTGGCCTCCGAGGGAATGCGTTTTTCCCATTTTTACAACTGCGCCCTCTGCGGTCCCTCCCGTGCCGCGCTCATGACAGGCCTGCATCCGCACCAGGCCGGCATCACCCAATGGACCGGCCTGCTCCAAAACAATGCGGTCACGCTGTTTGAGCTGCTGAAGCGCGGCGGCTATACCACCTGCGCCGTGGGTCGCCTGGACATGATCACCGCGGAAAACTGGCATGAGCCCGGCAGCCTCGCACGCCACGCTGACCGCTTCTTTGGCAGCACCGGGCACAGCGGACCGGGCAATTACTTTGCCAGCACCCGCAACACCGCCTTCTACCGTGATGGCCAGCCCTACACGATCCCGGAAGGCGGCTACAAAACCGACCTGATCACCGACTACGTGGTCGAGTTCCTCCAGCAGCGCGATGCATCCAGGCCATTCTTCCTCTACATGGCCCACTATGCGCCGCACTGGCCGCTGCACGCCAAGGAAGGGGATATCGCCAAGTACCGCGCCCTCTACCGCCGCCTCGGCTGGGACCGTGCACGGCAGGAACGGTTGAAGCGCCTCATCGAACTAGGACTGGTGCCCGCCGGCACGCGTCTCCCTCCGCGAGATCCACGCGCCAAGGCCTGGGAAGATGCACCGCACCAAGAGTGGGAGGCGGAGCGCATGGCCGTGTTCGCGGCCCAGATCGACTGCCTGGACCAGAGCGTGGGCCGCGTGATGGAGACGCTGCGCAGCACAGGCGCGGACCAAAACACGCTGATTTTTTTCCTCAGTGACAATGGTGCCTCGGACATGGCTGTCGGCCCGCTGGACAAACCTGGCCAGACATGGCGCGCGGACGGCAGAAAGACCCGCGTGGGAAACAAACCGGACATCCAGCCCGGCCCGGGCGAGAACTTCGTCACCGCCGGTCCGGCATGGTCCTGCCTTTCCAACACCCCCTTTCGCCATCACAAGCAGAGCAACCATGAAGGCGGCATCGCGTCGCCGCTCATCGTCTGGTCCCCCGCCCTCGTGCCCCAGCAGGGCCGCATTAGTCGTGAAGTGAGCCACATTACCGACATCAGCGCCACTGTCCTGGACGTGGCTGGCATCCCCTACCCCGCAACCTTTGACAAGCGGCAGGTCACGCCCATCGCTGGAAAATCTCTTCTACCCGTGCTTCGCGGTGAGTCGCGCGCAGCCCCTGATTTCCTCGCGTGGGCCACCTCCGGCAGCAAGGCGCTGCGCCAGGGGGACTGGAAGCTCGTCTCATTTAAAAACGGCCCTTGGGAGCTCTATCACCTGGCACGGGACCGCACGGAACTGCTCGACCTCGCAGCCCAGGAGCCGGATCGCATCGCCACCATGACACGTCTCTTTGAAGCATGGCATAGGCGCTAAGCCACTCCAGCCCTGGCCGGGCAACCCGCCAGCTTCAATGCCCGCTTGATGCCGCCTCAGCATCAGAGCCATAGCGAAAGTCTATTTTCGTTACCTGCACCGCAGGGCCAAAAGATGGGCTCATGAATCCCGCCAAGATCGAAGACACGCTCAAACTCGTCCTTGTCGGCTGGATCGTCATCATCGCCGCCGCGTGGCTGATGGGACGGCTATGCCGCAGAATCGGCCAGCCACCCGCCGTGGGCGAGATCGCGGCCGGCCTGCTGCTCGGCCCCTCCTTCGTCGGATTGTTCGCGCCGGAGTTTGTCAGCTTCATTTTTCCGGATGAAATCAAGGGGCCGCTGGCCTTGCTGGCAAAGATCGGCCTGCTGCTGATGCTCTTCCAGGTGGGCATGGAGTTCGACTTCTCGCATCTGCGTGACAAATCGAGGGTGGTCATTGCCTCGTCACTGATGGGCATCCTGGCACCATTGGCTGGCGGCCTGGCCATCTCACCATGGCTGCACCGCACTTTTGCGCCGGATCTGCCGGAGTTTGGGTTCAAGCTCTTCGTCTGCATCGCGCTGGCGATCTCCGCCCTGCCGATCATGGGCCGCATTTTGCTGGAGATGAGGCTCGAACGCACCGCGCTCGGTGCCACGGCCATCAGCGCCGCCGCGATCGACGACGCGGTGGGCTGGGTCTTTCTCGGGGTCGCCACCGCCATCATCAAGCAGGGAGACAACTTCTCCTGGCTGCCATTTCTCGGCCAGGTGGCGCTGATCGTTCTCTATTTCGCGGTCCTGATGAAAGTCGTCGGCCCGCTGATCATCAAGGCATGGCGGAAACAGTGCCGGGAACACAACACGGAGACTTTCACGCCGGGCTTCCTGGCGCTGCTGTTTTGCACGCTGTTTGTGTCATCGCTGATCACCAACAAGCTCGGCATCTTCGCCATCTTCGGTGCCTTTGCCCTCGGTGTGGCGCTTCATTCCGAGCCTTCCCTCGTGAAAGCCTGGCGGGAGCGCTTCGCCGACTTTGTCATTGTCACGCTGGTGCCCATTTTCTTCACCAACACCGGTCTGAACACCAGGATCGGCTCCTTTGACAACGCCACCGCGTGGTTCGCCTGCGCCTTGGTGTCATTGGTGGCCATCCTGGGCAAACTCGGCGGCTGCACGCTCGGCGCGCGCTGGGCCGGGTCCACCTGGCGTGAGGGGCTGTCCATCGGCGCGCTGATGAATACCCGCGCGCTCATGGGACTTATCGCCATCAATGTGGGCAAGGACCTTGGCCTGCTCAATGACAAGCTCTTCACCATGTTCATCATCATGTGCCTGCTCACCACCGCCACCACAGGCCCCATGCTGCGCGCCTGGCTCCCGGCGGACCTGAAGAAACTCGTGCCGCGTTGACCCAATAGAGGCCGGCAGGGCAAAATCCGGCGTTTCAACCCGTTGTGATGCGCATAGGATCACCGCGCCCATGAAATTGTCCCTCCTCTTCTCCTCCGGCCTCGTTTTGAGCTCCCTCCACGCCTCCGCGGCGGGGAAGATCGAGTTCAACCGCGATGTGCGCCCGATCCTCTCAGAGAACTGCTTTGCCTGCCACGGTTTCGATCCCAAGCACCGCGAGGCAGACCTGCGGCTCGACACGTTTGAAGGGGCGACTGAGGACCGCGACGGCTCGCGTGGCATTGTGCCGGGTGATCTCAGCAAATCCGATGTCTGGCAGCGCATCATCAGCGAAGACAAGGACGAGGTCATGCCGCCGCCGAAGTCCCACAAGCCGCCGCTCAGCCCCAAACAGCGCGAAATCCTCAAGACCTGGATTGAGCAAGGCGCGAAATACGAGCGCCACTGGGCCTTTGAGCCCCCCAAGCGCGCCACCGGCATCCAGGGCCATCCGATTGACCATTTCATCCAGGCGCGTCTGGCGGAGGAAGGTCTCAAGCCCTCCCCCGAGGCCGATCCCGCCACGCTGATCCGCCGCGTCTCGCTTGATCTCACCGGTCTCCCTCCATCACAGTCCGACTTGTCGGACCTGTCCGGCTGGTCCGACAAAAAATACCGCGCGTTGGTGGATCGCCTTCTGAAGAGCAAGCATCACGGCGAGCGCTGGGCACGCTGGTGGCTCGATCAGGCGCGCTATGCGGACTCCAACGGCTATTCCATCGACGCGCCGCGCCAGATCTGGAAATTCCGCGACTGGGTGATCGACGCGCTCAACAAGGACATGCCGTTTGACCAGTTCACCATTGAGCAGCTCGCCGGCGACCTGCTGCCCAAGGCCACGGAGAGCCAGATCATCGCCACCGGCTTCCACCGCAACACGCAGATCAATCAGGAAGGCGGCATCGACAAGGAGCAGTTCCGCATCGACAGCGTCTTTGATCGCGTGGCCACCACCGGCACCGTCTGGCTCGGCCTCACCATCGGCTGCGCGCAGTGCCATGACCACAAGTTCGATCCCATCGAGCAAAAAGAGTACTACCGCCTCTTCGCCTTCCTGAACAACCAGGACGAGCCCACCATGAAGGTCTTTGACCCCACCGTGGACGTGAAGGCTCTCACCGCCGAGTTCAAGGACGTGGACGCCAGGCTCAAGGCGCTCGTCAAAGAGCGGTACAACGAGATCGCAGAGTGGGAGAAGGACATGTCTCCCGAGTTCCGGAGCAAACTCATGCCAGGCATCCGCAGGGCCGCTGACAAGCCGGCCAACAAGCGGACGCTGGCGGACAACATCACTTTGTTCACCAATATCGTGAACCCCAGCGACCCGATCCGCGTGCTGAGCGACAGGCACAAGGAACTCGACACCCAGCTCAACCAAGGCACGACCACGCTGGTCATGAAAGAGCTGCCAAAACCGCGCAAAACGACTGTTTTCATCAAGGGCGACTTCACACGTCCTGATGAGGAGGTCACGCCCGGCACACCGAAAGTGCTCCATGCGTTTCAAACAACAAATCCCCAGCCAAACCGCCTCGATCTCGCGAAGTGGATCGTCAGCCCGCAAAACCCGCTCACGGCGCGTGTGATCGTGAACCGCGTGTGGCAGCAGTACTTCGGCCGCGGCCTTGTCGAGACGGAAAATGACTTCGGCATGCAGGGAACGCCGCCTTCGCACCCGGAGTTGCTTGACTGGCTCGCCACCGAGTTCATGGCCAGGAAATGGAGCCTCAAGGAGTTGCACCGCCTCATCGTCACCTCGCACACTTACCGCCAAAGCTCCTCCAACAGGCCTGATTTGGCCGAAAAGGACCCGCAGAACTACCTCCTCGCCCGCCAGACACGTCTGCGCCTCGACGCGGAAGTGGTGCGTGATGTCTGCCTCGCGGCCAGCGGCCTGCTTTCGACGAAAATCGGCGGTCCGCCCGTCTATCCGCCCATTCCAGACGGTGTGATGGGCCAGGGCCAGGTGAAACGCGTGTGGACCGTCAGCAAGGGCGCTGACAAATACCGTCGTGGCCTTTACACCTTCATTTACCGGGCCTCACCACCACCAGCTCTCACCGTCTTCGACGCACCGGAGGGTTTCAGTTCCTGCACACGCCGCATCCGCAGCAACACGCCGCTCCAGGCGCTCACGCTGATGAATGACGCGGCCTTCTTCGAGTTCGCCACCGCCCTGGAGAAAATCATCCGGAAGGACGGCCTCGAAACCGCCTTCAAACGCTGCACCTCCCGCGTTCCAAAGCCCGATGAACTCGCCGTGCTCAAGAAGCTCGACACGCTGAACGCGGCGCGCGCGCTGCTAAACCTCGACGAAACCGTGACCCGGGAATGACGCCAAGTGGCGGCTGGCGGTCGCCGCCACAGCCCATCACCTGCGCAGCCCTCATCCTGTCGCGGTGATCCGCACAACGGCTGCGTCCGCACATGTGGCGGCGTGGTAGGTCCGGCCACAATGACTGTTCTTTGCGCCGCCGCCCGTCTCCATGCGATTCTGCGGCCATGGCAAAGAGAAAACATTCCTGCAAATCCCAGGCTCTTGCGCAGCGCCAGCCTCATGCAACAGGGGACGCCATCGGCGCCCCGCCGCAAACTACCGCCGAGCCAGCACGGCAATCCCATTGGCGCATGCGTCTCCTGACCGTCGGCATCGCGGCGCTGATCGTGACTTTGACCACCTGTCTCTATGCCGGCACGCTGCGGCACGACAAGATCCTCGACGACACCAGCTATGTCTTTGACAATCCCCTGCTCGCCACAGGAAAGTCCTTTCTTTACCCGATCTCCCTGACCGGATTCATCACCGACGCGCATCACCGCGGCCTGCCCACCGATCTGTCGGTGAATTTTGTCCTCCGGCCGGTTTCCTATGCCTCGTTTTTTTGGAACCGCGTTCTCAACGGGTCAGACACGGCAGGCTATCGCGTGGTGAACACCGCCATCCACGTGGCAAACGCCCTGCTGCTCTGGCTGCTTGCCGCGCGCCTGCTTGCCGGACGCGGCGCTGCCGGCTATTGGGGCGGCGCGGCTGCCGCGCTGCTTTTCGCCGTACATCCGGTGATGACAGAATCCGTCACTTACATCACGCAGCGCTTTGAGTCTCTCGCCACCTTGTTTGTGCTCGCTGCCGCCTGCGTCTGGACCTGGCAGCGGCGCACCGCCGCCGCGGGAGGGCGCCCCCTGCTCCTCGCCGCCCAGGGCATCATTGCCGTGCTCATCACACTGCTGGCCATGCTGTCAAAAGAAACCGGAGTGGTCACCCCCGTGCTCCTCGTGCTCGCCGCCTGGCTCGCTCTGGGAGAAAAATGCATGGACGCCATCGTGGCCGCACGCGGTCATCTGCTCTGCCTTCCGTTGCTTCCGTTGTTGCTCGCCGCCGCTGTGTTCATCTGCAACAGCGAACTCTCGCTCACCACCTACTTCAACATCACCAACCACCCCTCCGCTCCACTGTCTCCCCTGCACTATGCGGTGTCTGAACTGCCTGTGTGGGCCGCCTATCTCGGTGTGCTTCTGTGGCCGGCGCATCTCCGCTTTGACCCGCTGATCCCCCCGCTCGGCTCCGCATGGGAGCCGCGTCTGTGGATCGCGCTGCTTGTCTGTGTAGCGCTGGTGGCGGCCGGTTGGATCGCCTGGCGGCGTGCTCGTGCCTCCGGCGGAGGCGTCATCTTCTTTGGGATTTTGTGGTTCTTCATCGCCCTGCTGCCCTCCTCCAGTATCTTTCCTTTGCCGGACCTCTATGCGGAGCATCGCTCCTATCTTCCCTCGGCAGGCCTTTTTCTTGCGCTGTCGGCTGCTTTTGCATGGAGCTGGGAACGACTCACGCAGCCCCGCGCCCGCCGTCTCATGATGGCAGGAGCCGTGGCCTGCGTCACCTTGCTCTCCGTCGCCACGCTGCGCCGAAATGACGATCTTCGGGATGCGGTGAGCCTTTACCGGACGGTCGTGGCTGAGAATCCCGGCCACGCGCGCGCCTGGCTCATCCTCGGCACCGAACTCGTGCGCCGAAACGACCTCCAGGCCGCCTCCGAGTGCCTGGAGAAGGCGCTCGAATGTCCGAATCCCTCCCCGCATGTCTTCATCAACCTGGGCACCGTGCTGCTCAGGCAGGGACATGTCGCACGCGCCTTTGAGGTCACCATGCGCGGCTTGGAACAGTTCCCGGACCAGCCCAAGCTGCTGCACAATGCCGGCCTCGCTCACTTCCTCTCCAATCGCGCGTTGGAAGCGGAAAAGTGTCTGGTCCGCGCCCTGCAGTTGGCGCCCGCGCATTGGGAGAGCGCCCTTCCCCTGTCCCATGTGTACCACAGCACCAAGCGCCCGGCGGAGGCGCTCAACCTGCTCGAACAAGCGGACCGCATGCGGCCCCTGCCAGAGGCCGAGGCAAAACTGCTCGACGAACTGCGCCAGCGGGCCTCCACAGCCACGCTGTGACACCCCGTGGAAAGGACTGCCGGGCCGGGAGGAAGAACACACGCAAAGACGGCTTGGAAGCCGCGTTTTATCCGTGCGCCCGCATCGCCATGCGGGCAGCTTTCTCCATCCTCATGAAAATCCTGTCCATCACGTTTGTTTTTCTCATCAGCGCCAGTTTGCGGTCCGCTGAACCCGTGCGCGCCGTTATCGACGACACGCAGCCCGGCTTTCGTGACTTGAAGGCGGAGGATTTCACCAAGGTGAACAGCGCCGACGACACCTGGAGCTGGAAAGACGGCGTGCTGCACTGCACCGGACAGCCCGTGAGCGTGATGCGCACGGTGAAGGAGTTCAAAAACTTCGAGCTGGTCGTGGAGTGGAGCCATCAGAAACCTGCCGGGAACTCCGGCGTCTTTGTCTGGGCCACGCCGGGCTCCATCGGACGCCTCACCGCAGCTGGAAAACCCGGCCTGCCCCAAGGTATCGAGGTGCAGGTGCTCGATCATGGCTACACGGATAAGGTAAAAGCCGCGGGCGGGAAAACGGACTGGTTTGGCACGAACGGTGATGTGTTTCCCGTGGGCGTGAAGATGACGCCTTTCCCACCGCTTTCGCCCGATGGCAGCCGCAGCTTTCCGCGCAAGCACCTCGCCAAAGGCCACGGCGAATGGAACCACTACTACATCCGCGCCATCAACGGAGAGGTACGCCTCTGGGTGAATGGCGAGGAAGTCAGCGGCGGCACCGCCTGCGAGCCCGCGCAGGGCTTCCTCTGCCTCGAAAGCGAGGGCTCCCCCATCCTCTTCCGCAAGCTGCGCATCCGCGAACTGCCTTGAGCAGCCCGCTTTTCGTCCCAACTTTCCCTGCTTCATGAATCCTGAAACTCATCTCCGCGACATTACCCGCCGCCATTTCTTCAGCCGTTGTGGTGTCGGCGTTGGCTCCATGGCGCTCGGATCGCTCATGGCACGCGACGCGGCGCTCGCCCCGAAAAGGACGCATTTCCCCGCCAAGGCAAAGAGCGTCATTTTTCTCTTCATGGCCGGCGGGCCGTCGCAGCTCGACATGTTCACGCGCAAGCGGGAACTGCAGAAGCGCAACGGGCAGCCGATCCCCGAGAGCTTCACCAAAGGCAAACGCTTTGCCTTCATGGACAGCAGCCATCGCAACAACCTGCTCGCGTCAAAATTTTCCTTCCGCCAGCACGGCCAGTCGGGCGCGTGGGTGAACGACCTCCTGCCGCACACTGCGTCCATCGTCGATGATCTGGCCTTCATCCACACCTGCAAGACAGACCTCTTCAACCACGCGCCAGCCAAATTCTATATGAACACCGGCAGCGGCCTCTTCGGCCGCCCCAGCATGGGCGCGTGGGTCACCTACGGTCTCGGCAGCCTTTGCGATGACCTTCCCGGCTTTGTCGTGCTGCAAAGCGGCCCGCGCGGCCCGCGCGGTGGCGCGGTGCTCTGGGGCAGCGGCGTTTTGCCCACCACCTATCAAGGCGTGCCGCTGCGCAACACAGGTGATCCCATCGTGAACCTCTCCACTCCCAAGGAAATCAGCCCGGCACAGCAGCGCCAGGTTGTTGATGCCGTGCGCGAGCTGAATCTGAAGCGCCTCGTCGAAACCGGTGACCAGGAGATCACCACACGCATCAACGCCTATGAAATGGCCTACCGCATGCAGACCAGCGCGCCGGAGCTGATGGACATCCAGGGCGAAAGCCAGGCCACTCTCGACCTTTACGGCATCAAGGACATAAAGGAGACCACCTTCGCGCGGAATTGCCTGCTCGCACGCCGCCTCGTTGAACGCGGTGTGCGTTTCGTCCAGCTTTACGACACCAACTGGGACCACCACGGCGGCCCCACTGAGAACCTGGAGAAGCACATGCCGGAAAAGTGCCGCGACATCGACCAGTCCTGTGCCGCGCTCGTCAAAGACCTCAAGCAACGCGGCCTGCTCGATGACACCATTGTCATCTGGGGAGGCGAATTCGGCCGCACGCCGATGGGCGAGGTGCGCGAGTCCACCGGGCGCAACCACCATATCGACGCCTTCACCATGTGGTTTGCCGGCGGTGGCTTCAAACCCGGCGTGCAATACGGTGAGACGGATGAATTCGGCTTCGGTGCGGTCGAAAACCCCGTCCACGTCCACGACATCCACGCCACCATCCTGCATCAACTCGGGCTCAATCACGAAAGGCTCACCTTCCGCTCCCAGGGTCTCGATTTCCGCCTCACCGGCGTCGATCCGGCCAGGGTGGTGAAGGACGTGCTGGCGTGATCGTCACTTCCCGCTCGCGCTGCGCCCGGCGTCAATCGGGATGAAGCCCCTCACCTCCCAAACAGCAGGCTGGCCTTTCCGCTGCCGTGCCAGCCAGTTCAGCGCGGCTTGATGCACGATCTCGTGACCGCCTTCAAAGATGGTCACGCGCGTGTTGCCGCTCTTCGCGCGGAAGAGGGGTTTGTTGAGGCCATAGCTCGCGTCTGGCGCGGCAGGAGACCAGCCGGGCGGCGACTTTTGCGTCTCGTAGAAGGACTTGATGCCTGCGGGATCGAGTCGCGCTTCCGGTTTGACGACGGCGTTGTAGCAGCGCAGCGAGTGCTCGAAGGGCACGCTGCCTTTGCGCCCGTCGTGAACGCCATGTGCAATGTCCAGCGGCACCGAGGCTGCATGCACGAGACAGCTTTCCGGCGAGCGCTTCCATGCGTCAGCGTCATCCTTTGCGGGCACCTTGCCGAGCGCTGCGACGATATTTTCGGCGTAGCGATCACTCTTGCCGTTCTTGGTGTGTTCCGCATGCCAGCGCCCCACATCACCGATGCCGCACCAGGCGCTCACGCCGGCCCAGATTTCAGGATGCCGGCCCGCCATCTGCATCGCCATGTGTCCGCCGCCGCTCACACCGACGAGATAAATGCGCGTCTCATCCACTGCCGTCTGCTTTTTCGCCCATTCCACAGCCTCCACCACATCCTGCACCGCGCGATCACTGCCCAGCGCCTGCGGCGTCCAGTTGGGCCCGCGAAAATCCGGATGCACAAAGGCCCAGCCCTGCGCGATTGCCCACTCCGCATACACCACGTCACCGCCCGCCGACGCGAAGTTGCTGCTCCAGGTGTGCAGCCCAACGAGCAGGGGCTTTTTCTCCTTGGAAGCGGGCGTAAACCACATCGCCTTCTGCGTCACGCCATCGCTGGCCGGAATTTCGACCTTCACGACCTGTGCTGGCCAGGTCACTTTGGGATTCAAGACAGGAACAGTTTGGGCAGGAGAGGTCAATGACACAGCAAGTATGAATATAGGAAGAAGACGAATCATCGCGGAGCAAAAACGTCGCGTCACCGCGTTTGTTCTCGTCGATGTCATGAAGCTGCTGCCCGCCATCTGCCTCCTGCTCGCCTGTGTCGTTGAAGCGGCAGACGGGCCTCTGCGCGTCGCCGCCTTCAAAGCGGACGCCACACCGCCTGTCGGATCACCGTTGTGCAATGGCGCGGTGAAGCCGGTGAAGGAGATTGTCACACCGCTGACCGCACGCGGCGTGGTGCTGCTCGGAGCGGGCGATCCCATCGTGCTGTGCGCGTTCGACTGGGTCGGCATCGCGAATGAAAGCCATGATGCCTTCCGCGAGGCGCTCGCGAAGTCTGTGGGCACCTCGCGCGACCGCGTGACCGTCCACACACTGCACCAGCATGACGCGCCGGGCAGTGATTTCGCCACCGAGCGCCTGTTGACCGAGCACGGGCTGCCCGGCTTGTATTCCAACGCCGCATTTGATCGCGAGGTGATGCTGCGCGTCGCCCATGCCGCGAAAGGTTCGCTTTCCACCGCGCAAACGGTCACGCACATCGGCCTCGGCAGCGGCAAGGTGGCGCAGGTGGCATCAAATCGCCGCATCCTCGGTCCGCTCGGCAAGGTCATCCTTCAGCGCCAAAGCGCCGGTGGAAAAAACCCAGCCGCACGCGAGGCCCCCGAGGGCACGATCGATCCTCTCGTGCGCTTGATCGCCTTTTGGAACGAGGACAAGCCCGTCGCCGCGCTCACCTACTACGCCACGCATCCGCAGAGCTACTACGGCCAGGGCCTCGTGAATTGGGACTTCGTCGGCATGGCGCGCGAGATGCGTGCTGAGGCTCTACCCGGTGTCGCCTTTGTGCATTTCGATGGCGCGGGCGGCAATGTCGCCGCCGGCAAATACAACGATGGCGCGAAGGAAAACCGACCAGAGCTCGCCCAGCGCCTCGCCGATGGCATGAAGCTCGCCTGGCACACTCAAGAGAAGCATCCCCTCCGCGCTGCGGACATCACTTGGCGTGTCGAGCCTGTCGCCATGCCCGTGCGCGACACGTTGATCGAAGAACAGCTTCTCGCGAAACTCACCGACACCTCGCTCAAGCAACCCGACCGCGTCCGCGCCGCGCGTGATCTCACTTTTCTCCGACGCACGAGCGGCGGGCATCAGATTCCGCTTTCCTGCCTTCGCCTCGGCCCCGCGCGCGTGTTGCACATGCCCGGCGAGCTGTTCGTCGAGTATCAGCTCGCCGCGCAGCAGATGCGCCCGGAAGATTTCATCGCCATGGCCGCGTATGGCGACTACGGCACCGGCTATATTGGCACCGCGATCGCCTACACGCAGGGCGGCTACGAAACCGGCATCGTCTCCCGTGTCGCCCCGCAGGTGGAAAAGGTGCTGATGGATGCGATGCGGAAACTGCTCTCCGAAGCACCATGAACCGCCGCTCCATGCTTCACGGACTCGCATTAGGCGCCGCCTTGCCTGCGCTGAAAGCCGCGTCACCACCCAGGAAGCAGGCATTGATCGCGATCACGTTTGATCTGGAGATGTCGCGGAACTTTCCACGACCGGAGGACACGCACTGGGATTATGAAAAAGGAAACCTCAACCCGGAGACAAAACGCTACGCCATCGAGGCCGCGCGGCGGGTGAAGGCCCATGGCGGCGTGATGCATTTCTTCGCCGTCGGGCAGGTCTTTGAGCAAGAAAACGTGGACTGGCTGCGCGAGCTGCATGAGGCCGGCCACCGCATCGGCAACCACACCTACGACCACATCAACATCACCGCCGCGTCCCCTGGCGATCTCCAGCATCGCTTCCGCCGCGCTCCGTGGCTCATCGGGGGCAAGGAGACGGCCAAAGTCGTGCGTGAAAACATCGTGCTTTGCTCGCAGGCCATGCAGCAGCGCCTTGGTTTCGCGCCCTTGGGTTTCCGCACGCCGGGTGGGTTTCGCGATGGCTTGCAGGATCGCGCCGATCTCCGCGCGATGCTGCGCGAGCTTGGCTTCGACTGGATCAGCTCGAAATACCCAGGTCATGCCATCAACAAGCCTGGAGAGCCACCGACGTCCGCTGTCCTTGAGAGCATCGTTGCGGCACAGGCCGCCGCACAGCCGTTTCGCTACCCGGACGGTCTTTTGGAGATTCCCATGAGCCCGATCAGCGACGTCGGCGCCTTTCGCACCTGCCGCTGGTCGCTGGATGATTTTCTCAAAGCAATCCATCTCGCTGCGACGTGGTGCATCGAGAACGGAGCGGTGTTTGACCTGCTCTGCCATCCCTCGGCCATGTATCCCAGCGATCCCGAGCACCGCACGATCGAACTCATCTGTGATCTTGTGCATCAGGCCGGTGACCGCGCCCGCATCGCCACGCTGGATCAAATCGCCGCGCAAATCCCATGAAACACCTGCTCCTTGCCCTCTCGCTCCTCACTTGCCCGGCGCTCGCCGTGCAGATCGTCACCTTCCGCGCCGATGTCACACCGCCCATCGGGGCACCCTTGTGCGGCGGTTTGGTGAAACCCGCCGTTGGCGTCAGCGAGCCGCTGCTGGCGCTCGGCGTGGTGCTCTTGAGCGATGAAAAGCCCGTCGTCCTCTGCGCGATCGACTTCTGCGAGATCCGCGGCGCGGATCACATTCACTGGCGTGAGGTTTTGGCGAAAGCGGCGGGTACATCAGCGGAGCGCGTCGCCCTGCACTCGCTGCATCAGCACAACGCGCCGCTCGTGGACAATGCCGTGCAAAAGATGTTGCCCGAAATCGGCATCCTCGATGCCGCTGCGACCGAAAAAGCCATCCAAGACGTCGCCGCGGCCATCAAAGCTGCTTTGAAGTCTCCTCAGCCCGTCACGCACATCTCCACCGGCGAGGCCAAAGTGCTCGAAGTGGCCGGAAATCGACGCGTGCAGGTCATCGACGGCAAAGTCGGCAAAATGCGCGGCAGCGGCAGCAAGGACCCGGAACTGCGTGCGCTGCCCGAAGGCCTCATCGACCCGTTTTTGAAGACCGTGAGCTTTTGGGACGGCGAAAAGAAGCTCGCCGCGCTCCACTACTACGCCACACACCCGATGAGCTACTACGGCGACGGCATTGTGAGCCATGACTTCGCCGGCATCGCTCGTGAAAAGCGCACGCAGGAAGATGGCGTGCCGCACATCTACTTCACCGGCTGCGGTGGAAACATCGGCGCGGGCAAATACAACGATGGCACGCCGCCCATGCGCCCCCTGCTCGCTGGTCGCATCCACGCCGCGATGGTCGAATCGGAGCAAAACGCGAAACGCGTGCCTCTCACCAAGCTCGCGTGGAAGCATGCGCCGGTCGTTTTGCAGCCCGATCCAGAATTCCCCGAGGAGCGCATGCTCAAAGTGCTCCAAAACACCGAAACGCGGCCCACCACACGCATCACCGCCGCGCTGCGTCTCGGCTTCATCCGCCATCGCGAGCCGATTCCCTTCACCAGCCTCCATCTCGGCGATGACGTCTGCCTCATTCACTTGCCCGGTGAGAGCTTCGTCGAGTATCAACTCTTCGCCCAGCAGCAGCGCCCCGGCGGTTTCGTCTGCACCGCCAGCTACGGCGATGGCGTCACCGGCTACATTCCACTCGAGCAGTCCTTCGCCGAAGGCGGCTACGAGCCCTCGCAGGCCTACGCGGCTCCAAACTCCGAAAAAGTGATCAAACAGACCCTCTCGGACCTTTTGAAGAAATGACCATGAAACGCATCCTCCTTTCCTTCCTCGTCGCAAGCACGGCTCTCGCTCAAAACGACCTCAAACCGCTCCGTGCGGGCATCGTGGGCCTCGACACGTCGCATGTGCCGGCGTTTACGAAGCTCTTCAACAAAGGCGAGACAGAGGGCGAGCTGGCAGGCATCAAAGTGACCACCGGCTACACCGGCGGCACGGACATGCCGGCCAGCGCCACGCGGAAAGAGAAATTCACGCAACAACTGCGCGACATGGGGGTGGAGATCGTGCCGACGATCCCTGAACTGCTCGCCAAAGTCGATGTGGTGCTGTTGGAGAGCGTGGATGGCCGCATCCACCTCCAGGAGGCGCGGGAGATTTTCAAAGCGGGCAAGCCGGTCTTCATCGACAAGCCGCTCGCTGGCACGCTGGCGGAGGCCATTGCCATCGTGGAGCTGGCAAAGAAGCACAACGTGCCGTTTCTCAGCAGCTCCTCCTCGCGTTTCGGCGCGGAGATGGTTGCGCTGAAGGCCAATGCGGATCTCGGCGACATCCTCGGTGCGCAGACTTGGGGCCCGTGTTCTTACCAGGAGGGCACGCCGGACTTTTTCTTCTACGGCATCCACGGCGTCGAGGCGCTCTACACGCTCATGGGCACGGGCTGCGAGACTGTTTCGCGTGTGAAAGCGGGCAATCATGACGTCGCCACTGGCGTGTGGAAGGATGGTCGCGTCGGCGCGTATCGCGGCATCGTGAAGGGCAAAGCCGACTTCGGCGCGGTGGCCTACGGCAGTAAATC
This sequence comes from Verrucomicrobiaceae bacterium, assembly GCA_015075365.1. Classification (GTDB taxonomy): domain Bacteria; phylum Verrucomicrobiota; class Verrucomicrobiia; order Verrucomicrobiales; family Verrucomicrobiaceae; genus Prosthecobacter. The sequence goes on from JABTUN010000002.1 coordinate 610,757, forward strand.
CATCGGACAGGCCGCGAAGGCGGTGAGCTATGAGGGACTCTGCCGCCAGATCGGCAAATTCTTCCGCACCGGTCAGCCGCCCGTCAGCGCCGAGGAGACCATCGAGATCTTCACCTTCATGGAAGCCGCTGACGAGAGCCTCCGCCAGGGCGGCAAGCCTGTCGCGCTGGCCGATGTGCTCGCCAAAGCGAAGGCGGAGGCGGCGAAACTCATCAAGTAAGCTCATGCGCACGCTGCTGTTCTTTTTCATCGGGCTGTTGGCCGTTCCAGGTGCCGAACCGCCTCAAGTGAGCGTTTCAAACATCCGCCGCGTCTTCTACAACGGCGAGCACAACGCCTTCACGGACCTCGTGCGCTTCAAAGGCGCGTTTTACCTGTGCTTCCGCAGTTGTCCGGACGGCCACATGGTCTTCAACACCGCCTCGGTGATCGTTTTGCGCAGCACAGATGAAGGCGCGACATGGCAGCCGGTGCATCGCTTCAGCGTGAAGGATCGCGACACGCGCGATCCGCACTTCCTTGTCTTCAAAGAACGGCTCTTCGTCTATTCAGGCACTTGGTGGACCGGCCCTGGCCTGCTTGATCGCAAGGACTACGACATGAATAAGCAGCTCGGCTACGCCGTGTCCTCCGCAGATGGCACCCAATGGACTGAGCCGACACTGTTGGAGGGCACTTTCGGCTACTACATCTGGCGTGCAGCCTCGCACGACGGAAAAGTGTATCTCTGCGGCCGACGGAAGGCCAACTTCGCCGTCGAAGTCATGGGCGAGCGCGGCCACAACCAGTCCATCATGCTCGAAAGCGACGACGGCATCATCTTCCGCCATCGCGCCTACTTCCAGGAAACCGGCGGCAACGAAACCGCCTTCTTCTTTGAGAAGGACGGCAGTGTCCTGGCCTTGGATCGCAATGGAGGAGGCAACTCGATGCTGTGCAGTTCCAAACCGCCCTACACCGAGTGGAATCGCCGTCCGCTCGATCGTTTTGTTGGAGGACCGCTGCTGGTGAAATGGGGCGAGCACGTTCTCGTCGGTGGACGCAATCAAACCAAGGATCGCGGCCCCAAAACCTCCCTCGGCTGGCTCATCAACGACAAGTTCCACGAGTTCGCCGAACTCCCCAGCGGCGGCGACAACTCGTATCCTGGCTTCATCGAGCTCTCGCCGACCAAGGGCCTCATCTCGTGGTATTCGAGCCACGAAAAGGACGATACGGGCAAGACGATCACGGCGATTTACATGGCCGAGCTGAGACACCGCTGAGCGCCTGGAAAGAAGCGGCTTGCTCGCATTGTTTCTAAATCTGCAATGGATTGCAGATTTAGAAATGACTCGCCGTGCTGCCACATCACGAAAAAAGCCCTCCTCCGTCCACGACTCCGGTTTCAGCACACCGAGCCTGGATCGTGCTCTCGCGGTGCTTCGCTGCCTGGGCGGTGCTTCGGGCGGGTTGACGCTTTCTGAGATTGCAGTGCGGCTGGGTCTTTCTTTGAACTTTGTCTATCGGGTCACGCAGTCGCTCGTGGCGCATGGCTACATCGTGCGGGATGCGGAGAGGCGCTTCAGCATCGGGGCGCAGATGCTCTCCCTCTGCCAGCCGGTGGTGGATGATGTGCCGCTGGCGGAGGCGGCCCTGCCTGCAATGCGCTGGCTGAGCGAGCAGACGGGCGAGGCGGCGCATCTCGGCATCGTCAGCGGCCATGAGGGCATCGTGCTGGAGCGCGTGATCGGGAAGGCGTTGATCAAGTTTTACGTCGAGCGTGGCACGCGTTTCCCGCTGCACACGAGCGGTCCGGGCAAGGCCATGCTGGCCTTCATGCCGGAGGCGGAGCGGGATGAAATCATCGCCGGCATGAAGTTCGAGCGCTTCCAGCCGTGGACGATCTCGAACCGCATGGACTTCCTCAAATGCCTCGAAGACGTGCGGAAAAAGGGCTGGGCGGTGGATGCAGGCGAGCACTTGGAGGGGCACCACTGCCTCGGCGCTCCCATTCTTGACGCGGAAGGAAACGCCATCGCCAGCCTGTGGATCACCGGCCCCGGACAGCGCCTCGCGGAGGAACGCATGGTGAAACTGGCCCCCATGGTGAAAAAGGCCGCGCGCATGACCGAGGCCATGCTGAGAAGGGAGGCGGTTCTGACATGAAGGCATGCTTTTCCGCCCTTCTCGCGGCCTGCACCACGGCAGGGCCTGATCTGCGCTCTGAGCCGGCCTCGGTCGGCGCCTTCATCCACAAACATTGCATTGACTGTCATGACGACAGCGTTTCCAAAGGTGACTTCGACATCACCGCGCTGCCTTTTGAACTCAGTCATGCAGACACACGCGGCCGATGGACACGCGTATTCGATCAGATCGAAAAAGGCGAGATGCCGCCGCCGGAGAAATCCAAAGTTACCACCGAGGAACGCGAGGCCGTCGTCTCGCAACTAAGCGCGGCCCTGCTCGCTGCCTCCCAGGCAGAGACAGCGAAAAATGGCCGCGGACCCGTTCGGCGGCTCACGCGGGTGGAGTTTGAAAACAACCTCCGCGTGCTGCTGAAGCTGCCGCATCTCGACATCCGCGACAAACTGCCGGAGGACCGCGATTCACACGGCTTTACCAAAGTCTCCGCGTTGCTCGACATGTCGCATGTGCAGCTTGATGCCTATCTCGACGCCACGGAGACCGCGCTGCGCACGGCGATGGCCGGCTCAAAACCACCCGCAGCGCCGGTGACACAGCGTTTTACCGGCACCGACCTCTTTCCCACGCTGGAAACGTTCGGCGAGCGCGAGGCGATGTTCTTCGCGCGGGACAACCGCATGGTCCCCATCACCAACGCGCAGTTCAAAGACATGACACCGGAGCAGCGCTGCGATTCCACTCTCGAAATGGCGCTGTTTCGCTCCGCGACGTGGCCCTACTTCGGTTATCCGCGTGGTTTTCGCGCCAGGGAGAGCGGCGCGTATCGCGTGCGCTTTGCCGGTCGTGCCGTGCGCCAAGTGCGGGACTTCCGCCTCGTGCCCGCGCATGAGCCCATCGCGATGAGCTTCCGCGCCCGTCAGCCTTCCGGCCCGGATGTCTCCGGTGATGTGCGCGAGACCGGCGGCTGGATGGACTTGCAACCCGAGACGCGTGAGTTTGAGACAACGATTCATCTCAAAGCAGGCGAGACTTTCGAATACAGCCCGCTCGGCCTGCCGGTGCCCTTCATCCGCACGGATGGCGGCTTCTTCTATGATTACCCACCGATGCCGCCGGAGGGGCATCGCGGCGTGGCGATTCAATGGCTCGAAGTCACCGGCCCGATTCGCGAGAAAACATGGCCGCCGCCTTCCCATCACGTTTTGTTCGATGAAGTGGATGTCGCGAAAGCCACCGCAGCCGATGCGGAAAGGCTTTATCGCCGTTTTGCCGCGAGGGCCGCTTTGCGCCCGATGAGCGAGGAAGCGCATCAACCGTTCTTGAAGCTGATTCAGGCGAAAATGACCGCTGGAGCCACTTTTAGCGATGCGCTGCTCGCAGGCTATCAGGCGCTGCTTTGCTCCTCGCACTGCCTTTACCTCACCGAGCCGCGAAAAGACGCCCCAGACGCCCATTTCGCCATCGCGAACCGTCTCTCGCACTTTCTTTGGAACTCACGGCCCGATGACGAACTGGCCCGGCTCGCGAGAAATGGTCGTTTGCATGACAAAGCCACGCTGAAAGCGCAAACCGAGCGCCTCATTGCCGATGCACGCTTCGAGCAGTTCGTGCGCACGTTTGCCGATGAATGGCTCGACCTGCGCAAACTGCGTCGCGACATCCCGGACGAGCGTTTGTATCCCGAGTATCGCAAGGACGACTACCTCGTGGACTCCATGGAGCACGAGACGCGCGCCTTTCTCCGCGCCATGGTGCGCGAGAACCTGCCCGCGAGCACCGTCATCGCCGCCGGCTTCACGTTCGTGAACGACCGCCTCGCCGCGCACTACGATCTGCCACGCGTCAGCGGCTCCGCAATGCAGCGCTTGACGTTGCCGAAAGGCAGCCCCTTTGGCGGGCTCATCACGCAGGCCGCGCTCATGAAGCACACGGCCAACGGCACCACCACCTCACCCGTGCTGCGCGGCGTGTGGATCATGGAAAAGCTCCTCGGCCAGCCGCCGCCACCGCCGCCGAAAAGCGTGCCCGCTGTGGAACCCGACATTCGTGGTGCCACCACGATCCGCGCCTTGCTCGCGAAACACACCGAATCGAAGACCTGCGCCTCCTGCCACGCGAAGTTTGATCCCGTCGGCTTCGCGCTGGAGAACTTCGATGTCATGGGCGCGTGGCGGGATCGCTACCGTGGCATGGAGCGCGGTGAAAAAATCACCGGCATTGATCCCGCCGGGCATCCCTACACCTACTTCGTCGGCCAGCCCGTCGATGCCTCCGGCAAGCTCCCCACCGGCCAAACCTTCCGCGACATCCACGAGCTGAAACGCCTCCTCGCCTCCAACCCGCGCCAGCTCGCACGCAACCTTCTCCACCACCTCATCCTCCACGCCACCGGCACGCCCGTGGGATTCGCAGATCGTGCAGAGATCGAGTCGATGCTCGATGCGTGCGAGTCCGGCGGTTTCGGCGTGCAGGATTTGATCCACGCGCTTGTGCAAAGCCGCATCTTCCTTGGTTCAGAACTTCAACCATGAACACACCTCACATCACCACTGCCATTCCGCGCCGCCGCTTTCTGCGCGGACTCGGTGTCACGCTAGGACTTCCGCTTCTGGAGCAGAACATCATCCATGCCGCATCGCAGGCGTCTCCGAAGCGCATGCTGCTCATCTCCAACAATCTCGGCGTGCTGCCGCAGCATTTCTTTCCGAAGGACAAAGGCGCGGGCTACACGCTCTCGCCCTATCTGAAGAAGCTGGCTGCTTTCAAAAACGACTTCACCATCTTCAGCGGACTCTCACACCCCGCGGTCACCGGCGGTCACAGCACGGAAAACTGCTTCCTCACCGCCGCACGCGATCCCACACGCAGCGGCTTCCGCAACAGCATCTCGCTCGACCAGTTCGCGGCGGAAAAGCTCGGCCAGCAGACGCGTTTCCCAACGCTGAACCTAGGCGTGAACATCGACAAAGCGAACCGAAGCCTGTCGTGGACACGCGATGGCGTGCTGCTGCCGGCCGAGGACAGCCCGGCGGCCTTGTTTCGCAAAATGTTCCTCCAAGGCGATGCCAGACAGACCGCCGCCTCGCTCAAACGGCTCCAGGATCGCGGCAGCATCCTCGACGCCGTGCGGGACGACATCAGCCGCTTCCAGCGCAACCTCGGCGGCACGGACAAAAGCCGTCTCGATCAGTATCTCACCTCCGTGCGCGAGCTGGAGCAGCGTCTCGCCATCTCAGGAGAGTGGGAGCAAAAACCCAAGCCGCAAGCCCAGACCACCGAGCCGAAAGACATCCCCGACAAGGCCAAGTTCTTCCCGAAGATCCAGCTCATGCTCGACATGGCCCGCCTGGCCTTCGAGTCCGACTCCACGCGCATCATCACCCTCATGGTGGATGGCTTTGCCACGCCTGTTTTTGAAATCAACGAGCAGCAGCGAACCCGCGATGGCTACCACAACCTCAGCCACCACGGCCAGTCGAAGGAAAAGCTCGCCGAGCTCGAAAAAGTGGACCTCCAGCAGATGCGCCACCTGCGTGAACTCCTCACCGCGCTCGCCGCCACACCCGCCGCCGATGGCAGCCGCCTGCTCGATCAAACGATGGTCCTCTACGGCAGCAACCTTGGCGATGCGAACGTTCACAACTGCACCAACCTGCCCATCCTCCTCGCCGGTGGCGGCCTGGAACACGGCCAGCACCTCGCCTTTGACAGCGTGCAGAACAAACCGCTCTGCAATCTCTTCGTCACGATGCTCCAGCATCTCGGCGTGGAGACCGATGTCTTTGGAAGCGCCACCGGGAGCCTCGGCGGGATCCAAGGCGGATAAAACCTCCTTTTCGAGCGGTTGGGCGGCGAAACGCCAAGGAAAAACGCGTATTCCCCTCACCATGCTCACACCCACACGCCGGCGCTTTTTTGAAGACTCACTAATGGCCGCTGCGGCGGTCGCTTTGCCGAAAACCTTGCTGGGGGCCGAGACGACGGCGGTTTCGGCAAATGAGAAGATCACAGCGGCGATCATTGGCTGCGGGATTCGTGGGAAGGCGCATGCGCGGGAGCTGGCGAGGCTCGCGGATTGCGATGTGGCGTATGTTTGCGATCCCGATCTCGATCGCGCGGATGAGGTGGGTGCGTTGCTGGTCGAACTGAAGCGGCCGATGCCGAAGAAGGCGCAGGACTTGCGGAAGGTGCTCGAAGACAAGGCGGTGGATGTCGTTTTCATCGCCACGCCGAACCACTGGCATGCGCTGGCGGCGATCTGGGCGATGCAGGCGGGCAAGGACGTGTATGTCGAGAAGCCTGTGAGCCAGAATGTCGAGGAAGGCCGCCGCATCGTGCAGGTGGCGCGGAAACTGGGTCGCATCGCGCAGACGGGCACGCAGAATCGCTCGCGTGGTGCTTTGGCCGAGGCGGTAAAGTTCATGCGCGAGGGCAAATTGGGCCAGGTGAAGCTGGCGAAGAGCATCATCTACAGCGGACGCGGCAGCATCGGCGGCCCGGCGGAGTGTGTGATGCCGCAGAGGTGTGATTACGACCTGTGGGCCGGCCCCGCGCCGATGACAAAGCTCACGCGACCGAAGTTCCACTACGACTGGCATTGGTTCTGGGACACCGGCAACGGCGAGATCGGCAACAACAACGTCCACTCGCTCGACATCTGCCGCTGGGGCCTCGGCGTGACCGGATTGGGTCGCAGCGTGCTCAGCTACGGTGGCCGACTCGGCTATACGGACGTCGCCGAGACGCCGAACTCGCAGGTCGGCGTTTTCGACTTTGGCGACAAGACCATCGTCTCTGAAACCCGCGGCCTCAAAACCGCGCCGTTTCATCCCACGATCAAGTCCATGTGGTTCTTCTACGGCAGCGAAGGCATCATCGCCGACACCAGCCTCTTTGATCCGAAAGGCAACCTCGTCCGCGCCTTCGAAGGGGGCAAATCCGAGAACCATTTCGCCAATTTCCTCCGCGCCGTGCGCAGTCGCAAACACACCGACCTCACCGCCGACATCGAGGAAGGCCATCAAAGCACAGCGCTCTGCCACATCGCGAACATTTCGTATCGCCTCGGCTCCAAGACGTCCGTGAACGCCATCTCAAAGGCGCTCGGCACGCTCCAAGTCCACGAAGACGTGCAGGACACGCTGGAGCGCACAAAGCACTACCTCGGCGAAGCTGGCGTCGATCTCGACAAGAACCAGCTCACGCTCGGCCACCATCTCCGCGTCGATGGCAACAGGGAATCCTTCCTCGACAACGCCGCCGCGAACGCGCTGCTCACCCGCGAGTATCGCGCGCCGTTTGTGGTGCCGAAGCTGAGCGAGATTTGAAGCGGGGCGTCCTTCCAGAGACAAAGCCACGCCGCCAATTACGATTTGGTGGCACCCGGGGCCGCGGCAGCAGGCTGTGGTGAAGTCTTCACCGGAGCGTAGTAGTAGCTGGCGTAGTTGTAATAGGTGTACTCTTTCAAATTCGAACTGGAGCGGTTGAGAATGACGCCACCGATGTTCACCTGGCGCTCGTAGAGGAGATCCAGGGCCTTGCCAGTAAGGCGGGCCATGGTGGACGACATTCGGACAATAAACAGGACGGTGTCGAGTTTCGGGGCAAAAGACGCCGTGTCATCCGCCACGAGAACGGGCGCGCTGTCGAAGATAACATAGTCATACTCATCAGCCATCTCCTTGAGCATCTCCTCAGCCGTTTTGGAGAGGAGCATCTCGGATGTCTGGTCAAACACATCGCCACGAGCCAGCAGGTCGAGATTGCGTGTGCTTGTCTCCTGCACAGCATCGCGCCAATGAAGCTTGCCGCGAAGAGCCTCGCTGAGCCCAGGTGTTGACGGCAGCTTGAACAACTCGCTGACACCTCCGCGGCGAAGGTCGCAGTCCGCCAGGAGAACCCGGGCACCCGCAAGCGCCATGGTAACGGCAAGGTTCGAGGTCACCGTGGTCTTGCCCTCATTGGGGACCGCACTGGTGCAAAGGATGGTCTTCGGCGGCTTGCCCTGCCAGTTTTTGAACAGGATTGAGGACCGGATGTTGCGGAATGCCTCCGCGTATAGGTGGCGGTCGTCGTTGGGGCGCAGGAGCGCCACGTCGCCACGCTGCCGCTGTTCCGGAATCTGGCCGAGCACCGACTCTCCGGGGAAAAGGGCCTGAAACTCGCTGTAAGAGTTCATGCGATCGTCGAGGCGGTCGAAAAGAAGCAGGATGATCACGCCCGCGCCAAGGCCTACCACCAAGCCGATCACAATGGGCATTTTCCAGTCGTCAGTGTGCTCCGTGGCCGTGGAAGCACGCTCCTGTACCGCGACGTAGTCACTCTGGGTGTTGAACATGGCCTGGAAGGTCTCGGCCTTTTCAAACATTTTCTGGTAGGCTTCACGGGCTGTCTCCATCTCATCCTTCAAGCGGGCATGCTCGGCCAGTTTGGCACCCAGCTCCAGCGCCTCCTTTTCCCGCTCCACAATCTGCTTGTCGAGGACCTCCACCTTGCGGCGGATGGCGCTGAGCTGCGCACTCATCTCGTCCTGGATCTGCACCTCATACTCCTTGAGAAGCGACTCCTGCCCGGCAACTTCCTGGGAAATGTCCACCACCTGTGGATGGTTCTCCTTGAAGGTGCCCAGCAAGGTCTGGCGCTTGGTCTTGAGCATGGTGATCTGGCCCTTGGTGCGCAGGTAGTCCATTTCAGCCACGGTGAGGCCGTTACCCGTGGATTCGGTGGTCTTGCCGGCATCCGAAGCAGACTGCTGCTGGACACCGGGCGTGGCCGAGTTTGCGAGGCGCTCACGCTGCTGCATGGCGGCCTTCACATTCAGCACAGCGCTCTCGATCTCCGCCAAAGAGGTGCGCTGGGCCTCCCGCTGGGCCTTGAGCTGGGAAAGGAAGGTGGCCGACTCGTTGTTGCCGTTGGTGATCGTCAGGATGTTGTTGGCTGCGCAGAACTTCGTGAACGCCTCGTTCTTCTCCTCCATGATCTTTTGTTTGCTAACCACCTCCTGGAGGAAGGTATTGAGCACCTTGCCTTGGGCTTGCTCGCGAATGCTCTGCCTGAAGGCGATAAACTCATCAAGCAGGCTGTTGAGAAAGATCTGGGTGTATTTGGGCTCTGATCCAGTGGCCAGGATGTTGAAAATGGCGGATCCTTTGGTTTGGACCACCTTGATGTCCACGTCGGAGTCCTTCAAATCCGGATGCAGCGCGTGAACACGCTCGCGTGCCTTGCGGACCATCTCGGCGCTCTCGATCGTTTCAATGATGGTTCCGTAGAAGTCCGTGAGCTGCTCGTGCCATGTGACCTGATTATCCAAAACCATCTTTCCGCCTGCAACGAGCTTGGCCAGGGAACGGAACACCTGGGGTTTTCCGGTGATGGTCAGCGCCTGCACGCATACCCCGATGCTGGCCGTCAAAAGCAGGAACCACCAGCGCCGGCGCAGCAGGATTTTATACCGTTGAAACTTGGCGGACGCCTCGTGGATGCGGCTCAGCGTGCTGGACTGGGCCTGACCGGGCAGGGTGAGTGACTGTTCCATGGTGATGAAATGGGGGGAAGGAAGGCAATGGAGGAGCCGAAACGCCCTGCCGGACAGTCGGCAGGTTAGAAATTGATCTTCTTCTCGGGCACGATGATCACGTCATTCTGGCGGATGAAGATGTCGTTTTGGAGCAGCCCCTTGCGCATGATGTCATCGACATTAACCATGATGCGCTTCTCTCCCTGCGGAGTGGTCCGGACGATCTTCACATGTTTGACATCCGCAAACTGGGCGAAACCTCCTGCACGGAGAATGGCCTGGCTGATCGTGAGGTCCTCATACTTGGGGAGGTCATACTTGCCCTGTTTCATCACGAAACCGAACATCACATAGGTGTCCTGCTCCACCATGCGAATGTTCTCCTCCACCGGAATCTGGTCGATTGCGATCACCACGGTGGCAGTGATAAAGTAGCTCTTCTCAAGGTCGCGTTTGATCGAATATGCCAATGCGCGGCAGGACTTGCCGGCCGCCCGGACAAGGCCGATGTAGGGCACTTGAACCTCGCCCGTGACTGCGACCTTCTGCTGAACGGCATCTTTGCGATCCTCAAGAATGCGGATGCTGATCACATATCCAGGCTGGATCGGGCGCGAGTCGTCAAGCACGTCCATGGATGTCAGCACCGCAGCTCCGGTGATCGTACCGGCACCGGCATTGGACTGGGCCGCAGGAGCGCGCGGAGGCACCTCAGGAGCACGGAATCCAGGGTCCTGGCTGAAAGCGAGGGAGGCAGAGGCAAACAAGGAGGCAAGGAGGATTCGGCGAATCATGGAGTGAAGAATACGAGAGGTGGGGAAGAGACGCGAACGGGGCACGAGGGAAGCCCACATGCCCCGACCGGGATTTGAGACAGCGTGCTTTCAGCCGCGTTAGAAATTGTAGTTCAAGCCCAAAATAAAGCGGTGCTGGTCAAAGTCCTGATTGTTGTTGTAGGTGTTGGTCAGGAAATAGCGGTAGCCAAGGTTGATGCTGGCTTTCTGGGTGAGCATGGCGGTGAAGTCGAGGTTGAACGCATGCTGGTCAAAGTCGCCATTGGCCGCCTCGGAGTCCGTGATACCAAAGTGGTAACCCGCCCCCATGCGGATCTTCGAGGTGAGTTGGTGATTGTAATACAGGTCAAAGCCATACTGGATGAGGTCCTGCTGGGCACCGGGGAACAAAGGATTGAAGGAGGAAGGTTCCGCTCTCTCAAAGTAGCCGGTCAAAGACAACCGCCCCCCTTTGGACGTGATGACCGAAATACCATAGTTAATAAAGTCCGCCGTGATGAAGTTGGACGCCAGATTCAGGGCGGATTCATGCCCCAAAGTGAGCGAGTGGCTGACACGATTGTTGATCTGGTTGCTGATGCTGAAATTGAAGTAGAAGTCGTTCAAGTCCGTGTTGTCTCCGGGGCCCAGAGGCGGTCCCACGGTGGAAGTGTCGAAATTGAAGAGTTGCGCGCCGGCGGCGATGCGCAGGAAAGTTGTCCTCCCGAGAGGAGTGCGGAAAAACAGACCCACATTCGCGAGAGTGCCGTCGTTGAGGATGGGCTGATCGTATTTCAGCAGGCTGACACCACCCTCAATACCCGTGCTCCAGGTTCCCTGCGGGCTGTAGGTCAGGGTACCCTGGATGGTGTTCATCATGCGGTCATACTGGGAGAAATTGCCCTGCAACGCCCGCGAAATCGAATTGTTGAAGTTCAGGGCAAGCGACCAAGCGGAATTGATCGCCCAGTTCATGGCAAAACCCGCGTCATTTTGGAACACTCCGAAGATCGACTGGTTGTTCAGGGTGAAGGCATTGTTCACCGCAGGACGCACAGACACACGGTCATAGAAAGTAAAGTAGAGCGGCCCCGCCTTCACATCAAAGGCCAGCGTGCTGCCCGGCAGGACGTTCAGGATGTAGTTGCCGTTCCCGTAGGGAGCCAGTTCCGGGTGGTCAAAGTAGTGGTCAAAGCCGATCGCGGTGGTCAGGCTCAGAACATTGTTCTGAGTGATCCGGTAGTTCGCATCAATCGACAACATGGTCGTCGAGATGACATCCGAGATCGGATTGACGTTGGAGCGATTGACGTTGCTGTTGTACTCAAAAGCCTGATACAGCCCCAGCCCGATGTTCACCGGCCCAAGTTTGACATTGCGTTTGCCAGAGAGAAACGGATCCGAGGTGTAGGTGGGAGCGAAAAAGCCGGTGGGAGCGGAATACTGGCCCGAGTAGTTGGTGTAGTCACCCACCGATCGTGCCGCGAAGGCAGCGCTGCCGCTGCGCACCGCAGGCTGGGCGATCTCACGCGACTGGCGGAGCAGATCCTCAGGACGTGCCTGCCCCTCCTCCTCCGTGCCCACATAGGTTCCGCTCTCGTAGTCATACACCACGTCTCCAGTCCGCACTCCGGCTCCCCCCTTCTGCATCTGGTTGGAGCGAGACCGGAAGTCGTCAAAGAAGGTGCTTGTCTGCGAAGGGGACACCCCGAACTGCGCGCTGGCGTTATTCACAAGAACGGCCAGACCAAAGCAGGAGGCGATGAGACTGACTGCTCGGAAACGTGAAAAGCGGGAGAGTGTCTTTAGCATGGTCGGGAAAGCGTGAGTTTTAGGAAGCTAAAACACGAATAAAAGCAACTTGGCGCAAATTTGTCCATCGTTAAAACCTGCTGAATTTGAAAATTATCGTCTCAATTCATTCCCGCCATCTCCCCCCTCCGATTCCGCCTGCATTCAGAAAACGGCCCGTCTGAAAGAACTAGCCGGATTGTCGTCTGGTTCGAAAATCGAACTCCAACTGGACCTCCCGGTGTTTCGACGCACCCGCGCGCCGCACAGGCAGTTCATTGGCAGACGGACCTGCCACCAGGATGTTCCGTAAACGTTGGAACAGGGTTGGAAGCGATGTTTGGGGGCGGTTTTTCATCATGAACTGTTTATATGAACATCTTCATAACGGATTCCGCCACTTCGTCAATCTCAACCTCCAAAGCCGCAGTGAAATATCCCCGCACCACAGGAAGGTTGACGGCAATCCACAGCCCGTGTGTCATCAGTAGTCCATGAATCCTCCCCTGCCCGCCCGTTCCCGCCTGACCATCCCGGAGTATGCCATGGCCCTGGCGCATGTCGCCAGCCTGCGCTCAGAAGATCCCTACCGCAAGGTCGGGGCCGTGGCCTTCGACTTTGCGAACCGGGTCATTGGCACCGCTTACAACGGTCTGGCACCCGGCTACGACCCGGACGCGAGTTTTTGGACGGACCGGGATGCCCGGCGCAAATACATGCTGCACGCGGAGGTAAACCTTTGCAGCCTGTTCACACGCGGCAATGTCAAACTCGTCGCCTGCACCACCAAGCCCTGCACCAGTTGCATGCAGATGCTCTGCGCCTACGGAATCAAGGAGGTGTATTATAGGGATGACTATCCTGAATCCGAGGCGTGTGCCATCGCCAGCCGCTACGGCATCCAGTTGGTGCAACTGGCCGACTACCCCTTGATTGTCTCCGAAATCGACACCCAGCCGGTCCCGCGTTGACCCGGCACTTTCCGCACACGGGCAGGCGCGAAAGACTTTCCTGCCTCCTCCAGCCCGTCTATTCTGGCCGGAATGCCCGCCACCGCCGCCTATGCCCCTCCCCTCTCCCGAATCCTCCAGTGGCTTGTCGTCGTGCTGGCCGTTCGCCTGGGCGTGATGCTGCTGGTTGTCCAGGGAGCGGACCTCGCCGGTGACGAGGCCTATTATTGGGACTGGGGCCGCCGCCCGGACTGGGGCTACTACTCCAAGCCGCCCATGATCGGCTGGATGATGGCGGCCATTGGCTGGCTGACCGGCCATGCGGAATGGGGCATCCGGGCTGCCGCCCTCTTGCTCGGCACAGGCATGCTCGCGGTCACCTGGCGGCTCGCGCGCGATCTGTTTGGCGGTTCCGTGGCCGGCCTGGCGACCCTGCTCGTGCTCCTCACCCCTGGAAACGCCGGCCTCTGCCTCCTGCTCACCATCGACGCCCCGCTCCTGCTGGCCTGGACGCTCGCCCTCTGGCTCTACTGGCGTGCCGCGGCACTCCCGGCATCGTGGACGCGGTGGGCCGCCCTGGGATTGGTCATTGGCTTCGGCTGCCTGAGCAAGCAGATGATGCTGGTCTTCCCCCTCCTCATGGTCGTCCACGCCGCCCTCTCCCCGGAAGACCGCCCCCTTCTGCGAAACACCCGCTACTGGACCGCCATCCTCCTCGGCCTCCTGTTCATGCTCCCCGTCCTGAAGTGGAACCAGGAGCACGGCTGGATCACCCTCGAGCACACACGGCACCACTTCGACACCCAGTCGCTCACCTGGAGCCGCTGGCTGGGCCGCCTGGGGGAAAATGTGGGGCTGCAGGCCCTCATCTACACGCCGGTGCTCTTTGTGGCGCTTGTTCTCGTGCTCTGGCGTGGGCTGGGCGCGTTTCGCACGCTGTCCCGGCCGGAGCGCTTTCTCTGGCTCTTCTCCGCCCCCGCCCTCGCCTGCTTCGCCCTCCTGGCCCTGCGCCAGCGCATCAATCCCAACTGGCCCGCTGCCTTCTTCGTCCCGGCGGTCATCCTTACCGCCCGCTGGCTCCTCCAAGCCCCTCAGGATGGCTGGAGGCGCTGGACGCTCCGCACCGCCGCGGTGCTGGCGGCCCTCATCCACCTCGCTCTCGTCATCACCATGAGCACCGGGCTCCAAAGCATCGGCAAAGTCGCCAGCCTCCGCGGTTGGAAGGAGGCCGGCGCCCAGGCGGACGCCTTCCTGGCAAAGCTGCCGCGGCGAGACCACACCTTCGTCATGGCCCTCGGGCATCGTTACCACGCCGCCTGGATGTCCTTCTACATGCCCAGCCATCCGCGCCTCTACCGCTGGGAGCCCAGCGGCACCCCGCAGTCCCAGTATGAGGTCTGGCCTGGACCGGAGGAGCGCATCGGCGATGACGCCCTGATCCTCGACCCCACCCCCGGCGATGGCATGCTCCTGCCCGCCGAGGTCAAGGACGCCTTTCAACACGTCGCGCGCATCGGCACCATCTCCATACCCCTGGGCGCGGACCAGCGCACCTTTGGCGTCTATCACGCGCAAAGGCTCAAGACCTGGAAGGCCATCCGCCCCCAGGCCAGCCCCGCGGAGGCGGCCTGCTGCCCCCCATGACCCGCCGCTCCCCGGCCCGGCCTGTCCAGCCCCTCACTTCCCCTGCAGCAGGCCCAGCGCGGCGGATACCATCGCCTTCACACCAGTCTCGAGGGTCGGCTCCGGCACCGGTTTGAAAAAAGGCGAGTGCAGCGAAGGAAGCGTGTTGCCCTTCTTCTTCGCCTCGGCGACCACCTCCGGGGCCTGCGTGCCCAGCCAGAACATGCACAGCGGCACCTTCTCTTTCGTCAGGCCGTATTCGGCGAAGTCCTCCGCCCCCATCACCGGCTCGCGCGGGATCACGTTCTCCGCGCCGATGGCCGCGCCGATGTGCCTCCGCACCTCGGCGCAGAGCTCCGGCTGGTTGTACAGCGCCGGTGCCTGGTCGTCGGAGACGACGACCTCGGGCATCTTGTCGGCAGGCATGTTGGCAGACTCGGCCTGGGCTTTCACGATGCGCTTGATGGATTCGATCAGGTGCTTGCGCGTCTCCGTCTTGTAGCTGCGCAGCGTCAGTTGCAGGCGCACCTCGTCGGAAATGATGTTGCTCTTCGTGCCGCCATGGATGCTGCCGATGGTGACGACCGCCGGATCACCCGGCCGCACTTCACGGCTGACAATGGTCTGCAACGCCAGCACGATCTGTGATGCGAGCACGATGGGGTCCTTGCACAGATGCGGCATCGATCCGTGACCGCCAACGCCCTTCACGATGATCTCCACGCTGTCCACATTCGCCAACGCGTAACCCTCCACGATGCCCACCTGGCCATGCGCCATGTCGGACGCGCAATGCAGCGCGATGGCCTTGTCAGGCTTCGGAAATTTGGAAAACAATCCGGCGCGCAACATGAGACGCGCCCCGAGCACGCGCTCCTCGGCATGCTGGCCGATCATCACGACCGTTCCTTTCCATTGATCGCGCTTCTTTGCCAGAACACGCGCCGTACCGATGAAGCTGGCCATGTGGATGTCGTGGCCGCAAGCGTGCATGACATTCACCTCGCGGCCCAGGTCGTCCTTCACGACCTTCGTGCTCGCGTAAGGCGCGCCGGTCTGCTCCTTGACCGGCAGCGCGTCCAAATCCGTGCGCACGAGGATCACCGGACCGTCGCCATTCTTCAAAACACCGACGATACCATGACCGCCGACCTTCTCCGTGACTTCCAATCCGACATCACGCAGTTCTTTCGCGATGCGCGCGGCTGTTTCGACCTCATGCAGCGAAAGCTCGGGATTCGCGTGCAGCTCTTTGTAAAGCGCGACGAGCGAAGGCAGCTCCGATTTGACCTGCGAGGCCACATCGGCTGCAATGAGCGAGGAAGTGACGAGAAATGTGACGAAAAAGGTCTTCATGCAGCGGTGGTGTGAAATTGACGGTCCTCTTTTCCTGCGCCAGCAGAAATCACAATGGCGGATTGCTTCAGCAAGCCTTTTTCAAGCACGTTGATGCCGTAACACCGCGTCTGGCACAGGCCGCAGCCGACGCATTTGTCAGCAAGCACGACGGGAGCGACGAAACCAGTGCCTTCGACGGGATTGCCGTTCACATCGGTCTTCGTGTGGACTTGGATGAACTCGATGGCGTTGTAGCCGGCGGCGGTGCAGTCATCGACGCAGAGCTGGCATGCCTCTTTGCCGGCATGGGGGAGGCAGGTCTGCAAATTCACCTCCGCCAGCGCCATGCGCGTTTTCTTTTTCACCTCCAGCGGCAGCGGTTGGATCGCGCCGGTGGGACAAACTTGACCGCAGGCGTTGCAGCTCGACTCGCAGCCGGCCCAGTCGGCTTTCACCATCGGTGTCCACAGGCCCTCGAAGCCTTGTTCGAAGCCCTCCGCGTGCAGCACGTTGTTCGGACAGGCTTTGAAGCACTCGCCGCAGCGAATGCACATCTGCAGGAACTCTTTTTCCGGCACGCTGCCCGGTGGGCGCACGGGTCGAAACGCCTGGGGATTGTCCAAATCGGCTCCCCACAGGTTCGTCGCGGCTTTGGCCGCCGCTCCGCCTGTCACCGCCAGCGCGCTGCCTGTGGCAAGCGACACAAAACCGCGCCGACCGAGCGGCGTCTCGTGCGTGGGTGGTTCGTTTTCCTTCTTCAGGCTCATCACGTCCCAGCGATCCACGAATTTGATCGACAGCGTCGGACAAACGCCGCCGCAGGTCTGGCAGAGCGTGCAATCCGTCGTGCGGGTGGTGAAGTCCGGCTTGATCGCGTCGAAGGGGCAGATGTCCACGCACTTGCGGCATTTGATGCACGAATCCTCGACCTTGCGCTCGCTGACGCGGAAGAGATTCGCCACGGAAAACACCGCGCCGCTCGGACAAACGTATTTGCACCAGAAGCGCGGCCGCAACAGCCCGAGCGCGAGCACACCGACAAACAGCAGCAGCGAAATGACATGGCCGAGGTGAAATGGCACAACGAGATGCCAGCCGCGCAAGAAACCCGTCTGCACCGGTTCACCGAGAAACAGCAGGCCGCGCGTGATCACCGGAATCGCCGAGAAAAAGCCGCTGATGAGCACTCCGAACGCCGCGGCGATCAGCGTGCCGAGCAGGATGTAGTATTTGATGTGAACCCACCAGCCGTCCTTGGCGACGCGGAAGCGTTTCACACGGCGACCGACCACCCAGTCGAATAGATCAATCAGCGTGCCCAGCGGACACAGATAGCCGCAAAAGCCGCGCGGGATGAAAATGCACACCAGCAGGATGATCCCCGCGCTCGCGAGCGAATAAACCCAGCTCCGCGATGCGATGGCGGTGCTCAAACTCACCAGCGGGTCAATGCGCAGGAACAAATCCGCCGGAACGATCTCCTTCTTCGCCAAATCGTCGGCGTAATGCGACGGCCACGGCTTTTCCCCCGCGAGCAACGCATCCAGCGCCGCCTCGCTGGCCGGCGCTTCCGCCTCCGACACCGGTTTGGCTGTGTAGGGCCAGCAGATGTAAAAAAACGACACCAGAAAGGTGATGAAGCACACCGTCTGAATCACACGCCGCAGCGGTGCGGAGGCCATGGTCGGCCCGATGCGCTCCAAAATCCGGCGTAACCTCCCCGGCGGCTTGCGATCCGCCTTGTTCGCCCGTTTGAGCGTGGGGAGATAGTGGTCGAGTCTCATTTCGCGCCTTGGGCGAGGGCCTTGGCTGTCGCATTGATGATCGCGTCCCCCGTGATCGTGGCGCGGCTGGTGGCGTCCACGCCTTTCACGCCTTGCTTGGCGATGATCTGCGCGGGCACGTCGGTGAGCGCGGAGTAATACTGCTTCTCCTTGTGCTGCGTGACCTTCACGTCCTCGATTTTTTTGCCGCGCACTTTGACGCTGACCTCGATCTGCCCCTCATAGCCGAGGCTGCTGTCCTTGTAAGTCCCGTCGGCCACTTTTGTCACATCGGCGAGATCAAAGAGCTTCAACGCGTCGAGGCTGGCCTGCGCACGCCCCTGGGTGCGCTTCACGCGCTCGGCACGCTGGCCGGTGGCCGGCGTGTTGATGACTTTTTCATAAAACGCCCGCGCCTCGGTCAACCGGCCCGCCAGACGGCAGGCGTCGCCGGCGAGCTGCCAGGCGTCGGGTTCGTCGTATTCCTCCGACATTTCCACGGCGCGGTCGGTCTCCAGCATGTCGCCCAGCAGCTTGATGGCGTCGAGTTGGAGAAACTGCGACTTGCCGAGCATGTCGAGCGCCATCTGCTTGCTGCCAAGACGCCAGTAACACTCGGCCAGATGGATTCCCGGCTGGTCATCCAACGTGACACCGGCCTGCTGCCACCACCAGGCGGCGCGGGCGTAGTCCTGGAAGAAGCGAAAGTGCATGTTGGCGATCTCCTTCGTCACGCGAGCCTTCAGCGCCGCGTCGGGATTCGAATCGAGAATGTGATGCAGGAGTTTCACGCCCTCCTGCCAGCGGCTGGAGTTTGGGTTGATGATGTCCCAGATGAACTGGCCGACATTCTTCTGATTGTTCCAGCCCTGCCCCGGTTTTTCCGGCCAGGAAAGGTCGAGCGTCTTGGGATAGTTCAATCTTGTCGATTTGAACCAGTCCGGTTCCGTGGGGCCGACCTTCGCAATGAGCGCCTGCACCTCCGCCGGCGTGAGCGTCGTGGACTTTTGCTCGGCCAGCACCGTGCGTGCGCCGTTCACCGTGATGGCCTTCACACTGGCGTAGGGCACGGTGCGCTTCGTGAGCGTGCCGCCGAGGTTGAACTCGACGGTGAGCGTCTTCGCCTCGGCGTTGTTCTCGAGAACCTTGCCCTCGACCTTGTTGCCATTCGCCAATTCAATCGTGTCCGCGTGCGCCAGCGCCACTGCAGCGAAGAAAATGAGGATGCGCGTCGTTTTCATAGGTCATGCGGCGAAGGAGAACCCCGCGGTGGCCATGCGACGGCCGTCTTTGAGAATGAGGAGCGCGTCCGTGCCCGGATAGTGCCGCAGGAAATCGATCCCGCGTTGCGCACCGAGCACGAAGAGCGTGGTGGAAAGCGCATCCGCGTTCATCGCCGATGGCGCCAGCACGGAGACGCTCGCCAATTCGCCCGGCGATTCCCCCGTGTGAGGATCGAAGATGTGATGGCGGCTGAAATCGTCGCTGAACGTCGTTTCGTAATCGCCTGACGTCGCGAGGCAGCGATTTTCGAGCCGTGCGAGCGCCGCGAAGGCGTCTCTTTGTCGCGGATGCTGAATCCCGATGCGCCACGGAGCGCCTTCCGTGTTGTGCCCGAGCGCATTCATCTCGCCTGCGTCGATCAAAGCATGCTGCACGCCATGCGCACGCATCACGCGCATCGCCGCGTCCGCCGCATAGCCCTGCGCGATGCCGTTGAGCGTGATCGCCATGCCGGGAGCCAGTTGGATGCGTTTTTCGCCGAGTTCGACCTTCCGCCAGTCCACGAGGGCCAACGTGGCCGCGTCCGGTTTCATGCCCTTCAGCGCCCATAGCGGCTGCACCGTCACATCGAAGGCTCCGCCGGACTTTTCGGCCACACCGGCGGAAAAACGCAGCACCTCGATGAGCGAGGCATCCGGCGCGTCGAGCACCGCGTCACGATTCAGCCGCGAAATCTGGCTCTCCGGCCGGTAGAGGCTCATCACGCTCTCAATGCGCTCCAACTCCGCAAAGGCCGCGTTAAGCGCTGCATTCGCAACGCTTTCATCGCCATGCAGCGCTGTCATCGTCACGGAGGCACCAAGGGCCTTTGATGAACGGGAAAACAGATGCATACTGCGGCGTGAACAACTGGTGAGCAGCGCCCCGCACGTCCCTGCGGCAAGGGCGAAGAAGCGGCGGCGGCTTGGCATCCGACGAAAGGATCGAGAGCACATGGCTGGCATGGGAATCATGGCATCCTAACGCAGATTCCGAGTGGGAGATTATCGGAAATTCCAATCCTCTGAAACCAGCATCCCATCAGCGGTGCCCATCTGGTGAGGAAGGACTCCTCGGAATGCGTCACCTGACCCCAAACGCCGCGATCTCCTTGCCACTGGTGCCGTCCCAGACGCGAAGGAGGCTGTCCTCTCCACCGCCGACGAGGGTGGTGCCGCTGGGGGAGCTGGCACCAGCCTGCATGTAGTCCGGCAGGTTAGCGATGCTGCGCACCTCGGCACCTTCATCACTAACGACGCGCAGCCGGTTGTCGCCGGCGGAGGTGAGGATCTGGTTGGTGGCACCGATGAACTGGAGGGAGGTGACCTCCTTGGTCCAGCCTTCGATCTTCTTTTTGCGCTCGCCGATGATCATGTCCCAGGTGGAGACGACGCCGTCGGCCCCGGCGGTGGCCAGCACGCGGCCATCACTGCGGAAGGCAACGCCGGTGACATGATGGGTGTGGCCCTCAAAGAGGCTGACGGGCTTGCCGGTGGCGACCTCGGTGACGCGGGCGATCTTGTCGGCGGCACCGGAGGCGAGAAGCCTGCCGTCCGGGGAGAAGTCGAGGCAGAGCACGGTGTCGTCGTGCTTTTCGGGCCATTGGCGGATGAGCTTGCCACCGGCCACGTCGAAGAAGGCGATATCGCCGCTGCGGGAGAGCTCGCCGCCGCCGGTGACGAGCGTTCTGCCATCCGGGCTGAAGCGGAGGGCGTTCACGCGGTCAGCGAAGATTTGTTTGTCGTTCCAGGTGCGCGCCAGGTTCCAGCGAGGGATGCCGGGGGTGGCAAGGGCGAGGGACCGGACGACGGTGAAGGAGCCGTCGGCCTGCGCGGTGAGGGTGGTGGTTTCTGTCTTCGTGGCGGATTCCTCCACGACGAGGCCGGTTGCGACACCCCAGGCGCGCAGAACACCATCCTCGAAGAGCGCAGCAGCCTTCACGCCGTCCGGGGAAAAGGCCACAGCCAGGGGTTTCACCACGGTTTTGGCGATGGATTGCCTGAGGGCAGCGAGGTCGGTGGCGGCCTTGTCCTGGGCGGCCTTGGCGGCGGCGATGGCGCTGTTGGCGGCAGCGACGGCGCTGGCGTTGCGGGCTTTGGAGGCGGTGATGCGCTTCACGTCGTCCTCGGCATCTTTGACATTGCTCTGCGCGGCATTGACAGCGGCGAGGGCGGACACCTCGGTCATGCGCGCGGTGATGAGCTTGTCCTGGGCGGTTTTGAGTTCCTTTTCGACGGCGGGGTCTTTGGCGGTGGAGGCGGCGAGTTTTGCGGCGAGCTCGTCCACAGTCTTTTGGGCGGTGGCCCGGGCCTGCTCGGCGGGTTTGACGGCCTGTTGTTTTTCAGGCAGGACCTTCTGCATGGTGGTGATGGCATCCCTGGCCTTGCCGAGGAGGACATCGAGCGCCTTGTCCTGGGCCTCCATGCGGGTGATCTCACTTTTCTGGAAGGACTGCTCCAGCGTCTGGGCGGCCACGGTCCACTCCAGTTCAGCGATCTTTTGGGTGGATGCGAGCGTGCCGCGCAGCTCGGCGGTCTGTTTGAGCGTGGCGGTGTCCCATACGCGCACGGAGCCGTCGGAGCAGCCGGCGAGGATGGATTTCCGATCGGCGGAGAGGGCGCTGGCAAGGATGGTGAGCTTGCCTGCGTCGGCGATTTTTTTGACAATGGGAGGATCAGCGGGTGTGGCCGCGGTGGGCTGGCTGGCGGCCTTTTGGGGCTCGAAACGCCAGAGTTTCACCTCCCGGAAGCTGCCGCTGGCGAGATGCCTGCCGTCGGGGCTGAAGGCAAGGGACTGGACGAGGGCGCGGTGCGCCTCAAACTGGGTGATCAACTGCCGGGTGGCCAGATCGTGAATGTAGATGCGGTTGGATCGCCCGCAGGCGGCGTAACGGCCATCCCTGGACATGGCGACGCAGTAGATGGGATCCACGCTGGCGGCAAATGGCTTCAAGACGACGGCGCGCTCCTGCTGGGTGGAGCTTTTGGCACCCTGGTCGATCCATTGCCTGAGGATGGAGATCTCGGCGGGGGTGAGATTGACCGCGCCTGATTTGTTGTTGGGCGGGGGCATCTCCATGTCGTCCTGGTGCAGGGAGGCGAGGACGATGAGGCTTTGCGCGCTTTTGCCGGGAACGATGGAGGGGCCGGACTCGCCGCCCTGGATCATGAGCTCCGGCGTCTCCATGTTGAGATCGGCCTTGGTGGTCGTCTTGTTGTGGCAGGAGATGCAGTTGGTCTTGAGGAAAGGATAAACGTCCCGGTAGAAATCGAGTTCGGCGGAGATGCCGGTGGCGCAGAGGACGAGAGGGAGGATCGGAAACAGTTTCACGGGGCAGGGGGGGATCAGCGTGACTACCTACGCTGCATGCCCGGCCATGTGTTCACAGCTCTCGCCGGAAGTGGAGGCGCGCTCAGGCGGCGAGTGCGAGGAACTGGGAGCGGACGCAGGACCAGAAGGACTCCATGAAGAGGTTGGTCTTGGCGGCGGGGGCGCTGGAGGCGGGCATGTCCATGGCCTGGAGGCCGTGCAGCTCGGTCATGACCTCGCCGTAGGCGGGCATGGCGTTCCAGCCGGGGGTGGGTTCAGCAGCCGTGGGGGTGTGGGTGGCGATGGTGGCGGTGTTCATGGCGGTGGCAGGGTTGAGAGGGTGGCGGGTGTGTTGGGCGGGAAAGGGGGTGGTTTTCGGCGTTCCGGGGGCTTTGATTCGCAGGTTTGGAGTTGCAGGCGGGTGCGAGAGTGAGAACCGCGTCACAAAAATGAGAATTAAAGGCCAGCAGGATGCCGCGGGGTGAAGCCCGCATAGCTGCGGCTCTTGGTGCGCCAGCGGGGGCCTTCACCGGTGACCTGGCCGAAGGTGTCCATGCGCAGACCGCAGATGGTCATGAACACATGCTCGCCAGGCTTCACCCAGATGGTGATGAAGCGGCCGGGGCCGGGCTCGCCATAGCTGGCGAAGGCGGCGCTGGAGAGAGGGCTGCGCAGCAGGCCGGCCTTGATGAGCACGTAGGAGACGCTGCCGGAGCAGTCATAAGCGCTGTCCTCGACACGGGAGTGGCCGCCGCCGCGCACATAGGGCTTGTTCTGGAGGGTGTTGGCGGCATAGACGGCGTGCTGCAGGCGCATGGGGGCGGAGGAGCCGACGGTGGCGAAGCGGCCGTCAAAGCGGATCTGGGCGTTGCCGGCGGCGGGAGCGGCCTGGCGGGCGGCGGCAGCAGCGGCGGCCTGCTGGGCGTGGTAAGCGGCCCAGGCCTGGGCGTTGGCCTGCTGCTGGTAGTAGGCGGCCCAGGCGGCCTGGTTTTGGGCGTGGGCGTAAGCGGCCTGGGCCTGGGGGGCGGCGTAGTGACCGGCGGCGTAGTAGCCCTGCTGGGCGGAGGCGGGGGAGGCGAGAGCGAGCAGGAGGACGGCGGCGGCTGCGGCGGGGAGGGCGAGGAGCTTGGCGGAGGCGTTCATGGCTGCTTGATTGATTATTGGAATTATAATCAATCATGCGATTCACAGCAACCATAATTTCAGAAATTGATCACATAATTGTAAAAATGAGAATAGAAAGGGGCTGGAAACCCGCCCGGATGGGGGCGGATGAACAGCATTGGGGTTGTTAAAGGGCTGAATTGGGCAGATTATCGGCGGTGGGCGGTCGATTTGAGGCTCGGAGCCAGTCCGAAGAAGCAGCGCAGCCACCCATCTCCGCCATAGAAATGAGAAAGTGATCTTGGTTTTGAGATCCGGAGAGACGCGGGCGAAAAAGGGCCGGGAAAGCCTGGAGACACTCGCAGCGGGCCGTGGACAGCCCGCCCTGCTGCCACGGCGGCGGCAGATGCACCGACGTTCTCTTTGAAGCGTGGGAATGGCGGGTCTGCCTTCAGAACCCTTTTCGACTCCACGCGAACGGCCTGTTGTCCGCGTCCAACTCTGACAATCTGCGCGCCTCAAAAGTCAGCGACGCCCGCGTTGAGGGATGATTGTTGAACAATCAATCGTCCATTAACTGTCGATCCAATCGTTGCCACTTGGCCGTGGCGATGCAGTTGGAGTGAATGAAAGGCGCGGCAGGTGACATGCAAACCGGCATGAGTCCACAGGCAATCCGATCCATTCGAGAGTTCAATTACATTGTTACGGCTTGGTTTTGTTCGCGCTCGCGTCCAGCGAGGCCAGCCAGCCCCTACTCATTGGTCCACGACAAAAAGAAATGCCAGCCGGGTAACGGGGCGGCACTGGCAGGCACGCTGACCGACTGAATGAAGGGCGCTTGTAGAGACCTCCACTTCCCCCCATCTGATTTTTCAGAAGTGCCCCTGAAAGCATGGGCTCCCAGCATTGAAGACCGCTGCTGCCGCCTCACAGGCCCGGCAATGGACCTGTGGTTGTGGGCGCTTTCCGGTGCCGGCTCACTTCTTTTTCAAGATGACATCGCCGAGGCTGAACATGGGGCCGTAGATGGCGTAAATGAGGAAGCCGACCATGATGCCAAGAATGAGCATGGTGAGAGGCTCGATCATCTTGTCGAGGGTGGCGGCGAGGTTGTCGAGCTCCTCCTCGTAGTCATCGGCGATCTCGGCGAGCATCTCGGTGCCGGAACCAGTCTCGGAGGCGAGCTCAATGAGGCCGCAGAGGTTGCGCGCGTCAGGACCTAGCCAGTGGGCCTCCATGAGGAAGGCCTCATGGAGGGTGCGGCCGACGGAGATGTGGTCCCGCAGGCGCTGGAAGAGCTCCTTATAATGGTAGTGCCATGAGGCCTGCGAGGTGATATCGAGCGCGGAAGTGAGGCGCACGTTGGACTCCGTGAGCATGGAGAGGGTGCGGAAGCCGGTGGCGGCGGCGGATTTCCGCACGATGACGCCGATGGCGGGGAGCTTGAGGAAGAGGTCCTGCACCGGGCGGAGGGATGCAATCTTTCCCCAGTTGGAGAAGAAGACATAGAGGCCCACGAACGGCAGGATGGCCAGGTAGGGCTTGTGCATGAAGAGATCCGAGAGAGCGATGAGGATCTTCGTGCCGAGCGGGAGCGGTGTCTTGAAGGAGTTGAAGAGCTTGGCCATGGCGGGCACGAGCGTGAAGCTCATGACGATGACTACAACGACGCCGAGCACGATGACGACGGCGGGATAAATGAGGCCGCCCTTGAGCTTCTTGAGCACCTTGGAGGACTTCTTGGCAGAGATGGCGATGCGCTTGCAGACCTTGGCGAGCTGACCGGCTTCCTCCCCCGCGATGATGAGCGAGAGCATGTCGTCCGGGAAGAGCTTGGGGAACTTGACCATGACATCGGAAAGCTTTTCGCCAGTGGAGATGCCGTGGATGAGCTCCGCGATCATGCCCTTGTAGGTGGCGGACTTGACGCGGTTGGTCTGGAGCTGGAGGGACTTGGTGAGGGAGATGTTTCGCTCCAGGCAGCGGCCCAGGCCGGCGAAGAAGGCGGCGCAATCGTCAATGCTGGCCTTGGGGCTGGTGATGCGGTGCAGCTTCTCATCAATCCCGGTGATGGTGGTGATGGAGGTGGATTCATTGGAGCCGACGCCGGCGCCCAAGATGGCCTTGTCATCATTGTCAGTGTCCACGAGCGCCTCGGCGCTCTTGCCGGTGTGGACGTTGGTGATTTTGACTTTTTTGAGCATGATGGAAGGAGATTTGAGATTTCAGACGTGAAATGCCAGCCTCAGGGCACGGGCGTGCGGAGCTGGATGGGGAGGCGCGGACGGAAGGCGGTGAGGGTGAGGGAGGCGCCAGGGACCTCGCTGCGCGGGTCCTGGGCGATGTTGACGACGGCGGTGCAGGCAGCGGTCTCGACGCTGGTTCCGTTGACCGTGGTGACGCCAGTCTCGACCAGGGTGGGAGTGCCGAAGATGGCGGTCTGCAGCGGCGGGCTCTGCGTTTGCAAGGGCATGAGGGCGGTGACCTGCACCGGGGAAAGCCCGAGCTGCCAGAGGCGGATCATGTTTTCCTGGTAATTGCGCGTGACGGCGACGCGGAAGGACAACTCCTCCTGCAGCATGACGGAGGCGGAGAGGCTGACGGCGGCGGTGGTGCCGACGGAGATGATGGCGCCGGCGGCGAGCACCTCGATCAGCGTGTAGGCGGCGGCGAGGCGGCGGCGTGTGCTGGTGAGGAGGCGTGTCATGGTGTGAGGAGAGCCTCCTGCCACGCGTCACGTGGCAGGAAGTGGGCGAAGGAGAGGCCCGCCGGGGCGGTCTGCGGCACGGCGGCGTCCGTGTCGGGCGTGAAGGTGAGGCGGCTGGCATTGGTGCCTCCGGCAGCGCGGCGTTTGATCGTCCAGTTGGTCATGACACCGCCAATCCAGCGGACGTTCTGCGTCAGGAGCGCGGGCATGTTGAACATGATGGTCTGGTACTCATTGACGAGCACGCAGCGCCAGCGGTAGTCGGTGCCGGAGAAGGGACCGTTGATCCAGGAGAAATCGACGGTGCGGCCGAGGTCGTCCTGAAAAGCGAGGACGAAGCGGCGCGCGTTTTCGCGCTCGAAGCGCACGTCACGCACCCAGCGTCCTCGCGTGCCGGCGGGCATGACAGTGATGATGATGGGCTTCATGCCGGCAGCGGCCTGGAAGGCGGCGTTATTGCTCTGGCCGACGAAGATGATCTGGTCCACGACGCCCGTGACGCGCATGTGTTTGAGGTGAACGGAGTCGAGTTTGATGAAGAGGACCTTCAGCTTGGAATCGTAGCCGGAGGGCCAGCCGGCCGGTGGGAAGGTGGGATTGGCCTGATGAGAGATCCAGTAGGCCTCCGTGGCGGAATTGAAGGGCGCGGCCACGTCGATGGTGACGATGTCCGTGCGGCCCGCGTCTTTTTCACGCTGCTGGAAGTGCCAGAGGGAATTGTGCGTGTTGTTGTCGTTTTTGATGACATTGAGCCAGCCCTCGTAGCGCTGGTCACCGCCGGCGCTGACGGGGCCGGTGGTGCTGGGCACGGCGGGGAGGTTCGAGGGCGCGAGATCGCGTCCGTCCAAGTCCACGCCATGGACGGGCTCGGGCAGCGTGGGCGGCACCGCGGCGGTGGAGGACTGGATGTAGAGGGATTTGGTGCGGAACGGCAGTTCCAGAGGGCTGGGGGTGCTGCGCACGAAGAGTGAGGGCGGGTGGCGCAGGACGGTGCGGCCGTTGACGACCCAGTTGGCATGATGGCCGCCGCCGGCGCCGGTGACGACGTTGCGATAGACATCGAGCTCCGTGCTAACGCCATCGGGCTTCCGGTAGATGCAAAACACATCACCGGCCAGGACAGGCGGCAGCGTCTTGAGGAAGTGCCAGGCGGTGAAGTTGTCGATGTTCCCCGCGGCCACGGCGGGCGGACGCGCGATGCGCTCCGTGTGGAGAAACGAGGCGCCGGGGTGCAGGCCGGTGTAGTTGTAAGGATAGACGGTGCTGAGGCCACTACCGGGCCATGAGGTGGAACCATAGATGTTCAGGTCGTTCCAGCCGTCGAAGCTGTTGATGCCGCCGATGTCAGAACCGAGCACAAAGCTTTGATTCGGCGAGAGGTCGTCTTCAATGCGGAAGGCGCGGTCCGCGGCGAACTCATGGGCCAGCAGGCGGGAGCTCTCCAGGCCAACGCGCCGACGGCAGATGTCCTCCAGGTAACTGACCTGGACGGCCCGCGTGCTCATGAGGTTCATCCAGCCGGAGACGAGCATGCCGGCCACGAGCATGAGCATCAACGCGGAGGCCATGAGGGCGCCGGTGCTGCGTGGATGCTTGCTCTGGAGGTGAAGACGCATGGGGGATGGATGAAGTCAGAAGTCAGTGAGAGGCGCTGACCTTTGCGGCTCTGTCATAGGGCGGGAAACATGGGGACGGTGAACATGAAGGAAGTGCGCCCGGCGTTTTGATTGTAGGCCTGGCGGGGATCGGAAGAGGGCAGCGTGTTCGTCACGGGACCGAGATGCCGCGCGCAAGGATCCGGCCACCAAATGAGATAAAAGGACCGTTCCGCGGCGCGCTTGAACCGCTGGATGGTGGACGGTGCCTCGGTGAGGGCGAGGCGCACAGCGCGCTCGAAAGTGACAAACAACGGGCTGAACCCATCCGTGGCCCATTGCGCGGGATTGGACGCATTGAAGACGGAAGGCGGGTAAAACACATCGTAACCGCCCGCATAGGTGAGTGTGGAAGGCGTGGTGGAGCCCACAGGATCCGCGTAGCGCTTCACGGAGGCGTGAAAGCCCTGCGGCTGGCCCGCGCCCGTGAAGCGGATGACGTCGATGTCGTAAAGACTGAGCACCTTGAGGTAGCCGGCGTATTTGCTGAAGCCGAGCACGAAGATGCTGGCGTTCTGCGGCACGGAGACGCCGTCATTGAGCGGATTGCGGTAGTCCCTGTATTGCGCGGCGGTCACCGCGCCGATGCTGACGAGATGAGCGCGGAATTTCTGCGGCGTGTCCAGCTCCGCGTGCTGCAGCGGGTTGTAAGCGATGATCGAGGGCTTGTAAGCGTTCGAGTCATCCCGCGGCAGGCAGAACACGGCGGTGGCGGACATGACATCCGCCAGGAACTGCTCCCGCAGTTCCTCCGCCTGCGAAAGGCCGCCAAACTGCGGCGCGGAAGCGGTGTCGAGCGTGGAATTCGACGAGCCATAGAAGTGCTGCATGCGCGTGGAGCCCAGCGGCACGGTGATGAAGGAGGACACACGCGGCTGGCTGCGCACGATGGAGCCGTAGCTGACCACCGCGCCGCCAATGACCACCGCGCCGAGCGCCAGCACGAGCAGCAGTTCCACAGAGGTGAAGCCTCCTCGCTGACGTGCCGTGCTCATCATTGCGGAGCAGGAGTGGGATTGCCAAAGAGCATGCGCACGGCGGACTCAATGGCGGGGTTCGGGCTGGTGGCGGCGGGGGCCGCCGGTGTCGAGGGAACAGCCGGCTGCACCGACGGGGAGGCAACGGAGGATGGCGGCGCGGAGCGCTCTGTGGCCGCCATGGACGGCACGGCTGCTGGAACGGCAGGCGCGGAAGTGCTAAAAGATGCCGCAGGATTGCCGGCAGGCGCGGCGATCACAGGCTGGCCGTTGCGCATCATGCCGCTGCCGCCGCGGCGGATGCGTGTCATGGGCGCGTCCGCTCCCTGACCACCTTTCATCCGGTAGGTAACGGAGGGTGCCATATCGATGGGAATGAGCATGATCTTCGGCGGCAGGCCGACCATCTGCTTCTCCTGCCAGGCCAGCTCGATGTACTCTGACGTGATGCTCTTGACCTTCAGCGCCACGAGCTGATCCGGCAGCACCTGCGGCACATAGTCACCCACGGTGAGGTCGATGTCCCCCAGCAGCACGCGCAGGCGGCCGTCCGGCTTACGGCTCATGCCGTTGACAGGAAGCTTCATGAGGATGTCGCGCACGCGGTTTTCCTCTGTATCACCCGGGGAGTTGCGGCTGGCAGCCTCCGTCTCGGATTCAAAGGGGTTGTGCTCCTCGGGCTTGACGGTCTCCGGGGTCTTCTCGTCCGGCAGCACGAGTTGGTATTGCACACGTTCCTTGGCGTCTTCCTCGACCTCCTCCGTGCCGTCCTGCGCGCGCGCAACAAGCGCACCGAGCAAAACGGCGGAGGCAATGAGAATACGGAGCGGGATGAATGGCGGGCGGGGCGGAATCATGACTTTTTCTCCTCCTTCTTGACGATTTTCACGGGATTGGCGGACGCCAGGTCAAAGAGCGGCGTCTCAAAGGTGACATCGAGTTTCAACTGGCGGCCGCTGGCACCACCGGCGACCTGCACGATCTTCACGCGCGCCATGGGCAGGCGCCGCTCCAGGTCACCCAGCCAGTTGAGCACCTTGGCGAACTCCTCCTCAATGGTGAGCGTGGTGAGCACGGATTTGGGGATGAGCTTGTTGGTGGAGGAGATCTTCAACTCCGTGGTGCGCGTGCGGATGAGACCAATGCCACGTTCGCGCAGGCTGAGCTCCACGGCCTGCTCCGCTTCCTGCTGGGTCTGCACTTTTTCAATGGAGGGCAGCCAGGCACGCAGGAAGCGGCGCACCTCCTCAGTGTCCGTCTTGACCATCGCGGTCTGGATTTCGGCGGTGGTGCGCTCCGTCTCCATGTTGGAGGCGGCGGTGACGGCATTTTCCGCCTCGGTGCGCATGGCGGTGACTTTCCCGTGCACGATCTGGGCGACGTACACGAGCACGCCGATGAAGGCCAGGAGGAGGAAGCAGGCGATTTGTTTCGGGTTCATGGTGCGGGATGCTGGGAGAATGCGGTGTTAGTCCGCACCGCGCACGAGCGTGGAGCGGTATTCGATGACATCGGCGTTTTTGGTCTGCTGGGGCGCGTAACTGCGATATTGGAGCTGGCCGAGCGCGCTCTCGATGGCGGCAATCTCTGTGGCGGCGCTGCCACCGGTCACGCGCATCGACAGCGCGATGTTGGCGGGTGCCTGCTCGTTGCGCTCCAGGGAGAGGCCGCCCAGGCGTGTGTCCGCCTGCACGGCGCGGGCGATTTTGACGACAAGCGGCTGAAGGTTGCGCGCGCCTTCCATCCATTGCGCCACAGTGTCGGCCTTCTTCGCCTCCGCCTCGAGCTCGGCGAGCTCTTTCTGGAATGCATCACGCTCGGCCTCGAGGGCGGACTTGCGCTCATCCGCCTCCTTTTTCTGCACCTGCGCCTTTTTGAAGGCGAAATAGTCCATCGTCATGATGTAGGCGCATCCGGCGACGGCGACGTAGAAGAGGATGGGGATGAACCGGAAAGTGGACGGCAGGCGCCGGGAGGTGTCCGTGCGCGGCGTCTTGAAGTCGTGGCAAAGGTATTCGTTCATGGCGGTTGTGCGGGTGGATCAGGATTCTCCGATGAGCTGCCACAGCAGGTCATCCTGCGTGAGGTCGTTGGCTCCGACTTTTTCGAGGTGAAACATGAGTTCCGTGCGGAACTTGTTGTCCTGGCCGTCGCCTAGAAAGAACACCGGGCTGCCCTGCGGGATTTTGGAGAGCAGCGGACTGATGATCTGGAGCGCGGTGTCCACCGCGTCCGGTCCGAGGCCGCTGCGGCAGCGCACGTCCTTCCACTGGCCGTCCTGCTGGACCAGCACACCCAGGGAACCCTCGCAGGCCGTCACCAGGACAAAATTCGGCGGTGTGCCGCCGTCCATGGAGCGGGAGATGGTCAGCACGCCATGCTCGATGAGGGCGAAGAGGCCGCAGCACACGCGGCCCGGTCTCAACTGCACGGTTTTCAGCAAGTCCTCCGTGACTTTCACCAGGGACTCCTCGACGGCCAGCAGCAGGCTGGTCGTCGTCTCCGGATGGTGGCACACGGCATAGCGCTTGCCACGGTCGTACTTGGGCCCCAGCACGGAGCGCGGGTTCGTGCGCAGCAGGCTCACGCAGTTGTCTCCACGCATGAGGTTGTTTTCGAGGCTGATGATGAAGCGGTGGTTCACGGAGACGGAGCACCAGCCGTCCTCCACCATGCCGCGCCATTCCTCGCCGCGCTGCGGCACCACATCGGCGAATTCCCCCTCTTGAACGCCGCCCTCGTCGGGCTTGCCGCGTTTGGTGATACCACGCCAGCTCGTCTGGCCGCGGCTGACGTTGAGAAGCAGAGACTTGCGCCCCTCGAAGCGTTTCCCCCACGGCACGGCGGAGTCATCGGGGTCGGCCTTGAAGGCGGCGAAGGTCAGGACGGATTTGATTTCAGCTAGCGGCATAAATGGAGGTCAGTTGTTCTTTGGAAAGGAAGTCGTACACCTCATGCTCGGTGTAGCCGGTCTTGCGCGCCTGGGAGGGCTTCCAGCCGTCCGCCATGCGCATGTTCAGGCAGCGCTCGAAGCTCTGCATGCCGCGCGTGAAGCCGGCTTCGAGCTCCTGTTCGAGATTCTTGAACTCGCCGCGCCGGATCATGCCGCAAACGGAGTCATACGGCAGCAGCAGCTCGTGGATGGGAAAGCGCTTCCCGCGCGATTCATCAAACAACAGCCGCTGGCAGAGAATGCCACGGATGGAATCCGCAAATGATAGCATGGCATTCTCCATGCGGTCGGAGGGGATGAGTTTCAGGTAGCGCTGCACGGTCTGCGCAGCGCTGGAGGTGTGCAGCGTGGCCACGACCACATGGCCCGTCTCCGCGGCCTGCAGGGCGATCTCCGCTGTCTCACCATCACGAATTTCCCCCACCAGAATCACATCCGGCGCCTGACGAAGGGCAGCGCGCAGGGATTTGTTGAAGTCGAGCTCGTCGGAGCCGATCTCACGCTGCGACACGAGCGAGGGAATGCCGGCGGGATAGACGAACTCGATGGGATCCTCGAAGGTCAGCACATGCTCCTGGCGGCGCTTGGCACGCTCGAGGATCAGGGAGGCGATGGTGGTCGATTTACCGGAGCCGGTCGCCCCGCAGACGAGGAAAAGACCGTTTTTGGCCTCCAGGAAGGCCTTGATGGCCGGCGGCGGAACCATGAGTTTGCTAATGTCAGGAATATTCTCCGGCAGCAGGCGCAGCACCCAGCGCGGCCGCCCGCGCGTGACCATGCGGTTCACACGATAGCGGCGGCTGCCGAGCTGGAGCGCGTAGTCCACGCAACCGGCCGTGAACTCCAGCGGACGCTCCGGCTGGTAGATGAAGGAGTCGAAGAACAGCTTGCCGTTGCGCTTGTAGGTGAGCGGCTCCCAGGGCGTGACATAAAAGTCGCTCACGCCAGAATCCTTCGAGAGGTGAAGCATTCGGTAGCCAAGCTGGCTGCGTTCGTTGATGTCTTCCATGGTGGTGGGATGAGTGTTTGAGAATGAGGTCAGCGGTTGCTCTTGAAGCGCGCGCGCAGCTCCGCGCGCGCGGAGGAGCCTTCGAAGATGAGGAACTGGCTTCCCTGCACGACGCCCGCGCCGGGATCGAGCGTGGCCCACGAGAGCTCCATCGTGTACTGCACGCCGTCGATGGTGATGGTGACATCCGTGGTCGGATTGCGGATCTCCACAATGTCCGCGCTGGCGAGGCGGTCGCTGGTGTTTTCCGTACTGATCAGGTTGAAGTCAATGTGCGTGACCATCGAGACATTCGGCTCGGTCATCGCCAGATTCACCGAAAGCGTGACACCCGATGCCTCGCTGTCATAAAACGTCGTTCCGTTGAGCATGACGAGCTCGCCGAATTTAAACCATGTGTTCGGCGCCATCGTGTCGAAAGGCGTGCGGGTGAAGGTGAGCACGTTTTCCACCCCGGCGTCCAGATACTGGCCGTTGCCGAGGTCGAGCTTTGTATTGCCATGCTTGAAGGTGGAGGTTTCGACTCCGTTTTCGACGGTGCGCACGAGATTGGCGCCTCCTGTGGCATTTCCCCACGAGCCGCTGCCGCTGCCGCTGAATCCGGTGGTCAGGCGATAATAGGTCTGGCTGCGGGTGCTGCTGGTAGACCAGAGCCCCGGCTCGGTGGATTCATTGCGCGCCTCGATCTTCATCGCGGGCAGCAGCGGTGAATACACGCCGCCTGCGAACTCCGTCCAGGAGCCGCCGTTCACCCGGATCATCAGCTTGGAGAACTCCGGCTGCGCGCCGTTGCGGCTGATCGTGACACTGGCCGGAAATGACGGGAAGCCGTAAGTTCCCCCCGCAGGACTGATGCTCGGCGAGGCCAGTTGTGTGGGCGTGGCCGTGCCGCCGCCACCCCCGCCGCCACCCCCGCCGCCACCGCCACCCCCGCCAGAACCGCCGCCCGTCTCCGGTGGCGTTTCCGGCGCGGTTTCCGCTGGGTCGAAGTTTTGCGTCATGCCCTCTTCATTGACCGGTACGGGGTTGAGGTAGCTTGCTGTCGGATCACGGGTGGCAGAGCTCCACACCCAGCCACGCGTGCTCGTATTGAAGGTTTTGGCTGTGCCGCGCCTTGACTCCGTGCCGAAATCTGCCGCTGCCAGGCTCTCGTCGAGATAGAATTCGGACACGGCCTCACCATTGGCGTCCTCGGTCAGTTCAAAGCGTTGGTTCACCCGGTTCCAGCGGGCGCGTACGATTTCATTCTCTTCACGCGCTGCGGTCACACGCGCACGCAACCTAACATCCACCAGCCTTCCTGAGGCGGCACCTGCGTGGCGCTGCCATTCGGCCTGCGGGCGCACGCGCTTCATCTTATCGAGGATTGTCTGCGGATTCGTCAGGCCGGCCAGTTCACCACCGTCGGCAATATAGAGTGCCACCATGTGATTGAGTGTGGCCACATCAGACTGGAGCTTGGCTTGGGCCACAGAGCCAGAGTCATCTATCAGCAGGGAAACTGAGATGGTGGCCAGGACAGCGATGATG
Source organism: Verrucomicrobiaceae bacterium (assembly GCA_015075365.1). Lineage (GTDB taxonomy): Bacteria > Verrucomicrobiota > Verrucomicrobiia > Verrucomicrobiales > Verrucomicrobiaceae > Prosthecobacter. The sequence goes on from JABTUN010000002.1 coordinate 645,154, forward strand.
GCGATGGTCATCAAGAGCTCGACCAAAGAGAAGCCGGCTCGAAGGGAATCGCTTCGAGGTGAGCCAACAAGAGGCTTTGGAGGGCTTTCACACATCAAGGGCACATTAATTATTCAAAAACTTCCAATTTCAACTGATTAATATGGCAATTATAATTAATGTTGGAAAAATGTGCAAGACTTCATCTTCTTGTCTTTGGTTCGTCTAAATTTAATGTTTTGGTCACAAAGTCATAAATAATGTTTGAGCTAAAATGCCACATCTGTTATTATTTCCATAATTATGCGCTCAAAACCCAGCCTCCCTGCTGTTCTTGCTCTCTCGGCTGCCTTCCTGGTTGCCGCTGCGCGTCCCTCCTGCGCTCAATTCATCACGGATACGAGCATGACCCTCATGCCGCCCGAGTACCATGCGGAAGCCAACCGCCTCCGCGAGGCCTCCCCCCAAAAATACGACTTCTCGAAGGCGATGCTCAGCGATGTGCTGCGCTTTCTTGCCACGGACGCGGGCATCTCTTTCTTCTCCCTCCCGGACGACAGCCAGGACGGGAGCAAGCTCATCACGTTCTCTATTGAGGCCAGCCCCTTCAAGGTGCTGGAAACGCTCTGCAAGGCCAACGGCCTCGCCATCATCCCGGACAACGGCATCTGGTACATCCGGCCTGCCGACGACCGCGAGCTCATCGGCAAATCTTATGACATCCGCCACAACGCGCTCGAAATGGTGGACAGCATGAGCGCGGGCGGAATGCTGATGCAGGGACCCGCCAGTGGAGGCGGTGCGGGTGGTGGCGGCGGTGGCGGCGGTGGCGGCAACGGCATGGCCACGCTCAACGGCTCCGGCAAGACTTTCACGGTAAGACGCAGCCAGCTCATCAATCACATCCGCTCCCTTCTCGGCCTGCCGCCGGAGGAGGCTGAAGGAATGGCCGGCGCGGCCGCGGGCGGCGCGGCTGCCGCGCTGGGAATGAACGGAGACATGGCCCGCGATCTCAATTCCAACCAGCTCAGCGCCACCCGGCAGCCCAAGGTCATCTGGCAGTCGGACTCCAACACCCTCTACATTGTGGCCACACGCCTCCAGCATGCCTGGGTGGAAGGCTATCTCTCCGTGGCGGACAAACCGCAGAGCCTCATCGCCATCGAGGTGAAATTCATCGAAACCTCCCGCGATCCAAAGCGCGAATTCGGCATCGACTGGACAGGCACGCTGGAGTCCGGCAATTTCCGCAAGGTCACCAAGACAGAGCCCGTCACTGACACCGCAGGCAACACCACGCTCAGCGTGGAGTATGAAAATCAGCCCACTACCGGCGGCTTCCGCACGGATCTCGCTCCCCTGCTCTCCGGTGTGAACCTCAACAATGTCGGTTCCAGCCTCTTCTGGCCGACGACCAGCGTGCTGTCCGCCCAGGACCTCAACCTCAAGCTGCGCGCCATCATGCGTGACGAGGAGACCAACACCACCTCCTACCCACGCATGGTCACGCTGAACAATCGTGAGGTCGCCATCCGCAGCGTGGTCAACCAGCCTGTGCTTGACTCCAGTTCCAGCAGCACGGGCGGCGGCGGCGGGGCGGCCGTGGCCACCACCCAGATCGCCTACCTGCCCATCGGTACGGTCTTGAACATCCTCCCCAAGCGCATGGAGCGCGACAAGGTGCTCCTCAACATGGACGTCACGGTCTCCAGCATCATCGGAGAGACCGTCATCTCAGGGAACCCCTACCCCGTTGCCTCCTCCCGCGTTTACAACGCGCCCGTGGAGGTCGAATCCGGCTACACCGTCGCCGTCGGTGGTCTCGACGAGGCGCGCGAGCGCGAAGGCGAGGCCGGCGTGCCCTTCCTGGAGAAAGTTCCGGGCCTCAAATGGCTCTTTAAATACCGCAGCCGGAGCAAGAATCACAAAAACCTCATGCTCTTCATCACGCCCTCCATCATCGACGCACGCGATGGAGGCCTGCCTGCGGAGCCCCAGTCCATCGTTCCGCAGCGTCCGGAGCGCTACCTGCCGAAGAAGCCGCGCGTGGATTACCACACCGGAGCCCTGGCCGCTGGCGTGAAGGATCTGCCCAACGCCTCCGCCTATCTCTCCCGCGAGGCGGACAAGCTGGAAAACACCATCAACGAGGCCCGCATCACAGATGAGACCGGACAGAAACTGCGCGAGTTGAAGATCGCCGTGGATCAGGTCATCGTCCAATGCCAGCAATTGAAGCTCAGCCAGCCAGATCAATACGCCGCCATCGACCAGAACGAACTCGTCCTTGGCGGCATCCTGCAACGCATCGCCCAGATGCAGCGCATGCTCTTCTCGAAGAAGTATCTCTGATCCCTGCCCGCTCAACGCGCGGCCAGACGCTGGAACACACGCGGCGTGACGGTCTGCGCCGACTTGGGCTTGGGCGCCGGTTTAGGGTCCAGATTCTCCTTCAACTGCTCTGGCGTCACGGCGGAAACCACGCCGCCGGCCGGGACCTCCGCCTTGCTCACCCACACCAGCGCGTTCAGCACCACCTTGCGCACATCGTCGTTGCCCCAGTTGTCATGGAAGTGGCCGCCGGTGAATCCAAAAGCCCTGCCGCCATCCTCGCGCTCCACGGCCCACATCATCGTCTCCGGCTGCCCCTTCTCCGCCTGGATGTGCGGGTAGGGCCCTTTGGGATACACATAGGGGCCGTCGCGAGTCGCATCACCCGGCGTTGCGGTCAAAATCGGCGCAAAGACCGCCTTTCCGTCCACCGCCGGGGCAATCCCGTCCTTGAAGGCCGCGCGGAAGCGCATGTTGAAGTACCACTCATCTTTGGTCATGAACGGCTTCACCCCGCGCGTGATCGGATGCTCCGGCAGTTGCGTGTAGCTGGCCTCCCAGATCGGATTACAGGAAAACTGGTTCTCATAATGCCCGCCGAGCCACGCCTGAAATTCCTTGCCTGCCTGGTCCGGCACGATCTCCACCCCGTAGTGCATGCAGCCAAAGCCCACTCCCCGCGCGATCAGCTTGCGCAGCGTCTCCAGATGGCCTTCCACCACCGCGGGATGCTTCGCGCCGCCGTCCGCATAGATCACCACGGCATCCGCGTCCGCAAACGTCGCCTCATCCTTCACCCAGCCCATCTCATGCCGGTCCACCAGCAGGTTGGGCATGTTCTTGAGGCAGTTTTCCAGCAGAATGGTCCCCGCGCGGAATTCATGCATCCCGGGCGGGTGTGAGGGCTTGCCGGCGATCAACACCAGCTTCTGCCGTCCATCAGGAGTCACCGCGTGGGCGGTGAGACCGGCCAATACGAGAACAAACGAGGAGATCAGGGTGCGCTTCATGCACCGCTTATGGCGGGGAGCCGGGCGCATTGCAAGCCCGCATCAAGCGTAGGGCACCGGCGTCCCTGTGCTGTTCGCCAGCGTCTTGAACCGCTTGATCAGCTCCTGGGTGAGTTTCCCCGGCTTCCCGTCACCGATGGGGCGGCGGTCGTACTGCACCGCGGCGATGACCTCGGCGGCGGTGCCGGTGAGGAAGCATTCGTCAGCCGTGTAGATGTCAAAGCGCGTCATGTTTTGCTCGGCACAGGGAACGCTCATCTCGCCCAGCAGCTCGATCACCGCGCGGCGTGTGATGCCGTCAAGAGCGCCGGCGGAGATGGGCGGTGTGATCACCCTGCCGTTCTTCACGATGAAGACGTTGTCACCCGTGCATTCCGCCACATAACCCTGGTCGTTGAGCATGATGCCCTCCTCGCACCCGGCCTGGATGCATTCGATCTTCGCCATGATGTTGCTCAGATAATTCAGGCTCTTCACCTGCGGGCTCAGCGCCGCGCTGTTCGGCCGCCGCGTGCCGCACGTGATGAGGTGCAGGCCGTTCTCATAACGCTCCTGCGGATACAGCGTGATCGTGCTGGCGATCACAAACACGCTCGCCTTTGGACACTGGTAGGGGTTGAGCCCGAGCGAGCCGACCCCGCGTGTGACCACGAGACGGATGTAGCCGTCGCGCAGCTTGTTCGCGGCCACGGTCTCAACCGTGGCTCTTTCCATCTCCTCGAAGCTCAGCGGAATCGTCAGGCAGATCGCCCTGGCGCAGTCATAGAGGCGGTGCAGATGCTCCGTCAGGCGGAAGACGCGGCCGTTGTAGATGCGGATGCCCTCAAACACCCCGTCTCCGTACAGCAGGCCGTGGTCGAAGACGGAAATCTTCGCCTCGGATTCGGGAACCAGTTTGCCGTCGAGCCAGATGAGGAGGTTGGGGGACATGGGCCGGTGTCAAACCACAGACGGGCGGCTTTTGCAAGCACGGCGCGGGCTCAAAAAAACGCCGAAAACTTTGAATGTCCGGCCGTCTGGCCTGTCCAAACGAGCAACAACCACCGCAGGCCATGAAAACGTGTCTCTCCGACCGTCCTGACGTGCTCCACGACGCGCCGCACGCCCTTTGGGAAATCATTCACGGTCACCACCACCCCGCGCGTCACTTCAAACTCGATGTCGATGGCGACGGCATCGCCTGGCTCGTGTTTGACTCCCCCAAGGCCGCCAACGTCTGGAACGAGGAACCGTTGCGCGAGTTCAACCACCACCTCGAATCCATTGAGCACGACACGCGCGTGAAGGCGCTTGTGCTGCGCAGCGCCAAGGAGCGTATCTTTGTCGCTGGCGCGGACCTCAAGGCCATCCGCCGCATGCCCCCCGCCCGCGTGAACGATCTCATCTGGCTGGGCCAGGCCGTGTTTGACCGCCTCGCGCGGCTCAAGGTGCCAAAAATCGCCGCCATTCACGGTGCGGCCATGGGCGGCGGCTTCGAGGTCGCCCTGGCCTGTGACTGGCGTATCGCCAGCGATCACGACTCGACGAAAATCGGCCTGCCGGAGACCCAGCTCGGCATCCTGCCAGCCTGGGGCGGCTCCACACGCCTCCCGCGCCTCATCGGCGTTCGGCGGGCGCTCGATCTCATCACCAGCGGCAAATTGCTTAACGCCAGCGCCGCGAAACACGCCGGTCTCGTCCACCACGTCACGGCTCCTGAAAACCTCGACAAGCTGGCGCGCCGTCTCGCCCGCGAAAAACGCCCCGCGCTGCGTTTCCATCTCGACAACCTCTTCTCCGGCCTCATCGGCCATTTCGCCATAAAGAAGGCCCTGGAAAAAACACGCGGCCTGTATCCCGCCGTCACCAAGGCCATCGACGTCGTCGCCCATGCCGTGCATGGCGAGATCGACGAAGGATTGAAGCTGGAGCGCGACGCCGTGGCCGAGTTGATCAAAGGCAGCGACTCCGCACGGCTCATCGACCTCTTTTTCAAGCGCGAGGAAGCCAGCAAACGCCCCGCCGCCACCGGGACTGCCATCCACGTCCACGACGCCGTCGTCATCGGCGCGGGCGTGATGGGCGCCGGCATCGCGCACACACTCGCTTCGCGCGGCGTCCATGTCTTGATGACGGACGTCGCCTCCGACAGCCTCGCGCGTGGCCTGGAACGCATTCATGGCCTCGTTTCAGACGCCACGCGCCGCAGGCTGGTCACACGCGTGCAGGCGCGCGACACGCTCGACCGCATCGCCACCACCACGGAGAAAGTTCCGCTCACGCGCCATCACCTCGTCATCGAGGCGGCCACGGAGAACATGGAGTTGAAGAAAAAGATCTTCAGCGACCTCGCCGCACGCGTCTCCGGCGACACCATCCTCGCCACGAACACCAGCGCGCTCTCCGTCGCGGAGCTGGCAAAGTCCGTGCCGCATCCGCAGCGGGTCATCGGCCTGCATTTCTTCAATCCGGTGCATCGCATGCCGCTCGTGGAGATCATCACCCTGCCGGAGACCGCGCCTGATGTGCTCGCCACTGCCATCACCTTCGTTCAAAGGCTCGGCAAGACGCCCGTCGTCGTCAAAGACAGCCCCGGCTTCCTCGTGAACCGCATCCTCGTCCCCTACCTCATGGAGGCCGTGCGCCTGCACGAGAGCGGCGTCCCCGTGAAGGACATCGACGACGCCATGCTTGAATTCGGCATGCCCATGGGCCCCCTGCGTCTGCTCGATGAAATCGGCCTCGATGTCGCCGCGCACGTCGCCCAGACGCTCGCCGCCGCGTTCCCGGATCGTTTTCCGAAATCCGACATGCTCGACAAAAGGGTCGCCGCCGGTCATCTCGGCAAAAAATCCGGCCAGGGCTTCTACCGATACGAAAACGGCAGGGAAATTGCCCCCGCCACCCACCACGACCTTCCGCGTCACGAAAGCATCGGCACGAATCTCGCCCTGCTGCTCAGCCAGGAGGCCATGCGCTGCCTCAAGGAGGGCATCGCCCGCAACGCCGATGACATCGATCTCGCCATGGTGCTCGGCACCGGCTACCCGCCCTTCCGCGGCGGCCCCATCACCTTCGCCCGGGACACGGGCATCGTTGACTATTGAAACACCCCAGGAGGACAAGGCCATGAACTCGACCACACTCGAAGAACCCAAAACCCTCATCGACACCTCCCGCATGAACGCGGGCCAGAAAGCCGCCCTGGAAATGGCGGAGGCGGCGCGTGATGAGCGCCACAACACCGGCCTCGCCGCGGGCCTCTTCTTCGGCACGCCGGATTTTGACAAGCTGCTGCCGTTTCCAAAGCAGACCTTTGAGGATCGCGATCAGGGCGACGCGTTTTTGCACCGCCTGGAGGCTGTGCTCGATCAACACGCGGACCCCGATGAGATCGACGCCAGCGGCGAGATTCCGGACGTGCTGCTCGACGAACTCGCCAGGATCGGTGCCTTCGGCATCAAGATTCCCGTCAAATACGGCGGCCTCGGCCTCTCGCAGACGAACTATTCCCGCGCCGCGATGCTGCTCGGAAGCCGCTGTGGCAATCTCGCCGCGCTGCTCTCCGCGCATCAGTCCATCGGCGCGCCGCAGCCGTTGATCTTGTTCGGCACCGAGGAGCAAAAAGCGAAATACCTGCCCCGCTGCGCCAGGGGAGAGATCAGCGCCTTCGCGCTCACGGAAAACGATGTCGGCTCCGATCCCGCGCGCATGAAGACGGAGGCCCGGCTCGATGGTGATCATTACATCCTCAACGGCGAGAAGCTGTGGTGCACCAACGGCACAAAGGCTGGCATCATCGTCGTGATGGCAAAAACGCCCACGCCGGACAAACCGCACGCCACCACGGCCTTCATCGTCGAAACGAAATGGCCCGGCGTCGAGATCATCAACCGCTGCCGCTTCATGGGCCTCAAGGCGCTCTACAACGGCGTCATCCATTTCGACAACGTCCGCGTTCCGGTGGAAAACGTGCTCGGCGGCGTCGGGCGCGGCCTCAAGGTCGCCCTCACCACGCTGAACACCGGCCGCATCACGCTCCCCGCCGCCTGCACCGGCCTGTCCCAACGCTGCCTCGACATCAGCACGCGCTGGGCGCGCAGCCGCGAGCAATGGGGCCGGCCCATCGTCCAACACGCCGCCATCGCCGACAAGCTCGCGCGCATGGCCGCGGACACCTTTGCGATGGAGAGCGTCGTGCGCCATGTCTCCGCCCTCGTGGACAAGGACAAGAACGCCGATGTCCGTCTTGAGGCCGCCATCGGCAAGCTCTGGGGCAGCGAGAAGTCCTGGCGCATCATGGACGACACGATGCAAATCCGCGGCGGGCGCGGCTTTGAGACCGCGCAGTCGCTCAAGGCTCGTGGCGAGGCGCCGGAGCCCGTCGAGCGCCTGTTCCGTGATTCGCGCATCAACATGATCTTTGAGGGCAGCAGCGAGATCATGCGCCTCTTCATCGCCCGCGAGGCCCTGGACCCGCATCTGAAGCTCGGCGCGGACGCGGTGAATTCCACGCTGCCATGGAAGACGCGTGCGAAGGCCGCCCTGCGCGCCGCGCGCTTCTACGCCGCTTGGTATCCGCTGAAGTGGCTGCCCTTCGGCGCTGGCGATGCGAAGGAACTGCTCCATCCCGATTTGCAGGCCGATCTCGACGCCATCGCGCGCCTCAGCCGCAGGCTCGCGCGCGATCTGTTCCTTGCCATGGCCCTCAACGGCCCAAAACTCGAGAAACGCCAGGTTTTGCTCGGCCACTTCGTCGATGTCGGCGCGGAGCTCTTCGTGTGGAGCTGCGCGCTGGCGCACGCGGAGAGCAAGATCACCGATTCCGGCATGAAAGAGGCCGGGATCGCCCGGCTCATCCGCCTCATGAAATTCTTCGGCCAGATCACCCGGGAGCGCATCGCCGCCAGCTTCGCCAAACTGCGCGCCGCCACGGATCGTGAGAGCTGGAAGGTCGCGCAGGATCTGTGAGGCTCACTTCCCGATGCAGAACGTCGAGAAGATCACATCCAGGATCTGCTCCACATCCACCTGACCGATGACATCACCCAGCGCTTGCAGGGATTCGCGCAGTTCGAGGGCGATGAATTCCGGTGCTTGCTGCGATTCGATGGCGGCGCGCGCGGCGGCCAGGCGTTCCACGCTGCGCTGGAAGGCGGCCTGGTGGCGCGCGTTGATCGCCACCGGGTGATCGGACTCCAGCGGGCCGGCACGCGCGATGACATCGCGAATCGCGTCGCGCAGCGCGGTGATGCCCGTGTTTTTCAGGCAGGAGACGCGAATCGCGGCGCTTTCGGCATCCCAGGATGGATGCACGCCCAGATCGGCCTTGTTGAGGATCACGAGGCGGCGCGGGGCGAGCGCCGGCGGCAGATCGAGGCGTTTCACCTCCTCAGCGGACGATGTGGCGTCGAGCACCTCCAGGATGAGGTCCGCGCGCTCCAGCTCGCGCTGCGTGCGCTCGATGCCGATGCGCTCGATGTCGTCGGAGGCCTCGCGCAGGCCGGCGGTGTCCACCAGCCGCAGCGGGATGCCGTGCACCTGGATGATCTCCTCGATCGTGTCGCGCGTGGTGCCGGCGGTGGGGCTGACGATGGCACGCTCAAAGCCCAGCAGCACATTGAGGAGGCTGCTTTTGCCCACATTCGGCGCGCCGGAGATCACCGTGCGCGCCCCGTGGCGCAGGATGCGGCCCTGCTCGGAAGTCGCGAGCAGTTGGCGCGCCTGTTCCTGCACGGCGTCGATGCGCCGCAGCAAATCCGCGCCCGTCTCCGGGGAGATGTCCTCCTCGGGAAAGTCGATGTAGGCCTCGATGTGCGCCAGCACCGGCACGAGCGCCTGCTGCATCGCCGCCGCCTCGCGGCCGATCGCACCGCCGAGTTGCTCGTTCGCCGCGCGCAACGCCAGCGTGCTTTGCGCGTGGATCAGGTCCATCACCGCCTCCGCCTGCGTGAGGTCCATCTTCCCGTTCAAAAAGGCCCGCTGGGTGAACTCGCCCGGCTCCGCCGCGCGCGCGCCGCAGGCCAGCAGGCGCTCCAGCACGCGCTGCGTCACCAGCACGCCGCCGTGGCCGTGGAATTCCACGATGTCCTCCCCCGTGTAGCTCGCCGGCCCTTGGAAATGCAGCAGCACGCCGGAATCCAGCGCCGCGCCGTGCTCATCCCGCACGCTCACGACATGCGCGCGGCGCGGAATGACCTTCTCCGGCAGCTTGAAGGCCCGCGAGGCGATGGGCAGCGCCTGCGGGCCGGAGAGGCGGATCACGGAGATCGCCGCCTCTCCCAGCGCGGTGGAAATGGCGGCAATGGTATCGGAAAGCATGCCCGCCTGTGTAGCGGAGCAATCGCCACGGCGCAAGATGCGCAGCAACGGCGACGTTTCGCCGCCCCAAACGCCAGTAGATGCGATGCCACTCCAACAACAACGCTGGCGCGTATTTTGAGAGCTGCGCATGTCATCGAATGCTGAAAACCTGCGACAGCAGCTCTTTGATGGGATGCCACGCAGGATGTTCTCCAGCCATGGCTCGAATCAAATCAGCTATTCCCCACAAACTGAAGAGAATGACGATGGGCAAACGCTTCCAGACAATTTCCCAGAGCATCAGCCAGTGCTCAGGCTGCCAGATTGGCTTCTTCGGATTCTGAGGGGCACGACGTTTAGCGCTCATGCCTCCGTACAATTACCACATTCTGTGAGTGGCAACGGAAACTTGTTCACTTATCCGAAGTGGGGATTTTGAATCCCTTGGTTTCACCTTCATGCACACAATTTGGCACACGAAAAAATATTTCCTCAAATCACCCGGTCATTCCCACCATCCACCGGAATCTGGGCACCGGTGACCTTCGCGAACAACGGGCTCGCCATGGCGGCGACCATGTTGCCGATGTCTTTGCTGCGGATCTCGACCTTCATGAGGTTCTTGGTCTTGTATTCCTCGACGGTCATGTTGTAGCGGGCGGCGCTCTTGGCGAGGGCTTCGGGGGTCCACAGCTTGGTGTCGAAGACGGCGTCGGGGTGCACGATGTTGACGCGGATCTTCCACGGGGCGAGTTCGAGGGCGGCGACGCGGCAGAGCTGGGTGAGGGCGGCTTTGGAGCAGGAGTAGGCACTCGCGCCGGGGCCGGGGGCTTTGAAGTTGCGGCTGCCGACAAAGATGATGCTGCCATCAACGCTGTGCTTCACATACGGGATGACCTTGTTCATCAGCTTTTGATGGCTGGTGAGGTTGATCATGAGGGTGCGGTCCCAATCGGTCTGCGCCATGACGTCGAGCGCGTCGTTCTTCGGGAAGATGCCGGCGTTGCTGACAACGATGTCGATGCCGCCGAACTCGCGGACGGTGAAGTCGATGGCGTCCTGCACGGGCTGGTCCTCGGTGAGGTTCACGACGATGCCGATGGCCCCGATCTTCGCCATGATGTCGGGGATTTCCTTGTCGATGTCGAGACCGACGACCTGCGCGCCCTGCTCGGCGAGCGATTCGGCGATGGCGAAGCCAATGCCGGCGGCGCAGCCGGTGACGAGGGCGACCTTGCCCTGATGCACCTTGCGGGCGGGGCCTTTGCGGAGCTTGGCCTGCTCGAGGTCCCAGTATTCGATGTCGAAGATGTCTTTTTCGCTGAGCGGTGCCCAGCCGCCGGTGCGCTCGCCGAGCGCGACGGTGGCGGCGGTGCTTTCAGCGATGTCGGCGACGATTTTGGCGTCCTTCAAGGTATCGCCAAAGCTCACGATGCCGTTGCCAGGCCACACGGCAAAGCGCGGGGCCGCGTCGAGCATGGTCTGGCCGCTGGCGTGCTTCGTGAAGTAGGCGGCGTAGTCGTCGGCAAACTTCTGCACGCTGGCGGCGTGGTCGTCACCGAGCACCACGGGGATGCGCTTCGTGCGGATGCTGTGATCGGGGGTCAATGGGCCGCGTGTGGCGCAATCGGCGATGTTGGGGAGTGCGCCATAGCTCAAAGCTGTATCGCTGGTGCTGAGGTGGGCGATTTGCGGGAAGCCGCGGGTCTTGGAGACGAGCTGGCGGAGTTTCGCGAGGGCGAGGAGGTCGGTTTTGACCTCTGTGCGGGCAGGAGTGCCCGCATCACTTTTCTTGACCAAATACTCCTCGGCCTTGGTGACGAGCTCGATGTGCTTTTCGTAGCTGGCCTTGGCGTCGTCGGCGAAGGTGAAAAGGCCGTGTTTGAGCAGGACGATGCCTTCGATCCCTTCTTTTCGCAGATCGGTCTTCTGGAGCACGTCGAAGACCTGTTTCGCCAACACGAAGCCGGGCATCACGTAGGGCAGCACGAGCACTTTTTTGCCAAAAAGCTCCTGAGTGCGCTTTTCGCCATCTTTCGAGCAGGTGAGCGCAGAAATGGCATTCGCGTGGCTGTGATCGACGAACTTGAACGGCAAGATGGCGTGCAAAATGGCCTCGATGCTGGCGGCGGGCGCATTCGGATTGGTCATCGCGGCGCGTTGCTGCAGGACCATGTCCTCATCGGTCATGGTGGGCAGTTTGGCCATCTTCAGCAGGGCCTCCATGCGCACGGGGGCGAAACCAGCCAGCTCAATGGTGGCCAGATCCCAGCCGCTGCCCTTCACGTAGCAAATGTCCACGGAATCGCCGAAGTAGTCCTTCTCGGTGACTTTGACGGAGGTGTTGCCACCGCCATGCAGCACGAGTTCCGGATTCCGGCCGAGGAGGCGGCTGGTATAGACGCGCTGTCCGAGGGCGTCGGTTCCGAAAGTGGCGGCTTCAGTGTCGTTCCAGAGGCTTTGCATGGTTGGGCGAAATGTCGTGAGATGTCAGAAGTGAGATGTCAGAGGGCTCAGATCATACCGAGCTTCATCTTGCCCTCGATGCTGATCATGCCCTGGTTCCACGGTGGGTCCCAGACGAGCTCGACGGCGGCATCGTCCATCTCCTCGATTGTCATGATGCGGCTCTGGGCATCGGCGGCGATGGTGGGGCCCATGCCACACCCCGGGGCGGTGAGGGTCATTTTCACCGTGGCCTTGTTCTTGCCCTCGGCGTCAGCTTCGACCTTGCAGTCATACACGAGGCCGAGATCGACGATGTTCACCGGGATCTCGGGGTCATAGACGTTTTTGAGCTGGTTCCAGACCTGGCCTTCAAGGTCGGAAATGTCTGTCGGGACGTTGGAGGAGGTGCTGGTATCGGCTTTTTTGTCGGCCTCGGCGTCGATGCCGAGGGCATCGGCGTCCTTGGCCTGGATGCGGGCCAGGCCGAAGTCCGTGGCGACGGTGTAGGTGCCGCCGAGCGACTGGGTGATGATGACCTTCATCCCGAGCGGCAGCTTGATGCTGTCCCCGCTGGGGATCTGGATGGCATCGACTTCGCGTTTGAGTTCGAGGGAGGAATGCATGGGGCGGTGGGGCGCGTTTTTGGGGGAGGAGCCGGGCAGTTACAATGGATTGAGCCGGTCTGCCTCAAAAAAATGTCTTGAAACCAAAGGGCGGCCCCGGCGTATTCGTTAGCCCACGTCTCCACGGCATGAAACCATCCAAGAGCACTCCTGCCAGCTGCCTGGTCCGAAAAAAATTCGGAGCCGTGGGAATATTCACCCACGCAGACCGTCTTAAACGCGTGCGTCCTGCCCCGATACCGCCTCCCTGCTGAATTTGCTCCGGAAAACGGAGCCCCCTGCCCTGCGACAGGTTCTTCGCATCAACACACACGAACCCATAACCCAATCATACAAACCATGAAGAAACTCCTCACTCTCGTCCTCGCTCTCATCGCCAGCTCCGTGATGGCCGCTGAATTCCCGGACATCAGCATCGCCGACCTCAAGCAGGCCATCGCTGACAAGAAGGTCACCGTCATCGACGTGAACGGCGCTGCCTCCTATTCCAAGGGCCACGTTCCCGGCGCGATCAACTTTGCCGAAGTCAAGGCTGACCTCGCCTCCAAGCTTCCTGCTGACAAGAACGCGCTCATCGTCGCTTATTGCGGCGGCCCTTCCTGCAGCGCCTACAAAGCCGCTGCCAATGCCGCCAGCAAGCTGGGCTACACCAATGTGAAGCACCTCTCCGCAGGCATCTCCGGCTGGCTCCAGGCCGGTGAAGCCACTGAGAAGTAATTCGTCATCTGCAGTCCTTGTCACCGGACGTCTGCGAAAGCGGGCGTCCGGTTTTTTGTGCCTCGATTCGCTGCATTTGCCGGCGTCACGGCAAAATTGATCTAGAACTTGTTCACAGCTAACGAGATTATTCACACGCTGCGAGGTGGTGAAAAGCCCCACATCTTGTTTTGGAGGCCTTAAATACCCCCAAGATACGGGAAAAATGGGGCTTGTGCCTTGCGGCCTCTCCCCCGCGCGTGGTTTCCTCCACCTCAGCATTACTCACGTCTCACCTTTCACGTCCCGACCGCGCCATGTATCTCAAAAGCCTCACCCTCCACGGCTTCAAGTCCTTCGCTGACAAGACGCACTTTGAATTCCACAAAGGCGTGACCGGCATTGTCGGCCCGAACGGCTGCGGGAAGTCGAACGTTGTCGATGCCATCCGCTGGGTGCTCGGGGAAACATCCGCGAAGGCCCTGCGTGGCGATGAAATGGCCGACGTCATCTTCAATGGCACCGACAAGCGCAAGCCCGTGGGCCTCGCCGAGGTCACGCTGACGATGGCGGATTGCGAGGAGTCGCTGAAGGTCGATTTCAACGAGGTCGCCATCACGCGTCGCGTGTATCGCGATGGCAAGAGCGAGTATCGCCTCAACAACACGGTCTGCCGCCTCAAAGACATCCACGACCTCATCGCGGGCACCGGCATTGGCCGCGCGGCCTACTCGATCATGGCGCAGGGCCAGATCGACATGCTGCTCAGCTCGAAGCCGGAAGATCGCCGCACCGTTTTCGAAGAAGCCGCGGGCATCACCAAGTTCAAATCGCAGAAGCGGGAAGCGCTGCGCAAACTCGAATACACCGAGGCAAATCTCCTGCGCGTCGCCGACATCATCGCGGAAGTGAAACGCCAGATGGGCAGCTTGCAGCGTCAGGCCGCGAAGGCGCGTCGTTATCAGGCGCTGCTCGAAGACACGCGACTGCTCGACACCCATCTCGCGCACAAGCAATACACCGAGTTCTCCGGCGAAAAATCCGAGAGCGAAAACCAGGTGCGCATGCTTGCGAACCAGCTCGAAGAAACGCAGCGCAAGCTTCAGGCCGCCGAGGCCGAGGCCGCGCAGACGCGCGAGGCCTACCACGCCATCGAGAGTCAGATCAGCCAGGCACGCCAGCAGGCGCAGGAGCTTCGCTCGCAGATGCAGAGCGCGGAGGGCCGCATCGGCTTCAATCGCGAGCGCAGTGAGGATTTGATGGCCCGCATCCGTCAAAACGAAGAGCAGATGGCCGCGAACGAGGAACTCCTCGAACAAACCCGCAACGAACTGATCAGCGCCGACGATCAGCTCGCGCAGATCCGTGAAAACATCGCGCAGCGCCAGCTCGCGGTGAACGAGCACGGCGGCCAGCATCAGAACCTCATCCCCGAGCGCAACCGCCTCGACAGCGAGCGCCGCGCGATCCGCGAGGCGATTCGCCAGTTCGAAGGCCAGATGGCATCGAGCGAGGCGCGTGCGCAGTCGTTGACGAATCAAATCGCCGCCGACCGCCAGCGTCACGAATCGCTCGCGCATGATCGTCAGGGTGCCGCTCAGGTCCGCGAGGCCAGCCAGCTCGAATACGACGAACTGCACCGCCAGATCAGCGAACTCGAGCAGACACGCGACGAGCTCGACGAGAAGGCCAAGAATTGCGCCCGCGACATCATCGAGCGCCGCCGTCAACGCGATGCGATGAACAACGAGCTGAATGAGCTCCAGCGCACGCTCACGCAGCGCCGTTCACGCCTCGAAATCATCGAGCAACTGCTGCAAAAAGGCGAAGGCCTCTCCGCCGGCACGCAAAAGGTGCTCGGCGGCCTCGACAATCCCGAGGTCTATTCCACCGGCGTGCGCGGTTTGCTCGCCAGCAGCATCGAAGTGGCCGATCCGGCCTTCATTCCCGCCATCGAGGCCGCGCTCAAAGATCACCTGCAGGCCGTTTTGCTCACCGAGAGCGAATTGGCGGCTCAAATCGTCCAGCGCCTCGCCGATCAGAAGATGGGCCGCGCTGCGCTCTTCCCGCAGGATTTCATCAATCTGCGCTCGCAGGCCGATCGCGAGCTTTTGCCCGGCGGAGCCATCGCCTGGGCCACGGACAAGGTGCGCGTCAAAAACGGCGTGCAGAGCCTCATCGACCATCTTCTGCACAATGTGGTCATCACCGACCATCTCCACACCGCGCTGCAATTGAAGCGCCAGCTTCCGCATCTCGCCATCGCCACGATGCGCGGCGAGTTCATCAGCGCCGATGGCATCATCTACGGCGGAGCCTCCAAAGACGATGAAAACTCCACCCTGCGCCGCGAGGCCGAGGTGAAGCAGCTCCGTGGCGAGGTCGAGACGCTCGAACTCCAGTTCATGGAGAAGGAAGACGTGCTCAAAGACCTCACCGCGCAGCTTGAGGACATGCAGCGCGAGGAAGTCGCCCTCCGCGAGCAATCGCAGAAGGCCCGCGAAGGCTTCTCCGCTCTTCAGGGCAAGATGTCCGTCGTGCAGCGTGCGCTTCAGCAGGCCTCCGCAAAGCTCGAAAGCATCGAGTGGGACCAAAATCAGATCTCCGAGCGCATTGGAGGCAGCGAAAGCATCATCAATCAAATGCGCGAAGCCGCCGCGACGGCGCTCGAGCAGCTCGAAGGCTCCCGCGTGCGTGAAAACGAGCTCGAACTCGAAATGGAGTCCTTCCTCCGTCGCGAACTCGAATCCAGCGAACGCCTCAACGAACTCCGCACCGCCCTCGCCCTCGAACAAAGCGCCCTCGGCAGCATCGAGCGTCAAAAGACGCCGCTGGGTGCCCGCATGCAGGAACTCGCTGCCGCGATTCGTCGCTTCGACGAAGAGATCGCCACCTGGCGTGTGCGCATTGAGCAAAGCGAAGCCGAAAACGCCCGCTTCGCCGAGCAGATCGAATCCCAACGCGGAGCCATCGCCGCCATTGAGGAACATCTCAACTCCAAGACCGAGGAACGCGCCAGCTTGTTCGAGCAGGTCAGCCGACTCGAATCGCAGCTCACGCAACTCCGCCAGAGCTACAACGGCCTCAATGAATCCCGCAGCCGTGCCGAAGTCGCGCTCACCCGCGTCGATCTGCGCCTCGAAAACCTCATCAATCAGGTGCAGGAGCGCTACAGCTTCCACATCAGCGCCTTCGAGCCGGACTACCACGTCCTAATGATGACCATCGAGGAGCAGAAGAAGAACCGCAGCCGCGGCAAGAAGGCCGCCAGCGCCGCAGAGGAAGAAAAAGATCCGTCGGATCAGTCCGAGCCCTCCGATCAAATCTCCGAAGAGCCCGCCGAAGAACCCGAAGCCGCCGAAATCCCCGCCATCTCCAACCGCGACGACGACGAAGTCTCCATCGACGATGTCGTCATCCCCGACGAGCAGGCCGAGCCGGATTGGGCCTTCGTCATGGAAGTCGTGTATGAACTCCGCCAGAAGCTCGAAAGCATCGGCGCGGTCAATTTGGACGCCATCCAGGAGTTCGAAGAGCTCGAAGAACGCCATCGTTTCCTCGAAACGCAGCATGGCGACCTGGTGAAGGGCAAGGAAGAGCTGCTGCAGGTCATCGCGAAGATCAACGAGACCACCAAGCTCATGTTCAGCGAGACCTTCACCGCGGTCCGCAACTACTTCCAAAACAACTTCAAAGAGCTCTTTGGCCCGCAGGCCAAGGCCGACCTCATGCTCGTCGATGAAGCCGATCCGCTCGAGTCCGGCATCGAAATCATCGCCAAGCCGCCGGGCAAGAAGCTGCAAACCATCAGCCTCCTCTCCGGTGGCGAGCGCAGCATGACCGCCGTCGCCCTGCTCTTCTCCATCTACCAGGTCAAGCCCTCGCCCTTCTGCGTGCTCGATGAGCTTGATGCTCCGCTCGACGAAACGAACATCGGCCGCTTCCTCAAGATGCTCGACAATTTCATCGACAACTCGCAGTTCATCATCGTCACGCATAACAAGCGCACAATGAGCCGCGCCGATGTCATCTACGGCGTCACCATGCAGGAATTCGGCGTCTCCAAGCCCGTCGGCGTCCGCATGACCACCGAGGACACCCGCACCCTCAAGAAATCCGATCAAGAACTCGCGCTGGAGGCGCGGCATCGTGACGACGAGGCGGGAGAGGAAGCCGTCAACGACCTCGACGCCGAGCAGGCCCGCCTGACCGCCATCGAGGAGCAAGAAGAACAAACACCCGCAGCGCTCGTTTGACGAATGGTCTCATTTCGGGCGTATTTGGCGCTGTGAAGTTGCTTTTTGCCCTGATTCTGGCCTTTGCCACCGCAACCCGGTCCGCAGAGGAAGCTGATCTGCTCAAGACGGTCGCGCGTGGCATTTCCAAAGCGGATCAGACCTCCCTGGCCGCCTTGCTGGACCTGCATAGCGAGAAGGCGGCGAAACTGGTGCGCGATGCCGTTTCCAGCAACAGAGTCAGCGGAGGAATCAAGGCGCGACTGACCGAAATCACGGCTGGATGGCCCGCGACGTCTCCTGGTCGCATGTTTCTGGCCGCCTGGGCGGCCGGGCTCACGAAATGCGGTGACGACGAACTGCTCTTCCTCGCTGGCATCGCCGTCCGGGAGGCCCGCGGCCTGTTCTGGCGCGAAATCGAGCAAGGAAACGGAGCACCGCAGAAAATCCGCCATCCGCACCGCATCGCCATGGCTGCCAAGGGGCTGGGGCAGTTCGAGGACAATCCGGAGGAGGTCGTGGCCCGCATCGCCTCGCTGCTGCACGCGGATTATCCGCATGTGATCCGCGCCTGCGCGGCGGATGCGCTGGGCGGCATGCGCCACGCCCGGGCCGTGGAGGGCCTTGTCCCGCAGGTGGAGGACGCCGCGATCGGTCCGCTGGCCGTGCGCAGCCTCTATCGCCTGACCGGGCAGCACTACGAGTTGGAGCCAGCGCGGCAGTGGCAGGAATGGCTGGTGGCCCAAGGCGCGAAAATCGAGTTCAAGATGCACAGCCTCGCGGACTTCGAGAATTTCTTGAAAATCCAGGCCCTGCTCAAACCTGCGAACGACATGCCGGTGAACATGGACACCTTTTATGGCATAGACGTGCGCGGGAAAGGGCTCCTCTTCATCCTCGATGTGAGCGGCAGCATGACCATCGGCGACCGCATCCACACGCTGCGGACACAGATGGGAAACATCCTCATCGCACTCGAATCGCGCCCTGAAAAGACACGTTATGGCATCCTGACCTTTGGGATGGATGTGGAGTCCTGCTTTCCGCGCGGCATCATGACCAACACCCTCGAAAGCCGCAAAAGAGCCGGGCGGTTTGTGGAGAATCTCAAGGCCGATGGCGGCACCCCGATGGTGGAGGTGCTCACACACGCGCTCACGCGCGTGCTGCCGGACGCGAATCTCGACACGATTTTTTTCCTCAGCGACGGACAGCCCGGCGACGGCACACCGGAGATGGTGCTGGAGATCACCCGCCAGATTCACCAGCGCCACCGGGTACGTTTTAATACGGTCAGCATCGGCGAGGACATGCCTAAGGTGTTCGGTGAACTGTCCCTTCTCCAGCAGATGGCCGCCATCACAGGCGGAGTGTGCACACGAGCGGAATAAGAGAGAGTTGAATCCAAGACCGCAATAAATGCGAATTTGGAGAAAATCTCCTCGTCCGGCCGTTTTCAGCCCCATTCCGATGCGCACGTTCAAAATCTCCCAACTGCGAATGTACGCACGAATCGTCAGGGGCATCCGGATCGACGGGACCTCATCGCGCGCGCAACTGGCAGGGCAGGTCGGCATCTCCCCCTCAACCATGGGGCAGCATGTGGACGACCTCATCCAGCGCGGCTTTGTCGAGGAGTCAGGCATCGAACAAGGAACGGTCGGCCGGCCCAAACGCCTGCTGCGCCTGCTGCCTGGGGCTGGCTGGTTTGCCGGGGTGGAGTTCACCAACGGCCGCATGCAGGCCGCCCGGCTGAACTTTGCCGGCGAATGCGAACAGGTCATCGTTCATCTCCTCCCTCCTGACCTCGGCGGTTTGGACCTGCTGAATGAAATCCATCGCTGCATCGAGGAACTGCGTCCGGGTGCCACCGGGCCGATGCTCGGGATCGGCATTGGTTCCACAGGCTTCGTGGATCCAGGCTCCGGCGTGGTCCTCTACGCGGAGTTCACCCCGGACTGGAGCGGCATGGCGCTGGCGGAGCGCACCCGTGAACGCTTTGGCGTGCCCGTTTCCGTTGAAAACAACCTGCACGTCATCGCCCTCGCGGAGCGCTGGTTTGGCGCGGGCCGGACGGAGGACAACTTTGTCATTGTCCGCGCGCGCAATGGCTTTGGCATGGGCATTGTGAAGGATGGCAGTCTGATGCCGGGGGCGCACCATGGAGCGGGGGAGATTGGCCTCTGGCCGTGGCCGCTGGAGAAAGGCGGCGGGTATGTCTATGACGCGCTGTCCGCGCAGACGATCTGGCGGGACCTGTCCGGTGCGCCGCCTGAAATGGCACCGCCTGCCGACCTGCCAGCGGCGCTTACGGCGCTGTCCGAGCAGACCGGAGCAGCCTGGGACCACTGCGTGGAGAAATACGCCCGCGTGCTGGGCATGGCGCAGTTGCTCATCGATGCGCGGATTTTTTTCCTGCACGGCCCCCTGCGGGCGCTGGGTGCGCGCTTCTGCCAGGACATCACGACCGCGGCGCAGGAACTCCTGCCCCCGCTGCGCCACGCACCCTTGCAACTCGTTCCCTCGGCACTGGGCAAGGAATCCGGCGCGCTCGGTGCCGCCGGACTGGCGATGGAGGCATGGGATCCTCCCTGGCGGTGACATGAGGGGCCTTACTTCCCCGGCGCGGTGCCGCCTTCCTTCGCGACCTCGGCCTTTTTCTTCTGCACCTCATCGGAGGCGACTTCGAGGAGTTTGGGAGCCTCGCCGCCCTTGGGCACAAATTTCAGCGCGATGCCATTGATGCAGAAGCGGCGGTCCGTGGGCGTCTTGAAGCCTTCTCCCTCAAAGACGTGCCCCAGGTGGGCATCGCAGCGCTTGCAGACGGTTTCGACGCGGCGCATGCCGTGGCTGTTATCCGCGCGCTCCAGCACGTTTTTGGCCTTGGAGGCATCGTAAAAGGAGGGCCAGCCGCAGCCGGAGTGGAACTTCTCCGAGGAGGTGAACAACTCCGCGCCGCAGCACACGCAATAATAAGTTCCCTCCCCTTGCTTTTCGAACTCCTCGTAAATCTTGCCAAACGGACGCTCCGTGCCGCGCATGCGGGTCACTTGGAACTGCTCGTCGGTCAGGATCTTCTTCCAGTCTTCTTCGGTTTTCACAATGGGGGGCTTGGCGGTGGTTTCAGGCGTGGATTTCGGCTTGTCCTCGGCGTGGAGGACACAAAAGGCGGCGGTGGCGAGAAGGAGTGGCAGGATGGGCTTCATGGATGCGCTTTGAAACGTGGGTGCGATGTCAAAATTTGCTTGTTCCTGCGAATCTTGATGTCAGGCCGGGCTGTCACCGGCTCCAATGAGCTCCGCGCGTGAAAAATCCGCCACATCCATGCGGGCCGGCATCCGCCTTCCTTCCACAAGCGGGAAACGCGGCTTCTTCGCGTCAATGAAGGCCAGCACGACCTTGCCGTTTGGCAGGGAGGCATGGCAGGTGCGCACGCCAAGCACGCGCTGGATGACGACCTGGGTTTCGAGCTTGTCAGGAATTTCGGCGTCCATCAGGGATTTACAGGCCGGGCCTTGGGCACAGGCGGCTCGGCAGGCGGTTTGCGATTCCAGTCGATCTTGGCCCCCTGGAGATGGTCGGTTGTCAGCAGAAAATCGACCGCACGCTGCAGCACGCGGTCCTGTGCCTTGGGCAGGTCCTCCGGCAGCGTCCCGCCACTGGAGCGGCGGATGTAGGTGTCGAGTTCCGGATTGGTGCCGGCCACGAGAGCGGCCTCGTTGAAGCGCTGCCGTGGCGTCTCGGTGATGGTGTCCGCCGGACGCGTGCGGCCCTCCGCATCGAACAAGGCGTGCTTTTCCTTGGAATCCAAGGCCACTGGAAAATCCGGCCGCAGTCCCTTCTGGAAGATGGAACTGTCATCCGCCATCAGCACCTCCGCCCGGGCAAACCGCAGCGACCAGCGCGCATCCACGGGGATTGTCTCGTAGCGCACCGCCGCGCCGCGTGTGGGCGCGCCGATGAGCATGCCTTGCTTCCGCTGGCGCAGCACGGCGGCGATGGCCTCCCCCACGTTACAAGTCTCCTCGTCCACCAGCACCAGCACGGAAGCTGTCCATAGCGGCGCTCGCGCGGAGCGCTGCACCTCCGTGCCGGACTCCCGCATCTGTCTTGTCTTAAACAGCACCTCCCCCTCCGGCACAAAGAGGCCCAGCATGGCCGCGGCCACATCAAAGTCCCCCGGCAGCGACGGCACGCGCAGGTCGAGGATCAGATGCTTCATCCCCTGCTGCACAAAGGCGGCGAGGTGGCGCTCCATCTCAGCGGACTCCTGCTGCCGAAAAGCCCGGGGCCGCAGCAGGCCGATCCCAGGACGCAGGATGTCCGCCTGAACGCCGCCGGGCCCGGCCTCGCGGGTTTCCTCACTGCGCGGGACGATCTGCGCGCCGAATTGCAGGCGCTCAAGCAGCCCCAGGAGCGCTGCGCGGTTCAGTTCATCGAAGGTCAGGTCGCCGCTGCGGATGTACTCGCTCTGCAGCACGCGAAAGGCAGTTTGGATGCCGTTTTGGGTCAGATCCGGAGGCTGCTCCACCGCGAGCACGGAGGAGAGGGGCAGCAGGACGGACATGACAGCGCGTGACATCATTTCGGAAAGTGGTTCAACGCATGCAGCACGCCAACCCTGGCATCCGGCCATGCAAAATGCTGAATGATGGCGCTGCTGACGTACTTTTTGGCTGCGGTTACCGCAGCGCGCAGATCCATGCCACCCGCCAGGCAGGCTGCGATCGCCGAGGAGCAGGTGCATCCGGTCCCATGCGTATGCACGCCCGGTGTGCGCACCGTTTCGTGCCAAGAAAGCCCTTCCCTGCCAGCCAGCACATCCGCCGCCGCATCCCCTGCCAGATGACCGCCTTTGACGAGAACATGGGTCTGAAAGCGGGCGGCCAGTTCCGTCGCGCATTCGGCCATTTCATCCCGTGTGGTGACCGCGCGGCCCCACAGCACCTCAGCCTCGTCCATGTTCGGCGTGATCAGTGTGGCGAGCGGCAGCAATTCCTCACACAGCGCCGCCACCGCGTCGTCCTTCAGGAGACGCCCGCCGCTGGTGGCGACCATCACCGGATCAACAACAAGCGGGATGCCGCCGGCGTGCGCGCGCCAGGCGCGGACCACCGCGAGAACCTGCTCCGAACCACCCAGCATGCCCGTTTTCGCCGCGCGGATGGGAAAAGCACCGAACAAGACCCGGATCTGGTCCGCGATGAAATCCGCGTCGAGAAAACGGATCTGCGAAACCAGGCCAGGCGTCTCCGAAACCACGCTCGTCAGCGCCGTCAGCGCGTAACCGCCGTTGGCGGTGATCGCCTTCATGTCCGCCTGAATGCCCGCTCCGGCCGAGCAATCAGAGCCGGCGATGGTGAGGACAGGGGACGGGGGCAATGCCATGGGAGACGCTATCGCCTCCGTCCCCTGGCTTTCAAGTTTCATGTCTCGAATCTCTTCCACGCAGCATGAAACCATGAACTTGGAACTTTAAACTTCCCCGTTTGCGCCCAAACTCCGCCCCTCCATGTCCGAACCTGCCACCAACGCCCCCGCTTCTCTCGATTTCATCCGCGAAATGATCGCCGCCGATCTGGCGGAAGGACGCAATGGCGGCCAGGTGATCACCCGTTTCCCGCCGGAACCAAACGGCTACCTGCACATCGGCCACGCGAAGAGCATCTGCCTGAACTTTGGCCTCGCCCAGGAGCATGCGCCGAATGCCCGCTGCCACCTGCGCTTTGACGACACGAATCCGACGAAGGAGGAGGTCGAATACGTTGAGAGCATCCAAGCTGACGTGAAGTGGCTCGGCTTTGACTGGGGCGAGCACATGTTCTTTGCCAGCGACTACTTTGAGAAGCTCTACCTCTTCGCCGAGCAGCTCATCAGCAAAGGGCTCGCCTATGTCGATGACCAGACGCAGGAGGAGATGCGCCAGAATCGCGGCACGCTGACCACGCCGGGCACGCGCAGCAAGTTCGCCGAGCGCAGCGTGGAGGAAAATCTCGATCTCTTCCGCCGCATGCGGAAGGGTGAGTTCAAAGAAGGCGAAAAAGTCCTCCGTGCGAAGATCGACATGGCCTCGCAGAACATGCACCTGCGTGATCCGGCCCTGTATCGCATCCTTCACGCCCATCACCACCGCACCGGCGATGCCTGGTGCATCTACCCGATGTATGACTACGCGCATCCGCTCAGCGATGCGCTGGAAGGCATCACGCACAGCCTGTGCACGCTCGAGTTCGAGGTGCATCGCCCGCTTTACGAATGGCTCATCAACAACGTCGATGGCCTGCCCGGCAATCCGTATCAGCGTGAGTTTGCCCGCCTGAACCTCAGCTACACGGTCATGAGCAAGCGCAAGCTGCTCCGCCTCGTTAAAGAAGGACTCGTCGGCGGTTGGGACGATCCACGCATGCCCACCATCAGCGGCATGCGGCGTCGCGGCATCACACCGGCCGCCATCCGCAGCTTCTGCAAAACGATCGGCCTCACGAAGTTCAATTCGCTCACCGAGATCGCCTTGCTGGAGCACGCCATCCGCGAGGACCTCAACAAGGTCGCCCGCCGAGCCTACGGCGTGCTGCGCCCGATCAAGGTCGTGATCGAAAACTACCCCGAGGACAAAGTGGAGTATTTCGAGGCCGCCAATCATCCCGAAGATCCCGCCGCGGGCACGCGTCAGGTGCCGCTCTGCCGTGAAGTCTATATCGACGCCGATGACTTCATGGAAGTCCCGGTCGATGGTTTCCATCGTCTGAAGCCCGGTGGCGAGGTGCGCCTGAAATTTGCCTTCTGCATCATCTGCAAAGAGGTCGTCAAAGATCCCGCGGGCAACATCACCGAGCTCCGCTGCACCTACGACGAGGCCACGCGCCACGGCGTGAAGCCCGAAGGCCGTCCGAAGCCAAAAGGCATCATCCACTGGGTGAGCGCCCGTCATGCCATCGATGCCACCGTGCGCCTCTACGACCGCCTTTTCACCGTCGAGACGCCCGATGCCGATGCCGGCGAGGACGGCGACTTCACGCAGTTCCTCAATGCCAACTCGCTCGAAGTGCTCACCAACGCCAAGCTTGAACCTTCGCTCAAAGACGCTGCGCCGGGCTCGCACTGGCAATTCGAGCGCGTCGCCTACTTCTACGCCGATCCAGTCGATTCGAAGCCCGGAGCCCCGGTCTTCAACCGCACCGTCACGTTGAAGGACGGCTGGGCAAAGAAATAGCACGGAAGCTCCCAACCCTCGTGGAAGACCTATTCGGCCATCACATCTCCTACTTGCGCGTGTCCGTCACGGACCGCTGCAACGAGCGCTGCCGTTACTGCATGCCGGAGGAGGAGCAGGCATGGTTTCCCAAGGACGAGACGATGACCTATGAGGAAATGGCCCGTGTCGTCCGCGTAGGGGCCACTCTTGGCATCAAGCGCATCCGTGTCACCGGAGGCGAGCCGCTGACACGGCCCGGCATCGCCGATTTCTGCGGCGTGCTGACGCAGACACCTGGCATCGAAAGCGTGGGGATTTCAACAAACGGCACGCTGCTCGCGAAAACCGAGGGCGGGCTCACGCTGGCGGAAAAACTCGTCCGCGCCGGCGTGCGCACCGCGAACATCTCGCTCGATTCGCTCGACCGGGCCGTTTATCAGCGCACGACCAGCCGTGATCTGCTGCCGCGCGTGCTTGAGGGCATCGACGCGGCCATCCAGGCCGGATTTGACTCGATCCGCCTCAACTGCGTGCTCATGAAAAACCAAACAGAGCGCGAACTGCCTGCCCTGGTGGATTATGCGGCCCAAAAAAACGCCCTGCTGCGCTTCATCGAACTGATGCCCGTCAGCACCCAGGAAGTCCTGCGCGAGGACAACTTTCTTCCCGTCGCCACGGCCAAAAAGCTGGTCGAGCAGACCACCGGACCGCTGATTGAGGAACCGGACTTCAAGACCAACGGCCCCGCTGTCTATCATCGAGTATCCTCCACCGGCCAGCGCATCGGCTTCATCGGTGCGATGACGAACCTGCATTTCTGCGAGACCTGCAACAAACTGCGCCTGACCAGTGACGGCAAGCTGCGCCCCTGCCTGGGCAGCTATCTCGAATTCGACCTGCGAGCGGTGCTGCGCGCCGGATGCAGCGATGCGGAGCTGGCCGCGTTTTTTCAGAACGTGGTGGCCCGCAAGCCCAAGGAGCACGACTTCCGCCATAACTACCAGCCCAACCGCCGCATGATCGCGATCGGCGGCTGAGCAAACTCACTCAAACACAATCAGGCTGCGCGCCACCTCGCCCCGCTGAAGGGCCGCGTAGGCCTCGTTGATCCCGCCAAGAAGATGGCGGCTGGTGACAAGCTCGTCGAGCAGGAGCTGGCCTGCATGGTGCATGTCAATGAGAGTGAGAAGATCCGTGCGCGGCCTTGTGGTGCCGTAGATGCTGCCGCGCAGCGTCTTCTCGGCATAGACGAGCTGGTTGATGTTGATCGCGGCCCGGTCGGCGGCGCTGGTGATGCCCACCACCACGCATGTGCCTCCCTTTTTCGTGGCGTCGTAGGCCTGCTCCGTGGTTTTGCCGCTGCCGTAGGCCTCAAAGGCGAAATCCGCGCCCTTGCCGCCGGTGAGCGCCTTGATGGCCTCCACCGGGTCCTTGCCATCGCTGACGTCAATGTAATCCGTGGCACCGAAACGCCGCGCGTCCGCCTCTTTGCGCGCAAAATGGTCCACGGCGATGATCTGGCGCGCCCCGGCGATTCGGGCACCCTGGACGATGTTCAGACCGATGCCGCCTGCACCGATGACGGCGACCGTGCTGCCCGGACGCACCTGCGCGGCATTGATGACCGCGCCCACGCCAGTGATGACGCCGCAGCCGATCAGCGCGGCCTTTTCAAAGCTGAAGTCCGGCGGGATTTTCACGACGCTGGCCTCCGGCATGGTGGAAAAGGTCGAAAAGGCGGAGACACCGGCGTAGTGGCGGACACTCTCGCCCGCGGCGTTGCGGAAGCGCGTGGTGCCGTCCGGCATCAGCCCGGTGAAGCGCATCGCGGTGCCCATGTCACACAGCGCGGGCCTGCCGCCGGCGCAGTATTCGCACCGTCCGCACGAGCCGCGCCACACGAGGATGACATGATCTCCCGGCTGCACGCTGGTGACGCCCTCCCCCACCGTCTCAATGACGCCGCTGCCTTCATGGCCGAGGATGATGGGCATCGGCATCGTGAGATCGCCCTTCATCACATGCAGATCGCTGTGGCACACACCCGCCGCTTTCATCCGCACCGTCACCTCGCCGCGTTGCGGCGGGAGGATCTCGACCTCCTCAATGCGGAGGGGCGTACGGGCTTCGTAGAGGACGGCGGCGGGGGCTTTCATGGGTTCGCGAGATGTGCAGCGCGGGACATTACGGAACAGAGAATCCGAGGGGAAGAAAAACCTTCGATGTTGAACGTCACCCTGTCCCCTCCATCCTCCGCGCCCCATGTCTGATTCCATTCCCAACGTCCTCGCCGAACGCTACGCCACCGCCCCCATGCGCGCCCTTTGGTCGCCGGAAGGCAAAGTGAGGCTCGAACGCGATTACTGGATCGCCGTGCTCAAAGGCCAGCGTGATCTCGGCATCCCCGTGCCGGACGGCGTCATCGAGGCCTACGAAAAGGTGAAGGATCAAATCAACGTGGCCTCCATCATGGAGCGTGAGCGCATCACGCGTCACGATGTGAAGGCACGCATTGAGGAGTTTTGCGACCTCGCCGGGCACGAGCACATCCACAAGGGCATGACCAGCCGCGACCTGACGGAGAATGTGGAACAACTCCAAGTGTTCCGCGCTTTGCTCGAAATCCGCCGCAAAATGGTGGCCGTGCTTGCTGGCATCGCGCGCCGCGCCGCGCAGACGCGTGACATTCCGCTCACCGCTCGCACGCACAACGTCGCCGCGCAGGCCACCACACTCGGCAAACGCCTTGCCATGTTCGGCGAGGAGACGCTGCTGGCCTTTGGCGATCTACAAAACGTCATCGCCACCTATCCCGCCCGCGGCCTCAAAGGCGCAGTCGGTACCCGTCTCGATCAAATCACCCTCTTTAATGGAGACGCGAAAAAGGCCTCCGAGCTCGAAAATCGCATCTTACATCACCTCGGCATGCCCGCCGCCTTCGGTGCGGTCGGTCAGGTGTATCCGCGCAGCCTCGATATGCAGGTCATCGGCTCGCTTTGCCAGATCGCTAGCGGTCCGGGCAGCTTTGCCCGCACGCTGCGCCTCATGGCCGGGCATGAGCTGGCCTCCGAAGGCTTTGCCAAAGGCCAGGTGGGCTCCTCCGCGATGCCACACAAGATGAACAGCCGCTCCTGCGAGCGCGTGAATGGCCTTCATGTCATTTTGAAGGGTTATCTGGCCATGGCGGCCGGACTCGCCGGTGATCAGTGGAACGAAGGCGATGTGTCCTGCTCCGTGGTGCGCCGCGTGATGCTGCCGGATGCCTTTTTGGCCCTCGATGGCCTGCTGGAGACGTTTTTGACCATCCTGAACCAGATGGAGGTCTTCGAGTCCGTCATCGAGCAGGAACTCATGCGTTACCTGCCGTTCCTTTTGACCACCACGGTCATGA
This sequence comes from Verrucomicrobiaceae bacterium, assembly GCA_015075365.1. GTDB lineage: Bacteria > Verrucomicrobiota > Verrucomicrobiia > Verrucomicrobiales > Verrucomicrobiaceae > Prosthecobacter. Next base: position 673,344 of record JABTUN010000002.1, read on the forward strand.
TGGAGGCCGTCAAAGCCGGCGCCGGCCGCGAAACGGCGCACGAGGTCATCAAGGAGCACGCCGTGCAGGTGGCCAAAGACATGCGCACCGGCAAAGTGCGCGAAAACGACCTCCTGAGCCGTCTGGTGGCCGATTCACGTCTCACGCTCACGGATGCCGACATGCAGCGCCTCGTCGCCGCGGGCAAAAACAACACCGGCGATGCCCCCGAACAGGTCGATGCCTTCTGCGCCCGCGTGGACACCATCACGAAGGAGTATCCGGAAGGCGCGACGTATGAGCCGGGCGTGATCTTGTGACCAACGCTCCTCAGCGCTCGTTGATGGGCACCACTTTCTGGCCGTAAGGCTTGCCGGTGTACTCGCTCAGCGGACGGAAGAGGCGGTTTTCGCTCCATTGCTCCAGCACATGGGCAGTCCAGCCGCTCATGCGGGCGATGGCGAAGATGGGCGTGAAAAGGTCCGTCGGAATATCGAGGCTGTAGTACACCGTGGCGGAGTAGAAATCGACGTTGGCGTTGAGGTTTTTCCGCTCGCGCATGATCTGCGCGATGCGCTCGGACATCTGGATCCATTTGGGCTCGCCGAGCTGCTGGGTGAGCTGAACGGCCATCTCACGGAGGTGCGGGGCACGGGGATCGAGCACTTTGTAAACGCGATGGCCGATGCCCATGATTTTTTTCTTTTGGGCGAGGGCGTCCTCGACCCAGGCGTCCACTTTGTCGAGATCGCCGATCTCCTGGAGCATGTGGATGACACCTTCATTGGCGCCGCCGTGAAGGGGCCCCTTGAGGGCGCCGATGGCGGCGGAAATGGCGGAATACATGTCGCTCAGGGTGGAGGCGACCACGCGGGCGGTGAAGGTGGAGGCGTTAAAACCGTGCTCGGCGTGGAGGATGTAGGCGATGTCGAGCGTGCGCTCGGCCTCCTTGCTGGGCACCTCTCCATTGATGAGGTAGAGGAAGTGGGCGGCCTCGGAAAGGTCCTTGCGCACAGGGGGCAGGTCGAGACCCTGGCGCGCGCGGTGGAAGTAGGCGGCGATGACACCGATCTGGGAGGTGAGGCGAATGGCGGTGGCAAGGTTTTCGCTGACATCGATGTCGTGGCGCGTGAGATCATAGCAGCCAAGCATGCTCACGGCGGTGCGCATGATGTCGATGGGCTTGGCGGACTTCGGCGCGTTTTTGAGGAAGTCGATAACGCCCTGGGGCAGCTCACGCTCGGCGCGGAGCGCGGTGGTGAGCTTGTCGAGCTCGGCCTGATTGGGGAGCTTGTTGTAGTAAAGGAGATGGACCACCTCCTCGTAGCTGACCTTCACAAGCTCATTGATGTCGTAACCACAGTAGAACAGCACTCCCTCCGCCCCCTTGACCTCACCAAGACGTGTTTCGGCGGCGACGATACCTTCAAGACCTTTGGAGACAATGGATGACATGGCGTGGGACGGCGGGGGTGGGCGTTGAGTGAAAGAGAAGTTTCAGCGTTTAGCGTGGAGCCAGGAGGGCACAAGAAAAACTCCGTTCACGCGCCAATTTTACGAGGTTCCTGACACCATCTGTGCAGATGTCATGCCAGATGCCGGGGAGTGGCACGGCGACGGGCCTGGATCAAGGACAACGCTGCCGCGCGGGTTCCGCTTTGCCTCCGGCGGCGGCGCGGTGTAGTCTGGGCAGCCCAACCCACCGCATGCAGCCCCATATCCGCACCGCCGCACCGGAAATCCGCGATCATGAGACGCTTCGTCTGATCGGACGCGGCGCGTTTGGCGAGGTATGGCTGGCACGCAGCGTCACTGGCGCGCTACGCGCGGTCAAAGTGGTGTGGCGTGAGGACTACGACCGCCCGGATTCGTTTGAGCGGGAATTTGAGGCGCTGAAGCGGTTCGAGCCGGTCTCCCGCCGCCATGAGGGGCTGGTGCCGATCCTGCAGGTGGGCCGCAACGCGGAGGCGGGCTTTTACTACTATGTGATGGAGCTGGCGGATGACCTGGAGCGCGGCAGAGACATCGACGTGGACAGCTACAAGCCGCACACGCTGGGCCTGCAAATGCGGCGGGACAAGCAGCTCTCGGCGGATGCCTGCCTGAAGCTGGGGGTAAACATTGCGGAAGGACTGGACTACCTGCACCGCAACCAGCTCATCCACCGCGATGTGAAGCCCTCCAACCTCATTTTCATCGACGGAAAATGCCGACTGGCGGATATCGGGCTGGTGGCGCTGCTAGGGCAGCGCAGCTTTGTGGGCACGGAGGGCTTTGTGGCCCCTGAGGGCCCGGGATCGGCCGCGTCGGACATTTTTTCCCTGGGCATGGTGCTCTATGAGGCGAGCACAGGCAAAGACCGCCTGGATTTTCCGGATCTGCCCTCATGCAGCGACACCGGGGAGCGGCTCGACGTGTGGCGCAGGCTGCATGATGTGATCTGCACAGCCTGCGCGCCGCAGGCCAAGGACCGCTTTGTGAACGCGGCGGAGATGGCGCTGGCGCTGCGCGGGCAACCACTGCCCTCCAGCCGACGCGTGTTGTGGACCTGGGCGGTCGCGGCGGCGCTGGTCGTGGCAATGATCGGCGGTGGGGTGGGCATGTGGGTGGCCAAGCAGCAGCGCTCCGCGAACCTGGTCGCCCTGAAGGGCGGGGAGCCGCGCCTCCGGATCGTCACCACACCGCCCGGAGCGGTGGTGTATGCCGGCCAGGAGAAGATGGGGGAAACGCCGCTGGATTTGTTCCCCGCCGAGGGGGTTCCCATTCTCTACCAACTGCGTCTGCCAGGCCATAAGCAGCTCGAAATCGAGCACACGGCCAGTGACGAAAAACCGGCGGTGTTTGACCTCAAGATGGAGGCCACGCGCCTCCCTCAAAAGGGCGAGCGCTGGACGAACAGCATCGGGATGAGCTTCAAGCCGGGCGCGGGAGGACACATCAGCCAGGATCCGGTGGAGATGAAGTTTTTCCGCCGCTTCCTGGAGGCAGGAAAACGCTCCTTCGAGGGCAAGGTGGTGCGCTCCCAGCCGGGACGTGACCGCGAAAGCGCCTACATCGTCGTGGTTCCGGTGGGAGATGCGGAGGCCTTCCGCTACTGGCTCACGGAACTGGACCGTAACGGTGCCTACCTGAGCCAGGAGCATCATTATGTGGTCGAGCCGTTCTATTTTGTGGAAAGCGGCCAGCCGGAGCCGGCGGAGATGCCGGATGACCGGGACGACACTTCCTCCGCAGGAGACGACAAGGACTGGCAGGCCTTTCACCTGCGCGTGGAGCAGCAGACCTACGGCAGCGTGACAGTGCGCAGCCAGCCAGACAAAGTACGCGTCTATCTACACGAGCAACTGCTGGGGGAGACGCCGCTGGAACTGCCGCGCGTGCGGACGGGGCCTTTCGAGGTGGAACTGCGCGCGGAGGGCTTCGCGGACGTGGTGCTGGAGGGAGAGGTGCGGGAGGGAGAGCTGTCCGAGTTCTTCGCCGACATGAAAACGCGCGAGGCAGTGAAATTCGGCCGCGAGTGGAGCGCGAACAGCCTGGGCATGCGCCTGGTGCCCCTCTCCGACAACCTGATGATGTCCGCCTGGGAAACCCGGCACCGCGACTACTTGGAGTACAGCCGCGCCACAGGCGTGCGGAAGCCTGGCCGGACAGACGAGAGCGGCGGCAACAAAGGAGGCACCCTGCCGGTCACCTTTGTGGACCGCACCGAGGCGCGCGCCTTCTGCGCCTGGCTGACCGAGCGTGAGCGCAATGCCGGCTTGATCGGCCCCAAGGACGTGTACCGCCTGCCCACCGATGAGGAATGGAGCCGCGCGGCCGGCCTGCCGCCTGAACGAGGTGCCACGCCTGCGGAACGCAACGGCCGCATCCGCGGCGTGTATCCCTGGGGCTACGACTGGCCACCGCCGAACGGCGTGGACAATCTGGCGGACCCGAATGCCGCCCGAAAGGCCAGCCTGGACATCGTGATCGCCGGCTACGAGGACAAATTCCCCAATCTGGCCAGCGTGGCGGTGCTGCCGCCGAACAAGGACGGCATCAGTGGACTCGCTGGCAATGTCAGCGAGTGGGTGGAAACGGACTACGAACCCGCGCCAGCTCCAAAGAACGGCGAGAAGCCCAAAACTCCGAACGCGACGCTGCGCGGTGGCAACTGGCGCAGCGCCCTGCAGGACGAGTTGCAGGCCTCTGCCAGGCAAAGCGTGCCGCCGGACACCCGGCGGAACACGATCGGTTTCCGCGTCGTGCTGGCGCGCGGCAAGTGACACGCCACGCTCAGACAGCAATCGCCGCTTTTCACAATAGGTGACGACGCGGGGTATGGGTCAAGCAATCGTCGCCCCGGTTCTCATCCGGTCCGGTTTGTCACTCATCGCTCTTCCGCGGTCATCCATGGGGCCTTGCCGCTGCTCAACGGCCCGCTTCCGCAGTCTGCGCAGCGCAAACAAGCCGCCTGCGCTCTCCGCGATCCTTCGCGCTCCATCCTTCCGTCGTGGGCCGAACTTCTCCCGGTGCTGCCCGAAGATGTTCTCCACGAACTCTTTGCCCCCGATCACCAGCCCGTCGCTGAAGTAGCGCACTCGCAACCGCACCAGCTCCGCCGCCGTGAGCTTCCCTTTGGCCTCCAGCACTGCTTTCGACTCCTCGGGACTCACGCCGCGCCGCACCACCTCGCTCTTGTCCGCGCTGCGAACCTCCACCGCGTGGCTGTAGAGCAGCTTTCGATACGCTTCCGCTCCGCCTGCGCTCTCCCAGCCGTCCACCGGCTTCGCCGTCACCTTGCTCATCGCGCGCTGCGCCCTCCGGCTGCCGCTTAATGCCTCCGCGTAGCCGCACCAGCGGTAGTCCTTCGGGTCCTTCACCAGGCCTGCTCGCACGGGGTTGAGGTCGATGTAGGCCGCCATCGTGTGCAGCGGCTCGCCTTTGCCCTCCACCAGCACGCTTTTGAAGCGGTCCATCCAGAGCGTGCCTTTGCGCCCGCGCCGTTTGTTGAACCAGCGGCTGAAGCGCTCCTTCACCTCCTTCACATACACCGAAAGGTCGCAGAAGCGCCTTTTGATCGCCTCCAGCCTTTCCTCCGCCAGCGCGGTCATTCCGCGACGGCGCAGATCGTCCAGCTCGTCCTTGAGCAGGCCGACGAAGGTCTTGCTGTAGAGCGTGCGCAGGTGCTCCAGCAGCTTCTGCTCGCCCTCCGGCCCCTCGAAGCGCCGCAGCCACACCTCACGCCAGGGCACCTCCACCAGCACATGGAAGTGGTTGCTCATCACGCAGTAGGTCACGACCTTCACCCCGCAAAACTCGCTCATCTTCCACAGGAGGCGACGCAGCGCTTCTTTCTCCACGTCATCAAAGTGGACCTCCCCGCCGCAGGTGCGGGACATGGCATGGTAGCAGTAGGACTCCAGCGGCCCCTTCCCCACGATGCGCCGCCTGCCTCCGGACCACGACCGCGCGGCAGGATAGGGAGCGGTTTTGGCCTCAATGCCGACAAGCTGGTCTTCGAGCGAAAGAGACTGGGAACGAGGGGAAATCTTGGCTTTCACGGCGCGGAAGGGAGCAAGAAAGTCGGGCGCTGCAAGCACTGAATGCCTGGCATCTTTTTTGGTGCGGAGCCGCGAGCTCTGCGAAGCGCTGGAGTTGGCGAGCTACGGTAGCGGCAACTTGGGAGACGGACGGCCCTGGAGCTTCAACTTGTTGTCTGGCTGGCCGAAGTAGCCGTAAAACGCATCTTCCCAAAACATGATGTCCTGACGGTTCTCAAAGAGTTTGTTGAGCATTTCGGTGAAGCTCAAAGCAATGATCCGGCTGCTCTCTGTTGCATGGTCGCCGGAGTAGCTATCAAAGCAGCGGCCAAGCCTGGCAGGATGGGTGTCAATGCTGATGTAATCAGGCCCGCATCCTCTCACTGCGATGACGCAAAGCCCTTCGGATGGTGTGCCGTCGAAGTCCTCGGGATGATCTCGATAGACTAGTTCCAGGATGACCTTATCAGCTCGCAGGAACTCGGACGGCTTTACGACTCGCCAGCCCCAGTCTTCGGAGGGGAACATGTCCAACCCTCCGCAGAGCGAGTAAAACTCTTGGAGGTCGGGCGGCAGCGCGAAGCCTGGGGGAAGTGTGGGCAAGCCGGAGGGCGGCTCGACGGTGCAGCCTTGCGTCTGATTGGCCTCGCTGATGATTCCGGCCACAGTTTTCATGGGCATGTTGGCAGATGCTTCTTGTGTAACCAGATGTTCATGGTCTGGAAGTAGAAGGTGCGCATTGGCCCAGGCACTCCGACCGCATCAAATATCTGTTCGCAAAGTTTCTTTGCCTCATAAGCGGAGACATCGTGATACGATCTGCCACGCATGAAGTTGCGCTCCATACTTGTCGCTAAATCATGGTCTGCTTTGGAGAGCGAGATGCAGGGGAATGACGAAGCGCTAGCACGACTTTGGTAAGTGAACGGCAAGTGAACTTCGAGCCACTTGTTCATGATTCCGTGGTGTCTTTTCCACGGCTCATCTTTCTTGTAGTATGGCCCGATGTCGAACTCACCGTTGTGGACCAAAATCCAGTTTTGAGCATCCGCGCTCACGAAGAACGTGTTCGGGTTGCCAACATCGAGATTAAAGCTCGCGGTGTCTGTCGTGAACGAACGAGCTTCGCAAACAGTGACATGGTGACCATCAGGAGACAACACTACATCACCGGTTAAGACATCGGCTGCACGTGACCATCCACCAGCAACTAAGAACACAGGATGCTCTGGGGTGAGCTTCAAAGTCTGATCAACCTTGCGGTCATTGTTGAAGTCACATCCAAGGGCAATCCATGACGTAGCGCGGTTGGCGATTTGTGTTTCCACGGCAACAGCGAACGGTGGCAATCCATCGTTTGGATCGTCTGCCAAAATGCTGTCACCACCATGCACATCGTCGATGAGTCTGGCTGATCCATTCGCCATCAAAACGTAGGTGCCTGCGGCCAAACAACCGTTGATGCTTCCACAGAGTGAACCGCTCCGCCTTGCCGCTCGTCCCTCGTTAGCCGAGCGAGCCGTGCGCGAAAAGGCATCCGCAAGTGACTTGGATGCCTTGTGCAGCCTTCGCCCAACATCTCCGGCGTTGTTCAGGGTAGTAGTAACGATCTGCGCTCCCTGCTTGAGTGCTTTGCCAACCAATCCGCCTTTGGCGATGCCAGCCGTGAGCACGGTCACAGCCACTTGCTCACCAATGTATCCGCCAAGGTATCCTCCCATGTAGGCGTTTAGATAAACTGGGTCTTGTGCATCACCTTCAAGCACCCATTCAAGCCGTCCTTGCTGCTCTACCATGAACGAATCGAACATGCCTTTGACCTGCTGCTTAACACCATCCCAGCCCATTTCCTTGATGGTCTTGAAGGCACCATGAAGTTCCCCTGCGGCTTTCCACGGGTCTTTCATGATATTGAAGACCGTGACAGGCATCTTCAACGTCTCGACAACTCCATCAACGTCACCCTTAACGCCGTCCCAGACGCCAAAGACCGCGCCTTCACCAACAGCGACATGAGCGGTGATCAATCTCTTGATCCAATACATCAATGCACGAGCCACTAATCCGCGATTGCGGATGTGATCGGGCATGTCGATGTCTGTCCGCGTTGCTGGCACTCCACCTGGTTGCCAGTTGAAGCCCGGTTGTCCGTTGCCCAGAGCTTGGTTAACGTTGTAGCCAGCGTTGGTGAGGACTCCTGAGAAGACGGTCCATTGCGTTGTTGTTGCCTCGTCAAATACTCGTTGGACGAAGAGTTGGAACTCCTCCTTATCTGTCCAAACCGTGACGGCGGTTGTGGTTGTCGATGATGTTGTCGTTGCTGTGGTTCCGGCTTCTGATGAGCTTGCGGCTGTTGTGGTGGAGCCAAGTCCAAACTCGCCAAGGACATCGGCAGGAGCGTTGTCGGCGAGATTCTGGCGATCATCGTCGCCAAGTGGCGGCACATCGGCAGCGGCTAGCGGCGGCGGTGGTTCGGTATAATCCACGTCAATCGGCAATGGGTCATCACCAGCGATGAATTTCTCCGCCGCTGCAATCATGCGGTCGAAGCCGTCCTCTTTCTTCATCTCGTGCGTGACCGTGCCGATCAGCGAGCCATCAAGATAAAGCAGCACTTCAAACTGACCAAGGTCGTCAGAGACTGTATAAAATCGGATTCCATCGCCTTCTCGAATCAAGACCACTTCTTGGTTCTTGTTGGTGGCAGTTACTCCGGCTTCAAACTCGCTGTCACTGTAGATGTCTTCCTCGCTGTTGTAGATGTGGACTCCCTGCGGAGAACCGCTCTGCGGGATTTCATACTTGCCGATGTTCTTCCCTGCACCACGGAAACCAATCTCGAATTTCTTGTTCCCGCCCATCGTGGTTCCGAGGTGGGGGATTTTGCCTGTTACTGCCCTGTCTCTGGAGTCTATCTCCACCGGGAGGAGGCGGATGGCGATGTTTCCGGTTTTGGTGCTACCGAGATATTGGGAGGCTTTCTTCCCTGGGTCGAGAATCACTTCGCCGGGATTTTTGCCCTTGGTGAGGAAGTCGTTGAGGTTTTCGGACCAGGAGACGCTCCGGTCTTGAAACCGGAGCGAGCCGCTGGCGATGATCTTCTTCTGGTCACTCGGCGCGTTTGCGTAAGCTGATTCGGTGTCCGTTTCGACGAGGACCAGGAAGGACAAATTGAGGCGGAGCTGCGGTGAGTAGGTGCCGAATCGCAGGGAGGTCACGCCCCAGCTTGTCCATTTGTGGCGTTGTTCTCCATCCGGCCCAAACAGGGGCCATGTGGTGTCGGAGATAGCGTAATCCGGAAGAATGATGCTGTTCCAGCCTGTTCCAAGACTGTGATTGTATGGGCTGCCTTGGGGATAAAACGGCTCCTGCTTGAAGGCGTCGATGGCCTGGGGGGTCTTGTCTGTTTCAGCCTCCGGGAGCTGGTGAGTGTAATAGTGGGGGGAATAGATGTTTGCTATATGTCCGCCAAAGCCCGACCAGGGTTCTGCGTCCTCCTGCTCAATCTCCGAAAAGCTGGCAAGCAGGGATTTGTGCGCTTCGATGACATAGATGCTGTCCCAATTGTCGAAAGGGTTGGACTGGACAGACTGAGCGCCCGAGGGAGTGCCATAGGGGGAGGCGGGGGAGCCGATGCCGTAGGCTGGGGGTGCAGCGGTGATGGTGAGGGCAAAGGTGACGGCCTGCCCGCCCGAGGGGAGGGTGGCGGTGACCACCGCCGGGCCGGTGGTGCTGCCTGCCAGCAGGTTCACGACCGCGTTTCCCTGGGTGTCTGTGTTGAGGGTGAGTGATGTGGATGCCTGGGCCACTGAGGTGGAATACAGCCATCCGCCGCCTGATGTCATGGAGAAAGTCACCGCAGCGCCCTGGCGGGGCCGCGCCCCCTGGGTGACATGCGCGATGAGCGGCGCGGCGGAGGTGCTGCCCACCGGGATCTGCTGGCCGCTGCCGGAGCCGATGGCGAGCACGAGCGGCGGCACGGAGGCGGCGGCCAGAGGATTGCTGGCGGGGCTGGAGGCATTCCACTCCTCACCATCGGTGAAGCCGTCGCCATCGCTGTCGGCCAGCCGAGGATGGGTGCCGGCAAGGTATTCAGCGAGGTTGTTGAGACCGTCTTGATCGGGATCGAGCGTGGCATCTCCGGGATCGCGCGGGTCGAGCTGGTAGCGGTATTCCCAGAGATCGGGCAGGGTATCGGCATCGCGGTCAAAATCAGGGTTGCCGTCCTGATCAGCGTCGATGGTGCCGCCTGCGGGGTCGTAAGCCAGGGGAGGATACTGGATGGTGCCGATGTCCGGGTAGGGAGACCAGGTGAAATCCACGAGCGCCGCTGTGCGAAAGGCCTCCAGCCCGTCCGGAAGCCCGTTGGTGTTTAGATCCTGGTCTTCCAGCCACGATTCGTAACCGGGGCCCACCTGTTCATCGAGCCACGCCGCGTCGATTCCCTCCCAAAAAGTGCGGAGAGGATCGACACGTGGAATCAGGGGCCGGCCCAAGGGAAGGCTCCACACGAGGACGGCGGCATCTTCGAGCGTATCCGTGCGGGCGGGCGTGGTGGCGCTGCCGAGGGTGAGGGCGAGCAGCAGCTCCTCGTGGTTCATGACGCCGTCGTTATCGTAGTCAGCCACGGCATCGGCAAAGCGCAGCGGGTCAAGGATGCCGCCGCTGGCCGTTTCGACGCTGTCAGGAATGCGGTCGCCATCCAAGTCCGCCGGATCGAGGAGCGGGCGGCCGGAAAGGTATTGCTGGAGGTTCGGGTTGCCGTCACCGTCGAAATCATCGAGACTGGACCCGGCGGGCTTGGTGGGAAGGGCATTCCAGGCATCAACAGCAGCTTGAAGCAGTGAGGCCGGAATAGTAGCAGCCACCACCGCACCACGAAACCGTGGGTCAAAGGCGAAGACATGCTTGAGCTGGCCGACATTGACCATCTGATGGTCATCGGTGCTGACGGCAGGCCAGGGATGCGGCAGGCCGAGCCTGTCGTAAAACAACGATGCCACCTGCTTGAGCTGCCCTGCGTTGAGGGCCTGAAAATCATCCCGGCTCACATCGGGCAGCGGAGGCTGGTTCCACATGGCGAGCATGGCGTCGATGGCGGTCTTGGCCTGAAGCTGGGAAGCGTTGAGCGGAACCAGTGCGGCCGCCTCCGCGTCATTCAGTGCTGCGGCGGCCCGGGAGGCGATGTACTTGAGCTGGCCCACATTCGCCGCCGCAAAGTCATCGGACTGGCCGTAGGGATCAACAGCCTCGTATTGCGCCCACCACGCGGGCTCCACGGGGGAGACAGCGCCTGATGGGCACACCAACAGCGAGGCAAGCGAAAGGGCCGCCACCCCGTTTCTCACCAGGGGAACACGGAAAAATCGAAAACACATCGGGCTCATGAGGTTCCAGCGCAAAGAGGGTTCTGGAGATCAGGGCCGGCCGCCCGCCTGGAAGGCTCCCATGGGGATGTCTCCGCCCGGTGGGATGCGCAGAGGATGTTTTAGGGAGCTGGTGCCAGCGGGGTCCAGCACGATGGCGGGCTGGTCCGGCCCCTCAGGCGGGAACAGGGACAGCCGGTGAGACGGGTCCATCCACATGACTTTGCGCAGGACATTCACATTCGTGCTGTCCTGCCTCCACCAGACCCATTCCGCAGCCTGCCGACTGAGCGAGGAATGCAAAGAGGCAATGCTTCCGTCGTCCCGGAAGGCAAACAGAGCCCCCGCCAGACTGGCATCGTCCTGCAGCACCCCGAAGGACAGGTTGTTTCCAATGATGTCCACGTCCGAGCGGATCGTGTGCAGGGAGTAGTCATCGGTGGGGGTGATGATCTCCTGCCCGCCCAGCGCGTTGCCGGAGAGCACCAGGGTGCCGTCCCGCAGCCGCACGCTGCGGCGCACGTCACTGAGCGTGCCCTGCGTCTCCTGGAAGGGATTGGTCAGCCCGGCGTTGTGCACCGGGTCCACCAGCGTCACGAGGCGGTCCACGGGAGCCGCCGGATCCTGCATGGCATGGTCCACCGTCATGATCTGCCCGTCATAAAAGCCACGGTAAGTGGCCACGTTGGCGTTCGGCGAATCATCCCAGCCCGCGAACCACCAGGGCTGCCCGCGCACGATGAAGCTGGGCGGCAGGTCCATGCCCACCGGCAGCGGCAGCCGCCAGTGCGCATGGCTGACTTCGGGATCGGCCGCGTGCACATACTCCGGCAGGCTGCCGCTGCCATGGGGCGTGGAGAACAGGTGCGTCTGCGCGTCGTAGCTGCCCGCCGTCACCGCCGCCGGGGCAAAGCCCAGGTCCGTCAGGCTCGCCGCGTGCGTGTCCAGGCGCAGCGCCAGCCAGCGTTTCCCGGTGCGCGTGTCCTCCGGCACATACACCGCCCGCGCGGGGCCGGAGAGCGTGCCTTTGAAGACGAGAATGTCACCCTGCACCTCCACCGCCAGCGGCAGGCCGGGATGCGCGTCGAGATTTTCCCCCGAGCCCAGCGCCGCCCCGGTCCCCGTCGTCGCCTGGATGACCGGCACCACCTGCGGCGCGCTGGCATCCACCCCCGCATGCAGGAAATGCAGCCCGCCGCCCGCTGGCAGCACGCCGGAGAAAGCGCCCACATCATCCGCCCCCGTGATCTCATAGCCGCCGGACACCGCCGCCACCGTCAGCGTGAACGCCTCCGCATTCCCCGGCCCGTCCGGATCCCACTCATACACACCCGTCGTGGCAGGGTCGTCATCCGGCGCATAAAAGCCGCCGCGCAGCCACAGCGCCTCCGGCAGCGCCGCAGGCGGCGGCTGCGTGCTCACAGCCACCACCGCCCCCGTGATGGCGAAGGCACCACTGGCCAGGCTGCCGTGGAAAAAGGCCGTGTGCAGATTGCCCGCCACATGGGCGGTGCCCGGCGTGCTCCCGGCCAGGCGCAGCGTGCCCGCCCCGCCCTGCGCCGTGTAGGTGTCCACATGGCCGCCATTCCCGTCAGAAAGCCCGCCCTCAAAGGTGTACTCCAGGCCCTCCACCCACAGCACCGGCACCGACGGCAGGAAAAACGGCGTGCTGGAGGGTTCCTCCGCGCCTGTGCTGCTCACCGTCCAGCCAGTCATGCTGAAGGACTGGTTGTTGCCCACGCTGCCCGCCGCCGCGCCCTGGATGCTCACCACCGCGCTGGTGTTCCCCAGCACCACCTCCCGCGCATCCCCGCTGATGACCATCCCCAACTGGCCGCCCGCCCCCGCATACACATCCGTCACCACCCCGCTGCTGCTCAAGGTGCCGGACTGCCAGCTCACCAGCCAGCCATTCACCCACAGCGTGTCCGGCGCGAAGGAGGGCGCCGTGCGCGCGTCCCACACCACCGCGCTCCAGTCAGAAACGCCCTGCGTCGCCGTCGAGGTGCTGAAGGCACCGATCTCCGGCGTCCAGCCGCTGATCGAGGTGGAGTCCGTTTCCGCCACCAAGTCCCAGTCCACGAGCACCTCCAGTGTGCTGTCCCCGTCCGAATAGGCCCGCGACTCCCAGCCGGAATTCGCCGTCTCCACCCCGTCCAGCGTCTCCGTCTCCCAGCCCGACTGGCTGCTGGTAAGGCCAAAAGTCCGGCCAAACAGGGACAAGCCGCCCGTTGGAGAATGCTCATAAGACGAGCCTCCCTCCCGCGTGCCCTCGGTGGTCGCGCCCTCGCCCCAGGACTCGCTCCAGGACGTGTTGCCATTGCCGTCGTTGCTGTCCGAACGCGTGCCCCACTCCCCGGCCGAGTTTACCCAGGACGACGAGCTGTTGCCGGAGCCGTCGTCCGACGCGCTGACATGCGTCCATGCAACCTGGGTGGCCGCCAGATCGACCGAGTAGGTCCAGGTCTCCCATGACCCATAACCCGGCGTGCCGGACTCCACATAGTTCTCCGCGTAACTGCCACTGCTCAAATGACCGTCCACTGTGCCCCACGAGCTGCTGCCGGACACGGAGGCCAGCCCCGGAACCAGCAGCTTCGTCACCACCGAGACGGAGTAGCTCAGATCGGAGGTCGAATAGACATCCGTGCGGTAGGTGCCGTCATCCGAGGCCTCCACCCAGTCAAACGTCTCCGCATGGATGGAAAGCGACGAGCCGATGAGCGTCAGCGGCTGCGAATTGTCATTCTGCGCACACAGCGGCGCACAGGCCAGAAAGCAGAGCGAGAAGATGGCGAGAAAGGTCTTCATGGCAGGAGGCGGAGGGTGGGGATGGCAGGTGAGGAGGGAGCAGTCGAAAGGCAGAAGCCAGAGGTCAGAGGTCGGAAGGCGCGAAACCCCACGACCAAGCCGTGCCAGAGGGCGCAAAGCACGCGGGGGCATGCCCTTTGCCGTGCATGCACCGCATGCGGATCGGCGAGATGATCCCCCTGCCGCCTCGAAAGCCTACGAACCGACGAGAACCGACGAGAACCGAGAACCCAAAATGCCCATCAAGGCCGTCAAGGTGAATCACCTTGGAGGACCTGCCTGCAACGGATTGAAGGGCGGCGTTCATCGGGAATTTCGGCGAACGGGAAAATTCCAGCCAATTTCCGCGAGGATGTCACGACATTTTTCGAGACGATGCCGATGCGCAGGCTGCCAGCGGCATGCAGTTCCTTGAGAATGAGGAGATTGCAGAAGAGAAAAATTGCCGCTCGGATGCCAACGAGGCACCTGAGCGTCCGAAGGTTGGGAATGTCTGGCGGAACGAAATCAGTTCAGATACCGGAACTCCGCGCTGGCAAAAAGGGCCTGGCAAAAAGCCGCGAGCGACACGCCCTTGATGCTGTCCTTCGGGATCGACTTGTTCCTGGACGCTTCCTGTGGGAAACGCGTCCAGAACTGAAAGAGGGCGTCACGTTCCTTCTGCGAGGGCTGGCGTCCGAAGGCCAGCAAATAGGCCTGGGCGAGTTTTTCCTCCGGCGTGCCCTGCATGTTAGAAAGACGCTGCGCAAAGGCATCCGCCACGGCCTGCACCTGCGTGTTGTTCATCAAAAAGAGGCTTTGAGAGGGAACATTCGTCGTCTCGCGGTCACCATTGACGAGACTGGCGTCCGGGAAGTCAAAAACACTCAGGAACTCGGGAATCTGGTCGCGAATGATGGGCAGATAGACGCTGCGGTAGAGCTGGGGCTTGGAATTCACCTCGCGCAGCAGGTTGAAGATGCCCTCCCGCCCCTCGCCTGCACGCGCGACGGGTGATCCATCCACCGGATAAAGATCAAGCACGCCGGACACGCTGAGCATCGCATCGCGGATCTCTTCGGCATCGAGACGGCGCTGGTTCATACGCCAGCGGTGTTTGTTGTCAGGATCGACGGCAAAATTGGCCGCGTCATGCGTGCTGCCCATCTGGTACACGCGGCTGAGCATGATCTCGCGGATCAGTTTCTTCACCGACCAGCCGTTTTCCATGAAAAGGACGGCCAGGTGGTCGAGAAGCTCGGGATGGGTCGGCTTCTGGCCCATGACGCCGAAATTGTCCGGCGTGGCGACAATGCCCGCGCCCATCAGTTTGAGCCAGACGCGGTTGGCCATGACACGCGCGGTGAGCGGGTTGTCCTCCGAGGCAATCCAATAAGCCAGATCGAGACGCCCGCTGCCGCTCTGCGGGCTGATGTTGAGAGGCTCGCCCTTGGCACACAGCACCTCGACAAGTCCGCGTGGAACAAGGTCCGAGGGTTGCTTGATGTCACCGCGGACGAGAATCGGGCTGTTCACCGGCGCGCGGCGATCCAGGACCCCCATGGCCAGGGTACGGGGCGTGCCGTCCTCATAAAAGAGATCAAGATCCGCCTTCACCGACTCTGCGCGGTCACGTGCCGCGCGAACGCGGAGAAAACTGGCCGCTGGGTTGCTGCGATCCGTCCCCTGCTGACGCGCGGCCAGAACGGTGCGCTGGAGTTCCGCCGCGCTTTCCTCCGCCTGTTCATAACGACGCTTCAACTCCTGCACCTCGGAGGGGGAAATCTTCGCCAGCGGACTCACTTGGTCCGCGCCACGGTCGAGTTCGATAAGCGGGCTCGTATTCGCGTTCTGCAACTGCTCATGCGTGCCGAAGAGCGTCTCGCTGCTGAGGAAGATGCCCGCCAGCGCGTAGTAGTCACGCTGGGTGACGGGATCAAACTTGTGATCGTGGCAGCGGGCGCAGGCGAGCGTGAGGCCGAGCATCGCCTGGGACATCGTGTCGATCTGCTCATCCACGAGATCCATCTGGAACTGGCGGCGGTCGCGCTGGTTGTGCCCTTTGGAGCCGATGGCCAGGAATCCGGTGGCCACGATCTTTCCCGCCTGCTCGTGCTTCGTAGAGTACTTCATCAAATCACCAGCAATCTGCTCCTTGAGGAACTGGTCATAGGGTTTGTCCTTTTTGAAGGACTCGATCACATAGTCGCGGTAGCGCCAGGCATGCGGGTAGAGCACGTTGATTTCCTTGCCGCTGCTTTCGCCGTAGCGTGCCACGTCGAGCCAATGGCGCGCCCATTTTTCACCATAGCGCTCGGAGTCGAGATACATGTCGATCACACGCCGCACCGCATCAGGCGAGGTGTCGCTAACAAAGGCCTTCACCTCGTCCGGCGTGGGCGGCAGCCCGGTGAGGTCGAAGGCGATTCGGCGGATGAGCGTGGGCCGGTCCGCATCATGCACGGGGTGAAGCCCGGCCTGCTCCATGCTGGCGAGAATGAACTTGTCGATGTCGGTTTTTGCCCAGCCAGCGGTTTTCACAGCGGGCGGCGCGTGCTTCACCGGCTTTTGAAAGGCCCAGTGTTTTCTTCCCTCGTCCATGTCGATGACACGCCGGCCGCCGGTGGCGTTTGCCACAGTCTGCTCGCGCGGATCAGGAGCGCCCATCTCGATCCACTTTTTAAAGTTCACGATGACATCGTCCGGCAGCTTCTGTTTGGGCGGCATTTGCATGTCCTCGTCCTTCCACGTCATCGCCTGATAAACACTGCTCTCACTGATATTGCCGGGCGTGACTCCAGGATGACCGCTCTCACCACCGAGGATCAACCCCTGCTTCGTGTCGAGGGTGAGGCCGCCCTTCACCTTGTCGGAATCGCTGCTGTGGCACTTGTAGCAATGCTCGACGAGCACGGGACGGATGTTCTTCTCGAAAAAATTCAACTGGTCAGGCGTCAGGGCCGCATGGGCGTTTCCGGCCGCGTCAGCGGCTTGGGTGCGCACAGCAATAACAAGGGCAACAAGAATCAACGGGGCCTTCATGGTCGGGGGAGGTGGTTTTCCGCCTTCAACCCAGACCTAGAAGCAAAGTTGCACAGCTCAACCGGCCGCCGTGATGATCTCATGCACGCGTTGGTCATGCGGCTCGACGGGCAGGTCATCGACTAGCTGAAAGTCATGCGCCAGGGCCATGCGGCGGGCACGACACTGCGGATGAGCCAAAAGACGGTCGTAGTAACCTCCACCACGCCCGAGACGGGTGAGATGCTTCAATGAGAAAGCGAGCCCTGGCACGATGATGAGGTCGAGAGCGGCGATTTCGATCTTGGCGCAGCTTTCGTGTGGCTCCCAGGCGCCGAGGCTGCTGCGGATGAGATCGGCTTCGCTTTGAATGAGGCGCGGCGCGAGGTTTTCGGCCTCGATGGCGAACAGCGAGGCTTGGTGGCCTTTCTCGATGAGCCATGGAAGAAACCCGCCGATGAGATCGGGCTCGCCGCGCAGCCCGCCGTAGATGGCGACGATTTGCGCTGCGGGCCACGATGCGGCGTGCTGCTTGAGTTTAGAGATGAGAGCCGCGTTGGCTTCCGCGGAGACTTCACGAAGAAGCTGGCGCATGCGCTGGCGGATGGCGGGCTTGGTGAGCATTGGAATTCTTTTCGGCCCAAAGAGCCGGATTGCTAGTTTCAGGGCTTTTAGTAGCATAAAGCCATGTCCGCCGCTCTCCGCCATGCCTTTGTCTCGCCGGAATCGTATCTGGCGAGCGAACTGAAATCCCCCACGAAGCACGAGTATGTGGGCGGCGCGGTGTATGCGATGGCCGGCGGCCGGAACATCCACAACATCATCGCGGGCAATGTGTTTGGTTTTCTCCATGGCAGTCTCCGCGGAAAGAAATGCCGTCCTTTCAACAGCGACACCAAGTTGCGCGTGCGCTTCCCCACGCATGTCCGGTTTTATTACCCGGACGTGCAGGTCGTCTGCCTGCCGAATCCCGTGGAGGATTCGTTTCAGGACCAGCCGCAGGTGATCGTGGAGGTGCTCTCCGAGTCCACCCGGCGCACCGATGAGGGAGAAAAGCGGGACGCTTACCTCACCATCCCCACTTTGGAGACCTACCTGCTCGTGGACAGTGCCAACAAGGAGGTCGTGGTCTATCAGCGTGATGACACCGCCTTCCAACGCACGATCCACACCGGTGATGATGGTGCCATTCCCCTGCCCGGCCTTGGCCTCGAGCTGCCGATGGCTGAAATTTATGAAGGTGTGCAGCTTCCTGCCTTGGAGATGCTGGACGGTGAGGAAAGCGGTGACGGCGAACAGGTGTAGCGGGTCGCATCACAGGTCCTCCGGACGCTGCAGCAGCTCCGCGACGCGTTTGAGCAAACGTCCTGCGGCACCGCCGTCGCAGACACGGTGGTCGAAGCTGAGGGTGATCTCGGCTTCGGTGACGGGGATGAATTGCTTCACCTCCTCACTCCAATGCGGGACCTTGCTGCCGGCGCCGAGGCCGAGGATGAGGTTCTGCTCAGGCAGCGGGATGGGGGTGGCCCAGACAATGCCGAAGGTGCCGAAATTCGTGACGGTGGCGATGCCGGGGCGGTTCATGTCGTGCGGCAGGCGGCGGGCGCGGGCCTGCTCGACAAGCTTGTTGTAAGTGGGCACGAGTTTGACGAGCGGCGTCTTATCGACTTCGCGCAGCACGGGAACGAAGACGCCGTCCTCGACCTCGACGGCGAAGCCGATGTCAATGGCGCGGGGATGCACGATGCGGTTGCCGATGAGGCGACCGGCGGGCGCGGTGTTTTCGGCGAGGGCCAGGGCGAGGGCGCGGATGGCGTAAAGCGCAGGGCCGGGCTTCGGGTCGGCTTTTTTGCGATGCGCGAGCATGGCATCGAGCATGATGGGGCTGCCAACGGTGGCGAGCGGTCGGGACCAAGCGCGGCGCATGCTGTCGGCGACGGCGATACGCATGGGCGAGGCCTTGGTCATGCGATGCTGCTCGAGGCCGCGGAGGAAGGCCTCGAAGTCTTCGACGGTGACACGGCCGCCTGCGCCGGTGCCGGGCACGCCGGCGAGGTCGGAGGCGTTCAGGCCGAGCTCGAGCATGCGGGCTCGCATGCGCGGTGAGATGTAACTGGCACCGGTAGCACCGGCGGGCACAGGCAGGCCGCCGACGACGGGCTCGACCTTTGGCTGCGGCGAGGAGATGACGTCTTCGTCGCTGATCTGGAAATGCAGGTTCTCGACGACATCGGCCATGCTGGTCGTGTGCTGCTGGGCGATGCTCGGCTGCGGCGTGTCGGCAAAGCCGAGGTTCTGCGCGTCCTCCTCGCTGATCTCAAACGCGGCAAGGGTGGAGCCGACGGCGTAGCTGGTCTGCGGGACGGCGACGATTTGGGTGATCTTGCCGGCGCAGGGCGCGGTGACGGACATCGTTGCCTTGTTGGTCTCGACTTCAAAGAGGTCGCTGGCCGCCTCCACGCTGCGTCCTGCCTCGACCAAGATGCGGACGATGGTGGCCTCGGCGATGGATTCGCCTAGCTGGGGCATCAGGATGGGGATGGTGGGCATCTTTGAAGGAGAACGAAATCAGAATGACGAAGGCCGAATTCAATACCTCAGCAGGCTGCGCAGCGCGCCGGCAATGCTGGCGACGGTGGGGCGGTGGGCTTTCCAGAGGTTCGGGTGGTAGGGAATGGGCGTGTCCTTGGCGTTGAGGCGCATCGGCGGGGCGTCGAGGAGGTGGAAGCCCTCGCTGGCGACGCGGGAGATGACTTCGGCGGTGACGCCGCCCCACGGGAAGGCCTCGCCGACGGCCAAAAGGCGGCCGGTGCGGGCGACGGAGCCGAGGATGGTGTCGGTGTCCATGGGCTTTACGCTGCGGAGATCGACGACTTCGATTTGATAGCCATCAAGCTGGAGTTCTTCGGCGGCGCGGATGGCATCGTGAACCATGGCGCTGTAGGTGACGACGGTGGCGTGGCGGCCAGGACGTGCGATGCGGGCCTTGCCGATGGGCAGGCTGCGCTCGCCGATCGACTCGGATTTGAGGTGGTAGTAGAGGAACTTGTGCTCGCAGTAGATGACGGGGTCGTTCAACGCGACGCTATCAAGCAGCATCCAGTAGGCATCCTCGACGGTGGCGGGCGTGACGATGACGAGGCCAGGATAGTGCGCGTAGATGGCCTCCATGCTCTGGCTGTGGAAGGGCCCGCTGCCGGCGGTGCCACCGCTTGGCAGGCGGATGGTGACCGGGCACGGCGTCTCGGTGCGCCAGTAGAGCGTGGCGGCCTGGTTGACGATCTGATTGAAGCCGATGCTGGAGAAATCGGCGAACTGCATCTCGACGATGGGGCGTGCGCCCTCAATCGCGGCACCGATGGCGAGGCCGACCATGGCGTCCTCGCTGATGGGCGAGTCAAACACGCGGCCGGGGAACTCCTTGCCGAGGTTTTTGGTGGCCTTGAAGGCTCCGCCGAAGGTGTTGATGTCCTGGCCGTAAAGAAAGACGGCGGGATCATTCCTCAGCGCGTCGTATTGAGCCTCCCGGATGGCCTCAAGGTAGGTGATGCTGCCGCTCATGATGCGTTCTGGCCCTCCACGAGCTCCGAGGTGGAGAGCGCCAGCCAGCTTTCCTTGAAGGGATCCGGCACGGGCTCTTTCGACACCTTGGCGACGGTTTGATCGACGAGACGACGGATCTCCTCCATTTGAGTGACGAGGTCCGCCTCGGTGGCCCAGCCCTGTGCCACGGCGAATTTTCCGGCGACGTCGATGCAATCGCGAGCCTCGTGGGTGTGGCGTTTTTTGTCCGGGATGTAGCTGGCGTCATCGTGCTCGCCATGCCCGGCGAGACGCAACAGGGTGCCGACAATGATTTGAGGACCTTTACCGGCCTTCGCACGGGCCGCAGCACCGCGGAAAGCGGTCAAACACGCGGCGAGGTCGGTCGCGTCGATGTGCTCGCCATGCACGCCATAGCCCTTCGCACGGTCCACGAGGTTGTCGCAAGCATACTGGCGGGTATTCGGCGTGGAATAGGCGTATTGGTTGTTCGCGATGCTGACAATGAGCGGGAGTTTTTCGACCGCGGCGAGGTTCATGCCCTCGTGAAAAGCCCCGGTGGAGGTGGCACCATCCCCCACGCTGGTGGCTCCGATGGAATCGCCGAGCGTTCCCTTCAGCCGGCGGGCAAACAACGCCCCCGCGACGACGGAAAGCAGGCTGCCAAGGTGCGAAATCATCGCCATGTAGCCATCACGAGGCCGACCGCGGTGGATATTGCCATCGCGTCCTTTCATCGGGCCGGTCACGGCACCGAGGTAGGTGCGAAGGCAGTCCGTCATCGGTTCGCCAAACGCCAAACGGCCAGCCTGATCACGGATCAGCGGCCCATAGACGTCTTTTCCCATGCGGAGCTGCACGCCCATCGCGGCGGCGAAGGCCTCCTGACCTTTGCCAAGGTAAACCCCGCCCACGATGCGGCCACCCGCACGATAAAGAGCCCCCAACTTCTCTTCCAAGACTCGCGAGAGTCTCATGAAGTGGAAGGCACGAAGATACTGCTCCTGAAAGTCCGCCGGGTAGGCGGACACTGTGCGTTTGGAAGTTGTCGTGACGGGAGAAGCGGACACGGAAGCGCTTTTTAGCGAAATCTGTTAGAATCGTCAACAGTAGCGGAGGGTCACGTTGTATCTTGAGGTAAGTTGAAGCCAGTTTTTGCCCTTCAAAGGCCAAGATTGAGCAAATCGAAGGCAAAAAGCCCCAGACCGCTCCGAGCCCCTATGGGAACTCGCTCGAACTCAGCCTGCTGAACTTAAATTTTAATAATTCGAGGCTTGAGGATACTCAATAAAGGCTGAATTTTATGAAAAATGTTTGAAATTTACAATAATTTTGGTTTCGTTTACTTTGTTTAGCCCCGAAAACCATGAGCGTCGTCATGCAAATCACCGCAGCCACCTCTTCCAGCACCTTGGCATTCAAGGATTTCTCTGTCGAGAGTCTCGGTCATCTCGTTGTGCCGGACTACCCCATCCGCTTTGGCTTCCAAATCGACGTGGTGCCGGAAGATTGCCCCTCCCAGATTGTGTTCGGCCTGGTGGCCAGTGAACCCGCCAACAGCCGAAATGGCAGGACCTATGGATTTGCTGTGCGTATCGACCTCGAAAACCGCGAGATTTGGGACGTGCTCAACGGAACCGGCCTCGTAGGCTGGGTGGAGCATCCGCTGGGCTTGGCGGGCTTCACGGACGAAGAGCCGCTGCTCCTAGGCTGGGAAATTGAGCTTCACGGACAACAACTAATTCCCAAACTCCAGGTCGCCGACCAGCAGTGGCTGTATCCATCCATCCTCTGCCCTGATGCCACCACACTGGAAGCCATCGTCGGCTGGCAAGGTGAGTGGGAAAACGGTGTTCGCGGCTTTGTGATGCATCCCGCCCTTTGGCGTGAACAACTTCCCGTCCCGCAAAAGCCCGAGCCACCTGCCCCAGCGTCCCAACCGGCCGCGGACGAGGCTGTAGCGGCTGCTTGAATCAGACTGCAAACTCCGCTAGGGGCAGCAGTTCATGAAGAACACGGAAAGTCGCATCCTCATCACCGGCGGGGCCGGATTCATCGGCAGTGCCCTTGTCTGGGATCTGAACCGCCGCGGCTGCGAAAACATCGTCGTGTGCGACCGCCTCAGCACAGATGAGAAATGGAAAAACCTCGTCCCGCTACGCTTCGCCGACTACATCGACGGCAATGACCTCCTCCAGGCCGTGCAGCATTCACCCACGAAACTCGGCCGCTTTGACCACGTCCTGCACCTCGGTGCCTGCTCCGCCACCACCGAGCGCGATGCGGACTACCTCATGCGCAACAACTACGAGTTCACCAAGCAGCTCTGCCAGTGGTCGCTCGCGAATCAGACACGCTTCGTCTATGCCTCCTCCGCCGCCACCTATGGCGATGGAGCCCACGGCATGAACGACCAGGACCCGGACATCCACAAGCTGCGCCCGCTGAACATGTACGGCTACTCGAAGCACCTCTTCGACCTCCACGCCAAGCGCGAGGGCTGGCTGCCCAAGATCGTCGGGCTGAAGTACTTCAACGTCTATGGCCCCAACGAGGACCACAAGGCCGACATGCGCAGCCTCGTGCACAAGGCCTGCGGCCAGATCCTCGCCACCGGCAAGGTGCAGCTCTTCAAATCCCACCGCCCGGACTACAAGCACGGCGAGCAGATGCGCGACTTCCTCTATGTGAAGGACGCCATCCGCATGACGCTCCACCTCGCCGAGACCCCGAGCGCCGGCGGCCTCTTCAACCTCGGCTCCGGCAAAGCCCACACCTGGATCGAGCTCGCCACCGCCATCTTCACCGCGCTCGGCAAGGAGCCCGTCATCGAGTTCATCGACATGCCGGAGCACCTGCAATCGAAGTATCAATACTACACCTGCGCCGACATCGCCAAGCTGCGCGCCTCCGGCTTCAACCAGGAAATCACCGCGCTCACCGAAGCCGTGCGCGATTACGTCCAGGGCTACCTCGTCCCCGACAAACGTCTCGGCGACGAGGCGTGATGTGATTGTGGCGTAAGGCGCTACATTTAAACTCTCGCAGGGGTACCCTCCTTCATGATATACCCCACGCCGTCATGAGTCTGTCCAAAACGCGCTCGTCCCTGCCCGCCCGGCTACTTTCCATGCTGTTGCTCGTCGCTCCTGCAATCTCCCAGGCTGCCTGGACTGCCGGCGCTGATTTTGTCGCCAACGAGAAGCCTGATGGCCTTCATGAGAACAATCCAAACTCAGCGGTGCCCCAATGGAGCTACGGCTATCGTTCCACGATCACGGGCACGGCCCTGACGCTCTACACCCCTGCGGAGCACTCGAACGACACCTCCGGCAGCGGTGGTCATCCCGATCTCGAAGGCTTTAACTCCGGATTCTCCATCGCTTGGGTGAACACCGCCAGCACCTCAGTCACGAGTGTCGGCGGGGCTTTGGTCGGACCTCACCAAATCATATTGCATCCCGAGGACGGGCTGGCGAATGTCATTCGCTGGACCTCGCCGGGCGCGGGCTTGTACTCGATCAACGCCTTGTGGGACGATCTGGACCATGGCGGTGGCGATGGCGCGGTGGCGGATGTTGTGATCAACGGAGTTTCGTTTTTCAGCCAGGTATTCGGTTACAGCACCCAGGCATCCATCAATCAAAACTTCACCCTGGGATTGGGAGACACCGTGGACTTTGTCCTCAGCCAGAATGGCGACATCCAGTTCGACTCCACCGGCTTCGACGCGACGATCTCCCTTGTTCCTGAGCCATCACGGGCCTTGATGCTCGCTGCGGGGATCGGATGGCTGCTCGTCAGACGGCGGAGGCCCAGCCGCGATTGATTCCCGGATCTTCCCCCGGGCCATGCATCTCGCGTCGAACCTTCGCGTCCATGAGGCAGCCAGAAGAGGATAGGTGGTCATCTGCCAGCCTTCACTGAACCATGCGAGAGGCAGTCCTGATTTTCACAACCCTCACGGGCCTCACCGCCCCCTCACGCCTTAAGATGCAAACTCTGCTGGCAATTTCCTCCAGACTGCGTCGTTTGATCCCAGGACCACCTCTGCATCCCTCTCCAGGAGGTGCCAAACTCCATCACCGATGAAACTACTTCTCCCCCTGCTCACCCTCGGCGTTTCCGCCGCCCTTTACCTTGCCCAGGCCGCCGACAGCGCGGTCAAGCCGCTGCGTGTGCTTATCGTCGCCGGTGGCTGCTGCCATGAATACGACAAGCAGCCCATGGCGCTCAAGGAGGGCATCGAGGCGCGCCTGAATGCCATTGTCGATATCGCCTACAACCCGGACAAGAGCACCAAGGCCACCTTTGAGATCTACAAGGCGAAGGACTGGGCCAAGGATTTCGACGTGATCATTCATGATGAGTGCAGCGCGGATGTGACCGACCCTGCCTATGTCGGAGCCATCCTGGATGCCCACAAGGCAGGCAAACCCGCCGTGAACCTCCACTGCGCCATGCACAGCTACCGCTGGGGAAATTTCCGCGAACCCGTGAAAGCCGGTGCCGACAACGCCGGCTGGTATGAGTTCATCGGGCTTCAATCCACCGCGCACGGCCCCAAGGAACCCATCGCCATCACCTATACCGACAAAACGCATCCGATCACCCGGGGCCTGGAGAACTGGACCACGATTAACGAGGAGCTCTACAACAACATCCAGGTGCTGAACGGCAAGCCGCTGGCCTCCGGCCTGCAAATCGTGCCGCCAAAGGCCAAGAAGGGCGAAAAACTGCCGCCAGACGCCAAACCGGCCGAGGCCACCGCCGTCGTCGCCTGGACCAACGAATATGGCCCCAACAAAACCCGGGTCTTCAGCACCAGCCTCGGCCACAACACCGAAACCGTGGCGGACGCACGCTATCTGGACCTCGTCTCCCGCGGACTCCTATGGGCCGCCGGACACCTGACGGACGAGGGCAAGCCGACGGCCGGATACGGCCGCTGATGCGCCACCGGGGAATGTGATAATCAGCCCAAATGCTGAACCTGATACGCGGTCATCATCCATGCCGGGAGAGCGGGCATGGTGTGACAGAACACCTCAAAAGCGGTTCTGATCAAACCTGCCCCTCCTCACTTCGTCGTCTTCAGCTCGCCTTCTTCGCCTTTTTCACCGCGGGGGCGGAGAGGTAGCTCTGGAGCGTGGTGGCGGGGACGCCGAGGAGCTTGCTGGCGCGGGTCTCGTCCTCGTCGCAGTGGCGGTAGGCGATGCGGGTGAGCTCGCGCTCGATCCATGGGAGGAGATCGATGTCCGGCGTCTTGTCGGCCATGTTCACGAGCATCGACAACGCATCACGCATGCGGGTGACGGTGCTGGCCGGGCCGTGGTGACGGGTACCTTTGCTGCCGAGCGGGATGTCGGAAGGCAGGAGCACGTCGGAATTGCACAGGGCGCAGGCGCGCTGGATCGTATTTTCGAGCTCGCGGACGTTTCCAGGCCAGTCGTACGCCTCGAGGATGTCGAGCGCGTCATCCGTGAAGCGCATCACGGGGCCGCGACGGCGGGCGGACTGGCGCTGGAGGAAAAACTCGGCCAGCAGGCGCACGTCCTCCCGGCGCTCACGAAGCGGCGGGATGTGGATGCGCACGACATTGAGGCGGTAGAAGAGGTCCTCGCGGAAATTGCCCTTCGCGACCTCTTCTTCGAGATTTTTGTTTGTGGCGGCGAGCACGCGCACGTCGGTCTTGAGCGTCTGATTGCTGCCGACGCGGCTGTACTGCCCTTCTTGGAGCACGCGGAGGAGCTTGCTCTGCACGGCGAGCGGCATGTCGCCGATTTCATCGAGGAAGAGGGTGCCGCCATCGCACTGCTCAAAGCGGCCGATGCGCTGGTTCACCGCGCCGGTGAAGCTGCCCTTCTCGTGGCCGAAGATCTCGCTCTCAATCAGGTTGTCCGGGATGGCCGTGATGTTGATGGCGGCGAATTCCTTCTGCGCCCGCGGGCTGAATTTATGGATGGCGCCGGCAACGAGTTCTTTGCCGCAGCCGCTTTCACCCGTGATCATGACGGGCGCGTCGGAGCGGGAGACGCGGCCGATGAGCTTGAAGACCTCCTGCATGGCCGGGGAGCGGCCGATGATGGTTTCCTGGATGCTCTCCGGCGGCAGTTCGGTGGACTGCTCGCGCTTCTGGCGGCGTGCCTCGATACCGGTGAGGGCGCTTTCGACCACGCTGCGCAGCTCGTAGGGCAGACGCTCCTTCGGCAGCACGTCGTAGGCACCGATGCGCATGGCCTCGATGACGTGGGAGGTGGTGGCGGTGCCGCTGAACAGGATCACCATCGCATGCGGATCACCCTGGCGGAGGCGTTTGAGCAACTCGATGCCGCTGGCGGGGCCGGTGCCGGAACGGATCTCGGCAAGAACGAGGTCGGCACGCTTTTTCTGGTAGGCAGCGAGGCCCTCCTCAGGCCGTTCGCAGGTGACGATGGTCACGCCAGGCGCTTTAAGATGTCCCGCTGCCCACGACAAAAAGTCGGGGTCGGAGTCGATGATGATGAGATGGGTGTCCGGAGCTTGGGGCATCGGCGCTTGGGGTAAGGAGGGGCTTATCGCAGAAAAAATGAGACGGTCAAAGTTTTCTCTGCTCACATCTGGCAGGCGGAAATGAAGCCCCCTGCCCCGGCAGGTGTAAGACGGAGTGCAACTTGCAAGCCTTGATCATGGGTTTGACCCCGGCCCGATAAACCATGAGGAGCGATGAAGCAGGGGAATGACGGTGTGGGAGGCAAAGAGGTATCATCACGCCCCCTGGGCTCCGTCCCCAATGCCACGGTCAGGAATCGCCTTCGGCGGCGTCCAAAGCGCTTTCGGCGAGCGATTAGGCGGTTTTCCGGCCAGCAAAGCGATTCCAGCCGCCGATCAAGCGCTTTCGCCCGTCGGCAAACTCATTCTGCGGGACCGCAAAACCATCCTGCAGGAAGTTTACGGCGTCCTTTCCAACAGGCTCACAGCGAATCCCAAAATCGCCGCCGACCGTCGCCGGTGGCGGCCCAACCGGCCTGTCCGCCGAAGTTTGATCTGCGTACCAGCGTGCCACCGATCTCCCCAAATCGAAGCCGGGCGTGAGTTCCTGCAAAGCAGGACAATATGAGGCGTTGCATGGACTGCCGACTTCATGAAGCGCCGTCACTTCCTCCACACCCTCGCCGCCACGCCGCTGCTGGCAGCAGATGCGCCGCGTCGGGCGCCGTTTCGGGTGATTTACAGCAATGACCTCACGAACATCACCTCGTGCGTGAGTCCGTTTCATGCGGCGCGGGAGCCGTTTCGCGCGGAGATGCTCGAAGCGTCAATTGATGAGGTCGCGGGCTCGGTGGACGCGCATTTCCTCCAGCCGGGACTGGGCGTGGTGCCCTTGTGGCCGAGCAAAGTTGTCGATTTGAAAGAGCACTTCGCGTGGATCAAGGAGCGCTACGGGCAGAGGCCGGACTCGTTCAGCCAGTTCGTGCTAAATGGCGGCGACATCGTGCGGCGCTTCATCAACCGCTGCCGCGCGAAGGGCCAGGCGGCCTTCATCTCGCTGCGCATGAACGACGCGCATCACAAGGAATACGTCGATCCAAAGCCCGGCGACAAACCGGGCAGCAGCATCGGCATGAGCGTGACGCGCTGGTATGCGGAACACCCGGAGAACCGCATCAAACCCGGCTCCCTGCGCGGTGCGGACCTCGTTTTGAACTGGGCGGAGCCCGAAGTGCGCGCGCAGAAGCTCGCGATGATCCGCGAGCTGTGCGCGAACTACGACCTGGACGGCCTGGAGCTCGATTTTCTGCGCTTTTACAGCTACTTCCGCCCCGAAACGCCACTGGAGCAGCGCCGCGCCAGCATGACGGCCTTCGTCAAAGAAGTGCGCCAGATGCTCGGGCCGCAAAAATGGCTCTGTGCGCGCGTGCCGTGCTATGTGACGGCCTTGGATGAACTGGGCCTCGACCTCCAAGCTCTCGTCGCCACCGGACTCGACATGGTCAATGCCTCCGCGCACTACTTCACCACGCAGCAGCACGATCTGGCCGCGATTCGGAAGATGACCGAGGGCGCCGCACTCTACTTTGAGCTGTGCCACACCATCTGGAAGGGCGACAAGGTGCAGGCGGGCTACGACGTGTTTCCGTATCGCCGCGCCACACGCGAGCACCTGCACACGAGCGCGCATCTCGCCTATGCACGCGGAGTGGACGGCATCAGCCTCTTCAATTTCGCCTACTACCGCCAGCACGGACAGGGCGAAGGCCGCGGCGTGTTCGGCGAGCCGCCGTTTGAGGCGCTGAAAGCGCTGCGAGATCCGCAAGCACTCGCCAAAGAGCCGCAGCACTGGTTTATCGCGCCTGGATGGCGTTCGCCCGGTGCCAAACCGCCGCCCGTGCCGAGAAAAGTTGCGCCAGGAAAGCCTGAGAAGTTCAACTTCGACCTCGCATCACCCCGGGGTGATGCGCGAGTCCGCATCCAGGCCGACAAACGTCTCACGGGCAGTGAATGGTCCGCCACCTTCAACGGACAGGCCCTTGCTGCCACCGATGACGTCTCCGAGCCCTTTGCGGTGTCCTTTCCCTCCATGCTCGCAAAGCCGGAGGAACTGCGCGCGTGGCGCATTCCGGCCAACCTGCTGCGGGAGGGCAAAAACAGCCTGGAGGTGACGCAACAGTCCGGTGAGGCGTGTTCCGTGCTCTTTGTCGATCTGGCGCTTGGTCAGGCTACTTGACCAGCAAGGCACCGTGGGTTGCTTCGTCTTCACATCACCACCATGAAGGCTGTCCTATCCGCGTTGTTGTTTGCCTCGTCTTTCTGCGCCGCCGCTGTCATCGAATCCGACATCTGCGTCTTTGGCGGCACCTCGGGCGGTGTCGCCGCGGCGGTGCAGGCGGCGCGAATGGGAAAGACGGTCGTGCTGGCCGAGCCGGGCCGTCATCTCGGCGGCATGACCAGCGGCGGGCTCAGCGCGGTGGACATTGGCGATCCGCGCAGCGTCGGCGGCATTGCACGCGAGTATTTCACCAAGCTTGCGGCGACAGTGGGCGTGACGCTGGCCTGGGACAAGGAGTTCAAGGCGGCGGGCGGAGGCCCGGCCACGGGTGGCGCGTATGCCATCGAACCGCACAAGGCGGAGCAGGTCTTTGACGAGATGGCAAATCAGGCGGGCGTGAAGGTGCGTTTCGGCGCGCGCCTGGCCTCGGTGAAAAAAGTCGGCGCGCGCATCACCGAACTCATCATGGAAAACGGCGACGTCTTCCGCGCCAAAGTCTTCCTCGACACCACCTACGAGGGCGATCTGATGGCCAAGGCAGGCGTGAGCTACACCCTCATGCGCGAGGGCCGCGCCCAATACGGCGAGAAATACGCGGGCATCATTTACGAGGACAAATACCAGCCGCGCACGAACCACCTCAAACCCGGCCCGCATGGCCGCGTGCCAGGCGGCCAGGGCGTGTGGGACCGCGACTTCCCGCTCGATCCTTATGTCGTGAAGGGTGACCCGAAGAGCGGACTGCTGCCGCTGATCCAGGAAGGCGAGCCCGGCACTCCGGGAGAACCCGCGCCGGGTGTGCAGGCCTACTGCTACCGCCTGTGCCTCACGACGAATCCGGCGAACTCGCTCCCGATCACGCCGCCGGCGGACTATGATCCCAAGCGCTACGAGATCGTCGCCCGCTTCATCGAGGCCTGCCTCGCCATCGGCGATGACATGGATCTGCGCTGGTTTTCCAAGCACGATCCGCTGCCGAACGACAAGTGGGACTTCAACACGGCCACCTTCGGCGGTAATCTGCCTGGTGCCTCGCACGCGTGGCCGGAGGCATCGTATGCACAGCGCGAGAAGATCGCGAAGGAGCATGAGAACTACCACCGCGGCCTGCTGCACTTCCTCGCCACCGACAAGCGTGTGCCGGAGAAAGTGCGCAAGGACATGCAGCGCTTCGGTCTGCCCAAAGACGAGTTCACCGACAACGGCGGCTGGCCGCACCAGATCTATGTGCGCGAGGCCCGGCGCATGGTCAGCGATCTCGTGATGACGGAGAATCACACCTTTGGCCGCCAGCCCGTGGCAAAAGCCATCGCCCTCGGCAGCTACGGCACCGACGTGCATGAGATCCGCCGCATCGTGAAGGACGGCGTCGTCATTCGCGAGGGGAAGATCGCCACCGGGCGCGATGGCGCGCCGCCGTATGCCGTCGGTTACGACGCCATCGTGCCGAAGCGCGAGGAATGCGACAATCTGCTCGTCACCTTCGCCCTCAGCGCCAGCCACGTCGCCTTCGCAAGCATCCGCATGGAACCCGTCTTCATGTGCAGCAGCCAGAGCGCGGCCACGGCGGCGGTGATGGCCGTGGATGACGGGAAGGCCGTGCAGGATGTGGACTACGAGCAGCTCAAGGCGCGCCTCATCGCGGACAAACAAGTTCTCAACTGGCCTCCACGGTAGATCCGATGGGCAATCTTAATGCCTCTTCAATCACACCTTATGAATCCGTTTTTTCGACTCTCCGCGCTGCTCTGCGCCCTCTGTGGTCATCTCCAGGCCGCACCTCTGCCTGTCGTCGATCTTTCGCAGGACACGCCACGCCACGTCATCATCGCGCAAGGCACCGAGAAAGTTTACCAGGGCCATCCGACAACGCTGCTGATGCCGGACGGAAAGACGATATTTTGCGTGTGGACGCATGGGCATGGCGGCACGGCGGGACTGCTGAA
Source organism: Verrucomicrobiaceae bacterium (assembly GCA_015075365.1). Classification (GTDB taxonomy): domain Bacteria; phylum Verrucomicrobiota; class Verrucomicrobiia; order Verrucomicrobiales; family Verrucomicrobiaceae; genus Prosthecobacter. The sequence continues at coordinate 704,260 of JABTUN010000002.1, forward strand.
GCGCAGCGATGACGGCGGCAAAACGTGGAGCGAGGAGCTGCCGGTGCCGGAGAACTGGTGGAAGGTCAAAAATTGCCCCGCGATCTACCGCCTGACCGATCCGCAAGGTGAGGCGCGGCTCATCGTGTATGCCGGACAAGGGCCGGATGGCACGATGCACCAATCGGTTTCGACGGATGAAGGCAAAACGTGGTCTCCAATGCAAAGCAACGGCCTCGTGTGTGTGATGCCCTTCTGCACGATCCTGCCGGTGGAGGGCGGAAAGAAGCTCATCGGCCTCACTAACATCCGGCGGCCCGGCGAAACGAAGGATCCGCGTTCGAACATCGTCACGCAGAGCGAATCGACGGATGGCGGACTGACGTGGAGCCCGTGGCGCGTGCTTGTCGATCTCGGCGATTTGAAGCCCTGCGAGCCGGAGGTCGTGCGCTCGCCGGATGGCAAACAACTGCTCTGCCTCATCCGCGAAAACATCCGCAGCGAGCCCGCGCACTTCATCACGAGCGATGATGAAGGGAAAACATGGTCGGAGGTCAAATCGCTGCCGCCGGGCCTTCACGGCGACCGTCACAAGGCCGTCTATGCAAAGGATGGCCGCCTCGTCGTCACCTTCCGCGACATGGGCAAGGATAGCCCCACGCGCACTCATTTCGTCGCCTGGGTCGGCCGTTATGAGGACATCGTCAGCGGGAGGGACGGCGAATACAAAATCAAGCTGTTGCACAGCCACAAAAGCAGCGATTGCGGCTATCCCGGTCTCGAACTGTTGCCCGACGGCACCCTCGTCGCCACCACCTACATCAAGTATCGCCCCGGCGCGGAGCAGAATTCGGTCGTGAGCACGCGTTTCACGCTCGCAGAGACGGATAAGGCGGAAAAGTCCTCCCAGGCGACGATGGAACGCAAAACAGCGGGCATCGTGCTTGATGACGATGCGGCAAAATACACCGGCGCATGGAAGATGGCGGACAAACTGCCCTCGCTCGTCGGCGCGTCGTATCGGCATGATGATCGCGCGAAGAAATCAGACGCCGTGGCGAAGTTCACGCCTGAGATTCCAGCGGATGGCAAATACGAGGTGCGCCTGCTTTACGTCCCTTCCTCCAATCGCGCGCAAAAGGCTCAAATCACCATTCGCAGTGCCGAAGGAGATAAAGTCGTTACGCAAAACCAGCGCGAGGCATGCCTAGAAGATGGCATCCCGCGCTCGCTCGGCGTGTTCGCTTTCGCCAAGGGCAAATCGGGCAGCATCGAAATCTCGAATGCGGGTGCGGACGGCTATGTGGTTGTCGATGGCCTGCAACTCGTGCCGGAGGCCGAAGCTATCGCAGAGCGCAACACGCGTGCCGATGGCGGTTTTCCCATCAAGACGAGCGCCGCGCCGGTGCCGGTGAAAATCCCGCCACCGATGCTTTTGAAGAGCGCCGCGAAGCCGCAGGACGTGGATGGCAGGTCGTATGATCTCGTCGTCATCGGCGGCACCCCGGGTGGCATCGCCTGCGCGGTGCGCGCGGCGCGCGAGGGCCTGGGCGTGCTGCTGGTGAATCATACGCAGCACCTCGGCGGCTTCGTCACCAGCGGCGCGGGCGGCTGGGAGGCGCCTTATGACGGCCTGCGCTCGCCCATTTATGGCGAGATGATCACCGGGGCGGCTCGGTATTACGCGAAGACTTACGGTGAAAGCTCCGAGCAGCACATCGCGTCGGTGCCGAGCAAGACGAGCCGCGCGCACATCGACCGTCCGAAGGTCGAGCCACGCATCGCGGAGATGCTTTTCAATGAAATGGTCTCGAAGGAGAAAAAGCTCACGGTGCTGCTCGGCCACATCGTCACGACAGCGAAGCGCGATGGCGCCTTGATCCAAAGCGTGACGCTCAAGCCCCATAGTAGCCATCTCGCTCCGCGAGCTGAGCCTTCCGCATCCGCTACGATCCAAGTCAGCGGCAAGGTTTTCGCCGATGGAATGTATGAGGGCGATTTGATGGCCGCAGCAGGTGTGAAGACCCAAATCGGCCGCGAATCACGGGCGCAATATGGCGAGAAGCACGCGGGTGTCATTTACACGCAGGAGCGGCACAAGGAACCCGGACAGCGTGGTTTTCCGAAGGCCGCCGATGAAGGCACGCTGAACATTCGCTACAACAGCCATGCCACCGCCGGCATCGTCGAAGGCCCGCAAAGCGGCGAGGCCGATGGCAGCGTGATGGCTTACAACTACCGCCTCGTCCTCACGCGCGATCCGGCGAACCGGATCATGGTCACGAAGCCCGCGAACTACGATGTCGCCATCGCCAAACAAGCCATCGGCGGCGGTTTCGTGCCGAATCTGCCGAACAAAAAGGTCGCGTGGAACGGCGGACGCCTCATCGGGCCTCAAAACCAGTATCCCGGTGCCTGCTGGCCCACACGCGAAGCCATTTCGAAGCGCTACCTCGATGCCATGCTCATGCGTCTCTGGTGGGTGCAGAACGATCCCAAAGCGCCGGAGAAGGATCGCAAGCAGTTCGCCGGTTACGGACTCGCCGCCGATGAGTTCCCCGACAACCACCACCTGCCCTATGAGATCTACGTCCGCGAGGCGCGGCGACTCGTCGGGCGCTACGTCTTTAATGAGCAGGACAACGTCATCGCCGAAGGCATCGCCCGCACACCGATTCACGCGGACAGCATAGCGATGACCGATTGGCCCGTCGATTCCGTCGCCTGCCTGCCGCGCAAGGCTCCCGGTGGCAACACGGACGGCATCTTCTTTCTCGGTGAAGAATCCCGGCCCGCGCAGGTGCCGTATCGCTCCATCCTCGCGAACGAAGTCGAAAACCTCCTCGTCCCCGTCGCCATCAGCGCATCCCACGTTGGCTGGGGTAGCATCCGCCTCGAACCCGTCTGGATGCAACTCGGCGAAAGTGCCGGATTTGCCGCTGCGCTCGCCATGAACGCCAAAACAACGCCCGCGAAGCTCGATCCCGATGCCTTGATCCGCAAACTCGCCACCAGTCGTGTGATGATCTGCTTTTTCAATGACGTGGATGTCCTCAGTGACGATCCGCGCGTTCCCGCCACGCAGTATTTTGGCACGAAGGGTTTCTTTGCCAGCTACGATGCCAAACTCGACGCGCCGATTACGGAGAGCGTGAAAGCCGCATGGCAGGCGGGATTCGCGAAGCTCCAAGAGGGCACGCTGGACCAGATGCAGTTCGCGAAGACCGTCCATGCCGCTGAAGCACAGGAATCACCAGTCACCAAGGAAACTCGCGGTGCGGCGCTGCTGGCGATGTGGAACGGCCTGAACGCAAAGTAAGTCATGAAGCTCGCACTCTTTTTTACAGCGCTCCTCACATTCACTGCTGGGCTGGCACAGACGGCAGTTGGGTTTGAAGTGCGCGTTCCAGCGCCCGGGCCGGATGTGATTGCCGATGCGATCTTGCAGAAAGCAATCGATGAAGTCGCCGACGCGGGCGGCGGTGTGGTGCTGTTGGGAGCGGGGGATTTCAAACTCTCGCGTCATGCGGATGACGAGACGGTGATCATCAAGAGCAACGTCACCCTACGCGGCCAGGGCTATGCGACGCACGTTTATCTCGATCCGAAAACGCCTCCGAATGACCTGCGCTATTTCCCCGTGCGCATCGGGACCAGCAAGGTGCCTGCGCACAATGTCGTGATCGAGCACCTGCGCTACACCGGCAACGACAAGGCCATCGGCGGAGGTTCGATCATGGGCTTCAACGCACGCCTGGACGAGAAGGAGTCTCTGCTGCTGTCCTGCGACAACATCACCGTCCGCCATTGTTGGATCTATGATGCCAAGCAGGCGGCGGGCTGCACCAAGGCGGCAACGGCGATCTATCTCGCCAAGCATGTCATTCCGGCCGCGGATGCCAAGAAAGCAGCGGCGGACAAAGAGATGGTGCGCACGGGCTACTTCGACGCCAACCGCATGGCCACGCAGTTCAAGAACTGGCAGGTTCACAACAACTACATCGACACCTGCGGGAACAAGGCGGTCGAGCTGGCCGAGTGCAACGGCGGCCTCATCGCGGACAATCACATCGTCAATGTCGTGGACGGACCGCAGGTCATCTTCGGCAGCCGCAACGTGCAGATCCGAGGCAACACGGTTTATTTCACCCGAACCGGCATCAACATCTCCGAAGGCTCTCACCACATTCGCGTCATTGGCAACCACGTCGAGCCAGCGCCGGACATGAAGAAAAACCCTGCCAACTCCTGCCTCCTCTTCCGCACTGAACCGCTGCCGCTGCACTCGACGGTTTCAGATGTCGTCGTCACCGGGAATGTCTTCCGCAATCAGAATGAGGCATCCCGATGCACGATCCGTCTCCAGACACAGACCGAGGCGCTGTCCTGCTCCTACGCGAGGATTGTTTTCACGGGGAACACTTTTGACGGAGACATCGAGTTCATGGACAAGCGCAATCCCTCGAAGACAACGCTGAAGGACATCCTCTTCGCGGACAACCTCTGCAACGGCGACTTCTTCTCCGCGCCTGCGGCCACGATGGCTTCGAGCATGGTGGTGGTGCGCGGCAATCTGCTACGACATGCCGGCTCCATCACGCTGAATGCCAGCGAGTGGATCTGGTCGGACAATACGCACGCGAATGGCACGCTCGAAATCGCCACTGGAGCGAAGGCTAACATCGTTCGCGACAACGTCACCTCTGCTCCAATCCTCGATCACGGCACCGACACCGAACTCACCGCCAATGTCGTTATGAAAAAAGGCAAAAACACATGAGTGTCGCTCCTCTCATCGCTCTCCTCGTCATTCTCGCGTCTGTATTGGCTCACGCGCAGGCGAAACCGCTCGCGCAGGATTATCGCATCGTGTTTCACAATCCGGATCCCGAACGCTATGTGGAAGGCCCGGGGCTGGTGCGACTCGATAATGGATCGCTGCTCGCGGTGGTGCCTGTGGTGCCGCGAGAGGAATGGAGCAAGGAGCGGCGTGCCACGCAGAGTCGCACGCACATTTTGCGCAGCAGCGATGGCGGGCAGAGCTGGGCGCAGGTGTCGGAGCTGCCTTATTACTCCGCCGCGCCGTGGGTGCATGGAAGTGCGCTGTTTCTCTTCGCGAACAAAGGAGGCACGAAGGTGCGCAATGACGATCTGCTGCTGTTGAAGAGCACGGATGTCGGCAAGACGTGGTCGGAGCCGGTGACGTTGTTTGAAGGGCACTTCTGGAACTGCCACACGGGCATGGTGCAAAAGGCGGACCAGCTTTACTGGGCCACGGATGATCTCGCGCTCGGCAAACTGCGTGGACCGCGTGTCATCGCGGGCGATTTGAGCGGCGATCCGATGAATCCGAAGGCGTGGCGATTGTCCGAGCCGGTGCCGTTCCCCGGCGTGCCGGAGATGATGACGAATCCGCAGTTCGACAAGCTCAGCAGCCAGTATCTGGAGCCGAATGTCATCGAGGTGCGTGGAAAGCTGCGCGTGCTCATGACGGTGAAGCCGAAACGCCAATCCACCGCCGGGCTCGCCGCCGTGCTCGACTTTGAGGACAAGGGCGGCCCCATCGAACTGAAGTTCACGCAGTTTCATCCGATGCCGGGTGGGCAGTTGAAGTTCTGCATCCTCTACGATGAGAAATCGAAGCTGTTCTGGGCCACGGCCAATCTCGTCGTCGATGGCCAGGGCGTGTTCGACTGGTTCCGCGAGGGCGAAAAGCGCGGCAACGTGCGTTACGCGAGCGGCTTGGGCGGCAATGACCGGCGCTTCCTCATGCTGCAATACAGCGTCGATGGCCTGAACTGGTTTCAGGCCGGCTGCGTGGCGCAGGCGGGCAAAATCTCGCAGTCCTTCATGTATGCGCGGCCTGTCATCGATGGCGATGATCTCGCCATCATTGCCCGGAGCAGCATCCACGCGCCCAACCAGCACGATGCCGATCACGCCACGTTTCATCGCGTGAAGAACTTCCGCAGCCTCGCGCTGAAACTCACGCCGGAGCCGGAGGAGTAGCTTCGAGAAGCACTCGAAGCCGAACAACCACACGCCGAACACATACCCGATGAAAATTTATCTTCTTCTCTGTGCCCTCTTCTTTAGTGCACTCCATGCCGCCGAACCACTGCTTGAAAAAACGCCGGTCTTCCCGCCGGGCTTCAACGGCATCGCGCGCTATCGCATTCCCGGCATCGTCGTCACGACCAAGGGCACCGTGCTCGCCTATAGCGAGGCGCGCAGAAACAACAGTTCCGACTGGGGAGAGATCGAGGTGCATCTGCGCCGCTCGACGGATGGCGGCAGAACATGGCAACCCTCCCAGCACATCGCACACAAGGCTGCGCGCATCGAAGGCAACCCGCGCAAGCGCACCCCCGATGGCGCGCGAGAGCAGACGGTCAACAATCCCGTGGCCATTGTGGACCGGGAGACCGGCGCGATCGAAATGCTCTATTGCATCAACTACGCGCGCTGTTTCTCGATGCGCAGCACGGACGACGGAGTGACGTGGAGCACGCCCATCGAGATCACGGCGGCGTTTGAGCCATTTCGGAAACACTACGACTGGAAAGTCATCGCCACCGGACCCGGCCACGGCATTCAGTTCAAAAGCGGACGGCTCGTCGTGCCGATCTGGCTCGCCTATGGCGAGGAAGGAGATCACAAACCTTCCGCCGCCGCCACGATCTACAGCGACGACCAAGGCAAGACCTGGAAGGCCGGTGATCTCTGCCTGCCGAACGAGGGCGAGCTGGGGAACCCGAATGAAACGATGGTCGCCGAGTTGTCCGATGGCCGCGTGATGCTCGTCGCGCGCAGTGTTTCGCAGGCGAGCCGGAAAATCGTCACCACCAGCGCCGATGGGGCCACGGGCTGGTCGAAGCCGGTATTTCACGAGCAGCTCTGGGAGCCGATCTGCATGGCCAGCATCGCCGCGCATCCGTCGAAGCCGGGCACGCTGCTATTTTCCAATCCGCACACGCTCGCGCTCGACAAGGAAGGCAAACCCGTCCCCGCAGGGCGCGGCAAGCGCGAGAACCTCTGCATCAAGCTCAGCCGTGACGACGGAAAGACCTGGCCCGTGAGCAAAGTCCTCGATCCCGGCAAAGCCGCCTACTCGGACCTCGCCGTCCTGCCGGATGGCACGGTGCTCTGCCTGTATGAAGCCGACACCTCCATCGACTGCGCGCGCTTCAATCTGGAGTGGGTCACGCAGTAGCTTCCATCAGTGGTCGAAGCCGAACTTCTCCAACCGGCTCGATGGCCGGTCGAGTCCATCTGCTCTCGTCAAAGAAGATGGTCGGTTTTTTTTGCAAAGTGTCGACAGTATTGCCCGTAGCTGTGAACTGTCGACACTTTAGCCCATTCCACTGCATGATCCAGATCCACTCTGAACCCCGGCGCAATCTCGCCCATGAAATCGCCTCCCAGATGAGGCGTGACATCATTTCCGGCGTGTTCAAGCCAGGGGAAGCGCTTGCGGAACCGGCTCTGGCCGGACGTTTTGGTGTCAGCCGCGCACCGGTGCGTGAGGCGATGATCGAGCTGGAGCGCGCGGGGCTGGTGCAGTTTAAAACGACGGGGCGGACCCGCGTCAGGATGCTGGAGGAAAAGGACGTTGTCGAAATCGTCGAGGCCCGGATCGCGCTGGAGTCCATGGGCGCACGGCTGGCGGCGGCCCGATGGACCGATGAAGACACCCGATGGATCGAGAGAAGCATCGCCGCGCAGGAGAAGGCGGCGAGCGGTGTGAAGTTCAGCGGGCTGGACATCGCGATGCACGAATACATCATGAAACGCGGCGGCAATGAACGGCTGAGCACGCTGTGGCAGTTCGTGCGCTGGCAGTTTGAGATGGCGCTGACCCACATCCACCACCTTCAGGGGAAAATGGCCCCCAATCTCCGCCGCTTCAGCGTGGAGGGACATCGAAAGGTGCTGACGGCGCTGGCGGCCCGACGTCCGGAGACGGCTGCGAAAGTGATTGCCCAGCACATCAAAGACTCGATTGAATGGTATGCACCCGAAACACCGAAGCGGCTGCCTAGCTCCTCCATCAAACTCTCCAAGTGAACCCGATGCGCTTTGCTCCACTGCTTGTCTGCATGGCTTCCGCCGCCACTCCGCTTTTGGCGGTTGATGATGCGCGGCGTCTGGCGGAGACCTTTTTTGAGAGGGAAGTGCGGCCCGTGCTGGTGAACCGATGCCACGAATGCCACAGCGGCACGAAGCAAAAGGGCGGCCTGCGGGTGGATCACATTGGATATCTGACAGCGGGCGGTGACACCGGCCCGGCCCTGGTGGCGGGGAAACCGGAGGAGTCCGCGCTCATCGAGGCGGTGCGCCACACGAACGAAGACTTCCAGATGCCGCCGTATAAGAAGCTGCCCGATGCCGAGATCGCGATTCTGGAGAAGTGGATCAAAATGGGCGCGCCCTGGCCCGAAGATGCAGCGAAGAAGGTGGTGGTGACCGAGGGTGGCTTCACGCAGGAGCAGCGCGGCTACTGGTTCTTTCAGCCGGTGGCGAAGGCACCTCCGCCACAGGCGGGCGGGACATGGGTGCGCAATGACATTGACCGTTTCATTGCGGAGAAGCGTGATGCGCTGAAGCTCACACCCGCCGCCGAGGCGGACCGGCATGAACTGGTGCGCCGCGTGTATTTTGACCTCCACGGCCTGCCGCCGACGAGGCAGCAGATTGACGCCTTCGTGAATGACAAAGATCCACGCGCTTATGAAAAGCTGGTCAATGAACTGCTGGCGAGTCCGCGCTATGGCGAGCGCTGGGCGCAGCACTGGCTGGACCTCGTGCGCTACGCGGAGAGTGACGGATACAACCAGGATGCCTATCGACCGTTTGCGTGGCCGTATCGCGACTACGTCATTCGATCCTTCAACGACGACAAGCCCTACGACCAGTTTGTGCGCGAGCAGCTCGCGGGCGACGAGATCGCGCCGGATGATCCCGATGTCCTCATCGCCACCGCCTTCCTGCGGCACCCCGTGTATGAATACAATCTGCGTGATGTGCGCGGCCAGTGGGACCTGATTCTCACCGACATGACCGACACCGCGGGCGAGCTCTTTCTCGGCCTCAGCATGGGCTGCGCGCGCTGCCACAATCACAAGTTCGATCCCATTCTCCAGAAGGACTATTACCGCCTCCGCGCCTTTTTCACGCCGGTGCATTGGCGGGATGATTTGAAGCTGGTCACTCCGGCGGAGAAGCAGGCCTTTGATGAGCAGCAGGCAAAGTGGGAAGCCGCCACCGCTGCGATCCGCGTCAAAATGGATGCGCTCACGAAACCACAAATTGACAGCCGCGTGAACGTCTGGCGCGCCAGTTTCACCGAAGACTTGCAGGCGATGACCTTCAAGCCCGCGGACCAGCGTGATGCGCTGGAGAAACAGCTCGGCGGACTCTGCGAACGCCAGTTGGATTTCGCTCGCGCGTCGTTTGACCCGATGAAGGAACTCAAGTCCGACGAGGCCAAGGCGGAATACAAGGCGCTCAAGGCAGAGCTGGGCAAGTTCGATCACCTGAAGCCGAAACCGCTGCCCGAGGCCTTCGTGGCCTCGGATGCGGGACCCGAAGCGCCCTCCAACCTGTTGAAGACCCGCAGAGGCGATCAGGAGATGGAGCCGGGGTTCCTTTCCATCGTGGACCCAAATCCGCCCAAGCTCACGCCTACGAAGACCTCCACCGGACGCCGCACCGCCCTCGCCGAGTGGATCACGCGTGCTGACAACCAGCTCTCCACCCGCGTCATCGTGAACCGCGTGTGGCAGTATCATTTCGGACGCGGCATTGTCTCGTCGGCCAGTGAGTTCGGCACGCTGGGCGAGAAACCGACGCATCCCGAGCTGCTCGATCATCTCACGACGAAGTTTGTGGCCGGAGGCTGGCGCTTCAAGGCGCTGCACCGCGAGATCATGCTTTCCGCCACCTATCGCCAGACGGCGCGGCGGGAGCCGGATGAGACAGCGGCGAAAGTGGATCCATCGAACCGCCTTCTGTGGCGGTTCAATCCGCGCCGCCTCGATGCCGAACAGGTGCGTGACGCCATGCTGGCCGTTAGTGGCGAGCTCGATCTCACCGCCGGAGGTACCGCCAGTGATGGCAATGGCACGCGTCGCGCCATCTACACGCGGAAGAAGCGAAACAGCCCCAATGACCTGCTGCTCGCCCTCGACATGCCCGCCGGTTTCACGAGCATCGCCGAGCGGCAGAGCACGACGACGCCGACCCAGGCGCTGCAGTTGCTCAATGGCGACTGGGTGCTCGCCCGCGCCCGCAGACTGGCTTCGCAGATGAAGAGCGTTGACGATGTCTGGCTCACGGTTTTGGGAAGACAGCCCACGGACAAGGAGCGGGCCACGGCGGACGCTTTTATCAAGAGGCGCGTTGGCATGGTCAAAGCGGCCAGCGCCAGCACCGAAGTCGCTGAAAGCAATGACCCCGGCATGGGATTTCATTTCAACAGCGCGCATGAGCGTCTGCTCGTTCAGTCCAGTGAAAAGGAGGGTGATGACTTCACGGTCGAGGCCATCGTGAAGCTCGACAGCGTGGATGTGAATGCGGAGCTGCGCACGCTGGTCTCGCGCTGGGATGGCGGCAAGGCCAGTCTGGAATCCTTTGGCTGGAGCATCGACGTCACGGGTCAAAAGTCGCGCTACAAGCCGCGCAACATTCTCATGCAACTGGTCGGCGAGGACGAGAATGCGAATATCGGTTACCAGGTGGTGGCCTCCGACATCCACGTCGAGGTGGGGTGTCGCTATCACCTGGTGGTGCGTGTTGCCGGCGCACGTCATAGCATCACCTTCACTGTGCGCGATCTCGACACACCCGGTGCCGCCGTGCAATCCGCCGTGGTGCCGATGGACCGTCTCTCAAAGCTCAGCCAGGGCGCTTCACCCATCGTCCTCGGAGGTCTGAGCAAGCGCACACCGACGCGGCAATGGGACGGCCAGATCGAGGCCCTGCGCATCGTGGCGGGTCACGCGGCTGACAACGCGCTCAACACCGACTCCGAGAAATGGAATGCCGGCCTCTTCATCTGGCGTGCCGCTGATCCGCCGAACTCGCAGTTCGCCTGGAGCGGCGCCGACCCCAAGGAGGATGATCCTCTTCTCAAAGCCATGACCGGCCTCTGCCAGGTGCTGCTGACCTCGAACCAGTTCTTTTATCTTCATTGAAGTCGCCTCATCATCCCAACGCCATGCCTTGCCATCGCTACGACCGCCCCGCATCACGCCGCGAGTTTCTTCAAACTGCCGGGGGCGGTTTTGGCGCCGTGGCGCTGGCCGCGCTCATGGGCGAGCAAACCCAAGCCGCGCCGTTTCGGCTTCCCCAACGTGCGGCCAGGGCAAAGAGCGTCATCTTTCTCTTCATGGAAGGCGGGCCGAGTCATCTGGACACCTTCGACTACAAGCCGTTGCTGAACAAACTGGCCGGGCAATCGCTGCCCGCGAGTTTCAAGACGCCGCTCACGGCGGCGGGCGAGGCCAAATCGCCTCTGCTCGAATGCAAACGCACCTGGAAGCAGCACGGCCAGGGCGGCTTGTGGATCTCCGACTGGTTTCCCCATGTGGCCGGTCATGCCGATGATCTCGCCGTGATCCGCTCCTGTGCCTCCAGCGGCATCAATCACGCGGGCGGTGTGTGCTCGATGAACACCGGCTCGCTATTTGGCGGTCGCCCGTCGCTCGGCGCTTGGGCGTCTTACGGACTCGGCACGGAGAACCGGAACCTGCCCGCCTTTGTCGTCATCAAGGACAGTGAGGCGACGGTCGTGAACGGGGTGCGCAACTGGGGCGCTGGCTTCATGCCCGCCGTGTATCAGGGCGTCGAGTTTCACTCCGACGGCACGCCCATCAAATACCTGGACAACCCCAAAGGCGTGGATCGCCGTGAACAGCGCGACAAGCTCGACCTCCTCGGCGCGCTTGATCGCGATTTCAACGCCAGCCGCGCCAGCAACACCGAGCTGGAGGCCCGCATCCGCGGCTTTGAACTCGCCTACCAAATGCAGGCCGAGGCGCCCGGCGCGGTTGATTTGAGCGGGGAGACCGCGCTCACGAAAAAGCTCTATGGCATGGATCACGCGGAAACCGCCACCTTTGGCCGCAACTGCCTCCTCGCCCGGCGTCTGGTCGAAAGTGGGGTGCGCTTCGTTCAGCTTTACAGCGGTGCCGGCAGCAAATGGGACAGCCACGACGGCATCGAGGCCAAGCACTCGAAGCTCTGCCACTCCGTGGACAAACCCATCGCCGGACTGCTGACGGATCTCAAGGCGCGCGGTCTGCTGGACGAGACGCTCGTCATCTGGGGTGGTGAGTTCGGGCGCACGCCCATGAGCGAAAAAGGTGACGGTCGCGACCACAATCCCACCGGCTTCACCCTATGGATGGCGGGCGGCGGTGTGCAGGGCGGCCAGGCTTACGGCAGCACCGACGATCTGGGCCTCTATGCCGTGGAAGACCGCCTGCACGTTCACGACATTCACGCGACGATCCTTCATCTGCTCGGCATTGATCACACGCGGCTCATCTACCATCACATGGGCCGGCCAGAGCGCATCGACCAAAACGAAGGCCACCCCTACACAAAGCTGCTGGGAGCATGATTTCACCAAGCGATAGTCAGTAGAATATTACTTCATTCTACTGCCCCCCATTCTACTGCCTGTTAATCCCCTTTTCACACCTCATGGTTACCCCGCTTCCCAAATCTAATCTTCAACTCGGCACCTGGCTGCAGACCGGCTCCTCCGTCATCGCCGAACTGGCTGATTTGAGCGGCTTCGACTGGCTGCTCATCGACCTCGAGCACGGATGCGGCACGGAGGCGGCGGTGCTGCCGCAAATCCAGGTCATCCGTCATGCCGCCGCCATCGTGCGTGTCGGTGCGCCGCACCCTGAGCAGATCGCGCGGGCACTGGACTGGGGAGCGGCAGGCATCATGGTGCCGATGGTGTCCACGGCGGAAAAGGCGGAGGCCTGCGTCCGTGCCATGCGCTATCCGCCGCTGGGAGACCGGGGGCTGGCCGGCATGGTGCGTGCCTTTGATTTCGGTCTTCATGCCGAAAAGCGCCCGCCCGTTTTCCATGCCCAGATCGAGACCATTGAGGCCGTGGAAAACGCGCGCGCCATCGCCGCCGTGGATGGCGTGGACGTGCTCTTCATCGGTCCCATGGACTTGAAGCTCAATCTCCAGTCCCGCCCAGGCCGCACGAGCTTGGATTTCGGCGCCTGCCTGCGAGAGGTGGCCGCTGCGGCCAAGGCGGCCGGCAAGGCCTGCGGCCTGCTGTGTCGCCAGACTGACGACTTTGCCGAGCTGCAGGCCCTCGGCTTCACCCACCTCGCCATCGAGACCGACATCACCCTCCTGCGCGAGAGCTACCGCAACGTCGTCCAACCTCTTCGGGTATGAATATGACATTGAGAACCACCTATGCCCTGTTAGCCACCTTCTGTGTCTCCGCGCTTCATGCGGACGATTCCAAGCCGGTGCTGCAACTGGATTTTGGGCAGGAGGAGTCGGTGCCTTTGATTCCTGTCGGCCATGTGGTGCGTGATCAGGCAGGGCCGCGGCCGCCGGATTTTCCGGATTTTGAGCCGAACAACACGGCGATTCAGTTGAAGGGAAAGGGAGCGCGTTTTGAGATCAAGGACACGGGGCCGCAGAGCCGGTTTGATTTCACCAAGGGCGATGCCATCACGCTGGAATCCTGGGTGAAGGTGGATCAAATCGGTCCCGGGCAGCCGGTGTATATCATCGGGAAAGGGCGCACCCACTCGCCGCACTTTGCCCGCAACAATCAGAACTGGTCGCTGCGGGTGATCGGCGGGAGCGCGGGTCTGGCGCATCTGAGTTTTCTCTTCGCCGGTGCGCCGGAAGCCGGGGGCAGAAACACCTGGCACATCTGGAACTCGGAGGCGTCGTTTAAAATCGCGACCGGCTGGCATCATGTAGCCCTGGCGTATGAGTTTGGAAAACCGGAGTCGATGCGGGGCTGGATTGATGGCGTGGCAACGACGGGCACTTGGGGCGTGGACGGAGCCACCACGAAGGCACCGGTGGTGGATGATGACGATGTCTGGATCGGCTCGTCACAGGGCGGGAACGCGGGCAACAGTCTGCTCGGCTTTCTCGATTCCATCGCGATTCATCGCCGCATCGTGACTGATGCTGAAATCGCGAAACATTCCCGGCGGAAGGATGGTCCTGAAGTGGTCCTGCCTGCGATTGCGGAGATGCCCGATTTGGGAAAAATCGAGGGCGGAACCGTGCTCGTGCAGTTCAACGAAGGCCCCACCGCCTCCCATCGCTGGCCCAGTTCACAGGAGGTGCCGAAAGAGGCCGCGCGCTGGACGGGCGATGCCTTTCTGCTGCCGCGTGTGCCGGTGCGCTACGATGACTGGGGCATCCGATCGATCTGGGAAGCGCCGCTTTTGCTGCGCATGGCGGCGGATGTGGAACTGCCTGCTGGTTCACGGCGTGTGCTGCTGCGGACGCGCGGCCTGGCCCGGCTCTGGATCGATGGCAAGTTGATCGCCGAAACGAAACCCGCTGTCGCCAACGGTGAAAACGGCTTTGACCCGCTGACTCCGTTGGCGCAGCCGCCGCATCCGGGAGTTCGCGTCAAAGGTTATCATCAGCAGGAGGTTTTTGGCACGGTGACGATGCCTGCGAAGAAGACGACCGCGCGCGTGGTGCTGGAGGTGATTGTCGGTGGCAAAAACATGCGCACCGATACCGGGGAGGTCTGCGTCGCGCTCGAATCGGCGAACGGTGATGCGTTTTCCATTCTCCGGGCGGCAGGCAAGCCTTGGCTGGCCCTGACGGATGCCGAGGTCGAACCGGCGCTGGTCGAGGTCGAAGCCTCGTTGGCCTGTTTTGACGATGCCAGCCGCCGTGCGGCGTCCCGCTCCCGCGATCCGTTCTGGCAAAAACGACATGCCGCCGCCAAACAGTGGGTGAAGAAAAATCCGCCGCCCAAGCCACCGCGCGGAGGCCATCCTGTGGATGCTTTTCTCGATGCGAAAATCGAGAAGGCCCGCGCGGCAAGCGCAGCCACCAACGACGAGGCGAAGGCATTTCACAGCGAGGTTTTGCCGCTGCTGCGCGAGCAGTGTTTCCGCTGCCATGGCGAAAAAGAAAAGGGCGGACTGAAGCTGAACACGCGCGAGGCTGCGCTGAGCGGCGGGGATTCGGAAGTTCCCGCCATTTTTCCCGGCGATCCGGCGGCCAGTGAACTGATCAAGCGCCTCCGCACCGAGGACGAAGATTTGATCATGCCACCGACGGGCGACCGCCTCAGCGAAGAGCAGATCGCACGGCTGGAGTCATGGATTCGCAATGGTGCCGCATGGCCATCGCCGCCCGTGGATGCCGCGAGGCTCGCCCAAACGCCCCTCACCTCCGATGCGGCATTTCTTCGCCGCATTTATCTCGACACCATCGGCCTGCCGCCTGCTCCCGATGAGGTTAGGGCATTTCTCGCGGACACCGACCCTGACAAGCGCCGCAAGATCATCGACAGGCTGCTGGCCGATGAACGCTGGGCGGATCATGAGATGAGCGTCTGGCTGGATGCCCTCGCGGAGAACCCCACGCTGATCAATGCCTCGCTCAACAGCACCGGTCCGTTCCGCTGGTTCCTCCACGATGCGTTGCGCGACCACAAGGCGCTCGACCGCATGGTGACGGAGCTGCTCATGATGCGCGGAGATGCCGCCCACGGAGGCAGCGCTGGTTTTGCCCAGGCGGCGGAAAATGACGCGCCGTTCGCGGCGAAGGGGCACATCGTGGCAGCCGCCTTTCTCGGGATCGAACTCCAGTGCGCTCGCTGCCATGATTCGCCGTATCACGCCACCTTGCAGCGGGATCTCTATTCCCTCGCCGCGATGCTGGAGCGCAAGGCCGTGACGGTGCCGAAAACCAGCCGGGTGCCAGCGGCCTTTTTTGAAAAGAAGGCCCGCGAGTCCCTGATCCGCGTGACGCTGAGACCGGACGAACTCGTGACGCCCGCGTGGCCGTTCGCCAGCGTGACCGGTGTGGCGGAAGGCCAGGCTCTTGACGCACTCATCGAGAATCCGCAGGACACACGGGAACGGCTCGCCGCCCTCGTCACCGCGCCGGAAAATCGACGCTTTCCCCGTGTGATGGTGAACCGGATTTGGAAGCGGCTCATGGGAGCGGGTTTTGTGGAGCCGGTGCAGGATTGGGAAGGGCATGACGCCAGCCATCCGGAGCTTCTCGACTGGCTCGCCGCCGAACTGGTTTCCAGCGGCTACGATGTCCGGCACATCATCCGGCTCATCGTGACATCGCAGGCGTATCAGCGTGAGGCGGGTGCGGAAAAATGGGTGTCTGTCGCCGCTGGAGAGCGATTCTTCAGCGCACCGGCACGCCGCCGCCTCACCGCCGAGCAGGTCGTGGACTCGCTCCACACCGCTGCGGGAGCTGTCATCCATTCCGAACCGATGACCTTCATTCACGACGGTTCCAACCCCCTGCAAACGCGGCAGGATCTGGGGCGTCCGCGTCGTGCCTGGATGTTTGCGAGCCTCAACAATGAACGTGACCGTCCCAGCCTCGCACTGCCGCGAGCGCAGGCCACGGTGAATGTGCTGGAGGCCTTTGGATGGAGCGGCTCCCGCCAAAAACCGATCTTTGAGCGCGACACAGATCCGAACA
This sequence comes from Verrucomicrobiaceae bacterium, assembly GCA_015075365.1. Classification (GTDB taxonomy): domain Bacteria; phylum Verrucomicrobiota; class Verrucomicrobiia; order Verrucomicrobiales; family Verrucomicrobiaceae; genus Prosthecobacter. Next base: position 720,940 of record JABTUN010000002.1, read on the forward strand.
TGCTCCAGCCCGGCATCCTCGGGAACGGCACGCTGACCCAGACGCTCTCGCGGGCGTCGTGGAAGTCCGAGCTGGCCGGTCTCGCGGTCGGGGCGGCATCACCGGAGGCCTTGCTGGAGGAGTTGTTTCTCCGCTTTCTCAACCGCATGCCGTTGCAGGCGGAGCGAGAGTCGCTTCTCCCCGCGTTGCGGGCTGGTTTTGAAACGAGACTCGCGCCCGCAGATCAAATCGTGGAGCCCGTGCCGCTGCCCCCCTTGCGTCTCGTGACCTGGCTGAACCATGTGACATCGGACGCCAACACCATCCAGCAGGAGAACGAAAACCGGGCGCAGCGCGGCCCCAGCCCTGATCCGCGACTGCGGGCGGAGTGGAGAGAAGTCTATGAGGACATCATCTGGAGCCTGATCAACGACCGCGACTTTGTCTGGGTGCCGTGACGCACTCGCATCATCAACACGCCACCACTCATCATCCCATGAAACGGAGACACTTCCTCAAAACCAGCGCCACCCTGGGCGGCAGCCTTGCCTTGCCTCACTCGCTGTTCGCGGAGTCCAGCGCGCAGCCCATTCGCGGCAAAGCGGAGCACGTCATTTCCATCTGGCTGGGCGGCGGCATGGGGCAGACGGACACGTTTGACCCCAAGCGCCTGGGCGACCCGAAAGCCAAGAAGGCCGGCTCCTACTACCCGTCCATCGAGACGGCGGTGCCCGGCGTGCGTGTGTGCGAGCATCTGTCCAAAATGGCCCCGTTCATGGATCGCGTCACGGCGGTGCGCACCGTGAACCACAACGTCATCGACGAGCACGCCGCCGCCACCAATCGGATGCACACCGGGCGTCCCATCAGCGGCACCATCAGCTATCCATCCATCGGCTCCATCATCGCCCATGAGCGCGGAGCCGTGACCGAAGATGCCCCGCCCTACGTTCTGATCGGTTATCCGAACGTCACCCGCGGCCCGGGATTTCTCGGCGCTCAATCCAGCTATCTCTATCTCACCGACACCAGTCGCGGTCCGGCGGGTCTGTCGCTTCCTCCGGGGATTTCAGCGCAGCGCCAGTCACGCCGTGAGCGCTTCCTCGCCTCCCTTCAGGCAAGCTCTGGAGAGACCGATGACAAGCAGTTGAAAAGCTATGACGCAGTCATCGCGCAGAGCCTGAAACTGAGCGGGCCGGAGTTCAATCGCGCGTTCCAGCTCGACACCGAACCGGCGGACTTGCGGAATCAATACGGCGGCGAGTTCGGGCAGCGCTGCCTGCTCAGCCGCCGACTGGTCGAACGTGGCGTGCGCTTCATCGAAGTCTCGCACAATCTGAACTTCATCAACGGCGCCGGCTGGGACACGCACAAGGAGGCCATCCTCCAGCAGCATGTGTTGATCAAGGAACTCGACACCGCTGTGGCCGCACTGATCCGTGATTTGGAGACGAAGATGCTCCTCGATAAGACGCTCATCGTCATCACCACCGAGTTCGGCCGGCCACCGGAGTTCGACAGCGGCGGCGGGCGCGGTCATCAAGGCAGCGCCTTCTCCTGCGTGCTGGCCGGAGGCGGTCTGCGCCACTGCGGTGCCTGGGGCGAGACCGACGAGCTCTCCAAAGAAATCGTCGCCAACCCCGTCAGCGTGCCCGACTTCTTTGCCACCATCTGCGCCGCCGTGGGTGTCGATTACCGCAAGAACCTCTACGACGGCGACCGCCCCGTGCCGGTCACGGATCAGGGCAGCCCGATTGCAGCGTTGTTTGGATGAGGAAAGCCGAGTCCGTGACCAGCCAATGCGCAAGAACCGCCGTCGTTGGTCATGCAAACAAACCACACAGAACGCTTCATCGCTCCCGTTGTGCTGGCATGACGCATCCGTTCAAGACTCGAATCATTGCACTGCTGGCCAGTGTGGGCACCAGCCTCTGCCTGAACGCGCAGGCTGAGCCAACAAAAGCGGATCTCTGCATCTACGGCGGCACGCCCGGTGGAATCGCGATGGCGGTGCGGGCGGCGAGGGAAGGCTTAAATGTCGTGCTGGTGAACCATAATGGGCACCTCGGCGGCATTCTCTCGAACGGACTCGGCGTTTGGGACACGCTTTGGGAAGGAAAACGTTCTACGATCTACGACGAGGCGCGGCAGGCGATCTTTGATCACTACCGCACGACCTATGGTGGGAACTCACGGCAGTATCGTGATGCATTGCCGGGCAAGAGCGGGCACACGAACGGGAAGTTCGAGCCCAAGGTGGCGGAGAAGATTCTCACGGAACTTGTGGCGAGGGAGAAGCGCATGCGCGTCATCACGCATCGCGTGCCGTCGGCGGTGAAGCATGAGGGCGCTTTGATTCAATCGGTTACGTTCATGAGTTTGGAGGGGGATGTTGCTGATGAGGTTCATGCGAAGGTCTTCGCGGATTGCAGCTACGAAGGCGATCTCGCGGCGATGGCGAAGGTGCCGTATCGAGTGGGGCGGGAGTCGCGGGAGGAGTTTGGCGAGCCTCATGCGGGGGTGATTTTCATGTCGCCCTCCAAGACAGCGCCAACTCCTGAACTGGCGCGTGCGGCGGAATTGCATCACCAGCTCAAGCTGCGGAAGTTCGACGGTTTCCAAAGCATCAAGCAGCCGAAGAGCACGGGCGAGGCGGATGGGAATGTTCAGGCCTTCAACTATCGCACGATCCTCAGCTCCGATCCGGCGAACCGGCTGCCGGTGGGAAAACCGGACAACTACGATCCTGAGAAGCTCAAACTGCTCGAGCACGGCTCCATCGTGTCGCCGATACCGAACTCGAAGCGCGGCTGGAATCGTCCGCAACTCGTCGGCATGCAGACGGAGTATGTGGAGGCCGATTGGACCGGGCGGCAGAAGATCATGAATCAGTTTTGGGACACGACGATGGCGCTGCTCTACTTTTTGCAGAACGACCCTTCGGTGGAGCCGGAGCGGCAGAAGTCGTGGCGGGAGTTTGGACTGGCGAAGGACGAGTTCACCGACAACGGACATCGCCCGCATGAGTTTTATGTGCGCGAGGCGCGGCGCATCACGGGGCGTTACATCTTCACGCAGCATGATGCGATGCTCGCAGACGGCCTTGAGCGAGCACCCGTGCATGAAGACAGCATCGGTGTGACGGAATGGTATCTCGACACGCACGCCTGCACGCCGCACCTCATCGACGGTGCTTTGGAGGAAGGAAAAATGATGCTCGATGTCGAGACCTTCCCCGGACAGGTGCCGTATCGAACGATTCTGCCGCAGGGCGTGGACAATCTGCTCGTACCCGTGTGCCTGAGCAGCACGCACGTCGCCTGGGGCACGATTCGGCTGGAGCCGACCTGGATGAACCTCTGCGAGTCCGCCGGACACGCCGCCGTGCTGGCGGTTCAAACCAAAGTCACGCCTGCGCAGCTCGATCCTGACCTGCTGCTGCGCAAACTGGCCGCGAGCCATGTGATGCTGAGTTTTTTCAACGACGTGGATGTTTCCTCCGACGATCCGCGAGTCGCCGCGGCGCAGTATTTTGCCACGAAGGGCTTCTTTGCCGACTACAACGCGCGTCTCGACGAACCGCTCACCGAGGGCGTCCGCGCCGCTTGGGGCAAAGGACTCACCTCGATGCGTGAAGGAACGCTGAAGCCGATGGAACTCATGAAACAGGTGCATGAGGCCGAACTGGCAAGTTCGAAGCTCATGGAGCGCACGCGCGGCGAGGCATTGCTGGGTATGTGGAAGGCATTGCCAGCAAAGAAGGCCAAGTCCAAGGCGCGGGTGCCGCTGAAAGTCGTGCCGGTGCGTTCCAGCACGGCAGCGGAGGTAAAGGGCAAGTCGTTTGACCTTGTGATCGTCGGTGGCACACCTGGCGGCATCGCGTGCGCGGTGCGTGCGGCTCGTGAGGGACTGAGCGTGCTGCTGGTGCAGCACAATAAGCACATCGGCGGCATGCTGACGAACGGGCTGATGCAGTGGGATGCTCTTTATGGCGGGCCGCGCTCGCCGGTGTTCAATGAATACGCGAAGATGATCGAGGATCACTACCGCAAGACGTTTGGCGAAGGCTCCCCGCAGCACTCGCAGGCTCGATACACGCAGTCGCACTATCCGATGAGCCGTTTTGAGCCTTCGGTGGCCGAGCATTTGTTCAACAAGCTCGTTTCGGCGGAAAAAAACATCACCACGCTGCTGTCGCATTATCCGGTGGCGGTAAAGCGGGAGGACGCGTTACTCAAAGCGATGACTCTGCGCGAATACGGCACGACTAAGGACATCACCGTGACTGGCAGCACTCATGTCGATGCCACTTATGAAGGAGATCTGGCCGCGCTGTCGAAGGTGCCGTGTCGCGTCGGGCGTGAAAGCCGCGAGGAGTTCGGCGAGCCTCATGCGGGCAAGGTTTTCACCAATATCGAGTCGAAGAAGGGGCCAAAAGACGTGTTGGAAGGCCGGCTGAACCTTCACTCTTATGCTCATGTGCAGGGCAGCATTGATCCGACGAGCCCGTTCACAGCGGATGGCGCGATCCAGGCCTACAACCACCGTTTTTGCCTCAGCAATGAGCCGGGGAACATCCGGCTGCCGACCCAACCTCCCTGTTACAACCGCGAGGAGTATGTGAACTACAATCGCAAGGGCATGGGCGCGGGCGCGATGAACGGCAAGAGCAGCTTCAACAGCGCCATCCTGCCCGGTGAGAATCACGCGTATCCCGATGCAAGCTGGCCGGAGCGCGAGAAGATCATCGCGCGGCACACGAACTTCGCTCTGGGGCTGATGTATTTCCTCCAGAACGACGAATCGGTGCCAGAGGCGAAGCGCGCAGGCTTTCGCAAGATCGGTCTGCCGCTGGATGAATACACCGACAACCACAACCTGCCCTACGAGCTGTATGTCCGCGAAGCACGGCGCATCGTGGGCCGATATGTGTTCACCGAGCATGACAACATGGCCGCCAGAGGCATGACAAGAACGCCAATTCACGCCGACAGCATCGCCTTCACCGACTGGTCGATGGACTCGCATGACTGCACGACGGATCGCAGGCCGGGATACGATTACGACGGCAAACTGATCCTCACGGAGGAGTCGAGGCCCGCACAGATTCCGTATCGTTGTCTGCTGCCGAAGGAGATCGACAATCTGCTCGTGCCGGTGTGCCTTTCAGCGACGCATGTCGCCTGGGGTGCAGTGAGGCTTGAGCCGGTCTGGATGCAAACGGGCGAAGCGGCTGGTTTTGCTGCGGCGTTGGCGAAGAAGCATCAAACCACGCCTGGAAAGCTCGATCCTGATCTGCTGGTGCGCACGCTCGTGATGAACAAGCATTTCGTGACCTTCTTCAACGAGTTGCAACAGCACGCGGATCATGCCGCGATGCCTGCGGCGCAGTATTTCGGCACGAAGGGGGTCTTTTCCGACTACAATGCGCGTCTTGATGAACCGCTGACCGAAGGTGGCCGCTCGGCATGGAGCCAAAGACTCAAGGCGATGCGTGACGCCGGGATCACAAACCCGAAACTCAGGGAACAAACACGCGGCGAGGCGCTGCTGGACTTGTGGAAATCGTTAGCGGACTAGCGGGCTGCCTTGCTGAAGCTTGACCGAAAAGCGGCGGAGGTCGCGGGCCAGGACTGGTCGCGTTGATGCAGCTCTCCGGGGTAGGCGGCATCCGAGTTCCAATAGGTGTGGGCGAGGATGCCGTGAGCGCGGATGAACGCGGCCATGCTTTCCACGAAGGGAGCGGCGTCAGGCCCCCACACACCCCATTCATCAATCTGGAAGGGCTTTCCCCGCGCTTTTGCAAAGGCCAGCATGCCCGTCAGATTCCAAGCGTTGTAGCCGTGCTCGCTGGTGCGTTTTTCCCAAGCCTCGCGCGGATCGTTGGTCTCCCAGCCCTGGCCGCCCATGGCCTTGGGCTTCCAGTAAACATCGTAGCCCACGAGGTCCACATAGGCGTCTCCAGGCCACATCGGGCGGGGATCGCTCGCGCCCTCTGAGGCGGAAAAGCTGAAGCGGAAACGTTCCCCGCCCGGCACTCCGCGAAAGACTCCATGAAAACGCCGCCAGGACGCGATGAAATCCGGCACCTGCGCGAGGCGCGAAAGGCCGACACCCCATACGAACCAGTCGCCATTCATCTCATGGCTGGGACGCACGACGATGTCATGCGTGCCGGGATTGTTTTCGAGGATGGATGTGGCAAGGCACGCCCAGTGCTCGTCATACGCGCCCTTCTGCGCCTCCGCATAGCTGGCGCCTTGGATAATGATCGGCACATCGTAAACGAGACGCCTCTGACCGCGTGCTCCATACACCGTCTTGCTCAGCCAGTCGGCGTAGCGGTAGTTCTCCCACTTCTGGAAATCCACCGTGCACAGGATCACATCCACTGGACGCCCAAGCCACGCCTCAAAGTCCAGCACACGCTGCATGGAGTTTTCACCATAAACACCCACCAGCGGCTCCGCGGCGGTGGCGCACATGGGGGAAAGGCCGATCAGCGCAGCCGCAGCCAGCCTTTTTAGAGACAGAGAAACAAACGTCATGGCGAAAGCTGTAACCGGAAGCAGCAGGGCGCGTCAACAAGCAGGCGACGGCCTGCCGGGAATTCCGCGTTGTCCCTCCCGGCGAGGTGATCAACTGGAGGCAGCCTCCTCGACGCTGACGCAGGTGCAGACGAGGTGGCGGTCGCCGTGGACGTTGTCGATGCGGGAGACGGGGGGCCAGTATTTCGACTCAGCGACCCAGGGGAGCGGATAAGCGGCGGCTTCGCGCGTGTAGGCGTGCGGCCAGTCGCTTTTCGTCACAAAGACTGCCGTGTGCGGCGCTTGTTTGAGCGTGTTGTCGGTCTCGTGGACGGTGCCGCCTTCGACGCCGTAGATCTCGGCGCGGATGCAATGGAGCGCGTCACAGAAACGGTCTATCTCGGCCTTCGACTCGCTTTCGGTGGGCTCGATCATGAGCGTGCCGCCGACGGGCCAGCTCATCGTGGGAGCGTGATAGCCGAAGTCCATGAGGCGCTTCGCCACGTCCTCGACAGTGACTTTGTGGAAGTGGCGGAAATCGAGGATGCACTCATGCGCGACGAAGCCGTTGCGGCCCTTGTAGAGCGTGGGATAGCTGGATTCGAGCTTCTTCGCCGTGTAGTTGGCATTGAGGATGGCGATCTTCGTGGCCTCGGTGAGGCGAGGGCCCATCATGGCGATGTACATCCAGGAGATCGTGCAGATGCTGGCGCTGCCCCACGGCGCGGAGCAGACCGCTCCCTTCGTGAGGTCACTCCAGGTGTGGTGGCCGGGCAGATGCGGGCGCAGGTGCGCGGCGACGGCGATGGGGCCGACACCGGGGCCGCCACCGCCGTGCGGGATGCAGAAAGTCTTGTGCAGATTGAGATGGCATACGTCCGCGCCGATACGTCCCGGGGAGGTGAGGCCGACCTGCGCGTTCATGTTCGCGCCGTCCATATAGACCTGCCCCCCCGCGTCGTGCGTGAGGCGGCAGATTTCGACGATGGACTCCTCAAAGACGCCGTGCGTGGACGGATAGGTGACCATGAGCGCGGCCACCTTGTCCGCATGCGCGGCGATCTTCGCCTTCAAGTCGTCCACGGAGATGTTTCCATGGTCGTCACAGGCCACGGGCACGACCTTGAAGCCGCACATGACGGCGCTGGCGGGATTCGTGCCGTGCGCGGAGGTGGGAATGAGGCAGACGTCGCGGTGATGGTCGCCATGGACCTCGTGAAAGCGCTTGATGGCGAGAAGGCCGGCGTATTCACCCTGGGATCCCGCGTTGGGTTGCAGGGAGACGGCGTCAAAACCGGTGCATTCGGCCAGCCAGGCCTCCAACTCGGCAAACATGGCACGGTAGCCCTCGCTCTGGTCCGCTGGTGCGAAGGGATGAAGCGCGTTCACCTCCGGCCAGCTCAGCGGCATCATCTCGGCGGCGGCGTTGAGCTTCATCGTGCAGGAGCCGAGCGGGATCATGCTGCGGTTCAGCGCGATGTCCCTCGTCTCCAGGCGGTGGAGGTAGCGCATCATCTCCGTCTCGCTGTGATACGAGTTGAAGACGGGATGCGTGAGAAAGGCGGAGGCGCGGTGATGAATGGCAGAGCAGTTCAGCTCATGCGCGTCATCGAGCGCGGGCGGCTGCTTGATTTTCGTCACGCCAAAGGCGGCGGCGATGTTTTGCAGCTCGTCCTCACGCACACGCTCGTCGAGCGCCACGCCGACGGTCTGCGCGTCGATTTTGCGGAAATTGAAGCCGTAGAGCAGCGCGGACTTCAGCACATCATCGGCGCTGCGCACGCGCACGGCCACGGTGTCAAAGAAATCATCGCTGACCACATCGAGGCCGGCCTGCATCAGCTCCCGGGCGAGCCAGACGGCCGCGCCATGCACGCGCCGGGCGATGGCGCGCAGGCCCTGCGGGCCATGATACACCGCGTACATGCTCGCCATGACGGCGAGCAGCACCTGCGCGGTGCAGATGTTGCTGGTGGCTTTTTCACGACGGATGTGCTGCTCCCGCGTCTGAAGACTGAGGCGGTAGGCAGGCTTTCCAGCCGCGTCTTTCGACACGCCGATGAGGCGCCCGGGCAGGCGGCGCTTCAGCGCGTCTTTGACGGCCATGAAAGCCGCGTGCGGGCCGCCAAAGCCCAGCGGCACGCCAAAACGCTGGCTGTTGCCCACGCAGATGTCCGCGCCGAACTCACCCGGCGCGCGCAGCACGGTGAGCGCGAGCAAATCCGCGCTGACAACGAACAGCGCGCCCGCCGCGTGTACCTCCTCCGCCAGCGCGCTATAATCGTGGATGACGCCGAGTGTGTCCGGATACTGCACGAGCACGGCGGCGAGGCCCTTGGAGCCGTCGTGCTTCCAGGCATGCACATCGCCGACCTCCACGCGAATGCCGAGGGCCTCCATGCGGGTGCGAACGACATCGATGGCGTGCGGGTGGCATTGGTCGGAGACAACCACGCGCGCCGCACCAGGCGTCTGCGCCACGGCAAGACCGAGCGCCTCCGCGCAGGCGGTGCCCTCATCGAGGAGGGAGGCATTGGCCACGTCCAGCGCGGTCAGATCGCGGATCATCGTCTGGAAGTTGATCAGCGCCTCCAGCCGTCCCTGCGCGATCTCCGCCTGGTAGGGCGTGTAAGCGGTGTACCAGCCCGGATTCTCAAAAATGTTTCTTTGGATGACCGGCGGGGTGAAGGTGTCGTGAAAACCGAGGCCGATGAAGCTGCGCAGCACCTTGTTGCGCCCCATGATCTGCTTGAGGCGGCGCAGCGCCTGTTCCTCGGACAGCGCAGGCGGCAGATTCAGAGCGTCACGGCCGCGAATGGCCTCCGGCACGACTTTGTCGATCAGTTCGTCGAGGGACGAGCAGCCGAGCGTTTGCAGCATGGAGGCGACCTCGGTTGGCGACGGTCCGATATGACGGCGGGAGAAATTCGTGGGCATGTGGCAGCCCATTCGGAAGCGCGGAGGCGGGGCAAATCAAGCGGCGTGTTCACTACAACAACGCCTCGTGGGCGCGGCCGCCTTTGTTTTCGTAGTAGAGGATGAAGCTGTTGTTCACGACGGCGAAGCCGCCGGGGGTGGGGTAGTCGCCGCTGAAATACCAGTCGCCGTATTCGGCGCCGAGGGCGTTGTGGAGGCCGGGGATGGTCTGGTAGATGACTTTGACCTCGCCGTGCCACGGCGTCTCCTCGGGGGAGATCATCTCGGCGATCTTGGCGGAGATCTCCTCATCGGTGAACGGGGCGTAGATGGCCTTGACGGCATTGCGCATTTCTTCCTTGGGCTTTTTGAGCTCGGCTTTGCAGGCGAGGTAGGTCTCGCGAATGACGTGGGCCATGCCGCGCTCCCGGAGGAGGGCGGTGGCGGCCTGGAAGGCGATGAATTTGCCGAGCTCGGCCATGTCGATGCCATAGCAGTCCGGGTAGCGGATCTGCGGGGCGGTGGAGCAGACGATGATGCGCTTCGGATTCGTGCGGGCGAGGATGCGCAGGAGGCTCTTTTTCAAGGTGGTGCCGCGGACGATGGAGTCATCAATGACGACGAGATTGTCCTGCGGGGTGACGACGCCGTAGGTGATGTCGTAGCTGCCGGAGACGAGGGCGTCACGGCCGGACTCCTGCGCGATGAAGGTGCGCATCTTGATGTCCTTGAGGGCGATCTTCTCGGCACGGGGCCAGTTTCGCAACACGAGGTCGTCGAGGCGTTTTTCGTCGTCGGCATCGAAATGGCCGTCCTTGAGCATTTCGAGCAGCGCGTCCTTCACAACGACACGGCGGGCCTTTCGCAAGCCGTCGAGGAAGCCGAAGTAGGCGGTCTCGGCGGTGTTCGGGATGAAGGAGAGCACGGTGTGCTCGAAGTCGTTGTCGATGGCCTTGACGACCTGCGGCACGAGCTCCTCGCCGAGGGCTTTGCGCTGCCGGTAGATGGCGCTGTCATTGCCGCGGGAGAAGTAGATGCACTCGAAGGAGCAGGGCTTGTAATCGCCAATGGGGCGGTAGGGCTTCAGCGAGGTCTGGCCGTCCGCCTTGACCACAAGAACGTGGGCGGGAGGCAGCTCCAGAATCTGGTTTTCCTCCAGCCCGAAGACCGACATGAGGGCGACACGCTCGGAGGCCATGACGAGCATCTCGTCGTTCTCGTAGTAGAAGCAGGGGCGGATGCCGTTCGGATCGCGCATGGCGAAGAGGTCGCCATTGCCGACGACGCCGACGATGGCGTAGCCGCCGTCCCATCGCTCCGCAGAGCGCTCGACGACCTTGTGGACGTCAAGCTGCTGGCTGATCTGGGCGGGGATCTGCTCCCCCAGGACGCCAGCGTCCCGGATGCTGTGATAGAGCTGGGTGTGGGCCTCGTCGAGCTGGAAGCCCATCTCCTCGAGCACGGACTGGGTATCGGTGCCGAAGACGGGGTGCTGGCCCCGCTTCATCATGATCTGGTTGAGCTCGTGGGTGTTGGTGAGGTTGAAATTGCCCATCACCATGAGCGTGCGCGTGGACCAGGTGCTGCGGCGCATGTAAGGATGCAGGGCTCCCTTGCCAAAATCACCCGTGGTGCCGTAGCGCAGATGGCCAACGTAAATCTCCCCGGCCATCTCGAACTCGCGCTTGATGGCGTCCGGGTCCTCCTCGAAGGCGACGAATTCCTTGCCTTCCTGATGACGCTCCTCGCGGCGCTGGTCGTTGATGCGGCGGGCGATGCGCTTCATGTCCTTGCGCAGACCGTCGAAGACCTGGCCGATGCGCTCGACGGACTCGGTGCTGCGCTCGCGGAACATGTAGGGGAGGCCGGGGGGCATGTCGAGCTTGCAACAGCCGATGCCGAAGCCGTCCTGGCCGCGGTTGCGGACCTTTTGCATCAACGCCTGGAGGGCGTCGAAGCCGTAGAGGGCGTTGCCATATTTGGTGTGATAGTAGCCGAGCGGCTTTTTCAGCCGCACGACGGCAATGCCGCACTCATGCCGGATCGGGTCGCTCATTTGGGAAGGGAGAGCACCCACCCTTGGCAAGCGTGTCGTGGCGCGCAACCAATGCGTTTCATGATCTTTTGCAGCGAGGGCTGAAAAAGCCGTTGCAAGCGCGGATTCGCGCCGGGGAGGCCGTGTTTCAAGCCCCTGCGGGCGCGTAGAGGGCCGGAATGCGCGGATGGAGCCTGGAACCAGGCAGGGCCACGAACAGTTCGACGCCCTCCGGCCGGAGGACTTCCTCATGGAAGGCGTGGATGATCTCATCCATCGGCAGCGGGTTGAGGGCGGGGTCGATGGTGTTGTGGATCGTTGGATCGGGCTTTTTGAGCATTTTGACGCCTTCACTGGCGTAGCGCTGCTCCAGTTCGCCGGCGGTGGAGGGGAGCTTGGGCGTGTCCGGCAAAGCGCGCGCGGCGCGGTAGCGCGGATCATCGTAAAAGTAGGCCGTATTGCTCAAATCGACGCCGCAGAGGACGATGCGCCTGTAGCCGGCCATGAGACCGAAGGCGAGCGCGAGGAAAACGGTGGCCCGTTTCATCGGCAGCGCCCAAAGCTCGTCACTTTTCTTGAAAAGACCGAGCCTGCGGCTCCAGCGCAGGGCACGGCGGAGGGAGGCGGCGTCCCGTCCGCGCACGCTGAGAGAATGAAGCGTGTAGAAATGGCAAATCCGGCCCAACGGGAACTCGCTGTCCCACTGCGGATAGCGCTCGTCGAGCTTGTGGATGTCCTTCAGAAGGAAGGCCGTGTTCTGGTAGTCAGGCAGGCGCTTTTCCAGCACCTGCATGAGCGTGGCGGCATCCGCGGGCGTGCGTGACACCTCGCAACTGAACCAAGTGGGCACATGGTCGTGGTAGAGCCAGAAGTTGATGCCCATGCTGTCGCAGCGGCGGATGTCATCCCATGCCTGCGGCGGCAGGTCATTGATGGAGCCGCCGGTGGCCAGGATGTAGAGCGTGTCGCTCTTTTTGAAATCAGCCACGCGGAGGTGCAGCGGATCGTGCGCGCAGCGCAGCTTGGGCAAGATGCGCGCCCGCACGGTCTGGCGGAAGCGGCGGTACTTGCGGCCGAGTTTTTTAAGGGCGTGCAGCATCGCGGATGACGGAGATGACACGCAGGATGTCCTCGTCCGTGGAGAAGGAGCAGGAGGGAATGGAGAGGCAGTGGGCGAAGAGGTCCTCCGCCACGGGACAGGGCAGCTTCACGGCGTCCTGATGCGCGGGGGAGAGATGCGCGGGCTGCCAGAGGGGGCGTGCCTCGATCTGGGCGTCCTTGAGGCGCTGGCGCAGGGCGCGGGCGTCCATGCCGAAGAGCACGGGGTCGATGCGCGCGGTGGAGAGCCAGAAATTGCTGCGCACGCCCTCCGCCTCCCCCTGGAGGGAGAAACCGGGCAGATCACCGAGGTGCTGGCGGTAGAGCGCGTTGATGGAGCGGCGGCGTTCCACATAACCTGGCAGCGCCTCCATCTGCGCGCAGCCAAAGGCCGCCTGGATGTTCGTGAGGCGGTAGTTGTAGCCGATCTCGTGGTGGATGTACTCCTGCGGATCGTCCTTGGCCTGCGTGGTCAGGTAGCGGGCTTTTTTCGCCCAGGCCTCGTTCGCGGTGACGAGCATGCCGCCCCCGCCGGTGGTGATGATCTTGTTTCCATTGAAGCTGTAGCAGCCCATGTGGCCGATGCCGCCGGCCGGCTTGCCGAAATAAGTACTGCCGAGCGCCTCGGTGGCATCCTCGATCACGGTGAGCCCGAACTCCTCCGCCAGGGGCATTAGAGCGCGCATGTCCACAGGGTGCCCCAGGATGTGGACGGGCACGATGGCGGCCACGCGGCGGCCGGTCTGCTTGTTGTAAACGCCGCCCTCGCGGCGCTCGCATTGCCGGTGCAAGAAGGCACGCACCTGCTCGACGTCCATCTGCCAGTAACGCGGCTCCGCGTCCACGAGGACAGGCACGGCATTGGCATAGCGGATGGCGTTCACCGGCGCGATGAAGGTCATGGAGGACACGAGCACCTCATCCCCCGGCCGCACGCCGGCCACGAGGAAGGCCACATGGAGAGCCGCGGTGCCGCAGGTGGTGGCCACGGCATGCGGCAGGGCGGCGGCGCGCGCCAGATCGTTCTCAAACCGGGTGACATACGCACCCACGGAGGACACCCAGCCGGTGTCGAGGCAGTCCTTGATGTAGGTCCATTCGTTGCCGCTGAGATGCGGCGCGCTGAGAGGGATGAAAGACATGAATTGGAAGTGGAATCAGGACGGGGTGGCAACGCGCTGCAAGTAGTCGGCGTAGGATTTGACGATGCCCTCCCGCAGGGTGGTGGCCGGTTTCCAGCCGAGCGCCTGCATGCGGGAGGAGTCGATAAGCTTGCGCATGACGCCATCGGGCTTGCTGGCATCGAATTCGATCCGGCCGGTGTAGCCGAGCACGTCGCACACGGTTTCGATCAGTTCGCGGATGCTGTGATCGGTGCCGTAGCCGATGTTGACAGGATCGGGCTGCTCATAGTGCTGCATGAGCCACACGGAGGCGTCAGCAAGATCATCGACATAGAGCAGCTCGCGCCGCGGCGTGCCGGTGCCCCAGAACAAGACGGAGGGCTGCTGCTCAGTCCTGGCGCGATGCACCTTGGAGATGAGCGCGGCCATGACGTGGCTGTTCTCCGGGTGGTAATTGTCATTCTGGCCGTAGAGATTGCAGGGGATGACGCTGAAGAAGCGCGCGCCGTGCTGGTCGTGGTAGGCGCGGCACATCTCGATGCCGGCCAGCTTGGCAACGGCGTAGGGGGAGTTCGTCGGCTCCAGGTAGCCGCTCCATAGATGGCCCTCGTTCATCGGCTGCGGGCATTCGCGCGGGTAAATGCAGGAGCTGGCCATGAAGAGCAGCTTGCTCACACCAGCCTGGTGCGCCCCGTGAATGAGGTTCGCCTGGATTTGCAGGTTGGTGGTGATGAAATCGGCCCGGTAGGTCTTGTTGGCCATCAGGCCGCCCACCTTGGCAGCGGCAATGAAGACGAACTCCGGCTTCTCCTGCGCGTAAAAGCGCTCCACCTCCTCCTGGCGGGTCAGATCGAGCTCCGCCTTCGATTTAAGAATGAGATGATCGAAACCGCCGCGGCGCAACGAGCGCACGAGCGCGGAGCCAACCATGCCGTTGTGTCCGGCGACGAAAATGCGTGAATCAGGGGTCATGAGTAAAAGGAACGCTGGAAGTCGATGGTGCGGCGCAGCCCCTCCTCCAGCGGAACGTCGTCCGTTTTGCCAAACTCGGCCTCCGCGCGCGAAAGATCGACCTCGACATGCTGCGGCGCGCCCGCGACGGAGCTGGAGGACGCCGGAAGCATGAGCGGCACGCCGCAGAGGCGGGCGATGCTTTCGCCAAGTTCGCGAATGGTGGCCTTGGAGCGCCCGCCGATGTTGTAAACGGAGTGACGGCCGCGCAGCAGGATGTGAAGGGTCGTTTCGACCGTGTCCGTGATGTAGCCCCAGGAGCGCACGGCGCGTCCCTCGTCCTGCATCTCGATTTTTCCATCCCGCAGCGCCTTTTCGATGAACATGTTGATCACACGCCGGTCCCCTGCCCTCGTGCCCGGTCCATAGGTGTGCGCCAGGCGCAGGGCAATGGCCCGGATGCCCGCGCCGCGCGCGTTGTGGCAGAAAGCCTCGCCGCAGCGTTTTCCCTCGATGTAGCTGCTGCGCGGATGATCCGGCGTGGTGGTGCCGATGTCACTCTCCGTCAGCAGCGGACGGTCCAGGCCCTGATACACCTCCGTGGAGCTGAAAAAGAGAAAAGTGCCGCCTTTCGCCAGCTTTTGCAGCAGCGCTCCAGTGGTCCCCGTGTTGAGCATCAGCGCCTGAAGCGGCGCCTCCATGAATTTGCCGGGCTGGCCGTAGCCGGCGGCATGGATGATGACATCCGCCTCCGGCAGCGCGCTCCAGGTCTGCGGATCGGCCAGATTTGAGCGCAGGAGGTGCAGATGCCCCTGCTCATGCCATGCCGTGAAAGACGCGGGCGGGGCGGAGAAGCCGTGCGCCGTGATCTGAATGTCGATGCCTTTGAGCCGCAGGCTGCGCAGCGCTGCAATGATGCCTGTGCCGATCAATCCCGACGCGCCAGTGATGAAAATGCGCTTCCCTGCGAGCGTGGAGGCGTCCAACCGGGAAACGGCGAGTTCACCGTCGGATTCGAGAATGGAAAGGGCATCGGGCATGAAAAGCGGCGGGCATGTGTAGAGGGGAGCCGCGCGATGCCAAGCCGAAGTGCCGGAATGAAAGGCCCGCCTGTTAAACAAAACAAAAAACAACCGCCGGGGGGAAGCCCGGCGGTTGAGGATGAACGAGGGGGTGTCGTTCCGGGCTTCAAGCCCGTTTCAGATTACGAACCTGGATCGTACTTGACCTGGCCGTTGGTGTTGTCCCAGCTCAGGTAGTTCTTCGTGTCGATGTAGGAGGCCTCATCGTCGTCGATCGGGCCGGAGGTGAACGTCTTGCCCTGGAAGGCACCGTCGGTGGGGCTCACGCCGGCTTCCGCCTTGGCGATGATGTCCGTGTCGGTGGTGGCTCCGGAGAAGCCAAGGTCGGCGCCAGCGGCGACCGCGGCGTTGAGCACGGAGGCGATGGTCTGGGCGTTGCGCTTGGCGGCGGCGTCACGAGCGGAGTCGTTGAGGTTGCCGATGTTGGGGATGGCGATGGCGGCGATGATGCCGATGATCGCGATGACGACGAGCATTTCCACGAGGGAGAAGCCGGCCTTGAGGCTGTTGAGTTTAACGTTTTTCATTGTGGTGTGTGTATGGGCTGTTGGTGTTTGGGTTCGATCCTGGGCGGAGAGTGGTGCCCGATCTCGAATTATTGCAATTGTAATAAATTTGAAATCATAACGCAAGGATAATTTCATAATTATTGTAATCCTCAGGCTAATTGTTCAGTCCTCCTAACTTCCCTGCGCACCTTTCACCGAGCGCCCCCGCCTCTAGCAATCGTGGCTACATGCCGCAAAGTGCCCTCGATCGTCCCTGCCCTTCTCTCAAAGTCATTCGTCATCTGGCTTGCCCGGCACGCTTCCACAAAATAGGCGAGGCTTAAGACATGGACATCTGGCATGAAAGCCGCGTCAATCCAACGCGCCAGCAACGCATCGAGACATGATGACCAAAACACCCACCTCCAAACCTCTCAGCAAAAACATCCACCTTCACCGCTGGGTCCAGAAAATGGCCGCATTGTGCAAACCGGACAAAATCCACTGGGTGGACGGCTCCAAGGCCGAATATGACCGCCTTTGCGATGAAATGGTCGATGCGGGCACCTTGGTGCGCCTGAACCAGAAAAAGTGGCCCGGCTGCTTTTACGCCAAGTCCGACCCCAGTGACGTAGCGCGCGTGGAGGAGCGCACCTTCATCTGCAGCCACTCGAAGGACGGTGCCGGCCCGACGAACAACTGGGTGAACCCCTTTGAGATGAAGGAGAAGCTCCGCAAGCTCTTCAGCGGCTGCATGCGCGGACGCACGATGTATGTGCTGGCCTTCAGCATGGGGCCTGTGGGCTCGCCCATGTCGCAGATCGGCGTGCAACTCACCGACTCGCCCTATGTGGTGGTCAGCATGCGCATCATGGCACGCATTGGCAAAAAGGTGTTCGAGCAGATCGACAAAGGCAAAAAGCGCGTGGTTCCGTGCATGCACACGGTGGGCGCTCCGCTGAAAGCCGGCCAAAAGGACGTGCCCTGGCCCTGTAACAAGGAGAAGTACATCGTTCATTTTCCCGAGACGCGGGAGATCTGGAGCTATGGCAGCGGCTATGGAGGCAACGCGCTACTGGGCAAGAAGTGCTTCGCGCTGCGCATCGCCTCCGCCATGGCTCGCGACGAGGGCTGGCTGGCAGAGCACATGCTCATCCTCGGCGTGGAAGACCCGAAGGGGCGGAAAACCTATGTTGCCGCCGCCTTCCCCAGCGCCTGCGGCAAGACGAATTTCGCCATGCTCATCCCGCCGGATCACTTCGCCAGCAAGGGTTGGAAAGTGTGGACCGTGGGCGATGACATCGCCTGGATCAAACCGGGCGAGGACGGCAGGCTTTACGCGATCAACCCAGAGGCCGGTTTCTTCGGTGTGGCTCCCGGCACCGGCGGGCATACCAATCCGAACGCGATGGCCTCGCTCCGGAAGAACACCATTTTTACCAACGTGGCGCTCACGCCCGACGGTGGCGTGTGGTGGGAGGGCATGACGGACGAGCCGCCCGCCAAATGCACTGACTGGCAGGGGAACCAATGGACGCCCGAGATCGCCAAGGAAAAAGGGGTGAAGGCCGCGCACCCGAACTCCCGCTTCACCGCACCCGCCTCGCAGTGCCCCACCATTGATCCCGACTGGGAAAAACCGGAGGGCGTGCCGATCTCCGCCATCATCTTCGGCGGACGCCGTGCCACGACAACGCCACTCATCTACCAGGCATTCAACTGGGTCAGCGGCGTGTATGCGGGTGCCACGATGGGAAGCGAGATGACCGCCGCCGCCGCAGGCACCATCGGCAAGGTGCGCCGCGACCCCATGGCCATGCTGCCATTCTGCGGTTACAACATGGGCGACTACTTCCGCCACTGGATCAGCATGCAGCGACGCATCACCGAGACACCACGCATCTTCCATGTGAACTGGTTCCGCAAGGACAAGGACGGCAAGTTCCTCTGGCCCGGCTTCAGCGAGAACATGCGCGTGCTCAAATGGATCGTGGACCGCTGCACCGGACGCGGCATCGCCAAGGAGACGCCCATCGGCTGGGTGCCACACTACGACGACATCGACTGGAAGGGCCTGAATTTCCCGAAGGAGAAGTTCGAGGAGCTCCAGCACTTTGATCGCGACGCCTGGCGGCAGGAGATCCTCTCCCACGAGGAGCTGTTCCTCGATTTGAAGACGCATCTGCCAAAGGAGCTTATCTACGAGCGCGAGATGCTCATCTGCCGGATGTGAGGAGGCTCCTCCGGCTGATTGCGCGCAGGATTGATCACGAGCGGGACGTTTGCGGAAGCGTCCAGCCATGAAATTCACGCTCATCATCATCTGCCTCCTCGCTGTCACGCTCCACGCCCAAACTGCCGCACCGGCCGCCAAACAGGCCCCAAAACCGAAAATCGCCCCCACGCTCGCCAATGTGCCCTACGGCACGCACGAGCGACAGGTGCTCGATTTCTACAAAGCGGCCTCGGAGAGGCCCGCTCCGCTGCTTTTCTTCATCCATGGCGGCGGTTGGGTGAACGGGGACAAGGCCAATCCGGGCGAACTGTCCGCCTGTCTCGATGCAGGCATCTCCGTGGTGTCCATCAACTACCGCTACTCCTACCAGGCCCAGCTCGCGGCTGTGATGCCGCCGGTAAAGTGGCCGTTGGAGGACGCCGCGCGTGCCTTGCAGTTCGTGCGCAGCAAGGCCGCGGACTGGAACATCGACAAGCAGCGCATCGGTGCCAGCGGAGGCAGTGCGGGCGCGTGCAGCAGCCTCTGGCTGGCCTTCCACGATGACATGGCCGATCCGCAAAGCTCCGATCCCGTCGCTCGCGAATCCACACGCCTCTGGTGTGCCGCTGTCAACGGCGCGCAAACCTCCCTCGATCCGAAACAGTGCTCCGTCCCCCACTTGGATTGGACAGGTGATAAGCTCCAGAACTGATCCAAGATCAGGCGATGACATCCACCCGCGCAGAAGCTCTGCAGAAGGCGCGGCGCAGGTCTCGTCGAGCGTAGCGAGACGAGGCCGCAGCGTAGCCGTAACAGAGCTTCCTGCGCGGTCGCCGCCTCCCACTTGTCGCTGTTCCACCCTCAACCCGGAGCCTTCCATACCATAGTGCCCAAAGCCGCCATCACACCTCCCGCCGTCGGATCGAAACCGATGCCGACAGTCCGCAACGCTGGACCGCGAAGCGCAAGGCCGCCCTCGTCATCGACATCCTCCCGCGGCAAGACCACCGCCGCGGAGGCTGCTCGCCAGCACGCGCTGACTCTCGCCGAGGTCGAGCAGTGGAAGGAGGACTTCATCACCCAGGCACCGAGGGCCCTGCGCAGTCATCCGCGCGACCTCGCCCAGCAGTTCGAGGCTCGCGAGAAGACCCTGCTGGCCAAGGTCAGCGAGCTCACCCCTGCATGTGGACGTTTTAAAAAAGCTCATCGCTACTTGGGCAGGACTTGCCGGAAGGGATCTCGTGGTAGCCACGCGAAACCAACTTCCAATCGGGATCCCCGCCGGTGCCTGTGAGCGTGCTAATGCCGTCCCCTCGGCGTGGCACGCTCACCACCTATTACCAGCCGCATGGACGCCACCGAACCGCGGTGCGATCCCGCGTGCGTCGAGGCCATCCGTGCGGTGATCGAGGCTCATCCCACCTATGGCGTGCGCGGACTCATGCCCGTCCTCACCAAGGCCAGGCATGATCGTCAACCGCAAGAAGGTCCACCGCATCATGCGCCTGCACCGCTGGACATGCAGGCAGCGCCGCATCGGCCGCCGTCCGCGTGCAGCACCTCAAATCCATCGCCGCAGCCCCAACCAGCGTTGGGCCACCGACATCGCCACCGTGGACTGCGGGCGCGACGGCTGGTGCGCCTTCGTGCCGGTCGTCGACTGTTGCTCGCGTGAAGTCCTCGGCTGGGATCTGGCGCACACCGCCCGAGCCAAGACCGCCGAGCGTGCGCTGGAGGAGGCCCTGCTGCACCGCTTCGGCACCACTCGAGGCGCTCCATCAGGACTCACCTTGCGCCACGATAACGGCCTTGTCTTCGGCTCACGAGCCTACCGCGCCCTCGTGCGCGACTACGGCCTCACGCAGGAGTACATCGCTCCCTACACGCCCGAGCAAAACGGCCTGTGCGAGCGCTTCATCCGCACCTTCAAAGAGGAATGCGCCTGGCAGCACCGCTTTGACAACCTCACCGCCGCACGCGCGACGGTCGCCAGATACATCGAACACTACAACACCCAACGCACCCACTCCGCCCTCAAATACAACACCCCACGCCAAACCTACCTCACCCTATGCAACCCACCCCATCAACAAGCCGCCTGAACAACACTGGCTCTTGTCCAACTTTGAGGGGAGCACTACAACAGCTCAAAGAATGGACCCCAAACAGCCGCTACGGCGGCCACGCCTTCGGTTTCATGGACCCGAACGACAAAAAGACCCGCGACACACGCTTCGCCGAGTTTTTGGAGAAACGCGATTCCGTGCTGAAGTGGATCAAGATTTACTCACCCTACGAGCTCGTGTCCAAGGACGATCCGCCCGTCTATCTGCGCTACGGCGACACCCCGGCCATCGGCCAGCCTCAAAAAGACCCCACGCACACGGTGAACTACGGCGTGAAGCTCCAGGAGCACTGCCGCGCCTGCGGAGCCGAATGCGAGCTAAACTACCCTGGTGCGCCGGAAGTGAAGCACAAGAGCATCGCAGAATTCTTGATCGCCAAGCTCAAAGAGTAGGAGGCTCCGCCTCTCCTCCGCTCCATTGGAGGCGCGGATGCCTTATTTGGCAAACATCGCATGCTCCTTGTTTCCGCCGCTGAGGACGTAGGCGAGGAGGTCGAGGATTTCGTCTTTCTTGAGCATGGCGAGGAGCATCGGGGGCATCGGGGAGACTTTGCTGAGTTCGATGCTCTTCACTTCTTTGCGATCGACGTTCACGCGCTGGTTGGGGTCGGTGAGGTCGGTGTTGAGGGTGGGCGAATGTAACAGGCACGTTCGGCTGCGGCACTGCTTAGAGCAAAGAGGAGGAAGAAGCGTTTCAAGGTGTGAGCCTGGAAACGACGGCTCGGAGCCATTCTCCCGGCAAAAATGTGTCGCATCTCGCTGGTGGCAGAAAGATCGGGAGTTGAGCTTTCAGAACGAACGAATAGCATCCGCGAATGAAATTGAACGAGTCCAGTTCCCCGACGCCTCTTGGCCTGCCAAGGGCTTTGTTTTGGGACACTGACCTCGCGACGCTTGATCTCGCCAAACACGAAAAGCAGGTCATCGCCCGCGTGGTCGAGCGCGGAGGCCTGGAAGGCTGGCATAAGGTGCGCAGGCACTATGGAGACGAGAAACTCCGCCTGGTGGTCACGAAACTGCGCACGCTGGAGCCGCGCACGGTCAATTTTCTCTGTCTGATGCTCAATCTCAAACGCGAGGACTTCCGATGCTGCACTTCGAGACCCTTCCCACCGGCACCTTGGGTCTCCTGAAGGACCTTTCTGCTCTTCCGGCGCTTCAGCAGTTCTCGCTTGTTGGTGGGACGGCTCTGGCTCTTCGCTTCGGACATCGTCGATCCATTGATTTCGACTTTTTCACGCCTGAACCCTTCGATGTCGAGTCGCTGGCGGACACCTTGAGCCGTGAGGTGGATGGCTTTGAAGCCACCGGCATGAACAAGATCGGCCTGAATGCTCAGGTGGCAGGCTTGAAGGTGGATTTTGTCACCTATCGCTATCCTCTGCTGGCTCCCCCCGAAACCCAGGACGGCATCCGCATGTTCAGCCTGGAGGACATCGTTGGCATGAAACTCAGCGCCATCACGAACCGCGGAGCACGCAAGGATTTCTACGACCTCCACGCCCTCATCCAGCATCTCGGCGTGGACAGGCTCATCGAGATCTACCGCCAGAAATATCCCTCACACGATGCGATGATCGTGCTGCGCAGCATGATCTACTTCGACGACGCCGAAGATGACAATGACCCGGAGCTGCTGATGAAGCAGGATTGGGAGGAAGTGAAAGAGGCGATTGGGACGGCTGTGAAACAATGCAAGACCCTGCAACCATGAATAGATGGCTCATCTCACTGCTATTGGTGGTCCAAGCTTGCACGACAACTTCAAGGACTTCCGAGAGCGTGCAGCGAATGCATTCATGCTACGAACAAGCCGTTGAGTTTGAAAACAGTGATGTTTGTTTCAAGCAGAGTGAATTTACACAACTCCATCGCCAAGCTAACGAGATGCGTGGCCGCGACTTTTGGAAGGCGTTCTCTGACTATCGACAGGAGTTGGGACCTGCGAAGGCCAATGCAGCTCTCACGAGCATTGTAGAGCAACGCGGACTCTCAATGGCCCTGCTTGTCCCAATCAACAACGACCTGCGCGGGATGGAAGTTGATCGGATTATTGACGCCATGTTGCTCGCCAATCACAAGAAGACGCGGTTGCTGGTGGAACAAGTTGGACATCCGGCCGATCTGAGCTTGGCAAATCAAGCGCGTGGCATCAGTTCTCCATGACAGCGAACTTTGCTCACTTCGCAAACATCGCATGCTCCTTGTTTCCGCCGCTGAGGACGTAGGCGAGGAGGTCGAGGATTTCGTCTTTCTTGAGCATGGCGAGGAGCATCGGGGGCATGGGGGAAACTTTGCTGAGTTCGATGCTCTTCACTTCCTTGCGATCGACGTTCACGCGCTGGTTCGGGTCGGTGAGGTCGGTGTTGAGGGTGACGCCGTCGCCGCTGAGGTTGACGACGACGCCGCTCAGGATGCTGCCGTCGTTTTTGGTGACGACGATGGGGGCGAACTGCTCGTTGATCTCTTTGCTGGGGTTGATGATTTGATCGAGCAGGTCGTGCGGGCTGTAGCGACCGCCGGCGCCGGTGAGGTCGGGGCCGGTCATGCCGCCGGCGTTGCCAAAGCGGTGGCAGGTGTAGCAGGCGGCGGCGCTGAACATTTTCCGGCCGTTGTCAAAGCTGCGGCCTTTCATGCCGTTCTTTGCGGCGGCGCTGAGCTCGTCGAGCGTCCACATGGTGGGCGTGCGACCGACAAACATGGCGCCGACATTTTCGATGGCGGATTTGCGCTCGGGCTTCTTCGCGATGAGTTCGGCGAACTGCGTTTTCTCGGCGTCGCTGAAGGTGCTGAGGCTGTCGTTGCGGATGAACTCAATGAACTTGTCGAAGCTGGAGCCGCCTTTGTAGTTCGCGGCCTTCAGGAACCATTCGAGCTGCTGCGTGCGGAGTTCGGGCGTCCAACCAGCTTTGAGGAAGCGCAGGCTGCGCGCATACTCGATCTGCGGTTCCTGGCTTTCGGCGGCAGCGATGAGCGCCATGCCTTTGGCGGCGGCGCTGGGAGCCTGGAGGTAGGCGAGCGTTTCGGTGAGCAGCCAGTTGAGCTCAAAGTTGTCGGCGGGATAGGCGGGATCGAGTTTCGCGATGATCGCGGCGACGGTGGCGTCGTCGGGATTGCCAAAGCGGTGCAACACGATCTCGATGAGGCGCACGTAGCCGAGGCGTTGCTCGGTCGTGAGCTTGGCGAAGTCGTGCTTCAGCAGCGCGGCGAGGATGGCGTCGCGGGATTTGGAATCGGGCTGATACGACGGATCGGTCCGATGGGTCGGGCACACGCCAGTGCGGCGGATGAGTGCGAGCAACGCTTCGAGCTGCGCGGTGACGTTGGTTTCAGCGAGTGCTTTGTCCTGCCATTCGGCGAGCGGTTGATGCTCCAGCGCGGTGCGTGCGGCGGCGCGGATGTAGCGATCCGTGCTGCTTAGATGCGGCCAGGCGGTAGAGACGGCTTTGGGGTCTTGTTTGCCGTGGAAGGCTTCGAGTGAGCGTCGGAGCGCCACCGCTTTGTCTGACTCGTCGGACCGGTCGGACTTGTCAGACGGCGTAGTGCTCTCTTTCCCCGTGTAGGTAACCCGATACAGCCCGCTCTGCACGCGGCGGCCGCCGATGGTGAAATACATCGCGCCATCTTGGCCGATGATCGCATCGCTGACCGGAAGCGGGCCGCCGGTGACGAATTCTTCCTTCGTGGCGGTGTAGGTGCTGCCGTTCGGCGTGAGATGCACGGCGTAGATTTTGCCCCAGCTCCAGTCGAGCGCGTAGAAGGCCTCCTGGTATTTCGCGGGGAACTTTGCGCCGTAGCCAAAGGTGCAGCCGGTGGGCGAGCCGGGGCCGATGTTCAGCGTGGCGGGCAGGTTGTCGATGTAGAACTCGGGATACTTGCCCGCGCCATTGCGCCAGCCGAACTCCGCGCCGCTGACGACGTGGTTGATGCGCGTGGGGCGATACCACGACGTGTTGAAGTCATACTCCATGTCCGCGTCATAGACGAAGAGCTCGCCGTCGCGGTTCACGCCGCCGTCGTAGATGTTGCGGAAGCCGCTGGCGAAGATCTCGAAGGTCTTTCCATCCGGCGTGAAGCGATACACGATGCCGCCGGGCGCCATGACGTGGCGGTTGTGGCCGCGACCGTCCGGCATGCGCGGCAGCAGATGGTCATCGCCCCACAGTTTGGCGACGGGCGAGCTGTCTGGCGTGCCGGCCTTCGGGCCTTCTTTGAGCACGGCGTTGTTGCCGCTGATGAGGTAAAGGCCCTTGCCGTCCGGCGTCTTCAAAATGGCATGCACACCGTGGTCGCTGCCCGCGTCGAACTCGCGCAGCATCTCCACTTTGTCCGGCATGTCGTCGCTGTTGCTGTCGGTGATGCGATACACGCCGCTGGGGATTTTTTTCTCGTAATCGTTCACGCCGACATACAGCGCCCCGAAGGCAAAGAGCATGCCGTTCACTCCGCGGATGTCTGCGGGGACCTTTTCGATGTCGGCAGCGCTCAGCGTCTGGCCTGCGGCGGGCGCTTTGAAGCGGTAGAGCATGCCATACTGGTCGCTCACGTAGATGCGGCCCGCGTCGTCCGTCGTGAGGTTCACCCACGAGCCCTGCTCGCCACCCGGCACGCTGTAAATGAGCTCCACCTTGAAGTCCTTGAGCGTCTTGATGTTCGACACCGGCGTCGCCACATTCGCGCCGATGGCGGGTCCGACCGCGTCGGGGCGTTTGGGCTTGGCTTTGCCTTTTCCCTTCCCCTTGGCGTCTTGCGCCATCAAAGAGCACGGCAAAGTCAGGGCGGAGAGCAGCAGGGAGGTGAAAAGCAGTCGTTTCATGGTTGGTCGGGTGGATAAACGCCCGCGCCTGTCAAAACATGCTGGCAAAAGCTGTGTCGGATCTGGCAAGAGGGCAACTGGCTTGCTCCCTGGAGTGAGAGCAATCCGCGGCACACGCCACCTTCCTTGACGATTCCGTCACGCCGCCAATCATTCGAGATGTCTCTTTCGCTTTCAACGATGACCGCGACCGACGCCCCCGCACCACTTTCTGACCACGCCCTTGGGAAACTGCCCCTCGCCGCCTACGACCGCACGCACAAGCTGAAGCCTGCCACCACTACACTCGGTCGGCTCATGGACAAGCTCACGGACTGGATTGAGGACCTTGTGGCCCGCTTTTCCATCCACGGCGACCCGCCCGTTTACAGCAACGCCCATTTTCCCTGGGTCGATGCCGTCGAGGCGGACTGGTGGAAAGTCCGCGTCGAATTGGATGCGGTCATGCACTTTCGCGACTCGATGCCCTCTTTCCAGGACATCGTCAAAGAGGTGGGGCTCATCCAGAATGACAATGATTGGAAGACCTTCTTCCTCCGCGGCGTGGGCATGGACTGCCGTGAAAACGCCAGACGCTGCCCGGAGACGATGAAATTGCTCGACCGGATCCCCGGCGTCACCACCGCCTTTTTTTCCATCCTTTCCCCGCACAAGCACATCCCCCACCACCGTGGCCCCTGGGCCGGTGTGCTGCGCCTGCATGTCGGCCTCCTGGTGCCGGAACCGCGCGAAAAAGTCCGCATCCGGATCGCAAACCAGATCTGCCACTGGCAGGAGGGGAAGTGCCTCATCTTTGACGATACCTGGAACCACGAGGTCTGGAACGACACCGAGGGCTACCGCGTGGTCCTGTTCATCGACTTCGAGCGCCCCCTGCGGCCGCCGCTGAGCTGGATCAACCACCTGCTGCTCAACCTTGCCCCTCTTGCCCCCTTCCTCCGCGAGGCGAAGGGCAAGCAAAAGGCTTGGGAAAAGAAGATGTGGGGGGGCAGGCAACAGGCGGCTGGATCGTAAGGGTGGATCAGGTGCCCAATCCACGCCCGCCTTCGCCGGCAAGCGCATTTACCATCTCACGGCACGGAGGCATTCTCATACCATACGACGCCGAGCTGGTCACGCTCCTCGCAAGTGATGATGTCCGAGTCGCCATCGCCGTCGAGGTCGAGAGCCTGGATGAGATCGTATTTCACGCCCTCCGGGCCGCCGAGCGGGTGCTGCTGCCACGCCGCGCCAAGGCGCTGCTCCAGCCAAACAATGCCCTCCAGCGCCCCCTTGGCATTTTCACAGGTGAAAACGAGGTCGGGCAGCGAATCGCCGCTCACATCGACGATCTTGACCGCTTTGGCGTCGCCGAGGTTTTTGCCATCAAGCGTCAAAACCTGCTCCTGCCAGCCGCCGTCCGCTTTGCGCAGGCAGATCGTGATTCCGACCGGTTTGACCGCCACGGCCACGTCGGCCAAGCCGTCGCCATTCACATCTCCCAGATCGGCGAACATGACTTGTGAGCCCAAGGCACCGATGGCGTGTTCCTTCCAGGCAAGGTGATCGCGATTGGCCGCCGCTCCGGGATTTTCAAGCCAAAAGACGCCTGTGCGACCGCCCTTGCGGTCGCTGATGACGGCATCGGAGTCCCCGTCGCCATCCATGTCATGTGGTATGAGAGACATGAGCCAACCGGCATCACGCAGCTTGTGATAAGTCCACGCGCCGAGGTCATCCGCGCGCAGCGGAGCCTGCAGCCAGCCGACGGCAGCGCCCTTGTTCTTCGAAGCCACGAGCAGATCTGCTCCGTGCTGGCCGTCGAGATCGAGCGCAGCGGCCTGCATCCACATCTGCGTGCCGCTCGCGGCAGGAAAGGCGTCCGTGCGCCACTGTCCGCCCATCTCCCGGTGCCAATAAAGCGTGCGAGTGTTGCCCTCCGTGCCGCTGACGACCTCCAAGCGGCCGTCGCCGTCCAAATCGGCAAAAATGGCCTCTTCAACGTTCTTGACCTCGCCAACGGTGATGGACGGCCATGGCGCGCGCGCCTTCTCCGGGCCGGGATTGGCATAAACGCGCACCACACCGCCCTCCTCCCAGCCGGTGACGATGTCCGGAAGGCCGTCGCGGTTGAAATCCCCCAGCTTCACGCCATCCGCGCCGCGCGAGGTGTTGTCGATGGTGTGTCGCTTCCACAGAGGGCCTGGAGCGGCGGTGACTTTGATCGAGGTCAACTCAGCGCGCGCGAGCACCGCGCCCAGCACGAAGGCAAAGAAGAACGTTTTCATGGGGTGAAAGCGAAAAGGAGCATCGGGATGCATCTCCTTGGCTGGAGAATGCGGGCATGCAGCGGGTGTCATGAAGTCGGAGCGAGGCTGCGCGCCACGTCCCTGCTGATGTGCAGATCGTAGTGCTTTGGACGGAAAAGACCGCCGTCGTTGAGCTTCACCACGCGCGCTCCGGGCGGGAGAGCGCCGCCCGGCATCATCCGGGCGAGAGCATGAAGAATCTCGTCGGCACCTGCCTTGTCCGCCGCTTCATAGTAATAGATCGTCAGCGTGCCCGGGTTCATGCGGCTGAAGTGCTTGTCCGGCAGGACATCCATGCCCGGAAACGCCGCCGCGCGGGAACGAAGGATGGACTGGGATTGCGAATCCTCCACCTCCAGATAAATCCGAGGCCGCAGCGTGCCGGCATGCTCTTTCTCCCGGAGCAGCGCGGTGCTGGCCTCGACAGAGGCATTCACACCCGCCAGCCTGCCATCGTCCGCCGTGGCACGCCTGGCTGGCTCCTCATAAATCCTCCGGAACTTCTTCCGCAGCC
This sequence comes from Verrucomicrobiaceae bacterium, assembly GCA_015075365.1. Taxonomy (GTDB): domain Bacteria; phylum Verrucomicrobiota; class Verrucomicrobiia; order Verrucomicrobiales; family Verrucomicrobiaceae; genus Prosthecobacter. The sequence goes on from JABTUN010000002.1 coordinate 749,098, forward strand.
AGGCGGACATGTAACCCTTTTCCACGGCGGTTTCCCTTTTCGCCAGAGCCTCATACAGACCGAGGTCGTCGTGCTGCGCCTCCCATTTTTTGCGCGCGGTGGGGATGAGGCAGTCCTCACTGGTGAACCAACGATGTGCCCACAGCCAGAAACTGCTTTTGCGAACCGGTTTCAGCGAATCCCGAAGCTCGACAAGGCGGTCATGGCTCAGCGGATTGCCATTTCGGTCCATGAGAACCGTGAGGTCCTGCTTGAGCCTGGCATTCTGGTCCATGATGGCCCGGATGCACTCCGCGTAGATGTCGGCCGCCTCGTCCTGTGTCAGGTCCGCGTACTCGGCGTAGTCCCGGACAAGCCGCGCGCCCTTGTCCCGCGCGGACTGGTCCTTGCCATATTGCGTGAGCCAGGTGCCGATCTGATGACGGTGGTGCGCCTCAAAGAGCCAGTCGTGGATCAAGGCGGCGCCGGTATAATCAAAAGGCGAAAGACCGGGCGCCATCCACAGACTGCGCGGCACGCTGGCACCGGTGGTGAGCATTGCATCCGGGGTGATGCGGTTTCCGCTGAACCGGTCGCGGAACGGGCTTTTCTCACCCGGCTCATAGCTGAACAGGACATCGTCCTTGTCCTGGGGACGGTAGAAGAAGAAGGTGTTCGGTGTGACCGGCACCATGCGCGCCTCCCCATGGAAGCGCCCGCCCTCCGGAGTCTTCTCATAGGTCTGGCAGGCACACAAAAGAAGGCTGGCGGACAGGCTGCACAGCGAGGCTGACCTCGCGCTCGCGGAAAGGCTGAACAAGCTCATAGCGCGCGAGCATACGAAGGTTCCGCCCAGTCCGGCAATCACAAAAGCACTTCTTCCATCCGGCCGCCTCACTTCTTCGGCTTGAGGAAGATCACCTCCGCGCGCTCGATCCAGCCCTTGCGCAGGTCCATGCGGAACCAGCCGTCGCTGTTCTTGTAGTTGATGCGGCAGCCGCTGCGCGCGCCGAACTCCTTCAAGTCATACTGAGCCCAGGTTTTGCCCTTGTCGCCGGACCAGATGATGCCGCAGCCATACGGCGACGCGGGGGCGCAGTGGGTCGCGACGAAGACGCCATCCTCATAGAGCATGTTCGCGGACTCGTAGCCGGGATTGAAGAGCATCGTGTGCTTCGAAGTGTCCGTGATGTCCTTCGGATCGCTCACAAAGATGCCGCGGTCGTAGCGGTTCGCGATGGCGAGGCCGTTCGCATCGGCGATCCAGTGGCATTTGCCATTGATGAAGTTCAGGCCGCCGCATTTGAAGCGCGAGTTCGAGTTCACACTGATGACATGCTGCCAGTCCCACTTGTCCGTCGCAGCGTCGTAGGTGCCGCGGAGCCAGTGCACCTCATTCCCATGCCCGCGGTCGATGTCACCCGTGACAGCGTAAAAGGCGTTCTCAGCCGGGTTGTAGGTCACGTTGTGGATGTGGCGGGCGATGAGCTTGTTCTGGGGATTGCCCAGCATCGCGTCATCCGGCTTCGCGCCCTTCTGCTGGAACTTCGGGTTCTGGCCGAAGGCATAGGCTAGCTTCACCGTCTCGCCGTTGTCGGTGGAATAGTAAATGTTCACCGGCACCGCACCGCCGAGCACGTTGCAGTAGTTCCCCCACACCAGCATTTCCTTCCCGCCGACCTCGAAGCAGTGCTCGCCATCCAGCGAGTGGAAATACCAGCCCGGGTTCTTCGGGTCCACCGGCGTGTGCGGACGATACTCACCGCCCTCCGGCGTCTTCACGATGACTTCGCGATGCGTCTTGAGATTGTCCGTGCTGAGGAACAGCCGCTCCCGCGTGGCGAAGAGCACGTTTCCGTTCTTCAACAGCACGCTGAAAGTGATGTCCTGCGCCTCCGGAAACTCCGCCACATGCGGCCACGTCTTCCCGCAATCCTCCGACAGCATGATCTTCGTGCCAAGGAAGGCAAACATGCGGCTGTCCCGCTGCGTGTCGACATACGGCTCGTCCGGCGAGGGCATGCGGTAATAAAAGTGCTCCGTTTCGCCGGTGATGGGAGCTGCGGAGACACTGACGACGGCGAGAAGCAGCCAAGGAAGAAAGGAGCGGAGTGAGGTGATCATGACAATGCAAAAAACGCCGGTGCCATGATTCGACTTCCAAGAGGGATGCAAACAAGCGCTCACGACAGGCCTCCATGATTGCCTCAAGCTGTTCCCATGATGTTCACAGCTTGTGCACAATCCAAGGGGCAGGAAGTTGGCACGACTCCGCTGCATCATGAAAAAAGTTTCATGCCTGCACGAGATTTATTTCAAAATTTTCGACAGGAATTTGTTGTCAGCGCATGGCCTCTCGACATACAAAGCGGCCCGTTTCAAAAAGATCGTTCGTGACGCCGGTCCGTCCATGTCACGCATCTTCCCGACTCCTTTTTAACCCCCGTTCACCGCCAATCCTCCCAGGAGACCAAGTCAACAACATGGAGATCCCGAATGACAGCCAGCACCTCCCGACCAGCGCCGCCATCACTCCTGAACAAAACGATTTGTTCGAACTGACGCCCACACTGTGGGACCGCGTTTGCATCGCCCTGCTCGAACGGCTGGGCAGTGACAATTTTCAACGCTGCTTCAGCGGCACCAGCGGCCGCATGGTGGATGGCGGACGATTCATCGTCACCGTGCCGAACCCGATCCATCAACTGTGGATCGAGAGCAACTATGTGGGCACTCTGACAGATGCCGTGATCGAGATTACCGGCCAGCCGGCTGTGATCGAGTTTGCGGTGGCGTCCGAGCCCTCCGCTCCGGTCTCGAAACCGCTGCCCGAGATCAAGGCGGCGCGTGTGGCCGCCTCCGAGCCGCAGCCGGCGCGACATTTCAGCGATCTAGGCCTCAATGCGAAGTTCAACTTCGACAGTTTCGTCATCGGCACGGCCTACAGCTACTCCGTGGCCGTGGCACGCGCAGTGGCGGAAAAGCCCGGGCGCATCTACAACCCCTTGTTCTTTTACGGACCGACAGGCCTCGGCAAGACCCATCTGCTGCAAGCGATCGGCCAGGAGGTGCTGGCCCGGAAGCGCAACGCCAATGTGCGTTATGTGACCTCCGAGCAGTTTACGAACGAGTTCGTGGACGCGATCAAAAAGCAGACCTTCAGCCAGTTCCGCCAGAAGTACCGCAAGCTCGACGTGCTCCTGATCGACGACGTGCATTTCTTCGAGGGCAAGGACAGCACGCAGGAGGAGTTCTTCCACACCTTCAACGAGCTCTTCAACAACGCACGCCAGATTGTGCTGGCCAGCGACCGGCCGCCGAGCGAGATCAAAAATCTCGAAAGCCGCCTCGTCTCCCGCTTTGAATGGGGACTGGCCACCCAGATCCAGGTGCCTGACTTTGAAACCCGCATCGCCATCCTGCGGCGCAAGCAGAGTGACTTCAACGTGTCGCTCGAGAACTGGATTCTCGACTTCATGGCGCAGCGCATCCGCTCCAATGTGCGGAAACTGGAAGGCGCGCTCATGCGGGTGGCCGCGCATGTCTCACTCGAAGGCCCCGTGAGCACCGAGGCCGCGCTGGCGACATTGCTGCATGACGTCATCGACGAGGACCAGTCCAAGACCATCACAGTGGACCGGGTGCAGCGCATCGTGGCGACGCATTACGATTTGCGCGTCAGCGACCTCACCGGCCCGCGCCGCCCAAAAAACATCGCCGAAGGCCGCCAGGTGGCCATGTACCTGACGCGCACGCTGACGAAGCTGCCTCTTATCCAGATCGGCGAGGAGTTCGGCGGACGGGACCACGGCACCGTGATCCATGCCTGCAAGGTGATCACCAATCTCATGCACGGTTCCCACGATTTCCGCCGCATGGTGGACAATCTGGCCGCCAAGATTCGCGAGCCCTGATTGACCGCGGCACGGATGGGCGGCGGCAAGCCTTGTCACGCATTGCGCAAGATCGGCGCGGACCTGCGCGCGCGACTGTGCGTTGTTAGGCGGTCATGATCAATCTCACCCGCCTTTACTGTGATGTCGCCCAGCCGATGGACCACCTGCGCTACGGTCGCGGCCACGGCTCGCCGGTTTCCGCCGCGGAGCGCCGCCCGATCGTCGTCTGGAACATCACACGACGCTGCAATCTGAAGTGCGTGCATTGCTACCAGGACTCGGATTCGAAATTCTATCCAGGTGAACTGACCTGGGAGCAGTGCCAGGCCGTCGTGGACGATCTGGCGGAGTACAAAGTGCCCGCGTTGCTGCTCTCGGGCGGCGAGCCGACGATCCACCCGAAATTCTTCGAACTGGCTGAATACGCCACCTCGAAAGGCCTGCGCCTCACGCTTTCCACCAATGGCACACTGATCAATCCGGAATGGGCGCGCCGGATCAAAGACATCGGCTTTTCCTATGTCGGCATCTCACTCGACGGCATGGGTGCCACCCACGATCACTTCCGCGGAAAAGCCGGCGCGTTCGACAAGGCCGTGGCCGCGTTCCGCAACTGCAAGGCCGTCGGACAAAAAGTCGGCCTGCGCCTGACCCTCTCCCGCCACAACATCGCCGATCTCGACTCCATCCTGGATTTCATCGAGCGGGAGGACATCGAGCGCGTCTGTTTTTATCATCTGGTGTACAGCGGACGCGGCGCGGAGTTGATGGAGGTGCCGCATGAGGAAACACGCGGCGCGATCGACAAAATCCTCGACCGCACGGCGAAATGGGCGGCCGAGAGACGCCCGCGCGAGGTCTTGACCGTGGACCAGCCGGTGGACGGACCATATTTGTACATGCGGCTGAAGCGTGAAAATCCGGAGCGAGCCGCGCGTGCCATGGAACTGCTCAACTGGAACGGTGGAGGTGCCAATAGCAGCGGCACCGGCATCAGCAACATCGACACGCAGGGCAATGTGCATCCCGACCAGTTCTGGCATGAACTGACGCTCGGCAATGTGAAGGAGCGGAAGTTCAGCGACATCTGGAGCAACCGCGACAACGGCACTCTCAACGCCCTGCGTGACCGGAAACAGCATCTCACGGGCAAATGCGCGGAGTGCAGTTTCCTGGATGTCTGTGGCGGAGGTTTCCGTGTGCGTGCGTTGCAAATGACAGGCGACTTGTGGGCGCCGGACCCCTCCTGTTACCTCAATGACCAGGAGCGCCAGCATCTTCAGGCTGCCTGATCGTTCTACTCGCTCGATTCAGTGCGAAAATTATGCTGCCGAGCGGTGGTGGATGTCATTCATTTGTCAGCCCTCTTGAAAGGCTGGATAGAACCTGCCAGCATAAAGCGAAATGCCGGTCCCATCCGGGGACCGCATGACCAACCGCCATCTCTCCTGCTGCCATGAAGACATCCCGCCATAACTCTTCATGGGCGAGAATCAGCTCCCTCGCCCTCGCTGTCGTCACCCTGTCGTCCTGTTCCATGCCGCCGCGCCAGGCATGGAATATGATCCAACGTGAAGGTCTGCTGAACTACTGGGCTTATACCACAGGCCATCGCCCCATGTATGCCACACGCAGCAGCCCGCCGCTGATGAGCGGCACGCCGCGTTCGCTGGCCTACCGCCCTCCTTATGCGAGATATGGAGAAGGATGGGCAGCAGGGCATTCCATGGCTCCCCGCTACCATGGTTACTCCCCGGCGCCCAACCGCTACTACAGCACCTCGCCCGCACCGGGCGGCCTGGCCGGGGCATCCTCCCCGCGTATTGCGACAACAACAAAGTCCAGCGCCGCCAGGCGCAGCACCAAGCCGCGTTCTTCCGCACCCAAGCCCCGCCCATTGCCCGATCTGGCAATCAAGCTTGAAGAACCGGCTCCTCCACCTGTCGCGGCCAGTTCAGCGCCCACCGCTCCGCCAACTGATGCCTCCCAGGCAAAAACGCAGCCTTCCTCCCCGCCAGCGCCCGCGGCCAAGACAACTGACCTCCCCTACGGCAGCCCGGTGCCGGGACGCCCTAACATGGTCACCAGTCCTTACGCGTCCAAGTCACAGCTCGTGGACGTGGCTGGCATGGGAGCCGGACAAACGGTCAAGTGCCCCTACAGCGGCAAGCTCTTCAAGGTGCCCCCGTCCCAGCAGGCAGCGGCGAAAACGGAGTCCAGCCTCGAATCAAAAAACACGCCGCAGCCCTCATCCAGCGGGGACAGCCCCCAAAACGGGCAGAAGCAGCCCTGAGCCCGTGGGCGGCCCGAATCATTCTACAGGCTCGTGATTTGCTCCTTGCGTGATCAAGGAACAGTGGAACTCTAGCGCCCCTCCATCCAAATCATCTCAATTCCACATCATGGGCCAGCAACTCAACAAGATCGTCAAACGCCGCCGCCGCAAAAAATACCTCGACCGCAAAAAAGCCCTGGCCAAGGCCGGAGTGTCCCGCAAGGCCCGTTCCGTGAAGGCTGCCAAGACTGAGAAGAAAGCCCCGGCTAAAAAAGCCGCACCCAAGAAGGCCCCGGCCAAGGTCGCCAAGGTGGAAACTCCGGCTGTGGAGGCACCTGCTGAGGCCGCTGCTCCCGCCGCGCAGGAATAAAACCGCGATCATCCTCCAAACACCTTTTGAGAACGCCGCCCGCCAAACCCGGGCGGTGTTTTTTTGTCCTGCCGCCAGGCTACTTCACGATCTTGAGCACCCGGTGGTTGTAGCTGTCAGTGATGAACAATTCGCCGGTCACCGGATGAACGGACACACCGTGAGGGCGGGCCAGCGCGCAGCCCTTCGGGTCCCCTCCTGCGGCACCCCTGCCTGATTTACCCGTTCCCGCGATGCGCTCGATCCGTCCCGTGGACGGCGAATAACGGCGGATCAGGTGGCTCTCCGCGTCCGCGATGATCACGCAGCCGTCCCGGTCCACGCACAGGTGCTTCGGGCCGTTCATGGTGGCTTCCAAAGCAGGCCCGCCATCCCCTTCCCCGCCCTTTTTGCCGCTGGCGTTCACCACCGTGCGGATTCTGCCATCCTGTCCGACGACCCGCAGTGCATTGCCCCCGCGTTCGAGAATGTAAATCCGCCCCTCGCGGTCCACCGCCACTGCCCTGGGATCCACAAGCGGCGCATCGACCGCCACCGCCCCATCCTCCGGCCGCCCCTTCTTGCCATTGCCCGCGATGACTTTGCAAGTGCCGCTGGCAAGGTTCACGACGTGGATCTGCAGCAAGTTGGCGATGTAGAGATTCTCGCCCGCATGATCCAGTGTGATGCAGTAGGGGCCGTTGCCGCGCTCTTTTCCCTTGGGCGCCTGAAAACCTGGCAGCGTGCTGACGGTGTTCGATTTCAGGTCCACCTTCCGCACCACGCCGTTCCAGGTATCACCAATCAGGATGTTCCCGTCCGGCAGCACGGCCAGGTTGTGCGGACCGTTAAAGCGGGCCTCCAACGCAGGCCCACCATCACCTGAATAGCCGGATTCCAGCCTGCCTGCCAGATGCACCAGCTTTCCGCCCTCCTCCACACGGAACAAGCGGTTCCCACCGATCATCTCCACCACATACATGGTGCCTTTGGAGTCAAACTCGGTGCCAAACGGCTCCTTCACGCCCTCCGACACGACTTCGACGATTTTTTCAGCCTGGCAGGACAGCGTGGCACACAAGATGGCGAGGAGAAAAGCGGGAATGATCTTCATGTCGCGTGCGGATACGGTTCCAACACGCCGCTTCTTCGGCATGTCCGCCGGGTGACGCTCTCAAAGCTCCACCGTCTGCCGGAAGGCGGCCACCTCGACGTTGAGGCCGGGCTGCGCCATCTGGAGGCCGTCTTTGAGCGCGTTGGAGCGCTCCGGTTCACCGTGGACGAGGAAGACGCGCTTCTTCGGGCCGGAGACACGGGAGAACCACTCCAGCATCTCGCCGTGATCGGCGTGGCCGGAGAAAGAGTCGAGCTTTTCGATCTCCGCATGCACCTCGAAGTCCTCGCCGAGGATGCCCACCTTCTTCCAGCCCTCGCGCAGCTTCCAGCCGAGCGTGTTTTCCGCGCAGTAGCCCACGAAGAGCACGATGTTCTTCGGGTTGCCCACGTTGTTGCGCAGATGGTGCAGGATGCGCCCGCTCTCCGCCATGCCGGAGGCGGAGATGATGATGGCCGGCCCCTTGACCTTGTTCAGGCTCTTGGACTCATCGACCGTGCGCACGAGCCGCAGCCCCTCGAAGCCGAAGGGATCGTCCCGCATGAAGATGGCGTCACGCACCTCTGGCCGCAGGTCTTCGATGTGCAGGCGGAAGATCTCCGTGGCGCGCACCGCCAGCGGGCTGTCCACAAAAGTGGGGATGGCGTTGATGTGCTGTTCGTGCAGCATGCGGTCCAGCACGCAGAGGAGCTGCTGGGTGCGCTCCACGGCAAAGGCCGGGATGATGAGCTTCCCGCGCTTTTGCATGATCCGGCGGATGATCGCGCCGAGGTGCGCGTCCGCCTCCGTGGCCAGCTCGTGCGTGCGGCCGCCGTAGGTGCTCTCCATGATGACGAAGTCGATGTTCTCCGATGGCTCCGCCCCGTTGAGCAGGTCGTTGCCAGGACGCCCGATGTCGCCGGAGAAGAGCAGCCGTGACTTCCGCCCCGTGTTCCTGTCGTCAAGATCCAGGATGACCTGCGCGGAGCCCAGCACATGCCCGGCGTCGATGAAGGTCATCCGCACCCCATCAGCGATCATCTGCGGGCGGTGATAGGAGGCGGTGACGAACTGCCGCATGCACTTCTCCGCGTCCACCTTGGTGTAACTGGGCTCCAGCGGCGGCTGGCCGTCCTGCTTGCGGTGGCGGTTGAGCCACGCGATGTCGTTCTCATGAATGTGCGCGGCGTCCGGCAGCATGATGCTGCACAGGTCCCGTGTGGCGGGCGTGGCGTGGATGTTCCCCTCAAAACCCAGCCTGCACAGATGCGGCAGCGCACCGCAGTGGTCGATGTGCGCGTGGGACAGCACCACCACGTCGATGCTTTTCGGATCGAAGGGGAAGCTCTTGTTGCGCTCCATGGACTCCTTGCGCCGCCCCTGATACAGCCCGCAGTCGAGCAGGATGCGCTGGCCGTTGATTTCGAGGAGGTGCTTCGAGCCGGTGGTGGTGCCCGCGGCACCGCAGAAGGAAAGTTTCATGACGGTTGGTGATGAAAAGGACGGCAGCGGGAACCGAAGTGCAAGCATCGCATCTGACAAAGCGCGGAAATTCATCTCGTAATGCCTCCCGCACATGAACACGCCCAGCCGCCGCCACTTTCTCGCCACCACCCTCGCCGCCGTCGCCTCGAAACTCTCCGCGCAGGAGGCAGTGGAGCCGGTGATCGACATCCACCAGCACATGAACTATCATCTGCGCGGCGACCAGCACCTGCTGCTGCACCAGAGGGCCATGGGCGTGACCAAGACCATCATCCTGCCCGCGGGAACCTACGTGAACCTGCCCTCGACCCACGACGGCCGCTCGAACGGCCTCGCGGCCAAATGCGTGGGCACCGCCTGGGCGCGTGACTTCGCGCAAGCCCGCCCGGATGCCTACTTGTGGGCCTGCAACGAGGTCACCGACCTCGATTCCGCGCCTGCGGAGCTGGAGCACTGGCTCAAGCAGGGCGCCTGCATGATCGCGGAGCAGAAATTCAACGTTGAATGTGATTCCGCGGCCAGCCAGCGCCTCTATGAGCTCGCCGCCGCTTACAACGTCCCCATCTTGCTGCACTTCCAGCACCAGACCTACAACCTCGGCTACGACCGCTTTCACAAGATGCTGGAGAAACATCCCAAGACGAACTTCATCGGCCACGCGCAGGCGTTCTGGGGAAACATCGACAAGAACCACGACCAAAAAGTGAACTACCCCAAGGGCAGGGTGACGCCCGGCGGCCTCACCGACCGCTATCTGGCCGATTACCCGAACATGTTCGCGGACATGTCCGCCGGCAGCGGGCTGCTGGCCCTCACTCGCGACGAGGAACACACGCGCGGCTTCTTTGACCGCCATCAGGATAAAATCCTCTACGGCAGCGACTGCGCCGACCACCTCGGCCGCGGCCCCGGCTGCCAGGGTGCCGCCACCCTCGCAGCCATCCGCAAACTCGCGTCGAGCAAGACAGTGGAGCGCAAAATCCTCTTCGAGAACTCGAAGAAGCTCTTCCGGCTGTAGGAGCTGCGGAGGGCGGAGAGCAACGAGCGGAGAGTTTTCGAGCAGCATCCGTCATCCTGGGCATGTCAGCCTTTTGTGAAGGGCATGGGAAGCGCATGAACAACGTCTTACAGCGTGCTGACCGACATTCCCCTCAGATGCGATCACATTCGCAGGCATGAAGCTCAATCTTGAAGCGTCGCCCGCCTCCGCCAACGAACTCCGCATCGCCCCGCTCCTGAACTGGCGCCGCCAGCATGCCGATCTGCACCACCAGCTCCGCGTGGAAGGCATCCGCCGCTCCGACAAGGTCCGCGCCGTCCTCCAGCGCAATCATCGCGGCCCCGCCAAGCAGCGCTGGCTGGCCTCCCTGCACCAGAACCCCAAATTCCAGCCCAGCGACCTCCATGTGGCCGCGAAGGTCTGGACTCTGCGCGCGCCGGACGGCAGCCTGCACACCTTCCGCAACCTGCGGAACTTCATCCGTGAAAACGAGCACCTCTTTGACGCCGCCGACGTCATCTGGAAGGCGCAGGCCGGCCGCCCCAAGCTCACCTGGTGCCAGGCCTACCAGAGCCTGGCCCGCCTCCGCCCCGGTCGCGCCCGCACCCTGCCGTCCTGGCAAGGCTGGACCTGGGCAGGCCCTGGCCCCGCGCAAACCGAAATCGCCCTCGTGAGCTGATCCCGCCAATCACCTCCGCTCTTGCGCGTTTCGCGGCTTTCTGCCAAAACGGCGGGAATTCCTTTCCTTCCCCGCCATGAACTCCTCCATCACCTCCCGCCGCGCGTTCATCACGCAGTCCGCACTCGCCTTCACCGCGCTCTCCGCCAGCCGCGTGCTCGGTGCGAATGAAACGATCCGTATCGCCAGCATCGGCCTCGGCGGCCAGGGCAGCGGCAACGCAGGCCGCATGTCGAAGGTGCCGGGCGTCGAGGTCGTGATGCTGTGCGACCCCGACACCGCCGCGCTCGACAAGGCGAAAAAGAATTTCCCCAACGCCAGGACCACTCAAGACCTGCGCAAGGTGATGGAGGACAAGACCATCGACGCCGTCGTCGTCTCCACCGGCAACCACTGGCATGTGCTGGCTGCCATCTGGGCCATGCAGGCCGGCAAGGACGTGTATGTCGAAAAACCCGTCTCCCACAACATCTGGGAGGGACGCAAGCTCGTCGAGGCCGCCCGCAAGTACAACCGCATCTGCCAGGGCGGCACCCAGCAGCGCAGCGACCCCATGCACGACGAGGTGAAGGCCTTCCTCGACGCCGGATCGCTCGGCAAGATCAAATACGTCCGCTGCAACCACTACAGCATGCGCGCCAGCATCGGCAAACAGGACACACCGCTGCAACCGCCCGCCACCTGCGATTACAACCTCTGGCTTGGCCCCGCCCAGGACAAGCCCATCTTCCGAACAAAGTTCCACTACGACTGGCACTGGGACTGGAACACAGGCAATGGCGAGATGGGCAACTGGGGCCCCCACATCCTCGACGACCTGCGCAACGTCGTCTTCCGGGACAAGATCACCCTGCCCAAGCGCGTCATCGCCGGCGGTGGACGCTTCGGCTGGAACGACGCGGGTGAGACGCCCAACACGCATTTCGCCTACATCGACACCGGCGACATCCCGGTCATCGTGGACTTCCACAACCTCCCCCGCGCCAAAGGCGTGAAGGCACCGGACGTCTATCTGCGCCGCCGCACCGGCTCCTTCCTCATCATCGAGTGCGAAAACGGCTACTACACCGGCAACCGCGGCGGCGGCAGCGCCTTCGACCTCGAAGGCAAAAAGCTCCAGACCTTCAAAGGCGACGGCGGCAAGACCCACGCCGCCAATTTCATCGCCGCCATCCGCAGCCGCAAACCCACGGACCTCAAGGCCGAGGTCGAGCAGATCCATTACTCCAGCGCATGGTGCCACCTCGGCAACATCAGCTACCGCCTCGGTCAACAATACAACCGTGAGCAGGCCGAGGCCGCCGTGAAGGACTTCCAGCCCTGGAACGACGTCATTGCCGATTTCCACGAGCACCTGAAGAAAAACGAGCTCGACGACACCAAGCTCGACATCAAGATGGGCCCCATGCTCGAGCTCGATCCCGCCAAGGAAACCTTCATCGGCTCCACCGCCACACCCGAGGCGCTCGCCCTGCTCACCCGCGACTACCGCAAAGGGTTCGAGGTCCCGCAGCAGGTGTGATTTCGGGCGGGATAAGATTCATCTCTTACCCGCCATCCTCTTCGTCCACTGCCTTCAGGCTGCCATGCATGGCACAGCCTCGCCCTTCAATGAAGCACGTTCAGCAGTTCGACCTGGAAGATCAGGTCGGCAAACGGCGGAATCTTCGGAGGTGAGCCACGGCTGCCGTAGGCGAGGTTGAAGGGGATCTGGATGAGCCATTTGTCCCCCGGCCGCATCATCTGAAGCGCCTGAGTCCAGCCCGGGATCACCTGGCTCACGCCAAAGCTGGCCGGCTGCCCGCGATCATACGAACTGTCGAACACGCTGCCGTCCACCAGCGTCCCCCGGTAGTGCACCACGACCGTGTCATTCATCGTGGGCCGCTGCCCGCTGGCAGGACCGGAGGCCAGCACCTTGTAGCGCAACCCGCTGGCGGTCGTCACATAGCCGGAGGCGTCGGTGGTCTTTGTGGGAGAAGGGATTGAATGGCTGCCGGAAGCTGTCTCCGCGGCTTCATGATTCAGTGCAGGGCTTCCGCAGCCCGCCAGGAGCAGCGTGGAGGTCAGAAGGATCAAAAGGGACTTCATCTGTGGGAAAGGTTGGTGGCTCCTTAAAAGGCCGCACTGGCCCAAATTCAACGCAAATGCCTCAACATCCCCGCTTTACCCTCCCCCGACCTGACCGGACGCGGCGATGTCGGTCCACGCCATGCGCAGGGCGCGTGTGGACAGCCAAAGCAAAGATCATCGGGCTTCCACACCCCTCAAACGCCCTCAATGGCTGCCAGGAATAGTCTCCACGGCATGCTGACAGGCACCGTCACGCCCTCATCATCTCCTTGATCTCCTTCGTCGCGATGCCGAGCGGGCGATCCCGGGGCACGCCGGCGCAGGTGAGCAACGTGGTGAGCAGATCACCTTGATTGCCTTTCACCGTGTCGATGAAGCGGCCAGTGTTGACGCTCGCCCCCTTTACCGGCGATGATGAAGGGCAGGTTCTCCCGCGTGTGCTTGTTGCCGTCCTCCAGGCCGCTGCCCCACATCATGAGGCAGTTGTCGAGAAGGCTCGTGATCACGGAGGCGCGGTGACCTTCAGATGCACAAAGCGCCGGCCATTACTGCCAGCAGGGATGGTCGCCTTCACCTGCTGCAGGGCGCCGTCGTCGGAAAGAACCTCCTCCACCACACCGGCGGCGCTCCACGGATCAGGACCGGGCAGCGTGTCGCTCCATTCCACCGTAAAGACCGCGCCGGCATTCACCGCAGCTTTGCTGCGGGTGTAGGTGAACTCGATGAAAGCGCCGTTGCGCACCGTGGTCGCTGGCAGCGTATTCGCCGTGGTGGGATTCAGACCGCAGGCCCACTCGATCAGATTCACAAGCCCGTCATTATCGAAATCGAAGCTGTCCGCCGCGTTACCAATGTTTCCCGTGGTGCCGAACCAAGCCTGCCGCCAGGCCGCCTGCTGGGTGAGGGCCTCGGCATACAAATGACCGATCTCCTCCGCCGTCAGCACACGATTGTAGATGCGGATGTCATCCACCGCTCCGGCAAAGTAGCTGTTGAAGTCCCGCGTGCCGATGCGCAGCGGCGCAGTGCCATTTGCTGGGGTGATGCTTCCCGCGAACGAATCCTGATCCCGCTGAGCGCCGTTTTTGAACCATGTGATCGTGCCACTTCCCAAGTCCATCACGGCCACATGGTGAATCCATTGGCCCGATGTGAGTGGCTCCTGCGCATAGCTGCCGGTGCCGATGCCGCCCGACGGATTGAAGATATAGCAGCTCATGCGGTTCACCCGATTGGGCACATCCGTGTTGTCCGCGCTGTAGATGCGCATCGCCCACTCGTGCTGGCCGGGCAGGCCCTTGCCCATCCAATGAACGTAGCCAGTGCCCTCCTTGGCGCTGAAAAGCAGATCGTTGTTTCCGTTCAGCGAGGTGCCGTCGGGCCGCACCCAGACGGAGATGGACAGCGCGCCCGTCGTGTTCAGGCTCAGTGCGTCACCGTCTGGCATCTGGAGGTAATCATCCACGCCATCGAAGACAAAGGCGTGGCCCGCGCGGCCAAAGCGGTCCGTCGTCAGCGCGGCCCCACCATGAGCCATGCCGTGCAAGCTGCCGATGCCGTCATTCGCATTGCCAGCAAAGGCAAACTCCGCCACCAGCCCGCCGTTGGGAATGGGAGGCGCGACGGTGAACACCTGCGTCACCTCCGTCAGATTGTTCAGCGCATCGTAGATGCGGCCCTTCAAGGTGTGCGTGCCCGGCGTGGCCGGACCGGTCAGGTTGCGCGTGGCATTGCTGCCTTGGGCGGAGATCACCACATCATCGTCAATGAGCACCGCATAGCTCAGCGGCAGGCTGGCATCCATCCAGCCGGTGAAGCTCACCGTGAGCGGGGTCGAAGGATGGAAAGGCGGGACAGGCAGCAGCGCCATCGCACCACCCGCCGGGCCTTCGTTGTCTCCTGCCATCGTGAGGAAAGTCATGTCTGCTCCATAGGCGGTGGTCTCACCGTTCTGGGCGACGAGGCGGCAGTGGTAGAGCGTGTTGGGCGTCAGGCTCGCGATGTACGCTGCCACATTCACAGCACTGGTGCCGTAGCCGACACCCGAACTGGCTGTGGTCTGGCCGTAGCTGGGGGTCGTGCCGTATTCGAACCACGCGCTGGTGATGATGCCGTTGGGATTCACCGTGCCGTTGAGGGTGGCGGTGGTGGCGAAGACGGCAGAAGCTGCGGTGGTGGAGGCCGTAGGTGCGGGGTAGGACACCGTGCCGCCGTTGTAGCGCACCAGCGCGAAGTCGTTGTTTCCCCACCCCACGACCACTATTTTCCCATCACTCTGTAATACCACACTTTCGCCCCCATCGTCGTTGCCACCCACGGGCGTGATCACCTTTCCGCCTGTGCCGAAGCTAGTATCCAAGCTACCATTGGTGTTGTGGCGAACCATGGCAAAGTCGCGGAAGATCCCGTTCTCCGAATAGCCTGCCACCAGAAGCTTCCCATCGCTTTGTATTGCCACGCTTCGCCCGATATCATGGCTGCTCCCGATGGGGGTGGTCACTTTGCCGCCAGCACCAAAACTGGTATCAAGCGAGCCAGTGGCAGTATAGCGCACCAAAGCAAAGTCGTAGTTGCTCCCGTTCCACGAACACCCCGACAAGACAATCTTGCCATCAACCTGCGCTGCCATGCCATAAACTTCTTCGGTACCTGTTCCGATCGGAGTGATCACCTTGCCACCGCTGCCAAAACTAGCATCCAGCGCCCCGGTGGCCGTGTAACACACCATTGCGAAGTCGTGGTTGCTGCCATTGAAACTGGCTCCCGCGACCAGAATGTGACCGTCACTCCGTACCAGCAGGCTGTGTCCCACATCGTTGCTGCCGCCGATCGGAGTCGTCACCTTCCCTCCACTGCCAAAGCTGGTATCCAGACCGCCATCGGTATTGTAGCGCACCAAGGCAAAGTCGTCGTTGCTGCCGTTCCATGAATAGCCTGCCACCAGAAGCTTCCCATCGCTCTGAATTGAGATGCTGAAACCGAGATCGTTATCGATACCAATCGGTGTGGTCACCTTGCCGCTGCTGCCAAAGTTGGTGTCCAGCGCGCCCGTGTCAGTGTAGCGGACCAACGCGAAGTCGTTGTTGCTGCCGTTCCAAGAATACCCTGCCACCACGATCTTTCCATCGTTCTGCACCACAACACTATGTCCGACATCGTTGCTGACACCGATTGTCGTGGTGACTTTGCCGCCGCTGCCGAAGCTGGTGTCCAGTAGTCCGCTAGTCGTGTAGCGGACCAAGGCAAAGTCATAGTCACTACCATTGTAGGACCAGCCGGCCACCACGATTTTTCCGTCGCCCTGCAGTGCTACATCATGGCCGGCATCGAAACCGGGGCCGAGGGAGGTGGTCACTTTGCCACCCGTGCCGAAGCTGCTGTCGAGCGTTCCTCCGCTGATCACTGTCCCGGTCGCCTGCGCGACAACCGGCACATCAAACGTCCCCTCGTCCGCATCGTCATTCGTCAGGCTCATCGTTCCGCCGAAGGCGCCATGCACGGTGTTCGCCAGGAAACGCACCTGGAAGGTGACAGTCGAGTTCGGTCCGATGTCATAAGGCAGGGGGCTGCCCACCCGCTCATACACGGCGGGCAAGGTGATGCCGGTGACGTGCAGATTGCCCGTGCCAACATTCTTCACCGTGAAGCTGCGCAGGACGGGCGTGCCCAGCAGGGTGCTGCCGAAGTCCACGATGGCGGACTGGCCGTCGGTCAGTTCCGGCGCGCTGTCATCCGCCCCGGCGAAGACGCGAATCTCAGGCACGGCGGCGGGGGTGGTGAAGGTCACGTCGGAGGTTGACACCGTGCCGTCGGCATTCGTGGCGGTGAGGCGGTAGTGGTAGAGCGTACCCGGCGTGAGGCCGCTGAGGCCGGCGTTGACGGTTTGAGCCGTGGTGCCGTTACCCGGGGAGAGCGTCACACTGGCGGAGTCGCCGTAACTCGTCGTGGTGCCATATTCGAACTGAGCTGTGGTGGTAAGGCCGTTCGGATTGGCAGTGCCGTTGAGCGTGACTCCCGTCGTGGTGAGGCCGGAGAAAGCGAGCGTCTGAACGATCGGAGGGTACGGCCCGCCTAGGTGGCGCACGACGGCAAAGTCGGAGTTGCCGCCGACCACGGCATAGCCTGCGGCCACGATCGCCCCATCACTCTGCAACGCCACCGCCTGCGCGGCCTCGTGGCTGCTGCCGATGGCGGTCACGGCCTTGCCGGTGCCATTGAACGTGGTGTCCAACGCGCCGCCGCTGGTGAAACGGGCGACGGCGAAGTCATTGTTGCTGCCGTTGTGGGAGAAGCCGGCCAGCACCAGCTTCCCGTCCCGCTGCAAGGCCAGTCCGTAGGCCACGTCATTGCCGCTGCCGATGGGGTGGACGGCCGCGCCGGTGCCGTTGAACCCCGTGTCCAGGCTGCCGTTGGCGTTGCAGCGCACGAGCGCGAAATCAGAGGCAGGAGCGCTGCCCGCGTAACCGCCCAGCACGATCCCGCCATCCGGCTGCACCACCACGCCATACGCCTCGTCATTGCCAGAGCTGACTGCGGTGACCACCTTCCCGGTGGTGTTGAAGCTGGTGTCCAGCGTACCGTTGGCATGGTAGCGCGCCACGGCCATGTCATGGCTGCCGCCCAGCGTGGCTCCTGCGGCCACGATTTTACCATCGCCTTGCAGCGCCACCGCCCACCAGTAGTCATGACCGCCGCCGATGGCCGTGGTCAGCTTTCCATCCGCGTCAAAGCTCGTGTCCAGCGTGCCGTTGCTGTTGTAGCGCACCAGCGCGGCGTCGTGGTTGCTGCCGTTGTAGGAGGAGCCGGCCACCACGATCTTTCCATCGGGCTGGATCACCACCGCGCGTCCGTCGTCGTTGCCGCCCGCGCCCACCGGCGTCGTCAACTTGCCATCACCGTCAAAAGTGGTGTCCAGGGTGCCATCGGTGTTGTAGCGCGCCACGGCGAAGAAACGCACCGTGCCCGCCGCATTGTAGCTCTGACCGGCCACCACGATCCTGCCATCGCTCTGGATGGCCACGGCACGGCCCAGATCGGAGCTCCCTGCGAAATCCGTGGTCACTTTGCCACCGGTTCCGAAGCTGGTGTCCAGCGTGCCGTCGGCATGATAGCGTGCCAGCGCGAAGTCATTGACCGCGGCCGAGTCGATGAAACCCGCCACCACGGTCTTCCCATCGCCCTGCACGGCCACGGCCTGGCCATAGTCGTTGCTGGCCCCGACGGGCGTGGTGGTCATGCCGTCGGTGGAGAAGGAGAAGTCCCGGTCCCCCGGTCCTGGCACCGCCGCGCGATTGACGATCACCGTGTATGTCTTCTGCGTCCCATCCTGTGCTGTGACGATGATGGGAATCGCATTGCCGCCCACATTCAGGCTGATCGGCGCGCTGGCGGCACCCGACGCCACAGCATTCCCATTCACGGTGATCGTGGAATTGGCCTGCTCCCGCGTCGGCGTGAAGGTGATACTGGTGATGGAGAAAGGCACCGTCGTCGTGTAGCCTGTCGTGCCGCTGGCAAAAGCGGGAAAAAGCGCGCCGCTGCCCGGCACGAGGTTCGCGAGATTGGCGTTGTTGCTCAGCGTGGTGAAGCTGGCATCCGCGGTCGTGCTCGTGCCGTTGCCATTGGTGGCGGTGAGCCGGTAGTGATAGGTGGTGCCCGGCAGAAGCCCGCTCGGAAAGGCACTCACGCTCTGCGCGCTGGTGCCGTTGTTCGGCGACAGGGTGACGGGAAAGGTGCTGCCATAGCTGGTGGTGAGGCCAAGCTGGAACTGCGCCGTCGTCGCCAGCCCGTTGGGATTCACGGTGCCGTTCAGCGTGCCGGAAGTGGTGGTGATCTGGGTGGCGGACGAGGTGGCGACAGCAGGCGGCAGCAGGGTGGCAAAAGTGCCATTGGCAGTGCTCGAAGCACCAGCGGAATTTGTGGCCGTGAGGCGGTAGTAATATTGGGTGCCCGAAGCCAGCCCGGTGATGTTCGCGCCCACATTCTGCGCGCTGTTGCCATTGTTCGGCGAGAGAGTGACGCTGGCGGTGCTGCCGAACGCTGTCGTCGGACCATACTCAAACTGTGCCGTGGCGGCAAGGCCGTTGGGATTCACCGTGCCGTTAAGGGTTGCTCCATTGGCGGTGATGCCACTGGGGGCCGAGTGGGTAACCGCAGGCGCCATGTCCCCCAGATACCTTGCCACGCTGGTGTTTGCGGCGACCACGATCCTGCCGTCGGTTTGCAGTGCCGCGCTTATCGCCCGTCCCGTTGCCCCCGAGACTTTCCCCGCCCCTCCAAAAGTGACATCCAGCGTCCCGTCAGCATGATACCTGGCCAGACCGCAGTTGTTGGAGCTAGCGCTGCCAGCAGCGATGATCTTGCCGTCTGGCTGCACAACAGCGTCGTTGGCATGATCTGAGCCCCCCGCGAAATCGGTCGTCATCCTTCCCGTGCCATTGAAGGTCGTGTCCAGGCTCCCGTTGGAGTTGTAGCGGGCCAGGGCAAAGTCGTCTGTGGAAGTTCCATTGCCCGTTTTGCCCACAACGATGATTTTTCCGTCGCTTTGGATGGCGAGACTCTCCGGGTAATCATCGCCGCTTGTGACATCCGTGGTGACCTTGCCGGTTCCATTGAACGACGTGTCCAGGGAGCCGTTGGAATTGTAGCGGGCCAAGGCGAAGCGGTAATAGTCGTTCGAGACGGCATGTTGATACTGCCCTGCCACCACGATCCTGCCGTCACCTTGGATCGCCACATCCAGCGCCTCATCCCAGCCCCCTCCAAAGTCAGTGGTGACCTTGCCCGTGCTGTTGAACGAAGTGTCCAGGCTCCCGTTGGAGTTGTAGCGAACAACGACGAAAACAGAGTTATTGCCCCCCACCAGGACGATCTTCCCATCACTCTGAACGGCGATGGCCCGCGCAAAATCATACCCTGATATGTCCGTGGTGACCTTCCCGGTGCCGTTGAACGAGGTGTCCAGGCTTCCATCAGCATTGAGTCGTGCCAGGGCGAAATTGGCGTTCGCCGCGTAACTAAACCCGCCCACCAGCACCTTTCCGTCGCTCTGGATCGCGACGCATGTCACCCGGTCAGTATCACTTCCGATCTCGATTGTCGCCCGGCCTGATCCATTGAAGGTGGTGTCAAGGCTTCCTGATGCGGTGTAGCGGGTGGCCATGAAATCATCGTTGCTCCCATTGGTCCATGTGCCCGCGACCACGATCTTCCCATCACTCTGCAGCGCCATGGCTTCGATGCGGTCATTGGCGTTCGCCCTGTTCACGCTGCCGCCGCTTCCAAATGTCGGATCCAGCCCCCCTGGCGCCGCTTCGGCAGGCATGGTGAGGACCGAGTGCGCGAGGAGGGCGGCAGCGAGCAGGCAGATGGGTTTCATAGGACTTTGTCGAATGCGGTTAGCGGGCGCCGGGTGTCATCTCAAACATGGGGCGTTTGTAAGGTGTAGGCCTGCTTCGTGGCAACGGAAAAGCACAGAGCTCACTCCCCCGGCGCGTTCGGCGCGTTGCTGATCCATGGTTGTTTGTTTCCGTCGAGGGTCACAAAGGCGCGCTGCGAGGACTCCAGCACGGCGACGAGGGCCGCAAGGCGCATGGGCGGGAGGTTCTTGAAGACGCCCTGGGTGCCGTCCGTGAACTGGAGGGCAAGTTCGGAAGCGTCGGAGTTGATGGCGGCGCTGGCACGCCATTGGTGGATCTGCCTGGTGTTCATGGTGGTGGATCGGGTGGGTGAGTATGCCGTGGCGGGGCTTGAAGTGGCCCGCTCAGTCCGCTGAGCGGAACGCGCGGAGATGACGTTTGGAAGAATGGAGACAGGTGGAGCGGCCTTGGGGCGACTGGAGAAGATTCGGTGACCGTTCGGGCCTGCGGAGCGTCGTGTCAGACGGCATGCCTCCGCCTCTCATCTGCGCGCTTTCCAACACTCACAGGGACCACGGTGAATGGAGTTATCGACACAGGTAAACACCCCAACGCGTCCCTGCTTGACGGTGGGATCGCAACC
The DNA here is from genome assembly GCA_015075365.1 of Verrucomicrobiaceae bacterium. Classification (GTDB taxonomy): domain Bacteria; phylum Verrucomicrobiota; class Verrucomicrobiia; order Verrucomicrobiales; family Verrucomicrobiaceae; genus Prosthecobacter. The sequence goes on from JABTUN010000002.1 coordinate 769,928, forward strand.
ACGCCAGCCGCACCGGCCAGCTCCAGGGCAGCCGCCGGCCATGACTTGTGCAGGCGGGGATGACGATTTATCACGCGAGCCGGGAAGCACCCATCGGATGACGTGGATGTACCATGATACTTTGGGCTTGCTCGCGCCTTCATGTCCAGGTTGCCTTGTGTCCGCCGCGAGGCAGTGGGTGGCGTTTGCCAGAAGAAGCCCGGCAATCATGATTTTGGGGAATCGCATTGTTTTCATGGGATGGGTGTGTTGTTGTTGTGGAGCGGGTGTGCAGGGGGAGTGGTCTTCCGGGGAAAAGGGGCTGTTCACCGCGCGAGGGCGGCGCGCAGTTCGTCGAGCTTGTCGATCACGGCCTGCATCTGGCCCTGATCGTAGGAGGCGTCGGCGGTGAGGCCCAGCGGGCTGACACCGGCGGGATTGAGCGCCGTGGCGGCGATCTCGGCATCCAGCGCGGCCTGCGTCACCTCCCCGGGCGGACCCGTCTCCCCCTGCGCACCGGGCGCGCCCTGCGGGATGCCAAAGGTGAAGCGCACGTTCGTGCCGTCGAAGGTCACCTCCACCGTGGCGGGATCCCCGGGGGCCAGCGTGGTGACGCCATCGACGACCGCATCGGCAAAGGGCGGGCCCTGCGGCCCCTCCGGGCCGGGACCACCGTCCGCGCCGGTGGCCCCGGCGGGGATGCCAAAGGTGAAGTGCAGCACCCCGCCGCTGACGGTGAGGCCCACGCTGGCCGGATCACCCGGATTGAGCGTGTTCACCGCGTCCACCTGCGCGCTGGTGATGGTGCTGAGGGCGTCGATGAGGTCTTTGAGCCCGCCGAGCTGCCCGCGCATCTCCGCGCTGGAGAGCGGGCTGCCGTTGGCGGGTTTGTCAGGATCGAAGGGCATGGACTTGGAGACTTTGAGATTGGCCGAAAGAGAGAAAAGATGGAAAAAATGGGCCGGGCTTTTTCGAACTCTTTTCTCCTTTTCGGCTATTCAAGGATTGGATGAGGGTTGGCCGCAAAGAGGCGCAGAAGGCGCAAAGAAGGGGAGTGGTGGAGTGGTGGAGTATTGTGGTCCCGGAATTCTCACACCGCAGAGATTGGAAGGCCGCAGAGGAAATGAATTCAGAAGGTTTTCTCTGCGGCGTTCCTGTCTCTGCGGTGCTTCATGTGGGATCATTGCTCGTTCACAGACCGTGCGCATGGCAGGAGAGAGTGTGAGAAATGCGGGTTAGCCGGTTCTGGGCTGGGTGGTTCTCGTGTGTCTGGACTCTTCGCTCTCCGCCCTTCGCTCTCTGCTCTCTGCGCCAAGCGCCCTGCGCTACGCGCCGGTCAGCGTCCAGGTGCGCCACTCGCTCCAGTTGCCGAAGTCCTCGCCTTTGAGGAGGTAGCGCAGGCGCACCTTGATGACGGCGCTCTGGCCGGCGGGCGGCAGCCAGTTGAGCGTGTAGTTGGGGCGCAGGTCGATGTCGCTCTGCACGACACCGCCGCCCAGATCGAATTCGAGGCGCACGCCGTCGAAACCGAGTTTCGTCCACAACACCTCCAGCTTGCCGCCCGTGGTAGAGCGCAGGTCGAAGTCCGGCGCGGTCGTGCCGGGGGGCGGCGGCGGTGTGGCGGGGGCCTCCGTGCCGAGACTTTCGCCGATGGCGTCGTTGTAGCCGGTGGCGTCCTTGATCTCGTCGTTGATGTAGGAGAAGACGCGCTTGAGCGCGCCGTTCGGCCGGGCGGCGGGCGCGCCCGCAGGCGGGGTGAAGCCCAGCCAGGTCACATTGCCCGGCACGTTGTCTCCATAGAGGGCGATCTCGATGCACTCGTAGCAACTCGACTGCGCGGGAGAAAGCGAGCCGCGGTAGTTGTCCAGCCCATAGATGGCGGTGTCCACGTCCAGCAGGACATTGGTCACATCCGCCGGGTCCAGCGCCAGCGTGGCGGCGTGATCGGGGAGACGGAGCTTGAAATTGCGCAGCCAGACGATTTGATCGCCGATGCGGACGGGGAAATAAGTTTGACGGGTCACGGTGATGAGGTGGGATCGAGGTTGATGTGGAGTGGCGGGGGAAATCGGCGGAGCATCCCAAGTGGAGCTGTCCCAGGTGGCGGAGGGCTGGTCCCAGGTCATGGCGGAGGGTGGAAAGACTCGGAGACAAGGAGACGGGGAGTGGCGTAGCCGCGAGGCGAACAGGAGAGGCGGCGGGCGAGTAGCTGCGGGCGCAAGCCCGTGGCTGGCCGGGGTGCAGCGCGCGCGATGACCACCGCCTTGGGGCGGCGGCTACTCGGGGCACGGCAGGTGTGCACGCCAAAGCAGGGCTTGAGAGCGGCGTTGGGGCACTCCAAACCACCGTCCAGGACGATACCTGTTGGGAAGGTAGCCTTACCTGCGGCAAAGGTAGCCTTAGCTTTTGAACAGGTAGCCTTACCCACGGCGAAGGTAGCCCTACCTTTTAAAAAGGTCTTCTTACCCGCGGCGAAGGTAGCTCTACCTTTTGAAAAGGCAGCCTTACCTGCGGCGAAGGTAGCCCTATCTTTTGGAAAGGTAGCCTTACCCATGGTGAAGACGGTCCTACCTTTTGAAAAGGTAACGCAGCCCATGGCGGAGGGGGCCGCACCTCCGCTGGAGGGAGCGCTCCGTTTGGCAGACATTGTGTCCCCTCCGGCAGCCTGTGCGCTCCCCTTCCCGTCCTGCGCGCACACCCCGGCGGGCGGCAGGCGCAGGTCGCGGCCGGTGAGGGCGAGGTGGTGAGGCTGGGTGTGCATGGGGAAAAGCGGGGAGCAGGGCGCCAGATCAGGCGGCGCGGCGCAGGAGGAAGACGAGCAGGGTGATGATGAAGACGGGCAGCAGGGCAAATTGCAGGTAGCGCAGCATGTCGTCCTCCTGGGTGAGGCGGGTGAGCTCCCGTGCCTTCTGGCTGTCGTAGAGGGTGGAGGCGGCGGCGGTCATGACACAAAGGGGCTTCAGCGCGCCAAACCAGAGCCGCGCGCGTTTGTGACAGACTTTTTGTGCGCAGGCGAAAAAATCAGTGTTTGCCAAGGCGCGCGCTCCGGCCCCATCATCGGCGCGCATGGATCCCACGCATTCTCCACCCCCAGAGCCTGATTCCGGGGAAAGTCTGCCGCCCACGCGCCCGCTTTCTCCCGCGCAGATGCAGGGGCTTTTGGCCGCCGCGGCTGGCGGTGTGACGCGCGAGCTGCGCGCCTGGCAGCCGCCGGGCGTGGCGGACTTGCAGAAGCTGCTGCCGCAGTATGAGATCACCGCCTTCATCGCCCGCGGCGGCATGGGGGCGGTGTACAAAGGGGTGCAGCGCAGCCTGGAGCGCACCGTGGCCATCAAGATCCTGCCGCCGGACATCACGGACGATGGCGAGGCGAACTATGCGCAACGTTTCAAACAAGAAGCGCGCGCGATGGCGAAGTTCAAGCATCCCGGCATCGTCACCGTGTACGAGGCGGGGGAGGTGGACAGTAGCCCTCCCGCTCCGCGAGAGGAGCATTCCGTGTCCGCCGGAGGTGAGCGCCCTCAAGATTCGAGTGTTGAAGCTGTGGCGGCAGCGCCTGGCTCATCTCGCGGGAGCGAGAGGGCTGCTGTACCGCTGCTCTACTTCGTCATGGAGTTCATCGAGGGCACGGACGTGGCGCAGCTCGTGGCCGCGCAGGGGCAGCTCCCGCCGCAGGAGGCCATCCGCATCACCACGGCGGTGTGTGATGCGCTGGCCTATGCGCACAGCAGGGGCGTGGTGCATCGGGACATCAAGCCCTCGAATGTGATGATCGACGCCGACGGCCAGGTGAAGGTGGCGGACTTTGGGCTCGCGAAGATGACGGCGCAGGACAGCGGCGGCCTCACGAAGAGCAGCGTGGCGATGGGCACGCCGGACTTCATCGCGCCCGAGGTGATGATCGCGGGCACGCTGGTGGATCAGCGAGCGGACATCTATGCCGTGGGCGTGATGCTCTACCAGATGCTCACCGGCCACATCCCGCGCGGCCGCTTCTCCCCCATCAGCGCCGTGTTGCCGCAGAGCGATCCGAAGCTCGACGCCATCGTGGACAAGGCGATGCAGACCGACCGGGAGAAGCGCTACAGCAGCGCGGTGGAGATGAAGACGGAGGTGGAGAGCGTTTGTAGGGCGTCTGTGCCAGACGCCACTGCCGGGAAGCCGTCTCACAGAGACGGCCTACAATCGAGGCACCGCGCTCCTCTCCTGCTCGGTGCCGCCGTCCTCGTCATCGGCGGCGGCGCTTATGTTTTCATGCAGCAGCGATCATCCCCCAAGCCTGATGCCGCCCTTTCCTCTTCTCCCAGTCTCCCTGTCACCAAGCCTTCCCCCTCGACGGCCTGGCTGCCCGACGGCCCGCCCGGCCTGGTGAAGGAACTGGAGGCGGAAGGCATGGTGCGCGGCCTCACCATGATGCCGGATGGACGACGGGTGATGTCCAAGAGTGATGTGCCGCAGGGCACGTCCGCCACGATGCAGATCATCCAATGGGACGTGGAAACTGGCAAACGGTTGTGGGTGCGCGAGTTCCCCACCGGCCATAGCCTGGACAACCCGATGATCCTGCTGAATGGCGATGCCTCCATGGCGATGCTCCAGCGCACCCCGGAGCTTTCCTTGATCTTCCTGGACTCCAAAAACGGCAGCACCCAGCGCCGCCTGCCGATCCAGGGCACGCCACTCGCGGCGAAGAACGTGGCTGTGCGCTCCCAAATTGGAGCTTCGCCCGATGGGAAACGGCTGGCGGTGGCGATGTTCAAGGCATCCACTTCTGATTTTGAGCCTGTGTGCCTTCAGGTCTTTGATGCCGCCACTCATGCACCCGCCGGGCTCTGGACTCTGGGATCACAGGTCCAAAGCATTTATTCCTTGGACTGGCTGGATGACGACCGGGTGATCGTGGCTCTCAATGAAGTGGACAAAGCACTGCCAGACGCGGACAGAAGACTGGTCATAGTTAATGTTAGCCATCCAGAAAACGAGGCACAGGCGGTGAAGCCAACCCAGGAACACTTTGACCACTACCTCGCCGCCATTCCCGGGATGCGGAATCACATCATCACCCATAGCGAAGGAACCGTGGCTCTTTGTGATGTGGGACAGGGCCGGGTGACGAGGCGATGGCCGGGCACGAATACGCAGCGTTTCTTCGCCTTCCCCAATGAGCGAACCGTGCTCGGGCTGGCCGAAAATCCGACAAGATCCAACCCCGTCACCCTGTGGGAACTGCCCACGGGCAGGGAAATAGGCACGCTGTCAGACCCAAGAATCCACGACATCCTCGCCCTCAGCCCCGACGGAAGCTATGTGGTGACCAATGAACTCGAACCGGGCAGCGGAAGCGCGAGGCGGTTGTCCAGCGGGAAGATCGGTGTCTGGCGGCTGCCAAAGCTGCCTGCAAACGTCATGCCCGACCAAAAGAAGAGCGCCGCCGCGCCCTCATGGCCGCACCTTCCGACGCAGGCGGAGAAGAAGCCGCCCTTCACCAACAGCCTCGGCATGAAGTTCATGCCCGTACCGGGCACCGACGTGCTCTTCTGCATCCACGAGACGCGGAAGAAGGACTACGCGGCGTATGCGGCGGAGACGCCAGGGGTGGACATGACATGGAAGCAGCCATCCATTTACCACGACCTGCCTGTCGGTGCCGGGGAGGATCATCCCGTGACTCAAATCAATCTGGCGGACTGCCAGGGCTTCTGCGCCTGGCTAAGCGCCAGGGAAGGACGGCGTTACCGTCTGCCCACCGACCTCGAGTGGAGCTGGGCGGTGGGCATCGGTGATCGCGAGGACGCCAGCGCACTGCCGGAAAAGCGGGGTGGTGGAGCTGGCAGCGTTTACGCCTGGGGCACGGAGTGGCCGCCGCCGCCGCGCGTGGCGAACATCGCTGACGAATCCCTGCGCCAGGTGGCCGCGCATGTGCCGAACCGCCTCATCCCCGGTTACGAGGACGGTTTTGCCACCACCGCGCCGGTGATGAGCTTTCCGCCCAATGCCCTGGGCATTTACGATCTGGCGGGGAACGTGTGGGAACTCATCCCGGACTGGATGGACGCGGAGAAGCAGGATGTGCTGCGGCGTGGCAGCAGCTTCAACAACGGCAGCCTCGATCCTGCCCGCGCCTATGTGGCCGCCAGCGTGCGCAACCGCCGCAACCCCCATGCGCGCAGCGAGGACGGCGGCTTCCGCGTCGTGGTGGAGAAGCCTTGACGATGACCAAGGCAGCATTTCCAATCGACGCACGAGCACATGGCAGCACTCCCCCCCAAAGGCGACGGCAGATTCCCCACCACGGAGTGGACGCTGGTGGAACGGCTCAAGAACGAGGACCCGGCGGTGAGCACACCGGCGCTCAATGATCTGTGCGCGCAGTACCACTACCCGCTCTACTGCCTGATCCGCGCGCGCGGCCTGGCACATCACGATGCCGAGGACGCGCTGCACGATTTCCTGGCGAAGCTGCTGCGGCTGGAGATCTTCAACGACCTCGGCGCGGAGAAGGGGCGGCTGCGCACCTTTCTGGCGAAGACGCTGGAGCGCTCGCTCATCTCCCGCTACCACCGTGAAAGCCGGCGCGGGCGGCAGGAAGTCCCGGCGGAGCATTTGCGGCTGCCGATTGCCCCGGACATCGCCGACCGCTACGCCAGCGAGTCCACGGACAGTCTGCCGCCCGACAAGCTCTTCGACCGCAAGTGGTGCGAGCAACTGCTGGGCCGTGTGCTGCGCAGCCTCGCGGAAAACTATGCCACGCTTGGCAAAAGGCGTCTTTTTGAAGCCCTGCGGCCTGTCCTGCTGGCGGGCGGCAGCCTGCGCGGCCACGATACGGCCGCGCTGGCCGGCACGCTGGGCATGACAGAACCCGCGCTGCGCACCGCCCTGGTGCGCCTGCTGCGCGACTACCGCCGCCTGCTGGAGCACGAGGTGCGGCAGACGGTGGACTCGAAGCAGGCCGTGGACGCGGAGATCGCCGATCTGATGGCGGCGCTGGGCAACGATGGATGATACGGATGCGTGCGGTGCCACCACCGTCGTGGGAGGCGCACCTTGGCTCGTCATCGGCTCCGACCGGTCGTCAGGGGCCACCATGCTGCTGATATACCGGCAGCGTCAACTCACGCCCTCATCATCTCCTTGATCTCCCTCGTGGCGATGCCGATCGGGCGATCCAGGGGCACGCCGGCGCAGGTGAGCAACGTGGTGAGCAGATCACCTTGATTGCCTTTCACCGTGTCGATGAAGCGGCCGGTGTTGACGCTGCCGCCCCCTTTGCCGACGATGATGAAGGGCAGGTTTTCGCGGGTGTGCTTGTTGCCGTCCTCAAGGCCGCTGCCCCACATCATGAGGCAGTTGTCGAGCAGCGTGCCATCACCTTCGCGGAGGCTGGCCATCTTTTTCACCATGTAGGCGAACTGGTCGATGTTGAATTTCGTGATGGCGGCCACTTTGCGGACTTTTTCGGCCTCATTGTTGTGATGCGTGGGGCCGTGGTGCGTGTCGCTGAAGCCGAGTTCGGGATACGAGACGCCATTCGGCGTGGAGCCGATGTAGGTGCTGACGCGCGTGGTGTCGGTCTGGAAGGCGAGCACGGTGAGGTCACACATGACCTGCATGTATTCGCTGCGTTTGTCGCCCTCGGGGATTTTCACCTCGATGGGTGGCGAGTCGCTGGCCTTGCGCTTGCTCAGGGCGACGCCCGCCTTTTCCAAAGCGGCCTCTTTCTGCCGATACTCGATGGCGGCGATGCGGCGCTCGACGGAGCGCACGCTGTCGAGGTATTCATCGAGCTTCTGCTGGTCACCGTGCGGCAATTTGCGCCGCAGGTCCTTCGCGCCGCCGATGACGAGATCAAGCATCTGGCGGTCGAGCGGGTTCGTGGCGGTCGTTTTGCCGCTCTGATCGGTTTTGCCGAACAAGCGGTTCAACACACTGCGCGGATTGATCTCCGCGGGCATCGCCTGCGTGGGCGAGCGGAAGCTGCAGTGCGAGTAGTAGCCTTCGTTGAGCCCTTCCTGGTTCTCCTTGTGCGTTTGCGGCATCGTGGCGAGCTCCAGCGAGGGCAGCGCGGTGAGCGCGCCGTAGTAGTTCGCGAAAATCTGGTCCGCCGAGATGGCGATGTGGATCTGGTTGCGCTTCGCGGCGTTCGGCAGCGAGGCGGTGAGCCACGTGGAAAGCTCCAAGGCATGCGGTGCCCCATTGAATGGCGAAATCGAAACACCCGAGATGCCTTTCACCATGAGGCACTGGTTCAAAATCGGCCGCAGCGACTCCAGCGCCGGCGGCGGTGACTTCAGGAAGCTCTCCGGCGACTTCGGCCAGAACTGATCCATGATCACCCCATGCGGCATATACATGAACCCGAGCCGCACCGGCGGCTTGTAGCTCGTTTTACCCTTCGCGGCATCCGCCCAGCCCATGGTTTCGAGCAAAGGAAGCCCCAGCGAGGCTCCAAGGCCTCGGAGGCAAGCGCGGCGATTGATGAAGTGGGACATAGGAGTGGCGGTGCGGGGTTACTCTTGAACTCTACGATTCAAAAAGGGATAGCTTGTCACAATCTCGCTGATGAGCGTCTGCATCTTGTAGCCGTCTTTTGCGATGGTTTGGAGCATCTGGTCCACGATGATGTGGTCGTAGCCGTCGAGCTGGCGGCAGAGGGCGTAGGCGAGAAGCTTTTCGGTGAGGTTGCGGGTCAAATCGGTCTCACGGGCGGCGATGAGGGCTTTGAGTTCCTTCGGTGACGAGAACCGCTTGCCGCCCGGTAATTCGCCGACGGCATCAATGGTGCCTCCAGACTCATCTTTGTCGCGCCAGCGGCCGATGGCGTCGAAGTTCTCCAAGCCGAAGCCGATGGGATCGAGGATCTTGTGGCAGTTGGCGCACACGGCGTTCGTGCGATGCAGCTCCGTGCGCTGGCGTAGCGTGAGGTTGGCGACTTTCTTTTGATCCTGCTTTTCGAGAGCGGGCACGTTTGGTGGTGCGGGCGGCACGCGCTGGCCGAGCACCTGCTCCAGCACCCACACGCCGCGTTTTACGGCACTGGTGCGGGTGGCGAAGGAGGTGGTGGCGAGCACACCAGGCATGCCGAGGATGCCGCCGCGATTCGCGTCGGTGAGCTTCACCTTCTGCATCGCGTCGCCCGTGATCTGCTTTTCGAGGCCGTAAATCTTCGCGAGCGGGCCATTGAGGAAGGTGTAGTCGCTGTTCACGAAGCTGACGACGCTGCGGTTCTCGCGCACGATGCTTTCAAAGAAGAGCCGCGCCTCGTCATACATCGCCGTGCGCAGTTCCGGCGTCATTTGCGGGAATTTTTGCGCATCGAAGGTCTTGTCCTTCAACTCTGCCGTGCCAAGCCATTGCGCCCCGAAGCCATCAAACAGCGCCCGAGAGCGTTTATCGGCCAAAAGTCGTTTGGTTTGCGCTTTGAGCACATCGGGCTCATGCAGCTTGCCTTCATCGGCGAGCTTTGAGAGCTCCTCATCCGGCATCGTGGCCCAAAGCAGATACGAGAGCCGGCTCGCGAGCTGGTAATCATCCAACGGCACGATCTTCTCGCCCGTCGGCGCGTCTTTGGACGGCGTGATGAACAAAAACTGCGGCGAGACGAGCACCGCCTTCAGCATGAACCGCAGCGCTACCGTGCGATCAAGCTTGTTGGCCATTCCAAGCTCAAAAACCTTCACCAGCACATCAAGCTCCTCCTCCGTCGGCGGACGGCGATACGCGATTCGAGCAAGTTTTCGCGCCACATCTCGCACATCAGCCTCTTTGGCCCCCAAAAGCCGTTTTTGAGCCTCAGCAGGCATTTGCTGCAGCGCCGCATTCGCGATGTCTAGATACTGCTCCGTCTGCATCGGCGAGAGCGAATTGAGATAACCCTCCCCGGGCACCTCATCCGGCAATTCCTTCGCGATGGCCGCATCCACACCGAGAAAGTCCCGCAACGTGTTCCCATACTCGACCTTCGTGAGCCGACGAATGACGAAGGGCCCCGGATCGCGGGCGCTGAGGTATTTGATCTGCGCCAGCGCATCGAGAAAACGCTGCCGCTCATCGTCCGAAGGCTGATCCGCGTCATCCGGCGGCATGTCATGCGCCTGCACGTTCGCGATGCATTCCATCCACTTGCGCGTGAAGGCTGGATCACCCGGCTTGCGCACGGCGACGCGCAGATTCAGCCCCGCCTTGGGCCTGTCCGCGTGGCATTCGACGCAGTATTTGGCCACGAACTTTTCCACGTCCTGCTTGAAGGCCTTTTGCGCGGCGGATTGCAACGCGGCGAGATCTTTGGCGACCTGCGCATGCGTGAGGGCAGGAAACACGAGCGCGAGGCACAGGGCTGACAGCGCCATCACGCCACGGTGATGGATTCGGTAATGGGGAGTTTTGGACTTCAAACGGGGCCTTCTATGACGAGTGATCCACCGTGGCTCTATCGGGTCGATCGCACACAACAGAAGCGATCGCTTGAGATGCCGGCATTCAAAACAACTCAGGAATCATCACGCCATCCGTGAGCGGTACAGGGCGACCGTCGGCGGAGCGGTATTCGATCTCGCGGTAGTCGTAGCCGAGGGCGGCGTAGATGCTGGCGTGGATGTCGGAGGGGGAGATGGGGCGGTCTTTGGGATAGGCTCCGGTGGCATCGCTGCTGCCGATGACCTGCCCGCCGCGCACGCCGCCGCCGGCGAGCAGTACGCTGTAGCAGCCGGGCCAGTGATCGCGGCCGGCGTCGTTGTTGATCTTCGGTGTGCGGCCAAACTCGCCCATCCAGACGACGAGCGTGCTTTCGAGCAGGCCGCGTTCTTCGAGGTCGTCGAGCAGCGCGGCGTAGGCTTGCTCCATTGGCGGCACGAGCTTGTTCTTGAGGCCGTTGAAGTTGTCCTTGTGCGTGTCCCAAGTGATCGACGGGCCGTTCACGGTGGTGACAAAGCGTGTGCCGGCCTCGATGAGACGACGCGCGAGCAGGTGCGACTGGCCCCAGCTATGGCGGCCGTAGCGTTCGCGGACTTTGTCGGGCTCTTTCGAGAGGTCGAAGGCATCGGCGGCCTTGCCGGTTTGCAGCATGCTGGCCGCTTGTTCGTTGAAGATGTCGATCTGAGCCGTCTGCGGCGAGGTGATGGGCCGCGCGGCGGCGCTCATGTGATTGAGCAGCGCGAGACGCTCCTGAAAACGCGTGGGCGTGAGGTTTGAATCGAGCGCCATGTTGCGCACGCGGAAGGTTTTCGCGTTCGGATCGTCATCGAGCACGAAGGGATCGTAGCGATTGCCGAGGCAGCCGCCGAACTGGCCTGGCGTGAGATACACCTTGCTGTCGCAATGCGGGAAGGGCGTGATGACATAAGGCGGCACGCCTTTGGAGAAGCCATCGCGCTGCGCAAGCCATCCACAGAGCGTGCCAACGCCCGGGATGTCGGTGGGGCTCGGCGTGATGAGCGTGCTGTCCACGCGATACGGCCTGCCGACAGTGGCCCAGTGCATGCCGCCGTTGTGGCTGCTGTGGCCGTGATGCACGCTGCGGATGAGCGCGAGCTTGTGCATGCGTTTGGCCATCTGCGGCAGCAATTCGGTGATGTGAACACCGGGGACGTTGGTCTTGATCGTTTTGAACTCGCCGCGGATCTCGGATGGCGCGTCGGGTTTCGGGTCCCAGAGGTCGATATGGCTCGGTGCGCCGCCGTTGAAGATCAAAATGACCGATTTGGCCTTTCCGAGGCCGGTTTGCGGAGAGCCGAGCGCTCGCAGTTGGCTCAAGCCGAAGCCCAGCATGCCCATCCCGCCTGCTTGCAGGAGGTTTCGACGTGTCAGGCGCATTTCCGGGAGTGCCGATTTCACAACTGACAAAACCTACGAGCGCGGGCGAACGAGTCTTGCTCAGGAACGCCACTTGAGCGGCACCTTCACGCCATTCCACGCGTGATCGGCTTGATGCGTGTGTGTCGTAACCTCCGCGCCATCAGACGTCAGGCGCAGCATCGTCCAGCCAGTGGTGGAGGTCTTTTTGTCGGCCACATAGGAGCTGGCGGGCGTGTTGAGGATGTGAATGCCCTCGTGCGCGAAGAAGTCACGGTGATGAATATGACCGTGGATGTAGGATTTGACGTGTTTTCGGGCGGCGATGGCCTTCCACAGCGGTTCGCTATCCTCCAAGCCGCCTGGAAAGTGCAGTGGATCGCCGCCGAGACGCGGATTGTGATGCGCGAAAAGCAGCGCGGGCTTGTCAGCATGTTGATCGAGCATTTTCACCAGCCAGGCCATCTGGGTGCCACCGATGAGGCCCTGTGTGATCATCGTGGCTTTGAGCGAATCGAGCAGGAACAGGTTCATGCCGGGAAGTTTGACGACGCCGACGTGTTTGGCCTCGACGGCGGGCGAATCCGGCATCTCGCTCTTCAGCACGTCGTAAAACATGGCGCGTTCATCGTGATTGCCCATCGTGAGGTGCAGCGGCACCCCCGCGTCGCGCAGAGGGGCGATCAATCGTGCAAAATGCTCATAATCGCCGCGCTGGCCGTCCTTGAGGGCAAGGTCGCCATTGATGATGACGGCGGCGGGCCGTTTCGGCAGCGCCAGCAGCCATTCGATGGTGTGGCGCAGGTTCATCGGGATCGACGCGCTCGCCGGATGTTGCGCGCCGATGTGCGTGTCGTTCAAAATGGCGATCAAGTCCGAATCCACCTCCGCGGCGGAAGATTCGACCTGTGAGAGTGCGACGGCGGCACCGAGTTGAGTGATGAACTGACGGCGGTTGGTGAAGTGCAGCGGCATGGCAGCCTTACGATGCCACGCAGGGCGGTGTTTCGGCAGGATCAAAGCAGTGGACGACACAAGTTCACATCAACTGCCAGCCCACCCCGGCATGGAATGAAGCGAAATGCATCCACGTGATCTTTTCCGTTGCTCTTTGTCCGGTGGCAGGCTTGAATTTCACCATGTTGTCTGCGGCGCGATGGATTGTTGTGCTCAGCCTGATGGTTTCCATCGGGCTGCACACCGTCGTCATCCAGTCCACGGCCTGGGCGGGCATGCTCGTCGAGTACACGCTGAAAACCGGCTCCGTGAGCCAGGCAGTGGCCGACACCTTCGATGGAGAGCACGGCTGCCCCATGTGCCAACTGGCTCAAAAGACCGCACAGGACACAACGGACGACCCGTCCGCACCTGCTACCGGCGCGAAGCTCAAAACGCATCTGATTGCCGACGCCGTGCCTGTGATTCACATCGTCGCGCTGCCGCGCCCGACCTTTCCCGCCTCCGCCGATGTGCGCGGAACACGTCTGGCCTCCACGCCGGATTCGCCGCCGCCGCGGTTTTTCACGGCCTGAGCTCTTGTCACTGTGAAACAGGCAGGCATGCCTGATTTCCAGTCATCTCCGCCTCGCTCAGGCTATCTCCTCACCGCGGCCGCATGACGCGCAGGCACACCGGACCTGTCAGGTTTGTGATTCATGACAATCACACATGCGCCGCCGGAGGCCCCCTTTCCTGGAGAGCAGAACGTGTGGTTTTCCCCCACGTCTTCGGGACGCCTCCATCCGGCCGGTTTCCGGGTGGAGGCGTTAAATTTCTGCCGTGGGTTCCGCCTCACGGCAGCGTCAGAGAAAACCAAGCCCTCCGGCCTGACCGGGCCTGGAGGACACCTCGAACCAACAGCAACACCACACACGCACCCATGAAGAAGACAGCACTCAGCCTCCTGCTCGCCCTGGCCGCCAGCAGCGCCGCCTCCGCCGATGACGCCATCAAGGACATCATGAAGAAGTATCACAAACCCGAGGACGCCATCTGCAAGAAGGTGGGCAAGGGCGAGGCGACCGACGCGGATCTCGCCACGCTCCTCAAGGCCTACCAGACCATGTGTGCCGGAACGCCCGCCAAGGGCGACAAAGCCGCATGGGTGGAGAAATGCCAGGCGCTCATCGCCGCTGTGAAGAAAGTCCAGGCCAAGGACGCCAGCGGCATGTCGGACTTCAAGAAGGCCATCAACTGCAAGGCCTGCCACGACGTCCACAAGGGCAAGTGATCACCTCCGCGGGAGGTTCCATCATCCGATGGAACCTCCCCTCCCCCCTCCATGCTCCGCCAGCTCGCACGCACCTTTCTTGCCGCCGCCCTGATCTTTTCGATCGGGCTGCACTGGGTCGTGCTGCAATCCGCCGCCTGGGCAGGCATGCTGATGAGTTTTGCCGTGCAGAGCACCATGATCGAGGCGGTGGAGAAGACCTTCGACGGCGCGCATCCCTGCCCGCTGTGCCAGACCGTGCGCGAGGCGCAACAAAAGGTGCCGGATGACGCCACGCCACCGCCTGCGAAGTTCATGAAGAAACTCGACGCGCTGTTCACCATCGCACACCGGCTCATCCCGCCGCCAGCGCGGCTTTGGAGCCATGCTGAGCTGGTGTTGAACGCGGAAGTGCGGACTGTGAGACCGTCCACACCGCCACCGAGAGCCTGAATCGTGTCATCCAGGGCGGACCACGCCCGCATGCCGGCATCACGTCATGCCAGCGCCACACGAACCGCGTCTGTCATCCGGCAGCGCACTCCTCTCCCGCTCCAATCATGAAACGTACCGCTTCTCATCTTTCTCTTCTTACTTCATTCCTCCTCGTCACCACCCTCCACTCGCAAGAGTCCAAAACACTCCCGGAAGTCGTTATCACGGACAAAAAAGATCCTTCCACCACAGTCCCCTCAATCCAGACCCGCAAGCAGCAGATCGCCGCCACCACGCCCGGCGGTGCCAGCGTCACCGACGCGGAGGACTACAAAACCGGACGCGCCGCCACGCTGAAGGACGCGCTCGACTTCACCCCCGGGGTGCTTGTGCAAAGCCGCTTCGGCGCGGAGGAGGCGCGCATCACCATCCGTGGCAGCGGCATCCAGCGCACGTTCCACGGACGTGGCCTGTGGCTCATGCAGGACGGCATGCCGCTCAATCTCGCAGACGGCGGTTTTGACATGCAGGCCATCGAGCCGATGGCCGCGCAGTACATTGAAACCTTTCGTGGTGCGAACGCGCTGCAATACGGCGCGGCCACGCTCGGCGGCGCGATCAACTTCATCTCCCACACGGGCCACAGCGCGCCCGCCTTCCAGTCGCGCTTTGAGATAGGCAGCTTCAACACACGCCGCGCCCAAATCTCCTCCGGCTTTGTCTCCGGCAACGTGGACGGCTATGTGAGCATCACCGCGGCGCAGACGGACGGCTTCCGCGACTGGAGCGAGCAGGAGAGCCTGCGCGTGATGGCCAACATCGGCGCGAAGCTCAGCTCCAACCTCGAAAACCGCTTCTACATCACCTGGGTGGACAGCAAATCACAACTCCCCGGCGCGCTGACAAAGGCGCAGTTCGAGGCGAATCCCGAGCAGGCCGCTCCCGGTGCCATGATCCCGCTCGCTCCCGGCGGATCGGGTTTGCAACGCCGTGATTACCAGCTCCTGCGCCTCGCGAACAAGCTGACCTACTCCGACGGTGACAACTCGCTCACGTTCTCGACGTTCTGGAGTTGGAAGGACCTCGACCACCCCATCTTCCAGGTCATCGACCAGCTCAGCAACGACGTCGGCTTTGATCTGCGCTACGACGGCCGCCAGAATCTGTTCGGGCTGCGCAACGACATCACCCTCGGCACCAACCTCATGTACAACCGGGTCGAGGACCAGCGCTTCCAAAACGTCAACGGCAGCCGTGCTGCCAAGGTGGCTGATTACCGGCTTCAGTCCATCAACTGGAGTCTCTACATGCAGGATCGCATCCATTTCACCGACCAGCTCTCTCTCGTGCTCGGCCTGCAGGCGCTCTATGCCAGCCGTGATCTCAATGAGGAGACGCTCATCCCCGGGGCGGGCGCGTTCTTGCCCAATCTCATCGATAACACCGACCGCCTAAGCTACTTCGGCATCAGCCCGAAGATCGGCCTCATCTACGAGTTTGACCCGCTCACGCAGATCTACTTCAACGCCAGCCGCAGCTACGAGCCACCCACCTTCGGCGAGGCCACGCCCATTGGCGCGGCCGGCATCGTGCATCTGGAGCCGCAGTGGGCCACCACGTTTGAAATCGGCACGCGCGGCCAGCGCGGACGCGTCGGCTGGGATTTCAGCTACTACTATGCGGCGGTGGACCGCGAGCTGCTCACGCTCGGCGTGCCTCCGCTGCCCGCCAACACCGTGAACGCCGGCAAAACAATCCACCAGGGTGTCGAGTTCGGCCTCACCGCCGATGTGGCGCGCAATCTTTTCACCGCGAATGACACGAACTACGACCGCCTCGCGCTGCGGCAGAATTTCTTCTGGAATGACTTCCGTTTCAAAGACGATCCCACCTTTGGCGACCGCCTGCTGCCGGGCTTCGCCCCGTTCTATTACCGCGCGGAGCTGCTGTACGAGCACCCCTGCGGCTTCTACGCCGGTCCGAATGTCGAATGGTCACCCCACCGCTATGCCGCCGACCTCGCGCGCAGCACCTTTGCCGATCCTTACGCCCTGCTGGGCCTGAAAATCGGCTACCGTGCCACCCAAGGCGTCTCCTTCTTCGTTGAAGCGCGCAATCTGACCGACGAACGCTACAATCCCACCACTGGCGTCGTCACGAATGCCAACGGCGGCACCGGTGCCGTCTTCCTCCCCGGCGACGGCCGCGCCTTCTACGGCGGCGTCGAGTTCAAATGGTAACCACATCCTTCCCGCCACACTCCACCTCATGAATCCCCGTCTCATCCGCAAACTCCACCGGTGGCTCGGTCTCCTGTTCAGCCTCTCCGTCCTCATGGCCTCCGGCAGTGGAGTACTGCACAATGTCATGACCCGCACGCAAGCACCGCCACCGCAGGTAAAGCCCTCCGGCGGCGGCATGAATGTGAATGGGATCAAGCTCACCGTCGCCGAGGCCGTGGCAAGACTCGGTGCGCCCGAGGTGCAGGCGGTGAACCTGCGCGGCATCGGCGGTCAGCCCTGGTATCAGATCTACGCGAAGGACGCCCAGGGGCCGCAATACGTCAGCGCCATCGATGGACGCGTCGATCCGGGCCAGGACGAGGCCTATGCCGCCGAGATCGCGAAAAAATTCCTCGCCGGGGCCGAGGTGAGGAAGACGGACTTCCTCACCGCCTTCAACAGCGAGTACTTGAACATCTTCCGCATCCTGCCCGTGTACCGCTTTGACTCGCCGGACGGTCTGGACACGCGCGTCTATGTCTCCACCACGACGGGCAGCGTCACGCGGCACACAGACCGCCAGCGCCAGCTCGAGGCCACGATCTTCACGATGTTTCACAAGCTCGGCTTCATCCCCGACAAGGACCTGCGCGATCTCGTGCTGACGGTGCTAACCTTCGGCACCTTCCTCGTCGCGCTGCTCGGAATCGCCCTGTTTTTTGCCACGCGACCGAAGGCACGCGCTTGAGCCGTCTCACTTCGCGCCGTTCAGCCTCGTGTCCTCCGGCAGGGCCATGGGAGGTGCCCAGCCAAAGACCTTGTCACCCTTGAAGAGAGGCTTGTAGGCAGGCGTGAGGCCGCCGTAGTCAGCCACGGCACCGGCCTTTTCCACCGTGCCGACGCGCAGGTTCGCATACACATCCCCCTCGTCGTAGAGCACATGGAGGGGATCGTTTTCCCGGAGCGTCACGCCCCTGTTCGGCCGCACGATGGCAAATTTCCAGAAGTCGTTGATCAACTGGATGGAGCCCAGTTCACGATAAACGAGTGCCTTGGGCACATTCCGCAAATCGGTGTAAACAGGCGCGCCCTCCGTGCTGACACGCCAGGGGTCGTAGGCCGGGCTGGATGGGTTGGTGTAATCACCGTTGAAGAAGGGATGATTCTGCGGCTGCACCCAGGGGCGGAGCTCCGCGGGTGATTGTGAGCTGGGGAAGACCTGGGGCTGGGGTTTGGGGTCCACCCGTTCCACGATCTTCGGAACCATGCCAAAGAGATCGCTGGCACGGCCAAAGTGATTGAACTGCCAGGAGTCCACCATCTCGGAGGTGGCCACACGCGTCTTTTTCACCGTCATGCGGTGCTCCGGGCCGTTGGAGAAGAGGTTGAAGGACAGCAGGTAGTCGATGTCCTTGTCCAGCGCGGTGGCGTGGGAGCGGTTCACACCGGCATCGCGTGGAGACACGAGCATTTGCGTGCCGGAGGCCGTTTCCTCGGTCATGAGGGTGAAGACACGGACCTGCCCGCGCCGCAGCAGGGCGGTGCTAAGGCTGTCCGCAAGCGCGCGGCCCAGATCCGGTCGGCGCGCGCCATCCACCGTCACGTCCTCGGCAAAAACCGCCATCTTCGGTCGCACGGCCTTTGCCACGCTGACATCGCCATCGTCGGCGCGGACGACAGACACGGAATTCAGGCTCGCCAGAGCCGCCAGGGTGAGAATAGCGGGTTTGAGGTGCATGGCCGTTGGATTTAAAAACGATCCTAGGGGTTCAAATTCCGCATGGGAAGCAAAAATTGGGCCCGCAGGCGGCTCCGCCCCTCACGAAAGTGGGGTGCCGGGGATGCTGAAAGAGGGGCCGAAAGGACGTTTTTAGAGGCATGACGCTCCGCGCCACCTTCCTGCCTTTTCTCGCCCTCGCGCCTTTTGCCTCCGCCCAAAATGACGCGGCAGGCAATGATGTCTCCGACAAGGAACCCGCCAAACCGGTCATGCAGTGGCGTTTTGACGATCAAAAAGAGCCCGGGCCGCGCGCGCCGGCCTACCCGGGCTTTGCGAAGGAAAACACCGCCATACGCTTCATCGGCGAGGGCAAGAAGGCTCTCAAGGTGGCGGACAACCCAGAACTGCGCTTTGGCCTGAATGAAACCATCACCCTGGAGGCCTGGGTGAAGGCTCCAGGGCTGAGCGGCACGCCCTACATCATCGGCAAGGGCCGCCTCGGCACGAAGGAGTTCGGGCAGAACAACCAGAACTACGCCCTGCGCCTCCAGACGGTCAAAAGTGGCGCGCAGATCGGGTTTCTGTTCGCCAGCGCCGACGTGCCTGGCAAAAAGGGCGAGTGGCACCGCTGGTGGTCGAAGGAAACGATGCCGCTCCAGGGCTGGCACCACATCGCGGTGACCTACACCTTTGGAAAGCTCAAGAGCATCAAGGGCTACATCGACGGACAGGAAACCGACGGCACCTGGGACATGGGCGGCGAGACGGACCGCGCGCCGGTGACAGATGGTGACGCCCTGGTGATCGGCAGCGGCTCCACGCTGGCTTCCACGCATTCGCTCAATGGCTGGCTGGATGACGTGGCGATCTACCGCGGTCCGATTGATACCGATGCCTTGAAAGCGAAGTTTCGTTTCGTCCCACCTCCGCCGCCCATTGCAAAAAAAGACGTGCCCGCCGGTCGTGTGCTGGTGCAGCTCGCAGAAGAAGGCATGCCCGATGCGAATGCCTGGCCCAGCGAGCCTCCCAAGGTGGGCGAAACCTACACGGAGGACGTCTTCGGCTTCCTGGATGTGCCGCAGAAGTATGTGGAGACAGGCGTGCGCGGCGAGCGCCACGTGCCCTTCCTCCTTCGTGCCGCCGCCAGCGTGACCTTCCCGAAAGGCAGGCACCGCCTGCTCCTGCGCGCGCGTGGTGCCACGAATCTATACCTGGACGGCAAAACGGTGCTCACCACGCCCTTCCCGCCAAACGACAGCGACGGCCACCACCTCGTGGCCGATCAGAAGGACTACCTCGACCTCGGCCCCGACTTTCGCTTTGCGCCGCCGGGGAACCGCGAGTCGTGGTGTGAATTCGAAGGCACCGGCAAGCCGCAGTTTTTCGTGCTGGAGACGCTGGTGGGCAGTTATGTCGGCAAATCCGTGCGCCGCCCCGAACTGGGTGAAACCGTGGTCGCGTGGTCAGCGCAGGGCACGGAGAGCTGGCAGCTTGTCACTCCTGGCAAACGCGCGGTGCCCTACACGGACGCGGGCTGGACCGCGTATGAGCAGGAGCGCAGCGCGCATTACGATGCCGTGAACGCCAAGAAGCGTGCCGAACTGCGCGCCAAGTCAGGCGCTTACTGGGCCGGCCGCCGCAAGGCCGCGGACGTCTGGCTGGCGAAGGCCGCGCCTGTGAAGGTGCCCGAGCTGCCGCAGAACTTCCCCGCCAGCAACGAGATCGACCATTTCATTGGCTCAAAGATCGCCAGCGTCAGCGCCCAGACGGCGAAAAAGGGCAGAGTGGACTTCTTCAAGCAGGTCCAGCCCTTGCTGGAAGCCAAATGCACCGAATGCCATCGCGGCACGAAGGCCAAGGGCGACCTGCGTTTTGATTCACTGGCTGATGCGATGAAGGGCGGTGAGTCCGACGGCGCGGCCATCACGCCCGGCAAGCCGGACCACAGCGCGCTGATCGCCCGCATCACCACGGACGACGAGGACAGCATCATGCCGCCCAAGGGCAAGCCGCTCACGAAGGACGAGATCGCCCTGCTGACCACCTGGATCAAGGAAGGTGCCAACTGGCCCGAAATTCAGGCGGACCACCTCACGCTGACCCCGCTGGCGGATGACCTCACCTTCCTGCGCCGTGCCACGATCGACACCCTCGGCGTGGTGCCCTCGCTGCAGGAAATCGAGGCCTTCCAGAAGAATCCCGACCGCCCCGCGCTCATCGAAAAGCTCCTCAATGACCCGCGCTGGGCTGACAACTGGATGGGCTACTGGCAGGACGTGCTGGCGGAAAACCCGAACATGCTCAACCCCACGCTGAACAACACCGGCCCCTTCCGCTGGTGGATCTATGAGTCGCTCAAGGACAACAAGCCGATGGACCTCTTCGTCACCGAGCTGCTGCGCATGAGAGGCAGCGAGCGCCTCGGCGGCCCGGCAGGCTTTGGCACCGCCTCCCAGAACGACGTGCCCATGGCCGCGAAGGGCACCATCGTCAGCACCGCCTTCCTCGGCGTGGAGATGAAATGCGCGCGCTGCCACGACTCCCCCACGCACAAGTGGCTCCAGGAGGATCTTTTCAAGCTCGCCGCCATGCTGGGCTCCAAGGAAATCGAGGTGCCGAAGACCAGCAGCGTGCCCATGGACAAGATCCACGCCGGCGGACGCAAGCCGCTGATCCAGGTCACGCTCCAGCCCGGCACCAAGGTGCAGCCGAAGTGGCCCTTTGATGAGTTCACCGACGAATCCGCCGCCAAACTCGCCGAATTCCCCGAGGACAGCCGCGATGTGCTCGCCGCCATGATCACCGCGCCGCAGAACGAGCGCTTCGCCCAGGTCATCGCCAACCGCGTGTGGGCGCGCTTCATGGGTCGCGGCATCGTCGAACCCGTGGAGGACTGGGAGAAGGGCAAACCCACGCATCCCGAGCTGGTGAAGTGGCTTGGCCGCGAGTTCGTCCGCGGCGGTTACGATGTGAAGCATCTCGCCCGCCTGATCCTCAACAGCCACGCCTACCAGCGCGCCACCGACCCCGCGTTGAAGCAGACCAGCCCGCTCTACACCTCCCCTGCCCCGCGCCGCCTGTATGCGGAGCAGATCGTGGACAGCCTCTTCGCCGCCACGGGCAAGCCCTTCCGCACCGAGGAGGTCTGCCTGGACATCGACAACACCCGCGACCTGAAGAACAGCATCACACTCGGCAAGCCCCACCGCTCCTGGATGCTCACCAGCACCAGCAACGAGCGCGACCGCCCCAGCCTGGCCCTGCCGCGCATCCAGGCCGTGGCCGACGTGCTCAGCGCCTTTGGCTGGCGCGGCAGCCGCCAGGACCCGGTCAGCAAGCGCGACGCCGATCCCAACGTGCTCCAGCCCGCCATCCTCAGCAACGGCACCGTCGGCGTCTGGCTCACCCGCCTCAGCGATGACCACGGCGTCACCCAACTCGCCCTCCAGGAGCAGACGCTCGACCAATTCATCGACCGCCTCTTCTTGCAACTCCTCACCCGCCACCCCACCGCGCAGGAAAAGGATCTCTACACCCGGCATCTCACGGCAGGGTATGAGTCACGCATCGTGAAACTTGAAACCTTGAACGTGAAACCCCAAAGCAACCGCGTCCGCGAAAAATACGTCAGCTGGTCCAACCATCTCGACGGCGAGGCCACCACCGTGCGCATGGAGCAGGAAAAAGCCGCACGCCGTGGCGAACCGCCCACTCAAAAGCTCGACGCTGCCTGGCGGACCCGCCTTGAGGACGTGCTGTGGGCTGTGCTCAACGCGCCTGAATGGGCCTTCAGCCCGTGATCAATCTGCCCGCTCAAAGAACATCGTGAACTCGTGGCGGTTGTAGGTCAGGTGCGTCTGCGCAAACAGGCGCAGGCCGGCGGCACGGGCGGTTTCAGCCGTTCTTCGGAACAACGCACAGGGACCTTGCAGATCCTCGATGCGCGGCACCTTCAGCGTGAAGATCACCAGCCCGCCCGGCTTCAAAAACCGCGCAAGCCGGATCACCTGCGCGATGGACTCCTCCGGCGGTCCATTCATGTCGTTCAGCATCGCATCGTAGCGCGTGCCCGGCCGTGGCTCGAAGTCCGCCACATCCGCGAGCACAAAATCCAGGCCCGCGCGGCCCTCCAGACGCCCGTCCAGCGGCGCGCGGTCGATGGCGGTCACGCGTTGGCCGCGTGCGAGCAGTTCGGATGTCATGCCGCCCGGGCAGGCGCCCAGTTCGATCCAGTGACTGCCCGCAGGCAGCGGAGGACGATGAAGCCGCAGGTAATGCAGCGCCTCCGCCACCTTGGCACCCGCGCGGCTGATCACATCCGGCGCGTCCTGGTCAATGAATTTGCTGCCACCAGGGTAGAGGCCGTTGCACCTCCTGGGCGACTGCATGCCGCAAAAAAGCCCCTCCCGGCCCACCAGGCAAAACAGCGTCTCCCGTTCCGGGTCCTGCTCCTCCACATTCGCCACAGACAGTTTCGGAAACAGTTGCAGCACCCGCCCGCGCAGATTGGAGGCCAGCGTGCGGTAATAGCGGTCGGGCGAGGTGGGATGCAGCGCGCCGATGAAAACTGCCTGCGGTTTCCGCGCGGCGAACTTCCGCACCAGCGTCTGCGCCGCCTTTTCGATGAATCCGTCCATCTTCCGCGGGTTGCAGGGCCAGGAATGCTCCAAAGGCAGATTCCAGCGGGCAAACTTCGCCACCTCCGACTCATGAATCAGCTCCGGAGCGGCCGTTTTGATCGAAAAATACTCCTGACCGAGCCGCGTGCCACCCTGCGCGCCAAAGCGCCGCAGGATGTCCTCCGCGATGCCATCAAAGATTTCCGGGATGCGCACCAACCATGCCTGCGGCGTGGTCAGGGAGGCGGTGTCGTCGGGGGAAGGCATTCATCTCCCCAAAACCAGACCGTCCGCGCCGTCAAGCCGCGGCACGATGCATCTCCCGCGTGAAGTTCCCGGACGAATCCGTTTTTCGCTTGTCGCCCCGCCGCATCCCTGTTCAAATCCGCGTTCCACTCCACACCAACCTCATCCCACTCCCCACACGCCATGCCCCACGTCGAAACCAACGGAATCAAGATGTTTTACCAGGAACGCGGCAGCGGTGACCCGCTCGTTTGCATCATGGGCGTGACCGCCCCCGGTGGCGTGTGGGACGCGCACGCGCAAGCCTGGGAAAAGCACTTCCGCTGCATCCTCGGCGACAACCGCGGCGTGGGCGAGACTGACAAGCCCGAAGGCCCCTACACCACTGCCATCATGGCGGACGATTACGCCGGCCTCATGGACAAGCTGGGCATCAAGCAGGCGCGTGTCGTCGGCTGCTCGCTCGGCTCCGTGATCGCCCAGCAGCTCGCCCTGCGCCATCCCGGCAAGGTGAAGAGCATGATCCTGATGTGCACCTGGGCCCGGCAGGACCGCTTTGGCCTCTACACCTGGCAGCACCTCATGAAGTGCAAGGCCACGATGCGCCCGGAGGACTTCATGCACTACGTGCAGATGCTCATCTTCACGAAGCCGTGGTTCGACAACGACGACTGTTGGAACAACATGCAGCAGGGCCTGAAGGACGCCGCCACCAATCCCGCGCCACAGCCCGTGCATGCCATGGAGGCGCAAAGCGCGGCCGCCATCCACCACAACACGCTCAACGAGCTGAAGAACGTGAAGTGCCCCACGCTCGTCATCGGCGGCAAAAACGACACCTTCACACCGAAGTGGATGAGTGAGGAAGTGGCCGCCGCCATTCCTGGCGCGGATCTGCACCTCTACGACAACGCCGGCCACGCCTTCCACTGGGAGTGCCTTGGCGATTTCAATCCACGCACGACGGAGTGGCTGCTCAAACATTGATCGCCGGCCTGCGCTGTCCTGCGTTTCGCACATGATCGTGGCCGCAAAAGCAGGGTGACGCGCCTTTCCACGAACGTGTGGGAAATGCGCGTCAGCCCTGCGCGCCGCTCCAGCGCGCCAGCATGCCGCGCAACGCGCCGGGGCGCGTCATGGCCACGTATGCACCAGCCACTGTGGCGCAGGCCCCGCAGAACCAGAAAATGTGTCCTGGGGACCACCCCAGCCGCACGCTGAGCTCCCCTTGCAGCACCGCCGCCAGGCTGATGCCCACCCACGACAGCCACGAGGCCGCGCCCTGCACCGCGCCTTTGCGGTCTGCCGGCGGCTGATGCTGCAGCACCGCCGCGATGGGCACGATGAACATCCCGCCGCCGATGCCCAGCAGCGACAGGCACACCGTGAAGGTCGCCTTGCCCACGCCTTCGATGCCCATGACCACCGCCATCGCCGCCATGAGAAAGGCCCCCACAGGAATCAGGCCGTACTCGACATGGTCGCCGCTCAGTTTGCCCGCCAGCATGCTGCCCGCGGCCATGCCCACCGCCAGCGCCACCTGGAGCACGCTGTTCTCCAGCGGATCGACCTTCAAAATCTGCTGCGCATAGAGCAGCAGGTTCATCTGCACCAGCACGGCAATGAAAAAGAAGCCGGTGTTCCCCAGGTTCGCGCGCCACAGGTCACGGTCGCCACGCATCCAGCGGAATTCCCGCCACAGTTCCCCCAGGAAGTTCAGCCGCAGCGGTTTCTCCGGGCTGGCGGCGCGCACGTGTGTGATCCCTGTGCTGGCCCACCAGCCGGCCCCAGAAAGCGCCAGCAGGATCAGCCCCGGCCACGGCGTTTGGCCGGCGAAAAGCACGGACAGCCAGCCCGCCGCCAGCGTTCCCAGAATCGCCGCCAGAAACGTCAGCATCTCGATCACCCCGTTCGCCCATGACAGCTTCTCATCCGGCACCAGCTCCGGCAGCGATCCATATTTCGACGCCGCGAACAGCGCGCTCTGCGCGCCCATCAGACAGATGCTCACCAGTTGGAGGTCGAGTTGCTGCCAGTACAGCGCGCCAAACGCAAAAACCATGATGCCCACCTCAAGCACCTTCACCCACATCATCACGCGCCCTTTGCTGAAACGGTCCGCCATCCAGCCACCGAACATCGAAAACAGCAGGAAAGGCACCGCGAAGTACATCCCCGCGTCCGACACCAGCCGGTCCAGGCGGTCCTTCGGCCAGTTCTGCGCCATCACCATGAAGATGACCAGTTGCTTGAGCAGGTTGTCTGAGAACGCGCCTTGGAATTGCGTGCCCATCAGGCACCAGAAGCCGCGCTGCCAGCGGGCGGGAGCTGGGGAATCGTTCGAGGTCATCGGGGATTAGCGTTGGATTTCGTGCGGCGCGGGGCACACGCGGCGGAGGATGGCATGCGTCGGCAGATAAACCAGCGCGATCAGCGCTCCGAGCCAGGTCACCAGATACAGCGCGGGCGGCATCCAGGTCTGCGGCTCCGTTTCGCTCATGCCAAAAACATAATTCACATTGTACGGGATCTGCGGGTTGGCGAGAACCTCCGCAGAACCCGGCGCAGGCAGGAAGAGGAAGGAAACCACGCACAGCGCCACGCTCGTCAGCGTCCAGCCGTGAAACGCCCGGTGGTCGTAACCCAGGCGCATCACCAGAAACAGCAGCAGGGCCGGAAGCCAGCCGTGGAAGAGCGACAGCCCGCGCAGATGCAGCGGACGGGTCTCGTCAAACATGTAGGCCGTCAATCCGGTCATATTCACCCCGAAGAGCCCGACGATGAAGTCCACGCACCACAGCGCCTGCGGCATCAGGATGCCCACCGCCGCCAGGGAGATGAACAGCGGCTTCTCCGTCCACACGCCGATCAACGTGAGGATCAGGGCCACGTCACAGAAGAACAGGAAGTTCGTCGGACCGTAATGAATCCAGTAAACTGGGATAAGGACCGCCATGAAGGCGGTGTAGGCCAGTTTCAGCCAGCCAGGGATGCGGGAGGAGGGTGAGGATGGAGTGCTCATGGCAGGCCCATCCTGCTGCCCCGCCCCGCATCCGGCGAATTGATGGATTGCATGCTTCCATCGTCTCCATGGATGGGGCCACCGTGCATGCACGAAACCGCAATCCGCATTCCAAGGGGAGGCGTCTCCGTCCAACGGCGCGTCACTCGGCAGTGGCGGTCACAGTCTTCCCGTCAGCGATCTGACGCAGGCGCTCCGTGTTGTCCTTGTCCCAGGTTTTCTCCTTTTCGGCCAGCGCCTCGCGCGCGGTGCGCTGGATGTGCTCCGCATTGGGTGATCCGGGATACACCAGCCGTTCCCACAAGGCCAGCGCCTGCGTATCCACGCGATTCAGCAACAAGCGCGGCAGCCGCGAGAGTGTCTCCACGTCCGCAGGCGGATCGAGATGCAGCCACACCAGCAGTTGCATGTAGCCGTCGCTGGTAAAGGGCAGGTTTTCCTGATGTCCTGAGAGCAGGCCCTCCATGTCCTTCCAAGAACCGGATTTCGCCGCCTGGAAACTGGCGGCCAGCGCCGCCTGCGCCTGGGCCATGGACTGCGTTGTGGCAGCGCGCCAGCGTTTGTGATTCTCAATGAGCTGCTCCGGCGTCAAAGCCACGGGCGCCGGGTTGAACACGGACCGGATGTCCTTCACCAGCCGGTAAACGCCATCCGGGGCCAGCAGCGCGGTCAGGGCCATCATGAACACACCCGCCGCCCAGCCCAGCACGACGCGCGCGGCACCGCTGGCGCGCGGATTCACCCCGGGGGGCAGATCATCTCCCCAGGCGGACCGCATGGAGGATGCCGCGCGGCTTTCCGGCACCTCCGCGCCTTCGACCTGGGTCGTCACCAGTGGCGTGGCGGAATCGGCGGGTTGCGAGGCACGGGCAAGCGTCCTTTCCTTTTCGAGTTGCTCCATCAGCCGCGCCTTGCTCATGACCACATCCCACCAGCAGCCAGGCACGATGCGCTGGTAGCGCTCCACACCCGGCAGTCCCGGCTGGATCTGGTCCGCCAGGGCCGCGAGCGCGCGGCGCTCCTCATCTGTCTCCCACTTCCATGCGGTGCGGGGCCGGCGCAGCCTGATGTCCCAAAGATCCCGCACCTCCTGGGAGGCGCTGCACACCACCCGGCCCGTCTCCAGCCACGAACGCGCGTCCGCCACCGCCTCCTCCTGCTCGGGCTCAGCCGCAGGCAGCGCCGCGTTAAAAAGCTGCTCCGCGCGCGAAGGGCGGGAAACGGCCAGCGTGCCGGCCAGCGCCAGCATGACCTCGACGGCCGCGGCATTCCGCATCGTCCCCTGCGCGGCGATGATCGACTCCGCCAGGCGCGACAGCCGGTGTGTCTCTCCGCGCGCCGCCCACCGGGCCGCCACCGTGCAGGCCACCGCCGCCTGGCCGCAGCCCAGCTCGATGACGAGGTCCGGCACGCGCGCCAGCTCCGCCAGCCGGTCCTCGTTGTCCTCAAACAGCTCCCCGATCACCGCGCTGGCCGGGACGGCCCACTCCGGCTTCGAAAATGCCTGCACACAAAAGGCGTCGAAACGCTCCGCCACGCCGGCGTTGTTTCTCAGGGAGTCCATCAGGTCCATCGCCAGCTTTTTCAGCTCCTCCGGCAGATGGTCCACGATCAGCACCCGCACACGCTGCTCACGCGCCTCCCATGCCGGGTCGATTTCGGTGGTCTCGCCCGGTGCCCGCGCCATCACCCCGCGTGCGGAAGGCTGGCTGGCTGGGGATGAGTGCGCGTCGGGCATGATGCGCGGGATTGTTACGAGGATTCGCCCATCGTGCAACGCGTAGAAACATGATGTCCGCATGTGGCGCGCGTTGGTGACAGCCACTT
Organism: Verrucomicrobiaceae bacterium; assembly: GCA_015075365.1. Taxonomy (GTDB): domain Bacteria; phylum Verrucomicrobiota; class Verrucomicrobiia; order Verrucomicrobiales; family Verrucomicrobiaceae; genus Prosthecobacter. Next base: position 797,994 of record JABTUN010000002.1, read on the forward strand.
GCCAGCCTGCGGAACCCGGTCCAAGAAGGCCTCCTCCCAAGCCCTCAACCATGTCCATCTGGAACTTCGCCAACCCGCAGCTCAAAGACCTCGTCGCCTACGAACCCGGAAAGCCCATTGAAGACGTGGCACGGGAACGCGGATTGCGGCCAGAAGACATCATCAAGCTGGCCTCGAACGAAAATCCGCTGGGGCCGAGCCCCAAGGCCGTCGAGGCGATGAAAAAGGCCGTCGAAGAGGTCCACATTTACCCGGATGGCGCGTCGTGGAAGCTGCGCAACGCCCTGGCGGAGAAGTTCGGCCTCGAAATGGGCAACTTCATCATGGGCTGCGGTTCGAACGAGGTCATCGAGTTCATCGGCCATGCCTTCCTCAAGCCCGGTGACAACATCATCACCGCCGAGCACGCCTTTCTCGTCTATAAGTTGATGGCAAAGGTGTTTGGTGCGGACACCATCGAAGTTCCCGATCCGGGCTACGTGCACGATCTCGACGCCATGGCCGCCGCGATCACGCCGAACACGAAGGAGGTCTTCATCGCCAATCCAAACAACCCCACCGGCACGCTCGTCACGCAGGAGCAGATCGACCGTTTCATGGCCAAGGTGCCGGAACATGTCGTGGTCGTGTTCGACGAGGCCTACTACGAGTTCCTCGACAGCCCGCCGGACACGCTCAAATACGTCCGCGAAGGCCGTAACGTCGTCGTTCTGCGCACCTTCTCGAAGATCCAGGGCCTTGCCGGCACGCGTGTCGGCTACGGCATCGCGAACAAAGAACTCATCGATGTGCTCCAGCGCACGCGGCAGCCTTTCAATCTCAACTCCATCGCCCAGGCGGGCGCTCTGGCCGGGTTGCTCGATGAGGAGCATCAGGCGAAGACCAAGCGCATCACCGATGAGGGCCGCGACTACCTGCAGAAGCAGTTTGGTGCGATGGGCCTCGAATACATCCCCAGCCACGCCAACTTCGTGCTCGTCAAAGTCGGCGATGGCAACGCGGTCTTCAAAGCCATGATGGACAAGGGCGTCATCGTCCGCGCGATGGCCGCCTACAAGCTTCCTGAGTGGGTGCGCATCTCCATCGGCACCATGCCGCAGAACGAGCGCTGCATTGAGGTGCTCAAAGGCGTGCTCGGGAAATGATCCTGCTGCTCTACAACCTGCTGCTGCCCTTTGGCCTCCTGTGCATGCTGCCTGGGGCGCTGATAAAGATGAAACGGCGCGGCGGCAGGTGGCGCGATTTGCTGGAACGGCTCGGGTTTCACACGCCAGGAACGCGCGCGGCCATCGCCGCGCTACCGCGTGACGGCGGACGCCTGTGGATGCATGCGGTGAGCGTGGGAGAGGTCAATGTGGCGCGCAAAATCATCAAGCGGCTGCTCCAAGCCTCGCCCGATCTCGGCATCGTGCTGGCGACCACCACGCCCACCGGCCATGCGCTGGCCAAGGAGTGCGAAAAGCAGCACACAGGCCGCGTCGTGGCGATTTACAGCCCGCTGGACTTTCCCGGCGTGCCGCGCCGCATGCTCGATCTCATCAGGCCGACACAGCTCGTGCTCGTCGAGGCCGAGGTGTGGCCGAATCTCGTCGCCGCCTGCGTGCGCGAGCAGATTCCCGTCTCTCTCGTCAACGCGCGCCTTTCCCCGCGCAGCGCAAAGCGGATGCGCATGCTGCGCGCGCTGGTGCGGCCGGTGTACGGCCGGTTACGGCAGATTCTCGTGCAGGACGCGCCGGACATCGCGCGCTGGCAGTCCTTCGGGCTCGACGCCTCGCTGATTCACCTCACTGGCAGCGTGAAATACGATCCGGACGGCTCCACGGTGCCCGCGGAGCGCATCGACGCGCTGCGCGCCATTTTGAACGAGCGCGGCATCGCCTCCGACCAGCCCGTTCTCCTCGCAGCCAGCACGCATGATGGCGAGGAGGTGGAGATCGCGCGCGTGTTTCAGCGGTTGCGCGTGAAGGAGCCGCGCCTGGCGCTGCTGATCGTGCCGCGTCATGTCGAACGCGCGGCGGAGATTCAGGCGGATCTGGCAGAGCTAGGCATTCAGGCGGCGCGGCGCAGTGTTTCGACCTCGCGCGTCGATTCGACACCATGTTTGCTGATCGACAGCACGGGCGAACTCGCCGCGTGGCAGCATCTCGCCACGCTCGTTGTCATCGGGAAGAGTTTCCTGGCCACCGGCGGCCAGAATCCGGCGGAAGCGGTCTTCGCGGGCAAAGCGGTGCTCTTTGGCCCGCACATGGAGAACTTCACGCCGCTCGTCGATCTGCTGTTGGAGCATCGCGGCGCGCTCCAGGTGCGCGATTTTGCGGAATTGGAGTCCAAAGCCGCCAGCCTGCTGGAAAACCACGACGCGCAGGCCGCGGAGATGGCCCGCCACGGCCTGCAAGCGCTCCAAGCACACCGAGGAGCCACCGCGCGCACGGTCAAGGCCATCCTGGGCGCGTGAGCTGGCGATAGCGTCCGCCGCGTGGCGGCGTTTGGATCAGCCGATATGAAAACATCCCTGCTCTTTCTCTGCCTCGCCCTGCCGCTCGCCGCGCAGGATGCCCTCAAGTCCGCGCTGACTTTCCATGCGTCCTTTGACAGCGGATTGAACGCCGATTTCAGCCGCGGGGACAAGACCTGTGTGATCAAGAAGGGCAAGGAACTGGTGCCCTGCCTGCCCAACGACGACGTCAAGCTGGCCCCCGGCGCGGGAAAATTCGGCGGCTGCCTGCACTTTCCGAAAAAAGGGGCCACGCGCCCGCAGTTCAGCGGCGTGAACATGCTGGGCTACAATGACAAGAGCTGGAGCGCCACCGTGTCCGTGTGGCTGCGCCTCACTCCGGACCAGGACCTCGAACCCGGTTACTGCGACCCCGTCCAGATCGTCGGCGATGACGGCAAAAAGGGCTTCATTTTCATGGAGTGGTCGAAGAACGAGACGCCGCGCTACTTCCGCTACGCCATCCGCCCGCTCGTCCACATTTGGAATCCCTCGAATGTGCAGTGGGATGAGATCACCTTCGACAAGCGCCCCATGGTGCAGGTGTCCAACGCGCCCTTTTCCCGCGAAACCTGGACGCACGCCGTCTTCACACTCTCCCACATCAATAACAAGGCCGCCAAACCCTCCGGCAGCCTCTATCTGAATGGCAGGCTCCAAGGACGGATCGAAAACTGGGACCTCACCTTCGGATGGGACCCGGCGCAGGTCGCCCTCGTCCTCGGGGCGGCGTATGTCGGGCACCTTGACGACCTGGCCGTGTTTGACCGCGCCCTCGACGACGCCGAGGTGCGGCAGCTCTTCCAACTTCCCGGCGGAGCCAGCAGCCTGCGGTGACTACACCACCACGTTCACCAGCTTCCCAGGCACGACGATGATCTTCTTGGCGGGCTTGCCCTCCATGAATTCCTGCACGCGGGCGCTGGCGAGGGCGATCTTTTCGATCTCCTCCTTCGTGGCCTGGATCGGCACGCGGGCTTTGTCGCGCAGCTTGCCGTTCACCTGGAAGACGACCTCGACCTCGTCCTCGATGAGGGCGGCGGGATCGTAGGCGGGCCAGGTTTCGTCGCTGAGGAAGCGTTTCGCGGCCAAGGCGGGGAATTTGGCGCGGATCTGCGCGTTGAGTTCTTCGGCGAGATGCGGCGCGAAGGGGCTCAGCACCTTGAGGAAGGTCACGATGGCTCCTGCGGGCTTCACTTCGGCTCCGGTGAAGGCGTTGGTGCAGACCATCATCTGGCTGATCGCCGTGTTGAAGCTGAGCTTCTCGATGTCCTCGCCGCACTTCTTGATGGTCTCGTGCAGCGCTTTGGTGAGCTGCTTGTTCGCGGGCACGTCTTGCAGCGCCTTGGAGAGGCTCCACACGCCTTCGTCATCGACTTCCATGACGAGACGCCACACGCGGGCGAGGAAGCGATACACGCCCTCGACGCCCTTCATGCTCCACGGCTTCACCTGCTCCAGCGGGCCCATGAACATCTCATACAGGCGCAACGCATCGGCGCCATACTCGCGCACGACGTCGTCGGGGTTCACCACGTTGCCGCGGGACTTCGACATCTTCTGACCATCCTCGCCGAGGATGAGCCCTTGGTTCACCAGACGCTGGAACGGCTCCGGCGTGCTGACGTAGCCGAGATCAAAGAGCACCTTGTGCCAGAAACGCGCGTAAAGCAGGTGCAGCACGGCGTGCTCGGTGCCGCCGACATACAAGTCCACGCCACCGGGCTTCGGAGCGGAGTGCTCAGTGCTCAGTGTTGGAGTGCTCAGTTTCTCAGAGTCTGAGCACTGAGCACTGGGCACTGAGCACTTGCCCGTCATCCAATACTTCTCAGCCTCCACGCCGACAAAACGCTCCGTATTGCGGGCGTCGCAGTAACGCAGGTAATACCAGCACGAACCCGCCCACTGCGGCATCGTGTTGAGTTCACGCTTCGCGGTGGCGGAGTATTGGACCCAGTCGGTGGCTTTGGAGAGCGGAGGCTCGGGTGTGCCGGTGGGCTTGAAGTCTTCCAAAGTCGGCGGCAGCAGCGGCAGCTCGCTTTCAGCAAGACCACGATGCTGGCCGTTCTCCCACACGATCGGGAAGGGCTCGCCCCAGTAGCGCTGACGGCTGAAGAGCCAGTCGCGCAGCTTGAAGTTGGTGGTGCCTTTGCCGAGGCCTTTTTCTTCGAGCCAGGCGGTGATTTTCTTTTTCGCTTCCGCCGTGGGCAGGCCGTTGAGGAAGCCGGAGTTCACAGCCATACCGTTGTCGGTAAAGCCTTGCCAGTCCTTGCCTTCCGGCGGTTGTACTACCTGCGTGATTGGCAGCTCAAATTTCTGAGCAAATTCAAAATCCCGATCATCATGGGCGGGCACAGCCATGATTGCACCAGTTCCGTAACCCGCCAAAACGTAATCAGCAATCCACACAGGTATTAATTTGGACGGAGCGACCGGATTGCGGGCATAGAGTCCTGTGAAAACACCAGTCTTGTGACGTCCACCTTCTTGCTGACGCTCACGTTCGGATTTTTTCATTGCCTGTTCACGATATGCTTGAACAGCGAGACCCGGTAGCGCCTGAGCTTCAGTCACCTCCCCTTTCCATTTATCGCTGATTCCTTTCGGCCAAGTGTGCAGAAAAGTGGTCAACCAAGAGGTCAAATATGTGGATGTCGGGTGATCCGGCGCCAAAACAAGATATTCAGCACCAAACAAGGTGTCTGGGCGCGTTGTGAAGACCTCGATAGTTGGCGGTGCCCATGGATTACCACTCGGCTTTCCATTACAAGTTGGCCACTCTACATTGAATTTAACATACGCACCTTCGCTCCTGCCTATCCAGTCCGTCTGAAGCATCTTGATGCTTTCGGGCCAATCGAGGCCATCTAAGTCGGAGACTAAGCGTTCGGCAAAGGCGGTGATGCGCAGCATCCACTGGCGCATGGGGCGGCGCTCGACGGGGAATCCGCCGACTTCGCTTTTGCCGTCCACGACTTCTTCATTGGCAAGCACGGTGCCGAGCTGCGGGCACCAGTTCACCGGCGCTTCGCTCACGTAGGCGAGACGGCGATGGTCGATCTCCTCGCGCGAGAGGCCCTGGGCCTCGAGTTCGCTGATCGGATGCGCCTTGCCGTCGTCGCCGACGTAGGAGTTGTAGAGCTTGAGGAAGATCCACTGCGTCCACTTGAAGTAGCCGGGGTCGGTGGTGTTCACCTCGCGGTCCCAGTCGTAGGCAAAACCGAGCGATTTGAGCTGCTTGGTGAAGTTGGCGACGTTTGCCTCGGTGGTGACGCGGGGATGCGTGCCGGTTTTGATCGCATACTGCTCCGCGGGCAGGCCGAAGGCGTCCCAGCCCATCGGGTGCAGCACGTTGAAGCCGTTCATCTTTTTGAAGCGGCCGATGATGTCCGTGGCGGTGTAACCCTCCGGATGGCCGACGTGGAGGCCGTTGCCGCTGGGATAGGGGAACATGTCGAGCACGAAGTACTTCGGCTTCGAAGCATCGAAGTCGGCATCACCGGGGTTGGGCGTGCGGTAGGCCTTGGAGGCCTCCCACTCGCCCTGCCACTTCGGTTCAAACTCGGAGAAAGGGAAGGCTTTGCGCTGCTCGCTGGACATAAGAGGGCGCGGAAGAAGGCGAGCAGGCGGGAAGTTCCAAGTTTAAAGTTGCACGTTTCAAGAGGCACGCCCGCACTGGATCTTGAAACGTGAAACCAGCGGCTCAACGCGGCAGCGGGAGGGTCCAATCGGGCAGCGGGGCCTGCCAGGTGCCTTGGAAATCCTCCGTGCGCACCTCCAGCCGCCAGGAGTGCAGCGCCTGGCGCGGCAGCAGGAGGCGCTGTTCCAGCGCGGGGGTCCAGCCGGTCTCGATGAACTCCAAGTAGCAGCGGTCGTCCCGGCCGTAGAGCTTGTCCCCCACGATGGGCAGGCCGAGATGGTGCAAATGGACGCGGATCTGGTGCATGCGCCCGGTTTCCGGCCGTGCCTCGACCAGGCTGAGGCCGCCGGGCAGGCGCTCCAGCACGTGGAAAGCGGTGCGGCAGGGCGCGCCTTCCGGATGCACGATCTGGCGTACCCAGATGTCGCTCTCCATGACCTCGCCGGCGCGGAGGATGGGCGCGTCGAGCTCCAGGCTGTCCCAGGCCGGGCAGCCATGCACCAGGGCGGCGTAGGTCTTGTGGATCTGCCGGTTTTGCATGGCCAGGCCGAGGCGGCGGGCCCACGCGGCGTTCTTCGCCACGAGCACGACGCCGCTGGTCTCGCGGTCGAGGCGGTTGATGATGCTGACCTGCCCGCCGTTGGCGATCTCGTAGGCCAGGATGTCGCAAAGGCCGTGCCACAGTGTGCGCGCGCCATTCGGCGCGCCGGGGTGGATCTGGAGCGGCGCGGGCTTGTTGACGACGATATAGTCATCCGTCTCGTCGAGGACGCGGAAGTCGGGGTCGTTGCGGATGTCGGCGGCGGCGCTCACAGGACCTGGATGCCGAGCTGCCGGCTGAAAATGACCGGCTGCGGGTGATATAGAAAATCCGCGTCGTCAAAGTGCCACCACTCCGAGGGCAGCGGCACAAAGCCGGCCTTGCGCATGGCGAGGTGGAAGATGGCGAGATTCCGCCGGACCTCGGGATCGGCGTCCACGCCGCGGGAGGAGGCGCGCTCCAGGTTCTCGTCGAACCAGGTGGGCATGCGCACCTCGTTGCCGTGGCGGTCCACCATCGTGGCGTCCACGCAGACACCGCCGCAGTGGCGGCTCCAGCCATTTTCCGGGGAAAGGAAAAGGCCGGTGTCCCGCGCGTGATGATGGAGGATGACCTGCACCTCCGGCGGGCGGTAGGCATCCCACACGCGGATGCCGTAGCCCTGCGCGGCCAGCGCGGCCTGCGCGCGCTTGAGCTTTTCCGCCGTGGCACGGCGCAGCAGGCAGGGCATGCGCGCGGGGTAGAGCCGGCGGCGGGCGACATTGTCCTTGGACGCGTAACGCAGGTCAATGCGCACGTCGGGCGCCACCTGGCGCAGGTCCACAAGGTCGTATTTGCGCGCCAGGTCGGCGGGCGTGGAGGACACCAGCGCGCCGCGCCGCTGCGCCGGCAGTGTGCAGGAGGCCAGCACGGCGAGGATGAGAACAGCGGAACGGGAAAATGCGGGCACGCGGGAGTTTTTGCTTCCGTTGCCACGCGCCGCAAGGCAAGTTTCCCGTCTTCCGCCGCCATGGACCTCTCCCGCTACACCGTGCTCAACGCCCTGCTGCATTTCCTCGCCTTTTTCATCGGCGCGGGCATCGGCTCCTTTTTGAACGTGGTGATCTACCGCCTGCCGCGTGACATCTCGGTGAACAACCCGCGGCGCTCCTTCTGCCCCTCCTGCAAGAAGCAGATCCCCATGTGGCAGAACATCCCGCTTTTCTCCTGGCTGGCGCTGCGCGGCAAATGCGCCGCCTGCTCCGCGCCGATCTCCAGCCGCTACTTCTTTGTCGAGCTGCTGACGGGCCTGCTGTTTTACGCGGTGTTCAGGCTGCACCTCGGCCCGTGGCCGCAGATCGCCGACTGGGGGCCGCAGGTGCTCTGCCTGTGGGTGTTTGTGAGCCTGCTGATCGCGGGCAGCTTCATTGATATCGAGCATTTCATCCTGCCGCACTCCATCACCTTTGGCGGGGCGGCGGCAGGCCTGCTGGCCGCGCTGTGGGTGCCGCAGCTCGTGGGCGTGGAGCCGGGGGACCACTGGCGCGGGCTGGGCCTGTCCTTTGGCAGCGCGGCGATCGGCCTGGGCGGCCTGTGGCTGGTGGTGGAGCTGGGAAAGCTGGCCTTTGGCCGCAAGAAGCATGTCTTTGAGAAATCCGTGCGCTGGGAGGTGGCGCAGCCGGATGAGAACGAGCCGCCGGTGGTGCGCTTCGCCGACACGGAGATGGGCTGGGCGGACATCTTCATGCGCGGCAGCGACCGCATGCAGATCACCTGCGAGGAGCTGCAGGTGAACGCCGACCGCTTTGAAAAGACCACCGCCGAGCTGTGGATGGAGAAGATCAAGGTGCGGGATGGAAACGACTTCCGCGAGTTCCCGCTGGAGGGCGTGACAAAGCTGCACGGACGGATCACGCAGCTCGTCATCCCGCGCGAGGCGATGGGCATGGGCGATGTGTTTTTTCTCATGATGATCGGCGCCTTCTGCGGGTGGAAGTGCGTGCTCTTCACCATCCTGGCCGCCTCCGTGCTGGGCACGGTGATCGCCCTGCTCAGCCGCCTGATCGGCCGCTCCGAATGGGGCGCGAAGATCCCCTTTGGCCCCTATCTGGCCGCCGGGGCGCTCATCTGGCTCTTTTACGGCACAGAGATTCTCGACTGGTACATCTCCAAGACGGCGTGGCGGTAAGACGGGGACGGTGACGCCGTTCTGATCCTGTCTTCATGTCCTGGCTCTTTCCCCTCTACCTCGCCGGTGCGGCCGCGATCATCGCGCCGATTCTGATGCATCTGCGCCGGCGGCCGCCGCAGGACCGCGTGGAGTTCAGCTCCCTGCTCTTTCTGGATGCGCAGACGCCCGTGCCCGTCAGCAAGCGAAAGCTGGAAAACTGGCTGCTGCTGCTGCTGCGCTGCCTGGCGCTCATCCTGCTCGCGCTGATGTTCTCCCGCCCCTTTCTCCAGGGGGATGACACCGCCGCGGAGTCCCCGCACAGCGCCACGCTCATCCTGGTGGACCGCAGCGCCTCGATGCGCCGCGCGGACCTGTGGAAACGCGCGGTCACAGAGGCGGAAAAACTCGTGAAGGAGGCCCGGATCACCGACCGCGTGGCGATCGCCGCGTTTGACCGCGAACTCACGCCGCTGTGGACCTTTGAGGAGGACCGCAGCACGCCCGCAGACCGCCTCACCGCGCTGCAAACACGGCTGGCCGCGCTGTCGCCCTCGTGGAGCGGCACGCACCTCGACCACGCCCTCATCGCCGCCGTGCCATCCTTTGATTCCACCACCACCGGCCTGCAAAAACGCATCCACCTCATCTCCGACCTTCAGGAGGGCACACGGCTCGACGCGCTGCGCAGCATCGCCTGGCCTGCCGGACTCGCCTTGAGCGTGCATCGCATCGATCCGCCCTCGAATGACAACCTCTCGGTCACGCTCGCCGCGCGCGACACAGATGAGGGCATGGAGAGCGCCGTCCGCCTGCGCCTCAGCAACACCCGCGACTCCGCGCTGCGCGATTTCACGCTCGCCTGGCAGGACGCGCCCAAATCCCAGGCCATCACCGCGCAACTGCCGCCCGGCGCCTCCCGCATCCTCTCCGCGCCGCCCAATGCCACCAACGCCACCGTGCTCACCCTCACCGGCGACGCGCATGACTTCGACAACCGCGTCTTCATCGCCCCGCCGCAGCCTCGCGAGGTGCGCATTCATTTCCTCGGCAAGGAAGCCACGCGCGATGAGGCCGCCTCACCTCTGTACTACCTGGCCCGCGCCCTGCAACCCACGACCACGCTCGCCCCCGTCCTCACCGTTGATGAAAAACTGCCCGCGCAGCCAGCCGATGTCCTTTTCATCACCGGCAGCGCCGCGCCCGCCGGCCTGCGTGATTATGTCGAGCGCGGCGGCTTCCTCGTCACCGTGCCGGAGGACGCCACCTTGCTCAAGGAGCTCACCGGTCTCGACCTCACCGTCACCGCGGACACCGGCGGCGACTACCGCATGCTCGCCGAGGTCAAAACGGAGCACCCATTGCTCCACCCCTTCGCCGATCCCAAGCTGCGGGACTTCACCAAGCTCCGCTTCTGGAAGCACCGCGTCATCCGTGATGCGGGCACTCCTGCCCGCACTTCCGGCCTCGAAACCCTCGCCACCTTCGACAACGGCCACCCTGCCATCCTCAGCGCGCGTATCGGCAAGGGCACGCTCATCGTGCTGGCCTCCGGCTGGCATCCGGCGGACAGCCAGCTCGCGCTGAGCACGAAATTCGTGCCGCTGCTCTACGGCTGGCTGGCCGCCGCCGGTTTCAGCCACGATCCGGCTGCCACGCTCTTCGTCGGTGACACGCTGCCGCTCGACGCGGCGCAGGCGCACACCGTCACCGATCCGGAGAACAAAACGCACGCCCTCAAGCCCGGCGAAACCTTCACCGCGGCGCAAATCGGCCTCCACAAGGTCCAAACAGGCGCGCAGACCCGGACCATCGCCGTCAACCTGACGCCAGAGGAGGGCCGCGTGCTGCCGCTGGAGCCCCCAAAGCTCGCCGAACACGGCCTCCAGCTCTCCAGCGCCGCCGAGACCACGGCCGCCACGCCCGCCGACCAGCAACGCCTCACCGCCACGGACACGGAGCAGCGCCAGCGCAGTTGGTGGTGGATCTTGACCGCCCTTTTGGCCGTCCTTTTGCTCGAAACGGCCCTGGCGGGGCGTTCAAGGCAAGTAATGGCCCCAGCCTGACACTCTTCGCATCTCCAGACTTCCATGAGCCCGATCTCACACGACAAGCGTCTGCACTTCGGGTGCGGCTTTGTCCTCGGCGGGCTCCTTGCGTTCGTGGTTTTGATGGAGCCGGTGATCCAGCAAGGCTCCAGCCTGTGGGCGGTCATTTTCACCTGCGCGCTGGTGACCGCGTTTTTTGCCATGAGACATGGCGAAACTTTCTGGTCCAAAGCCTCTTCCATCATTTCCACCCTATTCACCTGGCTGTCCCACTGGAGATAGACCGGTCATCAACTCCTCACCGCCCCAGCCATGATCGCACGCACCATCCTCGAAGCCCGCATCGCCGAAGTCCGTGAGGCCCTGCGGAAGGCACGGCTGCTGCGCCATCTGGCGGCCGTTTTTCTCGTCGGCATCGTCGTGCGCGGCGCTTTGCTCCTGGCGGTGTGGCAGGGCGTGACCATTCCAAGGCCGCTCGACCGCTGGTCGATGCTCGCGCTCATCGCGCTGGCGGTCATCGCCTGGCTCAAGGGCCGCCGGAACATCTGGAGCGACCGCGAGATCGCCCGGATGATCGAGGAAAAGCATCCCGTGCTGGACTCCCTGCTGCTCACGGCGATCGACCACGAGCCGCAGGCGAAAGAACCCTCCTCCTTCCTGCACGAACGCGTCATCGACCAGGCGCTGGCGCGCGCCGCCACGCAAAACTGGCCCGTCACCGTCGCGCAGCGGCCGTATTCACGCGCGCTCGTGGCGGCATGGGCCGTCGTGATCGGTTTCATGGCCATCGAACTGACGCACCGGCTGCGGCCTGAGCCCGCCGCGCCGCCAGCGGCCGCCCTCGCCACCGAAACAGCCCCGGCGGCACCCACCGAGTTCAAGGTCACCCTCACACCGGGTGATACAGAGATCGAGCGCGGCTCCCGCCTCATCGTGGAGGCCCGTTTCGACGGCCCGGTGCCGGAGGATGCCACGCTCGTCATCCAGGAGACGGACGGCAAGCCGCGCGACACCCTGCCAATGCGCCTCACCGTGGACGGACAGGTTTTCGGCGGCCTCATCGCCAAGGTGGACCGCGACGCCACCTACCACGTCGAGTTCGCCGGTCAAAAGTCCCCCACGCACACCATCCGCGTGTTCGACTATCCCGCGCTCGTGCGCGCCGATGCCGTCGTCACGCCGCCGGAATACACGAAGCTGCCACCGAAGGAGACGAAGAACACGCAGAAGGTCACCGCGCTGGAAGGCTCGAAAGTCACCTGGAGAATCCAGGTGAACAAACCGCTCGTCATGGAGGACGCCGCCCGCCCGGCCGGCACCCACCTCACCGCCGCGGAGCTTTTCGGCGAAGACAAGACCGTCATTGCGCTCACGCCCACCGCTGGCGATGCCACGCTGCTGGAAGGCGTGCTCACCGCCGAAAAAACGCAGAAGTACCGCCTGCACCTCGTCGATGAGGCCGAGCGCGCGAACAAGAACCCGCCGTGGTTCACCGTGACCGTGCAGAGCAACCAACTGGCAAAGATCGAAGTCGTGTTTCCCAAGCGTGACATCCAGGTCTCCAGCATCCAGGAACTGCCGGTCGAGGCCAAGGTGTCCGACGACCTCGGCGTGACGAAAAGCGGCGCGGTTTTCAGCATCAACGGCAACAGCAAGGAAATCCTCTTCCAGCATCCCGTCACCGCGCCGCTCAAAAAGCAGGACGTGCGCGCCGAGCTCACGCTCGAAAAAGAAAACGCGCAGCCACGGCAGTTGGTGAGCTATTACCTTTGGGCGGAGGACACCGGCCCGAAGGGCGAGGTGCGCCGCAGCATGAGCGACATGTTCTTCGCCGACATCCGCCACTTCGAGGACATCTTCCGCGAGGCCGAGGCACCTCCTGCCGAGCCCGGACAGCCAAAGCCGAAAGGCCAGACCGACAAGCTCGTCGATCTCGTCAAACAGATCGTCAATGCCACCTGGCGCCTCATCCGCGACACGAACGCCGGCCGCGCCATGGAAGCCGCCGCGCCCGATGTCGATGTCGTGAACGAGTCCGTCGGCATCGCGCTCGAACAGGTGAAGGAAGGCATGGAGGAGGCCGAGGATGCGGAGATCAAGCAGGCGCTCACCGAGGCGTGGAAATCGCTCAAAGACGCGCAGCCGCCGCTCCAGCAGGCCTCCGAGGAGAAGAAACGCTCCCCTTTGAACCAGGCGCTGGCCTTTGAGCAAAGCGCGCTCGAGTGGCTGCACCGCGCGCAGAGCCGGGAACATCAGGTTATGCGCCAGAACCAGCCGCAGATGGCCGCCGCCTCTGCCAGCCAGCAGCAACAGCAAAACCAGCTCATGGACCTGGAATTGAAGCAGAAGGAGCAGCGTTACGAAGAGGAAAAGGCCGCGACTGAAGAGCAAACCGCCGAGCAGCAGGAGAATTTGCAGGTCTTGAACCGCCTCAAGGAGCTGGCACGCCGCCAGGAGGCGCTGGCGGAGAAGATGAAGGAGCTGCAAAACCAGCTGGCCGAGGCAAAGAGCGAGCAGGAGAAACAAGAGCTCGAAAACCAGCTCAAACGCCTCCAGGCGGAGCAGGAGCAGCTCCTGCGCGATCTCGACGACCTCAAGGACCGCATGGAAAAACCGGAGAACGCCCAGCAGATGGCCGAGGCGAAGGAACAGCTCGAAAAAACCCGTGAGCAGGTGAACGAGGCCGCCGAGCAGCTCAAAAACGAGCAGCTTGCCGATGCCACCAACTCCGCCACCCGCGCGCAGCGCGAGCTGGAGCAGATGCAGGAGGACTTCCGGCAGAAGACGGGCAAAAAATTCGCGGAGGACGTGAAGCAGCTCCGCCAGCAGGCGCGGCAAGCAGCGGACGCGCAGAAAAAGATCAGCGAGGCAATCGAGAACCAGAAAACACCCGACGCCGCCGATGCAGGTGACAGCGCCGCCGACCTGGCGCGCACGCTCAATAACAGCCAGCTCGGCCGCCAGGTGGCAGAGCAGCAGGAGAACATCGAAAAACTCCTCAACAACATGCGTCAGCTCAGCGAGCAGTCAGAGCAGTCGGAGCCCCTGCTCCACCGCAACCTCTACGACGCCGTGCGCCAGGCGCAGACCGGCGGCTTGGAGGAGAACCTCCAGGAAACCCGCGACCAGCTCCGCTACGGCTCACGCGCCGGCGCGCAGGATGCGGAGCGCAAGGCCGCCAACAGCGTCGGACAACTGCAAAAAGGCGTGGAAAAGGCGGCGGAGAGCGTGCTGGGCAGCGAAAGCGAGGCCCTGCGCGTGGCCCGCAACGAACTGGACCGCCTGATCAAAGAGGCGCAGGAGGAGGAGAACACAGCGCAGCGCGGCCAGCAGGCATCCGATGCGTCAGACAAATCAGGCCCGCCCGATACGAAAAGCCAAAACGCCGAAGGCCAAGATCAGAATGCCCCCCAAGACCCAAAGGTGGCCGAAAAAGCCACCCAATCTGGTAAAGGCCAGATGGGGCAAAAGCCGGGCGAACAGAGCGAGCCGGGTGAAAAAGGCGAAGGCCAGGGACAAGGCCGTGGCGAACCCCAAGACCCAAAAACCGCCCAAAACAGCCGCCAGCCCGGCGAAGCTCAGCAAGGCCAGCAACCCGGCGAAAAAGGCAAGAGCGAGGGCCAGAGCGGCCAGCAACCCGGCGATCGAGGCCAGGGCAAAAACGAATCCCAGCCGCAGATGGCCCAAGGCGGCCAAGGCCAGCAGCCTGGAGAAGGACAGCGGCCCGGCGAACAAGGCCAAGGGCAGCAGCAGGCCCAGGCTGAAGGCCAAGGTCAAAGCCAAGGGCGGCAGCAAGGCCAGGACCAGCAGCAGGCCCGGAATTCGTCTCCACGCGAGGGGCAGCAGCCCGGCGGGCAACAACGTGGTGAAGGCCGGGGCGAAGGTGCCCGGCAGCAAGCCGCCGAAGATGGCAGCCGCCGCCCTCCTGAGGGACCGGGGCGCGAGCGTTCATCCAACGCCGGCAACCGCATGGCGGGCGGCAGCACCAGTGGCGGTGGAGATAACAGCCGCGGTGCCAGTTTCAGCGGCGGCCTGTTCTTCGACGACACCCAGGAGCAGCCGGACCGCGGCCTCTTCACCGGTGAAGGCTATGACCGCTGGAGCGACCGCCTGCGCAATGTCGAGGAGTTGCTGAACAATCCCGAGCTGCGCAACGAGGCCGCCAAAATCCTCGACCGCGCGCGTGATCTGCGCGTGGAGTCCCGCCGCAACAACGAAGCCCCGCAGGTGGCGCATCTCAACCAGCGCATCACACAGCCGCTCGTCGAGCTGCGTGACCGCGTGGCCGAGGAGCTCGCGAAAAAGGACGCCGGCAAAAACCTCGCCCCCGTGGACCGCGATCCGGTGCCCGCCGAGTTCCGCGACCTCGTGAAGCGCTACTACAAGGAACTGGGAGCGGGAAAATGATTGCGCGGCTCACCGGCTCACGCGCCCGCCGCCATCGCCGGCCATGAGCGCCTCAATCTCGGCGCGCGTGCTGCGGTTGTAATCACCCTCGATCGAATGCGCCAGGCATCCGGCCGCGGTGGCGAAAGCGATGGCATCCACCGCGCTGGAGTTGTGCAACAACGAAAAAACCAGCCCGGCGGTGAAGGCATCTCCCGCGCCCAGACGGTCCACGACCTGCGTGATGACATGTCGCGGCGCCAGATGCAGCGTGTCCGTGGCATGCACATACAGCGCGCCGCTGAAACTCTGCGCCGCCGAGGTGCTGCCATCCCGCAGGGTGAAGGCCGCGTGCATCACATTGGGAAACTCCGCCACGATCCGTCGCGCCAGCGCGTGCAGATCGCCGTCGTGCGTCACGCCCAGCATCGCCGTGGCATCGCTGATGCCGCCGACGAAGACCGTCACTTGCGGCAGCAGCGCGCGCATGGTGCGCGTGGCCAGTTCCCGCGCCTCCAGCGGCGGCTCCCAGCGCCAGAGCTTCGTGCGGTAGTTCATGTCACACACGACCGCGATGCCACGCCTCCGCGCCTCCTGCGCGGCGAACAGCGCCACCTCCGCCGCATTGCGGGAGATCGCGGGCGTGATGCCGGAGATCACAAACCATTCACAGCCGTCAAAGATGTGCTCCCAGTCATAGGCGGAGGCCGGAGTGACGGCCACGGCGGCTCCTTCACGGTCATAAATCACATTCCCGCCGCGCTGGTTCACACCGTGTTCCAGGAAATAGATGCCCAGCCTTCCTTCCCGCGTGCGCAGGATGTGCCGTGTGTCCACACCCAGGCCGCGCAGTTCCGTCACGCAGGCATCCGCCACCGCATGCTCCGGCAACGCGGTGACAAAGGCCGCGTCCACACCAAGATGGGCCAGCGCGACCGCGATGCTGGCCTCCGCCCCGGCAAAGGTCACGTCCACCGTGCCCGGCATGGCCTGCTGAAAACGAGCATAGCCCGGCGTGGCGGCGCGCATCATGATTTCGCCAAACGTGACGACCCGGCTCATGGACGCACCTCCCGGACGATCCCGGTGATCTCCGCCGCCAGCGCTGTGATCGCGCCCCAATCCTGCCGGGCGATGAGCTCCTTCGGCGCGAGCCAGGAACCGCCCAACGCCAGCACGGAGGCTTCTTTCAAATACACCGCCGCGTTGGCCGCGTTCACGCCCCCCAGCGGGATGAAGCGCACGCCGAGGTGAAGGAAAGGCGCGGCAATCGTCCGCAAATACGGCAGTCCCCCTGCAGGCTCGCAGGGAAAAAACTTCAGCACCTTGCATCCGGCCTCCAGCGCCAGCTCGATGTCCGTGGGCGTGCAGACTCCCGGCGCGAAGGGCAGCCCGGCACGCCGCGCCTCCGCCACCACGCGAGGGTTCATGCCTGGTGCCACGCCGAAGCTGGCGCCGCACTCCATCACCGCGTCCACCTGCTCCGGCCTGAGGATCGTGCCCGCACCCAGCACCATCTCCGGCACTTCCTGACCAATCCGGCGCAGGCATTCCAGCGCGGCATCCGTGCGGAGCGTCAGCTCGATGGCAGACACGCCGCCGGCCAGCAGCGCGCGCGCCAGCGGCACCGCGTCCGCCACGCGGTCGATCATCAGCACGGCCACGACGCCGTTTTGCTCCAGGTGGCGGTTCAGTTCATCGGGAAAGGAGTGATCCATCAGTGGAAGCAGGACGGGAGAGTCGCGAATGCAACCCGCAAGTCATTCACCCGCCATGTGAAGCGAAATTCACCCTGTGGAAACACGCGCAGGCTTGCGGCGGAGTGACCGCACGCCATAGATGCGCGGCCATGTCTTCTATTTTCGAGCTTTTCTCCCTGCAAAACAAGACCGCCGTCGTGATCGGTGGCACTGGTGAACTCTGCGGTGCCATCGCGGAGGGCTATGCCACGGCGGGTGCGGAGGTCGTGCTGGTGGGACGCGATGCCGCGAAGGCGGAAAAGCGCCTGGAGAGCATTCACGCGGCCGGCGGGCGCGCGTATTTCGTCTCCGCCGACGCCAGCCGGAAGGCCGATCTGCAAATCTTGCTCGACCAGGTGCAGGAGCGCTCCGGTGGCTGCCACATCCTTGTCAACGGCGCAGGCGTGAACTCGCCCACGCCCTTCCTCGACATCCCGGAGGAGGAATACGACCGCATCATGAACATCAACACGAAGGCCGTCTTCCTCGCCTGCCAGGTCTTCGGCAAATACTTCGTGGAGAACAAAATCGCCGCCTCCATCATCAATCTCGGCTCCATGTCCGGCCTGATCCCGCTGAGCCGCGTCTTCACCTACTCGATGTCGAAAGGCGCGGTCCACAACCTGAGCAAGAACCTCGCCCGCGAGTGGGCACCGCTCGGCATCCGTGTGAACACGCTCGTCCCCGGCTTCTTCCCGGCGGAGCAGAACAAAAAAGTGCTCACCCCCGACCGCGTGGCAAAAATCATGGGCCACACACCGATGAACCGCTTTGGCGAAGCCAAGGAACTCGTCGGCGCCGCACTGCTGCTCGCCGCCAGCGGCGGCTCCTTCATTACCGGCCATGAAATGGTCGTGGATGGCGGGTATTCGTCGATGACTATTTAAAGTTGTCTTGTTGCTGCGCAACAACACTCCCTGTTCCGCAGGAACAGGGCTACTTTATTTGCACCCACACCGGAGACGACCACGCCATGTTGCCGTCGTTTTGTTCGACGCGGAGGTAGTAGCGGTTTTCGCCCGGAAGGGGCGATTCGTCGGTGAAGGATTGCGAGAAGGTCTTCGCATTCGGTTCCCACTGCTGGTGGTTCTTCTCGTTGCGGACCAAGGTGACGCGCTTGATCGGCGCAGTGCCGTCGATGGCGAATTTGAGGACCGGTTTGCCGCTCAAGGCGATCTCGGTGCCGAGGAGTTTGTCGCTGCAGGTGAACTCGACGAAAATCTTGTCGGTGGCGGCGATGGTGCGGCGGGCGTTGAGGCCTTCGATGATGCCTTCGCGGGTGAATTCCTTCACATAGACGCCGCCGTAGCTGGTGTGGGTGGAGATGTGGTCGCTGTTCGCCCACACGCCGAGTTTGTGGCCGATTTCGAGTGCGTGCTGATACACACCGTTGTTCTTTACAGTGAAACTGCGGATCGGTTCGCCCACGACGGGCACGCCGACGACATCGGAGGAGTGGTTGTACTTTTCGCCTTCACGCAGACCGACGGTCGGCTGCGGAGCGCCGGGAGCCTCGTAGCTGACGCGGGCACCTTGGTAGATCTCGATCACGTTTTCGACGCGATGGTCGATGGGCGGGATTTGATCCCAATCGGTGCCCATGCCGGTCGCGCCGGTGTGGGAGATGGCGGTGACGGGTTTGCCGTAACGCGTGAGCACGCTCCAGAGTTCGGTGGGATGCAGTTCGGGCTCGCCGTCTTCTTTAACGGGGAAAAGCTTCTGCCACGGGCTGGCGAGGTAGTTTTTCCGCTGGATGTAAACGATGGGGCCGCCGCGCTGGGCGAAGACCATGTTGCGATGGCCAAACGGCCACTTTTGCTCGCGCTCATAGGCATACATGCTGGTGAAGAAACCGGGCGCGTAGAAGACATCGACGAGTTTCTGGTTCAGCCACCACTCGTAGGGCGTGTAGATCTTCGCGATGTCGGTGTGGTCGCTGGTGCCGAGGGTGTCGAGCTTGCCCATGTCGATGGCGTAACGGAACTGCTCGACGATGCAGCCGTCATTGGCGGTGATGCAGTTGGAGACGTCGGTGTGGCGGTGGTAATCGCCCCAGTAGAGCTTGTAGGTCACGCCGTCGTGCGTCCACGTGTGGCGGTCGTTGCGGTCGCGCTCGGGAGTGGTGGGATTGATGTAGGCGGGGAATGAATCGCGCGGTTTGAGCGCAGGCGCGGCAACGAGCGGCACATCGGCATCCGTGGCGGCTTTGGCGAGGTGAATGCCGGTGTTGAGTTGCAGCTTCGAGCTGCGCAAATCGCTCGGCCACGCGATCCAGAGGCTGCCATCACTGCCGAGGGCGTGTGTGGTTTGATGATCCTGCGAATAGACACTGCCAGGGATGGCAAAAGGCTTTGTCCACTGCTTCGTGGCCTCGTCGTAACGTGTCAGCGCGATGCGCCACGCGTAGTTTTTGAAGTAGCGCACGGTGAGCCACGGACGACCTGCGGCATCGAGCATGACGTGTGGCAAGTTCACCGCAGCGACTTGATTTGGGCCGGCGCGGCCAATTTCTTTGTCTTTCTCGGCCTTCGCCTTCGCTTGTTCCTGATTTTTGGCCTTGGCTTCCGCCTTGGCCTTCGCTTTCGGGTTGTTGCCGCGTGGCGCGGCAGGTTGCATCGGTTGAGGGCCGGGAAGATCGGCAAAAAGGCCGTCAGGCGAGGGCAGTTCATCCACTTTGCCACTCGCGAGGTCGAGATAGGCCATCACAGTGTTCTTGCGCCCGTTTAAACCCTGCGGATGACCATGAGCGCGCATGTCGAGACCCCACTGCTGGTTCCCACGCTCGCACGCGAGCCAGATGCCTTTGCCGTCTTTCGCGCCGATGGCCGAAACGCGGCCCTCGTAGCGTTCGGTGGCGATGAGCTGCTTCGTTTCACCCACTTTGAGATCAGCGCTGATCTTGGCGGCGTAGATGTTGAATTCGTTGCCGCGTGACGAATCGAAGAAAACCCACGCATCCTCGCCAGTAAAGGCCAAGCACGGCTCCCAATCGCCCGCGGCATCATTCGTGACTTGGATCTCGCGAGACCACTTTTGGCTCTCCACATCGAAGAACCGGCAAAACACATCCGCCGTGGTGCCGCGCATGCCTTGCCACACGCACCACACATCGCCGGAGGGACTCGTGGCCGCTTTGGCGAAGGCATTGCCTCCATTCGGCGATGAGGCGAGCGTGCCGACGTCAGCTCTACCATCGCGGATTTGCGTCCAGCGCAGCTCCATGAGGTCTTTCTCATTCACCTGGCTCCAAAACACATGCAGCACGCCTTTGCGATCCGTCGCCATGCTCGGCTGATGAATGATGCCGGGCTCGCCGATGGTCACAACCTCGCTCAAAGCCCCGTCGGCGAGCTTCGCGACCTTCAGCACGTCTTTTTCGCCATCCCACTGCACAAACGCCACATGCGGCACGCCGCCGCCATCGGTCGCGAGAGCCGGAAAGTCGCTCCATTTGCCCTCAGGCTGCCAGACGGCCGGTTTGGGCAGCAAATCCTGCGCGAAGCAAGACGTGGCGACGACAATCGAGAGAATGGCAGGTCGGAGCATGGCCCTTTAACATTCTGTTTGCCGATTCCTTTCATGCAGCGATGAAACCAAACACCCCCACCCAGCCATGAAAACACGCGCCTTTTTCGCCTCGTTTGCCCTCCTTGGTTCCATGCTCCAGGCCGCGGAGCACGATGTCGTCGTCTATGGCGGCACCTGCGCAGCCGTCATCTCCGCCGTGCAGGTGAAGAAGATGGGCAAGTCCGTCATCATCGTCTCGCCGGACAAGCATCTGGGCGGATTGAGCAGCGGCGGCCTCGGTTTCACGGACACGGGCAACAAGGCGGTGATCGGCGGCCTTTCGCGTGATTTTTATCATCGCATCTACCTGCACTACCAGAAGCCGGAGTCGTGGAAGCAGCAGAAGCAGTCCGAATATGGCAACAAGGGCCAGGGCACGCCCGCGATGGACGGCGAGAACCGCACGATGTGGATCTTCGAGCCGAGCGCGGCGGAGAAGGTTTTCGAGGACTACATCAAGGAATTCGGCATCGAGGTCGTGCGCGATGAGTGGCTGGACCGTGCGAGGGGCGTCAAAAAAGACGGCGACCGCATCGTGAGCATCACCACGCTCAGCGGGAAGACCTACGCGGGGAAGATGTTCCTCGACACGACCTATGAAGGCGACCTCATGGCCGCCGCCGGTTGCGATTACCATGTCGGTCGCGAGGCGAACAGCGTCTATGGCGAGGAGCACAACGGCGTGCAGGTCGGCGTGCTGCATCACCGTCATCATTTCGGCGCGGTGAAGGAGAAGATCAGCCCCTACAAGGTGCCGGGCGATCCGAAGAGCGGCGTGCTGCCGCGCGTGAGCACGGAGGATCCGGGCAAATTCGGCGAAGGGGACAAGAAGGTGCAGGCCTACTGCTTCCGCAGTTGCTACACGAACGTGCCGGAGAACCGTATCCCGTTTCCAAAGCCGGATGGCTACGATGCCTCGCAGTATGAAATCCTTCTCCGCGTGCTGAACACCGGCTGGGGCGAGTTCTTTGAGAAGTTCGACCCGATCCCGAACCACAAGACCGACACGAACAACCACGGGCCGTTCAGCTTCGACAACATCGGCTACAACTACGATTATCCCGAGGCCAGCTACGAGCGCCGCAAGGAGATCATCGCCGAACACCGCACCTACCAGCAGGGCCTGCTGTGGTTCGTGGCGAACGACCCGCGCGTGCCGAAGAAGGTGCAGAATGAACTGCGCAAGTGGGGGCTGCCGAAGGATGAATTCACCGACAACGGCAACTGGAGCCACCAGCTCTACATCCGCGAGGCACGCCGCATGATCGGCGACTATGTGATGACCGAAAACGAGCTGCGCAAAAAGAAACCCACGCCCGAATCCGTCGGCATGGGCAGCTACACGATCGACAGCCACAATGTGCAGCGCTACATCACGCCCGAAGGCTACGTGCAGAACGAAGGCGACATCGGTGTGAGCACGAACGGCCCTTACGAGATCGCGTATGGCTCATTGGTTCCGAAGAAAGGGCAGGGCAGCAACTTGCTCGTCCCGGTGGCCATGTCGGCGACACACATCGCGTATGGTTCGATCCGCATGGAGCCGGTGTTCATGATCCTCGGCCAGGCCGCGGCCACCGCGGCGGTGTTCGCCATCGACGACAATCTTCCCGTCCAAAAGGTGCCGTATGTGAAGCTGCGCGAGCAACTCCTCAAAGACGGCCAGGTGCTCGAATACACCGGCCCGAAGACCTCGCGCGGCGTCGATCCAAAGTCGCTCAAAGGCATCGTCATGGATGACACACAGGCCAAGGTGACCGGCCACTGGCAGGAGAGCGGCGCGGCGAAAAGCTTCATCGGCGACGGCTACAGCCACGACGGCAATGCGAAGGACGGCCAGTGCAGCCTGCGCTTTGAGCCCAAACTCGAAAAAACCGGCAAATACCGCCTCCAACTCGCCGCACCGCCAAACAGCAATCGTGCAAGCAATGCGCAGGTCGAGGTGCAGCACCTCGGTGGCTTGAAAAAGCTTACCGTTGACCTCAAGAGCGGCAAGGAAGCGGAAGGCGTGCACTGGATTGACCTCGGCGAATACGAATGCGGCAACGACACCGCCATCAGCATCAGCAATGCCGGCGCGAACGGCTATGTCGTCGTTGATGGCGCGCGCTGGCTGCCGGTGGAGTGATCTGAACCGCACGTCCTTCCTGTGCAAGCTTCCATGAGTTCTTCCGAGCCATCCCCCGAAGCAGCACCCATCTTTGTCGAGGCCGGGTCCAATCCTTCTGCACCAGCTTCCAAGCCGGTGATCACGGTCGCTTTGATTGCATTGAGCGCGATTGCCACCTGGCTGTGGAAAAACGCTGGAGAAGATTACATCGCATGGCTTTGGGCGCAGGATGTCGAGCTTTGGCGCGGAATGAAGCTCTGGACACTGTTCACGTCCTTGTTCGTGCATGGAGATTTGCTGCATTTGCTCTTCAACAGCTACTGGTGCTGGCATTTGGGCCGGTCGATCGAATCGGAGATACCACGGCCGCGTTTCCTTCTTCTGGTCGTTGGAACCACGCTACTCGGGAGCCTGGCTGAACTCGCCATCTCAGGACAAACCGGCATAGGCATGTCTGGAATGGTTTATGGGCTGTTTGGCTTCATGCTGGTCATGCGAGACCAGCATCCTGCTTTCCGCCGGGCCATCGATGCGCGGACGATCCGGCTGCTGACAGGCTGGCTGGTGCTTTGCTTTGCCGTGGATGCCATGAACATCATGCGCGTGGCCAATTTCGCCCACGTGGGAGGCTTCGTATCAGGCATGCTGGCAGGTCTGGCCTCCAAAGACGGTCTATGGAGAACACGGACCAGGGCCTTGCTTGGTGTGCTGGCGGGTACCGGACTTGTTTCACTTGGCTGGGCCCCATGGCAGGACAACTGGCACTTTGCCCGGGCCGCAGCCGCTGTGGATGCTGGCGATCATGCTTCTGCGTTGCCATACCTCGATCACTATCATGCCCGGCATCCCGACAATCCATGGGTCACCCAAACAGCCGCCAAC
This sequence comes from Verrucomicrobiaceae bacterium, assembly GCA_015075365.1. Lineage (GTDB taxonomy): Bacteria > Verrucomicrobiota > Verrucomicrobiia > Verrucomicrobiales > Verrucomicrobiaceae > Prosthecobacter. Next base: position 821,547 of record JABTUN010000002.1, read on the forward strand.
ATTCGACTCCAACAGAAGGACTATGCGAAAGCTTTGGAAATGCTGGACCAGACCGCGCGAGTGAACGCGGACCCTTACGTCACGAACAGCCTCGGGTGGCTGCTGGCCACATGCGCTGACGAGGGCATCCGGGACGGACAACGTGCGGTGTTATGGGCTAAACAAGCTTGTGAAGCCACGAATTGGAAGAACCCCAGCTTCATCGACACATTGGCTGCGGCTCATGCTGAGAACGGGGACTTCCCCGAGGCCTTGAAGTGGTCCACCAAGGCTGTGGAAATGAGCACCGGCGAAGAGCATGCGGCCCTGCTGGAAAATCACCAAACGCTCCAGAAAAAACAGCCCATTCGCGAACCCTGAACAGCCCCCCGCATGAATCCAGTATTTCGCCGTTACCGGATCGTCCTCGGCATCTTCATCACCGGCCTGTTGCTGAGCGGCATCACGGCATTTCCGTTGGTGCATGAACTGCGATGGATGGCGTCATGGCTTGGCATCACCGAGCATGCGGATTATGCGCGGCATGCGGGACTGGCTCGGTGGATCGGATTTGTGTGGCACGGGCTGGAGGTCACGCAGGCGCAGTTTCCCTTCATCGCCTACGGCACGGACTGGCTGGCCTTCGGGCACATCATGATCGCGCTGTTCTTCATCGGGCCGTGGCGTGATCCGGTGGGCAATGCCTGGGTGTTGAAGACAGGGCTGGTGGCATGCGCCGCGATCATCCCGCTGGCGCTGATTTGCGGGGAAATCCGCGGCATCCCGCTCTACTGGCGGCTCATCGACTGTTCGTTCGGCGTTTTCGGCGCGGTGCCGCTGCTTTACTGCCTGCGTTTGTCCAAACAGATGAGAGCAGCCGGCAAATGAAGGCACACTCAGGCACCGGCCGTGTCAGCATCGGCAGGCGGTGGCACGTCGGGCGCTGATGGAGCAGGCTTCGGCTCATGATGGTCATCGTCATGGTGATCATCCTGGTCGTGCTTTTGCTCGCGGGGGTCGTGGCCTTCCTGATACTTGTGATCGTGATGCTCGGTCACGCCTTTGAGATGGGGCTTGAACTTGCGGTGGCGCTGCTGGCCCGGAAGCGGACTGACCTGCATGTTGATGTTGCGCCCGGCCATCTTCGGCTCTTGGTCGCAGTGGCCCATGGTCTTGAGATCCTCCTTGATCTTCGTGGCCAGCTCATGGCCCAGCTCCTGATGCGCCATCTGGCGACCGCGGAACTGGAGCTGGATGCGCACCTTGTGCCCTTCCGCGAGGAAATCCTCCGCGTGGGTGATCTTGATGAGGTAGTCGTGCGGATCGATGCCGATGCGGAACTTCATCTCCTTAACCTTCCCGGCCTTCTGATGCTTGTGCGCCTCTTTTTTGTGCTTCTCCAGCATGTACTTGTACTTGCCGTAGTTGACGATTTTGCACACGGGCGGGTCGGCGTTTGGAGCGACCTCGACGAGGTCCAGCCCGCGCTCTTTGGCGATGCGGATGGCCTGCGGGGTGGGCAGGATGCCGAGCTGGTGATGCCCGTCCTCCTCGACCACGCGCACACGCGGTGCACGGATGCGTTCATTCACACGCGTCTGGTCGGCAAAACGCCCGCCCTGACGATCACGGTTGTTCGAGCCACCAGGACGGCCTCCCGAACCACCACCAAATCCACCAGGACGAGCAGGGCCGGTGCCCGCCCCCGCTGGCCGGGGCGGACTACCGCCCTGAAACCGGTTTCCTGAGGGGAATCCACCAGCCTGGGGACGTGGCGGGCCGCCCGACTGCGCCGGGCGCGGTTGTCCGCTTGGTTGATTCTGCTGCGGCCTTGGTGCGCCAAAGTTGCCGCTGTTCAGGGATTGGAATGGGTTGCTAATGGGATACCTCCGGGTGGTTTCGATGCTCCAGCGCGGAGGATTCCGGCTGGAAAGGGATTGAGGGACAGGTCACCGCGCTCATCATATCAGCACAGACCGGCCCGTGACTTGCGCAGCACATCCTGTTCCCGTTCGTGCGGGTTTGTGTGGCGCTGGGTGAGAAAAGTCATGCAGGAGAAAGTCGGATCAAGCTCCCCGGACTGGCAGATTTGCCAGCGGGAACAGCGCAAGGAACGCTGGTAGGAGATTACGACTTTCAACGAAGACGGCAAGAGACGAATTAGAGAGAATGCGGTGCCCATGCCTGTCAGGCTGCAGCAGTGCGCTCCAGGGTGGCCTCCACGACATGGCGCGGCGGCTCCTTGATGTCCCGCACGATGCGCAGCCAGCCCAGTATTTTCAGAACATAATAGGTGATGTCGATCTCCCACCACCGGAAGCCCTGCCGCGCGCAGTGCTGGTAGTAGTGGTGGTTGTTGTGCCAGCCCTCCCCCAGGGTCACGAGGGCCATGATGAAGGAGTTCTTGCTCGACTCTCCCGTCTCATAGCGGCGCTTCCCGAGCATATGGCAGAGGGAGTTGATGAAGAATGTCGTGTGATACAGCACGACGGTGCTCACGCAAAAGCACCACAAAAAGCCCGCCCAGCCGCCCAGCCAGCCGCAGAGCAGCGCCAGCAGCATCGGCGGTATGAAGTGCCACTTGTCCAGCCACACCAGCTCCGGGAATTTCACCAGATCCTTCACACGCTTCGCGTCATACTCATTGTAGTCCGGTGCCAGGATCCAGCCCACATGCGCCCAGTAGAAGCCCTGCTGCTTCACCGAATGAATGTCCTCGGGCGCGTCGGAGTGCTGGTGATGGTGCCGGTGGTGCGCCGCCCACCAGAGCGCTCCTTTCTGGGCCGACATGCCGCCCAGCAAGGCCAGCACAAACTGAAACCAGCGCGAGGTCTTGAACGACCGGTGTGAGAAATAGCGGTGATAGCCCCCGGTGATCCCAAATTTCCGGATCAGGAACAAACTCAGCGCCAGGGCGAGCATCCAGGGCTCAGGTTTCACAAAAAACGCCGCGACAGCGAGAACATGGATGGCGAAGAACAACAGTGCTCCAGGCGAAAAATACGATGCTTTGACCACGAGAATCTAACAGATGGGGTTGGGGAGGGTGTCCGGGAAAGACGGGTGGATGGTGCCCTGTTCCAGGAATTCTGCAAGTCTAATGATCCCACGTGCCTGACAGTCCCGGCATGATGCCTTGAACCGGGTCCGGAATCCAGAGCCAATGACCGGGCCGCCAGCGGCCCATGGGAACGGCACTCCGCCCAGGACCCGACAGATATCACTTCCCAAAGAACTGACCCATCAGCCTCTCCAGCACGTCGAGGCGCTCGTCATCGACAAACTGGTTGTTGCCGATGTAGAACGCATTCCGATGCAGAAAGTCAGCGGTGTCGTATTCGCCAGGGACGTAATACTGCTTCAGGAAGGGCTGCTGGAGCAGGTTGCCGCTGATGAGCGGGCGGCTTTCGATGCCGTTCTCGCGGATGAGCGCCTGAAAGGGAGCCTTCTTCGCGCGGTCCTTCAGCACGAAGGGAAGGACGAAGCTCGATTTGCCCGGATGATCGAGCGTGATGAGGTCGTCGGGGAACTGGCGGCAGATTTGCAGGAAGCGCGTGTAGGCCTTGTTTCGCTTCTCGATGAAGCCGTCGAGCTTCGGAAGCTGGCAGAGGCCGAGCACGGCGTTGAACTCCGTGTTGCGGAAGTTGAAGCCGTCCGTGAGGAAGAGGAACTGGAAGTCGATGTCGGCGTGGATCTTCTTGATCGGTGCCTGATACTTCTCCGGCAGCTCGCGGGCCAGGCCGTGGCTGCGTTTGAGGACGTTGAGCTTGTAGAAATCCTCGTCGTTCGTGCAGATCATGCCGCCCTCGACGGTGGTCATGTGATGGCCCCAGTAAAAGCTGAAGCTGCTGCCCAGGCCGAAGTTGCCCACCTTCACGCCGTCGATGGTGCCCCCCTGTGTTTCGCAGGTGTCCTCCAGCAGCACGATGTCGCGGTCGCCGATGATCTCTTTCACGCGCTTCACATCCGCCGGAAAACCAAGGATGTGCACGAGGAAGATCGCGCGGGTCTTGTCCGTGATCTTTTGGGCGAGCTGGTCATAGTCGAAGGCGAAGTCGTTGAGGTTGGCATCGACAAACACCGGCTTGAAACCCGCCTGCATCACCGGCGTGACCGTGGTGGGCCAGGTGAGCGCGGGAACGATGACTTCATCGCCAGGATTCCATCCATAGCGCTCCGCCGCGGCGTAAATCATGAGCAGGTTGGCCGAACTGCCGGAATTCACATAGACGCTGTGCTTGCAGCCCATCCACTCCGAGTAGGCGGCCTCGAACTCCCGCACCTTCGTGAACTGCGTGAAGCGCTTCGTCTCGCGGATGAATTGGACGAGCAGGTCGAGGTCTTCGTTGCTGATGACGTTTTCTTGGAGGGGCCAGAACATGGTTGGGAAAGGGCGCGTAGTGCCTAAAGCGCCAGCGCGGGGCGTCAACCGTCAAGGCGCGCCAAATCCCGACCGAAGACGGCGTTGGTATGAGCGCATGCACACCTCCCCTGCCCTGTCCCGCCGCCACCTGCTCCAAAAACTGCCGCTCGCCGCCCTCGCCGGCGGGTTTCACGTCCATGTCCGCTCCCAGGAGGCGAAGCAGCTCTGGCGCACGGGCAATCCGGCCATCGACAAGCCACGCGAGGTCGCGATCAACCTGCTGAAGCCCACGCAGGCTCAAATCGAGCACGCGTGGGAGCTGCATTTCGGCAGCGTGGTGTTTGAGAGCTACGGCTTCGCCCCGCGCTGCGCCATCGACGCGGAGGCGTTCAACGCGGCCATCGACTCCGGTGCCTCTGCTGCCGAGCTGGCCGATCTGCGCGAATCCATGTCGATGAACCGCAATGCGACGAACGAGCGCGAGCGGAAGGAATTCCTCGATGCCTTCCACGCCGCCGGCGTGACATGCATCTTCCAAAACACCGGCGAGGAGGGCAGCGACCCCATGCGCCTGATCAAACGCCTCGCGCATTTCACCAAGGCGACCGATGCGCTGAAGCCCGCGCTTTCCAAAGTGACCACGGCGGAGGAGATCACCGCCTTGAAAAAAGCAGGGAACGTGGGCCTGTGCTTCACCACGAACGGCGTGCCGCTCATGCAGGACTGGGAAAGCGTGCGCGATGAGCTGCGCTTCATCCGCATCTTCCACGAGCTGGGCACGCGCATGATGCATGTCACCTACAACCGCCGGAACCCGCTCGGCGACGGCGCGGGCGAGCCGCACGACGGCGGCCTGAGTGATTTCGGCAAGGCCGCCATCGCCGAGATGAACAAGATCGGCGTCATCGCCGACGTGGCGCACAGCGGCTGGAAAACAGCCTTCGATGCGGCCAAGGCATCCGCGAAACCGATGGTCGCCAGCCACACGACCTGCTGCGGCGTGTATGAGCACTTCCGCGGCAAGCCGGACGACACCATCAAGGCCATCTGCGACACCGACGGCCTCGTCGGCATGTGCTGCATCCCTCGTTTCCTCGGCGGCAAGGGCGATGTCACCGCGCTGCTCGATCATCTCGACCACGTCATCAAGAAATTCGGCTCCAAGCACGCCGCCATCGGCTGCGACGTGGCCTACACCTCGCGCTTTGACAAAGAAGAGCGCGCGAAGCTGAAAAAAGCCCCCGGCGGTCCCGCCGACCGCTGGGAGCACCTCTGGCCGAAGGACGACTTCCAAACCACCCTCGAGGCCGAGCAAAGCGTCGCCTGGTCGAACTGGCCGCTCTTCACCCTCGGCCTGATCCAGCGCGGCCACAGCGACGACACGATCCGCCAGATCCTCGGTGGCAACATGTTGCGCGTGCTGAAGGCCAACGCGGGGTGAACTCATGGCAGCTCGCCTGCGCGCAGCAAAGCGGCATGCACGAGGCTGCCAGACAGCCGGAACTGTCCCTGCACGATGAGTTGCCGCAGCAGCGGCCCCACTTCAGCAATGGAACCGCGCTGTTTCGCCATCAGAAGCAGGCCGACTGTGCCGATCGCGGTCAGCGCGAGATGGAGGGCCGCATTCCGTGCATTCACCTCATCAAGCAGCACGGCACCGGCCCCTGTCTCCACCGCGAGGCTCAACGCCTCCGCCTCGCCGATGTCGAGGCGGCTGTCGGCCGCCACCGAAGGATGCAATCAAGCGACATGGCGGGTCCGGCAGTTTGCGGGCAGTTTCAGGCCGCCGAAACGCCCGCTGCTGGCCGCCATGCGGATGAACTCGCGCTCCACGGCATCAGGAATCCAGACTTCGCCAAACATCTCGGCAAGCAGTCAGTCGAGGCCGAGGAGGGCCACGTTCAGCAACACGGAGGTGTCCGCCACGACGATCACCGGGCGAGCAGTTCGTTCAGCGCCGCCAGATCCGCGTCGAGGTCGTCCGTGCTGTAGCCATTGGTGATGCCGCGGCTTTGCAGTTCCTTTTCAAACTGATTCTCATCGATCCCGGCGACATCGGCCGCGCGTCCGCGTGCGAGCTTGCGCGAGGCATAAAGGCCGCAGGCGAGCTCCAGCCGCAAATCGGCCGCAGGAAGATCTGGAATGTCAGGCAGCGTCAAAATCATACCAGAAGCTACCACACGGAAAAACGCCTCCAAATGAAAGTTTGCCTGCGCGACATGGGTGATAGCCTCGCCCATACCATGAAGAAGCTCCTCACCGCACTCCTTGCCCTCACGCTCGCCGTTGCCGCGCGCGACAAGACGCTCGACATCTACTGGATCGACTCGGAGGGCGGTGGCTCCACGTTGATCGTGACACCGGCCGGTGAATCGGTGCTCATCGACACCGGCAATCCCGGCGGGCGCGACCCGCAGCGCATTCAGAAGGTCGCCACGGAGGTCGCGGGCTTGAAGCGCATCGACCACGTCGTCATCACGCACTTCCACGTCGATCATTTTGGCGGACTGGCCGAGCTGGCGGCATTGATCCCTGTGGGCACGCTGCATGACAAAGGCGTGCCGGAGGGCAGCCCCGATGGACGGCCGCAGGACATGCGCTGGACTTTGATGAGCAGACCGTATCTCGACGCGAAGGTGGAAAAGCGCGCCACCATCGCCGCGGGGAGCCAGATCGCGCTGAAACAGGCCGAGGGCAGCCCGAAGCTCGTTTTGCGCTGCCTCGGGGCGAATCAGAAGTTCATCCCGCCGTATCCGGACCAGCCGGAAAACCCGCTGAAGGGCTCCGTGCCGCCCAATGCCCCCGATCCCAGCGACAATGCCAACAGCGTCGTGCTCGTGCTCGAGTTCGGCGGCTTCCGCTTCTTCGACGGCGGTGACCTGACGTGGAATGCGGAGGAAAAACTCGTCTCCCCCTTCAATCTCGCCGGCACCGTCGATCTGTATCAGGTGAACCACCACGGCCTCGACAGCAGCAACAACCCCATGCTCATCCGCAGCCTGCAGCCCACCGTCTCCGTGATGAACAACGGCCCCCGGAAAGGCACCAGCAAGAGCGCCATGGACGCGCTGAAGTCCACGCCGACCCTCCAGGCCATGTATCAGGTGCATGAGAATGTCCGCCCCGATGCCGAAAACACCGCCGACAAGACGATGATCGCCAATCACGGCGACCTCGCCGACGGCTGCGCCGCGCAGCACATCCATTGCGTGGTGGGCGCGGATGCCAGGACCTACACCGTGCATGTGCCTTCACAGAAGCATTCGCGGACGTTTGAGACGCGGGCGCGGTGATGCGGCCCGCGTTCCCCTGCCGCGCATCTTCACGCTTGCCAAACGGCCCGGTGATCCCGTTTAATCTCCGGCAGTCATGTCGCCCGAAATCCGCGAGATCATCGACAACGACAAATTCTACCTCGGCTCCGTCCGCGCCGTCGCAGATCTCCTCCCGGAGAGCGATGCCGAGCTCGATGCCTGGATCACGGCCGCCATCGGCAGCCATGATCAGATGGCCCTGCACTTCCTCCTCGCCGCCGCCGCCATGCAGGACCGGCCCATTGACGCGCGCCACCTCCGCCGCGGCTTTTGCATGATGAGCAATGCCGACATGACCCTCTGCCTCATCTGGAAGATGCAGGGAGACGTCCCCGCAGCGCTCCTCCACGCCTTCCAGGGCACCCTGATGTCCCATCCCATGCGCTCCCTCGGCCTGCTGGCCATCCACGCCTGGTGCGCCAAACATCGGGAAGGCGTCTTCCCCCCGGAAATCATCACCGAGGCACGCCTCCTCGCCCACGAGGCCCGCAAAGTGCCCCAGCAGCTCAGCTACCTCTGGGGCCTCGCCGACCGCCTCCAGGACCCGCACTTCTCCGCCGTCCTGGCCGGTTGTTTCAAAAGCTACGACATCGACACGATCAAAAAGGCTGGCATCGACCTCAGCAACGCCACCCTCGCCCTCGCCGAGGCCCCCATCACCCTCTTCCTCGCCAAGGAAGCCGACCGCCGCATCGACTCCCGCGGCCCCCTGCGCCGCGCCGTCGAGCGCATCGGCCGCAATGATCCCTGCCCCTGCGGCTCCGGCAAAAAATACAAACGCTGCTGCGAGGACCAAGACAAAGAGCGCCTCCGCCACTCCTCCACCGTCCCCGGCAGGACCCAGGCCGAGGTCAAAGCCCGCCCCGAGGAAGGCCTCACCGCCGCCCGCCTCGAAACCATGCTCGGCCATGACCTCGCCCGCATCGACCCCGCCCGCGTCAAAGAATCCCTCCTCCAGCCCTACTTGATGCGACTCAGCGGCTTCGGCCTCTTCGACGAGGTCGTCGCCACCTTCGAGATCCATGGCTGCCACACCGACACCATGAGGAAGCTCTGGCACTTCTGCCTCTTCTTCATGATGCGCAAGCACTGCATCGAGCCCGCCCGCCGCCTCTACCACCTCCGCTACCAGCACGGCCCCGTCAGCGACACCCTGAAGGCCTCCTACCGCCTCCTCCTCTGCAGCGACGACCCGCCGCGCTACCTCGACATGCTCGAACACCTCTGCCTGCACACGCTGCGCACCGGTGACACAGACACCCACTGTGAGATGGCCTGCGGCCTCCTTTACTCCCCCTTCAAAGCCCTCGGCATCCTCCTCTCCCGCAGCCTCATCCCCGTCGGCACCACCAAAGACGCCTCCTTCCTGCTCGATCAGATCCAGCTCGCCCGCGACCACCTCAATCTCAGTCCCGAAGAACCCTTCACCGACATCCTCGAAGCCCGCCTCCACGACACCAGCCGCGAAACCGGCGCCGAAACCGCCGTCCACCAAAAAGCACGCCGCGAGCTCGCCCACCTCGCCGCCCAGACACGCGCCCAGACCGAAAAACTCGCCCAGATCCAGCGCGACATCCGCCTCCACCAAAAACGCCTCGACACCGCCGCCGCCGCCCAGCGCCCCGCCACCACCGCCGACACCGACGCCCTCCGCCAGCTCCAGGCCAAGCTCGCCGCCACCTCCGCCGCCCTCCGCGCCTCCAACGAGGAACGCGCCGCCCTCCGCCGCAAAACCATCGACGACCTCGCCCGCAGCGACGCACGCCGCGCCACCCGGCCCCCGGAGCCCCCTGCCGACGACAGCGACCCCGACGACACCACCCACACCCTCCCCGGCGGCGTCGCCAGCCAGCAGCTCCCCCGCCCCATTGACTTCCCCCGCCGCTTCTTCGACACCCTCCAGCACCTCCCCACCCAGGTCGGCCGCGCCGCCCTCACCCTCATCGGCCGCATCGCCGCCGGAGACCCCGCCGCCTTCACCGGCATCCTCCGCCTCCGCGCCGCCACAGACGTCCACCGCGCCCGCATCGGCCGGGACCACCGCCTCCTCTTCCGCCTCCACCCCGACCGCGTCGAAGTCATCGACCTCATCAACCGCCGCGACCTCGACCGCCGCATTGAAACCCTCTGAAATCATGAACACCCCCGCCTCCTCCACTCCCGTTCCACCCGATCACCCCTTCTTGCTGCAATGCGCCAACATGCGCGCCGTCCTGCGCCAGGGCCGCGCCCTGCTGCCCCCGCACGCCCAGTTCAAGCCCGACTTCGACCTGCATGAGCGCCGGCTCGATGAGATCGAGCGCCTCTTCCGTCAGAACCCACGAGAAAACGCCCCGCTCATCCAGCAGTTGAATGAAGACTTCATGCTCGACTACCGGGCCGACATGGCCGCCACCATGAGTGAAACGCAGAAACGCCTGCTCGGCTTCGTTGATCGCATCGCCAGCATCTTCGGAAAAAAGAAGTTCGAGCTCCCGTCCGCAATCCGTGACGACCTCGAAGACCAGCTCCAGCCCTACCATGACGGCATCCGCGACAAAATGCTCGGCGAAATCCCCATCGCCGACCGCCGCGACATCGAAGCCGCCAAACGCCGCCTCGACGACGAAGAGTGATCCGGTGGATGGCCGAAAAAGAGAACAGAGGGGAAAAGAGGATGGGCGGTGTTGGAAACCGCTGTGGGGGGCACGAAGGCTGCGCCAGCCAGGCAGCCCTCTCGCTCCGCGAGAGGAGCTAAGCGCATGGCAGGCTCCACCATGGACGAGTCGGGGCTGGCAGGCCGCGGCGCAGATCGTTCGCTCATCTCAGCGGAGCGAGATGGCTACCTTGCTTCGCCGGATCGCTCGTGGCCACATCCCGCCTCATCACCTGGTGTGAAGGCAAGCCCTTGGAGTCATGGAGTGCTGGAGCATGGGAAACCCAACACTCCCCTGCTCCACCGCTCCATGCGCGGGATCATCATGGTGACGCGGAGTCTGTTTTCGGAAACGGCCCGGCGGCCTTGCGTGCCAAGACAACTGCCACCGGCCCCTGCCCGGCTCTTTTCCTCTTGTTTCTCTCTTTCGGCCATGCTGCTCCGTCGCTCCCACCGCCTTCCGTGCCCGCCACGTTGACCCCACCGGTATTTTTCACTGGTCAAAACACGCGCTTTCACCTTGGGTGGGCGGCAGGTGATCTTGCCGCGTCTTTGGAAGGCGCTGCATCGTCCGCAGACCTTGTTGCATCGTGTCCATGCCGTTCCCGCATCAACAACATGCCGCTCAAATCGGCGACCGGCTGAACATACTCGCCGATCAATTGAAGACGCGCACCCGCGCCAGCCTCAATGACGCCAATCACTGGCTGGAGTCCGCCATGAAGCGTTTCTTCAATGCCTTGATGGGCTGGGACTTGGTCAATCTCAACATCGAAAAGCCCAATTACCCGGCGGCAGACCTCGGCGATAAAGCACGCCGCATTGCCATTCAAATCACCAACCAAGAGGACTCCGACAAGATCACCGAGACAGCGGCCAAGGCCATCAAGCACAAGCTGCACAAGGACTACAACCGCCTCATCATCTTCTTCCTGCTGCCGCGAAAGCCTCCGATGCCAAAGGGGTTCAAGCAGTCACCCGATGGTCCGGTCATCGAATGCCGGGACATCGCCGATTTGTTGAGGCAGCTACCCGAGTTGGAGGATCAAGGCCGCTTGAAGGCCGCCAATGATGTCCTCGCGAAGGAACTCGGCATCCGTGATACGGACGAGAGCGTCTATCCATCGAATCTCCCCGGCATCTACGCAGGCTGCGTCTTTGTGGGTCGCGAGCAGTTCCTCAATGACCTGCGCGCGTCGCTCCTGAAGAAGACGCAAGCCACCGCCATCATGCAGGCACCCGCCGCCACGGGGATCTCCGGCCTCGGCGGCATTGGCAAGACGCACGCGGCGGTGGAATACGCCCGCAGGCATCAGGCCGACTACAGCGCCACGCTCTTTGTCAGCGGCGATTCATCCGAGCGGCTCGACAGCGGCTTCTCCGCGCTCTTCGACGTTCTCTCCCTCGGCCGCAAAAACGAGATGGAGAGCGATCAGGCCGCGCGCGTCGCCGCCGTCATGAAATGGTTCGCCAGCCATGACAAATGGCTGCTCATCGTCGATAACGTCGATGACGAAAAGGCGGCAGCCGCGCTCGACCAATACATGGGCCACCTCGGTCGGGGTCATGTCCTCATCACCTCCCGCCTGCAAAGCTGGGCTGACAATGTCGCCACCCTGCCCATCGAAGTCCTCAGCCTCGATGAATCCATCGACCTGCTGCTCCAGCTCACCGATAAAAAGCGCCGCCGCACCGATGACGAGGCCGCGCAGGCCCGCCTCCTGGCCGAAAAACTCGACGGCCTGCCCCTCGCGCTGCATCAGGCCGCCGGTTACATCAACGAACAGCGCCTCACCTTCGCCCAATACCTCGCCGAGTATGAGCAGGAGGCCGCGAGGCTGCTCGACTGGTTCAAGAGCCATGTCATCCATTACGAGCGCCTCGAAAAAGACACCCCCAAGCCCGTCCTCATCACCTGGAAGACCAGCTTCGACAAGCTGGATGCCGACACCCGCTTCTGGCTCCTTGTCTTCGCCCACTTCGCCCCCGATCCCATCCCCGAGTTCCTGCTCGACTCCGCCCCGGAGGCCTCTGCCGAGGTCAAAACGCTTTTGCGTTCTGCCCAAGACGCCCTCGCCCAGGCCGAGGGCTACAGCCTCCTCACCCGCTACGATGCCCCCCCCCGCTTCAAGCTCCACCGCCTCGTCCAGCACATCCTCCGCCTCACCGCCCCGGCGGCCGAATGCGCCACCGCCCTCGCCATGGGCATCCGGCTTTTCGTTGAAGGCAATCTAGGCAATCCGCTGGATGTCCGAACCTGGAAAAAATGGACGCCGCTCCAGCCCCACGCCGTCTCCCTCGTCACCCACGCCCCCGATGCGCCTGCGCTGGAGCGTTTGAGCTGGTTGGTGGGGCAGTTGGGAAATCTGTTTCACACCAAAGGCATTCATGGAGAAGCTGAAAAACACTTACTCCGCGCCTGGAAGCTGGATGAGACCCGCTATGGCCCGGACCATCCTGCTGTCGCCATTCGCCTCAACAACCTCGCTACGTTGCTCCAGGCCACGAACCGGTTGGCGGAGGCCGAGCCATTGATGCGGCGTGCCTTGCAGATCGATGAGGCCAGCTATGGCAAGGACCATCCCAATGTCGCCGCGAGTCTCAACAACCTCGCGCAGTTGCTCAAGGCCACGAACCGGCTGGCGGAGGCCGAGCCGCTGATGCGCCGCGCCTTGCAGATCGACGAGGCCAGCTATGGCAAGGACCATCCCAATGTCGCCACGAACCTCAACAACCTTGCGCAGTTGCTCAAGGCCACGAACCGGCTGGCGGAGGCCGAGCCACTGCTGCGACGTGCTTTCGACATCTTTGTGCGTAGCCTGGGACTGGAGCATCCGAAAGCGCAGGGAGTCGGTGGGAACTACATCCGTCTCCTGAAGGCCCTGAAGGTGCCGGAGGAGGAGATTGGGGAGCGGGTGAAGAGCGCGATGGGCAAGAGCGGGAGCGCGGAAGCGGGTGGCGGTGCCGGGTGAAGGCCAAGGGCCTTCCGTCTTGTAGCAAAGGGGTGCCGAGCCTGTGGCGAGTGCTCCCCTGGAAATACGGACCACCGCCTCCCCATCAGCGCGCCGAACCCCAACGGGGTTCCGTATCGCCGTGTTGAGGGCGAAACAGGCCGCCGCGAAGGGACGGAACCCCGGTGGGGTTCATCGGATGGGCGGTGGCGGGGGATGCGCGACCCAGGGGAGCGCTCGCCAAGGCTCGGCACCTCTGGGCTATGGGCCGCAAGCCTTTCAGGCTTGGCTGAAACCGGGGCGGGTAGGGTGGATGGGCCGAAAAAGAGAAAAGAGGGGAAAAAGGAAAAGGCGGATAAAGGTAGGGCGCTTGGTCCTCCAAGCGCCGGTTCGCAGGCCAGAGGGCATACGAGAGCACTTTTCAGCCCGCGCAGGCCGCAGGACGCTCGTGCGGCGGCTGGGGGACCAGCCGCCCTACCTGATGAAGATGCTTCCCCGGCTCTTTTCCCTTTTTTCTCTCTTTCGGCCATGCTGCCGTGCCTTTTGCCAAACCACCGCATTCTGGTGAATGCGCCACGCGGCGCGGCGTGGGATTGTTTGCCAGAACAAGGGAGCGGAATGGGCTTGGGAGCGGTCTGCAACGTCTGGAGAGGTGGCCGCGTCGTCTTGGGATGGCGTTGAAACGCCTTGGGATGGCCCTGAAACGTCTTTTGAGGGTGCTGAAATGGTTTCAATGGATCAAAAAGACGATGCAGCGGACTGCCCGGACGCTGCATGGCTATTGAAAGACGATGCAGGAGCTTGGAAAGACGATGCAATTGTTTCAGCAGACGATGCAGCGCGTGCAAAAGGCGTTGCATGGGGCCTGGAAGCCGTTTCAGGAGCCTGAATGGGCGCTGCAAGTGACCTAGGAGGCACGGACGATCTTCAAGGGCATTTGGCTGATCTCCCGGCGGGCTGGTGTGTGCATGACAAGCCGGATTGGTAGGCGCATGGGTCGGTTTGACGTGCAAAAAGTGTTTGCAATGACCTAAGAGGCATGCATGGTCCGCCCAGCCAGCCGCTGAGGTGATGCCACCCGGCGGCGTGGTTTGTGAATCGACAGGCCAGCCACCATGAGCCGTTTGTTCAGCCTCCCCCACCAGCCTGGGCGTGCGCGCCGCAGGCGCACGGGGAATTCGTGCCGCTGGTCCTCCACCCTCCACCGCCGCACGCATGCCGCACGATCCCCTGAAGGCCCGCTGGAATGACGGCAGCGTGTGGAACGGCGGCTTTCTGTGGTCGTCCGGCTCCACGCCGCCTGAGGAAACGCCTCTGCTGCCCGCCACACCGATCCCCCTCAACACCCATACCACCATGCAACCCCACGAAATCACCAAGGAACGCGCCATCCTGTCCCTGACAGTGTGGACGCAGCACGCGCCGGCGCTGATGATCGGCAATCAAGGCACGACGGAGCTGGAGGCTCTGATCGACCAGTATGAACCGCTGGTGCAACTGCGGGCGGTGAAGCAGGACGAGGCGGACGCCGCCTACCGCGCGCAGCAGACGACGCTGGCGAAGCTGAAGCTGCTGGGCACGCGGGTGGCGCAGATCATCGAGGGCCACCACAGCGAGGATGTGCTGATCATGAAGGACCTGAAGGATGTGTATCAAACCTCCCCGCGCAGCGAAGGGACTATCCTGGAGCGGGCGCGGATGCTGTACCCGCTGTGGGTGCGGGTGAACACGGCGCGGGCGGCGCACACGCCGGCGCTGCCGCCGATCACGCGGATGGTGCAGGGCGTGGACCACACGGCGGCGATGTTCAAGGCGCTGCTGGACGGCTATACGACGCAGGTGCAGGCGCGCAGTGACGCGGACGGGGTGCTGGCAGGGACGAAGAAGGATCTGGAGGACCTCAACGAGGAGACGGACGCGCTGATCAAGAAGTGGTACAAGGTGATGAAGGCCAGCTACGATCCGGGATCGCCGGAATACGAGGCGCTCTCCAGCATCCCGACGGAGGGCGGCACGCCGGCGCCGGGGATCATCGAGATCAGCACGGTGGTGCAGGGCGGGGAGAACGGCCTGCATGTGGAGGCGGAGTATGTGCCGGGCGGCGGGGAGCACGCGACGACGCGGCTGATCAAGTGGATGGTGGTGGGCGTGGACACGGGCTTCACCCACAGCGAGCCGCTGGAGGCGACGGGGAACGTGATCGGCCCCTTCGTGGTGGGAAATGTGGTGAAGCTGATGACGGAGGTGAGCAACAGCTCCGGCACACGCACGAGCGCGGAGCGGACGATCACGATCGAGCCGCCGATCGTGTAGCGCGCGGCGTGGTGCTGCCCCAGGCGGAGGCGTTTGCGGCCCTTGGCGCTGCCCCGCCGCGGGCGGGAGGCATGGAGGCGGCTATTTTTTCCGGATCACGGGCGCGAGCCACTTGGCGGTCTCGTCGGCGATGATGTTGTAGCCGGCGAGCGTGGGGTGGCGGTCGCCGGCCCAGCCGGGGAGGTGGCCGAAGATGCCGTCGAGACGGTTGTCGAGGACGACGACCTGGGGATCCGTGCCGGGCTGGAGGTAGGGCGTGGCGAAGGGGCGGAGGTTTTCGGGGATCTTGGCGAGCGCGTAGCGGCGGTAGTTGAGGCCGTCGGGGTTTTTCTTCAACTCGGCGAGGTAACGTGGCGCGATGTCGAAGAGCGTGAGCTTTTCCTCGGCGGCGATCTGCTTGATGAGGGCGTTGATGTCGTCGTGGAGGTTGTCGGGCGCGTAGGGGATGCAGGTCATGGGGATGAGCATGGCCCGGGGGTGATCCTGGCGGAGGCGGGCGAGGAGCTCGCGGAAGTCCTTGGGGAACTGGGCGGGGAAGTCCTTGACCTTGGCGCGGTCGTTGAGGCCGTAGCGGATGAAGATGTAGTCGGCCTGGGGCTTGGTCTTGACGGCCTTGTCGTAGCGGGTGTCGAGCAGGCGGCGGATGTATTCGCCGCTGACGCCTTCATTATAGACATCGGCGGGGGGCAGGCCGGGCTGGGCGGCGAGGAGGATGCGCAGGGTGTCCTCGAACTGGGGCTCGCCGGGGGCGAGTTTCTTGGGGATGCCGGCCTCGGTGGTGCTGTCGCCGAGGAGGAGGATCTGGAGGCGTTTTTTGCCGGCGGTGGCGTCGCTGAAGGTGAAGGGTTTGCCGCCGATGAACTGGTCGGAGGTGATGGTGGGGCAGATGAGGCGCTCGACGTGCTGGATGAAGAGCTCCGTGCCGCGGGTGTGGCTGACGAAGGGCCAGCGGGCGGGATTGTACATGGTGTCGGTCATGTCGCGCATGAGGACGACGTGCCTGCCGTTTTTGGCCATCTGGCGCAGGCCGAAGGGGCGGCCGGCGACGCACATGTTGGTGTGGACGCCCATGAGGATGACGTTGTCGATGCGGCGCGCCTCGAGGAGGTTCCAAATCTCGACGCCGCTGTCGCTGATGGCGTCTTTTTCCTGGTCGATGCGGAGGGTGTCGATCTGCTTTGTCCACGGTGCGCGGGGGTTGAGGCCCTTGGCGGTCAATTCAGCGGCCCATTTGGCGTGCTCGGCGGGATCGTCGTCCTCGCCGCCGTCGGATTGATCGAGCGGATAGACGGCCAGCTCCTCGCTGGGGATTTGCTTGCACCATTCGCCGATCTTGTCGGGCAGGCGCGCGGCGGCGGGGGCGGACTTGGCGCGCTCGCGGGCGGGCGTGCCCTCGTAGGGCTTCATGCAGGAGCTGGGGGCGTGGATGATGAGGACGCCTTCCTGGCGGGCCTTTTCGAGGACCTGATTGAAGCGGGGAGCCATCTCGCCCTCACGGATAACGGCATTTTTACAGTGATGGAGATCCCACATGTCGCAGACGATGATGGCGGTGCGGGAGGGGAGCCATTGCTCTTTGACGAGGGTCGTTTTGCCGGAGGGGGCGCGGGATTGCAGCGTGAGGGGGAGCGGCGTCTCGGCGGCGAGGCACGAGACGGCGGCGAGGAAGAGGAGGAGGCGTTGCATGGCGGGTGAGGGCGGAGGCGGGACGTGAGAGCGTAGAAGTAAGAGGTGAGAGAGGCGCTTCTGGCATCGGAGGCGGGAGTTCTGGCTCTTCCGCGGGGCTGCAAGGGGAGGCCAGACCAAAACTTTACTTTATGAGGGAGTCGATTCGGCATAAATACTGGCGAAAACCTGCTCGTATCAAAACAGACGCCTCCTGTTTCGTGGAAAGCCCAGAATCTCCAGCGCCTCCTCCATCTTCCGATGCCCCGGCTTTCCCGGCCATGGCCGGGGAAGACGCGCTGCCGAATCCCTTCGCGGATGATGTGTGCCCGGGTCCCTTTGCCGTGGAGGAAAACCGCAGCGTGCCGGGCATGAACGCGGACGTGCTGAACCAACTGACGGCGACGATCGACGAACGGAACGGGGCGCGCGGCGGCCAGCCGCTGCTGCTGCTGACGGCGCCACGCGCCGGATATGGAAAAACCCATCTCCTGGGCCGCCTCGCCTCCGCCGCGGGCGGGCAGGTGGTGCTGGTGCCGCTGGCCTTCCGCCTGGAGGATGACATTTCCCTGGCCTCCGTGTCGAAACGCGGCCTGGAGGCGATGGCGCGCGCGGAAAACGGGCGCGCGGGCTGGACACGGCTGCGGGAGGCCTGCGCGGGCGTGTGCGCGGCGCTGCTGCGGGAGCTGATCGCCTCCGGGCGGCTGCCATGCGCCAATGCCGACCAGGCGAAGCGCGTGCTGGGAAGCAACCCGGTGGAGATTTTTGATCCGGCCGGCGCGGCGCGGCTGATCGGCGACTGGATCCGCCGGCATGGCGCGTCGCTGAGGAAACCGCTGACGGAGCAGGCCGCGCGCAGCATCCCCGCCCCGATGCCGGTGCTGGAGGCATGGATGAACGCGTTGATGAGCCACGCACAGGAGGGCACGGCGGCCTCGAGCGTGCCGGTGCGCGCGCTGGCGGCGGATGAGGACAGCGAAGGGCCGCTGAACTTCCTGCGGGTGCTGGGACTGTGGCGGCCGGTGGTGATCCTGGTCGATCACCTGGACGCGTATTACCGCAATCCGGAGGCGGGGCTGAAGATCGCGTCCCTGCTGCTCGACATGGCGGAGATGGACGGCGTGCATGTCGTGCTGAGCCTGAATCAAGACGTGTGGCAGGCCACCTTTGGCCACCACCTGCCGAGCGCGATGGAGGACCGCCTGACGGCCTCGCAGATGCTGCTGCGCGGGATCGGCATGGCGGAGGCGGCGGAGCTGCTGCGCATGCGGCTGGACATCGCGGACGTGACGCCGGAGCAGGCGCGGGAGTTTGAGGCCTTTGTCGATGTGCCGCGCCACTTTTTGGGCCGCCCGCTCGGCTCCGTGTCCGCGCGCGGCTTCCTGCGGCATCTGGCGAGGCAGTGGGAGGTGTTTCAGAACACCGCGCCCTCGCCGGGCCAGGGATTTGCGGGTGGCATCATCGAGGAGAGGCCGGAGGACATGGTCTCCACCACGGTGGCGGTGCCCGCGGGCACGCCGGGCGGCGAAGAGACGATGCAGCCGATGCCCGCGATGCCGGTGGAAAGCGATCCGCATCAGATTTTCGATGCCACGACGACGCAACGCGCGAAAAACATCGCGGAGGGCCTCGCGGAGCCGGTGGCCGCGCTGCCGCAGGAAAACGAACCGGATCTGCCGATGCCTCCGGCCGAGATGGCGGCGGCACCCAGGGCCGCGGATGCCGGGTTCAATCCCAATCCCGAGCTGTCAGCGCGGGCGGCCAGCGCCTTTGAACGCCTGCGGGAAATGCTGGGGAAGCTGCGCCAGCCCGCCGTCTCCCCAGAGCCCGAGGGTGAGCCCGGCCACGCCTCGAACGGCAGCATGACCAAGCTGGAGGAGGTGATGAGCAGCGCAGCGCCCGTGGCGGCGGCCACGGCCACCGCGCCCGCCGTCAGTCCCGCGGTGGTTCCTGCCACGACGCCGCTGGCCGCGGGCACCCACCCTGCCCCGGTGCTGGCCACTCCCGTGCCGTCCGCGGCGCACCCCGCCGCCACCGAAGACGCGCGTGACACGCTGCTGGGCCGCTACGAGGCGCTGCGCCTCCAGATGTCCGCGGAGGCGGAAACCCTGCCGCTCGACCACGCGAAGCTGGTGGAGCTGATCCGGCTGGCCGGCCGCCGCTTTCCGCTGGTGCGCCTTAGCGAGCATGAGCTGCCCGGTCTGACCGGCCATCATGTCATGTGCTGGTCCTTGCAGGGGCTGGAGATCCTTTTTGGCATGGGCGGCTTCGCGGACAGCGCCTACTGGCGCACGCTGTCGAGTTTCGCCGCGGGAAGACAGGCCCAGACCGCCGCGGGCGCCGAGGCATTGGGTGAAACGCCGCCGAAAGTGAAGCTCGTGATCTTCAAAACCGACCGCGAGCAGCAGAGCTGGTCCATCCTGCGCATGAGCGACGCCTTCCCCGCCGTCGTGGAGCCCATGCTCGACGCCGTGCATCTCGATCCCGCCAGCGTGACCGCCCTCTATGCCATGCAGCGCATCATCAAGGAGGCGGAGTCCGGCGCGCTCCAGGCCACGCCCGCGCAGGTGATGAGCGTCCTGGCGCGGGAGCTGGATTTCTTCTGGAAACGCGTCACACGGGCCTGAGACCGGCCGGCACCGGGCTGCGGATGGGCCGGACAGCCACGAAGGCGGTTTTTCACGATCAAAATCCGCGCTTGCAAAGGCGCATGCCTCCCCCATAATCCCCGCCCCTCGCGAGTCCCCCTGAAAATTCGCCGTTGGTCTCCGTGCCTGCCTCTCTTTGAGATGTGCAGGGTTCTCGCCCGGAGGTAACCCGGTCACATCTGCAAACCACATGTCCGTACGCCTAGCCCGATTCGAAATGCCGAATCGCCTCGTCCGCAACGAGGCCACCGCCACCGAAACCTACGCCCAGTTCGTCGCCGAGCCCTTTGACAAGGGATACGGCCACACCATCGGCAACTCCCTCCGCCGTGTCCTGCTCTCCTCGCTCGAAGGCGCCGCCATCACCTCCGTGAAGATCCGCGGGGTCGAGCATGAGTTCTCCACCCTTCCCGGTGTGCTGGAGGACGTGGTGCAGATCGTGCTGAACCTCAAGAAGGTGCGCTTCAAGCACAACGGCGACAACAAGGAGCCCAGCCTGCTCTCCATCACTGTGGAAAAAGAAGGCGTGATCACCGCCGGTGACATCAAAGAGGACAACCACTACGAGGTCATCAACAAGGACCAGATCATCTGCACGCTCGACAAGAAGACCAAGTTCGAGTGCGAGTTCGAGGTCCGCGTCGGCCGCGGGTTCTCCACCTGGGAGGAAAACAAGCGCCCGGACACCCCCATCGGCGTGATCCCGATCGACTCCATCTACAGCCCGGTCACCCGCGTGAAGTACGCGGTGGAAAACACCCGCGTGGGCCAGAACACCGACTATGACAAGCTGGTGCTCGACATCTGGACGGACGGCCGCATCAATCCCAGCGACGCCCTGCTCCAGTCCGCCGCCATCCTGCGCCACCACCTCGACGTGTTCGTCAACTATGACGACAAGGCCATCGAGTTTGAGGCCGCTCCGGAGGCCCAGAGCGAGGAAAACAGCGAGCTGCGCAAGCTCCTGAACATGAGCGTCAACGAGATCGAGCTCTCCGTCCGCGCCGCCAACTGCCTCAACAACGCCAACATCACCTCGGTCGGCCAGTTGGCCATGAAGACCGAGGGCGAGATGCTCCGCTACCGCAACTTTGGCAAGAAGTCCCTCACCGAGATCAAGGAAAAGCTGGCCGAGCTGGGCCTCTCCCTTGGCATGAAATTCGACCCCGCGCTGCTTGAGCCCACCCCCGGCGGCGTCTCCCTCCTGGCCCGCAGCACCATGCTCGATGAAGAGGATGAGGAAGGCGACGCCCTTGGCTTCACGAAGCTGATGGACAGCCATCTGCCCGATGTCGAAGACGACGAATAAGATCAACCCGGAAGCCTAGAAAGACTCCAACACAGACATGAAACACGGAAGAAAGATCGTTAAACTCCAGCGCAAGCAGGACCACCGCGATGCCTTGCTGATGAACCTGACCTGCTCCCTCATCGAGCACCGTCGCATCCGCACCACGCTCGCCAAGGCCAAGGCGCTCCGCCCTTATGCCGAGAAGCTCGTCACCCTCGGCAAGCGCGGCACGCTGCACGCCCGCCGCACCGCCCTCTCCAAGCTCCGCCACAAGGACGCGGTGAAGAAGCTCTTCGAGGAGATCGCCGTCGCCTCCAAGGACCGCGTCGGCGGCTACACCCGCATCACCAAGCTCGGCCAGCGCCGCACGGACTCTGCTCCGATGGCCTTCATCGAGTGGGTCGATGCCTACGTGCCGAAGACCGCCGAGGCTCCTGCCGCGGAAGCCGCCGAAGCCCCTGAGGCCGGTGCCGCCGAGGCACCCGCCAAGAAAAAGGCTCCTGCGAAGAAAAAAGCAGCCGCTGCCGCCGAAGGCGATGCCGCCCCGAAGAAAAAGGCTCCTGCCAAAAAGAAGGCCGCCGCCGCTGAATAAGCGCGAATCCTTCACCATCAACGAACTCACCCCGCGCGGGAGCCTGCAAAGGCTCCCGCGTTTTTTTTGGCCTACTTCCTCATGATTGACGCTTTTCCAGTGGCCTGATATGCAGCGTGGAAATTCGCGCATGACTGACTCCACCGCCCTTTCGCCGCTGGATGCGTTCTCCGGACGCATGGAACCGACCCGCGTGTCCTGGCTGTATCAAGCGGGTCTCGCCATTGTGGCGCTGGCGATGATCCTGCTGCCGCTCATCTATCTGGCGCTCATTGCCGCCGTCGGCTGGGCCATCTGGTGGCATCTGGTGAATGACGTGGTGATTTTCCAGCATGTGGAGGGCCGTGGCGTGATCCTGGCGCTGGTGGCCTATCTCGGACCGGCGGTGGCGGGCCTTATTTTTGTGCTGTTTCTCATCAAGCCGCTCTTTTCACGCGCCAGCCAGGGTCCGCCGCCTTTCCAGCTTTCGGAGAAGGCTGAACCGCTGCTTTTCGCCTTTGTGGAAAAGATCTGCCAGCACGTCGGCGCGCCGGTTCCTCGGGAAATCCGCCTCGACACACAGGTGAACGCCTCCGCGGGCTTCCGCCGCGGCTGGGTGAGCTTTTTGGGGAGTGATCTGGTGCTGGTGATCGGCGCGCCGCTGGTGGCGGGCATGTCGATGCGCCAACTCGCCGGTGTGCTGGCGCATGAGTTCGGGCATTTCGCCCAAGGCGCGGGCATGCGGCTGAGCTACATCATCCGCAGCGTGAACGCGTGGTTCGCCCGGGTCGTGTATGAGCGCGATCACTGGGACGAGCGCCTCGAGGGCTGGGCGCAGACGGACGAGTGGTATCTTAAAATCGTCTTCCTGCTGGCAAAAGGCGGCGTGTGGGCCGGGCGGAAGATTCTGTGGCTGCTCATGAGCGTCGGCCACGCCATCAGTTGCTTCATGTCCCGGCAGATGGAGTTCGACGCGGACAGCTACGAGGCGAAACTGGCGGGCAGCAGCGAGTTTGCGCGCACGGCGGAGCGCCTGCGCGCGCTGGGCGTGGCGCATGGCGTGGCGATGAATGACGCGTATCAAACCTTCCAGTCCCGCGAGCTGCCGGACGATCTGACGGCGCTCGTGGCCTGGCGTGAGAAGGTGATGCCCGCGCATGTCCGTCAAAAGCTGGAGCAGAGCGTCTCCGAATCGAAAACGGCGTGGAATCACACGCATCCGGCCGATTCCGACCGCGTGAAGGCGGCGCTGGCCATCGGCGCGGAGGGCGTTTTCCGGCTGGAGGAGCCCGCCGCGGGTCTGTTCAAGGATTTCAACACCACCAGCCGCGATCTCACCCGCCACTACTTCCAGCACGAGCTGCAGGTGTCGCTGGACAAGGTGCGCTTTCGCGATGCCGCGCGCATGGCGCAGGACCGGCAGGCCGCGGACGAGTCGGACAGGCATCTCGACGCCTTTTATCTCAATCTGTTCCACTTCATGCGCGTCACGCCGCTGGAGCCCGGACGCCAGGGCACCTGGAAGGAGGCGCACGACGCCATGCTGGCCCACGCCAAGGCCTACGAGGCCATGCTGCCGGCGTATCACGCGCTGCTGGGCAAACTGACGGACCAGACCGCGGGCGCGGACCTCATTGCCGCGCATTACACGCTCACCACGCCCGCCGAGTTCGGACTCAGTGGCAGCACGGCCGCCGTGGCGGAGGCGGGGCTCTCACAGACGCGGAATCAACTGCGTGAGCTGGCGGAGCGCATGGCTCCGTTTGAAACCGCCACCACGAACCGCCTCCGCGCCGCCCTGGATGACTGGCGTGACCGTCAAGGTGATGACCCCGGGCAGCACGCGCAGCTCGAGCGCCTGCTGGCCGCGCAGCGCTCTCTGGCGCGCATCACGGGCGAGATCATGGAGGCATCCCGTGCCAGCCGCTCCCTGGAGCTGATCTTTGCGAACAGCTCCGGTCACCAGAACGGGGAAAAACTCTACTTTCACGCGCGCACGGTGGCGCAGCGAATCGAGACCGCGTTCCGCGAATGCATGACGGCGTTGGAAAACACCGCGCATCCCTATCTCGACGGTCATCCGCCGGTCAGCGGGACCCTCCATGTGCCCGAAAAAGCGGACAACGAATACGCCCGCGCGGTCAAGCTGGCCCAAATCGGCACCGAGGCGCTCATTCCACTGCTGGTGCGCATCATGGGCGACTTGAGCGGCCTGGCGCTTGCCGCGGAGAAGGAACTGGCCCAGGACACGGCACGCTTCCAGCCTCCACCGGCAGGGGTTGCGTGATCCATTCGAAATCGTCCGAAAACCGTGTCGAACGGGGCGCGGCGCGGATCATGACGAACCCCGCCGTCGAAGGCGGATTTCTATCGCTGAAATTCAGCGCGTGCCGCGGGTTTCAAAGGTTTGACAGCGGCTTGCATCCGTTGAGAATCCACGGTGATGAGTGAACCAGCCACCAAAGTGCCGCCCTTGGACGACGTCATTCCCGAAGAGGTCAAAAAAGAGAAAGGCTTGTGGGAAAAGACCCGCAAGAGCCTCATCGAGCGCTTGAACAACTGGGAGGACCAGCGCACCTGGAACGAGTTTTACCAGACCTACTGGCGCCTCATCTTCTCCGTGGCCACCAAGGCCGGCCTGACACGGGAAGAGGCCTTCGATGTCATCCAGGAGACGATCATCGCGATCGCCCGCCAGGTGCAAAAGGGGCAGTACGACCCCCGTGCCGGCTCCTTCAAGGCCTGGCTGCTGCAAATGACCCGCTGGCGCATTCTTGATGTCTTCCGCGCCCGCAAACGCCAGCCCTCGCTCGCCGACCAGGGGAATGCCGACTCCGAGGACACCAGCACGCAGATTGTCGAGCGCCTGTCCCAGGAGAAGGACAACATGCTGGAGAAAATCTGGGACCGTGAGTGGCGGGACAACATCACCGCCGCCGCGCTGGAGCGCGTGAAGGCCAAGGTCTCCCCGCGCCAGTTCCAGATCTTCGACTGCTATGTGATGAAAGGCTGGGGCGTGAAGAAAACCTCCGAGGCGCTCGGCATCAATGCCGCGCAGGTCTATCTGGCGAAGCATCGCGTGGGCGCGCTCGTCAAAAAAGAGGTGCAGGCCCTGGAGCACACCATGCTCTGACCCGGACGCGGAAAGGAAGACCGCCGTCCGTTTCGAGGGCAGAAAAAAGCCCGCAAGCACGGCGGCCTGCGGGCTTTGGGAAATCAGAGGGCGTGGCTTACGCGGCCGCGGGGGCGGCTTCCTCCTGCGGCTGGGAATCCCGGCCGCCGGCATCGTCGCCACGGGTGTTGGGCTTGGCGCCGCTGAGCTGCAGCGGGCGGCCCATGAAATCCTTGCCGGAAAGCTCGGCCACGGCGCGGCGGGCCTCCTCCAGGCTGGCCATGGTGACAAAGGCGAAGCCCTTGGAGCGCTGTGTGCGGCTGTTCACCACGACCTCGGCATTGCGGACGCTGCCGACGCCGTTGAAGAGCTCGAAAAGGTCGCTCTCGGTGGCGTCGTAGGAGAGGTTGCCGACGTAAAGGCGCTCCGTGGTGATTTCGGCGGGGTTGACGGGCGTCTGCTCGCGGCGGGGCTTCGGCTCGCGCGGCGGGCGGCTTTCACCGCCTTGGCGCTGTGCCTGGGCCTGCTGGCGGCTGGCGGCGGAGGGGTTCGGCGGGCGGGAGACGGGCTTGGATTTGCCGATGCCGAAAAGGCCGAGGATCTTCTGGAAGAAGCCCGGCTGGGTGCGGCCCGAGGGACGCGGGACGGTTTCATTGCCGCCAGAGCGGTCGCCACGGTCGAAATTGCGGCGGCGGCGGTTGCGGTTGCGATTGGAGTTGTTGGACATGTGGGGTGGTTGCGTTCGGGTTTGGTTGTGTGTCTGGCGGACAGTCCGGCACGGGGCGGCGGGCGGCCGGGGACAGGCGTCGTGCCATTTCCCCTGGGCCGCTCCGGTGCGTCCACGGCCCTGTCACGGGCCGGAAACGCTGCCACCGGGGGCTGTCGCAGTCCGTGAGGCCGGCCAGGGCCGGACCAGGCCGCTCGAAATGTCCGCAAGCGGACATGGCGATGAGGTGTCCCGTCGGATCAACCCTGCGGCTGATCGGCACAAACAGCGCTTTCAGAGGACTGGGATGGCGCATGCAGGTGAACTTTCGCGGTGAAGGGACGAGCCTCGGAGCGGGCTGGGGGTGCTCGGAAGGACTGCGGGGAAGATTCTAGGCGAGGCATCCCCCCGGTCAACCGGGAATCCCGCACACGACGGTTGCCAGTTGGCGTTCCCGGCGCATCATTCACGCATGCCCAAGCCCGATCTTTATGTCAAAACCGGCTGCCCGTGGTGCGACGAGGTGCTCGACTACCTGGAGGCGCGGGACATTCCCTTCACCAAGATCACCGTGAGCGGCAACCGGGAGGCCATGCAGCGCATGATCGACCTCAGCGGCCAGTCGAAGGCCCCCACGATGGATTGGGATGGCGAAATCCTGGCCGATTTCGGCGTGGAGGAACTGGTCCCCTTTCTTCGGGCACGCGGCCTGCCGGTCTGAGGCCGGCCGATGAGAGGAACGAGGCTGCGTGTGCGTATTCAAAGCCGTCATGAACGCCCCTGCCGCCACCCAGAGCCGCCGAGACATGCTGCGCAACTCCTGCGCGGGCTTTGGCATGCTCGCGCTGCAAGGACTGCTCGCCAGCGAGGCGAACGCCGCCGCTGTAAACCCGCTGGCCCCCAAAAAGCCGCATTTCGCCCCCCGCGCGAAGCGCATCATCTTTCTGCTGATGAAGGGCGGCCCCTCGCAGGTGGACACCTTTGACCCGAAGCCGCTGCTGGACCGCGACCACGGCAAGCCGCCGCCCTTTGCGCTGCCGCGCGTGAAATTCGCCGAGACTGGCGCGCTGCTGCGCTCCCCCTGGAAGTTCAAGCACTACGGCCAGAGCGGGCTGCCGGTCAGCGATCTCTTCCCCAATGTGGGCCGCTGCGTGGACGACCTGTGCATCATCCGCTCAATGCACGGCACGAATCCGGCACACGGCGGGGCGCTGCTGAAGCTGCACACGGGCAGCGACACCTTTGTGCGCCCGAGCATGGGCTCGTGGATCAGCTACGGCTTGGGCACGGAAAACACGGACCTGCCAGCCTTCATCACCATCTGCCCCACGCTGGCCCACGGCGGCGTGAACAACTGGGGCTCCGGCTTCCTCCCTGCCTGGACGCAAGGCACCCCCCTGGGCAATGCCAGCGTGGCCGCGGACCAGGCCGTCGTGCGCCACATCCGCAATGAGCGGCTCTCTCCCGCCCTGCAACGCATGCAGCTCGACTTTGCCGCCGATCTCAACCGCAGCCATCTGGAAACCACCGGCGCGAACAGCGCGCTCGAGGCACGCATCGACTCCTTTGAGCTAGCCTACCGCATGCAGACCTCCATGCCCGAGCTTCAGGACATCACCGGCGAGACGGAGGCCACGCGCAAGCTCTACGGCCTGGATGATCCGGTGACGGCGAACTTCGGCCGCCAGTGCCTCATGGCGCGGCGTTTTGCCGAGCGCGGCGTGCGTTTTGTCCAGGTCACCCACAGTGATGCCTTTGTGCAGTGGGACCAGCACGGCGACCTGCTCAAAGGCCACACCAAAAACGCCGCCGAGGTCGATAAACCCATCGCCGGCCTGCTGCGGGATCTGAAGTCCCGCGGCCTCCTCCACGACACGCTCGTGCTGTGGGGCGGTGAATTCGGCCGCACGCCCACCGCGCAGGGCACGGACGGGCGCGACCACAATCCGCACGGCTTTACCATGTGGCTGGCCGGTGGCGGTGTGAAAAGCGGCATCGCCCATGGTGCGACAGATGATTACGGCTACTACGCCGCCGAAAACAAGGTCCACATCCACGACCTGCACGCCACGATTCTGCACCTCATGGGCCTGAACCACGAAAAGCTGACGTACCGCTATGCTGGACGCGACTTTCGCCTCACGGACATCGCCGGCGAGGTGGTGCACGACATCATCGCGTAAGCCGCGTCAAGGCCGCGCGGCCAGCGACAGCTCGATGATGCGCGCGCAGAGCTCCGGAAACTCAATGCCGACCGCCCGGGCCGCCTTGGGCAGCAAGGAGCTGCTGGTCATGCCGGGAATGGTGTTGATCTCGAGCACAAAAGGCGATTGATCACTGTCACGCAGCATCACATCCACGCGGCCATAAACCTCCGTGCCGCAGGAGCGGAAGGCGGCCAGCGCCGCGTCCTGCACACGCCGGGTCACCTCGGGAGCAAGCGGCGCGGGGCAGTGATAGAGCGTCTTTCCCTTGCCGGTCATCCACGGGTACTTGTTGTTCATGTCGTAGAAGCCGTCCACAGGCTCGATATGGATGATGGGCAGCACCTGGTCCCCCAAAATGCCGATGGTGAGCTCCTTCCCGGCGATATAATCCTCGATCAGCGTGTCGGAGCCGAACTTCTTCGCGTCCGCGACCGCGGCGTCGAACTCGCTTTGATGATGGCAGATATGAACGCCCACGCTGGAGCCCTCGCGCGGCGGTTTGACGACCAGCGGAAAGCCGATTTCGAGCTTCTCGCGGCCATCCAGCGGGTACACCTGCGAGCGCGGCGTGGGCACACCGGCGGCGATGAAGCGCTGCTTGCTGAGGGCCTTGTCGAACGCGATGCGGCTGCTGGCAACGCCCGCGCCGGTGTAACGGATGCCGCGCTCCTCCAAAATGGCCTGGATGCGGCCATCTTCGCCAAAAGTGCCATGAATGAGATTCATCGCGATGAAGACATTCGCGGGCACATCGAAGTCAGGGCCGGCGACATCGACCTCCAGCACCTGCGCACCGAGGGATCGCAACGCCTCCGCCACACTTTCAGCCGTTTTGAGGGACACCTCGCGCTCCGAGCCGGGACCGCCCTTGAGGACGGCGATTTTCTTGTCGTTAAGGTCGATCATCAGGCCGCAGCCATGCCGTCACGACCCCGGCTTGGCAAGAATTTCCTCCTCGTCAGGCCCAGGGAAACACACGCTCCTCCGGCAGCGCCTCATCAAGGCGCACGACGCGGTGGCCTTGCTCGTCCGAGACATGCGCGGCGACCAGCGCGCGGATGGCCAGCAGGCCGTCCGCGCCGGTGGTGTAGTTTTCACCAGCCAGCAGCGCCTCCGTGACGCGCAGCGAGGGCACGAGCGCGTCAGCGGGCTCGATCTTGCGCGCGCCATCCTCCCACGGCATGCCGTAACGCGTGGTGGGCATGCTGAGGTGCTCCTTCTGGCGCACAGTCCAGTCCATGCGGCCGCCGAGCTCATCGACGAAGATCTGGCCGTTGCGCGCGGTGTAGCACACGCGGCAGCCGTGGCCTTGATCGCTGCTGCAATCCATCGTGAAGCGCACGCCGTTGGCGGCGACAAGGCGCACACAGCCCGCACGGTCCTCAAACTGCGGCCCGCGCGGGTTCGGCACCGTTTCCGCGCTGAACCAGCCTTGCGCCTCCACTGGCGCGGCGCCGGCGATGTAGCGGAACATCTCGAAATAGTGGCTGCCGTTCATCGCGAGGCCGAAATTCCCCGCGGAGACATGAATGCTCGTCACGCCGCCGAACTGCTCGCTATCGAGCATCGCCTTCGGGATCGTGTATTGATCCATGAAGCGCATCTGGTGGTTGATGGCCAGCTTGGTGCCCGTTTTGGCGCAGGCGTCGATCATCTGCCGCGCGGCTGCGAGGCTGGTGGCCATCGGCTTTTCGCACAGAATGGCTTTCACACCCGACTGCGCGGCCAAAATGGTCAATTCGGCATGCACGGGGGCCGTGGTGGCGATGATGAGCAGTTCCGGCTTCGATTTTGCGACCATCTCCGCTGCATCGGCAAACAACCGGTCATCGGATAGCGATGCCTTTTCCTTCGCCGCGACGCGGCTTTGCTCAAACGGGTCACAAACACCGACGACGTCGAGTTTGAGGGCGAGAAGATTATCGAGATGGCGGAGGCCCATGCGTCCAAGGCCGATGAGTGCTGCTTTCATGTGTGTGTTCGGGAGGAGATGAGAGTGGAGAGGAGGCTTAGCAACCGTTCGCCAGATTTGCCATCGAGAATGCCCCATTCGGCATGGGGAACCGCTTGGGGGACCTGCCGGGCGATACGGGCGACCTCAGCGGCAAAGTCCGCCTTCGTTTCGAGATGGAGGACGCCGGGCGCGCCCTTGTAATCGTCGTAGCGGTACAGGTAGAGGTCGTGATTGATGACTGTCTTGCCGCAGGCAACGGCCCAACGGATGGTGGCGGAGATGCTCGCAACGAAGACATCGCAGAGCGGAATCACCTCCGCGGTGGGGCGGGAGCAGTGTTTCACGTTCGGCCACGCGCCGAAGTCGATCTTCTCAGGCTTGAGGTGCGGATGCAGGTTCACCACCACGCTCCAGCCTGTGGCGGCGAGTGTTTCGAGCCAGAAGGCGACGATCTCGCGATGGGCGGCGAATTCACCACCGCTGCGGCCGGTGTTGAACTGGTCCGGCGGGATGGCGGCGAGAAAAACGGGTCGTTTCGGGTCCAGACCGAGCTCCTGGAGCAATCCGGCGCGGTTGTCAGCCTCACAGCTCAAAATGACCGCCATGCGGTCATGCACGGCGGAGCCGATAATGGCGAATTTTTCGTCTGGAATGCCGCTGGAGGCATAAGCGCGGCGCGCGGCCTCGCTTTCCAGCAGCACATGCGAGGCGAAGGAGCAGGTGTTCTGCCACGGATCAGGCGGCGCGAAGCCAAACCACTGCATGGCGAGCGCGGCGCGGAACGGCAGGCGCAGCAGGGCGGTGCCACGATGCTCACGCGCCCAGTGCGGATGCTTTTGGATGAACCACCGCCGGAAGAAACCGCGCACCTGATGCCTGGGATGGCCGTGATAGGCCTCGCAGGCCTCCAGCGGGTTATCGAGCGTGTAGGGCAGCACCAGCGAGGGCACTCCGAGACGCGCGGCCTCCCGCGTGAGCACATGGGAGAGGTATTCGAGATTCTCCTCCGGCAGGAAAATGGCCGCAGGACGCATGCGCATGAGGAAGTCACGCACCTGCGCGGCATAGGCGCGCAGCTTGAAGCCGGCGCGGAGAACACTGCGCGCGGACAGCCGGCACTGGTTGCGCTGTTTTTTGGACAAGGGCTGCATTCCTGGCGTGACCGTGCGTCCGGCGGCATCCGCTGCCTCGAAACCGTGCTGCGCCGCCTGGGCGGCATCCGCCTCCCAGCCGGGATAAGGCCGCGCGAACAAGACATGGACCGCGTGGCCGCTTTCAGCCAGAAACTGCGCGGTGGGCAGCAGGGAGCGCCAGTGCGCGCCAAGGTAGACGACCACCAGAACCCGCCGCGCGGTGTCTTGTCCCGCCCGGGTCATGCGCCGGCGGGAATGAGGGTTCCATCCGCGGGTTCGTCAGCTGTCTTGAACTGCAACTGGTGGAGCCGCTGGTAGAGCGGGCAAGTGCGCAGCAGTTCCTCATTCGAGCCGATCGCCTCGATCCTCCCGTCCTGCATGACGATGATCTTGTGCGCGGCCAGCACGGTGGAGAGGCGGTGGGCGATGGCGATGACCGTGCGCCCCTCCGCGAGATCGTGGAGCGATTCCTGGATGAAGCGCTCGCTTTCCGTGTCCAGCGCGGAGGTGGCCTCGTCGAGCAGCAGGATGGGCGCGTTCTTGAGGATGGTGCGCGCGATGGAGATGCGCTGCTTCTGGCCGCCGGAGACCTTGGAGCCGCCATCGCCGACGATGCTTTCGTAACCTTCCTGAAACTCCTGCACAAAGGCATCGACATGCGCCTTGCGCGCGGCGGCCAGGATTTCTTCCTTGGTCGCGTCGAGGCGGCCGTAGCGAATGTTCTCCCAGACGGTGTCATGAAACAGGAACACGTCCTGGCTGACGATGCCGATGTTGTCCCGCAGCGAGCGCTGGGTGACGTTCCGGATGTCGCGTCCGTCGATCTGGATGCTGCCCTGATCGACATCGTAGTAGCGCATGAGCAGGGAGAAGATGGTGCTTTTCCCTGATCCGCTGGGGCCGACAAGCGCATAGAATTTGCCCGGTTCAAAGTCACAAGTGACCCTGTTCAGCGCCAGCTTGTCGAGTTTCCTCCCGTCCTGGCCGGTGTAGGCGAAACACACGTCCCGCAGGCTGATGGCACCACGCGCGCGCGGCATTTCGACCGCGCCTTTCCGGTCCATCACCTCCGGCTCGCGGTCGAGCAGGTCAAAGACAGCCTCGGAGGCGGCCAGGGTCTTCTGCGTGGTGAGGCCGATGCGGCTGAGCTCTTTGATGGGCGGGTACATCTGCGTGAGCGCCAGCACAAGGATGAAGAAATCCGCCGCGGTGCGCTCCATGTACCACCAATAGACCAGGCCGGCAGCCACACCGAGGGAGGCCACGGTCTCAACGATCGAGGACGAGAGGTCCGCCAGTTTGTTGAACTTCAGCGTGTCGATGGAGCTGGTGCGGTTGCCCTTTTCAAAACGCGCCAGCTCATACTCCTCACGCGAGTTTCCCTTCACCAGCCGGATGCCGCCGATGGCCTCATGCATGCGCACGAGCATCTCCGAGGCGGCGCCCACCTCGATCTTTCCGCTGCGGCGCACGCTCTTGGAGATCATGCGCACCGGGATGAGGCACAGGGGGAACACAAACAGGGACATGAAGGTGAAAAACGGGTCGATGCCGAAAAGCACGATCAAGATCGAGATGATCGTCATGGGATGCTTCGTGATCGCCTGCACCATGGCCAGCGAGTTCACCTGGAGGGCGCTGGACTGCACGGAGACGACCTGGATGAGCTCCCCCGCCTTGGCACGGTTGAAAAAGGACAGGGACTGGCGCAGTACCGCGCCGTAAAGATCCTGGCGGATCATGTAGAGCACATGGCTGGCCGCCTTCGTGTAGGTGCGGGAGCTCAGAAAGCTGAGGAAGCCGCGGCAGAAGATCAGCGCCGGGATGATCGAGGCCGCCACCAGCACCACAGGCCAGCCCACGTTGGCGTCCCCTTCGTTCACCGGGAAGATGTCCGTCAGTTTCACCGGGCCGAGGAAGGGCACGCGCTGCGCCACATCCTTCACGGGTGTTGATCCCTTCAGCACCAGCGAGAAGATGACCTGGAACGAGATCAGCATCAGCGCGTTGAACATGGCCGACACCATGCCCAGCCCCACCCCCAGCATGAGCCGCCGCCATTGCGGACGGACATAGTTCAGCAGCTTTTTCATGCTCTCGCCGCTCCGCGAGAGGTTGGTGGTCTTGCTGTGTTTGCCCAGCAAGAGGCGCATCAGGAGCATTCCGGAAAAGTCGGGGTTGAGGTTAGGGCGGAAGGTTTGACCGCATGCCCGGCTTGTCCACCGGAAAGACGGCGCGCGCCGCATCCCGGCCTGGGGAAAGAGACGCCGGAAAATCGCAAGATTGTCTTTGCAAGGCATGCGCCAAGCCGCCATAAAAAAGCGCCTTTTTCACTCCACTCCCGTCCATCAATGCCGACCGTTCCCGACTCTCCAGCCTCTCCTCCTGGCGTTGAAAAACGGAAGGGGCTCGTGGTTTGGTTCACCGGCCTCAGCGGCTCGGGAAAAAGCACCCTGGCCAACGGCCTCGAAGCCTACCTCAATCACCAGGGAGTGATGTGCTTCCTGCTCGATGGCGACATTCTGCGTCAGGGACTGTGCTCCGACCTGGGCTATTCGCTGGAGGATCGCAAGGAGAACATCCGCCGTGTGTCCGAGGTGTCCCGGCTGTTCGCCATGAGCGGCGTGGTGGCCATCGTGGCCCTCATTTCCCCGCTACGAGCCGACCGGGAACGCGCCCGTGCCCTTTTCAAGGACGGCGAGTTTATCGAAGTCTTTGTCGATGCGTCGCTGGCCGTGTGCGAAAAGCGGGACGTGAAAGGGCTCTACGCCCGTGCCCGCGCGGGCGGCATTCCGGATTTCACCGGCATTTCATCTCCCTACGAGCCGCCGCTGCACGCCGAAGTCCACGTGGAAACCGGCCTTCACAGCTATGAGTCGAGCCTCGAGCTTGTGACCGCGAGAGTCATGGCCGCTCTCCAAGCCCCACCGTCCGCATGAGCGCGCCCACCTTCCTGCTTGTCACTGGATCCATGCGGTCCGGCACCACTCTGCTCGGCGAGCTGCTCTACTCACGCTACGAGAAGCGCTGCCGCCACCCCTGGCTCTCTTTTGCCAACGATAACATCAACACCCTGCGCGAACTGGCGACCATCCGCGCGCGCGATGGCGCGACAGTGGAGCAGAGCATCGTCACCCTTCTGGAAAAGCACCAGTGGCCTGACACTTCCCCGCGCAGCCTCCCTGCCTTGCTGCAAAGGCAAATCCTGGAGGTGGCCCCCATCGAACAGCCGCCACCCAAGGTCTATGGCCTGAAAACCACCGCCTTGTTCGATGATTTCCTGTGGATGAAGCCTGTGTTGGGCAACACGCGCCAGATCATGGTCTTTCGTGATCCGCGGGACGTGCTCGTGTCCAATCTGCGTCGCGTCTCCCTCAGTGACACCGCGACCAAACCCGTCTCCAAGTGGCAGCAGATCAAGTCCAGGCTCATCGGCGGGCATCATGATGAAACCGTGCCACGCCCGGACCAGCAGAACTACGACGGCCACATGGTTTTGACCATGACCTTGAACGCGTACCGCTTCTGGAAGGCGCACGAGTCCGATCCGGATGTCCTGATGCTGCGCTACGAGAAGCTTGTGCATGATCCCGAGGGCGGCATGCGCGAGATCTTGCGCTTCCTCGACCTGCCGGCGGATCTGTACGACTGGGACTCCCTGAAAAGCGGCAGCATCGTCTCCAACTCCTCCTTCCTCATCAAGGACCCGGATGGAGCCGTTCCCGCCGGCATCCAGGTCAGCGCCATCGGCCGTTACAAGGAATCGCTCAGCCCCTTTGACCTGTGGCTGACCCAGCGTGTGCTGGGCACCATGATGCAGGAGTTGGGCTACCCGCTCGACGACGGTGGCGGCTACCAGCCGAAGGAGGACTCCTGGCGCACCTGGATGGAAGGCTTCGTGGCACGCAGCCGCACCCTGGGCCATGCCACCGAGGGGCTGGAAGCCGTGCTCCATCCCGCATAGCCGTCCATTCGCCCACCGCTCATGAGCACTCCCAACACGCCCATCACCAAGTCCGGCCTGCGATCCATCTGGGAGATCGGTGACAGCTTCTTTCCCGGCCATGCACGACGGAACTACGGCAAGATCATCGACTTCATCCACCTGACCGGCTACATCCGTGAACTGGCACACGGTTGCCAGCGAGTTGTCGAGGTCGGCGGCGGAGATTTTTCATACGCGCGCCATCTGGTGAAGACGGGGGCCTT
Source organism: Verrucomicrobiaceae bacterium (assembly GCA_015075365.1). Classification (GTDB taxonomy): domain Bacteria; phylum Verrucomicrobiota; class Verrucomicrobiia; order Verrucomicrobiales; family Verrucomicrobiaceae; genus Prosthecobacter. Next base: position 856,598 of record JABTUN010000002.1, read on the forward strand.
GGGCCGCCTGCCTTTTGTCTCTACGGACATCCCCTCCCAGCGGGTGCAGGATGCCAGGGCGCGCGAAAGCAAGTTCACCATCGAAGAGGCGGACCTGCTCGACGCCCAGGCGCGTTTCGGCGGGGAAAAGACCCTGTTCGTGGCGGCCAACGTGCTCGGCAACATTGTGCCTGAGGATTTGAACCTCTTCCTGTCACGCGTGAAGGCATCCGGCTCCAGCCTGGCTTTCATCGCAGGTGGTCCGCATCCCAGCATCGAAGAGGCGTATGTGGCGGACAAAATCCGCTACGACCACAACTACTTCCGGCTCATCCGGGAGCATGGATTTCAGATCCACAAGTATTACATGCTGTTCGATCCGAAAGTATCGAAGTCCGCAACCTACGTCATGGGGCTCACCAGCTAAGCCATTCTCCGGTGAATCTCGCGCGCCAGCCATGAGCGCGCCCAGCCACGCCTCTGTGAACCATGCTTTTCAACTCCCTTGAGTTCATCTTCGTGTTCCTGCCGGTGGCCTGGCTGGGCTTTGTGTGGCTCGCGCGGCTCGGAAACACCGCCGCTGTCGTGTGGCTGTCCCTGGCCTCCTATGCCTTCTACGGTAGTTGGGACTGGCGCTATCTCGGGCTGCTCGGCGGCTCGACCCTGGTGAATTTTGCCATCGGCGGCCGCATCCTGCGCGGCGGCCCGCATGGCGGCACCTGGTGCGCGGCCGGTGTCGCCCTCAACCTCGCCACGCTGGCCGTCTTCAAGTACGCGGACTTCCTTGTGGAGAACATCAACCTCGCGGCAGGCACGGACTGGACCCGTCCCGGGCTGACCCTGCCGCCCGGCATCTCCTTCTTCACCTTCACCCAGATCGCCTTCCTGGTGGACGCGCGGCGTGGCGCGGCCAATGACCGCTACGAGCTGCCTGGCTACTCCTTGTTTGTGAACTGGTTCCCGCACCTGATCGCCGGCCCGGTTTTGCATCATGCCCGCATGATCCCGCAGTTCCGCCAGTTGCACAGCAGGGTCATCAACAATGACCACATCGCCTCGGGATTGACCCTCTTCGCCATCGGCATGGGAAAAAAAATCCTTCTTGCCGACAATCTCGCGCTCGTGGCCTCGCCCGTGTTCGATTCAGCTGCGCAGGGCGGGGAACCCGCGCTGCTGGCCGCGTGGGCGGGAGCCGTGGCCTACGCCTTCCAGATCTACTTTGATTTTTCCGGTTACTCCGACATGGCGGTGGGCCTCTCCCGCCTCTTCAATGTCGAGCTGCCGGTGAACTTCGCCTCCCCTTACAAGGCCGGCAGCATCATCGAGTTCTGGCGGCGCTGGCACATCTCCCTCTCCTCCTTTCTGCGTGATTACCTCTACATCCCGCTCGGCGGTAATCGCAAAGGCCCGCTGCGCCGCCACGCCAACCTCATGCTCACCATGTTGCTCGGCGGCCTGTGGCACGGTGCGAGCTGGGGATTCGTGCTCTGGGGCGGCCTGCACGGGCTCTATCTGATCCTTAACCATCTGTGGCGGCAAAAAACGCCCGCATCAGCCGCGCCGCCGGGCAGGATGCGCCATGCGGGTGGTGTCGCGCTGACATTCGTCATCGTCACGCTCGCCTGGGTGTTCTTCCGTGCCACCAGCATGTCAGCGGCTGTCGAGATGCTCCAGGGCATGGTGGGCGCGCATGGCCTGGCAAACGCCGGCTGGGGCGATCTCACCGCGCTCGGCGTGGCCGACATCCGCTCGGGGCAAAAGATGCTCTTCATCGCCGCCTTGATCGTCTGGCTTTTCCCGGACTCGAACCAGGTCGCCGCCCGCCTGCGCTCCTGGGGAACCGTCGGCGCGCTCCTGGCCGGGCTGGTGCTGCTGGTCTGTCTCACCCGGATCGGCAAGCCCTCCGAGTTCCTCTACTTCCAGTTCTGACGCCCGCATGACCTCCGCGAAATACATCCGCGTCCTGCTCCTGGCCTCCCTCGGCGCTTATCTGCTGCTGCGCATGGCCCTCGCAGGCTATTGCGAGTTCGCGCTTCGGGCTCAGGACCTCCAGACGTCCAACAGGCTCTTCAACATCCACATCCTGCCCAAAAGCGGACTGATGGCCGGAGTTGACATCCTCGCTTCCAAAGCCGCCAGCCAGCCAGGCAACATCATCTTCCTGGGAGACTCCCAAACCTACGGCTACAGCCGCCCGCCCCAGGCCACCAGCGCCTACCTTTTGCAGCAGGAACCCCGGATCAGACAGGCGGGGAAACAGGTGATCAACATGGCCATCGTGAACGGGCGCTTCTGGGACAGCATCCTGGTCCTCCAGGCACTGAAGAATGCCCGCGCGACCGTCGATGTGGTCATCCTCTCCACCAATCCCACCCACTTCAGCCGCCAGCCACCACCCAGGCCGGACGCCGCCACCTGCCTGCCGCGCTCAGGCCCCTCGCAGAGCGTCTTCGCCTCCCTTTTGCTGGCCACGCGATTCAATGTGTTCGACCTCACCCAGGTGTCCTGGAAAAACATCCGCGCTCTCCGCCCTGTAGATCTATTCGAGGAAGCCTTCGTGCCATCGGACACCTTTGCGGTTGCCCAGGTGGGCCCTGACTACTGTGCGGACCTCGATCCCGCCACCGTCATGCCCGATCTCGTCGAACTCATCCGCCTGGCGCGGAAACTCGCGCGCCGCGTGATCCTCTTCACCCAGCCGCGCCACTACGCCGACTATTACCAGCCGCCCTTCAACTACACCTGGAATCCCCGCGTCGTCGATGATGCCGTGCTCGCCACCGCGCGCGCCGAGGGCGTCCACGTCGTGCTCGACCTCGCCGACGCCTTTCCGCGCGACCACTTCTCCGATCTCATCCACCTCAACAAGCTCGGGCACCAGGCCGTCGCCCAACGCCTGCTCCCCCACCTTTTGGAGACGCCGCCCTGAAACACCCTCTTTGCCCCCTTCGTTCCCTGCGCTCCATGAATCGTCCGCTCACCTCCCTACTCTGCCTTTTCGCCACCACCCTGACTGCCGCGGACTGGAACCAATGGCGCGGCCCCGGGCGCAACGGCGTCTCCCACGATACCACGCCCATCGCAGAGACCTTCCCCGCCGACGGCCTCCGAAAGGTCTGGGCGAGCGACTTCATCCCCAGCAATGAATACGGCGGCCACGCCAGCCCCGTCATCAGCGGTGAACGCGTCTTCCTCAGCGTCGTCTGGCATGAACGCGTCCCCTCCGAGACGCGGGAGATCGACACGGAGGTCATGCAGACGCTGAACTTCCGCGGCACCTCGCCCGAGTTGGAAAAGAAGCTCGAAGAGACACGCCTGAACCTCCCCCGGCTGCGCGGCGAAAAGTTTGACGAATGGATCGTCCAATGGCGCAAGGACAACCTCACCGAGAAGGAGGACATCAACATCGGCTCCTGGGTCGCCAGCCGTTTCAAGGCCGGCAAAAACGCCATCGGCCTCCAGTGGCTCAAAAAGATGTCCGACCGCCAGGGCAAGCCGTTCGAAAGCGCCACCGCCTTCAACCAGTGGCTTGATGCCGAGGGCTTTCCGCCCGACGTGAAGGAAAAAATGATCGCCGCCGTGCCCAACACGGTGAAAATCGCCCAGGATGTCATCCTTTGCCTCGACTTGAACACCGGAAAGCAGGTGTGGAAGTTCTCCAAGCCTGGCAAGCCCAGCGGACGCCAGTCCTCCAGCACCTGCGCGGTCGTGGACGGTCGCGTGTACGCCGCCTGCAGCACGGAACTCCTGTGCGTCGATGAGACGGATGGAAAACTGCTCTGGACCGCGCCGCTCCCCATCAAAGGCCCCGCCGCCTCCCCTCTCGTCGTCGGGGATCGCGTCTTCATGGCCGCCGGCCATGCCTGCGCCTTCTCCACAAAAGATGGAAAGCTGCTCTGGGAGCAAAAACAGGCCAAAGGCAGCATCGCCAGCCCCACTTGGTGGCAGCCGGAGAAATCCAAAGCCGTCGTCGTCATCAACGGCAACAACGCCCTCCATGGCGTGAACCCCGAAAACGGCGATCTCCTCTGGACCGTCGAGGGCGGCAGCCAGAGCACCCCGGTGGCCGAGGGCGACTGGCTTGTCATCTACAGCGGCACGGAAGGCGTCGGCCTGCGCGCCTACCAGATGCAGGCCGACGGCCCCCCCAAGGCCGCCTGGTCCCGCTTCTGGGTCACGCGCCGCTACACCGGCAGCCCCATCATTCATGAAGGCAGTGTGTACCTCACCTGTGGCGAAAAGCATCAGTGCGTGGACCTCGCCACCGGCGCGGAGAAATGGGTCGTCAACGAGATCAACAGCACCATCACCTCCCCGCTGCTCGTGGACGGCAAACTCCTCGTCTATGAAAATAACGGCACCCATGTGCGCATGATCAAGGCATCCCCCTCCGCCTACGAGCAGCTTGGCCGCGCCAAAACGGATGCCATGGGCTGTTCCTCCCCCGCCATCGCCCGCGGCCGCTTCCTCGTCCGCCAAAAGGACAAGCTCGTCTGCTTCGACCTGCGGCCGCAGCAGTGATCGCCCGGTCTCCCTCCAAGTGGACAAGTCCACCGGCAAACTCACCTTCACCGGCCTCGCTGCCACCGAAGTGAGCCTTTTCAGTGCGTTTCGACCCACCGCCGCACTTCGTCGAGGATCTCGGTTTGGCGGCGGAAGAAGAGAAAGTGGTCTTCGCCGTCAAAAGCACGCTTCGTGACCTTCATGCCGGCTTGTTCGAGTTTCACGGCGTAGTCGTCCACATAGCTCCAAGGCACGCGGTCGTCGTTTTGGCCGGAAAGGATGAGGACGGGGCGATTGAGGAGGCGTTTGGCCAAGTCGGCCGGTTGGATGCGATCATGCAGCACGGCGCTGAGGAGGATGAGGGAGGCGAATCGCGGGCCGCGGGCGGATTCGGCGAGGCAGACGCCTTTGCCGCCGTTGGAGAGGCCCATGAGGTGGATGCGCTCGAGATCGATGGCCGCGTGCTTGCCTGCATCGCGGATGGCGGCGGTGATGGCGTCATACGCGCCGCGCTTTTCCCAGTTCCCGAGGCCAAAGGTGGGCGCGATGACGGTGCAGCCGGTTTGATCGGCCACTTTGGAGAGGAGCCAGATGTAGGCTTTGAAGTTCCCGCCGCTGCCATGCAGAAACACGAGCGCAGGCGCGGGCTTCGTGCGGTCGATCTGCGGCGGGATGTAGTGAAAGTAGTGCCCGTGACGAAACTCCGCGAAGGTCACCTCGTCATAGATCGCGCCCAAGGCCGAGCCGCAGGCCGCAAACTCGGCGTCGCGGCTAATCTCGGCGTAGATCGTGTCGGTCAAAGCGGCTAGTTCGCGCTTCTGCGCCCGCGTGAAGAGCGGATCGATCGCCATCGCCGCCGCATAGCCGAGATGAATCTGGTCGATCTCCGGCAGCACGTTCCCCAAGCCGTATCGCGCGTGATGCCACCCGCCATCCGCGTAGCGCGAGTGCATGCGAGCGCTTTCCGGCGTGTGTCCATCCGGCGCCTGCATCACCAGCCCGGCCCCCATCGCCAAACCGAGCCCCAGCAGCCCTTTTCCCAGCCACACCTGCCGCGTGGAGCATCGCTCATCGCCAATGCACCACAGCAACGGCCCGCTCCCCACCATCCCCACCGCCAGCCCAAGCCCCAACCCCGTCCACGTCATCCCACAAGCCACCATCCCCATCGCCACCGGCACGAAGACCAGCGCCAGCAGCAGCACGAAGGCTTTCAACAGGGCAAATGGGGAGGTCATGGCGAGATGGAAGGTGATGACCTGCTCACCAGCAACTGCCAACTTGGCGGGGAAGCGATGCACGAGGTGCGTTGGCTGAATTCCGCCCCGATCCGTGATGCAGCGCCTCTACGCCTGAAGCTGTCCAGGATTCCGGCTTGCATCGCTCGACGGGCGGTCAGCATGCAGGAATCATCGCCTGCACCCGCGATGATCCCCGGCCAGCGGCTTTGGCCCGGTGCATTTACGACGGGATTTCGTCAACTGACAGCCTGCATGGTCGGGTCATTCGCATTTTGCGTCATGCAGGAGTGCCCGCATCACGATGAGGCCGCAGCAATACGATTGCCGTCCGCGAAAACGAAGAAGGCGCAAAAGCCAACTCCCCGCTTGACCTTGCGCCGCCCTCACGTCTCTCTGCGCCCTCCTTTTCCCCACCTCATGAAAGCCCTTGTACTCACCGCTCCCTGCGAGTTCCAGTTTGACACCCAGTTCCCTGATCCCACGCCTGCCGCAGGCGAGGTCCTGGTGCAGGTGAAGGCCTGCGGCATCTGCGGCAGTGATATTCATGGTATGGACGGCCGCAGCGGCCGCCGACAGATGCCCATTGTCATGGGTCATGAGGCAGCCGGTGAAATCATCGCCGTGGGCGAGGGTGTGACTGATTGGAAACTCGGCGAGCGCGTCACCTTTGACTCCACGGAATATTGTGGCGAGTGCGATGAGTGCCAGTCGGGCTATGTGAACCTTTGCCCGAACCGCAAGGTCCTCGGGGTGTCCCCGGGCAGCTACCGCCGCCACGGCTGCTTCGCGGAGCGCATCGCCTTGCCCGCGCGCATCCTCTACCGCATCCCGGACGCTCTTCCCTATGGGAAGGCCGCTTTCGCAGAGCCGGTGAGCATCGCCCTGCACGCGGTGAATCTGGCGGATGGTGTCGAGGTGGGCGAGGCCTTCACCGCAGCTGCCCAAACCTGTGGCGATGAATCCTGCGAGAGCTGTGACTGCGAGGCGGAGAACAACGGAGGCACCGCTGTGGTCGTGGGCGCGGGCCTGATCGGCCTGCTAGTGGTGCAGGCGCTGAAGGCGCGCGGCTGGGAACGTGTCATTGCCGTCGATCTGGACGACAAGCGTCTCGAACTCGCCAAAAAGCTCGGAGCGTCGGAGGCCTTCAACGCGAAGCAGGATAATCTGGCCGCCCATTTGCGTGAGATTTGTGGTGGAGACGGAGCGGACGCGAGTTTTGAGGTCGTCGGTGCCGCCGCACCGCTCGATCTGGCCATCCGCTGCGTGCGGAAAGGCGGGCAGGTCGTGCTGATCGGCAATCTGCAGCCCAACACGCCCTTCCCCCTCCAGGAGGTTGTCACCCGCCAGATCACGATCAAGGGATCGTGCTCCTGCGCCGGTGAGTACCCGGAGGCCATCCGCCGCATTCAGGACGGCAGCATCCAGGTGGAGCCGTTGCTGAGCGCCACCGCGCCGCTGGACGAGGGCGCAGGATGGTTCCAGCGCCTCTACGACAACAAAGAGGGTCTGCTCAAGGTTGTTCTCACGCCTTGATCCGCCGCTTCCGGCCCTGCTCCCCGCTTCCCGATGCTACGACTCGTTCTGCTGCTGTCCCTGCCGCTCTTCCTGCTCGACCAATGGTCCAAGAGCTGGATTGTCGGACGCTTTCCCTCTCCCTTTGATCCGTCCAGCCTTGGCGTGGAGGAGGAGGTCATTCCGGGCATCTTCTGGCTGCACCACGCGGCAAACACGGGCGTGGCCTTTGGCATGTTCAACGGCACGGCCTATGCGAACTATGCCTTCACCTTCGTCTCCCTGGCCGCTTTCACCTTCATCGTGGTGATGCACCGCAAGGGGGCGTTTCCCGGCTGGATGAGCCGCACTGCCGTGGCGCTGCTGATCGCCGGCATCTTTGGCAACCTGACAGACCGCCTCTTTCGCGCGCACGCCACGGGCGAGTTGTTCACGGGCAGCTTCCTCGATGGCTACGTGGTGGACTTTTTGAAGTTCGACTTCGGCTTCCCGCCCTTCAATCCCTGGCCCTCCTTCAATGTCGCCGACTCCTGCGTGGTGACCGCCGCCATCCTGCTAGCGCTTTCCACCTTCTTCGAGAAGCCCGAGGAAAAACCGCAGCCTGCCGCACCCGGTGCCTGAAGGCCGCGCCCGTCCATCGTTCCCCATTCAATTCCTGTTCCCATGAAATCCAACATCGGCGTTCTCGGTCTCGGCATCATCGGTTCCCGCGTGGCGGAAAATCTGCGCAAAGCCGGCCATGAGGTCTTTGTGTGGAGCCGTAGCGCCCGCGCTGTCCCCAATTTCCTGGCTTCTCCACGGGAGGTGGCCTGTGCCGCCGGCATCATCCAGATCTTTGTGCGCGACAGCACCGCGCTGCTGGAGGCCGTGCGCGACATGGCACCTTCGCTGACCGCCGGCCATCTCATCATGAACCACGCCACGGTCAGCAAAAAAGCCGTGCTGGAGGCCGCGCAGATCGTTGAGGCGGCTGGGGGTTCCTTTCTCGATGCCCCCTTCACCGGCAGCAAGATGGCGGCGCAAAACGGCAAGCTTTGCTACTATGTCGGCGGCAGTGACCTGCTCCTGGAGCGCGCGCGGCCCGTGCTGGAGGCCAGCGCGGCAAAGATCCTCCCCCTGGGCGGCGTGGGAGACGCCATGGTGCTCAAGATCGTCACCAACCTCGTCTCCGCAGTCATCGTCGAGGCCGTCGCCGAGGCGGCCGACATCACCCGGGCCCACGGTATCGACCTTGCCCGGTTGCACACCGCGCTGGAGTCGAATGCGAACTACTCCACGCTCATCGGCATGAAACTGCCGGCCATCATGAATGGTGATTTCGAGCCGCACTTCAGCCTGCGCAACATGCTCAAGGACGCGGACTTCGCCCGCGAACTGGCCTCCGAGGCCCGTCTGGTGACGCCGGCGCTTGATTGCACGGCCGCGACCATGCGCGCGGGTGTCGAGGCGGGCAAAGGCGACCTCGATTTCAGCGTGATCGGCCAGCGCTAGCCGCCCAAACGCCGTGGCCCACTCGCGCCACCACTGAGCCATATCGGCCATCCGTGTGCCAGGATGCCGCGTCGCCCGACAGGCCCGCGCCCGAGGCCAAAACACGTGCAAAGCCCGCCAAATCAAGGATGGCGGGCGATCCTGCCCCTGTGGCATGGTTTGAGCAGAAGAACGGACAAACAACCAACAACCTCACCAACCATGTCCCCCGAAAAATTCACAGTGAAGCTCCAGGAAGCCTTCAATGCCTGCCAGTCCATCGCCACGCGGCATGGGCATCAGGAACTGAAGCCCGCCCACCTCCTCCTCGCCCTGCTCGAACAGGAAGGCGGCATCACTGTGCCGCTTTTCCAAAAAGCAGCCGTCAATGCAGAGGCCGTCTCGCTTCTCACCTCGAACGTCTCACAAGTTCTCGCGAAGCAACCCAAAGTCAGCGGCGGCTCCGGCGGGCTGTATCTCTCGAATGAGTTCCGCGAACTCATGACGAAGGCCGAGGATGAGCAGAAGAAGCTCAAGGACGAGTATTTGAGCGTCGAACACGTCATTCTCGCGCTCTTCAAAACGAAGTCAGAGCTCTCCGAGGTGCTGAAGCAGGCCGGGCTGACCTACGACACCGTTTCGAAGGGACTCACCGCCGTGCGTGGCAGCCAGCGCGTGGTCGATCAGGACCCTGAGGGCAAATATCAGACTTTGGAGAAATACGGCACCGATCTCACGGCTCGCGCGAAGGCCGGCAAGATCGACCCCGTCATCGGTCGCGATGAAGAAATCCGCCGCGTGATGCAGGTGCTCAGCCGCCGCAGCAAAAACAACCCCGTGCTCATCGGCGAGCCCGGCGTCGGCAAGACCGCCATCGCCGAAGGTCTCGCACGGCGCATCGTGGCTGGTGACGTCCCGGATTCGCTCAAAGGCAAAAAGCTCATCAGCATGGACCTCGGCGGCATGATGGCCGGCGCGAAGTTCCGCGGCGAGTTCGAGGAGCGCCTGAAGGCCTTCTTGAAAGAGGTCACGTCGAGCGAAGGCGAGATCATTCTCTTCATCGACGAGCTCCACACCATCGTCGGCGCGGGCAAAGCCGAGGGTGCGATGGATGCGGGCAATCTTTTGAAGCCGCAGCTCGCCCGCGGTGAGTTGCGCTGCATTGGCGCGACCACGCTCGACGAGTATCGCAAATACATCGAGAAGGACCCCGCGCTGGAGCGTCGCTTCCAGCCCGTGATGGTCGGCGAGCCGAGCGTGGAGGACACGATCGCCATCCTGCGTGGCCTGAAGGAACGCTACGAGGTGCATCACGGCGTGCGCATTCAAGACAACGCCATCATTGCCGCCGCCACGCTGTCGAACCGCTACATCACCGACCGCTTCCTGCCCGACAAAGCCATCGACCTCGTCGATGAGGCCGCCAGCCGCATCAAGATCGAGCTCGACTCCATGCCCACGGAGATCGACGTCATCGAGCGCGAGATCATGCAGCACGAAATGGAGCGCCAGGTGCTGAAAAAAGAGAAGGACGCCGCCTCCAAGGCACGCCTTGAGAAGCTCGAAAAAGAGATCGCCGACCTCAAGGAGAAATCCTCCGCGCTCAAAGTGCAGTGGATGAAGGAAAAAGAGTCCGTGCAGGCCGGTCGCAAAGTCAAAGAAGAGATCGACCGCCTCCGCACCGAACTCGAACAAGCCCAGCGCCGCGGCGACTTCGCCCGCGCCGGGGAGATTCAATACGGTCTCATCCCTGACCTCGAAAAGAAGCTCAGCGCCGAGCCAACCAAGAACCAAGAACAAAGAACCACGAACACTCTGCTACGAGAAGAAGTCACCGAAGAAGACATCGCCCGCGTCGTGGCCAACTGGACCGGCATTCCGGTGTCACGCCTGCAAGAGGGCGAGCGCTCGAAGCTCATCAAAATGGAGGAACGCCTCAGCGCCCGCGTCATCGGGCAAAAGGATGCCATCGTCGCCGTCAGCAATGCCGTGCGCCGTGCACGTGCGGGCATTCAGGATGAGAACCGCCCCATCGGCAGCTTCCTCTTCCTCGGTCCCACCGGCGTCGGCAAGACGGAGCTTTGCAAAGCGCTCGCCGAATTCCTGTTCGACGACGACAACGCCATGACGCGCATCGACATGAGCGAGTACATGGAGAAGCACAGCGTCAGCCGTCTCATCGGCGCGCCTCCCGGCTACGTCGGCTATGAGGAAGGCGGTCAGCTCACCGAGGCCGTGCGTCGCCGGCCTTACAGCGTCGTCTTGTTCGACGAGGTCGAAAAAGCGCACCCGGATGTCTTCAACACTCTGCTCCAGGTGCTCGATGACGGCCGCATCACCGACGGCCAGGGCCGCACGGTCGATTTCAAGAACACGGTCCTCATCATGACCAGCAACATCGGCAGCGCCGCCATCCAGGACGTCAACAACGCCGAGCAGCGCGATGCCTTGGTGCGCGACAGCCTGAAGCAGTTCTTCCGCCCCGAGTTCCTCAACCGCATCGACGAGATCGTCATCTTCGACCGCCTCGACGCGGCGCAGCTTGATCAGATCGTCAAGATTCAGCTCCAGCGCGTCATCGACCGCCTCGCGAAGCAAAACATCCACCTCACCGTCACCGACAACACCACCCGCCACCTCGCCGACGCTGGTTTTGATCCCGTCTTCGGCGCGAGACCCCTCAAGCGCGCCATCCAAAAGCACCTCCTCGATCCGCTGTCCCTCGCCGTCCTCGAAGGCGGCTTCAAAGACGGCGATCACATCACCGCGACGCTGAAGAGCGGGAAGGTGGTGTTTGAGAAGAGGTGAAATCACTTCACCCTCATTCTTCTACACTTGATAAGCGCTCGTTGGAAAACCAGCGGCAGATATTGGTGCTATCCCGGTTCCAGTCGGCAACATCCCAAAACTAAGCCCTGCGCTGGGGACAGCGCAATTATCTGGGAGCAATAGCGCAAGTGCGGTTGAGTCTCCTCTTGGTAGTTTGTCGAGAACTTCTGAATAGAAAGCGTAGCTTGTAACAATTGCAGCTTTGAATTCAGAGCTGACTTTTGGAGCCCAATATGGCATGAACACAACCGCGAGGATAAGTCCCGTAGATTTCAATTTCTTCAAGAATGTAGGAACCCCAAAAAAGTCGAGAACTTTTTCGAGAAAGCTTTCCTCTTTTGCCAACTGCTTGGCATCTGGAACGCTGTTCGTGATAATCACTTCAAAATCTTCTGAAGTAATTCCATACTTAGCTCGGAGTTCTTCTTTGCTGGGAGATGTAAAGGCCGTTGGTTGCATGATGGATCGAGAGTTTAAGTGTTGAGGAATGTCTATATCAACATCTTCTATTCGATGATGTAAGTGTGTTCATCCGGCGGTGGACGCAAGAGGTGCCTTCGGCCCCTACAACCTGCTGAGAGATCACGGTGGCTACGAAGGCATCGACACCCACACCATCCTCGCGGGCGAGGACTTCAACACGTGGGCGCATGGAGTCAGGAAGCTGGATGCTCAGGGTGCTCATGTTCAGGCTGCGTGAAGAGCTGCGAGCACGGCTTTGGGCTGACGCTCGACCACTTTGAGCAGGGCTTTGGCGGGGCCGTCGGGTTCGCGGCGGCCTTGTTCCCAGTTTTGCAGGGTGCGGACGCTGACGCCGATCATGCGGGCGAAGGCTGACTGCGTCAGTTCAACGCGCTCACGCAGGCTGCGCACGTCCGTTTTGTGCCGCGTGGTGCGGCGGTGGGCCACTTTTTCCCCACGCATGATTGAGCCCATTTGGTGGACGCTTTGAACCAGTTTTTGGAAGTCTTCATCTTTCATGGGTGTAGTGCTCGATAAGTTGTTTCAACAGCTTCAACTGCGCGGGATTGAGGTCTTCCTGGCGGTTCTTCCGGTAGGCGAAGAGCAGGTAGGCTTTGTCCCGGTGGTAAAGGTAATAGATCACCCGGATGCCTCCTCGCTTGCCCGAGCCCGCCACTGACCAGCGCAGCTTTCGCAGGCCGCCGGAGCCACGGATGAGGTCGCCCGCCTCCGGCTGCTCTAGCAGCGCCAGTTGAAGCAGGTGGTGCTCATCCACGGTGAGCAGGTCGTCGATCTGTTCGGAGTAGATGGGAGACTCGATAAACGTGAGTTTCATCCAAGTGGTGGACAGATACGCCATTGGCGTGCTTTGGCAAAGCGGGAATTCGGTCCCGTTGGTGACTCATGAGAGTTCTCTCTCCACGAAATAGGCCTGCTTGTGCCCGCCTCGCGCGAGTTCAGCGGCTTTGGCCTCGGCTTCGGCCTGGGTGGCGTAGCGGGCGATGAGGAAAAGAGCGCCGTTGTCGTCTTCGCGGTAGAGGGCGTGGGGGAGTTCGGTCGGCGGCTCTGGTGATGTGGCAAAGGGGAGCGGGGCTCGTTTGGCACCACAGCCCAGGCTCCGAGATCATCCTGGCCCCACACGACGCCGAGGCCGGAGGCCACGGTGCGGAGCAGTTCGAGTTCGGTCGCTGTTTCACCCGCATCCAGCAGGCTCGCCTCGATCACCTCGCCACTGCCGGAGGCGCGGCCCGAGATGGGAAGGATCGCCCCCGCCCCGCTCCACCCGGAGCGCCGCGTGGATGAAATGGGCCGTGGTTTGACATGAGGATGCTTTGAATTCTCTGGGCGGGGGCGGCTCCAAAGTGCCGGGTGGCAGGTGCGTCCGTCCCATCGGGCGCTCATGGCCTACCGGTCACCTCACGCAGGAACTTCCACAGTTCGAGCGTGGGCGGATCGTCCGGGCCGCCGAGATCGGTGCTGATGGTGCCGTGGGTTTTGCCCTCGGCGGCGACCACGCGGGCGGCGATGCCGGAGGCGCGGAGTTTTTCAGCCAGCCAGTGCGCCTGCACCCGGGTCGAGTCCCGTGAGGCGACATGCAGCAGCAGGAAGGGGGGAATGGCTTTGCCCCCCGCGACGAAGTAATACGGTGACACCTCGCGCTGCTCCGCCTCCGTGGTGCCGAAGACGGAGGTGTAGCTCGTGGCGGGTGTGTCACCGCCGTCCTTGAGACGCTTCGGGATGTCGTAGGCGGAGACATCAAGCGGCACACAGCCTTTGAGGCAGTTCATCGGCACGCCGGCGGCCTTCAAGTAGCGGTCATCCGTGCAAAGCAGCGCCGCGAGATGCGCCCCGGCGGAGTGGCCCATGATGACGAGCCTGCCGGGATCGCCCCGGTGCTCCGCCGCGTGATCCCGCACCCAGCGCAGTGCCTTGGCGAGATCACCCATCATGCCCTGAACCGTCACCGCCGGGACGAAGCGGTAGTTCACCGACACAAACACGAAGCCTTTGTCCACAAAGGCCTGCGGCTTCTGCTGGAGGCCGGCCTTGTCCCCTTTTTTCCAGCCGCCGCCGTGAATCCACACGATCACGGGATGATCCTTTCCCTCCGGAGGCGAGTACACATCCAGCGCCTGCAGCGGGTCCTTGGCCTCCGTGTAAAAAAGGTCACGATGGACCTCCGGCGTGGCAGCCGGGGCGGAAACAGCGAGCAGCAGCAGAAGGGCGAGAAAATGGCGGGACATGGGCGGTGAAACGGCCCGGAGGCCTCCGCCTGTCAGGAGTCCCGCTTCATGGCCTCTTTTTCAGCCGCGAGCGCGACGAGGGCGGCGGCGCGGCGCGCGCGCTCTTTCGCCTCCTGCTCCGCGCGCACTTTCGCCAGGGCCTCCGCGCGGCGGGCCTTGGCCTCCTCCTCCGCCTTGCGGGCGGCCTCGCGCTCCGCCTGCTCCTTGACACGCAGCGCGGCGGCGGCGGCCTTCACGGCCTCCAGTTCCTTCAGTGCCAGCACCTTCGCGGCCTCGTGCTCGGCCATGGCACGCGCCTTGGCCTCCTCACGCTCCGCCTGGGCCTTCAGGCGCGCCTCGGCGGCCGCCTGCTGGGCGGCCACACGCTCCGCGAGCGCGCGCGCCTTCTCCGCCGCTTTTTCAGCGGCGGCCTGCTCGCGGGCCAGTCTGGCAGCCTCCTTTTCAGCCTCCGCGCGGGCCTTGGCCTCGGCAGCGGCTTGTCTGGCGGCCTCTTTCTCCGCGAGGGCCTGGGCCTTCGCCGCGGCCTTTTCAGCCGCCTCCTGCTCCTTGGCGAGACGCGCCGCCTCCTTGGCCGCGAGATCGGCGGCCACCCTGGCTTCCTGCGCGGCATTCAACTGCGCGGAGAACTCGATCAACTGCCGTCCGAGCTCCGCGGCGGTCTCAGCCAGGGAGACAGCCGACTCTTCCAGCACATGCGGATGCAGTTCGAGGGTATTGAGCTTTTCGGCGGTGGATTGGAGGGCGGCGTGGAGTTTGGGATCGGGCTTGGTCATCACGGGTTGGCAAAAATGGCGGATGTCACGAATGGAGACAGTTCACGCGCTGTAAAGAAGCATCCCGCCCGCGCTTCAACCCAGATTTTCGCCATCCAGCACCTGTGCAAGCCGCCGCTTGGAAGCACGCGGGATCTCGCCATGGTGCCGCATGGCCCAGATCGGCAGACGCAACTCCCTCCCCGTGCTCCACAGCACGCCGCACGGCGTGTATCTCGACGGCGGCGAGCTGGGCGAGATCCTGCTGCCCAACCGCTACATCCCCAAGGGCACCAGCCTGGGCGACGTCCTGGATGTCTTCATCTACCGCGACTCGGAGGACCGGCTCGTGGCCACGACCGAAAAACCGCTGGCCACCGTGGGCGAGTTTGCCACGCTGGAGGTCGTGAGCGTCAACCGCCAGATCGGCGCCTTCTTGAACTGGGGCCTGCCCAAAGATCTGCTCCTGCCCTTCCGCGAGCAGGCTGAGAAGGTCGCCATCGGCGAGAAGGTCGTCGCCTACATCATGCTCGATCCCAAGACGGACCGCATCATCGCCACCACACGCCTCAACCGGCATCTCAACCGCGAGCGTCCGCCTTTTCGTCCGTCACAGGCGGTCTCCCTGCTCATCACCGCGCGCACACCGCTGGGCTACAACGCCATCATCGAAGGCACCCACGCCGGCCTGCTCTACCACAGCAACATCGGCGCGCCGCTCCAGGTGGGCCAGCGTGTCAGCGGCTTCATCAGCGCGATCCATCCCGGCGGCAAGATCGACCTCAGCCTCGACGCCTCCGGCTACCAGCGCGTGGCCTCGCTCACCGACCGCATTCTTGACGCCCTGAAAAACAACCAGGGCAGACTGCCCTTTGACGATGACAGCCCGCCGGAGGTCATCCGCAGCCAGTTTGACGCCAGCAAAAAAGCCTTCAAGCAGGCCCTGGGCGCGCTGTACCGCCAGCGGCGGATTCGCTTCACCCGTCCCGGGATCGAACTCGCCAACCCGGGGGATCCCCAACAGGGCGACTGGCTGCCCTCCGGGGCCAGGAGGGCGTGATAGTGCGGTCGGAGCAGCGCTGGCCGGGGTTTTGCCAGCTGTAGAGTGATAAACGCGGTCTGATCACCTGCGCACCACCTGGCTGCCGTCCGCCACCGTGTCAGGAGGATGCAGCAGCACCTCGTCGCCTTGGCTCAGGCCGCCGAGCACCTGCGTCATCACGCCGTCACTGCGCCCGGCTTGCACGGTCACCAGCCTGGCCAGGCCGTCTCTGAACACAAAGGTCCGCCATTCGCTGCCCACGCGGAAAAGCGCGCCTGCCGGCACCAGCAGGGTCTCATCACTGTGCCAGACGGCCACGCGCACCTCCACGCGGAAGCGGTCGCCCAGCGCCCTCAGTTCGGGCGTCATCTCCTTGAAGTCAGCCAGCACCAGCACGCGCTGCTCCTCCACGCCCAGGGCGGACACCTTGGTGAAGGCCGCGGGCTCGACGCGCCGCACCCGCGCCGCCACCGGCTGTCCGCCCCACTGCTCCACCCTCACCTCCGCGCCGGGCCGGATGTTCACCGCGTCGCGGGAGAGGATCTCCGCCTCGATCTCCAGATCCGTCGGATCGCCGATCTCCAGCAGCGCCATGCCCGGCGTCACCACCGTGGCGCTTTCCTGCTGCACGCGCAGCACCAGGCCGTCCACCGGGGCCTTCAGCTCGATCACCGCGCCGCCCTCCGCCGGTTTCTCCAGTTGCAGCAGCGCCGCTCGCGCCTGCGCCAGTTCGAAATCCGCCACCTGGAGCGCGAATTCCGCCGCGCGCACCTCCCGCGTCTTCATCTCCGCCTCCCGCTCAAACGTGTCGCGGTCTGTCTCGCTGATGGTGCCCTTGTCGGTGTTGTTTTTGATCCGGCCCCAGTTCGTCTGCGCGTACTTCTGCGCCGTGCGCGCCATCTCCAGCGCCTCCTGGCCACGGCTGCGCGCCGCCGCCGCCGCGTCCACACGCGCCTGGGACTGCGCGCGGGTCCGCGCGTCCAGCAGCGGCGCCAGGGAGGGCTCGATGCGTGTCAGCACCGTGTCGCCCGCCTTCACCATGTCCCCCGGCTTCAAGCTGACGCGCTGCATGCTGCCCGCCACCGGCGCGGCCACCACATAGCGGTTGCGGATGCGTGTCCTGCCCTCCTCGCTGACATAAACCGTCAGCGGCCCTGGTTTCACCGACTCCAGTTCCACCTCGACGGGCCGCGCACGCATCGCCTGAACCACCACGGCGATCAGGCCGGACACCACGAGCAGCATGAACATTTTTCGCGGCAGACCGCGCCGGCGCGGCGCTCGCTTCGCCTCCCACGGCGGCACGGCGGAGGCTGGGGTCTCGGAGTGGGGTTTCTCGGGCATCAACGGAGCATCACCATGCCTGCACGCGACGACTTCGCAGGTGTTTTTTCATTTCACCACCGCCGGCGCGAACACATTCCCCAGCGGCAGCCACCTCGCCGTCCATGTTCCTTGATCGAGAAAGCGCACCTCGATGAGACCGCCGCTGTTCCGTGGATCGTTTTGATCAAAAAGCAGGTTCCCCATCGAAAACCAGCGCAGCGATGCCGCGCCGCGCTCCCAGCCGGGCGAAGGCCGATGCGTGTGCGCGCCGAGAATCAATGCCGCGCCAGCCCTCTCTGCCCACGAGGCGATCTGCCGCTCCCGGATCGACGGCGCGGCGGCGTACTCAGCCCCGAGGTGTAAAAACGCGAACAACGGCGGTTTCGCGCTCTTCCACGGCTCAAAGGACGCAGGCTTCAACAGCTCCCAAGCCGGCGCGGGCGAGTTTTCGACATCCGTGGCCGCGCCGACGCGAAAATCGCCAAGATCCACCACCGCGCCGTCTTCCAGCACGGCGATGCCCGCGGCCTGCAAATCGCGTTTCATCGCCGCGCAGGCCGTTTCGCCGAAATCATGGCTGTGATTGTTCGCCAGCGACACGGCGGTCACGTTCAGCCGTTTCAACCATGCGAGCGACAGATCCCCTCTCATGCCGATCTGGAAGGGATGCTTCAACTTCGCCGGCACCTCCGTCATCATCACGCCTTCCAGGTTCAAGATCAGCGGCGCTCCGCCGGTGGCATCGAGGATCGTTTTCTCGATGCGGGCCGCCTCGGAGCTTTTCGCGAGCTTCACGGCCACCTCGCGGCCAAACTGCGTGTCACCGCCGAAACAAACGCGCTTTCCCGGCAGCACCACGCCGGGAATCGTCTGCGGACTGAACACCTGCGTGATGTAGCTCGTCGTCTCCGGCTCGTCGGGACGCCCGCCGTAGTGAATGGCGTTGCGATTCCGCAGCACGACACCTGCCGCACCCCAAACTTCACGTTGAAGCCGCATCATGAGCCACTGCGCCGCCTTGGAGTCGAGATGCGCGGGCTGGTCGAGCCTGACAATCGCATCCTCATCGCCCGCCGCGAGCACGCGCAGCGTTTCCGCATCGCGTCTCATCGCCTCCGCCTGCGTGAGGTAGTGGGAGAAGTCCGTCGATTGCACCACGAGCGTCTTTTTGCCCTTCACGCAGCGAATCAGCGCCGGAAGCAGCTTTTCCCATTCCTCCCGTGTCGAGCGCACGCCCAGCGTCACCGGAACGACCGGCACCCCGCCAAACCAGCGCGCCAGCATCGGTAGAATGGCCTGCACACCATGCTCGCGGCTGAAGAGCGTCGATTCGCTCACCAGCGGCTCCTTCATCAATTCCTTCACCGCCGCCGCATCCACCCGCACACGGCCCAGCGGTGTCAGGAAATCCTTCGCCGTTGTCGAGAACGCCGTCGTGCCGCGCTTGTAGTGATCCGGGCTCAGGATCAGCACGCGCTCATACTTCCCTTTCGATGCCAGCCACAGCGTCTCCGCGATCAAATCCACCGCCAGCAAGTGATGCGGCACTGTCACACCTGTGACCAGCTGCTCCAGCGGCTGCATGCCCTTCTCCGCCGCCTCGCACGCTTCGCGAAAGGGCTTCGCGTCCGTGTAGAACAACGGAAACGGCTCCGCGCTCACGCTGATGGATGCAAACAAGACCAGCAGCGCCGCTCTCATGGTTCAATCGACTTCAAACCGCTTCTTCGCCTTCGGGTCCTTCTTCGCGGGAAACACCGGCAGCGCCCATTGGGCGCGTGTGGGAAGATCAGGCTTCTCCGCATAGACTTTGGCCCGCCATTCCTCGTCGGTGGCGCGTTTGTCCTGCGGCCCGACGAATTCAAAGTGCTGGTAAGCCATGCCGGCGACGAGGCGTGGCGCGTTTTCATTCGCCACGAGCGCGATGAGCACGCAGGGGCGGCCCAGCGCCTCCTGCAGCACCTGGTTGTTGTAGGCATCGGTGTGGACATCGGTGATGAGAGCGCTCTTGCCGCGCTCGGCGTCCGGGATGCCGTTCATGTCGATCGGTGTCTCCATGTAGGTCAGCGTGAACTGCCAGATCCTCTCCAGATCGTCCTTCGTGAGCGGGGTGCCGCGCACCTCCTTCTCCGCGATCTCGCGGCAGAACTTCATGTCCGTGTGGAAGCGGTTCAGCGGCGCCCACTCGTCGTTTTCCATGCCGGGGAGCAGTGTGTGCTTCACAAAGCCCTTCTGCGTGAACTCCGCCAGCCGCTCCATCTCCCGCCAGAATTTCACATCCGGCTGCACGAGGCCGCGCGGCATCGGCGGCAGCGGTTTGTCGCTGTCACCGCCCTCGCCGGCCTCGGCGTAGCTCTGCTTCGCGTAGAGCACGGTGTCGTGCTTGATCTCCGTCCAATGGCCCAGCATCGACTCGATGTCCTTCTTCGCGTATTCCGGTCCGCGCATGAAGGCGGGGTAGTTTTCATTGCGACGCCCTGCGAGCATCGAGAGCGCGTGCAACTGCTGCCCGGCCATGCTGCCGAACCACAGCGCGTCGGGCACTTCCTTCCATTTGCCGCGCAGCTCCGCCAGCGTCGTCTCAAACGCCTTCAGCGGCTCCTCCGCGTCCTGGAAGCGCTCCTTGATGAAGTCTTTCGCATAGACCTCCGAGGCCACGTCGCCAAACGCGGCGGGAATGAACAGCCCGGTCGGCATCGTCAGCTTGTCGGTGATGAACTTGTTCAGCACCCAGGCATCAAAGCTGAAGCGCTGGCCAAAGATGCGGAACTCCGGCCGCAGATCGCCCTCGCGCCGCTCACGCCCGCGCTCGTCGGACACGATTTGCGGCGTGCGCAGTTCGTTGATCCCCGCCTTGAGCTTGGAAAGCACCTCCGCGTTCACCGCATCCGCCGGTGTGAGCGCATCGCGGCCCAGTTTCGCCGCCAGCCACTCGCGCAGCTCGATGAAGGTCAGGTCATCGCTCTGCCCGGCGAAGAAGCCGGTGATCTCCATCAGCTCGCGCCAGCCATCGAGCGCGCGACGTCCTTCTTCATCTGCTTTCGACAACGCCATCGCCACCAGCAGCGAATCCGTGAGCCCCGGCGTCGGCGGGCCGTCCTCCGGATTCAGCGCGTAGCCATTGCGGCCGAGGAACATCATCGCGCGGAAGTAGCCTTTCAGCTCCTCGCTCTTCGTGTAGTGCGAGCGCGGGCGGAATTGCGAGTAGTCCGGTGTCTTCGATGGATCATACTCGCGAAACAGCCCCGGCGAATCCGTCGGCTCCGCACTCATGATTTGCGCCACCTCCGCCTTGAGCCGAGCGGCCACCTCGGGGCTGAACTCCTTCGTTTTGTCCGCCAGGCGCTCTGTCACGGTGCGTGGGTCGGTGGGCGGGTTCGCACGCTCCATCTCCTTGCGGATCTCCGGATCAGATTCCGGCTCCACCTTCTCGCCGGGCGTCTCGCGGCCCAGCACGCACCACGCGGCGGCGAATTGCGCCTCGACGATCTCCAGCCGCTTCCGCGCCTCCTCCGGCGCGTCGTCCTTCAAGGCCCGCGCCGAGGCCATCGCCTGCTCCAGCACGTCCTCCAGCCGCGCGCGGAGCTGGCGCTGCTCGATGAACTCCAGCGCCTGCGAGAAGAAGCGGTGATACGCATGCATCGCGAGGTCCGCCGTGATGAATTTCGCCTGCCCCGGCGAGCGCGACCACGGATCGCTCGTGTCCTCGGCGATCCAGTCAAACGCGGCCAGCATCTCATCCGGCGTGGAGCGGTAATCCGGCAGCGGTTTGCCATCCTCGTCCTTTTCCTTCGACGGCGGCTCGAAGATCGTCTCCAGCCGCGTGCCCGTGACGCTGATGAGCACAAAGCGGTGCTGCTCCAGATGCTTCCGCTGCTCCTCCGTCAGCAGCACGCCGAGCTGGGAGAGCAGCGACTTCATGTTCGCGGCCTGTGAGAGGGCCGGCGCCTTGGCCTCCATCGGCCTGGCGGGCTCCGAGGGGCCGGTGATGGCCATGGGCGGCGCGGCGAAGGGCTGGAGCGTGATTGGAGGCAGCGTCACAGCAGCGGCCAGCACCGACGAAGACAGGAACATGGAAAGAACGGCGGCTTTCATGATGCCAAGCCTACGCCGCGCCTGAAATGGCACAAGCCGCGAATCGGTCAGGGCATCACCTCCGCGGAGCGGAGGATGCCCCGGCACATCAGCGCGGCAAAGGCCAGGAGCTGCACACCGCTCATGGCGAGCAGGCGGTTGTGCCCGCGGCCGGGCGGCTCCACCACCACACGCCAGGCGACGAACAACCCCACCGGCAGCGTGATCAGCGGCATCGTGAAAACACGCTCCCAGCTCTCCGTGAACCAATACACACCCAGCGCATGCGCGGCGAGGATGAGCAGGACGATCTCCGCACGCGCGAATCCGACGCCGAGCCGCACCGCGAGCGTGCGCTTCCCGCTGCGGCGGTCCTCCTCGACATCGCGCAGGTTGTTGATGGCGATGAGCACCGTGCTGAGGCAGCCGATTTGCAGACCGGCGACGAGTCCGTACACGAGCCATTCTCCCGTTTGCACAAACACCGTGCCAGTGACAGCCACGAGACCGAAGAACAGGATCACAAACAGCTCCCCGAGTCCGCGATACGCCAGCGGCACCGGTCCGCCGGTGTAACCAAAACAGAAGTACAGCGACGGAATGCCGATGAAGAGAATGGGAAGGCCGCGCGCCTCGATCAGCGGCAGGGAGAGCAGCGCGGCGATGCCGAGCATGAGCCACGCGGCCGTCTTCACCGCGCCTGCCGAGGCCGCGCCGCTGGCCGTGATGCGCCGCGGGCCGATGCGCGCCTGGGTATCGGCTCCTTTGAGCGCATCGAGCGCGTCATTGAAGAAATTCGTCGCGATCTGCAGCGCCATGCAACTGCCCAGCGTGCAAATCGCGAGCGTCCAGTCGAGTTTCCCACTGACTTTCGCTGCCAGCGCGCAGCCCACCGCCACCGGCGCGATGGCCGCGCCCAGTGTCTTCGGCCGCGCGGCGGCGATCCAGTCGAAGGCGGAGGTCATGGGTGGTTAGCGGTGAGAAGTAAGAAGTTAGAGGTCAGACGTGAGAAGTAGATTGGGATGGAGACATCTGACTTCTCACATCTTACTTCTTACCGTGTTACTCCTCACGCTTCATACGTGCCCAGCGCGGCCGTATCAAACTTCGCCCGTCCGCATTCCTCCGCGATCTCGTTCAGTGCCTCGACCTCGGCCGTGGTGAAGAGAAGACCGCCGGCCTTGGCGGTGTGGGCCGCGTTCTGCGCCTCGGGCTGGCCGGGGAGCATGCAGCCCTCGTTGCCATGGCCGAGGATGTCGTCGATCACCGCCTTCACATTCTCCGCGAAGTTGCGGCCTTTCGCGAAACGGCCGCTGCTGATGGCATCGGGATGGATGACCTGGAAGTAGAAGGCGCTGGTGCGTTTCTCACCGGCGGGGAACGGCTGGGATTTGATGTCGGGATGCGCGCCGCCGCCGCGCAGGGTCGGCAGCGAGCCGCCGATCATGCCGCCCATGATTTCGATGAGCAGCGAGAGCCCGTAGCCCTTGTGCGCGCCGAAGGGAAGCAACCACGCGGCCTCGTTCGCATCGGTGGTGGGCTTGCCGTCCTTGTCCACGGCGGCGCCGGGAGGCAGCGGCTTGCCTTCACGCTTGAGCTGCTGCACGCGGCCCATGGCCACGGTGGAGGTGGCCCAGTCGATCACGACGGGGAAACCGCAGGCGTCCTGCGTGGGGATGCCCCAGGAGTGCGGGTTGGTGCCCAGCACGGGGAACTTGCCGCCAAAGGGAACGACCTCGCCGAGCGTGGAGGTGCAGTTCGTGTAGGCGATGTAGCCTTTCTTCGCGGCGTCCATGACGTAACCGCCGCCCCAGAGGTAGTGGAAGGCATTGTCCACGCTGACCTGGCCCACGCCATACTTGTCCGCCATCTCCATGCAGCGCTCCATGGCGCGGAAGGCCACGCTTTGACCGAGCTTCAGCTTCGCGTCCCACACCTCGCTGGCGGCGAATTTCTTCTCGATGACCTCGATCTCGGCGCCGGGCTTGCAGCCGCCGGTGGCGCTGCCGAAAAGGTGGTCGAGGTGCAGGGCCTTGATGGCGTTGTGCGTGCGGATGCCATGCGCGGAGGCCATTTCGCAGAACCGCGCGGCGTCCTCCGCCTCGGCGGCGGTGTAGCCGCGATGGAGGTAGGCGGCGCGGACGAGGTCGTTGTGGGCGGCGGTCGGGACGATGTGGTAGTTCATGAAACAGGGCGCGGTTGGAAAGGGCCAGCGAATGGCGCAGGGCAAGGCGGCGGGCAAGAGGGAAAGTCAGCCACGGAGGCGCGGCTCACGCGGCGGGTTCCGGCAGCTCGCGCCTCACCTCATCCTCGCGATAGCCGAAGCCGGGGCCGCGCAGCGTGCTCAGGTCGATGATGCCGTCACGGCGGCGGAAGAGACCGGGATGCACGGCCTCCTCGGGCAGGGACGCGTCGGGGTAGAACTGCATCGCGTTGCATTCCACGCCCTGGATCGTGCCCGCGTGCGCGGCCAGGCGCACATGCGGGATCATGGCCAGCATCGGATTCGTGAGGTCCTGCACCATGAGCGGCATGGCGTGCGCCTTGGCCCAGCAGAGGCTCAGCAGCGCGCCAGTCTGTGTCTTGCAGGTTTTCAAAGCCACCCCGCTCCAGCCAAGGCGGCGGCCGAGCCGCACGAATTCCCAGTCGTGGGCGCTTTCATCCAGAAACAGCGGTTTGCGCGCGGAGACACCGCGCACGTCGATCTGATGAGCCTCCAGGTCGTACGGGAAGGGCTGCTCCACATAGAGCGTGCGCGCGTAGATCTCCGGTTCGTCGCGGAGGAGCTTGTCCATGATCGCGTTGACGTAGGCGGGCTCCTTCACGGTGCAGTTGAAGTCCGCGCTGAGCCAGCGCACGCCGTTGGCGAAGCCGATGCGGCCCACGCGGACCATGCGCTCGTAGTCCCAGGCGGCGTCGGTGCCACGGAGCTTCACTTTGAGGCACTTCAGGCCGTCGCGCTGAATCCAGTCGGCCAGGAGCACGGGATGCGCGTCCTTCGGCTCGCTGCCGGTCAAGTCGGAGGCTTCGAGCGCGTCCACCCCGCCGACGAGATGCCACACCGGCAGTTGTTTCGGCGCGTCCATGACCAGGAAGTCCTGCGGATGCCTGCCGCGGAAGTCGATGCCGCTGCCGTCTTCCGGCGTGATGAAGGCGGCGAGGTCGCGGTTCATGAAATCACCGTTGTAGGTGGTGTAAATGTCACGCGCGTGCAGGCGGCCATACGCGTCGTGCACGGCGATGTCGAAGGCGCTGAAGGCCACCAGCGAGCCGAGGTAGGGCATGGGGTCGCCACCGGCGGCGGCGTTCGCCTCCTGCGTGGCGGCGGCGAGCGCCCCGTGGATGAAATCCTGGCCGATCTCCATCGGATGTCCGCGCAGGCCGCTGGCCACGAGCCGGCTCGCCAGCAGTTTGGAAAAGGACTGCATGCGCTCCGTGCGCACGGCCACGCTCAGCGTGCTCGGCCACACCCAGGAGACGCTCAGCGGTGTCTCGCCCCAGCCGATGGCCTCGCGGCCAGCGGCATCCTGCACGGTGACCTTCACGCGCAGAAAGACGGCGCTGGTCACCGTCTCCGGCCCGAACTTGAGCGGCACGCGCATCGGGGAGGAGAGGAAGCGGACTTCGGCGGCGGAGACGTGGATGTCGGTGGGTTTGCTCATGGTGGTAGGGACCGCGTCAACCGGCCCGTTCCTGTTCATGACGCAAATCCGCGGACGCACAAGGAGACTTTGAGACGGGCGGAAGAGGACGCGAAACGCTGCCGCGCAGGCCATGCGACAGGCCGCGTCGGTCTCCCGGGATCAGGACCATGTGCGATGGCAACCATGCGCGGCGAGCCCTGGAAGTTTTGCAGAAAAATGTAACGGCAGCCCGCCTTTGGATGCATGATAACAGCGCGTCGTTCGTCCCCCAATCCACTCTCAAGACCACCATGAACGCCTTCCCCTTCCCTCCCCGCTGGATTCTGGTCCTCGCCGCCGCGCTGCTCAGCGCCACGGCGCTCTGCGCGCAGGAAAAGCCCGCCGACACGCTGCTGGGCGATCCATTGAAGGCCGCCGCCGTGGCCGCCGGTGCCAGGCAACTGCCGGGCGTGACGCTGGCGGAGGGCGTGAGCGAGATCACGGGCGTGGCCGTCAGTCCGCTGCTGGGCGTGAGCGCCGTGGGCGCCTGGACCTGGTGGACCACCGCCCCGGAACTGCGCACGGAGCTGCCGTGGTATTGCAGCCCCTATGCCTGGGGCATCGGCCTGGGGATCATCGCGCTGTGCCTGATGAAGGACGTGCTGGGGGCGATGGTGCCGGCGATCGCGAAGAAGCCCCTGGACTGGATCGAGCTGTTTGAAGACAAGCTCAGCGCGCTGGTGGCGAGCGTGGGCTTTGTGCCGCTCGTGGCGCTGGCGATGGCCCAGGTGGAGCGCATTCAGCAGGCGGCGACGCCGGGCGTGGCGATGCTCCCGCTGGCCTCCCTGCTGGATTTCACCGTGCACACGCCGTGGATCAGCATCCCGGTGGCGCTGGTCGCTTTCACCGTCGTGTGGCTCAGCTCGCACGCGATCAATGTGCTGATCGCCTTCTCGCCGTTCGGCATCGTCGATGCCGGGCTGAAGCTGACCAAGCTGGGCATCCTGGCCGTGGTGGTGGGCAGCGCGGCGATCCATCCCTGGCTGGGCGCGGCGGTGTCTCTCGTGCTCATTTTGATCGGCGCGGTGATGGCCGGCTGGTCGCTGCGGCTCATGATCTTCGGCGCGGTGATGGGCCGTGACCTCATTCTGGACAAGCACGCGGGGAAAACGGAGCTTGAGAGCCATGGCGCGCGCGGGTTCCTGGCGCGCCGCACCGCCGGCGTGCCGGTGCGCACCTACGGGCGTGTCACCACCGATGAGCTGGGCCGCACCTGCTTCACCTGGAGCCCGGCCTTCTTCCTGCCCCGCCGCAGCATCCCGCTGGAGGAGGAGAACCTCGTGCTGTGCAAAGGCCTGGTGAATCCGGGGCTGGCACGCCGGGAGACGCCCGCCGCGCGGGTGCGGACGGTGGTGCATCTGCTGCCCCGCTACCGCGGTTGTGAGACGGACATCGCCGCGCGCTTCGGCTGCCGGGAGATCCTGGACAGCGCGCTCATCCGCGGCTTCAAGGCCGTCCGCCAATGGCTGGTCGATGTGCTGAACACCGGCCGCGCGCCTGCGGCCGCCTAGAGTGTTTCAGGTGTCCGTGGCCAGTTGCACACGCTCCCGCAGCGTCAGGTGGGAGGTGTCCTTCCGCGGTGCCTCGCCGCGCAGATACCACGGGGGCTCCGTCCGCCGGAAGGCCGTGCTCCAGGCCGCCAGGGCCATGAGCAGGCAGGCCAGCCACGTGCGCGGGGCTGCCAGTGACTGCACCAGAGCCTCCAGGTGATCAGGCCCCGCCACGGCGGGCGCGGCGGAGGCGTGGCTGGCAGGGTCAGGCGATGGCAGGGCGTCGTCCGCCTCATCCAGCCCGCTGGGATCAAACAGCACGGAGGTTGCGGCGCTGCGGTGCTCGGGGCCCGGGCTTTCGGAGGCCGCGGCAGCGTCCGCGGCCGCCGTCTCACGCGCGTAGCTGGTGGCGGGCGCCTCCATGACAAAGGCGCCGGATTTCCCAAAGCGCGGCACGCCGGTCTGGCTGGCCACCACGACGGCCAAAAGCATCCCCATCACGCCCGATGCCGCCGCCAGATGGCCGAAACGGGACTCGGTTCCCTGGCCGGCCCAGCGCACCAGCAGCCCCATTCCCAGCCCCAGCACGAAAACCGCCGGCAAAAAGGCAAACCAAGGAAAACCGGCCGAAAAGAAACAGCCCGCGCCAGTCAGCAGCACGCCGCCGCACGCGACCACGAAGGCCCGGTTGAAATAGGAGGTCGCCACGACGCTGCGTGCCGCCCGCCGGGAGGCGGGAGCGGCCCCGGCCACGTCGCCGGGCCGGGAGACGGGCCCCACGCCCGCCCCGGAACGTGCCGGAGAAACCCGCGGCATGGCGGGAGCCGCCATCGCGGCCCAATCCGCATGCGGCACCGGGGCCGGGGCTTCCACGCGGGCGGCTGATGGGACCTCCATCGGCCGGGGGGCGCTCACGAGAGGTTGGGCTGGCGGCCGGGCAGGCGCGGGGGAAGGACAGGCCGGCAGATGAAACGTCAGCCGCAGATGACCGGCGGTGATCTGATCCCCGTCCCACAGCGTGGCCACATGCACCCGCACCCCGTTCACCCACACCGGCCATTCGGGCGAGAGCGCCCGGATTTGAAAACTGCCCCCGGAGGGAACCAGTTCAAAATGCCGGGGGCCCACGCCGAATCCGGCGCGCACCGGCAACTGAACCCCTTCGCCGCAGCCGACCACCACCGCACGATCCGCCGCCAGTTGGGCGGTATGACCGGTGTCGGTGATGAGATGGGCGAACATGGCCTCATTTTATAGAAATTACAAAATCATGCAATAAGTCAGCGTATATTCTGACAAAAACTCCTGCATTCACCCATCTCTTGAACAGCGGCACCACCGCCACACTCCCTGGTTCGGAACTGAGGCTTGTTCGAGCCGCCAACTTGGGCTAGCCTCACTATCCCATCCTATCCTTTCATGTTCGAGTCCATTCGTCGGGCCAAACTCCAGCGCCAGGGGCTCTCCTGCGGTAAAACCCGCCGGAAGCACCAAGAAGGCGACCTGCTGGACGAGTTGCGCACCCACCCGGGAGCCTCCATCGGCATCTATGTCCTGTTCTTTATCGGGCTCGCGATTCTCCTGCGCATCGGCGCGAGCGTGGCGGCGGGCATCCCGCCGCCGGATTTCCTCGACTGGCTGAGCGTCGGCGCCATCGGCACGGCGCTGGTGGTCCATCAGCGTGTGGCACTGGCCCGTGAGATGGAGGAGAACACCACGCTGATGCTGGTGCTGGGCACGCTGGCGCTGCATCTGGCGCTGGTGGCGTGGCTGATGGATTTTGGTGGCAAACAGGGCTGGCCGCCCGCGCTGCTGGTGATGGCCTCGCCGCACGCCTTCGCGCCGCTGGTGCTGTCCGTGATGCTGGGGCGAAAAATAGGGCTGTTCGGAGCCATTTACTCGACCTTGCTCGGTGCCATGATTTTTGGGGGCGTGGTCAATCCCGTCACCTACCTGGCCACCTCCGCGCTGATCGGCTTTCTGGTCATTTTGTTCACCAACCGGGTGCGCAAGCGCAACCGCCTCTTCACCGCCGGGCTGTGGGCGGGCGTTGTGGCCGCGGCGTTCTCCTTTCTCCTGCATGAGGCCTCCGGGCTGGCTGAGACGGTGAAGCTGGGGCGCATGCTGGGCATCCCCTTCGGCATGGGTGTGATCACGGGCATGATCGTGGGCGGCCTGCTGCCGGTGTTTGAGTCCGCTTTTGGTGTGACGACGGAAGTATCGTGGCTGGAGCTCTCCGACCTCAACCACCCGCTCATGCGCCGCCTTTCCATCGAGGCACCCGGGACTTATCACCACAGCCTCGTGGTGGCCAGTCTTTCAGAGGCCGCGGCGGAGGCCATCGGAGCCGGTGCCACGATGTGCCGCGTGTGCTCCTACTTTCACGACATCGGCAAGCTCAGCAAACCGGAGTACTTCATCGAGAACATGGACCCGTCGGCCAATCCGCACGAGGACCTCACCGCGCGCATGAGCGCGCTGGTCATCATCGCGCATGTGAAGGACGGCGTCGATATCGCCATCAAGCACAACCTCAACTGCCGCATCATCGATGTGATCGAGCAGCATCACGGCACCTCGCTGGCCTGGTATTTCTACCGCCAGGCGCTCGAGCAAAAGGAGGAGATGCTGCGCCTCGTCGAACTGGACAAGGCCAAGGAGGACGACGTGCCGCAGGTGAGCGAGGAGGTCTTCCGCTATCCGGGGCCTCGACCGCAGTTCAAAGAATCCGCCATCATCTCCCTGGCGGACGCCGTGGAGAGCGCCTCCCGCACGCTCGAAAAACCCAACGCATCCCGGATCGAAACCCTCGTTGATGAAATCGTGCAGGCGCGCATGCTCGACGGCCAGCTTGACGAGTGTGATCTGACCATTGCGGAGCTCGCCCGCGTGAAGGCCAGCTTCTGCAAGACGCTGCTCAGCATGATGCACGGCCGCATCAAGTATCAGAAGGCCGTGGAGGCACCGCCCACCAGCTTCATCGCCCGTGACGAGCCCAAGCCCCTGCTCGCCGGCCCAGCGGAGCCTCCGACGACGGCGTCGATGAAGATCGTCGAAGCCTCCTTCGCCGGACCGGAGGCGGAGGCGAAGGTCAAAAAGCGCGCCAGCCGCAAAACACCGCCCGCCTCTGCCGCCTGATGCTTCAGACCGCCTCCATCGGCATCTTCAACCGGCAAAAGGCACGCAAGGTGCCGCTGCCCTGGCTGCGCAGACTGGCCAAGGCGGCGCTTCCGCTCTGCCTGGAGGCGGCCAAACCCGGCCCGTTGTGCGTGCTCACCCGGCTGGAGGAGATCGAGATCAGCCTCATCACCGACAAGGAGATCGCGCGCGTGCATGGCGAGTTTCTCAACGACCCCACGCCAACGGACGTGATCACCTTCCACCATGGCGAGATCCTGATCAGCGCCGACACCGCCGCGCGCCAGGCGCGTGAAAACAAACAGCCGTTTCACCACGAAACCGGCCTCTACATCATCCACGGCATGCTCCACCTCGCCGGCTGGGACGACCATGACCGCAAGGAGGCACGCCAGATGGCCCGGGTGCAGCAAGGCATCCTCGACGAGATCCTGAAGCAGCGCCCCGCGCGTTGACAGAGCTGCCCGGCCTGCTATCCGCCCGCCGTGATCTGCACCACCTCGATCACGTCGCCCTCCGCCAGGGTGGCGCTGTCGAGTTCACGAGGGAGCAGCGCCGTCTGGTTTTTCTCCACGACCACGGGTTTGCCAGCCAGCCCGAGGGACTCCAGCAGAGAGCGGACGGACACCGGGCCGTCGAGCGCGCGTTTTTCGCCATTCAGAAGGATTTGCATGCTTACCGGTCATGGTTGGGCAGGACGCCTCGCGGGTCAAGCCGCCGCCCTTTTCTCCTGCATCCCGGGCGGCCGCCTGCCGGCTTGACCCGGTGGCCCCGCTCGCGAAATCACCCGTTCCGCCTCATGTCCCTGGTCCTCCAAAACTTTCACGGCCACGCCCTGCTGCCACATCTCGACGCCCTGGGCTCGCTGCGCATCCGGGTGTTTCGCGAGTACCCTTACTTATATGACGGCAGCCTGGAGTATGAACGCGAATACCTGCGCATCTACACTAGCAGCACCCGCAGCCTGGTCGTGCTGGTTTTTGACGGGAAATCCGTCGTCGGGGCCACCACCTGCCTGCCGATAAGTGACGAGGGACCGGAGTTCCAGCAGGCGTTCACCAATGCGGGCGGCTACGACCTCGGCGACATCTGCTATTTTGGAGAATCCATCTTGCTGCCGGAGTATCGGGGGCAAGGTGTGGGAAAAGAGTTCTTTGCCCGGCGGGAGGCCCACGCACGCCAGATCGGCTGCCACATGGCCGCCTTCTGCGCGGTGGACCGCCCTGCGGACCACCCGCTCCGCCCGGCCAGTTACCGTCCGCTGGATGACTTCTGGCAGGCGCAGGGATACACCCGCCACCCAGAACTCCAGGCCACCTTCGTCTGGAAGGAGATTGGCGAGGAGGCTGAGTCCCCTAAAAAGCTGACCTTCTGGCTCAAGCGTCTGTGACCCGCCCAGCCGCGCGCCATGCCGGAGTCAGAGCTTCATGGCAAAATGCACCTGGCGCGCCACCTCCTCGAAGCCGCAGCTTGGGTACAAATGCTGGCCGATGGCATTGGATGCCATCGTCTCGATCTGCGCCACCTTCATCCCCTGGTCCCGCATGTAATCAATCGCATGGACGATCAAACGACGGCCAAGCCCGAGACCACGGGCCGACTCAACGACCGCCAGGTTGGGAATCCGGCCCTTGCCGTTGAGCGGATCGAGCCGCGTGGTGATGTAGCCGAGGATCTCCCCATCACGCTCCGCCACAAAGCAACCCCCAGGGTTTTGAATGACGTCATCGTCGATGTGATCGGCTTTGCGCGCCTTCCAGTCCCGCTCATTCCAGATGCCCAGCTTGTCCTCCAGGATCTGGTCGAGGGAAACGCCGCCAAAGGACTGCACGGTGATCTGGCGGAGGGCTGAGAGGTCAGCGCTGCGGTAAGGGCGGATGGAGACAGGCGAATCAGGCATACAATTGAGCAAAACGTGCCCGGAAAACGTTCTCTGGCCCGCCTATTTGTTCACATCATGAACAACTTCGACCAATCGGCCCAGATCCTGCGAACCAGCCCTTCCATGACCCACCAGTGTTCTAGTAATTTAAGATTGCTTAAATTCTGGTTCGTATCATTCTTCCAACACATGCAGTCCATTTTCCGAACCAGCATGCCACTCCTGACCAGCCGGGCATTCCGCCTGGTCACTGTCGGCGTGCTCGCACTGCCCCTAACCCAGTGCACGAGTGTCAAGAAGGCCGATGTCGTGGTGAGCGTGAAAGAGCAGAAACTGGGGATCTACGAGCAAGGGCAGCTCAAGAAGACCTATGACATCTCCACCTCCAAATTTGGCCTCGGTGACAGGCCCGGCAGCAATTGCACACCGCTGGGCCAGCATCAGGTGGTGGCGAAAATCGGCCATGGACTGCCTGCAGGCGCGGTCCTCAAGAGCCGCCGCTGGAACGGCGAGGTGCTCAAACCCAACGCGCCGGGCCGTGACCCCATCGTGTCGCGCATCCTGTGGCTGAAGGGCACGGAAAGCAGCAACCGCCACGCTTTTGGACGTTACATTTACATCCACGGCACTCCGGAGGAGAAAAACCTCGGCAAACCCGCCAGTTATGGCTGTGTGCGCATGGGAATGAAGGACGTCGTCAATGTCTTCAACCTGGTAAATGTTGGCGCGAAGGTCCTCATCACCAAAGGCGATCTCCCGCGCGGCGAAAAACCCAAGGAATCCATCTCGGAGGACGGCTCCCCTGCCCTGGATGCTCCTGACGGTTCCAATGGCGACGACAAGGCGCTCCCGATTCAAATTGCCAAGCTGGAGACGGATCCTCAGGAGAAGGCGAACGCGGAGAAGAACGAGAAGGAAAAAGCCGGCCCTGCCAAACCTGCTGCCAGCAAGACCGGTTCCACCTCCACCAAATCACGCACCGCCAACAAGAACACCGGGGCCTCCACGCAGAAGGTAACCAAAAAAGACGGCGGGGCGTCACGCGGCGGCCACGCCTGATCGCAAGTCCCCGGCATTTCCACGGCACCGGGATTGTCTGCTTGTCTGCCCCCGCCGCTTCGCTACGACTGTGGCGTGAGCTACCAAGTTTTCGCCCGCAAATACCGTCCCCAGACCTTCGATGACGTTCTCGGCCAGGAGCACGTCGTGCGGACGCTGCGCAACGCGATCGCTCAAAAACGACTGGCGCACGCCTACCTCTTCGTCGGACCGCGCGGCACCGGAAAGACCTCCACCGCGCGCATTTTCGCCAAAGCGCTGTGCGCGAAGGGCGGCCCCACGATTGATTTCGATCCGAATGACGAGCTGAGCATCGAGATCGCCGAAGGGCGCTGCATGGACGTGCTGGAGATCGACGGTGCCAGCAACAACGGCGTCGAGCAGGTGCGCGAGCTGCGAGACAACGTCAAATTCGCCCCGGCGCGCTGCCCCTTCAAAATCTATTACATCGACGAGGTCCACATGCTGACCGCCGGTGCCTTCAATGCGCTGCTCAAGACCCTGGAGGAGCCGCCGCCGCATGTGAAATTCATCTTCGCCACCACGGAGGCGAACAAGATCCTCCCCACCATCATCAGCCGCTGCCAGCGCTTTGACCTGCGCCGCATCCCGAACGCCATCATCGCCAAGCACCTCCTCCACATCGCCGAGCTGGAGAAGGTGAAGCTGGACGAAAAGGCCGCCTACGCCATCGGCAAGGGCGCGGAGGGCGGCATGCGTGACGCTCAGTCGATGCTCGACCAGCTCGTGGCCTTCTGCGGCGCGCACATCACGGAGCAAGATGTGCTCGACGTCTTCGGTTTCACCGCCGGTGAGGCCGTGGCAAACCTTGCCCGTCACATCCTGGAAAGCGACACCGTCAGCGCCCTGCGCGCGCTGCATGATCAAAGCGAGGCGGGAAAGGACCTTTCGCGCCTGCTGGCCGATCTCATCCAGCATTTCCGCACCCTGCTTGTCCAGCAGGCCGATCCTGAGGCTGCGGGCGAGGATCTGAGTCCCGAACTCATCGCTGAAGTCGCGCACCAGGCGCAGATGGCCGCCACGGAGCAGCTCCTGCGTGTCGTCGATGGCCTCGCCGATGTCGATGCGCGCATGCGTTGGGCCAGCAACAAACGCCTGCACTTCGAGCTCGGCGTCATCGCCGCCGTGCAGAGCCTCAACGAAGTCTCCATCAGCGATGTGATCGAGGCCCTCGACGGCGGCAATGCTTCCCCCGTCGTCCATCGTCCTGCCGCCCGCCCCCAGCCTGCCGCGCGGCCTCCCCTCACCGTCCCCGCTCCACGCGCGGCACCATCTTATACTCCTGCTCCTGCGCAGCCCTCTTCTCCTGCTCCGGCTCCTCCCCCCTCGCCCGCTCCAGAACCGGCTGTCATCCGCGAAACGCCTCCTGCTGTAGGCGAACCCGCGGACTACAACACCGTTGACCTTTGGCAGCAGTTCGTCGTTACCGTCCGGGAGCGGCGTCAGCTCATCGCCCCGTGGGTTGAGGTGGCCTCTCTGCTCGGCATCCAGCGCAACGTTCTGAAGATCGGCTTCCCCCCGGGCGAGAGTTTCGCCCGCGACAGCCTCATGCGTCCGGCGCAGGTCAGTTTCCTTGAAGGAATCGCCCAGGAACTCACCGGCCAGGCGATGAAGCTGGAGATGGTGCTCGACGCCAGCCTCAAAGCACCCGAATTCTCCGAAATGGGCCTCGGCCTGCTCGACGAGCCGCCTCCCGCGCCACCCAAGCCGGAACCGAAACCCGCACTGAAACCGGAGCCGAAGGTGGAGCCCCCCCAGGCCGTCGAGTCCCCCGCCCAGCCGCCCCAGCAGGCCGTGGACGACAGCTTCTACCAGGATCCGCTCATCCAGAAGGCCATCGAGAAATTCAAAGCACGCCTCGTCACCGCCTGAGGTTCCCTTGACCTCCTCTCGCCGCCCCGGTGGCTTCATTCCCGTCCCTCTCCCCCCACACCATGGCCTCTGAAAGCCCTGTCTCCCTCAAAACCTTGACCACGCTCGGCCAGGAGCATCTGCCCGCCGGTGGCGGCTTCATGATCCTGCCCGGCCAGCTCAGTTTTATCGACCTCATGCGCCTCGAGCTGCTGCTCAAGGGACGCGAGATCGTGTACCTCGTGGAGCAGGGAGCCGCGCTGCTGCCCCTCATCCGCCTGCACCTGGAAAAAGAGTCCGTGCATGCCATGGCCTTCACCGCCCATGCCACCGATCCCGCCGCATATCGCGCCGCCATCGCCGACGCGGCAAAAACCGGTGCCATCATCATTTATCTCCCGGCGGAGGCCGCCGCGCTGCCCGCCCCGCTCACCACCGTGCCTGGCGTGAAGCTGGAGTTCATCCTCAAGGCCGGCATCCCCGTCGTCCCCCTCCACGTCATGCGCAAAAAGGACAGCGCGCTGCCCATCGAGCGCCGCTACGGCGAGGACGAGACCATCTTCGCCTTCGGCCCTGCCCTGGCACCTGCCGAGACCACTCTCGCCGCCTACCAGGAGAGTATGTACGCTCTGTCGGAGCAGTCATTCAACAGCGCCCCTGCGCTCGACCTCCACCTCGCCTACGCGATGTTGCTGGGCCTGAAGAAGCACGGCGGCAGCAATTACGTCGTCGATGGCAAGGACGACAAAACCCTGCGCTACGACAAGGTCCTCGCCGCCGCGATTGCCCTGTCCAAGGTCGTCAAATCCGCCACGTCCAGGAAGCGCGTCGGCATCATCCTCCCGCCGGGGCTTGGCGGCCTGCTGTGCAATCTCGCCGTGCTCTTCGCCGGCAAGATTCCCGTCAATCTCAACTTCACCGCCGGCCGCGCCGCCATCGAAAGCGCCATCCGCCAGGGGGACATCGACCGCTTCCTCACCGCCGACATCTTCGTGCGCAAGATGCAGTCCTTCCCCTGGCCGCCCATGAAGCAGCTCGTCCTCATCGAGCGCATCCTGCCCAAGATGAAGGCATCCATCGCCACCTGGCTCGTCCTCAGCAAGCTGCTGCCCGCCGCGCTGCTCGCCACCGTGCTCGGCATTCCCAAAAAAGGCGGCCGCGCCGAGGCCACCCTGCTCTTCACCAGCGGCTCCTCCGGCGAGCCCAAGGGCGTCGTGCTGACCCACCGCAACCTCATGGCCAACGTGGCCCAGTTCGGCAACCGCCTCGGTCTCCAGAGCAGCGATAGCATCCTCGGCTGCCTGCCCCTCTTTCACAGCTTCGGCTGCACCGTCACCCTCTGGTATCCAGTCATCTACGGACTTCATCTGGTGACCTACCCCACCCCGCTGGAGACCAAGGCCCTCGCCGCGCTCATCGAAAAGCACCGCATCAGCCTCATGATCGCCACGCCGACCTTTCTCCGTGGTTATCTGCGCGGCGTGAACCGTGAGCAGCTCACCTCCCTCAAGCTCGTTGTCACCGGTGCCGAAAAACTCCCCCGCACCGTCGCCGAGGCCTTCGAGGCCCGATTCGGCAAGACCGTCCTCGAAGGCTACGGCCTCACCGAGACCTCCCCCGTCTCCAATGTCAACCTGCCTGATCCCTCCCCGCTCGGCACAGAAGACAGCGGCCACGTCTGGCTCCCCAGCCACCGCCAGGGCAGCGTCGGCCAGACCCTTCACGGCCTCGCCGTGCGCATCACCCATCCGGACACCGATGCCCCGCAGCCCCTGCACCAGAGCGGCATGATCTGGTTCAAAGGCCCCAACATCTTCGAAGGCTACCTCAACGACCCCAAGCGCACCGAATCCGTCATCAAGGATGGCTGGTTCCGCACGGGTGACATCGGCCGCGTCGATCTCGACGGCTTCCTCTACATTGAGGGCCGCCTCAGCCGCTTCTCCAAGATCGCCGGGGAGATGGTCCCCCATGAAACCGTCGAGGAAGCCCTCGTGAAGGCACTCGGCCTCGAAAACGAGTCCGTGCGCAAGCTCGCCATCGTCGGCGTCCCTGACCCGGACAAGGGAGAGGCCCTCATCCTCCTCACCGCCATGCCCGGCGGCCCGGAGCACCAGGAGATCCTCGATCTGCGCTACCGCCTGCTCGACAAAGGCATGCCCCCGCTGTGGATCCCCAAGAAACTCGTCCGTGTCGCTGACATTCCCGTCCTCGCCTCCGGCAAGCTCGACGTCCAGTCCTGCGAAAAGATCGCCCGCGCCGCCGCCGGAGTGTGATCCTGCGCCTCGCGGGATCAGCCGCCTATTTCATCAACAGGGTCGCGACCTGCGCCCAGGCACCGGTCCTGGCCACGAGCGAGGTCGCCACGCAGATGGCAGCAAGCGCGGCGAAGGCACCGGCAAACCAGCGGTCGAAACGGCGTTCCATCACGCCTTTAAGGATGAGCAGCAGCGCACCCAAAATCAGCATGCTGAGGAAGGCGCTGAACCAGTGTTCCATCCATGTTCCCGCATACCAGGCGTTCAGCGGCGGCATCCGGCCCATGGCCGCGGCGACGGCCGACAGCGAGGCCATGAACATCATCGGGCGATGCACCTCGGGCCGCCGCCGGTTCCACACGCCGAGCGCCACAAAGCCGCCGAAGGTGACCACGCCGCTCAGCGGCACGGTCAGGAACTGCTTCTGGTTCAGGCCAAAGAGCGTCAGGTCCGGCGGATTCACACGCGCCGCATTCACGGCCACCAGATAGCCCGATACCACGATGCCCACGGCCAAGACGGTGCCAAAGAGCCCCAGCGTCATGTGGAGTCGTTTGCGCCCGGCGGCCACCAGCAGCGGCTGCACCACGGACAGCAGCATCCACACCGTCATCAGCACGCCATGCGTGATGACCACCGTCCGGATCGGCGGCGTCAGCGGTCTTCCGGGAAAAGCCTGCAGGTTCAGGTAGAACATGCGGAACCCGATCAGCGTCAGCACCAGCAGGATGATCGAAGCGATGGAGTAAAAGAGCCGCGAACGGCGTGGGATGGGCTGGTTCATGGGGCAGAGTGGGTTGAAGAGAGGGAAACGGCGAGAAAAAATCAGTGAACACCCGCGGCGCATGCCAGCGCCTCCACTTCCGCCACGGGATCCATGTTCTGGGATTCTTGCGAGATGGCGGTGCCGAGACGGCGGGCGTTTTCCGCAAAGCACGCTACATTCAGCAGACGGTTCAAGGCCTCGCGGATCTCCACCGTGCTGCAGGCCGCAGTCAGGCGCAGGCCCACGCCATGCTCCACGACACGCGCGGCATTCTCATCTTGATCCCGGCCATGTGGAATGACCAGCAGCGGCCGGTGATGACGCAGCGCACGCAACACCGTGCCATGCCCTCCATGCGTGACCACGAGCCTCGCATGCTCCATCACCGCGTTGTGCGGAGCGCTCGGGACCATCGCCGTGTTCGCGGCGGGACGCAGAGACGCAGGATCAATCCGGCCCAGCGTCACGAGGACCCGCACCGGCAGTTCCGCCGCGGCATCGATCACCTTTTGCAGCACGCCTTCATGCGCTTGGTAAGTCGTGCTGAATCCCACCGCGATCAGCGGGCGAGCATCATCGGCTGGCCAAGG
The DNA here is from genome assembly GCA_015075365.1 of Verrucomicrobiaceae bacterium. GTDB lineage: Bacteria > Verrucomicrobiota > Verrucomicrobiia > Verrucomicrobiales > Verrucomicrobiaceae > Prosthecobacter. Next base: position 894,769 of record JABTUN010000002.1, read on the forward strand.
GGAGCGCCAGGGCTGCGCCCACGCGGGTTCATCCAGCAGCGGGCCGATGTAGCGGATCGGCTCCGGCACAAGCTCGATGGGAAAATCAAAGCACCGGCTGGACGCCAGCAGATAACGGCTTGCCGCTGCCAGTTGATCCAGCACCGAGGCCACTGGCTTCAGGCCCAGCGCCACACGGGCACGATTCAGACCATCGACATGCGCATCGAGCATCTGCAAGGTGCCCGCACGGATCTGCTCATGCAGCGCCGCCTCCTCGGCGGTGCGCGGCGGCGGCAGGCCGGGACCAAAGGCCGGCATGCCCGGCAGCGGATACAGGCAAAGGTTCGCCGATAAAATGGCCACGCGCTGGCCGCGGCTCTCACAGGCGGCGAGAGGCCCCGGCAGCATGTCGCTCGTCAGCACCAGATCAGCAGGCTCCTCATCCAGTGCCGCCGCCAGGTCCTGCGCATACTCCAGCGCCGGGCCAAACATGATCTTGCTCAGCACCCGCCCGATGCCCTCCTGCGGACTCGCAGACTCCCAATCGCGCAGCGGGCAGCTCTCCGGCGTTTTGTCCGGGCGATTCGGCGCGTTGCGCCAGGGGTGAAAGGCAATCCCCGCCGCCTCAGCATCCTCGCGGCTCGCCTCGTCGCTCATCAGGCGCACCCGGTGGCCTCGTTCGCGCAGGCGGCGGGCTAGGGTGATGACAGGCGGGATGTTGCCGCCGCCTTCCCAGGTGGTGAACAGAAAGGTTTTCGATGGGGTGCTCATGGTGGGTGAGATCAAAAGGTGGATGTAGGTGAGGAAAAGAAGCGCTCAGCGCGGCTCCAGCGCGGCCAGCAGCATCTGCCGCACGATGTGCTTGTAGGCGGCGATGGACCTTCCCATGTCGATCCGCACCAACCGCCACACATAGATGTCCGCGGCCACGACCAACGCATCCAGCATGGCCTCACGGCGGGCAGGCGTCAGCTTCTTCAGGTGATCCGCAAAGGTCTCCTTCAACCAGTCGCGGTGGCCCTGCCGGCCCACATCGAGGGTCGGTTTCAAAACGGGATGCATCTGCTCCTGGTCCAGCAGCCGAAGCACCAGCGGACCCGCCTCTTCGTAATCGCGTGTCAGGGCGTTGATGGCACCTTCCAGATCACCGGGGGTGGACTGGCGACGCACCGCCACCGACTCGCCCATGTGTTTGTGAGCCACGTCCAGCAGGCCCATCTTGCTGCCAAACTTCCGCACCACGGTCTGCACGGTCACCCCGGCATCCGCGGCCACGTCTTCCAGCTTCACCTTGTCGAACCATTCCGTCTCCGCCCGCTTGAGGAAGGCTTCAATGATGCGGCGCGTGCTCGCCTCCGCCGCCTCGGCACGGGCTTTCTGCTGGTATTCACGGGCGGGCTTGGGAGCGGCTTTCTTTTTCATGTTAATTTGACTAACACGAACAAAGAAAGCTGTCAAATTCATGTTAATTCCATTAACACGGAAAAGACACCTTCGGAACCCGGCGCCTTGAAGCCCCCTTCCCCGCCCTTCAGGACCTCGAGTCGGACTCCAGACCCTTCGGAAACGATATCCGCAGGATGCCGGTCACGCCCTGCTCCTACGCTGGCTCTCTCAGGCCGGGCGGACGGGAGATGCAGAGCCAGAAGGGGGATCGTCTCATCCGCGGTGGGATTCACGTCGGGCCTCGCGTGCGAGGAGCCGCCGGGACGCCCCGGAAACGTCATCGGTAGGGACGCGCTGCGCCGTGTCCCATTTGTCCGCGGGCGGAGGCGGCGCGGAGCCTCTCAGCGCATTCGAAATATAAACCCGCTCCGCACCACCCACCACCCTCGCCCCCCCCAAACACCACGGACCCGACGCAGCGGGTCCCTACCAGCCCTTCAGTCGGGGCTTGCCTTCGCGTGGTCTTTTCCGCATGCTCGCTGCATGCCCGCCTCCTCGGAAGACCTCCCCGTTGGCCGCCGCACGCCGGCGCAGGGCGTGCTGCCGACCTCCGAGGGTGCCACGATCCTGTGGTGCACGGTTGGAACGGATCATCGGGGCGATTGGTGTGCGCAGGACGCCGTGATCGACTTGCTGCGCGATCTGTGGTCCGATCCAGCCAACGCGTGGCTGGTCGGCTATTTCCTGCTCATGCCCGATCACGTGCATTTCTTTGCGACGCCAAAGGACGGACCGTGGGTCGAGGTGGAGCGGTGGACGGCGTTCTGGAAGGATCGTTTCTCGAAGCGTGGCGGGAATCTCACGTGGCGCTGGCAGCGAGGCCTGTTCCATCATCGATTGCGAAGTGAGCGGGAGTATCAGGAGAAAGGCGTTTACATGATGAACAACCCCGTGCGTGCCGGTCTGGTGAAACATGCAGACGAATGGCCCTGGCGCGGCCGCATCCATACCCTCCGATGGTAATCCAACGGTAGGGACGCGCTGCGCCGCGTCCCATTTGTCTGAGGGCGGAGGAGGTGCGGAGCAGTGAGCGCGTCCGAAAGACAAACCCGCTCCGCACCTCCCACCGCCTTCGCCCGGCTCAAACAACACGGACCCGACGCAGCGGGTCCCTACCATTCCTTCGGCGTGCGAGCGAAATCCAACGGTAGGGACGCGCTGCGCCGCGTCCCATTTCAAAAGGGCGGACGAGGCGGTAGGGACGCGCTGCGCCGCGTCCCACTTGTCCGCGGGCGGAGGAGGTGCGGAGCCTCTCAGCGCGTCCGAAAGACAAACCACGCTCCGCACCTCCCACCGCCTCCGCCCGCCTCAAACATCACGGACCCGACGCAGCGGGTCCCTACCAGGCCTTCGTCTCAGGCCAGCATCTTGGTCAGGTGACGGGCGAGTTGGGCGCCGAGTTTTTGCACGCGGGCGGCCTGCTTTGCGTCGGACAGCGTGCCGTCGGCCGCAAAGGCTTCGTGCGCCTTGCTGACGGCGACTTGATCCGGCAGGACGGTGACGCCGATGTTGCCCAGGATGGCGCGGACATGGACGAGACCGCGCAGGCCGCCCAGGGCTCCGGGGGAGGCCGCGCAGAGGGCGGCGGTTTTGCCGGTGAAGGCCGCCAGCGGCGGTTCGTCGTCGGTTTCGGCGCGGGAGACCCAGTCGAGGGTGTTTTTCAAGGCGGCGGTGAGGCTGCTGTTGTATTCCGGCGCGGCGATGAGCAGTCCATCATGCTCGCGGAAGAGTTGTTTCAAGGCCTTGGCCGCGGAGGGCATGCCCTCCGCGTCCTCCAGATCCTGGTCGAAGACCGGCAGGGGGAAATCGCGCAGGGCGATCACGGTGACCTCCGCCCCCGCCTCCCGTGCTCCGGCCGCGGCGACGGCGGCGAGTTTTTGGTTGAAGGAATCGCGGCGGAGGCTGCCGCCGAAGGCGAGGATGCGGGGCGTTTTCATGGGCGTGTCGAGTGAGGCGACGAAGGGATACCGAGACTAGCGCCGCGCCGGCGGCTCCGCAATCGGGGCGGGCTTCTGTTTCGCGGCGGCTGCCGTGCTGATGGGATGAGAGACAAGCCGCTGAGCGGACGCTGACAGAACGCGGATGCATCAAGGTCCGTTCTTGCTCCTGCTCTGGATCATACTCTTGCTCTCTCCGGGCGGCAGAGGGGAGATGAAGAGCAAGAGCGAGAGCAAGAAGGGGGAGCGTCTCATCCACAGTTCATCCACGCCGGGCCTCGCGCCTGAGGAGCCACCGGGACGCCCAGGAAACGTCATCGGTAGGGACGCGCTGCGCCGCGTCCCACTTGTCCGCGGGCGGAGGAGGTGCAGAGCCCGTCCACGTCTTCGCCCTCCCCCCAACATCACGGACCCGACGCAGCGGGTCCCTACCATCCCTTTGGCGTGCGAGCGAAATCCAACGGTAGGGACGCGCTGCGCCGCGTCCCACTTGTTCGCGGGCGGAGGAGGTGCGGAGCCTCTCAGCGCATTCGAAAGACAAACCCGCTCCGCACCACCCGCCACCTTCGCCCTCCCCCCAACATCACGGACCCGACGCAGCGGGTCCCTACCATCCTTGGGTAGCTCCGCCGCCTCGCGGGTGCAGGGACGAGAGAGATGGAGCGTCTGTCAGACTTTGGCACCCTGCCCCCGTTTTCCATCATTCAACGCCGCGCCGACGCGGCTTGCTTCGAGCATCATCAGCCGCCCCTCCACGCTTGGAATAACGCCTGCCAGCCGCCCCGCGCCGCCATCCAGCCATTGAAAAGCGATTTCATTGGCGCTTTCGGATGGCTATTTAGCGGTTCCTGGGCCTGAAAAAGCGCTTCATGATCACTCCCAAGCGATTTTAGCGCTTTCCAACGCAATTCTGGACACCTCCAATGGGATTTAGGATTCATCCGGAATGATTCTGGATACACCCGGAATGATTCTGGATACATCCGGAATGAAGCTGGAGGCATCCGAAATGATTCTGGATACATCCGGAATGAAGCTGGAGGCATCCGGAATGATTCTGGATACATCCGAAATGAAGCTGGAGGCATCCGGAATGATTCTGGACACATCCGGAATGAAGTTGGAGGCATCCGGAATGATTCTGGATACAGCCGAAATGAAGCTGGAGGCATCCGGAATGATTCTGGACACATCCAAAATGAAGTTGGAGGCATCCGGAATGATTCTGGACACATCCGGAATGAAGTTGGAGGCCTCCGAAACGAAGCTGGATACGTCCAAGACGATCCTGGATGCCTCCGAAATGATTCCGGGTACATCGCAAACGAAGCTGGGGACATCCGGCTCGATCTCCGCAACATCCGGCGCGGCTGCCACGGGGCGCGCTTCCAAACGGCAATCACCCCATGTGCCGCCGGTGGCCGGGAGGGAGGGCACGGCAGACAGGAAACGGGCCGCGTGTGGGTGGTCCAGGAGGCGGGAAGGAGACTGGGACGCAGCGCGGCAGTCCAATGCCGCGCCATGTGCTCGAGGAGCCGCCGGGACGCCCAGGAAACGGCATCGGTAGGGACGCGCTGCGCCGCGTCCCATTTGTCCGTGGGCGGAGGTGGCGGTAGGGACGCGCTGCGTCGCGTCCCATTTGTCGGCGGGCGGAGGTGGTGGTTGGGACGCGCTGCGCCGCGTCCGACTTGTTCGATCACGTTCCAAGGCTCCGCACCGCCCACCACCTTCGCCCTCCCATGCAACACGGACCCGACGCAGCGGGTCCCTACCATCCTTGAGGAGCCGCCGGGACGCCCAGGAAACGGCTGGTGGGGGCTTTCGGGGCTCGATTCAGGCTCCTTCAACTCGCGGGTGCAGGGGTGGCATGTATCAGCCAGTTGCAGCCTAACCATGCTTCATCCACGACTCTTTTCAGATTCTCCCTGCTTTCGCTAAACGCCAATAATAGCGACCTGATGCTGTAAGCCTACACGACTGGCTTGTCATTGCTGCGTCATACATGTGATCGGCCCCCACCGGGACCAGCAAGTAAACTCGATTCAACACCTGAAGTTTTTGGAAGATCTCCACTTTTGCAGGGTCGGCAGTTGGACTCGACGACTCGAATTCAGGTGTAAGGGGCAAGTCTTCCGCTGGAAGAGGAAATAAGGTTGGGAGTTGCCGGAGAATAGGTGCCGGAACAGACGGATGGCACTTTCTTAGCGGTATCAGCTGAGCAACATGCGATTTAAACAACGGGCGCTGACTCCATGCGCCCAGTGCAGCTTCTACGAACGCATAAACAGCAGGTGCTGAAACATCTCCCAGTATATCAGCAGCACCTCCTTCCAGAGCGTCGGCGACCAATGAAGTGAACAGCCCTCCCCCACCAACTTCCACGGAAACTTGTGAGCCCCGGCTAGCCGTGAGAATGGAAACACCTTCACGCAGCAAGGCTTTTGTGTTGTCAATTGCGCTAATGTTTCCGAGATGGCCTGCATGGCAACAGTCGAGCAATATTACAACTTCGCGTGCCCTTGACTGATTTGCCATGTCGATGACTTCCATCATCCAAACACCTGGATCGTATCCACGCGCATCTTGGGTAACAAGATAGCCCCCAAGATTGTTTTCGGCTCCGTGTCCGGAAAAGCTTAGTAATGCTACGTCTGCGGGGTGCCTGAATAGCTCATTGATTTCCTCTCTTAATTTGGGGCGTGTCACCAAAGACGGGTCACCACCAATCGGTGCCGTCAACTCTCTAACATCAAAGTTTGGAGATCCGTCTTCATGACTTCTAAGCACGGTCGCAAGTTTTACCGCGTCACTGACGCAGCCATGCAATTCACCAAAAGCATAGTTGTCGATTCCAACACAAAGGGCGCGGCGCATAGAGAGATCAAGCGTATTAGGGATCAGCGTGCACCGTCGATCAACGCCTTCAAGTTGTCCCATGTCCACTTGTAGATTTTGTCAGTGGCAAGAGCTGTGGTTGGCTTAGTGCATGTGGCACCATTGCGCCCCCACAGAAGGAAATATGGTTTCCGGCACTGTTTAGCGATTTCTAGCTCATCAGCCACACCTCGTGCCGTGTGCGTATGCTCGCCACACAGGACAATCACAACATCCACGTTATCCATTCGTCGGCGCACCTTTTCTTTCCAATCCCCAGGCAAGTGATCCTTGATTGATCTGTCTTTGATCTCAAATGGCGTATCCGGGTGCTTAGCTTGACCAGCAAGCAGATTCCGGAGGTCTTCGTCGTGATCGTAATCGAAGCTGATGAATGCTCGTTTCATGACTGTGATTGGATTTATGTGAACGATCTGACAATTACTGCGCTCACGCCTTCGCGTAAACCTCCGCCCCCGCTTCCACGAACTCCTTCGACTTCTCTTCCATCCCACGCTGGAGCGCTTCTTCTTCGGAGATGGCTTGTTCGGCGGCGTATTTGCGGACGTCTTCGGTGATCTTCATGGAGCAGAAGTGGGGGCCGCACATGGAGCAGAAGTGGGCGGACTTGGCTCCGTCTTGGGGGAGGGTTTCGTCGTGGTATTCGCGGGCGGTGACGGGGTCGAGACTGAGATTGAACTGGTCTTCCCAGCGGAACTCGAAGCGGGCTTTGGAGAGGGCGTTGTCGCGGTATTGGGCGCCGGGGTGGCCTTTGGCGAGGTCGGCGGCGTGGGCGGCGAGTTTGTAGGTGATGACGCCGGCTTTGACGTCTTCCTTGTTGGGGAGGCCGAGGTGTTCCTTGGGCGTGACGTAGCAGAGCATGGCGCAGCCATACCAGCCGATCATGGCGGCGCCGATGCCGCTGGTGATGTGGTCGTAGCCGGGGGCGATGTCGGTGGTGAGGGGCCCGAGGGTGTAGAAAGGGGCCTCGTGGCACCATTCGAGCTGCTTGGCCATGTTTTCCTCGATCATGTGCATGGGCACGTGGCCGGGGCCTTCGTTCATGACCTGGACGCCTTTGGCCCAGGCGCGCTTGGTGAGCTCGCCCTGCACCTCAAGCTCGCCGAACTGCGCTTTGTCATTGGCGTCGGCGATGGAGCCGGGGCGCAGTCCATCGCCGATGGAGAAGGAGACGTCGTAGGCGGCCATGATGTCGCAGATGTCGTCCCAGTGGGTGTAAAGGAAGTTTTCCTTGTGATGGGCGAGGCACCACTTGGCCATGATGCTGCCGCCGCGGCTGACGATGCCGGTCATGCGGGAGGCGGTCATGGGGACGAAGCGGAGGAGGACGCCGGCGTGGATGGTGAAGTAATCGACGCCCTGCTCGGCCTGCTCGATGAGGGTGTCGCGGAAGAGCTCCCAGGTGAGGTCCTCGGCCTTGCCGTTCACTTTTTCGAGCGCCTGGTAGATGGGCACGGTGCCGATGGGCACGGGCGAGTTGCGCAGGATCCATTCACGGGTGGCGTGGATGTTCTTGCCGGTGGAGAGGTCCATCACGGTGTCCGCGCCCCACTTGGTGGCCCAGCGCATTTTTTCGACCTCTTCCTCGATGCTGGAGGCGACGGCGCTGTTGCCGATGTTGGCGTTGATTTTGACGAGGAAGTTCCGGCCGATGATCATCGGCTCGAGCTCCGGGTGGTTGATGTTCGCGGGGATGATGGCGCGGCCGGCGGCGACTTCGGAGCGGACGAACTCGGGGGTGATCTCCTTGGGAATCCTCTGCGGGAACATGCTGAAGACCCGCGGCGTGAAGGCGGAATTCGGAGTGCGGAGTGCGGAATCCTGAGAGGAGCCGGCATGTTGTTTGGAAAGGTCGTTGCGGACGATGTCGCCACCCAATTCCGCAATCCGAATTCCGAGTTCCGCATTCCGCATGTTTTCGCGGATGGCGATGAACTCCATCTCGGGGGTGATGATGCCCTGGCGGGCATAGTGGAGCTGGGTGACGGGTTTGCCTGTGCTGCGAAGGGGATTGCGCTGGGCATTGATGGGGGCCTTCAGGGGGCTGAGGAGGCCTTCGCGCTTGGCGGCGGCGTATTCGGCGTGGTTGGCGGTGAGGTAGCCGTTGTCGCGGGGCTCGATAGCGCGGCCGGTGTATTCTTCGACGTCGTTGCGGGAGAGGATCCACTGCTTGCGCAAGGCGGGCAGGCCTTCCTCGACGGTGCCTTTGTAGCTGGGATCGCCCCAAGGGCCGGAGGTGTCATAGACGCGCACAGGTTCATTGACCTCGATGCGGCCGTTGAAGGCCTTCGTGGGGCTCAGCGCGATCTCGCGCATGGGGACGCGGACGTCCTTGTGGATCTGCCCCTCGACATAGACGCGGGTGGAGGCGGGGAGTTGCTCGGAGGAATGGGGCTCGAAGGAGGTCTTGGGGTCGGCGATCATGGGAAGCGGAGAGCGGAGAGCGGAGGGCTGAGGGCTGAGGGCGGAGAGCGGAGGGCTGAGGGCTGAGGGCGGAGGGCTGAGGGCTGAGGGCGGAGGGCGGAGAGTCAGAGGTCAGACGTGAGATGTCAGAGGTGGGGGAGATCGGTAGGCGGTGAACAGTTTTCAGTGAGCGGTGGCGGCCTGTGGCCGGAACTGAGAATCCTCCGAGCGAGCTCCCTTCGGCGGCATGACCCGCATCAGGTTCGGAGGGTTCGGATCGAGGAAGATCCGTCTCAGTCCCTGCGGCGGGACGCCCCTGTCGTGACGGGCGGATTGTCGGGGAGGGAGGGCGTTCGTCAACGGGGTTTTGTGAGCGGAGCGCGGGAGCGGTGCGAGATGCGGGCGCGGGCGGGCGTTCCATGCGCCCACCATGAAACTCGTCCTCCCGCTCCTCCTGCTGACCACGCTCGCCTTTGCCGCCGACACCCCGGCGAAAAAGAAGGCCGAGGCCCCCGCGAAAAAAGCCCCGGCCAAGCGCGTCTATCCAAAGAACCCGCCGCCGACCGTGGCCAACCTCAAGTACGGCCCGCATGAGCGCAACGTGCTGGACTTCTGGCAGGCGAAGTCGGACAAGCCGACACCGCTGGCCTTCCTGATCCACGGCGGCGGCTGGATGGGCGGGGACAAGGCGGGCTTTGCCGTGGAGCCGTTCCTGAAGGAGGGCATCTCTGTCGTCTCGATCAACTACCGCTACATCTCCCAGGCGCAGGAGGTGGTGCCGCCGGTGAAGGCCCCGCTGCACGACGCGGCGCTGGCGCTTCAAACCGTGCGCAGCAAGGCGGCGGAGTGGAACATCGACAAAACACGCATCGGCGCCAGCGGCGGCAGCGCGGGCGCGTGCAGCAGCCTGTGGCTGGCCTTTCACCCGGACCTGGCCGACCCCAAGAGCGACAACCCCGTGGCCCGCGAGTCCACACGCCTGATGTGCGCGGCGGTGAACGGCGCGCAGACCACGCTGGACCCGCAGCAGATGAAGGAATGGACGCCGAACAGCAAGTACGGCGGCCATGCTTTCCTGCCGGGCAAGGAACGCCCGAGCTTCGAGGCCTTCCTGGCCGCGCGGGAAAAAATCCTGCCCTGGATCGCCGAGTACTCGCCTTACGCGCTCGTCACGAGCGACGACCCGCCGGTTTATCTCTCCTTCAGCGGCCCGCCGAACCTCGGCAAGGAGGAGCGCGATCCGACGCACACCGCGAACTTTGGCGTGAAGCTGCAGGAGCACTGCAAGGCGAACGGCGTGACCTGTGACCTCGTTTATCCCGGCGCGGCGGATGTGAAGCACAAATCGACGACCGAATACTTGATTGCGACACTGAAGAAGTAAGCCTGCCCGCGGCGGAGGTGATCCGGCGTGGTGGAGCAATGGAGTGTTGGAGTCTTGGAGGGATGGAGTATTGGAAATGCATCACTCCACCAATCCCCAGCTCCATGAAATCCCTCCGCCTCGCCGCGCCACGCCAGTTTGAGGTCCATGCCCTGCCTGAAGCGGCCTCTCCCGGTCCGGGGGAGGCGCTGGTGGCGATCCGCGCCATCGGCATCTGCGGCACGGATTTCAGCGGCTACCTGGGCAAGATGCCGTTCATCGAGTATCCGCGCATCCTGGGCCATGAGCTGGGCGTGGAGGTGCTGGCGGCCGGCGCGGGTGTGGCGAACGTGCGCGCCGGGGACCGCTGCGCCGTGGAGCCCTACCTGAACTGCGGGCGCTGCCATTCCTGCCAACGCGGCAGCACCAACTGCTGCGAGACGCTGGCCGTGCTGGGCGTGCACTGCGATGGCGGCATGCGGGAGCGCATGCTGCTGCCGGCGGCGAAGCTGCATGCGTGCAACGAGCTGGGCTTTGAGCAACTGGCGCTGGTGGAGACGCTGGGCATCGGCTGCCACGCGGTGAACCGCGCGGGGGTGACGGCGGCGGATGACGTGCTGATCATCGGCGCGGGGCCGATCGGCCTCACGGTGCTGGAGTTTGCACGCGCGGCGGGCGCGCGCATCACGGTGCTGGAGATGAGCGAAGGGCGGCGCGCCTTTGTGAAGGCGCATTATCCCGGTGTGGAGGCGGTGGCATCCCTGCCGGACGAGCCCTGCGCGCAGATCGTCTTTGACGCCACGGGCAACGCGGACTCCATGGGCCGCGCGCCGCGCCTGGCGCGCTTCACCGGGCGTGTGGTGTATGTGGGCATCACGAAGGAGCCGGTGGCGCTGGACGATCCGCTGTTTCACCGCCGTGAGCTGACCCTGCTGGCGAGCCGGAACGCGCCGAGCGCGGACTTTCCACGCATCCTGGGCATGATCCGTCGTGGCGAGATCGACACGCGGCCGTGGATCAGCCATCGCGGTTCCTTTGATGACCTGCCGGCGCGGATGGAGACGTGGCTGAAGCCGGAGAGCGGCGTGATCAAGGCCGTGGTGAGCCTGGCTTGACAGGCTGCTAATCGTCGAGATCGAGCTCCGGCTTGAAATCCGCGGCGTGATACGAGCTGCGCACCAGCGGCGCGCTGGCGACGTGTTTGAAGCCCTTGTTGAGCGCGATCTGCTTGTAGTTCTCGAAGGTGTCCGGGTGGATGTACTCGATGACGGGCAGGTGCTGCGGAGAAGGGCGGAGGTACTGGCCGAGCGTGAGCACGGTGACATCGTGCTCGCGGAGGTCGTCCATGGCCTGGAAGAGCTCCACCTCCGTCTCGCCCAGGCCGAGCATGAGGCCGCTCTTTGTGGAGCACTGGAAGCCCATCTCGCGCGCCATGGACTTGGCGCGTTTGAGCACATGCAGGCTGCGGTGATACTGCGCGCGGCTGCGGACGAGCGGGGTGAGACGCTCCACCGTCTCCAGGTTATGATTGAAGATGTGGGGGCGCGCCTTCATCACGACTTCGAGGGCATCGTCCTTGCCGTTGAAGTCGGGGACGAGGATTTCGATGGTGATGGTGGGCACGGCCTCGCGCACGGCCTCGATGGTGCGCGCGAAATGCTCCGCGCCGCCGTCTTTGACATCGTCACGCGCCACGGCGGTGATGACGATGTGATTCAGGCCCATGCGCTTGGTGGCCTCGGCCACGCGCTGCGGCTCATCGGCCTCCAGGGCGAAGGGCTTGGCCGTTTTGACGGCGCAAAAGCCGCAGGCGCGCGTGCAGCGGTCCCCGGCGATCATGAAGGTGGCGGTGCCCTGGCTCCAGCATTCCCAGCGGTTCGGGCACTGGGCCTCCTCGCACACGGTGTGGAGCTTGAGATCGGTGATGAGGCCCTTGGTGCTCCAGAACTTCGGATCACGCGGCAGGGTGACGCGAATCCAGTCGGGTTTTTTGTCGCGGTGAAGGGCGGGGTCGATCTTGGGAGTCATTTCAGTCGGGGAGTATCACTGGAGGGTCTGGATGAAGCGGTCGGCCTCGGCGATGGAGCGGTTCATCTGATCGAGCAGGCGCTGGATGCCGGCCTGGATGTTGTCCGCGGTGCCGCGCAGGGAGCCGATGGCGGCGGCGTTGAGGTTGTGCTTCAAATAAAGCACCTGGTCACGGAACTGGCGCAGCACCGGGTCCATGGAGTCCTCCGCGGCATGCAGGGAGCGGGAGAGCTGCTCGAAGCGGGCGCGGGTGTCCGCCAGCTTGCGGCGGCTGTCGGCGGCGAGCGAGGCGCTCTCGTACTGCCGCGCCTCACGCTCCCATTCGCGGAAGAGATCCTTCGCGACCTGATCGACCTCGCGCACCTGGGCGCGGACGGCGGCGGCCTGCTGCTCGCAGTCGTCATACTCGGCCTTGAAGCGGTCGTAGGCGCTTTCAAGGCTGCCGCCTTTGAAGCCGGTGATCTTCTTCAACTGCGTGAGCGCGTCGGTGAACTCCTCGCCGGCCTCCTTTTGCTCGCCGCGGGCCTTTTTGACGGCGCGGATGAGCAGGTCACGCTTTTCGTAACCGATCTTCTCCATGGCGGAGTAATAGACCGAGCTGCACGAGGAGAGCACGGCGCCAGCCGCGACGGCGAAAAGGAGACGCGGAAGCATGAAGCGGATCAGGCGATGATTTTGACATTGCCGACGACGCCGGCGGCCATGGCGGCGTGCTGGGCGTCGGAGCAGGCGGAATTTGTGGGCGCGTCAGCCTCGGCATCGCTTTTTTCGAGCAGGCCGTTTTGTGTCATCCATGCCTCGACCTCGTCACCGCTGATGTCGGCGAGCATGGTGCCGTTGATCTCGACGCAGGGGGAGAGGGGCTGTCCGCTCCGCTGCTCCATCTCCCAGCGGAAGGCGGGATTCTTGATGATGTCCTTTTCCTCGTAATCGAGGCCGTATTTGCGGAAGATGGCGCGCACGCCTTCGCTCCAGCCGCAGTAGGTTTTGAGATAAGCGGTGATTTTGGGGGCTTGCATGGTTTTTGGGGTGTGTGGGGTGGGCAGGGAGAGTAACGGGCCGGGCGGCGAATGCAAACCGTGGTTCATTCAAGGCACAGGCCGCTTCAAGGCTGAATCTCTTGCGCGCACGGTGGCGCGCTCCATCCTCCGCGGCCCATGGAACACGTCCTCGTCATCCCCCGCTCTCTTTTTGACCAACTCGGCAGCTTTCAGGGCTTCCAACCTGACGCGGAGCGCTACCTGCACGCGATGCTGGCCGATGGCGCGAATTTTTTCATGGAGCGCCCGGCGGCGGAGAATGATCCCACGCACAAGCAGCTCATCCCGTATGCCATCTTCCACCATGCGGGGCGCTACCTCAGCTACACGCGCGGCGGCAGCTCGGGGGAGAAGCGGCTCGTGGCAAAGCGCTCGATCGGCATCGGCGGCCACATCAACCCGGTGGATGCCTCCCAGGACAGCCTGGGCGAGACGATGTACTACAACGGCGTCGAGCGCGAGATGGCGGAGGAGCTCGTGATCGGCGGCACGCACACGCAGCGCGTGATCGGGCTCATCAACGATGATTCGACGGAGGTGGGCAGCGTGCATCTCGGCGTGGTGCATCTGTTTGAGCTGTCGATGGATGAGGTGCGCTCCAATGAGGACGCCATCCAGGATCTGCGCTTTCACAGCCTCGATGAGCTGCACGCGATGCGCGACCAGCTCGAGACGTGGTCGCAAATCTGCATCGACCACCTGTGGCAGCGCGTGGGTGGTTGATGGAAGTAAAGCTTGTGTCCTTCTCGGGACAATGTTTTGCTAGCCGTAATGCAAGAAGCCTCGCTCCAAGGCTCCGCCGAGCCGCAGTCCGCTCCCCAAGAACCCGTGTCGTCCAGCGCCGCGGAGGACCGTGAACTCGTCGCCCGCGCCCAGAACGGGGACACGCGTGCCTTTGACAGCCTGATCCGGAAGTACACGCCGAAGCTGTACGGCATGGTTTACAACATGACCTCGAACCGGGAGGACACGGCGGACCTGCTGCAGGAGGTGTTTGCGAAGGCCTACCGCTCCCTGGGGCGCTTCATGGGCAAGTCGTCATTTTACACCTGGATCTACTCGATCGCGGTGAACATGACGCTCAATCATCTCAAGAAGCGCGGAAGGCACATGAAGGTCAGTCTTGACGATGTAGATACAGGGATCGAGAACGACCCTGACTTCATCGCCGTGACCACCGCCAAGACCGGTGTGGCGCGCGAAGTGAACATCCACGAGCTGCAAAAAAGATTAAACGCGGCCATGATGAAGCTGTCTGAGGACCACCGCACGGTGGTGACCCTGTATGACATCCAGGGCCTCCAGCATGCGGAAATCAGCAAGATTCTGGGCGTTTCGGAAGGCACGGTCAGGTCTCGCTTGTTTTACGCACACCGTCAGTTGCAGGCCTATCTCGAAGACTTCGTCAAATAAACCGCTCCCATTGAACGATATTCCACACCGACCATGAACGACGACTTTGAAGACATTCAGCGCCTGATTCGGCTTAAAAGGCACGAATCACCTGGAGAAGGATTCACAGAGGAGTTCTTGAAGCGCTTTCACCAGCGCCAGCATGAAAAGGAACTGCGCCAATCAGCCCTGGACAGGCTGCTGGAACGCACGGCCGCCTGGTTTGAAGATCTGATGAGTCCACCGCGCTGGGCTCTCACCGGAGGTGCCGCGCTTGTCTTGGCAGCGGGTGCCTGGTTCTACATGTCCCCTGCCCCGGAAAATGGCGGCATGGCGGCGAAAGAGGCAGCCGATCCGGCAACAAAGCCACCGGCAACCAACGACACCAACAGGCCCAGCTACGACCCGAAGGCCATGCGCGCCAACGGCCAGCACGGCCCCGACGCACAGAATGCCGCCCCCGCGCTGCATGACGGCTCCCAGGGCTCCCTGGAGCGCTAAGCGGCCGGAAAACTTCTCTTTGCCAGTCGGAGGAGCAGCGCCTAAACTCAGCGCTGTTCATGGGAAAACCAGCCAACAGCCACCCGATCATCCGAATTATCAGCGGACACCTCAGCGCCTGACGCGGCCGGGGTTGTCCGTTTTCTTTTGATCTGGTGGCCGTGCCCTTGCGACAGCCCGCACGCACCCCGCGTCGTTTTTTCCTCCGGGCGGTCGCCTGCACACTCATCCCCATCCTTTTTCAATGACTCCAGTCACCATCTACGACACCACCCTGCGCGACGGCACCCAGGGAACCGGCATCTCCTTCAGCACCCACGACAAAATCCGTGTGGCCGAAAAGCTCGACGATTTTGGCGTCCACTACATCGAGGGCGGCTGGCCCGGCTCAAATCCGAAGGACGCCGCGTTCTTCGAGGAAGCCGCGAAACGAAGCTGGAAAAACGCGAAGATCACCGCCTTTGGCATGACCCGGCGCGGCAAAATGAAAGTGGAGGACGATCCGCAGGTCAAAATGCTGCTCGATGCGAAGACGCCTGCCGTGACCATTGTCGGCAAAACATGGCCGTTGCACGTCACGGAGGTGTTCCAGGTCACTTTGGAGGAAAATCTGGCCATGATCGCCAACACGGTGGCCTATTTGAAAAAACACGGCCGCGAGGTGCTCTACGACGCGGAACACTTTTTCGACAGTTTCCGCGAAGATCCCGACTACTCGCTGAAAACCATCCAAGCGGCCTCCGATGCGGGCGCGGACCTCGTGGTGCTCTGTGAGACGAACGGCGGCGCGCTGCCGGAATTCGTCGAGGAGGTCACGCGCAAGGCCATCGCGCATCTTGGGAAGCCCGTGGGCATTCACACGCACAATGACGGCGGCGTCGGCGTCGCCAATGCGCTTGCCGCCGTGCGCGCGGGCGCGTGCCAGGTGCAGGGCACCATCAACGGCTACGGCGAGCGCGTCGGGAACTGCAATCTCGTCACCGTGATGCCCAACTTGCAGATCAAGATGGGCATTCCGCTGGGCATCGACCTCACGCGCCTGCGCGAGCTCGCGCACTTCGTCGATGAACTCGCCAACGTGCCACATGACATCCGCGCGCCGTATGTGGGCCTGGCCGCCTTCACGCACAAAGGAGGGCTGCATGTGCATGCCGTGCAGAAACTCGCCCGCACCTACGAGCACGTCGATCCGGCGCTCGTCGGCAACCAGCGCATCATCACCATCTCGGACATGAGCGGCCAGTCCAATGTGCTCGTGAAGGCGGAGGGCATGGGCTTCAAGTTCGCCAAGGGCGCGCCCGAGGTGCAGGCCATTCTTTCGGAAGTGAAGCGCCTCGAAAGCGAAGGCTACGAGTTCGAGGCCGCGGAGGCATCGTTCGAGATGCTGATCCGCAGGCAGCTCGGCCAGCACCAGCCGGTCTTCAACCTCATCGAATACCACTCCACGCACCGCTTCCGCGGAGGCGACCACGGATTCGAGACCTGCGAGGCCACCGTGAAGATCGAACTGGGTGGAAAACCCGTTTACACGGTCGATGAAGGCGACGGCCCGGTGAACGCGCTCGACAACGCGCTGCGCAAGGCCCTGCTGCCAGCCTTTCCCGCCATCGGCGGCATGCGCCTGCTGGATTACAAGGTGCGCATCATCGACGGCGGCGCAGGCACTGCGGCGAAGACCCGCGTGCTCGTCACCAGCACGGACGGAAACGCCACCTGGTCCACCGTCGGCGTAAGTTGCAACATCATCGACGCGAGCTGGAGAGCCCTCGTGGATGGCATCGAGTACTTTTTGAGCAAGCAGCGTCCGCAGGCAGCCTGATGCCGCGCCCTTCCCCGAGGGCTTGCGTGTGGATGGCGGCTTGGCAGAGTTGGAACTCATGGCATCCCGGTTCAAAGTCTTGAAGGTTCTGGAAGAATCCACCACCAGCACGCTAAAGCTGGTGCGGGATGCGCATTTGAAGAGCGACTTCCTGCAGCGGCGATTCAAGACGACCGACGCGGCCGAGATCCAGGGCCTGCGCAACCTGTTCGCGCAACTGGCACCGCTGGACAGCCCGCGGCTGGAGCGGATCGTGGAGGCCGAGTGTGACGAGAAGGGCTTTTACGTCCTCACGCCCGCGCCGCTGGAGGGCGTGACGCTCACCGAGATGCTCCAGCGGGGTCCGCTCTCGATCGAGGAATTTGAGGTGCTGGCCGGACAGTTGCTGGAGGCGCTGGAGGTGGTGCATGACCAGGCCATCGTGCATGGGACGCTGACGCCGGAGTGCGTGCGCATCCGGGGCGTGACACCGGCGCAGTGGCAGGTGTGCCTGGGGGGATTTGGCATCGGTTTCGCCGCGAAGGGCGCGGAGGTGGAGCAGCAAGTGGCTGCCTACCGCTGCGCGGCACCGGAGCAGTGGCAGAAAACACCCGCGCGGCGGCGCACGGACATCTATTCGCTCGGATGCGTGCTGTACGAGGCCCTGGCCGGGCGCCCCGCCTTCCAATCCCGCACGCTGAAGGAGCTGCGCGCGAAGCACATCGCCCACGATTTGCCGGACCTCTTCAAACTGGCCCCGCATGTGCCACGCTGGATGTGTGACTGGGTGATGAGCCTGATCGTGACGGACACCGAGGCACGCCCGCGCAAGGCCGCTGTCGCGCGCGAGATGTTCCTGCAACGGGAGTCGCTGGATGTGCCGGTGACGCCTGCATTCGCGCCACCGGAGAGGCCCGTGGTCCCATCCGCCGTTTCCACGCCGGTGATGCTGCCGGTGAACCAGCCGGCACGTCATGCCACGGCCAGCACCATCCCCATCGCGGTGGGGCCGCAGGTGGGCAAGCCGCCGCCAGCCCCTCGCCGGCCGGTGCCCGTGCCAACCGCACCCCGCAAGCCGACGGCCCGGAAGTTCTCGCAGCAGCCCACGACCACCGCATGGTGGCGGCGCCCGTGGATCATCGCTGTGGCGGCGATCGTGCTGGTGCTGCTATGGTGGCTGATGACAAGATGAGATGAATGACCCGCCGGACGGGTGTCGCACAACGGCACCACGAACATTCAACATCGAACATCTTGCGTGCGGCGGCACCTTCGCGGACACTTGCGCATGTCGATGTTTGAAGACCAGCCGGACAAGCAGGTGGACTGGGGCCAGCGCGGCTCACAGGTGGTGCTGACGCTGGCGAGCCTGTTCATCGTGCTGGCGGGAATGAAGATCGCCGCGAACCTGCTGCTGCCGGTGGTGTATGCCTTTTTCCTGGCGGTGCTGAGCTACCCGATGGTGCGCTTCTTGAGGCGGAAACGCTGGCCGACGCCGCTGGCGCTGGGCTTGACCATGTTCATGAACCTGGCCGTGCTGGCAGGGCTGATCACACTCGCGGTGCGGCTATGCATCAGCTTTTACGGCGACCTGCCGCGCTATGTGAAGGGCCTGGCCGCGAAGATCGGCGAGATGGCGATGTGGCTGGAGCAGCAAGGATTGGCCGGTGCCAAGGCGGAGACCGACCGATTCTTTGACTGGAACAACATGATCGACTGGATCACGCGCGGCAATGTGATGAGCAGCCTCGGCGCGATGCTGGGCAGCACCTTTGGCGTGCTGGGCACGGTGTTCGCGGGCCTGGTGATCATCCTCCTGCTGATGATGTTCATCCTGATGGAGGCACAGGGCACGCGACGGAGGCTGCTGGCGGTGAAACTGTCCGGCGGACCTGATTTCACCGGTCTGCTGCGCTCGGCGGACGACATCCAGAAGTACCTTGGCGTGAAGACGCTCATCAGCGCGCTCACGGGCGTGCTGGCGGGCGTTCTATGCTGGTTCTTCGACCTTCAATACCCGCTGCTGTGGGCGATCCTGGCCTTTGTGTTCAATTTCGTGCCTGCGGTGGGATCAACAGCGGCCTCGCTGCCGGCGATCGCAGAGGCATTCGTGCAGCACGGGCCGGCGCATGCCGCCGTGGTGGCTATTGGCTATGGAGGGATCAATTTCTGCCTGGACAACTTTGTGCAGCCGCACCTGCTTGGAAACCGTTTTGGCATCTCGCCCCTGGTGGTGATCCTCTCGGTGATTTTCTGGGGCTG
This sequence comes from Verrucomicrobiaceae bacterium, assembly GCA_015075365.1. Taxonomy (GTDB): domain Bacteria; phylum Verrucomicrobiota; class Verrucomicrobiia; order Verrucomicrobiales; family Verrucomicrobiaceae; genus Prosthecobacter. The sequence continues at coordinate 913,816 of JABTUN010000002.1, forward strand.
GCTGTGGGGGCCACTGGGGATGTTTCTGGCAGTGCCGCTCACGATGGTGATCAAGGTCATTCTCGACAACAGCGAGGAATTCCGCTGGCTGTCCGTGGCGATGGCGAAGAAGAAAGTGCGCCGCGGTGAGGTGGAGGTGGCCGGATATGACCTGCATCTGGCCGAGGGTGAGACGATCGGCAGCGGAGCGGCCACGGAAATGCCCGGCATGGGCAAACGGCCCGATTCGTGACTGTTTCACAAGGGCTCAGGCCGCCAAAATGGCGGGGTCCCAGTCCTTCCACACGGCATCGAGTCCTCGTGAGCGCAGCATCTCGGCCACAGATCCCGGAGAACGCCCGTCGGCGATGCCGAACTGCCCCTCGGCGCGGCTGGACTCCTCCCTGGATTCGATCTCCACGCGGCGTCCGCGCACTGTGAGGTGCAGATCCTCATTTCCCGCGCCGGTGTAGCCGCCTGGTTCTGTGTGGCTGCCGGCGCTCATCATCGTGACGCCCAAGGGTGCCAGCGCGTCCCGCAGCGCGGCTGGCTCCCGCGTGCTGAGCACGATGCCGACCTCTGGAAAGGTGAGGCGGAAGGCGCAGATCGTCTGCACCAGAGCCCAGTCGGGAAAATCGGTCATCGGACGGAACCCGCCAGCTGCGGGGCGCAGGCGCGGAAAGGCCACGGTGAACGTGGACTTCCAGCAGTGCCTGTGAAGATGCTCCAGATGCGCCGCCAGCCGCAGGGCCTCCAGACGCCAGTCACTGAGTCCGAACAAAGCGCCGATGCCGATGCGCCGGAAACCGCCCTCATAGCCACGCTCCGGGCAGGCGAGACGCCAGTCGAAGTCCTTCTTGGGCCCGGCGGTGTGCATGTCCTGATACACCTTCCGATCATATGTTTCCTGATACACGACCAGGCCCTCCGCACCGGCCTTGACCATGCGCTCATACTCCGGTGCCTCCATGGGGCCGACCTCGATGCCTATTGTAGGCACGAAATCCCGCAGCGCGCGGATACAGTCTTCCAGATAGCCCTCACTGACAAAGCGCGGGTGCTCGCCCGCGACGAGCAGAATGTTCCGGAAGCCCTGCTGCACAAGATGGCGCGCCTCACGCACGACCTGGTCCACGGTGAGCGTGACGCGCAGGATGGCGTTGTTGTCGCGCGAGAAGCCGCAGTAGCTGCAGTTGTTCACGCATTCATTCGAGACGTAAAGCGGGGCGAAGAGGCGCATCACGCGTCCGAACTGCCGGCGGGTGACGATCTGGGACTCGCGCGCCATCGCTTCGATCTGCGCAGGTCCCTTCGGCTCCAGCATCGCCGCAAAGCGCTCCATGAGCGGCGATTTGCGCGCGGGCAGCGCGTCGAGCACGGGAATGAAGGTCGTAGGCATGAACGGAGGCGTCTTGGGAAGAGGGGGAAGGCTGGTTAGCAGGTACACGGACAAAATCCAGCGCCGGGAACGCGGATTGACGGGGCGGTGAAAGGAGCATCTTTCCGTTTGCCTCCGGGGCCGGGACTGATACTCTCCCCGCCCCCGTAACCCCAGCCCCAAGCACCTGCCATGAGAGCCGATCTGGTTGAACAAGCCGCCCAAGTCATCAAAGACCCGCCCATTCTCATCAATCTCGTCTCGAAGCGAGTCCGCCAGTTCTCCCAAGGGCGCTCGCCGCTCGTGGAACGCCGTCCCAGCCTGCGCGAAGCAGACCTGGCCCTGATGGAGATTATCCAGGGGAAGATCACCGCGAAGGATCTGGACGGGAACTGATCAACCGGCGCCCGATTTTTTTTGAGGCCCGTGTTTCCCTGCGAAACACGGGCTTTTTCATGCCCGCGCCATGCTCCGGTCAAACCCGCCGCGCCTCGCGCTCTGTCGCACGCAGGGCGCTCATGCTCTGAAAATGCGTGATGGCCACCGCCAGCGCGTCCGCCGCATCCGTCGGCGGTGTCTCGCGCAGGCGCAGGAGGGAGCGGATCATGAAGGCAACCTGCTCCTTTTGCGCGGCACCGCGGCCCACGGCGGCCTGTTTCACCTCCCGCGGCGCGTATTCATAGATGGGCAGCCCGTGCTCCGCCGCGGCGATCAAGGCCGCGCCGCGCGCCGTGCCCAGCACGATGGCCGTTTTGTAACTCTGAACAAAAATGGTGGACTCGATGGCGCAGACCGTGGGTGAATGCTGGCGGATGACATCGCTCAACTGCTGGCGAATCGCCACCAGGCAGCCGCTGGGCAACAAAGCCGGTTTGTTGTGGATGACACCCCACGTCACCGCGTGCATGGCGGGCCCATTCCCCTCCACGACGGCGTATCCGGTCTTGCGCAACGCGGGGTCGATGGCAAGAACGCGCTCGACCTCCGCCCGCGCGGGCGGGGTGGGGCTGCTACGAATCACACGCGCCATGCGGAGAGGAGGAGAGATGTACGGTCAACGACGCCGCGAGGGCGAGGAGAGCTGGCCGCCGATGTGGAAGAGCTTGTCGAGCGAGATGGCCCCGGAGCCAAACAGCAGCAGCGTGAAGGTGATCAGGGCATAAAGCCACGCCGCCTCCACATGCACCGATCCCACCCTTTGCAGCATGATCAGCGCCGTGATGACGACCGGCAGGAACACGATGGCGAAAAAGCGCGTCAGGAAACCCAGCGTCCACCCCAGTCCCACGGCGGCCACCACGAGCGCCACCGCAGGAGCGGTCAGGTGCGCATACGGGACACCGTTGTCAGCAAAAAGGCGCGCCCAATCCCATTCCTGCTCGTTCCACAAAAAGTGGTAGGCACCAGTCACCGCGGCGATTCCATGCCGCGTGAGCAGCAGTACACCCGTGCCCATGCGCAGCACGACGATGGTTTTGAACAGACCGCTCCACGGGTTTTGGTTCGCGGCGGGATTCTCTCCGTAGTATTCGATCATGGATGACGGCAGCGGATGGCTTGGGTGCTCAAATGTCCGGCGAAAGGATGATGATGTCCCCCGCGCGCAGGCTCCACTGCTCGTCAGCCCATTCCATGGAGGTAAAGAAGCGGCGCGCTCCATCGCGGCTGATGTAAACGCCACGCGCCGTCGAGCCGAGACGGCGTCCACCGGAAACGGTCACCGCTTGCTTGACCGTCACGTCCTCAAAAGCCGGAATGTATTCAGGAGCCTGCACATCCCCCTGCACGCCGATGAGCGGCGTGTTTTCGACGGAGATCAAATGGACGGTCACCGGCCGAGTGGTGCGGCCGGCCACACGGAAGGCTGCGCCGATGGCATCCATGGCCTGCGGAAGCTGCTTGCCGGCCACACGTGCGCTGCCCACCTCCCCCAGGTCCACCAGGCCCTCCTCGTTAACCATGGTGATGCCCCGATACACGCGGGACGGGCTGCGCGTGCCCTCGTAGACCTCCAGGCGCAGGGTGTGCCCGGTGGAAAGCGGCTGGCGGGAATTGAAAGGGACCTCCGGGTCTGACGCGTCCACTCGATCCGAGTCAGGCATGCCCGGGATCAGCTTGGCGACATCACTCATTTTCGGCAGACGCGGAACAGGGATGTGGGAGGCGACGTTTTTGACGGTGCCGCAGGCGGGCAGCAGGCCCAGAACGGCGATGGAAAGCAGGAGGCAATGACTGGAAACTCGCATGGCGGCGGTCGGAGAACGCGGTGAATGAGCATTTATGATGGCGGCTGCCTCCGAAGCTGGCAAGAGCCTTTCGCGCGTGCTTGATTGCCAGTCTGATCCGCCCATACAGTCCAGGCCATGCCTGCCGCGCTTCGAATGTTGTCTGTCCTGATCGCCGCCCTCGCCCTGTGCCAGTGCTCCTCGGGCAAAAAAAGCTGGGAGTACAAGTATGTGCCCGGCAAGACGGCCATCATCATCCACGGCAAGGCCGTCCCGCCTGCCGACGCTCCAGAGCCGGTGCTGCGGGCCATCAACGCCGGCAACCGCATCTGTGACAAGCCCTACCGCCGTGGCGGCGGTCATGCACGCTTCGAGGACAGCGCCTATGACTGCTCCGGGACCATCTCTTATGTCCTTCACGCCGCGGGGAAGCTCGACTCCCCCGCCCCGTCCGGCTTTTTCCGCAAGTACGGCGAGCGCGGCGAAGGGAAATGGATCACCGTTTACGCACGCAGCGGCCATGTCTTCGCGGAGATCGCGGGCCTGCGCCTCGACACCGGCTACAATGATCGCGACAGCGACGGTCCGCGCTGGACCGACCGCAAACGCCCTATCAAAGGCTTCACCGTCCGCCATCCCAAGGGACTCTGATCATCCGGCCCGCTCCACTGCATGCTTCCACCTGCCAATCCAATTCTCTACCGCCCCAACGTGGCCGCCATCCTCCAGCGTGAGGACGGCAAAATCCTCGTCGCCGAGCGCATCAACATCCCTGGCGCCTGGCAGTTCCCGCAGGGAGGCGTGGATGACGGAGAAAACACCGAGCAGGCGCTATTTCGCGAACTGGCGGAGGAAATCGGCGTCCGCCGGGAGCTTCTCACCATCCTGGCCGTTCGGGACGGCTATCGCTACGCCTTCCCGAAGGGCCGGCTCAAATATGGCATCTATGGCGGCCAGGAACAAACTTACTTCCTCTGCCGGTATTCTGGAACGGATTCGGACATCAACCTCAAAGCCACCCACCAGGAGTTCGCCAGCTTCCGATGGATCGAGCCTCGCGAGTTTCAACTCGACTGGACACCCAAGTTTAAACGCGCCGTTTACCGCCAGGTAATGCACGACTTTTTCCAGCTCGACCTGGAATGAACATTTCCAAAAAGACAAGGCGGGCGGTTGATGAAAACCGTCCGCCTCAAAATCATTAATGTGGGCGACCTGCCCGTGTCATGCCTCGACCATTTCCGCGCCTTTGTGGCCGAGTTGTTTTACCGCCAGATTCAACTGGTCGTACTCGATGGGCTTCTTGATGACAGTCACCGGCCCATGGGACAGGATACGGCTCAATATCTCGCTGTCTGGGTAGCCCGTGATGACCACGATGGGCAGATCCGGCGAAAGCGCCTTCAACTGGGAGTACACCTCATCGCCCGGCACATCAGGAAGCTTCAGATCGAGGAACACGAAGTCGAACTTCTGCTTTTTGGCCATCGCAATGGCCTCGGCACCCGTGCCAACGACAAGACGCCCAAAACCGGCCTTCTTGAGGAACTGCTTGAAGAGCGCCTGCAACGCAGGGTCGTCATCCACCACGAGGACGGTCGGCTGGCCGCCTTCCTCCTCCTTGCGCAGCACATCGCGATCCAGCAGACTGCGCTTGATGCGCCAACGTCCGCCGATTTGCACGGCAGGAAGCTGGCCGCGCTGCACAAGATAATAGACCGTCGGAAGAGGAATGCGGAGATACTCCGCCGTCTCTTTGACTGTCATAAGTTCGGGCGCTGAGGTGTCGGCCATGGGTAGAAGCGGGTTAAAGTCGTGGTGGTTGAATGATAAAAAAGGAGGCGGAGGAGATCAGAGGAGGATTGGAGACGACTGGATTAGTAGGACTTATAATTTCAACGTCGCTTTCAACTTCTGAAGGGAGCCAAGGTGGGAATAATTCATAGAATTGCGAAATCCCATCAGAAGTGCAACCCAAAAGTGCCACACGGGAGAATTCTTCGGAAATCGTGACGAGTTTCATACAAATACAACACTGTCACACAGAAACCAAAATACAGAGCCAATGAAGGCCCTCCATAATGAGCCAGCAAAGACCGATTCCACGATAAATTCCACATTCAGTCCGCGCGATGCAATCAAACAACTCGGCGGCAATCATTCTGCGCCATTACCAGATCGCCATCACGCACAACTTTCCCCCTGTCAGTGGCTAGAGCCTCCACATTCTCACCGTAGATGCCTCCATGCTCCATACTCGCCGCTCCATCCTGAACCGCTCCGCCTACGGCATCGGCGGCATCGCCCTCGCCACACTGCTGCAGGAACAGGGTCTGCTGGCCACCTCCGAACGCGCTGCATCGCAGCACTTTGATCTCAAGCCGAAGCAGCCGCATGGATTTGGCCAGGCGAAGGCGATGATCTCCATGTTCATGCAAGGCGGTCCCAGCCACATGGACCTCTTCGATCCGAAGCCCGAGCTCATGAAACTCGACGGCAAGGAATTCCCTGGCGAGGTGAAGTATGACGATGCCGCCGGTGCGAGCCGCGAGGTCATGGGCCCGCAGTGGAAGTTCAGAAAGCACGGCCAATGCGGCATGGATGTCAGCGAACTGCTGCCGCACTTCTCCCGCATCGTCGATGACGTCACACTCATCCGCTCGATGCACACCGGCGTGAACAACCACGGCCAGAGCATCTACGCGCTCATGAACGGCCAGGTCACTGGCGGCAGGCCCACGCTGGGCTCTTGGATCACCTACGGTCTCGGTTCCGAAAACCAGGATCTGCCTGCCTACGTCGCGCTGACCGATCCACGCGGCGTGCCGGTGCTCGGAGTGGACAATTGGAGCAACGGCTGGCTGCCCAGCCTTTTCCAAGGCACGGTCATCCGGCCCAAGGAGCCGCGCATTCCCAATCTCGACGCGCCTTTGAGCCTGAAGGGCGAGGCGCAGGACCGTTACCTCAATTTTGTGCAGCGTCTGAACCGCGAGCATCTCGAAGCACGCCCTGGCGAGGCCGATCTGGAAGCCCGCATCCAGTCCTTCGAACTCGCCGCCCGCATGCAGACCGCGGCCAAGGAGGCGCTCGACATCTCCAAGGAAAGCGAAGGAACCAAAAAACTCTACGGCATCGACAACCCCGCCACCGCGGAGTTTGGCACCCGCTGCCTGATTGCCCGCCGCCTCGTAGAGCGTGGCGTGCGATTCGTGTCTCTTTTCACCGGGAATCAAACCTGGGATCATCACTCCAGCATCCTCACCAGCCTGCCCGCCACCTGCCTGTATGTTGATCAGGGAGCAGCCGCGCTCGTCACCGACTTGAAGCAGCGCGGCCTGCTCGACACCACCATCGTCCACTGGGGCGGTGAGATGGGCCGCCTGCCCGTCATTCAAAACCGCGCCGGCGCCAAGGACCGCAAGACAGTGGGCCGCGACCACAACACTTACGGCTTCAGCATGTGGGTGGCCGGCGGCGGCTTCAAAGGCGGCTACACGCACGGCGAGACCGATGAGTTCGCCCACCACGCCGTGAAGGACGTGGTCAACCACTACGACTACCACGCCACCCTGCTCCATCTCTTCGGCCTCGACCCGAAAAAACTCAGTTACAAGCGCAACGGCACTGACCAGGTCCTTGTGGAAAACCCGCAGGCCCACGTCGTCACCGAGTTGCTGGCCTGATCCCGCAGGCGGCCACAGATTCCACCTGCAACACCGCCCTCCTTGCGCGGCGGGTCATTCCCGCTAGTCTCCGCCGCCCATGACCCTCGAAGAACGCCTTTTTGCCCACGTCTATCGCATCCGCCGCGTCGAAGAACGCGTCAGCGTCGAATATCCGAAGGACGTGATCCGCAGCCCGGTGCATCTTTCCATCGGCCAGGAGGCCGTCGCCGCGGGCGTGTGCGAGGCCCTAGGCAAGGAGGACGCCATCTTTGGCACCTATCGCAGCCATGCCACCTACATTGCCAAAGGTGGCGATCTGCGCAAAATGGTGGCCGAGCTCTATGGCAAGGACGCCGGCTGCTGCCGTGGCAAGGGTGGCTCCATGCACCTCATCGACCCGGAGGTCGGCGCGCTCGGCGGCTCTGCCGTCGTGGCCACCACCATCCCGCACGCCGCCGGCTGGGCCTATGCCAATAAAATCCGTGGCAAACGCCATGTCGCCGTCGCCATGTTTGGTGATGGAGCCGTGGAGGAGGGCGTTTTTTATGAAACGCTGAACTTCGCCGCCCTCAAGAAACTCCCCGTCATCTTCGTCCTCGAAAACAACGGCTACGCCATCCATTCCCCGCTGCTCACCCGCCAGCCCAAGGACAACATCGCCGAGCGCGCCGCCTCCTTCGGCATTCCCGCCGAGGTCATCGACGACGGTGACACGCGCAGCATCTACGAAGCCACCGCGCGCGCCGTCCAGGCCATCCGCGAAGGCAAGGAAGGACCGTTTTTCATCGAATGCCGCATCTACCGCTGGAAAGAGCATGTCGGCATCGGAGAGGACTGGAGATTCGGCTACCGCCACCAAGCCGAGGCGCAGCCTTGGATCGAGCGTGACCCGCTCAAGGTCACCGCCGCCCCCCTCAGTGAAGCGCGCCGCCAGGAGATCGAAACCTCGATCGAGGCGGAGATCGCTGACGCCTTCCAGTTCGCCGAGTCCGCTCCCTTCCCGGATGTGAGCGAGCTGCTGACCGACGTTTACGCGTGATTGACGGTCTTTCCGACCAACCTCACACCAGCCGCACATAGCGGCGTCCCGGCAGCGCGCGCACCAGCCGCTTCATCTCGAGGCGCATCAGCGTCGCGTTCACCGTCGCGGGTGTCAGCCCGGACTGAGTGGTGATGTCGTTGATGTGCGCCTCGTCCGTGCCGATGGCGTCATACAGGATGCGCTCGTCCAGGCTCAGTTCCACCGGCGGCGGCGGCTCCTCCACCTTCGGCGCGCTCGGCGCCGTGGGAAACAGTGTCATCAGGTCATCGAGCACGTCCGCGCCGTCCATGACCAGCTTCGCGCCCTGCTGGATCAGCCGGTTGCAGCCTGCGGAGGTCGGTTTGTCGATCGGTCCCGGCACCGCATACACCGTGCGTCCCATCTCCGCCGCCTGCTGCGCGGTGATCAGCGCACCGCTTCGCGCCGGAGCCTCCACCACGACCAGCCCGACACTCCAGCCCGCCACCACGCGGTTTCGATAGGGAAAGGTCTGTTTGTCCGCGATCCGGTCCACCGGATACTCGCTGAGCACCGCGCCATTTTGAGCGATGCGCTCCGCCAGTGCCATGTTCTCCGGCGGATACAGCTTTCCGATGCCCGAGCCGATCACCGCGATCGTACGCCCCTTCGCAGCCAGCGCCGCCTCGTGTGCCGCCGTGTCGATTCCGCGCGCCAGCCCGCTGATCACCGTGTAACCCGCGTAGGCCGTCTGAAAACTCAGCTTCTTCGCCGCTGACAGGCCGTAATGCGTCGCATGCCGGCTGCCCACCACGCCGATGGCATGATGATCGCGCGGCAGCAGTTCTCCCCACACATACAAAAGCACCGGCGGATCGTGGATCTCACGAAGCAGGCGCGGATACAGCGCGTCCTCCTGCGTCAGCAGCGTCAGCCCGCGCGCCTCCACCTTCTTTAGCTCGCCTGCCAGGTCGATCTGCGTCTCCCAGGTGGAGATGCTCTCCGCCTGCGCCTGTCCGATGCCCTCCACAGCGGTCAGATCACGGCCCTTCGCGCTCAGGATCGCCTCCGGGCTGCCAAAATGCCGCAGCAGCTTCCGCACCCGCACCGGACCTATCTGCGGCAGCAGATTGAGCGCCAGATACGCTTCCGTGCGGGTCATGGTGGGAACGACTGGAGCCGTAAAATCAGGCCGCGGCGGCGCTGGTGGCAGACTCGCCAGTCTTGGCCGCCGTGGCGGCCGCCTCCGGCAGCGCCACGCTCTGCCCGTTGCTGCCCGGTCCCAGCAGCTTGCGGAAAATCTTCTGCGGGAAGGACATGCCGCGCTCCTCCGCCTCCAATTGGGAGAGCGCGTGTGATTTCGCCATCTCCCAGGCCGGGGCAAAGCCGGGCGCGTTGATCATCATGTGCTTCTCCGCGCGCGCCATGATTTCCAGCTCACGGTTCATCTTGTTGTCCGGCCGCTCGTTCAGGCGCGCCACCTGCAGGCGCAGGTTCTCCGCCTCCTGGCTCAGGCGCGCACGTTCTTTGTTGATGTCCTGAATCTGCTTCGAATCCAGGTCCAGCTTGTCGCTCAGGTGCGTCTTGTAGCGCTTGAACTCCCGCTTGGTTTTCCAATGGCTCAGGATGGACATGACCAGGAACACGCAACCGAGCAGGAAGCCGTACACAAAGGTGTTCAGGGGGCCGAAAAGATTTTCAAACATGGGATAAGCGGGGGGATGGGCAGGAACTATAAACCTCCCCCGCCGGCTTTGCGCAGGATTTTTTTCACCTAACGGCATGCGCGAAAGCGACTGACCCGCGCCATTCACCAAACGCAGCGATCAATCGCGGCTGAAAAGCTCCTTGAAGAAGCTCTTGGTCTCCTTGCGCGCGCCTTCCGTCCAGTTCCAGGCACGACGCGCCGCATCCTTCACGTCCTGCGCGGCGCGCGAGCCACGGTCTCCGGCCTGCGGCTTGTTGCCAAAAACTCCGCCGGAGGGCGGCAGCGCCTGGTTGGCCCACTGCTGGTGGTTGATAACACCGGTCTCGGCGGAAATGAGCAAGAATCCCACCTCCACCCCGGCACCGTCCAGGAGCGCCAGGCCCCACTCCGGCGCGCCGTTGGGGCTGTTGACGGCCAGTTGGTATTCGATGCTGGAAAAGGTCGTCTTCGACTCCACCGCGGCACGGGATGCGATGGCGCGCACGTCATAGGAACGCAGTTTCACGCGGCTGAAGGCGATGGGCGCGGGCGGCGTGGCCCGCAGCAAGCGGGCACCGGCTCCGTTTGGCTTCGCCGTCCAGGAGCGCCCCTGCTGGCTGATGTCAGCCCGCACGACTTCCCCTTGGCGGAAAGGATCGCGCGCATACACATACCACTGCTCCGGCTCTCCCGGGCTGGCACCGGACTGGATCAGGAGAATGCCGTCGGAGGTGGCCGCGCCGAACTCCTGGGAGACGATGCTGGCGATCTCCGGATTGGCGAGCGCGGTGGCGGCGGAGGCGAGGAGGATGAGAAGGGACGATTTCATGCTGGAAGGAGAATTCGTGTGGGATCAGTCACGGCTGCGGAGCTTCGAAAGGAGGCGCAGGATTTCGATGTAGAGCCAGACGAGCGTGACCAGCAGACCAAAGGCAGCATACCATTCCATGTGCTTGGGCGCGCCCGCGGCCACACCATTTTCGATAAAATCAAAATCGAGCACGAGATTCAACGCGGCGATCACCACCACAAAACCGGAGAAGGCGATGCCCACCCAGCCGTTGCCAAACAGGCCCGGAATCTCGATGCCGAACAACGACAGAACCCAGGAGGCCAGATAAAACAGGAAGATGCCGCCCGTGGCCGCCACGAGACCCAGCTTGAAGTTCTCGCTGGGCTTGATCGTCCCGGTCATGTAGGCGGCCAGCAGGGCGAAGAGGATGCCGCACGTCAGCATCACGGCGGTGAGCACGATGCCCTCGAAGCGTCCCTCGAACAGCGCGGAGATGATGCCCACAATCAGCCCTTTGGTGATCGCATACAGCGGTGCCAACGCCGGGGCGGTTTTCGGCACAAAGGAAATCACCAGCGCCAGCAGCATCGGGGCGATCCAGCCAAACTTCAGCGCCACGCCCATCCAGGACGGCGCGGAAACCTCGCCGGTGACCAGTTTCCACGACCAACTGGCCGCGGTGACCAGCAGCAGCGTGAGGATGCCGGTCTTGATCACCGTTCCATTCAGGGTCATCACCCCATCAGCGGCGACGCCGATGCGGGAACGCTCAAACACGCTGTCACTGAGGGTGGGATTGGAGGTGCGCATAACCCGCGAGGTTAGGAGGTGCCGCAGGCACGGTCAACAGGGAAGAAAACCACCCGCTGGACGGGCTACCGCCGGTTCTTTTCATTGAAGCTGGCAACCACGCGCGCCGCCTCCCGGTTCTCCGCCTTTGCCTTGAGGTCCTGGCGCTGGTCCCCCTTGTTCTTGCCCTTGCCCACCCCGAGCAGGAGCTTCACACGCGGCCCCTTCCAGTAGGCCTTCAGCACCGGCAGGGCCAGCCCCTTCTGCTGGGTGTGCGCCAGCAGCTTCATGATCTCCCGCTTGTGCAGCAGCAGCCGGCGGGAGCGGCGCGGCTCGTGTGTCTCGTGGCTGGCCTTCTCATATTGCTGGATGTCGCAGCCATACAGCCACACCTGGCCGCGCTCCACGCGCGCAAAGGCGTCGGAGATGTTCAGCTTGCCCAGGCGGATGGATTTCACCTCCGTGCCGCGCAGTTCCACCCCGGCCTCGTAGGTCTCGAGGATGTGATAATCACGCGGCGCCTTGCGGTTGGTCGCGATCTCGGTGGTCGGGGTGGCCTTGCCTGGAGGGACGGGCTTCAAATCAAATGGGGCGTGGGTTGGAGTGGCGGACGGCGGCGGAACCAGGTCATTCCTCGTCCCATTCCGCCATCAAGCGCGCCAGCTTGCGTTTCAGCCCCACTTTGGCGGCGGCAGACATGCGGTCGATGAAAAGCACGCCGTTGAGGTGGTCGATCTCATGCTGGAAGGCGCGCGCCAGCAGGCCGTCGGTCTCGATCGTCACCGTGCGGCCGTCGAGGTCCATGTAGCTCACCTTGATCTGCGCGGAGCGGCGGATGTCGCCGCGCAGGCCGGGAAAGCTCAGGCAGCCCTCCTCGCCCGTCTCCTTGGCGGAGCCTAGTTCCAGCCTGGGGTTCATGAACACCACCGGCATGTGCTTCACCATCGGCGCCTCGCGCCCGTCCACCTTCAGGAAGGTCACGCAATCAGGATTGTGGGAGCAGTCAATCACGGCGAGCTGGAGGTCCGCACCCACCTGCGGCGCGGCCAGCCCCACCCCGTTGGCCTCCCTCATCGTCTCCAGCATGTCGGCGGCCAGGGCGCGTATCTCGGGCGTGATTTCCCCCACCGCGCGGCACTTGGCGCGCAGCACGGCATCAGGATAGCGGACGATGGGACGGATCATGGCGTGGCCTTATCATCGCCGCGGGCCGCGCTCAAGTTTCGACACGGATTTTGTCAGCCAGGAAACCACCGCCATGCCAGGCGCGTTGAATCCTCGTTCGACATCCCCCGTTTTATCCGCCAATCTCCCTCCATGATGATCCAAACCCTCCGGGCCCTGCTGCCGCTCGCCATCCTCACGGGATGCGCGTGGGCCGGATACTGGTTTTTGACCCACAAACCGGAGCAGCGGACCATGCAGGTGCCGCCCGTCATCATCAGTGTCGAGGGCGCCACCCTGAAGACCGCCTCCTACCCGGTCCGTGTACCCTCCCAAGGCACCGTGCAGCCGCGCACCCGCAGCACCCTGCTGCCGGAGGTGGCTGGCAAGATCCAGGAGATCGGCCCCGGCTTCCGCACCGGCGGTTTTTTCAAGAAGGACGACATCCTCGTGAAACTCGACCCGGTGGACTACGAGACCGCCGTCGTCATCGCTCGGGCGGATGTGGCACAGGCCAAGGTGACCCTGGCCGAGGAGCAGGCCCGCGCGGAGCAGGCCGTGGAAAACTGGAAGGCACTCGGCCGCACCGGTGATCCCGGAGAGCTCGTCACCCGCGCGCCGCAGGTGGCCCGCGCGCAGGCGGACCTCGCCGCGGCGCAGGCCCGTGTCATCAAGGCGGAGCGGGATGTCGAGCGCACCATCATCCGCGCGCCTTATGACGGGCAGGTCCTGGAGCAAGCGGCGGATGTCGGCCAGTACGTCAGCCAGGGCACCATTCTGGGCCGCATCTTCGCCACCGACTATGTGGAAATACGCCTCCCGCTGCCGGAGCGGGAGAGCCAGCATGTGCGCCTGCCCGAGCCCTTCCGGGACGGCTCCCAGGACACGCCTCTGACCCAGGTGCGCCTGCGCACCACCTACGTCGGACGCCCGGTCATCTGGGAGGGCCACATCGTCCGCGTCGAAAGCTCCCTCGACACCGAAACCCGCCAGCCCACCGCCGTGGCACAGGTCATGGATCCCTACAAGCAGCGCGCCGATGGCACACCGCCCCTCAAAATCGGCCAGTTTGTCGAGGCGGAGATCGCCGGTGAAACCCTGGAGGACGTGTTCCTCATTCCCCGCTCCGCCGTGCGCGCCGGCAACGAGATCATCCTCATCACGCCGGAAAACACCCTCAAGCGCATGACCGTCGAGCCACTTTTCGGCAACGAAAAACACCTTGTCATCTCCGCCCGGTCCGCCCAGGCACCCAAGGAAGGCGAAATCCTCTGCCTCACCCCGATCCCTTTCCCCGCCGACGGTGCCAAGGTCCACATCGGCACCCTCGACGGCCAGCGCGTCACCCAACCCGACGGCATCGCCGGCAAACCCCGCAAGCCAGCGGATAAAAAGACCGCCAGCACCCAGCCAGAAGACAAACCGCTGCCGTAGGCCACCCTGCCGCTTTCTCGTCCTCTTTGTCCTTTACTTGTCCTCGGCAAGTTGGCCGCCTGGGAAGTAACAACGATGAGAGCACGAGACAGTGAGAGTTCAGACATGAGGAGTCATCGCTGCACGTGTTCGCCGTTCGGTGCCTTCATGGTGTGGATGGCCAGCGTCGGCGCCGTATTGGCATGGCGGATGCCGTGGGGAAAAGCAGCTGTCACCGGGCGCAAACCCGGCGGCAACAGGCCGCAAAAAGCGTTTGCGAGCACACACGCCGGCGTCTATACACTGCGCCCTCGGACTCCGCGCGGTTAGCTCAGTGGTAGAGCATCACCTTGACATGGTGGGGGTCACAGGTTCGAACCCTGTACCGCGCACCATTCCCGGTCATCTCTGAAAGACTCAGAGCAGTTGAAAATGACCTCCGAAGCCTTGCCTCCTGTGGCCAGACCAGACGGCATGACAAACGTTGCCGTTTTTCTCTGGTTTTTGCCCGGCGCGTGTGCCCTTCCTTTGCCTCCGCGTTGCCGGCGACCTCCCCAACAGCAGCATCGTCACGATGGACGCCGGCGAATCCGCTGCGAACGCGCAGGTGTTAGAAACGACCTCATGAGATCGTTTGCCCCGCGCTCATGAAAGCCCTCACGCGCACGCTTTTCATCCTCCTGACTGCCTGCACTGCCCCGCTGACGGGCGAGGTGTCACAGGAAATCGACGCCCTGCTCGGCCAGGACTGGCGGAAGCATGGATTAAAGCCCAATCCGCCTGCCAACGATGAAACCTTCGTCCGCCGCGTGCATCTCGACATCATCGGCCGCATTCCGACGATGCAGGAAACGCAGGCGTTCTTGAAGAGCGCGGAAAAGGACAAACGCGCGAAGTTGATCGACGCGCTGCTCGCCAGCGACGGCTTCCACCAGCACATGTTCCACTTCTGGGCCGATCTTCTGCGCATCCAGTCGCGTGCCAATGGCGGCCAGGGCGAGATGACCTCCAAGCCCTACCTGGAGCATGTGAAACGCCGCATCCGGGAAAACATGCCCTACGACGCCTTCGTCCGCGAGCTGCTCACCGCGCAGGGCAAGGTGTGGGACAACCCCGCCATCGGCTACTACATGCGCGATCTGGGCATGCCGCTCGACAACCTTGCCAACACCACGCGCGTCTTTCTCGGCACCCGCATCGAGTGCGCCCAGTGCCACAACCATCCCTTCGACAAATGGACGCAGATGCAGTTTTACCAGATGGCGGCCTTCACTTATCCACTGGAGACGAATTTCACCGGCGTGTCCGACAAAGGCGATCTGATGGACCTGAAACGCGCCGCTGACAAAAGACCCGAACTCGCCGTCCAGACCCGCCACATCGGACGTGTGTTTGAAAACCTGGGGGATTTCGTGCGCTACAGCAAGGTGCAGGCGCTCCCGAGCCGCGTCCTGCAGCTGCCGCACGATTATCAATACACCGACGCGAAGCCCAAGGACGCCGTGAAGGCCGCCACCATGCTCGGCAAGCCGCTCACGGGTGATCTGCGCGCCTTCGCCGACTGGATGACCTCGCCGGAAAATCCACGTTTCACCAAGGTCATCGCCAACCGCCTGTGGAAGCGCGTTTTCGGCGTGGGGCTGATCGAGCCGGTGGATGAGATCTTCGACACCACGGTGGCCTCGAACCCGGCGATCATGGCGCGGCTGGAAAAGCTGATGGTGGGGCTCCGCTACGATATGAAGGCTTTTCTGCGCGTGCTCTACAACACCCAGGCCTATCAAAACGAGGCCACCCACGCCGAGCTCGTCGTCGGAGAGCCTTGTCACTTCACCGGCCCCGTTTTGCGCCGCATGACCGCGGAGCAGATCTATGACAGCTTTGTCACGCTCATCCATGCCACGCCCGATCTGCCGCGCCGGAGGGGCATCGACAGTGAAATGGCTCAAAAGCTCGTCTATCGCGGCAAACTCAGCGACGCGCTCGATTTGATGACGCCGCAGGAGATCTTCGATGGCGCGATGAAGGCATCGGAAGTGTATGAAACGGTCTCCGCGCGCGCCAAACCGCTGCGGGAGGCCTACACCGCCGCGCAGAAGGCCAAGGACAAGCCTCTCATTGAAAAACTGAACCTCGAAATCCGCAGCGTCGAGTTCGTGGCGCGCACGGGCATCCACGATCACGTCGTCGTGCCCGCCGTGGCGCGGCTCTACGAGAAAAAGACTGGCAAACCCGCGCCCCCGCCGGTTCCCGTCGTCAAACCGGACCTGGAGGAACTCAAGAAGGCCGGCCAGAACCGCGCCTACATCGACGTGCCCGGCTACGACATCGACCAGGCCATCCCGCGCGAGGAAAAGACGGCCGGGGAAGCTCGTGATGCCGTCTTCCGTGAGGAGGCCGAGCGTCTCAACATCACCGATGTCGAGGCTTATCTCAAATCACGCCGCGAACAAGCCCGCGACTGGCCCCGCGCCGCCGATCTCGACTCCCCCGCTCCACGCGGCCATTACCTGCGCGAATTCGGCCAGAGCGACCGCGACCTCATCGACAACGCCAACTCCGACGCCTCCATGCCGCAGGCGCTCGTGCTCATGAACAGCGAGCTGTTCGAGAGCATCCTCAAACCGCACACCCAGCTCCGCCTCAACCTCGCCGCCGCCAAGTATCCCGACGACCAGATCGCCGCCGTCTATCTCACCCTGCTCTCCCGCCTGCCCACCGCCGCCGAAAAGGCCGCCTGGACCAAGTCCGGCCTCAGCAGCATCGAGGACCTCGTCTTCGCCCTCATCAACACGCAGCAGTTCATCTTTGTGCGATGAGGCCAGAAGACCGGCTTTCGCGGGCACCGCGCGTGCCCTGCGAGTCCTCCCGCCATCACGGCGCGAGGTTGACCTCGATGATGAAGAACCGTGCCTGCGCGCCGCCGCTGAGCAGCGGATAGCTCATACCCACGACCTGGTGGGTGCCGTCGTCGGCAAGCACGGTGGGCGTGGAGGTATCGGTTTGCCAGATCACCTGATCCGCGCTGAACTTGGTAATGTAGCTCAGCCCCGCGGCTCCATGATCGGTGCGGCGGACGAACCGGGCCTGCGGCATGCCGCCGTCCAGCACGCAAACAACCGTGCCGGGAGTAATCACATTGCCCGAGTAGTCGAGCGGGCCGCTGCCATGGACCAGCGGGCTCATGCCAAAGGCGAAGTTCAGCAGGTTGGCGAGGTTGTTGGCACCGGGCGTGGCAGGATTGCTGCTCACGCTGTGGCTGGCGGCCCAGACTTCGAAGGCGCTGAGGCCGGTGCCGGCGATGGCGAAGTCGAAGGGGTTTTCATCGCTGTCGTCGCTGGCGAGGGTGAGCGTGGCGGTGCGCAGACCGTTGGCGGAGGGATTGAAGGTGATCTGGAGGGTCGTGGTGCCGCCGCTGGCGCTCACGGGCGTCGCAGGATCGAGCGTGATGGTGAAATCGGCCGCGTGTGTGCCGCTGACGACGACTTTGGGCGTGCCGGTTAGGTTCAGCGCGGTGGTGCCACTGTTTGCGATGGTGAAGGTGCGCACCACGGTACCGCCGGCGACGGCGGTGCCGCCGAAGTCGGTGTGATTCGTGGCGCTCGTGCCGGTGGCGCCGTCGTCGATCGGCTGGCCATTTCCGCTGAGCGCGATCTCCGGGCCGGCAGGCACCATCCCCCCGAAGGTCCCCACCTCCGAGTAGCCCGTCCCGTCCGCATTGATCGCGTAGGCTTTGAACGAGTAGCTGACCCCGGGCGTCAACCCGGTCACCGGCGCCGTAAAGGCTCCGAGGTCCGTCCCCGCCACCGCCACCTGCACCACTCCCGCACCGCCGATCTCCGGATTACTATTCGCCGACGTGAGCGCATAAACCACTCCCCGCTCCGTGAACCCGCCATCGCTCGCGACCGTTCCCCCCAGCGTCGCCCCCGTCCCAGTCACATCCGCGCTCGTCGGCGTCGTCACGATCGGAGCGCCCAGCGTGGTAAAAAGCAACGCCGACAGCGGCTGGATGGTGAACGCCCCGCTGCCGCTCGGAGCGCTGATGAATACCCGCGCAGCATACTGCGTGTTTCGTTTCAGCCCCGTCGCGGTCATCTGGAACAAACCGTCCCCCGTCCCGGGAAACACCTGCTGCGTCACCCCGGTCCCCACCGACGACGGCAGCGAATTCACCGCCGCTTCGCTATACACCGCCCCTTTGAACCTCCCAGCTGAACTTCCCGCCGTGGCACTGATCGTGGCCGAGTCGCTCGTCACATTGGTCACCGCCGCGCCGGTCAGCGACGAGCGCGTTCCCCCCGTTCCCGCCGCCGGCGTCGAGAAAGTGCCCACCCCCGACCAGGTCGTGCCCGCGCTATTGATCGCATAGGCCTTGAACGAATAGTCCGTCGCGGCAGGCAGCCCCGCCACCTGCACCGTGAACACCCCGGTCGTCGCGTCCGCCTTCACCCGCGTCGCCCCCACCGCCCCGAAGACCGGGTCCGCATTCGTCGCCGTGACCGCAAACACCACCCCGCGCTCGAGGATCGGCACCCCGCCATCGCTCGACACTTCTCCCCCCAGCACCGCGCTCGTGATCGTCACGTTCGTGCTCGTGGGATTCACCACCGTCGGCGGCACCTGCGCCCACGCGGCCGGCGCCGCCTGCAGCAGCAATACAAAGGCGAACACCAGGCGCCGCAGGCCGAAGGTGGTTTTTTCACCGCACGCGGCGATGACTGAAGCAGGATGGGGTGCGCATCCCCGGACGACAGAATGTGTGTCGAGTGTCATAGACAGAGTCGGGCTGGATATAACTCTTTAGCGCCGTCGGGCAAGTCAGGAGGCTATGATGGGAGTGACGCCCCCGATTCCGACGCGCACCTTGGCCTCCCCCCGGCTCCCTCCGCTTCGGCCTCAAACGCCTTCACGAGCAGGTCCGCGATACCCTGCGTCGGGAAGTCGCCGGCACGCTCGCAAAAGAGCAGGAAGTGGACATGGAACTGCGTTCCCTACTGGCCTTGAGCTGAGGCTTGTCCGCTCCCCCCCTTTCATGCGCTTTATCCTCCGTTGGTTTTTCCGTCTGCTGCTCGCGCTCATCGTGCTGGCCGTGCTGCTCTTCGGCGCAGGATGGTGGTATTTCCATCCCGAGTTCACCATCACACCCGGCATCGTTTACACGCAGCGCAACGGGCGCGCCCTGACGTTGGATGTCGTGAAGCCGGCGAATCCGGCTGGCAGCGGCATCCTGGTGATGGTGAGCGGGCGGTGGAAGTCAGATCCCAAGAAGTTCCAACCCTGGCTGGCGGCCTCGTTCCTGCGCCAGGGGCACACGCTGATCGCAGTGTCGCACCTCTCGCAGCCGGAGGCCACCGTGCAGGAGATCGTGGAGGATGTGCATCGCGCCGCGCGCTTTGTGCGGCATCATGCAAAGGACTACGGCATCGACCCGAACCGCCTCGGCGTCTTCGGCGGCAGCTCCGGCGGGCACTTGAGCCTCATGCTCGCCACACGCGGCGGCCCCGGGGATCCCAATGCCGCTGATCCGGTGGATCGTGAAAGCAGCGCGGTGCAGGCCGCCACCGTGTTCTATCCCGTCACCGACCTGCTGAATCTCGGCCCCTCGACCGAGAATCTGCACGACAACGGCCCGCCGAAGAGCTTTCGAAAGTCCTTTGGTCCCAAGGCGTCCGATTTGGAGGAATGGAAAAAGATCGGCCATGACATCTCGCCCATTTTTCATGTCAGCAAGTCGCTGCCGCCCGTTTTCATCGCCCACGGCAGCGCGGACACGCTGGTGCCGCTGGAGCAGTCCACGCGCTTCCGCCAAAAAGCCGCCGAGCTCGGCCGCGAGGTGCTCCTCACCGTGCGCCCTGGCGAAAAGCACGGCTGGCCCACCATGATCTGGGACGCGCATCTTTTTGCCGGATGGCTGGCTGAGCGCTTGCGCCGCCCCTAGCAGGCTGCTGAAGAACACTGCAAGGCCTGCGGACCGGGTCACTGCCCCGATCTACAGGATGACTGGCCGGGTCACTGCCCCGATCTCCAGCGCAGGTGCTCGCGCTGTTGTTGCACCGGCCAGTGGCCGGTGATGCTGACAGACATTTTGAGAACCGGTCCAGGCAACAAGGCGTTGATTGCGGCCCATGGCTGCGCGAAAAGCGCGGCACATGAGAGTCGAACTCGTCAACACAGGCACGGAACTTCTCCTCGGAGACACGGTCAACACCAACGCGGCATGGATCGGCCAGCGCCTCGCCGCGCTGGGCATCCAGGTGGCGCGCCAGACCATTGTGCCGGACGGCGCGGTGATCCGCGTGGCGATCGCCGAGGCGGCGCAGCGCGCGGACGTCGTTCTGGTTTCCGGAGGACTGGGGCCGACGAACGACGACCTCACGCGTGAATCCACGGCGGAGCTGCTGAGCCTGCCGATGGAGCTGGACGAGGGCGTCATGTCGCATCTGAAGGACTACTTCGCCAAACGCGGCAAGACCGTGAACGAGGCGACGCAACGCCAGGCCATGGTCCCGCGCGGCGCGCTGGTGTTGCCGAATCCCTTTGGCACCGCGCCGGGGCTCTACTTCCCTGCCCCGCTGGGCGCCTTTCTCGGCTGGAACGCGCACATCTTTCTCCTCCCTGGCCCTCCACGCGAGCTGAAGCCGATGATTGAAAACGAAGTCGAGCCGCGCCTGCGCGAGTGGCTGCCGGACGGGGCCACGCGTCGCGTCCTCTATCTCAAGGTCACCGGCGTGGGCGAGTCCGACATCGTCGAGGCCGTGGAAAAGCGCCTCGAATGCGTGCCCGGCCTCGACCTCGGCTACTGCATCCGCGGCGGGGATGTGGATGTGCGCCTCGCAGGCGGACAGAGCAGCGTGGACGCGGGCGCGGCCATCGTGCGCGAGGCTTTTGGGGACTGCATCACCTCCGAGGACCGGCGCATCATCGAGGAAGTCATTGTGCAGTTGCTTGCCGGGCGCGGCGAATGGCTCGCCACCGCCGAATCCTGCACCGGGGGCACGATTGCCAGCCGCATCACCGATGTGAGCGGCGCCTCCCGCGTCTTCGGCCACGGCTGGGTCACCTATGCGAACGAGGCCAAGCAGCAGCACCTCGGCGTCCCGGCGGAGCTCTTCGAGAAACACGGCGCGGTGAGCGAGGAGGTGGCCCGCGCCATGGCGGAAGGCGCGCTGCGGCACAGCGGCGCGGACCACGCGCTGTCCGTCACCGGCATCGCCGGGCCGACCGGCGGCACGCCGGAGAAGCCGGTGGGCACGGTGTGGATCGGCCTGGCGTCCAAAGGCGCGGAAACCTGGACCTTGCGGCGCTTTTACCCCGGCGCGCGGGACCGCTTCAAGCTGCTCACATCGCAAGCAGCCCTGGACCTGCTGCGCCGTCGCCTGCGCGGCCTGACGCCACGGCCCTGACCTGGTGCCCGGCCCGCCCTCCAACCACCCTCATGCCGGGACTTGGAACTTGAAACCCAGCACTTGAACCGGTTCCCCCTGCCCTCTACCTCCCCCGATGCCCCGCGAATACACGCTGCATCACGCGCACGAACCCTCCCACCGCATCGACTACAAGGCGGAGCTCAATGAGCAACAATACGCCGCCGTCGTCAGCCCGCCGGGGCAGTCGCTGGTCATCGCGGGCGCGGGATCGGGCAAGACGCGGACGCTGACGTATCGCGTGGCGTGGTTGCTGGACAATGGCATCCAGCCGGAGTCCATCCTGCTGCTCACCTTCACGAACAAAGCCGCGCGGGAGATGCTGGAGCGCGTGCAGGCGCTCGTGTCGCTCGATGCCAGCCGCATCTGGGGCGGCACCTTCCACAGCATCGGGAACCGCCTCCTGCGCTACAACGCGGAGCGGCTCGGCTACCGCAAAGGCTTCTCCATCATGGATCGCGAGGACCAGAAGGACCTCCTGGAAACCGTCATCGGCGGCAGCGGCATCGACACCACCACGTATCGCTTTCCAAAGGCCGAGGTGCTCGGCGACATCTTCTCGCTCGCCGACAACACGCTCTGCGACCTCCAGGAGATCATCGACACGCGTTATCCCTACTTCGACCGCGTCGCCGAGGGCATCATCAAGGTGCGAAAGCTCTACCAGGACAAAAAGAGCGAGACAAACAGCTTCGACTTCGACGACCTCCTCACGCAGACCGTCGCGCTGCTGGAGGAAAACGAGGACCTGCTGGAGCGCTACCGCCGCCAGTTCGAGTTCATCCTCGTCGATGAGTATCAGGACACGAACAGCCTCCAGTGCCGCATGGTCGAGCTGCTCACCGGCCCGCAGGGAAACCTCATGGTCGTGGGCGATGACGCGCAGAGCATCTACTCCTGGCGCGGCGCCGACGTGTCGAACATCCTCAACTTCGCCGAGCACTGGCCCAAAGCGCGCACGCACAAAATCGAGGTAAACTACCGCAGCGTGCCCGAGGTGCTGAACCTCGCCAACGCCGCCATCGCCATGAACCGCGGGCAGATTCCGAAGAACCTGCAACCTGCCCGCGCCTCAAACGGCAAGCTTCCCGCCCTCGTCGCGCTCGACAACTCCTCCGCGCAGGCCGCTTTCATCGCGCAGCGCATCCTTGAGCTGCAGGACGAGGACGGGCTCGACCTCAACGACATCGCCATCCTCTACCGCGCGCACTTTCACAGCATGGAGATCCAGATGGAGCTCACGCAGCGCGGCATCCCCTTTCAGATCACCAGCGGGCTGCGCTTCTTCGAGCAGGCACATGTCAAAGACGTCGCCGCGTTCATGAAGTTCGCCGTGAACCGCCAGGACGAGGTCAGCTTCATGCGCATGGTGCGCCTCATCCCCGGCGTCGGCAATGCCAGCGCCGTGAAGCTCTGGAACGACTGGCTGCAAAGCGATGCCGCCAAGGCCGAGACGATGCCCAGTTCCTTCTCCGAGGTGCTCCTTCCGCTCAAAGTGCCGAAAAAGGCCAAGGAGACCTGGGAACAGTTCGCCTACACGCTCGATGAGCTCCTCGACAAGGACGGCAAACCCGTCGCACCCGCCCTGATGATCCGCAGCATCGTCGAAGGCGTGTATGAGGACTACATGAAGGCGAAGTTCAAAAACTACGAGCAGCGCCAGCAGGACCTCGAACAGCTCAGCAACTTCAGCGACCGCTTCACCGATGCCTTGGAGTTCCTCAGCCAGCTCTCGCTCCTCAGCGGCGTCGATACCGACAACAAGCCCGACCAGCAGGCCCAGGACCGCGACGCCGTCACGCTCACCACCGGTCATCAGGCCAAAGGTTTGGAGTGGAAGGTCGTCTTCGCCGTCTGGCTCGCCGACGGCATGTTCCCCCACAAACGCGCCATCGACGAAGGCGGCGACGAAGCCCTCGAAGAAGAACGCCGCCTCTTCTACGTCACCGTCACCCGCGCCAAGGACGAGCTGTATCTCACGTATCCCGTCATCAACCACCAAGCCCGCGACGGCGACATCATGCAGCGCCCGAGCCGCTTCATCACCGATCTGCCGAAGGACCTCGTCGAGGTGTGGAACGTGAAGAGCGGGTGGTGAGGCCCCCGTCGTCCTCGTCCTCGTCCTCCTACTCGAACTCGTCCCCGATCCTGCCGCGTCGTTTTGGGTTTCAGGTTCCAAGTTTCAAGATGCCCGCGCCGCCGCGCCAGCGTCGTGGAGTGCGGTGGCAGAGGGGCAAGGCGCAAGCCTCTTGCCCCGGTGACACCGCTGTCGAGCGCAGGAAGAACCTTCTTTGTCCTTGGAGCGTCCTACGGCACACGACAGCGGTGTCGCGCCAAGGCTTTCCACCGCACTCCACGACGCTGCCGCGCCAAAAACTACCGAATTGACCATGTCCGTTCGATTCCCTATTCTAGCGCCATGACAGCGACCATCGACCAAGTGTATTCTTCCGCTCGTTCCCTCGCCTTGCCGGATTTGGGCGTTCTGGTCACCCGACTGCTCGGAGAACTCTCTACCGCGCTGCCCAGCACGACAGATGATGAACTCACCGCCATCGCCGACGCCCGTGAGGCAGAAATGGATCGCGATCCAGACGCCACGATCACGCATGAGGACATGCTGGCCTTCATTCAGAGCCGCCGGCGGTGAATGTGGTGTATCACAAACTGGTCCAGAAGGACCTCGATGATGCCTGGGGCTATTACGAGGACGCTTCGGAAGGACTTGGCGACCGCTTGTTTGACGAGTTCCTCGCCGTGATCGCCAGCATCCAGCGCAACCCCAAAAGCTGGCCGCCTACTGACAAGGGACGTCGCGTGGCTCTTTTCTCCCGGTTCCCTTATAAGCTGCTTTACCGTATCGAGCCCGAGCGAGTCAAAGTGCTGGTTGTCCGCCATCAGAAGCGCAGTCCGGCCTTTGGAGACAAACGCCGATAAACCTTCACAAACGCGCCATCGACGAAGGCGGCGACGAAGCGCTCGAAGAAGAGCGGGTGGTACGGCAAAGCGCAGAGCAAAGGGCAGAGGGCGTAGCGTCAGACAATCCTACTCGTCCTCCTACTCTTACTCCTCCTCCCGGATCGCGAAGGGCGTCGTTTCAGTTTGGCTTCGCCTGTCTCGCAAGCTCGGCTCAGGTTCCAAGTTTCAAGAAGCCACCAAGGAGAGGCGTTTGCCAAGTGCCGCACTCCCCACGGGACTTGGCAAGTCCCGCTCCTTGAACCCAGACCGCTCAATCATTCGCGTGGAATTGCCTCATTGTCTTCCGCCACCGCGCCAGCGTCCTGGAGTGCGCCGGTCCTCCGGCGCTTTCGAACGTCCACCAGCCCACGAAAAGCTCCAGAGGGCTGGAGCACTCCAAAACGCTGCCGCGCCTTTTTGACCGCCACCATCCATCCTGCCGTTTGCGGACTTTGGCACCAATGTACTGAATCATGGATTGTTTTTCACCGCTCGATCCTTCAGAATTCAATCATGCAGGTTGTAGACGAGCACGAACACTCCTTTCCCGATTCTGAATGGCCATTTGATGATCCTCAGAATGCGCTGGCTATTTCAACGAAGCAGGTTTTTCGACAAGGACATCCTATTCTTGTGGTGAGCCACGATCTGGATGGCGACTGGCAGGTGGTCTGCGGCACAACGCAAGATGCCAAAGATGGCATCGTCGTTTGCCTCGGGTGCGCTTATCAAAAAGACAAATCTATCGCGGAACTGGCAGACTTGCCTTTGGGCTGGACTGCTTGGCGGGAAAAAGTTGGTGCTCCATGGCAGCGAGAACCGAAGCCCAACGAAGAAGAATGAACTACCCGCAATCCAGCCTTGGGACGCTGTTAGGAATGCTCGCTTTGATCTCCTGCACTTCCCCAAAGACACCCTACGACTCCGACGCCCGCGAGCCCAACGACTTGCCGCCCTCGCCGCGCTACAGCGTCGGGTGGATGGCTCTGCGCGATGAATTGCCGCGTCATGGCACGAAGGGCGAGTTTTACCTCTGCCAGGGACCGGAGCAGGTGGCGGCGTTGCAGCGGGATCTGCCGGAGTTCACGCTGCGGCATGCTTCCGAAACGTACACGGCCCCCGTGAAGGACTGGCCCGGCATTTTCTGGAGCCACCGGCGCTCCGATGACGCGCTGGCGACGCGGGTGACGATCGACATCGACACCGCCACGGCGGACACGATCACAACCACGCTCTGGATCGGCCATCAAGCCCCGAACCTCACCCAAGTGCACCACACCTTCCGCCGCTTCGGCACGACCTGGAGGCTGGTCCGCCGCGAAGAGGGTCCGAAGATGAAGATTTGGAGGGCTTGGGGTGCAATCAGCGGCTTTCAACCGCCGATTGGACGCTGATTTGATGCGAAGAGCCTGTCGGCACTTGCCTGGCTCGCGTCAGCACTTGCCTGGCTCGTGTCAGCACTTGCTTGGGTGAGCCGAGCACTTGCTTGGATGAGCTGAGCACTTGCTCGGATGAGCTGAGCACTTGCTCGGATGAGCTGAGCACCTGCTTGGGTGAGCCGAGCACTCGCTTGGGTGAACTGAGCACTTGCTCGGGTGAGCTGAGCACTTGCTTGGATGAGCTCAGCACTTGCTTGGGTGAGCTGAGCACTCGGGTGAGCTGAGCACTTGCAGGTGAGCTGAGCACCTGCTTGAGCACTTGCTCGGGTGAGCTGAGCACTTGCTCGGGTGAGCTGAGCACCTGCTTGGATGAGCGCAGCACTTGCTTGGGTGAGCCGAGCACTTGCTCGGGTGAGTGAGGCACTTGCTCGAGCACGTGCTGGGATCGCGCCTGATAGGCGCAAGCTGGGATCGCGTCAGGTTGAAGCCGGAATGGCATGCCAAAATGGCACACAAACAGCGAAATGGAGGCTCGTTGGAGGTGTCGGCCCCATCTCTGGCATGGATTGACCTTCTCCATCGCCTGACGCCGCCGGAGTTCCGTTGACGCGCTGGCGGCCCAACTGGAAGCTGGTCCGGCGGGCGGAAGAGCCGGAGATGGAGATTTGATGCCGGAGAGGCAAACGACGGGTTTGGAACCGCTGATTTGACGCTGGTCAGACGCTCACAGGCTGCTGAAAAACGCCATCACCGGCCACTGGCCGGTGCTACAGCAGCGCGAGCTCCTGCGCTGTAGATCGGGGCAGTGACCCGGTCCGCAGGTCTTGCGGTGTTTTTCAGCAGCCTGCTAATGCCGGATTCAGAACATCAGCGTCCCATGAGCGTCATGTCAGCGGTTCCTTCCGCCTCGTTTCTTGTGACCAGACATCGACACCGCGACAGCCGCACCTGGAAGCCGGTCCGGCGGGCGGAAGAGCCGGGGATGCGCATTGGAGCCGTGGTTGGCATCGGCGGGAAAGCCATGCCGCCTCCATGACCGGCCTCACTTCAGCGGCACGGGCGCGTTGAGCATCTCCTGGGTGAGCACGAAGCCGATGCAATAGGCGCGGTTCAGGCGGTCGGCGGTTTTTACCCAGTCGCTGCCGTTCCTCGCCGAGGGAACAAAGCCGAACTTCTCGCGTTCCAGCTCGCCATTGCCATCAGGCGCCCCGTCCGCCAGCATGCTCTGGGAGGCCTGGATGTCGGCGGCGGTGACTTTGCGCGGGTCGATGGTTTCTCCCAGGAAGCGCCAATGCTGCTTTTTGATGGCAATCTGCCCGCCGTTTTTGGGCAGGCTGATGGCGGCGGAGATCACGCGATACACATACGGCGAGAGCACACGCAGGACGATGACATCGCCGGCTTTCATCGCGCGAGGGGGCACTTTGGCGCGATAATGTTGATCATCGTCGGCCTTGTCCCTCAGCACGGCCTTCTTGCCATTGTGATAGATTTCCACCTCTCCCTTGGCCACGACGAGGAGACTGCCCTCAACCGTTCCGTCATCCGCCGCCTTTGACGCCGGGAAAGAGGCCAGAAGAAGGCCGGCGAGCACGCATGCCAGCTTCGCGAACGAGGAGTGCATTTTTTTCATAAGTCGGAAGAGCGTGACCAAAACGCGATCGCGTGTCAATACCTGCCGCAACTCGAAAGCGGCGGGCGGGAGAGAGCGGAAGGGGGCACCGCGTCACGACACGGAAACAGCGCCGGCGCTGATGAGCGAGGTGCGGCAGAGCTCGGCGTAGAGGCCGCCGGCGGCGATGAGCTGGTCGTGGGTGCCCTGCTCCGTGATGCGGCCGCCTTCGAGGACGTAGATGCAGTCGGCATTGCGCACGGTGCTGAGGCGGTGGGCGATGACGAAGCTGGTGCGCTGCTTCATGAGGCGTTCGAGGGCCTCCTGAATCTGGCGCTCCGTCTCCGTGTCCACGCTGGCGGTGGCCTCGTCGAGGAGAAGGATGGGCGGATTGCGCAGGAGGGCGCGGGCGATGCTGATGCGCTGCTTTTCGCCGACGGAGAGCTTGATGCCGCGCTCGCCGACATGGGTGTCGAGCTGGTTGGGGAGCTTGCGGACAAAGTCGGCGGCGTTGGCGCTTTCCAGGACGCTCCACAGCTCGTCCTCGGTGGCGGCGCGTTTGCCGATGAGGAGATTGTCCCGGACGGTGCCGTTGAAGAGAAAGCTCTCCTGCGTGACGTAGCCGATGTGGCGGCGCAGGCTGGCCTTGCTGATCGTTCTGACCGGGATGCCGTCGATGGTGAGCGCGCCCTCATCGTGCTCGTAGAAGCGGGTGAGGAGATTGATGATGGTGGATTTCCCCGCGCCGGTGGGACCGACGAGGGCGATGGTCTGGCCGGGGAGCGCGTCGATGGTGATGCCGTGGACGGTGGGCAGCTTGCCGGTGTAGCTAAAGCCGACATTATCGTAACGGATGTGGCCTTTGACCTCGCCCAGCGTGACGCCGTCGTCGATGCCGTGCTCCTCCTCCGCGTCCATGATGTCAAAGACGCGCTCACCAGCGGCGCGACCGGCCTGGATGAGCTGGTTGAGGTTGTGGAGCTGCTCCACGGGGTCGTAGAACTGGCGGGAGAGGAAGAGGAAGAAGACGAGGTCGCCCTTTTGCAGGGTGCCCTCCATGACGGCGCGCGCGCCGAACCACAGGACGATGATGGTGCCCACGTCCTTGAGGAAGGCCATGCTGGGGCGGTAGATGGACCACACGTGCATGAGATGCAGCGTGGCGTCCCGCAGCGCGCCGGAGCCTTCGTTGAAACGCGCGTGCTCCTCCTTCTCCATCGCGTAGGCCTTGATCTGGCGCATGCCGGAGACGTTGTCATGGAGGAGGGAATTCATGCCGCTGCTGGCCTTGCGCACCTTGCGGTGGCGCTCGCGGGAGCTGCGCGTGTATAAAATGGCGCCGAGCGCCAGCAGCGGGATCGGCAGCATGGCGGTCCAGGCCAGCGTGGTGTCCGCGTAAAACATGAAACCGGCCACGACGACGATTTGGAGCACCGCCACCAGCCCTTGCTCCACGCCGTCGATGAGCACGCGCTCGACGGCGGGGATGTCCTCGGAGACGGTGGTCATGATGTCGCCGGTGGGGCGGTTGTCGAACCAGCGCAGCGGCAGGCGCTGGAGGCGCTCGTAGAGATCGCTGCGCAGGTCGAAGATGACCTTTTGCTCAAAGCTGTTGTTCAGCCGTATGCGCAGCGAATTAAACACATGCTGCGCGAAGTACGCACCGAGAGCGAGAAGCGTGACATTTCCCAAGCGATGCCATTCCTGCCTCGGCACGATGACGTCGATGATTTCCCGCGTGACCGCCGGAAACACCACCACCATGAGCACGCCGCCGATGGCGCAGCCGAGCTGGGCGGCGGCCATGAGCGGGTAACGGCGGAGGTAGGAGAAAACGCGGAGGATCGTGAGCACGGTGCGTTGTCTTTGGCGAGCCTGCGCAGGCGCGCAAGGCATCAGCGCCGCGCGCCCGGGTCACAGCCGCCACAGGGCCTCGATCAGGCGCTGGCGCAGGCGCGCCACGGCCTCCGCGTCCCCGGCGTGGTTCACCAGGAAGGCAAAGCAGCGCGGCACCCCCGCCCTGCCGGTGGCAAAGCCGGCAAAACTGCGCACGCCGGACATCGCGCCGCCTTTGCCACGCACGCCCGCGTTTCCCACCAGCGTGGACCAAAAGGCATCCCCCTGCGGCCCGTTCCGCGCCAGATACTGCAGCCGCGCCAGGTCACGCGGTGTGATCACATCCGCGCGCGCCAGCCCGCAGCCGTCCTCCATCCGCAGCGCGGTGAAACGCAGCCCCCTGCCCTCCCAGTGGGCGCGCACCACCTGCGCGGGCGGCTTCCCGGCCCGCACGCCCAGCAGGCGGAAAAGGCACTCCGTCTCATGGTTGTCGGACACCTCATGCGCGTGGCGGATGATCTCCACCAGCGGCGCGGAGCGGTGCGTCAGCAGCACCTGCGCCGGCGCCGTGGGAAACGGCCCCCCCCCCGCCACCTCGATCCCCTGCTCCTTCAAAAACGCGGTGAACAGCCGCGCCGCAAAGGCCTCCGGGTCAGGGATCGCCGCCTGCACGCCGAAGTTTTCCCTCCCCGCCGGCACCGTGCCGCGCAGGCGCAGCACGCCCGCCTTTTCCCCACCATACACCACCACACCGTCCCCGGAGTCCGGCGGGCCGCTGACCACCTCGTTCTCGATCTCAAACCCGGCGATCACCGCTTGGGTGCAGGCCCGCAGTCCGGCCGGGGCCCCTGCTTTTGCTCCGGGTGCAAAGTGCAGGGTGAAGCGGTTGTGGTCCACGTTCAGGCCGCCCACCGGGCTGCCGTAGCCGTTGCCGATGTCTCCCCAGTTCCAGTGATCGTTGAACAAACTCCCGCGAAACAGGCTGCCATCTCCGCGCACCCGGCCGGCAATGCGCCGGACGCCGCGCTTCCTCAGCTCCGCCGCCCACGCCTCCAGATCCTCACCACGCAGCGTCGGATCGCCCCCGCCCGTGATCACAACATCCCCGTGGATGATGCCATTGGTGACGGGCGCGGTGGCCTTCAGCTCCGTCACGATGCGGAAATCCGGTCCCAGCACCTCCAGCGCCGTGGCGGTGGTCAGCGTCTTGAGGCTGGAGGCCGGGATGAAGGCCGTCTCCCCCGCCTGCTCGAACCACACCCGCCCCTCCGGGTCCAGCAGGCAGAATCCCACCGCCGCCCCGCGCAGACCTGGCTCCGCCGCCGTCTCCCCCAGGATCGCCGCGATCTCCGCCAGCCGCGGATCACCCTCCGGCGGCACAGGCGGCGCCTGCTCCCGGCGGCACAGCAGCAGCGCTGCCGCCAGGGCGGCGGCCAGCAATACGATCAGCACATTTTTCAGCATGTCTTCTTATGCCAGGGCCCGGGCGGAATGGGAAGGGGGTAAGAGGTGCGCGTTCATCCCTTTCTTGGTTCGCAACCTCGAGACAATCAGACGGTGAGACGGTGAGACAATCAGACGGTGAGACAATCAGGCAACATGCCGGCGGCGGTGCAACAGGGAGACCAGGGCGGGGATCAGCGGGTGACGAGCTTGTTCTGGAGGTTGTTGAGCTCGATCATGTTGGCCTTGCCGCCGATGACGGCGATGGAGGGCTCCGTGCTGCGCTGGCCGGCAGGGCGGTCGTCACGGACGAGATTGCCGATGACAGAGCTGCTGGTGATTTTTTCGAGGCGGATGCCCGCGCCGTCGCTGTCGAGCACGCTGTTGTTGGAGATGCGCATGCGGTCGCAGGCGGAGACATCGAGGGCGGCGCGCTTTTTCCAGACGCCGGAGATGGTGTTGTCACTGATGCTGCTGTTCTGGCAGCGGAGGAAGACGAGTCCGTTTTTCTCGGCGTTGTCGAAGCCGTTGACGAGATAGCGCGGGTTGCGGTCGAAGTTGTTGGCGCTGACGATGACGTTGCTGCTGTCCGTGACGATGAGGTCGTGCTGGAAGCCCTCCCAGAAGGTGTTGCCGGTGATGACGACGCCGCGCGCGTCACGCACCTCGATGTTGACCTGCACGTCGGAGAGCACATTGGCGCTGATGGTGACATTTCCCTCCCGCGTGGTGGGGCGGCCCTGGCGGCGCTCCAGGGAAGGATCCGTGCCGCCGCCGAGGATGCGGATGTTGGCGGAGCCGGGCGCCTTGTTGGTGTGCTGGATGGTGCAGCCGGTGATGGCCACCTCGCCAATGGAGCCGCTGGTGGAGTCGAGCAGGATGTTGGCGGCAGGTTTTCCCTCCGCGGCGTGGTTCCCCTCAATGTCACAGGTGCCGATGTGGAGGTTGCGCACGTTTCCACCGATGGAGACGACACCTCCGCCACCGTTGTAGCTGATGTGGCTGCCGATGATGTTCGACTGGTGGATGTTGACGTTGTCGTAGAAGACGCCGACGCCGCTGTTGTGGTAGAAGTGGCAGGCGGAGATGAGGACATTCCGATTCCGGGTGGTGAGGTGTACGGCATGGCGGCAGAGGCGCACGACCACGCGGCTGAGGGTGATTTGCATGGTGCCGGTGGCCTCAATGCCGTCTGCCTCCGGGTGCGCGCCGACGATTTCCACGCCTTCGATCATGGGTGTGCGCTCGTTTTGCCAGACCTCCGGCTTAAAGGAGGACGGCGCGGCGCTGCCCTCGTGGGTGCCGATGAAGTGGATGGCCGGTCCGGCGGCCTCCATGACGAGCCGCGCGGTGCCGTCACCGGAAATGGAGGCGAAACCGGTCTTGGCGAGATCGACCTTCAGCGTGCCGGTGAGGCGGTAGGTGCCCTTGGGCAGAAAGACGGAGCCGTGGGTGTCGATGAGCCGCTGGATGGACGCGGTGGCATCGCTTTTGCCATCATTCGGGATGGGCGGGACGAGCACCCGGCGTCGTTTGCCATCCTCCTGCGCGTTGGCAGGCACCACAGCGGGCTGCTGAGCATGGACGAGTGTGACGAGGATGAAAAGAAGCAGGGCGGCGGATTTCATGCCGCCTGAATACGAGGCCGGGCCGCGCTTGTGAAGGAAAAAGGCGTCAGGAGCCGGCGGCAATGCGCTCCGCCACCGCACGCAGGCGCTCCCGCAGCCCGGCGGCCTCCCCGGCGAGGTGGCGCTGGGCGGTTTCGTATTCAGCGCGGCCCTCCGGAGTCTCGATGCGCACCGGCTCGTAGCCGAGGGCGCGCAGATCATACGGGCTGGCGCGCATGTCGAGTTGGCGCCCGCGCCAGGCGTGGGCGAAGCACTCGCCGACAAGATCGGAGCCAGTCCAGGGCAGGAGCTTGGCGGACCATTTATAGAGGTCCATGTTGGTGTGCAGGCAGCCGCCCTGCTCCAGTTCGGGACGTGTCTCCAGGACCGGCTGGAAGGCGTTCAGAGGGCGCGCCTCCGGTGTGAAAAAGCGAAAGGCATCGTAGTGCGTGCAGCAAAGCGCCTGGGACTCGACAAAGCGGGCCAGATCCTCCGGCGGGAGGCGCAGTTCGTAGCCCTGGTGGCGGATCTCCGCGGCGCTGAGGCGGTACACCATGGCCCACTCATGCAGGCCAAAGCAGCGGAAACGTGCGGGCCGCGTGGCGATGGCGGCGCACAGGTGTGTGATCCATGCCGCGAGCTCGCGCGTGCGCGGCGGGATCGCAGCCGCACGGAGCCGTAGGCGCCCGTCCAGGCGCTCCAGGCGCATGTCTCCGAGCCAGGGGCATGCCTGGAGGTCATCACCGGTCACCTCGATCTCGACGCCGAGCGCGGGCAGCCACTGCTTGAGCCGGGCGGGAGAGAGATTGTAATAGGTGAAGAGAAAATCCTCCACCGGATGCTTTTCCTCACGGCCGCGGCGCTGCACAAACGCGTCCGCCAGCGCGCTGACACGCTCCAGATGCGCCGCGCGGCGCGCCTGCCACTCCTCACGCGTGAGTTTCACACCAGGAGCGAGGCAAGGCCCAGAAAGACGCCCATGCTGACGACATCCGTGGCGGTGGTGAGGAAGATGCTGGACGCGGTGGCCGGGTCCGCGCCGAAACGACGCAGGGTGAGCGGAATGAGCGCGCCGCAGAGGCCGCTGACGACACAACTGGCCACCATGGACATCCAGACGACGCCGGCGAGGGCCAGCGCGTTGGGATTCCCGGAGATGCGCGCATACACCATCATGCCGATGGCGGCGGTGACGCCCACGAGCATGCCGTTCATGAGGCCGAGCAGCCCCTCCTTGGCAACCAAGGCGCGCTCGTCACCCGGCTTCAAATCCCCGAGCGTGACACCGCGCAGCGTGACGGCGAGCGCCTGGCAGCCGGTGTTTCCCGACTGGCCGGCGAGCACCGGCAAAAAGGCCGCGAGCAGCACCACGCGGTCGAGCGTCTCCTGAAAGGCCGCGACGACCGCGGCAGCGACGAAGCAGGTGGCCAGATTGATTTGCAGCCAGGGATGGCGGAAGCGCAGGCTGCGCCGCACCGGCGTGGTGAGCCGCTCCTCCTTTTCCACCCCGACCATGGTGCCCGCCTGCGCGCTGATCTCGATGGCGCGCGCCTCAAAGAGCGTCTGCCCGCGCACCAGGCCGAGGAGGCGTCCCTCGTCATCGCAAACGGGATACACCGGGTAATGACGGCCCACCGCCGCCTTCATCGCCTCCGTGAGCGGCATCTCAGGCGCCAGCGTGAAGATGCTGGTGTACATGACCTCGGAAAGACGCGTGTCCGGCGCGGCGAGCATGAGATCCCGCATGACGAGCACGCCGAGGAGCTTGTTCGCGTCGTCGGTGACGTAACCATAGGTGATGAAGGCCTTCTTGGTCAGCTTGCGCAGCGCCTCGATCGTCTCGCGCACGGTCATGGAGGGGCGGAAAATGGCCACCGGCGGCTCCATGAGCCAGCCGACGCTGTCCTCCGGATGCTCCCGGTTGCTGATCCACTGGCGCGCCTTTTCGATGGGGGCGGCGGCCAGGATGGCGCAGCGGCGCTCGTCCGTCATCTCATGGAGCACCTGCTGGGCCACCATGGGATTGAGTTCCTGCAGCACGGCGGCCGCCTCCGCGTCCGGTGCCTGCTCCAGCGCGTCGGCGGCGTCGTGAGGGGCGCTTTGACGCACCAGCGTCAGCAGGGATGGAGGATCGTCGTCAGGCATGCGGCAGAAGACCTTAGCAGGGGCGGCAGGCGGTTGCCAACCGGCCTGGAGAAAAAACTCGCGCGGCGTGCTGTCGCGGCCCAAGTTCGGCCCATGTCTGTCTTTGAACGCGACTACATGCGCGATGAACCGCCGCGGGGCTCCCGCACGGCACGGAGCCGCGCGCCCGCCAGCGCGTTCAAGCGCGTCATGGTGCTGATCAGCGCGGTGTTCGTGGCACAGTTCGGCTTTGGCTGGCTGGCGGATCATCATCCCTTCCTGCCGTGGGGCGGGGTGAGCATGCGAGAGCTGGGCCAGGGCCATGTGTGGACGCTGGTCACCTACATGTTCGTGCATGGCAGCCTGGGGCACTTCATGCTGAACATGCTCCTGCTGTGGTTCGTGGGCCGGCAGGTGCAGGACCTCTTCGGCAGCCGGCACTTCACGCAGATCTTTCTCTTCTCGGGCATTTTTGGCGCGGCGCTGGAGATGGTGGTGAACGCCTTTGTGCATGGAGACACCACCACGCCGCTGGTGGGCGCGTCCGCGGCGGCCTTTGGCCTGCTGCTGGCGCTGGCGGTGCTGCTGCCGATGGAGCAGATCACCGCGTTCATCTTCTTCATCGTCCCGGTGCCGCTGCGCCTGTGGACGCTGGCCAAGGCGCTGTGCCTCATCCAGCTCGTGTTTGCGCTGGGAACCGTGCTGTTTCCGGGCTCCATGCCGGAGGGCATGAAGATCGCCTATTTCGCGCACCTCGGCGGCGCGGCGGTGGGCTGGCTTTATGCGCGGGCGCTAGGTTACGGCGGCCAGCCGATGACCTATGCCTCCCAATGGCAGCCGGCGGAGACGGCACGGCAGCGGAGGGAACGGGCGCTCTCCCATGTGCGCTCCCGCGTGGAGGTGGACCTCGAACCGCTGCCCGCGCGTCCCCTGCCCCCGCGCGCACCCGCGGCGGAGCTGGATGTGGATGACATCCTCGACAAAATCCTGCTCCACGGCATCGGCAGCCTGACGCCGGAGGAGAGACAGTTGCTGGAGCGCGCCAGCCGGGAGATCACCCGGCGGGATGGCGGCGCGGCGCGCTAATCCTGGCCCAATCCGCGTCCCGATGCTGTTCTCCCGCTCGCTGCGCCTCGCTCTTTTCGCACTCGGCACCCTGCTGACCGGCATCTGGGTGCGCACCTGCCACCTGCCGCCGGAAAAGCGCGTGCGGATCATGGAACCCGCCAACGCGCCGCGTGACCTGGATCCGCACCGTCCGCGCAATCCGGACGAATGATCCGCGCAAGGCGGCATTGATTTGGCAGACCATCCGGCGGAACATCCCGCCATGTCCATCACCACCCGCAAAGGCGACGACGGCAGCACGGATCTCCTGTATGGCACCCGCGCCGCCAAATCACACCCGCGCATCCACGCCCTGGGCGCGGTGGACGAGCTGAATGCCGCGCTCGGCCCGCTGCGCATCAGCGCCGCCAAACCCCGCACCCGGGACATCATCCCCGTCGTGCAACGCTGGCTGATCACGCTCATGGGAGAGCTGGCCACGCCTCCTGGCCTGGAACAGCGCCACGCCGCCACACATACCGACCGAATCGACGCGGAAAAGGTGCACCAGCTCGACGACTGGGCGGCGCACCTCGAGGCCAAGGGCGCGCTGAAATTTGAAGGCTGGGCGCTGCCGGGCGAGGCCGGCGTCATGAGCGGCGCGCATGCCGACCTGGCCCGTGTGGCCGCGCGCCGGGCGGAGCGCGCCGTGGCTGATCTCCAGGGCACTGGAGAGGAAGTGCCCAACAAGGAGGTGCTGCGCTTCCTCAATCGTCTCTCCGACCTGCTATGGCTCCTGGCCCGCTGGGAGGAAAGCGAGTCCTGACGCCCCGGTCTCCCGGCCACCGTCCAAAGGCGTGCATGAGCACTTTGACGGGAAATCCTCCCTTCCAGCGCCGTTTCTTTCGCCCCGTCCTCATTCATGTCCGAAGCCCGCCCATCCGCCCTGATCCGATTTCTCGTCTTCCTGCTCGTCACCGCCGCCGTGGCCGCCGGAGGCTGGATCTACTGGCAGCGCACGCAACAAAGGGCCTCCGCGCCTTCCTCATCCAAGGGCGCGCCCAAGGGCGCGCAGCTCGTCATCTCGGCCAAGGTTGCCAAGGAAAACTTCACCCTTGATCTCGACGCCATCGGCACCGTGCAGGCCTTCGAGTCCGCCGACATCAGCTCCAACGTCACCGAACGCGTCACCGGCCTCTTCTTCAACGATGGCGATCATGTCAAACAAGGCACGCTGCTGGCAACCTTGAGCGATTCCGAGGAGCAGGCCATGCTCGCCTCCGCCAAGGCCACCCTGGCCGAGGAGGAACGCGAGATCGCCCGCCTGCAAAACCTCGTCAAAGACGGTGCCGCGCCCGAGGCGCGCCTCGCGGAACGCCGCACCCTCGCGGACATCGCCCGGCAGAAGATCCTCGAGGCGGAGGCACGGCTGGCGGACCGGCGCATCACGGCCCCTTTCGACGGCTGGCTGGGACTGCGCCGCATCAGCGTTGGCGCGCTCGTCACGCCAGGCACCATCATCGCGCAGCTCGACAAGATTGATGTCGTGAAAATCGACTTCTCCGTGCCGGAGACGTATCTGGGCCTCGTGCGCGCCGGCACCGCCATCATCGCCCGCGCCGAGACCGCCAAAGACCGCCGCTTTGAGGGCAAAATCTCCCGGCTCGACTCGCGCCTCGATCCCGTGACACGCTCCGTCGCCGCGCGCGCCGAGGTGCCCAATCCTGACCTGCTGCTGAAGCCCGGCATGCTCGTCATGGTCACGCTCGTGGTCGAGCCCCGCCTCTCGCTGGCCATTCCGGAGCGCTCACTCGTCCCCGTTGGCTCCAAGGCCTATGTTTTCGCCATCGAAACCGGCAAAGTGAGACGCATGGAGGTCAAAACAGGCCGGCGCAAGCCAGGCAGCGTCGAAATCCTCAGCGGCGTCTCGGAAGGACAACTCATCGTCGCCGATGGACTCGTGGGCCTCCAAGACGGCAACACAGTCAAGATTACCGGCGAATACGCCGGCCCTGTGAAACCCTTCAACCCGGAGCAAGGTGGCTCTGCCACGCAGGAGTAGCGCAAAGCTGCCTGCGGCGGGGCATTGGCCGCACCATCACGCCATCAGCGCCTTCACCGGCTTCGCCGGGTTGATGCCGATGAGTTTGCCGTCCAGACCTTGCGTCTTGAAGCTGAAACGATCCGCGTGGAAGCCGAGGAGATGGAGCACCGTCGCGTGGAAATCGCTGATGTGGAGCGGGTCTTTGACGATGTTGTAGCTGAAGTCGTCCGTCTCGCCGTAGATGACGCCGCCTTTGGCGCCGCCGCCGGCCATCCACATGCTGAAGCAGCGCGGATGGTGGTCGCGGCCGTAGTTTTCCTTCGAGAGGCCGCCTTGGGAGTAGATGGTGCGGCCGAATTCACCGCCCCAGATGATGAGCGTTTCGTCGAGCATGCCGCGTTGCTTCAAATCCTCTAGCAGGGCAAAGCAGGGCTGATCGACGTCTTTGCACTGGCTGGGCATGCGGCCGCCGACGTTGCTGTGGTGGTCCCAGTTGTTGTGGTAGAGCTGGATGAAGCGCACGCCGCGCTCGGCGAGCCGGCGGGCCATGAGCACGCTGTTGGCAAAGGAGCCGGGCTTTTTCGCGTCGGGGCCGTAAAGCTCGAAAATGTGCTCGGGTTCCTTCGAAAGGTCGGTGAGCTCCGGCACGCTCGCTTGCATGCGGAAGGCCATTTCATACTGCGAGATGCGCGTCTGCGTCTCGGGATCGCCGAGTTGCTGGAATTCGAGCTCGTTGAGCGCGTTGAGGCCTTCGATGGTGCGGCGGCGCACGCTGTCGGGCACGCCGGGCGGGTTGTTGATGTAGAGAATGGGGTCGCCCTTGCTGCGAAAGGACACGCCGGCGTGCTCGCCGGGCAGGTAACCGCTGCTCCACAGGCGCGCGGAGATGGCCTGCTCCTGCTCGCGATTCGTCGGCGTGGCGACGAGGACGACAAAGGTGGGCAGATTCTCATTCATCGAGCCGAGGCCATACGAGGCCCAGGAGCCGAGGCAGGGACGCCCGCCGATCTGGTTGCCCGTCTGCATTGCGGTGATGGCGGGCTCATGATTGATGGCCTCCGTGTGCAGCGAGCGCATCCAGCAGATTTCATCGGCTTTCTTCGCCAAATTCGGCAGCAACTCGGTGTTCATCATCATGCCGCACTGGCCCGCGGCGCTGAATTCAAACTTCGACGGCGCGATGGGGAAGCGCGCCTGCCCGCTGGTCATCGTGGTGAGTCGCTGGCCCTGGCGCACGCTGTCCGGCAGGTCCTTGTCATACCACTTCATCATCTCCGGCTTGTAGTCGAACAGATCGATCTGCGACGGGCCTCCGACCATGTGCAGGTAGATGACGCGCTTGGCCTTTGGCGCAAAATGCGGTCCTCCGGCCTTGTGCGACATCGCAGCCTGCAACGACTGCCCGAAGAGCGACGACAACGCGGCTCCGCCGAGGAGGTGAGAGCCGTTGGTGAAGAATTGGCGGCGGGTGAAGGGGGTCATAAAAGTGGAGTGGTGGAGTGATGGAGAAATGGGGCGCAGATCAGGGATTGCTGGCTGGGGCTTTGAAGTCGGGAAAAAGAATGGAGGCAATCAATCCGCCGATCAGGGCTCCTTCGTGGGAGCCAAACTTGCATTCGCAAGCAAAGAGCACGGCCCAAACAATGCCGCCGCGCACGTCATCACGTTGCAGGTTTTCCAGGCCCTTCTTGAGGTTTTGAGCGGCGGCTCGTTCGTAGTCATTCAAATCGGTGCGGGCGGCGTAAGCTTCAATCGCCTTGGCTGCTGCTTCGCCGCCTTGTTGGCGTTGAAGAATGATGAAGTTCAGGCCGTCCCCGAGTTTTTCGACGGTCAGATGCTTGCTCAGTTCAGCTCCGAGGCTTTCGACCTCGGTTAGTTTCATATCCTCGATGGCCTTGAGAAGGTCAGAAGCCTGTTTTTTGAGTTCCTCGGCCTTCAGGGCATCCAGCGACCGTTTCGCGGCTTTGGCAGCTTCAGATGCTTGAGACCATTGCTCCTTCCACCAAGTCGGATCGGTGCTTTTGGCAATCCAATCGCGCCAAGACACCTGAGAGATTTCTGCGGCGGGTTTCGATGTTTGGGGGGCTTCCTCGGCTTTTTGATCGCAACTGCTCAGGCAGGTCATCGAAGCCAAGATCGCGACGAGAAGCCAATTGGGGCGATGAAACGCGACAGCGTTTTGGAGTGCGGTGGGAAGCGAAGCGCGACACCGCTTTGCGAGGGCGAGCAGAGTTTGCGGGAGCCGATGGACGTTCGAAAGCGGTGTCGCCGATGCGAGGCTTCGCCCTCGCATCTTTGCCACCGCACTCCACGACGCTGTCGCGGATTTGGCGAGCGTTGGGCCTTTAGGACGAGTTTTTGATCTCACGCAAAGGCGCAAAGGCGCAAAGTTCAGAAGGGCTTCAGAAATCTTTGCGCCTTTGCGCCTTTGCGTGAGTCCTTCTTGGAGTTTTCGTGATTGCCATGCGCCAAGCTCATCTCGCGGAGCGAGATGGCTACTTTGCTTCGCCTGATGGGCGCTGGATGGCTGGATTGGCATCACTTGTTCAGGACTTCGTCCAAATTGAAGAGCTGGTTCGTGAGCATCGTCCACGCGGCGAGCTCAGGCTTCGCCAGCTTCGCATCCACCGGTGATTCGCCGACTTTGAGGAGGGCTTCGGCATCGGCGGTGTTCGCGGTGTAGTGCTTGCGCAGATCAGCGAGGCTCGCATCGACGAGCGGCTTCTCTTTGGCGGTGAGCGGACGGCAGAGAATGCGTTCGGCGATGAATTCGAGCGGCGCTTTCGTGGCGAGCGCTTGTTCGGCGAGTTTGCGGGCGGCTTCGACGAATTGGGGGTCGTTCATCGTGACGAGGGCCTGGAGCGGCGTGTTGGTGCGCTCGCGGCGGACGGTGCAGACTTCGCGGCTGGGGGCGTTGAAGACTTCCATGCTCGGCGGCGGGGCCATGCGCTTCCAGAAGGTGTAGAAGGTGCGGCGGTAGAGGTTTTCGCCTTTGTCCTGCACGTAGTTGCGGGTGTCGCCGCCGGGCAGGCCGACGACGTCCCAGATGCCTTCGGGTTGATACGGACGCACGCTGGGGCCGCCCATTTTCGCGGAAAGCAGCCCGCTGGCGGCGAGCGCGTAGTCGCGCAGCATCTCGGCATCCATGCGGAAGCGCGGGCCGCGGCTGAGGAGCGTGTTGTCGCGGTCTTTGTCGAGCTTCTCCGGCGTGGTGGCGGCCATCTGACGGTAGGTGGAGCTGGTGAGCATGAGCTTGAAGAGCTTCTTCACGTCCCAGCCGCCATCGCGGAACTCAACGGCGAGCCATTCGAGCAACTCCGGATGGCTCGGAGCCGCGCCCATGATGCCAAAGTCCTCCGGCGTCTTCACGATGCCCTGTCCGAAAACTTCCTGCCAGAAGCGGTTCACGGTGACGCGGGCGGTGAGCGGATTGTCTTTGCTCACGACCCACTGCGCGAGGCCGAGGCGGTTCTTCGGAGCATTGGCGGGCAGCTTGCCCAAAGCGGCGGGCACCGCGGCCTCGACGCGTTCGCCGGGCTTGTCGTAGGCTCCGCGCGCGAGGATGTTCGCCATCGGCATGACATTCATAACTTCCTGCTGCACATGCGTGATGGGGCTGCGGGCCTTGATGGCCTCTTTTTCGGCTTCGAGCTTCTTCGCAGTGCCGTCGTGCTTCATCCACTCGGCATCACGCGTGGCGAGATAGTGGGCGAAGAGGGCGTTGCGCTGCTGCGGCGTGCGTTTGTCCGTCGCAGCGGCGAGCACGGCACGCAACGGGCCGACATCGGCGAGCGTTTTGATCTCCGCCTCGCTCAGCATTCGATCATACACTCGCGCATCCTGCACGCTGCCATCGGCAAAGATGGCGCCGTCGCTGCGCTGGCCTATTTTCAGCGGCACGGTGGTGCGGATGCTGGCCTTGGGCTTCAGGGTGTTCTTCTCGACCGTAAGACGCTTTTGCGGCACGCCATTGACGTAAATCTGCACGCCCGCCGCTTTGCCGCTGCCATTGTAAGTGACGAACACATGCTGCCACTCGCCCGGTTTGAGCACGGGTTCGCGCGTGCTCACCTTGACGGCGTTTTCCTCCCACTTATCGACCAGGTGCACGGAAAGTCCGCGATTGTTCTGCCAGAGGTCCCAGCCGCGATAGCCGTTCTTTTCGTCCATGCGGGCCATGATGGCGCCGAAGACGCCGTTGCGGCCGGCTTTGATCCACGCGCCGTAGCTGAACTTCTGATTCAGCTCGAAATCACCCGCGTCGCTGACTTCAAACGTGCTGCCGGCCTTGATCACCGGTGCGGGGCCGATCTTTCCACCGGGCGTCCACGAGATTTGGCCGAGCGCTTTGGCCTTCGCCGGTGTGCCGCACACATTTGCGACATCGTTGCCCACGCCTTCATTGAGCGGCAGATGCACCTGCAGGCCCTTCATGGGCACATCCTGGTCGAGATGCTCCGGTTTCGCGGAGGCGAGCCAGGCATTGAAATCTTTGCCCGCGGCCTTTTTGCGTTCGTCGCGCTGTTTCGTGGCCTCGGCGATCTCAGTGGGCAATTTTTCCCAGCGCGGCTTGTCCTGCTCGCTCGGGATCACGAGCACGGGGCCGCGACCGTCCTTGATGTTGCCGTCCTTGGCCTGCTGCGTCGTGTTGCGGAAGAACGCGGCCATCGAGTAATAATCGCGCTGCGAGATGGGATCGAACTTGTGATCGTGGCACTGCGAGCAGTTCGTGGTGAGGCCAAAATAAACCCAGCCGAGCGTCTGCACGCGATCCGCCGCGTAGTTCGCGAGGTTTTCCTCGTCGATCGTGCCGCCTTCATTCGTGGTGATGTTGCAACGCTGGAAACCGGTGGCCACGAGCTGGTCGTCGGTGCGGTTCGGCAGCAAATCGCCCGCGATCTGCTCGACGGTGAATTGATCAAAGGGTTGGTTGCGATTGAAGGCCTTCACCACCCAGTCGCGGTAAGGCCACATCTCGCGGTAGTTGTCGAAATGCAGACCGTGCGTGTCGCCATAACGCGCCGCATCAAGCCAGTAGCGGGCGCGGTGTTCGCCATACGCGGGGGATTTCATGAGCTCGTCGATGAGCTGCGAAATCTGAGCGTCCGTCAGACGAGTCGGACTGGTCTGACTCGTCGGACAATACCGCGCCAGCAACTCGGGGGAAGGCGGCAGCCCCGTGAGATCCAAAGCAATACGCCGCACCAGCGTGTGCGCATCGGCCTCGGGAGCCGGTTTGAGGCCCGCTTTGTCCAACGAGGCCAGCACGAAGCGGTCGATGGGCGTTTTCACCCATGACTCATCCTTCACCGCGGGCACAGCCGGCTTCTGCGGCGGGATGAGGCTCCAATGCGGCTGCCAGGGAGCGCCTTGCTCGATCCACGTCTTGATCATCGCGATCTGCGCGGGCTTCAGCTCCTTGTGGCTCTCCGGCGGCGGCATGATCTCGTCTTCATCGGTCGAAAGCAGCCGCTGATACAGCGAACTCGCCTCCGGCTTGCCTTTGATGACCGTCGGCTCCTCGCCCTTCTTCGCGGTGAAGAAACCGGCCTCCGTGTCGAGCCTCAGACCGGCCTTTCGCGTGCCCGGATCAGGCCCGTGGCAGTGAAAGCACGCGTCCGCGAGGATGGGGCGGATGTCCTTGTTGAACTCGACGCCGGCAAACGCCGCGGCGGGCACGAGGAGGGTGATGGAGAGTGTTTTGAGCATGATATGAAAATGCTGGTGGCCGGTATGATTGTGCTTACGGGGGCTGGGTGGAGAGTTTTGCGGCCAAATTGGCTGTTTTCGCCGCCAAAGTTGGCTTCACACCATCGCGCTGCGCAGGGCCAGCCGCTCGGCCTCCGGCAGGCTGCTGGCGGAAATCGCCCGCCAGGCCGCATTGATGTCGATCCGGCTCCAAAGTGCCGCGAGGCAGTTTCCGAGGCTCTGACGCTCCTTCGGCGTCTTCACATGCGTGAGCAGCACGAGAGCCAGCTCCGGCCGATGATGCTTCACGACCAAAATCAGGTCCTTCAGCTCCGCGTCATCAAACGAAGCGATCAATTCCGCATCGCCCAGCGGCTCATCCAGATGCGGAAGCACGGTTTGATCACCCCGTTCGAGACGGGCGACGAGGCGCTGGAGCCGCTCACGGCGCAGGGGCAGGGGAAAGGAGGCTGGCATGGTATTCAAATGGCCTTGGGGGATACT
Organism: Verrucomicrobiaceae bacterium; assembly: GCA_015075365.1. Lineage (GTDB taxonomy): Bacteria > Verrucomicrobiota > Verrucomicrobiia > Verrucomicrobiales > Verrucomicrobiaceae > Prosthecobacter. The sequence continues at coordinate 957,578 of JABTUN010000002.1, forward strand.
ATTATGCTAACGGGCCACGCGGCCGAATTGTGAGAGCGAAGTCATGCCGCTTTCGGCAAAAGATGTGTCGGATTGTGCAGTCACCCATACGACAGGCCGCGGACTCCTGTCTTGCATGCGGGTGCCTTCCTTGTGTAAAATCAGCCCATCATGGCGGCGATTTCACCACAGGCCTTTTTGCGTCAAACCCGCGGCAGCGAGCTCGTGCGGCTCTTCGATCTGCTGCCGGACGTGAACTTCTTCATCAAAGACCGCGCCGGGCGCTTCATGGCGCTGAACCGCTGCGGCTGGGAATACTGCGGCGTGCAGCGCGAGAAGGACGCCATCGGCAAAACGGACCTCGACTTCTTCCCGCGACGTCGCGCCGCCGAGTATCGCAAGGACGACGAGGCCGTCATGCGCAGCGGCAAGGCCATCGTGAACCGCGTCGAAAGCGCTCCTGAGGCCGAAGGCTCCCCGCGCCTCGTCATGACCAGCAAACTGCCGCTGCGAAACGCCAAAGGCGAGGTCATCGGCATCGCCGGCGTCAGCCGCCGACTCGATCAAGTCCGCAGCCGTGCCAGCGGCGAGGCCCGCTTTGCGAAAGTGATCGAGCACATGCACCGCGAGCCCGAAACCGCCCTCAGCAGCGCCGAAATGGCCAAAATGTGCGGCCTATCGCAAAGCCAGTTCGACCGCAGCTTCCGCGCCGTCTTCCGCACCTCCGCCCGCCAATACCTCCTCAAAGTCCGCATCGAAACCGCCTGCCGCAAACTCGCCGAAACCGAAGACACCGTCGCCGCTCTCGCTGTCGAACTCGGCTTCTTCGATCACGCGCACTTCACCCGCTGTTTCCGTCAAATCATGGGCATGACGCCCGCGGCGTATCGGGCACAGCATCGCATGCCAAAACCCGCGCCACGCGGCTAACAGCCTTTGCGGCACCCATCCGATTCAAGAATGGGCGCCGGCTCGAACTGGCCTTATTGCCAGGCGCGCCACAAGATGTGTGTCGTGTCGAGCAAGCATGGCGGAGCGGAGGAAACGGTGCGCTGCATAGTGGCCCCAACGCGCCATGGAAGTCTTTGCCGTCACCATCTTCGTCAGCCTGATGTTCGCCGTCTTGTTTGCGGCGCTCTTCCTGGCGGAGCGCACGCAGAAGCGTCGCGGCAGCCTTGAACAGGTCGCCCTGCTCCCTCTGGACGACTGCGGACGCGTGTCATCGCCGATTTCCACTGAAACCCATTCCCATGACCAGCACCTCCGCCACCAAAGTCCCCGTTGAATTCAACGACAAGGTCGTCCGCCAGTTCATGCTGGCATCGATCATCTTCGGGGTCGTCGCCATGCTCGCCGGCGTGTTCATCGCCAGCCAGTTGAACTTCCACCAGCTCAATCTCGCCGAGTGGCTGACCTTTGGCCGCCTCCGCCCGCTGCACACGAACGCGGCGATCTTTGCCTTCGTGGGCAACATGATGTTCGCGGGTGTCTATTACTCCACGCAGCGCCTGTGCAAGGTACGCATGGGCCATGATACGCTCTCCGCCATCCACTTCTGGGGCTGGCAGGCGATCATCGTGGCCGCGGCCATCACGCTGCCACTGGGCCTCTCACGCGGAAAGGAATACGCGGAGCTGATCTGGCCGATCAATATCGCCGTGGCGGTGATCTGGGTTGTCTTTGCGGTCAATTTCTTCCTCACGCTGCACAAGCGCAACGAGCCCAGCCTCTATGTGGCCCTGTGGTTCTACATCGCGACGATTGTGACGGTGGCGATGCTTTACATCGTGAACCATCTATCCATCCCGACGAGCTGGACGCACAGCTACGGCGTCTTTGGCGGCGTGCAGGACGGCCTGGTGCAGTGGTGGTACGGGCACAACGCGGTGGCCTTCTTCCTCACGACCCCGATCCTCGGGATCATGTACTACTTCCTGCCAAAGGCGGCAGAGCGTCCGGTATACTCTTACCGCCTGTCGATTGTGCATTTTTGGTCGCTGGTCTTTCTCTACATCTGGGCGGGGCCGCATCACCTGCTGAACACGGCGCTGCCGAAGTGGCTTCAAATGCTCGGCATGTTCTTCAGCCTCATGCTGTGGGCACCGTCCTGGGGCGGCATGCTGAACGGACTGCTGACCCTGCGCGGCGCGTGGGACAAGCTGCGCACCGATCCGGTGATCAAGTTCTTCATCGCCGGCGTCACCTTCTACGGCATGGCCACGTTTGAAGGCCCGTTGCTCTCAATCCGTGCGGTCAATTCGCTCTCACACTACTCGGACTGGACCATCGGTCATGTGCATAGCGGCGCGCTCGGATGGAATGGATTCATGGCAGCTGGCCTCTTCTATTGGCTGGCCCCGCGCCTCTGGAACACCAAGCTCTACTCCATCAGCCTGGCAAACTTCCACTTCTGGATCGGCACCTTCGGCATTCTGCTCTATGTCGTGGCGATGTGGATCAGCGGCATCATGCAGGGCCTGATGCTGAACCAGGTCACGCAGGACGGCCTCGCCCTGAAGAACACGTTCCTCGACACTCTCCAGGCCATCCGCCCGCTCATGGGCCTGCGCGTGATCGGCGGCGCGATGTTCCTCGTCGGCTGGGTCGTCATGGCGTGGAACCTGTGGAAGACCATTCGCTCCGGCAAACCGGTCAATGAAGTGCGTGAGGTGGCCGTCATCCAGCGCGGCAGCGTGGACACGATGGGCATGAAGGAGACCTTCTTCAACGACCCCACGACTTACACCATCGGCGGCCTGCTGCTGGTCTTTGGCTGGATCTTCCTGCCCAGCGGCGCGGATGTCGCATCCCTCGTCTGCGCGGTCATCTTCGGCTGGATGGCGGTGAAGCGCTTCCGCCAGACGAGCAAGACCTGGTCCTTCTGGTATGAGAAGCTGCTGCACAACTACCTGCCCTTCACCGTGCTGACCTTTGTGGCCGTGGTCATCGGCGGTCTCATCCAGATCGTCCCCACCGTCACCGTCAACAGCGCCAAAAATGTTGAAGACCGGGTGCAAAAGCTCTACGAGCCTCTCGAACTTGCCGGACGCGACATCTATGTCTCCGAGGGCTGCTACAACTGCCACTCGCAGATGATCCGCACGCTCGTTCCGGATGTGATGCGCTACGGCGAGTACTCCCGCCTCGGTGAGAGCATCTACGACCACCCCTACCAGTGGGGATCGAAGCGCACCGGCCCCGATCTCGCCCGCGAAGGCGGCGCGCGGCCTGATTCCTGGCACTACGAGCACATGATGGACCCGCGCTCCATGTCCCCGCAGTCCAACATGCCCTCCTACGCGCATCTCAAAGACAAGCCCTTCGATCAAAACGCCCTTCCGAAAAAGATCGCCGTCCTGAGCCAACTCGGTGTGCCGTATCCGGCCATGGACGCCACCTCGATCAAGATGAAGGCGCTCGAACAGGGCGCAAAGATCGCCGAGGAGCTCAAGAAATCGAACATCGTGGTCCGCCCGGACAGCGAGATGGTGGCCATCATCGCCTACCTGCAAAAGCTCGGGCAGTTCGAGCCTGTGGAGGACATCCTCACGAAGAAGGGCCAGGGCATCCCCTTCCCGCTCAGCCCCGTCATCCCTGACAAGAGCCGCAACGCTGCCGTCACGCACTGATCCACCCTCCATTTCACCGCCATGTACAAGCGCATCATCTACGAAAACTGGCACCTCGTCGTGCCTGTGCTGTCCTTTGCCACCACGGTGCTCGTCTTCGGCATCATGACCGTCCGCGGCATGCTCCTGCGCAAGGACAAGGCCGCGCGCATGTCCAACCTCCCTCTCGAATAAACCGCCATGGACACCTCCCCTTCCCCTCAGAACCCCAACGAGCCGAAACTCCGCGACCATGTCTATGACGGCATCCAGGAGTACGACCAGAAGCTGCCGAACTGGTGGCTTTTTACCCTCTACATCACCATCGTGTGGTTCGTCGTCCACTGGCTGTGCTATTACCAGCTCGGCATCGGCAGCAGCGATACCGAGGTGGTGGACAAGGTCGTCGCAGAGATGAATGCCGCGCGCGACAAGCAGATGGAAGCCATCACCGACGAGCAGCTCTGGGCCATGTCACGCGATCCCCAGGTCGTGGAGGCCGGCAAGGCCACCTACAACACCCCGGGCATGTGTGTCACCTGCCATGGCTCCGACCTCACCGGCATGGGTGTCGATCCCATGACCAAGGCTCCGATCAAGCTCCCCGGTCTTCCTCTTCACGACCAGGAATGGAAACATGGCGGCAAGCCTACCGAAATCTTCAAAATCGTCCGCAAGGGCTCTCCTGACATCACCAAAGGCATGGCCGCGTGGGAGCTGGTGCTCGGCATGAAGCGCGTCAGCGAGGTGGTCGCCTTTGTCCTCAGCCACCACAAGGAAGGCGAGCCGATCACGAAGGCGCCCGACGCGCCTGCGCCGGCCGCGCCGGCCGCTGCGAAGTAAGCCATTGGGAGCGCGGGCCTATTCCGTGTGCCTTTTCGCCTTGGAGCCACCGCCCTTCCAAATGTCATACTTGGGATCGGCGTAGGTGGCGAAAAAGCGGTCGAGCTGGAGCGCCAGATCCTTTTTCACCTCCTCGGTTCCCGGCTGGCCAAAGAGGTTGAAGCGCTCCTGCGGGTCCGCCTGCATGTCGTAAAGCTCATACGGGCCGTTAGGATAACGGGAGACATACTTCCAGCGGTCTGCGCGGACCGCGCGGGTCGTTTCCATCTCGTAGAAGACGGTGTTGTCCCAATCAGCCAGCTTTTGACCGCGCAGCGCGGCGGAAAAATCGCGACCGGGTGATTTTGGCGCGGACGGCATCTTGTGCGCGAAGCCCAGGTGTCCTAGCACGCTGGGGAGGAAGTCATAATTACTCACCAGCGCGTCGCAGGTCCGGCCGGCAGGGATTTTCGCCGGATGACGGAAGATCAGCGGGATCTGCATCATCAAATCGTGCGCGCCAGTGGGGCGGAAGTGGTCGCCCATGCCCCACATGCCATTCTGGCCGCCCATCCAGCCCTGGTCGGCGGCGTACACGACCACGGTGTTCTCATCGAGTCCGTTCGCCTTGAGCGCGGCCATGATCTCGCCCACGCCGTCATCCACGCCAGAGGTCTCCGCGGCGCAGCGCTCCATGGCGGTCTGCGTGTTGTGGAACTGCTTGTTGGCCCATTGCCAGGGATGCATGGCGTCCTTCGGGAAGCTGGTGAAGACCTTGTCCTTGTAGTAGGCTGCGTGCCTGTTTCGCGGCGGGCTGGTCATCAGCTTGCCCAGGTTGTAGGGCCCGTTGTAGGCCAGGAACAGGAAGAACGGCCGCGTTTTGTTCTGCTGGATGAATTCGATGCCCTTGCGCGTCCACAGGTCGGTCGTGTAGCCTGCCTCCACACGCATCTGGCCGCCCTCAATGATCTTTTGATCATAAAACTCCTGCGTGCTGCCGTCCGGCTTCGTGATCCAGAAGGAAAAGCCCTCGCCCGGGGTCATGTTCGCGCCGAGGTGCCACTTCCCGCTCAGTCCGCAGGTGTAGCCGGCATCGCGCAGGATTTCGCCCAGGGATGTGAACTCGCTGAGCGTGTTGTAGGCATCCGGTCCCATCATAAACTTTGGATCAAGAAAGGAATGCACCCCGTGCTGCGAGGGAATCAGGCCGGTCAGAAACGTGGCGCGGGTGGGGGAGCACACCGGGTTGCTGCTCAGCGCTCGTGTGAAACGGATGCCCTCCGCCGCCAGGCGGTCGATGTGCGGTGTACGAATGTCCGGATTCCCATAGCAGCCAAGGCTCCACGCGCCCTGGTTGTCAGTGAGGATGAAAACGAGATTCGGCGGCTGGGGGGCGGCGGAGACGAGGACTACCCCGCCGAGGGCGATGGAGAGAAGTGCGGCGCGCATGCCATCCAAACGTCTGAAACCGACGCTTCTGCCTCCGACCAGGCGGAAGACATGGCCGGAAACATCAAACCTGGACACTCCCAGATCACGATCCCGGTCCGGTTTTGGCTCGCCATGCGGGATGAATCGGCTAAAACAGCCCGCATCTCCCTCCCCAACCGCATGAAACGCTACGCCCTCGGCATCGACTACGGCACGAACTCCTGCCGCTCCCTCCTCATCGACCTCGACAACGGCGCGGAGGCCGGATCGACCGTTTTCAACTACCCGAGCGGCGAGATGGGCATCCTGCTCGATCCGAAGGATCCGCACGTCGCCCGGCAGAATCCGCAGGACTACCTCGACGGCCTCGAAAGCGTCGTGAAAGGCGCGTTGGAGCAGGCGAAGACCAAGATCGCGGGCTTTGATGCCGCGCAGGTCGTCGGCATCGGCATCGACACCACGGGCAGCACGCCCATTCCTGTGAATCAAGACGGCACACCGCTCGGTTTGCTGCCGGAGTTCAAAAACAACCTCAACGCGATGGTGTGGCTGTGGAAGGATCACACCGGCCATGCCGAAGCCGCGGAGATCACCAAGCTGGGCAACGAAATCCGCCCGCAGATCATGGCGAAGTGCGGCGGCATTTACTCCAGCGAGTGGTTTTGGAGCAAAATCCTGCGTTTGCGGCGCGTGGACGAAAAAGTCTTCCAGGCCGCTTTCAGCTTCGTGGAGCATTGCGACTGGATTCCGGCTGTTTTGACCGGAAACACGAATCCGCTCACCTTGAAGCGCAGCGTGTGCGCCGCGGGCCACAAGGCCATGTTCAGCACCGAGTGGGGCGGTTTGCCCGACAAAGAGTTTTTGGCCAAGCTCGACACGAAACTCGCCGATCTGCGTGATCGCCTCTATTCCGAAGCGCACACGACCGACACGAAGGCGGGCGGTCTCTGCACCGAGTGGGCCAAGCGTCTCGGATTGAAGGAAGGCACCGCCGTGTGCGTCGGCGCGTTCGATGCACACACCGGCGCGGTCGGTGCGGGCATCAAAGAGGGCACGCTGGTCAAGATTCTCGGCACCAGCACCTGCGATCTGATGATTTCACCCACGAGCAAACCGCTCGCGGATATCCCCGGTGTGTGCGGCATCGTGAATGGCAGCGTGTTGCCCGGCTACTATGGCATCGAGGCCGGTCAGAGCGCCGTGGGCGATCTTTTCCTGTGGCTGGTGAACCACCTCGTGCCCGAAAGCTACGGCAAGACCACTGGCGAGAAGTTCGTGAACATGGAAAAGGCCATGGAAGGCCAGAAACCCGGTGCCACGGGCCTGCTCGCGCTCGATTGGAACAACGGCAACCGCACCATCCTCGTCGATGTGCGTCTCACCGGCCTGCTGCTCGGCCAGACGCTGCACACCGAGGCGCACGAGATCTACCGCGCTTACATCGAGGCGACTGCATTTGGTGCTCTGACCATCATCAAACGCGTCGAGGAATACGGCGTGAAGATCGAGGAGGTCATCAACACCGGCGGTCTCTCCATCAAGAATGCCACGCTCATGCAGATCTACGCCGACATCATCGGCAAGCCGATGAAAGTCAGCCAGAGCGAACAAACCTGCGCCCTCGGCGCCGCCATCTTCGGTGCCGCCGCGGCTGGTGCAGGCACCTGGCAGGAACTGCAAGCCAAGGTAACCGCCATCCGCGAGAAGGTGTATCACCCGATTCCTGAGAACGTGGCCGTTTATCGCGAGCTGTATGCGCTCTACCGCACCTTGCATGATGCCTTCGGCACGGCGGAGTGGAATGGGAAATTGAACCACGTCATGAAGGAACTGCTGGCGATTCGAGCGCGGTAGTCCGCTCGCAGACAATGGATCACAAGGCCATCCGCAGCAGCGCCGGCGCGGACCAGAGGGCTGTCGCATACAGCACGACGGCGATTCCCGTGGCAAAGGCTGCAATGAGGAGGATTTCGAGCAGTTTGACCGTGGCGAGCGACACTCGGGAGACGCCGATGTCCTCCAACGTGCCGAACTCACGGCGGCGAAGACGGAATGACAGCGCGAAGACGAGCGTGGAGACGAAAAGGGCCGCGGCGGCAGTGATGAGCAGCATGGTGGTGGCAAACCCCTCCAGCCGCACGAGCTGCGTGAGGAGCGACTCCATGTCATCACGCGGGCGGATGAGCTGGGCGGTCTTTGATCGTGCAAACTGTCCCGCCAGCAGCGCTTCGGTCTTCGCATCCGGCGGGATCAGGATGGCGGCGCTGACGGGATAATCGCCGACATCGCCGTGGAAGTGGAACGTGTTCAAGTTCTTGTCCGTGACCTCCTGAAACAGCCTTACCGCCGCGTTCGCCACGGTGTTGTTCCCGTTGTTCTGAAGAACCTCGTCCCCTTTCACATCGTCGTGACCGTGCGCGCGGCCTTCGATGAGCCAGGCGGTCTTCAAATCGCAGAAGACAGCGTCATCATCGGGCGTGCCGCTGGCGGCCAGAACGCCCGTGACACGCATTTTCAGGGGGTAAGCACCCGCGATGTCGAAGGTCTGCTCCGGTGTGGAAAAAATCGCGTCGCCCGGCCTCACCCCGCGTTCATGGGCCAAACGCGCGCCCAGCACACAATCGCCGAGACGCGAGATCTGCCTCCCGGAGGCCAGCCGGAGGCCGCGGAAGGAGAAATACTCCAGCGCCGTGCCCACCACGGGTGCGCCCTGGGCGTGGAAACGCACATGCAGCGGGATGCCGCCCTCCGGCATCTCCTTGAGCGGCAGCGAGGAGAGGTTCTCCTTTTTGAAATAGAGCGCCGTCATCATCAGATCGAGCGCGCTGCCCTTCGCGCCAACAATCTGCGGCGTGGAGGCCGCGCGAGCGCGCAGCTCCGCCTGCGCATGCCGCACCAGCACGCGCAGCGCCAGGGGCAGCGCCAGCACCAGCCCCAGCGCGGCGGCCAGCAGCACGCTCTGCACGCGGTGGCGCAGCACATAACGCAGCGCGAGGGAAAGAGCGGCGTTCACGCGGCAAACTCCTCCATGCGGCGGGTTTGATCAAAGCGCGGCAGCAGCGCATGGTCATGCGTGACGACGATCAGGACGCTCTGGCGGCGACGCGCGTCGTCAATGAGCAAATCCGTGACGATCCGGCCGCGCGCGGGGTCTAGCGAGGCGGTGGGCTCGTCCGCAAAGAGGAAGCGCGGCTCATGCGCCATGGCCCTGGCAATGGCGACACGCTGGCGCTCCCCCTGGGAGAGCTGCGAGACGGTTTTCGCGCGGTAGCGTTCCATCTGGAGGCGCTCCAGCAGCGCGGGGAGGTTCCGGCGCGCGGAGGAAAGGGTGTCCCGGCTGAACTGATGCGGCAGCAGGATGTTTTCCTCGACGGTGAGGTAGTCGAGCAGCGCGAAGTCCTGAAACACAAGGCCGATATGACGCAGACGGAAGGCACGCAGGCTCTCACGGTTCAAGCCGGAGAGGTTTTGCTCCCCCAGGCAGACCCGGCCTGCCTGCGGAGGCAGCAGCCCGGTCATCAGGCGCAACAGGGTGGTCTTTCCGCCGCCGCTGGCCCCCGCGAGGGCCAGCGTGGTGCCGGACTCGACGGCGAGTGAGGGCACGCACAGCCGAAAACCCTCTCCGCGGTAGGAGAAAGCGAGGTCGGTGACAGAGAGCGCGGGCATCAGACCAGACTGGTCAGGCTACACCGGCAGGTCAAACAAACTTCGTCACACCGGGACGCGGGATCGGCCCCGGATCGAATTTGTCGCCAAACTGGAGGTTGTCGGGGGCCAGGTCCTGCTTGGAGTCGAGCATGGCGGGCACGCGCGAGACCGAGGCGGCGGCCTTGACCTTGTCGTTTTTCTCCTTGCCGGCAGTCTTGGGCCTGCGCTCCTCGGGGGCGGCAGGAGGCTGCGTCTCAGCAGCCCAAAGGATCTTCTGGCCGGTGTAGGCGGCCTCGCGGCCCATGATGGCGATGAGCGTGCTGCTCATCATACGGTCGCCATCATTGATGACCTCGCCTTTGCGGATCGCGTTGAAGAGCGCCTCGTGCTCGAGGTCGTACATGTTCTTTTCCTCGCCGCGGTAACGCCAGCGCTGCTCTCCGTCGATAAAGGGAGCGGCACCACGGCCGATGACGAGACGGCCTTTCGTGCCGCTGACCACGTCGATGACCTCGTTGTGGCAACCGGTGATCTGGCGGTTGGTGATGTGGCAGATGATGCCGCCATCCCACTCAAAGGCGGCGTGGAAGTGGTCGAAAATGTTGCCGCCCTCGTTCGGGACCTGGCGCCCGCCGGTGGCGATGACCGAGACCGGCGGGCGATCCTTCATGGCCCAGCAGATTTTATCGAGGCTGTGCACGGCCTGCTCGACGAGCGAATCACCGCTGAGCCAGGAGAAGTTGTACCAGTTGCGCACCTGCCACTCGACATCCCCCATGCCGGCAGGGCGGCCGCTGGCTGGCGGCATCGGCTTCACCGGACCGGCATAGTAGGTGGCGAGGATGCTCGTGATGTCACCGATCTGGCCGTCGTGCAGGCGCTTGTAGGCCTCGATGCGGCTGGTGGCATAGCGCCAGCAGAAGCCCGCCACGAGATTGAGTTTCTTCTGCTTTGCCTTTTCGACGGCAGCCTGTGCCACTCGGTATCCGGCGGCGTCCACGGCCATCGGCTTTTCGGCAAAGATGTGTTTTCCAGCCTCCACGGCCGCCGTGAGGTGCTGCGGGCGGAATCCCGGCGGACTGGCGAGCAGCACGACATCCACACCGCTGTCGATGAGCTTTTGATAGGCATCCAGGCCGGTGAATTTCTTGTCCGGCTTCACATCGACACGATCCGGGAACTGCGTGGAGAGGTTCTTGATGCTGTTTTCGATCTGCGTGTCGAAAGCGTCCGCCATGGCCACCAGTTTGGCATTGTAATCCGCCCTGAGAGCCTGCGCCGCCGCGCCCGTGCCACGACCGCCGCAGCCGATCAACCCGATGCGCAGCGTTTCGTTGGAATCGGCCTTCTGCTGGGCACGGAGCGTGCCTGCGGCGGTGAGGATGGCGATGCCGCTGCTGCTTTGGATGAACTGGCGACGGGAAGGAGGCGTAAGGATGGCTTGGGACATGGTCGGAGAAACGGGACAAGCATTTCGCCCGCGCTCTCACTGTCCTTTCAGCGCAGGATGAGATTCGTCATGTTTGGCGTGCCATCCGGGCCCAGCGGCACCGTGTCGTCCCGCGCGTCCTCGGCAGGGTTCAGCAGGGCGTCCACCAGCAGTTGCGTGTCCTCCAGAAAGGTACGCGCGGCCTTTCGCAGGAAATCCACCTCCGCCGCCATCGTGTGCAGGACGAGCAGGGTGCTCTCCCCGTGAAACAGAGCCAGGGCGAAAACGCCCTCATAACCAAACCAGAAAGCGCGCACTTCACGCTCCCCGCCGGCATAATGGCCGCGCGCGTCCAGCAGGGCCTGCAGGGCGCGCTCCGCCCGGAAATCCTCATAGGGCAGCAGGTTCAACAGGATCTGCCTGCGCCAGCCCAGCAGAATGCCGTTGACGGCACCGGCGTGTTTGAGGCGCTCCAGGGCGGAACGGAGGGACGGGGTGATGGTGGCGGCCATAAGGTTGGATCAGGCTTCCTGGGTGCTGACACGGTTAAGGAGTTCAAACAAGGGGATGGCCTCGCCCACGAGCGCTCCGCCGCCGGGGTCCACAGAACTGGTGCCCGCGTCGAAATAGGCGAAATTCAGCGTGAATTCGTCCTCCTGGAGCGTGCCGGTCCAGGGATCGCCCAAGTCGAGCGCCTGGCCGATCTTGCTGCCAAAATGGCGGAGGCCCTGGAAATCGGCGGCATAATGATCCACCGCATCCTGTCCGGCGGCGCTGACGATCATGCCGTCACGCAGGGTGAAAAGTTGCAGGGGCAGAGGGGCGTCGTCCATGGTCGAAAAGGTCGGCAGGGTTGGTTGCGCCCGTTGTCGTCTCAAAAACGGGCGTGGCTGGCAACAAAAAAGTGCGTTCGGCCCCGAATCCAGCCCCAACGCCTCCGGACCAGATTGCTCACAGCACTTTCCCTTCATACCGACGATTTTCCCCTCAAGTTTTTCGCGCTCTCCGACGAGTTCTTGACAAGTTGTTCACATCCCTGGCACCTTGCTCCCGATCCCAGGGATTCGACTGAGCGCCCTCTCGTCCAAACCTGCCCCTGTGTTTCGGAATCGAAACAAAGGCACCGTGGAACGCTTGTGAATTCGACGTGGAACAGCTCTGTCACACTGTGCCAGGCGTCGCTTCACCCGATCAGCTAGCAGGCTCCTCGCTTGATGGACAGCCCTCAGGAGAGCTCAAGTCACACGATTGACTTAATTGCTATAAACAAAGCGTTTTCAGACACTTTTCATGCCATTAACGTCCTTTTTTAAGCGTGATTTGAAGGCCCGCTTGGAGAGGCGGCAGGCCTCAAATCAGACCGCCGGGCACCACTTTGACCGGTTTGGAAACATAACGCCATGCTCTCCCGGCCTGACCCGCATGTGTCCGCCAGAACTGATTCGCAGTTTTGCCGCCCCCGCTTGGGTTGAGGACGGTTTCAAGCGCTTTTTCCGTCGGATTTCCCTCCTTGTTCACAGATGGCGTTCACGAGGCATCATGGCTTCGTGCTGATGACCATGCTCTCTGGCGCACTGGCCGCTGCGGGAGCCTTCACGGTGGCCGCAAAGGGCGGAGCCTCCCCACCGATCCTTCCCCCTTGGGCGATGAAAAGGTTCATCTCGTCGATCGAGGACTGGAGGTTGCGGTGCTTGGAGCGCAGGTAGGCATTCACCCGCAGGACGAGCGCGCGACCGTTCCAGGGATAAGGGGTGCCGAGTGATTGCACAGCGGACATCATGCGCTCCGTGTCGAGATGCAGCGCCATCTCCGCGCGCACGCCCATGCGCGCGCTGCGGCAGACCTCGACGGGATACGATTGGCCCAACAGGTCGAAAACGGCCGCGAAGCGCGGATCGGCGGCCATTTGCTTGTCGCGCGCCAGCTCGGGCAGCAGCGCCAGGGCCTCAGAAACGAGCTCCGTGCGGCACCAGGGCGTCTTTTGCAGCTCACGCAGCGCCCGTGCCGTGTGATCGAGCACCGCTCCGCCATCGCGCAGCACACTGGCGGCGATGGCATGGAGGAACTCGGCATCCGCGGCAGAAATGGAGCGAATCGCCTCGATGGCCTCGCGTGCGTCCGGCGCGCCGGTGCGGGCCTTGGCCTGTGCAAGCAGCACTTTGTCGCTCATCGTGCTGACGGACGGTGCCGGGGCCTGGAGGTAGTCGGCAAAGCGTTGGTTCTTCCAAAACAGGCGCAGGGCCGCGATGCGATCTTGAACGGGCTTGGGCACATCGGCGGGCAGCACCTCATGCGTGGCGCTGTTCCACAAACGGCCGGGGACATGGCCGCGCTCGGCGAGGTAAAGCGCCATGTCCGGCTGAGCGTCCACCTTCGGCATCTGGCAGCCGGCGCGTGTGGCGGCCTTCGTGAGATCGTAGGAGCAGTTGCCCTTTTTCGCGACGCTCCGGGCGAAGCTGAACTCCAGGCGGTTCATGTCGTCCGTGTTGATGCGGCGCCTGCCCTGCTCGGCAAGCGCGGCGCAGTAGTCGCTGTTGGCGAGGCAAGCAGCCAGGAAACCCTCTGCTGTGTCCGTCTGCCAGAACCGCGTCAGCGCCTCCTTCATCGGATCGATTTGAATGCGGCGGCGCAGGGATTCGAGCTGCCAAGGCTTGTCCTCCTTCGAGCAGATGAGCAGCATGTCCACTGTCTGCGTGGACCAGACCTCCACTTTCGGGAACACTTGCTTCAGCGTGGCGATCACGGTGGTGATCGTGTCCGGCTCCACCTCGTAACCTTGCAGCCACTGGCAGAAAATGCCGTCCTGGGTGAGGCGCTGGCTGGCGTTCACATAAAACTCGCGTGTGTAGAGGTTCGCCACGCCCGCGCGGCAGGGATTCGAGGGCTCGGAGACGATGAGGTCGTAGTTTTCGCCTTTGGTGAGCAGGAATTCGCGCGCATCGCCGGTGATGTTGTTCACGCGTGGATGTTTCATCGCGTTGCGCGTCACGGGTTCGAAGAATTCAGCGACCTTGCGGATCTCCTCCTCGAGTTCGAGCACATCGACGCGCTGCATGCCCGGCACATCGGCCAGCCAGCCGGCGGTGGTGCCGGTGCCGAGGCCCACGACGCAGGCGTTCTGCGGATTGGGATGCAAAACGGCACCCACGATGCCCAGCATCACCTGCGTGCCCGCGTCGCTGACGGCGGAACCATCGCTCTTGCCATTGGTGAGGAAGGCATACTGCGAGCCACCGACGACCGCCACGCTCGTCTCGCGGCCGTCGTAGGCCTGTACGAGATTGCGGCGGGTGTCTCGAAGCCACTTCTCCATGCCGAGCGCGCTGCCGACATCCTCCTTCACACGACCGTAGCCGATTGGCGTGTGCTGCCACACCGCCGTGGGGCCGACGGCAAGGAAGGCACACGCGAGGCATGCGGCGAGCGCGCCGAGGGCAAGTTTGCTCTCACCGAGCACGCGCACGGCGGGCTGCGACTGGCGCGCTTGCAGGAAGAGCGATGCGCCGGACATCAGCGCGATGAGCATTGCGACCACGAGCCAGCAATCCGTCATGCCGAGCGCCGGGACGAGGAAGAAGCCGCCCATGAGCGAGCCGGAGATCGATCCAAAGGTGTTCCAAAGATACGCGCGGCCGAGCTGACGACCCACGCCCGCGTTTCCACGGCCGAGAAGAGACACGAGCAGCGGAAATTGAATGCCGCTGAGCAGCGAAGGCAGAAATGCCAGCAATCCCATGATCACCGCCCAGCCAAAGGCCAGCTCCGCGAGACCGAGGCCGCGCAACGAGTTGTTCAAGATCAGCGCCAGATGCGCCACACGGTCACCCAGCGCATACGGAATGAGCACGGCGAGCGCCTGGAGCGCGGAGACGATGGTGAAGCCTGCGATGGTGGGTTCCGCCTTTTTCAGAATCAGCGAGTAAAGCAGCCCGCCGATGCCCATCCCGGCCAAAACGACGCAAAGCACGAGTCCAAAGCCATACACCGACCCGCCGAGCAGCGGCGTGGAGATGCGATACCAGATCAATTCGATGACAAAGAACGTGAATCCGCTCATGAAAGCCGCCGCGAGCACAAAACCGGCCGGCGCCTTCGCTGCCACGCGTTCTTCCGTCGTGCTCTCTGCCTCAGCCGCGGCCTGACGCGGCTCTTTTTCCTGGAACATCGAAATGAAGCCGGCCGCGACGGCGATGAGCAGGTTCGCGAGCACGGCGACAGTCAGCGCGCCTTTGTTGCCCAGGTTCGGCAGCAGCCAGAAGGTGCTCAAGGCAGCGCCTGTGACCGCGCCGGCGATGTTGATGCCGTAAAAGAAGGCAGTGATGGAGCGGCGCGGATCATCATCGCGTTGGGCGAATTTCATCGCCGCCGGCAGCGTGCCGCCCATCAAAAAGCACGGCAGGCCGAGCACCAGCGCCGTCATGAGCAGTTGCAGGCAGGTAGCCCAGCCCAGGCCCATGCCCGCCGTGCCGCCGGTCTTCAAATAGAGCGCCCGGGCCAGTCCCAGCATCGCCGGGGAAGCCACCGCCGCCAGGGCGATGCCCACTTCCAGCCGCGCGTAGAAGCGAAACGGCCTGCCCACGCGCTCCACCCAGCTACCAAAGAATTTCCCGCCAAAGCCAAGCCCGGCCATGAAGACCGCCACCACCGCCGCCGCCGCCGGAGCCGCCCCGCCGAAGACCAGCCGGAATTCCCGCAGCCAGACCGTCTGGTAAACCAGTGAGCAAAAGCCCGAGAGAAGCAAAATGGCCGCCAGGAGGACCTGAGTGGTCTTCTGGGAGGTGAGGGAGGATGTGGAAGTGCTCATGAGGTGAAAGTCAGGCTATCTTTATAATTTCTATACTTTTAAAACTAACTGCAAGGCAAAACTTCAAATTTCTGTCCCAACCCGCCGAAAACCCGCTTCCAAGACACTTCCCCGCTCACTGCCATTCTCACAGTGGCTTCCGAGACATCTCTCCGCTCCGTTCCCTCATTTTCCCCTGTTCAGCCCGTCACTTTCCTGCCACAAACGGCGCCTTCATGAAGCTCAAGATTGATCTCGACGAATTCCGCGTGCCGGACGGCAGCCCCTTCCGCATCAAGAAGGCCAAAACCAAGGTGAAGGACTTTTACCAAAATGACGCGCATTACGAGTCGCTCATCGCCGAGTTCCGCGTGGAGATCGACGAACTGCAGCAGAAGATGTATGCCCAGAATCACCAGGGGCTGCTGCTGATCTTCCAGGCCATGGACGCCGCCGGAAAGGACAGCACGATCAAGCATGTGATGAGCGGCGTGAACACGCAGGGTGTGGAGTCCCACGCCTTCAAACGGCCCACGGACGCGGAGCTGGACCACGACTTCCTCTGGCGCACCACCCGCGTCATGCCTCCGCGTGGACGCATCGGCATCTTCAACCGCAGCTACTACGAGGAAGTGCTCGTCTGCCGGGTGCATCCCGAGATCGTCACCAAGATCCAGCGGCTGCCCGCCAAGACCACCAGCAATCTCAACAAGCTCTTTGCCGACCGCTTGAAGGACATCCGCAATTTCGAGGCCTACAGCCACCGCAACGGCATCCGCATCGTGAAGTTCTTCCTCCATGTGTCGAAGGAGGAGCAAAAAAAGCGCTTCCTGGCCCGCATCGACACGCCGAGCAAAAATTGGAAGTTTGAGGAGGCCGACGTGCGCGAGCGCGCCCACTGGAAGGACTACATGGACGCCTACGAGGACGCCATCCGCGTCACCGGCACGGAGGACTGCCCTTGGTATGTGGTCCCGGCCGATGACAAGAAGAACATGCGCCTCATCGTCAGCGCCGCCATCCTTGACGAGATGCAGCGCATGAAACTCACCTGGCCGAAGCTGCCCGCCGACAAGCTCGGCGGCCTTGCCCGCTGCAAAAAGCTGCTGATGTCGGAAAAATGAGCGGCGTCATCCGGGGCGTGACTTCCCTGCCCCGGGCAGCGCGCTGAGAAAAAAGTAGCGCGGGGAACGCAGCGCATCGCCCACCTCGCGGATGGCCATGGCAAAGAGCAGGTCGTTCAGGCGTTCGACAGCCTGCGGGTGCTTGTTCAGATGCCGTTCCAGAAATTCGCGCGCGCGGCGGTTGGCGGCGAATTCGACGGGCACGGTGCCCAGGTTCAACATCACCAGCAGGCCAAAGAGCATCACGAAGACAAGAATGGCGTTCCGGGGCACCAACACGCGCCCCAGCATGAGCCCCACCAGCACCAGCGCCGAAAAGACAGGCAGATAACGGCACAGCCGGATGCAGCTCTGCCGCCATTTCAGCTCGCCCAGGCCCTCGGCGCCCGTTTGCAGCGCGTGCGCGGCCTCATGCAGGGCGACCGCCCAGGCGGCCAGCGTGGTGCCCTGGGCCACCTCCTTGCGCAGAAAAAGCCGCCGCCGCACCGGGTCGAAGTAATCGCTCACCACGCTGTCGTGCTCGACGATTTGCACATCGCTGACACACTCCGTGGCCAGGAAAAGCCTCGCGATCTCCTCCCCTGTGTGCGCCGTGGGCGCGGTGACGCGCGCGCCCTTGTTCATCATCGCCATATGTCTCCCCGCGGCCCACTGGCTGATGCCAAAGGCGGCGACGGCGACAACAATAAGGAGAATGAAGACCATGCGCTGACCCAAACGCGGCCCGGAGGCGCTGTCATCCGCGATTTGCCCGCTTTCACAGCATCCCGGAGCGAATGCGCCCGCGACGAACGCTTACCGCGCGTTCATCCACGGGATCTGCGGCTCGCCTCGGAGCTGCTTCCAGTTGTTCATGGCCATCATGCCAAAGAACAGCAGGGCGAACAGGCCGCCGCCGATGCGGGTGCCGGCGCGAATGTCGATGAGCCTCAGGATGGCGGTCTGCATGTCCACCCAGGCCCGGGTATCAAGCGCACTGACCGCCAGCACGATGGCACAGACGAGGCTGATGACGAGCGCGGTGCGCATTTTGCCAAGAAGCGCCGCGCAGAGGCGGCCTCCATCCAGCGGAAGGATGGGCACGAGATTCAGCAGCGCCCAGAAGATGCTGACCACGGTGAAGGAATCACAGAATTCCCGCAGCCATGGATTCGGAACACGCCAGAGGGTCATGGCCCAGCCCACGGCCAGCCCGGCGGCGATTTGCAGACCCGGACCTGCGGCGGTGAGCTGGATGTCCTGCGCGCGGGTATAAAGCCTGCTCCCCTGCGCATAGCCGCCAAAGGCATACAGCACGATGCCCACCCGGTGATCGCCAAAGCCGCGCATGGCAAAGGCGTGGCCGAGTTCGTGAATGAGGATCGACACCAGCACCGCCAGGACCCAGGCGAGAACACTGCGAAACGCCTCCGGCGTGCCTGCCCCTAGCGCGCCGCCCATGAGGGCGGTGTTCAGCCAGAACATCCAGTGAATGAAAACGGGGAAGCCGAAGAGGTTGAAACGGAGCATCGAACGGACTCTGCCCGGCGAGGGATGCGGTGGCAATGGGTTTCAAGTTCCAGGTTTCAAGTTCTATGAGCTGGCATCTTGAAACGTGGAACCTGAAACAAAAAGCCCATCTACCCCGTCGTGCGCAGGCCGGAGGCGATGGCATTGATGGAAATGAGCATGTCCGGCAGCATGGAGTCCGCCCGGGCTTGATCGCCTGCGGCCAGCAGGGCGCGCCATTGCTTCAAAAGCTCGATCTGCTGGAGATGCAGCGCGCGCAGCGGTGCCTCGCGGATGTCGAGGGTGTAGGCCAGGCGCGGACGGCGCGCGGCGAAGGTGCCTTTGAAAAGATCCTCAAGGATCGTGCGCGTCGTGTCGTGCTCCCTCAGGATGATGTCGAGGAAGCGCGCGCGGACCGTTTCATCAGGCACGAGGCCGGCATAGCCGCACATGAGGTCCGTGTTGGCGCTGACGAGCGAGCTTTCGATGTTCGTGAGCACGTACTGCAGGAAAGGCGTCTGTGGCAGCGCGGCGGCGAGCGCGGCGTAGTCAGCGGGGCGTTCGGTGCGCAGTTTTTGCAAAGCGGAGCCTGCGCCGAACCAGCCGGGCAGGTAGTAGCGCGCCTGCGTCCACGAAAAGACCCACGGAATGGCGCGCAGGTCGTCCAGCGTGGCCTGACCGGTGCGGCGCGCGGGCCGGGAGCCGATGCGCGCGTTTTCCAGCGCATCAATCGGCGTGGCCGCGCGGTAAAACGTCATGAAACCCGGCGTGTGCAGCAGCGCGCGGTAGGCATCGCGGCTCTCGGCGGCCAGTTGGTCGAGGATGGGCTCGATGGGCGGCATTTCCTTCTTCGCGAAGCGATGCCGCGCGGTCGTGGCGGCGGCGGAGGCGATCAAAAGCTCCGCGTTATAGACGGCGGAGCCGATGTGCGCGTATTTTTGCGCAATCGTCTCGCCCTGCTCCGTCATGCGCATCACACCGCTGAGCGATCCGTGCGGCAGCGCCTCCATGAACCAGTGCGTGGGCCCCGCTCCGCGCCCCACGGTGCCGCCGCGGCCGTGGAAGAACACCGGCTTTGCACCGTGCTGCTGGATCGTCTGTGACAAGGCGGCCTGCGCACGATGCAGCGCCCACTGGCTGGCCAGGATGCCGCAGTCCTTGTTCGAATCGGAGTAGCCCACCATCACCTGGAAGACTTTGTCCGCGCTGCTCATGCTGCGCTTCGTCACCGGATGATCGAGGAAGGCGGTCACAATGCCCGGACCGGCCACGAGGTCGTCCATCGTCTCAAACAACGGCACCACGGGCAACGGGCAACGCAGCCCCTCCGCCGTCCACTCCGCCAGCCCCGCCTCGCGTGCGAGCAGATAAACGATGAGCAGGTCCTCCACGCGCCGCGTCATCGACACGATGAGCGAACCCAGGCCCTCCTTGCCATGCGCGGCGATGTGCGCGGCCAGCACGCGATGGCAGGCCAGCACCGTGTCCGCCTCCGGCCCGGCGGAAATGCCCGGCGCGAGGAAGGGACGCGGCGAGAGCAGCTCACGCTCCAGCAGCGCGCGTTTTTCCTCGATGCTCCACTCGACGAAACTGCGCGCATCGAGCAATCCGGCGGCGCGCAGCAGTTGATCGAGTGCTTTTTCATGAAACGCGGAATTTTGCCGCACATCGAGCGCCGCGCCGTGAAAGCCGAAGGCGTGAATGCGCTGGCGGAAGGGCGCGATGAGGTCTGCCACGAGCGCGGAGGCGCCCACTTCGTCCAGGGTCCGCGCCAGCGTGTCCAGATCGGCCAGCAGCTCGGCGGGGCTCGAGTAAGCAGCGGCGGATTGCGGCTTTTCGACCGCCAGCAGCACTTTCGCGCGCATGAGATACGCCGTGCAGCGCCACGGCTCCTCTTTGTTGCGGTCGAGGATGTAGGCGAGGTCGATGTGCGGCTCGTTGTGCAGCGAGGAGACGAGTTTTTCGTGCAGTTCGGTCAATAGAGGCGGTTTGACCTGGAAGAGAGAGCTCAGAGGCAGATTCGCCGCCAGAGACTCCAGCGCGCGGCGATGCACGCGGAGCGCGTTGGTGCGCATCAGCTTCAGCGCGTGCTCCGTGATGTCCGCCGTCACGAAAGGATGTCCATCGCGGTCACCGCCGATCCACGAACCAAATCGCAGCAGCGGCTTCAAGGTGTCGATTTGAGCCGGATCAAAGCCCGCCGCCTGCCAGCTTTCGCGCAGATGCACATGCGCGCGGCTCAGCGCCTCGGGGAAGACCTCGCGCAGGTAATGCAGCGCGTTTTGCAGCTCCGCCTCGATGCTGGGGCGCGTGACATGGATCTCACCGGTGCGCCACAGGCATTCCAGTTGCGTCTGGAGCTGGCGTTGCAGCCGGGCCTGCTCGCGCGGTGTGTAGGCCGCGTTTTCATGGCGGTTCATGAGGCTGTAAATCTCGCGGTGCAGATCGCGCACGGACTCGCGCTTCGCCTCTGTGGGATGCGCGGTGAGCACCGGCTCCACCGCGATGTCTTTCAGCACGCCGAGGATGTCCCCCTCGCTCAAGCCGAGCGCGATCATTTCGCGCAGATTGTCCGGCCACAGGCCTTTTTCGGCCTCCGGCCCCTCTTTTTTCTCCCGCAGCCGCCGCACCTGCGAGGCGGCGCGCTCCTCGACGATGTTCAGGAGCTGGAAGGCGATCGAATAGGCCTGTCCAAGCGCGCGGCTGGCCGTTTCGTCGGTTCTGGCGGTCTCATTGATCCAGGGCAGCCGTGCGGCGAGATCCGGCTCCCCCATCCGGCGCAAAACCTCCGCGAAGGCCTGCATGAGGAAACGCAGGTCGTCTTCGAGGAGTTGAAAACCGAGGGAGCGGAGAGGCTGGGCGGGGTTGGCTGGCATTGGGAGATAAATATAATGAGCAGGAAGCGGGCCGGATCACGGACCTGGCCTTTACAGCGGAGGCAGATTCCTTACCAATCCGCACCGGTCCCACAACCCCGATCCCGAATTCCTCATGTCCGAAGCCCAGCAGTCCGCCGTCTCCCTCATCCGCCGCTACTACGACACCTTCAACTCCGGCGACCGCGAGGCGCTGCTGGCCCTGTTGGCGGAGGATGTCGTGCATGACATCAACCAGGGCGGCTGCGAGACGGGCGTGGCGGCCTTCCGGGCCTTCCTGGGGCGCATGGACCGCTGCTACCGGGAAACCGTGGTCGATCTGGTCGCCATGGCGGAGGAAGGCGGCACGCGCGGCGCGGCGGAGTTTTTCATCGAGGGCGAATACATCTCGACCGATGAGGGCCTGCCCCCGGCGGCCGGACAGCGCTACCGCCTGCGCGTAGGGGCCTTCTTTGAGCTGGCCGCAGGCCGGGTGCGGCGCGTGACCAACTACTACAATCTGCAAGACTGGCTGCGCATGGTCACCGGCGCGGCAGCGTGAACGGCGAGGATTTCAGTTTCCGCGTGTTCGAGGCCCGGCTAGCGTTCTTCGCATGAATCCCGCCCCAAAACAGAAACGACCGTCCTTTGTGACGGTGGAGGAGTTTTTCCGGACGAACGAAAAATCGCTGAAACTGCGCCTGATCGGCTCCGAGGCCGGTTTTTCGCGCAAAATCAGCGAGCCGTCAGTGAACCGTCCGGGCCTGGCCCTCGCGGGATTCTTCACCTACTTCGCCTACAAGCGGGTGCAGGTCATCGGAAACTCCGAGCACTCCTTTTTGGAGGGGCTGGAGCCCAGGATCCGCTCCGCGCGTTTCAGCCAGTTGTGCTCCCAGGAGATTCCCTGCATCGTCGTGGCGCGCGGACACCGCATCGACGCCAGCCTCGTGGAACTGGCCAATCAGGCCGGCATTTCCGTCTTCCAGACGAACATGGTGACGATGAAGTTCCTCAACGCCGCCACCATCAAGCTGGAATGGGCCTTCTCCCCCACGCAGCTCGTGCATGGCTGCATGGTGGACGTGCAGGGCATGGGCGTGCTCATCCAGGGGGACAGCGGCAGCGGCAAGAGCGAAAGCGTGATCGGCCTGCTGCAACGCGGGGCCAGCCTGGTGGCGGACGACGCCGTGCGCCTCCGCCTCATCGAGGACCGCGAGATCGTGGCCTCCGCGCCCGAGATGACCCGCGGCATGATCGAAATCCGCGGCCTGGGCATCCTGAACGTGCCGGCTCTCTTTGGCGTGGGTGCGCTACGCCTGAGCAAGCGGCTGGACCTGATCGTGAACCTGGTCCACGGCCAGAAGACCGAGGATCTGGAGCGGGTGGGCGTGGCCACCCAAATGCGCGAGATCATGGGAATGGACATCCCAAATGTGTCGCTGCCTGTCGCCCCCGGGAGGGACGTGGCAGGATTGATCGAACTGGCCGCCATGAACCACAAGCTGCGCACCTTTGGCTACAACAGTGCCGTGGAGTTCGACCAAAGGTTGTTGAAAAAGATGACGGATGACCAATTAGGTTAGCCGCCGCCGCCCAGACCGACCCTATGAGCCTCCAGAAAGAACTGACGATCCGCAACAAAATGGGCATGCACGCGCGTCCTGCCGCCCAGTTTGTGAAGCGGGCCAGCAAGTATCAGTGTGATGTCTGGGTGGAGAAGGACGACGAGCCAGTGAACGGCAAAAGCATCATGGGTCTCATGATGCTCGCCGCCGGCCGTGGAGAGACGATCAAGATCATCACGGACGGCGCGGATGCCGCGGCGGCAATGCAAGACCTTGAGGAACTGGTGAACTCCGGCTTCGGCGACACGGAGTAGGCCCTCGACGCCTGGTATTGAGCAGACCGATGGCAGACAGCCCCATTATCAATTAGGCGGACAGGCTTTGCTCCCGGAGAATGGGGGCGTTCGCGGTTTTCATCCCTCAACAGCCTGCTCCGGCAGGCGCGGCTGAAGAGATGGTCTGCGGGAGCCAGCCCTCTACCCTCCATGACACACTTCCTCGCCTCCTTGCTCCTCGCCATGCTGGTCGTGGCCGGTTTCATCTGCCGGGCACCGGAAAAGGCAATGCGCCGCCTGCTCCGCTGGCTCACCTCCCTGCTCTATCGTGTGCAGGTGATCGGCAAGGACCAGATTCCAGCGAAAGGTGGCGCGCTGCTGGTGTGCAATCATCTTTCCCTCGCCGACGCCTGCCTGCTCACCGCCGCCTGCGACCGCCCGGTGCGCTTCATCATCGACAAGGCCACCTGTGAGAAATGGTGGGCGCGGCCGGTGGCGCGCGTGCTGCGCTTCATCCCGCTCACCACGGAGGCGCGGCCGCGCGAAATGATCGAGGCCCTGCGCGAGGCCACGGAATGCATCCAGCAGGGCCAGATCGTGTGCCTTTTCGCCGAGGGCGAGATCACCCGCACCGGGTTGATGCTCCCCTTCCGCCGCGGCATGAGCCGCATCATGAAAGGCGTCGATGCGCCGGTCATCCCCGTGCACCTCGACAATGTCTGGGGCAGCCTCTTCAGCATGCAGGAGGGGCATTTTCGCTGGAGAATGCCGCGTTCCATTCCGCATCCGGTCACCGTCAGCTTCGGGAAGCCGCTGCCGTCTGAAACCGCGCCCGCCGCCGTCCGCCAGGCCGTGGCGGACCTCGGCCCGGCTGCCTGGGAACGGCGAAAGACGCGCATGACCACGCTGCAGCACGCCTTCGTGCGCACCGCGCGCCGTCATCCGCTGCGCATGGCCATGGCCGATTCCACCGCGGCCCCGGTCTCGTTTTTCTCCGCGCTGACAAAGACGCTCTTCCTCGCACGCCGGTTGCGGGAGACATGGAAAGGCCATGACATGGTCGGCCTGCTGCTGCCGCCCTCCGTTCCCGGCGCGCTGGTGAACTACGCCGCGCTGCTCATGGGCAAGGTGCCGGTGAACCTGAACTACACGCTCTCTGAGGAGGCCCTGGCGTCCTGCATCCGCCAGTGCGGCATCACGAAGGTCGTCACCTCCGAAAAATTTCTCTCCAAGCTGAACCTCAAGCTGCCGGTCGAGGCTGTTTTCATCGAGTCCGTCGCCGCGCAGCCCCGGTTCCTGGAAAAACTCGCCGCGCTGCTCATGGCGCTGTTTCTGCCCGCGCGCTGGATCGAGCGCCTCGCCGGCTCCGGCACACGGAAGACCGTGGATGACATCGCCACGGTGATCTTCTCCAGCGGCAGCACGGGCGAGCCCAAGGGCGTGCTGCTCACGCATTACAACATCACCTCCAACGTGCGGCAGATCGGCCAGGTGTTCGCGTTTGCCGCGGATGACCGTCTCCTCGGCATCCTGCCGTTCTTCCACTCGTTTGGCTTCACCGCCACCATCGGCGCGCCCGCGTTGCTCGCGGTGGGTGTCGCCTATCATTTCAACCCCACCGATGCCAAGGTGATCGGCGGGCTGATTGAACGTCATCGCGTGACCTTCCTGCTGGCCACGCCCACGTTTCTCCAGATCTACATGCGCGGCTGCATGCCGGAGCAGCTTGGCAGCGTGCGCTTTGCGATGGTCGGCGCGGAAAAGCTCCAGGACAGGCTCGCCACGGCCTTCGAGGAGCAGTTCGGCCTGCGCCCGATGGAGGCTTATGGCTGCACCGAGTGCTCCCCTGCCGTCTCCGTGAACCGCCGTGACTACCGCGATGCCGGATTCCACCAGGTCGGCGGCAAACGCGGCACCATCGGCCATCCGCTGCCCGGCATCAGCGTGCGCATCGTCGATCCCGAGACCGGCATGCCCAAGGCCATCGGCGAGCCCGGCCTCATGCTGCTCAAAGGCCCCAATGTCATGCGCGGCTACCTCAACAACCCGCAAAAAACCGCCGAGGTGCTCCAGGACGGCTGGTATGTCACCGGAGACATCGCCTCCGTCGATGAGGACGGCTTCATCACCATCACCGACCGCCTCAGCCGCTTCAGCAAGATCGGCGGCGAGATGGTGCCGCATGTGAAGATCGAGGAAAAGCTCCACGAGCTCGCCGGTGTCTCCGTCCAGACCTTTGCCGTCACCAGCCTGCCGGACGCGAAAAAGGGCGAGCGCATCATGGTCCTGCACACGCTCCAGCCCGCGGCGCTGGAATCGGTGCTCGAAAAACTCGCCGCCTGCGACCTCCCGAACCTGTGGAAGCCGCGCAAGGACCAGTTCATCACCGTGTCCCAGATTCCCGTGCTCGGCACCGGCAAGACCGACCTGCGCAAGGTCCGGGACGCCGCGGCGGCGGCACAGCCGCTCGATACCTGACTTTTTTCACCCTGAGCTTGTTTCATGAACCACGATCCCTCCTCCCTCGCCCCATCGGTCGTCAGCGAAAAGAGCTACAAGTTCGTGCCGCCGAAAAACAGCCGCTTCTGGCCGTGGCTGCTGGGTTTCTGGCTGCCGCGCTACCTGCGGAAGGCGCACGCCATCGCCAGTTGGGAGGTGAAGGGGCTGGAGCACATGCAGGCATCGCTGAAGGCCGGACACGGCATCTTCATCGTGCCGAACCATCCGCGCACGAGCGACCCGATGGCGCTTGGCTTTCTCACGAAGGCGCTGGGACAGAACTTCCACGTCATGGCGAGCGCGCATCTCTTTCTCCAGAGCCGGGTGAACTCGTGGCTGCTGCCGCGCGTCGGCGCCTTCAGCGTGTATCGCGAGGGCATGGACCGCGAGTCGCTGAAAACGGCCACCGACATCCTCGCCACAGCGCGCAGGCCGCTCGTGGTCTTCGCCGAGGGCGTCATCACGCGCACGAACGACCGCCTCATCCCCCTCCAGGACGGCACCGCCTTCATCGCGCGCACCGCGGCGAAGCAGCGCGCGGAAAAAGTGCCTGGCGGGAAGGTCGTCGTGCATCCGCTGGCGCTGCGCTATGTCTTCCAGGGTGATCTGGAGCGCGAGCTTTCGCCCGTTCTCGACCGCATCGAGACGCGCCTCTCCTGGCAGCCGCGGCGCGGACTCGCGCCGCACGCGCGCATCGTGAAACTCGGCCACGCCTTGCTCGCGCTGAAGGAGATCGAGTACTTTGGCGCGGCCAACCACGGCCCCGTGCCTGAGCGCCTCACGCGCCTGCTCGACCAAGTGCTGCTGCCACTCGAAACGGAGTGGTTGAAGGGCAAAAACGAAGGCACCGTCGTCGCGCGCATCAAAAACCTGCGGAAGGCCATCCTGCCCGACCTCGTGGCCGGTGATGTCACCGAGGCGGGGCGCGCGCACCGCTGGAAGTGCCTCTACGATCTCGAGGTGGCCCAGCAGATCTTCCATTTCCCGCCGGATTACCTCGGCCAGAATCCGCCGCCCGAGCGGCTCATCGAGACCGTCGCCCGCTATGAGGAAGCCCTCGGCGCGGCCGAACCCACCAACATCGGCCCCATGCATCTGCGTTTCGAGTTCGGCCCTGCCATCACCGTCGATCCCGTGCGCGACCGCAAAAGCCCCACCGATCCGCTCATGGACGCGATTCGCGGCAGCCTCACCTCCATGCTTGGCATTGCCCCCGATTGATGAACACACTCTCCCTCACACGACTCCGCCTCGTCCGCGTCGGCATCATCATCGCCGGACTCGGCGTCTGGTTCTGGACCCAGAGCCTTATCGGCGCCAAAAGCCCGCCTGCGGGCAGCGGCGGCATCGGTGACGCCATTCATGAGTGGACCGCGTCGTGGAATGAGTGGCTGCACGCGCATCCCGATGCCGCGAACGCCCTCCTCATCACCAGTTCCGCCGGGATCGACGCGCTAGGGCTCTTTGTCATCGGCGCGACCGTCTTCGGGCGCAGCGTGCGGCCCTTTCTCGGCCTCATCTGCCTCTTCAGCCTGCGCCAGCTCTGCCAGATGCTCACGAGCCTGCCGCCCATTGAAGGCATGATCTGGCGGGATACGGGCGCGCCCACTTTGCTCGTCACCTACGGTGTCTCAAATGACCTCTTTTTCTCCGGGCACACCGCGCTGGCCGTCTTTGGCACGCTGGAGCTCGCCCGCCTCGGCAAACCACCGCTCGTCGTGCTCGCCATCCTGCTGGCGCTGTTTGAAATCAGCGCTGTGCTGGTGCTTCGGGCGCATTACACGCTGGATGTCTTCACGGGCATCACCACCGCGCTGTTTGTCGGTCTTATCGCCGAGAAAATCGCCGCGCCTGTGGACGCATGGCTCGCGCGGGTTTGCCAGCGGTCGAGGGCCTGAAGACACCCCCATTTAGATTCCCATGTTGCCCAGCGCCACCGCCGTGCGGTTGAGAAAGGCGGTGATCTCCGGGTGCGCCGCCTCCAGTTCCTCCACAGCGGACTTGAGCGGACTTGGGGTGTCCGCTTCTCCCTCCACCGGGGAAGGAGCGCTCTCCTGCGCCTGCGTGACGAGCTCCAGCAACGCGTTTTTCGCGTCGGCGGGCAGATGATCATCATTCTGGACGAGTGTCTGGAGTTTTTGGAGGTATTCGCGATCCATGCGATGATTCTACGACGCCCCGGGCCGCGCGGCAAGCGCGCGAGCATGACAACCTCGCATGCCAATTCTCCAATCGCTCCATTCCCTGCTGGCGTTCGCGCGTGTCCGCTTCATTCTCACCGGATGTTCTGGCGCGCGGCGGCGGCGATCTCAGTTTTGTTTTGGGCGGTGATGACCGGCCTGCTGGTGCGTGACGCCTACTTCCCGGACGAGTCCCGCTTCACCGAGGTGCCGCCTCGTCTCGTCCTGGACCTCTTTCTAAAGCAGGCGGAGCTGAACACCGACACGCTGCATCTCTACCATCGGGACGAGAAAATCGGCCATGCCTCCCTCAAAATCAGTTCCAGCGGCAGCGGTGACGTCAAGGCCTACGCCTGGGTGGCGCGGGGCATGATCGAGCGTCTCCAGGAGAAGAGCGAGCCAGAGAACGTGACCTGGGAGTTCTCCGGCCTCATGCAGGCAGACGGGAACTGGACACGGATGGAGCTGCTGGCGGCCATGCCACGGCAGGAGGCATCTCTTTCGATCGTCTGGGAGGAGGGGGAGCGCCTGCCGCAGGTGAACCTCACCCAGGGTGGCAAGACAATGCTGGATTCCAACGATCCCGGCCTCGCCATGGCCCTGCGCATGGCGGACGGCGAAACTGGCTGGCTTCAATCCCTGGCCTCCACCAAGACCGCGTCGGCGGACTCGCCCGTTTTGAGGCTCACCGCGCGGGAGGGCAGCCTCGAACTGGCGGGCCGTGAGCGGAAATGCTACCTGGTCACCGCGCCACTGCCCGGCGACCAGGAAATCCGCATGATTTTTGGCGAAACGGGTGAGCTGGCGCGTGTGGACCTGCCGCAGGGCTACCGCCTGCTCGAACCCCTGATCCACGGCATGATCCCGCCCTTGTCGAAAGCCGCGACGCCCCCATGATCGAAATTGAAGACCTGACGATGCACTACGGAGAGCTCAAGGCTCTCGATGGACTCACCCTTACCATCCCGCAGGGGGAGCTGTTCGCTTTTCTCGGCCCCAACGGCGCGGGCAAGACCACGGCCATCAAGCTGCTGACCGGCCTCATGAGGCCGCTGCGGGGACGCGTGGCCATCTGCGGCCACGACATGGCCACCACGCCCCTCCGGGCCAAGGCCGTGCTCGGCTATGTGCCTGACGTGGCCACTTTCTACGAAAAGCTCACGCCCGTCGAGTTCATGCGCTTCATCGCGGACCTGTTTGAGATGGATCACGGACGCGCCGCGGCGCAGACCCGGGATTTGTTCGCCAAATTCGCGCTGGAGGAGCACGCAGGGAACCGCATTGAAAATCTCAGCCACGGCACGCGCCAGCGCCTCGGCATCGCCAGTGCCCTGCTCCACGATCCGAAGGTCTTCATCATCGACGAACCCATGGTGGGACTCGATCCCATCCACTCCCGCACGGTCAAACGCGAGCTCAAGGAGCGCAGCCAGGCCGGCATGACCGTCCTGATGAGCACCCACCTGCTCAATGTGGCGGAGGAACTTGCCGACCGCATCGGCATCCTGCACCGCGGGCGTCTCGTGGAGCTGGGCACCCTCGCGGAGCTGCGCGCGCGCCACGAGCAGAAGGGAGAGCGGCTGGAGGACATCTTCCTCGGCATGGTGGAGGGCGGCTGAGGCACACGCCGCGTGCCTCAGGCCAGGATCTGCCGCACCACATGCCCGTGGATGTCCGTCAGGCGGTAATCACGCCCCTGGAACTTGAACGTGAGCCGCTCGTGATGGATGCCCAGCAGGTGCAGGATCGTGGCGTTCAGATCGTGCACATGCACCGGATCACGCGTGATGTTGTAGCAGTAGTCGTCCGTCTCGCCATGCGTGTGTCCTTTGCGCACCCCGGCGCCCGCCAGGAAGACGGTGAAGCAGCGCGGGTGATGGTCGCGGCCGTAGTTCGTCTCTGAAAGCGTGCCTTGGGAGTAGATCGTGCGGCCAAACTCGCCGCCCCACACGATCAGGGTGTCATCCAGCAGCCCGCGCTGTTTCAAATCCGTGATCAAGGCCGCGGTCGCCTGGTCGGTGTCGTTGCACTGCCCTTTGATCGCCTTCGGCAGGCCGCCGTGGTGATCCCAGCCCATGTGAAAGAGCTGGATGCAGCGCACATCCCGCTCCGCCAGGCGGCGCGCGAGCAGGCAGTTCGCCGCGTAGGTGCCGGGCCGGGTCACATCGGGCCCGTACATCTCCAGGACGTGCCTGGGTTCCTTGGACACATCGACGAGGTCCGGCACGCTGGCCTGCATGCGAAAGGCCATCTCGTACTGCGAGATGCGCGCCTGGATGTCCGGATCGCCGATGATGCTGTGCTGCCTGGCGTTCAGCGCGTTGATCTCATCCAGCGTCTCGCGGCGCATGGCGCGGTCCATGCCCGGCGGATTCGACAGATAGAGCACGGGATCGCCCTTGTTGCGGAATTTCACCCCCTGGTGCTGCGTCGGCAGGAATCCGCTGCTCCACAAGCGGTCATAGAGCGGCTGGTCATCCGGCCGCCCGGTGCCAAAGGAGGTGAGCACGACGTAGGCAGGCAGGTTCTCGTTCGTGCTGCCCAGCCCGTAGCTCAGCCATGCTCCGATGCTCGGCCGCCCGGCGAGTTGGTGACCGGTCTGGCAGAAGGTGATCGCGGGATCGTGATTGATCGCCTCCGTGTGCATCGAGCGCACGAAACACAGCTCGTCCGCCACCGTGCTGATGTGCGGCATCAGCTCGCTGATCCACGCACGGCTTTCCCCATGCTGCGCAAATTTGAAGATCGACGGCGCCACCGGAAACGTCTTTTGCCCGCTCGTCATGCCGGTGAGGCGCTGCCCCTGGCGGATCGAATCCGGCAGATTCTCGCCGCGCCGGGACTGCATCTGAGGTTTCGGGTCAAACAGGTCCATCTGGCTCGGCGCGCCGGACTGGAAGAGATAAATCACCCGCTTTGCCTTCGGCGTGTGGTTCGGGAAGGCCGGCATGGCCTGCCCCTGGCCCGCCAATAGCGATCCCAGCGCCGCCATGCCCACGCCTCCCGCCCCGCGCTCCAACAACGTGCGGCGGGTCAGCCGAAGGCGGTTTTCAGCGTCCAGACGGGCAAAAAGTGAGTCGTTGCAGTGCATGCTTGTTCCACAAATACGTGGAAAGGCCGCGACTCATTCCGTGTCTTTTGCCTCCCATGCCGGTGATGTTCTGGCCCGCCGCCTGCTTGAAACGCTGCCTCCGCCGTGCGATGCAGCCCCGCCCATGATCGAGATCACCCGCCGCAAGAACTTCATTCCGATCACAGACGAGCTGACCGGCTACCTCGACCAGTTCGGCCGCTGCGACGAGCTGCCCACGACTTACAACGACCTGCGTAACTTCTCCGAAAGCTACCCGCTTTTCGACAAGGAGGGCAACGCCACCCACTGGAGCACCGTCATGTACCCGAGGGAGCTCCAGCAGGAGCTCTACCCCAAGCTCACCAGCATCTACTCCCTCCTGCGCACCGGTGACTTCCATGCCGTCCCCCATTTGTTCGTCGAGCGCGTGGACTACTGCGAGTTTGGAAACTCCCGCCCCTTCCGCGTGCGCGTCGTGAACCAATACAACGACAACTACGACCACTTTTACGTCAAGACCGCCGACGCCTCGCGTGTCTATGGGCTGGAGCTGGAGCACCTGCTCTCCCCGAACCGCATCAACTACCTCATGCACCGCGGCGGCACCCTCGTGGAGGAGCACATCGCCGGCGTGCCGGGTGACGCCTTCATCCGGGACTACCTCCACCGTCCGGACCTCAACCGCGTCCGCCTCGCCAAGGAGTTCGTGAAGTTCAGCGAGCGCTGCTTCATCCGCCTGCTGGGGGACATGCGCAGCTACAACTACGTCGTCGATATGACGCCCGACTTTGAGGAGGTGCAGTACCGTGTGCGTGCCATCGACTTTGACCAGCAGAGCTATGAAGGCCGGAAAAGCCTCTACCTGCCTCAGTTCTTCAAGGAGAACAATCCTGTCGTGCAGCTCTGCTCCGCCTGCCTGAACTTCCCCACCATGAAGCAATACCAGGAGGAGGAGCGCAGCCTCATCTCCCGCCGCTATCTCTCCGAGCACTCCCGCATCATGGCGCTCATCCGCTGCATGAAAAACAACGCCGTGGAGCCCTTTGAAAAAGTCGTGCAACTGCGCTCCGAGCTGGCCGCCTACCACAACACCCACCACTTTGACGACTGCCAGAGCATGGGGGAGATCGTCGAGCGCAACCTCGACCACATGCTCGGACGCCATCTGGTGTGAGGCGCGACGCTGCTGCGGCTGCTTTCACTTGTTGAATGCTGGACACACACCTCCAGCGCCGCACATGCGTCCACGAATCCCGGAGAAATGGGTCGCAAAGAGGATTGCCTGCGTGGCGGTGACTGGATAGCCTCCGGGGCATGAAACTCCTCCTGCTCGTGTCCCTGATCATCCAAGTGTCGATGACTTCATCGTATGCCTTCCCGGATTGGTTCGCCGCCCCATACACAAGAGCTGTTCACCGGACGCGGGACATGTCGAGCAATGAGGAAGTGCTGAAAATGGCCTCGAAAATGGGGCTCCAGGTGCTGGACGTCACCTGGGAGGACACGGGACGCTTTAAAAACTCCGCCGTGGGACCAAACATCAGCGACATGACCATCCAGGTCGCGCTGGAAAAGGGAACGGGCGGCTTGGAGGTCAGTTGCATGCCGGTCGTGCGCCACCCGAACTTTGAGGACAAAACTTGCGATCTCGATCCCCGGCTCTTTTCGCTGATGGTCGGGAATCATGACGGTTCTCCCCTGCGCCGCGTCTCCCTGCACGAGATCCTGGCAAACCCGCTGCGATATCTTTCCAAACCGGATTCATGGAGGAGGAAAGGGAATCTGCCGCGGACCTTGCTCGCCAGTCGCGATTCCAAGGTGCTTGTGAGCACGCAGGCATGTTTCCTGCCCGTACCCAAGTCAGGCAAGGCCACATTCAATCCCGTGCTCTTCAATTACCAGTCGGTCAAAGATGATCCAGGCGTGCTGACCATCCTTGCAACCCGTGAAGGCACGAGCATCACGGTGATCGACAATGATCGGGACGCTTTTTCCGCCGGGGCGGCCTGGGGGCAGCGGTTGTTCTTCAATGCCAACGGCCAGAGGGCCAGCCTCACCGGGCAACGCGCTTCCGAGTTTGCCCCCGAGGCAGGCAGCTCCCGACGCGATGACACCACGCCCCTGGCAGCCAGCGAGTCCGGCTTGAACCTTGTGCTGCTGATCCAAGTGCCCTTGAAGCAGAAACAGAAACCACACCCGCAGTTCGTTGGTGGCGGAATGCTTCCTCCGGCACCGGTGGCGGCTGAAGCCGTCAGTGATGTTGAAAACGCTGTCATCGGTCACGGCGATCTCGAAGGCCCCTTCACTGAGGTGGACAACCTCGCCATTCAGCGCGACACGCGGTTTCCAGTTCGCGTCACGGTCCAGTTCTACAAAGCGACCTCAAACGGGGTCGTCTCCGAAGCGGACTTGCAGGCCATCAAGGATCAAATCGACCGTGTCTATGCGGACAGCCAGTATGTGGGCAGCCTGGTGACGGAAGGCGTGACCGGCCGCGCCACCGAGCACGATGGGAGGAAGGAGGAGCCGGCAGGCTGGTGGAAACGGTTCTGGCGGCGTCAGGCGGAAAACCAGCGTCGCTGAGACTGCGACGATCAGGGTCAACTGGAGGGTGAAAGCTCTCCGACATCCCCGCGTTTCACCCCTCTCATGAAACGCCTTGCCATCCTCCTCTCCGCCCTCTGCTTCCCGCTGTTCGCTGACGAAGCCTCGGACATCCTCTCTCAGTCCGGCGTGAAAGGCGGCATCGTGGTGCACGTCGGCTGCGGTGACGGCACGGTGACGCAGCAACTGCGCGCGAACGATTCCTACCAGGTCCAGGGCCTCACGACCAACACCGGCGCGCTGGAGACGATCCGCGAGTCGATTCACAAAACGGGCGCTTACGGCGCGGTGGCCATCGAGGCCTGGGACGGCAAGCATCTGCCCTACATCGAGAATTACGTGAACCTGCTCGTCATCGAGGACGCGGCCGCGGTTTCCAAAGAGGAGATCGATCGCGTTTTGACGCCGCTGGGCGTGGCGATGGTGAAAAAGGGCGCCGCTTGGGAAAAGATCACCAAGCCATGGCCGGAGAAGATGGATGAGTGGACGCACTACGCCTACGACAGCAAAGGCAATCCCACTTCCAAAGATTATCTCGTCGGTCCGCCGACACGCATGCAGTGGGTGGGGAATCCACGCTGGAGCCGTCACCACGACCGCATGTCTTCCGTGAGTGCGAAGGTCAGCAGCGGCGGGCGCATCTTTTACATCATCGACAAAGGCAGCCGCATCACCATCCTCACGCCGCCGAAGTGGACGCTCGTCGCGCGTGATGCCTTCAACGGCACCGTGCTGTGGGAAAAGCCCATCGAAAAGTGGAGCACGCACCTTTGGCCGCTGAAATCCGGCCCCACACAGCTCGCGCGCCGCATCGTGAGCATCGGCGACAAAGTTTACGTCACGCTCGGCATCTCCGATCCCGTCGTGTGCCTCGATGGAGCCACCGGCAAGGTCCTCCGCACGTATGAGCAGACTGCGGGCACGGAGGAAATCCTGTATCGCAACGGCACGCTCTTCGCGCTGGTGAACAAGGAGCCGTGGCGCCTCAATGAAGAGTTTGCCGTGAAGCAGCAGAGCGATCAGAAGCGCGTGGAGACGGAGTTCAACTGGGATGGCAAGCCGAAGCGCCTCATCGCGCTCGAGGCGGAAAGCGGAAAGACGCTTTGGGAGCAGGAGGACCGCATCGCGCCCATCACGCTCGCGCTCGATGACAAGCGCATCGTTTACTACAACGGCGACGGCCTCGCCGCGCGTGATGTGAAGACCGGCGCGGTGAAATTCACCACCGATCCCACGAAGCGCCGTCAGCTTTATGAGTTCAACTTCGCCCCGCGCGTGCTGCTGCACGGCGACATGATCATCTACGCCGGCGGCAATGGCGAGATGAAGGGCATGAACGCGGAAACCGGCAAGGACGTGTGGACCGCGCCGCATGAAAAGAGCGGCTACCGCAGCCTCGAGGACGTCGTCGTCGCGCAGGGTCTCGTTTGGAATTCCGG
The DNA here is from genome assembly GCA_015075365.1 of Verrucomicrobiaceae bacterium. Taxonomy (GTDB): domain Bacteria; phylum Verrucomicrobiota; class Verrucomicrobiia; order Verrucomicrobiales; family Verrucomicrobiaceae; genus Prosthecobacter. The sequence continues at coordinate 992,380 of JABTUN010000002.1, forward strand.
CAACCTCAGCGGCACGCAAAGCGGCGAGTATCGCGGCTTTGATCCGCTTACCGGCGAGAAAAAGAAGAGCTTCTTCCCCGATGTGCCAGAGGGCACGTATTGGTTCCATCACCGCTGCTACATGGGCAAGGCGACAGAGAAATTCCTCATCCCTTCCCGCACCGGCATCGAGTATGTGGACATGGAAAAGCAGCACTGGGACCTCAATCACTGGGTGCGCGGTGCCTGCCTTTACGGCGTGATGCCCTGCAACGGCCTCACTTACGCCGGCCCGCACAATTGCGCCTGCTATCCAGAGGCCAAACTCGACGGCATGGCCGTCATGGCCAGCACGCCGACTTATCCGCTGCCTGCGAACACACCGGACGCCGAGCGCCTCATCAAAGGCCCCGTGTATGCCGATGCGATCGATGAAAAAGAAGCCGACGCAGGCGACTGGCCCACCTACCGCGCCGACAACGCCCGCAGCGGCGCGGCGAAGAGCGATCTGCGCAAGGATCTCGGCATGGCCTGGGAAGTGAAACTCACCCCGCCGCTCTCCACCACGAGCACCGCCGCCGGATTGACCTTCGTCAGCGAAGTCGATAAGCACACGCTGCATGCCTTTGACGCCGCGACGGGCAAGGAAGCCTGGCATTTCATCGCCGGTGGCCGCATCGACTCACCGCCTTCGTATTGGAAGGGGCGCGTGCTCTTTGGTGGCAAAGATGGCTACGTCTATTGCCTCCGCGCCACGGATGGAGCGCTCGTTTGGAAGTTCCAGGCCGCGCCCGCCAAGCTCAGCCACAGCGCGTGGGAAATGATGGAGAGCGTGTGGCCCGTGCATGGCAGTGTGCTCGTCGAAAACGGTCTCGTGAGCTGCGTGGCGGGCCGTTCCTGCTTCCTCGACGGCGGTTTGTGGTTCTACCGCCTCGACGCGAAAACCGGAGAGATGCGCGTGAAGATCAATTACGACGACAAAGACCCCGAAACCGGCGGCGACCTCAATGATCGCCATAAAACGCTGCAAATGCCCGTCGCGCTCAATGACATCCTCAGCAGCGACGGCAAGTGGACCTACCTCCGCACGCAAAAAATCGGCGATGATGGCAAACGCGTCGAAATCGGCCCCGTGAGCGGCGATTTCGCCAAACAAGGCGGCGCGCACAAAGGCGAAGGCTCGCATCTTTTCGCGCCGATGGGCTTCCTCGACGATTCGAACTTCCACCGCAGCTACTGGGTTTACGGCAAAAGTTTCGCAGGCGGCCACGCAGGCTATTATCAAGCCGGCAAGTATGCGCCTGCGGGCCGCATTCTCGTTCACGACGACAAAAACGTGTACAGCTACGGTCGCGAGGCCCAATACTACAAATGGACCACCACGATGGAGTACACGCTCTTCTCCACGCCGAAGACTCCGCCGGAAGAGAGCTACAGCACCGAAGACGCCACCACACCGCGTCAGGGCAACAGTTTGACGCTCGGCCCCGATGGCCAGCCGCTTGCCGTGCAGCCGCCAAAGCTCCAGCAGGAAGGCAAAGCCGCGAAAAAGGCCGCCAAAGGCAACGCGAAGGGAAAAGGCAAACAAGCCGCCGCGCCAGCCAACGCGCCCGTTCCCGGTTCCGTGCTCTTCCCGATGAATGACGCGCTCGATCCGAGCAAAGCCGCTCTCAGCGTCGAGGCCTGGATCTTGCCGGACAAGCCCAACGGCACCGTTTTGCACCACGGCGGCCCGCTGCGCGGCTACGCGCTCGACATTCGCGATAAAAAGCCGCAGTGGCACATCCGCAGCGATTCAAAGGTCACCACCATCGTCAGCGCCGAAGCCCTCACCGATGGCTGGCACCATCTCGCCGCCACACTTAACGCCGATGGCAAAATGGCGCTCTACATCGACGCCAAACTCGTCGCTGAAGGCAATGGCATCTCCATCGACTCCAAACCCGCCCGTCCGCTCTACCTCGGCAATGGCGAAGGAGCCGCCGAAGGCAGCGCCGGAGGCTACAGCGGCCTCCTCGATCAATTCGCGCTCTATCACAAAGCCCTCACGCCCGCCGAAGTGCAGCAGCGCTTCGAAGCGCCCGATGTGAAACCCGCCGACGCCCTCCTCGTCTGCAACTTCGACAACGGCGACAGCCGCGACAGCGGCCCGAACGCCATCCACGGCATCGGTGCCGGCGTCGAAACCGGCAAAGGCAAGGTCGGCGGTGCCTTGTGGTTCAAAGGCGGCGGCAAAGGCAATGTCAACGCTCCCGGCAGCTTCGTGAAGCACACCTGGGATCGTTTCGTGCCCATCGTCGCCCGCAGCATGGCTTTGGCCGGCAAAACCGTCCTCGTCAGCGGCCCGCCCGACACCATCGACGAAGAATACGCCTTTGAACGCCTCGCCGCCAAAGACCCCGCCATCCTCAAAGAGCTCGAAGAACAAAACGAAGCCCTCGAAGGCAAACGCGGTGCTAAGATGTGGGCCGTCAACGTCGAAACCGGCGAACAATCCACCGGCCTCGACCTCACCAGTCCTCCCGTCTGGGACGGCATCACGGTGGCGCAGGGCCGCGTTTACGTCAGCACCGTGGACGGGAGATTGCAGTGCTTCGGGAAGTAAGCACCGGTCCATTCTGACCGCTTGGACGGAAAGCATTCATTACGCGGCGAGCACCCCGCCGCAAACGGAGCGCACCTGCGAATGAGACAAGGCAGGACCTTGACCAAAAATCGGGTCCCGCTACTCTTCGCGCCCCCAAACCCTAAAACCACACCACCATGAGCCAGACCCACGAATTCCAGGCCGAAGTCAAACAAGTCCTCGATATCGTCATCCACTCGCTCTACACCGACCGCGAGATCTTCCTCCGCGAGCTCGTCTCCAACGCGGCGGATGCGATGGAAAAGATGCGTCTCACGCAGTTGACGGAAAAGGATGTCTTTGATGCCCAGGCCGAGCTGCAGATCAGCATCACCACCGACGAGACGGCGAAAACCATCACCATCGCCGATGCGGGCATCGGCATGACCCGCGCCGAGTTGGTCGAAAACCTCGGCACCATCGCCCACAGCGGCTCGAAGGCCTTCGCCGCCGCTTTGAAGAACGCCGGCAAGCAGGGCGATGCCACGCTCATCGGCCAGTTCGGCGTCGGCTTCTACTCCGCCTTCATGGTGGCGGACAAAGTGCAGGTGTACACGCACTCGTGGAAAAACGACGGCGAGCACCTCGTGTGGACCAGCGATGGTCAGAGCAATTACACCATCGACGAAGCACCGGATCAAAACCGCGGCTGCAAAATCGTGCTGCATCTCAAAGAGGACGCCGCCGACTTCTGCAAGGCCAGCACCGTGCGCCAGATCATCGAGAAGCATTCGAACTTCGTCAGCTTCCCGCTCCTGCTCAATGGCGAGCGCGTCAACACCGTCGAGGCGCTGTGGCTGAAGTCGAAGGACAGCATCACCGACGAGCAATACAACGAGTTCTACAAGTTCACCGCGCACGCTTTCGACGATCCGAGCTACCGCATGCACTTCCAGGCGGACAGCCCCATCGTCATCAATGCGCTGCTCTTCACGCCGTCGCAAAACATGGAGTCCTTTGGCATGGGCCAGATGGAGCCCGGCGTGTCGCTCTACTGCAAAAAGGTGCTCATCGACCCGAAACCGAAGAAGCTGCTGCCGGAATGGATGCGCTTCGTCCGCGGCGTGATCGACAGCGAGGACCTGCCGCTGAACATTTCCCGCGAAAGCATGCAGGACAGCGCCCTCGTGCGCAAAATCGGCGACGTGGTCGTGAAACGTCTCCTCAAGCAGCTCGACAAGGAAGCCTCTGACGACGCGAAGAAGTGGGATGGCTTCTACAAGGACTTTAGCCGCTTCTTCAAAGAAGGCGTCGCCACCGATTACACCAACCGCGAAGCTATCGCGAAGCTCCTCCGCTTTGAATCCAGCATGACCCAGCCCGGCGAGACTATCGGCCTCGCGGATTATGTGAAGCGCATGGCCGCCGAGCAAAAAGCCATCTATTACCAAGTCGCCCCGAGCCGCGATGCCATCGAGAGCGGCCCATATCTCGAAGCCTTCAAGGCGAAGGGCATCGAGGTGCTCTACATGTTCGAGACCATCGACGAATACGTCGTCTCCAGCCTCAGCAAGTTCGACGACAAGGACCTCAAGGCCGTCAACGCCGACGACATCGACCTCGGTGACAGCGACGCTGAAGGCGAAGCCCTTCCCGAAGCCGAAACGACCACGCTGTGCGACTGGATCAAAGAACGCCTCACCGCCTCCGTCGATACCGTCCGCCCCGGCAAGCGCCTCGTCGGCTCACCCGCCCTCGTGTTGACCCCCGAAGGCGAAATGACCCCGCAGATGCGCCAGATGATGAAGGCCCTCGGCAAGGAGAACGGCATGCCCGGCCCGAAAGTCGTCTTCGAGATCAATCCGCGTCACCAGCTCGTCAAAGGTCTCGCCAAGCTCCACAAGAGCGATCCCGACACCGCCGGCCTCATCACCGAGCAGATCCTCGACAACGCGTTGCTCAGCGCTGGCTTGTTGGATGAACCTCAGCGCATCATCCAGCGCACGCAGAAGCTCATGGAGAAGCTGGCGAGCTAAAAACTCTCAACCAAACCCCGATGGCCGAAGCGCGTGCGTTTCGGCCTTTTTCGTTTTTGCGTTCTTCACATGGAAGCGGCTTAGTTTGGAATGACTCGGCCCCGTCGTCATCCGCGTGATGATGAGGTGGCGCAGGCATCCGACTCCTTTCAAGAGCTTCGCTGGCCTCCGGGCGAACATTTTTTCGCCCTCGCAATCTCCTCATTCTCAAGGAACTGCATGCCGCTGGCAGCCTGCGCATCGGCATCGTCTCCAAAAATGTCGTGACATCCTCGCGGAAATTGGCTGGAATTTTCCCGTTCGCCGAAATTCCCGATGAACACCGCCCTTCAATCCGTTGCAGGCAGGTCCTCCAAGGTGATTCACCTTGACGGCCTTGATGGGCATTTTGGGTTCTTGGTTCTCGGTTCTCGGTTCTCGGTTCTCGGTTCTCGGTTCTCGGTTCTCGGTTCTCGGTTAGACGCGGCGTGGTGGAATGCCCACGAGAGGGGCGATTGGGTGCGCCGCGTGGCTGTGGTGTTGTCACTTCCAAGCCGCCCGCTGGAGACAACGGCGAACCGCGAACGCCGAAGCGTTCCGCCGCCCTGCGCCGCTCCACCGTGACGCCATGCCCTTCTGACTTCCAACTCCAGTTTTTGACACCCCAACCACCAGCGCCTCCATGAAACGTCTCTTTCTGCCCCTGCTGTCCATCGTCCTGCTGTGCGGCACCGATTCGCACGCGCAGACTCCACTGTTTGGCAGCAGCCACAGCCTGGACACACACACCTATGACTGGACGGATTCCACGAATGACGGAACCTACCAATGGGACAACTACTACTCCACCTCTTCCGGCGGGACGCTGACGATCAAAGGCAAAATGTACGCGGGCGCGGCCATGGGCGAGGTTTCCGGGGCGTTCACGGGCTACTACGACGGGTCGTTTCACCCGCTGACCCAGACCTACTCGGAGGAAGCGGTGAGCGTGTCGAGCCCCAATGGGCGTGCTTACACGTCGCGCACCGGCACGACGACCTATGCGGTCAATCTGGATTCGTCGAGCCTGATGTTGGTGTCCCTTGCGGACACTTACTCCGGCCCGGACGGCTCTTTCACGGTGAGCGGGCCGAACGGGCCGGTCCAGGGCAGCGAGTCCGGCTACATGGTGGACGGGTCGTTCTACTTTGACTCATCCTACAGCCAGTCATGGGAACCAGGCATGGGTCCCGGTGCCAGCCACAGCCTGTTTGGCAGCACCTACCACCACACCAGCCAGTGGGGCAGCACGATGTATGATGCCACCGGCACGGCGGCGACTTCAGGCGGTGATTCCTATTCTTCAGACGCGGGCGGCAGCTACACGGTGCCCTCGGAGGGAGATGTCTCCGGCAATGATCCGTATGTGGGTGACTGGGTGCTGGTGAGCGGCGCGCTGGGCAGCGCGCCGGTCTTTGCATCCCGCAACGCGCCGCGCTTCGTCGTGGATGACGGGGCACGGGTGATCTGGGTGAATGCGGTGGCGGTGAACTGGGTGTCCAGCAGCCTCGACGACGCGGCCGGGCAGGTGACGGATGTCTGGGCCAGCCTCGATGGTGGAATCGAGGTGACGGTGACGGGAAATGCGCGTGATTTCATGGTGGACTCGCAGGCGGCGTCCGTGTCCGTGAGCGTCCAGGGTGTCGCCGGGACGTTCACGGGGAGCATCACCCGCAGTGGCGGACTGGGAGCATTCAGCCCGGCGCTGGACATCCATCTTACGGACCCAAACCGTGACACGCCGCTCTTTACGGTGGCCACCTTGTATGTGGACAATGTGCCCTTTGAGTTTGCGGGCGGGTATGAGGACGCGTTTGGCAACCGCATCGACACCTATGGCGGCGGCGCGCTGGTGCTCACTGGACAGGTCGCCGATCCGGAAGCGGCCACGGTGAACCTGACTGCCGGCGGGGCCAGCTACACGGGCGGCTTCACGGCGGGTGTGTTCACCCTGGAACCACCAGCGCCGCCAGCGACGACGCCAGTGCCCGTGATTCTCACCCAGGCGCTGGTGAACGGCCCGCCGGCCTTCTGGATTGATGGAGTGCTCTATGTTCATGTGGGCGGAACGAACAGCTACATGTCGGACGGGGCACCGCCGCATGCGGTGGCGCTCTCCGGCACGGAGGCCTCCGCCCTCTCCTTGAATGGCACGCACACGGACGGGGCGGTCAGCGGCAGCTACGATGCGGTGACGAGCGGTGTGTATGCGGTGACGGTGGGAGGCGCGCCGCGCATCGGCTGCCCCGCCTCGGCGGATGGCACGCCACAGGGCGGTGGCACGCGCCCGGCGGACTTCCCGGAGGCGGTGAAGGCGGAGGGGACGACCTGGCCGTTTGCGGGTTTGGTGGCCGATGACACGACCGGCGGCGCGCCAGTGGCCTGCTACGCACGCGGGAGGGAGACGCTGGAGGGCATGCCGACGGCGCGGCTTTCCCTGCTGAAAATCCGTGAGGCCGCCGCCACCGGCACGCGCCATGCGGTCACGCTGCGCACCTATGGCGTGGCCGGGACGAGGACAGGCGGCTATGACACGGCCTCCAGCCTGTTTGACACGCTCACCGGCACCGACACCGCGCTGCCCCCGATGCACCGCACGGTGCCGCCGGATCACACGCGCTGGCTGAACCCCGGCGTGCCAGCCGGGCTGCCGCCCAGCTTCATCGTGCGCGGGCAGCCGTGGTGGTATGCGTTCACGCAGGGCGGGCTGGCGGTGTACCACGGCTTTCACACCGGGCAGCAGATGACTGTCAGCGCGCCGGATGCCACCACCGGAGCGCGTGCGGTGGTGCTGGCCGATCCGCTGTCCAACTCCGGCGCGGCCACGCAGGGCAGCCTCAGCGATGTGCGGGTGAGCGCGCGCCTGCGGGACGGCACGGTGGTCATCTCCGGCAATCAGGACGGCCAGCAGCAGGAGGTGACCTACAACGACGACTTCACGCTGCACACCATCCGCTCGGACGTGGACATCATTGGAAACAACCTGTCCTTCGGGGTGCTGCAGGACGATGCCAGTCTGGCGGGGGCGCTGTTCTCCTTCGCAGACCAGGGGGACGGTGGCAGGGCGGCGCTGCACCAGGTGCTGGCGCGGGACCGGGCGGAATGGGTGTGGTGGAAGGCGGTGGCCGCCAATGGCATGACGGACTGGCATCCCGTGATGATGGTGGATGAGAATCATGTGCTGCGGCTGTATCCGCGCACCCCGGCGGAGTTTCCCTCCATCATCTTGAACCCCGAGGGGACCAGCTCCTTCAAAGGTCCGGTGCGCGTGCCGCGGGGAGGGGACATCCCGATGGGCATTTACCAGGCGGGCGGCGAGCCGTGACAGGCCCGGATCACGGGCTCCCATTTCAACCTCATTTTTTTCCCTCCCTTTTCCATGAACACCCTGAGACAGCCCCTGCCGCGGAGGGTGGCCTGCCTGCTGATGATCCTGCTGCTGCTGTTTCAGAGCGCACGCGCGGTGGCCCCCGGACCGGCCTGGTGGACCCAGCACGGCGTGCTCGACCCCGACGGCGCGCGGGATGACTTCGCCGCCGCCAACATCGGGCAGCTCAAATACCTGGCCACCCAGGCCGATGCCGCGCTGGATGAGGCGGAGGCCGCCTCGCCGGTGCCTTTGAGCAGCGCCCAGGCACAGGCAAAGAGCGCCATTGACGCGATGACCGCCGAATGGAGCGCCCTGCCGCTGCCGGAAGTGCCTCGGGATGACTTTCTCGCGCTCAATGCCGGGCAGCTCAAGCATGTGGCCTCGTTGTTTTATGACCGCCTGGGGTTGCCGCCTCCTTGGGCAGGGGCCGCGCACCTGGGGGATGATTTCCGCATGGTGAACGTCGGCCAGCTCAAGCAGGCGTTCTCCTTTGAGCTGCGTCTGGCCCGTGGGGGCCCGCCCGTGCAAATCCCCGCCTCCTGGTGGGACACAGCTCATGCGGCCTGGGCGGCCCTGGACTCCACCCAGCGCGCCGCAGGCTCCACCGTGGAGGATTTCAATGGCAACGGCCTCTCCAATCTGGAAGAATATCTCATGCATCCAGCACGTCTGCTTTTCGATCCCGATGACAAGGACGGGGACCGCATCCCCGACGTTGCCGAAGCGGCCAGCGGCGGCATCCTCAGCCCGCTGGTCTTTGCCGATGCCGTGGAGGATCATGATAACGACGGGGTGATGAACTATGAGGAGGTGCTGCTGGGGCTGAACTTGAACGGTCCCGTCACCACAGGCCGTGCGGACAGCCTGACAGATGCGGAGGTGCTGGCCTGGGGCCTGCTTGCAGGCGTTCCGCTGGCACCCGGCACCGATGCGGTGCGCGCCTGCTGGGAGGCCATTGACGAGGCATGGATCGAGCAGCAGGGCGGTATGGAATTCTACGGCCACTGGCTTGACCGCACCCCCGCCAGCGGCGTGCCCGCAGGCTGGACGGCGTTTCAAGCGGAGTTCTGGGGCCCTACGAGCCCGGATGCAGCTTCCATCCAATACCCGCCCACCCCCATCGACCTGGACGGAGATGACATCCCGGACATGGACCGGGACGGAGACGGCCTGCCCGATCTTTGGGAATACCGCCATGAGCTGGACCTGCGCGGCGCGGAGGACGCCTGGGACGACCCGGATGGGGACACGCTCGTCAACCTGATGGAGTTCGCCAACGGCACCAACCCGCGCCTCGCGGACACGGATGGTGACGGGTTCAGCGACGCCGAGGAGGGGCAGCACGGCGGCGATCCGCGCCAGGGCGGCAGCGTGCCGCCGGTTCTCGTGCAGATCATCGGGGAAAGCGCCCACATGCACTACCCCGGGCAGACCACGCCCGCGCTGGCGGTGCGCGCCACGCAGGGCGGGATCGCCCGCATGGGGTTCGAGATCACCTTCACCCTCACCGCCGGGAACGGCGTGCTCTCGCCCGCCACGCAGGCGGGTGGCGGCTCCGCCGCCTCCCTCACCCTCTCCACCGGGGCGGACGGCATCGCGGCGGTCACCTACACCGCCGCTGCCCAGGCGGAGCAGGCCCAGGTGCAGGCCGCCGCCGCTGGCGCGGCCGGCCCCATCCTTTTTAACATCGGCGTCATCGCCGTGCCCGGCGGCTTTGCAGGCGCGGGCACCGGCGGCGGCGAGGTGGGAGGCATGGCCTCCATCCTCCCCACGGCCGCCCGCCTCTTCGAAGCGCTGCTGGCAGGATCGGATGGCATGTTCCTCCGCCACGCCTTCAAACTGGATCAGGAAAAGCAGTTTCCAAGCCTGTCTGAGCCGGGATGGAGTTATCTTGGCGCAGTTCAAAAGTTTGATCCTGTGTCGTCAGGCAGCTATGGTACCTTTGATCCATCTCTCCCCGGCGTGTCCCACCACCGGCGCATCGTGTTTGAAGGCGCTGTGGGTCCCTGTTCGCGCACCTACCTTGTCCTGCTCTTCCAGGACAAACGTGTCAATTATAGCCTCGAACACATCTTGAGCCTCACCCCCAAGATCGCGGCGAAAACGGGAACCCTGACCTTTTCCGCCCAAGACCACAAGACACGCACCATCACCCTCGGAGGCTCAATCCCTCCCGAGTACATAAAGAAAACGACCGACCCCGAAGGGAACCCCGCCGTGGACTTGCTCGGCCCTCCCCCTTCCAAAGAAGAAGGGCGCTTCTGGATGGTCCTCCTCCCGGTGGAGGTAAAGCAACCCACGATCACAGGAAACGGAACGGCTGGTGCATTAGCTCAAGCTAGTGAATTGCGCCTTTCACGCTGGGATTGCCGCCCATCTGGGAGTGATATGGTGAATCGATCCACTTTTGCCGAGCTTGATCCCGACCGGATAGTTATCCGGCTTCCGGTGCCCAGGAAAAAAGGTGAGGCTTCCGTCAAGGTCAAAGTCAGTACAACCGGCTCACTGAATCCGCATTCTGACCCGGGCGCGGAGCTCGATTTCAAAGCTGAATCCCCTGGCTCCGAATACTTTGTTTCAGATTCACTCGCGATAGTTAGCGACACCGACGACGACGAGTTGACAGTTGGAACTGGCAACGATAATGCCACAGGAGATCGAACCTTCATTAGCAGGCCGGGAGGGAAACTCCGAATTGATAGTGCTGACTTAGGTTCGCCGATTGAAGTTCCAATCAAAGGCTTTACGCACGCTATCACCGTCCAAGACATTTTTTTGGGAATGCACGACGGAGAACGACGTGACGCCGCAGTTTGCTACAACGAAAACCGCAGGCACATGCGCAACATTTATGCGCAGAACCTTGTCCGGATTGATTATGCGAATGAACGTGTAGTCTCGGCGAATGAACTACGGGAAACGATGTCGAACCAAGGCTTTCCATTAGGAACTGTGTTTCTTTACGATGACCTGAGAGGCTTGCTGAAGTTAGCTGGACCGCAAAGTAACACGATCAAAATATTGTGGATATCGTCAGACTTTCGTTATGGAAGAAGTGAAAATGGAATCGACTTACCTGGGAGAAATCTGGGGGACTTTGGTCGTCCTGATGTCTGCTTGGTTTTTCTCGCTGATGCAAATCGGAATGATAGCACAGCTAGAATGCTGGCCATGACAGAAGCTCATGAAATCGGACACGCACTCGGCTTGGCAATCAGTGGTGGGGATCATGTGCAGCCAAATGGTGCTTCGTACCCGGCGTTTCATCTCATGTGCCGAAAGTCCGATTCCAACCTGATTATTCCAGATGCACCAGACCGTAGCGCCAAGCATTGGTTTATCCCCAACGACGCAGCCATCAAATCCGCGCCACAATGCAGACCTGCATCACCATAGCTATGCTAGTATTTATTCGTTACCTGGTATGGGCAGTTCGGGGCTTTTGGTTGCCTATGCTATTCCTCAGCGGAGTTCGGGCCGTGGAGACTCCCGCATGGTTGGCTGATGCCAAAGGCCTTTTGCCCGCTGTGCCAGATGCTGTTATCGAGGAAGTGCGTTCTCTACGCGACGGGCTACGGACCAATACAGAAATGGGACCGGCCCCGGAATCCTACTACAAAGCTGCGCTGGGGATCGTGGAGCTGCAGGATCAGGCTTCTCTGGCCATGATTTACCTTTATGCCGAGGAAGTGCCTCGATTGCGTTGGAATGACCCACCAGCCACCCGGAGACCTGCCGACATAATAGCTGGAGTGTTTTTACATGATACGATTTCAACGAAGTGGGTTCTGCCGTTGTTAAGGCACCGCTTGGGATGGATCGAGTCATCGGTGCGGTCAGGTCGTTTGGATGAATCGGGCGTTTTTACAGATGAACTGGGTGAGATTGAGGGTTACATGAACACTAGGGGAACCCGTGAAGACTTAATGCGTGTCCATGACCTGATGCGAGAAATCGCACAAACGAACACCCGCTTTGCTAGGAACATGCTCTGGGTCCCGACAGAGTCCGAAGATGAAAAGAAAGCCAATGCGAGTCGCCGAACGTCCCATCAGCGGCATTTGGAACCATACTATATAAAATATGTGCGCATTTTGGAGGAACGTGAGAGGGAACTGAAAAGAAAAGGAATTGCAACGGAGATCACAACGAAACTCAACTCTCTTCGCACTGCTAAATTTGCCGACACAATACCGACAACAACAACACCGAGCGAAGAACCGACCTCATCAACGCCGTGGAGCATCATCATTGTCTTGATCGTTGCAGCAACGGGCATCCTTTGGTTGCTGGTGAAGAACCGGCAGTGATCGGACTGCAACGTGCTGCGAGCCGGCTCCAGTGCATCGCAAAGCGGACGGTAATTCTCAATGCCGGTTTGCGCTGCAGTGTAGTGCTCCCCTCAAAGTTGGACAAGAGCCAGTGTTGTTCAGGCGGCTTGTTGATGGGGTGGGTTGCATAGGGTGAGGTAGGTTTGGCGTGGGGTGTTGTAGTTGAGGGCGGAGTGGGTGCGCTGGGTGTTGTAGTGTTCGATGTATCTGGCGACCGTCGCGCGTGCGGCGGTGAGGTTGTCAAAGCGGTGCTGCCAGGCGCATTCCTCTTTGAAGGTGCGGATGAACCGCTCGCACAGGCCGTTTTGCTCGGGCGTGTAGGGAGCGATGTATTCCTGCGTGAGGCCGTAGTCACGCACGAGGGCGCGGTAGGCTCGTGAGCCGAAGACAAGGCCGTTATCGTGGCGCAAGGTGAGTCCTGATGGAGCGCCTCGAGTGGTGCCGAAGCGGTGCAGCAGGGCCTCTTCCAGCGCACGCTCGGCGGTCTTGGCTCGGGCGGTGTGCGCCAGATCCCAGCCGAGGACTTCACGCGAGCAGCAGTCGACGACCGGCACGAAGGCGCACCAGCCGTCGCGCCCGCAGTCCACGGTGGCGATGTCGGTGGCCCAACGCTGGTTGGGGGCTGCGGCGATGGATTTGAGGTGCTGCACACGCGGACGGCGGCCGATGCGGCGCTGCCTGCATGTCCAGCGGTGCAGGCGCATGATGCGGTGGACCTTCTTGCGGTTGACGATCATGCCCTGGCCTTTGGTGAGACGGGCATGAGTCATGCGCACGCCATAGGTGGGATGAGCCTCGATCACCGCACGGATGGCCTCGACGCACGCGGGATCGCACCGCGGTTCGAGGTGGCGTCCATGCGGCTGGTAATAGGTGGTGGAGCGTGCCACGCCGAGGAGACGGCACAGCACGCTCACAGGCACCGGCGGGGATCCCGATTGGAGAAGTTGGTTTTGCATGGCTACCACGAGATCCCTTCCGGCAAGTCCTTGCCCAAGTAGCGATGAGCTTTTTTTAAAACGTCCACATGCAGGGTGAGCTCGCCGACCTTGGCCAGCAGGGTCTTCTCGCGAGCCTCGAACTGCTGGGCGAGGTCGCGCGGATGACTGCGCAGGGCCTCGGTGCCCTGGGTGATGAAGTCCTCCTTCCACTGCTCGACCTCGGCGAGAGTCAGCGCGTGCTGGCGAGCAGCCTCCGCGGCGGTGGTCTTGCCTTGGAGGATGTCGATGACGAGGGCGGCCTTGCGCTTCGCGGTCCAGCGTTGCGGACTGTCGGCATCGGTTTCGATCTCGACGGCGGGAGGTGTGATGGCGGCTTTAGGCTTACTCATGGCAGAAGGCTCCGGGTTGAGGGTGAACAGCGACAAGTGGGAGGGGGCGGCGACCGCGCAGAAGCTCTGTTACGGCTACGCTGCGGCCTCGTCTCGCTACGCTCGACGAGACCTGCACTGCGCCTTCACAGAGCTTCTGCGCGGGGTGGATGTATGCCTGATCTTGGATCAGTTCGGAGAGCTTATCACCTGTCCAATCCAAGAGGGGGACGGAGCAGCAGGGTATTCGCTGACGCGCCGCCACATTGTTCAGCTGCAAGTTGGAGCGGTTGTCGGGGGCACACAGCGCGGTCATCGTGAATGGTGCGGACCATTCCGGCCTCAACGTCATGATCCACCTCCATTCACGCCTCCACACCGTCGGATACGCCCACACTTTCGAGGAAAGTTCAGGGTGACATCTTTCTGACTTTGCGCAGAGATTTCACCATCGCGCATCGTTTCCCTCCTGCCCCCATGCAAACCACCCTCGAAAAGCCCGCCACGGAGAAGAAGGTCGAGAAGACCGAGGCGGGGAACTATTTTGTCTCCAACTACCCGCCGTTTTCCTTCTGGAAACCGGACCAGGTGCATCTCGTGGACGAGGTGCTCCAGCGCCCCGCGCCTCCGGACATTCCCCTGGGTGTGTATTTCCACATCCCGTTTTGCCGGAAGCGCTGCCATTTCTGCTACTTCAAGGTGTACACCGACAAAAACGCCGGGGAGATCAAGGCCTACATCGATGCCGGCATGCGCGAGATGGAGCGTCTGGCCGCCCGGCCTTATTTGAAGGGCCGGAAGGCGCATTTCGTGTATTTCGGGGGAGGAACTCCGAGCTACCTCTCCGTCCCGCAGCTCAAGGACCTCTCGGAACGCATGAAGGCGCTGGTGCCGTGGGACGAGGCGGAGGAGGTGGCCTTCGAGGCGGAACCGGGCACGCTCAACGAAGTGAAGCTGACCGGGATCCGCGAAATCGGGGTGACCCGCCTGAGCCTCGGCGTGGAAAACTTCGACGATCACATCCTGGAGTCCAACGGGCGCGCGCATCGCAGCGGCGAGATCGGCAAGGCGTACAATTTCGCCCGCGGCCTTGGCTTCGAGCACATCAACATCGACCTGATCGCGGGCATGATGAACGAGACGGAGGCGAACTGGAAGGTCTGCGTGGCCAAAGCCATCGAGATGCAGCCCGACGCGGTCACGATTTACCAGATGGAGGTCCCCTACAACACCACCATGTACCAGCAGATGAAGGCGGAGGGCAAGGTGACCGCGCCGGTGGCCGACTGGCAGACGAAGCGCGACTGGGTGAGCCACGCCTTTGACGAGTTTCAAAAGGCAGGATACACCGTGACGAGCGCCTACACGGTCGTGAAGGACCCGAAACGCATCAAATTCGTCTATCGTGACTCGCTTTGGGATGGCGCGGACCTGCTGAGCTGCGGTGTGGCCTCCTTCGGCCATTTTGGCGGTGTGCATTACCAGAACCAGGCGGACGTGGGGCCTTACATGCAGGCCGTCGATGCGGGGAAGCCGCCCATTTTCCGCGCCTACCAGACCACGCACGAGGACCGCTTCGTGCGCGAGTTCATCCTGAAGCTCAAGCTCGGCCGCAGCGAGTGGGCGCATTACATTCAGAAGTTTGGCGAGGATCCGCGGAAGCATTTCGGCCCGCAGCTCGACTATCTGGCCAAGGAGGGGTTTGCCACGCTCGACGCGGACGGCATCACCCTCACCCGCGACGGATTGCTCCAGGTGGACCGCCTGCTGCACGACTTTTTCCTGCCCCAGCACCGCCAGTATGCCCGCTACACCTGACACGGCCGCCGCCCGCCAGGACGAGGACATCCTGGCCCCCATCATCTTTTTCTACGGCATCGGCAGCACGCGTCCGCGGGTTACTTTTGTCGAGCCGGACATGCTGGCGGAGCAGGAGCGCAGCCTGCTCGTGCATGAAAAGGACATGACACCGCGCCTGCGGGAATTCCACGGTTGCGACATCGACCTCGACGTCGCCGCCCGCGCACGGATCGGCAATTACCTGGTGCGTGCCAGCGTCCTGCATCGCCGTAGTGATGGAAAGCCGGTCGAATTCGGCGCGATCGGCATCCATCTCGACCTTTTGCCGGAGGAGGCCCAAAAACTCGTTCTGGAAGGCCGTGTGCCTTTCGGTGCCATCCTGGAAAAGCATGCCGTGCCGCACTCCAGCCATCCGCGCGGCTATTTCCGCATTTCCGTGGATCAACGGCTCGCCGAGCTGCTGGGTGCCACGAGCGGGCAGATGCTTTTCGGACGCTGCAATGAGCTGCGACACGGCTCCGGGAGGGTTTTGGCGGACGTGGTGGAGGTGCTGCCGCGCGTGATTTGACCGGATCGCGTCACAAAATTTCAACGTGACGCCCGGAAGGCGGCGTCATATGATCCGCGCCCCTTCCCCCACCATGCTGACCAATCAGACCATTGACCCGTCCCGGCAGCACAGCCCGGAGCGCTGGCATCCGCTGCTGCGCCCGTTCATGCGCGCCTGGGAGTGGCTGGTGCCATCCTCCGTGGCCGCGCGGGACCGCCAGAGCCCGCTGGCACGCTATCTCGGCCTGTCTCTCGTCGTCGGCACCAGCATCACCATGATCGTCCTGGCGGTCATCTATGCCAAGCCGATCCAGGATTCCTGGCAGACCTCGCGCGCTGAAAGCATGATCAAGGAATCACGTGACCTGATGCAGAACGGGCAGATGGCCAACGCCTTCTTCAAGGCGCAGGAGGCTTATCAGAAGGCACCGCACAGCGTGGAGGCCATTCGCTACAATGCCGAGATCTTCCTCCATGTGCGCCCGGAGACCACCATCTGGATGATCGACCAGCTCAAGGACAAAGGGGCGGAGACCCTGGAGGACAAGATGCGCCGCGTGCGCGCCCTGGCGAAGCTCAACCGCAGCAAGGAGGCGGAGGCCGAGTATCAGAAGCTCCTCCGTGAGGAGCGCGCCAGCGAGGCGCTGATGAAGCTGGGCGAGGACCTCTGGGGCACCAAGCAGCAAAACCCCGCCGTGCTTGCCATGATGAAGGAGGTGGCCGCCAAAAACCCGGACGACATCGCATCCACCCTGCGTGTGGCGCGCGTGCAGGTCGCGTCAAACCTGCCCACCCAGGTGGCCGAGGGGATCGACTCCGCCTGGAAAATCGCCCAAAGTGACGATGTCACCGGGCTCCAGGCGCTCGAGTTTCTCGACGGCCTGCCCGCCATTCCTGTCGAGTTTGCCATCAAGTTCATCCAGCGCCTCAAAACCCATCCCAAGGGGGATGACCGCCACTACATCGCCGCTTTGAAACGGGAGGTGAAGTTGTATCCGGAGCGCAAGACCAGCATCATCACGGAGGCGATGAAACGGTATCGTGAAAGGCGGCGCGACGAGCTCCAGCCCTTCATCCGCTGGCTCGTGGAGGAGCAGCAGTTCCTGGAGGTGGTCACACTCGTCACCGAGGACGAAGCCAAGGCGCACCAGGGCTTGCTGGAGAATTATCTGACAGCGCTGACCATGCTGCGCCGCTTCGACCAGATCGAGCGCATCATCTCCGATCCGGACGTGGCCAAAATCCTCGATCCCACCACGCACGCGATGTTCCGGGCACACCTGGCCTTTGTCACCTCAAAGCCCGCGGAGGACTTCCGCTCGCTGCTGATCACCGCCAAGGACATGGCGGAGCGCAACGCGCGCTTCTCCGCGTTGCAGCGCATCGCAGAATATGCCGAGGCGCGCGGTCATTTCGACATCGCGGAGGATGCGTACCGCCTCACCGTGGCGGCCGCGCGCCGTGCCGCGTCGCCGCAGTCCCCGCTGGTCGAGCGCGCCGCGCTGAAGGGCCTCATCACCGCCAGTGAGAAAAACGGGCACTCGGAGGCCAGCTTCAATGCCTGCCGTGATGCCATCACCCGTTTCCCCGAGGACACGGACTTCCTCGACAAGGCGCTCTACATCAGCCTCCTGGTGGGGCATGAGATCGAAAACAGCCTGAAAAAGGCCGGCACCCTGCTTCAGGCGCAGCCGAAGGATCATCAGCGCAAGCTGATGATGGCCCTGGCACACTGGCGGATGTCCGATGCACAGCGAGCGATCGAATATCTCCAGTACATGGACCTCAACCACCTCACGGAGGGGCAGCGCGCCGTCTTCGCGGCCATCGCGGCCAGCGCTGGCTTCCGGGAGCAGGCCCTCGGCGTGGCCAAGGCCATCGACCCGAAGTCCTCCATGTTTCCCGAGGAGCGCACCTGCTACGAACGGGTGTTCCGTGCCCGCTGAGCCACAGCCACGCCACTGCACGAAAAAAGCCGCCCTGCGGCGGCTTTTTCATCCAAATGGCGGAGCGGACGGGGCTCGAACCCGCGACCTCCAACGTGACAGGCTGGCGTTCTAACCAACTGAACTACCGCTCCTTGCCTTTGGTGGGCCGCGATAGTAGATGCGCATCTCCATCCCGCAAATGGAAAGTGCCCTGCATTTGAATTTTGCCACCATCCCAGCCAGTTCCCTTCCCGTCTCCAGCTCCCAACCATGTTTGTCGATCAAATCAAAGTACACGCCCGCGCCGGCAAAGGCGGGGATGGCAGCGTCCACTTCCACCGGGGCAAATTCCGTCCCAAGGGCGGTCCAGACGGCGGCGACGGCGGCCGCGGCGGAAATGTCATCCTGCGCGTGGACTCCAGCACCGACAGCCTGCGCAACTATGTGTTCAACAACCGCCTTTTCGCAGAGGATGGCGTGGGCGGCAGCGGCAACCAATGCACCGGCCGCAGCGGCAAGGACGCCATCTTCAAGGTGCCTCCGGGCACACTCATCAGCCGCGTCACCGAGGAGGAGGACCCCGAGACGGGCGAAATCATCAAGCGCTACGAGCCTGTCGCGGACCTCACCGAGACGGATTCTGACTTCATCCTCTGCAAAGGCGGCAAGGGTGGCAAAGGGAATGTTCACTTCAAGACCTCCACCCACCAGGCTCCGCGCGAGTTCACCCCCGGCACGCCCGGCGAGGAGGGCGACTTTCATCTGGAACTGCGCAGCATCGCTGACGCGGGCTTTGTCGGCTTCCCTAACGCGGGCAAGTCCACCCTGCTCTCCCGCCTCAGCGCCGCGAAGCCAAAAATCGCCAACTATCCCTTCACCACCCTCCAGCCGATGGTCGGTGTGATCGAGTTCGGCCCCTTCCGGCGCGGCACCCTGGCGGACATCCCCGGCCTCATCGAGGGTGCGCATCAAAACATCGGCCTCGGCCACGATTTCCTCCGCCATATCATGCGCTGCCGCATCCTGCTCTTTGTCGTGGACACCGCCGGCAGCGAGGGCCGCGATCCGGTCACCGACCTGGAGACCGTGCGCACAGAGGTTTCCCTCTACTCCAAGGAGCTCTCCAAACGCCCTTGGTGCATCCTCGCCAACAAAATCGACCTCCCGGAATCCACCGAAAACCTCGAACGCCTCAAGGAGCGGTTCAAACGCGTGAAAATTCACCCCGTCTCCGCCAACACCGGCGCCGGGCTGGAAAAACTCCGCGTCTGGCTCGATGAAAAGATCGGCCAGGACATCACCCAGTGACATGCCCCGCCCGGCATCCGACCCCCGAACTCCCGATCTCCCACTTTCTCCAAGCATGCCCAAGTCTCCCGCAAAATCCCCTGGCATCTGTTATCTCGTCGGCGCCGGCCCCGGCGATCCTGGCCTGCTCACCATCAAGGGCAAGGAATGCATCGAAGCCGCCGATGTGCTCGTCTATGACTACCTCTGCAATCCGGATCTCCTCCGCCACGCGAAGGCCGGCACGCAGCGCATCTATGTCGGCAAGAAGGCCGGCGACCACACGCTTTCCCAGGAGGAGATCAACAAGCTCATCGTCAAGCTCACGGGCGAGGGCAAGGTCGTCACCCGCCTCAAAGGCGGCGATCCCGTGCTTTTTGGACGCGGCGCGGAGGAGGCCGCGGAGCTCGCCGAGGCCGGTGTCCGCTTTGAGTTGGTCCCTGGCATCACCTCTGCCATCGCGGGACCGGCCTACGCGGGCATTCCCGTCACCCACCGCTCCCACGCCTCCCAATTGACCATCTTTACCGGCCACGAGGACCCCACGAAGGACGAGACCTCCCTTGATTACGCCAAGCTGGCCCAGGCCGAGGGCACGAAAGTCTTTCTCATGGGTGTGGAGCGCATCAGTGAGATCACTGGCGCGCTCATCAAGCACGGTGCGAAACCCGGCACGCCCATGGCACTCGTGCGCTGGGCCACCCATGGCCGTCAGCAGACGCTCGTCGCCACCCTGGGCACCATGGCGGAGAAGGTCAAGGCCGCCGGCTTCAAGGCACCCGCGGTCGCCGTGATCGGCGATGTCGTCACCGAGCGTGACGCCATCAACTGGTTCGAAAACCGCCCGCTCTTTGGCAAACGCGTCGTCGTGACCCGCACGCGGCACCAGGCCGGCGTGCTCAGCCGCAAACTCGCGGACCTTGGCGCGGACGTGATCGAGCTGCCCACCATCCGCATCGAGGAGCCGGAGGATCTGCTCGGCTTTGGCGAGCTGGTGCAGGACTGTCACAAATACGAGTGGATCATCTTCACCAGCCCGAACGGCGTTGATGCCTTCTTCAAGATGTTCGACAAGATCTACAACGATACGCGCAGCATCGGCGGCGCGCGCATCGCCTGCATCGGCCCCGGCACTGCGGAAAAAGTACGCGCCCGGCATCTCGCCGTCGATCTGATGCCTGAGAAGGACTTCGTGGCCGAAGGCCTCGTGAAGGCCCTCAAGGAGCACCAAAACCTCGAAAACGTGACCATCCTGTGGGTCAAGGCGGCTGAAACGCGCGAAGTCATTGCCAACGAGCTGACCGGCCTGGGCGCCATCGTCGATGAGGCCGTCGCTTACCGCACCGTGGCGGAAAAAGCGGACAATCTGGAGGCGCTCGCCCGCTTGAAGAACGAGGGCGCGGACATCATCACCTTCACGAGCTCTTCCACGGTCGAGCACTTCCTCGATTTAAAGGTCGAACTGCCCGAAGGCATCCAGATCGCCAGCATCGGCCCCGTCACCAGCGCCACGCTCAAGAAACACGGCCTTCCCATCGACATCGAGGCGAAGCAGTTCACCATTCCAGGCCTCGTGGCCGCGATTGAGGCGCATTGCGCCAAGTGAGCCGGCCGCCGCGCCCCAACGCTACTTCCCAAGCTCGCTCAAGTATTTGACCAGGTGCGCGAGCTGCTGCTCGTTCATTCCGGCCGTGAGTCCGTCCGGCATCAAAGAGCCGCCGGTTTGGATCTTCTGCGCGTCGGATTTTTTTACCGCGATCATCGCTCCGGTCAGGTCCCGGATCGTGAGCGTGTCCGCCGTGTCGGTTTGTTTGAAGCCGGTGATGACCGTGCCGTCTTTGAGCGTGACGGTGGCGGCTTCGAAGTTCTCCTTCACGTTCAGCGCGGGCCAGACGACCTCGGTGACGATCATGTCGATGGGCAGACCGCGTGCGATGGCGCTCAAGTCGGGGCCGATCTTGCTGTTCGCGGGTCCGGGCGTGTGGCAGGCGATGCAGCCGGCGGCTTCGTAGATCTTTTTGCCCTCGGCGGCGTTTCCGAAGGTGTTCGCGCCTTTCACGATGTTGGCGATGTATTCCTTCGTGTAGGTCGGCAGCGCTGAATTGATGCCCGCGAGTTTCATGAGCAGCGGCGAGAGCTTCGCGTCGTTTTTGCCGAGGTTGTTGAGTGTCTGCAGCACCTTTTTGGCCTGCGCGGCATCCAGTGCGTCCTTCTTCTGCAAAGCACGCATCAGCGCCGCATGGCCTTCCGTGCGTGAAACGAGCGTGGAGAGCATCGCGGTGTCTTTCAGGGCCAAAGCGGCCACTTCATCGGGTTTCAGGCTGATGAGCGTATCGAGCGCTTGTGGCTGTTTTTGCTCCAACGCGAGCTTTCGGATGCTTTCGGTGAAGGCGCTGACTTTCCACGCTCCTGCGAGCCGGATGCCCTGCGCACGCAAAGCCGGGTTTTGCGCCTCAAACAACGGCGTGAGCAGTTTTTCGGCATTCTCGGGCTTCGCGGCCTTCAGCGCGGCCAGCACGGCAGCGTTCTGACCAGCGCGCTCGAAGATGAAGGCCACATCGTCGCCGCTCGCGGTTCCGGCGAGTGCTTTGAGCCACTTCGTCTGGCGTTCGGGATCGCCTTCGTGCTTCGCGATCTGCTCGCGCATGATCGCGGCGGCTTTGGCGTTCGAATTCGGCGCGTAGGCGATGGCGGCGCCGCTGAGGTTCTTCAAATCATTCGGGTTGTTCTCCACCCAGCCGTTTTGCAGGGCAAAGATGAGATGTTCGTCCTTCTCGAAGGCCGGTTTCGCCGACCATAGCGGATTCAGCACATGCAGCGTCTTCGTGAGTGCATGCAGGTGGTAGCCGTTGAATTCTTTGTCGAGCGCTCGCGCGGCGATGACGGCGGAGCGTGCATCAGCGATGTAGCTGGCCGCCACGATGGCTTCGAGGCGCACGAGAGCGTCTTCGTCAGCGATTTGAGCTTCCAGCAGCGTCAAAGCGTCCGGCAGACGACCATCGCGTGCCCAAGTGGAGAGCGTGCGTGTCGCGTAGGCACGAATGCGAGCATCTGTGCTGCGCAGAAGGGCCTTCAGCAGCTCGGGGCGCGGCGATTCATGCGCTTCGTAAAGAGAGAGAGCCTGTAGCTTGCGGTAGTCGTTTTGTTTGGGAGTCCACGTTTCGAGTGCGGCGAGCACTTCCTTGGTGTCGTGCTCGATGAGCAGGCGTTTGGTCTGATACCAGGCCCAGCGTTCTTTGGAGTCGAGGTGTTCGAGGAGCTTCTCGGCGCTCTGTTTGACGAGATTGACCGGATTGACCTTGGTGCCGGTTTTCCAAGTGACGCGCCAGATGCGGCCGTGTTCTTTGTCGCGGTCGGGGTGGCGGTAGCTGGCCTGATAGTGACCGATGATCGGGTTATACCAATCCGCCACATAGATGCCGCCGTCGGGGCCCATGCGCACTTCGACGGGACGGAAGACATTGTTTTTGGTCTCGATGATGTTGGGCAGTCGCGTGGTGCTGAACATGCCGTTTTCGAACTTCAGCTCGTGCCATTCGAGCAGGTTCGCGTAATAGCCGCCGATGACGATACGGCCCTGCATTTCCTTCGGGAACATGCTGCTGTGCAGGAACTCCTGACCGACCTGTTTGATTGGCGCGAGGCACAGATTCATCGCCTGCGCATTCACGGCGAGATCGGAGCGCACCATGCCTGGCGTGGTGAACCAACTGCCGATGTTTGCGCCGCTTTTGTGGAAGGCCTGGCCGTATTCCGTGGTGGTGACGCCCCAGCAGTTCGCTCCGGCGCTCGACCATTGGAAAAAGGGATCGAGATGGCTGGTGCGTGGCCGATAGCGCCACACGCCCGCGCGATTTAGCGTCTCCACGCCATACGGCGTCTCGACACGCGAGTAGATGTGATGCCCTTGCGTGAACCACAGTTCGCCGCCGAAGCCCCAGTTGATGCAGTTGATCATCTGATGCGAGTCCGCGGTGCCGAAGCCGCCGAGCACGATGCGCTTCGTGTCCGCTTTGTCATCGCCATCGGTGTCCTTGAAGTGCAGCAACTCGGTGCCTTGGGCCACATAGAGGCCGCCATCGCCGAGTTCGAGGCCTGCGGGCATGAAGAGGCCCTCCACGAACTTGTGAAACTTGTCCGCCTTGCCATCGCCGTCGGTGTCTTCGCACACGAGCACGTAGTCGTTGGCCTTTTCGCCCGGTTTGATCTGCGGATAACTCACCGCGCAGGCCACCCAAAGGCGACCGCGTTCATCCCAGCGCATCTGGATCGGCTTCACGATGCCGTCGGCCTCGCTGGCGAAAAGATTCACCGCAAAACCGTCCATGATCTGAAATGACGCCAGCTCTTCTTCCGGCGATTGCGGCTTCGCCGTCGGCGGCTCGACCGGGATCGACGAACGCACACCAATCGGCGTCACCGGTTTGCCTTCCATGGCCGCCCAGATGTTTTTTTCCGCCTGATCGAGCAGCGGCAGGAAGTCCTGCATCTCCTGCGGAAACAACCGCTTCGTCGAGTCCTTCCAGTCCCGCGAATACGGCACGTTCGTGCGATCTCCCATGAGGAACGACCAGTTCATCGGCCGCCAGTAGTCGAACCACAGCCGCTCGAATTCGAGGACCTGGGCGCGGACGGCTTCGTTGGTGACAGGCTTCAATCCGAGACCTTCGACGATCATGTTCGCAATCATGTGGTGCCCGGCCTCATTGAGCTGATAGCCGTTGTCCATTCGCCGAGGCGTGGTGGCCATCATCAAAGACGAAAGATTGATGAAGGGCTGTCGAAGACGATCCGCGAGCGCTTTGACGGCCTGTGAATACTGGAGGATCGCTGCGTTTTGTGCCTCCAGCGATCCTTCAAACGGCACTGGGGACACCAGCACCACCCGCCGCCCCTCATCCGCAAACTCCGCGATGAGATTCTCATAGGCCTCAATGAACTGAGGCAGCTTCTCGACGCCATTCAGCGACTCCATCTGACCGAATTGCGCGATGACCACCGTCGCGCCGGCTTCTTTGAGCTGCTGACGCCAGTCACGTTGCTGACGCCAGCTATCGGTGCCGGTTTCAGCGCTGATGCGTTTCTCGGCGGCGGCGCGTTTGGGGTCGAGATTCTGGTAGTTGCCGCCATCGCGCCATTGCTCGAAGACGGTGTCGCCTTCCCAGCCGAAGTTGCGCACTTTGATCTTCAGCTCTGGCTTCGACGCGATGAGGCTGGTTTGCAGGTAGCCGTTGAAGCGAGTGCGCTCGATGTTCGAGCCGCCGGCGAGCGCAATGACGTCGTTGAGCTTGAGTTCAAACGGTTCAGCGACGGCAAGGCCGGCGCTGCATGCCAGCAGGAAAGCAGAAAGGAGGCGCATGGGAGGGGCTGATTACTTTTTCGCCGGGAGTTCTTCGATCATGAGGTCCTTGTAGCGGACGATGGAGGTGGCGCCGCCGTGGATTTGAACGGCGATGATGCCGGTGGGTTTGATGACCATCGATTTGCCACCTTCGAGGACCACGCCTTGCGTTTCGGTGTAGTCCACCGTCTGCACACCATTGAGCCAGATCTGGATGCGGTTGCCCTCCGCGCGGATGCGGTAGACGTTCCACTCGCCGAGTGGTTTCTGCGCCTTGGCGAGCACTTCGGGCGAAGGCTGGGCCAGCATTTTCTTGCGGCGGCTCTCGTCATACAACGCGCCGTCGTAGCCCTTGCCGAGATCGGCCTGGTAGCCGGAGACCTCGTGGTGATTCGGGATGCGTTCGGTGCGGAACTGCACGCCGCCGTTCACAAAGCCTTCCGTGCCTTCCAGCTTCCATTTCAGCGTCAGCTCGAAGTCGCCATACTCCTTCGTGGTGGCGAGGAAGTTGTTCTTCTCCTGCTTTTTCTCCAACGAGCCCGCGACAAGTGCTCCATCCTCAATGCGCCACACGGTGCCGGTGTCACCTTCCCATCCGTTGAAGGTTTTGCCGTCAAAAAGCGGCTTGGGTTCAGCGTGGATGACGGAAACAGCAAGGAGGCAGGCGAGGATCGTTTTCATGGGAAAAGACGGGCGAGAATAACGCCGGCTGTCATGACATCTCACACTCCGATTCGACTTGTTGAGGTGGAACGGCACCCAATGCCTAACGCCCCGTCATCTCGATGATCTTGGCAGCGAAGCGCCGCCCGATCTCGTTTTGCGCCGCGGTGTCGAAGTGGACGCTGTCGCCGATGTGGGTCTTCAAATCGCGGGCATCGACGCAGGCGGTGTGCGGGACGCTTTTCGGCAGGGCGAGCTGGATTTCGTTCATCGCTTTGAGATTGGCGAGCTGCGGCTCGTCCCTCATCTCACCCACGGTGCAGGCGATGAAAGGCAGATCGGGCTGGGCGAGGTCGGCGCGGAAGGCTTCAATCATCGCGCGGAGGCGCTTGGCGTGCAGGGGGAGTTCCTCGGCGTTCGCGTTGGCCTCGCCTTGCAGCCAGAGGATGCCGCGGAGGCGTGCTTTGACGGGCGCGGTGGTTTGCAGGGCGAGTTTGGAGCGGCGGAGGGCGTCTTCGTAAAGCTTCGCGCCTTTCTGCCAGAGCTTGATGGAGGAACCGCCGACGGCGCAGGGCACGAGGCCGATGGCGGCGGTCTTGTCCTGCGCGGCGAGCACCTCGGCAAAGGCCAGCCCGGGGCCGACGCCGGCGTTGTCGTGGCCTTGGAAGGTCTTCGCGTCGCCCGTGAGATGCAGCGGATGCCGCGCAAGATACCACTGGTCGTCCATCTTGTGCATCATGACGATGCGCGGGTCGTTTTTCGGCTCCTCCGGCATGACTCCGCGGCCTTTCATGTTCGACTGCCCGCACAGCAGCCACAGATCGAGATGCGTCGCGCCCTCCGGCAGCTTCGTGATGTCCACGCTGACCAGCGGCGGCTTCGTCGGCGGCGGTGTGCTGGCTTTTTGGGCCTTTTGGGCGAAAAGTGGTGAGGCAAAAACGACGAGGCAGACGAGTTGGAGGCGGTTCATGATGGCACAACGATCCACGCGATCATCCCCTGTCACACACGCCGTTCATTGCGACGATGAACACATTTCATCCCCTTCCCCCGGCCTTTGGAGGCATCGCGGGTTGCCATCGAGGGGCGGCGGGCTAGTCTCCGCCACCCCCGAAACTCGACATGCTGGAAAACCCCTTCCAAGAAACGCTGCTCTCCCGCCACCGCGCGGAACCCTGCACCGTGGTCATCTTTGGTGCCACGGGCGACCTGACCAATCGCAAGCTCATCCCTGCGCTCTACAATATTGCCGCGTGCGGTGATCTGCCGCCGCAGTTCAAGGTAGTGGGCTTTGCGCGCCGGGAGAAGACCGACGAGGTCTTCCGCGCCGAGCTGGAGACGGGAAACCGCAAGAACAGCCGCCAGGGCCATAATGACGAGCTGTGGGACAGCTTCGCCCAGTGCATCCACTACCACCGCAGCGAGTTCGAGGACCCGGCCGGTTATGTGAACTTGAAGCTGCTGCTCGACCAGTTTGACCAGGAGCGCGGCGCGCCGGCCAACCGGCTCTTTTACCTCGCCTCCGCGCCGGAGGCCTTCAAACCCATCCTGGAGATGCTGCGTGCCACCGGCCTCAACGAGGGCGTCGGCGGCAAATGGGCGCGCGTGGTCTGTGAAAAGCCCTTTGGCAAGGATCTGGTCAGCGCGCGCGCGCTGAACGAGGTGGTCAACGCCACCTTTCACGAGAGCGACACCTACCGCATCGATCACTACCTGGGCAAGGAGACCGCGCAGAACATCATGGTGCTGCGTTTTGCCAACGCGCTCTTCGAGCCGAACTGGAACTCCCGCTACATTGATCACGTCCAGATCACCTGCGCGGAAAATCTCGGCATGGAGGGCGGGCGCGGAGGCTACTACGACACCGCCGGCGCGCTCCGTGACATGGTGCAGAACCACCTCTTCCAGCTCCTCAGCCTCGTGGCCATGGAGCCGCCCACTGACTTGAGCGCGGATTCCGTGCGCGACGAGAAGGTGAAGGTCATCCGTGCCCTGCGCCCGCTCGTCGGCCCGGAGGCCGTCGGCAAAAACGTCATCCGCGCCCAATACACCGCCGGCAGCGTCGATGGCGTGCCGCGTGTCGGCTACCGGCAGGAGGATCGGGTAAATCCTGAGTCGAAAACAGAGCCCTATGTGGCGCTGCGCCTTTTTATCGACACCTGGCGCTGGCAGGGCGTGCCTTTCTACATCCGCGTGGGCAAGCAGCTCCCCAAAAAGGCCACCGAGATCAGCGTCCACTTCAAGAAGCCGCCGCAGGTGCCCTTTGCGACAAGCAACCTCATCAAAAACAGCGAGAACACCCTCGTCATCCGCATCCAGCCGGACGAAGGCATCGCCCTGCGCATCCTCTGCAAACAACCCGGCCAGGCGATGAACATGCAGCAGGTGAAGATGGACTTCCGCTACAGCAACAGCTTCGGCAAGGCCAGCCCCGAGGCCTACGAGCGCCTGCTGCTCGACGCCATGGCCGGCGACGCCACGCTCTTCGCCCGCCGCGACGAGGTGGAGAACGCGTGGAAGTTCATCGACGAGATCGAGCACGCCTGGCACAAGGCCGCCAACCCGCCGCCGATGCATGAATACCCGGCGGGAAGCTGGGGACCCAAAGAGGCCGACGACCTGCTGCGCCAGGACGGCCGCGAATGGCGGCTGCTGTAATCTGGAACGCACACGCCCATGCCTGCCTCCTCGCTCAACGAATCCGACCTCGGCCGCCTCGGTCTTGAAACGCCCATCTCGCGCATTGACCGCGAGCTGAAGAAGCTGTGGGAGAGCGACGAGGCGAAGACGCGCGCCTCGCTGATCAATCTGGCGATCTACACGGAGGACAGCTCCTTCCTGGCCGCGGATAATGACCTGCTCGACCGCGTGGCGGCGGAGCATGCCTGCCGGGCCTTGTTGATCCTCGCGCTGCCGGAGGCGCAGCCGCCGCGCGCGCGGGCATGGATTCAGGCGTTGTGCCGCCCCTACCAGGGCAGGCAGGCGGTGTGCAGCGAGCAGATCAGCTTTGTGCTGGAGGGCGGTGATGCCGCGCAGGTGCAGAACATCGTCTTCGCGCATCTCGACAGCGATCTGCCGCTGGTCGTCTGGTGGCAGGCGGACCTCACAAAGAACTTCCACGAACGTTTTTACTCCCGCATCGACACGCTCATCATCGACTCCGCGCGCTGGAGCGATCCTTCGCGGCAGTTCGACGCGCTGCTGGCCGCGCAGCGCGAGGCAACAGCCCGTTTTGATGTGCGCGATCTGGCCTGGACGCGTTCCCACCTCATGCGCACCGCGCTGGCTGGCTGCTTCCAGGATGCCGCCGCGCTGCAAAACCTCTCCAAGCTGCGCAAACTGACCATCACCCACCTGAAAGGCCAGCGCATGACCGCGCTGCTGCTGGCCGCGTGGATCAACAAGCGCCTCAACACGACGCTACAGCTTGAACTCGTCGAAAAAGACAGCGGCCACGCCCTCCAAAGCCTCGTCCTCGAAGGCGTGGGCTTGCGCGGCGAGGTGCGGCGCGATTGCGACTCGTCCTTCGTCCACGTCTGCGCCACCTGCGGCCAGCACGAGCACAAGGAACTTCTCCCGGCCGACGCGGACAGCGACGCGGAGCTCGTCAACGAGCAGCTCTCCCGCCGTGGCGGCAGCACGCTCTACTCTGGCATGCTGCCACTTATCCAGGCGATGCTGTGAAGCCGTTCGGGTTCGCTGTTCCAGGTTGCACAACGGCGAACTGGGAACAGAGAACCGGGAACTCATGAAACCCTGGCTCCACCTCGCCCGCATCTCGAACCTGCCCACCGTCTGGACCAATGTCACGGCCGCGTGGCTCATTGCTGGCGGAGAACCGGCCGATGCTCGTCTCTGGTGGCTCATCCTCGCCGGATCGCTGCTCTACACCGGCGGCATGATCCTCAATGATGCCGCGGATGTGAAATTCGACCGCGAGCATCGCCAGGAACGTCCGATTCCGAGCGGGCAGGTGAGTTTGAAGGCGGCGTGGATCGTTTCGGTCGCCATGCTCCTCGGTGGATCGACGCTGGCGGTGCTGCTGGGTGCCAGCCCCCAAATCACCGCCTTTCTCGCGGCTGCAATCGTGTTTTACGATCTTTATCACAAGCAATGGGCTGGATCAGTGCTGATCATGGGTGCATGCCGTGTGTTGCTATATCTCATGGCAGCCTCAGCGGTGGCGTCCGACACGCATATGGGCAGCATCCTCACGTTTCACCTGTTTGGTGCGCAGCGAACCGTGGATCTGGGTTTCATGCCGGCCGGACTGCATCAAGTGATCCCGCACGCCTTGGCGCTCGGCTGTTACATCGTCGGCATCACACTGGCGGCGCGGATGGAGCATCGCAAAGGCACCCTGCCCGCCCTGACAACGCTCGTGGCGCTCGTGATGCTCTACCTGCCGGCAATCTTGTGCGCACGGCGTTTTGCAACAGACATGGCCGATCCCTGGCAGCTCGTCGTCCTGGCCGCGTTCGCGATTTTGGTGGCTTATGCCACCCAAACCATGCGCCAGGGAGGCCCGGCTATCGGAAAGGCAGTGGGCTGGTTGCTCGCAGGAGTCGCCATCGTGGATGCGCTGGCCGTTTCGACCGTCTCCGTGCCCCTGGCGCTCGTTTTCACCGCCCTCGCGCCGCTTCTGCGCCTGTGGCAGCGCCGGGTGGCGGCGACGTGAGCGGGGCACGCCGCTAGAAACGATCTTCGCGGCCCGTTTGGGCTTTCCCCGTTGACCAAAACCCCGGACAGCGGCACAGAACCGACCCTTTTAATGCTGGAGAAAACCATCAGGCTTGAACACACCCACCGCATCCTTTTCACGCGGGAGGTTTTTGTGGCCCGAAACAACACCATCCGCGACCTGCTGACGCGCGACCACCCGCACAAGCTGCCCCGCGTGCTCGTGTTTGTGGACGAGGCCGTGGCGACCGCCAACCCTGACCTGATCGACGACATCACGGGCTACGGCGAGGCGCACGCGGAGGCATTCACCCTCGTGGACACGCCCATCGTCATTCCCGGCGGGGAGGCCTGCAAAAACGACCTTCGCCTCGTGGAATGCTGCTGGGACGCCATCAACGAGGCCGGACTGGACCGCCACAGCTACGTCTTCGTCATCGGCGGCGGCGCGGTGCTCGACCTGGTCTGTTTTGCCGCCTCCACGGCGCATCGCGGCATCCGTCATGTGCGTTTTCCCACCACCACGCTCTCCCAGGGTGATGGCGGTGTGGGAGTGAAGAACGGCGTGAACTACTTTGGCAAAAAGAACTGGATCGGCAGCTTCCAGGTGCCCTACGCGGTGGTGAACGATTTCGCCTTCCTCGAAACACTGCCACGGCGTGAGCGCCGCAACGGCATCATTGAGGCCATCAAGGTCTCCCTCATCCGAGACGCTGCTTTTTTCGAGCAAATCGAGGCCATGGCGGACGATCTCGCCGCGTTGCAGCAGGAGGCGCTGGAAAAGGTCGTCCAGCGCAGCGCGGAGCTGCATGTGGAGCACATCGCGACGAGCGGTGATCCTTTTGAGCTCGGCTCCGCCCGCCCGCTCGACTTCGGTCACTGGGCGGCGCACAAGCTGGAGCAGATCTCCAAATTCGCTGTCAGCCATGGCGAGGCGGTGGCGATCGGCATGGCCGTCGATCTCGTCTATTCGCGCATGCAGGGCATCCTTGATGCCGAAACATGCGAGCGCGTGCTCAACCTCATCGAACGCATCGGTTTCGCCACCTACTCGCCCCACCTGCTTGACAACGGGCGCAGCGGCGAACCAGCGATCCTGGAAGGCCTGGAGGAATTCCGCGAGCACCTCGGCGGCGAGCTGACTGTGACGCTCGTGCCGAAGATTGGCGAAAAGATCGAGGTCCATGAGATGAACCGCGTCAAGATCCTCAACGCGCTCGTCGAGTTGAGGCAGAGGCAGGCTTGATGCCTGCGAGGGCAAGAAATCCAAATGCGCGTTTGCTATTGGGCCAAAACGGGGCGATGCACTCTTCGCAAGTCAACCTGATGCAGGCCAGACCGAGCTGTTCATCAGGTGTTTCTACGGATTCGTTGGTGTTCTGAAATCCGCAGTTGGAGCTCGTCGTGTCCGCCTTGAGGCTGGCTGAACCAGACAAGATAAAGATATGAACACCAAAATGTATGTGGGCAACCTGCCCTTCTCCGCCCTCGAATCCGACATCCGCACGCTTTTCTCCGATTACGGCTCGGTCACCGAAGTCTTCCTTCCGATGGACCGCATGACCAACCGTCCACGTGGCTTTGCCTTCGTGTCGATGAGCAGCCCTGGCGAGATGCAGGAGGCCATCCGCGGCCTGAACGACAAGGACTTCATGGGCCGCAACCTCGCGATCAATGAAGCGCGCCCGAAAGAAGAGCGCCCTGCCTACTCCGGCGGTGGCGGTGGTGGCGGCGGCTATGGCGAGCGCGGCGGCTACAGCGGCAACAAGAGCCGCGGCCGTTATTGAGCCCTCTGAGAAGCCATCCAGATCCGAAGCACGGGCCGCGCGGCCCGTGCTTTTTTTTTTCACCGCGCTGGCCTCACGATACCGATACCGCATGCCCGACCGCGTCCTCATAGACGCGATGGATCAGGAATGTCTGCTGCGCGGCGAGTTTCTGCCCGAACTGCGCCAGCACGTAGAGACCGCCCGCCAGCGCGACCATCGCGGCAAAGATCCAAAGCCCCCACGCGCTGTCGCCGATGCACCACTGGCACGCGCCGAAGATGCCGGAAAAGAGCCCCAGCGTACCCACCAGCAGGTAGGCGTAGAGGTAGGTGGACCAAACGTTCGTGTTCGGCCCGTAGGTGCCCTCGACGCGTGTTTTGCCATCCGCGTCGCTCTCCAGGCTCAGATTCAACTGCGGTGACCAATAATGCTGGTCCGCGTCCGGAATACGCAGGGTGAGATAGCCGGGGAAGCACTTCACCTCGCAACGGTCGCCATCCCCATGGGCCTGCCGCACGATGCGCTCCCGCACCTCCTCCATGGCGAGGTCAAGTGTGTGCGAAAAGCGTGGTCGGAGACGAAAACTGCTCATCTTACCCTCCTCAAAACGTGCCGTGACGCGCGTCCTGTCTTTGCAATCACCGGCGGGCCAACAACAAAAAAAAGAGGCAGCAGGGAATAAAGGGTGTAATCATTCCTCGAATCTTGCGTCTGCACGGATGAACCCATGAGCTTGTTCCGTCATATCCTCGTTCTGATCGCACTGTTAGCGCATGCATGGCCTGTGCGGTCAGCGCCGGACGATACAGCGGCGAAAACCTGTGCCATGGGCTGTTGTAGCGGGCTGGTCGGGGAGGAAATGGCCGTCTGCGGTTGCGTGACACCATCCACGCCGGCTGAACCAGCTCAACCAACACTACCATCAAGCCGGGAAGTGTTTCCCCAACCCGTGTGGGTGGATGCAGCTTCGACGCTGACTCAACCCAATCGCCGAGTGGAGACAAAGGCCACACGCTTTTCTCACCACGAGGCAGAAGGAGCCCGCGTTCCACAGGTGCGGCTCGCGGTGTTGTTCTGCTCGTTTTTGAATTGAGGCAGCGTCCTTCACGGACGCATTGTGCCCGCACGTCGCGGCCCAAAAGGGGTCATTGCGTGCCCGGGCGTGGTTTATCGAACCTTCAGCCGCTCAATTTCATGAAACGACTCCTCCTACTCGCCCTCTTTGGGCCTTCGCTGGCCGTGCTGGCCTGCGACGACTGCAAAACATCACGCATTCCCGCCGGTGTGCGCGTGATCGAGTATGATCTGCACATCCGCGAGCAAACCGTGCGCCCGGCGGGCAAGGCGGTGCGCGGATTCACCATCAATGGTGGCATTCCCGGTCCCACGCTGCACTTTCGCGAGGGCGAATGGGCACGCATCCGTGTGCACAATCACCTCAAGGTGGAGACATCCACTCATTGGCATGGGTTGCTCCTGCCGAACGAGCAGGACGGCGTGCCGCATGTGACCACGCAGCCGATCCTGCCTGGCAGCGCGCACACGTTTGAGTTCGATCTGCGGCACAGCGGCACCTACTGGTATCACTCGCACACACACTTTCAGGAGCAGAACGGTGTGTATGGCAGCATCGTCGTCACCCCGCGTGGTGGCGAGCCGGTGAAAGCGGATCGCGAGCAGGTGCTGGTGCTCTCCGACTGGACGAACTTCAATCCGCACGAGGTCATGCGCATGCTGATGCGTGGCACGGATTACTTCGGTCTCATGCGCCGGAACTCACAGACCATCCTCGGCGCATGGCAACGTGGGAACTTGAAGGACTACTTCCGGCGCGAGTGGGATCGCATGATGCCGATGGACATCTCGGACGTGGGTTATCACGCCTTTCTGGTCAATGGACAGCGTCAGGTCCATCTCGGAGGCCGGCCGGGGGAGCGCTTGCGGCTGCGGATCGTCAATGCCAGCGCGGCGACTTACTTTTACCTGCACTCGTCCGCCGGGCCGATGACGATCGTGGCGGCCGATGGCCCGCCGGTGCAGCCGGTGAAGGTGGAACGCTTCCTCCAGGCCATCGCGGAGACTTACGACCTCATCATCACCGTGCCGGAGTCCGGTCAATACGAGCTGCGATTCACCTCGCAGGACGGCAGCGGGCATGCATCGGCCTTTTTTGGCAGCGGCACGCTGAAACAGGCCTCTGATCCGCCGCGGCCGAATCTGTATCAGATGGATGAGATGCTGAATCTCGCGCTGGAGGAGCAGGAAGACGATCCACGTGCCTCGCTGAACCTCCCGCGGCCGGGATCGCCCTACCGGCTGCTGAAGGCGACCCAGGACACGACATTGCCCGCGAAACTGCCGCGCCGGAAGATCACGATGCACCTCACGGGCGACATGAATCGCTACATCTGGAGCTTCGATGGCAAAACCATCGCGCAGGAGCCTTATGTGATGATCAAGAAGGGCGAGATTGTGGAACTGGAGCTCGTGAATGACTCGATGATGCATCATCCGATTCATCTGCACGGGCATTTTTTCCGCCTGCTCATGGGCAACGGCCGCTTTTCACCCCTGAAGCACACGGTCGATGTGCCGCCGATGAGCAAACGCGTCATCGAGTTCGAGGCGAACGAGGAGAAGGATTGGATGTTCCACTGCCACATCCTTTATCACATGATGAGCGGCATGGCTCGGGTGTTCCGGTATGAGGACAAGGCAGGCGCTTCGGGTCATGCGAGCCGAGCTTCACCGGCTGAGGCTCCCGCCTCGGCGGAGAAGCACAGCCTGCAGCACGCCGCGGGCCTCGGCGAGCATTCGCATGACATGTCCTACCTCTGGGGCTCGGCATCGATCCAGTCGCACATGAGCGAGGGATTGATCACGTGGATGAATCCGAAGAACGACCTCATGCTCGCGTGGGAAGTCGGGTGGGAGCGCGTGGACGAGCCTCAGTATGAGATCGACTTCCTCTACCAGCGCTACTTTAACATGAACTTCCAGGCCTTCGCAGGCTACCGGCTTACCAACGATGAAGATGCGAAGGATCGCGGCCTCATCGGTTTCAACTACCGCCTGCCCCTGATGGTGTGGGCGAATGTCAGCCTCGACACCGAGGGCGACGCGCGATTCACGCTCGCGAAGCGCTTCCAGCTCACCCCACGCCTCGGCGTGTGGGGAGAGGTCTTTTACGACACCGGCACGCAGTGGGAGTGGACGGCCGGCGCGGACTACACGCTCACGCGATCCACCTCGCTCACCTTTTCCTACCACAGCGACTTCGGCCTCGGCGCCGGCGTGCTGCTCCGATTTTGATGGCAATCCCGCCATCAACAACCAAACCGAAACCAAAACACAACACCATGAAAACCAAATCGATACACACACTCATCCTTGGCATCGGCACGTTCGGCACCATGCTGCTCGCGTCCTGCCAGGCGCCGCCATCAGGCCCAAAAACCGCGGTCAGTTGCGACAAATGCCACACCATCCACTACATGGCACCCTCGTCGGGCACTAATCCTGGAACGAAAGGCATTGTCACGCTGCGGCACGCAAGCAGCATGTCCTGCCCGGACTGCGAGAACAAGGTCGTCGCACTGTTGAAATCAGGCAGTGTGACACGGCATTCCTGCGCATCGTGCGGCGGCACACTGCATCACTGCACGCAGCACTAGCCTGAAAAGTCACGGTCTGCCTGCGCCACGCGCCACAGGCAGGCCTTTGCAGAACCACCTCCATCCAAAACAAATCATGAAAACAATCACTGGCATCCTGGTCACCACCACGCTCTTCATTCTCGCATCCTGCTCCACGACAGGCGGTGCGAAACCCTACCCCTTCGACGTTTGCATCGTCAGCGGAAACAAACTCGGCAGCATGGGAACGCCCGTCACAAAGGTCCATGACGGCCAGCAGTTGAAATTCTGCTGCGAACCCTGCGTCGATGAGTTCAACGAGAATCCTGCAAAATTCATGGCGAAGCTGCCGAAGTAAGGACTCAATCCCTGTGCTCGCGCGCAAAACCATCCAAGTTTTCCACACAGGCGAACGTGTCATCGTCACCAGCCGAAATGAATCACCTTCTTCTCCTCCTGCTATTGCTGCCTTTGTCATTACCAGGCCAGGTGCGCGTCGAAACGCTGCCTGAGCCTGGCATTCAACCACAGGTTGTCCTCTCTTCGTCCGGCGTTGTCCATTTGGTTTATCTCCTGGGTGATCCCAAGGCATGCGACATCCGCCACGCCACACGAAGGCTGGAGGATGGCGCATGGAGCACCCCGGTCACGGTGAACAGCGAGCCACGCTCCGCCATCGCCACGGGCACCATCCGTGGGGCGCAGATCGCTCTCGGAAAAACGGCAGCGTGCAGGTCATCTGGAATGGCAAT
Source organism: Verrucomicrobiaceae bacterium (assembly GCA_015075365.1). Taxonomy (GTDB): domain Bacteria; phylum Verrucomicrobiota; class Verrucomicrobiia; order Verrucomicrobiales; family Verrucomicrobiaceae; genus Prosthecobacter. Next base: position 1,028,393 of record JABTUN010000002.1, read on the forward strand.
ACCGGTGGCAAGAAGGAGCTGATGATGCGTGCTCCGCTGCTGCATGCCCGGCTTCAACCCGGCGCGAAAGCCTTCAGCGCACAGCAGGATCTGATGGGGGACACCACCGCTCTGGATGGCGGCGCCTCCATCGCCGCGAATGACCAGGGCCACGTCAGCGTCGTCTGGCATGCCGCGCCTGCCGGGACGCAGGGAGAAGCCAGCCGCCTCGTCTTTGCACGCTCCTCCACCGATGATGGCCGCACCTTTTCAATTCCGCAGCCCCTGAATCAGCAAACGCCCGGGGTTTGCGCCTGCTGCTCTCTCCGCGCGCATTTGGCAGCCGATGACACGCTGTCCGTTCTCTACCGTGGTGCGCCTGAACCGATGTCGCGTGGCATGGTCCTGCTCATCCACAGGGCCGGACGCAGCACCCTGACGCCACTGGACGACTGGCGTGTGGCCATGTGCCCCATGAGCAGCGCCAGTCTGCTGCCCGCCAGCCCATCGCTTCGTGCCGCCTGGGAAAATGACGGCCGGATCATCCTGGCTCAGTTGGGGGCTTCCGCGACTTCAGGACAGAAAATCGGGCCCAAAAACGCCAAACATCCCGCGCTGGCCCTGAACACAAGACAGCAACTGCTCATTGCGAGCGTCATCGGCTCAGGCTGGAACAAGGCTGGCACGTTGCACTGGGACTTGCTGGATCAGGCAGGGCGGGTCTCGAGCTCCGGAGACGGGGGAAAGCTCCCGCTGTGGAGCTTTCCCGCCGCCTATGCATGTCCAGATGGCAGTTTTGTCATCCTGCACTGATGCGTTGCCAAGGCGAATCACCTCAACCGCAGTCGCAATCCAGGCAGCCGTGCGTGGCGCAGGCACGGCAAGTGAGCTCCACCTGCTCGCGCAGTTTGCGGCGGGCACGCAGCAGGCGCACGTTGAGCGTGTTCACACGCTCGTTGGCCGCCGCGGCGATCTCCGTGGGTGATTCGCCGCCGAGATCCACACGGCGGAGCAGCTCCGCGTCACCTGCTGGCAGCTCGGGCAGCAGTCGCAGCACACACTGGCAGATGGCTTTTTCATCCTCGAGCGATGGCGACTCCGGCCACTGCTGCGCGAACTTTTCCAGAGCGGTGTCACGCGTCGTTTTCCGACGATGTGCATCAATGATGGCATGACGCAGCACACGGTAGAACCAGGTGACGACGCCTTCGGCATCCTCGGGCACGTTTTCCGCCTTCATGGCCTTGAGCAGGCATTCCTGCACGATGTCCGCGGCCAGTTCCGGGTCGCCGGTGCGGGAACGGACAAAGCCCACGAAGGCATCGAGCTGGGCAATCAACGGATCGGCGTTCATATTGCCAAAATACGCGGGGAGCGCGGCGATTTCATGCTGTAACAGATTTCAGGCTCGCGCGTGAGCGATTCATGAAGGCCTCAACGGTCCGACTCACAACTCATCCCCATCATGAAAAGCCATTCGTCCCCATCCTGCTGTCACAGCCAGCCGAAAACACCTGCGCCAAGCTGCTGCCATGCCACGCCCGCCCACGAAACACACGCCTGCCACGCGCATGGTCACCACCCTGACGCGCAAGTGAAGCCTTCCGCCACGGCGAAGTATTTTTGCCCGATGTGCCCCGGCGTGGAATCCGACAAACCGGGCATCTGCCCAAAGTGCGGCATGGCGCTGGAGCGTAATCCGGCCTGGAAGCCGAAGGCAAAAACCATCTACACCTGCCCGATGCATCCCGATGTGCGGCAGGATCATCCAGGCACGTGCCCCAAGTGCGGCATGGCCCTGGACCCGATGACGGTCACCGAGAGCGAGGAGGCGGACGACCAGGCGGAGCTGCGTGACATGACACGACGGTTCAAACTGAGCGCGCTGCTGACGCTGCCCGTCTTTGTCACCGCCATGGCGCACCTCGTGCCTGCGTTGAGCCACGCGGAGTGGGCGAACGGCACGGTGGCGCGCTGGATGCAGCTCATCCTGGCGACCCCGGTGGTGCTCTGGGCCGGATGGCCGTTCTTTGAGCGTGCGTGGATTTCCCTGCGGCATCGCAGCATGAACATGTTCACGCTCATCGCGCTGGGGGTCGGCTCGGCCTACGCGTTCAGCCTTGCAGCCATGCTGACGCCCGGGTTGTTCCCCGAATCGCTCGAAGACATGCATGGCCGGCTGCCTCTGTATTTCGAGGCAGCGGCCGTGATCATCGTGCTGGTGTTGCTCGGGCAGGTGCTGGAGCTGCGGGCGCGGGCGCGCACGGGCAGTGCGATCCAAGAACTGCTGGGCCTGCAGCCCAAAACCGCGCGGCTCGTCACGCCTGAGGGCGATGTGGATGTGGCGCTCGATGCCGTGCAGGCCGGGCAGCGCCTGCGTGTGCGTCCCGGGGAAAAAATTCCCGTGGATGGCGTGGTGATCGAGGGCAGCAGCCAGGTGGACGAATCCATGCTCACTGGCGAGCCCGATCCTGTGGAGAAAACCGCCGGCGCCGGGGTGACGGGCGGCACGCTGAACCAGCGCGGCAGCCTGCTGGTGCAGGCGAAGAAGGTCGGCGCGGACACCATGCTGGCGCAGATCGTCCAATTGGTCGGCGAGGCGCAGCGCAGCCGCGCCCCGATCCAGGCTCTGGCGGACAAGGTGGCGGCGTGGTTTGTGCCTGCGGTGCTGGTCGCGGCAGCGGTCACCTTTGCGCTCTGGCTGTGGCTTGGGCCGCAGCCTTCGCTGGCCTATGCCATCGCCAATGCGGTCGCGGTTTTGATCATCGCCTGTCCCTGTGCGCTCGGACTCGCCACGCCGATGAGCGTGATGGTCGGCATCGGTCGTGGTGCGAAGATGGGTGTGCTGATCCGCCAGGCGGAAGCCATCGAGAAGCTGGCCGCGCTGAACATGCTGGCGGTGGACAAAACCGGCACGCTCACGCTCGGCAAACCCGAGGTGACCGAGGTTCTCCTGGCGCCGCAAAGGCATCTTGATATCGACGCCGCGCTTCGTCTGGCGGCGGCTTTGGAGCGTCATAGCGAGCATCCGCTGGCTTATGCCGTGGTCCAGGCGGCCGAGAAAAAGAAGCTCGCTCTGCCTGAGGTGCCCGACTTTCAGTCCGCGCCGGCAGCGGGCGTCAGCGGCAGGGTGGATGGCCAGACGGTGGTGGTCGGCAAGGTGGACTTTCTGCGCGAGCAGGGTGTCGAAAACCTCGGCGTCCTCGAAGCACTGGCGACTCCACATCAAGGCGAAGGCAAGTCGGCCATCTTTCTTGCCGTGGACCGGCAGGCAGCGGCGGTCATCGTCGTGAGCGACCCCATCAAGCCCACCACGCCCGAGGCGCTGGCCCAGCTTCGTGCGCTTGGCATCTCGGTGGTCATGCTCACGGGCGACAACGAACGCACGGCGAAACGCATCGCGAACACACTGGGCATCGAGCGCTTTCATGCCGGGGTCACCCCGCAGGAGAAGCACATGTTCATCAGCTCGATGAAACGTCCCGGCGCCGTCGTCGGCATGGCCGGCGATGGCATCAATGACGCGCCCGCGCTGGCGGAAGCTGACGTCGGCATCGCCATGGGCACGGGCACGGACATCGCGATGGAAACCGCGCCTGTGACCCTCGTGCGCGGCGACCTGCGCGGCATCGTCCACGCCATTCAGCTTGGCCGTGCGATGATGCGGAACATCCGGCAGAACCTTGCCTTTGCCTTCCTTTACAACGCGCTCGGCATTCCCGTCGCCGCTGGCCTGCTCTACCCCAGCCTCGGCGTGCTGCTCAGCCCGATGATCGCTGGCGCCGCGATGAGCCTCAGCTCCGTCTCCGTCATCGCCAATGCCCTCCGGCTGCGCCGGTTCCAATCCTGACCTGCCTCACCACTCATTCCCACCCCAAAACCAAACCCACACTCCAAATAACCCATCATGAAAACCATGCTCAACGAACTCCTCGCCGTCGCCGCCATGAGCGCCGCGCTCCTGCTCCTCAACCTGCCCTCTCCGGCCCGCGCGGCCGAGGTCCAGCCCTACCCCCTCCAAGTCTGCCTCGTCACGGGCAACGAACTCGGCAGCATGGGCAAGGTCGTCACCAAGGTGCATGACCGGCAGGAGGTGAAGCTCTGCTGCAAGCCGTGCGTGAAGAAGTTCGATGCCAATCCGGCGAAATACCTGTCCAAGCTCGGCAAATAATCCCGCTCCAAAAGCATCCGTTGCCCTCCAGCCCCTCGCTGGCGGGCATTTTTAATGCATCCGTGCCGCGTGTGTTGCAGTCAGACGATTCGTCGAAATAAAATGCCCGCGCGTGGCCACATCCTGGCTGCATCGCGACGGATCCTCTCCACTTTGCCGCCATCACCGTCTCCATGTTCGACCAGCTCATCTTTCACCACGATCCCGCTCCGCACGATGGCGCATGGAACATGGCCGCGGACCAGGCCTGGCTGGAGATGAGCCCCTTGCCAGTGCTTCGCGTGTATCGCTGGGAACAGCCCACCGTGACGATCGGCTACGCCCAAAGCCTGCCAAAGCTCGCAGCCGCACTGCCCGGTTGGCCCGTCGTGCGGCGCTGGACCGGAGGAGGCGTCGTGCTGCATGAAAACGATTTCACCTACTCTGTCATCGTGCCCGGCGGCCATCCGTGGGCGGAGACACGACCGCTCGACAGCTACCAGCTCATTCACGACTCGCTCGCGCGAGCGCTCGTGGACGCGGGCTTTGCGGGATGCCGCCTCGCAGGGCCGGAGGATTTGATCGAGAACCCATTCTGCTTCGTCGCGCCCGCGCTGCATGATGTCGTGCGTGGAAAGATGAAAATCGCCGGGGCAGGACAGCGGCGTGGCAAGCTGGGCCTGCTGCATCAAGGCAGCGTGCAGCAGGTGGCGCTGAAGGACGACTTCTGGCCACGGTGGGCCGCACAGATGGCTGGAACGGTGCTCTTGCAGCCGGACATGCTGCCCGGAATGCCCGAACGCGTGCATGAGCTCACGGAGAAGCGCTACCGGCTGTCCTCGTGGCTCGACGAACGGGAGGACGAACTGAAATGACCCGCCTCTTTGTCTATGGCACCCTCAAACGCGGACGCGAGAACCACCATTGGCTCGCCGGTCAGCGATTTGTGGCCGAAGCGCGCACCGCGCCGGGTTACCGCATGTTCGATCTTGGTGGTTACCCGGGCCTCGTTCGCGATGCAGGTGGTCTTTCCATCGAAGGTGAGATTTGGGAGGTGGACGAACCCGGACTGGCCCGCCTCGACATCCTGGAAGACATTGAGGGTGGCGAGTACGAGCGCGTGCTGATCGACCTTGATGACGGCAGCCGCGTGGAAGGCTATCTGTACCTGCGAGATGTTCGTGGGAGGCAGGACTGCGGCGCGAGTTGGTGAGGAAAGCTGAATGGCCTTGCCTCAGGGCTACGTTTTGTGGTTCCATCCGATCCTCTTCACCCGTAACCCACCACCACCATGAACCGACGCGCCTTCCTCACCACGACCGCCACCGCCGCCGCAGGCTCCCTTCTCGTCCCCGCCGCCTCGCAGGCCGCCATCGACCTCACCCAGGCCGCGCTGCCTTACGCACCGGAGGCGCTGGAGCCGCACATCGACGCCCTGACGATGGGCATCCACCACGGCAAGCACCACGCCGCGTATGTCAAAAACCTCGGTGATGCCCTCAAGGCAGCCAGCATCGCCAAAACCGACGCGGTGGAGCTCATCACTGACCTTTCAGCCATTCCCGAGGCCCAGCGCATGCTCGTCCGCAACAACGGCGGCGGCCATGTGAACCACACCTGGTTCTGGAAATGGATGGCCCCGGCCGGCAGCGGGCCGAAAGGTCCGGAAGGCAAGCTTGGCGAGGCCATCCAGAGCGCCTTTGGCAGCATCGACGATTTCAAGAAGGTCTTCGGCGAGGCCGGCACGAAGCGCTTCGGCTCCGGCTGGGCCTGGCTCATCGTCACCAAAGACGGGAAGCTCAAGGTCACCTCCACTCCCAATCAGGACAATCCGCTGATGAAAGGCATCATCGAGGAGGAAAATCTCGGCACGCCCATCCTCGGTCTCGATGTGTGGGAGCACGCCTACTACCTCAAGTATCAAAACAAGCGCCCCGACTACATCGCCGCCTGGTGGAACGTGGTGAACTGGGCGGAAGTCGCCAAAGGCTACGCCGCCGCCAAGGCTTAAACGCCGTCATTCATCGCGCTCATGACAGGACTCATCGAGGTCAAGCTCACGGAGTTGAACCAGTTGTTCAACTCCATGGACCCCTCGCCCTTCCATGAGCGCGATCTCGACCACGACGCGGAGGAGTTCATCGTCAGTTGGGCACAGGAGCACCCGCGCCAGCATGATCTGAAGCTCGTCGTCCATCTCGCGAAGCGCCCCACCGACACGTCCGACCCGCAAAAGCTCGTGGCTGACTCGGTGGCACACTACTTCGATTATCGCGGTGCCATGATGCTGAGGGAATTGAAAAAGCTCATGCGCGAGGGCCGCGCCTCCTTCCTCATCGGTCTGCTCTTTCTCGCCATTTGCCAGATTACCGCCACGTTGCTGTCACCTCCATCGGGAAACTGGCAGACCGTCGCTCGCGAGGGCCTCACCATCATCGGCTGGGTCGCCATGTGGAAGCCGCTCGACATCTATCTTTACCGCTGGTGGCCGTTGCTCGCCCTGCGCCGCCTCTACAACCGCCTCGCCCGCATGCCCGTCGAAGTTCGCTGCACCACCTCTTGACCTCTGACGTCTCACTTCTCACATCTAACTTCCGACTCCTCTCCACCCACCTCCACCCATGAAACACTTCCTCATCCTCGCCGCCACTTTCCTCGCTTCCCTCTCCTTCGCCGCTGACGCCCCCAAACACGTCAAGGCAGAGGACGCATTCAAACTCATTGCCGCAGGCGGCGTCGTCATCGTCGATGTGCGCACCGCGGACGAATTCAAAGAGGGCCACATCAAGGGCGCGAAAAACATCGACATCATGGGCGACGAGTTCGAGGCGCAGCTCGCCAAACTAGACAAGACCCAGCCTACCCTCGTCCACTGTCAGGCCGGCGGCCGCAGCATGCGCGCATTGAAGGTTTTCCAGAAACTCGGCTTCGAAAAGCTCATCCACCTCGACGAAGGCTTCGCCGGCTGGGAAGCCGCGGGCAAGCCGGTGGAAAAGTGACCGTAGCCCGTTGTTTGACAGGCTGGGGATTCCCGCCTCTCAGACTGGCAGGGGCGGTTGGAAGTTGAGCAGTTCGATCTCGACGGCGTGCTTTTTCTCCGGCTGCACCTCCACGACGGAGATGGAACCGTATTCGATGTTGAAATGGGCCATGCGCATCAGCGGCATGTCCAGCAGCAGTGCCAGCATGACGCGGATGATGCCGCCGTGGCAGAAGACGGCCACTCGCTGATGCGGATGACCGGCCAGGATTTGCTGCGCGCAGGCACCCACGCGTGACTTGATCTCCTCCACTGGCTCCCCGTGCGGGATGCCGTCATTCTCGATGATCTCCAGCCAGTCAAAGGCGCTGACGCCGAAAATCGACTGCACCTCGTCCCAGCGGTGACCGGTCCAGTCGCCGAAATCCACCTCCCGCAGACCGTCGAGGAACATAGGCGTCATGCCACGCGCCTCCGCGGCGGGTGCCAGCGTCTGGCGCACGCGCCGCATGGGACTGGCGTAGATGGCGTCCAGTTTCGTGTCGCCGAGCCACATCTTCGCCGCCTCGGCCTGACGCTGCCCGAGCGCGGACAGTTCCATGTCGATGCGCGATCCGCCAAAGACCTTGTGATAGCGCTCCGCCACCTCGCCATGGCGGATGAGATAGATCTGCGTGGGATGGTTTGGAAGATGGAGCTTCATGCTAAGGCTGAAAAACGCTCCCTGCTGGAACACGGCGCTCTTTTCAAGCACAACCACCACATCCAGCCCATCAAAGCAAAGCCGCCCACCGAATCCAAAGAACCGTCCCAAACGCATCTCACCTGCCTTTCCCACGCCTTCTAATGCCCAAGACCGTCCTTCATTGGTTCCGCCGCGATCTTCGACTCACGGACAACACAGCGCTTCATCACGCCACGAAGGCAGCGGAGCAAGTGGTGCCTGTGTATGTGCTCAGCGACTGGAAAACCAGCCACGGATGGACCGGGCCGAACCGCCAGCACTTTCTCTGTGGAAACCTCGAATCCCTCGCCAAAAACCTCGAGACCATCGGCAGCCGCCTCATCGTGCGTTGTGGCAAGGCGGACGCCGAGTTGGAACGCCTCGTGCGCGAGACACAAGCCGCCGCGATCTACTTCAATCGCGACTACGATCCCTACGGCCGGGAGATGGAAAAGAGGATCGCCGCGCTCTGCACCCGTCTCGGCATCGAGTGCCGCGGCTTTCACGACAGTGTCATGCACGCGCCCGAAACCGTGCTCACAGGCTCCGCGCAGCCGTATCGCGTCTATACGCCCTACTCGAAGAATTGGCTCGGCCTCGAAAAGACCGCTCCCCTGCCCCGCGTGATGTCGTTGGGCTCCAAAGCGGCCGAAAAAGTCACCAGTCTGCCGCTTCCCACGCTCGCGCATTGGAATCTGCCTTCACCGAAGGCTCAAATCGTCGCCTCCGGTGAACGCGCCGCACGGGATCGCATGAAGCGCTTCATCGAAAGCGGCCTGCTGCTGCGCTACGGGGCGGATCGAAACACTCCCGCGGGTCAAACGACCTCCCTGCTCAGCCAGGACCTGCGCTATGGCCTGCTCGGCATTCGCGATCTCATCCAGCGCTGCCAAAAAGCCGCCAATGACGCGCCCGCGGCCGGCAAGGCCTCCATTCTCACCTACATCAAGGAGCTCGCGTGGCGGGAGTTCTACTTCGCCATCTTGTGGTTCTACCCGGAGGTCTTCGAGCACGAGTTCAATCCCGACTGGCGCGGCCTGCACTGGCCGGGCACGGACGCCGATTTCCAGCGCTGGGCCACCGGCACCACCGGCTTCCCGATTGTCGATGCGGGCATGCGCCAGCTTTTGCAGACCGGCCTCATGCACAACCGCCTGCGCATGATCACCGCCATGTTTCTCACCAAGGACCTGCACTGCGACTGGCGGCTGGGCGAGGCCTTATTCATGCAACAGCTCGTCGATGGCGAGAACGCCAGCAACAACGGCGGCTGGCAATGGTCCGCCGGCACCGGCGCGGATGCCGCGCCCTACTTCCGCATTCAGAATCCCTGGCTGCAAAGCGCCCGCTTCGATCCCGAGGGCGTCTTCATCAAAAAGTGGGTCCCAGAGCTGAAGGATGTGCCCGCCCCGCTCCTTCACGAGCCCCCAAAGCCCGGCCTACCGCTCGCCAGAGGCTACCCGCTTCCGATGGTCGATCACCACACCGAGCGCGACCGCTGCCTTGCGATTTTTGCAAAACACAAGGCGGAGCGGATCTAGCCGCTGGAATGGGCGGGGGCTCACATCAAAGACTCTCCCTGCGCTGATCTACGCATGGCACCAGCCGTTGCTGCAGTGTGCCCGCCACGGCGCGTGACACCCTGCCCTTTCCATGTTACGCAATGTCATGAATACCGTCTCCACCGTCCTTCGCTACCTTACCTTTGCCCTCGCCATCGCCGGAGTGGCAGCCATGACACAGGTAATGCAGACCATTCACGGACAGGAGTCGAAGATCCCGCCACCGCCCGTGCCGCCGCCTCAAAAACGGGCCGCTGATGACATCGGTGCCACCGGCATCCTCGAGGCGAAGGATGAGAACGTTGCCATCGGTGTCCCCGTGCCCGGTTTGGTCAAAGAGGTCAAAGTCACCGTCAATCAGGCCGTCAAGAAAGGCGAGCCGCTGCTGCTCCTTGATGACCGCGAGCTGCGAGCCGCCCTTTTGAAGCAAAAAGCCGCTGTCGCCGTCGGCGAGGCCAATCTCACCGTCGCCCAGGCCCAGCTCGCCAAGGTCCAGGACATGCTCGACCGCCTCAAATCCGTGCCTGACCAGCGCGCCATCAGCCAGGACGACCTGCGCAACCGCACCAACGATGTCCTCGTCGCCAAAGCCCAGCAACAAGCCGCCGAGGCCCAGCTCACCTCTGCCAAGGCTGATGTGCAGCAGACGGAGCTGCTCATCGACCGCCTCACCGTCCTCGCCCCACGCGATGGCACCATCCTCCAGGTCAACATCCGCGCCGGCGAATACGCCTCGCCTCAAAACAAGCTCGCCGCCCTCGTCCTCGGCGACATCCAGACCCTCCACGTCCGCGCCGATGTCGATGAGCAAAACGCCGTCCTCGTTCAAGAAGGCGTTCCCGCTCAAATCTCCCTCAAAGGCGACTCCACGAAAAAATTCGAGGCCAAATTCATCCGCATCGAGCCCTACGTCATCCCCAAGGTCTCCCTCACCGGCGCCAGCACCGAGCGCGTGGACACCCGCGTCCTCCAGATCATCTACGAGATCGCTCGTGATGAAAAACCCGGCGCTGCGAGGCTCTACGTCGGCATGCAGGTCGATGTCAGCATCCCACGCCGGAAGTAGCCCGGTTGCGCCGCAACCGGCCCAGGAATCCAGTTGCGACGCAACTGGACTACTTGAATGGTCGCGCGCCCTCAAAAAAACATGCGTTACTTCTCCACCCGCGGCCAGACGCCGCTGCACACCTTCTCTGAAGCCGTCGAAGCCGGTCTCGCGCCCGATGGCGGCCTCTTTTTGCCGGAAAGCCTGCCCAGCATCGCTGGCAAGCTCGCGGAGTGGTCCACGCTCAGCTACCCGCAGCTCGCGGCGGAGTTCTTCACGCTTTTCGCGCCGGAAATCCCGAAGGACGAATGGCACCAGCTCACCGCCGAGGCCTACCGCCGCTTTGAATCGCCCGACGTGGCCCCGCTGAAGAAGATCACCGACAAAACCTACATCCTCGAGCTCTTCCACGGCCCCACGCTCGCTTTCAAAGACTTCGCGCTGCAACTGCTGGGCCTGCTTTATAAGAGACAGGTCAAACTCAGCGGCAAAAAGCTCTGCGTGCTCGGTGCCACCTCCGGCGATACCGGCAGCGCCGCCATCCACGGCTGCATGGGCCAGGACGGCATTCAGATTTTCATCCTGTATCCAAACGGCCGCGTCTCGCCGCTGCAAGAGCGCCAGATGGCCTGCACCGGCGCGGACAATGTCTTCGCCATCCCCGTGCCCGGCACCTTTGATGATGCGCAGCGCGTGGTGAAGGACTGCTTTGGCGATGCCGCCTTTGCCAGCGAAGTCAATCTCTCCGCGGTGAACTCCATCAACATCGCCCGCATCCTCGCCCAGTGCGTCTATTACATCTGGGCCGTGCTGCGCCTGCCGGAGAAGGACCGCGCCACCTGCGAGTTCGTCGTGCCCACCGGGAATTTTGGCAACGTGCTCGCCGGATGGCTGGCGCAGCGCATGGGCCTGCCCTGCGGCACCTTCCGCGTCGCCACGAACCAGAACGACATCCTCTACCGCTTCTTCACCACCGGCGAATACCGCCAGGGCGACGTGCATCCCAGCCACGCTCCTAGCATGGACATCCAGGCCGCGTCGAACTTCGAGCGCTTCCTCTACTTCGTCCTCGGCCAGGACTCCGCCCGCATCCGCGATGTCATGGCGCAGATCAAATCCGGCTCGCCCGTGAAGATCGACCTGCCCGCCACCACCTTCCGTGCCTCCCGCATGGACGACGAAACCATCGTCAAAACCACCGCGCAGATGTGGAAGGACTGGCACTACGTCCTCGATCCGCACACAGCCTGCGCCTTCACCGACATGGCGCAGGACCGCGTCAGCATCGTACTCAGCACCGCCAGCCCAGCGAAGTTCCCCGAAGTCGTCAAGCAAGCCACCGGCAGCGAACCCACGCACCCCACTCTCGAGGCCCTCAAGGCCAAGGACATGCAACGCTGGTCTCTGGAAGCCACAACCGATGCCGTGAAGGCCTTTATTCGCGAAAAGAAAAGCTAAACCGCCTCCACGCGCACGGCGCTGTGCTTGTAGCTCGGCTGGCGGCTGTGCGGATCGAAACTCGCGTGCGTGAGCTGGTTCACGCGGTGGTCGTGCATGGGCAGATAGACCTCGCCGGGCTTCACGCAGGCGGTGAGACGCGCCTTGGCAGTGAGTTCGGCGCGCGGTGAAATCACGCGCACACTCATGCCATCACGGACCTTGAGCCTTTGCGCGTCCTCCGCGTTGAGGTCGAGCATCAGCTTCTCCGGGATCATCTTCGCCAGCACGTCAGACTTCGCTGTGCGCGTCTCCGTGTGCCACTGCGCGCTCGTGCCGCGTCCGGTGATCAAGATGAGCGGAAACTCATCGCGCGCCTGATCCGGCGCCTCGCAAGGCGCGTCGAAGACAAACTTCGCCCTCTTGTCCGGCGTGTAAAACTTGCCGTCCTCAAACAGACGCCTTTCAGTCTTTATCTTCAATCTTTCATCTTTCCTCAACGGCCACTGAATCCCGCCGAGTTTCCGGACCTGCGCGTACCCGTCGATGCCCGTGATGTCACACGGCTGGTTTTCGGTGCAACGTTGCAGCACGCGGAAAACCGCCTCGGGCGTCTGCCAGTCGCGAAACAGCTCCTCGCAGCCCCAGTAGTGCGCGATGAGGCGGAAGATGTGAAAATCAGCCAGCGCCTGACCGGGTGCGCGACGCACTTTCGGGCTGTAGCCGATGCGACGCTCGGAATTGATGAAGCAGCCTTCTTTTTCTCCCCAACCGGCCGCAGGCAGCACGAGGTGCGCACGCTTCGCCGTCTCGGTGGTACAGTACATGTCCTGCACGACGAGGAAATCGAGCTTGTCGAGGATGCGGTTCATCTCGTTCTGGTCGATCCACGAGTGACTCGGATTCGTCGCGACAAACCAGATGGCCTTCACCGTGCCTGCATCCGCCGCCGCGATGATTTGATCATACGCGAGGCTTGGACGCTCCGGGATGCGTTCCACCGGAATGCCGGTCGCTTTCGCGATCTTCTCGCGATGCGCGGCATTTCGAAAATCATGACCGCCGAGCAAATTGGTCGTGTTCGAGAACAAACGTGAGCCCATCGCATTGCACTGGCCGGTGATCGAATTCGCGCCGGTGCCGGGTTTGCCGATGTTTCCGGTCATCAGCGCCAGATTGATGATCGCTTGAGCGGTGCGTGTGGCTTGATTCCCTTGATTCACACCCATCGTCCACCAGAAGGAGACGCGCGGGGTGCCGTTTTGGATCGTTTGGACGAAGCGAAGCAACTGCTCGATGCTCAGTCCCGTCTCCGCACACACCCGCTCAGGCGTGAAAGCCGCCACAAAAGCCGCGAAGGCATCAAATCCATTCGTGTGGGCCACAACGAAGCTTTGATCCACACCACCCTCGCGAACGAGCAGATGCGCGAGGCCGTAAAGCAGCGTCAGATCGCTCTTCGGCTTGATGGCGTAGTGCTGCGTGGCCGCCATGGCCGTTTCGGTGGTGCGTGGGTCCACCACGATGATCTCCGGCTGGCGTTTGTTCTTCAAAACACGCTGCCACATGATCGGATGCGCGATACATGGGTTCGCCCCGATGAAGACGAGCACATCGCTCTCCTCAAAGTCGGCGTAGGTGAAGGGTGGCGCGTCGAAGCCGAAGCTTTCTTTGTAGGCGGTGACAGCGGTGGCCATGCACTGGCGCGTGTTGCCATCGCCGTGGATCATGCCCATTCCGAACTTCGCCAAGACACCGAGGAAGGCCATCTCCTCGAACATGATCTGTCCGGTGCTGAGAAACGCGGCGGCCTCGGGACCGTGCTGGTCGAGGATGCGCTTCATCTGATCGCAGAAGTAGCGCAGCGCCGTGTCCCAATCGACCTCCTTGCCATGCAGCAGCGGCATGCGGGCCCGATCCGGCGCATCAAGCACGCTGAGTGCCTCCCAGCCCTTTGGACAGGCGGTGCCGAGGTTCACCGGATAGTCGGGATCAGGCGTGAGATTGATCGCCGCGCCGTCTTTGAGGTGGATGTTCAATCCGCAGCCGGTGGAGCAAAACCCGCACACCGCCTTTGTCGTCGCATCCGGCAGCAATCGCGACGGCACCTGGCCGAGACCGAACTTCGCCGGTTCGCGCACCAGATCGGCCGTGAGCAGGCCGGTCCATTCGCGGAAGGTCATGGCAGGTGCGGTGAGCATCTCAGTTTCCCGGCATTTTTGGCCCATGACAGGCGGTGAAAAAGTAGTGTCGCTCGATCAACTGGCTGCACAGCGTGATGGCGACGGACAAAGTGAAGACAGCGGCAACTTGGAACTGCGTGATGATGATCGTGGGCAAAATGATGCCGACGATGGCGAGCATGATCTTCCGAGCGCGAAGCAGGTGAGGCAGTTTTTCCGTCAAAATGCGAGCGGACATGTGCCAAGGGTTCGATGCATCGCGACGAGCCAGTTTGATCTCCCGCATCTCAAACAGCGAAACGAGCCAGCGAAGCACGAGAGCCGTCGGAATGGCGATTTTCGCGAGCGGATGGCCCATCCAGGCCCAAATCACGCCAGGAATGGCTGTGCCGAGCAAAAGCATCGTCCCAAAGAATTTGCCGCCGGTGAGCTTCATCGACCAAAACGGCCGCCGCGTGTCCACATAGACCATGACGGAGGTGTACACCGCCAAAACGCCCGCGAGCGCCGCGAGGCTCAGCGTGAGCTTCGATGGAAAAAGCAGCGAAACAGCTCCCAGCTTCGCGAAGAGCCCGAAGGCAATGATTTCACGCGACAGCCACGATTTACGCCAGCCCAAAAACGCCCGCCACGCCTTCAACGGCTGCCCGAGATGCAAAACGCTTAACGCGATGCCGACGCCCCCCATGATGAAACCCACCAACGAGCAAACCCAAGTCTCGCGTTGCCCTGTCAATCCAGTCAAAGAGGTCAACGCAGTCACCAAAAACGTCCCAGCACTCATCTGCGTGAGCACGAGCATCCACGTCAGCGGCGGGTGCGCGTGATCGAGACGGAGCTGGCCCTCATCGGCCGGTTTGGCTTCGGGAAGCGGTTTGGAGGACGTGTAGATCGTGGTGGGCCGCGTGTAGCTCGAATCGAAGGCCCCAGCGATGATCTGGCCGCGATCCGGCACGTCGCTGAGTTTCACGACTTGGATTTTGATGGCCTCATTCGGGCAGGCCTGCACGCAGGCGGGTGCTTCACCTTCGGCGAGTCGGCCTTGGCACATGTCGCACTTGCGCACGATGCCGCGCTTCAGGTTGAACTTCGGCACGTCATACGGGCATTTCAGAATGCAGTAGCTGCAACCGATGCATTGGTCGTCCAGATGCCGCACGATGCCGGTGACGGGATCTTTGTCATACGCGAGCACCGGGCAGCCATTCGAGCACGCCGGATCTTCGCAGTGATGGCAAGCCGTGGTGACCGTCTGCACATATGGCTTATTTTCCAATCCAACCAGCAAGCCCACATCCCGCCACGATTCATCGTCATCGAGCCCGTTGAGCGAGTGACAGGCCGCGACGCAGGCTTTGCAGCCGGTGCAGGCATCCAGATTGACGTGAAAGGCATACTGCTCGCCCGGATTCGGCTTCGAAAGCGGGATCAGGTGGGTGAAGCGATCGCGAACCGACTTGGAGTCATACTCTTCCGAAAACAACGCCACCGGCGTGCGCAGCGTCTGCTGCTCACGCAAGGCGGCCTCAAGAATGCTGACAACGGAGCCGCCGCCGGTGGAAATCGAGCGCTCCATGTCCCGAATCATGGCTCAAAGACTGAAAACCTCCTGAAGCTGCCCAACAGTGTGGCGATTGCAGAAGGAGTGGAAGGATTCCTCATCCGCTCTCTTGGTGAGATAGCCTTTGAGCATGCCTTCGAGCGTTTCACCGAGGGCTTCAAAGCTCACGCCGCTGAAGATCTGGCGGCCGATCTTGCGGTTCTCGCCGAAGCCGCCGCCGACGGTGATGTGGTAGCCTTCGCCGCTTTCGGTTTTCACCTTGGTGCCGAGGAGGCCGATGTCGCCCATGAAGTGCTGGGCACAGGAGTGGGCGCAGCCGGTGAAGTGGATGTTCACGGGCTTGTCGAGCTTCACGCGCTTGTCGAGATGCTCCATCATGGCGATGGCGTGGCCCTTCGTGTCCGTGGCGGCGAATTTGCAGTATTTGTTGCCCGTGCAGGCCACGAAGCCGCTTTTCAGATTCGACTGCTCGCAGGGGAAACCGAGCTTTTTGAGCGATTTCGCGAGTGTGGCGGCATAAGCCGTCTTCACGTTCGGGATGATGAAATTCTGCCACACGGTCAATCGCACCTCGCCGCTGCCATAGCTGTCGGCGAGGTCGGCGATGCGCTCCATTTGCTTCGCGGTCATTTGGCCGACCGGCACGCTGGCGCCCACATAAACGAGTCCTTCCTGCTTCTGCGGATAGATGCCGACGTGCGAGTGGCCTTGCTGCGAGAACTCGCGCTTCGCCTGGATTGGTGAATCGGGCGCGAGGCGGGTAAGTTTGAATTTGAGGTGCTTTTCAGCCTCCACGAGCACGCCATCGAGGCCTTTGTCCTCGACGACATACTTGAAGCGGGCCTTCTTGCGATTCGTGCGGTCGCCGAACTGGATGAAGACGCGCAGCAGCGCCACCATGACATCGTTGAGTTGCTCAGGCTTCACAATGACGCCCCAATCGCTGGCGAAGGTCTGGTGGCCGGTGACACCACCGAGCGCGATGCGGAAATAAATGCCCGGTTCGATGCCTTCGCTGTTTTCGATGATCTTCACGGCGCTGGCACCGATGTCGTTCGTGTCCTCGACCGACGAGATGAGTCCACCGCCGTCGTAGGCGATGTTGAACTTGCGCGGCAGGTCGTAGAACTCCTTCGAGCCGATGATGACCGTGGCGAGCTCGTTCACCATAGGCCGCACGTCGATGAGCTCATGCGGATCATAACCCGCGCAGGGGTTCATCGTGATGTTGCGGATGTTGTCGGCACCCGCGCCCTTCGAATGCAAACCGCAGCCTTGAATGCGTCGAAGCACCTCGGGGCAGTTTTTCGGCTCGATGAGGCGGATTTGGAAGTTGTTCCGCGTGGTGATCTGGATGTAGCCAGAGGTCAGTTCGCTGGTGATCGAGGCCAATTCACGAAGTTGGTAGCTCTTCACCACTCCGCCCGGAATGCGCAGACGGCACATGTAGCCGTCTTTGACCGGATTGAGCCAGAAGAGGCCGTTCCATTTGTAGCGGAAGACGGATTCAGGCTCAGGCTTTGCGTTCCAGCGGGCATCGAGCACGAGCTGCTCGATCGCGTCGAAGGGATGGAGTTCGCGTTTGATGCGCTCTTCTTTGGTGAGGTCGTCCAAAGATGGGCCGGATGGGGGAGATGCGATGTCGCCGAAGCTCACGCCACTCGCGGCGATGCCGGCGAAGAAGCCTTCGAGGTAACGCTTTTGCTCGTTGGAAAAGTCTTCGCCGATGGGTTGGGCCGCGATGGCCCTTTCTGTGGCAGGAAGGGTGGCGGTCATGGCTAAAGAGATTGGTTTTTGATCTCACGCAAAGTCGCAAAGGCGCAAAGGTTCCCAAACCTTCTGATGTTTGCGCCTTTGCGCCTTTGCGTGAGGCTTTGGATTGGAGGCTCAATAGACATCGCGGGCGTAGCGTTTGGTTTTCTTCATCTCGGCGACGTAGGCGGCGGCTTCGTCGGCGGTTTTGTTGCCTTGGGTTTCGATGATCTTGTGGAGGGCATCATCGACGTCTTTGGCCATGCGTTTGGCGTCGCCGCAGACGTAGAAGTGGGCGCCTTCTTCGAGCCATTGCCAGAGTTCGCTGGCGGCCTGGAGCATGCGGGTTTGAACGTAGATTTTTTCCTCCTGATCGCGACTGAAGGCGGTGTCGAGACGGGTGAGATGACCACTTTGAACCCAGGCGATGATTTGATCGTGGTAGAGGAAGTCGGTGGCGCGTTTCTGATCACCGAAGAAGAGCCAGTTTTTGCCGGGGGCCTTGGTGGCTTCGCGTTCTTCGAGGAAGGCGCGGAAGGGCGCGATGCCGGTGCCGGGGCCGACCATGATGACGGGCTTGGTGAGGTCGGTGGGCAGACGGAAGTGGTTCGCGGCGTGGAAGTAGATGCCGGTGGTGTCGCCGAGAGCGAGGCGATCCGAGAGGAAGGTGCTGGCGACGCCTTTGTGCGCGATGCCATCGGCACTGTAGCGCACCGCGCCGACGCAGAGATGCACTTCATCGGGATGCGCCTTGATGCTGCTGGCGATGGAATAGAGACGTGGCTGAAGCTTGCGAAGGTTTTCGAGAAAGGAATCGAGCGTGAGGCCGGATTCGGGTGTTTTGCCGAGGAGGTTGCGGATTTCGTAATCGGTGAGGAGAGCCTCGTGGAGTGTTTTGGTGCCGACTTGGGCGTTTGGATCGAAGCCGTGCGCCGCGATGACCGAATCGACGACTTCGGGGCAGTTTTGGACGAAGACGCCGAGGGCGTCACCGACTTCGTAGGTGAGACCGCTGCCGTTGAGTGAGAAGGCGATGTGGTGCGTGTCTTTGGCGCTGCCGGGAGCGTTTAGTGTGTCGTTGGCGATGAGTTTCGCGGGGAAGGGACGCTTCTTCGACCAAGCGTTGGCTTCTTCATCGGCGTGCACAGGTTGAAAACCTGTGCCACTTTCTTTGCCGCTCAGAATGGTGAAGGCATTCTTTGACCACTCTTTAGCGAGGTCGTCGAAATCGACATCGCAGTCCACGCGGTCCACGACACGGGTGGCGCCGAGTTCGGCGAGGCGTTGATCGAGTTTCTTGCCGGCGAGGCAAAAGGTGTCGGCGTAGTTTTTGTCGCCGAGGGCGAGGACGGAATAGTTCACACCGTCGAATTTCGGACTGCTGCCGTTTTGATTGATGGCGTCCCAGAAGGAGACGGCGTTGTCCGGCATGTCGCCCTCACCCCAGGTGGAGGTGATGAGGAGGACGTTCTTGTCTTTGATGAGATCGGCCGGTTGCAACGAATCGAGGCCCGCGGCTCGCGCCGCGAAACCCCGACTCGTTGCTTCCCTGGCCAGCCGCTTGGCCAAACTTTCCGCATTGCCGCTCTGACTGCCAAAGGCGATGAGCAGAGGTTTTTTCGCCTCGGCAGGCGCTGAGGCTCCATTCGTGCCGCCGCCGCGCTGGAGGACTCCGGCGAGGAATCCATTCAACCAGGCGCGTTGCTCGGCGGTAAAGGGGGCGCTTTCAGGAATGAGCGGCGTGATCTGCATGTGAGGGGCGGTTTAAAAGTCGATCTGCAGCTGCACGTAGCCGAAGTGCGCATCATCCGAAGCTCCGGTGGCCTGGAGGTAATCACCGGCGATGTAGTAGCTGTAGCCGGCCATGAGTCCGACGTGCGGGTGGAGCTTGTAGATCGCGGTGAGGTCGATCTCCTGGCCGCGGAAGGTGCTGCCTGCGCCGGTGGCGGCGGCATTGAGCGGGCGCACGGTGGTGACGCCGTTCACGCGATACCAGGAGTCGGCGTTGTTCGCGTTCCAGTAGAGGTGGTAGTCAAGCATGATCTTCAACTTCGGCGTGGGGGAGAAGCTGATGTTGAGCTGCGGATTGTGCATGTTGATCCAACCCGTGGTGTCCATGTAGCCGTAGAAAAGATGGTTCGTTGGATACAGGTTCTGGAAGGTGCTGAGGTCGCCGTCGTTCGGGTCGCCGTCACCGGGGCTGTAGTTGTATTGCAGGCCGATGCGCGGCTTCCACGGATGCGTGAGCCAGTTGTAACCGACGGCCCAGTGACCGGCGAAGGCGCTCAAATTGCGACCGCTGACCTCGCCGAACTGGTAGGCCATCTCGGTGGTGTAATCCCAGCCGCCGAGCTTTTTCGGATCGCCCTTCCAGAGGGTGCCGACGGTGTAGAAATCGGTGTCACCGAGTCGGGCGCCGAAGTTGCCATTGCCGTCGTCGCTCTTTTTGAAGAGGTAAAAATCGGTCGTGAGATTGAACGGCACGAACAGCGTGGAGGCGTAGATGCCGCTGAAGAGATCATTCGACGCCTCGTCGTTGTCGAGGAAGGGCGACTGGTTCCACATGTTGTTCGTGAAGGCGACGGGCGACGACACGAAGAAGTCGAGCGAGTATTTTTCCGCGGTGTAGCGGAACTTCGCCGCATCGAAAGTGCGTGCGGAGTTCAGCCACTCGAGCGGACCGACGAGACGCTGATCGCCATAGCTGAGGAACTGGCGGCCGAGCGTGGCGCTGAGGCCCTTCTTCGGATTCCCGAGCTGCACAAAGGCCTTCAGGATGTCGAAGCTGTCATCGCCTTCCGCGGCGAAGGTGCCGACATTGTTTGGACGGCTGCCGCCGAGCTCGCGAATATCCTGGCCCTGGATGTAGATCTTCATCCACGGATTCACATCATAGCCGAGCCCGAGACGAAAGCGCTGGAGCAGCCACGAGGCGTCCTGCGGGCCGTTGAGGGCGCTGTTGAAGTCGAAATTGTTCTCGCGGATTTCGAAGCGCATCTTTTCCTGCACGTCGATGGTGAGCCCGCCATACTTGATGGGCGTGTAGGCCGGCGGCGGCGGTGCCAGGGTGAATCCAGGCACGGGCGGCGGTGGTGGCGCGGCTGGTTTGGGGGCGGGAGTTTGGGTGAAGGCGATGGATGAAGTCGCCAGCACGAACGGGAGCAGCCTTTTCATGGGGTATGTGGGTATGTGTGTGTTTGGGTTTCGGCTACGCGGCGGCTGTAGGGAGGGAAAGCGCATGGGCGGCCATTTCGGCGGCCATGTCCGGCGAGGGTTTGAACTGGGGCTCCTTGCTCGGACGGATGTGGGATTTGTCGTTGAGGAAGGTGATGAGGTGCTCGCGCAGCTCGTAGTAGCGCGGATCCTCCATGATCTCCTTGCGGTTGCGGGGACGCTCGAAGGGGATCTTCAAGATGTCGCCGACTTCGGCCTCGGGGCCGTCGGTCATCATCACAACGCGGTCGGAGAGGAAGATGGCCTCATCGACATCGTGCGTGACCATGAGCGTGGTGATGCGGTTGCGGCGCCAGAGTTCGAGGAGCACTTCCTGAAGCTCGTAGCGCGTGAGGGAGTCGAGCATGCCAAAGGGCTCGTCGAGCAGCAGCATCTTCGGCTGCAAGGCGAAGGCGCGGGCGATGCCGACGCGCTGGCGCATGCCTTGGGAGAGCTCGCCGGGGTATTTGTGCATGGCATCGGCGAGACCGACGATGCTGAGGTAATACTCGGCCATCTGGCGGCGCTCGGCCTTGCTGGCGGTGAAATAGACCTGGTTCACGCCGAGCATGACGTTTTCAAACGCGCTCATCCACGGCAGCAGGCACGGCGATTGGAAAACGATGCCGCGATCCGGCCCCGGGCCGACGGCTTCCTTGCCGGCGAGGATCATGTTGCCCTTCGAGAGATCGCTCAAACCGGCGACCATCATGAGGACGGTGCTTTTGCCGCAACCGCTGTGGCCGATGAGTGTGGCGAACTCGCCCTCCTTGAGCTTGAGGTTGAAGTTTTTGACAATGGTGGCCGGACCTTTGGGCGTGTCGTAGATCTTCCAAAGGCGATCCAGTTCGAGCATGGGGGGCTTGTGCGCACTCATGCGGCCACCTCCACTTCTTCACGTTTTTCGGCGGTGCGGCGTTTGGGACCGCTGCGGTTGAGGAATTGCAGGGTGTTCACGGTGGCGAGGTCTTCAGGAAGGATGTCCGGTAGCGTGAGCTTGAGGCTGGTCTTCGATTTCGTGCGGCCTTTGGCATCGAGCAGCGTGGTGATGAGCTGAGTGCGCAGTTTTTTGAACTTGGGATCGTGATTGATGCTGCGTCGGTCGCGTGGCCGGTCGAGGTCGATGATCATCGGCTCGCCGAGCGTGGCGGGCGCGGTGGGAAGCAGCGGGATGACCTTGTCGGCGACCAAGATGGCCTCATCGGGGTCGTTGGTGATCCAGATGACGGTGGTTTTGTTGTTCTGCCAGATCTCGCTGATCTCGTCCTGAAGCGTGGCGCGTGTGAGGGCATCAAGGGCGCTCAAAGGCTCGTCCATGAGCAGCACCTTCGGGTTCATCGCCAGCGTGCGGGCGACGGAAACACGCTGCCGCATGCCGCCGGAGAGCTCTTTGGGCAGCTTGTGTGCCGCCGGCGTCAGTTTGACCATCGCGATGTATTTGGCGACGTGCGCCTTGCGCTGTTCCGGCGTCCAATCCTTGAAAACCTCGTCCACCGCCAGTGCGATGTTTTCCTCCACCGTGAGCCATGGAAGCAGCGAGTAGTTCTGGAAGACCAATCCGCGATCGGGACCCGGTTCGGTGATCTTTTTGCCTTCGATGAGCGCTTCGCCGGCGTCGGGCTTCACGAGACCGGAGATGAGATTGATGAGCGTGCTCTTCCCCGAGCCCGAGTAGCCCACGATGACAACGAACTCGCCTTCTTCGACGGAGAGATTGATGTTTTTCAGCACTGCCGTGCGGTTGCCCGGAAGGCCAAAGCCTTTGGAGGCTCCTTTGATTTCGATGAGCGGCATACGAAATTTATGATTTACGATTTATGACTTAGATTTGGAATGGCGTCCCTATGACCAACCAAGAGCTGAAAGAACGGACCATGGACTTTGCGGTGCGAGTCCTGACGATGGTGGATGCGCTGCCGACGACGACGGCTGGCAAAACGGTCGGAAATCAGATCGCGAGAAGCGGAACCTCGGTGGCTGCGAATTATCGGGCTGCTTTGAGGGCCAAGTCCGATGCCGACTTCATCAATAAGATCACGATTGTGCTCGAAGAGGCGGATGAGAGCGGGTTTTGGATCGAACTGGCTGAAAAAGCCAAATTGCTGCCTTACAAGCGCCTGAAAGCACTTCTTCAAGAAGCTGAAGAACTCACAAAAATCTTCAACGCCACGCGAGCGACGACCAAGCGCCGCACGGCCAGAAATCATAAGTCGTAAATCGTAAATCATAAATGATGCTCAGGCTGTCTTGAAGCGGCCTTCGACCACGCTCATGAGGCGGTCGAGGAGGTAGCCGATGAGGCCGATGGTGAGGATGCAGAGGATGATGTGGGCGTAGCTGTTGGCATTGTATTGCTGCCAGAGGAAGCCGCCGACTCCTGGACGACCGGTGAGCATTTCGACGGCGACGATGACAAGCCAGGCGATGCCCAGGCTGAGACGGAAGCCGGTGAACATGTAAGGCAGCGTGGCGGGCACGAGCACCTTCCAGAGAGTCTTCCACTTCGAGAGTTTGAGCACCTTGGCGACATTCAGGTAGTCCACTGGCACGGCACGGACGCCGACGGCGGTGTTCATCACAGTGGGCCACATGGCGCAGATGGCGATGGTGAACAGGGCGGCGGCATCGGACGCACCAAACGTCGTGCGGCCATCGCCATCCAAGATTTTGACGCCGCTGAAGAGAATCATGCCCAGTGGCAGCCATGCGAGGGGTGAGACGGGCCGCAGCACTTGAATGATGGGATCGAAGGCCTTCGTGAACGGTTTTGAGAGACCGAGAAAGAAGCCGATCGGCGTGCCGATGACGAGCGCGATCAAATAACCCTGCGCCACAAGCACGAGTGACATCCAAGTGAAGCGCAGAATGCCCTGATCGAGTTCACCACGTTTGGCGAAGGGCTCGACGATGTAAGGCTTGCTGGCTGTCCAAGTTTCTCCAGGCGTCGGAAGGTCGGCGGAAAGCCCTTCGCGCTTGGTGATTTTGACCTTGTCGCCGAAATCATCGACCTTCTCCGTCACAACGGACTTTCCGGCGATGGCATACCAGAAGACGCAGGTGATGACGATCGCGACCAACGGCAGGAAGATGGAGTCGAGTTTGTATTTATGGATGAGCGGGTGCATGGCGGCGGCGTTTGGATTTGTTCAGACCGATCCGTCGGCTTGGACGGATCGGTCTGATGACTTTCTTATCCTTTGATCGTTTTCACCGCGAAGGAGGCGGCGTAGGCTTCGAGGTCGGCCTTCGGATCGAAAGTGACACCGTCGAAGAGTGTTTCGGCGCTGGTATCGACACCACCGTGCGCGTAGCCGATCTCCTTCATGGCCTCTTCATAGATGTCGGAGCGCATGACCTGCTTCGTGACGCCTTCGTAGTCGGGCGTGCCTTCGACGAAACCCCAGCGGCGGAGCTGCGTGAGCCACCACTTGCAATACTTTGCCTGCGGGTAGTTGCAGTTGCGATCACTGAAGATCATGTAGTTTGGGTCCTTGAACTTGCGGCCGTCGCCCATGAGGTATTTGCCTTGGAGGCGGCCGAGGATCGTCTCGGGCGGGCAGTTGATGTAGGTGGCGGCGCTGACGATGTTCGCCTGCTCCTCGCGGTTCTCCATCTTGTCGAGCCATACGCTGGCCTCGTGCAGCGCCTTGATGACGGCCTTGACGGTCTTTGGATTCTTCGCGGCAAACTCCTCCGTGAAAGCGCAGACTTTTTCAGGGTGATCCTTCCACATGGCCTGGGTGGTGATGGAGGTGAAGCCGATGTCGTCAGCAATGGTCTTCGCGTTCCAGGGCTCGCCCACGCAGAAGCCGTCCATCTTGCCGACCTTCATGTTGGCGACCATCTGCGGAGGCGGAACGGTGATAAGCGACACGTCAGCGCCCGCTCCATTTGCATCGCCGGGATTGATGCCACCAGCTGCAAGGTAGTAGCGCATCCACATGGCATGCGTGCCCGGCGGGAAGGTCATCGCGAATGTCAGCGGCGCGCTTTTGGCCTTGGCGTCATCGACGAAGGGCTTCAGGGCTTTCGGGTCATCAGCCACCTTCCCTTTGTAGGCGTTGCTGAGTGAAATGGCCTGGCCGTTGCGGTTGATGAGCCAGGGGATGATCATCGGTTTCTTCGGCGCACCGCCGAGCCCCATCGTGGAGGCGATGGGCATGCCGATGAGCATGTGCGTGGCGTGAATGTCGCCATTGGAGAGCGAGTCACGGATCGCGGCCCAGCTCGCTCCTTTGCTTACGGTGGAGTTGATGCCGTATTTTTTGAAGAGACCCTTTTCATGCGCCACGACGATGCTGGAGCAATCGGTGAGGGCGATAATGCCGAATTTAAGGTCGGTCGTTTCTGGCGAGTCATCGGCGTAGGCGGAGCCAACCCAGCCGGAGGGCAGGCCGGCGAGGAGCGAGCCGAGGCCAGCATGGCGGAGGATGGAGCGGCGGGAGAGCGTGGATGCGGTGGTGTTCATGCGTGGGCGAGTGGTGGACGTTTCTTGGGCTTGGTGGCGGGTTTGGGTGCGGCGGCAGGTGCTTTGGGAAGAAGAAGGGCGCTGGTGGTCCAGCAGTCACGCAGGGCGGCGGCGGCCTCGGGGCGTTGCGAAGGTGTGAGCAGACCGTGCGTGATGAACTCGTCGATAAGCCAGCGCCCGCGCTCGGAGGTGGGCTCGTTGGCCTCGCGGCGGTGAAAAACATGGAAGCGGGACGCCTCGGCGGATTTCTCCGTGCCTAGATCGAGCGGGCCGACGAGCGAACGCTTCAAGATTTCCTCATTGCCGGCGAAGTAGCCGCTCTCCGCGAGGATGTGGGCCACCTCGGCGCGGTTTTCCTTCGCATCACAGAAGGCGCACGACTCTTTGAGCGCGGCAATGATGGCGCGCATCTCGTCCACATGGCGCTCGATGAATGTCTCCGTCGTGAGCAGCACTTTTTCCGGATGACCGGGGGCAAGCTGCTCGCTGGTGGCAGCGATCCAGCCGGTGCCGCGCTCCACCGCGAAGGAATTCCACGGCTCGCCGACGCAGTAACCGTCCACCAGACCCGCCTCGAGGTTCGCGGCCATCTGCGTGGGCGGCAGCGCGACGATGCGCACATCCTTTTCCACATCAATGCCGCCCGCGGCCATCCACTGGCGTAGCAGGAAGAAATGGGAGGAGTAGCGCGACACCATGCCGAAGGTGAATTTCCGGCTCGTGCTGCTGCGGACCAGCTTCTTGAGGCTGGCGGCATCGCGCACGCCGCGGTTCCAAAGATCGCGGCTCAGCGTGATCGCGTTTCCGTGAAGATTGAAGACGAACGGGGCCACCACCCGGCTTGGCGGCGTGCTCAGGCCCATGCGCATCGCCAGCGCAAGGCCGGCGATGGCGTGGGCGGCATCCACCTGGCCATAGAGAAGCTTTTCCCGGATGGTGGCCCATCCGACCTCACAACTTAACTCGACACGAACGCCATGCTTGCGGAACAGCTCACGGCACCGGGCCACGAGGAGCGGGGCGCAGTCGGCGAGCGGGATGAACCCGATGCGCACCGGCTGCACGACCCCGCTGAGGGCGGCTTTGGGACTGTGGGAGGCGCTTGGCATGACTAGACCTCTCCAAGCAGCCGCGGTGCCAGCGTGCCACGGTCGTGAAGAAATAAGGCGCAATGTTATTCACCTGATGTATGAATGACATTCATGGACCCCGCCATCGACTCACGCCAGCTACGCGCCTTTGTGTGCCTCGCACGCAGCGGCAGCTTTACACAGGCAGGGCGCGAGCTGCACCTCACGCAGAGCGCCATCAGCCACGCGATCAAGTCGCTCGAAACCGATCTCGGCAGCCAGCTCTTCCACCGCCAGGGGAAGAGCGTGCACCTCACCCACGCGGGCCGCGAGCTGCTGCCGCACGCCGAGACCATCCTGCAGAGCATGGGGACCGCGCGCGCCATCCTGGGCACGCTGGACCAGACGCCGCGTGGAAAGCTGCGCATCGGCTGCACCACCGCCGCCGCGCAATTCATCCTGCCGACCGTGTTCCGTGAGTTCAAGGAGAGCTTCCCTCTATATGAGATCAAGGTCGTCACCGGCGAGACGCCGGACACGATCGAAAAGCTCCTCAAAAACCAGATCGACATCGCCGTGAGCCTGCGCCCGCCGGAGACCGGCAAGCTGAGCTGCCATGCCATCTTTGACGACGAGCTCGAGTTCCTTGTCTCCCCGCTGCATCCGTGGGCGCAGAAAACGCCGAGGCTCAAGGATGCCGCGGGCGAGACCTTCATCGTCGCCAGCCGCAACAGCCTCAACTTCGCCATGGTGCAGGAATTCTTCATGAAACAGGGCGTGCGGCTGAACAACTTCATCGAGCTGGGCAGCTCGGAGGCCACAAAGGAGCTCGCCAAGCTCGGCATCGGCGTCGCCATCGCCGCGCGCTGGATCGCGCGCGCGGAGATCGAGGCCGGGCAGCTCGTGGCCCTGCCGCTGCCCAAAACGAAGCTGAAGCGCCGGTGGGCGGTGTCCACGCTCAAAGGACGCCCGCTCAACCTGCCTGAACGCACCTTCATCGGCCTGTGCGAGGAAGTAGGCCGCCGCATGGTGGTGGACGGCGTCTCCACACGCTGACCATGCCTCTCAACGCGCACGACAGGACAGGCACCACCACACCGCCAGCGCTCCCCACACCAGCGCTCCGACGACACGCGGCACACCTTGCGCGAAAACCACGCTGGCCTGGAACCAGATGAAGGCGAGAAAACCATGCAGCAGCCTGCCGGCAAGCGCGGGCCGCGCCGCATGGCTGCGCGGGCCGAACCATAGCCAAAGCGCCTCGGCGAGCACCAGCAGCAGCACGGCGTAGTTCACCCAGATACCCGCGCCGAGGCGCAGGCCGGTCACCGCGCCGGACTGGGCCGCCGTGGCCTCAAACGCGGCCGCGTGACTCCAATGGTGCGCGAATTGGAACGCGCACACCGCATGCGCGATCAACAACATGCTGCCGGCGAGCCACCACCCGCGAGAACGGCGCATCCACGCGATCACGCACGCGGCAAAGGCCGCCCAAGCCGTGCCGCGCACCATCCACTCCTCTGCCAGGCTCATGAGCGCGGCATGCGGGAGATGACATACCCGGTGCCCGCTCCGAATCCCAGGCCGTAAAGCGTCCCCCACAGCAGCTCGCTGGCGGTGGAGTGCAGGGAGGTGTAGCAGACATGCCTGCCGGCGAAATAACCTGCCGAATGTCCCGCGAACAACACCGTCACGGATATCAGATACACACGCCACCCGCGCCGCATGGCCGCCAAAACGGCTGCAAAGGCCGCGCAACCCGCCAGCGAGGCGATCCACTCCCCCGCCCCATCGCCCGCCAGGAAATACACCGCGCACCACGCGACCGCGTAGGAAAGAAAAGCGGGCACAAACTCCGCGTAAAACCGCGCCCAGCCGCCCCAGCGCAGCGCAGGCCGCAGCAGCAGGCCGGAGAACAGCAGAAACGCAGCACAGCACGCCGCATACATCCCCGCCTCGCCACCGCGCCCGGCAAACCACCCGGCGCCAAAGGCCCAGACAGCAAAAGCCGCCGTGCTGACCAGTGAAAACGCCAGCGCGCCACGAAACATAGCCGGAACAGCCTTCATGAGAGGAACGATGTGAAATGAAGTGCCGATGGCCGGACTCGAACCGGCAAGGGAGTTTCCTCCCAGCGGATTTTAAGTCCGCTGTGTTTACCATTTCACCACATCGGCGCGGGAAAATGCCGCCGCGAGTGTAGCGGGTCTGCCGTCAGCCTCAATAGCTGAAAAGCTCGCCGTGGTGGAAGAAGCGCTCCAGCTCAATGGCGGCGTTTTCCGGCGAGTCGGAGGCATGGACGACGTTCGTCATCTTGTCCGTGCCGAAGTCGCCTCGGATGGTGCCTTTCGGCGCGACTTTAGAGTCCGTGGGGCCAAGCAAGTCACGCACATGGGCGATCACGTTTTCACCGGTCAGCGCGATGGCGATCACAGGCTTGCTCTTCATGAAATCGGCCACGGTGGGGAAGAACGGGCGGTCGGCGATGTGCGCGTAATGCTCCTTGAGCAGTTCCTCGGTGAGTTTGATCATCTTGCAGCCGCGGATGCGGAAGCCTTCGTCTTCAAAGCGCTTGATGACTTCGCCATTGATGCCGCGGGCAACGCAGTCGGGCTTGAGCAGGATGAGGGTGGTTTCTTGAGCCATGTGGTGGGGGTGGGAAAAGGGCGCGCACAGTGCCGCCCGCCTCCAGTGCCGTCAAGATGGGAATCCGGGGCGATTTCACCCTCTCCTCAGCCTGAATTGCCGCAGGTAACGCAGCGGCGTCATGCCCATGTGCCGGTGAAAATGCTGCGTGAAGGCGCTTTGATCGCAAAAGCCCAGCTCACGGCCCACCTCGGCGATTTGCGCGCCTTCTTTCTGCAAGGCCTCGCAGGCGGCCTGGATGCGCAGCTTCATGATGAAGGCCTGCGGACTCGCGCCAAAGGTCTCGACAAACTTCCGGTGAAGCTGCCGCGGCGAGAGATGCACGATTTCCGCCAGCTCGGTGATGGAGACGCCCGTGCGGAAGTGCTCGCGGATGTAGGCCAGCGCGCGGTCGATTTGCAGGTAGGGCTGGAGGACCTGTTTCTTGCCCTCAAAGCTCTGCACCGTGCCCATGAGGCCGATGACGCGGCCTTTGTCGTCGAAGAGCGGCAGCTTGTTCGTCACAAACCAGTCCGGGATGCCCTGGTCGGTGAAGAAGAGCTCCACGATGTTCAGCTTTGGCTTGCCGCTCGAAAAGACCTCCTCGTCATCGCGGCGGAAATTCTCCGCGAGACGGTCCGGGAAGAGATCGAAGTCACTTTTGCCCACGATCTCATTTTCGTCGTGGAAGCCAAAACGCTCGATGAAACGGCGTGAGGCGCACATCAGCCTGAAATCGCGGTCTTTGGCGAAGAACGCGAGGTCCGGCAGATGATCGAACATCTGGTAAAACGGAGAGGCCGCGCTGACACGGCGGATGAACCGCTCGCGCAGCGCGGCAGGGGAATCAAAGCGTGACATCGTGCGGCTGGCCACGCGCTTGATTTAGCATGGCTGGATCAAAAGCGCAGCCGGAATCCCGCGTACGCGCCGGTGCGCATCGAGGGGAAGTTCAACACCTCCGAATAGCGCTCGCCGAGCAGGTTTTCGACACGGGCGAAGAGCTCGACGTTTTTCGTGAGCGCAAGGCTGGCCGTGAGGCGCAGGCGCAGGTAGTCCTCCACATCCCGCTGGGCGGCGCCGAAGCCGTCCTCGCGGTCGATGGCATACAACGCGCCGAGTCCGATGCGCAATCGCTCGCACGGCCGCGCCCACACATCGCTGGAGAAGGAATGACGCGGACGGCGCACAAGACGGCGCAGGTCGCTCACATTGTCCGCCTCAAGGTAGGTGTAATTGACGCTCAGGCCGAAGCGATCGCTGGGAGACCAGTTGAAAAGGGCTTCCAGGCCCTCCGTGCGCACGCGATCGATCTGCTGGAGCGCGCCGAAGGGCGGCACGAAGGGATCGAACTCGATGAAGTTGCGGATGCTGTTGCGAAACCACGTCAGGCCGATGCTGGCGGTGTTTTTCGCGAAGGGCTGCTCGATGCCGATCTCAAAGCCGCGGCTGCGCTCCGGCCGGACAAAGAGCGGATTGCCAAAAAGCGCTGCCTCGCGGTTCTGCGGGCTGGCGGGGGCAAAAGCGGTGCCGTAATTCGCGTGCAGCACCGTCTGTGTCCACGGCAGCCGCCAGCTCGTACCGGCGCGCCAGGTGGTGGCATCCTCAAAATCGGAGTACGAATCGTGGCGGACCCCGCCGATGACATTCCAGCCGGGCAGTATCTCCGCCTGCGATTGCAGGAAGAGCGCCCAGTTTGTCTCCGCCTGATCGACATCATAGCTGTTGGCTCCTGGATTGGTGAAAAAGCCGAACACCGGCTCAAACAAGCCATCATTGTTGTAGCGCGAGTAACCGTTGTCCTGCACCCACGCGCCCGCCGTGATCGTCCAGCGATCCACGGGGCGGAACACGCTCTGGTATTCCCAGAAATGCGTGCGGGAGGTTATGCGGTTGTTCAGGCCGTAGCCGGGCGTGAAGTCCGTGGCCACCTGGCGGAAACTGCCAAACTGGTACGTCAGCGACTGCGTCCACCACGGTGTTGTTTCCCAAACAAGACGCGGCGAGACGCTCCAGAACTCCGTCAGGAGGTGGTCGTCGCTGTTGTCACTGGGGAAGAACGGGTTCGCCGGCGCGTGCGTCGTGATGTCACCCGGCACACCCAGGTCCGCATTGTAGTAGCGGAAGTCGATGTCGAGCCGCAGCGTGTCCGCGAGCTGGAATCCGAGACGTCCGCTGGTGTTGTCCATCTGCACCTGGCTGTTGATGCGGTAGCCGTCGGAGTCGAGGCGGCTGTATTCGAGGCTCCAGTCCATGATGCCCGCCTCGCCGCGCGTGCTGGCGCCCTCGCGGAAGGTGCCGAAGCTGCCCGCCTCGAAAAACGCACCGAACTCCGGCTTTTTGAGGCCCTTGCCACCGCGCGTGATGATGTTGATCACGCCGCCGAGCGTCCTGCCACCGTAAATGCTCGCCGCCGGGCCGCGCAGCACCTCGATGCGCTCCACATTGTCCAGCGCCATGGTCTCAATGTTGTAAAGACCGGCCAGATTCGCCGGAATCGGCCTGCCATCGAGCACGACGAGCGTCTGGTCGCTGTTCGTACCGCGCAGGAAGACGCCGGCGACCATGCCGGTGGTGCCGCGGTCGGCGATGTTCAGGCCGGGAACCTGCCGCAGGGCGTCAGGCAGCAGTTGGAGCTGGTCCTGCTCGATTTTTTTCCGGTCGATGACCGTCACGCTGCTGGCGGTGCGCCAGCGCTCGGTCTCGGTTTTCGTCGCGGTGACGACGCGTTCCGTCAGTTCGACGGCTTTGTGAGGCTCGGCGGCAGGGAGGCTGCCGAGGGTGAAAAAGAGCGCAAAGGCCCTTCCTCGCAGTTTTTGGAGGTACATGTGTTTTGGAGGTTCATTGGTTCGATGAAAGCTTCGCAGAGAGATGTTCGGACTCCGGGTTTGTGCGGCTGCTCCGCGGTTTGAAATTTGAAATTTCAAATGCGCAAAGCGCCGCTCCTCGCCTCCGCCTTCACCAGGGATGGCTCCCCGATTGGCTTTGCTCCGTGGTTGCCCACGAATGGAGGTCTGTGACCCGATACCGCAGCGCCACTGTGGCCGGTTTTCACGGCCTTCCCTGCATCTGCGAAGATAAAGAAAACGCGGGGAGGTGATCCTCGCGCCATGCGCGTGCCTAGCGCCCGGATCCGGCACCGTCAAGCCTGTGACCGCGGGGAGGGCCGGTCATGCGGGCCCGTCCAGCACCTCAAACGCAGGCAGCTTCACCAGCAAGGCCGGGTTCGTCTCCTGCCGCATGCGGCGCATCACATCCAGGGCATGCTTGTCGATGATCACACGCTGCTTTTGCACGCCGCCGTCGATCACCGCGCCCTCGATCCAGCGTGGCGAGTCACGGAAAGGCGACTGGGAGGGAAAATAGACCGCCGCACGGCCCACATTGTCATCAATGAGCCCGGAATCCGCCCGGCCGGTGAGGTGGCTCACCGCCACGATGCAGCCCAGCTCCACCGCGCGCGCGCTGGCGCAGCGGTCCACGCGCTCCACCCCCAGGATCGTCTCCGTGGCGCTGGGCACCAGGATCACATCCGCCTCCCTGCCGCGCAGCTTCGCGCTGATTTCCGGAATCTCGATGTCCAGGCAGATGACCACGGCGAATCGAAGGCCACCAAACTCCCACACGCGCAGTTCCGTCCCGGGTGAGAAATCGGTTTCCCACGGTGTGAGGTGCAGCTTGTCCTGATGAAGGACCGTCCCTTCGACCAGGATCGGGGCGCGATTGCGCAGCACGCCGCCGTCCTTGTCATCATACGGGCAGGTTCCCAGCACGACCGCCTTGCCAGGCCGGTTCAGCAGCGATTTCAGCGTGGGCAGCACGTCGTTCCAAAACACCTCCGCCACCCGGCCCGGCGTCCGCGGTTCCACCAGCGGTTCCATGCCCATCCAGGTAAACTCCGGCAGCAGGACCACATCCGCCCCGTCATCCCAGGATGTCTCCACACACTCCGCCACCGCGGCGGCATAGGCAGCCGTGGAGCGCGCGGCGATCCCGGGGTCAAACGTGATGATATCGAGGGTCAGGGGCATGGGGGGAAGGGATGGCTCCCCCTAGTCTGGCCGGTCCTGCCCGCCAAGCCAAGCATCTTCCGCGCCTCGTCAAACGTCCTGGCAATCCGCTTCAAACCGGACCGCCACGCCGCACGAGCATCACGAGGATGACGATCACGGCCAGGGGCAGAAAGGCCAGATTGAAGTATTCCAAGGCATGCTCGTCATCCGTGACCTGCGCGATCTCCCGCGCCTTCTGGATCTCGTAGGCCGAACTGGCGGCAAGCACTGGAAAAGAGTCAAACATCAGAAATGCACGCATGGGAGCTGACAGACGCCGCTCCGTGCTCCTATACCGGAATGTGCGACGAAAGTTACGAACTTTTGCAAACAGGAGAGCATTTAAATGATTGTTTAGAATTCAATAACTGGGAAACCGTCCCAAACAAATAGCAGATAAAAACTTAATTGCACGTCCATTTTCCAGATTTTCGTTTATGAAAAATCCACCACTAGCAGGGCACCGGAGTCCCATTTCTCCCCCGCGCCGCCCCGGACGCGCTCCGCCGCGAGACGCCCCGAGGTCAGAAGTGCGCCAGCACTGCCCTGTCGATCGGGGCAGCCGAAGAGAGAAGATAGAGAAGAGAGAAGGGAGTCGGTCAGAGGTCAGACGTGTGCGGGCACGAACGCGTTTCGTAGAGGAAGTCGTGAGACTTCCCCGATCCGGGGCAAACTTACGTTTGCCTCTACGAGGGGCGTGGAGACGTGGAACCTGAAACTTGGAACCTGAAACCTGAACCCCACCCTCCCCTGCCCTGCGGGCGGCGGCTCCGGCAGCGCCTCAGTTTCCGACCGCGGTGGCTTCTTTGAAGGGCGAGGTGACGCCGAGCGTGCTGGGCAGGAAGTCATCCGTGCGGAAGCAGGAGGCGGGAAGGCCCTCGGCGTTGATGAGATTGGCGCCCTGGGGCCAGGCGGCCCAGGCGTAGCGAACGCCGGCGGGCTGCTTCACGCTGTCATGCCACACGACGACCTCGTTGCCCTCGATCTTGGCCTTGGCCCAGACCCATTTCTTGTCGGGGCCGGCGATCTGGAAGTGCTTCAGCTCCCCGCCGTCGCGGGTTTTGAGGCCGGTGCCGGTGTAGTCGAACTGGATGCGCACCTGGCCGCCCTGGATGGTGGAGTTGCGATACAGCGGACCGCTGGGGATGGTGCTGGCCTTGCCGTAGTCCTTGGCCAGCGCCCACAGCGCGAGACGGCGGCCGACCTCCTGCTTGTTCTTGGGATGGATGTCCTTTTCCTCGCCGATGTCGTTGGCGACGACGAGGCCGCACTTGGGCAGCGTGATGGCGGTGAGGTACTGGGCCTCCTGAAGCTCCGCCCAGGTGTCAGCCTCGCCGGCGTTGGTGCTGACGGGCTTTTTGTTTCCGTAGCTGGCGAGCTGCACGATGTAGAAGGGGAACTCGCTCTCCCAGCGCCGCCGCCAGTCGTTGATCATCGTGGGCAGCAGCTCCTGGTACTGGAAGGCGCGGCGCTGGTTTGACTCCCCCTGATACCAGATGGCTCCCTTGATGCCGTAGCCGATGAGCGGGGCCACCATGCCGTTGTAAAGCGCGGCGGGGTGATGCTGGGACTTGGACGGGTCCTCCGGCGGACGCGGCGCGGCGGGCTTGTTGAGCCTTGGCCTGCCTTCCTTGACGAGCTGTTTGTTCTGCGCGTCGATCTGCCTCACCTTCTCCTGCCAGTCAGCCTTGGCTTTTTCAAACATGGCCTGCTGGAGCTTGTCGTCCCACTTTTGGACCGCGTCCTTCCAATCGGCCAGCATCTCCGTGGCGCAGGGGCGCTCGGCGAGGGCCTCGCCGCTGGTCCAGGACTCCACCCGCGTGCCGCCCCAGGAGGTGTTGATGAGGCCCACGGGCACCTTGAGCACCTGATGCAGATGGCGGCCGAAATAAAACCCGACGGCGGAGAAGGCGCCCACGTTTTGCGGACTGGCCTCCTGCCACGTCCCTTTGCAATCAGCCTGCGGCGTGAGGCTGGGGGAACGCTCGACGGTGAACATGCGGATGGCGGGAAACTTTGCGGCGGCCATCTCCGCCTCGGCATTGAGCGTGCGGTTCACGCTCATGGCCATGTTGGACTGGCCGGAGCAGACCCACACCTCGCCGACGAGCACGTTTTTGATCGTGAGCGTGTTCTTGCCCGCCACGACGAGGTCCGCGGGCGTGGCGCTGGCATTCAGCGGATCCAGCGTGATGCGCCACCTGCCGTCCTTGGCGGCGGTGGTGCGCTGCGTTTGCCCGCCAAAAGTCACCTTCACCGCCTCGCCGGCATCCGCCTTTCCCCACACGGGCAGCAACTGCGTCTGCTGAAGCACCATGCCGTCGGAAAAGAAGGCCGGGAGGCTGACATCGGCACGAACCGACGCGGCAAAAAAGGCGGGCAGGAGGACAAGGAGGCGTTTCATGACGTGACAGGAGAAAATGCCCCTGGCGGGGACTGTCAACGCCGGCTCTGCCAGACATTTGTCAGCGGCGGGCCATCGCCGGCTCCAGGGCCTTGCGATAATTGACCACCGCGTCCGCGATCGCCGCCGCCACGGTCCTCTGGTAGTTGTCCGAGGCGATGAGGAGGCATTCCTTCGCATTCGTGACGAAGCCGCCCTCGAACAGGATGCCGGGTTTCTTGATGCCGGTGAGCACGCTCCACTGGGCGCGCTTGATGCCGCGGTCCACGACCTTCACCGTGCTGAGCACCCGGGCCTGGATGGCGCTGGCGAGGGCGATGTTGGCGGAGTCCTGCTTGTTGCCGGTGGTGCCGTTCATGTTGTAGCCGCCGCCGCGGGAGATGGTGGCCGCGGCGTTCTGCGGGGTGAGCGCCCAGGTCTCGATGCCGCTGGCGGTGCTGCCGCCGGAGTTCAGGTGCAGGCTGATGAAGATGCTGTTCGGAATCTGGTTGGCGATGGAGACACGCCCGCCAAGGCTGATGAAGGCGTCCGTGCTGCGCGTGAGCACCACCTTGAAGCCGCGCGCCATGAGCGCCGTGCGCAGGTGCTGCGCCATTTTGAGGGCGAAATCCTTTTCGTAGCCGTACACGCCGCGCGCGCCGACATCGTGACCGCCGTGGCCGGCATCCACCACCACGGTGTCAAAATACTCCGCCCCCTGGATGTGGCTCGGGTTCAGGATCGGATCGACCAGCTTCACCAGGTCGAGGCGGGAGATGAGCGCCTTGCCGCCATGCGTCACCACGGGGAAGCTCAGGATGAACTTCATGTTGTTCATCAGGAGCTCCTGGGAACCCACCTGCGCCTTGATGACGAGCTTGTTGGACATCAGCCAGATGTGGTTCCCCTGCTCCCGGAATCCGGTGAAGCCGAAGAGCGGGTTGTAGAAGTTCCGGATGCTCTCCAGCGTCACATAATCGCGACCGCCGATGTCGATGATGTGCCAGGGATTGCTGGCGGAAGGCTTCACCTCGCCACGCACATTGGTGGTCATCACGGCGGGTTTCTCGGCAGGCTTCGGGGCGGGCGTGGGTGCCGCCGGGTTGGGAGCCTCCTTCGGCTTGTCGGCCACTTTCGGCGCGGCGGGCTTGGTCTCCGGCTTTTTGGCGGGCGTGGTCGTTTTCGCCGTGGATTTGGCGGGGGTGGACTTCGCTGTGGATTTGGCGGTCGTGGGCTTCGGCGACGAAGATGCCGGTTGGGGCTTCTCCGGTGATTCTGGCTCGCTTTTGCCTTCCGCGGGCACCGGGGGCTTCTCCTCGCCTTTGCCGCCAAAAATCTTGGAGAAAAATCCCTTCTTCTCCTCCTCGGCGTGCAGCGGACTCGCCTGGGAGATCATGAATACCGCCACAAGGGCCGCGGCGCTGACAAATCGGCTGTTGGAAAGGGAACCGGAGAACATGCGGTCTTTTTTGAAAGGGCTTGGGAACAGTGCGGGGAGGCTTTTTATAGTCCGACGCGGCGGATTTGGCAAACGGGGATGCAAGACCGATTTTTCGCAGATTTGCGAGCAGAGGCGCTCCGCCATGCGACCGGTTCCCGTCCCGAGCGGGCAAAAACGTGCCCTCATGCCCACGCGGCTGTCTTGACCACCGCGTAAACCTGACCCATTGACCCGCTTTCCATGTCTAAAAAACCTGTTGTTCTCATCATCCGTGACGGCTGGGGCATCAACCCCGGCGGCAAAGCTCAAGCTCAAGCCAATGGCGATGCCACGCTGCTCGCGAAGACGCCGTTTCATGATCATCTTTACGCCACGTATCCTCGTGGCACCGTCAGCGCCAGCGGCGAGGACGTGGGCCTGCCGGAAGGCCAGATGGGCAACAGCGAAGTGGGTCACCTGAACCTCGGAGCGGGCCGCATCGTCTATCAGGACCTCACCCGCATCAACAAGAGCATCCGCGATGGCGAACTGGCAAAGATGCCCGTGCTCGTCGAGGCCTTCGAGAAGGCGAAAGGCAAGCGTTTGCACTTCCTCGGCCTCATCAGCGATGGCGGTGTGCATTCGCATCAGGATCACCTCGCCGCGCTTTGCAATGCGGCGAAGGCCGCGGGCGTCACCGATTTGATGGTGCATGCCATCACCGATGGTCGCGACACCTCACCGACCGGCGGTGCGGCTTACATGGCCAAGCTGGAGGCCGATTTGAAGCCGAGCGGCGCGACGATCGCCACCGTGATTGGTCGCTACTACGCCATGGACCGCGACAAGCGCTGGGAGCGCAACAAGCTCGCCTGGGATGCCATCGTGCTCGGTCGCGGTGAAGTGCGCACCGATCTGCCGAGCGCCGCCGTGCAGGCCGCGTATCCGAAAGACCCGCGTGGCGATGAATTCATGCAGCCGATGATCTTCTCGAACGCCAACGAGCAGCGCATCCGCGATGGCGATGTCATCCTGTGGTTCAATTTCCGCGCCGACCGCGCCCGCCAGCTCAGCGAGGCCTTCCTGAAGGCCGATTTCGCCGGCTTTGACCGCGAAGTGACGCCGAAGACCGGTTACTACACGCTCACCGAATATGACGCGACTTACGTCGATCTCGGCGCTCGCGTGATTTTCGGCACCGAAAGCCTCAGCAACAACCTCGGCCAAACCATCGCCGCCGCAGGCCTCACGCAGCTCCGCGCGGCCGAAACGGAGAAATACCCGCACGTGACCTTCTTCTTCAACAGCGGCGTCGAGGAGCCGAATCCCGGCGAGGATCGCTACCTGGCCATTTCGCCCAAAGAAGTGCCCACCTACGACAAAAAGCCGCAGATGAGCGCTCCGGACCTCACCTTCGAAGTGCTTCGCCGTTTGGAGAAATACGACGCCGTCATCATGAACTACGCCAATCCCGACATGGTCGGCCACACCGGCGTCGTCGAGGCCGGCGTGCATGCCTGCGAGACCATCGACCTCGGCGTGAAGCTCATCGTCGAGAAGGTGCTCGAACTCGGCGGCAAGCTCTTCATCACCGCCGACCACGGCAACTGCGAGCAGATGCGCAACGCCGACGGCTCCCCGCACACCGCCCACACCACGAACCTCGTCCACGGCATTTACGTCGCCGCCGATGCCGCGAACTACACCGTCCGCAATGGCATCCTAGCCGACATCGCCCCGACGCTGCTCGACATGCTCGGCGTGAAGCAGCCGGCAGAGATGACGGGCAAATCGCTGCTTGTGCGCAAATAGCCGGTGACCTAATCTTGGGCCGATGAGCCATCCCCTCACCATCCGCATTCCTGCCGAACTTTCCGACTGGCTGGCCAGCGAGGCCAAGCGAGCGGGGGTTTCGCCTGGAAAGCTGGTGAGGGATCAGTTGGCCAAGGCGAAGGCTGAGGCTGGAGGCAAGCCGTTCATGCAGCTCGCAGGCCGCATCAAAGGGCCGAAGAACCTCAGCCAGCGCAAAGGCTACGCCAAGGCATGAAGGCCATCGCCGACACCGGTTTCCTCGTGGCTTTTGCGAACCGGGGCGACAAGCATCATGCGTGGGCCTTGGCCGTGGCGCAGAACATCACCGAGCCTCTGCTTACCTGTGAGGCGGTTCTGTCGGAGACTACATTTCACCTCGGTGACGCCGTTTTGGTGCTGGCGATGATTGAGCAAGGCCTGATCAAGCTGGCTTTCGATGCAGATGAGCACCTTACGCAGCTCAACGAGCTCGCCAGCCGCTATGCCGACCGCTCACCTGACTTCGCTGATCTCTGCCTGGTCCGAATGAGTGAACTGTATCCCAAGCACTCCGTGATCACGGTGGATGGAGATTTTCGCGTTTATCGCCGCAACAAGCGCGAGCTGATCCCTCTGATCTGTCCAAAGGGCGTATGAAGCTCCTCTTCCTCTGCTCCCGCAACCACTGGCGCAGCCCGACGGCGGAGGCGGTGTATCAAAATGATCCGCGGGTGGAGGTGCGCAGTGCGGGCGTGAGTGCCTCGGCGAGGCGGCGGGTGTCGGAGAAGCTGCTGCGCTGGGCGGATCTCGTGCTCGTGATGGAGGCCGCGCACAAAAAGAAGCTGCGGGAGGATTTTCCGGAGGTGTTTCACGACCTTCGCGTCGAGGTGCTGGACATCCCGGACGACCACGAGTTCATGGACCCGGCGCTCATCGAATTGATCCAAGCCAGCGTGGAACCGCTGCTCGACGATGTGTTGCCGTCTTGACTTTGCCAAGGCCCGGCACACTTCATGCGCCCCCATCCATCATGCCCCAAACTCCATCGAAGCGTCTCTGGACCGTCAAACGTTCGTCCATTCACAACCGCGGCATTTTTGCCAAGCACGACATCCCCAAAGACACACCGGTGATTGAATACATCGGCGAGAAGATCACCAAGGCCGAGTCCAGACGGCGCGGGGACGCGCTGATCGCCAAGTCAAAGAAGACAGGCGGGGCGGCGGTGTATATTTTCACCCTCAACCAGCGCTACGACATTGATGGAGCCAAGGGACGCAACCCGGCGCGCTACATCAACCATTCGTGTGATCCCAACTGCGAGGCCTACATCATCCGCGGGCGGATCTGGATCTACTCCCTGCGCGAGATCGCGGCGGGCGAGGAACTGACCTACAACTACGGCTTTGACGCGGACACCTGGGATGAGCATCCCTGCCGCTGCGGGAGCGAGCGCTGCATCGGCTACATCGTGGAGGAGAAGCAGTGGCCGAAGCTGCTGCGCATCTTTGAGA
This sequence comes from Verrucomicrobiaceae bacterium, assembly GCA_015075365.1. GTDB lineage: Bacteria > Verrucomicrobiota > Verrucomicrobiia > Verrucomicrobiales > Verrucomicrobiaceae > Prosthecobacter. The sequence goes on from JABTUN010000002.1 coordinate 1,068,302, forward strand.
AGATGGAGGCGAAGGCGCGCGCCCAAAAGGTCAACGGCGCAACCACCGCGCTGCCCCGGAAGCGCAAGGCGGCCTGAGCCTGCGGCTTCCCCATCTCATGGCAGCCCCCACGCGGCCCTCAGCGCGGCATAATCCGCCTTGGGCAGCAGGACATAGTGCGGCGCGGCCGTCGGATCGATCCAGCGGATGAGCCGGACGAGATCAGCCTCCGCCATGGTCGTGCATCCGGCGCTGGGAATGGAGGGACCGCGGCGCACATGAAAAAAAATGGCGCTGCCGTAACCAGGGGCGGCGGGCTGCTGATTATGGCGGATTTCGAGCATCCACTTGTAAGCGGCATCACCGAGGCGCATTTTTTGTTTTTCGAACCACGGCGGGATGCCGTTGCGTGGGTCGATGCGGACATGCCGGTTGTAGTAGGGGGAGCCGGAGTCGTCCACATAGGCGTCCCAGGGCCCCACCTGGGTGTAGGGCCAGCGTGCGCCCCCCGGCGGCGTGGCAGCATAGCCAAACAGGCTGCCCAGTTGAAACACCCCTGCGGGAGCCTTCCAGTCTTTTTCGATTTTCAGCGGGACGCCGTTGGCGGGCGGCGAAAAGACCCCACGGCCCCAAGCCATGCCCTTTTTCCCCAGGAGCACGGGGACGGCCTTGGCAAACACAGGCTGCCATGCGTCACGAGCCGAGGCGCGCTGGTAGCACTGCATCGTGGCGGTATTTGCATTCCACGAGGCCGCCTGGGTGACAATCACCTGCCGCACGGACCTCCCCAATTGAGCCCGGGCTGGAACGGCCAGGAGAAGGCTGCCAGCCGCCAGCCAGAGAAGGCAAAAGAAAGGTTTTTTTCGGAAAGGAACTTTTTGGTATTGCATGACGCGATGATTTTTGAATATAACCAATAAATCAACCCTGCCGGGTAAATTGGCTTCAGGTTTTGGGGGTTTTTTTCCTGAGGACCGAATCCGGCAGGGTTGTTTTTTTATTTTTTGCGGCCCCGGCGGGAACATCTCGGCCATTGATTCGTCAGCGGAGACGCGTATGGAGGCCCACCCATTCCATGAAACGACTCTTTTTGACCGCCCTGTGTTCTCTTGCCATCCTGGGGCTGCCCTCCTGCACGAACACCTCGACGGTAACCTTGGATTATGTGCCAGTCCCGGGTGCCGTGGTGCGCGGAGCGCCGGAATTCAGCGTCGGGGCGTTCGCCAACAAGCGCGGCGTGCCCTCCCACATCTTGGGGCGCGTGCGCCTGCCTGTCGGCATGCCGGTGGACACGATCCAGACGGCCGTGCCGGTGGAAACGGTCGTGGCCAATGCCTTTGCCCACGCTTTGCACGAGCGAGGCATGCTGACGGAAGGCGGAGGAGCGCGCTACCTGCTGACGGGGGACGTGCTGAATCTGGATGCCCAGCTCCTGGTCCATCCCTATGCCTATGCCAAAGTGCGGGTAAACGTGGTCGAGGTGGGCGCGGGCCGCGTGTTGTTTTCAAAGGTCTATACCGGCGAACGGCAGAGCACAGCCTATCGCCCCGGAAGCGGCTCCCCGGTTCCGCTGCTGCAGGAACTGACGTCCAGGGCGCTGCAGGATGCCGTGGATCGCGCCGTGGACGACCCGGCCCTGCGTTCCCAACTGGGCGCTGGCGGCCTCCGTCCGCGCTATGTGCCGGGCATGCTATAAAAAGAAGAGCGTGGAAATACAGGGTTCGCCGATGCCAGGGGCAGATTACAGCCCCCTGTGGACGGCGTGTAATTTGAGGCTTTTTCCGCTTGCCCAGCACAGCCCCTCCCCCTATCATTCACGCTCTTTTGCAGGACAGAAATGTGCATCTTGGCCAGAGTGGGGTCCGCCCCGCTCTTTTTTGTCTTGTGACACGACCATTTTTCTATGATCAGCGAACTCAAAACCCTATTCGACTACTACGAGAAAGAGAAAGGCATCGACCGAGGCAAAATGGTCGAGGCCCTCTCCCAGGCCCTTCTCGCAGCCTCGAAGAAGAGCATCGGGCCCGCCCGGGAGCTGCGCATTGACATTGATCCCGACAAGGGAACCATCAAGGCTTTCGCCAAATTGCTGGCGGTAGAGAATGTGTCGAACCCGTGGGAGGAGATCCCCCTCGCCAAGGCGCGGAAGCTCAAGAAGGATGCCGTCATCGGTGATGAGATTGAAATCGAGGTCACCCCGAACAACATGGGACGCATCGCCGCGCAAACGGCCAAGCAAACCATGCTTCAACGCCTGCGCATGGCGGAGAAGGAAAACCTCTACGAAGAGTTCAAAGACCGCACGGGTGATGTCGTCAGCGGGGTGGTCCGCCGCTTTGAGAAGTCGGATGTCATCATCGACCTGGGCAAATTTGAGGGCGTGATGCCCTCCAAGGAGCGTGTCAGCACGGAGGACTACACCTCCGGGGATCGCATGCGCTTCTACGTCAAGGCGGTGGAGAAGGACACGGGCCGCGGCCCGGAGATCATCCTCTCCCGCGCCCATCCGAATTTTGTCCGCCGGCTCTTTGAGTTCGAGGTCAGCGAGATCGGCGACCGCACGGTCGAGATCGCCAGCATCGCCCGCGAGGCCGGTTATCGCACCAAAGTGGCCGTCCACAGCGAGGACGACAAGGTAGATCCCGTCGGCGCATGCGTCGGCCTGCGCGGCGCCCGGGTGAAGAACATCGTGCGCGAGCTCAACAATGAGAAGGTGGACATCATCCGCTGGAAGTCCGACCCGGCGGAGTTTGTCCGCGAGGCGCTCAAGCCCATCAAGGTGCTCACCATCGCCGTGGACAAGGACAAGAAGCAGGCGCGCCTGACAGTGAGCGAGGAGGATCTTTCCAAGGCGATCGGCCGCCGCGGACAGAACGCCCGGCTCACTTCCCGCCTCGTCGGCATGGATCTGATCATTGAGAAAGACGAGCACGCCGCCGAGGTCTTTGAAGGCCAGATGGGCAGCGCCGCGCAGCAACTCGTCGATGCCCTCAGCATCTCCGCTGATGTGGCACGCCAGTTGATCAACGGCGGCATGGGCGACTTTCGCACCCTTGCCACCGGTGTTGACGTGGACGATGTCACCGAGGTGCTCGGTGGTGATCGCGACCTCGCCGAGCAGATCCTTGCCAAGGCTCAAACGAACGTTCAGGCTCCTGCCGAGGAGTAAGCCCGTTTGCGCCATGAAATCCCTCTTACTCCATCTTCACCCACCCACCCAGCCAGCAGCCCCCGCCGCCCGACTGACAGACGCCTCTCATGCCAAGCAAGCCCTCCTCCACCAAAGCCGCCAAGCCCGCCGCCGACGATATTGTTGACGACGCGACTGCGGTTGAAGCCTCTCCAAAACCGAAGAAGAAATCTTCGGCAAAAAAGGAGGTGCTTTCGCTGATTGAGGAAGGAGGAGAGGACAAACCCAAGGCCAGGACGCCGCGCAAGGAAGCCTCGAGCGTGCTCCCCCGCATCGGGGCGAAGCCTGTGGCACCAAACAAGGAAGCGGAGCCGGAGAACGCCCCCGCCGAGCCGGCCAAACCCACGCTCGAAGACCAGAAAAAAGCCGCGCTGAGCCTTTTTGACGAAAAACCGAAAAAACGCGAGCGCCCTGCGACAGCCGCGCCGTCCGCCTCGGCCCTCCCGCCCATCTCTCTGCTGCTGGACGAGCCTGCCAAACCCAAGCCCGTCATCGCTCCAACGCCCCCGCCCGCCGCTGTCGAGGCCGCTCCGCCAGAGTTCGAGCTGGGTGAAAACGGAGAAAAGATCATCCATTTGAAGCCGCCGATCATCGTGAAGGATCTGGCGGAAAGGATGGGCCTGAAGCCTTTCAAGATCATTTCCGACCTCATCGCCTTCAAGGTCTTTGCCAGCGCGGACAAGGCCATCGACATTGAAGTCGCCGAAAAAGTCTGTGAGAAGCACGGCTTCAAGCTGGAGCGCAAAAAACGCGAAGAAGGCGGCGGCGTCCACAAGGTCGAGGAGGTCATTGTCGAGCCGGAGCGCCTCCCCGAGCCCACCGCCGAGGAAAAAGACACCCGTGAGCTCCGCGCCCCCATCATCACTTTCATGGGCCATGTGGACCATGGCAAAACCTCCCTCCTCGACGCCCTGCGCAAAACGCAAGTCGCCGCGGGAGAGGCTGGCGGCATCACGCAGCACATCGGTGCCTACTGCATCTTCCACGACGGCAAGCCCATCACTTTCATCGACACCCCCGGCCATGCCGCCTTCTCCGCCATGCGCGCGCGTGGCGCCAATGTGACCGATATTGTCGTCCTCATCATCGCGGCGGATGACGGCATCATGCCGCAAACAAAGGAAGCCCTCGCCCACGCGAAGGCCGCTGGAGTGCAGCTCATGGTCGCCATCAACAAGTGTGACCTGCCCACCGCCAATGTCATGCGCGTCAAAAGCCAGCTCCAGGAGATCGGCCTCGCGCCGGTGGACTGGGGTGGTGAGATCGAGTGCATGGAGGTTTCCGCCAAAAGCGGCCTCGGCCTCGACAACCTGCTCGAAACCATGGCCCTGCAGGCTGAGGTGCTCGAATTGAAGGCCGATCCGAAGGCTCCCGCCCGCGCCACTGTCATCGAGTCCTCCATGGTCGCCGGCAAAGGCCCCGTGGCCACCGTCATCGTCGGCCAGGGCACGCTCAAAGTCGGCCAGTCCTTCATTTGCGGTCCGTATTGGGGCAAGGTGAAGGCCCTCGTGAACGACCGCGGCCAGAACATCAAGGAAGTGCTCCCCGGCATGCCCTGCGAGGTCATCGGCTTCTCCGACATGCCCAACGTGGGCGACGAAGTCGTCGTCATGGACAGCGAGCGCTCCGTGAAAAAGCTCAGCGAGGAACGCCTCGAGGAGCTGCGGCAGAAAAAGCTCACCGTCCCCCGCCGCACCACGCTGGAGCATCTCTTTGCCTCGATCGAGGAAGGAAACAAAAAGTCCCTCAAAGTCGTCCTCAAGGCCGACGTGCAGGGCTCCGTCGAGGCCATCGCGAAGTGCCTCAAGGACATCAAGAGCGACAAGATCAATCTCGAGCTCCTTCACTCCGAGGCCGGCTCCATCAACGAGAGCGACGTGCTCCTCTGCTCCGCCTCCGACGCGCTCATCCTTGGCTTCAACGTCAAGGTCGAGAACAAGGCCCTCGCCGTCGCCAAGCGTGAAGGTGTGCAGATCAAGCTCTACTCGATCATCTATGAGCTCATCGACCAGGTCAAAGAGGCCATGCAGGGCCTGCTCGACCCGATCACTCGCGAGAAAGTCCTCGGCCACGCCCGCGTGAAGCAGGTCTTCAAGGTCAACAAAGGCTACGTCGGCGGTTCCGTCGTCACCGATGGTCTCATGCACCGCAAGCAGCGCGCCCGCGTGCTGCGTGACGGCCAGGCCGTCTATGACGGTGGCTTCGAGACGCTGCGCCGCTTCCAGGACGAAGTCCCCGAAGTCCGCAACGGCCTCGAGTGCGGCATCAAGCTCTCCGGCTTCTCCGACTACGAAGAAGGCGACATCATCGAGTGCTACGAACTCGAAAAAATCGCCCAAACCCTCTGATTGTCCCAGGTTTCAAGTTTCAGGTTTCAAGCTGGCACCGTCACCACCGCCAGGCCTGATCTTGAAACATGTCACCAGAAACTTGAAACCCATACACGATGTCCCTCCGCCTCGACAAAGTCCGTGAACTTCTCCGCCGCGAGCTCTCGCTCGTCATCGAGAAGGACTACCGGATGGAAAACGGCCTGCTCACCGTGCATGACGTGAGCATCACGCCTGATTTGAAGCAGGCATTCGTGTATGTCGGCGTCATCAGCAAGCCGCACCAGCAGGAGGCAGCCGTGGAAAAGCTCAACAAAGCGCGCGGCTCCATCCAGCGGGACCTCTACAAACGGGTGAAACTGCGCAACAGCCCCCAGCTCATCTTCCGGCTCGATCACACCACGGAGAAGGCCGTTCCGCTCGTCCAGCTCATCGACAGCCTGCCGCCGCCCGCCGAGGACACACCACCGGCATGATTGGGGCACGGTCAAAGCCTGTCCCGGTGTCCTCCAGGCTCATCCCAGATCGTCCCATGCCAGAAGTGTCCCCTCTTTGACATCGCGGACAAGCGTCCTGCCGATCACCTCCCCCAGGCGGGCCGGCTCGATGCCTGTGCCCGGCCGGCGCAGCAACAGCAGTTCGCTGGAAAGGGTCTCCCCCGCCTTTAAATCACGCGCGGCCACCACACTGCGGCGGACAATCTTCGCCACCGCCTTTTCCGCCTCGTTGGGCTGCTTTCGTCCGCTTCCCAGCAGCACTTCGACACGACGGATGCCGCGCACCATCTCCGCAAGGTCATCCGGCTCCAGTGAGGCCTTGTGATCCGGCCCCGGCAGGCTGCAATCCAGCGTGAAATGCTTCTCAATCACCTTCGCGCCCGCCGCCACGGCGGTCACGCTGGCCTCGATGCCCATCGTGTGGTCGGAGTAACCGATGGGCACATTCAGCGCCTGCGCGATGACATGCATCGCGCGCAGGTTCACCTGGTCCGGTGGCGTGGGATAATCCGTCACGCAATGCAGCACGGTGATGTCCGTGTTGCCGGTGGCCTGGATGGCCTCCACCGCCTCCTGGATCTCCTCGATCGTGCCCATGCCGGTGGAGACAATCATCGGCTTCCCAAACCGCGCGATGTGCTGCAGCAGCGGGATGTTGGTGAGCTCGCCGGAGGGAATCTTGAAGATCGACATGCCCAGCCCGGCCAGGAAGTCCGCGCTCTCCTCGTCAAAAGCCGTGGACATGAACAGAATGCCCAGCTCCTGGCAAAAGCGGCTCAGCTCCGCAAAACTCTCCAGCGGCAGTTCCAGACGCTTCAGCATGTCGAACTGACTCTCCGTCTTGCCGGAGTTCCGCGCCTGATAAGCCGCCTGCGGCGCGTCAGCCGTCACCAGATGCTTCGCCTGAAAAGTCTGGAACTTCACCGCGTCCGCGCCCGCGTCCTTCGCCGCCTGCACCAGTTGCTTCGCGAGCGCGAGGTCTCCATTATGGTTCACACCGGCCTCAGCGATGATGAAACAAGGACTTTCAGGAGTAACTAAGGGCATGGGCTTGTGGGTCTCGATTTCCTACTTCCGCCCGGCCATGATGTTTTCGGCGATGGCGAAGTCATTGAGCGTGTCGATATCGACGGAGCGTTCCTCCGGCATGATCCAGCCGTGGGCGCCGGGTGGCTGAAACATCTGCGTCTCCCGCAGCGAGGTGCAGCGGTTCAGATACAGCCCGCCGTTGAGGTTGTAGGCAGGCGGCAGGTCCTGCCGGCGCGGGTAGCGCATGCCGTGATCGATGAAGCCCACTAGTTTCCCGCCTTCCTCCACCTTGTAAGTGAGATAAGGATGCACGGCCGCCGGACACACACCCACCACCGCCGGGCAGCCCGTGGCCTGCATCAGGCGGATCGCGCCGTCCAGATCCTCGGGCGTGCGCATCGGTGTTGTCGGCTGTAGCAGCAGCACCGCATCAGGGAGGCCGCCATTGGCCTCCAGCCAGTCCACCGCATGCAGCATCACGTCGATGTGCGCGGATTCGCCGGTGGAAAGCTCCGGCGGACGCACAAAAGGGACTTCCGCCCCCCATTTGAGGGACACGTCCATGATTTCCGCATCATCGGTCGAAACAATCACCCGGTTCACCAGCTTCGCCCCTTTCGCGGCCAGGATGGAGTGCGCCACCAGCGGCTTCCCGGCCAGCGGCAGCAGGTTTTTACGCGGCAGCCCGGTGGAGCCTCCGCGCGCTGTGATCACGGCGACGACATTCATGCGACTTGGAAGATGGTGGAGATCAAGCGCATCGTCTCGATGGCGCTGGCGAGTGTCGGCGCGCGATTCGGCACACCACGCAGGGCCTTGAGCACTTCCTCCGCCTGACGCCGGAAGCCCGGTTTGAAGCTCTTGTCGTTGTCCGTCTGAGGGACCTCGTTCAGCGCACGCTCCCCGGCGTTGATGAATTTCGCCTGCTCCAGCGGCCTCAGCTCCCAACGGCGGCCCGGTGTGTTCACCGTGACCGTCCACGGACCAGGACCATTCCAGGTGCTCTCATACAAACCGACATCGCCGCTGTCGAATTCGACGGCGGCCAGCACATATGAGGGCGCGTCCGGCCTCCAGGGTGTGATGGGTGTGATCTTTTTCACACTGCCACGGCAGAGGCTGCGCAGGTAGTCCATGAGATGGATGGAATTCGCATACATCCAGCGCTGCACGATCTCCTCCGGATGGCCGATGACCCGCGCCGTCTCCAGCGACTGCTGGTCCTCCACGCGGACGAAGCGCGGCTCGTTCCGCGAATGGATGTCATCCAGCACCGCCTCCGTGCTGCCGAGAAAACGGCGGTTCAGACCGACATAAACCGTGCGCCCATGCTTCTGCGCGAGCGATTCGAGATGGAGGGCTTCCTCCAGATCCTTCCCTGGCGGCTTCTCCATCAAAATCGTCCATGGAAACTGGAATGCCTGCTCCGCCACGGCACGGATGGACATCTCCGGCACCGCGATCACCAGCAGGTCCGCCTTTGTGGCCTCATGCAGCTCCGCGATGCTGTCCGCCACCAGCGGGATGCCGCATTCCGCCGCCAGGGTCTCCGCTTTGCCACGCGTGCGGCTGTGGATGCCCGCCAGCTTCGCACCCGGCAGGCTGGCAAAGGCTTTCGAATGCTCGCGGTTCATGCCACCGGCACCGATGAATGCGACAGAGAGGCTGGAGGAGGAGGGATCAGGCATGGACGGCCATCTCTCACACCCGGCCCGAAAGTCCGTCAACCGGATTTCCATGTCTCCTGAATGAACCATCGCAAGAGAACCATTGAATCCCGCCCCTGCCTTCGCTACCAAGCCTCTGATCACCTCCGGCTCTTTGCCCCCAGCCCTGCGCTCTCCGCTTCATGCTCCCCTTCCTCCTCCGCCGCGCGTTCAGCAGCATCCTCGTGATGTTCTGCGTGGTGAGCCTCGCCTTCGTGCTCATCCGTTCGATCAAAGGCGGGCCCTTTGAGCGGGAAAAAACGCCCGCGCACATCGTCGCGGCCATGGAGGCGAAATACCAGCTCGACGGCTCGCTGTGGCAGCAGTACCTGGCCTACCTCGGCCGTCTTGCCCATCTGGATCTCGGACCTTCGGCCAAATACCGCGACTGGCAGGTGTCCGAGATCCTCGCGCAGAAGCTGCCGAACTCGATCTCCATCGGCAGCGTCGCTTTTCTGCTCGCCAGCACGCTCGGCGTGCTCATCGGCAGCTTCGCGGCCATGCACAAGGACCAGGCCGCCGACCGCGCCGCCATGCTCGGCGCGCTGATGGCCATTTCGCTGCCCAGTTTCATCACCGGGCCCGCCTTGATCGCCATCTTCGCGCTATGGCTCGGCTGGCTGCCGGTGGGCGGCTGGGGCACGGCGCAGCAGATGATCCTGCCCGCGATCTGCCTCTCAGGGCCTTACATCGCCTACATTGCCCGTTTGATGCGCAATTCGCTGCTCGACGTGTTGAAGAGCGATTTCCTCCGCACCGCGCGCGCGAAGGGCTTGGGTGAGACGAGCGCCGTGGCGCGTCACGCTGCCAAAATCGCCATCCTGCCCGTCATCACCTACCTCGGCCCGCTCGCCGCGCATCTGCTCACCGGCTCGATGATCATCGAGAGCGTCTTTAACATCTCCGGCGCTGGCAGCGTGTTCGTGAACTCGATCCAAAACCGCGATGTTTTCCTCCTGGGCGGCGCGGTGATCGTGCTTTGCGCCCTGCTCGTGCTCTTCAACCTCATCGTGGACCTGCTCTACACGGTCCTCGACAAACGCATCCGCCTGCATGGCTAGCGCACCCGCCCAGATTTCCCGCCCCGATGGCTGGGCGCTGCTGCGGCGGAACCGCGCGGCCATGATCTCGCTTTATGTGCTCGGCTTGCTCGCGCTCGCGGCCATCGTGGGGCCGATGTTGATGCCGGACGCGTTGAAGACGACGAGCGATGCGCAGTTCCTCCCGCCGCGCAGCGCCGGGCATGTGTTGGGCACGGATTTGAACGGACAGGACCTTTTTTACCGCCTGCTCAGCGGCGCGCGCGTCTCCCTGGGCATCGGCGTGGCGGGCGCGTTCCTCAGCCTCGTCATCGGCACGCTCTACGGGATGGTCAGCGGCTACGCGGGCGGGCGGGTGGATGCCTTCATGATGCGCGCCACGGAGGTGCTGCAATCCGTTCCGCGCATCCTCTTCATCATGATCCTCATCGCCGCCCTCGATGACCGCGTGAAGGACGGGCTCGATGCCGCGCGCCTGTGGGCGCAGGAGGCCGGGTGGGCGGCCATCGAGGGCTTTTTCCGCGATGCGATCCCCTACAGCCGCATCCTCGTCATGATCCTCTCGCTCGGCATTGTCGAATGGCTGACCATGGCGCGCATCGTGCGCGGCCAGGTGCTCGTGCTGCGTGAAATGACCTTTGTCACCGCCGCCCGGGCGATGGGCCAGAGTCCGTGGGGCGTGCTCAAGAAGCATCTGCTGCCCAATTTGAGCACCATCATCCTCACCTACCTCACGCTCACCATTCCCGCCGTCATCCTCGACGAATCTTTCCTGAGTTTCCTCGGCCTCGGCATCGAAGACCCCGCCGCGAGCTGGGGCAGCCTGCTCAAAGACGGCGCGCAGGTCATCAATCCGCTCGACAGCAAGTGGTGGCTCCTCCTCTTCCCCGCCCTGTGCATGTCCATCAGCCTGCTCGCCCTCAATTTTCTCGGCGATGGCCTGCGCGATGCGTTTGATCCAAAAAGCGCGGAGTGAGGGCATCTTGACTCACTCCTTTTCGTCGAGTTTGACTTCATCCAGCGGAATGAGCTTTGAAAGCCACGATGGCACTGGAGGCCTCTCATCACCTTTGAATTGCTCCATCCACTCGGAATCCGTCATCGATTTATCGGTGCTCAGCTCGTGGTAAGGAAGGACGACTCCACGACACAAGAATTCCTTCCCCTGCGAGGGATACAACACATACATCACTCGCGGTCGACCGATGCCAGCGTGAAACACACCGCCAGTCCGTGGGTTCGAGGAAATGCGCGCGATTCGCGGAGCGTCGTCGCGCGGAGTGAGGTAAGAATTGCCATCGTAAAGCATGACCTTTGCCAGCACTTCTCCAATGCTTCCCAACCACGCCTTGTCCCGGTTCGTATGCTCTTTGCCATCAAGCTGCCGTTGCGCGATTAAAGCCAGCCGCAGGCAGACACTGGCCAGGCGAGACCACTCACGAGATGTCTCCCTCACAAAAGCCCTCCGTTGCTTTGTAATCTGGCTCACAAGCCCCGGTTCAGCCGTGGAGATGCGGGCACGGAGCGACTTCAGGGCGGTGACAACCGGTTTGTAGTCACGTGTGTTCCTCGGCTTCTCCAAGATCGCAGGCATGTCGGTGGTGACACCAAGCATGAATTGTAATGTCGCAAGCCTTTCATAAAGACTCATGACCTGGAGATCATCATCAGGTGGATGACTCAGCAGTTCGATCATCCCGTCCAGTTCTGTCATCAGCGCATTCTGCGGCGAAATAAGCGCTTCCATGCGCGACAGGCTCTCGGCCATTTGCTCACAACTGTACGCCAGACGCTCAAAAAACGCCGGAACTGGCTCCACGAAAGCCTCGGGCGGTGCGGTCAGCCCCATGTAATGAATTTCAAGTCGCGACTGCAACGACCACGCGTGACGATGCTGTGCCCAGCTTGCGGCAACGGTCATTAGCGACTTCCGTTGCCAAGGTTCGCTCTTCATGAACGCGGGTGCGCGCGTATCGATCACACCGAGATTGTGCAGCGCTCCGAGGTAGTTCCACACAGCCCCTCCACCTGCTTCTTGAAAATCCGCCGCATCCTTTTCCGCTCGCAGGATTTGCAGGCGGTCTTTTTGCGGGCTGTCGCGCAGGAGAGAGATGGCAAATGGATGATCAAGCCAGGCCGCCACCTCCAGACTTCCCGGCGGAGGCCCGGGGGTCTCATCCATGCAGCGGCGCAGTGCCTTTTGTTCAGGCAGCACGAAGGATGGCAGCAGGCGCGCTTCGATGATTTCTGCTTCTTCCGCGCCAGGCGGCTGCCGCACACGGTCTTTCGCTGGGGAGACGTTCCCGGCTGTCTTGAAGTCCCGGACAAACTCCTCAACCAACCCGTCCAAGAATTCCTTCCCTACCTGGACATTCTCCCGGTTCTTATATTGTTCCATTTTCCGCATGATGACTCCTCCGAGTTGCGGAAACCCGATGCCGGAGAATGCATACGAGTGGTCATAAAAGGCTGTCCTGGCAAAATCCGCTTCGTTGTTGATCGAGAAGTCGTGCCCGGGCTCTTCCTGCAGCGCAAGAATGATCATATCGAACGCCAGCATCTCTTCATGTCTGTCACTGCGGAAGGGGACAAGCTGGAGCCAGCGCACGGCGCGAAAGTAACGCTGAAGCACTGCGGATCGATCATAAAACCCCGCGGGCCTGAAAGCGGTGTAGTCGAACGCCTCAAAGGAAGGCTCGGGCTCGCCGAGAAGCGCCGGTTTGAGCAATCCTTCCTCTCGGCGGATGCGTACAAGCTCGCTGTCCACCTGCACGCGCAAACCAGCCGGCAGAACGGACAAATCCAACTCAAACAACCCGGCCGCCACGCCAATGGTGAAGCAGGCGCGCGCATAAGCCGCCTCAACCAGTGCAGGACTCCCCTGGTAGACGGTGCGAGTCTTGACCAGCTTCCGCAGCACCTCTCGAATAACGATGCGAAGATGGTCCGCCACGGCCTGCTCCTGCAGGTGTAGCGATTCCTCAAAGAGCACATGATAGGCGTTCAACACAGCGTCCGCGGTCACGAACGATTGTCCCGCGCCTTCGATGTAGGCGCTGAAAGACTGCTTCAGTTCCGTGCGGGAGATGACAAAGCGGTTTTTCTCAAGCTGCTCCGCGTCAACCGGCGTCAAAACACCATCGAGCAACAGTTTGGCGATCCCATCCTCTTTCTTGTCAGATGCTGTAGCAGCCGCCATAACAAAGGAAAGACATAGTCCGGGGAGGTAAGAGCGGATCATACGGTGATGGTAGCAGAAGGACGAGAGTTTTGTCATTCCTCTTCTTCATTCCCATGCCGTTGAAAGCCTTCGGCGGCGGATTCGTTCCCCGCAGCCATGACACGTCTCTTCCTTCTTTTTTGGCTGACAGGTCGCCTGCTGGCTCAAGACGCCCTCGACGGACAGTGGTCGCTGGATCTGCCCAATCAGGAGGCGGGATGGCTTTCCGTGACAAAGGACCGCGTGGAGTTGCTCTGGGCCGTTGGATCGGCACGGCCGGTGGAGAACTTTACGCGGCAGGCGGACACGCTGAGTTTTGAAAAGGCAGTCAGACGGCCCCTCGCACCGAAGGAGGAGCCTGCCACGCGCTTTCGCATCACTTTCAAGGCTCGTGGCGAGTTTCTGGAGGCCGAGATGGTCCCCAGCGATGCAGCGGCAACCTCACGAGCCGTGATGTTTTCCGGCAAGAAGCAGCCCCCCATGCCTCCAAGGCCCGATTTGGGGCAAATCGCCTTCGGGGAGCCTGTTTCGCTCTTCAACGGGCGCGACCTCACGGGCTGGAAACCAAGCCGCGCGGACAAAAAGAACGGCTGGAGCGTGCGCGAGGGCCTGCTGTGCAACGACACGCCAAAGACGGACTTCAGCGCCTACGGCGAATACGCGAATCTGCGCACGGAGGCCGAGTTTGAGGACTTCCAGCTCCACATCGAGTATCGCCTGCCTGCGGGCACGGGCGGGAACAGCGGCATCTACCTGCGTGGTATCTACGAGGTGCAGGTGACGCACAAGGACTCGAAGATGCAGGGCATCAGCGGCCCCGGCGCGGTGTTTGGCCGCGTGGAACCAACGCACAACGCGGGCCGCGCCGCGGGCGAGTGGGACGTGCTCGACATCATGCTTGTGGACCGGCACGTGACGGTCGTTTTGAATGGCAAGAAGGTCATCGACAACGCGCCCGTGCCCGGCTGCACAGGCGGCGCGTTGAAGAGCGATGTGACCCTGCCCGGCCCGATCTATCTGCAAGGCGACCACACGAGCGTGCAGTATCGCAACATCACGCTGCGCCCGCGGGCGCGGTGAGCGTTTCACCGCTCCCGGCACTTCACATCACGGAGCTGGAGGTCCAGCGCCGTGCCGGACATCTGGATCTCCACCAGCGAGAGCGTGAGGGAGCCGAGCATGAGCAGGAGGCTGGCACCAAAGGTGATCTGGCCGCCGGTCTGACGGCTGAAAAACAGGAACGTCATGCTGACGACGCACAGCATGAGGCTGAGCACACCAAGCGTCTGCATGTGCTTGATGATCTGGATGCGGCGGCGCAGGTTTTGAATCTGCGCCAGCAGCGCGGGCTCCTGGCTGCTCTGCCAGCTCGCATGCAGGCCGCGCACCACATTGGCGAGACCCAGAAAGCGGTTCGTGTAGGCCAGCATGAGCAGGGAGATGGCCGGAAAGAGCAAGGAAGGGGTGGACAGGGGCAGTTCCGGAAGAGTCATGCGGTTTTCTGGCCCCAAACACGGCCGCTGGCAACCGTGCCCGGCAAGACGGCGCTTGAAACTTCGGCACAAGACCGGAAACTCCGCGCCGTGACCGCCCCCAGACATCGAGAGCTGCCCATCGCCATCGCCGGCTCCCTGCTGGTGCATGCGGTGCTCTTCATGCTGCTGGCGGCGCTGTTTGCCGTGCCGACGAAATGGCAGTTCCGCTCCGCACAGCCCACGGTGGTGCCGGTGAAGCAGGTGACCCTGGTCTTTCCGGAGCAGCTCATCCCGCCACCACCGCCGCCGCCAAAACCGGTGACACCGCCGCCCCCTCCGCCCAAGAAAGAGATTTATATCCGCACCACGCAGAACGAGGGCATGGCGGACAAGCCAAAATCCGCGGCCTTCATTTCCGACCGCAACACCAAGGCGAGCGCGAAGCTGGCCCCCGATCCCGCTGGCAAGGAACCGATGCCCACCACGACTGGCATCCCGATCCAGATGAAGGAACTGGCGAACCGCGATTACCGCGATGGCGAGATCAAGGAGGACTCCGCGCCGAAAACACCGCCGCGCGCGCCCGCCATGCAGGCCAGCGCTCCTCCGTCTCCTCCACCACAGCCCCCTGCCCCGCCGCCGCAGCCTCCTCCACAAGCCGTGGCCGCCGCCACACCCGCGACCACGCCGCTGGCCCGAATGATGGAGGAAGCGGACAAGGATCTGGCGCGAGTGGACCTCAACCGTCTGCCCATCGAGGTGCGAAAGCCGGAACCGGCCCCGACTCCGCGCATGAAGGAGCCGGACGCGCCGCCTCGCACGCCGCAAGCCCCGCCCAAACCGCAGATGCGCGAAACCGCGGACTCCCCGCCGCAGACGGTGCCGAAGGCCATTCCTGTTGACGAGCCTGTGGCGCGCAACACGCCTCGCCCGGACGACAAGGCCTTCATGCCCTTCACCCGCACGAGCGAAAACAAAGGCACCATTTCCAATCGTGGTGATGAGGACGCCGTGGACGCCGAGGACTCGCCCAAGGGCCGTTACATCCGCTCTGTCACCAGCCAGGTGGAAAAGAAGTGGCATCTCTACCGCGTGCTGAAGCGAGATTCCGTGACCTTTGGCAGCCTGAAGGTGGAGTTTTATGTCAACCGCAGGGGCAAGGTGGAGGACCTGCGCATCGTCAATGACCGCGAGTCCAATCCGCTGCTCTCCGAGTTCACCCTGCGCGCCATTCGCGACGCAGAGATCCCGCCGATGCCGAAGGATGTCATCGAAATCCTCCCCATGCTGGACAAGCAGCGGCTCAAGATCGAATACAACGTCCTCATTTACTGATCCATGCCCGTCCCTGCCCTCCTCGCCGCCACTGAACCGGCCTCCGGCCTGCAACTCGTCTGGGATTTCCTCGCCACCGGCGGCTTTGTGATGGGCCTGCTCGTGCTGTGTTCCATCTCCGCCATCACCGCGATGATCCTGGCCTGGCTGAACCTGCGGGAGCGGCTCATTTTCCCCAACGCGGTTGTCACCCAGCTCCGCTCCGTGCCAAACTACGCCGCGAAGGGCGACATCCGCCCCCTGCAGGACTTCCTCCAGCGGGACGCCTCCGTGCTGGCACGGCTGGGCACGATGGCGGTGAGCGGCAGCTACACCAGCAAGCAGGAATGCATCGACGCCTGCACCTCCAAGGCGCGCGAGGAGATCCACCATTTGGAGCGCGGCATCCCGCTGCTGGAGGTGATGGTGTCCGTGGCGCCGCTGCTGGGGCTGCTCGGCACCACCGCGGGCCTGGTGGGCATGTTCACCGCGTTTGGCGCGGGCGGGGAGGGCGGGCCGGACACGACTGCCGTGGCACATGAGATCGGCGTGGCGCTGCGCTGCACCATCGCCGGCCTGTTTGTCGCCGTGCCCTGCGTGCTCGCCCATACCTATTTCACCCGGCGCATCGACGCCATCGCCGTGAAGGTGGAGGGCATCCTGCAGGAGGCCATCCACCAGTTCTTTGCGCACTTCGAGGTGAAGCATGTGGGGGAGAAGGCCAACCTCTGATACGCGCCACCCATGAACCTGCGCCCCAGCCGCCGCCCCGTGCCTGTCATCCCCATCGTGTCGCTGATCGACATCATGGTCATCCTGCTGATCTTTTTCATCGCCACGACCACGTTCAAAAAGCAAAAGGTCGAGGTAAAGATCACCCTGCCGGAATCGAAAGCGCTCGGTGGTGCCGCCGCCACGCCGGAGGCGCGCACGACCATCACCGTCACCAAGGACCAGAAGATCTTCCTTGATGCCCGTCCCGTGGAGCTGGACAAGCTCGCCATCGCGCTGACCTCCCTCAAGGAGGCCAAACCCGGCGCGAAACTCGAGTTGGAGGCTGACACGGAATCCAACCTGGGACTGCTCGTGAAAATCTGGGACGCGCTGCGGGAGGCTGGTTACAGCATCAATGACGTTCCCGCGCGCATCCAGCGCGCCGCGGGGCAGTAGGGCCATTCAGGCTTTCAATGCCTGAATGACCTCGCGCTCAATCCACATACAGCAGCGCATTGCTGCTCATCAGCGCGTGGCAGAAAGCGGTGAGGCCGAGGAAAGCGGGGTCTCCCGGTGTCTTCGACGGCGCGCCCAGCTCGACCTCCAGCGGTGTGGGATGGGCCTTGTAAAACTCCGTCTGTGCCTGCACGAACTCCACGCTTCCCTGCACGTCCGACTCCGACGGCGCGCGGCCGTGCACAAGCGTCCACGCGAGCCGGACCTGTCCCGGCAGCTCCCGTCCGCCCTCCGTCTGCACGCGCTGCGCGAACTGCTGCGCATGCACGCGCATCACGGCGCTGTTCATCAGCAGCAGACTCTGCGGACTCACGGTGGTGACGGCGCGCGCGTCGCAGCTCGGCTCCATCACCGGCGCGTCAAAGGTGGCGAACATCTCCAGCGGACGAGACCGCCGCGCCTGCACATAGATGCTGCGGCGGAATTCCTCCCCATTGAGCGGCAGGTACTTGCCCGTGGGGCGGCCCGCGGTGTCCGTGGTGTCGATCCCGATCACCACCTGCCCCTCCTCGTTGAACATCACCGGCACCGGCGCTCCACCAATTTTGGGGTTGAGCTTGCCGCTGATGGCCAGCAGCGAATCACGCAATGTCTCCGCCTCCAGCCGGCGCACATTCATGCGGCTGAGGTACAAATTGTCCGGATCAATCCGGTCGCGTGTCGCATCTCGCGTGGAGGCCTGCCTGTAGGTACGGGAGGTCATGATGAGGCGGTGGAGCTGCTTCAGGCTCCAGCCGCCGCGCATGAATTCCGCCGCCAGCCAGTCGAGCAGCTCCGGATGCGTGGGCTTGCTGCCGAGCTGGCCGAAATCTCCCGGACTGGCGACGATGCCTTTGCCGAAATGATGCATCCAGACGCGGTTCACCATCACGCGGGCCAGCAGCGGATGTTTCCCGTCCGTCAGGGCATTCGCCAGCGCCAGACGGCGGCCGGTGGTCGGCAGCTTGGGATTTTTCTCCGGCAGTTCGACCTTCCGATGACCGGCCAGCACAGTGAGATCACCCGGGCCCACCTTGTCCTTCGGCTGGTCATGATTGCCGCGGTTGAAGATAAAGGTCGCGGGCACCAGTTCCGGCTTCGCCTTCGGAACCTCGGTGAAGGCATGCACAAACTCCTCCCGCGGCTTCTTCGCGCGCACGGCGTTCGCATCCTCGGTCATCTGCTTGAGCGTGGCGGCATGTTTCGTCTTGTAGGTCGTGTCGTAGAGATAGAGTGACCCGGCGCTGAGCTGGTTGATGCGCGGCCAGGCCTTCAGCAGCTTTGTCTGGTCCGCCGTGCGTTTTTTCGCCTCCGTGCGGTAGGCGGTGCGCAGCGCGTCACGATCCTTCTCCGGCGCCTTGGCCAGTTCCTTCTCCAGCACCTCGGTGATGAACTCCTCCTGCTTCTTCAGCCGCGCCTCGTCGATCTTTTTCGCCTCCGCCTCGATCTTCGCCGCCTCCGCCGCCTCGGAGTCCGTCAGAAGCGAGACGAGCCGTCCCTGCGTGCTACGCCAGGCCTTCGTGTCAAAGCCCGGCTCAAACACCGCGCGCAGACGGTAGTAATCCGCCTGTGAGATCGGGTCATAGCGGTGGTCGTGGCACTGCGCGCAGCCGATCGTCAGCCCGTAGAGCGAGGTGCCCACCATCTTGATCGTGTCGGCAATGTTCGCGTTCTGCGTCTCCGCGTCGTTCTTTTCGCCAGTGCCGTTCGGAGCCATGCGCAGGAAGCCAGTGGCCGTGAGTTTCTCGATCGCGTCCGCGGACAGGTTCTTGTAGGGCTGCGGCACCATCTCATCGCCCGCGAGCTGCTCCCGCACAAACTGGTCGAAGGGCTTGTCCTTGTTCAGCGCGTGGATGACGTAATCGCGGTACTTCCACGCCCATTTGCGCTCCAGGTCCTTCTCGCCAAAGCCCTCGCTGTCCGCGTAACCCGCAGCGTCCAGCCAGTGGCGGCCCCAGCGCTCCCCATAATGCGGCGAGGCCAGCAAGCGATCCACCAGCGAGCGCACCGCCGCCTCGGGATCGCGGATGGAATCCGCCACAAAGGCCTCCACCTCCTGCGGCGTCGGCGGCAGGCCTGTCAGATCAAACGAGGCACGGCGGATGAACGTCACCGGATCGGCCTCGCGCGAAAAACTGAGGCTCTTTTCGATCAACTTGGCCTCAACGAAGGCGTCAATGCCCTGTTTCAGGTTCCGCGTGTCAAGTTTCAAGCCGGCCGCCGGGGGCGCGCCTCGGGCACTTGAAACTTGGGACGTGAAACTTGGAACTGACGGACTGGAAACTGGCTGCAGCGACCACCATGCGCGCTCCTCGTCCGTGAAGGCATGCTCCGGCCCCAGTTTCTCCGGCTCGGCTCGCGCGGTCCTCGCGCCTTGGGCGACCCATTGCTCCAGCGTGGCGATTTCCTTGTCCTTGAGCTTGGATTTGCCCTTCGGCATTTCACCCGCTTTCACGAGCTCGATGAGGTGGCTCTTCGCCGCGTCTCCAGGAACGATTGCCGGACCGCTTTCACCGCCCTTTTGCAGAAACCGCGCCAGCCGCACATCGAGGCCGCCCTTCGTCTCGCCCTCCTCGCCATGACAATGAAAGCAGTGCGCCTTCAAGATGGGACGTACATCCTTTTCAAACGTCAAAATGGCCTCCGCGGCGCGGGCGGACGCAAACGGGGCAAGTGTGGCGATCAGGAGGGGGCGGATCATGCATTTAGCATACGCCTCCAAAAACGGCCCTCTTGCCTGCGGCGGTCTTCCTGGTTACCCATGCCGCATGACCTCTCCCACCTGCCGCTGGGGCATCCTCGGCGCCGCCTTCATCGCCCGCAAAAACTGGCAGGCCATCCGTGATGCCGGAAACGCCACCTTGGTCGCCGTCGCCAGCCGGGATCTCGCCCGCGCGCAGGCATTCATCGACGAATGCCAGGCCCAGGTGCCGCATCCGGTCGTTCCTCAGGCCATGGACAGCTATGCGGCGCTGCTGGCGCGCGCGGACATCGACGCGGTTTACATTCCGCTGCCCACCGGCCTGCGCAAAGAATGGGTCATCCGCGCCGCGCAGGCGGAAAAGCATGTGCTGGTGGAAAAACCGGTCGGCAGCACGTCTGACGATGTCGCCGAGATCATTGCCGCGTGCGAACACCACGAGGTGCAGTTCATGGACGGCGTGATGTTCATGCATGGCCGCCGCCTCCAGCGTCTGCGCGAGGTCGTGGACCGTGATGTCGGCCAGATCCGCCACATCGCCTCCCAGTTCAGCTTCCTGAGCGATGACGAGTTCCAGCGCTCGAACATTCGCGCGCATGGAAATCTGGAGCCGCTCGGCTGCCTGGGTGATCTGGGCTGGTACTGCCTGCGCTTCACCTTGTGGGCCATGGGTGAGAAGGCTCCCGTGCAGGCCACCGGCCGCATCCACGCGGAAACCCAGGCCGCGCCTGACGCGCCCGCCGTGCCGCTCGCCTTTTCCGGCACGCTGGCCTTTGAAGGCGGCGCGAGCGCATCGTTCTACTGCTCCTTCAACGCCGCGCACGCGCAGTGGGCCGTCATCAGCGGTGACAAGGCGCTGCTCCAGGTCTCTGACTTCGTGCTGCCCTTCTCCGGCACGCAGACGCATTTCAGCCTCACACGCAGCGAGTTTGTGCTCGACCGCTGCCAGTTTGACATGCACGCCGGAAGACAAGTCGAGTCCGTTGACGAGCCCAGCAGCAACGCGCCCGGCTCCCAGGAGTCGAATCTCTTTCAAAACTTCTCCGCGCTCGTCCTCTCCGGCCGGCGTGATCCGCAGTGGCCGCGCATCAGCCTGCTGACCCAGCGCGCGCTCGATGCATGCCTGAAATCCGCGCACGCGGGCTCCCTGGTCATCAAGCTCGCGCCTTGATCACAAATCCAGCACCTTGTCCATGCGCCGCGCCACATCGGCCAGGTAGTCCCAGTCACCCGCCTTCACCTCCGCGGCGGCCCAGCCGGTGAACTGGATTCTGGCGAGTTCGGCACGCACCGCAGGCCAGTTGATGCTGCCTTCGCCCAACGGCGTGTCGAAGCCCTTGCGCATGCCTTCCTTCATCGCCTTGTCGAGGTCGTATTCCTTCACATCCAGCTTCATGCTGCGGTTGCCCAGCACCTCCACCCAGTGCTCGGCCACACCCCAGCGCATTTGATTGCCTATGTCGAGATGCACGCCCACCCACGCGCTGCCGATGTCGTCAATGAGCCTCGCCATGTCAAAGGCGCTGATGGTGAAGGTGTTCCAGACATTTTCGACCAGCATGCGCACACCCAGCTTCTCCGCGGGCGACGCAGCCTCCTTCATGCGCGCCACCGCGTCCTTCCATGTGCGCTGGACGGGCTTGTCCTGCGGATACTCGAGAACGACGAGCATGGAATCACCGCCGAGCCTCCTGGTGATCTCAAGGCCGGCTTCCAAGGTGTTGGCGCGGCCGCCCACGGTGCCGTCGATGATCAAACCGGCAGCTTTTCCGGCGGCCGCCCACTCGGCGGCGTTTTCGAGCGTCACATGCCCCATCAGGCTCGGCTCCACACCTTCAAATCCGCAGGCGCGCAGTTTTTTGAATGCATCGACCAGCGGCATTCCCTGCGCGGCCTTCTGCGCCATGCTCCACTTGAGCGACTTGCGGATCTTGCCGCTGAACTGTCCCGCGCGGGCCGGAAGGGCAGCCATGGTGGCTGTGGAGATCAAAAAGGTGCGTCGGTTCATCGCCGCATCACAACGCGGTTGGCTCCGAACATCGTACACCAGCCGCGCCAGTGCCAAGGAGGCTGCAAACCGAGCGATCGCGGCAGTTCATCGCCACGAAACCCGGCGCGGATGCTGACCCGCATGTCATAGCGTGTCACAAAATGCATGCGCAACAGGCGCGCCACAAAACCACCGGTGATCTGATGCACACGGTAGCGCGCGGGGTCGGCGGTGAGGATGAGGCGTGTGCTTGCCGGGATGCGTTGCCCCAGTGCCGCAAGCTGCTCCGGGCTGAAATGATGCAGAAACAGGTTGGCGATGAGGATTTCACATTCCGGCAGCGCGGCGGCTAAAAGATCTCCGCGCTGCCACGATGCGCCCGCGGGCCAGTCTGGCGGTGCAGGAGCCAGATCGACGGCGTGGAGATCGTTTGGGCCGCAGAGGCCGTTTGCGATGATTTTGCTGCTCAGCGCGCCATCACCCGCACCGAGCTCGCAAATGCGCTCGCCGGGTTTTCGCTCGTTTTTGAGCATGCGGAGCATCCAGGCGTGGTTTCCCATGATCCAGTTCACTTTGAGCAGGTCCGCGCGGCTTTGCACCGCGCCGTGATCGTCGTGCGGAAGCGAATCGAGCAACTCGGGTTCGATGAGGCGTTGTTTCATGAGGCGGGGAGGCTTTTCATCGAAAACCACCCGCCCGCATGGCGTGCCGCGAGCGGATGCGTGAGCGCACGAAAGAGCGCGTCACGCCAGAGGCAGTTCCACCGGCCGGTGCGCGTGCCCAGCCACATGCCGAGCGCGGCGCGCGATGCGGCGTGCGCGGTGACGCGGCGGCGCTGGCCGTCGTAATCATCCATGATGGCATCGCCGCACCACACACGGGAGAGCAGAGCGGCGTCGCCAAAACCGCAGTTCATGCCCTGGCCGCCGATGGGGCTCATCACATGCGCCGCGTCACCGCAGAGCACGACACGACCTTGATGAATCCTCTCGCAATCGAGGCGACGCGGCGAGAAGTGGTGCTGGTCGATCTGATCACGTGTTTCGATCAAAAAACCAGTGCGCCGCCGCACGAGATCGGGAATCACACCGTCCTTGGCCTGCACGATCCAGCGCCGCAGGCCGCCAGGCAGCGGAAAGGACTCCACCGCGCCCTGTGAGGTGAAAAAGACATGCGCCGCGTCACCGAGACCGCTGGCATCACGAAAATCGCCCATGGTGAAGTGGCAGCCGTAACTGTGCTCGCGCGTGCGGATGCCTAGCATGGCGCGCACGATGCTGCGGCTGCCGTCGCAGGCCGCCACGCGTTGCGCGCGCACCTTCAGGCCGCTGGCACAGCACAGAGTCACGCCGCCGGCATCCTGCGCCATCTCGACGACTTCCACGCCACGCATCACCGGCACGTCGGGATGCTCCAGCAGCTCCATCGTGACCGTTTGAGGCAGCGAGAGCACAAAAGGAAACGCGCCGCCGATCTCGCGGAAGGAAACCATGCCGACGCGTTCATATTCGCCATGCACCTGGCATTCGTGAACCGGCACGCCACGGCTCACAAAGACCTGCGCGAGGTCGAGCGTCTGCAAAATCTCCAGCGAAGGCGGCGTGATGCCGATGGCCTGCGACCATACGGGCCGGTGCTCGTTTTTTTCGAGGACCAGCACCTCCACACCGCGCTGATGCAGCAACCGCGCGAGCAGCAGGCCCACCGGTCCGGCTCCAATGATGGCGGCATCCGTTTTCATGCTCCCACGCGTTCGAGCAAGGCGGTTTCCACGGTCAACCCGGGGCCGAAGGCCATGGCGCAGGTCATGCCGTGGTGCGTGGCGAGCATTTCCCGCAGCACATAGAGGATCGTGGTGCTGCTCATGTTTCCATGCCGGCTCAAAACGGCGCGCGGCACGGCCAGCGCGTGCGGCGGCAGTTCCAGGCTCTGCTGCACCTTGTCCAGAATGGAGCGCCCGCCAGGGTGCACGGCCCAGTGGTCGATGCGCGGGCCGCCATGGCGCTGGAGCATGCCGCCCACAAGCGCGCGCACGTTCGCGCCAATGATACCGGGCACATAGCTGGAGAGGACAATGTTGAAGCCCTCGTCGCCGATGTCCCAGGCCATGTCCGCCTCCCCGGAGGGCAGCAGCGCGGATTCAAAGCCGCGCAGCGCAAAACCCGCCCCATCCGGCGTGCGCGCGCTGACGACGGCGGCGGCGCAGCCATCGGCAAAGAGTGAATTGGCCAGGATGTTGTCCGGCTTGTCGTCGATCTGCATGTGCAGCGTGCAAAGCTCCAGACACACGACAAGCACGACGGCGCGCGGATCGGCCTCGCAAAACTGCGCGGCCATGCGCAGCGCGGGAAAGGCGGCGTAGCAGCCCATGAAGCCCAGTGTGTAGCGCTGCGTGTCGTGGCGCAGTCCCAGATCACGAATGATGTGGTAGTCCGGACCGGGATTGGCAAAACCGGTGCAGGAGACGTAGATCACATGCGTCACATCGGCGGGGTCCATGCCGGCGATCGCCTTTTCCGCCGCCTGCACCGCCATTGTGCGCGCGTGGCGGGCGTAGATGGCGTTGCGCGCGCCGGTGCCGGGTGTCTGCTCGCCATACAACTCAGGCACGACGTCATTTTTAAAATCCGCCAGCACGCTGCCACGCCTCTCGATGCCGCTGCGCTGATAGATGGCATGGATGAGACGTTTCGTCTTTGTTTCCGCACTCCAGTCCTTCATGCGCTCCCGGATGAAATCCTGCTCATACCCGTGAGCAGGCTCCTGGATGGCGATGTGGTGCAGGTAGGCAGTCAAGGCGATGACAGGATGTATGGCAGGCGGATACTTCGGACCAGCAGTTTACGCCAGCACTCGCACGGAAGTTTTTTCTATGGAAGACGGAACCGAAACCGTGGTAACAGCTATATCCGGCCATTCATGCAACCTAAGAAACCACGCCGTCGGAATCCACACGCCACTCGCGCCGAGCAAGAGCCATCCCCCTCCAGGGACGAGCGCCTGCGCTATGCGCTGGAGGGAGCAGGGGACGGCGTGTGGGACTGGGACGTGTCCTCCAACACGGTGAACTACTCCGAACGCTGGAAGATGATGCTCGGCTACCAGGACCATGAGGTCGGCAACAGCCTCAATGAATGGAAGAGCCGCGTGCATCCCGACGACCTGCCCGGCGTCCTGGGCCATGTGAAGACCACATTCGCGAGCAGGAACGCCGCCTACCACGTCGAGTTCCGCATGCGGTGCAAGGACGGCTCATGGAAGTGGATCCTGGCGCGCGCCATGATCACGCACCGGGATGCGGGCGGCAGGCCGCTGCGTGTCGTGGGCACGCACACGGACATCTCCGCGTGGCGTGCCGCCCAGGAGAGGGAATCCGCCACCCTCCGCATGATCGCCCAGGGAGCGCCGCTTCAGGACGTGCTCGACACCATCGTGCGAAGCATCGAGGCGCGCAGCCCCGGCCTGCTGTGCTGCCTTTACCTGCTGAATGAGACGCAGGACCATCTGCGTGTCGTCTCCGCGCCTGGACTGCCGCGTTCTTATCTGAAAACGATCGACAACCTGCCCGTGGGACCCAAGGTCGCCTGTAGCGGACGCGCCACCCACACGGGCACCCGGGTGGTCAGCCGCAGCATCGAGGCCGATCCGTGCTGGCGGCCCTACCGCGAGGCCGCGCGCAAAGCCAGGCTGGCAGCCTGCTGGTCGGAACCGGTGTGCGATGCCACGGGCGCGGTGCTCGGCGCCTTTGCCTGCTACCACCGGGATCCGCACACGCCCACCGCCGGGGAGATCAGCACCATCCTCTACGCCGTGCAACTCGTCGTCCTGGCGCTCGATCACGACCGCAGGGAAAAAGCGCTGCGTGAGAGCGAGGAGCGCCACGCCCGCGCCCTGCAAGGCTCCACCGACGGTCTGTGGGACTGGAACATGATCACTGACGCGGTGTACCTTTCTCCACGTTGGAAGGAGATGCTCGGATTTGCCGAGCACGAGCTGCCCAACATCCGGCAGGAGGCCTTTCTCGACCGCCTGCATCCCGAGGATGTCGCCAAGGTCAAAGCCGCGCGTCAGGCGCACTTCAAGCGTGGTGTCCCCTACCAGGTGGAGTTCCGGCTCAAGACCAAAAGCGGTGCCTACAAGTGGTTCATTACCCGCGGCCAGGCACGGCGCGACGCCCGGGGCCGCCTCGTGCAGATGACCGGCACTATCTCCGACATTGATGACCGCAAGCAAGTCGAGGCCGCCCTGCGCGAGAGCGAGCACTTCAGCCGTGCCCTGCTGGACCACACCTCCGCCCTCATCCTCGTCACGGATGCCACCGGCCGCTTCACCCATGTGAACCGCGCCGTGGTGGACAAGTTCGGCCCCCCGGCCCTCACACTCATCGGTCGAACGCCTTGGGAAACCGGCATCCTTGATCCGGCGGACGCCGACCGCACCCGCCACCGCTTCGCCAATCTCTTCCGCGGCCAGGACAATCCGCCTGTCGAGGTCCGCGTCAGCGGCGCCCACGGCGAGCCCCTCATCATGGAGGTGCGCAGCACCGCCACGCGAGACGCGGAAGGCCGGGTCGAGCGCGTCATCATCACCGCCACGGACATGACGGAGCACCGCCGCCTGGAGCAGGAGATCCTGCGCATCGCGGAGGAGGAGCAGGCCACCATCGGCCACAACCTGCATGACGGCATCGGTCAGACCCTCACCGGCATCTTCTCCCTCTCCAAACTGCTGGAGCTGGAACTTCAAGGTGACGCGCGCAAGTCCGCCGCGCGCATCAGCGAGCTCATTGAGCAGGCCGTGGGGGAGGTGCGGCGCATGTCCCATGGCCTCTCGCCAGTCTCCGTGCGGCACCGCGGCCTTGTCGGCGGCCTCAAGCTCCTTGCCGAGACCGTGCGCACGGATTTCCATGTGCCGGTCGAGTCCGAGATCGAAACGGTGCGCATGCAGGACCGGGAGCATGAGGCAAATGTCTTCCGCATCGCCCAGGAAGCCATCAACAACGCCGTGCGTCATGGAAAGCCCCGTCTCATCCGCATCCATCTCCGCCGGCTCGATGCCGCCAGGGGCGAACTCGTCGTCCAGGACAACGGCCGCGGAATGGAACTCCCGGGCGGCCCGAACGGGAGCGGAAACGGCATCGGCCTGCGCGTCATGCAGCACCGCGCGCATTTGATCGGCGGCACCCTTCAAATCACCTCCCGCCCAGGAAAAGGCGTCAAGATCACCTGCCGATTCCCCTGCTCCACAACGTCCAAGCGCCCGCGAAACGCTGACTCCTCGTAGCCCGTCCTTGCCCGGAAGTCAGCGGTTTGCAGCCTCCCCGTGGCCCTGTCTTTCCGGTTCCCTACTGCGCCGATGAAGCCGGGACGTTCTGACCGGCAGGCAGCCACTCGATGTCCACGCCCTCCTTGCGCAGGGCCTTCTTCACCTCCTCGGCCAGCGCCGGATAGGCACGCTCACGCAGCAGGTGCTTCTTCACCGCGGCCTCCGTCTCCGCGTCGTTTTTCGCGTTCTGAACCTCGCGCAGGAAGGCGATCATGTGCGCGGCGTCGCCCTTGTCGTCGAGATGATAAAAGAAGTAGGTCAGCAGGCAGGCGGAGCCGTAGTTCTCCAGCGCCATGCCGTCCTTGGCCAGCGCGGCAGCCCAGCGGTCGGAGTCGATGGTCATGAGCTCCTGGAGGTCGATCATCTGGAAGGTCTTGCCTCCGTTGCGGCTCATGCGGGATGCATAGGTTTTCAGCAGGCGGTTCAGGCCGATGAGACTGAAGCGTCCGTTGCTGTTGTAGTCGAGCATCTCCACATACTCGGCGCTGCCCTCAATATACCAGGTGGGCAGCACCGGCAGCCAGTGGTTCATCATCTGGTGGGTGATCTCATGAATCAGCGTGCCGTTGTCCTCGGTGCTGCCCTGGTCCAGCATGACACGGCTGCCGGCCAGCCGCACGCCCAGGCTCTTGAGCGGCACCATCAGCGCCTTCTGGCCGGAAATGTACACTCCGGCGGAGCCCTCCAGCGCGCCAGCGGCCATGTAGTCCTCCTTGTTGGTGAACAGGCGCGCGAGAAAGATCTCCCTCAGACGCTCCGGCTTTGGCTGGAGATTGAGCGGGAGCTGGCAGTTCAGCAACCAGGTGGCCTCAAACATCCGTCCGAACTCACGCACCACATTCGCGCCCAGCTTGGAATCGCACACAAACTCATAGTGCGGGCTGCGATACACGAACTCCTTCTTCTCCTCGTCCTCGCGCACCACGACGATCTCCGGCCGGTCGGCCAGCGCCACCGTGCGCGGCCAGGTTTGGAGCGCGGCGGAGCCATCCGTGGCAGCGGGCACAGGCGCGGCAGGCGGTGCCGTCGCCTGGGTTTTCACATAAGCCTGGTCCTCCGCCGAGAAGCGCGTCAGCGGCACCACGGCTTCGCTGCCATTGGTCAGACGGATCTTCACCGAGTCACCGGACGCGGAGACCAAGGACGCCTGGATTTGCCGGCCATCCGAACTCGTCCAGGTGCGCACAGCAGGTGCCTGTGCCCCCGCCGGGCTCAGGATGGCAAAACACAGGGAAACAATCAGCGCGCGTTTCAGGTTCATGCGCTGATGATGCCCGGATCGCCCGCGAAAGTCGAGAATCATTCTCCGCCCCGCTCCTGATTCCCGCACCCGGACAAGCCTGGCGTGGCTTCAGGCAAAGTAAGTATCCTCATGCGAATACGGCGGCGCGCAGCAGCAGAGAAAGCGCAGGGTCTGGGTGGCGGTGATTTGATGCCAGGCTCCCGGCGGGATCAAAATGGCGTCACCGGGGGACACGGGGCGTTCTTCGCCGTCGATTTCCATCGTGCCAGTGCCTTCGAGGATGAAGTAGAACTCCTCGCTGAGCTTGTGGTAGTGCCGCTCGGTGGGCTTTCCGACGGGGACGGTGGCCTCGGCGAGGGACTGGTTCTGCACGGGCGCGTTCGTGCGGTCGAGGATGCTGCGGATGGTGCTGCCGTCCTTCGTGGTGAAGGGTTTCTGCTCGGAAAGCGGGTTGATGGTCATGCGGAGGCTGTGGTAGGGCTGCGGGGACTTTATGGCGAATGGTTTTCCTCTTCACAACTGCCGCGCGGTGATCACCGGCGCCTCCTCCGGCCTCGGGGCGGAGTTTGCGCGGCAACTGGCTCCGCAGGCGGAGCTGCTTGTTTTGGTGGCGCGGCGTGTCGGGGCGCTGGAGGAAGTGAAATCGAGCCTGGAGGGGCAAAAGGCCCGCGTTTTCACCTGCGTGGCGGATCTGGCGACCGATGGCGGGCTCGGGGCGGTGTGCGCGTTCCTGGAGTCCCATGGCATCCGTCCCAATCTGCTCATCAACAACGCGGGGATGGGGGACTACGGCAGCTTCATGAGCTCCAGCGCGGACAAGACACGGGTGCAGCTCGATCTGAACATCACCGCGCTGACGATGCTGACGCACGCGCTGCTGCCCCTGCTGGAAAAACCAGGCGGCGTGGTGAATGTCAGCTCCCTGGCCGGCACGCTGCCGATGCCGGAGCTGGCGGTTTATGCGGCTTCAAAATCGTATGTGACGAGTTTTTCCGAGGCGCTGGCGATCGAGCTGGCTCCGCAAAACATCACCGTGACCTGCGTCTGCCCAGGACCGACACCGACAAACTTCAGCCAGACGGCGAAGCGCGAGGATGGCACGGACACCAACCGCGAGGGCCAGGATCTGCTGCGCATCCCGCCCTCTCAAGTGGTGGGCGAGGCGCTGCGCGCCCTGCGGCATGGACGCGCCTGCGTCTTTCCCGGCCTGGGGGTGAAGGTGGCCGGCACACTCTTCCGGCTCATGCCACGCGGCTTGATGCGGCTCCTGCTGCGCCGGCGGATGAAGAACAACGGCTGAGGTGCAAAACTTGTCTCAAGCGGACGCCGGACGGCGCTGGGGTCCATTTGGAGCAGGTGGTGCCGGATTCCCAGGCGGATTGGCCGGCCGCTGGCCGGGCATGCTGTCAAACAGGCGCAGCTTGTCCTGAAACTCGCGCGGTACCGCGGCACGCTCCTGGTCGTTGTTCACGGGCCAGCTCTGCTCCTGGCCATTGGTGGGCCGCACAGTGAAGGTGGCCTTTCCATCTTCCCGTTTGAAGATGTATTCGCCGGAGTCATCCCGCCGCACGATCTGGGAGGCGGTATTGGAGTCGATCTGGATGCGCACATCCCCGCCGCGTCCGCCAGCGCTGGCGGAGCCCGAGGCGCTGGCGCTACCATCGCCGCTGCGCGACTCGCGGTGCTCCTCCCGGTGTTCCACCCCGCCTCCACGGCGCGGGCCGCGGCCATCCGGCCCGTTCATGCCAGGAAGGGGCTGCATTTGCGGCATCGGCCCCTGCTGGCCGTTGCGTGCCCATTGCTGGATGCGCTCCTGATACTCGCGGATGGCCTGCTGCATCTTTTCCATGCCCTCCCGCATGTCACCGCCAGGACCGCGCATGTCACCGAAATGGAAGGTGTGCATCTGCGGCCAGCCGAAACCGCCGCCTCCCGGGCCGCGATCCCGCTGCTCCACCGCCGGCATCAGGCGTTCGCCAAGAGTGACCTGCACCTGCGCCTCCTTGCCTCCGGTGATGATGGAGAGGCTCACGCTCTCGCCCTTCTTCCTTGCGCGCACGAGCGTCATGAGCTGCTCCATGTTCACCAGTTGCTGGTCGCCCAGCTTCACCAGGATGTCATGCACCTTGATGCCGGCGGCTTGGGCGGGTGAGTCCGGCATGACCTCGTCCACCATGAGGCCGAATCCGTCCGGCAAGGAAAATTGAGAGCGCAGCTCCGCGGGCACCTCACGCGTGAGTACCCCCATGTAAGCCACGGCCTTCTCCTGCGGCATTCCGCGTTTCCGCTCATCGGGACGATCACGCTCGCGCCAGCCCTCAGAGCGCGCAGGGCCGGGAGGTGCCTCCCCGGGCGGCGGAGCAGGCGGGGGAGGCGGTGCATCAGGCTGCTGCGCCTGCACGGTGGCAAGGCCGAGGCCGGCAAGCGTGATGAGAAGGGTGTGTTGGAGTTTCATAAGCGTTCAGGTTGGTTGGGGGGGAAATGGATCACTGGAAGCTCACCGGCAGCACGAGGGACTGCTGGCGCGGGTATTCGACGATGACCTCCGCGCCATCGCGCGGGTCGATGAAGACATGGCGCTCCGTGCCGCGCACGACGAGGTGCTTCACCGGCATCTGGTCCGCGCCGTAGTGGATGCCGTCGTCACGGATGTCGTCCAGTTCGCTGATGGTGGAGACGGGCATCAGACCGCCCGCGGCAGCCGGCGTCACAGCGGTGATGCCGGAGGAGCCTGCGGGTGTGTCCGGACCGGTGATGCCCGGCAGGGCGGCCATGACGGCGATGGCGGCGGCCGCGCCGAGCGCGGCGTAGCTCAATGGAGCGAGCCAGCGGATTTTTTTTTGCCTGGTCGTGCTGGAGAGCCAGCTCATGTCGAGGCGCAGCTCCTCCTCGACTCGCTGGAAGAGCGCGGGAGACGCGGCGGCAGGCGGCAGGCCGCGCAGCAGGTTTTCGATGTCGGTTTCGTTGAAGTCGCGATTCATGACAGGGCCTCCGTGGTGGTGGAAAAGGGCAGGACGTTGATGGCAGGGACGGTTTCGCTGGTGACCAGCTCGTCTTTGAGCGGGGCGAGTTTTTTTTGCAGATTGTTCAGGGCGTAGCGATAGCGGCCGGCGACGGTGTTGATGCTGTCCCCGGCGATGGCGGCGATTTCTTTGAACGTGAGACCGCCCCAGAGATGCAGCGTGACGACCTCGCGCTGCTCCTTGGGCAGGGTTTGCAGGGCTTCCTCGACGAGGGTGGCGGTCTCCTTCTGCTCCGGCGGCGGATCAAAGGCGGGCGCGTGCTCGCTTTCGAGGGCGATGTCGGACTTGGCCTCGCGCGCGGTGCGGCGCTGGTCGGCGCGGCGTTGATCGAGGGCGATGGTGCGGACGGCGGCATAGAGGAGCGGGATGTGCTGGCTGTCCCCCTCCGGAAACCGCCGCCACCACCGCACAAAGGCCATTTGCACGACATCCTCGGCATCCGCCTTCGTCTGAACGAGCTGGCGGGCGTAGAGCACCAACTGCGGGGCCAGTTGGTTGAAGGTTCGTTTCCAGTCAAAGGCGGCTTCCATGCGGTGTGGCGTGGTTGAGGGGGGCTTTGACCGGCTTAACGGGCCGCGCGCGGCTTTTTGTGTGCCACGCCTGAAAAATCACCCCTCCGCCGCCCAGCGCGGCCTGTGACGCGCGATCAGGCCATAGAGGAGAAAGGCGATTCCCGCCACAATCATGAAGGTGGAGAAGAACTGCCCCTTGGTGAGCCCCATGATCAACTCCGAGCCGCTGTCCGGCTGGCGCACGTTCTCCAGCGCGATGCGCGCGCAGGCATACAGCAGGAAAAACAGCCCGGTGAGGATGCCGTGGGGCAGTTTCGGGAAACGCACACGGATCCAGAACAGCACCGCGCTGAGCAGCAGGCCCTCTCCCAGCGCCTCATAAAGCTGCGAGGGGTGGCGCGGGTGCAGAATGGCCTCCAATTCCGCGCGCCCGCCGCGATTCGCCTCAAACCACGCGATGATGTCCGGGCTGTGGATGATGCCGTCCGGCATCGGCACGGTGACGCCTCCCTGCCTCACGTAATCCTCGTGCAGCAGCTCCGTGGGAAACTTCACCGCCAGGGAGTGCTGCGTCACGCGGCCAAACAGCTCGCCATTGATGAAGTTTGCGATGCGCCCGGTGAAAATGCCCAGCGGCGCGCCGCACACCAGCGTGTCGCCGATGCCCACCCAGGAGATCCGGTGTTTCCGCGCATACCACAGGCAGAAGAGCGCCACGCCCGCGATGCCGCCGTGGCTGGCCATGCCGCCATCCATCAGATAAAAAAAGATCCACGGCTGGCGGATGAACTCGTCAAAGCTGTAGAGCAGCATGTAGCCCAGCCGCCCACCCAGGATCACGCCAAAGAGCGCCACCATCGTGATGAAATCCCCCGCGTCCTTCTCCGGGATCTCCGACAGCCCGCGCCGCGCCAGCCGCGTCATCACCAGATACGTGAGGTAAAATCCCAGCACATAGGCCAGCCCGTACCACTGGATGCCGATCCGGTCGGTGAAACGGATAATCTGCGGGCTGAGGTCGTGCAGGTAGGTGGCGAGGGTGGTCATCAGATGGCCGCAATCTGTGGCGAGGGCTCACGGAAGGGCAAAGGGCAAAACCGCCACGAGCCTCCCGCCTTGCGCAGCTCCGGCGGCGCGGTAGCGTGCCCGCATGAGCAAAAAATACGGCTGCCTCCTCGCCTTCGTCTTCTTCCTGCTGTTCATCAGCCTGGCGGTCAATCTGGGCCAGTTTGCCATCATGGCGGGAGATGTCGATGCCTCCGGCCATTTCACCAAAGCAAGCCCGAGGAAGAAATTCAACGAATCCGTCATCGAGGACGCCAAGGGCGAATCAAAGGCCAAGATCGTCCACATCGACCTCGACGGCATCATCTCCTCCATGAGCACGGAGGGCTTTTTCATGGACGCGCTGCCGGACATGCACGCCATCAAGCGCCAGCTTGAGCAGGCCGTGGCCGATGAAAACGCGAAAGCCGTCGTCCTGCGCATCAATTCCCCCGGCGGCGAGGTCACCGCCTCCGACATCCTCTATGACGCGGTGAAAAAGGCCGCCGCGAAAAAGCCTGTCGTCGTCTATATGGACTCCATGGCGGCCTCCGGCGGCTACTACGTGGCCTGCGGCGCCACCAAGATCGTCGCCAGCGAGACCACGCTCACCGGCAGCATCGGCGTGATCATCGAAACCATGAGCTACCATGAGCTTTTCAGCAAAGTAGGCCTCGGCACGCAGACCTTCACCAGCGGCGCGTTCAAGGACAGCCTCAGCGGCGCGCGGCCCATGCGTGATGACGAGAAGGCCTATGTGCAAAACCTCGTCTCGCAGATGTACGACCGCTTCCTCGGCATCGTCAGCGCCGCGCGCCAGCAGCCCGCCGATCTGCTGAAGGCCACCGTGGCCGACGGGCGCGTCGTGACCGGCCGCGAGGCGCTCAACGCGAAACTCGTCGATCAAATCGGCTATGTGGAGGACGCCTACGCGCTCGCCCGCGAGCTCGGCAAATCTCCGGATGCCGCCGTCGTGAAATACCGCCACGAGGTATCGCTATTCGATGCGCTGGGCCTCGCCACGGCCAGATCCGCCTCCGCACAGCCTGTGAAGGTCGAGGTCGGCCTCGGCGGCGGCGCGCTGCCGCGTCTGCAGCCCGGCGTGCTGTATTACCTGCCGTCCATCTTCGCCCGCTGATCCCTCCGCCGCATGCCGGACGCCGCCAACATCGGGATACTGCAAGATCTGACCTGCATCGCGGGCCTGGCCTTGTTCCTAGGCCTCATCGGTTACCGCTGGCTGCGCCTGGTGCGCCCGCACGCCGCCTGGAATCATGACGGCCTCGTCATATCGCGCCCGTACACGGATGTGGACCTCGTCGTGATGACCGCCAGCCTCGCGCTGCTGCTCTCCAGCGTCATGAAACCGGTCGAACAAGCCGCCGGCGGCGATCCGCTGCCGGACGCCGGCATGATCGGCCTGGCCATGCTGGTGAACCTGATGTTCTGCGCGCTGCTGCTCATCTATCTGCATCAGATCCGCGGGCTGAATCCGGCGGAGCTCTTTGGCTTCGATCTCATCCGCCGCGGGCGCCGCGTGCTGCGCGCGGTGCTGCTGTTTTATGTGCCCATGCTCGTCATCGTCAGCCTGGTGGCGCAGTGGATGTCCGGCTGGCTGCAAAACATCGCCCCCGGCCCGCCGGAGCAGGAGCTGGTGCGCGTGTTTCAGACCGCCGAGGGCACCGGGCTGCGCGTCATGATCGTACTGGCCGCCGTGGTCATCGCCCCGCTGGCGGAGGAGATCATGTTCCGCGGCTTCGTCTACGGCGTGTTGAAGCGCTACACGGACGCTCCCTTCGCCGCCATCCTTTCCGGCTTGTTTTTCGCCATCATCCACATGCACATCGGTTCCCTCGTGCCGTTGTGGGTGCTCGCGGTCATCTTCTGCATCGCCTACGAGATCACCGGCTGCCTGCTCGTGCCCATGCTGCTGCACGCCGCCTTCAACGGCACAAGCATCGTGGTGATGCTGCTGGGCGCAGGGCAGTAAAAAGCCCGCGTCTCATGTTTCATGTTTCAAATTCCACGTTGCAGGTGCCGTTCGTGATACCTGGCACCTGAAACATGAAACTTGAAACGCCCCCCGGCCTCACATCACCATCCCGCCATCCACCGCGATGGCCTGGCCCGTGATGTAACGCGCATCCGGACTGGCCAGGAACAATGCCGCGGCGGAGATGTCCGAAGCCTGGCCCAGTTCTGCCAGCGGGATCTTCTTGAGGATCTCCTCCTTGATCTGGTCGTTCAGGACATGCGTCATGTCCGTGGCGATGAAGCCCGGGCAGATCGCGTTCGCCGTCACGCCGCGCCCCGCGAATTCACGCGCCAGCGACTTCGTGAAGCCGATCAGCCCCGCCTTGCTCGCCGCGTAGTTCGCCTGGCCCGCGTTCCCGATCAGGCCGATCACGGAGCTGATGTTGATGATGCGCGCGCCCTTCTGCTTCAGCATGCTGCGCTGCACCGCCTTCACCATGTTGAAGGCGCCCTTCAGGTTCGTGTCCAGCACCGCGTCCCAGTCCTCCTCGCTCATGCGCAGCAGCAGGCCGTCCTTGGTCACGCCCGCGTTGTTCACCAGGATGTCCACATGGTCAAAATCCGCCAGGATCTGCTTTCCCACCTCGGCGCAGGCGGCACCGTCGGCCACATCCAGCGCATACCCCTTCGCCGCGCCGGGGTGCATGGCATTGATGGCATCTGCCGTGGCCTGGGAATTGGCCTGCGTGCGGCTCACCACAGCCACCTTGGCCCCCTCCGCCGCGAAAGTTTCAGCGATGGCTTTGCCGATGCCGCGTCCGGCACCGGTCACGACGGCGACCTTGTCTTGGAGTTTTCCCATGCGGCATTTAGACAGGAGCACAAGGGCGCGCAACAGGAACGTCCGCCCGCGTCTCTCAGCGCCCGTTGCGCGCCACGGCCAGCCGCCGCAGTTCCGCGCTGCGCTCCACGCCCAGCTTCACCTTGATCCGTTGCTGATGCGTTTCCACCGTCTTCACGCTGATGGACAGCTTGCGGGCGATCTCCGTGCTCCCGCAGCCGTCACCCACCAGGGCAAAGACCTCCCTCTCCCGCTCTGAAAGCGGAGCGGCCGCCGCGGACATGCCCTGGCCGTTTTTCGTCATGGTGCGCGATCCGGAAAGCGCCACGCGCAGCCCCTGCGCCGCCTGCCGGCTCACATGGATGTCCCCGCGCAGGACCGCGGCGCAGGCCATGCGCAGCTCCTGCAGCGGATCCTGGCTGCACACATAGCCCAGCGCGCCCGCCCGCAGGCACAGGCTCACATGATCCGCCTCCACCTTGCGGCTGACTACCAGCACCGCCTGCTGCTGCCGTTTGCGCCGCAGGTCCCGGATCAGCCGCACCGCGTCCATCTGCTGCTGGCAGACACACAACAGCACCAGCGCCGGCTGATGTGCCGCCTGCTGGTTGAGCGCATCCGCCGGGGTGGCCGCCTCCAGGCATTGTCTCATTTCCACCTCCTCTTCCAGAAAACGCCGCATCCCCAGCCGCATCAGCGGCTCATGGGAAACGATGAGTGGGATGATCTTGTTCATAATCCAGCGCGTTAGGATGAGAAGACAAGTCCGGCAGGCCGGTGAGCACCTTTTTTAGCAAAGTCCCAATGATTCATGCAAAGCAATAATCAGGGGGATTACTGACATGGATGCCCGCCGTGGCATCTAAATAATCATTCAGAGATCAGTAGCGTCCCCTCCGTGTCCTCCCTGCTCACCCAGCCCCCTGCCGGCATCCCCCTTCCCGGCCAGATCCCCTGACAGCCCCCCGACACGCGCCGCCACCCGCAAAAATCAGGGATCATGCCCGACAGACAGATGGCCGCTGCGCATGACAGCATCCGCACGCACCTGCCACCCCGCCCATGCCAGCCGCCCGCCATTCATTGCCGCCACAACCCGCGCCATGCCGCGCAGGCCGCCTTTTATCCGGCGGAGACCCACGTCGGGAAGCATCGGCAAAACCTCCCGCGCAGGCCAGGCAGACTCCCCGGCAGTCGGAAAAGTCTTTCCCGCCGACACCTCGCACTCCCCTAGTCCCAGAAAAACCTTCCCTGCAAACCCGCCACACTCCGGGGTCTCCGAACAAGGCTTGGGTGATGCTTGGGCACTCTACCCCACGCGCGCCCAAACCTTCGGCGCAGGCCGGGGAAACTCCACCCTGCCCGGCAAAGCCTTCGGCGCAGGGCAGTCAGACTCCCCCTGGCCCGGCAAAGCCTTCCGCAGCCCCTTTCCACACTCCCCTCCGCGCGGAAAAGTCCTCCATCCGCCCTTCCGGACCCTCTGTCCACCCCGCGCCGTCCTCGTGGCCGCCCCCCGACCATGCGCTGGGATGATCCATCGAGTTTTTGGGATCTCAGCACGTGGGATTCCGTCGAAACCGCCCCACGGGGCAAAAAACGCAGCCGCCTGATGGCCTCCAATCCCACTCCCGACAATCCCGATGTCATCGTCTCCCTCATGGAAGACATGATCGACGGCCTCGAAGATCACGAGACCAGCATCGGCATCAAACAGAACACCGCCGCGGTCATGCAGGCCGTGCTCAGCACCTTTGTCAGTGCTGAAGACGCCGCCGCTGCCGCCAAAAAAACCCGTGGCCTGAAAGCCAGCGCCCTCTCCGCCAAAGACGGCGAAGTGACCGTCTTCCTCACCAACGCCGCCAAAATCCTGCGCATCGCCCTGGGCGAAAAATGGAACATCAACTGGGAGCCCACCCATTTCCCCGACAACAAGACACAGGTGCCCGGCAGCCAGACCAAGCGCTTCACCCTTGTGGGAAAGCTGGCCACCTATTTCACCCATCATCCCAGTCACCAGGCCCCCAACCAGGGCGTCACCGCTGCCGCGGCCGCCGCCCTCGACAGCCAGGTTTCCGCTTGCCGCGAAGAACTCCACGAGGCCGGATCTGCCCAGGACGCCACCCTCGCCGCCCGGGACACCGCCCTGGCCGCCTGCCGCAAGCGCATCCGTAGTTTCATCGTCGAACTGGGCACCCTCCTCGGCCCGGACGACTCCCGCTGGGAGCTCTTTGGCCTCTCCAAACCCAGCGATCCGGACACCCCGCTGCCCGCCAGCGCCCTCACCGTCGAGACCAAGGGCCCCGGCAGCGTGCTCTACAAATGGAAGCGCGCCCGCCGCGGCACCTACTACCGCCTCATGATCAAAATCATCGGCGTGGACGCCGAATTCCGCCACCACAAGCCCAACACCGAGGGCCTCAGCTACCTGCTGGAGGATCTCACCCCCGGCCAGACCATCGAAGCCTTCATCATCGCCGCCAACGAAGCCGGCGAAGCCGACCCCACCGAGACCGTGAGCGCCGTGATGGGGTGACAGTTCCTAACTTCCTCCAGTCCCTACCTTATCATGAATACTTCAATGCTTTTTGGCCTCACTGGTGAACAACTTGTCCAACTAGCCAACATCGGCTGTGCCGGCATCTGCGTGCTCGGCGTGGTCATCAGCGGCTTCATGATTTACACGCTGTCCAATGATGCGCCGCCGAGCAAACCGCCCCTCATCAAGAGCTTCATGAAATACTGCGCCGTCATGGCTGTCATTTCCGGCATTAGCAGCAGTGTGCTTGCCTGGCAAAACGCGCAAAAAGTTCAACTTGCCGAAACACGGACCGCAGAAACCGAACAAACCGCCAAGCAACTGCTGGCGGAGGTGGAACAGAGCAAGAAGACGATCAGCGAGACTCAACAGGCTTTTCAGCAAATGAAGGGCCAGTTCGCGGCCCTAAATATCAGCGCACCACAACGTGAGCCATTCATCAAAACCCTCAATGATCGCGCGCTCGACTTGAACAAGCTCTCCAGTGAACTCGACAACGCCGCCATTCAGGCCCGGCGGTCCATTGAGAAATAAAGACGCCATCCATCCCCCTTCCCTTCAATCGTTCGTCATTCCTGCCGTCATTACCATGCCTGCCTGAAACATGAACAACCCCGGCATAGCACCGGAATGATGCCGGTGAATCTGGTCCGCTCATATTCCAAATCCCCCCATTCAACCATGATCAAAACGATTCAATTTATCGTCCTCGTGCCCGCCGTTTTCATGACCAGCATCCTCCTGTCTGGATGTGTGGTCGGTGAATTCGTCAATTATGTCAGCCATGCGGGCAGCGGGCATTTTGAACGGCTCAATAAGCAGCGCATTTTGGAGCGCTCCGCCAAAGACTGGTGTCTTGCAATCCGCGCCAACCAGATTGTCCCGGTTTATCCTCTTGATGAGGATGTGCAGGTTGGGGACGTGATGATCGTGGACACGCCCGTGAGCCAGTTGAAAAAGAAATGGAACTCCAAGGGCTACCTGCCGATCGAGCATCGCTATGGGCGGTTTCAACCCACCGGTTATAGCAAATACTACACTGCCGGCCAATACGGGGTAACAAAGGATAGCATGCTCCCCCATTTGTGGCAGTCGCCGCGAAATCCCGAGGAATGGCATTCGAATCCTTCCGCCTTGCCAATGCCGATCCCCCCCAAAAAAGACGGGGAGAGCGACGCGGATTACAACAAGCGCAAAAAGGAGACTATCGACCGCGCATTAACCACTAACTGGCCTCTTGCACCACGGGCGGCTTTTCCAGTGATCGGTTTCAATATTCGCCGGGGAGAGTCGTTCAATGGCGCACTACCTCTCAAAGGAGTTCCGATCATGCTGGGCGCCCTTGGCGCGCGCTCCGTGACGGGCAGTATCGCACTAACGGATGTCTTCACCTATGGCATTGATGAGCCGTCCATTCGTGACGATCTCTTTAACTGGCTGGAAAAATCTGTTGCGACAAAGGACTACCTCACCGCCTATCTCGCACGTCCGACGGACCCTGACTATGGAAAGAGAAAGATTTTCCTGCGGGTCATCACACGCGTGTACCTCGTGCGGAGCGTGGATGTGAGCCTGGTCAATCAGGACTCCTCAGCATGGAAACTTTCTGCGGGAGATCCAAAGACAGTGCAGGAGAATGTGGCATTTGAGAAGAAAGACTCTGATCTGCTCACTCAACTCAATCTCGGTTTGCTTCAGCATAGCCTGGACCTGGGTGATGACGCGAGTAAAGACCCAAATTCCATCGCTTTGCGTGAGTCCGCCGTGCGCATAGCAGAAGAGAGGCAGGCGATGAAAGACCAATTCGGCGGTTTTGTCGTTCCCGGGGGGACTGTGGCACTCACAGCTGCAACGCAAAACTCCATCTCGATGCGGGAAACATTCACTCGTCCAATCGTCGTGGGCTATCATGCTCTCGAATTTGAAGTTGTTCATCATCCTGAAACAGGAGGGGTCTATGTAAAACATGAACGCCCTGAGTCCACCTTCGCCCGGTTGGATGACTGAACAAGCCAGACTCTGATTTCCCCCTTGCCTGATACCACAACTCAAACCAAACCATTATGCCCGCACCAAGACTCGTTGAACAAGGAACCGGACCTTATTCCAAAGTTCAGGAAAGAATCCGCCATTACAAGGAGAAGGATAAAAACGAAGGCACAAGACATGAAGTCTGGAGTTACCGGCGCGGTCCTGGAGACTACGCGTATGAGGTCTTCAAGCTTTAATCCTTACCCTTTAAATTAGAATGCCCTTCGACCCCGCCAAGCCGGCCAGCAGCACGAACGCCTCCAGTGCGGAGATGCGCGCGCAGCTCAATGCGCTGCACACGGACATCCAAAGCCGCGCGCTGCAATCCACGCTCAATAGCAGCATCGCCACCACCGCCGTCAATCCTGCCGGCATCCAGACCTTTGCCGAGCTGAACATCACCTTTGTCGATGCGAACGACCAGCAGCTCGCCGCCAAGATCGACGAGTTGATCATGGCCGTCCGACGCCCTTGACAGGCCGCAGGCACGGCACCGCGGTTGCTTCCTGGAAAGGGAATGCCATCATCGCGCGCCATGCCCACGCTCGATCATGAAAACCAGCTCCGCCGTGACGGCTTCCGCATTGTGGCGGGGGTGGACGAGGCGGGACGGGGGCCGCTGGCGGGGCCGGTGACAGTGGCGGCGGTGGTTTTGCCGGCGGATTTCACGCATGCGCTGCTCAATGACTCCAAGCAGCTCACCGAGAAAAAGCGGGAACAGCTTTATGCGGAGATCACGGACGATGCGCGCATCCGCTGGCATTGCTGCGTGATCGGGACGGAGGTGATCGACCGCATCAACATCCTTCAGGCCACGTGGGAGGGCATGCGGCGCTGCGCGCTGGAGCTGGAGCCGCGGCCGGATGCTGTCTTGATCGACGGGAAGCCGGTGAAGCAGTATCCGCTGCACCAGGTGGCCCTCGTCAAAGGAGACAGCCTGAGTTTTTCCATCGCGGCGGCGAGTGTGATCGCGAAGGTGACGCGGGACCGGATCATGCAGCGGCTGGCGGCGGAGTATCCGGCGTATGGCTTTGAGATTCACAAAGGCTATCCCACGCCGGGACACCTGGCGGCCCTGAGAAAGCACGGCCCCT
Organism: Verrucomicrobiaceae bacterium; assembly: GCA_015075365.1. Taxonomy (GTDB): domain Bacteria; phylum Verrucomicrobiota; class Verrucomicrobiia; order Verrucomicrobiales; family Verrucomicrobiaceae; genus Prosthecobacter. Next base: position 1,109,605 of record JABTUN010000002.1, read on the forward strand.
GCCCTGCGCACCGCCGCAGTTTCGCCCCGGTGGCGCAACTGGAACTCGATCTGGCATGAACCCACGCCTCCCAGCCCGCTGGCGCTGGCTGCGCCGGCATCTGAGCGCGCATCCCTGGGCGCGGACGGCGGGCATCTGGCTGCGCGCGTGGCCGCGGCGGCCTTTTCAGCCGGTCTGGCTCGGGCGGAGGCTTTCCCGGGAGGAGATCGGCCGCATGGGCGAATGGATCGCCGCACGCTGGCTACAGGCGGATGGGAGACGGGTGTTGGGCCGGAATTTCCGTGGTGTGAGCCGGGGCGAGATCGACATCGTGGCGCGCCACGGGGAGTCGCTGACCTTTGTGGAGGTGAAAACGCGCACGAGCCGCGCCCATGGCCGCCCGGCGGACAATGTGGGGCCGGACAAGCAGCGTCTGATGATGCGCGGCGCGCACGACTGGCTGCGGGAACTGGATGTGCGTCCGGTGCGCTTCCGCTTCGACATCGCGGAGATCACGCTGATCCCCGGGGAACTGCCGCAGGTGCATGTGATTGAGAACGCCTTCCAGTTGCCGGACTCGTCCATGGCCGGGCGCTGAGCCGGCCGGGCGGCAGCCGGAAGTTCCTCTTCCCTCCGCGCATGCGCTCGTTACAATCCCCGAAACCCGCCTCCCATGCGCCTCGCAGTTTATCCCGGCAGCTTCGATCCGATCACGAACGGTCACCTCGATGTGATCCAGCGTGCGGCGGGGCTGTTTGACCGGCTGATCGTGGCGGTGGCGCGCGACAATGCCAAAAACAGCCTTTTTTCCGTGGCGGAGCGCGTGGCGCTCGTGGAGGAGGCCGTGCGGAGCGTGGCCCCGAACATCGAGGTGATGCCGTTTGAGGGCCTGCTGGTGAATTTTGCCCAAAAGCACGATGCCTGCGCCCTGGTGCGCGGCCTGCGCGCCGTGTCGGACTTTGAGTTTGAATTCCAACTGGCCCTCATGAACCGGAAACTGGACCCGAACCTCGAAACGCTCTTCCTGATGCCGCGGGAGGAGTTCACCTACATCAGCAGCCGGCTGGTGAAGGAGATCTGCCGCCTGGGCGGGGCCATCGACCCTTTTGCGCCCGCAAATGTCGTCAAGGCGCTGCGCGCGAAGTTTCAAGCCCGGACGGAACAGGCGTGAACGCCGGTCCGCGCGGGAAATCCAATCTGAAACTGAGAACGGACAACCCACCACCCCCTTTCCTGCCATGCACCGTCCCTTTCAAATCGACCTCCGGTCCCTCCCCCTGGAGGGAAAGGACATCTCCGGCACCGAGCCGGCCTCCTTCTTTGCGCTGAACGCGGAGGACAACGCGCAGGCGGTCTCTCCGCTGGAGTACGACCTCCACATTGAGAAGGATGATGACGAGATCGTCATCCAGGGCCGTCTGGCGGCCACGTTCAGCCTGGAATGCGGCCGCTGCCTGGAGCGCTTTGAGCACCGGGTGGAGATCGATCCCTACCATGCCGAGATCCCGCTTGAGAAGGATATGACGATCAACTTGACGGACACCATCCGGGAAGATACTCTCGTCGCCCTTCCGAGCTACCCACGCTGTGAGGACGGCAATGTCCGCCCCCGCCAGTGTCCCGCCGAAGGAAGGTTCGAGCGAGCGCCGGAGACGGCGGCGGAAGAACCTGAAAGCGCGGGTCGCGGTGTCTGGGATGCTTTGAACCAACTGAACTAAGAACCTCCTCCGAACCTCCCCCTCTCATGGCCAATCCCAAGCGCAGACAATCCAAGAGCCGCCAACGCATGCGCCAGGGCGCGAACCGCTGGAAAGCGCCCGTGCTGAAATCCTGCCCCGAGTGCGGCAGCGCCGTCCCCGGCCATGTGGCCTGCCCGTCCTGCGGTTACTACCGCGGCCGCCAGGTGATCAGCAAGGTCGCCGGCGAGGACTGATCCCCCGGTCCCACCCCGTTGTTTTTCCATACCCCGCCACGTCCCTGACGCGGCGGGGTTTTTTCGCGTGGTGGAGGTGCCACATCCCCGCTCCTCAGCGCACGTCCCGCCAGAGCCAGCGCAGTGCTTCCGGGAGATGAGGGGCCATGCCTTTGCTGCCGTGGAAGCACTGGTTCCAGTCGATGCGGAAGTCGTAGTTCATGTATTTGAGCGCAGCGGCCATCTGTTTGTTGGCGATGGGCCAGTTGCCAAAGCGGTTGTCGAGGTCGTTTTCGCCATCCAGGAGGTAGATGCGCACAGGTTTGCGCTCCGTGATGCGGATGAGGGAGGGATAGACGTGCCCGCCGCGCAGATCGACGAAGGAGCCAACCCAGGAAAGCACCTTGCCGAACTTGTCCGGCCGCTCCCAGGCCGCGGTGAAGGCACAGATGCCGCCGGAGGAGCCGCCGGCGATGGCCCGGGCGGCTGGCTCGGCGCGGAACTTCACCGCATGGCGTTTTTCGACCTCGGGAATGATTTCTTCGATCAGGAAGCGCGCATAGGCGTCCCCCAGCGAGTCATACTCGAAGCTGCGGTTGGCGGCCTTGTCGCCAGGCTTTTGCTGCGGCTTGCGGCCGGGGTCGATGAAGATCCCCACGGTGCGCGGCATCTGCTTTTGGTGGATGAGGTTGTCAAAAACGACCGGCACGCGCATCGAGCCCGCCGGGTCGGCATGCCGGCTGCCGTCCTGCCAGACCATGAGGCAGGTTTCCTCGCCTGCCCGGTGGTCCGGCGGGAGATACACCGTCACCTCACGCACGGTGTCCGGAAACACCCGGCTGGAGCGCCACTCGAACTTCTCCAGCCTGCCCTTCGGCACGCCGGGCTGCGGCAGGCTGTCGGCGGTGTAGTCCAGGTGCTCGATGCGCACCGTGCCTGCCGAGCGCGGCGCGCCATCCACCTCGATCCGGTAGGCGAAATCGGTGAAGTTCGGCATCTCCCGGGCTAGCACCTGCAGCCCGCCCTCCCCCAGCGGCTGCATGTCCGCAAAGAGCGTGCCGTCCTCCCGCATGACCTGCGCGGGCTTCGGGGCGATGATGGCCCAGAGCACCGTGGTGCCCTCGATCTTGGCCCCCGCGCGTCCCTGCATGAGGTTTTTCAAGCCAAACAGCCGGATGATCTGGTCGTGCAGCCTTTGCTGCTCCTCCTCACCCGCGTGGGCCAGTATGGCCAGCCGCTTGAGCACCTGGCCGGGCGTGGTGCCCGGCTGGCCGTTTTTGGAAGGCGTCTGCGCGGTCAACGAGGCGGCAAGGACGACAAAAAGCGGAACAAGGACAGAAAACACACGCATGAGGCCGTGCTAAACGGCACGCGCTTCCCTGCTTTTCCAGTTTTCTCCGCCTCAGAGCGAGGCGGTGAGCGGCACCGGCTGCATCGGCACGCCCAGCGCACCCACGCGGCTTTGAATGCCCTGGATCATCTGCCGCACGTGCGGCCAGCGCGTGCGGTCGCGCATCAACTGCATGCTGCGCTCATAGGAGCCCCATTTCACCACGCGAATGTCCACATGGCGCACCCCCCAGTCGTTCATCATGCCGCGCGTGGGCTTGTAGAGGTCGATCGTGCCCGTGCCCACCAGCGCGCTGCCGTAGTCATCCACTTCATAGATGATCCCCGGCTCACTGGCGATGCAGAAGCGGGTCCCGACCGGAAAGCGGGACCAGTCGGCCGCCGCGCTGCGCACCGTGCCATACTTCAAATGGGTGCCGATGGCGTTCCTGGTCCCGTACACGATGTGATCGCTCTCATCGTGGCAGTAGGCCGTCGTGCGCACCCGCATCTGCGTGCCGTGCGAAGGTGACGCGGCGAGCATCAGCGGTGGCTTGGGCGTGTTCAGCACGAAGGTGTAGCTCTTCACGTCCTTCGGACGGAAAGGCACGGTGGAGGCCAGGGCCTTTCGCACCTCATAGCGCACCCCGGACTGGAGTGGCGGGCTCTTTTTGAAGGTCGTGGCCTTCCGGAAGGAAAACAGCGGCCCCTTGGGCATGGCACAGGACGAAAGAAGCGCTGCTGCGGTCAGCAGGGTGCCAAAATGAATCAAAGTCGAGTTACACATGGCTGATTATTTTCTGATTTGATCCAAATCTAATAAAATTTTCATAAACCTGCAATATAAAAAATACATTCGGTATGATTTAAACAGGTTTGGATTATCCACTCCCCAGAAATTCAGACTTCTCCATGCGAGACCGTCCTTGCCTCCCCAAAGCTCCTTCCAAGCCCCTACCTACCCGCGATGCCATCCAGGGCAGCTTCGTGAGTCACGCGTGGTGGAGAAAAAAGATTCCCCTCCGGTCCGCCTGCATCTAAAACGGCAGGGTTTTCAAATCCTGCTCCGATGTCCCGCCCGCTCGCCCTCCTCGTTTTTGCGGTGATGACCGTGTTTTTCGGCTGCTTTTTTGTGTATCCGATCTGGGCGGCGCTGGAGTCTGCCTTCACCATTCCCGGAGCGGAGAGGCGTTTCACCCTGGATTTCGTGGCGGAGGTGTTCCTGAACACAATTTACCGCGAGGGACTCGTGAATTCCTTCCTTATCGCCCTGTGGACCACCCTGGGCAGCCTCCTGGTGGCGTTGCCGCTGGCAGTGGCCTATGTGCGCTTCTCCTTCCCTGGCCGCGCGCTGATGAATTCGCTCGTGCTGCTGCCCATGATCTTGCCGCCCTTCGTGGGAGCCATCGGCATCAAGGCCATGATGGGCCAGGCCGGCGCGCTCAATGCCCTGCTCATCCACCTCGGCCTCATGGACGCCGCCGCGCCCACCGACTGGCTGGGGCAGGGCCGCATGCTGGGCGTCGTCATCATGGAGGTGCTGCACCTCTATCCCATCATTTACCTCAACGCCGCCGCGGCGCTGGCCAGCCTCGATCCCGCACTCGAGGAGGCGGCCGCCAATCTCGGCTGCACCACCTGGCGGCGCTTTTTCCGCGTCACCCTGCCCCTTATCACCCCCGGGGTCTTCGCGGGTGGCACGATTGTCTTCGTCTGGGCCTTCACGGAGATGGGCGTGCCCCTGGTGTTCGATTTTGACCGCGTGACCGCGGTGCAGGTCTTCCGCAGCATCAATGACCTCAGCGGAAATCCCTTCCCGTATGCCCTGGTGGCCGTCATGCTCGTCTTCAGCACCCTCTTTTATCTGGGGGGCAAATTCCTCTTTGGCGGCGGCACCGCCATCGGTGGCGGGCGCGCCACGACCGGGCGGGAGCTCAAGACGCTCCCCGGATGGCTCTCCTGGCTCTTCACCCTGGGATTCCTCCTCGTCACCTTCCTGGCCGTCGTCCCCCATCTGGGCGTCGTGCTGCTCTCCCTCTCACGCGATTGGTACCAGAGCGTCATCCCGCACAGCCTGACCCTGGCCCATTACCATGACGCCCTCAGCCACGAGCTGACGCTCTCCTCCATCTCCAACAGCCTCAAATACTCCTGCCTCGCCGTGCTTGTGGCGCTCGTGCTCGGCATCGGCGTCGCCTATGTCTCCGTGCGCACGCAGATCTGGGGCCGCCGCGTGCTCGATGCCATGGCCATGCTCCCGCTGGCCGTCCCCGGCATTGTCATGGCCTTTGGCTACCTCGCCATGACGCGCCCCGGCCAGCCCTTTGACTGGCTCATGCTCGGGGAGGACCCCGTCCTGCTGCTCGTCATCGCCTACGCTGTGCGCCGCCTGCCCTACGTCGTGCGCTCCGCGGCCGCGGGCTTTCAGCAAGTCAGCCCCACCTTGGAGGAGGCCGCGCAAAACCTCGGTGCCTCGCCGGAGCGCGCCCTGTGGCGCGTCACCCTGCCGCTGATCGCCCCCAGCCTCCTCGCGGGCGGGCTGCTCGCCTTTTCCTTCGCCATGCTCGAGGTCAGTGACTCCATGATCCTCGCCCAGCAGACCACCCACTTCCCGATCACCAAGGCCATCTACTCCCTCATCCTCGGCCTCGGCAACGGCCCGAACATCGCCAGCGCGCTCGGCGTGTGGGCCATGCTCTTCCTCGGCGTCACCATCCTGGCCGCCGGCGTCATCCTCGGCAAAAAACTCGGCGCCCTGTTTCGCGCGTGACCCGCAGGGCCGCCCTCAGTCAGTCCACAAACAGCATCTCATTGCCCGCCAGCAGCGCCTGCGCGTAGTGCGACCACGCCACCGCGTCCGCCTCACGTCCCGCCAGGAAGGCGCGCGACACCGCCGCCTCCTTCGCGCTCGGCGTCCGCTGGAAAAGCCGCTGATACACCGCCTCCAGCGGCTGCTTCCCCGCCCAGCGCCCCAGCGCCTCCGCCTGCTGCTGCATGAAGGGCGAGTTCAGCGCGAAAAGCCCCTGCAGCGGCGTGATCGTCTCCGTCCGCCATGGATGGTGCGCCCCCGGATCCGGCACATCGTGGATGCGCAGCATCGGGTCCATGTCCTGGCGGTCCGACGCGCCATACAGCGAGCGGCGCGTGTTCTTCACATCACTGATCGCCGACGCCGGGCCGCCCATCCGCAGGTCGATCTGGCCCGTGGCCGTCAGGATCGCGTCCCGCCACGATTCCCAGTCCAGCCGCCGCCGCGTCATGCGGGCGTACAGCTTGTTCTCCGGGTCGCGCGCCTCGGACTCCGGCGCCACGCTGGCCTGCTGCCAGGTGGCGGAGTTCAAAATCTCCCGGTGCAGCCACTTGATCGACCAGCCGTGCTCGATGAAGCGCCCTGTCAGATCATCCAGCAGCTCCGGATGCGTCGGCGGCTCGCCCAGATTGCCAAACTCGCTCGGCGTGTCCACCAGCCCGCGCCCGAAGTGATGCTTCCACACCCGGTTCACGATCACCCGCGCCGCCAGCGGCGCCGCGTCCTCGATGATCGCCTGCGCCAGTTGCAGCCGGCCGCTGCCGGAGGTAAACCGGCGCGGCGCGCCCGACTTCGAGGGAAACGCGCTCAGAAACCGCCGCGGCACCACCTCCCCCAGGTCGTTCGGATCACCGCGCCGCATGAATTCCAGATCACGCGCCATCCCCGGCTTGTAATCCAGCTTCGTGCCGTGCTCCTTCTCCTTGTTCACCACGAACAGCGCCGCCTCCTCCACCGCGTTTGCCATCGGCATGTGGTAATGCGGCGTCGCCGCCTGGATCGCCGCGATCTTCTCCTCCCGCGCCTTCTTCTGCGCCTCGTAATCCGCCGGCTTCTTCTTCGCCATGTCCTTGATCTCCTTCTCCAGCGCCGCCACCTGCTTGCGCGCCGCCTCCACCGGCTTCCAAAACGCGTCGCTCATCGTCGGCAGCTCCGCCAGCTTCACGGAGGCAAACACCCCCGCCAGCGCGTAGTAATCCTGCGCCGTCACCGGGTCCGACTTGTGGTCGTGACAGCGCGCGCAGGCCAGCGTCAGCCCCAGAAAGGTCCGCCCCACCGCGTCCACGTGCTCCTCCCACTCGTCCGCCACCGTCGTCTTGATGATCTCCGGCGGCAGTTGCAGCTCCTTGAAGTAGGTCGGGCTCAGCCCGATGAAGCCCAGCGCCACGCGGTCCTGCGGGCCGCATTCCGGCAGGTAATCCGCCGCCAGTTGCCACAGCACAAAGCGGTCATACGGCATGTCCTCGTTGAAGGCACGCACCACCCAGTCGCGGTAGAGATAGGAATACTTCGTCGAGTCCAGCCAGTCCGGCGTGATGTCCGTGTAGCGCGCCAGGTCCAGCCAGTGCCGCGCCCAGCGCTCCCCGTAGTGTGGCGAGTTCAGCAGCCCGTTGATGTCGTCTTTCAGACCGGGTTGTTCATCCGTGCCCATCGGCAGCCCGGTCAGGTCAAACGCCAGCCTCCGCCGCAGCACCCGCTCCTCCGCCCTCGGCGCCGGTTTCAGGCCCGCTGCCTCCATCTTCGCCAGGATGTAATGATCGATCCGGGTCTTCGGCCAGGCCGTCTCCTTCACCACCGGCAGCGGCGTGCGTTTCAGCGGCGCAAAGGACCACGGCACCGGCTTCGGTCCTTCCTTCTTCGCCGCCAGCGCATGCCCCGCACAGGCAAGCGCGAGCAACGGGCACCAAAACAAAAAGCGAGTGGCACGTGAACAGATCATCCCAGTATCTACACACCTCACCCCGCCCGGCTTTCAGCCCCCGCTCACCCGCCACTCCTCCCCATGCCCCATTTCAGGCTTCGGCAACCGCAGCGCGGCTGAAAAAGATCAATGGCATGTTGACTCCAAACTCCATCACTCCACGACTCCGCCGCTGCCAGAATCACCCATCCTGATACCGCGGAGAATGCTCAGCAACCTCCCAAGCCGCCTCTTCCTCCCCGACCGTTCACCCGGGGAAAAATGACGGGCACGCGTGACGTACTCGTGCAGCCATGATCCACGTCATCTTCTTCCTGCTCGCCTTTGCCTCGCTCCTGAATGCCCAGACTGATGACGGGAAGCTGCGCATCATCGTCTTTGGCGCGCATCCGGATGACGCGGAGTACAAGGCGGGCGGCACGGCGGTGAAGTGGGCGCGGCTGGGGCATCATGTGAAGCTGGTGTCGGTGACGAACGGGGATGTGGGCCACTGGAAGGAGGCGGGCGGCCCGCTGGCGCTGCGCCGCGCGGCGGAGGCGGCGGCCTGCGCGAAGAAGCTGGGCGTGACCTCGCAGGTGCTCGACATCCACGATGGGGAGCTGGTGCCGTCCCTGGAGAACCGGAAGCTGATCACGCGTGTGATCCGCGAGTGGAAGGCGGACATTGTGATCGCCCACCGGCCGTGGGATTACCATCCGGACCATCGCTATGTGGGTGTGCTGATCCAGGACGCGGCCTTCATGGTGACGGTGCCCTTCATCTGCCCGGATGTGCCGCCGCTGAAGAAGAACCCGGTGTTCCTGTATTCGAGCGATGGATTCCAGAAGCCGTATCCCTTCACGCCGGACATCGCGGTGAGCGTGGACGATTCCTTTGAGCAGAAGCTGGACGGCATCCATGAGCTGACCTCGCAGCACTATGAAGGCGGCGCGAACGGCTCCGAGGAGCATGTGAAGAGCGTGCCGCCGGCCAGCGATGAAGTGGGACGCCGCGCATGGCTGAAGCGCCGCTGGGGCGCACGCCAGGGCAGCGAGGCGGACAAGTACCGCGACCTGCTGATCAAGCTGTATGGCGAGGAGAAGGGCAAGGCGGTGAGGTATGCGGAGACCTTTGAGATCTGCGAGTATGGCCGCCGTCCGTCGCTGGAGGAGATCAAGAAGCTGTTTCCGTTTTACGACGGGAAGTGAGCCTCGTGCCGCCACACGCGGCCGGGAGCGCAGATCCAGCGCTCGACGGGCTTGGTGGTCTTGTAGCCGCCGCCAGCGGCCCAGGGTGAGAAGGCGGGCAGGATCCAGCGCTCGCGGGTGGTGCCGATGGGTTCACGCACCATGGCAGGGAGCTTGATGCGCAGGCCCGCGCCATCGCTCAAAATCACCGCCGGGTGCTCGTGGCCGGTGATATGAACGAGGTCGGCATCGGTGGCGTCGCTCTCGACCGCCTTGAAGTGGTGCCCGTGCGAAAAGAGGAAGCCCTCCTCGCGGTGCGTGCTGACGAACGGCCAGTTCCGCCGCAGCGCGGCACGGTCGTGGTTGCCGTGGATGCAGATGATCTCCTCGACATGCGGCTGGATGTTTTCCAACAACTGGACCGTCTCCACCGCGGAGCCGGAGCCGTCCATGATGTCGCCCACGAGGATGAGGCGGCGCGGCAGGTGGTCCGCCAGCAGAGCGAGCAGCATCTCCTCGATCTGCGGCATGCCGAAATCCGGCAGCAGCGCCCCCTGGCGTGCCCGGTGCACCTCGTAGCCGAAATGGATGTCCGCCACCGCCATCCAGCGCTGCGTGGCATGCACGAGCGCCCGGCGGCTGTCCAGCAGCACCCCGGGAGCGACGTTTGCGGTGGCAAAGCCTGTGGAAGCGGCTAAAGACACGCCCCCAATCAACCCCCAAGCCATGGAACCGCAAGCCACAGAACACTCCGAATCCGAACTGCTTCAAATTCGCCGCGACAAGCTCGACGAATTGACGAAAGCGGGCGTGGACGCGTTTGGCGGCCGTTTTGACACCACGCATCAACCGGGCGCGCTGAAGGCGGACTTTGAGGAAAACCTCACCGTGAGCGTCGCGGGCCGCATGTTGAGCCGTCGTGAGATGGGGAAGGCCACCTTCTTCGACCTCGGCGACATCTCCGGCCGTATGCAGTGCTACCTGAGCAAGGGCGACGTGGGCGACGAGGCCTACAAGCAGTTCAACCACCTCGTCGATATCGGCGACTTCGTCGGCATCGAGGGCTTCACCTTCATCACCAAGCGCGGTGAGAAGTCCATCCACGTCAAAAAGCTCACGCCGCTGTCCAAGGCGCTGCGTCCGCTGCCGGACAAGTGGCACGGCGTCTCCGACAAGGAGATCAAATACCGCCAGCGCTACCTCGACCTCATTTCGAACGACCGCAGCCGCGAGATCTTCGTCACGCGCAGCAAGATGGTCGCGGCGATCCGCAACTACATGCAGGAGCGCGGCTTCCTCGAAGTCGAAACGCCGATGATGCAGGACGTGCCCGGCGGCGCCGCGGCGAAGCCCTTCGAAACCTTCTTCCATGCGCTGAACCAGCCCATGTTCCTGCGCATCGCGCCGGAGCTGTTTTTGAAGCGCCTGTTGGTGGCCGGCTTCACGCAGATCTTCGAATTGAACCGCAATTTCCGCAACGAAGGCCTCAGCCGCCGTCACAATCCGGAGTTCACCATGCTGGAGGCCTACTGGGCCTACGCCGACTTCGAAAAGATGGCCGACCTCGTCGAAGGCCTGATCTGCCATCTCGCGGAAAACTTCTGCGGCGGACTCAAGATCGAGCACAAGGACGAGGAGGGCAACGTCACCAAGACCATCAACCTCGCGCGGCCGTGGAAGCGTGCCCGCTACACCGATTTGCTGAAAAGCATCGACCCGCAGTGGTATGACTACACGCCGGAGCAGCGCAAAGTCCGCGCGAAGGAACTCGGTGTCGAGATCGGACCGAACTTCGAGGACTACGAGGTCACCCAGCACGTCTTCGAGCGCCTCATCGAGGCGAAGCAGTTCGATCCGCTCTACGTCACGCATTGCCCGAAGGAACTCGTGCCTTTGGCCAAGCAGAACGCCGAGGACGATTCCATCGTCGATGTCTATGAACTCGTCATCAACGGCCAGGAGATCAGCCCCGGTTACTCCGAGCTGAACAACCCCATCGTCCAGCGCGAGCGCCTGGAGCACCAGGCCGGCGAGGAGACGCAAAAGATCGACGAGGAGTTCATCCTCGCCCTCGAGCACGGCATGCCGCCCGCCGGCGGCATCGGCATCGGCATCGACCGCCTCATCATGATGCTCACCGGCGCCGAAAGCATCCGCGACGTGATCCTTTTCCCGCAGCTGAAGCGCAGGGAGTAATGGCCGCCACGAGTGCCTGTCGTCAAAGAGATAAAGTAGGGTTCGAGTTTGAGTTGCCTTTTGGAGTCGCATTTTCTGCATGACATCGTGAGTGTTAAGCTGATTTATACCCATGCTAAATGGGCAACGAACCAAAGCGCCATCGCGTGCAGAACTGTTCTTCCAAGAACTGATTGCCGAGCCATCTACTGCCTTCGCCAAGCTTTTCGGCCTGGCGGTGGAAAAGGCAGATGAAAACCAATGGCGGGAATTCAAAGAGGCAAAATTCATTGATGATCCACTCCCTCCAGCATCCGAGGATGGCGGAAAGAAATGTCGGGACGAGAAGAAGCGTCGTGACGATTCAGTGAAGAATCTGTGGAGTGAGAACTTGTCGGCATTTGCAAACACCGGCGGTGGCATCCTGATCTGGGGAATTAAGACCAAGGACCGCTTTGCGGATGAGCCGTCGCTAGCGGGTGATGCCCAGCGGCTAGCGGATCGCTTGATCACTCTGCAAAATGACGCGGTGGATCCTCCTGTCACTGGTGTTGATGTGCAGGCGGTGACTGAAGAAGGATCCAAGGCGGGATTCGTCGTCTGTTATATTCCAGAGAGTGCATTTTCGCCGCATCGGTCTCTATGGGCAGAATACGAGTATTACATGCGCACAGGTGATGGGAATCGCCGTGTCCCTACAGCCCTTCTTCGGAGAATGTTCTATCCGCAGTTCTTGCCTTGGCTGGCACCAAATGTGAAAGCGTGGCTCGAAATTCCCACCTCAGAAATGGGAAGTGCTTACCACAATCGCGACGGGTTGTACCATCTCTTCCTGACGGTCAGCATAACCAATCGTGGAAACGCCTCGGCTCAGGAGGTTTGTATTCAACTCGAATCTGAAACGCCCTGTGACCTGAATGAGGGCATGTTAAGAGAGTCTTTATGGGCGAGGATCACTGACGGGGGTGCATGGTTGTATTATGCCAAAATCACAATCCATCCCGACCAAACCGTCCCGTTTCTGGTTAGCATGACGAACCGTCAGGGGTTTCAGGCACCAGAGGATGGGAAATATTTCAAACTACGATTCAAGATCTTTGCGCACAATGCACCCATCATGATTTCGGAAGTCACATTCACGGGAGCCGAGCTAAAGAAAACCATCGATGAGAAACAGCCCGTTATCCGAGATGCCCTGCCGCGTTCCCAGACATGAAGATTCTGCTTGGAAGCTGTTTTGAAAGTCCTATTAAGCCCTATGCACACAGAAGCATCGACCGAAGCCCGCCTCGCAAAGTTGGAAGCAGACATCAAGCAGGTTCTTGCCAATCAGGCTTATATTGAAGGCCTGCTTTACGCCGTTGTTCAAAAGACCGTTGACCCGAAGAACTTCAAAGCAATCAACAACATGGCTGAAGCCGCACGGAAATCAGCACTCGGTTGATTTTTCAAAAAACTAAGCACCGATGGCAGGTTGGAACGACTGTTCATCGAGCAATCCCCCCATGCAGGACAACGCCAATCGGTCTTTGATCCCACATCCCGGACTCGGGATGGCTCGCGATGGCACTGCGGTAAGGCAGGTCGTCGCGGAGATGGTTTCGGGAGCGCTGGAGATTATGCAGGCGCGCTCGTCCGCCCTAGTGCCGCGTTTCTCCGTCGGAGACCATCTGCTGTGTGAGCCGGACTATCTGCAAATCCTGTTGTGGGCTGAGGAATTGGGATTGACACCCGAGCTTGTGGTCAAGCACCTGTTCAGGCTGCCAACCGATGTTCAACCAGGGTGGAAAGATGAATGTGCAACTTACATCGAAGATGGACGCCTGACCCGCATCGCTTTGGATCGTGACTTACTGCCCGTTGATTGCACACGCTGGCAGAAGGGTATGGACCTGAAATCCTTGAGAATCTGGGGCGTTAATGAGAAGGCCGTGCGTTGTGCACCTAGAGCGCTCAAGCTGCGGCATCTTACTGTGGTTGGGCAACAATTGACGACACTGGACCTCAACGAGCTTCCTTTATTGCAAGAGCTGCGGTGCCACGACAATAGCCTCCGTCAACTCGACTTACGCGCAGTTCCTGAATTGCAAAAGCTGTGGTGCTGGTCCAACCAGCTCGTCGAACTCGACCTCAGCGCGGTTCCAGGGTTACATTCATTGGAGTGCTACTCAAACCAGCTCCGCGACCTAGATCTTAGTTCGGTTCCTGAGTTGCGTAAATTGGGATGCCATGAAAATAAGCTCTGCAAACTCGACCTCAGCACGGTGCCAGAGCTGCGTAAGCTGGGATGTTTCAACAACCAGCTTACGGATCTCGATGTCAGCAGGGTTCCTGCGTTACAGGATCTGTATTGCTACTCCAATCAGATCACCAAACTCGCAATAGGCTTGCTTCCTGAGCTGCGTAATTTGGGCTGCCAAGACAACAGGCTCAGCGAACTTGACCTCAGCGGCGTTCCTGAGTTGCGCCAATTGGGCTGTTCCAACAACCAGTTAAACGAAATCGACCTTAGTTCGTTGCCAGCATTGCAACTTCTGCAATGCGGCTCGAATTGCATCACTGAACTCAATCTCAACGGAGTTCCTGCGCTACAGCAATTGGGCTGCGAATCCAATCAGCTCCGCACACTCGAACTCACGAAAGTTCCGGATTTGCAGAGGTTAAATTGCAAACATAATCAACTCAGCGAACTCGACCTCAGCGCCGTCCCAGCGTTACAAGAGCTGTGGTGCGACGACAACAATCTCAGCGAACTCGACATCACGCCATTGAAAATCCTGACAAAGCTGAGTTATGACAAAAGCAAAACCCGCCTGATACAACGCCCCGACCAGAATTTCTGACCATGCTGCGCAGCGAGTGGATTCTTTTCGATACAGACACCTTCGGTCTGAAGGGGAATGAGCGCCTAGTGGAACTAGCGGCACAGAAGATGCGTGGGTGGGAGCCTTTGGGGAAACCTTTCCGCAAACTCGTGCAGCCGCATGTGGACTGGCTGAAAGGGGTGTCGGTCGCACATGGCTATTCCCGCGAGGTGCTGGAGCGTGATGGCGAGCCGCTTCATCTGGTGCTGGAAGCTTTCGCCAAATGGTGTGGCGGCCGACCGCTGGCGGCCTATAATCTGGAGCATCATCTGAACGAGGCTCTGCGCCCTGCCTGGGAGGAACTGCGCCAAGCTGCCCACGGTGATAAGGAAGGCCTGTGCTTGCTGCGGCTGGCACACCGGTTGCTCGATCCGGTGCCCTCGGGTAGCTGCGCGCTGTCCACGCTGCGGCAGTTTTATCGTCTGCCGGAAACCCAAGTATCCGGCTGCCTCGCCGATGTACAGACCACCGCCGCCCTGTTCAGCGAGGTGCTGCGCCCGATCCTGGAGCAGCGTGGGCTGGATGATTGGAAGGCGATGAATGCCTACGCCGAGGAGGAATGGCATCCCTCCCGCCTGACCTTTGGCAAGCACAAGGGCAGATCTTTCTTCGATGCACGGCATGATCCCGAGGTGCGCGAGTGGCTGGAGTGGCTGGCGGAGTCCTCGAATCCGCAGAGTGCGGCGATGGGCCGCTGGTATCTGCGTGCCTTGGAACAACCACCACCCGAACCCGCGCCGCGCTTCGCCGCTCCTGTCGGGGGGAAGGGCAGCAGCCATTTCGGCCATGAGGTGGTGATGTATGTGGACCCGAGGGTCCAGCACCTGCGGCAGCTCATTGATGCCGCGCGTCTGCGGCTGGCGGACCTGGAATCGGAATACACCTCGCAAAAGAGCCGGGTCTCCGCGCTGCAAGCGGTCGTCTTCAAGCGCCTGCGCCAGCATTTCGAGGAAAGGGACCGGCTGCGCCTCGTGGTGCGCTATCGCCGCGCCTATGTGCAGAAGCTTCTCAGCGAAGGCGAGGAGGCCGCCGCCAAGGTGCAGCAGGAGTTTCAAGAAGCCAAGGCACAGACCAAACAGGAATACGAGGACATCGGCGCCGAGATGGAGGCGAAGCGGATGCTCTCCGACGATGAAGAAGCCGAACTGAAACGCCTATGGCGCGACTTGGTAAAGCTCTACCATCCCGACCGCTACGCCAGCGAGCCGGACAAGCAGGAAACCTACACGAAGCTGACCGGCGCGATCAATGCAGCGAAGGACAGCGGTGATCTGGAGACGCTACGGAAAATCGCTGCTGATCCAAACGCCTTCATCATGCGCCGCGGCTGGGCCGCCATCGACCTGCGGGACAATAACGAGCCGGACGAGCTACAGAAGCTGCTACACGGCCTGGAGGCGGAAATGCTGGCCGTGATCGAGGCCACTGATGCCCTCAAGCGCAGCCCCAGCTACAAACTATACGAAGCGATGGAGGATGACGAGGATGAACTGGACCGTGCGGTCACCGAGCAGATCGCCGGGATCACCAAAGACATCGAACAACTCCAGTCTGAGGCCGAAAGGCTTCGTCGCGAAATCGAAGAGCTTTCCGGTGACGATTCATCCCAGATCAAATGAGTCCATTCAGCCCCCCCTTGCAACTCCCTCCAGGCGCGCGCGTCATTCAGTGCAAGTAAGATAGCACCGCGAGCTGCTTAGAACGCCGAGACGGCTGCCCGTCGGCTTCACCTCGGCATACGAGTCGAGGGCTTTCGGGTAGGAGCGAGCTTCCTCAAAGGAGGTGCCGTTTTCAAAGGCGGTTTGGTCGTCGTCTTTGACGCGGGAGGTGCGGATAAAAGGGCTGGCAGGCATGGCGGAGAGGTGGTGTTCACCGGCATCTACGGACCGCGTGAAAAATCGTCAACCTGAGCGGATGCAACAAGCTGGTGTCGCTACTGATATACGCCAACTGAGTCGGATGAATGGACATCCCCCTGGGAGAGCGCTGGAAAAGCCAGAAAGTGCACCGTCAGAGGGTCGATCCCGGAGCCTTTGGAGGGACAATCGGAGCTTTGAGGGTGGATATCGGAGTAAAAAGGCGGGGATGAAGTAGCTTAAAGGTGGTAACTCGCGTTATTTTCTCCGGTATGAGAGCCGACAGTGTCGATTATCCGCCTTTTTGCTCCGAATTCGAGGCTCTGAGAGCCTGAATCGATGCCTGCAGGAGGCGATTCCCGCCTCATCGCTCCGACATTGAGGCTGCCAGAAGGGAGACCGCGTAGGCAGAATGTGTTTATGAGCGATGTGACGGCAAAACCGGATACATCTGCTCCGGCGATGCCTCCGTCACCTCCAGCCCCGCCAGCGGCAGTCTGGCACCGAAAGCATCCGCGATGTGATCCTGTTCCCGCAGTTGAAGCGGAAGGAGTGAGTCACAGGCACTTGCCCAACAGAGGCTTCGGCATCGGCCAGCAGGAGCATGGAAGCCGCCTGGCTGGCGTCAGGGCGCATGGCTGAACACGGAAAGACGGACAAATACTTTTTGACCTGGCATCAGCGAGAGGTCCGGCAGGATTCGGGTGGTCACACGTTCGGTGACGCCGTCGGGATTGAGGGTGGGCGGGCCTGCGGGCTCGGTCTGAAACGTGCTGCCGGACCAGGCGACCAAGTCCGTGCTGAATTCCAGGGCGTAGGTGAGATCGACGGCTCCGCGCCGGCGGTCATGGTGGTAAACAAGGTAGGTTTTGCCGTCCGCGCTTTTGACCTCGTGCACCGCGCTTGGAAAAGCGCCCAGGGAGCTGTTGTTCGCCGCCGTGTTGAAGGCGTATTCCAGGAGGTTGCTGCGGCCGTCACGATCGAAGTCCGTCGTGCGCGTGCTGTTCACGCCGCCAAGGATCAGGCCGTTGGCAGCCTGCCAGTCATCGGGGAGACCGTTGGCATCCGTGTCGGACTTGCGGGTGATGGTGACATTGCGCAGGGTGATGTTTCCCCGGCTGTCGGTGGCGCGGAAGCTGATGGCGTAGGTGCCTGCGCTGGGAATGGTCAAGGTGAGTGCCCAGTTGCCGTCTGGGTTGTAGGTCCAGTTGTAGGTGGTGCCTCCCAGGATGATCTGGAGGGAGGACACGCCCGCAGGGATATCGAGCACTTTTCCGGCGATGGTCCATGCACTCTGCACGGTGGTGAAGGCGGTGACGGTGCCGTCATCCGAATTGCCCAGCGTGATGACGGGGCCGGTGGAATCCATCGTGGTGTCCACGGTGTTGCTCCAGGCACCCTCAAGCGCGGTTTTGCGCGCTTTTACCCGGAAGTAGTAGCGCGTGCCGCTGGTGAGACCGGTGAAGGTGTGGGTGGTGGCGGTGATCCAGCCACTGTTGGCGACCGGGGTGGTGAAGCTGCTGTCGGTGGCAGCTTCGGCGTAGTACGCAGTTGCGGTGGCCACGGCATTCCAAGTAAGGGATCTGGAAGTCGTGGCGCTGGTGGCAGGCAGGGAGGTGAGCACGGGCGCGGCGGGCGGCACGGCACCGACTTCAAAGACACCGCTCTGCCCCACGGACGCGCCGCTGGTGGCAACGAGGGAAACATCGCTGGCGGCCTGGTCGAGGGTGACGCTGCCCGTCCAGACACCATTGACAAAGGATCCCGTGGTGGCTGGCGTGACGTTGAGCGCGGTGCCATACGAGAGACGGATGTTCGGCATGCCAACGTAGCTGGGATAAGGGCTGCTACCAGACCAGCTTTCCGGCGCGCCGTAGCCCTGGGAACTGTTGGCTGAGGCACCGAGGAATCGACTGTCGTAGTAGGGTGCCGCGCCCAGATAAGACCCGCCTGTGGCCGTGCCGCTGTTGGAAAAGCTGATGTCCAGCAGCAAGTCGGAGGTGCCATTGTAATCAAACGGCGTGGAGAAGGGAATCTCCACCCAACCACGTGTCTGGGTGAGATTCAGCGGCCCCTGGCGCAGAACCGTATAGCCTGTGTTGTCCCAGTTCCAGGGAGCGCTGTTGGAGGTGTGCTTGGCACGGATGAGGAAGGTGTCAAAGGCACGGCCAGGCGGGTTCACGATCTCCAAGGACAGGCTGCGCAGCCGCCCGGCACGGTTGATCCACGACGCGGCCAGCACCAGCATCATGCGTGACTGCTCCTTCGAGGTGTCCATGGCCGTGGGAAGCGGGGTGGTGCCGGTGGAAAACGGCGTGACCGCGCCGGCCCCCTGAAAGGCTGAGAGTCCAGCCGTGCCCGTGAAGCCGGACAGCAGGTTCCCATAACCGTCGGCGGCACGCACCGTCACCGGGAAAGGCGTATTGGGCTGGGGCAGGCCGGAGACAGGCTCCCAGACGAAACTGGACATGGCTCCGGCGGAAATGGTGAAGGCATTGCTGGTGCCCGTGATACCAGCCAGCGTGGTTGTGAGCGTGACATTGGCGCCTGCCTGTAGCATCTTGACGCCTCCCACATAGGCTGTTCCCCCAGCTTGTGAAAGGGTGACGGAAAAGCCGGGGATGGGTATTCCATCCCTGAGGGCGGTGGCTGTGACAGAATATTGATAAGGCACGGCCACAGGGTCTCCATCCATCGTGGTGCCTGCCACGCTCACGGGAATGACCTCTCCGGCGGTTGCGTTTGGAATGGTGTTCCACTGCATGACCGCGAGGTCATTATCGATCACGACAACGTCTTTCGAACTGCTGGTGAATCCTGCCACGGTGGCGGTGAGGGTGACTGTTTGCCGCCCTTCCTTGAGCGAGTTCTCAACGATGGTTGCGTTCAGGGTGGCCCCGTACAAACCCGCCGGGACGGTGACCGACGCAGGCACGGCAATCTTGTCAGGATGGCTGCTGGTGAGGGTCACGACGGTGTCCTGCAGGACCCTGCCTCCAAGCTGCAGCGTGGTCTGGTAGCTCCCATACCCCTCGCTGACGGAGTTGCCAAAGCCGAGGTTGATGGTGGTCGCCTCATTGTCCTGCACGTTCAGGCTCCGCACCGCCGTGCTCCAGCCGCCCACACTGGCGCTCACGGTGACCACCTGCGTGCCATCCAGGTAATCGTCATCCAGAGCGGTCATTGCAAAGGCGGCGCTGCTCTGCCCGGCAGGAATGATGACGGTGGCGGGCACGGTGAGCTTGCCGGTCCGGTCAGAGGCCAGTTGCACGGTGATGTCGGTCGTGGCCGGCCCATTCGTGAGCGTGATGAAGGACTGCCCGCTGACGATCCCCGCGCCTTCCGTGACGGATGGTGGCAAGGTCAGAGCCAGGATGCCGGCCTCGTCGTCGCGGACTTCCACCACACCGGGCAGCAGGTTGTAGTCCGTGACACCGCCCGGCGTGAGCGTCACACTGCGCGAGCCATTGAGCAGCCCGTCGTTGATGACCGTCAGATCAAATGTCACGGACGTGTGGCCGGCGGGAACCGTCACACTCGCGGGCGCTTGCAGCAGCAGCGGATTGGAGGACGTCAACGTCACGGTGAGGTCGGCCTGCGGTGCAACGGCCAGCTGGAGAGTCCCCGCCCCGGTGACAAGGCCCGCATTTTCCATGACGAAGGCAGGCAGGTTGACGTGGATCGGAGGATCAGGAACCAGGTCTGCGTCATTCACCCAAAGAATGGCATAGTTGGCGTAGAGGGCCGTGGAACTCATCGCCAGGCCGTGCTCGCCCCAGCGAACCATGCGGTCCGGTGCTTTGCTAAGACCGCTCGCCTTCTGAGCCTTTATCTGAAAATTCAGTGAATCATAAGCCCGAAGCACGCCAGTGCTGGACTCTGACATGCCGTAAATGCGCTCACGCTCAGGGTCATGGACGGTGTTCAGCAGTGTCAGGTAGGGATAAACGGACGAGTTCTCAAGAAAGCCGGCATCAGCCAGTGTATCCGGATCAAACATCCGGCCGTTTGCCCCCAGAATTCTGCCGCTGCCAAAGCCAACACGGCGTCCAAGGGACACGTCCGCGCGCGCGCTGGCAATCGTGAGGCCTGCGCCTGAGACATTCATGCGGTAAAGCGTGGTCGTGGAGTGGTCCGGGGCGGTACCACAACTGTAGCAGGCGGAGCCGTCAGGGTTGACGGCGAGCCAGTGGGTTTCCTCAGTGGCTGGCGTGGTGGAGCCGACGAGGCCCCCATTGACGAACAAGCCCACCCCCGCCCGCCCTCCTGTCGCATCCTGACGTGAAATGATGACATGGCCCGGACTGCCTGGGCGTGAAACCATGTCCTTTACAAAGAGGCGCCTCCCGTCAGCGGCGAGCCCCGGTGCAAAGGGAGTGCCCGCGGCAAGCGTGCTCAGATTGAACGGCAGCACCTGCCCTGAGCCATCAAGGGCAATGAACAGGTCGGTATGGTTCCCGGCCAGTGCCAGCGTTCCGGGAGAGCTGCCAACGGGCACAAAAGCGCGCACAGCGGGGGCTGCCAGGTCGAGGACGGCGAGAGTGCCCGCAAAGAAGCCGGAACCAAAGCCTTGAGGCGCATACACTCGCTGAGTGACCTTGCTGGAGGCAAGATCTGACGTCTTCAGCGTCATCGTCGAAAAATATTGGGCATTGGCGGCGGGATAACAGGTCAGAGAACTGAGGTTGTTTTGCGTGAAGGACTCCGCCGTGGAGGAAATCAGGGTTGCCTTGTTCGTGATGCTCGCGGCCGTCATCTGCAGGCAGACGGTGGCTGTTTCACCGGCGGCCAATGAGCCCAGGCTCACCGTCAGACGCGTGCCGTCCTGAGTGACGACGCCTTGGGTGGTGCTGCCGCCCAAATAGACAGCTCCAGCAGTCCAATCGCTGGTAAGAACGACATTGGCGGCCGCCGCATTGCCATTGTTGCGCACGAGCATGTTGAAGCTCATGGGCCGGCCAGCCTCTGGGGTGACGGGCGCGATGATCTGTTGCACCGCGAGGTCCGGCTCTGAAATGGCGGGATCAGGAAGGAAGTAGGACTTCACCAGCACCACGCTGCCGGCCGCCCGGTAAGCCACCCCACGCGCCCCCGATTTCACGATGCGGGAAGGCAGCGCCGGGTAGTGGTTGGTGTCGTTGACCGGCCCTGCCACCGTGATGGCCGTCCTGCCCGCCTCGCTGAAGCCGTTCAGTTCAAACACGGACAACCCAAAGGTGTTGTACATGATCTGGCAGGCACGTCCGGTGGTGTGGTCGAGGAACACGGAGGCCAGCGTGCCGTCACCGATGCGTCCGCGTGAGTTGCCCGATTCAGCATCGAAAACGCGCCCGGTGTCATCCGCGAGGAGGTCGCCGCTGGCGGTGAGGTTGGTCAAGGTGCCTGGCTCAAGATAAGAGCGATTCAGGCTCACCCCGCCTGCTCCCACATCGAGCAGATAAAGCGTCGCAGAGCTGGCATTCGTCACTCCGTTGCTGGCGTAGAAGCGGTTGGCGGCGCCACCAGCGGTGATCTGAAGGGCATTGACCGGATTGCTTGAGGACGACGAGTTGTAGGGAATGACGGTGGGGCGCTTCACGCCGTTGGTGTAAACCGCCACCCGATCCACCGTGCCTGACGCATGATTCAACACCACTCCGATGGTGTTGATGTCATTGGGCAGGATGGCAAAGTCCGCCACGGTCAGGGCGCTTCCGAACATATCCACACCGAAACTGAATGGAGTGCCCACCGTCCGCGAGACGAGATCCACTTTGACGATCTGGGTGCGGTTGCTCACGACTGCATAGAGAACGCCGCCGGACGTGGACGCCTCGATTTGGCCCACAACGCCCGTGCCCACGGTGATGGGCGCGTCCGTGGCACCGGTGCCGGGATGGATGGGGACCACGGTGCCGTTGCTGGTGCTGGCGTAAACCCGGTTCGTGACCGGGTCATAGGCCAGTTCATTCGCCGTGACACTGACCGTCTGGACATGACTGGATTCGGTGGAGAAGACATTCGACGTGCCTGTGACAGCTCCTGCCACGACCCGCAGCACATAAGAGGACGTGATGGCGGAGACACTGAATCCATCAGCAGAGCTGCCCTGATAAAAGGACGCGGTTTTGTTGCCGAACGTGCCATCGGGAACGCCATTGACGAGCGCGGTGACGGTGGCCGTGCCATTGTAACCAGCGGCAAGCCGGCCATCCACGTCCAAGGCCTGGATGCCTGGATAAAACGGCAGGCCCGGTGTTTGAGGCGAAGGAATGAACCCGAACACCAGGGATGCCACTTCATCATCGGCCACGGTCACACTGGCACTGCCTGACAGGAGCCCGGGTGACGACGCCTCGACCACCACGGTCTGAACCCCGTCTTGCAGCGAGTCATTGATCACGGAAATCGGGGAAATCGAAGCCACCAACTTGCCTGCGGGAATGGTCACCGTCGCGGGCAGCGTGATCTCCGAGGTGTCGTTCAGATGGAGAGTGATCACCGTGTCCACCAGACGTGGCGCCGGCAGGCGCACCGTCGCCACATAAGCCGAGGTGTTTTGTCCCTCTGCCAGATGATAGCTCCCGGCATTCCGGGCAAAACTGAGCGTCGGAGCCAGGTAATCGTCATCCATGACACTGATGGTGGCGGTCGCCCCAGTCCAGTTGGTCACAGAGGCGCTGATCTGTGCGGTCTTCGCGTTCTCCATCAGCCCGTTCTGTGGCAGCGTGATGGGGAACGTCGCGCTCGTCTGCCCTGCGGGAATGGTGACACTGGCAGGTACGCTGGCCGCGTCGGGTTGGCTGGATGCCAGGGTAACGAGCACCGCCCGGCCCGCCGCTTCGCTCAGGCTCACGCTGCCCTGCAAAGCAGCACCGCCTTCGGTGGCGGTTGCGGGTGTGTTTAAACTCAGCGTCGCTGTCTCATTGTCGTTCACCGCAAGATTCCAGGGGATCGATGCAAAGCCCGCCGCGACAGGCGTGAGCACCGCCGTTTGGGTTCCATCAAGCAGGGCATCATCCACCAAGACCGCCTGGACACTCACACTGCGCGTGTTGGCGGGCACGATGACCGTGGGAGGCAGCGTGGCCGCCGTGGAGTCGTTCGATGCCAGGGTCACGGTCACGTCCGTTGGCGAGGCCGGCTCGACGTGAAGGGTCAGAGTTGCCGTGCCTGAGTTCTCGTTCGCCGCTGCCACGCCATCCAGGAACAGGCGCTTGCCGGGCTGCCCGATGATCTTGATGTCATCCACGTTCCAGCCGGAGGAGGGTGATGCGTTCGCATTGGTCACCTCATAGCTCCAGCGGATGTAAACCGCCGAGCGACCGTCACCATCGGCCCCGAGCGCGAGGGTCTGCTCAGTCCAGGCATTGTCATGGACGTAGCCGTTGTTCGACCACAGGTAGGTCCATGTCTCGCTGCCCTCATGGCGGATTTGAATCCCATGCGGGACGTGATGGAACTGGCTGTTGGTGTTTAGCCAGCGCCAGAAATGGAGCTTGGTCTGTGTGTAGCCACGCAAGTCAAAGGGCCCGGCCACAAGAAAATGCGGGCCGTTCACGGAGCTGGGAAAATCGCCATTCAGATTCACACCAAAGACATTCGCCCCCGTGCGTCCGCTGACAGGGTCGGCATTGCCATTGCCGGTGCTGCCGCCTTTGCCGGTGGGCGTGCCAAACTGCCACGCTTCGTCACGGCTCCACCCCGGGTCTGAACTCAGGTCATACGAATAGATGTGGGGAACACGGACATCCATCCGCAGCGGCCACGTGGAGGCTTTTCCGGTGGTCGTGTTCGAGACCACCAGACTCCCGTCGTATATCCCAGGCGCGGCAGCATTGGCGGCTGCTGTGTTCAAAGTCACGGTGACTGTGACCGAAGCTCCCGGCGCGAGGGTGCCCGAGGCCGGCGAGACACTGGCGTAATACGCATTGTTTAATGCAGCGCTCCATGTGGCGCTGCTCGAGCCGTGATTCTTCAGCGTGTAAGTTTTCGCCTCGGGCTGAAATGGTCCCCCGTGGTTACCCGCGAAGTCTGCCCCCGTCGATGCCACCACCGTGATGTCTGACACCCATTCCAGGGCGCGGGAGGCATTGGCACGGCCTCCCGTGGTGGTGCGCCCGGTCAGCGCAGGAATGAGATCCACGGAGGTGTGCAGGATCGCCTTGATGTCCGCGCCTGTCAGAGCCGGCTTCAGCGCCTTCAAAAGCGCCGCGATGCCGCTCACATGCGGCGCGGCCATCGAAGTCCCCGAATTCAAACCGAAACCACCTCCCGGCAGCGTGCTGAGGATGCTCGTGCCGGGCGCCCCCAGATCAACCGTGGCCGGGCCGTAGTTTGAGGATGCAGCCAGGCCATCCGCGTGAGTCGTGTTGGCCACCGCCAGCACGCTCGCGCTGGGAAAGGCGGAGGGGTAGTCGGGCGTCACGTCCTGATTGACGCCGTTTCCGTTGTCTGCGGCACACACGTTCAGAATGCCCGTCGCGCCAGCCGCGTCGATGGCGTCCTGCAGCGCCTGGGAAAAAGCGGCGACTCCCCATGAGTGATTGATGATGTGAGCACCTTTCACCCGGGCGTAGTTGATGGCAGTGATCGCTGTGGATGTTGCCCCGAACCCGCTCGAATTAAGAAACTTCAGCGGCATCAGCTTCACTTGCCAGGCCACACCGCTGATGCCTGCGCCATTGTTGCCACTGGCACCGATGATGCCGGAGACATGCGTGCCGTGGCTGCTGGCATCCGTCGTGCTGTTGTTTCCGTTCAAAAAGTTCCAGCCGCGCACGTCATCGATGTAGCCGTTTCCGTCATCGTCCACGCCATTGCCCGCGATTTCCCCCGGGTTGGCCCACACATTGGCCGCCAGATCGGGGTGCGTATGGTCCATCCCGCTGTCCAGCACCGCGACGACGACGCTGGCTGAGCCCGTGCTCACGGACCATGCCTCCGGCGCATCGATGTCCGCATCCGCAGTCCCGCTGGTCTGACCCGTGTTATGCAAAGCCCATTGCTCGGCATAGCGGGTGTCATTCGGCGTGGTGGTGGCGTGGACGATGTAATCAGGCTCCGCATAGGAGATCACGTCCTTGAGCTTTCCGAGGGCCTGCACCGCCTCGGGCAGGGACTGGCCGTCTCGCACAGGGATGCTCACAAGGTAAAGTGCCGTCCCGGGGATCTGCTCTTTGATCCGCACTCCCAAAGGGCGCAGGACCTCGTCCAGATGCGCCCTGTCCACGCCCTCGGCGGCTTTGACCAGAAGATGGTCCGCCACCATCGCATTCTGCCGCGTGATTTCGAGACCGCCATCACTCCCGGAGGGTGTCAGTTCCTCCTCCACGCGCAGCAAGCTGAATGGAGACTCTGCTCGAAGGATTCGCACCCGGTGGAGCCTTTCGTCCGCACCTTTTTCCCCGGCAGGAGAGGCCCATACGACATCACCCTCCAGCCAGCGGGATTTTCGATTCGAATCTGGTCCGCGAGGGTTGTTTCCCGCAGACTTGTTGCTGCCGGAGTCTTCAGGCGGTGCCACAACCGCCTGCTGAGCTTGGCCGCTCACGGTTGTTGAGGCGTCCGCTTGCCTGAAATAGCCGTCGGCATCGGCCTCTTGACCGCGCCTAAAGAAAAAGCTGCACAGAACGCCTGCAGCAATGAGAATGATAAGACGGCCAGCCAGACGCTGGAAGGGTTTTGCCATTTCAAGGTTTTCTATCAGCTACGTTTCACGCTGGAAACAAAAAAGGCGTTCTGGGCTAGGGAAAAATCAGCAGCAAATTCATCAGCATCCCTCTCAACGCCCGCCGAATCCAACTCCCCTTCCCTATGAGATGACCATTGGCTTCGAAAACATCCTGCGAAAAAGGTCGCGACCGTTCCCAAGCGCCCATCAGGAACAGCATCACCGCACCGAACCTTCAAGGAGGGGTTGTCAGATCGAGCTAAACAAGGGCGCAATGCACGATGACAAAGCTGCGGCTGGTGAATATCACATGTGGCGCGGATGCGGGGCTTGATCAGGCTCGTGTATCCGCTGAAAACAGCGGGCAACTCCGTGTTACCCTGCAAAAATGGCCCTGAAACCGAGAAAATGGACGATTTGAGGCTCGATCTCGGCGCTTTCAGGCGGGAATTTGACCTTCAAACGGTCAAATTCCCGCCAGATTTTTCCGACATCGAGGAGTAAAGGGTCGATTCCCCGCCGTTTTTCTCCGTGATTGACTGTTTGGGAGTCAAATTCCCGCCTATTTTCTCCGACGTTGATGGTTTGAAGGTCAACTTTGACCCTCAGAAGGTCAAGTTTCCGCCAAAAAGGGTCGAGATCAGGCTTGTCAGGCAAGAGCGGGATGGGGTAAAACGACCGCATGAACGATGCAGCCCCTCCATCCATCGTGCCCGGCGCTCATGGGACAACCCAGCTGACCTCGGCCACCCCGGCGGCAGGAGCGAAGGGGCTGGACCCGGCGAAGGCATTTGCGGCGCTGGGGAATCCGCTGCGGTGGAGCATCTACCAGATGCTGGCAGACGGGCGGGCCATGTCCGCCAGCGAGGTGGCGGCCGTGGTGAAGCGGGACTTTGACGGGGTGAGCAAGCACCTGCGCCTGATGCGTGCCGCCGGTGTGCTGGTCTCGAAGCGCGGTGAGGACCGCCGCCTGGAACTGTATTACATCCCGGAAACGATCCGCCGCGCCGATGGCGTGGCGGATTTGGGCTTCTGCGTGATCCGGTTTCCGCAAAACAAGGGTTGATACTGGAAATCCTCCGAAACGGCACGGCTCGGATCAAATCAACTGGTAGCCACACGCGCGATCTGGCAGGTTACCCATCATGAAACGTATCGCCTCCGCCCTGTGGTTGTCACTCGCTGTTTCCGCATCCGCCGCCTCGCCGGAAACGGCTGCGCAGGCGGTGAATGCCTTCGGGCTCGATCTTCACCGGCAGATGCCGAAGACGGGAAACGTTTGCCTTTCGCCTTACTCGATTCAGTCAGCACTCGGCATGACGTATCTCGGTGCCAGTGGCGTCACGCAGGAGGAGATGGCGCGGGTGCTGCGCTTCCCGGCGGACAAGGCAATGCTGGGGGAGTCCTTCGCGGCGCTGAATGCGGCCCTGGTGGAGGCCCAGGCAAACTCGGAGAAGCAGGTGGCTCAGTCGAAGAAGTATGGCGGGCCTTCCGAGGCGCTGAAGTTGCATGTGGCGAACCGGCTCTTCGGACAGAAGGGCTATGAATTCCGCGAAACGTTCCTCTCCGGCGTGAAGAGCCACTTTGGAGCGCCGATGGAGCTCATGAACTTCATCAAGGACCACGCCGCGGCCACGCGCGAGATCAACGGCTGGGTGGAAAAGCAGACACAGAAGCGGATTCGCGATTTGATCCCCGAAAACGGCCTCAGCGCGGATACGCGGCTCGTTTTGGTGAATGCGCTGTACTTCAAAGCGGCGTGGCAGAGCGAGTTTTCCGCCCATGCAACGGCTCCGAAGCCGTTCCATGTCAACGGAGCCAAATCAACGGTCGAAGTGCCGACGATGGGGAAGCAGGAGCACATGCGGTATCTAAATAGTCGCGGCTTTCAGGCGGTGACGTTGCCGTATGCGGGCAACGACCTGCATTTCCTGCTTATCGTGCCGGATGACATCGGTGGCGTGTCAGACGTGGAAAAGAAGCTGACGGCGGAGACGCTGCTCGCTTGCGCGAAAGCGGAGCATCGCGAGGTCATCCTCCATCTGCCAAAGTTCAAAATCACCCCACCGACGGTGCCGCTGAGTGAGGTGTTGCAAAAAATGGGCATGACAACCGCCTTCGACAAACCGCAAGGAAGCGCGGATTTTGACGCGATGGCCCCGAAGAAGCCAGATGATTACCTCTGCATCTCTGAGGTCTTCCACAAAACCTTCCTCGAACTCGACGAAAAAGGCACCGAGGCCGCCGCGGCAACGGCCGTGGCGATGGCATACGCCGGAGCACCTGCTCCGAGGCAAAAACCCATCGAACTCAATGCCGACCGGCCGTTCTTGTTTGCCATCCAGCATGCGACGACCGGTGCGTGCTTGTTTTTCGGCCGCGTGAACGATCCGCGGTGATTACTTTTTGGCGTCGATGAACTCGATGGCTTTCTTGAGCCACTCCGCTTTTGGCGGCGAGTGTCCTTGGGCGGGGATATTGAGCATCTCGACAGCCTTGAAGCCTTCTTTTTGGAAGCCGTTGGTGAAGACGGCCTGCGTGTTGGGGAGGTTGAAGTCTTTTTCGCCGGTGATGAGGACGTAGCGGCATTGCGTCTTCGCCATTCTCACGAAGTCGTCGTGCGGGAGGTAGCTGATGCGGAAGGTTTGTTTGCCATCCGGCGTGGTGGTGTCCGTGTAGAAGTTCACGCCCATGCAGCAGATCGTGGCGGGGAAGATGTCCGCGTAGCAAACGCCGAGCATGCTGGCGACGCGCGCGCCGCCGGAGAAGCCGGAGAGGATGACGCGGGCGGGATCGATGGTGGCGAGCTTTCGCACATTGTAATTCGCGTCGATGGCGAGGCGCATGCGGTCGAAGACGCTGCGCGGGTTGCCGGATTGGTGCGCGCCAATGAAAATGAGCTTCTTTTCGGCCAAAACGGGCTCCCACCCGGCCGGGATGACCGGTTTGTCGCTGGCGCTGATCCAGATGAAAAGGCCGTGCGGCTCGTCTTTGCGGAAGTTTTTCGGCAGGAGGATGTCGAAGGTCTCCTTTTTCACGTCGTAGGCCGGTGGCGTCTCGGCGGCACTGAGACGCAGTTTCACTTCGAGCGCGTCGGAATGCGGTGGCGACTCAGCAAACGTGATCTGGGCGCGCACGCCGGGTGTCGGGTCGGCGGCGTGCAGCATGCCCGTGGCGATCGTGAGAAGGGCGGCGAGGCGAATCCGGGGCATGGGGTTAAAATGAAACGATATTTAGAGGCAGTGGCGGGTTACCACATGTTGATGATTCCTGCCACCATTCTGGCACTTGCTCTGGCTCCTGTGCCGCGCCAAGGTAAAATCCCCCGTTGCAAATGCCTGACTCCCCCACATCCGACGCCCCGCGCCTGAGCTTCGTGTTTCCCTGTCTGAATGAGGAGAAAACAGTAGCGGCCTGCGTGACACAGGTGTCACGGAGCCTGGGAGAACTGGGGATTCCCTATGAAATCATCCTTGCAGACAACGGCAGCACGGACCGCTCCCCCGAGATCGCGACCTCCCTGGGCGCCCGGGTCGTGCCGGTGGCGGAGCGCGGCTACGGAGCGGCCATCCGGGGCGGTATCGCCGCCGCGCGTGGCGAGCATGTGATGTTCGCTGATTGCGACAACACCTATCTCTACGAGGACGCGGGTCGTTTGTATGAAAAGGCGCTGGAGACCGGGGCGGACATGGCGATCGCGTCCCGGATGACAGGTGCCATCGAGCCGGGGGCGATGCCACCGCTGCACCGCTGGCTGGGCACGCCCGTGCTGACGGGCATTATCAACGTGCTGTTCCGCGGGAGGCTGACGGACTGCAATTCCGGCTTTCGCTGCATGCGAAAGTCGTCGTTTGAATCGTGGCGGATCCGTTCGAACGGCATGGAATTCGCCTCCGAGCTGCTGATCAAGGCGCTGAAGGCGGGTGCGCGGATGGTGGAGGTGCCCTCCGGCCTGCGCAAAGGCCCGGAGGGGCGGGTGGCGCACCTGCGCACCTGGCGGGACGGCATGCGGCACCTGCTGTTCATCTTTTCAGAGAAACCGGGGCTGTTCGAAGTGGCGGGACTGGCCTGCCTGCTGGCGGCCACGGCGCTCCAGCTTCTGACGCTGGTGACGGGCCCGGTGGCGCTGTTCGGCACCTTTCATGTGTTTGACCTGCACAGCCAGTTGCTGCTGTTCCTGGCCGGAGTGGCGGGCGCGCAGTTTTATCTCTTCAGTTGCATGCTGCACCTGCACGGGGACACGCGTCCGCTGCGGCTGACACGCCGGCTGATTCATCTGGACGAGGGCGTTTTATTCTTCAGCCTTCTGGCCTCGTTGTTCCTGGGTTTGGGGGCCATCGGCTACCTGCTCACCCGGTGGACTCTTTCCAGCTTCAGCAACCTGAACCTGGCACATCAATTGCTGCCTGTCTTTCACCTGCTGGCAGTGGTCATCGTTTTCACCTGCGGAATGCTGGGACTTCACATCATGAAAAAAGCGCGCTCCTGAAGTCCCCGCCTGCCGCCCCGGCATCCACTGTCGTCCATCCACATCTGATCATTCCACTCTCATGAGCTCGCTACGCACCGCCCACTGGATCAAGGTTGGAGGGAGAGTCCTGGCTGACCTCACCCTTTTCATCGCGGCGTTCCTCGCGGCGAACTACATCCGGTTCACCACGCTGTTCCGGCTGGATGACTATCTGGCGCCAATCGTGGGAGGCGCGGTGGTGCTGGCGCTGGCGGCCTATGTGCTGGGGCTGTATTCGGTGGAGAGCCACCGGCATTCCTCCTTCGTGGTGCATGTGCTGCTGATGATCGGCGCTTTTGCAGTGGCGGTGATTGCCATGTTGCTGCTGGGCTACCTGCGCTTTGACCAGCGCGTGGGGCGCGGCTTCATGGCGCTGGGCTGCGCGCTGGCCTTTCCACCCATCCTGCTGAACCACTGGTTCCTCTATCACCGGGGAGGCTACACCAAACAGCGCCTCCTGGTCCTGGCGGACTCGGAGTCCGAACTGGCCGACCTGGCGCGGCTCTCCCGGATGCGGCTGAACGGCCATGAGATCGTGGGGCGGATGACGGCCACGCTTCAGCCGGATGGCGATGACCGATGCCTCGGCAGCATCGGCCAGGTGCGCAAGCTCCTGCGTCAGCACAAGATCGACCGGGTGGTGTTTGACGAGGCGCGCATGGACGACGCCAGATGCAGGCCTTTTCTGCGCAAGCTGCGCTACGGCGGCTTTCCCTGCTCGACCTTTGCCAGCCTCTACGAGAACGCGCTGCACTACACCCCTTTGCACATCGTGTCATCGCAATGGCTGGGCCATGTGGAGAACGCCTCCCGCAGCCTGTATTTCGGCAAGTTGAAGCGTCTCTTCGACATCGTGACATCGCTGGTACTGCTCGTGCTGCTTTCCCCCGCCCTGCTGGCCGGCATGGCGATGGTGCGGTTTTTCTCACCGGAAGGACCGGTGTTTTTCAAACAAGTGCGTGTCGGCCGCTTCGGGCGGAAGTTTTGGATCTACAAACTGCGCAGCATGCGCACGGACGCGGAAAAGGCGGGCGCGGTGTGGTCCACACGCGGCAAGGACGCGCGCGTGTTTCCCGGCGGTTCCCTCCTGCGCAAATTCCGCGTGGATGAGATCCCCCAGCTCCTCAATGTGCTCCGGGGGGAAATGTCCTTCGTGGGGCCCCGACCGGAGCGTCCGGAGTTTGTGCGTATGCTTTCCAGGGAAATCCCCTTTTATGGCGAGCGCCACATGATCCAACCGGGACTCACCGGCTGGGCGCAGGTCTGCTACCCCTACGGCTCGTCCGTGGAAGACGCGCGTCGGAAGCTGGAGTACGATCTTTACTATCTGAAGAACGCCGGAGTCATTTTCGACTTCCTCATCCTGCTGGACACCGTCCGCGTGGTGCTGCTCGGTGGCCTGCGGAATGCGACACCTTCGATCGTCCCTCCGGCAGCAGTTGCAGCCCCGACAGCGCGAGACGCGGGTGATCCCGCCGCCAGAAATCCCGCCACTGAGGTCGTGATGGTCACGCCAGGGGGGCACTGACAACACACACTGGGTCGCGGAACGGTCACCACCTCATCTGAGAAGACGCAGATACTCCGTCGCGCACCGCGACCAGGCGTAGCGTGACCTCGTCTGCTCGTGCAGCGCCTGCGGATCAGGTGGATCGCGAAACGCGTCCAGCATCGCTCCCGTCACAGCACCGGGATCACGTCCCGCGACAACAAAGCGCCCGCATTCCAGAGGAGCCAGGACCTCGGCGATGCCACCCACCTGCGTACAAACAATCGGGCGTCCGCTCGAGCACGCCTCCAGGACCACATTCGGCACTCCCTCGTTATGGCTGGTGAGGGACACCAGATCCGCCGCCTGCATCCAACGTGCCACCGCATCAGGCGGCTGTCGTCCGGCGAAGATCACGATTCCATCCAGGCCCAAGGCCGTCGCCTGCTGACGCAGCATGGGCTCCAAAGGCCCCCCGCCGATCAAAACCAGCCTGGCAGGACGCCCGCAGGCGCGATGAAACCCCGCAAAGGATTCCAGCAGCAGATCGAGTCCTTTGACCGGCAGAAAATTGCCGACAAATAACACCACCGCCTCATCCGCCGGCACCTGGAGTGCTTCACGCGCCGCGCCGCGGTCCGCAGGTTTGAAGGTGTGGTGGTCCACGCCGTTGTAGATGGTGACCACCTTGTCCGGCTCCGCTTTGTGATGCAGCAGACGCCGGCGCAGGTCCTCACTGCGTGTCACCACCTTCCGCGCGGAGCTTGTCATGCTCAGGATGGCCTTCCGGCGCATGGGCATGTCCAGGTAACGATGCACATCCGATCCCTGGGCCACCGCCACGACCGGAACTGCACGCCGACGCAGCAACACACCGCACGCATCCGGGAACAGCCAGGGAGCGAGAATCGCATCCGGACGAAATCCCTGCGCTGCGAGATCCCGCTCCGCGCGCGCCATTGACAGAGCGAACCACCGATGATTCCACCCTCCCGCGCGCGGAAGATAGGCGCTGGCATGGTAGGCTGGCTGAAAGACCTCGTCCTGCGCCCGGGCATGAAGGGACAAACGCCGCCCGGGCACGCCTAGGACAGGCCGCATCGCGATCACGCGAATATCCACTGATGGATCCACCTCCCGGATGGCGTGCAGCACCGTGGCGTTGTCGAGTCCCCGCCAGGGCTCGGCCTGATCCGGGAAGAGATTGGAAACCAAGAGCAGTTTCATGAGCAGGGGGATGATTCTTGATGACGCGGCGTCTTTTCAGCCTCGCAGCAGCGCGGGAGGAGCAAACAGATGATCGCGCCAGGCTCCGGCATCTCCTTGATGGCCGTCCTCCGCCGCGTGCAGGATGTTCACCAATTCCCGCGCGCTCACATGATGGAGCCGGATGCCCGTCTCACGGGCGTATGCTGCAAGCTCGCGATGAAAATCCACACGCGCGCTGCCTAGATTGGACGCATGGCACTTCTCAGGCGCGCCATGAGTGTGCAGTTTGACAAACACCCAGGATTCCGCGCCCACCACCGAAATGCCGCACCTCATCCACAACCGGGCGCGATGCATGGAGGGCGGATTGGCAGGCCCCAGGTCGGAATTCTCGATACCAGGGAGAAAGCCGATCTTCCGGCGCTCAAAATCCAGGCAGAGCGGACCCTGTACCAGCAGCAGCTGATCCTCACGCTCGCGGAATAGCGGCTCTCCAGGATTCCCGGCGCGGACAGGATGCCCGCGATGATGCGAACAGCCCGACATGCCGCTCTGCGCGTAGTAGAGGAGGTTCACGACCGGTGCCTGCGTGGGATGCGGCGCGGACGGCATGGTCATGTCCGCATAGCATCCCGCACGGCGCAGGATGGCCAGTTCCCCGCGCACACCACAACCGCGCCCCTCAGGGTCCGAATCGTCCAATGCCCAGTTCCCATGAATGAACCCAAACCGCGGCCTGTCCCCTCCCCCCAATAATCCATGGCTTCGCAACCGCGCGCAGCCCTCGGCCAGGCTGCGCTCCAAGTTTTCCGCTGTGTCCCTGTCATGATGCAGGTGTATTTCCACCTCGTTGCACGTCTGCCGCGAAATCTCCGCCAGCCGGCCGATCACCTCCGCATCGTACTGCTCCACCGGATAAAAAAACGTGTGCTTGGGGCCGCGGCCGTCGTGATCCTCACAACAGCCGGCCACCTCCGGCAGACGCTGCTGCCAGATGTCCATTCTTCGGAGCGCTCCGGCCTTGTCCGTGTGGTGAAAGGGCTCAAAGTGGTCGCAGACACACAGCATGAGGTCGGTGATCGGTTTCCGGGGCCGGAAAAGGGCGTCTTTCAGCCAGGGCAGCAGCCAGCGGTCGAGGGCTTTGAACATCAGGTGTGTGAATCAATCGCCAGCGGCTCCATTCACCGCTGGCGGTCGAGTTTGAACTTGGATTGCCCTTGATTCAACCCATAGTTGGCCGCGCTTCTTCCGCGATGCACCTCCCGCCGCGCACTCAATGCTCCTGCTGCTCTTACTGACCCTCTTTGCCATCGTTTACGCGCAGATCGGCTACCCGTGCCTCATGGGTCTGCTCGCACGAGTCCGTCCGCGCCCGGTCCGGGTGGAACTGCCGCCGCCGGATGGCGTCTCCATCATTCTCTGTGTGCATAATGGCGCGGCCGGCATCCAACAACGCCTTCAGAATCTCCTGGAATGCCAATGGGAGGGCACACGGGAGATTCTGGTCTTCTGCGACGGCTGCGATGACGCCACCGCCGCGCTGGCGGAGAGGCTGGGCCATCCCGATGTGCGTGTTTTGAGCACTCCTTCCCGGCGCGGCAAGGCGGCCGCGCTCAATGACGCCGTGCGGCAGGCCAGGCATTCCTTCGTGGCGTTCGCGGACCTGCGCCAGACCTTCCACCCTGCCGCGCTGCAAAACCTCGCCCTCGCATTTCGCGATCCGGCTGTGGGCGCGGTCAGCGGCCTGCTCGAAATCGCCCCCTCGGCCAGCGGCGCGGGGAGGGGAGTGGACCTGTATTGGAAGATTGAGCGCAAGCTGCGTGAATGGGAGGCGGCTTTTGACTCGGTGATCGGCTGCACGGGCGCCATTTATGCCATTCGCAGGGAATGCTACCAGGACATCCCGCCCGACACGATTCTCGACGACGTCGTCATCCCGATGCAGATCGCACAAAAAGGCCTCCGCATCCTCTACGCTCCCAAAGCCATCGCCTACGATCCGCAGCAACTCTCACCGGATCGTGAAAAAGCGCGCAAGCTCAGGACCCTGGTGGGAAATTACCAGATGCTGGAACGCCATCCCGCCTGGATGTTTCCTTGGAGCGGCCGCCTTTGGTGGCAGTTTGTCTCCCACAAGACCGCCAGGCTCGCCGTGCCCTGGCTGATGGTCGCTGCCATCCTTTTCAATCTCCTGGCCGTAAAAACGCCCCTCGTCTGGGCACTGCTCATCGGCCAGGCCGGCTGCTACACGCTCGCCCTCACCGGCTGCGCCCTGCCACGGCTGCGCAACCGCCTCGTTTCCATCCCCGCCGGGTTTCTCATGCTGCAATGGACCTGCGCGCGCGCCTTGCTCGCCTACGCGCGGCATCGTGGGAACCTCCTTCGGCTCTGGAGTCCGCCTCCGGATGCAGCCGCCAGAAGCGCCTGCTAATACCTCCTTCCCCTCTTTTCTCACATGCGCATCCTTTGGGTCAAAACTGGACCGCTGCTCCCGCTCGATACCGGGGGCAAAAAGCGCACCCACGCGATGCTCACCGAAATCAGCCGGGAGCACCAGGTCACCTACCTTTCCCTGCTTCCTCACGGACAGACGCTGCATGACGCGGAGGAGGCGGATCCCTACGCGCACCAGAAAACCTGGGTGCCGCACAAGATTCCGGCCAAAAACACTCCCGCCTTCTGGTTGCGCCTCGGCGTGATGATCTTGGGTGGCACGAAGCCCTACGCGTTGCAATGCTACCACTCTCCCGCGCTTGAATCCCGGCTCGCTGATCTCGCACGCGCAGACGCCTTTGACCTCGTCATTTGTGACTTTCTCGCCCCGGCGCTCAATTTCGCGCGCTTGGCCTTCCCCTGCCCTGTCATCCTGTTCCAGCACAACATGGAGGCGCAGATCTGGGGGCGTCTCGCCGACAACCAGCGCTCGTTCATCAAACGCCACGGCCTGCGCATGCAGCACCGCCGCATGCGGCGCTGGGAAAAACGCCTTTCCGCCCTTTTTGACGGCGTCATCACCGTGTCCCCGGAGGACGCGGCCATGGCGCGGGAGGATTACCAGTTGCGCAATGTCCTGGGGCATGTGCCCACCGGCGTGGATGTAAACGCCTTCCGCCCCGCTCCTCCGCGCCCGGCGGCCAGCCCCTTCACCATCGGCTTTCTCGGCTCCATGGACTGGATGCCCAACATCGACGCTTGCCTCGATTTCGCCCGCGAGACGTTCCCGCTCGTCCAGGCCGGCGTGCCAGGCAGCCGGTTCAAAATCATCGGCCGCAACCCCTCCGCCGCCGTGCGCGAACTCGCCCGGCAAAATGCATCTATCGAGGTCACCGGCACCGTGGACGATGTGCAGCCCCATGTGCATGACTGCGATGTGATCGTGGTCCCCCTGAAGGCCGGCGGAGGCACCCGCATCAAAATCTATGAAGCCATGGCCATGGGCGTGCCTGTCGTCAGCACCTCCATTGGAGCGGAGGGGCTCCATGTCAGCGCGGGAGAGAGCATTCTCATCGCAGACGCACCCGGCCCGTTCGCGGAGACTCTGGCCCGCTGCGCGCGCCAGCCGGATCTGAGACGCTCGCTCGCCGCCAATGCCCTGCGGGAGGTCACCGCCCGCCACTCCTGGTCCGCCGCGGTCGCGCGCTTTATGGAACTGTGTCTGGACTGTCAAAAACACCGGGATAATACTGCGGCGGATGCACGCCCAAACAGAACGCTCGATTGACAGGATACGCCATCACTTTGAGGTGGAGAAGGAGCTGGCTCAACGGCTCAGGAACTCGACCAGGACCGAAAGGACCGCCCTGTTCAAAACTCTCTACAACGAGCTCTTCTCGCGCGTTCCCGACCATCCCAGGCTTACCCGGCGGGACACTCCCGAGGCCAGCAGGCAGAAGGTCCTCTCCCAGATGCGCTTTCTCCGCCCCTTTCTGCGCCCGGACTCCGTTTTCCTCGAAATCGCCCCTGGAGACTGCCGGCTCGCCGCGGAGGTGGCAACCCATGTCCAACGTGTCATCGGCGTGGACATCTCCGACCAGCGCTCCCCCGGTGAAAACTCGCCCGCCAACATGGAGCTCATCGTCTATGACGGCTACACGCTCGACCTGCCGGATGCGACAGCCGATGTGGCCTTCAGCTACCAGTTCATGGAGCATCTTCATCCGGATGATGTCAGCGTGCATCTCCGCATGGTCCGGCGGCTCCTAAAACCGGGTGGCGTCTATGTGTTCGACACCCCTCACCGTCTTTCCGGCCCGCACGATGTCTCACGCTACTTCGGCGACGAGCTCCAGTGCTTTCACTTCCAGGAATGGACCTACCGGGACATGCGCCGGCTGCTGCTGCAGCACGGCTTCTCGAAAACGGCGATGTTTCGCTTTGGTAGCCCGCGTTTCGGCTGCCTGGCGAATCTCGTCAATGACTTTGCTGAGTTGCTGGTCTCCTGTGCCCCGCGCGGCCTGCGCCGCCGCCTCAGCTCACGGTTGTTTCAATCCGTCGCCATGATCGCCTGGGCGTGAACACACACGTCCAGGCACCCGCCAGCATCGGCCCGCCAGCTCACTTCGCGTGCAGCACCCCGCGCATGAGGATGCCGTGGCCGGGGAAGGAGCAGACGAAGGGATAATCGCCGGGGGCGGGCAATGTGAACTCGAGCACCTCCTCTTTGCTCATGTCGAGGAGCTTGGTGTGGTGGAGGACGTCGTCGCTGGCGGGGATGAAGCCTTTTTCGAAGCCGGCGGTGCCCATGATGATGGCGGCGTTGATGACGGCGTCGGCTTTGCCGGGTTTGGTGACGAGGAGGTTGTGCGGCATCACGTCGGTGTTGGCGAAGGTGAGCTTGATCTTCTTGCCGGCCTTCACGTTGAGCTCCTTCACGTCATACATGAGGCGCTCGCGGATGGTGCCGATGCGGATGGTGCCGATGCGGATGGTGCCGATGCGGATGGTGGTCAGTTCAGGCGTGTCGCTGAGGATGCCGGACTTTTGAGCTTTCTCCTCGGCTTCGCCGGCGGCACGCCACCGCAGAAAGGGGATTCGACATTGAAGATCTGATCTCTGTGCTTTCGATCACGACTCTCTCATCGGTTTTAACGCCTCACGTATAAGGCCTCGAATTCCTTTGTATAGCTGAGCGTCCCGGGAGGCGAGTTTCACGATACTGATGTGATCCTCGTCCAGCGGCACGGCCACCTCGCCGGGAATGTTTGGCTCGCCGCTGGTCGCATCCACCACGATCAGACCAGCGGGCAACTCCACTCCAAAGACCTTGGGCTTCACTGCCTGACGCTCCACCCAGGCGCGGCACACCGGATTCTGGCGCGCTACCCAGGCGAGGAACCAAGCGTGAAGTTCGCGCAGGCGAGAGGAGTGCTTTTCCATGTCATGGAGCTGGGGATTGGTCCGGAGCACGGCGGAGACAAAGGTGGCGAAACTGGCGAGATTCGCCCCCGAGTGCGGCGTGGAGATGAAGGCCACGCCGACCGTGTTCCGCGCCAGACTTTCCCAGCGTTTCACCCCGAAGCTCTCCGCATGGCGCAGCAGTTGCTTCACCGCCAGGCCCCCCATGCTGTGGGTGATGAAGATCAGCGGACGATCTGTGCCCAACCCCTCATTGCAGAGCTGATCCACCAGCGAGCTGCCTCGGTCCGACAGCGGCATGGACTCCTCCTGCCAGGCACTCAACGTCGCATTATAGCCCAGCGACCACACGGCGGCCTCGGGGAAGTCCTGCGCCACCCACTCCGGCCAGCAGCCCCCTGTCGGGTGGGTCCAGGTGTCGCGCAGATTGCCCATCAGACCATGGACGAAGACCACGTCGCACTTGCAGGTTTCGGGCTTGGCGGTGAGGCAGATGAGGGACTCAGGCATGGGTTTGGCAGGTTTGGGTAAAGGTGGGGTGCTGGCGGTGGGGGCGCTACCACTGATCAATCGGCGGCGCTGCAGCAGCAAGGTAAAGCGATTCGACAGACGGTTGTCCCCAGTCTCTGCGGCGAGATTGATCAAATGCCGCTCCACATCCTCGGCCTCGTCCATGGACAGGCGCATGGCGAGCAAGTCGTAGGCTCCGTGGAAGCGGTCATCCGCCGCGAGTTCAAAGCGTCGCCCGCGTCCCTTCGCAGAGACGAAGGCGGGGTAGAGAAAGTGGAACATGAGCTTGTCATGCCGGTAGCGCCAGCGTTCCACGGCCTTCCCGTCCGCGCCTTGATCCGCTCGCGAAAGCATCAGCCGATTCGTCCGCATGGCATCCGCCTCCTCGAAGAAAGGTCCCACCTCCACCCAGGTGCTGCCACTTTGCCTCCACTTTAGTGTCTCCTCGGCCACGAGGCCGTGATTGAAGGGGCGGTTGTAGTGCCCTTCGAACTCGCATTCCATCAACTCCGCCTGTTGCTCCAAGATCTTGTGCATCGCCGGGCAGTCACCGCGCGCCAAGATGTCTGCCGCGATGCTCGCCTCCAAGGGATTGCACAACTGCCTACGCTCCTCCTGTGCCGCGAGGTCGGTCTTGGCCCGCTCATCCAGGTCGGCAAGGAACATCTCGGTTCGCTTCTGGTAGTCCTTCAGCCAGTCTTCTTGCGGCTTGCCATCTGTTGCCGCGGGCACAAGCGCCTCACCCTGCTTCATGAGGAATGCGTGAATCTCCCCCGGCTCCAGCTCCCGTAGTTCCCAGACCTGCGCTGTGTCCGGCAGTCGCCCCGGCAATGGCTGGGTAGCAAGTAGGATATTGCCGCGAAAGTTCTGCTCCGTGTCCAGCATGATGCGGGCCCGGGTATCCGGCGGTGCCTCATTGAGCCCATCTACCAGAATGTCCACCGCCCCGGCATGAAGGAGCGTGCGCAGGAATTCCGGATCCCCCACTGAACCCTGCAAGCGCCCCTGCAGCGCTGCGATGATGCCTTTGTCACACTCCGTCGCCCGCAGCAGCGCCACGGTATGCGAACTGCTGACCGCCAGACTGCGCAGCAGCGTGCTCTTCCCCAGTCCCGAGGCTGCCTGCAAGACGGCAGGTCCCCGCAGCGCCCCAAGCAACTCCACTGCCCGCACCGTCTCCGTCGCTGCCCGCCGTTTTCCCACCTGCACCTGCCGCACCCGCTGGAGCTGATAAAACGCCACCGCATCAAAGGCATCCACCTCACCCCGCCGCACCAGTGAATCCCGAAACGGCGCAAACAGCCGCCGCCGCAAGAACGGCACCGCACTGACTAAGGCGGGCACATAGCCCGCGCCCGCGAGCTTCCGCACCCAAGGGTTCCAGAAGATTTGGGCCTGGACCCAGGAGCTGTGCGGATAGGCGATGAGGATGAGCGCCCAGAGCAGCAGATGCAGTCCGACGATCCAGGCGGCTTTGCGGAGCGCCTGCCGGAGGGTGTCTTGCGCCTCGATCCGGCGAATCACGCCATCCACCACACTCGTGTGGCTACCGAGACGCGCATTGGTCTGCTGTGCTTCTCCGAGCACGGCGCTCAGCTCACGGAGCACGGACAGTTGGTCCTTACCTGGCTGGCCCTCCCTCGCAATGGTGGCTGCCAGTCCGCCAGCAGACTCGGTTGTGTGGGGAGCATCATTGTGCCCATCATGTATGACCTTGGTGAGTCGCTGAAGGGCGAGCATCCACTCCTTCCCCTCCGTGATCGCCGCAGAAGGTTTGGCGAGATGGAGCCTGGAGGAGAGGTGCCGAGACACCCATGCTGCGTCTGCATCCGCCCCAGTAAGGTAGTAGGCCAGCCAAGTGTGCTCCGCCGCATCCGAGGGATAGAGAACCCCAGCTTCAAGGAAGGGTAGAGGCGTCAACCAATGCCACGTCCCAGAGTCTGCCTCGCGGCTCTGAGCGATGGCCGCGCCGAGATTGGCCAAGGCCTTGGCGGCGCTTCTCCTCCCGTCGTCGCTGGGGTATTTGAGCAGCGCAATGATCTCGCTCACGTGCGGCAGTGCCACTTGCCCAAGCTTGTCCAAGGCCGCTGCGGCGGAACTCTTCGCGTGAAAATCCATGCCGCTGAATCCCAGCGAGCCGGGGTCTGGGTCTGGGTCCTTGAGCAGGGCAATAATCTCGCTCACGTGCGGCGCTGCCATCGCCCCGAACTCACCCAAGGCCGCTGCGGCGGAACTCTTCACGTCGCTATCAGGGTCTTTGAGCAGCGCAGCGATCTCGCTCACATGCGGGGCAGCCATCGCCCCGAACTCGCCCAAGGCCGATGCGGCGGAACGCTTTACGTAGCTATCAGGGTCTTTGAGCAGCGCAGCGATCTCGCTCACATAAGGCGCTGCCGCCGCGCCGAACTCGCCCAAGGCCGCTGCGGCGGAACGCTTCACGTCTCTATCAGGGTCTTTGAGCAGCGCAGCGATCTCGCTCACGTGTGGCGCAGCCACCGCGCCGAGCTTGCCCAAAGCCTTTACGGCGGGAATTCTAACCAAGACGTCCGGGTCTTTGAGCAGTGCACGGATCTCGCTTGTGTGCGGAGCATCCATCGCGCCGAGATTGACCAATGCCTCTGCCGCAGAAGCCTTCACGCTGAGGTCCGGGTCTTTGAGCAGCGCACGGATCTCGCTTGCGTGCGGCGCAGCCACCGCGCCGAGATTGCCCAAGGCCGCTGCGGCGGAACGCTTTACGTAGCTATGAGGGTCTTTGAGCAGCGCAGCGATCTCGCTCACGTGCGGCGCAGCCACCGCGCCGAGCTTGCCCAAGCCCTGTGCGATGCTGATAATCTCTATGTCAAGTTCTAGGGAGTCTGGGTCTTTGAGTAGCGCAATGATCTCGCTCACATACGGCGCTGCCGCCGCGCCCAGATTGCACAATGCCTCTGCGGCGGAAGACTTTACCCAGATATCTGGGTCCTTGAGCAGCGCAGCGATCTCGCTCACTTGCGGCGCTGCCTCCGCGCCGAGCTTGCTCAAGGCCGCTGCGGCGGAACTCTTCACGTTACTATCAGGGTCTTTGAGCAGCGCAGCGATCTCGCTCACATACGGCGCTGCCGCCGCGCCGAACTCGCCCAAGGCCGCTGCGGCGGAACGCTTCACGTCGCTATCTGGGTCCTTGAGCAGCGCAGCGATCTCGCTCACACGCGGCGCAGCCACCTCGCCGAGATTGCCCAAGGCCGCTGCGGCAAGAGACCTAACATAGTTATCTGGGTCCTTGAGCAGCGCAATGATCTCACTCAGGTGCGGCGCTGCCGCCGAGCCGAGCTTGCCCATAACCTTTACGGCAGAAACTCTAACTAAGACGTTAGAGTCTTTGAGCAGCGTAATAACTTTTGCTGCCACTTTTGCTGCCAAGTTGCCACTTAGGTCCTGAAAGCTCCTAACATCCGCCTCGGCCAAAAAACTTACGCCATATGCTCGCACTTCTGGCGCCGGGTCCTCTAGCGCCGCTATGATACCCTTTATCCCGCTGACGGGTATAGTACGGAAGGGGGGCGGGGGGCGGGCTTCCGGGAAAACCAGAGCAGCTTTACAAAGTGTTATGAAGCAAAAGATCAGGACGAAATGATAGAGCAACGAGATGTTCACGGGTAAAGTGTGCAATCAGGATTCCAACGATTCCAGCATCTAGTTCAATTAAGGCATATCATCGACGGGGGGCGAGGTTCACAGTCTTGGACATTATGCGGCTAAAGCCGAAACCACATCACTTCGCCTTCAATACCCCGCGCATGAGGATGCCGTGGCCGGGGAAGGAGCAGACGAAGGGATAATCGCCGGTGGCGGGGAGGGTTAACTCGAGGGTTTCCTCTTTGCTCATGTCGAGGAGCTTGGTGTGGTGGAGGACATCGTCGCTGGCGGGGATGAAGCCTTTTTCGAAGCCGGCGGCGCCCATGACGATGGCGGCGTTGATGACGGCGTCGGCTTTGCCGGGCTTGGTGACGAGGAGGTTGTGCGGCATGACGTCGGTGTTGGCGAAGGTGAGCTTGATCTTCTTGCCGGCTTTCACGTTGAGTTCTTTGATGTCATACATGAGGCGCTCGCGGATGGTGCCGATGCGGATGGTGGTCAGTTCAGGTGTGTCGCTGAGGATGCCGGACTTTTGGGCCTTTTCCTCGGCTTCTCCGGCGATGACGCCACCTTTGGTACTGGCTTCGACATTGAACCAGAGCTGCTGCACGACGTTGGCGGCGTTGCGGGCATGGAGCTCAGGGCTGGTTTGCAGTTTGGCGAGCAGCGCGGTGTCGCGGACGTTGTGCTGCTGGTGAATCCAGAGGGCTTCGAGCAAATGGTGCGCGTCTTCCTTCTTCGCGGCGTCGAAATGCTTCATCCATTCCTTCGTTGCGGCGATGACTTCAGCGGTGGGGCGCTCGCTGAGTTCGACGCGGGTGCGATGACGCACGCTGTCGGTGGGGTGCTTGAGGTTTTCGAGCAGCGCGGGGATGGGCTGGCCGTCGATGGCGACGGGTTTCTGCAATTCGCGGCCTTTGGCGGTCATTCGGTAGATGCGGCCGTGTTTGTGGTCGCGATTCGGGTCGCGCACGTTGTGCTGCATGTGGCCGATGATGACGTTGTGCCA
The DNA here is from genome assembly GCA_015075365.1 of Verrucomicrobiaceae bacterium. Classification (GTDB taxonomy): domain Bacteria; phylum Verrucomicrobiota; class Verrucomicrobiia; order Verrucomicrobiales; family Verrucomicrobiaceae; genus Prosthecobacter. Next base: position 1,152,965 of record JABTUN010000002.1, read on the forward strand.
GTCGGCGATGTAAAGAGCGCCATCTTCGCCGAAGACGGCATCGCTGGGGCGGAAATTCTTGTCGCCGCTCATGAGCAGGCCGCGGGATTTGTCCTCGGTGACGGTGCCGTCGGCTTGCGTGACCTTCACGGTGAGTTCAGCGCCGGCGGGTTCGCCCCAGACGCTGGCTTTTTCCGCGTCGCGGGCCAGATCGTAGTGCTTGATGCCGAGGAAGCCGATGACGTTGCAGATGAGGAAGTCGCCCTGCATGTCTTCGGGGAAGTGGGTGCTGCTGACGATCTCGCTCGCGGTGACGGGGCGGACTTCCTTCTTCAGCAATTCATACATTTTGAAGCCGTTGCCTTCGGGGCGGACTTGGTAAGCGCGACCGCCGGTGCCGTCGGTGGCGTATTGATAGCCCCAGGTGTCAAAGGCGATGCCGTGCGGGTTCGGCGAATTGTCGGCGTGCTTCGCGATGGTGAAGCGGCGCGGATCAAAGCGATACATGGCGCTGGTGCCAGTCTGCAGCGACGGTCCCCACGGATGCTCGTGATTGTGCACCATGAAGACGCCGCTCTGCCAGTAGATGCCGCCATCGGGGCCGTAGATGAGATTGTTCGCGCCGTGATGCGTGTCGGCGAAATCGACGCCTTGCAGCATGATGGTGCGCACGTCGGCCACGTCGTCGCCATCGGTGTCTTTGAGGAAGATGATGTCCGGAGCGCAGGTGACGATGACGCCTCCGTTCCAGAACTCAAAGCCGAGCGGATTCTGCACGCGGGCGAACTCCGTCATGCGGTCGCATTTGCCGTCCTTGTTGTCGTCGTGGCAGATGACGAGGGCGTCCTTCATCTCCTTCAGCGGCTCCCACATCGGGTAGGTGTGCCACACGGCGGCCCACAGGCGGCCTTTGGTATCGACCTGCATCTGCACGGGATTCACGAGCTGCGGGAACTGCGCCTCATCGGCGAACAGGCTCACTTCAAAGCGCGGATCAAAGGCCATGTGCTTGATCGCCTCCTGGCCGCTGATGTATTCCGTGCGGCCTTCCTTCATTGCGCTCGAGGACTTCGACTTGCCGCCCACATTGGAAATCACCGGCACAGGCGCGGGCACGTTGCTGTCATCGACTTTGAGGTCGCCGCCCTTGGCACGAGCCCAGATCTTCGGATCGCGATTGCCGGTCATCACATCGAGCATCGTCAGCTCATGCTGGAGCACCACGGCGTTGGTCTGGCCATCGGTGAAGGAGAGCGTCGAGCGGCCGCCCCACACGTCATTGCCATCGCGGGCACGGTAGCGGGCATTCCAATGCACATCCTTCTCCATCACGGCCTCACGCAGTTCTTCGAGCGAGGCGGACGCGGTCACTTCCTTGCCGAGCAGCGCCTTCGCGATCACTTCGGCGAGCTGGCGATTGCCTTCAGCGCTGAGATGCACGCCATTGATCGTCAGCGGCTCCTTGGCGGCTTTGAAAAGATCGAGCGACGGGTGGAAGAGATCGACAAAGCCCACGCCCGCCTCCTTCGCGGCGGCTTCGGTGGCCTTCGTGTAGGCTTCGAGCTGCGGGTTGTGCTCCGCGCCGTTCGGAACGTTCGGATTCTTCGTGTCCTCATGCGCGATGGGGCTGAAGAGCACGATGCGCGGGAAGGTTTTTCCATTCGGCTTCGTGCCGCGCACATACTTCACGAAATCGACGAGCTGCTTTTTGAAGTCGTCCGGCTTGTTCTCGAAGGACTCGTTGTAACCGAAGAAGGCGAACACGACATCCGGCTTCACATGACGCAGGTAATCCGTCATGTGCATGTGCCCGCTGCTGCGCGGGAAAGAGTTCGGGCGGTCGCCGCTGGCGCTCATGTTGCGGAAGCGCACGTTCTGCTCCGGCAGCGCACTTTGCAGCACCGTCTCCATCCAGCCATCATGCTGCATGCGGTCGGGAAGGCCGTTGCCGAGGATCGCGACGGTGTCGCCTTTGCTGAACGCAAACGGCAGCGTGTCTTTGTAGTCCGCAGGCACATCGACGAGCGCAGGCTCGTTTTTCGCCGCTGGAGCACTGCGAGAGCCCTTCTCCGCCGGTTTGCCCGGTTTTCCATCAAAGGTGAGGTAAGCGATCTTGCCGCCGCCTTTGACATCGATCGTGAGCGACTCACCCGCCGCGACGTTTTTGACCTCAAACACCGCTTGGCGCGAATCATCGAGCAAACTCAGCGTGAAGCCGCCGAGACGCTCCGGGAAGCCCTCGCGGCTCCACAAGCTGATCGAGTCAATCGCCTGCGCCGAGCCCAGATCGACCTCCCACCACGGATTCGGCTTGTTCTCCTGCGTGTGCGTCATGCCCTTGCCGTAGTTGCGCGATTTGTCGCCATCCATCGCACGGCTCGCGTCACCACCGTGTCCCGTCGTCGATTGCGTCGCCTTGCCACCCTTCGCGATGTTTTTGCCACCGCTCATGATTTCGATCTCGGCGATCTGAATGCACTGACGCTCGCCCGGGATCTCGATGCGGACAAAACGGGCGGGTTTGCCCTGAGCAGCAACAGCCAGGGCGATGAGGGAGAGGATGAGAAGAGACTTCATGCGATTGAGAGGCTTCTAAGTCGCCCCTTCGCCGCGAGTTTTTGCGACAAAAGAGACGATTCAGAGCCACCATCCCGCAGGAGGGGTGGAAACCGGACAAAGATTATGGAGCGGAAGCGGTTTAAGAGGCGCGCCGTGTACTGGGAGAGGTTTAGCTGAAATCCCGTAACATTGAGACAATCCGCCTACCATTTTTCGCTACCCAAAAGGCTTCCCGTCAAGGGAGGGCTGCTCGTGGAGGCCCCACACATCCTGTGGATGCAGCCCAATTAGTCTCACAGCGTTAAATGGTTTGATGGTGCTACAGTCCGCAAGCCAGATCTGCATGAAGCCGCACTCAGCGAAGTCTGATTCAATCCCTGCGGTTTTAGTCCACTCGTAGCTATCGAACGTGTAGTCTTCTAGGAATACAACAAGGATCGTCTTATCCGTGCGCCAGTCAGCCTCTTTGAGTTTCAGTGACTTCGTCGTTACAATATCATGGATGGCGGCGAGCAGGTCATGGTGATCCATGGTCCCGTCGCCCCATAATTTGTCATGGTTTTTACCCTCGTAGTCATGCGGCGAGCGAGTGAGTTCGATTCCAATTGTTGATGCGTCCGGTGCGGCACACAAAAAATCAGGTCGCTCACCAGAATCAACTACGGTGAGTCTCATTCCGGTGACCTCATTATAGGCATCGAGAAACCTGGTCAGGCGTTCTTCCTCGGCGGCTTTTTTCGCGTATTCCTGGTAGGTCATCGGTCAATAAAGCCTACTTCTTGTCTCGATTCTGTAGAACCGCTCTCAATTGCCGAGTTCGTGTTCTGACTCTGTCGAGGTGCGTCCCGTCGATCTGTGCCGCCAATGCTTTGCATGTTTCTTGGAGCTGAGTTGAATTGAGCGTCTGCAGAAGGTGGTTAACAAGTATCCCACCTTTCGGGATGAGTTCACCGATTTGTTTGGCCTTCTGAGCATCGCTCGTTGATGCCATTGCTGCGAGTCCGAAAGTCAGCACTGAAGTCTGATCTGTGACGACTACTGACATCACGTAACCCAGACTCTGACCCGCGTGGTTCTTGGGCTCCATGATAATGATGCCGATAGCAAGGAAAGCTTCGCCCTCAGTAATCTCGATGTCTCCGATCTCACGGAACTCACGCGAAAAATAGCTTTTCACTTGTCCTTCAAGCCCCGTGTCTCCAGAGACTTCCAGTTTCACTCCAATTTTAGTCGCTTCCTGTGCCCAAGCGCTCGCCAACACGGTGGAGAGAACGATAATAGCTAATAGTGTCTTCATGGCTGGCTTGTTTGGGGCGAAGTCTGTTTATTCACGCTTAGTTGTGGGCGAATTATCTCCGCCCACAGTTTTTTAAGTGCCCATGACGCCGAGCGAAGGCTGGACAGGCGGCACGAGTGTCCCAAAATGACAACGGATGTCAAGACGTGAGGGAAGTTGCACGACTTCCATCACCTCCGCCCATTCAGAATCAGCTCATTCATCTTCTGGCGCATCGCCTCCATGTCGGGATCGGCGAAGGGGGTGTCCAGGGTGCTCACACCATTCGTGTTCGCGCTCGTGCCGCTGATGGCGGTGTCGAGCTGGGCTTGGGTGACTTCGCCGGGTGCGCCGTCGCTGCCGTTGGTGCCATCGCTGCCGCGGGGGATGGCGAAGGTGAAGCGGACGTTGCTGCCATCGAAGCTGACGCCCACGGTGGCTTGCTGGCCGGGATCGAGGGTGGTGACGCTGTCCACCACGGCCTGGGCGAAGGGCGGTCCCTGTGCCCCGTCATTGCCGGGTGGGCCTGGCCCGCCGTCATTTCCGGCGGGGCCTTGGCTGCCGTCGTTGCCACGCGGGATGTCGAAGGTGAAGCGCACGTTCGTTCCATCGAAGCTCACGCCCACGGCAGCGGGATCGCCGGGGTTCACGGTGTTCACGGCATCCACGATGGCATTCGCAAAGGGCGGTCCCTGCTGGCCCATCGGGCCTTCCTGACCCTGCGGCAGTTCAAAGGTGAAGTGCAGCGTGTTCCCCACCACCGAGACACTGGCGTTGGCAGGACTGCTCGGCGGCAGCGTGTTCACGCCGTCCACCTGTGCGGCGGTGACGCTCACGATGTTGTTGATGAGCACAAAGAGCGCCTGGAGCTGGTCGCGGATCACCTGGGATTCGAGGGGCGAGTTCGGCGCGGGGAGGCTGGGGTCGAAGGGCATGGCGGTTTCGGTTGGGGGTTCTTCGTTCCGGGTTCTTGGTTCCTAGTTCTCGTGGAGCGGGTGAAAAAACGCCCTCGGACGGTCGGCTGCCTCGGTGGCAGCGGGGTGAATCTCGGCCGGAGGGACTTTTTGGACGGTCAAAGGGTGTTTTTAGACGGTCGGAGGGACCTTTTTGTCGGTCAGCCGAACTTTGAAGGTCCGACGCAGGCACCTTTTTCTGGGGCGGAGGCACCTTTTTGTGCCTCGGAGGGGCTTTTTACTCCCTCGGACCGTCTAAAAGGTCGGTCCGAGGGACCTTTTAGTCGGTCTGACCGACCTTTTTGTATGGCGGAGGGACTTTTTTCCTCCAGAAAGCGCCCTTTTTTATGGAAAGTGGCACTTTCACCCCGGTTTAGGGGTTCACGGGCGGGGTGGGCTCCTTTTTCGGGCGACCGGGGAAACGAGTTTTGAGGTCGTTGTAGATCGTGTCCGCGCCGGAGACGCCGCGCTTGGCCGCTTGGCGCACGTTTTGGTAGAAGGCGAGGTCGCCCACATAGTTGTCGGAGTTCGCCAGCATGATCGTGTCCTCCAGGCCTTCGCAGATCGGGGCGATCTCGCGCAGGCAGGGCAGCAGGTCGGCCACGAGCTTGCGGTCCTTCGCCATCTCGGCGGTGTCGAGGAAGCTCGGCACCAGATCGGCGCGGCTGGCCATGTAGGCGGCGCATTTTTCATCAAAGGCCAGCGTGTTGTCGGAGATGCGCGGCAGGCTTTGTTTTTCCTCGGCGGTGAGGTTGATGGTGATGCCGTTGAGGGCGGCTTTGAGCGCCATGACGGCGTCCACGATGGCGGTCTTCTGGGCCGCCGTGATTTCCAAGGAGATGCGATTGTCTGAGGCCATAGGTCGGTTGGGGCTAGTAGTTGAGACGAAACCATCCCATGTGATCCCCGGCGTGAGGTTGTCCCACGCCAACCCAGAGTCCCATGACAACGGTTGCGGCATGGGACCGGATTGTGCGGGAACGAGCGGGTTTTTGGCAAGGGTTTTTTTGAATCACCGATTCAAGAGCAGAGCGAGGCAGTGGCCGAGCCAGACGGCGGTGAGACAAAGGAGGACTGAGGCTGCGATGTTCCCTCCGGCGTGCAGCCAAGACTCGCGCTGCATGAGGTCGAGAGTCTGGAGGCTAAAGGACGAAAAGGTGGTGAAACCACCGCACAGTCCGGCCATGAAAAAAGTGCGTCCTGCCTGCGGCACAAGCCAGCGACCGTCCGGCCCGGTATGTGTGGCAAAAAACCCGATCACGAAAGAGCCGAGCACGTTGACGGCGAGCGTGCCGAGCGGAAACGGGCCGCCATGCCAGCGTGTGATGAGCGCGGTGATGCCGTAGCGCAATGCACCGCCAAGGCCGCTGCCGAGAAAAACGAGAAGGTAGGGAGTCATCGTGCGGGATCAGGATGGCTTCCCACCCGCCAGCACGAGCAGTCCGGCAACGATGAGTCCCGCGCCTGCGGCGATTCGCCAAGTGAAGGGCTCGCCCAGCAGAAAGATGGATAGCGTCAGCGTGACGATGATGCTGCCTTTATCGACGAGGGAGACGAAAGACACCGTGCCATCGTGCATGGCGCGGTAGTAGCAAATCCACGAGAGCGTGGTGGTGAGAGCCGAGAGGGCGAGGAGGCTGATGGGCCGCCAGCCGGCCTGTTGCAGCGTGGCGGAGGTTTTGGCCGCGCCGGTCCACACGAGTGTGTTCAGCACGATGAAGGCGAAGACGAACACGGTGCGCACGGCGAGGCCCACATCCGCTCCGAGGGCTTTGAGCCCGGCTTTGGCGATGACGGAGGTGAGGCCCGCGAAAAGCGCGGCGGCGAAGGCGTAGAGTTTCCAGCGCTCCATGGCGGATCGTGCATCAGGCGGTTTTGATTTTTCCAAACCGCGCATACAGCGCCGGGAGGAGGAACAAGTTCAACAGCGTGCTGGTGGCGAGTCCGCCGAGGATGACGAGGGCCATGGGGCGTTCGATTTCGTTGCCGGGGACATCGCCTTTGAGGACGAGCGGCAGCAGGGCGAGCGCGGCGGTGGCTGCGGTCATGAGGATGGGGATGAGGCGCTCCTCGCTGCCGCGCAGGATGAGGCCGAGGCCGAAGGGCTGGGCTTCTTCGGTTTGCAGATGGCGGTAGTGGCTGACGAGGAGGATGCCGTTGCGTGCGGCAATGCCGAGCACGGTGACGAAGCCGACAAGAGAACCGAGTGAGAGCACGCCGCCGCCGAGCCATGCGGCCATGACGCCGCCGATGAGGGCGAATGGAAGTGTGAGCGCAATGAGCAGGGTGAGGCGCAGGCTTTGGAAATCGGCCAGCAAGAGGACGAGGATGCCAGCGAGGCTGGCAAGTGAGAGCCACAGGAGGCGGCTTTGCGCGGACTGACGCTCGGCCCATTCGCCGAGGATTTCGGGATGGTAGCCGCGAGCGAAGGTGATCTTGCCGAGGCGCTGCTCGATCTCGCGCACGACATCGCCGAGCGCCTGGCCGGTGGCGACGTTGCACGTCACGTCGATGCGGCGGGAGGCGCCTTCACGTTTGATGGCGTTGGGCGTGGGCACGATGGCGAGATCGGCCACATCGGCGAGGCGCACATGGCCGCCTGCGGGTGTTTCGATCAAAAGCTCGCGCAGCGTGGTGTAGTCGGCCCGCACGCCGGGGACGCTCCAGACGGTGACATCGTGGACGCGCTGCTCTTGATACACTTCGCCGACTTTTCGCCCGCTGATGAGCGTGGTGACGGCCTGCCGGACCTGTCCGGCAGTGAGGCCATGCAGCGCAGCGTTATCAGGGCGGAGTTTGACGGTGATCTGCGGCACGAGCACCTGCGGTTCCACTTTCAATGCGCTGACGCCGGGCACGTCCTTGAGTGCTTCTCCGACTTCGGAAGCATGCGCGCGGAGTTGGTCGAGTTCCGGGCCAAAGATGCGCACGACGACGCTGGCGCTGGCTCCGGTGAGCACTTCCTTGATGCGCTCGCGCAGGAAGGTCAACAGGTCGCGAGTGAGGCCGGGGTAGCCATCGACGACGGCCTGAACCTTGTGAATCGTCTCGTCGTATGGCGCGGCGGGATCGAGACTGATCCAAAGCTCGGTGAAATCAGGGCCGACTACTTCATCGGCGACCTCCGCACGGCCGATGTGGGAGCCTTGATTGCGCACGCCGGGCACCTGCATGAGGTCATGCGCGGCGGCGATGGTGATGCGCTTGCTGGCCTCGACGCTGGTGTTGGGTTTCTCCAGCCAGTGCATGAGGAAATCGCGCTCTTTGAAGCTGGGCAGGAACTCCTCTTTGAGCTGCGTGTGCCAGACCCAGCCTGTGCCGGTGAAGGCGGCGGCAAGCACCAAAATGGCAAGCCAGGGGCTGCGGGCGAAAAGCGGAAGGATGCCGCGATAGACGGCCTTCATGCCGCGTGAGAGCAAGGCATCCCGATGAGCGCCGGGCTTCACTTTGAGCAGCATCAAGCTCAGCGCGGGCGTGAGTGTGAGAGCCACGGCGAGCGAGGCGGTGATGGCGAGGATGTAGCTCAGCGCGAGCGGTTTGAAAAAGGTGCCCGCAAGTCCCGGCAGGAAGAACACGGGCACGAAGACAAGCACGATGATGACGCTGGCATAAACGACGGCGCTGCGGACCTCCAGTGAGGCATCAAGCACGACTTTGAGCTTCGGCAGCGGATTGGCGAGCTGAGCGTTTTGCCTCATGCGGCGCAGAATGTTTTCCACATCAATGATGGCATCATCCACGACTTCGCCGAGGGCGATGATGAGGCCTGCGAGGATCATGGTATTGATCGTTTCACCGCGCCAGCGCAGCAGCAGGAGGGCGATGGCGAGCGAGAGCGGGATGGCGGTGATGCTGATGATGGTGGTGCGCCAGTCGCCGAGGAACAGCGCGAGCACGACAACGACGAGCAGGCAACCGAGCCACAGCGCCTCGGTGAGATGATCAATCGAGAGCTGGATGAAAGTGGCGGGGCGGAAGATGGTGCTGTCGATGGTGACGCCGGGCAGCGCGGGCTTCATATCCTCCAGCACTTTTTCGACGCCGGTGGTGACATCTAGCGTGTTCCCCCACGGTTGCTTTTCCACGATGAGCAGGATGCCATCGCCATCATCAATGACGGCATCGCCGATGAGCGGGGGCGTGCCGATCTTCACCTCCGCCACATCGCCGAGGCGGATGGGTGCGCCGTTGCGGAACTCGATCACGGTGCGGGCAAGGTCGTCCGCCGTGGTGATCAGGGAGAGTTGGTTCACCGGCAGGCGGAGATTCGGCGTGTCAATGAAGCCGCCCGCACTAATCACAGCGGCATCGCCTGCGGCCTTCGTGATGGCATCCAGCGTGACACCGGCAGCGCGGAGCTTTTGCGGATCGACGAGCACCTGAAACTGCCGGTCGCGCTGGCCCCAGATGGCCACGTTTGCAACACCGGGCACGGACATGAGGCGCGGGCGCATAGTCCACACGGCCAGCTCGCTGAGCGCCATTTGATCGAGCGTCTTCGAGCTGAGGCCCACTTTCAAAACTCGGCTCAGGGATGAATACGGAGCCATGAGCACGGGCGGCTTCACCACGGCGGGCAGGCGGTTTTGCGCGAGATTTAAGCGCTCTTGAACAAGCTGGCGAGCTTTGAGGATGTCGGTGCCCGTGTTGAAGATCATCACCACGGACGAAAGGCCGAGCACGGACTTCGAGCGGATGGTTTTGAGGAAGGGCAGGCCGTTGAGCGAGTTTTCCAACGGCACAGTGACGAGGGAGTCCACCTCCTCGGTGGAAAGGCCGGGAGCTTCCGTCTGCACCTCGACGAGCGGCGGCGCGAACTCGGGGAAGACATCCAACGGCGCGTTTTTTGTGGCATTGATGCCGACAAACAGCAGCGCCAGCGCGGCTGCCACGCCGAGCACGCGCATGTTCAGCGCCCAGGAGACAATGGAGTTCAGCATGGGAGTGTGAAGGTGCGGTTACTTGCCCGTCATGAACTCCGTGCCGAACAGCTCGGCGGAACCATCGGTGACGATCTGCGTGCCTGCGGGTGGGCCGCTGGAGAGCACGGCATCCGCACCGGAGACCCGCGCGACCTGGATGCGTTTGCGCGTGTAGCTGTGCTCACCCGTTTTTGCATACACCCACTGGCCGCCGTGGATGTCATGCAGCACGGCATTGAAGGGAATGACAAGCGCGTCCTGTTTGCTGTCGGTGGTGGGTATCTCGACAGCAGCACGTTCACCAGCCCGCAAGGGCGTGTCGGCGGGCAGTTCGTAATACCAATCAATCGTGTTGGTCAGCGCGTTCGCCGTGGGAGGTCCGCTGACAGGCTCGGCGCTCTGCGCTTTAGACGTGGACACGAGAGAGCGGATGCTGGCGGGGGCTTTGTCATCCAGCAGCGAGGCCTCGCCACTATAAATGGCGACCCGCACCCAGGCACGTTTGGCTCCGCCCTGGCCGACGGGCGAGCCCAGCAAATCACGCTGGGCTTTGGCGGTGGTCATCGCGGCTTCGGCGAGCTGAAGCGTGGCCTTCGCCTCATCCACTCCTCGCACGCTGCCCGCTTCAGCGCTGAGCATTTTTTGCGCACGCTCCACGGCGATCTTCGCGGCATCCATTTGCACCTGCGCTTGCAGGATGCGACCATCAGCGGCGGCTTGCAGGTCGGCGAGGCGCAGCACTTCATCCAAAGTGCCGCCAAGCACGGGTGCGACGGGTTTTCCCGCCGCTGCGAGCGGTGTTACGACCTCCCCAGAAAACAACCGCACAGCAAGCAGGCTGCGTTTTTCGACCGCGATGGTTTTGAGCCGCAATGCCTGCTCAGCCTCCGGCTTGAGCGTGAGGATGACGAGGTCGCCCTCTTTCGTAATCGTGGCAGGCGCGGAGCCACCAACATCAGCAGCCTGAAGACGGAGGGCGAGTAGCGGGAGAAGGAGGAGTCGTTTCATAAATCAACGGAGAGGGGATTGCATGGCGTCTTCCAGCGCACCGGCGGCGGTTTGGGCTTCGAGGTTGGCAGCCATGAGCGCGACTTTCGCGGCGCTGGCCTCGATCTGACGGCGGGTGAGTTCGAGTGCGGAAACATTGCCGGCCTCGACCATTTTCTTCGTCGTATCGGATGCGGCATCCGCCTCTTGGGCGAGCTGCGCGGCGGTGGTGGCCTTGGCACGCGAGGCTTGGTAAGCTGCGAGCGCGATGTCGAGTTCACCCTGGATGGCCGCCTGCTGCGCAAGGAAACGTTTCTCCGCCGTGGTGCGCCGGGCTTCGGCTTCCGCAATGGGGCCGCGATTTCGATTCAAGGGCAACTGCACGTTCAAACCGAGCTGCCAGCGGTTCTGGCCGGAGTTGTAGTCGTAGCCGGGCATCACATTCACGTCGGGATACTGCCGTGCCAGCTCCAGTTTCAGCGATGCTTCAGCCGCCGCGTAGTCGGAGAGCAAGGCCATCAAATCCGCCCGACGTGTGAGCGCGAGCCTGCGGCTGTTTCCCGACTCGGGAAGCCGATGAAAGGCGGAGAAATCCAGCTTCACCGATTGGATCGCATTCAAAGGCAGGCCGACCGCCGCGGCCAGTCGTGCCTCGCCGGTGGCAGCGATGCGCCGCGCATCCTGCAAAGCCAGACGCGTGCGATTCAGCATGAGACGAGCCTGCGTGAGTTCAAACGGCGACACATCCCCCGCCTCCATCTGCGCGGTGAGTTTCTTGATGGCCTCGTCATGCAGCGTCTGCTCGGTTTCCAGCAGGCGAATGTTTTCGCGTGCGCCATGCAGTTCTAGCATCGCGGCACGCACACGAGAACGTGCCGCCCAAGCTCGTGCCGACACCCGCCATCGCGCCGCTTCGGCAGCAGCGAGCGCCTGCTCCATGCGCTTCGATCGCTTGCCTGCCGTTTCGATGGGCACGGACAAACTCGGCCCGAGGAACCACGGAGTGAACACCGGAGCGCGGAAGCTCGCGTATTGTGGCATGAAGGTGAAAACCGGATTCGGCCTCATCTGTGCCGTTTTGATGCCCGCAGCCACTTCATCTGCCTCCGCCCGCGCCAGAGCCACATCGGGATGAAAATACGCCGCCGCCAGAGCCAGCCGGTCCACCGTCCACGAACCGCCCGCCGCCTTGTGCTCGGCTAGGAAGGCCTTCAAGCCTGCGTCATTCAACGAGCGGCCCGAAAAGTCCGCGCTGCTCTGCTCTGACGAGAGCGGTTTCGCTTTGAACGAGACGCATGAGGCCGGCAGAAGAAAAAGAATGGGGAGCAGGACAAAAGAGCCTTTCATAGACAGCGCGATGAACGCCCTGATACCGCCCGCATGTCAGCCCTTCCACCCCGCCGGGCAAAGATGACAGCCTTTTCATCTTTCCTGCCCTGCCAGCGGCAAACGGAAAGTCACCTCCGTGCGCTCTTCCCCGGTGGTCGAGTAGCCGATCGCACCTCCGTGGGCTGCCACGATGGATTGCGCGATGCTCAGCCCCAGGCCGCTGCCCTCGGTCTCGTAGCCGTGCGCGGCATCACCACGGAAGAATCGCTCGAAAACGCGCTCATGCTGCTCCGGCGGCAGCAGCGGGCCGGTGTTCAGGATGCCAAAGACGGCGTGGCGGCCTTCCGTATCGAGGCGGATCTGCACACTGCCGCCCTCCCGGTTATGTTTCACCGCGTTGTCGGCCAGATTGAGCAAAAGCTGCCGCAGCCTCATCCGGTCCACATTCACACGGCAAGGCTCGCAAGCCTTCAGCGCCACCTCGATGCGGCGCGGAGCCGCGAGGATGGCCGTTTCATCCGCCAGATCACGCACCAGCTCATCCAATGAGACTTCCTCTTGGTTCAGCGCCATCTGCCCTGCATCCGCCCGTGCCAGAAAAGCAAGCTGGCTGACGATGTGGGACAGCCGCTGCACCTCCTCGAGCATCGACACCACCTTTTCGCGCCCCGCACCATCCGGTGAATCCTGCGTGAGCATCTGCTCCAGCGTGCCGTGCAGGATGGTCAGCGGTGTCTTCAACTCATGCGAGGCATGCAGCGTGAACTCCCGTGCCTGCTTGAAGGAGACGCCGAGACGCTCCTTCATGCGGTTGAATACAGCGGTCATGCGGTCGAGTTCGTCACCATTGCCGCTGCGGGGCACGAGGTGGCCCAGATTGGAAACGTCCGTTTTCTCCAACACCTCGGTCAGCTGCTCAATGGGGCGCAAGACACGGCGCATGAGCAGTCCGCCGCCAAGAATGCCGAGCAGGATGGCAGGCAGGCCGCCATACAGAATGATCTCAAACGTCTCCTCCAGTGGATCATGCTTCAAAGCCGCCTCCGCACCGCCGTGCAGCGCCTCCTCACGCTGCTCATTGAACTCAAACCAGCTCCAGAAGCCCACGATCACCAGCGAAAGACTGAGCGTGAAGGAGTAATACCAAAGGATGCGACGGCGGAGAGTCATGGCGTTTCGCGCAGCGCATAGCCAAGGCCGCGCACGGTTTGAATGAGGTGTGGCGTGAAGTCACGGTCAATCTTGTCCCGCAACCGGCGGACATACACCTCCACGAGATTTGTGCCCGGATCAAAATCATACTCCCACACCGCGCTGATGATGTCGCGTCGGCTCACCACCGCACCCTCCGCCTTCAGCAGGCACTCCAGCAGCAATGCCTCACGGGTGGAAAGCTCGATGCGCTTCCCTCCCCGTCGGGTTTCACGCGTCGTAAGATCGAAGGTTAGATCACCTGCCTTCATCTGAGCGTTCTTGTTGAGGCTGTTCCGCCGGAGCAGAGAGCGAACCCGTGCCAGCAGCTCCGAAGTGGCAAACGGCTTCGGCAAATAATCATCCGCGCCCGCGTCCAGCCCCTCCACCCGCTGCTCCACCTCGCCACGCGCCGAGAGCATCAGCACCGGCGTTGTGGTCCCACTGCGGCGCAGCTCCCGAACGAGGCTCAATCCATCCAGCTTCGGCAGCATAATGTCGCACACGAGGGCGTCGAATGCGCCTTCCACGGCAAGTTTCAATCCAGCCTCTCCATCCGCTGCCGAGATAACCACAAACCCATGCTCCTCCAACGCCCTTGAGACAAACGCTGCAGTCTTCTTGTCATCTTCGATGTTCAGGATGTTCATGGAGATTTGGGCGGCGGAACCTTTTCAAGGTGCGAAAAGTCTGTGCGCCCTATCACTTTTGCTTCTTCGGCTTCTCAGGCTTCTTCGTGTTCGCGTTCGCCGGGATCGGCGAGTCCCAACCGGCATACATTTCCGGTTTGATGCCGCGAGCATACGCACCGCCTGCGAAGGTGTTCGGCTTGAAGGGGCCGACGAAGGCGATGTTAAGGTCTGCTTTGATCTGCTCCTCCAAACCGAGCGACCAGAAGATGCCGTTCACGAGCAGGCGGCGGTAGCCGTCATTCGTGATGTCCTCCGATGTGCCATACAGCGACGTGAAAACGCGGCCTTCTTTGCCGGAGGCGGATTTGTAGCTGCGGGTCCACTCGCTCGGCATCGGCGGCTTGGTGGTGTCGGCGGGTGAATCGGGCGTCATGCCATTCAGCGGCTGCGCCATCGTCAAAATCTCGCCGGAGGTCGGTTTGCCGACGTAACCGCCTGCCTGCACCCAAACGTCCTTCACGCCGCGCAGGATCGGATGCGAGGCCTTGTCCGGCACGAGGGCGATGCGCGTGCTCTGCTTGTGATTCGTGCCGTAGTGGCCCACCCAGGTCTGCCCGAGCACTTGATGGCCGAAGCCGAGCTCGTAATCGCTGCCCTTGTAGTCGAAGGAATACTTCGCGTAAGGCGCGTCCTTCGGAATCTTGAAGCCATGCGTCGCCGTGCGCAGGCCGACGACCGGTCCGCCGCGCTTCAGGTAGTCATCGAAGTGCTTCATCTGCTCCGGCGGGAAGTTTTGGAAGCGCAGAAACACCACCGCGAGATCCGCGGTGTCCAGCGCCTCGATCCCGGGCATGTTTGAGGCATCTCCCGCGACGATTTCGCCCGATTCCTTGTCGATGCCAAACAGCACGGTGCACTTGAAGCCCTGATGCTTCGCCAGCAGCCGCGCCAGCCCCGGCAGCGACTCCTCCGAGCGATACTCATGGTCATCCGCCATGAAGACAATGTGCTTGCCTTTGCCCGGCCCGTCGGTGCCTTCAAACACCAGCGGCGCGGCAGTCGCGAACGAGACAAACGTGAACAGAGAGAGGAGGATGCGTTTCATGCGGTTGGGAGGCTTCTAAGTCGCCACTTTGCCGCCACATTTTGCGGCAGAAGAGACGATTTGGATCCCACAGCCCGCATGAGGAGCTGAAAGCGGACAAAGAAACTGCGCCGGAGCCGAATTTTGTCTCCGCCACTACGCCACCAGCTTCCGCAGTCGCGCCGTGACCTCATCCCGACTGAGCACGCCCGCCGCGACGGCGAGCGTGAGGTTTTCCCAGTCATCCACATCGAGAGTTTCTTCCTTGAGCAGTCCGTTCTCGCTCAAAAACACCAGGCAGGTGGCAAGCGCGACCCGCTTGTTGCCATCCACAAAGGGATGATTGCTGCAAAGATAAAACAGATACGCCGCCGCAATCTCCATCGGATCGGAGATCATGGGCGCACCCATCATCGTCGCTTGCGGCGCGGCCACAGCCGATTCGAGCAGTTCCCGCGAACGCAGCCCAGGACTGCCTCCGTGGGCAGCAAGCACCTCGCCGTGAATCGCGAGCACTGCATCCACGGTCGGATGCAAGATGGCGGACTCGCTCATGACAGACGGCGGAAAAGCTCGCTGTTCTTCTTGATGAGGCGCTTGGCTGTCTCAGCCGCCTTCGATGCTTCAATCACCGGCGGAGCCATCGGCGCGATCGTGATCGTGCCACCGGCATGCACCTCCACGTTCACCTCGTCCCCGACTTTGAGGCGTGCGAGCTGAAGCAGGGCCGAATCAAAGATGATGCCTTGGGAATTGCCGATCTTGGTGATGGTCTTGATCATGTGTTAAACTATGTATTACACACGGGATCGTCAAGCTTGAAGATGCTCACTTCGCCATCGCTTTGATCTCCGCCTCGCTCAGCACGCGGTCCCACAGCGCGAACTCGTCCATCGTGCCGCTGAGGTGGCGGATGGCGACGTTGGTGGTGCGGCGGTCGTTCCAGTTGCCGAGTTCGGCGATGCCGGGTTTGAGCGGCGAAGGGTCTTTGAGGCGGATTTTGGCGAGGAGCGAGCCATTCGCGTAATGACGCACTTCCTTGGCCTGCGGATCGAAAACGACGGCGAGGTGCATCCAGCGGCCGAAGCGCTCCGGCGTGAAAAACAGCTCGGTGTCGCAGTCCTGATGGCTCTGGCCGACGATGCCGGCGACGCCGAGGCGGATGCGGCCCTCGTGCGTGATCTGCCAGTGGATTTTGCGGTCGCCCCAGCCCTCGGACATGAAGAGCGAGTTCAAGGAGCGGTCGAGGCCGTTGATGCGCACCCACATGGCCATGGTGAGCGCCTTCGCCTCGGCGGGAGCGCTGAGGCGCACGCGGTCGCTGACGTTGCGGAAGTCCAGCGCACGCTTTTCCTGCCAGCGACCGGTGGTCCATGAGGCACCGACGATGCTGCCGTCCTCGCCTTGAGCGGCTTGATTGCGCAGCGAGCGGGCGGCTTCGTCGTCCTGGAAGTCGAAGTGGAGCTTCAGGCTCGGATCGTTCTTCAAAAGGGCGCTTTGAGCCTGCCAGCGCTCGAACTGCGAGCGATCCGACAAGGCGGTGCGGACATTGATCTCATTCAGCGAGGCAAAGCTGGAGGCATTCGCGGCGAGCGGTTGCGATTCGGCGGCGAAGGCCATCGCTTGGCCTTCTTTGAGCGACTTCATCGACTCGGCGGCCTGATGCAGCTCGACCTCGCCTTTAAAGACATGAACCTCGGCGCTCGCATCGCTCACATCGAGGCCGAATTCGGTGCCGAGATCGACGATGGTGCCTTTCGGGGTGTTGATGCGGAAACCTTTGGCCTGCGGCGGCACGTTCGCGCTGAGCTTGCCACGCGTGCAGGTGGCCTCGCCGCTGGAGATGAGCTGGAGCTCGGCGGGGCCTTCGATCAAGACGCGGGCGCCTTGATAAAACTCGATCTGCGCGATGCCGGACTTCAGTTTGAGCAGTCCGGGCGAAAGCGGTGTGCCCGGCGCGATGGCGGCGGACTCCCATTCGAGATTCACGCCGCGTGTGAGCACCGCGACGGAGGCCGTGGTGTCCTCGGTGGCCGGTCTTGGCAGTGAAAGCACCAGCCACGTGCCTGCGAGCGCAAGACAGGCCGCCATCGCCGCGACGGTGGTGACGGTGGCGAAGGTGAAGCGGTGTCGCGGCACCAACGCGGGCTGGATGACCTTGCCCGGCACGGCGAGCGGCTTCGTGGCTCGGAGCATCGCGTCCATTTCGAAGTGCTGGAGCAGTTTGGAGCCGAGTTGCGGCTCGTTTTGCAACAGCGTGTGAAGTTCCTCCGCCTCGGCATCGGTGAGCGTGCCTTCGAGGTAGTGCTGGATGAGCGTGTCGGCGTCAGGCATGGGCGTGGCCTCCGTGGTTGAGGTTTTGTTCGATGCACTCGCGCAGCTTTTCCCGCACGCGGGAGAGGGCGCGGCAGACGGTGTCGGCCTTCATCTGAATCTGCTCGGCGATCTGCGGCGTGCCGACATCGTCGTAATAATAGAGCTCCACGAGCTCGCGGCTCTTCTGCGGCAGCTTTTGCAGGCAGGTGCGCAGCACGCGGACCTCGTCCTCGTAGCGCGGCGGCGTCTCGCGCTCCTCCGCGAGTTGGCGGATGTGATCGGCGAGCTTTTGCACCACGTCCGGCTGCTGACGCGTGCGCTCCCGCCACAGCCGCATGGCGATGTGGCGCGTCATCGTGGCCAAAAGCGGCCTCGCATCGCTGCTAAGGTCCCATTTCGACTCCTTCGCCATGAATTCGAGGAAGACCTGCTGCGTGATGTCCTCCATCAGGCCCGGCCAGGGAGCATACTTGAGCGCCACGCCCTTCACAAAGTCGTGATGGGCGAGGAAAACCTGCGCAGCGTGGGTTTCGGCGATGTTCATGCGGTTCCGACTATCTCGCATGAGGCGGACAAACCGGACAGGAAAATCAGCGCTTCAGTTCATCACCACGCGCACCCGGTAAAACGCGGGCACTCCAGGAACAGGTGATTCGACGCTCATCACGCGCACGCTTCCAGTTCCTTCGCTGATCGTGGCCGTGCCGGTCGGCTGAGCACCGTCGATGCTGGTGGCCAGGGGAGTCCACGTGATAAAGTCGTGGGTTCGCTCGACGATGAGGGTGACGCCACGGGTGGCGCTGTTGCGTGTGAGCGTGAGCCGGGCAGTACCGCCCGTGATTTGCAGGCTCAGCGGGGCAATGTCGCCGCTGCCAAGGGCGAATTCGAGGAGATTGGGCAGGCCGTTTCCATTCGCGTCGCCTTGTGGATCGGCTGTTCCGGCATGTACAAGCTGCGCAGGCGTCAGGTTTGCGACGAGCCAGTCGTCAAAGCTTTCTCCTGGCTGATGCGCCGCGTCCACGCTATCGCCCAGCGCGTTTTCCAGAGCGGTGCCGGCGAGCTGGGCCAAAGCGCCGCCCGGACCTGTGACTGGCAAGCTTTGCAGCGCCGCGGGCGTGATGGCGGCATCCGGGCGGCGGAGGCGGAAATAGCCGGCATCGGCCACGAGGTCGGGATTGCCACCCGTGTTCACGGTGCGGTTGTGGTGGAATGGATTCTGCGCGGAGGCGGAGGCCCAGTCCGTGTAGGTGGTGATGCCGACCTGGAGCGTGGCGGGCATGTCATTGCGCGTGAAGCGGTTTTCGATGATCCACGGGCCGCCTTCGCCATGACGACGCAAAACCACGAAGACATTGCCAGAGCGCACGACTTGGAGCGTGACGAGGTCCGTGTTCGCGGGGATGCCGTTTTGGGTGGCGTAGAGGGTGGAGACGCCATTAAGGGTGGTCTTCACCTCATTATACCAGGTGTCGGGCACATTGCCCCACGTGGCCGCATCGGCGTAGCCGTAGGAGAGGAAGATGTAGTTCTCCGAATTCGGCGTCCAAGGGGTGGTGTAGCCGCTGGGCGGCCAGGGCAGCACGACGCCGGGGCCGGGATCGGGGTTCGGCGCGGCATTGGTGAATCCACGCGGCGTGCGCACCATGATGCCGCCGAGGCTGTAGCTGGAGGTGGGTCGTCCGGGCAGCCCGCCACGACGCGCGGCATGCATGCGCATCGTCACCACGAAGTCGCCTGTGACATTTTTGAAGGCATACGCGCCGGTGTAGGGCTGGTACCAACTGCTCGCGTATGGCACGAGCCGCATGTGGCCGTCGCGGCTGGTGTCAATGTCCCACACCTCCAGCTTGTCCGCGCCGGTCCAGCCTTCGAAGAGGTAATTGCGCTGCCAATCCGTGAGCGTGGCCGCGTCTTCAAACTCATCCGAGAGCGGCGCGAGGTCGTCATCCACCGGCGGCGAGTAAGTGACGGAGGCGATGTTGGACGCATTGTTCGGCTCGCCATCGCTCACAGCCGTGACGCGCGCGGCGGGAAGCTGAGCGGAAACGACACCCGCCGTGTAACCGGCGATGCGCAGACGATACTGCGTGCCTTCCACGAGCGTCATGAGCAGGGCGTGCGTGCCGCTGTGCGTGAAATCATCCACTGTCAGGCCCGTGACTGGTTCAGAAAAGGTCGCGTCAAACTCCACATATGGACGGGCGCTGTCCGCCTGCTGTCCCGGTGCCAGCGCGATGTTCACCGTGGGGCCGACGGGCGGGCTGTAAAGCTGTGCCACCTCGCTTGGTGACAAAGCACGGCGATAAATGCGCAGGTCGTCAAGCTGGCCGTTCCACGAGTTGCCACCGAGTGTGGTGTCGCCGATGCGCAGCAGGCCGGGCGTGGTGCCACCGGGGCCGGTGTTGAACTGGTTGAACAGCGTGCCGTCATCGTAATAGACGCGTGTGCGCCAGGTGCCCGCGTCGTTGAAGCTGGTCATCGTCAGGAGATGCCACTGGCCGTCGTTCAGCGCGGGCGTGGTGGCGAGCTGGCCGCCAAACTGCCCGCCATTCGCGCCCTGGACATTCGTCAGCGGGTTCGTCGCCCACAGGCGCATCTGCGTATAGCCGCTGATCTGTCCGTCATCCTTGCCGATGATCGTGCGATAGCCGCCCACGAAGGTGCTGCGCACCCAGACGGAAACCGTGAAGGCATCGCCGCGCGGAACAAAGTCCAAGTCACCTTGATTCGCGGGGAAGAAGCGGTTCAACGTCGCGCTCGCATCCGCCGGACCATAAGCGCCGCCGAAACGCCCGCCCGGAACCCAGTGCGCGTTGCCCACCGTGGTCGCGTGGTTGTTGCCTGTGGCGGCGCTGTCCCACACCTGCGTGCCGCCGCCTTCGTCAAAGGTGTAGTGCAGGATGAGATCAGGATCGTTCACAAAGCCGCCCGCAGGCTGCACATCGAGCTGCAATTCACGCGAGGCGCTGCCAGAGCTGTCACTGACTTGCGCGGTGAAAATCGCGCGTGCCGGAGCATTCACGGTGCCACTGAGCACGCCGCCGCTGCTCAGGCTCATGCCGAGAGGCAAAACACCGCCTGTAATGCTCCAGTCGCGTGTGCCAACCCCGCCTGCGGCGGCCAGATTCGTGCTGTAAGCCGCGCCCACGGTCGCCACCGGCAGCGAGGTCGTGACCACGCTCAGCGCGTCATTCACCGTGACCTGCGCGGGGGTCGTGGTCACATCGCCATGCGCATTGGTGACCTCCACCGTGTAGCTGCCAGCATCGCCAGCGTTCACACTGGCGATGTACAGCTCCGGGCTGTTGGTGCCGACCACCGTCACTCCGCGACGCCACACAAAATCAAACGGCCCCGTGCCGCTCACGGCCACGACGAAATGCAGCGCGTTCCCCACGGCCAATGTGATGTCCGCAGGCTCGCTGACGATGGCCGGTGCCTGCGGTGAAGGCGCATCCGGCGGCGGCAACGGCACGCCAGCGGCGTCACGTCCGTCAATCTCCCGCACATAGGCCAGCAGGTTGTCGCGTTCACCCGACGGCAGGCTTTCCACCACACGATGCGGCTGCGCGATGGCGAGCTGCGAGGCGTTCGCGACGAGGATGCCATTCAAAAAGAGATCCCCATTGCCGCGCAGCACTTCGATGATGTTGTCCGTGCCCGCGTTCAGCGGAGCCTCGATCACCAGCCAGCGCCAACCGCTGACCTGCCAGCCATTGTCCGGGAACTGCCGCTCCACGCCGATGGTCTGCTGCGCGCCGTTGATGCTCACATGCGCGGTGCCCCCGCCATATTGCCGCGCGTAGCGCAGCGCGATGCGCGCCATGCCACCCGTGCCGCCGTCCACATTGGTGAAACGCACGCCAGACACGCCGTCCGTGCCGCCGAGGAAGGCCGCGGAGCCATTGAAGTAACCGCGATTGAATCCACCGCCGCCCTGGGCTGGATCGTCATTGAACGGGCCCGTGCCACCACCAAAAAACTCACCCGCCGCGCCTGGGAGCCACAAACCGCCCGCATAGTTGAAGACACCGCCAAGTGTCTCCGCCTGGCCATGATGCAGATAGACCCGCGAGGCATGCAGGCCGTGGAGACTTGGTGTGTCAATGCCGGGCAGCACCGCTCCAAGCCGCGCGCCGCTGAGCGCGGACTGCGTGCCCACGTTCATGAGCACGTTGTTCGTGAAGCTCGTGCCGCTGTGGCATGTGGCGCAGTTTTGCGCGGTGAAAACGGCCTGTCCGGCCACGGCAGCGGCGGTGAGCGTTCCATTCGCATTTCGATGCGGACTGCGCGGCGTGTGCTCGGGCGTCAAAGAGGACACATAGGCCGCCAGGGCATCGAGATCGGCGCTGAGGCCGGTCTTGCCGCTCGCGGGCGATGGATGCTGCCCGGCGAACTGCTGCGGAGTGAGATTCAAAAAGCCCGTGCCGCCGAAGGGGCCGCGGATGTCGTGCTCGAAGTCCTGAATCTCGTCAAAGTTCCCGCTCCAATGAACCGCGCCATGCCCCAGGCCGCTGCGACCACGCAGATCGGTGGTGCGGCGCAGTCCTTCGCCGCGGCCGGTGAAGTCCCACACGCGCCCGTCGTGGCCGCCGTCAATGTGACATGTCGCGCAGGAGATGTAGCTGTCCGCGCTCATGCGTGGATCGGCGGCGTTGTAGAAGATTTGTTTGCCGAGCAACACGCCCGCGGTGAGCAGCTCGGTGTCCACCGCCGGAGTGGTGGCGACCAGTGGCAGCGAGGTTTGATTTTGCAGCAGGAGCGGCGCGGCGTTCCGCACTGTCACACTGCGGCCCATGAAGTCCTGCGTGAAGAGCCGGTTTGATGTTCCATCCATCAAAACACCCTGCGGCACCAGTCCGGTGCCGACTTCAAACGCGATGACCGCCGGCTGCGTGATCATGGAGCCTTGAACGATCTGCTCCGTCAGCGGCGCGAGGTTCAGCGCGTCCATGCCGACCACGCGGTTGTTCCCCTGATGCGTCACGAGCAGCATGTCCCCCAGCGGCGTGTAAGTCACCGCGCTGGGGCTGTCGCTGTTGTCAAAGTCACGGCGCGAGTGCGGGATCTCGGCGTTGCTGTTCAAATCGAGGAACGAAATGACCGCGCGTACGGTCGTCTCATGCGTGAGATTGCCCACACCGAAGAAGGTGCCGCGCAGGGTGTTGTCCTGCTTGCTCACGATAGCCGCCCGCGTGCCATCCGGCGAGATGGCGATGCCCGCGAGGTAGTTCGGCACACCCGCCGCGCGGTCGCCGCCATCGAGCGTGTTCGCCGAGCTGAGCGTGAAGGTCCGGACCACCGCCAGCGAGGCATTGAACTCCCGCACCTCCGCGTGCAACTCCGCTGAAACGAAGCGCGTGACCAGCACGCGCGAGCCGTCCGCGCTGATGGCGATGGCACGCGGTGTGTCCAGGCCCGTCACCGTCAGCGGCGCATCACCCGGAGCCGCCGCCGAGTAGCGATGCACCTGCCCGGAACCGAACATCGTGACATAAAGCAGCGAGCCTTCCGGCGAGGGCGCGATGCCATGCGGCGCGGAGCCGTAGGCCAGCGGGATCGTCGCATGAGCGCTGCCATCGGCATTCAACACGCGGATTTCATCGCTATCATGGCACGTCACCCAGTAGCGCCCGTTCACATCCCGCGCGATGCCGCGCGGGTCGGCACCGACGGCATATTCGTCTTCTTTTGTGCCGGTGACGGCATTGACCACGGTGACCGTATTGGCGTCTGGATTGACGCTCCACACTCGCCGCGTGCCCGCGTCATCCCCCACGGCCAGCGTGCTGCTTTGCGTCGGACGCGGTCCGGCAGGTGGTGGTGTGATGACCAGCAGCCGCAGCGAGCCGTGGACGATGCTGCCATGTCCGTCCCGCACCTGCACCAGCACGCGCGGGCGGCCGGCGCTCGTGTAGGTGTGGCTGGCGAAGTTGTCCGTGTCCCAGTCCGACCAGGTGCCGTCAAAGTTGAAGCGATACTCCAACACCGGATCCCCCGTGGCCGCCACGGTCACCGTCACCTGCTGACTGGGCGCGGGTTGATACGCATCCGCCGTCACACTGCCGATCACAGGCGGCGCGGTGGCATTGATCCCGCCACCAGTGGCAAAGCGGAACGAGTACGGCTCGATGTAGTTCCCCGCCGCGTCGCGAAAGCCGGTCTCCGTGCCCGGATCACTCAAAAAGTCCACCTGATACGTCGTGTCCGCCGCCAGCCCGGCATCCGGCGTGAAGGTCAGCACGCCCGCGAAGTCGTGGATGAGAAAGCCGGGCACAAACGCGCCCAGCACATCCCCTTCCCCCACGGGGCGCACGGTGAAGTCAATGCCGTTGCGCGGACCGCCCGCGCGCGAGTGCTCATGCAGCAGGAAGCTCAGCGGCGCGTGGCGCGGGTAATTCACGCGATTCGTCTGCGGGATGTGGTAGCTCACCTGCGGCGGCGCGGTGTCCGGCTCCTGCTGATGCACCCACACGCCCAGGCCCTGATTGGTCCCCGGAATAGGATAACCGCCCGTGAGCCACAGATTCCCCAACGGCAG
This sequence comes from Verrucomicrobiaceae bacterium, assembly GCA_015075365.1. Classification (GTDB taxonomy): domain Bacteria; phylum Verrucomicrobiota; class Verrucomicrobiia; order Verrucomicrobiales; family Verrucomicrobiaceae; genus Prosthecobacter. The sequence goes on from JABTUN010000002.1 coordinate 1,176,734, forward strand.
CGACATTTGCGAGGTGTCCACGCCCACGATGGCCCCGCCCGGCAGCGCGGGCGCTCCCGGCGGGCGCGGCGGATTTGTTTCGTTCAAGCTCAGCACGATCGGGTTCGCATCGCCCGCAAGGAAGCGCGTCATGTCCACCTTGCGGTTGTGGATGAAGCCGAAGTTGTCCTGATACACCGGATAGGAGGCGTTCGTGAAATTCGGCACCGTCAGGCTCGCCGCCACATGCACGGAGCCATCCCCCGCCGGGTCCGCAGCCTGCGTGATGTCCGCGCCGATGAGGATGTCCGTCGTCGAGCCGATCACATAAAGCCCCGTGCCATCGCTGAACAAGTTCGGCCAGTAGCCCTGGAAGCCGCCATCCAGCGAGCCGACAAAGTGCGGTGTGATGGAGCGGTTCGCGCGCACCGGGTCATCAAAGTTGTGATACTCCAGGCGATACACCACCACGCCGTCATGCCCCGCCACGCCGCTGCGCGCCATGATCAGCAGATCGCCAAAGAGCATCGGATGCCAGTCCCCGCCGCCGAACTGGCCCACATGATCCAGGCTGGCCACCGTGTTGAAAGCGACAAAGCCCGAGCCCGTCAGGTAGGCCTGGCGGATGTCAATGTTCGCGTCCGGCGAGTTGTACCACAGCGCGTTCACCTCCCACGGCCCCGCCATGCTGCCGCGGTCGTAGCCGATGGGCACCTGGCTGAGCTGCGGGATGCCGTTCGTGCCGCCGCGCTCCACCAGCCCGCCGAAGCCCTGCACCCGCATCACCTGCGGCAGCAGCAGGGAGTCCCACTGCATCGTGCCATGTGCATGCACGCCCACATTGCCGAAGTACCAAAAGTCACCCTCATACGCCAGCCCGAAGTCCGAGGGGAAGCGTCGCACCGGGTTCGCCGGATCGGCGATGTCATACACGCGCATCAGCCAGTCCGAGCCGTCCCGCGATCCCGGCTGCTCCGCGCCCACGATGATCCACCCGTTGAGGTAATTGATCGAAGTCGTCCGCCCGATCGGCTCTGATCCGTTCGAAATGGGATGTGAAAGCAGCGTGCCCGGCGCCTCCGGGCGGTAGGCGTTGTTGAAGCCCGTCGTCGTCACCGGCTGCGCGAGCAGCGGCACCGTCAGAGCAAGGCAAACAAGGGCGATTTTCGAGAAAAGAGGGGGCATGGCTCCTGTTTCTTGGACATCGGCGGGAGACGGTTACAGAGCGCACTCAAGTTTCTCTTCAAATCTCCGCCGTGTCCACCCACCAATCATGCCCGGCAGGCAGATCGTGGCCGAAAAGAAACGCAGGAGCCTCCTGGGGGGACAAATGGATCACGTGAGAACGGAGAGCGGACCACACGGAGAGAGGCATGGCGGTGAAGACAGCAGGAAAACCAGCCTGCTGCGCGGCCAGGAGGGATCGCTGGATCAAGACGGCGGCTGCGGGTGTGGATGAAAACCGCAGGCTGGCAAGATGCGCGGAGACCAGTTCGTCACCGTCTTCCATCCAGAGCCGTTTGCCGCGCCGGGTGTCCTCCAGCACAGCGCAGGCATCAGCAACACGCAGTTCGACGGGTTGCAGGAGCGAACGGAGGGCGCTGTGGCCGCCGGTGATTCGCAGATCCTTCTCCGCAGGCATCCAGGGAACGGTTTCTTCGATGGGCGCTGGCGCATCAAGCGGCGCTGACGCGGAAAAGCGCAGGATCATGAGGTCCGCCAACTGTTGAAAAGGAGGAATGCCGCCGCGCCCTGTGTAGTCCGCCGGCGTGCGGCCGGTGCCGCCCATGACGATGCTGTAGCAGGCGTGCGAGCCGCTGGCCTCGATCTGACGGCGCGTTTCCTGGATCAGTGCAGGCAGCACACGGCCACCACGCGCGGACGGGGCCACTTTAAGGTCGCAAAGGTAGTGAACGAGCCTGTTTTCTTCAAGGATGCGGACACGCCGCTCGACTCGCGCCAGCGTGCCGAGCACCTCGCCGCCTCGTTCCGCCACCAGCACGGTCGCGCGGCCCATCGCCTGAAAAAACGGCAGATAGTCCCGCCCGTGCGAGATGCGGAAACGCCGCCCCGGCCCAAGCGGATACCAGAACTGCCCCTCGAAGCGCTCCAGCGCCTCCGCGAGCCAGGCGTGCGGCGTGTCGTGCAGGCAGTGCAGGTTCATGCGCGGGTGGCGGGATGGATGCGCGGGTAGAAAAAACTGCGGTCACGCAGCTCCATCGCCGCGCCAAGCGCCCTGTCCCACACAAAGCCTGCTCCGCATGCGGGGATGTCGAGGGTGGAGTTGAGCTGGCGGACGAGGAGGCGGCCGCCGGGCTTTAAAACACGGCGCACGGCGGCCAGCGTGGCCGCGGCAGCCTCCGCGTCGAGCCAGTCGAGAATGTTCGAAAGATGGACACAATCGGCGCTGGCGTTTGCAAAGGTGTCGAGCACATCACTCATGCGTCCGTGGTGCCAGTGCAGCTCCGCATGAGAAATGGCGGGGCTTTCGAGCCAGTCGTAACGAACCCCTGGTGGGAAGACACCGCGATACATCTGCCACAAAAACGGATTCACCGCCGCGTCCGCGCGCGCCAACGCCACGCGTGTGCGCCAGGCAAAATGCTCGTGAAACGGTCTCGCAGGCCCCTGCGTGGCCTCAGCGCCAAAGAGCGCCACTAGATTTGGCAGGGACATCACCTGGCGCAGCGCCTCGTCGAGGATGTTTTCATTCAGCAAACTGTCCCCTGGCCTCAAAACGTGCCGCAGTTCCGCAAAGCAGCGTTCGTAGCGCCCCGCGTGATCCGCGCCATGCTCCGCGATGAAGGAAGGATGTCCAAAAACGTCCTCCGGCAGTTCCAGCGCGGCCAGATGGGCGCGCATCGCCTTGTCACGCTGCTCCGGCGGCATCGGCTCATGGCCGAGCAGGCGGCAGGAGCCGCCCGGCGTCAAAAGGGCGGCCAGGCGGCACTTCAAACGCGAAAGCGCGACCTGCGCGGGATTCATGTCCACCGCATGGATGCGCGCCACACGGCGGTGACGCGCCATCGGCACCACGGTTTCGCCGCCAGAGGCAATCATGACAACGACCGCTTTATCGGGAAGCGAATCCGCCATCTCCAGATCGAGGCGTGGATCCTCGCGCACCTGCGCAAAGGCCAGCGGGAGCCGGGCGGCTTCAAGCGCCCAGGGATGCGCGGCGGTCAATAAGTCGGTTGGCATGCAGAAGGCTCAAAATGAGGAACAACGCCGCGCTGGCGAGCAAATCCGCGACATAATGCAGCCGTAGCGCCAGCGTGGCCGCCAGCATCAGCAGCGAGGGGAGCAGCATGATGCGAAAACGCCAGCGCGCATGACGCCAGTCCCATGACAGCAATGTGGCGGTGACCAGAGCGTGCAGGCTGGGAAAGGCATCGTAGCGAGCCGCCATGTGGGCATTCAGCCATTCGTTGGCACGGGTGAGGAAGCCGCCCGCGATGGCATCCGGCTGGAGTCCGGGGAATGCCGTGAGGGGAGGGGCCGCCGGGAAGAACAAGTAGCCGACAAAACCGAAGCCGAAGGCCAGAAACAGGCGCTCTCCAAGCGCCTCCCGCCACATTGAACCGCGGCGCAGCGAGTCGATCAAAACCCAATGCAGGTAAACATGATAGCTCATATAGCCGGCTGAGAGCAGGTCGTTCTGCCATGATGTGAAAGCGCCCTCCACCATCTTTGCTACCAGCCTGTTAAACAGGAGCGCGTCGATTTGGTGCAGGGTGTATTGCCGCAAAGAAGAGGGCAGCCAGTCAACGATCACGGACGAGCCCATATAAAACGCCCACGTCACCACGTATGCGGCCAGAACTCGCGTGACACTACCGCGGGCCGTCTTCTGCAAGACAAGCGCATAGGCCGCGATCAGAGCAGCAACGATGAGCGACGCGGGCTTCCAGCTTCCGAAAACGAGCAGCGCCACGCTCACCGCGCCGCCCAGCGCGAGGTAAAAGCCCTCGTGAATCTGGATACGGCGGTTCATCAGCTTCACGCGGCTCTGTTTTTCCCCAGCGGGCCGCGCCGGAGGCTGTCGCGGATGAACTCCACCACAAAGGAGGTGTAGGACGGGATGAAGGGCGCGCCGAGGCTTTTCAACGGATCACGCAGCGCCTCATGCACGCGCGGCAGGTGGTGCCAGGGCACACCGGGATGGAGATGATGCTCCAAGTGGTAGTTCTCATTGCACATGAAGAAGCGCACGAGCGGCGTGGTCAGGATCGTGCGCGTGCCGAGCACCTCGTCGTCACCATGGGGCAGCAGCGTGTGCTGGCTCATGCCGCGGATGTTCACCATCGTGTTGATGAGCAGCATCGGCACGGCCCAGCCGTGAATGAGCCATGCGGCGGGCAGTTGCGTGACGCAGAGCCACGCCAGCACCGTGGTGGCGGCGACCTCCGCCAAAATGCCCGCGCGCTCCCCCGCGCGGCCGTGTTTGAAGCCCAGCACGGGGATCATCGTGATGTAGATGGGATAGCCCGCGAGCAGGCGCAGCCAGTTCATGAGGAAAATGAGCCAGCTCCAGCGCGTGTAGGCGGCGTAGTGGTCGGGATCCGCATCACCACCGAGATCAGCGTGATGACGCAAGTGCAGCACGCGGTAGGCACTGAAGTTTTGCAGCACCGGCATGGCGCACAGCGCGCCCAGCAGGCCGTTCAGCCAGCGGTTCTTCATCAGCGTGCCATGCACGGCCTCGTGCGTGAAAAGACTGATGCCATGCAGCGAGGCCGCGGCCAGCAGGTAGAGCGGCAGCAGCAGCATCCACTGCCACCAGGCCGCGACCAGCCGCGCGCCGAGCACCGCGCCCGCTGCGCCGGCGAGATAAAGCGCCACAAACACCGCCAGCCGCGTGAAATGCGCCGCCGCGTGCCGCTGGTGGCATTCACGCAGCAGTTCGGCGGGCAGCGCTGGCGGTTGCGTCTTCATGCGGCGGCTTCCTGATAAAGATCGTCATAGAAGCGGCGGAAGACATGCAGGCCGAGGTGCACGCCATCCTCGATCTCCACACGCCGCGCCGCGCCCGCCTTCCAGTCCGTGGACACGACTTCAAAAAAGTCCGCCGCGTGTCTCTCGTCGATCTCCGCGTGCAGTTTGTAATGCACAAGCTCCTCCTCGCGAATCCAGCCGCGCCGCACCACGGTGGCGCCGATGCGCGCGGAGATGCCCGCGAAGGCGTGCTCAATGATGCCCATGCAGCCGAAGGCCAGCGGCACCGGCTCCATGTGGCAGACGCCCATGAGGGTGTTGTTGAAGGCGCGTGCCGCCGGGCCTTCGCGGATCTGCCACATTTCCTCCTTGCTGACGCCCAGTGTGCCCAAAAAATGCAAAAACGTCCGGTCATGCGCCAGTTCCGGGTCGAGCCGCGCCGGATGCGCCTCGTCCGCCCCATGCTCCTCCGCCAGATTATGCACCAATCCGCGGCGTGAGATGGAGTCCGGCATCCGCGCGGTGAGCGCGGCCATGGGACGTGAAAAATAGCGCACGGCGAAGAAAAACTGCCGCTGCGTGCGGGTGAAGACCTCCCGGCTCATCTCCTGCTCCAGAGCGGTGAAGTAAGCACTGCCCGTCACAGGCGTCTCCGCAGCCTCGCGGGCCGCCCAGGTGATGAGGTCGATGGAGGAAGACATCAACCGAAGTGCTAGGCGGGGCGGTCGAAACATCAAGACAGCATCGGAGCATCAATTGTCTTGCCCGCAGGCGGTCTTCCGGCTTCTTTTCCCCATCATGAAGCTCGAATCCAATCTCCCGCGCCAGAGCCCGTGGCTCTTTGCCGCCCCCTTCATGACCGCGATCATGCTGCTGATGATCTGCTTCCTGTTCAGCCGTGGTTTTGTGGACAAGTCAGGGCTGAACATCGACCTGCCGGAGTCAACCTCACGCCTCACCGGCTTTGACCGCGCGCACATCATCACCATCCCGGCGGGCGCGGGCTCCACTATTTACTTTGACGGCAGCCCGGTCGAGATCACCGGCCTGGCAGACATGCTCAAGAAGCAGCGCGATGGCGAGCGCCGGGCCATCATCCACCACGACCGCATGGCACCCGGCGGCCGCCTCCTGGAGGTGACCAACATCGCCCACGAGCAGGGCTACGCGGTGGCGCTGGCCACGGTCTCTCCCCAGCAGTAAATCCGTCATGCTGACCTTTGCCTGGAAAATCCGCGACCGTTCAATGCTGCATCTGGCGGCGGCCTTCATCGTTCTTGCGGGGCTGATGACGGTCTTTTTCCTGGTCTTCCGCATCACCTACCCGTCCATGCAGCGCGCCTCCGCCACGCCCCGGCACATCGTGGTGCTCGATCCTGCGGATCCCGCTGCACGCGTCATCATCCACCGCGCGCAGGACAAGAGTTTTGCCTTGTTTCCCACGGAGGACGGCCTCCTTTCCTCATCGGCTCCGTTTCCGTCCTTCCAGCCCAGCTTCAACGGTGCGAAAATGCGCCTCCTCCCCATGCCGGAGGCACCGGTGGCCGCGCGCATGCCGCGCATCTTCACTCCGGCCACGCCCGTGCTGCCCGCCGTCCCGCCGCGTGCCACGCTGCCGTCAGGGCAACCGCCCGCCGTCATGCTGCGCGCCATCCCGGGCGCGGAGATCGCCAAGCGGGCTCAGGGCCAGATGAGCCTGCCCGCGCTGCCCGTCGCCGATCCGCACAGCATCCAGTTCCGCGTGGCGATCGGTGCCGCCGGGCAGGTGCTGGTGGCCTTGCCGCTGCATCCTGTGGACGACCCCGCCCTGATGCGGCAACTCCAGGCCGCGGTCGCCGCGCTGCGCTTCACCGCCGATCCCAAAACCGCGCGCCAGTGGGGCACGCTGGGCTTCCGCTGGGAGTCCGCGCCCGCCTCCGGAAACAACCCGCGCACTGACCGATGATCCCCATCCACCTCAGCGATCTCATCATGCTGTTCATGGCCGTCGGTGTCACAGTCGTGTGCCTGCTTTGGTTCTGGACCTTTGTGCGTGAACGCCGCCGGGAGACCCACCGCCGCCGCATCGCCATCCAGTGCCGGATTTGCGCCACCGCCTACGCGCGGGACCCGAAAAGCAAATCCTCCGTCACCATCTGCCCGGTGTGCCACACCCCCAATGAGCGCAACCGCCTGCGCCCGATCTGAAATGCGTCCGCCTCTCTGCTTGAGAACCCCGGAGCGCGCCTCTAGGGTACCTGCCTCACCCTCATGAAGCTCACCATCATCGGATCAGGTTACGTCGGACTCACCACAGGCGCATGTTTCGCCGAGGCGGGTCATCATGTGCTCTGCGTGGACAATGACCCGAAGAAAGTCGAAACGCTGCTGGCCGGCGAAATCCCCATTTATGAGCCGGGGCTGGAGTCCCTGGTCAAAAAGAACGTGGCCGCCCGCCGACTGCGCTTCACCACCGCCACGGAGGAGGGGGTGGAGCATGGCGAGGTCCTTTTCATCGCCGTGCCGACACCGCCGCAGCCGGATGGCAGCGTCGATCTCAGCTTCATCGAAAAGGTGGCGCGTGAGATCGCCGTGCACCTCGGCTCCTACCGCGTCATTGTCGATAAGAGCACCGTCCCGGTCAAAACGGGCGAGCGCGTGGCCTCCACCATCCGCCGCTACGCGAAACCCGGCGTCGAGTTCGACGTGGTGAGCAACCCCGAGTTCCTGCGCGAGGGCAGCGCGGTGGAGGACCTCATGAAGCCAGACCGCATCGTCATCGGCGGCAACAGTGACCGCGCCTTGGCGCTGATGCAGAAGATTTACGAGCCGTTTGTGGCCCCGGTGCTCGTCACGGACATCAACAGCGCCGAACTCATCAAACATGCCGCCAACAGCTTCCTCGCGCTCAAAATCTCCTACATCAACGCCATCTCCGAGATCTGCGAGATGTCAGGAGCCGACGTGCTGAAGGTGGCGGAGGGCATCGGCACGGACAAGCGCATCGGCCGCGCCTTCCTCAACGCCGGGCTCGGCTATGGCGGGTCGTGCTTCCCCAAGGACATCGCCGCCTTCATCGCCATCAGCCGCCAGCTCGGCACGCCCTTCACGCTCCTGGAGGAGGTGCAGCGCATCAACGAGCATCAGTTCCAGCGTTTCCTCGACGGCATCCGCGAGGCGCTGTGGGTGCTGAAGGAGAAAAAACTCGCCGTCTGGGGTCTCGCCTTCAAGCCGAATACGGATGACGTGCGCTCCTCTGTGGCCATCCGTGTCGTCGAGGCTCTCGTGGCCGAAGGCGCGGAGGTGACCGCCTACGATCCGAAGGCGATGGACAAGGCCCGCCTGCTCCCCGTGGCGTCGAAGATCAAGCTTGCCTCCAGCCCGCTGGAGGCCGCCACCGGGGCGGAGGCGCTCATCATCGCCACGGAGTGGGCGGAGTTCGCCAGCGTGGACCTTTCCGACTTGCGGGAGGTCATGCGCACGCCGCTGATCTTTGACGGACGCAACCTGCTCGACCCTGTGGCCGCGGCGGACTTTGGCTTCCAGTACCGGGGCATCGGCCGCGGAGCGGTGGTGGAGCGGTCCTGAGGTCAACGACACGGCTCAAGGCCAGGCATAAGTCACGGACAACGTGCCGGTAACCGCGGGCATGACGAGGTTTTTCCCCGCGATCCGCACCCCGGCCGCGGTGATGACGAATTTCATGTTCCCCTCGTGGCAAAGATAGCGGCCGTTCCCCTGGTCCTCGATTTTCGACGCGGTGGCCAGGCGGAACCACGCGTTTGCGGGAAGCGTGCCGTCGATTTTCACCGTGCGCGCGAGCGTGGGAGCGCCTTGCGGCTTGTTCCCGTCTCCAGAGGCCGCGTAGCTCTCCTCCACCCGCGCCCCATGCCAGGTGTAGCGGAAGACAGGGCTGCGCGCGGCATCCAGGGTGTAACCTTTCCACGCAAAGCCATCGTAGCGCTTCGATTTGTCCCACACGGGCCATTCCACGTCCGCCTTTTCGGTGATGAACAAAGCGGGCGTCACCTCCCCGGTGGGGCGCAGGACATCATAGCCCATGGGGGGCTCGTGCCCCCCGCCACGTGAGTTCCAATGGCGTGCGGCGTCGATAAAGGCCCCGCGCCAGACCAGCGCCAGATTCATGCTCTCCGCGCTCCAGGCCATGTTCACCCCGCCAGGATAACCCACGGCGATGGCGCGGTTGCCCGCGCCCTGGATGAAGTTGCGGTAGATCACCGGCTCGTCCCTCGCCACGAGCGGGATCGGCTCATGCTCCCTCTTCGGCTTTGCGCCGCCTTTCCACCGCGGGTGCAGCCACTTCGAGAGCGGCGTGATCTGCGTGTCCGCGCCCTTGTAGGCCGCATACAGCTCGATGTTCCCGGACGCCTGGAAGTACTCAAGCCGGAACTCGTGCGGCCCCTTCTCCAGCGACACGGACTTTTCCCTGATCTCCGAGGCGGGATGGATGCCGTCGTGGTTCACCACCTCCTTGCCGTCGATGAGCAGGCGCGCGCCGTCGTCGCTGGACAGGTAGAAGCGGTGCGATCCCTTCCGCGCGGCATTCAGCGTGCCGGTGAACACGACGCCGAACTCGTTTTTGTAATCGTCCAGCTTCACCTGGATCAGATTGTCCTCCACCGCGCCCTTGCGGTGCGGTGTGAGCTTCGAGAAATCGGGGAGCTGCTGCCAGTTGCCGAGGTAAAGGGCGAATTGCAGATCTTTGAGCCCCTCCGCCATCGGAGCCACCTTCAACTCGCCGCGCATGGTGAGCGCGTGGCCGGGAAAGGTGCAGACATAGGGATACGTCCCCGGCTTGTCGGGCGCGGTGAAGCTCAGGTCCTCCTTTTCATGCGGGTTGAGCATTCTGGAGTGGAGCCAGATGCGCTGGTCGTCCGGCAGCCAGTTGCGTTTCAGCGCCTCCTCGGGCTTTTCCATCTGTTTCAGGCTCATGGCGGCGGTGTCCGTGCCGGGCAGGCAGAAGACGAGGTTGTGCGGCAGGTCGTCACCGTTCAGAAAATGAATCTTCACCGGCTGGCCCGGGGCCACGAGCATCTCGGCGGTGTCGTACTTCATCTGCGCCGTCATCGTTTGGATGGTGAAGACGGCGGGCTCGGCGGCGGAGGCCGCCCAGGCGGCAAACAGGGAAAAAACAAGGCGGGGCATGAGGGGCGGCACGATACGAAGGGGTTTCAGGGCATTTTACGGCATTTTGCCGCTTGGCAGCGCAGACCACGGGAATACCTTCCGCCATGAGCACGCGCACCTGGTTTCTTCACAAAGCATCGGACAAGGAAGTCTTCGGCCCCACGGACCTCGAAACACTGCAAAGCTGGGCTTCCGAGGCCAAAATCTCCCCGCTCGACAAAATCTCCCCCGACAGCCGCCAGACCTGGATGCGCGCGCCCATGGTCCCGGAACTGCAAATGGACCACCTCATCCAGATGCCGGACAACTACCTCTACGGCCCCACGAATGTCGCCACGGTCCAGGAATTCCTGGCCACGGGTGAGATCGACGAAAACGTGACCATCATCAACTGCCTGGACAATTCCGAGTCACGCCTGGCGGACCTGGCGTGGTTCCAGGCCAGCCCTCATCACATGCGCAGCGCCGCCACGACCTTCATCGGCACCCAGTGGCCGGATGAAAAAACCGGCATCACCGACGAGGCCGCGCAACGCCGCATCGCCGCGCTGGAGCGGCAGACGATGGAGCTCCAGCGCGCCCTGGACGAATGGCAGCAGGCCTACTTGCGGCTCAAACAGCAGTTCGTCGAATCTGTGGGCCGTGATCCCCATTGAGCATCCAGTGACCATCCCCTTGTCATCCCCGAGAAATGCCGCCATCACCGCCCCGCCTCCCAAACGGCAGGTGGAGCAGTCGAAACCGCTGCCCAGGCAGGAGCCACCCTGGCATGTGATCCTGCTCGACGACAACGAGCACACTTTCCGCTACGTCGTGGAGATGCTGGAGGACATTTTCGGCCACAGCATCGAAACCGGCTTCAAAATGGCTGAGGAAGTGCATGAAAACGGCCGCGTCATCGTCGCCACCGTTCACAAAGAGCTTGCCGAACTGCGCCAGCAGCAGATCCACGAATACAAGCCGCGGCAGCCCTACGGCGACTGCAAAGGCCAGATGCGCAGCGTGATCGAGCCGTCCGAGTGAGCGCGGACTCTCTCACGCGATGATGTCGCGCAGCACATTTCCATGCACATCGGTGAGCCGAAGATCGCGGCCGCCGAAACGGTAGGTGAGCTTCTCGTGATCGAGGCCCATCAGATGCAGGACGGTGGCCCAGAGGTCATAGACGGTGCAGACGTTTTCGGTGGCGTTGTAGCCGAACTCATCCGTAGCGCCGTAGATGTGCCCGCCTTTGACTCCGCCGCCGGCCATCCAGACGGTGAAGCCGTAGGGATTGTGATCGCGGCCATTGGTGCCTTGGGCGAAGGGCGTGCGGCCGAATTCGCCGGCCCAGACGATGAGGGTGCTGTCGAGCAGGCCGCGGGCTTTGAGGTCCTTGATGAGCGCGGCGATGGGCTGGTCGATCTGGTTTGCCATCTTGCCGTGACCCTCTTTGATCGCGCCGTGATGGTCCCAAGGATTGGCCGCATTGCCGCCGCCGAGGTTGTAGGCCAGCGTGCTGAGCTCGATGAAGCGCACGCCCCGTTCGACGAGTCGGCGGGCGAGGAGGCACTGGCGGGCGTAGGCGGCTTTTTTCGGCTCGGGATCGTCGAGGCCGTAGAGCTTCTTCGTTGCTTCAGTCTCGCCGGAGATGTCGCAGAGGTCGGGCACGGCGGCCTGCATGCGCCAGGCCATCTCGTAGTTCGAAATGGCGGCTTCGATGTGCGTGTCGTGCTGCGTGGTGCTGGCAAAGCGCTGGTCCATCGCGCCGATGAAGTCGAGCTGGCGGCGCTGGAGGTCGTGCGGCTGACGTGGGCGGATGTTGGCGACGGCTTCGGCTTCGTCGGCCTTCACGATGCTGGCCTGATGCTGCGCGGGCAGGAAGCCATTGCTGAAAAGACCGACGCCACCGTGCGGCGTGGCCGCGCCGCCGCTTTGCAGCACGACGTAGCCGGGGAGATCGTGTGATTCGCTGCCGAGGCCGTAGCTCGTCCATGCACCGGCGCTGGGGAAGCCGAGGAAGGGAAAGCCGGAGTGCATGAAGAAGTTCCCCTGCGCATGCTCGCTGAACTTCGCGGTCATGCTGCGGAGCTGGCAGATGTCGTCGATCACGCCGCCGATCTGCGGAAAGAGGTCGCTCACCTCGATGCCGGACTGGCCGTAGGGTTTGAAGTCCCAGTGCGAGGGCTGGACGGTGCCGTTGTTGTTGAACTGCGTCTTCTTCACCGCCACCGGCATCGGTTTTCCCTCGAACTTCTTAAGCATCGGCTTGTGATCGAAGGAATCGACGTGGGACACGCCGCCGCTCATGTAGAGGAAGATGACGCTGCGTGCTTTCGGCGCGAAACGCTTGGCACGATGGACGAGTGCGGCTTGGGCGTCTTCTTGCATGAGGCCAGCGAGGGCAGCCATGCCGAAGCCGCTGGAGGCGCGGGAGAGGAGGGCGCGGCGGGAAACGTTCCCTGTTCTCAGTTCTCGGTTCTCGGTTCTCAGTTTACGAGTCATAGGTGCTTGGGCGACGGTCGAGGTGTTTGGACAGGTAATTGATGAAGGCACCGATCTTGTTTCGAGTGAGGTTGGCCTGCGCATAGAGCGCATCGAATTGATCCGTGGTGCAGTATCTCTGATCGAGGCAGCGGTAGAGCTGGCTTTGGAGTTCCGAGCAAGAACGTTTCGCGTATTGGAGGAAACGAATGAATTCTCTGTTGGTGCCGCCATCAAATCCCTCGGCAATGTTATCCATGATAGAACCTGATGAACGGATCATCTGGTCTTTGAGGGAGAAATCTTTCCCCAAACCACTTGAGGCGACGAGTGCATAGACCGCTCCACAGACCTCTCTGGCGATCTGCCAAGCTTCGATGTCTTCAAAACGCTCGATTTTCATATGGAAGTTTGGAAACAGAGAACTGAAAACAGAGAACCGGCCAACCTAGCGAAGATAGATGAACTCTTTGAGGTTGATCAGCGACTGCGCGAGGCTGGTCCATGCTTGGACTTTCGGGGAGTCAGTGCTCGTTGCTGTGCGAGCGGCTTCGAGGGTTTGATTCAGAGTGTCGCGTTGCGATTGAAGAGCATAGAGTTGCTGGCGCTGAGGCTCCGTGAGGGCGGTGAGGATGTCGGATTCGCGAAGGGTGTTGGCTTCGATGGTGGCGGTTTTGGCGATCTCCTCGGGGGTGAGGGCGCGGTCGTAGAGGCGGGCGCGGTAGAGGCGACCGCGGAGGCCGTGGTTGCCGGTGGGTTTGGCGTGGCGGCAGCCGAGGAGGACCTGGCTTTGGTCGGGCTCGAAGGTGGCACCAGGGGCTTTGCGGTAGGTGCGGCCGTAGGGTTGGCCATCGCGGTAGCCGCGGATGGTGCCATCGGCTTGATAGACGACGGCGACATGCACGGGACGTGTGGCGGCCTCGGTCTCGGCGGGGCCTTCGAAGAGTTCGCTGCGCTCGAAGAAGTTGCTGCCAGCAACCCAGTGCGCGGGTGTTTTTTCGGCGAAGACGAGTGAATCGAACAAGCCACCATCTTTGTGCTGCACGGTGATGACGCCGCCGCCTTGCTGTTTGAGGTCATCGAGCTGCACCCAGGCTTCGAGGGTCTTCGCGGTGAGTGTTTTTGGCAGCGAACCGCTTTCGGCCATGGACTGGCCATCGACGACGAGGGCTCCGTTTTCGAGGCGGGCATTGCCGGTGAGCTTGAGCGGCAGTTTACCATGGGTGTCGTTGAGGTCATCGAAGGTCCATTCGGCAAGTGGGGAAGGGACGGAAGAGACTGAAGTGACGGAAGGACGAGCTTGGAGGAGTTTTTGGCGGGCGGGCTCGAGGATGGCGCTGATTTGGCGATTGAGGGCGGCGAGTTGGTTTTCTTGTTGGGAGAGCTTTTGGGCTTGTTCGGCGCTTTCGGCTTGGAGGGAGGTCAGGTAGGCCTGGCTTTGTTGGATCTCGTCGTCGGTGGCTTCGCGGGAAAAAGCTTCGCGGAACATCTGGCGGATGCGGAGGTCGTCGGGGCGATCTTTATCGTCGTTGATCGTGCGCAGAGCCCAACTGCGTGCCCAGTCGATGACGTTGGGATCGTTGAGCAAGGTCAGCGATTGCGCGGGGACGTTGGTGGAGTCGCGCTTGCCGCGAGTGGCGAAGGGCACGGGGGCATCGAAGGTGGTGAGGAAGGGCGGAAGTGAGTTGCGGATGACTTTGACGTAGATGCTGCGTCGCTCATCGCCGCTGCCGACGGATTCGCCGTAGAGGGTGGGATCGAGTCTGCCGGAGAGGGTGACGATGGAATCGCGGATGGCCTCGGCTTCGAGGCGGCGGGTGCTCCAGTGGCTGAGGAGCTTGTTTTCGGGATCGGTGGCGTTGTTGCCGGAGGCGCGCTGGAAGGTCTTCGACATCAACATGTCGCGCAGCAGGCTTTTGATGCTGCCGCCGGAGTCGATGAAGCGCTGGGCGAGGAAGTCGAGCAGTTCAGGATGCGTCGGGAGATCACCGAGTTTGCCGAAGTTATCGACGCTGGCGACGATTCCGCGACCAAAGACGTGATGCCAGAGGCGGTTCACGATGACGCGGGCGGTGAGCGGGTTGTTTCTCATGTCCGCCATGCGCTCGGCGAATTCGAGTCGGCCGCTTTGTTTGGTGGAGAAGGGCGTTGGGTCCAGCGCTTCGAGAAAACGACGCGAAACGAGCTCGGCGGGCTGTTTGTGGTCGCCACGGACGAAGAGCGGTGCGTCTTTGGCATCGGCTTCGATGACGCCAGGGACGCGGGTGGGCAGGGGGAGTTTGGCTTCGAGGTCGCGGTAGCGCTGGAGTAATGGAGTGATGGAGTCGAGGGAGAGCTGTTTGGATTGGATGAGGGCGTCGAGGGCTTCGGCGTCGGCATCGGTGAGGGTGTTGGATTGCCAGGCGGTGATGAGTTGGCGAGGCGATGCTTTGGAAGGAGTTGGAGCGGGGGGCGGTGTGGCGTCTTTGGTGATGACGGCGTCGTTGAGGATGAACCACGACGGCGAGTCCGCTTTGTATTCGGCGGGCATGTCGGCGGCGGTGGTGAGCTGGAGGAAGATTTCGTCGCCCTTCCAGAATTCGAGGTCGAGGCTGCGCCAGCTGAGTTTTTCGTCTTTGGCGTCTTTGAGCTCGATGGCCTTGTGAATGGTGCCGGTGCGCGGGTAGTTCTGCACGACGTATTTGGCCTTAACACCGCCGTTTCCAGCGACGCGGAACCAGAGCGTGCCGCCGGGATTCTCGAAGCGGTCGGTGAAGAGGACGGCGCGGTCTTTTTGCGTGAGGGTGTTCGAGAGGTAGCCGCTGGGGTGGATGCGGAGGGTGTTGTCGTGGAGGGTGAATTCGCCGGGTTTGGAGTGGGGGAGGCCGTGGAAAACAAAGTTCGCGGTTCGCGGTTCTCGGTTCTCTGTTTTGCTCGGAGCGGTGGTTTGAGGGAGCTTTGAGAGCCAGGCGGTGATGAGAGTGGTTTTGATCTCGGTTTTGAGTTTTTGGAGTTCGGCGCGGATGGCATCGCCGGTGCCGGGGGCGTTGGCGTCGATGACGGCGGGGTGGGTGCTGGTGAAGATGCCGTAGAGGGCGTAGAAGTCGGTCTGGCTGATGGCGTCGAACTTGTGGTTGTGGCAGCGGGCGCAGCTCACGGTGAGGGCCTGGAAGGCCTTCGTGACGGTGTCGATCTGGTTGTCGGTGAAGGTGACCATCTCATCGAGCGAATCGACCGGCGAGAAGCCATGCAGCACCATGCGAAGCTGCGCGATGCCGATGGCGCTTTCGTTGAGGCCGTTCTTGAGGCGTGGTTTTGGAAGCAAGTCTCCGGCGATGGCTTCTTTGATGAGCTGAGGATACGGCACATCGTCGTTGAAGGCACGGATGAGGTAGTCGCGGTAACGGTAGGCGTAGGGGATGGCGGGATCTCCTTCGGAGCCGTAGGACTCGGCGTAGCGGACCCAGTCCATGAAGTGGCGGGCCCATTTTTCTCCGTAGGCGGGGGAGTCTAAGAGAGCGTTGATTTGGTCTGACGGGTCGGACTTGTCGGACAAGTCCGACGGTGGAAGGCCGGTGAGGATGTAGCTGATGCGGCGAGCGAGCGTGGCGGCATCCGCAGGAGGGGCAGCGGGGATGTTTTGTTTTTTCAGCTCGGCGTCGATGAAGTCATCGATGGTTTTCAGCTTTGAGTTTTGAGCTTTGATCGGTTGAAACGCCCACCACTCGTTTTTCCGGCGAGCGAGGGTGGCAGACCAGGCTGTTTCCTTTTCGATTTGTTCTTTGCTCGGCGGGGCATCGCGGGGATCGGGAGCGCCTTCGCGGATCCATTGCTCGAAGTCGGCGAGGGCCTTGGCGTCGAGCTTGGCGCCGTTTTTGGGCATCTTGAGGTCTTCGTGCTCGTGTTTGAGCGTTTGGAGGAGGAGGGAGTTTTGCGGGTCGCCGGGCTTGATGGTGTCGCCGGAGTCGCCGCCGGCTTGCCAGCCGGGGCGGGAGTCGAGGACGAGGCCACCTTTTTGCTTGGTGGCGGTGCTGTGGCATTCGTAGCACTCCTGCGCGAGGATGGGGCGGATGCGGGACTCGAAGAAGTCGAGTTGTTGAGGTGTCGGTGCAGCACTTAAGTGGCCAGCAGAGAGCCCAAGGATCGCAAAGAGTTGGCAAGAAAATTTTGGGGCAAGAAAATTAGAAGATGAGAGTTCGGACAAATTTTCTTGCCCATGAATCTTCTTGCCAAAGAAACGGATTTTCATGCCAGGAGCCTCCGGGTGATGGTTTCAGCGGCTTGGATGCAGAGGTGGCCGAGTTTTTCGAATTGGTCGCGTTTCAGACGGAAGCTTGGGGCCATGACGGTGACGGCGGCGACGGGGTAACGATACTCATCGAGCACGGCGGCGGCGGCGCAGTGGATGCCTTCGAGGCCTTCGGCGAGGTCGGTAGCGTAGCCGCGTTTGCGGGTTTTGGTGAGATCCGCTTCGAGGGCACTGCGCGTGGCGAGGGTGGTCGTCGTGTATTGTTTGAGCTTCACGTTCGCGAAGAAGGCATCGAGTTCAGCAGGCGGCAGATGCGCGAGCACGGCTTTGCCGGGGGCGCAGGAATACATGGGCACTTGCAGGCCGACGGTGCTGCTGACTTTGATCGGCTGGCTGGAGATGCACTGCTCCAGCACGGTCATCTTGTGATTCACGCTGGTGAGGAGCTGCGTGGTCTCGCCGGAGGCATCGCGGAGCCATTTGAGGGATTCGAGGGCGCAGACGACGAGGCTCTTTTCGCGCACTTGAGGGCGGGAGAGGTCGAAGAGCTTGTTCGTGAGCACGAAGCGCTTGTCGTCCTCACGGCGCTGGAGGTAGCCGCGGCTGTGCAGGGTGCCGGTGATGCGGAAGACGGAGTTGACCGGCAGGTCGAGCTCGCGGGCGATCTCGGTGAGGCTCAGCCCGGCGCGATGCCGGCCGAGGAGTTCGAGGATGGCCAGCGTGCGCTCGGTGCCGGGCGCGAGCGAGTCATCGGTGATGGGAATGGAGGCTTCTTGGAGCATTCTAAATCCAGAAACGCTTCCAGATTTGGAAAACTATCGGTCAATCTTGACCTCGCGGCTCATCGCATTTGCAATCCGGCCTCTCTCCCGCATTCTGCGCGCACATGGCTCAAGAAACAGACCTCACCTTGCTCGGAAGATCGGAAAACCGCCTGCCGGCATCGCCGGATGTGGCGGTGCTGGAAACGTTTCCCAATCGCACGCCGGGACGCAATTACCGCATCCATCTCAGCGCACCGGAATTCAGCTCAATCTGCCCCGTCACCGGCCAGCCGGACAGCGCGCACCTCGAAATCTACTACATCCCCGATGCGAAGTGCGTGGAGACGAAGTCGCTCAAGTTTTACCTCGCCTCGTATCGCAATCACGCTGCCTTCAACGAGGCGATCGTGAACCGCGTGCTCGATGACATCGTGAAAGCCTGCGCGCCAAAGCAGGTCGTGGTGCGCGGGAAATTCGGCGCACGTGGCGGCATCCAGCTCACCTGCGAGGCCCGCTTTCCTGATCTCGACGAAACGCTGCGCCTGCCGGAATGAAAACGCTCGTGCTGCTTTCCGGCGGAATGGACTCTGTGACCGCGCTGCACTGGGCGCGGTCGGAACACGAGGTCGTGGGCGCGGTGAGCTTCGACTACGGCGCGAAGCACAATCACCGCGAGATTCCGCTGGCGGCGTGGCATTGCGGTGAGTCGGGCGTGCACCACGATGTGATCGAGCTCGACTTTGTGAACCGGCTTTTTGCCTCCGATTTGCTCAAAAGCGGAGGCGAGGTGCCTGAAGGCCACTACGCCGACGAAAACATGAAAAAGACCGTGGTTCCGTTCCGCAACGGCATCATGCTGGCGATTGCATGTGGCATCGCAGAGAGTCGCGGAGCCGGGGCGCTGGTGATCGCGGCGCACGCGGGTGATCACACGATTTATCCCGACTGTCGCGAGCCGTTCATGCATGGCATGGCCGCCGCGATGCGGGAGGGCACCTACGCGCGCATCGAATTGCTGCGTCCGTTCATCCATCTCGACAAAGCGGGCATCGCGAAGCTTGGCGCGTCGCTCGGTGTCGATTACGGCAAGACCTGGTCCTGCTACAAAGGCGGCGAGCTGCACTGCGGCAAGTGCGGCACCTGCGTGGAGCGCATCGAGGCGTTTGAACTAGCTGGGATCGAAGACCCAACCGTTTACGAGTGATCCCGATGGAAAAGTGAAGGCAGCGTCGAGACGCTGCCTTCCGGGATAAGATCAGGTGATGGACACTTACACCTTGCCGAAGATGGTATTTCCCGTGCTGAGGAGGTCGTTGCAGGCCTCCTTCATGCGTTCGCAGAGACCCTGCTCAGCCTTCTTGAGGTAGCTGCGCGGATCATAGGCCTTCTTGTCGCCGACCTCACCGTCGATTTTCAACACGCCATCATAGTTTTTCATGATGTGGCCGACGATGGGCCGTGTGAAGGCGTACTGGGTGTCCGTGTCGATGTTCATCTTGATGACACCGTAGCCCAGCGTTTCGCGGATTTCTTCGAGAGGCGTGCCAGAGCCGCCGTGGAAGACGAGATCCATCTCGGCCGCCGCGCCGTACTTGTCGGTGACCGCCTTCTGGCCATCGCGCAGGATGGTGGGCTTGAGCTTCACCGCGCCGGGTTTGTAGGAGCCATGCACGTTGCCAAAGGTGGCGGCAAACATGAAGCGGCCAACGCCATTGAGCGTTTCGTAAACCGTCAGCATGTCCTCGGGCGTGGTGTAGAGCTTTTCATTCGCCACACCGGAGGTGTCATGACCATCCTCCTCCCCGCCGACGACGCCAGCCTCGATTTCGAGGATGATGTCGAGTTCGGCGCACTGCTGGAGCAACTCCTTCGAGACCTTCATGTTTTCCTCCAGCGAAAGTTCGGAGCCGTCGAACATGTGCGAGTTGAAGAGATTGCCCTTCCCTGCCTCGCGGCGGGCCTTGGTGGCGGCGAGGAGAGGTTTGAGGAATTTTTCGACGTTCTTCGGATGACAGTGGTCCGTGTGGAGGGCCACGAGAATGTCGTATTTTGCCGCGAGCGTGTGAACAGCCTCGGCGAGCACGATGGCACCAAGCGCCATGTCCTTGACCGCGGTGCCGGAGGCAAACTCGCCACCGCCGGTGGAGACTTGGATAATCCCATCCGATTTCGACTCCGCGAAGGCCTTCAACGCGCCGTTGATGGTAGGCAGGGATGTGACATTGATCGCCGGATAGGCGTAGCCACCCTTCTGGGCGGCATCAAGCATGGCACGGTATTGGGCGGGAGTGGCGACGGGCATCGTGGAGCGGTCTTTGGGTAGATTTAGGTGAACAGGGGCGCGAAAGGAGCCAGAATCGTGCCGAAAGCAACCCGCAATGCACCTCGTCGGGCGCGCATGCAGGGCTCAAACAACATAGCCCTTCGCCTGGTAGTGCGCGACGTTGGCTTCAATGAAGGCGATGGTCTTCTCCAGGCCTTGTTCGAGAGTGGTGCGCGGCTCCCAGTTGCAGAGTTCCTTGGCTTTCTTGTTGCAGGCGAGCAGGCGCTCGACCTCGCTCTTGGTGGGGCGGAGGCGCTGCTCTTCGCAGACGATTTCGATCTCCTTGCCCATCATTTTGCCGATGAGAATGGCGAGGTCGCCGACGCTGATCTCGCGGCCGGAGCCGAAGTTGATCGCCTGACCGGCGGCGTTGGGTGACAAAGCGGCGGCGCAGAAGCCTTCGACGGTGTTTTGGACGAAATTGAGGTCGCGCGTGGGATGGACGGCACCGAGGTGAACGTTCTGGCCGCGCAGGCACTGCGTGATGATGGTTGGAATCACGGCGCGCATGCTCTGGCGCGGACCGAAGGTGTTGAAGGGGCGCACGGTGACGACTTCGAGCTCGAAACTGGCTGCGAATGCCTCCGCCATCTTGTCCGCGCCGATTTTCGAGGCGGAATAGGGCGACTGGCCCTGGAGCGGATGCTCCTCGGTGATCGGGACGAACTGCGCGGTGCCATAGACCTCGCTGGTGGAGGTGTGGAGCACGCGCTGCGCGCCGATGTCGAGCGCGGCCTGGAGGACATTGAGCGTGCCCTCGATGTTGGCACGGACGTAGCTGCGCGGCGCCTGATAGGAATAGGGAATGGCGATCAGCGCGCCGAGATGGAAGATGATGTCGCGGTCCTTCACGCCTGCGCGCACGCTGTCGCGGTCGGTGATGTCACCGGCGAGGATTTCCATGTCGCCTGCGAGCTCGGAGTGATCGAGCCAGCCGCGTTTGCCGAGGGCGTTGTAGTGCACCATGGCACGCACGGTGGCGCCTTCACGCACAAGGTGCTCCGCGAGGTGGCTGCCGATGAAGCCACCGGCGCCGGTGACGAGAACTTTTTTGCCGTCGAATGATCCCATAAAAATGAAGAAGGTTGGTTTGGATTGGCCGAAAGAGAGAAAAGAAGGAAAAAAGGAATTCAGACTCTTTTCCCCTCTTTCCTCTTTTTCGGCTATTCAAAGGTTTGCGTCAATGAGCGCCTCCTCGCGCTTGCTTGAGCTGCTCACGCTGGCCGACGTCGATCCAGTCGTCCACAATTTCGAAAGCCCCGACTTTGTCGCCGAGCTGGAGGGCCTCTTCGAAGAGGTTGGTGATCGGGTAGGGCTTGCGCGGCACGCGGGCGATGATCTCCGGCGAGAGGACATACATGCCGGCGTTGATGAGCTGGGTGAGCGTGGGCTTCTCGACGAGGCTGGTGACGCGGCCGTCGTTCACTTCGAGGCAGCCGAAGGGAACCTCGTGCGAGTAGCTGCGCACGCCGATGGTGGCCAGGTAGCCGCCTTCGTGATGAAAATCGAACATGCTGCCGAGATCGACCTGGGTGACGAGATCGCCATTGCAGACGAAAACGGGCTCGGCGGGTTTCTCAGGCAGCAAAGAAAGCGAACCACCGGTGTGCAGCGGTTCGTCGGGGGTTTCGCGAAGATACTCGATCTGGCAACCGAAGGCTTTTCCGTCGCCAAAGTGGCTTTCGATGATCTCAGCGAGGTAATTCGTGCTGATAAAGATGCGGCGGATGCCGTAGCCGACGAGATGATAGACGAGCCGCTCGATGATCGGGCGTCCGGCGACCTTCAGCATCGGCTTGGGGATCGTTTTGGTCAACTCACCGAGGCGTGTGCCTTTGCCGCCGGCCATGATGACAGCCCAGTTCGGCTTCGGCGTGGCTCCGATGACCTCGTGGAGCAGGTGCAGGCCGTCGAGACGGCCGTGATCGTCCAAAATGGGGATCTGATGAAGCTGGCGCGCCTGCATGAGGTCGAGCACCTCGGGGCGCGAGGCGCGCGTGGACACGCTGGCGAACTTTTTCTTCGCGAACGGCTCGATGGCGTCGGTGAGCGTCGCGCCTTTGAGCAGGCCGCGGCGCACGTCGCCATCCGTCACGGTGCCGAGCATGCGGCCCGAGTCGTCGCACATGAAGGCGATGCCTTCTCCTGCCTGGTCGATGACCTCCAAGGCACGCAGCAGCGTGTCCGTCGGTTTGAGGCAAAAGGTGGCGATGGGCTTCATCGTCATCGGTTACTGCTGAAACACGGTGTGGCGCAGCTTCCATTCGCCGCCTTCCTTTTTCCACAGGTGCGGCGAGCGGAAACGATCTGCCATGGCGATGAACTTGTCCTTGGTGAGGATCGGCTCGGCGAAGGCCTTGCTGGCCTTCGGGAACTCCTTCGGGTTCATGCTGAGATACTCCATCAGCTCGGTTTCAAAGCGCGCAGGCCATTCGCCATCGAAGCGCTTCACGAGCGCCACACCTTCGTCGCGGGTGATCTCGCCGGAGCGGATTTCCTGGCTGGCGTCGTAAGTGGCGCGGCCGATGCCGAACTTCACATACGTGGTCCAGTAGTGAAGGTCATCGATCTTGTCATCGATGGAGTTGTACTTCGAGTAGGTGCCGGGTGTGCGCTCCGGGCTGGCCTGGAAGCCGCCGTTCTCGACCGCGTAGTAGTAGCAGCCCTGCGGATGCCACTTGAGGTAGTAGCCGAGGTAATGCACCTCGACCTTGGCCTTTTCGAGCGCCTCAGGATTGGCGGGGAAGTAGGGTTCGAGGTCGTTGAGGTTGCAGCCGTATTTTTCGATCAACTCAGCCACCGAGGTGCCGCCGAGGAAGACCTTCGATTTATCCGTGGTGGAGAAGTAGGCGAAGTCACGCTTTGCGGTCGAGTTGTCGGCGATGGGGTTGCCATACTCGGCCTCGTTTTCTCCGTAAAACACGAGCGGGATGTTGAACATGGCCGCCATCTTCGGTCCGAGGAATTTCTGGCCGAACATGAAGGCCTGGAACGGATGGAAGAGGTTATCGACCGCGAGACGCGTGAGCAGGCGGTGGATGCGGCCGTTCGGCGTGCAGAGATAGTTGTCAAAGCCGCTGTTGATCCACGCACGGTGGTTCTTCCAGCCCCAATCCGTGTACACATGCGGTGCCCACGTCACGGTGAGCGGGTTCATGCCGTATTTATATTTCAGGATGTGGCTTTGGTAGAAGCTGTCCTTGCCGCCGGAGCCGGGGACGAGGCAGTCGTATTCGCCGTTGTCCTTGCGATGCAGGTCGCAGAGCTTCCACAGTTCTTTCTCACGCGCCTCCCAATCGACCTCGGCCTTCTTGCGCTCGGCGGTGCGGCAGGCGTCGCAGACCATTTCCTCATCGAAACGGATCGTGGTCTTCTTCGACTTCGAGGTGTGCTCGTATTCGACGGCGGAGTTAGGGCGCTGGTTCGAGATGACGCACTTGGAGCAGAACTTCACCTCGGCGGGAAGGCCGTAGTAGGTTTCTAGGGTTTCAGACATGATAGTGGAGTGTAAGAGGTATGAAGTGAAAAGTCAGAAGTCAGGCGAACAAGAATGCCTTGAGCATGTCGAGTCCCTTCTGGCCGCTTTTTTCCGGGTGGAACTGAAAACCGGTGATGTTGGCGCGGGAGACGGCGGCGGTGATTTGATGCGGGCCGGAATGAACTGTCGCGGCAAGGTCGGCGGCGTCATCGGGGACCATGTGGTAGCTGTGGACGAAGTAGGTCCAGGTTTGCGGCGGTGTGGCGCGCAGCGGCCCGGTTTTCCAAGCGGCGTTTTCCGTGGGTTCCAGGCGTGCCCAGCCCACATGCGGCACCTTGATGCCCTCGGAAGGGATTTTGACGACCTTGCCGGGAATGAGGCCGAGGCCTTCGCAATGACCGAATTCCTCGCTCTGGCTCAGCATGAGCTGCGCGCCGAGGCAGATGCCCAAAATGGGCGTTCCAGCGGCCACGGCGGCCTTGATGGCCTCAATGTGGCCCGCCTTGCGCAGACCGGCCATGCCGTCGCTGAACGCGCCGACGCCGGGAAGCACGATTTTGTCCACGCCAGCGAGTTGCGAGCCGCTTTCCGCCACGATGACCTCCGCGCCGAGATGCGCGAGCGCCTTCTCCACGCTGTGAAGGTTTCCAAGACCGTAATCGACGACAGCGACCTTCACGCTCATGCCCGCACCTCCACGCCGTTGTTGATGAGATGTTGTTTGATGTCCTTCACGGTGAGCCTGTTGTAATGCAGCACGCCTGCGATGGCCACGCCATCCACGCCGAGCTTCGCCACCTGCACGATGTCATCCAGCGTGCCCGCACCGCCGTGCGCCACGACGGGCACCGGCACCTGCTTCGCGATCTTTTCGATGAATTCGAGCTCGAAGCCTTTGAACGTGCCTTCGCGGTCCACGGATGTCAGCAGCAGCTCACCCGCGCCCAGCTCGACCGCGCGCATGGCCCAGTCGTAGGCGTCGAGGCCGGTGTGCTCGCGTCCGTTGTCGGTGAAGGCCTTCCAGCGGCCGTCCGTCTGGCGGATCGTCTCGATGGCGACCACGATGCACTGCGTGCCGAAAGACCGCGCCGCCTGGGTGATGAATTCCGGCTTCGCGACGGCCTGGGTGTTGAGGCAGACCTTGTCCGCGCCAGCGCGGAGGATCTGCTGGATGTCCTGCAGGGTGCGGATGCCGCCGCCGACGGTCAACGGCACGAAAATGTGCTCCGCCGTCTCCTCGATGAGGTCCACGATGTTGCTGCGGCCATAGAGGCTGGCGACGATGTCTTGATAGTACAATTCATCCGCCCCGTCCGCAAAGTAACGGCTGGCGAAGTCCTGCGGCTTGCCCATCACCCGCAACCCTTCGAGACGCACGCCTTTGACGAGGTTCGGAGCTTTGATGTCGAGTCGGGGAATGATGCGTAACGGCATGGGGAAACGGGAGGCCTGGCGCGGGCCGGGAGCCATTTTCCATGCCCCTGCGAAGGGGGAAATCAACCCGGAAGTTTGCAGCGGCGGGTCATCTGGCCCGCACCTGCCTGAAGACGCGTTTCTCAAGGTCTGGGAAGGCGGCGGGCCAATTCTCCACGCCGGCACCCTCCACGCGCTCCAGCCACATCGTCGCCGGCACGCCGGCCTCCCAGAAATTCCGCCAGCCAAAGGCCGCCTCGGTACCGCCGCGCTTGAGCAGCAGCGCCTCGCCGTTTTTGCCGCAGAAATGCGTGCTCATCACGATGCTGCGCCCGCCGGCGGGCGGATGCAGGAGCGATTCGCCGGGCAAATCCTGCCAAAGGACCTTTTCACAGCCGAGGGCATCGAAAAGCGTCGGCAGGAGGTCGAGATGACTGGCGCGCGCGACTTCCGGACCACGGCCCATGTTTTTCGGCCACTTGATGAGGATGGGCACGCGCGTCTGCGATTCGTTGAGCTTGGTGCCGTGGAACCAGCTTCCTTCTTCCTTGAACTCCTCGCCGTGGTCGCCGGTGACGATGATGATGGCGTCGTCGTAGCGGCCCTGCGCCTTGAGCCACATCATGAACTCCGCGATCTGCGCGTCCACCCAGGCCACGGAGTTCCAGAAGCGGTTCACGATGCGCCGCACCTCGTCCGCGCTCGGACGCATGGGAAACATCGGATTCTCCTCGTAGTCCGCAAAGGGCGGCGTGAAGCGCGCCCCCCACTTGTAGTTGTAGTGCGTCGAGTCCATGCCCGTGATGGCGAACAGGCCGCCCGCCGCGCGCCCCTCCACCGCCGATTTCAGCCGTTTGAGCATGCGCACCTCGCGCTCCGGCACTTTGAAAAAGTTTTCGGAGCTCTCGCGGTCCACGTGTTCCATCACATCGACGCCGGGAGGATTGCCAAAGTTCCCCGACACCATGTCCATGTAACTGAAATCGTTCACCATGCGCACCTCGACGCGGTAGCCGCTCTGTTTGAGCACCGCGGGCAGCAGCGCCAGTTTCTTCTCCTGCCGCGCCTCGCTCATGTAAACCGGCAACTGGCCGCTAAGGATCGAGAACCACGATTGATGCGTCACATTCGATGCCGCCAACGACTCGCTGATCCGCTGGCACTCCTCATCGCGAAAGCGGCATAAATAAGGCGCGATGTCCGGCCGCAGCGTGTCCGCGCGCAGGGATTCCACCATGAAGAGAAACACATCCGGCCTCGTTTTCAGCGCCTGCGGCCTCGCGACAGGCCGCGGATGATGAAAGGCCACCTCGTAGCTCATCAGGCCCGGCGGCGGCTCCACCCAGGTCATGCGGCGCGGATACGTCTTGCGCTCCCACCACGTCCAGCCGCGTTCTTTGAGCCTCAGCGCGGTCATTTGATCCACTTGCAGCGCCATCCAGGCCGCGCCTGCCATCCCGGCCAGCCACAGCGGGCTCACACGCCAGCCACGGCGGCGGGAAAACCACCCGCACAGTCCGAACGCGCCCACCGCGCCCGCCAGCACGGCCAGCACGCCAAGGACCGTCCCCGGCGTGAGTTCCAGACCGCTCGCGGCCCACACGCGCTCCAGTTCAAAGCGCCCGCCCACTTCCAGTTCGCCAAACATCTCCACCATGCCCTTTCCCCACCACATCTGCAGCCAGGTGTTCACCGCGATCAGCAGCGGCAGCGCGATCACCACCACGCGTCCCAGCCACCGCACGCCGCGAGGCACCACCGCATCGTGCAGCATGAGGATGATCCAGCCGCCACCCACCAGCACCCCATGTGTCAAAAGGCGCGCGAGCAGCGCGTCCGCCGCCGGCAGCCAGCCCGGCGGCGCGTCGCGCAGCAGGGCGGCGTCACACAGCACGCTGGTGAGCAGCCACAGCAGGAAAAACGCACCGTTCCAGTCTTCGCGCCGCGTCAAAAATGCCCGCGCAGCCTCCCGGCAGCGCCCGGCATGCCGGGCCATGGCGCCGAGCACCCACAGCATCCACAACGCCATGCCACCCCAAAACACTCCGCCCGCCAGCAACCCGGCCCAGGCCGCCGCGCTCCACAGGGCCAGGGCCGCCGCGCCCTTCCGCCGGGCCGGGCCCATCACGCGCCACCCGAGGCCGCCCATCAGGCTCCCGTAGGCCGCGCAGGCCACCGCCTCCCGCGCCTCCACCAGCACATGACCGCGCCAGGTGCGCAGATCCGTGCCCAGCAGCGGAATCGTCCAGTCATGCCAGAAGGCCGCCAGCCAGGCCGCCACCGCCGCCGCCCAGGCCAGCAGCGCCCACACCGCGTCAGCGCGCGGCATCGGGTGGTCGGGATCGGATTTCATGCGGGAGGACAGGGAAGGTCGGGCGCATGTTCTGCGGTGGCTCCACGCGCTGCGCAAGGGCGGAGATGTGCCGTGACGGCACCAGCGTTTTTCCAGCCCGTGCGCACATTTTCCGTCTCCATTCACGTTTTCCCGATCCCATGCGCATCCTCATCGCCGGCCTTTTTCACGAAACACACACCTTCCTCGACGGCCTCACCGGCCTTGCCGACTTTCAGATCCGCCGCGGGGATGAAATGCTCGCCTGCCAGGGGGATGCCTCCCCGCTCGGCGGCGTGCTGGAGCTGGCGCAGGAGCTCGGCTGGCAGATGATCCCCGCCGCCGACTACCGCGCGCAGCCCTCCGCCACCGTCGCCGACGAAGTGATCGAGCAGTTTTGGAGCGATGTGGCCCCGGTGGCCCGGCGCGGCGGCTACGACGCCGTTTATCTCGTGCTGCACGGCGCGATGACCTCGCAGACCCTCCTCGATGTGGAGGGAGAGATCCTCGAACGCCTGCGCGCCATCACAAGCGTGCCCATCTTTGGCGTGTTCGACCTGCACGCGAATTTCAGCCCCAGGATGGCCGCGCTGGCCGACTGCCTCGTGGCCTACCGTGAGAATCCGCACACCGACGCGCGCGAGGCCGGCCTCATCGCCGCGCGCCTGCTCCAGCGCTGCCTCACCACCGGCCAGCGCCCGCGCATGCAGCTCCGCCAGCCCGGCCTCATCTGGCCGCCCACCGGCACCGGCACGGCAGGCGATCCCATGCTCACGCTCGAACGCATGGCGCGCGAGATGGAGAACGATTCCATGTGGTCCGTCAGCATCGTCGCCGGTTTCAGCTTTGCCGACACACCGGACACCGGCGTCAGTTTTGTCGCCTGCGGCACCGCCGACGCCACCGCGCAGCTCGACGCGCTCGAAACCAAGGCGCATGCGCTCCACCACCTGGGCCTCGTGACCGATCCGCCTGCCGATGACGTGCTGGCGAAGCTCCATCCCCTGCCCTCCGGCCTCACCGTGCTCGTCGAGCCCTCCGACAACATCGGCGGCGGCGCGCCTGGTGACTGCACCGGGCTGCTGCGCGCGCTGCTGCGGCACCGCGTCGAAAACGCCGCCATCTGCATCGCCGATCCTGAGTCCGTGCGCGCCCTGGAGGCCGGTCAGCGCCGCATCCGCCTCGGGGGCAAAGGCTCGCGGCTTGATGCTGGCCCGGTCGAGCTCGAGGTGGAGCTGCTGGCCCTCAATGACGGCCGCTTTGAGCTGGAGGACAAGAACAGCCACCTCGCCAGCATGTGCGGCGATGTCTTCGACATGGGCCGCTGCGCCGTCGTGAGGCACGCCGGCCTCACCATCCTCATCACCAGCGTCAAGACACCGCCCTTTGATCTCGGCCAGTGGCACAGCCAGGGCATCGCCGTCGAAAAACTCGGCCTCGTCGCCGTCAAGGCCGCCGTCGCCCACCGCCGCGCCTACGACGGGATCGCCGCCCGCATGCTCTGGGTGGACACGCCCGGCCCCTGCAGCAGCAATCTCGCGTCACTGCCCTACCGGCATGCGCGCCCTGCCCGCTGAACCTGTCCCCCGCATCGGGTTTGCGCTTGTTTTGCCGGTGCGCGCGGCTTTGATCCGCCTCCCGCCATGAAAATCCGCCTTCTCCCCGCCCTGCTCGCCCTCGCCGTTTCGATCACCGCCTTCGCGGAGGAATGGACGCCGTTGTTCGACGGCCAGACGATGACCGGATGGAGGAACCCGTATGAGTGGGGGAAGATCGAGGTCGTGAACGGCGAGATCCACCTCACCGGCGACAAGAAGTTCTTCGTCGTGACCGAAAAGACCTACGGTGACTTCATCTTCGAGGGCGACATCCTCCTCCCGGAGGGCCAGGCCAACAGCGGCTTCATGTTCCGCGCCCATGTGGCAAAAAACAAGGTCCATGGCTACCAGGCTGAGGTGGACGGTGATCCCAAGCGCAAATGGAGCGGCGGCTTGTATGACGAGGGCCGCCGCATGTGGTTCATCAGCCCCATCAAGGGCAACAAGGAGAGTGAGGACGCCTTCCGCGCCCGCGCCGGCGACTGCTTCAAGCGCAACGACTGGAACACCTACCGCATCGAATGCCGCGGCAGCAGCCTCAAAATCTTCGTCAACGGCGTGCTCACCACGGATGTGAAGGACGACATGGACGCCAGCGGCGTCATCGCCATCCAGCACCACGGCGAAAAAGGCCAGACCTACAAGTTCCGCAACCTGCGCATCCAGGAGCTGAAATAGACGGTTCCTCAAAAAGATTGTCTGAAATGACCGGCGAGCGAGGCGGCTTCAGTGGCAAGGAAAGAGCGAGGAGGCTATTGGGACAATAGCCGACGAGCGAATGACGCCCGCCAATGCAGCCGCCCCGCCGCCGGGAATCTGACAGACATTTTGAGAACGGTCTAACCCGGACATTCGGATCATCGGCGAAGCCACCCGCGATCAGTATCTCTACATCTCCCACAACGGCAACAACTTGATCGATTCACCCATCGATCAACCCAAGCCGCTGTGGAAGGATGGGCTGGTGAATTATTATTGAGCTGAGAGCGTAGGGCGAAGAGTCAGCGATTCCTCCTACTCGAACTCGCCCTCGATCAGGCATCTCAACGTGATGCGGGCACTCTTGCCCGCACTTGCGCTTCCACCTCAAACTCCGTATTCTCATCCCATGAGTACCGTCCTCGAGATTGAAGAAGCCGTGGCCAAGCTGCCCGAGCGTGATTTCCAGACTTTTGCCGCCTGGTTCGACCAGACACGTGCCAGTCGTGTGGACGATACTTTTGAGAGCGCCATTCTTGGCGGACAGTTTGACGAAATGGCCGCCCGGGCACTCCGCGACCACCAAGCAGGCAAAACCATCGCTCTCGATGACTTCCTCCGTCGCGCCTGATTTCTGGGCCTGTTTCAATCGCCTTCCACCGACGGTGCAGGCGAAGGCCAGGAAGCAGTACGCCCTCTGGCAGCAAAACCATTGGCATCCCTCCCTCCACTTCAAGCGCGTCGGCCCTTTCTGGTCCGTCCGCGTCGATGACAACCACCGCGCCCTCGGCGTCGAATCCGACAGCACCATCATCTGGTTCTTCATCGGCCGACATGATGCCTACGAAGCGCGGCTGTAACGACTGCCGCCGAAAAAGCCGGCCTCGTCATCATCGGCGACGCCATCCGCGAAACCTACCTCTCCCACAACGGCATGACCTTTTTGTTCAAGCCGCACAGGAAGGATTCGCGGACGAAATATTGGGCACCTATGGCAACCTCGCTGCTTGTGAAAAGCAAGTGTGCTGCACAAAGTAGCGGGGCTGCCGTCATTTGTGGAGCGGCGGGGGTATCCAGAGGTGCCCTATCGCTTATTTCGTATTAGCTTTTTTGGGAAAAGCTGATTTCAGCGACTCGATGATCAACTCCGGCGCCGGTCGATTCCACATCTCTGGATTTGCCTCTAGATACTTCCCTACCACACTTACAACTTGATCGATTGTAACGCCCGGTGGCGGTTCCCAGGTGATGTTGCTTACTGCGTCAGAGACTCCTGTAACATAGCCGACGAAGAGTGCCTGAGTCACGGCGTCGTTTCTCTGCTTTTGTGCGCGCCAGCCATTAATCAACCATTGCCCCGTGTAGAACGAACCGGTTCCTGCTGCTAATAGGTTGGCTTCAATCAAGAACGCAACGCAGATAGTTGCTATCAGATGATTTCGGATCGTTAGTATTGTTTTCATGTCGGAGAAAAGTCAGATGTGGGCTGGCAAGCAATTAGCAGGAGAGAGGTGTCCGGGCTTATTTGAGTGATTATCAAACACGCTTTCTTGACGGTGGGACTCTGAATAAGTCCCTATCGGCTGGTTCTAATGCCAATTCTGTCCACACGGATTCTGCGGTGTCATGATTGTTGCCCACAAATCCTTTGATGACACCAAATGCTTCTGCCCGAGTGACGAGTGGCAGCCGGTTGCTTTGCATCGCGCTCAACGACGCCTGAGCATGTGCTGAAAGTGCTGTTTTCATGTATGGTCAGAAATTGTTTTTTGGTATGCGCCAGGTTCGTTTTGAATGAAGCGTGTTCTTGGTGCGGATGTCAACTGTTGGCTGGGCAGCGATTCGAAGGTCCTTGAAAATGACGTCTTGCTACAACTGACTGACAAATGAACCTACTGTCACCGCTTAGCGTGCTCAGAAAAATGGTGGCGTGTGGGCAGGTAGCCCCGGAAATATATCTTCGAGGTAGAACAGATCAGCGCCCACTAGAAGGACGCACAATACGAATGACCTGCCCCTGAAGGCTGTCTGCTGCCGAAATGCCGTCGTGAATGCGCTGGGCCAACGCAGCAGGCTGGGGATCATCGCGGGTGCAGGCGATGATTCCTGCATGCTGACCACCTGTCGAGCGATGCAGACGGAAGAAGTCCTGTCGGTTCAGCGTGAGCAGGGCGCGCTGCTCCTGAGTGGCGAAGGCGAGCACTTCCTCATCTGGAATGCCTAAATTGGCACGCCCGGCCTCGAAGGAGGTCAAAACATCATGCCCGAGTCGGCGCAGTTCCTCGACCACGCGGCGCGGGAAGTTCTCATTGGAGTAAAGACGGGCCATCAGGCATCGCGGTTGGCCTGGATGGCGTATTCGATCTCCTCGGGATGCGTGTCCACATAGGTCCAGGCCGCCGCGAGATCGCGGGCGTTGAGGCTGGGATAGTCCTGAAGCAGTTCCGCATCAGTCACGCCCGCCCGACGTGCCTCCTCCAGCATCCACACCGCGATGCGAGTGTTGCCAAGGCAAGCATCACCTCCGCAAACACCCGGCGTATGCCGCACACGCGACTCAAGACCAACAGCTCCATTCCCACTGCCAAGGCGGCTTTTCACGAACAGCACAAAATCCAGCGTCTCCGCCCTTACCGACTCGGGAGCTGATTCGATCTCGCTGAACAGACGCTGGGTGAGCACGCTCATGGCCCGAGACTAACCTGAGAGGTTCCTTTTGGCAAACCCTGTCCCATGGCACTCGTGCCGCATGGCCTTCGTCATTGCCAAAACGAGCTTCACCCGTTTCATCCCACCATGTCCTCCCCTCTAGCCTTGCTCAAAGCCTTTGTGCTGCTGCTGGCGCTTGTTCTGGTACCGGTGGCGGTGGTGATGCTGGCTTGTGGGGTCACGTGGACGGGACTGGGGCTTGGGCTGGCGTTGGGGATGGTGGGAACCGGGCCGTTGCTGGGGTGCATTGGCGGTGAGCGATTCACCTCCATGTGACCTCCGTCCTTCCAAAAAAAGGACCGTCAAAAACGCCGTGTGGAGCCCTCCCGGATTTCCGGGAGCCTCAAAAACGGCGTTTTTGGCGCGTTTGGCGGGCCAGATGAGGTCCAAACGGCGTTTTTGGGGTGCTTGGAATTCCAAATGGACCAGAAACGGCGTTTGGAGTCCATCCGCCGCGGCGGGAGGGCTGGAAACGGCGTTTCCGGTAAGCCGGAGATTTCGGGAGGGCTAAAGACGGCGTTTTTCGGGCATTCAGAATTCCGAGTGGCCCGAAAACGGCGTTTCTGACGCTGTTGTGGGATTGATTGACTGGCAGCGGGAGGCAGGCCTCCATCACTTCGGCATCTCCACCTGACCTTCGCCCATGAGGTAGGCGATGAGGTTGAGGACGTTTTCTTCACCGAGGGCGGCGAGGAGGCCTTCGGGCATCAAACTTTGCGCCATCTGCTCTTGTTTGACGATTTGGGTGCGTTCGAGCGTGAGGCGCTCGGCGGGTGTTTGGATGGTGAGGGTGCGCTCGGTTTGCTCGGGGACGACGCCGCTGAGGGTGCGGCCGTCTTGGAGGTGGAAGATGCTCACGCGGAAGTCGGCGGGCACGACGGCGCTTGGGTCGAGGATGTTTTCGAGGAGGTATTTGAGGTTGCGGCGGTCGCTGCCGGTGAGTTCGGGGCCGATGGCTCCGCCCTGGCCGTACATCTTGTGACAAGCGCCGCAGGCGGCGGTGAACATCATCCGGCCTTTCGACTTGTCGGCCTTGGCGAGGGCTGCGGGCTTCAAAACGGCTTCCCACTTGGCGAACTCGGCTTTTTTGGCCTCCGGCGTGTCGCGGATCTCGCCCCAGGCCTCGGTGAGGAGTTTGGTGAGGGCTTCATCGCCGAGATTGCGGATCTGGCGGGCCTGGAAGGGCGAAATGGCCGCGGCGGGCACTTTCCCGGCCTTCACGGCTTCGAGCAAAACCTTCGCGTAGGAGGCGCGGGAGGTCAGCGTGGCCACGGTGGCCGCCTGCTGGTCCTGACTGCGCTCCGGCCATGAGCCGGTGAGCTGTTTCGGGATGCTGGGATCGTCGTAAGCCGCCAACGCACTGCGTGCGACGGTGCCGAGCACCTTGTCGTTGATGAGCGTGCGGATGACCGCGAGCAATTCGGGCTTCGTCGTGCGTGTGAGGCTCTTGAAGGCGTTCAAGCGGGCGTTCGCATCGCCCTCCGCGTTTTTGACGAGGACGATGAGGTCTTCGATGGCCCGTCCGCTGCCGAAGAGGGCGGAGAGGGTTTGTATTGTAGTCCCGGCTTTAGCCGGTTCTGAGCCGCCTGAAGGCGGGACTACAGTGCGAAGAAGCTCATCCCACCCCTTCGGCTTCTTCGCGCTGCTGAAGCCATCCAACCCCGCGGCCATGCCGGCGAGCACATCACCGCGCACGTCGGCGCGTTCAGTCATGAGCGCGACGAGCGCATCGACGGCCTCGGGCTTGTCCTCGATCATCTCGGCGATGCGGCGGGCGACGAGGCGGCGCACGGTGGGGATTTTCGCCTCGCGGATGAGCTCCACGCCCTTCATCGGCTCCGCCGCCACCGCCGGCTCGATGCCATACCAGATCATGAGCGGCTGCTGCCGGTCGTTGGCGTCTTCTTCGTGCTTCGCGAGTGCCGTGGCGATGGGCCAACGGGCGTCGAGGGGGAGGCGCTGGAGTGCTGAGGCTAGGTGGAGGCGGACAAGACCATCAGCTTCGTTAATCGCATGGTTGCCAAACAGCTCGGACAGCGATTTCGCAAACAACGAAGACTCAATAATCTGAGGATGTACTTCAATCATTTTCAAATTGAGCGACCAATTCTCAGAGGTGGCTTGCGCTGCGCTCATCTGAAACATTTCCTCAATAGAACTAAGCTTAACGTCGGACAGGTATGCAGTTGCTATCGCCAACTTGCGCTGGCTTTCTGGAATGCCCTCGAATCCTTCGCCAATTTCACCGGCAATACGCTCCAAACATTGCAGTCCAGCCATTCTCACCCACCAGTTATTCGGTGACTTGAGCATCTTCACCAACTCCTCATCCTTCATCGCAGCCACGTTGATCGGCTCCGCCTTCTTCGGCTCCCCATACACGATCTTGTAAATCCGCCCGCTGCTGCGGTGCACGCCGTCGTTGTCGTGGCATTCGCCGCTGTCGCTCCAGTCGGCGACGAAGACGTTGCCGTCGGGACCGGTGAGGAGGTCGATGCCGCGGAACCATTTGTCTTTGGCCTTCATGAAATCAGGCGCGTGCTTGCCGACGTAGCCGCAGCCTTCACGATGCAGCGTGTCCATGTTGATGCGGTTGCCGTGCAGGTTGCAGGTGAGGACGGCACCGTGGTATTTCTCCGGCCAGAGGCCGCCTTGATAGATGAGCATGCCGACGTGGGCGTGGCCGCCGCCGAGCGAGTCGGTCTTGCCGGTGACGCCGAGTTTGCGGATGTCGCTCCAGGTTTCGGCACCGGCATCCCAGTGAAAGTGGTCGGCGGTTTGCTCGATGACCTCATAGACGTGCGGATTGAGGTGCGTGCCGAACATGCGGCGGTAGTAGGCGCCGGGAATGCCGTGCCAGAGGTGGCCGATGACGGTGTTGATCCAGAAGAGCTCGCCTTCGGCATTCCAATCGTGGCCCCAGGAGTTCGTGCCGCCGTGGCAGACGACTTCAAAGACCTTCCGCGTGGGATGGTAGCGCCAGATGCTGCAGTTGATCTTGGTGCGCTTTTCCAACGGCGTGCCGGGTGCGCCGACGGCGGAGGTGTCGGTGATGCCGTGGCGGCCATAAAGCCAGCCATCGGGGCCCCAGCGCAGGCCATTGACGATGTTGTGGCCGATGGTCCTCACGTTGAAGCCATCGAGCAGCACCTCGGGCTCGCCATCGGGTGTGTCGTCGCCGTTTTTATCGGCGATGAAGCTGAGCGTGCCGTTGTGCAGCACCCAAGCGCCGCCGTAGCCGGTCTCCACGCTGGTGAGGTAGCTGCCGCCTTCCCAGAAGACCTTGCGGCCGTCGTGTTTGCCATCGCCGTCCTTGTCTTCGAGGATGATGACGCGGTCGCGCAGCTTCGTGTCCCAGCGGATGGGATTTTCGGCGTAGGTGTAGTTTTCGGCGACCCACAGCCGGCCCTTTGCATCCCAGGCCATCGCGATGGGCTGGCGCACATCCGGCTCCGCGGCAAAGACGACGCACTTGAAGCCCGGCGGCAGCTCCATCGTGGCCGCGGCCTCCTCGGCGGACATGGGCGCGCCTTTTTCGGTGTCGTAGATGGCGGGGAAGTCGGCGGCGGAGAGCGCAGAGCAAAGAGCGGAGAGGCAGAAGGCGGCGCGGAGGAGCATGGCGGGAAGGAAACGGTTTAAACCGCTGATCTGACGCGAATCTGACGCGGATGCACGCTTTTCGTCATGGGACGCGCCTCGTGCCGCCGCGAGGCTGGAGCGGACACGCACACCCCGGCGGTGCGCAATTGCCGTTTGTCTCCCGCCGCGCGCTTGCTTCCGTGCCCGCACCATGAGCAGCAAAAAATGGCGCGTCGCCGGCATCAATTTCGACCACTTTCACATGGGGGACCTGCTACGGCAGACCTTTGAGCACGCGGAGGCGGAGATCGTGGGCATCTGCGATGAGACACCGGAGCGCATGGTGGACGCGGCGCGGCATTTCGGCCTGGCGCACGACCAGGTGTTCACGGATCACCACGCGTGCCTGGAAAAGACGCGGCCGGACATCGTGATCCTCTGCCCCGCCGCGTCGAAGCATGGGGAATGGGTGGAGAAGGTGGCGCCCTTTGGCACGCACATCATCATGGAGAAGCCCTTTGCCGGATCACTGGCCGAGGCGGATGCCATGATCGCGGCGATGAAGCCGCACGGCCGGCTGCTGACGGTGAACTGGCCGCTGGTGTGGGACGCGGGACAGCAGACGGCGCATCGTTTGATCCAGGAGGGCCTCATCGGGGAGGTGCGGGAGTTTCACCACCATGGCGGGAACCGCGGCCCGCTCTACCACGGCGCGGACAAGATCGAAAAGGAGCCCACGGCGGAGGAGAAGGCGGCGAGCTGGTTTTACAGCGCGGCGCAGGGCGGCGGATCGCTGCTGGACTACATGGGCTACGGCACCACGCTGGGCACCTGGCACCTGGGCGGCAAGGCGCCGCTGGAGGTGACATGCGCGTGGTCCACCACGCCGGGCCTGGAAGTCGATGAGCACAGCATCACGGCCATCCGCCATGCCTTTGGCATGAGCAAGACGGAGACGCGCTGGGGCACCTTCACCGATCCATGGACCCACCAGCCGCAGCCGAAGTGCGGCTTTGTGCTGAAAGGCACGGAGGGCACGATCTCCTGCTACGACTACGAGAAAACCATCCGCGTGCAGACCCGCGCGCGGCCGGAGGGCTACGAGGTGCCGGTGGATGCCATCCACGCGCCGAACCGCAACCCGGTCGAGCACGTCATCCATCACCTGGAGACCGGCGCGCCGCTGATCGGCCCGCTGCGCCTCGACATCTCGCGCATCGGCCAGCAGATCGTCGATACCGCCTTCCAGAGCGCCACGCAAAAGCGCACGCTGCCGCTGGTGGGCGCTTGAAGAGCACGCGGCCATCCGGTAAACCATCCCCCCGATGGCCGTCCGCGGCCACAACACCGCCGCCTCATGCGTTTCCCCGCCTTCCTCCTCCTGACCACCGCCATCCAGGCCGCCGGGCTCGCCGGTTCCGACGAGTTCCGCGCCGCGGAGGCCGCGCTGGCGGACGGCCTGCCGGAGGTCGCCGGTGTGAAGGCGGAACGCCTGCTCCAGCGCCAGACGTGGACGCGCGCGGAGGTGCGGGACCTCGCCACCTTTGCCGCGGAGGCCTGGGCGCGTGCGCGCAGCGCGGAGCAGGTCCTGAAACTGGCGGAGGCCCACGACCTGCATGAGGAGTCCTTCTGGCGCGCGCAGGCGCTCGTGCTGCGCGGTGATCTGGCCGAGGCGCGCGAGGAGCTCGTCTCCAGCCGGGAGACGCGCACGCCAAAGGCCCGCCTCCTCCTGGCGCAGATCCTCACCGCCCTGGGGGAGCACGACGCCGCGCCGGAGGAACTGGAGCCGCTGCTGGAGCAAGGCACCGCCGAGGAACGCCAGCACGCCCGCCTGCTGCTGGCCGAGATCGACATCGCCGGCGGCAGGCTCCATGCCGCCCGGCAAAATCTCGACGCGCTGGCCGACCCGGCGGACCCCGTGGCCGGCCTGCTGCGCACCCGCTGCCATCTGCTGGCCGGGGAGGTGAAGGCCGCGCGCGAGTCCCTGCAAGGCGTGCTCGACGCCACCCGGGGCGGCGAGCGCAACCACCACGCCGCCGCCGTGCTCATGGCGGAGGTGCTGCTGCTCGAAAAACTGCCGGAGCAGGCCTGGGAGCACCTCATCAAGCATCTCGACAGCGCCGCCGTCAGCAGCATGTGGACGGAGGCCTTTAATCTCCTCGACCGCGCCTGGCTCGCCCGCCCGGAGCCGCGCTCCATCCCGGAGCCCGTGCTCGCCTGGATCCTGCGTGGAAACACCGCCCAGCAAACCCCGGCCACCTCCCCCGCCCTGGCACAGGCCATCAGCGAGTTCTCCGGCCATGCCGCCTTCATCTGCGCCCGCTGGCTCGTCGCGCAGGAGCGTGACCTGGAGGCCACCGGGCTGCTGGAAAGCCTGCTCCAGCTCCATCCGGACCATCCGCGCACAAACGCCGCGCTGCGCCTCGCCATCGAGATCTACACACGCCTGAAGGCCGATGACCGGGCGCTGGCCCTTGCCGAGGTGTGGCGCGCCCAGTTTGGCGGCGAAACCGGCAGCACCCGCGTCGATTTCCTTGCCGGGGACATTTATTTCCGCCGGGGTGACTACCTCCAGGCGCAGGACGCCTTCCAAGGCGCCGCGAACATGGCCACCACCCTCAGCGAGCGCCGGCGCGCGCTCTTCAATGCCGCCGTGGCCGCCGTCCAGGGCGGGGATCTCGTGCTCTACCTGGGCCTGCTGGCGCAATTGGAGGTGGCCGGCGGCACCCAGGCCGGCACCACGGACTCCGCCGCGGATCTGGAGCTCGACAAGGCGCTCCAGGCCGCCGCAGGCCGCCAGGACGGCGCGGAGGACGCCCTGCGCACCTTTCTCACCGCCCGCCCCTATCACCCACGCCGCGTGGAGGCGCAGATCGCCCTGGCGGAATGGATGCTGCTGGCCTCC
Source organism: Verrucomicrobiaceae bacterium (assembly GCA_015075365.1). Classification (GTDB taxonomy): domain Bacteria; phylum Verrucomicrobiota; class Verrucomicrobiia; order Verrucomicrobiales; family Verrucomicrobiaceae; genus Prosthecobacter. Next base: position 1,215,266 of record JABTUN010000002.1, read on the forward strand.
CCGCCGCGCGTGCCGGAGGCCCAGGCCATGCTGGACGCCATCCAGCTCCCCGCGAACATGGAGAAAAACGCCGCCACCGACTCCCTCCGCCAGCGCATCGACTACACCCGCCTGTGGCTGCGGGAGGCCTCCGGCGACTTGAAGGCCGTCATCACCGAAGGCCCCGCCTTCGCCAAAAACTGGCCCGCCAGCCCCCTGCTCGTCGATGTGCTCATGAAGACCGCCAGCGCGCACTTCCAGCTCGAGGACTTCGCCAGCGCACGCACGCAGTTCGAGATCATCGCCAAGGAGCACCCCGGCTCCCCCCATGCCGACTCTGCGCTCTATTTTGCCGCCCTGTCCGCCATGTCCGTCATGAGCGCCGAGGGGCGGGAGCGCGCCCTCGGCATCTGGGAGGATCTGGGCAAAAAAGGCGGCCCGCTCGCCATTCCCGCGCGCCGCCAGCAGGCGCTCGTGCTCCGCAGGCAGGGGGACCTGGCCGCCGCGCTCAAGGTCCTCGATCAAATCCTCGCCACCAGCCGCCTCGACCGCGAAACCCGCCGCCTCACCCTCTGTGAAAAGGCCGAGGTCCTCCTCCTCAACGGCAAAAAGGAGCCCAAGAGCCTGGAGGACGCCACCAAGCTGCTGCGGAGCTTCCTCACCGAGGATGACTCCCTCCCCCTGCTCTGGCGCGCGCGCGCCGGATTCACCCTTGCCACCGTCCTGCACGACGCCGGGAGCGACGCCGAGGCGCTGGAGGCCTGCTACGATGTGCTGCGCGCCGCGGACACCGCGCCTCCGGCCAACCCCGCCGAGTACCTCTGGTTCACCAAGGCCGGCTTTTTCGGCATCGAGTTGCTGGAGGCCGCGCACCAGTGGGAACCCGCCGCCCGCCTCGCGGAACAGATCGCGGAACTTCCCGGCGACCGCGCCCAGGACGCCCGCCAGCTCGCCACGAAAATCCGCCTCGCCCATTTCCTCTGGGACGGCCCCAAACCCACTCCGCCCGTGCAACCCGCGCCAGCTCCAGCCGAAACCAAATCCGAACCCAAGGCCGAGCCGAAATCCACACCCGGCAAAAAGAAGACGAAGTGAGTTCCAAGTTCCAAGTTCCAAGTTTCAGGTTTCACGAACGAATGGCGTGCCTCTTGAAACGTGAGACAAGAAACTACCTCCGCTTCAACCGCACCGCGCGAACGTCTGCCAACTCCTGCTTCAGCGCCCCATCCGGCCTCATGAGCAGCTTTTGCACGCCTGCTTTGAGTTTGAGCGTGCCCGCCGACTGTTCGGCGAAGGTTTCGTAGCCGCCGGTGGACTTCACGGTGGCTTTGAGGCTCGTGCTTTCGGCTTCGATGACGTAGGCGTCGCCAGCGGAGGCTTCATCGGCGGCAAGCATGACGAGGACTTCGTATTCGGCATCGGTGGGGATTTGAAGGGTCCATTCGGCCATATCGGTCTCGATGCGCCACGGAGCCAACACATCGAGCGAGGGCCGGTAGGCAAGCTTCTGGCCGTAAGTCTTCGCAGCGCTGGCAGGAAGCATCAAAACACCGTCGGCGTCGGGCTGGAGGGCGTTTTCGGCGCGGACATCGACTTGAAGGAGCGTGTCGGCGGTCCAGGGCATTTTGCGATCCTTGGTTTGCTCGCGCACGGCGGCGATTTGGGCGGCGGTGATGGGCGCGGCTTCGTTTCCCCAGGCATTGCGGATGTAGCTGAGCACATCGGCGAGCTTCGCGTCGTCGAGCAGCGGGTTCATGCCTTGGCCGGGCATGGCGAGATTCCACTTCTGGCCGTTCACCTCGATCTCGCCATACAAACCGTGCAGCGCGATGCGGATGAGTCGATCGGGCTCGCCGGTGACCCACGAGCTTTCGGCGAGCGGTGGCGCGACATTCGGCACGCCGTAACCAGTGGGCTGATGACAGAGGCCGCAAACGCTCTGATAAACCGCCGCACCGCGTTCGATCTGCTGTTTGGCGGCTTCGCTGAGCGGTTGCTTGCGTGCGGAGAGCATCACGTTTTCCGCGCCGGGCCAGTTCAAGGTCATGCGCAGCCGCTGAAGACGTTCACGAGCCGCGATGTCGCGATTCGCGGCTAGTTGGCTGAAAAAATGTGGTTCCCCAACGACTGTCACTGGCTTGATTTGCCTTGGATCAGTTGGTTGAGATGCCAAAAAACCATCCACTAGAGCTTCGAGTTTCCACGCCGAAGTTTCCTCGATCTTTGCCACTACAAGCCCTTGACGCTCATCCATGCATGCAAGTTGAGAAAGCAACCTCAGAGTTTCCCGACGATGAGCCGACTCGGTTTGCCAATCTTTGCGTTTCAAAAGCAAATCGAGGAGTTCGACTTCCTTGCCATGAATCGTCGTCATGGCTGCGATGCGGCTCAAATCATCTTCATGACGCGTGAGATGCTCGGTGATGGCTGAAAGCGGCTTCGGTGAGAGCAACGCGTGAAGTCGCACGCTGGCATCGGGTTCATCTTGAAGAGCGATTTCGGCTCCTAACCGTGCTGCGGCAGCTCGAACGCGTGGATCGGCATCCTTCGCGGCTTTTTGAAGATGCGCGGGCGTGAGCTTGCCCATGCCTTTGAGCGCCCAGAGCGCATGCAGACGATGCCGCGGCGTCTCAAAACGATTCGGATCGCCAATGTCCTCGCCACGCTCGACCAGCAAACGCTGCGCCGTGTTTCGCTGCCAGCCATTCGGATGCCCCAGCGCATCCACCAACTCTCCATCACTCCACTTCTCCATCCCGACTCTCCGCCCTTCGCCCTCCGCTCTCCGCTCATGGACGATGCGCCAGATGCGGCCGTGGTCGTTGCCTTCGTGGAGTTTGCGCTGCTCGATCTGCTTCGTGAGCCAGGGGACGATGAAGATGACGTGTTCGATGATGCCGTGATACATGTCGGCGAGATACAAAGCGCCGTCGGGGCCGACGCGGGCGTTCACGGGGCGGAAGCGTTCGTCGGTGCTGGCGATGAGCTCCTGCTCGGGCGGGAAGAAGCGTGTGGCGTGCGGGTGCGTGCCACCGTCGAGCTTCAACGTGCCGACGAGATGGCCGGCGGAGTCGGGCACGAAGACGTTGCCGTGCATCTCGGGCGGGAATTGATCGCCATCGTAAAAGCAGGTGCCGGATACGATGGTGTAGGTGCGCAGGCGGCCGTCATCGCGGAGTTCGAGCGCACCGAGCGTGACCGCAGGCGTGACGCGGATGGGAAAGCATTCCGCGGCATCTTTGGCGACGTTCACATTGATGCCAAAGCCGCCGCGACCGCCGCGCTGCGCGAGTTTCGCGAGGTTTGGGTGACGCATGATGGCCTCGGCGGGGAGGAGATCCATGTGCATGGCACTGTTTTCGTAGCAGGAGATGAAGCGGCCGGTTTCATCAAAGCTCACGCCGAACTGGCCGCGATGCAGCGTCGGTTCGTCGATGAGCTTGCCGTCCTTCCATTGGTAGCGATGCGGCCAGTCGGCGCAGTGCAGCCAGTTGTCGATGCCGCGGCGCAGGCCGTTCGCGGTGTGCTGCGGATTGCCGCCGACACCCATCGTGCCGACCTGCGTGCGTTCATCGCAGCGCAGATCGCCGTCTTTATCGGCGCAGAACCACAGCTTCGGCGGCTCCTGCAGCAAGATGCCGCCTTTCACGAAGGCAAAGCTGCGGGGCATGACGAGCTTGTCGAGGAAGACGGTGCTCTTGTCGGCCCTGCCATCGCCGTTTTCATCCGTGAGCACAACGACACGGCAGATGGGATCGCCCTCGCCGCTGCCGTGAACGTCACGCATGTAGCCCTGATACTCGACGACCCAGATGCGCCCCTCGGGATCGAACTCAAAGAAGATCGGGCACTGCACCATCGGCTCGCACGCGACGAGCTCCGCGCGGTAACCGGGCGCGAGCTTGAAGGTCTTCGCTTCCTCCTCCGCCGAAAGCACCGGCGCGGGCGGGACTTGGATGCGTTTGAGCAATTCCTCGCCCTTTTCCCAATCCGCCCAGCCGGTCAGCGCGGACGCAGGCCGGGCACGCGGACGATCCGCGGGAATGGTGCCGGTTTGAGCCAGCCCAGGGCTGCCGATCAACATCAGAAGAAGCAGGAAACGAAACATCCCCCGCTACTACGGACCGGCAGCGCGGTCTTGCGCGCCTACTTCGCCGGCAGCACCTGCACGGCATCGAGATGCACGTTCCCCCCCGCGCCTGCCGTGCGGAAGATGACCGCGGACTCCTCGCCGGCGGTGAAGTTGAACACGCCGAGGCTGTGCGCGCCTTTGTCCAGCGCGGGCTTCTTCGTTTGATCGACCGTGATCGTCTTCTCACCCTCGGCGCTGAGCACCGTGACCGGGGCGGTCTTGGCACGGTTCTCGTGCGGCTGGAAGAAAATGCGCACCTCATACTTGCCCGTCTCGCGCACGCTGAAGGCAAAGCGCGCGCTGGCGCCCTTGTCACTGCCGTAGCTGTAATGGTCGCCGACGTAGGGCTTGAGGCCTTCGCCGTGCGCCCATTTGCCGTTCAGCTCGGCCTCCTTGTCGTCGATGACGATGCCTTCGAGTTTTTTCGGGTCGATGCTGTCAGCGGAGAGGGTGGTGTCGGGCAGCTTCTTGGCGTTCTTTGGCAGGTAGAGGTTGCCTTCGATGGTGTCGCGGCGCATGGCACCGGGCTGGCTCATGAGGTCCTTCAGGATGTCGAGATACTGCTCATACACGCCGCGCGGGGTGGTGTGGTGGCGCACGCAGATCCAGGCGGCCTTGCCGACAACTTCGCCCATCATGCCGCAGGTGCGCATCACGCGGGTGCTGCCGAGCGAGTTGCGGTCCACGCTGATGGTGCGGCCGGCCATGAAGAGATTGCCGATGTCTTTCGAGTAGAAGCAGCGGTAAGGCACCGGGTAGCCGTTCTTGCGGTCCGTGTGCTTGCCAAACTCCGCGCGGCTGATGAAGGGATTGTCCGGGAACTTCTTCATGTACTGCTCCTTCGGGTAATGCAGGTCCTGGTCCCAGGTGGTGGGCACGCAGCCGTCCGGGTGGATGATGCCCTTCACCATGTCCTCACCATTGAGGATCATGTCACCCACGATGCGGCGGCTCTCGCGCGGCCCGCCGATGTAGGCCAGCCAGGTGAGGTCGTACGTCGCATACTGCTCCGCCTTCAGCGTCTTGAGCGCGGAGACGGCTCCATAGACGGCACGGAAGTTGTGGTCGCGAATGAGCTCGAGGTCGTTGATCGGGTGCTTGTCAAAGCCGCTCTCCCAGAACCACTCGCCGTGGAGATAGTCCTCGGGATTCGGCACAGGCGTGTAGCCGAGGTCGTATCCGGCCATGTTGGCCGCGTTCTTCTTGCCCACCGGGCCGAGCACGCGCGGCTCGGGAAAGTCCTCCAGTTCCAACGGCAGCGCCCAGGGCGTTTTCGGCCAGGAGACAGGCTTCTTGAGGTTTTTCATCACCCACATGTTGCTCATGCCCATGCGGCCCTTTTCCTCCATCATGAACTCCGCGCCTGCGAGCGCTCCCACGCTGCCGTGGCCGGTGCAATCGACGAAGAACCTGCCCACAAAGCGGGTTTCCTTGCCGCTCTTGGTGTCGAGGCCGGTGACGCTGCGGATGGTCTTTTTGTCGGCGTTCATCTCCACGCCATGGACATGCGTGTTGAGGAAGAGGTCGATGCTCTTCTCCGCCTTCACGGTGTCCTCCTTGAGCTTGTCGTTGAACTCCTGCGGATCGGCGGCCGGGCTGTTGCTGGCGCGGTCGGCGAATTCCTCCACGATCTCGCCGAGGTGCGGATACAGGCCGCGGCGCGTGCCGCCCATCGCCCAGACCTGGATCTCGCTCGATCCATTGCCGCCGAGCACCGGGCGGTTCTGGATGAAGGCCACCTTCAAGCCCTGGCGCGCCCCGGAAATGGCCGCGCCCATGCCGGAATAGCCGCCGCCGACGACCACCAGGTCGTACTCGCTCGTCTCCGGCGCCTTCTCCGGCAGGCCGAGCATCTTTCTGCGCATGCTCACATCCGGCGTGAAGCCGGCGTCATCACTCAGCACGATGGCGTCCACACGACCGTCAAAGCCGGTGAGGTCATGCAGCGCGATCTTCGCTTTCCCGGAGATGTTGACCGGCCCCGCCTTCTCCCACTGCCAGTCCTTCCCCGCGGCGCCGAACTCATGCTTCAGCGTCTCACCATTCACGCTGATCTCGAAGCGTCCCGGCGCTCCCGGCGCGTCCCAGGGGCCCACCCAGTTCTTCACGCGCGCCCAGACGGTGTATTCGCCCGCGGGCAGCTCCACCTCGGTCTCCGCGTCCTTCACCGGCTTGCCCATTCCATGCGCCATGAGGTAGGGGGAGCCCATGATGTCGATGAACTGCGTGTCGAGCACCCATCCGCCGTGGTTGGTGAAGGATTCCGCCTCGATCCATTTCGGCTGCGTCAGCGCGGCCGTGGACAAGGCGATGAAGGAGGCAAGGAGGGTGGTTTTCATGATTGGGGACGTTCTAAACGAGAAGATGGCCGGAAAGCAATCACAGGTTATCTGTTACGGTAACAGCCATGCCCGCCGCCACCCTGAACGACATCGCCCGCGCGCTGGGCGTCTCCAAGATGACCGTCTCCCGCGCCCTGCGCGGCGGGCGGCATGTGTCGGCGGAGATGCGGGAGAAAATCGAGCACGCGGCGCAGGAACTCGGCTACCAGCCCGATCCCGACATGGCCACATGGATGACACGGCTGCGGCGCGGGCGGAAAGCCGCCGCGCCGCGCACGCTCGCCTTCATCTGGGCAGAGCGTGAGGCCGCGGAGACCGGGCGCTCGTCATGGTCCCGGCAGCTCCTGCTCGGCGCGCAGCGGCAGGCGCAAAAACTCGGCTTCCAGCTTGAGGAGTTTCATCTGGCGGCACGCGGCATGACAGGGCGGCGGCTCTCCGGCATCCTGGAGGCGCGCGGCATCCCCGGCTTCATCCTTTCGCCGCTCGTGTCCCGCAGCCGCGGCCATGTCAGCATGCAGTGGGACAAGTTTTCCGGCGTGGTGATCGGCCTGGGCTATGCGCGGCCGCAGATGCACCGCGTGCATCATCATCATTACCTCGGCATGATGACCGCGCTGCGCATGCTCAGGAAGCAGGGGCACAAACGCGTCGGCTTTTACTGCGGCAGCACCATCAACGAGCGCATGTTCCGCGCGTGGTCGGCCAGCTTCCTGGCGCATCATCCCCTGCCCGCGCCCGGCGGCCTGCTCGTCCTGCGCAAGTCACCCTCCCGCGCGGACTTCCTCGACTGGCTCAAAAACGAAAAGCCGGAGGTCGTCATCGACAGCGGCCACGTCGTCATGGACTGGCTGCGCGCGCTCCCCGCGGCCCGGCGCCCGCGCCATGTCACGCTCGCCTGGCGCGCGGACTACCCCGACGTGCCCGGCATCGACCAGCAGGCGGACGCCCTCGGCGCGGCGGCGGTCGATCTCCTCGTGGCGCAGTATCAGCAAAACGAGCGCGGCATCCCCGCCGTGCCCAAGATCATCATGACCGAGGGCCTCTGGCGGCCCGCGCCCGGCGCTGGAAAGCGGGCGCAGGCGTGAGGGGTGGAGGCCCGTACACGCCCCCTCCGCGTCATTAGGATGGGTGATGCCATGCATGGAGCGATGGAGGAAGGGAGTGTTGTCTTTTCAAGACTCCAGCACTCCATGACTCCAAGGGCTTGAACTCACCCAAGGTGATGACGCCCGGCATATTCCACCTGCATGCCTCACCCCCGAGGAAAGGCGCATCACCCTGCCGGCAAGCTCCTCACCTCGCGATTCCGGCCGGGCACGGAGCGCTTCATGGTTGCGGTGGAGCCTGCCCGTCCGCTTTCGCCACCCCGCACGCCGCCGCCTCGCCGGCCTCGTTGGCGGCGATGATCTGGAATTCCGGCGCGGGATTGTCCGGCAGTTCGGGAAGGCGGGCCTGGAGGCCTTTCACGGTGACTTGGTTTTCAAACGCCTCCTCCCCCGGCCGCCGCGCCTGCACGCGATAGCGACGAGCGTGACGCGCACGCTTCCACGTCAGCAGCCAGCCGCCGCCGGGAATTTTTTCCGCCTGCGCGGCGGGCACCGGGCGCGGCATCGAGGGCTGCGCGGGCACGTTCAGGCCAAACAGCCGCCAGCGCGCGTCGTCATCGGCCAGCAGCACCTTCAGCTCCCGGATCACGCTGCGGTGGCGCTGGCGCAGCTTCTTCATCGCCGCGTTTTTGGCCACCACCGCGGTGCGCAGCTCCGACTTGCCGCGATTCACCGCCGCGCGCGCCGCCCGGTAGGCCGCGTGCGCCTCCTCGCAGATCTCCGCCGTGGCCTGCATGTCCTGGCTTTCCAGCGCCGGGTTTCCGCGGAACCAACCGGCCAGGCTCGTCAGCAGGGACGAGCGTTTCGCCTGCGATTCCGGCACCTGCGTGCTGCGGTCCGGGAATCCGGCGGCGTCCCATTGCGTGTTGAAGTTGGGACCGTAAAACATCACCAGCCGCAGCCGGCAGCGGCCCAGCACGCGCTCCGCCGCCATGTCCGCCTCCCGCAGCGCCTTTCGCCGGTCCCCGCGCAGTTTTTTGAGCCGGCCCACCTCCGCCTTCGCCTCCCGCGCCGCCTGCAGAGCCGCCTCCATCACCTCTCCGGTGTTGATCTTCATCCCCAGCGCCTCCCCATGCTCCGCGCAGGCCCGCGCCATGTCCGTCAGCCGTGCCATCAGCACGTCATCGTTCGTCGGAGTCGGGTTCGCAGCCATGGGAGGGTGAGGCGGGCGGTTCAGTATTGTAGTCCCGGCTTTAGCCGGAATCTGACACCCGCTAAAGCCGGGACTACCATGCGGTGGAGGCAAGGAGTGACCGTTTGTCGATGAGCGGTGGACATTCGGGAGGTTCGGCGGGCGGTTTTCGGTTCTTGATAAACGGTGCGGCGGCTCCGGCAGCTCCCCAAACGTCTTCCTGGACCCAAAAGGAGCTGCGGAAGGCCCGCACGACTCTTATTCGCACTCGAACTCATTTCAAGCATCATCTACCGGCTGTCGTTGAGTAATAACTGAGTCTTTAATCGCCCAAAACGCGACCTCTCCAGCCAAATCCAAATCATTTTAGCATTCCACGACAGTCGTTGAGTAGTTTTTGAGTCTTCGGGAGGCTCCCACGACGCCTCGGCGCACCTTTTCTTTTTCAATATCCACCCAACGTTAGTCGCTGAGTAGTCATTGAAACTTCTTTACCCTTCGATGGCTATCCCGCTGGGCTTTTCTTCTTTCATGACCTGCTTGCCGATTGTCGCTGAGTGATGATTGAGACTGCCCAAGGCCCAAAAAACAATCCGCTATAGGCTACCCCACCCGCCTTTGCCCCGCGCCGAATCTTTTTTCCATTCCACCCAGCCTCCTCCCGCCTCGGCCGGACCTCGTTTCATGTTCAATCAGGCTCCACTCGCTCGAAGCGCATGTCGTCTAACACCATGCTACCCGGCTCCCAGCCAAGACGACACGCGCCTCCACCTCAACACCCCAATTCTCCGTCCTTCCCATCTCTTCGCGCCCGCTCCAGCACCTCGGCTACCCGCTCTTCGATGTCCTGTGAAGTCAGTTGCTGTTCAGCGAGGATATTGCGGAAGCTTGCCAAGCTCCGCTGTGATCTTGGATCATTCAAACCAAAGTGGCGGACACATGAGATAACGACAGCCGCTCTGAGAGACTCTACTTCTTCTGACTGCCCTGTAGAGGAAAGCAAAGTCGCGAGATTGTCCATCGTTGCCGCCGTATCGGGATGTGATGCGCCGTAGCTAATTCGCTCGATCTCCAGAGCACGACGTAGCAGAGACTCAGCTTTACGTGAATTGTTCGCGTAGAAATGAGCAGCCGCAAGATTCACCAAGATTTGTGCAACAGAAGGATGGTCACCTCCATTGCATGCCGCCCTAATCTTCAATGCCCGCTCAAACGTCGAAACAGCCTCGTCTGCATGCCCTTGGTCCAGCAAAAGCGCCCCAAGATCGTTAAGATCTAAGGCAACGTGAGCATGATCACGACCAAAGCACTCTTCGTTGATTGCCAAAGCACAGCGCACCAATCTTTCCGCCTCTTGTTTTTCACCAGTCTCCCGAAGAAGCTGCGCAAGATTGTGGAGATCAGTCGCTACCTTCGGATGATTTGCCCCGTAACTTTGTTGATCTATTTGCAATGCCCTACGCATTAACCGTTCCGCTTCACCAAATTGAAAAACCGCCAACAGCAATTGAGCAAGGTTGTTGAGGTAAACCGCGGTCCGAGGGTGTTCTCCCCCAAATTCTTTCTCTCCTATAGCAAGAGCTCGCTTCGTTAACTCTATCGCCTCGGTCATTTGCCAACGCACTCGAAGCAGTTGAGCAAGATTGCTCAGTTGTATAGCCACGTGCGAATGACTTTCACCATAGTGCCTCTCGATGATCTCCAACGCTTGGCGTAAAAATGATTCCGCTTCATCCAACCGATTGGTGATCATGAGGAGGCATCCCAGGCTACTCATTTGGCGACCAACATTGGGGTGATCAAGACCATGGGCGGCTGTTTCGATTTGAAGCCCCCGCCTCATGAGTGTTTCAGCTTCGGCATAACGGCCAGTTTCGTTCAACAAAACGGAAAGTGCGGCAAGGCTTTTGCCGACCTTTGGATGCTCGGCACCATGGGACACCTCATCAATTCGCAAAGCCTCTCTCAAGATTGGTTCCGCGACGGCGTAGGCAGCTCGTTCCATTAGAAATATACCAGAACCATTCAGAACTCTGCTCCATCCTAAATGCACAAGATCAGATTCCTTTAATGGCCGCTTCAGCTCCCTCAAGTGAGCAAACAAAGCCAAGACAGAATCAATTAATGGAAGCCATATACTCGGCCAAGATCGGATGTCGTCAGGCCATGGTTCGTCAGGGATATACTTGTTCACCAGCGCGATTGCAGCGAGCAACCAAAGCTCTGAGTCCTCCCACTGCTGGGTGCGTTGCACCAATCTGTGGCATGCGATAGTTCTCTCGTTCAGCTTCACCAAGCTGAACCGCGCAAGTAATGCCATCCCATTTTCAATGGCATCCTCCGGTTCCAAGATTTCGTCTTCGCCACCAATTTCAATCTTCTTCGCTAGTTCAACAAGTCTGACAGATGCAGTTGAAAAAAGTGTCCGTGGAATTTCCTCCACCCCTAGCCACGCGACCAACTTCAGGATGGTGCGGGCCACCGGGTTAAGTTGATCGAGCGTGACGAGCCAAGTAGTCGCAACGGTGGCCTCGTAGCCGGTGCCGCCACCATGCTGAACAACGCTATCGAGAAATCGGCGTGCCGCCCCTTCATGAGCCTGATAACGACGCAGATACTCGCCGGGGCCGATGCGACGATCCGTCATGTAGGCGGCCGCCTGCTCCAGCGCGAGCGGCAGGCCGCCGAGTTCATGGCTGAGCGCGGCGGCGTCCTCCAGCGGGCAGGCGAGTTGTTGAGTGTCGAGGCGGGACTGCAACCATGCGGCTCCCTGGGCATCCATCCATGTGTGCAGAGGGATGGATGCGGCCTGCTGGCCCCAGTTTTCCAGGCGGGAGGTAATGAGGATGCGCCCGCCATGCAAGGGACGCAGTTCCTGAAGCAGCGCGGTCTGCCCCTCGATCGTGTCCGCGTTGTCGGCGATGAGGAGCCATCCGGTGGTCTGCTTCAACCACCGGCGTGTGGCCTCCGCGCGCACGGTGTCCTCACGCTCACCCTGCTGGGGAAGGCCGAGTGTCTCGCTGAGACGTGCGAGGCCGGTGACGATGCTGGCGAGCGAGTCCGCAGGCAGCCAGAGCAGCGCGGTGAAGCTGTCCGCATGCTGCCACGCATACTGGATGGCGAGCTGGGTCTTCCCGACGCCTCCAAGACCATGCACCACCTGCGGCTGGGTGATGGCGGCGATGCCGCCCGTGTGCGCGAGCGCCGTCTTCAACGCCTGCATTTCCTGCTGACGGTGGCCGAAGTGTGGATTGGCGCGGAACGGCAGGTTGTTCGGTCGTGGCGAAGCGGACGGCAGCGCGCCCAAGGTTTCCTCCACAATGCGCAGCGCCTCGCGCAGCCGCTCCAACGTGATGATGTGATGCGTGGACGGAACGTGGGCCTCCAGCCACTCGGGTACACGCAACGGTTTCAAGATGTCCTCAATCAGCACACGAATGCCCCAACGATGAAAGTCAGACGGATCAGGCGTGCGACTGCCGGGAGCCTTCGGCACGAGGAAGAAGCAGAGGAAGCAGGCGAAGCGATCTCGCAGCTTCGCAGATTCGATCTTCTCGATGGTGTGCGCCGCCTTCTCCGACTGATCATGAACCGTGACCTGAATGGCAATGCCATTCGGTTCATCGCCGAGATCGACGCCGGGGAAGTTTCCCTGCTCCTGGTTGAGGTTGCGGAGCTTCCATCCGAATAGCGCGTCGAACATCCGCGCGCAGACACCTTCGAGAACGGTGGCGCTGTGCTCGCGACTCTTGAGCCGGGCAGAAAGCTCGTTCAGCCGGTCGGAGAGGTCATTGATGGCGCGTTCCTGTGTCATGCATGCCTGAAGGGGCAACCGGCCCCGTCTTTACTCCGGCCCTGGCGCGATGGCACGATGATTTTGTGCGCGGCGGGCGGCAGCAGAGTGGTCCGCACAGTCCCCTGTGCGGTGCGTGGCAGGGCGAAGCGTGTGCGCATGCGGCTGCGTCATCGAAGGCCGGGGAATGCTATCGGACGATGGGCTCCCGACTGACTCGGGGTCGAAGAAGACAAAATCATCTGGGTAAAATCATTCAGAACCATGATTCGACCCACCATGATTTTGTCTTCATGACAGGGGAAAATGACTCCCTGCTCCACATCTTGTGGCTCACGCCAGCCTTGCAGCGACTTTTTCCCACACGGCCTCATGCACGGCCTCGGGAGCGGCGCTGGCGTCGATGACCTGGATGCGGTCGGGCTCGGCGGCGGCGAGGGCGAGGTAGCCCTGGCGGACTTTCTCGAAGAAGGCGGGCGGCTGGTTCTCCATGCGGTCGAGCTCGCGGCCGGTGGCGTGGATGCGCTGCCAGGCGAGCGTGGTGTCCATGTCGAGCACGAGCGTGAGCCGCGGCAGCGTGCCGCCGATGGCAAAGCGGTTGATGGCGTTCACCGCATCGAGCGGCAGGCCGCGCGCGTGGCCCTGATACACCGTGGTGGAGTCGAGAAAGCGGTCGAGGATGACAACCACGCCGCGTTCGACCAGCGGGCGGATTTTCTCCCGCACGATCTGCGCGCGGCTGGCGGCGAAGAGGAGCAGTTCCGTCTCCGGCGTCATGGAATGGCCTTCCTTGGCATGCTGGAGCAGGTGGCGGATGCTTTCGCCGATCTCCGTGCCGCCGGGCTCGCGCAGCACCACCACCTCGCGGCCTTCGTTTTCGAGCCGTTCCTTCAAAAGGCGGATCTGCGTGGACTTGCCGCAGCCTTCGGAGCCTTCGAAAGAGAGCAAAAAACCTGGGGGAAATGAAGATGGCACGAGCGAATGGAGAATCACCGCCGATAACCAGCCGGAAAGGGAAAGCCAAGAAGATTTCTGTGTCTTACCCGGCCGGCGTGGTGAAACGGGGCACATCTCCCGAAAACTTGCGCCTGTGCTTTCAAGGCGTAGCTATGGCGATGCTCGAAGTCAAAAAAGGCTCTCATGACGCCAGCCGTGCGCGTTTTGACACCACGCGCTGGAGCCTGGTAGCCGCCGCTGGATGCGAACGTTCGCAAGTGGCAGATGAAGCGCTCAACGAGCTGTGTCACGCGTATTGGCGGCCGATTTATGCTGAGATCCGCCGCCGAGGGCACAGCACAGCGGATGCGCAGGATCTCGCTCAGCAGCTTTTTGCCCGCATGCTGCGGCGCGAGGCTTTTGGCACGGCGGATCGCGAAAAAGGCCGCTTTCGCAGCTTTTTGCTGGGGGCGCTGGACCATTTGCTGATCGATGTGTTGCGTTCAAAACAGGCTCAAAAGCGCGATGATGCCTTGTTGGTGCGGTTTGTTGAGGATGAGTCTGAATCGTGGTTTCAGCGGCTCCCCGCTCACGGCGTGACACCGGCAGAGGCTTTCGATCAAACCTGGGCTGTCGTGCTGATGGACCGGGCCCTGGCGGCATTGCGGGCTGAATATGCCGACTCAGGTCGCGAAGCGGTTTTTGCGGCTTTGGAGCCGTTTTTGACCGCGGATTCGGGCGAGGATGGATACTCGAGTGTGTGCGCTCAGATCGGCCTGACGCCGCAGGCTTTCGCCGTGGCCGTGCATCGCATGCGAAGGCGGTTTCGTCATTGTGTGCGTGAGCAAGTGGAGATGACCGTGGCCGATCCATCAGAGGTGGACGCGGAGATGAGGCATTTGTTTGGAATCTGACCGTATGAATGCCGCCGACACCACCACCTGCCTTACCTGCGGCACGCCGATCTCGGCGGAAGTGCTGGGTGGGAAATGCCCTGCTTGCCTGAAGAAGGTGGCGCTGGCAGAACCAACGCTGCCGGAGGACACAATCCGCGCTTCGCGAATGACGCGGAGACAGCCAAGCTGGGAGCCGCCATTGATCGAAGACGTGGCGGCGCTGCTGCCACGCGGATTTTATACGGTGGAGGGCTTCATCGGCCGCGGTGGCATGGGCGCGGTCTATAAAGGCACGCAGACGGTGCTAAAGCGGCCGGTGGCGATCAAGATCATGCGCCAGGACCAGGCGGTGGACGCGGAGTTCCGGCTGCGTTTCCTGCGTGAGGCGCAGATGCTCGCGCGCCTGAGCCACCCAGGCATCGTGAATGTCATCGACTGCGGTGAGGCAGGGCCGGACATGCTTTTCATCGCGATGGAGTTCGTGGACGGGGCGAATTTGATGGACGTGATCCGCAGCGGCGGCGTGTCGGAAGCGCGGGCGCTGAAAATCATGAAGCAGGTGTGCGAGGCGCTGCAATTCGCCCACACGCATGGCATCGTACACCGGGACATCAAGCCCTCGAACATCATCCTGATGCGCGATGGCCGCATCAAGCTGGCCGACTTTGGTCTCGCCACGCAGATGGAGCCGGAGGAGGGCGAGGAAGCCAATGCGGACCATGCGGCAGGCACGCCGGCGTATGCCGCGCCGGAGCAGTTCGCCGCCGGGCAGTCCGTGGACCAGCGCGCGGACATCTACTCGCTCGGCGTGATGATTTACCAGATGCTCACGGGCGAGCTGCCGCACGGTGACTGGAAGCCGCCGTCGCAAGCGGTCGCGATTGATCCGGCGTGGGACAAGATCATCTCCCAGGCGCTGCAACCGCTGCCGCAGGACCGCCTGAGCGCTGCGGAGGCGATGCAGGAGATGCTTTCGCGCATCTCGCCGCTGAGCGGCGAGCAGATCCGGCGGCGAAAGGCGCGGCCGCTCATGCTCGCGGCGTTGCTCGTCTCGCTGGCTGTGATTGGCTGGCTGGTAATGGGAAAATCGAGCCGCGACAAAAACTATCCGTCACCAAAGTCGTGGACGGACACCACGCCGGAGCTGCGCGCGACGGCGGCGCGTTACCACTTCGGCCAGATGCGGGATCAGCGGCTGGACATCCTGGAGGACGCCTTCTTTGACATCGCCGACAGACGCGAGTTCAGCGATGTGGCGGTGCGGGTGACCTGCACCGGCTGTGTGTGGCTGGGGCTGCGCGGCACGCTGAACCAGTATTATGTGGGCTATGTGCGTCCGGATGGGGATGCCAGCATCAGCATCACCAACTCGGAAACCGAGCCGGTGAAATTCGCTCTCGGCAAATCCCACGACCCGGCGAAGGAGTACGAGCTGGTCTTCGCCGCGCAGGGCGGCAAGACGCGGCTGTGGCTCGACGGACGCGAGATCCTGTCCTTCGAGGACGCCAGCCTCAAGCAAGGCCGCATCTGCCTGGGAGCCATCGTCAGTCCCGACCCCAAAGTCCGCGCGAGCATCCTGCGCCTGGAGTACGCCACGCTGGGCGGCGCGCCGCAGCCGGAGCCGCCGCAACGCCCGGATTTCAAACCCGCACCGGGCAGCATCGCGGATGTGCTGACCTCGCCGGAGTTCAAGTGGACCGCGCCGGAGAATCTCGGCCCTGGCATCAATGCGGAGGGGAAGGATGCCTCGCCGCATCTCTCGCCGGATTCGCTCATCCTCACCTTTGCCTCCGAGCGCAACCAATCACGCCGCTTTTACGAATGCCTGCGCGATCACACGGACGCGGCCTTTGGCGCGCCACGGGAAATCTCGGAAGTGGGAGGCTGGCCCTGCACACCGTGGATCACGCCGGACCGCCGCACGCTGGTGTACATGAATCCCGGCGGCCCCGGCAACAAAGGCTCCAGCCAGGACCTCTACATGCGCCAGCGAGCAGCCGAAAAAGCCCCTTGGGGACCGGTGGTGAATCTGGACTCCGTGAACTACCTGGGCCACGACCAGTCCCCCTGCCTGAGCAGCGACGGCCTCACGCTCTACTTTGGCTCCCTGCGCAGCGGCGGCCAGGGAGGGCACGACATGTGGAAGGCCACCCGCAAGACTCTCGACGCGCCCTTTGGCGGGATCACGAATCTCGGCCCCACCATCAACACCTGGATACAGGAGCGTGACATGCACCTGTGCTCCGATGACCGCACCCTGCTCTTCGTGCGGCAGCACAATGAGGGGACTGTCTCCACCAGCGTGCTGCACATGGCCGTGCCGGGCGTGAGCGGCGGCTATCATGTACAGCCGCTGGATGTGCCCTTTCAGGGCATGATGGTGGACCCCTGCCTCTCGCACGATGGCCGCGCTCTTCTCTTCGCATGGAAAGGCCCGACGGGCTCCGGCGATCTCGACCTCTGGCAGATGCGCCGTGTGCCGAAGGATGAAGTAGTGACCACAACACAGCCCGCGCTCGCCACGGTGGAGACACCGTTTGCGAACACGCTCGGCATGAGATTCGTCCCCGTGCCGGTCACCGGCGGTGACACAGACCGGCAGCGTGTGCTTTTCGGAGTATGGGAGACGCGCGTGCAGGACTACGCGGTGTTCGTGAAGGCCACCGGCCGCGCCTGGCAGCCCGCGCCCTTCGAGCAAGGCCCCACGCATCCCGCCGTGAATGTGAGCTGGGACGATGCGCAGGCCTTCTGCCGCTGGCTCACCGTGCGCGAGCGCAAATCCGGCACCATCTCTGAAAACGAGCACTACCGTCTGCCGCTGGACCGCGAATGGAGCTGCGCCGTGGGCATCGGCGAGCTGGAGCCACCGACCGCGACGCCCTGGGGGAAGCATGGCGGCCTGCCGGATGTGTTTCCTTGGGGTCTGGAGTGGCCGCCACCAGCGGACGCCGGCAATTTTCGCGGTGAGGAATGCCTTCCACCACCGGGAGCGACACCCGCGAGCACCCTCGTCGTCATCCGAGGTCGCCGCGATCCCTTCATCCACACCGCCCCGGTCGGCTCCTTCGCACCTGGCCCCTGCGGGCTGCTCGACCTCTCCGGCAACGCCAGCGAGTGGTGCGAGGAGTGGCACCATCCCGAACGGCGCGATGTGAGGGCGCTGCGCGGAGGTGACCATCTGCTCAACGACGGGGATCATGCCACGGCAGCCGCCCGGGTCGCCTCGCCGCCGGAAACTGGCTATTCCGCCACCGGAGTGCGTGTCGTTCTGGGCCAGGGAGCCGGACCCGATTTGAAGGCGTTGCTTGAGCATGTGCCCGCCGTCAAACCCTCCGCGCCTCCACCTGCTTACCCTTGGTCCGCCCAATGGACTGACATCACCGGAAGTTTCAAGAAGCAGGTGCTCGACGGCGCATGGGGCACGGTGGAGGACGATCTCATCCACATCACCACGGCCGGGCTCCGCCCCCTCGAAAACAATCGCGTGTTTGGTGATGTGGCCCTGCGCGTGGTATTTCAGGGCTGTTTGAAGGCCAATGTCCGCTGTCTGCATTCGCTGAGATGCGTGGCTGCCGTGGAGCATGTCACAGACAGCGGTGAATTGATTGCCGCGGTCTTTCGGAAGGATGAAAAGCTCGGCCTGGCAACCGGCTTTCCCGTGTTCAAGCTCCCGCTGGGCAGGGAGTTCGATCTTCAGAAAGATCACGAACTGGTCGTCTCCGTCGTCGGCACTCATCTCAGCGTTTGGCTGGATGGCCGGCTCATCCATGTCACGGATGGGGCGGCTCCTGCCTCAGGCAGCCTTGCCCTGACCTTCCAGCCCCCTGCCTTGTTGTCCGGTGCCATCGCCCGCGTCCGAAAGGTGGAATACGCGGAGTTGAAGCAGCCGTAGCGGAGCGGGCAGCAGCGGAATCCGCCAGGATTCCTCAAGGTGGCGAGGTGAGCCCCATCGGAACGCTGGCGCGTTCCGCTATGAGCCGGGCGCGCGAAAAAAAATTTCACACCGCCTGTAATCGGCGCAGGACAGTCTCGAAGATGCGCGATGAACCATGTCATCGCATTCACACTCCAACGGCCATTCAGCTTCTCATCCCACCCATTCGGGTAATGGTGGAGTCTCTCAAATCAACCTACTGGCGTGCATGGAATTACATGCGGACGGGCACACTCCCGATGACCAGGAGGCAGTCGGGATCCTGCGGCAGCAGCTCCAGCTCACCCAGCGCCAGGCGCAGGTGCTGCACTGGATCGCCGAGGGGAAGGCCAATGGTGAGATCGGCACCATTCTCGGCTGCTCCGTCAACACGGTGAAGATGCATCTCAAAGACATCAACCAGCGCCTGGGCGTCCCCAACCGCACCGCCGCCGCCGCCGTCGCCTACCGCGCCCACATCCGCCATGCGAACGGCCACGCCGCCCTACCCGGACGGGTAATACCGGCCCAAAACCCTTCCCGGTAACCTCGCCGCAAATCCCGAAAAACCGCGCGCCAGCTACCCTCTGAAAAAACACCTCCTTTCCAAAAACAACATCATGAAACCACCCCCCATCCTCCCCCTCCTCGCCGCCGCGCTACTGCTCGGCGGCCTCCTCCCCGCCATCCGCGCCGCCGACTTCACCTCCACCTGGGACGGCTCCAACGGCAACTGGACCAACGGCACCTCCTGGACTACCCCCGGCGCGCCCGGCACCTTCCCGAACAACGGCAGCCCCACCCCGACCTACGATGCCATCCAGAACGCCGGCACCCTCACAGTGAACCAAGCCATCACGATCGAGAACTTCACGCTCAGCTCAGGGACGCTGAATGGGCCCAACACCTTGACCCTGAACGGGCAGATGACCTTCAACAGCGGGATGATGTCGGGGGTGGGAACGACGCAGGCGAACGGCGGGATACTCTTCACTGGATCGAACCCCATGCAGATCGATACGCGCACCGTGAACATTGGCGACGGGATCGGCGCGGCGGGGTCGGTGACAGCGAGCTGGACCAATGGATTCATTGGCAACCGCGGCCCGATGAACGTGCGGTCCGACGCGGCGTTCACGACCAGCTTCGACGGCTCAATGCAGGGTGGCGGGTCTCCGACCGGCTCGCTGAACATTGATGCGGGCGGCAGCTTCACCAAGAGCGGCGGCACCGGCACCACGACCATCGGCACCGACGGCAATTGGTTTTTCTTCAACAACAACGGCACGGTCAACACGCAGACGGGCACCTTGCTCATCGGGGGAGCCGCCGGTACTCATACACACACTGGTTTGTTCGACATCAGCAGCGGCGCGAACCTCAACCTTGCGGGCACACACATCCTGAACGGCACGGCGTCCGTCACTGGCGCTGGCACGCTCATCATTTCGGGAACCGTCTCCGCCAATGGGACGAATGCAGTATCCACGCCGCTGACGCTCACGGGCTTGATCCAAGGAACCGGCACGCTCAACGCCAATGACGCGGTGACGTGGAACAGCGGGACCATGGCCAGCACCGGCACCACGAACATCCTGACTTCTCTCACCTTGAGCAGCGCAAGCGACAGGACGATGCAAACGGGTCGCGTCGTGAATATCGGCGACGGGATCGGCGCGGCAGGGTCGGTGACGGCCAGCCACACCGCGGGTCTGCTCAACATCAACAGCGGATCCACTCTGATCGTGAGGTCTGACGCGGCATTCGACACCAACTTTGACAGCACCATTCAGAACACGAGCACGGGAACGGCCGTGATGGCCATCCATCCCGGCGGCAGCTTCACCAAGAGCGGTGGCAGCGGCACGACATCCATCGGCGCCACCGGCACCGCCAACCTCCTCTTCCACAACAATGGCACGGTCAATGTGCAGACCGGCACGCTGCTCATCGGCAGCAGCACCAGCACGCACACGGGGACATTCAATCTCAGCAGTGGGACGACGCTCCACCTCGCGGGAACCCACAACCTGAACGCCGGCACTACTTTCACCGGCGCTGCCAGCACGCTCATCATGTCCGGCACGATCAACGCCAACACGACAGTGGCCGTCCCCATGCCGCTGACGCTCACGGGCACACTCCAGGGCACCGGCACGCTCAATGCCAGTGGCGCCGTGACCTGGAGCAGCGGGACCATGACCAGCACGGGCACCACCAACATCCTGGCTTCCATCGCCATCGACACGGCGGGCACCAAATTCATCAATTCTGGACGCACGGTGAACATTGGCGACAGCGTCGGCGCGGCGGGATCGGTGACGGCGAGCTGGTCCGGGGGAGCCATCACCAATCTCGGCCCGATGAACGTGCGGTCCGACGCGGCGTTCACAACCAGCTTCGATGGCGCAATGCAGGGAGGCGGGTCACCCGGAGGGGCATTGAACATCCATGCGGGCGGCAGCTTCACCAAGAACGGCGGCACGGGCACCACGTCCATCGGCACCGACGGCAATTGGTTTTCCTTCAACAACAGCGGCACGGTCAATGTGAGCAGCGGCACGCTGGCCCTCGGTGGCGGCGCCGGCACCGTCGCCCAGCACAGCGGCACCACGCTGACCGGCGGCACCTGGAATGTGACCAACGGCGCGTCCATCAACATCACCAACGGCAGCAACATCACCACCAATGGGGCTGCCTCCACGGTGATGCTCGATGGCGCGGGATCGTCCTTCAACCGCCTCACCGATGCGCTGAACAACAACCAGGGCAGCTTCACGATCAAAAACGACCGCGATCTCACCACCGCCGGTGCCTACACCAACAGCGGCACCACCCGCGTCGAGGACAGCACCACCGTGATGACCATCGGCAGCGGCGGCAGCGCGGCCTACACGCAGACCGGCGGGGTCACCGCGCTGGTGAATGGCGCGTTCATTGATCCCAGCGTCTTCAACCTCAACGGCGGCACCTTGCAAGGCACCGGCACCATCGAAAGCAACGTCCTCGCCGGTCCCGGCAGCAACACCATCGCCCCCGGCCTCTCCCCCGGCGCGCTCACCATCAATGGCGACCTCACGCTCAGCAGTGGCAGCACGCTGGCCATGGAGCTCGGCGGCCTCACGCAGGGCACGCTTTACGATTACCTGGACGTCAACGGCGTGCTCACGCTCGCCGGGATGCTGGATCTCGACTTCATCAATGACTTCCAGAACAGCCTCGCCAACAACGAAATCCTCACCCTCGCCACGGCCAACAGCGCCATCATGGGCAGCTTCTCCAATGTGGCCAGCGGCAGTTACCTGACGACCAACTACCCCATCGCGCTGCAGGTCTGGTATGGCGCGGGCAGCCCGTTTGGGGCGGAAAATCTCGTTGTTGTCATTCCAGAGCCCTCACGCGCCCTGCTCATGATGCTCGGCGGCCTGGCACTGCTGCAAAGAAGGCGGCAGGTCCGCACGGCCACTTTTGACTGAGGAGACGCGGTGCTTGAGAAGAGAGCAGTGCCGGCTAGCTCTCACCCATGGCCTTCCCGACGACTCGCTGGACTCTTCTCGCTGAGGCGACGCTGCATGGCGATGAGGCGGGACGCGAGGCGCTGGCACGGATGTGCGAGGGCTACCGGCGGCCGGTGGAGATGTTTTTGACTTCGAGAGGCTATGCGGGGCCTGAGGCGGAGGATCTGGCGCAGGAGTTTTTTCTGCGCTGGCTGAAATCACGTGCGTGGAAACGCGCGGACAGGCTGCGCGGCCGGTTCCGCACCTTCATGCTCGGGGCGCTGAATCATCTGCTGGCGCATGATGCGGCCAAAAAGGCCGCGCAGAAGCGCGGCGGCGGTGAGAGGGTGCTGAGCCTCGACGAGGATGTTTTTGATGAAGAGCCGTCCGCGGAGCTGGAAAGGGATGCGGGGGAGAGTTTTGACCGCGCGTGGGCGGTGGCACTGGTGAGTCATGCGCTGGCGGCGCTCCAGGCGGAGTTTGTGGCTCGGGAAAAAACGCGTGAGTTTGAGGTGTTGCGGCAGTTTTTGCCCGGAAGTGCATCGCCGCCATCTCTGGATGATGCCGCCAGGGCGCTGGGCACAAATGTGAATGCCTTCAAAGCAGCGCTGCACCGGCTGCGGGAGCGTTTCCGCGAACTGCTGCGCACGGAGGTGGCGCGGACGGTCTCCGCGCCGCATGAGGTGGAGGAGGAATTGCAGTATTTGCGCTCCCTGCTGCTCAAGGTGCCTGCGCAGCGTATCCTGGAGGCGGAAAACGGGAAGATGAAGGATGAAAATGCCTGACACCACCGCCACCACCGCCACCTCCGTTGTCTGCCCCGTCTGCGGAGCCGCTTTGGCCGCTGGCGAGGCGGGGGGACTGTGCGTGGCCTGCCTGCTGGGGGAGGCGTTGGGGACGGAGCAGCCGGCCAAGGTGCTGGGCAGCATCGGCGGGCATGATTTGATCGAAGTCATCGCGCGTGGCGGCATGGGCATCGTGTATCGCGCGCAGCAGCGTGATCCAAGACGGGAAGTGGCGCTGAAGGCACTCCCCGGCGCGGAGCTGATGAGCGCGGAGGCAAAGCAGCGTTTCAAGATCGAGGCGGAGGCGATGGCGAGGCTGGATCACCCGTCGATCCTGCCGATCTACGAACTGGGAGAGGAGGACGGCACGCCGTTTTTCACGATGAAGCTGGCGGCGGGCGGCACGCTCTCGCAACGCATCGGCGGCTATGCGGGCAAGTGGCGCGAGATCGCGAAGTTGATGACGCGCATCGCGGAGGCGGTGCAGTTCGCGCACAGCCGTGGCGTGCTGCATCGCGACCTGAAACCGGGGAACATTCTGTTTGATGAGAAAGGCCACGCGATGGTCAGTGACTTCGGCCTGGCCAAGATTATCGGCTCGGACACCGATCTGACGAAGACCCTCGCGATGATGGGCACGCCCAACTACATGGCTCCCGAGCTGGTGCGTAAAAACGGCGGCGCAAGCACCGCCAGCGATGTGTGGAGCCTGGGCGTGATCTTGTATGAGCTGCTCGCGGGCCGCGTGCCCTTCACAGGGGACAATGTGCCCGCCGTGCTGCGCGCCGTGGTGGAGGATGAGCCGGCAGGGCTTGCAGCCCGCCGCGCTGAGGCGGGTAACGATGGGCGTCTCACTGCGACGCCCTACAGCGAGCGCATCCCGCGCGATCTCGCCGTCATCACCTTCAAAGCGCTGCAAAAGGAGCCGTCGCGCCGTTACCACGCCGCAGAGGAGTTCGCGGGCGATCTGCGCCGCTGGCTGGCTGGCGAGCCGATCCACGCACGGCCTGTCGCACTGGCGGAGCGCGTGTGGCTGTGGGCGAAACGGAAACCCGCCCTCGCCGCCGTGCTTGCGCTGCTAGCGCTCACACTTCTCGGCAGCACCTTCCTGCTGCTGCACAGCAATGAAAACCTTCGCGCCGTGGATGCGCAGCGGCGCGCACAGATCCACCGCGCGCTGCTGGAGAAGGCGGACGCCGAACGCCAGTCCATGACACCGGGCCGTCGCGAGCGCACGCTGGCTCTGGCACGCGAGGCACTGGCGCACGGCTCCTCGGTGCAGGCCCGCTCCGTGGCTGCATCCGCACTGGCGGTGATGGATGTGAAGGTGGAGCGTGAATGGCCCGTCGGGCGCGTAGGCTTCGGCAAGAGCCCGATGGCATTTACCCCTGATCTTTCCAAACACATCGCCATCCTGCCTGCGGCTGAAGTCCGTGACAGAGCATGGAAACAAGGCGCGCTAGGACTCCGCCGTACCAGCGATGGCGTGCTGCTGAAGCAAATCCCCCTCACGGACCGCGCTTCTTATTTTTACGCCTCCCTCAGCCAGGATGCACGCTGGCTGGTCACCAGCACCGGACGCTCGAAACTGGAGATCTGGCATCTGGAGAAAGAGACGCTGCACACCACCTTGCCGAGCACCACGCAGCCTGCGGCGGCATTCCTGCCATCGGACGGCACCCTGATCGCAGCGGTCGATGGCGCCCTGGTGCGGCTGCATCTGCCTGATTTGCAGCGGGAGGTCATCACCACCGGAATCCCCGCTGTGGGGCGGCTGTTTCCCAGCCCGGACGGACAGTGCGTGGCTGTCTATTGCTTCGATGAGACAGGAACGATCGAAGGTAGCTGGATGGAGGTGCGCTCCCTGGCCGATGGCCGGGTGCTGGCCCGGCAGGACCAGCCTTACGGCGATGCGGGCTGGAGCCACGACGGCCAGTCCGTGGTCATGTTTCATTATCCCACAGGCTACCTCCTGCGGCACAGCCTTGACGATGCATCGTCCCAGCCTCTGGCCTTGCTGCGCACGACCGGCACGGGCCGCCGCGCTGTCTTCCGCTCGGGCGACCGGCTGCTCGGCTGGTCGGATAACGAGAATTTTGTCCACCTGCATGACTTGTGGCTGGGACAGCCCTCACTGGTGATTCCGGGCACGGCGATGAACCTCAAGTTCTCCGCTGACGGCACACGCCTGGCTTGGAATCCGGACAGCGAGAGCGCCGCCATGGCCCAGGTGCTTGATTCACCGATCCTGACGCAGCGCAGGGCAAGTGGTCACGAGCGCAGTGTGGACCGTCACCTCGCCGTGAGCCATGATGGCCGCTGGATCGCCACATGTGACCTTTTCGGCCTCACCCTCTGGCGCGCGGCAGACCTCCAGCCGGTGGCCTGGCGCTTCGCGCAAAGACCGCGTGATCCTTTTGAAAGCCTGCACTTCAGCAGGGACTCGCGTCAGCTGCGCTTTTACTGCGGCACCAGCAAGCATGTCACCTGGGACATCGTCGAGAGCGCTGATGGCGTGGTGACTCTGACTGGGCCGGGACCTGGCGATGTGCCCTCCCGGCATTACCTCCAGGCCGCCAGTCCGGATGGCCGCTGGCAGATCACCTTTCGCGCGGATGAAAAGAATGTCTTTGCCCACCTGTGGGAGGACGGAAAATTCATCTCCAAGCGCCAGCGCGACCTTGAGCCGGGCCTGACCAGCCGCCGCAACTGCCTCGTCAGCCCGGATGGCCGGTGGTGGGCGGCAGGCGCATGGAACCGCGACCGCTCCCGCCTGCCGGGATTCATCTATGTGCAAAGCACCGAGGTGGACGACTCCCGCATCCTCCTCAGCGAAGCCGCCTGCCACACTTATCTCGCCGTTTCTCCGGATGGGAGATGGCTTCTTGGTGGCGAAGGCGAAAACTACGCCATTTGGGAGAGTGGCACTTGGAAGAAAGTCTTCGCCCTGCCCGCCGGTCTGTCCGATGCCACCCCCGGCAGTGCCGCCTTCAGCCCGGATGGCAGGTTGCTCGCGCTGGAGGTGGAGCATGGGAAGATCCGCCTGTTGCGCACCGGCACTTGGGACGAGGTGTTCACCATCACCCCGCCACAGGATCTCCCCCTCGTGCGCATGGCCTTCTCCCCCGATGGTCGCCACCTCTACACCACGGGCGGGCAAATTTTGCACCGGTGGGACGTGGCGCGGCTGCGCGAGGAGCTGGAGCGTATAGGATTGGGGTGGTGACAGCCGCCCGGGGAGACGCGGGCCGCCATTGCAAAACCGGCGCGGAGAGGCACCCGAAATGCCCTTCCTGAAGGGTTCATCTGAAAAAATGTGCCGGCCGCGTACCCTTTTCCAGCAAAGGCGGAAGAAAGGGGTGATGAGAACTCAACACACCTTCATTGCCGTCCTGCTCGGATGCCTTCTGACGAATTCCGGTACCATGGTCCATGCCCAGACAGATGTCAGCTACATCGGGCCCACGGGCTCGGACAACTCGTGGACGAACAACGCC
This sequence comes from Verrucomicrobiaceae bacterium, assembly GCA_015075365.1. Classification (GTDB taxonomy): domain Bacteria; phylum Verrucomicrobiota; class Verrucomicrobiia; order Verrucomicrobiales; family Verrucomicrobiaceae; genus Prosthecobacter. The sequence goes on from JABTUN010000002.1 coordinate 1,241,274, forward strand.
AACTGGACCGGCGGCATCGCCCCAACCTCCACCGCGTTTAACGCCATCATCAACAATGGCGGCAATGTCTTCATCCCCTTCACCAGCATCGGGCTGAACAACCTGACCATCGGCAATGGCAGCACCTCGGGCTCCGGCCTCATGGTGGACGGACTCATCACCCTGAACAACGGTGCCACCGTGGGAAACAACCAGCTCGCCACGCGAACTGGCATCACCTTCGGCAGCTCTGTAACCCTCAGCAACGTGCATGGGTTGTCGAACGGAGATGGCACTTTGAGTGCGACCGCCACTTGGAACACAGGCGTTCTTACCTTCAACAACGCCACCGCCACCAACAGTTTCAGCTCTGTTTGGAACGCCAAGGCCGGCCTCTACGACAGCATCGGCACCGGCAATACCTTCAGCAATGTCGGCACCTTCCACAAAAATTCGGACGCTTCGCCCACGGGCGGCATCCTCACCATTGAGCCGGCCTTCAACCAGACAAGTACGGGCACTCTCAACGTGAACGCGGGTGAGCTGCAACTGCTCGGCGGAGGCACCCATCACGGTGCCACCAATGTCCTTGGCGGCACCACCCTCAACCTCGCCGGAACGCACACCTTTGCCGATTCACCTGCGACTCTCTCAGTTGCGGCGGACGCCGTTCTGCAAGTTTCGGGCGGCACCACCACCATACACACTCCATACAGCCATGTCGGCACCGCCGTGGTGGATTCCGGAGGGCTGCTCCAATTGAGGGGAACTGCCACCCATACCGGGGCCTTCCAACCCGGCTCTGGAGGAACCCTCGAGTTCGGAGGCAACCAGACCCTCAACGCCGGCGTCAGCTTCGCCGGTTCCGGCACCACCTCCATCACCGGCACGGTCACCACCGGGACCCATCTCACGATTCCAACCTCATTTACCCACTCCGGTACCCTCAACTCCACCCACACCATCGATCTCACCGGCCCGGCCACGTGGTCCGGCGGCTTCATCCACAATGCCGGCACCACCAACGCGCTCAACTCGCTGACCATCACCGGTGGACGCCTCAACTTCGGTCACACTCTCAATGTCGGCGATGGTGCCGGCGCACCTGGCTCCGTTCAGGCCAACTGGACCAGCGGCAACCTCGACTTCCGCAGCTCCTTTTTCAACGTCAAGGCCGACGCCGTCCTCACCACGACCCACAACGGCACCATCAACAGCGGCGACGGCACCAATTCCATCATCACCATCGAGCCCGGTGCCTCCTTCATCAAAAACACCGGCACCGGTGTCACCACCATCGGCGACATCTACGCCTTCACGTTCCACAACCAGGGTTCCGTCAGCGTCAACACCGGCACCCTCTTCCTCCGCTCCTCCGGCACCCACACCGGCACCTGGAACGTGCCAGTCGGTGCCACCCTCGATTTCTCCAACGGCACCCGCACCATGAACGCGGGCACTGACATCTCCGCGGCCGGCACCGTTGCCTTCAGCAACGGCACTACCACCTTCAACGGCGGCAACTACGCCGTCACCGGCACGACCGCGGTCAATGGCGGCGGAGCCGCTGTCTTCAACGTTCCCGCCAGCACCAACACGCTCAACATGTCCAACGGCACGCTCGCCGGCACGGCCTCCTTCACCGTCACTGGCGACACCACCTGGTCCGGCGGTTGGATGCACAACACCGGCACCACCCACCTGCTCGGCACGACCACCTTGAGTGGCGGCACACTCGTGCTCAACGCGGGCCGCACCGTCAATCTTGGCGACGGTCTCGGCGCACCCGGCTCCGTACAGGCCAACTGGACCAGCGGCGACATAAACATCAACGACTCCTTCCTCATCGTCAAAGCCGACGCCGTCCTCACCACCACCCACAACGGAAACATCTCCCGAGGGTCCGGCAGCACCAGCGTCGTCACCATCGAGCCCGGTGCCTCCTTCATCAAAACCACGGGGACCGGCACCACTACCATCGGCAACGGCGCATCCTTCACCCTCAACAACCAGGGCACCGTCAGCGTCAACAGCGGCACTCTTCTCGTCAACACCAACGCCACCATCACCCAGCACAGCGGCACCACATTGACCGGCGGCACCTGGAATGTCAGCAATGGGGCCTCCATCAGCGTCGCCTCTGGCAGCAACATGACCACCATCGGCAGTGCGGCGAGCGTGACGCTCAATGGCGCTGGCTCCTCCTTCGCCAAGGTCACCACCGCGCTGAGCAACAACCAGGGCAGCTTCACGATCAAAAACGACCGCGACCTCACCACCGCCGGTGCCTACACCAACAGCGGCACCACCCGCGTCGAGGACAGCACCACCGTGATGACCATCGGTGCCGGGGGAAGCGCGGCCTACACGCAGACCGGCGGTGTCACCGCGCTGGTCAACGGCGCGTTCATTGACCCCAGCGTCTTCAACCTCAACGGCGGCACCCTCCAGGGCACCGGCACCATCGAAAGCAACGTCCTCGCCGGTCCCGGCAGCAACACCATCGCCCCCGGCCTCTCCCCCGGCGCGCTCACCATCAATGGCGACCTCACGCTCAGCAGTGGCAGCACGCTGACGATGGAGCTCGGCGGTCTCTCGCAGGGAACGCTCTACGATTACCTCGATGTGAACGGCGTGCTCACGCTGGCCGGCATGCTTGATCTCGACTTCATCAACGACTTCCAGAACAGCCTGCCCAACAACGAAATCCTCACCCTCGCCACGGCCAACAGCGCGATCCTCGGCAGTTTCTCCAATGTCGCCAGCGGCGGCTATCTGGTGACGAATTACCCGATCCCCCTCCAGGTCTGGTACGGCGCGGGCAGCCCCTTCGGGGCGGAGAACCTCGTCGTGGCCATCCCGGAGCCCTCGCGTGCGCTCCTGATGCTCGCCAGTCTTTGCGGTCTGGGCCTGCGCCGCCGCCGCAAGGCAGCAGGCACATGATCACCACGCACACCTCGCCACTTGCCCCGTCTCTCTGAATGGGCGGAGAGACGGGAGATATGGAGCATGAGCAAGATTCAGGAATCAGAAGCCAAAGATCAGGCATCCTCCGTTCACTCCCACTCGATGCTCGCCGGCGGCTTGGTGCTGATGTCGTAAAGGACGCGGTTCACGCCTTTGACGCTGTTGAGGATCTTGTTGGAGGTGCTGGCGAGCACTTCGTAGGGAAGGCGGACCCATTCGGCGGTCATGGCGTCTTCGCTGATGACGGCGCGGAGGCTGATGGCCTGCTCGTAGCTGCGTTCGTCGCCTTTGACGCCGACGGTTTTCACCGGAAGCAGCGCGGCGTAGGCCTGCCAGGTCTGCTCATACCAGCCGCTGCGGCGGAGTTCATTGATGAAGATGGCATCAGCCTGCTGGGTGATGGCGACGCGCTCGGGCGTGATCTCGCCGGGAATGCGCACGGCGAGGCCGGGGCCGGGGAAGGGATGACGCCACAACGCACGGTGCGGGATGCCGAGGCTGGCACCAAGGGCGCGGACCTCGTCTTTGAAGAGCTCGGCGAGCGGTTCGAGCACCTTGCCCTGCTCTTTGAGCTCCATGATCTTATCGACCCGGTTGTGATGCGTCTTGATCTTGCTGGCGATGCTGCCGCTGGTGGCGCTTTCGATCACGTCGGGATACAAGGTGCCCTGCGCGAGCAATTCGACGTTGTCGGCCACTTTCCAGAACTCCTCGACAAAGAGCGTGCCGATGATGCGGCGCTTCTGCTCGGGATCGGTGACGCCTTTGAGCGCGCCGAGGAAGATGGCGCTGGCGTCGATCTGCTCGATGGGCACGCCAACCTCGTCAAAGAGCGTTTTGACCTCCGCGGCCTCATTGAGGCGCATCATGCCGGTGTCGATGAAGATGCAGCGCACCTTCACGCCGGCCTTGGCGAGCAACACGGCGAGCACGGTGCTGTCCACGCCACCGGAGACGCCGCAGATGACCTCGCGGGTGCCTACCTCGGCCTTGATGCGCTGGATCATCTGCGCCTTGAACTCCTGGATGTCGAACTTGGCGAGCGTGGCGCCGCTTTTCGTGAGGAAGTTCCGCAGGATGGCGGTGCCTTCGTGCGAATGGGTGACCTCCGGGTGAAACTGGATGCCCCAGCAGCGGTCGGACCACTTCAGAGCCACCGGGACGGCGTCTTCATTCGTGGCGATGATCTTCGTGGTGCTGGCGAGGTTCGCGCAGGTGTCGCTGTGGCTCATCCAGACCTGCGATTCGTGCGAGATGCTGCTGAAGAGGTCCTCGTGGTCGATCACGACGAGTTTTGCAGGGCCGTACTCACGGGTGACGCCGGGCTTCACCGTGCCGCCGTGCTTGATGTTGAGGAGCTGCATGCCGTAGCACACGCCGAGCACCGGAACGCCGAAGGACATCAGCTTTTCGAAATCGACATCCGGCGCGTCTTTTTCGGAAGTGCTGCGCGGGCCGCCGGAAAGGATGATGGCACCAGGGGATTGCAGATTCGCCAGATCCGCAGGCGGATACAGGTGTGAAACGAAACCAAGCTCGCGCACGCGGCGGACGATGAGCTGGGAATACTGGGAGCCGTAATCGAGAACGGCGACTTCTTGGGCGGTCATGAGGGGGATGAAATGACAAATGCAGAATGGCGAACGAGACCGATCAATGCGGCTCGTAGTTCACCGGTTCCTCGGTGATGACGACATCGTGCGGATGGCTTTCTTTGAGCCCGCCGGCGGTGATGCGGACGAAGCGGGCCTTGGCGCGCAGTTCATCGAGCGAGTTGGCACCGACGTAGCCCATGCCGCTGCGCAGGCCGCCGATGAGCTGGAAGACGACATCAGCGAGCGGGCCTTTGTACGGCACGCGGGCCTCGACGCCTTCGGGGACGAGCTTGCCGGAGCTGTTTTGACCGTAGCGGTCCCCTGCCCCTTTGCGCATGGCTTTGAGACTGCCCATGCCGCGGTATTCTTTGAAGGTGCGGCCCTGCCACTTGACCATGTTGCCCGGACTTTCGGAAGTGCCGGCGAGCAAGGAGCCGAGCATGACCACATCCGCTCCACCAGCGAGCGCTTTGACAATATCGCCTGAATAACGGATACCCCCATCGGCGATGACGGTGACTCCGGCGGGCCTGCAAACCTCCGCGACTTCCTGAATAGCGCTGAACTGGGCCATGCCGACGCCGGAGATGATGCGCGTGGTGCAGATGGAGCCCGGACCGACGCCCACCTTGATGGCGGAGACGCCTGCGGACATCAGATCGCGCGCACCATCGGCGGTGACGACGTTTCCAGCGACGATGGGCACGCCGGCACCGAGGTTTTCGCGCAAACGGGCGATCACTCCCATCACGCGGCTGGTATGCCCGGTGGCGGCGTCGATGAAGATGGCGTCCGCCCCGGCGGCGAGCAGCGCCTTGCCACGATCAATGCAGTCATCGCCGACGCCGACGGCCGCGCCGACGCGGAGCTGGCCGTTGCCATCCTTCGCGGCGTGTTTGAAGGTCTGACGCTTGATGATGTCCTGCTTGGTGATGAGCCCGGCGAGCTTGCCACTGGAGTCGATCAGAGGAAGTTTTTCGATGCGGTGCGTGTAGATGATTTTGAGCGCATCCTCGAAGCTGGTCTGCGGCGTGCCGGTGGCGAGGCGCGTGCCGGGCGTCATGACGGCGGAGACGGGCGTGCTTTCATCCTCGATGTACCAAAGATCGCGGCTGGTGACCATGCCGACGAGCTTGCCGTCCTTGTCCACGACTGGGAAGCCGCTGACGCCTTTCTCATGCATCAGGCGATGAAGATCGCCGAGGCGTGTCTCCGGAGTGACGGTATGCGGGTTCTGGATGACGGTGTTTTCGCTACGTTTCACGCGTGCCACCTGGTCGGCCTGCTGGTCGATGGGCATGTTCCGGTGAATGACACCCAGTCCGCCCTCTCGGGCGAGCGCAATGGCGAGCTCGGACTCCGTGACGGTGTCCATGGCGGAGGAGAGAACAGGCACATTGAGGCCGATGGAGGCCAGTTTAGTGCTCACATTGACCTCTCCAGGCAAAACAGCGCTGTGCGCCGGGAGAAGAAGAACGTCGTCGAAACTTAAAGCGAGAGAAGGCAGATCACCCATGTCGCAGGTAAGCGGCGATCAGGCGGCTGTCATGCGGAAAGTTGAAACCAGAACGCCTTCGATCACAAGCTCAGTTCTGCCCGGGACGATAGGTTCTGGATTTGCCATTAAAGGGGTCGATCTGGATGGTGAAAAAGTTCTTGGGAAGAGATGCCACGTCCATTTCACGCCCGATGTTGCTGGCAAGGGTGAAGTAGCTCAGGTTGAGCGGCTGAAAACTGAGCGTTGAGACCTGGTTGGCATCGGAAGCAACAGCCGACACCCGGCGGCAAGTGCCGTCCGTCATGAAACGCAGGGCCACATACTCGGCGTCTGGAACGCCGGAATAGCCGTTGGGATTGTCTTCGGAGGAATCCGGGAAGCCCTCCCCATCCAGGATGGGGGACAGTTCCGCTTCAAAGGGGATCAAAACGCCCTCCGGCAGGCGAAACACCTGTCCAATCGGCTCAAACAGCTCTTCAAATGTCACGTTTCCGCCCGAGGCCGTCGTGGGCGTGTTCACTTTGAACATCTGATAGGAACGGAACGATTCGAAAGAATCCGGCTGAACGACATACTTGTAAAAACGAACCTCGACCGGGCTGTTGAGTGTGACGGCGAGCTGCTGGGCCTCGGATAGAAATCCCACCAAGCTGTCACCCGCGGACGTAAGCTTGTTGGCCTGCATGGTGCGGAGCAACGCCGGCCCGGTGAGGGCGAGGATGAGAACGATGATCGAAACGACCACAAGCGTCTCGATCAAGGTGAAAGCGGCGCGGGCGATGGAAGGTTGGGGACGCGGTTTCATGACACAAGCATCGGTGGCAATGGACGCTCAAAGGCTCCAACGGGATTGTTTGAGGGCGATGGAGGTGGTGAAGATGCGGAAATTGAGCCGTTTATCCAAGAGAAGACTCTTGAGAGCGCCCGGCTGCTCAGGAGTCCCCTCCAAGTCTTCCTGAAGCCGGGATGCGGTTTGAAAAAGCGATCCTACTGTGGAGATCAACTCCTGGCGCAGCGTCTGATTGGCCGAGAGTTGCTCTCCCGCCAGATGATCCAGCGCCACCATGCTGACTTTGAGGAGCGGCGGAAGCAGATGACGTGTTCCCTGGGCCGTGCCGCCGCTGGCACCGGGGTTGTTGATCAGCGTGGAGTCATAGACGAACTGGGGAGCAATGGAAAAGGGATTCGTGGCTGCCGTGCCGGCACCTGCGGTGCTGTTCTGCGGGGAGATGATGAGGCAGAGGATGTTCTCCGCCACCGGCCTTGTGAAGGCACGATTCGCAGCCGTCTCATCCCCACTCTGGGTGACGCTGGTGATGGCGCCTTGAAACCAGCGCTTGGAATTGTCCACGATGGGGCGAAAAGCCGGGGAATAGATCTGATTCTGCTCTGCCGTGGGGCTGAACTCCATCAGCCGGAGTCGAAAACGGGGAGGTACTGTCTGCAACTGGCTCAGGAAGGCCGGACGAAAGGACTCGTCACTGCCCCATTCGACAAAGTAGCCGCGCCCGCACATCAGGTTGACGAGATTTTCCGTATCGGCCGCGTTGCTATTCGAGGACGCCACCAGGCTGGTCACGCCGAGTGGTGCCTGGAAAAAGACCCCGTGACCTGGAAAGTCCGTCGCAGCTCCTGCTTGGAAAAGGCCGTTGGTGCCGACGGTGGGACCGCAGACAAACTGAAGCTCCGACTGGCGGATGTAGTTCTTGGCCTTGGTGATCACCTGTCCAGCCGAGTCATTGCCGAGGTTCTCAAATTCATTCTCCCAATAGGTGTTCAGCGTGGCCTGCGAGAGATTCCTGGTAAGCAGGTCGAACGCAATGCGCGCCTCACGGAACTGGGAGACTCGCGAGTTGGAGCGCACCCAGGTCCGCTGAACCAGGGAGACGAAATTGGCCACGATCAGCATCAAGATCACAAGCACCGTGACCGAAACCATCAACTCCACGAGGGTGAAGCCGGCCCGGTTGCCGCGTCGTCTGGCACAAGAAGGTTGGTTGGGGTTCATGCTCAAGAATTGGTAACTGGAAGCGGGCGGTCCTTGGCCACCATGTGGTTGAATGTCGTGTACAGGCCAGGATTTCGCCCCGCGAACTGGATGTCCGGATTGGTGGAGGTGGCCATGCGGATGATGAGCCGCTTGAGATTCGTCTGCAATCCGGCCGCCGGGGTTGTTGCGGGCAGATAGGCCGGGATGGAGTAATCGATTTCCACCACATAGGTGAGGTCGGTGGAGTCGCGCTGCACCTCGGTGCCCTGGTCATTGAAATACTTCCGGGTCTGTCCATTCTGGGTGCTTAAGTAGGGCCAGCCGGCGTTTTCCACATCCCGGATGACCTGCTCGAGGATGTTGCTGTTGATGGCGAGTTCCGCCGTGCGGCGGGACATTTCCAAGCCTTCCGGCAAAAGCCCCAGGCAGGTAATGATGCCAACCGCTGCGATGGCAACTGCCAGCGCGACCTCAACCAGGGAAAACCCGGAGGAGGAACGACGGCGGGGAGAAAAATGAAGGCGGTTCATGGCTGAATGAATGAAATTCGAGATGGAGAGGGCTCGTCACGGGCTGAAGCGCTTCGATTCGAGGGTGCGGAACTGGTAGAAGGCCTCCAAGGGAGTTTCGCTGGCCGGATTGTTGCTCTCCCCATAGTCCGGGAGACTGGCCGTCGTGTTAGTCGGGTCAATAAAGCGCTCAATGAGCGAGGAGCCTCGGTATTCACTCACAATCGTGTCTTTGGACGGATCAAACTGATTCGCGGGCACGGAGCGGGCCTTGCGGATGACCTGGGCGCGGATATGGACCCGGAAAGTGTTGCTGCGGGTTGTGACACGGGCGTAGAGGTTTGAATAAGGCCTCTCGCGCGTATTATCTCCCGTGGGTGAATGGTTCACCCAGAAGGTGGACATGGCCGACTCCACCTGCGCCCCGGTGGAACTGGCATTGATGCTGCCAACGGTGCCGACGTTTTCACCACCATCTGAGATGCCCGCGCTGACATCCGGGATCAAATGCATCTCACAAATCTGCGTGGGCGAGCGGAAGAGACCACGATAGCTGGCCGAGTGAATCGTGGCAGAGGCGGCCAGGTTAAACTTTTGGTCAAACTGACCCAAGGTGGCATTCACATTGATCGGGCGGTGCCAGAACTTGCGCTGACCCGCGGTGAACTCGTCGTAATATAGATCCCCTTTTCCACCGCCCCAGTCACCGGCCGTGGCATTCTGGCGGAAACCCTTGGCATTGTTCACGTCCGTGTTTCGCGGAATGGCGGTGATGAACTCGCCTTTCATCAAGGCATGCAGCGCGCTGGCACGCCGGATGTTGGTGAAGGGCATGATCTGATAATTGAGATTGATCTTGCCCGCTGTCGAAAGCGGCTCGCTGATGGCATAGGGTTCCACCACCGGCATCGTGAAGAGATCCAGCAGGTAATGGTCACGCGGGTTGTAGTTGCCCGGGTGATTCGCCTTGGCCAGCGATTGATGCGAGCGTGAATACGGGCGGAAGAGCAAGGTCTGCCAGGGGCGCCCTTCCGGACTCAGGGCCGTGGACGCGGCGGCGGCCGTGGTCGGCACGTTGCCTCCACTCCAAACGCCCGTCGGCAGGGAACCAAACATCACAGGAGAGGTCACAATGCGATTCGGTGTCATGTAAACACCGCTGCGCCAGTCATCACTGTTCCGCCAAGGCTCGAAGAAATAACCGGACCGGTAGAATTTGGTCGTGCTATGCCGGGTAAAGTTGCCGGCATAGAAGTTGCCCTCGTCAGGCTTGTTGATGTAGGCACCGTCCCGGGTGTTGGCTATGCCGTTGTCAAAGTCTCCAAAACTGTTGGCAGCCGCTCTCCAGTCATCGTGCGGCGGCAGGTCCGGGATGCGTGCATCCGAATAGGGCGCCCCTTCGACAAGCACCTGGTTCTTGGTGACGATGCCGGAGAACTTCGGGTTGTTGACGATTCCATTGGTGGGAAGCACCACCCCGCTTTCCGTGGTGGCCCAGTGTGTGGTGAAACTGTGAATGGTGCGCGGCTGCGTGTTGACAGGCTGGCTGCTGACACGTTCCCAGACCGGGTGTCTGCGCCACATATTTCGTGGCACGTCATTCCTCGCGGCAGCAAGCCGGTAATCACCCACTGCCGGCACGAACGTGCGGATGACATCGCTTCCCGTCCATGCCCCTCCACTTTCATCCACATAGCCACTCGTGACCTCAGGTGGAATGATTCCGACACCATCACGAGGAGTATCATCCCAAGTGGCACCACCCGCGCCATTGACACCTGTGGCAAAACGAGCCTCCGTATCCAAACGGCCATGAAGCAACTGATCATCCGAACCGCTGAAGTCATTGTCGAAAGCGGGCGGCACCGCCCATAGCGCCTGCCCCTCCTGCCCGGTGAAACCTGGATTCACCTGGCCGGTCATGCGGCCGATGCAGCCCATGCGGTTGAAGCACCACCAATGGGGTGCGGGCAAGGCACGACGGTAGCGGTCACGACCATAAGCGTCCACCCACCAGCAGTTGCTGATCTCACCACGGTTGGCGGGCTGTTTACTGGCGGGATTGGTGCCCGACGGGTCGTTCGCCAAGCGTCTTTCTCCACCATAGGCAAGCGCGGGAGCCGGCACCACAATATCATCAAGTGACAGGCGAACGGTCTGAATTTCAGCGCCATTTATGCCGGCTTTTTCATGAGAGTCGTAGATCTTAATGACAAGATCACGCTGCCCAAACGAGAGGCGGAGGCCGTTGGGGTTGTCACGGAAAACGGTAACAAACTGGCTGACCAAGCCCCAGTTATTCAGTCCTGTATGCCCCGGTGTGTCGGTCATATAGCGACTGCCAGAGCTGCCGCGATTTGCACCACTCACATAAGGGTCGGTATCATTGCCCATCTGTCCACCCCAGCCGGGCACTGAACGTCCGCCAGCAATGGCGGTAGGCCCCACATGACCGCCAAGTGAATACACGTCGAAATCCTCATAGATATTCTCATTGGACTTGATGATGACGTCGGTTGCCGTGGGAAACAACGTCTGCCCCTCAAGTTTGATGCTACGCATGAAGGCAGAATCGAGGACGATGGCCCACTCCGGATGGATTTTCGTCCAGCCAGCCGTGGGGCAGAACCCCTCCAACATCAACATTACCTGAACACGTTTTTCACGAGCCTTCAACGCAGTGATGGGTAGTCCGTCAGTGCCAGCCGCCGTCGCTGTATCCAAGGTCATATTCCAGTTGGCAGGATCGTATCCGGGGTGGCGGGAAGGATGTCTGTTCGGATCTTTGGGGTCGCAGCCATAAAATTTTCCCTGCTCTCCAGGAGGCAACCCGCTTTCATCCAACGGCGGGAAATTCGAATACCAGCGCTGGAAACCCAGCCGGTTAACACCGGCAGGCCACTGAGGAGGCAGAGTTGTGTCAGCATCCAGCGGCTGACCGGGCGTTCCTTCTGTGCCCGCGCGGCGCGAAAGCCCTTTGGGCGCGCAGCCTCCACCGCTCAACACCCCACCGCAATTAACCGGATATAGATCGTCGTTTTTGCCATCGGCCGTGCAGATGATCTGAAAACCAATCTCTGAGAGTGTAAACATACGACCAAAGCCCTGGAAACCCTTGGCATCACCCGGTGCGGAAACTCCGCTGGGGCCGGGCCAGCGCGCCGGAGTGACTTGGCCGTGGCCGGGAAAGACCTTGCTATCGTCCGAGAGAAGCTGGTTTCCAAGGCGATAAGAACCGCCCCCCCTGAGACTGCCGGATGCGGGTGCCGTGACACGATGGTTTGTATAGGTGCGATAGGTTCCCTCTTTCTGATCACGCAGTTCATACAGCGCTGTGCCATTGGGATTGGCCCCATCCCGCCCGTCGTTCTCACGTGCCAGAACACCATCGTATAAATTGGTGCAGCGAATGTAGTCGAAGAACTGTACCGCGAGCTGGGCGGCGTTGAGAGTGCCATACTTGGTTCCGAAGTTGCTTCCTGGAGTTCCAGCGGAGGAGGTGGCCGGGAAATTCAACGTCGTCATCTGCCGGTAGAGGTAATTCAGGAGGTCGGAATTGCGCCGCAGGGAGTCCGACGATCCGTAGGTAGCCGAGGAGCCAGTGACATCGAACAGCGGATCGCGCGCCTTGGAACGCCGGAAAATATAGCTGTTGTCCACACCCGCTCCTCCGGATGGTTGCAACGTCGAGCAAAGCGCGAGCATGTTGTCGAAGCTGGTCCGGTAGTTTGGGCCGAGCCGTTCATCCGCCACAGGCCACATGGTAATGCGCGGCAATCCATGAATGGTCATCTCCGGCGCGCGGCTGTGAGCGGTGAGGAAGAAGCGAGAGCGTTCAATCGCCTCACGATCAAAAAGACGGCGCCCGCCACTGGCAGGAAGATTGTACAAGGCCGCCGGCCGGAGGTTGTTATCGTAAGGCCCCTCTTTGAAGATGAGATCATCCACGCTGGCAAACAGGCGTTCCGAACGAGACATCGCGGCGTCTGACACATTCGCGGTGTCGCTTTCCTCACCACGGGCGGCCGAAAAATCGTCCCGGACGAAAGGCAGCGTGCCCGACTTCGAGCCTCCCTTGGCGATTTTGGGTGCCAATTCGTACATCTGCTCCTTGGTCTCGACGATGGCATTGCGATTCACGCCAGGTTTGTAAGGATCAAGTGTGATGCCTGGTGCGAGGATGGCGCTGAGCGCCACGGTGGCCGGGTGCCCCGGGTAACGCTGATATTCACCGGAAGCGGGAGGGAAACTAGCCCAGTTGTGATCTCGCTGATGGTAGAAATAGGGAGGGCTAAAGAAGGTGGGCTCCGCCGCCGTGTTGACATTCACCTTGCAGGATTCGTCGTCCGTCCAGAAGGCGACGCGGCCAATGATGGGGTTTTCACGCATCTCTTCCGGGTCGAGAACAGCCCCGGTCATTGACGAAACAAAACTATTCTGTTCATCCAACGTGCCCGTGGTGCCGTCCTGGAGCACATAGAGCCACTCCACTGGCATGGGAAGGCGGAGTTTGTTCTTGTCGCCAGCCACATCTGCCGGTGTGATGACCTCCTGGTAATTCACGATGCCTCCCGTGCCCGCCTGCGCCGTTTGCTTTGAATAGGAGAAACCCTCCACAGGAGCGGGGTCATCAGCATCGGTGGCAGGAGCGGCCGCGCGCGGGTCAATGATCGGGAAATACAGGGCGTAGGCACCGGGCTGGCGGGAGGGACGGATGACAGGATCATTCAAGTCCACATAGCGCGCCTTGTTGGCATCTGAATTCCAATCCTGGGGTATCTGGTGGTCAGAACTGAACAGTACTGCTTCATTGTTACCCGTGACGGTCATCTGTGAACTCGAGTAGAGCTTGTGGGCACGGGTGAAGTTGCCAATGGCGTTATACACACGAACCATCCCAGGCTGGGTGGCATGGATGGTGCGCTGATTGGCGACCGTGCTCGTGTTGTGGGCATTGGTGATCTGCGCCTGGACGATGGCAGTGCCGATGTCGCCCAGTTGTTTGGCCGATCGGGCAAAAACAAACCCCTGGGTGGCTTTGAACTCCGTGCGGGTGATGGAAAAGATGGCCACCACCAAAATGGAGATCAGCGAAATCGTGGTGATGACGATGATCAACGCGAGACCACGACGGCGGTCCCTGAGCATGCGTGGGAGGAGGGATTTCATGGCGAAAAGCAGGTTAATTTTTCGGAATTAAATTGGAGCGTACCGGGATCGGTAAAAAATCGCAACGCATTTATCATGTATTTACATGGTCATCTTTGACCATGCCCTTGGCGAAGTGTTCACGCCCCCCTTTTCAGAACCTGCGGCGGCGGCGTGCCATCAACGCCAGGAGGCCCACAATCAGCAGAACAAGCCTGCCGGGTTCTGGAACAGCGACTACGATGGTGCCCTGGCTGTAAAGCTGGCTGATGTCCCAGAAGCGCCCAGCACCGAGGTCGGGCAGGTCTGCAAAGTTGGTCGAATAGGTGCCAGAAAGGTTGCTAAACGTGCCTGTCGGTGAGAGACCCGCCCAGTCAATCAACTTCCAGGTGTCACCCACATTGAAACTGCCTGGAGCCAGGCTGTTGACGTTGCTCACAAAAAGGGACGATCCCGTGATGTTCACCGTAGGAGAGCCTGTGGCAAGAAGGACGAGGCGATCTGCCTCGGCCAGGGTTGAACCGGCCTGATTTGAAAACAAATCGAGACGGAGGGAGCCAGCCAACTGGAAGGTGCTGCCAGCTTGCAGACTGACGGTGAGGTCGTCTCCTGCAAGAGCACCCGGAACGCCAACCACCAGCGAGGCCCCCGAATTGATCGACACATTCGCCCCAGGAGCGGGAGCAAGAATACCGGAACCGGCCAGGGTGGCCCCCGACTGAACCGTGACCGAACCCAAGCCCGTGCCTGAACCAGCCGTGTTATTGACGAGAAGCGATCCGCCCGAAACCGTGGTGCCGCCTTTGTAGGTATTGGCTCCGGTGAGTGAAACCACTCCAGCACCCACCTTCACAAGACTCAGAATGTCATCGGTCGGGCCGCTGCCGGCGGTGGCTTCGCTCACGATTCCAGAAAGGACAAGACCAGCGCCTGAGGCGGTGGAGTTCAGCGTGAGGGTCTTGGATTCCTGGACCCCGGCACGCACATTCTGGAGGGTGACATTGCCCGAGAATGTCACAGGATTGGCAGCCACGATGGAGGTTGTACCGCTGCCATTGGCATTGATGTCCACCGCCTGGGTGATGGTGGTCACCGCCGGATTGGTGACACTGAGGGTCACGTTCGGATTCAGGGTGTCCTGCTGCCAATAAACTGGGTCTGTTCCCGTGCCATTGACTGTGGACACATTGGGAGCGGCCATGAAATAGGTGCCGGCCGCCGAACCACCAGTGACAGTCACTTGCGTGCCGTAGAGCATGTTTGCCGTGGTGCTGAAGGTGGAGGTGCGGACCAGGTTCATCGTCCCGTCCGTGTTAACCTGGGTAATGGCATAAATGCCATTGCGTTCGGGATTGAGAACCTCATCCTTCACCAAAATAGTCTTCCCAATGTCCGCAGAGCCAAAAGTGCGACCATCAATGACCCGGCTGACGTTGTAGAAGGCACCCGGGCCGGCATTGGGCAGACCACCAGGAGCCAAACCGCCCGCTGCGGATTCGAAAGCACCACCAAGTCCGCTGTTTCGCTGCGTATCGAAATCTGTTCCGCGTTCCACACCCATGATAGAAGCGCCATTGGTGGCCCAATCCGCACTGGCGTGCGGATGGCTGGCATCCCCCAGTTCAATCGTGGTTGTACCACCAAGCGCCGTGGCGCTGGCAATCTGAAGAGCCCCGTGGCGCAAGACAGTCCCGCCATTGACCGCCGAGCCAGCAGGGCCGGTCAGTGTGCCGTAGCTGTTGCTGCCTGAGAGGGTCAAAGTCCCTCCACCACGGACAACGAGTCCACCCGTGCCAGAAACAGCACCTTGGAAGGTCACACTGCCCGCGGGTGTCGTGACAACAGCCAGATTCCGCCCGGCCAGGCGGTCAATCTCGACGGTACCAGTGACACTCACCGCGGAAGCGGAGAACGAAAGAGTGGAAACGCCCTCTCGATTCTCACCTCCGAACGACACACTATTGCCAAGGCTCGTGCCTCCAAAGGTCAAACGCAGGTGATCAGGCGCCGTGGTGTCCGTGGTCGTGCCGACCATGATGGAGCCGGTGCCAAAAGAACCGTTCTGAACCCCCACAAGGCCACCAGCCGCCAAGGAAGTGCCGCCGGTGTAGGTATTCGAGGCGGCGAGTTCAAGGACGCCCTGCCCGCTCTTGACCAGCACACCCGCGTCACCCGTGAGCGTTCCGGTGAGGCGTGCATCCACTGCGGACGAAGAGCGCCCGCTAACGACCTCCACCATGCGGGATTTCCGCCCTAGGTCGATGCCATTGGTGAATGAAATGACCGCCGTCGCG
Source organism: Verrucomicrobiaceae bacterium (assembly GCA_015075365.1). Lineage (GTDB taxonomy): Bacteria > Verrucomicrobiota > Verrucomicrobiia > Verrucomicrobiales > Verrucomicrobiaceae > Prosthecobacter. The sequence continues at coordinate 1,257,254 of JABTUN010000002.1, forward strand.
TCCTGAGCGCCCAAGATCAGGGACACATTGTCTGGAACGAATCCACCGGATCCCCAAGTGACAGCGCCGCCCGCACCGATGGTGGCCTGGCGATCAGCACCATAGGCGGCAAAGCCGCCGCTGCTGGTCCAGTCAATTTGACCAGCCGCAGTGCCCAACGCACGACTGAAATTGCCAGCGTTCAGTCCAATCACACCGCCGTCCAGACGAAGATGGGAGGTTTCAGGAAGGGCGAACACATGATCCAGCCGAAGAACGCCGCCCTGAACGAAGGTCGTTCCTGTATAGGTATTCACCCCGGTCAGGGCCGTGGTGCCATCACCGGTATGGACCAGGTTCACGACGCGGTTCAGAGACGCGTTGTTGACGATGGTGGAGTTGATCACCAAGGCGTTCGCAGGATTCCAGTTGTGAATGATCAGGTCCGCGCTCGTCCCGTCCGTGTTGGCCAGACCGGAGGTGAGCTGGCCGATGCCGAAGGAATTAAGATGATTGCCGGACATCGTAGTCTGGAGAATGGCCCCACCAGTGATTGAAAGCGAGTCAGTGATGCCCACCACGCTCGAATTGAGAGCCACCGGCACCTGGGCAAGGTATTCGGAATAGAGCGGCACAGCCGTGGCAGTCCCCGTGGCATTTTGACTGAGCGTGATCGTGCTGTTCACCGTGTCGATGGCTACAATGGTCGTTCCGGCAGGTATGCCTGCGCCAACAAGAGTCTGGCCAACCCTCAGCCTGCTGTCACTGACTCCCGTCACGAGCGCGCTTCCAGCATTGGTGTTGCCATTTACAAACGCGTTATCGAAAGCATAGAGAGTAGTCGAAGTGGAGGACGCCGTGGGTGCCTGGCTGAGCGTGATGGTGTTGTTGGGCACATCAATGGCGGTGATGTAGGCCCCCTCCGGGATGCCGTTGCCGCGCACCAACTGGCCAACAGCCAGGCGGTCCACCGCAGGCACGCGGCTGATGACCGGATTGGACGCCACGAGATCACCAGCAATCGAGTAGCTGTTGTTGAAGAACAAGATGGTCTTCACCGAGGCCCCGGAAGGCGACGTTCCTCGATAGGACTCTTCCGCAAGAATGCCGTCGTGAACATTCTGGGACCCTACCCACTGGGCTGGATCGGCCACAAAATTATGCGCACCCTGGATATCTGAACCTGTGATCAAGGATGTCGCTGTGTCCACAAATCCGAAGTTGTTCACTCCAGGAGTCAGCACCGAACGATTGGTGAACGTGACACGCGGCATCACAACCCCCACGTCCACCAACGCCTGGCCCGCGAGGCTGATTTGTGCCACGGTCGAACCGCCACTGACATCAAAGAGGACTGTGCCGCCACGCTCGTAAAAGATGCGAGATGGCGCATTGATATCCTGGAGGAAGAGGAATGATCCTGACCCGCTGGACCCGGTTAGGCGCACCACAGAGGCCCCCTCCAGAACACGGAAGTCGCCGACCATGTTCTGCGTGGTGGTGCGGCCGGGAATGCTGCGCACATCCAGCGTGCCCCCGCCAAGGTGCAGGCCGCCGACGTCATTGCGCACATACTGGTCATTGAACGCAGGAGAGAGCCGCAGGGTTCCATCCTCAACGAGGAGCGATTCGAGACCATATCCACCGAACGCTGTCCCCCTGAGGTCCATGGTTCCCTCACCTCTTTTCACAATGCGGTAGGCTTCTTCGACGCCGGATGTTCCATAGTTGCCTCCCACCGTCAGCACCGTGCTTGCGTTGCCCACATCCCAGATCGCCTCACTGTTGATGGTGAAACTCCGATCGGTGGCTCCATTGGTGCCGTTGTATTGGAAGACCGCGCCATTGAAGACCAAATTGCCCGCCGCGTTGCGCGATGCGCCGACATTGCTCGCCTGATCGGCGAAGACCAGCACGGGGGTTCCCGAGATCAAGGCGGGAACCGAGATGCGAATCTCCGTGCTGCTGAGCACCGCGGCCACGATCGCCCCTGCTGGGATACCTTCTCCAGAGACAGCCTGCCCGACACTGAGATGCTGCGTGGAGGGCACGGTGACAGTCGTGCTGCCGACAGTAAGGTTGGACGCCAGTGTGTCTCCGATGGTGGCGGAAACCCCAAAGGTGCGGTTGACCTGTCCAGTGCCAGTAAGAGGATTTGATATCTCGACCGTGTTCGCATCAAGTATGCGAGTGATCACAGAGCCTCCCGGAATGTTATTCCCGCTGACCGGCTGGCCGACAGTCATACCAAACGTGCTGGCCACCGTGATCAAAGTCCCGCTGGTGGTGTTCGATGCGCGCTCTCCGGAGAAAATACCCGCGGCACCAAAAGTGATCCCCACATTATTGCCCGTGGCGGTGGCGTTAAAGGCGTTGCCGCCCTCTCCAAGCGTGAACTGAGTCGTGTTAAGGATGTTCAGAATCACAGCACCCGCAGGGATTCCCGGGCCAGAGACCGCCTGGCCCGTCGTGAGTCCGTCCGTGGTGGCACCACCCACAAGGGTGACCACCGCGTTATTGATTGCCGTGTTGGCATTCAGCACCCCACTTTTGGGTGCAATGTTGCTTCCATAAGTGAGGTTCGCAGTGGCGGTCGTGAGCGCGCCGTTGGAAAGGGTGAAAGTGGTCGGGCTGTTGATCGCGGTGATAGTGACCCCGCCCGCCGGCAATTCCACACCGGTGACCAGTTGTCCGATGGTCAGCCCGTCCGTGCTGCCCACCGTAACCGTGCGGCCGATGGAAGGAACATTCGTAATCATGGCGGTGTTACCGGCAAACCCCTGCACGGCCAATTGATTCACAGTGAGCGTGCCTTCATTCAAACTCGTGATTCCTGTATAGGTGCTGCGGCCAGAGAGGATCAAGTCGCCTGGACCACTTTTATCGAGTCCTGTCGGCGTGAAGAACGACAATGTTCCAGCCCCGGCACCGGCGCCGGGGGCAGTATTGAGCACGATATTCAGGCCGGAAACCGAGGAGATGCGTGTGTCCGGAAGGATTCCAGGCCCGGACACCACCATGCCGGCAAACAAGCCGGAGGCATCCGGCAGCGTCACCGTCGTGTTGCCTGCCGTCGTGGTGGCGATACGATCCTGGCTGAAGGTAAGGGTGCCGGCACCCGCACCTGCGCCGGCGGGCGCGCTCAGGGTGACTCCATTGGCTGAAATCGCGGTGATCCGTGTGTTGGCGGCAATGCCAGGGCCGCTGACAAGCATGTTCACATACAAATCGGCTGTGTTTGCAATTCCCGACACCGCCGTGCTGCCATCCGCTGTGGTGGCTGATCGACTGGTGCGGTCAGCCGATGCATTGGCAACCAAGGCGGCGATCTCCGCATGCGCGGTGGTGTTATTCTGGATGATCACCAAATCGCTGATCAGATTCCCCGTTGCACTGCGACCGGTGGCCAGCATGCCGGTGCCATCGATCACCGCATCACTGCCGGCCATGTTGGGAGTGACGAGAATGCCTCCGGCATTAAGAAGATTGGCCCCCTGAAGCGTCACACGGCGGACCAAGTCCGGATCAGGGCTGTGGAAACGCAGCGTGTTGGCCAGGCTGTTGTTCTGCGTGTTGTCCCCGACCACATTCATGTTCCCCGTCACACTGCTGAGCACCCAGTCGTTGGCGCTGCTGCTGTTGTTGTAACCCGTGTAGCGACGGATCAGTTTGTCCGCACCGGTCGTAACCCCGGTGTCTACGCCTGCCTCGCTAAAGGAGCTCTTGAATGCCCAGTCATCCGTTCCCACGGTGGCCCATGCGCCTAAAATGCCCGACACATTGTCAGTGTCGGTGCTGGCAATGCTTTCCTGGGCAAAATTCACCGTGCCACCCACCTGACGGCTGATGCCGTTCATGCGCAGGATTGAGGTGCCGGACAGCCGCTCAATCTTGTTATTGCCCGCGTTAACCTGGGAGCTTGAAACCACCTCGACGTGGGTTCCACCCGCCAGTTCAACAGCTCCGCCTAAACGCCCGCCGCCCAGTACCAACACGCCAGTGTCAGCCAATTTGCTGTTGTTATTGGCGCTGTAATCCAAACGCAATATGCCTGCTTGAACAAAATGGTGCGGACCACTGGTGGTGATACCATCACGGGTCGTCGCATCCGCCTGGCCGCTGAGGATCAAGGTGCCTTCTCCAAGTTGAGTAAGTGCATTGCTGCCGCCAATGATGCCGGAAAGGGTGAGCGTCGCGCCTTTACCGATGCTCAACTGCGAATTCCCCGTCGCAAAAACCGGCCCCGCCCACCTGCTGGTGCCGGTGGTGGTGGCCAGCGTGCCGCCCGCCAGGTACATGGTTTGCACCGTGGCGTAATTCACATTACGAAGGTCCACGGTGGCATTGTTATTGCCGAGGATGGCGCTGCCGTTCGTGCCACCGGCCACCACCACACCCGCACCTCCCGACGCGCCAAATGCGCCATCGGCCGTGGCGGCAAGAATGCCGCTGAGCACGAGGGTTTCACCTTTGTAGCTGTTCGTGGCACCCATCACCCAGGTGCCTGTTCCGGTTTTCGTCACCGAGGTCGGCCCTTCGGGACCATCACCCAGCGTCAGGTTGAACCGGTTGTCGCCTCGATTCGCGCCTCCCAGTGTCAGAACACGCCCTCCAGTTCCTAAAAACTCAACTGCCGGAGACAGTCCGGCAAAGCCGATCGTCAGCGTGGAACCGATCAAATTGCCGTCCGCGATAATCGAACCGGCATTGGCACCCGTTCCCAGAGTGAAGGATCGGTCGGTGAAGGCAGCCACATTGCTGCGATAACGCAGTGTGCCGCCATTGAGCACTAGATTGGATGCCGCGTTGGACGCGGCGCCGATCGCGCTGGCGCTTCCTCCAAACGACAAACCGGACACGAGGATGCCGCCGCCATTGATCACCGTGGGACCTGTGTAAGTGCTGGCCGCACCAGTCAGCGTCAGGATTCCGTTGCCATTCTTGACGAGGGAAACAGATCCGCCCGAGATCGTCCCGTTGGAAAAATTCCCGGCGTAAGTGAAACTGTTCGCGGCGTTCACCACCAAGGTCGAGGGCACCGTGCTGTTATTGGTGACCGTGCCGAGACCGGTGAGGCTCCTGACCGTGGTGGTATGACCATTGAGGTCAATGGTTCCGTCATTGTACAAATTGTACCCTCCGGGCGTGTTGAGCGCTGTTTCGCTTTCAAAGCGGACCAATCCGGCGGTCACCGTAAGCGAGCCGTTGAAGGTGTTGTTTCCTCCCAGGCGAAGGCGGCCGCTGGTGACAAGAATGTCGTCCGTGAGAGTGTTGGTTCCCTGGAGTGCGATTGAGGAACCGATCATGCGGATAAAGCCGATGGTATTGTCCCCCGTAAGACGCAGCGTGTTGAAGTTGCCATAAGACAGGTTCTCCGTGCCGCCCGCCGTGGCAGGAGCTGAAAGCTCCACGGTGTTCTGATCCACGATCCTCACGATGGTGGCGCCATCGGGTATTCCATCTCCAGCGACCTCTGCGCCGACTTCGAGGCCCGCCGTGGTCGGGACATTGACCAGCGCGCTGCCAGCGGTCAGTCCGGAAGACAGGGTGGCCGTAAACACGGTGCCCTGCGCCCCATTCGTCTCCAAACCACCCGAGAAGTCATGATTGCCGTTGACGATCATGACACCGCGGCTGTTTGCATCCGCGGCGAAGATCAGGCGGCCACCGGTTCCGTCGATCAAGTTGGCCGGGCTGACTGTGAAAGCCCGGTTGTTGGCCACGCGGAACAAGCCGTCCGCCACACCAATCGTGATGCCGCGGTTGGCGTCATCAAAAGCCATGTCGGCATTCACGCGCAGAATGCCTCCGTTCATGGTCAACTGCCCGGCGTTAAAGGCGGCGGGATTTGCACCGAGATCGCTCTCCTCGGTGATCTGGATCGTGCCCTCGTTGATGGTTGTTCGACCGGTGTAGGTGTTGTTCCGGTCAAAAGTGAGGTTTCCTGATGCTGTCGTGGTCGGCTCGTTGGACAGAACGATCTGGGTGGCGCTGTTGATGGCCACCACGGTCGTGCCAGCAGGGATGCCAGCACCCGTGACAACCGAGCCAACGGTGATTTGATTCGTCTGATGGCTGGCTCCCAGGTTCACGGTGGCGATACCGGCTGTGCGGGAGACATTCAGGGCGATCTGAGGATTGAGGACGAGCAAACTGTTACCCGACTTGGTGACACCCACCGCGTTGGCACCATTGTCCGTGATGACGCTGCTGACATTCAACTGATTGGTCGGCAGGTGGAACATCAACTCGTACGGGCTGGCCGAACCGCCATAGGTCCCCGCCGTGAGGAAGCCGCCTGTGATGGTGTGCGTGGCCCGCGTGGAAAGGATCCCGCCGCTGTTGATGACCAGGGTGCGGCTGGCTGTTGATGTCTGCGGATTGATCGTCAATGTCCGGCCGGTGGTGTCCTGGATGTTCAATGAGTGGATGGTGCGGTCCGCGGACAAAGTCTGGGCCGAGGCCAGTTTGACGTTGTTCAAGGCCGACCAGACGTTTTCCGCACCCGTCTGGTAAGAAGCCAGCGGCACGATCTGCCCGCCGGACACGGTGGCCCATTCGCGGAACTGCACCGGATTGCTGTCAGGATTCGGGAACGGGCGGCTGGTGGAACGCACCGCCCAACCGCCGAGAATACCACCCACATCATTGGAAGGAGCGGAAGTGAACCCGATGGTGGCACCCGTGTCCGCATTGCTGACCACCGTGTCAAAAACGAGCGTGGAGCCAGCCGCACGCGTGCCCAAGGACTGGAAGGTCAGCGCTGCCGTGGCCGCGTTCACGCTCTGGGCGAAGATCAGGCTCGAACCGCCCGCCAGTGTGACTGCCCCGAGCGTTTCGGAGAAGTTTTGGCTGCCATCGCTGCCCGTACCGCTGAAACCAATACGCCCGGCGTCCAGCGTGATGGCCGCTGCGTTCGGGATACGATCGGTGTTGTTGGCGGCGGCTGTGTTGATCAAGTTGAGGCCTTGCTGGGCCGCCGCGACGCCACCTGCCGAACTGCCGCTGCCACCCACCCGAAGCGTGGTGATGCCATTGAGCCGCCCATTGGCACCGGAGAGGCGCAAATCCCCGGCACGCACATCCACGGCACCACTCACCGTGCTGTTGGAGGTGACGTTCAGGATCGCGCCGTTGGTCACGTTGTCCCCAGTTCCACGGATGGTGAGTCCGCCCGACTGCACATTCACCACCGAGTTCCAGTTCACCGTGTTCAAGTTCTGGATGCCCTCGATGTGGAAACCGCCACCGGTGACCGTCATGTTGGCGTTGATATTCGTCGCCCCGTTGGAGGTAAACCCGTCGATGATACGCACACCAGCGCCGACCGTGCCGGTGCCGGTGATCGTCAGTGTGCCGTTGCCATAGCGTGTAAGGCCACCAGAGCCGGAGAAGGCTCTGTTGAACGTCCAGCCTGCTCCGTTCTCGATCTGCAGTTGGAGCGTGCCGTTGTTGGTGATGGAACGGTCTCCCACTTGGGTATCCTGATTGGCCCCACCCACCCCATTTCCATAGGCCGTGGTGCGTTCAAGCACCAGCGTGGCACCCGGGTTGATCGTGGTCGAACCGCTGAAACTGATGTTGCCACCGGACAGGACCTGCGTACCGCTGCCGGAGACAACGAGGTTGAGCGTGCCTGATCCCGTGTTGTTCGCGCGGTCACGAATGAATCCATTGTAGAAGTTCGTCGCGCCAGCCAGGGTGTTGAGCGTCAGGGTGCTGTGGGTGGCCAGATTTTCACCCTCCATGTTCTCAATGACACCGCTGGAAGTGAAATCCTGGAGTCCTGCCACCGTCTCATTGAAGCCCAGCAGCTTGAAATACGAATTGTTGCCGTTGTTGCCCGTCTGGTTTCCACCCTGACCGGCGTCGAAGCGAATGACGGAGGTGTCCGCGATCTGATCACTGGCACCGAGATGCACCAGCACATTGCCACTGCCGCCTCCGTTGCGGTTGCCGATCACCAGGTCACCAGGAATCGCCGCGTTTGGCGTGGTACGGTTCAGCACAAGGCTGGGCTCCGTGGTGGCATTTCCACCGAAACCGCGATGCCAGACAACCGTGGCACCTGTATAGGTGTTGGCGTCAGCCCCGATCATGTCCACTCGTCCCGCCCCCAGGATACGCAGGCCGCGGCTGCTGCCGGGTTCTTGCGAGATGGGGCCAGCCAGATTAATGCGCGAGGCAACCCCAAAGTTCACGTTCACCATCAAATCACTGCGCAAAAGCACAGGAGCCGTGATCACATCGATGGAGTTGCCGCTGTTGGAGTGAACTTTGCTCAAAAGGGCGTTCCCATAGCTGCCATTGTCGAAAACCAGCCTGCCACCAGAGCCGGCCTGGATGTCGAAGCGGTTGTTGTTGTCCCGGTCACCAATTGTCATGATCCCCACCGTGCGGTCGCCATTCAACGAGATCACGGCCGTTGAGGTGATGTTGTTCGTCAGGTTGACGATGGCGCCAATAGAATTCGGAGTGGAGGCGGGGCGCCAGCTGGCGTTGTTGTTCCATGCCCCACTGCCCGCCAGGTTGTAGCTGTTCATCAGCACGGGTATGGCCGTGGGCGTGGTGACGACCGTGATGATGCCGTCGCTGGTGAACAGACTGACGTCATAGACCAAATTACTGCCCAGCACGGGAAGCACGAGATTGCCACCGCCGTCTCCACCATTCCGGTAGTTCTGACCCGCATCAAACGTCGAGAGAAATCCGAGATCCGTCCAGTCGCCAAGATCGAACACATCGCCCAACTGAGCCCTGCCGGAATTTCCTGCCTGCGAGAGGAAATTGCCGATGTCATTGACCCGGATCGTGGCCTGGTTCAGCGTCAGTTGTCCATTGATGATGAGCGAGTCGTGCGCATTAGCGGGAATCGCCGCGCTGTTCCAGCCTCCCACTGCGGTCTCTCTATAACCACCCAATGTGTCGTAGGTGCCGGTGTTCAGGGCGAGGGAAATGTTCGGATCATTCAATGTCTTGTTACTGACATCAAACACGATGATGGAGCCATCTGCCACGAGCAGGTTGCCATTGAAGGTCAGCGTACCCCGGTTCACTCCAAAACCAGCTCCTGGCAGGATCGTGCCGCCCGAGTTGATGGTGTGAAGCGTCCCGTCTGCAAAACCCGCGCCCAGAGTTCCCACAGTACCTTTGATCGTGCCGATGCCGGCGAGCGTGCCGCTGTTGTTCACGATCACTCCACCGGTACCCGTGGCGTGAACTGCCGAGGTGCCAATCTGAAGGATGCCTCCGTTCACCGTCGTCGTCCCGCTGTAGGTGTTGTTTCCGGTGAGCAGCCAGTTGCCCGTGCCAGCCTTGACCAGGGAGGTGGCACCGCCAGTGCCGTCTCCAATCACCGCCACCAGGGTGTTTGTTCCGGTGTTGGTTCCTCCCAGGGTGAATGTGCGGGGGCCTGATCCCACAAATGCAACTGAACCACTGCCATTCAGATTCAACGCACCTGTGCCAGATGACTCGATGCCACCGCCGTTGGAGCCGATGGTAAACAGACGGTTCGACGTATGCCCCGTTCCAACATAGCGCAGCCCGCCGCCGTCAAACACAAGATTGGCAGCCGCGTTGGCGGACTGGCCGATGCTGCTGACTGCACCACCGTTGGCAAGAACGGACACGTTCAAAATGCCACCGGTGATCGTGGTGCTGCCCAGATATGTGCTATTGCTGGCCGCCAGCCGCCAGGTGTTGGAGCCCGATTTGACCAGTGAGGTGTTGCCGCCTGTGCCATTGGCGAGCGTGGCCGAGAAGATGTTGATCAGGGATGGATCACTCGTGCCGGTCAACGTCAGCGTTCTGGCACCGGAGCCCGAATATATGAGCGCACCAGTGCCGGTCAGGTTCAACGCGCCCGTTCCTGATGCGTCGATGGTGCCGGCAGTCGCTCCTGTGCCGAGAGTGAAAAGGCGGTTTGTGCTGGAGCCCGCGCCTGTGTAGCGAAGCGTGCCACCATTGAACACCAAATTGGCCGCAGCAGCAGGCGCGGCACCGATCGGGCTGGCCAGCCCGCCGTTCTGAAGGTCACTCACGCTCAAGACACCGCCGTTCAACGTTGTGACACCCGTGTAACCGTTGCCCGCCGCCGTGTTGAAGGCAATCGAGCGGCTGGTTTCCGCCGGCTTGAAGATGGTGTAGTTGTTGGCATCGACGATGGCGGAGATTGTATAGTCTCCTTCTGGATCAGGTGTGCCTGCCGCATCGGTGCGCAGACCGATGTCCCCGGCGCTATAACCATGTCCTGTGGCGTTGATGTTGAGGCTCTCCGCAGGAGCCAGCGGATCAGAGGTCTGATTGAGCGTGAAACTTTGCAGGTCTGGCGAGATCGCAGTCACAAATGATCCTGGCTTGATACCGGCCCCTGTGATCGCTTGGTTGATGATGAGTCCTGAGGCATCCCCCTGGATGACTGCCGTGCCATCGATCACGCCCGGGAGCCCTGAGCGGCCGTTCGCAGGAGCAAGCACCCAAGTACCCGCTCCGCTCTTGACCAAGGAAGTCTTGAAACTGGCGCTGACATCGCCCAAGGCAGGAACAAACGTATTATCTCCAATATTGGTGCCAGCGAGCGTGATGGTGCGGGCACTGGCCGCCCCGCCAAACGTGACCGCGTCGATGCCTGTAAACTGCACCGCTCCACTTCCTGATGCATCGAGGGTGCCCCCTCCCGCACCGATGGTGAACAAGCGATTCGTGCTGCTTCCAGCCCCAGTGTAGCGCAGGGTGGCACCGTCAATGACCAGATTCGACGAGGCCGCGCCAGACGCGCCGATGCTGCTTGGGGCGCCACCATTGGCGAGGAAAGCAGTCTCGAGCACACCACCACTGATGGCGACCCGGCCGCCAAAGCTGCTGGCCGCGCTGTTCAAAGCCAGAGTGCCCGTTCCTGTCTTGGTGAGTCCAAATCCGAACAAATCGTCACTCACGGCACCATTGACCGTCAACTTGTTGGCGGAGTTGACCGCCCACGTCTGATTGGAGGCAATCCGAACAGCGCTGTTGATCGTATGTGCGCCCGACCCAGTCTCGCTGGTGATGCCACTGCCCAGGATGGTGAGCGTTTTGTTGGAAATGCTAACCGAAGTGGTGGCACCGGCACGGAACGTGAGGCTGGCGATCGTGCGGTCGTCCACCAACGTGGTGGCAAAATTGGTGGCTCCGGTGTTGGTGTTGAAAAACACATGGGTGAAGGCTCCCGGCACTCCCGCCAATGCTGTGCCCCCACCAGCATCCGTGAACCAGTTGCCATTGGTATCCCACAGACCGTCCACGGAGCCTTTCCAATAGGCGTCCTGGAAGGTTGCTGCAGCCACGTTCAGCACGATGCGGTCGGCCAGTTGACCGAGGGACAGCGAATAACCGTTGGCACCAAGGATGATGGCGTTGTTCGCCAAGGTGAATGCATCATTGAAGGACTCGCCCAGCGTCAGCCCCCCGGAGAGGAAAGTGATCAAGTCGTGCGAACCCACCGTCAGCGAACCGGCCGCGGTTTCTGGCAGGATCACCACGGAAGCTCCGCTCAGCCCGACATTCACACCACGGCTGACGGTAATCGTGTCTGTGTTGTTGGCTCCAGAGCCAATATCAAACACCATGCGTGCGCGCGGATCCGCGTTGTTGGCCGTGCCGATGGTCAGCCCCGCCCCAACAAAACTGCTCTGCTGCTGCAGGGCAAAGGTGCCAGCCGCGCCATCATTCGCCATCGAGAAGACAGATCCGGCCCCCAGAACCAGGCTCGAACCCAGTGAACCAGATCCCGTCACACCTGTATTGTAAGCCCCCGCGGTGAGGACCGACAGCGTGGCCCCAGGAGCCACATTGATGGCCGTGGAAGCCAGGCTGCCCGCTGTGAGGGCCAGCGTGCCTCCGGAAACCGTGGTGGCACCCGTGTAAGTGTTTGCCGCGCTCAGAGCCCAGGTGTTCGAGCCGCTTTTCGTCAGGGATGTCAAACCCGAGCCATTGTTGGCAATAACCTTCGAGAACAGGTTCTGAATGGTGGGCGTCGAGTTGCCGGTGAGTGTAAGACTACGAGGCTGGTTGGAGGTGCTGTAGAGTAGTGAACCAGCGGACGTAAAGGTCAGCGCTCCTGATCCCGATGCATCGATTGTGGCCCCGTTTGCCCCGATGGTGAAGGCCCTGTTTGTGCTGGTGGTGCCGCCTGTGTAGCGCAGAGTTCCCCCGTTGAGCACAAGATTGCCCGCCGCGTTGGAGGCCGCGCCGATGCCGCCTGCGATGCCGCCATTGGCGAGATTCGTGATGCTGATTGTGCCCCCGTTGATGGTGGTGGCTCCCGAGTAGGTATTGACCCCCGACAGAGTCAAAGTTCCCGCCCCTTGTTTGATCAATGCGAGCCGGGACGGCGTGGCGGCTGTCAGGACCCCGCTAAACGTCGTGCTGGTGCCGTCACCACCGAGAGTCAGCGTCGTTGTCGTTCCACCGGAATTGGTCACCAAGCCGTCTCCCGCAAGGGAACCAATGGTTTCATTGAATCCCAATGTATCGAGCACGCCGCCCTGGTTCACCGTCACAGCCGACAGGTCTGGAATGACGCCTGCCGCGCCAAGTCGCAACACGCCACCATTGATCACGGTCTGTCCCGCGTAGTTGTTGCCGCTGTTGGAGATGATCATCGTACCGAGACCATTCTTGCCCAACCCCGCGCCTGTTCCGGTGATCTGCCCGGTGAGGTAGGAGGTCACATACGGGCTGTCCACACGGATCGTCCGCAGTGCACCGCTGCCCAGGTTCATCTGTCCTGTGAGATAAAGGCTATGGCTGAAATTCGTGCCGCCAAACGTGAAATCGCCATCCACATTGATGTTGTTGGCGAGCCATGTGGTGAAGTTCCAGTTTGTATTTGTGCCTGTGGAGGTCGCATTTCCAGACAGGTTGAAGCCCGTGTCCGTGATGGTGCCTGCCACGGTGCCCCCCCCAGGCACCCCAGTGCCGTTCACCGGCTGCCCAGCAACGAGCAACCTGCCGTTTGTTCCGGTCACCGTCACAGCTGGCGATCCGCTGGTGCGGTTCGTGGCAATCACCGTGTAACCACCCGCCATCAGGGTGGTCCCCTGCCCCATCGTGATCGCTCCCGTGCCCGCAGCGGCATCGGCAATGTTCACCGCACCCGCCGTGACAGCCGTGTTCGCAGCCCCGATGATCAGAGCGCCCTCGTTCACATTGATGCCTCCTGAGAAGGTATTTGGAGCTGAAAGGACCAACGATCCATTGCCCGTCTTCGTGAGGGCGCCTCCCGTGGTTGTGATGCGAGACTGCAAAATGAGGCCTGTGGGTGAGGAACCTGATACCGAAACCACGGGCGAGGCGTGGGCGAACGACAGAATCGAGTTCGCGCTGCTGTTGGTCGCCGCAGCAATGATGGGAGTAGTGCCGGGGTTGTTATTCACCACAGTGATGGCGTTGGCAGCGGATAGCACCAAGGTGTGCAGTGCTGTCGGCGCGTTGAACCGGACGGCCGGCTGGGTGACACCGCCCTCGTTGTTGAAGTTGATGCTGTTGAGCGTCGTCGCCGTTGCCGATGTGTAGTTGAATAAGTTGAGGACCGAGCCGCCGTTGAGCGTCAGATTGCTCGTGGCGGCAATCTGGCTGGTGGTGGCGTTGAACTTGTTGGCGTTCCCAAAAGTCACCGTGGCATTGTTCACCACCAGATCACCAGGAACCATGATCCGCGACGCCGCGCCGGATAGGGTCAGCGTGCCTTGGTTCACATACATCGTTCCCGTGAAATCGTTGGACGCGGCCCCGGTGCCCGTCCCCAGCGTCAATGTGCCCCCGCCGCTCTTCACCACATCCATCGCGCCTGTCAGGCGGGTGTTGAGCACTGTGTTGCCTTGATTGGTGAAAACATGCAGTTGGGAGCTGTCAGTGGTGAGGGCCGACCCTACGTTGGCACCGTTGATGGTGGTTGTGCCGCCGTTATTGGTCAGCAGCCCTGCGCTAAGGGTCAGGGTGGTGGGGGTTGTGCCATTCCCCAAGGTCAGCGTGTTGCCGCTCATTCGCAGGGAGTTCAGCGTCTTGCTAACGGTCAGCGTGCGGGAGGTCGTGTCACTCAGGTTCCATGTGGACTGCGTGGCCGTGGCGGTGATGTCACTGCCGTTGTAGGTGGGGAAACGATTTCCACCTGCAAACACATTGCCGCCGATGATGCTGCTGAGCGCTCCAACGCCGACCCCGTCAAGATAGGTGGCAAAGCTGTCACCGTTTACCACCGCCCAGCCACCAATGATGTTGTTGGTGAGCTGGCTTTGAGAAAAACCGGTCCCGTTGATGGTGGATACCAGGATGCGGGCGTTGTTGTTGTTTCCAGACCCGCCCATCCCGACGTTGGTGGTGAAGTTCACCGAACCACGATCCACATCTGCCCGAACGAGGTTCCCGATCGAGAGCTGCACCGCGCTGCCCGCATTCACCGTCGGAAAAACCGAGATGACACTGCCTCCCTGCGCCAGGGTGATGCTGTCCATGGTCACGGCTGTGTCGGCCGAGCCGCCTCCACGGATGATGAATGAGCCGCCCTCCAGTGTCAGCGGCGTGGAGGCCAGGATGCGCAGCGGATTGTCCGAGCCGAGCGGGTTCAGGCCCGTGCTGTCCCAATCCAACGCGGAGAAGCGGGCCTGGATCGAACTGGTCCCCAGAATCGAGCCGCCATCCCTCAGCGCCAGCGTGCCGGCGCGGATCACCGTCGCCCCTGTGTAACTGCTGATGCCAGTCAGAGCCAGCGTGCTGTTGGCCGCTTTTTCGAAGCTGAGATTCCCAGTCAGCGCTCCCGCAAAGGTATTGGTGCCGGTGACAGCCAGGAGCGTGGCAGCCGTTGCGGAGGAGTTGGTGATGGTTCCACCCGCAATGTTAGGATTCGTGGTGAAAAGAGTGCCCACTGCCTGGGAATTGCCATTCAGGTCAAGCACACCACCATTGACTGCCAGGGCTTGAAAGGACGCCGTGTTGGCGGCCAAGGCGGTGGTGGGAGTCACTACGATGGTGTTCGCACCCCCGTTGAGCACCATCCGCCCCTCATTGACAGAGGTGGTGCCTGTGTAGAAAGCGCGCTCATTGATGTTCAGGGTGCCGCCGCCTGACAACCAGAGCCCGTTGCCATTCGCGTTCCCCAGGTGCCCGTTGATGTTCAGCACGGAGTCCGCGCCAATGACATGGAAGGCAAAAAAGCCGCTGAAGCTGTTTACAGCAGGCAGATTCAGCCCGGCATTGCCCTCCATGGCGATCACCCCGCCAGTGCGAATATTCTCGGTGAGAATCGCCCCGCCGGCATTGAATTTGCCATACGCGGCCGGCAGACCTCCGGAAATGCCACCGCCGCTGTTCAGCAACAGGCTGTTCACACTCTGGCTGCCGGTAATTAGCGCGTTGGACGACAGGGCGAAGTTGTCCTGCGAAAGGTTGGCCAACGCCGTGCGCATCTCATTGGCCGCCAACGGGCGGACATAGCCTGAAACAGAATCTTTGGTGACAAAAGCCAGTCCCGAACCATCGAGGGCCGAACCGATGATATCGGAGCGGACTAGCATGTTGAATGTACCGTTGGCACCATTTGCCTGACCGGCATAGTTCGGGAAGTTTGTCACCGCCAGATTGGCAAACCCGTCCGCCGTGCCGCTCACGCCGGGTGCGTTGAAGTCACCACGCATCCACAGGGTGCCGCCATTTTGAACCCCGGAAAGATTCGTCGCCGTGATCAAGATGCCGGAGCCTGCCACCGCGTCGAGGACCAGCTCACCGGCACCATTTCCGACCGTCAGCGTCGTCACCAGCTCAGAGGTGTCGATGGTTGCGTGTGGGATCACCTCCACCCGGCCGCCGTTGATGTTCAAGGTGGAGTTCGGAGTGGCCGTCAGCACGGATGCCAGGCGGTTGGGAGTGTTCGTGCCGCTGTTGTCGAGCCGCAATGTGCCACCCTCACGAACAAACTGATTTGGCAGCAGGGCCCTGCCGCCGTCCGCGTAGGACAGCACGCCTCCCTCGACAAAGAGGTTGCCCGTGGAGCCGTTTTGCGCGTGCTGCACTCCGGTGATGGTCATGACACCCGAGCCCACCTTCGACAGATTCACCGAGTTGGGCGTGCTGTCGTTGAAGCGGTTTAACTGTCCTGAGAAGGTCGAGTCCCCGTTGTTAAAGCCGACATACAGAATCGGAGCGTTGGCCACGCTGTTATAAACCGAACCAGCACCCGAAAGAGTGCCCCAGTTGGTCGTCTGACCGTTCAGATTAAGCGATGTCCCAGCCTGCAGCGTGAGGTCCGAAAAACGTGAACCACCGTTGAACGCGCCCGACAGGATGGTGCCACCTGCCACAGTGACGGGCCCGGTGAAGATGGACTGGTTGATCTGCAGCACACCCGCGCCGTTTTTGGTAAAACCGCCGGCGGAACCCACCAACCCGCCCAAGACCAGACCAGGAGTGGTCGGAGCCACGTTGGTGACCCCGTTAAAGTCATATGTATTGACCGTGATGGTCGATGGAAGCAGCCCCATGTCGATGCGTCCCACAACCAGCGGTGCCGCCGCTGGGTTGAAGGGATTTGAGACAATGCCGCTGGCACCGATGGTCAGCAGGCCCTCGCCGGAGCTCACGGTCGGTGACGTGCCGCCGCCGCCGGTGCCATTGAAAACCAAACCCGCCAGAGACTGCACTCCAGCCAGCACCACCTGGCCGGACCCGACCACCGTTACCACGTTGGCGGAGTCAATAATACCTCCAGCCTGCTGTGCAAGGATGCCGCTGCCGGAGTTGAAGCCACCGTTCACCGTGATGCCTCCGGCCGGCAAGGTGCCAGTACTGCCCACGATCAGAACGCCTCCATTGATCACCGTGCCGCCCGTGTAGGCGTTGGTTCCGTTCAACGTGAGGTTTGCCGCACCATCACTGCCGGAGAAGACGAGACGCAACGCCCCTGTGCCGTTGTTCACGATGGCAGCATCAATGGCCGCCGTGCGATTTGTCCCGCCATAAGGAAGCGCATGCACATACAGATCACTGGCGGTGTTGGCCAGGCCGCCGGTGATCGTGCCGTTGACGATGCTGATGTTTCGGTTGTCTCCGTTATGAGCAAGCAGCAAGCCGCCGCCGCGGAGCACCAGTTGATTTCCGCCCAGATCCACCGTGGTCTGCGCGGCCGTGGGATTGACCAGCGCAAAGGTGTTCACCGTGGTGTTGGTCACCAAGGGCCCCACATTGGCCGTCGCACGAATATTGTCGGTGACCAGTGGCGTGCCGGTGAGTGTGTTCACGGAGTACCCGGCAAAACCCGTCTGGTTCAGCCTGCCCACGCCCAGATCCGGGATGTAACTGGCAAACTCGCGATCCACCACGGCCCACGGTCCGATCAGGTTGTTGATCAGGCCGTCACCCACCTGCGTTGTCGGCACTCCGTTCAGCGTTGCGATGGTCACGCGCCCTACGCTGCCGATCAAGCCCAGGCTGTTGTCCGGGAAGCGAAGAGTCGCGGTGGAACCCGGCGCACGGGAGAGCGAAGCCAACCCCAAGGTGGCGCTGTTGATCCCAGTGCCTCCATTTGCAGCCTGGATCATGTTGTAGCCTTGCCCCAAAAGAACACTGCCCACTGACTGCGCGGTTTCCGCCTGAATGCGCCCCTGATAGACCAAACTACCGCCGTTCAGCGTGATCGGAGCGGAAGCATTCACCCGGTTTGCCGTCGCAAAATTGCCATTATCATCCAGACGCAGCAACGCGTAATTCACTGCGATGGAACTCGCACCCGAAAGACGCCCGCCATCAATGAGGAGGTTGTTGCCACCCGCAAACACCGCCGGGCCGGTGAAGGTGTTGTCATTGTAGAAGTTGTACTGCTGTCCGCTGCCCTTGAGCAGGCCCACATTGCCGGTAATCTGCCCGCCCCAGTTCACGCCGCCGTTGTCCGCGCCAATGATGAGGGAGGCCGCACCACCTGTGGTGGTGATCGTCCCCGCGTTACCCTGCAAGGCAGCCCCGTCGCCGCGCGTTCCGAAAATGAACTGGGAGGTGCCATTGAGATCCAAGGTGGCGCCGGGAGCCACCATCAGGAACTGGTTCGGCGTCAGCGTGTTGTTCCCGCCACCCAGTTTCACTGTGCCTCCGGTGATCGAGAAATTGCCTGTGAGAATCTGCCCGCTGATGTTAGGCACCCCGGCACGGTTTGCCGGAGCGTTGAGTATCAGTGTGCCAGGAAGATCCTTCACCCAGCCAGAGCCGCCATTGATCAAACTGTTGATCGTCAGTGTTGTGCTGTTTGCCACAGCGAAATACCCTTGAGTGCCCAGGCTCAGCCTCGGCACGCTGATGGAGTTGTTGCCGCCTGTGTTGATAACCGAGCCCGCAGAAAGGCCCAGAGTGATTCCTTGGGTTACAATTCCATTCCCAACATTAATGCCCGCGCCGTTAAGCTTGATCGCATTCACCGTGCGGCTGGCTGTTCCGGCAAAAATCGGCGTGCTTGTGATCGCCATCGTCACATTCGTGCTCGTTCCCACACTGTCGATGTCATTGCTCGTGTTGTATGTGGTGAGAGGGTTGCCCGTGGCACCAAAGGCCGCGATACCTCCCACCGCGAAGTTAGCGCCAGCCGTACCCGACGCGACCCCCGTGCTGGTATTGAGGGTGAATTGAGTGGCACTCGTGATCGAGGCAATGGTGAACGGCCCCCCCGTGAGATTCGTGCCAGTAACCACCTGCCCCACCGCCATGTTGGCCGTGGACCCGGATGTCAAGGTCACAACAGCGCTGCCGGCTGTCGTCGTTGCGTTGAGGGTCTGTGCTGGAACATAGGTGACAAAATCCGTTCCGTTGATGGTGGCGCGCTGAATCAGGTTATTGATCATGCCCGCCGTGCTGACCGCGCCCGGAGCGTTGGTGAACACAATGCGGTTGGACGCGGTGCCGAGATTCGCCCCCTGGAAAAGCGTGCTTCCGTCCCCGTTGTTCACCCAGCGGTCAAAAGTCAAGGTCACGGTTCCGGAACCAGTCTGGTTCGATGAGATGATGTTCGTGGCACCTCGCCCGGTGGTGAGGTTTCCGAAGGTCTGCGCCGAGTTGGCAGTGTTTCCGGTGAAGGTGAACTGGCCGCCGACCAACGTGAGCGGACGCGCGCCGCTCAGGTGAGCGATCGCCGTGCCGGCGCTGTCGTCGATCTGGAAATGCCCGGTTGGACCTTGGACGGTGACGGCACCCGTTCCACCGATGCGCACGCCCGTGCCCGCGATACGGAACACTCCCTCGTTCACCACGAGTCCGCCCCCAAAGGAGTTGCTATCAGCAGTCAGATTAAAGGTCCCCGTTCCATTCTTGGTGATGGAACTGACCGCGCCGAACCCGGTGCCGGACTTGTTGATCGTGCCACCACCGGCAAAGGTGAGTGCCTGCGCGCTGCTCAGCGTGCCAGTGAGGTTGAGCGTGGCACCCGTGTCCGCCCCAATCGTCGTGGCACCCGCGAGCGTGATCGTGGCCGCCACAGAGTTGGTTCCTGGCAGCGCGCGTAGCGCTCCCTGCCCGTTCACGCCGGTCCCATTCAGGTTCAAAGGCTCGGTGATGGCCACATTGTTCAACAGCAAGGCGGCACCCGTTCCCGTCACCACCGTGTTACCCGCCGTGGTGCCCAGGGCACCGGCCACATTCACCCGCACCTCCCCTGCCCCAATCGTAAGGACGCCGGTCCAAGTCGGGTTGGATGCCGCCAGCACAAGACTGCCGTTATCGTTTTTGCGAAGAGCGTTGTTCGCGGCCCCCAGGCCAAACGCGGAGTTGAGCGTCAGCGTGTTTCCACCTGTCACATCAAGGGAATTGTTGGCACGATTCAACAGAATCGTCCGGGATGTGGAGAAGGTGCCCGTGGCGCGGAGTCCCGCCGTGGTCGAGTTCGTGTTCAGGATCACCTGGTTGCCTGCATTGCCCATCGCCCCGTCATTCCGGACGGCAAGCACCCCTTGCTGCACGTCCAGATTGCCCGAGAGAGAGCCGCTGTTGCCACTATTGACCAGTTCCAGCGTTCCATTGCCCACTTTCGTGATACCGGAGGTCCCGGACACCACGCCGCTGAATGTCAACCCGTTGATCTGGTTCGATGCTGAAGCCGTGGAGACACTGATCCACGATTGGGAGCCCAGGGTGATCGCACCGGTCAGATCCAGACCGTGCCCGGTGTTATTGGTGATGCTGAGCGGGCCGCTGACGTTAAACCCGGGCATCTGCAGCGTCTTGTTGGACGCCAGGGTGAACAACGGCGCATAAGTGCTTCCCAAACGACCCACAGTCAGATTAACGGGTCCGCTTGGGACGAGAGTGATGCCGGTGTTGATCACCTGCCTGGAACCGGTGCCATCACCGTCATGCAGAAGGGAAAAATTCCCATTATTCAGATTCAACGTCACCGTATTGCCCGGGGCCAGCGCACCCAGGGCAAGGGTTCCGAGTCCGGTCTTGGTGATCGCAATCGCCCCCGCCCCCCCTTGGCGGGTGATGCTGCCCAGCGCTGCCGTCATGCCGGGATTGTTCACATTGATGGTGACAGTCCCAGGCAACGTCACAAGACCGCTGAGCGTCAGGTTACTTCCTCCGGGCACAGTGCTGTCAAAGCCAAAATTGCCGGCCACATTGACCGCGTTGCCGATGATCTGCGCCGCTCCTGTCAGCAGCCGCGTCCCGCTGCTGACGCTCAAAGCCCCGGTGCCCACCGGGCCGCTGCTGACAGCCCCGAGGACGCCTGTGTTTGCGGTGCTGTTGGCGCTGAAGAGAATGCCACCAGCCGTGAGGCTCACACCGCCATCGAAGGTATTTTGCCCGCCAAGCTGGAGCAGGCCTGCTCCGGTCTTTTGAATGGCCGCGCCGGCACCGGCGAGATTCCCGGCCACATTCAGCGTTGGCGTCACCGGGGAAAGGTCCACCCCGTTAAACATCACCGGAGCCACATTAAAGGTTCGCGTTCCAGGAGCCAGGTTGATGCTGCCGGAATCTGCAAACGTGAGCACATTGTTGGCGGTGGCCGTCGCGTTGCTGGAAAGCCGGATCTCGGTGCCGCTCAGAATCGCCGCCACCGTAGTGCCCGCTGCGATGCCTGATCCGGTCACCGCGGTTCCTATCGCAAGACCGGCCGTGCTGCCGACCGTGACGATGTTGCTACCGTTGGTCAGGCCGCCGGTCATCAGTCCCGTGCTGAGGGTGGCCACGGAACCTAGATTGGAGGACGTGGCGGTGATATTGCCGCTGATGTTCAGCGTCCCGGCCCCCACGTTAAGCAGGGGTGTGTGTCCGCCCGTGTTATTGACCACCACGTTATTGAGCGTCTGATTGAACCCGTTGAGGTCGAGCACAGCTCCGCCGTTCAGGGTCAGGTTTGCCGTGGCGGCCATCTGGTTGCCAGCGCGATACAGCACCGTGCTGGTGCGTTCCTGGAACGTGTTGCCGTTGGTGCTGGCGCCGCCGGTGATCGTCACATCCCCCGTTCCAAAAGCCTGGCCGGCGGAATTGAGCACCACATAACCCGCGTTCACAAACGTGCCGCCGGTGTAGATGTTATTTCCGCTAAGAATGACCTCGTTGGTCGCAAAGCGGCCCGTGGTGCGCCCTTCCGTTCCGTTGATGACCAGCGTCAACGGCCCTGATCCGTTGTTCACAATGTTGGCGCTCACGATCAGATCACGATTAAGCGGCTCACGATCCGCCGCCTGTCCGTTGATATAGTTCAGCGCGTGCAAGTAAAGGTCCGCGGGCGTGTTAACAGCGCCACCTGCGGTCAAGTTACCATTCGAGATTGTCACGGGCATCTCCAGCGCGCTGCGATACTCCCGGTCACTGGGGGATGTGATCGTGGCGTTGGCGTTCCCTGCAAGGGTGACCGTCAGACCGCTGACGCTGACCACCGTCGAGCCCAGCAATTGCGATCCCGGCACCAATTGGGCCGGAACACTGGCCAGTTCAACAATGGGACTCGTGGTCGAACTGGTCACCACAGACACATTGCCGGAAGTAACAAACGCCTGCGAGGCGATCAAGCCTCCGCTGGTGAGGTTGAGCGTGAAGCCACCCAAATCAAGGTCAGTCTTTCCGTTCACCACCATCGCGAGGCTGTTGACCGTCCGGTTGCCCGTCAAGACAATGGTTTGCGGGATGTTAATGCCCGGATTGGCTACCGTGACGTCCTGGGACAGCACAAACTGGGTGCCACTGATGACCGCGGCGACAGTGGCACCGACAGGAATGCCTGTGCCAAAGACCGGATCACCCACCTCAAGGCCCACCGTGCTTGGAACTGTAAGCACATTAGTGCCATTGACCGCGAAAGACCCGATGGTGGGCGTCACAAAACGAATGTTGTCATTCATGCCGCCCGTGTTGATGTCGTTCGGAGAATATCCAGCATAGCCCACCTGGTTCAGCGCGCCGACACCCGTTCCAGGGGTGTAGCTGGCAAAATCACGCTCCACCACGGCCCATCCACCGATCAGATTGTTCGTCAGGGTTGGTGCCGACGTGATCATGACCCTTGCCGTGCTTCCCACGACGCCATCGACATTCATGAAGCGCAGGGTGGCGCGTGACCCAGCCACCCGGTTGAGGCTCGCCATGGTGAGAAGGGAGCTGTTAACCCCAGTTCCGGGCTCGGCCACATCAATGAAGCTGTTGCCGTGGGCCAGAGAGACAGCCCCAACGGTCTCAAAGCCTTCCTCGCCAAAACGCGCGCGATACTGCAACATGCCGCCGCGCATCAGAATTGACGCCGCGTCATTGATCCGGTTGTTCAAGTTCTGGTCCAGCGCGCTTGTGGCGTTGTTGTTGGTGATCAAAAGCGTGGACTGGCTGAGTTCGATCGCCGAAGTGGATGTGAGCGCCGCCGTGCCGAGGAGTTGCACACGCCCGCCGTTAAACAGAGTAGGCCCTGTGTAAGTCTGCGGACCATACAGATTCCAGTCGGAGAATGAACCTGCCGTCGTGGTGCGCGCCAGCGCGATGTTTCCCTGGATCGACCCCGAGTAGCTGACACCACCGTTCACCAGCCCCAATGTGGCCGGACCACCGGCGGAATTGACCACATTTCCACCCGCTCCGGGTATCAGGTTTGCATTCTGCGCCGCCGTGGTCTCCGTGCGGATGCGCTGCAGGGACTGCACCGTCCCGTTGAGATCCAAAGAACCTCCTTGAAGGAAGATTTCCGTCGAGGGGAACAAGGTGTTCGTCCCGCCGGCCAGTTTCAGAACCCCTTCGTTGATCCGGGTGGCTCCGGTGAAGAAGTTTTGAGTTCCCAGGGTCAACGTGCCGGCGCCGGCGGAGGTAAGTCCATTGGTAAACCCGGCCAGCGAGCTACCCACCGTCAAATTACCCACGGAGTGAATGATCATCTCTCGGTTCGCGCTCGTCGAGAGCCTTCCGCCCGTGATGCCCCCGTTGCCGGATAGAGCGAGCAGACCGCCGCTGTCCAACACCAGAACCTGGCTCGGCTGAATGGCCACACCGCCCCCTCCACTGCCCAGGGTCAGCGAGTTGACCACCATGGTGTTTCCTGTGATGGAACTGGCAAAATTGGAAATGCCGCTGTTGAGCAGGATGTTCATGGGCGTGGCAACACCGGCCAGATTGTTGGTCAGAGTGTTGGAGTACTCCGACGCGGCCAAGGGCCGCAGAATCGCATTTACCGAGTCCAGAGTGGCAAAGGATGCACCTGCGCCACCTACCGTCGTGCTGACAAGCGCATAGGGAAGAACACCTTTTGTGGCCGTCCCAACCGACCCATTTTGGCCGACTGCCACAAAGCCCGCTCCATTGGCCTTGATCGTGGCCACATTCGGTCCGGCCACAGTGCCCAGACTGCTGCCGCGGAAAAGCACCGTGCCGCCTGCGTTCCGCGTCACCGCTCCAAAGGTCAGGTCTGCCTGTTGGCCGGTGCCGGCGGAAACGGTGATGACGCTCTGTCCTGGGTTGAGTGTCAGCGTCCCATTGGTTGTCTCGGTTGTGGCACTGCTGCTGCTTCCCACCAACTCGACCACGCCGCCAAACAGATTCAGACCACGATTAGAAAGCCGGTTAACCACGTTGGTTCCGGTGTTGTCGAGCCTGAGAGTGCCACCTGGGGTCACAAAAGCCGTCCCTGTGCCTCCATTGGTCCCAGGCACCCCCAGAGTGCCGGCACCATTCACCGAAAGCACACCTTGGCCGACATAGATATTCTGGCCAGAGAAGATATTTGCCGCGGTGAGATTCCAAGTGCCGGAGCCAAACTTGGCAAGCGAATAAGTGCCAAAGGACAGGTCGCCCGAATGGTTCATGGCTGTGCTGATCGTGCCAGTTCCCGCGCCCGTCAGCCCGATCCATACCCCGCGGTTCGATCCTCCTGTTCCCACCGCACCGGTTATCACACCAGTGATGTTGAGCGTAGAACCCGCGTCCACACCGATCAATGCGGCTCTCATCTGGCCATCGGCTGTGCTCGGACTGCTGAACCCGATCGTACCGCTCCATGTGTTGGCCCCAGCCACACTCCGTAGAGCGCCATTGGCTCCAATCCCATTCGAAGTATTGTTGTTCCCAGGTGTGAAAAGCAGGGGCTCGCTGACAGTGATGCCGCCCGTCAGTTCCAAAGCAGCGGACACGTTTCCGATTTGTGTGTTTCCCGTGCTCGTTCCAAAAACCCCTGCGTTTGAAACCCTCACCACGCCCTGGCCGATCGTCAGAATGCCATTCCAGCCAGACTGGGGCTGGGTGAGTTCCAAAGTGCCGCGATCTCTTTTGAAGAGATTGTTCGCTGCATCTGACATCTGGAACGCACCGGCCATCGTCAACGTGTTGCCACCTGTCACCTCGATCACGTTGTTCGGCTGGTTCAGGCGCACGGTTCGGGTATTCGGAATGGTAAACGTGCCAATGGCGCGCAGGCCCTGGCCGGCCGTGGAGTTCACATTGAGCCTCACTTGGTTGGCGATGTTGCCGAAAGCTCCGTCCCCGGCCACGGCGAGGATACCTCCGTTGATCTGGACCATCGGGGTCACGGTCACCGTCGGATTGGCCGATGTGAGATTGTTGGAGATGGTGAACTCTGTGTCGCTGATGATCGAGGACACCACGGTGCCGCCAGGAATTCCGCCGCCGCTCACCGGTTGTCCGACAAACAGCCTGGCGGTGCTGGCCGTAGTAAGCGTGTTGGTGCCCGAGGCACCAGTGGCTCCAAAAGTGGCGCTTCCATTGAAGGTATTGCCGGTGTTCCCCAGCACGAGAGTGCCCGTCCCGGCCTTCACCAAGCTCGCATTGCCCGACACCACTCCGCTCAGCACCAGCCCGTCCGATTGATTTGAGGCAGAAGCATTATTAACAGCAAAGGTCGGAACTCCGTTCAGCGTCGTCACCCCTGTCACTTGGAGCCTGGAGTTGTCGTTGTTGGCCACGGTTAGCGTCGCACGGTTCATCGACAGCGTGGATATCTGGGATGTCTTGTTTGCCGCCTGGGTGAAAAGCGGCGCGTAAACCGTGCCGGCGCGCCCGACCGCAATCGTGCTGTTGCCCAGAACGGAGATGTTGTGATTGAAGGCAAAGTTTTCCGCACCTCCCGTGCCATCGCCGTCGCCAACAAGGCCGAGGGTGCTGCCATTTAGGGCTAAACTACGTCCCGAAAGAGCCGCAGGTCCTTCGATTCGCAAGCCAGCGCCTGGTTCCAGTGCCACTGAGCCGAGGAATCCCACGTTGTTTCCTGAAAGCACGACGGTGCCTGACTGCGAGGCAAACCCAATCTGCTGCGCCACGCTGTTCGCCAGCGCGTCCACCGCGGGAATCGTCGTAACCGCATTCATCTGCGTCGAGCGGATCACCAGCGAGGTGGTCGCGTCCCCGGTGATCGCGCCGGCGATCCTCAGGGTCGCACCCGGGTCCGTCGCCGGGCGTCCGCCCGCGATCGCGTCCAGTGTCAACGCCCTGCCGGGAGATATGGAGATGCCGTTGGTGCCGCTGCCCAGGACGGTGGTGGCCGCGTTGACAACCGACTGGATCGTTCCGTTCTGCAGCACTTGCACCGCATTGTCATAAACAGGCCCAATCCCGTTGGCCGTGGCACCCTTGGAATCTAGGATCAAGTTGCCGTGGTTGAGTTTGATCAGGGCGTCGCCCGCCGGATTGAATGCACCAGCCGCCGTGCTTCCTCGCAAAACCAGGCTCGGAGTCTGTGTAAACACCAGCGTCGGGGAGCCCGATGCTGTCGCATTCGACGAAATCTGAACCGAACCACCTCCCAAAATGCTGGTGATGACCGTCCCTGGCACAATGCCGTCCCCACTGATGGTCATGCCCACCGCCAGATTGGCCGTGCTTGCCACCGTGACGGTGTTGCTGCCCAGAAATGTGGTGGAGCCCAGGGACTCCCGGGCACCTTTGAGTTCAATGCTGGACGTCGCCCCCAAGTTCGCCGAATCCGTGTTGCTCAGATAAAGCCAGCCCCGACCGGTCTTCTCCAGGTTGATGGCGAATCCACCATCCGAGACTTGGCCGTCAAACGCCACATTGGCATCGGATGCGATCTTCACAGTGCCCGCGCCATTGCCCAACACTGAATTGCCGGCAAACCTCAGCGTCCGTCCAAATCCCGCGCCATCTCCCACGATGACAAACCCCAGATTGTCCAAGGAACGAACAGTGAGCTGATTCCCTGTCTGCATCGAAAGCCCGCCCAGAGAAACGGAACTCAGCGAGTCGCTGGTCATATCGATGCCGGCATTTCCGGTCAGCACGATGTTGTTGCCGACCTGAAGCGCTGAAGAGGAACCTGCCGCTGTGTTGACATCCGCCTGCGAAAGCTCGGAGGAGGTGAGCACCGTCCTCACAAAGCCCGTGGATGGACCGGCATAGCCGAGGTTGATGCTGCCCCCCCCCGTTCCCTGCACATAATCGATGCGGATGTCATGCAGGCCGGCGGAAAGGAAAATGGGCGCGCTGGACAGGTCCGTCGCCCCCTTGCCACCATCGTTGTTGAGCACGAGTTGCCCGTCGATGTACACCCGCGCGCCGTCATCCGAGCTGGCGAAAAAGGTGTAGGCCCCGGCGCTGCCGATGCTGACTTTGCCCGTCCATTGGACGCCATAGCGCGCGACGGTTTGTTGGGCGTTGTTCGCATCCAGATACCGGATCGAGGTGTTGACCGCATTGCCGTTCAGGCTGGCCACCGTGTGTGTGGGCGTCGCGGGAAGCGAACCCAGCACCGGTTGGGGCGTCGCTGTCACCACAGGATTAGCGGCTGTCAGATTCTGACTGATGCGAAACTGGGTCGGACTCAAGATCGCCGTGATGACAGAACCAGCGGGGACGCCAGTCCCGCTCACGGACTGCCCCACCCACAAGGAGGCTGTGCTCACCGTGTTCAGCGTGTTGGAGCCTGATAAGCCTGTCGTGTTCAAGGTTGTCGTGTGAGCACTTGCTCCCGTGGCAGTGTTGGAGAAGTCCACCCGGCTGCTGTTCCCGGTGCCATTGGTGTCGAACACCCGGCCGGACAAGCCGCCGAATGTGGCGGATAGCCCCCGCACATCGAAAACGGCCCCATCCTGAAGGGTGATCGTATTGTTCCCCAGGGGATGCGTCCCGGCCTGAAAGTGTGCCGAGTTCGCATTCAAGGCCAGCGTCATGCGGCTGCCCACTGTGATTCCGCCTGTCAGTGTGGTGTTGAAGGCAGTTGGCCCTACCGCACCCAGCACTACTGTTCCCCGATCACCCGGATTCGCATTTGTCGCATCGTAAACCAATGATAGGCCGTTTGATCCGGCTAGTCCGGCGTTAATGGTTGCTACCATGTTGTCCTCAAAACCATCTCCAACAATCGTGATGCTCGGGGTAACTCCTGCAAAAGTCAGGGTCTCCGCCGCGGACATCGACTCCAGCCCCACACCATCCGCCTCGAAGCGCAACGCGCCCACATTGATCGCCTCGGCCAGCACCACACCTGCCGGACCAGGGCCGAATGAAGGATCACCAAACACGGCTGTGTGATTGCCAAAGTTGTCCCATGTGGTGACATCCATGGGATCGTAAGCCCGGTCAGGGTACCAGTTGAGCCCGAACGAGTCCCAGTTCCCGCCAAAGTTGGGCAGAACTCCGCCAAAACCGTCATCCAGCGCCCAGTAAAATGTGGCACCACGCAAAGTGCCTGCGGGCAGTTGGGCAAAGAGCATGAGCACGGCCATGAACCATCCGAGGAAGAGTCGATTTCGGCGGAGTGTTTTCATTGAGATATGGGGTCGGAAAGGTTTGCGGAAAGGGGCGGCAAAATGGAAAAGCCTGTCAGGCGTCATTCGTCACAGCACGGCGCGCGAGGGCATCCAAATCGGGCTTGGAATCGGTCGGGCGGCGGAGGTTGGACGAGGCATGGGCGGAACTAAAAACGAGGCCGGGAAATCTTGCCGCAATGTGACAAAATTTCCGGGGTTTCCGTTCAGAATAGCGAAGACGTTCACCCAGCGTCAACGCAAATACATGGACAATACCAATTTTCAGATTTCCCAAGCCTCACGGCACCACCACGGCGGCCCCATCTAGGATTTCCACGCGAAATACCGCCAGATCCCCGGAATCACGAGTGATCAGCACGCTGATCCGGTGCGTTCCGGCGCTCAAATCAAGTGTCTGCTCGGCATTCAACTCCTTCAACTCCGTCCCGTCCACCGCCACAACGATCCCTTTCACGGTGCTGAAGCCTAGTTTCACCTTCCCGGCGGCGTCCAATTTCAGTCCGAATTGGGCGATTTTCGGGAACCACGGATACATGCGCTGTGCAGCTGGGATGTCGGCCAGCGGCAGATCCCCATTCACTTGGCTGAACGCGGGCTGCCAGGGGTAGGGATGCTTCTCGTCGTTGAGGGCAAAGCTGCCCACATGACGGACGTGATCGACATCCTTTTGCTCCATCTTGCCCATGACCTTCCAGGTGCGGACATAGCGGTTCGGCTGGGTTTTGAAGGCCCCTTCCCTGCCCAATTCGCTCAAAAAGCGCACCAGATCGACGAATTCGTCCTCCCGCAGGCTGGCGGTCAAACCGGCTGGCATCATGCTGACCGGGCTCATCTGGCGGCTCGCCACGGCCGATTTGGCAACCTTCACGATCTGGTTGGCCGGGTCACGAATCGTCAACTCATCCGCGCCGTCGTTCACAAGGCCGCCGGAGACCACGCCGCCGTCCTTTTTGCTCACGATGACCATGTGGTAGCCTTCTTTGATCTTCTTGCTCGGCTCCAGCAGGCTCTCGATGAGGTAATCGACCGGCGCGGAGGCTCCGATGCTGACCAGATTCGGTCCCAAAACGCCGCCGCTCTCTCCGATGGCGTGGCAGGTCATGCAGAGAAGTTGCTGGCGGCGATACACCGCCTCGCCGCGGACCGGATCGCCGTTCTTCTTCACTTTTTCGACCATCGCGGTCATTTCCGCGGCGGTCAGCGGCTTGTCCATCTGCTTCACATTGCCCGCCTTTTTGAGCGCCTCGGCCAACGGTCCCTGGATGCCGCGGGTGCTCACCATGCGGATGCCTTCCACCGCGACGAGGTCAGGAATCGTCTTGCCCGCCAGCTCCTTCGCCAGCACGCCCGGAAGCTGCTTGTTCTTCAAGAACGCCCCCAAAACCGGTTTCGCGGTCCCGACCTCGGCGGTGGCCAAAAACTCCACCGCACGCTTCGCGGCCAGTTGCGGCCCCACGGCGGTCAAACCGTCGATCATGAGCGATTTGAGGCCCAGATCGGCCGATTCGACGAAAAGCTTGTCGAACAGGTCCCGCGTCTTCACGCCGCCAAGGGCCGTCAGGCCGCGGGTGGCCCCGTCGCGGATCGCCGGGATCGTTTTCGGGTCAACTAAGAGGCTGGCCAGCTTCTCGCGGGCCGGTTCTACCTTCCAAAGACCGGCCAAAATGGCCGTGCGGTGCACCACATGCGGCTCCGGACGGGCAAACCAAGCCGTCACCGTCTCCGCCGCGCCTTCCGGGACGATTTTCCGGTCCGTGGCCGCCTTCACGAGGGCGTCCTGGAGGCCGATGTAGTGCGGAGCCATCGCCGCATCGTTCACCATGTCCACCATCACCTTCGCCTGGGCCGCGTCCGCCGCGTCGCCGGCCATCGCCAGCACGGCGGCGGCGTCTTCCGGGCTCAATTTGCCACCTTTCAGTGCCGCAAACAGCGGCGGAAGGGCGTCCGAGCGGCTCGTGCTCTTCATCGCGTAAACAAACTGCTTCGGACGGTCCTCCAGCTTCAATTTGCCACTCACCACGGCGGGCATCCACACCTCCGCCTGCTCGCGACAGGTCAGTTCGAGGAGGAAATCGAGGTTTTCATCCATCGGCAGTTCCAGCACGCGCAGCGCCAGATTGATGGCACTCGGCTTACGCATCTCCGCCAGGACCGCCACGGCCCACAGACGCACCTGGGCGTTTTCGTCTGCCACGGCCTTTTCGAGCACTTTCATCGCGTCCGGCAGTTCCTTCCAGCGATGGCTCAGGATGCGCAGCGCCGCCGCACGGATGCGGGCATCGCTGTTTTCCCAAAGTTTACGCCAAATCGTCGGCGAGAAGGAATTCACGCCCTCGCGAGCCCAGGCCGCTTCGAGCAAGGCGTGCCCATCCGACTGCTGCGCCGCCCAGGCATCGAGCTCAGCGGTCACTTTCACCGCGCCTTGATCGCGGAGTTCACGCTTCGCAAAGGTCCGCACATACTTGCGGTCGCTTTTCAGCATCTCCAAGAGCTCCGCCGTGCTCTCCCCGGCGATTTTGGGCCTCGGGCTCAGCGGACGGCCCTTCGCCGTCACGCGCCAGATGCGGCCGTGAACGAGGTCGCGACGCGCATCACGGAAATCGACCTCGCCGTGCTGGATGATGGGGTTGTACCAGTCCGCGATGTAGAGAGCGCCATCCGGCCCCACTTTGACATCGATCGGACGGAAGGCGCGATGCGTGCTCGCCACCACATCTGGCATCTGCTTGGCGATGTAGCCGCTGCCGCTCGGGGTGAGCATGAAACGGTTCACGCGATTGCCGCGGAAGTCATTCAGCACGAACGAACCCTGCCAGTCCGCCGGCCAATGCGGGTCCTCGATCACCTCCATGCCGCACTGCTTCGGCTGGCCGGGGCTCAGGCCGTGCAGGATGCGCTTCGCCCCCGGCGAGGTGGCAAAGACGCTGCCCGGGAAGATGAAATTGATCCCTTCCCCGCCCGCGCCGTCGCAGGCAAAGCTCTGGCCCCAGCGGTCGAACTCAAAGCCCCACGGATTGATCAGCCCCTTGCTGATGATTTCCGCACGACGCGTCTCCGGCCGGAATTCCCAAATGCCGCCGCCCATCAGGCGACGCACGCCATACGGCGTCTCCATGTGCGTGTGGATGTAGATCGACTGCAAAAAGTACAGCATGCCCTCCGGCCCCCAGCGGAACGTGTGCAGCAGGTGATGCGTGTCCTCCGTGCCAAAGCCGCTGAGCAGGATCGTGCGCTCGTCTGCCTTCAGATCGCCGTCCTTGTCCTTCAAAAACAGCACCTCGGTCGAATTCGCCACATACAGACCGCCATCACCCGGCGCCAGCGCCGTCGGAATGTGCAATCCGTCCGCAAAGGGCGTCGATTTGTCCGCCTTGCCATCGCCATCCGTGTCTTCGAGCACCACGACCTGATCCTTCGCCGCCTCGCCCGGCTTGATGTGCGGATATGTCGTGCTCGACACGACCCACAGGCGACCCTGCGCGTCCCAGTTCATCTGCACCGGCTTTTGGATCATCGGCTCCGAGGCAAACAGGTTCACCTCAAAGCCCTCCGGCACGACGAAAGCCTTCAACTCCGCGTCCGGGTTCGCATCCGGCAGATCAGCGAGAGAGGTCGGTTGCGAAGCGGCGGCTAGGCCGCACCATCCGAGAGAAATCAGGGCAAGACGAGGGATCATAGAGGAGGAGAGAAAAGGGTGATGGCAGGAAACTATCGAGCAGGAGTCGTCGCACGGACCTTGGGCTTTGGCCGGACATGTCGCGCAGGGAGAATTCCATGGTTATCGTTCAAGACTCCACGGATCGACAGGTCTTCGTCCAAAAGCGGCCAGTGCGGACCAAAGGGGGAGGATTCGATCACCGCCAGCTTGGCCGCAACCTGTGCTTCGGGGCGCGGATTCCCCACCACAAGAAAGCCGAAATCCAGCCCGCTGCGCATCTTCACGAAGACACGGCCACGCGCATACGAGGCGGATAAGGGTTGGCCAGTCAAAGTGCTCATGCCATTTCGCGATGATAAGGGGGCGATGCTCGCGGGCAAGCTCCTGCGCCCGAAGAAATATCCGCCGTCGTCATGTCTGCGGATTCCCACAGCCACACCCGCGGCGCGATCTCAAAAAACGCCTCCCCGCCGCCTTTGCACAGATGCACATGCAACGGCGCGTGGTCGTTGCTGTAAAAGAAAAAGTGAAGGCCGTTTTTAGTGAACACACTCGGCATGCAAAGAAAGCAGGGCGGGACAGATTACGGCTGTGGCCTGCTGTTTTGGCAAGTGCTCTCTCATAAAATCAGGCCAGACAAAGAGCGGGGGGGGTGCTGCCTGTCCATTTTGACCGGCAGCAATGGCATTTTCATGTCTCGCAGCTTTCGACTCAAGGGTGGACTCCAGAAAGCCCGACCCCAGGCATGGCCCGCTGACTCCTGAGCAATTACTCACTTCAAATCTTGGGGTCCCAAACAGGATGCGTTGACAACAGATCACCAGCAACCCGCCCAGGCAAGACGGCGAAAACAGGAAAGCGGAGATTGACAGCAGCCGCATGTTCACGAATGGCGCGTTCGATCTCCCCCGGATTGTAGCGAGCGGAAAAATGGATCAACACAAGGGCCTCGATCTCAAGCTGCGCCGCCGCCAGGATGACATCAGGAAGGTTGGAGTGGAAGTTCCGCGCCGTTTCCCGCTCCAGAAACGTGGCTTCGTGGATCAGTATCTTCACACCAGACCAGCGCTCTGGATTCAACTTGGGAGCATCACCGGAATATCCGATCAACTTCACAACCTGGGTTTCCGTCACAGCATCGTCTCCATGGCTCTTCCGCAGCGCTGAGATTTCAATTCCGGACATTCCGTGCAGCTCAGGTTTCAAGATTCGACGAACACTGCAAAGTGTATAGTCGAGCGCCTTGGCGAGATTACCCGACGTGACATGCTCAGACGTCCGGGCTTCAATGAAATGCATTTTATCCAAGTTCACGATGTCACCGGGAGAAAGTCCGATCCAGGTGGCAGGGCCGGATTGCGGATCGAAGTTTCCCATGAATTCCTTCAACGCGGGAAACGAACCACAATCCCTTGGGTAGTAGATGGAAGGAGTGCCGTCGCGGGCGTTTAGCTGATGGAGTTGCAGGAGTCCGCAAACGTGATCGCGATCTGCATGGGTCACAAAAACATGCCGGACCTTCCGCCCCTTTTGTCCAAGCGAGGCGCTGACACCGTCTCCGGCATCAAACAACAAGCCGAAGTTCTCAACAAACACCCAGGTCGAGAAAAGCGCGGTGGAAGATGCGGAGATCGTGAGGTGCATACCTGTTGTTTTTGCCAATGGCCGGCGCCATCAAACCAGCGGCAGCACCCGGCTCAGCACGAGGGTGACGACAAGACCGATGACCGAGTCGGCGGTGAGCTGGACACTCCAGGTGCGGAGGGTTTCCTTTTCGGTCATGCCGCTGAGGCGGTTCACCACCCAGAAGCCGCTGTCGTTCATCCAGGAGCAGAACATCGCGCCAAAACCGATGGCCGTGAAGAGATAGACCGGATGGCAGCCAAGGTCCGTCCCGGCGACCATCGGCGCCATGATGGAACCGGCGGTGAGCATGCCCACCGTGGCCGACCCCTGCGCCACGCGCACCACGGCCGCCACGAGCCAACCGAGGAGGATCAAATTGATGCTGTATTCCTTTGCCAGGGCAGCCACCGCATCACCCACGCCGGCGCTGCGCAGGGCAAATCCGAACGCGCCGCCCGCGCTGGTGATGAGGATGATCATGCATGCCGTCTCCAGCGGCGGCCCCATCAGTTCCTCCACTTTTTTGAGCCCGAAACCACGCTGTTTCACCAAAACGCCGATGGAGATGAACGCGCCGATGAGCAGCGCGATGTTTTTGTGCCCGAAGAAATCCACCCAGGCGCGTGCCGCGCCGAAACCATGCTCCCCACCGAGCGCGTCCACCATGGCGATCCCCCACCCGGCGCCCTTCGCCGCGCCCGCGTGCGCCAGTTCGAACACCGTGGTGAGGCTGATCAGGATGATCGGCAGAATCACCGGCGTGATGCTCCAGAAAAAGGAGGGCAGTTCGCTCTCCGGCTTCGCGCTGATGCCGCCGAGGTCGCTCAGCGAGACGCCCCCCGCCTCGCGCAATGGAATGTCCGTGCGCGCGTTGAGCCATTTGCTGACCATGAAGCCGAAGAAGCAGGTGATCGCGCCGATGACGAGGCCGCCGAGGAGCGACTCACCGACATTGAGGTTCAGCCCCTCGACCACCGCGACCGGGCCAGGATGCGGCACGGTCATGGAGTGCGTCACGGTGCCGCCGCAGCAGATGGCCATGAGATAGAGTGTGTAGTCTTTCCCCGTGCGCATGCGCAGCGCCATGGCGAGCGGCACCATGAGCATGAACATGGTGTCGAAGAAAATCGGCGCGCTGAGGATGAAGGTGCTCCACAGCAGCGCCCAGCCGGCGCGTTTCTCACCAAAGAAGCCCAGGAAGCGCCGCACGACCTTGTCCGCGCCGCCGCTTTCCATCAGGCACATGCCGATGATGGCCGCCAGGGCGATCGAAATGGCAATGTCCCGCGCCGCATCACCAAGCCCCTTGGACACCATTTCCACCGCGCCCACCAGCGCGGGCATGGCCTTCACTTTTCCGTCCTTTTGAACGATGTCCCAGGACTCCTTGTTCGTCAGCAGCCCCGCGAGCAGCGCGGCCAGAACCAGGGCCACAAAGGCATGCACACGCAGCTTGCTGATCGCGAGGATGATGAAGGCCACGCTGATGCCGAGCACGGCAAAGGGCCAGTAGTCAGGAGATGCGGAGGCAGCGGCTGTGATGGGAGACATGGGGCGCGATGCTGGCGGATTTCAGCAGGATGATCCAGACAAAAAATCCGCCCGAATTTCAAGCGTGCGGCAAAGGCCAGCCTGATCACCAACGCACGACCGAGCTGGCCCAGGTAAAGCCGCCGCCAAAGGCCACGAGCAGCACGACATCACCCTTTTTGATGCGTCCTGCGCGCCGCGCCTCGTCGAGGGCCACCGGGATGGTGGCGGCGCTGGTGTTGCCGTATTTGTCGAGGTTCATGAAGACCTTTTCCTCCGGCAGGCCGAGGCGGTCGGCGATCGCGCCGATGATGCGCGCGTTCGCCTGGTGGGGGATGACGAGCGACACGTCCTTGGCGCTGAGCCCCGCCATTTCGAGTGCCTGCTGCGATGCCTCCAGCATGCGCGTGACGGCGTGCTTGAAGGTCTCACGACCCTCCATGTGGATCGTGTTCGGGCGGCTGGCGACGTTTTCCGGTGTGATGGGGCAGGCGGAGGCACCGCCGGGCACCTTGAGCAGGTCGGTGAGGTTTCCATCACTGCCCATGACGGTGGAAAGCACGCGTCCCTGGGCCTCGGGCTCGTTTTCACACGCCCGACGGATGACGACCGCGCCCGCGCCGTCGCCAAAGAGCACGCAGGTATTGCGGTCCTGCCAGTTGACGAGGCTGCTGAGCTTTTCCGCGCCAATGACCAGCGCGGTGATACGATTGCCCGTGTTGATGAAGTGGCGCGCCACCTGCAGGGCGTAGAGAAAGCCGGAGCACGCGGCGGACACGTCGAAACACACCGCGTTTACCGCGCCGATCTTCTTCTGCACAAAGCACGCGGTGCTGGGGAAAAACATGTCCGGCGTCACCGTGGCCACGATGATGAGCTGGATGTCCTCCGCGCTCACGCCGGCGTCCGCCATGGCGCGGCGCGCCGCCTCGGCAGCCATGTCGCTGGTGGCCTCGTCCGGCGCGGCGATGCGGCGCTCCTTGATGCCGGTGCGTGTGGTAATCCACTCGTCGGAGGTATCGACGATCTTCGAAAGGTCGTCGTTGGTCAGCACCTTGGCCGGCATGTAACTGCCGGTTCCAATGATGCTGGAGGCGCAAAAGGGCTGCGAGCTAGGCGTGGGCATGATTCAAAAGAGAGTGCTGGGTGGCGGCGGCCTCGATGTGCGGGTTGATCTGGTGCTGGATCGACTCGCAGGCCTGGCGGATGGCGTTTTTCATGGCGTAGGCGGACGCGCCGCCATGCGCGATGATGGTGATGCCGTTGAGACCTAGCAAGGGCATTCCTCCTGCCTCGTCCGCGCTGGTCTGCTGGTGGACGCGTTTGAAGGCGGGCCTGGCAAGCATGGCACCGATCTTGGTCACGGTGCCGGCCATGATCTCGCGTTTGATCATGGAAAACATGGCATGGGCAAGGGCCTCGGCCGTTTTGAGGATGATGTTCCCGGTGAAGCCATCGCAGACGACCACGTCCGGCGGATCTTCCCAGATGTCATGGCCTTCCACATTGCCGCGGAAGTTCAGCCCCTTTGCATGGCGCAGCAGCCTGCCTGTTTCTTTGCACAGCGCGTTTCCTTTTTCCTCTTCCGTGCCGTTCGACATGAGGCCCACGACCGGCTCCGCGCGGCCCAGCACATGGCGGGCAAAGGCGGTGCCCATGATGGCGTTTTGCACCAGGTGGGCGGGCTCGCTGTCAGGATTCGCCCCGGCGTCGATGAGGAGCCAGTTTTTGGTCAGCGAGGGCATGATGGCCACGATGGCCGGGCGCTCGATGTGCGGCAGCGTGCGCAGTTTGATCAAGGAGGCCGTCACCGCGGCTCCAGTGTGCCCGGCGCTCACCACCGCGTCGGCCTTGCCATCCTTCACGAGATCCACGGCGCGGGAAATGGAGCTGTCCTTCTTTTTTCGCACGGCATCGAGGCCGCTGTCGCTCATATCGACGACCTGGGAGGCCGGAATGACCTCCAATTTCGGGCTGGAGACTCCCTGGGCCTTCATCTCGCGCTCCACCACCTCCGGCACGCCAACGAGGAAGATTTTCTCGATCTGCGGCAGGGACTCGAGGGCGAGCTTCACGCCGCCAATCGGGTTCTGCGGGGCGTGGTCGCCGCCCATCACATCGAGAGCGATCTTCATTCCGGGAGTGCTGGTTTATGCTTCAAAATCAACGAGAACGCACGGTTTAAAGCGTGCCGAGAAGAGTTTGCAAACAAGTTCTCAGTTCCCGGTTCGCTGTTCCCCGTCCTCTGGTCAGATCACGCTGGCGATAGCAACAATCTGGGAACCGGTAACAGAGAAGCGAGAACAGCAGTCACGCCATCGCCTCGGCCACGGACTTGAACATGTAGTAACCCCAGCCATGCGCGGCATCGCCGCTCCAGTCGGGGTCGTAGTGCTGGCCGCGGAAGAGGAAGCGCTCCGGATGCGGCATGAGGCCGAAAACCCGTCCTGTGTCGTCCTGCAGCCCTGCGATGGCCTGGGTGGAGCCGTTCACATTGTCCGTGTAGAGCAGCGCGGCGTGGCCGGATTTGACGTATTTCACCGCGTCATCGCCCTCGGTGACGAGACGGCCTTCCGCGTGGGCGATGGGCAGCTCGAACTGCTCCGGCAGCCTGGAGAGATAGGGGCTCGGTTTGCCGACGGTTTTCTTCAAGCCGACCCACTGGCACATAAAGCGCCCGCTGGTGTTGTGAATCAAGCTGCCTTTGGGCAGCAAATCGAGCTGCGTGAGGATCTGGAAGCCGTTGCAGATGCCCAGTGCGTAACCGCCGCCGGCCACAAAGGTCTTCAACTTGTCGCCCAGCTTCGACTTCGTGATGAGCTGGGCGATCCGGCCGGACATCACATAGTCCCCGTAGCTGAAGCCGCCGGAAAAGACCACCATCTGTGCCTTGTCCAGCGCTCCTGTCTCCAGCAGCGCCACGGGGAGCACCTCGGTGGTAAAACCCGCTGCCTCCAGGGCGCGGGCGGTTTCAGCATCGCAGTTGGTTCCAGGAAATTTGATCAGCAGGGCGTGGGGCATGGGAGACCGCACGGGGGACTGAAAACTGAAAATTGTAAACTGAAAATTGGAGATTGGCATCCGCGGTCGTGTGGTTTCGCCTGTCTTCCGGGCGATTTTCCGTTTTCAGTTTCCCATTCTCCATTTTCAATGCCCGATCCTTCATGAACCGCCGCCGCTTCCTCCAAACCGCCGCCGCAACCGCGACGGCACGCGCCACGGTCTCCGCCGCGCCGCCCGCCAGCCGCATCATCGACACGCACACGCACTTCTACGATCCCACCCGCCCGCAGGGCGTGCCATGGCCTGCAAAAGGCTCCAAGCTCCACCGCACGGTCCTGCCTGCCGACTGGCTGGCCGTTGCCTCTCCGCACGGCGTGAAGGAAACAGTCATTGTCGAGGCCAGCGCCTGGGTGGAGGACAATCAGTGGATCCTCGACCTGGCCGAAAAACAAAAATGCATCGTCGGATTTGTCGGCCATCTCGATCCAGGGCCGGAGTTCGCCACGCATTTGAAGCGGTTCGCCAAAAATCCCGTTTTTCGCGGCATCCGCTGGAGCGGGAACTTCCTGCTCGACGACGCAAAACGCGATTTGATCTTCGCCGGAGCCAAACTGCTCGCCGATCACGGCTTGGAGCTCGATTTGAACGGTCCGCCCGCCGCGCTGGCTCCCGCTGCAAAGCTCGCCGCTGAAATTCCCGCCCTGCGCATCGTCATCAACCATCTCGGTGCCTCCGGTGATCCTCAGTCACTGCGTCCAGAGTGGAAACCCGCCATCATTGAGGTCGCGAAACAGCCGAATGTCTTCATGAAAGTCTCCGCCCTCGTCGAGCAGGTGAAATGCCCCGAAGGCCAGGCTCCACGCGACACCGCCTACTACCAGCCCGTGCTCGATCATCTATGGGAGCACTTCGGTCCCGACCGCCTGATCTACGGCAGCAACTGGCCCGTCTCCGATCGCGGCGCGCCCTATGAAGTGGTTTTCAAGATCGTGGACGAGTATTTCCGCTCGAAGGGCGGTGATGCCTGCGAGAAGTATTTTTGGAAGAACTCCCTCGCTGCCTATCGCTGGATCGAGCGCGGCTGACTATTTCTTCACCCGAAACAGGTTCTTCTCGGTGCGGATGAGCAGGTCGGAGCCGATCACAGCATACGAGGCCAGGGAGCGCTCGCCGAGGTCGTTCTGGGCAAGAATCTCGAAGGTCTTCCCGGGTTTCACGACGACGCCGAGGCCTTTTTCGTCCTGCAGGTAGAGTTTGCCGTCAGCGGCGAGCAACGAGGCGGAGATGGGGCCGGTGCAGCGTTCCGAGTAGTGAATCTTGCCGGTTTTGGCATCGCAGCAGGTGAGGATGCCGTTGTCGACGACGAAGTAGAGTTCGTCGCCGATCACGGCCATGCTGGGATTGTGCGGAACGGCTTTGTCGATCATCCACGCGACATGCGTTTCGGTCACGTCGCCTTTGCCGTCCACCTTGATGGCCTTGAGAACCGGTTTGTCGTAGCTGCTGGAGACGAAGACCATGCCGTGCGCGTAAACCGGCCTCGGCACGACGCTGTAGCCCTGATCATAGTAGCAGCGCCAGATTTCCTCGCCGGTTTTCGGGTTGAGCGCGTTCACCACACCACTGCCGGGCGTGATGAGCTGCTTCTGGCCGTTCACGTCGATGATCAGCGGGGTGCAGAACGAGAACTTCTTCTTGGCCTCGGACTGTCGCGCGAAGGCCCAGCGTTGCGTCCCGGTGTTTTTGTCGAGAGCGATGACTTTGGGCTCTGTTTCACCGTCCGCGGAAAAAATGAGCAGATCCTCAAACAGCACCGGGCTGCTGCCATTGCCATGCACCGGCGAATACGTGAACGATTGCGTGGCCCACACGGTCTGGCCGTTGGCGGCGTTCAGGCACGCCGTGCCCAGGTGGCCAAAGTGGACGAACAGCCTGCCGTCTTCATAAACAGGCGTCGGGCTGGCATGGCTGTTCTTGCGATGCGCGCGCGGCGCGGTGGCGGTGAACAACTCCACATCCCAGACGGTCTTCCCTGTGGCCGCATCAAGTGCCATCGCATGCAGAGAACGATCTGCCTTCGGATCCTCCACGCCGCCGACAGGCAGCGCCGAGGTCAAAAAGATGCGATCCCCGATCACCACCGGCGAAGACCAGCCCACGCCCGCCACGGCGGTCTTCCAAGCGATGTGTGAGGTCGGACTCCAAATGGTCGGCAGATTTTTCGCGTCCGATTGCCCCTGGGCATTCGAGCCGCGAAATTCAGGCCAGTCTGCGGCGGAGAGAAGTGAAGTCGAGAGAAGAAAGGCGAGTGTGGTGCGCATGGAACGCAAAGAACGCTGCGAAGTAGGGGGCGTTTGCAAAGAACCGAGGTGGCGGCACAGAAGCAACCGCAGCCATTCGGGATGTTCTACTGTCGTGGCTTGTTAAGTGCCGACACGAGAGCCATGGCTTCCTTTTCGTTGAAGTTGCCAGAGATCTGAATGGTTCCACCAAACTTGCTCTCACGCACCACCGGGGCGCTCACGACCTTTCCTCTGACGAGAATCGCGAGCTGGTCACCCAAGTGTTTGGCCGCGAACTGATCGAACCGCTCCGCACCATGATTGGTGAGCTTGAGCATGATGGCAAAGTCTTCGTCGAAGCGGGTAACGGTCGCACTCTCGATGTCGGCGTCGGCAATGACGACCTCAGGTGAAAGCCAAAGCTCGGAAGAGGCCAATTCGGCAGCAATGGCACCATCCTTGTTCTCCGGAAGCACATAGTGAAGTTCAACAAGGTTCCCGGCTTGCAATGAAGACAGGAAACTGAACGCAATGACGATGGCGACGAAAGCTCGCATGAGATTATGCCCCTTCTGGCAGCGCCACATAAGCTTCTTCGTGCAGCACGGCCTTCTTCGAGCCGCTGAGGAGCTTGATCCACTCCATGAGGCAGCCGAGGAAGATGATGGCGACGGCGCAGAGGAAGAAGCCGGTCACATAGACATCGACCATGAAGTTGAACTTCTGCGCGGTCCATTCGGCGATCTGCTTGTCGGTGCCTCCGGCGGCGATTTTGGCGGCGAAGTCGTTCGCAGCGGCGAGGAAGCCCATCTTCGGGTTTGAATCGAAGATCTTGATCCAGCCGGCGCTAAAGGTGGCGGTCATCAAAAACGCGAGCGGGATGGCGGTGACGGCCATGTAGCGCGCTTTGCCCATTTTGATGAGAATCGTCGTGCCGAGGCAGAAGGCGATCACCGCGAGGAGCTGATTCGCGATGCCAAAGATGGGCCAGAGCGTGTTGATGCCGCCGAGCGGATCGACGACGCCCTGATACAGGAACCAGCCCCAGGCACCGACGAGCAGGGCACTGGCGAAAACGTTCGCAGGCAGGCTGCGCGTGTTGCCGAGCGGCTTCCAGATGCCGCCGAGGAAGTCTTGCAGAATGAAGCGCCCGACTCGCGTGCCCGCATCGATGGTCGTGAGAATGAAGAGCGCCTCAAACATGATGGCGAAGTGATACCAGAAGCTCATCCAGCTCTCGCCAAAGGCGCGGGCAAACATCTGCGCCATGCCGACGGCAAACGTCGGCGCACCACCGGCACGACCAAACATGGTCTTCTCGCCGATATCGGCGGCGAGCTTCTCCATTCCGGCCACGGTGACGGGGAAACGTCCGTTATCGACAGCGCTGATGGTAGCCACGACCTGCTCCGGGGCCATGGTCTTGTTGATGCCGGCATTGATCGCGAAGTACTCGCCCGGCATCAGCGCGCACGCGGCGATGAGGGCCATCAGCGCGACGAGCATCTCCGTGACCATCGCGCCGTAGGCGATGCTGCGGATGTTCGATTCGTTATCGAGCAGCTTCGGCGTGGTGCCGGAGGAAATGAGCGCGTGGAAGCCGGAGATGGCTCCGCAGGCGATGGTGATGAACACAAACGGGAACAAGGTGCCCGCGAAGACGAGGCCGGTGCCGTCGATGAACTTGGTGATCTTCGGCATGTGCAGTTCCGGAGCCACCCAGATGACCGCGACGGCCAAAACGGCCACCGTGCCGATCTTCATGAAAGTGCTGAGGTAGTCACGCGGCGCGAGGAGCATCCACACCGGCAGCACAGAGGCCGCGAAGCCGTAGATCATGATCGCCCAGGCCTGCCATTCGCCACCGTGGTCAAAGTAGTGCTGCACGCCCCATTCGCCGAGCTTGCTGCCGGCCCACACGCTGGCCAGCAGGCCGATGATGCCGAAGATGGTCACGTTGCGCACGCTGACGCCCATTTTCGTGTGCGCGATGCCCATGATGAGCGCGAGCGGGATGGTCATCGCGATGGTGAAGAGGCTCCAGGGGCTCTCAGCCATCGCTTTGACGACCACAAGGCCCAAAACGGCGAGCAGGATCGTCATGATCGCGAGGATGGACACCATCGCGACGACACCAACGATGGGATTCACCTCCTCGCGAAGCATCTGGCCGACCGATTTGCCGCCGCGGCGGATGGAGGCAAACATCACGATGGCGTCATGCACACCACCGCCGAGCGTGGCACCGATCAAGATCCACAGCATGCCCGGCAGATAACCAAATTGCGCCGCGAGCACCGGCCCGACGAGCGGTCCAGGTCCCGCGATGGCGGCGAAGTGATGGCCGAACACAACCCACTTGTTTGTCGGCACGAAGTCCTTGCCGTCCTGATGCGTCACCGCGGGAGGTGCACGATGCGAGTCGAGCACGAGCACCTTTGTCATGAGCCACTTGCTGTAAAAGCGATACGCCACGGCAAACGAGCACAAACCAGCCACCACGAGCCACAGCGCATTGATGGTCTCCCCTTTGTGAAGCGCGGAGAAAGCGACAGCGCCGGCTCCGAGGGCGGAAATGGCGATCCAGATGAGAATTTGCAGTGGTTTGGGCATGGCGGGCGCGAGAGTAGCGGCCTGATGCAGAGGCTTCAAGGAGGTTGCGGGCTTTTTCGCCACAACAAGGACATGCCAACAGGCGGCGTCACGATTATCCCTGAGTTCTCATGCGTGGGGCGTCACCATGCCGTCTGATCACCGCATGATTGTCACCCGTGTGCCGACCGGGGCGTGTTGGTAAAGAGTCTGCGCCAGATCGTAAGGCAGGCGAATGCAGCCATGGGAGGCGGGGGAGCCGGGATTCGGGATCGGTCCGGCGTGCATGCCGATCCCGTAGCCAGTGAGGCGCATCCAGTAAGGCATCTTGGCCCCAAGGAAGCGGCCACCAGGCACATGATGCACGCCTGCGGTGGCATTGCTGCGGAGGACGTTGCCATTTGAGCTGACGATGCTGCCGTAGCGGTTGGAGCGCTTGTCCACCTGCTTTTCCATGATGCGGAAGGTGCCTGTGGGCGTGGCGTAGCCGCTGCGGCCGGTGGCGACATAGCTCCAGCCGACGTTCTGGCTGTTTTTGAAAATGTATGCCTTCTGTTCGCTGAGGTCGATGTTCACGCTGGTGACACCGGGAGTGCCTGTGCCATGCCAGACAAAAAGAGGCGGACTCGAAGCCTGCGCGGGCTGCACAAGGAGCGGACGGCGAACCACCTCCTGGCGCGATGAGAAAAAGTAGGGCATCGAAACCGGCATCGCGCACTGGCTCAGCGTGAGCACACCTGCGAGGGAAAGAGAAAGACGGATGGCTTTCATAGCGGCAGCAATTGTAGGAGCAGAACCTGCGCCGTCGCAAGCTGGCAGCCGCATTCATCGAGGAGAAAATTTTTCACTGGCTTCGCTGATTCCAGTAAATCTTGACATTCTTGCTGCGACGACCCGCTCCAATGATCTCCAAGTCGCGATCTCCATCCAAATCAGCGCACACCGCGTCTTCGCAGGCCATTCCCCCGTCGTCGATGAAGACGTTTTGCCAGCCGTTTCCATCCTCCTTGGTCGTCCAGAACAGCTTCACG
The DNA here is from genome assembly GCA_015075365.1 of Verrucomicrobiaceae bacterium. Taxonomy (GTDB): domain Bacteria; phylum Verrucomicrobiota; class Verrucomicrobiia; order Verrucomicrobiales; family Verrucomicrobiaceae; genus Prosthecobacter. Next base: position 1,301,178 of record JABTUN010000002.1, read on the forward strand.
GCCACCTTGCCGATTTTTTGCTGCGCGCGCCATCCCACGACGATCTGACGGTTGTTGAGGCCGAGCAGGTCGTGTGTGGCGATGGCGTGACCATCGACAAGTTCGCTGGTGATCACACGCCGCTGCCAGGCTCCGTTTTTCGGACCGTCGGAGGGCGGCGTGTAGAGCACGAGTTTCTCGCCGTGCATCGGCTCGATGGTCACCACAAAGGGCTGGCCGCCAGCAAAGGCCCCATAGCGCACCTCGCCCGCGCCCTGCAGTTCAGGATTGTCCTTCGGGTGCTGTGCGATCCACTGCTCACGCCAGCCATTGTCGGTCTGGTCCAGGCGCACGACGCCCTCGCGACCGCAGATGAGCAGACTTTCAGCCTCGCTGCCCGGCGCGGGAATGATGTCGAGGTTATGCGTCTTGTGCATGCTTCCCTGCACCAGCGTGGTGTTCCATTCTTTGCGCGGATCGTCCGGCATGTGGTAAGCCAGCACACGCACGCCCGCGCCTTCGGCGTTCTTGTCGTTCCCACGGCCATGCAGGGGCACGACGACGAGATCGTAGCGCCCCGCGCGGTTGCGCACCCATTTCATGCGGTGCGTGGTGGGTTCGTGCGCCAGCTTCACCGGCTCCCAGCGCTGGGTCCGGTCGGCAGGCGGGATCAAATAGAAGACCGCGCCGCTGTTTACTGTGTCACCGGGGTTCCATTCCGCCCCCACGGCGATCTCGCATTTACCATCACCGTCGATGTCGCGCGCGGCAATGCAAACGTGGTCTTTCTCCGTGAGTTTTTCGGCGATGACGTGCTTTTTCCACGTGGGGTTCTCATACCAGACGATGATGTTGCTATCGGCGAGGAGGATGTCCGCGCGCGTGTCACCATTCACATCCGCCACGGCCAGGCCGTAGCCGATGCCGACCTCCGCGTCGATGGTCTGCTCTCTGAAACTGGGGGCCTGGGCCTGCAACGAGGCGGTGATGAGAAGGGCGGGAATGAAAGGCGTGATTTTCATGAAAACATGAGCGTAGGCGAAAACGCCGCCGTGAATCAAGCTCGCAAACATGATTCATCACCACGCATCAAGTTGCGGGATTCCTGCCGCGGGCACAGCGATGGAGTCTTGGAAGAGTGGAGTGATGGGTATGGAAACCCAATGCTCCAAGACTCCATCACTCCAGACGGCGAGTTGCATCCATCATGGTGTGGCAAATGGCATGAATGCCAGATGTCAGCCAATCACAACCTTGCCGTCCTGCTTTTTGGCAAAGGTGTGGAGTTGTGCTCCATCGGCATCGTAATGCGTGAAGCGCATGGCATCGCCGCTGATGTGCAGATGGGTGAAACCGTGTGTTTGTCTGCCGAAGGGCGCCTTGTGCGAGACCTCCATCTCGCGTGTCTTCGCGCCGCCGCCGCCGGAGAGGATGTGGGAGGTGTATCTGCCCTCCAACTCCAGGTGCTGGAGGTCGTGATCGTGGCCGCAGAGGTAGGCGTGGACCTTGTGCTGCTGAAAAAGGCCCTCCCACTGCGAGATGAGCGCCTTGGTGTCACCGTGATCGCCGTTGGAATACAGCGGATGATGCGCGACGACGAGTGTGAAAGGGGCACGCGACTTTTTCAGCTCGTTTTCGAGCCATGCGAGCTGTTCCTGCTCTTCCGCGGCTGTCAGCGAGGCGCGCGGCTTCCTGGTCTTCTTGTCCACGCCGCCGCTGACGGCGGGAAGATTGCTGTCGAGGCACAAAACCGTCACCAACGGCTTTTCACCGCCGAGATCGAGGCGGAACCACTTCGCGGGCATCTTCCAGCGCGTGCTGGATTTTTTCGAATAGGCGAGCTGCACGTCCTGTCCGCCGGCGTTGTCATGGTAGTCATGGTTGCCCAGCACGCCGTAGATTGGCCCGGGAAAGCTCGCGGCTGGATACATGTCCTCGATTTCATTCTTCCATCGCGGCGATTCGATGGTGAAGCCTGCGGGCGACTTGTCCTTGCTGTAAAAATTATCACCCAGGCACAGCAGCGCGTCGGGCTTGAGGTTGTGCTTCGCGATGAAACCCTGCATCGCTGCGGAGACCTTCTTCTGATCCGCGCCGCCGGTGCCAAAATCGCCGATGCAGAAGAAATGCAACCCGCTGGCGGACACCTGCGTCTGCGCGAGGGCGCGGAGATTCAGCGCGAGGGCGGCACTGGAGCAAAAAAGCGTCTGGATGGCGCGGCGGCGGGATAACGTGGCGTGGTCGGTCATGGCGGCACCAAAACGCGCTGAACGCGGCCCATCACTCACCACAAGCACGCTTCGCGATGCCGGGCGGGGCGGGCGCCCATGACGAGGCGGCTCAATGCACGATCTGCACCTCGTCGCCAACCTGGGTGAGGCTGAAAAACAGCTTCGCCATGTCATAAGGCAGGCGGATGCAGCCGTGCGAAGCCGGGCGCCCGGTCACATAGCCGCTGTGCAGGCCGATGGCACTGCAGTTCAGCCGCATGAACCACGGCATGGCCACATGATAAAGCGTGGACGTGTGGGTGCGGTGCTTGTCCGTGATGACATAGCGGCCGGCGGGCGTGCGATAGCCCTCACGGCCGGTGGAAACCGAGGTGGTGGCCACGACCTGGCCTTTTTTGGTGACCCAGGCGCGCTGGCTGGAGAGATCGACGGTCACCAGCGTGTCGGGCTCGGAATCGGGATCACGTCCCAGCAGCACCCGCATGAGGAACAGGTAACCCTGCGTGGCGGCGAAGTTCAACGGATAGCGATGGTAACGGGACGTGCACATGCCGGGACGCGCACCGGCGCGCATCAGCGTCACCGCGCCCTCCACATCGCCACGCGCGGCACAGCAGACCAGCGGGGTGATGCCGCGGTCGCTCTCCATGGCGTTGCGGAGATCCTTGATGGTGCAGCGCTCGACAATCTCACGCGAAACAGGGCTCTTGAACCGGGTGTTGGGATCGACACCCAGTTCCGTGAGCGCGGCCAGCACCGGCGTGTTGCGCCGCAGCGAGGCGATGAGGATGGGCGCCTGATTTTCGCGCCCAGGATCATTAAGATCGACACCGCACACGGCCAGCGTGCGCACCATGTCATCCTGACCGCTGCGCACGGCGGCACAAAGCGCGGTGTCTCCAAAGAAGGTCTTCTCCTCAGGGGAGAATCCCATCGCGACGAGGCGCGCCACATGCTCCGCGTCACGCAGCAGCACCGCCTGGAAGATGACCGGCAGCGCGTCCGTGCGCGGCCACAGCGAAGGCCAGAAATCCGCGACTGGATCCAGGATGGGACGCCACACGCGAGGAGCATCTCTCCGCACCTCAACGACGGGCACACGCCGCACCGGAGGCCCCACGGAACCGGGCTTTTCCAAGGCACCTTCTACCGCTGCCTGTGGCAAGACGGATTCGCCCCCGCTGGCGAGGGCCTTCACAACACCCGTCTCGCTCTTCGTTCCTGGAGGAGGGGTAAAGATGCGCTCGGCGGGAATCGCCGCCCTCAGTTCCGCCGGACGGCTGCGTGGCGGTGCTTCGGGCGTGCTGTGTGAAGCAGGCGCGGCCTTGGAAGACGACTGGCTAAATAGTCGGGTTTCCTTGAGGATTGTGAAGAATGCCACAAAGGCGGCCGCTCCAGCTACAGGAGGCAGGCCCAAAGCAACGAGAGTCTGAATCCAACGTGCTTTCATGTATGCGTCTCAGGACCGCGCCTCTTATCGTATTTAGGCTGCCTGTCGAGGGTCGTTTGTAGCCTGTCTCAAAAAACTTACGTCTGTGCAGTTGAGTAGCCCAAGTTTTTTCATTTGGTTATGGAAATTCAAAAACAGTGAAGAGAGAGTACCGCATGCCACGTGTGCTCGGCCCATTGTTTTCCACGCTCTTCTCGTTCGCGCCGCGCGTGGGCGCGGCGGCGATTCTTCTGATGCCGGGAACCGTGTCTGCCGTGCTCTTTTACGACACGGACAACGCGGCCTTCAACACGACGGCACCCGCGGGAGGCTACGCGGACTCCGGCTGGCAGTATGAAGGCTACTACGGCGGCTTTCTCGGCACCATGATCGCGCCGCAGTATTTCATCACCGTGCAGCATGTGGGCCCGCAGGGCGGGACCTTTGTGCATGCAGGCATCTTCAATGGCGGAACCGACGTGACCTACACCATCGACATGTCCGCCAATGGGGGCGCGGGCTACTGGGACATTGCCGGCACGGACCTGCGCATCGTGAAGATCAACGAGGCGTTCCCCTATTACGCGCCGCTCTACACCGGTGGCGGGGAGGTCGGCATGTCCCTGGTCACCGTGGGCCGCGGCGGCCCCCGCGGCGCGGAGGTGCTGGTGTCTGGAAACCTGCATGGCTGGGAGCATGGCCTGGCGGACGGCATCGCGCGCTGGGGCACCAACATCGTCAGTGACACCACCACCATCGGCGGGCTGGGAGACCTGCTCGTGGTGGAGTTCGACGATTCAGGCCCGTTTCACACGATCTACGAGGCCACGCTCTCCAGCGGCGACTCCGGCGGCGGCGTGTTTGTCAACGACGGTGGCATCTGGAAGCTCGCAGGAGTCAACTACAGCGTTGATGGACTGTTCGACACGAACAACGTCACCGGCGACGGCTCGGAATTTGGCGCGGGCTTGTTTGACCGCGGCGGTCTTTACCAAGGCAGCGACGCACAGGGCTGGAACTTCATCCCAAACCTGCCGCTGGACAATCCATCCAGCTTTTACGCCACGCGCATCTCCGCCCACGCGGCCACGATCCAATCCATCGCGGTCGTGCCGGAGCCGGACACGCTCCTGCTGGCGGCAGTTGCAGGCCTGGGAGCGCTGACACGCCGGCGTCGGTGATCAGACGGGTTTGTTCTTGAGTTCGGCAAAGATCAGGCGGCCCGCTGTGGTGGTATGCGCTCCGCACACGATGACCTCCACACTCTGGCCGATGAGTGCAGCCGCCTGATTCACCACGATCATGGTGCCATTGTCGAGATAACCCACCGCCTGGTGCTTCTCTTTGCCGGGCTTGGTCAGCAGCAGGTTCAGTTCGTCACCCACACCCAGTTCCACAGTCAGCGCCGCCACCAGTTCCGGAAAACTCAGCACGGTGATGCCGCGCAACCGGGCCACCCTGGCCAGTGCCTCGTCATTGGTCAGCAGGCGCGCGTTCACCTCGCGTGCCAGCGTCACCAGCCGCGCTTCCACCGGCAGATCGGCACTCCCGGCGTTTTCATGCACGCTCACGCGCGCCTCCGGCAGGCCGCGGAGTTTTTCCATCATCTCCAGACCACGGCGGCCGCGCTGGGAGGTGATCATGTCCTCGGAGTCGGCCATGCGCTGCAACTCATCCAGCACAAAACGCGGCATCACCACCGTGCCGCTCAAAAAACCCGTGCCCAGCACACGCAGCACCCGGCTGTCGCCTGCCACGCTGAGATCGATCACTACCGGCTCGCCCTCGGAGCCCTCGCGGCGGAACCGCACAAAGGGAATCAGAAAGGCAAAATGATCGCGGTCGCTGCGCAGCGCGAAACTCACCCCAAGATAAGCCAGCGAGCCGTACACACACACCTCGACGATGTTCTGCACCACCTCCGGATTCTCCTGGTTCTGAAAATACGTCAGTTGGAACACGCCGATGCGTGTCACCAGCCACGCGCAAAACAGCCCGATCGCCAGGCCGATCGTCGCGTGCGAAAAATCACGCAGCGAAAAACGCGCGAACATCACATCCAGCACGAGCAGCAGGCCCATGTAGCCCAGCCCCATCAGGGCTCCTACCCACGCCGGCTCCCCCATGCCCAGCGCGATGGCGATGCCCACGAACACCGACAGCGCGAAGAAAAGCGCGCGCACGAGGCGCATGGACCAGGAGGACTTCATATCTGTCGCACCGCTTAACTGGAAAATGAAGCAGCCGCAAGTCGCGAGAACAGCCACCAGGTGGCGTTCTATCCCGACCATGCGCCCGCTCCTTTGCCTCCTCACTCTCTCCACGGCTGTTTTCGCCGAATGGCCGACTTACTTGCACGATGCCTCGCGTGTCGGGGCGACGACGGAAAATCTTCCCAGCGCTCTGAAACTCGCGTGGACCTTCGCGTCACCCACCGCGCCGCAGATGGCCTGGGCGGGTGAGGATGGGCGCGTGATCGAGGGGCATGAGCTCTTCAATCGCATCCGCTTTGACGATGTGTTTCATGTGGCGATCAGCGGCGGGCGCGTGTTCTTCGGTTCGTCGGTGGATGGGCGGGTGATGTGTCGCGAAGTGGCCTCGGGCAAGGAGGTGTGGTCGTTTTTCACGAATGCGCCGGTGCGGCTCGCGCCGATGATTGCGGATGGGAAGGTGTATGTCGGCTCGGATGATGGCTACGCGTATTGCCTCGATGCGGCGAGCGGCAAGGTGGTGTGGAAGCTCCGCGCGGGGCCGCATGATGAGCGCATTCTGGCTCGCGGGCGCATGGTGTCGCGCTGGCCGGTGCGGACGGGCATCCTCGTGGATGGCGGCATCGCGTATTTCGGCGCGGGCGTGTTTCCGCATGAGAAGGTTTATCTGTATGCGGTCGAGGCGGCGACGGGGAAGGTGATCTGGAAGAATGACGCCATTTCGGAAAAGGACGCGGGCCGGAATGACCTCTCGCCGCAGGGTTATCTGCTCGCGACGAAGGACATCCTCTTTGTGCCTTCGGGGCGCACGCTGGCGGCGTCGTTTGATCGCAAAACGGGCGAGTACATCGCCAAACCGGAGCCGGGATGGCGTGGCGATGCCGGCGGGCAGATCGGCGGCACGCAGGCCTTCCTCGCGGATGATCAAATCTACGCGGTGGGCGAGCATCACATCCTCGCGCTAGATCAGCAGAAGCAGAAAAGCGGCTTCGGATGGTTCGCGGGCACGCAGATGACGCTCGCGAGCGACATGGGTTACATGGCGAACGGCACCAAGATCACCGCCATCGACCGCATGAAGCACGCGGAAGGCACACGCATCCGTCACGGCCACGAAATGGCCATCGCGAAGATCACCGGCGACCTCCGCAAGCATCCCGCGCTCGCCGAGGCGAAGAAGCTGCAGGCCGCGGAGTCGGCTGCGCGAAAGGTGAAGGATGATCCGGCGGCGTTTGCGAAGGCGCAGGCCGAGTTGGCGGCCATCGCGGCGAAATACGAGCCGCTGCGTCTTCAATACAAAGCAAAGCAGGATGAAGTCGCGCAGCACAAGGCCGATCTCGCGAAGGCGGAGGATGTCGGTGTGCGCTGGACGCTCGAATCGCCGCATCAATCGGCGCTGATCCTCGCGGGCAAGCATTTGATCGCCGGTGGCAAAGACGAGGTGATCGTGATCGATACCGAAAAAGGTCAAATCACCGCCAAACTTGCCGTGGAAGGCGAAGCCCGCGGCTTGGCGGTCTCCGATGGTCATCTCGTCGTCAGCACGACGAAAGGTCGCGTGCATGTGTTTGGTAAAAAAGAAGGCTCACCGACGCTGGCGGCCTCGAATTTCATTTCGAGCAAGGGTGAAGAGGCAAAGGCCATCTTGAAGCAAACCGGCGTCAAAAAGGGCTTCTGCCTTGTTTTGGGCGATGATGGCTCGCTGGCCTATGAATTGGCAAAACAGAGCGAACTCGTCGTTTTCGGTGTGAACTCGGATGAGGCCAAAGTGGCCGCTGGAAGGCAAAGTTTGCTCCAAACCGGCCTCTACGGCCCGCGCGTCACGCTCGATCATCTCGATCTCGCGATGATTCCGTATTCGAGCTACTTCGCGAACCTCATCGTCGGTGAACCCGGCGGCGTGCCGAAGGATGTCGCGCGGCATTTGAAGCCGATTGGCGGCAAGTTCTGCTTTGCGACGAATGCGAAGAGCGATGCGTGGCTCGCGGAGACGAAGTTGAGCGAGGAAAAAGCCACGATCACGAAAGCGGACGGCTGGACGGTGCTCACGAGGGCCACTTTGCCCGGTGCGAGCTCGTGGTCGCATCAATACGGCAACGCGGCAAACACCAGCAGCACGAACGACACGCGCATCAAAGGCGGCATGAGCGTGCTGTGGTATGGCGATCCCGGTCCGGGGCAGATGGTGAACCGTCACGACGGCGCGGTGGGGCCGATTTCGACCAACGGGCGGCTCTTCGTGCAAGGCAACGACAGCGTGATGGCCTACGACGCTTACAACGGTCAATTTCTGTGGGAGACGAAGAACCCCGGCGCGATGCGCACGGGCGTGTACAATGCCCGCGAGCCCGGCAACATGGTGGCGAGCGACGATCACTTCTTCATGCTGCTCGGCGATGAGTGTCTGCAATACGACGCGGCCACCGGCGAGGTCGTTCGCACCCTGAAAATCCCCGGCGCAGGCACCAAGAAGGGCCTGGAGTGGGGTTACATCGCCTACGAGGACGGTTTGCTCTACGGCACCGAAACGGAACGCGTCGAGAAGGCCAGCGAAGTCGCGCGTCGCGGCAAAAGCGCCTCCATTTCGACGGATCGCATCTTCGCGTATGACGTGAAGACCGGTGCGCTGGCTTGGACTTATCAGGGGAAGCACATCGCGCATCAAACCGTGGCGATTGGCGATGGCAGCGTCTATTTCATCGACGCGTCACTCACGCCGGAGCAGCGGAATTTGATGCTCAAAGAGGACAAGAGCGCGCTCGCCAAACTCACCGGCAAGGAGCGTGAACTCGCGGAGGATCGCGTCAAAAACAACGACATGCGCATGGCCGTGGCCGTGGATGCGAAAACGGGCAAACAACTTTGGGCGAAGCCGGTGGATGTGACCGATTGCAGCGAGATCGGCATCGGCGGTGGTGCTTTGACGCTGATGTATCACAACGGTCATCTCGTGCTCGGCGGTGCGAACGCGAACGGGCACTACTGGGAGCAGTTTTTGGCCGGTGAATTCAAGCGCCGCCGTCTCGTCGTGCTGAATGCGACGAAGGGCGACAAGGTGTGGGCGAAGGACGGCAATTACCGGCATCGCCCCGTCGTGGTGGACGATGAAATCATCGCGGAGCCGTGGAGCTACGATCTCTACACCGGGAAGCAGAAGACGCGGCAGCATCCGATCACCGGCGAGGAGACCGCGTGGATGTTTGCGCGACCCGGGCATCACTGCGGCGCCATTTCGGCCACGCCGGGCATGATGTTCTTCCGCTCGAAGTTCACCGCGTTTTATGATCGCGACACAGACAGCGGCACGGAGCACTTCGCGGGTCATCGCCTCGGCTGCTGGATCAATACGATCCCCGCCAACGGCCTAGTCATGATCCCGGAGGCCAGCGCCGGCTGCGTGTGCCTTTTCTCCATCGCGAGCACGATCGTCTTCGAGCCGCGTGAGGACCGCATGAACTGGGGCGTGTATAGCGCCGATGGCGTCACGCTGCCCGTGCAGCACATGGCGCTGAATCTCGGCGCTCCCGGTGATCGACGCGATGCGCACGGCAAGCTCTGGCTCGGCTACCCGCGTCCCGCGAGCCGCGCCGGCATCGATCTGCCGCTCAACTTCAAGCCGCAGTATCTCCAAGGCGGCGGCGAGTATGCCTACAACTCCGAAAGCTTCGAAATCGCCGGCCACGACACGCCATGGATCTTCGCCAGCGGCCTCCGCGGCCTCACGAAGCTCGAAATTCCCGTGCAGGCCCCCAACTCGGCTCCCGCGACCTACACCGTGAAGTTGATGTTTGCGGCGATGGAGGGCGACACACCCGGAAAACGCGTCTTCGACGTCAAACTCGGCGACAAGGTCGTTTTGAAGGCCTTTGACCCCGCGACGCGAAAAGGCGCTGCCGTCGAAGTTTTCGAGAAAGTGCCCGCGAGCGAGCTTTTGACCGTCGAATTGATCCCCGTGACCGGCGAGCCAATCCTCAACGGCATCGAGATCCTCAAAACGGACGCGAAGGAGATCACGCAGGGCGTGGCGACGCGGTGAGGCAGGAAAACGACAAACCCGGGTTGTTGAGCCCGGGTTTGACGAAAAAGCAGCGCTGTCTGGCAAAGAAGTTCGCTACTTTTTCTTCACCCACTCGGCGATGGGCTTCGGTTCGTGCGCGGGCGCTGCCTCGGCGGTGGTGAAGGTGATGCAGAGGCTGGTGGGCCCTTTGGCTTCCGCCAGCTCGACCTTGAGGATCTTGTGGCCCTCGCCGCGTCCCTCCGCGTTTTTGCCGATGGTGCGCATCTGCTCATTCTTCGGCTCCGGCGGGTCACCGACGCTGAAGCTGGCGCCTTTCGGCGAGACGATGGTGGCGAGCAGTGTTTTGCCACCGAGAGTGAGCTTCGCGGAGGTTCCTTCCGTCACGATCTCCGCCTTCGTGTGCATCTTCCAGGTGAGGGTCTTGCTGTTTTTGATCTGCAAGTCGTCCTGGATCACGACATACGGTGTGGCGCCGCGCACCGCCATGACACCACGATGCACATCCTTGGCATCCTTCGAGTAGGCCTTGGTCATGTCCACAACCGCCGCGCCCATCTCAGGGCTGGAGGCGTTGATGAGGATGCCGGCTTTTGCCTCCATGTCCTGGTTTTCACCAAAGGTGATCGTGTTCTGCCCTTCGGTGCCCTCGACATAAAGCTCAAAGCGCTTGGTGCGGTCCTGGCCGGGCTTCACCTCAAACCCGGGCGCGCGATCGCTCTCCGGGCCGAGTTCCATGCCAAAGCGCTGTCCGCCCGCGTCGAGCACGAAGCTGCCGATGTCGAGCTGGGCGTGCAGGTCGTTGTTGTCACCACCTTTGACGGCCACGAACAGGTCCTCCCTGCCCCACCCGGTGCGCGCCGTGGCAGCGATGCCGCCGGGCATGGCGTATTCAAAGCCGTCGGGCGTGCCATCTCCCGCCGCGTGCGGGTTGTAATACATGAAATGTCCTGCGTGGCTGAAGTAGGAGGAGCCCACGGCCATCTTCGCGCCTGCGGTGACGGCAGGGACGCCGGGGTTGCCATGCTGGCCGGCCAGCCACGTGGCCACCCAGGCGCGTCCGCCCGCATTAGCCGCGCTGTCGCCAAAATTGAAGGGCAGGCCGGTGGGGCCGTGCAAGTGCATGCGCGCGAAACCAAACTGCGGGATGCCTTCCAGCATGGTGAGGCCCAGATCCTTGCCCGCGGCGCTGCGCAGGGTCTGGATCACCATCACAACATAGTCCATGACCGCGTCACCGGCCGCCAGGCCCTCCGGCCACACGCCCCCGGGTGCGAAACGCTGGATCCCCTCGCCAAACACCTTTGCACCGGCGGCGGAGGCTTTTTTCGCGAGGTCAATGTCCTCGTCCGCGAAACAAATCGCCGTGATGAGCAGGGCGGAGGCGCAGGCCATCTGCTCCGCGGTGATGGGCACCTCGACCTTCGAGTCGGACTTCTTGGGTGCGCTCTTTGGCGTGGATTTTTTGGGTTCGGAAGCTCCGGGAGCCGTGCCAAAGGCAGTCGGCGGCACCGGTTCCTCGTTCAAATGCGCGATCAGGGCATCGACACCCTTCTCCGTGAGGAAGGTGCGGATTTCCGTGGCCTGCTGCGCGTTATAGCCATCGCGAAACCAGTCGTAGCCCAGGCAGACGGCGATGACCATGTCCGCGACGGCCTGCGCCTCGGTGGGATGCCAGTCGCGGAAGTTGGTCTTGTCGCAGAGCAGGATGTTTTCGCGCACGGCACGCTCCTTCCACTTCAAATCCCCATCGGCATAATGCAACACGCCTAGCAGGCCCATGCGATAGATCGCCTTGGAGCCCTCGCTGACGACGCCGCGGATCTCACCGTTGATGCGGTTGAGCTCCGGATCCTTGAGCAGGTCCTCGCCGCTGGCCTTGAGATTGCCCAGCAGCGCGGCCAGCACCGGATCGGCGGCGGCTTGGTTCTTCAGCGCGGTCCAGCCTGCGGCGGCATGGATGAGGCGCGGGCGTACCTTCTGGATGCCGCCGATGTAGTCGTTGGCGGCGGGGGCCTTGAACTTCGCCACCGGCTGCACGGTGATCGCGGGACGCGGTGGCGCGGGCTTCTTCGGAGCAGCGGCAGCCTTGCCTTTGCCCTTCGCCGGGGCGGCTGGCGGCACGGCAGCCGTGGTGGCGGCAGCCGGGGCGGCGGGAGGTGGCGCGGCCTGCATCGCGGCGTAGCGGGTCTTGGCGTACTCAAAATCCGCCGGGCTCAGGCTGGCGATGGGCACGTCGAACTCACGTCCGTCACGCATCTTGATCTTGATGCTGCGCGCCGCGGCGTCCACGGACACCAGGGTGGCCTCGACCTGCCTGCCCTCCGTGTTGGTCCACACATGAAACTCCTCCGCAAGCTGTCCCAGCGCGGAACTGGTGAGGGTGACGGCGGCGAGGAGGGAGGCGAGGCGTGCGGGCGGCTTCATGACGTGCGACGGAGTGGGTTGGCGCAGAAAACGGCCTCCAATGGCACTCTTATCAGCGCCACGGTCAAGGGAGAAGATGACAATCAGAGCGCCATCAACGGAGCCGGGACCAGAAACGCATGCTGCTCCAGCAGGCTCAGCGCGCCATTCCAGGAGAGATAGGGGGCCAGGTACACCATCAGCACATAGGCCAGCGCCACCGGCAGGATGCCCAGCCGCGCCATCCAGCGCCAGAAGCCATGCCGCGGCTCCTCCCGCCGCAGCGCGCGGCTCATGGCCCAGCCAGTCAGCAGGCGCGCGGGAAAAATGAAGGCCACAAACAACAGCGCGGGCAGCCAGGCCAGCTCGCGCGGGGTGAGCTCGATCTTCAGCAGGTAAAGCGGCACGGCCAGCAGCAGCGTCACCAGCAGTGCCATCCAAAAAGCCAGCGGCGCGCGCGTGAAGAGCCGCCGGACCTCCCTCAGCTCAAACACCGCCCGAAAGCGGTCCTCACAAGCCATGCGCGCCTGCAAAAACGGCAGATGCATGACCACCAGCAGCAACAGCAGCCCGCCGAGCAGGGACAGCGCCACAGCGCCGCCCAAAGGCGCGCGCGTGGCGGCGAAAAGCACGCCCACCGGCACCACCAGCCAGGCCAGCGCACCTGCAAAACCGCGCAGCCCCAGCCAGAAGTAAAACGGAAGCCGCAGGCCGATGACATACGTCCGCAGTGCCGTGCGCACCTGCCCCAGGCTGTCCGCCGATTTCAACCAGCGCAGCAGTTTCAGTGGCGCCGGCCAAAGGAAATGCCACCAGCGCCCGCCCCGCAGACAGGCCCACACGATATGCAGCAACGTGATGACCGTGAGCAGCACCAGCCCGGCGTGCCAGGCGGCCGCCACGCGGCTCCCCGGTGCCACGATCTCCGCGTCCTTCCAGAATCCGGCCACGATCCGCGCCGGCCACGCCACCACCCACGCGCCTGCCGCCGCGCTGCCGATGACCGATGCCTTCCGCACGCCAATAAAGCCGTCCCGCAGCCGCCCGGTGCGCGCCACCGTCCCGCTGACATGCAGCAGGTAACCCAGGCTCAGCACATTCAGCCCCGGCACCACCGAGCATGCCGCCACCAGCACCAGCACCGCCGTAGCGCCAAACATCCAGTCGATCCAGGACGCCAGCCGGGGCCAGAGCCTCCTCGTTTCACCACCTGTGCCTTCCACATGAGCAGCCTGGCCCTCCCCAGGAAAAAGCACCGGGGTGAGAGGCAGCGGAGGAGGGATGGGAGGCGGGGTCATGCAAAGAAACGGCGGCTGTGAACCGCCATGATGTCTCCAAGTTTCCCGGCAACCACCGGATCAGCCGAGCGCCACGCGCTGGAGCAGCTCCGCCGTCGGTGTCTGGATGCCGATGTAGAAATCGCCAAACTCGCCGTATTGCGCGGTCACCTCGTCAAAACGCATCTCATAGACGATGCTTTTGATCTGGAAGAGGTCATGGGCAAAAAGCGTCACCGCCCATTCATGGCTGTCGAGACCGGTGGAGCCAGTGATGAGCTGGCGTACCTTGCCGGCGTATTTGCGTCCGGTCTTCGCATGGCCGCCCATCAGCTCGCGACGTTTCGCGAACTCGTTCGCATACCAGTTCGCGCCTACGTTGCGGCGCTTGCTCATCGGGTAAAAGCACATGACCTGCCAGTCCGGCATGTTCGGGTAGAGGCGGTCGTTGTAGTATTTCGTCATGTGGCCTTTCCACTCGCCGAGGCGTTTCTCAAAGGCCTCCGATCCCGGCGCCAGGCCCTCCGCCTTTTCGATCTGCGCCTTGAACTCGTCCTCGCTTTGCGAGTACTCCGTCCACTCCGTCATCGAGAGGTAGCTGTAAGCCGGCGTCAGCACATCCGTGCCGAGCGAGAGGCTGATCTGCCGCTCGAAACGCTGGGAGTCGTGCAGATCCGGCGTCAGCAGCATGAAGCCGATCTCCGCCTTGGGCGAGACCATGGCAAACGCCAGCAACTGCGTGCCGGGGTGGCTGCGGATGGTCTCCAGCGTGCGGGTGAAGCGCGCGCGGCGCTCGTCCCGCTCCTCCGGGGTCAACGCCGCCCAGTAGCCGTGGTCGATGGTGTAAAACAGGTGCTGCACGATCCAGCCCTCCTGCGAGATGAGCGGTTTGGACTCGGCGGGGCCGGTGGATGTGGGAAAGGAGGTCGGGATGAGCATGGTCGGTGTCTTGAGGGGAAAGGAAGCGGTTTTCATACGCTGGAAAACCAGCCGCTCAATGGAGGAAACATGCCCGGGATTGCCGAGCGGCGCGCCAATGGCCTACTCGGAGGACTTCACCGCCTCCAGCGTGATCTGCCACTGCTCCTGGCCGCGGAAGAAGCTGCGTTGCAGGCGCATGGCCACGTCCCAGGGTGCTTTGGGAAGGTTGTTGACCGGCGCGTTGAACCAGCGCGCCTCCATGCTGGCGCCGTCCTGCGTGAGGATGAAGCGCATGTGCTTCTCCTTCATCACGCGGCCCGGCAGCTTGGGATTCACCCGGCGGCAGAGGAAGAGCGGCTCGGGATTCCGCTGCCCAAAGGGCTCCATGAGCTTGTAGCTCTCCAAAAAGGACAGGGAGAGGTCGCGCAGCCGCACCTCGGCGTCCATTTCGAGGATCGGCGTCATCGCCTCGTCACTGAGCGCCTGGCGCGCGGCCTCGGCAAAGGCGGCGCGGAAAGCATCCAGCTTCGATTCCTCAACCGAAATGCCCGCCGCCATGGCATGACCGCCGCCGCCGAGCAGGTGATCACGGCAGATGTCGATGGCCTCGACGAGGGAGAAGCCGGGGATTCTGCGGCCGCTGCCCTTCCCCACGCCGTTCTCATCAAATGACACCAGGATGGCCGGGCGGTGGCAGAGACGCGAAATGCGCGAGGCGACGATGCCGATGACACCGGGATGCCAGTTGCGGGAACCGAGCACGATGGCCGAATGCTGCTCGATGTCGCCCATCGTGGCCAGCATCGCCTCCGCCTCGGCATGCACGGCCTGCTCCACGCTCTGGCGGTCCTTGTTGTGCGATTCGAGCAGGTTGGCCAGTTCCATGGCTTTCTCAGGCTCCGCGGCCAGCAGCAGGTCCAACGCGGTGGAGGCGGTGTCGAGGCGGCCGGCGGCATTGAGACGCGGCCCCAGGCGGAATCCGACATGGTGCGTCTGCACCAGTCCGTCCACGCCGGCGATCTGCTTCAGCGCGCGCAGCCCCAGACGGCCCGTCTGCGCCAGCGCCTCCAGCCCGCGCCGCACGAGCAGGCGGTTTTCACTGACGAGAGGCACGAGGTCGGCCACGGTGCCGAGCGCCACGAGGTCCAGCGCCTCCTTGAGGTCATAGTCCGGCAGCGAGCGCGTCTTGAGCAGCGCGTGCGCCAGTTTGAAGACCAGGCCCGCGGTGCAGAAGTAATGCCAGTCGTCCCCCAGCTTCGGATTCACCAGCGCCAGGCATTGCGGGCGGCCCAGCGGCGACAGCTCGTGATGATCCACGATGACGCAGTCCACGCCCTGCTCCGCCAGCCACGCGGCCTCGTTGAGCGAGGTGGTGCCGCAGTCCAGCGCGATGAGAAGGTCTGGCTTGCCATGCAGCTCGAAGCACTTCGTCAGCCCGTCGCTGCTCAATCCGTAGCCTTCCTCCATGCGCGAGGGCAGAAAGAGCTTCGTGTCGAGACCATAAGCCTTCAGCACGAGATGCAGCAGCGCCATCGAGGTCACACCATCCACATCGTAGTCGCCGTAGAGCACGACTTTTTGCTTTTCGTCCACCGCCTTCAGGAGGCGCTCCACCGCCACCGGCATCTCCGGCAGCAGACGCGGATCGCCCAGGGTGGCCAGCTTCGGCACTAGGAAGTCGCGCGCCTGCTCCGGCGTCGTCACGCCACGCTGCACCAGCAGATGCGTCAGCAGCGGCGGCAGCCC
Source organism: Verrucomicrobiaceae bacterium (assembly GCA_015075365.1). Taxonomy (GTDB): domain Bacteria; phylum Verrucomicrobiota; class Verrucomicrobiia; order Verrucomicrobiales; family Verrucomicrobiaceae; genus Prosthecobacter. Next base: position 1,317,392 of record JABTUN010000002.1, read on the forward strand.
GGTGTCCGCCGCCAGCTCGGCCGCGCCCTCGACGGCGGGCTTCACGAGCCAGCGTGGTGGACGGACGGAGATGACAGGGGGAGCGGACATGCGGATGGATGTTTGCGGCTGCGCCGCATCTCTGTATGGAACACGCCATTCCGGTAGTCAAAGAATCGCTCAACTACCTCATGCGCGGGCGGTTTCATCGTCTGCCTGGAGCGATGCACCGTAGTTTTGATGACAAGCACACACACAAGACCCGCTGGCGGATGGTGGCTGGCCGCGATGGGAGCCTTTCTCATCGCCGCCGGCTCGTTCTTCGCGTGGCGGCTGTGGCTCTCGTATGAAAAGACCAGTGTCAGCCGCGCCTGGACGGCCACACCGTGCCACATCGAGTCCTCCCGCATCGTCAGCACGCGTGAAACACCGGCCTCCCCGCTCACGCATCGCGTGGAGATCAGCTACCGCTATGAGTTCGCGGGAAAGACCTGGAGATCGAACCGCATCCGTCATGTCGAGGCCGCGCCCTCCGCGCATCTCGACAAGGTGCGCGCCGTGCAGCAGGAGTATCCGCCCGGCACGCGGAGCGTGTGCTTCGTGAACCCGGCGGACCCCGCGCAGTCCGTGCTGCGCCAGGGCACGCGCGCGGCCTTGTATTCCATCTGGTTCCCGCTGCTGTTCGTGGCCGGCGGCGCGGGCATGATTTACGGCGTTTGCCGCTCCCCACGAGTTTCCACCTCCGCATGACCCTTCAACGCACTGTCACCACGCCCGGCCCTTTGCTGCCGTTTCTCCTCACCGCCTACCCCGAGGTGAAAAAGACCAAGGTGCGCCAGTGGCTGAAATTTGGCGCCGTGCATGTCAACGGCCGCTCCATCACGAAGCACAACCACGAGCTCCACACGGGCGACCAGATCGACATCAAGGCGCAAAAACCCGCCCCCGAAGGCCCCAAGCTGCCCTCCGGCCTGCGCATCCTCCATGAGGACGATCATCTCATCGTGCTCGAAAAGGCCGCCGGCTGGCTCACCATCGCCAAGGACAGCGGAAAAGGGCGCAATGTCTATTCCGTCCTCACCGACCATGTGCGCAGCGCCAATCCCAAGCTGAAAGTCTGGATCGTTCACCGCCTGGATCGTGAGACGAGCGGCCTCATCGTCTTTGCAAAGACCGAGGAGGCGAAACACTGGCTGCAGGAGCACTGGCACGAGTTCGAGAAACGCTACCAGGCCGTTGTCGAGGGCGCGCCGCCCGCCGCCAGCGGCACGCTGCGCTCCCATCTCGACGAGTCGAACCCCATGCGCGTCTTCAGCGCGCCGAAGTCCGAGGACACGCGCGAGGCGGTCACGCATTACCGCGTGCTGAAGAAGGCCGCGGGCCGTGCGCTGCTCGAACTCACCCTCGAAACCGGCCGCCGTCACCAAATCCGCGTCCAACTGTCCGACGCGCGCTGCCCGGTCGTTGGCGACACGCGCTACGGCGCGAAAACGGATCCCGTGATGCGCCTCGCCCTCCACGCCTGCCTCCTGCGCTTCGAGCATCCGCTCGACGGCCACGAAATGCAGTTTGAATCTCCCCTGCCCAAAGAACTCGCCAACCTCGTCGCCTCACCATGACCACCAAGCTCATCATCAAGTATCTGCTCAGCGCCGGCATCATCACGCTGGTGAGTGAAACCGTGAAGCGCAGTGACAAAGCCGGCGCCCTGCTCGCCGCGCTGCCCTTTGTGTCGATCATCACGCTCTTCTGGGTGCGCTTCGAGAGCGATCCAGGCACCCGCGACCAAAAAACCGCCGACCACATGTGGTACATCTTCTGGTATGTGCTGCCCACGCTGCCCATGTTCCTCCTCTTCCCCACCATGCAGCGCTGGTGGGGCTTCTACGGTGCCGTCGGCGGCTCCGCCGTGCTCACGATCATCCTCTTCGCGGTGCTGAAGATGGTGGCAGGGCGTTTCGGCCTCGTTCTCTGATGGAGTAATGGAGTACTGGGCCAACCAACACTCCATTACTCCCCTCCCGCTGAATCCCCGCTTGCCCGCACGCCTGCGTGATGCTCCTTTCGCGCCCCTCTCGCCGGTGGCAGTCCAGCCATTCGGCAAACCTTCATCCTACATCCACCGACCATGTCCACCGACGCCAAGTCCTCCCTCGCTCAAATGGAGAAAATCGTCTCCCTCTGCAAGCGCCGCGGCTTCATCTATCAAAGCAGCGAAATCTACGGCGGCTGCGGCGGCGTGTGGGACTACGGCCCGCTCGGCGCGGAGCTGAAGCGCAACCTGCGCACCGCCTGGTGGAACACCATGACCCGCGAACGCGAGGACGTGCTCGGCCTCGATGCGAGCATTTTGATGAATCCCGCCATCTGGAAGGCCAGCGGCCACGTCGATACCTTCGCCGACCTCATGCGCGAGTGCTCGCTGACGAACAAACGCGTCCGCGCTGACCACGTCGAGCCGCAGGACGGCGTCGTCATGAAATACAGCGGCGCGAAGGCCCCGAACGGCTGGCGCTGGGACCGCGCCATCTCCGCCTTGCTGAAAAATGGCGAGCACATCGAGAGCTTCCGCAAACGCATCCGTGCCCTCATCGCGCAAAACGCCGGTGAAGCCGCCGGCAAGCCCGAGGAGATCGAATTGCTCGGCGAGGAGAAAGTCGATGCCGTGAATGGCAGCGTCGATTTCCATCCCGAGACCGGCGGCATGCTCGGCGAGGCCCGACCCTTCAATCTCATGCTCAAGACCTACCTCGGCCCCACCGCGACCGAGGACGACGTGACCTACCTGCGCCCGGAAACCGCGCAGGCCATCTTCGCGCAGTTCAAGAACGTCTTCGACTCCAGCCGCGTGAAGGTGCCCTTTGGCATCGGCCAGATCGGCAAGGCCTTCCGCAACGAGGTCACGCCGAAGAATTTCACCTTCCGCAGCCGCGAGTTCGAGCAGATGGAGCTCGAGTTCTTCATCAAGCCCGACGAAGCCGTCGAAATCATCAGCGGCGAGGTCGCCACGTGGCATGAAGGCGCCGATTTGAGCGAACCGCAGCCAAATTGGGGCTGGGAGATGTGGCACCGCTACTGGGTCGATCAGCGCACGAAATTCTACGAAGGCATCGGCCTCGGCGACGTGCTCGAATACTACTGGCAGACGCCCGCCGACCTCGCCCACTACGCCCGCGCCTGCGTGGACATCCTGTGCGAGTTCCCCTTTGGCACCGAGGAGCTCGAAGGTATCGCCGCGCGTGGTGACTTCGATTTGTCGCAGCACCAGAAGCACAGCACGAAGTCGCAGGAGATCTTCGACGAAGAACTCAAAAACGCCGCCGCCAAGCTCACCGACGAGCAAAAGGAGGCGCTCATCCAGAAACGTCTCGCCGCCGAGAAAGCGAAGACCAAGGGCGAGCCGATGCCCGAGGCCGATGTGCGCGCGTGGTTCGAGCGTCTCTTCAAAGGCAGCTACGTCCCCCACGTCATCGAGCCCTCCGCCGGTCTCGACCGCATGGCGCTCGCCGTCATCGCCAAAGCCTTCAGCGAGACCGAAAAGGTCGATGAAAAGGGCAAGAAGGAAGTCATCACCGTCCTCCGCCTGCATCCGCGTGTCGCCCCGATCAAAGTCGGCGTCTTCCCGCTGCTGAAGAACAAGCCCGAGCTCGTCGCCAAGGCACGCGAAGTCTATGCGCTGCTGAAGAAGCACCTGAACTGCTTCTACGACGAAACCGCCAGCATCGGCCGCCGCTACGCCCGCCAGGACGAAGTCGGCACGCCCTTCGGCGTCACCATCGACTTCGAAACCTGCGGCGAAAAAGGCCCCGAACTTGCCGACACCGTCACCCTCCGCCACCGCGACAGCGGCGAGCAGGAACGCGTGAAGATCAGCGAGCTGCTCGGGAAGTTGCTGCCGCTCGTTTCATAAGCTTCAGGCGGATTTGCCTTCGAGATCGGTCAATTCAGCAGCGGAAGGTTCACACCTTCCGCTATTCGTTTTTTTCGCGTGATGAAATCATGGCTTTGCATGTTTCTGCCAAGCTCGGATGGATTGACGACACGCGTCCGAGCACCACCTTCATCTGGGATGGATCCGTGAAAGGATACACGTCAAGATGGAGTGCAACGAATGCTCTGCGTTCGTCTTTGGCATCCACAAGCCAGTTTTCGGCTGCACGCACGATTCCGTCGGCACCGTTGTCCGTGGTGCTCCAAATCATGATTCCAAGAATGTTGGCAATCTGGCTCCAAGGCACAGCAGAGGGTGTGGCATCAACAACCCGGTCAGCAATGCCCTCCTCCCCCATCTCAAGAATCAAGGCATCCACCAATCTAAACACTGCATCTCCGAATGGCCCATTTTCAGGGCAGCCAGCGAGTGCGTCATAGACCTGATTCAAATGAGGCATGAAAAGATTGGGGGGGAAGGGTGCTCGAAGAAAACTGCATTGGATCATGGAGAATTACACTTTCCTATCCGTGTCGCCGCCAATTCTAACAGGAACATCAGCGCCAAAGGCGCGCCCCATCCCAGCCTGGGCCAACGGCCCAGGTGTGGGCGAAAAAACCAGATGAAGGGCTGAAAGCCCGCCCCATGCTCCTCCCGCCATGCCGCAGTCCCTGAGCCTCGTCATCATCCACTCGTGTTCAGCACCAAGGGCCGTCTCCCGCGCTTCGACGCCCCGCTGCGCCCGCATTTGCACGCCTACCTGGCCGAGGTGGCCCGAAACGCGGGTTGTGAGGCCTACCGTGTCGGCGGCGTGGCCGATCATGTGCATCTCGCCATCCGTCTCTCTCGCACCCTGACCATCGCCGAGCTGGTCGAGACCTTGAAGACCTCGTCCTCCAAATGGCTGAAGACCCAATCCGCCGCCTTGAGCGACTTCGCGTGGCAACGCGGCTACGGTTGCTTCTCCGTCGCTCCGGCGGACCTGATGACCGTCACGACCTACATCGACAACCAGGAGGAACATCACCGCACCCGCACGTTTCAGGACGAGTATCGAGCGTTCTTGAACAAATACGAGGTGACCTATGACGAGGCCTACGTGTGGGATTGAGGCAAGGCGAGCATGGGTCGGGCTTTCAGCCCTCGGCGTCGGGTATTGCCATGTTCCTGGGCCGTTGGCCCAGGCTGGGATGAACCGCGCCGTTGGCGCTCCAGGCACCGAGACACCATCGCCTTCTGACGCTCTGGACTCATCTCTCCCCAGCGCCCAAGGCGGCATTCCGTCCGGCCATGGTGCTTTCCCAATCGCCTTTCAGCGCCAAAGGCGCGACCGATACCAGCCTGGGCCATCGGCCTAGGGGGGAAGCCGCCGAAATCCGGGGAAGGGCTGAAAGCCCGTCCCATGCACGCATCGCGTCGGGTTGGCGATCAGGGCGTACGGAAGAGACGTGTGGCGTGCATGGCTCGGGCTTTCAGCCCTCGACTGGGGTGTTCGTGGTTGGCCATGCATTCCTGGGCCGTTGGCCCAGGCTGGGATGGAACGCGCCTTTGGCGCTCAAGAAGTAGCTGCTGGCATTCTCGCCGGTCATAGACTTTTGAGGCAAGAATGAATTTCGGGAGAGGTCAAAGCCTTCGCAGAACTCCCCTCTTAACCTTCGTAAACTGCGTCTGTGAATGTTCCGTCTGATTCCATTTCAGCACGAATGGAGTGTCCTGCAAAGAGTCCTCCATCGTCGAAATAGAAGTCGGCTCGGCCATAGTGAAGCACTAATGAGGACAGGCTGATGCGGCGTCTGAATTCGCTTTCACTGATTGCGTCGCCGTCGTTCCAACCATGGTTGTATTCGCTTGTCAGTTTTGATGCCGCATAAAACACACTTTCGGGATAACGCGTTATCGCGACATCAAACGCCGACTCCGCTCGGGCGAGTATCTCCGCGAGAGTGCCGTCATCATTTAAGTCAATGCAAACCTTGAAACGGCCAACTCCTGGTTCGTGCAATTCCGATTCATACCATTCAAGCAATGTGTTGAAGTGAAGAATCCCGAAGCGTGCATGCGTTAGAGTCGAAGGGTTCACAGTAATGCGGTCTGCTCCAAGTGTTTGTTTAACAGGTTCGCGGGCTTTGCGCACGACTTTACATCCACTCACCCCCGCACCAAACAATACCCGAAGTCCATCTCCCAGCCGCGTTCCGTCTTCGTCGCGGGGATGGCGGGGGCGAGGTGGTAAAGGAGGCGGCGGCCGTCCTGCGGGTTCTCGGCGGTGACGACGAGGCCCGCGCCGCGCAGGGCGACGAGGTGCTTCAGCGTGGCGTCGAGCGGGTGCTCGCCGATGTGGTGACGTGCGCACGGGTCTTTGACCTTCATCCCACCCTGCGTTTCACGCAGGATGCTCACCATCTTCTCTTCGCTGTATCTGCTCTTTTTCACGTCGTTCTGTTGTCTCGGTTACGGAGTCAGAACCACATTTCAGCAGGCGGCTGAACAACGCCGCCAGACCTGCGGACCGGGTCAGTGCCCCGATCCACAGCGAAGGTGCTGGCGCTGTTGTAGCACCGGCCAGTGGCCGGTGGCGGCGTTGTTCAGCCGCCTGCTAGAATTGTCCCGTTCTCAGGGAACAGGCCAATTGAGGTTGAACCCGGAACGGGGAACGGCGAACGAGGAGGGCATGACTTTCACGATCTCCCGCTTCCGCCTGCATGTGCTGCCGATGCGCACGCGGTTCCCGTTCAAGTACGGCATCGCCAGCCTGACGGCGGTGCCGCATGTGTTTGTGAACGCGGATTTGATCGTGAACGGCCGTGAGGTGACGGGTTTGAGCAGCGAGGGGCTGGCGCCGAAGTGGTTCACGAAGAACCCGGACACGCCGATGGAGGTGGATCTGGCGGAAATGATCGCCGTGCTGCAAAACGCGGTGCGCATCGGCACGCTGGCGGGGGAGCGGCCGCGGGCGTTCTTTGACTGGTGGAAGGATGTGCATGACGAGCAGGCGCGCTGGGCCGCGGTGAGGCAGCAGCCGCCGCTGCTGGCGAACTTGGGCGTGAGCCTGGTGGAGCGCGCGGTGCTGGACGGCCTGTGCAAGGCGGCGGGCAGGCCGCTGCATGACGTTTTGCGCGGTGGCGGGCTGAAGATCGACCTCGGGGCGCTGCGCGAGGGCCTGGGGGGCATGACGGCGGGCGGGGTGCTGGAGCCGCGGCCGGTGGAGCGTGTGTGGGCGCGCCACACCATCGGCCTGGGGGACGCGCTGCGCGCGGCGGACATCCCGGCGGGGGAGAAGGTGGAGGACGGCCTGCCGCAGACGCTGGACGAGTCCATCCGCGCGTACGGGCTGCGCTATTTCAAGATCAAGATCTGCGGGAACGCGGCGGTGGACCTGCCGCGGCTGCGGGAGATCAGCGCGGTGCTGGTGGAGCAGTGCGCGGAGGGCTTTCACACGACGCTGGACGGCAATGAGCAGTTCCACGACCTGGCGGCGTTTCGCGAGTACTTCACCATGCTGCGGGCGGAGGCGGCGCTGCGGCCGCTGTTTGACAGCCTGCTGCTGATCGAGCAGCCGCTGCACCGCGCCCACGCGCTGGATGACGCCGTGGCGGCGCTGCGGGAGTGGAGGGACGCGCCGGGCATGATCATCGACGAAAGCGACGGCTCCCTGGCGGACCTGCCGCGCGCGCTGGATCTGGGCTACCGCGGCACGAGCCACAAGAACTGCAAAGGCATCATGAAGAGCCTGGCGAACGCCGCGCTCCTGAGGACACGCCCCGGCTCCATCCTCACGGGGGAGGACCTGTGCAGCATCGGCCCGGTGGCGATGCTGCAGGACATGGCGGTGGCGGCGGCACTGGGTGTGACGCATGTGGAGCGCAACGGGCACCATTACTTCCGCGGGCTGGGCGTGTACCCGGAGAGGCTCCAGCGCGATGTGCTGGCGGCGCATCGCGGCTTTTACCGCGCGCACGAGGCGGGTTTCCCCGCGCTGGACATCCGCGGGGGGATGCTGGAGCTGGAAAGCATCCACGCCGCGCCTTTCGGCTGCGGCGTGGTGCTGGACATGGCGGATTACGAACCGCTGAACGACTGGATCAAGCGCGGCGGCATGGCGGCGCTGTGATCAGCGGCGGCGCCAGGGCTCCTGGAAGGCGTTGCCGTAGTCCTTGGTGTCCTTGCCGACGACGCGGCCGTCCGCGCCAAAGGTGACGGTGTGCTCCTCGACATGGGCCCAGGTGCCATAGACGGGCACGTGGCGCTTCCAGCCCTGGCCGGCCCATTTCCACACCTCGCCGCCGCCGGGGAGCGGGGTCTTGCTCTCCGGCTCGTCCCAGATGGCGATGACCTGGGCCTTGGTCATGCCGGGCTTTACCTCGCCTTCGCCAGCAGCGCTGGGGGCGGCGGAGGCGCTGGCGGCGCCCTGGGCGGCGGGCGCGGGGCTTTCACTGGCGCATTGGGTGAGGGAAAGGGAGGCGGCGGCGATGGAGAGTACGGAGAGGAGCTTCTGCATAGGACCGCCAGTCTGAACGAGCCCGCCCGGATGCTCAACCCCGGCGGTCTTGTTTCCAAAGATTTGCCGGAGGTGGCTCGTTTGAATGAGCACCCACCGCCTCCCGCCATGAAACGCACTCTTCTGCTCCTCGCCGCCGCCCTGTGTCCGCTGCTCCCCGCCTCCGCGGACAACTGGCCCATGTGGCGCGGGGCGAACGGCGACGGCACCTGCACGGAGTCCGGCCTGCCGGAAAAGTGGGGCATGGAGGAGAACGTGGCGTGGAAGGTGGCGCTGCCGGACCGCGGGAATTCCACGCCGGTGATCTGGGGGGACAAGCTCTTCCTCACCCAGGCCATCGAGAAGGAGGGCAAGCGCCTGCTGCTGTGCTTTGACAAGAAAACCGGGAAGCAGCTCTGGGACGCGGGCACGATCTACCGGGAGAAGGAGCTCACCCACGGCACCAATCCCTACTGCGCCGCCTCACCGGCCACGGACGGGGAGCGTGTGATCGTCTTTTTCGCCTCCGCGGGTGTTTATTGCTACGACATGAACGGCAAGGAGCAGTGGAAGCGCACGGATCTGGGCAGGCAACACCACATCTGGGGCAACGGCACCTCCCCGGTCATCGCGGGGGACCGTGTGTTCCTGAACTTCGGCCCCGGCCCCAAGACGGTGCTGTATTGCTTCGATAAAAAGACCGGCCGGACGCTCTGGGAGCACGCGGAACCCGGCGGCGACTCCGGCGAGGCGGGAAACAAAAACTGGCTCGGCTCCTGGAGTGATCCCATCCTGCGCAAGACCGGCAGCCGCTACGAGCTGCTCATGTCCTACCCTGGACGCGCCTGCGCCTTTGATCCGATGACGGGGAAGGAACTGTGGACGTGCGAGGGGCTCACCAAGCTCGTCTATAACTCCCCCGTCTATGCCGACGGCCTCATGATCGCCATGTGCGGCTACGGCGGCGCGGCCATGGCGGTGAAGACCGGGGGCAGCGGCGATGTGACCGAGAAAAACCGCGTCTGGCACGAGCCGCGCGTGCAGCAGCGCATCGGCAGCGGTGTGGTGCATGACGGCCACCACTACATCCTGACGGACGGCGGCATCGTGGAGTGCCGTGACATCAAGACCGGGAAGCTGGTCTATAACGAGCGTGTGAAAGGCCCCGGCCCCACCGGCCAGAACTGGTCCTCCCTGGTGCTCAGCGCGGACGGCAAGTGCTACGCGGCGAACCAGGGCGGCGACTGCTTTGTCTTCAAGGCCGCGCCGAAGTTCGAGCTGCTGGCCACCAACTCCCTGGGGGAAAAAATCATCGGCTCCATCGCCGTGAGCGACGGCCGCCTCTACATCCGGGGCTACCAGAACCTCTGGTGCATCGGACCCAAGTGAGGAGGACGCCTTTCCTCTTGCGCACCCGCGTTTCACGGCGACTATCGCCGCCCCTCGCCAGACCGGCCGGGGGAATCCAGTTTTCGGGACGTAGCTCAGCCTGGTAGAGCGCTTGCTTTGGGAGCAAGAAGTCGTGAGTTCGAATCTCGCCGTCCCGACCACTTTTGAGTTTCCGCCTCCCGTCTTTTCCATGTCCGCCCTGTATGCAGCCACGCTGAGCGCCTTCAAGGAAATGGGATGGCACTACCGCGAGGTGCCGGGGCACGCGGTGATCGAGGCGGACTTTGAGGCGCACCACACGAAGGTGCCGCTGCATGTCCAGGTGTACGGGGAGACGCACATCGCCAGCGTGGTGGCCACCTGCACGCTGGAGGTGCCCGCCACGCACCGACTGCCCGTGTGCGAGCTGCTCATGCGCACCAATCGCGAGCTCAACATCGGCAATTTCGAGCTCGACTGGGACAGCGGCACCGTGCTCTTCCGCGCCACGAACATCTTCCCGCCGCACCGCCACGACCCGCGCATCCTCACCAGCCTCGTCCACTCCGCCATCAGCGAGGTGGACCGCCTCACGCCCTATCTCGGCGAGATCGTGCGCACGCCCAAGGGGGAGCTGATCCTGCTCAAGGTGGCCGATTTGATGAAGCGGGAGGATTTGCTCCCGCCCGCTCCTGAGGCAGAGTAGGAAAGTGAGGCAGGCACTCCTGCCTGCCAACATGCCCGCCCGCTACGCCCTCCAGAACCACCCGGCTTTCAGCGATCCTCTCACCAAGGAAGATCTCTACATTCTCGTCGCCCGCGGCTCGCTGGCACGCGGGGAGATGGTGGAGTGCGATGAAACGGGCGCCATGCACACCGTGGGGGAGGTCATCAGCGGCATGCGCCCGCCGCGCGAGTCCCCGGTGGCGCGCCCCGCCTTCCGTGAGATCACGCCCGACTTTGAAGGCCCGCCCGGGGAGGCTGAGGAAGAAGCTGAAGACGAGGAAGAGGACGACGGCGGGGATGATTACGCCTACACCGCCGGCGGCGAGGTGATCCTGCACCATTCGCATCCCTCATGGCTCGCCTACTCCAAGACCCTCCTCCTGGCCCTGCTGCTGGCGGTGGCCGCGGGCCTGCTGTTTCTCTTTGAGCCCGTGTATGCGCTGGTGGCGCTCGTGCTGTCCTTCATCGTGCTGTTTGGCGTGTTCGTGGCCCGCGTCACCCATGATCACATCGTCACGCCGCAGCGCGTGGAGCTGCTATGGGGCATCATCGGCCGGAACTCCAAGGAGGCGCGCATCTGTGACATCCGCAGCATTGATGTCTATGAAAGCGGCATCAAAGGCATGCTGGGCCTCGGCACGATCGACTTCTCCACCGCCGCGAATGCCGGCATCGAGGTCCAGTTCCGCGACATGCGCCGCGCCCACGAGGTGAAGGAGCTCGTCCGCAGGCTGCAAAGCGGTGACGATCCCACGAAGGACTGAACGCGCGGCATGAAACAGCTCCTCCATGCCCTGCTCGCCGCCCTGTGCCTGCCATGCGCCGCTGAGGCGCAGCTCACACGCGCCATCGACATCCGCATGCTGCCCTATGAGCGCAGCCTGGATAAGCTGCCGGTCGATCTCACGGGCGTGATCGGTTTCGTCGAGAGTGGCGGCACGGCGTTTGTGCAGGATGGCACGGCGGGCACGCACCTGCACTTCAAGCCCGCCCGCAATGACCTGCGTGTCGGCGACCGCGTGCGGGTGAAGGGCACGAGCACGCCGGGGCTGTATTTTCCTGGCGTCGATGTGCTCGAGCTGGAACTCCTCGGCCACGAGGCACCGCCCGCGCCAGTGCCTGCGAGCTATGACGACCTCGCCACGGGGCGCTTTCACTATCAACGCGTGCTCGTCGAGGGCCTCGGGCGCACCTTGACGCCGCTGGACGAGGATCGCTCGCTGCTGCGGCTCGCCATGGGCAGCCGTGTCATTGAGGTGCGGGTCGATGCGCCTCCCGAATCGGCACCGAAAGTCATCGACGCCCGTCTGCGCATCACCGCGCTGGCCGCCGGTGGCATCAATGACCGCCGCCAGCTCGTGTTTCCCTACCTTCGCGTCACCGACTGGAGTGATGTCGTGATCTCGCAAACCGCGCCGGAGGTTGAAAAACTGCCCGTGACCTCCGCGGCGAACCTGTTGCACTTCGGAGCCGCTGATGAGCCGCATCATCGCGTGCGCATCCGCGGCACCGTGCTGGCCGCGTTTGAGGATGGTCGCGTCTTTTTGCGCGATGCCACCCCGCCGCCGCCGCCACGCGATGCGAAGGTCGATGAACCGCTGCTCTCGCCCTCCATCGCCATCCATCTCTCCACGACACCAACACTCCAAACCGGCCATTTTGCCGAAATCCTCGGTTTTCCCATCATGCAGGGTTTCAGCGCCTCGCTGGCCGATGCGGTCGTGTTGAGCTCCGAGCCGCAAAACGAGCCCGAGGCCTCGCCGGTCACGCTTTCACGGTTTCAGAACGGCTCGCATGATGCCGACCTCGTGCGCCTCACCACGCCTGCGGTCTTGAATGACTTCTTCCGCACGTCGGAGGGCTTTGAGCTGCGCTTCACCTCCGGCGGCACCTCGATCCGCGCCTTCCTGCTCGAAAAAACCGCGCCGAATCTCGAAATCGGCTCCGCCTGCCTGCTCACCGGCATCTGCCTCATCGAATCGAGCACGGACAAAGGTTTCCGCTCGCAGCCGGAGCGTGCCTCGCTGCTGCTGCGATCCTCGCGTGACCTCGAAGTGCTCAGCACCGCGCCCTTTTGGAATGCGAAGCGGCTCGTCATCGCCATCGCCGTGCTCGGTGGTGTCATCCTGCTCACGCTCGTGTGGATCACGCTCCAGCGCCGGCAGATCACCCGCTTGGAGCAAACGGTCGCGCATCAAGCCACCCGCGAGGAGCGCCAGCGCATCGCCCGCGAATTCCACGACACCTTGGAGCAAGAGCTCGCCGGCCTGTCCCTCCGCCTCGATGCCGCCACCACGCGCCCGCTCGATGAAAAGGCCCGCACGCTGCTCGAAACCTCCCGCAGCCTCGTCTCCCGCATCCAGAGCGAGGCCCGCAACCTCGTCTCCGACCTGCGAGACACCGAGCACGTCACCACGCTCCCCGAGGCCCTGCGACTCCTCGCCTCCCGCGTTCCGGAAGGAGTCGAGGTCATCCTCGATCTCCATCCCATTCCCGCCATCCCGCCGCACATCACGCACCACCTCCGCATGATCGCCCAGGAGGCCATCACGAACGCCCTCAAGCACGCCGCCGCCACCCACATCACCCTCCACCTCTCCACCACTCCATCACTCCATCACTCCACCACTCCAACTGCCTTGACCCTCCGCATCACTGACAACGGCCACGGCTTCGACCCCCAGTCCGAAACCCACGGCAAACCCGGCCATTTCGGCTGCATCGGCATCCGCGAACGAGCGCGCAAAATCAGCGCGGAGGTGAAATGGGAAAGCGAACACGGCCAAGGCACCCAAATCACGACCACTCTTCCACTGAGCACTGAGCACTGAGCACTGAGCACTTTTCCCGCATGACCACCCTCCTCCTCATCGACGATCACTTTGTCGTCCGCAGCGGCCTCGTGGCCTCGCTGGAGCTTGAGGACGACCTCCAAGTCGTCGGCGAGGCGGACCGGGGCGAGGACGCGTTAACGCTCTTCTCCCAAAAAAAGCCGGATGTCGTGCTGATGGACCTGCAACTGCCCGGCCTCAACGGCATCGACGCCACCGCCGCGCTGCTGCGGGAGCATCCCGCCGCCCGCGTGCTCATTTTCTCCACCTTTGCCCGCGACGAGGAGATCCAGGCCGCGCTCAAAGCCGGTGCGCTCGGCTACCTCCAAAAATCCTCCTCCCGCGACGATTTGCTGGCCGCCATCCGCGCTGTCGCCCGGGGCGAACGCACGCTGCCTCCCGACATCGCCCAGCGTCTCAAAGACCGCCTCGCCGAACCGGAGATCACCCCTCGTGAGCGTGAAATCCTCACTCTCGTCACCCGGGGCAACGCCAACAAAGAAATCGCCGCCACGCTCGGCATTTCCGAAGACACGGTGAAGCAGCATGTCAGCCGCATCTTGGTCAAACTAAAGGCCAACGACCGCGCCCAAGCCACCGCGGAGGCGATCCGGCGCGGGCTGGTGCAGGTGTGAACCTCAACGCGGCACGAGCCTGAGGCGGTCGATCTTCTTCGCCACGCGGTGGCGCTGGATCTCCCCACCGCGCAGATCACGCACGATGAAGGTCTGGCCGATGCGCGCGGGGACGAGCGCCTCCTCGCCGGGCTTGAGCTGGCGGGCGAGCTGCTCGTTTTCAGCTCCAGCAGGCAGCGTGAAGACCCGAATCTCCTGCGGCAGTGTGTTGTTCAGCACGATCTCGGCGGCATCTCCCAGGTTGGCGGGCGGAGGGGCGCTTGGAGCAACGGGCAGCGCTTTCACCGGAGTCACCGTCCCCGGCACGGCGGTGCGCGGCGGCGCGGGAGCCATGATTTCGATGGGCTGGGAGATGGCGAGCCTCGGCTCCTTGGCTGCTCCGCAGTCCATGTCGTTCATCAATTCCTCCCGCCGCGTCTCCAGCGGCAGATCGCGGTAGGTTTTGACGGCGTTTTGGCGGCGCGCGAGATCGTCGAGCTCCGGCGTGGTGAGTTTTGTCGGATCAAACGGCGCGGTGCGCGCGGCCTCCAGGCGGTCAAACTCGGCGGCGAGCGTGTTGCGCTGCAAAGATTTCGTTTCGAGCTGCGCACGGGCCTGCGCGGCACCCGCGCCCATTTGGTTCTGCAGATTGGTGATCTGCATGGCGGCCTGCTGCTCCTGCGCGTGCAGCGCGTTCATCTGCGCCGTGATCTGCTGGATCTCCACCTGATGCTGGCGGATCTCGAGCATGGAGGACTGCATCGTGGCCTGGTTGGAGAGGTTTGCCTGGTCCTGGAGCATGCATTGCTGGACCTGCAGCAGGCGCGCTTTCAGCGCGGGCATCTGCGCGGCTGCCTGCTGCTGCAGGCCCATGAATCCGGCGGCCTGCACGCGGAAATTCCGGTCAAACTCTGCCACCGTGGCCGTGAGTTGCTGAATTTCAGGATCGAGCACCGCCACCTCGGTCTGGATGGCCTGCTGCCGCGCCTGCATCTTCGCCACCTCGGCGTTTCGCTTCTGCGTGGCGTCAGCGACGAGCCTGTTCTTCGCCGCGTCAAAGGCGGAGCGCAGCTTGCCAAACTCCACGGCCACCGCCTCGCGCCCCTGCTCGCAGGACGGGCGCAATCCGTCGCCGAAGGCGTTCATGAGCTCCGTTTCGAGCAGCGCGATGCTGGTGGACGTCGTCCCGTCCTTCCAAGGCCCCTTGAGCATGCCGAGCGCGATGCCGCACACGGCGGCGGTGTCCTTCGCGGCCTCGGTGCAGGGCCGGTCCCTGTAATGATTGAGCACCATGGAACGAAGCTCCTGCATCGTGGCCTGCGCATTGTGATGCAGCAGGTTGAGCCACAGCCGCGTCTCGCACGCGCGGTCCCATGACTTGCTGGCGCTTTTCTTGCCAATCGCCTTCGCCAGCCACTGCTGCGCGCTGTCGTGATCGCCGCTGCTCAGCTCGCACAGGGCCATGGCTAGATCGACCTCGCAGCTCTTGTCATCGTTGCGCAGCGCGAGCTTGCAGTTCTTTTCCGCCGCGGCCTGGCATGCGGGCGTGGGGCCCCAGCCGTCGCGAAGCATCGCACGCACATAGCTGTGCAGGATCTCGTTGCAGGGTGACAGCTCGAACACAACCTGCTGCATGTCACAGGTCACTTTCAGCGTGCCTGTGAAGGGCTCGCACTCCGGCGCGTCAATGGCCACGCCATACTCGCCCTCCGGCACGTCGGGAATGACCGCCTCTCCCTTCGCATCGGTGGGAATCGGACGCGTGGGGGATGGCGCGGATGCCTGGACCGGCAGAAGCACGATGTGCGCGTTCGCCATGGGCATGCGGACAAACTCGTCCTTCGTGGTTGGAAATTTCTTCACCACGAGCACCGGCAGGTCGCAGCGTCCGGTCTTCGGCGGCGGCTGGGTGAGCAAAAAGTCCTGCACATACTCCAGCGCATCCTTTGGAACCGAAAAACCACGCTGCTCGTCCTCCGGCTTGTAACCGTCCGCCGTGACGCGGTAGGTGTATTCGTTCAAGGGGAGCGATTTGATCTCATAGTAGCCGCCCGGGGCGCTCGCAGTGGCCGTGGCGGCCACGCGGCCGCCGGAGAGCAGTTCGACCTGCGCGCCTGCAACCGGTCCGATGAGCCTGCCCTGCCAATCCTGGCCGTAAACCCGCCCATGCACCGCAGGACGGCCGCTTTGCAGTGCCATCGCTGGCTGAGATGCGCCTGCCTTCCCTTCCCTGGTGAGCAGGAAGTCATGCACATGGTCGGTTTCGCCCGCTGGCAGCGCGAATCCGCGCTCGTGCGCCTCATCGCGATAACCTGCGGCCTTCACCGTGTAGCGATACGGCGCGGCGCTCAGGCCGTTGATCGCGTAAAAGCCCGTGTAGCTGCTCGTCGTGCTCGCCACAACCGCACCCGCGTCGTTTTGCAGCTCAATCTTCGCCCCGGCGATGATGCCGAGATAGTTCCCCTTTTCATCGAGACCAAGCACGCGGCCATGCACCGCGCCCGCCGCGTGCAGCGAAACAGCGCTCATCAACAAGGCGAGAAAAACAGAGACCGTTTTCATAGCGAGGGATCAGGGACGAGCCGGACACCAAAGACGCCGACGGCGTCCGTGGGATCAGGCGAGGTGAGCGTCGTCATGAAGGTCAGCGTGACATACACGCGACCCGTGGCGAGTGCCGCGTTGAGCGCGGCGAGATTGGCGGCGGAAAGCGGTGCCGGCGGTGTGTAGGCCGCCGCATTCACCGTGCCGAGGCCGTAACCGGCCATGTTGTTCGCCGCCGCGCGTGTGATGCGCAGCGGGATGTCAACGAGCGTCATCGGTTGTGCCACGCCACCGGCGGTTTTGACGAGGTTGTATTGCCCGGCGTCGGTTTGCAGCGTAAAGAGCGGCTGGAAGGGACTCGCACCGGAGACATTCCCCGCACGATTGCGTCGAATCGGGCCCGCGCTCAGTTCCGCGCGTGCCAGGACGACGCCGTTCGTCGTGGGATTCGATCCGCCGATGAAGCCGAGATGCGCCACGGCGCGCAGCGTGTTGAACGGCGCGGCGGGCACGGCCACAAAGCCCTCGAAGCGCACCGTCATCTGCTCCGCGCCACCGCTGGTGGGCCGGATGGCGGTGTTGAAGGACGGTTGCAGCAAGCCACCGACGCCCGCTGTGTTTTCATGCGAGGCGAAGATCTGGCCGAAATGCGCGGGCTGCTCCGCATTCAGCAGCCACGCGCTGCGCACCGCCCCCGGGTCCGTGGTGAACATGGCGGCCCAGTTTTGCAGCGCGGCGGGCGGCGCGGGAGGCACCGTGGGCGGCAGCGTCACCTGGAAACTCGGCGCGGGCGCGTTTCCAGCCACGCTCGGCGGCAGCGTCGGCCCGCGTAGAAAACCCGCGCGGCCCACCGTCGTGCCGTTGGGAAACAACGGCAGAATCGAGCCCGTGGCCGCTGTGATGACCTGACCGCGCGCGTTCAGCGCCGTCACGATGGGCTGGACATAGAGATAGGGCAGATTGGCCGCCGCGATGCCTGCCGCGGAAATCGCGGGCATCACACGCCGGATGCGCGCGCTGCCTCCGGCAAGTGTGATCGGCCCGGCGGATGAGTTCAGAATCGTCGCCAGCGGTCCGGGCTGCAAGGGCGCCGGCAGATGCGGCAGCACGCCAAAGAGATCGACGCGCCACGCGGCGATCTGCGCGGTGTTCCCGGCGGCGTTCCACCCCACGGTCACGACATCGCCATTGCACACGATGGGCGTCGCAGGCGCGATGCGCACGCCGCTGATGAGCGGCGCGGCCGGTGGCGGCACGGGGGTGAGCAGATTCGCCAGCGCATTGATGAGCGGCAGCAGCCCCAGCGCATTCGGCGGTGGCAGCCCTGTCGGCAGAATGCTGCGCACTGGCGGCAACAGCGGCGGCGGTGGTGGCAGCACCAGCGGCGGCGTGGGCGCTAGTTTCAGCGGCGGCTCCGGCAGCGGCGGCACACCACCAGCCACGGCAGGCATTCCAGCCCTCCAAAGCGCCACCACATTCGGAGCGGGCGCGTTTTGCACCACCGCGCCGCTGCCATCGAGATGCGCGGCAGGCGCCAGCCACAAATCCGCGAGCACACGCTGGTCATCCGGCTTCAAATCACTGTCATAAACGGCCTTCCCGTCCGCCTCGACGACCACGCGCTTCAATTTCGCGCGATCCGCCACCGCGTCCGCCTTTCCACCGCTGCCGATGACGCCGATGCCCGGCCTGCCGAGCAGATCACCCGTCAGCGGATTCACCAGCAGGTCAAAGCTGGCGATGTCAAAGGTCTGCGCGTCCGGCTCATCGCGCAGCGGATCGCTTTCAGAGCTGAGGAGGAATTTTTTCGCGCCCACATGCAGGTAGAGCGGATTTTTCGTGCCCGGTTGCTTGTCGCCGCCGCTCGTCAGAGTGACACGCAGTTGGTTCACCGCGCCCGCAGGCGCTTTGCCGGGCAGATTCTCCGCAAACCACGGCGCGGCTCCAGAGACGCGCCCGTTCAACTCACGCACCTGCGCATGCAGCGCGGCCAGCGTGGTTTTTTCCGTGTCGTTGAGGTCGTTTCGCGTCGCGAGGGCCTCATACTCGGGAATGAGGCGCTGGAGCTTCTCCCGGCTCTCGATCAGCCTCATCTGCGGATTTGCATCGACCGTGCCGTTCGCCGCGAAGAGCTTCCCGTTCACCTCGATGCGATAACCGGCCAGAATCCACGCGCTGCGTCCCTGCGAGGCGAAACCGGCGCGCTGGATGTCGCCGCACTTCACCTCGGCGAGCAGTTGCGGCGTGGTGCGCAGTTCGTCGAGGCCGATGTCGCCGTCCCTGGCCGAAAACTCAAACGTCGCCATCTGTCCCGGCTCGATGCTGGTCGTCTCGCGGTTCAGCGTCGTCGCATGCGGATAGGCTGCGAAGGACGGCTGACGCTCCGCGCCGCCCAGCGGATACAGCCGCAGCGGAAATCCCAGCCCCAGATGTACATCCACCGGCTCGCCAAGCGCCGCGCCGTCTTTTCCGACGCCAATCGTGATCTTGATCGACTGCACCGGCTCCTCCGGCGGCAGATTTCCCACCTCCAGCCCCGTGCGCGGCAGCCCCGCGTGCACGACCGGCTTTTCCTCCTCATCCATCACCTCCACGGGCAACCCGGATGCCGTTGCAGTCTGCGTTTCTGTTTTTCCACCGCCAAGCAGCGACGGGTTCACCTGGGTGACGTAGAGAACACCCGCGCCGATGCCCGCGCCAAAAATCGTGCTGAGCACCACGCTCATCCATCTCGACGACGGTGGTGGTGAAGGAGACAAATCGTCCGGGGAACCGTGCGTCATGAGCGTGAAGGATTGCTAACCCGCACGGAGTCTGCGGCTTTGGCCCGCCGCTGGCAACCCTTAACTTGAATCCCCCGCCGCCCCGTCAGGCCAGGAGGCGGACATGCGCCGGAGCCCCTGGCACGCCATCCAGTTGGATTTCATGGCGTCCACCGGCCGCCTCCTGGAATCCGTGGCGCCGCAGAAACAGCAGCGCAGGCTCGTTGCGCGGCCCGGCGTTGAAAACCGCGCCCAGGCACCGCGCGCCGGCCTGGCGCGCATGCGCGGCCAGCACATGCAGCAGCGCGTCCTCCACACCACGCCCCAGCGCGCGACAGCTCAGGAACAGATCGCAGATCTCATAGCAGCCCGTTTGACCCGATGTCCCGACCACCGCGCCGACGAGACCGTAGTCACCGAACTTGTCGCGCGCGGAAACGGACCACAGCTCGTGCGTCGATGCCAGGGCCTGGATTTCCGGCAGGGAATGGCGGCGCAGGGACGTGTTGAACTGGTTCGTCTTCAGCGAGAGCTGCGACAGGCGCGGCAGCTCGTCCGGCAGCGCGCGGCGGACCTCGACGACAAGCTCAAGCGATCTCAAGTAGGCTTGCAAATCCCCCAGAGTACCGCGCACGGCCTCCCTGACCGCATTCTGCTGCTGAAAGGCCGCGCGCGCCGCATCCTCCCGCGTGCTCCCTGCCCCGTCAAAGCACCACAGCCGGTCCAGCGCGCCCGCGAACGACTCCGGCTCTCCCGGCAGGATGGTGACGGACGGGCAATGCGCCGCCACCTCCAGCTTTTCGACCGGGTTGTCATCGAGGAAGACGAAGGCATCCAAGCCGAGCCCCAGTTCCGCGGCGATGGCACGCAGATTGTCCGGTTTCGGCAGCCAGTTCACGCGCATCGCGGCAAAGTCGGCCTCCTTGAGCAACATGGCCGGCTTCTCGGCCAAAACGCGCCGCACATCCTGCTCCGCGTTTTTGCTCAGGAGCACCAGCAGCACGCCCCGCGCGCGCAACGCGGCCAGCCTCTCCTGCAGGGCTCGATGCGATGCCCCCACGCTCACCGCCTCCACTCCGTCCTCCCCCACGATGCCGTCCCACAGCGTGCCGTCCGCGTCCACCGCGATGACTTTTTTTGGCGGCAGGCAAAAGGCGCGCACCTCGCGCGCGAGCGCGATCCCCAGGCGTTGATACAAAGCCGGTGAGAATGGCGCGGAAGCAGCCGCCTCCATCCGCGCATCGGTGGCTGCCTCCAGGCCCAGCTCCTCCACCAGCGCGGTGAAGCCCAGGACACGCACACCGGCGATCCCGCTGAGCTGCTCGCGCCACCAGCGGCGCAGTTCATCCACCTCCGCGCCGCCGCCGCCGCGCAAGGCAGGCGGGAGATCCGCCACCAGCAGCACGCTCTTCGTGCGCGCGGCATGGGCGCGCACCGCGGAGAGCACCGCCTCCGCCTGCTCCTTCCCGCCCGGGAAATCCTCCGGCCGCGCCAGCACCACATGAAATCCTGCCGCCGGCTGGTCAAACAGGCCTCCGGGGCTCAAAAGCGTCTGCGCCACCTGGTTGAAGTCCGCGAAGCGCACGACGGACTCGATGCCAAACGCGCGCGTCCACAGCCGCAGCGCATCCTCCAGCGGCTGCGCCACAAACGTGGCCGAGATGCGGACCTGCACCGTACGGGCTGCCGTGACCGCGCCTGGAGCCGCGGCGAGCCAGGCCGTGGCCTCTGCCAGGTTTTGCAGGGGCAGCAACTCCGCGTCAACAACCTCCGCGACAGGACGCTCTGCCTCCCGTTTCTGCATCCGCCCGACGGCCTCGATCACCGCAGCCACCGAGTTCAGCGCGAACACTCTCTCCGCCTCAAGCTGCACACCATGACGCGAATGCAGCGCCGCCGCGATCGACATCATCCCGAGGGAGTCCCATTCCGGAAAATCTTTGGAGGTCGAGGCCGCGGTCACCTTCTCCTCCGGCAACCCCAGCGCGCGCGCGATCAGGGAAAGCGTTTCCTGCGGAGCCATCACCGCCGCCGGGGCCTCCACCGGCGGCCGGGCGGCGGGCATGTCTTCGCGGTCTCGCCGGTAAACGGCCGGATTCCCGCCCCACACCTGGCCGGGAGGGATCTGCGTGAACGCCCTCACGTGCGAGCAGGACTCCACGATCGAGTAACGCCCCACCACGACCCCCAGCTCGATCAGCGAGCCGCCGCCAATGATGCATCCGCGCTCCAGCCGGATCGGCGCGCTTTGAAACAACACCAGCCCGTCCGGCGTGCGCGCCACGTTGTGCGCCACCAGCCGCGCCTCGTCCCCCACGATCACATCCTGGTCGATGAAAGTCAGCTCCGGGTCGGTGATCTGCCGGGAGAGCACGGCGGAGTAGTGGCAGTCAAATGACGGGGCGTAGGCACGGAAGACGAGATTCCGCACCCACATCGCCCGCATCAAAAAGGTCACCATCGGGAGGGACTGGATCAGCGCGTAGCGCAGGTACATCTTCAGGCACAGGAGAAAGTGGCGGCCGATTTTCGGATCGTCCACGCCTTCCTGAAACCGCCGGGGCTTTTTTACCCACTTTGCCAGCACCGCCGCGTCCAGCGCGCACAGCGCCAGGTGCAGGATGAGCCAGATGACATAAAGCAACGGTGCCAGGGTCACCCACACATGAACAGGAGCATCCGCAAGCTGCGTGCGACGGCACAGCCAGACCAGCAGCAAGGCCGTGACCCCAGGACGGATCACGCCCTCCTCGATGACAGCGTAGAGAGTGCCCACATGGCCGAGCTTGTGTGGTGATGGAGATGATGGTTGTGCCATGCGCCCGTCATAGCCGTTCCATTATGCCGCTGCCATGCAAAAAAAGTGGCACGATGCCGTGCCATGCCCAGGGCATTCCTGGTTGCCGCCGGCTGACCGGCGCTTCACCCTGCCGCGCTGAATGAAAGGCTGCTTCGAAATCATCTTCCTCCCGCTGATCGCCATCATCGTGGCGGCGGTTTTGGTGTGGAAGGGGTTGCAGGCCAGGCCTCCAGCGACATCAACAGCCGCGGCGGTTTCCGAGGAGGCCAAGGCCGAGTTTGAAACGCACCGGCGTCAGTTTCAGACCGATCAGGACTACCAAAAGCGGCTGGCGGGACAGCGGTTGACAGAGGCGGAGCTCAAACAACGCATCGCCGCCGAGCAGGCCGCGCAGCGCGAGCTCGAAACACGCATGCCCCGCATCACCGAGGCGCAGGCACGCGCCTGGTATGACGCGCACAAGGAATCCCTGCGCATCCCGCCCGCCTTCCACGCCGCTCATGTGTTCCTCACGCGTCATGAGAAGACCAAGCCCGACCGCGAGGCCGAAATCCGCGCGATTCATCGTCAACTGCTGGCCGGAGAGCTCACCTTCGCCGCGGCCGCCACCCGGTTCTCCGAGGATCAACGAACCAAGACACTCCAGGGCGATCTCGGCTGGTTCACGCGCGAGCGCATGCCGGCGGACTTCATCCGCGAGGTCGAGTCCTTGAAGCCCGGCGAGACCAGCCAGCCGTTTTTGACCGGCCTCGGCTGGCACATCGTGCGCCTCATCGAAACCCGCCCCTCCCGCCTCCCCGCCTTCGAGGAATCGAAGGCCGAGATTCTAGCCATGCTCGATCTCAAAGCCCGCGAGGCCGCGCTGGCCCGGCCTTGAAAGAAAGTGGCACGGGTTTTCAACCTGTGCTGCCTGGCATGTGAGGCCGCGCTGGCTGCTCCGTAGCTCCACTCGGGCAACTTCACAGATGGATGGCCGAAAAAGAGACAAGAGGTAAAAAAAGGTCGGGGAGGAATCCGAAACCCGCCCTTCCTTTTTTCTCCTTTTTCCTCTCTTTCGGCCCATCATGCTTGGGACTTCACCTCAGCCCTGGTCGGACTCCTCCGTCACTCGCATGCCGGGCAGCTCCTTCGCCTTGTCCGCGTAGCGGTCGAAGCGGTTCGAGAGGATCAAGAGTGTCGGCGCCCACAGGCCGATGAAGATGCCAAAACGCTCCGCGTGCGCCTGCTCCTCCGGCAGGTCGGCCGCGCCGCCCTTGATCCACCAGATCCAGATGGAGAGCACAATGGAGAAAATTCCGGCCTGGAAGCAGATGGTGCTGAGTGTGCGGCAGATGGACGAGTTCATGCGCGGAGCCTGCCACCACTGCGCGCCACCCCGCAAGCCCGGAGCAAGCCACGCGCACCAAATCACAAAGGCCGCGCTCACGGCGGCGTCATCTTCGCCTGCTTGTGCCGCCACAGCTTCGCCCGCAGCCCCGGAAACACCCGCAGCGCGTTCTCGCGCAAGATCAGCCTCCCGATGTGCTGCGCGTCCGCCATGCGCAGGTCCCCGCGATCCACGCGCTCCGCCAAAACCTCCGCCAGCACGCGCCGCGTGAACTCCGTCGCGCCGTAGATGCCCTCGGCGTGATTGCAGTCCGCGCCCCACAGGATGCGCGTGGCCGGCAGCACATCCAGCCACTCGTGAAAGGCCCGTTTCGCCATCGTCTGGCTCAAGGTCGGCAGCCATACCGAGTCGAGATACACATTCTTCATCCTCGCCGCGATCGCGCCGGACTCACCCACCCACGGAAAGCCGCCGTGAAACAGCACGAACGTCGTTTTCGGGTTCTCCGCGATCAAATCGGCCAGCAGCATCGGATTCGAGCCCTGGATGCGCGCATGGCCGGTGTGAATCTGAAACGGCAGCGCATGCTTCGCGCTCAGCCCGCACAGATGCCACATCATGAAGTCCTCGAAGGCCTTCACCTGCTCCGGCTTCAGGTCCTTCCTCTCCTTCCCGAACGCCTCCGCCGCCTGCTCCTTCGTCGCCTTCGCGAAATCCAGCGTGCGCTGATACGCCAGCGTGTGCTTCAGGCCCGCCAGCCCTGCTTCCTTCGCCAGCACAAACACGCGCTCCACGAACGCCAGGTAATCCTCAAAACTCCCGATCCTGATGCCCTTCGCCTTCGCAAAATCATACGGGCTCTCCTTCCGCCCGCCCTTCGTCACCGCGAACTCCGACGGATGAAAGCCGCGGAACAGCGGATTCAGCCGCAGCACGTTGCCCACAAAGCCGTAGTGCGATGCAAAGTCGAACGGCTCCCAATACGGATCATTCAGCATCACCTCGATGTTCGCCCGCTCTGTGATCACCTCATACAACCAGCGCTGGTCGCGGTAGTTCGCCACGATGCGATCATTCAGCGCCGCCATTTGAGCGTCATCCGCCGCTTCAAAATCCACGCCATACAAATCCTGCAACGCCGGCAGCGTGTAGCGATACACGCTCATCGCCCGCACATCCGCGAAGCCCGGCTTCGCCCGCTGCCACCAGTCCGTGAACTTCTCGCGCGGCCTCCAGCCCGGCACCGCATTGAACCAGCTCAAATAGCTGTTCTGCCAGATCGACGCCAGGTTCATCACCCGCGTCCCGTCCTCCGCCTCCCGCCATCCCGGCAGCTCATCCCACCGCCACAAATGATCGTGCGTGTCGATCGCCGGAACCTTGTCGAGAGACGCTTTGATCGCGCCATACGACTTCGGGAAGGTGTCCGCGGACAACACCGCGCCCGCGAAAATGCAGGCATTCATGACAAGAATGAGCGCTTTCATGCGGCGAGGCTATCAGGGCATGCAGCGGGCTGTCCACCTCTGCTTCCTTCCCTTTCCCCCGCAGCACGGGGCAGGCCCCGGGCCTCGCCGCCGCCCGTTGAGCATCATCTCATCGAGCTTCAGCGCGTTGCTGAAAAACGCCATCACCGGCCACTGGCCGGTGCTACAACAGCGCGAGCATCCGCGCAGTAGATCATGGCACGGCTGTAGATCGGGGCAGTGACCCGGTCCGCCATCCTGTAGATCGGGGCAGTGACCCGGTCCGCAGGTCTTGCGGTGTTTTTCAGCAGCCTGTCAGGCGCAGCGCCTCCATGTCCGGACCGCCCAAAGGGACGTCCAGCATGCTCATGTTGTTCGGGCTCATGCCGCTGCCGGCGCTGTCAAACGGGGCCTGGCTCACTTCGCCAGGCTCCCCCTGCGCGCCGGCGGGCCTTCGTAGGCCGTTTCTCAAAAAGAATGTCTGAAATGACCGGCGAGCGCGGCGGCTTCAGTGGCAAGGAAAGAGCGAGGAGGCTGTTGGAACACCAGCTGACGAGCGAATGACGCCGCCAATGGGGCTGCCCCGCCGCCGGGAATCTGACCAACATTTTGAGAACCGGTCTAACCCTGCGAGATCTTCCAGGGCCGGCGAAAAGGGAGGCAGGAAAGGATTCTGGCAGCCTTTTGCCCGGCCCCGCTTCTGCCGTCGGCTGGCTGGAATCCCCCTCCGGCAGATTGAGCTTGCGGTCCCGCAGATTGAGTTTGCGGTCCCACAGATTGAGTTTGCGGTCCCACAGATCGAGTTTGCGGTCCCGCAGATCGAGTTTGCGGTCCCGCAGATCGAGTTTGCGGTCCCGCAGATTGAGTTTGCGGTCCCGCAGATCGAGTTTGCGGTCCCGCAGATCGAGTTTGCGGTTCCGCAGATTGAGTTTGCGGTCCCGCAGATCGAGTTTGCGGTCCCGCAGATCGAGTTTGCGGTCCCGCAGATCGAGTTTGCGGTCCCGCAGATTGAGTTTGCGGTCCCGCAGATTGAGTTTGCGGTCCCGCAGATTGAGTTTGCGGTCCCGCAGATTGAGTTTGCGGTTCCGCAGATTGAGTTTGCGGTCCCGCAGATTGAGTTTGCGGTCCCACAGATTGAGTTTGCCGGGCGTCATGGTGACGGCTGCGGAGGTGGCGGTAGCATCGCGTTTCCAGGGCGTGTTTGAAAACTCAGAGAGCGCGCCCGGGCGAAGCATGGTAGTCCTCTCGCTCCGCGAGAGGAACGGAGCGTGTGGCGGGCCAAACCGCGGACGAATTCCCGGGCCTGCAGTTCAGCGAGAGCTGTCTGCTCATCTCGGCGGAGCGAGATGGCTACTCTGCTGGCGCATTTCTTTTGATGCCCAAGTTGGTCTTCAAACAAGCCCTAGGCTGTGCTGGCGCGGGGAGCCCAGGCTGGAAAGCCCAGGCTACGAGAGGTGGGGTGGCGGCAGGAGCCGTGGGTGGGCCGGGGTGCCTGCCTTCGCGGGTCACGGGCTTCGGAGGGGCTTGGGACGCGATTGGATGGCGGAAGGGATTTTGTCAGCCAGTTGCACCCTGCCCCCGTTTCCCCGCCTCCGGCCGTTGGTCCGGCGGTTCAGGCGGCATCTTAATTCCGCCCCCAAAGGTCCCGCAGTCAGTGAAGAAGAAGGATGCCGAACCTGAGCGGAAGCCGTCGTGAAGAGTGAATGGAGTTTGTCAGTGAGCTGCACCATGACGTCACTGTGACGTCGTTTTCCGTAACTGTTGGACCTTGCGCCTAGGGTGCTTCTGGTGATAGGCACCTGCATGAATTTGCATCCACCAACATCACAACCGCTTCTGCCCGACGACATTCACGAAGCATTAAATGCGCATGGGGTGTTTTTCAAAAAGCGGGTAATTCAAGAGCTGCGCACCTATGAAGATCTCCATATCGCTGGTGAAGAGATTGGCGAATCTTTTGGGAAAACCAGAGTGGCCGATATTCTCGCGTTTGATCGAAACCCCCATGAACAGGATCTCTTCTTCGTAATCGAATGCAAAAGAGTGGACATCCAAAATAAGGTTTGGATCTTTTTCAAAGATATTGACCCGACGTACAAAACATCACGCGAGTCATCAATTGCCGGAGCACTTAGCATCGTAGCGAATGGGACAACTGATGGCCTTCCAGTTTGCTCAGAAGGATTCGAATTTGATAAAAAAAAGAATCGCATCGACCAAGATCCAATTTTCCAAGCAGGGAACCAAATTGCAGGCGCATTCCTTGGATTCATGGCTCGTCGTCATGGAAAACGGTCAACTCGGATAAAAATAGAACGATTTGTTCCGGTCCTCGTTACCACAGCAAAGCTCCTCGTCGTTGAATCAGAACTTTCGACAACCGAACTACACTCAGGAACTCTTAAGGACCCTCCAGAGACAAAAGAGCATCAACACGTCATTCTAAAGCAGCCTTTCGCCACTCCCGAAGGACTTGGCCACGATTTTCGGGATGACGTCATCAATGATCCATGGGTATCCATGCATCGGGAGAGTATTCATGTCGTTACCGCTTCAGGGTTGAGTGCGTTTTTCTCCAAATCACGCCGAAAAATAATGCACGATGTGCAGTCCTTGACGCGATAGCAATCAGGCTTCTCTGGATCACCCCACCGCCTCCGCGCACCGGCCGCAGAGCGTCGGGTGGTCGGCGTGGGTGCCGACGTCGGGGAGGAGGCGCCAGCAGCGTTCGCACTTGGGATTGGTGCAGACTTCGACGGTGGCGGCGAGGTCGGGGCCGCGGGTGAGGTGGAGGTCGCTGAGGATGAAGAACTCCTGGAGGGCGGGGAGGTCGCTGAAGATGGCGTGGGTGAAGCCTTTTTCGGGAAGGGTGAGCTTGACGGTGGCTTCGAGGTTGGAGCCGATCTGCTTGGCCTGACGCGCGGCCTCGATGGCCTGCTGGATGACGGCGCGGGCTTTGAGGAGGTCTTCGACGGCGGCTGTTGCGGAGTCGGGCTCACCAGACCGGCTAAAGCCGGGACTACAAACGGGGAAGGCCTGAAGGTGCACGCTGTCGCTGTGGCCGAGGAATTCCCAGGTCTCGTCGGCGGTGTAGGCGAGGATGGGGGCGAGGAGTTTGACCAAGGTCTCGGTGATCTCGCGGATGGCGGCCTGGGTGGCGCGGCGGCGCGGGCTGTTCTCGGCGTCGCAGTACATCCGGTCCTTGGTGATGTCGATGTAGAGCGCGGAGAGATCCCCGGAGACGAACTGGGTGATGGTGGAGACGACCTTGCGGAAGTCGTAGGCGGCATAACCGGCGAGGCACTCGGCGGTGACGGTGTGGAGGCGCTCGAGGATCCAGCGGTCAATGAGGGTGTAGGACGGGGAAGGATTTCCCGCAGATTCAGGGAGGCCCACAGATTGATTTTTTGAATCTGAGTCTGCCTGTTTTTGGGAATCTGCTGGCCTCCCTGAATCTGTGGGAGACGCAGATGGTTTGGGAGCATCATGCAGATTGCCAAGCAAGACGCGGAAGGTGTTGCGGATGCGGCGGTAGCTCTCGCCGGTTTGCTGGAAGAGTTCTTCGCTGAAGGGGACGTCGTTTTGGTAGTCAACGCTGGCGGCCCAGAGGCGGACCATGTCGCCGCCGTATTTGTTGTAGTAGTGGTCGGCGGTCATGGGCTTGGCGGCTTTGTCGCTGCCCTGGTCGCTTTTGCTGATCTTTTTGCCGCTGGTATCGACGACGAAGCCGTTCGTGATGACGGTCTTATACGGCGCGGCACCGCGCACGGCGACGCTGACCATGAGACTGCTCTGGAACCAGCCGCGATGCTGGTCGGTGCCCTCGATATACACATCGGCCGGGCAGTGCAGCTCGGGATGACGGTCCAAAACGGCGACGGAGGACGAACCGGAGTCGATCCACACATCGAGCGTGTCTTTGCAGCGCTTTGAGCCCGCGGGCAGGCCGACGAGGTCGCTCCAGAAGGCGTCGTCTTTTTCAAACCAGAGGTTCGTGCCGTGCTTTTCGACGGCATCGGCGACCTTGTGCGAGATGGTGGCATCCATGATGGCCTGGCCGTTGGCATCGTAGAAAACGGGCAGCGGCACGCCCCAGGTGCGCTGGCGGCTGATGCACCAGTCCGGGCGGCTCTCGACGGTGCCGTAGATGCGATTGCGGCCCCAGGCGGGCAGCCAGTTCACGGTGTCGATGGCCTTCAAGGCATCGGCGCGGAAGTCGCTGATGCGGATGAAGAACTGCTCGACGGCGCGGAAGATGATGGGCGTCTTCGAGCGCCAGCAGTGCGGATACTGGTGAACGTAGGCCGAGTTGCCCAGCAGCGCGCCTTTGCTCTGCAGGAGCTCGATGATGCCTTCGTTGCTCTTGAAGACATGCTTGCCGACGAAGTCGGGCAAGCCGCACTCGGCGGTGTAGCAGCCTGCGTCATCGACGGGCGAGAGGATGTCCAAACCGTGCTCGCGTCCGGCGATGTAGTCGTCCGTGCCGTGGCCGGGGGCCATATGGACGGCGCCGGTGCCGGTGTCGTCGGTGACGAAGAGGGCATTGATGATCTTCGAGCCACGCGGGAGGAAGGGATGCTGTGCCTCGCCGCCATTGAGCAGGCTGCCTTTGAACTTCTCCGGCGCGTGCGCGGGATCGAGCACGTAACCGGTTTCCTTCTGGAAGGCCTCGAGTCGCGAAGTGGCGATGACGAGCTTCAAAGTGTGCGCTTTCTCCGCGTTCGTGAAGCTGCCGCTGACGTAGTCGAAGTTCGGGTGCAGGGCGATGCCGAGGTTCGCGGGAAGCGTCCACGGCGTGGTGGTCCAGATGACGAGGTGGGAGCCTTCGAGGCCGGGCGGCGGGTTGTTGATGGCAAACGGCACGTAGATGGCCGGCGAGGTCTTTTCTTTATACTCGACCTCCGCCTCGGCGAGCGCGGTCTGTGCGCCGTAGCTCCAGAGCACGGGGCGCTTGCTGCGATAGACGAGGCCTTTCTCGACGAACTTCGCGAAGGTGCGCATGATGTCGGCCTCGTAAGCGGGTGTGAGCGTGAGATACGGATTCTCCCAGTCGCCGAAGACGCCGAGGCGCTTGAAGGACTGGCGCTGGATGTCGATGAACTTGCGGGCGTAGGCCTCGGAACGCGTGCGCACCTCCGCCGGGGCGAGGTCTTTGGCCTCTTTGACCACTTTGAACTCGATGGGCAGTCCGTGGCAGTCCCAGCCGGGGATGTAGGGCGCGTGAAAGCCGGCCATCGTCTTCGATTTCACGATGAGGTCTTTGAGCACCTTGTTCAGCGCGGTGCCCATGTGCACATCGCCATTCGCGAAGGGCGGGCCGTCATGCAGGATGAACTTCGGCTTGCCGGCCATCTGCTTCATGATGCGCTGGTAAAGGCCGGATGCTTCCCACTTCGCGAGGCGCTGCGGCTCGCGGGCCACGAGATCGGCTTTCATGGGAAAGTCGGTCTTCGGGGTGCGGACGGTGTCTTTGTAGCTGCGCTTCGGGGCGGTGTCGGTGCTCATGAGATGGGAAAAAGGAGGCGCGAGGGTAAAGAGGCCGGGGGAGGGGTCAAGGAGTGGTCAGGGCGGCGCTGGCACGCTGGACGACCGCGCCTTTCCCGCCTGCCACGCCTGTGCCCGCCGCGTGACAACGCGCCGATCTCCGGTAGAGTCCGCGTTCCAGTTCCCTGCACCATGCTTCCCTGGCTCACCAACGACCGCTTCCCCCTCTACCTCGCGCCCATGGCGGGCGTGACAGACATGGTGTTTCGCGGCATGTGCAAGGAACTGGGCGCGGATGTGATGGTGACCGAGTTCGTCAGCGCGGAGGGCATTCTCCAGCGCGACGACCGCACCCGGCACTACACGGAATTTGACGATGTGCAGAGGCCGCTGGGGGTGCAGCTCTTCGGCGCGGACGGCGTGCGCATGGGCGAGGCCGCGCGCAAGATCATCGACTGGAAGCAGCCGGACTTCATCGACATCAACTTCGGCTGCCCGGTGAACAAGGTGGTGTCCAAGAACGGCGGCTCCTCCCTGCTCAAGGACTGCCCTCTTCTGAAAAGCGTGGCCGCGGAGGTGGCCAAGGCCGTGCCGGTCCCCGTCACCGCCAAGATGCGCATCGGCTGGGACGCGCAGCACGTCAATGCCGTGGAAGTGGCCCGCATTCTCGAGGATTGCGGCATCCAGGCCATCGCCGTGCATGGCCGCACCCGTGCGCAGGGCTACACCGGCCTTGCCGATTGGGACGTGATCGGCCAGGTGGCGGATGCCGTGAAGATTCCCGTCATCGGCAATGGCGACATCGCCAGCGGGATCGACGTGGAGGTGCGCCGCGCCCAGACGAATGTCCGCGGCATCATGATCGGCCGCGCCGCGATGACGAATCCGTGGGTCTTTCGCGAGGCGAAGCACTACCTGGCGACCGGCGAGCATGCGAAGCCCGCCAGCATCGAGGATCGCTTCCACTTCATGCGCCGCCACTGCGTGGCCGCCATCGCGCACGACGGCCGCGGCCGTGAGTTTGAGATCCTGCGCAGCATGCGCAACCGCCTGATGAACTACACGAAGTCCATCCCCGGCGGCAAATGGCTGCGCCAGCACTTCAGCCAGGTCAGCAGCCTGATGCAGCTCGATGACATCCTGGCTGCCTATTTCCGGCATCAGGAGGAGCTGGCGCATGCGCCGGAGGCTGGCGCTCCCGCCCCGCTGCCGGTGTGAGGGGTGTTCCGGGCCTCAGTCCTCCCACACTTTGAGCAGCTCGACCTCGAAAATGAGTGTCTCGTCCGGACCGATGTCCAGGCCGGCGCCGCGTTTGCCATACGCGAGATGACCCGGAATGAAAAAGCGCGTCTTGCCGCCCTCCTTCATCGTCTGCAGACCCTCGGTCCAGCCTTTGATCACCCGCTTCAGCGGGAACTCCGCCGGCTCCCGCCCGGCGAGGTAGCTGCTGTCAAACTCCACGCCGTTGAGCAGCGTGCCCCGGTAGTTCACGACCACGGTGTCCCTGGCGCGCGGGCTTTTTCCCGTGCCCTCCACAAGCACGAGGTATTGCAGCCCGGTGGGCGTGGTGATGACGCCGGGTTTTGTGGCGTTTTCAGCGAGGAAGGCTTTGCCGAGTTCGAGCGCGGAGGCGGGCATGGGTGAAAATGGGATGAAAACCAGCTTGGCGGCACGTTTGGGCTCTGCCAAACGTCTTGTGCTCCTCTCATGAAAAAAATCGTCCTGTTTCTCGCCCTCGCCGCCTCTGCCGCCCTCGCCCAGGAGGTGAAACCGCTCCAGGTCCTCATGGTCTGCGGTGGCTGCTGCCATGACTACGCCAACCAAAAGATGATCATCGCGGAGGGCGTCAGCGCACGGGCGAATGTGGAGTTCACCATCGTGCATGAGGAGGCCCGCGTGAAGGACGACCGCACGCACCAGATCAGCATCTACAAGGAGCCGGGCTGGGCGAAAAAATACGACGTCGTGGTGCATAACGAGTGCTTTGGCGCCGTCACGGATGTGGCGTTCGTCGAGGGAATCGCCAAGGCGCACTTTGACGGCGTGCCCGCCGTGATGCTGCACTGCTCCGCCCACAGCTACCGTGCCGCGAAGACAGACGAATGGCGCAAATGCGTGGGCCAGACCTCCATGAGCCACGAAAAAAACCGCGACCTCAAGGTGCGCAACGTGGCGGCCGATCATCCGGTGATGAAGGGCTTCCCAAAAGAGTGGCTCGACCCCAAGGACGAGCTCTACAAAAACGAAAAGCTTTGGGATAACTTCAAGCCGCTGGCCACCGCCTATGGCGAGGACACGAAGAAGGACCACCACGTGATCTGGGTGAATGAATACGGCAAGGGCAAGGTCTTCGGCACGACGCTTGGCCATGGCAACCACACGATGCAGGACCCGGTTTACCTCGATCTCGTCGCCCGCGGACTCCTCTGGGCCTGCGGCAAGCTGGACGCGGAAGGCAAGCCCCTCCCCGGCTACGAATCGAAGCAGAAGTGAGGCATCACGCCTCCTCTTGCGCCATTCCCGCATCGCCGAAGGCCTTGGGCCCCGCCTCCATCTTGTCCATGACCGGCAGGAAAAGACGGCTGCAGCCTGATGATGCGCGTGGTGTCGGTCTGGAAGCCGGGCATGAGGGTGTCACAGATGAGCTTCATGTGCGCGGCGATGTCCTGCTGGCACGAAAACGATCTGATGGCATGCCTCATCCTCGCTGTGGGCTTTCCCGCTCCTGCAAAAGCCAGCCCTACCTCCGCGGCTTCACCATGTAACTGTGCTCCACCGCGTCGTTTTCGACATCGGCGCGTGTCACGCCGGGCACGATGCTGCGCACATAGTCCACATTGGTTTCGTTTTCACTCTTCGAGAATGTGCGCCCGCAGTGCCTCCCGGTCAGTGGTGGCCAGATCATGCGCGGCGAGGCTCGTCGCAAACAGCAGGAGGACAGGGAGCGTTTTCATGGTGACCGATGAAACCTCCACCACGTCAAAGCGGCTTCAGCGAATCTCGGGAGATTTGTCAGGATTGCGTCAAGGCGGGGAAACTCTGGTTGGGAGAGCTCTATTGCCTTGGATAAGCCCCCGTCGGCCGTTCCGTCTTACTCAGCCATGAACCTCACCCGCCGCCATTTTCTCCAAACGACCCCTTTGGCCCTGCTGCCCGCCGTTTCACCTGCTGCAGAGTCATCGGAGTCGCTCATCGAATCCATCGAGAAGGTCGTGGTGAAGACGCCCGCGCTGCCGAAAGGCACGTGGTTTCATCCGCGGGCCTGCATGATCGGCAAACGCGCCTTCATGACCACGCAGCCCATCATGGGCTCCGATCACTTCGGCCATGTGCACTGGACCACGTCCGATGACCTCGGCCAGACATGGAGCGACTTCACGCCTGTGCCACCGCTCGGCTGGGTGCCGATGGCCGATGGCAACAACGAGGCCGTGTGCGATGTCACGCCCGAGTTTCACGCGAAAACCGGCAGCGTGCTCGCGCTCGGGCACAACGTGTTTTACAAAAACAAAGGCTTCTACCGCGACCAGCCCCCGCGCTGGCCCATTTACGCCGTGTGGAAGGACGGCGCGTGGGGTCCGCGACGCAAACTCGTGTGGGATGACTCGCGCGGCAGCGAGATCTACTCAAACAACTGCGGCCAGCGCATCAACCTGCCGGATGGCGATGTGCTCATGAGCTTCACCTTCGGCGTCAAAGGCCAGACGCGCTCCGTGTGCGGCGTGCGCTGCTCGTTTGATGGAGATGAGTTGCGCATCAAACAAACCGGCAACGCGCTTACGAACACTGTCGGCCGTGGCCTGCTAGAGCCCTCGCTCACGCAGTTCGGTGGTCGCTACTACCTCACCATCCGCGCCGAGGATCGCAAAGGCTACGTCGCCGTGAGCGATGACGGCCTGAACTACGAACCGCAGCAGCCCTGGACCTGGGACGACGGCACGCCGCTCATGACGAACAGCACGCAGCAGCACTGGCTCACGCACTCCGATGCGCTCTTCCTCGTCTATACGCGCCGCGATCCCACTAACGAAAAAGTCATCCGCTGGCGTGCGCCGCTGTGGGTCGCGCAGGTCGATCCGAAAACACTCCGCCTCATCCGTGCCACCGAGCGCGTCGTGCTCCCGCTCATCGGCGATGGCGTCAACGCCGCCGACCTCGTCGCCTTCAACGGCAACTTCGGCATCTGCAACGCCAGTCCCGGCGAATCCTGGGTCACCGACGGTTCCTGGTGTCCAAAAACCAACACCGGCGAACTCAACCTCGCCCGCGTGAAGTGGCGGAAGGTGAATGCGCTAGTGATCTGAGCGATGTCACGACTCACTGGTTTACTTCGCATCAGCGAATGTCGGTAGATTTGTCAGGATTGCGTCAAGGCGATGGCCGCAGGCGAAAAAGCCTTCATCTTGTGGTCATGCGCCTCCTCATCATCGACGGCGACACCGAGCTCTGCCAGCTCGTGGCCGATTACCTCAAGCCCATGGGCTTCGAGGTCGAAATGGAGCACGATGGCGAGCGCGGAGCTCATCGCGCCACGTCTGAGCCATGGGCCGCGGTCATCCTCGATGTCATGATGCCCGGCTGTGATGGCTTTGAGGTCCT
This sequence comes from Verrucomicrobiaceae bacterium, assembly GCA_015075365.1. GTDB lineage: Bacteria > Verrucomicrobiota > Verrucomicrobiia > Verrucomicrobiales > Verrucomicrobiaceae > Prosthecobacter. Next base: position 1,352,300 of record JABTUN010000002.1, read on the forward strand.
CCGCCGCATCCGCGTGAAGTCCAAAGTGCCCGTCATGATGCTCACCGTCCGCGGCGAGGAGGTGGACCGCATCGTCGGCCTCGAACTCGTCATCCACGCCTGCCGCAAGGTCGGTCCAACAGAAGAGCTGTGGCACAGCGTGCCCGAATGCACCGGGCAGCCGGCAGTGATGCGTTGAAGGTCACTTCTCATCCGCGCCTGCATCCGGTGCCTTGCCTTTGAAATAGCCGCGTCCGCATCCCGGCAGCCGTTTTCCATCTCGATAGGTGGACAAGTCGATCCCGGCATCGACGGCGGTCTTGGCATCGTCTGTGGTGACGTTGTTTTTGTCGGTGAAGTCGCGCGGAGGAGTGCCTTTGCGTTGGTCGAAGAAGCCGTCCTTCACGTTCAAAACCAGATTGTTCACGAAATGCCATTTCGGCGTGGCGAAGTCGCGTTTCGCATTGAACGACGAATAGACCAGCGCCGCGTCACTGCCGCCAGTGATGGTGTTGTGGTAGAAATAGCCCTCCGCAGGCGAGGAATCCATGCTGAACCACACATTGAACGGCGTGCCGTCGATCAGACGGTTGTGATGGATGAACACGGGGCCGATGCGCGGCAGCTTGAAGCGAAAGCCGCCGTGCGTGCGCCTCAGCGTGTTGTGATGCACGTTCACGTCAATGCAACCCGCGCCCAGCTCGATACCGGAGTCACGTGTGTTTTCGATCACATTGAACGCGATCTCCGTGCCCCGTCCGTGATCCGGATCGGGCAGCGGCTTGTCGAGCGACTCGGCGCGGTAGTCGCCGAGGCAGATGCCGTCGAACACGCGGTCGAGCCAGTTGTTCAGGATGCGGTTGTTCTCCCCCGCGCCGTTGAGTTCGATGCCGACGCGGTCATATTTGCCCACGTCCTTGTGAATGCGCCAGATCTCGTAGTTCTCGCGGCGGTTCTGCTGCGTCGGCTGCCATTCCTCCAACGCACCACGAGTGATGTCGCATGCCTCAATGGCACAGTTCGACGCCCCACCCGTGATCACCATGCCGCCGCTTTCATACGAGGTCACACGGCAGCGGCGGATGACACAATCCTTAGCACCTTCCGTCAATCTCACCGCATCCGCACCCGCAGCGAAGCTCAACCCCTCCACCACCACGCCTTCCGCCGCGATCTCCAGCAGCGCCTTGTTTGACATCACCGCGGAAAGCTTCGCCTTGTCTGGCGGAGCGGCGTTTTCGAGTCTCAGGTAGATGCGTTTCTCCTTCGAATGATACATCCACAACGCCCGCACCTGCTCAAAGCCGCTCAACGGCGTTCCTTTCGTCAGCAGCGTCTTCCAATGCCATTCACCGTCTTTTTGCGCGCGATCAAAGCGAATCTCCGCGATGAACTTTCCGCCCACGAGCAGCCCCTCAAGCCGTTTGTCCGACTTCGCGGCGAACACCCCCTTCATCCCCTCCACCGCCTTCCATTCCGCCTTCAGCGGCGACGAACCATCCAACACCGCGCCCGCTTCACCCTTAATCGCGAGTCTCTTCTCCACACGCACCTGCTCATGATACACACCCGCCTCGATCACCAGCGTGTCCCCCGCATTCGCCGCCGAAACTGCCTCGCGCAGTGATCCGCCCGGTGTCACGCAGATTTCAGCCGCAGAGGCCGAAAGGGACGAGAAAACAAGCAACGCTAGAGTTTGACGAATGAAAGTCATGAGGGCTGCTGAACGTCGAAATGGCATCGCCCCTCTCATTTTTTGGTTCCCACAGTCACACCTCCTCCACCATCATCTTCGCGTAGCCAAAGGTCTTGGGACGCACATCCAGCTTGTGCATCAGCGGCATCAAAAGGCGGCAGAGCTGGCGGTCCGGTTTGCCGGTGTAGTCGAGCGCCCGCCCGCCCTGAAGCCTCCCGCCCGCGCCGCCGAGCATGATGACCGTAAGCGCGTCGTTGTCGTGTTTCGCACCCGCCGTGATGCTGGAAGAGTGCATGAGCATCGCGCTGTCCAGCAGCGTGCGTTCCCCCTCTCGAATGGCGTCAAGCTGGAGCCGAGATGGGTGACCTGCTCCATGAAGAACTGATTCTCCTTTAACCAATCCTCTCCGTCGCGGTGGCCCAGCAGGTGGTGGATCATGTAGTTCGCCAAACTCCTTCAACGGCTGCAGCACACGGCCAAGCTCCATCGCCCTGCCTTCGCCTTTAGCCCACCATTTCTTCGATTGGAAGCCGTTGGCGGAGAAGGTCACGCACAGTCGCACCGGAGCCCCGCTGGCGGGCTCTTTCTTCTTCGGTTCATCACCCCACACATTGACCGATTCCATTCATGGCAGCGCCATGGTTGCACCTGCTCCGTGCAAGAACGCCCGACGGTTAAACTGATCATTCTTGACGAACTTCAATCAGGGTTTGGAAGTCAATTCTTTCCCGCGCATCTCTCGAAACTGCTTGCTGCGCACAATGTGCTCGACCAACGTGCCAAAACGCAGGTCGCTCTTCATCATCTGATCGATCAAGGGCTTGTCAGAGAGCTGCACGCTGCGACCCAGCGCGTAACCGAGCAGTTTGCGGCAGAACTGGCGCGTGAAGTCATCGCGGCGTTTTGTGAGGAGGTAGTCGCGCAGGCCCGCGAGGCCATCGACGGCCGTTCCGTCCGGCAAAATGGTCTTCGTATCGGCTTTGCGGGCACGTCCGATGGCATCGAAGCCCTCGAGAGCGAAGCCATAAGGGTCGATGCGCTTGTGGCAACCCATGCAGTTCTCATCACGGCTGTGTCGCTCGATGAGCTGGCGCTCGGTGAGGTCGGCGGGAGCTTCTTCAGGCAAGGTGGGCACGCCTTTGGGCGGAATGGGCAGTTTTTCACCCAGAACGACCTCAATGAGCCAGGTGCCACGCAGGATGGCGCTGTTCCGCGAAGCACCAGCTTGTTTGGCGAGTGTCGCCGCGAAACCGAGAATGCCGCCGCGGCCTTGGGCATGCAGGCCGCCGATTCGCTGCCATTCGCCTTCCGATTCGAGGCCGTAGTGTTTCGCCAACTCCGCGTTCACAAACGTGTGATCCGCATCCAGCAGGCTCACGATGCTGCGATCATTTTGGATGAGGTCGATAAAGAAGCGAGTGACTTCCTCCTGCATGTCGTCGCGGAGGTCAAGGAAGGTGGGAAAGTGGCGTTCGCTCTTTTCTTCAAGCGTGGCGACATCACGGACGTGCAGGTATTGGCAGCCGAACTCGAGGGCGAGACGGCGCACCTTGTCGCTCTTCAGCATGCGCCTGGTTTGCCCAACAAGGTCATTCAGGTCACTGGATAGGAGTTCATCATCCGGCGCGGAAGACCATAAAAAGTAGCTGAGTCTTGTCGCAAGCTCCTGCGGGCTCACTGGCCCGGTTTTGGCAGGCGCTTTCTCACCACGATACAAAAACGAAGGCGAAGTAAGCACGCGGACGAGCATCAGACGCGGATCGAAGGCTTTCAGACCGCTGATCTCTTTTTCCGTGAGCAGATGCCGCCACGCTTTCTCCGCAAAAGCCAGCACCGCGGCCTTTTGAGGCTCGATGGCGGCTTTTTGCTGCTCTTTGAATTTGGCAGCGGCTTTGAGGATCGGCTCGCGCATGGGTTCGAAGGCGCTGGGCTTTGCATCCTGCGTGGCAAACTGCCAGAGCTGCTCAAAGGCATCGACTTGCTTCAACGGAGCCTCACTCACAAACAGCAGCTCTTCCCAAGCGAGGTCCAGTTCGCGGCTTTCAGCCTCGGACAGCATCAAACGCTTCAAAAAGGCATCCTCGCGATAAAACAGCGTCAGTGTGACCACCTCATCCACCGGCACGATGCGCGTGTAGCAGAGCGCGATGGGGAACAAGGAACGAAAATCATCGAAAGCGGCCTCAAAACGGCCGCGCGTCTCGCTGGCATTGTTCACGATGATCGGAGCGCTGTGCTGCGTGACGAGGTTGTTGTCGCTCCACTGGCCGTTTTTGACTCGCGTCTCCGATTTGCCCGTGACGAGGCTTTTCGAAGCATCAGGCTTCTCGGTGAGCACCTGCATCTGCACGCTGCCGGACGTTTTGGAGGCGAGTTCGCCGTTCACGACGAATTCAGTGCCATTGGCGAGCACGGCAGGAATCTTCACTTCCAGCACCGAGGGCGCTTTGGCGTTGAGATCGGTCGGATTGGTCTGATCCGGCCGATCATTCAAAAAGCCCCGAAGCAGCGGTGAGTTCAGCGGGAAGTCCTTCTCCAAATACTGCCGCACTTTCACTGCCAGCTCAGGCGAAGGGTTCTTCCGCCACTCCGCGATGGGCGCGGGCACATCCGGTGCGGCTTCGAGACTCGCAGGCTGGCTGAGGAAATGCCACGCGCCGTGCGGATTGCCCTTCAGGATGTTCGGCGACACGTCTTTCGCGAGATCCCATGTCTTGACGCCATCGTTGAGCGTCAAATTGACCGCCGTGAGATCGCAAACATGGTTTCCGTCACGCGGACCGATGATCAACGCGACAACCTGACCGGCTTCGACGCGCACGTTCTCGAACGGACCGAGCTTGATGACGTCCGCGCCCTTGGTTTCGCCTTTTGAGAGCACTTCGCTGGTGTGACCGCGACGCACATCGAGCGCCCAGGTGACGCCGTTACCGCATTCGGGATGCGCGTCGGAGACATCGCCGTCAATGCTCAGCGTGCCGGCCTTCTCGCACCTCCAGGCGATGACTGAGGCACGCGTCGGCGAAGGATGTGTGGCGACGCTGTGCGCCTTCATCACGCCCGGCGTGCGCACGGTGGCATCGGAGGAGTTGGCGAGCACGCTAAGCGCCTGCTCGCCCTGCCAGCCTTGAATGAAGTTGTAATCTGGAGTGCCCAGCATCTTCTTCGTCAGCAGCGGTTCGAGCTTCGTGGTGCCCAGGCCGAGATACTCGCGCCATGTGGCGATCAAAACAGGATCGGCATCATCTTTTCCACCTGCGATGGCGTTCAGGCACTGCTCGGTACTCGCGAGGATTCTCGCACGCTGCGTTTCGATATGCTTCACGAGAGCGGGAAGACCGTTGATCGGCAGATCGGGCCTTCCGGGAGCGACTAGGCGCGGATTTTGCCAGATGACTTCGTCGCCCTCGCTGCCATCGCCTGCGTCCGTTGTGGTCAGATAGAGCGTCGCATCGCGGTCGGAGGTGAGTTTGACGCGCATCTCATGGTTCGCGGTGAGCGGCGTCACCGGCTCTTGCCAGGCCTTCGGGCCGTTTTCTTTGCCGATGTGGCCGACGTTGGCGAATCGCCACAAAACCTGCTGCCAGGGCTCGATGTCGGCTGCGGTGAGCTTTTTTGCGCGAAACTTCGCCCGAAGCGGATCGAGCAAAACGGATGGTTTCGTACTCGTGAGCGCCTCGCGGAGGATTTGAAGGTATTTGGGGCTCAACCCATCCGCACTGCCGCGCCCTTGAAGAGCATCAAGATACTTTGCGAGCGGCAAACGGCCGCTGCCGGTGCCCGTGTCGAGTTTGATGCCCTGCGCGACGGTTTGCCCCGACTCTCCGGACGTCGTGTGTTTCGCATAGATGCCGCGAATGCGTGCCAGCGCCTCGTCCGTCCAATCCTGCGCCGAGGTGCTCGCCGACCAACGCATGCCGTGCGGCGTGAAAACCGCATGCGCCGCCACTTCCTTCGCCGCGTCGAGATACTTCGTGAGCAGCGCGGGCGACATCACGAGCGCCGCACCTGCATTCGTGAATCCTTCACCCGCCGCACCATCGACGGGAAACTCGCGCGCGGGATCGAGCGACTCGACGCCGGTCAGATCACGTAGCGTGTAGGTGTATTCCATGTTCGACAGCCGCCGCAGCACGACGGGGCCGGGATCGCCCGCGTTCGCGAGCGCGATTTGATCCAAAGTGCCGCGGACCCAGTCCGTGAGTTGCTTTTTCTCTGCGGCGGTGAGCTGCTTTTCCTTCTTCGGCGGCATTTCGCCGAGCTGCATCTGGTCGAGCACGTTTTCCCAGACGTGTGGCTCTTGGTGGATGTCGGAGGCTTCGAGATCGAGATCGCCTTTCTGCTTGTCGGTCGAGTGGCAGTTGAGGCAGTAGGTCTGGAGGATGGCGCGTGTCTCGACGGCATGCACCGAGCCGGCGAGAAGCAGGGGGAGCAGGAAACGCATCACACTTCCTCCAGCATGAGTTTCGCATCGCCGAAGGTCTTTGGGCGCACTTCCATCTTGTCCATCATCGACATGAAGAGGCGGCAGAGCTGGCGCTCGGGTTTGTCTTTGTAGTCGAGCGTGCGGCCACCTTTGAGGCGACCGCTCGCACCACCGAGGACAATGACGGGCAGTTCGTCATTGTTGTGCTTCGCGCCGACCATCATGCTGGAGCAGTGCATGAGCATGGTGTTGTCCAGCAGCGTGCGCTCGCCCTCGCGAATGCTGTCGAGTTTGCGTGCGATGTAGGCGACCTGTTCCATGAAGAGCTGGTTCACTTTGAGATAGTCCTCGCCGTCGCTGTGGCTCAGCAGGTGGTGGATCATGTAGTCGATGCCGTGGCCGGGTTGCTGCACGCTGGGCAGATTCGGGAAACGCAGGGCGCTGTGGTCGTTGTTGAGCTTCAGCGTGGTGATGCGCGTCGTATCCGTCTGGAAACCGAGCACAAGGATGTCGCACATGAGCTTCATGTGCTCGGCGATGTCCTGCGGGACGCCATCGGCGGGGCGCTGCATGTTCGGTTTGTCGAGCGTGGGCCGCCAGCCTTGCAGTTCGCCGCGTTTGCCGGCGTTTTCGATGCGCTTCTCCACCTCGCGCACGCTGTCGAGATACTCATCGAGCTTCCGCTGGTCGCTGGCGCTGATGTCGCGGCGCAAATCCTGTGCATCAGCCAGCACGGCATCCAGCACGCTTTTGTCGGCGGGCGAGGCATCGTCTTTGAAGAGGCGATCAAACGCCAGCGCGGGGTAAAGCTCCAGCGGCGTCGGCGTGGTCGGCGAACTCCACGAGATGTGCGAGCTGTAGAGCATCGAGTAGTTCTTGTGCACCGACGGATTCGACTTCTCACAGGCCAAAACGAGGCTCGGCACTTTTGTGGAGCGCCCGTAGGTCTGTGCGAGCATTTGATCGAAGCTCGTGCCGCTGCGGATCTCACCACCGCTCGCGATCGGCGCGCCGGAAAGCATGTTTCCCGTCTGCGAGGAGTGGATGTTCCCCTTTCGCGCCTCCTCGTGATACAGACCGCGAACAAAGAGCATGCGCTCGCGAAAGTCCTTCAGCGGCTCCAGCACACGACCAAGCTCCATCCCCTTCCCTTCGCCCTTGGCCCACCATTCCTTCGATTGGAAGCCATTGCCGGAAAAGGTCACGCACAACCGCACCGGAGCCTCACTCGCCGGTTTGTTCTTCTTCGGTTCATCGCCCCAGACATTGACGGATTCCATCCACGGCAATGCCATGGTGACACCTGCTCCACGCAGGAAGGCTCGACGGGAAAAATGATGCGAGGACATGAGGATGCAGTGAGTGGGTCAGGCCAGAATCTCCTTCACGAGGTTTCCATGCACATCGGTGAGCCGGTAATCGCGGCCGAGGTGACGCCAGGTGAGTTTTTCGTGATCGAGGCCGAGTTGATGCAGGATCGTGGCATGCAGATCATGCAGATGCACTTTGCCGGAGACGGGGCGGAAGCCGAAGTCGTCGGTCTCGCCGAAGGTGAAGCCCGGCTTAATGCCTCCGCCGGCCATCCAGGTGCAAAAGCTCTCGGGTTGATGCTCGCGGCCGTGCTTCTCGATGGGCGAAGTGCCGCTGAGGTCCTGGCTCCACGGCGTGCGGCCAAACTCGCCGCTCCAAATGACGAGCGTGTCTTCGAGGAGGCCGCGCGACTTGAGGTCTTTGATGAGCGCGGCGCAGGGCTGGTCGGTGCCCGCGCAGCTCTTTGGCAGGGCGTTGCGGATGTCGCCGTGATGATCCCAGCCGCCCATCGTGACCTGCACAAAGCGCACACCGGCCTCGCTCAATCGGCGTGCGAGCAGGCAGGCGCGGGCGTTTTTGTCGCACTCCTTGCTGCCGACACCGTAGAGCCTCTTCGTGGCCTCGGACTCGCTGGAGATGTCCATGAGTTCCGGCGTGGCCGTTTGCATGCGAAAAGCGATCTCCATGCTCTCGATCATGCCTTCCATGCGTGCATCTCCGGGCGCTTGATCGAGCAGGCGACGGTTCATGCGCTGCGTGAAGTCGATGCGGGCGCGCTGCGATTTCGCATCGCCGGAAATGTCGGCGAGATAGTCGATGGGCGATTGCTTGGCGTCCTGCGGCACAGTGACTTTTGTGCCCTGATGCGCAGCGGGGAGGAATCCGGAGCCGTAGAGCCGTGTGTCGCTGTCCGGATGAATCGTGATGAAGCTCGGCAGGCTTTGATTCTCCGTGCCGAGGCCGTAGCTGACCCACGAGCCGAGCGACGGACGCACATCCGCCGTGATGCCGGTGTGAAATTGCAGCGCGGCGGGCTGGTGCTGGTTGTTGTCCGAATGCATCGCCCGCAGCAGGCAGATCTCGTCGGCGATGCTCGCGGTGTGCGGCAGCAAATCGGAGATCATCATGCCGCTCTGCCCGCGCGGCCTCACTTCGCCATGCGTGGCGAGAGCGAGGAACTTGTCCGTGCCGACGCGCAGCTCGTTCGTGTTGATCGGCGCATGGATCGTCTGGCCGTGCATGCGCTTGATGTAGCTCTTCGGATCGAAGAGATCCGGCTGCGAAGGCCCGCCGGACATGAAGAGGAAGATCACGCGCTTCGCCTTCGCGGGCAAACGAGGTGCCCGCAGTGCGAGCGGACTCTGCGCAGCCTGCACGAGGTCGTGCAACGCGAGCGCACCGAACCCACAAGCGGTGTTTTGAAGCCAGTCGCGGCGTGAAAGAGCTGTGGAGTTCATAGACGAAGGAGAAACTCGTTCGACGCGAGCAAGGCGTGGGTGAGTTCGATCCACGCTTTGTCGGCGGGGAGCGAATCGAGGAAGGCATTCGCCTCATCGCGCTCGGTGCTGGTAATGGGACGGCTGAGAACGCGCAGCCAGAGGGCTTCGAGGCGTGCGCCGGGGTTGGGTTCGGCCTGCGTGACGAGTTTGGCGATGTCGTTCGCACGGGCTCGGACGAGGTCGCTGTTGATGAGGAAGAGCGACTGCGTGGGCACGGCGGTTTCAGCGCGTTTTCCGGCGATCTGCGCGGGCTGGGTGAAGTCGAAGACATCGCGCAGGCGTGCGGAGCCGGGTTGGGCGGCGGTGCGGATGACGGGCTGGTAAATCGTGCGCTCGAACTCCTGGATGGGGCGCGTCTTTTTGAAACTGAACGCGGGTGGATTCACCGCGCCGGGACTGAGGCTCTGCACGTTCTCCGGGAACTCGAGCGGCAGAGCGGTGCCTCCGCTGGAGGGCACCAAACGGCCGCTGATGGCGAGCATGGCGTCCCGGATGGCTTCGGCATCGAGGCGGAAAGGCTGAGGGCGTAGAGCGTAGGGCGAAGAGCCGGATGCTTCGCTTCTTTGGCGGTAAGTTCGAGAAAGCACGAGCTCACGAATCAGCCGCTTTTGCGACCAGCCATGCTTCATGAACTGCACGGCGAGATGATCGAGGAGTTCGGGATGCGTGGGTTTTTCGCCGCGGGTGCCGAAGTAGTCCACGGTGCGCACGAGGCCTTCGCCGAAGAGTTTTTGCCAGATGCGGTTCACGGTGACGCGGGCGGTGAGCGGATTGCGCGGGTCGGTGAGCCACTCGGCGAGTTGGACGCGGCCACTTTGATTGGGCGGGATCGGTGGAAAATCGGCCCAGCTTGCGACGCGCAGCGTTCCGCGTTTTACAGACTCGCCAAGCGCATACGGGTTTCCGCGGATGGTGATGCGCATATCGGCCGGTTTTTCGACATCATGCACGGCGAATGCTTTCGGCGTGTTGGGCGCGAAAAACTTCGCGTGCTCGATTTGGGCCTTCAGAGCCTTCGTATCGGCTTTTTCGGCCGTTTTGGCCTTCAATTCGGCTTCGAGTGCTTTGAGGCGTGATTCGTGATGCGTGAGCTGTTTTTCGCGGGCGGCTCGTTGCGCGACCGTTTCGGGCAGATCGGCCTTGTGGACGCTGCTCCACACGCCGTTGTCGGTTTTGTAGGTGCTGCTGGTGCTGCGGAACATGCCCGCGAGCGCGTAGTAGTCGTTCTGCGCGATGGGATCGAACTTGTGATCGTGGCAGCGCACGCAGCCAAGCGTCATGCCGAGGAAGGCGGTGCCGATTTTGCTGACCTGCTGATCGACGAGGTCATGCTCCATCTTCAATTTGTCCACGGCGACGATTTCCACGTCACCGAGCACGAGAAAACCCGTCGCGGTGATGCTTTCCGCCGTCGGCGCGATGAGGTCTCCGGCGATTTGTTCGCGGATGAACTGATCGAAGGGTTTGTCGCTGTTGAAGGCGCGGATCACGTAGTCGCGATAGCGCCACGCATGCTCGGCAAAGACATTGTTCGACGTGCCGATCTGGTCCGCGTAGCCGGTGAGATCGAGCCAGTGGCGGGCCCAGCGTTCTCCGAAGGCGGGAGAGGCGAGGAGTTTGTCCACGACGGACTCGAATGACGAATGACGAGTGACGAATGACGAAATCTCTTCGAGAGTCGGCGGCAGGCCGGTGAGGTCGAGATGGACGCGGCGGAGCCAGGTGTGGGCTTCGGCATCCGGTGCGGGTGTGAGGCCAGAGGACTCTTGTTTGGCCAGAATGAAGCGATCCACGTCATTCACCGGCCAGTTCGTGTTTTTGACTGAAGGCGGCTGCGAGTCACGCACGGCTTGGAAGGCCCAGAACTGCTTTCCGGCTTCGATGTCGATGCTGCTCGCTTTGGAGACAGCACCTGAACGTGGGTCGGGTGCGCCTATCGCGACCCACTTTTCGAGCACTTCGATCTCGCTGGCGGTGAGTTTGCCTTTGGGCGGCATTTCCATGTCCGGGTTCGTGTAGCGAACGGCTTCGACGAGGAGGCTTTTGGAGACGTTTCCGGGCGTGATGGCCGCGCCGTGATCGCCACCGGCCTGCCAGCCGGATTTGGAGTCGAGAGCGAGGCCGCCTTTGATCTTCGATTCGTGCGAGTGGCACTCGTAACAGCGCTGCTTGAGGATGGGCAGCACCTTCGCCTCAAAGAACGCCGTGCCATCCTCCGCGTGGGCAGAGATAGTGAAAAGCAGGCATGAAAGGACTCGTCTCATCAGGGCGCACGACGGGATGCGGCAATGCAAACGGCCATACCAAAATCAATTCTTTCAGAGCGGGAGGTAGCCGGCGGCAGGACGGCGCGCAAGAAGATGATTCCAGAAAGCAGCCTGGAGCGATCTGGGTGCTGCTTCTCTGCTGACTTTTCAGGTCCTTCGCATCTCCGGAAAACGGCTCAGAACATCGCGCGCAGGCTGCTTGTGGCACTCTGCATGGCGTCCATGAAGCCGTCGAGATGGGGAACGGTGGTGTTCACCAGCCAGATGGCACCCGCCCACCACATGAAGGCATTGACCATGATGAGCATCGTGATCAGCCCCTCCGTCCAGCGCGGCCACAGCTTCAGATAGCCATCCTCGTTAGTCGAGGCGCGAAAGATGCTGCCGGAGTAAATTGAAACTGCTGCGCGCCAGAGAAGCGGAGGGAAGAGCAGGAGGCCCCAGACCATCCAGCGCAGCACCTTCCCGGCCCGCTGCCCCGGAGGCACGCGATCATAATCACGATAACGCACCGTGCGTCGCCTGCTTGCCGGATGCACCGTGCCGTCCGCAGCAAACGCTCCGGCTTCGCCGGCGATTTCCATCATGGCAGCCACCGGACGCCATTCGTTTTCTCCGGCACGCATGACGAGATCACCCTTTTGGATGGAGCCGTAGGCCAGGAAGTTACGCAGGTCGTCCAGGGTGCAGGGTCCCAGGGTTTTCTGCCCTTTGGCAATATAATAGTTGGTGTTCACGATTCGGGATGAAGGCGGGAACTGGCTGCTGGTATGAGAATACTCCCACTCATGCGTCGCACGCAAGCGTGTTCATTTTCGGATGTTCAAACCTTCCACGCGCCTTCATCATCAAGCACCTGAAAGCACAAAGGGTGTTCGCAGGTCCGTAGAAGCGTCATGCGCCTTTTCCTGCTTCTATTCGTTGTTCTTTCCACCGTCCTCCACGCGCAGCCTCCTGCCGTGACCTCCAGCATCAAGGCTGGATTTGCAGAGCGGGACATCACACCCGGCATCGGCATGGAGCAGCCGGGCGGTTACGGGAAGAGCTTTCACCGCGCCTTCCACGACCCCTGCAAGGTGCGCGTGGCCGTCTTTGATGATGGAAAAAAGCGTGCCGCCGTGATCGGCCTCGATGCCCTGGTGGTGCCACGCCAGGTTGTGCTCGACGCGCGGGCGCAAATCGAAAAGGCGACCGGCATCACCGGGGACGCCGTGCTGGTCTGCGCGTCGCATTCGCACAGCTCCGGGCCGGTTGGCATGGTCATGCCCGGTGAGTACGACGCGGCCTCCGATCTGGTGAAGAAGCTGGCTTATGAAGAATCGTCCTGCGCCGATCCTGGCTATCTGCTGAGGCTCACGAGCGAGATCGTGGCCGGTGTCACCGCTGCCGAGCGTGCGAAGGTGCCGGTGCAGATTGGCGCAGGGTTCGGGCACGAGGACAAGGTGGCCTTCAACCGCCGCCTGCGCATGAAGAACGGCCAGAGCTGGAGCCATCCCGGCGCGGGCAATCCGGACATCCTCGAATACGCCGGCCCTATCGACCCGCAGGTCGGCGTGCTGGGCGCGTGGGACATGGAGGGCCGGCTCACCGGTGTGATCGTCAATTACGCCTGCCACGCCACCACCAATCCCGGCGGCATCTCCGCCAACTGGATCCAGTATCTTGAAAGCACCATCCAGGGCGGCCTTGGCACGCGCGCGCCGGTGGTCTTCATGCAGGGAGCCTGCGGCGATGTCACCCAGGTGGACAATCTCAGCCCCAACCAGCGCCCGAAGCCGGAGGACTGGTCCCGTCTCGTCGGCGGGCGTGTCGGCGCGGAGGCCGTGCGCACCCTGCTGGCGATGCCCCGGACCGGCCATGCGCCGGTGGAGACGCGCCAGGAGGTGCTGAAGATCAAACGACGCCCGCCCTCGCCGCAGCGCGTGCAAAAGAGCCTCGAAATCGTTCAAAGGCCTCGCAATGCCGCCGATCCCACCGAATGGATTTTCGCCAAGGAGATCGTCATGCTCGATTTTCTCAACCGCACCGCCCCGGTGGTCGATTGCGAGGTCCAGTGCGTCAAAATCGGACCGGTGTGCCTGGTTTCCAATCCCGCCGAGTATTTCGTGCAGTACGGCCTCGACATCAAAAAGGGCAGCCAGCACGCCTTCACCTTCCCGTGCGAGCTTTCCAACGGAATTGTGGGTTATGTGCCCACGGAAGAGGCCTTTGGCCCGAATGGAGGTGGCTACGAGACGCGCCTTACCGCGTATTCCAACCTGGAAATCACCGCCGGGACACAAATGGCGCGCAAAGGCATTGAACTGGCCAACCAGATGAAGGCCGAGCCGCGGCCGGAGCACCCACGGATCCCGCCTTTTGCCGGGAAACCCTGGACCTATGGGAATGTGCCTCCGGAACTCGAGTAATCCCATATTCCCGTTGCCTGCGCTTCCATCGCCGCGCTAGTCTGCGGGCATGGCCCAGGCAATCATGAACCCCGAGGAGGTCCGGCGCTTCGCGGCGGAGCTCAAACGCTTCAACACGGACATGCAGCAGCGCGCCTCGTCCCTCCAGAGCCGCTTTGCCGCGCTGGGGGAGACCTGGCAGGACGCGGAGCACGAGAAATTCGCCGCCGAATTCCTCACCACGATGAAGGCCATCAAGAAATTCATGGAGATGTCCGAGCAGCACACGCCCTTCCTTCTGCGCAAGGCCCAGCGCATCGAGGACTATCTCAGCCAGCGTTGATCCACGAACCGACGATGCTCACCAGCCTCCGCGAACTGCCCGCGCGCAAGCTCCACGGCCCGAAACTCGCCGTGCTCACCGCCTACGACTATCCCGCCGCCCGCATGCTCGATGAGGCGGGCATTGACCTCATCCTGGTAGGCGACTCCGTTGGCATGGTCGTTCACGGGCTGCCGGACACGACCGGTGTGACCATGGAGATGATGCTGCTGCACACCGCCGCCGTCTGTCGCGCGGTGAAACGCGCCCCGGTGATCGCCGACATGCCCTTTGCCAGCTACCGCAGCCCGGAGGAGGCGCTGGCCAACGCGCGGCGGCTCATGGCCTGCGGTGCCTCTGCCGTGAAGCTCGAAGGCGGCGTTTCCCACCTGGCGGAGGTGCGCGCCATCGTTGAGGACGGCATCCCTTTTGTCGGCCACATCGGCATGCTGCCCCAGAGCGTGAAGGAGGAGGGCGGCTACAAGAAAAAGGGCCGCACGGAGGCCCAGATCAGCGCGCTCCTGGCGGATGCGCGCGCGCTCGACGAGGCCGGTGCCTGCGCCATGGTGCTGGAGAGCATCGTGCCGGAGGTGGCGGCGCAGATCACCGGCCTGGTGGCCGCCAGCACCATCGGCATCGGCGCGGGCTTGCAAACGGACGGGCAGGTGCTGGTCACGCCGGACCTGCTGGGTTCCTATCCATGGTTCCGCCCGCCGTTCGCCAAGGCCCGCGCGGATCTCGCCGCGGAAACCACCCGTGCCGTGCAGGAATACATCGCCGAGGTTCAGGCCGGGACGGCCCGGTGATCGTGTTACTTCTTCGGCGCGGGTTTCCATTCCCAGGCCTCGCCGAAGAATCCGGCATCGGCGATGCCACCGGGGGCTTGCGAGGTCTTGGGCTGGTTGAGGTCGATCACGGCCCAATCGGGCAGCTTGGGGATCTGGCGGGCGTTGTTGAGGTAGTCGTACTCGCGGTAGGTGAAGCTGCTGTTGAGCACGACATACTTCGCGGGGTTCAGCGGGTTCGGGAAAATCAAAACGGGCGCATGCGTGGTGGCGTCGTAGTCTTTGCCGTTGGCGGTGAGCTTGGTCTGCGACCACTGCACGGGCAGTTTGTCGGCGATCTTGGCGAGGACGGCGTTGCTGGAGGGATCTCCCCAGAGCACGAGATTGCTGGAGGCGATGTCGGCATCGGTGATGGCGGTGTCGTCCTTCACCGGTGCATCCCCGCGGAACTGGCGGCGCCATTCAAACCGGGCACGTTCGAGCTCGGCCTTGCTCCAGGCATCGACCTTGGCGTTCCACGCGGGCTTGGTGGGCTTCACGAAGAGGAATTGGTCCATGAAGGCATCGTCGATGGGGCCGCAGAGGCCGTGTTTTTTCACCAGCCTGCCCTGGTCCTCGATTTCCGGGCTGAGCGTCTGCTTCCACTGGCCGTCCTTGCGGCGGAAGTGAACGCGCCAGGAGCGGTCGGACTTCGGGCGGGACACCTGAAGCCGCTGCCCTTCGATGTTCACGTTGACCTGGCCGAGCGGCCAGAGCTTGGAATGGCCGGCGGGCATCTCGAAGGTGAACGCGGTGATGTTTTGCAGCTTCACGGCCACCTCCGTGGGATTCACCACGCGCGCATGGATGCGGCCGCGTTCCCAGTGCTCCTGCAGCGCATCCACGACGACCCAGTTCATGCGGTTGTAGCGCAGGTGCCAGGTGGAGAGGTGCACGTCCTGCGGATTGCGGTCACGGCCCAGCGCGCAGATGTCGGCCAGGCGATTCTCGATCTCGATGAGCGAGCCGGGATGGATCTTGTGTGCCGTCTGGGGGCCGATGATGTGCGTCAGATCGACCTGCTCCGCGCGCAGCGCGCGCTCCATGATGTCCGCCGCCTGCTTCTGTTTGTCGAGTTCACCACTGTAAGCGATCGTCGGGCACATCTGCAGGTTCAGGGCGTTGTCCGTCGCATCATACCAGTGCCACAGCTTCTTTTGAAACCACGAGGCGTTGCTGACGTCCTCGCTCTGGAAGCCGCCGAGGAATTCCGCCGTCTCCGCAAAACCCGCGCCGGGATTCGCCGCGCACCACTTGTCCGCGTAATGCACCGCGAACTGCCAGGCCGCCGCGCCGCCCATGCTGAAGCCGCGCATCACCACGCGGTCCTCGTCGATGGCGTAGAACTTCTTCGCGTGTTCCAGCGCCTCCAGGAGGTCGGTCTCGCCGGCAAACTTGTTCGCGCAGCAGTAGCGGCCGTAGGGGTGCAGCACGATTGTGTTTTTTGGCTGCACATTGCCGGTCTGCTTGCTGCGCTGGTCGATGAAGGCCAGCTCGCTCAGCGTCTCGCCGCGGCCGTGGCACCAGATGTCCGTGCGCACCGGAGCACCGGCATAGGACTCGGGAATGACGAGGCCGTAGGGCTGCACGCTGCCGTCGATCTTCGAGCGGTAGGCGCGGACGACCAGGCCCTTCTGCTGTGTCCAGGGGGCCTTGCCCTCCTTGAGCTCGGCGGCGCGTTTCAGCCCCTCGGCCAGCGCGTCATCGGCGGACTTCACCTCGGGCAGCTTGTGGACCTCGTTGTAGCGCAGCGCCCAATCGACCGCCTTGTGATAAACCTCCACGTCCGGCAGCAGGTCGCCGAGCAGCGGATTCTTCGCCTGCGCCTTCGCGGCTTCATCAATGGCGGCGCGGAGTTTCGCGAGGCCTTTCGTGAGGCGGGCCTTGTCAGTTTCCGGAACGGCGACACCGGGCGGCGGGATCGGGCGCACGTTGTCGGCGAGGTTGTCCTTCGGTCCATCCGCCAGCGCGGCAGAGGCGATGAAGAGGGCAAGGAGAGCGTGGTTGGGCTTCATGGGAGCGGGGAACTGGTCAAGGGCGTCAAGAACGTCAAGAACGGACACATCACTGCAAATGCCTGCCACAGGGCGGCAGGCACTTGCCGCCGTGGCTCTCCGGTGAATGGCCGGGCGCAGGGAACGGGTGAATCAAAGACAGGAAAGGAGAGCCCTTTGGCACCAGGCTCACCCATTGTCATCGAAGCCACTGTGAAGCTCACCCTTCCCGAGAAAAGCTTCACCCACGCCATCTTCAGCGAACTCGCCGCCACCGTCGAAGTTTGCACCAGTCCCAAGTGCGAACGCTGCTGGCGCCTCCTCCCCGACGTCGGCACCCACGCCGAACACCCGACGCTGTGCGGAAGGTGCATGGAGGCGGTGGGGTAAGAATAGCCTGAATCTATTTGGGGCTGATAAAGATGAGGAAGATCAACCCGCCAAAGTAGGATTGAATCATCAATCCATTTTGCGTGTCGTTTTTCACAAAATCCCAAGCGGCATTGAAAGCTCCATGGCCGATATCAAAATGATACCTGAGTGGCCCAACTAGTTTCATAGCTTCGGCAAAAGTTGACTCCAATTCATGTTCACCGACCTGTCGAATCGCAAAGTTGCATTTTGACGCGTCGAAATCTGGATCCTGATCAAAGATCAGCCCAATGGCTATTCGTCTGACACTCTGGTCTAGCGCGGCCGTTAACTCGGGGGCTAGGTACAGTTTGTTTGCTTGCAACTCTACGCCGCTAATTCTGAAACTCATTTTATCGGAGCGCTTCGCGCCTGAAATCAAGTGGGGTAACCACCAAGAACTTCGCCCCATAGCTCTGGCCACATCAGGTTTGAGTTCCCTGGCAATTGGAGAACGAACAAGCCCCAAAGCGCTAAATACCTTTATCAATTCATCCCCGTCGGAGTTTTCCCGATGGCACTTTAGACAGCATCGAACTGTTTTGAGGTTGAGCGGCTTGGGGTTCGGGAAGAGTGCCTTTGGAGGAACATGATCTCGACTGCTATCACGTTTTTTCATCCGACAGCGACAGTAAGGGCAGGTAAGCAGCTTGGAGACAGGAGTATTCACTTGCAGCGGTTTGAGTCGTGATGAATGAAGTATATGTTAGAGTAGCATTTACAAAAGGATTCAAAGCACAAGGAAGTGTGATTTTCGTTGATCGCGCACTGGCTTACAATACCGCCTTCCGCCATCCAATCGCATCCCAAGCCGTTCCGAAGCCTGTGACCTGCAAAGGCAGGCGGCCCGGCCCGCCCACGACTCCTGCCGCCCACCCGACGTCCTCTTCCCGGTGACCGCGCAAGCCACGGCTTCGATCCCGCGGCGAAGCTCGCTTTTCGAACACAGCCCTATGGCGACGGGTTTTCAGGCAGAAGAATTCAGCGTCATTCTTTTGCCCCTATTACTCTACCTGCTGGTTTTCGTTTCACCGCCTGGACTTCGCACCTTTGCGCCTTCGCGTGAGAACTTCCAAGCATCGCCACGTCCCTTTAAAGACCGGCGCGGCTCAACCACACTTCAGTTAGGCTCCTGACCAGGCTTGGCCTCCTTCTTTTTCACCGGCTGCGGGAACTTGGGCGGTGGAATGAAGCCGCCGCCGGAACCGCCGGACCAGCGGCCGGAGGTCTGCTGATTTTTGAAGGGACGGGGGGAGCGGTTGTTCTGTTTCTGGCTGCGCATGGTCGTCGCTCCGCCCTTTTTACCACCGGTTTCGCCAACGGCAACTGGCTGGCCGCCTGCATGCCGCGTCGAATCCCCGGCATGACTGACGGCATGTCCATCCACCGCCGCAGGGGCTACGAGCCGCTGATGCACCGCCGCGTGCGGCAGCGGCACACGCGGCACGGGTTGTTTGCGCCATGAGCCTATTTGGTAAAAGCGATGGCCGCAAGGCGATGACGACCTCGCCTGTGCTTGCGGGGCGCGTTTGGAGCAGGCGGCCTGGTTGCTGAGTCCAACCGATGATGGTGAACGTAAACCGAGTGCAATGAAGTCCGCCCTCGCTCTGCTTGTTTTATCTGTGCTCACGGGATGCACCAGCCTGCCAAATCCGAATCTCGTGTCCGGCAAGGCTGGCAGCGAAGCGGTTCAATTGCTCGAAAAGAGCGCGGCGAAGGCCGGACGGCCATGGCACCGGCTGGAACGCGTGGAGGTGGCCTTCAGCGGCAGGTGGACGACGATCGTGCAGAAGCTGCAGCCGGACCTGGTGGATGCCGGGCATCGCCAGTCGTCACGCGAGGTTTATTCCCCGCGCTCCGGTCGTGTGGAGCAGACTCACACCGGACCGCAAGGCACCAAGCATGTCGTGCGCACGCCCGGAACGATCGAAGTGCGATTCAACGGGCAAGGCACGGCCACGGAAACGGCCGAGGACGCCGCCGCGCTCGTGGCAGATGCCTACACGATGTTTGTGTTTGGCGCGGACTACCTGCTGTCACGCGGCAGCGACTGGCGGCTGTGGCTTTCCATGCAGCGGCAGGAGATCGACGGTGATCCCTGCTCGCTGGTGACCGGCACGATGAAGCCTGGCGTGGGCCGCTCGACGCAGGACAAGGTCATCGCCTGGATCAGCCAGCGGGATCACCGGCTGCGCCGGGTGCAGTTCACGCTGAATGGTCTCGAATCCACCGCCGGCGCCGATGTGGATGTGACATTCGACGATTTTGAGGCGGGGCCTCGCGGCACCGAGTGGCCCCGCCACTTTCTGGAGACGGTGCGCCGTCCATTGACGGTGAAGGCGCACGAATGGCGCATGACCGGCCTGAAGGTGAAGTGATGCGCCGTTTGCTGGTTCCCGCAGAGGCTCATGAGCATGCGGCAAAAAGGGGATGGTGAAAGGTCCACAGACGGGCATGTCCCCATCCGCCGTCACAGCGCCGGTTCACCAGACCTCCTGGTAACGGAGCGGCCTCACTTCGACTGCTTCGACTTGTCCTTGCCCTGGTGGAGGTTGGCGATGGCCGCGTTGATCTTCTGCTCCATCTTGTCCTTGTTCCCGGCCCTCAGCTCCTTGATGGCCTCGTCGATCTTGTCGATCACATCCTTCTTGTCACCGCCCTTGTTTCCCTTGTTGGCCTTGCTGATGCGTTCCCGGGCGGACTCCAGCAAAGGCATGGGATCAGCGGCTTTCTTGGCGGCCTGGAACTCGTCGAGCGCCTTGCGCTGCTGCGGGAAATCCGCGAGAGCCACTGAAGCGGTGATGCCCAGCAGGAGCATGAAGAAGGGAGCTTGCAGCAGGAGGCGGAGACGGTGTTTCATGGCAGTGGCTGGCGTGCATGGAAGAGACCGTTCGCTCAGGCGGGCGGCTCCGTGCACAACCCACGGGGCATGCGTACTTCCCCCCGCGCAAGTGTTTTCCACCCTCCCCTTCACCGGCTGGCGGAGTGAGTCAGAGCCGGATCAAACCCGTGAAATGGACTCAGGCCAACTGGCTGGCCCAATCCCTTCCGCATCCCGAGCACACTGAGAAGCCCGTGACAAACCAAGTCAGGCAGGGAGCCCCGACCGCGACTCCAGTTGTTTTGAAACCGACACGCGCGTTTCAGCAGTCGTAGGAGTCCTTTTCGACGGAAAAGGGCACATCGAGCAGCGAGGCGAGGCGGCGCGCCCTTTCAACCATGTCCTCGAGATCGCTCTTCCGATAGCCGCTGCTGGTCATGGCCAGCGTGCGGGCCTGCCTTTGCCCGCCGGCCTCCGTGCCGAGCACCAGGACGACCATGCCGCTGCTCTTGGCGGGGAGCACGGGATGCACGGAGAGATGACGGATCGTATCGCGCGGCACGCGCAGGACATGGGTGCGGCTTTGGATGATCACATCCCGCGCGTCCATGCCGATGACCAGCGCGGCGGTGCTGCCTCCGCGTTTCAGACGGAGCGCGAGCACCTCGTCGAAGCCGGTGGTTTCGCCATAAATGTCCGCGTCGGTCGTCACATCGTGAAAGACCATGTCCTTATGGCTGTCGGATGTCGCATCCGGTGGGCCTGCGGCGCGCAAAATAAAGGAAATGAGCCTTGAGATACCCATTAAGGTAAAAAACCAGGGATGAGGCGGCCGCGCAAGTTTTCATCCCCGCGCCGTGTCGTCAGGACAGGACGGAATGCGCCTTGACGCCTCGGGGGGCGCTCCTACTATCGCGGCTCCTTTCGCAGCCCCCTCCCCACCCGCATGAACATCCACGAATACCAGGCCAAGCAATTGTTTGAAAAATTCGGTGTCGCGACGCCCAAAGGCATCGTCGCCAGCACGGCGGAGGAGGCTGGAAAAGCCGCTCGCGAGATCGGCGGCCCAGGCCTTGTGGTGAAGGCACAGATCCACGCCGGCGGCCGTGGCAAGGGCACGTTCAAAAACGGCTTCAAGGGCGGCGTGCATGTCGTCGATACCCCGGAGCAGGCACAGGAGATCGCTGGCAAAATGCTCGGCCAGACGCTCGTGACGCACCAGACCGGCCCGGAGGGCAAGCTGGTGAGCAAGGTGCTCATCGCCAAATCAGTCGATATTTCGAAGGAATACTACTTTGCCATCCTGTTTGACCGCGGCAGCAGCGGGCACGCCATCATCGCCAGCACGGAGGGTGGCATGAACATCGAGGAAGTGGCGGAAAAAACGCCGGAGAAGATCATCAAGGAATTCATCCATCCCACGCTGGGCCTGCAGGCCTACCAGTGCCGGAAAGTGGCCGCGGCCCTGGGCCTGCGCGGCGCGCTGGCCGGCCAGGCGGGCAAGCTCTTCACCGCCCTGTGGAATCTGTATCTGAAAAGCGACTGCTCGCTCGTGGAGATCAACCCGCTGGCCATCACCACCGACAACCAGGTCGTGGCGCTCGACGCGAAGTTCAATTTCGATGACAATGCCCTCTACCGCCAGAAGGACGTGACCGAGATGCGCGACAAGACCGAGGAAGACCCGCGCGAGGTCGCCGCGAGCGAGTTCGGCCTGAACTACATCGGCCTTGATGGCAACATCGCCTGCCTCGTCAACGGCGCGGGCCTGGCGATGAGCACGATGGACATCATCAAGTTCCACGGCGGCGAACCGGCGAACTTCCTCGACGTGGGCGGTGGTGCCACGAAGGAGCAGGTCACCGCGGCCTTCAAGATCATCCTGGGTGATCCGAACGTGAAGGGCATCCTGGTGAACATCTTCGGCGGCATCATGGACTGCAACATCATCGCCACCGGCATCATCGCCGCGGCACAGGAGACCAGCCTGAACATCCCGCTCGTCGTCCGCCTTGAGGGCAACAATGTCGAGGCCGGCAAGGCCACGCTGGCCGCCAGCGGCCTGAAAATCACCAGCGCTGATGATTTGACCGACGCCGCGAAGAAGATCGTGGCGGCGGTGGCCTGAGTTGCGGGTTGGAAACCGCGCGGCGGCATGGCAGACTCCCCGGAGCATCAAGCCTGCCCGCCTCGTATGACCGCCCTCCTTCTTGACCCCGTTTATCAGCAGCACGACACTGGCCCCGGCCACCCGGAGAGCATCCAGCGACATGTCGCGATCACAAAATCACTGACAGAAGCCGGGATCACCAGCCAGACACATCGCATCATGCCACGCGCGGCGACGCAGGATGAGATCGCGCTCTGCCATGACCGGAAATACATCGCCACAGCCAGGGAAGATGTCGAAACCGGCCTCGACGACCTCAGCACCGGCGACACGGCCATCTGCGCGAAAAGCTACGACGTGGCCGTGAACGCCGTCGGCGGCGTGTTGAACGCGGTGGACGCCGTTTTTGCCGGCAAGGCCCAAAACGCCTTCTGCGCCGTTCGACCGCCCGGGCACCACGCTCGTCCTGCACAGGGCATGGGCTTCTGTTTGTTCAACAACATCGCCATCGCCGCAAGGCACGCGCAGAAGGCCCACGGCGCGCAAAAAGTCGCCATTGTCGATTGGGACGTGCATCACGGCAACGGCACGCAGGACATCTTTTATGAGGACGGCAGCGTGTTCTTCGCCAGCACGCACCAGAGCCCGCTGTATCCTTTCACCGGCCATGCCGACGAAAAAGGCAGCGGCAAAGGAAAAAACTGCACGCTCAACCTCCCATTCCCCGCCCGCACCGGCATGAGCGACATCGGCGCGGCCTTCACCGGCCGCCTGCTGCCCGCGCTGGAAGCCTTCAAGCCCGATTTGCTGCTCATTTCCGCCGGTTTTGACTCCCGCATCGACGACCCGCTCGGCCAGTTCCGCCTCACCGACGACGATTTCGTGACGCTGACACGCCTCCTGCTCGATTTCGCCGCCTCCCACTGCCAGAACCGCCTCATCTCCGTCCTCGAAGGCGGCTACAACCTCCAGGGCCTCGCCAGCGCGGTGACGGCGCATGTTCAGACGTTGATGGGGTGAAAACGTGGCCCGCTCAGTCCTCTGAGCGGAACGGGGGAATGAATACTTCCAAGAAGCGCCGTGCGGACTGCTGAGTCTGAAGTATTCCTCGGCCCCCTTTTGCCTGTCCCGCGCCGCTCACGGGAGTGAGCGGACCACTTTGATCCATCAGGGAGCGGCGGCGCGCTTGCCGAAGAGTCCTTCGAGGTAGAGCCAGTAGTTCGGTTGCGTGCTCTGGATCGTCGCGCGGTCGAATGGCGCGCGTTTGATCGGGCCGAAGAGGAAAATCGACGCGGTCACGGCGAAGAACTCCTTTTCATTCGTCAGGAAGTACTCGCTCTTTTTCATGCGGTAGCGTGTCAGGGCCAGTTCGTAGAACTTTTTCACCTGCGCGTTGTTCCCGCCGTCCGGCATCTTCTGGTCGTGGTAGGCATGCAGCAGTTCATGCAGCAGGATTGGCTTCGTGGCCGCCAGTTCGACGCCCTTGAGCGCCACGCGGTTCATGCGGGCCGAGTACACGCCCGGCGTGCCGTCCGTGTCCGCGAGCATCCGCACCGGCACGGTGCGAAAAAACGCCACGATCTCGTCCGCCAGGCCCACGGTCTCGACAATATCGATCTGCCGCTTCACAGCCGCGATCACGCTGTCGCGATTTGCCGTGCCCTCAATCGCGTCCGTGTTCACCGTGAAGCCGTGGTAGGCCAGTTCGGCACCTCGCATGCCACCGGGGGCCAGCGCGGCGGCCAGAACGAGAAAAAGCACATGCCTCATGGGCCGAACATGATGGCGGAACCCGCCACGACAACGGCTTTTTTCGGCGAGGCTGAGCACTTTTTACCATGTGGGGCTTGTCAGAGCTCCGGTTTTCTGGTGGCATGCGCGCGCATGTCCCAAACCCCTCTCCCCCAAGACGATGTCGCCGCCATCGATGAACTGCGCCAGGTGTATGACCGCCTGGGCAACGAGTTGAAAAAAATCATCGTCGGCCAGCAAAGTGTCGTCGAGCAACTCGCCATCTGCCTCTTCGCGCGCGGCCACGCGCTGCTGATGGGCGTGCCCGGCCTGGCGAAAACGCTGCTGATCTCGAAACTGGCGGAAACGATGAGCCTGAGTTTCAGCCGCATCCAGTTCACGCCGGATTTGATGCCCATGGACATCACCGGGACGGATATTTTGCAGGAACTGCCCGGCGGCAAACGCGTCTTTGAATTTGCCAAGGGTCCGGTGTTCGCGAACATCGTCCTCGCTGATGAAATCAACCGCGCGCCGGCCAAAACACAGGCGGCCATGCTGGAGGCGATGCAAGAGCACAAGGTCACCGTCGCAGGCCGCACCTACATGCTGGACTCGCCGTTTTTTGTGCTCGCCACGCAGAACCCCATCGAGCAAGAGGGCACCTACCCGCTGCCGGAGGCGCAACTGGACCGTTTCATGTTCATGATCGGCGTCGATTACCCGAGCCGCGACGAGGAGATCGCCATCGCGCGCACGACGACCGGCCAGAGCGTGCCGAAACTCGATCACATCCTCGACGGGCCGAAGGTGCTCGCCTTTCAAGACCTCGTGCGCCGCGTGCCGGTGCCCGATCACATCTATGAATTCGCCGTCGATCTCGCACGCAAGACGCGTCCGGCCAGCACCGAGGCTCCCGCATGGCTGAAACCGCTCGTGAGCTGGGGCGCAGGGCCGCGTGCCGTGCAGAATTTGATCCTCGGAGCCAAAGCACGCGCCGCCTTGCATGGCAGCTACATGGTGAGGCTGGAGGACATCATGGAAGTCGCCGAACCCGTGCTGCGTCATCGCGTGATGACCACGTTCACCGCGGAAAGCGATGGCGTGAGCAGCCGCGATGTGGCGAAGAGGCTCGTCGAGGAGCTGGCCAAGGCTTGAACCAGCTCCACCCCGCCATGCCCGCTTCGGACCGCAGCTTTCTGGAACCCGCCGTGCTAAGCCGTTTGATGGCGCTGCCGCTGAACGCGCGTCACGCCATGCTCGGCAGCGTCTCCGGCAAGCACCGCAGCCCGGTGCGTGGTTCCTCGCTCGAATTCGCGCAATACCGCAAGTACGTGCCCGGCGATGACACGCGCAGGCTCGACTGGCGCACCTGGGGCCGCAGCGACAGGTTTTACATCAAGGAGTTCGAGGCGGACACGAACTTGCGGCTGTGCCTGCTCATCGACACGAGCGGCAGCATGAACTTCGGCCCGGCGGGCAGCACGCGCTTCGATTACGCGAAAAAGCTCGCCGGCACGCTGGGCTACATCGCAGCGCAGCAAGGAGACGCCGTCGGATTGTGGAGCCTGGCGGAAAAGCCGGTCGAAATCCCCGCCAAACGCGGCGCTAGCCATCTGGGCCTCGTTTTGGATCAAATGAGCATGATCCAGCCCGTGGGCGAAACCACGCTGCTCACCGCGCTGCATGACGCGGCGGAAAGAATCCGCCAGCGCGGCCTTGTGGTCATCTTTTCTGATCTTTTCGTGCCTCCGGCGGAGCTGAAGTCCGCCATCCAGCACCTGCGCTTTCGCAAGCACGATGTCGCCATCTTCCACCTGCTCGACCAGCAGGAGCTCGACTTCGATTTCGACCGCCCGGCACGATTCATCGACCTGGAGGGGGGCGAGGCATTGCTGGCCGACCCCAGCCTCATTGCGCGCAACTACCGCGAGGCGGTGAGGCAGTACATGCACGAAATCGACGACCTGGTGCGCACGACCGCCGTCGATTACCACCGCGTGAGGCTGCACGAGAAGTACGACGACGTGCTTGCACGGTTCCTGCTGGCGCGCGTGCAAAAGAGAGGCGGAAGATGACCGGCCTCACTCCGCGGCGATCTTTCCCGGATCGGTGATCAGGGGCATGACCTTGGCGGCAAACTCTCGGGCGTCCTCGATGGCGTTGAACTCGGCAAACATGGCGTCGGGGTTGGCCGGGTCGAGATCCGGTACCTGGATGAAGACCGAGGCCATGGCCCAGCGGTGGTTGATGTTGCGAAAAATGGCGTCGAGGTAGGTGGTGGCGACGTGCTCGTAGTGGGTGGCGCAGGTGGTGTCGTCCGAGCCGATGTACCAATAGAGGTTCACTCCGCGCCGGCGCTTCCGCCTGCCGTCCTCCCCGTCGATGTAGTCCGCAAAGAGGCGCAGCGTCGTGGCCTCCAGGAAACGACCGCCCGGCAGGGGCACGCGCACGGGGGTGCTCTCGACGATGGTCCAGCCCTGCCCGGGCAGGCAGACCTCCGGACGATGCAGGCTGCGCTTCAAATGCCCGCTGAGCACGAGGGAGAGCAGCACCTGCCTGCCGCGCGTGTCGAGGTAGCCCGCGCGCGACAGCTTCACGCCCTCGTCGAGCAGTTTCTTCTCCAGCGCGGTGACCTCCATCATGCGGCCTTGATAATCCCCCACCTGCAGCGGCAGTTCGAGCGTGACGCCGGCACGCGCCACGAGATAACGCGTGTCCGTGGCGGCGCAGATGCCTGCGGTGACACCCGCGATCATCACCACGGCGATGATCTGCGCCAGGGTACGGCGCGGCAACGGGATAAGAAGACCGCGCGCCGCCGCGGTCAGCGCCTGCTGGTGGCGCTTGAGGTTTGCCCGCATCTCACGCCCCTCCAGCACCCAGCACAGGGCGAACATGCCCGCCAGCGCCACGCCGAAAACGGCAAAGCCCGCGAAGGTGTGGTAGGCGGACATCTCCTGATGCTCCCCGATGCGCTTTCCCACGGCGAACTCCGAGCCGAACCACATGCTGCCAAAGGCGAGCAGCAGCATGCGCGCGATGTTTCCCGCCACAGCCAGCGGGATGGCGCACACAAAGAGGATCAGGCGGGAACGCGGGCTCCTGAGCGCAAGGTACCCCAGCAGCGCGGAGATCATCATGAGCGCAAAGAGCGAATTGATGCCACTGCACTTGGCGTCCACGTCGAGGCTGAAGGCCGTGCCGCGCTCGATGCCGCGCGCCGGGTCGGCGGCGGAGTACAACGCGGAGCCCTCGCTCTGCGCGGGCGTGCCGAGGACATTGAGGAGCCTGGCGGTGATCGAGGCGGTGCGCGGGCGCAGTGGAGAGGCCACGCTGTCCTCCAGCGGCTGCATGGGCCAGGTGAAGAACATGAACAGCCACATGAAGAACAGCGCGCGCATCCATCCCGTGCCCGCGATCAGCAGCACCATGCCCGCCAGCGCCAGTTGGATGGCGAGGAAGGCGGGATAGCCCGTGTCCGCCTTGTATCCCAGCCAGTAGAAAAACATGCCCGTGGCCAGCACCGGCGCGCCAGCCCAGGTTCCCTGCCATGGGATGGCGCGCAGCTCCGCGCGCCGCGCCCACACCAGCACGCCGGAGATCACCGGCACCACCAGGCAGAACTGCCAGTCCGCATACTTGTTCACCCACTTGAACCAGCCGGCCAGCACGCTCATCCGGTGGCCAAACTCCCAATGCTGGTAGGGCAGCAGCCCGAACAACACCACGATGACCGCCAGCGCGGCGCAGGCGGCCGCCTTCCACAGCCAGTCCGGGCGGGCTTGCGGTTCGAAGGCGTCCGCGGACGGCGTGGGGCTTGTGGGGGCGTCTGGCATGGGACCGTGAAACAAATGCTGGCCTTGATTGCCACCCCTGGCAAGATTCATCGTTCCACCATTTCTTCGCATTGTCCGCCATGTCCCAAAAATCCGACAAACCGATCCCGTCGTCGCCCAAGCCGGACGTAAATCCCGCCGGGAACAGCCCTGCGGAAGCGAAGTCCCCGACCCCGGACACGCCCGAGGTCACCCGCGATGACATGCCCAACTCGAAAAGCGTGACGCGCGACATCAAAGACGAGTCCGCCGCAGTGCATCCCTCCAACGCCAGCCATTCCCGGCATCGTTATCAACTCCTGGCCGTGGCCTTGATCTCCGGCCTCGGTTCCGCCGCCGCCGTGGGCTTGTGGACGAAATCGTGGGGCGAACAACGTCTCACCACCCACTCCGGCACCGCACAAGCGCCCTCCGCGACCGCACCCGGCGACACCTCCAGCAGCGCGCGGCTGGCCAGGCTCGACGCCCAGGTGATCGCACTCCAGGAGCAACTCGACGCCTGGCGGCGGGACCAGTTGCTCGGGCACCAGGAGCTGCGTGAGTCCATCGAGCGCCTGTCCGCCGCCGGCACCGGTGCGACCCAGACCCTCGTCCCCACCAGCCCCGGTGCCAGCACCGCCGCGCGGGAGGGCCTGGCGGACATGAGCATCCAGGTCACGCCCACCCAGCGGGAATTCATCCAGCTCAAAGAACGCAACCGCCTCACCGCCTACGCGGACGAGGTGATCGCCACCGGCCTGCGCAAGCCGCTGGAGACGCTGGTCGAATATATGCGGGACCCTTCCGCCGCCGACCTCCACGAGGCCGCCACGGCGGAGTACCTGCGCGCCGTGCGCGCCATCCAGACCCTCCAGCGTGAGGACCCCGGCTACCGCCTTCCCGTTGCGGAGCTTTTCAAGGACAGCGGCATGCGCAACGAGGCCGACCTGAAGCCCGACGCGCTTTTCAAGCTGCTCGACGATGTGAAACAACCCTGGGAGGTGCGTGTGCGCGCCGCCATCCTCCTCAAGGGCAGTGATGCAAAGGAAACCAACGCCCGGCTCATCAAGGTCATCAAGGAAGACCCATCCCTGGATGTGGCCAAGCACGCGCAAATCTGCCTCGAGCAGCGAGTCGGCCGCCGTTTTCGTATGTTCGACATTCCGGCCATCGAAGCTTGGTGGGCGGCCCAGGGAAACGGTTGAGCCCGGCGACCGCCCGGCTTTGGCCCGCTTAGTTGGACACCTGGAGCCTCAAGTCCGGCAGAGTTTCCGCCTCATCAGCCACAAGCCGGTTCCGCCCGGCCCGGAAGATCAGCGCCACGAGCGACAGCGTGGCCACGGAGCTCAGCGGCATCAGGATCGCGGCCAGCAGCGGGCTGAGATGACCAAAAAGGCCCATCGTGGCGGTTACGATGTTGTAGGTGACGGAGAAGCCGAACACGGCATGCACCGCGCGGCGGTGCGTGGCGGCGATGTCGAGCAGGCTGCTCATGAAGCGCATGCTGTGGCCGAGGAAGTAGAAGTCCGCCTTGTGCTCCAGGAAGCTGCGGCCCGTGACCGGGCTGCCCGCGCAGGACGCGGCGTCAAAGGCGAGGCTGTCATTCGCGCCATCGCCGATGTACAGCGTGCCCTGCGGGTCATGCGCGGCGATCCACGCGGCTTTTTCCTCCGGCGTGAGGCTGTGATGCCATTGATCGCGGTCGAGGCCGAGCTGCGCGGCGATGTCGGCCACCTTCGGCTCGCGGTCGCCGCTGAGGATGCGGATGCGCAGCCCGCGCGCGGTGAGCGCGCGCACTTCGTCGCTCGATTCGCCACGCAGCGCATCGTGGAAGCGGAACGCGGCCACTTCGCTGCCGTTGCGCGTGAAGATGGCATCCGCCGCCTGGTCCTTCGGTCGCGTGATGGCCCAGGTGACGCCGCTCTGCTCGAAGTGAAGCCCCTGGCCGGGTGTTTCGATCACCTCCGCGTCGAGCACCTGATCCGGCGTGCCGCCGAGCGCATCAAACAGGCTGCGGCTGACCGGATGCAGGTTGCCGCTCGTGAGATGTCGCAGCGCCTGCCGTGCCGGTGCATCGAGCGCGGTGAGCGATTCGGGATTCACCAGCACCGGATTCTCCAGGGTGAGCGTGCCCGTCTTGTCGAACACGATCTGGCGCAGCCGCGTGAGCTTTTTCCACAGTCCCAGCGTGCGGACAAACACGCCGTGGCCTTCCGCACGGCTCGCGGCGATGTCATCGGCCAGCGGCGCGGCCACGCCGAGCGCGCAGGGACACGACACGACAAACACGGAGATCATGACCTGCATCGCCCTGGTCCACTCGCCCGTGTGCTGCCACCACCAGATGCCGCCGATGACTCCGGCGAGCACGACGACGATCAAGTAGCCGCGCAGCAGCTTTTCGAGCCGCAGATCGCGATTTTCGCCTCCGCGGCGCGCTTCGAGCAATTTGTGCAGGGTGGAGTCCTTCCATGCTTCGAGCGCCACGGCGGTGAGCGAGCGCGTTCCGGCATTCAGCGCGCCGGAGGGCAGCAACTGGCCGCTGCTGCGCGCGCAGGCATCGCTTTCGCCGTTGATCCATTCGAGGCTGATGCTGGCATGCGCGTCCTCCAGCTTCGCGGCGACGGGAATCGCCTGCCCGGGCTTCACCGTGAAGCTTTCGCCGGCTTTGAGCGCCTCCAAGGCATCCGCCTCCGGAATCGACGGATCACGCACAAGACGGCGGCGATTGCGCGCAACGGCCATTTGCTGCACGAGACGGCCGCCGAGCATCAGGAAGATGAACATGGCCACAAAGTCGAAGTACTTGAGCCCCTCCTCCCCGCTCATCCAGCCGATGATCGAACCCGCGTAAGCCGCGGCGATGCCGAGCGAGATGGGCGTGTCGATGTGCAGCACGCCGGCCTTGATCGCCTGCCACGCACGCTGCGCGAAGTAACTGCCGCCCACAAACAGCGCCAGTGTGGCCGACGCGGCGGCGACGAGGTCAAACCAGCGCGCGAAGGGAAAATCGTCCGGCATGCCAAAGTAGGCCGGCAGCGAAAAGGCCATCGCATTCATCGCAAAGGCACCGCAGAGGCCGGTGCGGCGCTCCAGGCTGTTGTCGGTCACCGTTCCCGCATCTGCACGCGGCACGCCGAGCAGGTAGCCGAAGCGCTGCAGCTCGCGCGCGAACTCGACGGGCTCAAACTGCCCCGGATGCCACGCCATGCGCAGCTCACCGCGCGCGATGTCCACGTTCACCTGCGTGCCGCCCATTTTCGCAAAGATCCGCTCAATGAGCCAGATGCAGGCCATGCAGGACAGGCCCTGGATCGACACGCTCAACTCCGCCGCCACGTTTTCATCCGCACGCTGTGCCACCGCGGCGAACGTCGAGGCCTCCAGCCAGCCGTAGTCCTGCTGGCGCATCGCCTGCGGCGACACCGGCGGCAGGTTCTGGCCGCCTTTGATGTCGTAAAACTGCGCCAGTCCCTCGTGCTGGAGCATGTCGTGAACGTAATGGCATCCGGCACAGCAAAAGCTGTCGCTCCGGGATGAAGGCACAGGGGTGCCGCAGTGTTGGCATGTCGCGCGTGAAGACATGCCGGGAAAGTGGCCTGAAAGCGGGAATCCGCTGCCCGTGGCTTGGCGTTGAAGGGGCGGCGCTTGCGCGCATGGATGCCATCCCCGTGCCTGAAACCGCTTTTCCGCCCGTAACCGTCTCCAGGCCGCAAAAGCAGCGCCCCGGCCGTTTTTTTCCGTCACGAAATGACCACGGCAGGCTTGTGTCCAGGAACGGCGCCCGCTAACATCCCTTCTCACATGGCCATTTCCATCGATGACATCCTCCACGCCGCCGAAGAGCACCAGGCGAGCGATATTTTCCTCCAAGAGGGCGAGGTGCCGCGGATGAAGATCAACGAGCAGCTCATGATTTTTGGCGACGAGCTGCTGCAACTGCCGGACATGGCAGGGCTGTGGCAAAAATGCGGCGGGGACACGCTGAAGGACCTCGATGTGGACACCGGAATGGTGTCCCGCAGCGGGATCCGCTTCCGCGTGAACCTGCACAAGGTGCTGGGCCGGCTGGCGGCCACGCTGCGGCGCATCCGCACGGACATGCCGTCCCTGGCCGCGCTGGGCGCGCCGGACTGGCTGCTCACGCGCTGGGGCCTGCAAGAGCACGGCATGGTGCTCATCACGGGTTCCACCGGCCAGGGAAAGTCCACCACGCTGGCCGGTCTGCTGCACTGGATGAACATGAACGTGGCGCGCCACATCGTGACCATCGAGGACCCGGTCGAGTACATCTTCACCAACAACCGCAGCATGTTCACCCAGCGCGAGGTGGGCCGCGACACGCCCAGTTTCCCGCGCGGGCTGCGCGCGGCGATGCGCCAGGCTCCGGATGTCATTTTTGTGGGCGAGATCCGCGACCACGACACCGCCTTCACAGCCCTGCAAGCCTGCGAGACAGGCCATCTCGTGCTCGCCTCCATGCACTCCGCCACCGTGGGGGACACGATGGAGCGTTTTGTGAACCTTTTCCCCGCGGACCAGGTGGGGATCGGCCTGCACCTGCTTTCGCATCAACTTTTAGGCGTTCTGTGCCAGAAACTCGTGCCGGATGTGAACGGCAGCCTGACGCTGCTCGTCGAGCACCTGCAAAACGGCGGCGCGGTACGGGACTGGATCGCCCGGCGTGCCGTGGGCGACATCCATGAATACATGACGCGGGCCAACGACCCGAACTGCCGCACGTTCCTCCAGTCGATCATCACCGCCTACGAGGCCGGCATCATTGACGAACCGACCGCCATCGCGGCCACTGGCAACGAGGCGGAGTTCCGCCGGGCCGCGCGGGGCATCTCGTAACCTCCTCCTCATCATGCGCACGCACGATCTCATCGAGTATCTTTACATGGTCATCGAGCGCGGTGGCTCCGACATGCACGTCTCCGCAGGCGCGCCCCCCATGGGCCGCATCAACGGCACCCTCCAGCCGATGACCGACGAGGTGCTGGACGTGGCCGACCTGCGCGAGCTGATCTTTGGCGTGCTGAAGGAGAACCAGCGCGCGAAGCTGGAGCAGGAATGGGAGCTCGACTTTGCCATCCAGGTGGAAAACCTCGGGCGCTTCCGCGGCAACGCCTGCTATGTGCTCGGCCGCATCGAGGCTTCCTTCCGCTACATCCCCAATGTCATCCCCGAGCTGCGCGACCTGGGCCACGGGCCGACCGTGGAGGGCTTCACCCAGCTTCGGGACGGCCTGATCCTTGTCACCGGCACCAGCAACTGCGGCAAGACCACCACGCTCGCCTCGCTGACGCAGCACATCGCCCGCACGCGGAACGCCAATATCGTCAGCATCGAGGACCCCATCGAGTACCTCTTCAAGCACGAGAACAGCCTCGTGCGCCAGCGCCAGGTGGGCGCGGACACGCACACCTTTGCCTCCGCCATCAAAAGCGCGCTGCGCCAGGACGCGGATGTCATCGTCATCAGCGAGTTGCGTGATCTGGAGACGATCCGCACGGCGCTGACCGCCTCCGAGACCGGCCACCTCGTCATCAGCACGCTGCACACCCAGGACGCGCCGGGAACGATCCTCCGCGTGCTCGATGCCTTCCCGGAAGAGCAGCAGGACTTCGTCGCCTCGCAGCTCGCGGGCTCGCTGCGCGGCGTCATCTGCCAGTCCCTGTTGTCACGCCGGGACGAGCCGGGACGCGTCATGGCCTCCGAGGTGCTCGTCGGGAATTCCGGCATCGCCTCCTGCATCCGCTCACGCCGCCTCTCCCAACTGGCAAACCTGATCCAGATCGGCGCCCATGACGGCATGCACACCATCGACGACAGCCTGCTGCATCTGGCCAACTACGGATTCATCAGCATGGACGACGCGCTGATCCGCGCCCGCGACGCCGAGTTCATCCAGGTAGGCCACAAGAAATTCCTCGCGGAGCGCGGGCTGGACGGGCGAAAGCGGTGACGCTCATCCTCCATGTTTCCGCCGCAGGTCCTGGACCGTTTCTCAAAAAGAATGTCTGAAATGACCGGCGAGCGCGGCGGCTTCAGTGGCAAGGAAAGAGCGAGGAGGCTATTGGAACAATAGCTGACGAGCGAATGACGCCGCCAATGGGGCTGCCCCGCCGCCGGGAATCTGACAGACATTTTGAGAACCGGTCTGAAACCGTGAACTTGAAACAAGCAACGCACATCCTCACTGCGGGATCGGCAGCGGCTTCGGGTCCGGCTGCACAAACTTGCTGTTCGGTGTCACCACCACCCCCACGGGCATGCTGGCCTTTTCCAGGTTCAGGAGCTGGCTCACCGTGACGAACTGGTAGCCCTTCGCGATCAACTGGTCGAACATCGCCGGCATGGCTTGCAGCGTGGGCGGATGAATGTCATGCGCCAGCATGATGGCGCCGTTGTGCGCGCCGGTGACGAGACGGCTGGTCACCACACTGACGCCAGGACGACGCCAATCCTGCGGGTCCACCGACCACATGATCGTGGAGTAGCCAAACTCAGTGAACATGAGGTCCTTGATGCGCGAATTGATCGCCCCGTAGGGCGGGCGCACGAGCTGCGGCCGCACCCGGGCCACCTCATAGACAGCGTCCTCGGACTGCTTGAGTTCCTTGCGGATTTGCTCGTCGGAACGGCTCGTCAGGCTGCAATGCGTCCAGGTGTGGTTCCCGATCTCGTGCCCCTCCGCGATCATGCGGCGCACAATGTCCGGGTACATCTTCACCTGCCTGCCGATGAGGAAGAAGGTGCATTTGATGTTCCGCTCCTTGAGCAAGTCGAGCAGCTTGGGGGTCAGGGAGGGATGCGGTCCGTCGTCAAACGTCATCGCCAGCACCTTCTGGTCCGTCTTGACAGAGGAATACGACACACGCACCCCCGCAGGCGGCGTGGTGGGCAGGCTCGAGGGGTTGTTGAACTGGCGCGTGATCGGATTCGGCACGTTCTTGGGCGTGCCTGCCGGTTCTTCAAAGGGAAGAGCGCGGCGCACCTCCTTCTCGGCCAGTTTGTTATCATTGGACGAGCACCCGACTTGGGCGCTGAGGAGAAGGCCGAACCAAAGGCTGAAATACATGCGTGAAGGGGTCACAAGGCGGCCAGAATAACGGTCTGACAGGAAATAGGAAAGTTGGAAATCGTGAAAAATACACCTGCCCTGTGGCGGAAACCACGAGCGACATGCACGGCACATGGCGCTGAGACGGGGAGGCTCAAGAGGCATCCTCGGAGGGCGGGAGCCGAATATCGAATGTCGAACAAGGATTTTCCAAATGACGAAGGCGGACGCTACTCGGCCTTGCCGTCACTTCGACATTCAAAGTTCCCTGTTCATCATTCGATATTCGTTCGGAAAAGTCACCGCCCCGGCGGATCGACTTCCTTCACGGTGGCACCGTGGGTGTCGCTAAGCACGAGGATGGAGAGTTTGGAGACGTTGTTGAGCTCCGCAGGTTTCAGCATGGCGTAGTCGAGGCCGTTCGCGGGAGCACCGCCGTCGGAAACTTGCTGCTGCGTCACGTTTTCGGGTGCATTGAGGCTCGCGTAGTCAAAGCGGCCGCGGAGGTCGGTGTAGCCGTCTTTGAAGAAGCGGACGGTGCCGTTGTTGAGCTTGGCATAGACCTTCACGTAGGCCTTTGGCAGCGGTTTGTCGGTGGAAACGTCGCGCGTTTCGAGGCGGCCGTAGTTTTCAGTGAGGGTGAGCTTGAGCGTGTTGGCGTGGTAGGCCTGCGTCTGGCGTTTTCCGGCGCCGATGACTTCGACGAGCACGTTCGCTTTGGCGAATTCGCCCGGCAGCGGCACGTCGAGCTTCATGGCGTCTTTGGGAAGGGCCTGCGTGGCGGTTTTGTTCGGCTTGATGATGCTGAAACGGCCCGCGTCCTGGCTGACGAAGGGATTGCTGCTGAAGCTGAACTCCGGATCCATCAGGTAGTAGTTCAGCGTGACCTCGGAGAGGTTTTTCCAATTGAGTGAGATCGTCTGTTTTTCGACTTTGAAGTCGAAACCGGGCTCCGTGGAGGCCAAATCGCTCTGCTGGGCCTCGCGGTCGGGTTGGGCGGGTTTTTCTGGTTTTGTCGTTTTTCCATCCACTTCATCGGCTTGGGTGAGCACGTCTTTGAAGAGCGTTTTCCACCTCGGGGGCAGGTCAGACTGGTCTGACTTGTCGGACCTGTCCGACGATGCCAGGCGCTTCGAGGCCACACCGCGAGCGGCGGCCACATCTCCCTCGTAAAAGGCCGCGTAGCACTGGAAGTAGTCGTGTTGCAGTCGCGTCGGCAGCTTCGTGGCGTCGATGGCCTTGAAGCGTGTCAGCGCCTCCTCGACTCGATCTTGGAGGAAGAGGTAATAGACCACGCTCATGCTGTCCATGGCATCGAGCTGCGGCTTGTGCGCCAGCGCGGTGAGGAGCTGCGTGTATTGCTGCAGCACTGCGGGATTCGCGATGCGCCACTCGCTGCCGAGCCGATGGGCGCGTTGATTGACGAGCGGCGAGTATTCGAGGTGCTCGTAGCTGCGCAGCTCGATGGGTTCGAGGGTGAGCAGCTTGCTGGCGAAGTAGGGGCCGTAGCCGTCGTCGTCCTTCAAAAGCTGGCCGAGCATCGCGGCGTCGTTGTGCAGGAAGGCATAGCTGAAGACCGCGTCGTCGCTGACATGATGCTGGTTCATGAAGCCGACGAGCTTCTGATAGAAATCGCCCTGCTTGCAGCGCCAGGCGACGCGTTCGAGGTCGAGCGCTTCGAGATTGTTCTGCTCCAGGAACGCGAAGACCTCGGCCTCGGTGCTGTTTTGCGAGACGTAATCCCACGAGGCCTTGTCCACCTGCGTGAGTTTGGCCACGACGTTGAATTCCATCGGCTTCGCCGCCGCGCCGCCGACGTTCACGGGGAAGTGCGCGAACTTCACGCCCGCCTTCGCGGACACCGCAGGGAAGTAGAAGTGATACTCAAAGGTCTGCGTCGTGTAGGGCTCCAGGCGCACCTGTTTGGAGTCGGTGGCCTTGCTGCCGAGGATGGGCAGAGCGCCCTGCGGTATTTGCAGCAGCACGGCGGCCTTCACGCGACTGCTCGTCGGGTTCGTGACGACGACATTCGCGCCGTAGGTCACGCCGGTGAGGAATTCGTCCGTCACATACTTCTCGAACTTCTCATTGCCCTCCATCCGGTAGCGGTCGCCCTGCCGGAAGAAGCTCTGCGAGACCAGGAGCTGGCCCTGCGCCGACTTGTCGCCGTCCACGGGCTTGATCTCCTTGTGGAAAAGGATGCACGGTCCGCCCGCGGTGAAGATAAACTGGCCATTCTCCGCCTTCGTCGTGTGCTTCGGTGCTTCAAACGGCAGATCGAGCACCGCCAGCGCCAGCATCATCTCCGGGAAGCTGTGACAAGCCTCGGCGATGTTCGCCGAAACAAAGCCGCCCCTCGATCCCGCCGCCACCCACGCGGCGTAATCACGCCAAAAGGCATTCACGGTGATGAGTTCCGCATCCTGCTCGTCGATGCGACGCTTGTAGTAGTTGTTCTCCGCCCACTCCTTCGTCGGGCCGAGAGCGCGGTAGAAGACGCGAACTTCTTGGCGTGCTCTGGCCGCGACTTCCGTGCCGAAGTAGAGAGTGTTGACTGTTCCGCCGCTGATGGTTACCGCGCCGGTGTAGGTGCTAGCACCGCTAACCGCCCATCCTCCTACCAAGGCTGCATCACGTCCGGCGGCCAACTTTTCCATTTCACTGTCTCCATCGGAATCCTTCATCGCTTTGAGTTCATCCACCGTCATTGAGCGACGCAGTGCACCTCCTCCGACTCCCATGCCCTTCCCGACGCCACCACCAGGAGGCGCGGCAAATGCATCGACTGGAGCAGCCGCCGCCGGAACTGGCGCTGGTGACATGGGGGCTAATTGAGGCGCATCGAGTTCTGCCTGCTTCTTTGCCGTTTCCAAATCTCCCAAGGCTCCGCGAGTCTCGTTCTCCATCGCCCGGCCACGCAGTGCCATTTCAAACAGACGATCTGCTTCCTCGGGGTTTGGCGGGATCATTTCCCAGAGTTCACGCACATGCCGTGCAGCATTCGGCGCTTCGTTTTGAAGGCGCTGAGCCAGCAGGATACGCTCGACGATGTTCAGGCGGGCGTAGGCCCAGGGTTCGAGGTGTTTCGAGAGATCGAGGCCGAGCAGATACTCGTCCATGAAGGTTTTGTCCTTCTTGTGGGCGAGATACGGTTTCACGACTTTGTCGAAGAAGGGCTTGTCCTTGTGCTGGAGGAAGAGGTTCAGCTCGTGGCAGGCGTATTCGCCGTATTTGGCGAGCTTTTCGGCGTCTTTGAGCTTCGGCCAGTTCAGCACGAAGGCGAACTCGGCGAGGTGAGGATTCAGCGTGTTCAAGAGGCTGTACACGCCGCTGAGCGTGTCGTAGGTCTCCAGCTCGCTCGTGAGGATGTCGGCGAGGGTGAGTGACTTGCCGGTGTCGAGCACGGTGCTCTCCTTTTTCTGCGTGAAGGGCTTCGCAGGATCGAGATTTCGCGCGAGGCGCTGGTCGGCAAATTTCGTCGGCACCTCCGGCAGCGTGAGCGTGCGCCAGGAGGCGTTTTGCAGGTCCTCGGCGTAGATTTGCACGTGTTGGCGGTCGCCGAGCATCTTGCGCTCGATGCGCACGACGCCGTCCTTGTCGGGAACGAGGTTGTAGATGACTGGTGCGGCGCTGGCGATGAAATCGAGGTTCGTGCCGCCTTGCGGGCCTACTTGGGCCTTCATCTTCTTCGCGGGCATGGCTTTGGGAGCTTCGACCGCTCCAGCGGCTCCACCGCGAGTCATGGACGCGCCTTCACCGGCTTGATTGCCGAGCGCATCGAGATCGGTGCTGCGAATCTCCCACGGATTCAGCAACAGGCCGGGGCGCGTGAGCATGTTGCCGGGGAAGAGCTTCGCGTAGCGGCGTTCGAGGATGTAGCGGTATTCATCGCCGATCTCGCGACCGGCGGAGTAGAGATTCGGATTGCGTGCGGGTGTGCCGGAGGCCGCGCCGAAACGTGCGAAGCCGCCGAGACCGCCAAAGAGGCCGCTGCCAGGATCAAATCGCGACGCGGCAACATGCACGCGGGCGAAATGGCTGCTGTGCGCGAGTTTGACGGTGATGAAGTCTTTGTCGGTGGTGGTCTCGGTGATGTGGAGTGGCGAGTTGCCTTTGAGTTCGAGCTGGCGGTGCTTGCCGAGTGCCCAACCGCCGATTTGGGTGCCGGCGGTGACTTTGATGGTGATGAGTTGGTCGCCAAGGCGAAGAGTGTAATCCCCGACCTTTAGGTCGCGGAGGCTGACGAAACCAGGTTCGGCGTGGATCGCTGCGGAGTGGTCTTGGACATACGTTCCCGCTGCTTGGGAGAGGAGCGAGACGGGCTGAAGCCCTGGACTACTTTTCGCGATGCGAATCGTCTCGCCTTCGATGGCTTGGATGATCGTGGAAAGCGTGTTGTCGGCTTCTTCGAGAGACCAGGTGCTTTGTCGGCCGTTTGGAGCTTTGGCGGTGACTTGCTCGATGCCGTCGAGTTTGCCGAGGGCAATGCGGCCTTTGTCGTCGGTTTTGAGGGCGTGGGTCTGCACGCGGGTGAAGTCGCGATGCTTGAAGGTGAAGATGACTTGCTGGTCGGCGACGGGTTCGCCGTTTTTGCCGAGAAGCTCGAACACGCGGCTGCCGTCGAAGGTGCTGAGGTGGCCGTCGTTGGTGGCCTCGGTTTTGTCGATGCCGTTGAGCGTCCAGGTGTGGCTGGCGTTGAGATCGCGCTTCGTGCCGCCGGCACTGAGGACATCCACTTTGCCGCTGAGCGTGACGCTGAGGCTGGCGAGGCGCTCGGGCACGGTGAGCGTGTGCGTGAGGACGCTGCCGGCGCTGAGTTTGAGGTCTTTGACTTCACGCGTCGTCGAAATGCCGTCGTGCGTGGTGCTGGTGATGGTCAGCTTCGGCTCGGTGAGCAATTCAGGAGCGAGATGCGTCTCGCCGAGCATCAAGGCCGTGCGCACGGCCAGCGTGGCCTCGCGACGCGCGAGGAGTTGCTCGCGCTCGATGTGGAATTGGGCGTCGAGGCGATATTCCTCGGCGTGGTGGTTGAACTGCGTGAGCGTTGCGAAGGTGCCGGCGGCGTCGCCGATGATGAGGTTCTTCGTGCCGGGCTGGTTCGTGAACGGAATGGCGATACGGCCGAGTTTTTCATCGACGGTGAGTTTGCGACCCTCAAACCACGCGACGGCGTCTTTGACGGGCTGGTTCTTTTCGTCGAGCACGAGCACCAAATCGCCCGCGGGGCCGGTTTGCTGCAAAACATGCCACTGGCCGGTGCGGATGAGCGCACGGCTGCTGCGGCCGCCGCCGATGAATTCGATGATCCAGGCCCCGCGTTTGCCTTTGAGGTCCGGGAAGGCGAATTTTTGCCGTGTGCGCGTGAACGGGCCGCCGTCGAAGGCGTGCGTCTGCTCGCTGTTGGCGACGAGGCCGTCGAGATTGAGGTCGGTGTTGAGCTGGCGCTGCTGGGTCTGGAAAAAGTTGAGCGTGTTGAGCTCGAAAATCTTCACGATGAGCTTCGGCGTGTTTTTGACGACCACGTCGAACGCGATGTCATCGCCCGGCAGGAACTGCGGGGCGTTCGTGGCGGGGAATTCGATGTCCACGCGGTCTTTGAGCGCCTGAAACTCTGTCGGCGTGATGAGCGAGGCCCAGCGCTCAGGATTGCCGATGCCATTCGTGATGAGCGCCTCGGCGAGGATGGGCTTCAGCCAGGCATCGCTGACGTGCTCGATCCATGGGGCGAGGAGATCGCGCGGATTCGAGTCGGCCTTCGCGGATGTGGCGAAAAGGTGGAGGAAGTAGTCGCGGACGAGTTCTTCGTCGTTGTGGACGGGCGGCGAGCTGATGAGCGGATCGCTGAGGTCGGCGTCGAGGTCGCACCAGTCGGAGTTGTAGGTGCGGAGGAACGCCTCGTTGATGTAGGGCAGGCGACGCGGGAGCTTCAGGTAGGTGAGGAAGCGCTCGCGATCATAGACGCCGTTTTTGCGGTCGTGATCGAGTCGGAGGTAAAGGATGCGGGCTTTGAGTGTTTTATGCGAGTTGACGCCCTTCGCGAAGGCCCACACGCGGTCGAGCCAAGCCTCGCGCTCCGCTTCGTCGTATTCGAGGCTCACATCGGCGTTGGGGGCCAGTTTGCGCAGGTAAGTGTAGATGAAGGCCGTGCTGCCGATGTTCTGGCCTCTCAGCTCATCGAGCTGCGTGAGCAAAAGCTGCCGATGAATCGGCAAATCGCCGAAACCGATGCTCGGCTCGGCTTGGAAGTCCGCTTTCACCGCCTCGATCAGATTTGGCACATCGGGCCGCTGGAGTTTTTGCAGCACGGCGCGGCGTTGATCCGGCGTGAGCGGCACCTGATCGCGAATGAGCGAGGCGAGCGCCTCCTGCGAGAGGCTTTGGAGGCCGCGGTCGTTGTTCAAGGCATCGCGCAGGAAGACCTCGCGGCTGATTTTCGCCGGATCGAGGCTGGTGGGCAGGTCCGGCTTTGCATCCGGCACCTGGCGCTGGTGGTCGTGGCGGATGCCGAGGCGCTCGATGAGGTATTTCAGCGTGCCCTGCGGGTCCTTTTCATAGCCGAGGATGGCCTCGCGGTTCAGAATGACGCGGCGCGCCTCGTTTTCGTCCGGCGTCCGCTGCCGCCACTCGTTGAGCAGGTTATTGAGCTTCGCCGTGTCGCGGACGTTTTGATAATGCAGGGCGTGGAAGAAATAATACTCCTCCGAGCCGGGAACGAGCTCCCCGAGGGCCTTTTCCCGGTCGGCGGCAAGGGCGAAGCGCTCGATGAAGCCGATTTCGTTTTCGGCGAGGGCCGCGAGGGGCAGCAAGAAGACAAGGACAAACGTTTTCATGGCTAAGGCAAGGATAGCAGGCCGGAGCATCACGCGGGAAGGCCGATTTTATTGTAAACGCGCCGTAAATTGCCCGCGAAGCCCCCCCGGGCATCCTGGCACGGCCGACGGGCCAAAAAAGCGTTTGAAAGAGGGGGGGCGGGCTGTACTATCCGCGCCCTCAACCCAGACCCTCATGGCTGACGCTGCAAACAAGTACTCTCAAAACGCCCCCGGAGCCTATTATGTCGATGACCAGTGCATCGACTGCGACCTTTGCCGCGAAACGGCACCAGCCAACTTCAAGCGCGATGACGACGGCGGCCACTCCTACCTCTACAAGCAACCGGAGACCGACGACGAACGCGCTCTGTGCGAGGAAGCCCTGACCGGCTGCCCGGTGGAGGCGATCGGCCGAGACGGCGAGGGCTGATCCCCTGCCTTTCCCCATTCCACGGCATTTTTCCAGAGAACCGGCGCGCAGGCGCCGGTTTTCGTGTTTTCACCGCGTCAATCAAGCAGCAGCCAGCGGGCAGCGACGACCTGATGGATGATGAGACACTGGTCGGACTGCGGATTTTCCGGGAAGCCGACCTTCAGCGTGTAGCCGCTCATGGCCCCGGAGGCCTTGGCCTCCTCCAACTGGGCGGTGAGCCAGACGCCGATCTCCGAAGTGCGCTCCGCGTATCCATAGAGCGTGTCCACCCCGTTGGCGGCGATCATTTTGACACAAAGGTAGCGCGCGGAGTCGGCGAACTCGTAGTTGTAGTAGTCAAACAGGCGCACGAAGGCGCGGACCTGCACCGGCGCGACCGGCTTAGCCTCGCGGATGCGTGAGAAACTCATGGCGTTGTGCCCCGCGAGGCTCTCCCAGTCGATGAGGAAGCGTCCGCCGCTGTCACGGCGCATGGCGACCTCACACAGGCCGGTGGCGCGGCTGCTGGCATAGCCGAAGTAAAGGATTTCGTGGCCATCGAGCAGCAGGCGCGACTTTTGACGCAGCTCGGTGTGGTCCGGATCGGTCTCCTTCAGCGTGTCATAATGCTCCACCATCAGCGGCCCGACACGGGGCGCGTCATACACGAAGGGGATGCGCTCGCGCGTGGTCACGGCGCGCCAGTAGCCATCGAGAACCGCCAGGGCATCGACAAAGTCGGCGGCGGAGTCCTGAAGGGGGAGTTCCTTGAAGGTGCCGGGCAGCGGCACGAGGCTGTCAGAGGCGGCGGATTTCGACTTGGAGGCGGCTGTCTCCTGGAGGGAGACTTTGGGCGTGGCGTCCGGCCGGGTATCCTGGATGATGCCCGCGCCGGCATCGAGCCCCAGTTTTTCGAGATCGCGGATGCGCATCTCGTGGAGCCGGGCCCGCTCCAGCATCACCATTCGTGCCTGGATGCTCTGGGAATACCACCGCCAGCCCACCACGAGCGTCAGCACCAGGCAGATGCACGCGGTGGCGGCCACGGCCATGAAGGCGCGATGGGAACCTGTGGAGCCGGATGTCATGGATGGAAATGAGGAGGAAAACCAAAGATGACATTGGCGGAGTTCCCTTTGTTCTCAAGCACTTAGGTTGAATGAAGTTCCAGCGCCGCCTAGGTTGGCGGTGCCCATGAGTTACTCCGACCAAGCCCGCCGCGTGATCCAGCTCGAAATCGAGCAGCTCCAGCGCCTGCATGCACGCCTCGACGGCGCGTTTTCCCAGGCGGTGGACCTGCTGCTGGAGTGCCTGCGGCGGCGCGGGAAATTCATCGTGTGCGGTGTGGGCAAGAGCGGCAGCATCGGCCACAAGCTGGGCGCCACGCTCAACAGCACGGGCGCCACCACCGTGGTGCTGAACGTGGGCGACGCGCTGCACGGCGACCTGGGTGTGATCGACCCGGGCGATCTGGCCGTGCTGCTGAGCTACAGCGGAGAGACGGCCGAGCTGCTGGACCTGCTGCCGCATTTGAAGCGCTTTGGCCTGCCCGTGATCGCCATCACCGGCGCGGCGGACTCCACGCTGGCGCGCAATGCCGACGTGGTGCTCGATGTGCATGTCACCCAGGAGGCATGCCCGTTGAACCTGGCACCCACCGCCAGCACCACGACCATGCTCGTGCTATGCGACGCGCTGGCCATGGTGCTGCTGGAGGCGCGTGGCTTCCAGGCGGAGGATTTTGCGCGGCTGCACCCCGGCGGCTCGCTGGGCCGCGCGCTGCTGACCCGGGTGAAGGACGTGATGCGCAGCGGCGGCCAACTGGCCTTGATCACGCCGGAGACGACGGTGAAGGACGCGCTGGAGGCCATGACGCGGGCGCGCAGCGGCGCGGCGGTGGTGGTGGACGCGGAGGGCATGCTGGCGGGCGTCTTCACGCACGGCGACTTCGTGCGTGCCTTCCAACGGGACAACGCGATCTCATCGAAGCCGGTGCGTGAGTTCATGACGGTCCGGCCGGTCAGCATCCAGGCGGACAAACTGGCCGCCGAGGTGCTGGCCACGCTCGAAAAATGCCGCATCGACGACCTGGTGGTCGTCGATGACACGGGCAGGCCCGTGGGCATGGTGGACACCCAGGATCTCACACGCCTGCGGCTGGTGTAGGGCTGCGGCATGACCGCGAGCCGCGCGCCATGACGGCACGCCTGTCGAACAATCTCCGCGCGCCCGCGTCTGTCCGGCGGAAAAAAATTCCGCAAACTCCTTTCCGGGAAGCTCCTTGAACTTTCGATTCCAACCAGTAAAAGCCACCATGCGCCGTCTTGCCCCCCTGCTGCTGCCCGTTTCGCTCGCGACCGGCCTCGTGATCGCCGCATGCACCACGCCGTATGACACCAGCCGGGTGCGCCGCTGGGAGTCCCGTTACAATGATGGCGCGCTACGCCCGGTGACACCGGACC
This sequence comes from Verrucomicrobiaceae bacterium, assembly GCA_015075365.1. Taxonomy (GTDB): domain Bacteria; phylum Verrucomicrobiota; class Verrucomicrobiia; order Verrucomicrobiales; family Verrucomicrobiaceae; genus Prosthecobacter. The sequence continues at coordinate 1,396,651 of JABTUN010000002.1, forward strand.
AGCTCCTGGCCGAGGCGCGGGTGAGACTGGACCTGATCCCCGCCGGGACAGCAGGCCGCCGGCATTACCGGCCCATGAACGTGCGCTATATTACCATCCACAGCACACAGAACTACACCGGGAACGCCTACAACCATGCGCTGGCGCTGAAACGCGGCGCGCTGCGCGCCACCCGGCGCCCGGGTGGCAACCGGATCGGCTTTCTGACCTGGCACTTCACCGTGCAGGACGACGTGGCCATCCAGCACCTGCCCTGCCGCGAGCAGGGAGAGCACGCCGACTTCGACGGTCCGGGGAACAACTACAGCATCGGTATCGAGATGTGCGAGCACAGCGGCAACGACATCGCCCAGACCATCGACAGGACCGCGCGCCTCACGGCCTATCTCATGCGCGCCTATGGCGTGCCGCTCAGCCATGTGAAAGCGCACTACCACTGGCCGCGCAAGGGCTTGAGCACGCCGAACAAAAACTGCCCGCACTTCCTCATGGACCGCGGGCGGCCCGGCCCCACCTGGCAGTGGTTTCTCGGCCGCGTGAATCTTCACTACAACCGCATGCTTCCCGGCCCGGCGACCCCGCTGGGCTGAACCCGCGCCATGAAGCACCTCCTTTTTGTCCTCGGCATCCTCACCCTGCCCACCAGCGCCGCCGCGCAGGATGTGGTGACGCCTTCGAAGAGCACCCGCGTGGCCACTCTGGAGGACACCCGCATCAAGGAAAGCTCCGGGCTCACGCCAAGCCAGGTCGAGTCCGGGGTCTTCTGGACGCTCAACGACTCCGGCGGGGAGCCCTGTGTGTTCGCCATCGACATCCATGGCCACACCCGCGCCAAGGCACGCCTGGCCGGCGCGGTGAACTTTGACTGGGAAGATCTGTGCAGCGGTCGTGATGAGAAAGGCCGTCCCGTCCTCTACATTGGGGACATTGGCGACAATTTGCGCATCCGCCGCACGCTTCAGATTTACCAAATCGCGGAGCCGCGACTTGTCGCCGACGGCCTGCGCGCGCCCGAAATCATCACCGAGGCACCCGTCGTGTGGCATGTGAGCTACCCGGATGGCGCCCACAACGCGGAGGGCCTGCTCGTGCATCCCAAAACACGCCGCATTCACCTCCTCACCAAAAGCGAGGACGGCAAAAGCTCTCTCTACGCCTTCCCCGCCAGCGTGCCGGACGACGGAAAGCCCGTCATCCTTGAAAAAGTCGCCGGCATCACCTTCCCAGGTTACCCGCGCACCGGCAAACGCATCGTGGACGACCGCATGTGTACCGGCGCTGCGTTTTCGCCAGATGGCAGCCGGCTGGTCGCGTCCACTTACAGCAGCCTCTACGAGTGGCCCCTGCCCGCCGGCACCACGCTGGCCAATGCCCTGGCAAAAAGGCCTGTCCGCCTCGTGCCGGATCTCCTCCGCCAGCTCGAAGCAGTGTGCTACGACCCGGATGGCAGGACACTCTGGATCACTAGCGAGCACCTGCCCACGCCACTGGTGAAGATCACCCGGGATTGAGCGGGGCACCGCCTGGCAACCACACGGATCATTCCGCCCAGGCCACGCCCTCCAGCACCGTACGCCCTGCCTGCCCGGCGGCGCTCTCCGATCTGGCATGCACGCGACAGAGAACATCACCAGCGCGCATCTGTGTGCCTGTCTTCGCGATTTCATCGCAGCCGACGGCGAAATCGACCGGGTCACTGGCCTTGGCACGCCCCGCGCCGAGTTCCAGCACGGCGAGACCCACCTGATACGCATCCATGCGCGCCAGCACACCCGAACGGGCGGCCCTGATCTCCTGGATGACCGGCGCACGGTGAACGAGGTGCATCTTTTCCAGCGCGGACACCTCCCCGCCCTGCACGGCCACGATTTGCTGGAACTTCCGCCACGCGGAGCCGTCGTGGAGCTTCTGGCGCAACTGCTCGCGCGAGGAGATGGAGACGGCGGCGGCCAGATTGAGGCAGATCTCCTCCAAATCCGCCGGTCCACGCCCCTGGAGGCATGCGACGGCCTCGGCGACCTCCAACGCGTTTCCGGCCGCGCGGCCAGTTGGCTCGTTCATGGCGTTGATATGCACGCTGGCGCGCAAACCGAGCACCTTGGCCGTGCCGACCATGCTGCGGGCCAGGGCGTTCGCATCGTCATAAGTGCGCATGAACGCGCCGCTGCCGTGCTTCACGTCGAGAATGAGGCGGTCGAGACCTTCGGCGAGTTTTTTGCTCAAGATGCTGGCGGTGATCAACGGGATGCTGGGCACCGTGCCGGTGACATCCCGCAGCGCATAGAGCTTTTTGTCCGCCGGGCAGATGCCGGTGGTCTGGCCGACGAGCGCGCAGCCGGTTTTCTCGACGGTCCGGTATATCTCGTCCTCACCGAGTTGCGTGCGGAATCCGGGGATCGACTCCAGCTTGTCAAGCGTGCCGCCGGTGATGCCGAGACCACGGCCGGAGATCATGGGGACCCAGACGCCATCACAGGCCAGCAGCGGGGCGATGACGAGGGATGTCTTGTCGCCAATGCCGCCGGTGGAATGTTTATCGACACGCATGGGCGCGTGGGCGGGCCATTTCAGCGTGCTGCCGCTGCGCAGCATCGCCTCCGTGAGCGCGGCGGTCTCCTCCGCGGTCATGCCGCGGAAGAAAACGGCCATCGCCAGCGCGCTCATCTGGTAATCCGGCATGTCGCCACGCGTGAAGGCGGAGATGACCTGCTGGATCTCATCACGTGTGAGCTCCGCGCCGTCGCGCTTGCGTGCGATGAGGGTGGGAACGTGCATGAATGCGGCGGTTTACGGTTTCAATCAACGGCAAGCACCTCACGGATGAGCGCCGGGCCGCGGAAAACAAGCCCGCTGTAAATCTGCACGAGCTCCGCACCCTTCCGGCGCTTCTCACGCGCGTCATCGCCGCTGAGAATGCCGCCGACACCGATCAGTGGAATGCGCTCCGCCAGAAGCATGCGAAACGCCTGCAAAACGAGGGTCGAGCGCTCCCTCACCGGCGCGCCGCTCAATCCGCCCGTCTCGCCGGCCAGCGCATGACCCGCCACCGCCTCGCGGTCGATCGTCGTGTTCGTCGCGATCACGCCATCCAGCGCCATCTCGTTGAAAACACGCGCCAGGGCCTCGATCTGCATGTCATTGAGATCCGGGGCGATCTTCACCAGCAGCGGCACTTTTTTGCCGTGCTCCTGCTGCAACGACGCCTGCTCCTTCTTCAACGCGCCGATCAGCCCGCGCACGGCCTCCTCCGCCTGGAGATCACGCAGCCCCTTGGTGTTCGGGCTGGAGATGTTCACGGTGACGTAATCCGCCACCGGATAGGCCGCTTTGAGACAGTACAGGTAGTCGTTCACCGCCGCGTCATTCGCCGTGTCGAAATTCTTGCCGATATTCACGCCCACCACAGCCTTCGTGCGGCGTTTTTCAAGCCGCTTCACCGCGCTGTGAATGCCGGGGTTGTTGAAGCCCATGCGGTTGATGAGCGCGTCATGCTCCGGCAGGCGGAACAGGCGTGGCTTTGCATTCCCCGGCTGCGGACGCGGCGTCAGCGTGCCCACCTCGACATGCCCCAGGCCCAGCGCCGCCCATGCCTCCACCGCGCTGGCCGATTTGTCCATTCCTGCGGCCAGACCGAGACGGTTCGGAAAGGAAAGCCCCATGCATTCGACCGGCGCGCGCGGCGCGGCAGGTGCGACGGACTGGATCAGGCCCAGTTTGTGGCTGATGACCATCATCTTCACCGTCAGCGTGTGCGCGCTCTCGGCGTCGAGACGGAAAAGCCAGGGTTTGAGGACGGGGTAGAGGCGTTCGAGCCAGGTCATGTCTTTAAAGAAGGGATTTCACTTTTTGCGCCACCGCCAGGCCGAGTTTCTCATGCGCGGCGGCGTCCAGGTGGATGCCATCGACCACGCTGGGCTCGATGAGGGTCTGCGTGTTGAGATAGGAGCAGCCGAGCGCCGACGCCAGCGCGGCGTAGCAGCGCGGCAGATCGCGGCTGAGCTCCGCCGCGTGTGGAAACTTCGCCTTGATGTCCGGCAGATGGGAATTGTCCAAAATCACCGGCGGACACATCAGGAGCAGCTTCGGCGGCTTCGCAGCGATGCCCGCGTCACCGCTCAAGATCATCTGCGCCAGCACCTTCACCCCCATGGCGATCTCGCCGGGCGACACATTTAAGATTTGTTTCAAATCATTCGTGCCCAGCATCAGGATCACGAGATCCAGCGGCTTGTGCGATTCAAGGATCGCTGGCAGCACAGGCTTCGCGTTGCGCGAAACTGCAAACGGATCGTCATGCACGGTCGTCCGCCCGTTCTGTCCTTCCTCGATCACGCGAAAGCCCGCGCCCAGCTCCCGCGCCAGCACGCCGGTCCAGCGCACTTCGGGCGGATGACGCCGCGGATGGCTCTCCAGGATGCTTTCCGGGATGAACCCCCAGGTGTTCGAGTCTCCAAAGCACAGAATGGTTTTCATGAGCGGCGGATGATGGGCAGGCCGCTTGAAAAAGCACCGGAAAACGCTCAAAATCGAGCTTGCGGGCCTTTTCGTCTGTGTTAGACATCCCGCCCCCTGCTTCCGGCGGGTGGTTTTCCCCGTCATTCTTCCCCCTACTCGAATCCATGCGAGTCCGTACCTCTGTCAAACCTCTCTGCGAACTTTGCCGCGTCATCCGCCGCAAGGGAGTCGTCCGTGTCGTCTGCAAAAACCCGCGTCACAAGCAGCGCCAGGGCTGATCAGATCCATTTTCAAAGCACCTCACACATCATGGCCCGCCTACTTGGAGTCGAAATCCCGAACGACAAAAAAATCGAATACTCGCTGCCTTATATCTACGGCATCGGTCTTCCTCTCAGCCGCAAGGTTCTCGCCGCCACCAACATCGACCCGAACATCCGCGCGGGCGAGTTGAGTGACGAGCAGATCGCGCTGATCACGCAGGCGATCCAGGGCATGAAGATTCCGATCGAAGGCGACCTCCGCCGCGAGCTTCAGATGCACATGAAGCGCATCCTCGGCATCAACTGCTACCGCGCGCACCGCCATCGCCGCGGCCTACCCGTCCGCGGACAGCGCACGCATACCAACGCCCGCACCCGCAAGGGACCGCGCAAGACCGTGGGTGCCCAGAAGGCCAGCAAGTAATCGATTCTTTCCTCCACGCGACACGCACCTTCCTTTATGGCTGACGAAACGAACATCGCCCCCGCCGCCGAAGCTCCGGCTGCTGCTCCCGCCGCCCCGGCGGCTCCTGCGGCCCCCGCCGCCCCTGAACGCACCTCCACGAGCGGTGACAAGCAGGTTTCCCAGAACATCTGGCTCGAAATCGGAGGCGAAAGCGCCGAAGGGCCCAAGATCGTCAAGGCCAAGGGCTCCAAGAATGTCACCAGTGGCATCGTGCATGTGAAGGCCACCTTCAATAACACGATCGTCACCATCACTGACCGCAATGGCGGTGTGATCGGCTGGTCCACTGCCGGCAAGATGGGCTTCCGCGGCTCCCGCAAAGGCACCGCCTACGCCGCCCAGGTCGTGGCACAGGATGCCTGCCGTCAGGCAATGGGCCACGGGCTCCGCGAGGTGGAAGTCCGCCTCAATGGTCCGGGATCGGGCCGCGAGTCCGCCGTCCGTGCCGTGCAAGCCCTCGGTGTCGAGGTCACCACCATCAAGGACACCACGCCGGTGCCGCACAATGGCTGCCGCCCGCCGAAAGCCCGCCGCGTCTAATCATCCCGCATTCTTTTCCCCTCACGCATCATGGCTCGTTACACTGGACCTCGTGAAAAGATCGCCCGCCGCTTTGGCGTGGCCCTTTTCGGCCCCTCCAAGGCTCTCGAAACCCGCAATTTCCCGCCCGGACAGCACGGCGCGCGCAACACGCGCCGCAAGACCTCCGAATATGGCACCGCGCTCCTCGAAAAGCAGAAGCTGCGTTACCAGTACGGCGTCATGGAGAAGCAGTTCCGCCGCTTTTTCGCCGAGGCCCAGCGCCGCAAGGGCGTGACCGGTGAAATCCTCCTCCAGATGCTCGAGCTGCGTCTCGACAATGTGTGCTACCGCATGGGTTTCGCGAACACCCGCTTCGCCTCCCGCCAGTTGGTGGCCCACCGTCACATCACCGTGAACGGCAAGGTGGTGAACATCGCCAGCTACCAGTGCAAGGCCGGTGACGTGGTGGCTGTGAAGGCAGCCCCGCGCTCCCAGCAGCTCGTCGGGAAGTTCCTGGAGATGACCGCCGGGAATCCCACCGCCGACTGGCTGACCGTGGATCGTGACGCCCTGAAAGGCACCGTCAACCGCGCCCCGGTGCGCGAGGAAATCGCCCCCATCGCCAACGAGCAGCTCGTCGTCGAACTTTACTCCCGCTAATCCACCGATTCGCCGGACCATTCTTCAAAAGGGACGCTCTCGGGCGTCCCTTTTGCTTTTCCGGCTTTGACTCTCCGCCCTGCGCTTTTTAGCTCTTCACTCCCATGCCCCCCACACGCATCGAATTGATCGGAAACGAAGTCGCCATCATCTGGAACGACGGCAGTGAGCAATACATCCCCATGGAAAAGTTGCGCGCCGCCTCCCCCAGTGCGGAAAACACCGGCGAGCGCGACCTTCTCGGCAACCGGATCGGCGGCACGAGCCAGAAGAGCTTCCCCGGCGTTCTCGTGAAGGACTGGCGCATGGTCGGCGGCTACGCCATCCAGTTCGACTTCAGCGACGGTCACAACACGGGCCTCTACACCTTCGATTACCTGCGCGCCCTCGGCTCCGGGGTGTGAGACGTGTCACGGCACCGGTTGTTGCTGCGCGGCCTCCCGGTAGCACTCCCACGCACGCCGGTAATCCTCCTTCAGCACATGCAGCGCCGCCAGCTCCTGCGGGATGTAGCCAGGCGCGTTGGCAGCGTTTTTGACCTTTTCGAGCGTGCTGATCGCGCGGTCGATCTCCCCGCGGGCCTTGTAGGCCTGGAACAGCTCCACTCCCACGCGCGCGTCCATCACATTGAACAGAAACGCACGCTCGAGGGCGGCGACATCGACACTGGCGCCTGGCGCGGTGCGCAACAGCGACGGCAGGTAGATGACCGCCAGCTCGCAGGCACGTTTGAAGTCCGATTTTTGCGCGTAGTGCTCCGCCAGCAGCCGCCAGGCACCGTCCTTCTGCCACTGCTTGTTGGACTCAATGGCGGCGAAGAGCGCCTCGCGGTCCCCCAGGCGCTCCCACATTTGAAACAGGGTCATGCGCTGGGAGGGATCGAGTGCCGCGAGGCTGGGCTGGCGGGTGAGAATGTCACGCAGGCAGAACTCAAAGTCCTCCCTCGTCTGGATGGTCGCCAGGTACTCGAGTTTGAGGTCGAGGGAGGTGGAGGCGAGGCTCCACAACTGCTGGCGCAAGTCCGGAAACGACTGCGCATGCTGGAGCATCTGCCGGAAGTAGCCATGCAGGCCCGGCCCGGCCTCCGGGAGGCGCTTCAGAAACTCACGCCAGCCCAGGATGGCATACTCCGGGCGGTAGGGCAGCCAGTCCACGCCCTCGTTGTAGCACATGTAGGCAAAGTGGGGTTCGAGCGCGCGAGCCCGGGTGAAATCCTGCAGCACCTCATCGTGGGCATGTCCCAGGCGCAGCCGGGTCTGCGCGCGCTCAAAGTGCAGCGCATAGTCCAGCGGACGCATGGCCATCGCGGCGTCGAGTAGCGGGAGGGCGTCCGCCAGGGAGCCGGTGGCGGCCAGTTCCCGCGCCTTCGCGCGCAGCATGGCGGCACTGCTCGTCCCCGGCATCACCGGCCTGCCAAATCCGACCATCAGCCAGGTGACTCCCAAGGCCAGCGCGGCTGTGCCGACCGCCAAGGAGCCCAACTTTTCCGCCGTGCCTCCCGGCCGTGGCAGACGACGCGGCCGCAGCGCGATGCCCGCCAGCAGCGCCATGAGCGACGCGTAACCCAGGCCATGAACCGGCACATCAATCAGACCATGCACCAGGCCGAGACACAGGATGATCGCAGCGGTGTTGCGCAGACGGCGGTCCTGCCGGTGGGAGCGGCCTTTGGACTTCCTGCCTGACCACGGGCCGGTGGAGCGCAGGATCCACAGCAGCACCATCAGCATCGGGACCAGCGTGATAAGCCCGCCCTCGATCATGAACCATAGCAGATCACTCTCCGGGTGCAGCGCGCGCGACCGCGGGTCCTGCACACGCGTGGCAAGGGCGAAGACCGTGTCAAAATTCCCCAGCCCGATGCCCAGCCAGGGCGCGCTCCCCAGCAGGACCAGTGTGTCCCGATAGAGCGCGACACGCGCGCCGGAGGACAAGGCCTGCTGATAGCCCTGCTGCTCCAGGCGTGCCGCCAACCCGCTGTCGGCAATGAACATCACCGCCGCTGCCATGAAGATCAGGGAGGCGGACACCGCCATCTTTTTGAAAAACCCTTTTCGCATGGCGGAGGTGCCCAGCCAGAGCGTCATGCCAAAAAACAGCAGCAGCAGCCCGGCACGGGAGCTGTTCATGAAAATGGCCGCCACCGGCGGGAAAAAGCCCGCGCTGAAGAGCATCCACGAGCGTTCCTTGCGCCGATGCGCGTCATAAGCCGCCGCCGCGCACAGCACGCAGGCCATCGCGGCCAGGCTGCTGATGTGGTTGCGGTTCGCAAAGGGACCGAATCCCTCCCCCCACTCCAGGGGGTTTCGCGGCCACCAGGGCACCCGCACGACACCCCGCGCCTCCAGAATCGTCAGCACGCACACCAGCACGCTCCCGCCGGCCAGCACCCGCAGCATCGTCCGCCGCTGGTCGGATGAGAAGCCACGCCCCAGCGCCCAGCCCAGCCACGCCGCGCACAGCGCCAGTTGCAGCCATGCCTCCAGCGTCACCCACGGCTGTGGAGTGACGGTGGAAGGCAGCGCCAGCCCCTGGCTTTGCTCCAGCGTCTCACGCCAGGCTGCCACGCCTTGAAATGCCTTTGGCAGAAAGGCCAGCCCGGGGGCCAGCGCCACCGCCAGCAGTCCCAGCAGCGGAATGCGGGGCAGACGCCGCCGCATGGGGAACGCGATCATCAGCGCGCCCAGCAACAACGCGGCCAGCCCTTTGGACCACGCCTCACGCCCGGCTCCCAGCAGAATGACCAGCATCGGCACGCTGGCAAAAAGCCAGCCGTGCCAGGCCGGGCCGTCGAGTTCATACTCCTGCCCGCCCGGGCTTGATTCTTCTTCATCCTCGTTCTCCACCGGTTGCTGCTCCCGCTGGTCTTCGTCCGGGGTGGATGAGCGCGAACGGCGGCGGCGGCGCCGTGGCTCGGGTGTGTCATCAAAAGTCGGTTGGAATTCCATGTGGGCTCGAAAATGGGAAATCAGACGGCGGAAAGAGGAACGGCGCTTTCTTGCCCGGCCTCCGCCGTGCCTGGCGGGTGGATGAATCCCTCCGGCAGCGCGCCCCAGCGCGCCAGGCAGCCCTCCAGCGACGTGCTCAACTGGTCCAGCCGCAACTGCCACTCCGCCACCGATTCCTCATCCTGCGGGTGGTGCAGCAGCATCCGCGTGCCATCGCTGAGAGGCATCTCGACGAACAGCATGCCCGGCCGGGGCTCCAGGCTCACACCCATCCGGGCCAGCGCATATCGGAACACACCTCCAAATTCCTCCACCGTCTGACTGCGCTCCACCTCGAAGTCGAGAATCCGGCCCTGCGCGCGGAAATACTCCCGCGCCCGCCGCCGGGCCAGCGTCTCGCGGAATTGCGCGCGCAGCCTCTTGAAACTGCGGATGTAGCCCAGGTAGCGCGCCGCCAGGAGCGCCAGCAGGAACAATACCGCGCCCGCCACCGGCAGGGCGATCCCCTTTGTTACCAAAATGCTGATGCCCACCAGGCTCAGCACCACGCACACCGAGTACATCGCCACCAGCGCGCGCCCCTTGCTGTAGCCCAGCAGGATGAGCCGGTGGTGGATGTGCTCCGCGTCCGCGCTGAACACCGGCACCCCGCGGATGCTGCGACGTAAAATCGCGAAAAAGGTGTCCAGGATCGGCACCCCCAGCGCGATCACCATCACCAGCAGCGCGCCAATCACCGACCCCTTGTTCGAGCTGTGCAACGACACCGACGCGATGAAAAAGCCGATCAAATACGCGCCACCGTCCCCGAGGAAAATCTTCGCCGGGGGCAGGTTGAACAGCAAAAAGCCCCCCAGCGCCCCCGCCATCACCAGGGACACCGCCTCCACATCCGCCATGTTCTGGTAATGCCCCACAAAGGCCACCGTCAGGCACAAAAACATGCCGAAACCGCCGGCCAGGCCGTCCATGCCGTCGATCAGGTTCACAATGTTCGGGATCGCCACCAGCCAGAACACCGTCAGCGGCAGCGCCCACCAGCCCAGTTCCAGGCCTCCTTCACCAAAAGGATTGCTCAGCACATCGATCGACACACCCAGCGCGTAGAGGATCACCGCCGCGCCGATCTGGCCCACCAGCTTCACCTTCGCCCCCAGCGGCCGCAGGTCGTCAGCAAGGCCGACGCTGAAGATCAGCGCGTTGCAAAGCGCCAGCGGCATCCACTTTTCCAGGCTCAGCAGGCCCATCCAGCCCGCCACCGCCGTGCCCAGCGCCAGGGTCAGGAAAATCGGCGCGCCCCCCACGCGGGGAATCGGTTTCTCATGAAACTTCCGCCGGGTGTCCGGCGCGTCCATGCCCAGGGATCCGCCGCGCTTCAGGATCAGCCACACCCCCAGCGCCGCCACCACCACCGCGCTGCCAAAAAAGCCGGCCATCTGGTAGCGGGTAAGTCGCAGCGGCAGCGGCGGGCCCATCGTCAGTTCTGGCGGAAGCAGGTCGGTCATGAATCAAAGGCAGACTGGCACGATAGCGGCATCCCGCCCTCCTGGGGAAGCAAAAATTCAAGCGATGCCGTCACGGTGCCCCGGTGGCATGGAAATCCCCGCCGAGCGCCAGGTGCAGGGCGGCGCGGTTGCGCAACCGCTGCGCCTTCACGGCCGTCAGCGCGCTGCGCGCGTCAAACGCCCGCTGGCGCGTGTCCAGCAGCGTCAGCACGTCGCTCAATCCCTTCTCATACTGCCCCAGCGCCAGCCTCTCCGACTGCTCTGCCAGCGCCGCCGCCTGCTCCAGCGCCGACTCCTGCATGGTGAGGAACTGCTCCGCCGCCAGCGCCGTCTCCACCTCCCGGAAGGCCGTCAGCACGCTGCCGGCGTAGGCCTGCAGGTTCTCATCGTAACGCGCGCGCTCCAGGTCGATGCCCGCCTTGAGGCGTCCGCCCTGGAAAAGCGTCTGCGCCGCCTGGGTGGCGATGCTCCACAGCGCCGTCTCCGGCCGGATCAGCCGCTCGATCTCCTGGGAGGTGCGCCCAAACGATCCCGTGATGCGGAAACCCGGCAGCAGCGCCTTTTTCGCGCTGCTTTCATCCGCCAGCGCCGCCCCCACCCGCCGCTCCGCCGCGCGCAGGTCCGGGCGCCGCAGCAGTATCTCCGAGGGCAGTCCCGCCGGCACCGGGCCGCGCAGGGAGGGCAGCGCGCCGATCCCCGGCTCCCGGCCCTCCGGATAACCGCCCAGCAGCGTCTCCAGCGTCCGTTTGGTCTCGTCCACGGTCCGCGCGCGCTGTTGCAGCGTGGATTCCGCGCGCGCCAGGTCCGCGCGGCTCAGGCTCACATCCAGCGCCGCACGCTCCGGATCAATGCCGCGGTCCAACTGCCGCTCTAGGATGCCGAGTTGTGTCTTGCGCACCCGGATGTTTTCCTCCGCCAGCCGCCGCAGGCTCTCCGCCTCCGCCAGCGTCACTGCCGTCTGCACCGTGTTGGCCGCCAGGGACAGCCGCGCCGCGTGCCACGTCTCCTCACTGGCCTGCATGCGTGCCACCGCCGCACGCCGTCCATCCGCGATCACGCCCCAGAAATCCACATCCCAGGCCACGTTGATGGTCCAGTTGAAGCGGTTCGCGATTTGGTTGATCCCCGCGAAACGCTGGTCGCTCGGCGATTGCGCCCGGTTGGCGAATCCGTTCGCCGTCACTTGCGGAAACAGCGCCGCGCCCTCCTGCACGGCCTGCGCGCGCGCCTGCCGCACCCGCGCCTCCGCCGCCTTGAGATCGGGATTGGCCGTGATCGCCCGGTTTACCAGCGACTCCAGCCGCGGACTGCCGAAATCACGCAACCAGCCCGTGGAGGCCGTCCGGGGTAGCTTGGGCAGCGCCACCCATTTGTCCGGCGCGCCGTCCTGCACTGCCAGGAGGTCCGCCGAAAGCCGTTTGGACCCCAGCGGCGGGAAAAACGAGCACCCCGCGGCCAGCATGACCAGCGCGCTGGTGCCAGCGCGGGCGGCGGGGGGCAAAAAGCGGTTCCAGGACATCATGGCGTGCCTCCATAAGCCGCGCGCCTCGTGCCGCCACGGCAAACTTCTCTCCGGGGCCTGTCAGTACACATCGCGGCGGTAGCGCTTCGCGTCCTTCATCGCCTGCACATAGGCGGCGGCCTCCTCGGGCGATTTGCCGCCCTGCTGCTCGATGATCGTGTGCAACGCCTTGTCCACGTCCAGCGCCATGCGCGCCGCGTCGCCGCACACGTAGAAGATCGCGCCCTGCTCCAGCCATTGCCAGAACTCCGCCGCGTTTTCGAGCATGCGGTGCTGCACATAAATCTTCTCGGCCTGGTCACGGCTCCACGCGGTCGTGAGCTTGCCCAGCGTGCCGTCGGCCAGATAACCCTCGAACTCCTCCCGGTAGAAAAAGCAGGTCTTTTCGCTCACCTCGCCGAAAAACAGCCACGCCTTGCCCTTGGCGTTCGTGGCTTTGCGCTCCTCTAAAAAGGCGCGGAAGGGCGCGATGCCCGTCCCCGGCCCGCACATGATGACCGGCGTCTCCTCGTGCGGTTCCGGCAGGCGGAAGCCCTTCCCATGGTTCACAAAGCACGGAATGAGCGTCTCGTTCGGCGTCACACGCTCCGCTAGAAAGGTGGAGCACACACCGCCCCGCGCGCGGCCGTGGCTGGCGTAGCGCACGGTGGCCACGGTGAGGTGTACCTCGTCTGGATGCGCCCTCTGGCTGCTGCTGATCGAGTAGAGGCGGATGTTCAGCTTCTTCTGCGTGGTCATGAACTCCTCCGGCGTGAACTTCGCCGACGGGTTCTCCAGCAGCAGATCGATCACAAAGCGGCCCCAGAGGTAGTTTTTGAGCCCCTCCTTCTTTTCCGGCTGCGAGAGCTCCGCCAGCGGCGTGTTGCCGCCGGTTTTCTCCACGATGGCCTTGATGAGCTTGTTATCGACCTCGGTGATCAGCGTGGCCTCGATCAAAGCCTGACGAATCGGCACCTCCGCGCCGGATTTGGGATGCTTCACGATTTCAGCGCCCGAAAAACCGAGCGCTGCCAGCGTGTCCTCCACCAGTTGCGGATCATTCGTCGGCTGCACGGCCAACGAATCGCCCGGTGTGTATTCGAGGCCGCTGCCCGCGAGATCGATTTCATAATGCGCGGTGTGTTTCGGCGCGCCGGGGCCGCTAAGGTCAAACATGCGCTTCACTTTCGCGATGCAGGGATTCTTCACGTTGTACACCGGCTTGCCGGCCTCGGGAGTGCTCATGGTTGATTTTTGGATGGGAATATCCGGCCAGCCTAGCGTAAGCGCGGCGTTGGTGTCAAAGCGCGAAGCGTTTTTCACCGCAACCCGGCATGCGCCGCGGGGTTTGAGCCGCCGACACAGCCCTCCCCGATCATGAACGCCCCCTTCCCTTCCCGTCGCGACTTTTTGAAGACCACGAGCAGCGGTTTCGGCTACCTGGCCTTCGCCGCGCTGGCGCATGAACAGGCCCTCCGCGGCAGCACGGCCCCCGCAGGTCCGCTGGCCCCCAAACAGCCGCATTTCGCACCGCGCGCGAAACACATCATCTTCCTCTGCATGCAGGGCGCGCCGTCCCATGTCGATACCTTCGACCACAAACCCCGGCTCATCGCCGACGCGGGCAAACAGGCCCCCTCCGCCGCCGGGCGCTACGGGCAGGCCAGGCTGATGCCGCCGCAATGGAAATTCGGCCGGCATGGAAAGAGCGGCCTGTGGATCTCCGAACTGTGGCCGAACCTCGCCCGCCACGCCGACGACCTGTGCGTCCTCAATTCCATGGCCACGGATCTGCCCGCGCATCCGCAGGCCTTCACGCAACTGCACACCGGCACCACGCAGTTTGTGCGCCCCTCCCTCGGCGCGTGGACGCTCTACGGCCTGGGCACCATGAACCAGAACCTGCCCGGCTTTGTCACCATCAACCCTCCCGGCAACGCCACGCGCACCTTTGGCAGCGCCTTCCTTCCGGCCATCTATCAGGGCACCAAGGTCGGCGGCGCGGGCATCCCCGGACTGCCTGCCGCGCTGGGGCGCCGCTTCGGCGGCGGCATGGACCAGGCCACCGTGGCCAACATCAAGAACAACCGCCTCACCACCGAGGCGCAGCGCACGCAGCTCGATCTCGTGCAGGCGCTCAACAAATCCACCATGGAGCAAAACGGCGGCGTCAGCGCCGAGGTGGAGGGCGTCATCGAATCCTACGAACTGGCCTTCCGCATGCAGGCGGAGGTGCCAAAGGTGCTCGACCTCACGAAGGAAACCGAGGCCACCAAGGCCCTCTACGGCATCGGCGACGGCGAGTCGGACACCTTTGGCAAGCAGTGCCTCATGGCGCGCAAGCTGGTGGAGGCCGGTGTGCGCTTCATCGAGATCACCCACGGCAACTGGGACCAGCATTTCAACCTCAAGGCCACCCTGGAGCGCAATTGCAACCAGGTGGACAAGCCCGTCGCCGGCCTGCTGGCGGATCTGAAATCCCGCGGCCTGCTCAAGGACACGCTCGTCATCTGGGGCGGTGAGTTTGGCCGCACGCCTCACTCCCAGGGGGATGACGGCCGCGATCACAACAACAAGGGCTTCTCCATGTGGATGGCCGGCGGCGGCGTCAAAGGCGGCATGAACCACGGCATGACCGACGACTACGGCTACGAGGCCGTGCTCAACAAGATGCACATCCACGACTGGCACGCCACGGTGCTCGCCCTGATGGGCCTCGATCACGAGCGCCTCACCTACCGCTACGCCGGCCGCGACTTCCGCCTCACCGACGTGTACGGCACGGTCGCGAAGGAAATCTTCGCGTGAGGAACGCCGGCTATGCCTCCGCGCCCTCCTCAAACACATCCGCCACGGGCGCGTGCGCACGGACCCAGGCGAGCGCCTCGTCTTTGGTGGTGAGCTGGCCGTCGAGCTGGAGCGTCTGGATGGCATTGAGCAGGCGGCCCAGCGCCGGGCCGGCATGCCAGCCGAGCTGGATCAAATCCGCGCCGTTGATCAGACGCGGCGGCACCAGCGGGGCGCTGGCAAACTCCTCGCGCTTCGCGAGCAGGAACTCGTAGTTGTCCAGCTTGCCATTGCTGCCCAGGCAGTCCACACGGTGCAGCGCCAGCTCGTCGTCGATGGTGGGACGGCTGAGCATGCGCTTCAGCGTGGCGGTGCGCATCTTTTTCACCTCCATGAAGGTCATGTGATGCTCCACAGCCACCATGGCGGGCTCGATGACATCATTCGGGAACTTCATCCGCCGCATGATCTCGCCGGTCATTTCCGCGCCAAGCTTGTCGTGGCCGTTGAAGCGGATGCGGCCTGTGTCCGCGTCCCGCGTCTGCGTGGCCGGTTTGGCGATGTCGTGGAGCAGCACGCTCATGACCAGCGGCAGGCTCACCTTCGGAGGCAGCAGGCTCAGCATCAGGCGCGTGTGGACAAACACATCCCCCTCCGGGTGAAACTGCGGCGGCTGCTCGCAGCCCTGGAGCGCCAGGATCTCCGGCAGAATGTGCCGCATGAGGCCGGAGTTCACCAGCAGGTCGAATCCGCGCACCCGGTTCTCGTGCAGCATGATCTTGATGAACTCGTCCCGGATGCGCTCGATGCTCACGCTCTTGATTTTTTCCGCCAGTCCGCACACGGACTCCCAGGTGGCGTGCTCGATGTCAAAACCGAGCACGGTGGCAAAGCGCACGCAACGCATGAGCCGCAGGCGGTCCTCCTCAAAGCGGTCCCGGGCCACGCCGATGGCGCGCAGGAGCCCCAGCCGGAGATCCCACTCTCCACCGACGAAGTCGATGACCTTGCCCGCCAGCGGATCGAAGAACAGCCCGTTCACGGTGAAGTCGCGGCGCTGCGCGTCCATCTCCGGCGTGGAAAACGTCACGCTGTCCGGCCTGCGGCCGTCGGAATAGCTGCCATCGCTGCGAAACGTGGCCACCTCGATGAAATCGTGCTCCCCCGCGCGCACGACGACGACGCCGAAATGCGCGCCGACGGTCTTCGCGCCTGGAAACAGCCGCACCACCTCCTCCGGCCGCGCGCTGGTGGCCACATCATAATCCTTCGGCTCCCGGCCCAGCAGCATGTCACGCACGCACCCGCCCGCCAGCAGCGCGGTGTGGCCCGCGGCGGTCAGTTTTTCGATGATTTGGATGGCGGCGGCGCGCATGCGGCATCAATGACCGGGAGCGCCGGTTTGCCAACCGCAGGATGCCCTGGAAAGATCGCGCCGACATGCATCGGAATGGAAGGACTGAAAATGACGGAACAGAAAATGGAAAACGGACCAGCGTGGCGATGGTCGGGACCTGTCATGGCCGCATGGGGCCTCGTGGCGCTGGCCGGATGCAACCTGGCTCCGAAACCCCTCACGCCTGAAGTCCCCCTGCCCTCCGGCTTCAAAACGGACGGCCCCTGGCGCACCGCGCGCCCGCGTGATGACGCCACGCGCGGGAACTGGTGGAGCTCCTTTGGCGATGCCCGCCTGGGCCAGCTCATGCGCGATGCGCAGGCCAATAATCCCAATCTGGAGCTGGCGATGCATCGCGTGACAGAGGCCAGGGCCCTCGCGCGCGCCGACAGCGCCGGATTGTTCCCGTTTTTGACCCTCGGCGCCACCGCGCAGCGCAGCCGCGGCTCCGGCACCTTGCAGTTCCAGTTCGCAGGCGGGCGCACGCGCACCGTGATGGGGCCGTCGCTCGACCTCGCCTATGAGGTCGATTTCTGGGGGCGTGTGCGCAATCAATCACGCGCCGGCGCCGCGCGCGCCGAGGCGGAGCAGTCCGATTATCAAACGGCGCTGCTCGGCCTGCAAAGCGAGCTGGCGCTGAATTACTTCGCCCTGCGCGCGCAGGACGCGCAGATCGCCCTGCTGCACCGCACCGTGGAGCTGCGCCGCAAGACGCTCGACCTCGCCCGCACGCGCTTCGCCGCGGGCGACATCGCGCAGATCGATGTGGCGCAGGCGGAGACGGACCTCGCCGCCACCCAGGCGGAGGCCATCGGCCTCGAAAAACGCCGCGCGGAGCTGGAGCACGCCATCGCCCTGCTGCTCGGCACCACGCCCGCGCAGTTCCGCCAGCCCGCCCATGCCATCGGCGGCACGCCGCCCTCCATCCCGGCCAGCGTGCCGAGTGATCTGCTGGAGCGGCGCCCGGACATCGCCGCCGCGGAGCGCCAGATGGCCGCGCTGAACGCGGAGATCGGCGTGGCCAGGGCGGCGCTCTTCCCCAGCCTCACGCTCGGCGTCACCGGCGGCACGCAGACGAGCTACTTCTCGAAGATCTTCAACGCCGCCAGCCGCGTGTGGGGCATGGGGCCGGCCGCGGTCGAGTGGCCGCTGCTGCGCGGCGGCGCCGTGCGCGCCAATATCGCCGCCAGCCAGGCACGCTACGACCAGGCCGCCGCCAGTTACAAAAACACCGTGCTCACCGCCATGCGCGAGGTCGAGGACGCCCTCGCCGGCATCGCCGTGATGAAGCGCCAGGCCGCCGCGCAGGAAACCACCGTCGCCGCCGCTCGCCGCGCCCTGGAGCTTTCCCAGAAACGCTACGACTCCGGCCTGGTGGCCTACTACGAGGTGCTCGACAGCCAGCGGACGCTGCTCCGCGCGGAGCAGGAGGCCACCCGCATCCAGGGCGAGCGCTTCCTGGCCACCGTGCTGCTCATCAAGGCGCTCGGCGGCGGCTGGTGACGCGCCTCACGCCTCCGGATACTTCCACTCGCCGCGATACTCGCGGCGCAGCAGCCTGGATGCCTCCGCGTCGCCGATGATTTGTTCCTTCTCCGCATCCCACTGGATGCTGCGGCCGGCCTTGTGGCTGATCATGCCAAGCAAGGGCAGGCAGGAGGAACGGTGCGCGCTCTCGATGTCAGCCACGGGCTTCCGCTTCTTCTCGATGGCGTCGATAAAGTCGGCCCACAGGAGCGCGATGTTGTGACCGTCCGGCTCCTGGAGCTGATGATTGCCGTGCTTCTCGCCGTCCTTCGGATTCGCGGGGTGAAAAGTCCAGCCGTCGCGCCAGCCGATGTGCAGCACGCCTTTCTCGCCGTAGAAATAGGCGCCGATGCCGTGCTTCTCGCTGTCGTTGCCGCCGAATTTGCGATGCTCCCACACCGCCGTGAACTGCTCGAACTCAAACGTCGCCACCTGATGATCCGGCGAGTCGGTCGTCTGCTCCTTGTCGTTGAGCACCGCAGGCCCGGCGATGTCCCGCCCGCCGGTGCAGAAGACCTTTTTCGGCCCCTTCTCACCGCTCCACCACAGGATCTGGTCCAGCCAATGCACGCCCCAGTCACCCATCGTGCCGTTGGCATAGTCGAGAAAGTTCCGCCAGCCGCCGGGATGCAGCTTCGTGTTGAAGGGACGCAGCGGCGCGGGGCCGCACCACAGATCCCAGTCCATGCCCTCCGGCACCTTGCTGTTCGGCCTCGGCTGCTCGAAACCGCCCTTGCTGTGCGCGAACACCCGCACCATGCCCACCTTGCCCACCGCGCCCGATTTGAGAAAATGCATCGCCTCGACGTGATGCGGGCCGATGCGGCGGTGCAGGCCCACCTGCACGACCACGCCCGCCTCGCGCGCGGCCTTCACCATCGCCCGGCTCTCGCCAATCGTGTGCCCCGTGGGTTTTTCCACCAGCACATGCGCGCCTGCCTGGCACGCGGCGATGGTTTGCAGCGCATGCCAGTGGTCCGGCGTGGCGATGATGACGATCTCCGGCTTCTCCTTCGCCAGCAGGTCGCGGAAGTCCTTGTAGGTCTTCGGATCGTCGCCGTTGAGGCCGTTGATCTCATCCGCCGCGTTGGACGCCACATCCTCGTGCACATCGCACACGCCGCACACCTTGATGCGCCGGCTGGCGATCGCCTCCCGCAGGATGTTCATCCCCCACCAGCCGGAGCCGATGATGGCGGTGCGGTATTTCTTGTTCGCATCTGCTCCGAGGATGTGAAATGACGGCAACGTGAGCGCGGCGGCGCTGGCGGCGATGAATTGGCGGCGGTGGGTCATGCGTCGGCGATGTTAGAGGCACTCCAACGCGTCACAAGCCCCGGATTCGACGGGAAATGCGCATTTCCCCGGCCCGCAGGTCCACGCCCACATTCCGCTGCCGGAGGCACCTCAAGCCCAATCTAACGGTCCCATTCCACCCGGCTGCCCGGCACCCACGGCCCCTCCGCTCCCGCTCTCCTTGTCCCCTTGATGGCGGGAGCGCGGCTGGGGCGTGTCTGACATGGACTGCGGCAGCCTGCTGTCGCTTTCGGGAGGCCAGCCTGCTGGCCGCCGAGCGTTTCAACGCGATGCCACGCCTAGTCGCTCCCGCGTTTGCGCCAGCACCAGGCGTTCGTCGTTCATCAGGAGTCTCCGGCGGCAGCAGGGCTGCCTCGGAAAAGCGGCAGCAGGCTGCCGCAGTCCAAAGGCTCTCGCACAGCAGGAGGATGATCTTGCTTCGCCGCATCGCTTGTTCGTTTTCAACCTCCAATCGCCAGATGCGGGATGTGATTCGACGTTTTGGTCGCCCTATTCCTCCATGGGCGGGTAAAACCACCGGATGAAGAAGTCAGCACTGCACTTTTCCCGCTTATAAAGATGCTGGCAAAATGACAGAAGTGATTACCATCTGAATTGTTGTGGCCAGGAAACGGAGTCACTCGTCAAATGCCAGAAACTCAACGCACATCACCCTGCTCACAGTGTGACATCAATGACGCTCGCAACTACCTGACGAGAATTGTCAATGGAGTGACGACACAGCTTAACCTGTGTAACGAGTGCTTTGCCCTGCACCAAACAGAGACCGGGCTAGAGGTGCCTCAGTTGGCGGGAGCTAAGTGTGACTATTGCGGGGAGCCAGCGTCAGGAGCGAGCATGAAGAGCCCTTGGGAACAGCAAGGAACCGAAGTCAGATTTAGCTATTCATGCCTACGGTGCGCATTTCTAAAAGCAGACGAGATGAAGCGTGTTATTGCAGGTTTTGGAACCAATCATTTTGAAACGATGGGCGTAGATGGTCTGCATCAGCTTATGAGGGACGTAGATTCGAGAGTCAGACGCCGATTTCTGCACCCAGATGACTGAATCCACAGACAGAACGAGGCCGAATCCGGTCGAGGTGACGGCATTGCGCCTGTCACCCCTCCCACGCCAGCCGGAGTGCAGCTCCGCATCGGGCGGTTCCCATCAGACGAACGGACGGGCTTCACGGCCTATCCGTGGTGCAGCTTGATCCAGACATGCTGCGCGTCATCAGCATGTGTGATGGTTGAACCACCAGGGGCCACGAGTTTTCCCCCATGGATTCTCCCTCTTTGCTAGCCATTCGTGCTCATTCGTGACCCTTCGTGGTTTTGAAACCGCTTTTCTCAAAAGGTGACGACGCCGGGCATGGACTCGACGTCAGAACCATGAACAAAGGTCCGCGGATTTGCCGCGAGGGGTGACAGACGCTGGGATTGAGGGAGTCTCATCAGATGCGGCATCCGCACAACGGTGGATAAAAAATCTTGTCCCATGGGCGGGAGTTGTGGTTCAATCCACGGCATGAACGGTGCCTCCAGTCCTGCCGGAGATGCCACGATGGGCGGATGCCGCCGGGCATCTTCGGTCCACCGCGGCGCAGATTTCATGGAGGATGCGGCGGAGCGGATGCAGGGCGTGGCAAACTCCTCTGAGCGCGGTGCAGACGCTGTCTGGCTCAATCCTTTCTGGAAAGGGATGCGGGCAAACCGAACCGGGGATGCTCCCGGAAAGGTTTGCTGGAATCCCTTTCAAAAAGGGATCAGAGCAAACTCCGTCTGCGGTCCTGCGGATCGAGTCCGCCGCGATCCCATCAGAAAAGGGATTCGCGCAAACTCCGTCTGCGGTCCTGCGGATCGAGTCTGCCGCGATCCCATCAGAAAGCGGATTGGCGCAACTCAGTCTGCGATCCGGCGGATCGAATCTGCCGCGATCCCTTTCCCGAGGGATCAGGGCAAACAAGGTCTGCATGTCCCCGATGGAGTCTGCGCGGCCTCGAAAACGGTCTGCCGCACGCTCCACCGTGGCTGCCGTCCGGCGATTTTCATCTTCCACCCCCAGCCAGGCCATGAAGCACCAACTCCTACTTCCCGCCGCGTCGCGCGGAGCAAAACCTGTGGCTCGCCCACTTCCAGCAGACGCTTCCCCAAGTCGCCCCGCAGCTCGGACTCCCCGAGGAGGTGGCGGAGGCCCTGGCGGACATCGACTGGCTGTTGTACCAGCGCAGGGACGTCCGCGGCGCGCTGGATCATGCCGCGCGGCCGCCACGGCGCTGGAAAAGCGGCTCAGCGTGGGGACAGGCAACGATCCCGTGCTGCCGCTGGTGCTGGAGCTGCCTCCACCGCCTGCCATCCTGCCGGTGAAGCCCGGCGTCTTGAAACGCTCTTCCGCCTCGTGCGCCGGATCAAGTTTCGTCCGGGCTACACCGTGGCCATGGGCCGCGAGCTGGGCATCGAGGAGAATCACTACCGCCGCGAGTCCCCGGTGCCCACCTTTACCCTGCGTGCGGAGCCGGGGCCGGTGGTGGTCATCCAGTACAGCCGCTTCGGCCATCAGGGCGTCTATGCCGAGTTCCGCCGCAACGGCGGCGACTGGGAGCCTGTGGTGCGGGGCTTTCTCTCTGGCGCGAGCTTCCGCGACCGCCACCCGCTGCTCGATCCCGCCCGCCCCGAGGTGCGCGAGTACCGCCTGCGCTTCTGGAAGGACCACGGCCCCATCGGCGACTGGACGGACCTCAAGCGCATCACGGTGTCGCCGTGAGGGGGGTGATGAGGGATAAGCGATCAGGGATGCTGGCAGGAACGAACCGGCGAAGCAAAGCAGCCCTCTCGCTCCGCGAGAGGAGCCTCGCGTGTCCTCGGACGCGGCGCAGGATTCCATTCCTGCCCTGCTCCGCCTCAGAGAGGCGGGGTACGTTGTTCGGACTTCCGCCCGGCCGGTGGAACGCCGATGAAGCGTGGCGGAGCAGTCCGGTGATATTTTACATGCTTCAATATCCGAATGCCGCGTGTTATCCGACGTTTTTGTTGTCGTACTCCAACATGGGAGTGTAAACCGACACCCATGGACGCTCCAGCCCGTGATATTCTCGTCAAAGTGTCGGCTATAAAGCTGCTGACAAACCTCACGATCTGTGAATGATCTTCAATGTTCGGCAGAGGAATAAAGACCCCCACTCGGGCCTCTCACTGATATGAAGATCACACGGAATCTCGATAAGATTGGCTCCTTCGGGGCGGTTTTGGCTGCGGCGATGGCACCGTGTTGCTTTCCTCTTCTCGGGGTTATCGGGACGGCTCTCGGGCTGGGGGCGATGGAGCGTTTTGCGCCCCAGTTGCAGTATGCCGTCCAGATATTGGTCGTTGTCGCGTGGGTAGGGGCATTCGTTGCATACAGAGAGCATCGTTTGTTACCGCCGTTAGGACTGGCGAGCATTGGAACCGCATTGTCTTTCGTTCACTATTATTTCTACTTTTCAGAGCCACTGATCTACACGGCATTTGCAGCCTTGATCGCATCCGGCATCTGGAACACAATCCTGCGTATGAAGAAGATCCCTAAAGAACCAGTTTTAGAATCGACCATCACCTGCCCACATTGCGGACACCAACAAACTGAGCAGATGCCGACGGACGCATGTCAGTTTTTTTGGGATTGCCCCAAGTGCGGCGAGAAGCTCAAGCCCAAGAAAGGAGATTGCTGTGTATTTTGCACCTATGGGTCGGTTCCATGTCCTCCGATACAACTCAACTCCGGTTGCTGTGCGTGAAATCCAACAAGCCGAATCGGGTGGAGGTGACAGGATTGCGCCTGTCACCCCTCCCACACCACCCGGCATGCGGCTCCGCACCGGGCGGTTCCAATCAGACTAACGGTTAGGCTTCGCAGCTTCTCCGTAGTGCAGCTTGATCCAGATCGTTGCCTCCTTCGTCGGCTCTGCGGTTTGGCTTCGCCCCATAGATGCCGCTGTCGCGGCAAGGCAGTCCAATGGTAGAGCCTGACACGCCGCCTGATCCAGTCGTCGAGAAATGATGTCAGGCAACTGGCTGACAACTTGAAGAACCCAATTCTATTGGCACTCCACCAATCTCCCCGGCTACCTGCCCTTCCTCTCGCGCTGACGGGCGCGGTATTCGGCGGGACCGCAGCCGACTTGTCGCGCAAACATGCGGCTGAGGTAGTGGCGGTTGGGAAAGCCGGTTTCGACGGCAATTTGATCGATGGTTTTGTCGGTGAGGGCCAAAGCCTCGCCCGCGAGGCGGATTCGCGTGGAGAGGACGTAGGCGGCGGGTGTTTGACCGGTGTGTTCGCGGAAGCTGCGGATGAAGCGCTCGACGCTCATCCCGGCGCGTTCGGCGAGGAAGTGGTTCGTGAGTTTCGTGTGCGGCGAGCGGGCAATGAGGGCGAGGACCTCGGAAAGGCGCTCGGGGAGCGTTTGCGCGGGCGAGTCGAGCTTCGCAAAGACGACGTGCAGCAGCGCGGAGGCGAGGTGGAGCAGGCGGTGACCGTCGGTGTTGGTTTGGTGCGTGTCGATGAGTTGCGTGAGCAGGCCGCGCATCGTGTCATCGACTGGAAAAAGCATCGGTTCGGCAGAAAAGGACACACCGGGACGGTTGGTGGTGAAATGCAGCCAGTAGTGGCAGGCACGCACAGGCCCGACGCAGTCGAAAACGGTGTCGGCGGGGATCAAAACGGCGTTTTTGGGCTCCAGCGGGATTTTGCGCCCTTGGAAGACGAGATGGCAGCCGGGCTTGGGATTGTAGTAGAAGCGCCAGAAGGGCGAATCGACGCCTTGATGGTTCCAATTCTCCAACGCGGGCTGGTAGCCGCTTTCGTGGATCAAAAACGGCGTCCAGCCTGCCGTGGCGACACGCGCGAGGTCCACGCCCCAGGGTGTGGTGTAGTTGAGGTATTTGCGCCGGGCGGCCATGATCGGACACAACTACGGCAGAAAAGGGCATGTTCGTCCAGCGTTGGTTTTCGTGATGCGAGTCCTGTTTTTCATCCTCACCGCCAGCACCGCGCTGGCCGCGAACCTGCCGCCCGATCATGCGAAGCGCATGGAGCGCGGCCTGAAGCTCTTCGACAACGAGGTGTCGGCGATTTTGAAGCAGAACTGCCTCAAATGCCATGGCGGCGAAAAGGTGAAGAGCGATTTCGACATGGCGACGCGCGAGGATTTGCTGCGTGGTGGCTCGCATGGCTCGGTGGTGGTGCCGTTTGATGCGAAGGGCAGTCTTTTGATGGCGCTGATCCGTCATGAAAAGGAGCCGATGATGCCGGACAGCAGCCCGAAGCTGCCGGAGGCGGTCATTTCGAAGATCGCGGCCTGGATTGATGATGGCGCGCCTTACTCCGCGCCGCTGGTGGCCGGGAAGAAGCCGAAAAAAAATAGCAGCGTGGTCACAGACGAGGATCGGCAGTGGTGGGCGTTTCAGCCGTTGAAGAAGGTGCCGGCGAAGAGCATCGATGAGCTGCTTTTGAAGAACGCGAAGGGGATGAGATTTGCGCCAGCGGCGGAGAAGGCGGTGTTGGTGAGGAGGCTGTATTTGGACCTGACGGGGCTGCCGCCGCCTGCCGAAACTGACAAGGCTGACCTGAGTGACTTGATTGACGGGTTGCTGGCTTCGCCAGCTTATGGCGAGCGCTGGGCGCGGCATTGGCTGGATGTGGCGCGGTATGCGGAGAGCACGGGTTTTGAGCAGGACTATGACCGGCCGTTTGCGTTTCATTACCGTGATTTTGTGATCAAGGCGCTCAACTCGGACATGCCGTATGACCAGTTCGTAAAGTGGCAGCTCGCGGGGGATGAATACGAGCCGCAGAACGCGCTGGCGCTCGCGGCGACGGGATTTCTCGGTGCGGGCGTGTTTCCTTCGCAGATCACGGCGAACGAGGTCGAAAGCTCGCGCTACGACGCGATGGACGACATGCTGGGCACGACGGCGAGCGCGATGCTGGGCCTCACGCTGAGCTGTGCGCGCTGCCACGATCACAAATTCGATCCGCTGCCCACTCGTGACTACTACGCGATGCTGAGCACCTTCACGACGACGACGCGCATGAACGTGGACGTGCATCCCGATGGCAAAGTGACCTCCGCGGTGACGACGATGAATGCGAAAAAGAACACGCCAGAGGTGAAGGGCGCGACGCGCATGATGATCTGCGCCGAGGGCTACGATCCCATCGTGATGCACACGCAGGGCGGGCCGTTCTTCGACAAAACGTATGTGCTGAAGCGCGGCAATCCGCTCATGAAGGACGGCGAGGCCATGCAGGGCTTCTTGCAAGTGCTGAGCAAGCCCGGCGACACGAAGCGCTGGCAATGGCAGCCGCCTGTGGGCGCGAAATCGACTGGCAAACGTCGCTCGCTCTCGAACTGGATCACGGATGTGGATGGCGGCGCGGGGGCGTTGCTGGCTCGCGTCATCGTGAACCGGTTGTGGCAGCATCATTTCGGCACCGGCTTGGTGCCCACGCCGAATGACTTTGGTAAGACCGGCACGCCGTGCACGCAGCCGGAGTTGCTCGACTGGCTGGCGGCGAAGCTCATCGAAAACGGCTGGAAGCTGAAGCCGATGCACAAACTCATCCTCAGCAGCCGCGCGTGGCAGCAGAGCAGTGCCCGCGATGCAAAAAAGGAGGCCGCTGATCCGGCGAACGGGCTTTTTATGCGCTTCGTGCCCTATCGCCTCGAAGGCGAGGCGATCCGCGACTCGATGCTGGCGGTGAGCGGCGTGCTCGACCCGACAATGCACGGCCCCGGCACGCGCGATGAGAACAGCAAACGCCGCAGCATCTACTTCAACATCAAGCGCAGCCAGCTCATCGGCAGCATGGTGGCCTTTGACCAGCCTGAGCCGCTCGTGAGCCAAGGCGCACGCCCCACGACGACCGTGGCGCCTCAGGCGCTCATCTTGATGAACAGCCCGCAGGCCCGCCAATGGGCCGAAGGACTCGCGAAACGCGTTTCAGGTGCCGGTGATGCCGCGAAGCAGATCGCGATGACGTATCGGCTTTGCTTTCATCGCGAGCCGAAAGCGGCCGAACTGGCCACGGGGCTCGATTTCCTGAAGTCAGGGGCCTCGCTGGCGGATTACTGCCAGGTGGTGATGAGCTTGAATGAATTCGTTTACGTGAACTGATATGAACACACCCACTTACTCTCGTCGTGACATGCTCGCCCGCGCGGGCGGCGGTTTTGGCATGCTGGCCTTCGCTTCGATGCTGGAGGCGGCGAAGAATCCCTTCGCGCCGAAGGTGCCGATGCAGGTCGGTGGCAAGGCGAAGTCGATCATCTGGATCTTTACCAATGGCGGGCCGTCGCAGGTTGATACGTGGGATTACAAACCGGAGCTCGCGAAGCGCGATGGGCAGACGCTGGAAGGTTTTGATCCAAAGACGGGCTTCTTTCCCGGCTCGGTGGGCGGTTTGATGAAGTCGCCCTTCGGCTTCAAGCAATACGGCGAGAGCGGCACATGGTGCAGCGACCTGTTTCCGAAAACGGCGATGCATGTCGATAAGATGTGCTTCATCCACAGTTGCTGGACGGGCTCGAACAACCACTCGCCGGCGCTTTTCATGATGAACACGGGCACCACGCGCATGGGCTATCCGTGCGTGGGCTCGTGGGTGAACTACGGCCTCGGCAGCGAGAGCGATTCGCTGCCCAGCTTTGTCGTGATGAGTGATCCCATGAATCGTGGCCTGCCCAAAGGCAGCGCGGCGAACTGGGGCGCGGGCTTTTTGCCAAGTGTGTATCAAGGCACATGGCTGAAGCCGACTGGCGCGCCGATCGACAACCTCGCGGTGCCTGCGTCGCTCACGCCGCAGCGTCAGCGTGCTCAACTTGACCTCATGGCGCGGCTGAATCGGCAATCGCTCGCCGGGTCGGCCATCGAGAGCGAACTGAACGCGCGCATCGAGAGCTTTGAGCTGGCGTATCGCATGCAAACCGCCGCGCCGGAGGCTTTCGCGCTCAAGGACGAGCCGGAGCACATCCAGAAACTCTACGGTGTGAATGAGAAGCACTGCGGCCACTTTGCGAAGCAGTGCCTAACTGCGCGGCGGATGGTGGAGCGTGGCGTGCGCTTCATTCAGATCTACAGCGGCGGCATGGAGAACCAGCAAAGCTGGGACGGCCACAAGGACATCCTCGGCAATCACAGCGGCTTCGCGGCGGAAAGCGACCAGCCCGTGGCCGCGCTCATCAGCGATCTGGAGCAGCGCGGGCTGCTCGACCAGACGCTGATCATCTGGGGCGGCGAGTTTGGCCGTCTGCCCATCGCGCAAAAAGGCGCGCAGCCCGGCCGCGATCACAATCCGCATGCCTTCACCGTCTGGATGTGCGGCGGCGGCGTGAAAGGCGGCTACCACCACGGCGAGACCGACGAAATCGGCTTCAAAGCCGCCATCGACAAGGTCAGCGTGCACGATCTGCACGCCACGATCCTCGCCGCGGCTGGACTCGATCATGAGCGTCTCACGTTTAAGTTCCAAGGCCTCGATCAGCGTCTCACCGGCGTGGAGAATCCGAAGGTGGTGAAGCAGGTGTTTGCGTGAGCCGGATCAGCCCTCCTCCAGCCGGCCATCCTTCAAAATCAGGCGGCGGTCGCCCCGGGTGGCGAGTTCGCGGTCGTGCGTGACCACGATGAGAGTCTTCTGCGCCTCATTGACGACTTTCATGAGCATGTCGATAACCCCGCTGCCGGTGCTGGCGTCGAGATTGCCGGTCGGCTCGTCGGCGTAGATGATGCCGGGATCGTTGATGAGGGAGCGGGCGATGGCGACACGCTGCTGCTCTCCCCCGGACAGCTCCGTGGGCAGATGGTTGAGACGCTGGGAGAGGCCCACGGTGTCGAGCAGCTCCCGGGCACGCGATTCGGCCTTCTTTCCTCCGATCATGGCGGGAAGGAGCACGTTCTCCAACGCGGTCAGCTCCGGCAGCAGAAAGTAGTGCTGGAAGACGAAGCCCATGACCTCGTTGCGCGTGCGGGCGCGTTCCGCGGCCGCGGCACGATAGAGCGAACGGCCATGCACCATCACATCTCCGGAAGTCGGCTGCTCCAGCCCGCCGAGCACATAGAGGAGGGTGGTCTTGCCCGCGCCGGACTGGCCGCAGAGGAACACCTTTTCACCGGCCTTCACCTCCAGGTTCACCCCGCGCAGCACCGGCAGGTCGTGGCCGGCCAGGTGGTAGGTGCGATGCACATCAGTGGCGATGAGGGGTGCGGCAGTCGGGAGCATGCGAAGAAGGACGGAGAGTAGAGGTGGCGCGGGGGAGTGAAAGCGCAAAAGCCGGCCGCCGGGCACAAAAAAGCCAGCCGTGCGTGATGGCAGCGGCTGGCCGGGAAATTGGAACCCTTGCGGAGGCTTATTCCGCGTGGTCTTCAACGTAGCGCACCACGTCGCCAACGGACTGAAGCTTCTCAGCCTCCTCGTCGGGCACGTCGATGCCGAATTCTTCCTCAAACGCCATGACGAGCTCGACGGTGTCGAGGGAATCGGCACCGAGATCCTCGATGAACTTGGCCTCGGGGGTAACCTGTTCGGGGTTCACGCCGAGCTGCTCAACGATGATGTCTTTGACCTTTTGTTGGATGTCTTCTGCCATGTGTGTGGGGGGTGGTAAGTGCGGCGGAGCTTTAGAGGCAGGTTCTGCTTTGGCAAGGGAAAATATTCAGCCAATTTTCGAGGGCATTTCAGCCCTCCGCCGGGGGGCTGGCCGCCGCCTTTTCCGAAGAGGGCGGCCCAGGCTCAAGCGGCGCGGGTTCCGTCACCTTTTCGACCAGTTCACCGCTGAAGCGGCTGAGAAGCCGTTCGAGCACCTTGTCAGCGCCGCCATACATGAGATCGTCGATGGTGGCCTTCTTCTCCCGACCCGCGCCGCCGGGGCGAAACCAGGCGTAGGCGAGCCCCTGCTTGTCCCACTTCCGCTTGTCCACGCGAAACACATCCGCAAAAGCGACCCGCACGCCGTCAGGTGTCACGAAATGATCCGCCTCGCCGCGCAACACGG
Source organism: Verrucomicrobiaceae bacterium (assembly GCA_015075365.1). Classification (GTDB taxonomy): domain Bacteria; phylum Verrucomicrobiota; class Verrucomicrobiia; order Verrucomicrobiales; family Verrucomicrobiaceae; genus Prosthecobacter. The sequence goes on from JABTUN010000002.1 coordinate 1,426,004, forward strand.
TGTTTTTGCGCAGCAGGACAATCACGCCCACGGCCAGCGCGGCCGCGAGGCAGCCATAGCCAAAATAGAACTGCTCCGCGATCTCCCGCTCCGTGTACATGTGCGGGTCCTCCGGCCACCCGTTGGCCGCCGCGTAGGTCACCCACTTGGGCGGCTCGCCATCCGTGCCGGTGGGCATTCCCTTGGACTTCTGCTCCGCGATCCACTGCTCGAGCGTGCCGGCCTTCTTCGCGGCATCGAAGCCGGCCAGATACTCCGTGTTGAACCACTCTTTCTTCTTCGCGATCCCGACCTGCTTCGGGTAGCCGACGCTGCCGTCGTAAAGAAAATAGGCCCCGAAAAAGGCGAACATGGCCGCCATCATCGCACGACGCTTATAATACCACGGGGTCACGCGGCAGATGATCGTGTCGGCGGAGGGTTCGGGGGCAGGGTCCATTCAAAGGCATCAAAGCCCGCCGTTCAACGCCACGCAACCCTCGTTTTGTGTGACAAAAATCACCCGGGTTTGCAACCACCGCGGGCTTTTCAACGAAGAAAAACGCGCTACCAGCTACCCGCGTAAAACCACCCCCAAAAACACCATGTACATCGACCCGCTTTATCTCGTCATCATGCTGGGCACCACGGCGCTGGCCATGCTGGCCTCGTGGCGCGTGAAGGGCGCCTATGCCCGCTACTCCCAGGTGCCGGCGCGGTCCGGTCTGACCGGCGCCCAGATCGCCCAGCGGATTCTCGACCTCAACAACATCCATGATGTCGAGGTCGTGCCCACTCATGGCTTGTTGAGCGACCACTACGATCCGACGGACAAGAAGCTCGTGCTCTGCGAAGAGAATTATTATGGCACCAATGTGGCCGCCCTCGGCGTGGCGGCACATGAGGCGGGGCATGCCATCCAGCACAAGCAGCTCTACGCGCCCTTGCAGTGGCGCATGGCCGCCGTCGGGATCACCACGCTGGCCGGGCAGGCCATTCCCTTCATCGGCTTCGGCCTCTTCTACATCGCTCCGAAGCTGGCGCTGCCAGCCCTGGCGCTCTGCTTTGGCATCGTGATGCTCTTCCAGCTCATCACGCTGCCGGTGGAGTTTGATGCCACGGCGCGTGCCAAGCGCATCCTGGCCCACACGGGCGCCGTGGCCCCGGGTGAGGAGACGGAGTCCATGGGCAAGGTGCTGGACGCCGCCGCGCTGACCTATGTGGCCGCGTTCATCAGCTCCCTGGCAACCTTCCTCTACTACGTCATGCACATGCTGGGCGGGCGGCGTGAGGAATGACCGGCCCCCATCCTGCGCGAGTGATTAATGCTCGAGAAACGAAACACCCGCCATCAGTCGATGGCGGGTGTTTTTTTGAATTTCTGCGCGTTTACAAAGGCGTCATTCGCCGGCCTTGTCAGAGGCACCGCCACCGGTGGTCTTGCGCGCTCCAGCCTCACGGTCGAGCACGAGCAGGCTGGCTGGGTCGTTTCCGGCAAGCTTGAGGCGGTCGATCATGTCCCGCACGCTTTTTTCCTCCTCCATCTGCTCGTTGAGGAACCACAGCAGGAGGTTCTTCGAGGCATGGTCCTTGACCTGCTCCGCCACCTCAAAGAGGTCGTTGATCTGCTGGGTGACCTTCTGCTCCTGCTTGAGGCTGTGCTCGAAGACGTCGAGCACGTTCTTGAAGTCGGCCTTGGGCTTGGCGATGGGCTGGAGCTCGACCTTCGCATCGCGGTCCACGAGGTATTGGTAAAACTTGAGCGCATGCATGGTCTCCTCCCGGCTCTGGGTGAACATCCACTGGGCGAACCCGGAGTAAGGCGTCTGCTCAAACCAGGCCGACATGGCGAGGTAGATGTAGCTGGAGGCCATTTCGTTGTTGATCTGCTCGTTGAAGAGCTTGGTGAGCTTGGGATTGAGAGTCATGGGCGTCGAGGGGTGCGGAAATGATCAAACAGCAGCCGGAAATGACGCGCAAGCCGGGATGTTGGATGAAGTGCTTTCCTTCCGGCGATCTTGGGGCACGATTCGCGCCCCTTTCACCGCCCGCCACATGTCTTCCGCAGCGCAGCACCATCATCCGCAGCATGTGAGGCGGAATTTCGTGTGCCACTGCCTGGAAGGCGGTCTCTACATGGGCGGGATCGCCTTTCTACAGCCGGAGACCGTGATGCCAAAGATGGTGGAGTCGCTCAAAGGCAGCCCGCTGATCATCGCCATCATGCCGGCGGTGCTGGCGGCCACCTTTGCCTTCGCGGGGCTGTTCGTGTCCCCCAAGGTGGAGCGCCTGACGCATTTCAAGCCCTGGGTGCTGGCCTTCGGCCTGCTGCAGCGGCTGCCCTATCTGGCGGCAGGACTGGTGCTATGGCATGCGGAGCATCTGGAGGGCTGGCTACTGCCAGTGGTGGTGCTGACGCCGGTGCTTTCCGGCCTGGTGGGCGGGATTGGCGTGGTGGCGTGGATGGAGATGGTCACCCGCATGGTCCCGGAGCGCATCCGCGCGGCGGGCTGGGCGGCGCGCTACATCATGCAGGCCTGCATCGGCATGGGCGCAGGCGCGGTGATCCACCAAGTGCTGACCCATCTGCCCGGGCATCGCGGGTATGCCGTGCTGCATTTGATCGCCTTCGGCTTTCTGTTCTTTTCGTGGCTTTCCCAACTGCCCATGAAGGAAGCGGAGAACCCGGTGCACGGCCCGCGCCATGATCCCCTGCCCTACTGGGACTATCTGCGCGGCCTGCCGCGCCTGCTGATGGAGCGCCCAGTGCTGCTGCGACTGATCGCCGCGCGCTTCACCGGCATGGGCTACCTGATGCTGGTGTCCTTTCTCACCCTGCATGCGCTGCACACCACCGGACGGCTGGAAGCGGACGTGGGGCACCTCGTCTCCCTGCAAAACGTGGGCACGATCCTGGGCAGCACGCTGGCGGCATGGCTGGGCTATCACAGTGGCGGCCGCGTGCTGCTGATCGCGGCGCGCGTCATCTGCATCGCGGTCTGCGTGTGGTCGTGCATGACGGACTCCTTTGCGGGCTTCATGGCGGTTTATTTCGTGTTCGGTTTCGGCCTGTTTCTCGATCGTGTGGGTGATCTGACGCTGACCGCCGAGCTTTGCCCGCCGGAGCGGCGCTCCACCTACCAGGCCATGCTGGGCTTCTGCAATGTGTGGAGCCTGCTGCTGGCCACCGGGCTCGGCGGTGTCGTTTTTCGTCAAACGCAGTCCTTTCCGCTCGTCGCCACGCTGGCCGGCGGTTTCGCGCTGGTGTCCATCCTCATCCTCCTGCGCATCCCGGAACCGCGTCAGAGCGGACGTTGAGGGCCGAAATCATTGCGGAGGCAGACGAATGCGCTTTCTTCACCGCGCATGCCCGGCCTACCGCCCTCATCACGCCGCCTGCTCATCCTCGCCTTCGGCTGCACCCATCTGTTGTATCTCGCGATCTGCGTGATGCCGGTGGACTGGCGCGCCCAGGGGCTGCTGGGCTCGTTCACCGGTGCCTGGCAGGCGCTGACCTTCTCCTCGCAGCGGTGGAACATGTTTTCGACCATTCCCACCCTCCACGCGGTCGAGGCGCATCTGCTGGTGACCCCGCCCGGCCAGCCCGCACGACGGGAAGGCATGCTTCTGCCTGATTTGAATCCCTGGCCGGTTCCGGAAAACGAACGCGTCTATGTCTGGACCGCCGCCGTGCTGCTGAGTGATGACCGCGCGGACCAGCGTGAGCCCTACATGCGCCGCGCCGCCGCACGCCTGCTGGCCAAGGGCCACTCTCGGGACTCGACCATGACACTGGTGCTGAACACGGAGCACACACGCAGCCTCAAGGGCGTGCGCGCGCTGCGGGAGATCTCCGTGCCCAAACAAACCGCCATGGGCCCCTTCCGGCTCGGCGACCTCGCCCTGCCTGCCGCCCGATGAGCCGTTTCACCCGAATGCTGCGTGATCTGCCCGCCCGGTTGTTCCTGGCGGAGGCTGATCCGCGCGTGTACAGCGCGGTGCGCATCGTGTTCAGCGCCGTGGCGCTCATCAATTTGATCGTCCTCTGGCCGCAGCGGGAGATGTGGCTCACCGATGGCGGAATGATCGACCAGGCGGCGCTGAGACCGGTCCATGTGACGCCCTACCTCACGCTGTTCTCCATGTTCACGGAGAGTCTGGGCGTCTCGCTCTACATGATCTTTTCCGCTATCGCCCTCGTGTGCCTGATGCTCGGCATCGCGCCGCGCTGGGCCGCGGTGGCGGTGTTTGTCTGGCACGTGTCCTACGCCACGCGCGGGGCCATCGCGCTCACCGGCTGGGATCCCGCGCTGCGCTCCGTTTCATTTTTGCTGATGCTCTCCCCGCTGCCCGCGGTGTGGTCGCCGGGCGGGAAAAGGCAGCCTCCGGAGGCGCTCCGCGCGCCCTGCCTGAACTACGGCCTCACCCTGATCCGCGTGCAACTGCTGGTGCTCTACTGGCAGGCCGTGCTGGACCGCCTGGACAGCGAGTTCTGGATGAACGGCGAGTTCATGACCTATTACCTCCTCTCCCACAACGCGCGCTGGCCCGGCCTGTGGGTGATGCAGTGGGAATGGGCCGCCACGCTGTTGACCTGGGGCGTGCAGGTCTTTGAGCTGGTGCTGCCGCTGCTGCTGTTCTCCCGGAGATGGCATCTGCCGGCCATCGTGCTCGGAACCGCCTTCCATGCAGGCATTTACCTGCTCAGCCACAACCTCCTGCTCTTCCTGCTCGCCATGCTGGTGTTCTACACCGCCTTTTTGCGCGGCGAGGACCTGGACCGCGCGCAGGCCTGGCTGAAACAGCGCCACCAGTGACGGCCGCAGGTCCCGCGCGAGAAAAAACTCTTGCCAGACAGCCGTGCCTCCCGCACAGTCACCCTCGTTCCAGGTTCTCTCAATCTGGTGAACACATGGTGATGTCCCGGCAGGCCTGCCGATGTTTCCCCAGCCCTCGTGCTGATGAAACGCGTCCACGTACTCGTTGCGCGGCCGTCATTCCTCCGGAGCACACCGCGGCGATGCCGCTTTCCCCCCGTTCCCCTGACATTTCCCCATCAACCCACGCCCGGAAGGCCGCCGTCACGGCCGCTCCGCAGGCTGTATTCAACCGAAATCGCTCCCCCACATGGCAGGCCACAACAAATGGTCCAAGATCAAGCGAACCAAGGCCGTCATCGACGCCAAACGCGGCAATGCCTTCTCCAAGCTGGCCAAGGAAATCACCCTGGCCGCCAAGGCCGGTGGTGGCAGCCCTGACATGAACGCCCGCCTGCGCAGCGCCATCGCCGCCGCCAAGGCCGCCAACGTCCCCAATGACAACATCGACCGCGCCATCAAAAAAGGCACCGGGGAGCTCGCCAGCGCCGCCCTCGAAGAAATCCTCTATGAGGCCTACGGCCCCGGCGGCGTGGCCATGATGATCGAAATCGTCACGGACAACCGCAACCGCAGCGCCAACGACGTGCGCACCCTCCTCTCCAAAAACAACGGCACCTTTGCCGATGCCGGCAGCGTGGCCTACATGTTCCAGCGCCGCGGTGAAATCCGCCTCGACAAGGCCGCCGCCACTGAGGACCAGCTCATGGAGACCGCCCTCGATGCCGGCGCGGACGACATCGTGGACGATGGCGACGACTGGGTCGTTTACACCCCCACCGACAAGCTCTTCCAGGTCGCCAACCAGCTCCGGGACCAAGGCATCGCCTCCCGCGGGCAGAAGCTCATCTACCAGCCGCAGACCACCGTCACCATCAGTGATCCGGCCACCGCGAAGTCCCTCATCAAGCTCCACGACCTCCTCGACGACTACGACGACACACAAAACGTCCACGCCAACTTCGAAATCGACGACGCCATCGCCGACCAGCTCGATTAACCCTTTTTTCCCGACCATCATGCCTGACGAAGATCTTCCTGCCGACGAGGCCGCCGCAACCAAGCCCAAGCGCAAGCCCGCCGCCAAAAAGGCTGCTGTGAAAAAGCCTGCCGCCAAAAAAGCCGCCGCGACCGCCAAGAAGCCCGCCGCCAAAAAAGCCGCCGCCAAGCGCAAAACCAAGGCTGAGGCCGCCGCGGAAGTCACGCCGGAGCTTCCTCTCCAAGAAGCGCCCCCGCCCGCCTCCGTCCCGGCAGCCAGTCCAGAGCCACCAGCCCCCGTCGAGGCACCCGCGCCCGCTCCTGTGCCGGCTCCTCAGGAGCCCGGAGCCCAGAATCCGGAATCCAGGCAGCAGCAGCCGCAATCATCCCACGAACGCCGCAAATCCAAGTTTGAGCGTTGGAAGGAAAAACAACGCCAGCGCGCCCTCGAACGCCAGCAGGCCCGCCTGGCCGCGCAAAACGGCGGCCAGCCGCCCCCCTCCAACGGGAATGGTGGCGAGGGCAGCGGCGCGCCCGCCCCTGAGCCTGCGCGCGAGGTGCCGATGGGGCCGCCGGAGCCCGCCTGCGGCCTTCTGGAGCTCTCGCCGAAGGGCTACGGCTTCCTCCGCCGCCGCGAGCTCTCCTTTGCCCAGCATCCCCAGGACGCCTTTGTCAGCCATGAGCTGATCAAGCAGTACGGCCTGCGCGAAGGCATGGAAATCAAGGGCGTGCAGCGCAAAGGCAGCCGCGGCCCGCAGGTCACGGAGATCACGGAGGTCAACAACCGCGCCCCGGAGGCCATGCGCGACCTCCCGCTCTTTGAGGAGCTCAAGGCCATCAATCCCAACAAGCGCTACCAGCTTGAAACCGTGAAGGACCGCCTCACCACGCGCGTGATCGACATGTTCACGCCCGTCGGCCGCGGCCAGCGCGGCCTCATCGTGGCCCCGCCGCGCTCCGGCAAGACCACCATCCTCCAGCACATCGCCGAGGCCGTCGCCGTCAATCATCCCGGCGTCCACCTCATGGTCCTGCTCGTGGATGAGCGCCCGGAGGAGGTCACCGAGTTCAAGCGCGTGCTGCCCGGCGCGGAAATCTTCGCCAGCAGCAACGACCAGGACGTCAAGAGCCACACCCGCATCGCCATCTTCGCCATCGAGCGCGCGAAGCGCCTCGTCGAATGCGGGGAGCACGTCTTCATCCTCATGGATTCCATCACGCGCATGGCCCGCGCCTTCAACAGCAGCCACAAGAGCGGCGGCATCATGAGCGGCGGCGTCGGCGTCGGCGCCCTGGAGGTCCCGCGCCGCCTTTTCGCCGCCGCGCGCAACACCCGCACCGCCGGCAGCCTCACCATCCTGGCCACCGCCCTCATCGAGACCGGCAGCAAGGCGGACGAGCTCATCTTCCTCGAATTCAAAGGCACCGGAAACATGGAGCTCGTGCTCGACCGCAAGATCGCCGAGCAGTTCTACTACCCGGCCGTCAACATCTTCAAGTCCGGCACGCGCCGGGAGGAGCTGCTCCTGCAGCCCTTCCAGCTCGACAAGATCCACATGCTGCGCCGCGGCCTGGCCGGTGGAAAGCCTATCGACGCCATCCAGCGCGTGCTCACCCTGCTGGAGCGCTATCCAAGCAACGCCCAGATGCTCGTCGATCTGCCCGGCAAAGCGGCCTGATGCAGCCTGCGCCGGCTCACATCACCCTCGGCTCCGCCACCCGTCCCAGCAGCAGCTCGCTCGTCATCCGGCCGAAATTCGGCTGCTGGCACCTCGGATCGCCGCGCGTGCCGATCTCCCATTCCAGGCGCAGGTATTCCGCGATCACATTCGCCAGGCTGAGGTGGAAAAAATGCCCCACCGCCGCCCAAACCGTCGCCAGATGACCTTCCGCGGCCCCCAGGGCGATTTGATCGCGAAAATGCCCCAAAATGCCCTGGTAGCGCGCATGCCGGGTCGATTTCAGCAGCAGCGCGCCCGCCCGGATGCTCCGCGCACGGTCCTCCGCGCCCAGCCGCGCGCCCAGCTCCGCGTCCGCCGCACGCAGCGCCTCCAGATCGTTCGCATGCGCGGCGGACCATGCTTTTTCCAGCGCCGGGCCCACCGCCGCGCGAAACGCGCCCTCCGCATAACCGGTCCAGCCGCCGCCGTTCATCATCAGGTGCTCCGTGCGCGCCCGCACGCTGCCCAGCAGCCAGTGGACCCAGTCCAGCCCGCGCGCCCACTCCTCCACGATCTCGTGATCCCGCCGCCGGTCCTCCGGCGCGGGCAAAACAGTGAGTGTCGTCAGCAAATGCAGCTTCATTTCCGCCGCACCTTGGGCAATCTGGGCTGGTGAGCAAAGAAACTTCCACGCCACGCTATCTCTGCCAGCGCTGCGGCAACTGCTGCCGCTGGCCCGGGGACGTGCGCATCACCGACGCGGAGGTTTCCCGCATCGCCGCCTTCCTCGGCATGACGGAGGAGGCCTTCACCGCCGGTTGCACGCGCCTCAATGCCAACCGCACCGGCCTCAGCATCATCGACAAGCCCAACGGCGAGTGCCTTTTCCTCGAAGGAGTCAACGTGTGCCGCATCCAGCCCGTGAAACCCGCGCAGTGCTCCGGCTTCCCCAACGAATGGCGCTTCCCGGGCTGGAGAGATGTTTGCGAAGCCGTCGAGACGGGGTAAACGAACGTTCAACATTGAACTTGGAACTCCCCTGAATGAATCCGCAAACCATCGTCACCCTCGACCTCGAAGGCGTTCTCGTGCCTGAAATCTGGATCGCCTTTGCCGAGAAGACCGGCATCCCGGAACTGCGCCGCACCACGCGTGACGAGCCGGATTACGATGTGCTCATGCAGGGCCGCCTGGCCATCCTCGACCAGCACGGCCTGAAACTGGCGGACATCCAGCAGGTCATCGGCACGCTCTCGCCCCTGGAGGGCGCGAAGGCCTTCCTCGACGAGCTGCGCTCCATCACGCAGGTCATCATTCTGAGCGACACCTTTGCCGAGTTTGCCCAGCCGTTGATGCGCCAGCTTGCCTGGCCGACGATCTTCTGCCACCAGCTCGAAACCGCCGCGGACGGCCGCATCGTGAACTACAGGCTGCGCCAGCCAAACCAGAAGCAGAAGTCCGTCGCCGCCCTGCAATCCCTCAACTACCGCGTGCTGGCAGCCGGGGACTCCTTCAACGACACGACGATGCTCGGCCAGGCGGACGCGGGCTTCTTCTTCCACGCGCCACCGGCCATCCAGGCGCAGTTTCCGCAGTTCCCTGCCTTTGACGACTACAATCACCTGCTCGCCGCCCTGAAGGCCGCCCTGTGAGGCATGCGCGGAACGGATAGCACCTGGTGGAGATGCACGGTTGCATCCCGCGCGGCTCTTCGCTCCAATGCGCGCCACCATGTCAACCATCGCAGTCCTCGGCACCCTCGACACCAAAGGCCACGAACACGCCTATGTGGCGGACATCATCCGTGCGCGCGGGCACCGCGTGCTGCTGATCGACGCCGGCAGTGGTGACACGCCCCAGGTGACACCGGATGTCACGCGCGAGCAGGTGGCCGCCGCAGGCGGTGTGGATCTCGCCGGCATCATGGCACGTCAGGACCGTGGCGAGGCCGTGGCCGCCATGGCAAAGGCGGCGGGCGCGTATCTGTCCTCTCTCGTTGAAAGCGGTGCCGTGCAGGGCGTCATCTCCCTCGGCGGCGGCGGTGGCACCGCCATCGGCACGGCGGCCATGCGCGCGCTGCCGGTCGGTTTCCCGAAGCTCATGGTCTCCACGCTCGCGGCGGGCAATGTCGCGCCCTACGTCGGCACGAAGGACATCGTCATGTTCCCAAGCATCGTCGATGTCAGCGGCATCAACCGCATCTCCCGTGTGCTGCTGGCCCGCGCGGCAGGCGCCATCTGCGGCATGGTGGAGACGGAGGTGCCCGCAGGCGCGGACAAGCCGCTCATCGCCGCCTCCATGTTCGGAAACACGACTGAGTGCGTGAACGCGGCGAAAAAAATCCTGGAGGACGCCGGTTACGAGGTCCTCGTCTTCCACGCCACCGGCACTGGCGGCAGGATCATGGAGTCCCTCATCGAAAGCGGCATGTTCGCCGGCGTCCTGGACGTGACGACGACCGAGTGGGCGGACGAGCTCGTCGGCGGCATCCTCGGCGCGGGGCCTGCACGGCTTGATGCGGCGGGAAAAACCGCCACACCGGCCATCGTGACGCCTGGATGCCTCGACATGGTCAATTTTGGCGAGCGAGCCACGGTGCCGGCAAAGTTTGAGGGCCGCACCTTCTACATCCACAACCCGCAGGTCACGCTGATGCGCACCAACGCCGTGGAATGCGCCGAACTCGGCCGCATCCTCGCGGAAAAGGTGAACGCGTATCGCGGTCCCGTCACCGTACTGCTGCCGGCAAAGGCCATCAGCATCATCAGCGCCGACGGAAAGCCATTTCATGACGCGGAGGCGGACGCGGCGCTTTTCACCGCCATCAAAACACATCTGAAGCCGGGCATCCCGCTGATCGAGATGGACTGCGCGATCAACGCGACTGAATTCGCCGCCGCCTGCGCGAAAGCACTGCTCGGGCATCTGGAGCAGGCCCCTTTCCAGCCAGAGCACCAGGGGTGAACTCCCGGCGGCCCGGATTCAGGCCCGCCTGGCTGAAAAGGCCGCTTATTCCTCGATGCGGCCGAGGTAGGTCAGCGCGCCAGTTTCCTGGTTGCGGCGGGTGACGACGATGATTTCCGCACGCTTTGTGCCGGACCAGCCAATGCTGGTGATGCGGCGCAGGGAGGTGTCGTCGTCGTTCACAATGGCGCGCAGAGAGGCGAGGCGGTCGCCGGAGAGGCCCAGGAGCTGGTAGGCATCCTCATCACGGATGCGGCGGTCATCTTCGGTGCCGGGGATGCCGTCACCGCCGTCGCGCTCGCGGATGAAGCGGTCCACATCGTTCTCGGAGGCACCGGTGACGGCGAGCAGCACGTCCTTGAAAACGGTGCGCAGGTCGATCTGGCCCTCGCCATAGACGCTGAAGAACTCACGCCAGTCGGGCTTCTTTTGGTCCACGACATCCATGCCGCGCACGAGCAGCATCTCATCCACACGGAGGAAGCCTTGGTTGCGCGGGGCGTCGAAGATGCCCAGGCCCTGGTAGTATTCCTTTTCCGCGCCATTGGCGCGCGGGGAAGTGTCGCTGTCCACCCAGTCGGCCAGGGAGTCGGCGGCGATCTGAGCGGCCTCGGCGTTGAGCTGCCAGTAGATGAAGAGATTGTAGATGGCCTCCCGCAGGCGCTCGTCCGTGGCGTAGTTGATGGGGATGCGCGCGCCCTCGTAGTTGATGACGACGTCAAAGCCGCTGTCCGCGCCGATCTTCTGCTTCAGCACGGCATCTCCGCGCCGTGTGTTGGGATGCAGGCCCACGGCGAGACCGCTCTCCGCCAAGTTCAGCGCGCGGAAGTCCGACTCGGCCAGGATGGCCTCCTCGCCGCTGTAGCGCACATATTCGACGAGGCTCATCATCGTCATGCTCATGAGCAGGATGGCCCAGATGGTGAGCATGAGGGTGGAGCCACGACGCGAGCAAAAAGATGAAAGCCGAAGGTTGAAAGATGAAAACTGACGGTCAAAGCCGTGCCCAGGTTCTTCTGCGCCCGCAAGCTTTCCCATTTTCAGTTTTAAGTTTCCAGTTTTCAATTTTCAGTCTGGTTGAGATTACAATTTCTCAGTCTAGCGACCGCTGCCTCCGCCACCTGGAGGACCGAAACCACCACCGCCGGGAGGGCCACCAGCGCCTGGCCTGCCGCCGCCGGGAGGTCCGCCGCCGGGCGGCCCGAAGCCACCGCCTCCAGGAGGTCCGCCACCGGGAGGCCCAAAGCCACCGGGACGATCTCCTCCACGTCCGCCATCGCCACCACGCCCGCCACCGGGTGGACCAAATCCTCCGCCACCGCCACCAGCACCTGTCGTGCTGGTGTTGCTGGAACTACTGCTGGAGCCGGAGGTGCTGCTGCCAGGCGCGCGGCCTGCCGTGATGTTGATGACGGGCAGGCCGAAGACCATGCGCATGGGCGTGGTCCGGTCCCGCAGACGCAATTCCATGTCGATGAGGTCCGGCCACTGGGACTTGCTCCACTCCTCATACCACATGTCCTCTTTTTCGACGTAGAAGCGCCACTTCAGTGACACGACATCCGGCAGCAGAGGCATCCAGTAGCGGTTCTCCTCGTCTGGCGCGTAAATGCCGGTGGTGCTGGCCTGGGGCGGCTCCTCGCTGTCGGCGGTTTTCGGGATCAAGTCCTCGCGCGAGAGGCAGAAGTAGTTCAACGGCATCTCATTGGCATCCAGGAGACCGTCTGGATGAGGACGGAGACGCAGCGTGGTGTCCTTGAGCGTGATGGGGTTGGGGCCGAAGGGAAAACAGTCCGGCGAGCCGGTGATGACCAATTCCTGGATGATCGGCTCCGTCGTCTGCACGATTTTGAGATTGAGCGTGGCCGTGGCCGGCAGCGTGGCAAAGGTTTTGCGGCAGGACTCGATCAGGCGGTTGATCTGGTCGCTCTCGCGCCGCAGTTCCTCCGTCTGCGCGGCAGCGCGCACGGTGTTGCGGATGATGCTGAGCATGGAAACGGACAGCATGCCGATGATGGAGAGCGCGATGACGATCTCCATGAGCGTGAAGCCGGCGCGGGCGGCGCCAAGGCCGCCAGCGCGCGCGCTATGGCTGCTGGGCGGGTTTGTACACATAGATGCTCATGCTTTCCTCCGCGGGCTCGGCACCGTTCGTCCAGGTGGCGGTGATGGTGAGGTTGTACATGTCCGGCAGGATGTCCCCGCGCGTCGTCTTGAGGCTCACAGGCTCCGTGGTGCTCGTGTAGGTGACGCCGGTGAGCACATCCGTCTTCGACTGGCTGATCTCCGTGAGCGGCTTTTTCCGGATCTCCTCCAAAAACGAGCGCAGGCCGAGCCGGACGACCTGGTTCTTGTTGAACTCCCTGGCCACGATGACCACGTCATTCAAATGACGTGAGAGTTGAAGCACGCCGACGGAGAAAATCGTCAGCGCGATCACCAGTTCAAACAGGATATAGCCGGCGGCGGGCGCCGTGCTCCTCATGGTCGTTTTCATCGCAGATCGACAGCCTCCCTCACGATGTCCGCGGTGAGCGCGGCGAATTCGACGACGAACGTGGCGGACTGGCGCTCAACGATGACTTTGAGCGGCTGGCACACGCCGCTGGGCTGGAAGACCCAGAGCTTCACCGTGTCGCCCTCCAGATAGAGCGGCTCGGGATCATACCAATATTGCAGGGCCACCTTCATGTCCTGCGGAGCCTCGTAGCGCTCCGACCAGTGCTCGTCGAACTTCGCGCGCGGCGGCGCCAGGGGCAGTTGTGTGGTCTTGGTCGGGCCGGAGCCGCTGTCGATGTCGTTTTTCTCGAACTCCGGCTGCTCGACGACCGTCTGCGCCGACTCAAGAAACTGGTCCAGCTCCGAGCGCTGGAGGTAGGGATTGAAATAACGCGACGCGGTAAATCCGCCGGCGTGAAAGGCCACCTGATACGGCCGCTTCTCCTGCATGGCGCGCAGCCGCGCCTCCTTCGCCAGCCGCACCAGGGCCGTCACCGGTTCCCGCGCCAGCCGCTCGTCGCGAAAGCCCTGGAAAGTCGGCACGGAGGCCGCCGCCAGCAGCACCACGATGGTCAGGGCGATGACCATCTCGACAAGGGTGAAGGCGGACTCCTGCTTTCTGATTCTGGATTCCTGATTCAGCAAAAACGAGCGACGCGATGACGCGCCGCTGCATCTGGAATCTGAAATCTGGAATCTGAAATTCATTTCGTGGCGCCGGGTTTCCAGTTGCCGATGTCGTCTTCGTCACCCTCGATGCCGTTGGCACCCATGGAGTAGAGGTCGTAGCCTTTCTTCGACTTCTGGGCGGGATAGCGGTATTTGTACTCGTTGCCCCAGGCATCCTTCGGCACCTCTTCAAGGAACGGCATCCAGCGCTCCGGCACGGGCTCGATGGTGGGTTTTTCCACCAGCGCCTTGATGCCCTGCTCGGTGGTCGGCGGGCGCATGTTGCGCGCCTCATAGAGCTGGATCTGCGTGGCGATCTTTTCGATGCCCTGCTCCGTGGTCAGCTCCTTGGTGAACTCGACGTTCCCTTTCAGCAGCTTGATCACGCCGGCGGAGAGAATGACGATGATCGTGAGCACGATCACGATTTCGATGAGCGTAAAGCCGGAGGCACTTCTGAGTTTGGATTTCTGGGTTTGGATTTTCATGGTGGGGAGAGAATGAACGATGTTGGGTAATTTTGAACCTGGAACTTGAAACTTGGAACGGGCGTCAGCGCCCGCGGATGCCTGAGATGCTCTGGCCGATGGCCTCGATGATGGAGTAGGCCACGATGCAGACCATCACAGCCATGATGACGAGGATGATGGGCGTGATCATGCTGGTCATGCGCTTAATGCGCGTGTCGAGCTCCTTGTCGTAGCGCACGGCGCATTTTTCGAGCGATTTGCCGATCTGGCCCGTCTGCTCGCCCACGGCGATCATGTCGGAGAGCAGCATGGGAAAGGCCCCCACCTTGCGCAGCGACGAGGAAAGCGGCGCTCCCTCGGAAATCTGCGCGGTGACCTTCGCCAGCAGGGACTGGAGGAAAACATTGGCGGAGATCTTCGACACGAGGCGGATGCTGTTGAGCAGCGGCACGCCATTGTTGATCAGGTTGCCCAGCGACTGCGAGAACTGCGCAAAGAAGCGCATCGACATGATCGGGCCGAAAAGAGGCAGTTTCAGCTTCGTGTCATCCCACCACATGCGCCCCGCCGGGCTGGCGATGTAGCCGCGGAAGGCCAGTCCCGCCGCCGTGAGGGCGATGAGGATCACCCACCACCACTCGCCCATGAATTTGTTGAAGTTGATGAGCATTTGCGTGGCCGCCGGCAGTTGCTGGCCGTTCTTTGCCATCAAATCCGTGATCTGAGGCACCATCACGGTCATGAAGACGACCATGAGCACCACGCACGCGCCGATCAGGAAGGCCGGGTAGATCATCGCAGAGGTCACCTTCGATTGAAGCTCCGCCATGACCGTCAGGTTGGTGGACAAGCGGCGCAGGATGTTTGCCAGCGATCCGCTGACCTCCCCCGCGGCCACGAGGTTGCAGTACAGGTCGTCAAAGCTCGGAGAGGCTTTTTTCAGCGCCTTCGCCATGGTGGAGCCCTCGCGCACCTCGTTGCGCAGCGTGGCGGCCACGCGCCGCAGCACCTCCGCCTCCTGGCGCTCCTGCATCACGCGCAGGGCCTGCTCGATCTGCAGGCCGCCATCCAGCAGGTCCGCCAGCTCCTCGGTGAAATGAATGAGCTGGCCGCGTTTTAACCGGACCGGTCCGCTGCTCGCCGGAGCGTTTTTGGCCTTCTCCGCCGCCGCCTTGGCATCCTCCGCCACTTTCACCGGAGTGAGGGACTGGGACTCCAGATGCCGGAAGGCCTCCGCGCGTGATCCCACGCTCAGCGACCCTGAAACGGTCTGTCCAGTGGTGGTGAGGGCGGTGTAGGTGAAAGCGGGCATGCGCAGGAGGCGAAAACGAGGCAATGAAGGAGCGGAGGAAGCAGCAGGTCAAGCGAGGAGCCGGAGACGGCTCTGAAACGCGCGCCTCCTGCGGAAGTTGCTGCATGAACACGCGAAAGCAGCCCTCGACGGCCCCGCACCCTGGGTTGCGCACCCGAACGAGAGCCGTTCACCCAAATGCGACGGCCGTATTTGCCTCCCCGCCCCCCTCACGCGCCGCAACAGCCACCCGGAGCATCCCACGGTGTAAAACGGCCGCGCCGTGGCCGCCCCTCCATCTGCGCCTTCGACAGAGCCCTCCGCGCTGGACACGGCGGCGGCTTCACGCTAAAACCGCGCCTCTATGCTCAAGCAACTCACCCTCGCCGCCTGCGCGGCTCTTTCCCTCGTCTCCCTGGCCGCCGATAACGACGGCTGGACCCCCATGTTCAACGGCAAGGACCTCTCCGGCTGGAAATCGAACGAAGAAACCCCCGGCAGCTACACCGTCGAGGACGGTGCGATCAAGGTCGGCAACGGCCGCGCGCACCTCTTTTATGTGGGGCCGGACGGGGGTGCCAAGTTCAAGAACTTCGAGTTCAAGGCCAAGGTCAAGCACATGGAGGGCTCCAATTCCGGCATCTACATCCACACCGCCTGGCAGGACAAAGGCTGGCCGGACAAGGGCTACGAGTGCCAGGTGAACAGCACCGCGCACAAGGACCCGAAGAAGACCGGCGGCCTCTACGCTGTGAAGGACGTGCTCAACACCGCTCCTGTGGGCGATGGCGAGTGGTTTGACTACCACATCAAAGTGGAAGGGAAACACATCACCATCTCCATCAACGGCAAGGTCACCACCGACTGGACGGAGCCCGAGGGCTGGGACCCCGCCACCGCGCTGAAGAACATGCCGGGACGCAAGCTCAGCGAAGGGACCATCGCCATCCAGGCGCACGACCCGAAGAGCGTCGTCTATTACAAGGACCTCTTCATCAAGCCGCTGCCCTGATCCCGCCTACATGCTGTCTGAAGACGGGCGCCCTCCACCGGGGCGTCCGTTTTTTTTATCTCACAGACTGAGATGCCCCAGTGCCAGCAGGCCGTAGTAGGTGTACTCGCAGTCCAGCACGTCATCGGTCCAGTTCCCGTGGAAACCGCCTGTGGCGTCCCAGAGGGAGTCCACAAAGTCCAGGCACGGCTCCTTCAGGCGGGAAAAATCCGCCTGCACCGCGTCGAGCGCGTGCAGCGCCACCGCGGTGGACAACAGGTCCGGAAGCGGCGCGTTCGGCATGGCCAGGAAACCGCCGCCCGGCAGGCAGCGCCTCATGAGCCAGTCCACCGCCTCCGCCGGCGGCTCCATCTCCATGTGGCGATGCAGCGCCACCATGGCCGCGGTGGCCGTGGTGGAGCCCACGGGGATGTGCGGCTCGTTCGACCACGCGCCGTCCGCTGTGCGCAGCCCGCCCATGCACTCCGCCAGCCGCCAGGGCTCCGGCGGCAGCCCGCCGAGGTCCTGATACGCGCCCCAGGCCAGCAGGCAGCCGTAGGCGCTGCCTCTTTTCCGGCCCGGCGCCTGGTGATAGCCACCGTCCTCGCAGCGGTAGGCCTCCACCCGAGCCGCCAGCGCCTCGCGTGCCGCCGGCGGCAGGCCGTCGATGCCCGCGTTCCCCCAGCAGCGCGCCAGGCAGCACAGGTGCACAAAGTCCAGCCCGTCGCCATCCCCAAAGCCGCGCAGCCACGGCCGCAGGTCCGGCACCGCGCCCTCCTGCGTGCTCAGCGCGCGCAGTCCCTCGATGCCGAACACGGAGTAATACAAATCCGGGCGCTCATCGCGGTCCAGGAAGCCCTTCGCGTCCGCGGCCAGGCGCGAGCGCAGAAAACCCTCCACCAACGCCGCGGACTCGCCGAGGATCTTCGGCGCGAGGCGGGCCACTTGCAGCATTTCGAGGCGGAAGGACATGGGAGGTGGAAAAACGGGCGCAAGGCATCGCCACAAGCGCCGCCATCGTCAAGAGGGCCTTCCTGCCATGACGGAGTCTCGCCATTGCCAGTGCCGGATCATCGCCTACACTCCGGGCCGATGTCCTCCAAACGCCTCTCGCTCCTCCTGCCGCTCGTCCTCGTGCTCGCCGCCGCGGTGTTCCGCTATTTCAAGCTCGGTCACGGCATGGTCGTGCCCGCGCTGGAGAATTTCGCGCCGTGGATGGCGCTGGCCTTTACCGGCACGCTGGTCTTTTCCAAACGCGTGCCCTTCCTGGCGCTGCCGCTGCTGCTCGTCGCCATCGACCTGGCCGCCACCGGCCTGCGTGGGGTGATGCACAAGGAGGCGGTCGCCGTTTACGGCCTCTTCGCCCTCGCCGCTTGGTTCGCCAGCCGCCAGCGCGGGCGCATCGGCATCGTGGGCGGCCTGCTCGGCGTCATTGGCTGCTCGCTCGCGTTTTATCTCGTCACGAACACGGTCTCCTGGCTCACGGACCCCAACTACGCCAAGACCTTTGCCGCCTGGACCCAGGCCATGACCACCGGCCTGCCGGGCCTGCCGCCCACGATCTGGTTCCTGCGGAATTCGCTCCTGAGCGATCTCGCCTTCTCCTGCCTCCTGCTCGCCGCCTACAACACCGAGGCCTCGCTCCGTCGCGAGGAGAGGATTCCGGTGCTGCGCGCGCTCGCCAGCCATTGATTGATGATTGTCGAACCAACGATTGTTGATTTTCGAGGTGCCAAGCCTCCCGCGTCCGCCGCCTCATTCTGAAACCTCACCAATTAACAGTCGGATGCGCATCCATCGTCGATCCGGGCTTCCCCCGGCCTCCGCCACCCGAAGGATTGACGATTGCCGAACACCAGGTTGTTGATTCAAGAGGTTAAAGCCATCCTAGCAACCCATGAAGGAGCAAGCCGCCATTCTTGAGGACCGCCTCGTGAACTTCGCCGTCCGTGTCATCAAGGTGGTCGAGGCTCTGCCGGACACCAAGGCTGGGAAACACATTGCAGGCCAGTTGGTGCGTTCCGGCACATCACCCGCACTGAACTACGGCGAGGCCCAAAGCGCCGAGTCCCGTGGCGACTTTCTCCACAAGATGAAGGTTTGCCTCAAGGAGCTTCGCGAGACGCTGATCTGCCTCAAAATTATCGAGCGAAAACCCATGTACCCCAGGTCACGACTCACAGCCATCCTGAAAGAGAGCGACGAGTTGATCTCCATCTTCGTCAAAAGCATCCACACCGCCGAGCAAAACAAAAGGCCATGAGCCGCGCCCGGACTCCTCGCCTCACCGAAGGTTTTGAAAACTCCTCAATCAACAATCGAATGCTCATCAATCGTCAATCCAAGCGTCCCCCGGCCTCCGCCAGCTTTTTGATGGACGGCTTTCGAACAATAGGTTGTTGATTGTCGATTCCCAAAAAATCTCACCACCATGCGCTGCGCTCTTTATCTCCTCCTGCTGGCCTTCTCGCTCCACGCCGAGACCCTGCACATCTACACCTGGGCGGACTACGTCAGCCCGGACGTGGTGAAAAAGTTTGAGAAGCAGCACAACTGCGAGGTGGTGATCGACACCTTTGACTCGAACGAGAGCATGTATGCGAAGCTCAAGGCCGGTGCCACGGGCTATGACCTGCTTTTCCCCACCGCCTACATGATCCAGGTCATGCAGGCCGATGGCATGCTGCAAAACCTCGACCATGCGAAGCTGCCCAACCTCGCCAACATCGACCATGCCGTGCTCGAGAAGGTGATCGATCAAAAGATGGAGCACAGCGTGCCTTACACCTTTGCCTACGCCACGCTGGCCATCCGCAAGGACAAGATCAAGGACGCGGAGCCCACCTGGGCCATGTTGGACCGCACGGCTCTCGCCGGCCGTGTGACGATGCTGGACGACATGCGCGAGTCCGTCGGCGCGGCGCTCAAATTCCTCGGCCACAGCATCAACACGCGTGATGAGGCGCAGCTCGCCGCCGCGCAGGACGTGCTCATCCGGTGGAAGAAGAACCTCGCCCGCTTTGACAACGAGGGCTACAAGTCCGGCATCGACTCCGCGGAGTTCCACCTCGTCCACGGCTACAGCGGCGACCTCTTCCAGGTGCAGATGGAGAACCCCAAGGTCGAGATCGTCATCCCTCGTGAGGGCGTGACCATCGGCTGTGACGAGATGGTCATCCCGAAAGGCGCGAAACAGACCGCGCTGGCCCATGCCTTCATCAATTTTGTCCTCGACGCGGACATCGCCGCCGAAAACATGGAGTGGATGGGCTATTACTGCCCAAACACGCCCGCCAGGGCGAAACTGAGCGCCGAATTCCTCGAAAACCCCGCCATCACCATCCCCGCGCACATCCAGGCGAAATGCGAGGTCATCCAGGATCTCGGTCCCGATCTCGCGAAATACACGAAGGTCTGGGACGCGGTGAAGGCGGCAAAGTGAGGCTCAATCCTCGCTGTCCTGATCTTTCTCCAGCTTCTTCACCCGTGCGGTGAGGTTTGGCAGGCGGTTGATGCCGGCGAGGCGGCGTTTTTCATCGCCGACGGGGATGGCGGGGTAGCCCATGTAGGTGGCTCCGCCGGGAAGATCCTTCGTGACGCCGCAGCGGGCGGCGAGCGTGGCCTGCGAGCCGATTTTCACATGCCCGGCCACGCCGCACTGCGCGGCGATGACGACGTAGTCCCCGATGTGCGCACTGCCGGCGATGGCGGTGGCGGCGACGATGATGCAATGCTTCCCGATGACCACGTTGTGGCCGATTTGCACGAGGTTGTCGATCTTCGTGCCCTCTCCGATCCAGGTGCGGCCAAAACGCGCACGGTCCACCATGGTGCCGGCGCCGATCTCCACGTCGTTGTCGATCTGCACGATGCCGGCCTGGCGCACCTTGCGGTGGCGGCCTTTGTCGAACTCGTAGCCGAAGCCGTCGCCGCCGATCACCACGCTGCTGTGAATGATGACGCGTTCGCCGAGAAGGCAGCCGGTGTGGACGCTCACATTGGCAAAGAGCTTTGAATCCGCCCCGATGCGGGCGTTTCGACCGACAAAACAGCCCGCGCCGATCTCCGCGCCGTCGCCGATCTCGACGCCGTCCTCGATGACGGCGTGCGGGCCGATGCGGACCTTGGCCGGATCAAATTTGACGCCTTCGCCGATCACCGCGGTGGCATGGACACCCGGTTTGAAGGGCTCCGGCTGCACGCCGAACTTTTCCACGATGGTCTCAAACATCCGCGAAGGGTCCGCCACGCTGATGCAGGCGACGCCTTCGGGGAATTTGGTCCACGTTTCCGGCACCAGCACGGCGCAGGCCTTCGTGGTGGTGAGCAGGGTGTCGTAGCGCGGGTCGTGGAAGAAGCTCAGGTCGCCCTTCACGGACTCGCGGAGGTTTGCAAAGCCCTCGATGGCCGTGGACTCGCTCCCGGAGAGCAGTTTTCCGCCGACGATTTCTAGGATGTCTTTGACTGTGACGCGCATGAGGGCGCGAGAGTGGCAGGTCAGCGGGCAAAAGCGAACGAAGATATGCGCCGAGGGCGGGATTTCCTGGCCGTTTTGGGGTCAAGTCGCCAGATACTATTCTGATAGAAAAGCTGCCAAATGTGCGGTTTCTGCGGCCCTCATTTTTCCATGCTCCGAAAAGCCCTCCTCCTCGCCCTTTGCCCTCTGCTCTCCGTTTCGGCCGCCGAGCCGCTGAAAGCCCTCCTCATCACCGGTGGCTGCTGCCATGACTACGCGAAGCAGCACGAGGTCATCGCCAAAGGCATCCAAAGCCGCGCGAATGTGCAGGTGGACGTCATTTGGACCGACGACAAGTCCACGAACCCGCCGCTGCCGGTCTATGACAAGGCGGATTGGGCCAAGGGCTACGACATCATCATCCACGACGAGTGCGCGGCGAGCATGAACCACAAGGAGACGCTCACGCGCATCCTCGATGCTCACCAAACGATCCCCAGCATCCAGCTTCACTGCGCCATGCACAGCTTCCGCACGGGCGAGGATCGCTGGTTCAAACGCCTCGGCCTGCAATCCAACTCCCACGGCCCGCAGGAGCCTATCGCGATCACGTTTGTCGATAAGGAGCACCCGATCACCAAGACGCTCGCCGACTGGACCACGATCAAAGAGGAGCTCTACAACAACGTGAACCTCTTCGACGCCCATCCGCTCGCGATGGGCAAGCAGACGGTCAAAAACAAGGACGGCAGCACGAAGGACGTCGAATACATCGTCGCGTGGACGAACGAAAAAGTCGGTGCCCGCAGCTTCAGCACCACCATCGGGCACAACACCGAGACCGTCGCTGATGCGCGTTACCTGGATCTCATCACGCGCGGCCTGCTGTGGGCCTGCGACAAGCTCACGCCGGATTACCTGACGCCGTTCACGGGGCAGAACAAAGTGACCTTTGTCGCCGCGAAGCCCGTCGAGGCTCCGAAGCCGGCTCCAGCGCCGAAAAACGCCACAGGCATCAAAGCGTCGGCGAGCAGCGAAGAGACCGGAAAGAGCAATTTCGCCTGGAAAGCCGTCGATGGCGATGAAGGCACGCGCTGGTGCGCGGCGAATCCTTCGAAGCCGCAATCCCTCACGCTGGAGTTTGAGAAGCCGCAGGACCTCACGGGCCTCGACATCGTCTGGGAGAGCAAAAACAACGCGTATCAGCATCAGATCGAGTTTTCCTCGGATGGAAAGGTTTGGAGCACCCTCGTGGATGCCAGGAAGAACCCAATCGGGGGTGCCAATGAGTATGTGTTTAGTGATGCGGGCACTCCTGCCCGCAAAGATGGCGCCATCGTGCGGGCAGGAGTGCCCGCATCACTGAAATACCTCAAGATCACCTGCACCGGCACAAGCCAAGGCGGCTGGGCCAGCATCCGCGAGGTGCGGCTGAAAGGCCCGGGCATCAAAGCCATCGCGCCGAAGCTCAGCGCCGAGCAAAAGAAGGACTATGACAAGGCGAATGACCCGCACGCCAAGGAAGGCAACATTACGCCGAAGATCGTCAAACTCACGCCGGAGGAGGAAGCGGCCATTTTGAAAGATGTGAAGGTCGCGGAGGGCTTTGAGGTCACGCTGTTCGCGAACAGCGCCGCCGCAAACTATCCCGTCTTCGTCGCCGCGGAGCCAGATGGCACGCTTTACGTCTCCTCGGACGGAAACGGCTCGCTGGGCCGCAATCCGAAGCGTGGTCGCGTCATCCGCCTGCGCGATCTCGATGGCGATGGCCGCGCGGATGAGACGAAGGTCTTTTGCGAGGTCGATGCGCCGCGCGGGCTCGTGTGGGATCACGACCGGCTTTACCTCGTGCATCCGCCGCACCTCAGCGAGTTCATCGATGCCGATCACGACGGCGTCGCGGAGAAGCAGAACATCCTCGTGAAGGACATCGCCTTCGGTTACAAAGACCGCCCCGCCGATCACACCACGAACGGCCTCAGCCTCGGCATCGACGGCTGGCTTTACATCGCCGGCGGCGATTTCGGCTTCATGAAAGCCACCGGCACCGATGGCAAAACGCTCCAGCATCGCGGCGGCGGCGTCATCCGCGTGCGTCCCGATGGCACCGGCCTCGAAATCTACTCCACCGGCACGCGCAACATCCTCGAGGTCGCCATCAGCCCGCTGATGGACATCTTTGCCCGCGACAACACGAACGACGGCGGCGGCTGGAACGTGCGCTTCCACCACTTCACCGGCCTCGACGACCACGGCTACCCGCGCCTCTACAAAAACTTCAACGACGAGTGCATCCAGCCCCTCGCCGACTACGGCGGCGGCAGCGGCTGCGGCGCGGTTTACATCGACGAACCCGGCTTCGGCACCTGGAACAACGCCCCCTTCACCTGCGACTGGGGCAGCGGCGCTCTCTGGCATCACCAGGTGAAGCCCAAAGGCGCCACCTTCGAAGAAACCCGCAAGCCGGAGCCCTTGATCAAAATGACCCGCCCTACCGACGCCGATGTCGATGGCATGAGCCGCGTCTATTGCGCCAGTTGGAAAGGCGCGACGTTTGATTGGGCCGGACCGGATGTCGGTTACATCGTGCAGGTGAAGCCGAAAGGCTTCAAAGCGGAGCCGCTGCCGGATTTCGCGAAGGCGAAGGATGAGGAACTGGTGAAGGTGCTGGAGTCCGCGAGCAACCGCCGGAGGATGGAGGCGCAGAGGGAGTTGGTGAGGCGTGAACAATCGACCGAGCGCATCGTCGCGCTCGCAAACCTCGCCAAGGATACCGTCAAGCCGCTCTCGGCTCGCGTCGCTGCATTGGATGCTTTGACCGGCTGGATTCCCCGAGTGCCGAAGGATTGGGATCCCAAGAAAGACAGTGCTGCGCTCGAGTGGCACACTGTTCCATTCACTTACATAGGCCTGATGAACGACGCTTCGATCCTGCGGTTTGCACTGCGTGCCGCAGCAGACTTGAAATGGGGAGCGATCCCAGGGCATCCTTGGGGTGACTTCCAGACCGTCGAAAGTCTGCTTCGTGCAGGATTGAAGTCTCAAGACTCTCGAATTCGACTCGAAGCAATTACGGCGATTCTGCATTTGGCTACCTCAGCAAGCGATCCCGAACGAGATCACGCAAAGTATTTGTCCCTGCACATGGGAGGTGAGGTTGCCAAATCCCTCGGTGATTCGGATACTGTTGTAACTCACACAGCCTTCCGTGCACTCATGATGATGGAAGGATTTCTTTTCACCCATTCCACCCCACATCCGACCTTCCCTCACGAGGCATGTTTCGCCGTCATCGACAACTTCGACACTTCAGCAGCGCTACGTCGCGGTGCGTTCTTGACCTTGATGCACATTCACACCCCCGAAGTCGTCACCGGCCTCATCGAGCGTCTCGGCAAGGGCACCGATCCCGCTTTGCGCCAGGGCATCCTCGCCGCGCTTTGCCGTCTCCATTTCAAGGAAGGCGAGTGGAAGGGCGATTCGTGGGGCACGCGGCCGGACACGCGGGGGCCGTATTACCAGCCGGAGGTCTGGAGCGAGACGCCGAAGATCGCCGTGGCATTGAAGGACGCGCTGGCGAAGGCCACGCCGGAGGAAGCGTCCTTTTTGGTGAAGGAACTGAACCGCAACCGCATCCAGTTCAACGAAGCGCAGCAGCGCATCCTCGAACTCGCGAAGAAGGACCCGAAGGTGCTGCCGGAACTGGCGGCGCAGATGGCTGGTGCGGAGGAGATTCCGGCGGAGGCGGTGCCGCTTTTGGTCGGACTCATTCGTGATGCGGGCACTCCTGCCCGCAATGCGGAGGCCGAGGGAGCATCGATTGCGGGCAAGAGTGCCCGCATCACTTCGGTGGCGCTTTCTCGAGCGATCATCGCCCTCTCGAAAACCGACAGCGCGGACGGCGTCTCCGCCACGCTCGCTGCGCTGGAGCCTCTCAAGAAACTCCCGGACTCCGGCAAGGACTACGAGGCGGCCTTCAACGCCTTCTTGAACGCGCCCAAGCTCGAAAATCACCATCAGCTTGTTGAGCAGATCGCGGAGAAGGGCGAGTGGCCGGTGTCGATGTATGCGAACGCCGCGTTGCTGAACCTCGCGAACCGCAAAACGGGCAGTCCGGAGTCCATCCAGCTCACGCAGAAGGCGCTCGACAAGGGCTGGGTCGATCCGAAGCACCGCAAGCTCATCATCGACGCCATCAGCGCCTCCAAGCACATGCCCAGCGCCGCCAAGGTGCTCGCCGCGCTCGATGATCCCGATGCCGAGGTCAAAGGCGCCGCCGAACGCGCCGCGAAGGCGATGAAGATTCAGAAGATCGAGGACAAAACGCCCAAGCTCATGACCTTGAAGCCCGAAGAGGCCCTCGCGGCCGTTTTGAAGGAAAAAGGCAACGTGGCGCTCGGCGAGCAGATCTTCACCAAGGCCATCTGCGTGTCCTGCCACACCGTGAAGGAGACCGAAGCCCAAAAAGGCCCCTACCTCGGCAACATCGCCCAAACCTACAAGCGCCCCGATCTGGCCCAAAACATCCTCGATCCGAACAAAACCATCGCCCAGGGCTTCGCCAGCGAGATGATCACGCTGAAGGACGGCACGCAGCAAATGGGCTTCATCACGCTCGAAGGCGCGAACGAAGTCAAACTGCGCAACATCGCCGCGCAGGAGTTCACTTTCAAAACCGACGACATCCAGTCGCGCCAGAAGCTCCCCATCTCCATGATGCCGCCCGGCCTGATGATGAACTTCACGGTGCTGGAGTTCGCCAGCCTGCTCGACTACCTGGAGTCACTGGCGAAGCACTGAGCCTTCACAGGTCCGGATTGTACCCGCCTGTCAGCGGATCAAGCGCGAAAGCAAACTCATCGCCACCGGTCTTGAGAACGAGCTGCACCGGCTCCATGAGACATCCGGGAATGATGTCGAGCCGCTGGCCGGCGGCGACGGTGAAGTCCTTCGAGAAGTAGCGCTTCATCAGCAGCGCGGAGCCGCCCGGAAGCGCGACGGTGCGGATCAGGCCCTCGCGCGCGTCCCACAGCTCGCAGCGATCCTCGTGGAACAGGATGGCCTGATGCATGCGCCGCGTGGAGGCGCGCTTCACGCTCTCCAGCCCCAGCACCTCGATGGCGGTGACCGCCTTGTTGACCGAATGATCCTGAAACAGGCTGCCCACCACCACGCTGCCCATGCCCACGATCATCGAGGCGATGATCAGCACGATGGTGATCTCCAGCAGGGTGAAGCCGCCTTTGCGCGAGTGCGTGGGAGGTGTGAGGCGCATGACGCAGGCGGAAGGTCGGACGCAAAAGGTGAGAAGTTAGAAGTGAGAGGTGGGGAGATGCGCGGCGACGTCTCACATCTTACTTCTCACATCTCACGAGGGATTCGCCGCTCACCAGTTCCCGATGTCATCATCCGTGTCCGGCTGCCCGTCGGGTCCGAGGGACCAGATGTCGTAGCCGGTGGGATTGCGCGTGCCGGGGAAGCGGTACTCGATCTTGCGGCCCCAGGCGTCGTTGAGCTCCGCCTCGCTTTTCACGAGACGGCTCCAGCGCTTCGGGGCGGGGTCACCGGGCTTGTTGTAGAGGGCCATCAGGCCCTGGCCCTGGGTGGGATACATGCCGCCGACGGTTTTATAAGAGGTCAGCGCGCTGGAGAGCGCGGTGATGCGGCCCTCCGTGGTGACGATCTCCGCGTTGCGCTGGAAGCCGCTGACGCCGGCGGCCACGACGCCGAGGATCATGGCGATGATGAGCAGCACGATCATCATTTCGAGGAGCGTGAAGGCGTGTGCGGACAACGAACGGCGTGGTGATGCGATTTTCATTTTCGTTAGCGGGTGTTGATCTGTTGGAGGGTGGAGAACACGACATCAATGATCGCGTACACGATGCCGCCGACGACTACGGCCATGACCACGAGGATGCAAGGCTGGATCAGGGCGGTGGCGCGCTCTACGAGGCGTGCAAACTGGGTGTCGAGACGTCCGGCGGACTTGGTGGCGACCTCGGCGAGGTTTCCGGTCTCCTCGCCGAGGCGAATGACATCGATGGAGCGCGGCGGCAGGGTTTTGGTGCGTTGCAGCGCGGTGCTGAGATGCTCGCCCTCCTGCACCATGTGCTCGATGGTTTCAAACTGCTGCCGGATGAACGGATTCGACACCGTTCCTTTGAGCAAATGCAGCGCCTGGGTGATGGCGAGGCCGCTGGCGAGCAGGCTGCCGAGCGTTTCGAGGAATTGCAGCTCGTGACGCGCCTGCATGAGATCACCGACGACCGGCACGCGCTGCAACCACTTGTAATACCACAACTGCACCGCCGGAAACTGGCTGGCGGCAAAAATGCCCAGCGCCAGGATGCCCAGGGCGATGAGCAGCAGCCACCATTCGTTCCGCAGGAACTCGGAGAGGCGCATCATGTAGTCCAGCAGAAGCGGCGTGGCCTTGCTGCTGCTCTGGATGAGCACGGAGAGCTTTGGCAGCAGGTAGGTGATCATCACAATCGCCAGTCCGAGGCCCGAAACCGCGAGGAAGGCCGGATAAATGAGCGCGCCGACGAATTTCGAGCGCAGATCCTCCATCATGCCGAGATACTTCACCTGGCGGTCGAGGATCTTGTCCAGGGCGCCGCTGCTCTCCCCGGCGGCGATCATGCTGCAAAACAGCGGTCCGAACGAGTCTGAGACCTGAGGCAGCGCGGTGGAGAGCGGAATGCCATCGCGGATCAATTCACGCAGCCGCAGGGCGATGTCGCGGGTCAGCGCGTCGCTGCTTTTTTCCATCGCGCCGAGCGCCTGGTCGATCTGGAAGCCTGCGGCGAGCAGATTCGACAGCTCGATGGTGAAAGCGATGATCTGCGCGTGTTTGAGGTGGATTTTGCCGTTGTCGCCCGGCCCCTTCAATTTCTCCCAAATGCCCGCAAACGGCACCCTGGCCGATTTGTCGTCTCTTTTGGCCTTGGCGTCCTTTTTGCCGCCCTTGGCTTGAACGGGCGCGGACACCGCGCCGAGCGGTTTCAGCCCCGTGGCGCGCAAACCCATGCGTGCGAGCTTCCGCACGGCCTCACCGCGGTCGGAGGCGTCGATGGAGCCTTTTTTGGACTCGCCGGAGGAGGATGAGGCGCTGTAGGCGAAGGTGGGCATCGTGGTTGACCTCAACTCGCGTCCTCGCTCGTCACGCGCAGCACTTCCTCGACGGAGGTGACGCCCTCCTTGACCTTGCGCCAGCCGTACTCGCGCATGGTGACAAAACCCTCGGTGCGCGCCTGGTTGAACATCTCCGCCTCCGACGCGCGTTTGTTCACGAGGTGCTGCATGGCGGGCGTCATGAGAGCGATTTCAAAGATGGCGATGCGTCCGCGGTAGCCGCTGCCGTTGCAGGATTTGCAGCCGCCAGGCGCCGCGCTGTAGAGGCGGTCCTTCTCGCTCACCACGAGCCCCATGGGCCGCAATGTGTCCGGCTCGTAGTTCGCGATGCGCTTGCAGCCGTCGCACAAGGCGCGCACAAGGCGCTGGGCGATCAGCGCGCGCACGGAGGAACCGACAAGGAAGGGCTCGATGCCCATTTCCACGAGGCGCGTGATGCCGCCGATCGAGTCGTTCGTGTGCAGCGTTGAAAAGACGAGGTGACCGGTCAATGACGCGCGCACGGCGATCTCCGCCGTTTCGAGGTCGCGCATTTCCCCCACCATCACGACGTTGGGATCACCGCGGAGAATGCTGCGCAGCCCGGCGGCAAAGGTGAGGCCGATCTCCGGCTTCACCGCGATCTGCACGATGCCCGCGAGCTTGTTTTCGACCGGATCTTCGATGGTGACGATGCGGCGCTCGATCTTGTTCAACTCGGAGAGGAAGCTGTACAGCGTCGTCGATTTGCCGCTGCCCGTGGGGCCGGTGACGAGCACGATGCCGTTCGGCTTCTTGAGCAGCACGTCGATTTTCGCGCGGTAGTCCTCGCTCATGCCGAGCTTGCCGATGGTGAAGCGCTCCTGGCCAAGGAGACGCAGGCTGAGCGACTCCCCCTCGACACTGGGAATGCAGGCCACGCGCACGTCGATGAACTGGCCCTCGGTTTTCAAATTGATGCGTCCGTCCTGCGGCAGGCGGCGTTCCGCCACGTCGAGCTTCGACATGATCTTGATGCGCGCGATCACGGAGGACTGGAGCTGCTTGATGTTCTCCGGCACGGAGACCTCGTGCAGGATGCCGTCGATGCGGTAGCGGATGCGCAGGCTGTCCGGCAGCGGTTCCACATGGATGTCCGTCGCACGCTGGGCCAGCCCTTCGCGGATGATCTGGTTCACAAACTTCACCACACTTGCGTCCGGGCTTTCGACATCGATCTCGTTTGCCTCGTCGGCATTTTCCGTCGTGGTGCCCTCGCGGCTCTTGATGAGGTCTTCAAACGTGTCCGCGCCCACGCCGTAGAGCGCCTGGAGGCCGGCTACGATCTCGGTTTGCGGAGAAAGGCACCAGCGCACCGGCATCGTCACGCGCCGCGCCACCGCCTGCCTCGCCACGAGGTCAAAGGGATCATGGCAGGCGATGAGGATCGTGCGCGCGGGATGCGCGCCGTTTGGGACCGCCCCTTCTGCCTGCGGCTCGCGCGACTCAAATTTCACCGGCAGGATTTGATGCTTCACAGCGAAACGCGCCGGGATCAGGCCCTTCAGCTCCGCGGAGGCAGTGGGATCGGGCTGCACGGCTTCGAGCCAGGGCCATTTCATGTCCCCGGCCAGTTGGTGCAGGAATTTGCGCTCGTCGAGCTTCGCGGTGTTGATGAGCTCCTGCACAAAGGACTGCCCGCCGGTCAGCGCCTGCTGCTTGGCGACGGTGAAGGCCTCCTGGTCGGCCATTCCGGCCTTGAGGGCCGCTTGTTGGAGCAAAATCATGTGGAATCTTGACGCTAAATTATTAACGAATAGCCGTTCGTGCAAGTGTTCATCTTGCATGCCCGTCGCAAGACTGTCACGCTCCGATTATGAAACATCACCTGCTCGCCACCCGGTCCCGGCACGCCTCCGTGCTGCTGATCGTGCTCGCCGTGATCGCGCTGCTGGCTTTTTCGGTGGCCACGACGGTGCTGGTGTCCTCCCAATACAACGACGCGCTGGGCACGCGCGCGGCCGTGCTCAAGGCGCGGCGCTTTGCCGAGATGGGCATCTCCGTGGCCGCTCACCCGGCGGTGAGCGCGCTGGACCCGCTGCTGGAGTATCACGCCAGCGACACGGAGGGCTACCGCGCCTTCATGACCAGCGAGGAGGCCAAGCTGAACATCAACCAGCTTCTCACCGACCAGCGGTCCCTGCAACTGGAGCAGATCTTCACCGCCATGCGCATGCGGCCCGGCACCGCGCAGGGGCTGGTGGCCGCGCTGATGGACTGGGTGGACCCGGATTCGATGAAACGCCGCCCGGACAGCGCCGAGGCCACGGATTACAAACAGGCAGGCTATCCGAACCGCCCCTTCAACCGGCCGTTTCGCAGCCTCGACGAGATGAGCATGGTGGCCGGCATTGAGCGTCTCAGCGAGGTGTGCCCGGACTGGCGCAGCCTTTTCACCGTGTATGGCAGCGGGCAGCTCGACATCAACGAGGCCTCCGCGGACACAATCGCGATGCTCACGGGTGCCATGCCCGTGATGGTGGGCCGCCTGATCAGCCGCCGCGACGGGCGCGACGGCATTCACCACACGCAGGACGACCAGCCCGTCGTCTCCCCGCAGGAGGCGCTGCAAATGCTGGGCCTGCCGCAGAATCATCCCGCCGCGTCCCTGCTCACCATCCAAGGGGCCACGCTGCGCATCGAGAGCATCGGCTGGAGCGGCGACCAATCCATCGGCGTGGCCGTGGTGACTCAAAAAGGAGGCGGCCAGATGCGCATCCAGCACCGCGAGGAGTTCGTGCCGCGCCGCGACTGACAGACGCCGTGCTCAATCACGGACATAGTCCCGCATCTCGTAGAGCTTGGGATCACGAACCGGCTCCCTGCGGCCGGATTTGGCCCGTTTGAGCATCTGGGAGAACAAGGCGTCGCCCGCGTCTCCCTCATCAAGTCCGCCAAACTCCTCCTCCAGCTTTTCCGGGTCCTCGCCCGCCTCCAGACGGCGCACCATCTCACGCAGTTCCGGCGGCGTCTTGTCGCCCATCACATCAGTCATCTTCCGCATGAAGTGGCCGAGCTGGCGCGGGTCGGGATTGTTTTCATCCAACCCTCCCATGTCACGCTCCATCTCCGCCATGAAGGCATCCATCTTGTCCTCGTCCATGCCGGCAAAGGGATCATCCGCGGTGTCCTCCTTCGCCTTGCCGATGAAGGCAAAGCGGGACACGCGTTTCTCCATGCGCAAGCCCTCGCCATCCGGGCAAACCGGGACCTTGTCCTTCAAAGCCAGGCTGCGGGCGAAGAAGGAGTAGAGCTTGTTATTGTCCGGGCAGTAGAACTCGTAGATCGGCATAACCGACGCGTTTCTAGTCTTCGCCGCTCGCCGCCGCAAGAGCAGCGATGACGTTGATGTCTTCGAGCGTGGTGGTGTCGCCTTTGAGCGCTTCGCCGGCGGCGATTTGCTTGAGGAGGCGGCGCATGATCTTGCCGGAGCGCGTTTTCGGCAGCGCGGCGGCAAAGCGGATCTCATCCGGTGTGGCGACGGGGCCGATGACTTTGCGGACGTGCTTCTTGAGCTCGTCTTCGAGTTCGCGGTTCGTTTTGATGCCTTCCTTCACGGTGACGAAGCAGACGACGCCCTGGCCTTTGAGTTCGTCGGGACGACCGACAACGGCGGCTTCTGCAACAGCAGGGTGCGAAACGAGGGCGCTTTCGACTTCGGCGGTGCCGAGGCGATGACCGGCGACGTTGAGCACATCGTCGATGCGGCCGATGATCCAGATGTGGCCGTCTTTGTCCCGGCGCGCTCCGTCGCCGGCGAAGTACCAGCCTTTGAAGTCGCTCCAATAGGTCTTCTGGTAGCGTTCCTTGTCGCCCCAGATGCCGCGCAGCATGGACGGCCAGGGCTTCTTGATGACGAGCTTGCCCTGTTCGTTCGTTCCGACTTCGTTGCCGAGGTCATCGACGATGCCGACATCGACGCCGAAGAAGGGAAGCGTGGCGGTGCCGGGCTTCGTGGCGATGGCACCGGGGATGGGTGTGATCATGTGGCCGCCGGTTTCGGTCTGCCACCAGGTATCGACGATGGGGCACTTGCTGCCGCCGACGAGCTTGTGATACCACATCCACGCCTCCGGATTGATCGGCTCACCGACGGTGCCAAGCAGGCGCAGGCTGCTCAAATCGTGCTTTTTGAGCCATTCGTCGCCCCATTTCATGAAGGCGCGGATGGCGGTGGGCGCGGTGTAGAAGACACTGACCTTGTACTCGTCGATGATGCGCCAGAAACGGTCGTTTTCCGGCCAGTTCGGAGCGCCTTCATACATGAGGCAGGTCGCGCCGAGGGCGAGCGGGCCATAGACGATGTAGCTGTGGCCGGTGACCCAGCCGATGTCGGCGGTGCACCAGTACACATCGTCATCGCGCAGGTCGAAGACGTATTTGCAGGTCATCTGCGCATGCAGCAGGTAGCCCGCGGTGGTGTGCAGGATGCCCTTGGGTTTGCCGGTGCTGCCGCTGGTGTAGAGGATGAAAAGCGGTGACTCGGAGTCCATCGCGACCGCGGGGCAGTTCGCATCGACGTATTCGAGCTCGCGATGCCACCAGAAGTCGCGGCCTTCCTCGATGTGCACGTCGTTGCCGGTGCGCTTCAGCACGATGACGGTGTTCACGGGCGTGTCTTTGCCCTTCAGAGCGTCATCGACGTTCTTTTTCAGCGGCACCACCGCGCCGCGGCGATAGCCACCATCGGCGGTGATCACCACCGTCGCGCCGCTGTCGAGCACGCGGTCCTTGATCGACTCCGCGCTGAAGCCACCAAACACGACGCTGTGCATGGCACCGATGCGCGTGCAGGCCAGCATCGCGACCGCGGCCTCCGGCACCATCGGCATGTAGATCACCACGCGGTCGCCTTTCTTCACCTTGTGGCGCTTCAGCACGTTCGCAAAGCGGCACACGTCACGGTGGAGCTGCTGGTAGGTGATGGTGCGCTTCTCGCCGGGCTCTCCTTCCCAGATGATGGCGGCCTTCGTCTTGCGCGGGCCTTCGAGATGACGGTCGAGGCAGTTTTCGCTAACGTTGAGCTGGCCGCCGACGAACCACTTCGCGTTCGGGCACTTCCAGTCGACCACCTTCTTGAAGGGCTTGCGCCAGGTGAGCTCCTTCGCCTCGCGACCGAAGAACTTGTCCGGATTCTTGAGCGACTCCTGGTACATCTTCTGATACTGCGCCATCGAGCTGATGCGTGCCTTTTTGGAGAACTCCGCGCTCGGCTTGAACACGCGATTTTCGACGAGGAGGCTCTTCGACGAGGTGGTGGAGGCTTTGGCGGCGGGTTTGGCTGCTTTCGCAGGCTTTTTGGCGGCGGCTTTCTTGCTCATGTGACGGTCGGTGTGGGGAAAGAGCGTTTTAAACGCAGAGCCGACCCGCTGGCAATCACGGAGTGTGATACTTTGAGCGCTATCCGCCGCCTACGCGGGGAGTTGCGATCCCGGAGCAGGAGGAATGGAATGTTGGAGTGGTGGTCAGGCCAACACCCGATTACTCCACGACTTCATCACTCCATTGGTTCAGAACGTCTCGTCCTTCTTCGGCGCTGCGTCCTTTGGCTTGTCTTGCAGCTTGGGCACGACGATTTCGGCCTTCTTCGGCTCCGCGGGCTTGGCGTCCGTTTTGGCGATCGTGGGAGGTGGTGGCGCTTTGGGCTTGGGTGGCGGAGGCGGCGGGATGAGCACGGTGTCGAGCGCCTTGCGCTGGTCGGCGAGGTTGGAGTCGTCGATGAGCTTCTCCACCAAGCCGCCGGGCTGTTTGAGGCGCGAAGCGAGGTAATTGACCGCTACGGCCGTGGCGAAGGGCGTGCCGGGGCTGACGGTGTATTCATTGCCCGCCATGTTCCAGTAGGCGACGTGCGCCTTGTTAATGTCCACGGGGAGATTGGTGCGCCAGTCACGCCAGACGCGGCCGGGCATCTCGGACATGGCGGCCCAGCGCTCCCGCATGCTGCTGGGGCGGTAAATGCGCCGAAAACGCGTGCCCCAGGTGCCGTCGGGGTCCGCGCCGAGGATGAGCATGCGCGTGAAGAGGTCCACGACGCCGTCGATGTTCGCATCGACGGGCACAGGCATCGCCAGCGGACGCGAGGCGGCCAGCAGCAGGTCGTAGAGCTCCGGACGCGCGGTGATGGCGGGAGAGGGCTTCTGATTTTCCTTCCGCCACAGCGTCTTGAGATGCTCCTCCAGCAGCGCCACACGTCCCCTGGCCGTGATTTCGAGTTTTGGCAGAAATTTCGCCATCTTCTCGACACCGACTACGCGCCCGATGCTATCGAGCGCAGCCACGCCCTGCACAGCGCTGAGCGGCGTGACGGGAGAGGGCAAGGGCATGAAGCTCTCTTCGATCACCGGCACGGAGAGATACTTGTCGAAGGTGTCGAAGTCGTGCACCGGCTGGTGGATGTTGGCCTCGCTCCACGCGGAGCCGTCGCCCAGCAGGCCGACGAGCGCATTGGCGGCGCGTGCGAGCACGGCGATGGCATTCTCCGGCGGCACGGTGGTGGCGTTGAGCTGCGATTTCACGTCGGCTTGCGGCTTGGCCTTTTCTCCGATCTTGGTGGTGGCGCTGTAGGCGGGCGGGATCTCGGGGCGGAGCGATTCCTTCGGCAAACGGCCTGCTGCGGAGCATTCGGAGAGCGCATGCAGCACCACCCAGGTGCTTTCCATGTCCGCGGCGCGCTGATTGTAGAAAAACTCCGTCGCACCGGCGAACTGCACCTTCTCTGACATCTGGTCGTCCCACACGAGCGGCCACTCGACAGTGGCGAAACGCAGCGCGCTGCGGCTCCAGGAGTCGGCGTAGTTTTTGAGGCGATTGCGTCCGCCTTCGGCGACATCGAGGAGGAGCTGGTTGGCCTTGGTGGGGCGCTCTTTGAGCTTTTCCTTGAGTTTTTCGACCTCGGCCTCGCCAGCGAGGTAGTCGCGAATGACGACGGCGAGAACGCGCGGATGAATGCACATGGGGCCCCACAGCCCACGAGCGGGACCGTCGGTGATCTGACCGTCGAGGAGGCGCGAGGCGAGTTTGAGCGTCCATTCCTGCGCCACCTCGCCCGGGGTGCGTGCCAGCGCGATCGCGAGCTGCGCCACACTCCAGGTGTGATCCGGCGAGCCGTAGGTGTCGAGGAAGTTGAGCAGGTTCTCCGACATCTTGTACATCACGAGGTCATTTTCCGGCACGCCCGCCTTCCGCAGCGCGGTGAGCGCCATCGCCGAGTCGCCGATGAGATTGAACTGCCACGAAGTGTCGCCCACATGCTCATAGATCGGCTGTTTGTCGATCATCTCCTCCGGGCCGTTGGGATCCCAGCGGATGATCGTCTCCTTGTAGCTGCCGGTCTGCCGCGTGGGCACCTTGCGCACCTGCCGCAGCGGCGGTTCGCCGGGTGAAGGATTCGGGATCATCACCACGAGGTCAGTGTATTCATAAATGGGGCGCTCCACCTCGACGCGGCGGAATTTCCGCGGCACATCCTTGTAGCCTGTGATGCGCACGCGCTGGATTGGCGGGATGATCCAGCCCTGCGGGTCAGCGGTGGCGAGTTCCTTCAGCTTCTTCACGCCCACCGCCAGTGCCACGCTGCTCGCATACTCCAGATCAGCCGGCGCAATCACCGGCGCTGGCACAAATGGCTCCTCCTTCTTCGGTGCAGGTGCTGCCGGGGTCGGAGTCTGCGAGTGAACAGAGCACGTCCACACAAAGTGGACCGCGACGAGGAAGCTCGGGAAGCGTTTCATAAAAGTCGCCTGGTTGGTGGAGAAGCCCGGCGATGATGACAAACCGCCCACACGCCGACAATACAAAAGTTGAGCCCCTTTAACGACCTTCCGGGCCTGCCACGGCCAATTCCCGCCTTGCACCACGCGCGGTGCCGCGCCATCTCAGCCCAACCCGCTTGCTCACGACCGTGGCCACTATCGAATCCGCCCGCACCCTCGTCGCCATCCCCGCCCGCTGGGGCAGCACCCGCTTTCCCGGCAAGCCGCTGCATCTCATCGCCGGCAAACCGCTCGTCCAGCACGTCTGGGAGCGCTGCCAGGAGTGCAAGCAGATCGACGATGTCATCATCGCCACGGATGACGCGCGCATCGCCGAGGCCGCCGCGACTTTTGGTGCCAAAACGGTCCTCACCGACCCCAATCACCCCAGTGGCACCGACCGCATCGCCGAGGCGGCCAAATCGTTTCCCGATCACCGCGTCGTGATCAACGTGCAGGGCGACGAACCGCTCATCTCCCCTGCGCTCATCGACGAGCTCGCGCGGACCCTGCGCGATGATCCCGCCGTGAAGATGATCACCGCCGCCGCGCCGATTCAGGACGCCGCGCAGATCAGCGATCCAAACATCGTGAAGGTCATCTTCGACACGCACGGCGACGCGCTCTACTTCAGCCGCAGCCCGCTGCCCTACCAGCGCAATCCGGATGCCTGGCCGCGCAGCTACCGCCACCTCGGCATCTACGGCTTCCAGCGCAGCTTTCTCTTCCAGTTCGTCGCCTGGCCGCCCTCCCGCCTCGAACTAACCGAAGGCCTCGAACAACTCCGCGCCCTCGAAAACGGCACACGCATCCGCGTCGTCCTCACTGATGAGCTTTCACCCGGCGTGGACACGCCCGAGCAAGCCGCGGCGATCGAGAAGCACCTGGCCGGGAAGTAGGCGATGCCCGCTTTACCGCCTCCTTGGGCAAGAGCGGTCACCTGCCGCCGTTGGATGCGGCCCTGCCAATGGGAAACCACGCGGGCACGACTGCGGACTCGTCGTGCTGCCAGCAGGAACTTTGACAAGATATTCGAAGCTGTGGCCGTCCGCATGGTTGTTCGACGGCGCGGGCAGGTCGCTGACTACTGGTTGCTGATGACGGGACACCGATGGCTGGATGAAACAGGCGCACGACAGCAAAGCCGTTTGCAGGCCGGAGGCTTGGCGTTAACCTCGCAGCATGGAACAGACGCCTTATCAAGATCCGGTCATCGCCGCCTGCAAGCGGGACATGGACAGCAGCCTGCTGCGCGCCAACCTCCACCTGAGTCCGGCACGGCGGCTGGAAAAATTGCTCGCTACGATAAGGATGATGGCGCAGTTCCAAGGCGTTGCCCGGACCAAACCCGCGTCCTTGCCGGCATGAATCCGCCAGCTTTTGACAAATTGCTGCCGGCTCTTGTGCAGGCAGGTGGGGAGTTGGTGCTCGTTGGAGGGGCAGCCGGCGTGGCGCATGATGCCGCGCGGTTCGCTCACGCTGTGGATTGGGGCGATGCTCGCTCTCGCGAGCACTATGAACGCCTGATCCGCTCCCTGGGTGATCTCGACCTTCTCGGCAAGGAGGCCGGAGGAGGCACTTACGAAAGCCTGATGCCTCTCTCGGTGAGGGGGGGCGCTTTTGGAGTCACCTTTCGTTGCATGAGCCTTCCGAAGCCGATTGAACTCAAACGCGCCGCAGGACGCCCCAAGGATTTTGAAGCCATCGCTGAGCTTAAAGTCCTGCTGGAAGGTTGAGAGCCACCCGCTGCCTAATGCGCCACTTGATCCTCCATTTCTATCGACGCTTTCCCCTTCATTGCGGAGTGCTTCTGCCTGTGTTCCTTGCCAGTTGCGGCAGGGAGCACACGGAGCTGCCTGTGGCGGAGGTGAGGAAGGCGCCCGCGCCTTATGTGATGCCGGACGAGAAAACTGTCTTCGCGCAGTACGCGGGGGCGATGAGCTGCGCGGGGTGCCATCCGGAGCAGTTCGCGAAGTGGAAGGACTCGCATCACGGCATGGCGGAGCGGAAGCCCGACCCCAAACTCGATGACGCGGCCTTTGCGCCGGCGCAGACATTCAAACACGGCTCGCAGACCACCGAGGCAGCAAAGAAGGACGCGGACTACGTGCTCACGGCGCTTGGCTTTGGCAACAAGACCGCGTCTTACAAGGTGGAGCGTGTGATCGGGCATGATCCGCTGCGGCAGTTCCTGGTGGATGGCGGCGGCGGTCGCTTCCAGGCCATGGAGGCCTGCTTTGACCCGCACAAGGGCGACTGGTTCAACGTGTATGGCGACGAGGACCGCAAGCCCGGCGAGTGGGGCCACTGGACCGGGCGCGGCATGGTGTGGAATCAAATGTGCGCGTCATGCCACAACACGCGGCTGCGCAAAAACTACGACGTGGCGAAGGACAGCTACCACACCACGATGGCGGAGATGACGGTGAGCTGCGAGGCCTGCCACGGGCCGATGAAATCGCACCACGAGTGGCAGCAGGCCAATCCGGGCCAGAAGGGCGATCCGACACTGCCTAAATGGTCGCGTGACCAGCAGATCGAGAACTGCGCGGGATGCCATGCCCGGCGTGGCGAGATCACGGGTGATTTCGTGCCGGGTGAGTCCTTCTGGGACCACTACCACCTCACCATCGTCGATCACAGCGACATCTACTACCCCGACGGCCAGATCCGCGATGAGAACTATGAGTTCGCCAGCTTTGTGAGCAGCCGCATGCACCACGCCGGCGTGCGCTGCATGGACTGCCACGACATGCACAGCATGAAGACCATCCTGCCGGGCAACCAGCTCTGCATGCGCTGCCACACGCCGGGCGGCTTTCCCAACGCGCCCGTCATCATGCCGGAGGCGCACAGCTTCCACGGCGCGGCCAGCACGGGAAACCAGTGCGTGAACTGCCACATGCCGCAGACCGTGTACATGCAGCGTCATCCGCGTCATGATCATGGGTTCACCATTCCCGATCCGTGGCTCACGAAGGAGCACGGCGTGCCAAACGCCTGCAACAAATGCCACACGGACAAGACGGCCGATTGGGCGCTGGAGGCCGCGAACAAATGGTGGGGGCCGAAAATGGAGAAGCGCAAAACTCGCGTGCGCGCCGATTTGATCGCCAAGGCACGCAAAGGCGATGACTCGGCCCGCGACGGCCTCGTGGCGCTGCTTTCGAGCGATGAGATCCCTTACTGGAAGGCCAGCGCGGCCGTGTTGCTGGAGCGCTGGATCGGCGAGCCGGCTGTGCAGAGCGCGGTGACGGCCCAGTTGCAGCATGCGCATCCGCTGGTGCGGCAGAGCGCGGTGCATGCGCTGGAGGCCATGGCTCCGAGCGGCACCATCCGCTCGCAGATTGAGCCGCTGCTCGATGATCCCGTGCGCAGCGTGCGCTCCACCGCGGCGTGGGCGCTGCGTGACTCGCTGAACCTCGACTCGACCGCGGGCAAGGATCTGCTGCACATGCTCTCGCTGAATCTCGACCAGCCCAGCGGCCAGATGCAGGCGGGGCAGTTCTGGTTTGCGCGTGGCAACCACGCGAAGGCCATTGAGCACATGGAAAAGGCCATTTTGTGGGACCCGAACTCACCGCCCTTCCATCACGACCTGGCGATGATTTACAGCGTCACCGGCCAGACGAAGCAGGCGATCGAAAAGATGCGTGATGCCATCCGCGTGGCCCCCAAGCATGCCGAGTACCATTACGAGCTCGGCCTCGCGCTGGCGGAAACCGGCGACATCCAGGCCGTGGTGGCCTCGCTGGAGGAGGCGGTGCGCCTTGATCCGCTGCTGGCACGCGCCTGGTATAATCTCGGCCTCGCCAAGAACAGCCTCAACGACCCCGAAGGAGCCATGACGGCCCTGTTGCGTGGCGAGGCCGCGAATCCCGGCGATCCCGCCATTCCCTACGCACGCGCCACGATCCTCGCGAGGCTCGGCCGCGGGCCCGAAGCGCTGCAAGCCGTCGAAAAGACGCTCATGATCCAGCGTGACCACCCCGAGGCGCTTCAGATTAAGATGATGCTGATGCGGCGGTGAGCCAGCGTCGGCACCTCTTGATCCTTGATGGATCAGCCTGGGACGCTGCGCTCACTCCCCCTTCTTCCACTCCTCGCCCTCGTCGTCATCGTCGTCGATGTTGCCGTAGCCGTCATCATAGGTGTCGCTGTCCTTGTTGATGCCGGACTGGTTGGCGATGGCGTCGATCTCGGCGTCGGAGATGTTTTCGATGTCCGCGTCGTCGTCATCGTCCGCGGCGCCGGCTGCGGCGGCCTGCTTGGCCTCCTCGCTCTGCTTTTCGATCTTCTGCAGCGTGTCGGTCATGTCCTCCACGGAGTTCCAGACACTTTCGGCCACATAAACCGGCGCGCTCTGCTGCACCGCCAGCGCGATGCTGTCGCTGGGCCGCGCGTCGAGTTCCACGACCTTCCTGGCGTGCAGCTCGTTTTCCGCGGTGATGATGAGCCGCGCGTGGAAGACGCTGCCCTCCATGTGATTGATGATCACGCGCTCCACCTTTGCCCCGAAGGCCATCAGGATGTGCCCCACCAGGTCGTGCGTCAGCGGCCGCTCCTTGCTCACGCCGCGCATGAACATGGAGATCGCCGCGCCCACCGTCTCATCGACGTAGATGACAAACACCTTCTCCGTGTTGCCGATGAAGACGGCAAAACTGCCCTCCAGCGGCAAAACGGCGCGCACATGTACTTCGATGACTTCGGAACTCATACGGAGGGATTAAATCGCTGCGGATTCAGAAGGCAACCGGCGCGTTTTGTTATCTCACACCTTCGCTTGCAGGCCCAGCTCCAGATACCGGCGTGACACGGCCACATATTTGAGCGCCAGCTTCGCGTTGGCGGCCATCTCCTCACGGCTCAGGCCGCGCACCACCCTGGCAGGAGATCCCATCACCAGGGAGCCCTCCGGGATCACGCTGTTCTTCGTCACCAGCGCGCCCGCGGCCACGATGCTGCGCGGCCCGATCCGCGCCCCGTCCAGGATGACCGCCCCGGAGCCCACCAGCACCTCATCCTCGACCGTGCAGGCATGCACCACGGCCCGGTGCCCCACGCTGACCCGGTTCCCCAGCACGCAGGCGAAATCGTCGCTCACATGCAGCACGCTGCCATCCTGCACGTTCGTCTGCTCCCCCAGCACGATGCGGTTGATGTCCCCGCGCAGCACGGAGGTGTACCACACGCTGGACTCGCTCCCGATCTCCACCGCGCCGATCACCACCGCCCCCGGGGCGATGAACACACCCGGGTGAACAGAGGGCGTGTATTGGGGAAGCAAGAATTTTTTCAAATTTTGCGGAGGTGTGTCGGTGCTCATGAAGTGATTTTTATGTTTGACGGAGAAGCGGAAAACACGTCATAGATCACCGCATTCCCGCATAAATAAAGGCAGGGAGCAGCAACCAACAATCCATACATCTCGTCCATATGAACAAAGCTCAGCTCATCGAACAAGTGCAGAAGGCCCTCGGCGGCGAAACCTCCAAGCGTGCCGCTGGCGACGCTCTTGAGGCCGTCCTCAACTCCATCGCCAAAGGCGTGAAAAAAGGCCCCGTCCAGCTCATCGGCTTCGGCACCTTCAAGCCCGTCACCCGCAAGGCCCGCACCGGCCGCAATCCCAAGACCGGCGCTTCGATGAAGATCAAGGCCTCCAAGTCCGTCCGCTTCGTCGCCTCCTCGGCGCTCAAGAAGTCCCTGTAATCGGCGTTCCAGCGTCCAAATGACAAACCCGCGGCATGACAGTGCCGCGGGTTTTTGTTTGGTCATTTCACGCTGTCGGCAAATCCTGCCTCCGTGCGCTCCAACTCGGCCTTCATCGCCGCGCGCAGCCTGCGGATGCGCTCGGCGTGCCCGGGTTCCTGGATGAGGTTTTTCAGCTCCTCGGGATCGTTTTTCAGATCGTAAAGTTCCTCGCCGGACTCGCCGTCGAGATAGTGGATCAGCTTGAAGCTGTCCTGGATGACGGCGGTGTACATCGGCACGCCTTGATAATGATCCTGTTTCCGCCTCAGCCGGATCGTCTCTGTCGTGGTGGAGCCGTATTCATTGCCCATGTGCTCATAGACGCAGGCGTGCGGCCAGGCGGCATCGGGCTTTTCGAGCAGCGGCGTGATGTCACGCCCGTGTACAGGCAGCGGCGCCTTCACGCCCATCAGGCTGATGATGGTGGTCATCAAATCGGTGGCGTTGACCGGTGTGGCGCAGACCTGGCCCGAGGGGAATCGCCCGGGCATGCTGATGATGAGCGGCGAGCGGTAGTTCGCATCATACGGCGCCAGTTTCGTGCGGAAACCGTGGTGGCCCATGCTGAATCCCTGGTCGGCGGTGTAGATGATGAGCGTGTTGTCATACTGCCCGCTCTCCTTGAGCGCGGCGATGAGCTGGCCCACGCCTTCATCCACGGCGGGCACACATTCATTCATCTGGCGCACCCAGTCGTCGTAGCGCTTCGCCTTTTTCGCCTCGCCAAAGGCCTCGCCGCCTTTGCCGACGAGCGGATGGCCGTCTGGTCCGCGCGTCCAAGCCTGCATCTTGTTGAGGTAGGCCGGTTTGCCTTCACGCGGCGGAAAGATGTCGGCAGGGATGTCCACCGCGCCGTCTTTATACATGCCCAGATGGCGCTTCCCGGGCGTCGAGGGACCGTGGATGCTGCCGTAGCACAGCCAGAGATACCATGGCTTCGTCTTGTCCCGCTTCTCACCCCGGATGTAGTCGAGCGCCCATTTCGTGTAGTTGTCCGCCGGGTAGCCTTCGACCTTTTGCTCTACGCCGTCGATGCTGAGGATTTGCGTCGTGTAGTAGGCTCCGGCGTTCTCTGGATGCAGCGGACGGTTCCATACAATCTGATGGTCCCAGTCACGTCCCCAGCCGCTGTCCGTGCCCGTGTGCCATTTCCCGATCTGCGCCGTGTGGTAGCCAGATTTGCGCATCTCGGCCGGAATGAAGGGCGTCTTCGCCGGATCGTATTTGCTGCCCGGATACTGGCCCTCCATCGACATGCTTTCGATGCCATGCGGATGCCGCCCAGTCAGCAGTGTGGCACGCGACGGCATGCACCACGATCCGAGATAAGCCGCATGAAAGCGCACGCCGTTTTTCGCCAGCGCGTCGATGTGCGGCGTCTTCACCCACGGCCACGATTCCGGATAGCAGCCCACCGTGCGGTAGTTTTGATCGTCGGCGTAGATGAAGAGCACATTCGGGCGCTCGGCGGCTGCGGAGAACACGCCCAATGACGCGAGGAGGAAGGCAACAAGTTTCATGACAGGCCCCTAACGCAGCCCGTCCATGACTTCTCACCTCTCACTTCTCACCATTTACGGCACGCCATGCCCCTTCGCCGCCACCCACAGCGCATACCAGTCCTCGCGCTCGAGCTGGATGTCCGCGGCCTTCACGCAGGCCTGGATGCGTTCCAGCTTGTTCGTGCCGATGATCGGCAGCGGGCACGACGGATGCGCCATGATCCACGCGTAGGCGAGCTGGTCGAGCGTTGCACCGCCATACTTCGCGCTGAGCTCGGCGGCCTTCTCATGCAGACGAACGGCAGCAGCATCGTCCTTGGCCATCAGCGCGCCTTTCGCGAGCGGTGACCACGCCATCGGCAGAATGCGCTGACGCTGGCACTGGTCGAAAACACCGTCGTAGATCGGGTCCATGTGCAGCAGGCTGAATTCCACCTGATTCGTCACCAGCGGCTGGTCCATGCGTGAGTTCAGCAGGTCGAACTGATGCACGTTGTAGTTCGACACGCCCGCCGAGCGGATCTTGCCGTCCTTGAGCAGTTTGTTGAGTCCAGCAGCCGTCTCATCCGCGCTCGTCAGCCAGTCCGGGCGATGGACGAGCAGCAGATCGATGTGATCGATCCCCATGAGCCTCAGCGACTTCTCCGCGCTCTTCACGATGCGTGCCGCCGTCACGTTGTAGTGCGCCGTTTTGCGCTCCGGATGAAAACTGCACGGCACGTAGATGCCGCACTTCGTCACGATCTCGATCTTGTCGCGGAAGGCCTTGTCCAGCTTCAACGCGCCGCCGATCGCCTCTTCGACAAGGTAGAGGCCGTAAATCTCCGCCGTGTCGAGCGTGGTGATGCCCATATCCGCGCAGGCCTTGAAACGGCTCAGCAATGCCTGCGGCGTCTTGTTCGCAGCGTCCTCGTCATCAAGAATGCGCCAGGTGCCATAGATGAGGCGGGAGAATTCAGGGCCGTTCGGTGAAATGCGGTGTCGGGAGATCATGAGCACGTCAGAATGGCAAGGAGCCGCTTTCGAGTCAACGCGGCTGCTTCAAATACGCGATCAAATCCGCCAGCGACTGCGGCGTCATCGCGGCTTCGAGGCCCTCGGGCATCAACGAGATGCCGGTGCTCTTCAAGGAGGCCACATCGCTGCGC
Organism: Verrucomicrobiaceae bacterium; assembly: GCA_015075365.1. GTDB lineage: Bacteria > Verrucomicrobiota > Verrucomicrobiia > Verrucomicrobiales > Verrucomicrobiaceae > Prosthecobacter. The sequence goes on from JABTUN010000002.1 coordinate 1,470,149, forward strand.
AGGACGGATTTGGTGAGGTTTCCGGCCATCTTCAGCGTCAGACTCGCGCTCGTTTCGGTGGCGATGACGCCGTAGAGCTGCTCGCCGCTCTTCAGGGTGCAGTGGTAGGCCATGAAGCCGGGCTCGATGATGGCGCTGGGGTCGAGTATGGAATTGAGGAGCTTTTCGGCGTCGTGCTGCGCCACGCTGCGCAGGTCCGGGCCGAGTTCGAGGCCCACGCCGTCGAGTTTGTGGCAACTGATGCACACGCTCGCGAAAACGGTCTTTCCGCGTGTAGCATCGCCTGGCAGCTTCAACGCCGGTTTGAACTTCTCCACAACTGCCGCCCGCGTGGCGCTCGTGGAGTCCGCGAAGACCTTCTCCGCGAGGCTGGCGATGTTTTTCTTCGGATGCTTCATCAACCGCGCCCGCGTCGCCGCGTCCGCGGATTTGGCTTCGGGCCGTTTCAGCAGCGCCAGCGTCCACGTATCGTTCGAGAGCAGCGTTTCGAGGATCTGAACGCGCAGCGCCGGTGTGCGCTGGTCCCAGCCTTCGAGCAAAAACTCCACACCGCCCTGTGGTTGCAGTTTCGAAACGAGCCGCAGCACCTCCGCGTTGCCCGTCTTCGCCCAAAGCTCCGGCAGCAGTGCTTTCACCCGTTCCCGATGCTCGCGATCCGAGGCCAGCAAAGCCAGCGATTCCATCGTCGGAGCCGTTTGGATCGAGTCCGCGGCCTGTTGCAGCCTCGCCGCCATTTTTTCGATCGCTTCACGCGCCTTCGCCTCCGTGACTTGTTTCGCGAAAGCGGCCAGCGAGAGGTTTTTCTCGTCCAGGACGGCCAGAAGCTCTTCGAGGCCTATTTGCGCATCCATCCGCGTCACAAGGGCCGCGATGGCTTTCTCGTTCTTGGTTGCCAAAGCGCAGCGGAGAAGCGTTCCGACGAGTTTCAAGTCCACCTTGCCTTCATAGCCGCCGAACAGCTCACAGATTCGAGTGAGATGCGGCAACGAAGAACTCAACGCGGCACTGAAGACCAGCCCATCAAGCTGCTCTTCCTCCAAAATGCTCCCGACGATATCTGCAGCCCAATCTCCGCTCCACTGACCGGCCGAAAGAGCGAGTTGCATCCGAACTCGCGGATGACGGGCTCTGTTGCCATTCACAAGCAAGAGCAGTGCTTCCTCGTTCTTCTCCCAGGGCATCGATTCGGCGATCTGGAGGCCTTGAACCACAACTTCATCGTTGTCGCTCAGCAGAAGCAGTTTGAGCAAATCTGGTGTGAGCTGACCGGCTTGATGGAGGGTCCATGCCGCTTGGGCTGCTGTGTTCTTATCGCTGGTCACTTGCTCGATCAGTGTCGCGATGGTTTGCGTGCTCGGCTTGGTCCACAACGCCCTCATCTGCGCTTTGTCCCTGAGCCAGCCATTTGGCGAAGCAAAGTAGTCATCTCGCTCCGTCGAGATGAACGGGACGTTTCCTTTGCCGGACGCTTTCCCGCTTTTGGATGCCGTGTGCTCATCTCGCGGAGCGAGATGGCTACTTTTCACCACCCGCCAAATCCGCCCCTTGTCATCCCCTTCGCGGTAATGCGGCAGCAGCTCCTCTTTGCCGTTCTGCGGCAGCCACTGCGGGTGCTCGATCATGTAGCGATACATGTCGGCGACCCACAATGCGCCATCGGGGCCGGTGCGGACCATGACGGGGCGGCACCAGCGGTCTTCGCTGGCGAGGAAGTCCATCTTCGACTCGGCGGGATCGCGCGCGGCTTTGAAGGTGACGCCGTCGTCTTCGAGGATGTGATGCTGCACGACGTTGTGGAAGGGCTCGCAGGTGAAGGCGTGCGTTTTGCCGTCGTGAAAGAGCACCTGATCGCGATACACCTCGATGCCGCAGGCGCTGGTGAAGCGTCCGGCCTGGTCGAAGCTGTGGAAGCGCTTCTCCATGCTGCTGGCGGGATACACGGGCGGATTCCGCGGGAAGAGCTGATGGATCGGGTCCGGCGGGATGACGTGCGGATTGCGGCGCAGGTAGTGATCCTGCAGCACGTAGTGCCAGAGCGGGAAACTGTTCTGCACGCCGAACCAGTGGCCCCAGTCATCGCGGGCGCGGCCGAATTGCGAGGGGCCGGTCTGCGGATCAAACTCGCCGGTGTCCGGCTTGAAGCGGAAGTCGCGGCTGCCGAGGTCGATCTTCTCGCCGGTGAGCTTGCACTCGATTTGCGTGCCTTTGTTGTAGCCGCCGTGATGCGCTCCGGCGGCGCAATACACCCAGCCGTCCATGCCCCAGCGCAGGCCGTTCACGCGGAGCTGCTGATTGCCGGTGCTGAAGCCGGTGTAGAGCACTTTCTTCGTGCCATCGGGCGAAATGAAGAAGATGTCCGGCGCGGCGGTGACGATGACGCCTTCACGCCAGGTCAGGATGCCGGTGGGATAGCTCAAGTCGCTGACGATGACGTGGCGCTTGTCGTAGCGGCCGTCGTGGTCCGTGTCCTCCAGCCGCACGACGCGTCCGCCAGCCTTGCCGTTGCCATCCATGCCGAGCGGGTAGTCCGCCATCTCGATGACCCACAGGCGGCCCTGCTCATCCCAATCAAACGCGACCGGATCGAGCACCACCGGCTCCGCCGCGACGAGCTCGATGCGGTAACCCTCGCGCACATGCCACTTCTTCGCGGATTCTTCTGGTGAAAGCGGCTGTGAAGCCAATTCGATATTCGGCGCGGTTGCAGGTGCGGCGGGTTTTTCCAAACCGACGACCTCGACCTTTTCAAACGTGCCTTCCAACGGCGCGAAGTCATCGCAGCGTTTGCCAAAGAACAATTCCTTCGCGCCGGGCGCGGTGACGGGCAATTCGGCGTCGATCTCCAGCTTGCCATTGAGCGTGACCTTCACGCGCGAGCCGAGGCGCTCCAGCTTCACGTCATTCCACGTGCCCGGCTCGATGACCGTCGTGCCGCGCACGATTTGCGAGGCCGCATTGCCATTGAAGACGAACAACCGGCCCGGCGACGAGTCCTTGTAGTTCCCGCCGATGCCGAGGTGATCGCCGGGCGCTTGATGATCGCCCTTTGGGCCGCGTGAGATGAGGTAGGCGGTCACGGCGCTGACGTTGTTGGCCTTCGTGTTCTTGAAGCGCATCGACGCGGACCAGTTTTCATGCGCCTTCAGCAAGGCCGAGCTCTGCACCTGCGCCCGCTTCTCCCGCTCCGCCCGAGAAACAGCCCGCTTCGCATTCTCCTCGCCCACTTTCGAGATGTTCCAAAGCTTCGCGATGAGCGACGGCTCGATGACGCGATCCCAGATCGTGATCTCGTCGAGTCGGCCTTCGAGGCCAGTGCCAATCATGACTTCATCGGCCGCTTTCCCAGCCTGTCCGATCAAAATGGGCTTTTCAGAGCCATCGAGATGCACGCGGACGTTCTCGCCATCGCGAATGAGCACGGCGAAATGCCAGTCGTCGGCAAATGTATTCCTGAGCTTTAGCTCGCCACCGTGTCCTTGGTTTGAAGAACGGTCGCTTTTCGTGTTTGCCGCACCGGGCGAGCTAAAGCTCTGGACTACATTGTTGTCGCCGCTCGCCAGCTCCAGTTGCAACGTGTGATCCGGCAACTGATGCGCCTTCAAGCTGACGCCCAGCGCATTGATCAACTCGCCCGTGCGATCACTCGCGCCGCTTTCGTGGCCGAGCCAGAACCAGAGGGCGATGGAGGACTGAGTTCCAAGTTTCAGGTTGGAAGTTTCAAGATGACCGCCTGCGAGGTGGATGGAGCGGTTGATCTTGTCGCGAGGGACTTTGACCTGAGTTTTGAGTGCTGACTCATCACCATATCCTAGTCCAGCATTAAACCCAGGCAGCCAACGAGCATGCGGCCCATGAACCGTTACAGTGAACTCCAGTTCTGGATACGGTGAGCGATGCAATCCAAAGCTTCGTTCATTTTGGAAATCGACTATCGCCCGCGTCCCAGATTCAATCACCGCGCGCATATAGTCGCTTGTGTCCTCGCTCAATCCCCGACCTGGAGCCAAATCGAGTTCACGGAGCATCGAAACCAGCGTTTCTCGAATCTTCGCTTCAGCACCGACCTCAAGGCCCGCCGTTCGTGCTGGCCAGGTGGTGTATCCTCCGAGGTCGTGCTGTTCCAAAGGCGGGATGTAACCTTCAGCACCGTTTGCTAGTTCGATGTTGAAGTGACTGCAAAACGGAGATGCCCACTTCAGCATCAAGCCGGTAGCGGCATACACTTCATTGGGAAGAGTCGCGATGCTGAGTTCGCCAACGCTAGGCTCGCCGATGCGGATGGCTTGGAGCTTCACGGTGGTCTTTTGACGCTCGTGGAGGATGAGCGCCTCTCTCGCATACACCTCCTCTTTGCTCTTCGGCACATCATTCTCGATCTTCGCGGCGATGGGACGGGCCCAGGCGAGGCGTTTTTCGTCGGGGACGCGATACTTGAGCTCGAGCGTTTTCTCGACCATGCCGAGCGGGGCGTGATCGACATACTTCACGGTTTGCAGGGCTTTCATGGCGCTGTCAGCGACCTCGGAGGCGTAGGTGTCGATGGTGATCGTCTTTTTCTCCGCGCCGTAGTCCATCCACATCTGGTCGCCGCTGGTGCCCTGGCTCATGGCGCAGACGAAGGGGCCGTTGCCATCGCCCTGCTGGCCCAGTTTGGCGGCGATGTGCTTGCAGAAGAGGCCGAAGTAGTCGGCGGAGACCGGCGCAGTGCCAAAGTAGTGCTGCGAGTAGTTCGCCAGCACGCCGAGCGGTTTGCCATCGAGTGTTTGCAGCGCGATGACGCTGAGCTGCGGGTCCACCGGGCCGCTGGGGCCGACGACGTCCTTGCTGAGGTAGCCGGGGTGCATGTTCGCACGGCCCGTGGGCTGGCCGAAGGGATCGACGACCTCCTTGCCCGGCAGGCGAATCCAGCGGCGGTTGTGCGTGTGCTCCCAGTCATCGAACGAGCCCCAGCCGATGCGGGCCGGTTGCAGCGCCGCATTCGCCGCTACGATGGCCTCGGCGATCTTTGGCGTGAGGAATTTCGCATACACGGTGTCCTTCCGCGTGCCGAGGCAGCCCATCGCGGCCGGCGCGGAGTGCGTGTGCGTGGCGCTGACCATCATGCGATCCACCGGAATGCCACATTGCTTCACCGCGATGCCCTTCGCCTCATCAATGAGCGACTGCTCCATCATGCACGTGTCCACGATGGCGAAGGCGATCTTCATCTTCCCGTCATCGAGCACAAAACTGCGCACGAAGAGCTTGTCCGCGAGCTTTTCGCCCCGTCCCTCCAGAAACCCGCCCGCGATGATGCGCGGGAACTCCGTGGGCGAGATGTCCACCGTGGCCACTCCGGCACGGAAAACTGGTTCGGCGTTTGCGGAGGCAAAACCGAGCGCGAGCAGGAACAGGAGCGACTTCTTCATGAGATTGGCTCAAACCAACGCTCATGAGGGACGTGTGCTTGCCCTTCGATTAAGCGATCAACGGCCCAATCGCAGGCTCGGCGAGCAGTTTGAGCACCTCTTCGACAAGGTTCGCGGCAGGCACGGAAGTCTGCGATCTCGCGACGAGATTCTTCACGATGACTTCGGGATACTCGGTGCCGAAGACGAGGGCGAAGCGGGCTTTGCGGTCTTCGGCGGCTTGGAATTGCTTGCCGACTTTTTGCGAGCCGAAGGGGTAGTCGATGCGCACGCCGGCGGCGCGGAGTTGCTGGATGGCGGCGAGGGCGTGGGGGCGCTGGGCTTCATCGGCGATGACGACGAAGGCGTCGATGCTACTGGCGGCGAGGAGAGCGCTGGTGAGCTTCATTTGCGCACCGGGCGTGCGCTTGAGCAGGATGCCGAGCACGACATCGCCCATGGCGAAGCCTGCGGCGGGCATGTCCACGTTTCCATCGCTGATGAGGGCGCACAGTTTGTCGTAGGTGCCGCCGCCGGCGAGGGCGCGGAGGCCGTGCTTCAAATCGAAGACCTCAAACACGACGCCGGTGTAGTAGGCGAGGCCGCGCACGATGGTGGCGTCGATCTTGATGTGCTGCCAGAGGCCGCGGGCGGTGAGGTTGGCCTTCAATTCGGCGAAGGCGGGGTGATTTTCATCCGTGGAGGCCATGAAGGCGCGGACCTCGGCGGTGGTGAGGCCGATCTCGCCGAGCTTTTTCTCGGTCTCGTCCGGCTTCGCACGCTCGATCTTGTCGATGATGCTGAGGAAGGCGGTGGCGTGCTCGGCGGCGATGTTTTTCTCGGCGAGGAAGCCGTTCCAGATCTCGCGGTTGCTGAGGCGGATGATGAAGTCGTCAGCGCTCACGCCAAACTCGCGCATGGTGTCGATAGCCAGCGAGATGAGCTCAGCGGCGGTGGCGGGGCCGCTGTCGCCGAGGATGTCGGCATTGAACTGGATGAACTCGCGACCGCGGCCCTCCTGCGGCTCCTCATAGCGGAAGCAGGGGCCGATTTGGAACCACTTGATGGGCTTCTTGAAGTCGCGCTGACGGGCGGTGGCCATGCGGGCGAGCGACGGCGTCACCTCCGGGCGCAGCGTGATTTCGCGGTCGGCCTTGTCGCGGAAGCAGAAGAGCTGTGCGGTGATCTCGTTGCCGCTTTTTTTGCGAAACAGGTCGGTGCTCTCCACGAGCGGCGCCTCATACTCGACGAAGCCATAACGACGCGCGACGGCGCGCCAGGTTTCGGCGATGTAATTGCGCGTCGCGCATTCTTCAGGGAAGAAGTCGCGGAAGCCTTTGACGGTGCGGAAGGTGGACATGGGGCGCGATTCATCCGTGCGCAGGGAGGGAAATCAAGCGGAGAGCGGAGGGCGGAAGAGCGGAGAGTCCCCAGTAAGACGTGAGAAGTTAGAGATGAGAAGTTGGGGCTTGCGATTCGCATCGCTTGCGGATCACCTCAAGGATGGAGCCTTGGATCTGGCTCATCACCCATTCGCTCCACCAGCCTGCATACCAGTTAAACGGCGTGGAGAGCCGGTGCGTGCTGGACAAATACAGGGTGCAGGTGCCATCGCTCGTGGGTTCGATCTCGTAGGTGCCGTCGAGCACATCGTAAAAACGACCACCGACGATGATATGCTCGTCAAAAGCCGTGTGGGGCACGAAATCGGGGTCTGCTTTGATGGTGAACGAGAGTTTCTTGGCAGGCTGCCAGTCGGTCACGACTTCAAAGAAGGATACCTCCCGCTCAAACGTGGCGTGCCGGACGGCTCCGACGCCTTCGCGGTCAATTTTCGCCTCGATGGGCCGGGGAAAGCCGAGGTGGTAGATCCATTGAGACGGAAGTTCCTGGCGCTGGATCGCCGGGACCTGGTAAATCTGTTTCCAGATCGCATTGGCACTTGCTCGGATGTGGATGGAGTCCGTCATCACACGAGTTTCATGCGGAGCAGACCACCAGGATTCGACGGGTGAGACGGCATAAGGCAGCAATACGGCCAAGCTGACGAGCAGCCTGTCCTTCGAGCGCTTTTGCAGGCTGAGATGCATCGTCCAGCCACCTCCTGCAGCGCTAGGGAGGACAATGGGCAAGGCTACCACCAAGCACATCAAGGCCTCCAGATGAACCGCCCACGATCCTGCCACGGCCAGCCACATGACCAGCATGGGTGCCCAGCGATGCCAGAAGGGGCGTGGTGAATCCAGCCGATAGCCCAAGTAGCAAACCAAGGCGCCCAAGGCGAACGGCATGCCGAAAATGAATCCGACCGAGATGATGTTATAGCGATGACCGAGTGCCGGGAACACCAGACGAGCCGTGAGCGCATAGATGCCTGCCACGAGCAAAACGATCGCAAAGCTGCGCCAGAAAGCGCCAGGTCGATTTTCGGGAAACTTCATCACGCCATCGCAGCAGAGGCCGGTGTTTATGACAAGCTGCAATGACGCCTGCTGTTGAGATCAAGGCCTCGTTGGGCTGAGAGCGCGGACGAGGGCGTGCCAGTCCTGGGTTTCGGTGTAGCCGGCGAGTTCCAGCTCATGCAGCAGCGGGCGGATGATCTGCTGCTGCACGTCGAGCGGCTTGTGATAGAGCACGGGCCAGAGGTCTTCGAGGTTTCGGCGGAAGTCGCTGACTTCGCCGCTCATCTGAAGATGCCAGGCGTAGGGGCAAAGAAGGATGTCTTTGAGAAGCTCCGCCTCGGTGGGATGGCCGCCGCTGAGTTCCTGCACGCGGAGAAAGGCGCGGAGGTCTTTGGGCACGATGCTGTCTTGGTCGGGTTTGCGGCGGCGATGCAGCTTGCCCACCAGCGCGTCCCGCACCTGTGGCAGCATGATTTTGAGTCCGTGGCGTGTTTCGCTATGAGCACGGCCATACCAGATGTCCGTGGAGCGGAAGGCGCTGGGCGGCGTGATGTCGAGATAGAAATGGCCGCCCTCCTGGCCGCTTTTGCCCATGCCGAGTTCCTCAGTGAGGGCTTTGAAGGGCAGGATGTCATCCGTGCCCACGCGGAGATCCGCATCGGCGCTGTTGAAGGCGGGATCGAGCCGCAGATGAATGGTGGCAGAGCCAAAGACGACGATGGTTTCGCTGTAGCCGGGAAACCGCTCCGCCACGGCCTGGAGAAAGCGGTCGATCTTTTCACCGATGGGCGTGTTCCAGTCTGGCGACGCGTCGCTCCAGTTCATGAGGTAAGTGGTTTATTGCCAGCGGAGCCGGAGGCCTTCTTTTTTCTCCAAGCGAATGAGGTTCATGGCCTGGTCGATGAGTCGATTTTCAACGCCGGGGTCTTCGATGAGCTCTTGGGCAAAGCGGACCCACTTGGCGCGGGTGCGGAGTCGTTCGCTGCTGAGGATGCGGGCGACGACGAAGGCCTTGTGGTAATCGTAGTTCGCCGGGCGGGCCAGATACAGCTCCCGGATGCGCTGCCCGCGCTCCACCGTGGGCGCGGCGATCTGCTCACGCGTGAGGCGCGGGAGTTCGGCAAGCTCGGCTGCGGTGATGGCGGACATGGCCGGATAGTGGCTTCGATTTGCCGAAAGTCGAGTTTGCCTTGCGGGCACTCCATGCTCCTTGCTCCACGTTCCATGCTGTCTGATCTGTTTGTGCGTGATTTCCGCTGCTTCGCCGAGGCGAAGGTGGAGCTGCATCCGGACGTGACGCTGCTGGTGGGGCGGAATGCGCAGGGCAAGACCTCGCTGATCGAGGCGGCGTGTGTGCTGATGCGGCTGCAATCGCCGCGGACGACGAACCGGAGCGAGTTGGTGCGCTTTGAGGCCTCGACCTGCCTCGTGGAGGCGGTGTGGAGCGGGAAACGGCTGCGCTATGCCCAAAACGCCACTTCACGACGTCTCGCGCTGGACGGCGTGACGTGCGGCAAATCGGCCGATTACCTCACCGCTGCCGGTTTGGTGGTGTGGATGGATCATCGGGACATGAATCTGCTGCGCGGCGGCGCGGAGCATCGGCGGCGCTTTTTGGACTTCGCGGCCAGTCAGATGTTTCCGGACTATCTGCACGCTTTGCGCGGCTATGAGCGGGCTTTGCGAGGCCGGAACTACGTTTTGAAGCGCGATGCCGTGATCGCGTGGAAACAAGCGGATGCCTTTGCGCGGGTGATGGACGGCTTCGCGGCTGTTTTATGGCAACGACGCGCGGAATTGTGTGAAGCGCTGAATCCGCAAGTGACCGCCGCGCATGCGCATTTGAGCGAGGGCAGTGAAGTGGCGCGCATGGAGTTCGTGAGGCATGAAGGAATGTTATTTGAATCACTGCTCGCGATGCGTGACGAGGAGGCGAGAAGTCGTTCGACAGCGCTGGGACCGCATCGTGATGATGTGGCGATGTTTTTGAATGAACGCGACGCGACATGCTATGCGAGCGAGGGACAGCAGCGGTCGTTCGCGATGTCGATGAAGCTCGCGCAGGCACATGTGCTGAACAAGGCGCGCGGCGAGGCTCCGTTGATGTTGATCGACGATGTGTTTGGCGAGCTGGACGAGCACCGGCGGCGCGCGCTGCTGAAGCTTTTGCCGGAAAGCACACAAAAAATCATCACGACGACGCATCTGAGCTGGGCCCGGGAGGATCAGCTGGCTGGCCGCCTGTATCGTGTCGAAGAAGGGCGAATTGAGCCGAAATGACGGCTCAGATTCTCGAATTTGAGAGGTTTTGCGGCTTTAGAATCTCTTCTTGACGCTCTTTCAGGGAGTTTTAGCATGGAAAGTGGCCTGAAATTCGTGGGCGGTTCAGCTTTTTGTGATTCTCAAAACAGCTAGAATTGGCTGCCGCTTCCCGGTTTGGTGCCTGTTCCATTTCAAACTTTTCATCTTTCAACCTCAATGCTCGGCAAACTTTTTGGATTCGTCGCCAACGACATCGGTATCGATCTCGGCACGGCAAACACGCTCGTTTATGTTAAGGATCATGGCATCGTTCTTCGCGAACCTTCCGTCGTGGCGGTGAAAACCGGCTCGAACGAAGTCGTCGCGGTGGGCGATGATGCAAAACGCATGCTGGGGCGCACGCCCGGCGGCATCACGGCAATCCGTCCTCTTAAAGACGGTGTGATCGCGGACTTCCGCGTGACGGAGGCGATGCTGCGCCATTTCATCCGCAAGGTGCAGGGTGGCGGGCGCAAGATGCGTGGCCCGCGTGTGGTGATCGCGGTGCCCAGCGGCATCACGGAGGTGGAAAAGCGTGCGGTGAAGGAAAGCGCGGAGCAGGCCGGCGCGCGTGAAGTTTATCTGATCGAGGAGCCGATGGCGGCGGCGATCGGCGTGGGCCTGCCGGTGCAGGAGGCCGCAGGCAACATGATCGTCGATATCGGCGGCGGCACGACGGAGGTGGCGATCATCTCGCTCTCCGGCATTGTTTACAGCCGCAGCGTGCGCGTGGCGGGCGATGAACTCGACGAGTCGATCATCAACTACATGAAGCGCGCGTACAATCTCATGATCGGCGAGCGCACGGCGGAAGAAATCAAACTGCGCATTGGCAGCGCCTTTCCGCTGGGCAAGGAAACAACGATGGAGGTCAAAGGCCGCGACATGGTGGCCGGTCTGCCGAAGACAATCACGATCACGAGCCAGGAAGTGCGCGAGGCGATGCTGGAGCCGCTCAACGCCATCATCGACGCGGTGCGCACGACTTTGGAACGCTGCCCGCCGGAGCTTTCCGCCGACCTCGTTGACCGCGGCATCATGCTGGCCGGTGGCGGCGCGCTGCTGCGCGGCCTCGACAAGCTTCTTCAGGAAGAAACCGCGCTGCCGGTGCATGTGGCGGAGGATCCGCTCAGCGCCGTCGGCGAGGGCGCGGGCCGCGTGCTTAACGAGCTCGAGTTCCTGCGCAAGGTCAGCACGACGGAGGTTTGATGCTCCGGGCCGCATGATGCGGCGGCCTCCCGCGTATGTTGACGCCGGCGGACGCTCATCACGCCCAACCGACCACGGTCATGAAACAGTTCAACCTCATCGCGCTGCTCATCTTTCTGGCGGGCGTCGTGTCGGTCTTCACGCTCGACACTCCCACGACACGTGAGATCCAGGGGAAGGTGATGAGCCTGTTCTCCCCGTTCATCCATTCCAGCGCCGCCATCGAGCAGACGGTGACAGGTGTGGCGGCGCCGCCGCTGGATCCGAAGCAGTTGAAGCGCGAGCTCGACGAGATGCGCGTGCAGGTGGAGCGGCTGCGCATCATCCAGCACAAGTACAACCAGATCAACGAGGAGAACGCCAAGCTGCTGAAACTCATCGAGTTCAAGCAGGCGTCCCCCTTCAAGCTGATCGCCGCGAAGGTGATCCGCCGCGAGTCGAGCACCTGGTGGAACAGCCTCATCATCGACAAAGGATCGCTCGACGGCATCGGCACGGACAGCCCGGTCATCACCTCCGTGGGGCTGGTGGGAAAGACCTCCATCCTGGCACCCCACATGGCGAGGGTCATCCTGCTGACGGACGAAATGTGCAGCGTGTCCGCGCGCATTGAGGGCACGCTGGACAAGGGCATTCTTTATGGCGAGCGCGCCGCGCTGGACATCAAGCCTGACCTGCGGCTGCGCTTTTTGAATCTCAACGCGGCCATTCCGGCCGGATCAGCCGTGTATTCGACCGGCGAGGGCGGTGTCTTCCCCAAGGACCTTCTGCTGGGCCGCGTGAAGAGGTTTGAGAACAAGGAGATCACCGGGGAGGCGATTGTGGAGCCCGCGGTGGACTTCTCCGCGCTGGAGCATGTGTTTATCATCGAGATGCAGCGCACAACGCCCGAGACACCGGTGCCGGACGCTGCCACGGCCAAGGAGAGCACCCCACCCTGAGACGCCGCCATGATCTTCCATCCTGTGGTGCTTATCCTGCTGCTCCTCACCTTCATGGTGCAGGAGTTCATTCCAGGGCTGGAGATCGCGCAGCATGCCACGTTGTTCCTGCCGCCGGTGTTTTTCTTCGCGGCTGCCGTGGCGGTGCCCTTTCCGGTGATGCTGGTCCTGGCATTTGTGACCGGCTTCCTGTGGGACGCGCGTCACATGCCCGGCGCGGGGGCGATGGTGAGCGACGCGGCCAGCCTGCTGACCATCGGGGCGGACACGGAGATCGCGGACTCAAAGGGGCTGCCCTTCGGCATGTCGATCGCCATTTTCGGCCTGCTGGGCATGCTGCTGCAGGGCATCCGGCCGTTGTTCAAGCGTGGGCGGCTGGAGCTGCCGGTGATCATGGTGGGCCTCACCACGGCCGGCTGGTTGTTCATGCAGTACGCGACGCTGACGTTTTTACGGGGAAGTGTGGAGTTCGAGGCGATGGTCTGGACAAAGCTGATCACTGACACACTGCTTGCCATGCTGGCCTCCCCGCTCATTTTTCTCATGCTTTACTCGCTGGCCCGCGTGTCGAGCTATGAAATCAAGTACGAGGGTCTGAGATACCGATTCGATGGTCGTTAAATACCGCTTCCGACTGTATTTGCTCGCGCTCGTCATGCTTGGCGGGCTCGGGGTGCTGTCGTACAGGCTGTGGTCATTGCAGTTCATGCGGCGGGAGGAGTTTGCGCGGATGATTCCGGGGGCGAAGGAGGAGCGGGCGCGCATTCCCGGGCCGCGCGGGGAGATCAAGGACCGCAACGGCATCACCCTGGCGGCGAACAAGGCCACATTTGAGGTTCGTGTGAATCTGGCGGAGGTGGTGGCGGATTACCGGCGGCAGGTGCCTTCAAAGTATCCCGAACTGCCGATGCACATCTTTGCCACAGCCGATAAAAACCGGATCCTGCGGGAGACCAAGGAACCCGACATCGTGAAGATCTTCGAGGAGTCGATCGAACCCTATCTCATTCAATTGGGCGTGGAGAGAAAGTACGCCAGGCAGGCGGACCGTGAGGAGGATGCGAAGGCCATGCGCACGCACTTCCGCACCTTCGGAGCGGCGGTGCCGTGGGTGTATCGCGACAACCTCAGCTTTGACGAGTTCAGCCGCATCGCGGAGCACAACCTGGGGCTGCCGGGCGTCACGGTGGATGAGCGCGCCTCACGCGTTTACCCCAAGGGCGCGCTGGCGTGCCATCTCCTGGGCTATGTCAGCCTCCCGGACGACCAGCGCTCCTCCGCCGAGGAACGCAAAGGCTGGAACTACTTCGTGCCGGATGAATTTGGCGTCGCGGGGGTCGAAAAGAGCTTCGACGAGCATTTGCGCGGCAAGCCAGGGGTGCGCACCATGCAGAAGGACCGCCGCGGGCGGATGGTCGGCGAAAAAGGCTACGAGCCGCCGCGCAAAGGCAATGATGTGTATCTCACCATCGACGCGCGCATGCAGGTCGTGGCGGAAAAGGCGTTGCGGGACGGCAAAGTGGGCCGCGGGAGCGTGGTCGTGATCGATGTGACCAACGGCGAGGTGATGGCCATGGCCTCCGTGCCCTCCTACGACCCGAACAAGTTCATCCCCAGCATCAGCCAGGCGGACTGGGATGACCTGAATGCGAACAAGACCAATCCCCTGATGAACCGCTCGGTCAGCGCCTACACGCCCGGCTCCACGTTCAAAATCCCGATCTCCTTCGCCGGCTGCCTCGCCGGCATCCAGATGAACGGCTACAACTGCGGCGGTGCCGTCAGCTACGGCGGCACGACGATGCAGTGCTGGATCCAGCGCCAGAGCGGCGGCGCGCACGGCTATCTCAAGCTCAGCGATGCCATCATGAAGTCCTGCAACTGCTTCTTCTACCAGTATGGCAACGCCGCCAAGATCAGCCGCATCACCGAGATCGGCCGGATGCTGGGCGTGGGGGAGAAAACCGGCATCGAACTCGATGACGAGCGTGGCGGCATCCTGCCAAACCCGGACTGGCTGCGCGCGAATCATCCCAACGACCGCTGGAGCGACGGTTACACCGCCAATGTGTCCATCGGCCAGGGCGCGGTGCTGGCCACGCCGCTGCAGATGACCGCGGTCACCGCCACCGTGGCCAACGGGGGCAAATCCTGGCGTCCGCACCTGCTGAAGCGGGTGATGGACGGTGACAAGATCGAGATCGAGCAGCAGCCGAGCCTGCGCGCGGATCTCTCCTCACGCGTCAAGGCGGAGGAGATCGAGGTCATCCGCAAAGGCATGTGGAAGGTGGTCAATGACGCCGGCGGCACGGGCAAATCGGCCCGCATTCCAGGCATCGAGGTGGCCGGGAAGACCGGCACGGCCCAGAACTGGCGGCGCAATGAGAGAAACGTGAAGGTGGACGACAACCACACCTGGTTCATCAGTTTCGCGCCCTATGAGAATCCGCGCTTCGCATGCACGGTGCTGGTGCAAAACGGCAAATCAGGCGGCGGCTGCGCCGCACCGGTGGCCCGGCGGGTGCTGGAGCAGTGCCTGGCCATCGAGAGCGGCGCCTTGCAACTGGCCGTGGGCGAAATGCCGCCCGCCGAAGGCCATTTCAATCATATTCCATCCGTCGAGTATGCGGATGCCGCGGTACCAGTGGTGCCCGGCGCGGCAGACGAAGACGGCGATACGGGCGTGAGTGCGCCCAATCGTGAGACGCAGGACGAGGCCCCGTCGCGAAAGGCGAGGCCGAACATCAAGCGTCAGTCCGGTTCAGCGGGACCGGGCGGAGCGGACTCGGGTCAGAAAGTGCCAAAGGCCGTGCCAGTGAGCAGGGCCGGGATTTTCAGCCGGGGAGGCTCTCAGGAATCCAATCCATCCCCCGCGCCCTCGGGCGGCGGGTTCTTGCGCCGGCTCTTCCGCTGAGGACCGGCTCCCACATTCCTTTCGAGAGAAACTCACCCCATGGCACTTACCTTCGTTCAACGGATCAAAGAACTCCTCACCGGCAAACGCGACATCAAAAGCGGCGTGCGCCTTGTCATCAACTGCGAGAAACTGGAGAACCGCGTCGCGCTCCTGGATTCCGGCGTCGTGGAGGAATACAACATCGAGCGCGTCGGCACCTCCAGCATCATCGGCAGCGTCTTCAAAGGCAAGGTGCGCAACATCGAGCAGGGCCTGAAGGCCATGTTCATCGACATCGGCCTCGACAAAAACGCGTTCCTCCATTTTTGGGACGCCATCCCCGCCGCGCTCGACGGCATGGAGGAGGTCAGCCGTGGCGGAGGCAAGAAAAAGAAGCGCATCGACTCCAAGGACATTCCCAGCCTCTATCCCGTCGGCTCGGAGATCATGGTCCAGGTCACCAAGGGTCCCGTCGGCAACAAAGGCCCGCGTGTCACCACCAACATCTCCCTCGCCGGCCGTCTCCTGGTGCTCATGCCCCTGAACGAGACCTGCGGCATCTCCCGCAAGATCGAGGACCCCAAGGAGCGCGCCCGCCTCCGCCGCATCATCGAAAAAATGCACATCCTGCCGGAGGGCATGGGCATCATCCTGCGCACGGAGGCCGCCGGCAAGCGCGCCGCGCACATCGTCCGGGACCTCAGCATCCTGCTGGAGCAGTGGAACGACACCATCGCCATCCGGGACAACCAGCCCGCCCCCGTGTGCTGCCTCCAGGAGCCCGATCTCATCGAGCGCACCGTGCGTGACTTCCTCACCGAGGACATCGACGAGGTCGCCTGCGATGACCAGCCCACGGTCGAGCGCATGCAGCAGATGGCCGCGCAGATCTCCCGCCGGGCGAAACGCCGCATCAACTTCTACCAGGGCCAGACCGCCATCTTTGAGCACTACGGCATCCAGAAGCAGATCGACAACGCCTTCTACCGCCAGGTCTGGCTGCCCTGCGGCGGCTACATCGTCATCGACCAGACGGAGGCCCTCGTCGCCATCGACGTCAACACCGGCCGCAACAAGGGCCACAAGGATGTCGACAAACTCCTGCTCGAAACCAACCTCGAGGCCGCCGCCGAGGTCGCCCGCCAGCTCCGCCTGCGCAACATGGGCGGCCTCATCGTGGTCGATTTCATCGACATGAAGCACCGCAAGGACCAGCAGGCCGTGTACAAGCTCATGCTCCAGCACCTCAAGCGGGACAAGGCCAAGACCCAGGTGCAGCAGATCAGCCCCTTCGGCCTCATGGAGATGACCCGCCAGCGCCTCAACGAGTCCCTCGGCACCACGCTCTACGAGCCCTGCCCCTACTGCAAAGGCCACGGCCAGGTCAAGACACCGCTCACCATGAGCGTCGAGCTCCAGCGCCGCCTCGCCGCCGTGCTCGGCCGCGCCAAGGAGAACGAGCGCAGCATCCTCGTCATCGTCCAGCCGGACGTGATGAACCGCCTCAAAACCGAGGACGGCGAGCTCCTCGTCGCCCTGGAGCGCAAATACGGCGCGCGCCTCACCTTCCGCACCGATCCCACCTACCACCGGGAGCAGTTCACCCTCGCCAATGCGCAGACCGGCGAGGAAATCCGGGCCTGATCCGGCTTCCCGGATCGGAACACAGCCCGCAAAAAGCCGCATCCGGACCCCGGATGCGGCTCGTCGGTGGCTTCAATCAGCCGGGAGGGATTACTTGGCGTCCTTCTTCGGCTTCGGGGTCAGCTCCTCCTTGGAGAGGGAGCCGTCCTTGTTCTTGTCCATCTTGCCAAAGCGCTCCTCGGCCTTGGCGGTGTCCTTCTTGGCCTGCGGGGAGGCCAGGTACTCCTCCTTGGAGATGGAGCCGTTGCCGTCCTTGTCGAGGCGCTTGATCATCTCGTCGGCGTTCATCGGGGCCTTCTTCTTGCCGGCCTCGGGTTTCTTGTCCCCTTCGGCGGCGTGGACGGTGACGGCGAGAGCCAGGATGGAGAGGATGGAGGTGAGTGCTTTCATGGGTGTATGTGTCTGTTGGTTTGTGGTTGCGTGCGGCGCAGCTGGAGAGCAAAGACCGCGCGGGCGGGCTTAAACGAGGTGTGGCGGCATCCGTTTCAAAAAAAGTTTGTGTGAAAATTGGCGCGGCACGCCACCCGGCTGCCACCGGTTCCAGGTTCCAGGTTTCACCTCTCACCCGCTGTCCTCTTCCGCCACAGCCGCCTCAACGCCGCAGCGCGGTGATGGGACAAGGTGGATGAGCTCATCACCGCGCTGCGGCGGTAGTTGTTGGGCGGACAAGGGAGCTGGTGACACGTGAGAGGTCTGAGGTCAGAGGGAACCTGAAACCTGAGGCCCATGGGTTTGCGTCCGCATCTGTGGACCGTAAGGGGCGCGGCGGGCAAACCTTGTGCCTTGAACCCGCTCCCGGCATGCGCTTACATCGCGCTCCATGCTCGAAATCAACCAACTCGCCCACGTCGTGGCCCGCAAGGGCAAGGAGCCTTTGCAGGTGCTCGAGCAGGTCAGTTGCATCGTGCCGGGCGGGCATCTGCTGGCCCTGATCGGCCCCACCGCCAGCGGAAAGACCACGTTGCTGCGCATCCTGGCCGGGCTGGCGGACGCGGACAGTGGCACCATCACGCTGAACGGGCGCGACCTGATCACCCGGCCTCTGCACGCGAACCAACTGGGCTGGGTGACCCCGCAGGACGACTGCCTGCATGAGAAGCTGACCGTGCGCGAGAACCTCATGAGCGCCCTGATGCTGCGCGGTGCGGGCCTCAGCCGCGACCAGATCGTGGCCAAGGTGTCCCACATCCTCGTGCTGGTGGGGCTGGAGAACATCGCCACGGAGCGCGTGTCCGGCCTGGCGCTGCCGCAGCGCCGGCGGCTGAAACTGGGCCTGGCGCTGGTGGCGGACCCGGTGCTGGTGCTGTGTGATGACTTCACCGCCGGGCTGGATGTGCGCTCCGAGCGCGAGATGGAGGCGCTCATGCGCATGGTTGCGGCGGACCGCCCGGGACGCATCGTCATTCATGCCACGGACAGTCTGGCCAACCTGGCCGCCTATGACACGGTGCTGGTGCTGCACGAGGGCTTTGTGGCCTACCATGGCCCGGCCAAGGCGCTGCCGCACTATTTCACCGTGCCGACTTATGACGAGGTGTACTCCCGCCTGGCAAAGCGCCCCGCGCAACGCTGGGGGGACTCCTGGATGCGCCACCGCGACTCCTACTACGCGGCCTTCAAGCTCGGCCGCACGGGCGAGGAGCTCTCCGCCGCCGAGGAGGAGTTGAGCGACACGGACCAGACGATCGTCATGCGGCAAAAGGAGGCGGATGCCGCCTCGGGAGAGGCCGGAAAGGCCGCGGAGGAGGAGGAAGCCCCGGTGCTGCCGCTGCCCGGACTGTTTTCCCAGGCCGCTCATCTCATGAAGCGCCGCTGGACCCTGCTGCGCCGCACGCCTCGGGAGTGGATCGTGCATCTCAGCCTGCTGGCAGGCGCGCCGGTCGTGGCCTGGCTGCTGCTCCAGCCGAACCTGAAGCATCTTGCCGCCCTGAAAGGAACGCCCGCCGGGGAGCCCTGGGCCGCCGCCTACACGATCTCGATGATCTATTTCATCATGGTGCTGCTCATCCTCTTCATGAGCCTGCGCCTGGCGGCGCGGGAGATCGCCGCGCGCCGCGCCACCTACGACCGGGAACGCACCGCGGGCGTGCGCCCCACGGCCGCGCTGCTCTCCGCGCTGTTCTTTGTGATGCCGATGTCCCTGCTACAGAGCTTCTGGATGGGAATGTTCCTCGAACTCGTCAGCGGCGGGCTGCCGGGCCACGGCGGGACACGGCTGGCGTTGCCTGCGCTGACCGGGATGGCCTTTGCGGCGCTCTGCCTGGGCATCTCCGCCAATTCCCGCACGGCGGAGCGCGCCCACAGCATCTGCCTCACCCTGCTGAGCGCGAATGTGCTGCTGAGCGGCGCGCTGCTGGGTTTTCCGCGCATGGTGGGCCATCTGGTGCACCCCTTCATCACCGCGCACTATGGCTGGTCCGGCATTCTGGACACGCTCCAGGGTGACACGGTGTTCGGGCCGTTGACGACCCTGGTGCGCACCTGGTTTGCCACGCCCGCCATCGCTGCCGCCATGCTGGGCGTGCATTTCGTAGTGGGCCTGGTGCTGGCCTACATCGGCCTGCGCCGCCGGAATGGATGAACGCCCGTTCCCAAAGTGGCACCGCATCGCCGGTGGCCTGTGGCTTGCTTCACAGGCCCTTGCCCCTATGATGCGCCGCGTGACCCACCAGCCGCTTATTGCCATGAAGACGATCCTTGTCTCCTGCCTGATGACCTGGCTGGCCTTTGCCTGCCGGATGGCGGCCGCGCAAGAGGTGGCCGCGGTGCCTCCCACTCTGCCGCCGGCACCCGAACCGGTCGAATCCATCCTGAGGCTGCAAATCTTCCTCGACGCGAAACTCTTTGGCCCCGGAAAAGTGGACGGCAGGCCGGGTGAATTCACCACCAAGGCACTCCAGCGCTACCAAAAGGCCAACGGCATGGCGGAGACTGGAATCGAGGCACACACGCTCGATCTCTCGGGCATCACTGAGCTTTACACGACCTACACGATCCGGGAAGAAGACCTGAAATTCATCGGCGATGTGCCCTCGAAACCCTCGCTGCAAAGCAAAAAGAAGTACCTGCCCTATGATTCGCTGCTGGAATTCCTCACCGAGCGATACCACACCTCGCCGGAGCTGATCGGATGGCTCAACCAGCCGCGGAAGATGAGCGCGCTGAAACCAGGGGACGAGGTGAAGGTGCCGAATGTGGCCGATCCTTTTCAGATCGAGCTGCTGGAACCTGTGGCCAGCCTGCCTGAGGTCCCGGAGTTTCAGAGCACCCGCGTCATCAAGATCGACACGCGTGAAAAGCTGCTCGGCGTGCATGAGGGTGACAAAATGCTGGCCAGCCTGCCCATCACGCCCGGCAGCGGCCACCTGGCCACGCCTCCCGGCACCTGGAAAATCGTCGGTATCACCCAGATGCCCACCTTCCGCTGGGACGCGGGCGTCCTGAACTATGGTGTGCGCACGGACAACGCCTACAACCTGCCCATCGGCCCGAACAACCCGGTCGGCGTGATGTGGATCGGACTCAGCAAGGCGGGCATCGGCATCCACGGCACCAATTCGCCGCAGACCATCGGCCGCAGCGCCAGCCACGGTTGCATGCGCACCGCCAACTGGGATGTGGTGCGCCTCGTGAAGCACATCAGCAAAGGCATGCCTGTCATCATCGAGGGACCGAAACCGATTCCGCGACCGCCGCCGGCGAAAAAGGCACCAGTCAAGCCTGCTGTGCCCGCGGAACCGCCGCCGCCCAAAAAGTGGTTTCAATTCTGGAAGAAGTGACGGCCCTGGCCGGCGGCCTCACTTCGCCATTTCCTTCTTTTTGACCGAGTATTTGCCAGGGGCCCGTTCAAAGGCCTGGAGGCAGCTCACGCAGCAAAAAGCCACGAAACCCTCCGCGGTCTTCACGCGGTAGATCGGGCGGGCGTTTTTGCCATCGACAGGGCAGATGTCGTTGATGGGCCAGGCGGCAAAAACGGTGGAGGCCATGGCCAGGCTGAGGAACAAGGGGGCGAGGAGCGCTTTCATGGGATGGATGGGCGGGTTGAATGGGATGCGCGTCGCGGACTCCAACGCGGGAGCGCGTTCATATACTAGCGGATCACAAAACCGGCCCAAGGATGCGCAAATGCCGCCATATTGAGATTGGCGGGAAGGTTCCGGGCATCCACCCGTTCCCTTCCGGCGCAAGAGACTTCAGCCAGCACCTTTGCTGGCTTCTTGACCCCGCTCCTGCCCTCTTGACCATCCCGCCGCCCCCTGCCCCTCGTTCTACGCCCCGATGATCGCCTGGTTCGCCCGCAACTCCGTCGCCGCCAATCTGCTCATGCTCGCCATCATGGGCCTGGGTCTGTGGACGCTGCTCACCGGACGCATTCCGCTGGAGGTGTTTCCGGACATGCCTTCCCGCTTCCTGTCCATCCAGGTGCCGTATCCGGGCGCCACGCCGGAGGAGGTCGAGGAGACGATCATCCTGCGCATTGAGGAGTCCATCCAGCAGGTCACCGGCATCAAGCGCATGGTCTCCACCGCGTCCTCCAGCGGCGGAAACGTGATGATCGAGGTCAACGACGCCTCCCAGATCCGGGACATCATCGACGAGATCAAGATCCGCATTGACGCGATCCCGAACTTCCCCGCGCTGGCGGAGCGCCCCGTCATCCAGCAGGACGACCATCTGGATTCCGTCATCAGCGTGATGCTGGCCGCCGACATGTCGGAGCGCGATCTCCGGCGCCTCGGAGAGCAGATCCGCGACGAGATCGCCGCGCTGCCCGGCATCTCGCACGCGAACCTCAGCGGCGTGCGCCCCTACGAGATCAGCATCGAGATCCCGGAGGCCACGCTGCGCAAACACGGCCTCACGCTGGATCAAATCAGCGCCGCCATCCGCGGCAGCGCCATCGACCTGCCCGCCGGTGTGGTGCAGACCGAGGCGGGGGATGTCTCCATCCGCACGCGCGGGCGCGCCTACAGCGGCGCGGACTACGCCCGCATCGTGGTCCTCACCCGGCAGGACGGCACAAAGCTCACGCTCGGCGAGATCGCGAAGATCGCTGATGGCTTCAACGAGAACCAGCTCATCTCCCGGCTCAACGGCACGCGCTGCGTGTCCATCACGGTCATGCGGGAGAAGTCGCAAAACGCCATCGAGATCGCCGAGAACGTCAAACAGTACATCCTCACCAAAGGCAGCCGGCTGCCGGACGGCGTGCGGCTGGAGTTCTGGAACGACCGCTCAAAGATCGTGAAGGGCCGCATCAACCTCCTGCTGCAAAACGCGCGCAGCTCCCTCATCCTCGTCTTCATCTGCGTGGGGCTCTTCCTGCGTTTCGACGCGGTCTTTTGGGTGGCCGTGGGCATGTGCATGAGCTTTCTCGGCGCCTTCGCGCTCATGCCGCTGTTTGATCTCTCGATCAATCTCAGCTCCGTTTTCGGCTTCATCCTCGTGCTGGGCATCGTCGTCGATGACGCCATCGTCACCGCGGAGCAGGTGGACACCTTCCGGCAGGAGGGGCGGAGCGCGCTCGATGCCGCCATCGAGGGCGTGCGGCGCCTCGCCGCGCCCATCACCTTCGGCGTGCTCACCACCATCGCCGCCTTCATGCCCATGGCCGCCGGGTTTGGCGACTTTGGGGTCATGTTCCAGCCCATCGCCATCATTTTCATCAGCGTGATGCTGCTGGCGCTGATGGAGACCAAGATCATCCTGCCCAGCCACCTGGCGCACCGCTTTCCGGTGCTCAGCACCGCGTCCGACGCCCTCGATCCCGTCCACCGTGTCTCGGAGCGGCTGCTGGCGCGTTTTGTGAAGTCCGTGTACCGCCCGGCGCTGCGTTTCTGCATCCATTTCCGCTACAGTGTGCTCGCCACCGTGTTCGGCGGCCTCGGCGTGCTCTTCGCCATCTATTTCAGCGACCGCATCCCGAGGACCTTTTTTCCCCGAGTGGCCTCCGAACGCATCGAGTGCCGCCTGACGATGCTCGACGGCACTCCGTTTGAGACCACCGACGCGCATATCGCCAGGATCTACGAACTGGCGGAGCAGATGCGCAAAGACTACGTCGGTCCCGACGGCCGTCCGGTCATCCGCAACATCATCGCCAGCTCCGGCATGACCAGCAGCTCCCGTGGCTCCTCCGGCGGAAGCGGCAACCATCGTGGCGAGGTGACGATCGAGACCTACGGCCCCGAGGAGCGCAGCATGCAGGTCAGCACCGTGGACATGGCGGCGGACTGGCGGAAGCGCATCGAGGCGGCCTACGGCGCCAAGAGCATCCCCGGCGCCGAGGAGCTCACCTTCCGCGCCGAGATCATGCGCAGCGGTGATCCCATCGACATCCAGCTCACCGGCACGAATCCCGACGAGCTGCTGGCCCTTTCCGAGCAGATCAAGGCACGCCTCTCCACCATCGCCGGCGTGTATGATGTGACGGACAGCCTGGACTCCGGCCGCAACGAGATCCAGCTCCGCCTCAAGCCGGAGGCGCAGCAGTTCGGCTTCACGGTGAATGACCTCGCCCGCCAGGTGCGCGGCGTTTTCTTTGGCGACGAGGTCCAGCGCATCCAGCGCGGCCGGAATGAGGTGAAGGTCATGCTCCGCTATCCGAAGGATGACCGCAAATCTCTCGCCACGCTCGACACGTTGCGCGTGCGCGCCGCCAACGGCCTGGAAATCCCCTTCGCCCGCGTCGCGGAGGCAAAGGTGGGCAAGGGCTTCACCTCCATCAAACGCGTGGACCGCCGCCGTGCCCTGAACATCACCGCCGATGTCAACAAGGCCACCACCAATCCCGTCGTCGTGCGCGAATCCCTCGTGCCTTTGCTCGACGAGCTCATGGCCCAGCATCCGCACATCGGGTGGACCTTTGAGGGCGAGGCGCGCAGCGAGCAGGAGAGCCAGTCGATGCTCCTGGTTTCCTCCATGCTGGTGCTTTTCACCCTCTACGCGCTGATCGCCATCCCGCTGAAAAGCTACCTACAGCCCCTCATCGTGCTCATCCTGATCCCCTTTGGCGTCGTCGGCGCCACGCTCGGCCATCTCATCCACGACATGCCGCTGAGCCTGATGAGCCTCTGCGGCATCCTGGCCGTCTCCGGCGTCATCGTGAACGACACCCTCGTCCTCGTGGACCGCATCAATGAACTGCGTGATGAAGGCGGTGACATGGCCTCCGCCGTCACTGAAGGCGGCGCGTCCCGCTTCCGCGCCATCTTCCTCACCCAGATCACCACCTTTGTGGGCCTCGTGCCTCTCATCTTCAACCTGGGCCCCATGGTGGAAAACTCGCCGCCTGTCCTGAAGCAGATCCTTGAATGGATCTTCGGCGACAACCGGGCCGCCCAGGCCACCAGCGCGCAGTTCCTCACGCCCGTCTCCGTCGCCATGGGCTACGGCAGCCTCTTTGCCACGGTGATCACCCTGTTCCTCGTTCCCATGTGCTACATGGTGCTCGATGACCTCATGCGGATTGCCCGCCGTGGCCTTTCCTTCCTCCGCCTCAGTCCCGGCACCAGCACCCAGCCCGTTTGACCTCCAGCGGACCTCTTCACCCCAAGACATTGCCGGACCTGCCGTTGAACCGTCATCCTCAAAGCCACCATGCGCCTCTTCGCCCTCCCCCTGCTGACCTTTCTCACCTGCGCCGCCGCCCAGGACACCGCCGCGCCCAAGTCCGGTGCCCCTGTCGTGTTCGAGGAGGCTAAAAAGGCTCTCAAACAGATCTCTCCCGGCCTGTTCGACCTCAACGGCATCCAGATCAACGCTGCCACCCGGGAGCTGCGCATCCCGTGCAGCGTGCTGCACCAGAAGCTGCCCATCGAATACGCCCTCTGTCATGAAACGGGCGAAAAGGTGCACGAGACCATCCTTCACACCGTCGTGCGCCCCGTCGAAATCCAGCTCGCCCTCCTGCTGGCGAACTACCAGCCCGCCACCCAGGGTCTGCTCGACAAACTTCCCCCCACGGAGGAGCGCCCCTACCCGCCCACGGAGGAAACCACGCCCGCCACACCCGGCGCCAACCTCCTCGCCATCCATTGCGAATGGATGCAGGACGGCAAGGCCACACGCGTCCCGCTGTCCAACTTCATCCAGAACAGTGACACCCGCAAAACCCCGCCCGATCTCGACACCTGGATTTTCAATGGCTCGCGCATCGACAAGGAGGGCTTCGTCGCGGAGATGACCGGCTCCATCATCTCCACCTATGTGGACCGTGCGGCCATCATCAACTCCTCTGCCAGGGGCAACCACCGTGACGAGCTCTGGATCAGCATGCCCGACAACATCCCGGCGGAGGAGACCCAGGTGACCCTCATCATCACCCCGGCGGGCAAGACCGGTCAAAAATAGGCCCTGCCAGCGCCAGGATGGACAAGAATGGCCCGCGGCCCCTCCCAGGGCCTCTTGGAGGTTGACGCCACCGCCTTTCGCCGTCCCCTTCCCTCATGAAAACAGCCGCTTTTCTCCTCACCCTCTCCCTGGCCAGCGTGACCGCCTTTGGGCAGGCAGCCTCCCAGGCCCCGCGCCATGAATCACTCAAGCAGGAGCTGCGCCTCGGCGTCGAGCGCGGGCTGAACTTCCTGCGCAAGCAGCAGAACCCCCAGACCGGCCAGTGGGGGGAGGCGGAACCCGTCGCCATGACCGGCCTCGCCGTCACCGCCTTCATGCTCGATCCCAACCGCAAGGCCGGTGATCCTGTCCCGGCCGAGGTCGAAAAAGCCACGCGCTATCTCGTCAGCCAGGCAAAACCGGACGGCTCCATCACCATCAAGGCCCGCGCCACCTACAACACCGCCATCGCCCTCACCGCGCTGCTGTTGTACAACAGGCCGGAGAACGAGGAGGTCATGCTCAAGGCCCGCCGCTACCTCGTCACCCGCCAGCTCGACCTCGACGAAAAGGGCAAGGCGGACAATCCCACCGACGGCGGCATCGGTTATGGCGAGGAAAAAGCCACCCACGCCGACCTCTCCAACACCACCTTTGCCCTGGAGGCGCTCTACTACGCCCAGAGCCTCCTCGCCGACAAAGGCGATGCCGCCAAAAACGAGCCGCAACTCAACTTCGGAGCGGCCATCGACTTCATCCAGCGCTGCCAGAACCGGCCGGAAAGCAACAAATCGAGCTGGGTCAGCAAAGATCCCGCCGACGCCGGCGGCTTCATCTACAACCCCACCGAAACCCGTGGCGCCAAGGTGGAGAACCCGGACGGCACCATCTCCCTGCGCAGCTACGGCAGCATCAGCTACGCCGGCCTGCTCAGCTACATCTACGCCGGCCTCGACAAGAACGACCCGCGTGTGAAGGCCGTCATCGAGTGGCTGCAGAAGAACTACACCGTCGAGGAAAACCCCGGCCTCGGCGCACAGGGCCTGTATTACTACTATCACACGATGAGCAAGGCGCTCGCCATCGCCGGCCTCGACTTCATTCAGACCAAGGATGGCAAAACCATCGACTGGCGCGCCGACATCACCCAAAAGCTCCTCAACCTGCAAAAAGGTGACGGCTCATGGGCCAACTCCGAGGGCCGCTGGATGGAGAGCGATCCCGTGCTCACCACGAGCTACATCCTCATGGCGCTGGGCCGCATCCACCAGACCCTGTGAGGCCTCGTCACCGCTTCACCACGCACTCGTCGTGGTTCATGAGCGCCTGCACCAGCACGGCAGCGGCAGCAAGCTCGGCTGAAGGCGTCTTCGGCTTCCGCGTGCCGACTTCGAGCAGCTTCTTCGCAGCCGCGGCATCCTTCGTGAAATGCGCCAACTGCTCCGCGTGGAGTTGCTGGCAGATGGAAAGCTCCTTCACGTCCGGCTTGCGGCTCAAACAATGCAGGAAAGCGCTCTCGATAAGCTTCGCGAGATCACCTTTCGACTCCGCGAGGAGCTTCTCGGCCAGCACGCGAGCCGCTTCGACGAATTGCGGGCCATTCAGCAAGATGAGCGCCTGCAACGGACTGTCCGTGCGCTCGCGTTTCGCGGTGCAAACCGCCCGACGCGGCGCATCAAAGGCCAGCATCGCGGGCGGTGGGCTCGTGCGACGCCAGGTGGTGTAAAGGCTGCGGCGGAAGACCGCATCGCCAGCACTCGGACCGATGGGTTTGAAGGCCTCCGTCATCTCATACGGATAGACCGGCGGACCACCGATCTGCGTTTGCAGCAGGCCCGAAATCGCGAGCGCATTGTCGCGGATCATCTCGGCGCTCAGGCGATGCCGCGGACCGCGGGCCAGCCATTGGTTGTCGGGGTCATCCGCCATCGTCGCGGAATCGGCGAGGCTGCGCTGCTGGTAGGTCTGGCTCGACACGATGGTCTGGATCAGCCCTTTCACATCCCAACCGCTCGCGATGAAGTGCCCGGCGAGAAAATCGAGCAGCTCGGGATACAGCGGACGCTCGCCCTGGCTGCCAAAGTCCTCCGAAGTCTTCACCAAGCCGCGACCGAACAAGCTGGCCCAGATGCGGTTCACCGTCACGCGAGCCAGCAGCGGATGATTCGGAGCTGTGAGCCACTTCGCGAGGCCGAGACGGTTTCTCGGCCATTCCGGCTTCATCGGCGGCAAAGCGGCCGGCGTGACCGCGGCGACCTCCTCGCCGCGTTTGTCGTATTCACCGCGGATGAGCGTGTAGGCCTTCTTCGGCTGCGGAAGCTCCCGCATGACCATCATCTCCTTTTGCGCATCGAGCAGCTTGGTCACCTCCGCCCTTGCGGCGGTGGCTTCATCGAGCTTCAACTCATGCGGCAGGCTCACATCGCGGCTGAAAACACGAAAATCATCAATCAGGCCATCTTTGAACCCGCGGTCACGAAACCGCTCGCCGAGCGAAATCGTGTCGCCACCGCCGCCGAGGATGTTTTTGGTGAGATTGTCGCGAATGATCTCCACCGCGGCCAGTTTGCCGTCGATAAAGATGCGCAGGCCATCGGCCCGGCTGGAACCGTCATTCGTCACGACGACATGCAGCCACTGCTTCAGCGGGATGGTTTGCTTCGTGCGGATGGAGATCGCATTGCCGGGCCAGAAGTGAATGAGGGACCACTTGAGCCTTCCTTCCTCGATCAGCAGTTCGTAGCCGCGGCTGGCGGCATCTGTCCAGGCCCGCGAGCGATGAAACACCACCGCACGCTCCTTCACATCCGGCGTCTGCATCCACAGCGACACGCTGAAAGGCTCATGACGCTGAAAATTCCCCACTTTGGTATCCACCGCGTCATCGCCGGTGAATTGCACCGCATTGCCTTCATGCCCCGCCACGAGCTTGTTCTCGCCTTTCAGCGTCGCGGGGCTCTTCGGGTCGATTTGATTGGCCAGCGTGTTCTTCTCCAGCTTGTCGAAGCTGAACCGCGCGATCTCACCGTGCTCCAAATCGGGCTTCGTGAGATGCTTCGGCAGCTTCTTCTCCAACGCCGCCACCTTCGCCTTGGCATCGACGAGCTTCGCTTTGGTCGGCTCGTCCATCATCATGAGCGTGGGTGTTGGCGGCGAAGGCGTGAAGAACGAATATAGCCCCGCTTCGTCGATGTTTTGGAACATCGAAAACAGCCCGTAATACTCCTTCTGCGCAATGGGGTCGTATTTGTGATCGTGACAGCGGGCGCACTCAAACGTAAGGCCGAGAAACGCCGTGGCAAAGGTCTGCACGCGGTCCGCCACATACTCCACACGGTATTCCTCCTCCACACTGCCGCCCTCCGCCTCCTGCTGATGCAGGCGGTTGAAGGCCGTCGCGAGGATTTGCTCATCCGTGGCCTGCGGCAGCAGGTCCCCGGCGATCTGCCAGGTCACAAACTGGTCGAAAGGCAGGTTCTCGTTGAGCGCCTTCACCACCCAGTCCCGCCACGGCCACACCTCCCGCTCCCGGTCCACCTGAAAGCCATACGAGTCCGCGTAGCGGGAGACATCCAGCCAGTCGGAGGCCCACTTTTCACCGAACGAGGGAGATTGCAGCAGCTTCGGGATCAGATCGGTCGGCCCGGTCTGGTCGGACGGCGCAGGCGGAAGCCCGATCAGATCAAAATGCAGCCTCCTTCTCAAGGTCGATACCTCCGCCCTCGGCTGGAGTTTCAAACCGCGCTGCGCCAAGCCTGCGCTCACGATTTCATCCATGCGCTTCGCCGCGTCCTGCACCGCCATTTTCCCCGCCGGCACCGGAACCGGCACAAAGCTCCAATGCGCCTCATACTCCGCGCCTTCGCTGATCCAGCGACGCAGCGTTTCCACCTCCGCCTTGGTGAGCTGGCCGAGCTTGGATTTCGGCGGCGGCATCAGCTCATCGGGATCGCTCGAGAGGATACGGTCGAGAATGAGGCTCTTCTCCGGCCTGCCCGGCACGATGTGTCCGTCCTGGATCGCCGCGGCACGATCATCCAGCCGCAGATCCGCCTCCCGCTTCTTCGAATCCGGCCCGTGGCAGTGGAAACACTTGTCCGAGAGGATCGGGCGGATGTCGCGGTTGAAACGCAGCTTCTCCGCCGAGTGGAGGACGGGGATGGACAGCAGCAGAACGAGAACAAAACGCATGGCGGCAAGCAACGACGGAACAACGCGGTATTTAAATCGATTCTCCCAAGGTCTGTCAGATTCCCGGCATCGGGGCCGGCCATGATCCATTCAACCCCTCACCACTCCGGCCTATCTCTGTATTCTCCACCCATTCAATTCAGCGAACCGCCACATATTGGGCTGTTTGAACCGCGAGATTAGCAGGCTGCTGAAAAACACCGCAAGACCTGCGGACCGGGTCACTGCCCCGATCTACAGCGCAGGTGCTCGCGCTGCTGTGGCACCGGCCAGTGGCCGGTGGCGGCGTTTTTCAGCGGCCTGTTAGACTCGGGGCCTTGACCCTTGTGACGAACCAGCATTCAAACACTTGACTCGCACAATCATGTCCAAACGCAAAGACGCTCCAGAGACAGCGGATGGTAAACAAATACCTGTCGAAGAACTGTTCCACGAAGAGAACAGGCTGCCGATAGATCAACTGGCCAAATGGAACCAACCAGAGTGACGGCCACACTGATTCAAGCAGCTTTCACTTCTTCCCCTTCTGCGCCGCGGCGGTGAACCAATCGACGCCACCGCCGCCTCCACCGAAAGGATTGCCCATGCCGCCGCCGGAACTGCGATTGCCGCCACCAGAGAAGCTACGCTGGCCGCCGCCACCGCCTTGGCCCATCGGCTTGCCCTGGCCGGTCTTTTTCTCGAAGTCGGGCTTCGATTTCATGCTGAGGGCGATGCGTTTGCGCGGGATGTCCACCTCGGTGACGGTGACCATGAC
Source organism: Verrucomicrobiaceae bacterium (assembly GCA_015075365.1). Lineage (GTDB taxonomy): Bacteria > Verrucomicrobiota > Verrucomicrobiia > Verrucomicrobiales > Verrucomicrobiaceae > Prosthecobacter. The sequence continues at coordinate 1,500,208 of JABTUN010000002.1, forward strand.
CTTCTGCGCCACTTTGACGACCTCCGCGGCATCTCGCACGAAATGATCGGCGAGCTGGCTGACGTGCACGAGGCCGTCCTGATGCACGCCGATGTCCACGAAGGCGCCAAAGGCGGTGACGTTTGTGATGATGCCCGGCAGCTTCATGCCAACGGTGAGGTCCTTCATGTCGTTCACGCCCTCGGCGAAGCTGAAGACCTCGAACTGCTTGCGCGGATCGCGGCCCGGCTTGGCGAGCTCGTTCATGATGTCCTGCAAGGTGGGCAGGCCGACATCGGCGCTGACATACTTCTTCAAGTCGATCTTCGCGCGGAGCTCCGGCTTCTGCATCAAATCGGCCACGCCGCAGCCGAGATCGGCCGCCATTTTCTCGACGAGCGGGTAGCGCTCCGGATGCACGGCGCTGGCATCGAGCGGATTCGGCGCGTTGCGGATGCGCAGGAAGCCGGCGGCCTGCTCGAAGGCCTTTTCACCGAGCCGCGGCACTTTGAGCAGATCTTTGCGGCTGCTGAAGGCACCGTGCTCGTTGCGGAAGGCGACGATGTTCGCGGCGTGGGCGCTGTTCAGGCCGGACACGTAGCTGAGGAGTTGCTTCGACGCGGTGTTCAGCTCCACGCCGACGGCGTTCACGGTGCTGATGACCACATTGTCGAGGCTGCCCTGGAGCAGCGTCTGATCGACATCGTGCTGATACTGGCCGACGCCGATGGACTTCGGGTCGAGCTTCACCAACTCCGCCAGCGGGTCCATGAGACGGCGGGCGATGGAAACAGAGCCGCGCACGGTGACGTCGTGGTTCGGGAACTCCTCGCGGGCCACCTCGCTGGCGCTGTAGATGGACGCGCCGCTTTCATTCACCATGATGACCGGGATGGAGGTGGGCACGCCGATCTTTTTCACAAACATCTCCGTCTCGCGGCTGGCGGTGCCATTGCCGATGGCGATGGCCTGGATCTTGAATCGCTCGATCAGATTCAGCAGCAGGGTCTTCGCATGCAGGAGGCTGTTGCCATCGCCGAGCAGGTAAATGACGTCGTTATACACAAGCTGGCCCTGCGCATCGAGCACGACGACCTTGCAACCCGTGCGGAAACCGGGGTCGATGCCCAACACGCGCTTCTGCCCCAGCGGCGCCGCGAGCAGCAACTCGCGCAGATTGTCGGCGAACACCTTCACCGCTTCCGCGTCGGCCTTCTTCTTCGATTCGAGGCGTGCCTCCGTCTCCATGCTGGAGCTGAGCAGGCGCTTGTAGGCATCCTGCGCAGCCAGTTTGACCTGCGCGGAGCAGGCGTTGTTGCCCTTCACCGTGAGACGCTCGACGAGTGCGATGGCCTCCGCCTCCATCGGCTGGATGCGCATGAGCAGGAAGCCCTCTTTTTCACCGCGACGGATCGCGAGCATGCGATGCGACGGGATGGACTTCACCGGCTCCGTCCAGTCGAAGTAATCGCGGAACTTCTGCGCCTCCGGGTCCTCCTCTTTGCCAAACATGACCTTCGACGTGACCGTGCCACTCTCCGCGAACAGTTTTCTCAAAGCCGCACGCACCTCCGCGGTGTCGCTGATGCGCTCCGCGATGATGTCGCGGGCACCGGCGAGCGCCTCCGCGGCATCTTTGACCTTCAACTCGTCCGTCTCGGCATCGAGCTTCACAAACTTCGCCGCCTCGCCATCGAGATCGACGGCGTTCGTGAGCACGTTTTGCTCGATGAAGTCCGCCAGCGGCTCCAGGCCCTTCTCCTTCGCGATGGTGGCCTTCGTGCGACGCTTCGGACGGAAGGGCGCGAAGATGTCCTCCAGCGCATTCATCGTGTCCGCCTTGTCGATCTTCGCCCGGAGCACGTCCGTCATGAGCTTGCGCTCCTCCAGCGACTTCACGATGGCCGCGCGGCGGTCATCCAGCGCCACGAGCTGGCCCATGCGCTCCTGGATGTTCTGAATCTGCACTTCGTCGAGCTCGCCCGTCGCCTCCTTACGATAGCGGGAGATGAACGGCACCGTCGCGCCATCGGCGAGCAGCTTGGCCGTCGCGCCGACCTGGATCGGCTTGAGCTTCAGCTCTCCGGCGATGCGTTCGACGTGGGCGATGTTGATGTTGATTTCAGCGGCAGCGGACATGAAAGAGTTCCAAGTTTCAGGTTTAAAGTTTCAGGTTGGGACGCGTGGAGTTAGCGAGAGCATTTCAAGCGGCAAGAGATGTCGGAGATGTGTGAAAAACTTTTGTTCGGGGCGATGCTTGACACTTGTTTCGTCGTATTGAGCAGCCATGAAAATCGTCATTCTTTTTCTTGCAGCGTTCGCCTCGATTCACGCCCAGGACTGGCCGCGCTGGCGCGGTGCCAGTGGTGACGGACGATGGAATCCGGACGGCATTCCCGCTGATTTCTCCAGGAGAGAGCCTGAACGGCGCTGGAAGACGGAGATCGGCGCCGGCTTTGGCGGAGTGACGGTGAGTGAAGGGCGCGTTTATGTGATGGACCGCCTCAAAACGCCGAAGGAGGTCGAACGTGTGCTGTGCTTTGAGGCCGAAAGCGGCAAGGAGCTGTGGAAGCACGAGTGGGAGACGAGCTATGGCGGCATGGACTACGGCACCGGGCCGCGTGCGTCGGTGAACATCATGGATGGCCGTGCGTATGCGCTGGGTGCGACGGGTATGGCACTTTGCCTCGATGCGGTGACGGGAAAAGTGATCTGGGAAGTGAACACAGTCGAAACCTGCGGCGCGAAGGTGCCGATGTGGGGCTTTGCGGCATCCCCGGTGCTCGATGGAGATCGTGTGCTGCTGCATGTGGGCGCGAAGGACGGCTCGGTAATCGCCCTGGACAAAAATACGGGCAAGGAGGTGTGGCGCGGCGGGCCTGACAAGGCCGGCTACTGCACGCCGGAGATCATTTCACACGCTGGAGCACGTCAACTCATCGCGTGGGGGCCGGAGCATCTGCAGAGCCTGAATCCGGACACCGGCGCGGTGAACTGGGTCTATCCTTACAAGATCACGTATGGAGTGAGCATCGCGCAGCCGCTGTTTCATGACGGCGTGCTCATGGTCTCCGGCTACTGGCACGGCACGAAGGCCTTTCGCCTCGGAACCGGTGTCGAATTACTGTGGGAGAACGAAACAGACATCTGCGGGCTGATGTCGGCACCGTTGTTCAAGGACGGCGTCGTTTACATGCTCGACAAAAACCGCGGATTGCAGGCTTTTGAGCTGAAGACGGGCAAAATCCTCTGGAGCGATGACAACACGCTGACGCCGAAGGATCGCAATCCGCAGATGAGCCTCGTCTGGATGGATGAATCGAAGAACCTGGCCGCGCTGCTGAATGCGAGCGGCGAAGTCGTCTATGTGACGCTCACACGCGAAAAACGCGAGGAACTGGCCCGCTGGCAGATCATTGGCAAAACGTGGGCTCATCCCGCTTTTGCCGGAAACCGCCTGTTTGCGCGAAACGACAAAGAACTGGCCGCCTGGAAGTTATGGTAACAAAAAAGGAGGCGGAATGCTCCGCCTCCTTCCCTGTCAATACAGGCGGCCCTGTGCCGATCACTCGTCAGAGGAACTGCCGCCGCCGCTCTTGGAGGAACCGCCGTCTTTTTTCTCGGCGAGCTTTTGTTTCACCGCCGCCTCGATCTCGGCATAGACCGTGGCGTCGTTGCGCAGCACTTCCTTGGCGGCATCACGCCCCTGGGCGAGTTGCGTGCCTTTGTAGCTGATCCAGGAGCCGCGTTTTTGCAGGATGTCGAAGTCCATCGCCAGATCGAGCAGCGAGCCGACATTGGAGATGCCCTCATTGTACATGATGTCGAACTCCGCCTCCGTGTAGGGCGGCGCAAGCTTGTTTTTGACGACCTTCACCTTGGTGCGGTTGCCGATGACCACGCCATCGGTGCTCTTGATCGCGCCGATGCGGCGGATGTCCACGCGGACACTGGCGTAGAATTTGAGCGCCTTGCCGCCGGGGGTCGTCTCGGGATTGCCGAACATGACGCCGATCTTTTCACGGATCTGGTTCGTGAAGATGCAGGTGGTGCGCGCCTTGCTGATGATGGCGGTGAGCTTTCGAAGCGCGGCGCTCATCAGACGGGCCTGCGCGCCGACGGTGCTGTCGCCGATCTCGCCCTCCAGTTCCTGGCGCGTGACGAGCGCGGCCACGGAGTCGATGACAATGACGTCGAGCGCGTTGGAGCGGACGAGCGTTTCGCAGATGCGCAGGGCCTCCTCACCGCTGCTGGGCTGGGAGACGAGCAATTCGTCCATTTTGACGCCCAGTTTGCGGGCGTAGCCCGGATCGAGCGCATGCTCCACGTCGATGAAGGCGGCCAGGCCGCCTGCTTTCTGCGCCTGGGCGATCACGGTGAGGGTGAGCGTGGTTTTACCGGAGGATTCCGGGCCATAGACCTCGACAATACGGCCGCGGGCGAAGCCGCCGACGCCGAGCGCCTGGTCGATGAGAAGGTTGCCGGTGGGGATGACGGCCACGTCGGCCTTGTGCTCCTCTCCCATGCGGAGGATGGCCCCTTCGCCGTAGTCCTTTTGAATCTGCTGGAGGGCGAGGTCGAGGTTGCGGGCGCGGGCCTCGGCCAGTTTGGCGGCGGCGGGGTCAACGGAGGAGGAGGCGGTGTCTTTGGGGGCGCGGGCCATGATCGTGTGGTGTGTGTGGGTTGATGAAATGCTGTTCGCCAGAACAGAAACCGCATTTTCGGGCTGCCGTAAAGACTTTTTCCTGAAACAGGTCACTTTTCCGCCGTGCAGGTGGTGATTTGGACCTTCCGCACGCGTTTGAGGACGCGTCATGAGCCGCCTCTTCCTCTCCACCCTGCACGGCAGCCTGGGTTTTGCCCTCGTCAGCATCGCCGCTTACTCGATCTGGGCCTTCGCGCCACGTCTGGGCGGTAGCGAGATGGGCATGTATGCCTTGATCGCCCTCGTTTTCCTGGCCGGGACGGGTCTGGCGCTGTGCGGGCTGCTGCGCGGCGAAAACCGGCTGCGGCGTTTTTATGCGATGTTTCTGCCCGCCTTCTTCGGCTACGCTGTGCTGTGGAGCGCGGCGTGGTTTTTGATCAAGCTGCCCTCGGCGGGCTGGCTGGGCGTCCAGGCGCGTCCGAGCGAGTGGATCGGCGCGGCGGCGGGCACGCTGTTCTTTTCATGGATCGCCTGGCGCTGTGTGAAAAAACCCGCCGGCTTCTGGACCGGCGCGCTGCTGCTCTTCGTGCTGCACACCGCCGGCTACTTCATCGGCAGAAAGTGGATGTACGGTGTTCTGGGAAGCGGTATCGAAGGCTGGGACAAGGCGCAGGTGGCAGCGGTGGCCAAACTCGGCTGGGGCCTGTTCCACGGCCTCGGTTTCGGCGCCGGGATCGGTTTCGCGCTGGGGTGGTGGCAGCGGGAGCGGTGAGTTTCAGGTTCCAAGCTCCAAGTTTCGTGATCGAGCGCGCGTCACAGCACCTCCATCATGAAACTTGCCACTTGAAACATGAAACCTTGCTCTATCACGCTCCGCGCAGCTTCGACACATCATACAGACTCAGCATCGACGCGATGCAGGCGTCCCGCTGACCGGATTTGAGCATGTCAAAGGTGACGCACTTGCCCGGCTCGAGCTTGAAATGGCCGCTGCGTGTGCGGCGCAGGGCGCTGAGATGGGCGCCACAGCCCAGCTTCTGGCCGATCTCATGCGCGTAGGTGCGGACGTAAAAGCCCTTGCTGCACACGACACGGAAATCGACCTGCGGCAGCTCCACCCGCGTGATCTCATAATTGTACACGCGCACAAGACGCGGCTCACGCTCCACCTCCTTGCCCTGGCGCGCCAGTTTGTAGAGCGGCACGCCGCCGATCTTCACCGCGCTGACCATGGGCGGCGTCTGGTAAAAATCGCCTTTGAACTGGTCGAACGCGGCGGCGATGTCCTCCTTCGTCAGCCCGGGCACGGGCTTCTGCTCGACGACCTCGCCCTCGGCGTCCTGGGTGTTCGTCGTGGCGCCCAGCGTCAGCGTACTGGTGTACTCCTTGTCCTCGCTCATGAGCAGGTCCTGGATGCGCGTGGCGCTGCCGACGACGAGGATGAGCATGCCGGTGGCCATCGGGTCCAGCGTGCCGCAGTGACCGATCTTTTTGGTGTTCAGGCAGCGGCGTGCCACGGCCACCACATCGTGGGAGGTCATGTCCTGGCCTTTATCGACCAGGAGCACGCCGTTAATCGAGTCGTCGGACTTCATCTTCGAGAGCTTGGAGAAAAATTTCGGCGGCCTCGTGGATCGGGCCTTTGAGACGCGCGCCCGCCGCCATGCGGTGCCCGCCGCCGCCAAACCGCGCGCACACATCGGACACATTCAGCCGCATGTCCTTCGACCGCGCGCTCACGCGCACCTTGCCGTGGTCGATGTCCTCAAAAATGACGCAGGCCAGCACGGAGTCGATCGCGCGCAGCGTGTCGATGAGGCCCTCGGTGTCGCCGGGCTCCATCTGGATGTCATTCATGAGGCGGTGCGTGAGCTGCCAGCTCGCGATGCGGTCATCCGCGCGGAAGGCCATCTCGTTGAGCATGGCGCGCTGGAGCTCGATCCGGCGGCGCGGAAAGGACTGGTAGCACAGCGTCGCCAGGCGCGCGGTGTCCAGGCCCGCCTCCAGCATCTCCGCGGCGATGCGGTGCGTGCGCGCGTTCGTGCTGGAGAACTGGAACGAGCCCGTGTCCGTGGAAATGGCCACAAAGAGGTTCTGGCGCACCGCGTCGTCGATGGGAAAGCCGTGCTGGCTCAGCAGGTCGTAGATGATCTGTCCCGTGGCCGGCGAGCTCGTGTCGATGTGATTGAGGTGGCCGTAGCCGGGGTTCGTGCCGTGGTGGTCGATGTTCACCAGCACCGGCGCGGTGGAAAAGGCCTTGACGCAACCCGCGCCGATGCGCTCATGCGTGGCGGTGTCCAGCGCGATGGCCAGATCCAGTTCCAGCACGCCGCCGTCCGGCCGCGTCACGGTGTCCGCGCCCGGCAGAAAGGCCAGGTTGGAGGGCACGCCGTCCTCCAGGATGGCGATGACCTCTTTTCCCAGCGCCCTCAGGCTCAGGACGAGGCCCATCACCGATCCCACCGCATCGCCATCCGGCCTCACATGGGAGGCCACGGCAATGCGCTGCGCGCCACGGATGGCGGCGATGATTTCGGCTGGAATGACAGAACTTGAGCTGGTTGGCACCCTCTTCCCAAAGCACTCCCCCGCTGGGCCGCAAGGAGAAGATGCAAACCTCCCCACAGGCGCGTCCGCCCAGGCGGGAAACCCCACGACCACGAATCCGACTCGGATGCGAAGCGCTGGAATCTGAGAACGCTCGATGGTTCAACACACAGGATGACAATCCTGGCCTCTCCGTGGTGCAGCTTGATCCAGACATGCTGCGCGTCATCAGCATGTGTGATGGTTGAACCACCAAGGGCCACGAGTTTTCACCCATGGATTCTCCCTCTTTGCCAGCCATTCGTGCTCATTCGTGACCCTTCGTGGTTTTGAAACCGCTTTTCTCAAAAGGTGACGACGCCGGGCATGGACTCGACGTCAGAACCATGAACAAATGTCCGCGGATGTGTCGCGACGGGTGACAGACGCTGGGATTGAGGGAGTCTCATCAGATGCGGCATCCGCACGACAGGAGATGAAAAATCTTGTCCCATGGGCGGGAGTTGTGGTTCAATCCACGGCATGAACGGTGCCTCCAGTCCTGCCGGAGATGCCACGATGGGCGGATGCCGCCGGGCATCTTCGGTCCACCGCGGCGCAGATTTCATGGAGGATGCGGCGGAGCGGATGCAGGGCGCGGCAAACTCCTCTGAGCACGGTGCAGACGCTGTCTGGCTCAATCCCTTCTGGAAAGGGATGAGGGCAAACCGAACCGGGGATGCTCCCGGGAAGGTTTGCGGGAATCCCTTTCCAAAAGGGATCAAGCTCAACCAAGCCGGTCCTGATCCCTTTGGCAAAGGGATCATGGCAAACTCCGTCTGCGGTCCTGCGGATCGAGTCTGCCGCGATCCCATCAGAAAAGGGATTGGCGTAAACTCCGTCTGCGGTCCGGCGGATCGAGTCTGCCGCGATCCCATCAGAAAAGGGATTGGCGCAAACTCAGTCTGCGATCCGGCGGATCGAGTCTGCCGCGATCCCTTTTCCCGAGGGATCAGGGCAAACAAGGTCCGCATGTCCCCCGATGGAGTCTGCGCGGCCTCGAAAACGGTCTGCCGCACGCTCCACCGTGGCTGCCGTCCGGCGATTTTCATCTTCCACCCCCCAGCCAGGCCATGAAGCACCAACTCTACTTCCCGCCGCGTCGCGCGGAGCAAAACCTGTGGCTCGCCCACTTCCAGCAGACGCTTCCCCAAGTCGCCCCGCAGCTCGGACTCGCCCCGGAGGAGGTGGCGGAGGCCCTGGCGGACATCGACTGGCTGTTGTACCAGCGCAGGGACGTCCGCGGCGCGCTGGATCATGCCGCGCGGGCCGCCACGGCGCTGGAAAAGCGGCTCAGCGAGGGGACAGGCAACGATCCCGTGCTGCCGCTGGTGCTGGAGCTGCCTCCACCGCCTGCCATCCCGCCGGTGAAGCCCGGCGCCTTGAAACGCCTCTTCCGCCTCGTGCGCCGGATCAAGTTTCGTCCGGGCTACACCGTGGCCATGGGCCGCGAGCTGGGCATCGAGGAGAATCACTACCGCCGCGAGTCCCCGGTGCCCACCTTTACCCTGCGTGCGGAGCCGGGGCCGGTGGTGGTCATCCAGTACAGCCGCCACGGCCATCAGGGCGTCTATGCCGAGTTCCGCCGCAACGGCGGCGACTGGGAGCCTGTGGTGCGGGGCTTTCTCTCTGGCGCGAGCTTCCGCGACCGCCACCCGCTGCTCGATCCCGCCCGCCCCGAGGTGCGCGAGTACCGCCTGCGCTTCTGGAAGGACCACGGCCCCATCGGCGACTGGACGGACCTCAAGCGCATCACGGTGTCGCCATGAGGGGGAAGGAATCAGGGATGAGCGGAGGGCGGGATTCCATTCCCGCCCTGATCCGCCCCGGAGAGGCGGTGTACGTTGTCCGGCGTTCGCTTCGCGGCTCCGCAGCAATCCGGCCTGTGGAAAGGCGGATGAACGGTGGCGAAGAAGTTCGGTGATCGTTTACATGCCCCAATATCCGAATGCCGCGTGTTATCCGACGTTTTTGTTGCCCGAGTACGGCATAGGCGGCTAAAACGACACCATGAAGACAAAAACCCGTGATATTCCCGTCAAAGTGTCGGCTATAAAGCTGCTGAAAAACCTCGCGATCTGTGAATGATCTTTAATGTTAGCATCATGAAATCTGCCCGATGCCTCAACGTTCTGGTCGCTTGGGCACTCTGTGACATGGGTTCTCTTGCGGCCGATGAGTATCCGTTTCCGGCAGTTGAAGATGTAGCGGAGAGGTCCTTGATAGGAGTCGATGAGAATGGCCATCCGCGAATCGCAGACGACAATAAGAAGCTAGTGGCTAGGCTTGCTGCCGCCAGTGACACCCCGGAGAATCTTCGATTCTACGCAATATGGGGCTTGGCGATCTCAGGCTATTCAGTTGATTCGGCTGAGGGTCTGATACAGGCCGCTGAAGACCACGACCTTAGCGCAACCGCGAGAGGATATGCGGCGATGGGACTCCGCAACTTTTCACGGGACCTCCCTCCTGAATCGAAGGGGGTGCTTCGAGAGCGGCTCCGTCGCATTGTAGCGTCTGAATCCGAATCTATACCGGACTCGATTATTCGGACGCTGATTGCTTGGGGAGACGCGGAGTGGATTGCCAACCGTCTCGGCGACCAGATACAGGGACATCAGATGGAGATTGAGATCCTCAGTGCATTAGAGCCGCCCCGCGCGACAGATCGCTTGCTCGAGATCTATCGGGCAGACGAGCGGCAGAGCGTGCGGGAGAGCTACAATCGCCGCGCCGAGATTGGGAGGGCATTGCTGGCCTTTCACGATAGGCGCGGGATCGATATTCTTGAGTCACTTCTTGATGCGGAGGTGGTGCCCCTGAGCGGCGAGCAACCGAATCATCAATACCGCCACAACGTGTTCAACGCGATTACCCGGGCAGTAGGACAGGACTTCGGCTACGAGCACATGAACTTCGACCCGAGTATCGACGAAGCAATCAGGAGATTCCGCTCCTGGTGGCTTGAGAGTCGCTTCACGTTCACCTTTCCTGAGGACGACCACCCCACTGAAAACAACAATGCTAACAAGTCGCGGCTGGACAACCCGCCACCCCGCCGCGACTCGGAGGTTGAACCGCGATGAGAACCCTTCACAATGAGGCGGACTGGCGCTCCCGGTAACGGGTGCCAGCGCTTCAACGTTATCCTCACCCCTTCGCTTCCCGCCTCGCCCATGAATCCGCCTCAATGAGGGCCTCCAAGGTGGGATGCGCGATGACTTGATGGGCGGTCATGACGCGTTCGACGGTCCGCCAGATGCCGGGGAAGGTGAGCTGGCCGTTGAGGAAGGCTTCGACGGCGACTTCGTTGGCGGCGTTGAGGACCGCGGGGAGGGTGCCGCCGATGGTGCCGGCGTGGCGGGCGAGATTGATGGCGGGGAAGTCATCGACGCGGGGACCCTCGAAATGAAGGGCGGCAAGCTTGGCGAAGTCGAGCGGCTTCAAGTTGTTCGGGACGCGGTCGGGCCAGGTGACGGCGTATTGGATGGGGAAGCACATGTCGCTATGGCTGAGCTGGGCGATGACGCTGTTGTCGGCGAATTCGACCATGCTGTGGACGATGCTTTGCGGATGAACGACGACCTCGATCTTGTCCATGGGCACGTCGAAGAGCCATTTGGCCTCGATCATCTCCAGGCCTTTGTTGAAGAGCGTGGCGCTGTCGATGGTGATTTTCCGCCCCATGGTCCAGGTGGGATGCTTCAAGGCCTGGGCGACGGTGACGGCGGGCAATTGATCCGCAGGGAGCTGGCGGAATGGGCCACCGCTGGCGGTGAGGAGGATGCGGCGCACCTCGCTGTGGCGATGGCCTTCGAGGCACTGGAAGATGGCGTTGTGCTCGCTGTCCACGGGCAGGAGGTTCACGTTTTTGCGCTTCGCGGCCTCCGTGACGGCTTCGCCGGCCATGACGAGGATTTCCTTGCTGGCGACGGCGAGGTGCATGCCACGCTCAATGGCCGCGAGAGCCGGAGCGAGGCCCGCGGTGCCGACGATGGCGACGAGGACCATGTCGGCCTCGCATTCGTTGATGAGGTCGATGAGGCCCTGGGTGCCGGTGTGAAGGGCGACGCCGTCCGGGAGCTGCACCTTCGCTTTGGCCGCGGCGGCGGGATCGGTGAGGGCGACGTGCTTCACGCCGGTCTCAATCGCTTGCTGGACGAGAGCATCGGCGCTGCTGTTCGCCGCGAGGCCCACGATCTGCATGCGCTCCGGGATGTCGCGGGCCACTTTGAGGGCGCTGGTGCCGATGGAACCGGTGGAGCCGAGGAGGATGACGCGTTTGGCAGGCATGCGGGGGATGGCGGAGAGCGTAGGGCTAAGGGCGTAGGGCTTTAAAATCGTCCTCGTCCTCCTGCTCGAACTCGTCCTCGATGATGGCGGACACGAAGGTCATGGTGTGGGCGGCGGACGATCGAATATCGAACAAGGAATCTGGAAGGACGAAGGGATGAGCGGAGCGGAAGAATCGAGGACGGGGACGAGGACGATGGTTAGCGCCACACCGCGCTCAGATAGAAGTAAAAGACGGGAGCGGTGAAGAGCAGGCTGTCGGTGAGGTCGAGGATGCCGCCGATGCCGGGGAGCTTGTGGCCGCTGTCTTTGATGGCGACGCAACGCTTCAGCACGGACTCGGCGAGGTCGCCGGTGACGGCGGTGGCGCAGAGGACGGGAGCTAGGACCATGGCGTGGAGCCAGTTCAGCGGGGCGAGTTTTTCCGGGATCCAGGCCATCAGAATGACCGCGGCGACGAACGAGCCGAGAAAGGAGCCGGCAAAGCCTTCCCAGGATTTCGCGGGGCTGATGTGGGGGATCATCTTGTGCTTCCCAAAGCACACGCCGACGGCATAAGCGCCCATGTCGCTGAATTTCGTCACCATGATGAGGAAGAGCAGGAGGAAGCTGCCCTTCATCGGCTCGTCCGGGTAGAGGTAGATGACCTTCACCATGAAGCCGAAGAAGATGACGGTATAGACGACGCCAAAGACGGTGCTGAAGATGCGCTGGAGGGTGACCACGCCCTCCAACTGATGGCGGTAGCAAAGGAGGAAGCTGCCATGCACGCTGGCGGTGAGCGCGGCGAGATCCAGCCACATGAGGTCCGCGGAGCGCCCGAGGTGCAGCCACCAGGCCACGGTGGCCCAGTAGCCCAGGCAGATCAGCAGGCCGAGCATGTTGAAGGACCGCGCCTGCGGGTCCGCCCGCAGCAGCCGGTAGTATTCCATGGCTCCGGCGACGCCAAAAAGCCCCGTGATGACCATGACAAGCCATTCCCGCTCCGACTTGAAGGCAAAGACCAGCACCGCCCAGAGCAGCAGCGTGCTGAAAAGCCGGGAGGCAAAGACACGACGCTTGCTGGGAGGCGTCGGCGGCGTGGCGGCTGCGGCGGGTTGGGACATGCGGTCGGGACGGGAGGAGAGGCGGCCCATTTAGAGCGCATGCCCCCGCCGCGGGCAATGCGGATTTCGCGGGCGGGAGCAGCGACCGCGGCCGCCGCACAACGAGGCAACTTTGCCCCGTGATCCGCGTTCCACCTCCCCATGCCCATGAAAGCGCGCCCCGTCCTCGCCCTGCTTGCCATCATCTCCACCTGCCACGCGCAGGTGACCTCCGAAAACAACGAGCGTCTCCGCGAGGGGCTGCAGCGCTACCCGGAGGCGGACACGAACAAGGACGGCATCCTCACGATGGAGGAGGGGCTGGCCTATCTGGCGAAACGAAAGGCCGCGCCTGCCGCCGCGCCCGCAAAACCCGCGCCAGGCGGCCTGAAACCGTCCGTGGCGGACATCGCCTACGGCACCCACGAACGCGCCCGGCTGGACCTTTACCTCGCGAAGGGGGCGGAGGGCCGGAGCACGCCGGTGGTGGTGCTGATCCACGGTGGCGGCTTCCGCGCCGGGGACAAAAGCCGCTGGGCCACGGACAAGACGACACGGGACCTCCTCGCGCAGGGCATCTCGTGCGCGGCGCTGAACTACCCCTTCCTCAACCACATGCCCGTCCAGGACATCCTGCGCCAGTGCGCGCGCGCGGTGCAGTTCCTGCGCAGCCGTGCCGGGGAGTGGCGGCTGGACAAGACACGCTTTGCCGCGATGGGCGGCTCCGCGGGCGCGGGCACCTCGCTGTGGCTCGCCACGCATGATGACCTGGCCGATCCCGATGCCAGCGACCCCGTCCTGCGCGAGTCCACGCGCCTGCTCTGCGCCGTGTGCAACGCGACGCAGGCCACCTACGACGTGACACGCTGGGAATCCTTCCTCGGCGCGCCCAAGCCGGAATTCCGCACCAGCGAGGTGGAGGCGGCCTTGTTTTACCACCTGCCGTCCGCCGCCGCCTTCACGACCGACCAGGGAAAGGCCATCCTGCGCGAGTGTGACATGCTGTCGTGGATCACGCGCGACGACCCGCCGCTGCTCATCAGCAATCCGCAGGTGGTGGACGCCCCGTCCAACCGTGGCGAGTGGCTGCACTGCATCCATCATGCCCGTGAGGTGCACAAACACTGCAAGGCGGCCGGCGTCCCCTGCCTGGTCCTGCAGGATGCCGCGGACGACAAGCCGGACGCGGCCGCCTTCCTCGCGCGCCATCTCCTCGGCGGCGGGAAATGACCGCACGCAGGCCGACGGACCGGCTTTTTGCTCAGATGCGTTGCGTTTTCAGGCGGCAGGGAACACACTGCGCGCCGTCCTCCAACCACCCGCATGAAACCCGTTTTTGAAAAGGTCCCGAAACGCGACTGGGAGTCCTTCCACTGTGAAATCGTGCGCGGGCCGGACTACGGCACACGCTGGCACTTTCACCCGGAGTTCCAGATCACGCTGGCCGTCCGCAGCAGCGGCCATCGGGTCGTGGGGGACAACATCGCCCCGCTGACGGACGGTGACATCGTGCTCATCGGTGCAAACCTGCCGCATGTGTGGCACCAGGACGAGGGCCGCGGGGAGGTGCAGGCCATCATCGTGCGCTTTGATCCCCAGGTGCTCGGCGCGGATTTCTTCCGCCTGCCGGAGCTGGACTCCGTGCGGCGGCTGCTGGAGCGCGCCTCACGCGGGCTGGAGGTCAGCGGCAAGACGCGGGCCGCCGTCGCCACGCACATGAAAAAACTGGCGGAGGCGGAGGGCTTTGACCGCATCCTCGAACTGCTCTCCATCCTGCATATCCTGGCCACCGCCAAAGGGGAGGTGCGCACCCTGGCCAGCGCCGGCTACACACCGAAGCTCGAATCCGCCGACCAGGGCCGCATGCAGCGCGTGTGCGACTTCATCCACGCGCATCTCATGGACGAGATCGACCGCGCGCAGCTCGCCAAGCTGGCGCATCTGAGCGAGGGGGCCTTCAGCCGCTTCTTCAGCTCCCGCACCGGCAAGACCGTGCCGGAGTACGTCAATGAGGTGCGCATCGGCCGCGCCTGCCGCATGCTGGCCGAGGACGCGGCCAACATCACGGACATCGCCATGGACTGCGGCTACCGCAATCTGGCGAACTTCAACCGCCGCTTCCGCCAGGTCACCGGCATGACGCCCAGCGCCTACCGCGCCCGGTTTCGTAATGCGGCGGGTGCTTGAGCGCCTGCTTTTTCAGATGACCGGGCCGGCCACATCCTTCCACTTTTCGTGGAAGTCCTTGTACACGACGGGGCTGATCTCGCTGGGCTTGATCTCGCTGCGTCCGCCCCAGAACACATTGGTGTAGAGCAGTGGGATGCCTACCTCGGCCAGATGCTTGTCGATGGCGGCCTTGTGCGCCAGCACGGTCTCCTTGTCGGTGCCGTGGATGACGCCCATGATGTTCACGTTGGCAAAACGGTCGCCGCCCTCGCGCCAGTAGCAGTGCGTCATGATCGGGTGGCGGCCGACCTCGCCGCCGGCGCGCTCCTCCATGCCCTTGGGCACCTTCCAGTGAAACAGCGCGTTGAAGCGCGTCACACGCTGGCCGCTGGCGCTCGGTTTGACGTGCTCGAGGAAGGTCGAGAAGCGTCCGATCACGCCCTTCTCATCGAGACGCTTCGCCACCTCGCAAAACTTCTCCAAACTGACGCCCGCATCCTTGGCACGGCCCTCCCACGGCTCGGGGCCGATCTCCTCGGACTTGAGGTCGCCTTTGAGGTTCAGCAGCACATTCCACTCCTCCGCGTCGAGGTCGGCGATGTTCGTGGTCATCATCTTAGCCGGCTCGTCGGCCTTTTCGCCGGGCTCCATCGTCTTGCGGCGCACATGCCCCACGCCGAGCGCGAAGATGCCATGCGCCTGCATGGTGTAGTAGTCCTCCGCGCCGATGAGTCGCTTCAAGACATCGCAATGCTCGTTGATGTTGCGGTCCTGCGGCACCTTCAGCGTCGTCCACAGGCGGAAGTCGCTGCCGCTGACCTCGCGGTCCGTGCTGCGCAGCACGACGTGGCCGCTAAAGGGGTCTTGTTTGAAAAGGAAGTCGAACGCGGCGTCGAGTTTGTCCACCGGCAGCTTCCAGGCCACCAGCGCGCCCTCCGCCAGCTTGTTGGCCAGCAAGGTCTGCCGCACGCGGCGGATCACACCGGCGGCCAGCATCGCGCGGATGCGCTCCACCACCGTCTCAAACGGCACGCCGCTCTCCTGGGAGATGAACTGGAAAGGATGCTGGTGAAAGCCCTTCACGCGGTCCTCGCTCACGGCGAGGATTTGCGCGTTCACAGGGTCGGTGTGTTCGGTGGGAATGGCGGCGGACATGGTCGGGGGAGGAAAAACGAGCCGCCATCCATAACGGTGCCCAAACAGAATGCGAGATTTGAAATTTGGGATTTAGCACGCGCCCATTGCCCGGCTTGCAGGGAAACTCCGGCTTGCGGCAGCAGGGCGCGCACGCATACTCCAGCCATGAAAACACGCACCGCTGCATCCCGTCCCCCTCGAAAGCCGCGTGCCGCAAAACTGATCCGCTGCGGCCCGGACCGCAAGATGACGCTCGCCGAGATCCTGGCTGAGGATGCGCAGTTCATGCGCCAGATGGGAACGCCTTCGCGAGCGAAGATCAATTCGACCAAAATGATTCGCGCGGGACGGTGACCGGTCATGAACCTTGTCATTGATACCTGCGTGTTTTCAGCAGCCGCGCTTTGGGATGACGTGTTTCATCCCGTGGCAAGCGAGTTCCTTCTCGAAGCACGGCTTGCTGATGTCGCAATCTATGAACCAGTGCTGGTCCTCGCCGAGGTCGCGGGTGTCGTATCGCGAGTTCGCAACGACCATGCGCCCGCGGACGCCGCCGTGTTGCGCATCGAGCACTTTCCGCGCACGCGGTTGCGTGTGGCAGATGGCCTTCTGGCGAAAAAAGCCGCCCGGCTGGCCGCCAGGCACAAATTGAGCGGCGCAGATGCACACTATGTCGCAGTGGCGCTCGAATATGGCTGCCAGTTGATCACTTTTGATCAGGAACTCATCCGTCGCGCACCACCCGCGGTGCCGGTCCTCACGCCTGCTGCGTGGCTTCGCCGCTGACCAACCCCTCATGTCCGACCGCAAGCCCACGAACAAACAGATCATGCGCCACCGTCTGGTGGCCGCATGGCGCGGCGTGGCAGATGGACCGGTCATCACCCTGCCCACCCTCACCGTGGCCGATCTGGCGCCGAAGATCATGGCGCAGGCCGGTCTGGCCGACCGCGTGAAGCTGGAGGACGTGCTCGCCGCCTGGAGCGAGATCGTCGGGCCGCTGCTCTTCAAACTCACCCGCCCGGACACCATGGAGCGCGGCATCCTGACCGTGCGCCTCATGCAACCCTCCGCGCATCACGCCCTCAGCCTGGAAAAAAACAAAATCCTCAAGCGTCTGCAAAACAAACTCCCCGACGCCAAAATTCGCGACATCCGCTTCCGCCACGGGTGACGTAACTGTTTGCGCTTCTCACTACCTACCTCTCGCTTCTCACCTTGTCCGCACACGCCCACGCCGCCCTCATCCTCGTCGGTCACGGTTCCACCGTGAACCCTGACTCCAGCGCCCCCACGCATCTCCACGCCGATGAAATCCGCCGTCGCGGCCTGTTCCGGGAGGTCGCCTGCTGTTTCTGGAAGGAGGAGCCGAACATGCGCGAGGTCTATGAGATGGTGGAGAGCGAGGTCGTGTACATCGTGCCGAATTTCATCAGCGAGGGCTACTTCTGCCAGCAGGTGCTGCCGCGCGAGCTGCGGCTCGACGCTCCGGTCACCCGGCGTGATGGCAAAACCATTCTCTATTGCGATCCCGTCGGCATTCATCCCAACATGACGCGGCTGCTGGTTCAACGCGCCGATGAAGTCGCCCCCGGCGTGCCGCGTGAGAAGACCAGCCTCGTCATCGTCGGCCACGGCACGAACCTGAATGAGAACTCGCGCAAGGTGATCGAAAACCAGGTCGCCCTCATTCGCGGCGGCCACTACGGCTTTGCGGAGGTCGTGGACGCCTACATGGAGGAGCAGCCCTTCGTCGCCGACTGGGCCAGGCTCACCACCGCGCCGAATGTGGTCGTGGTTCCCTTCTTCATTGCCGACGGCCTGCACAGCTTCCAGGACATCCCCGTGCTTCTGGGCATGAGGGAGGAAACCGGTGCCGCGCTCAGTGAAATGGGGGTCTTCCACCAGAACCCGCACGAATTGCAGGGCCGCTTGCTCTACTACAGCGGTGCCATCGGCACCGAGGCGCTCATGGCTGATGTGATTCTCGATCAGGTGAACGATTTTGATGCGAAGCATGGAATCAGTTCCCGGTTCTCAGTTCCCGGTTCCCGGTTGAATGAGTCGGTGGCGTCTTGGTTGACGCAGGGACGCCATCAAATCGGCGAGATCACCCTCTCGGCTGAAAACGACGGCTCTTACTCGCTCCGTCACACCGCGGATCATGATCGCGATGATCTGACGCCCTTCCACGGAGCCGAGGAAGCCCGCGAGATCGCGCGCTACGATGACAGCGGGAAATTCCGCCCTTTGCACTCCGCGCCGACGCTCAAACGCGGCTGGCAGCTCCATGTCCGCGATCTCGACGAACTGCGCCTCGCTCTCGACTTCTTTTATCCCGCCGCCATTGGATGCGCGCATGCCCTGGAGCAGGAAAAGCTCTCCTCCACGCCCCTGCGCGAGCTTCTTGGCCGCCAGACCGGCATGTACCGCTTCACCAACACGATCAGCGACACGCAGGCCTTCGAGATGGTCGCCAAAACCTGCGCCTCAAAGAACTGCCAGCGCCGCATCCTCTGGCCGCTCACGCCCGGCCAGCCATTCCCGGCCGACGATTCCAAATCGCAGCCCGGCGCCATCCCCCTTCTCTGCATCGAGGCCTGCCCGCACATCGTGTCCGCCGCACGCAAGATCGCGAAGGAGACTTTTGAGGCGAAGGAGGCCGCGCGGATTCAAAGTAGTCCAGTTGCGCCGCAACTGGATGATTGATGCCTGTTGCGGCGCAACAGGCCTACTTTAACCCGCTCAAGAAGGCGATCACATCCGCGGCCTCCTGCCCGGTCATCGTTTGGAGAAGACCTTCAGGCATCAGGGAGACGGGCTCCACTTTTTGACTGCGGATTTGGGCACGCTCAAAGGTTTGCGGCTGGCCGGTGGGCAGTTTGAGGGTCACGGCCGTGTCACCAGGATTCACGACAAAGCCGGTTTGCACGCTTCCATCCCGCAACGTGAGCATCCATGTCTCGTAGCCCTTCGCAATGGCCTGGGACGGCTTGTGCAGGCTTTCGAGGATCTGCTCGCGCGTGAGGCGCGCGCCCACCTTGCTCAAATCAGGTCCAAAGTCGCGTCCTGTGCCGTTCACGATGTGGCAGGCGAGACACGCGGCCATCTTGCCGGTCATGCTGACGATTTCCGCGCCGCGTTTCGCATCGCCCTTCATCGCGAGGAGTTTCTTCGCGTCGAAATTCATGCCGAGGGTCTTCACACGCTGCTCATGCGGCAGAAAGCCCTCAAAATAGCAGGCGATCTCCGGATTTGCGTGTTGGGCGAGCGTGGCATCGAACCTGGCATCATCACGACGGATGGCATTGGCGAGCAGCAGCGCGTCCGAAGGCGATTCGACCTTCACAGGGCGATGATGGGCCGCCTCGCCGGAGATCCAGTCCCATAGCAGCTTGAAGCCATGCGGGTCCACCTCGCGCGCGCCAATCATCGGCATGTGGCCGTTGCCACTGCGTGCGATGCGGGCCAGCAGGACGCTCTGATGCGGCCTGCCAGGCGCGATCACACGCGCATCCGTGAGCGACAACTCACCACGGACCGGCTTCTCATCAAACATCAGCGTTTCCGCCGTGGGCAGGTCCGCGTTGACCATGAGTTGCACGCTGCCGCCGCCGTGGCGGCGGTGGCAGTGGGCGCAGTTGGCGTGCAGCCAGGCGCGCGCACGATCCTCCAGCGGCGCTTTCGCATCATGGCTGGAGACGAGGCGGTTCTTGAGACGCTCGAAAAACGGCCCGTCGAAGAGCGGGGCCTCCTCCGCCCGCTTCCCGTCGATGCTGGCGAGCTGGTCCGGCTGGAAGCCGATGGCAAAGCCGCTCCAGTTCGTGTGGCAGCGCGCGCATTCGCCACGGCTGTGGATGCGCCAGGGCTGCTTGTCGATGGTGAACTCCTCGCCGTCGGCTCCGACGATCTGCGCATCCGTGCCGGCCTCATTCCAGCGGTAGGAGTAGCCGTTCCACGTCTCGCCATCGTAATGCAGCACCTGGGTTTCCACGCGTTTTTGCCGCCACGTGACCGTGCGGGCCAGAACGGCATCCACAGGCCATGTCACCGTGTAGGTGGGTTTGGTGGCATTGCCGCTGGTCGTCGTCTTGATCTTCTGATCACCAGGAAGAGCCACCAACCGGCTTGCACTGGCTCCATCCTGCCACATCGGCTCCGTGATCTCGAAAGGCAGGACACCCGCGGCGGGTTTTTGCGTGGCGGTATCGGCAAAAAGACCGGTTTCGCTGAGTTGGCGCGGGAACCGGGCGGGCTTTCCCACAGCAGGATTGCGCGCGAGGCGGTAGGCGCGCGTTTCTTTTTGATAATCCAGCCAGTACATCTCTCCATCCTCATCCTGGCCGAAGGTGCCGATCCGGTGCGGCGTGTCGGCGATCTCGTCACGTCGCGTGACCTGCCTCCCATCATGCCACAGCGCCCAGATCTTGCCGGTCTCGTAGTCGCCGTAGATGTAGGCGTCACGCAGCTCGGGAAAGCGGCTGCCGTGATACACAAAGCCGCCGGTGATGCTGGCCGCCTCCGTGTGCGGGTGCGCGGCGGCGGGCGGGATGATGTCACCGGGGCCTTTGAGCTCCGGCATGATGGGCTGGGAGGCCTCCATGGCGCTCCAGCCGTGATTGCCGCCGCGCTGCACGAGATGGATCATCTCCCACAGCTCCCAGCCGACATCGCCGCACCACAGGCGGCCCTTGCGGTCAAAACTGATCTTCCATGGATTGCGGAAGCCGAAGGCCCAGATCTCCGGGCGCGCGCCGGGTGTCTGCAAAAACGGATTGTCCTCCGGGATGGCATAGCCCCGGCCGTTTTCCTGGTGGTCCACATCAATGCGCAGGATGGAGGCCAGCAGATCGCTCAAGTCCTGCCCGGTTTTGAGCGAGTCTGGCGGCGAGGGCGCGGTGGCATCCCCCGTGGTGCAGTAAAGCATGCCATCCGGGCCGAACTGGAGGTGCGCGCCATTGTGGCCGCCGCTCAGCCAGGTGAGCAGCACGACCTCGGAGGCGGGATCGAGCACGGGAGGATCCGTCTTCGCGAGCTTGAAGCGCGAGAGCTTCGTGCCGTCGGCGATCTTGTCGCCAAGGGTGTAGGTGAGGAAAACCTGGCCGTTCTCCTTCCATTTCGGATGAAACACGATGCCGTAGGCAAAGGTGAAGCCCGGATGCCCAGCCTTCAGATCAATGAGCAGATGCTGCCCGGTGCTGTCCGGCTTGTCGGAGAAGGTCCAGATCTTCCCGCCGCGCTCCACGACGGCAAAACGCCGCGCCCCGGGCACCGCGGCCATTTCGAGACCGTTGTCGAGCCGCAGCCCCGTGAAGACAGGCTCTGCGATGAAGGGGCGCGGCGGTTCCGGCGAGCCCTGGATGCGCGAGGTGGTCCACTGGGCATGGGTGATTGAAGCAGCGACAAGAAAGGCAAATGCGCGGAGCATCCGGCATGATGCGATGGAACGCCGCGCGCTTGCAAGCCTGAAATCAAAGCCACCCGCGCCAGCGATAGACCCACATGCCGATGACCTCGTGCATCCAGGCCTCAAAATACGCGTAACCGTTCACATCCGGCGTCTTGATCCAGTAGGGCAGCTCCTGGCGCATCTGCTGGCTGCCATAGTTGCAGGGCACGGCGGTCACGGGCACCCCCGCCTTTTCAAAGGTGGCCTTCGCGCGCGTCATGTGACTGGCGGAGGTGACGAGGGCGATGCGCTTCCATGACTGCTCCGCGGCCAGCCCCGCCATCTTCACCGCCTCGTCATGCGTGTCCGCGCAGATGCCCAGGCTGTGGACGGGCACCGTGGTGAGCTGCCACGCGGTGATCCACGCCTTCACCGCGTCCGCCTCGCTGCCCTGGCCGTCATGGAAGCGGTAGCCGCCGCCGCCGAGCACGAGAGCGCGCGCCTTTCCCTGGCGCAGCAGCTCGATGGTGCAGATCATGCGATCCGCGCCGCCTTTGAGCTTCAAGCCCGCCGGCTCCACGCGCGAGGGCTCCATGCCGCCGCCGAGGCAGATGACGACATCAAAGGGCTCCACCTCCGCGACTTTCAGCGGCGGCCACGGGCGCTCCAGCGTGGCGATCAGCCAGCTCGAAAACGGCGTGCAGAGCACCAGCGCCGCCAGCAGGGCCAGGGCGGAGGCAAAGGCCGCCTTCAGCGTGCTTCGAGAACGCCACAGCCACCCGGCGAGGGCGACGAGCCCCATCAGCACGAGCCCGTGCGGCTCCAGGAAGTCGAGCAGTGCCTTCACGATCAGCGGAAGTAACCTGTGACCTTCAGCTTGCGCGCGAAGATCTTGTCACCGGCGGCTATGAAGAGCGTGTCGTGGTCCTTGCCGGCGAATTCGACGCTCACCACCTTGGATTCCGGCGTGGGTTTGGCGATGATGCCGGCGAGGCGGCCCGCGGGATCGAATATCTGCACGCCAAGCTCCGTGGTGACGAAAAAGCGGCCCTTGGACTCGGTCGTGGCACCATCACCGCTGGCGGTTTCCTTGCCCACGGGCAGCCACATCGTCATGAAGGGCGCGCCGCCGCTCAACGTGCCGTCATCCTCGATGCGCCAGGTCCACACATGCTTTCCGCCGTGCTCGGAGACGGCGAGCGTGCGCTCGTCCGGAGAGATGGTGATGCCGTTGGGCTTCTGCACATGGCCTTCGTCGGCGACGATGTGTTTTTTGTCCTTGGTGATGAGATGGACGCGCAGCGTCGGCGTCTCGGTGAAATAGACGTGTCCCGCCTTGCTCACGACGAGGTCGTTGCACTTCACGCCGGTGAGCAGCACCTCGACCTCCCCCTTCATCGTGATGGCGATGATGCGCTGCTCCTTGTTGTGGCAGGCGTAGAAGCGCCCGTCAGGCCCGATCTGCAGCCCGCTGATGCCGGGCAGGTTGTCGAGAAAGAGGTCCGTCTTTCCAGTGGCGGCGTCGAGCTTGTAGATGCCCTTCCCTGCCTTCACATCGGTGAAAAAGAGATTGCCCGCCGCATCGCAGCAAAGGCCGTCCGTGAAGGTGAAGCCGGAGGCGACTTCCTTCCACGGCTGGTCATCGCTCAGGTATTCGTGGAGCGAGGTGTCCTGCGCGGTGGCGCAGGCGGCGGACAGGGCGAGGGCAAGGAGGATGCGTTTCATGGTTGGCGCGTGCCAGATACCACGCGGAAAGGGCATTCGTCCACGACCAAGCGCAGGGTTCAACACAGGTCCGGGCCGGTCACCGGGCCGGCCACATGCTCCAGGCAGAGGAAGGAGGCCGCGTCCAGGTGCAGGGTTCCGGCGGAATGCATGAGCCCGGCCGCGAGCGGCTGCGCGGTGTCGAACAGCACGCGCCAGCGCGTTTTTTTCGTGCCCGGCAGCATGACATCGGCCGCGCTGCTGCCCCGGTTGAAAAACAGGGCCAGCGCCGGCTCCCCGTCCACTCCGGCCAGCAGCGCGCCGAAGTGGCAGCGATGCGGATCGTGCCATTCCTCATGGCAGAGCAGCGTGCCATTCCCCTCCAGCCAGGTGACATCCCGCAGACCTCTGCCAGGGTCTGTTTTTCCGTCGAAATAGGCAACGCGGCGCAGCGTGCGCCGGGCGCGGCGCAGGTGCAGCACTTGCTTGGTGAAGGCGAGCATGCCCTCGTCACACTCCGCCCAGTCGATCCAGCTCAGCTCGTTGTCCTGGCAGTAGGCATTGTTGTTGCCGAGCTGCGTGCGCCCGCGCTCGTCCCCCGCGTTGATGAACGGCACGCCGGTGGCGAGGGCCAGCGTGGCCATGAGGCTGCGGCGCAGGCGCGCGCGCGTCTCCACGATCACGGGATCATCACTGGGGCCCTCGACGCCGCAGTTCACGCTGTGGTTGTGGTCGTCACCGTCGCGGTTTTCCTCGCCATTCGCCTGGTTGTGCTTGCGGGAGTAGCTGACGAGATCGAGCAGCGTGAATCCGTCGTGCGAGGTGATGAAATTCACGCTGGCGAGCGGCGGACGCGCCGCGCCGCCGTAGATGTCCTGGCTGCCGCAAAAGCGCTTCGCAAACTCGGCGGTCGTGTCGCCATCCCCGCGCCAGAAGCGGCGCACCGTGTCGCGGAATTTTCCGTTCAGCTCCCGCCAGGGCGCGGGGAAGGCGCCCACCTGGTAGCTGTCCATGCGGGAGATGTCCCACGGCTCCGCGATGAGCTTCACGCGGGAGAGCACCGGGTCCTGCGCCACCGCGGCCAGGAAGGGGGAGAAGGCGCTGAAGGCGTCATGCTCGTCACGCGCCACGGTCACTGCCAGGTCAAAGCGGAAGCCGTCCACATGCATCTCCGTCACCCAGTGGCGCAGGCTGTCGAGGATGAGCCGCAGCCCGGGCGTGCTGGCGGAATCCACCGAATTGCCGCAGCCGGTGACATTGAGATAGTTGTGATCCGCGTCCTGGCGGTAGTAGGTGGCGTCGTCGAGGCCGCGGAAGAGCATCGTCGGGCCGTGCGGATCACCTTCCGCGGTGTGGTTGTACACGACATCGAGGATGACCTCGATCCCCGCGGCATGCAGGGCCTTCACCATGCCCTTGAACTCGCGCACCTGCTCCTGCGGATCATGGATGGAGGCATAGCCGCCATGCGGGGCAAAGAAGCCCAGCGTGTTGTAGCCCCAGTAATTCGTCAGCCCGCGCTCCAGCAGGAAGGCGTCGTCCAGATGCGCGTGCACCGGCAGCAGTTGCACGGCCGTCACGCCCAGGCCGCGCAGGTAGTCCGTCGTCACGTGGTTGGCCAGGCCGGCGTAGGTGCCGCGCAGATGCACGGGCAGGTCCGGGTGCGTCTGCGTGAAGCCCTTCACATGCAGCTCATAGATCACCGTGTCCTGCCACGGCGTGCGCGGCGGCCGGTCCCCCTGCCAGTCAAAGGACTCGTCCACCACCACGCTCTTGAGCGCCATCGGCCCGTTGTCGATGCTGCCCGGCGGATGCATCGGGTCCGGCGTGATCAACATGTGCTCCGCGGCGTCCGGGGTCCCAAAAACGGCGCGCGCATAGGGGTCCAGCAGCAGCTTGCGCGGGTTGAAGCGCATCCCCTTCTCCGGATGCCAGGCTCCATGCGCGCGAAAGCCATACAACGTGCCCGGCGCGGCAGCGCGGACCGTCACATGCCACAGATGATCCTCCGTCCGCCGCATGCGCGCGCGGGCGATCTCCCGCCGCGGGTTCTGCGGGTCGTACAGGCAGAGGTCCATCGCCGTCGCGTGCGCTGAATACACCACGAAGCGCGTGCCCTCGGGCGTGAGCGTGACGCCGGGCGTCAGCGGATGATCAAAACCAGAAAATGTCACAGGTGGCACGGAAGCAAGACTCACGCCGGGACTAACGGGAGATCACCCGCAGGGTCAAGCGGTCGGCCATGGTCCATTCTCCGCGTCATCCTGATTTGTGATTCCGCGCATGGAGAGGTGGAGCAAGGGAGTGTTGGGTTTCCCATGCTCCAGCACTCCACGACTCCAAGGGCTTGAATTCACAAAAGATGATGACGCGGGGTATAAAAGTTGTGGAAGCACCGCCCGCCGGTCAGAATCGCGGCTGATGGAACTCATGATCCTCTCCGCTCTCCAGCCTGGCTGCCCCTGGCACCGCCGCCCAGGCAGCGAAAGCCGTGGCCCCTGCCAGCCCGATGCCGCCCGGGCGGCAAAGCGGTCCCGGCACGCGCTGGAAGGCATGACGACGCTTCTCGCTGTCTTTTTGGCGGCCCTCGCGTCACCGCTCGCCGCGCAGCAGGTGCATCGGGTGGACGATGTGCGCCTGTTTTACCACACTGAGGGCCAGCACGCCGTCGATGCCGCGGATGGGAACGCGAACGGCATTCCCGATCAAGTCGAGGACATCCTGACGCAGGTGCGCGCGGCTCGAATGATGTTGGTACAGGTTCTTGGCTTTCCGGAGCCGCTGAAGACGGAGCGCTTTCGCGCGGCGCGCTTCATCGACATCAGTTTCCGCCACAAGGACGTTCTCAAAATGAACGGCACGGCCTACGACGAGCTGCAACGCTACAACAAGCCCGGCGATCCTCCCGGCACGCTCAGCATCGCCTTCACCGTGGCCACCTCCGTGAAGGCACCGTCGAATCTGACGCCCGCGCACGAGTTCTTCCACCTCATCCAGTACAGCACCACCTACTTCAAGAACCGCTGGTTTCTCGAAGGCACGGCCCGCTGGTCCGAGCGCGCACTGGGCACCGGCGATCTGGGCCCCGCGCGCGTGCTCAGTGCCTGGCCGCTGCCGGACATGCGCAAACAAGAGATCGCCGCCATGGCCTACGACGCCTCCGAGCATCTGTGGAATCCGCTCGCGGCGCGTTTCGACAAGAATGGCGAACTTCCCGGCTCCCCCGTGCTGAAACAGCTCCAGGCCATGACCTACACCGACGGCACGCCCGTGTTGAAGGACCTCCGCCTCACCGGCTGGGCCTTCATCCGCGATGTCGTGCTCGAACTCGGCCAGATCGACGATCTCGCCTTCCGCGAGCTCGCCTACGACCGCTGGTCGGAGGAAAACCAGCGCTCGCCGAAAAACGAGGCGTTCATGTGGTGCGCGATCGAGGCCGTGGCGCGGCGGCATGCGATGCAGCGATGAGCAGACCGGCTTGAAACCAAAGCCATCAGCCAGCCTTCCGCACCTTGGGATACACAGGGTGAGCCGGAGGCTCTGAGGAAAACTAGCCGGTGGTGAAGATGGCGAAGCCATCGAGGACCACCGGACCAGAAGCATCCCGTGCGTGCGTCCGTGCCGCGCTCCGGCAGGAGCGCGAGAAACGGGCAGAGTTTTTGCGTCGATCTTTCCCGGGGCGGTGTCGGATGCTTCCCGCGTCCCTCCAGGACGCAGTAGAATGAAGGTGATCTTTTCTGTCATGCCCGGTGGCTCCCGCTCGCCGAGCCTCGCTCCACCACCGGCTGCTCTTTTTTGAGCCTCCGGCTCGTCGCGAAAGCTATGGAGCCTTCTCCTCCAGCACCACACGGAAGCCGTAATCATGACGGCGGTTGGGATTCCGAATTCGGGCCGAGGAAAGAAGGTGGGACACCAGCACGCTGTCCCACGAGCCTCCGCGCAGGGTATGCTGGGTCGTGGAGGCGCTAAAGGGGTCTGCGATCCATTCCCACACGTTCCCGCCAAGGTCAAAAATGCCGAGCTTGTTCGGCTTGAAGCTCATGACCGGCGCGCTGGTGGGAAACCCGTCCGTGTATCCCTCAATGCAGGCGGAGGCAGGAAACTTGGTCTTCCAGTCCGTGTCCGCATAATTGCCCAGCCCCCTGCCTTTCGGCGGGAAAGCGCCGTTCCAGGGAAACTCGTCCTTCACCTTGCCATTGAGCATCTCGGGCGTGGTCGCGGGCGTCCATTTTTCCACATTCGCCAGGCCGATCGCGCAGCTCCATTCCCTGTCGGTGGGCAGACGGTAGCCGCGTCCTTCTCTTTTTGCCAGCCACTGGCAAAAGCCCTGCGCTTCGTCCCAGTGAATGTTGGCGACAGGATGATCATCCTTGTCGCTGGACGGGACACCGTCTTTGACCACGGCTTTCCATGCACCCCCCACACCGGGCACATCACCGGCATAGACGGCATAGTCCTTCCGTCTTGTCTCGTGGATGCACATCAGCACGCCGGTGTCCGGCACTTTGACGAACTTCATGCCGAGGGAGTTGATGTGCTCCTTGCCCGGCAGCACCGGCGCGCCCGGCACGGCCAGGGATTCACGGTATTGCATGACGGCCTTTGCCTCATCGAGGCGGTTGGCCTTCGTCAGCGTCACCTCCAGGTTTTTCAGATTTGTGCTGTAGGCGGGCAGCAGAGCAGCGTGGGCGCTGGTGCGCTGCTGGGCCAGCCTGGCCGCTTCCGTCCGGTAAACAGCCCTCAGCTTCTTCAACGGCTCAGGCGTCGCCTCGTCATCCTTGTCCGGGACACCCTGCTTGCCGGCGATGCGCTTCTTGTCGTCTTCCATCGCGAGGACCTCCGGCAGCCTTCCAGCGCTGCGGGCCGTTTCTCCGGCTGCGGCGAGCGCGGCGAGAAACTTTGCATTCAATGCTTCGATCCCTGTCTCGTAAGGCGTGGTGACGCGCTCCGCGACGAGAAACGCATACTGCTGCTGCAAGGCCGTCAGCTCAGGCGGTTCAGCCGCGCGTGACAAAAGAGAGAGAACGACAAACAAGGCAGCATGCAAAACAGAACGAGTCATGGCCGGAGCAGGGGTTGACGGAGAAAAAACTCCATCATCAGCATGCAACCCGTTTCGACTTGATACGTCAAGCCATTGTTACGCCGATGTGGCAGGTCCGGCCGTCAGAGGCTGTGGTACATCGTCTGTCCCAATGACCAGGCCCGCCTCAAACGCGCCCACGTCCTCACGCGGATAGCCACGCAGGGTTGTTGGTCGCAAACGAACCTGTTCACTGCAAGGCGCGAGGGCCCGTTCTCACGGCTTGTTGCCTTCAAAGACAAACGATGAGCTGGAATCTACCACCTTCTTGAGAAGCTCCGTCTGCTTGCCGGATTCATTGCGATTGAGCGCGGCCTCCAGTTTGACACCCGGCTGGCTGGTGCTGACGCGCACGGATACGACTTCATTGGCGATGATGCTGGTGCCCTTGAAGCCATGCGCCTTCACGGTGGACTGCTTTTTCTTCTCGAAGGAAAGCCCGCTGGCCTTGTAGGCATACTCGATGGTGAAATCGACCGGCGCGTCGCCGCTGTTGGTCACTGACACCTGATAAAAGTCCTCGCCGGGCCCATTCCAGTCGAGCTTGGTGATTTTGACACCCAGCAACCACGGCTTGCCGTCTTTGAGGCCGTAGGGAGCCATGTGCCCGCCCTTGGGGTAGGTGATGCGGATCATGCCTGCCGGCGGCAGATTGGTTTCGACCTTCTCCCCTTTGCTCACCCGGGTGAACTCCATGTCCTCGTCCAGCTTGTTATCAATCGTCACGGCGCTGTGCTTGTCCGCGTTCTTGTATTTGATGCCCATCTCCACGGCTTCCTTCACCCGGGCCACCTCCGCCTCGGTCGCGCCTTCCAGGTAGTGCATGGCCATGAGGGCGGCAGCATCACCTTCATCCTTGGCCTTGGCATACCGTTCAGCGAAGGCCTCCAGGACAGGATCTGCTGCCATGATCTGAGGGCTGCAAAGGGCGGCGAGGAGAAAGAAAATGTGGCGGAACTTCATGATGGATCGTTTTCGTCCAGACGAGGCTGGCAGAGAATGCAGTGCACGAAAAGAACTTTCCCTTCTCGAAAGCGCTGGATTCAAATGCCGGATTCCGCAGAGGCTCAAAATCGAACCTCTGCGTCTCTCGGCGGTGAATCCGAATCGGCTAAACCGCCCGGTTTACCGCGCTGAGCACGGCTTTGATCGAGGCGAGCTCAATGTTGGTGTCCGTGCCGGCACCCCAGACGAGTTTGCCGGTGGCGGTTTTGATCTGGATGTAGGCGAGGGCGCTGGCGCCGGTGCCGCTGGAGAGGCTTTGCTCGCGGTAGGTGGTGACTTCAAACTTCGGCGCACCTGCATCGCTGATGAGAGCATCCGCGAAGGCGGCGATGGGGCCGTTTCCTTTGCCGTTGATGCCGCGTTCCTTGCCGTTGATGACCAAACTGCAGCGGCAGGTGAAGACACCGTCCACGCCGTCGGCATGGAAGTGGTGGAGCGCGAAGGGCGTCTCGCGCTCGATGTATTCCTTCCAGAACATCTGCTTCAACTCCGCGCCGCTGACCTCGCGACCGAGGGAATCGACGATGTCATTCGCGATGGGGCCGAACTCGCGCTGCATGTCCTTCGGCAGTTCGATGCCGAATTCGCTTTCGAGAAGATAGGCGACGCCGCCTTTGCCGCTCTGGCTGTTCACGCGAATGACTTCGCGATATTCGCGGCCGATGTCGTTCGGGTCGATGGTGAGGTAGGGCACGTCCCAGATGGTCTTGTGCTGCTCGTAACCAGCGAGGCCCTTCTTGATGGCGTCCTGATGGCTGCCGCTGAAGGCGGTAAAGACCAACTCGCCCGCATAAGGCTGGCGCGGCGGCACGGTCATGCCGGTGGTGCGCTCATACATCTGGATGAGGCCGTTCATGTCGCTGAAGTCGAGCTTCGGGTCCAAACCGTGCATGTACAGATTCATGGCGACCTGCACGATGTCGAGATTGCCGGTGCGCTCGCCATTGCCAAACAGCGTGCCTTCGACGCGGTCCGCGCCCGCGAGCAAACCGAGCTCGGTGGCGGCGGTGCCAGTGCCGCGATCATTGTGCGTGTGCAGGCTGACGATGAGGCTCTCGCGGTTTTTGATGTTCGTGCAGATCCACTCGATCTGGTCGGCATACACGTTCGGCATGCAGACCTCGACGGTGTCCGGCAGGTTGAGGATCATCTTGTGCTGCGGTGTGGGCTGCCACACGTCCATGACGGCTTCGCTGATGTCCTTCGCGAATTCGACCTCGGTGGCGCTGAAGCTCTCCGGCGAGTACTGCAGCATCACATGCGTGCCGCCTTCGGTGAGGCGATGCAGGCGGTCTTTGATCATTTGCGCGCCTTTGACGGCCACGGCGATGATTTCCTCCTTCGACTTGCCAAACACATACTTCCGCTGGGCGGGCGAAGTGGAGTTGTACATGTGAATGATGACCTTTTTGGCCCCGATGAGGCTCTGGACGGTCTTCTCGATCAAATCCTCACGAGCCTGCACGAGGCACTGAATCGTCACATCGTCGGGGATGCGGTTTTCTTCGATAAGGCGGCGGTTGAAGCTGAATTCGGTGTTCGAGGCGGAGGGAAAGCCGACCTCGATCTCCTTGAAGCCGCATTTCACCAGCGCATCGAACATGTCGAGCTTCTGCGAGACATTCATCGGCACGGCGAGCGCCTGGTTGCCATCGCGGAGATCGACGCTGCACCAGATGGGCGCTTTCGTGATGGTTTGGGAGGGCCAGCGGCGGTTCGGCAACGAGACGGGATCGAAGCGCTGGTATTTGGAGGACGGACTTTTCAACATGACGGGACAGAAGGAGACAGGATTAACAGGATTGCAGCCGGATTCACAGGATGGCTGGCTGAGGCTGCCGTGACGTGACGGCAAAGGATGCATGACGAGGAAACGCGGGCCGCCTACCCTAGCGTAAGTCGCAGGGAGAGGAGAAGCAGAGCCGTGGCGGGCGGGGTCATGGTGACGAGGAAGGAAGCAGGAGTGCGGGGAAGGTCAAGCCTGCGCTTGCTGGGCAGGAGCCGGGTCCTCAGCCTTCCTCCTCGCGTGTCCTCCAGCGCTGCTCGTGGCGGATGAGCTTTTTGAAGAAATCCTCCTCCTCCCGCGGCAGGGCCTTGGGGTCCAGCGGCATGCGCAGCCGGATCTCCAGGCCACGCGGGGCCAGGTTGCGCGCCTCGGCGGTGCCGCCGTGGAGGTGCATCGTGACGTAACAGGCCATCATGTTCACGCCAAAGTCGTCCGGCTTGCGGCTGCGGGTGTAAAACGGGTCGAAGAGGTTCGCGGTACGATCCTGCTCCTTCCACGCGCCGGTGTCGCGCAGGCACATGGTCAGTTGCGGCCTGCCGTGCTCGTCCGGCTCCAGCCGCGCGCTGATCTGGATGGAGTCTCCCTCGCTGAGGTGGGTGATCTCCTCCTGGAAGAGCAGGCGCCACATCTGGCGGAAGCGCCCGCCATGCACGAGCAGCACCGGCAGGTCCGGGGCCAGCTCCACGTCCACATGGATCTGCTTTTCCATGAGCTGCGTGCCAAACACATTGAGCATCTCCTCCAGCACACCTTCGAGGGTGCACTCGTCCGCGCGCGGCAGCAGTTTGGCGTATGAGGCGTCCGCCAGCCGGGAGAGCAGCGCCTGGATGCGCTCGATCTGCGTCTGCGCCTGGCTCTGGATGTCCAGCCAGAAGCCCGTGTCACGCGGCGGCGCGCCATTGAGCTCCTCCACGATCTTCATCGGTGCCAGGTCGATGAAGGCGCGCACGACGGTCAGCGCGTTGCGCAGGTGATGGTTCAGCCCCTCCGCCAGGATGCCCATGCCGGAGACCTTGTCCGCGGCCAGCATGTGGCGCATCGAGTCCGCCTTTTCCACCAGCAGACGCTCCCGCTCCACCAGCGCATGGTAGTAGGACAGCGCGTGCTGGATGACATGGCCCAGTTCCTCGGGGTCCCAGGGCTTGTGCAGGTAGCGGAAGACGCGCCCGTCGTTGACCGCCGCCACGGCGGCCTGGTAGTCCGTGTAGGCGGTGACCAGAATGCGCACGAGGTTGGGGTTGAGCTTCCGCGCCTGCTCCAGCAGTTCCACCCCGCTGGCACCGGGCATGCGCTGGTCGGTGAGCAGCAGGCCAATCTGCGGACCGTGGGCCTCCAGGATGCGGTAAC
Organism: Verrucomicrobiaceae bacterium; assembly: GCA_015075365.1. Lineage (GTDB taxonomy): Bacteria > Verrucomicrobiota > Verrucomicrobiia > Verrucomicrobiales > Verrucomicrobiaceae > Prosthecobacter. The sequence goes on from JABTUN010000002.1 coordinate 1,532,416, forward strand.
CGTCAAGCGCGCTCGTCGCGATGTGGATGGTGTACTCGTCGCCAAAAATCTCCCGAAAGTAATGCAGCGCCTTCTCCTCGTCATCGACGTACAGGATATGGTAGGGCGATTTGCGGTGCTCGGACATGCGGCGGCGTGAAACTGTAACGAACTCGTTCCCGACGCCACGGCAACTTTCTTTAACCCATCCGCATGAATTCGTGGCGGATCGCGCCCCTCCGACGGATGTTTTCACCCGTTTCCTCCCCGCCACCATGCCCGAGACCATCAAAGACCTCCTCCACGCCTCCGAGCCACGCAGCGGCATCCTCGCCCGCGGCTGGGTGCGTACGAAGCGCGACTCGAAAGCCTGCTCCTTCCTCGAAATCACCGACGGCTCGTGCTTCAAGGGCCTGCAAGTCGTCGTCGATGCCACGCTGCCGACCGCTGATCTGCTCCCGCGCATCCTCACCGGTGCTTCTGTCGAAGTCGTGGGCGATTTGATCGCCTCGCCCGCCGCTGGCCAGAAATGGGAAGTGCAGGCGAAGGAACTCAAACTGCTCGGTGAGGCCGATGCGACGTATCCGCTGCAAAAGAAAGGCCACACGCCGGAATTCCTGCGCACCATCGCGCACCTGCGTCCGCGCACGAATCTCTTCGGCAGTGTCTTCCGCGTGCGCAGCAAAATGGCCTTCGCCGTGCATCGTTTCTTCCAGGAGCGCGGCTTTTTCTACGTCCACACGCCCATCATCACCAGCAGCGACTGCGAAGGCGCGGGCGAGATGTTCCAAGTGACGACGCTGAAGCCCAACACGCCCACGAAGCCCGAGCAGGACTTCTTTGGTCGTCCGACCTACCTCACCGTCAGCGGCCAGCTCCAAGGCGAGGCCTTCGCCTGCGCCCTCGGCAACATCTACACCTTCGGCCCGACCTTCCGTGCGGAGAACAGCAACACCACGCGTCACGCCGCCGAGTTCTGGATGATCGAGCCCGAAATGGCCTTTTACGACCTTTTCGACGACATGACGCTCGCGGAGGAAAACGTGCGTTACCTCGTGCAGGCCATGTTTGACGAATGCCCGGACGAATTGGAGTTCTTCAACAAGTTCATCGACAAGGAACTCGTCGCCCGTCTTCAGCAAACCCTCGCCAAACCCTTCGAACGCATCAGCTACACCGACGCGGTCGATATTTTGCTCAAATCCGGCCGCACGTTCGAAAACCCTGTTGTCTGGGGCGAAGGCCTGCAAACCGAGCATGAGCGCTTTTTGGCCGAAGAGCACGTCAAAGGCCCCGTGACCATCTTCAACTACCCGAAAGGCATCAAACCCTTCTACATGCGCCAAAACGACGACGGCAAGACCGCCGCCGCGATGGATTTGCTCGTCCCCGGCATCGGCGAGATCGTTGGTGGCAGCCAGCGCGAGGAGCGTCTCGATATCCTCGAAGGCCTCATGGCCGCCCAGGGCCTCGAACCCGAAAACTACGCCTGGTATGCCGATCTGCGCCGCTACGGCAGCGTCCCGCACGCCGGCTACGGCCTCGGTTTCGAGCGCTTGCTCATGTTTGTCACCGGCGTGCCCAATATCCGCGATGTCATTCCCTTTGCGCGGACGCCGGGGCATGCGTCGTATTGACCTCTAATCGCTTTCCGAATAGCATCCGTCATGATCTCGCTTCAGGCCCTCCACGAACTTCCCTTGCGGGAAAAGCTCTTCGTCATGGAAGCTCTGTGGGATGATCTTTCAGCGGCCGAGGCGGACTTGGAGGTGCCAGCCTGGCAAAAGGAGGTTCTGGATGTGCGCGAAGAGGCGATTGCAGCAGGCACGGCGAAGTTCATCGAATGGGAAGACGCGAAAAAAGAGATTCTTGAGACCGTCCGATGAAGATTCAGATCCTCGATCTCGCGAAGGCCGATCCGATCGAAGGGCATCGGTTCTACGAAAAGCAGGAGGCGGGCTCGGAGACTACTTCCTGCGGAACCTGTTCGCTGACATCGACCAGCTTCAACTGACGGCTGGCATCCACCGGAAACCTTATCGCCATTTTCATCGGGCTCTCTCAAAGCGGTTTCCTTTTGCCATCTTCTACACGGTGGAAGACGAAATGGTGAAGGTCCGTGCCGTCGTGGACTGCCGTCGCCGCCCTTCATGGATCCATCGTCACCTTCGCGGCGCATGAATTGGCATCCTTGCCGCGGATCTTTGGAATTCGTTGCCGGAACCTCATCTTGCGGCTCGTTTTCACCAAATGCTTTCCCGTCTTTTAGCACTCGCCCTCTGCCTCTGGCCCTGCGTCACGCACGCCCAGACCGGCCTCAAGCTCCAGCTCGTCTCCGAGCAGTCGGCCGTCGTGCCGGGGAAGCCTTTCACCGTGGGGCTTTGGATCGAGCATGAGCGCGGCTGGCATACCTACTGGCGGCATCCCGGCATCGTCGGAGTGCCCACGCAGATCCTGTGGAAGCTGCCAGCAGGCTGGAAGGCCGGGCCGCTGGTCTTCCCGGAGCCGGAGCGCACGCTGATGTTCCAGATCAAGGCGCAGGGCTTTGATCGTGATGTGATGCTGCGCACCGAGATCACCCCGCCGGCGGGTTTGAGGCCAGGGCAGCAGGTCACGCTGACCGGAAAGGCCGTGTGGATGTGCTGCGCCGACTCCTGCCATCCCGGGGCGATGGATTTGAGCCTCACCCTGCCCGTGGCGGCCACGGCGGACCTTAACGACCGCTGGCACCGCCTGCTGGAGCTGGAGCGCGCCCGTGCCGAACGTGGCAGCGATGCCTGGAAGGCGGAGGCGGTCGAAAAGGGCACGCAGATCACGCTCACGCTGCGTCCGGCGGCCCCGCAGGCGCGTCTGCGTTCCAGCCAGCGCGACGCGGAAAAAATCATCGTCTTCACCGAGGATGGCTGGTTCGACACTGACAAGCCGCAGCTCATCACCCTGCATTCGGATGGCACGCTGACCATCCAGCTCACGCGGGCGGAGACTTACCTCGGCGGATCACCACCCCGCACGCTCCGCTGCGTCCTCCGTCATGAGGGCGGCTGGGAGCGCGGGCAGTCGTGGCGCTGCCTGCAGATCGCCCCGCGCATCCAACGGTGAATCCGCCGCCGGAAACGCCAAAATTTTCATGTGCCGGACGCCGGTTTGATGTACGCTGGCCCTCCCAACGCATGAATTTGTGGAGACCCATCCTCACCGCCGCCTGCCTGCTCGCCGGAGTCTTTTTGGGTGCCTGCAAATCCACCCCGCCCGCTGAAACACCCGCGGCGGACTCCCAAGCCACGCCCAAGGACGACGCGGCCAAAAAGGATGACAAACCGGCAGACACCGGCGAGCCACCCGTGGACGTGAGCTTCCTGCTCTCGATGAGCTTCAACGAGGCAAAAACGCTCAGCGCGCAGACCATCGAGGTGGCGCCGTTTTACAAGATCGCCGCTGATCAGATCGAAGTCACCCGCACCCATGCGGACGGCACGCCGCGCCGCGTGCGCGCCAAGGGGCGCGTGTTCATCGAAATGAACTACCTGGAGCCCGCCAAGGCGCTGTGCCAGGAGCTGCTCGTCAGCGAGGACGAGGTCATCCTGCGCGGCAAGCCCGTGCTCCAGCGCGGTGGCAGCACGCTGGAGGGCATCGAGGACTACACGGTCTTTTACATGTTCGGCACGCGCCTGCGCGCCATCGGCGCGCACCGCCTTACCAATGTGGGGCAGCTCATGACCGGGCCTGACGGCCTGCCGCTGCCCATGCTCGGCGCCTGGACGGACGCGCCGAATCCTCTCCTCCCTCCGCTGACCGAGAGCGCCGTGCCGGACAACATCCGCGCCGAGCTCATGCGCGCCGCCGAGGCCGAGATGCTCCACCAGCAGACCCGCGCCCACTTCGGCCCCGCTGAAGCAACCCCGCCCAAGACGGGGGAACCTGCCAAACTCGAGAAAAAGGAACTCGAGCCCATCCCCAACGCGCCGTCCAAATCGAAAACCAAAAGCAGCCAGCCTGCCCCGGGCCCAGAACCCGCGGCTCCAGTGAAGAAAGGCCTCTTCTCGCGCCTCTTTGGCAACAAACCACCCGAAACACCCCCGGCACCCGCTCCAGCGCCTTCAAAAGCCAAAAAGCGGTGACTCCTGACTTCTCATTTCTCACTTTCAACTCCTCCCATTTCACCGCTCCCGCCATGCGCTTCCTCATCCTCCTGCTTTCCTCATTTGCCCTGCTGAACCCGTTCTTGCAGGCCAAGCCGAACGTCCTCTTCATCCTCTGCGATGACCTGCGTCCGGACGCGCTCGGTTGTTATGGCTCGAAGCACGTCAAAACACCGCACATCGACCGCCTCGCCGGCGAAGGCGTCCGTTTCGCGAACACCTTCTGCACCACCTCCCTGTGCTCCCCCAGCCGCGCCTCCATCCTCAGCGGCCTCTATGCCCACACCCACGGCGTCACGGACAATTTCACCGAGTATCCCGCCAGCATGCCCAGCTTTCCCGGTCTGTTGCATGATGCGGGCTACGCCACCTCCTACTTCGGCAAATACCACATGGGGGAGAACAACGACGATCCGCGCCCCGGCTTTGACCACTTCGTCACCCACAAGGGCCAGGGCAAGTACTTCGACACGGAGTGGAACATCCACGGCAAGGAGCGCAAGGTCATCCCAGGCTACTACACCACCGTCGTCACCGACCTCGCGCTCGACTGGCTCCGGCAGCAGCAAAAATCCACGCCGGACAAGCCCTGGTGCCTCTTCCTCGGCCATAAGGCACCGCACAGCTTCTACACCCCGGAGCCCAAATACGAGCACGCGTTCGATGATGTGCGCGTCCCCTATCCCGCCACCGCCTTCCAGCTCGATGACAAGCCCGCGTGGATGAAGCAGCGCCTCCATACCTGGCACGGCATCTACGGCCCGCTCTTCGAGTGGCGGAAAAAATTCCCCGATGACCGCCCCGAAGCCGTCAAAGACTTCGAAAACATGGTCCACGGCTACTGGGGCACCATCCTCAGCGTCGATGACAGCGTCGGCCGCATCCGCCAGTGGCTGGAGGAAACCAACCAGCTCGACAACACCATCCTCGTCTTCATGGGCGACAACGGTCTCCTCGAAGGCGAGCACGGCATGGTCGATAAGCGCACGGCGCACGAGCCCAGCCTGCGCATTCCGCTCATCGTCCGCTATCCCGGCCTCACGAAGGAGGCCAGGGTCCTCCCGCAGCAGGTCCTCACCGTGGACATGGCCCCCAGCCTCCTCGAACTCTGCTCCGCGCCCGCTTTGCCCAAGTCACACGGCAAATCCTGGGTCAAGCTCATCCAAAACGGCGACGACGCATGGCGCACAAGCTGGTTCTACCACTACAACTACGAAAAGCAGTTCCCCTACACCCCGAATGTCCGCGCCATCCGCACCGACCGCTGGAAATACATCCGCTACCCGCACGGAGACGGCTCCCCTGACAAGCACATGGCCGAACTCTACGATCTCCAAAACGATCCCGGCGAAACCAGGAACCTCATCGCCAAACCCGAGCACGCCGCGCTTATCACCGAGCTGCGCGCCGGTCTCGCCCGGCTCATGCTTGCCACCGGCCTCACTCCCGAAACGGACAAGATGCCCCTCGACGAAGGCGTGAAGAGCGAGCTGCCGGATGCGAAGATCCGGTGACGATGGCCGGAATGCGCATGGATGCACCTCGAACCTGAGCCTGGTATAAGGACGTGCCGTGCGCGCGCCCAGGCATCAGGTTCAATGTGCCTGAAGCCAGTTCGAGCCGGTGCCGGCCTCGACTTCGGCGCTGATGCCGTGGGGGAGCTGCAGGGCGTTCTTCATGGCATCGACGATGATGGCGCGGGCTTGTTCGGCTTCGCTTGCGGGCATTTCGAAGAGGAGTTCGTCATGCACCTGGAGGAGCATGCGGGCTTGAAGACCTGCTTTCGTCAACGCGGCATCGACGTGGATCATGGCGAGCTTGATCATGTCGGCGGCGGTGCCTTGGATGGGCGTGTTCATGGCCACACGCTCGGCCTGGCCTCGCACGGTGGCGTTGGCGCTGGTGATGTCGCGGATGCTGCGGCGGCGCTTCGTGAGGGTCTCGACGTAGCCGTGCTTCTTCGCTTCGGCGACGATTTGATCCATGAAGCGCTTGATGCCGGGGAACTGCTTGAAGTAGTTCTCGATGATCGTGGCGGCCTCGGTGCGTGGAATGCCAAGACGTTGGCTCAAGCCGAAGGCGCTGATGCCGTAAATGATGCCGAAATTGACCATCTTCGCCGTGCGGCGCATCTCGGGCAGCACGCCGTCGAGTTCGACGCCGTAAACACGTGCGGCGGTGGCTTGGTGAATGTCGTGACCTTGGGCGAAGGCCTCGATCATCGCGGCATCACCGCTGAGGGCGGCCATGACGCGGAGTTCGATTTGTGAGTAGTCGGCGCTCATCAAGATCCAGCCTTCCTCGCCAGGAACGAAGGCTTTGCGAATCTCGCGGCCGAGATCACTGCGAATCGGGATGTTTTGAAGGTTCGGATTGCTGCTCGCCATGCGGCCGGTGGCGGCCATGAGCTGGTGGAAGGTGGTGTGGACACGGCCGGTGACCTTGGAAACGGCGTGCGGCAGCGCTTCGACGTAGGTGCTGTTGAGTTTCGTGACCTCGCGGTAGTCGAGGATGTCCTGAATGATGGGATGCAGGCCGAGGAGCGACTGCAGGACCTGCTCGTTGGTTTGATACTGGCCGGTGGCGGTCTTCTTCGGCTTGTCGATGAGCTTGAGGCGGTCAAACAGCACTTCGCCGAGCTGTTTGGGACTGTTGAGGTTGAAGGGACCACCGGCATTCTCCTGGATGCGCTTTTGCAGCTCCTGGGCCTTCTTTTCGAGTTCGATGCCGTATTCGCGCAGTGCCTGCACGTCGATCTTCACGCCGAAGTTCTCCATCTTCGTGAGCACGGGCAGCAGGGGCGATTCGATGTCGGTGAAGACGTAGCTCTGCTCCTTCAACTCGGGACGCATCTTCGCGGCGAGCTGCCAGGTCACGTCCGCATCCTCGGCGGCGTAGTCAGCGACTTTTTGCGCATCCTGCGCGGCGACATCGGCCATGGTGGCCTGGCTGAAGAGATCATCCTTCTCGGTGCCGATGAGGCTGGTGATCGGCACGGGTGTGTAGCGCAGATACGTCTCCGAGAGGTAATTCATGCCATGACGCTGATCGGGGTCGATGAGCGAGTGGGCGAGCATCGTGTCGAAGAACGGCCCGCGGACCTCGATGCCGTGCGCGAGCAGCACGCTGAGGTCGAACTTGAGGTTGTGGCCGATTTTTTCAGTCCCGTCGCGGGTCAGCAGGTCGCGGAATTCGTCGAGCACAGCCTTCGCGGCGGCTTTTTCGCGCGGGAAGTGCACGAACCAGCCTTCGTGAGCTTTCCATGAAAACGCGATGCCGACGATCTGCGTGTCGCGCGGATCGAGTCCGGTCGTTTCGAGGTCGAAGCAGTAGCTTTGTTGCTCGGCGAGCAACTGGAGCAGTTTTTGACGTTCTTCGGCGGTTTGGACGAGATGATAGGTGTGCGGCGTGTCGGCGATGGTGGTGAGTTTCGCGGCGGCCGGGGAGGAAAAGAGATCGTCGGGCGAGGAAGCGGACGATTCGAACAGGTTGGAAACCTGTTCCACTTTCTCAGCCGCCGCTTTGCGACCGCGACCGGCCTTGAAGTCGTCGCCGAAGAGACGGCGGCCGAGGGCGTTGAACTCGAACTCGGTGAGGAAAGCCTTCAGCGCCTCGTCGTCGTGTGGTTTGACGACGAGATCGGCGAGTTGCACGTCGAAAGGGGCGTCGTGCATGATCGTGGCGAGCTTCTTGGAGAGAATGGCGTCCTCGCGGCTGGCTTCGAGCTTCTCCTTCTGCTTGCCCTTGAGCTGGTCGAGGTTAGCGAGGAGGTTCTCGACGCTGCCAAACTGCTGGATGAGCGCGGTGGCGGTCTTTTCGCCAAAACCTTTGACGCCGGGGATGTTGTCCACCGCGTCGCCCATGAGCGCGAGGATGTCGATGACCTGCGAAGGGCGCTCGATGCCCCAGCGCTCGCAGACTTCCTTCACACCGAGGATCTCCACGTCGCTGCCCTGGCGGCCAGGCTTGTAGATTTTGACGTGCTCGGTGACGAGCTGGCCGAAGTCCTTGTCCGGCGTGACCATGAAGGTTTCCATGCCCGCCTTGTCCGCCAGTGAGGCCATGATGCCGATGATGTCATCCGCCTCGTAGCCGTCGCGCTCGAGCAGCGGCACGTTCATCGCGGCCAGCAGGCGTTTCACATTCGGGATCGCCATGGCGATATCCTCGGGGATCTCCTCGCGCTGCGCCTTGTAGTCCGGGAACATCTCATGACGCGGCGTGGGCGCGGAGGTGTCGATGGCCACGGCAAGGTGCGTGGGCTTCTGATTGTGCAGGATGTCCAGCAGCGTGTTCGCAAAGCCGTAGAGCGCGGAGGTGTTCACGCCATCGCTCGTGCGGATGGGGTTTTTGATGAAGGCGAAATGCGCGCGGTAGATCAGCGCCATCGCGTCGAGGAGGAAAAGCCGGTCGGACATGTGACCGCAAGGGTAGGCGGGCGGGCAGCGGGCGCAAACGCGGTGTAAGAGCCCTGCTTTCGTGTTCTTATTCTCTCCCGCATGAATTTGATCCAACAAGAGAACGCCAAAGCCGGCTCGAACGACTGGCAGCTCACGCGCATGCGGCTCGACAGCAGCGGCTATCGCTGCCCGATCATCGAGGGCTACTGCTCACGGCAGTCGGTGAAGGCGGGCGAGACGCTGGATTTCTTCGTCAGCGCGAAGCCGGCGGCGCGGTTCAAGATCGAAATCTTCCGCACCGGCTGCTATGGTGGCAAAGGCGCGCGCTTGATGACCGAGTTGGGGCCCTTTGATGCCCAGGAGCAGCCCACGCCACCGGTGGGTGAGAAGCGCCTGCGCGAGTGCCGCTGGACGAAATCCGCGTCGATCACGATTCCGGCCGATTGGATCAGCGGCGTGTATCTCGGCAGGCTGACGACGCTGCCGAAGTCGCCTGACGAGCCCTACTGGCAAAGCTACGTCGTTTTCATCGTCACGGACGACCGTCCGGCGGACATCCTGTTTCAATGCAGCGACAACACATGGCAGGCCTACAACAGATGGCCGGACAATTACTCGCTCTACACCGACCCGAAGGGCAACCAGGGGCCGTGGTCGGATGTGAGCTTCGACCGTCCGTATGCAAAGTATGCGCAGATCTATGAGAACCCGCAGTCGGTCGGCAGCGGCGAGTGGCTGTGCTTTGAATTTCCCGCCGCCTTCTGGCTGGAGCAGCAGGGCTATGACGTGACCTACTGCTCCAACGCCGACATGATCACACCGGATCACGGTTTGAAGTGCAAATCCTTCATCAGCATCGGCCACGACGAGTATTGGGACCTGCGGCAGTATCAAAGCGTGGAGAAGATGAAGGACGCTGGCGTGAACCTGCTCTTCCTCTCCGGGAACTCAGTGTGCTGGGTGACTCCCTTTTCACCAAACGCCGATGGCGTGCCCAACCGCCGCATCTTCCGCGGCGGGCCGTATGGCGGCGACTACAAGTATGCCGTGGATCGCGAGAAAGACCACGGCCCTTACCCGCATCGCGGCCCGGACGAAGGCTACCTCATGGGCGTGCGCAACATCGACCCCGTGAACGGCGGCGGTGACTGGGTCTGCACGAAGCCGGAGCACTGGATCTTTGAAGGCACCGGCATGAAGGCCGGCGACAAGATTCCCGGCATGATCGGCTGGGAATACCACGGCGACCCGCCGAAGGACCTGCCCGGACTCGAGGTCGTGGCCGCAGGCACCGCCTTCCAAGGCGGAAGCCGGCCGCAGCAATGGCAGGCGGTCGTTTTTGATGGCCCGAAGGGCAATTTCATCTTCAACGCCTCGACCATCTGGTGGGCTCAGGGCCTCAGCAAGCCGCCCGGCCACATGCCCGTGTGGAGCCACTACTCGCGACCTCACGGCACGGACAAGCGCGTTCAAAGGATCACGGAGAACCTGCTGAAGCGCGCGCTGCGCTGACACGGTTCAATTCGAGCGCAAACCGGCTGTGTTCACCGTGATGACGCGATAGCTGTGCTTCTTGCCGGCCTCCGCGTCCGTGTCCGTGAAGGACATCGGCACGAGCGGATTTGCCGGCGTGTCACTGTATTGCAGGCCCTGGAAGATGGGGCGTCCGAAGGGATTCTTCGGCTGCCCGGGCACGGTGGCGATCTCCTTGCCATCACGCTCAATGATGAAGTGCGCGATGCCGCTCTCCAGATCGGCCTCGGCCTCCCAGGAGAGCTGCGGCCCCTTCACGCGCAGGTTGCCGGGCGCGGGCGGAGGCGTGGTGTCGGGGATCGCGGTGTCCTTCACATAATGCATCCATGCCTTTGCCACGGCCTCATTCGGCAGCCAGACGGCCTTGCTGGAATCGCCGCCGAATGTGGCGGCGGCAGCAGCCTCGGTGCCTAGCAGCGGCGCGAGCCATGCATGCTCCAGCGGCATCGGTTGGAGCGGCGCGCCCGCCTTTTCCGGAAGACGCGCCGCGAGGCAGGCATCGAGCCAGGCAATGGCCATGTAGCGCTGGTTGCCGCACTCGTGGGAGGTGAGCGGATCGACGGCGACGCCGATGAGCGCCCCCTTGCCACGCATGGCGTTGAAGAAGGCCTCGTTCGCGGGCCACACACCGGCAAAGCGGCCTTCCTTGACCGTGACCCCTTCCTTCGTGCCGGGATTGCACATGACGGGCACGCTCAACGCCGCGTCGGGAATGGTGTGCGGTTTGATGGTCGTGCGCTTTTCATCCGCGGTGAGCAGCGGCACGCCGCTGCGCAGCCATGCGGCGGCGACGCGCTCTGGATGCGTCAGGACGATGCCCCCGGCCCAGTGCCCGCCGCCGCTGTGGCCCCACAGTGCCCACGGCACCTTGGAAAGCTCCGGGTGCCCGCTTTTCGCACCGAGATCGACGAGGCACTTCTGGAAGGCCGCGCCGGAGCCGTTGCGCGGATCACACCACATCTGGCAGTCGGCCTTCTCCGGCTGCTCGTAGCTCGGCGAGAGGAGCGCGCAGGCATGCTTCTTCGCCAGAGCCTGCCAGTGCAGGTCAAAAGCGCCGGTGAGGCCGGATTTGCACGAGCCCTCACCACAACCGTGCTGATGCACGATGACGCCGCGCAGTTCCTTCACGCCCGGGGGCATCCAGATCGTGTAATTCACGGGGAAGATCAGCTCCCCCGCCGCCCCGGCCTCATAGCGCACGCGGTAGTAGGGCGGCTCCGCGGGCGGAAAGACATCGTACGGGGCGTTCTGGGCGGGGAGGGACGTGGAGACGAGGGCAAGGAGGATGCAGAACTGGCGCATGGCCTGAATCAGGGCCGCAAACGAGGCATTGCAAGCCGCGGGATCACAACGCAGGCGAAGGTGATGGCACCACCGCCCGGATGTGTCGCAGCAAGGCCTCGAGCACAACACCGGTGCGGGCATGCGCTGCCTGCTCTCATCTCCAGGCAGCCATCGTGAGCACGACATCGCGCTCGATTTCAGATCATTCTGTCAGGTGCCCTGACTCCATTCCTCCCGCCACGCTTCCGGGGTGGCAAAGACTTCATTCCACTGGCCCGCGCTGGCATGAGTGGTAGAGAGACACCTCCACCACACTTCCAACCATGCCCCAGATACCCGGACTACGCAGTTGCTACGCCAAGGTCGGCCGCTTCATCTATTTTGGCCGCATGCTCGACAAAATCCGCCTGCATGCCGCGGGCAGGCTGCCGCCGGAATATGTCGAAAAGCTCGGTGACGGGCAGTTTCTCACGCTCGACGGGCGCATCTGCCGCTTTCTGGGCGTGCCGTATGCCGGGATCAAGGCCCGCGCCCTCGAAGGCGGCACGGATGAGGAGATCCTGGAGTGGACGCAGGCCCGTGGCACGCCCCGCACGGATGAGGAATGCCACATGTGGAACCGCTTCATCGCCAAACTCGGCTGGCGGGACGAGCGCTCGCACGTTTTGCCGCAGCGCATCATCGAAAGCGGCCTGCAAGGCAAGGTCGTCGAGACCATCATCGACCACATCGAGTATGATGAAGGGCGTGATCCGGTGGCGGAGCGGGCCTGGGACTCGATTTGAGCCTGGGCAGGCTGCTGAAAAACGCATCCCTTTTTCAGCAGCCTGCTAGTCCTTCGGCGGCCACGTCACGCCATCCAGCTCCTTCGGCAACTGCGACGGGTCCTGCGGATAAAACCGCGAGAGATCCACCATCGACTTCGATCCCTGCACAAACTCCAGCTCCTCCGGCCCGCCGATGATGAGCCACAGCACTTCCTCATCCGTGTCATTGAAGACCTGGCGAAGCTGGTCCGGCCCCACCAGCACGCCGCCATGTTTCGGCACCGTCAGCGTCTCCCCGCCGACCCGCATCCGCCCCGTGCCTTCGAGCACAAAATAAAACTCCTCGGACACGATGTGCTTGTGCAGCGTGTTCGCGCTCTTCGGCGGCATGCGCCAGAGACGCGCGCCGAGGTTCTCGCTGCCGGTGCGCTCGAGAAAATCGGCGTTCGGGATGCGCATCAGGTTCGAAGGGCGCCAGTGAAGATCATCCGGCGTGATGAGCTGGTGGCCTTGGAAGGATTTCATGCCGCTCTATATCGAAAAGAATGGGAACCGGCGATGGAATTCCGGGCCGGAAGGCAACGCAAAATGAAGATGGGGAGGAAGACGGCGTTTTGCCTGTTCCATCTTCATGCGAAATCATGCCTACAACATGCCTGGCAGCATTTTTGGCTTTTCATTTTTAGGCATGCACTGCAAGGGGCTGGCCACCGCTTCACCAGCCTGATCCTGTTCTGGGTGCTGAACATGGTGCGGGTGTCTCACAACTCCTGCGTGACCCTGACCCTGACAAAACGGCGCTGCGACCCTGCGGGCGGAGCATCCAGCACCACCACGCGCTCCCAGTCGTCATTGATCGGCGTGACCGTTGTCGTGCCGCCGGCCGGGGTCCACGTCCCGGAGGTCATTGAGGAGGAAAATTCAGCCTGGTAAGTGAGACCGGAATTGACCGTCGCCCGGCGGCGCAGAAACTCGATGCGGATCACCGCCGCGCCGCCAGCGCCGATTTCCAAAGTGGACGCGGGCAGCCCCTGTGTGCCCGTGCCGGGGGCCATCGTCTGCACGCCCGCGTTCAGCGGCGGCATGTTGAAGGCGAACTCCAGCAAATTGGCCACGCCGTCGAGATCAGGGTCGGCCTCGACACCGCTCACCAGCGGATCGGCCAGTTGCGTCGGCGTAAACACGCTCTCCGCCCATCCACCAAACTCCGCCGCTGGTGAGACCCCGGCCGTCGCCAGCCGCACCGTCGTGCGGTCCGGCGTGGCGTAGGCCACATAAAGCCGGTCAGCATGCATGGCCGCGCCAAAGTCCGCCTCGCTCGTGTGCGCGATGAGAGCTGTTTTCCAAGACGAGCCACGCTTGGAGGAGACGTAGAGATCGCCGCCAGATCGCCGCCACACGATGTAAGGTCTCTCCGCCGAGTCGAAAAACAGCCGCGTGGCCGGCGAGATGCTGCTGACGCTCTCCATGTCAAAGCTTCCCACCAGTTCCCGTGCCCAGGGGTTGCCGCTGTCGCTGGCCAGATAGACGCTTTGGTTCGCCGGGTCGTAGTAGGAGGCATAGGCTGTGGTTCCTTTGAAAGCCATCGACCCACCGGCGATGCTATTGGCGGACACGGAGTTGGAGCGCACGATTTCCGATGTCCATGCGGAAGTCACCGTGCTTCCCCGCACAGCATACGTCAGGTGACCATTGCGGGAGTATGTCATGCGCGGACGCTCGCTGGTGGGATGCAACAACAGGCTCACCTGCTCAAACACGTAGGTGAAGTCATGAACCTCGTCCCGGTAGGAGATGCTGCTGGCGGAGCGGTCCCAGAAGGCATAGCGCAGCGTGCCACCCGTGACCGTGTAGCCGAGGTGCAGGTCATTGGCGGAATCAATCGCCACCGCCAGTGTCTGACTGGAGCCGCCTGAGCCCGCGAAATTGACAGCAGACGCCCATGCCGTCCCGGTATGGCGTCTGAACTGGACCCCTCCGCTCGGCTGGCGGTAAATGACATAGGGATGCTGGAAGGAATCGCACTTCACCGCTGCCGAGCCATACAAATTGCTGCTTGGGATGCTGGCCAGCGTCGTCACCACCCACGATGTGGCCGGGGTGCGCACTGCGTGGTCCAGCTCGGCTTCGTTGCCGAATTCCGGGAGTGCAGAATAGACGACATGCACCCTGCCGTCAGTGCCCACCGTCACGCTGCGGGCCACGGCGGTGAAATAAGCATCCCGCACCGTCTGAAAATCCCAGTTCAGCGCCCGCAACGGGCACACCCCGGTCATCATGAGCAAGAGGGCGGCTAGAAGAGACAGGTTGCGCATGAACTTTGATTTTTTTTTGATGAACGTCCAAACGACATGAGTCTGGCAAATAGTTTACACCAAGGTAGAGTAGCCGCAGGCCTGATTTTTAATCACGCGCTTTAGCATCTGCTGAGAGATAAAAGTCATGCGGTCCTCCAAGTGAGCCTTTCCAGGCGTGAACAGTGGCAGTGCATGGGCAGAGCAAACATGAGAAATGAAAAGAGTGATGAGCGCACGGCATTCAGACACGAAATCAACGATTGAACGTAGCGCATGAATGCCATTTGATGGCTCTCATGGAAAAGCCATCATCCGCTTGTCAGCAGAATAATAATTGAAGACAGCCACTGGCCTCCACTGGCTGAGATAATGGATCAGCGAGAGTCGCGGACGGGAAGCGCGTGTGCGTGGCTCCTCCACTCCCGGTTGCCTGGGCCTGGCAGTATCACAGGCTCATGAGTGCCACCCGACAGAAAAGGATGCTGGTGAACAGCAGCATGGTGAGCTGGCCGCTGACCCCATGGATGATGTCCTTGATGGTGGCATGCGTCCGGGGCGGCGTTGGCACAAATCCGTCTGTTTCGTGGAGGTTACCGATAGGATTGCGAACTGGAGCGTGGGAATTGTGAGCCACCCCGCTTTCGATCTCAGAAGCCGGGAACCATCCAGGCCGTGCGTTCGCCGGGCATGGGCTTGAAAAAGAAGGCGCGGCCTGGCGGAAAGATGAGGCTGGCGTTTTCACTGCGCAGGGCGGCATCGGAGGTGAAAACCCAGTTCGTGGAGCCGCTGAGCGTGTTGTGGAAGAGCCACAGGCCGGTGTAGCCGCTGGTGTTGGGCGCGGCATCGCCTTTCCAGAGCTGGAGGGCGTCGGCGGTGCCGGGATGGGTGCTGCTTTGGAAGCCCGTGAGCATGTGGAGCGTGGCGGGAGACGCGGCGAGGGGCCAGGGCTGGGTGAGGAACTGGTTTCCTTCGCTGACGCGGATGGCGAAGGGCGTGGTGCGGACTCGGCCGGTGGTGAACAGCGCGCGCGGGGTGCTGAAAGCTGATTTGAAGAGCACGCCGGTGCCGGGGGCGATGAGGGTGCCGTCCGCGCTGCCGAGCGCGGCATCGCCACTGGTGGTCCAGAACCTGGTGCTGCCGGACTGGAAGAGCCAGAGCATGCGGAAGGCCCCGTTTTCGAGGAAGAGCACCTGATCGGCGGCATTCGGGCCGGTGGAGCCCTTGAGGGCCTCTTTGGCGAAGACCTGCGCGAGCGTGACATGGCGGTGAACGGCGATTTGCGTGCTTTCGAGGCTCGCGGGCAGTTCGTCGAGCGTGTTGAGCGGGGAGGCCGTGTCGATGACGAGCGCGCGGTCGCCGATGTGGCTCAAATCGAGGCGATGACCGGCCAGCGGGCCGTTGCGAAGCTCGATGTAGTAGCGCGCGCCGGGTTCGACGAGCGCGGGGAGGTAGCTGGCATCGCTGAGGAAGATGCTGCTGCCGCTGATGCTGTGCGTGAAGCCGGTGTAGATGGGCGCGTTCACCGTCTGCACACCGACGCTCTGGATGCCGGCGGTGAGATTCAGCGTGGTCCAGGCCTGCGGCGGCGTGGCGGCGGTGTCGCCGGTGCTGATGAGCTGCACTCTGAGGCGGATGATGCCGTGCGGCCCGGCGGGAAGTGCCCAGCGCAGCGTCTCGGTGCCGTCCGGATGGTCCGTGACGGAAGGCGCGAGGATAAGCGGCGTCCATGTCCTGAGATCGGTGGTGGATTCGAGGAACCAGCGCAGATCGCGGATGCTGGCGGGCTTGGTGACACTGGCTGTTCCATTTTCGATCTTCAACACGTCGCCGCTGCTCACGCCGCTGCCGGCGGGCGTGCCAAGAGCGTATTCGAGGAGGTCGGGCAGGTCGTCGCCATCGGCATTTGTCCAGGCGGTGGTGAGGCTGCCGGTGCCGTTGCTGCGGCCGCTTTCGGTCCATTCGGCAAAGGTGGCGGGATACGGCGCGGCGTTCATGCCGTTCTCGTTGATGAGCAGCGCGCTGGTCGGGATGACCTCATACGGATGCGTGGGGCCTTCCCACCACAGTTTGGCCACGGCCTCGCCACCGGCCTCGTAGAACTCCATCTTGATCACGACGGGCACGCCGGCCTGCAGGTTGATCGAGCCGTAGTCCCATGTCTCGCCATGGTTGGTCCAGTTGTCGATGAGCAGGACGTTGTTCACCCACAGGCGCACGCCGTCATCGCTGCGCGTGTTGAAGGTGTGCAGGCCCGTGGCGCGCGGGATGACGCAGCCGTGCCAGCGCACGGAGAAGTTGTCACCCGGCAGGCGGGAGTCCGGCGCGGCGGTCCAGACGAAGTCCACATTCGGATCGATGCGGGAGAAGCGGAGCTGGTCGAAATTGAGGCCGGCAAAGTAGTCCGCGGTGATGCCGTTCTGACGCGTCACCGGGGCGTAATTGACCGTGAGCGTGTTCGAGGTGGTGTTCCCCTGCCCCGCGCTGTCGAGCGCGGCATTCGCGGGAAGCGAAATGCCGACCGCGCCCGTCGCGGTCGGCTGGATGGTGGCGATCCACAAGGCACCGCTGCCGCTGAGGCCGGTGACGCTGCCGTTGGTGACAACAAACTCGCTGCCGAGCAATCCGCTGACGCTTTCGCTGAACTGCGCGTTCACGGTGAAGCTCTCCGTGACGCTGCTGGCGGCGGTGGACAGCACGACGGTGGGCAGCGGATCGACCGGCGCGGTGAAATTCACATTCAAGGTGTTGGAGGCCGTGCTCGTGTTGCCCGCGGCATCGCTGGCGGCGTTCTCAGGCATGGCGACCGTCACCGGGCCATCTGCCGCCGGCGTGACGAGCACGCTGTAGGAAGCGCCGCTGCCGCTGAGGCCGGAAGCGGTGCCATTGGTGATCACGAAGTCATTCAACGCCACGCCGCTGACTGCCTCGCTGAAGGTGGCACTGACGGTAAATGGCGCGCTGACGCTGCCGGAGGCGGTGGCGAGCTGCACGGAGGGCTTTGTGGTGTCCGGGGCGCTGGTGTTCTTCAACTCGACCCAGTTGAGGTTCACGCCGCCATTGACGAACTCGAGACGGATCGTGCTGCTGCCGCTGGCGGTGATGCTGACGTTTGGAATCGTGAAGGTGCGCCATGACAACCAGCCGCCGGTGGGCGTGATGTTGAAGGTGCCCGCAGCCGTGCCGTTCACGACAACGCGGATCTGCGCCGGGCCGGCAAGCGGCGTGGCCGCGCGCGCGCTGAGCTCGTAGGTGCCGGGAGAGAGGCTTTTGGTGAACTGCAGCCACTCGCCGGCCGCCGTCCATCCCACGGAGGGCGTGGCATCGGTGTCGCCGGAGTTTTCGATGTCCACACCGCTGTTTCGATAGCTGAAGCCGCCCCAGGTCAGGCCGAAGTTCTCCGCCTCCGTATCATTGTAGGTCACTCCTTGCGCGCCTTCGTCGAAGTCCTCGGCCTGCAACATGACGCTCGTGACAGCGACAGGCGGCGTGTAGGTCACGGTGAGCACATTGGAGGCGGTGTTCGTGTTCCCGGCGGCATCGGCGACGGTTCCGGCGGGCAGTTGCACCGTCACCACGCCTGCTGCCGTCGGCGTGATGGTCACGCTGCTGCTCGTGAGCGCCGAAGCGCTGCCATTGGTCACCGCAAAGTCGCCCAAGGCCAGGCCGGTGACCGGCTCGCTCGGTGTGAGGGTGACGGTGAAGGCGCCGCTGACCGCATTCGAGGCGGTGGCGAGCGTGATGGCCGGTTTGGTGACATCGGAGCCGTTGGTGATGGTGAGCACGTTCGACGCGAGGTTTGCCACGCCGACCGAATCCGTCATCACCCCGGCAGGGATGCTGATTTGAATGCTGGAAGCCGCGGGAGCCACGTTGAAGCTGAACGCGGTGCCGTTGAGCGTGAAACCGCTGATGGTGCCGCCGGTGATGCTGATGTCGCCGACGGTGAAGCCCGTCGCGGCCTCGCTGAGCGTGCCGGTGACGGCGAAACTGGCGCTGACCGTGGAGCTGGCGGTGGCGAGCACGATGTTGATCGGCGCGGGCGCGCTGACCGTGGAATCCTCGATCTGGGAGAGATAGGCCGAGATCTGGTTCAACTGCGTCGTGGTGAGCGTCACGCCCTGATGCGCGCTGACCGCATCGGCAAGCGTCGCGGCGCTGCCATCATGCAAATACGGCGCGGTGTTCCAGAGGCCGCGCAGCGTCGGCACGTCGAGGCCGGTGAGAGGACCGTCGAGGCGTTTGCCGCTCGTTGGCTTGATGGTGCCGATGTCGCGGAAGACATTGAGGGCGGAATTGGTGAAACGCGTGCCGCTGTGGCATGCGGCGCAGTTGAGCTGCTTGAAGAGCGTCTGGCCGGCGGTGGCATCGGTCGTCAAAGTGCCGTTGGTGTTGCGATTGGGGCTGTTGCCGGTGGTGGTGAGCGAATTCACATACGCGGCGAGCGCGTCGAGATCAGCGCTGCGTCCGGCGTTGGGCGTGCCGAGCGGCGGATGCGGCGTGCCGTTTGAAATGAGTCCAAGACCGCCTGCGAAGCCGCGGATCTGCCCCTCGAAGTCCTGAATCTCATCGAAGTTGCCGGTCCAGTGAGCGGGGCCGTGAGTCGCGTGTCCTTTGAGGCTGATGTTGTTGCGCAGCCCCTCGCCAAAGCCGGTGAAGTCCCACACACGGCCATCCTGGCCGCCGTCGTTGTGGCAGGAGGCGCAGGAGATGTATTGCTGCAGGGCGAGCCGCGAATCCCGCGCATCGTAGAAGAGTCCTTTGCCATTGAGGACGTTTGCCGCGAGCTTTTCCGTGGTGATGCAGGCGAGCGTGGCAGTGAGCGCGGGCGCGGTTTCAGCGCCGTTGATGATGGAACCGACATCGTGGATGGTGACGGTGCGGTCCATGAAGTTGTGGACAAAGAGAGTGCGGCCATCCGGCGAGGTCACGACGCCCTGTGGCGCACGCCCCGCGGTGAAGCGCAGGATTTCACGTTTTCCCCACGAATCGACGACCGCCACCTCGCGGCTTCCCTCCAGCGCGGTGAAGAGATACATGCCCTTGGGCTCGTAGCAGGCTGTGGAGGCGATGCCAGCGTCGTTGTAGTCGATGCGCGCGGCGAAATCTTCCGTGTCCGTGGTCAAATCGAGGCGCGAGGTGATGCTGCGGACGGCGCTGTCATGCGTGAGCGGCAGTCCATCACGCAGCATGCCGCGTTTGATGTTGTCCTGTTTCGACGGCACCCAGGCGGTGCGGCCATCGGGGCTCAGGACGGCGGGACCGAGGTAGTTCGGAATGCCGCGGGAGGCGGTGGAGCTGTCGATCTCGTTGCTGTGCTCCAGCACGATCGTCCTGGCGACCGCCATGCTCGACGCGGTGATGACCGCGACGATGCCGCCGTATTTCGTCGCACCGTTTTGCGTGATGACGCTGGCGGTTTCCTCACCGGGGAGCCTGGGCGTGATGAAGCGCGTGGCATAGACCTTGGCACCATCTGCGCTGACGGAAAGATGGCGCACGTCACTGCCGACCACGGCCGTCCCTGCGATGGTGGTGGGGGAACTGCGGTTGATTTTGATCACGCGGCCCGTGTCCTGGAGTGAAACGTAGGCCGTGTTGCCCGTAGGATCGAACACGATGCCGTAGGGCCGCGAACCGCGTGGCAACGTGACCGTTTGGGCGAGGGACAGATTGGTGCCGATGATGCTGATGCTGGCGGACTCGCTGTTCACGACCCATGCGCGCCCATCGGAGGCGATGGCGACGCTACGGGGCGCGTTGCCCACATTGATGATGCCGCTGCGGGCGCGCGTGACGGCATCGAAGACCGTGACGCTGTTCTGGTCCGGGTTCACCACCCAGAGCCGGGCATTGGCATTCGTGCGCACCTGGTAGGCGATGCTGGAGGAAACACGCGGCTGCGCCGTGGTCAGTGCCGCATGCACCGCCTGGCGGAAGCTCGTGCTGACCTCCCGCCCCGTCGAATCACGCGCGGTGAGCGTGACGATATAGCGTCCGGGCGCGGAGTAGGTCTTTGAGACCGTCGTGGTGCTGCTGAAGGCGGAGTCCGGCGTGCCATCGCCGAAACTCCACTTGAACTGCGGATTCAGCCCGCCGCTGGCGCTGGCGGTGAAGGTGATGGCGGTGTTCACCGGCGCGGGCGCGCCGGTGAGCGGATTCAGCACGAGCTGCGCGGCCACATTCCACACGAACGAGGCAGTGACGGGCGTGTTCACGCCATCGCTGACGCTGACGACGACATTGGACGAGCCGGCGGTCGTTGGCGTGCCGCTGATGCGGCCCGTGGAGCTGATGGAAAGCCCGGCGGGCAATCCGGTGGCACTGAAGGTGAGCGGGGCGTTCTCCGCATCGGCGGCGTTGATTTGCAAAACCACGGCATTCTCGACGACGCTGCTCTGCGTGCCGGGATTCGTGATGACCGGCGGCGAATCGATCACCCACGGCGAGAGATACTGCCCCGGGATGACGATCGGGCCGCTGCCCGTGCCGGGGATCTCCCACGCGGCGGCGAGATTGTCCCCGCCAGTGCCTTCCTTCATGATGACCTCAATATAATAGCGCTGGCCGGCCTGGAGCGTGATGAGCGCGGAGGTTTGCTCCGGATAGCGGCTCCATTCGCGTGAATTGGTCCACGAAGGCACGCGGGCAATGGTGACGGCGGTGGCCGGACTGTCATTCGTCCCGAGCTTGAGCTGCGTCTCGTCATCGCCGGCCACCCAGAAGCGGTATTGACCCGTGATCGGCGGATGGATCCAGCCACGCAGGCGCTGACCGTAGTTGTCCGCCCAGTCAGTGGGCGCCTCCAGGCTCGTGCGCTGGTCGCGCCCCGTGGGATTGTTCGGATACGCGGTGCTGGCGGTGAGATTGGAAACGAGCACGCCGCTGATGCCGGTCCACCATTCACGCAGAATGCTGCCGCTGCCCAAGGTGGTGGGAATGACCGTCCAGCGGAACTGATGCGAGGCCGTGGGACCGAGCGAGGACGTGGCGGTGATGGTGACGAGGCTCACACCGAGCTCCGCGACTGTGCCGCTGATCAAGCCGGTGCTGTTGATGCTCAAACCAGGAGGAAGGCCGGTGGCGGCAAACGTGATCGTGCCCTGGCCGGTGGCGGTGATTTGCAAAGACACGTTTTGATTCAGCGGCGTGGTCTGGTCGCCAGGATTGGCGATGGACGGCGCGTTGTCGGCAGTGACGTGGATGATTCTCGACTCGGAGTAGGGCCCAGCGGGCGAGATGGCGAAGAGCATCCAGTAGCCCGGCGTCATCACATTGAGGTTGGTGTGCGAGTGCAGGGTGTAATTGCCCGCGCTGTCCTCGGTGAAGGGCAGGTTCATGAAGCGCAGGTCCGTGCCGACACTGTGCGTGAGCGAGGCGAGCTTGATGAAGGTGAAATTCCGCATGCCAGCGGTGGCCTTCACGCTGAAGGTCATGCCCGCGCCGATCTCCTCCGGCGCGTCCGTGATGACCGGCCGCGTGACGGCGCTGCCGTCCGCATTGAACAGCGCGCCGGGCGTGTAGATCTGCGCATCGCGGTGGTCCGCGCTGTTTCCGCTCAATCCGCCGCCGCCGCTCCAGACACGACCATCCGGCAGCAGCACGGCGAGGGAGTGATAATTGCGCGGCACGCTGGCATTTGCGGCGGCGCGCCACTGTCCCGTTTGCGGATTCCAGATCTCCGGCATCAGTACGCTGCCCTGGTCGCTGAATTTGATCTGCGAGGTATTGCCACCGATCATCATCACCTCGCCGTTCGGCAGCACGACGCTGTTGGAGAAGGTGCGCGGCTGGATCACATTGCCCGTGCGCGTGATGACGGGGGCGGGGCCGTTGATGTCCACGGTGTAGGCCTCGTTGGTGGCCCCGGAGTTGAGGCTGCGCCCGGTGGCCAGCAGCACCTTGCCGATGTCATACATGACGAACGCGCCGTCCTTGGGATAGAAGCTCCCCGGCACGTCCACATTCGTGTCGATGAACTGACCGCTGCCCGTGGGCACCACCCAGTGCATCGAGTCCGTCGGGCCTGTGTGCGCGATACGGCCATCCGGCGCCACGGTGACAAACGGATGCCAGTCTGATTCAAAGCCGCCCTCGCCATACGCGAGCTGCCAGTTGATGCCTGTGAGGCGCGTCCAGCCGATGCCTTCGTTCCAGCGCTCCGCCGTCGCAGGGCCGCCGGAGCCGGAGGCGGTGAAGACGGTGCCGTTGGGCAGCGCCACGCTGGTGTTGTACCAGCGCGGGTCCTGCATGTTCGGGATGGCGCTCCAGGTGTTCGTCCGCCAGTCAAAGATGCTGCTCAGGCGCGTCGTGTTTCGCCCGCCGTTCACCAGCACCCGGCCGTCCGGCAGCATCACCACACCGCCGCAGAACATGTCGTGCCGCGTGTTGTTGAACTCGACAAACTGCCCCGTGCGGTAGTCCCATGTCGCCGCATAAGTGAACTCGGGCCCCACCGGGAACGTGGTGCGTTGATTCGACGCAAAGGTGAGCAAGCGGCCGTCCGGCAACTGCGCGCAGGTGACGGGAATGTGCGGCGTCCAGGGAATGACGGCGCTCCATGATCCCAAGCCCTGCATCTGCTCCGGCGGCGGCGGCAGGAGCTGCTGCGCGGTCGGCGTGAAGGCGGGCGCGAGGCGCGCGGCCTCGGCGGCGAAAGCATCGCTCTGCGCATGATCTTCGAGCGCGGCAAAAGCAGGCGAGCTGGCAAGCAACCCAGTGAGAAAAAGTCGGCGGATCATCGGGCGGCGGTCTTGGTGGCGGTTTGCGTGAAGGCTTCGTCGGTGAGTGTGTTCAGGAAAGCCACGAGGTCGGCCTTCTCCTGCGCGCTGAGCTGGATTCCCGTCTCGGGATGCTTCGCGAGATTGGGATCGAGCGTGTCGCTCCGCCGCACGCCGCTGCTGTAGTGCTCCACGACCTCTTCGAGCGTCGCAAAGCGCCCGTCGTGCATGTAGGGAGCGGTGAGGGCCACATTGCGCAGGCTGGGCACTTTGAACTTGCCGCGGTCCCCCGCGTTTTTCGTCACCGCCATGCGTCCGATGTCATCCGGAGCCAGATCGAGGCCGTTGTTCGCGAACTGGCTGCTGACGAACAACGTGCCGCCATGGCAGTGAAAGCAGTCCGCGCCACGCAGCCCGCGTTTCGGGTCAAATTCGGTCACAAAGAGCTGCAGGCCGCGTTTTTCGCTCTCCGTGAGCTCCGCCACCTTCCGCGCCGCGCGATCATATTTCGAGTCCTGCGAGATCAAGGTGAGCAAAAACTGCTCCAACGCCGCCGCGATGCGGTCTGCGGTGATTTCCGGCGTGCCGAAGGCCTTTTGAAACGCCGCGCCCTCGTCTTGCAGCTTCGCGACCACCTTAGGCAGCGTCTCGTTCATCTCCGCGTGATCCTGGATCGGCATCAGCACCTGCTCCCGCAGCGTCGCCGCGCGGCCGTCCCAGAAGAAGCTCGTTCCCCAGGCCAGGTTGAAGAGCGGCATGGCGTTTCGTTTTCCCGCCTGCCCTTCGGCACCGAGGCTGAAACGCCGCGCATCGGCAAAGGCCAGCTTCACATCATGGCAGGAGGCACAAGACTGCGTGCCGTTGATTGAGAGCCGCGTGTCATGAAACAACCTGCGGCCCAGTTCCACGCCTGCCTCCGTCATCGGCGGCAGCATCACCTGGGGAAAGCGCTGCGTGATCAGCGGCGCGCCGGATCCTGCGCGCGCGGCACCCGATTGATACAGATCGTAGTTCACCTGCATGACACGGAAGGCCCGTTTGAGATTCGCCGTCATGCGCGCCGCGGTCACATCCCCCTCGCGCGAGTGTGTCGAAGATTCCATGATGCCATCAAGCACCTTCGCCACATCGAGATCGATTGAAATGGTCAGCGGCCGCCCGCCCTCGAACTCCACCGGAAGTTCCACCGTCGTGAGCTGCGGTACGTTGGCCAGATGATACGAGAAGCCGTCCTCACCACTCCGGCCTTCCAGCGCCATGAAGATGAACCCGCCCATCAGCCCCCAGTGCAGCCCGTTCACCTGCGGATTCAGTGGATGCTCCGGCGGGAAGACGTTCGGGTCCATCTTGTTGACGGTTTCATCCACACCGATCCGAAAACGAATCCCCGCAAACCGCCCCGGAGGCGTTCCCGTGCCTTCCGCCGTGTTTTTCCCGTTTCGCAGGCCCAGATACGCATGCCAGTCCCGCGATTCGATCCACGTCCCGTCCGTTCGTTGCAGAGCCAGGCCGGAAAGCAGGGCGTCCAGCCGGGAGAGACGCCTATCACCAAGATCGCCAGCCAGCCGGAACTCCAGCCGCAGTGTCTCCACCGCCACCGCGGGCATCGTTGGCACTGCCAGCATGAACCCGGACAGCATCACCGCAGAGACGATGGTGGAGCAGAATGAGCAATGTCGATGTGCATTCGTGAGAGGCATTTCTGATCACATTTATCGCTAATGAGACATCCACTATAAGTATGAGACCTCTTGGTATGTTAAAACCATAATCTTGAGACTTACATTCTTCTCACATTCTCAAAAGCGACCCAACACTTCCCTAGCGCACGATCTCCAGCTTGCCCGCCCGCTCGTCTGCCGCGATAGCCCCTCATGCCCTCTCCAGTGCGCGTCCTTTTTGTCTGCCTCGGCAACATCTGCCGCTCTCCCGCCGCGGAGGGCGTGTTCCGGCATCTGGTGCATGAAGAGGGTCTGGCAGAGGCGCTGCACATCGACTCCGCCGGCACCGCCGACTGGCATTCCGGCAAGTTGCCCGACGAACGCATGCGGCAGGCCGGGAAGGCGCGTGGCTACGATTTTTCCAGCCGTGCGCGCCAGGCGCGGGCGGAGGATTTGCAAAAGTTCGATCTCATTCTCGCGATGGACGCTCAGAACCACCGTGACCTGCTTTCCCTTGATCCGCAGGGCCTCCACCACACGAAAATCCGCCTCTTCCGCGATTTCTGCACCGCGCACGAGACCGGCGACGTGCCCGATCCTTATTACGGCGGGCCGGAGGGTTTTGAAAACGTGCTCGACCTCCTGGAGGACGGCTGCGCGGGCGTTTTGAGCCATGCGCGCGGCCTGCTGTCGCGGAGCTGAGGCTTCACGCGCATCCCTCCGTCATTTCATCCCCGGTTCATCAAGGTTTCATCCGCCTTTGGAAACTGCGGGCCGATGAAAATCATCCGCCTCTCCCTGCTGGGAGCCGTGCTGGCCACCACCGCCGCCACGGCTCAGACCAAACTCGACGACAGCGAAGTCCGCATCAGCTACGCCGAGCTCAAACGCCTCCTCGCGGCCACGCAGCCCGCCGCGGAGGTGAAGGTCAAATCGCCCCCGCCCGTGCCTGCCGCGCTGCTTTCCGCCGTGTATCGGCTCGATGCGAAAACGGGCGAAATCATCGCCGAGATGCAGGCGCAGAGCTTCGCGGAGGGCTGGCAATCCATTCCGCTGGCCGGAGCCTCCACCGGAGCGGTAAATCTCGATCCGGCGGATGCCCGCGTGGTGGTGCAAAACGAGCAACTGTGCCTGCTCACAGACCAAACCGGCCTCACGAGCCTCAAACTGACCTTTCCCGCAGTTTGGCCGCAAACGCTGCATCTGGCTCCGAGTGCCGTCGCGGCCCTGGAAGTGGCTTCGCTGCCCGAAAACCATGTTTTGCGTCTTTCGAGCGGCACGATCATCCGGCAGAACGGTCGCCATGCGCTGCCCGCGGCGGGTGGTGAGGTCACGTTGACCTTGGAGGATGCTAAAAAAGAGCCCGCACCGCTTACTGATGAAGCCATCCTCACCTCCGCCACCTATGCCACGCAGGTTGTTCGTGATGGCTCGGTGCTCACCGAGGGCACGCTGCTTGTGCGCCACGATCCACCGCTGCGCATTGTGGTGACATTGCCGGAGTCTTCGCAGCTTCTGCAATGCCGCGTGAATGACACGCTGATCCGTCCTGTCACGCAAAGCGGCACGCGATTGGAGATCCCGCTCGATGATCCCGCCACCGACGGTGGCGAATCGAAGATCGAGCTCTCCTTCACGAGCACCTTGCCCGCTCTGCAAGCCACCGAAGGCGAACTCAATCTCGCCCTGCCGCAGACGCCGCTCTTTGCGAAGCAGATCGACTGGCAGGTGCAGCTGCCCGCCGGCTTCGACACCACCGCCATCGGCAACATCGAGACGCTCACGCCCGCCGCCGATGCCAAGCCCGGCCTCCACCTCCGCAAATCCCTCTGCCGCGATCAACAACCCCAGGCCCGCATCAGCTACCGCAAACGCACCAACTAATCACCACCACTCCACACCTCCATCACTCCATGAAAACCAGTCACCTCATCACCATCGCCATCATCTTTGTCGTCACCTCCTTTGCCTGGTGGTTCCTCGGCGGCACGATCACCATGCGCACCGCTCATGTTCGCGAAGCCACGACTGACGGCGTGCATGACCGCTGGGGGCCGAATCTCGTGCAGAAGCATCCCACGGCCAGTTACAAGGCCAGCGATGGCGATCGCGTCCTGCTTCAACCGGCCACGAGCGACGTGAAAGTGTCGCTAAACTACCAACCGGTGAAAATGGGCCTGTTCTGGCAGCGGACCTACGGCACGACCTTTGAAGGCGGTTACACCTTCAAGAACGACACCACCATCACGCAGACGCTGCACATCGATCTCGAACTCCCGACGACCAAAAGCATGCTCGACAAGGTCAGTTTTGTGATCGGCGAGGGCGACAAGGCCCGCAAATCGCTCGTCACGCCCGAGCAGGGCATCATGACCGAGAGCGTGGAGCTCGCGCCCGGCCAGTCGGTGCCGGTAAAGATCAGCTACGAATGCCGCGGCACCGATGCCTGGCGTTACGCCTTTGCCGATGCCAGCCGCATCCGCGATTTCCAGCTCATGCTGACCACTGATTTCACGGATGTGAACTTCCCCGTCAGCTCTCCGACGGATCGCGACCTCGCAGGGAAGGGGATGAAGTTCATCTGGAAGTATGACGACGCCATCTCCGCTCCTGGCATCGCCATCGACATGCCGCGTGAGTTGAATGCCGGACCCGTCGCCGCGCAGATCGCATTCTGGTCCCCGCTCTCGCTGCTGCTGTTCTTCGGCGTGCTGGTCATCACGGTCATAGTGCGTGGCATCCGCCTGCATCCGGTGAACTACATTTTCCTCGCCGGCGGCTTCTTCGCCTTCCCGCTGCTTTTTAGTTACATGCTCGATGTGTTCCCGGTGTATGCCAGCTTTGCCATCGCCGCCGTCGTCTCGCTCGCGCTGGTCTGCGGCTACCTGCGTGCCGCCGCGGGCGAGTTCATGTTCCGCATCGCCCTTCCGGCGCAGTTTGCCTACATGGTGCTCTTCAGTGCCAGTTTCTTCTTCAAAGGCCTCACCGGCCTCACGCTTACCCTCGGCGGCATTTCCACCCTCGCCGTGCTGATGGCCCTGACCGCGAAAGTGGACTGGAGTGAACGTCTCGGCGTTCTCTCGCCGAAACTGGCGTGAAGTGCCTCACCACATCCGATACTCATGGCCCAGATTGTCATCCGTGATGCTCTCGAAGCTGCCGTAAGCCTTTTCCATCTCGGCGCGGCCACACCAGCTCCACCAGTCGGGATGCTGCGGCAGCTTTTCACGCTCGATGAAGCCCAGCACTTCATCGAGCGTGGTGCGGCCAGATGGGCTCGTGAGATCAAAGACGGGCTGCCCGTCGATGCGATAGGCTGCGAGCACCTTTTCCCAGCGGGCGCGTTCAGGCTTCAATGGCGCGAAGCTGGCCATGCAGAAGTTCATGACCATCATCGTGTGCGGAAAAACATCCAGGCTGGTCCGTGCGGCACGCTCGGAGCCGGTGCAGTTCCACATGGTTATGCCCTCAGGCTCCAGATGGCGGCCCACGAGCGTCAAAAACTCGCGCGAGAGCAGCGCCCCGGCGAATTCACGCCAGTGATAGGTCGTGTTCATCACGATGGCATCGAACTTCTCCTCCGGATGCTGTCGCAGCCAGCGGCGGCCATCGTCGATGACGAGGCGCAGCTTGGGATTCGTGAGCAGGCTGCTCACCTCCGGCCGCGTGCGGACGATGTCCATGTAGGCGTGGCTGATTTCCACCGCCGTCACCTGCTTCACCTGCGGATGATTCACCAAGATCTGCGTCCAGGCACCGCCTGCCACCCCGATCACGAGCACTTTCTCCACCTTGTCACGCACGGCGGAGACAAAGTAAGGCCGCACCAGCCAGTCTGGATTCTCCGTTCCCAGCCGCGTGCGCAGGCCGCCGTCATAGACACCGTTGCCATGAATGCGACCGTCCTGCTCCATCGCCACCACGCCGTGACGCGATTCGATTATCTGGACGAAGCGCTTGTCGGCGGCGAACTCGCCTTTGAACTGCAAGCGCTCATACAACTGCCCGCCGATCAGCGCCGGCATCACCACGACCAGCGCATAGGCCGCCTCCAGCCTGCCGAGCGGCCGTGTGGCGATGCGCCGCGCCCACACCGCGCCTGCGAAGGTCAGCAGCAGGATCAAAAAACTCAGCGGAATCCATTCCAGCAGCCCGAAGCCCGTCAGAAGACTGCCCGCGCCGCAGCCGATGATGTTGGCGAGGTAGAGAAACGACAGGCGGCTGCCGCTGTCGTCATCCGCAGGCACCGCCGCATGGCAGAGCAGCGGAAACGTGACGCCGAGCAAGGCCCCCGCGACGATCACGAAGGCATAGCCCCACCACCATGCCGCATGCACGGCACACATCGCGGTCATCGGCACCACGAGGTAGCTCGCCACGCTGGAGAGCACCACCCACTGCGCGAGCTTCTGCCGCAGATCACCCGCGAGCAATCGCGCACTCATCAGCGAGCCCAGCGCGAGTCCCAGCAGGTAGCTGAACAGCAACCCACCGAACGCCGTCGCCAGCGAGGCGCTCGCGTAGTTGAACACGCGAGCCCACACGATCTCCCACGACAAGGTGAGAAAGCCCGACAAGGCCGACCACCACAGCGCCGTGCGAAACGTCACCTGCGGCTGCTCGGTAGTGGTGGGTGCTTGTTTCTCGAACGTCTGCCCGGACGGGACGCTCCACCAGCGCCCGGCCAAGATCGCGAGGGCCGCGGTGGCATTCAGCGCCGCTGCTACCTTCACCGTGGTGGCCATGCCCAGCTCACCGAGAAGCCAACGGGCTGCGATGATGGCTCCCAGGGCCGCGCCGAGCGTGTTCACAAAGTACAAACGACTCACGCTGCTGCCGACGTGACCCGTTTTCCGCACCTGATGAGCCACCAGAAGCGGCAATGTGGCTCCCATCAGCAGCGTTGGCAGAAAAACGAGCCCAAAGGCCGCCACGCTCGTGCCCAGCATGCCCCATTGCGAAGTCATCGAACCCGCCTGCTCAAACCAACACAGCGAGACCAGCCCGTAAGCGCCCACACCGAGCTCCGCCGCGCCAAACAGCAGCACCAGCGGCGCACGCGGCCATTTCGTCAGCCATCCACCGAGCAGGCTGCCGATGCCCAGCCCCATCAAGAACGACGCCACGACCATCGCCACGGATTCCGAGTTGCTGCCGTAAATCATCAGCAGCGCGCGCTGCCACACGATCTGGTAGATCATCGCCGAGACACCGGAAATCACGAAGACGCCATGCAAAAGGGCGGAGGGGAAGGGCTTGGTCATTCCGGGTGCGATGGAGTAGGAGAGTGCTGGAGTAGTGGGAATGGACTTCATTGCAAACCGCCATTGCTCCACTACTCCATTCCTTAGCCGTTCACACACGCCCATGTCCCCGAAAATCCTCATCGTCGAAGACGAGCCGTCCATCGCAGAAAACATCGTGTATGCGCTGGAGACAGATGGTTTTGCCGTCACCGCGGTGAGCACCGGACGTGAAGCGCTCGAAAAGGCCGCGGCGCAGGAGTTTCAGCTCATCATCCTCGATGTGGGGCTGCCGGACATGAGCGGCTTTGAGGTGTGCAAAACGCTGCGACTGACCAAAACGCTGCCGATCCTGTTTCTGACCGCTCGTTCGTCGGAGGTGGACCGCGTCGTGGGACTCGAAATCGGTGGTGATGACTATGTGGTGAAACCTTTCAGCCCCCGCGAGCTCGCCGCCCGTGTGCGGGCGATTCTGCGCCGTGTTTCGACGATGCCGCTGCCGCCGGGGAAGGCCGGCGCGGTGCTCCCGCTGGTGATCGACGACATCCGCTGCCAGGCCGTGTACTTCGGCACGGCGCTGGTGCTCTCGCGCTATGAGTTTCGCATGCTGAAGGCCTTCGCGTCACATCCTGGCCGCGTGTTCACGCGTGAGCAGTTGATGGAGGCCAGCAGCGAGGAGCCGGATGCGAGCATGGAGCGAACCATCGACACCCATGTGAAGACCCTGCGTGCCCGCATGCGGGCGGTGAAGGGCGGCATCGACCCCATCGTGACGCATCGCGGCATCGGTTACTCCTTGCTCGAAGAGTGGCCGGTGGAGCCGTAGCCTGTCAGATTCCTGGCGGCAGGGCAGGGCCTTTCAAACCGCCTGCTCCGCCCTCATGGCCAGCTCGAAATCCAGCTCCGTGAGACCGCCGGCGCTATGGGTGTGGACGCTGAAACGCACACGCCGCCAGGAGATGAGCAGATCCGGGTGGTGGTTCATCGCTTCCGCCGCCTCCGCCACGCGGGCGGCGAAACGCATGCCGTCGAGGTAGGAGGTGAAACGAAATTCCTTGGCGAGGATGCCGTGCTCGATGCTCCAGCCGCCAAAACCGGCCAGGGATGCCAGCGCGGCCTCGATTTGCGCGTCACCGAGCTTGTCACGTTTCATGACAGACATGATGACGCAGCCCCCGCAGGCATGCAACCCTGCGCGCTGTCACTCAATGCACCACACGTCCGCGACACTGCCTGCGGCGAGGCTTTGCCCGGCGTCCAGGCGCAGCAAGGCATTGGCGCGGGCCAGGGACATGAGCGCGTGGCTCTGCTGGATGCCGCTGGGTTCGAAACGGCCGCCGCTGACCACGCCGCGGAGGTAGTGCGGACGGTCGCCGTCGTTCACCAATTCCGCGGCCACGGGCAGGGGCAGCCAGGCAGGCAGCGCGGCGGCCTGTGAAGCGCCCATGAGCCGCAGCAGCGCGGGACGCACAAACAGGAGGAAGGTGACGAAAGCGGACACGGGATTGCCAGGCAGGCCGAAGACGGAGCAGCGGTCGTTTTGCGCGAAGAGGAAGGGTTTCCCAGGCTTCACCTTCACACGCCACAGGTCCGGTGCCATGTCGAGCTGGCGCAACGCGGGCTTCACATGATCGTGATCGCCCACGGAGACGCCGCCGCTGAGCAACACCACGTCATGGGCACGGGTGAGGTCATCCAGCACCTCGATGGTGGCGCGCAGGTCGTCCCGGCAGTGCGCGCGGGTGCATTCGGTGATGCCGAGGCGCCGCAGCATGGCGTCGAGCATGAGGTCGTTCGTGTTGTAAATCTGCCCGGCGGCCAGCGGATGCGCCCCCGGGCCGACCAGCTCGTCCCCGGTGCTCAAGACAGCCACACGCGGGCGCTTTGGCACCTCCACCTGCGCCAGCCCCTGGGAGGCGAGCAGCGCCACGCGCGCCGGTGTGAGCCGCTCACCCGCGCGCAGCACGATCTGGCCGCGGCAGAGGTCTGCGCCGGCCCTGCGGACGTTTTCCCCCGGCAGGACGGGCTCGACACAGATAATTTGATCTCCATCGCGTGTGACATCCTCTTGCATGATGACGGCATCCGCGCCCGCAGGCAGGGGCGCGCCGGTGAAAATGCGCGCGCAGGCTCCTGGAGAAACATGCAGGCCGAGGTCCAGCCCCGCAGGCTGCTCCCCGGTGACACGCAACACCTGGCCATGCGATTCAGCGGCGAGCAGGGCGTAGCCATCCATCGCCGACTGGTCAAAGGCCGGTATGGGCACGGTGGCGAGCACATCCCGCGTGATAAAACGGTCCAGCGCCGCGTGAAGCGGCACGGCTTCAGCAGGCAGGGGGGACATCGCTGCCCAGATGCGGTCCAGGGCCTCGCTTTCAGAGATCATCGGACGACAGGGGGCAGCTTGGAGAGATCGGGCGGCGGCTCCTCCGATGACGGGGAAGATGGCGGAGGCGTGAGGGGCTTTGGCAGCGGGAGCATCTGGTCCTGGGTGAGCGGCGGCGGCTGGGAGAGGGAGCCTCCGCGCGGGAACTCGATGGCCGGGATGGGAGGCAAGGAGCCGGTGGAGCTTTCGATGACCGGTGACAGCGAGGCCGGGGCGGACGCAGCGTCTGCCGTGCCGCCGGCGGCAGGCGGCGCGGGCAGCGTGTCGGACTCACGCAGTTTCAGCAGCACGAGGCTGGAGACGGCGGGCATGCCCTCCTTGATGTCGGCGGTGAGGTAGTTTCCCTTCCGCTCCGGGGTGATGACGATCTTCGATTTGCCGCCGGTGGCGTCGAGCACGATGAGTTCCGTTCCGGCGGGCAGGTGGTGGCGTTGCTCGCAGTTGATGAGCACATAGTTCTGCTCTGGATTGACCATCTCGATGACGCCGATCAGGCGCGCCTGCCCGGTACGGTTGTCTTTTTTCTTGTCCGCGCTCTTGCAGGCTGGCAGCGCCAGCAGCGCGGCGGCCAGGACGACGATCACGATGGAAAACGGTGTCTTCATCGGGTCAGGGCAGCGTGTTCACGCGCGATGGCCTCGCGGATCTTTTCCACGCGGTTCGAGGGGCTGGGATGCGTGCTGAGAAACTCGATCCCACCCCCGCCGCCCGCCTCGGCGAGGATTTTCATCACGCCGATGAGCGCCTCAGGATCGTAGCCGGCCTGCATCATGAAGCGCACGCCGAGGGCGTCGGATTCGAGCTCGTCCTCGCGGCTGAAGGTGCTCACGCGCCACTGCGCCACGAGGCCGCCGATTTGGTGGCCGATATTGCTCTGGCCGTCGGAGAGCAGCACGCCGATCCCCTGCGCGATGCCGCTCCATTTTTGTGAGCTGGCCATCTGCTCGTTGGAATGACGGCCCACCACATGCCCCATCTCATGGCCCAGCACGCCGGCGAGCTGGTCATCCGACTGGAGGCGGCGCAGCAGCCCCTCCGTGATGAAGACAGGGCCGCCGGGCAGGGCAAAGGCGTTCACCGTGCGTGGATCACCCAGCAGATGAAACTCAAAGCGGTAGGGCGTCTGGCGCGCGGCGGTGGAGTCGAGCAGACGGCCTCCCACGCTCTTCACACGCGCGGTGGCGGCGGCATCCTGGGACAGATTGCCCATTTCCCGGATCATCTGCGGGGCGGACTGAAGCCCGAGCGCGATCTCCTCCTCCGGGGTGGCGATGGCGAGGCTCTGTACACGGCCGGTGAACTCATTTTCATACTTGGTGGTGCCCAGCCAGTGGTAGAGCAGCGAACCGGCGATGATGAGCACGCCGATGGCGATGCGCGGATGACAGCCGCAGCCGCGCGGGCGGCCGCCGCGGTCAAACGCGGGGGCAATGTCCCCTGTGCAGAGTCTCCAGAGCGTTTTCGTCATGCGATGGCCGGTTTATACCCGGCTCGGAAGGCACGCACAATGATGAAGTGGCGCACGCTCCCCGGCGCATCAGGGCGACTCCGCCTCCTCTGTGCGCTCGACGAAGCGCATGGCGTGGTCGATGAAGCGCAGCGGCACGTCATCGGTGGGGCCGTTGCGGTTTTTGGCGAGGATGAGCAGCGCCTCGCCGCGCTTTTTCTCCTCCGCCTCCTCGTCCTCGACCTCCATCTTGGCGCCGGCGTAGTCGGCACGGGTGAGAAGGCCCACCATGTCGGCGTCCTGCTCGATGGAGCCGGACTCACGCAGGTCGGAGAGGACGGGGCGCTGTCCTTTGCGGGACTCGACGGCGCGGTTGAGCTGGGCCAGGACGATGATGGGGATGTTCAGCTCCTTGGCGAGGCCCTTGATGCCGGCGGAGATTTCCGCGATCTCGATCTGGCGGTTGTCCTTGGCGCGGCGGCTGCCGCTGGTGACAAGCTGCAGATAATCAATCATGATCATCTGGATGCCGTGTTGTTTTTTGAGGCGGCGCGCCTTGGCGCGCATCTCCATGACATCGAGGCCGGGCGTCTCGTCGATGAAGATCTGCGCCTTCTGGAGGTCACGCGTGGCCTTGGCCAGCGCGTCCTGCTGGGCACGGGAGAGCAGGCCGCGGGAGAGGTCCTGCATGCTGAGACGCGCGCGGGAGACGAGCAGACGGCGCACCAGCATGGTGGCGCTCATTTCGAGGGAGAAGACGGCGCAGGGCGTGTTGCAGTCCACGGCGATGTGCTCGACGATGTTCATGGCGAGGGACGTCTTCCCCATGGAGGGGCGCGCGGCGATGACGAACATTTCACCGCCTTGCAGGCCGCTGCTCATGCTGTCGAGCTTGCTGTAGCCGGTGGACAGGCCGCGGAGCTGGCCGGGATGCTCCAGCATGTATTGAATGCTGTCGATGGCATCCATGACGTGCTGGCCGAGGCTCTTGATGCCCTCTTTGGCGCCGACATTCTCACGCACGGCGAGCACACGCTGCTCCGCGTGGTCGATCACGGTGTCAATGCTGTCATCGAGCTGCTCCTTGCCGTGCTCATAGGCGTAGTGGATGTTCAGCGAGCTGGCATGGATGAGCTCCCGCAGGATGTGCTTCTCCAGAACGATCTTTTTATAAAAGGGGAAGTGCGCCGAGATGGGAACGAAGGCAAAAAGCTCCGTGATCGCCGCCGCGCCGCCAACCTTGTCGAGGAGGTTTTGTTCCCGCAGCGTGTGCGTCAGCGTGACGGGATCGACGGGCAGGTTTTTGTCATAAAACTCCAGCAGCTTCTCATAGATGGTGCGGTTGGCCTCATGATAAAAGGCCAGCGCGGGCAGCGTGACGCGGCAGTCGGCCAGACGCTCGTTCGGGTCCTGGAGCAGGCAGGAGAGCACGCCTTTTTCAGCCTCGTCACTGAAGGGGAGCGCACGATTGATGGAGGCCAGCAGTTCCTCGGCGGTGGGGATCTCGTTGCGCTTCTTGAAGCTGTCTTTTTTCGGCGCGGCCGCAGGATCGGCGCCGTTGACGGCGGGAGTGGATGCGGGGGATGGTGCTGGATCGGCCATGGGCCGCGGAGCATGAAGCGAATGGCCGCCCGTGCATGCCAAAAAAGGGCCGTCAGAAGGATTTCGGCGAGGAATGATGATTCGAGCATCCGAACAAACTAAAGCTTGCTTTTTTTATGCATTCTCCCGAAAAATGAACGCTCCCCGCATTCCGGGGTCACAAGCGCACCCCCGTAGCAACAACCATCTATGCTCCTCACAGCAATCAAACTCAAAGTGGCCGCCCTCGCCGTAGTGGCTGGCATCGAAACTGGTGACCTGGTCAATCCCAGCGCAGACATGACCAAGCTCATGAACGACCTGCAAAAGGCCCAGGAGGCGGTTCAGAAGAACCCGCAGGATCCGAAGGCCGGAAGCGACTGGAACACAGCCTTCAACGGGGCGGTGCAGCAGGTCCAGAAACTGGCCGAAACCGACCCGAACGCGGCCTATGCGCTCGCCCACTGGGGCGTGCTGGCCGGTGGCAATAATGTGGACATCAACGCCGTCGTGGCGCTCTACCGCAAGGCTGCCGCCGCGAACAATGCCGCCGCGCAGATCGAACTGGCGCAGGTGCTCCTCCAGGGTTTCCGCCAGGACGCTGACAAGGCCAAGGAGGCCATCGACCTCATCATCAAGGCGGAGGCTGCCGGCAACAAGCTGGCCCGCCGCACGAAGGCCCAACTTCATCTCTCCGGTGCCGCCGCTCCCCTCATCCCCGCCAGCATCAAGGACGCCGTGGACCTCCTCGAAAAAGGCAGCAAGGAAGGTGATGGCGACTCCTCGGTCGGCCTCTATCAGATTTACTCCCGCGGTGCCGAAGGCTACCAGCAGGACCACGCCAAGGCGCTCGAATACCTGAAACTGGCCGCTGAAAAACAAAACAACGCCACCGCTCTGGGCGAATACGGCGCGCGCCTTCTCAACGGCGATCCGGACACCAAGGAAAGCCCCAAGCTCGTCCAAAAGAACGTGGCCGAGGCCCTCAAGATGTTCGAAAACGCCGCCAAAGGCGGTCTTGCCGCCGCCAGCCGCATTCTTGGCCAGCTTTACGAAAACGGCCTTGGCGAGGATATCAAACGCGACATTACCAAAGCGTTTGAGTACTACCAGACCGCCGCGCGTGGCAACGACGCTGCCGCCTTGCTGCGCCTGGCCCAAGCCTCCGAGACCGGCGTGCTGAAAAACCCGGAGACCAAGCCCGACGAAAAAACCGGCGGTTTCAAGCCGGAGGATGTCCTCATCGCCCAGAATCCGAAAGCCGCGCTCGACCTTTACCGTCTCGCCGCGCAAAACAAGGCGGCGGAGGCCTTCTTTGCCGTCGGTGCCTTCTATGAGTCCGGCACCGTGGTGGATCGTGATCCACAGAAAGCATTCGCCCTTTACATGCAGGCCGCCAGCGCGGGCGTGCCCGCCGCCATGAACCGCCTCGCGGGTCTCTATGCAAATGGCACAGGCGTGACCCAGGACATCATCGCCGCCGCCGGCTGGTACAAGCGCAGCGCCGATGCTCCGTTCAACTTCCCCGCCTCCAAGATCGCCTATGGCATGATGTCCGAGCAGGGAGCTGGCGTGGAGCGCAGCAGTGTGGTCGCGGAGCGTTACTACTCCGAGGCTGCGGCCCAGGGCGCCCCCCTTGCCCTTGTGCGCCTCTCCACCCTCCACCTCAACGGCCTTGATGGCGCCAAGCCCAACTACGCGCTTGCGCTCGCCTACGCACAACTCGCGCTCGACCGCACCGGAGGCCAGTCCGCCGAGGTGCAGAACTACGTCAAAGCCCTCGAAGAAGCCAAGGACAAGGATGGCAAGCTCGTCATCACCGAAGACGTCAAGAAGCAGGCTGTCGCCGAGCTCGACAAGCTGAAGAAGCTGCTCGCTCCAGCCAGCGCTCCCGCCCCTGCCGCGCCCGCCGCCGCGCCTGCCAAGGCCGATGGCAAAAAGAAGAAGTAAGGCGCGCTCTGGCAGGCGGGAATTTTCCACAAAACCCGCTTGCCAAAACATCGGCTCCCTCTAGTCTCCGGCTCCCTTCGCAAGAGGGAGCCGGTTTTCTTTTTCCGGGGCATTAGCTCAGTTGGTAGAGCGCCTGCATGGCATGCAGGAGGTCAGCGGTTCGAACCCGCTATGCTCCACCAAACCGCATGCAGGCACCGCCATGAAGCGAGTTCTTTTTCTCCTGCCACTGCTGCTAGCCGCGGCGCATTCGCTTGAGGTTCAACGCCACGGCCTGCTTTTTGAGAAATGGCTGCGGGACACCTTTTTCGGCGGCTACGAGCCGGAAAGCCACACTCAGAAATGGGACATCCCCGCCAGTGCCAACACGCGTTTTGGCAACATCCCGGTCAATCCCAAGACCGCCCGCCACGGCTCGCCCATCGGCCTCGGGGATGCACTGCGCCAATACGACATCGACGAGCCATTCCTCCTCATCGCCGGTTTCTGGCAGCAAACCACGCCGGCGCTCAAGACCTGGACCAATGTGCAGGCTGTGCGCGTGGACCCCACCGCATGGAGAAAGCTGTGGCACCCCATCACGCGTGCCGACCTGGAAAAACTCGAGACCGTCATCAAAGACAAGTCCCTCAGCCTCGAACAGGCGCGCCAGTCCGCCCAGGAGATCAAGTCACGCCCGCCCTTCACCCTGGCCGTCATGCAGGTGAACCCCAAGATCGACTCCAGCCAGCGCCGGCTGCAATGCAGCCTGCGTTTCACTGATTTCTTCACTCATCTGGCCCCGCAGGCCTCCACGCTTCCGCAAAAGCAGCCGCAAATCTTCGGCGTGGACGTGCCGCGTGGCGTCCCCTCGGCACCACGACAGTTTTGAGGCCCCCGCCGCGCCGCCTTCCGAACCAGACAGCGCGTCACACGCCGCCGCCTGAAACCACGAAACCCCCGTTAGACACCTGGAATTTTCCGCTCAATATCGTT
Organism: Verrucomicrobiaceae bacterium; assembly: GCA_015075365.1. Classification (GTDB taxonomy): domain Bacteria; phylum Verrucomicrobiota; class Verrucomicrobiia; order Verrucomicrobiales; family Verrucomicrobiaceae; genus Prosthecobacter. The sequence continues at coordinate 1,570,775 of JABTUN010000002.1, forward strand.
GCCAATTCTCCGGGCCGTTGTTAACAACACGCCCAAATCCAGGCATTTATGAAGTTCAACATCAGCAAGGAAGCCTTCTTGGGCGCGATCAATCAGGTGCAGCACGTCGTCAGCTCCCGCACGACCCTCGCCATCCTCTCGAACGTGCTTCTCAAGGCCCGTGACGGCGTCCTGGAACTGACCACCACCGATCTCGATGTGGGCGTGACCTGCACCGTGCCTTGTGATGTCTCCGAGGCCGGTGCCACCACCCTGCCCGCCCGCCGCCTCGCCACCATCGTCCGCGAACTGCCCGCCGAGGACATCGAGGTGAAGGTGGACGAAAAAAACGTGGCCTCCATCAAGAGCGGCCCCAGCTTCTTCAAAGTGCTCGGCCTGACCAGCGAGGAGTTCCCCGCCCTGCCGCGCTTCGATGACGCGCGCGAATTCAAAATCGAGCAGCAGGTGCTGCGCGACTGCCTGCGCAAGACCAGCTACGCGATCTCCACCGACGAGACACGCTATGTCCTCAACGGCATCCTTTTCTCCTTCAAGGACAACGCCCTCACGATGGTCGCCACCGACGGACGCCGCCTCGCCATGGTCGAGCAGGAGCTTGAGTTCCCCCAGAGCCAGGAGATCGACATCATCGTGCCCACCAAGGCCGTCAACGAGCTCTCCCGGCTGCTCGGCGACTCCGGTATCGTCACCATCAAAGTGACTGGTTCCCAGGCCGGCTTCGACCTCGGTGACAGCCTGCTCGTGACCAAGCTCATCGACGGCAACTATCCCAACTACCGCCAGGTCATCCCTGGCGATTCCAAGGAACGAATCCCCCTGGAGCGGGAGGCATTCCTGCGCGCCATCTCCCGCGTCTCCCTGCTCACCACCGACAAGTCGAACTCCATCAAGTTCATCTTCACGCCCGGCCAGGTCGAGATCGTCGCCTCCTCCCCGGACATCGGTGAGGCGCGCGAAACACTCGCCGTCAGCTATAAGGGCGCGTCGATTACGATCGCCTTCAACCCGGAGTTTGCCATGGCCCCGCTGCGGAACCTCGCCGCAGATGAGGTGCACCTGCATCTTATTGATGAAATCAGCCCCGGCGTGCTCCGCAGCGGCACGAATTTCCTCTATGTTCTCATGCCCATGCGTGTGAACGGCTGATTCGCCCGTTTGTTCCCCTCCCTTCCTCATGAAAGCGATTGTCACCGCCAGCACGCTCGCCGCCGCCCTCGTCATCCTCCCGTCCTGCTACGGACCCGGCGGCCCGCCTCCTCCTGGTGGCCGTGCAGGCCCGCGTGGCTATACCTTGGACAAGCCTCCTGGACGCTACGGTGCGCCGGAACAGCCCGCCCCGCCGGAAGGCACGCGCTACCTCTCCCCTGAACTGCCTCCTGGAGCTGATCCCAACGCCGCCGCCACCGTCCAGCCGCCAGCACCCGGCGCGGTGCCTCCCCCTGCGGCCGGTCCGGACGCTGCGACCGCTCCTGGCAGCGGCCCTGCGGCCCCCATTGTCGTGACACCTCCAGGAAGCACACCTCCGCCTTCAACGGCCAATACCACCACGCCTCCTGCCTCGACGACGCCGCCCGCCACCACCTCCTACCCCAAGGCCACCCGCACCAAGCCCGGCTTTGTGAAGAGTCCCTTTGATCCTCTCGGGCGCGAGATCGACGTGCGTGACATGCGCTCCGGCCAGAAAGCCCGCTGCCCCTACACGCAAAAGGTCTTCCTCGTTCCTTGAATTCCTGGCCCGGCCGCCGGAACGGGGATTTCGACTCATGAACCAGGAATCCTGCATCGCCATCCTAGCCCCCGGCCTGCTCGGCGGCTCCCTGGCGCTCGCTATCCAGGAAACACTCCCCAAAGCCACCCTGCACGTCTGGGCGCGCCGTGCGGAGGCACTTGATGAGGTCCGCGCACGCGTCCCGCGCGCCATCTGCACCACGGACATCGCCACCGCTGTTGGCGGAGCCACTCTGGCCATTCTCTGCATGCCCGTGCCGCACATGCGCGCCGCCGCGCAACAGATTGCCAGCGTGCCGGTCTCCTCGCAGCTCATCGTCACGGACGTGGGCAGCGTCAAAGGCAGTGTCATGACCGGCGTCGCCCCCTTGCTCGCGGAGCAAGGCATCTCCTTCATCGGCAGCCATCCCATGGCCGGCTCCCACGCCACCGGCATGGCCGCCGCGCGCGCAGATCTCTTTGAAAAGGCTGCCTGCCTGCTCACCCCGGAGGAAAACACGCCCGCCACCGCGCTGGGGCGCCTGCGCGCATTCTGGACCGCGCTCGGCTGCCGCGTTCTGGAGATGAGCCCCGCCGAGCACGACCGCGCTGTCGCGCGCATCTCCCACCTGCCGCACGCCATGGCCGTCCTCACCACCCTGGCCGCCCTTGCTCCGGATCCCGCCGTGCTCGCCTGCTCCGCCGGCGGCTTCCGGGACACCACTCGCGTCGCCGCCGGTGATCCCGCCATGTGGACCGGTATCCTGCGTGACAACCGCACGGAGGTCACCGCCGCGCTGCGCGATGCTGCCAGCGGTTTGAGCCGGCTCCTCGAAATGCTCGACCAGCCCGACGACACTGCCCTGCTCCAGTTCCTCACCCGCGCCAAGTCCCTGCGCGACCTCCTGCCCCCGCCCGGCACCTCCGCCCCCGAAATTCGGCCCAACTCCATCGAGTAAGGCCCGCCTCTCATGCCCAAGTGGCCGTGTGCTTGGTTTGCCAGGGGCAGCCTCTCTCCCTGCCCTGGTGGCGAATCACCCCATTGGGCAGCGTTAGAGCTGCCACACGCTGGAGCAGGCTGCTTGACGCGCCGCGGTGGCTGGAAAAGGATCGAGGCATGCTGTTCCGTGCGTTGTTTCTGCTGCCCGCCTGCGCCGTTATCGCAGGCGCGCAGACGCGTTTTGACTTCGAATCGGTCCAGATGGCCACGAAGTTCCGCCTCAGCCTCCACGCGGAGACGCGCCAGGCGGCGGAGCGTGCGGCGGACGAGGCTTTTGCACGCGTGGCGGCGCTCACGGCCGTTTTTTCCGATTACGAGCCGCAATCAGAGCTCTCCCGCCTCTGCGCCGCGCCGCATGGCGTGCCATTTGCCTCCAGCCACGACCTGCAGGCGCTGGTGAGCCGCGCGCAGGAGATCTCCCGGCTCACGGACGGTGCCTTTGATATTACCTGCGGGCATGTGTCCCGGCTGTGGCGCAGCATGCGCACGCGCAAGCGTGTGCCGCCGCCGGAACGCGTGGCGGAGGCGCGAGCGCGCATGGACTGGCGCGCGGTGGCAATCGATCCCGCCAACAAGACGATCACCCTGAAGAATCCCGGCATGCTGCTGGACGTGGGCGGCATTGCCAAGGGCTATGCGGCGGATGCCGTCCTGCGCCTGCTGCGCGAGAAACACGGCATCACCCGTGCGCTGGTCATCGCGGGCGGGGACATCGCCGCCGGGGATGCTCCGCCGGACGAGGCGGAGGGCTGGGAGGTAAAGCTGCGCACCTTTGCCGCCCCCATCGGCAGCGGGGCGGAAAAACTGGAGAGCATCCGCCTGAAGAACGCCGCCGTGTCCACCTCCGGCGACCTCTACCGCAGCGCCACCGTGGACGGGAAGAGCTACGCCCATATCATCTCCCCGCAGACCGGCCTGGGCCTCACCGATCTGATGCCCTGCTCGGTCATCGCACCGGATGCCACCACCAGCGACGCGCTGGCCACCGCGCTCTGCGTGCTGGGTCGTGAAAAGGGAAATCCAATCGCCGCCCGTTTTCCCGGCGTGACGGTCAGGTGGGGGCGGTGACATGCACGGTCCGGTTGCGGCACGCGGGAGCGAATGGCATGCTGCACCCGCATGCGACGCGCTTTTTTGATCCTGGCCTGTCTGGCCGCCTCCGCCCTCCTCCCCGGGCAGGAGGCACCGCGGCGGCTGGAGACGCTGCTGCTGCTGCCGGAGCCGCGTGCTCTGCGCGGCCCATTGTCCGTTTCCCCGGCTGGCGCACGCCAAACCGTGCTCACACCGGCGCGGGAGACGGCCAAGGGCATCGAAACCTATCCGCAGGAGGACTTCCGCCTGCTGGGGCTGAGCGTGGAGACCTTTGCCAAGCGCGCGGCCACCGCCGCGGACCGGCGCCTCGCCGCGCTGAAGCCGGACATCATCCGGGACGCGCAGGGCCGGGTGCTCTATGCGGTGTATCGCGGTGAGCAGCCCTTGTATGCCAGCCTGCTGGTGGCTCCATCGCTGCCAAAGGTTTTCGAGGCCATGTTCGGCCCGGAGATCTGGGTGGCACTGCCGGACCGGCACGCGTTGTACGTCTTCCCGGCGCAGTCCGCCGCGCTGCAGGAGTTCACGGAGGACCTTGCAGAACGTTTCGCCGCCGACCCGTTTGCCGCCAGCCCGGAAATCTTCTCCATCAAGCCCGGCCAGCCGCCGCGCGTGGTCGCCGCCTTTGCCGGCGGGTCGGAATGAGGCGGTTGCGGTGGTTGGCGCGTCCGGTTAGGTTTTGCGGCCTCGAATGCCGCTCTTCACCGTTTTCACGCCCGCCTACAACCGTGCTCACACGCTGCATCGCGCCTGGGAGAGCCTGAAGGCACAGACTTTGCGGGACTTTGAGTGGCTCGTCATTGACGACGGCTCCACGGACGGCACGCGTGAGCTCATGGAGCGCTATCAGCAGGAGGCGGACTTTCCCGTGCGCTACATCCAGGAGCCACACCGCGGCGCGTGGGCCGTCCACAACGTCTCCCTGCGTGAATCGAAGGGGCGGTTCTGGATCAAGCTGGACTCCGACGACGGCTGCATGCCGCGCGCGCTGGAGCGCCTCCTGTTTCACTGGGAATCCATCCCGGAGGCGCAGCGCGGACGTTTTTCCGGCGTCACGGGCCTGTGCCGGGACCAGGACGGGAATCTGGTGGGCACGAAGTACCCGCGCGATCCGCTGGACTGCTCCGCCGCGGAGCTGGAATACCGCCACAAGGTGCGCGGGGAGAAATGGGGCTTCCTGCGTCTCGATGTCGTGCGGCGGTTCCCCTTTCCGGAAGATTTGAGCGGCCACTACATCCCGGAATCAGTCGTGTGGTGCCAGGTGTCCAAGGACCACCTCACACGCCATGTGAACGAGGTCGTGCGTATTTATTGGACGGACGCGCCCTCACTCGTGCATGGCCGCCCCGACCCGCGCCGTAACGCGGCCGGCCATCGCCTCTGGTGCCGGACGGTGCTTGATCTCGAAAGCCGCTGGTTCTTCGCCGCGCCGCTGCGCCTGCTGCGCGCCGCGGCGCTTTACACGCGCTTCAGTCTGCACACCGGTGCTGGCATCCCGCGCCAGTTTGGAGAATTGAGTTCCTGGGGCGGACGCCTGCTGTGGCTGGCCGCGCTGCCCGTGGGGGCGGCGCTGTGGCTGCGGGACCAGTTTTGGAGGTAACAATCGGGAGACCGGAGTCCGTTCGTCACTTTTTACCGCCAGCGGCTTCCTGGCGGAGCTGCTCCAGCCTGGAAAGCGGCTTCGGAGCGGCGGGCGCGGCCGGTTTAGGCTCTTCCTTGGGCTTGTTGGCCGCCACCACCGGCGCTGCGGGGGCGGGAGGTGCCTTGCGGGGCGCGTCGATACGAAGGATGGAGCCCATGGCGACGCGGTGGGCCGTGGTGCCACCGGCCACAGGCACGTCCACGCGCACGAAGAGATTACCTTGCTTGCCGACTGGGGATTTGTCCGTGGTCTTGACCTTGAAGGCCACTTCCTTCGTTTCCTTGGTGATCTCCGCAGGCTCGATCTCGATGGTGTCCGGCACACCGAGCACCTGGGCCTTTGCCTTGCCTTCAAAGGGCTTCACGTGCTCCAGCTTGGCGATCATGACGGTCTCCTTGCCCTGCTCGACGGCCACGAGAGGAATGGCGGGCGCTGTGAGATAGGCGGTGGTGGTGCTCACCTCGGTGAAGGGGGACGCATTGTAAACACGACCGTTGCCGGCATCGACCTCGCCCATGACGGTGTAGTTCCACTTTCCGTCACCGACCGCGCCATTGGCGTCGAGGTTGAAGACGCACTCGTTTTGCCCCTCGGGAATGGTCTGCTCACCCAGGCAGGAGACGCCGGGGGACTTCCAGATCATGAACACACGAATGGCGTTTTTGAAGCCCTCCTTCCGCTTGGCGACGACCTTGAGATCAAGCACGCCGCTGGCCACCAAGGGCACGGCGGGCTTCTGTATTTCGAGGGAGTAGGGGGCCTCCTCGACGACGGCCACGGGCAGGCGGTCCTCAATCTCGGTGTAATAGATGACATTGCCGCTGCGAACGATGTCAAACTCCTGGCGGAGCTTGCCGGTGATCGTGGTGTTGGGATCGACGGGCTGCAGCTTCAACGGCACGGTTTGGTGGCCGAGCGGGGCGTCCGGCGCGGCCTCAAAGAGAAGCGGCACATTACCAAGGTCCTTCGGGGCCAGTTCGGTGAGCAGCCTGGCACCTTGGGGCAGGTTGGGCACCTCGAATTTGAAATCTCCGCTGACGTTGTTGCGGGAAATGTTCACCAGCGTCGCGTAGCGCCCGCCTTTGGGGATGGCAATGAACTGGCGGTAATGTGTGTCGTTCACCGTGAACTGCGGCGAGGCAAAGTAGAGCTCCGGCACCGCGGCGACGAGTTCCATGCGGTACACAAAGTTCGGACCGCCGCGCTCCAGGTGATCGGTGACGCGCACGACATACTCGCCATCGGCCGGGATGTTCACCTTGAACTTGCTGTCCAGGCGGCGGCGGCCGCCACCGTCGTCATTGGCACCGAGGCTCCCGCCTTTGTCGTTGTAAACATTCACGACGCTGTCGAGCGGAGAGCCGAGGCTCTGGGCGAAGGTCTGGATCTCCAGAGACATGCCCTTCTTGAGCGGCACTTTGAAGAAATCCACGTCGCCCGGCTTTTCGATGATGCCATTGAGGGCCACGGGCGCTCCTGCCGGGACCGGCGTGGCCTTGGCCTGCTCGTCATTTGGCTCGGCTTCGAGCGCGTTGTCGAAACTCACCAGACGGAAGGGATTGCCGGAAGGAGCGGGCTCCTGGGTCTTGGAGTAAATCATGTAGCCGGGATCCGTCTCGGCAGGAAGCTGGACCTCTTCCTCGAACGAGCCATCGCGCTCGATGAAGCGCACCTTGGTCTTGGAGCCAATCTTGCCGCCGGCGGGATAAACCACGTCCGGGCGGCGGTAACCGCCCACATGCAGGCGGTAAAACGAGTTGCCACCGCCGCGATAGGATGACTCGCGGATCATCACCGTGTAGTCTCCGTCCTCCTCGGCCACATAAGAGCAGTAGCCGTCCTGGCGGTGCAGGATGGTGTCATCGGAGATCACTTTTTCGAAGCGGTCCTTGTCGATGATGGCCAGGAAGGGATCGAACACTGTGTAGCCGAGGCGCAGGCCGTCCACCTCGACCGAGAGACGCTGGCCCTTCTTCAGGCTGATCTTGTAGTAATCCACATCCTCATTGGTCACGATCCCCTCGACCGTCTGGTTCATCTGGATGACCTGCGGCGCGTCAAAATCACTGTTGGGCTCCTTTTCATCGACATTGGGGAAGATGCCGACAAAGAACTGGCGCGCGTGGGAGATGCCAGTCTTCGTGCGGATACGCATCAGATGGTTTCCAGGCAGCACTTCCGGCGCGATGCCGACCGTGAGCTCCACCTTGTTTTTCTCCACCTTGTCCACGCTTTTCTGGGTGAAACCGGGGCTGAAGAAGACCAGGCTCTCGAAATCGTCCAGGCGCTCCCCCGTGACCGTGAGCTTCACTTCCGTGCCACGCTGGCCGCCGTTGGGCTTCGTGCCGTTGAAAGTGGGGTAGGCGGCAAACAGGCTCGTGGAGGACAGGAGCGCGGCCGTGGTGAGAGTCAGGTTTCGCAGTTTGAACATGGCAGAGGATTTGGGGATGGACGAACATACGCCGGAGGCCGGCGTGAAATTACGGGCGGGGCAAAAGTCACGAGCGCAGGGGGCCTCAGGCCTGCGCCGGAGACTGTCCCCCACCCCGCGCCTCCAGTTCGGAAAGACGCTTCTCCAATTCCCGCACCCGTTCGATCAGGTCAGGGATCTTGCCCGGCAGGGCCAGCATGCGCCTGCCTTCGAGCAGCGGCTTGGCCGGGAAGCCCGTGTAGGCCCCCGGCTCCGTGAGGCTCTTGGTGACGCCTGATTTGGCCAGCAGCATGACCTGGTCCGCAATTTCCAGGTGCCCGGCCACACCCACCTGCCCGCCCATCGTGACATAATTGCCCAGACGGGTGCTGCCGGAGATGCCGGTCTGGGAAACGATGATGCAGTGCTTCCCCACCACGCAGTTGTGCCCGATCTGAACGAGATTGTCGATCTTCGTGCCCTCACCAATCCAGGTGCGGCCAAACCTCGCGCGGTCAATCGTGGTGCAGGCGCCGATCTCGACGTCATCGTCGATCTGGACGATGCCCACCTGGTCGATCTTCTGGTGGCGTCCCTTCACCAGTTCATAGCCGAAGCCATCCGCGCCGATCACGCTGGAGCTGTGAATGACCACACGGTTTCCCAGCACACAGCGCTCCCGTACGACCACGCCGCTGTGGATGACACAATCCGTGCCGACGACCACGCCCCGGCCGATCACAGCCCCGGAATGAATGATGGTCCCGTCACCCAGGCGCGCGCCGTCCTCGACGACGGCACAGGCCCCGATGCTGACTTTCTGCGGATCAAACATCGCGTCCGCGGCCACGACCGCGGACGGATGTACCCCGGCTGAGAATTCACTGGCTGGCGGGCCAAAGCGGCGGATGACGCTGGAAAAGGCCAGCGTGGGGTTTTCCACACGCACCAACGCCATGGACGGACGGATGTCCTCCGTCACCTCAAAACCCGGCGTGACGAGCACGGCGGAGGCCCTGGAGGTCCTCAACGCCGGCAGATAACGCGCATTCCCCAGGAAGGTGATCTCCCCCTCGTGCGCATCAGCGATGGCATTGATGCCCGTCAGCACCAGGCCCGGATCTCCGCGCAGAATCTCTCCTCCGACAAGGTCTGCGAGCTCCTGGAGCTGGATGGCGGTGCTCATGGGCGGTAGCTAGGTTCTCGGAGGCTGCGGGACTCACGGGCTAAAACAAAAGGCACGTCAGCGTGTAAGGCTGCGTGCCTGGAAAGCACCGGATGGCGGGGGAAGTCATTTCTTGGCATCCGCAGGCGCGGCCGCGTCGTCTTTTTTCGGGGCGGCACCGGGCGGCGGCGCGTTCTTGTTCAGTTGCACGATGATTTCTGCCGTGATGTCGGTGGTGGCACCATCCTTGGCAAAAATGAGCACCGGCACCGTGGACAAACTGACGCCGGTTTTGTCGAAAACCAGGTCAAAACCGCTGCTCAGGGCATGGTCACGGACGACTTTGGAGATTTCTTCATACAGTGTCTGACGGATCTTCATGTCCTCCTGCTTGAGCTGGCCGATGCGGCGCTCGGCGAACTCCTGCATCTCCATCTCCAGCGCGCGGGCCTCCTTCATCTTCTCGTTGAGCTCGGCGATGGCCTTCTGGCGCTGGTCCGGCGTGATGATGGTGTCGCGCGCCTTCTTGTCGAGCTGCTGCATGTCACTGGTCAGCTTCTTGTAAGTGTCCTGGCGCTCGCGCATCTCGCCGGCAGCCTTGTTGTAGTTGCCCTTGTAGGTCTCCGCCGCCTCCTGGGTCTTGTGGAAATCCTCGAACGCCTTCTTCATGTCGATGACGGCAATTTTGAGTTCGGCCGCCGGGGAGAGCACCGGGGCAAGAATGAGGAGAAGGGCGGAAAACGCGCTGCGTGTCATGGGAACGGGGATGTGGGGGAGGGTTGCGGCGGGAGCAAGTAAAACCTGTGTGACGCGGCTCTTAGAACTTGTATCCCATGTTGAACTGGAACCGGCCGGAGTCTCCGGTGAACTGGTCGCCCATCTGCGGGATGGCATAGTCGATGCGAATCGGGCCGATCGGCAGGAAGAGGCGCAGGCCGATGCCGTAATCGGCAAACACGTCGCCATTGAGGTCGAAGGTGCTCGCACCCACCGCGCCGATGTCATAGAAGGCCGAAACGCGCACCTTCTCGATGATCGGCACGCTGACTTCTGCGGTGCCGTAGAGGGATGTCAGGCCGCCCAGGGGCTCGCCAGTGATGTCTTTCGGACCGGCCTGGCGGAAGTTGAAGCCGCGCAGATTGTTTGCACCGCCGAGGAACAGCCGCTCAAAGATCGGCACGCGGTTTCCGCCCCAGTTGTCCACCGTGGCAAAAGCGCCCTCAAAGGACAGGATCGTGTCGCCGGGGAAGGTGAAATACTGCTGCCCCGCGAAATTGACGCCCCACACCTCGGCATCGCCGCCCAGGCCGGAGAGCAGCACACCAGCCTCCACCTTGTGCCCGGCGCGGGTGATGAAGATGTTGTCACGCGTGTCATGCACCCAGCGCGCGTCGATCTTGCTCTGGAAGTAGCTGCCCGCCTCCTGTGCGATCAGTGGCGTCGCCGTCGGCGAGATGTTGTCGATCTCCACCTGCTGCGCGGTGTAGGTGGCCTCCCAGTAGCCATGCTCGCCAATGCGCTTGCGCAGGCCGACAGAGGCCCCGGCGTTGGTCTGGTCGAACTGATCGGAAAGGAAGAACAGGTTGCGGTAGAACAGGTCCACCGTGAGGGCCAGCGGCTGGCCGCGGAACCACGGCTCCGTCCAGGTCACGTTGAAATCACGCCGCAGGGTGCCCAGGCGCGCGTTGGCATTGAAGCGCTGGCCCGCGCCGCGGAAGTCACCCCAGTCGCTGATGTCGAAGTTCGTCTGCGTCACACCCACAAACGCGCTGACACTGTCGATCGAGCTGAAGCCCGCGCCAAAATTCACCGTGCCGGTGTCCTGTTCCACCACATTGATGTCGATGTCTTTGCGGCCCGGCACCGTTGTGGGGTTGGTGCGCACGTCGATGGCGCTGAAGTAGTTAAGCGCCTCGATGCGCTTCTTGCCCACGTCCAGCTTCACGGTGTTGAGTTCCTCGCCAGGGGACACCGGTAGCTCGCGGCGGATCACCTCGTCCTTGGTCACGTTGTTGCCGGAGATGTTGATGCGGTTGATGTAGCTCTTCACGCCTTCGGTGATCGCATACACGACCTTCACACGCCCTGGGCCTGCGTTCAGGACCATCGGATCGACACGAGCATCCGCGTATCCGCGTGAGCCATAGTAGTCCTGGATCATCTTCACGTCATTCTTCACAAAGGTGCCGGAATACGGGAAGTTGGGCTCGGTCTGGATGCCAGGCATCAATTCATCAGTCGTGTACACCGTGTTGCCCTGCAAGGCCACGTCCGCCACGTCATACTTCTCCCCCTCGGAGATGGCATAGACGAGGTCCACCGCGTTGCTGCTGACCGGCTCCCGGCGCACCTCCGTGACCTTGGCATAGACGTAACCCTCGTCCTGCAGCAGGCCCTCGATGATCTTCACGTCCTCCTGGAGGTCGTCGTTGTTGAGCTTGCCCGCCTTGCCCCACAGGCGCCAGAAGGTCTTCTCCTTGGACTTCAGCTTCCCGCGCACCTTGTAATGCTTCAGCACCGTCAGCCCCTCAAAACGGATGTCATGGATCAGCCCGCGCGCGCCCTCGTCGATCTTGAACGTCACCGAGGTGAAGCCCTCGCGGGAGGACGGGGCTGTTTCGTAGCTAACGGTCACGTCCGAATAGCCCTTCTTTTCATACTTCTCCCGGATCTCCGACTGCGCCGCGGACAGCTTGATCTCGTCCACCGCATCGCCCACGCGGGGCTTGATGTCCTTCCGCAGGGTGTCTGAACTGAACACCGTGTTCCCCAGGAAATGAATCTCACCGATCGCCCCGCGTCCGGTGATGACCACGACCACCACCACGCCATTTCCGCCGACGTCCTTGGCCTGGATGTCGAGGTTCTCGATGACTCCGGTGCCATACAGCGCGCGGATGTCACGCTCCACCGTCTCGTCGAGATAGGGCTGACCCACCCGTGTGGCCATCTGGCTCTTCACGCGTGCCTCGTCCATTGTCACCGCTCCTTTGAAGACCACCTGAACGTCACGGACGATGCGCGCGTTCACCGGCGCGGACCGGATGCCCAGTTCCTGGCCCCTCGCTTCATGGTTGGAGACGTCGGCGAAAATCACTGCCATCAGTGTGCCGCAGAGCGCCAGCCGCGAACGGGAGAAAAAGCCATGAATCATAGTCAGGGAATGGGGAGATGGACGAGAAGACGGGATATAAAGCAAAAGCCTTTCCCAGGAGAGGAAAAGCCGCCCATTACTGCTTTCCCGGCACCTTCGCGTCAAGATGGAAGTTCAAATGCCTATGGTGACGCGGAATTCCTCCCAGCAGGCCCGGTTTCCAGAAAATAGGCGCGCTCACCCAGCCCTGCTGATCCGCCACCCGTTCACGCCCTCGCGGAACAACTCATCCTTCAATCGCGTGCCGAGTCCCACGCCGGTCGGCAACTGTGCCTTGCCTTGCGTGATCACCGGCAGTGTATCGACGAGCTTTTCGTAGAATGAGCGGATGTGCGCCCGCACCGTCTCCTGAAACACGACGTTCGCCGATGACGCGGCGAGATGCAGGCCGCTGAAGAGCGTGAGCGGGCCGGTGCAGTCGTGGATGGTGGAGGGAATGTTGAAGGTCTGCGCCATGTCGATGACACGGCGCGTTTCGCTGATGCCGCCGTTCCACGTCGGATCGACCATGCAGTAGTCGCAGGCCTGCGCTTGCAGCACGGCGAGGTATTCTTTGCGACCGAGCAGCATCTCGCTCGCGGCGATGGGCAGGCCGCTTCTGCGGCGGAAGTCGGCCAGCGTGCCGATGTGATCGACACGCAGCACGTCCTCCAGCCACAGCGGCTTGATCTCGCGCAGCGCGTCGGCGATGCGCTCGGCGGCGGGCAGGTGGAAAAACGCGTGACCTTCGATGGCGATGTCCATTTTCATGCCCACACGATCTCGGATCTCGCGCAGCGGCTTCATCGCCTCCTCGACATCGGCCCAGGAGATGTGCAGGCCGCCGTTGCGATGCGCGGCGCAGTCAAAGGGCCAGAGCTTCATCGCCGTGATGCCTTCGGCCAACAATTCCTCCGCCAAGTCGCCCGCGGCGAAATGCGAGGACCAGTTGTCCTGCAACGGACCTTTTTGCCCGATGTCGCCATAACCCGGCCATCCCGGATGCCGTGGTGTTCCCGTGGCACCATTCAGCGCGCCGTAACTCGGTCCACCGCTCGTGTTATAAACCGGAATTGCCTCCCGCACCGGTCCGCCGAGCAGGCGATACACCGGCTGCTTGCAAGCCTGACCGAGAATGTCCCACAAAGCGAGATCGAGAGCCGACAACGCCCGCATTTCCGCCCCCGGATGTCCGAACGGCGTGCAACGCTCGTAAAGGAAGCGCCAGTGCGATTCGATGGCGAGCGCATCGGCTCCGAGCAGTCGCTCCGCCATCCAGTCATGGATGAGCGACGCGATGGCATGGGGCGTGTAATACGTCTCGCCGCAGCCGACGAAGCCGTCCTCGGTGTGGATGCGGACGAGCAGCAGATTCGGCATGATGCCGGACGGGATGGCGGTTTCGATGGCGGTGATGCGTGACATGGGAAATCAACGGGAGAAAAGCTGGTGGATCATGGCGACGGAAACCGCGCCATAGAACAAGGCGGTCAATACGAGCGCGATCTTGCGCCACAGCGGCGGGCGCAGCTCGCGCGGCAGCAGCGTGGTGTTCACGCGCAGGATTTGCAGCGCGGAAAAGGCTGTCAAAGGAGCGGCGGTGGCGCCGAGGATGGAAAGCAGCAGTTTGGCATCGCCGACAAACGCGCCGAAGCACGCGAACACGGTGAATCCGAGCAGCAGCAGGCCGTAGAGCCTGCCCACGGGCATCTTCTTCGGCACCGCGCCGCCCGCCCAGGCCATGTCGGCGATCACACGGGCCAGCACATCGACATTCGTCAGCGTGGTGGAAAACAGAATCCAGAAGCCGTTCATCAGCGCGAGGAACCAGAATCCGTCCCACAGCTTGCGCATCTCCGCCGCTTGAAACACACCCGCAGCCACGCCGGAGACCTGCATGCCCGGCTGGAACAACGACGCGGCGAGGTTCGTCATCAAAAACATGCCCACGATGCAGCCGAGCATCCACAGGCCGGACTGGTCGATCATCGCGTAGCGCCACCAGTCGCGCCAGCGGCGCAGGTTCTCCGCGTTGATCGGAAACACGCTGCCCACCGGCGCGAGCGTCTGCTCCGTGCTCCGCACCCCGCCCATGTTGCCCGTTTTCGAGCCCATGCCGAAGCCCTTGTCGCGGAACCAGTTCGCGATGGCGAGATTGCCGATGCCGCCGCTGCCTGCGAGTGCGGCAAACACGGCGAGCATGACGAAATCCACCTTCTCCGGGATCGCGCCGAAGGAGAAAAAGCCCGCCAGCGTGCTGCTCCAGTCCTGCATCGGCACAAAGGTGAAGTTGACCCACAAAAGAAAGCCGAAGATGAACACGATCATCATCCACGACAGCCGCTCCAGCAGGCGCTCGACCTTTTTGCCCGATGCGAGCACCACCGCCGAAACCAAGGTGATCGCGACCGTGATCCAGGTGACCAGCGACGCATCACCATCCACCGGCGCGCGGCCATGCAACAGCGCAAAGGTCACGCCCGCGCATCCCGCGGCCGCCGCGGGCATGCCGAGCTGCGCGAAACCCGCGAGCGCATAAAACGCGCCCCACAGTCGTGCGCCGGGTTTGAGCCGCATGAAGCCCGTCAGCACTGGCTCGCCCGTGTAGAGCGTGTAGCGCACGGCTTCGAGATTGAGCAGCGATTGCAGCACAAAGGCCAGCGTGGCGATCCACAGCACGCTGCGTCCATGCTGCACGACGAACAACGGCCCCGCGATCCATTCGCCCATGCCAATCGCGCCCACGAGGAGAATCGCGCCGGGTCCGATGGTGCGCAGGGCATTCCGCAGGCTGAAGGGCAGCGGCGCGGGCAGTTCGTCCACGTTCCAGGGCGGCAAGGTGCCGTGTTTCGGATTCGTGGTTTCAGAATTCATGAGCCGTCATGCTACGCGCTCAAAACTGCGAATTCCCACCCGAGGTGTTCAAGAATTCGATTTCCCGGGGGGCGCGTCCTGGATTCTCCGGTACAACCACGCCCTCGCATAGGTCCAGTCGCGTTTGGCGGTGGGGATGGAGACTTGGAGGATTTCGGCGGCTTCTTCAAAGCTGAGGCCGGTGAAGTAGCGCAGCTTCACGAGATCCGCCTTGCGGGCGTCGTGGGCTTCCAGGGCGGTGAGCGCGTCATGGAGGGCGAGCAGGTCGTCGTCTTTCCCGGCGGGCGCGGCGATTTCGATTTGATGCACATCCACATGCTCCGCGCCAGCGCCATGCTTGGCGGCCTGACGGCGGCGGGCGCGGTCTATGAGGATGCGGCGCATGGCCTCGGCTGCGGCGGCGAAGAAGTGGGCGCGATTTTCAAAACGCTGATCGCCAAGACGCAGCCATGCCTCATGAACGAGCGCGGTGGCTTGCAAGGTGTGACCGGGCTGCTCGTGGGCCATCTTCGCACGGGCGAGCTGCCGCAGCTCGGCATACACGAGCGGCAGCAACTCTTCCCCGGCACGGACATCGCCGTGCTGGAGGGCTTCGAGGAGACGGGTGACGTCGTTCATGGCTGCCGGGGCGCTTTCAGCCCCTTCCTCCACTCATTTTGTATGCCGGATACTGCTGGCCGTGCGGATCAATGTCTCTCAGATACTCCCTGGGTGCGAGGATGCGCTTCCAGTATTGTTGTTCATCGTAGCTTTTCGGCTCCCAGGCTTTCTGCGAGCTGCATCCAGACAGGGCTGCTGCGGAGATGAGAAAGATGAGTCGTTTCATGGTGTGTGCGGTTCGGTGTGGCTGCGTGGCGACTCATTGCTTCTTCTTGGCGTCGTATTGTTCCCAGAACTGCGCCCGGGTTTTGTCAGGCTGGTAGATCCTGGTGTTCTCCTTGAAGTTCTCGGCATGGCTGATGCGCCGAAGTGCGGTGAAATGGCGGAGAAATTCGATGTCCGTCGCTTTCGGCGGGAGCGTGATGAAGACGAGTGAACGGGTTTCGGCGAGCGGCGTGAGGTCGGTGATCAGCGGACACCAAGGCATCCTGACGTCAACCAGCGGCATGCCGCGCAAGGCCGAGACATCGGCGACCCGCGTGCCGCTCAGGTGCAATCTGGCGAGCGGCATTCCGTGAAGCGGGGACAGGTCCGTGACCGGCGTTTCACCGAGGATCAAGGAATGGATCTGCATGCCGTGCAGCGCGGTCAGATCGGCAACTCTGGTGCCGTGGATGTCGAGTTCCCTGAGGGGCATGCCACGGAGCGGCGTGAGATCGGTCACGCTGGTTTTTTGCAGATTGAGCTTCGTGAGGGCGAGCCCCTCCAGCGGGCGCAGGTCCGACACGCTGGTCTCCTGCAAGGTCAACTCGCGGATCGCCGCGCCTTTGAAGATGCCACAGTCGCGGAACTCCTTGGAGTTGATGATGACGGACCAGAGGCCATCGTCACCCTGGGTGGCGGTGTAGTCCGTGCCGCTCTCGTTGAGCGCCCTCGACCAGGCCATGCCGGGCCAGCGTTCCCAAAAAAGTTCGTCCGGGGTGCTGCCCACCGCAGCCTTGGAGTCTCCACGAAACCCCAGCCACCTCAGGTTCTTCAGACTCTTCAAGGACTCGATGTTCCGTGCCGTGACCGGAACGGTGAGGCTTTGCAGAGTCTGGACGTTCAGGATGGGAGAGAGATCACCCACGGACTTGCACCCATGCATGTAGAGCCGCCGGAGCGGCATGTGAGCCAGGAGCGATAGATCAGCGACGGCACCGCGTCCGAGAATGAGCTCCTCCAGGCGCATCTTGCGCAAAGGACTGAGGTCGTTGACATCGGTGCCGAAGAACTCAAGCAGGCGCAGGGGCAGGTCCGCGATGGGAGAGAGATCGGTGACCTGCGTGCCGCCGATCCAGAGTTCGCTGATCGGCGCGCCTTTGAGGATCGAAAGATCGTGCAGCGGCTGCGACTGGATCCTGAGCCGATAAGTCTCGTCCGGCAGCTTCGTCAGCGTAAAGTCGAAAGCCGCCGCACGGATCGCTGAGAGGAATGTCTGTTCGCGGTCCCAATCCCGCCAGAAGAGTTCCTTGGACTGGGTGACCTCAAACAGGCGCCAGCTCGCGTAGCCGCTGTTGTCGCCTGTCGAATCCCCTTGGATATAGGCAAGCCGGGGATGATTGCGCAAAGCCGCGATGGCTTGGAAGTCGTCCTCCGGCAGATTGCGGAAATTCGAGGGCAGGACGAGCCTCTCCAGCGATTTGAGTTCATTCAGCCAACCCAACCCGCGCAACTGGCTGCAGGTGTAAAGTCCCAGCTCCTTCAAGGGGACGGAGGCGAGAAACGAGAGATCAGAAACGGAAGCCTCGGAGATGATGCATTTCTCCAATGGAAGGGTTTTCAGGGGAGAGAAGTCGGTGCCGTTCGCAAGCTGCTTGGCGTAGAATTCGCTCAACGGCATCCCAACCAGCGGGCTGAGGTCGGACACGAGGCGGCAACCGTAAATCCCGAGCGTTTTCAACTTCATCCCCCGGAGCGGCGCGAGATCGGAGACCTTTGTCCCGCCAATATGCAAAGTTTCGAGCGGCAACTCGCGAAGGATGGAGAGATCGGCGATCTGTGTGCCGTCGAGGTCGAGATAAGTGAGCGAGCGGAATTCGCGCAGCAGCGTGAAGTCGGCGATCTGCCGGCAGTTCCAGAGCACCAGCTTGCCCAGTGGCATGCCTGCCAGCGGTGCGAGATCGGTGATCTGAGTGCCTTCAAGATCGAGTTCGAGCAGACTGTCCTCGCGCACCGTGAGGCGATCCTTGAGCGGTTTTTCAGGGGAAATCGGCAGGTCTTTGAGCCGCTCAAGCCAGTAGGCGACGAGATGCTCCTTCTCGGCGTTGAGCAGGCGCGCCGCCGGGAGCAGCTCCGCTGCCGGGCGCTGCTGCTTTAGCATGGCGAGGCGGAGCTTGCCGAGGCTTTCGCGAGTGAGCTTGCCATCCGGGCCGGCCGGCGCGGCGAGCAGTTCGTCGCAGAGTTTCGCCGAGTCCCCGGCGCGGGCGTGATCGGGCTGAAGGGCGAGTGCGGCGCGATAGATCGTGGCCGCTTCAGCCAGCTTGAACTGGCACTGGAGCAGGTCCGCCTTCTGCACGAGGAACTCCGCCGCCTCGGGCCGCAGCTTGATGGCGTAGTCGAGCTTTTCGATGGCGTCGGCGTATTGCTCCTTCGCCGCGAGCGCGCGCGCTTGCTCGGCGAAGGCGGGAGCAGTGGCGCGGAGTTCATCCAGCGCCGAGTTGGCCCGCACCGCCTGCCACAGGCTGACGGCGATGCCGATGACGAGCGAAGCCGCGATGGCAAAACCGGCGGCGAAGGCCGCTTTGTTGCGGCGGATGAGTTTGCTCAGCAGGTAGGCCGTGGTGGGTGGCCGCGCGGTGATGACCTCGTTTTTGAGGTGGCGCTGGAGATCGAGCGCGAGGCCGTTGGCCGTGTCGTAGCGGCGCTGGCGGTCTTTTTCCAGGCACTTCATCACGATCCAGTCCACATCCCCGCGCAGGGCTCCGGGCAGCCGGGCGGCATCGGTGTGGCGGCGCCTGGCGGCGGAGGTCAGCTCGTTGCCATCCAGCGTCTTGAGGCGCTGGGAGGGGCGCGGCGGGTCGGCTTCGCGGATGAGGCGGCGGATTTCACCCATGCCCGCCCTGGCCATGGTGGACATGTCAATCGGCGTGCTGCCGGTCAGCAGCTCGTAGAGCAACACGCCGAGCGAGTAGATGTCGCTGCGGGTGTCCACATCCAGCGAGGTCATCTCCGCCTGCTCCGGGCTCATGTAGAGCGGCGTGCCGATCATCTGCTCGAACTGCGTGAACAGCGTGCCGTCGGTGAGGCGGCCCTGCGTTGCCTTTGCCACGCCGAAGTCAATCACCTTCGGCACCGCCCGGCCGTCGTTGACAGTGACAAGGATGTTCGAGGGTTTGAGGTCGCGGTGAATGATGCCCTTTTGATGCGCGTGCTGCACCGCCTGGCAGACTTGGATGAAAAGCTCGATGCGCTCCTCATTGGAAAGCCCCTTCTCATCGCAGTAGCCGGTGATCTTCACCCCGCGCACCAGTTCCATGACAAAGAACGGCCGCCCCTGCTCCGTGGCCCCGGCATCGAAGACGCGGGCGATGTTCGGATGGTCCATCATCGCCAGCGCCTGCCGCTCCTGCTCAAAGCGGGCCACGACCTCCTTCGTGTCCATGCCCAGCTTGATGATCTTGAGTGCGACACGCCGCCGCACCGGCTTCTCCTGGTCCGCCATCCACACTGTGCCGAACCCGCCCTCGCCGATCTCCTGCAACAGCTTGTAGGGCCCGATGCGGTCGCCCGGCTGCTCGGCCAAAGGCAGGCCATCGGGGACGAGGCGCACGCCGGGATTCACCTTGAGTGTGGCCAGCGGGTCAGCCGCCGGACCATCCAGAAAGCCTGTCGGCATGGCATCGTGCGCCGCCAGCATTCCGCTCACCTCCGTCACCAGGACCGCATCATTGCCGCATGCCTTGGCGAGGAATGACTCCCTGTCCTCCAACGCGTGGTCCAGTGCCGCGACAAAGATCTTCGCGGCTGGGTTTTCCGAAGGCGGAGTGTCCATGGCAGTATTCATACAACCTGCTCATGCGAGAAAGCGCGAGGAAAAGGATCATCGACTTTCATTTCTTCCCCGCATCCCACTCCTTCCAGAACGCCGCGGCGGTCTGGTCGGGAGTCGTGGTGTCCGTCGTGTCTTCCTTGAAGCTCAGTCGTTCGAGCTTGGAGAAGGCGCGGAGGAATTCGATGTCCTTCGGGCGCGGAGGAAGGCTGAGGGAGGTGAGCCCTTTGGCCTCCGCGAGGGGCGAGAGGTCGGTGAGTTGGGCGCACTGTCGCAATCGCACCTTGGTCAGGGGCATGCCGCGCAGGACGGAAAGGTCCGTCACCGGGGTTCCGATCAGGTCCAAATACTCCAGCGGCATTCCTTCGAGAGGGCGCAGGTCGTTGACCTTGGTCTTGGGGATGCCGAGAGCGGTCAGGGCCATGCCGCTCAGTGGTTCGAGGTCGGTGATGCCGTTTTCGCCGAGCTGGAGTTTTTTGAGCGCCATGCCGCGCAAGGCCGCGAGGTCGGTGATTTTGACGCGCCTGATCTCCAGCTCCTCAAGCGGCATGCCTTGGAGCGGGCGGAGGTCCGTGACGGCGGTATCGTCGAGCTTCAGCACCTTGAGCGGCAGGCCATGCAGCGGGCGGAGGTCCGTGACGGTGGTTTTCTTGAGACTCAGGACGCTGATGGGCGCTCCTTTCAAGTGACCGAGGTCGCTGATCTTCGCGTCGCTAAGGTCCAAGTCCCAGGTGCCATCGGGCAGTTGCCTGGCGCTCTTGATCGCGAAGCCCATCGCGCGCAGCACCCGCAGCCAGCCCTGGCTGTCGTATTCCTTCCAAAATTCCGCGGCGGTCTGGGCAGGTTGGCGGGTCTTCGGATCCTCCTTGAAGCTGATGCGCTGGAGCTGGGAGGAGGCGCGGAGGAATTCGATGTCCTGCGCGTCCGGCGGGAGGACGAGCGTGGTGAGTTTCAGGCCGCGCAACGGCTGGAGATCGGTCACGGCGGTGTTGGCGAGGTTCAACTCGCGGATGTCGCCCGCGCCTTGGAAAATGGAGCAGTCGCTGAAATCCTTCGACACGATCCTGACCGTCCACGTCCCGGCGCTCTTGGTGCCCTCGGGTGTTTGTTCGGTGAGTCCGGCCGCGGAGTAAGTGATGCTGCCGGCGTCCAACGCGCGCTTCCATGCCATGGCATCCCAGCGCTTCCAAAAGTCCTCCACCGTGGAGCCGATCGTGAACATGTCTTTGCCGTCCATACGGTTGAAGTCCAGGGTCCGGAGGTTCGGCATCTTGCGGAGCAACTCCACGTTGCGGGCGGTCGCCGGCACCATGAGATGTTCCAGCGTCGGGATCTCGAGAAGGGGTGAGATGTCCGTGACGTTCGAGCAGTATGCCAGGAACAGCGACTTCAGCGGCATGCCCGCCAATGGCGAAAGGTCGCTGATCTTCGTGCCGCTGACATAAAGTTCCTGCAACGGCATGCCATGCAGCGGGCTGAGATCGGTGAACGGATTGTAGGCCGCGTTGAGGTAGTTGAGAGGCAGGCCGCGCAGCGGCGACAGGTCGGTGATCTTGCAGGTCGAAACCGTGAGCTTGCTGATCGGGGCGCCTTGGATGATCGAGAGGTCGCTCAGCGGCTGGTTCTGAATGTTGAGGAAGTAGGTCCCGTCGGGCAGTTTGATGAGAGGACGGCTCAGTTGGAAACCGGCCTTGCGCAGCGCCGGGAAGAAGGTTTCCAAACGGTCCCAATCCTGCCAGAAGAGATCCTTCGATTGGGTGGCCGAGTAATACGGACTTCCCTCCATGTCCGCCTGGAGCTGGCGCAGCCTGGGGTGGGTCCGCAGCGCGCCGATGGCCGCGAGATCCTCGTCCGGCAGCGAGCGGAACGTATCGGGAAGCAGGAGCGTTTCGAGCGTCGGGATCTCCGCGAGCACCGCGTAATGGCGCGCCTTTGCGCAGCCGTGAAGCGCGAGTTCCTTCAACGGCCTGCCGCGCAGGACCGTCAGGTCGGCGATCTCGGTGTTGCTGAGATAACACTTTTCCAGCGGCATCTGGGCGAGCGGCGAAAAGTCGCGCACGGGTGTCTGGTCAACCCAGAGGGTTGTGATGGGCGTGCCGACGAGCGGCGAAAGGTCGGAGACGCGTGTCCCGCGCAGGTTCAGTTGCTCCAGGGGCATCTTCTGCAGCGGGATGAGGCCGGTGACCGGAGAGGCCATGACAGAGAGGCGCTTCAGCCGCAGCGCGCTGAGCGGGCCGAGGTCGGCAACCTGGGTGTTGCTGGCGTCGAGCATCTCCAGCGTGTGCATGTCGCGCAGCGGGGTGAGGTCGGCCACGCCGGTGCCGCTGAGGCTCAGTTCGATCAAGGCGAGGCCGGCCAGCGGGGAGAGGTCGGTCAGCTCCGTGGAGTCATCGAGGTTCAGCACGGCGAGCGGCGCGCCGACGAGGGGCGTGAGGTCGGTGACCTTCGTGCCGCCAAGGTCGAGCGCGAGCCGGCCGTCCTCGCGGACGGTGAGGCGCTTGGCGAGCGGGTTCTCGGCGGAGACGGGCAGGTCCTTGAGCCGCGCGAGCCAGTAATCGAGGAGGAGCTTCTTCTCCTCACCGAGCAGCCGCGCCACGGGCAGCAGCTCAGCGGCGGGGCGTTGCTGCTGCTGCATGGCGAGGTGGAGCTTCGCAAGGCTTTCGCGGGAGAGCTTGCCGTCGGCAGCGGGCGGCGCGGCGAGCAGTTCCTCGCACAGCTTCGCCGAAGCCCCGGCCCGCGCGTGGCCGGGCTGCACGCGCAGCGCCTCGCGGTAGATCCCGGCGGCGGGGGCGAGCTGGAGCTGGCACTGGAGCAGGTCGCCCTTGGCCACGAGGAACTCCGCCGCGTCGGGCCTCAGCTTGATGGCGTAGTCGAGCTTGGCGATGGCGTCGGCATATTGCTCCTTCGCCGCCAGCGCGCGCGCCTGCTCGGCAAAGGCCGGCGCGGTGGCGCGGAGTTCGTCGAAGGCGGCGGTGGCTTTCCTTTCGTTCTGCTGCGCAATCTCCGCCTGCCGCCGGGTTTCGCGCTCCTTCGCCCGCAGATGGACGACGAACCAGATGCCGAGCGCGGTGATGAGCAGCCACGCCGCGAGGCCGACGGCGAACTCCCGCCGGTGCCGCTGCACGAGCAGGCGCAGGTGCGTGAGCAGGCCCGCCTCCTCCGCCAGCGTGGCGAAGCCGGATTGATACTTCTCAATGTCCGCCGCGAACTCCGGCACGCTTTGATACCGCTTCGCCTTGTCCAGCGTCAGCGCCTTCATCACCACCGACGACAGCGCCGCAGGAACGCGCCCGCTCTCGATGTGCGGCAGCGGTTTGATCTTCCTGGCCTCCAGCACCTCGCCCTTGGCCGCCTTCTTCCCGGTCGGAGCCGTGGCGCCGAACTGCGAGGGCGCGACGACCTCGCCCGTGCGCACCCTTTGCAGCACCTCCTCCAGCGTCTTGCCCTCCACCGGCGGCCGCAGCGTCAGCAGCGCGTAGAGGATGCCGCCCAGCGAGTAGATGTCCGAGCGCTCGTCGAGCTGCTCCAACTGCCCCAGCGCCTGCTCCGGGCTCATGTATTGCGGCGTGCCCATCACCGCGCCCGCCATCGTCTGCGCGAGGCGCTCCTCCTCGGTGAGGAAGGTCGAGTGCTGCAGGTCGATCACCGGATGAGATGCGTCCGCTCCTTCCTCCTCTTCGTGCAGGATCTTCGCCAGGCCCCAGTCCATCACCAGCACCTCGCCGAACTCGCCGACCATGATGTTCTCCGGCTTCAGGTCGCGGTGCAGCACGCCCTTCGAGTGCGCGAAGGCCAGCGCGTCGCAGACCTTGCGGAAGACGGTCAGCAGGCGGTCCAGCGTGTAGTGCTCCACATAGTGCGGGTCGCGCGCGTTCAGCCCGTTGATGACAGCCTGCAGGGTGCGGCCGATCACCAGCTTCATGGTGTAGTAGAGCCGGCCCTCCTCATCGCGGCCCAGCTCGTGGATGGGCACGATGTTCGGGTGCTCCAGCCGCGCGAGCACGGTGGCCTCGCGCACGAAGCGCGCGCGGGCCTGCTCGCTGGCGGAGGCCTCCAGACGCATGACCTTCATGGCCACCTTGCGGCCCAGCTCGCGGTCCTCCACCTCCAGCACCGTGCCCATGCCG
Source organism: Verrucomicrobiaceae bacterium (assembly GCA_015075365.1). Taxonomy (GTDB): domain Bacteria; phylum Verrucomicrobiota; class Verrucomicrobiia; order Verrucomicrobiales; family Verrucomicrobiaceae; genus Prosthecobacter. The sequence continues at coordinate 1,594,552 of JABTUN010000002.1, forward strand.
CCGTGGGCGATCTCGTCGCCCACCGTGTAACTGCCCGCCGGGAGCGATACCGTGCCGGAGAACATGGAGCGCGAACCCGTCGCCGGCAGCGCCCCCCCGCCACGCTGGTAGAGAATCGTCGCCGCGCTGGCGCTGATCACTGCCGGCGCGCCGAGGAACTGGGTGCCCGCATCCTCCATCGCCGCCAGCAGCGACTCCACCTCCGCGCGCAGCGCCGCGTCCTCCCCGCACTCGCGTTCCAGCAGGGCGGCGCGTTCCTCGGCGGTGCTGAGTTCCAGCGCGGCCTTGAAAAGGGCTTCTTCGCGTGAGGGGGTGGGGTTCATGGTTGGGGGTTCCGAGGTTTCATGCGAGACAACGGAACGAAATGACTCAAAAAGTTTGCGCCGCGGTCAGTTCAGAGTCTCACGGGCGCGTTTGATCTCGCGAAACAACCACGCCCGGGCAAAGGCCCACTCACGATCCGCGGTGGCCTTGGAAATCCCCAGCACTTCCGCCGCCTGCTCGCTCGTGAGCCCCACGAAGTGCCGCAGCTTCACCAGCTCCGCCTTGCGCTCGTCCTGCGCCGCCAGCGCGATCAACGCCTCATCCACCGCGACGAGTTCGTCCTCCTTCGTGCCGCCCGGCGCGGCGATCTCGATCTCATCCGAGTCCACATGCTCCGCGCCTGCACCACGCTTCGCCGTCAGCTTCCGCCGCGCCCGCTCGATGAGGATGCGCCGCATCGCCTCCGCCGCCGCGCCGAAGAAGTGCGCCCGGCTCTGAAACCGCGCCTCGCCCAGCCGCAGCCAGGCCTCATGCACCAGCGCCGTCGGCTGCAGCGTGTGCCCAGGCAGTTCGAGCGCCATTTTTGCCCGCGCCAGTTGCCTCAGCTCCTGATAAACAATGCCAAGCAACTGCCCGCTGGCAGCCTGGTCGCCCTGCTGCACAGCTTCAAGAAGTCGTGTCACCTCGCTCATCGGAATGCGCATCGTAAACCGACATGCGAGATTTTGGGAACAAATGAATCACGCCGACTGGATGATTCTCAAATCCAGCACGGCAAAGAGGATCGTCTCAGCACGGTTGGCTGGCAGCTGGATGTTCATGGAGATGCTCATACAACCTGCTCATGCGAGAAAGCGCGAGGAAAAGGATCACGAGATTTTCAAACAGCCTTTCCGGTGGCCGTCACCCGCCAGATATCACGTCTCAATGGCCTGCATGAGCCCGCGCATGTAACCATAGGCGAAAAGGCGGCCCATCATCGTGTAGCCGGGCTCGCCATTCTCCTCGCCATCGAGCTGCGGGACGTGATCGGGACGCATCGGGCCGTTGAAGCCGATGTCGCGATAGGCGCGCATGGCGGCGGCCATGTCGGTGGGGCCGTTGTCGTGGAAGGTTTCGGCAAACGCCTCCGCCGTGCCGCGAACATCGCGAAAATGCACGTAGCGGATGTGCGCGCCGAGGCGGCGGATCGTCGCAGGAATGTCCACGCCCATCGCGGCGAAGGTGCCCTGGCAGAAGCAGATGGCATTGTGCCTGCTGGGCGCGATGCGCATGAGCCGCTCGAAGTTTTCGACGCTGTTCATGATGCGCGCCTTGCCCGCGAACACCGGCAGCGGCGGATCATCCGGATGCATGACGAGCGTGATGCCGCGCTTTTCGGCCTCCGGCATGAGTTCGGCGAGCATGCGCTCCAGATTCGTCCACAAAGTGTCGGCGGAGATGGTTTCGCTTCCGATCTGACTCGCCGTCGCACTCAGCGACATCGCCTTTTCAGCCTCGCGGAGGTCAAACGCAGTCACCAGCGCGCCACCGCGCTCCTTGGCGTCGAGTTTCGTGCGCACCCAATCCGTGCCGGCCATGAAGTTGTAGCAGAGCAGCGGAATCTCCGCCTCGCTCATGTGCTGCAGCAGCAGCTTCATCGCCGCCATGTCGCTGCCATCGTCCACTCCGAGTTTGAGCTTCTCGATGGGCAGGTAGCCTTCGACGATGCCCAGCTTCATGCCGTGGCGCTCGATCTGTGCCTTGGTTTGCAGCAGCGGCACGAGTTCCGGCCCCGGATAGCGCACCGTGATCTCCTCCACCCCACACTGCGCCGAGAGCGCCAGGTGATGGTCATTGAGCGGCGTGAGAACGGAGGCGAGACGCATGCGGGGAGATGAAGCTGAACAAACAACGCGGCGGAGGCCGTAGTTTGCTCATGCAGCTCCGAGCTTTCTTTCTCTCGACGTTTTTCATCGCCAATACCTTTGCCGCTCCGCCTCCCGGAGCCACGCCGGAATCGCCGCCACAGCCGCCGAAATCGATTGCGCCGCATGTTCCGGCGAACTGGAAGGCAGGAACGGCGACCGTGAAGGTCACGCCGCAGAAAATGCTGTGGATGGCGGGCTACGCGGCGCGCAAAAAGCCCGCGGAGGGCAAGGTGCAGGAGCTTTTTGCCAAGGCACTGGCCTTGCAGGACGAGCAGGGCAACAAGCTCGTGTTTGTCACGCTCGACCTCATCGGCGTGCCGCAGCTCATGCGCCGCGCAGTGGCGGAGCGCGCGGAGAAGGAATTCAAGCTTCCGCAGGCCAATCTGGTGATGAATGCATCCCACACGCACAGCGGCCCGTCGCTGCGCACTGCACCGCTGACGGAGAAGGATGACCAGCGCGCGCGCGATTCATGGGAGTACACGCAGAAGCTGCAGAACGACATCGTCGGCATCATCGGCAAGGCGCTGGCGGACATGCAGCCGGCGCGTCTCACCTGGAACAAGGCGCGCTGCGGCTTCGCCATGAACCGCCGGAAGGACTACACGCTGCCGCCTGACCATCCGAACGCGAACAAAGCACCGAATCCGAACGGTGTCGTGGACCACGAAGTGCCCGCGCTTCGCGTCGAGGCTCCCGATGGAGCGCTGAAGGCCACGCTGTTCGGCTACGCCTGCCACAACACCTCCCTCGGCTTCTACAACTGGTGCGGCGACTACGCCGGTTTCGCGCAGGAATACCTCCAGGAGCATCGCCCCGGCTTCACGGCGCTGTTTTTGATGGGCTGCGGCGGCGATCAGAATCCGTATCCGCGCCGCACGGATGTCGTTCCGGGTGTCACCGACCTCGAACTCTCGATGCAGCACGGCCGCTCGCTCTCGAACGCTGTCGAGATGGCGCTCACGGTGAATCCGCGTCCCGTTTCCGGCCCGATCCGCGCCGCGTATGAGGAGATCAAGCTCAGCTACGCCGGAAACAAACGTCCTGACCACGATTATCCGGTGCAGGTGATCAAACTCGGCAACGATCTCACCTTCATCACGCTCGGTAGCGAGGTGGTGGTGGATTACTCCCTGCGCTTCAAGCGCGAATTCGCCGGCGAAGCAGGCGTGTGGGTGGCCGGCTACTCGAATGACTACACCGGTTACATGCCGAGTCTGCGGGTGCTCAAGGAAGGCGGCTACGAGGCCGCCGCAGGCTGGGCGGAGGATGTGGAGGATCGCATCGCGAAGAAAGTGCATGAACTGCACGCCAGGGTGTCGAAGTGAGAGCCTGTCATGGGGTACATCTCAGTTTGGGAAAGCTCCTGACTAACTTCCCAGTTCAGAGCAGCTCCTGGGGCATTCGTTTTCGCCGCAGTGGGGCAGAGGGGCTGGGAGTTTTGAATTCCCGGCGTCCTCTGCCGCTCTTGTAGAGGAAAACGTGAGTTTTCCCGGATCGGAGTTCCTGGTTCGCTGAACAAAGCCGGCAAACGGCTCCCTTCCTGCCGTGGCCGTCTTTCCGGGAGCCGTCCCAGCGCTGCAACAGGCCTGGAGATGCGTCTCCCACCCCGTCGGCGGATGCCGGAGGTTCTGGAGATGAATCTCCAGCCCCGGAAACCTGCCAAAGGGGCGCATCACTTCGTCATGGTGATGGATCACTTCATCATGGTGATGGCCCCCTTTGTCGTGGGGATGGCTGAAATCGTCATGGTGATGGCCCCCTTTGTCGTGGTGATGGCTCAAATCGTCGTGGAGATGGCCCCCATTGGCATGGGGATGGCCCCCTTTGGCGGACTTCCCCTCCCCATTTCCAAGCAAAACCGTCCCCTCCGTGAGGTGCGCGTGGAAGTTCCCGAGGTAGGGCGCTTCGTCCCGAAGCGCCGCCCGCAGGCCAAACGCATGCCCGGCGGCGGGCTGGGACAGCCCGCCCTACCTCACCAGCCGCCCTGGCGGACGCCGGTTTGACAAAGGGGCGCGGCTTCCCACGATGCCCGCACCGTGACTGACTCCGCCCACCTCCGCCGTACGCCGCTCCATGATGTGCATCTTGAACTCGGGGGCCGCATGGTGCCTTTCGCGGGCTGGGAGATGCCGGTGCAGTATTCCGGCATCGTGGAGGAGCACAAGGCGGTGCGGAATGCCGTGGGTGTGTTCGACATCTCGCACATGGGGCAGTTTCTGGTGAGCGGGAAGGGCGCGGAGGCCTTTCTCAACCGCACGCTGACCAATGACGTGTCGAAGCTGGCGCCTGGCCAGGGTCAGTACACGCTGCTGCTGAACGACCAGGGCGGCGTGGTGGACGATCTGATCGCCTACCGCACAAGCGAGAAGGAATTCTTCCTGGTGGTGAACGCCTCCCGCATCGAGGCGGACTGGGCGCATCTGGAAAAGCAGCTCACGGCGGACGACGACGTGATGATGGCGAATGCGAGCGATTTCACCGCCGGGCTGGCCGTGCAGGGGCCGCGCAGCCGCCAGGTCTTCCAGCGTCTGTTTGAAAACAGCGCGCCGTATCCTGAAAAGAACACCATCCTCATCAGCATGACCGAAACCGGCCCCATGTGGCTGTGCGGCACCGGCTACACGGGCGAGGACGGCTTTGAGTTCTTCGTGCCCGCCGAAAAAGCGGCCGCCTGGTTCCGCAGCATCGTGGATGCGGTGAAGGCGGAGGGCGGCGTGCCCTGCGGCCTGGGTGCGCGGGACACGCTGCGCCTCGAAATGGGCTATCCGCTGTATGGAAACGACCTGGGGGAGGATCGCACGCCGCTGCAGGCGGGCCTGGGTTTCTTCGTGGCGATGAACAAGGGCGGTTTCACCGGCCGCGAGGCCCTGGCGGCGCAAAAGACCGCCGGCATGCCGGACAAGCTCGCCGCCTTTCGCATGACCGGCACCGCGCCGCCGCCGCGTCCGCATTATCCGGTGCTGCATGGCGGCCAGAGGGTCGGCGAGGTGTGCAGCGGCACGCAGTCCCCCTCCCTCGGTGCCGGGATCGGCATGGCCTACCTGCCGCCAGCGCTGGCGGTGACCGGCACGATGATCGAGATCGAGGTGCGCGGACGCTCCTTTCCGGCGGAGGTGGTGAAGAAGCCGTTTTATCAGCGGAGCTGAGCCGGCCGCTCAGGAGTATTTCACGTCCTTGCGCGGCTCCATCTCAAAGGCGGTGCTCTCCTGCTCGGCGATGTTGGGCTTGAGGACCTCCTCCCGGAACTTGAAGTAATACGGGTCGTCCAGGCAGATGGTCAGCTTGTCCATGGTCTCGACCTCGACATAAACGAACCAGGGATAGGGATCGGCCGGGTTGATCCGCTTGCCGGTCTTCACGGCGAGGACCTCCGGGATGCGCAGCAGGAGGACACGCGTCTGGGCCATCATGGTCTCCAGCTTTTCCAGGGTGACCTCCGGCTTGAGCTGGTAGAGGCTCAGGTAGGCGATCATGGCGGGCGAGGAGGGCCGGAAATGGCCGCGGATCAGGACTTCCAGTCCAGCACGCCCTTTTTCCAGGCATAGCCGAAGGCGCCCAGGAGGATGGCGGCGAAGGAGAAGGCGATGGCGAGGATGGAGCCGCCGAGAGCGGGATCAGTCACGTAGTCCTTGTAAATGACCGACCAGGGGTAGAAAAACACGACCTCGATGTCGAAGAGGACGAAGAGCATGGCCACGATGTAGAATTTGACACTGAAACGGGGCTGGGCCTCCCCCACCGGCAACATGCCGCACTCATAGGCGCTGTCCTTCACCTGGTTGCGGGCCGCCGACCTGCCGAGGAGCGCGGAGGCGATCAACGTGACGACGGCGAAGCCGGCGGCGATGATCAATTGAAGCAGAATGGGAAGGTAGTTTTCCTGCATGTGGGATGAGGGGATGAGGGCGCGGGATGGGTAGAGAGCGCGGCAGGCACCGTCAAATGTTGTTCACAAACAAACAGGCCGCCCGATGGGGCGGCCTGTGGGAGAGGGAACTGGAGCCGGGCCGGTTAGCGGGCCGCGATGGCGGCGGTGCGGGCGGCAATGGCGGCGTTGTGAGCCGCACGGAGGCCTTCCAGACCGCGGTAGGTCTTGCCCACCTTGGCGCAGAGGCCGCGGCTGACGAGATTCTGGAGTTTCTCGTAACTGCGGAGGCGGAGCATTTCTTCACCGCCGCTGACGGCGTTCTTGAGCTTGAGATTGTCGTAAACGCGGCCAAAAAGCTGGTTGAACTCAAAGGTTTCCTGGCTGGAGAGCACGTTGACCAGTTCATCAGTCACATGATCGGGGACTCGGCGGGAGAAACGTGTCTTGCGGGTCGGAGTAGTAGTGGTGGTAGCCATAGGAGAGTCTGAGTTTAGCATGGAACGGCAGGTTTGCGACGGTTTTGTGAGAATGTTAGGCATTTTGTCCGATGGGGAATGCTCAGAAGGCACGAATCCGGACTTGACTTGTTCACAACAGATCGCGCCCTTCCTCCCCGGAAGCCGGACCCAAGATCACTTCTTGGCAATCTTGTAGAGGGCACCGGCCGAGCGGATGAACAGGGCGCCATCCGCCACCACCGGGGAAGCGGTGATGAGCTCCGGGAGGCTGTTGGTGCCTGCCAGCTCGAATTTTTCGGGGCTGGCCTTCACGAGGTAGCAGTGCCCTGGATCGTTGCAGATGAGGAGTTTGTCACCCAAGACGATGGGGCTGGGCAGGAAGCGGCCTTGAAGGCGGTCCTCCCAGAGATCCTTGCCTGTCCTCGCATCGATCGCGGAGACGATGCCTCCACGGGTGACCTGATAATAGATGCCGTTCACCAGCACGGGGCAGGCTTCACTGGCATTGCGCTTGTCCTTGTCCCAGATGACATGGCTTTCGGTGATGTCCCCGCTCATTTTGCCATCGATCCGGACACCGACCGTATGGGCGCGCTCCGCCCCGGTGTTGATCAGCAGCAGATCCCCCAGGCGGAAGGGGGGGATCGCGGCATTGAAGCCGCCATGGCGGACCGTCCAGAGTTCCTTGCCGGTCTTCACATCGTAACCGAAGGCCGCGCGAGACCCGACGGAGACGAGCACCTCCGTGCCGTTGAGATCAAAGACAGCCGGCGTGTGGTAGGCCTTGCGCATGTCACCATCACGGGTGGGCTTGCCCTCCTTGTCCAGATCGCCGTAGTCCGTGCTGCGCGGGGTGGTCCAGATGGTTTTGCCGGTGGTCTTGTCGAGGGCGGTGACGAACTGCTTGTCGATGCCGTCAAAGGTGAGCACCAGGAGGCCGCCATGCACGATGGGCGAGGAACCGGGGCCGCGGTAGTGGCGCACGTTGATGTCCCTGCGGCTCCAGACGGTCCGGCCGGTGGCCGGGTCCAGCCTGGCCGTTCCATACGTGCCAAAATGCACATACAGCGCGTCCGCCTCGAGCACGGGGGAAGGCGCGGCATAGTTGTTGAGCGGATTGCCGAGTTCCTCCGGCGAGGCGTTTTCAAACAGCCGGATGTGGTGGACGACTTTCCCGTCGTGGCGGTCGATCCCATAGACAAACATCTGCTTCCCGTCCGTCGTGGCCGCTGTGAACCAGATCATGTCACCGCCAATCACAGGGGTCGAGTGGCCGTTTCCCTCCAGCGGGGTGCGCCAGACGATGTTTTTACCCGAGGCACCGTCCCATTCCAGGGGCACCCTGGCCGCGTCCGCCTCCGGGACGATGCTATTGCCAGCCGGCCCTTGCTTGACCGGCCAAAAGAGCGGGGTTGTGGCGGGCTGTGCCCCTGCGTGGCTTGAAACGGCAAAAACGGTGGCGAGAAGGGTGCGGAGAAACATGCGGTCGGAGAGGGACGCAACCCAAGACCCCATTCTTTCCGCCCGGAGACCGTGCGTGCAACAACCGGGCGCAAGATAGTGGATAAATGGCTGGATTTGAGGCCCTGTTGCGGCCATCATCAGGCTTCCCCAGCCCGCTACCATCCAAAGCAGGCGGACACCCCCAAACATGACCGAATTCCTCCTCTGGTGCGGCGCCGGACTTGCCGCCAACATTGTTGTTTCCTCCTTTTTCGAGTGGGTTCTTCACAAATACGTCATGCACCGCCCGGTCGGCAGCTTTCGCTACGCCTTCCATGCCCATGCGGTGGTGCATCATCAGGTCTTCAAGGCCGATCACACCTACCACCTCGTCCATGACAAGGACAAGGAGACGATCCCCATGGCCTGGTGGAACGGGCCGGTGCTCATCCTGCTGGCCTCGGTGCCGGCGCTGGTGTTTGCCATCTGGAGCGGCCAGTGGGCCTTTTTCATCGGCGCGCTCCTGGGCTCCGGCGTCTATTACGGGGTCTATGAGTATTTGCACTGGTGCATGCACCTGCCCAAGCAGCGCCGGGTGGAGAAACCCTGGTTCTTCCGCCGCCTGAACGGCCATCACCTGCTGCACCACCGTTACATGCACAAGAATTTCAATGTGGTGCTGCCCCTGGCCGATCTGTGCCTGGGCACGCTCATCCTGCGCTCCAAAGTGTCCTTTGCCCAGGCCACCGGGCCTGCCGTGCCCTGCGTGCAGCCTCGCCGCTAACAGGCTGCTGAAAAACGCCATCACCGGCCACTGGCCGGTGCTACAACAGCGCAAGCGCCTGTGCTGTAGATCGGGGCACTGGCCCGGTCCGCCACACTGTAGATCGGGGCACTGACCCGGTCCGCAGGTCTTGCGGTCTTTCTCAGCAGCCTGCCAAGCCCCCAGTCGTGAACCATCCTCCCCGCCCCGGGATCACTCCGCGGACGCGCCACCCGGCGCCTCGTCCGCCGCCGCCGCAGGAGCAGGCTCCTCCTTCACCGCGTCGATCCGCAGGGACACCTTGAGGCCGTGTTTTTCCGCGGCCACGTTTAAAAGGGAGCGGATGGCGCTCAGCGTCATGCCGTTCCTGCCGATCACATGGCGGACGTCATCCGGGGCCAGGTGAACCCGGTAGCTCGTGGCCCCGTTCGCACCGGGCCCGATCGCGATGCTCGCCATCTCCGGGTGCTCGATCAGATTCGCGATCACATACATCAGGAATTCGCGCAGGGCTTCGGGGGCGTCCATAAGGCAATGAAGAAGGCGGTTAGACTGCAAAAGAAAACCCGGACCGACACGAAGACGGCACCGGGTTGAAGGAGAAAATCGCGTCCGTGAACGCGGATCAAGCGGCTGCCGTCTGGGCGTGCTTGATGATGCTGGTCACGGTCTCGGAAGGCTTGGCACCCTGGGCGATCCACGCCTGCACACGGTCCAGGTTCACGCTGGCACCCTTGATGCCTTTTTGCGGATCATAGGATCCCAGGATCTCCAGGAAACGGCCCTCACGGCGGACACGCTTGTCGGTGGCGACAATGCGGAAGATGGGGCGACCTTTGGCGCCCTCTTGACGGAGACGAATGACTACAGCCATGATGAGAAAAACAGGGGGGATGGGATTAGCGGGGGCGGAAAGTGGAGACTTCGCGCTGGAAAGCAACCTCTTTTTCAACACCTTTGCCACCGCGGACCCGAGGAGCGGCAGTTTCCGTCCACCGGGCGTTCGTCGTTCGGGCTTCAGCCCGTGATCAGGCCGGGCGGGCTAAAGCCCGAACGACGAGCACAAGTCCGCTCACCGCCGCAGCGCCAGCACCAGCTCGTTCATCTTCTGCCGCAGAGTCTCCGAATCCGGATCGGCGAAGGGCGCGTCCAGCGTGCCCACCGCGTTCGTGTTCGCGCTTGTCTGCGCCAGCGTGGTTTCCAGACCATTGTTCAGATCTGCCAGGCTCACCTCCCCCGGCGGGCCCGTCGCGCCCTCGGCCCCAGGTTCGCCGCGCGGGATGGAGAAGGTGAAATGCACCTGCGTGCCATCAAAGGACACGTCCACCGCCGCGTTCTGGCCGGGATCAAGCGTCGTCACTCCATCGACGACCGCCTGCGCAAAGGGCGGCCCCTGCGGACCCACCGGCCCCGGGCCGCCATCCTGTCCCGCACCTCCCTGCGCCCCTTGCGGGATGCCAAAGAGGAAATGCAGCGTGTTGCCGGCCACGCTCAGGCTCACCGTCGCCGGATCACCCGGATTGAGCGTCTGTAGTGCTCCCCTCAAAGTTGGACAAGAGCCAGTGTTGTTCAGGCGGCTTGTTGATGGGGTGGGTTGCATAGGGTGAGGTAGGTTTGGCGTGGGGTGTTGTAGTTGAGGGCGGAGTGGGTGCGCTGGGTGTTGTAGTGTTCGATGTATCTGGCGACCGTCGCGCGTGCGGCGGTGAGGTTGTCAAAGCGGTGCTGCCAGGCGCATTCCTCTTTGAAGGTGCGGATGAAGCGCTCGCACAGGCCGTTTTGCTCGGGCGTGTAGGGGCGATGTATTCCTGCGTGAGGCCGTAGTCACGCACGAGGGCGCGGTAGGCTCGTGAGCCGAAGACAAGGCCGTTATCGTGGCGCAAGGTGAGTCCTGATGGAGCGCCTCGAGTGGTGCCGAAGCGGTGCAGCAGGGCCTCTTCCAGCGCACGCTCGGCGGTCTTGGCTCGGGCGGTGTGCGCCAGATCCCAGCCGAGGACTTCACGCGAGCAGCAGTCGACGACCGGCACGAAGGCGCACCAGCCGTCGCGCCCGCAGTCCACGGTGGCGATGTCGGTGGCCCAACGCTGGTTGGGGCTGCGGCGATGGATTTGAGGTGCTGCACACGCGGACGGCGGCCGATGCGGCGCTGCCTGCATGTCCAGCGGTGCAGGCGCATGATGCGGTGGACCTTCTTGCGGTTGACGATCATGCCCTGGCCTTTGGTGAGACGGGCATGAGTCATGCGCACGCCATAGGTGGGATGAGCCTCGATCACCGCACGGATGGCCTCGACGCACGCGGGATCGCACCGCAGTTCGAGGTGGCGTCCATGCGGCTGGTAATAGGTGGTGGGCGTGCCACGCCGAGGGAGACGGCACAGCAGCGCTCACAGGCACCGGCGGGGATCCCGATTGGAGAAGTTGGTTTGCATGGCTACCACGGGATCCCTTCCGGCAAGTCCTTGCCCAAGTAGCGATGAGCTTTTTAAAACGTCCACATGCAGGGTGAGCTCGCCGACCTTGGCCAGCAGGGTCTTCTCGCGAGCCTCGAACTGCTGGGCGAGGTCGCGCGGATGACTGCGCAGGGCCTCGGTGCCCTGGGTGATGAAGTCCTCCTTCCACTGCTCGACCTCGGCGAGAGTCAGCGCGTGCTGGCGAGCAGCCTCCGCGGCGGTGGTCTTGCAGCGGAGGATGTCGATGACGAGGGCGGCCTTGCGCTTCGCGGTCCAGCGTTGCGGACTGTCGGCATCGGTTTCGATCTCGACGGCGGGAGGTGTGATGGCGGCTTTAGGCACTCATGGCAGAAGGCTCCGGGTTGAGGGTGAACAGCGACAAGTGGGAGGGCGGCGACCGCGCAGAAGCTCTGTTACGGCTACGCTGCGGCCTCGTCTCGCTACGCTCGACGGGACCTGCGCTGCGCCTTCACAGAGCTTCTGCGCGGGGTGGATGTATGCCTGATCTTGGATCAGTTCGGAGGCTTATCACCTGTCCAATCAAGAGGGGACGGAGCAACGTCTCGCTACGCTCGACGAGACCTGCGCTGCGCCTTCACAGAGCTTCTGCGCGGGGTGGATGTATGCCTGATCTTGGATCAGTTCGGAGAGCTTATCACCTGTCCAATCCAAGAGGGGGACGGAGCAACTCCGTTGTCCTCCTCCGCCTGGGTCAGCGATAAATCGGTCGCGTAACCAGGCAGTTTCGTGGCGAAATTCGTGTGCCACTCCGCACGCTCGCCCATCTGGCGAGGATAGTAGGGTTGTCTGTGCATTTTCTTGTTCCTCGGCTTGTGCTTCTCAGGGGGCAGGTCACAGATGGTTTCCCGACATTCATCATGCGGTTCTACGCACCGAGTGTGCGATCTATTGGAAATTCGAACCCAAGGTGTCTGCTAGACAAAAGCGAGCGAGTTTGACTCGAAGAGCAAGCTATGAACGAAGTCCACTTTGTCATAATATTGCACAATTTAGCGATCAAGTTTGATCCATTGAGTCCCCAGTCATCTTTACCAATCGCAAAGATGCCTCTGAACATATTGCGAGCTTCAAATTGCGCTGCCGTTTCGGGGATCATCGTCTCCCAATAAGCACTTGTGATCAGAATGGGCACATGATCTAATTCTGGAATGTTCGAACGTATTTCTTCTGCGACCACAGTGCCCGGAATGTAACGATCTGACGGAAGGCCTTTTGAGTGCTGAAGATCAATATCCAAAATAATAACATCACAATCCACGTTGCGAATTTGATCGTCGAATATGATTTTTGTATCGTAGTTATAGACTTCAAAGTAGGATGTGCCATCTTGAAGCATGGTTTTCAGAGTGTGCCTGTCGTGCCTGTTGTCTTCGAGAAAAACGACTTTTAATTTTTTCATATTTTTGTGTTTGGTGAAGAGGTGTTAAAGTTTGGGGAGCGCTATTGTGGTTACAGCACCCTGATTGTTTTGACCGTTGCTAAATACAACATCGCCATTGTGTAACGCAATTATCGCCTCTGTGATGGTTAATCCTAAACCTAAATTATCCCCGAGTTGCCCAACTCGCGAACTTTCTTCAAACATTCGAGCGCTTACGATGTCGCTCTGATAACCTTTCCCATTGTCTTGGATTTTAATCCCCCACCGATAGACATGTGGGATATCAAACACTGCAATGGAAACCTCTGCAATGTTCTCTGTGTCTGGGTTGGTAGCGCTATGCTGTATCGAGTTCTCGATCAGTTTGCCAATCGCCATTTGTAGAAGCTTTCGATTCCCTTGGATGTCGGCACGCCCCTCCGAGGTCTTGTCGGATATATGGATTCGTAACTGCTTGGGATAAGAGCTGACCTGCCCCCTTCTCAGCACGGTGAGAAAATCGAATAATTCAATTGGATGAAATTCACGGCTTTTGATGATGCCTGGAAGGTCCGTACGTAGGGAATAAGCAGCATGAATTGAATCCTTGATGGCAGCCAGACTGTTTGACGCATCTTGGGAGAATTGGACCGCAGCAGCTAACGACGCTGAGTTTGAAAACTCGCGAATCGATCTAAGCGGAGCTGATATGTCGTGCGTGAACAAGCAATTTGACAAGACCGCTTGGTGAAGCTTGGAAACTGTTCGTTTTAATTCAGTTCGATCCGTGCACACGCCCAAAATTTGCCTCACCTTCCCATCTTCGATGATAGGAAACTTTATCATTTCACGATAAGTGATTGGTTGTTTGCCGCCGTCCGACGGAAGCCGGGGTTCGCGTATCATCAACATAACCCCTGATGTAGGCTTCAAAGTCGTGAGAACTTCCTCGTCCATTTTTTGCAATACGGATCTGTGGGACTGAAGTGGGGAGTATTCCCATTCATGCCTTTTGTCGCTCTCAATTTTGTTTTCATCAGTGGAGCACCAATCCATAAAAGCCGTGTTCGCAATGATCACGCCTTTTCCGGGCACCTTCAGGAACATTGATTCGGGAACTGTATTCATCGTCTGCTTGAGCAGGCGAGAAATTTTTCTGGACTGGTCGATGTCAATCGAAACCCCCAAGACGCAAAGTTCACGAGTAATCGGGTTTAGAATCGGCTTCTTTATCGTTTTGTAGTACCTCGTGATGCCGGTGCTCTTAGACGTGACCGCTTCTTCTTCAATGACAACCTGTTTTTGCCCGTGAAGTAATATTCTCTCATCATGCTCTCGAAAGCGGTCCAATTCTTCTTGAGTAGAACAATAGTCACTATCTAGCGTGTCACGCATTGCCTCAGGGCTGCTCGCACGATAATGCTCAGCCAAGGCTTGGTTTGCGTATACAAATTTTCGGTTGCGGTCTTTGACAAACATCAACACGGGTGTCAGCGCAGACATTGATCTCAAGAATTCAAGTTCAGCTTGATCAATCGCGGCCAAATTAGTTTCACGACTGGATATGATGAAAAGAAACTGGTCGTGGTCTGCGCTCAGAGCCCTGATTATTGGCTTGAATTTCTTGACGCCGTGCACCGTACGAACAAACAATTCCCCGTAGATGGCATGTGGAGATTTGGCGTTTGTGGCGCATGCAAAGAGTTGGTCCCAGTTTTGTCGATACTCTTGAGGGATGATCTCTAACACGCTTCGTCCTGTGAGATCCTGCTGAACGCTCATTTGAATGGGGGCAAGAATGTTTTTGGCCGCTTGGTTAATGAACCTTATGATGCCGCTTTCGAGAAGCAAAATCGGATCATCAAGAACATTGAGTGCCGCATTTGCCAGATGGAGCCTTTGTTCGAAAACTTGAGTTCTTTTCTGGGTCTGTCTATCAACCTCGGTCACCAACTCCGCCAATTGAACATCGGACTGGCTTTTAAACCAAAAAATTCCCTTCAAACCAATCACTTGGCTGGGCACCGAGTGATGAAAAATCGGGATCTTAATGACGTGTACCAAAGCCTCCTTGCCGTTCCTGCATTGAAACTCATCGTGACTTATCGCCTTTTTTTCCTCAAACACTCGGCTGTCATCATTTTCATATTTTAGCGCCATCGGCGGCGGATGTATGTCTTGAGCAGATTTGCCGATCAATTCGCTTTTCGTTTTGGAGTAAAGCTGGCAATAGCGATCATTGCAGTTGGTGATTCGCTTTTGCTTGTCGATATCGTAAACGTACAACGGCAATTCGTCCAAGGCACTCCACAATGTGGCGTTTTCTTTTCGGATCTCCAAGCTCTGCAAGATTATCGAGACTTGGTTTGCGACCAATTTTGCTATCAACAAATCGGCTTCTGCAAAATAGCCATGTTCATCTGTTGCACCGGACTGGTCGACAATGTTTTCTACTTTGATCAGTCCGAGAAGTTCATTGCTTTGGTTCAGCATCGGCACAACAAGCATGGTGACACACTTGCCGCTTTTCAAATGTTGGGGAATTCCGCCGCTCCTCTGGGCGTGGTAATTTAGCTGACTACCGCTCAGTATGACCGGCTGTTTCATGAATGCGAGATAACCTGTAAGCCCCCCAGGGCCACCGGCACTACCATCATGAACAGCGAGCATCAGTTTCTTGTTGGCCGTGGTTGTAGATTGAGCAAACAATGTAGAATCGGCTACCATCGATAGAAGTGTGCGATTGTCATTTTCCACGGAAAATATGGCAAAGCTTTCAGCCGACATCGCTTTACGCCCGTCTTCGGCGAGTTTGGAAAGCGTCTGGTCCAATCGCTCTACTGTTAAGAAATGCTTGGCGACATAATCGCTCGCATCGCAAAAGCGGCCAAGCCGAGACAAAAGCATCTGTTGATTAAGCATGATTACGCTTAGTCGAATAGTGGCAAAATACTAGCTGAATTTTATCATGACCAGGTGAGACAGGCGACGGCGAAGCCAGGTCGCCTCAAGAGCTATCGGCTGCGGGGAGACGGGGGAATGTTCAACATCGAACGTTGCACTTGGAACGTTGAGGGTCGGGCCTCGAGGACGAGTTCGAGCAGGAGGACGAATCACCGGCCACTGACTCCGGAGGCTCTGCTGCCCAGGCTTCGAGGCAGGGGGAACGGGGGGGTGCAACGTTCAACATCGAACGTTCAACTCAGAACGTTGAAGGTCGGGCCTCTGACCTCTGACCACTGACTTCGAGGCTCTGCGGTGGACGGCGGGCGGTTCGCGGTGAACGGTGCGGCTGCCATGATTCGAGCCTTGTTCTTCCTCTCCTGCGGACTGGCGTCCGCCAGCGGCCAGCTCCCGTCCGCCAAACCGGTGACGCGGGTGCAGGCCGTGCCCATGCCGCACCACATCACCTCCTTCCAGCTCGACGGGCGGGAGCTGACGGCGATGCATCACAATCCGCAGGACATGCGGCCCTTCTGGCATCCCGTCCGCGCCACGCGGGACACCAGCCTGACGCGCATGGGACATCCGCACGACCCGCTCGGCCATTCCCATCACAACAGCGTGTGGGTCACGCACAACATGGTGAACGATCTCGACTTCTGGGGAGACCGCGCGAAGAAGCAGGGACGGATCGTCAATGTCGAGGTCTCGCCGGAAGGCTACGAGGACACGGACGAGGCCGCCTCCATGCGCATGGTCAACCACTGGATCAGCGAGGCGGACAAGTCCATCCAGATCATCGAGGTGCGGCGCACGGAGATCCGGCCGCTGGACGGCGCGAGGAGCTGGTTCATGATCGTGGATCTGGAGCTGGCGGCCCCGAAAGGCCGCACCACGACGTTCGGCGCCACCGGATTCGGCCTCATCGCCGTGCGCATGGCCAGAAGCATCGGCGTGCATGACGGTGGCGGGCGTATCCTGAACTCCGAGGGCCAGGTCAACGAGCCACAGGTCTTCCGCAAGCCCGCGCGCTGGTGTGACTACAGCGGACGCATCAGCAATGACGCGGACGGGTTTGCGGGCATCACCCTCATGAACCACCCCATGAATCCGCACCATCCCACCGCCTTTCATGTGCGGGACGACGGCTGGATGGGATGCTGCCTCAGCCTCGACACGCCGTTGGAGGTGACGGACGTGAAAAAACTACGCCTGCGCTACGCGCTGTGGGTGCATGACGGCGTGGCCACCCAGGCGGAGAGCGAAGCACGGTGGGTCCAGTTCACCCAACTGCCCGTGGCGGACCTCCATCCCCGGAAAAAGTGATCCGCCCGGCCTGCGGTCCCCATCATCTCTCCCGCGCCAGGCTCATGCATTGGCAGGCCCGGCTGGCCGGGTGAAGGAGCGTCCCCACCGGCCGATCTGGACACGCCCCATGAGGGCAAAGGGCTGGAAGCCCGCCTTGGCATGCGCGCGCAGCGCCGCGGTGTTCTCCGGCCAGGTGGCGCGGATGGCGCGTGTGATGCCCTCCTCACGCAGACGGCGCAGCAGCTCCACGCTCATCGCCGGCGCGATGCCGTGGCCGCGAAAGGCGGGCTCCGTGTAAGCGCCGCACAGATAGGCCTCGTGCGCTGCCAGCGGCAAATCCTGGGCCAGGTAGTCGATTCGCGCGGCCTTTCCCATGCAGGCCCACATGACGGAGACCAGACGACCGTCCACCCGCGCGGTGAGGCAGCGGTTCCCCGCCCCCTGACGTCGTGTCAGCGGCCAGTCCCTGGCCGTGGTCAGGAGCGCCTCGTAGTCCGCCTCATCCTCCGGCCGCAGCCAGTCCATGTGGACGGGGATTTTCGCCCGCGTCTCCGGCAAAGGCTCGTGAAGGGAGCGGCTGAGCAGGTAAAGACGTTTATAGCCGCATGCGCCCATGCAGCGCGCCCAGCAACTGCGCAGGCCTTCACGGCGGAACACATCCCAGAAGCGTTGGATCAACGAGGTGCTCATGACAGCCCTGGCGAGCGGTGCTTGTTGTAAAAACCGAGGCTGCCAAAGGCGGCGGGCCTCATGACCGGGCGCTCAAAAACAGCGGCCAGGTCATGGACGCGCCGCAGGAGTTCCAGGTTTGTGGCCAGTCGCGTGCGGCTGGCGTCGAACCAGATGTTGTCCTCCAGCCCGACACGCACGCCACCGCCTTCCAGCAGGGCGAGCGTGTTCGCGCGCAACTGCGAATGACCGATGCCCGCGAGCGACCAGTAGGAGCCGGCCGGCAACTGGCTGATGAGCAGCCCGGTCTGGATCAGGCCGTCCTGTGCTGTGGCGATGTTTCCGACGAGGAGGTTGAAGTAAAAAGGCGGCCTGAGCACGTCTTTGGAGGCGAGGTAGCAGGCGTAGTTGACCATTCCGCCGTCGAAGCACTCCAGTTCCGGCCGCACGCCGAACTGGTCCATCTTTTCCGCCAGCCGCGTGATCATCTCCGGCGCGTTCATGCTGGGCTCCCTTGGAAAATTCATGGAGCCCAGGGTGAGCGAGGCCATGTCGGGTTGAAGTTCCAGCACCTCGGAGCGCTGCTCAAAGGCGGGAAAGGTGCGCCCGCTCAAGGAAGCGCAGATGACGAGCTCCGGGCAGTGGCGGCGCACGCCGTCGAAAATCTCCGCGTAAATCTGCCGTTCGTAAGCGGGAGAGCCGTCCCCATGACGCGCATGGAGGTGCGCCACGGTGATGCCCAGCTCGTGGGCCTCATGCACCTGCTCGATGATCTCCGCGGAGGACACGGGGACGTGCGGGGTCATCTCCTTCGTGGGCACCATGCCCGTGGGGGCAAAATTAATGATCAAATCCTGCATCAAATGCCATCCTGCGGGCGGCGCGTTGAGAAATCAAGATTCAAGCGGTCAGGTGACGGCACGAATGCCCTCCCAACCTCGCTCCAGCATGGGACAGTGGTCGCAATCAAGGCCGTTCAGGTGACAGAGCGGGATGGTGCAGCGCACGGGGCGGCCTTGCAGTTTCAGGACCACCCGCCGCAGACGCTGGTCGGTCCGTCCTTTGACCAGCAGCAGGTCTCCAGGCCGCAGTTCCTTCTCCAGCAGGGCCGCGATTTCGAGCACGGTCATGGTGGAGGAGATGGTGACGTTCTCCGGCTTCACCCCTGCCCTGATGGCCCCCGTCCTGGCGTTCTTCAGCTTGCCGCCGCCGCACAAGATGATGCGGGCGGCATGACGACCCGCCTGCCTGCCGACTTCGCGGTAGAGCTTGTGCTGGCTGCCCACCGGCTCGTTGACCTCCCCCAGCACCGCCAGCCTGCGGGGCGCCGGCATCTCGCCAAAGGCCTCCAACGCGGTGAACAGGCTCTCCTGCGATGCCTTGTAGTCATCGGCGAGAATCCAAGCCCCGCCTGGCAGATGGAACAGCTCCATGCGGCCATAGACGGGCTCCATGCTCGCAAAAGCGGCCACGGCGGCATCCATGTCCGCTCCTTCAGCATCCGCCACGGCCAGCGCCGCCAGGAAAGGATAGACCATGTGCCGCCCGAACAAGCGGCTGCGCACCAGCCAGCTCCGCGTGCCGATGCGGACGGTGAAGCGCGCCCCATGCGGCCAGTCGATCTGCCAGTCCTCCGCACGGACATCATTCTCAGGCCCGAAACCGAAGGTGATGACCCGGGCGTGGGTCTGGCCCCGCATCCACAGCACGTTGGAGTCATCTCCATTGAGCACGGCCAGCCCTTCCCTGCCCAGCGCGCGCACCATGGCCGCTTTTTCCATGCGCGTGACCTCAAGCGTGGGCAGGGAGCGGTTGTGATCACTGGCGATGGAGGTGACCACCGTCACCTGCGGGCGCAGCATCCACGCATACCAGCGCATCTGCCCCGGTTTGGCGATGCCCACCTCCAGCGCGGCACGCGTGGCAGCGGGCCGCACGCGCAGCAGGCACCAGACGACCTCGCTCCATGAATTGGCATTGTCCCGCGCCCGGTGGGGGACGCGCAAGGCGGCGGCCACGGAGGCCAGGGTGGTGGTCTTGCCGAGGGAGCCCACCACAGCCACGATCCGTGTACGGCGCAGCACCAGCCGGCGGTACAGCGCCCCCACGGGCCACATCAGCGGAAAACTGGCGTAATTCCACGCGCTCAGGAACTTGCTGCGCCCCGCCGGGGTCCGCATGAGGCCGATGATGTCACGAAGAAAACGCATGTCGGTGAATCATGGCAGCTACCACCAGCCTCGGGGTTCGGCGACGCGTTTTTTCGCTGCCTCAGCTCCATCGCATACCCAGTTCCGTGACCCGCCGACGAAGATGTGCCAGATGCGCCTCGCCACGAGCCAGAAAGAGCATCTCCATCCGCGTAACCCCCAGGCCGACGCCCAACCACCCCATGTAGCCGGGCAGGACGCCCCCCTCATCCAGGCGGGACTCGTGCAGCAGATCACGCCCGAGGCGCTGTCGCAGCAGCGCCAGATCCACACGCGGGCCTATGAATGACATCCATTCCAGCTCCCATTCAAACGAGCAGCCTGCCTTCTCGCTCAAAGCCGCCACGACGGACCAGGGGCGGATGGTGTTGGTCAGGCGAATGTTGGGGTCGATCACCACAAACCTGGGCCCGTCTGCGGAGCGGAGAAGGAAGCCGTCCACTCCTGCGGGCGCGTGGATGTAGCCCTCCGCCAGCAACCAACGGCCCAGACCCGGCAGGCAGGCACGCACGGCGCGGATGTGCTCCGGCGGCAGCTCTCCCACACAACGGGAGCCGCGGTACGTGTATCCTTTGAGAATCTGGTCCGTCAGCACCAGCGGTGCGAAGCCGTCCTGGGCGACAACACCATGCAAACTGAGATTCCGGATCACGCGGTCCTGCGGAATGAACGGTGTGACCAAGACGCCATCTCCACCCACCATCCCGCCGAACACCCGTCGCGCGCAGGCCAGCGTGGGGGCATGCACGAGGCCGGAGCCCCCCGCGCCCTGCCGGTCCCGCAGCATGCAGCCTGCCTCATGCTCGCAATGCAGTTCTTCAAAGGCCGCGTCGAGTTCCTCCAGCGTGAACACCAGGCGCGCGTCCAGCGTGGCGAATCCATGCCTTCTCCCCGCCTCCGCTAATGATGCCTTGTCATTCAGTGATGCGCAGTTTTCCGGTCCACGCGCGCCGCCGGTGAATGGCACGCCCAGCCGCGCAGCCAGCGCCTCCGAACGATCACTCGTATAGCGGGTGAACAGCGCGCGGATGGAGGCGTCCACCCGCAGCCGGGAGAGCATTTCCTCGTCCTCCAGACAGGCCGCCATCAGCGGACGTGAACGGCTCGCTCGCGGCACCCACACCTCCTCCGGCCCCAAGCCCAGGCGGCGGTGGTATTCCCACAAATCGCGTGAGGGCTCCGCCGCGGCCACGATCTGGCGGGAAAGCGTGAACCCCAGCCCGCGAGCCGCCGAAGTGAGCCAGTTCACCGTGGCGCCGGGCTCGTCATCACCACTGTGGTAAAACAGCACGTCCTCGCGGCGCAGCAGCTGCAAAAACGCGCGCGCGGCCGCGACATCCGTGACGCCCGGTTGCGCCCAGACGGGAGGCGTTTGAGTTGGTGATGCCGAAGAGAACATGCTGCTGCCTGTTGTTATGAGAGAGTCCGTTTTCCGACCAGCGAAAACCGCGCCGGAGTGGATTTGGCAGGCGGACTCCGCTATGGCTCCGGAATCATCCACCGTGAATCCCGCCCATGCCCGCCAGCTCCCGATTATACCGAGGTTGAGACGCCTGATAGCGGGGTTGTCTGCCCTCGTGGGCCAGCGCGTGCCTGTCATGCTCCACCACGGCACCACGCGCACTGGCGGAGCACCCGCCAGCGTGCTGCTCACAGGACGGGCCTTTGCCCCGCTCTACTTTTCGCGGCGTTTTTTCTTGGAAACGCCCCAGGTGGAGAACCTCGGCTCCGCGCGGATCTGGACTCTATCCCGGCGGCTCCAGGAACTGGGCACGCGGGCGGATCTCACCATCACCTGCGTTGATCAGCACTCCGCCCGCCGGTTTTTCGGCCCGGAGTGGCTCGCCCTGCCCGCCTGGGTGGCTGCGGAAATGGTGCTCCCCTCCGCCACAGTGCTCCGAAAAAAAATCTCTGCCCGCACGGAACAGTACAAGCGCCATGGAATCCAGGTTGTGGAGTCGGCGGACGCTGCGGAGCTTCCAGAGTTCCACCGCTGCCATTACCTGCCTTATGTGAGTTCCAGGCATGGTGAACTGGTGTCATCCCGCTCGTTTTGGAAGACGCGGTGGCGTTTCCGGCAAGAGGGAAGGATCCTCTGGGCGCTGAAGGACGGTGAACGCGTCGGCGGCATGGTGGTGCTACGCCTGGGGGATGGCTTGAAGCTCGAATCCCTCGGCGTTCTCGACGGGCGGGACGACCTGCTGCGGCAGGGCGTGGTAAGCCTGCTGTATGCACGCGCGTTCGAGCACGCGCTGGAGCATGGCTGCCGCCGGGTGTTTTTTGGGAACAGCCGCCCCTCGCTGCATGACGGAGTTCTCAATTTCAAACGCAACTGGGGCGCCGCGCTGTGTGAGGCCCCCACGATGCCCCACGACGTGCTGATGCGCTGGAACCGGCTCGACGGCCCGGTGGCAGAGTTCCTGTCGCACACCTCCCTCGTCCACCGGGACAGGGGCGCGCTTTCAGCCCTGTGGGCCTTTCCAGGCGGACGGCCGGCCAGCCAGGACGAGTTTGACCGCCATCACGCCCACATCCGCAGCCCGGGACTGCATCGAATGCGCGTCATCGGAAGCGGTCCGCTTCCGGCAGGCCTTGTTTTGCCTTCAGGGGTCGAATGGCTCGACTCCCACGCCTCCGAACTGACGGGCAGTTTCTTGAACCGGATTCTGCAATCCTCCTTGTGACCACAGAACAACGCCTCCGCCGCCTTCTTTCCCTGCTGCTGCCTGTGGCAGGCTGGAGGTTGCCAGTTGCCTTCCTCCACGGTCCGGACCGCGCCGCCGGACGACAGGTCAGCCTGTTGACGGCTGGCGCGCCCGGTATCACCGGCTATGTCGCGTCTCGTTTCTTCGCCGAGGAGCCTCAGAGCGAATACCTGGGCCTGGTGTCTGCCTGGCGTCTGGAGCGTTTTTTAAACCAGCAGGCTCCGCGCGCGGATCTGACGGTCGCCGGCATGGACCGCCATTCGGCCCGCCTATGGATGGGGCGCTCGTTTCTACGGTGCCCTGCGTGGGTGGGCTCCGGAATGCCTGTGCCCGCGGACACAGCCGCGGTGATGAAATCCAGCACCCAGTTGTGGCGCGACCTGAATTACATCCGCGCCGATCCATTTGAATCCACACCATCCACCGACAGCGCGGATTTGGACCTCTTTTACGAGCGGTATTACCAGCCCTTCATCCTCAGCCGCCACGGCGCGCTCGCTCACATCCGCAGCCGGTGGGACATGCGACGGCGGTTCCGCCGCGGATGCATCCTCTGGCTGTCGCGTGGAGGCATCCGCGTCGCGGGCTCGCTGGTTTCGCGGCTGGGCGACACGCTGGAACTCGTCGCCCTGGGAGTGCTCGACGGGGATGCGAACCACCGCCGAAGAGGCACCATGACCGCTCTTTATCTTCATGAGATCGAGCACGCGCGCCGCACGGGCTGCAAGCGTCTCTTTCTTGGCGGCAGCCGCCCTTCCCTGCACGATGATGTTTTCCGCACGAAGCGCCGCTGGGGCGCGGCAGCGGGGCTGCATCCAGAGGTGAATTTTGACATGCTGGTGCGGTGGAACACGCTGACGGGCCCTGTGGCTGATTTCTTGACCCGCAACTCGCTCATCTACCACGACTCAGGCGGCCTTTCGGCGCTGTGGCATGCACCGGACGGGACGCCGGACGCCGCACATCTCAAAAAGGAGGTCATGCGCCTGTGGACGCCGGGGCTGCGCCGCCTGGATGTGCTGCGGTCGCCCGCCGCCACGGCAGCATGCCCGCCCCTCCCGGATGTGCGCTGGATCACACTGGAATCCCTCGCGCAGACCAGTCCGGAGGGCCTGCGGTTGCAGGGATGACTTTCTGTTTGAGTCCCCCCGGCATCCGGGCTAAACGCCGCGTCCCCATGAGTGCCACAGCAGCCGCCCACACCTACAAGCAAGCCGGAGTCGATATTCACGAAGCAGCCTCGCTCGTCGATGACATTGGCGTGCTGGTGAAGCGCACGCAAAAAAACCGCAAGCTGGCGAATCCCTTCGGCCTGTTCGCCGCGGCCTACGATCTCAGCGGTTACAAGCATCCCATCATCCTCACCGGTTGTGACGGCGTGGGCACCAAAATCGAGCTGCTGCTCAAGCACGACCAGCTTGAGGCCGCTGGAAAAGACCTCGTGGCGATGAATGTGAATGATGTGCTGACCACCGGGGCAGATCCCATCCTGTTCCTCGACTACGTCGGCATCCCGAAGATCCAGAAGACTCAGATCACCCGCATCATCGCCGGCATGACAGAATACTTGGAGGCCTGCAACTGCATCCTCGCAGGCGGTGAGACGGCTGAAATGCCCGGCATGGTGCCCGAGGGCATGGTGGAGCTCAGCGGCTTTGCCATCGGCGCCTGCGAGAAGGAAGACCTGCTCGATCCCGGCACCATCGCCGCTGGTGACGTGCTCATCGGCTGGAAGAGCGCGGGTTTCCACGCCAACGGTTTCAGCCTGGTGCGCCGCATCATCGAAAAAGAGAACCTGAAGTTCAGCGAGGACGAGATGCGAACGCTGCTGCACCCCACGCTGCTTTACCACGAACAGCCAAAGGCCCTCAAAGCCGCCGGCATCAAGCCGAAGGCCATGGCACACATCACCGGCGGCGGCCTGCCGGAGAACCTGGGCCGCATGTTCCTCAAACGCGGCCTCGGCGCGAAACTGCGCATCCCCTTCTGGCAGAACGACGTCGCCCAGAAAGTGCTGCGCCATGCCGACAAGGCGGATGCCATCGACACCTTCAACATGGGCCTTGGCTGGGTGGCGATTGTCGCTCCCGATCAGGTGGACAGGGCGCTCGCCTGCGGCTCCGGCGCGGTGGTCATCGGCGAGATGGACACCTCGGCGGCGGTGACGGTGGACATCGTTTGAGTTAGCCATTTGTATAGTGGTTCGCTTCTTTCGCTGCCGGTAAAACCACCGGCATGCGTTTTGCCATCCTTCTCGCCCTCATGACCGTCACTGCGGCGGCGCAGAGCGTTTATGTCTCGCGCTTCTGGCACAATCATCAGCCGATCTACTGGCCGGAGTGGAATGGGAATGGTGCGCAGACGCAGCGCATCCAGCATGCGTGGGACAGCATCGTTTTGAAGGGCGGGCAGACCTACGGCACCGGCGTTGGACATCCGGACAACAACCTGACGGACATCTTTGGCCTGCCGGATCGCCAGAGCGCGTATCAAAGCGGACCGCGCAACTCGCTGGCGAACCTGAGCACCAGCGCGGGCTTTGCGATGAGCTACTCGGGCTCGCTGATCGACAACATCCGCAGCCTCGGCGCAAACAACCAGCTCGGCTACGGCAGCGGCTGGTGGAATGGGAATCGCGAGGCGCGTGGCTGGACGACGCCGGGCGGCTCGCGTCGCATGGACCTCGTGGGCTTCACGTATCATCACTCGCTCGCTCCGCTGCTGCCGAAGGCGGTGTTTCGCAAGGAGATGCAGATCTTCAAACAGGCATGGTGGAAGGCCTGGGGCGGCAACATGAACCTCAGCGATCACTCGAAGGGCTTCTTTCCGACCGAGATGGCCTTCACGAGCGAGTTGATCGATGTGTTGGCCGACGAGGGCTACCAGTGGGCCATCGTGGCGAGTCATCACCTGAGCCGCACATGCCCGACTTACAATGATCGCGCGAATCCGACCGGGACGTTTCAGATCAAGTCGTCGCCGCCGAACAAGGCGGACCAGCTTGGGCCTTCGCCGACGAGCGGTTGGTGGTTCAACGAACCGAATCCGGGTCAGGCGGCGTGGAATGTCACGCCGCATGCTTATCAGCTTCATCGCATCAAATATGTGAACCCGAGCACCGGCGCGGAGAAAAGCATCATCGCAGTGCCGAGCGATGACGCGCTGAGCTACGTCGCCGGCTACAGCGGTGCGCAGATTGGCATGGTGAGCGGAAACATCGCGCCGGGCGGCACGGCGGAGCGTCCGGTGATCGCGCTGCCATCGACGGATGGTGACAACGCGTGGGGCGGCGGCAGCAGCTCGTATTTTGAGAGCACGCCGGCCTTCTTCGGCGCAGCGCAGAGCAGCGGCTACGCGGTGTGCGCCATTCAAGACCTCGTGAATGCCAAACCGCCGCCTGCGGGCCAGTTCGCGCACATCGAGGACGGCGCGTGGATTTTTCCGGAGAGCGATTACGGCTCGCCTTACTTCCTGAAATGGATCGAGCCGCCGGTGGGCAGCGCCACGAGCACGACGAAGGTGCCGGGCACGGTCATCGACATGGAGACGCCCGGTTTCGCGCTGAAATTCTGGAGCTGGGCTCCGGTCATCACCGGCGCGAATTGGTGCGAGACGGCCGAGCAGGTGTGGAAGGATGAAAACGCCGCGAATGCCGTGGCGGCGTGGAAGATTCAAGATCCCTACGACAACCTCAACGGCGGCACCTGGAGCAATCCGAATGATGTGGAGCTCGCGTGGCACATTTATCTCGGCGGGCTCGACTCCGGCTTCAATTACTACGGCGGGCTGGGCAATGACGACGAGGTGAAGCAGAGCCTCGCCACGCGTCGCGCCATCGAGAAGCTCACACCGTGGTTCACGCAGACGCGTCGCGACAATGACCGCACCGCGCCGAGCGTGCTGAGGCCGCAGCGCTTCCCCTACAATCCGGGCGCTTACACCTTTGGATGGTTCAACAGC
This sequence comes from Verrucomicrobiaceae bacterium, assembly GCA_015075365.1. Taxonomy (GTDB): domain Bacteria; phylum Verrucomicrobiota; class Verrucomicrobiia; order Verrucomicrobiales; family Verrucomicrobiaceae; genus Prosthecobacter. The sequence goes on from JABTUN010000002.1 coordinate 1,620,886, forward strand.
ATTCCCGGCGGGAACACAAGCTACCTGAAGAAGATGCCGAGCGAGTTTTACATCTGGACGCATGCCTACGACCTCAGCGGCATCAGCACGATCAATGTGAAAGTGCGGCTCGATGGCGATGGCGTGAACACGATGGCGAGCAACCAAAACGAGACCTACGCAGGAGGTGACGAGGTGGGCGCGTGGATCACGCTGCCGATGACGAAGCGCGTGCTGCCGAATACACGCGCCGCGCTCAATGCAGCGGCGAACAACGGCCAGATCGACTACTTCATCACGCCGCCGGAACTGGCGGATTACTACTTTGCGAAGATCACGGCCGCGAACGTGCCGGGCTTCAAAAACAAGCTGCTCGACTACTACATCGAGGCCACGGACTCGAAGGGAAACACGCACCAGAGCGAGATCCAGCATGTGTGGGTCGAGGATGATGGCTCCGCGACCACGCCACCAGCCAAACCCACCGGCCTGAACGCCACCGCGACCTCCAGCACGCAGATTTCACTCACCTGGACTGCCACGCCGGATGCCACGAGCTATCTCGTGAGGCGCGATGGCATTCAAATCGCCACGCCGACAACGAACAGCCTCACGAGCAGCGGTTTGACGCCGAGCACCACCTACAGCTACACCGTCATCGCGGTGAACAGCGCGGGGAATTCACCGGAGAGCGATCCCGCGAGTGCCACCACGCAAGCTCCACCGCCGCCACCGGCCACGCCGACGGGTTTGACGGCGAACGCGGTGAGCAGCTCGCAGATCAACGTGAGCTGGAATGCCTCCGCCAACGCCACGAGCTATGTTTTGAAGCGAAACGGCAGCACCATTGCCACGCAAGCGGGCACGAGCTTCAACGACACCGGTCGCAGCCCGAACACGACCTACAGCTACACGATTTCGGCGAGCAACAGCAGCGGCACGAGCGCGGACAGCACCGCCGTGAATGCCACCACGCCCGCCGCGCCGGTGAATTTCGTCATGGATGGCACGGCGGACAGCGTGGGCTACTTGGTGGCGCAAAATGGCATGACGCTGTTTGCGGCGCTGCGCGGCTCGAGGCTCTATGTGGGCACCTGGAGCACGGGAAATGGCACCGGCGGTGCGAATGACCATTTTGTGTATGTGAGCGACAGCGTGCTCGCGAGCGCCTCGACGGCCGCGCCGTGGGCCAAAGCCGGTTTGATCGCCATTCCGGCCGGAAAACCGTTTTTGGCGGCTGAAAGCAGCAACAACTACGTTGGCTGGCAAAATGCCGGAACGGCCACCGTGACCGCTTTCAAGGCCGCGACGAGCAGCGGGCAGATGGAAGGCAGCATCGACCTCTCGCAGGCCTTTGGCGCGCTGCCTTCCTCCGTCTATCTCGCCAGCGTGGCCTACGGCACCGCCGATGCGGGCGTGATCGGCAGCCAGTGCCCGGCGGGCAACGCGAACAACAACCTCGAACCGGGCGAGTTCCTGCAATTTCCCGTCGTCGCTGTGCGCGATGACAACAACGACGGCGTGCTGGACCGGCTCGATCCGGCGCTCGATTTCAAAGTCACTCAACTCACCGGCAGCGCCACCAGCCTCGATCTCACCTGGGCCACCGTGCCCGGCAAAAGCTACGAGATCCAGTGGAGCGACGACTTCCTCACCTGGCAGAGCGTGGCGGGCTCCACCCGCACCGCGTCGAGCGGCTCCTCATCGCAAAGCATCACGCTGAGCAGCGGTGGCGCGCCGCGTCGCTTCTACCGTGTGCGTTTGCTGCCGTGACAGGCGGTGTGCCGTCGTGGGAATATATTGCCACACGGAGAGCGATTCCGTAAAAAAGGCTGAATGCGCAACGCCTACAGTTCCTCCCTCTTCCCGTTCCTTTGTCTGGCAATCGCGCTGCCAGGAAAGGTCGGCCGGGCGTGGGAGAGCGCTCTTTATGGTCCGGGCTGGCAGGCCACTCCGGCGCTGTCATTCGAGACGGACAAGATCGTGCAGGATTTTTCCTTCGCAGGCTACCGACGCGGGGAGGTGCCGCTGCCGGTGACGCCGCCGGGGCTGACTTACAACGTGGTGACGACCTATGGCGCGGACCCGACGGGCGCCTTGGACAGCACGGTGGCAATTCAGAGCGCCATCAATGCCGCCGCGGCGGCCGGGGGCGGCATCGTGTGGCTGCCGGCGGGGCTTTACAAAATCAGCCCGCAAGGGGCGAACAGCTACTGCCTGCAAATCAACGCCAGCGGCGTGGTGCTTCGCGGCGCGGGGACCGGACAGACCTTCCTGCTGAACACGCAGACGGTGATGCGGGACAAGAACATCATCAACGTCACCGGCCCCTCCAGCGCGGCCTGGACGACGGTGCAATCGCCCTCGACGAACATCACGACGGACCTGCCCGGCCCGGTGACGGAGATCCCGGTGGTGAGCGTGGCGGGCTTTGCCGTGGGAGATCACATCCTCGTGCGCGCGGACCCCGGCGATGCCTGGGCCACGGAGCATCTGGAGGATGGCTGGGTGGGCCACGCGGGCAGCTACGGGCGGCTGATGTACCTCCGCCAGATCGTGGCGCTCGACGCGGTGAGCAACATCATCACACTGGACATTCCCACGCGCTACACGCTCAAGACACGGGATGCCGCGCGGGTTTACAAAAAGACGACGCTGATCACCGAGGCGGGTCTGGAGGGCTTCTCCATCGGCAATGTGCAGCATCCGGGCAGCTCCGGCTGGGGCGAGGAGGATTACACCACGGCGGGCACCTCCGCCTACGATGTGCATAACAGCTATGTCATCCGCATGAGCCGGGTGCGCGACGGCTGGATCAAGAACGTGCATACTTACCAGCCGGCGGGCAACACGACCACGACCCACCTTTTAAACAATGGCATCCTGCTCTCTGAATGCTCCCGCGTGACGGTGAAGGGCTGCTACTTCCGCAGGCCGCAGTTCGGCGGCGGAGGCGGCGCGGGCTACATGTACCGCCTCCAGAACAGCGGCGACTGCCTGGTGCGGGATTCCACCGCCGAGTTCTGCCGCCACGGGTTTGTTTTTTCCCACATGGCCAGCAGCGGAAACGTACTGCACGCCTGCCTGGACAAGACGACCGGCAAGCAGACGGGGAACACCGGCAATCAAAACACCTCCGGCAAGGGCAGCGATCATCACATGCACTTCAGCCACTCGAACCTGGTGGATGCCTGCACGGCGGACGGCAGTTGGTTTGAGGCGCGCTACCGGCCCTCTGGCTCGGCTCCGCTGCACAATCTGACCGCGGCGCACACCGTCTTTTGGAACACGGAGGGCAAAGGCACGGCGGCTGCTTATGTGGTGCATTCCCAGCAGAGCCGCTACGGCTATGTCATCGGTACACGCGGCACGCTGACGGCGGTGAACACCGGCGGCACCTCGACGGCCAAAACGGCTCCCGTGGATCATGTGGAGGGCACGGCGCAGGGGGACACGCTCACGCCCTTCTCCCTCTTCCGCGAGCAGCGCCGCCGGCGGATCGGCCTGCCCACGGTGGCCGAGATGGCGGAGATGCGGGTGCTTTTTCCAAACAACACCGCGCTGGTGACACCGCAGGTTTGGTTCGGCGATTCCACCACGGTGCCGCCTGACGCGGCCTTCACCTGGGCACGCAGCAGCGGACCGGGTGCCGCCGATCTGCAAAACGCGGGCGGCTTTGCCGTGAATGCCGCCTTTCTCCTGCCGGGGGCGCACACATTGACGCTCACCATCAGCCGCCATGGCAGCCTGGAGGAGGACTGGGCCGCCAGCGTCCCTGCCACGGTGCGTGTGCTGCCCGCTGGCACGGTGGAAACGGAGTTACCACCCGTCGCGGACGCCCATGTGCAAGTCGGCACGCCGGACACGAACTACAACAACACGGTCCTGTGGATGAAAAATGTCGGCGGCAGCAATTCGGTGAACCGGGAGATCTTCATGCGCTTTGACCTTTCCAGCCTCGCAGGCCGCACGGTGCAGTCCGCGGAGCTACGCCTGAACTCCACCGAGCCGGACACAGCGGCCACGGGGCAGACGCATTTCGTGGCCAGCGACACATGGAGCGAGGCAGGCATCACCTGGAACACCCGCCCGGCGGTCTCGACTTTGCTGCAAACATGGCCGCTCGCCACCGACTACACGCAACGCATCGACCTCACCAGCAGCACCGCCGCCGAGGCGGCCGGGGATCGTTTGCTCTCGCTGCGTCATTCCGTCCTGAGCCAGACAAACAATGCCACCGTCTTCAAATACGCCTCACGCGAGCATTCCACCACGGCCCTCCGTCCGCGCCTGCGCGTGCTGCACAGCGAGGTGTGGCCCTCATTTGCCTCCTGGATCGCCGGTTTTCCCGGCGTTCCCGCAGGCCAGCGTGGCGCGGAGGATGATCCTGACGGCGACGGGCTCAAAAACCTGGAGGAATACGCCCGCCGCACTCTGCCGCACGCCGCGCAGTCCCTGCCCCCTTCCCTGCTGGCGGATCAAGGCAGCGGCGGCATCCTGAGACTGAAACTACCAGCCGGCGCCACGATGCCACCCGGCGTCCATCCCATCCTGGAGCACAACACCACGCTCTCAACCTCGGGCTGGCAAGCTGTGCCGCGAGCAAACGCCACACTCGAAGCAGCCGACCTCCTCTTCACATCGCCGCCTGCTTTGTCGCAGGCCGGCAGCGGCTTTTTCAGGCTGCGTCTGGAGGTGGTGGCGGAGTAGCCGGGCGCACCGCATCATCGGCAGCCAATGGATGGACCATCCGCGGCATGCAGGTGCAGCGCCGCCAGATCCGTGCCCTGGCGCAGCATGGCGAGCGCCACCCAGCGGCCAGTGACCGGATGAAGCGTGGCGCTCGTGATGCCGCCGGCCTGTTTGTCCGTCCAGAGTGTGTCGCCGCGTTTCAACGGTTCGTCGCCCTCCAGCGCGATCATCACGCGAGGCATCTTGCCGGTGGTTTTGATGCGGGAAAGCACCTCCTGGCCGATGTAGCAGCCCTTGGAGAAATCCATGGCACGCGCCTCGATCCCGGCCTCTGCAGGGAATGTATCAGGACCCAGTTCGTGAGGCCAGCGCGGCACGTTTTGAAGGATGCGCCATGTTTCGGCCTCGTCATCGTTCAAGACACGAATGGACGGCTGAAAAGCGGCGGCAGCGGGCAGCCAGATGTCACGCCCCTCCAGGCCAAAGCGTGTCGCATGCAGCACATGCCCCCGGGATTCCGTCAAGGCTGCCATGGCCTCATCACTCACATTTGTCTCTGTGCCCCCAAACACATGCCACAACTGCCATTCGTCGGTCACGTCCGCCAGTTCCACATCATCGGCCACGATGTAGCGCTCCAGGCGCAGGGCCAGCGGCTCGCGCAGCCCCGGCTCGGCATCCAGGAACAAGCAATCATCGTCAGCGTGGATGAAAACATCGCCGGAGATGCGTCCCTTCACATCGGTCACGCAGGCGTAGAGCGCCGCGGAGGCGGAGGCGCGGCGCACATCGTTGGTCACCTGGCCGTTGAGATAGCGCACACGGTCCGCGCCCGTCAGGCGGAACTTCGCACGGGTGGAAAGCAGCACGGCGGCACCGTGGAGGGAGATTTCCTGGAAGACTTCAGGGGACATGCGGGAGGAATGCGCGGGGCTGCGCCCTCCCGCAAGCCGCGAGCGGTGGTGAATTGACGCCGCATCAGACCAAGCTGACAAGACGCCCTCTGACTTCTGACCTCTGACCGCCCGCCCCAATGCCTCCCGATCCTCCAGCACCTCCCGGCATCCGATCCGCCATCTCAGCGGCCTTCCGCCAAAACCGCGTGCCCTGCATTCTGCTGAACGTGCTCGTGGTGGCGCTCGTGGTCAGTTACTACCGCGTTCCCGCCGTGGCAGGCCTGTGGGAGGCCGTCGGTGCCTTCAAGCTGGGCTGGTCCTACGCCTTTTCGCTCGCCTCCACCATCTTTGCGGCGGCCGTGATGCCCTTTGGCGTGCAATCGCTCATGGGAACCCTGCGGCAGGAAGGAAAATGGCGGCGTTTGGCGCTGACAATGCTCTTCTGGGGCTACCGCGGCATGGAGATCGACCTCTTTTACCGCGTGCAGGGCTGGCTCTTCGGTCACGGCAATGACGCGCGCACGCTGGTCATCAAAGTGGCTGTGGACCAGTTCCTCATGAGCCCGTTGTGGTTCGTGCCGACCTATGTCATCGCCCTGCGCTGGATCGAGCATGGCCGCACCTGGCAGGAGCTGCGCCGCACGCTCGACCGCGCCTTCTGGACGCGCACGCTGCCCACCGTGCTGGTCACGAACTGGATCGTGTGGATTCCCACGCTGGCCCTGGTTTACAGCCTGCCGCCCGCGCTTCAGTTCCCGCTGTTTTCCATCGTGATGTGCTTTTTCATCCTCGTCGTCACGGTGATGACACGCCCGGCGGCCGCTCACAAAGGTACCTCGTAATACTCCAGCGCCCATTCCCGCATGTAGCGCACGCGGCTTGGGACAAAGCGGTAGATGATGAGCTCCGGATTGTCGATGCTGCCCAGATAAGCGCGCAGCAGCGGGTTCGACGCCCAGATGTCCTCCAGCAGCGCGCGCTCCGTGACGATCTCCGCGCGCGCGGTGAGGCGCACCTGGTTGTGCTCGTCGTCCGTGTAGCAGAGTTCCGCGTTTGGATTGGCCTCCAGCTCCCGCGTCTTGCCGTAGCGGCGCAGATTTGCCACATAGACCGTGAAACCATCCACTTTCACCGGCGAAACCGGCCGCACACGCGGCTGCGCGCCCTCGCAGGTGGCCAGCATGGGAAACTTCGCGCGTTTCATCGTCTCGCGCGCGAGCACGGGCACTTCGGCAGGATCAATCGGTTTGGGTTTCGGCTGGGACATGGGCGGAAAACAACGCCGCGTAAGCGGGCGCTCCATCCTGGAAAATCACGCGCATCTTTCCAGTACCCAAAACAGATGTGAAGGCTAGGATGCGCGCGCTTCCCCCACCCGAGGCATGAAGAACCTCCCCACTGTCTTTCAACAAGCCACGCTCTGGACCGCGATCACCTCCCTGTCCCTCACGGTGATCGGCGCGCTGGCCGTGGGGCTGGTGTACCTCACGACGACGGTGCTGAGCTTTCTCCAGCCGATCCTGGTACCCTTCGCGGTGGCGGGCGTGCTGGCCTACCTGCTGGAGCCGGGTGTGCAGTGGCTGGAGGGGCGCGGCTTGACGCGCAACAAGGCCGTGCTGCTCGTTTTCGCCGTGTTCACGCTGGTGATCAGCGGCCTGGCGTGGTGGATCGTGCCGAAGCTGGCCGCGCAGACCTCGAACTTGGCGAAAAAGGTGCCGGTTTACACCGTCAAGGCGCGCGACGCGGTGATCGAGTTTTCGAAGAAGATCGAAGCGGAGTACGGCGTGACGCTGCTGCCGCACGCGGAGGCGGAGAAAGCTGCCGAAACGCCCGCAACGGTCGAAACACCGCCCGACGCCGCGCCAGCGGCAAAACCCGGCACGGAGGACTTCGATTTTGACCTCCAGGCCTTCCTCACCGGCGACTGGGTGCGCACGACGCTGCCGACCGTGGCGCAAAACGCCTGGATCTTTGTGCGCGGCAGCGTGGGGGGCTTTCTGGGCGTGTTTGGCTTCCTGCTGTCCTTCATCATCGTGCCCTTGTACCTGTATTACTTCCTGATTGAGAGCGCGAAGATCAAGGTGGCGTGGTCCGACTACCTGCCGCTGCGCGCCTCGGCGTTCAAGGACGAGGTCGTAAGCTGCCTGGAGGAGATCAACGGCTACTTGATCGCGTTTTTCCGCGGGCAGTTGTTCGTGAGCTTCATCAACGGCATCGCCACGGGCATCGGCCTGGCGGTGATCGGCCTGGATTTTGGCGTGTTGATCGGCCTGGCGCTGTGCGTGCTGGGCATCATCCCGTACCTGGGCATCGCCATGTGCTGGATCCCGGCGGCGGTGATCGCAAGCGTGCAGGGCGGCAGCGCGCTGGTGCCGGGAGACCCGTGGTGGATGATGCCGCTGATCGTGACGGCGGTGTTTGTCGTGGTGCAGCAGATCGACGGCTTTTTCATCACGCCGCGCATCGTGGGAGAGGCGGTGGGGCTGCATCCGATGACGGTGATCGCCTCCGTGCTGGTGTGGGCGCTGCTGCTGGGCGGCCTGCTGGGCGCGATCCTGGCCGTGCCGATGACGGCGAGCATCAAGGTGCTCTTCCAGCGCTACGTCTGGCGCGCACGCATCGCGCCGCAAACGATCGGAGGCGCGCGCGGGCAGGAGCACACACCGGCATGAGCGGGCACCCGTCCCATTCACCTCTGAACTGACATGCGCTCTCTTTTCCTTGTCTTCCTCGGCGGCGGTATCGGCTCCGTGATGCGCCACCTCACCGTGCTGGGTGTGGCGCGCCTGCTGCCGCGCGCGGAGTTTCCCTGGGGTGTGTTCGTGGCAAACATCGCCGGCAGCTTCATCCTGGGCTTCCTGTGCGTGCTGCCGGTGATGAAGGCGGCGAACCAGGACGCCTGGCTGCTGGCGGCCACCGGTTTCCTGGGCGGCTACACGACTTTTTCCACGCTGGCGAACAACTCCTGGCTGCTGTTTGAGAACGGCAGTGTTTGGCTGGCGGTGATGAACGCGTTCGGCAGCGTCCTGACCGGCGTGGTGGCCGCCGCGCTGGGCTGGCACTGCGGGCGTGTGGTGTGCGGGGGCTGAAAGGGACGCACGCGGCAAGTGACTCGCGGGTTGTGATGGCGCGTTCCTTCGCCATCCTGCCGCTCTCTTTCCCATGAAAATCATCATTACCGGTGGCGGCGGCTTCCTCGGACATCAACTCGCGCAAAAAATCCTTCATCAGGGTGTCCTGTGCGGCAGACCGGTGGAAAAGATCGTGCTGCTCGACGCGGCCTTCCATCGCGACATCGCTGACTCACGTGTCCAAACGCTGAAAGGCGACATCAGTGACCGCGAAACCGTCGTCAGCGCTGTGGGCGGCGATGCGGATGTGATCTTCCACCTGGCCTCCATGGTCAGCGGGGAGTGTGAGGAGCGCTACGACGACGCGCTGCGCGTGAACCTGGACGGCGGCCGGCATGTCTTCGAGGCCGCGCGTGCCGCCGCGGGACGACCGCGCGTGGTTTTCGCCAGCAGCGTGGCCTGTTATGGCGGCATGGACATGGCGCAGATGATGTCGGACAGCACGAAGCAGCTCCCGCAGACGACCTACGGCATGACCAAGGCGATGTGCGAGATGCTGGTGAACGATCACACGCGCAAAGGCCACTTTGACGGCCGCAGCGTGCGCCTGCCCACCGTCATCATCCGTCCCGGCCGGCCAAACGCCGCGGCGTCGAGCTGGGCCAGCGGCATGTTCCGCGAGCCGCTCAATGGCGAGCCCTGCCTGCTGCCCATCCGCCGCGACCAGCCGCACCCCATGACCGGCTACCGCACCGTGATCGAGAGCTTCATCGCCTTCGCGGAGGTGGAGGAGGCCAAGCTGGGCAAGGACCGCGCCTATGTGCTGCCCGCGCACCGGGTGACGCCGCAGATCGCGGAAAAAGTCGTCGCAGAGGTCGCCGCGGAGAAAGGGATCACGACCGGCCCCATCGTGGACGCCTTCGACGCGCGCATCCAGGGCATCGTGGACAACTGGCCGCAGCAGGTGGAAGGCTCCCGCGCGGTGGAGATCGGCATTCCGAGGCCGCCGGAGCTCAAGACCATCGTCGAACAATACGTCACCGACTTCCTGCGACGCTGAGGCAGATCATGGACACGCCGCAGACACCGCACGCCTTCAAACCGACGCGCTGGAGCCTCGTGCTGAGATCGCAGGGGCAGGACGAGCAGGCGCGGCACGCGCTGGAGGAGCTGTGCACGGCGTATTGGTTCCCGCTGTATGCCTGGAGCCGCCGGGCGGGCTTCTCCACGGCGGACGCGGAGGACCTGGTGCAGGGATTCTTCGTGCAGGTGCTGCAAAAGCAGCTTTTTGCCGCGGCGGACCCGGAGCTGGGCAGACTGCGCACTTTCATGCTCACCGCCTTCCGCCGCCATGTGAATGACGAGCAGCGCAGGGAGTCCCGCCAGAAACGCGGCGCGGGCAGGGTTGTCTCCTTTGACGCGGCGGAGGCGGAGGCCTGGTATGAGGCGGAGAGGATCGAGGACGAGAGCGCGGACCACATGTTTGACCGCCAGTGGGCGCTCACCGTGCTGGACCGCGCCCTGGCCAGCGTGGAGGAACAGGCCGCCGCCCGCGGCAAAAGCGCTGAATTCACCGCTTTGCGCCCCTTTTTGACCGGGGAGGCCACCGCCGCCGACTACGAGCGTGCGGCGCAGGCGCTGGGCATGACCGCCAATGCCGTGAAAGTGGCCGTACACCGCCTTCGCGGCCGGTTTCGGGATTGTTTGCGCGCGGAGGTCGCCGGGACCCAGGGCGAGCGCGGCAGCATCGACGAAGAGATGACCTACCTGATGCAGGTATTGCACGGCTGAGTCATTTGCACCATGGAGCCGGTCCAAAAAACATCCGGGGTGGATCACTCGATCCACCCCGGAGCATTTTCAGAGCTACCAACAGCCAGAAGGTCCACTCTTGGAAAGTTGCGACAGGAACCGCTGGGGTTTCTATCTGATGGGATTCTGCCACAAATCCATAACAGCGGGTCAGCCGGTGGTAAGTCGATTGTAAGCCGTTTGTGAGATGTGGCGGCGGATAATCAGGCGGCGTTTCCGGCGCGCTCGTAATACCTGAATTCGAGATCGCCATTCCGTTCGATGATTTCCTTGAGAATGAACGAGTTATCGAAGGACGGCAGGAAAACATCCCCTTCGAACTCCTTGTCGATGAGCGTGAGGTACAGGCCGTCACAGGCCGGCAGCAGGTCCGCGAACACCTGCGCGCCGCCGATCACAAAGACCATCGCATCCGCCGGGCACACGGCGGGCAGCTCCGAGACATCGCGGATCACCGTCACGTCCTCACGCGGCTCCATCGTGCGGCTGAGGACGATGTTCTGGCGTCCTGGCAGCGGCTTTCCCAGCGCGGCGATGATCGAATCAAACGTGGCGCGCCCCATGAGCACCGGATGGCCGAGCGTGGTCTTTTTGAAGAACTTCAAGTCCTCAGGATAATGCCAGGGCAGCCTCCCCTCGCGTCCGATGACACGATTCGCGGACATGGCGACGATGGCGGTGAGTTTCATGGCGTTACCACAGATCGATCGCTTGATGCATCTCCGGGCGGATGACCTCCATGTCCGGGATCGTCTCGCGAAAACGGTTCGTGAACCACATCTGCGCCGGCTCCTCGCCATGCACGAGCAGCAGCTTCCTCGGGCGCGTTTTTTCGACGTAATCGGCAATCTGCTCCCGGGTGGCATGCGCGCTGAGGTCAAAGCTCTCCACCCGGGCGCGCAGCGGCACGGCGGGCAGGTCGCGGGCCAGCTTGATCATGTCCCCTTCCTTCGCGGTGCGCACCTTGTAGCCAGGGGATTCCGGATCGGTATAGCCGACGAAGCACACCGCGTTGCGAGGGTTGTCGAGGAACTTCCATGCAAACTGATTGCTCAGCGTGTGCTCAGTCATCATGCCGCTCGACAGCGCGTAGATGCAGCGCGGATTCGCGGTCAGCTCCACCCGGCCGCGTTTGCGCGGCGTCAGCATCTTGATGTCCTCCAGAATGCGGAAACCGGGATAGCTGCGGCGGCTGCGGCCGGCGTAGTGGTCGTAAAGCACCGTGATCTTCGTGCTCAGCCCGCCGATGAACAGCGGGCACTCCGGGATGAGGCCCTCCTCGTGCAACTCGTGCAGCATCAGCATGACCTCCTGCGTCTTGCCCAGCGCAAAAACCGGGATCAGCACCGCACCGCCTGCCTCATGCGTGTCACGGATGACGGAGGCCAGCCGTTCCTTCTCACCCTTTCGGCTATAGCCCTCCGGGCGCGCGAAATCGCCACGCGTCGTCTCCGTGATCATCACGTCGATGCCGCTGGTGGGAAAATCCGCCGCGCGGCAGATCGTCTGCGCCTCAAAATTCACATCACCGGTGTAAAAGAGCGTGTTGCCGCCCTCGCGGATCAAAACGCCGGCCGATCCCAGAATGTGCCCGGCGTCGAACATGGTGGCCTTCCAACCCGTGTCCGGCACCTCGAACTCCCGCTCGATGTCGCGGTAGATCCAGCGCGCGCGGATGTCGTCGAGCTCCCGGTGGGTGAAGAGCGGGTATTCGTGGATGTTTTCCTCCTCGCGCTGCTTCGTCATGACGTTCACCGAATTGTGCAGCATCGCGCTCGACAGCTCGCCTGTCACCTCGGTCATCAGCACGGGCGTGCGGCCCTGGCGACGCTGCAGCACCGGCAGGGAGCCGATGTGGTCATGATGCGCGTGCGTGATGAAGATCGCGTCCGCCGCGCCATCCTCCAGCGGGCCGAAATCCGGTGTGGCCGGGTAACCCGCCAGCTTTGGATGCATGCCCGCGTCCAGCACGACACGATTCTCGCCGGATTCAAGGAGGTAACAGTTGGCGCCAATCTCACGACGGCGGGTCAGGTTGCGGAAACGCATGGGCTTCGGGGAAAGGGGCCGCGATACTAGGGGCGTGCCAGGTTTCCACAAGGGGAATCACGGCCTTCTCATGCCCAATCCCAAAGCGCAGCTTGGTCAAGCAGCCTCAACATCAGGCTGTCGCCGGGCGAAGGGCCTGCATGGGCAGTGGCGTCACCTGGGCTGGCACACTGTCCCGCCCTCCCCTGCCCTTCACCGGCACGCCCATCGCGGAGAGGGTTTTCTCGGCCTGGGTGACACTGCCATTCCATGATGTCACGACGGGATAGACCTGCGCGGTGTTGGCGAGGAAGACGGTGCCGGGGACGAGTTCCTCGGGCGGGCAGAGCTTTTTCTGGCCGAGACGGTAGATGGGCTCCACAAACGGGGCGCGGAAGATGTAATCGGCCTCGATGTCCTCGGTCTTGAGGCCGGGGAAGAGCTTTTGCAGCGCGGGAATCCAAGAGGAGCGCAGGGTCTCGTCGCTGGCTCTGAATCGCTCGTCGCTGCGGTGGAGATACTTGGTGAGATAGACGACATGGCGCGCGCCGCGGTCGGCGATGTCGGTGAGCGTGGAGGTCTCGACCACGCCATCAAAAGGATGCTCGCTCTGCGGTGTGGCCACCCAGTAGTGGGGCGTGAGCGGACGCTTGAGGAAGAGCAGATGGTTGATGACGCCCTGATAATCGGTGCTGGTGTCGAGCGCGGGCATTTTGGCACGCATGGCCGGGCCGATGAGTTTTTCGACCTGCGGAGTGGGCAGCGTGATGACGAGCTGGTCGTGGGTGGTGGTGCCTTTGGCCGTGGTGACGGTCGTTTTGCCCTCGGCATCAAGATCGATGGCCTCGACGGCGGTTTTGAGATGGATGCGGCCTCCGAGGCGGGTGATGACCTCGGCAAAGGTGTCGGTGATGTGCTTGTAGCCGCCACGGATGTAGCCTTTCTGCTCGCCTTTGCTTTCGCCCTTTTCGCGGTTGAAACGGGTCCAGAACCACAACGCGGGCACGTCGTGATAGCGGTCGCCAAATTTGGCCTCGAGCATGGGTTTCCAGAACTTCGCGAAGGCGTTCTTGCCGCTTAGTTTCGTGAGCCAGCTCACCGTGGTGACATCGTCGAGACCTTTGTCGCTGACGAGACGACCGACGAGGCCGGTGATGCCGACGCGGATACGGTCGAAAAAACGCAGCGGGGCGAATTTCAGGAGATCAACAGCGGTGTTGAGCGGGAAAAACTTCCCCGCATGCGCATACGCGAAGGTGGTGGGCCTCCAATAAACCTGATCACGAATGCCGAGCGCCTCCAGCGTGCGAAGCAGCGGCCCGTCACTGGGCAGCATGCAGTGATAGAACTTTTCAAACACGCGCCCGCCATGCTCGAAGAAGGTCCCAAGGCCTCCAAGCTGCTCCGAGCCTTCGTAAATCGTGACGCGATGCCCGGCTTGCGCGAGACGCAGGGCGCAGGTGAGGCCGGAGATGCCGCCGCCGAGGATGGCGATTGATTTGGAGGAGGGAGTCATCGGGGGTTTGAAAGCGGGGGACTCGGGGCAAAAGTGCCTGGTGCTCAGTGTTTGGTGGAGAGTTTTGATGCTCAATACTGAGCACGAAGAACTAAGCGCTCCGGCACCGCCGGCAGGGATCATGCACGGGCGCGATACTGCGCGCGCAGCACAGACAGCGGCTCTTCCTGCTTCTGCGGGAGCTGGTCCAGGGCCCAGTAGCGGGAGATGACGTTGAAGTAGCGCTTGATGGTGCGCCAGATGCGCATCTTGCTGACGCCGACTTTGAGGTCGTAGCGCAGCGTGTAGGGGATCTCGTGCGCGCGGGCACCCAGCCAGCGCAGACGCAGCAGCAGCTCCAGCATGCAGGCAAAACTGCTCTCCTGGATGATTTTTTCGCCGCTGTTCTGGATGAGCTTGCCGAGCGCGACGCTGCGGTAGGCGCGGAAGCCGGTGCTGTAGTCACGCACGTTCTTGTAGGGCAGCAGCAGCTTCATCATGGCGAAGCAGCCGAGGCTGAGGAACTGGCGGAAATACGGCACGCCCTGCACGACGCTGCCCTTCTGGAAGCGGGAGGCGATCACGACATCGGCGTCTCCGGCTTCGATGACCTTGACCATGTCCTGGACGTAAATCGGGTCGTGCGAGTTGTCGGCGTCCATCGTGACAACGACATCGCCAATGAGCCAGCCTTCGCGCAGGCCGGTCTGGATGGCCTCGCCGAGGCCTTTGTTCACGACATGCTGCACGAGCTTCACCGGCATTGTTTTCGCGGCCTCGCGTGCGATCTCGGCGGTGCGGTCCTTCGAGCCGTCATCGACGACGACGATGGTGTATTGATACGGGAGCTTCTGCAGCTTCGTGTGCAGGTTGTCGAGCAGCACGGGGAGATCCTTTTCCTCGTTATAGGCGGGCAGGACGACGGCGATTTCGTTGACGGTGGTCGGCGTTTTCATGGGATGGTGGATCGAATTCAGGCGGGTTGAGTGGTGAGGGTGGAAAGCGGTGTGGCAGCGGACACCGTGGCGGCGACAGCGCTCATACTGCCGGTGGGCCAGTGGCGCTGGATGCCGCGGAGGGTGTGCTCGACGAGGGCGCATTTTTTGGCCGCGGAGACCTTCATGCCGGGGAAGAAGTCCATCTGCGGCACGTCGCTCAGATCGAGGAAGTCGGTGGGATGCAGCAGCAGCGAGGGAGCAATGCCACGCACGCGGCTGAGGGCGAGGTTCATGCCCCAGTAAGCCTTCGCGAGCGCCTCGGATTTCTGCGCGAGGAACATCAGATAGGTCGCATGCACCGGCACGCGGAACAGCGGCATCGTCGTCACCGGAATCTCGATGAGGCCATTCGGCCAGGTGAAGGGCTGCAAGGTGCCGAAGGCGTCGCTGAACTTGCCGTAGAGGCTTTTGCGCTTGGCTTTCTCCTCGGCGCTGAGCTTCGAGTTCAGGAAGAAAAACATGCGCGCCACCGGTCCGAGGGCGCTCGGGAAGATCGAGGCGTCGTATTGATAGCCACGCTCGACGAGCACCTCGCGAACGAGCGGGCTGGTGCTGAAGCCAGGGCCGCGGAAACCGCGTGTTTTCTTGCCGGTGACGGCGGCGATGGCATTTTCAGCGCCACCGATCTCCTCGTGCAACTGCTCACGGCTGTAGAGGTGCAGCCAGGGCTCGTGCATGAAGCTATGATTGGCGATTTCATGGCCCGCGTCGGCGATCTGCTTCAAAGCGGCACGATTGGACTCGATCGTGGCATCTTTGCCGACGACGAAGAACGTGATGCGCTGGTGGCAGCGGTCGAGCGTCTCCAAAATGCGCGGCACCACCACATCGAGATAGCTCGGAAAGCTCTCCCAGCCGGAAACGCCCTGCGTTTTGAGGTAGCTCCACAGATTGTCGAGATCGAGCGAGATGGAGGCGGCGGCTTTCATAACGCGAAAAAGAGTGAAAATCAGGCGGCCAGGCGCATCGGCTCGGGCATCGCGATGGCACGCGGGCCGAAGAGGATGTCGGTTATGCGTTCACCGGTGGTGCCATCGCCAAAGACATCGCGGGCACGGCTGGCATCTTTGAACCACGCGGCATCGGTCAAGGAGGTGCGCAGCATCTCGCGGAGACGCTCAGGTGATTCGCCGACGAGACGGGCCACGCCGCACTCGACGGCCTCGGGGCGCTCGGTGTTTTCGCGGAGCACGATCATCGGTTTGCCGAGCGCCGTGGCTTCTTCCTGGATGCCGCCGGAGTCGCTGACGATCAGCCACGCATCGCCGAGCAGGTGAACGAAGTCGCGGTAGCCCATCGGATCGGTCAGGCGGATGCGCGGATGCTGGTCGAGCTCGGCGGCGACGGCGGCGCGGACGTTCGGGTTCGGGTGAACCGGGAAAATCATGCACAGATCCGGCTGGCTCTCGATGAACTCGCGCAACGCCCGCAGGTGCAGGCTCATCGTTTCGCCGAAGTTCTCGCGGCGATGCGTGGTGACGAGCACGAGGCGCTTGCCGGCGGCCCACTGCTGCATCTCGGCCACCGTTTCGCCCGGCTTCGTGCTGGAAAGCGTCTGGCGCAGCGCATCGACGACGGTGTTTCCGACCATGTGGATCGAATCGGGCGAAACACCTTCATCGAGCAGCGTGCGGCGGTTGCGCTCGGTGGCCGCAAAGTGGTAGGCGGCGATCTGGCCGACGAGGCGGCGGTTCATTTCTTCCGGGAAGGGGCTGAGCGGATTGCCGGAACGCAGACCGGCTTCGAGATGCCCCACGGGGATTTTGCGATTGAAGGCGGCCATCGAGCCCATCACCGCCGTGGCAGTATCGCCCTGGACGAGCACGAGATCGGGCTTTTCAGCCTCCATGACCGGATCAAGCTGTTCCAAAAGGCGGCTGCCGAGCATGTTCAGGCTCTGACCGGGGCGCATCGCTTCGAGGTTGTAGGTCGGGTGGAGCTTGAAGAGCTCAAACAGCGGCTGGAGCAGGTCGGTGTGCTGGCCGGAGTTGACCGTGACCAATCCTGCTCCCCGGTTTTCCAGCGCCTTGATCATCGGCGCGAACTTGATGAGTTCGGGGCGGGTGCCGAAGCAGACGAGCACTTTAGAGGGACGGCCGGCCGAATGAACGACTAATTTCATAATTACCAAGATAAAGTCGGTCTTATCATAGGCAAGCCTAAATTGTGGAAATTATCTCTTTTGCGGCTAATCCGTGCAAAAATATCGCAAAGTTGCGAAAAAGAGTTCTCCTTGAACTCTTGATTTTGGTGAGGGCTTTCCAAACACTTCCTGGATCACTGCCGTTTTGGCAGTCAGCAACGAGGAACTACCACGGCAACCTCACTTCCCGGTAGTCAGGTCAATCCGAAGTCCTGTGGACAGCACCCCCGCGATGCCCAGTCCGATCCAAGGCCACACGACCACCGTGTAGCGTGGCAAACCCGGCAGCAGGCTGGTGCCGCCGAGGTAGATGAGGGTGAGAAGGCCCAGCAAGACGAGTTCCGCAGGCAAAGCCCGGCGGTTTTTCCAAGCCACCACGAGCGCCAGAAGCACCGCGAGCACAATGGGCGCATTCACCGCCACCAGCACGAGCATGATGAGTTCCTCCGGGTAGTAGCTGCGCGGAAAGCCCACCGTGAGACGGCCCCAGTTGCAGACCCAGTTCTTGAGCACGCCCATGGGGTTCGCACGGAGGTTTTCCATCGCTTTCTTCTTCAGCGCGGCCTCGCGCTCCTTCACGGGGAGGTAGTAGTTGGCCTGATAGAAGTCGCGATGGCCGTTGGCAACAAGCTCCGGCTTGTTCTGCGCGTCCTCCTCGGAGAACCAGTGGCCGTTCTCGCCTTCATTCGTGCTGGTCGCCCAGTAAAGCAGCTCGCCGCCATTGGTGGACCAGCAGAGGTTTTCGCCCGTTTTTGACTTCGTGTAGAGAAGCCAGGGCACGCACATGGCAAAGGCCAGCGTCAGGATGGTGAGCGCCTTCAAAATGGCCGGGCGCCGGCTTTTCCATACAAGGAACAACACCACCAGCATGGCACTGCCCGCGAGGATGACATTGCCAAAGAACACCCGCGTCAGTGTCAGCCATCCAAAGGCGAACGCCGCGCCGAGGACCGGCCAACAGGACCATTTTCCACTACGCAAAGCCGCGCTGAAGGCCCACGCGAATCCGGCGATGCAGGCCACCGTGAGCGCCTCCGTCATGAGATAAGGCGCGGTGCGGACCAGGCTCGGATGCAGCGCGGTGATGAGCGCCACGCCCAGCGCCCACTTCTTCCCCGCATACGGCAAAACCGCCCGGAAGCTGAAAAGTGCCGCGAGGGCCATGAAGACCGCATTGAGGCCCCGCAGCAGGATCAACGGCGCTCCCGCGGCGATCAGCGGCGCCAGCACGAGCGGATAGCCGGGACCATTCACGATGTCCGGCTTCTCCGCCGTGGCGTAGGTGCCGTGCGTGAGGCTGGTGGCATACCATTTGTAGCGTGCCTCGTCCCAGATCAGGTCAGGACGGTCCGTCACAACCACGTTGACGACATGCAGCAGGAGCGTGCCGAAGAACAATGCGAGACCGAGTTGGCGTGTGGACATCCGGTACCGTCCGCTCCCCTGCCCCGCTCTGTCAAGAATCGTCATCTGCACGGCAAAACACGGCACAGCTTCCATCTTGTGACTTGCCCGTGGTTTGCGGCACTCTGGTCCACCATGAGCCAACCCATCTACCTCGTCGCCAGCGGTGATCTGCGTCTTTCCGCCAATCAAACCTGCTGGCCGGCGCAAAAGGCCATGGAGGAGGCCCTCGCTGCCGCGTTCAAAGCCGAGGGCCGCGTCATCAAGCGTGCCCACCCCTATGATGCGAAAAAGAAGCACGGCTTCATCGCCAGCCAGCGCGAGGGCATCGAGGTCTTCCGCGGCATCCCGCCCGATGCGCCGCTCATCGTCGCCGAGGCCGTGTGGCAATACTCGCATCATGTGCTGGCCGGATTGACCACCCACCGCGGCCCCATCCTCACCGTGGCAAACTGGAGCGGCCAGTGGCCCGGTCTCGTCGGCCTGCTGAACCTCAACGCCTCGCTCACGAAAGCCGGCGTGACCTACTCCACGCTCTGGAGCGAGACCTTCAGCGATGCCTTCTTCCAAAACGGCCTCCGTGAGTGGCTCGAAACCGGCCGCGTCACCCACGATCAGTCCCACGTCCGCGATCTCGCCCACTTGAAGCTCCCCGCCGACGACGCGCGCCTCGGTCGCGACTTCGGCCGTCGCTTCCGCTCGCAGAAGGCCATCCTCGGCGTCTTCGATGAAGGCTGCATGGGCATGTTCAACGCCATCATCCCCGACGACCTCCTGCACGCCACCGGCTGCTTCAAAGAGCGCCTCAGCCAGTCCACACTCTACGCCGCCATGCGCGAGGTAAGCGATGCCGATGCCGCCGCTGTCTTCGCCTGGCTGAAGCGCAAAGGCCTGCGGATGAACCTCGGCACCGACGAGGCCACGCAGCTCACGGAGCCCCAGGTGCTGCTCCAGTGCAAAATGTACATCGCCGCGCTTCGCCTTGCGGATGAGTTCGGCTGCGACGCCATCGGCATCCAGTATCAGCAGGGATTGAAGGACCTCGCGCCTGCCAGCGATCTCGTCGAAGGCATGCTCAACAACGCCGACCGTCCACCCGTGCGCAGCGCCGATGGCAAACGCGTGCTTTTTGAAGGCGAAGCGCTGCCCCACTTCAACGAAGTCGATGAATGCGCCGGCCTCGACGGCCTCGTCACCTACCGTTTGTGGCGCGAACTCGGCTTCGCGCCCGAAAACACGCTCCACGACCTCCGCTGGGGCGCTGAAGTGAAGCGGGCACTCTTGCCCGCTCGATCTGGCGGGCAGGAGTGCCCGCCTCACTCCAATCCCTACGTCTGGGTGCTCCTCATCAGCGGTGCCGCACCGCCCGCGCACTTCATCGGCGGCTGGAAAGGCGCTTCCAGCGAACGCCAGCCCGCGATGTACTTCCGTCTCGGCGGCGGGACGATGAAAGGCGTCAGCAAACCCGGCCACATCGTCTGGAGCCGCGTTTTTGTGAAGGACAACGCCCTTCATTGTGACATCGGCGTGGCCGAGGTCGTGAAACTGCCCGACGCCGAAACGCAGCGCCGCTGGCAGGAAACCACGCCGCAGTGGCCCATCATGCACACCGTGCTCAAAGGCGTCTCCCGCGATCAAATGATGGCGCGTCATCAATCGAACCACGTCCAGGTCGTTTACGCCCCGAACGAAAAACAAGCCCACCGTGCCGCCCGCATCAAAGCCGCCGCCATGCGTGAGCTGGGCTTGAAGGTCGCTCTGTGTGGTGAAGTGAGGGTCGGATGATCGTGTGTTGCCGGTTCAAGTTGGATCAAGGCAGAGGTGCGATGTCACCTGCAGGGGGGATCATTGGCATCTCTGACCACTGAATTTCTAATCTCACGGGTTCCTGTCCCAGAAAAACCCATTGTCACCTGCTTTCAGGTCGCCTGTTTTTCGACAAAAAAGCCCCGCGCTGGTGACAGCACGGGGCTTTTACTTGGGGTCGTGGATTACGCCAGCGCCTTCGCGACGGCTTCGGCGGTGATGCCGAGTTCTTTGAAGACGGTGTTGCCGGGGGCGCTGATGCCGAAGCGGTCGATGGCGATGATCTGGCCCTGCGTGCCGACGTATTTCCACCAGAGGCCGGAGACACCGGCTTCGATGGCGACGCGTTTGGTGCAGCTCGCGGGGAGCACGCTTTCGCGATACTCGGCGCTCTGGCGGTCAAAGCGTTCAAAGCAGGGCAGACTGACGACGCGGACGCCGGGCTTGCCTTTGGCACCTTCGACGGCCCACTGCACTTCGGAGCCGGTGGCGATGACGATGGCTTCCAGCGGCGCGGTTTCCTGCACGAGGACGTAGCCGCCTTTGAGCGTGCCTTCGCGACGGGAGGCGGCGCTGGCGTGGCCTTGATGCGGCAGATCCTGACGGCTCAAAGCGAGCAGCGTGGGGCCATCGGTGCGGCTGAAGGCGGCGGCGAAGGCCGCGGCGGTCTCCTCGGCATCGGCGGGGCGGATGACGTCAAGATTTGGGATCACGCGCAGGCCGCTGACGGTCTCGACCGGCTGATGCGTGGGGCCGTCTTCACCGACGCCGACGCTGTCGTGCGTGAAGATGTAGGTGACGGGCAGTTTGGCGAGCGCGGCGAGGCGGATGCTCGGGCGGCAGTAGTCGGCGAAGACGAGGAAGGTCGCGCCGCTGGCCTGGAAGATGCCGTCGTAGGCGATGCCGTTGCAAATCGCGCCCATGGCGTGCTCGCGGATGCCGAACCAGATGTTGCGGCCCTTCGGATTGGCGGCGGAGTAGTCGCCACCGTCCTTGATGTAGTTCTTCGTGGAGCCAAAGAGGTCGGCGCTGCCGGTGATGAGCTTCGGCGCGGCCTTGGCGAGGTGATTGAGGATTTCACCGCCGCTGTTGCGCGTGGCGGCTTTGCCTTCAGCGGGATACTCGGGGATGACCTTGAGCAAATCTTCCGCACTGGCACTGCCGCCTTCGAGTTCGGCCTGGAGAGCGGGATTGGCGGCGGCCCATTCTTTGTAGAGCTTCGTCCAGCGCTTGTGGATGCGGCTGCGCTTCGCTTTCAAATCGGCGAAGTAGGCCTTCACGTCGTCGCTGACGTGGAAATGCGTGCCTTCGGGAATGCCGAGAGCCTTTTTGGCGGCATCGACGAATTTCGCGCCGCCTTCGCCGTGGCCTTTGGCCGTGCCGGCGACTTCCGGGATGCCTTTGGCGATGACGGTCTTCGCGATGATGATCTTCGGCTTGCCGTTGTCGGTCTTTTTCGCCTTCTGGATGGCCTTGGCGATGGCGTCGAGGTCGTGGCCGTCGATTTGAACGGCGTCCCAGCCGAGCGCACGCCAGAGCTTCAGCGCGTCCTCGCCCTGGGTGACGTTCGCCATGGCGTCGAGGGTGACGTCGTTGGAATCGTAAATGAGGATGAGGTTGTCGAGGCCGTTGTGCGCGGCAAAGGCGGCCGCCTCACGCGCGACACCTTCCTGGAGGCAGCCGTCGCCAGCGAGGGCGATGATGTGGCTGTCGATGATCTTGTGCGCGTCGGTGTTGTACTTTGCCGCGGCCATCTTGCCGCTGAGCGCGTAACCGACCGCATTGCCGACGCCTTGACCGAGCGGGCCCGTGGTGCACTCGACGCCCGGCGTTTCATTGAACTCGGGATGGCCCGGCGTGATGGAATGCAGCACGCGGAACTTGCTCACGTCGTCGATGCTCACGGCGTAGCCGCTGAGGTGCAGCCAGGAGTAGATGAACATGGAGCCGTGGCCGGCGGAGAGGATGAAGCGGTCGCGATTGAGCCATTTTGGATCGGCCGGATCGCACTGGAGGGCCTGACCGAAGAGCACCGCGCCGATTTCCGCCGCGCCGAGCGGCAGGCCGAGGTGGCCGGAGGAGCACTTGTGCACCGCGTCCATGGCGAGACCACGGGCTTCGTTGGCGGCTTTGGAGAGGAGGGCGTTATTCATGAGCAGAGAGAGGAACGTAGGACTAGGGTTGACAAAAAGCACCGGAGGCGGCCAGGCGCGGGGGCCTGTTCCTTACCGCCCCGAGGGGTCGTTTCAAGGTCGAAAACTGGGCTGGATCGGTCACTTGAGCGTGCCGAGGAGGCGGTCCCAAATCTGGGTGTAGAAGCCGAAGTTGTTTGTCGGATGCTGATGATGCCCTGCGTGGAAGGAACTGCTTCCGATTTCACGCAGCAGCCGGTTCTGGCTCCACCATTCGGGAAATGGCTCCACCCTCGCGTGTCCCAACGTGCCGAAGAGCACGTTCAGCACGAGATAGGCCAGCACCGCCGTGCCCGAGAGCGGCACCAGCATCATCACGGAGAGCATTAGGCTGCCAAAACCGAGCACCTCCAGCGGATGGAGCACGAAAAGGCTGATCGCATTCACCGACACGTGGGTGTGATGCCGTGCATGCAGCCAAGGATAGATCCATGGGTGGTGCGCCAGCCGGTGAAACACATACATGCCCAGATCCATCGCGATGAGGAAGATCACCACATCCACCGCACTGCGCCACCACGCGGGATGGGTGATCTGCACCCAGCCCCGCTGCCACAGCAGCCAGCCCGCCACCGCGACGAGCGAATTCAGCAGCGTCGCCACCACCGCGAGCACCACATCGCCACGCGTGACGGGTTGGGCCGCATCAAAAAGCCGGTTCTCCCCAAACATCCGGCGAATCCATCCGCAAAGCACCACGGACCAATCAAAGAGCGCGAAGTTCCCTACCAGGCTGAACATGATCCACTCCGCCAGCGAAAAGCTGGCGAACCAGTCGAATAGGCGGGACATACTCATGAAGATGCATCTTGCCCCAGACGGCGGAATTATGCCATAGCAAGAGCCACGAAATCACGGCTCAACCGTGCCACCTCGAACTGGAACATCACTGCCGTTCGGACCGGCATATGGGCTTGGGCGATCACCCATCGCCGGACGTGACGGCAAAGTGCCGGCGGGATGATGCCTTGTACGATTTACAAACCACCCAATTTTAAAGGTGGTAAGTTCGTTCAGGTTTGAGCACACTACCGCCCATGAAAACAGCCCTCCCCCCTGTTCTGGAGTCCAAGCTCGCGGACTTTCGTCGTCGCGTTTGGGTGGTGAAGGTGCTGGAGGGTGTGCTCGCGGGTTTCGTGGGCTTGTTGGTTTCGTGGATCGTGCTGTTTGTGCTGGATCGCGTGATGGAAACGCCCGCGTGGATGCGCTGGACGCTCATGCTCGGCGGCTCGGCGGTGCTGGGGCTCGGTTTGCCGCTCAAATGGCATCGCTGGGTGTGGCGGCAGCGGCAGCTCGAAGATGCGGCGCGGTTGTTGAAGCGCACCTTTCCGCGGCTTGGCGATCAATTGCTCGGCATCGTCGAGCTTTCGCGGCATGACGATGCCTCGCGCAGCGAGCGGCTCGTGCAGGCGGCCATGGCGCAGGCGGCCGAAGCCGTGAAGGACAAAGACTTCACGAACGCAGTGCCGGAGGCGCGGCATGCTCGTTGGGCTTGGGGCCTCGGCGCAGCCGCGGTCGTCACACTCGCCGCCGCTTTCGGCGTGCCGGAGGCCGCGTGGAATGCCGCGCAGCGTTGGGCGATGCCTTGGAAGAACATTGAGCGCTTCACCTTTGCCCGCATCGAGCCGTTGCCTGAAAAGCTCGTGGTGCCGCTCGCGGAGCCGGTGAAGCTCACGGTGAAACTCGACAAAGACACACGCTGGTCGCCGCAAGGCGCGAAGGCGAGCCTTGAAGGCCAGCCGCTCATTCAAAGCACGCTCAAAGACGGCTCGTATGTGCTCGCCCTGCCGCCGCAGAAGGATGACGCCACCTTGAAGCTCTCGCTCGGCGATGTGCGCGAGGAAATCGCCGTGCTGCCTCGCGCCAGGCCGGAGCTCACGACGCTCGCCGTGCGCACGAAGCTGCCGGCGTATCTGAAGTACCAAACGCAGCCCGTCATCGAGGTGCGCGGCGGTTCGGTGAGCGTGCTGAAAGGCGCTCAAGCCTCCATCGAAGCCACCGCGAGCCGCGAACTCGCCAGCGCTTCGCTCGATGGCCAATCGCAGACGGTTTCCGGCGACAAAATGACGACGAGCTTCAGCGAACTCGCCGCCGACGCGGAGAAAACGATGACGTGGAAGGATCGCGATGGCCTGGAGCCGCGCGAGCCGCTCGTGCTGCGACTCCACGCGGTCGAGGACGAGTCGCCGAGGCTCGCCGCGCGTCGCGAATCGCCCGAGCAGGTCGTGCTCGACACGGAAGTCGTGACCTTCGAAGTCGATGCGCAGGATGATTTTGGCATTCAAAGCGTCGGCCTCGAATGGCGCAGCGTGAACGACGAATCCACCAAGGGCGACAAGATCGCCGCCGCCGGTGAGCCGGAGAAAAAGACGCTCAACGCGAAGGCCACCTTCTCCGCCGTGCGCGATGGCGTGACGCCGCAATTGATCGAAGTCCGCGCCTGGGCCGAAGATTACCTGCCCGGCCGCAAACGCGCCTACTCCGCCGCGTTCCAGCTTCAAATCCTCAACAAGACGGATCACGCGCTGTGGCTCACCGAGCAGTTCGGCAAGTGGCTCGAATCCGCCCGCGAGACCTACGAACGCGAGCAGCAGCTCCACGCCACGAATCGCGAACTGCGCCAGATGAAGCCCGAAGAACTCGACCGGCCTGAAAATCGTCGAAAAGTGGCTCAACAAGCCAGCGCGGAGACCGCGAATGCCGCGCGACTTGGCGCACTCAATCAAAGCGGTCGCAGCCTCGTCGAGCAGGCCACGCGAAACGATGAGTTCGATGCCCAACGCCTCGAAAGCTGGGCCACGATGCTCAAATCGCTCCAAGACATCGCATCGAAGAAAATGCCGAGTGTTGCGGATCTGCTCAAACAAAGCGCAGGCGCGAAAACTCAGCCCAGTCAATCCGGTCAACAAAGTCAAAAACCCTCCGCTCCACAGCTCGCGAATGGCGAACAATCACCCAAAAGTGGTTCGCAGGGCAAACCGAGCGATGAAGAGCAAAAGAAGGCCAACATGCCGAGCATCAGTGATCGCGAAGGTTCGATGAGCAAGCCGGTGGAAGCGAAAAACGATCCGAATGCCAAACCGGCTCCGCCGAAGCCCAGCACGCTGAAATTGCCGACGACGCAGATGGCCGCCGCGCCGCCGAAAGAAGGCAAAAAGGACGAGGAACAGCCGCAAACGCCCGCGCAGCAAAAAATGGACGAAGCCATCGAGGAGCAGGAATTGCTGCTCGCCGAGTTCGCGAAGGTCTCCGACGAGTTGGCGGCCGTTTTGGCCAGTTTGGAGGCCAGCACCTTCGTCAAACGGCTCAAGAAGGCCTCACGCGATCAAATGGTGGCCGCGAAGGATTTGAACACGAAGACGCTGAGCGCCTTCGGTTTGGAGAAACAGCCCGTGAAAGAGGCCGCGAGCATCGCGGAACATGAAAAAGGGCAGAGCGAGGTCGTGCGCCTCATTCAAAGCGATCTCGAAGCCTACTACGCCCGCAAACCGGAGATGCACTTCAAGACGGTGATCGGCCAGATGAAGGAAACGCAGGTCGTGAAGGCGCTCCACACGCTCGGTGATCAGGCCGCGGTGAACCTTAGCGGCAGCAGCATGGCCGGCGCGGAGTTTTGGGCCGACACGCTCGACCGCTGGGCCGAGGAGATGGTGGCTGCGAGCGAGTGCAAAGCCTGCAGCTCCTGCAGCGCCGACAGCCTGCCGCCGGAGATCGTGCTCAAGGTGATGAAAGCCCTGCGCGATGAGATGAAGCTGCGCGATGAAACCCGCGAGGCCGAAAGCGCCAAGCCGGCGCTCGATGCGAAGGTTTACGCGAAGCAGTCGAACGGCCTCGCCTCGAAGCAGTTCGGCATCCGCCAAAATGTGCGCGGTGCCTTCGATGACATTTTGCGGCTTCCGTCCGGCAACGAGAAGTTCGGCAAAGAACTGAAACTGCTCGATGCCGTGATGAAGGTGATGGACGAGGCCGGCACGATCCTCGACAAGCCGGACACCGGCGCTCCTGCCATCGCCGCGGAGACGGAGGCCATCGAACTGCTGCTGCAAGCCAAGCGTCCGAACCCGAAAGGCGGCGGCGGTGGCGGTGGCAGTCCCGGCGGCGGTGGCAGTGCTGCATCGACGAGCCTGGCCGCTCTCGCCGATCTCGGCGAAGGCGCTGACGCCGCCACGAACGTCGAGGCCCGCCCCGTCGGCCAGTCCACCGGCAAAGCCGGCCGCGAGCTGCCGGAGGAGTTCAAGACCGGCCTGGATGCCTACTTCAACAAGCTGGAGTCGAAATGAGCAGGGAGCACAGGGCAAAGAGCGAGGCGCAAGCGGCACGCAGGGAGTTTGTGCTCTTCCATCTGCTCTCATGCCTGCTGGTCCTGATGCTTTGCGTTTCTCCCTTCGCATCGTGCTTTGCCGCCGCGCCGTTCAGCACGCGTGCTGACTCGAAGAAGCCGCTGGGTCCCGAATCAGAAAAGGCGCTGGCGAAGCTGGCGGACGATGGCCGGGAGGGAAAAAAAGCGCAGCTCACGAAGCAGATGGAGTGGGCGGTGGATTTGATGGGGAAAGCGGTCGAGATTTCACCGGATGAAAAGGCCGCGCTGCTCGACGACGCGCAAGATGTCGTGGAGGAGGCGTTGAGGGCCTGGAGGCCGCGCTACATCGAATCGATGCGCTTTTATCTGGCGAGCTACACGGATGACGCCGCGGCGGCGCGCCGGGTGGAGCAGTGGAAGATGGACCAGGCGGAGAAGCGCCTCACCATTGAGGGCTGGACGCTGCCGGACCTGCTGCCCTCCTGGCAGGAGGCGGTCAAGCGGCGCCTGGGTGAGGAGCGCGGTGCGAAGGCGCTGGCCGCACGCGAGGCGCAGCGCGCGGAGGTGAAGGGCGCGATGAAAAAATTTCTGGAGCGATGGGCCAGCACAGGCCGCGTGCCAATGGACGAGGAGCTGCGCGTGCTGATCGAGAGCCTGCGCAAAGAGCTGAAGCCCGCGCAGGACAAGGTGGACGCGCTGTTCGCCGCCGCGAAGAAGCTCGTCGATGACCATGCGGCCTCCGAGACCGTGGCAGGCGAAGATTTGCTCTCCTCGCTGACGGAGGACCAGCGCGTGGTGACGATGGGGCAGGGAAACAGCTTCAGCACACGCTTCGTGCGACCCAAAGGAGCCGATTTGGAGAAAAAATGGACCGAGATCGCCGCCAAAACCCTCGGCGAGGAGCCGGTGAGGAATTGGCTGAAGATCGTGGCGGAACAAAAGGCGAAGCACGAGACGGAGCTCGTCGATGCGCTCAAGCCGAGCGAGATGCAGGCGCGTATCCAGATGGAGGAGTTGATCGCGCGCGAGGTGGACAGCTATGCGGGCGCGCTGGACCTTGATGACGAGCGCAAGAAGAAGCTGGAAGCGCTGGCAGGGCAGGCGGTGGATGCCAGCATCGAGGCATCGAGAAAAGAGTGGATCAAAACCATCCAGGGCTGGTCTGCGGCGGAGCGCCAGGGCCGCCGAAACATCTATTTCGGCGTGAACGAGGAGAACCAGGCGCCGAAACAGACCGTCTGGACCGAGGGATTGAAGAAGTTGTTCACCGAGGAGGAGAAAAGGCGCATGGAGGAGGGTGTCGCCGCACGCCGGACGCGCCTCGTCGGCGCGCTCACGGCCTCCACGCTGGCGGAGATGGACAAGACGCTGGCCCTGGGCGTGACGCAGCGCGCCGCGCTGGAGCCGCTGCTGCGCCCGCTGATCGAGCCGCTGCTGCGGGACGATGCCCATGAGTACTGGAGCTACCAGCCCTACCAGCTCTTCAACGCCGCGGCCAAGCTGCCGGAGGAAAAGCTCAAGCCGGTGCTCGATAAATCGCAATTGAGGCAGTGGAAGCTGCTCGGCGCGGCGCAGCCCAATTATGACCGCGGCAGCGGGGTTTCCGCGCCGTCCGGGGAGCCTGACCCGGAGGCGGCCAGACCGGATGTGGAGACGGAGATTTCGAATCATCTCCATCAGCTCGCCGTAAAGGAACGCCAGAAGCAGATGGACCTGATGATGGCCCGGGTGGGTGATGCGAGGCGCGTGCTGAACCTGCCGGAGGACAAGGTGCGGCGCCTCATCACCGCCGCAAAAGGCGCGGTGGAGGCGGAGATGACACCCTGGCGTGACAATGTGGAACGATGGGTGCGCGGCACGGTGGAGCGCGCCACGCCGCACACGGTGAGGGCCACACTCGCCAATCTGGCGCGCAGCAACTACAACATCCAGGGCAAGGGACCGCACAGGCAGGACATCTGGCGTGAGACACTGGCCGCGCTGCTTTCCACGAGCGAGCAGACGGAGTGGGGCAAGGTGCTCGAGGCGCGCCATGACTACCGCTGCGCGGCGATCGCCTCCATGACCGCCAACGAGCTGGACCGCCGCCGGAGGCTGACGCCAGAGCAGTTGGAGAAGGTGCGCCAGCTCGTGATCGCCGTGCTGCACGACTACCTGCCGGACATCGAGCGCTACATGAGCCACACCTGGCATCTGCAGTACTACTACGCGCTGCTGCCGCTGGCCGGCGTGAAGGACGACGATTTGAAGGCCGCCCTCAACGAGCGCCAGTGGAAGCTCGTCCAGGAACGGGATCTTGCCGACGCCGAGCAATATTGGGAAGGCATCGAGAGCTACCACAAGCAGCGCGTCGAAAAAGGCGGGGACGCGGAGGAAAGCCCGATGCTCTTCTTTGACGAATGAAGCCGAACGAACAGCGCGGAGCACGGAGCATGGCGCGCCGGATGATCTCCGCGCTGCTGGCGCTCGGCCTGGCGGGTCTGGCGCAGGGTTTCGATGGTTTTGGCACGCGGGAGCGCCTGCACGCGCCGCAAGGCCCCCTGGCGGAGGAGGCGCTGCGAAAACTGGCAGAGAGCGCGGCACCGCTGGAGCGCGACTTGCTGGACAAGCACATGACCGGCGTGTTGAAGAAGATGAATCTGACGACGGACGAGCGCGCGGCGCTGGAGCGGGAGGCGGAGAAGACCATCGACGAGGCGGTGGAGGCGTGGAAAAAACGCGTGGCTGCTTGTTTGCGTCCGATTTTGCCCAAATACGGCAATGACAACTCCCAGGCGGCCCGCGTGGGTTTGTGGAAGAAGGAGCAGCTCGTGCCTGAATACCTGGTCACCGGCTGGACGATGCCGGAATGGATGCCACGGTGGGAGAAAGCGGTCGAAACGCATCTGGGGGCCGAACGCGCCGCGACATGGAAAAAAGCCCGCGAGGCAAATCGCGCGGCCTTTTTGCCGCGAATCGAGAAAGTGCTCGAAAAGTGGGCCGAAACAGGCCGCAGGCGCATGGAGGAGACACTCCGGGCCGACATGCCGGTGCTGCGCCAGGCGGCAAAGCTCGACATGAAGGGCGAGGCGGAGATGATGTTCGCCGCGAAGAAGCTGGTGGACGCGCACGCGAGGACGGAGACTGCCGCCGGGCGCGAGATGCTGCTCAACGCGCCGGATTCCACCATTGAGCTGTTTTTGAACGGCAGGACGCTGAACTCGCGCTTCCTGCAACCCGGGAAGGACGAGCTGGACAAGGCCTGGCGCGCCGCCTTGGCCCCCCTCGTGGGCGCGGACGCGCTCGCGGCCATGGACAAGGCGCGCGAGGAGAAGAAGGCGCTGCTGGACGAGAAAATGGCGGTCGTGCTCCAGCGCAGCGAGCAGCATGCGCGCTCCGAAATGGAGAGGCAGCTCAAGGCAGAGGCGGACGGGCTTGTGAGCGCGCTCGCACTCGATGAAAAGCGGCGCAAGGAGCTCGACGCGCTGTCCGGGCGCGTGCTGGAAGCGGCGATGGAGGACGTGACGCGGAAGCTGGAGGAATCACTTCAAAGCCGCACGGTGTTTTCCGATTCGATGATCCTCAGCGCGGGCGGCATGGAACGGGCGACAGAGCATGAGGTGTGGACGACAGGGCTGGCGGAGCTGTTTTCCGCCGAGGAACTGCAGCGGGTGAAGGATCTGGTGACCGGGAGGCAGACTCGGCGGCAGACGGCCCTGGCGCGGGTTGCGCTGGCGGAGGCGGACCGGGTCCTCGGCCTGACGGCGGCGCAGCGCGCGCGGCTGGAGCCGCTCGTGGCACGCCAGATGGGTGATGCCTTCATCACGGAGGACACGGAGCGCTACTGGCGCATCGAGCCTCACCAGCTCATGCTCAAGGCCGCCGGCGTGCCCGCGGCGGAGGTGGAGGACCTTTTCGACGAGGAGCAGATGAGGCTGTGGAAGAATCCGCCGCGCGCGTCCGGCTCCACCACCAGCAGCTCACGCCCCTCTCCGGTGGCCGTGCGTGATGAGGACGCCGGTGATGTGACGGAACTGCCGGACATCGATGCGGAGATTTCCCGGCACCTGCATGATCGCGCGCAAAAGGCGCGCGCGCAGGCGCTGGAGCACATGAGCTTCCAGGTGGCGGACGCACGTCGGCAGTTGCGGCTGACGCCGGAGGCCGCGCGCCGGCTCACCACCGCCGCGAAGGGCGCGGTGGAGGCGGCAATGGCCGCCTGGCGTGACAACATGGACCGCTGGGCGCATGACAACATGCGCCATGCCACGCCGCGCACGGTGAAGGCCTTCGTGGCCAATCTCGGGAACGGCGGCTACACTCTCCGCGCGGACGAGGCGCCCCGGCAGCCGCTGTGGACACAGGCGCTCGACGCGCTGCTTTCCCCCGGGCAGCGCGCCGCCTGGAAAAAGATCACGGAGGAGCGGGAGGATTACCGTGTGGGTGCCATGGCCGTCATGACCACGCTGGAACTCGACCGCCGCCGGAAGCTCAACGGCGACCAGTTCGCCCGCATCGAGAAGCTCGTGGCCAGCGTCATCCGCGAGCACCTGCCGGACATCGAGCGCAGCCGCTCCTCCTCCCCCTGGCATCTCAGCTACTACTCCTGCCTCATGCCGCTGGCCGGCGTGGAGGAAAAGGCGCTGCGCGCCATCCTCACCGCGAAACAATGGCAGGATTACCAGCAGAACGACATGGACGACGCGCAGCGCTACTGGCAGAGTGTCGAGATGTGGCGGAAAATGCGTCTCAACCCGGAGGAATTCATTCGATGAACACAGCGAGCGTGGAGCATAGGACGAAGGGCCGGGAGTTGGGTGCCAGATGTCTGGTGCCTGGCGCCGGAGTCCCTTCAGCACTCATTGGTTGCTGTGCCCTCCTTCTGGCCTTTTGCCCTTCGCCCTCCGCTCTTCGCGCGGACGACCTCCGCTTTGGCGGTGCGATCCCGCATGAGGTGGAGACCATCTATGAGCGCGGCCTCGCATGGCTGGCGTCCAGGCAGAGCGAGGAGGGCGGCTGGCAGGGTGGTAACAACGGCCCCGGTGTCGATGGCATCTGCGTGATGGCCTTCCTCGCCAGCGGCGATGACCCAAACTTCGGCAAACACGCGCGCCACATCCGCCGTGGCGTGCGCGCCATTTTAAAATCGCAGCAGGAGTCCGGTTATTTCCCGCACAGCATGTACCATCACGGGTTTGCCATGCTGGCGCTCTCGGAGGCCTATGGCGCGGTGGACGAGGCGCTGCTGTGGGAGGGGGAAAAACCCGTGCGCACGATCTCGCAGGCGCTCGACCTCGCCATCCGGCTCAGCGGCACCTCGCAGAAGAACAACCGCTGGGGCGGCTGGCGTTACTCGCCAGAGGCGCGGGACGCGGACACCTCCGTCACCGGCGCCATGCTCATGGGCCTGCTGGCCGCGCGCAATGCCGGCCTGGAGGTCAGTGACGAGGTGTTGGAGACCGCGCTGGAGTACATGCGCCGCAGCACGGGCCGCGATGGCAGCGTGGCCTACGCCGGCGGCTTCGGCGGCATGGGGGAGTCGATGAACCGCAGCGCCATCGCCACGCTGGTGGCCGCCGTGGGCAAAAAGAAGGAGACGCCGGAGTACAAGGCCACGCTGGAGCACATCAACACGCGCCTGGAGCACCAGGAGGGCCACTACAAGGAGTACTTCCGCTACTACATGGCCCAGGCGCTTTTCCAGGGGGATTACGAGTCCTGGCAGAAATGGAACACCGCCACCGTGCGCGCCCTCGCCGAGTCGCAGGCGCAGGACGGCGGCTTCGGTGACGCGTATCAAACCGGGATGTCGCTGCTGGCCGTGGCGCTGAATTACCGGTTTTTGCCGATCTACGAGAGATAACCCACATGCAAACCTCTTCCTCGAACTCGCCCTCGAATTCGTCTGCGATCCTTTCGCAGACGGAAGACCTGCCGGTGTCGAAGAGTCGAGGAAGGGGAAGATTCGGGTTCGTGATGCTGGCAGGTGGCTGGATCGCCCTTACGGCTGACGCCGCCGTCCTCGAATGGAAGAACGGCGAGACCGTGGGCGGCGGCATTGTGGCGGCGACGGAGCAGACGATGACGTGGCGCGTCGATCCGCCGCGTTTTGGAGAGCCGCTGGAACTGCGCATGGACGTGCTACGCTCGATCGACCTGAAGCCGGACGCGAACAAGGACTGGAGCAAGGATGAGACGACGAAGGAGCCCTTCAGCATCCGCCTGGACGACGGCACGCGGCTTTTCGGCACGATCACGGCCATGGACGGGAAGAACATCACGGTGCAGGCGGCGCGCTTTGGCATGGTGCAGGCGGCGCGCAGCTCGGTGACCGGAATCCAGCGCATGAACGGCGGCGGCATCCTGATGGCGGGCCCCGGCGGGCGCGGCGGCTGGAAGCCGGATGACGAGTCGAAAAAACATCTCTGGCGGCAGGTGGCGGGCGGGTTCATGAGCCAGACGGGGTGGAACCACGCCGCGCATGTCGAGATGACGCTGCCGGAGCGCGTGGAACTGCGCCTGCGGCTGCGCTCGCAAAAGCGGCCGGAGTTCAAGCTGGAGCTGGCGACGGCTGAGAAGCAGCGCTGCGTGGTGGAGACGTGGGACAACGAGATCGTGCTGCAAGGGCGTGAATTCGGCGTGCTGACGGCGCTGGAGGACGACCAGCGCACGGTGACGCTGGGGCTCTTCTGGGACCGGAAGAGCGGGTTGTGCTCCATTTTCGACGGCAGGGGCAAAAAACTGGCGGAGACGCGCATGCCGCTGGTGGAGACGAAGGATGACCAGGAGGCGGCGCAGCCTGAAAACGTGGTCCCGCAGGCCGGCGGGCTGCTGGGTGCCATCGCCGGCCTGATCCAGATCAAGGCGGCGCAGAACCGGCCGCGGCCGGCGGGCCAGGAGCCTCCGCTGGTGCCGGGGCTGACATTGAAGAACAAGGGCCTCGATCTGACGGTGGAAGAGCTGATGCTGCGGGAATGGACCGGCAAACTGCCGGAGGAGATCAGCGAGGTGGTGCCGCGCGTGGAACTGATGGACAGGCGCGTGATCCACGGCGGCGTGGTGCGGGCGGATGCGAAGGGCTTCACGGTGAAGGCCACGAAGGGCGGGGCGGAAACGACCCTGCCGTGGGCGCAACTGGCCTCTGCCCATCAAACGGCCGCTAATGCAACGGGCGCGTGGTTCGCGCCAGCGGAGGCGAGCGTGAGCTACAGCGACGGCATGTGGGTGCCGGGCAAGATCAAGGCGATGACGGCGGGCAAGATCGAGCTCCAGACGAGTTTCGCGGTGCAGCCGGTCGTTTTGAAAATGCCGGGCGTGATGCGCATCGACCTGCGCGTGCCGGCGGCGGAGGGCGGACCGAAGGCAAGGCCGCTGGCGGAGTACGACCGCCTGGTGGTGAAGAATCAAACGCTGCATGGCACGCTGGAGGCCGCCGGGGGCGACATGCCGCGCTGGAAGGCCGTCGGCGCGTCGAAGTCGGTTTCCGTGTTGCCGGCGAAGGACCTGGAGATCACGCGCGCGGACGCCTCGGTGAAGAAAACACGCGCGGAGGCGCTGTTTTACCTGAAGAGCGGGGACATCGTGCCCGGCGCGCTTCGCGCGATGGATGAAAAGCAGCTCGACATCGAGTCGCAGGTCGTGACCGCGACGCATTTCCGCCCGGAGGAACTGCACGCGGTGCATTTTTCCGGGGAACCGCTGAATGCGGACGGTTTCAAGGACCGGGGCTGGCGCGTCATTCGCGGCACGGCGCGGCAGGCCCGCTTCGCGGACCAGCACGCGGAGTTCGAGGCGGGTGGGTCGCTGGCGCATCCCACCTTTGCGCAGGTGGGCGAGATGCGCTTCAACCTGGAGAGCAGCGGCTTCTCCGCGCTGCGCGTGCGTTTGTTCACCAACGGCACGGATCCGGCCGGGAAGAGCCTGAACCTGCTCTTCGGCCACATGGGAAACGAGGTGATGTTTGGCATCGAGACGCGCGGAGACCAGATGGACAATCAAAACCGCATCGCGGCGCCGCGCAGCGCGCCGGTGAAGATCGAGATCAAGGACCGGACGGTCGAGGTATCGGTCAATGGCGTGTCGTTGCGGCGGATCAACCTCACGCCGGAGATGAGGAGCGGCGGCGGTGTCATCCTGGAGCCCTTCAGCCTGTGGGGAAATGGCGAGCGCGCGGTGAAGATCACCCATTTCGAGGCGAAAAGCGGCCCGGGCCGGCTCGCCATGCCAAATGTCGATCCGAAGGCGCGGGAGCATGCGCTGCTGGTGCCGCGCTTCCGCAGGGAATCACCGCCGAAGCATGTGCTCGTGGCCGCGAACGGCGACCTGCTGCGCGGGGTGATCGAGGCGGGCACGCGGAAGCATTTCGCCGTGCGCAGCGGCCTGGAGACCGTGCAGGTGCCCGCCGACCGCGTGAGCGCCGTGATCTGGCTGGAAAAGCCGGAGGAGAAAGTGGCGGAGAAAAAGGAGGAGAAACCAGACGAGCCCAACCCGGAGCCGGCGGATCCCTTTGCCAGGCCGGATGGCGCGCCCGATGCCACGCACTGCCTGCTGCTGAGCAACGGCGGGCGGCTGGGGGTCAACGTGACGCGCTTTGATCCCGATGCCGTGATCGGCGCGGAGCCGCGCCTGGGCGAGGTGCGCATCCCCTTCGACGAGATCCACACCATCCGCACCACGCCGCCGGAGGAGAACGCGCTGCTGCGCGGTTTCCGCGAGTGGAAGCTGGCCTACGCGCCGGAGCCGGTGCTGCCGGAGAGCGGCGGCGAAAGCTCGCCGGTGCTGCACAAGGACGCGCCGAATTTCACGCTGCCGCTGCTGGCCGGCGGTGACTTTGATCTGTCAAAAGAGCGCGGCAAGGTCATCGTGCTCGACTTCTGGGCCACCTGGTGCGGCCCGTGTGTGAAGTCGATGCCGGACATGATCGCGAAGATGGGCGAGTTCGACGCGAAGAAGGTCCGCTTCATCGCCGTGAACCAGGCGGAGCCCGCCGCGCAGGTGAAGACCTTCCTCGCCACGCGCGGCTGGAAGATGGAGGTCGCGCTCGACGGCTTCCAGCGCGTCGGCCAGCAGTTCGGCGTCGAAGGCATCCCGCACACCGTCGTGATCGACACGGAGGGCAAGGTGGCCTTTGTGAAAACCGGCTACTCACCCGACGGCGCGGAGAAGATCGCGGAGCAGGTGCGGAAGTTGGTGAGGTGAGGAATCAATAAAACGAGCCAAACACGGGCGGGATCTCCCGAACGACCGTTCGGAGGCTTCGTCCGATGGCACGCAATTCGGCATCAAGCCGGTCATCTTCCTCCGGATTTGCCGCCAGGACGCGTTCGACAAACGGGCGGTGCTCCTCTTGGAAACGGGATGCGTAAGGATGCCGGGGGTCCGTCCAGTGCCGCAGCAAGCGCGCACGGGCGCGCGGACGCCTCCAGAGCAGCCGCGTGTATTCCAGCCTCGCCTGATCATGGATCAGGAGCGGCCAGCGTGCTGTCGGAGCATCGTGGGTGGCGGAGATCATAGAAGACCGGCGGTGTGTGCCAGCGCGGCATGCTGCTGGTCGCGTGGTTCATTACGCCGCAACTTGGGGGCGAGCAAGTCGGCAGGCGCGGGTACGATGACGGTCAGATGGCCGTAGGATGTGGTGTGGGCGCGTTCACGCCAGCCGGCAGGAAACTGGTCGAGCACCATGTGGGGCATGAGATTCACATG
Organism: Verrucomicrobiaceae bacterium; assembly: GCA_015075365.1. Taxonomy (GTDB): domain Bacteria; phylum Verrucomicrobiota; class Verrucomicrobiia; order Verrucomicrobiales; family Verrucomicrobiaceae; genus Prosthecobacter. The sequence goes on from JABTUN010000002.1 coordinate 1,657,383, forward strand.
CCAGCCATGCACGCGCTCAAACTCGCTGCCGATCAAGGCATCGTAGGCCAGTTCGGCCACCGCGTCACTATCGGTAACTGGATCAACGTCCATGCTGTTTTCCGGAAGAGGGTCGTCACGTCCGATCCGCGCGATGTGCCACAGGAGTCCTGCGGAGCCAATCAAGATCATCGAAGCAGGCTCCTTTAACTGACCGCCCCATTCGAGGAGCCAGTCAACGACCTGATGCGGGTGCTTGAGTTCCTTTCTGGGCATGCCGGAGCATGCATCAAGAGGACCATGTGTTCCACGATGACTTTCTCAACGGATGAATCCCCTTTGCCGCCGCGTTTTTCCCGCTACACCTCCGCCACCATGAAAACCATCCATCGTTCTCTCTTCGCACTTCCTTTGCTCACCACCGCCGCGCTGGGCGCGGGCGCCTTCTACGGCGATCCGCCGGACGCCACGCATCCGTGGGCCATCCATGACATGAACCGTCCGCAGCCGCCGCGGGTGGAGCCGGGCACGAATGGCTCGCCGCCTTCCGATGCGATCGTGCTTTTCAGCGGGAAGCCGGAGGAGATCGAGAAGTGGATCTCGGACAAAAATGGCGAGTCGACGAAGTGGGTCGTCAAAGACGGCGCGCTGCAATGTGTGCCCGGCAGCGGCTACATCCGCACGAAGGAGGAATTCGCCGACTGCCAGCTCCACATCGAGTGGGCCGCACCGGCGAAGGTGGAGGGTGACAGCCAGGGGCGCGGCAACAGCGGCGTTTTCCTCATGGGCGCGGTGGAGGTGCAGGTACTCGACAATTACAACAACCCGACCTACCCGGATGGCTTTGCCTCGTCGATCTATGGCATCAATCCGCCTGCGGCGAACCCGCTGCGTGCGCCTGGCGAATGGCAGAGCTACGACATCGTCTTCCGTCGCCCGGTCTTCAAAGACGGCAAGGAAGTCGATCCCGGCTACATCACCGTCTTTGTGAACGGCGTGCTGACGCAGGACCACACGCCGCTGGAAGGCGGTGGCGGCCACATGAAGCGCTCCTCGCCGAAGCCCTTCCCGGAGAAAGGCCCGCTCAAGATTCAAGACCACGGTAATCCCGTGCGCTTCCGCAACATCTGGTATCGCCCGCTGCCGAAGCGCTTCGTCGAAGGCGGCGAATACAGCCGCATGAGCGAAGAGGCGACGGCGAAGAAGCGGGCGGAGATCGCCAAAGGCATCCGCGAGGATGCTGCGAAGCTCCAAGGCAACGCAAAGATGCTGCGCCTCTTTGAGTCCCTCTGCTACGCGGAGAACGAAGATGCGAAGCACACGGCAATGCTGATGCTGGGTGCCTTTGTCACCGATGCGAAGAACACGCCCGACGTGAAGATCGAATCGAAGAAGGGTGAGATCCTCAATGTCACGAAGGCACTGCGCTACCTGACGAAGTTCAAATTCCTGCCAGAGGACATCGCGGCGAAAAAGGACCTCGAAAGCATTGTGAAGGCCCGCGATTGGGAAAAGAAGAAGTAAGACCTGAAGGCCCGGCCGAGCACGCCGGGCCTTTTTTTGCCCATCCAGAGACCCCGGCGGGGCGTAACGCCATCGTGCCCAACGCCTCACGTCTCATTCTCGTCCTCGGTGACCAGCTCGATGCTGCGTCGGCGGCGTTCGATGGCTTTGACGCGAAGAAGGATGTCATCTGGATGGCGGAGGTGAAGCAGGAGTCGGCAAAGGTGTGGAGCACGAAGGCCCGCATCGCGGTCTTCCTCGCGGCGATGCGGCATTTTCGCGAGGCGCTGAAGGCACGTGGCTGGCGGGTGGATTATCGCCAGCTCGGCGGGGCAGGGGGCGAGACCTTCGCGGAGCAGCTTCGCGAGGCGATCCAGCGCCTGAAGCCGCAGAAGCTCGTCATTGTGGAGGCTGGCGAATGGAGCGTGGCACGCGAGATCGAATCGGTGGCGAGCGAAATGGGCGTGGAGCTGGAAGTGAGGACGGACAGGCACTTTCTGTGCACGCGGGAGATGTTTCAAAAGCATGCGGAAGGTCGCAAACAGCTCCGTATGGAGTTTTTCTATCGCGAGATGCGCCAGCACACCGGCGTGCTGATGGAGAAGGGCAAGCCCGTGGGCGGTCAGTGGAACTTCGATCACGACAATCGCGAGTCGTTTGGCAAAGCGGGGCCGGGTTTGCGCATGAATCCGCGTCGCTTTGTGCCGGATGAGATCACGAAGGGCGTGATCGCGGATGTGGAAAAGCATTTCGCGAAGCATCCGGGGGCACTGGCGGAGTTTGACTGGCCGGTGACGGCGGCGGAGGCACGCGAGGCCTTGGACGATTTCATCGAGCACCGGCTGGTGGACTTTGGCCGCTACCAGGATGCGATGTGGACGAACGAGCCGTGGCTCTATCACTCGCGACTCAGCGCGGCGATGAACGTGAAGCTGCTCGATCCGCGCGAGGTGATCCCGGCCGCGGAGAAGGCCTATCACGACGGGAAGGCTCCGCTGGCGGCGGTGGAGGGCTTTATCCGGCAGGTCCTCGGCTGGCGCGAGTATGTGCGCGGCATCTACTGGCACTTTATGCCGGGCTACATCGAGCGGAATGCCATGCAGGCGGAGCACGAGCTGCCGGATTTCTATTGGAACGGTGAAACGGACATGCAGTGCCTGCGGGATGCGATCGGGCAGACGCTGCGCTTTGGCTATGCGCATCACATCCAGCGGCTGATGGTCACGGGGCTCTTCGCGCTGCTTTACGGCGTGCATCCGCGTCGCGTGCACGAGTGGTATCTCGCCGTGTATGTCGATGCGGTGGAGTGGGTGGAGCTGCCGAACACACTCGGCATGTCCCAGTATGGCGATGGCGGCGTGATGGCCAGCAAGCCGTATGTGGCCAGCGGCAAATACATCCAGCGCATGAGCAACTACTGCTCCGGCTGCCGCTACGATCCCGCGCAGAGCACCGGTCCGCGTGCCTGCCCCTTCACCACGCTCTACTGGGACTACCTGCTGCAACACGAGCCCGTGCTGCGGCAGAACCAGCGCATGAGCATGCAGCTCAAAAACCTCGCGCGATTGTCCGCGTCGGATCGCGAGAACATCCAAAAGCAGGCGCAAATCGTCCGCGCCACCTGCGGCAAGAAGTCATGAAACCTCGCTCCATCTTCCAACAAGCTCTCGCATTGCTCGGCTTCATCGTGCTGACCTTCCTCGCTCCGGCAGCGGGAGCTTTTTCACCGCCGGGTGCATGGTATCAAACGCTGGAGAAGCCCTCGTGGAATCCGCCACCGTGGATTTTCGGCCCGGTGTGGACGCTTTTGTATCTCGGCATGGCTGTGGCGGCTTGGTTGGTGTGGAAGCGTGGCGGGCAAGGGCACGCGTTGCGGCTTTATGTCGTTCAACTGGCTCTCAATGCCGCGTGGACGCCGGTGTTTTTCGGGGCGCATGAAATGGGCGTGGCCTTCCTCGTGATCGTTGCGATGTGGATCGCCATTTTGATCACGCTGCGGGCCTTTTGGGCTATTTCGCGGCCGGCGGGGATTTTGTTCGTGCCTTACCTCGCGTGGGTCAGTTTTGCTTCGGTGCTCAATTTCACTCTTTGGAGGCTCAATTCATGAAAACATGGTTCATCACCGGCTGCTCATCGGGCTTTGGCCGTGCCATCGCGGAGGCCGCGCTGGCCGGCGGACATCGTGTCATCGCCACGGCGCGTGATGTGCGCAGTATCGCCGATCTCGAAAGCGATGTGTGCCGCGTGCTCACGCTCGATGTGACGGACGCGGCGAACATTCGCGAGACCATCGCCGAAGCGGGAAACTTTGACGTGCTGGTGAACAACGCCGGCTACGGCCTCATCGGCGCGGTGGAGGAGTGTGATGATGATCAAATCCGCCGGAATGTGGAAACGAACTTCTTCGGGCCGCTAAATGTCATCCGTGCGGCCTTGCCGATGCTGCGTTCGCAGAAAAGCGGTCACATCATCAACATCAGCGCCGCGGCGGCGATCTCGAATTACCCCGGCTTCGGCGTTTACGGTGCGGCGAAGGCCGCGCTAGAGTATCTGAGCGAGAGCTTGCGGCTCGAACTGGCTCCGCTGGGCATTCGCGTGACGCTGGTGGAGCCGGGGCCGTTTCGCACGGACTTCGTCACCCGTAGCCTGGAGAAGGCCTCGCAGCCTCTCGCCGACTACGACGGCACCTCGGGCAAGTTTGGCCGCCTCATCGCCTCGATGAATGGCAAGCAGCCCGGTGATCCTGCGAAAGCCGCGAAGGCCATCCTCGCCATTGCAGAGGCCGAATCACCGCCGCTGAGGCTCGTGCTCGGCAAGTATGCGAATGACAAAGCCCGCCGTCGTGCCGAGGGGCTCGAAAAGGAACGCAGCGCTTGGGAAGCCATCGGGATGCCCACTGAATTCACATGAAAACACGTCTCCTCCTCGCCTTCATGATCTCGCTCCTCGCCTCCTGTGCCCGTCCGCCGCTGAAGACGGTGCCGAAGCTCGATCTGCCGCGCTTCATGGGAGACTGGTATGTCTTCGCACACATCCCTTACTCGCTGGAGAAGGGCAAAGTGGGCACGCTCGATCGCTACGCGTTGCGTCCCGATGGTCGCATTCAGAACTCGTATCTCTTCCGTCGCGGCTCGCTCGACGCCCCGCTGGAGGAGTGGAAGGGCGTCGCGTGGGTGCATGACAAGCAATCGAACGCCGAGTGGCGAGTGCAGTTCATGTGGCCCTTTCGCGTGCCGTTTCTCGTGATCGATCTCGATGACGATTATCAGTGGGCGGTGATCGGCTATCCCTCGCGCAAGCTCGCGTGGGTGCTGAGCCGGAAGACCTCGCTCGATGAAAAAACCTACCAAGGCATCCTGCAACGCATGCAGCAGCAGGGTTACGACACCGCCAAGCTCGCCAAAGTCCCCCAACTCAAAGATTGATCTGCCGATATGAAAACGAAGATGACCTTCCTGCTCCTCCTTCCTGTGGCACTCGCCGTGTTTTGGTTTGCGTCGAACTCTCGCGCTGCCACGGAGACACCGGAATACAAGGTGATCCGCACCGATGAGAAATTCGAGATCCGCGATTACCCCGCGCTGTCGCTCGCCACCTCGCCGATGGCCGCGGACGGCATGAACGGTGGCTTCGGGAACCTGTTCCGCTTCATCACCGGCACGAACGAAGCCAAAGAGAAGATCGAGATGACCTCCCCGGTGCTTATTTCGAACACGACGGAGAAGAAGACAATGAGCTTCATCATGCCGCAGGCCACCGTGAGCAAAGGCGTGCCGAAACCTGCGGGTGATGCCGTGTCTCTCACCAGCCTGCCCGCGACGCGTTTTGCGGTGCTGCGCTTTGCCGGAGGTCGGAACGCGGAGAACGAGAAGAGCGCCATCGCGGCGCTGCGTGCGTGGCTGACGGCGCAAAAGCTCACGGGCAAGGGCGAGCCGCTCTTCGCCTACTATGACCCGCCGTGGACGCCGATCCCATTTCGACGCAATGAGGTCATGATCCGCATCGACAAAGACTCGTGAGGCATGCGCGGCGTCCGCAAAGAGCATCTGCCGGAAAAGATCTGCCTCGCCTGCGGTCGTCCGTTTGCATGGCGGAAGAAGTGGGAGCGTGATTGGGAGAACGTGAAGTTTTGCAGCTATGCCTGCCGCCGACGCAAATCCTCATGATCACCGCCGAAGCCATTCGCGCGAAGTTGCTCGACCTCGCCGCCCGGCGCAGCGAAGGCGCGACGTTTTGCCCATCCGAAGCGGCGAGAGGTCTCGACAAGGACTGGCGACCCCTCATGCCCCGCGTGCGCGAGGTGGCGGCGGGGCTGGTGGACGATGGAAAGCTCCTCTGCACCCAGCGTGGCCTGCCCGCGCATCCACTCACGACCCGCGGAGCCATCCGGCTGGCGAGGCCGGAGTGAGATTTTTTGGGCACCATTGAATGAATCTGTCCAAGTGGCGTCGGAACAGCCGCAATACCCTGCGTCTTCCCATGAAAACCCAATCCACGCGTTTCCTTGTCGTCGGAACCCTGCTTCTGGCACTCACACTCACCTCATGTGCGCCCTACGGCCCCGGTTATGGATACGGCGGCGACTGGGGCGGCTACGGCAGGCCCACGCGGGCGGACGCGGCCATCGGCGGCGCTTTGATCGGCGCGGCGGCGGGCGGCATCATCGGAAACCAGAAGCGTCGCGGGCTGGAAGGCGCGGCAATTGGCGGTGTGCTGGGCGCGCTGGCAGGTGGCATGATTCAAAGCGCGCGGGAGCGCCGTCAGCAGGCAGGCTTTGGCTATGACCAGCCGTATGGCGGCTACCAGCAGCCGCATTGCCCGCCGCAACAAGGCTATTACGACAACGGCTACTATCCGCAGCAGGGTGGCTACGGCTACAATCCGTATGGATGGCAGTAAGCGCTCCCCGAGTCCTGCCTCAAATCCCCTTGAAGGACGCCGCCATGCGCGGCGTTCTTTTTTGCCCGATTCACCACCATGAAACACACCTTCCTAGCAATCCTCCTCGCGCTTGGCACCACCGCCAGCGCTGAAAACCCGTTCATCGGCCGTTGGGCCCTCACCATTCCCGGAGGCGGCGCGGGCTGGCTCGGTGTCGAGGAAAAGGAGGGCAAACTGAGCAGCAACGTGCTTTGGGGCGGGGGCAGCGTGGTCCCCACGGCGGGCACCAAGGTCGAGGGAGACACATTGATCGTCACCCGCGAGCAGAAGAACAAGGAGGGCAAGGTTACCACTGAAACGATTACCGCCACGCGCAGCGGCGACACGCTGAGCCTGACCACGGTGAAGCACAATCCCGCTGGCAAGCAGATGGGTGAGCCCGCCGCCTTCACCGGCAAACGCATCCCCGACCTGCCGCCACGGCCTGACCTCTCCAAGGTGAACTTCGGCCCGCAGATCCAGCTTCTGAATGGCAAGGATCTCACCGGCTGGCGGTTGCTGAAGGAAGGCGTGGACAACGGCTGGAGCGTCAAAGACGGCATCCTCATGAACCGCGTGACCAAGGAAAAGGGCAAGCACTACGGCAACCTGCGCACCGATGCCGAGTTCGAGGACTTCAATCTGAAGACCGAGGTCCGCACCCAGGAGGGCAGCAACAGCGGCATCTACCTGCGCGGCATTTATGAAGTGCAGATCATGGAGAGCTTTGGCAAGCCGCTCGACTCCCATCACATGGGCGCGCTCTACAGCCGGATCACGCCTGCGGTGGCCGCTGAAAAGCCCATCGGTGAGTGGCAGACGCTCGACATCACGCTGGTGGACCGCCACCTCACTGTGATCCTCAATGGCAAGACGATCATCGACAACCAGCCCGTGCTCGGCTGCACAGGCGGCGCGATGACGAGCGACGAGTTCAAGCCCGGCCCCATCTATCTCCAAGGGGACCACACGAATGTCGATTATCGTAACATGTTGCTGCGTCCCGTCGTGAAGTGACATGGCCTGCGCGGCCAAGTTCGACGCCGCGGAGCACTTCCTCCGCGGCGTTTTCATGTCATGAGGCAGTTTTGCGCGCGAGGATGCACGCGATCACGGCGTTCACACGGCCGCATGAAACGACGCTCCTTTCTCCTCGCCTGCGGCACGGCCGCCTTCGCCGCTGGAAACGACACCCGGCTTCGGATCGGGCAGATCGGCACGGAACACGCGCACGCGAGCGGCAAAATGGCGGCGATGCGCTCGCTGACAGATGTATGGGAGGTGGTGGGGTGCACAGGGCCAAAAGGATACGAGGGCGTGAAGTCGATGAGCGTGGAGGAGCTGCTCGCCACGCCGGATTTGAAGGCAGTGGCGGTTGAAACCACCATTGAGGCGTCCTGTGAGATGGCGCGGCGCTGCATCGAGGCAGGAAAACATGTGCATCTCGACAAGCCGGGCGCGTTGAATCATGCGGAGTTCCAGCAAATGCGCCTGGATGCGGAGAAACGAGGACTCACCGTCCAGATGGGATACATGCTGCGCTACAACCCGGCCTTCGAACTTCTCTTCCAGGCCGTGCGTGAGGGCTGGCTGGGCGGGATCACCGAAATCGACGCCGCGATGGGCAAGCTGGCTGATCCGGGCACGCGAAGGAAGCTCGGCGAGCTCGATGGAGGCGGCATGTTTGAGCTGGCATGCCACATTATTGATGCCGCGCTGACGATTCTGGGCAAACCGGTCTCCGTGTCAGCTTTTTCGACGCCAGCGGGTGCGGATGGCGTGAAGGACAACCAGATGGCCGTGCTGCAATACGCCAAAGCCACCGCGGTGATCCGGTGCAATCATGCCGACCCGTTTGGAGGGCCGCGCCGCCGCTTCAACGTGACGGGCACCGAGGGAACCTTCGAAATCCTGCCGTTGGAGAGCGGGAAGGTGAATCTCTCGCTTACCAAGGCACGCGGAGGTCACAGGAAGGGCTCGCAGTCATTTCAGCTCGACGTGCCGAAAGACCGTTATGCGGCGGAGTTCGTCGATCTGGCGAAAATCGTGCGCGGGGAGAAAAAACTCGCCTGGGACGCCGCGCACGACATCGCCGTGCATGAGACGGTGCTGCGAGCGGCGGGTGTGTGGAAGTGATTTTCGATCACACCAGCATCAGCGCCGGGTTTTCGAGCAGCTTGCGCATTTCCGCGAGGAAGGTGGCGGCGACGGCGCCATCGACGACGCGGTGGTCTCCGCTGAGGCCGACCCACATGCGCTGACCGGCCACAATTTGACCTTTGTCGTTCACGACGGGCACGTTGCGGATGCTGCCGATGGCGACGATGGCAGCCTGCGGCGGATTGATGATGGCGGCGAACTGGTCGATACCATAGGCACCGAGGTTCGACACGGTGATGGTGCCGCCGGCGAAGTCATCGGGGCTGAGCTTCTTGTTCTTGGCCTTGCCGGCGAGGTCTTTGACGCTCTGGCTGATTTCGAGCAGCGTTTTCTTTTCCGCCTGCTTGATGACCGGCGTGACGAGGCCGTCGTCGATGGCGATGGCGACGCTGAGGCCGACGGATTTGAATTTCACGATGGCATCGCCATCCCAGGCAGCGTTGATGGCGGGCTGGGCCTGCGCGGCGCGGATGACGGACTTCAGGATGAAGTCGTTCACCGTGTACTTGTTGCCGCCGGTCTTCTCGCTGGTGGCGTTGAGGTGGGCACGGAACTCCATGAGCGGCGCGGCATCGACTTCCATCTGGAGGTAGAAGTGCGGGATCTGCGTCTTCGAGGCCAGGAGGCGCTCGGCGATGATGTTGCGCATCGAGGAGGTGGCGACGCGTTCGTCCTCAGGGCCAAAGGTGGGGCGGATGGCCGGTGTGGCGGCCAAGCGGGCTCCTGCACCGCCTGCGGGAGCGTTTTCGACATCGGCACGGACCACGCGTCCGCCAGGGCCGGTGCCCACGAGCGAGTTCAAATCGACGCCACGCTCGGCGGCGATCTTTTTGGCCAGCGGAGAGGCTTTCACGCGCAGCGCGGCCCCACCGGCGGCTGCGCGGGATTTGTGCTGCGGAGCCTGCGGGAGACGCGGACCGGCTGCCGCGGCCTTCGTGGCGCTGGTCGCGGTTTTTTTCTCGGCGACCGGTGCGGGCGCGGCGATGGCCTGCGCATTGGCGATCAATTCATCGAGATTTTCCGGAGCGACCTCGTCCTCATCGAGCACGACGGCCAGCGGGGCGTTCAGCGGCACCTTGGAGCCGGCCTGGACGATGATTTTGTGGACGACACCCTCAAACGGGCTGGCGTATTCCATGGTGGCTTTGTCTGTTTCGACATCCGCGATGGCTTTGCCGATGGCGATCTTGTCCCCTTCCTTGACGCTCCATTTGGCGAGGGTTCCCTCGGTCATGGTGTCACTGAGTTTGGGCATTTCGATGAATTTGGGCATGGGAAAAGGGGAGTTTGGGCCGCCATCTATGGGCGCGGACGCGGCGGAATCAACGGGGAATGCCGCAGGAGGCGTGCCGGGGTGAAAAAGGGCGGCTTTTTGACCGGAAACTGGCGTGGCAGGCCATGAGGATTGGTGCTTGGCTTTTTCGCCGGGCCTGCCAGCATCGGCGGCCATGAAATGGCTCAAAAGTTTGTATGTGCAGGTCCTGATCGGCATCGTGCTGGGAGTGCTGCTGGGTTTGGTGGAGCCGGAGACCGGCGCGACGCTGGAACCGCTGGGCACGGCGTTTGTGAACGCGGTGAAGATGCTGATCGCGCCGATCATCTTCTGCACGGTGGTGCATGGCATCGCAGGCATGGGCGATCTGAAGAAGCTGGGCAGCGTGGGCTGGAAGGCGCTGCTTTATTTTGAGGTGGTGACGACGCTGGCGCTGATCATCGGGCTGGTGGTGGCGAAGGTGGTGGAGCCGGGTGCGGGCATGCATGTGGACCCGGCGCAGGCGGCGGCCAGCCAGGCGGACATGGCAAAAGTGGAGGCCTACCAGAGCTCCGCGGAGAAGCAGACGGTGGCGGGGCACTTGATGCACATCATTCCCAAGACCTTTGTGAGCGCCTTCGCGGAGGGGGAGATCCTCCAGGTGCTCTTCATCGCCATTCTGGCGGGGATCGCGCTGGCGCGGCTGGGGGAACGCGCCCGCGGCGTCACGGATCTGCTGCACGCGGTGTCACAGATGTTTTTCGGGATTGTGTGGATCGTGACAAAGGCCGCCCCGGTGGCGGCCTTCGGGGCGATGGCCTTCACCATCGGCAAGTATGGAGTGGGCGCGCTGGGAAAACTGCTCCTGCTGCTGGCCTGCGTGTATCTGACCTGCCTGCTCTTTGTGTTTGTGGTGCTGGGCCTGATCGCGCGGTGGAACGGCTTCAGCATTTGGAAGGTGCTCGTACATATTAAAGAGGAGTTGCTGCTGACGCTGGGCACATCGTCCTCGGAGGCAGCGCTGCCGGCGCTGATGGAAAAGATGGAGCGCACAGGCTGCTCGAAGGGCGTGGTGGGGATCGTGCTGCCGGCGGGCTATTCCTTCAATCTCGACGGCACCAGCATCTACCTGACGATGGCGGCGCTGTTCGTGGCGCAGGCCACGGACACGCATCTCACATTCTGGCAGGAGCTGGGCATCCTGGGCGTGCTGCTGCTGACCTCCAAGGGCGCGGCGGCTGTGACAGGCGGCGGATTCATCACGCTGGCGGCCACGCTGGCCTCGACCGGCACGATTCCCGTCGCCGGGCTGGCGATCATCCTGGGGATCGATCGCTTCATGTCCGAGGCGCGCGCCATCACGAACCTGATCGGCAACACGCTGGCCATGCTGGTGGTGGCGAAGTGGGAGGGGGAGTTCGACGCGACAAACGAGCGGGCAAAACTGCTCCTGCGCTGAACAGCGGCAGCCTCACAGCTCGATCTTCATCGGCGGCGGCGGTGCCAGCTTCAGCACCGGCTCGGTGTCCGGATCGCCGGCGGGATCGACCGGGATGGCCTTGCGCACGGGTGTGCCGTCGTCGTTGACGGGACTGGCCTTGGGCACGGCGGTGGCGGAGTTGTAGGGGTCCGCACCGATGACGGTCACGCCGCGCATGCGCACGGGCTCCACATGGGACCATTTGGTGGTGTCCACCAAGCTGGGGCCCTCGATCGAGCCGATCCCGCCTAGGTGCTGCATGGAAGCGGTGAGGTCCCCTGGCAGGCCCTCACCCGTGTGGACGGTGCAATAGCCTTCGATCGGGGTTCCCGGGCGCACATACTCGATGTAGGTGGAGCGGATGGACTTCTCGACGCCGTTCGGCCCCTTGATTTTGTCATAGCAGAAGTCGGTGGCCCGCAGGCCGCTTTTCTGGCACAACTCGATGCGCTCGGCTGTGTCTGGCGGTGTGATGTCCGTGGCCGGGTGCATGACGGTGGAGGCGTTCATGATGTCCACCCACACCGGCAGGACGACGCGGCTGGAAAAGGCACCCGGGTAGATGGTCTTCTGCTTGTCAAAGCCAGCCCACACGCCGCAGGTGACGCTGGAACTGTAACCGAGGAACCATAGATCTTTGAAATCGTAATGCGTGCCCGTTTTCCCTGCGACCGGGAAGTCCCCCAGCTTGTAATCACTCACGGCCGGGCTGCCGGTGCCGTGATGCAGGGCCTGGTCAAGGCAGACATGTGTCTGGTAGGCGGCAATGGGGTCCATGCTCTGGACGGTCTCGACCGTGTCCTCCGGGAGTTGATAGACCAGCTTATCCTGGCTGTCGGTGATGCGCTGGATGAGGTGCAGCTTCCTCGGCCGGCTGCCCAGGGTTGGAAAGTTCGAGTAGGCCAGGCACATCTCGGTGAGGCGCGCCTCGCTCGCGCCGAGGTAGAGGTTTTGATAATCGCTCAGCGTTGAGGTGATGCCTGCCTTTTGTGCCACTTGCTTGACCATCGGCATGCCCACACGCTCGCCGACATACATGGTGGCGGAGTTGCGGCCATGCACGAGCGCATCACGGTAGCTGATGGCCGAGAGGGTCCACTTCGGGCTGTCCTCCTCCGCTCCCCACTCGCCCAGGAAGCCCTCCGTGCCGCCGATTTGCACGCGGCGGTTGTCGAAGGGCTTGTCATCCACCTTTGTGCCCGGATACAGGCCGGGGCTGCTGAAGGCGGCCGCATAGACAAACGGCGTGAAGGCCGTGCCCACCGGCCGCAGGCTGTCTGTGGCGCGGTTGAACTGGCTGTCACCAAAATCACGCCCGCCCACCATGGCGAGCACGCTGCCATCCTTGTTGTCCATCACGACAACAGCTCCCTGGAGATACTCCGGCTTCGGGCGTGGCGTGGATGGATCGATCTCGCCCCGCTTCAGCCGTGCGCGGTAGTCGCTGATGATGCCGCGGAACTGCTCAAAAGTCTGGTGCTCGTAGCCCGACCGCTTCTCGACGGAGGTGAGATGCTTCTGCAGGGCCTCCTCGGCCTTCTTTTGGAGCTCCTGGTTGATGCTGGTGTAGATCTTAAAGCCGCCAATGGCGGCGCGCTCCTCGCCCACAAGGTTCATCACCTCCTGGCGCACAGAGTCAAAAATGTAGCTCAGGCGCGGATCCGTGCTCTGTGGCGCGGTGATCATGGGTTTGCGCTTGATCTTTTCCGCCTCGTCGGAGGTCAGCGTGCCCTCCTCCACCATGCGGTCGAGCACATAGTTCCGCTCCTTCAGCGCACGCTCCGGGTGCTTCAGGGGCTGGATGTTGTTGGGGCTCTTGATCAGGCCGCAGAGGGTCGCCGACTCCTCAATGGTGAGGTCCTTCACGTTTTTCCCGAAGTAGCCCTGAGCGGCGGCCTGCACGCCATAGAAATTCGCACCGAAAAAGATGCGGTTCAGGTAGAGCTCCAAGATCTCGGATTTCGAGTAGTGCCGCTCCACGCGCTGCGCCAGAAAGGCCTCCAGGATCTTGCGCTTGTAACTCCGCTCCAGGAGCTTGAAGGTCTGCCGGGAAAGCTGCTGCGTGATCGTGCTGGCCCCCTGCGTCACCTCGCCCGCACGGAAGTTCAGCCACATCGCGCGCGTCAGGCCGATGTAGTCCACGCCGTCGTGCTTGAAGAACCGGCTGTCCTCCTGCGCCACCAGCGCGTCGATCAAGTGCTGCGGCACGTCCTTGATGTTGATCGGCGTGCGGTTCAGCACATAGAGCCGGGCCAGTTCCTCGCCGGAGCGGTCATAGATGATGCTGGCCGACTCCAGTTTGCGCAGCTCAGAAAGGTCAAACTTCTCCGCCTCCTTGCGCAGGGGGGCCACCAGGACACTGTAGGTGCCGAAAGCGGCCACCAGCACCAGCAGGAACAGGGCGATCAACGCGCTGAACCAGGCACGGCGGTAAAAGGGCAGCCGCAGGCCGGCTTCGCCGCGCCAGTTGCGCTCGGTTTTGAGATCTGGGTCGTTTCCCTTCATGGAACGTGGAAATTGAACGGGAAAACTAGCCGTCCTTCATCCCCCGTGCCAATGGTTTCATCGTCCAGGTTTCGCATGCCCCCTGCTGGAGCGTGGAACCAGAAACTTGAAACATCCCGCCTCCATGCGCCTGCCAGCCCTCCTTTTCCTCGTCACCGCTGTCTTTGTTTCCGCCGCAGATGACCTCGTGCCCGCCCAGGAGTGCCGACCGCGTGCCGGGCTGCCGAACTTCCTCGCGAAGGCGGCCACCGCGGGCGCGGAGGTGAAGATCGGCTACCTCGGCGGCTCGATCACCGCGCAGCCGGGCTGGCGGCCGAAGACGCTGGCGCATTTCCAGAAGACCTGGCCGCAGGCAAAGTTCAGCGAGATCAACGCGGCCATCGGCGGCACGGGCTCCGACCTTGGCGTGTTTCGGCTCAAGCAGGATGTGCTCGATCACAAACCGGACCTGTTGTTTGTCGAATTCGCCGTGAACGACGGCGGCGCGGCTCCGGAGCAGATTCTCCGCTGCATGGAGGGCATCGTGCGCCAGACCTGGAAGGCGCTGCCGGACTGCGACATCTGTTTTGTCTATACGCTGACCGAGGCGCTCGCGCCCGCGATGCTCGACGGCAAATTCCAACGCAGCGCCAGTGCAATGGAAAAGATCGCCGATCACTACGACATCCCCACCATCCACATGGGCATGGAGGTTGCGAAGCTGGCGAAGGAGGGCAGGCTCGTGTGGAAGGCTAAGCTGCCGAAATCCGACGAGGAGAAGAAAGCGCTCGAAGGCAAGTTCGTCTTCGCTCCCGACAGCGTGCATCCGCATGTGGAAACCGGCCACGAGCTCTACCTTGCGGCCATCGTGCGGTCGTTGAAGCCTATCGAGGCCGCGTCGAAGGCCAAAGGCCCGCACACGCCCGGCGCACCGTTCATCGCGACGAATTACGAGCAGGCCAAACTCGTGCCGATCACCGCCGCCACGCTCTCCAGCGGCTTCCAGCCCGCCCCGGCCGACTTTGCGAAACGCTGGAGCAATCGCATGAGCGCCCTCCACAAGGCCGCCAAGCCCGGCGACGCGCTTACCTTTAAGTTCAAAGGCACGCGAGCTTCGATCTACGACATCATCGGGCCTGACTGCGGTCAGGTGAGCGTCACTGTCGATGATCAGCCGGTGAAGCTCGTGCCACGCATCGACGCCTACTGCACCTACCACCGCCTCGCCACGCTCAGCCTTGGCAGCGAGCTGCCGGACACCGTCCACACCGTGAAGATCGAAATCAGCCCCGAGGTTCCCGACAAGGCCAAAATCCTCGCAAAGAACGGCAACAAGATCGACGACCCGAAACGCTTCGAAGGCACCGCGTTCTATCCGGGGGCCATTTTGCTCGTGGGCGAGATTGTGAAGTGAGCCTTCATCGGCCGGTAAATCGTTGCTTTAGCCATTGCCAGTCAGCGTGGTGGTCGTGTAGCCTTCACGGCATGAAAGCACATCGCCTTCTCTCCCTCGGAATCGCCACCTTGCTGGCGGCCATGTCGTCCTCACTCCGTGCCGCTGATGGCGATGCTGAATGGCAGAAGGTCACAGACGCCATTGAGGCCATCAAGAGCCCGAAACAGCGCCCAAAGTCGCGTGAGGAGGCGATTGAGTTCCTCAAAACGAGCCTGAAGGCCTTCGATGATGCCCTCGCGGCGGCCATGAAGGCCGCGCCGAAGAATCCCGGGCGTTATGACGCCGCGTTGTTTGAATCCATGGTGGGACGTGCCCGCCAGATGGCCGGAGTGAATGCGCCCGAAACGCCGCCTGTCACTCTCGAGGAGATTATAAGGGCCGAGGACGCCAAGCCGGAAACGAAGTCCGAGGCGAGCTTCATCAACGTGATGCAATCGCTCGAAGCGGCTGAGGAGAGCGGCGATACCACGGCCTGGATGGCCAAGGCGGAGAAGCACCTCAAGGATTTCCCCGCTGAGAAGCGTAACAGCATGGTCGAGGGCAAGATCAAAAGCATCAAGGCCACCGCGGATCTCAAGACCAAGCCTCTCGACCTCAAATTCACCGCCGTGGACGGGCGCGAGGTCGATCTGTCGAAAATGCAGGGCAAGGTCGTGCTGATCGACTTCTGGGCCACCTGGTGCGGCCCCTGCGTGGCGGAGCTCCCGAACGTGCTCAAGGCCTACAAGGAGCTGCATCCGAAGGGATTTGAAATCATCGGCATCTCGCTCGACTCCGACAAAGGCAAGCTGGAGGCCTTTGTGAAGGAACGCGGCATGGAATGGCCGCAGTATTTCGACGGCAAGAGCTGGAAGAACGAGATCTCCTCGAGATACGGCATCAACTCCATCCCCGCGATGTGGCTGGTGAACAAGAAAGGCATGGTCGTGAGCACCAGCGCCCGCGGCGGGCTCGAGGAGAAGGCGGCCAAACTCCTCGCGGAGTAAGGCGCTGTGAAAAACTTCCGCTGGTCACCCGATCTGCCGTCCGTTAAAATCTCCCCATGAAGACCGAAGTCGTCAGCACGGAGGAACTCCTCCGCACCAACCCCAAACTCAAAGCCCTGTGGGAGAAGGACCGTCAAATCCGCTTGAAGCAGCCCTTGCGCACCTCCGAGGAGTTTATCGCGCAAGCCCTGGAATTAAAGAGAGTGGCTGGTTTACGCGTCTCGAGTTTGAGGAGCACGAGCTCCTCCAGTGGGCAAGAGACGCCGGCTTCCTTGGCGGCGAGCATGAGCTGATTCCGCTGAGTGACCTCGCGGGTGAAGAGCATCGAGTTCACCTCGACAAAGCATCGAGGCTTGTTTTCAAGGCCACGCACCCGGAGACCTACGGAGCCGCGCCGCAGATCAGCTATGACCTTGATCCCTTGACGAACCGGCCCGCAAAGCGGCTGGTGATGGGCAAAGGCACGCCGATGATCTACCTGGAGAGGTGGAGCCTGTTCAACGCGGTCTTTGGCGATGACGTGCGCCTGGAGCGCATCCTGCCGGCGGGTTACGGCCTTTCCATCGTCGTCTCGCAGCGGGACATCACGGGCGAGGCACCCACGGTGGAGGAGATCGCAGCGTTCTTCCATGAGCGTGACTTTATGCCTGTTCCGGCCTCTCAAGATGCCTTTTACCGTGCTGCGGATGATGTGCTGCTCTCGATGCGCATCAGGCGAACCTCGTGCGCACCGAAGACGGCCTCGTGCCCATCGACATTCCCGTTTTTCGACCCGACGAGGACATCTCCCGCTGGCTGCGCAGCGTCGGACTTTGAAGAGTAAGACGCAGCGCGGCAGAAGCCATCAGCCTCCGAACCAGAAGCGGCGTCCCTGCACCGTGCGGCCGCCACTGCCAAGGGAAATCGGCTGATCGACGGTTCGTTGCAGCGATTTCAGATCAGCTTCGGGGAGCCAGGAGGCATCGTGGCTTTGCAGCCATTGGCGTGCCTGGTCTGAAGACTGCCGCCTCCATTCGGAGATGACGTTTCTGACGATGCTCACACGGGCTTCATCCGCCCCCTGCATGTTTTGGACGACTCGGAGCAGTTCCGCTGGCTGTGTGAGAGACCACTGGCGTGTGAGCGGCTGGATCATCTCCACGGTGATCGAGTTGGTATTCTGGCGGAGATAATCCACCGCTGCGGAAGGATCATCAAGCGCCCATGTGCCGAGCACGCTCTGCCATGCTGTGGTGCGGTCTTTTCCCTCAGGCAGGCTGGAGGCAAAGGCGAAAGCGTCCGCTGGATTCCGCCGGGCGAGAAAGGCTGCCGCCGTGCTGGTGACCTGCCGACGCAAACTCTCATCCGAGACCTCCGCTGCTAGACTGGCAGCGGCTTGGGGATCGGTGTGCGCCATTTCCGTGGCGATGCTCCGCCAGGCAAGATCACGCTCAAAGGACGCGGGTTGCTGCCGCAGCCAGGCGGTGGCCGCTTCACGCTGGTTAGCGTGCCTCCACACATGTAGAACGTGGTTCGAGTAGGGTGCATTGAGCGGTCCGCCTTCATACAAGGCCGCCAGGTGGCCCAGAGCGGCGGCATCCTGCGGGAGAAAGTCCATGTACTCCAACTGCGTGATGCGTGTGACGAGCTGCTGCCTGTCCGGTCTGCTGCGCAGCCATGCCAGCATGGTTTCCGCCTCGCGGCCAAACCAGCGTGAAAGCGCCACGGAGAGAAAAGCACCGCGTAGAATCGGATCGGTGATGCCGAGTCCGAATTCGACGGCCTCGCGCCCGTTTCGCGATGTCCAGCGGCGGGCGAGTGCCTCGACATCCGCGAGTTTGGGCCGCGACCTCGCTAACACGATGGCCTGCCACGCCTTGAATCCGTCGAGCCTGGCCATTTGAGCGGCCAGACGTGCGCGACTTGCCTCATCTCCACCACTCTTTGCCTTGGTGAGCGTTTGCCATTCCGCAAACGCGTCGGTGGAGCCTGGAGCATGCATCTCCACCGCTGCGGGGCTGTGTTTTCCAGCGATGGAAGCCCACCTCATGCCAGCCAGCAGGCCGCAGGCAAAAAGGAGTGCGCAGATGAGAGTGAGTTTCATGGGATGAGTCAGTGAATCACGATGATTCCCTGGCTGATGTTTTGCATGGACCCCGAGTAGGGCCTTCCGCGCCGGTTTTGCAGCACGGTGCTGAGGCGCTGGCGTGTCGTGTCGTCCATCTGCGCGGCAGCGAGCCATTGCGCAGCCTGCTCCGGCTGCCGGGTGAGCCACGTGGAAAAGCACAGGCCGATGGTCTGACGGCGCGAGGCCTCGTCTGCGATGTCCTGCGCCCAGATCATGGCCTCGTCAGGGAAACGAAACGCGACACCGAGAGCGATGCCTGCCGCCGCCCGGTCACGCTGGGGGCCGCGTGGCAGCTCATTGACCCAACTGGCTGATGCGACGGGGTCTTTGCCCGCCCATGTCTGCACGGCGGAGGCAAGCATGCCCGAAAAAGGTCCGGCGGCCTTGTCATCCTTGGGCACATCGTTTTCAAAGGCGAAGGCGGCAGCACCCTCAGGGTCCTGCATGGCCCAGCGGATGCCCGCAGAAGAGAGCACGCGTTTCGCATCTGGATCATCGCCTGCCATGGCGTGGCGGGTGAAGGCGGGCGCATCATTCTCCGCCCAGGTGACAAAGGCCGCATAGCGCGCCGCCTGCCGCTCCTGCGCATCCGGCAGGCTGTCGGCAAAGGCTAGCCCCTCCTCCGGCGACGCGGCGGCACGGAACCCTGCGACCGCCGTGAGCACCTGTCGGCGCACTTCCGGCTGTGCCATCGCTGGCAGGAGCGCCAGAGCTGCCTCGGGATCGATGCTGAGGAGACCCATCGCCGCGACGTGGCACAGGTTTTCGCGTGCGGCTCCGGGTGGCATGGCCAGCAGCCAGTCGGTGCGTCTGATCCAAAGATTTTCTGCCGGCTTTCCGAAGAGCAATTCTGAATCGGTGAGGTTTTGAAGGGCCTCTGCGGGCATCAGCCGGGCGATTTCTGCCAGTTGCGCCGCGGAGGATATTTCCATGCGGCCCCATTTCACCTGTCGTGCCAGTTTTGCCGCGTCCGGCTGCTTGCCCAGCCAATCCAGCAGCCCGGTTGTGTCTCTGCCAGACCATTCTTCAATCACTTCGCGGGTGAAAAACTCGCGCATACCAGGACTGCGGATGGTGGCCGCATGTTTGATCGCGCCCAGCGGGTCCTTGCGCGTCATGCCCTGTGCCAGCGCGGGGAGCATGCCAGGCAGAAAATGCAGCCCATGTGCCTCCGCCTCGCGCCAGGCCAGCGCCGGATCATCCTCGGCGGCCTGACAAAAGACGGTGCTGGCGATGGAGTAGCTGTGAAAATGCTCGGGATGACGGAGAAAGGCCCGCAGCAGGCTTTCTCCATCCACGGCGTCATGCTCCTCGACGAGTTTGGCGAGGAGTTCCCCGGCTTTTTCGAGGTGCAGGCTGAACAGCGCCTCATAAGCGGCCTCCGGACTCATTTGGCGCAGCACGTTCAGCATGCCGTCCGGGTCGTCCACATCCCAGGAGAGCCGCGCGGAATCGATCTGGGAAGCCTTTGGCTTTTTCTCGTTCGAATCCTGCACGGCGATCGTCTGCGGCTCCGTGTCATCCCTTCGCATGGCATCGGAAAACACTCTTCCTGCAAAAATGCCCGCGAGGACAGCCAGCGGGGGAGCGCACCAGACAATCGTTTTCATGCCGCACGCTACCCAAAAAATGGTCCTGATAGCAAGTACTCAAAAACGCGGCCTGCCTCAGCGTATTCATTCGTGATGCGCACGCTCCTCAGCCTCTTCCTTCTTGCCCTCACCATCCACGCGGAGCCGGAGACCGTCATGGTCACAATGCGCGATGGGGTGAAGCTGGCGACGGACATTTACAAACCGGAGGCGCTCGCGGGAAAGCTGCCGGTGATCCTGACGCGCACGCCTTACAACAAGAACGGCGCGAAGAAGCAGGGCGAATACTTCGCGCAGCATGGCTACATCTTCATCGCGCAGGACACGCGGGGCCGCTACGCCAGCGAGGGTGTGTGGCACTGGATGACGGACGACGGCCCGGATGGCGTCGATTGCGCGAAGTGGATCATCTCGCAGCCGTGGAGCGACGGGCAGATCGGCATGATCGGCACCAGCTACGTCGGCGGCACGCAGCATGCGATGGCGCTCGCGAAGGCACCGGGGCTTGCGACGGTCATTCCGGTGGACGCGGTGTCGAACTGCGGCGTGCAGTCGATGCGGAACGCGGGTGCCTTTGAGATGCGCTTCTGGAACTGGATCATGCTCAACGGCGGCAAAGGCAGCAACGCGGCCCAAGATCCCGCCACCGAGGCCGTGCTGAAGGAGATGGCGGACAACCGCTTTCACTACTTGGCGAACCTGCCGCTGCGTCCAGGCCTCACGCCGCTGAAACTCGCGCCGGAATACGAGGACTGGCTCGTTCAAGCGATGCGGAACGGCGCGAACAACGACTTCTGGCGGCAGAACAACATCCTCGACCACGCCGCCGACTACAAAGACATGCCGGTGATGCTCGTCGGCGGCTGGTATGACTCCTGGGCCGGCAATACGACGGCGAACTTTCGCGCTCTCACGCCGGCACTGAAAAGCGACGTGTATCTCATCATGGGTCCGTGGATTCACGGCCAGCAGGCGAAAAGCTCGCATGGCATGGCAGACTTCGGCGCGGAGGCCGCGATCGCTGATGAACTCGCTTGGCGCGTGAGCTGGTATGACCACGTCATGAAGCAGAAGCCATGTCCCTTTGCCAAAAAGGTGCGCTACTTCACCATGGGAACCGGCGATGGTCACAAGACGCCGGAGGGAAAACTCTTCCATGGCGGCCAATGGCACGACACCGACTCATGGCCGCCCGCGGGCACGAAGAGCACCGCTTTCTACTTTGGAGCTGATGGCGTGCTTTCGACCGAAAAGCAGTCCGGTAGCTCCAGCTACACATTTGACCCGAAGAACCCTGTTCCTACCATCGGCGGCAACATTTCAAGCGGCGATGGCATCATGCTGCAAGGCGCATGGGATCAGCGTGGTGGACCTCATGTGTGGAATTGGCAGCAGCCGCTGCCGCTTTCAGCCCGCAACGACGTTTTGGTCTTCCAAACCGCGCCGCTGGAACACGATATCGAGGTCACCGGCGAGCTCGAAGTGAAGCTGTGGGTCTCCTCCGACTGCGTGGACACCGATTTCACCGCGAAGCTGCTCGATGTGCATCCCGCCAGCGCCGACTGGCCCGGCGGTTTCGACCTCAACATCGCCGATGGCATCTGCCGCGCCCGGTTTCGTGATTCGCTGAAGGAGGAGAAGCTCATGGAGCCCGGCCAGATCTACCCGCTCACCATCCGGCTCTACCCGACGAGCAACGTCTTCAAAAAAGGCCACCGCATCCGCGTGGACATCAGCAGCAGCAATTTCCCGCGTTTCGACGTGAACCCGAACACTGGCGAGCCTCTTCAGCAGCACCGGCGGATGAAAACCGCGCTCAACACCATCCAACACGACGCGGAGCATCCCTCGCACATCGTGCTGCCGGTGATGCAGCGGTGAGGTTCCCCGGTCACTCTCACGGCACGGAGCCGGGCTCCGCGCGCAGGAGCTGCGTGCCGTTGAACCGCTCGTTCGAGCGGAAGAGGAAGCCCGGACGGGCGTTCACCAGCTTGTAGCTGCGCAGCATGAACTCCGGCAGCACCATGTTGCTGTTTGGGTCGAAGATTTTGCGGCCGGTGAACTCACCCCAGAGGTGATATTCATGGTTGTGGTTGAATCCGTAAGCCCCCGGCCCGCCTGGGTTGCCCGCGCTCTCCGGAAGACGGTCGGGGATCTTGCAGTAGCGCTCGTTCATGATGACGAGCCTGGAGCGGTCCCAGGACTCGCCCGGCCGCCGCACATAGCCCCAAAAGTGCGTGTGATCGATGAAGAAACGCCGCGCCACAAAATAGTCCCCGCGCGGCTCGGCGGCGATGGCGGCGCGGCGCGCGGCCTCTGCCTGGGTGTTCACACGGCCGGAGGCGCAGGCGGCCAGCAGGCCGCAGGTGGCGATCAAAAGAAGACGATGGAGCATAGAGGCGGCGCGGAGTGTGCCGAGACTCATGCAGGCAGGCAATCAGAAAGGCACTTCCGGCCCGATTCTCCCGTTCCGCGCCCGCCGGACTACTGCAGGTCGGGCCGTTTGCCGATCACCGCCTTGACTTCCCTTCGTTCGTTGGCGCGGATCACCTGCAGGATGACGCTGCTGCCAGGGCGCTGCTTCCGGATGGTCTCCAGCAGGCCGGCCGGCGTCTGGAAGGACATGCCCTGGAACTTGGTGATCACATCTCCCACACGCAGCCCGGCCGCCGCCGCGGGCGAACGCGGGTCAATGCCTGAAACCAGCGCCCCGCTGGGCGATGTGCCCCATAGCGCGGCGATCTCCACTGGCTCGGTGAGCACCTCCAGTCCCAGGTAACCGTGGCCGATGGTGGAGACGCGGCTGCTGTCCAGCGCCGTCTGCTTCATGCGGTCCAGGATGAGATCGACGACCATTTTCGCAGCATTGGCCGGCACTGCCAGGCCCACGCCCTGCCAGGCGCGCACATTTTCGTCCCCACGGTAGATCGCCACATTCACGCCCACGATCTGGCCATGGATGTTCACGAGCGGCCCGCCGGAGTTTCCCGGATTGATCACGGTGTCGGTCTGGAGGTAGTCCATCTGGCTGTCGCTGAGATGCCGGTCACGCGCGCTGATGATGCCCTGCGTGACCGTGCCGCTCAGGCCGAAGGGATTGCCCACCGCGAAGACGATCTGCCCTACGCGCACATCGTCGGAGTTGGCAAAGGTGAGGGCGGGAAAGTCCTTCCGGGTGCTCTCGATGCGCAGCAGCGCGATGTCGCGCTCCGGGTCCGCGCCCAGCACGACGGCGGGATACTTCGCGTTGCTGTTGGTGGTGACGTTGATGGCGCTCACGTCCTCGATGACGTGGTAATTCGTCACCACCAGGCCGTCCGGGCTGATGATGGCCCCGGAGCCGAGTCCGGGGATCACCTGGGGACGCTGGCCCACGAGGCCGTAGAAGGGGTCCCAGATCACCCGGCCGCTCACGCGTGTCTCCGTGGTGATGCTGACGACGGAGGGCAGCACCACGGCGGACAGCTTGGAAAACTCGTCGCTCATCCGCCGGATCACCTGGATGTCATCCAGGTCGAGCTTCGCCCCGGTGGTGTCCGCCGGCGGTTTTTCACCCCGCAGCAGGTCCGGCAGCCCGTAGTGCTCCCGGCCACCGCGCGAGTAGCTGTAAAGCATCGCGGCGATCCCGATCATGGCGGCGGCAAAAAGGAGACGGCGGACAAGTTCCATGCCTGAACTGGTGCATCAGGGCAGGGGAAGTTCCAAATCAAAGTTGGACAGATCCGTCACGCCATCACGGCTTTCACCGGATGATGCTCTTCCACGCCGGTGAGGCGCTGGTCGAGGCCCTGAAACTTGAAGGTGAACTTCCGGTGATCGATGCCCATGAGCTGGAGGATGGTGGCGTTGAGATCGTTGATGTGGACGCCGTCTTTGACGACGTTGTAGCTGTAGTCGTCGGTTTCGCCGTGCTCGATGCCGCCTTTCACGCCGCCACCGGCCATCCACATGGTGAAGCAGCGCGGATGATGATCGCGGCCGTAGTTGTCCTTCGTAAGCGTGCCCTGCGAATACACGGTGCGGCCGAATTCACCGCCCCAAACAACCAGCGTGTCCTGCAGCAGGCCGCGCTGCTTCAGATCCATGATGAGCGCGGCGCAGGCACGCTCGCTGTCCTCCACCTGGCCGCGCAGGAGCTTCGGCAGGTTGTTATGCTGGTCCCAGCCGCGATGCAGGATCTGCACCACGCGCGTGCCGCGCTCGATGAGGCGGCGCGCCATGATCGCGCTGTGGGTGAAGCTGCCGCTGCGCTGCACATCGGGGCCGTACATGTCGAGCGTGGCTTTGCTCTCCTTGGTGAGATCGGTGAGCTCCGGCACGCTGGTCTGCATGCGGAAGGCCATTTCATACTGCGCGATGCGCGTCTGGATCTCCGGATCGCCAATGCGGCTGTGATTGATCGTGTTGAGCTTGTTCAACGCATCGAGCATCGCACGGCGGTCGGTGGGATCGACGCCCGGCGGATTCTTCACATACAAAACGGGGTCGCCCTGGCCGCGCAGGGCCACGCCGGTGTATTTCGAGGGCAGGAAGCCGCTGCTCCACATGCGCGTGAAGAGCGCCTGCGCCTGGCTGGCCGCCGGAAAGCTCGGCGTGAAGACCACGAAGGCCGGCAGGTCATTGCTCTCGCTGCCGAGGCCGTAGGCGAGCCATGAGCCGATGCTCGCCTTGCCCGGCACCTCGCTGCCCGTCATGACAAAGGTGCACGCGGGGTCGTGATTGATGGCGCTGGTGTGCACGCTTTTGATCACCGCGATGTCATCGACGATCTTCGCCGTGTGCGGCAGCAACTCGCTCACCCAGCGGCCGCACTGGCCGTGCTGCGTGAATTTGAACATGCTCGGCGCGACGGGGAAGCGCGCCTGGCCGCTCGTCATGGTGGTGATGCGCTGGCCATTGCGGATGCTGTCCGGCAGATCCTTGTCGTAATGCTGCTGGAGCTGCGGTTTATAGTCCCACAGGTCGAGCTGCGACGGCGCGCCGTTCATGTGCAGGTAGATGAGGCGTTTCGCCTTCGGCGCAAAGTGCGGCAGCCCTGGCAGCGGCGCATGCACCTGCGTGCCGCCCGCGCCACGCGCGAACTGGGAGCCCAGCATGCTCGCGAGCGCGATATTCCCCGCCCGCAGGCCCACCTGGCCAAAAAACTGCCTGCGTGTCTGCTGCTGATAAAATTCGATAAAGGGGTCCATGACTGGATTCACAACGGCAGGCAATGGTGCCGCCTTGCAGGAGCGCAAAGGCCGCCTTGGCGCGAAAACCACGCGCCAGGCCTCCCTGGACCATTTTCCAGTTCTCAGTTTCCAGTTCCCAACTTACAATCTTCGCCTTCCACCATGAGCACCACCACCTCCCGCCGCCATTTCTTTGCCCTCGCCGCCGCTGCCGCCGCCTCACCCGCCCTGCGCGCCGCAGGCGAGAAAAAGGAGCCCTTCAAAATCTCCCTCGCGGAGTGGTCGCTGAACAAGGGCATCTTCGGCAAGGGCGGCGCCGAGCGCCACACACACCTCGACTTCTGCAAGATCGCACGCAGCCTCGGCATCGACGGCGTCGAGTATGTGAACCAGATGTTCTTCGACAAAGCCACCGACGCAGCCTACCTCGCAGAGATGAAGAAGCGCCAGGACGGTGAGGGAGTGACCGGCCTGCTGATCATGTGCGATCGCGAGGGTAACCTGGGCGACCCAAATGACGAGAAGCGCTCCAAAGCCGTCGAAAACCATCTCAAGTGGCTCGACGCCGCCGCCACGCTCGGCTGCCACAGCATCCGGGTGAACGCCGCCAGCGATCCCAAGCTGAGCTGGGACGAGCAACTCAAGCTCGCCGCCGACGGACTGCACCGCCTCTGCGTCGAGGGAGACAAGCGCGGCCTCTATGTCGTCGTGGAAAACCACGGCGGCCTCTCCAGCAACGGCAAATGGCTCACCGCCGTGATGAAGGCCGCGGATCATGCCCGCGTCGGCATCCTGCCGGACTTCGGCAATTTCTACACCGACCGCAACAAGGGCGAGCTCTACAACCCCTACCTCGGCCTGCGCGAGTTCATGCCTTGGGTGAAAAAAGGCATGAGCGCCAAGGCCTACGACTGGGACACCGGCGCGGGCAAATTCTACACCGAGGACCGCCGCGAGGGCCGCGAGATGACGCTCGATTTCGAGCGCCTCATCAAGATCGTCGTCGCCGCCGGCTACAATGGCTACATCGGCATTGAATACGAAGGGGACAAGCACACGGAGATCGAGGGCATCAAGCGCACCAAACAGGCGCTGGATGAGCTCAAGACGATGGTGTGATCGTTGACCGCCCATGACCGCCCGGCGGTCCGTGCCACTTTAGCGCCGCAGCACCCAGAGGTTGCGGTAGCGCACCGGATTGCCGTGGTTTTGCAGATAGATCGGGCCGGGCGTGTTCTCCTCCTTCTTCGGCGCGGCGGTGGTGCTGCCCGGAAGTTCCTGGTCCTGATGGATCACGACGCCGTTGTGTTTCACGGTGATCTTCGCATTCGCGGTCTTTTTGCCCTGCGCGTCGTATTTCGCGGCGGTGAAGTCGATGTCATAGGTCTGCCACGTCAGCGGCGGCAGGCACATGTTCACCATGGGCGCCGCGATCTTGTAGAGCCCGCCGCATTCGTTGTCCTTCCCGTCGAGCGCAAAGCTGTCGAGCATCTGCACCTCGTAGCGCCCCTGGAGATACAGGCCGCTGTTGCCGCGCCCCTGGCCGCGTGCCTCCGGCATGAAGGGCAGCAGGAACTCCACATGAACTGTGCAATCGCCAAAGGTGTCCTCGCTCGTGACGCCCTGCTCCAGCGCGTTCAGCGCGGCGTCCACGCGCGAGTTGGGGAAGCGGTTCACGCCCTTGCCGTCGAAAAGCACCACCGCGCCCTCCGGCGGCGGCGCGCCGAGCGTGGGGGACGTGCGCGTCACCTTTTTCAGCGTGAATCTCTGCCCGCCGTCCTGGAGCGTCATCGTCTCGCCATCCGCCACCACATGCGCGGTCTCCAGGCGAAAAGTCGCCTTCACCCCGTCAGCATCGCGGCTGCCCTGCATGCGGACGTGCGGGCTGCGAACCCCGTCCCTGCCGGTCCCTGGCAGGCCGCCAGTGAAGCAGGCGGCCTCAAACTGCCCGCCTCCCTTCGCCCACACCTGCACCCCGACTTCCTCAGTGTCCGCCTTGCCTGTGTATTCGCCCTGGATCGCGTAGTCGTCCCCGGCCTCGATCACGCTGAGATACGCGGGCGGCTTCGGTGGCTTGGGCTGCTGGGCGTGAAGGACGGTGGAGAGGACGAGAAGCGGGAAGATCAGGCGCATGACGGACGAACGGCAGGAGACGAGGAGGAATTGCACTCGCCGTCGCCGCCTTCATGTGCTTTTTCCGCGGTCCATGACCGCCACGGCCCCGATCACCAACATCTCCTGCTACCAGTTCGCGCCGCTTTCCGGCCTGAAGGAGCTGCGCGCGCGTCTGCTGGCGTTTTGCAAGGAGCGCGGACTCAAGGGCACGATCCTGCTGAGCGAGGAAGGCATCAACATGTTCGTCGCTGGCGCGCGCGAGGATGTGGACGCGCTGGTGGACGATCTGCGCCGCATTCCCGGCCTCGAAGGGCTGAAACCGAAATACAGCCAAAGCGTGGACCAGCCTTTCCGCCGCATGCTCGTGCGCATCAAGAAGGAGATCATCGCCTTCGGCGTCGAAGGCATCGAACCGGCAAAGTACACCTCGCCCCGCTTGGAGCCCAAGGTGCTCAAGCAGTGGCTCGACGAGGGCAGGCCGGTCGTCCTCTACGACACACGCAACGACTACGAGGTGAAGCTCGGCACCTTCCGAGGTGCGATTCCCGCGGGGATCGACCACTTCCGCGATTTCCCCGCTGCCGTGGCCAAGCTGCCGCCCGAACTCAAGAAGGCGGAGATCGTGTCCTTCTGCACAGGCGGCATCCGTTGCGAAAAAGCCGCGCCATTCATGGAGCGCGCGGGGTTTGAGCACGTGTGGCAGCTCGAGGGCGGGATTCTCAAATACTTCGAGGAATGCGGCGGCGCGCATTACGACGGCGAGTGTTTTGTGTTCGACCAGCGCGTCGGCGTCGATCCCGCGCTCTCAGAAACGGAGTCCGCGCAGTGCTTCGTCTGCCAGACACCGCTGACGGCGGAGGACCAGGCCGATCCGCGCTACGTGGCGCATGTTTCGTGTCCTTACTGCTTCAAAACGACCGAGGAGCAGCAGCGCGAGCAGATCGAGCAACGTCATGCCGCCATCCGCGCCGCCACCACGCCGCTGCCGGGCAGTGTGCCGTATGATCACGAGCGCCCGCTGCACATTCCAGCCGCCTGTGATCAAAAGACGATCGTCGATGCCTTCGATCACGTCATGCCGCACATCGGGCGCGAGGTCTGGCTGCAAACGGCGCAGAACGGCCGCCTCACCGGCAAGGATGGCCGGCCCGTCTCCGCGGATCACATCGTGCGCGCGGGCGAGCACTACCTGCATCACACGCCCGCCATGCGCGAGCCGGACGTCAATCCCGGCATCCGCGTCCTGCATGAGGACGAGGCCATCCTCGTGCTCAACAAGCCCGCGCCGCTGCCCGTGCACGTCGGCGGCCGGTTCAATCGCAACACACTGCAATACATTCTCAACCTCGTCTGGCATCCGCTGCGTCCTCGCACCGTGCATCGCCTCGATGCCAGCACGACCGGCGTGATGCTGCTGTGCAAGACGCAGCACTTTGCGAGGCTCGTGCAGCCGCAGTTCGAGCGCGGCGAGGTGGGAAAAGTCTATCTCGCCCGCGTCCAGGGCCATCCGGCGTGGGATGCGTTCACTTGCGACGCGCCGGTAAGCGCCGAGGCGGGCAAACTCGGCGGCAGAACGGTCGATGAGGCCGGTCAGGAGGCCAAAACAGAGTTCCGCGTGCTGCGACGCGACTCCGACGGCACCGCGCTCGTCGAAGCCCGCCCCATCACCGGCCGCACAAATCAAATCCGCATCCACCTCTGGCATCTGGGGCATCCCATTCTCGGTGACGCGGCCTATCTGCCCGGTGGCCAGGTCGGCGAGACGCAAACACTCGCCGTCACGGATCCGTCGCTGTGCCTTCACGCGTGGAAGCTGGCCTTCAACCACCCGCTGACGAAACAACGCGTCGAATTCGAGGCCGGAAAGCCCGCCTGGGCCCACATTGAACCTTGAACTTGGAACCTGGAACTCCTACTGCCACGCATGCCCGCCGACACCCGCGAAATCATCCTTGAAGCCCGCGATTTGACCCGCGAGTTCGACGGCGTGAAGGCGCTCGACCGGTTTTCCTTCCAGCTCCACCGCGGCGAGGTGCTCGGCCTGCTCGGCGCGAACGGCGCGGGCAAGACCACGGCGATGAACTGCCTCCTCGGCCTCACGCTGCCCACCAGCGGCGAATTGTTCGCCTTCGGCCTGCCGCTGCACCAGCACCGCATCGAGATCCTGAAGCGCGCCAATTTCTCCTCCGCCTACACCGCCCTGCCCGGCAATCTGCTCGTGCGGCAGAATTTGAGCGTCTTCGCCCGCATCTACGGCGTGCCGGACCGCAAAAAGAAAATCGCCGGGCTGATGGAGCTGCTGGAGATCTCCCACCTCGCCGGCCGCGTCACCGGCCAGCTCTCCGCCGGTGAATCCACCCGCGTGAACCTCGTGAAGGCCTTCTTGAACGATCCCGAGCTTCTCATGCTCGACGAGCCCACCGCATCCCTCGATCCCGACATCGCCGACAAGGTGCGCAAGGTCGTGCGCAAGGTGCAGCGGGAGCGGGACATCGGCATCCTCTACACCTCCCACAACATGCGTGACATCGAGGAGGTCTGTGATCGCGTCATCTTCCTCCACAAGGGCAGGATCGTCTGCGAAGGCACGCCGGGAGAGATCGTCTCCCGCTCCAGCAGCACCTCCCTGGAGGACGTCTTCATCAAAATCGCCCGCGATGGCGAGATCATCGAATCGTAGAGGGAATCAGGCACCGATCATTCCGCCACAGCCTCAGCTAAGATTTTGCACCCGCCTGCTTCCCCACGCTCATACAATTGCCCGAAGGTTCTCTTATTACCATTTGATCAAATCCGAGGCTCGTAGGTCCAGTTGTTTTGCGGCATTCACCCGGCGCAAATCGCCATTTTAGAATCTAAGCCGAGTTTTGGGCTTAGTTTTGGAGTAGACTGTGTTCGTGAATTCTACTTAAATATGAGCGTTTTAAAGATCGATAAACAATTGAGAGCAACAAACCCGTGCCTGCTGGCAGCATCAAATCCCAACTTTCGACCTAAACCTCTATGAAAAAGTCATCACCCAGAAGAGCATCATCGGCTGCTAAGAAAATGGCATCTGTCGGGGGTACCCGGAGAGTTCTTGTCAATAGGGCTAGCAAGAAGACATCTGCGCCAAGGAACACCGTTGAAGCGGCGACCAACATGGTGAAAAAGTCTGGGGGACCGGTGACACTGGGGGAAGCTAAATCCCTCGCCGGAGTAAGAGGTGCTATAGTGCCCCCCCATGGCCCTAGGCGGACACCTGGTGGACAACAGCATGCACCAAGCCGGGCCATGGCTGTGACTGGTAAGAGCACAGGCTCGCTGGCCGTCAGCGTGGCCCAACAAAAATTACAACTCAGGGAGGCCGAGCGGCAGGAGCGGCTGACCCGCGAGAAGGAATACACAGCGACGCTGAGAATCATGATAAAGCGCGGTGTGAAGGGGTTAGAGTCTGCACAGACTGCGGCCACCGGCCCGAGGCGTGTCGCACGCGCCAGCGGTGGACGTCGAGGGCCCGCAGGCGCGCCCGGGGCACAGGCGCAGGCTGGTCGGCCACTACAAATACTGGCGGAGGGTGACTCGTGGTTCGATTATGGTGTGCCGGCTTTCGGCGGCAGCATCATTCCGCGTTTGGAAAAAAAGATCGGCGTGCCGATCCTGAACTTGGCGAAAGGTGGAGACGAGGTGCAGAACATGCTGCGCGTGGACCAGCGCCGCACCCTGCAAAGGCATCTGGAACAGGGCTGTCCAGCAGGCGGGAATTGGGACGTGCTTCTATTTTCGGGAGGTGGCAATGACATCGTGGGCGACCGAATGGCAGTGTGGATGCGTGAGTTCGATCCGTCCATCAAGCCTTGGCAGCATGTGTCCATGCGTCACTTCAAACCTTCGCTGGACCTGCTCAAGGCCGGGTATGAGAGCCTGATCGCCCTGCGTGACCAGTACAGCCCGGAGACGCACCTGATTTTTCACACTTATGATTATGCTTGGCCGGACGGTCGCGGGGTGTGCTGGCTGGGTCCGTGGCTGGAGCCAACCTTCACACTGCGCCGGTTTCCGACGTTTCCAGAAAACACGGCTTCGTTTGAGGTGGTAAAGTGGATGCTGGGCCAGTTTGCAAAACTGATGGAGAGCTTCACCAGTAAGAGCCGCCGCATTACGGTAATCAACGGGCAAGGCACACTGCCGGTGCAAAAGGGGTCCTGGCACAATGAGTTGCATCCTTCCAAGACAGGCTTTGAAACCCATGCGGATCTTTTTCATCAGAAGCTGCGCCAGCTTTTTCCGGGACGGGTTCTTTGAGGATTGCCGCCGTTTGCTGTCCCTGCCGCTAGATGCGAGACAATTCGTTGAGCTACCCCGTCACTTCGCGAGAATCTGTGCGGCTGACACTGGTCCGGGTGAGTAGCGATGGTGATGACTCAAGCCAACAGCCCTACCAACTTGAAAGCTCCCGGTCTACAAACCAAGAAACCACCTCCCACTTATGTCCATCATCGCCTGCAGACCCCGAATCATGAGCCCGGAGCGCGAGGCCTCGGCGCAGCGCCGCAGCATCGAAATCAATCCGGAAAACGAGGTAGTCTTCAGGAAGGCGATGAGTGGTCGGCGGAGCGACCGACGGCTAGCGCTGGTGAAGGGCTTTCGCTGGCCGAAGT
This sequence comes from Verrucomicrobiaceae bacterium, assembly GCA_015075365.1. GTDB lineage: Bacteria > Verrucomicrobiota > Verrucomicrobiia > Verrucomicrobiales > Verrucomicrobiaceae > Prosthecobacter. Next base: position 1,689,228 of record JABTUN010000002.1, read on the forward strand.
CCGGGGTGCTGCTTTCTGTCCAGTTTCTGGACACTAAGTCCAAGGATCTACGCAGGACCATTCTAAGGCACATGAACGCCTGGAACAAGACGGCGAACATCAAGTTCACGGAAACGAACGGGATGGGCCATGTGCGCATCACTCGCACGAAGGGGGGCGGGCACTGGTCATGGGTGGGCACACAGATCCTGGAGATTACGGACCCGGATGAGCCGACGATGAATCTCGATAGCTTCACAATGAAGACGCTCGAATCGGAATTTTTCCGCGTGGTGCGGCATGAGGCGGGGCACACTCTGGGTTTTGACCATGAGCATCTGCGCGGGGAGTTCGTGAGCAGGATTGATGTGGAGAAGGCGATCGCGTATTATGCAGAGCCGCCCAACGAGTGGACGGAGCAGGACACGCGCGAGCAAGTGCTGACGCCGCTGGAGAAGAAGTCTATGATGGGCACGACGGTGGCGGACCCGCTGTCTATTATGTGCTATCATGTACCAGCGGAGATCACGACAGATGGCGTGGCGATTCCCGGTGGCGTGAACATCAGCCAGCGGGATTTTGAGTTTGCCGGAAAGGTTTATCCGAAAACGGGTAAACCGCCGCAACTGCCCAAGGCGAAGAAGGCCCCTGCCACCCCAGACGGCTTGGGCCGCGAGCGTAGGCTGGACGAACTCTGGAGCGCTGACCGAAGGACATCGCCGCCAGGAAACGAACGGGAGCGCCCGCCCGCGATTCCTGATGGGGCGGATACTTTCCATCTGGTGGTAATGGATGAGTTCGACCCTAACGAAATGCTCAACCCGTTAGGCGTGGGGAGCACGTCAAAGCCAAAACCCAAGAAGCCTAGACCGAAATATGCTCGCGTCTTCGCCAGCTATGCTGGCGCGCGGGTGGACAGCGCTATGCGCCTGCGGGCGGACAAGGGCGAGCCTCCGACGCCCTTTGGTAGCATCATCGCAGTGCATGAGGAGATTAAGGGATACACGAATCGTGAGAAAGGCAGTCTGCCTGACGACAAGAAGATGATTGACTTCGGCATCAATCTTTTTGATGCCCTATTTCAGGGAGATGTGCTGAGGCTCTATGATGAGGCCCGCTCGCGCCAGCGTAACCGGAAGTTGGATATTGTCTTCACATCAATGATCCCGTGGATCGCGGAGAAGCCCTGGGAATTCGCCTATGACAAAGTGCGCTGTAGTTTTCTGGCCACAGAGGACATTCATCTGATCCGTAATGTGCTTACGGCCATGCCGGCGAGTATCATTCCACCTCGCGCCGGGCCGCTCCGCCTTCTTGTGGTTTCCGCGCAGCCGGTGGGCTTTGGTCGGCTGTCCGTCGAGCAGGAGGTCAAGGTGATCCTGCGAGGATTCCTGCCGCTAATTGACGCCGGCTGCATCACTGTGGAAGTGCTGGCTCATGCGACACCCAGCTTACTGCATAGCAGGCTGCAGACAGAGTCTTTCGACGTGGTGCATTTCATCGGTCATGGGAAGTTTGACGAGGCGACGCAGACGGGTTCGCTAATTTTTGAGAACGACCGTGGCGGCCAGTACGAACTGGGGGAGCGCTCCGTCCGCGAGATATTCTGCCAGCGCGGTGTGCGGCTGGTGTTTCTTAACGCTTGCCAGACGGGCTCAGGTGGGCGGGCGGACTTCAACAAGGGCGTGGCGCAGTCCTTGGTAGCACATGGGCTGCCAGCGCTGGTGGCTAACCAATACAGCGTTCTAGACTCCTCGGCCACGTCCTTCGCGCAGCACTTTTACTGGGCGATGGCGCAGGGCATGAGCATCGGCCAGGCGGCGCGTGAGGCGCGGATCGCGGTGAACTACTCGCTCTCGGGCGAACTGATCGACTGGGCGGTGCCGGTGGTGTATGCGCGTGACCCGAACATGACGCTGTGTCAGAAGCCTGCGATGGCAGACTCGACACCGGTCACCGCCGTGCGCCGCAGCGCCTACGAGGCCATACATGACCGGCCTTTGCGTGTGGCCTGCTGGGACATTGACAATGTGTTCCCTGCCCTGGACCAGACACTGAAGGTGATGAACGAGGCCCAAACCACCTTTGGCTTTGAGCTGGTGGCCTTGTCCGCGCCTACCGACGCATGGGACATGTCAAACAAGGCTGAGGATGGCTCACCATATCTGTGGGCGAACAAGGTGGCCGACCGCCTTTCTCCGTCGGCGGTGGATCTCGGTGTCAATGTGCTGATATGCATCACACGCCACTGGATGTGTGATGATGAATCAGTCAACATCTACGGCTGGTGGCCGGACCACAAGGAGGTCCCTGTGGCGCTGTTCTCCTGCGCGGGTCTGGAGGATCTGAAGCCGGAGGGCCCGATGACCGACCAAGCCCTGGCGAATGTGATCGTGCTGCTGCTGGCCGGCTTTCTGGGAGAGAAGGACACCCACGCCAAAGGTGCCAAGGACTGCCCGCTGTACCGGAACACTGAGCGCGACTTCAGCCACATGATCGGACGGCAAAAGTTCGATAAGAGCTGCCGCGCCGCCTTGAAAAAAAACCTTCCCGATGAGCTTCTCGCGCTTGAGCTGCTGCTAAAGGCGTTTCAGCGGAAAACTGGCAGGAAAGCCGGCTGAAGAGGAGACACGAGATCGCTGGAAACGGGGTCATGCAACCGCTTGACAAGAAGTTCGCATTCATGAGTTCGGGGCATGTTTCCTTCAGACTGAGCTACCATTCCTCCGGCACCTTCTTCAGCGCGCCCTTTCCGTCAAGACGCCGCCACGGCGGCCCCGTGCTGCCGTGGTCTTGCGACTTTCCCGGCTGGGAACCGGCGATGCAGGGGGGGAGGTCCGGCCCCGTTCGCCATGGCGAACGCGACAAGGGGCGTGCGGTGGCATGATCGGTACCATAAACGCAGTGCTCCCTTTCTACCATCTCCTGTTCCCGGCCCGATCACCGTGCCCCCTGCACACTTCAACAGACTCAATCTGCGGGACCGCAAACTTGATGGACAACCCGGGAGTCCAGGCCGGCTGCCCCTGGTGGATGTCAGTTGATGACATGGGCGGTCTGTCCCATTCTCCGCGCCCCATGAACCTCCAAGTCATCAGCGCGCTCGTCCTGCGCTACCTGTTTCTCTATACCCGCACGCCGATGCGCCTGGTGGAGCTCGTGTTCTGGCCGGTGGTCGATCTGGTGGTGTGGGGGAATGTGACGGTCTTCATCCAGAAGAACACCAACCCGGAGTTCGGCAGCTATGTGCTGTTCTTTCTCGGCGGCATGATCCTGTGGGACATCATGTTTCGCGCGCAGCAGGGCGTGGCGATCTCGTTCCTGGAGGATGTGTGGACGCGGAACCTCCTCAATGTCTTCGTGGCACCGGTGCGCACCATCGAGTACGTCAGCGCCACCTTCATCGTGGGCCTGCTGCGCATCGCGGTGACGGCCATCGTGCTGGGCCTGATCTCGTGGTTCGGCTACTCGTTCAATGTGTTCCAGCTTCATTGGTGGCTGGTGCCGTTTTTCCTGAACCTGATGCTCTTCGGCTGGTCGCTGGGCATGATCTCCACCGCGCTGATCCTGCGCTGGGGGCAGGCGGCGGAATCGCTGGCCTGGGCCATCCCGTTCTTCTTCCAGCCGGTGGTGGCGGTGTTTTACAATGTGGAGGACATGCCCGCGTGGTCGCAGCCCATCGCCTGGTGCTTCCCGCCCACCTATATTTTTGAAGGCATGCGGGAGGTGATGAAGACCGGCACGATGAACTGGAGCTACCTGGGCTATGCCGCCGTGCTGAACGTTGTCTTCATGGCGCTGGCCGGCTGGCTCTTCCTCTGGATCCTCAATCTCACCCGCAAACGCGGCCTGCTGACGAAATTCGCCACGCAGTAGCAACCGAACTCCGCTGGCGCTGAGTGTGGAACAGGGAGTAAGTTGTCTGCGCCCCCAGGGCAAACTCACGTTTGCCTCTACGAATCCAGCGAGAGCCTGCCCCGTAGAGGAAGTCGTGAGACTTCCCCCGATTGCCAAGTTAGCCAGAAGAGGCGGTGAGGTCTGGACCGCTGACAAGACGCTGATTGGACGCGAATGAATGCCTCCATTTCATTTCTCCGGGATTTATCAGCGTCTCATTAGCGTTAAATCAGCGGTTCTTAGCCTTTCCTCATGCCCGCCAGCGTTCACCTCGTCATCCCCTGCTACCGCGAGAGCGGGCGCATCGGGCCGTTTCTGGCGGAGCTGTGCGAAACGCTGGCACCGGCCGGCGGCGTGACGGTCCGTGTCGTGGAAGACGGCTCCGACGAGGCGGAGAGGCGGCGCATGAGGACCCTCATCGACGCGCAGCGTGCCAGGTCACCGCTGCTGCTCGAACCTCTCTTCCTGCCGCACAATCTCGGCAAGGGCGGCGCGGTTTACAGCGCCTGGCGGGAGGAGAAATCGGCGGACTGGCTGGCCTTTGTCGATGCGGATGGCGCCTGCTCCGCCGCGGAGGTCCTGCGCCTCATCCAGCTCGCGCGGGAGACACCTGCCAACACCGCCCTTTTCGCCTCCCGCGTCAAAATGCTCGGCCGGACGGTCGAGCGTGACTTCCGCCGCCATGTCATCGGCCGCGTGTATGCCACGCTCGTGTCCGAGCTGCTCGACATCCCGGTGTATGACAGCCAGTGCGGCCTCAAACTGGTGCCGAGGGTGAGTTTCGAGCGCATCTCGCCCAGGCTGGCCGTCCACGGCTTCGCATTCGATGTGGAACTGCTCGCCGCACTGCTCGATTCCGGCTGCACCGTGCACGAGGTGCCCATTTCCTGGCACGAAACGCCCGGCGGCAAGGTCCACCTCCTGCGCGACTCCTGGCGCATGGCCCGCGACGTGTGGCGGATCAGGCAGAGGCGCGGGTGAGCCGTTCGTGAGGCTTCTATGCTGAGCGTCGTCACCTATTGTGAATTCAAGCCCGTGGAGTCATGGAGTGCTGGAGTATTGAAAATCCACCACTCCATGCGCGGAATCACAAATCATGATGACGCGGGGTATAGACCGGTTCTCAAAATGTCTGTCAGATTCCCGGCGGCGGGGCAGCCCCATTGGCGGCGTCATTCGCTCGTCAGCTATTGTTCCAATAGCCTCCTCGCTCTTTCCTTGCCACTGAAGCCGCCGCTCCCGCCGGTCATTTCAGACATTCTTTTTGAGAACCGGTCTAGGATCAGGAGCGCAGCGGGCGGCTTACTTTCTCGGGAACTTGATGCGGTCGTACACCTCGGCCAGCGGAAGCTTGAGGCCGAGGGGCTTGATGGCGATCTCCTTGTCGAGACCCTTCGCCTCCGTGAGAAACCAGAAGCCGTCGCCGTGGCGCTCGTAGAGCTCGATGTGGGGCGTGGACTGGCTCACCAGGACGTAGGCCTTCAAGGAGTCGAGCTGGCGGTAATTTTCAGCCTTCTTGCCGCGGTCATAGCTTTCCGTGGTCTTCGACAAGACTTCAAAAACCACGCTGGGATTGACCGCCGTCTGCCGGCGCTTGTCCTTGGGGTCGAATTCGAGCTTTTTGCAGAACACGGACGCATCCGGGTAGGTGATGAGGCCGGTGGCGGGGATCTGGATGCGCAAGTTGCCATCGTAGGGCGTGCAGGTTTTGCCCTTCAGGCGGATACCCAGCTCACGAAGCAGATTGGCGACGATCAAGCTGTGCTCGGGGCTTCCGCCGGCCATGGCAAAGATCTCGCCGTCATAATACTCGCTCTTGAACACTTCCTCCTCTTCGAGGTCGTAGTAGTCCTCGACGGAGTGACGTGAGATGGCCTTCGGAATTCCCATGTGCGGAGCGTAGTGCGCACCCATCGGCGCGCCAACCGGAAAATCACCCGCGTCCCTTCCAGCCCCGCTTCGGTTTGTTGCGGCCTTGGAAGGACTTTTTCTTTGCCGGGTGGCGTTCCTCGTGGCGCGGGGGCCTCTGACCTCTCGTGTCTGGCTTCTCACCGGTCGTTCCTTTCTCCTTCACGAGCGCGAAATCGACCTGCTTCTTGAAACGGTCCACCTTGTAGATCTGGACCTGCACGCGGTCGCCGAGCTGGATGACGCGGCGGGTGTGGCGGCCGATGAGGCGGCCGCTGGCGGGCTCGAAGATGAAGAAGTCGTCCGGGATGGCGGAGAGCGGCACCACGCCGCTGAGGCCGAGGCCGGAGACATCGACAAAGAAGCCGAAGTTGCGCACATCGGTCACGAGCGCGGCGTAGGGCTGCGGTTTCTTTGATTTGAGCTGCGCCTCGAGGTAGGCGTAGAGCTTCACCTCCTTGCTGTCGCGCTCGGCGTCGCTGGAGTTGCGCTCCGTGGCGCTGATGTGCTCGGCGATCTGGCGCGCGTCGCCGGGCGTGGGCGGTTTTTCAAACAACGCGCGATGAACGACGAGGTCGGCATAGCGGCGGATGGGGGAGGTGAAGTGCGCGTACCTCGTCTTCGCGAGCCCGTAGTGGCCCAGCGGCTCCACGGCGTAGCGCGCGCGCATGAGCGAGCGGAGGAAGCCGATCTTCAGCGCCGCCCCGATGGGGATCTCATGCAGACGCGCGAGCAGCTTCTGCACCTCCGGCCGGTGGTTGAGGTTTCCGCAGGGCACGCGGTGGGCCAGCACGTCCTCGCGGAAGTCGTTGAGGCGTTTTTCCTTCGGCGCCTCGTGCACGCGATGCACGGCGGGCCGGTTCAGCTCCAGCAGGCGGGTGGCGACGGCCTCGTTGGCCAGCAGCATGTATTCCTCGATGAGCTGGTGGCTCTCGTCATTCTCGATGCGCTCGATGCGCAGCACCTTGCCGCGTTCGTCGAGGCGGATCTTGTTCTCCGGGAAGTCGAGGTCGAGGGAGCCGTTGCGGAAGCGGTGCGCGCGGATCTTCTGCGCCATGTGATGCGCGTCGAGCAGCATGTGCTCGATCTCGTCCTGCGGCGTGCCCTGGATCACGGCATAAGCCTCCTTGTAGGTGAAGCGGCGCTTCGAGCGGATCACGGCGGCGTAGAACCGGGATTCCACCACATGGCCGTCCTTGGACAGCACAAACTCCACGCACTTCGTCAGGCGGTCCACCTGCGGCTTCAGGGAGCACAATTCATTGCTCAGCGCCTCCGGCAGCATGGGGATGACGCGGTCCACGAGGTAGGTCGAGTTGCCGCGCTTCTTCGCCTCGATGTCGAGATGGCTGCCGGGCTTCACATAATGCGAAACGTCCGCGATGTGGACCCACAGCCGCCACTGGCCGCCCTCGTGCTTTTGGATGCAGATGGCGTCGTCGAAGTCCTTCGCGTCATCAGGATCGATGGTGATGACAGGGTGCGCGCGGCAATCGACGCGGCCCGCGTGCTCCTCGACGCCGGGCTGGTTGTCCGGGCGGGATTTCGCGATCGTGCTGGCCTCGTGCAGCACATTCTTCGGGAAATGCAGCGGCAGGTCGTAATGCCGCAGCACGCTGAGCATATCGACGCCCTCCGCGTCGGGCGCGCCGAGCACCTCGACCACCTCGCCCTCCGGCGGGGCCTGCGGGGAATCCCAGGCGGTGATCTCCACCACCACCTTGTCACCTGGGTGCGCCTTGCGGCCCACATCACGCGGCGGCGGTACCATCACCGCGCCGGGCAGGCGCGGATCGTCCGGCTTCACAAAGAGATACTGCTTCGTCTGCTGCAAGGTGCCGACGAACTGCGTGCGCTTCCGCTCCAGCACGCGCACCACCTTGCCGGTCTGGTCCGCGGATTTTTTGAGGCCCAGGTTGATCCGCACCAGCACCCGGTCGCCATGCATGGCGGTGTCCGTCCCGCTTTCGGGAATGCTGATCTCGCCGATGCCCGGCTCGTCCGGCGTCACAAAGCCGCGTCCGCCGCGTGTGATCTGGATCACGCCGGGGACGAGGTCGGCCTCCTGGGCCTTGATGTAGCGGTTTCCCTTTGTGCGCAGGATCAATCCGCGCACGACGAGCGCCTTCAGCACGCGTTGCAGTTCTTGCTGCTGGTTTGGCCTGCATTTCAGCATGCGGAGCAGTTCCGGCACGTTCGCCGGGGTGTAATCCACATCACCCAGCAGCCTCAGTATTTCATTTTCCATCCTGCATCATGGCACGGGAGGCCGGATTTGACGAATGCTGATTTTTCACGCCGCGGAGGAGTAGTCACGGGCTTCAGCCCGAAAAAAAGGCGCGCCATCCCAGATGGTGCAGCATGGCACATGCGATCGCCACGCGGGCTAAAGCCCGGGACTACATCTCCCGTTCGTCGCTTTTTACCCGGCACTCACAAACCCCTCCTCATCCACACGCAGCCCGGCTGGCAGCGCATCCACGCGCATCCCGGGCAGCAGCCGGCCCAGGGTGCCGGGCTTGCGGCCTTGCTGGGGCTCCTCGCCTCCGGCGGCGGGCGGGGCGGGCAGCTCGGTGGAAAGCAGCAGGCCGGTGGCGCCTTCCAGCACGCCGCGCAGCGCCGGCGCGGGCAGTTCCAGCGTGGCTTCCGCCATGCCATGCCAGCAAAACACCACGCGCTCATCGCCGCGCAGGCCTGCCAGTGTCGCGGGCGTGGTAAAAGCCGCCACCGGCGCGCCCGCGGCCTCCGCGTGCCGCGTGATGATCTTCGTTCCCGGCAGCAGCCGCGCCAGCTCATGCACGGTGCGGTGAACCGGCGTGCCAGCCGGCTCCAGGCAGAGGAACACATCCCCCTCACGCCGCCACTCCAGCTCGCTGAGCCGCAGCGCGTTCGCAAAGGCCGCCTCGTCCTCGCCCGCATGCCGCCACGCCGCGCGTGCGGGCAGCGCCTCCGCGCTGAGCGCCACGATCGCCTCGCGCACCGCCATCGCGGTGGCCGCCTTCGCCTCCATCGGCGCGCCAAAGTACACATCCACCGGGTAGCGCAGGTGCTTCGGCCGCTTCTTGAAAAAACCGCCGCCCTGGTAGGAGAAGATGCTGCCCCACAGACCGTCGAGGTACACCGGCACGACCTGCGCGCCGCCCTGGCGCGCCATCAGCTCGAATCCCTTTTTCAGCTCGTTCACCGTGCCCAGGCGTGTGATCTGGCCCTCCGGGAAAAGGCACACCACACCGCCCTCCTTCAGCGCGCCGGCCACATTGCGCACGGCGTCCTTCGCCCGTGTGGCGGAGATCGGCACCGTGCCCACCAGCCGCAGGAAGCCGTTCATCCACCACACGCGGTAGAGCACATCCCACATCACGAAGCGCACATGCCGCGGGCAGGCCGCCGCCACGATCAGCGCATCCACATAGCTCACATGGTTCGGCAGCAGCAGCACGCCGCCCGTGCGCGGCACGCGCTCCGCATGCACCGCACGCACCTTGTAGAATGAACGTACCAGTGCCAGCGAGAGCCAGACCACCAGGCGCTGCAACCAGCCCTGACGCGGTGCGGTGGTGGTTTCTTGACGCTCGTTTTCCAGCATGGGCCGCTGTTGATAGCCGGATTCGGTCACCGGTCAAAGCGGGAGGCGTGGAGGGTTTGATGTCACCCACGGACGATCCGTACGCACGCTCAGATGATCCGTACATACCCTCGGATGATCCGTGCGTACCCTCGGATGGCCCGTGCGCACGCTCGGACGATCCGAACGCATCCACAGATGGTCCGTGCGCACGTTCGGACGATCCGGACGTGCCCACGGATGGTCCGTACACACGCTCGGACGATCCGTGCGCATCCACGGATGATCCGTGCGTGCGTACGGAGGGTCCGGGGAGGCCGCTTGGCGGCGCAGGAAGGCGGGAAAACGGCCGCCGGGCATTTTCCAGGCGCGGGCGAGCAACGCGCCGCCCCCGGTTGAGGCCGAAAACCCGCAGCGGCAGGAGAGCACACGCCCCGGACTGGCAAGAGCGTGTCGCGCGCAGGCGTTGTTCCCCCCACATGCGCCCTCTTTTTCCTGCGATGCTCCTCTTTTCCGTCTCCGCCACGGCGGCGGAGATTGATTTCGGGCGGGACATCCAGCCGCTGCTCTCCGAGAACTGCTACCACTGCCACGGACCGGACGCGAACGAGCGGAAAGCTGATTTGAGGCTCGACGAGGCGAAACCGGCGCAAAAAGCCGCACCGGACATCGTGGAGCGCCTTTTTTCCTCCGATCCCGACGAGGTGATGCCGCCGCCGAAGAGCAATCGCAGCCTCACGGCGGCTCAAAAGGCCCTCATCAAGCAATGGATCGACGAAGGCGCGAAATGGGGCGTGCATTGGGCCTTCCAGCGCATCGAGAAGCCGCGGGCACGCGGCATCGACGAGCTGGTGGAGGTGAAATTGAAGGAAAAAGGCTGGAAGATGGCCCCGGAGGCGGATGCGGTCACTCTGCTGCGCCGCGTGAGCCTGGACCTCACCGGCCTGCCGCCGGCGACGGAGGAGGTGGCGGCGTTCTTGAAGGCAATCAGACAAGGAGACAATCAGACAACGAGACAGGGAGAGGCAGCGAATCCGCCAGTCTCCTTGTCTTCCCCGCAGACAGACGCGGCTTACGAGAGCGCGGTGGACAAGCTGCTCGCCAGCCCGCGTTTCGGAGAGCGCTGGTGCTGGGACTGGCTGGACGCGGCGCGCTACGCGGACACGAACGGCTACCAGGGTGACCCCGAGCGCACGATGTGGCCCTGGCGGGACTGGGTGGTGCGCGCGATCAACGCGAACATGCCCTATGACCAGTTCACGGTGTGGCAGCTCGCCGGTGATCTGCTGCCCCATGCCACGCCGGAGCAGAAGCTGGCCACCGGCTTCAACCGCAACCACATGATCAACGGCGAGGGCGGCCGGATCGCCGAGGAGACGCGGGTGGAGAATGTCTTCGACCGGGTGGAGACGACCGGCACTGTCTGGCTGGGCCTCACCATGGCCTGCACGAAGTGCCACGATCATAAATTCGACCCGCTGACGATGCGGGACTACTACGGCCTCTACGATGTCTTCAACCAGACAAGCGAGGATGGCATTGGACGGAGCGGCCAGGCCGCTCCGGCGATGGACATGAGCACGCCCGCCGAGCTGCAACGTGTGAAGAAGGCGCAGACCAAGGTGGACGAGATCGCGGCGGAGGTGGAGGCCTTTGAGCTGAAAAAATTCCCGCGCGCGGCCGGGAAACCGCTCACGGAATCCGCCGCTGCCGATCTTCCCGGCAATCTGCCCGCCTACATCGCCAAAACGGCGCCCTCGAAACGTGGTGTCGATCCGCTGCTGGAGGCGGTCAGTTATTTCAAGGGAAGGGACGCGGAGTATGCGAGGCTGCTGCAAAAACTCCTCGCCGCCGTGCGGGAGCGCGTGTCCGCGGCCAGCAGCATCACCAAGGTGATGATCATGGACACGCTGGCGAAGCCGCGCACGACCTACGTGCTCGACAAAGGCGCCTACGACAAGCCGACGACGACGAAGGTCAGCTTCAACACGCCCGCCGTGCTGCCGCCGCTGGCCGCGGACGCGCCGCGCAACCGCCTGGGCCTCGCGCAGTGGATCGTGAGCCGGGAGAATCCACTGACCGCACGCGTGACCGTGAACCGCTTCTGGCAGGCACTCTTCGGCGTCGGCTTGGTGAAGACGGCGGAGGACTTCGGCGTGCAGGGGGAAAAGCCGGTCCACCGCGAGCTGCTCGATTTCCTGGCCGCCGATTTCATGGAGCACGGCTGGGATGTGAAGCGGCTGCTCAAGCAGATCGTGATGAGCCGGACGTATCGCCAGAGTTCCCGGTTCTCGGTTCCCGGTTCGCAGTTGGACCCGGAAAACCGCTATCTCGCGCGCGGGCCGCGCCACCGCCTGCCGTCATGGATGATGCGTGACCAGGCGTTGTTTGTCTCCGGGCTGCTCAAGGAGCAGGCGGGCGGCCCGCCGGTGAAACCTTACCAGCCGGAAGGCATCTGGGAGGAGGCCACCTTTGGCAAAAAGAGCTACAAACCGGACACGGGGGACAGCTTGTACCGCCGCACGCTCTATACCTTCTGGCGGCGCATCGTGGGGCCGACGATGCTCTTCGACAACGCCGCGCGGCAGACCTGCGTGGTGAAGACCTCCATCACGAACACGCCGCTGCACGCGCTGGTGACGCTGAACGACGTGACGTATGTCGAGGCGGCGCGCGCGCTGGCGCAGCGCGTGCTGCTGCAGCAGGCGGGCCGGGAGGAGCAGGCTTTGACCGCCGCCTTCCGCCTTGTGACCTGCCGCGCGCCTTCCGCAAAGGAGGCGCAGGTGTTGAAGGACCGTCTGCACGCCTTGCGCGCCCGCCACGCCGCCGATCCCGCTGCCGCCGCGAAACTGCTGGCCGTGGGCGGGTCAAAACGCGATGAAAAACTCGATGCCGTCGAGCACGCGGCCTGGACGGGCCTTTGCCTCATGCTGCTGAACCTCGACGAGGTGCTCAGCAAGGAGTGAGGCACCTCACACGCGGCCCAGAATCGCCTCCATCATGCGCAATGCCTCGCGATTTGGCCTCACGTCATGCACGCGGATGATGCGCGCGCCGTGCTCGCGGGCGAAGGCGGTGAGAGCCACGGTGGGCCAGTGGCGGTCGGACATGGCGGCGCTGCCGATAACCTTGGCGATCATGGATTTGCGCGAGACGCCGGCAAGAAGCGGACGCCCGTCGATGACAAGGCGCGGCAGCTCGCGCAGCAGGGCCAGGTTATGCTCCAGCGTCTTGCCAAAGCCGAATCCCGGATCGAGCGCGATGCGCGCGGGATCGATCCCCGCGCTGGTGAGGATGCGCAGGCGCTCTTCCAGATACGCGCGCACCTCCGCCACGACATCGTCGTAATGCGGCGCGGTTTGCATTGTCTGCGGATCACCGGCCATGTGCATGACGACGAGGCCGCAGTCACGCTCCGCCGCCAGCCGGATCATGCCCGCGTCACCGCGCAGGCCGGTGACGTCATTGATGATGTCCGCGCCGGCATCCAGGGCGGCACGGGCCACGGCGGCCTTCATGGTGTCGATGGAAATCAAAACGGACGACTGCGAGGCGCGGATGGCGCGGATCACCGGCAGCACGCGGCGCAGCTCCTCCGCCTCTGCCACAGGCTCCGCGCCGGGACGTGTCGATTCGCCGCCGATGTCGAGAATGTCCGCGCCCTCGGCGATGAGCGCCAGCGCGTGCTCCACAGCGCGTCCAGGGTCGTCAAACCGGCCGCCATCAGAAAAACTGTCCGGCGTGACATTCACGATGCCCATGACGAGACCGCGCTGTGTGAGGTCGAGGGTGCGGTTGCCGATGCGCCAGTTCATTTCCCATTGTTCAAGGTTTGGAGTTCAAGGTTCAAGGTTTTTTGTGGTTCCCGGTTTGCTGTTGCCGGTTCCCGATTTGATCGGCGCGCGACGCTCGTTATGGGTGCGGCGATGAAAATTCCCCCCGCCGTGCTGCTTGTCGTGTTGATCGCCCTGGGAGCCGCGGCGGCTTTTTTACTGCCGCAGGGCACGCCGGCGGCGGCGGATGCACCGGAGCCGAAACGAGGTCTCGACTCCGGACCGGCCCGCACAGGCGAGGAATCACCGGAGGATCTGAAAAAGCAGATCGAGCTGCTGCTGGGCCAGATCGAGTATCTCCAGGGCCAGGTGGACGTGCTGCAGGAGGAGAATGCGAACCTGATGCAGAAGCTCGGCACGCTGGGGATGAAGGGCGTGGCGAAGATGGAGCCGTCCTCGCCGGACGACGACGGCATCGCCCCGGATTTCGTGGGCATGGGAGTGGACATGATGAAACTCCGCAAAATCCGCGCGCTGCCGCTGGTGACGACGCCTGTGCCCGCGGCGCGGGTGGAGGCTGCCATCTTGAAATGGCTGACCACCCAGCAGCCGGGGGCGGAGGCGCTGCGCTTTGCCTCCGCGCTGGCCGCGCTGGGCTGGATTCCGGAGGAGATCGACCCGCTGCCGCTGCGTGCGAAGATGCTGACGATTCAACTGGGCGGCTGGTATGACCCGGAGAGTGATTCGCTGCTGATGGTCGATCCGAAAAGCGACCCGCCGCCGCCCTTGAGGCCGGACGAGCCGCTGGCGGTGGCTTTCGGCCAGCTTTTGCGGGAATACGGCCCCACGCTGTTCCAGCCGCAGCACGGGCCGCTGAGCACTGATGAGCGCCTGGCGCGTGAATCACTCATCACGGGTGATGCCGGGCTGACACGCTTCCTCTTCTCACTGCAAAACGAGGCGGCGGCCCCGAAGAACGAGATTCCGGCGGAGGATCCCGATCATCCGATCAACCAGGTGCCCATGCCGGTGTATCTGCGGGAGCTGGCGTCGTTCCCCTTCATGCGCGGCTTTGAATTTGCCCAGGCGCTGCACAGCGCGGGCGAGTTTGCCCAGCTCAACGCCGCGTACAGCCGCCCGCCGGTCAGCAGCGCGGAAGTGATCGAGCCGGAGGCGTATCTCGACACGACGCGCCCTGCTCCAGTCGAGGTGAGCGTGGCGGAGGTGAAATTGGAAGGCGCGGAGCCCTTCTGGGACGACCGCCTGGGCAAATTTGCCTGCGTGACGGCGCTGCGCATGCACAACTCCGACGAGGACGCCGCGCTGGGCGCGCGCGGCCTGCTGGCGGACCGCCTGCTGGCCTGGAAATCGACGGAAAAGGACGCGAAACGCCATCACGCCGCCTGGCAGACGCTGTGGATGGACGCGGGGACCGCACAGGCGTTTTTCAAGGCGATGTCGAACTCGCTGAAGCAGCGCTATGGCGTCACCATCACCGCCGGCGGAGAGAGTGAGCTGGCCTTTGCCGCGCAGGGCCGGTTTGTGCGCATGAGGATCAACCAAGGCGGCAGTGGCGTGCTGCTGATCGACGCGGGCACGGACGCGGCGCGCAAGGGCTTGCATTCGCTGGTGGATGGTGTCACGAGGCCATGACCATGATCGGCAAAAAGGTATTTTTCTCAGGACGCGTGCAGGGAGTGGGCTTTCGCTACTCGACAAAGCAGATCGCCAGCGGATTCGATGTCACCGGCTGGGTGAAAAACCTTCCTGACGGCCGTGTGGCCCTGCATGCGCAGGGTGACATGGACGAGGTGGCGGCGTTTTTGGAGGACATCCAGCAGAGCAACCTGGGATCGCTCATCAAGGAGCGCGAGGTGCTCGCGGCGGCGGTGGAGCCGGGGATGCGCGGTTTTGTGATCATCCGGGAATGATCCCGGGAACCGCGCGCCGGAGCGAGATCAGGCGGCGAGCAGTTTTTCACGTCCGGCAGCGGCCAGCATGCCGGCGAGGCCGGGCATGTAGCGGGTGATTTCGTGCGCCAGCACGGAAAGCTGCGTTTCATTCACCTGCTCCTTGCGGGAAGGGCGCTCGGTGAGGCGGATCTCGGTGATGACACCGAAGATGCTGGCATTGGTCTCAAGTTCGAGTTGCGCGGGCATGGCGGGAGGTGGTTAAATAGAGGGCGTGGCGAGCACGAGCTTGCCTTCGTTGATAATCCATTTGCGGCGCTCCAAAGCGCCGCTGTTCAGCATGTTTTCGATCGCGTTATTCACAATCATGCGCACAGCCTCGGACGGGCTGCTGCCGAACGTGCCCTTCAGGGTCAGGTCGTCGAGGTACTGCCGGATCTGGGGCGTAAAAGCCACCGTCACCGGGGAGGACTCGAAGTTGTTGGAAGGGCGTGCCATCGATTAGAATCGAATAATAATCGAATTGTAATCCCCTTTTGGCCTAGTGGTCAACCGGGGAGTTGATTCTTTTGGCATTAAAACCTGATAAAAATCGCAGAATTGATTAAATAATCTTAAATAATCAGGGCTTTTTGATCAAATCCACCCTCGCCTCCCGTTTGCTGCGGCTCTTCTTCCCGTCATGAAAACTGTCTCGTTTCTCTCCCTCTCCACCGCCGCTGTTTTGACCGCCGGACTGCTTTATTTCCAGGGTTTTGCCGCCGAGGGCGGTGAATGGCAGCACTGGTTCAAGGACGGCTCCCTGCAAGGCGGCCAGATCATCAGTGGAACGGCCACTTACAAGGTCGAGAACGGCGTTTTGACCGGCACCACGGTCGATGGCAGCCCGAACACCTTCCTCGCCATCGGTCCGTTCAAGGATTTCGAACTCGAATTCGAGGTGAATGTCGATGACGCGCTGAACTCCGGCGTGCAGGTGCGCAGCCACATCGCCAAGGAAGGCGACCCGGCCCCGGAGGGCTCTAAAAATGGCAAACCGCTGCCCGCGGGCCGGCTTTACGGTCCGCAGTGCGAAATCGCCACCAACGGCACCGCTGGTGACTTTTACGACGAGGCCCGCCGCGGCACTTGGTGGAGCATTTTGACCCAAACCGAGGCGGTGCGCACCGATGCTGCCAAGGCGGCCTTCAAGAAAGGCGAGTGGAACCACTACCGCATTGTTGTGAAGGGCGACCACTACCAGAGCTTCGTCAACGGCGTGCCTGCGGCCGATTTCAAGCAACCCGGCGACCCCGAGGGCTACATCGGCTTCCAAGTCCACGGCATCAAGAAAGGCACCGGCCCCTACAGCGTGCGCTGGCGGAACGTGAAGTTCCGCGAGATCAAGTGAGCTCGCGCCATGCAAACAAACGTGCTTGGAAAACCGCTGCGCTGCTGCTGTCGCAAGCCGATGACCGGATTCTACCGCGACGGTTTCTGCCGCACCGGGCCAGGTGACACCGGCTTGCATACCGTCTGCGTCGAAGTCACACGCGACTTCCTCGAATTCTCCCTGCTACGTGGCAACGACCTGAGCACACCGCGTCCTGAACTCGACTTTCCCGGCCTCAAACCCGGTGACCGCTGGTGCCTGTGCGTCTCCCGCTGGGAGGAGGCGCGCAAGGCCGGCATGGCCCCGCCCGTGAAACTGCACGCCACCCACTACTCCGCCCTCGAATGGGTGAACCTCCAGCATCTGCGCGATCACGCGATGGATGATGATGGAGAGCAGGGGTGATCCAAATCATCCAAAGAACGGCGCGAGCACGTTGCGGGCGACTTTGATCGCTTTCATGCGGCCTTCGAGCGTCTTGCCGAAGGTGTCGTCCTCGACCTCGATGCAGAGAGGTCCGTCGTAGCCGACGCGCATGAGCTCCGCCATGAAGGCGGCCCAGTTGATATCGCCGTAGCCGGGGATGCGCGGCTGGTGCCAGCACAGCGGGAAGTCGAAGCGGCCGACTTCACTGAGGGCGGCTCGGTTGATCTTCACATCCTTGGCGTGGAGATGGAAAAGCTTCGATTTGAACTCGGCCAGCGGGCTGAGCGGGTCCATGTCCTGCAGGATGAAGTGCGAGGGATCGTAGTTGAGGCCGAAACTGGGCGAATCGATGTCGCTGAACGCACGACGCCAGATGGCGGGCGTGGTGAGGAGGTTCTTGCCGCCGGGCCATTCGTCGCGCGTGAAGGACATGGGGCAGTTTTCGATGCCGATCTTCACGCCGTGATCCTCGGCGAACTGGACGATGGGTTTCCAGATCTTGAGGAAGCGCGGCCAGTTTTCATCAATGGTTTTCGTCCAGTCGCGGCCGACAAAGCCGTTCACGTTGGTCAAGCCCAGCTTCGGGGCGGCGGCGATGACCTTTTTGAAATGAGAAACGGCGAAGCGCGAGACTTCGGGATTTGGATCGAGCATGTTCGGGTAATAACCGAGCGCGCTGATGCTCACGCCTTGATCCTGGCACTGGCCGAGGATGTCCTGCGCTTTCGTTTTGGTGAGACCGATGACATCGATATGCGTGACACCGGCATATTTGCGCTCGGCCTTGCCGACGGGCCAGCACATGACCTCGACGGTGGAGAAGCCTTCGTGCCGGGCGAATTGCAGCACGTTGGCGAAATCGAGCTCAGGGAGGATGGCGGTGACGAAGCCGAGTTTCATGAGACGTGGAGTGTTGGAGTGGCGGAGTAATGGAGTGTTGGGCTGAGCCAATCAACCAAACTCCATCACCCCGGTCATCCCTCATTCCTGCTGCCGGTCACTTGTCGGCGTTCGGCAGATCCTTCTTTCCTTCGAGCACCTTGTCCACGAGACCGTATTCGGCGGCCTGGGCGGCGGACATGTAGTTGTCACGGTCGGCGTCGCGCTCGATCTGCTCGACCGACTTGCCGGTGTGGTGGGCGAGAATGCGGTTGAGGCGCTTTTTGAGGTTGAACATGTACTCCACTGTGCGCTCGACATCAGACGCGGTGCCGCGTGCGCCGCCGGAGACCTGATGGATCATGATGTCGGAGTTCGGCAGGGCGTAGCGCTTCCCTTTGGTGCCTGCGGCGAGCAAAACGGCCCCCATGCTGGCGACGAGGCCGATGCTGTAGGTGCAGACGTCGCAGGTGAGGAACTGCATGGTGTCATAAATCGCGAGACCGGCCGTGACGCTGCCGCCGGGGCTGTTCACGTAGATGTTGATGTCCTTTTTCGGGTCCTGCATCTGGAGGAAGAGGAGCTGCGCGATGATGATGGAGGCCATCGTGTCGTTCACTTCGCCGCCGAGGAAGATGATGCGGTCCTTGAGCAGGCGGGAGTAGATGTCGTACGCGCGCTCGCCACGCCCCTCGGACTCGATGACGGTGGGCACCATGTAGCTGGAGCGCGGGACGATGACGGAGGGAAAATCAGGGCTGGTTTCGGGGGACATGGACCGGAATCAAGAGGCGGGCGGGGGCCTTGTCAAACCTGGGGGCCACGCAAGGCTGGAAATGATGCTGCTGGCGATGGATGACGCGGTTCCGCGACGTTTCGGTGCCGTGTCCCGGTCTTTCTGGCTTCCGCTCCTGCTTTGCGCCTCCCACGCGCAGGCGGCGGCGATTCGTGCCTCCAACGATCCTGTGAGGGATGAGCGCCCCATCACCGGGGAGGATCGCCAGCACTGGGCTTGGCGGGAGCTGGCGGTGCCGCGTGTACAGCACCTGGCGCCCTCCGCGGCGCTGGATGCCGTCGTGCAGGAAAAAACGCCGCTGGCTGGTGCCGCAGATGCCGCGACCCTGATCCGGCGTGTCACCTTTGACCTGACCGGCCTGCCACCCAGCCCCGGGGAGGCACGCGAGTTCATCGAAGGCCTCATCAGCTATGAAGCCGTTGTGGACCGGCTGCTTGCCTCCCCCCGGCATGGCGAGCACTGGGCGCAGTGGTGGCTGGATCTGGCACGCTATGCGGAGACAGACGGGTTTGAGCACGACCGCGAGCGGCCGCGTGCCTGGCAGTATCGAGACTGGGTGATCGCGGCGTTGAACGCGGACATGCGTTTCGATGAATTTGTGCAAAAACAGATCGCCGGGGATCTCATGGGGGACGAAACCGGAACGGGGTTTCTATTTTCCTGCCCGGACATGCCGGATCTAAACAACCAGGACGAGCGGCGGCACATGGTGCTCAATGACATCACCAGCACGGTGGGCAGCGTTTTCCTGGGACTGACCATGGGCTGCGCGCAATGCCATGACCATGTCTATGACCCGGTCAGCCAGGCGGACTTTTACCGGTTGCGCGCCTTTTTTGACAACACCGTTCTCCCCCAGCGGGACAAGCAGCTCGGCCCGGCAGCGCGCGTGTTTGCCGAAGGAGTGCCGGCCAGCACGGTCTATGTGCGCGGGGAGTTGCGCCGCCCAGGACCGGTGGTCGCTCCAGCCTTTCCAAGGATCGCCTTGCGCGATCCGGCGCCGGCTGAAAATCCGGACCGTCTGGCGCTGGCACGCTGGATCACCCGCGGCGACAACGTCCTTTTCCTGCGGACCATGGCCAACCGCCTGTGGCAGCAGCACTTTGGCCGCCCGCTGGCGGGGAATCCGGCGGACCTGGGCCACCAAGGCGAGGCTCCGTCTCATCCGGCGCTGCTGGACTGGCTGGCGGCGGAACTTCCGCGGCAAAACTGGAGCCTGAAGCGCCTGCACAAGACCATCGTGATGTCCCGCACCTACCGGCAGGCCACGCCGCAGCAGCGCCGCCTCACGGGGGAGATGCTGCGGGACACACTGCTGAGCGTGGCGGGGGAATTGAATCTGAAGACCGGCGGTGAGAGCGTCCGGCTGCCCATGCCCCGGGAGATCAAGGAAACCCTGCTCAAAAAACAGGCGGAGGTCACCGAAGACGCCGCCGAGCAGCGCCGGCGCAGCATCTACACCTTTGCTCGTCGCAATGCCCGCCACCCCGTGCTGGATTTGTTCGACCGGCCTGACGCGCTGACAAGCTGCGCCCGGCGCAACGAGTCCACCACCGCGCCTCAGGCGCTGCTGATGCTCAATTCGGACATCATGCACGAAACCGCCGCCAAACTGGCGGCACGCCTGACAGGCCGGCATGGCTCCGAAGCGGCCCTGATCCTGGCCGATGCGTGCTGGATCTGCCTCTCGCGTGCTCCACACGCCGACGAGGTGGAACGTGGCCGCGTGTTCCTCGACAGCCAGGCCGCCTTGGCGGGCAATTTCGCCTCCGCCGTGCAGGATTACTGTCTGGCGCTGCTGAACTCAAACGCGTTCATGTTTGTGAACTGAGCAGTGAAGGAACAACTTGGCCCACGTTTAAGACCGCGCTGGCATTCGAGATCAATGATTAAACAAGAAAGCCGGTGAGTTGATCAGCGCCCAGGCCAAGTCCTGCGCGGCCGTCAGGCGCTTGTTGGTGAGCTGTTTGGCGCTGAGGTCAGTGTCACGGCGCAACTGAAGCAACTTCGGATCGAGGGCGATGGGCTTTTGCGACTCGGTGTGCTTGGTTTCGAGGGCGATGAGTTGGGGATCGACCGGCAGAGGTTTTTTGGCATTCGCGAGGGTTTTGCGCTCGGTTTGGTAGGGGCGGAATTGGTTGAGGAAGTGGGCGGTGAGGTCGGCGGTTTGCTCGGGGGTGCGTTTCATCGCTTTCACGGCGTCGGCGACGGTTTTGGGGACGCCGAAGCGGATCGTGGGGCTGGTGGTGACCCAGAGGCGGAAGCGGCCGGGGTTGTATCGGCCGTTTTGGAAGTTGCTGGTCATCTGGATGCTGAAACTGGTGCCGCCTTCGTTGCTGACGGGCTTCTCGAAGCTGAAGATGGCCTCGTGACGGAAGCCGGTGTCAGGGCTCACAGCCCAGCCGCGGTCGCGGTTGCCTTTTTTGAGGGCTTCGGTGACGGGGAAGTTGGTCTGCTCAAAGTCGGCTTTGGGGTTTTTGAGCGTTTGGGCGACGCCGGAGCCGCGTTTGCGTTTCGCGTCGGCGGCGTCGGTGGTGACGACGAGTTCGCCGAGGACGAAATTGCCATCGGGAGCGGTGCCGGGGCCGTTGGAGGGCAGGCGGTCATCGGGGAGCATTTCGAGTTTGATGCCGGTGATGCCTTGAAGGTCGGATTTGCCGAGGAGGAGGTAGTTTCCGGCGCTTTGCTTGCCTTCAGGCAACGCCGTGGCGAGGAAGCTGCCATCAGGCAGGCGTTCGAGCTTATCGACGCCGCCGGCGCGTTGGACCTTGAGATCGAGCAATTGCCATTCGGTGGTGAGATCGAGGTAGTTTTCCCATTTCGGCTGATTGGCGGGCGCGGTGTCGAAGGCGGCCTTCACCTTGGCTTCGGCGGCTTTGATGGCGGCCTGGCGTGCGGCTTCCTTTTTGGCGACTTCGGGGGCGATTTTGGCTTTGTAGGCCGTGAGTTCGGTTTCGGCAGCTTTGATGGCCGCGAGGCGATCCTGCTCGGCTTTGGCGATGACGGGCTTTTGCTCGACTTCCTTGGCCTGAAGCGTGGCGGCGAGTGTTTTGTGCTCGGAATCGAGTCCGGCCATGCTTTCGAGCGCGGCGCTGATTTCCTTCTCGGTCGCGTGACGGTTCAAAATGCGCATGAAGACGGCGTCGATGAGCTGTTTGTCGTCTTTGATCTCGGCGGTGAGTTTCGCGATGGCGTTGTTCGAGTCGCTGATGGCATCGCCGACGGTCGGGCCGCTCATGAGGGCCATGACGGGGCCGAGATTGACGTCGTTGCTGCGTTCGCACTCGCACACGCTTTCACGGGCAGGGCGGCCGAAGTTGGTGAGGAAGCCGTCCTGCAGTTTGATCTGCGCATCGGCCAAAGCGGCGGCGCGGGTGCCTTTGGGCACGCCGGGGATGTTTGGCATGCTGCCGGTGACGGCGAAGACGGAGTCAAAGAGCACCTCGGCAGGCAGGCGACGCGCTTTGGCGTGGCTGTAGTTGATCTTGTCGTCCTCGTTCCATTTGTTGGTGGCGAGGCTGAGCTGGTAGGTGCGGCTGTTGGCGATGAGCTTCATCAAGTGGCGCACGTTGAAGCCGCTCTGGATGAATTCGTTCGTGAGGTATTGCAGCAGCTCAGGATTGCTCGGCGGATTGCCGGCGCGGATGTCATCGAGCGGCTCGATGACGCCGGTGCCGGTGAGGTAGCCCCAGATGCGGTTGGCGTAGCTCATGGCGAAGTAATCGTTCTGCGGGCTGGTCATCCAGGTGGCAAAAGCCTCGCGACGGGACGTGGCGGCCTTGCTGACGAGTTCGGTGTCGTAAGGCACTTTCGGCGCGACGGGCTTGTTCGTGCGCAGGTGGAGCACATCGCCGTCTTTTTTGTCGCTCACGATTTCATACAGCGGCTTCGCGCCTTCGACGGCGGTGCCGCCGATGGTGGCACCTTTCGCGTTCGGATCTGCTCCGAGGCTGATCTGCGCGAAGTAGGACGCGGTTTCATAATACTGGTCCATCGTCCAGCGCTCGAAGGGATGGTCGTGGCACTTGTTGCAGTTGAAACGCGTGGCGAGGAAGAGGTGCGTGGTGTTTTCGACGAGCTCCTCCGGTGTGCGCACGGTCTTGAAGTAAGCGGCGGCTGGATTGTCCTTGTTCGAGCCGGTGGCGGTGACGATGCGGTAGGCCATGCGGTCGTAAGGCGTGTTGTCGGCGACCTGCTGCTTGATCCACGTGCGCAGACCGGCCGCGCCTTCGGTGCCGAGGAACTTGGAGTTCACCTGGAGCATGTCGGCCCATTTGTTGGACCAGTGTTCGACGAAGTCGGGATTGCCGATGAGCTTGTCGATCACTTCGCCGCGTTTCACCCGCACGTCGCGTTTGTCGGCGAGGAAGGCGGTGACTTCTTCGGGCTTCGGCGGCAGGCCGGTGAGGTCGAGATGGATGCGGCGGAGGAAGTCCTCATCGCTGCACAGGCCGCTGGGCTCGATCTTCATGCGCTGCCATTTTTGCGCGACGAGTTCGTCGATCTTGTTCCACGTCTCCGGCTGCTTCCACGCGAAGCCGGTGCGGTCGCCCATGACGGTGATGGTGGTGGCGGCATAAGCGCCTTCAAAGCGGGCGAGCACCGGGGCCTCGCCGCGACGCAGGCTCGTCATGAGGCCTTTTTTGTCGGCTTCAATGACTTCGCCGTTGCCGCTGTCCATGAAAGCCTCGGCGGTGACGTCTTTGACATAACCATCCGCGTAACGGGCGATGACGCGCATCTGCTGGCGGCTCCCGATCTTCTCGATCACAGGATTCTTCGGGCTGATCTCGATGCTGGTGACGCGTGGCGTGGCGAGGTTCACCTTCGCGCCCTGGCTGATCCAGGCTTTGAGCGATTCGTAGTAAAGCTCGCCCGGCACGGTGAGCTGGCCGCCTTCATGCGGCACGGCACCGCTCGCTTTGAGAAGCATGAGCGAATGCTCCGGCGAGGCGACATTCGCGCGACGGCTGGCGAGTTCGTCCGCATAAGCGAGCACGTCGTAAATCGGATCGTAACCACGCAGCGAGAGCTTGAAGCCTGCTTTGCCATCCTTCGCGCCGTGGCAGGTGCCTTGATTGCAACCGAGCTTCGACGTGATGGGCATGATGTCGCGGACGTAATCCGGCTTCAGCGCCACATTCATGCCGCTGACATTCGCGGGCACGCTGGCGGTGCGGCCCATGAAGCTGATGTTGATGGCCGTCGCACCGTCTTTGTCCGGACGAACCATGCCGCGTGAGTCGATCTGCACGACATTGGCCGCGGCGGCGGTGATTTTCGCCATGCGAGTGACATCCGCACGCGTGCCGTCGCTCATCTTCGCGGTGATGAGGATCTGCGCGTATTCAGAAGGCTTGCCAATCTTGATGTTCGCGGGCTCGACCTCAATGGAGGCCACGGTGGGGCCGGTGTGCAGCGTCTCGACCTTGTCGTCCTTTTTCACGTCCACACGCACGGTGTCGTCCGCGAGCACATCGCTGGCGGCGAGCACTTTTTCCTTCACAAGCGGCACGGAGGTGAATTCCTTCGCGATCTTGCCCGTGGCGGTGTCGATGAGGCGGATCTGGCCGTCCTGTCCCGCTGCAGCGACCATTTTGCCATCGGGCGAGAAGGTCACGCTGAACACGCCGCTCGGCACCGGCGTGCTGCTGAGCTGCTTCACGTCCTTCACGATCCAATCATCGAGCTCCTTGCCTTTGCCGTTCACGGTTTCGACGATCTTCTTCACCTCGGGCGGCATGTCGCTCGAATACTCGCTGCTGTAGATGTTGATCGTGCCGCTGCCTTCAAACGACGCGCCGGCGGCGATGCGCTTGCCATCGGGCGCGAAATCGACGCCGAAGATGCGGCCCTGCATCGCGGGGAATTTGCGGATGAGATTCGCGTTGTCGCCGATGACGCGCTTCGTGATGCGCTCCATGCGGTAGATCGCGGGCACGCCGTCGGTGCCGCCGATGAGCACCTCGTTGCGCTGTGGATGCCGCGCCAGCACCTGCACGCCGCCTTTGAGCGCACCGGGTGTGATGGACGTGATGTTGTCGATGAAACGCTGCGTGGCGACCTCGGTGAGCTTCACGCTCATGTCGCGACCGCAGGAGACGACGTGCTTGCCATCCACGCCCCACACGGTGTCGAGCACCCAGTCGCTGTGGCCGCCCATGAAGAGCGTTTCTTTGCCCGTGGCGACATCGATGGCCCGCACAGCATTGTCGGCGCAGCCAAACGCGAGCTGCTTGCCATCGGGCGACCAGCTCGCGCCGTAGATCGTGTCAAACGTGAGCGATTTGGACAGCTCGAGCTTCTTCGCCGCTACGTCCCAGATTTGGATCTCGCCCATGCGCGCGGGGCTGCCGCCGGTGACGGCGATTTTTTTGCCATCGGGCGACCACGCGAGCTTCTGAATGCGCTCCGCGAGGCCCACGAGCCGCGCGACGATGCCGCTGCCGTCCGCCTTGTGAATCAAGACCTCATGATAACCCGCCACCGCGATCATCGCGCCATCCGGCGAATACTCGACCGACGTGACCGCGGGCGCGGTGACATACACCGGCGGATGCGCCATGTCGTATTGCGCCTTCGCCGTCGCGGGCGTGTCGTCCTTTGCGCCCTCATTGATCCAGCGCTCGATCAGGGCGATCTGCGTCGCGTGCAGCGCATCGGCCTTCTGCGGCATCTCCGCTTTGCCTTTCGCGTCCGGTTTGATGAGCTTGAGCAGATTCGACTCCGCCGCCTTGCCCGGCACCACCGCCACCGCCTCCTCGCCGCCCTTCAGCAACGCCGCGAACTCCGTCATGATGTAATCGCCCTTCTTCTTCGCCGGCTGATGGCAGCCATTGCACTGCGCCTGGAAGATCGGGCGGATGTGCTTGTAAAACGACACCGGCTTCGATGGGTCGATGCCCTCCTCCTTCTTCGGCATCTGCGCGAAGGCGGTGGCGGACAAGGCAAGCACGGAAGCGAAAAGACGCGTCTTCATGGTCATGGGATGGTTTGAGGGGCCGCAAAAAACGGGCGAAACCCCGCAATCCTTGCGCTGGCGGGACGGAGGGCGGGATCGTCCATGCCGGGCGCAGAAAAGAGTCCTTTCAGGGCCACAGCAACATCACATACCCGGTCGCGGCCAGCGCGAGGCACAACAGGCCGGGCCTCGAAAAGCGCGCAGGCGCGGCGGGACGCGGAAAATCAGGGGTGACACCCGCCTGGACCATGCGGTCATAGAGATGCGGATGCACCATGCTCTTCCCTGGCATCACCGCAGGGAGCTGGCCGGCCTCGTAGAGTTTTTCCAGCGCGCGGGCATACACGGGCGAGGTCTCTCCGGCACCGCCGATGGCGGCGTGATCCGCGCGATGCTCCATGCGGCGGCGCAGGAGATTGATGAGGCGCTGCAGGATGACAAACACGGCAAACAAGCCCACCACGCCGAGTCCGCCCCAGGCGTGCAGGACCGGATTCACGAACACGAACGTGAGAAAGCCCATGGCACCGAACAACCGGGTCAGGCGGACACTCAAGGGCTCGGTCAGGTGCTCCATCTCGTGGAGCATGATGGCGCGGCACTCGTCGTCATCGAGCACCTCCATGGCACGGGTGGTGAAAAGCACCGCATTGACGAAAGGAAGTGCCGCGGCGTTCGGAATCGGCGTGCGCGCCAGCCAGATGTGACGCGGACGCACGCCTGAAACCTGACCAGCCTCCGCCGTGATGCGTTCGAGGCGCTCCTGCATGCTCGTGAGGTCCGCCGAGCTGTGTTTGGCCCGCATCACCAACGGCAGCCACGCGCCGCTGAGAATGAGCGCCGAGATTCCGAAGCCGGCCGCCACGCGCCCCCACGCCGCGGCATCCATGACATCCGGCATGCTGACGAGCAGCCCGATGCCGATGCCTATCAGGCCAAACTGCACGACAAGCTGCCACGCCGTCTGCCGCGCCCAAGTGCCGAAGGTGTAGCGCGGCTCGATCTCACGGGAGTATGGAAAACAGCCCAGCATCAATCCAGCGACCAGCACGGGAATGGTCACATAAGGCGGCAGGTCACCGGCCCACTTCCACACGGTGAACATGCCGAGACTGGCGCAAGCGAGCGCGCACCACACCGCCGTCCGCCGCGCGGTCCAGAGCAGCCGCGCGCGCTCCGCCCAGTGCTGTCCGGCGCTGCGCCGCCACGGAACAAGAGCCCAATGCATGACGAGCCAGGTGAAAAACGCGCAACCAACGGCAATGGCGGCAAGCTGGAAAGCAAGAATCATCATCGAGCGAAGAACAAAGCGGAAATCGAGACGCGATGTCAATCGTCCATTGTCATCCTGCATTCACGGAGCAACACGCCTGGCCTGAATGAGGAAGAACATGAGCTGCGCGGGCTTGTGGCCCTCCACCGGGGCTTTTTTCTGCGGATCAGGCTTGCCGGGAGCCGCGATGCCGGAGCCGGCGAGGCCGCCGAGCACGAGTGTGTGTCCTTCCGCCAGCGTGACGGTGGTGCGCGTCTTCATGGAGCGGAATTCGGGCTGCTGGATGGTGTTCTCGGTCAGCACGACCTCGTGGATTTTGCCGTCCTTGTCCGCCGTGGCAGCCTTGATGGGCGAGCCATGGCTGTGAAAGCCCTCGAAGGTCGTGATCTCCGGCGCGAGTTCGAGGTCGATGCTTCCATCGCCCAACAGGGTGGGCACAAACTCGATGCGGATGCCCAAGGGGCGCATTTCGAAGGCCGTCGGCGTCGCGGGCGTGGCCGTGATGGTTTCACCAGGCTTGAGCGTGACGGGTTTGCCATCCGGCGCGTTGTCGATCTTCGGCGGATCAAATTCGGTCGGGTAGAGGAACTCGCGCGCGACCTCGACCGTGGCGCGCATGGTGTCCTTGGTGGTCACGGAAGGCGCGCTGAGCACGTTGATGCCTTTCGTCTGGTTCAGGCGCCCGATCAGCCGGGCGGTCTTTTCTGGCGTGAGGATGCCAAGATTGGAAATGCCGCCCGTGGCCTCCGAATCGATCAGCAAGCCGGCTTCCTTCAAAACCGGCGATCCGATGTCGATGCCGATGATTTTCGAGGTGATGACGATCTGCGGCTCCGCCGCCTGAATCGAGGCGGCGAGAAGGAAAAAGGCAGTCAAGGCGGCTTTCATGCGGGCGTAGCGTGCCACGACGGCCAGCCCCGCGTCAGCATGAGTATTGTAAATTCGCGCATGGGATGGAGTGCTGGAGCGGTGGAGTATTGGAGTTCTGAGCCAACACTCCAATCCTCCAACACTCCATTGCCCCTTTCCCTCCGCTCCCGTCGTGATTTTCACCGCCTTGCGGCTTGTGCAGGCGGCGGTTGCGGGCATCATCGCGGCCATGTCGCTCCAAACTTACCATTACCTGCATCTTCTCGGCCTGATCCTCGTGTTCACCGGCTTCGGCGCGCTCCTTTCGGCGGATGGTTTCAAATCGGCGATGAAATGGCATGGGATCGGCCTGGTGATCAGCCTGGTCTCGGGCTTCGGCATGCTGGCGAAACTGGGGATCATGGGCTCCATGCCGGTGTGGGTGTGGATCAAGATCGCGCTGTGGCTGGTGCTGGGTTTCCTGCCCGTGCTGGCGAAACGACGTGTGCTGGCTCCCGCCGCGGTCGTGGTGATCGCCTTCATCATCGGCGCGGTGCTGGCCTATATCGGCTACACCTGGAGGCTGGGCTTCAGCCTGGCCGCTCCGGCGGCCTGATGGGAAACGAACAAAGCTGACTCGCCACTGGCGCGGTGGACGCTGTGTGCCAAAGTGCGGCCTTCCAGCCAGAAACAACCGCTCATGAGTCCCGCCGCCGAAGCACCTCCGGCCCCCGCACGCCCGTCCCCGCCCAGTGTGGAGGACATCACGCGCATGATGCCGCTGGGACGCTACTCCGTGCAGGCCCGCGTTGGCATGGGCGGCATGGGCACCGTCTTCCGCGGGACGCAGCTCAGCCTCGGGCGTCCCGTGGCGGTGAAGGTGCTGCGGGTGAGCGACGGCTACGATTATGCCTTCGAGGACCGCTTCCGCCGGGAGGCGAAGGCGATGGCGCAGCTCAGCCACCCGAACATCGTGGCGATCTACGACTACGGCCATCTGGGGAGCGAGTTCCTCTTCTTCGTGATGGAATTCGTCGATGGCATGGACATGGGCGAGATCATGCGCCAGGGCCGCATGACGCCGGAACTGGCGCTGCAACTTCTGCCGCAGATCTGCCTGGCGCTGGAATATGCGCATTCCAAAGGAATCGTTCACCGCGACGTCAAACCCGCGAACATCATGCTCAACCGGCAGGGCGAAGTAAAGGTGACCGATTTCGGCCTGGCGAAGAACCTGACGAAGCAGCAGACCATGGTCACGGAGACGCATCTGGTCATGGGCACGCCGGAATATGCCGCGCCCGAGCAGTACGACGCGCACCGTGAGGTGGACCACCGAGCGGACATCTACGCCGTGGGCGTGATGGCCTACCAAATGCTCACGGGCGCGCTGCCACGCGGCTCCTGGCTGCCGCCCTCGCAACTGCGCCCCGGTCTCGACACACGACTCGACACCATTGTGACCAAGGCGATGATGCAGGACCGGGCGCAACGTTACCAGAGCATCACGGACATGCGCCGCGCTCTCCAGGCGGTCACAGCACAGCCTGCCAGCCAGCCGCTGAAACCGGCCGCGCCGGCGACCCGGGGACGCGGCACCGCGCCGCGCATCCTGCTGCTCGAGGACGACCTGCTCGTGCGGGATCTGCTGCGCCGCACGCTGGAGTGGGCGAAATTCGAGGTCCATGAGACCGGCGACGGCAAGGACACGCTACGCCTTTACCAGGAGGCCATGCAAGCCGGCCGGCCATACGATCTGGTGATCCTCGATCTGACGATCCCGGACGGCATGTGCGGGAGGGAAACGATGTCGCACCTGCGCCGCATTGATCCGCAGATTCTCGCGATCGTGTCCTCCGGCTACCGGGACGATCCGGTGATGAAGGACAGCGCCGCACACGGTTTCACCGCCGCGCTGCCCAAACCCTACCAGCGGGAGGCGCTCATCCAGCTCGTAAACACCGTGCTGGCCGTGGGCCGCAAAAAGGCAGTGTCGTGAGCTGGAAGCGTGTGACACCCCGGCCCGGTCACTACGCCGCCTCTTCCGCGGCCGCGGGCCCCAGTTTCCTGAAGTGCAATTGCACGACGCGGCGCTGGTCGGCCTTGGTGGTGGTGACCTCGTAGTCCTCGATGGTGACTTTTTCACCGGGCTTCGGCAGGTGGCCGAGCAGGTGCGTGACGTAGCCGCCGATGGTGGTCACCTCGTCGCTCTCCAGCTCGACACCGGCATGCTCCGCCAGTTCGTAGAGGTTGAAAGTGCCCTCCACGGTGAACTCATGGTCGTTGATGCGTTTGAATTCGCTGACCTCGTGGTCAAACTCGTCCTGGATGTCGCCCACGATCTCCTCCAGCACGTTGTCGAGCGTGACCACGCCGACCGCTCCGCCGAACTCGTCCACGGCAAGCACAAAGTGGACATGCTTGTCGAGGAAGAAGCGCAACAGCTTGTCGATGGGCATGAGCTCGGGCACCATGTGCATCTCACGCTTGATCTTGCGGAGGTCGGGCTGTGGTTTGCCGACGAGCGCCAGCAGGTCCTTGATGTGGATGAGGCCGATGGCGTGGTCGAGATGCCCCTCCACCAGCGGGTAGCGCGTGTGTTTGCTGTCGATGGCCAGCTTGAGGTTTGCCTCGAAGCTGTCGTCCGCGTCGAGGGACACGACGGTGTTGCGCGGCGTCATGACATCCCGCGCGCAGCGGTCGTTCAGGGCCAGCGCGTTGAGCAGGATGTCCTTTTCCGTCTCCGTGACCTCCTTGGACTTCTGGCTCTCGGCCACGATGTGGCGCAGTTCCTCCTCCGAATGGGCGATCTCGTGCTCCGACACGCTGGTGATGCCAAAAAGCCGCAGCACCAGGTTCGTGCTGCTGCTGAGCAGCCAGATGGCCGGGCGTGTGAGGAGATAAAAGAAATGCAGCGGACGCGCCACCCACAGCGTGGCGGTCAGGGACTTGCGGATGGCCAGGACCTTCGGTGCCTGCTCGCCAAAAACGACATGCAGGTAGGTCACCAGCCCGTAGGCCGCGAGGATGGACACCCATCTCACCACCGCCTCGCTGGTGACGCCCAGTTTAAAGAGCAGCGGCTGGATCACGAGGGAGACGTAGGGTTCCCCAAAAATACCCAGCGCGATGCTGGTCAAGGTGATGCCGAGTTGACCGGCGGACAGGTAGGAGTCGAGGTTCCGCGTCACCTGGCGGGCAAACTCCGCGCCGCGCACCCCGTCTTCGATGGCGGCCTGCATCTGGCTGTCACGCACCTTCACAATGGCAAACTCCGCCGCCACGAAGAACGCGTTCAGCAGCACGATGGCCAGGATGATGACCACCCGCCACGCATGGTAGGAGGCATCCGGGTGCCATTCCTGGGCGAGCTCGGCTGCGCTGGCGAGAACGATCAACATGAGCGGCGGCGCGGGATCACAGCTTCTCGTAGCTGCCGTCGCAGCGTTTTTCCAGGATGGTGAAGCCCGCCTTTTTCGCGTCGGAGACCGACAGCGGCTTGGTCAGTTTCGGCGTGCTGAAGCCGGACACCAGCTTCCTGACCGGCTGGCGGCAAAGGGGGCAGACCTCCAGCGGCGGGCGGCTCATGGGACGCCGCAGATCAAAGCCACGCCGGCAGGACGGGCAGCCCTTTTCGGGATCTTCGGCGATGTAGGAGTAGGTGGGCATGGGGGCTGTTCGTTGTGAAGGCCGCTCCGCCTCTCCACGAAACGGCCCGGTGAGTTTGCGCACCGGGCCGGGCTTTGGAAGGCCAAAAGTGACAGAAAGGGATTACCAGCTCGACTTGGTCACGCCGGGGATCATGCCCTGGGAGGCCATCTCACGGAAGGTCATACGGGACATCTGGAAGCGGCGGATGTAGGCACGACGGCGGCCGGAAACGCGGCAGCGGTTGGTCAGGCGCGTGGGGCTCGCGTCACGGGGAAGGAGGGAGAGACCGACGTAGTCTCCCTTCGCCTTGAGTTCGGCGCGGAGCTTCGCGTATTTGTTGACGGTTTTTTGTTTGCGCTTTTCGCGTTCGAGCCAGCAGGTTTTTGCCATAGGGGCGCGGAGTTTGGCGCAGAGGAGGGGTTTGGCAAGGGGAATTTCGCCCCAATGCCGCCTTCTTTCGCCGCGCCACCCGCTCAGCGCTGGACCTTGGCGTCACCGCCCTCCGCCAGCTTTTGCACCTCCGCCAGCGTGGCCATGCTGGTGTCACCCGGGGTAGTCATGGCCAGCGCACCGTGGGCCGCGCCCAGATCGACGGCTTTCTGGGCGTCATTTTCGACCAACAGGCCGTAAACCAGCCCCGCCACGAAGCTGTCCCCTGCCCCGATCCGGTCCAGGATGTCAAAACGCGGGTAATTCCGGCTGCGGTGAAATTTTCCCCGGTGCCAGCACAGCGCACCCCAGTCGTTCACGGACGCGGTATGCACGCGGCGCAGCGTGGCGGCGATGGTGTGCAGGTTCGGGAACTGCGCGGCCAGTTTTTCGATCTGTGGGCGCAGTTTCGCGTCCTCGGTGGCGAAAATGTCCGCCGGATCACCCGCGCCCGCGACGGGCGGCTCGTCGCTCAGCACGCCAATCATCACGTCAATGTAGCCGGCAAGCTGGCGGTTCAGCGCCTGCGCCGCCGGGAAGCCGCCGCGCTCCTGCCAGAGGGAGGGCCGGTAGTTCAGATCGTAGGAAATCGTCACGCCGTGGCGCTTCGCCGCCTCGCAGGCCTGGATGGTGAGTTCCGCGGTCGATTCACTCAGTCCCGCAAAAATGCCCCCCGTGTGCAGCCAGCGGCAGCCCAGCGTGCCAAACAGGTGGTCGAAGTCGAAATCCCCCGGCTTGAGCTGGGAGGCCGCGCTGTGGCCGCGGTCCACGCTGCCCTTCGCCCCGCGCACGCCGAAACCGCGCTCAGTGAAGTTGATCGGATTGCGCACGCGCTTCCCCATGCCGTCATAAGGCACCCATTTCACCAGGGAGGCATCCACGCCGCCCTGCAGGATGAGATCCTCCACCAGGCGGCCGATCTCATTGTCCGCAAAGGCCGTCAAAATGCCCGCGCGCAGCCCGAAACAGCGCCGCAGGCCACGCGCCACATTGTACTCCCCCCCGCCCTCCCAGGCGGTGAACTGGCGGGAGGTGCGCACCCGGCCTTCGCCGGGGTCGAGACGCAGCAACACTTCACCAAGGGAGAGAACATCGTAAGCAGCAGGGCGGGACATGGGGGGCAGCTATGGAGCAGACTCCCGGCGGATGCCAGCGTCAATCCAGCACCCTGCCCCACCGTTTCCGACACCCCATTTTCCCGCGCATGATCCGCGCGGGCCGGGATGTCACCGGAAGCTCTTTGCGAAGTCGTCCGATGTCGCCTTGGCGACGACCTTGGTCTTCTGGAAGGTGCTCTTTTCGCCTTTTTCGATGAGAATGGACTCGTAATCGGCGGAGGACATGGGCAGCTCAATGGTCTTGTCCTGCCAGGTGGACAAAAGGATGGCATTGGCCAGCTCGACGCTGCGGATGCCCTCCTCGGCAGGCGAAAGCAGCTTTTCCCCCTTCAAAATGGCATTGGTGAAGTTTTGCAGGATCTCGACGTGCTGTCCGCCGCTCTGCTCCACCGGGATGTCCATGTGCCAGCTCTCCGGCATCGCGAAGGCGGCCTCCGCCTCCATGCAGAATTTGCTCATCGGCACGCGGTTGCGCTGGAAGTGGATGCGGGTGCCGTCCGTGACCGTCAGGCGGCCCTGCTCGGCGGAGATTTCCAGCTTGTTGACGCCCGGTGCCTCGCCGGTGCTGGTGACAAAGGTGGCGGAGGTGCCGTTGTCGTATTGCAGGATGGCGGTGACATCGTCCTCGACCTCAATCTCATGGAAACGGCCGAACTGGCAGAAGCCGCGCACGCGCTGCGGCATGCCGAACATCCACTGGAAGAGGTCCAGGTTGTGCGGGCACTGGTTCATGAGCACGCCGCCGCCCTCGCCCTTCCAGGTGCCGCGCCAGCCGCCGGTGGCGTAGTAGTAATTGGTGCGGAACCAGTTCGTCACCTCCCAGTGCACGCGGCGCACCGCGCCGATCTCGCCGCTGTCGATGAGGTCCTTCACCTTCTTGAAGCAGGCGTTCGTGCGCATGTTGAACATGGCGGCAAAAACCTTGCTCTTGTCCGTGTGCGCCGCGATCAGGCGCTCGCAGTCCGCCTTGTGGACGGAAATGGGCTTCTCCACGAGGACGTGCAGCCCCGCCTTGAGCGCCTCGATGCCGATCGTGGTGTGGCTGAAGTGCGGCGTGCAGATCAAGATCGCGTCGATATGACCGCTGCGGATCATGAGATTCACATCGGTGAATGCTTTTTCCCCTTCGATGAGCTGCGGCAGGGTGCCGACACTCTCACAAAGCGCGGTGACGCGCAATCCGGGCACCTTGCCCCCGCGGATGTTCGCGAGATGCGCCTTGCCCATGTTTCCGAGACCAACGATGCCGATTCTGACGGTTTCCATAGAGGGTGAGGTTAGAGCATTGGCCGTTGCGGTCAAACGAAGAGGCAGAGTCTCAGCGGAACACTTCCTCACCCAGCTCCGGATACAGCCGTTGCAGCAGCATCGTGAGGCAGTCGGTCATGAGGTGGCGGGACTGGCGGAAGAGCATCTCGGGCGCGGTGTCTTTTTGCACGCCGTTCTTCCACAGCAGGTCAATGGCGTCGGCATGGGCATCGAGCACGCTTTCGGCGGTGTCGTTCCAGTGCTGGGGCTGCGTGCTCTCCCGCCACTCGCCACGGCCGCGACCGTAGTGGCTGACGGCGAGGTAGGCGAGCAACGCCAGCTTCACCTGCTCGCGGAAATGCTCACGCGACCAGCGCAGTCGGTGGTCGTTGCCGCGCACGAGATTGTAGCTGCGGATCAGCGCATAGGCACCGACACCCGCCGTGAGGCCGCCAATCAGCGCGCCACCACCGAAAGTAAGGCCGCCGAGCTTCAAATCGGCGATGAGACCGCCCATCGCGCCACCGGCGAAGCTGCCGAGCACGCCCCAGATGCTCTCGTTCACGCCCTGCGGCAGATGAAAATGATCGCGGGCCACCTGGCTGAGCTCTTTTTCCGCCGCGCCGCTCAATCCGTGCACCTCGATGAGCTTGTTCGTCGTCTGCTCCACGCGGTCGGCGAGCTGCGACGCGAGCTTTTGACGCGCGTCGTTGTATTCGCGGTTCAATTCCTCGCGCTGCCAGCCGATGCGCTCTAGCAATGTCTCAGCACGCACCTCCACGCCGTCCATGAGCGCGGCGGTGAGCTGCTCGGACAGCAGACGTGCCGAGCCACGGAAGGCATCAATGTTCCGCTGATGCCAGGCCTTCTTGATGTGTTGGAAGGTGGCAATTTTTGAGCCCTCCATGAGCGGCGCGAGCACGCCCATGAGACGATCCTCCTGCACCCAGCAGCGGGCAAAGGCATCGAGCGTGAGCACCTCGCGCACGAGCTTGTATTTCGACAAATGACTGCGCCAGGCCTCGATCTCGCCCGCTTCGACTTCCGGAGCCTGCGGCTGGCCGGTTTGGTTGAGGAGCACCACCACGGGCTTGCTCACCCACGACAGGATCTCCATCTCCGACTCGATGTAAGTGGCGGCGTCGGGCGGTTCGGCCGCATTGACGAGGTAAAGCACCACATCGGCCTCCTCGCGCACATTTTTCAGCGCCTGCTGGCTGCACCAGAGCGGCTTGTCCGTGATGCGGTCCCATGTTTGGGACAAAAACCACAGCACCGGATTCCGCTCACGTTTGAGACGCTTCAAAAGGCGGGCGCTGTCGCCAAAACCCGGCGTGTCCCACAGGCGCAGCACGCTGCCCGCGTCGTTCAGCAGCGTGTAGGACTCGTTGAAGAGCGTCACGTGCGGCGCGTCACGCACCTCGCCGATGTCACTGCGCAGCAGCGTGCGGGCGAGCGTCGTTTTGCCGGCATTCGTGTGCGAGATGAGGCTCAGCGTCACGATGTCCGTCTCGCTGCGCACGTCCAGACCGGTGCCTTGGGCCGGTGGAGGGGTGGTCGCGCTGGAGGTGAGGGTTCCCATGAAAAACAGTGCTTACTTTACGCTCTCCGGCAGCGTTCGCACGCCGGTATCTTTGCGAAGCGCCACAATCACTTCCGCGCCGAGGCCCTCCATCATCTGAGACCACAGGCGCTCGCGCCCGGCGATCTTGTCCTCCGGCCAGCGGCCGCCGAGGCTCGTGCCATCGAGCAGGATGACGAATTCTGGCTCCGGATGCTTCGTCAGCAGGCGCTGACGGATGTCATTCACGAGGCGACGCTGCACCTCCGCTTCGGGTGTCGTCGCCATGTTGAAAAGCATCACCAGCATCGCGCCGGTCGGCTGCCACAGCGCGGCAAAATCATCCTCATCGCCCGCGGGGATGCGGGTGTATTCCGACCTCGCCAGGCCGCCGAAACGCTCGCGAATGCCGCGATCCCACACCTCGCGCTGCGACGCCGTGGGGTCCATGCCGTGCACCAGCACCTCCACGCGTTCGCCACCGCCTTCGACGGCATTCAGCAAGCGCCGCACATACGGCCCCCATGACAACTGCCGCGCCCGTTTCGCCATGCCGCGATGAATCCGCGCCACGCCGATGCCCGCCAGCGCCAGACGCGGCGCGATCACCAGCACCAGCAGCGTGCCCGCATACAAATGAATCCACGGCAACGCCGGAGCTGGCGAAACCGGCTTTCCAGTCGTGCGCCACATGCTCGGCACCTCATCGAGCGGGATCTCCCTGCCGAGCACGTTCGAGGCCGGTTTGAACAGGGCGCCAAAGAGCGTCTTCACTCCTTCATCGTTCAGCAGCGTGCTCTCCCACACCGCACGATACTCCTTCGACCAGCCGCGAGCATACAGCGCCACCACGCCGCCGAGCGCCAGCATCGCCGCGCCCACATGCAGCCACGCACGCATCCGTGCCTGCAACCGACGCCACGCGAGCGGCCAGGCTAGCTCGGTGAAGCGATCCTGCACCGCATCCGGCTCCTTCGACTTCCGCGCCCGCGACACACCATGCGCCAGCAATTCCGACAGCCAGCCTCCGCGACCCGCCAGCGTGTGCGACGGCATCAGCTCACACAGCACGCCGAGCACGATCACCACCGCGTTCCAGGCCAGCAGGCCCACCAGCGGCAGCGCCAGCAGATTAAACTCACGTTCCTGACCCAGATCGGTCATCCAATAGCCCGCCACCATCGCCGCGATCCATCCGGCGATGGCCCAGCTCCACTTTCCCTGCGGCACACGGAGTGATTCCAGCTCGCGGATCAAATCCCCGCGCCAGCCGACCGCTTCCGCCTCGAGCCAGGCCGAGCGTTTTTCGACAAACGACGTCGTGCGGTCATCCAGCGCATCGCCCTTGACCTCCTCGCTCGTCAGCCCGGCCCGCGTATGCGCCGTGGCCTCCCGCCGTCGCTCCATGTTCACGAGCCTCCCGTCGGCATCGCCTTCTTCAAGGGCACGCCAACGCAGCACGCGCAGCCAGTCGTTCCAGAGCATCAAAAGGGGTCGGTTTGGGAATGAGTGCGCACTTAACGCGGCTTGCGACGGATTCCAATCCTGTGTTAAAGCCCGCCCATGAAGAAAACTCCCGCTGATGCCCGCCTCTACGGCATTCTCGACCTCGGCTACGTCCAGCCGCCGCTGGTTGAGGCGATGACGGCCGCGCTTTGCGAAGGCGGCGTCGATTTGTTGCAGTTGCGGGCCAAAAAAGCCGCGAAAAGCGAGGTCGAGCGGCTTGCGCGGCAGATGCAGGCCGTTTTGCGTGATTTTGATGTGCCGCTCATCATCAACGACCATGCGGACATCGCCGCGCAGATCGCCTGCGAGGGCATCCACGTCGGCCAGGATGACGACGCTGTCGCGAAGGCGCGTGAAATCACGCGTGGCGCCTGTTTCGTTGGCAAATCGACCCACAGCCTCGATCAAGCCATCGCCGCGCAGGCCGAAGGCGCGGACTACATCGGCTTCGGCCCGCTGTATGCCACGGGAACGAAACCTGACTACATCCCCATCGGCCTGCAAGACATCGCGGAGGCGCATCGCCGCGTCTCGCTGCCCATTTTCTGCATCGGCGGTGTGAATGCCACGCGACTCGATGACGTGCTCGCGGCCGGGGCGCGCCGCGTGGTGGTCGTCTCCGCGTTTTTGCAGGCGGCGGATGTTCGCGGCGAGGTGCGGGCCTTGAAGAGCCGGATCAAGGCCCCGTGACGCGAATGCGGTAGAAGGCAGAGCCGGGTGGACTGCTCGTATCGTTTAATGTCACTAGAACGTTGGAGGCCAAGGGACCTTGGCTCGCCACTGTCGTCCAACCACCTGCAGCAGGGGTGGAATTGCGCTCAAGGGCGTATGTGCGCCCAGCTTTACCAGCAGTCGATACAGTGAAGCTGTTGCCAGCTTTTGAAGGGTTGGAGGCTTGAAAAAAGTCGCCGGAAACCGTGGGGTTGGTTCCTGCGGCATACTCCTGGCCATTCGTGAAACCATCGCCATCTGGGTCCGCGCTGTCGGCTGCATCTCCGGTGTTCGACGTGGTGCCAAAGAACGTCTGACGCCAGCTCTCTTGGGCGGTCATCGGCAAAGCGTAAGTGTATGTGATCGTGGTCAACTGACCGCCAGTAACCGGCACTATGACACTGACGGGTTGCTCGTAACCAGCAACGATGACAAACTCCAAGGTGTAACTCTCCTCGGTCAGATTGCTTTTTGTATTGCCACTCGGCAGGTAATTGGTGACACCTGCGATACGCCAACCGGCCCCCGCACTGACGGCTCCAGGAGGTTCAATCAACACCTTGAGGGATCCTGGATTCGCGGTGGCCGGACCGCTTACAGACGTGTGGGTGATTCCGCCTCCCGTATTGTTGCCTCCTCCCCCGCCGCTAGTTTCGGCACGATTGAAAAGCTCGATGACCGCGCTGTCGATGGCACGCACGACGGTCTGGTTACTGCCGCCCAGGTAGATGGCGGCAGGATAGAATGCGCCGCTGGAGTGCTGGACACAGAGGGGACCTCCGGAGTTACCGCCGAAACTTCGGATTCCAGCAGTTGAGAATGTCCGACCAAAGGCACGGTCGAAGTCCACATTGAGAGACGGTGTGGCATGCATCCGGCCTTGATTGGTCGTGGAAATCCCTGTGACAGGATAGCCGACCAGTATTTTCTCGGAATTTGAGAGGAGAAACTCATTATCATCGAGATCGCTTGCCAAAAAGCCTCCATAACCGCCGCGTCCGGCGCTTTCATCGAAGTAAAGTGCGGCGACATCAAGGTGTTGCGACTGGGGCGAGGATTGTCCGGGAGAATTGTCCAAGATCCGCTGTGCGGAATACCCGTCGAAAAGATAAAAGCCCCGGGGGATGAGAGGCTTGGGCTCATACACTGCTCGATGACGCTGGAACAGCCACTGCAGCCCCTGTGTGGCGGAAAGAGTGCCATCGTCCCAGACAACATGGCCCGCGGTCGCTACCACGCGGTTCTTCACCACAAAACCGGTGCTGGAGCCTGCGTCACTGCGAATCTGGCCCACATACGCATAGGGCATGGTTTCATCTTCTGACACGTCTGAAAACGGCAGCACGACGGGTGCTGTTCCTGTCGTCGGTTCAGCGATGAAATAGGTTCTGACCGGTGTTGCCGTCTGGCCTGATGACACGACGACGTTGCTAATTGATGGAGTGGTGCGCCCCGGCACTGCTTTGCATTCGATCAGATAGCTGCCTGCACGGAGACCCGTCACCACGGTGCCGCTGTCGCGCCACATCGAGTCACTTTCCCCGACAAACCGCCACTGGGCACGATTTGCCAGTGCGACACCCGAATCGGCGATCGAGTCAGGTTTGAGAATGGTTGCGAGGCCACCAGTGCCTGTGCCGGTGGATAGATAGTATTCGCGGCTGACCACGGTCGTTCCCTCCTCGCTGACAACACCCACCGTCTCACGCGGGGGCTGGATCCAGCCCGCCACAGGTCTGAACTCGATCATCCGGTCCCCAGTGGTGAGTCCGCCTGCCGCTGCTCCCGGATTGCGCCAGGCTTGCTCACCGACAAACCGCCAGCCCGCCCCGATGCTGGACGGGCTCAAGTTCACGACCACAAAACCCTCCGCAGGTGGCGGCAACGGTGGGAAGGCCTGGGTCAGTCCAGAAAGAATGGCGAGCGCGAGAGTGGCACTGCTTCCCGTCGTGGTGCCGCCGGCGCTCACAGCTCTGACGCGATAGTGGTAGTTCACGCCTTGGAGCAGATTGGTCAGGTCAGCGCTCACATTGGTCACCACATCAGCCGTCACCACGGGTGGCGTGGCGCTGACACTGAAGGGGAAACTCACCCCGTCCGTGCCGTAGTCGAAAAACACCTGCGTGCTGGCATTGAAGGCGCGGACGGTGCCATTGACTCGCGCGCTGGTCGTCGAAAGAATGGAGGCCGCACCAGTGACGGCCTGCGGTGCAGGATAGTTCGTGACGAAACTCACGTCATCGCCTTCGGCATTGCCGCCTGAACTGCTGGAATAGAGGCGGAAGTGGTAGGTTGAGTTGGCGACCAGGCCGCTCAGCGCCGCAGTGACATCCACGGCGCTTGCACCTGCAGGAATATTCTGCACAGGAGTTGTGCTTCCGTAGAGCGCAGTGGGTCCGTAGGCGAACCATGCCGTGGTCTCACGCCCCTTTGGATTGACCGATCCAACAAGTGTGGCGCTGCTGCTGGTGATCGCCGTGGGTGCCCCTGTGATGGTGAATGGGGGATCGGGGGCTGTCGTGAAGGCAACATCCGTCCCCGGAACTGTTCCCGCGGCGTTCGAGGCCACCATGCGGACATGATAGCCGGCATTACCGGTCAAACCCGTCACATCAGCCTGCACGGCCACGA
Organism: Verrucomicrobiaceae bacterium; assembly: GCA_015075365.1. Classification (GTDB taxonomy): domain Bacteria; phylum Verrucomicrobiota; class Verrucomicrobiia; order Verrucomicrobiales; family Verrucomicrobiaceae; genus Prosthecobacter. The sequence goes on from JABTUN010000002.1 coordinate 1,729,671, forward strand.
TCCCTGCGCCAGAGATGTTTTGGACCGGTGTCGTGCTGCCGTAGCTTGTTGTCGGTCCGTATTCGAACCACACTGTTGAGGAACCGTTGGGATTGAGCGTGCCGTTAAGGGTCGCGGTGGTGGCTGTGATGGCTGTGGTGGTTTCCGTCGTCACCATTGGAGGATTGGAAAAGGTCTGGGTGATCTCCACCAGGCCGGAACTGGCGTTGGCATGCCCGCCGATGCTGCGGCCCCGCGCACGCAGCATGCCGGTCGCGGGTAGTGTCAATCCCGTCTTCTGCCATCCACCGGTGATGCGCGTGGCCGGGCCCAGCGGTGTCCAGGTCACCCCGTTGTTCGTCGAAAGTTCCACCGTCGCATGCTCCACCTCTGGCGAGGTACCGCCACGCGTCCACAGCGCCACACTGCTGTCCGGAATGGCGAGCGCTTGGGTGGCTGGCCCGTTGCCAAAGCGTGCCAGCTTGTTCCGCGCCACTCCATTGATTGCGGTGAACTGTCCCCCGATCAGAATGCGTCCGTCGGATTGCAACGCCACGCCCTTCACCGGCCCGTTTGCTCCGGTTCCCGGATTGTAGCTGCTGGTATCTTCCACCGTGCCGTTGCTGTTCAACCGGGCGACGCCGCTTCTCGGCAGGGCGTTGATGGTGGCAAAACTTCCCCCGAGAAAGATCTTCCCATCCGTCTGGAGCGCGATGCTGGAAACCGTGCCATCGGCCCCGGTGCCGGGATCAAAGGTTCCCGTGCTCTCAACCGCTCCATTCGTCTCCAGCCGGGCGACGCGTGCTCTCGCATTGCCATTCACGCTGGTGAAATCGCCTCCGACGAGAATCCGGCCGTCCGCCTGCACCGCCAGCACATGCACGGTGCCGTTCGCCCCGCTGCCCGTGTCAAAGGTGCCCGTTCCCTCCACCGTGCCATCCGAGGCCAGCCGGGCCAGTCTTGTCCGGGCCAGGCCGTTCACCATTCCAAAATCACCGCCCAGCAGAATGCGACCGTCCGCCTGCACGGCCACGCTCCTGACCGTGCCATCCGCCCCGCTGCCCGCGTTAAAGGTCCCGGTTCCCTCGACACTGCCGTTTCCGTTCAGTCGCGCGATCCGGTTTCTCGGCTCACCGTTCACGGTAGTAAAATCTCCCGCGATCACGATCTGTCCGTCCGCCTGGATCACCAGGCCATGAACGACACCATCCGCACCCGTGCCGGGATCAAAAGTGGCCGTGTTCTCCAGTGTTCCATCCGGGTTCAGACGCGCGATGCGGTTGCGCGGCTCCCCGTTGATGGTGGTGAAAGCGCCCACAATGACCACTCTGCCATCCGCCTGTAGTGCTGCTCCATGAACCGGGCCGTTCGTGCCGCTGCCAGGATCAAAAGTGAGAGTGCTCTCCACGCTGCCATCCGCCAGCAGCCTCGCCACATGATTACGCGTCTGCCCGCCCACCGTCGAAAAACTTCCACCCAGCACGACCTTGCCCGCGGGTTGGGGAGCCACCGCCAGAACCTCGGCACCGGTCACATTGGGATTGAAGGAAGGCTCCAGGCTCTTTCCAACACCCGTGAGCGTGATGTCGAACGGGTTCTCATCCGCGTCATTGCTCGCGATGTGGATCGTAGCCGTTTTGACTCCAACACTTGTTGGGGCAAAGCGGACAGTGAAGGTAGTAGCCCCAAGTGGACCAGGGAGCGGGGCGATGGGATTAGACGTAATGGTGAATTGGGGGGCGTCCGGGCCATCTTTGGTGATTGCCAGCCCAGTAAGGTCGGCAGTGCCGATGCTTTTGATGGTAAAGGTTAGCGTGAAGTCCGCTCCCACGTCGATGCCTCCCAAATCTCTGCTTCCTCCATCCACGATTTTGGTGTCTGCGGGTTGCTCAACTACGATTTCCGGCCCATCGGGAAAAGCTGCCAAGATTTGAACCAGCCCAGAACCGCCCTTTCCATTTGAATTCCGGGCGCGTGCACGCAGCAGTCCGCTGCTTGGAAGGTTTAGTCCGGCAAGTTCCCAACCTCCTTGGACCCGGGATCCAAATCCGAGAGCGCTCCAGGTCTCTCCGTCATTGGTAGAAAGCTCAAAAGTAACTTGCTCGATTTCGGGTGCCTCGCCGCTACGAACCCATGCAGCCCGAGAGCCGTTGTTGGTTGTCAGGCTTTGAGTCACTGGATGATTGGCCAAACGGGCGATTCTGTTTCTAGGTTGCCCGCTGCAAGTTGTAAAATCGCCAGCAATCAGGATTTTGCCATCCACGCCAACCATTACTGATGAAAGACTATTGTTCGCTCCACTTCCAGGGACGAACCCCGAATCAAGACTACCATCCGCATTGAGCCGGGCAACGCGATTTCGACTCGTGCCATTGAAGCTGGTGAAGAAGCCGCCGATGATGATTTTACCATCCACTTGCTGCGACATAGTTCGAACGCTTGAACCAGGCCCCGTTCCTGGGTTAAATGTCTGAATAGATTCCACAGACCCATTCGATTCCAGCCTTGCCAAATAGTTGCGTGTCTCGCCATTTATAAGGTTAAAGTCTCCGCCAATTAAAATCTTATTATCAGGCTGCACAAGCGCACAATAAACGCTTCCACCACCGACGTTTGTTATCGCACCACTTCCAGGATTAAAGTCCAGGTCGAGCACTCCGCCGCTTTGAAGCCTGGCAATCCGCCTGCGAGACTGTCCGCCAACATTGAGAAAGTTTCCTCCGATCACGATCTTTCCGTCCGCTTGCAAGGCCATGCACATGATCGTCTGGTCTGCGCTCACACCTGGATCAAAGCCCGTGTCAACCGTTCCATCAGAGTTCACCCGGGCGATATATTTTCGATTCTGTCCCCCAACGGTTGTGAACCCTCCGCAGATCAAGACTTTTCCATCAGGCTGCACAACCAAGCTGTTCACGGCTGAACTCACATTTGCCGTGAAAGCCGGATCCACGCTCCCATCTGAATTGAGGCGAGCGAGGTTCATTCGGGACTGTCCGTTTACGGTTGTAAAGAATCCACCAATCAAAAGCTTGCCATCAAGTTGGACCCCAATGGCAAGAACTTGACCATTAGTGCTCGTGCTTGGGTCAAAAGACGCGTCAATACTTCCGTTTGTGTTTAGCCGCGCAATATTTGTTCGGCTTATGCCTCCGACGGTCGTAAAGTGGCCTCCAATTAAAATCTTACCATCCGCCTGAAGAGCGGTAACTGAAACGTATCCATCACCTCCAGCCACATTTGGGTCAAATCCAAAGTCCAAATCGCCCGGAGCCGCGTTGGCTGAAAGATAACTCGAAGCTAGAATAGCCAAGGTGCACAAGTAGTGATCAAAGCGTTTCATCTTGGGTTGTCAGGAATATATCCGGCCACGCAGCCTAAACAGAATCAATCAAGCAATGACCTAAAACAACAGAATGGGCAGCACAAAAGGTCTCATGATAGTGCGGGGAGTGTGGCGTGTGAGGCTGGATCAGGGAAGCGAATTCAAAAGAATCAGGACTGCTTGCGAGAAGCTGAAATGGACCTGATCAGGCTGGGACATCGGGAAGCCGGGTTTGTTCATGGGCGCGGCCTCTGCCTCCTAATACCCGCCGGGCGAGAGAATGTTACAGGTCTAGCCGCACGTTTCGGCCAACTCGCTTGTTGAGCCCAGCCACCTGCCGGGTGGCTTCCGCAGACATCAGTCACGGCGTCCACGCTGGTTTTACCTCCTTGCAATCCCTCACAGACCGTGCGGGCGAGTGACTGCTAGTGGCAAAGGCGCCATCCCGTGCTGATCCAGCCACTCCGATGATAAAGCGAACCCATCAGCGGAGAAGGCTTCCTGACGGCCTCCCCCAGAAGCCGGTTTCCAGGCCCAAGACCGATGGACGGTTGTGGTGCCAATAGTTGTCCGGAGCCTCGGCAGGTGGGAAGGTCCACTGAAGGCTCAACAGCACGCCTCACCGCGCCACCAGCGCCGGCTCCGGATACTCGAAGGTCTTGCCTTCGTAGTTCCGCAGCAGGACGCGCTGCTCGTCGCGGAGCAGGACGTAGTCGGGATTGACGGGGATCTTGCCGCCGCCGCCGGGGCCGTCGATGACGAACTGCGGGATGGCGTAGCCGGTGGTGTGGCCGCGGAGCTGCTCGATGATCTCGATGCCGTCGAGGACACTGGTGCGCAGGTGCGAGCTGCCTTTGATCAAGTCGCACTGGTAGAGGTAGTAGGGGCGCACGCGGCACAGGAGCAGCTTCTGCACGAGGCTCTTCATCACGGGTGCGCTGTCGTTCACGCCGCGCAGGAGCACGCTTTGATTGCCGAGCGGCACGCCGTGGTTCGCCAGCAGGGCGAGCGCGTCGCGCACCTCGGTGGTGAGCTCACGCGGATGATTGGTGTGGATGCTCATCCACAGCGGGTGGTGCTTTTGCAGCATGCGGCAGAGCTCCGGTGTGATGCGCTGCGGCACAAAAATGGGCACGCGCGTGCCGATGCGGATGAATTCGATGTGCTTGATGGCGCGCAGGCGGGTGAGGAGCGAGTCGAGCTTCGCGTCGGAGAAAAGAAGCGGATCTCCACCGCTGAGGAGCACGTCACGCACCTCGGTGTGTTTTTCGAGGTAGCGGAAGGCGGCGTCGAACTCAGTGTGCAACTCCTGCTCCCCCACGCCGCTGACGACGCGGCTGCGGGTGCAGTAGCGGCAGTAGCTGGCGCAGCGGTCGGTGACGAGGAAGAGCACGCGGTCCGGGTAGCGGTGAACGAGGCCGGGCACGGGCATGTGGCTGTCCTCGCCGCAGGGGTCGGCCATCTCGTCCGGGTCATCCCAGGTCTCCTCAATGCGCGGGATGACCTGGCGGCGGATGGGGCAGCCGGGATCGTGCGGGTCAATGAGGTTAAAATAGTGCGGCGTGATGGCCATTGCCAGCTTGTTGCCGGAGAGCAGCACGCCGGCGCGCTCCTCCTCTGTGAGGGTGAGGTGCTCCTCCAGACCGGCGAGGGTGGTGACGCGGTTTTTGAGCTGCCAGGTGGAGCTGTTCCAGTCGGCGGGGGAAATGGTCTTGCCCGCCCAAAAACCGGGGGCGAAGGAGCGGAACTCCTTTTCGGGCAGCGCGTGAAGATCGTGCATGTAGGACGGATCGGTGGAGGGCGCGGAGGTTAGGCGCGGGAGAGGCGCGGTGTCAAATCGAGGGCGGGTGAATTTGGATGCCGACCGACCTGTCGTGATGGAGCACTGGAGTAATGGGGCATCATCCTCGATGCGGTGGATGCGAAGCCCTTCACCCATCCATCACTCCAATACTCCATCGCTCCCGCCACCCTTCGCAGGCACAAAAAAGGCGCGGAGGTCATCCGCGCCCGTTTTGAAGATGCTTTTCGCGCTGCTTACGCCTGGAGGGCGGGAGCGGCGTCGATGTTCACACGGCGGCCGTCCTTGTCGAAGCGGACATTGCCGTCCACGAGGGCGAAGATGGTGTGATCCTTGCCGATGCCGACATTGCGGCCGGGGATCCACTTGGTCCCGCGCTGGCGGAGGATGATGTTGCCGGCAATGACGGCCTCGCCGCCGAATTTCTTGACGCCAAGGCGCTTGCTCTGGCTGTCGCGACCGTTTTTGACGGAACCTTGTCCTTTTTTATGGGCCATAAGAGGGGAGTGGGTGGAAGTTAAGCGTTGATGGCGACGATCTGCACGCGGGTCAGCGGCTGGCGGTGACCGCGGGTCTTGTGGAAGCCCTTGCGCTTGCGGAACTTGAAGGTGGTGACCTTGTCAGCCTTGTGCTGCTTGAGCACCTTGGCGGAGACGCTGGCACCGGCCACGGTGGGCGCGCCCACGGTGATGCTGCTGCCTTCGCCGGCGGCGAGGACCTGGTCAAAGGTGGCGGTTTCGCCCTCGGCGGCGGCGAGCTTTTCCACGTCGAGCTTGTCGCCCACGGAGACTTTGTATTGTTTGCCGCCAGTTTTGATGATTGCGTATGCCATGACCTGAGAAAGGGGGAGAGTTGTTGCCACGCCCGGGGGCGAGGGGCGCGGAGATTTCCACACATGGTCTGGTTCGGCAAGGGAAAATTGCCCGGATTTCGGCCGGCCCGCCTCAGCCCCCCCATCTTCAATGGGTTTTTAGATCGCAAACACCTCGCGGGCGTCCGCCACACCACCGGTCAGGGCGGCGGCGGCGACCATGACGGGGCTCATGAGCACCGTGCGGCCCGTGGGGCTGCCCTGGCGGCCTTTGAAGTTGCGGTTCGAGGACGAGGCGCAGAGCTGGTCGCCCACGAGCTTGTCCGGATTCATCGCGAGGCACATGGAGCAGCCCGCGCCGCGCCATTCGAAGCCCGCCTCAGTGAAGACCTTGTCGAGACCTTCCTGCCGCGCGAGCACATCGACGATCTGCGAGCCGGGAACGGCGATCGCCTTCACGCCTGCGGCCACCTTGCGGCCCTTGATGAACTTCGCCACTTCGCGGAAGTCGCTAAGACGGCCGTTCGTGCAGCTTCCGATGAAGGCCACGTCGATCTTCGTGCCCTTGATGGGCGCGCCGGCGGTGAGCTTCATGTACTTGAGCGCGTCCTCGGTCGATTCGCGCTGCGTGGCGCTCTTCGCATCGGCGGGCGAGGGCACATTCTCGGTCACGGCGATGGCCTGGTCCGGGCTGACGCCCCAGGTGACGGTCGGCGGGATGTCCTCCGCCTTGATGTTCACGATGTCGTCATAGACGCAGTCCTTGTCGGAGGCCACGGCGCGCCATTTCGCGACGGTGGCGTCCCATTCCGCGCCCTTCGGCGAATACGGGCGGCCTTTGAGATATTCGAAGGTCTTGTCATCCGGATTCACGTAGCCACAGCGCGCGCCGCCCTCGATGGCCATGTTGCACACGGTCATGCGCTCCTCCATCGTGAAGCTGTCGAAGAGGCTGCCGCCAAACTCATACGCGTAGCCTTTGCCACCGCCCGCGCCGAGCAGGCGGATGATGTGGAGGATGACGTCCTTCGCGTAAACGCCCGGGCGCAGGCTGCCGTCCACCTTGATGAGGCGCACCTTCATCGGGCTGAGCGCCATCGTCTGCGTGGCGAGCACGTCACGCACCTGCGTGGTGCCGATGCCGAAGGCGATCGCGCCAAAGGCGCCGTGCGTGGCCGTGTGGCTGTCGCCGCAGGCGATGGTGGTGCCGGGCTGCGTGATGCCCTGCTCCGGCCCGACGACGTGCACGATGCCCTGCTTGCCGCTGCTCAAATCGAAATACGTGATGCCGAACTCGACCGCGTTTTTGCGCAGTTCCTTGATCATCTCCGCGGCGAGCGGGTCGGCGAAAGGCTCCGTCTGCACGTCCGTTGGCACGATGTGGTCCACGGTCGCAAAGGTGCGGTGCGGATAGGCCACCTTCAGGCCGAGATCGCGCAGCATGCCAAAGGCCTGCGGGCTGGTCACCTCATGGACGAGATGCGTGTCGATGAGGAGCTGCGTCTGGCCGTTGGCCAGCGTGCCGACCGAATGCGATTCCCAGACTTTGGCGAAGAGAGTTTTGCCCATGATGTGCGTGCGAATTGGAGGTTTTGGAGGGCCGTGAGGCTAGCACGGCGCGGGACAGGCGCAAGGACAGGACTCACCGCTTGCTCTTTGGCCGTTGCTCTGCCTGCTCGGCGGTCCATTTTCGCCCCATGGCCCGGATTCCCGAAGAAACGATCAACCAGGTGCTCGCCGCGACGGACATCGTGGCGCTGGTCGGGCGTTCGGTGAAGCTGCGGCGCGCCGGAACGAACTTCCTGGGCCTGTGCCCCTTTCACAACGAGAAGACGCCGTCTTTCAATGTCAGCCCCTCGCGCGGGACCTACCACTGCTTTGGCTGCGGCGCGGGCGGTTCCGCGATCCGCTTCATCATGGAGCATGACGGGCTTTCGTTTGTCGAGGCGGTGAAGCGCCTGGCGGACGCGGCGGGCATCCGCGTGGAGGAGGAGGTGTGGGATGCGAACGCGGAGGCGGAGGCCAGGCAGCGCTCCCTGCTGCTGCGGGCGAACAAGGAGGCGGCGGCGTGGTTTCACACGCTGCTGATGAAGCACCAGATCGCCGCGCCGGCCCGCGAATACCTCAAGTCACGCGGCATCAACGCGGAGATGGCAAAGCGCTGGCAGATGGGCTACGCGCCGGAGAACAAGGCCTTCTACCGCGAGTGGATGGCCGGCGCAAAGCTCTCCGAGCAGGCCCTCATCGACGCAGGCATCTACAGCGTGGCCGACCAGGATGAAAACGGCCGCGGAGGCCGCGCCTACCCGCGCTGGCGGCACCGGCTGATGTTCCCCATCCGCAACGACAACGGCGACGTGATCGCCTTCAGCGGCCGCCTGCTCGAAAAAAAGGAAAACACGGGCAAGTACGTCAATTCCCCCGAAACCCCGGTCTTCAGCAAGAGCCGCGTGCTCTTCGGCTTCGACAAATCGAAGCGCTTCATCGCCAAGGCGGACCAGGCGATCATCTGCGAGGGCCAGATCGACATGATCATGGTGTTCGAGGCCGGCCTGCAGAACGTGGTGGCCAGCCAGGGCACCGCCTTCACGGAACATCACGCCAAAATGCTCAAACGCGTCTGCAACGAGGCCATCCTCTGCTACGACAGCGACAACGCGGGCCGGGAGGCGGCGGAGAAGGCCTTCCGCATCCTTTCCCCGCAGGGCATCCATGTCCGCGTGGCCGCGCTGCCGCAGGGGGAGGACCCGGACTCCCTCATCCGCAAGCACGGAGCGGAGGCGCTGCGCGGCCTCGTGGCGGAGGCTCCGGACTTTCTGGAGCACCAGATCCGCCACATGCGCGCCGGCGCCAAGGGCGACGGCATGGCGGAGCGCGTGCGCATGGCGGAGCAGGTGGCGGGCGCGATCAGCATCTTCAGCGGTGTGGCCCAGCGCGTCACCGCGGTGAACAAGGTGGCCAAACTGCTCGAAATCCCGGAGGAGCAGCTCAACGGCATGGTCTCCCGCGCGGCAAAGTCGAAGGACAACCAGCCTGCGGCCGCCACCAGGGACGAAAAAGCCGCGAAACCGGATGAGAGCGCGCAAAAGCTCGTCGCGGCGCAGAACAAGAACGCGCTGCTGCTCTGCCAGCTCGCCCTGGCGGACGCGGAGGTGCTCTTGTGGCTGCGCGGCGCGGATTGCGGAACGATTTTGAAGGAGGTGCCGGGGACGGAGCTGCTGGGCCTCTTGTGGCGCAGCACCTACGACCCGCTCCAGGAGATCGCGCAGAGCTCGTTCATGGCAGGGCTCCAGCGGCATGAGGAGGCGGCCCTGGCGCTGGTCATGGCACGTCCGCGTCCGCCCGGAGGCATTGGCGCGGCGGCCGAGGCCTTCGACAACCTCACCATCACGCTCCTCAAGTCCGAGATGCGCACCATCGACGCCAAGATGCGCAGTCCCAACCTGGACAAATCAACCATCGACACCCTCTGGGCGAGTTACCGGAAAATTGACGCGGACCTCAAGCAACGCACCCAAAGAAGCTCTTGACCGCTTCCATGGCTCCCCAGATAATCAGCGCCCCCCTGCCAGCTTCCAGCAACCTTCCCGGAGAACCCCGCGCAGCGCGTATGGCTGCCCCCAAAACCACCCACAACGGCCACCACTCCCCCGCGCAGCCACCAGCCGAGCCGCTGGAGGTTTCCGTGCCGGTCAAGCGCGGCCGTGGCCGCCCGCGCATCCATCCGCCCAGGGAAAAGGCACCCGTCGTCTTCGGCGCGGACGGCCTGCCCGTGAAACGCCGCCGCGGCCGTCCCCCCAAGGGCGGCTACCCGGAGCAGACGCGCGCCGTGGTGGCCCATAGTGACATCCATCACACGGACGTGCAGTCCCGCCTGCGCATGCTCATCCGCCTGGCCCGCGAGCAGGACCACCTCACCTGGGATGACATCAATGACGCGCTGCCGTCCGGCTTTGTGACGCCGGACCTCATGGACGCCATGGTCACGCGCCTGCGCGCCATGGAGATCAAGATCCTCGACGACAGCGAGATCGAAAGCGCGCGCGCCGCCGCCGCGCGCCAGCGCCTGGCAGAGCGTGACACCGAGTCCGCCCGCCTCGACATGCTGGACGACCCCGTGCGCATGTACCTCCGCCAGATGGGCCAGGTCCCCCTCCTCACCCGGGAGCAGGAGATCGAGATCTCCAAGCGCATCGAGCGCGCGGACAACCAGTTGCGCCAGTGCATGCACAGGCTTGGCTTCGTCGGCGAGGCCTACCTGCAATACGCGGAGGCCCTCAACAGCGGCGTCGAGCGCTTCGACCGCCTCGTCAGCGACCGCAAGGCCTCCGAGCGCGATCTTTACTTCAAAAAACTGCGCTCCCTCATCCCGCAGGCCACCGAGGCGCACGCCGCCACCTGCGCGGCATGGACCGCCTGTGTCGAGGCAGGTCCGCGCAAAAAAGACGCCGCCCTGGCCGCCTTCGAGCACCAGCGCACCGCCTTCTTCCGCCTGTGTGACAAGCTGCACCTCAAGCCCAAGGCCATGGAGGACTTCATGACCCTCATGCAGCAGCGCCTCGCGGAGCTGGACGCGCTCGAGCACGAGCAGCACGAGCATCCGCGGCGTCACGCGCCCAAGGACGCCCTCACCGCCTTCGAGGCGCGCGTCTGGATGCACGCTGCCGAGTTCCGCGCGCTGGCCGCCACCGCCGTCAAATCCGTGGCGGACTCCACCCGCGCCAAGACGGAGATGATCGAGGCCAACCTGCGCCTCGTCATCTCCATCGCCAAAAAATACACCAACCGCGGCCTCTCCTTCCTCGATCTCATCCAGGAGGGGAACATGGGCCTCATGCGCGCGGTCGAAAAGTTCGAGTACCAGCGCGGCTACAAGTTCAGCACCTACGCCACCTGGTGGATCCGCCAGGCCATCACCCGCAGCATCGCCGACCAGGCCCGCACCATCCGCATCCCGGTGCACATGATCGACACCATCAACAAGCTCATGCGCGTCAGCAAGCAGCTCCACCAGGAGCTCGGCCGCGAGCCCACGCCGGAGGAGATCGCCGACGAGATCCAGATCCCCGTGGACCGCGTCAACGCCGTGCTGCGCATGTCCCAGCCCACCATCTCCATGCAGGCCAAGGTCGGCAGCGAAGGGGACGGCGATGTCGAGTTCGGCGAGTTCATCGAGGACAAGGAGGCCAGCAACCCCATGGAGATGACCGCCATGCACCTGCTGCGCGACAAGCTCCGCGACGTGCTCGACACCCTCAATCCGCGCGAGCGCGAGGTGCTCGACCAGCGCTTCGGCCTCACCGACGGCGCCGGGCGCACCCTGGAGGAGGTCGGGAAGCAGTTCAGCGTCACCCGCGAGCGCATCCGCCAGATCGAGGCCAAGGCCCTGCGCAAACTGCGCCACCCCACCCGCCTGCGCAAACTCGGCGGCATCGCAGCCGCAGGCTGACCTGCGGACAAAAACTCTCCGCCCCGCAGTCCGCCCGCCCCTCCCCGGCCAGCGCCCGGAGATCGTGTTTCACCTTCCAGGTTCCACGTTTCAGGTGCCTCCGGCTCAGACGTTGTGAGGCGTGAGAGGTGAGACGTGTGGTAGGGACGCGCTGCGCCGCGTCCGACGAGACGTGAGAGGTGCGCGCAGCGCGTTGGTAGTCCCGGCTTCAGCCCGTTCTGGTGTTGAACGTTGAAGGTTGGGGGTTCGATGTTGAACGTTGTCTGGCTCGGAGGTGCGCGCAGCGCGTTGGTAGTTCGGGCTTTA
>JABTUN010000003.1 GCA_015075365.1 Verrucomicrobiaceae bacterium
TGCCCGCCGGCCTTGCGCACGAGCGCGGCGATGTCGTCGTGATCCACGAGGATCATGCCGCCCTTGTCGCCGGCGACGTGGGCCTGGAGGAAATCGTCGGTGGCATACGCGACGAGATCCATGATGGGGTTGCCGACGCCGATGAGGTCGAACTCGTGGTGGGTCATGCGGACGGGGCGGGCCTCAGGTGCCGACGGTCATGCTGGTGGCGAGGATGGGCTCGTCGTCCACCTCGATGAGGATGGAGTAGTCGCCGGGCTGGGGGAAGGGGAGGTTGCGGAGCTCGTTGATGAGGTTGATGCGGTGGAGGGGGCTCTGGGATTCGAAGTCGCGCTCGATCAGGGCGGGCGGGTTGGCGGGGTCGAGGCCCATGGAGATCCGGACGCGGTGCTGGCCGGGCTGGACGTCGGTCAGGGTCATGAACCACACCATGTAGGGGTGGACGACGGGGAAGGCGCGGGCCTTGATGTTGGAGAAGACGCCGAGGATGGTGTGCTTGCCGGAGGCGGGGTCGATGTGGACGGCGTCGCAGGTGATCCAGACGAGGAGCTGTGGCTTGGACTGCACGGCGGGCGAAATTCGCGGCGGGCGGCGCCACTGGCAAAGCTTTTTCTTGTGTCGGGCAAACGGCGCGCATTTACCCAAGGGCGATGAAGTATATTTTCGTCACGGGCGGGGTGGTTTCCTCCTTGGGCAAGGGTCTCACGGCGGGCGCGCTGGGCGCCCTGCTGGAGATGCGCGGCTTGAAGGTGCGCATCCAGAAGTTCGACCCCTACCTCAACGTCGATCCGGGCACGATGAGCCCCTACCAGCACGGCGAGGTCTACGTGCTCGACGACGGCGCGGAGACCGACCTCGACCTCGGCCACTACGAGCGCTTCACCTCGGGCAAGCTCTCGCGCCGCAACAGCCTTTCGTCCGGCCAGATCTACGAGGCCGTCATCGCCAAGGAGCGCCGCGGCGACTACCTCGGCAAGACCGTGCAGGTGATTCCGCACGTGACGAACGAGATCAAGGAGCGCATCCACGCCGGCGGCAAGGGCGTGGACGTGCTCATCACCGAGATCGGCGGCACGACCGGCGACATCGAGGGCCTGCCGTTCCTGGAGGCGATGCGGCAGTTCGCGCTCGAGGTCGGCCCGCGCGACTGCGTGTTCGTGCACGTCACGCTCATCCCCTTCCTGCAGGCGGCGGGCGAGCTGAAGACCAAGCCCACCCAGCAGAGCGTGGCCAAGCTGCGCGAGATCGGCATCCAGCCGCACATCCTGGTCTGCCGCTGCGACCACCCGCTGAAGGCGGAGATGCGGGAGAAGCTCTCGATGTTCTGCAACGTGCCGGTGAAGGCCGTGATCGAGGAGCTGGACGTGAAGACCTCCATCTACGAGCTGCCCCTCATGCTGCAGAAGGAAGGCATGGACCAGCAGGTCTGCGACCTCCTCGGCATCAAGGCCCGGGCCCCGCGCCGGAACATCTGGGCCGAGATCGTCCACCGCATCAAGTCCCCGCGGCACGAGGTGCGCATCGGCGTCGTCGGCAAATACATCGAGCTGCAGGACGCCTACAAGTCCATCTACGAGGCCCTCACCCATGCCGGCGCGGCGCACGACTGCAAGGTGGAGATCGTCCGCGTGGACGCGGAGAGCATCGAAAAAGCCGGCCCGGAGCTCTACTTGACCGGCTTGCAGGGCATTCTCATCCCCGGCGGCTTTGGCGACCGCGGCACGGAGGGCAAGATCACCGCCGCGCGGTTCGCCCGCGAGCGCGGCGTGCCTTATTTCGGCATCTGTCTCGGCATGCAGATCGCCGTGATCGAGTTCGCGCGGAACGTCTGCGGCCTCAAGGGCGCCACGAGCACGGAATTCGACAAGGCCGCCGCGCATCCGGTCATCAGTCTCATGGAGGAGCAGAAAAAGGTCAAACAACTCGGCGGAACCATGCGCCTTGGCTCTTGGGTGACCGATCTTGTCCCCGGCAGCAAGGCCTATGAGCTCTACCACAGCGCCACCATCACGGAGCGCCACCGCCACCGTTTTGAGTTCAACAGCGACTACAAGGACATGATGGAGGAGAAAGGCATGCTCATCTCCGGCACCAGCCCGCGCGGCGACCTCGCCGAGATCATCGAGCTGCCCGCGCACCCATACTTCGTCGCCTGCCAGTTCCATCCGGAGTTCCTCAGCAAACCGAACCATCCGCATCCGCTCTTCCACGGCTTCGTCAAAGCCGCCATGAACCACCACGCGATGCCGGAGCCGCACTGCTGAGGTTCCGTCGGCAAACCGCCGGATCACAAGCACGAACCACCACCCGGAAGACGCTTCCGCAGGAAATTCATGCGCTTCTCCAGCGGCAGCGCCAGCCGGCGCTGGATCAACTCAGTGAGATGGTGGTCACTTTCGACCTTGAGCGCGGCGAGCACCTCCCGACGTGTCGGACGGCGGCTTCCTGGCTTGGCTGGCTTTTTCGTGGGCATGCAAAGTGCGTTCGAGGACTTCCATCACCGCCAGATCACGCGGACGGCTGGCGGCTTTCTTGCTGGCGACAATGTCCTCAAGCGAGGCCACCAACAAGGGCGTGTTTTCCAGTGTGGTGCGCATGGCACGAGAACGCAGCTCCTCGAAGGATCGCACGCCATCGACCACCGGCATGAAGTCCACTTGCAGTCCGAGATCGTCATCCACCATGCGGTAGAGCTTTGAAACAGGATAATAGGGCCGCAGGACAGTGGCTTTGAGCTCTCTGGCCATCGCTTTGAGCTTCCTCAAGTTCGTGGCGGTGTCTCTGAACATGAAATCAAAGTCGATCGTCGTCACCGGCGCACCGTGGATGGCCGCGCCCGCGTTGCCGATCAAAACTGCTTCCAACCCGTGCTTCTGCATGGCTTGCAAAACGAGACGAAGCAGCGGTGTGGCGGTCATAAGCTTTGAGACTAACCAAACCACTCAGTTGCTCGCTTTGCAGCCTGCTCTTTGTGCTCGGGTTTGATATGAACGGCGACAGCAGCAAGAGCAGCAATCAAAACACCAGCATCATCGCTGAAACCAACTACGGGAATGGTGTCCGGAATAGCATCAAGCGGTGACACAAAATAAAGCAATGCTCCAATAATTATACTTTTGGCCCACACGGGAGTGTCGGGATCCTGCAATGCGTAGTAGAGGGCAAGCGCGTTTTCCACGATTTCTCGTCCTATCTTCGTCGCGTATCGCTTCAAAGTATCCCAGAAGTCCTCATCCTTGAGGTTTGGTTGTTCATTTTGCTTCATGCTCTTGCGTGATGGTTTCTTCAATCGTTTTTATAATCTCCCCTTTGTCGAAGTGAATCTCCTTCCGTGAGAAGATGATTCTTTTGAAACGGTCGTTCGGCTCTTTCTCAAAACGCTTCTTGAACGCATTCCAAACAACTTCACCGACAACCTTTCCTGCTACTTTGTCAGCAAGTGAAATCAGTATGGCTACAAGAACCGTTCCTGAATCATCAAATTCGCGATATTCCCCCGTTCGCTCCACTTTGCAGCCTAGCACCTCCAATTCTGCAAGATCGGACGTTTCCAGACAGCTGAATATTTCGATGGTCTTGTTCATGGAAAAGAGGTGCTTATGAGGAGAAATACCCGCCAAGTTCTGTTTCGAAGTGCTGGATGGCATTCTTGATTGGCAGCGGCACGCCGCCGCCGAGCGCGCACAATGAAGTCTGCTCCATCGTGTCGAGCAGGTCGGTGATGAGCTCGCGGTCGATCTTGTAGCTGCTGTCGCCGCGGGCTTTGGCGATGAGTTCCTTGCCTCTCGTGCTGCCGAGGCGGCAGGGGAAGCATTTGCCGCAGCTTTCGTCGGCGGTGAACTGGAAGAGGTGCTGGATGTATTCGATCATCGGCATCGACTCCGGGATGCTGACGACGCCGGCGTGGCCGAGTAGGAAGCCGGCCTTCTTGAAGCTCTCGAAATCGACGGTGAGCTGGGAGATGTGGCTCATCGGAATGAGGCCGCCGAGCGGGCCGCCGATTTGAATGGCCTTGATTTTCGTTTTGAAGCCACCGGCCAGGTCGATGACGGTTTGCAGCGGCGTGCCCATGGCGACTTCGTAGATGCCGGGCTTCACGAAATGGCTGTCGAGCGAGAGCAGCTTCGGGCCGGTGGACTGCGGCGTGCCGATCTGCGCGTAGCCTTTGCCGCCGAGCGTGAGGATGGCGCGGAGGTTGGCGAAGGTTTCGACGTTGTTGACGATGGTGGGCTTGCGGTAGAGGCCCTCGTTCACCGGGAAAGGCGGACGGGTGCGCACTTCAGGCCGCTGGCCTTCGATGCTGGCAAGCAGCGCGGTCTCCTCGCCGCAGATGTAGGCTCCGGCGCCTTTGATGGTCTTCAAAGCGAAGTTGAAGCCGGTGCCGAGGATGTTCTGACCGAGCAATCCGGCCGCATGCAGGTCGGCGATGGCCTGATTCACGATGGTGACGCTGTCCGGATACTCGGCGCGGATGTAGAGCACGCCCGTCTCCGCTCCGGCGAACCAACCGGCGACCATCATGCCGAGCAGCACGCTGTGCGGCTGCTTCTCCATGAGGTATTTATCGATGTAAGCGCCGGGATCGCCCTCGTCGGCATTGCAGACGACATACTTCACTTTGCCTTCCGCCGCACGGCAGCCGGCCCACTTGATGGAAAGCGGGAAACCTGCACCACCGCGACCGCGGAGGCCGCTGTCCTTCAATTCGGCCGCGAGCGCGTCCCGATTGCCTTCGGTGATGAGTTTCTTGAAGGGCGCGTAGTAGTCCTCGATGCCTTTGAACTCCGCGGTCAAAATCGCGGGCTGCAGATGCGAGACGACGGCGTAGCGGTCCTCGCTATCGCCTTGGCCGGTTTTGAAAAGTTCGCCCAAAGCGGCGTCGGACTGCCCGGAGTAGTTTTTGCCGCCGAACTGCAACGCGCCGCCTTCATGGCAGCGGCCGAGGCAGCAGATGTGGCCGATCTCGTCCTTCTTGAAGTGCGTTTCGAGCTTGTGGTGCAGCTTGTCCTGCGTCCCGGCGCACAAGCAGGCGCTGCCGTTGCAGACGAAGACCTTCTTGCCTTCGTTTTCCTTTTTCAGGAAGTCGTAGAAGCTCACCGCGCCGAGCGTGATGGCATCGCCAAAGAGGTGATCCTGGCCCATCTGGTGGACGAGATCGTTCTTTTCGGCCGTGCCATGCTTTTCGGCAGCTTCGACCATGCGTTCGAAGACGTTCTTTTCGATGCCTTTGCGGAAGGAGAGGGCGCTGAGGTTTTTGGACATGATTGGGGTGAAGAATACGAAATCCCGCGCGCTTTTGCACCACGGAAATCAAATCTCGAAGCTGACCCCCTCACGCTGGCGCTCCTTTTCGATAATATGCGCCACGGTGTGCCGGCCGAGCCACTGGATCGTCTGCTCCCGCAGGCCGCCAAACACCTGCGCCATCGCGTCATGCGCGTCTCCGGGCAGGGGATCAACCGCGCCGTCGAAAAGCATGATGATCTCCCCCAGCGTGATGCGCTCCGGCCTCGTCACAAGCTGGTAGCCGCCGCCCACGCCGCGCTTGCTGCGCAGCAGACCGCCGTTTTTCAGCGCCAGGAGGATCTGCTCCAGAAACTTCAGCGGGATGCCTTCCGATCTGGCGAGGTCCTGAATCGAGAAATTCGTCCCCTCGCGGGCACGCCCCATCGCCACGAGGGCGCGGAGGGCGTATTCGGCTTTTTTGGAGACTTTCATGAAGCGGCCAGTGTGGCGGGCAAAATCGAAGTGCAAAGCGCCAAATGCTCGGCATCTCGTCCGCCTCCCATGACCGACGACTTTTTTGCCCAGCCACCACCCGCGGAGCCGAACCGCGGCGCGGTGACCACGCATGGCAAGGTCGCGCCCCTGGCCTCACGCATGCGGCCGAGGTCACTGGCGGAATACACCGGCCAGCAGCACATCCTCGCCGAGGGCAAGCTCCTGCGCCGTGCCGTGCAGGCGGACCGTTTTTCGTCGCTCATCCTCTATGGGCCGCCGGGCGTGGGAAAGACGACGCTGGCGCATATCATCAGCCAGGAGACGAAATCGCGCTTCATCACGCTCAGCGGCGTGGAGAGCAGCGTGGCGGACATCCGGCGGGAGGCGGAGCACGCGGCGCAGCACCTGCGGTTGTATGAGAAGACCACGATTTTGTTTGTGGACGAGATTCACCGCTTCAACAAGGCGCAGCAGGACGTGCTGCTGCCGCACCTGGAGCGTGGCACGGTGCGCTTCATCGGCGCGACGACGCACAATCCCTTCTTTTACGTCAACAGCCCGCTGGTGAGCCGTTCGCAGGTCTTTCAACTCGAACCACTCGGGATTGCCGACCTCGAAGGGCTCATCGACCGCGCCTTGACCGACTCCGAGCGAGGTCTCGGAGAACAAAACGTGCGCATCGACGCCGATGCGCGGCTGCACCTTGCCACGGTAGCCGATGGTGATGCGCGCCGATGCCTCAATGCGCTGGAACTGGCCGTGCTGACCACCACGCCGGATGCGCAGGGCGACATCGTCATCACACTCGCGGCGGCAGAGGAGAGCATGCAGCAAAAGACCGTCGTCTATGACGGCGACGGCGACGCGCATTACGACACCATCAGCGCCTTCATCAAGAGCATGCGCGCCAGCGATCCCGATGCCACGCTCTACTGGCTGGCCAAGATGCTGCACGCCGGCGAGGACATCCGCTTCATCGCCCGGCGCATCGTGATCGCCGCCAGTGAGGATGTGGGCATGGCGGACAGCAACGCGCTGCGCGTCGCCGTGGCCGCTCAGCAGGCGGTGGAGGCCATCGGCATGCCGGAGGCGCGCATCATCCTGGCGCACGCGGCGGTTTACAACGCCATCGCGCCAAAGAGCAACCGCGCCTACCTCGGCATCGACGCCGCGCTCAAGGACATCCGCGAGGGACGCACGCTGCCCATCCCGCGCCACCTGCGTGATGCTCATCATAAGAAGGCAGCGAAGGAGTTCGGACACGGGGAGGGCTATCTCTACCCGCACGACTTCGAGGGTGGTTTCGTCCCCCAGCGCTGCATCGAGGGCGGCAGTGTCTATTATGAACCCACCTCCAATGGTCTTGAGGCGCGCATCAAGGAGCGCCTCGACCACTGGCGTGCGCAGTGGGAGGCGGTGGCGAAGACAAGGCAAACATGAATTCCAGCTTGCAAAGACTCCCCAGCCGTTTAACACACGCGCCGTCCAACGACACGCCTCCGTAGCTCAGTTGGTAGAGCAGTTGACTCTTAATCAATTGGTCCTAGGTTCGAGTCCTAGCGGGGGTACCACTTCGGGGCGGTAAAATGAAAGCCGCCCCTGTAACAAATCAAATCGCTTCGGGTATCCGTGGGGGCATGAGACAGCTCACCATCTCGATCCGTCTGGCCTCTCGAACTTTTTTCTCGGTATTTCGGGGCCGTTTTGTATCCTCAATCAGCGAAGTCGTGAATTTCCCGTCCTTGTCACTCTCCCGCATGACCACCGCCGTTGCTCGCAGTTTCCAATGCACCCTTCTCCTGGTCCTGGCATGTGGTTTTCAGGCATCGGCGCAGGATGCAAAAATCGTCGAGGTCGAAAACATCGTGCAGACCGCCACAGGGGCTGATGGAGCATGGATGGCGGCACAGAAGGATCAGGCGCTCTCCGTGCGAGACCGCATCCGCACGCGGCAGCGCAGCCGCGCCACGGTGCGGCTGACCAGCCTTTACACAATGCGGCTGGAGCAGCTCACCACGATCGAGATTTCGCCGCAGCTCCTCGACGACAGCAAGCCGAAGCTCGACCTGAGCAGCGGGGCGCTGTTCATCTTCAGCCGGGAGGAGCGCGGGGAGATCGACATCAAGACCCCCGCCGCCAATGGCGCGCTGCGCGGCACGCAGTTGTTTGTGGATGTCGGCGCGGACGGGAAATCGTTTTATCAAGTGCTCGAAGGCGAGGTGGAGATCGCGAATCCACTGGGCCGGCTGCTCATCCGCGCGGGCGAGGCCGCGGAGGCCGCTCCTGGCAGCGCGCCGCGGCGCACCGCGGTGCTGGAGGCGAAAAACATCCTGCAATGGGCGCTTTATTACCCGGCGGTGCTCGATCCGGTCGAGGTCGAGGCCGCGCTGGCGGGCGGTCAGGGCGATGTGCGGTCTTCAACGGCCACTTCGGCGCTGCAAGCCTACGAAGAGGGCGATTTGCTCTCTGCGCTGAAATTTCTGCCTTCATCGGGAAAAAGCGCCGCGGCGTCCAAATGCCTCGACGCGGCCATTTTGCTCTCCGTGGGCCGCGTGGACGAAGCGCGCGCGAAACTGGCCTCGGTGCCGACTTCGCACTCGATGCGCCGCTCCATCGAGCGCGTGATCGCGGCGGTGAAATTCGAGGAATCATCCTCTTGGAGCCTCGAGCGCCTCACCACGGCCTCGGAAGCGATGGCGGAGAGTTATTATCAGCAATCGCGCTCGAACCTGGAGGCCGCGCGCGTTGCCGCCAGGCGCGCGACAGAGCTTTCTCCGCAAAACGGCTACGCGTGGACGCGCCTCGGCGAGTTGGAGTTCTCCTTTGGCCGCTCCAAGGAGGCGCAGGAGGCGCTGGAGCGCGGATTGGAGCTCACGCCGCGCAATGCGCAGGCGCACGCGCTGCATGGCTTCGTGCTGAGCGCGCGCAGCCAGATCACCGCGGCACAGGAAGCCTTTCGCCGCGCGGTGGCGCTGGATGGCGCGCTGGGGAATGGCTGGCTCGGACTCGGCCTCACGAAGATCAAGCAAGGCTCCCTGGCGGAAGGCCGCGCGGATTTGCAGACGGCGGCCACGGTGGAGCCGCTGATGTCCGTTTTTCACAGCTACCTGGGCAAGGCGCTCAGCGTGGAAGGCCGTCCCGACGACGCGGCGAAGGACCTGACGCTCGCCAAGCAGCTCGACATGAACGACCCCACGCCGTGGCTCTACTCCGCCATCGAAAACCAGCTCCGCAACCGCACGAACAAGGCGATCGAAGAGCTGCAAAAGTCCATCGAGCTGAATGACAACCGCCGCGTCTATCGCTCCGAGTTTTTGCTCGATCAGGACCGCGCGGTGCGTGGCGCCAACCTCGCGCGCATCTATCTGAACAACGGCATGGATGCCGTGGCCGTGCGCGAGGCCGCACGCGCGGTGGACAGCGACTACACCAACGCATCCGCGCATCTTTTCCTCGCCAACGCCTTCAACACCCTGCGCGATCCCAAGCGAATCTCCCTGCGCTACGAGACGCCATGGTTCAACGAGCTGCTGCTGGCGAATCTGCTCTCCCCTGTCGGCGGAGGACCGCTTTCGCAATACGTCTCACAGCAGGAGTATTCCAAATTGCTCGAAGCTGACGGCATCGGCGGCAGCCTGGCGCACGAGTGGCGTGAAAACGGTGAAATCCGCTCCGCGGCGTCGTTGTTCGGCAATTACGGCAACCTCAGCTTCGGCATCGACTATTCGATGCGGGACGACCACGGCACGCGGCCGAACAACGAGGCCGCGCTCCAGGAAATCTACGCGCAGGTGAAGTGGCAGCCGACTCCCGACGACATCATCTATTTCCTCGGCAAATGGGCGCGGCAGGAAAGCGGGGACAACTTTGACACCTTTAACAACCAGGCGCTGGCGCAGGATGTGTTCTTTGAGGAGGACCAGAGACCGGGGCTGCTGCTCGCAGGCTGGAATCACAAGTGGGCGCCGGGATCGCACACACTTTTCCTGGCAGGACGCCTCGCAGCGGAGCAGCGGCTCTCTGATCCGCGCACGAACCAGCTCCTCATCCTGCGGGACTCGAACGCGCTACGCCCCGGCATCATCCAGACGGTCGGCTTCTTCGATGTGTTCTCTGATCCGGCCTTCACGGTCGGCCTGGGGCCGGACGGCGAGTCACTTGTGTACTCGCCCGCGTTGCTGAACGCCATCGGCCCCTACCTCGGTTCCGGAGCGGTGCAGGGCGTGTTCACCGCTCCCTTTACCTTCGAGACCTACCGCCGCTTTGAAATCTACTCCGCCGAGATCCAGCACATCCAGCAGATGAAAAAGCATACGCTGCTGGCCGGCGCGCGCTTCCAGACGGGCGAGTTCGAGACGCAGAGCCGCATGCTGTCGTTCCGGCCGAATTTTGTCGGCGGATTTGCCACGCCGGCGGTGGACCAGGTCACCAGCGTCGATTTCCAGCGCATCAGCCTGTATGCATATGATTATTTTCAGCCGGTGCCATGGCTCACGCTCATCGGCGGCGTGTCATGGGACCGCATCGAGCACCCGGACAACTACCGCAACCCGCCCACGAACAGCAGGCAGGGCGAAAATGAGAGATTCTCCGGCAAGGCGGGCTTCATTCTCAATCCCTCGCGCTGGATCCAGATGCGCGGCGCCTTCACTCAGGGACTCGGCGGCGTCACGTTTGATGAAAGCGTGCGTCTGGAGCCGGTGCAGATCGCGGGCTTCAACCAGAGCTACCGCACGATCATTTCCGAATCCATCGCCGGCTCCGTGGAGACGCCGGAGTTTCAAAGCTGGGGGCTGAGCCTGGAGGGCTATCTGCCGACGAAAACGTGGTGGGGCATCACCGGGCAGGTCATCGAGCAGGAGGTGGACCGCACGGTGGGTGCCTTCACCGGCTACAGCGCGGGCGTTTTCCCCGTCGATCCGGCCTACTTCCCTGGCAGCACCTCGCAGACGCTCTCCTATCGCGAGCAGTCGCTGCAAATCACGCTCAACCAGCTGATCGGCAGCCAGTTGGCGTTTGGCGCGCTGTATCGCGTCACGCAATCGGAGCTGCGCACAACCTTCAACGACCTGCTGGAGTTTGGCGCGCCGAACGCGGTCGTGCAGGACCGCGCCACGCTGCATGAGGTGGGGCTTTCGCTGAACTGGAACTCGCCGCGCGGCTTTTTCGCGCGCGTGGAGGCCAATTATTATGCGCAGAGCCTCCAGGACGATCCGCGCGGTCTCGCACCCGGGGCGGTGGCACGCACCGGCGACACCTTCTGGCAGTTCAACGCCTTCGCTGGCTACCGCTTCCGCCGGAACATGTGCGAGGTCAGCGCCGGCATGCTCAACATCACCGGCCAGGATTACAGCCTCAGTCCGCTGAATCCGTGGTATGACATCGCGCGTGACCGCACCTTTGTGCTGCGCTGCCGCTTCAGTTTTTGATCACGGCGGCGGCAGCGGGATGCCATCGACCTGCTGCGCGGCCGGGACCGCGACGGGTGCTGGAGGAATCCCTGCGGGCGGCGCTTGAGCTTGCATCGGCGCGGGCGCGGCGTGCATGACGCGGCGGTTCAACGGCGGCGTGGACTCAGGCTCTGGTGTGATGGTGGGGACTTGCGGGATGCTGGAGGGATTCGGCAGGAGAAGGCTGGCCGCAGGCTGTCGTGTCGGGATGCCGGGAGGCGCGGCTTGAGCTGGAAGCCCGGCAGGAGCGATGGTTTCGGCAGGCATCGCGTTGATGCCGTCCGAAACGGTGATCCAGCCAACTTGGTCGCCTTTCTGTAGCTGCACGCGCACTTTGGCATCCGTGACCTCTCCCTGTATTTTCCGGATTTTGACGCCTATTTCATTCTCCGAGCCAATTTTGGCCTGGAATACCTGCGAGGTCGCTTTATCCGAAATCGAGGCCACCACCTCGCCGCCGAACTCATACAGCCCCAGCAGCGTCAGATTGTCCACGAAGCTCGGACCTGCGGGAGCGTCGGGCGAAGGCAGGTCCTTCGTGGTGAAGACACTGCGCTCCCACAAGGCGGCGTAGGCTTCGAGTTTCGGGAACTCGACAGGTGTCGTGGCTGCCTCCTGCGCGAGAGCATTCATGGCGGCAAACACCGCCAGAATGAGCACTGGGGACTGAGAACTGAGCACTTTCATGGTTAATTTGCTTTGGTGACCTTCGGCACGCTCTTCTCGCGGTAGAACTGCGTGAACTCGACCTCGGCGTTGATGGTCTTGTTGGTGCCGCTGGGGTTGATTTGGAGGCGGGTGATGCCGATGAAGCTCTTCGGCTGCTGCAGGGCATGCAGCCAGGTGTAGAAGGCCTGCTCGGTGACGCCGGTGAGGATGGTTTTCACGGCGGCTTTGTCGAAGTGGGTCTCTTCTTCCTCGACGGGCATGCCGTCGGGGCCGATGGCGGCGGTGGGTTCGAGGAACTGCGGCGTGCCGATGTCGAGCGAATGCTTTTGCGCGGCCTGCATGATGGCATCGAGCAGGCGGGCGCTGGCTTCCTTGTTGCTGGTGAAGCTGGGGGCGTTCTCATCGAGCCAGTCGTGACGCTCGGCCCATTCGGTGCCTTGCGAGACGGCGAGGTTCATCGAGCTGAGGCGATCCCGCAGCAGCTCGACCTCATCCTGGACCTCGAAGTAGGTGCGGAAGGCGAACGCGCCGCCGCCGATGAGGGCGACGCCGATGAAGATGGCGGCGAAGATGCCGAGCAGGACTTTTTCACTCTTCTTCATGAGCGACTCCTCCTTTCATTTCAAAGGTGGTGCTTTGATCCGCGGCGATGACGGGCGCGGGACCATCGAGGCCGTATTGGGCGAGTGCCTCGCTGTCCTTCAGCGCCTGGGTGTATTCGAGCGCGAGGGAGGCGCTGGGCATGCGGCCCATGATGCTGAGCATGTCAGGCGTCCATTCCCAATGCGTGAGCAGGGCTTCTTTCGATGATTCCGGCTCCATGCAATGCAGCAGGACCTGCTGCGGCCAAGTTGAAGGATCGACCGCAGGCGCGGCTTCCATCCACGCACGCTTGTGATCCATCACGCGGGAGGCACGTGGCATGAGCTCGGCCACTTTTTCGCGCAGCATGTTCCGTTCCTTCAAAGCGAAGGCGGTGAGCGTGGCGACCAAGGCGATGGCGGCGGCTGCTGCGGCACCGAAGGTCATCGCGAGGAAGCGTGTGCGGGCACGCGTGCCCTGGCGGCGGCTTTCGTGCACGAGTTCCTCCGGCATGAGCAGGCTGGAGCCGCGTTGCGGCATCGTGGGCGCGGGCATGTCACAGCGGAAGGGCGCGAGGCCGGTGACGCGCTGGATTTTGCCGAGATCGCCCTCGTCGATCCACAGCACGATGCTTTCGAGTCGGCCGAGCACGCCCTGAAAGCTGAGCTGGAGGCAGATGTTGTTCAGCTCGGCGAGCGCATGATCATCGAGCCGTGGCGAGGAAAGCGGTGCGCAGTAGATGAGCTGCGATCCGGAGGTGATGGCGACGACGAGACGGCCCAGCTCGCGGAAGAGGGTGATGCTGTTTTGCACCATCGGGTAGCACAGCGCATGCAGCGTGACTTCATCGGGAAGTCGTGCGGTGTCGTTCAGCGGCACGGGCAGATCTTTCAGCGCGATGATGCGGGCAAGGTTCGCGCCTTCTTTGGCGGCGACGCTGCGCACCTGCACGGCGGCCTCGTCTTCGCCGGACTTCACGCCCATGCGTTCGAGATGGAGCAGCGCCATGCTGCGGAGGTGTTCCGTCTCACCTTTCAGCCACGCGGGCAGCACCCAGAAGTGCGCGGCGGGCAGCGCGAGCACGCGGCGCGGTGCTTCTTTGCCGAAGGAGCCGCCTTCGGTGGTGAATTCGCTGCGCTGCTGGCAAAGCTCGCCTTCCGCGCCGGTCCAGCTTTGCCAGACGGACGCGCCGGGGAGCAGCAGCTCGTGGATGGATTTACGAGTCCTGGCCATGAATGGGGAGTTCGCCACGCCAGACGGCCTGTCCGCCCTGCGTGATGAGGATGAGTTTGCGTTTCAGGGGCCCGAGGTAGCCGACGCTCTCGATGCGACGGATGGGGCCGGTAAATTGAATCCACTGCGTGAGCTGCTGCACGGTCTGGCGGTTGAAGACGCCGAGCATCTGCGCCACCTGCGGCACGCTGGAGAGGCGCATGTCATCGCGGGTGCGGTGCGCCCCATCGCGGCCGTTGCGGAAGGTCAAAACGGGTTGCACCCGCTCCATGGGCACATCGCCGAGCAGGGAGATGATCTCCGCGCTGGTGTCATTGATGTCGATGCGGCCATCGCCATACACGGTGAACCACTCACGCCAGTCGGGCCGCTCGGCGTTCACGATATCCATGCCGCGCACATGGAGCATCTCCTCCACCTCTTTGAAGGGGCGATTGAAGGGCATGCCGTCGAAGCCGGCCTTTTGATACTCGCGTTTCTCCGCGCCATTGAGGCTGGCGTTGTCATCGGCATCCACCCAGTCCTTCAACGCATCGCCGAGAGCGGTGGCGAAGTCCGGCTTGAAGCCCCAGCGGGTGAAAAGACGGCGCAGCAGGATCTTGTCGCCGCTTTGGAGGAGGAAGTTGATGTTGAGGCGGGCTTCCTCGGTCTTCAGCGTCACGTCAAAGCCGCCGCCGTTGTCGCTGCTGAAGTGCAGCAGCGGATCGTCCTGCTGCATCGCCGGATGGCGGGCCAGCTCGATGCCCGTTTCAGCAAAACGCTTCGCAAAGATGCGGCCGCGCATCATGCGCGTGTATTCCGTGTCCGCGTGCAGCGACTTCGTGGCCGCGAAGAGCACCATGCCCAGCGCGAAGATCATCCAGAACACCGCGATCAATGCAGAACCGCGCTGGAATGACGAATGACGAATGGCGAATGACGAAGGAATGACGAAACCGGAAGCACGAAGGCTCCCGTGAAGGGCGTTTTGGCCCTCCATTCGGATTTCGGTCATTGGAGATTCATTCGTCATTCGGAATTCCTCATTCGTCATTTCTGCGGAGCAGCCGCGATTTGGCCGCGCAGATCATTCGCGACCCAAAACGTGTATTCATGCTCCCTCGGGTCGTTGAGGAAGGCGAAGCGGAGTTTGATGAAGAGGGGCGGGGTGGGGCGCTTTTTGGGGTCCCAGTCGATGAACCACTTTTTGTCCTCGGGGCTGAAGAACTGCCACTGCATCTGCTTGAGGTTTTCGAGGATCGGAAGCTCGGCGAGCGTCTCGAACTCGTCTTCGCGGCGGGCTTTGACGGGACGCTTCAAATGGCGCACGACGAGGTTGAGGCTCTTTTGCGGTCCGGGGGCACGCAAGAGGCCGAATTCGACCGCGTCGGCCATTTTGAGCGAGCGATTCCAGACGAAGGGCATCTGGCTGCCGGTGATGAACAGGTTGCCGGAGGAGCCTCGCGCGGCCTTTTCGGCTCCGGCGGCCAGTGTGATGCCCGGCGGCACGTTTTCGAAGTAGTCGCGCCATTGCATGACGAAGTTTGAGATGCGTGTTTCGGCCACGCGAGCCTGCCCCATCGACTTGCCGAGCTGCATCGCGCCATCCGCCACGCCAAACACGCCCGAGAGCACCAGGCCCACGAGGGCGAGGGAGAGGAGCACTTCCAGCAAGGTGAAGCCGGAGCGGTGAGTGATGCGTGAGGAGTGATGCGTGAAACCAGATTCACGCAGCACGCAGCACGCATCAGATGGGGCTGTTGGGTGAATAAACATAGGTTTCCATGCTGCGGACGATGCGGCGGGAGGTGCCGTCGGAGATCCAGGCTTCGGCGCGGACGCGGAAGACGTGGTCGAGCTCCGCTTTGTCGCGGGTGAAGAGGCGGACCTTTTCGATGGTGGCGCTGGCGTCGATGTGGTCGGCGGTTTTGGGGAAGTCGATCTTCGTGGCCTTGAACTCCGGCTGGTGCGCGACTTCGGCGAGCACGGATTCGAGCACGCGAAGCACCTGGGCTTCCTGACGGGCTGCGGTGGTTGTTTGAGCGATGCCATTGAGCGCCTGCGTCATGCCGACGGAGACCAAGGCGAATAGTGCGATGGCGAGGAGGATTTCGAGCAACGCGAAGCCCTGCGACTTATGATTTATGATTTTTGACTTATGATTTGGGCACGATTGCGCCTTCGAAATCATAAATCGAAAATCATAAATCATAAATGGACGGCTCGTGTGCTTCATGACTTGGCGTTGAAATCGAGGCTCTTGCGTTTGGCGCAGGCGGTGAGGGCATCGAAGGCGAGTTCAATGGTGCCGCCGGGGCCGGTGAGGCGGACTTCGATGGGCTCGCAGATGCCGGTGGGGCTGAATTCCCAGGTTTCGTTGCGTTTCGGCTCGCGGAAGCTGCGCTCGCCCACGCGGCGGATTTGCAGCAAGCCGCCGAAATCTGAGCCCGAGCCGAACGAACCAGCCGCCAGCGGCAGTGTGACGGTTTTTTGCTCTTTGACGGCCTGGAGAAGGTTTTGACGCGCTGTCGTCTCGATGAGAGCGACCGCTCGACGAAGTCGATCTTCTTCTTTGATGCCCGAGATGCTGATGATCGAGACGCCGAAGAGCATCATGAGCAGGCCGAGGACGACGAGGATCTCGAGGAGCGTGAAGCCGCTTCGCGGCAATGACGAATGGCGAATGGCGAATGACGAAGGAATGACGAAACCCGAATGACGAGCTTCGCAGCTTGTCATTGGGCATTCGGTCATTGGAAGTTCATTCGTCATTCGGAATTCCTCATTCGTCATTTTCAAAGCTGCCAGCTTCCCACGTCATCCGCGTTGTCCGCGATGCCATCGGGACCGGCGGAGTAGATGTCGAAGCCGCCTTTGTCCTTGGTGCCGGGCTTGCGGTAGTGGTAGGCGTTGCCCCAGGGATCGACGGGGAGCTTCTTGAGCTTGCCTTTCTCGACGAGGACTCCGATGCCCTGCGAGGTGGTGGGCAGCTTCATCGTGTCCACTTCGTAGGCGCGGACGGCGGACTGGATCTGATTGATGTGGCCGAGCGCGGTCTTGTTTTTGCCGCCTTCAAGGACGCCGCCAAAGCTGACGACGCCGACGCCGACGAGAAGGCCGATGATGCCGAGGACGAGGAGCATCTCGACGAGCGTAAACGCGTCGCGACGATGCGGGAGGTGGATGCGAGTGTGTTTCATGGTGGATGGAGGGATGGAGTTTTGGAGTGGTGAAAGGGAGTGGAAGGATCGAGGACGAGTTCGAGTTGGAGGACGAGGACGATGCGGGAGGAGGAGTCGGAGTAATAGGAGGAGTAGGATTGGCGGAGCCGTGCTCTATTTGATGGAGCTGATCGTTTCGAAGATGGTGCTCATCATGATGTAGGCCATGAAGCCGACCATGCCGGCCATGATGAAGACGATGAGGGGCTGTATGCAGGCGGCGAGGGTGTCGATCTTCTTGCCGAGCTCGCGGTCGAAGCGCTCGGCGGCTCGGGAGAGGGCGGCGGGCATGTCGCCGGTCTGTTCGCCGACGTTCACCATGTCGAGCAGCAGCGGCGGGAACTGGCCGCAGCGATCCAGCGCCCGCGAGAGGCTCACGCCTTCGCCGACATGACGCTGCACGGCCTCGAACTCGCGTTGGAGATGCGGATTCTCGATGGCCTGATGCGTGAGCTGCATGGCGTGGACCATCGTGAGGCCGTTGCCGAGCAGGTTGGCCATTGTTTCGAGGAACTGGACGTAGAAGCGGGCCTTGAAGATGTCGCCAAAGAGCGGGAGGCGCAGTTTGAAACGTGCCCACGGGATGGCGGACTCGGGCCGCGCGAGCCAGGCGCGGAAGAGCATGAAGACGCTCACGCCGCCGATGAGGAACATCCACCATGTCGATTTGATGAGGTCGCTGGCATGCACCATGACCTGCGCGAGGAAGGGCAGCGAGCCGCCGGTGCTGTCGAGCATCTCGGTGAGCTTCGGAATGAGGTAGAGCACAAACATCAGCGAGACGCCGAGCGCGGCGACGACGAGGAAGGCGGGATACAGCATGGCCGCGAGCACCTTCGAGCGCAGCGCGGCGAGCGAACGCATGTAGGCGGCCTGACGCTTCAAGATGGTGCTCATCGAACCGCTGGCCTCGCCAGCGGAAACGAGGGCGCAGAAGAGATTGCCAAAGCTCGGGCTCGTCGAGGCGACGGCCTTCGAGAAGGACATGCCGTCACGCACCTTGCCACGCAGCACGGTGGCGAGCGTTTTGATGCCGGAGAGCTCGCGGCGCCGCTCCATCGTGGCGAGCGCGGGCTCGAGCTGGATGCCGGCGCCGACGAGATCGGCGAGTTCTTCGATGAAGAGCACGACCTGGGCGAGCTTGAGCTTGATGGGGCCGCTCGTGATGGGCTCGGCGGCGGCTTTGGTTTTGGCTTTCGAGGTGGTTTGAGTCTCGGAAGCGGCTTCGAGCTTGATGGGCTGGATTTTTTTCTTCCCGAGCAACGCAAAGGCCTCGCCGCGATCTGACGCGGTGAGTTCTCCGGTGATCATGCCGGAGGGGCCAAGTGCGCTGTAGGTGAACAGAGGCATGGAGAAACTGAAATGGAGGAACTGAGAATGGAGAATGACTAAGCGGCGAGGCGCGTGGGAGGCGCGGCGACGACAGGAGCGGCGGGCGAAGGCGTCTGGCGCTCGCCGGCGGCGGTGACGGAGAGGACTTCTTCGATGGTGGTCTCGCCGGAGAGGACTTTTTGGAAGCCGTAGCCGCGCATGGGCACGTAGCCGTCTTTGAGCGCCTGCTTCATGAACTCGGCGGGATGCGCCCGCGAGTTGATGAGGTGCTGCAAGGCGTGCGTGACGAGCACGATTTCGTAAATGGAGAGTCGGCCCTGGAAGCCGCTGCCACGACAGGCCTCGCAGCCGACGGCTTTCATGATTTGCCCACGCACATGCGAGGGGAAGCCGATGGAGCGCAGATAGGGCTCCTCGACCTCGGCGGGCGCTTTGCACACGGGGCAGAGCTTGCGCACGAGGCGCTGCGCGAGGAAGGCCCGCACGGCGCTGCTGACGAGGAAGGGCTCGACGCCCATGTCCACGAGTCGCGTGATGCCGCCGATGGCGTCATTCGTATGCAGCGTGCTCAAGACGAGGTGACCGGTCAACGCGGCACGCACGGCGATCTCGGTGGTCTCAAGGTCGCGCATTTCCCCGATCATGACGACATTCGGATCGCCACGCAGGATGCTGCGCAGGCCGGCGGCAAAGGTGAGGCCGATCTCAGGCTTCACGGCGATCTGCACGACACCGGGCATCTTGTATTCCACCGGGTCCTCGATGGTCACGATGCGGCGGTGCGTTTGATTCAGTTCGGTGAGGAAGGCGTAAAGCGAGGTCGATTTACCACTGCCGGTGGGCCCGGTGATGAGGATGATGCCGTTGGGGAGCTTCAGCAGCTCTTCAATGACCGGACGCACCGTGCTGGTGAGGCCGAGGCGGTTCAGCGTGACCTGTTGCTGAGCAAGCAAGCGCAGGCTGACGCTCTCACCTTCCACGCTGGGAATGGTGGCGACACGCACGTCGATGGGCGTGCCATCGAGTTCGAGATTGATGCGGCCGTCTTGAGGCAGGCGTTTCTCCGCGATGTCGAGTCGCGCCATGATCTTCAGTCGCGCGATGACGGAGGCTTGCAGCGATTTGATGTTCTCCGGCACCGGCAGCTCTTCGAGACGGCCGTCAATGCGGTAGCGGATGCGCAGGCGGTCGTGCTGTGGCTCCACATGGATGTCCGTGGCCCGCTGATCGAGGCCGCGGCGGATGATTTGATTCACAAACCGCACCACGCTGGCCTCTTCGTCCTCGGGTTCATCGAGCACGGTGACCTCGTCCTTCAATTCCTCGGAGCCCCAGTCGGCACGGCCACGCAGGATCTTCTCAAAGGTGTCCGCCCCGAGGCCATAGAGCTTTTGCAGGCCTTCGACAATCCGCGTGCGAGGTCCCACATGCCACACGGCGGGCATCGACAGGCTCGCGGCGACGCGTTGATGCGCCACGAGGTTCAGCGGATCAAAGGTGGCGATGTGCAGCGTGCGAGCGGACTCATCGAGTTCCGAGTCGCCTTCGGTTTCCTCCGTGAAAAGCGGCAGCAGACGATGCCTCAACGCGATCTCGGCTGGCAGCAGACGGCGGATGCCCGACTCCGCAGGCTTGTCGTCCTCCTTCGGCTCCCACCACGGCAGCGTGAGTGTTTTCGCCAGCGCCATGAGGAAATCCCGCTCGCGGACGCCCTCGCAATCCAGCACGGCATCGACAAAGGACGTCTGGTTGAAGCATGCCTCCTCAACGGCCTGCCGCACGGCAGGCGAGTCACCGCAACCGGCGGTGGCGAGGATTTGATCAATGAGAGGAAGCATCCGAGGGCTGAAATTTGAATATTCAGCCCAATAATTATGGATTTTAGAGTAAACCGCAAGTTTTTAATGAAGCTAAACCATTTGGAGGTCCTGAAAGCCAAGAAGCTCGGCTTGGGAAGGCCAGGGGAGGCGGGGAGAACTCAGTGCCCGGCTTGAACTAGAGCACCGACTGATACTGATCCCCAGCAAAAGGCAGGTCACGCATGACCATCCTCCAGATCGCAGAGCAGTGTGATGTCCGCGCTACCGGAGATGCAACGCTTGCTTGGCAAAGCACGGCGCGCTGCTAGGCTCGCGCTCATGAAATTGACCCACTTCGCGCTCGCGCTCATGACGATTCTCGTCGGCATCACTGGCTACCTGGCCTGGGAAGGCCAGCAGGAAGCCAAAGGACAGAAGGAGATGCTGGAATACCAGCGGAAGAAAATCGAAGCGTTGGAGGCGTCGAAGCCGGTGCCGGCTAGTTTTGCCCCCATCAACACAACGCCTGTGGCACCGCAATCTGCAGCGATACCGGCGATGGCGGGCGGGACGCTTCTACCCGGAACGCCGGGCGGCTCCACCCCAGCCCCCCTGACACCGCTGCAAAAGCAGGTTCTCGGGATGCCAGCACTGGCCAAGGTGACAGTGGCGGAACCCAAGCTTGGATTTGTGGAAATCGACGCCGGGAGAAACAAGAACTTGGTGAAAGGCCAAAAGTACGATGTGCGACGAGGCAACGGCCTGGTGGGACGGGTGGTGATCAGCGAAACAATCGAGCAACAGGCAGCGCTGGCGGACATCGATCCTGGCGTGACGATCCCAGGTGTGACCATCGAGGCCGGAGATGAATTGATCGTGCCTGTTTCCAAATAAAGCCGTTGCCAAAAAAACGCCATGCCACGCGATCGGATCGACCTGATGATGGTGCGGCGTGGGATGGCTCCATCCCGGGAACACGCCAAGAGGTTGATCATGGCGGGTGAGGTGTTTGTGGAAGGACGCAAAATCACCCAGCCGGGATGGCAGATTGCCTTTGATGCAGACATCCTGGTGCGTCAGCCGCCGAAGTTCGTCGGTCGTGGTGGTCTGAAGCTTGAGGGAGCGCTGGAAGCGTTCGGGATTGAAGTGAAGGGCATGACAGCCCTGGATGTCGGCGCTTCGACAGGAGGCTTCACCGACTGTCTCCTGCAGCGTGGCGCGGCCAAGGTTTTCGCCTTTGACGTTGGCACGAATCAACTGGCATGGAAGCTCCGAAGTGATCCGCGCGTGGTGTGCAGGGAGCAGTTCAATGTGCGCCACATGCAGCCCGAAGATGTGGGCCAGGAGGTGGACCTGATTGTGGCAGATGTATCCTTCATTTCCCTCACCCTGGTGCTGCCAGCCGCCCTGGTGGTGCTCAAGTCAGGCGGCCAGGCGGTGGTCCTGGTGAAGCCTCAATTTGAACTCAGCCGCGAGGAGGTGGGGAAGGGCGGCATCGTTCGTGAACCAGAACTTCATCTCAAAGCATGTGCGAAGATTGAAACGTTTGTGAAGGCACAACCCGGCTTGGAGTGGAGGGGAATTATGGAGTCCACCATTCAGGGGACCGATGGAAACCAGGAGTTTCTGGTTTGGTTCGCGAAGAGCTGAGGAGCAAACAAGTGGCTGATGAAGGAAAGAGGAAGGCAAAACTGCCTCCTACTAGCAATTTGAGTCACAAATGTGATAATAAAGTGATTTTTGATAACGAATCACTTGCAAGTTGGATAGAAATACTATATTTTGCATCACATTAATAATAATCTATGAAGATGCTTTCAAATCATCCCCTCGGGAAGCCCCAACATGGGCGGGGGTTTAGTTTCTTCGAGGTGATGCTCTTCGTAGCGATCCTAGGCATCATCGTAGCCATCGCCGTGCCAATGATGAGCAACCACGATGCCTTCTACGCCGCCCGTGATCGGCGAAACGCCCAGGAACTGGTTTCCGTCAACATGATGGCCAACGCGGCCGGACTGAACTTCATTCAAGGTGGTGAAAGCGTGCTCGACATTCTCCGCAACATCAGTCGTGGGGCGATGGTGACCAGGGGAGCGATGAAAGGCCGGAGTTTCTCAGTGCCCGGTTTGAGCGAGGAGGACCTTCAGGGAGCCGCCAAGTATGTGGATCTTAAAAACGGAGAACTCCGATATTCGTTCGACTCCGTGCAGATAACCCAAGGCGGCACTAGCCTTTGAACTCCCGGCGGGCAGGGAGCCCGCAGGAAGCAGGGGCTGACAACGAGCATGCGGATACCTCGACGCAGCAATGTTGACCGCTGCCCCCCTCACACCATTTCGGCCAGCACATCCGCAACATGGTCCATCTCAGCAACTGTGTTGTAGAAATGCGGGCTAAACCGAATGTGCGCCCTTCCCTCCCGGTCGTGCCGCAAGGAAGCGTGAATGCGGTGCTTGTTTAAATGCTCGAAGAACGGTTCCAGACGGCGGCAGGGATCTCTCATCGTGGTAATCCCTCCCGCGAACTCGCCCATCGGGTCCGGTCCGATGATCTCGAATCCCAATGGTTCCAGGCGTTCATGCAAGCGGACCTTCAGGGAAAGCAACTGGGCGCTGATATCCTTGATCCCGAGTTCGTTGATGAGGTCGATCCCGGCCTTCATGCCAATAATGCCCGCCAGATTCAGCGCTCCCGGCTCATACCTCCGTCCGCCACGTTCGAAGTCGATTTCGGGCTGGGCGACAAACTGCGGACTGCGCACATTCCACGAACCGAGAAGCGACGGACGCAGCCGGTCCTGAAGCTCCTCCCGCACGAAAAAGATGCCGGCGCTCATCGGGCCGAGCATCCATTTGTGGGAGTCCGCCGCGAGGAAATCGACGTGATCCACGCGGGTGTCAAAGGCCCCCACTGTCTGAATGGCGTCCAGGCAGAAAAGGACTCCGCGCGCGCGGAGCATGCGCCCGATGTCATCCACTTTGATCCGCCATCCGCTGAGGTAGTGGCATGAAGCAAGCGCGACGAGACGCGTTCGTGGAGAAAGAGCCTTCTCAACGAGCTCCAGGGTGATTTCACCAGGCGCGGCCGGCAGCAACGGACGCATGACAACACCGCGGCGTACGAGTTCCATCCATGGATAGACATTGGCGGGGTAGTCATCCGGGTAGAAGACCACCTCATCACCCGGCTGCCAGTCGAGACCGCTGGCCACCAAGTTGAGGCCGACCGATGTGGGTCCGATCAGGGCGATCTCACTGGCACGAGCACCGATCAACTTCGCCGCGGAAACGCGTGCTTCATTGACTGCGCGCCAGGCTTCCGGGTACTCCTGCATCCGCCGTCCGCACTCCTCCAGATAGTCCTGCATGGCGCGCACGACACGGCGGGGCAGGATGGTGACACCAGCGTGCGCGAGAAAGAGGCTGTCACTCACCACGGGGAACTCCAGCCGACGCAGGGCTTCGTCCAAAAGAAGATTCTGCAACTCAAGCGCCATGTCAGGCCATCTTGAGCGTTTTGGCCCCTTCGTCAATCATGTGCCAGAAGCTCTTGGACTGGCTGAGCGCCTCGTCCTCTCCACTGCCCGGCAGATTACTGCGGTACAAGAAGTCCTGCAGGCTGTTCTTGTGCAGCACACGATGCACACGCACGTTTCCATCCACGATGGCGAAATAGATGCGGTGGTCACCCGCCCGGCAACGATAGAGTTTTTTACTCCCGCGCTCCAGCACCCCGTAACGTTTTGCCAGCGAGGAGTCCTCCAGATCCGCTGGCTGGATGTCGAGGGCCTCCAGCAGATGAAACTGCACCTGCGCCGGCAGGCGGGACAACTCCGCGGCGCTGATGTCATTGAAAACGATCTGGATCACGGGCGGAGAGGGTTAAAATTTGCGGATGACTGCCTTTTTGCGCAGGCTTTGCATCCATTCGTCGATGGCTTTCTTCGACTTTTCCTGCTGGATCATCTTCTGGATGTCCCCGCGGACCTTGTCGAGAGGCGGTGCCTCGCCCAGCTTCTTGGCATCACATGCGACAATGATGTACGATGTTTCCTGCTCCAGAATCTGGCTGACCCCGCCCACCTTGAGTTCCATGGCGGCGTTGGCGATGGCCGGCATGAGCTCGGTGCGCGGCATCCAGTCCCACGAACCACCAAACTCGGCGCGGCTGTCCTGGGAGTAGGTGCGTGCAGTGGTGGCAAAGTCAGCCCCTCCGACAATCTTGGTGCGCAGCTCCTGGACCAGCTTTTTCTGCGACTCGGGCGTGGCACCAGGGTCTCCTGTGAACTTCGGGATGGTGATGGTGGATATCTTGATCTGGTCTCCCACCCGCCATTGGTCCACATGCTTGCGGTAGTATTCGTCCACCTCGCGCGGCGTAGGAGGCGGTGGTTCGCCCGCCTGCTTGGCACGCATGACGTTGGCAATGATCATCTTCTCCTGAAGTTCCCGGAACTTCTTCATGCTCATGTTGGACTTGGCGAGTTCGGTGACGAGCGCATCACGGTCACCTTTGAATGCCTCACGGATGATGTTGTTGATCTGGTCATCCACATACTGGGGCTTGATGGTGCCGCCGATCTTCGTGAACTCGATCAGGATGAGCTCGCGGTCGATCAGCGCGTCGAGGGCATTGTGGCGGAGCTCTTCGAGCTCACGTTTCATCTTGGCTGGATCGTTCTGGTTATTGAAAACGATGATCTGCTCGGTGGCCTTGATATTGTCACGAAGCTCGGACTGGGTGATGGGCTTGCCGTTGACGACGGCGGCGATGCCGTTGGAATAGCTCTGGGCGGCGGACTTGCCGCAAACAAAAAGGACAACGGCGGCAAAAAAACTGAGACGCGGAAACTGCATAAGGATTCCAAAGTATGTAGGGCGGCGGCGCGAGGTGGCAAGGCGAAGTTGCCTTGGCCCTCAACCCGCAGCTCAGCGCATCAATGGCGCGGTGCGCGCCCGCCTCACCCGCCACATCAGGCCGGCGAGCATGATCAGCAGCGCCCCGGCAGGTTCCGGCACGGCGTGAGTTTGGATGGTGAACGCCGCCAAAGGGGCCACAAAATCGCCACCTCCCTGCACATTGTTGAGTCCACCCCACACCGGACTCGTGCCGGAGGAGAGGGCAAATTCATAAGGAAACACCTCCGCAGGATCTGGAAAGAGCCAGTTGTCAGCCGGATTGAAGTCTGAGCTGTCATTGGTCAGTAGAGCCCATTCAGCGCCTGGATTGATGGCGAAATCATTATAAACCCACAGATAAGCAAGCTCACCCGCCGCGAAGACATCCGCCGACAATCCCTGATCCGACTGACCGTTGAGTTGCAACAGGCCTGATTTGTTGAAATAAGAAATGGCGGAGTTCCAACCACTGACAGACGGGGCTTGTGCGCGGGCAAAGGGCTTCCAGTAGCTGGTCCACTCCGTGATGTTGGCCGCTGTCGGCGTGAATCCGGCCGCAAACGATCCAAGTTCAAATTTGAAGTCATCGTCCAAAGCGGTGACGCCATCCGCGCTCAGGAGCACATCACCGGGTTGGTTGTAAAAATTGATCGTTCCGGCACCCGCTTTGGGGGCGACCATCGCCAAGACCAAAAAGCAGGCTAAAACCATTTCCCACCACGCCCTGACACGGGAGGCGAGGGATCGGGATTCGTCTTGCCGGACAGTTTGCATGAGAATGCTAAAACCTAACACCTGGAGCCTAGTGGATCAATATATTTTCAATCTATTTAATAATTTCAATACTTCCATAACTCTACATGCTGGTCATTCCCGTTTTGGTAGCCGGGAAATCGTCCACTCCAGCCCCCCAAGCCGGATGTCTCCCAAATTGAGCATGGTAGGTGCCGCTGTGCTGGAAATGGTCGCGCGCGCCACGCGTGAGGCATCCGAGGCAGCAGAGGACTGAAGCAGATGCAGGGCTGTGGCACGCTCTTTCCCTCCTCCATGAGCCAGCAGCGGATCCACGGCCTGTTCCAGACGTGGCTCGATTCGAGTCCACGCTTTCGGAGACCAGTAATCTCCCTTCCATGCCCGATTGGGCGCTGAAGGCACATAAATGGCAAATCGGTCGAATAAAATCTCCGGCACATAACGGCTGCCGATCCTGCTGGCGAGCGGAGGATCATTTGGATCCGGCCGGCTTTCGGTCGATTCGATCAGGTACTCTTTGTCGTCGATTTTGACCACACACCAAGCATGACCGCCTAAGTCACCATACCGCCCCAAGGCCACCCGGACAGTAAATCCACGTGATGCCAGCCAGTCCGCCAGAAAGATCGAGGAATCCTCACAATCACCGCGCTGCAGTCGCTGAGTCTCATCGGCGAACTGCCAGGAATCGAGCTGGTCATTGCGTGCATACGGACTGGTGGGGCTGGCACCTGGATCGTTGGCATAGCGGCAGTTGGAATGAACCGCGGACCAGATGGTGAAAAGCTGCTGCACCCGTGACTCGTCCTTGGGGAAAACCGCAGGCGGCGAATAGCCGGTGAGAAACTCGTTCACATAGCGGAACTTGCCCTTCGCATCCGCCGCGATCACGGCATATTTT
The DNA here is from genome assembly GCA_015075365.1 of Verrucomicrobiaceae bacterium. Classification (GTDB taxonomy): domain Bacteria; phylum Verrucomicrobiota; class Verrucomicrobiia; order Verrucomicrobiales; family Verrucomicrobiaceae; genus Prosthecobacter. The sequence continues at coordinate 26,539 of JABTUN010000003.1, forward strand.
TTCCGGCATTTAGGACACTCCAGCGCCATGCTTCGTTGCTGACGGGAGAGATTCATGAAGTGGGGCTGCTTGCAATGCACGCACATGCTGAAAAAAGGCGTGTTGTCCTTGGACTGGGTCAACGCCTCCGGTGAAAAGTCCTGCAATCGCTCCCCCATCACTAAGAGGGCCTCATGCATCAACCCTGCCGCCCTGGGCCGCAGTGCCACTGCCAAGTGTGTCATCTCCGGCTGCGCGCGATGTGTGAACTCGTGAAACCTCTGGAGCAATTCCCGCAAACTCGGGCTGCTGGCGGAACAAATCGAGACTCGAAAATAGCGTGGCATCCCATCCTGTACCTGCATGGTGACCTTATTGAGATCCGCCGTGTCGAGTCTTTCGTAGTTTGCTGCCAGCCACCCCTCCAGTTCCGGGTCCACCTGTAAAACAGGCAAACGCGCAGCCCCGCGTGCGTAATTGATCTGATCCACTAGATCAACCTTGAACCGGGCATCTGAATAGGTGGCACCCGCCTGCCCGGTGAGTTCGATGAGGCGCATTTTCCAGCCATTGAGCCAGCCTTCACGAACAGCCACCAATCCGCCGGCAAACAGGACGGCGATGGTGATTGCAAAGGTCAAAATGCGGGGGGGCATGCATTAAAATTATAGTTTTTATATAATCGGCTGCAAATGGAAACCCCATCGTGACAAAAGTCTTACTTTTGTCTAAAAACCACCCGTTTCAGGACATCCTGAACGGAAATCTTCTCCAGCCAAGCACTACCGACGAGCCTTCTTGTAGGGAACGGGGGTCTTGAGGGCTCTCAAAATCGGTGTTTCGACGCCGTGTTTGCCCAAAATCGTCCCTGGGGCCTGTTGCAACTGGTAGCCAAGCTGTCCCACCCACATGCCCTGTGCCCCCTCTTTGTTGATGAACAAACCGCCATGCTCGCGCCCATTCTTGAGCACTCCTCCTGTGATGAGGGGTGTTGGGGCGGCATAATAGACTCCCTCTGGCGACTTTGCCTCTGGTAGATAAAGACCGGCTGGGAAGATGACACTGTCCCAGTAGTGCTCCCGCGTCGTTTCCTTCTCGATGATGATCCCCGGCGTGCCCGGATCTGGGTGGTCGATGATCCCACGGGAAACAATGCAGGAGGATAAAAGGCAGAGGGTGCCAAAGAAGAGAACTAGGCGAGCGGTCATGGTGGGAGCAGGGTGCAGAGAGGTGGACTCGAGGCAATCAACGGGGCACGGCTGACGCAGGCACCGGCGTGACCGAAATCACTGGCTGGAAGGGCCATAGCTTCGGCGCACTCGCTCCCACCGCCCCCAGAAGAGTGGACGGGCGCTCCTCGGCGGCGTCACGTGCATCGCCGAACCAGGCCGCCTGCTTTCCATCCCTGCCGATAAACAATCCACCACGGTAACCGCCGCCCAGTAGCACACCTTCCGTGCGCAGTCGTGCTGGGGCGAGATAGTAGGTGCCGCGTTCACACGAAACCTCCGGGCTGTATTCTCCTGCCGGAAAGATCACGCGTGCCGCCTTGCATTCACGGCTCTGCTCGGTCGCGACCAGAATGCTGTGCGCGCCTGGATCGACCTTTCTCAATGGCACACAGGCCACTGGAACACACAGCAAGACGAGAAACCAGAAAGCGCGGATCATGGGCGGCAGGGACATTCACATATTGAAAGCACAGTCCAGGCCGCATCGTCAGCAAAATTCTTGGCGGATGCAAACTTGGTGGAGGTAAGGGGATTCGAACCCCTGACCTTCTCATTGCGAACGAGACGCTCTACCAACTGAGCTATACCCCCCAATGCGAATGCAGGCCGCGAATGGACGCGCTTTTGATTCCCTGTCAATGGTTCCTGAGCAGGGCAAGACAGATTCCACACGATCATGCTCCATGTGCCCCCCCCGGAAAAGGAAAGATGGATTTGTTTGCTCAAGTCAGCATCTTGCATCCCCAGCCATGCAGTTCCGCCATCCCAAAAACGACCTTTTCATTCCCGACAACTCCGAGCCATGGACCGCGCTCCGACGCGTCACCCATCTTGGAATCGTCTCTCACCAGGACGACCTCGAAATCGCGGCGTACCACGGGATCACCGAGTGCTTCCACCGCACAGACCGGTGGTTCGGCGGTGTGGTCGTGACCAATGGTGCAGGCAGTCCCCGTAAAGGCGCGTACGAATCCTACACGGATGAGGAGATGCAGCAAGTCCGCCTCGTTGAGCAGCGCAAGGCGGCCTATGTGGGCGAGTACAGCATCATGATCCAGCTCGGTTATCCCAGTGAGGACATCAAAAAGCCCGGCCATGAACCCGCGATCGCGGACCTGAAGTTCATCCTGGAGCATGCGCAGCCGGAGTTTCTATACCTGCACAATCCGTGCGACCGGCACGACACTCATGTGGCCACCGTGCTGCGCTGCTTTGAGGCCATGCGCCAGATGCCCAAGGAACAGCGGCCAAAAAAAGTCTATGGCTGCGAGGTCTGGCGCAAGCTCGACTGGCTCCTCACCCAGGACAAGATCATGCTGACAGTGGACACTCATCCCCACCTGCTCCGCCCGCTTCTGGGCGTGTTTGACAGCCAGATCGCCGGCGGGAAACGTTATGACCTGGCGGAGGAGGGCCTGCGGCATGCCAACGCCACCTACTTCGACTCCCACACGACGGACAGCGCATCCCTGCTGAATTTCGCCATGGATCTCACGCCTCTGATCGAAGACGACTCCCTCTCGATCGAAGAATACGCCGTCGGCTATGTCCGGCGGCTTGAGGAGGATGTGCGCGACCGGGTAAGGCGGTTTTCTTGACCTGAAAAGCTCCGTCGCGTGGCAACGGGCGGCGTCAATACAACTCCACCGGCGATCGCTTGCCGTCTTCAACGCTCAGGACCGCGGCCCGCTCTTCACCGAGGGTGTCCACGCGCAAACGCCAGATCTCCTCATTGATCTGGTCGAATCGCCCCATGTCGAAAGCATCCGGCCGGATCATCCGCTTCTTCGCGGCCTCGATCCGCAGCAACGCGTCGTGAATGACAGGCTGCTCCACGCCTTCGAGATGCTTGTGTGCCAGTTCCACCATCTCCACGCGGTGGCAGATCATCACCAGATCGTTCCCCGCCCGCACCGCCTCCTGGATCGCCTGCTCAAAAGTCACCTCATTGAGGATGGCACCCATGTCGAGATCATCCGTCATCGCCAGGCCGTTGAAGCCGAACTGGTGACGCAGCAACCTCGTCACGATGTTGTAGCTGAGGCTCGCCGGCCAGCGCCCGCGGCCAGGATCGTAAGCGGTGTAGTTGCTATGGCAGGTCATCACGCTGTCGAGTTCCGGCAGCAGCGCCGAATAGGGGAGCAACTCGCTCTTTTCCATCTCCTCCCGGCTTTTTGAGATCACGGGCAGGAACTCATGAGGATCGCACTCAGCAGGGCCGTAGCCAGGAAAGTGCTTGCCGCAGCTCAAAATGCCCTCCTTGCGCAGTGCCCGGTTGAAGATGCCCGCGTTGGTGATGACCTCCTGCGGGTCACGACCATAAGTGCGCCCCTTCAACGAGTTGTCCGCCGTATCATCGTAGCTGATGTCCAGGACAGGGCAAAGATCGAGATTGAATCCAAACAGCCGCAGCAACTGCCCGGTCAGTTGTCCATGACGTCTAATGAGCGCCGGGTCCCCCTTGTCTCTCAATGCCTGGGCATTCGGCGGCTCCTGGCCGATCAAGCGCAGCCGGGAAACACGGCCCCCTTCCTGATCAATCGTGATGAACGGCTCGGTCTCGGACAGGTCACGCAGATCGTCGATCAACTTCCTCAACTGGGCAGGGGACTGGATGTTCCTGCCAAACAGGATGAACCCTCCGGGTTGGAGCCTTTTGAGGCGGGCGGCCGTGACAGCGTCCATTTCGGGGCCGGGAACGCCCATTAATAAAAGTTGGCCGAGGTCAGAAGAAGTGAGCATAGAGATGAGTTTTTACCGAATTTTGAGTCAGTTTGACACCTTGTGAAAGACTGTTCAGAAGATTAGTTTTTCGAGAAATTGGCTGTTTATCGCCTTAATAGAGTGTCAAGGGCTGGTTTGCTAAAAGATTGATAAAATTGCGGGCCTTCACCTCTCAAATTTGCGACGCAAGCCGTTCTTTTTGCAAAACCTCGCCCACCTTGTTGACGACGGGTGCAAAAGTTTTTAATCTCCGGCGTCCTCGGGGGCAACTCCGACAGACCACAAATGCAGCTTTCCTCAGCTCCGCATTTCGTGCCATCGATCCTCATTCGTTGTTGGTTGCTGGATCGCCATGGAACCCTCCGGTGGTAACACCGGAGGGTTCTTTGTTTGGGTGGCAAGCACCGTGAGTGAATCCGCAGGCCGTTGTGCATGACTGTGTGAACAGATTGTGAGTTGGTTGTTGATGACCTTCGTCATCCTTCACCCAGACGCTTCGCCCACTCGATCGCGCGTAGCATCCCGGTGGCCTTGTTCACAGTTTCCTGATACTCATAAGCAGGATCTGAATCGGCCACCACACCCGCCCCGGCCTGCACATACGCCTTGCCGTCCTTCACCACGCAGGTGCGCAGCGCGATGCACGAATCCAGGTTTCCGTCGAAGCCAAAATAGCCAACCGCTCCCGCGTAAGCACAGCGCTTGCTCTTCTCGCACTCGTTGATGATCTCCATCGCGCGCACCTTGGGCGAACCGCTGACCGTACCCGCCGGAAACGTCGCGCGCATCACGTCGTAGGCGGATTTGTCAGCCCTCAACCGGCCGTCCACGTTGGAGACGATGTGCATGACGTGCGAGTAGCGCTCGATCACCATCAGGTCGCTCACACGCACGCTGCCGTACTCCGCCACGCGTCCCACATCATTGCGGGCCAGGTCCACCAGCATGATGTGCTCGGCGCGTTCCTTGGGATCGTTCAGCAGTTCGGCCGCCAGCGCGTCGTCCTCGGTCTTGGTCCTGCCCCTCCAACGTGTTCCAGCGATCGGACGAATGTCGATCCGGCCGTCCATGCACCTCACATGCACCTCCGGCGAACTGCCCACCAGCGCAAAGCCCTGCGGAAAATCGAGGCAGAACATGTACGGGCTGGGATTCACATGCCGCAGCGCCCGGAAGAGGTCGATCGTCGTGCCGTGATAGTCCGTCTCGAAGCGCTGGGAGGGAACCCCCTGGAAAATATCACCCGCCGCGATGTACTCCTTCATCCGGAGCACCATCGCCTCATACTCCTCGCGCGTGGTGTTTCCTGCCGGGGGCGGAAGCTGTTCATGGCTCACTGGCGCGAACGCCTGGAGCGGCTTTGCCGCCAGGGGCCGCTCAAGCCTCGCCATCACCGCCCTGATCTGTTGCTCGGCCCACTCATAGGCTGCTTTCAGGTCCGCATGCTCATCCGTGTGGACGTTTGCAATGATCGAAAGCCGTCGCGTCCGGTGGTCAAAGACCAGCACGGTGTCCGTGATCATGAAAACCATGTCCGGCAGGCCCAGTTCGTCCTTTTTCGCCGGGGGAAGAGTCGGCTCAAAAAAGCGGACCATGTCATAGGCCAGATAACCCACCGCCCCGCCATGGAAAACAGGCAGCGGCAGCCCCTCATGCGGATGGAAGGGCTTCATCAGGTTCTCCAGTTCCGCCAGCGGGTCCGTTGATGTGGTGAAAACGCGCTTCTTCCCGCGTTCCTCGATCTCAATCTCTTTGCCGCGCGCGGTAAAAATGATCCGCGGGGAGCTGCCCAGCAGTGAGTACCGGCCGGAATGCTGGGTCAGCTCCGCCGACTCCAGCAGAAAGCCGCAACGGCCGTCATGAATCTTTTGGAATGCTGACAGCGGCGTCTCATAGTCAGCCGTCAACTCCGCCACCACCGGGACGAGATTGCCCTTTTCCGCGAGTGACTGGAAGGCTGGAAAGTCGGGCTGAAGATGAAGCTTGGGCATGTGGGCGCGGATTCTGGACGTGAATTCCAGAACTCGCAACGCCGGAAGGCGCTCCTGAACCTGCAGCCCTGAATCATGAAAAAGCCTGGAGGCTGTGCAGCCCCCAGGCTTTCGAAATGGCCTCTGCCGATCAACCGAAGACCTGGGTCACGGGCTTGCCTTTGTCCACGACCGTGAACGGACGCTTGGACGGGCTGTAAAGCACCGTATCCATCGGAATCCCGAGCGCGTAAGCGATCGTGGCGTTGAAGTCGGGCACGCTGACGCTGCCTTCGACAACTTTGTGGCCGTTTTCGTCCGTGGCACCCCAAACCTGGCCGCCGCGGATGCCGCCGCCGGCCAGCACGCAACTAAAGCCCGGCGCGTGGTGATCACGACCGTCATTCTGATTGATCTCAGGTGTTCGGCCAAACTCCGTGGCAAGCACGACGAGCGTCTCCTGGAGAAGACCGCGGGCCTGGAGGTCCTGGAGCAGCGTGCTGAGCGCGGCATCTAGCTCGTCGCACAACTCCGGCACACGGGTGAAATTGGCATTGTGCGTGTCCCAGGAGCCGAAAGTGACCTCGACATGGCGCACGCCGTGCTCGACAAGGCGGCGGGCGAGCAGGCAGCCCTGGCCGAAGCGGTCACGGCCGTATTTGTCACGGAGTTTGGCGTCCTCGGCCTCGAGGTCGAAGGCTTTGAGCTCCTCGCTCTTCATCATCTTGATGGCATCGTCATACATGTCGCTGTAGGCGCGGACGTTTTTGACGTTGTAGGTGGCGGCAAACTTGGAATCGAGCTGCTTCGCCACCTGGAGGCGGTCGAGCATGCGGTCTTCGGTGAACCAGGAGTTGGTGCGCACGTTGGCGATGCCGTTTTCCGGATCGTTGATCATGAGCGGGGCGAATTTGGCCTCGAAGAAGCCCGCGCCGGGGTGGCGGCTGTCATTGCCGATCATCACGCTACCTGGGAGCGTGGGATTGCCACGGCCTTGGAACTTTTCCAGCCAAGCCCCCATGCTGGGGTGCTTGATGCTGCTGCGCTGCGTGTAGCTGGTGCGCTGGTAGTACTGGCCCTGCTCATGCGCGCCCTGGGTGGAGTTCATCCCGCGGATGATGGCGATCTTGTCCGCCTGACGCGCCATGAGCGGGAGGTTTTCAGTGAGGCGGATGCCATCGACGTTGGTGTTGATGGTCTTGGTGAGGCCCATTACGTCTTTGTTGTCCGGCTTCGGGTCCCAGGTGTCGAGATGGGACATGCCGCCAGTCATGTAGAGGTAGATGACGTTGCGGGCCGTGGCGGCCTGTTTCAGCGGCGAGGTGCCCTGCCCGGGCGCGGCGATGACGCGTGACGCGGTGACGCCGAGGAAGGTGCTCGCGGCGGTGGTAACGAAGTGGCGACGGGAGATGTCGGTGCTCATGGGGGGAGTTTCAGGTTTCAGGATTCAAGTTTGGGCCGGGGTCTGCTGCTCACTGGATGAAGTAGAACTGGCGCGTGTTCAGCACGGCCCACAAGGCGTCGCCCTTGTTGGTGACGGTGTTTTTGGCGAGGACGGGCATGAGGATTTCTTTTTCCTCGGCAGTGGCCTGGCGGCTGAAAAGGGCCATGTAGATCGTGTCGATGGTCTCGGCGGCGGTCTCCGTCTTGCGCAGCACGCGGGAGATCATCGTGTAGGGGTTCATGAGATTGGTGAAGGTCTTGCCGTTGAGCAGCATGAGAGCCTGGCCGACAGTGGCGTCGTCATTGGCGTTTTCGACGAGCTCGCGGTCGCTCTGGCCGAACTCGCGCAGGAAGTGGCCGTTAGGCGCGGGGCTGCGCAGGTCGCTGGCGCGTAGCATGTAGGTGTCGCGGAAGTTTTCCCAAGCCTTGAGGGAGGCCAGCTCCTCCTTGGTGTCCGCCTTGAGCTGCTCAGCGTCGCGCTTCATGCGTGCCTTGTGCTGCTCGTTAAGGCGGTTGCGCAGGCCTCTGTTGTAGATGTCGAGCGCCTCGTCGAGCGAGAGGTCCGCGCCTTCCTTGCCTTTGATCGCGGCGGCGATCTCTTTCGCGAACTCCGGATCCTTGACCTGTTCCGAGAGTTTTCCTTCGCGGGCGAGCTGGGCGAACTTTTTGAAGCCGGCGCTGAACACGATCTCCTCGGCGGCCTCGTCAATGGCGCGGCGCTGGCTGCTGACGACACGTTTCGCGGCACGGATGGCGTCCTCGTCCTTGTTCTTGGTGGCCTCGGTGAGCTGTTCCTGCGCCTTGCGCACATCGGCGGCGAGCTGCTTCTGCTTCAGCGCGATGGCCGCGGTGGCCTTGGCCAGCTCCTCCGGCGTGAGGGCGTTCAGCGAGCGGTCCAGCCACTCAATGCGGCGGATGATCGAGTCGCGCTCGATTTGCGCCTCGACGCTCGGCGCGTCGGGATTGGGCTTGTAGAGCGCGACCATGCTGTCCCAGATCTGCTCCGCGGTCATGCGGCGGAGGAGCGGTCCTGGAAAGTGATAGGCCTCTCCCAGCTCGACATCCTTGGTGTAGGCCTCGCGCTGGTAGGCGGCGCTGTTGTAAATCACGCGCAGGAAGGCCTTCATGTCATAGTTCATGTCCTTCATTGTCTGCTCCAGGAAGGCCATGAGTTGCGGATTCGTCGGCACCGTGGAGTCGGTGATCTCGTCCACCGGCTCGATGAGGCCGATCCCCATCGCCTTTTTCCAGAGACGGTTGGCGATGACGAGGGTGAAGCGCGGATTGTCCTTCGAGGTCATCCACTGCGCGTAGGGCTCCACCGGCTTCTCGCCCGCCTTGGCGATCTTGCCGTCCTTGGAGAACGAGGCCGGGATGAACGGCTCGATGACCTGCTTCGGTTTCGCGTCGGTGTATTGATAATCGTGCGGCAGCGCGAGTTTCCTCGACTGCGTCTGGTCCAGCACGGTGTTGTAGCGCAGCGGGCGGAGGATTTCGCTCATCGCCTTGCTCATGTCGCGGCGCTCGACTCCCTCGGGTAGCAGGGAGGCGAGATCCTTCGAGGTTTTCCCCTTCTTGGCCCCCTTCATGCCGTAGCCGCCGCCGAAGATGCCGGAGAGCAGCGGGTTGCTCAGGCCGTTCGTGCCGGTCATGCCGTAGGTGTGCGCGGCCATCTGGTAATAGTCCATCTGCGTCCATTTATCGAACGGATGGTTGTGGCACTGGGCGCACACCATGCTGGTGCCGAGGAAGATCTGCGTGGTGACCGCCATGTTATCCAGCGGCATGTTGTAATCTCGCAGGTAAAAGCCCACCGCGCCATTCTCATATGTCTTCCCGTCGGCGGTGACCATCTCGCGCACCATCTGGTCGTACGGCATGTTTTTTTCGAGGGACTCGCGCAGCCAGTTGGCATAGGCCGCGCCAGCAGGCTGGCTGTTCCCCACCGCCAGTTGGGAGCGCAGGCGCAGGATGTCCGCCCAGTAGTTGTAGAAGTTCTGCGTGTAGCCGTCGGAGGAAAGCAGCGCGTCGATCAGCTTCGCGCGTTTGTCCGCGGTCTTGTCCGCCAGGAAGTCGCGGGTCTCCTTGATCGTCGGGATGCGTCCCGCGATGTCCAGATAGACACGTCGCACAAAGACCTCGTCGCTGGCCGGCGCGTTCGGCTGGATCTTTTCCTTCGCCAGCTTGGCGAGGATCAACTCGTCGATCTTTGCGGCGGTGGCTTGGAGGTCCGGGGCCGCGGGACTGAAGGTGATGGCGGAGAAAACAGCCAGGAGGCTGAACAGGGGGATTTTCATGGCAAATAACAGGCTTTGGGGGGAATCGAGGCGCGAAAACGACCATCCCCCGCTTGTCTTTCACCTCCTTGCGCAGGTTTTGTGCCCTGGAAGCGCCGCCGAACGGAAAAAACTTTGACAAACCGGGCCGTTTCCCGCCAGAATCCACGCCTCCTATGAAATTCACCCTTTCGTTCGCCGCCGCGATCCTTCTGTCCTCCTGTTTTGGCCTCAACAACACCCAGGGCGGGCGCTCCGTCACCGGGGCTGACAGCTTTGCCCCTTACGGTGGTGCTGGCATCGAAGACGGCCAGTCCGGCAGCCTGTTTGGCGCTGAGGACCCGAACGCGGCCATTGTGCAGCGCAGCCGTGCACGCTACGGCACCCTGTTCCTGGCGGAAACCAAGCCCTGGATGGTCGGCAGCGTGCAGGAGCAGGTTCCGCACAAGCACGCCCTTCCGGGTTCCGGCTGGAGAGGCCGCGCCCCGCAGACGCCTGTCATTGACGACTACAGCATGGGTTCCGGCGGCCAGCCCACGGCCACGAAGTGACCGGTTCCGCGTCACACATTCAGCAACATTTCCCAAGAGAGCGGTCGCAGGACCGCTCTTTTTTTGCGCTCCTGCTCCGCCACCTCCTGGCGTGCGCGTGCAAAACTCGCCCCAGAATTGCACTCGCCAAAACAGACGCGGCCCGATAGAGTCCACCCGCGTTTCCCACGCCTCACACAAACCACTCACCACACACGACTATGGGCCTCATGGACTACCTCAAGGGACAGTTTCTGGAAATCATCCAGTGGACGGACGACTCACGCGACACGCTCTCCTGGCGCTTCCCGGACGAGGACAAGGAGATCAAGCGCGGCGCGCAGCTCATCGTGCGCGAGTCCCAGGTGGCCCAGTTCGTCTATCTCGGCCAGTTCGGCGACACCTTCGGCCCAGGCAAGCACACGCTCAGCACGGACAACATCCCCATCCTCTCCACGCTCAAGGGCTGGAAATACGGCTTCGAGAGCCCCTTCAAGGCGGATGTCTATTATGTCACCACCCGCCTTTTCACCGGCAACAAATGGGGCACCAGCAATCCCATCATGATGCGCGATCAAGACTTCGGCATCGTCCGCGTGCGCGCCTTCGGCACCTTCGACTTCAAGATCACCGATCCGAAAATCTTCCTCAAGGAAGTGGCCGGCTCCGACCATCACTTCCGCCTCGATGAATTCGCCGACACCATGCGCAGCCGCATCGTCAGCGTGTTCACCGACGCGCTCGCCACCGCCAAGGTGCCCGTGCTCGACCTCGCCACCCGTTATTCCGAGCTTGGCGAGGCGCTCCTGCCCATCATCAATCCGATCACGACCACCAAATACGGCATCGAAATCGCCAGTTTCATCCTCGAAAACGCCAGCGTGCCGCCGGAAGTCGAACAGGCCATCGACAAGCGCTCGAGCATGAGCGCAATCGGCAATCTGAACGACTATGTGAAGTTCCAGATGGCCGAAGGCATGGCCAAAGGTGGCGGCGGACCCGCCGGAGCCGCCGCGGAGATCGCCATGGGCTTCGGCATGGCGCAGCAGATGATGGCGCAGGGCGTCTTCAATCCCGGCGCGGCCCCCGTCGGTGCCCCGCAGGCCGCCGCAGCCCCTGCCGCTGCTCCCGCAGGCGACATCCTCACGCCTGCCCAGGTCGCCCAGACCCTCGGCGTCACGGAGGCGGATGTCATCGCCACCATTGAGGCTGGCGACATCAAGGCCAAAAAGATCGGCACCCAATACCGCATCACCAAGGCCGCCCTGGACGAGTTCCTGGCGAAATAAGTCCGCCATTGCCCAAAAAGGCTCCAAAGCCGGCCGTGGACTCCTCCCGGCCGGTTTTTTGTGCCCCCGCGCGAAGCGGGGTTCGTGCCCATTGTGAAGAAACTTCAACAATGTGAATAAAACCTTGCCGCTTTAAGCACTTTCTGACACGCTCTGACAATTACCGTGATTCATTCAAAAAATCACACAACCGGAACGGCACGCTTGGTTCAGCCATTGCGCCAAAGTCAAACCGTCCCACACCGCCATCGAACACCGCTGGCTCAACCTCAATCCAACCCACCATGGACCGCGACGACCATTCCAACGTAGTCAGCTCAACCCTCATCGAAGCACGCCCAGCCAGCAGTTCCGGTTCCAGTTCCCTTTCTCCCGCCTTGCCCGCTTCCACTTCCCGCCGAAAAAGGCCCGCCAGCCCCTCCGACGGCGCGACTGGCACCAAGACCTTCGTCCTCGACACCAACGTCCTCCTCCACGACCCGGCCTCCATCCACCGCTTCGAGGAGCATCACATCTGCATCCCCGTCGATGTCCTGGGAGAGCTCGACCGCTTCAAAAACGAGATGACCGAGCGCGGCGCCAACGCCCGCGAGGTCCACCGCTCCCTCATGCAGATGTTCCCGCCCGGGTCCGACCTCACCCGCGGCGTGCCCACTGCCGGCGGCGGCCACATCCGCCTGGCCGTCTATGACCCCGCCGAGGCCCCCAAGGAGAGCATCCAGCGCTTTGAGCGCATCTTCCACGATCTCGACAAGGCGGACCACCGCATCATCGCCTGCGCCCTCTGGCTCCAGGCCACGGAAAAGCCCCCCGTCATCCTCGTCAGCAAGGATCTCAACATGCAGCTCAAGGCCCGCGCCGTCGGCATCGAGTGCGAGGACTACCTCCACGACAAGGTCGCCCCGCGCGAGGTCTCCAACTTCGACATCGCCCGCATCGACGTCACCCAGCACGAGCTCCAGCGCTACGCCAGCAGCGGCCGCCTCACCCTCGGGGATCACCGCGTCGCCGCCCTCGCCGTGAACGACTACGCCCTCCTCTCCGCCGGGGAAAAAGCCACCATCCCCGCCCGCTTCACCGCCCAGGGGGAGTTTGTCCGCCTCCGTGCGCCGGAGTGCATCAAGGTCGGCCAGGGCCGCGCCATCAAGCCCATGAACCTCGGCCAGGTCTGCCTGCTCGACGCCCTGCTCGATCCCGACATCAGCCTCGTCACCTGCTACGGTCAGGCCGGCACTGGAAAGACCCTCCTCGCCGTTGCCGCCGGGCTGCACCAGGTCTTTGACCGCACCTACCAGGGCCTCACCGTCAGCCGCCCCATCGTCGCCATGGGCCAGACCGTCGGCTTCCTGCCCGGATCACTCCAGGAAAAGATGCGCCCCTGGCTGCAGCCCGTCTATGACGCGCTCGATCTCCTCATGCGCCCCGTGGAGAACACCCAGGGCCCCGCGCGCAAAAAGCAGAACCGCTTCATGCCCGATCCTGCCCAGGTCCAGACGCCCGCCACGCCCTACGACCACCTCATCCAGTCCGGCGTCATCGAGGTCGAGGCGCTCTGCTACATCCGCGGCCGCAGCATCCCGGACCGCTTCTTCGTGCTCGACGAGGCCCAGCAGCTCACCCCGCTGGAGGCCAAGACCATCGTCACCCGCATGTCCCGCGGCTCGAAGCTCGTCCTCGTCGGCGATCCCGCCCAGATCGACAACCCCTACGTCGATGCCCGCAGCAACGGCCTCGTGTACACCCGCCAGCGCATGCGCGGCCAGCCCTTCGCCGCCCACGTCCCCCTCGTCAAAGGAGAGCGCAGCCCCCTCGCCGAGGCCGCCGCCCGCCTGCTCTAGACCGCGCAGAGGTTGAGCGGCCTTGCGGCCAACGCGGCCGCGTCACGCTTGAACAGCCCGCCCTAGGTGCGTTTTTCGTTCCTGTCGTGTTCATGCTGGTTTGGGTAGTTGCCCAACTTTTGCTGTCCACGAAAACGAAGAAGGCTCAGTCCTTTCCTGGATGGGTTTGGTGTGGTGTTGCTTCAGGGAAGGGCGGGCGGGCGGGCGCCCAGGCGAGGCATGGCTGGTTCCACAGCGCCGGCGGTGTGCTGTTCCAGAGGGCGGGCATGACGGGCGTAGCCTCGCGAAAAGGGCGGTTGGTGGGCCAAACTGCCTGCCGAGGCATGTCACCGCCGGAAAAGTACGCGTCACCGGCGCGCGGAGGCAGCCTCTACGGAAATTCACTGGTCATGGAGCGGGGCGCGGTCGTCATGGCGGCAGTGTGAGCCACCGCTGCGCGTAAAAATGAACGCCGTCCCGCCGGATGGTTTTGCGCTTCCGCAAAATGGTTTTGCGCTTCCGCAGAATGGTTTTGCGGTTCCGCAGAATGGTTTTGTGGTTCCGCAAAATGGTTTTGCGGTTCCACAGAATGATTTTGCGGTTCCGCAAAATGGTTTTGCGGTTCCACAGAATGATTTTGCGGTTCCGCAGAATGATTTTGCGGTCGCGCACCATGAGCTGGCGGTCCTGCCGATGGAACCTGCGGCCGGGCCGGCGGCCGGGAGCAGCAGGCACAGGGAAAGGACTGTCGCGTTCATGGCGGCAGGATCACCGCTGCCTGGGTTTTGTCAGCGTAACAGATGTTACGCCCCCCGCCGCCGGCGTGCGCAGCGCGGGCAGCCAGCGGCGTGCCTGATGGATGAAAAAGTCCGGCCCTTTGAGCTGGTAGCCGCGCGCGATCTTCGCCGCCGTGCACAGCGTCATGCCGCGCTGCTGGTGCTCGTGCTGGCTCATTGCCGGGCGGGTCAGCCCGCAGCGCGCCGCCGCCTGCTGCATCGTCAGGTGATGTTCCTCCCGCAGCGCCTTGACCTCCAGGTTCGCCGCCATGTCCCAGCGGGTCAGGGTTTTCACGGGTGCCTTCCCCGCGCCGCCGCTCTTCCGTCTCTTCGCTGTGCGTGTCGTTGTCATGGTGTGTCCTCCTGCCCGCGGATACCCGCCCGCCGCGCGTTTGTTACGCATCCGGCAGCCGTTCATCGCGCCGTGGGCGGGCAAGCCTGAAATCAGCGCCGATGGTGTCGCAGGCGTGGCTGGCGGAGAAACGGGAGATGAAACCGGCGGCGGATGTGAGCCGGGCAGTTGAGGCGTCTTGACGGGAAGGCGGCGATGAAGAAGGTGCCGCAGGAACGGAAACACGTCCTGGAGGAAGCCGATGCCACCAACCCATGACCGCCCTGCATGTGTCCACTTTTTTGCACCCTATCCCGTTTCCCCCCATTTCCCCGTGGGCATGCCGATGACACTGGCGAAAGTCCAGGGCTGGGATGTGCAAAAAGTGTACCCTGGGACTGTTGTGGCGATCTTTCCCGATTCAAGAAACTATGATGCGGTTTATCTGGTGGTGCGTATCCGCATTGGCTGGGCACCGCATCGAGACATTGAGATGGGTCCAATTTTTGGCATGATCGATCAATTCAACTCTCTAGAGGTGGGCACAGGGAACGTCCCATGGGCATTAAAGCGCAGTGGCTATTTCTTCCAGGTCCCCAACGGTCTATGAATCCATGAACTCTTCATTTACTGCTGCCGAACTTTTGCTGGAACACGCGACACACCAGCGAGTTTATCAAACGTCGTGCGAATACCGCGAGCATGTTGATCCTTACCTGGCAGACTATGCGACTAGACACCCGGAGATGGCACAACAAAGTTCCTGGTTTTCAGTGATAGAAGAGGTGCCAACTGGAGATGGTGGAATAAGACAGACTTTCAGCCTCAAGGACATTGTGATTCGTGGGAAAAGCGATTTCACGCTTTTGGAAAAACAACTGGACATCGAGCTGCCTGGCTTCTTTCGTGACTTCTACAATCAGATTCAAGTGGCTGTTCTGGCGCTGCTCAATCCGATTGTGATCTACGATGTGGCCGAAATGCTGGAGGTCGCCGCCCTTCACCAACAGATCGATATTGAAAACGGCAATCCAGCGAAGCCAACTCACATCTTGCGCTTCGCAGCGATGCCTCCGTTTCCGGCGCGCTTCGCCATTCGGAGAAGACCTGCCGATGGCATATGGAAAGTCGTTTCTGTGAGTGATGAAAGCCTTCACGAAGAACTGTGGACAGAGCGTTTTTGGCCTGAGTCATGCCAGGAAACCATGGACCAGTGGATGCGCCGTCTATTGGAGACAGATGGATCTCCGCTCGCAGTGGGTCGTTCATATCCGCCCCCACTGTGGCGCGCGGACATGCGCCGTGTATCGTAACAACAAAACGCGGGGAACGGGGTCAGGCAACTAATTGACAGAATGAGTTCAAGCCTTGCTGATGTTGTGCTTGCGATTGATGCTTGGCAAGCAGCCTGCCCCTGCCAAACCGCACGCCATGTTGAAGACCTTGCGGCGCATGAACCTGGGCGGATGGCCTTGCCTGCCGGGACTCTTGCGGTGATCTGATCCAGCCGCTGATGCGAAGCGGACGTGACGCTGGGGCCGGATTGTTTAGACCGGTTCTCAAAATGTTGGTCAGATTCCCGGCGGCGGGGCAGCCCCATTGGCGGCGTCATTCGCTCGTCAGCTACTGTTCCAATAGCCTCCTCGCTCTTTCCTTGCCACTGAAGCCGCCGCGCTCGCCGGTCATTTCAGACATTCCTTTTGAGAAACGGTCTGGAAGCGGTGCAGGCATGATAGACCGGTTCTCAAAATGTCTGTCAGATTCCCGGCGGCGGGGCAGCCCCATTGGCGGCGTCATTCGCTCGTCAGCTATTGTTCCAATAGCCTCCTCGCTCTTTCCTTGCCACTGAAGCCGCCGCGCTCGCCGGTCATTTCAGACATTCTTTTTGAGAAACGGTCTAACGCCGGGCATGGGTGAGCCGGGGGAAGGAGGGCTTGAACACCGCCGGGGAAGGGACGGCACGGAGAGAAGCTCCCGGGAGGCACTCTCCCGAATCACGTGCGAGCACGTCAGGGATGTCTGACGGCCTCCTCTACGCAGGGGCTGCCTTCGCTTGCAGGTGGGGCTCCTCGTCAGGCAAGCGCCAGGGCCTACTTGGCCGGGGCTGGAGCCGGTGGCGGTGTGGCGGGCGCGGGTGTGGCGGCCGGCGGAGCAGGCGGAGGAGTGGCGGCCGGGGCTGCTGGCGGGGTGGCTGGCGGCTTGGGCGGGGCGGGCACCTCGACGGCGGGGCTGGTGGCGGATTTCGGCGCGGCGGGGGCCGCCGGTGTGGCAGGAGGCGCGGGCGGTGGCGGCGGGGTGTTCTGATCAGGCTGGCGCATGGCCGGGGCCGGCGTCTTGAGGGCCTCCGCGGGGTTGATGGTGGCACCGATGCCGCTTTCCGCGGGCTTCAAACTGATGCCGGGCATGCCGGGGATGGCGGGCAGGCCGGCGGCGGGGGGCGTGGCCTTGGGATCAGGCTTCGGGGCAGGGGGGGGATCGACTTCCTTGGTGGGGAGGGCGGCGGCGATCCACTCCAGGCGGGTCTGGGCCTCCTTTTCAAAAGCGGTCAGGCCGGGGAACTTGGCGGTGGCCTCCTCATAGGCTTTTTTCGCCTCGTCCTCCTTGCCCTCGGCCCAGTGGAGGTCACCCAGGCGGATCTGGGCAAGCTGGGCGAGCTCTGTGTTCGGGTGGGAGGCGATGATCTGCTCGTAGCCGGCCCTGGCGTCTGATTTGTCCCCCATGGCCTCCTGTTTCGAGGCGATGGCGAGGAGCGTCTGGGCGTGGAAGGGGTGCTTGGGGAACTGGGTGGTGAACTCCTTGAGCGTGGCGACGGAGGAGGATTTCTCGTTCTTTTCCCACTGGAGGTCGGCCTTGACGAGCAGCGCGTTGGCGGCGGCGACGGTGCCGGGATGCTTGCGGATGACAAGATCACAGTCGTCGATGGTCTTGGCGCTGGTGAAGGCCTCCGCCTCCGCCTCGGCGGCCAGGTTGCGGTTGTGCTGGATGAGGCCGTAGGCCCCGAGCAGCACGACGACGAGCACGCAGGCCAGGAGGATCTTTTTGAAGTTCTTTTCCAGGAACTGGTCCTCGGCGGAGGGTTCGAGGGCGGCGGGGTTGTTGGAAGGTTCTTGGCTCACAAAGTGTTCTCGGTTCTCAGTTCCCAGTTCTCCAGTTACGCGCCGACTTTGGCACGCGCCTCATCCGCGAGGGCGGTGGAGAGGTAACGTTCGCCCGTGGAGCAGGCGACGGTGACGATGAGCTTGCCGGCGTTTTCCGGGCGCTGGGCGACCTGGATGGCGGCGCAGACGTTCGCGCCGGTGCTGATGCCGACAAGGATGCCCTCCTCCTTTGCGAGGCGGCGGGCCATGGCAAAGGCGTCGTCGTTGCTGACCTTGATGCACTCGGTGATCTGGGGAACTCCGGCGCTGTCCTTCAAGTGCAGGTTTGCCGGGACGAAGCCGGCGCCGGTGCCCTGGATCTTGTGCGGGCCGGGCTGCACGGGCTGGCCGGCGAGCGTTTGATTGATGACGGGGGAGGCCTCGGGCTCGACGGCGATGGCCTGGAAGCTGGGTTTGCGCGGCTTGATGACCTCGGTGCAGCCGGTGATGGTGCCACCGGTGCCGACGGCGGCGACGAGGATGTCGATCTTGCCATCGGTGTCGCTCCACAGCTCCTCGGCGGTGGTTTTCGCGTGGATGGCCGGGTTGGCGGGGTTTTCAAACTGCTGAGGCATCCAGGCGTTCGGCGTGGATTTGACGATTTCCTCGGCCTTGGCGATGGCGCCCTTCATGCCCTTCGGACCTTCGGTGAGGACGAGCTCGGCGCCGAGCAGCGCGAGGAGCGTGCGGCGCTCCAGCGACATGGTTTCCGGCATGGTGAGGATGAGCTTGTAGCCTTTGGCGGCGGCCACAAAGGCCAGCGCGATGCCGGTGTTGCCGCTGGTGGGCTCGACGATGACGGTGTCGGGCTTCAGGATGCCCTTTTTCTCCGCGTCCTCGATCATGGCCATGCCGATACGATCTTTGACGGAGCCGAGCGGATTGAAGAACTCACACTTGAGCGCGATGGTGGCATGGAGGCCGGCGGTGACCTTGTTGAGCTTCACAAGCGGCGTGCGGCCGACGGTTTCGACGATGTTGTTGTAGATCATAAGGCAGTTCTCAGTTCGTGGTTCTCAGTTCACGGTGGGATTAGTGCTGGGAGCAGAATTCTTCGAAGCGGTCCATGCCGGCGTTGATGATCTCGAGGCTGGTGGCATAGCTGAAACGCACGGTGAACTCGGAGCCGAAGGCGACGCCGGGGACGGCGGCCACGCGCTGCTTGCTGAGGAGCTTCTCGCAGAAGTTGACGCTCTTGATGCCGGTCTGCTCGATGTCCACAAGGAAGTAGAAGGCGCCCTTCGGCTCGACGACGCGGACGTTTTTGAAGCCGGAGAGGCGGGAGAGCATGTATTGACGGCGCACGTCGAACTCATCGCGCATGTCGGCCACGATCTGCTGGTCGCCCTGGAGGGCGGCGAGAGCGCCGTATTGGGCGAAGGTGGTCGGATTGCTCGTGGTGTGGCTCTGGATGGTGTCGATGGCGTCGGCGATCTTCTTCGGCGCGGCGGTGTAGCCGAGACGCCAGCCGGTCATCGCATAGGCCTTGGAGAAACCGTTGATGGTGATGGTGTGATCGTAGATCTCCTTGCTGATGCTGGCGATGGAGACGTGCTTCTCACCGGCATAGACGAGCTTCTCGTAAATTTCGTCGCTGAGGATGATGATGTCCTCTCCCGCGGCGATTTCGCCGAGCTTGGCGAGTTCGTCTTTGGAGTAGACGCTGCCGGTGGGGTTGCCGGGGCTGTTGATGATGATCATCTTGGTCATCGGGGACATGGCGTCCTCGAACTCCTCCGGCGTGATTTTCCAGTCGTTCTCACGCTTCGTTTCGACGATCACAGGAATGCCGCCGACCATGCGCACCATCTCCGGGTAGCTGGTCCAGTAAGGGGCGGGGATGATGACCTCATCGCCCGGATTCACGACGGCGAGGATGGCGTTGTAGCAGGAGTGCTTCGCGCCGCAGTTCACGCTGATCTGGGAGGGCTCATATTGCAGGCCGTTGTCCACGAGGAACTTGGCGGCGATGGCCTCACGCAGTTCGAGGATGCCGGCGCTCTCCGTGTAGCGGGTCTTGCCACTTTGAAGGGCTTCGACGGCGGCGGCGGTGATGTGGGCGGGGGTGTCAAAGTCCGGTTCACCGGCTCCAAAGCTCAGCACGTCCACTCCCTGCTTCTTGAGCGCCTTCGCCTGGGCGGTGATGGAAAGGGTCATGGAAGGGGCGACTTCGGCGATGTTCTTGGCGATGAAATCCATAGGTTGGCTTTGGGAATGAGGCTGGTAAAACGGGGGCCGCCTACAAAGGCGGGGGCCGGGGCTTTGTCAAACGACGGAGCCAAGGCTGTTCCGTCCCCTTGCCTGACAAGGGCGGAGGCTTTTTCGCGGACACCGTCCGGGCCGCCTTTTTCACGATGGTCTGCCGGCCTGCGTAGCGCGCCTCAGCGGCGAATCGCAGCCTGCCAGTCCAGCACCCGCCCGGCGCGGAAGTTTACCACGCGCGCGGCGTAGGGCACATACATCACATTCGAGCCCCATCCCGGACCCCAACCCCAACCGGGGCCGCCCCATCCGCCCCAGCCACCCCAAGGCCCACCCCAGCCATACGGACCCCAGCCACCGAAGCCAAGGCCCACATTCATCGAGGTCGTGCGCACCGGGCGCTGCCCCAGATAGGTCCACTGCTCAATCTCGCGCCCGCTCTTGCGTCCGACGGATGTCTCATCCGGCGCGCCCCAGGCGAGGAAGACGGCGTCGCGTGTCATGCCTTCGCGAATGACGCCGCGGGAAACCAGATCGCGATCCTTGCCGCTGAGGGCGCTGAAAAGCTGCGGATTGCGCTCGATGCGGCCCTGGGGCGTCGAATTCGCGCAACTGGAGAGGAGAAGAGCAGCACCGGCGGCGATGAAGGTGAGGAAGGTTTTCATGGCAAGCAAGCAGACCATGAACGGCCCCGTTTGTTCAAGCGAAATGTGCCCGGCGCCGTCCGGGACGCCGGCGCGGGAGATGCGCGCGCCGTTTCGCGGTCTTTTGCATCGTGATCTTGACCCTGGCACGACGCTCCCGACGATTCGCGCCGTTCCGCCAGCAACTTCGGCCCCGAACCTGCGTTTCTCCCCGCTCATGTCTGCCACACTCCTCGATGTCCTCGTCCGTACCGCCGCCAACGCCGGCTGCCAGGAACCCACACGGCTGCGCCACGCGCTCGAACTGGCCGCGGACAAGCGGCAGCCGCTGGTGGACGCGCTGCTGGACACCACGATGGTGGATGAGGACCGGTTCTTCGAGCAGCTTGCGAAGAGCCTGGGGCTGCCCTTTGATCAAAACGGGGCGGCGGACGCGCCCGAGGGCATCCACAACCGCTTTCCGGCCAAAATCGCCCTGCGTCACCGGGTTTTCCCCACCCAGCTTTCCAACAGCGAGGCCACGCTGCTAACCTACAATCCCTTTGACCTCTCCGCGCGGCAGGCGGTGGGCCAGGAGATGCGCAAACGGGTCCACTGGCAGATCGCGCCCCGCCACCGCATCCTGGAGGCGCTGCATCAGGGCTACGGCGTGGGCGCGGAGAACTTTGAGGAGCTGCTGGAGGGGCGCGAGGCCGGCGATGACACGGACGACCTCAAGCAGGAGACCACGGTGCTCGATGAGGCGGACGAGGAGGCCACGGTGATGAATTTCGTCAACCAGGTCTTCCGTGAGGCGCTCAAGGAGCGCGCCACGGACATCCATGTGGAGCCTCTGGAAAAGGATCTGCGCATCCGTTATCGTGTGGACGGCAAGCTGCTCGAAGTGCCCGTGCCGCCAAACATGCGGCTGCTGCAAAACTCGCTCGTCTCCCGCCTGAAGATCATGGCGCACCTTGACATCGCGGAGCGCCGTCTGCCGCAGGACGGCCGCATCAACCTCGAGCTCGACGGAGAGCCCATCGACGTGCGTGTGGCGACGATCCCAAGCGTGAACGGCGAGTCCGTGGCGCTGCGCCTGCTGACGCGCAAAAAGTTCGACATGAACTCGCTGGGTCTCGACGACAAGACGGAAGCGATCATCCGCAAGCTCATCGCCGCGCCCAACGGCATCATCCTTGTCACCGGGCCGACGGGCAGCGGTAAATCGACCACGCTCTACACGCTGCTCAAGGAGCTGAACACGAAGGACCGCCGCATCGTCACCATCGAGGACCCGGTGGAAAACAAGCTCGACGGTGTCGTGCAGATCGCCGTGAAGCCGGAGATCGACCTCACCTTTGCCGCCGGCCTGCGCAGCATCCTGCGCGGTGACCCGAACGTGATCATGGTGGGTGAAATGCGCGACCAGGAGACCGTGGAGATCGCCATCCGCGGCGCGTTGACCGGCCACCTTGTCTTGTCCACGCTGCACACGAACGACGCGGTCGGCGGCATCTCCCGCCTGCTCGACATGGGGATCGAGCCCTTCATGGTGGCCTCGAGTGTGCGCGCCTTCCAGGCGCAGCGCCTCGTGCGCACACTGTGCGGCAGTTGCAAACAGCCCGCGCATTACGACGACAGCTACCTGACGAACATCGGCTTTCCGCTGGAATGGAAGAACAAGCTTTTCAAGCCCGGAGGCTGCCGCGCCTGCCGCAACACCGGTTTCACCGGCCGCCTGGCCATCATGGAAATCTGCCTCATGACGGAGGCAATCCAGGAAAAGATCAACCAGCGCGCCAACTCGATGGAACTGAAGGCCCAGGCCCTCAAAGACGGGATGGTGCCCATGCGCCACTACGGCTTTCGCAAGGCCGCCGAAGGTGTCACCACGCTGGAAGAGGTGATGACGGTGACCGCGGCGAGCGAGTAGGCCGGGCGGACGCGGTCACGCCTTCAGCGCCCAGTCGAGGAGGGACTGGGCGTCACGCCAGACACCGCTTTCGGTGTCGTTGAGCAGGACGACAATGCGGCGGCGGCCGTTGCGCTCACCGGTGGCGACGAGGCAGTAGCCGGCGGCATTGGTATAGCCGGTCTTCATGCCGTCACAGTAGGCGGCGCTGCGCAGCACACGGTTGGTGTTGGAAAGGTCGATCACCTTGCCGTCCGGTTTGGTGAACTTGTAGCTTTGCAGTCTCACGATGCCGCGGACCTCCGGCAGGGCGTCCGCGATGCATGCGATGGCGGCGAGCTCACGCGCGGTGCTGTAAGGCTGGTCTTCGGTGAGACCGGGGAGGCCGTGCGGATTGACGAAATGGGTGTTTTGCAGGCCCATCGCGACGGCGCGCTCGTTCATCTTTGTGACAAAGGCATCAACGGAGCCGGCGTTGTCGCGCGCGAGGGCCTGGGCGATGTCGTTGGAGCTTTTGACGAGCACGGCGGTGAGGAGCTGGCGGCGGGTGTAGGTCTCCCCGGCCTTGATGCCGAGACGTACCGGTGCGCACTGGGTGTCGCTCTGCTCGACGGTGACGATCTGGTCGAGATTACCCGCTTCGACGACCAGGAGCGCGGTCATGATCTTGGTGGTGCTGGCGATGGCACCGCGTTTGTCGGCGTTTTTTTCAAACAGCACGTCCTTGCTGGCGGGGTCAATGACGATGCAGCGCTCCGCGCTGATCTGCGGGATGGGGCCGCGCAGATTGCGGATTTCGATCTCGCGGCGGACGGCCTTGGTCTTCTCGATCTCGGCGGCCAGTTCCGCGGTGAGGCGGACACGTTCCGCCTCAGCCGCTTTCCGGGCGGCGTCGATGGCGGCACGTTCCGCCGCAAAACCGGCCTGGATCTCAAGGATGCGGTGTTTTTCCTTGGCGAACTCGGCCTCGCGCACGGCCACCGCGGCGAGTTTGGCCGCGGCCTCCTCCTCGCGCCACTTGAGCTGCTCGGCGCGCTTGGGGTCGTCGCAAGAAGTGGCGGCAAGGCACAGGACGGCTGCGAGGAGGGCCGTGTGCGGCGCGTGACATTTCATGGGTTCAGATTTGGGAGAGAAGCTGTTTGAGTTCGGCAGCGGGCCACTGCCCGGGAGCATTTGAAGTGCCGATGAATCCGTAATTAAGCAGGCTGCCGCATTTGGCGAGCACAAGGCGAGACAGGCGGCCCCAGGGCCCCATGCCCATGACCGAAACGCGCATGCGATGCGGCCCGGCGGCGATTTTCATGAGGCGGATGAGGTCGTCCTGGGAGTTGAGAAAGGTGGCGATCTTCACGCTGTCGATCCCGGCGGGCTGGGCGAAGGAAATGGCACCTTGGAGCACCTCGTCCGCCGGTGTGGCCTGGAAATCGTGGAACGAGCCGATCACCGGCACGCCATGCGCGCGCGCCTTCTGGATGGTGCTCTGCATCTCCGGCGCGCTGCGCAGTTCGATGTCGATCAGCGCTGCCAGATCAAGCAGCGGCTCGATTTGGGCGGCACGGCCCGCCGCCTCCGGCGTCCCTTGCCCGCCTTCGGCCGGATGGCGGGCGGTGAGGAGGATGGGCGTGGTGTTTCCCGCCAGACGGGCGCGCAAATCGACCGGATCGAGCTTCAACGTGTCGAGCCGCAGTTCAACGAGGTCGCAGGCGGCCTCGCGGGCGGGGGCATCCAGACCCAGAAAGTGCTCCAAAGCAGTTCCATCCGCCACGACGCCGACCGTGAGGGGGCGGGAGGAGAGAAGGAGGTTTTTGGAGGAAAGGTGTTGTGGCATTGACTAGGTGGACTATAATTTCGATAAACTTAAATAAATTCTAACTGCCTATCTAGCGCGAAGTATGCTTGGCCGGAAGCAAGAAATCAATTTGCAGCTCACGGAGATCTTTGACTCCGCCGTGCTGGCCTTTTGCCTCTGGTTCGGCCACTTTCTGCGGGCGGAACTGGTACCGGTGTTCATGCCGGACGCGGTGGAGATTCCTCCGCTGGAAAAGTTTTACTGGGTGATGGCGATTGTGCCGTTGTTCACGCCCATCGCGCTGGAGGCGCGCGGTTTTTACTCGAACATCTACAACAAAAACCTCGGCAAGTCTCTGCGCCAGATGATCGAGGGTCTTGTCATCATCGGCATGTTTGTGGGCGCGTGCGTGGTTTTCCTGAAATGGGAGGTGGAAAGCCGTGCGGTGGTGATCTTTTCCGTGCTCATGGGCGGCGGCGCGCTGCTGCTGCGGGAGGAATGGCAGCGCCGTCGCATCCGCCGCCAGCTTGCCACCGGGCGCGGGCGCGAGCGTGTGATCGTGGCGGGCGGCCAGGCGGACATTGATGATTTCATGGAAAACCTCACCGCCGAGCAGCGCGCGGAAATCCATGTGGTGATGCCCTTTGACATCATCGCACGGCCGGTGAGCGAGCTGCGCGACGCGCTGAAGGAGCATGCGGTGAGCCGCGTGCTCTTCGCGGTGAAGCATGTGCATTTTGGCCGCATCGAGGAAGCGGTGCAGGTGTGTGAAACGGTGGGCGTGGAGGCGTGGATCGCTGCGGATTTCTTCCAAACCGCCATCGCCCGCCCGACCTTCGATGTGATGGGCGGCAGGCTGATGCTGGTGTTTCACAGCACGCCGCAAGCCTCATGGGAACTGCTATTCAAAAGCACGCTGGACCGCATCGGCGCGGCGATCCTGCTCCTGCTTTCCCTTCCGTTGTGGCTGGTGGCGGTCATCGGCATCCGTGTGGGCTCGAAGGGGCCGGTTTTTTTCAGACAAGAGCGGGCGGGGCTTTACGGGAAGCCCTTCACGATGTGGAAGTTCCGCACGATGCATGTGGACGCGGAGACGCGGCGGGACGAGCTGGCCGCGCACAACGAGATGGACGGTCCCGTTTTCAAGATCACAAACGACCCGCGCATCTTCGGCTTTGGCCGCTGGCTGCGCCGCATGAGCATCGACGAGCTGCCGCAGCTCATCAACGTGCTGCGCGGGGAGATGAGCCTCGTCGGCCCGCGCCCGCTGCCTGTCTATGAGATCGAGCGCATCGAAAAACATGCTCAGCGCCGCCGTCTCAGCGTGAAGCCGGGTCTCACCTGCCTGTGGCAGGTCACGGGGCGCAATGGCATCAAGAATTTCGAGGAATGGGTGCGCCTGGATCTGCAATACATCGACAACTGGTCCCTGTGGCTCGATTTGAAGATCCTGATGCAGACCGTGCCCGCGGTGCTGCGTGGCAGCGGAGCGAGCTGAGACGGGAAATCTCAATTAGGGGCCGGCGGAGCCTCCGGCGTGGCTCCGAGGCCTGGGGGACTCGGATTATGCGCGACATCGTCCGGGGTGAACATCTGCTTGTCCGGTCCGGCGGAACGGATTTCGAGCTTTCCCGGGCCGTTGGCATGAAACCACAGCGGCGTGCCCCAACGGTCCACCAACTGGCCGCCGCGGATGGCATTGTGCTGGCGCGGGAAAAGCTGGCCCTTCTGGCCGGGATACTGCGTGCCGGTCAGCGCGGCGGTGATGTCCGAATTATCCCCTACCGGCGCGGCCCCCATGGCGCGCGCGTAGAGGTCCACAAATTCCGCCACGATCCCGAGATCCTCCTCAATCGACTGCGCGGGGGAGTTGAGCATCTCCGCGCGCTGGAGGTTGGTGGCGTCCATCGGCGGGGCGGCCTTGTCCGGAGTCAAACCATGGAAAAAGGTGGCTGGTTTGCCGATGTCGCTGAGCCTGGGTGAAGGAGGAGGCTCCGGGGCCTTGGGCACGGACGCATCCTGGCGTTCCGGCGGCCGTCCCGGCCAGAAGATGATCAGGGCGGCAAGAAGGACGGCAAGAACGAGGATGATGAACTTCGGACGGCGCATGGGCGAAGGCACGGTGGTGATTTTCGAATCCAGAAACGGGAGCAGGACAGCGTGCTGCCGCCTGCTCCGCAAGTTTGGACGATGGCTCTCCCGACGTGAAGCCCAAAATCAGGCAAAGTTGATGAAGTCGAGATTTTTCGACTGGAGTGTGGCCGGGCTGAGATCCGCCTGAAACCGGGTGAAATTGGGCAGGATCTGGGCGATCTGCCCGTCCGAGCAGCCAAACCACTTGGCGATGGGCGCGTAGAACTGGTCCGTGGCGGTGGTGGGAATCCAGCGGCCGCGATTCCCCGTGCAGTCGATGCCGCCATTGACGGTGAGGTTCGGGAAGTAGCCGTAGATGTTGCGGCCTTTGACCGCGCCACCCGCCACCCAGCTATGGCCGCCCCAGCCGTGGTCGGAGCCGCCGGTGGCATCGTTCTTGTTGGGGGTGAAGGTGCGGTTGAAGTCGGAGGCGGAGAACATGAGGACATTGTCCCACATGCCGATGGCATCCATGGCGTCCTTGAAGGCGCGGATCGCGCGCGCGGCCTGGTTGACAAGGCCTTGGTGGCCCTGGGTATTGTTCCCTTGGGTCTGGGAGGTGTGGGTGTCGTGGCCTCCGAGTTGCACAAAGAAAATCTGGCGGGTGTTGGAGAGGGCGGAGCGTCCGGCGATCATGCGGGCGACGACTTTGAGCTGGTTGGCGATGTCAGGCACCTGGGGATTGAACAGGCCGGTTGGGAACCAGTTCGTGAAGTGCGCGTCCAGCGTGGAGGTGCCTGCTGTGGTCCCGGCGGTGATGGCGAGGGCGTTGCCGACCAGCCCCTCGGTGACACGGGCGTTGGTGCCGGAGTCGAGATACTCGGTGTCAAACAAGGAGGCATGCTGCATGGCCATGATCTGCTCGATGGCACGGAGGCGCCATCCGGCGGCCGTATGACGGTAATTGGTGTCCACCAGCGGGTCCGCGCCCGCCGCCAGCGCGGTCAACGGGTTGTATTTCCCGCCTGGAACGCTGCCGGGATTGCTGTAGTCGGGCTGGAGGCCCGTGCTGCGCAACGCATCGACATACGCGGTGCCAAATCCGCTGAGGGGATTGACCGTGCCCGCCGAACTCATGAAGTACGCGGGTTCGTTGCCGGCCACCTGGAAGCTGTTCACACCGGCGAGGGACACGGATAGTGAAAGATCACCGGGGCCGTGCGTGGGGGCCAGCAGGTCAGCGACTTTGCCGCCCCAACCACGGGTGAAAGGCTGGTCGGGCAGGGAGGACTGCCATTGCACCTGCTGGTCGGAATGGGAGAAAAGCTGCGGCGGCTTGGCGGCCAAGGGCAGGGTGTTGAAATTCGCCCGTGTGACCGCCTGGGTGCCGACGAGTGTCCCCACGTTTGCCACGAAGGCCAGATCACCATCTTCAAACATCCGGGCCATGGGGAAGGCCAGCGGATGGAGGGCCATGTTGTTCTGGGTGTAGTTGGTGAGGCCGGGGTGGTCGTAGGCACCTCCGTTTTGAGGGGTGATGCGTGAGGTCACCTGTCCGGAGTGTCCAAAGTAGGCCTGCGCGCCCGTGGGGGTGAAGTCAAAGGCGGTGTCTGGAATGGACAACACACCGCGCCCGGTGGTGTAATGGCTGCGCGCAGTGGAGGCACCGCCGGCGGGGATGAGAAGGTTGTTGGCGTCATTGCCGCCATGGTGGAAGAAACAGATCAGCGCCTTGTAATCCCCCGCCCCTTGGGCCGCGGCGGAACCGACGAGCTTGAGCTGGGCGATAGTGTTGACCACACTGGTGATGCCGAGGCTGGCGCAGGTGGACTGGATGAGGAAGTCCCGGCGGTTGGGCTGGCTGCGGTCGGTTTTTTTGCGGAGGAAGATGTTCATGATGATGGTCCCGGTTCGCGGTTCTCAGTTTGGCGTGGTGTGACGATCAGTGGGCGACAAAGGCTGGCATGACGGTGCTCATGAGGTAGGCGGCCCAACGGGCGCGGTCGCGCACCTCATTGGAAAAGGTGGTGTTCGGCGGGTTCTTGGGATCGAAGACGATCGCCGGCTCGTAGCGCGTGGTACTGAGGTTGTTATTGCCGCCGTTGAGATAGTAGAGGCAGTCCATGATGACCTGCCGCGGGTTGTTGGCCGGGAGGGGCACGGGTGGCGGCTGATTGGGCTCGATAAGCACCGGGTAGCGGGCCTTGAGGCTGCCACCACACCACCAGAGGTCCATCTTGTCGATGAGGGCCTTGCAGGCGGCCCAATGGGCGTTCTGGAGGTCGGCGTCCGCCGGGCTGGGCGGAATGGCACCGGTTCCATACACAAACTCCAGGTGATTGTAGAAGGTAGTGCGGTAGAGCTGGATCGTCTCGGCGAAGTCCAGGACGACGCGCTCACGCTGCTGGTTGGAGCCGCCCAGATCACTGGTGTAGTAGCCGAACTGCTTCGCATACGGCGGCGTGGGGATGATGTACACCGGCGGCACGAGCGTGACCGTGACGTTGTTGCTGCCTGTGGGAGCCTGGTTGAGGCGGATGGTGAAGGTGTCCGTGCTGTTGCCCTCTGTGACCGTGGTGTTTCCGCCGCTGTGGGCGGTGACAAGTTGCGGGCCGTCATTGTCCGTGATTGCGGCGGTGACGGAGGGCACGCCGACGCCGTTGTAGAGCGGGTCGGCGCTCGTGGCCGTGTGCGTGATGGTGGTGCTGTGACTGCCTTCGACGGTGGTGTCGTTCACGGCCGCCAGGGTGACTGTTTGCGGCAGGTTCCAGTTGGAGTTGGTGAAGGTCAGCGTGGCTCCTGGAGAACTGACCGTTGTCTGGGCGCCGGCGTTGATCGCGATCGTGACATCGGAGGCAGGCTGGCGGGTCAGATGTACCGTGTAGGTGTCTGTCACGCCTGCTTCAGACAGCAGCGTGCTGCCGCCGCTGGGGATGACCCGCACGGCCGCGTAGTCATTGTCGGTGATGAAACCGGGCACGCCCGCGACCGTGATGCTGTTGAAGCGCGCGTCCACGCTGGTGGCCGTGTGGGTGATCCACCCAAGATGCGGCGTGTCCTCGGCCACCAAGTCGTCGATCGCGCGCACAAGCACGCGCTTCACCGCCCAGTCCGCGGGGGTGAAGGTGAGGGTGAGCGAGGGGGCGTAAGTCTGCATCGTTCCATACACGGCGGGCAGCCCCACCTCGACCTGCGGGTCGGTGGCGACCTGTACCGTCACATCCGACGTGGGTGCATGACTCAGCCCGATGTAGTAGTCATCAATCTGCCCGCCTTCCGTCAGCACACTGTAGCTGCCGCTTTCATAAAGCACGATCTGCGGTGTGTCGATGGCAACGGTCTGCACACGGATGGCAGGGACGGTCTGGGCGTTGAACGCCGCGTCGGTGCTGCTGGTGGTATGAGTGATGTCCGGCGTGCGGAAGCGGTCATTGCTGCCGTTGTCCACACCGGAGACCGTGACCACCTGGGGCGTGCTCCAGTTGGTCGTGGTGAAGATGAGGCTGGCCGGGCTGGCGGAGAGTCCCTGGCCACCAGGAACGGAGACGTTCACCGTCACATTGGCCGTGGGGGCATTCCGCAGCACCACCTCGTAGGTGTCATTGACGGTGCCGTCCTCATGCACCCGGGTGTCGAGGCCCGTGTGGCGGGTGATAACGCGGATGTCGTCATCGGTGATGAAAGTGGTGACCGCCTGCATGCTGGCAAAGGCCGTGAGGGTGACATTGCTTTGCGTGCTGGTGGCATTGGCGCTGATCGTGAGGCTGGTGGCGCTGTCCACGCTGGAAACCGTGGCGCCGCCCGGCATTGCTGTGCCGGTGATGCTCATGCCGGCGCGCAGGCCCAGCGTGCTGGCGCAGGTGACGGTCCGTGATCCGCTGGTGGTGGCGGCGCTGGTCAGCGACACGGCATAACCTGGAGTGAAGGCCGTCAGGCTGAGTCCCGACGCGGTGGCGTTGGCATTCACGCTAATGGTGATGTTCGTCACATTGTCCACCGTGGAGATCGTCGTGTTCAGCGGAATGCCCGGCCCGGAGATCAGCATGCCGGGCAGCAGGCCTGCGGTGGACGCGCAGGTCACCAGACGGCTTCCACTGAGGGTCGTCCCGTTGGACAGCGGGATCTGATGCGTGTTGGTATCCGTGGAGGTGGCGCTGATGGCGTGGTTGATGTTGTAGGTGTGGATGTTGGCCTGGTTGAGCAGCGTCGTCGTGTAGGTTTCCACCGTGGTGTCGTTGGTGGCGGTCACGGTCACCGTCTGCGGCACGTTCCAGTTGGCCGGGGTGAAGGTGAGGCTGGCGGGAGAGATGGTCTGGCCCAGGCTGGTGCTGGCGCTGGAAGGGGTGACCACCACGTTGCCGTTCGGTGCCTTGGAAAGGCGGACGGTGTAGGTGTCCATGTTCGTGCCACCACCGCCACTCTCGACGGTCCGGGTGTCACCCGCCGTTTCCTCCACGATCACGCCCGCGGAATCATTATCGACGATGTTGACCGTGCTGGTGGGGTTCACGAACGTCCAGCGCGCGTCGCCGGGCAAGAGGGTTCCCTGCGGCAGTGCATTGCAGCGGAACTGGATGTTGCTGGTGTGGTTGTACTCGGCCGCATAATCATCCACGGCAGTTACGATGACGGACTGCGGCACGTTCCAGTTGTCCGGGGTGAAGACAAAAGTCGTCTTGTCGAAGCCCAGTTGCGCGTTCGAGTCGATGCTCACGGTGACAGGCACATCGGGGCGGTTGGAAAGATAGAAAAGCACTGTGTCGGACTTGCCGCCCTCGGCCACAAAGTTGCTGTTGCCGGTGGGAATGATGACCAGGCTCTCGTTGCGGCGCTGGTTGTTGTAGATCCACACCGGCACGACCCGGTCCGGAGCGGGGTCGAAGGCATCATCCGAGGAGGCATCCACCACGGAGAGCGTGACGTCCACCTTCTCACGTCCCTCGATGATCTGGTCGTTGATCGCGGTCACGGTGACGGACTGCCGGGTGCTCCAGTTGGCAGGCGTGAAGGTCAGCGTGGCTGGCGAGACCGTCAGATCGGATGTGTTGGCGGAAGCGACGCTGATGACCACGTTGGAGGCGGGCGCCTTGTTCAGGACCACCGTGAAGGAGTCCGTGCCGCCCTCCGAAGGACGTGTGGAGCCGCCAAACGGCAGGGTGATCGAGGTGCCGGAGTCCGTCTCGCCCACGATGAAGCCAGGCGTGTCATTGTCGCTGACGGGAATGACCAGCGTCTCCACCGGCGGGTTGTTGTAGCGCACATCCGTGCTGGTGAGCCGGAAGCGGATGCCCGCATTGTGCGGCATGCTTTCGTTGACGACGTCATCCACGACTGTGACTGTGACCGCCTGGTCGGTCGTGCCCGTGCCGGAGGTGAAGGTCAGGGAGGGAGGCGAAACGGAAATCTGGCTGCTATCCGGGACGATATCGATGGTCACGTTGGCGCTTGGAGTCACGGGAAGGCGGACGTTGAAGCGGTCTCCCAGGTGCAGCCAGCCGTTGGTGACAGTGCCGGAGAAAACAGGCCCGCCCTCCGCCACGGCGGTGTAGCCGTCCAGGTGGGTGATTGTCAGAGGCAGGTTGTCATTGTCCACGACCATGACGGTCAGCGGCGTGCTCGGAATGCCGGCATACGCCTTGTCCGTGCTTTGGACCGTGTGGTAGATCAGTGTGGCCACATCGCCTTCCACCGTGGTGTCGTTCACCCCGCTCACCGTCACCACTTGAGGCGTGTTCCAGTTCGCTGAGGTGAAAGTGACCTCGGAGGGCGTTGTCGTGACCTGGCCGACAGGCGGCACGGCTGTGTTGAGGATCGGATTGATGCGTACCGTGACGTCCGCTGTTGGCGCGGAGCTCAGGGCCAGCGTGTAGGTGTCTGTGACGCCATTTTCACCGACTTCAGTCCCCCCACCTGTCTCCGTGACAAGCAGACCACTGAGATCGTTGTCGAGAATGCTCACCTTCAAGGCGCTATGGGTGTAGCTCCAGTAGTTGTTGTAGTTGCCGTCCGCCGAGTTGTCCGACGTGGCTGTCGCGATGATGACACCACCACCATAGGGCGGCGGATCAATGGTGACGGTGGGCGCGGAGGTGTATCCTGTGCCCGCGCTGACGATCTGGAGGCCTGTGACGGTCCCCTGGGCGGAGACCAACGCATAAGCCGTGGCTCCGCTGCCACCGCCGCTCGAGATGGTCACACGCGGCTGGGAGGTGTAACCTGCCCCGGCATTGGTCACGTTCAGCGATGACAAGGCTCCACTGGTGATGGTGGAAGTGCCCGTGGCGATGGCTGGAATGACATTCTCCGTCCACGCAGATCGGAGCCCCTGCTTGAACCCGTCGTCATTGGCACGCACGGTGACCGTCTGGTTCACATTGTAATTCGCCGGGGTGAAGGTGAGGAAGGGCGGATCGCAGGAGACACCGTTGGAGCCGAAGGAAACCGTCACGTTCGTGGTGGGCAGGGTGCGCAGGCGGACGGTGAAGGTGTCCGTCACGCTGCCGTCCTCCGACACACGCGTCTCCGTGCCGCTGTGCGTCAGAATGATGCGCTGGTCGTCGTCGATGATGGTCACGCCGACCGGCTGGATGGGCTGGGTGGTCACATAACCCCCGACATTGCTGGCAATGGCATGGTTGATGAAGCCTGCATGCAGCGGATTGGCCGGGTAAGACCCCTCGGCCGTCGAGTCGTTGTTGCCACGAACACGAACTTCCTGCGGGGTGCTCCAGTTGGCGGTGGTGAAACTCCGGGTGGCTGTGCCCGTCGTGAAAGTCGTGCCCCCGGTGGTGGTGTTGATTGCCAGGTTCGTATTGGCCGGGGTGATGTTGACCACCACGGTGCCGCTGGTGGGCTGGCGGGTCAGCGCAATGGTGTAACTGTCCACCACACCGGCGGAGACCCCCGTGTTGCCGGTTTCGGTCACCTCGTTGGTGCCGCCGGTCTCCGTGATGATGACATCATAACTGCTGCCGCCGTCATTGTTGTCCACCACCCCCACCGGATGGCTGGCCGTAAGCCCGTTGAAATTGGCCGCCGTGCTGGTGCTGGTGAAAACCAGGGTGTCATTCGCCGTGCCAGGCACCTCCGTGGTGGAGTCGTTCACCGCGGTCACGGTAAAGGTCTGGTTCGTGTTCCAATTGGACGAATTGAAGGTGCGGGACGCGGGGCTCACGGTCACCTGGGTGCCATTGGCTGCCGCGTTGACGATCACATCGGTCCCGGCGGGTGGCGGCGCTGACAGGCGGACATTGACCGTGTCTGTTTTTCCGCCTTCCTGCACCCAGGTGTTGAATCCGGTGCCGGCCACCAGCAGCGCTTCGTTCGGTTTTTCGTCATCCAGCACGGTCACCGGCTCCGGTGCCTGCACAATGCCGTCAAAGCCGGTGCCCGCGCCGGTCACATTGAAGCGCAGCAGGCTGTTGCTCAGGTTTCCGAGGCTGCTGTTGTTCACCGCGGTGACGGTCACTGTCTGCGCGGTGTTCCAGTTGGTGCTGTTGAAGGTCAGCGTGTTGCCAACCTGGCCGTTGATGCTGAAAAAGGCCGCCGCCGTGGCGCTGTTGTTCAACAGCGTGAAGTCCGAGATGGCGGCATCCGAGCCCGGTTGCGTGCTGAAGCCCACCGGCGTGGAAAGGGCGTAGCTGTAGAAGAAGTTCACCTTTGCCACATCGTTCGACTCGGTGGAGATCTGCAGCTCCGGCGCGAAGAGGCCTGCCTGCGCCATCGCCCCCGGCTTCACATAGTCCGGCAGGAACCAGTTGAACACGCTTGGCGCCCGTTGTGGCGACTGGCCGATGCTGCCCGTCAGATCGTTCCAGCGGTAACGGAACGGCCCCGTGGCCCATCCGGCGGGCAGTGAGGGAGGGTTTTGGTTGTCGGTCGAGAATTTCGCGAACTCACCCGCTGGGTAAGGGCCGGCCAGCGGACTGTCCGAGGCGCTGAAGGGCGGCGGATTGTCTTTCAAGATGGATATGGGCGCGCCGGAGAAGGCGCGCATGGCGCGCAGCATCGAGGTAAAGGCCACCAGCGGCTCCTTCACCTTGCCGTGGGAGATGGAACCGTCCGCCAGCTCCAGCGAGCGCGCCTCATAGTCGAGCAGGATGGCCTTGAAGACCGCCCCGAGGTCTCCGTTGGTTT
Organism: Verrucomicrobiaceae bacterium; assembly: GCA_015075365.1. Classification (GTDB taxonomy): domain Bacteria; phylum Verrucomicrobiota; class Verrucomicrobiia; order Verrucomicrobiales; family Verrucomicrobiaceae; genus Prosthecobacter. The sequence goes on from JABTUN010000003.1 coordinate 60,778, forward strand.
CCCGATAGCGTTTCTGGACACGATAGATGTAGCCATTGGACGGGTTTGACGTCACCAGGCGCTGGATCAGCCAGCGGGAGATGTTGATGGGTGTGTTCGTGTGTCCCGGCGTGCTCTGAGACACCTGGCCCGGCTGCGGGTAGGTGCTGGCAGCCGGATTTCCGGCCAGTGAGTTGTGCGCCTCCGTCATGTCCAGCACCGCGGCATTGTGATACTGGACATCATCCGCGTAGGTCGTTCCTGCTGGCAGGCCGGTGCGCATGGGGATGTCGTATTGGCCGTGTTTCCCGGCCAGGAGCCTCTTGGACACGCCCGAAACTGGCAGCCCCGTTTCAGGATCATCGTACTGGTTGAAGTCATGATAGACCGTGGAGCCGATCTTCCCGATGAGCTTCATGGGATAAATCCACGGCGTCGGGAAAAACAGGTGCCCTGGATCGCTCCCAAACCACTGGCTGTTCGCCGACCCCCCGTTGAGCAGGACATTGCTGCCCACGCGCTGGGAGGACTGGTGATTCCACGTCATCGTGGCTCCGCTCCATTGGGAAACCCATGAGATGGCGTTGCGGGCGCCGTGGGACCAGCCGGTCATCACCCGCGCCAGTTCGGTGATGTCTGTCTGGTCATAGGTGGGGATGGGCAGCCCGGCGGCATCCAGCACAAGGCTGCCGTCCGGATGCCGCAGCACCAGGCCGATCGAGAAGAGCTGCATGATCTCACGCGCGTAGTTTTCATCGGGACTCACGATCAGGCCGCCGCCCGCGTCGTATGTGGCGCGGTTGGCCATGTGGGAGAGGTAGAAGCCCATCATGGGGCTGTAAGTCACTTGTTCCAGGAGTGTGCGGTATTTGCCAAACGCACCTGCCGCCAGCATGTCCCAGTAATTCGCGCAGCCGTAGTGGCGGTCGAGGATGGTCTGGTCCGCCTCCGAGATGACCAGGATCTCGCTCAGCGCCAGGGCCATGCGCTGGCGCGCCTGGTCACGGCACTGCAGCACCATCGTCCACCATTCGCGTCGCCGGTTCGGGCCGCTCTGCGGGTAGTTGTTGACGATGCGGTTGTTGTCCGCCGTGGTGCTGATCGTGGGCACGCCGTTGGCATCATAGGTCACGTTGTAGGCCGCCCCGTTGAACTGCGGGTCACTGCTGAAGGTGATGGGCTTGTTGCCGCGCAGCATGAACTCCTCGTTGTCCGCCGCCATCACGAGGGTCATGAAATTGATGCTTGGGGTCAGCGCGGGGTTCATCTGCTCGTCCAGCCAGTCCTCCAGCCCCTGCAGATAGGTCCCGCCGGAGCCCATGCGCGCGTCCACCTTTGCCCGGATCTGGTTGTACAAGGCCGCGGTGCCCCCGAACGTGCTCTGGCCCATGAAACGCCAGATATCGCGCTCAATTTCGTCGTTGGTGTCGGTCTGCCAGCCTGCCTCGCCCAATTCCGGGGCCTCCAGCGTGGGATTGTTTGGATCAAAGGTCGTGGAACCCGTCGCCTTGTTGAAGTAGCCGAAAATTTCCTTCCCCGGATAGTTCGCCGTCGTCACCGCGCAGCCAATCTGCCCGCTCGTGAGCGCCGTCAGAAACGCCTGGTCTGTGGACAGGAAGCCCGGCTTGTACTGCACGTTATAGGAGAAGCCGGAGACCTGCCCAAGCGGCAGCGCGGGTGCCAGGTCATTGGTTTCGCCGAGCCGGATGTATGCCGTGTTCTGGTCGGAGCTCAGATTGTTGAACACCAGGGAGATCGAGGCGCTCGTGTTGTCCCCGTTGACCAGCGCGATGGCGTAGCCGCTGGCCGTGGATGCCACGCCGGCCTCGCGTCCCAAAAAGGCCACATAAAGCTGGTTGTTCTGCTCCAGGGCCGGGTTCGACTCGCAGATGCAGACCGTGGCGCTTGGCCCGGTGGCCGTCACCACGCCCGGCAGCGCCACCGTGACCTTGGCATACTCCGGCACCTCGTCCGTGCCGTCTTGGACAGGGGTGATGTTCACTTCCACCGGCGATCCCGGCACGCCAGCTCCCGCCGGGATCGACACCGTGGACGGCGCGTTGCGGTCACCTGCGGAGGCATTCGCCTTCGTGGCATCCGGCGCGCCTCCCGTGATGCTCAGCGGCAGGTTGTTCAGCGCCATCGTGCCCACGCTGCGCACCAGGCCGATCTTCGCCGGGGACGCCACCGGCGTGGTGGCTGTCTTGTCCGCACGCTCAAACCCCTTTTCCTGGATCACCGTCGTCTGGAGGGAGAGCAGGGAGGCCATCACCGCACCGTCCGTGGCAGTGCCTCCCGAGGCGTTTGTCGCCGTCGTCGCCGCGTTCGGATTCGTCCCGGTCTTCCGCTCCGCCCAGTCCGACACGCCGTCGCTGTCGCTGTCCGCATCCTCCGTCTTGAGCTTGTAAAACTTCCGCGTTCCCGCGGCTTTGAGCACCGTGAGCTGCTGGTTGGGCGTGTCCGTCGCAGGCACATAGCTTGTCCCGGTGATCGCCCCCACCAAATTCTCCGTCGTCGTGTAAGCGCCTGTCGGGGCGTCGTCGCTCACGATGCTGTATTTCTTCCCGGCCTGCGCATCGAAGAAAAACGTCACCGTCGTGGCGCTCACGGCCGTGTTCCCCACCCGCAGGCACTGGTCCGCCTGGCGCGGATCCGTACCGGCGATCGACTCGATCAGGTTGCTGCAACCGTCGTTGTCGATGTCATCGGCGGGGTTGAGGCCCCAGCCGTTGAACATGAACTGCCAGACATCGCACATCCCGTCGGGCACGCCTTGTCCTGGCCCTGTCGAATAGTTGTCCGTGGCGGCGCGGGATGGCAGCGCGGCCAGCAGGGTGAAAAGCAGAAGGCAGAACTCAGGGCGGCGCAGGGCGGAACGGCGGTTCATGGCATGGTTGGGCAGGTAGATGACACAAGGGCGGATGGCAGGCCCTCGATGGGGCCAAAAGCAGCGCCAATTGTTTGAATTTGAACAAAGACTACCCAAAAAGGTTCCTGGCCGTCAATGGCTTTGTCCTGCTCCCCGCGACACTCGCGCGCGTCGTTTGCCCTGCTCTCGCTCCATCATGGATTGAGCTCGATGCCCCCCGGCAGGCTGGCATCCGCTTTGACCTGGAAACTGCGGTCCACGACGCACGGTGCCGTCAACGCCAGCACCTCCTTCGCGTACTTTTCATTCCCCGCCGGTGAGCTGTCGGCAAGTTGCATATTTCCCGCCGCGTCCGTCACGACCAGCACATAGCCGTGCTCCTTCACCCCCACACGGTCTCCCGCCGCGCCGATCGTGTACCCCACTTTTACGGCTGGCGAGGCATGCTCCATTTTGCCCTGGGCACGCAGATTCACGTCAAACTCCACTTTTTGCAGCACGTAGAGCCGGTCATCGCCGGATGAGGCATCCTTCGCCAGCGTGATGAGCACCCCTTTGGCTCCCGTCAGGTCGCGGCTCACTTCCCGGCTTTGCAACTGCACATTGTAGCTGAGGGTCACCGTCCTGCTGAAGGTGTCGCCGCGGTTGCTCTTGTTGCTGCGCACGTTGGCCGTGAGGCTGAACTTCGGTCCGCTTACTGCGGCGGGCGCAGGCGTGGCTGTGGTCGTCGTGCTCTTCATCCCGTCTGGTTGGGTTCGTGCCAGCCAGGCGTCGATGTAGGCGTGATCCTCCTTGCAAAGCGTCGCGCGCACCACCGTCAGTTCGCGTCCGTCCTCCTTGCGGCGCAGGGTCACATTCTCTCCCGCCGCCGACACCAGTTCTGCTTCCAGCAGCGTGCCGGCGGTGCTCACAAAAAAGCGTGTCTCTCCCGCCTGCGCGCTGCCTGTGGAGCAGGCCAGGGCCAGGAAAACAGCGGCTAGGCTGGAACGCAGCGGATGCATGAGAGGAAGGAAGAGCAGGATTAAAGCCTGTATCGACCGCCTGGGCCACGAATTTTCACAGCACAGGTGCTTTCGGGGCACGCTCGCCAAAAATGGCGCTGCCCACCCGGACAATGGTCGCGCCCTCCTCGATCGCCACCTCGAAATCATGGCTCATGCCCATCGAAAGCCCCGGTAGCGGCGCGCCGCCCAGATTTTCCAGTTCATCACGCCATGCCCGCAGTTGTGCGAAATAAGGACGCGTCTTCTCCGGCGTGGGATCGAAGGGCGGGATGCACATCAGGCCCTGGATGTGCAGCCGGTCGAGCTGGTAGAGCGCCTCCAGCCCGCCATCCCGCAGCGCCTCCGGCTTGAAGCCATGCTTGGTGCTCTCCGCCGCCAGATTCACCTCCAGATACACCTTGGGGAAAAGGCCCAGCTCCCCGCCGATGCGCTGGATGTCCCGCGCGATGTCCAGCGAGTCCACGCTGTGCACCGCCTCCACCAGCGGCAGGACCTTGCGCACCTTGTTGGACTGCAAATGGCCGATCAGGTGCCACCGCAGCCTCGACGGCAGCTCTGGAGCCTTCGCCAGCACCTCCTGCACCTTGTTTTCGCCGAACAGCATCTGTCCAGCCTCCATCGCCGCCCGGATCGCCTCCACGGGAAAGGTCTTCGACACGGCCAGCAGCTCCACGCCGGCCGGATCACGTCCCGCACGCGCACAGGCGGCGTTCAGGCGCTCACGGATGGCGGCGAGACGTTCGGAGATTTCACTCATGCAGGAGAAATCGGAAAAGCAGAGGGGCGCGCAACGTATTTTCCTCCTCAATTCCATCCTCATGCAATCCCGCCGCCACTTCATCCGCCAGTCCGCCGCCACTCTCTTCGCCGCCCCGTGGGTCACCACCGGCCTGCGCGCCGCCTCTCCCAATGGAAAGCTCCGCCACGCGGCCTTTGGCGGCAGCGGCATGAGCTGGGCGGACATGAGCAGCATGTCCGGCCACCCCATGTGGGAGCTCGTGGCCGTGGCGGACGTGGACACCCGCAACTTCAAACGCGCCCAGGAAAAATGGCCGGACGTCAAAGTCTATCAGGACTGGCGCGAGCTCCTGGAAAAAGAAGCCGCGAACATCGACAGCGTGAACGTCTCCACCCCCGACCACATGCACGGCAGCATGGGCATCAAGACCATCGAGCTCGGCAAGCACGTCTATGGGCAGAAGCCCCTGGCCCATAACCTGTGGGAATGCCGGCAAATGGTCGAGCGCGCCCGCGCCAAGGGCGTCATGACCCAGATGGGCATCCAGGTCTCCTCGGATTTCACCGAGCGCTTCGCCGTCGAAATCATCCAGTCCGGGGCCATCGGCAAGATCAAGGAGGCGCACACCTTCTCCAACAAAAAGTGGGGGGACATGGAGCCGCGCCCTGCCAAGAGTGATCCCGTCCCGGCGGAGCTCGACTGGGACAAATGGCTCGGCGTCGCCTCCGAACGCAGCTATATCAAGGGCTACGATCATCCCGGCAACTGGCGCAAGCGCCGCGACTTCGGCACCGGCACCCTCGGTGACATGGGCTGCCACATGTTCAGCGGCTGGTTCCGCTCCCTCGACCTCGCCGCGCCCGTCTCCGTCGTCTCCCGCGGCCCCGCGCCCAACAAGGACAACTGGGCCATCAATGCCGTCGTCGAGTACACCTTCAAAGGCACGAAATTCACCGCCGGCGACTCCATCAAGGTCACCTGGACAGATGGAGACGCCCGTCCGCCTGCCGAAGTCATGGCGCTGGCGGGAGACGTGGCCAAATTCCCCGGCCAGGGCACCATCTACCTCGGCACGGACGGCGTCCTGCTGCATCCGCACGGCTCCACGCCCATGCTCTTCCCCAAGGAAAAGTTCACCGGCTTCAAATATCCGAAACTCGAGCCGCGGAACCACTGGTTCGACTACATCGACTGCTGCCTCAAGGGCGGCGCGCAGAAACCCACCGCCAACTTCGACTACGCCGGCCCGCTGACGGAGGCCGTGCTGCTCGGCTGCCTCGCCAGCGCCTTCCCGGGTGAAAACCTCGTCTGGGACGCCCCCGGGCTCCAGATCCCCAACAACGAAGCCGCCAACAAGATGGTCCGCCGCGACTACCGCAAGGGCTGGGAACTGGTCTGAGCCTGACCGTGCGGTCGAGAGCATGAAACAAGAAGGCTTGCGCGCCGGAAAAGCACCACGCCTTTGCCCTGCTGCGCCAGGGCCCCTGGGGCATGGCGGAAACGATGTTCTGCTCCGCCGCGGCCAATTTCGCCCTCGCCTGGTGGCTGCTGCACAACAAAACGCCAGGCAGCGAAGATTAGACCGTTTCTCAAAACGAATGTCTGAAATGACCGGCGAGCGCGGCGGCTTCAGTGGCAAGGAAAGAGCGAGGAGGCTATTGGAACAATAGCTGACGAGCGAATGACGCCGCCAATGGGGCTGCCCCGCCGCCGGGAATCTGACCAACATTTTGAGAACCGGTCTAAACAATCCACCCCAGCGTCACGTCCGCTTCGGCATCAGCGGCTGGATCAGATCACCGCAAGAGTCCCGGCAGGCAAGGCCATCCGCCCAGGTTCATGCGCCGCAAGGTCTTCAACATGGCGTGCGGTTTGGCAGGGGCAGGCTGCGCCAGCATCAATCGCAAGCTGGCAACATCATCAAGGCAGACTCATTCTGTCAACGTTGCCTGACCCCGTTCCCCGCGTTTGTTGTTACGATACACGGCGCATGTCGCGCGCGCCACAGTGGGGCGGATATGAACGACCCACCGCGAGCGGAGATCCATCTGTCTCAATAGCCGTCGCATCCACTGGTCCATGGTTTCCTGGCATGACTCAGGCCAGAAACGCTCTGTCCACAATTCCTCATGCGTGTTGTCGGAAGTCACGCTGACAACCTTCCACACGCCATCGAAAGGCCGCCTCCGAATCGCGAACCACGCAGGAAACGGGGGCATCGCCGCAAAACGCAGAATATGCGTTGGCGTTGCCGGATGGCCGTTTTCAATATCGATCTGTTGGTGAAGGGCGGCGACCTCCAGCATTTCGACCACATCGTAGATCACAATCGGACTGAAGCAGTGCCAGAACAGCCAGCGGATCTGATTGTAGAAGTCACGAAAAGTCAGGCAGTTCGATGTCCAGTTGTTGTTCCAAAAGCGTGAAATCGCTTTTCCCAGGAATCACAATGTCCTTGAGGCTGAAAGTCTGTCGTATTCCACCATCTCCAGTTGGCACCTCTTCTATCACTGAAAACCAGGAACTTTGTTGTGCCATCTCCGGGTGTCTAGTCGCATAGTCTGCCAGGTAAGGATCAACATGCTCGCGGTATTCGCGCGACGTTTGATAAACCTGGTGGTGTCGCGTGTTCCAGCAAAAGTTCGGCAGCAGTAAAATGGTAGTTCATGGATTCGCCAGACCGTTGGGGACCTGGAAAGAATTAATGCTGCGCTTTACGTCATGCCGTGGGACGTTCACCAGCTGCCCACCTCTGGAGAGTTGAGATTGATCGATCATGCCAAAGATTGGACCCATCTCAATGTCTCGATGCGGTTGCCAGCCAATGTGGATACGCACCACCAGATAAACCGCATCATAGTTTCTTGAATCGGGAAAGATCGCCACAACAGTCCCAGGGTATACACTTTTGCACGCATCCAGCCCTGGACTTTCGCCAGTGTCATCGGCATGCCCACGGGGAAATGGGGGGAAACGGGATAGGGTGCAAAATTGGACACATGCAGGGCGGTCATGGGTTGGTGGCATTGGCTTCCTCCAGAGCATGTTTCCGTTCCTGCGGCACCTTCTTCATCGCCGCCTTGTAGTGCTCCCCTCAAAGTTGGACAAGAGCCAGTGTTGTTCAGGCGGCTTGTTGATGGGGTGGGTTGCATAGGGTGAGGTAGGTTTGGCGTGGGGTGTTGTATTTGAGGGCGGATTAGGTGCGTTGGGTGTTTGTAGTGTTCGTTGTATCAGCGACCGTCGCGCGTTGCGGATGGTGAGGTTGTCAAAGCGGTGCTGCCGGGCGCATTCCTCTTTGAAGGTGCGGATGGAAGCGCTCGCACAGGCCGTTGCTCGGGCGTGTAGGGAGCGATGTACTCCTGCGTGAGGCCGTAGTCGCGCACGAGGGCGCGGTAGGCTCGTGAGCCGAAGACAAGGCCGTTATCGTGGCGCAAAGGTGAGTCCTGATGGAGCGCCTCAGTGGTGCCGAAGCGGTGCAGCAAGGGCCTCCTCAAGCGCACGCTCGGCGGTCTTAATAGCTCGGGCGGTGTGCGCCAGATCCAAGCCGAGGACTTCACGCGAGCAACAGTCGACGACCGGCACGAAGGCGCACCAGCCGTCGCGCCCGCAGTCCACGGTGGCGATGTCGGTGGCCCAACGCTGGTTGGGGCTGCGGCGATGGATTTGGTGCTGCACGCGCGACGGCGGCCGATGCGGCGCTGCCTGCATGTCCAGCGGTGCGGGCGCATGATGCGGTGGACCTTCTTGCGGTTGACGATCATGCCCTGGCCTTTGGTGAGACGGGCATGAGGGTCAGGCGCACGCCATAGGTGGGATGAGCCTCGATCACCGGCACGGATGGGCCTCGACGCACGCGGGATCGCACCGCGGTTCGAGGTGGCGTCCATGCGGCTGGTAATAGGTGGTGGGCGTGCCACGCCGAGGAGACGGCACGGCACGCTCACCCAGGCACCGGCGGGATCCGGATTGGAGAAGCCGGTTTGCATGGCTACCACGGATCACTTCCGGCAAGTCCTGCCCAAGTAGCGATGAGCTTTTAAACGTCCACATGCAGGGTGAGCTCGCCGACCTTGGCCAGCAGGGTCTTCTCGCGAGCCTCGAACTGCTGGGCGAGGTCGCGCGGATGACTGCGCAGGGCCTCGGTGCCCTGGGTGATGAAGTCCTCCTTCCTGCTCGACCTCGGCGAGGAAGTCAGCGCGTGCTGGCGAGCAGCCTCCGCGGCGGTGGTCTTGCCTTGGGATGTCGATGACGAGGGCGGCCTTATTTCGCGGTCCAGCGTTGCGGACTGTCGGCATCGGTTTCGATCCCGACGGCGGGAGGTGTGATGGCGGCTTTGGAGCTTACTCATGGCGAAGGCTCCGGGTTGAGGGTGAACAGCGCGACAGGTGGGAGGGCGGCGACCGCGCAGAAGCTCTGTTGCGGCTACGCTGCGGCCTCGTCTCGCTACGCTCGACGAGGACCTGCGCTGCGCCTTCTGGAGAGCTTCTGCGCGGGAATGAATATGCCTGATCTTGGATCAGTTCGGAGCTTATCACCTGTCCAATCCAAGTGGGGGACGGAGCAGCCTTCCCGTCAAGACGCCTCAACTGCCGGCTCACATCCGCCGCCGATTTCATCTCCCGTTTCTCCGCCAGCCACGCCTGCGGCACCACCGTCCGCCGCCGACAGCCTCATCCCCTTCCAGCGCGACCACCTCCGCCTCCTCGTTCACCGACGCCCTCTCACGGCTCAACAGGCCCGTCTCTTCATTCCCCGGGTTCTCGCTCAACGAGCGACGCACTCAAGGCCATGCTATTCTGTCAAGCAGTTGCAGTGACCCCGCTTCCTTCGTGAGTTCATTTTTCATTTATCCAATGCCTTTTGCAAAAGACTGACATCATCAGGCGACCTGGCGCGCGTTTGCCATTTTTTGTACGCTTTGCGAATCAATGAAAGTCCAGCCTCTGTAAGATCATCGGATTTTAAGCAGAAGCTTTCGTTAACTTGGCCTCTGGAATCGGTTAGCTTCCTTGTTGAAAGTGAGTTAGCTTCAAGAAAACGAGCTAATGCAGATAGCCGCTGGATAATTTCCGAATCATCCTGAAATTCCTCTCCAGCTTTTTTTAGCGACTCCGCGATTTCCTTGCGCCACTGGAAACTCGTAATTGTGAATGGAGTCATGATGATTTTGCCGGGAAACGGGATACGGGGTCAGGGGAAACGGGATAGGGTGCAAAAAGTGGACACATGCAGGGCGGTCATGGGTTGGTGGCATTGGCTTCCTCCAGAACGTGTTTCCGTTCCTGCGGCACCTTCTTCATCGCCGCCTTCCCGTCAATAGGTCTCAACGGCCGGCAGGCGGTGATGAGACGCTTGCGGCGGACTGGGGACAGCCCGCCCAACCCGCCGCGCAAGCCGCCGCAAGGCGGTGGCACGAGAATCGAAAGACCCCGCCAATCCCGCCACAGCTTGTGTCCACAGCCACGGTCTGTGGGGTCATTGCAGGACTTTTTGGGCCTTTTACCGTGGTTTGGGAGTCGCTTGCAGCGGTTGAGCGGGAGGCTGCGGCCAAGGTGGGGTGGCTCCGCTTATTTCAGCTCGATGTTGTCAATGAGCCGCGCGCTGCCGAAAAAGGCGGCGACGGCGGCGAGCACGAGCCCGGTGGCCTCGGTGGGCGTCCGCAGCGTGGCGGCATCCACGATCTCGACATAATCGACGCGCGCGACGGGTGCCGCGGCGGTGAGGTGATCGAGGATCATCTGGCGTAGCGCTCTGCCGTCCCGCACGCCGCCTTTCACATAGGCCTCGCGTGCCTGGAGCAGCGCGGCGCGCAGGGCAGGGGCCTGCGCGCGCTCCTCCGCGCCGAGGTAGCGGTTGCGGCTGCTCATGGCGAGGCCGTCGGCCTCCCGCACGGTTTCAACGCCGTGGATGACGACGTTGAAGTCGAGATCACGCACGAGGCGGCGGATGATGGCGAGCTGCTGGTAGTCCTTCTTGCCGAAAACCGCGTCGTCGCACTGCACGAGGTTGAAAAGCTTTGCCACGATGGTGCACACGCCGTCGAAGTGGCCGGGGCGGCTGGCGCCGCAGAGCGTTTGGGACAGGCTCGTCTCGCGGAGCTGGATGCTGCGGTCCGGGAGGTAGAGATCCTCCGCCTTGGGCGCGAAGATGGCGTCCGCGCCGTTGTCACGGCAGAGGGAGAGGTCCTCGATGAGGGTGCGCGGGTACTTGGTAAGGTCCTCGTTGGGGCCGAACTGCGTGGGGTTGACGAAGATGCTGACGATGACATTGCCGGCCTGCCCGGCTATCTCCCGCGCGGCGCGGACGAGCGCGGCATGGCCCTCGTGCAGCGCGCCCATGGTGGGGACAAAAACGCAGCGCGTGCCGCGGTTGATGCTGGTCCACGAGCGGAGCTGGCGGATGTTGTTGATGATGTTCATGATTTGAGGTCCCGGGACTCAAAGACCGCATAACCAAGGGCAAACAGGGACACGTTCGTCGCCAGGACGACCGCCAGCCCGCGGAGGAGCAGCGGCCAGTCAGGCGTCTCCGCCAGCAGGCGGCCCCAAAAGCCCATGTGGCGCGTGATCAGCAGGTGCTGGTAGCTCTCCATGAAGCCGCTGGTGCGCAGGATGAAATCCACCAGCACATAGGAGAGCGCGGTGATCGTAGCAGCGGCGGGCTTGATGGGAAAGCAGGAGAAAAAGAAGGCCAGGGAGCTGATGGAGGTCATCGCCACACCGAGGCCGGCCATGGCGGTGGCGTATTTTTGCACGCCGTGCCCCCAGTCATAAAAGGCCAGGATCTCCAGCTCCGGCACCGTGGCGCAGAAGCCGCCGCCCCAGCCGCGCAGGATGATGCCCAGCAAAAAGGCCGTCCAGGCCAGGAACTGGATCAAAAAGAACGCGTAGCCGGTGCAGGTGAGGTATTTCAGCAGCAGCACGCGGAAGCGGCTGACGGGGCGCGCCAGCAGCAGGCGCAGGTGGCCGTCCTCACCCTCCTTCGCCACGATGTCTCCCGCCACGAGGGTGAGGTAGAGCGCGCCGAGGAAGAAGACGGAGAGGGACACCACGATCATGCCCACCGTGAGCGCGGAGAAGTAGTGGTCCACATTCTCACCGGAGCCCAGGATGGCCTGCTGGATGGGCCCCATGCCCTTCACCTGCACGAGCCAGAAGATGAGCAGCTCCAGGGCGATGAAGACGCCAAAGCCGATGTAGGTGCGGCGGCGCGCGAAGAGCTTCAGGAGCTCGCCGCTCCATTGTTGGAAGAAGAGCATCATGATTTCGAGGAAAGTCCCATGTACAGCTCCTCCAGCGTGCGGCGGTGCGGCTGCCAGGAGGTCACCGGCACGCCGCCCCGCACCAGCGCGGCCACCAGCTCGTGCGGCTCCATGCTCAGCGGCACCTCCACGATGCCGTGCTTGTCCATCCGCGCGCCGGCGCGCTCCATGACCTCCCGTGCCAGGCCCAGGTCCGTCGTTTCGAGCTGGAACATGCGGCGCGTTTTCTCCTGGGAGGGCACCGCGCCCTCAAAGACCTTGTGGCCGTCCTTGATGATCACGCAGCGGTCGCACATCTGCTCCACCTCCACGAGGAGATGGGAGTTCAGCATGATCGTCAGGCCGTGATGCTTCCGCAGGTGCAGGATCAACTCCCGGAACTCCCGGATGCCCTCCGGGTCCAGGCCGTCGGTGGGCTCGTCGAGCAGGAGCAGGCGTGGCTCCGGCAGCAGGGCCTGGGCCAGGGCCAGGCGCTGGCGCATGCCGTGGCTGTAGGTGGAGGCCTTCTGGTGGATGGCGCGCGTGAGGTTCACGAGCTGCACGACGCGTTTGACCTCCGTCTCGTCCCACCAGCCGGAGAGGGAGCAAAACACGCGCAGGTTCTGCCAGCCGGTCAGGTAATCATAAAAGGACGCCGCCTCGTAGATGGCACCGATCTGCCGCAGCGCCCCGGCGCGGTCCTTTTGCACGCTGCGGCCGCCGATGCGCACCTCCCCCTGGTCCGGGCGCACCATGCCCAGGGTGATGCCCATGATCGTGCTCTTTCCCGCGCCGTTGTGGCCCAGCAGGCCCAGGATTTCCCCTTCTTTGACTTCAAAACTCACGTCATCCAGCGCCACCCGGCCGGTGGGCCAGCGTTTGGTCAGATGTTTCACTTCGAGCAATGCCATGGAGCGCCAGTTTTGCGGCGTTTCCCGCCGCGCGCCAGTGGTTTGATGGCCGTCCCCAAATTCGCGGCAGGCACGGCATCGGGCGGTAAAAAACGGATTTGCCCTGCCTCCGGCCCTCTGCATGACTCCGGCGGTTTTTCACCCCCCCCCTCTCCGCACGGTCATGCAGTTTCACTTCCCCACGTCCCTGAACCTCGGCAGCGAGCACAGCGAAGGCTTTCACCAGGAGCTCCTGCGCGGACTGACGCACAAGCTGAACAACCTGCTGGCGGTCATCCAGGGCTTTAGCAGCCTCATCCTCATGACCGAGGACCTCGATCCCAGCGTCTCGGAGAACATGCAGCACATCCGGGAGGCCTCCGTGGGGGTGACAAACCTCAGCGAGCGCATCCGCTCCGCCGGCGGCTGCGCGAAGCTCAGCCCGCAGTCCCTGAACCTGAACGAGTACCTCAGCGTCATCGAGGGCGCGGTGATGGAGCCGTTTCAAAAGGCGGGCGTCCAATTGGAGGCGGATGTGCAGCCGGGGCTGCCGCCGGTGCTGGTCGATCCCACGAAGTTCAAGGACATCCTTATTGAGTTGCTGAAAAACGCCGCGGAGGCCGCACAGAAGGGCGGCGGACGCTGCGCGCTGAAAATCTGCGGTCCGGGCGTGGTCACACCCGCCGAGCAGCGCCGCGTGGACATCCTGGTGAGCAACACCGGCTCCCAGATCGCCCCGGAGAAGATGCAGGAGATCTTCCGCCCCTTCCACGGCTCGAAAAACAGCAACCACCTGGGCCTCGGCCTCACCATCGCCGCGATGCTGAGCCACCAGATGAGCATCCAGCTCGGCGTGGCGTCGGAAAACAACACGACGACGTTCTGGCTGAGCTGCCCGACCGCTTGAGAGAGCATGAATTGAGCAGCGCGCATGGCTTGAGTGTCAATGCTGCCTGAATTCTTCGCCATAATTACGCGCAAATGCCGCGCTGGACGCCGCCGCGCCTTCCCGGGATGATGCGCGTGAACTTCACCAGGAGGCCACCCCCATGAATCGCTCGTTCATTCTCGCCACACTGCTGCTCGGCGGCATTACCGCGTCCGCCATGGCCGAAACCATCACCACCCTGCGTGGCCGGACCTACCAGGGCTGCCGGATCAAGCAGGTCCACCCGGACGGCGTCTCCTTCACGCACCGAGATGGCGCGGCAAAGATCCTCTTCACCGATCTGCCGTCCTCCATGCGGTCGAAATACGGCTACGATCCCAAAAAGGCGGCGGCGTATTCGAAGAAGGTCGAGGAGGAGCGCAAGGAGGCGGCGAAACGGCGTGAGGACTACCTGCGGCGCGAGGCGGAGGCCATCGAGGCCGCTCAATTCATGAACGCCATGCGCACCGTGCAGGCGCAGAACAACCTGATCCTGTCCCAGGTGAACGGCGGCCCCTCGTGGGTGACAGGTTTCGCCTCTGTGCCGGTGGCGGGCTACTACAACGGGCTTCAGGGCTGGCCAGTGACCACGCCGATCACCGGGCCAGTGGTGCATGGCCGGCATTACCGCCAGCGCCTCAGTTGGGACAGTGTGGGCATCGCGCCGCTGGTGCCGGGTTCGGGCGGGATTTATGTGCCGCCGAGCGGTGGATTCGCGTTTTATCCGCCCGTGTGGCCTTCGTTGGGCTATGCGCGGCCGGGTTATGGCATCCACGGCAGTTGGAATGTGGGTGGAGGGGTGCGTGTCGGCGTGGGGCTGGGCACAGTGCCGTTTTCAGCGCCCCCGGCCGGCGGGGTGGTGCCGGGCGTGTCCGTGCGTGGCAGCGCGGTGATCCCGATGCCCCGTTGAGGCATGCGAACGTGCTTTTTTGAGAAACGTGCCGCCTGGACCGCACTCGCGACGTTGCCCTGGGGCGCATCATGGCTAGTCTGACCGGCCCATGACGACCCGCGATCTGCTGACACTCACGAAATTCCGCCTCAGCGCGCTGGTGATTGTCACGACCTTTGTCGGCTTCTGGCTGCGCGCGCCGCGCCCGCTGGACCTGTGGCTGCTGGCGCACACGATCATCGGCAGCACCCTGGCGGCCTTTGGCGCGGCCGTCTTCAACCAGCTCATGGAGATCGAGCCGGACTCCCGCATGCAGCGCACGGCGGACCGTCCGCTGCCCTCCGGGCGCGTGAGCCCCTCCGCCGCGTTTGGCATCGGCTGGCTCCTCAGCGCCTGGGCGCTGATCCATCTCGTCCACCGGGTCAATGTCGAGGCGGCGGCCCTCACCGCGGCCACGCTGGCTGTTTATCTCTTCATTTACACGCCGCTGAAGCGGCAAAGCGCCACGAACACGCTTGTGGGCGCGGTTTCTGGCGCGCTGCCGCCTCTCATCGGCTGGGTGGGGGCCACAGGGCATGCGCAAGGCGTCGCACCTTATTTTCGCTGGCAGCTCATGCTCGAACCCGGCGCCATCTACCTCTTCCTGTTGCTCTTCCTGTGGCAGCTCCCGCACTTCCTGGCCATCAACTGGATGTATCGCGACGAATATCGCAAAGGCGGCTTTGTGATGCTGGCCAACGATGATGAGCAGGGTACCCGCACCTCCCGCCATGCGCTCGCATACGCGCTGAGCACGATCCTGCTGATGTTTTACCCGGTTTACGCCGGCGTGGTGTCCGCCGCATGGTTCCTGCCTCCCGCGCTGCTGCTCAGCGGCTGGCTGTGCCTGCTGGCCCTGCGCTTCAACCGCCAGCCGGAGCGTCCTGCCGCCCGGAAGCTCTTTTTTTGCACGCTGATGTATCTGCCCCTCATCCTCATCGCCACCGTACTGGCGTGGAGATGATGATCCATTTCGCGCGCCCAGCCGTAACCCCTCCACCCATGACTGACAGCCCTCCTCCGCCCAAAGCGCCGCTCAATCCCTGGTCCATCTGGATTCCCATCATCATTGCCGCGCTCGGCCTGGTCGTGTGCTACAACTGGCTCATCAGTCTCCAGCAAAAGGAGCACGAGCGTCAGAAAGCCGCCGCCGCAGGCCAGCCCAGCCGCCCGCCCATCATGACGCGCCTCACGGACGACCTGGAGCTCGTCGAGCGCAGCGGCAAAACGGTGCACCTGGCCGAGTTGAAGGGCAAAATCCTCGTCGCCGCCTGGGTCTTCACCCGCTGCTCCCGCGGCTGCTCCGCCGTCACGGCGCAGATGAAGAAGCTCCACGACGAGTTCGCGGATCATCCGGAGATTCACTTCCTGTCCTTTACCCTCGACACCGAGGACACGCCCGAGATTCTGTCCAAGTTTGCCTCCAATTTCGGCATCACCGGCAGCGAACGCTGGTGGTTCCTCAACGGCGACAAGACAAAGGTGCGCAATTACATGACGCGCCAGTTCGGATTCCGCCCTGTCGAGGAAATCCCGGAGAAAGACCGCCTCGGGCCTGACGACAAATACATGCATGACTTGCGTATCGCCGTCGTCGATCACCAGGGCCATGTCCGCCGCCTGGAGGACCTCCAGAACCAGGACCCCGCCACCGCGAAGTTTTGGGAGGAGCAAATCCGCAAGGACCTCCGCTGGCTCATCGACCATCGCGATGGCAAGGTACAGTAGCCAGACGGGAGTGGTGGAGACATGGAGTGCTGAAGTCTCACTCCGAATTGATGCACCGCTCCAATTCACCACTCCAACACTCCACCGCCCCCATTCCCTCATGACCGTCCAGGAACTCCCCAAACTCTACACTCTCTTCAACGCCTGTGCGCTGCTGCACATCATCCTGGGCCTCGCCATGATCAAGGCGGGCCAGCGCAAGGCGCACATCGCCAGCATGGTGGTCGCGCTGCTCTTTTCGACCGCGTTTCTGGGCTGTTACCTCTATTACCACTACCATGCCGGGCATGTGAAATTTGCCGGCACAGGACTCACGCGGCCCGTGTACTTTACCATCCTTTTCACGCACATCCCGCTGGCCGTGCTGAACCTGCCCATGATCATCATGACGGTCGTCCCGGCGGTGCGTCATCGTTTCGACAAACACAAGCGCATGGCAAAGTGGACCACGCCCGTCTGGATCTATGTGTCCGTCACCGGTATCATCGTCTATTTTATGTGTTACGTCTGGTATGGCCCGCCCATCCGCCCGTGAGCGGATTTCGACATGGATGGTCGGACGTCATGGGGGATGAAGAGCCGCCTGCCCCCGTCCTTTTCGTCATCCAGGTTTTGTGTTTCACCTTCCCCAAGCATGGCCTCCTCCAAGCATCGCTTCATCCTCTGCTTCGACTTTGACGGCACCCTTGTGCATCCACAGAGCGATCCTGTGTATCATCCCGGCCTGGGCCAGATGATCCAGGCTCTGCGCGCCCAAGGCGCGGCCTGGGTGGTGAACACCGGCCGCAGTCTGAACCAGACCATCGACGGACTGGCCCAGCACGGCATCTACATGGAGCCGGACTTCATCATCGCCCAGGAGTGTGACATTTATAAGCCGGGCTTCTTCAGCCGCTGGACCGACTTCGGCTCCTGGAACCGCCAGGCACGCCGCGCGCACGAGCGCTTCGTGAAGGACCACCAGCCCTCCCTCCAGGCCATCCGCCAGATGGTCGAGACGCAGACGGAGGCGTCCTTCATCAGCGGAGACGATGGCGGCATCGGCGTGGTGGCCTCGAACGACGCCGAGATGGACCACATCTGCGCCTACATCGACTCGCACACCCGCCAGTTCCCGGACATTGGCTACCAGCGCAACAGCATCTACCTGCGCTTTTCCCACAGCGGTTACAGCAAGGGCACCGCCCTGGCGGAGCTCTCCCGCCTTCTCGGCCTCGACGCCACGGCCTGCTTCGCCGCCGGGGACAATTACAACGACCTCAGCATGCTAGATCCGCTCCATGCCCGGATGATCGCCTGCCCGGGCAACGCGCTCGATCCCATCAAGCACCTGGTGCATTCCCGCGGCGGCTTTGTGGCCTCGAAGCCCGCCAGCGAGGGCATGATGGAGGCGCTCACGCACTACTTCGGCGGCGGGTCCGTCCCGGTGGCCTGACGTCTTTCCAACCCGCGCATTCCCCGTTGCGCTCCCGGCGCGCCCTGCCACTGTCCGCCCTTTATTATGCGCACGCTCGTCATCGGGGACATTCATGGCTGTTCGACAGCCCTGGACGCGCTTTTGGAAAGGCTGGCCCCCGGTCCGGATGACACCCTCGTCACCCTCGGCGACTATGTGGACCGCGGCCCCGACTCGCGCGGCGTGATCGAGCGCCTGCTCCAGCTTGAGAAGAGCACGCAGCTCGTCCCCATCCTGGGCAACCACGAGATCCTCATGATCGACGCCTGCGAGCACCAGATCGACTTTGAGGCCTGGTGTGCCATCGGCGGCCGCACCACCATGGAGAGCTATGCTGGCGCGGTGCGTCCGGACTGGGGCAGCGTCCCTGCCGCGCACTGGGAATTCATTGAAAAGAGGTGCCGCCGCTGGTTCGAGAGTGACACGCACATCTTCGCCCATGCCGGCGTGAATGCCGCCCTCCCGCTGGCGGACCAGGGGGACGACTGGCTCTTCTGGAGGCGCTTTGACGATGTGCACGCCCATTTTTCCGGCAAGACCGTCATCTGCGGCCACACCGCGCAAAAATCCGGCATCCCAGGCATCAAGCCCGGCATCATCTGCATCGACACCTGGGCCTACGGCGAGGGCTGGCTCACCGGCTTCGACACGGCCGCGCAGATCTTTATCCAGACCAGCCAGCGCGGGGAGTTGCGCACGCTTTCCCTCGCCGAGGTCCTCGCCGCCCAGCCTGCGCGTGATTGAGCGCATGCCCTGCTCCAGAATGCCATGAACGCCGCACGCTGGATCACTGCCGCCGCCCTCTTCGCCGCCTTTTGGTGCGCGGGCGCCTACGGCCTGTTCCCGCGCATGGAGAAAAAGCTGGAGCGCGCCGCCCAGGAGGCCCTCGCGGCGCAAAACACACTCACAGGCCGTCTGGACCGCGTGCAGGTGCTCTTTGAGGGCCAGACCGCGCGGCTCCAGGGAAAGGTGCGTGCCGCGCAGGACCAGCTCATCATCCGCAGCACCATCGAGAACCTCGTCCGCGCCCCCACGCTCGTCGTCCCGGCAGCAGGACGGCGGCTCAATCCCGTCGCCGCCGTCCAGGACGTGATCGAGATCTCCCCCTATCCGCCAGGGTGGATGCTGCTGGCCTCGGACGGCCCCAAGGCGCGTCTCATCGGCACCGCCGCCACGGATGTTGAGGGCCGTGATCTCGTGAACGCCGTCGCCGACCGCTGGAGCAGCCAGGGCGGGCAGGCACGTGGTGAGTTGCGCGCCAGTCTCGACGATCACGATGAGGCCGCGGATGTCTCCGCCACGCTTGCCAGCATCCCTGCGCCGCCGGAAAACGCACCGCATCATGTCGGCGCATGGCTTGCGCGTCTCGGCGGCCGCTTTGAGCCGCTGAAACTCGGCGCGGACGATGCCGCGTTGCGGGACCAGGCGGAGCGCGCCGGAGTCCAGGATTCCGAATGGCAAAAGTCCGTGCTGCCGCTGATCCAGGAACTGCGCGCCGCGCAGAAAGCCGCCACCGCGCGTGAATCGGAGGCCATGCGCCTGGCCGCGCTGCCGCCGGGCCACCTGTTCCTCGCCGTGCGGGACCAGCGCGTCCTCCTGGCCGGCGCGGTGGGCAGCGCCGCTGTGAAGCGTGCTCTGCTGGACGAGGCGCTCGGCGTCTTTGCCACGCGCCGTGTGCATGACGCCATCCGTGTCGATGATGCGCGCCGCCCCGCCGCCGATTTCCCGCCGCTCACCACCGCGCTGCTGCCGGCCTCCTCCGCCGAGGCCAAATCCTTCCACCTCGCCATCAGCGGCCACGCCTGGCAGCCTCTCGACTGGCGCGGCGGTCGGGACGACACCTCATGGAAGGAGCCGCTGCCGCAAGATCTGGACGCCGCGCTGCTACGGCAGGACAACGCCATGCTCATCGAGTGGCTCCAGGGTGGCGCGGATCCCATGCCCGTGCTCACGCGCACACAGCCAGCCTTTGTCGTGCTCGTCGTCTCCGGCAAAAAAGTCTTCCTCTGCGGCCAGATCGCCGAGCCCGCGCTGCACGCGCAACTGGTCAGTGCCGCACGGCAAGTTTACGCGCCCGGCTTTGTCATCCATGCGGACGCCTTTGCCATTCGCGCCCACTGCGAGACCTCCGCAGACCTCATCCACACAGCCAAAAGCCTTCCGCCTCCAACCGATGCGCCATTCATCGCCCTCGCGCGCCCGGGAGAGATCTGGAGCGTCCTTCCCGCCACGCCCGCCTTGCTGGCCCCCGGTGCCTTGGGAAAATCCAGCCTCATTCCCGCCGGCCTCCCGCCCAATCTTGTCGAAGAAGCCTCCGCCGAGGCACTGGAGGAACTGCGCCTTCATCTCGCGCCGAAATCAGACAATCAGAGTCCGAAATTTTAGTTTCTAAATGCTCATGTCATCCACCTTCTGGTTTCTGCTCGAATTCTCCGTGCTGCTGGTGCTTACCGCCATCTGCTTTGGCTGGTTTGGCTGGATGTGCCGTGGATCGGGCCGTGTCGCCGAGCTGCGGCGGCTGGAAAAGGAGATCGACGAGCAGCGCCGCATGGCCCGCGCCGCCATGGACGAGCGGGACGCCGCGCGCGCCGAGGTGCGGGACAGCAGCGTGCATGTCAGTGATGCCGCGCGCATCATCCATGAAAGCGAGGTCCTCGAGGCCGAAAACACGCGCCTGCGGGATGAGCTCGCCACGGCGCGCCGCGAACTCGCCGCCCAGGCTGGGTCCCACGGCGCGCTGGACGCCTTGCAGGCGGAGATCGCCCAAGGGCGGCAGGCGCTGTCGGAACTCCGTCACAAACACGACGCCGCGGTTGCCGGGGCCGCGCAAAAAGCCCGCGAAGCCGCCGAAACGGCGGAAAAACTCGAATCCGCCCTCCGCGCCGCCGAGACGGAGATCGCCGCGTTGCGCCAGCAAATCACACAGCACGCCGATGCCGCCCGGGATGCCGGAAAACTGGCCGAAGCGCTCCAAAATGACCTCCAGGCTGCCAGAGACCAGATTTCCCATCTGGAAGCCGGGCTTGCCGCCGCGCACGCCGCCGCCCGGCAGGCCGCCACCGACGGAGCAGCCGCTCAGCAGTCCCACAACGAGCTTGCCGCAGCCCGCGCCCAGGTTTCCCGCCTCGAAGCCGAACTCGCGGCGTTTCGCGAAGCCGCGTCCGTTTCTCCATCCGTCCCGCCCGCGCCTTCTGATGACGCCCCCAGGTCCAAACCCACCCGCACCCGGTCCGCTCCATCGAAAAAAAGTCGCGCCCCTGCCGCCAGCGCGGAGGAAAAGCTCGCTCAGATCACGGACGACCTTTCCACGCCGCTCGCGGTCATCGCCGCGCTCATGCAGGAGCGGGATGACTGGCGGCGTCGCGTCACCACGCTCGAATCGAAGACGCCGCCGGACCCGGCGGGGCTTGCGCTCGCCCGTCGCAGCCTCGCCGGCAGCGAGGAACGCCTCGCCACGGCGGAGCAGGCGGTCGAGTCCCTCCAGAACCAGCGGCGCGCGCTCGAAAAGGCCCTCGCCCAGGCCGCGGCGCTCAACGGCGTGCCGGACGACGACCTCACGCGGATCAAGGGCATTAAAAAGGTGCTCAGTGACCAGCTCCACGCCCACGGCATCCGCACTTGGCGTCAAATCGCCGGCTGGGATGAGGATGACCTCCGCGCGTTCAGCGAGCTGCTCGCCTTTAAAAACCGTGCCGCGCGCGATCACTGGCAGGAGCAGGCGCAAAAACTCATGCAGCAGGCCTGATGCACGCCCCATTCATCGCCCGCATGCCACCACGCCGCCTTCTGTCGTCCGCCATCATCTGCCTGTTTCCATGGCTCGCGGCCTGCGTCTCCCCGGAGTCCAACGCCCGGCGCCAGGCCCGTGCCGCGCTCCTCGCGCGCGATTTGCAGTCCCTGGATCCCGGCGTGTCCACGCCTGAGGCGGAGAAACTCGCCACCGCCGCCGTGGAGCGCGCGCACGAGCTGAACCGCCGGTGGAAACCCGCGCGCATGGCGTGGATGAACAATCTTTTCGTCAACACCGGCCTGCGCGGCAGCGGTCTTTGCTACCAGTGGCGTGAGGCCATGTATCCCGCGCTGCACCACCTGCGTCCGCGCACGCTCGTCATTCATCTGGCCTCCGCGCGCCGCGCCACACTACGGGAGCACAATGCCATCGTCATCACCGCGCGCGGACAGGCCTTTGATGATGGCATCGTGCTCGATGCCTGGCGCAGCGGCGGCATTTTGAAGTGGTCGCGCGTGCGTTCGGACGCCTATCCGTGGAAACCGCTGCCTTGGGAGCTGACCCCTGTCGAACTGCGTCCGCTCATCATGCCAGGCCACCGTTGAAACGGCGGCTGCTACTTCACAAATCCCCTCGCCCGCAGCCAGAACACCAAATCCGCGAACCACGGATGCTCGGTGCCGATGAGGCCGGTTCCGTGGTCGCCGTGTTGGTAAAGATGAAGCTCATGAGGAACGCCGTTGGCATGCAAAGCGGCGGCGTAGAGATGCGCGTGCTCCACGGGCACCATTTTGTCCTCCATCGTGTGCCAGAGGAAGACGGGCGGCAGACCGGGCTTCACTTGCAGCTCGCTGGAGGTCTGGCGGACGAGTTTTTCATCCGGCGACTCGCCAATGAGCATCTTCCGCGAGGTCGCATGCGGTTTCGTGATCATGCTGATGACCGGATAGCAGAGAATGGCCAGATCGGGACGTGGACTCACGGTGCGGTCGCCACCGACGATGATTCCATCCTCAGGCCGGTTGATGAGCGTGGAGACGAGATGCCCGCCAGCGGAGAAACCCATCACGCCGATGCGCTTCGGGTCGATCTTCCACTTCTCGGCGTTGCCACGGATCTGAAACATGGCCTCCACCGCATCTTGAAGTTGCGTCGGATAGCGATAACCCGCGCTGCCGAGCCGGTAACGCAGCACGAAGACGGTCAAACCGTGCTCATTCAGCCAAAGCGCAAAAGGCTCCGCCTGGCCTTCATAGATGCCGCTGTAGCTGCCGCCGGGAATGAGCAACATCGCCGCGCCGCTCGGTTTGGCCGGCAGATACGGTGTGAGCTTCGGGATGTCTTTTGGCGAGGCGCCGAGTGCCCCGGGTGCGCCATTCGGCCACAGCATGATCGGCTTCTCGGCGGCGAGGAGTGCCAGACTTGGCAGGAGACAGGCGATGAGAAGGCAGGTGAAATGGTTCATGGCGTGGGGACTCAAGAGATGGCCTCACTCCAGCCCTGGAGCGTTCAGTTCCTTGAGCGTTCGGCCGCTCAGCGGGGCGTCGGGGTGGAGGCCCATGACGCGTTTGTTGCCATCGCCGCCGCTTTTGCCGTCAGGTTCACGGAAGACCGCCCACCAGTTGATGGCATGTTCAGGAAAGTCCTTCTTCATTTGCGCGGCGCGGGTCCAGTTCGCCAGCACGTGGACTTTGGCATCGTCGTCCTTGCCTTTGCTGGCTTCGAGTTTTTCCATCCAGGCGCGTGTGTCGGCGACGAGGCGTGCGTAGTCGAGGCCGCACTGGATGAAGTGGAGACGGCGGCGGTATTTCTCCTCCGCGGCGGTCAGTTTCGCCGCAGCGGCATCGAGATGCGATTGCGCACGGGCAAACAACTCCGGCGTGTATTTTCGCGGCAGATGGAAGGCGCGATGACGACTCGGCTCCTCGGCGACGAACTCCATGCGCGTGCGCTCCATGAGCTGCCAGTAGGCCTTCACGTCCGCGGCGGCGAGGCCGTAGCCACGTTGATAGTAGTCGTCCATCAATGCGGCGACATCGGTCTGCGGATCCCACGCGAGATGAGCCAGCGTGTAGTAGTGCGGCCCCTGCGTGGACCAATGCAGCCAGAACAAATCGAAGTAGAGGCCGAGGCAGTGATGCTCCGCGGCAAAGCGGAAGTCCTCGCCCGCCTGCGTCATCGCCACATCAGGCATGCCCCAGCTCAAGCCGGCCGGACTGCCGATGTTGGGCCGCCACATGAGGTGCTTCGCCACCTTCGCCCAGCCGGCGTGCTGCTGCATGGGCAGCTTGCGTTCATTCGGCGAGCGCATGTGGAAATTGGCCACGCTGGAGATGATCACATTGTCATCCGGCACGACGCCGATGGGCGGATTGCGGGCAAAACCATAGGCATTGAGCAGCACGAACAGCTCGCGATCCGGAAAGCGCTGCTTCAGCAGCCGTGCGAGCGTGTTGGCAAATCGCACATCACGATCCGTCTGCGACACGCCCTGGAACTTCACGCCGCCACCGAAGCCCCACTCCATTTTCTCGCCCGCTGGATGATCCCACGCGAGGCAGCCCGCGCAGGTGCAGTGACCGCTGGTGTAGCCGTCGTTGGGCGACACATTGATCACACGCAGCAAGGGATCGGCTTTTAGTTTCACCGCGATGTCCTCCAGCCACTGCTGCCACACCTTCGGGTTCGAGGCGCAGAGCTTGGTGTTGTTCGTGCTCGGCTTCATCGCCCGGCGCGAGCCATCCGGCGCGGCGGCGAAGTAATCGGGATGCGCCTCGCCATACTTGTCCCACCAGTCGCCAAAGCCGTGCCCGCCATTCATGTCCATGGAATCGAGCTGCACCCGCTGAAAGCGCGACCACAGCTCCTCGCCGGTCTCCTTGTTGTCACCGAGCGACGTCTTCACCAGCATGCCGCCCCGCGCACGGATCTGCGGATGATACCGCCGCTCCAACGGCGCGATCGCGATTCGTTCACGCGGGATGACGTCCTCCTCGCCGGGCCAGAGCCAGCGCACCCCGAGCTGCTCCTGAAGGAACGAATACACCGCGTTCGCCGTGCCGTATTCCTGCTGGATGCCGGTCTTCATCGCCAGACGGCCCTTCGCCTCCATGTGCGCGGGGTTCCAACGGTCGCGCCCCGCCAGCACCACATGCCTTTCGTCAGCGAGAATGAGCGTTTCCTCGGGATTCCCGAACTCGAAGCTCACCTTCGGAAACAACGCCTTCACCTCCGGCTGCACGCCGATCCAGATCGCGCTGTCCGGCGCTGGAGACGACGCGCCAAGCAGCACGAGCGGCTTCTTCCCGCAGATTTTCTCAATGTAACCCGCCAGTACCTCCGCCGCCTCCCGCGTGCGCGGCGGCGCGTCTGCGTGCACGATGATCGGCACAGGCGGCTTGTCTTTGGACGCGAGGACGAGGTCGGCAGCATCCATTGAACCGCAGAGGACACAGAGGAACGCAGAGAGTGTGAGTATGTGGTTCGTCATTGGAATGGCTTGAGTCACAGTTTCACGGCTTCTTTGCATTCAGCTCACCAAGCATCTCGACGAGGGCGTTCACCATCTTTACCGAGGCATCGAGCTGCACATGGTTCACGCCGATCCACGTCTCGTAGCCGCCGAGCTTGTGCTGTTCGGGCGTCGGCAGGTAGCCGTGGGCACCGTTGGCGATGGAAATGTTCATGAGAGGCTGGATTGGGCTGCGCCGTTTCAATTCGAGGCCGATCTCCGCGAAGACCTCGAACGGCATCGTGGCCACAGCGAGGTCGCCGATGCGGTGCGTCTGCACCACGACGTCGATCGTCGGCGGCATGTCGGGCGAGGCGTAGGCAAGCACGGTGGCGTAGGTGCTATACCGGCTGGTGCTCATGGGCTTGATGCGTTTCGCCTTCACCGACTCCGCCCACGCGACCTCCTCCTTCGTCGGGTGGCGACGCTCAAAGGTCAGCGTGCGCTGCACCGACGAGAGCTTCACGTGATCATGCCATTTCAGTGTCTTGTGGGCTTCCATGACCTTGCTGGCGCACAAGTCGGCCACTTCGCGGGCTTTTTCGAAGGGTTGATACTTCTTCTTCGGCTGTGGACCTCGTTTGGCCAGTTCCTCGTCGGAATAGCGCTCGAGATTGTTCACGTCGCCACTGGTGCCGTTGGCCATGATGCCGACGAACGGCGGATCTTGATGCCTGTCGGCACCGAGCAGCTCACCCACGCGGTCGGCGAAGATGGCAAAGTAGTCGGCCGAAATCGTGTTCTCCGTCACGCCGCCGACGTAGTGCAGACCATAGGAGGCCATCAGCGAGATCGGTTTGCCAGAAGTCGAGCGCACGGAGATAAACGTGATCTGCGGGTCCACAGGGCCAGCGGGACGAAGCAGGCCTTTGTAACCGGGATTCGTGTCCACTTTCTCGACGTTGTCGTGCGCACCGTAGATCGGGCCGCGTTCCGGCATTACGAACCATCGACGATTGAAGACCTGCGTCGGCTCCTCGGCGACGCTCCAGCCGATCTGCGCCGGTTCGAGCTGATTGTGAGCCCGCAACACGCCATCGGCGATGCGCCGGGTGAGAAACGCGCTGTAATCGTAATACGGCTCGCCCTCGCGCTCCTCCAGCCTCGCGCCGCCCGTGGTGTGCGAGTGAGTCGCCGAGATCACGACGCACTGCGGCGGGATACCCGTCGTCTTTTCGATGATCACTTTGGCCGCAGCCGCGACCTCAGCCGAGATATGCCGCAAATCGCACACGACGAGCGCCAGCTTCGCCTGCCCATCATCGAGGACGAGACAGCGGGCGTGCAGATCGTCATGCACGTGCGTCGCTGGCGGTCGGCTGGTGCGACCCACCGGCTCGGCAGCAATGGTCGGCGTGATGTTGCTCGTGGCCGCGCCAGCGCGGAAAATTGGTGCCGCGGCGGCTAGGTCGAGTGAGGCGAAGGTCAGACATAGGCAGGTGAGGAGAAGGAGGCGGTTGGTGCACATGACGCGTGGTGAACGACGGCCGAGTCGACAACTTGCGGCGCGGTATCGTCAGCTCTTGCAGCAAGAAAACAGGCTCGTTGATGTCGCAGTCTGTGCGGACAAGGAAATGGTGCCATGAGTGTGGTTGCGCCTACTGGATTCATCTAAAGTGGTCCAGGGGACTGCTCCACACTCACCGCCGCAGCGCATGGATCAGCTCACCGAGCTTGTTCAGCACGATTTTTCTCAAAGAGCAAACATGCTTGGACTCTCCGCCTGCCGGAGTTTCTGCAAACGACGCGGCAGCCGCCTGCGGATGTGCTCGGCGTTGTCGTGGGCTTCGTGGTTGTCGGCAGGCATGAGGTCCGAGTATCTCTCCAAGCCTTACCTGCCTCCAGGCTTTTTCGGTTTCTGCTCTTCGAGCCACTCGATGCCATGGCGGATGTCTCCAAAGATGTTGCCGCGCCAGCCGTGGCCGCCTTCATAAGTCTGGAGTTCCACCGTTGCTCCTGCCTTTTGCAGCACATCCCGGGCAGCCTGAGCTTGCGAGATGGGTATGAAATCCTGCGGCGAATGATAAAGGAAGTAGGGATGACCTTTCGCAGCGGTCAGCGAAGGCAGCGCACTTGGGTGGAAGACAGACATGGCGACAAAGGTGCCGGTGACGCCAGCTTTTGGCAGCAGGGAGAGAGCGTAGCCGCTCATGCCGCTGGATGACCAAGTGAGCGTGAAGCTATAGCGCGTATCGAGCTTGTGGGCTTTTCCCACCTCGGCACGCACGGCGAGGAAGAAATCAGTGGTGCTGAACTTCATCTCGGGCACGCCGGACTGGTCATTGGGCCAGACGATGTCACGGGCCTGCGCCGCCGTCCAGACGGGTGCCACGAGCTGCACGACGAGATAGCCTTCCGGCAGCGCATTCTTGGCGATGCGGGTCACAAAGGGCTGAAACTGCGCATCGCCGGAGCCACCGGGCAGCACAAAGAGCGTGCGCCATCCTTGATCGGGCGGCGGTGTCGGCTTGTGGATGACGAAAAAGCGTTTCTTTTCATCGCCCCCGGCACGCAAGTCGTGGACTTGCATGTCCGCAATGTCAGGTGGCACATCGGTGGCGCGTGTGGGCGATGCAGCAGACACTAAAAGTATCGCCGCTGTGATGAGAGCGCAGGTGGCTGAGTTCATGAAAAAATTGAGGTTCAGGACGGTATTTGGTCCTCGAATGGCTCGTCACGCCGTGGCTCCGTGCCCAGCCAGAGGATGTTTCCGTCGAGATCTTCAAACTTCATTTCATAGGCCCAGGTGCAGTTCCTGGGTGCCTGCCGAACCTTCACTCCATTCGATCTCCACGTCTCGAACAGCGACTCGTCTTCACAGCCGATCCATGCCCACGCAGGTTCGGCAATCGTGTCGCGCTGTGAGAGCATGATGGCGCATCCGTCTTTCGAAACAGAGCAGATGCGGGAGCCTGCCTCGCCTCCCCAATCGAGCTTGAAGCCGAGCGGGCCGGTGTAAAACGCCACGCAGCGCGCGAGATCGCGGACGGGCAGGATGGGGATAGTGCATTCGATCTGGCGTGTGGAGGTGTTCATAAAAGTATGATTGGATGAAAAACTCAGTTCGCAGGTGAGACGACCACATCGTCGATCCACAGACGGTAGTCTGTGGAGGCTGGCTGGCTGCCGCCGTGGTAGAAGTGGAACCAGGCATTGCGAATCTTGAGCGTGTCCACATCGCGAAAGCGGATGTCACGCTTTTCAAAGACCTGACGGCCATTCAGCCAGCCGCGCAGGAGGCCATTGTTGCGGCCTTTGCCGCCGGGCTTGGCTGCGGGTGTGTTCAGTTTGATGGCGAGGCGAATGTCGTGCCACTTGCCGCGTTCGAGCGCCTTGGAGAAATACCAGGTGTCGCCGAAGTCGCTCTTCATGTCGGCGTGATAGACGTAGAAGCCGATGGGGATGTCTCCCTCTGCATCCGGCTTCCAATAAGCGCCACGCGCAGACCACGAGTCGCTGCCGTTGACACGCCTGCCTGCGGCACCGGCATCGCTGCTGTAGATGCCGCCGAAGCCGGGTAGCTTGCCGCCTTGCACGGCCTCGGCGTTGAAGTCGTGAGCAAAACAGAGCTTGTAGGATAGAATTGCCTCCTCCGGCTCGGAGCCGGTCTGCGCGGCAAAGTCGAAGCCGAAGTCCGCGCCGTAGTGCGTTCCTTGCTTGAGAGTGATGGCGAGAGCATTGCCTGCGGTAGGTTTTCCTGCTCCGCTCAGCGGCGGCGGTGTGTCAGGCGCGTAGTGCGGCTTGACCGGACCCGTGGTGCGATGGGGCACGATGGCGAGGTTTCGCGGCAGGTTGGGATTGCCCAGGTTCCAACCCGACTGCCACTCCGGCTTCTCAAAGTCGCAGGTGAACCATGGGCCGTTGGGTTCCGCTGCGTGAAGCGACAGCGTGGCGAGGAAAAGCGCGAGCAGCGAAGGGCGTGTTTTCATGATGAGCGTGGATGGAGTTTCTTGTTACTGACCGCGGACGGGGCGGAAATCCGGCGTGTTTTCCTGCCAGGAAGTGATGGCCTGGGTGATGAGTTCCATCTGGGCCGCCGTGCCCTTTGCGATCAGGCTGTTGGAGGAACCGTGAAAACTGAGTTCCGGCATGGTTTTGTCGAGTCTGGCCATCGCCATGCTGGTGTGGATCTGGCTGATCAAGGCATCCGTTTTGGCGGCGCGCTCTTCCTTGTGCTGTTCGCTGCCTGAATTTGAGATGCCGAGGATTCGGCCTATTGCGTAGATGCGCACGATGCTGTTGGCCGGAGGGCGGGCGGCACCATCCTGGACGGGCATGTTTTCTCTCAAAACACGAATGACGTCGGCGATGATCGCGTGCTGCGCCTCCGTGGCTCGGGCGACGAGCACGCTGGTGTCGCCATGCATCAACAAACTGTTCTCGTGCGCCACGGGAGTATGATTGGACTTCAGCGCCAGGGAAATCAGATCCAGCGCGGTTTTTTGGAGCCTTCTTCCCTCATCTGCTTTGTGGCCGTGTGAGAAGAATCCGAGTGCGTAGGAACGCACCTTTCCCGGCGCTTCAACGGTTTGTGATTTCAACAGGAGGTCCGGATGTGGCGTTTCACCTTTCCGGGGAAAATCCTGGGCGTGAAGAACGCCCGTCAAGCCGAGAAGAAGCAAGGCTGGCAGCGGGTGTGATTTCATGACATGGAATAGATGGTGGATCGGGAAACTTCATGGGGCGCGCTTGGCAGCAGGATAGGACGTCGCCTTTTTCCTCATGGCCTCGACGAGTTCATCGACGTGCTTCAGTTGCTCCGGAGTGGATTTGACGATGAGCGCGCGTTCTCCCACATGAAGGGAGATGTCCGAATCGCCGTCCAGTTTCCTGACTTGCTCCAGCAGATCGCGCAGATCGGCATATTTGAGCGTGACAGCGCTTCCGCTGTTGGTGAAGTCAAGAGAGTAACTGCGGACGAGGGATTCGTTCTTGCTGGGCGCTGCCTCGGCCTGCCCCTTCATGGTAGCGATCATCTTGGCTATGACCATGTGCTCCCCCAGGGTCGCTTTGATGATCAGCTGTTTGGATTCTGAATGCAGTGTGAACTCTGGCAGGCGGGTTGTTCCTGGAAACGCCTTCCGCAGGGCATGTTCGATCACGGCGCGGAAACCATCCAGCCAGTCAGAGTTGTTCTGAGAGCCCGTGAAGACAAAATCAACCGCGTAAGACTGCGCGAATGTCCTCGCTGGTTCCTTCGGATGGTCCAAATCGGAGGAATTGAGAGTCTTTTCGCCTCCGCCGACCGTTTCCAACGGGATTGATGTCTCCAGCCGCACGGCGATTGGAACCGGCAGGCCTTGCTCCGGCCGGAATTCGCCGATGACATATGCGCCGTCGGAATCGGCGGAGGGCGTGCCGGGATGGAAGGCCACTTTGCCCGGCATGATTCCATTCGGCCCCTCGAGTTGATAGGTCCAGCGAATGCCGCGTCTGGGTGTGATATTCCAGCGCACACCGGGGTCGAAGCCACCCGAGGTGAGTGTGACATCGAACATGGCATCCAAATAGAGTGACTTCGGCGTCCAGCGCGCCGGCGCATTTCCGAAGAGGAAGATGAGGCCGGCATCCTTGGAGTCATGCGCCTGGACAGTCGCTTGCTCGCTGGTGACATCCACTCGTCCGATTGCGGAACCGGTCGCATTGCTGGTGGACGTGGGCAGCTGCGTGATGAGCGGGAGCACAGCCCAGATCGCGGAGACTGCCAGCATGGTCGTGGCAAGCACGGCGAGCAGGATCACGCACCTGCCCCGGCTCCACTGGCGAACCGGCATCGAGAGTTTCAAGCGACGGCGCACGGTGGCACGCCCCATCATTAGAACGCCCGCGATCAAGGCGGCGAAAATTCCACAGAGAAAGGCCGGAGAGCGCGGATTCCACGCCAGCGCACGGACGATGCGGTCCGGACTGACATGCTGTGGATATACAATGAGCCACGGCTGCGAGAGTCCGATAGTGAAGGTCGATTGGGTGTTGTTTCCCAGGCGGGTGACATGGGGCGCGGCGAAGTTCAGAAGGAAAACGAAGAATGCCACGCCCAGAATCAGGCGAAGCCACAACGGAAACAGAAGGTCCGCTTCCATCGCCTGCCGTGCTTTTGACAAGGGAGTGGCTGGAGCACCTGACACACCGGCCTTGGGGCGATGTCCAGGCATGAAAATGAAAATAAGCGCCGGAATCATGACGCCGGGAATCGCGGCTGCAGCTATCATCGCAAGCAGTTCCCGCCCCGAGACACCTCCACCCGAGAACGCCATCAGCGCCAGACCCAAAAGGGTGACCGCAGGAAATGCGATGAGCAGGACGATCCAGAAACTGCGTGGAATTGATGAATGCTTCTGAGTCTGCACTGGCATCGCGGGCGGGACTGATGGATCAGGGGCATTTGTCACGGCCTCAACCTGCGTGCGAAATTCCGCCGCTGTGGCGAAGCGCAACTCCGGTGTCTTCTCCAGCGCCCGCAGCACGATCTCATCAATGCGGATGTCCACCTGCACGCGCTTCGAGGGCGGCGTGATGTTTTCTTTGGGCCGCTCGCCAGTGAGCATCTCGTAAAGCACCACACCTAGGCTGTAGATGTCCGCGCGATGATCGGCGGTGCCGTTCGCCTGCTCCGGCGCGGCGTAGTCGGGGGTGCCTTGCGGCAGTGAGGCAGACACTCCTGTCTGCTCTGAACCCGAACAGACAGGAGTGTCTGTTTCACGGTGGACGATCTTGGCGATGCCAAAGTCGGCGATCTTCACCACGCCTGCCTTGTCAATGAGCAGGTTCTCCGGCTTGATGTCGCGGTGGACGATGCCGTGATCGTGCGCGCATTGCAGCGCGTCACACACCGGCGGCACGATGCTGAGGGCCTCTTTGGGCGTGAGGCGCTTGGTTTGCAGGAGTTGGCGGAGATTCACCCCATCGACGAACTCCATGAGCAGGAAGTAAAACCCGCCTGCCTGCCCGAAGTCATGCACGCCGACGATATTCGGGTGATTCAGCGCCGCGAGCGCCTGCGCCTCTTTTTCAAACCGCGCCGCGAACTGCGGATCATCCGCGCGCTCCGGTGCGAGCAGTTTGAGAGCGACGAGTCGGTTCAGCGACTTCTGCCGCGCCTTGTAAACCACGCCCATGCCGCCACGACCGAGGCATTCGAGGATTTCAAGCTGCAGGAAGTGCGGAGCGAGTTCTTCGGGTGACAGCGGCGGGATCGCAGGTGCATGATCGCCTGGTTGCGTCGGCTCGATGATCTGCGCCATGAGGCAGCGCGGGCACTGGCTCTCCGGCACATCGGCAGGAAAAGCGGAGCCGCAGTGCGGGCATGTTCTGTCAGGAGAGGAAGCGCTCATGCCAGTAAACTGACGCGCCCCCGGTGAAAACCGAACAAAGTTTTTTACCTGCCCAGCGCGGCAAAGAGCGTTTCCATCTCATCCTGCACAGCGGCGGGGTCTTCGAGAGTGCCCGCAACCTCGCACTTCACGGACTGCCGGAGACGCTTCTTCAAGCGGCTCACCGCCATGCGGAAGGCATCGAAGCTCATCCCACATGAGGCAGCCAGCGCTGTCTGATCCCCATGACTGGCGTGTCCGTTCAAGATGCCGCTCACAGAGTCAAAGAACGCTCCTCGTCCTTCGCCCACACACTCCGCCCGCAGTGCCTCCATGCCGCGCGCGATCACCGTCATGGCCCATTGCCGGTCAAACTCCGCGTCTGGCGGGAGCTGTCGGGTATCAGGCACCCCGGCGGCCTCCTCGTCATCCAGTGAAACAGCCTCCATGCCACCGCCACGCTTCATCCGCTGTGCCGCCTCTCGCTGATGGGAGACAAAGTGCTTCACCGAACCCAGCAGATAGGAGCGAAAGCGCCCACGCTCACGCTCGGCCGTGATGATCGTGCCTCCATGGAGCATCTCGGCAAAGAACGCATGGCTCATCTCCCGCGCCGCATCCGCATCCCGGAACACACGGCGAAGATAAGCGACGACCGGCTCATAATAAGCATCGCAAAGGTCCGCCAGTGCCCTGCGCCCGTCTTCCGAGTCCGTCTTTGCCAGACACACGCGAGTCCACCGGGTTGTGTTAAACGGGGCTGAGTGGAGAATTGGGGAAGATGCCGTTGTCATCGTCGCGGATCATGCTGCCACAGTTCCATGACGTTTTGGAGGGAAAAGGTGACACCCGGACGTGTGGCACCACCTCGCTCCCCGCACAAAGGCGGAGGAACTGAGCATGACATTCGAGCCCGGAAGGCGTTGGCATGCGGCTGACAACGAGTCGCCACCAGTCAGCCGCTTGTTCGTCGAAAGATGTTGGAAGGGGAGGTGTGTTCTGCGGGCGCTGCGGTCCACATCGGCTAAAACCTCGGCTCCAACGCGCCAAACGGCTGCGGATCATCCAAATCGGGAACACCATCGCCGTCGGCGTCATCGGACTTTTGGCGTTCCCAGGGCTTGGCGGGCACTTTTTCGAGCTTTTGCCAGAGTTGGACCGCGAACGGGCCTCGCGTGAGTCTTTCGTCCACGGGCATTTCGAGGCCGCAACGGCTCAAGAGGGCCTTTTGCCACTCCTTCGCCGCAGGAGCATCGGGTCGGAATTCCACTTCGTCTCTAGCGGCTGGAATCAAGCCGCGAGCACTCAGTCGATTGATCGCGACAAACGCGGCGTGATCGGCGGGAAGATCTCGCCAGGGCCAGAGGAGCATCGGAGTGCCCTCGGTGCCGCCGCAGAGGGCATGCTGGATTTCCTCGAGGTGCGTGCGGTTCCACGCGAGATCGCGCGGCTGCTTTTGATGCTTCAAAGCGAGCACGGCAAGCGCCCCGGCCGCCTGGCCGATGTGCACGCGATGATCATGCAGGCGCACGGCACTGCTCACGATGCTGCTGAAGCCCACGTTGCCCTGCGCACCGATGAGGCCGTCCGTCTTCACCGGAATGAGGCTGCGGAGCGGGAAGACGCTGCGCTCGCTGAGTTGGTGGATGTCGCGGCCGGGCTTGCCGTAGTGCGTCCACGGGCCGGAATCGCCCTCACACTTCAAATAGGCGCGGCCGGTGTCGTGGAAGTCGTAGTGAAACTGCCACGCGAAGACGCCATCGGGATACATCACGGTGGCAAAGGTCTCCTTAGCGGCCTTGGCGGCCTCGCCCATCAGGCTGTCCTGCTCGCGCATCATGTAGAGTGCTTTCAATCGCAGGCTCTCGCGGATGTAGGGTTTCATCGGCAGACGGTCGGGCGTGCCGAACTCCGAGCTGAGGTGGTAATGACGCAGGCTGTTCGTTTTGTCCTTGGCGCGATCATGAACCGTCGTCTGCAAATGATGCAGCAGGCCGAGCGAGTGCGCTTTGCAGTCCTCGAACACGACCTGACGCTGCTCGCGGCTCATCAAAACAAGATTCTTCATCGACGCTCCGCGCTCCATGGCCTCCAGCGCATCGCACACATGACGCGGCAGACGCTCAAGAGGGTAGTCTTGACCGTTCGAGTAGCAAATGAGCGCCGAGGTGATTCCATCGCGGCTCGTCGTGCCCTCGACGATACGGCGCATGCTGAGGATGGTGCCCTGGCGCTTGCTTTCCGTGCCCTTCGCAGGCCACGGCGAGTTGTCGCCGAGCTTCACCGGATGATCCCACTTCAACTTCGCCGCTTCTTTGCGGCCAAACGACGTGGTGCGGAGATAGGCGCGTTCATCGTAATGCGGCGGCGCGGGAATCGGCGTGTCGCTTTGGCTTTCCTCGACGATGAGCGCCCACGTCAGCGGATTCATCTCATTCGGCGGATGCGCGGAGACATCTTCCTGCGCATGCGGCTCACCGTAGCGCGACTGCGGATCCGGCCCGACCTCGAACTCGGTGCCGCTAAGTTGCACGACATCGCCCCAGTCGCTCGCATCAATCGTGAGCGCGGCCTTCACCTCCAAGGTGTCGCCTTTGTCCGAGCGAAACGTCATGCCGGTGACTTTCCCATCCGACTTCATCGCCGCGACGGGAAGGTGATTCAGCCTCAACGTCACCTGGCCGCTGCTGACGTAAGGCTGCAGCATCTCGCGAAAAATCGCCTCCGCCTCCGCAGGTCGGAACGTCGTGGGGCCGTGCATCGGCTTCCCCGGCATCGGCGAGCCGTATTTCTTCGTGTTGAAGGCCTCGATGCGGTCCATCAACTCCTTGAAGAGGCCGAAGCGATGAAACGAGCGCTTCATCGGATGCCAACCCGGCCCCCAGCCGATCTCGCCCGTTCCCTTGCTCTCGTCCACGCACACGAGCCCCTGCTCCGTGTATTGCCCGCCGAGCCACGAGCCGTCATGCACGACCATGATCGACTTCAAACCCATCCGTGCCGCCTGAATCGCCGCCGCCCATCCCGACTCCGTGCCACCGACGATGAGCAGATCCGTCTGGATGGTCTCCGCCGAGGCGAAGGTGGACAAAAGCAGGGAGCAAAGCAGGCGTCTCATGGTGGAGGACGCGTGTAACGTTGCGATGAGTGCCGTTGATGCGTCAAATCAGCTTCACAATTGTGCCAGGGATTCACAGTGGAGAACACCGCAACGGGCATTTCCCCTTGGAAAATCAAGGGTTCCAGCGCTGGCACGGTCCTTGCAGAGCATGCGTCGGGTCTTATGCCGGATCGTGCGAGCGTCCGGCGCGGGCCCGACCTCTCCGGTGCGCCGCATGGGACAGGAGCGCTGGTGAGGACTCGACAAGGCCTGTCCCGAAACCAACCGCCCCATGAAAACCAAACCGATTCTCCTCATCGCCGTCAGTGCCATTTCGGGTCTCGGACTCGTCTCCTTGATCCATGCCGACGCTCTTCCCCAACTGAAGACCGACAACGCGCCGCTCAGCGCCGAGGCGCGGCCGAATCTGAGCTTCGCACCTGTGATCAAGCAGGTGACGCCTTCTGTGGTGAACATCTACACCAACAAAACCACCCGCGTCGACCAGGGCATGGCACCGTTCCTCGATGATCCGTTCTTCCGCCGCTTCTTTGGCGGGCCGTTTGAGAGTATGCCGCGCGAGCGCAAGGAGCAGGCGCTCGGTTCCGGCGTGATCGTCTCCACCGACGGTTACATTTTGACCAACAGCCATGTCGTGGAGGGTGCTGACGAGATCAAAGTGGCGCTCAATGACAACAAGACCACCTACGACGCGAAACTCGTGGGCACGGATCCGCAGACGGACATCGCGGTGATCAAAGTGAGCGCCAAGGACCTGCCCGCCATCACGCTGACAGACAGCGACAACGTGCAGGTGGGCGATGTGGTGCTCGCCATCGGCAATCCCTTCGGCATCGGCCAGACGGTGACGATGGGCATCGTCAGCGCAAAGGGCCGCGGCGGCATGGGCATCGTCGATTACGAGGACTTCATCCAGACTGACGCCTCCATCAATCCGGGGAACTCCGGCGGTGCGCTCGTGGATGCCACGGGCCGGCTCATCGGCATCAATCAATCGATCATCAGCCGCAGCGGCGGCAACCAGGGCGTGGGCTTCTCCGTGCCGGTGAACCTGGCGAAGTATGTGATGGAGCGCCTTGTGGCGGATGGCAAAGTCACGCGCGGCTACCTCGGCGTGATGATCCAGCCGGTGACGGACGACCTGGCGAAGGCCTTCGATTTGAAGGACAACTCCGGCGCGCTCGTCGGCGATGTCACGGAGGACTCTCCGGCCGAGGAGGCTGGTCTGAAGGAGGGCGATGTCATCACCGAGTTCAACGGCAAGAAGGTGAACAGCAGCCAGCAACTGCGCCTGATGGTCTCGCAGACGGCTCCCGGCACCAAGGCACCGGTGAAACTGTTGCGTGATGGCAAGCCGATGGATCTCAGTGTGAAGCTGGGCGAACTGCCGAAGGAAGGGCTGGCCAAGGCGGGCATGAAACGCGGCGGCGGCGATGAACTGCTCGATGGCGTGACCGTGGATGACCTGGACAACCGCGCACGCCGCCAGTTCGGACTGCCGAACGCGCTCGATGGCGCGGTGGTCACCGAGGTGGATCCATCGTCACCTGCCGCACGCGCCGGATTGCAGCCCGGTGACGTGATCGTGGAGATCAACCGCCGCCGCGTGAGCAATGCGGACGAGGCCGTGCGCATGAGCGAGGGCCTGGAGGGCGACCGCGTGCTCCTGCGTGTGTGGAGCCGTGGAGGCAGCCGCTATCTGGTCATCTCGAAGTGACTCCTCAGGCCGGACGCAAGGCGCGTCCGGCCTTTTTCTTTTCGACGACACTCGATTCCGATCTTATGGGGCTCCATCTGTCATATGACTGGTCTTCCTGCCGCTCCGATTTGTTTCACGCCGCATTACCACACCCGCGTCTGGGGCGGGAGGAGGCTGGAGACATCGCTGGGGCGTGTGTTGCCGGACGCGCAGCCCTATGGTGAATCGTGGGAACTTTCGGATCGTGCGGACTGCCAGAGCGTGGTGGCCGGCGGGCCGCTCGCAGGTGTCCGTTTGAATGAACTGTGGCAAAAACATCGCCGCGACATCTTCGGCGCCGGTTTGGAAAAGCATCCCGCACCTCGTTTTCCGCTGCTGATCAAAGTGCTCGATTGTTCCGACGATCTTTCCATCCAGGTGCATCCGCCCGCGGAAATCGCGCCGGAGCTGAACGGGGAGCCAAAATCGGAAATGTGGCATTTTGTCGAGGCGCAGCCCGGCGCGAAGCTCTACGCCGGGCTGCGGCGCGGTGTGACGCGTGCGCAATTCGAGCGCGCGCTGGTCGATGGCACCGTGGCGGACTGCGTGCATGCGATCGAGGCACAGCGCGGCGACAGCCTCATGGTCCACAGCGGCCGCTTGCACGCGCTGGGCGCCGGATTGCTCGTTTTCGAGATTCAGCAGAACAGTGACACGACATACCGCGTCTTTGACTGGAACCGCGTGGGGCTCGATGGCAAGCCGCGCCAGCTTCATGTGGAGGAATCCCTGCGCTGCATCGACTTCGATGATTTCGAGCCTCACCTGCGTCTGGCGGGTGAAAACGGCACGCTGGCCGAGTGCGCGCACTTTGGCGTCGAGCGCCGCGAGCCCGGCGTGGACACCGCTCTGGGCGGATTTCGCCTCATCATGGCCTTGGAGCCGCTGAATTGGGCCGGCACGGCCATCAGCGCCGGCAGCGTGGCCATCTGGCCTGCCTGTCATGCACCCGCGCCGGCGATCACGGGTGGCGCGTGGCTGGAAATCGCGGTGCGTTGATCCCTCACGCCGGTTTCACCGAAAAGTCACTGTCGTCGAGGGAGCGCAGCACCAGCTCGCGTGGCACGCAGAAGTCATCCATCTCGATGCAGCGCACGATGCCGTCCGCGATGTGCTCCGGCTTGAGGAAAAGCTGCGTGGGAGCCTGCCGCGTGCTCGCATCGGTCCAGAACGCGGTATCGACACCGCCGGGAAGAATCGCGGTGACGCGGATGCGATGCGCCGCGGCCTCCTCGGCCAGACCTTGGGTGAAACCACGCACGCCCCACTTCGCGGCGCAGTACACCGTCTCGCTCGGGATGCCGCGCAGGCTGGCGGTGGAGATGACATTGATGATATGGCCGCCCTTTTGCGGGATCATGGCCTTCAACGCGGCCTGGGAGCCGAGGATGGTGCCTTTGAGGTTCACATCCAGCATGAGATCGATCTCCGCCTCTGTGTAGTCGGGAATCCAGCGATGCCGCGCGAGACCGGCATTGTTCACCCACACGGCCACGGGACCGAGTTCCGCCGTGACCTGATCCACCGCGGCCTGCACCCCGGCGGCGCGTGTCACATCGCAGCGGATGGAAAGAGCGTTCGCATCCTCCAGCGGTGCGTTTTCGAGGTCGAGGGAGGCGACGCGCGCGCCGCGGGCAAGCAGCGCCTTCATGGTGGCGAGCCCGATGCCTTTCGCGCCGCCGGTGACGACGCAGACTTGGTGGGTGAGGTTCATGCGCCGC
Source organism: Verrucomicrobiaceae bacterium (assembly GCA_015075365.1). Classification (GTDB taxonomy): domain Bacteria; phylum Verrucomicrobiota; class Verrucomicrobiia; order Verrucomicrobiales; family Verrucomicrobiaceae; genus Prosthecobacter. Next base: position 99,676 of record JABTUN010000003.1, read on the forward strand.
GACAGTGGCGCGCGGCGGCGTTTTGCCAAGCGCGACGCGCGGATCAGGCGTCCTGCGGCTTCACGACGAGCACGGAGCAGGGGAGCCTGCCGAGCACGCGCTCCGCGGTGGAGCCGAGGAAGAGATAGCGCAGGTTCGTGCGGCCCAGCGCGCCCATCACGATGAGATCCGCGCCGACGGCACGTGCGTGATCGGCGATGCCGCGGCCGACATTGGCATCCTCGTGCAGCGCCTCCTGCGTTTGGATGCCCTGCGCGGCGGTCTGGACGAACTCATGAAGGCGTGACACGAGGCTGGAGATGAGTTCCTCGCGTGGTGAGGCGGTGGCCTGGGCCATTCCGAGGCCGGATTCACCAAACGGGCCGATCAAGGGCAGCATGGTGCCGGGATCGGACCACACGTGCAGGAAATCGACCGCCGCGGCGTCCTGCGCGGCGATTTCCCGCGCCAGGGCGGCCACGCGCTCCGAGTGCGGCGAAAAGTCGATGCCTGCGACGATCTTCTGAAATGGCTGCGGGTGGCCGGAGCGCACGAGCAACACATCCACGGGCGATTTGCGGGCCATTTTCCCCGCCACCGAGCCGGCGCCGGTCGTGTTCTCCCCGGAGCCCGCGATGCCCGCCACGAGCAGGTCCGCCTTCAGCGACTTCACATGCTCCAGGATGCCATGCAGCGGTGCGTCGATGGCGATGGTGACCTCCGTGCCGGCGGGTGCCTGCGCCTGGGCCAGCCATTGGTCGAGCGCCCGCATGCCGCCCTCCGTGGCGGTCTTCACCGCCTTTTCAAACGGCTCCACATGCTTGTCCGCCAGCGCGGCGAGCGCGTCACGGTCGATGACATGCAGCACATGCAGCCTGGCCCCATGCAGGGCGGCGAGGCGCGCGGCCTGGTCGAGGGCGGAGCGGGAGCCGGTGGAGAAATCCACGGCGACGAGGATGGTCTGGAGTTTGCGGCTCATGGTGGTGAAGGGTTGGGCAGGGGCAAAACGTGCCGGGATGGGAGGAAACTTCATCTCGAATCCAGCGGCGGGCCAAGTTCGTCCGAATCTTTGACAAAATGGGAGCTCCCCGCATGATCTCTGAATGTCCCGCCTCCACTCCGCCTCGCTCGCGCTGCCTGGCGCGCTCCTGCTCAGTGTCATCCTCCTGGCCTGCACCACAGTGCCTGATGCCGGGCGCATGGCATTCAACTTCATTCCGGACACGCAGCTCAGCCAGATGGGGCTGACGGAGTTTGAGAAGATCAAGTCGCAGAAGCGGCGCTCGCGCAACGCAGGCCACATCGCAGCGGTAAACCGCGTGGCGGAGCGGCTGAAGCGCATCGTGCCGGTGCCGGGCGCGCGCTGGGAGTTTGTGGTGTTCGATGACGGCACGCCGAATGCCTTCGCGCTGCCCGGCGGCAAGGTCGGGGTGAACAGCGGCATCTTCCAGGTGGCGCGCAATGACGCGCAGCTCGCCGCCGTGATCGGGCACGAGCTGGCGCATGTGGTGGCCGGCCACAGCGGCGAAAGGCTCAGCACCGGCATCCTGGGCGCGGTGGGCGTGGCCGCCCTGGGCGCCGCTCTTGGCGGCGAGGACAGCCGCGCGCGCAACGTGGCCACCGGCGCGGCCGGTGCCGCCGTGGGCCTGGGCATGCTGCGGTTCAGCCGCGGCCAGGAGCTGGAGGCGGACCGCCTCGGCACCCTCTACATGGCCCGCGCTGGCTACGATCCGCGCCAGAGCGTCCAGCTCTGGCAGAATTTCGCCCGGCACGGCTCCAGGAGCGGGGGCGGCCGCCTCCCGGCCTTCCTCAGCACGCATCCGCTCGATTCCACCCGCATCGCCAGCCTGGAGGCCTTCATGCCCCGCGCCCTTTCGGAGTATCATTGAGCCCGGTTTCCGTCGCTCACGTCAGCAGCGTGCCCTCCAGCCAACCGCCCTGGGACAGGAGGTTGGAGACGGTGACACGGGCGATCTCACTGAGGGCCTCGTGGGTCAGAAAGGCCTGGTGGGAGGTGACGAGCACATTAGGGAAGCTGAGCAGGCGGCTGAGCTCATCGTCCTCCAGCAGGCCGTGCTCCGAGTGGTCCTCGAAAAAGATGCCTTCCTCCTCTTCATAGACATCCAGCGCCACGCCGCCGAGCTGGCCGCTTTTCAGGTGCCCGATCAGCGCGGCGGTATCGATCAGCTTGCCGCGGCTGGTGTTCAGCAGATACGCGCCGGGCTTCATCCGCGCGAGCGTGTCGGCATTCAGCAGATGATGCGTCTCCGGCGTGAGCGGCAGGTGCAGGCTGAGGATGTCGGCCTTTTCGAGCACCTCGTCAAAGCGGGTGTAACGCACGGCATGACCCGCCGCCCAGTCGTTTTGTGGAAAAGGATCATAAGCCAGCACCTCGCAACCGAAGCCACGAAAAATCTGCGCCGTGCAGCGGCCGATCTTGCCCGTGCCGATGATGCCGGCGGTCTTGCCATGCAGATCAAAGCCCACGAGTCCGGCCAGCGAGAAATTGAACTCCCGCACGCGGTTGTGAGCACGGTGAATCTTTCGGTTCAGCGTGAGCAGCAGCGCCACCGTGTGCTCCGCCACCGCATGGGGCGAGTAGGCCGGCACGCGGGTCACGGCGATGCCCAGCTCGCGTGCCGCGGCGAGGTCCACCTGGTTGAATCCCGCGCAACGCAGCGCGGCATGCCGCACGCCGGAATTGGCGAGCTGTCGGAGGCAGTCGCGGTCGAGCTTGTCATTCACAAAGACGCACACCGCCTCACAGCCCGCCGCTGTGGCCGCTGTCTCTGCGGTGAGGCGGAACTCATGAAAGCGCCAGGTGATCTGCTCCGCACCTGCGGCGGCGAGCATGTAATCACGATCGTAGGGTTTGGTGTCGTAGAAGGAGACGGTGGGCATGGCAGGGAAGGTGGTGGTGAAAAGGGGTAAGGGTTAGGTCAGCATCCAAGCCGCCAGCGCAGTCATGAGACCATAAAGCGGCATGGGAACCGCAGTTTGAAGCAAAATGGCACCTTCGGCGTTTCGCAGGCTACGTCTGAATGTTTGGGAGATAAACATCACCTGTTCTTCAATCGAGCCTCCGCCTCCAGCCAGTGGTCCAGTTCACGCCCGGCAGGGCAGCCTTCGCTGATATAAATGAAGTAGGCGCAGGTGGCGATCTCCACCTCGGTGATCTCCGGCTCAGGGGCCTGGGCTGCCGCTTGCGTGTGTTTGCGCACCGGTTTGTTGACGCTGGTGCTCTTCTTCTTCGGCTTGCTGGGCGTTTTGGCCGCAGAGGTGGACTTTCGGGCTGTTTTCATGCTGTGGGGCAGGCGGTTAAGGCGTGAGGAAATGTCCTCATCAAAAGGGGATACACCGGAGGCCGTCTTTCGACTCAACAAGCGCATGAGCAGGCGCACACCGCGCAATTGGCGCATGCAAACATGAGTGTCCGTGCCCATTCCCCTCAGAACCGCACCCGCCACCAGGTGCCGATAATGGATTCGTGACCCCAGGTGCCTTGCGCGCGGGAGGATAGGATCATGTAAAAGAGGTCGAGGTCGGACTTCGTGCCCGTTTTGAAGGTGAGGCTGAGCGGGATGAGGCGGTTCTCAGTCCGCTGCATGCGGTGGAGGTCGGTGAGCCATTCGTTGTTGGCATACACGCGAGTCAGCGGCCCAAGGGGCTGTGGAAAGGTATAAGCGATCTGAAGGCGATGGCGCAGACGGTGCGTGGTGAGGCTTTCCTCCTCGTTCCAGCGCCATTCCATCCGGTTGCGCAGTTCGATGGCGAGGTGCGGGGTGAGGTCGAAGTGCGGATTGATCTCCAGCTCCGGGCGAAACTGCGTGAAGCGGTCGTTTGTACGGGTGTTCTCAATGCTCAGCAGCGATAGGCCGATGCCTCCATCCAGCCAGGGACGCAGCGCCTGGCGGAAACGCGGGCTGGCGATCTGCACATAGGCTCCATCATCCGCATCAAGCCGGTTTCCAAGAAAGACCCAGGCGCGGCGTATGTCATCCCGCCAGAACTCCAGCGAAGACCAGGCCCACCACTCGTCGGCATGGACAGCGGGTGCGAGCACAAGGAGCAGGAGGAGAAAGGCGGGACGCATGATGGATTAACCAACCTTAGAACAGGGCGTGCCAGATGCGTCCGGCATCATGAAATTGTGTGACATCATCCTGGCTTGCCCCGTGCTGTATTTGCGTCTTTTGAAGCACCATGATCGACACAAGGGCGGAGGTGCGGCGCATTTTGAAGGGGCTGGAGTTCAGCTCCGGGGCCGCCGTGATGAAATTCGTCCTGTGCGCCGCCGCAGCGTGGGCCTGCGCCTTTTTGCCGGTGCATGAAGGACTCGGCGAGGCGGGGCGCTGGTCGATGCTGGTCGTGTTGTTGGGGGCGGGGCTGTGGGTCACGGAGGCGGTGCCGGCCTTTGCCGTGGCGCTGCTCATCATCGGGCTGCAAATCGTGACGCTGGGCCGTCCAGGCGGGCCTTTGCTGGAGGCGGAGGATGTGAAGGGCTGGGAGATTTTTGTGCGGCCCTGGGCCAGCCCGCCGATGTGGCTCTTTTTCGGCGGCCTCGTGCTGGCTGCTGCGGCGACGCGCACGGGTGTGGACCGGCACCTGGCAGGCCGGGTGATGCGCTGGTCGGGCGGCCGGGCGCAGGTGCTGCTGCCGGCCATGATGGGGCTGGCCTTTGTGCTGAGCATGTTCATGTCCAACACGGCCACCACCGCGCTGCTGCTGGTGATGCTGCGGCCCGCGCTGGACGGCCTGCCGTCAAATTCGCCCGTCGCCCGATCCCTGCTGCTCGGCCTGGCTGTGGCGGCGAACCTGGGCGGGATGGGCACGCTCATCGGCACACCGCCGAATGCCATCGCCGCCGGGTTGCTGGAGTCTGAGCAGCCGGTGGACTTTCTGCGCTGGATGCTGGTGGCCCTGCCGCCGGCGTGTTTGCTGGCTGCTTTGGGCTGGATGCTGTTGTCATGGCGGATGGGTGGTGGCAGCGCAGAACTGCCCGAGGAACTGCCGGACTCTGAGGCCGTAGGCGAGCCGGTGAGGCGCTGGCAGCGCCTGGCCACCGCGGTCATTTTTCTCCTCACCGTGGCGCTGTGGATGTCCGGTGAGTGGCACGGGATCCCCACTGGCGTGGTGTCCTTTGTGCCTATCGTGGCGCTTTCCGTGATCGGCGTCATACGGCGGGAGGACATCAAGAGCATCGAGTGGGATGTGCTCATCCTGCTCGCTGGCGGCCTTTCGCTTGGAGTCGGCATCGAGGCTTCAGGCCTGGCAAAATGGCTCGCCTCTGGTGTGGGTGCGCTGGGCATGCCGTCGTGGGCAGCGGGTCTGGCGTTGGCGTGGATCGCGGCTCTGGTGTCCAATCTCATGAGCAACACGGCCGCGGCGAACATCTTGTTGCCGGTGACATTGGTGATCGCCAACGGCACCGGGCAGGACGCGGCCTCGCTGGTCATCCCTGTCGCGCTTGGCTGTTCTGTGGCGATGGCGCTGCCCATTTCCACACCGCCCAATGCGCTGGTCTATTCCAGCGGTCGCCTGCGCGCAGCCGACTACCTGCCCGCCGGGCTGCTGATGTTCTTTCTCGGGCCGCCGCTGGCTGTTTTTTGGTGTTGGTTGATCGCATCTTGAGGGCGGCGGGGCCTTGTCACAAAGGCGTAACGCGCGAGGACTTGGCTGTCGTGCCGAACGGATAGAGAAGGTGAACGGTCTTCTCATGAGCACCGTCGAGGCCCCCGCCATTCCCGCGTCCGCCACAGCAGCCGTCTGGAGGCTGCTGCAATGGCTCGCTGTGGTCATGCTCGTTTACTTTTTGCTCGCGGCGGTGGGTCTCATCGCCACGGGTTTCAAGATGGCCGCAGGGGACCAGGCGCGGAGTCTGTTCGAGTTTGCGCGGAATCCCTTTTCCGGGCTGGTGATCGGCACGGTGGCCACGGCCATCATTCAGAGCTCCAGCACGGTCAGCTCCATCATCGTGGGGCTGGTGGCTGGCGGGATGCCAGTGGAGATCGCCATCCCGATGATCATGGGCGCGAACATCGGCACCTCGCTCACGAATACCATCGTCAGTCTCGGTCACATTCGTGCCGGGGAGGAATTCCGCCGTGCCTTCGCGGCGGCTACCATCCACGATTTCTTCAACCTGCTGAGCGTCGTCGTCTTCCTGCCACTGGAGATGATCTTTCGTCCGCTGGAGAGGTTGTCGTATTGGACCAGCGGCTTCCTGAGTGGCACCGGCCCGGTGGACACCGATGGCATCGATCTCATGGACGCCGCGATCAGCCCGTTGGTGGACGGTCTGGCGCGTCTGGCCGCTGCGTGGGCGTCTCCGTTGGTCGCGGGTGTGCTTCTGTCCGTGGCAGGCGTCGTTGGCATCCTGGTGGTCATCATGGGCCTTTCGCGGCTGCTGCGGAGTATCATGGTGGGCCGTGCGCTGCGCTGGCTGAACGCCGCGATGGGTCGTGGCCCTGTCAGTGGCATCCTTTTTGGCACCGGCATCACCGTGCTGGTGCAGTCCTCCTCCACCACCACGAGCCTCGTCGTGCCTCTGGCGGCCACGGGGCATTTCAGCCTGCGGCAGATCTATCCTTTCACCCTCGGCGCGAACATCGGCACCTGCATCACCGCACTGCTGGCGGCCACGGCGGTGACGGAGGGGAACACACGCTTCGGCATGGAGATCGCGCTCGTCCACTTTTGGTACAATGTGCTCGGCGTGGTCATCATCTACGGACTTCCCTTCCTGCGTGATCTGCCCGTCCGGTGCGCGGAGTGGCTGGCGGACCTTTCAACCCGGAACAAGCTGTGCGCCTTCGGCTACATCGCCGCCGTTTTTTTCATCATCCCAAGCCTCCTGCTGGGGGTGACGAAAATGCTCGGGTGAGGGGCCGTGCGTCTTCCCGCATCCGTAGGAGCGGATGGAACCTCCCCTCACTCCACCGGACCGGCCGGGCAGCCGTGCCGGCCAAAGCGGATCCATTTCTCCAGCTCGACCGCGGCGAAGGATAGCACGGTGACGCCGGCGATGCGCAGCCAGGCGCCGGCATCGAGCGGGGCGGTGTGGAAGAGGTGCTGCATGAAGGGCGCGTAGGTGAAGAGGAGCTGCGCACCGATCATCCCGGCGGCGCCGACGAGGGCCAGAGGATTGCTGAAGAGGCCGACGTAGAGCAGCGAGTGGTTCAGCGAGCGGCAGCTCATGAGGTAGGCCACCTCCACCATGACGATGACATTGATCACGGCGGTGCGGGCGGCGGCGATGCTCTCCCCGCTGATGCTGGTCTCGTAAAAGTACAGCCAGTAACCGCCAAGGATCATGATGAGGGAGATCAGCCCGGTGCGCATCATGAGCGGGAAGGTGAGCAGCGGCAGCTTCGGATCACGCGGCGGGCGGTCCATGAGGTCCTTCTCCTTGGGCTCAAAGACGAGCATGAGGCCGAGGAAGATGGCGGTGGCCATGTTCACCCACAGGAGCTGCACGGGCACCACAGGCAGCACGAGGCCGAAGAGCATGGCGACGAGGATGATGGAGCCCTCGCCGACATTCGTGGGCAGCGTCCAGACGATGAATTTCCGCAGATTGTCGAAGACGCCGCGTCCTTCTTCCACGGCGGCCTGGATGGTGGCGAAGTTGTCATCCGTGAGGATCATGTCCGCCGCGCCTTTCGCCACATCCGTGCCGGCGATGCCCATGGCGATGCCGATGTCGCTCTGCTTCAAGGCGGGCGCGTCGTTCACGCCATCGCCCGTCATGGCGACGACGTGCCCGTGGGCCTGGAGGGCGCGGACGAGGCGTAGTTTTTGCTCCGGGGCGACGCGGGCGAAGACATCCACGCGATGAGCGACCTCCGGCAGCTCGCCATCGCTGACTTTCTCCAGATCGCGCCCGGTGATGACCTGCACGCCGTCGCTGTCGGCGATGCCGAGCTTTTCGGCGATGGCGCGGGCGGTGAGGGCGTGGTCGCCGGTGATCATCTTCACACGGATGCCGGCGCGACGGCAGTTCGCGACGGCAGCGATGGCCTCACGGCGCGGCGGGTCGATCATGCCTTGCAGGCCGAGGAAGGTGAGGCCGTCCTTCACATGCTCATGCGCGAGGTCATCGCCTGTGTGGGAGGCATGACGACGGGCGAAACCGAGCACGCGCATGCCCTGCGCGGCGAGTTTTTCCACGGCAGCGCGGACGGCATCCTTGTCGAGCGGCACGAGGGAGCCATCGGCGGCGAGCGTGTCCGTGCAGCGGTCGAGCAGGCGCTCCACGGCACCCACTTTGTAAATGGTGCGCCTGCCCTCCAGCGCATGCAGCGTGGCTCGGAACATGTGCTCGGATTCAAAGGGGATCATGCCGATCCGGGGTGATTGACCGGTCACCTCCTCGTGAATGAGGCCCGCCTTGGCCCCGGCGACGAGCATCGCGGCCTCGGTGGGATCACCCTGCACGCTGTGGCGGCCTTCCGCGTCCTTCACGACGAGGGAATCATTGCACAGCACGCCGGAGCGCAGGCACTCGAGCAGCGCCGGATGCTGCGCGGGGTCGATTTTTTCTCCGTCGAGCCGGATCTCGCCACTCGGGTCATAGCCGCCGCCGGTGATCTCGTAGTCACGGCCTCCGGCCAGCACACGCTGCACGGTCATTTGATTTTCGGTGAGCGTGCCGGTTTTGTCGGAGCAGATGACGGTGGTGCTGCCGAGCGTCTCCACGGCGGGCAGCTTGCGGATGATGGCGCGGCGCTTCGCCATGCGTGACACGCCGATGGCAAGCACGATGGTCACAGCGGCGGGCAGTCCCTCCGGGATGGCTCCCACGGCCAGCGCCACGGCGGCCATGAACATGTCCACCACGGGCTCACCACGCAGCACACCCGCGAGGAAGGCTGCCGCGGAAAGGCCGAGGATGATCCACAGCAGCAGCTTGCTGAAGGCGGCGATCTTTTGCGTGAGCGGCGTGGACAGCTCCACCGCATCGGCGATGAGCCACGCGATGCGGCCGGTCTCCGTCTTGTCGCCCGTGGCCCACACGAGGCCCTCCGCCGTGCCGTAGGTGACGGAGGTGCCTGCGAAGGCCTGGTTCTTGCGATCCGCCAGCACCACATCATGCGCCAGCGGATCGGCGTGCTTGTGAACGGGCACGCTTTCGCCGGTGAGCGGAGATTCATCCACTTGCAGGCTGTTCACCTGGAAGAGACGCAGGTCCGCGGGCACGCGGTCGCCGCTTTGCAGGATGACGACATCACCCGGCACGAGCTGCGCGGAGGGCACCCGCTGGCGGCGGCCATCCCGCCGCACCGTGGCCTCGGTGACGACGAGGCTGCTCAGGGCCTCCACGGCCTTTTCCGCCTTCGACTCCTGGATGAAGCCGATGATGGCATTGATGAGCACGACGCCAAAAATCACACTGGAGTCCACCCATTCATTCAGCACGCCGGTGATGACGGCCGCGGCCAGCAGCAGATACACCAGCGGCTGGTTGAACTGCTGGAGGAAGCGCTTCCACGCCGGTGTGCCGCCGCGTGCCGTGACCACATTGAGGCCGTATTCCTTCTGCCGTCGCTCGACCTCGGCAGCGCTGAGGCCGTGCTGGCAGTCGGACTTCAGCATTTGCACGACCTCGGACATTTCGAGCTGGTGCCAGCGGGCGGCGGGATCGGAGGATGGGGCGGATTTCATCAGCGGCGCGTGATTTGGCTGGCAGATACGATTGCAGGAAATACCCCGCAACTGCGGGAAGCCCTCGTGAAAACCGCCGCAGGTCGTTTTTTGTCAAAATGTGGTTGTGGCGGCACAAGATCAGCCTGTCGGCCTTTTCACAACAGCCACCAAGCCAGCCCGAAGTAGAACAGCAGCGTGAAAATGTCCGTCAATGCCAGCGTGATCGGCCCGGCGGCGATTTTCGGGTCAAGCCGCAGCGCGTGGAGCAGCGCGGGCACGCTGAGTCCTGTGACGCAGGCCGTGAGCAGCGCCAGCGCGATGCTGCCGCCGATGCTGGCCGCCACCAAGCCCTCGCCACGCCACAGCCACACGATCAGCGCCACGATCAGCCCGCAGCCCGCGCCGAGCAGCAGCGCGGTGAGCGCCTCCCGCCGCAGTGCGCCGAGATACCAGCGCAGCGTGGGCTTCGTGCTGCGCAGCGCCTGGATGGCCACGGTCATGGATTGAATGCTCACGCTCTCGCCCAGGCCGAGTATCAGTGTCATGAAAAACGCCAGCACGATGCTCTTCGCCAGCGTCAGCTCAAAGGTGCTCGTGAGCACCGCGCACAGCGTGCCGCTGGTGATGGTGGCCAGCAGCCACGGAAAACGGAAGCGGAAGGCCTTCACCGGCGACGCCTCCTTCACCTGCGCCACATTGAAGCCGATCGTCTCAAAAAGATCCTCAAGCTGCTCCCGCTCCGCGAGGTCGAAGATCTTGTCAGAGAGCAGTCCCACATCCACCACGCCGACGAGACGCCCGTTGTCGTCAATCACCGGCAGCGCGAGGAATTTCCGCTTCGCAAACACCTCCGAGGCCTCCAGCAGCGACTCCTCCGGCCGCAGCACCGTCACATTCTGGATCATGTGCGCGTCCACCTTGTCCTCCAACGGCGCGGTGAGCAGCCGGCGCGTGGGGATCACGCCCATCAGGCGGCCTTCCGGCCCCGTGACATAGAAATACACCAACCTCTCGCCCACGCCGACCTGGCGGATGTGCGCGAGCGCCTCGCCAATCGACGCGTGATGCGCCACGGCGGGAAAATCCGCTCGCATCAGGCTGGAAACCGGCGCGCTGAGGTCGATGCCCGCTTTTTTCTCCTGCGCAGACTGCCGTGGAGCGAGTCTTGCCGCATCGGCATCATCTTCCGGTGCTTCCGTCCGCTGCGCGGGCGGCACGACGAGCACGGAGCACGGCACCTCGCGCAACACGCCCTCCGCCGTGCCGCCCAGCCAGGCTCTGCGCCAGCCCTGCGCCCCATGGGTGGATATCACGATGAGGTCCACCTGCTCACGCCGCGCCAGACGGCACAACGCATGGTCCGGCGTGCCCTCGACCACGCGTGTCTCCACCGTCAAATCGACTGGCAGATGCTCCTGACGGAAAGTTTCGAGCCGCTCGTCCGCTTCCTCGCGCAAGGCATCAATCTGCTCGCCAAAGCGGCGGTATTCCACCGTGCCTGGCAGGCCCATCGGCTCTTGCACGTTCGCCAGCAGCAGCTTTGCACCGTAGTGCCGCGCGATGAGCTCCGCCCACGGAAACGCCGCGCATGAGTCCTCGGAGAAATCCGTGCTGATCAGGATTCTACGCGGCTCCTGCGGCCCGGGCTTCTGCTCCTCGCCGACGATGAAGACCGGGCAGCGCGCATGTCGGGCCACCTTTTCCACCGTGCTCCCCAGTGCCTCGTGGATGAACCCGCGCTCCTCGCCCGTGCGCCCCATCACCACCAGATCACAGCCGCGCTCCTGGGCATGGCGCACGATTTCCTCAAAGGCACGCCCCTCCGCCAGCACGAGCAGCGCGCCTTCCACGCCGTTCTCGCCTGCCAGCGCCTCCAGCCGCTGCCGCGCATGCTCGCGGCGTTCCTGCGGGAAATCGCCCCAGTGCAGCGTGATGTTCGGATCGTCCGAAACGGGCTCCAGCACATGCAGCAGCGTCATCTGGGAGCCGATGCGCCCCGCCAGCGCCGCCGCCGTGCGCAGCACCGTCCCCAGCTCACGGGTGAAATCCACCGCCACCAGCAGATGCGCGGGTGTTTTCGGGCTTCCGGGATCTGAAACGACTGGTGGCGAATTCATCGTGAGGTGTTTCCGCGCCACCATGCCGCCCGTAATCTTGTGCTGCAAACACAACAGCCCGCGCACGGATTTTTTCAGGAATCCGCTACGAGACGCCAGCCCCTGCTTTCAGCTCCAGCTTGCTGTCCGGCTCCACCATGGCGCGCAGCGACGCCTCCTGGCCGTAGGAGGTCAGCACATCGCCCGCCTGGATCACGTCGTTGGGACCGGGGAGCCCGGAGGTGAAGTCCCCGGCGCGGCGGATGGCGAGAATGATCACGCCATGATCCCATGGGCGGGATTCCGCCAGCTTCTTTCCGGCCAGATAGCTCGCTGGCAGCACCTCGATCTCCGAGACCACATAGCCGTGCTGGATGCGCAGCAGCAGCTCGTAGTCCAGCGCCCGCACCATGCCCGCATGCTCCAGGGCGCGGTGAATCATGCGGTCCAGCAGCCGCTGCAGCCAGCTCACCCGTGACAGCGTCAGCAGCAGCGCCACCGCCACGGAGACACCGAGCACCATCATCAGCATCTGGCTGCTTTTCTCCGTCTGCATCATCGAAACCACCAGCGCCGCCAGCGCGGAGGTGAGGCCCACGTTCCCAGCCAGAATGAGATCGCGGATGATGCGGCGGCGCACGGGATGGTTCACCACCATCTCCGCCTCCTTCGTGGTGAAACCCACGCCAAAGAACGCGGAGTAGGATTGAAAGCTCGCCGTGTCCCAGCTCAGCCCCGTCATCATCAGCGCCGTGGCACCCACCCGCACCGCGATCAGCGAGACCACGGCGATGACAAACAAAGTGATGATGGAGGCCATGGGGCAGAGGGATCAGAAGTGCTTTTCGCTCATCGACTTGTCGTGGTCGTAGACCTGCTCCTTCGTGAGCTTGCCTTCCTTGCTCCAGTAGCGGTTCAGGCCATGGCGTTTGCCGTGTTCAAAGTTCGTTTCGACCGACTGCTGGCCGTTTTCATAGAATTCCTTCACCGCGCCATGCAAGTGGCCGTCCACAAAGGGATACTGGCCTTTGACCGCGCCGTTCGGGTGCTTCTGCGTCGCGGTACCGGTGAACTTGTAACCTTTGCAGTAGGCCACCTCGCCGTCCTTCCACTCCAGCTCGCTGAAAACCGCTTCGGAAGGCGATTTGCCGCAGGAAACAAGGATGATGGCAAGGCTGGCAAAGAGAAACTGCTTCATGCCCCATGATGAGCGCGCATCCCGCCTCAGGCAAGCCCTAGCGCCTCCACCTGGTCCTCGTCGAGGCCCAGGTAGTGCCCCAGCTCATGCAGCAGGGTGATGCGCACCTCCTCGCGGAAGGTCTTCAAATCGCCCTCGCAGTCGTGCCATAGATTGTCGAGGAAAAGGCGGATGCGCGGCATTTCATCCGGCGCGGCGGGCAGCGGATCGCAGCGCGCGTTTCCCTCGAACAGGCCGAGCAAATCGGGATCGAGGTCCGGCTCGATGTCGAGCAGCGCGTCCATTTCCGAGAACTCGATGGTGCAGTCCGCGGCTTCATCACGAATGACCGGCGGCAGCGAGTCCAGCGTGGACTTCACCACGCTGCCCGCGATGGATTCGAGTCGTTCAAAGCGCATGCGGACTATTTTTTCGCCGTCTGCGGCTTCTTTTTGAGGGCCTCGATCTCCTTGGCCTGGTCTTCGCTCTTCTTCTGGAGCTGCTGCACGCGGTCCCAGAGGTTTTTGAGGTCGGCGGGGCTTTCGAGGGAGGCGCGGATGTCCTGCGCGGCCTTGGCGGCGGCTTCGCGCACGGGATCAATGCGATCGCCGCCGCTGATGGCGAGCATGAGGTCGAGAAGGCCGAGTGCCTTCGGATCACGCAATGTGCCGAGCGCCTTCGCGGCGGCCACGCGCCAGTCGCGGCGTGGGTCGCTGAGCTTCTCGCTGAGGAAATCGCGTACGGCGTCGCGATTCGCGTTGGTGGGGCGACGTGCCAGGAAGGCGAGCGCGTCAAAGGCGGTGCCGATGTCACGCCCGCGCAGGTCGTGCGGCTGTTGCAGGCGCGCGAGCACGAGCGGGGCGGCGGATTCGTCGTCTTGAGCGCGCAGAGCCTTGATGGAGGCGAGTTCGAGCGCGCCTTGATAGCTGCTGCCGGCGAGATGCTTCTTCAAAGCCTCGGTGACCTCGGGCTCACCCGGACGCGCGCCCCAGCTTTCGATGATGAGAGACAGGATGTCGGGGTTTTTCTCGGTTTGGGCCATTTTCCAAAGCGTTTCACGACTTTCAGGCGTGTGGAGGCTGGCGAGCGCGCGGACGACCTCGCGGCGCGCATGAGCGTGCTTTTGATTGGCGCTGCTTTTAATGAGCTCGGCACGTGCATCGGGCTCGCCGAGCTTGGCGAGCACCTTGGCAGCTTCGGCGCGCACAGCGTGAAATTTGTCCTCGCGCAGGATCTGGCCGAGTTTGGCGATGTGGGCGCGATTGAGGCTGCGCACAGCCAGAAGTCGGCCGATCATGTCGGAGGCGAGTTGTTTGTCGAGCATCGGTCCCGGCGGCGTGAAGGTGATTTTCGCCAAAACGGTGTAATCCGGGTCGATACGCACGAGTTCCGGCTGCGCGGGCAGAGTAAAGTGAAAGTCCTCGACCTCTTTGCTGACATCCATCGTGAAACGCAGCGGTTCTTTCTGTCCGGCGACCTGGAAGCTCACCGGCAGCGGCATGCGGAAGAGGCGCACCTGTTCGCTGAGCTTCTGCGTCTGCCGCACGGTGATTTTCGCCAGTTTGGACGCCGCATCCCAGGTGTGATCGACCTTGAACTCCGGCACACCGCCATGATGCAGCCACTGATCGAAGAACTGGTCGAATGACAGGCCGCTGACTTCCTCGATCACATCCTGCAAATCGTCGGTGCTCACGATGCCGCTGCGATGGCGTTCAAGGTAGGTTTTGACGCACTTGCGGAACAAATCCGCGCCGAGCTGGCTGCGCAGCATGTGCAGCACCCAGGCGCCTTTTGGATACGCGCGCGAGTCGAACTGCTGCATCGGGTCGGCGTAATCGCGCCACACGATGGGCCGGGTGTCGTTGGAGCGGAAAACCTCGTCCGCCTCCAGCCAGAGCGAGTAGTTCATCGCGTCTTTGCCGAGTTTTTGCTCCTCATAGAGGATCGTGTAGTAGCTGGCGAAGCCTTCGTTCAGCCACAGGTGCGCCCAGTCACGGCAGGTGACGAGGTCGCCGAACCACTGGTGCGCCGTCTCATGCGCGTCGAGGCGGTGCAACGTGCGCAGCTCCTCCGTATCGGCATTGAAGAGCATCCCGGCGGCCTCAAAGGTGCAGCTCGTGTTCTCCATGCCGCCGGCGATGAAGTCGAGGCAATAGACCTGCCAGTATTTGTCCCACGCGAACGGCACGCCGATCTCCTTCTGGTAGAAGTCGATGATCTTTCGCGTGTCGGTGAAGGCGTTCGCGGCCTGCTTTTCATGCGAAGGCGGCACCAGCAGCGCCAGCGGCAGTTTGCCCGCCTTGTCCTCCAGCTTGTGGAAATGACCGGCGGCCAGCGCGATGAGGTAGTTCACATGCGGCTGGTTTTGCAGCCAGTGGAAGGTCACGAGGCCGTCTTTGCCGGGCTTTTCGCTTTGCAGCGTGCCGTTCGACACGGCGGTCATGCCTTTCGGCACATGGCAGATGACCTCGCTGGTGAAACGTTCGTTCGGGTAGTCGTAGCTCGGAAACCAGAAGCGATGCAGCTCCGCCTCCCCCTGGCTCCACACCTGCGTGTCGCCTTGCTTGTAGCCCATCTCCGGTGTGCGAAAATACAGGCCGTGCTCCGGCTGCGCGGAATGCTTGATCATGAGCGTGACCTCGCTGTCCGGCGTGACGGGCGTGGCAAAAGTGATGTTGAGTTTTTCGTTCGTCACCTCATGCTCGGCCACTTTCGCGCCATCCGCCTTCACTTCGGTGATGTTCAGGTCCACCGCGTCGAGCTCCAGCCTCGCCAGCGGCAGCGCGATGGGTTTGAACTTCATCACCGTCGTGCCCGCGACCGTGCGTTTCGCGAAATCGGGCGTCACATCGAGCTTCAGGTGCAAAATGTCGATGCGGCGGTCACGCGCGTATTTGCGCCCGGCGACGAGTTTGATCGGCTGCGGCAGCAGATGCTTCTCACAATGCCGGCACTGGAAGGAATCGGCATGGACGCTCGAAACGAGCAACGCGACGGCGAAAAAGGCGTGGTGGGTGCGCATGAGCGCGGATTGAGGCGTTTTTTAGCGCGGGCCGCAAGGGGCATGTTGCCACCTCACCTTCCCAGAACCCACACCAGCGGCAGCGGCACGATCACGGCCAGATCGGCCAGCACCTGATGGGCATCGACACTGAGCCGCACATGGAAGCGGCGCAGCACGGCCAGCAGCGCCAGGCCTGCCAGCACGGCGGTCATTGGGGCAAACATGGCGGCGTCGAAGGTGCCTTTTTGGATGTAGAAGAGCAGCAGTCCCACGACGAGGAGATTACCCGTCAGCATCATCGGCAGCGTGGCGCTCCAGCGGCCGGGTTTGTCCTGCGCCTCCTCCTCGCGTGCGGCGATGCTGGCCAGGTTGGACAGCACCAGCAGCGCCAGCGCGGCGCATTCCAGGATGGGATCAGCCCAGGTGTCCGGCATGGTGTAGAAGCGGATGCCCGCTGTGCAGCCCAGCGCGAAGATGAGCGCCGCCGCGTGCGGCTTCGGCATCAGCGCGGGCGCCAGCCGCGCCACATAGACAAAGAAATACAGCCCCGCGAAGACGGCGATGCTCGCCGCCTGCCACAGGATGCCCTCCGGCACCTCATAAAGCGCCAGCCAGCCCAGCACCGCGCACGCGGCGGGCAAAACCGCCGCCAGCAGCAGTCTCCGGTGCCGCCGGTAGAAGGCGTGGCGCTCGTCCAGCAGCGCAGGGCTGGTCCGGAACGTGTCCCAGGTGCGGTCCAGGGCATAGATCACCCACACGCACAGGGCCAGGCCGGCATGCAGCACGGGCGGCAGCCTCACATCATGCGCCTCTGCCAGCGCCGCCTGCCACAGCACCGCCACCAGCGGCGCCTCCAGGCTCAGCACATGCGGCCACAACCACCACTGCGGTGATTTCGCGTGAAAAAAAGGACTGGTCGGAGTTTCGGCGGGCAAGGCGGGAAACTTGGAGGCGGATTTGAGCCGCCGCGAGTTTTCGTTGCTACAATTCCACCCTTTCCCGGATGGATTGGCGATTGATGAACATTCGATTGTTGATTGAAGAGGTAGCCAGCTCGGCCTGAACCTCAAAAAATCAAAAATCGATTGCTCGACAATCCTCAATCCCGCCTTCCCTGCTCCATGCGCATTCTCCACACCGCAGACTGGCATCTCGGCGCCCGGCTCGTCGAGCGTGACCGCCTGCCGGAGCATGCCGCGTTTCTAGATTGGCTCCTCGAAACGCTCCGCAGCGAAAAAATCGACGCGCTGCTCGTCAGCGGCGATGTCTTTGATGCCGCGAATCCACCGCAGGATGCCGTCGCGCTCTACTTCGACTTCTTGAAGCGCCTCGCCGACCTCAAAACGGTCAAAGCGATCATCACCGGCGGCAACCACGACTCCGCCTCCCACCTCAATGCCCCGCGTGAGCTCTTAAAACGCTTCGACGTGCATGTCTTCGGCCACGCAGGCGAAACCAACGTCGTCGATCTCGGCGGAGCCGTCGTGGCCGCCGTGCCGTTTCTGCGTGAGCGTGATCTCCGCCAGGCCACCGCCGGTGAAACCACCACCGCCGTGCACGAGCAGCTCCGCGCCGCCATTCGTGCCCACTACGCCGCGCAGCTCGCCGCGTGTCGCGACCTCGCGCAAGGCCGTCCTGTCATCGCCATGGGCCACCTCACCGTCCTTGGTGCCACCACCAGCGACAGCGAACGCGACATCCACATCGGCAACCTCGGTGCCGTCGGCGCGGACATCTTTTCCGGCTTCGACTACACCGCCCTCGGCCATCTGCATCGCCCGCAAAAAGTCGCCGGTCTCGAAACCATCCGCTACAGCGGCTCCCCCATCCCCCTCAGCTTCTCAGAGGCCGCCGATGCCAAGTCCGTCGTCATCCTCGAAACCCAATCCGGGGGAAACACCGCAGAGATGGGGAAACCGCAGAGAAATCCATCCCGGAACTCATCTCTGCGGTCATCCCAACTCTGCGGTGTTGAGCTTCTTCCCATCCCCACCACCCGCCAGATCCTCCGCGCCACCGTGAACCGCGCCACGCTGGCCGCCGATCTTCAAACCGTGCCCGCCGGGAGCTGGGCGGAGATCACCGTGAAGCTCGACACCCCCGAACCCGATCTCGACCGCCATGTCCGCGATGCCGCCGCCAGCCGTTTCGACGTCCTCAAAGTCCTCGCCGACCTCCCCGCCACCGCCCCCACACCCTGGCAACCCACCGGCCCTGCCCTCCACGACCTCCAGCCCCGCGATGTCTTCCGAGAACTCCTCCAGGAAAAGCAGATCGAAGGTGAGGAACTCAGCACCGTGTTTGATGAGCTGCTGGCGTTGAGGGAGGAGAAGAGTCTGGTTTGATGGCCTCCGCTAACCTCATGATGCCTATTGTTCTAATCTCATTGGTTTCATTGATCGCCATCGTGGTCGCGGTGGTCTTGATTCCATACAATCTGAAGAGAAAACACATCATTCGCTGCGCCAAGAGTGCCACGAATGAACAACTCGAAGCCATCTATTCGAACATTGAGCGCCTTGGCTCTGTTCAGTCGACATGCGCTGCTTTGGCAAGGACCAACAGTCGCTCAGGGCTGGATGATGATTGGAAGATACCCGTTCCGCACTATGTGGAGACATGGGGAGGGAGATCGATTGTTTTGAAAGAGCCGGAGAAAGAGGCTTTCGAGTTTTCTCCGGACAAGGCCAATGAAGCCGTGCTCAATGGATGTGTTTATCGCCTTGTTCCTATCCCAAGAAACCTCACCAAGAGTGGCAAGGCTAGGAATCAGTATTCTCCCACCAAGTATGTTGCCGCTAATCCTGATTTGCTGAAGGCGCTTGGCGCTGTATGCCCAAAATATCCTGCTGAGCTGCTCTCATTTCTCTTCAATCCAGGCATCGAGACGTTTGAATTTGATTCAACGTTTCAAGCTCGTGTAGGAGGCAGCGCATCGTGGGTTCAAGATGCCGAGTTTCCGAACTGTCCGCTATGCAAGAAGCGCATGGTGACAATCATGCAAATCCCTGGAGAGTTGATGCCTGGCAAGTTGCGTGACGGGATGTTTTACTTCTTCGGCTGTGCAAAACACCAAGGCGAAGCCCAAACCGTGGTTCAGTTCACTTGATCGTTTCCATGCGCCTCCTCGCCGTCCGACTTCAAAACCTCAACTCGCTCAGCGGGGCGCATGAGGTGCGGTTTGATGAGGGGGCGTTGAGCGCGGCGGGGGTGTTTCTCATCACAGGGCCGACGGGCGCGGGGAAATCGACGCTGCTGGATGCGATGACGCTGGCGCTGTATGGCCGCGCGGCGCGTTACGGCAATGACAAGGCAGATGAGATGATGAGCCGCCACACGGCGGAGTGCCTCGCGGAGGTGGACTTTGAGACAAAGGGCGAAAAACTCCGCGCCACCTGGCGGCTGCGTCGCGCCCGCGGCAAGGCGGATGGTAAGCTGCAGCCCGTGGAGCGTCGCCTGGCGAACGCGGTGACGGGCGAGATCCTCGCGGAGAAGTCGGCGGAGATGGATCGCCTCATCGAGGAACGCACGGGACTCGATGCGCAGCGCTTCCTGCGATCCGTGCTGCTGGCGCAGGGGCAGTTCGCGGCCTTTTTGAAGGCGAAGCCGAATGAGCGTGCGGAACTGCTGGAGAAGATCACGGGCACGGAGATCTACACGGAGCTGTCGAAGCTGGCCTTTGAGACCTACAAAGCCAAAGACGAGCAGGTGCAGCGGCTCAAAGCCGCGCTCGGCGCGGTGTCGGTGCTCGATGACGAGGCGCGGCAACGGCTGGAGACCTCGTTCGCCGAAGCACAGACCAGCGCCACGCGATTGCAGAGCGAAAGCCAGGCCGCGACGCAGCAACTCCACGCCCAACGCGAGCACGCGACCATCGTCGCGGAGATCACGAAGCTCGGCGAAGGCGTGAAGCAGCTCCAAAGCTCACAATCAACCGCCGTAGCGGAGGTTTCGAAGGCGAAAGGCATCGCCGAAGAGGCGAAGGCACTGCGCACGAAGCGTGAGCCGGTGTGGGAGCAGGCGGCGGGGCTCGCGGCGCAGAGTGAGCAACTCGAAAAGCAGCTCGCGGAGAGTCGCACGACCTATCAAACCTGGGCGAAGGAGCAGAAGGAAGCCGTCACGAAGCGTGAAGCCGCCGAAAAAGCTCTCGCCGCCCATCAAGAGGCCGCGCAGGCACTCGAAGCATGGTTGAAGCAGAACGCGGTCGATGCGGAGCTGGGTGAGCAATTGCCGAAACTCCGCGTCGCGGTGCGTGAGTGGCGTGGGGCGCATGAAAAGCTGGCCGAAGGCCGCAAACGCCATGCCGAGGCTGAAACGCTGAAAAAGCGGCTTAGTGACTCGGAGGCTCAAACGGCCGTTTGGACGAAAAAGGCCGCTGAAGGCCTCGCGAAGGCCGAGAAGGATCGTGAGGAGCAAAAACGACTCGCCGAGAAGATCGACGTGCAGCGTGAGATTGTGCGGAAGTCGGAGCTGATGGCCGGTTTTGATGAGCGCCGGCACGATTTGAAGACTGGAGAGCCTTGTCCGCTCTGCGGTGCCACGGAGCATCCTTTTGCGAGTGCCGAGACGAGCTTTGAATCGCAACTGCAAGCCGCGCGGAAGCTGCTCGTGGGCTTGGAGAAGCAGCATGAGCAGGCTCAGCGAGCGCTGACGGTGCTGGAGCGAGAGCTGGCGAAGATGGAGGCAGAGTTGAGCGCGGAGAAGAAGCGGATGGAGGAGGTGCGGAAGGCGCTGGGAGAGATGGAGGTGCCGGATGTGGAGGCGCTGGAAAGTTGCCTTGTTGCTGCGCAACAAGGGCTGGCTCCAGTTGCACAGCAACTGGGCAACTTTGCTTCGCCACGCGAAGTCGAGAATGCGCTCGATGCGCTGGAGAAGCGCTCGGCCACCTTCACGAAGAAGCAGCAGGAAGCGGCGCAGCAACGCAGCGAGCGTCAGAAGCTCGAAGGGGATGTGCAGCTCGCGAAGGCGGATGAGGTGGCAAAAACGAAGCGGCTGGATGAATTGAAGGCCGAAGGCGTGTCACTGCGAGCGAAGGCGGATGCGTTGAAGGGGCAGTTGAGCGAGCTGCTCGGCGGCAAGACGCTGGCAGAGGATCGACAGGAGCATGAAGGCCGCGTTTCATCGGCGGAGAAGGCGCTGCGCGAGGCGGAGACGAAGCTGAACACGCTGCAAACGCAGCTCGCGGCCAACTTGGCGAAGCTGGAGCAGCTTGAGACGCGTCGGAAGCCGTTCGAAGGCCAGAGCGTGCTGACGGCTGCGGCCTTGAGCGAGCTGGAAACGACCACGAAGCAGCTCAGCGAGGCTTTTGCGACAAAGCGCACGGAACTCGGATCGCTGGAACAGCAGCTCAAAAACGATGACGACGCGAAGAAGCGTCGCGAGGCCGGTGGAGCGGAATTGCAGGCGGCGGAGGCCGAGGCGCTGCGCTGGGGAAGGTTGAAGGAGCTGATCGGCTCGGCGGATGGCGCGAAGTTCTCACGCTTTGCGCAATCGCTCACGCTGCGGCAGCTCATCGGGCTGGCGAACGAGCACTTGAAGGTGCTGGCCGAACGTTATCGCCTGATGGCGGCGGAAGGGGATGAGCTGGATCTGCGCATCGTGGACCTTTACCAAGCGAACGTGGATCGACCGATGGAGAGCCTGTCAGGTGGCGAGAGTTTCCTGGCGAGTTTGGCGCTCGCTTTGGGGCTGAGCGAGCTGGCGAGTCGGCATCATCCGATTGACTCGCTGTTTATTGATGAAGGATTTGGAACGCTCGATTCAGAGACGCTGGAGGTGGCGCTGAGTGCGTTGGAAAACCTGCGATCCCGCGGGAAGACCATCGGGCTGATCTCGCATGTTGATTTGCTCAAAGAACGGCTGACGAAGCAGGTGCGCGTGATCCGCGGGGCAGGGGGGACGAGCCGGGTCGAGGTGGTGGCGTAGCGGCGCAAAAATCGCGCAGTCGATCACCACTTTGGTGGCATTCCGGCTGCTGCCGGGGCGTTATCTCGTGCCAAAGTTGTCCGCGCCATGCATCTTTCCGCCATCATCCTGCTCCTCACCGCCGCGTGCCTGTCTGCCGCGGAGCCTGTGATGCTGGACTTCAACCGCTACATGGAGGGGAAATACCTCTTCGAGCGCAACTGCATCGTCTGCCACGGCCCGCGTGGCGATGGCAAGGGCGAGATGGCACCGACGCTGAGCCCGCGCCCGCGCTCGTTTCGCGAGGGCATGTTCAAGTTCCGAACCACGCCTTCCGGCGCGCTGCCAACGGAGGACGACCTGCGCCACACGATCAAGCACGGCCTCACCGGCACCGCGATGGGCATGTTTGCCCAGCTTTCGGACGAGGACGTGACGAACGTCATCGAGTATGTGAAGTCCTTCTCCCGCCGCTGGCGCAAGGCGGAAAACTACGCGGAGCCACTGACCTTCCCGGAACCTCCCGCGTGGCTGGAGGATGCAAAGCAGAAGGCCACGCATGCGGAGAAGGGCAGGGCATTGTTCGTGACAAACTGCTCCGCCTGCCACGGTCCCGCCGCCGATGGAAATGGCGTGGTCGTGCCGACACTGAAGGACATCTGGGAGCAGCCGGCCAGGCCGTCCGACCTGCGCCAGCCGCATCTGCGCTGCGGCGACCGTCCGCAGGACATCTACCGCGTGCTCGCGACCGGCCTCAACGGCACGCCGATGGCCAGCTTCGAGGGCGTGCTCACCCCCGAGCAGCGCTGGGACATCATCGCATGGATTTTCACGCAAAAGCTGCCGGATGTGCCGACGCTCGGCAACGCGCCCCCGCGCGAGGTGGTGAAGAAGTAGTCCCGGAACGCATTTCGCGCCCTCCTACTCAGCCAGATACCGCGCCAGATCATCACGCGTCATGCGGTAGAGAAACCACTCGCTCATGCGCTTTGCGCCCAGGCGCTGCTCATACACGCGCTGCGCGTTCACATTCCAATCCAGCGCCGTCCACTCCATGCGACCGCAGCCACGCTCATAGGCCAGAGTCGCCGCTTTTTTCAGCAACGCACCGCCCACACCCGCGCCGCGATGCTCCGGCAGCACAAACACATCCTCGATGTAGAGCGTCGGCAGCGCGAGGAAGCTCGAATACGTCTCCACGAGGATCAAATACCCGCACGGCACCTCCGCCCCGTCCACAAACGCCAGCCACACCTCGATCCGCGGCTTCTCACTGAGAGCATCCTCCACCAGCCGCCCCTGCGCCGCCGCGTCCGGCGGCGTCAGTTTCTCAAACTCCGCCAAGGCGATGACGAGCTGACAAAACGACGCGGCGTGCTCGCGGGTGAGGGGCTGGAGGGAGATGGGCATGCGGCCCTGATAGCCAGCGACAGACTGTCAGCAATGCTTCCGTGTGAACGATCAGGAAGAGTGAAAATCAGTTCTTATGCTGGTGAGCAAATCTCTCGCATTCTCCGCACGACTAGCTCTTCGCGAATGGCTTCTGGGACCAGTTGAGGCAGGCATTCGATGATCTCTCCATCCTCAAGTATTCTGCCAAAATTGAGCTGCAAATATCTCAGCACTTCAGGAGCGGCACTTTGAATTTCAAGCGGCAACTCGCTTCGCCCGTTCACCACAACCAAGATATCCTTGAGATCTTTGCTTTTCAGAATGTCTTTCCGGCCACGATCCCAAAAAGCCTGAAATTTCGTCGCGATAAAACAAGGTGCTGATGCAATCCACGCATGCCGCCCCGGAATCACCTCAATGCGTTGCGCGCTTTGCATGAGAGCTGCAAACCAAGGGTTATGTGGCAAGGAGATGATGCGGCGGTTTGGCAGTGTATCTACTCGCACACCATGCCAGTCCCAAGAGATGCGTTCCGCTTCTTCGCCGGGCCGACGCTTAAATCCCGCACGCTCCAGTGCGCTTTCCATTGATTGGAATTCAAGATTGGTCGCGATTTCCAACACGACATCGACATCCTTCGTGAACAAGGCTTGCTGAGCCTCTGAATCTGTGATGAGCAGGCCAACGATGCCGCCGCCGGTAAAAACGGGGTCCCATCGAGTGCGCATGATCTCCCTCTCTTCTTCGTCTTCCTCAAATCCAAAGCTGGGTCGTCTGGGAAACTTGGCAGCCAACGCATCAGGCAACAGCTCCGCCAGTTTGGCGATGATCTTACGGCATTCCTCCGCGTTGAGTTGGTCGTTCATTGCAGTTTCTTCTGGATGGCGGCAGCGGCCAGAGCGGCCTCACGTCCGGTTTTCAGCCGCAGGATGTCGATCAAGGCCAGCCATTCATGCAGTGCAGCATCATTCGCTACTACTGCAGCCGCACGCGGATACAGTGGCTCCACGGACTCCCCGCGCACTCCCTCCGGATGCGGCCAGACCATCGCGAGATCTGGCTGCGGCATGCCTAGCAAAGACGCCACCGCAGGCAGGCTCCCCGCCGTTGGGACACCTCGCGTCACAGGCCCGCGCCCCGCAGGCCAGACATACTTCACCCCAGATACCAAAAACTCTCTCAAAGCCGCCCGCACCGGCAGCGGCATCGTCCGCCCGCTTCCAGCGAGCGGCTTTCGCAGCAAACCCGCCTCCACTGCCCGTGCTACCGCCGAATGCGCCTCCGAGGCGCTCATTTGCAGAGCCGCAGCCAGTCCCGCATACGTCGGAGGAGTCTCCTCCGGAGCTAGGAGCAGTTTGAGCGTGACGAGGATGTCATGAGGCTTGAGCATGCGCGAGAATGTGCTACTATATTCGCGAATCGCGAATGTCGAATGCCATTTCCAGCTCTAAGCGCCCTCCCACCGAACCTTGGGTGCGTCTTTGGATGCCCGAAAGGGAATGGGAGCAGCACCGCTGGGTCGATGACGATTTTCTGCCCATCTACAAAGACGACGATGGCATCGCCGTGATCGAGAAAACTTTGCCCGGCCTCACCCACCTCAGCAATTTGGCTGAAGTCCCCTTTCTCCTCCTCCTCGGACGCCCCGGCTCCGGAAAATCACACGAACTCACAACCGCTGACACAGAAAAATGGTTCGGACCCACTGCCCGGCTCTTCCAAGCCAAAGAAATCGGCTCCGCCCATCCCGCCGACTACCTTTCCAAATTCATTCCGCCAGCCCAGCCCACCCGCATCGTCATCGACGGACTGGATGAGGCCCTGCTCTCGAATCGAAACTTCGTCCTCCAGCTCCGTGCCTGGCTGCGCAGCCAGCTCACGCCTGCCGGACACCCCATTCATCGTCTCGTCATCTCCTGCCGTTGGTCACGCCCCATCGAGCACCTCGCGGATTTGACCTCTCTCTGGCCGAATGACGCCGCCAAGACTTACATCCTCTGTCCGCTGCGTCACTGTGATGTCACTACCACCCTTCACGACCGCTTTGGCAAAGACGATGCGCAGAAGTTTTGGTCCCAAATGCACGACCGACACCTCCGCCCCGTCGCCTGCTGGCCGCAGGGCTTGCTTGGACTGCTTGATGGTTTTGAAAAATCCGGACGCCAAAGCATCTCCATCTCCCACGGCGATGCCATCCGCGAACAAGTCCTCGCCCACTGCCACCTCACCGACTCACCCGAGGACTCACCCCGCTGGGAAACATCGCTCAAGAATGTCTCCTTGCGGCAACGCATCGCAGGCCATGTTGCCGCCGCCATGATCTGGTCTGGCAAAGCACGCTTTACCCTGAAAGCCTCCGCCGATGACGACACCCTCGGCATCACCGACCTCACCCTTAGCGACGAAGTTTGGCAAAACCAACGCCACAGCCTCCAACTCGCAGATTTCGACGACCTCCTGCGTCATAGCCGCCTCTTTCACCAGCTCGGCGACTGCCATGTATTTGAAAGCCAAGTCCATCAAGAATGGCTCGCTGCCGACTGGTTGAGCGCCCAAAAGCTCGCCCCCGAACGCCTCAAAATGCTCTTCGGCGCTCAGATCGACGGCCGATGGCGTGTCTTCCCAGCCTTGCGCTCCGTCGCTGCGTGGCTAGCCCGCGTCGATGATACCTTCCGCACAATCCTGCGCGAGAGCGATCCACTCACCCTCCTCTGGCTTGATGCCGCCAGTCTCCCGCATGCCGAGCGCGAGGAAATCATAACCGCCCTCCTCGATGCCACTGATAAAGCCAAAGTCGTCGATCCCGCCATCCGCCAAGCCCACCTCGTCACCCTCACCCATCCCAAAATCGCCGACCAGATTCGCTCCTGGCTCACCCGCACCGATGTGGACGAAGCCTCCCACGAACTCGCTCTCGAAATTGCCCAAAAAGCCGATCAAGCGGACGCCAAAGACCTTGTTGCTTTCCTTTGGGAAATCTACCCCACGGAATCGGAGTATCTCCAAATCAAGATCGCACGCGTGCTCCACAGCCTCGCTCGCGAAGGTTACGATGAGCAATGGAAAGCTGTCCTGCGCAAAGAGATACCTGTCGATCTCCACGGTGCGCTACTCGGAGCTGCTTTGGACATTCTCGTCGTCTCTTCGAATAAAGTTCCTGTCCGCGACGTGCTCGACTGGCTCGTGCCAAGGAAACACATCAGATACCATGAAAAGTATGCTCGCCATGTGCACGAGCACCTGACCCCAGAAGACCTGCCCGCCACCTTCAATCACCTCGGAAAGCATCCAGACTTCATCCATGACAGCCTGTCCTTTGCCAACGACTTGAATGAAGGTGCTCTCAAGCTCGCCGTGCAGCATTTGGACAAGCCCGAAGTATCCACAGCATTTGTGGACTACTGGAACGCCTGCATCATCAAACACCGTCACCCGCTTCGAGATGCAAACCAGAGCTGGGATTCCAGAAAGCCCCCTTTCAATGATCCCAACCTGCGTCGTCAGATCATCCCAAAACTCATTCAGCATTCAGGTTTCGAAAAACACTCCGCACGCAAATGGGCGCTGGCATCCGACTGGTTGGTGGCAGAAGAGGATTTTGAGTGGTGCTTAGACCAATTGGTGTCCGCAGATGAATCCGTTGCATGGCGCTATGCCCTGCTCATCCAAAGTTTAGTGTATCGCTGTGATATCTCCGGCGCTCACGGGTCCAAACTGAATGCAGCAGCAGCGAAAAACTCCTTTTTATCCAGCCTGCTGCCTCAGCCTCAAAACGCGGAAACCTTCGTGGAAGCCATCGAACGCAGCATTGCGCAACGACGAGAAGAAGACCGCCTAGAAGGTGAAAAATTCCAACACCGACAGTCGCAGCGCGAAACTGCCTTCCAGAAACGCCTTCTCGCCTATGCTGAGTCTTGCCAGAAGGAACATGCCAAAGGTGAAATCGTCTGGCCAGCCGTTCACAGTCTTTTGTCAGCCCGCGAACACGGCATGGCTCCTCACGCGACGGAATTCGGCCCCGAGCAAAAAATCTGCGAAGGTGAGTCCTGGATGCGTGATGCGGCTCGACGCTACCTTTTCGAGATGCCGCTCGATCAGGCACAAGATGTCCATGAAGGCATCAACGGCCTCATGGCCCTCTCAGCCTGTTGGGAGGAGTTTCAGTCCCTAGGTCCGCTCCGCGATGTAATCGCTTCTCGCTGGCTGCCATTGTTCTACAGCACCCTCTCGTCCTTCGGCGGCCTGGGCACTCCGCCGGAGGGTTTGAGTGTCGAAAATCTCGCCAAACTCTTCCCCCACGAATTTGCCGTCGCTTTCGGCCAAGTCATTCGCCGCCGTTATCTCTCCAAAGGCTCTCTCGGTGAGCTGCGAAGCATCGAAAACTATTGGAGCACGGCATTGAGCCAGCAATTGCTCGCCATCATCACCGAGGAGGAAATCCAGCCCGAAGGCTTTCCCAACGCCATTCGCGCCTTGGCTCATTTTTCCGAAACAGATGCCATCCAGGCCGGAAACCACTGGCTGGAACGGCAAAACGCCATCCCAACACCGGATGCCAAAGCCGCCATGCTCGCAGCCTGTGCCTTTCTCGTGAATGGCCGACTCGCCACAGAAGTGCGGGAGCTTCTCCGGGACAAAAAACTCGTCCGTGAGGCTACCTTCCATGCCACCCACACCATCGACTCCATCACGGACCGTCCTGATTTCTCGGCTTGGCCCTCCTCAGCCATTCTTGAGCTAGCCAATGCCATCTGGCAGGCATTCCCTGAGATGGATGAAAAGCATTATGGAGGCGGTTTTAGCGGCGTCACCGGCCTCGATCTCGCCAAAGAGCACCGGGACCACATCACCCAGGAGGCCTCCGCACGCGGCCTGCATGTCGATTTCCCCATTGTGGAAGACGATGACGAGAGACGCACTGCACGAAGACACCGCACCCGTCACTGGCACCACCATCGTGCCGCCCAGGCTCGCGCCGACGAGGCCCAGCAGCACCTTGATCCCAAATCTTTCTTCCAGTTCACCTCGCGAACTCACGCGCGGCTCGCTCGCAATGCGGATGAACTGCTCGCTGCCATTATCGAAAGCCTGAAAAAATGGGAATGCAGCCTACTTGCTGGCGATTGGCACCGGCTTTGGGACATCGCCCCTCAGAAGCCGAAGCATGAGAAGATCATCGCCAAAGAGATGCGCCAATGGCTGAAAAACGAGCTGGATGTGCTTGCCGAAACAGAGGTCGAACTCGCCAGCGAGGACCGCACGGACATACTGGTGCAGCTTACGCCTCCAGACGCTTCGCAAAAAATCATCACAGTGGTGATTGAGGTGAAAATCGTCCGCGCGGGCAACAAGCGGGAGCGTGAGACCGCCATGAAGACCCAGCTTCTCAGCTATCTTCAACAACGCCAAGAAACGGAAGGCTGGACCCACGGTCTCTATGTCATCGCCTGGACTGCGAAACCAGGTAGCAAGGACGATAGCGCAAACGCCATAGATGCCGCAGCACAGAGTCTGAAACTGCAAGCCAAACAGCTAAGTCAGCCCCCGTTCACTATTTCCAGTCTGGTTCTGGACTCGAGATTTAGAGGATAAACACAACGTCGGCCTCCACGAGCTTCCCACCGTTATCCCAACATTACCGGATCACCAAACAGCGTGAAGTGTCCGGCCTCCTTGATGCGGACTTTGAAGATCTCGCCGGTGTGGCGCGCGGGGTTGCCGTCGAAGACGACGATGCGGTTGCTGCCGGTGCGGCCGGTGAGGCGCTCGGAATTGGTCTTGCTGGGGCCTTCGCAGAGGATCTCGACGTCTTTGCCGACGAGCGCGTCATACATCGGCAGGGCGATGCTGTTGACGAGCGCGAGGAGGTCTTGATTGCGCTCTTCTTTGACCTTTTCGGGCACTTGCAGGGCGTCCTCCATCTCGGCGGCGGGCGTGCCGCGGCGTTTGGAGTAGCGGAAGACGAAGGCATTGTCGAAGCGCAGCTTTTCAAACAGGGCGCGTGTCTCCAAATAATGCTCCTCGGTCTCGCCGGGGAATCCGACGATGACATCGGTGGTTACGGCGATGCCGGGACGAGCGGCGCGGATACGCTCGATGAGATCGATGAACTTCGCCGTCGAATAAGGCCGGTGCATGCGCTTCAAAATGGCATCGCTGCCGCTTTGCACGGGCAGGTGCACGTGCTCGGCGAGTTTGGGCAGGTAGGTGAAGGCCTCGATGAGGTCCTTTTTGTAGCCGATGGGATGCGGACTTGTGAAACGGATGCGCTGGATGCCGGGAACCTCATGCACGGCCTCCAAAAGCTGCACGAAGGGGCTTTTGCCATCGACGACGGGGAATTCGTGCCTGCCGTAGAGATTCACGATCTGGCCGAGCAGCGTGACTTCCTTCACGCCGCGATCGGCGAGGCGTTTCACCTCCTCCACGATGTCGGCGATGGGGCGGCCGCGTTCCTCGCCGCGGGTGTAGGGCACGATGCAGAAGGTGCACTTCATGTTGCAGCCCTGCATGATGCTCACGAAAGCGCTGGCCTGCTTTTCCTTCAGCGTGTGGTCGCGGATGGTGTTTTGCGACTGCTCCTCCTCCTCGACATCGACGATGGAGAAGCGCTCGTCGTCCATGAGCGTGGCCTCCTTCTTGCGGATGATCTCATCGACGTAATCGACGACGCGGTGATACTTCTGCGTGCCGACGACGAGATCGACGCTGGCCTTGTCCACCAGCTCGCTGCCGCGGCTCTGAGCCATGCAGCCCATGAAGCCGGTGACGAGCGGGATGCGCCGGCGGCGCACCATGCCCATCTTGCCCAGTGCCTTCTGCTCCGCCTGATCCCGCACGGAGCAGGTGTTGATCAAAACCACATCCGCGTCCGTATCGGTCGCCGTCATGGTATAGCCGCGCTCGACGAACATCTGCGACACCTGCTCGGTGTCGCGCTCGTTCATCTGGCAGCCGTAGGTTTTGATGTGGACGCGGGGCATTGGGGGCAGGGAGAGTAGCTTCCGGGGACAAAATGACAACCCGGAGGATTTCATCGACAAAGCCGGTGCCGGATGACAAACTGGGCCAGTCATGGTCAACACCGTCTTGGAATCTCACGAAGCACGCGAACGCGTTTTGCCGCTCAGCGTTCGGGCTTACCATGATCTCGCTGAGCGTGGGCTCATCACCGAGAGAGCGGAACTGCTGCGCGGAGTCATCTTTGAAAAAATGCCCAAATCACGTTTTCATGTCCGCCTTGTCCGCTATTTGGAGGCATTGTTGCGTCAGCAGCTCCCAGCGGAATTTCTTCTTCAAAAAGAGGATCCCATCACATGCGTGGATTCTGAGCCCGAGCCGGATTTGGCCGTCATTCGGGGGGGGGAGTCTGATTTTGCCCATCAGCATCCAGACACCGCCGAGTTTATCATCGAAGTCGCCGTGTCCACAATCGACACGGATCGCTCCAAGGCTGAAATTTATGCGGAGGCCGGAGTGAAGGAATACTGGCTCGTGGATACGGAAGGCCGCTGCGTGGAGATATACCGTCAGCCGACCTCCGGCGGCTATCAGCAGCATGATGTCGTCAGCTCGCGGGCACAGAGTTCAACTATTCCCTCATTCTGCCTGGATGTGGCAGCGATGTTCGCAGAGATCACGCCTTGATCTCAAAGATGGCCTCGACCTCGACGGCGGCCCCGGTCGGGAGCTGGGCGAAGCCTAGGGCGCTGCGGGCGTGATAGCCATCGCCTTCCTTGCCGAAGATTTCGTGCAGGAGGTCGCTGCAGCCGTTGATGACGAGGTGCTGGTCGCTGTAGTCGAGCGTGGAGTTCACGCAGCCGAGCACTTTGATGACTTTGAGGCCGTCGAGCGTGCCGTGGGTGTCCCAGACGGAGCGCAGCACTTTTTCCGCGCAGTTCTTCGCGGCCTTGTAGCCATCCTCGGTCTTCAAATCGGCTCCCAGCTTGCCTTTGAGGTCGCTAACATGGCCGGACGTGAGGAGCTGGTTGCCGCTGCGGATGCAGAGGTTGAGGTAGCCGGGGGCTTGCTTGGTGAAGGTGAGGCCAAGGGATTCTGCTTTTTGCTGGGGAGTCATGGTTGGATGCTGCGTTTCAAGTTTCAGGTTCCAAGTTTCACGTTGGAGGAGCCAGATAACGTCCGCCGGGGTCATTTTTCAATTTTCAGTTCTTCATTTTCAGTTTTCAATCCGCACACCATGAAACGCCTGTTTTTCGCCCTGGCCGCCTTTTGCGCGCCTCTTCACGCCGCTTTGCCGGATTTGAAGGTGGCGGAGGATCACCGGCATCTGGCGACAAGTGATGGGAAGCCGTTCTTTTTGCTCGGGGACACGGCGTGGGAGCTGTTTCACCGGCTCACGCGGGAGGAAACGGAGTTGTATTTGAAAAACCGCGCGGACAAGGGCTTCAACACGATCCTGGCCGTGGCGCTGGCGGAGTTTGAGTTCGACAAACCGAATGCCTACGGCGAGCTGCCGCTTGAAAACAACGATCCGACGAAGCCACGCGACGCCTACTTTCAGCATGTCGATTGGGTGATCGACAAGGCGGCCTCGCTCGGCCTCTACACGGCTCTTTTGCCGACCTGGGGCGACAAATGGAACAAGAAGTGGGGCAAGGGGCCGGAGATCTTCACGCCGGAGAACGCGGCGACCTACTGCGAGTGGCTGGCGCGGCGCTACAAGGACAAACCCATCATTTGGGTGCTCGGCGGAGATCGTCCCGTCGAAAACGACACGCACCGCGCCATCATCCGCGCCATGGCAGCCGGGTTAAGGAAGGGCGACGGCGGCAGGCACCTCATCACCTACCACCCGAAGGGCGGCGCGAACTCCTCCGACTACTGGCCCGACGAGCCGTGGCTCGACTTCCACATGTTTCAAAGCGGCCACAGTCATCGCGCGAAGCCGAACTACGACATGAACGCGAAGAACCTCGCGCTGAAGCCCCTCAAGCCCACCCTTGATGGTGAGCCGTGTTACGAAGACCATCCCGTGCGCAGCCTCATGAAGGACAAGAAGCCCACGGAATGGTTCGACGACTACGACGTGCGCCGCGCCGCATGGTGGAGCGTCCTCAGCGGTGCCTGCGGCCACGTCTATGGCACGCACAGCGTGTGGCAATTCCACGACCTCGACAAACGCCAGCAGCAGACCGATGCACGCACACCGTGGCAAAAGGCGCTCGACCTGCCCGGCGCGACGCAGATGGGCGTGATGAAAAAGTTCATCGAAGGGCTCGACTGGACGGAGCTGCGGCGGGATGACGCGTTTGTGCAGGGCGTGCCGCCAGCGGACCCGGCGAGGCGACCCATGGCCGCAATCGCCGAAGGCCGCACATGGGCTGTTGTGTATGTGCCGGCGGGCAATGAGTCCGTGACTCTGGAGACCAAACGTCTCAGATCCGAGGGAGGCAATGTGCATGCAACGGCCTTCGATCCGGCGACTGGAGCCGAGCTTGGGCGCATCAAGCATGACCGCCATGTTTTTTCGCTCTCCAACATCGAGCCCAAAAGCAGCCGCTGGCCAGGGGACTGGGTTTTGCTGATTCGCGGGGTGAAATCGTAACACCAAAGCTTGCCGGCCGCTCAAAGCGCCCACGCTTTCACCTCACCGCCCATCCGCCACATCAACCGGTCCAGAGCGAGACCGATGCCTTCTTTGCGGCCGTTGAGCAGGCCAGCCCAGCACATTCCCCTGGCGGTGTGGACCATGATGGTGCTCGTGCCGGGCAGGGAGCCGCCGTGCCACCAGTTCGGCACCGGATTCACGCTCCACCCGCGTGCGTAGCCCTTGTTCACACCGGGAGTGGTCATCGCGCGGATGGACTCCGGTTTGAGCAGTTTGGGCAGTTGCGACGCAAAGCGCACCAGATCACCCGCCGTGGCGATCCAGCCGCCGTGCGCGTCCATCCGCGCGACGTTCATGCCGTAGGCCGCGCCGGGTTTTTCTGTCAGATACATCACTTCCTTCGGCTGGCGGTCTGTCAGCGTGTTTCCGGCGATTTTCATGCTGGTGATGCCACATTTGGAAAATATCTCGTTCGCAATCAGCGCGGCGTATGGCTGCCCGGTGACTTTTTCGAGCACGCGGCCCAGCAGGCAGTAACCAAAGTTCGAGTACGCGTAGTGCTCGCCGGGCTTGTGCGTGAGTTTTTGGTTCGCGAGCGTCCAGGCGATGAGTTCCTCGTGCCACAGCGCCGGGTTTCTGAACATGGGATCGTCTTTGTCGTTCGCCCAGCCGCCACTCGTGTGCGTGAGCAGATGGTCGATGGTGATGGCGGCCAGATCGCCGTTGTGATTGCCACCCAGGATGCCTTTCGTGCCGAGAACCTTGTCGTCGTGCTTCAACAGGCCTTTCTCGACACACATCATCACGGCGGTGGCGGTGATGGGCTTGGAGATGCTGGCGATGCGGAAGCGATGCTCCGGCGTCACCGCCTCCTCGCCAGCCTCATCCGCAAAACCAAACCCCGACTCAAACTCGACCTCCCCGTCGCGTCCGTAGGCGATGGCCATGCCTTGAATGCCGTGCTCCTTCAGGAAAGCCTCCGCGATGCCGCAGATCGTTTGATCTTCCTCTTTCCGGGGTGTGGCGGCAAAGACCGGCCAGGCGGCCAGCGAACCTGCAAAGGCGCGTCGTTTCATGTGCCCATGCAATCACACCAGCCCGCGCCGCGCCAGAGATTCTTCCATGGCGCGGTCGATGAGCATGACGGCGAGGGTCTGCGTGGCGTCGTCGAGCTGCTGGGTGGCGGCCTTGAGCGCGCGGGCGTCGTGATCGGCGGAGTCGAGGATCTGACGCACCTTCGCGGCGTGCTCGCGCACTTCCTGTGTTTCGGATTCGCTGATGGAATCGCCCAGTTGGGCCAGCGCGGCATCCACGGCGGGGAGAAGCTCCTCCGCCTTGATTCGAGCCTCCGTCCAGATGCGTTCGTTCATGTCATCGAAGGCGAATTCGACGCTCTCGGCGATCATCTGCTCCACTCGTTCGTCCGCCACGTCGATGGCGGTGCCGCGGATTTCGAGCGTGGTGTCGGTGTTGGTGGCGGTGTCTCGTGCGAGCACATTGAGGATGCCATCCGCGTCGAGGCTGAACTGCACGCCGACGCGCGCACTGCCTTTCGGGCCCGGCGGAAATGGAACGTCAACGCGGCCAAGCTCCCAGTTGTCCTTCGCCAGTTCGCGCTCGCCCTGAAGGATGCGGATGAGCATGGCGTCCTGGTTGGCGACGGCGTTGGTGAACATCTCGCCGGCCTTGGCGGGGATGGTCGTGTTGCGCGGAATGATGATGTTCATCAATCCTCCGAAAGTCTCGATGCCGAGCGACAGCGGTGTGACATCGAGCAGCAAAACCTGCCGCAAGCTGCCGCTGAGGATGCCCGCCTGGATTGTGGCACCGAGCGCGATGGCTTCGTCGGGGTTTTGCGAGGTGTTGGGTTCCTTGCCGAACAACTCGGCCACAAACTGGCGCACGAGTGGCATGCGCGTGCTGCCGCCGACGAGGATGACCTCGTCGAGATCGGCGGCTTTCACTCCCGCATCGCTCATAGCGCGCAGGCAATGCGCGCGCGTGCGCTCCAGCCAGGGGCGCGCGATCTTTTCGAGGTCCGCGCGCGTGATGGTCAAAGTGTCGAAAGAGGCGGATTCGTCATTGGAGAGGCGCTTTTTGACCGATTCGGCCCCCTCAAGCACGCGGATGTCGTTCGGTGGCAAATTCAGCCGTTGGGCGATGAACTCCGCGAGCGCGCGGTCGAGATCATCAC
Organism: Verrucomicrobiaceae bacterium; assembly: GCA_015075365.1. Taxonomy (GTDB): domain Bacteria; phylum Verrucomicrobiota; class Verrucomicrobiia; order Verrucomicrobiales; family Verrucomicrobiaceae; genus Prosthecobacter. Next base: position 134,638 of record JABTUN010000003.1, read on the forward strand.
CGCCGAGTTGCGTGTCGCCAGCGGTGGCGAGCACTTGGAAGACGCCCTCGCGCATTTCGAGCACGCTGATGTCAAAGGTGCCGCCGCCGAGGTCATAAACGGCCACTTTTTGGTGCTCCGTGAGCTTGTCGAGGCCGTAGGCGAGCGCGGCGGCGGTCGGCTCGCTCAAAATGCGCTCCACTGTGAGTCCGGCGAGTTCGCCCGCCTTCTTCGTCGCCGCGCGTTGTGCGTCATTGAAGAAGGCAGGCACGGTGATGACCGCGCGGCTGACTTTTTGCTCCAGCGCGCGCTCCGCGATGGCTTTTAGCCGCTTGAGGATCTCCGCCGACACCTCCACGGGCGTCACGCCGAGTTCTTTGAGGTCGTAGCGAGGTTTCCAATCACTCTCGCCGCCACGCCGGCCGATCAGGCGCTTCACGGAGGTGACGGTGCGCGCGGGATTGAGCGCGCGCTGACGCAGAGCCGCCGCGCCGACGAGGAGCGTGTCGCCGTAGCTCACCGCGCTGGGCGTGCTGCGGTCTCCGTTTTCGTCCGCCAGCAGGATGGGAAAGCCGCTGTCCACCACGCCGACGAGCGAGTTCGTCGTGCCGAGGTCGATGCCGAGGATGGGTTCGGAGTTCAAGGTTCGGAGTTCAGAGTTAAGATTGGAGGCGGGCGACGGCGGCGTGCAAGGAGTCGAGCAGGCTGCCCTGTGCCAGGAGCGGGATCACGTCAAAGGGGACGAGGCCGTGCTCGCAGACCATGATGTTGTCAATCCACGCGTCGAAGACCGCCAGGCCATCCGCCGGGCGAAACCATGTCCATGAACGGATGAAGATGAAGCCGCGCTCGATGAACCACGCGGCCATTTGATCTGGCGGTGCCGGTGTACCGATGAAAACCGGCTGCGAGGTGACAGCCTCCAGCCGTCCATGGCTGATGACGAAGCCCTCCAGGCGGTTCAACTCGGGATACGCCTCGCGGTCGAGATCGTGCATGAGGTGCGTATTGGAGAGCAGCAAACGCTCAAAGTACTCACGGGGGGACGCGGGACGGTCCTCGAACCAGTAGCGCACCGGCTTGTGCCGCGTGGTGGCCAGCGAGGCGGGGAAAATGCCCCAGCCAGGGCCTTTGGTGATTTTGTAGATGCGGGAGGGATCCTCGGCGACGCGGAAGATGTGATGCTCGCGTGTTTTCGAATCAGCGAGCGGGCTGGGAACCAAATCTTCCACCCACAAATCCTTCGTGTCCGCCCAGGCCGTCAGCGCTTCGGTTTCTCGACACCGCTGGGAATCCAGCTCAGCTTTCGGCCCAGATTCCGCTCCACCATGGCCCACAGCTCCTCGGCAGACAGCGATGGCCTCTTCGAGGAGGAGGTCTTCGGGGCGGAGGGCGGGGGACATTGGCTGGCTTGCAACAAAGTGGTGTCGCGGCTGCTCATGGGACGAGATTAGGCCAAAACGTCACGGGTGGCAAACGCTCAAGTGATTGCCAAACGAAGGGCCAGCGGCCAGAATCAACATATGGAATCTCTCACCAACCAGTTGACCGCCCGGAAGAACCTCGACGCTGTGCAAATCGCCGCGGCGGCGGCGCAGTTGGTCGATCCGGCGGTGGAGGCAGGTGTGAAGGCGGGTTTCCTGCGCGCGCTGGCGAGGAAGGGCGAGACACCGGCGGAGATCGCGGGGTTTGTGAACGAGTTTCTGAAGCTGGCGGTCGATCCGGGGCTGGATCGCGCGAAACTGCCGGGGCCGATGCTGGATGTGGTCGGCACGGGCGGGGACCAGCTTCATCTGTTCAACGTCTCGACGACGGCGATGTTCATCCTGGCGGCGGGCGGCGTGTGCGTGACGAAGCACGGCAACCGTGGCATCACCTCGAAGGCGGGCGGCGCGGACGTGCTGGAGGCGCTGGGCATCAAGATCGACCTGCCGAGGGAAAAAGTCGTCGCGGGCATCGAGAGGATCGGATTGGGCTTCTTTTTCGCGCCGTTGTATCATCCGGCGTTCAAGGCGGTGGTGGAGGCGCGCAAGCTGCTGGCGGCGGAGGGGCAGCGCTCGATTTTCAACATGCTGGGGCCGCTGCTCAATCCCGGGCGGCCGGATTACCAGCTCATCGGCGTGTTCGATCCAAAGCTGACGCGTACGTTTGGCGAAATCCTCGTGCAGCTCGGCCGCAAGGGTGCGTGGGTCGTTCACGGCAGCACGGGCGACGGACGCGGCATGGACGAGCTCTCCAGTCTTGGCGTGAACCAGGTCTGCCAGGTGGCTGGAGGCCGGATCAACGAGACCAGGCTCGACCCGAGGGAGCTGGGCTTTGCCAAGGCGAGGATCGAGGAGCTTGTCGGCGGCGATGCGGGTGAAAACGCAGCGATTCTCGAAGGCGTGCTCTCCGGCACGATCAAAGGGGCGAAGCGCGACATCGCCGTGCTGAACGCGGCGGCGGGGTTTGTCATCACGGGGGTCAGCGATGATCTTGAGGCGGGAAAATCCTTTGCCGAGGAACTGCTGCTGCGCGGCGCGGCGCATGCGAAGATGCGCGCGATGCAGGATCTGTGCTGATCACGCCCCCAGCGCCTGTGCGAGCATCGCCATGCTGGCATTTCCACCGGTGAGCACGCAGGCCACGCGTTTGCCCTGCCATTGGCCGCGCTCTTTTTTTAGCGCGGCATAGGCCAGCGCGCCGGCACCTTCGGCGATGTTGTGCGTGGCCTGGATGATCGCACGCATGGCCTGCACGGCCTCGTCGTCATTCACGGTCACGATGTCATGCGCATGCTGGATGACATGCTGCAAGGCATCGCGATTGGGGGTTTTGCAGGCCACGCCCTCGGCGACGCGGGTGGCGCTCGGTTGCTCGGTAAATTCGCGCCGTTGAAACGACAACGCGTAGGCTGGCGCGTGCTCGGACACGACGCCGATGATCCTGGTTTGCAAACCGAGTGCTTCCCTGGCTGCGGCGATGCCGCAGAAGCCGGAGCCCAGGCCGATGGGGACAAAGACGGCGTCTAGTGCCGCCACGCTGCGAAAGAGCTCCAGCGCATAGGTCGCCACGCCGCGCACGAGCCAGGGATGGAACGAGGGCACGGCATGCAGGTCCTGCTGCGCGGCCAGATCGCGGGAGAATTCGAGCGCGTCCTGGAATTCGTGCCCATGCTCGACCAACTCGGCTCCGAGCGAGCGCATGGCGGTGTTTTTCTCCGGGTTGTTGCCATGCGGTACGACGATGACGGCGCGCAGGCCGCTTTGGCGGGCGGCGAAGGCGATGGACTGGCCGTGATTGCCGGTGGTGGCGGCGATGACGCCGCGCACATCCGGCTGCTGGCGTTTCAACTCGTCCATGTAAACGAGGCCACCGCGAATTTTGAAAGCGCCAACGGGCGTGTGGTTCTCGTGCTTCAACCACAGCTCGCAGCCGAGGCCGTCTTCCAGCAGGGGCCAGCGGTAGGTGGGTGTTTCGCGGATGTGGGGGCGGATCAGGGCCTTGGCGGCTTCGATTTCGTGGAGGGTCGGCAGTGGCTGCATCCGGCACGGCTAGGCATGAACGACGCAAAGGCAAGGTCATGACCGGCGTATGAAAGAGCACCATGAGCGCGTCCACCACCACCCGTCGTCGTTTTCTTGCCTCCTCCCTCGCCGGAGCCGTTTCCATGCCTGCCTGGGCCGCGCCGCTGGGGGCGAACGGGGATGTGCGCGTGGCGGTGATCGGTTTTCGCGGGCGTGGCGGCGGTCATATCAAGGAACTGCTGAAGGTGCCCGGCGTGCGCGTCGTGGCGCTTTGTGATGTCGATTCCGCGGTGGTGGACAAGCGCGTGGCGGAGCTGGCAAAGGACAACATCCAGGTGAAAACCTATCGTGACTTCCGCGAATGCTGCGCGGACAAGGACGTGGACGCCGTCACCATTGCCACGCCGAACCATAGCCACGTTTTGATCGCGCTCACCGCCCTCCAGCACGGGAAACATGTCTATGTCGAGAAGCCGGTGAGCCACAACCTCATCGAAAGCGCCAAGTTGATGGCCGCCGCCACCAAGGCCGCCGCGAAAGGCATCATCGTGCAGCATGGCATGCAGCGCCGGTCTGATGAAGGATGGGCCGCTGCGATGCAGTGGGTCAAGGAGGGGCACATCGGCAAGGCAAAGCTCTCCCACGCGCTCGTCCACGGCCTGCGCATGAGCATCGACAAGGTGGACGGCCCGCAGCCGCCGCCTGCCACGGTCGATTACAAGCTGTGGTCAGCCCCACGGCCGGAGCTGCCCGTCATGCGGAAGCAATTCCACTACGACTGGCACTGGCAGTGGCCGTATGGAGGCGGCGACATCGGCAACCAGGGGCCGCATCAGTATGACGTGGCGCGCTGGGCGCTGGGTGATCCCGACACGCTGCCAAAGCGCGTGATGAGCTTTGGCAACCGCTGGGGCTATGTGGATGACGGGCAGAGCGCGAACTGCCAGATCGCCTTTCATCCGTATGAGCCGGTGCCGCTGATCATGGACAAATTTGGCCTGCCCGCGCGCAATGTGGACCCGAAGACCGGCGAGCCGCCCTACAAGGGCATCCGCACTGGTAACATCATCCACTGCGAGGGCGGCTATGTGGCCGAGTCGAAGGCCTACGACCACGAGGGGAAGGCGATCACGAAGTTTGAGAACTTCCTGACCGGCCCTGGCCACATGAAGAACTTCATCGACAGCATCCGCGCGGGGAAATACACGAAGGACGTGCTCCACATCCGCCACGGACACCACGCGGCCTGTTTGTCTCATCTGGCGAATGTGTCCTACCGACTGGGCAGGGCGATGAAGGCCGGGGAGATCCAGGAGCGGCTCCAGGGGGACAAATTCGGCCAGGAGCTGTATGGGGAGTTCCTCAAGAACCTCGCGAACAACAACATCGACCTCGCCGCGCAGCCCATCGTCGCGGGACCGTGGCTCGACTTCGATCCGGTGGCGAACCGGTTCACCGGCGAGTTTGCCGGGGAGGCCAACAAGCTGTGCGAGGAGGAGTACGCCGCCGGATTCGAGCTGCCGGAGGTTTGAGCCTGCCCACATCCACTGCAGCCAGAAGATTCACGCCGATGATCACCACACGTCATTTTCTTTTCGTTCTCGCCTTCGCGCTACCCGTGGCCGGCAAAGACGCGGCCGCCCCGCCGCGCACACCCATCGCGGAGGCCATGCAGGGTTTTGTGGACCGGCAGGAGTTGGCCGGTGCCGTGACTTTGGTATGGAGCGGGGGCCGGCTGGTGTGCCATGAGGCGGTGGGGTTTCAGGATCTCGCCAGCCGCGTGCCGATGGCCAGGGACAGCCTCTTCTGGATTGCCTCGATGACGAAGCCGGTGACCGCGCTGGGCGTGATGATGCTGGTGGATGAGGGAAAGCTGGGCCTGGATGACCCGGTGTCGAAGCATCTGCCGGAGTTCCGCGGCCAGATGCTGGTGAAGGAGAAAAGCGCGGAGCGCACGGTGTTGGCGAAACCCGCGCGCCCGGTCACAATCAAGGACCTGCTCACCCACACGAGTGGTCTTGTGGGCCAGGGGCCGTTGGAGGCGGACGCGCTGGATGTGCTGACGCTAAAAGAGGCGGTGATAAGCTACGGCCTCAGCCCGCTTCAGTTCGAGCCGGGGAGCAAGTGGTCCTACTGCAATCCGGGCATCAACACGCTGGGCCGCTTGATCGAGGTGGCCAGCGGCGAGGAATACGCGCATTTTTTGGAGAAGCGGCTCTTCAAGCCCCTCCGCATGAAGGACACAACCTTCTGGCCGGGCGGTGGCGACCTGAAAAAACGCCTCGCCACCTCCTACAAGCCGGGACCGGACGGCAAGGGGCTGGAGCCGGCGACGATCAAGTACCTGACGGAGCCCTATTCGAGCAAGAAACGCACGCCGCTGGCCGCGGGCGGTCTTTTTTCGACCGCGGAGGATCTGCTGAAGCTCTACCGCATGTTGCTCAACGGAGGCGAGCTCGAAGGCAGGCGCTACATCAGCGCGGAGAGCCTGAAACAGATGACCCGCAACCACACGGGGGATCTCAAGGCCGGATTCACAGAGGGGATGGGCATGGGGCTGGGCTTCCAGGTCGTGCGGACGCCAGTGGTGGGAGTGACCAGCACGCTCAGCACGGGCACCTATGGCCATGGCGGGGCGCATGGGACGCAGGGCTGGATCGATCCGGAGAAAAAGACCATCCACATCCTGCTCATCCAGCGCGCCGGTCTGGCGAACGGTGACGCCTCGCCGATGCGGCAGGCCTTTCACGAGGCGTTTGCGAGCATGGGCCGGCAGGACGGAGTTTATCCTGGCCGGTGAGGAAAGGAAAGCTCGAGGCCATGCGGTGGCTTCGAGCTTTTAGAGCGGGCAAGCTGGGCAACGGGTCACAGCAGGCACTCGGCGATCTGCACGGCGTTCAGCGCGGCTCCTTTGAGGAGTTGGTCCCCCACGACCCAAAAGGCGAGGCCGTTGTCGAGGGCGCAGTCTTTACGGAGTCGGCCCACGGCGCAGTTGTCGCGGCCGGCGATGTCGAGGGCGAGCGGATAGACCTTGTTGGCCGGATCGTCGAGCAGGTCGAGGCCGGGGGCCTTCGAGAGCACCTCGCGGGCGGCCTCGACAGAGACGGGCTTTTCAAACTCGGCGCTGATGGCGATGCTATGGGAGCGGAAGACGGGGATGCGGACGCAGGTGACGGACGCGCGGAAGCCGGGGTGATGCATGATCTTGCGGCCCTCGTTCTCCATCTTCATCTCCTCCTTGGTGTAGCCGGAGTCGAGGAAGCTGTCCACATGCGGAATGGCGTTGAAGGCGATCTGGTGCGGATAGACGTGCGGCTTGCTGGAGAGCTTGGCGGCATCCCAGGCACGGTTTTCGGCGGCCCATTCGCGGGACTGGTTCGCCAGTTCCTCAATGGCTTGCGCGCCGGTTCCGGAGACGGCCTGGTAGCTGGAGGCAAAGATGCGCTTCACGCCGAAGGCCTGGTGCAGCGGATACAGCGCCATGAGGGAGATGGCGGTGGTGCAGTTTGGGTTCGCGATGATGCCCTTGTGGTTCTTCACGTCGGCGGCGTTGATCTCCGGCACGACCAGCGGCGTGTCCGGGTCCTGGCGGAAGTAGGAGGAGTTGTCCACCACGATCGCCCCCGCCTTCACAGCATGCGGGGCAAAATCACGTGAGATGCCGCCGCCGGCGCTGAAGAGCGCGATGTCGATGCCCTTGAACGAATCGGGCGTGAGCTCCTGGATGGTGATGTCCTGGCCTTTGAACTTCAGCTTCTTCCCGGCGCTGCGAGCGGAGGCGAGGAGGGTAAGCTGGCCGACGGGGAACTGGCGCTGTTCGAGGCAGCGGATCATCTCCGCGCCCACAGCGCCGGTGGCTCCGACGATGGCGACGTTCTTGGGGGTGCTCATGGGTTTTGGTTCGAGGGTTGGGGGTGAAAAAGGGCCGCGATACTACGGGCAGGCGGACGGGATGCAAGGGGCGCTTGAAACCGCGCCAGAAGGTCAGATGGCGGGCAGAAAGCGCGGCCGCATGTCATGGCGGGCGGCTTGCTCGTAGGCGTGGCCGAGGCGCAGCAGCAGAGGCTCCGTCCACGCGGTGCTGAAAAAGGACAGATTGCAGGGCAGGGGACCGGCAAAGCCCATCGGCACCGAGAGATGCGGGTAACCAGCCGTCGCGGGCACGGTGGAGCATCCGCGCCCGCCGCGGTGGCCGGTGGCGAGGTCGGTCTTGTCCGCCGGATCGGAGGTGGACACGACCAGGGCGTCCAGGCGGTGCTGCTTGAGCACGAGGTCGATGCCTTCCTCGCGTGCCAGACGGCGCGCTGTTTCCCGCGCGGCCCTGGTTTCCACCAGTGCCTCCGCAGAATCGAGCGCGGCGGCCATTTCGAGAAATTCCTGGCCGAAATGCGGCATCTCGCGTTCCGCATTCTCTTGATTGAAGGCAATCAGGTCCGCGATGGAGCGCACTTTGCCGCTGGTGGTGCCGAGATAGGCGTTCAAGTCCTCGCGATACTCCCCCAGCATGGCGCGGAAGCGCAGGCGGCCGATCTCGCGCGTGTGCGGCAGCTCCACCTCGATGATTTCCGCGCCGAGATCGCGCAGAAGGTCCAGCGCGGCGGTGGTGAGGCGCTGCACGTCCGCGTGAGCGCCGTTGAGATGGCGCAAAAAGCCGAGGCGCAGGCCCTGGAGATCCGTGCCGGCCAGCGCGGCCCTGTAATCCAGCGGCTTTTCGCTGATCGCGGCCAGCAGCAGCGCGCAATCCTCCACGCTACGGGCCATGGGTCCGGCGGTGTCCTGCCAGTGCGTGATCGGGATGATGCCCGCGCTGTTGATGAGGCCGAGCGTGGGCTTCAGCCCGACGACGCCGCAGGCGTTGGAAGGACTGACGATGGAGCCGTCCGTCTCAGTGCCAATGGCGGCGGCGCACAGCCCGGCGGAAACGGCCGCTGCGGAGCCGGAACTGGAGCCGCTGGGGTTGTGATCGAGCACATGCGGATTTTTCGTGAGGCCCCCGCGCGCGCTCCAGCCGCTGGTGGAGCGCGGGGAGCGCATGTTGGCCCACTCGCTGAGATTGGTCTTGCCGAGGAGCACCGCCCCGGCCGCGCGCAGCCGTCGCACGAGCGCCGCGTCAGCGCGCGGTCTTGAATCCAGCAGCGCCAGCGATCCGGCGGTGGTGAGCATGCGGTCGGCCGTCTCGATGTTGTCCTTGAGGAGGATCGGGATGCCATGCAGCGGCCCGCGGAGCGGTTTGCCCATGCGCAGATCATGGTCGAGCGCCCGTGCCAGTTCGAGCGCCTCCGCATTGGTCTCGATCACGGCGTTGAGCGCGGGGCTGGCGCGGTCGATCTGCGCGATGCGGTCCAGATAATGCCGTGTGATCTGCTCGCAGCTCAAGCGGGCTTCTTCGAGCAGGCGGGACTGGGCGGCCAGGGAATCGGGAACGGGCACGGGAGGCTCCTGGCAGCCTGGAAGCGCGGCCAGGCTGCCGAGGGCGAGTTTTTGGAAGGACCGGCGGCGCATGGGATCCGTGGCGTGAGGCTGTGTCAGCCGGCTTTGAGCAACTCGTAGTCGATGGCCTGGAGTCGCGGCTGTTTCGGCCCCATGCGCGGCACGCAGTGCAGCAGCGCCTTGGTATAGGCGTGCTGTGGATTCCGCAGGATCTCGTCCACAGGGCCGGTCTCGACGATTTTGCCGCGAAACATCACCGCCACGCGGTCCGCCACGGAGCGGATGATGCCGAGATTGTGGGTGATGAGGATGATGCTCATGCCCAGCTCCCGCCGCAGCTCCGCCAGCAGGTCCATGATCTGCTTCTGGATCGTGACGTCGAGGGCGGTGGTCGGTTCGTCGGCGATGAGCAGCTTGGGCCGGCAGCACAGGGCCATGGCGATCATCACGCGCTGCTGCATGCCGCCGCTGAGCTCGTGCGGGTAGGCGCGCAGGCGTTTCTCCGGCTGCACGATGCCCACCTTCTCCAGCCAGCGCACGATCTCCGCATCGCGCCCGCCTTTGGGCACATCCGGACGGTGCAGCGCCAGGGCTTCGCCGATCTGGGTGCGGATCGTGAGCACGGGATTGAGCGAGGTCGTCGGCTCCTGGAAGATGTAGGCGATCTCCTTGCCGCGCACGCGGCGCAGCTCATCGGGCTTCAGCCGCAGGATGTCATGCCCGGCGAGGTTGAGCGCGGCGGCGGTGATTTTCGCGGGCGGCTCCGGCAGCAGCCGTGCCAGCGCCAGCGCGGTGGCGCTCTTGCCGCTGCCGCTTTCACCGACGAGCGCGAGGGACTCGCCGTTTTGCAGGGTGAGGTCGATGCCCTGGACCGCCTGCATCGGCTCCGCGTCGTGGCGGCGGAATTCGATCTTCAAATCACGGACGTGGAGGAGCGGGTCGGTCATGAGTCGTGATGATGGCCTGCGCGCCGCGCGAAGCAATGCGGAAAGGGCGGCGGGCTGGAGTGAAGATAAAGGCTACTCCGGCCCAGGCTCTGGTGTCACGTCTTGATGCACCTGCTTCTGCACGATGCCGGCCCGCAAAAAAACGGCGGCAAGATGCAATCCGAGCGCCACGCTGAGCAGCAGCAGACCGGTGTGAAGGATGGGCCGCGGGGCGGCGAGTGTCCGTGCGGCCTGCTCCTGCGTCGTCACCAGCAGCGGACGGAACAGGCGCATGACGCCGCCGCTGAGCGGATGCGGATGCAGCGCGGCGATGGCGGCGAGCCACACGAGCAGTTGGGAGAGCGTTTCCAGGCTCCACGAGCCAGCACAGCGCATCTGGACCGCCGGGACGCGGCCACGCAGCCTCTCGAGGCACTGTGGAAAGCCCAGCAGGGCCAGAATGAGCCACATGAGCAGCCACAGCATCTGCTGGGACTCCACGCACACACAGGCGGCCAGCACCCACAGCGGCCAGGGCTGCCAGCACAGGCTGGTGGCGATGCCGCGGCCGCACGGGCGCTCCGGCGGCAACGCGTTGAGCAGTGTGCAAAACATCGCGCAGGTCCATCCCATGACGGCCAGACCGGACGCCGCGGCGGCGGCATCACCCGTGCGCAGGGCCTGCGCCATCCAGCCTCCCCAGCCCATGAAATGCAGCACATCCTCGATCAGGATCAGCCAGGCCGGACCGTGCAGGCACAGGGATTGCAGCCGTGCGCGCAGCGGGAGGCTTGTCCCGGCCACGACCTCACCTGTTAGCGGCACGGCCAGCACCAGCGCCGGTGCCAGGTATTCCCACAGATCGGAGCCCAGCAGCATGCGCCAGTCCTGTGCCCCGGCGGGAAGCTGGAAGGGCATCAGCGTCTCCACCGGACGGCCCAGTGCTCCGATCCACCACGCGACGGCGCTCCACGTCAGCGCGGCGACAGGAAAAAGCGCCGCGCAACGCCCCGGCAGCGCCACGACATGGGCGCATGCCTTCCCACAGCCACGCATGAGCCATGAGAGGGTAAAGCCCACGGTGGAGGCCATCATGAGCGCGATGGCCAGGACCGCCGCGCTACGCGCGCCGCGCGCCAGCAGCGCGGGATCACCCAGGCCGGTCCAACCGCTGGCAAGGCCTGCTCCACCCGACAACGCGATCACCAGCGCCGCCAGCATGCCGCCCAGCGCGACACGCACCGGCAGCCAGCGGGGTGGGGGCGGCAGCAGCGTCGAGATCATTCCTCAGGCAGTTTCAATTCCAACGCGGCAGGCGTCCGGGCAGGCGATCTCGGTTTGAAGGCCAGCTGCCGCAACGTCCAGGAGGCGCGCGGTTGCTCTCCCACGAGTGACGCGCTCACGGCGGCGTGATCCACCGTGTGAAACAGCGGCAGCATGGCGTGCAGCGGCAGTAGGCGGGCCTCAAGCTGGCGCACGCGCTCCCCGGCGGCGGCGGGCTCGAACTCCGCGGCCAGCGCCTCCAGCAGCAGGTCTGTCTGCGGATCCTGGATGCCGGAAAAGTTCGTGCCGCCGGGCCTGGCCTGCGATGAATGCCACCACGGAAGCTGGTCCCACGACACCTCGAAGCGTTGTTCGACGAGCGCGGCGTCAAACCGCCGCTCCGTGAGCCGCCGGGCCAGCCCGTCCGCGCTGTCAAACGCCTCCAGCGTGATCTCCGCGCCCAGCGCGCGCCATTGCGCGGCCAGCAGCTCCGCGGTTTTCGCGTTCACCGGGTCCGTGGTCACCAGCAGCAGGGAAAAGGCCAGCTTCCGGCCGGAATGACGCGCGATGCCGTCCACGCCGGGCAGCCAGCCGGCCTCGGCAAGCGTCTCGCGCGCCTTCTCTGGTGAAAAGGCGGTGCGTGGCGCGCGGGTATGCAGCCACATGCCTGGCGGAAAGAGGCTTTCGTCGGAGATCGTGTGCCGGCCGGGCAGCGCGGCGATGATGGCGGATGGATCCGTGGCGGAGGCAAAGGCGGCGCGCGTGCGCGCGTCCGCCAGCAAGGCGCTTTGCGTGTTCCATAGCACCACGAGGCGGCGGTGTGGCGGTGTCAGACAGGCGCGCAGATCATGCCGGTTGTCCGTGGCCGGCGCGGGCCACACGAGATGCGTGGTCTTCGTGCCGAGGCCGATCTCCGTCATCAACGGCGTGGCGTTGAAGTGGAACAGAAAGCGCGGCGAGTCCGGCGTGGCGGCCACCGGCGTGAGGGAGAGCGTGCGCGCGTCGAGATGCGCCATGCGGAAGGCACCCGCGCCCGGCGGCGGCGCGGTGGTGAAGATGCTGTCATCCTCCCTCTCATGCGTCTGCCACCAGGAGGCCGGCAGCACGGGCAGGCCCGCCCAGCCGCACAGCGCGGGGCCATAGCGGCTGCGGAAGACCACGCGCAGCCGGTTTCCACCGTTCTCGATCTCCATGGCCTGGATGTGGCGCAGCGCCTCGCGATTTGGCAGCAGCCAGGGGCGGCGGTTCACCTGCTCGATGGTCGTCTTCACGTCCCGCGCGGTCACCGGCGTGCCGTCGTGCCAGGTCTGCCCCTGCCGCATGTCCAGGTCCAGCGCGGGCTCGCTCAGCGCGCCCACCTCGCCCATCAGCCGCATGCCCACCTCCGATCTCGTCTCGGCGGCGATGAAGTCCCGCAGCTCGTCCAGCAGGCGCTGTGCGGGACCGACGGTGACGATTTCAAAGGCATGATCGCGGTCGAACCACACACGGCGCGCCTGCTGCGCGAGCGCCGAGGTGGCGAGAAACTTCTCCGCCGCGCTTTTCAGGGAGCCCGCTGTCTCGATGCGCCAGAACGCCACCGGCAGCGGTCTCAGGTCCGCGATGACCTCCAGCGCCTGCGGCGTGCCGGCGTGGGTGGGATCGGTGAAATTGAGCACCAGGCTGTTCCCCACGAGACGCACCGTGCCCAGCCGCCATTCCGCCCAGCGGTTGCTCGCGCCGATCTGCGCTTGCAGCCGTTCCTGCGCCTGCCGCGCGGTCGCCTCGTCCGCGAACCAGCATGTCACGTCCTGCGACCAGCGCCACAGCTCCGCCAGCGCCGGTTGCAGCGCGCCGTCCGCGCCCACGCGCATGAGCGGCTCATGCACCAGGTCGATGATCTGCCGTTCTGCTTCCGTGCGCGGCGCGTAGGGATGCAGCGCGGGCTTTTCCGCCGCCAGCATCGCCACCACGCCCTCGCTGCGCAGCGTGCGCATCCGGCGGGACTGCTCCGAGGACCACCACGCCAGCGCGAGCACGCCCAAGGGCAGGAGAAGCGCCAGCAGCCGCAGCGTGATGGTGGTGCGGGAGGCCTTTGGCTGGATGGTGTGCGTGGCACCCTCCTGCTTCTCCACCATCGAAACGACCAAGTCCGGCTGTGCCTCGCTGACTTGCACGCAGACTTCGGACAGACGCTCTTTTTCCTCCTCCAGCGCGCGGCGTGTCGAGGCGAGCTGTTCCTCCGCCGTGGTGGTCTGGTGCCTGATCTCGCGAAGGGCCGTCTCCAGGCGGCTGTGTTCCTCCGACAGCGCTTGAAGGCCGGCATGGCCCGCCTCGGCCTGCTGGAGTGATGTCTGGGCGTCGGCAAGCTGCTGCTGAAGGCGGTCAAGTTCGTCCGTTTTCGTGCGAATCCCGCTCTCCAGGCTTGAAAGCGCGGATTCAGCCTCCTGCCGCCGTTGCTGCTCACCCGCCTCGGTTTGTTGAAGACGCTCCTCGGCCTCCAGCCCACGCATTTCGAGGTCTTCCAGCCGGAGACGCGCGGCTTCGGCCTCGGTGATGATTTTTTCGAGTTCCGCGGCCTTTTCGACGCGCTGTGCCTCCAGCGTGTCGAGCGCGTCCTGGCTCTCGCGCAGCCGCGCGGCGATGGAACGCGCGGCCTCGTCCTGCTGGCGGGCCTCCAGCGCCTGTTTCTCCGCCAGGCGTGCCTCGATCTCCTCCAGTTCGCGCCGCGCGGCTTCGATCCGGGCCTGCACCGCTGCTTCAGTCCGCGTCAGCTCGTCAAGCGCGGCGGCCTTTGCGTCATGCTGCGCGCTGAGAACGCCGATGGCCTCCTCCGTTTTGGTGATGGCCTTTTGCAGCACTGCGAGGGAATCCGCGGCCTCACGCGCGAGGGATTCACTTTGAGTGATCTCCGCCTGGGATTCCCTCAAGCGGGTCTCCATGCGGCTCCATTCCACGCGTGCCTCCTCCAGGCACCCGGTTTCCATCGCGGTATCAGCTCGAATCTGCTCCAGACGGGTCCGCGCGGCGTTTTCGTCCGCCTTCAGGCTGTCGAGGCGTGTTCGCGTCTGCTTTTCCTCCTCATTCAGCGCGGAAAGGCGTGCCCCGGTCTCGGAGAGACGGTCGGAAAGCTCCTTCAGGCTTGCGCGTGCCTTTTCCTCGTCACCAGTCAGCGCTGCGAGGCGTTTCTCCGCCTCCGAGCATGCGGCGTGGAGTTGGTCGAGCCGCGCCTGCTCCGCGTCCGCCTCGATGTTGAGCGTTTGCGCCCGGGCCTGTGCCTTCCCGGCCTCCACGGTGGCAGATTCCAGCCGCGCGCGGGCCTCCTCGTGCTCGAGGGTGATTTGTTTCAGCGCGGTCTCCTGCTCAGCGTGGCGCGTCTTCAATAGATCCAGCGCGGACTGCGCCTCCCGCTGCGCGGAGTCGCTCCGCAGCGGAATGCGCGTGGTGCCGGTGGAGGGCGCGGGATTTTTGACGCGGAAGACGGCCTGAAGCGGCCCGAAGGACAGATGATCTCCGTGGCGGAGAAGCTGGCTCTGGACGCGCTGGTCGTTGACAAAGGTGCCTGTGCGCGAACCGCGGTCCCGTACCTCCGCGCCGCCATCGGGATGCAGGATGATCTCGCCGTGATGCGTGGAGATGTCCGGATCATCGACAATGACATTGTTGTCCTCCGCCCGCCCGATGGTGATGCGCTCCGAGCCGGAGAACACCATCTCCTGGCCGTCTTCGAAGATGATGGTGGGGATGGGCATGTCGGCGGCGCGTGAGAAATCAGTGGTCAGGAGTTCCGGTTCAACGTCCACTTCGGCACGCAGCCTTCATGCGCCTGTGAAACCGTCGCGGCGAAATCGGCGAGGTAGCCGAAGGGATGCGAAACTTCGACGGGTTCGGCTTTTCGAGCGTCGAGATCGGCTTTGACGGCGATGGTGCCTTGGAGGAGATCGAACTCGATTTCGTCATCGTCATGCACTTTGGCGATGGGTCCGCCTAAAACGGCCTCCGGGGTGCAGTGCACGCCCACCGCGCCGGCGGAGACGCCGGAGACGCGGCCATCGGTGATGAGCGCGACCTTGCCATACAGCTCCGGCACGGCGAGCGCGGCGCTGGCGACGTGCATCTCCGGCATGCCGAGCGCCACCGGGCCGCTGCCGCGGATGATGACGATGTGGCCGGGCTTGATGCGGCCCTGCGCGGCGGCTTCGAAGACGCCTTTGCTGTTCTCGAAGCAGATCGCGCGGCCACTGAAGCGCGGCTCTTTGAGCGAGGACACTTTGAAGACCATGCCGTGCGGCGCGAGGTTGCCAAAGCACACCTGGATGTCGGCGTAGTCTTTGAAGGGCTTGTCATGCGGCGCGATGAGGTCGTTCGGAAACGGCACCGCCTTCGCGTTGGCGAGATTTTCAGCCAAAGTCCGGCCGGTGACGGTCATGCACGAGCCGTCGAGCAGTCCGGCATCAAAGATGTGCTTTAAAAGCATCGTGGTGCCGCCGAGGCGATGCAGATCGACCATCGTGCCGCGTCCGCGTGGCGCGAAGCTGCACAGCACGGGCACTTTGCGGCAGATGGCCTGCACATCACGCAGCGTGAAGTCCACACCGGCTTCGCGGGCGACAGCGAGGAGGTGGATGACGCCGTTCGTGCTGCCACCGATGGCTGCGATGGCCGTCATGGCGTTCGTGAGCGACTGCTTCGTGATGATGTCGCGCGGACGGATGTTCCTTTCGAGCAGGTTGCGCACCGCCTGGCCGACGCGCAGGCATTCCTCGCGTTTTCCGGCCTCGATGGCGGGCATCGACGAAGTATCGGGCAAACTAAGACCCATCGCTTCCAGCGTGATGCCCCAAGTATTGAAGGAAGCCGCGATGCCGCAGCCGCCGGGGCCTGGGCAGGCCGTGCGGATGATCTGCTCGCTCTCGTCCCAGCTCATCGTGCCCTGCGCTTCCTTCGCGGCGGCGTCATAGACATCGAGGATGCTCGTCGATTGGCCTTTGTGGCAGCCCGGCATGATGCTGCCGCCATTCACGATGAGTCCGGGGAAGTTCGTGCGGGCCAGCGCCATCGCGAAGGCCGGGCCGTTCTTGTCGCAGTGATGCAGGCCGATGATCGCGTCGTAGCTGTGCGCCGTGCAGATCATCTCCGCGCCGTTCGCCATGAGGTTGCGCGAGCAAAGCGAGGCCGCGCCGCCGATGTTGCCCTGCGTGATGTTGTCACTCACGGGGGAGACGCCGAACGGAAAGCCGATCATGCCCGCGTCCGCGCAGCCTTGAGCGAGCAGCTTCGCCAGCTCATGCGCGTGAACGTTGCAGATGTTTCCATCCAGCAGCGGCGTGCCGATGCCGATCTGCGCTTTGTTAAAATCCTCTTCTTTGAAGCCGAGGCCCCAAAAGAAGGCCGTGATGCCGCGCTGCCAGCCACGGGTGACGTTGCGCGAGTTCCAGTTGAGGGAGGGTTGGTCTGCCATGAAGCCGTTGAGGCTAGCGAGCATCCGGCATGACGCAAAAAAGTGTCGTCGTCATTTTACGCGGGATCCCGGAGGCGCGGCGGCTTGAATACCGACTCAGGAGGGGCTATGATAATCTTATGAAAACACGAATTCTGATCTTGATCGGACTGCTGATGATGACCGGCTGCCGCGGAGGCGGCGGGCCTGCCACACGCGCTGGGCGGGAGGTGGACAACGCCGTGAACTGGGTTGGCTACGGCGTGCGGCGCACGGGCGAGGGCATCCAGCGCGCCGTGAACTGACGCATGCCCTCCAATGCCACGTTTTTCATCGCCGGTCCCACCGCGTCCGGAAAATCCGCCTTGGCGGTCGAACTGGCGGCGCGCGTGGGCGGCGAGATCGTCAACGCGGATGCCTTCCAACTTTACGCCGGCCTCGACATCCTGACGGCGAAGCCCTCAATGGAGGAGAGGGCGCGCGTTCCGCACCATTTGTACGGCGTGCTGCCGCTGACGGACACCTGCGACGCGCAGCGTTTCCACGATCTGGCTGTCCCTGTGATCGCGGATATCCAGGCGCGCGGAAAAGCGCCGATCGTGACGGGCGGCTCCGGTTTGTACCTCAAAGCCCTGACGCATGGCCTGGCCCCGCTGCCGCGAGGAGACGAGCGCATGCGGGCGGAGCTGCGCGCCCGCCCGTTGGAGGACAAGGTTGCCGAGTTGCTAAGATTGGACCCGGAGGCCGCCGCCACGGTGAATCTGCGCAATCCGCGCTATGTGGAACGCGCGCTCGAGATCTGCCTCCTGAGCGGGGAGCCGCAGTCACGGCTGCGCCAGAGTTTTGCCGGGGCAGGGACGCATGTGCGCGGAGTGGTGCTGGATTGGGAGCGCCAGGCGCTCTGCGCGCGGATTGATGCCCGCACGCGCCGGATGTTCGGGCTTGGCATCGTGGACGAGGTGGCCGCGGCGGGCGAACTGTCTGCCACGACTGAAAAAGCCATCGGAGTGCGGGAGATTCGTGCCTTGCTGGCTGGACAGGCCACGCTGGAGCAGACGGTCACGGCGATGCAGACGGCGACCCGCCAGTATGCGAAGAGGCAGGCCACCTGGTTCCGCCGCGAACGCTGTTTCCAAACGATTTGCCTCGATTCATCATCCGCCGCAGATTACCCGCTCGAATCCGCCCTCCAGGTCTTCCATGAAGGGAATCCGGACTCCTGATCACTGCCCCATGCCACCGCCCTCTCCCATCCGTCCCGTGTTCGTCAATCTCGGCCCGCGCAGCTACATCGTGCAGGTGGGCCGTGACCTGCTCAAGACCACGGGCCAGGAGGTGAACAAAAAGCTGGGAGATCGCACGCGTTGCGCTGTGATCACCGACTCGAACGTGGCCCCGCTTTATGCGGAGACGGTGCTGAACAGCCTGCGAGAGGCCGGAAAGCAGCCTCATCTCATCACCGTGCCCGCCGGAGAGGCGTCGAAGTCGCTGTCCAGCAGCGAGACGGTCCTCAGCGAGATGGCGCGCGCCGGGCTGGACCGGAAAAGCTTCGCGGTCGCGCTGGGCGGGGGTGTGATCGGCGATCTAGGCGGCTTTTGCGCCGCGATTTACCAGCGCGGCATCCCCTATGTGCAGATGCCCACCACGGTGCTCTCCCAGGTGGACAGCTCCGTGGGAGGCAAGACGGGTGTCAATCTGCCGGACGCGAAAAACATGGTCGGCGCCTTTCACCAGCCGGTGCTGGTCATCGCGGACGTGGACACCCTCGCATCCCTGCCGGATCGTGAGTGGAACGAGGGCTTCGCTGAGATCATCAAGCACGCGGCGATCAAGGACCCGAGCCTCTACGACCAGATCGACGCGCTGGCGGACGGAAAAGGCGATCTGGCCGCTGTGATCCGGCGGAACATCGCCATCAAGGCAGCCATCGTGGAGGCGGATGAGTTTGAGACGATCGGCACGCGCGCGCTGCTGAACTTCGGCCACACGCTCGGCCATGCCATCGAGGCGGCGGCAGGCTACGGAAAGATGCTGCACGGGGAGGCCATCTCCCTGGGCCTGCGGGCGGCCGCGTGGCTCTCGACGCAGATTTCCTCCCTGACCTCCGAGCACTACGAGCGCATCACGGGCCTGCTGCGCCGCTGCGACCTGCCGGTGGTGCTGGGGCCGGAGTTTGACACAGACGAGATCATGCGCATCGCACGCATGGACAAAAAATACGACAAGGGCAGCATCCGCTTCGTGCTCCTGCGCAAGCCGGGTGATGCTTACGTCAGCAAAGATGTGATCGAGGGTCACCTAAAGCAGGCGCTCGACGAGCTGCGCAAAGGACCTGGAAAGTCCACCTCCGGCGCGGCCTCCACGACGGAGCATTGACAATCCATCGACACGCCCCACTCTAGAGCCGCCTCAAAACGGCGCGGGTGTAGTTCAATGGTAGAACACGAGCTTCCCAAGCTTGATACGTGGGTTCGATTCCCATCACCCGCTCCATCGCCTCACTGCAAAGACCCCGGCGTTTCAACACGGCCAAACTGACATCATGCCCGCCTGGGATATCGAACTCCTCCGCCTCATCAACCAGACTTGGTCCGCAGACTGGCTCGATCATGCGATGCCCGCCGTCTCGGCAATCGAGGCGTGGATGCCTCCGCTGGTCGTGATCGCCTTCCTCCTCGTGCTGCGCGGCGGGCGGAAGGCGCGCGTGATGTTTCTCTCTGTCGCACTGGCAGTTGGCATCGGTGACGCGTTCGTGTCCAACACTCTCAAGAAGCTGGTTGGCCGTGTGCGTCCACGTGACGCGGTGGAGGGTGTCATCGTACGGGATCTGGGTATCGCCAGTCCGCCGACGATGCGCCTGTTTGTGCCGCCGGTGAAGTCTGCCAGCCAGCCCAATGGAGCTACGAATGGGAAGTCTTTTCCATCGAGCCACACAGTCAACATGTTCGCCGTGGCCACCGTCGTGGCCTGCTTTTACCGGGGCGCGGGCATCGCCATCTATGGGCTGGCCGCTCTGGTTGCCTGGTCGCGTGTGTATTGCGGCGCGCATTGGCCGTCGGATATCCCGCCGAGCATCGCCCTCGGCGTGCTGACTGGGCTGGGGGTTGTATGGGGGCTGCGCAGGCTCGCCGGACCCAGGGTGATCGTTGGCCAGGCATGAGGGATGTCGTGAAGTTGGTGACAACTTGGACGCGGAAGACCATGTGACCCGTCGCTTGCATTCCCCGCATGCCTGCTAGACTCCGCAGCCTGATTCACGCATCTCGAATCACTCCTCACTTCCCATCATGTCTCATCGAGTCCTCATCATCGGAGCCGGCGGCGTCGGCCGAGTCGTCACCCACAAATGCGCCCAGCTTCCCGACGTCTTCGGTGAGATCATGCTGGCCAGCCGCACGAAGTCGAAGTGCGATGGCATCGCCGCCGAGTTGAAGCGCCCCATCCAGACGGCGGGCGTCGATGCGGACAACGTGCCGGAACTCGTGAAGCTGCTCAAGAGCTTCAAACCGGAGGTCGTCATCAACGTGGCGCTGCCGTATCAAGACCTCACGATCATGGACGCCTGCCTGGAGGCCGGTGTGCACTACATCGACACCGCGAACTACGAGCCGCGTGACGTGGCAAAATTCGAATACCACTGGCAGTGGGCCTACCAGGACAAGTTCAAGAACGCCGGACTCACCGCGCTGCTCGGCTGCGGCTTCGATCCGGGCGTGACGAATGTGTACACGGCCTATGCGTTGAAGCACCACTTCAGCAAGATCGACACGCTCGACATCCTCGACTGCAACGCGGGTGACCACGGCAAGGCATTCGCCACCAACTTCAATCCCGAGATCAACCTGCGCGAGGTCACCGCCAACGGCCGCTACTGGGAAAACGGCGCGTGGGTGGAGACGAAGCCGCTCGAAATCAAGCGCAGCTTCCCGTTCCCCGACGGCATCGGCCCGAAGAACATCTATTGCCTCTACCACGAGGAACTGGAGAGCCTCACGAAGCACATCCCGATGCGCCGCGCCCGCTTCTGGATGACTTTTGGCGACGCCTACATCAAGCACATGGAGGTGCTCGTGAATGTCGGCATGACGCGCATCGACCCCGTGATGCACAAAGGCACGCCGATCATCCCGATCGAGTTCCTGAAGACGCTGCTGCCGGAGCCCGGCACGCTCGGACCCGACACGAAGGGCAAAACCTGCATCGGCAACTGGATCGAAGGCACCGGCAAGGACGGCCAGCCGAAGCGCTACTACGTTTACAACATCTGCGATCATCAAGAGTGCTACAAGGAGACGAATTCGCAGGGCGTCAGCTACACCACCGGCGTCCCCGCCATGATCGCCGCCCGCCAGCTCCTCACCAACCCCGCCGAATATCGCCAGCCCGGCGTCTGGAACGTCGAGCAGCTCAATCCCGATCCCTTCATGGCCGATCTGAACGCCTACGGCCTGCCGTGGGTGGAAACCTGGCCAACCGAGCCGATGCCGGGGGAGGCATGATCTTACATTCCATCACGGAAACAGCCCTCGTATGGCCTTCGCCTCATGCACCCGCTGGATGCCCAGGCTCAGCGCGGCAAAGCGCATGCTGACCTTCCGTTTACGGCTGAAATTCAGCGTCTGCACGAAGGACTGCTCCAGGATTCGGTAGAGCTTGCTCATCACCTCTCCCTCGTCCCAGAAAAAGCTCTGCAAGTCCTGCACCCACTCGAAGTAGCTCACCACCACGCCGCCGGCGTTGCACAGGATGTCGGGGATCACAAAAATCTCCGACCGTTGCGCGATGATCGCGTCGGCCTCGGGTGTCGTGGGTCCGTTCGCACCTTCGGCGAGGATGCGGCACTGGATCTTCGCGGCATTTTCCGCGGTGATCTGGCGCTCCAGAGCGGCGGGAACGAGAATGTCGCACGGGGTGACGAGCAGTTGCTCGTTCGTGATGGCCTCCGCGCCGTCGAATCCGACCACGCTGCGCGTTTTGGCGACATGTTCATCCAGTTTCGTCAGATCAATGCCGTTTGCGTTGTGAAGCGCGCCGTAGGCATCGCTAACCGCGATCACTTTCAGCCCCATGCGGGAGAGCGAGGCTGCGGCAACCGCGCCGACGTTGCCGTAGCCCTGCACCACCGCCGTGGCGCCGCTGGCAGCGATGCCGAGCGTGTCCATGGCACGTGAAATGAGGTAGGCCACGCCGCGTCCGGTCGATTCACGACGCCCGAGTGAGCCGCCGATGCTCACCGGCTTGCCGGTGACCACCGCAGGCACGCAGTGACCGGTTTGCAGCGAATACGTGTCCATCATCCACGCCATCGTCTGCTCGTTCGTGCCCATGTCTGGCGCGGGAATGTCGATCTGCGGGCCGATGAAGGGGATCAACTCCTGCGTGTAGCGCCGAGTCACGCGCTCCAGCTCGCCGGTGGAAAGTTCGCGCGGATTGCAGGTCACGCCGCCCTTCGCTCCGCCGTAGGGCAGGCCGGTCAGGGCGCACTTCCAGCTCATCCACATCGCCAGCGCGGCCACTTCGCCGAGCGTCACGTCGTGGTGAAAACGCACGCCGCCTTTCGTCGGCCCGAGAGTGAGGTGGTGCTGCACGCGGTAGCCCATGAAGACCGTCGTGCTGCCGTCATCACGCCGCACCGGCATGGCCACGCTCACGCTGCGTTTGGGCATTTTCAGGCGGACGCGCGCGTTCTCGGGGATCTCCAGGAAATCGGCCACCAGGTCGAACTGCTGGCAGGCCATGCGGAAGACGGGTGAGTCATAGACTTGAGGGATCATGTTGCTCATGGTGCCTTGAATTACGCTGCTGGCCGGATTTTTGCCACACGCTAAAATTGGTATCTTGACATTGCCGCCTGCGCCCGAACAACATCGCTCCATGCCAGCGACCAAAGCGCCCGCCAATCTACGCCGTCTGTTCGACGAAATCGGCACAGTCGATCATGTCGGCATCGAGGAACGCGTGGCGAAGTACACCACACGCAGCATCAAAAAGAAGTCCAAGGTCTTCGGGCTGCGCCTCGCGGTGTCGATGGTCGATCTGACCACCCTGGAGGGCAAGGACACGCCTGGAAAAGTGGCCTCGCTTTGCCAGAAGGCGCTCTGCCCGCATGATCAGGGCGACGTGCCGCAAACTGCCGCGGTCTGCGTTTATCCTGCCATGGTGAAGCACGCCAAAAAGCACGTCGCGGGCACCAGCGTAAAGGTGGCGAGCGTCGCCACGGCCTTTCCGAGCGGCCAGGCACCGCTCAAAACGCGCCTCGCCGAGGTCACCGCTGCTGTGAACGAAGGCGCGGACGAAATCGACATGGTGATCAACCGCGGCGCCTTTCTCGCCGGTGAATTTGGCCGCATGCAGGACGAAATCGCCGCCGTGGTCGAAGCCTGCGGCAAAGCGACGCTGAAAGTCATTCTCGAAGTCAGCGAACTCGAAACGTACGACAACATCCGCGCGGCAAGCTTTCTGGCGATGCGGGTGATTCGCCCGAATGACTTCATCAAGACCAGCACCGGCAAAACGTCCTCCAACGCCACGCTCGGCAACAACCAGGTCATGCTGGAGGCCATTCGTGATCATTTCCTCGCCACGGGCGTGCCGATCGCGATGAAACCCGCTGGCGGCATCCGCACCGCGAAGCAGGCACTGCATTTCCTCATCGCCGTCAAAGAGACTCTCGGCGACGAGTGGCTGAACAACCGCCGCTACCGCTTCGGTGCCTCCGCGTTGCTCAACGACCTCGTTCGCCAGCTCGAAAAAGAGCGCACCGGCGCCTATCAGGCCCCGTGGAACTTCAGCGAGGCCACCGAAGGCTATTGAACCCGTTTTTGTATGCCGAAGACACTCTCCCCATCCAAACCCAAGACCAATCCCGCCTGCGAACTCGTGTTTGGCGATCTGTGGGAGTTTGATCCGGCGCCTGAGACGGCGGATCCGAAGCTGAAGAAGAAATACGACCTCTTCATCAATGGCCGCTTCGTTCCCTCACGCTCCGGCAAATACTTCGCGACGATCAATCCGGCCACGGAGGCCAAAATCGCCGACATCGCGCTCGCGGATGCTTCGGATGTCGATGCGGCCTGCTCGGCGGCGCAGCGGGCGTTCATCACATGGGGGCGTTTGCCCGGCAAAGAGCGTGGGAAGTATCTGTATCGCATCGCGAGGCTGCTGCAGGATCATGCGCGGGAGTTCGCCGTCGCCGAGACGATGGATGGCGGGAAGCCGATCAAGGAATCGCGTGATTTCGACGTGCCGATGGCTGCAGCGCATTTCTTTTATCACGCGGGCTGGGCGGACAAACTGGAGTTTCTCGCGCCGGGAAGGCAGCTCGCACCTCACGGCGTCGTGGGGCAGGTCATTCCGTGGAATTTTCCACTGCTCATGCTCGCGTGGAAGATCGCGCCGGCCCTCGCAGCGGGAAATTGCGTCGTGTTGAAGCCTGCGGAGACCACCAGCATCACCGCGCTGAAGTTTGGCGAGATTTGTCAGGAGGCGGGACTGCCGAATGGCGTCGTGAACATCGTCAGCGGCGCGGGTGAGACCGGCGCGGCGGTGATCAATCATCCGCTCACCTCGAAAGTGGCCTTCACCGGCAGCACGGAGGTCGGGAAGATCATCATGCGCAGCCTCGCGGGCACGGACAAGAAGCTCACGCTCGAACTCGGCGGCAAGGCCGCGAACATCGTCTTTGACGACGCGCCGCTCGACCAGGCTGTCGAGGGCATCGTGAACGGCATCTTCTTCAATCAAGGCCACGTCTGCTGCGCGGGCTCGCGCCTGCTCGTGCAGGAAAGCATCGCCGATGAAGTGCTCGCCAAACTGAAGCGCCGCATCGCCACGCTGCGTGTCGGTGATCCGCTCGACAAAAACACCGACCTCGGTGCCATCAACAGCGCCGAGCAACTCGCCAAGATCACCGACCTCGTCAAAAGCGGCGTCGAGGAAGGCGCGGAGAAGCACGACAACGGCTGCAAACTGCCCGCGAAGGGCTTCTTCTTCCGTCCGACGATCTTCGCGAACGTCAGCATGAGCCACCGCATCGCCCGCGAGGAGATTTTCGGCCCCGTGCTCAGCATCCTCACCTTCCGCACGCTCGAAGAAGCCGTCGAAAAAGCCAACAACACCGCTTACGGCCTCAGCGCCGGCGTCTGGACCGACAAAGGCAGCCGCATCCTCAAGATGAGCACGCTCCTCAAAGCCGGCGTCGTCTGGGCGAACACGTATAACAAGTTTGATCCCACGAGCCCGTTTGGAGGATTCAAGGAGAGCGGGTTTGGAAGGGAAGGCGGGAAGCAGGGATTGTTGGATTATCTCAAGATCGGCTGAGGAGGAACCACGAATGGTCACGAAGTCTCACGAATGTTTTTCTGATGTGCTGCTGCACGGGCCGCTGGTCTATTCGATTGTGGGCGCGGCCATGGAGGTGATCAGGGGATTGAAAGCGGGACTTCATGAGAAGCCGTATGAAAACGCCATGATTGTGGAGCTAAGGCTTCGCAAGCATGTCATTGACCAGCAAAAGCGGTTCGAGGTTCGCTACAAAGGCGAGTATGTCGGCGAATTCATCCCAGACCTCATTGTGGACGACTCGGTCATCGTGGATGCGAAGGTCATCGACCGGATCACCAACATCGAAAGAGGGCAGATGCTGAACTATCTTCGAATCACCGGCCTGCGAGTGGGCCTCATCATCAATTTCCGGCACTCCAAACTCGAATGGGAGCGCATCATTCTCTGAGCCTTCAACCAACAATGTCCACGAACTCACACGAATGATTCTTTTTCAGACTGGCTTGCGAATCTCCATCCATTCGTGAGCCTTCGTGCCCCTTCGTGGTTTCCTTCAAACTTATGTCCCAGCGTCTTCACATCACCCCCCCAAAAAAATGCTACGTCGGCTGGGTCGTCGTGTGCATGGTCTGGTTCATGGTTGGCTCCGTGCAGGCGGAGATTCGGGAAACCGAGTTGGATTGGGAGCCCGCGTGCGAGGGGAGTTCCATCAAGGTTACTTCTCAAGATGGGAAGCTCCTGCTTGTCGAAGCCTCGGCTTGGCACTTCACGGAAGCCAGGGATTGGATTTGTGTTTTCAAAGACGGGACTTTGCTGACCGCAACTTATCGGCAATGCACGCTGACTCGAAAACCCAAAGGTGACGACGGTGCATTCGAAGTCATCAGCACTGTGGATCGAGTCGAGACCTTTCAGGCCAAGGATGGAATCATTCAAAATGTGCCGACAGATCGAAAATCTGACGTGGAGACTGTTTTGAGCAAAGCTCGCGCCTCTCTGACCGAACCCACAAAAAAGAAGTGAAGGTAAAATCTCCCACTCCGAATGCCGCTCATGTCTAATCGCCTTCACATCACCAAAACCCCCAAATGCTACGTCGGTGGCGCTTTCATTCGCAGTGAGAGCGGGCGCGTGGCGGAGCTGCTGGATGCCACGGGGGCGTTTTTTGCGAATGTGCCGCAGTGCACGCGGAAGGACCTGCGCAATGCCGTGGAGGCCGCCGCGAAGGCGGGGCCGGGGTGGGCGAAGAGGTCGGCGTTCAATCGCGGGCAGATCTTGTATCGGCTGGCGGAGATGATGGAGGCGCGGGGTGTCGAACTGGCGGACAGCATCACCTTGAGCGGCGTTTCGAAGGCGGAGGCCTCGCGCGAGGTCGCGGCGGCGATCGAGCGCGTGGTGCATTACGCGGGCTGGACGGACAAATACGAGCAGGTGCTCGGCAGCGTGAATCCGGTGGCCTCAGCGCACTTCAATTTCACCGTCACCGAGCCGATGGCCATCGTCGGCATCCTCGCGCCGGATGACGCGCCCGTTTTGGGCCTGTTGTCGCTGATTTTGCCGGCGATCACGAGCGGGAACAGCGTCGTGGCACTCGCCAGCACCACGCAGCCGTATCCGAGCATCCTGTTGGGCGAAATGCTCGCCACCAGCGACCTGCCCGGCGGCGTGGTGAACCTGCTCACCGGCGTGCGCAGCGAGTTGATCCCTACTTTTGCCACGCACGAGCATCTCCGCGCCCTGAGCGGCGTGGCGAACGAGGACGAGCGCAAGGCACTGCGCCTCGGCGCGGCCGAAAGCGTGAAGCGCGTGCACCTGCGCAAGGCCGAAGAGCCCATCGACTGGTTCGCGGACAAGATGCAGGGCGCGGAGGAGATTCGTGCGCTGATCGAGTTCAAGACGACGTGGCATCCGGTGGGGGCTTGAAGCTCTGGTTGATCTCCAAGGCGAACCCGTTAGTTTTGCCAGCATGACATCACTGACCATTCAGCTCCAAGATGACAGCCTCCTGGAAAAAGCGGCCAGAGTGGCTCGTGCGCAAAAAACTTCCGTGGATGCGATGATTGGCGGGTTTCTCGCCAGTTTGACTGACACGAGCGTAGCGGAGGACAACGAGCAGGCGAAGCGGCAAAAACTGGTGGAGGAACTGGAGGAGAGCTTTCGCCTCCTGAGCCGTCCAATGGGCGGAAAGGGTTATGTGAACCGCGATGAGCTTTACGAACGCGCATGACCTTCATCGACTCCAACGTGGTCATCTATTCTTACGACACACGGATGCTGTGAAGCATGTCAAAGCGCAGCAGGAGATGAAAACCATCATGGTGGGTGGGCGAGGATGTGTTTCCACGCAGGTGTTTGGGGAGTTTTTTCACACGGTGGTCGTGCGGAAAAAGATCATGTCACCGGCGGAGGCAGTCAGCGCGATTGACCGGCTTGAAAGAGGGTTTCGCGTTTCATCGATCGCCCCGGCGCTGGTTCGTGATGCCATCGCCATCCATCAGCGATACCAGCTACGCTACTGGGATTCGTTGATCATCGCCACGGCGAAGCGCATGCAATGCACCGAGGTGCTGAGCGAGGACATGAACGACGGCCAGGACTACGGTGGCGTGATCGTGAGAAATCCGTTCAAACCTTGATTGAATCATGCTTGCACGCTGGCGCGGACTCGCCACGGCTTGCATGCATGTCCGCCTACCAATCTCTTTGCGAAGTTGTTTCTGAAATTGCCCTGATCACTTCCACGGAGTCCGTTTTGGGCTGGGATCAGGAGACCTACATGCCGGAGAAGGCGCTGGAGCATCGGGCGCGGCAGTTGTCGTATCTGACGGGCAAGGCGCATGGCCTACTGACCTCGAAGAAGACGCTGAAGCTGCTGGAGCGTGCGGAGACGGAGATGCCGTCGAATCCGACGCAGGCGGCGAATGTGCGCGGATTGCGTCGCGACATCGACCGCGCGACGAAACTGCCGTCGAAACTCGTGCAGGAGGAGAGCGAGGTGTGCGCGATCGCGAAGGCGGCGTGGGTGGAGGCGCGGTCGAAGTCGGATTTCGCGCTGTTTGCGCCGCATTTGGAGAAGATCCTCGGCATCGCGCGGAAGAAGGCGGATCTGTATGGCTATGAGGACGAGCCGTATGACGCGCTGCTCGATCTGTATGAGCGCGGCGCGAAGACGCGCGAGGTGGCGGCGTTGTTTGCCAAGCTGCGGCCGCAACTGGCCGAGATCGCCCGTGCGGCAGTGGCGAAGTCGGCCAAGGTGAAGCCGGGCGTGCTCAAGGGGCGCTATCCGATCGAGAAGCAGCAGATTTTAAACCGCGAGATCGCGGAGAGCCTGGGTTTCGACTTCGGTGCAGGCCGCATCGACACGACGGCGCATCCGTTTTGCACGACGCTCGGCCCCGGCGATGTGCGACTGACGACGCGCTATGACGAGACGGATTTTCTGTCGTCGCTCTTTGGCGTGATGCACGAGGCGGGCCACGGTTTGTATGAGCAGGGCCTGCCGGGGCTCGATTACGGCTTGCCGAGCGGATCGGCGGCCTCGCTGGGCATTCACGAGTCGCAAAGCCGGCTGTGGGAGAATCACGTGGGCCGCAGCCGCACGTTCTGGGCGAAGTGGCTGCCGCGCGCGAAGGAACTGTTCCCGCATTTGAAGAAGATGAAGCTGGATGCCTTCATGAAGGAGATGCTGCGCAGCGAGTTCAGCTTCATCCGCGTGGAAGCGGACGAGGCGACGTATGACCTGCACATCCTGCTGCGCTTTGGCATTGAGCGTCGTCTGGTGAAGGGCGAACTGGCGGTGAAAGATGTGCCGAAGGTGTGGAATGACGAATATCGCGAGCTTTTCGGCCTCACGCCGCCGGATGACCGCCGCGGCTGCCTGCAGGACATCCATTGGAGCATGGGCGGGCTCGGCTATTTCGCGACGTACACGCTGGGAAACCTCAATGCGGCGCAGCTTTTCCACTCAGCGAAGAAGCAGAAGAAAGTGGCGGCTGCCCTGGAGAATTGCGACTACGCGCCGCTGCTGAAGTGGCTGCGCGACAACGTGCACACGCACGGCGCCGCGTTGACTCCACAAGAGATCATGCAGGAGGCCACAGGCAAGCCGACGGATGCGAAATGGCACATCGAGCACCTGCGTGAGCGGTATGTGGGTTGAGGAGGCGGAAAGTTCAATGTGAGAAGTCAGAGGTGGGATGTGTCATGGCTTCAAGTGCTCGGTGAGCAGGTCGCGGAGGAGCTTGCGGGCGCGGTAGAGGCGGAGTTCGACGGCTTTCTCGCTGCTGTCCTGCACGCGTGCGATTTCGGCGTGGCTCATGCCGTGCCAGGTGGAGAGGATGAGGACCTCGCGCATGTCCTGCGGGAGCTGCGCGACGGCCTTTTGCACGGCGGCGATGCGCTCGTTGGCAATGGTTTGCTCGTCGGGTGACGCGTTGCCGGCCGCGACGGGCAGCTCGCGGAGGTTTTCGTGTTCGAGGAGCGTCTCCGGGTGGCGTCCGCGCCAGCGGGCGTGATTGCGGGCGAGGTTGGTGGCGATGGCGAAGAGCCAGGTGGAGAATTTTTGCGACAAACGGAATTCCAGCCGGTGCCGATAGACGCGGACAAAGGTTTCCTGCGCGAGATCCTGCGCGGTGGCGTCGCTGCCGGTGAGGCGGGTGAGGTAGGCGAGAAGGGGCTGGCTCCAGGCATCCATGAGCCGGTTGAGGGCGAGATCATCACCCTCCGCGAGGCAGCGCATGAGTTCGATGTCGAATTCGTCCCGGTCGCGTGTCATCGGCGGATGCTGGAGGAAACGCGGCGGTCATGCTCGCGGCGCTGCTGCTGCAGGATGGGCAGGATGTCGTCGAGGAAGCGTTTCCCCTGTTCGGGCGGCATGAGGGCGGCCACCTGGCGCAGATGCTCGGTGGCGGCTGTTTCGCAATCGGCGCAGATGGCCTGTTCCTTGACGAGCTGGGCGTCGATTTCGCCTGTTTTGCGCTCGCGGTGGCGTGCGCGCCAGAGGAGCGGGCGGTCGGCCTCGTCAATCTGGCGGCACATCTTGTCGCACTGCTGGAAATAGTCGCGGTGCAGGGCGCTGACGCGCTCAAACGCGACGTCATCAAGGTGATATTCGTCCTTCAGCCAGCGCAGGCCGACATCCTGGGGAGATTCGCGGGAACGAAGGCTCTCGCGGGTGATCCACAGGGCGATGGCCGCGATGGCGGCCGTGACGAGCACAAAACCGATGAGTCTTCCGGCGGGTGTCATGGCCAGATGCTGGAGTGGTTTGGATCAAAGGGGCTGATTGACATCACATAAGCGTCGTGCGGATTGATCTCCTCCGCCGGATGCATGCAGCCCCAGGCCACGGCGAGGACGACAGCGGCGGCAAGGATGAGCGCCTCGCGCCTGGGCCGCAGGAGCCACCACGCGACGCGCTCGATCCAGCCGGGATCACGGGTTTCCGCAGCCACCTTCCGCCAGACTTCCCGGCGGAAATCTGGCGGTGTCTCCACATGGACCTGCCACTGCGAGAGCAGATCATCCAGCGGATCGGGATCGTCAGTTTTCATGGCAGTGGCAGGTGTGATGGCGGGGCTGGGAAACCCGGTTTGGATTACCTCTGACCATAAACGTCAATCCAGGCGAGGCCTGTCTTGCCTCCGGGCGGATGGTAGTAGCGACGGCCCAGATACACGCCCTTCACCTCGGTCATCGAACCGCCGGACGGATGGCTGGCGCGTGTGAGCACGGGCTTGCCGTTGTAGGTCTGGTTGGTGCTGGGCACGGAGATGCCGGAGCAGGACACCGAGGCGAGGGAGGTGACAGCGAGGAGTGCGAGTAGTGCGGGTTTCATGGTTGGGTAGTGGGTTGGTTGGTGAGCGGTGATGAAGTTCACGCGCTCATCCGGTGCTACCCCGGTGCTGTTTTGATCCCTCAAACTTTTTTGTCTGGCGATCAGGAATGACAATCGGGCGAACCGAAAAGACGGTTCACAGCCGGGCATCGCCCTGCCTGATGGCCTTTTCCCGTCCTCAATCCCTGCGGAAGTGCCGGATCATGCCGATCATGACGCCCTGGATGAGCAGTTCGCGGGCGGGGAGCAGATCGGGATAGTCCGGATTCTCGGCCTTGAGGAAGGGCTGGCCGTTGGTGACGAGAAAGCGCTTCAGCGTGGTCTCTCCGTCGATGAGCGCCGCGACGATGTCTTTCTCACGCGGCTCTTTGATTTCGAGGATGACAAAGTCGCCATGGCAGATGTGCGCGTCGATCATCGAGTCACCCCGGACCTTGAGGGCGAAGCTCTTCGCCGTGCGCGGGATGCCGAGCGTGTTGATGTCCACGGAGATGCAGCCGTCGGCCTGCTGCGCGGCGTCGCTCGGCATGCCGGCCGGGATGGTGCCGAAGACGGGGATGTCCACGATCTCGGCGCGGTCGAGATCCTCCGGAAAGACGACGGCGCGGGCCATGTGCGGATGACGGCGGATGGCTCCCTTTTTCTCCAGGGCGCGGAGGTGGCTCATCGCGGCGGTCTGGCTGGAGAAGCCAAAGTGCCTCTGGATGTCACGTGTGGAGGGCATGACACCGTTGCTGCGCTGGTAGCTGCGCAGGTAGTCGAGGAGTTCCTGCTGACGCGCGGTCAGGTGGCGGGCGCTGGAGGAGGCGAGCGGGTTCATGGCAGGGAGGTGTCTGTTCGGGCGAACAATCACGCCATTGAAGGAACGCGCAAGATGTTTTCCTGGCCCGGATTTGTGGGCATGGTGCGGTGAATGCACCTCCTTCACACGCTGATTTTTGCCGGACTCGCCGTCGTCACCGCCGCCGCGCAGGACGGGGCCTCCCCCTTGAGCCCTGCCGCGACAGGGAAGGTGGGCGAGCTGCCGCCGATGACCAAGGTGCTGAACCAGCGCGCCGCCGCGGCCTTTGCGAAGAAGGACTGGGCGACTGCGCGGAAGGCCTACCAGGAAATGCTCGATCTCGATCCGAAGAATGCGCTCGTGTGGGCGAATTTGGGCGCGGTGGAGCAGCAGGCTGGGAATTCCAAACGCGCGGAGGAGTGCTTTGAAAACTCCGTGATGTACAACACGGAGCTGGCCCAGTCCTGGCTGGCGCTCGGACTGATCCGTCTGGAGCGCGGGGACACCTACCTGGCCATGTCCGCGCTCGCGCGTGCGGTGCATGAAGATCCGGAGGATGCGCGTGCGCGCAACTACCTCGCCATCGCCGCGAAGAACCTCGGCTGGGCGGACGCGGCGGAGGCGGAGTTGCAAAAGGCCATCGCGCAGAAGCCGGACTATGGCATCGCGCATTTCAATCTGGCGCTGATGATGCTGGAACGCCGTCCGCCGTCCCTGGAACTGGCGC
Source organism: Verrucomicrobiaceae bacterium (assembly GCA_015075365.1). Taxonomy (GTDB): domain Bacteria; phylum Verrucomicrobiota; class Verrucomicrobiia; order Verrucomicrobiales; family Verrucomicrobiaceae; genus Prosthecobacter. Next base: position 166,788 of record JABTUN010000003.1, read on the forward strand.
GGCGGCACTACGAAAAGGCGCGTGCCCTCGGCGTGGAAAAGGACGAAACGGTGGAGCGGCGGCTGAAGGAGTAACCGCATGCGTGACTGGAATCTGCAAGCCGAGCTGGATGAGCTGCGTGCCCACGGCCTGTGGCGCGAGCTGCGCGTGCTCGACGCCGTGGATGGCGTGCGCGTGAGCCGTGAGGGGCGGGAGCTGGTGAACTTTTCCTCGAACGATTACCTCGGCCTCGCCGGATCGGAGGTGATGCGCGCGGCATTGGAGGACGGGCTGCTGCGACATGGCGGCGGCGCGGGTGCTTCGCGTCTGGTGTGCGGCACGCATCGCGCGCATCAGATGCTGGAGGAGGCTCTCGCCGCCTTCAAAGGCACGGAGGCCGCGCTGGGCTTCAGCAGCGGTTTTGCCGTGGCGCTGGGCGTCATTCCCGCGCTGATGGGCACGGGGGACACGATCATCCTCGACAAGCTCTGCCATGCCTGTCTCGTCGATGCGGCGCGTTTGAGCGGCGCGACGATCCGCGTCTTTCCGCACAATCATCTGGAGAAGCTCGCCCGCCTTTTGCAGACAGCCACGGGGCGCGTGCTGGTCGTGACAGAATCCATTTTTAGCATGGACGGCGACGCGGCGCCTCTGCGCGAGATCGTGGAGCTGAAGGAGAGGCATGGCGCGTGGCTGCTGCTGGATGAGGCACACGCGGTGGGCGTGCTCGGACCGCAGGGCAGGGGACTGGCGGCGGCGCTCGGCCTGGACGACCGGATCGAGTTGCAGATGGGCACGCTGAGCAAGGCACTGGGGCTCTGCGGTGGCTATTTGGCCGCATCCCGGCAGGTGATCGACCTGCTGGTGAACCGCGCGCGCAGCCTCATCTACTCCACGGCGCCACCTCCGCATCTGGCCCATGCGGCGGCGGTGATGACCGGCATCGCCGCTGGCCCGGAGGGGGACGCGCGCCGCCGGCGGCTGCACGATCACGCGGCGTCGTTGAGGCAAAGACTGGCGTTGCAGGATCATCCCGCCGCCATTCTCCCTGTGATCGTGGGAGATGAGGCGGCGGCCATGCAGGCCTCCGCGCGCCTGCTGGAGCAGGGAATCCTGGTGCCGGCCATCCGCTATCCCACGGTGGCACGGGGGCGGGCGCGGCTGCGGATCACGGTGGGCGCTGGGCACACGCCCGGGCAGGTGGAGATGCTGGCCGGGGCACTTCCGGGGATGATGGCGGGAATTTTGTGAAACGGGGGCCAAAGTTGGCACGGGCTCTGCTTTGGACAGGTGATGTCAGTCTGCCGTCGGCAGTCGGCACCTCAACACCAACAAAACTAAACTCGACCCAACATGAAGCTCAAAAACATGAACTCGATCATGGCGAAATCGGTGGCCGTCCTCGCCGCCTGTGCCGCCCTGAACGCTAATGCCGGCACCGCCCCGGCTCCCGCCCCCGCCCCTGAAGAACCGTCCAGCTTGTTCGACAGCGTGGGAGCCGAGCTGAGCGCCGCCTACGACAGCCGCTACTACTTCCGCGGCCTGTGGTTCGCCGACAACATTGTCTCCACCTTCCTCAACCTTTCCGTTCCGCTCATGGGCGGCGGCCAGGAGGACGGCGGCAGCCTCACCTGGGGTATTGGTGCCGGTTACATCTCCACAGCGGACACTCCCTTCATTCCCACGGCCAACAATCCGGTGGACGGCGACTTCGACTACTCGGAGATCGACATCTACACCTCCCTCACCTATGATGTCGGCTGGGCCAAGTTCGGCATGCAGTATCAATACTACTTCTACCCGGACACCTATGGTGGCAGCAACAGCGGCCTTGCCAATGGTGGCACGGATCCGGAGTTCGGCATCAAGGGCAACAGCGAGCTCGGCTTCACCGTCGGCATCCCGATCGGCGCTCTGAACCTCGGTTTTGGTTACTTCCACGACTTCACGGTCGGCGGTCACTACTTCCAGGCTTCTGCTGATTACACCATTGCTGTCACGGATTGGATGAGCATCGTCCCGGCCATCCAGACCGGCTACGGCATCGACTACTACACCGGCAACAACACCGCGGTCCTGACCAACCTGAACGGCCAGGCTGCTTCGAACTTCGGTGGCGGTACTTTCCCGACCTCCGGCTTCACCCACCTGCTGGTCTCGGTCTCCGCGCCGATCAAGGTGACCAAGAGCGCCACGTTCGTGCCATATATCGCCTGGAATCACAGCCTGGACCTGCGTTCCTCGCTCAACCTCACCACCCACAACGAGGTTTACTGGGGCGCCAAGGTTGCGATCTCGTTCTAATTCCACGCGGGTTTCACGACCCGTTTTCAATGTCTGATTAATGGTTGGGAAGCCCCCGGTCAGCTCGCTGGCCGGGGGTTTTTCGTGCCCGGCTGGCAGCATGCCGCGCGGCGTGCGCGTTGACGGTTTCCGCAGGCTTGGCATGATGGGCGGATGAACCAAGTTGATGTTGTTTTCGTGGAGTCGCTCAAGCAAGTCGTCAGCGCGGAGCGCGTGCTCACGCGGGACGAGGATCTGGTGCCGTATTCGTTTGATGGCACGGCGGCGCTGAAGCAGCGGCCAGGAGCGGTCGTGTTTCCGCTGACGACGGCGGAGGTGGCCGCCTGCGTGAAACTGGCCCGTGAAAGGAGCGTCCCGGTCGTCACACGCGGCAGCGGCACCGGTCTCAGCGGCGGCAGCGTGCCGCTGGCGGGCTGCCTCGTGCTTTGCCTCGTGAAGATGGACAGGATCATCGAACTCGATGAGAAAAACCTCACCTTGCGCGCGCAGAGCGGCGTGATCACCAAGGAGATCGACGACGCCTGTGCCAAAGCCGGGCTGTTTTATCCGCCGGACCCTGGTTCGATGAAAATTTCCACCATCGGCGGCAATCTGGCGGAAAACTCCGGCGGCCTGCGCGGTCTCAAGTACGGTGTGACGCGTGATTATGTCATGGGCATCGAGGTCGTGCTGCCGGACGGCACCGTGACCTTCCTCGGCAACAAATGCGTCAAAGACGTGGCGGGCTATTCGATGAAGGACCTCTTCGTCGGCAGCGAGGGCACGCTCGGCATCATCACGGAGGTGCTGCTGAAGGTGCTGCCGAGGCCGAAGGCGCGTAAAACGATGCTCGCGCTTTACGATTCGATGGAGCAGGCCGCGGAGACCATCTCCGCCATCATCGCGGCCAAAATCATCCCCTGCACCCTGGAGTTCCTCGACAAGATGACCGTGCGCTGCGTGGAGGATTACTCGAAGATCGGCCTGCCCACCGATGTCGAGGCCGTGGTGCTCATGGAGACCGACGGACACCCCGCCGTCGTGGAGGAGGAGGCCGCGCAGATGATGGCGCTGGCGCGTGCCAACGGCGCGCACGATGTGCGGGCGGCTAAAAACGAGCAGGAAGGCGCGAAACTGGCCGCCGCGCGCCGCAATGCCTTCTCCGCGCTGGCGCGCATGCGCCCCACGACCATCCTGGAGGACGTGACGGTGCCCCGCAGCGAGCTGGCGCGCATGGTCGCCTTCATCAACGAGGTCGCCGCGCGCCACCGGCTGCAAATCGGCACCTTCGGCCATCTGGGCGATGGCAACCTGCACCCGACCTTCCTCACCAACGAGCGCGATCACGAGGAAATGCACCGCGTGGAGACCGCGCTGGAGGAAATCGTCGAGGAGACGCTCAAACTCGGCGGCACCGTCACCGGCGAGCATGGCGTGGGCCTGGCGAAGAAGGGCTTTTTGCGCCGCCAGCTCGGCGAAGGCAGTTTTGAGCTCATGCGCACGGTGAAAAAGGCGCTCGACCCGCAGGGGCTGCTCAATCCGGGCAAGATGTTCGACGCGGCGTGAGGCGGCGGCCTCTCACGGCAGCCCCTGCGCGCGCAGCGCCGCGATGACCTGCTCCACCGCCTCCTCCAGCGTCACGGCGGAGTTGTCGATGATCGTGGCACCCTCCGGGATGACGAGCGGGCTGGACTTGCGCTGTTTGTCGATGCGGTCGCGCTCCGCCAGGTTGTCCGCCTGGCCTTGGGCGCGGCGGCGCGCGGCGCGCACCTCCTCGGAGGCGTCGATGTAGATTTTAAAAGGGCTGTCCGGGAAGACCACGCTGCCAATGTCCCGTCCCTCCATGACCAGCGGCCCCAGGGAGATGAGGGAGCGCTGGTCCGCCACCAGGCGGGCACGCACCTCCGGCACGCGTGCCACGAGGGACACGGCCGCGTTTACCGCGTCGCTGTTCAGCTCGTCCGGGGTCAGATCGTGGCCGTCGAGCCTGACATGCGTCTCACCATCACTCACCGGGCATTCAAAGGTGATGGAAGGCAGCGCGGCGACGATGGCGGCGGGGTCGTTGGGATCGATGCCGCGGTTCAGCACCGCCCAGGTGAAGGCGCGGTACATGTTTCCCGTGCCCACAAAAGTGCAGCCGAGCCTGCGCGCCACCCGGCGTGCGATGCTGCTCTTTCCTGACGCGGCGGGGCCGTCGATGGTGATGACCGGTGGCATCTCAGGGGCGGGGACGGGTTAATGCGGCGGCACGCGCGTGATCGTGGGGATGGGCGGCGCGCCCGTGTCCCCGTGCAGGAACAGCTCCAGATGGTGCTCAAAGCCCGGGTAGCTCGTGGCGATGCATTCCGCTCCCTCGATGGTGGTGACGCCTTCCGCAAACATGCCCGCGATGGCAAAGGCCATGGCGATGCGGTGGTCGTGGTAGGTGGGCAGCGTGGCGCCCTGGAGCTTCGCGCCGCCGGTGATCTCCATGCCGTCCGGGTTTTCCGTCACTGTCACGCCCATGAGGCGCAGGTTGTGCGCCACGGCGGCGATCCGGTCGGTCTCCTTCACGCGCAGCTCCTGCGCGTCACGGATGAGGGTCTTGCCGCGCGCCAGCGCGCCGGCCACGGCCAGGATGGGCAGCTCGTCGATGACATTCGGGATCTCCGCGCCGCCGATGACCGTCGCGTTCAGATCACCGCCCTTGATCACGATGTTCCCGCGTGGCTCCCCCTCGGACTGGGTTTCGGAGCTGGTCACCTGCGCGCCCATGCGCAGCAGCACGTCGATGATGCCCGTGCGCGTCGGGTTGAGGCCCACGTTTTTGATCGTGAGCTGCGAGCCGGGCGTCGCCGCCGCGGCCACCATCCAGAAGGCCGCGCTGGAGATGTCCCCCGGCACCACGATGTCCGTGGCGCGCGGCTCCTGCGGGCCGTACACGCTCACCGCGTCGTCCTCCCGCAGCCATTTGATGCCGAAGTGGCTGAAGAGGCGCTCCGTGTGGTTGCGCGTGGCCACCGGCTCCACCACGGTGGTTTTTCCGGGGGCAAAGAGGCCCGCCAGCAGGATGGCGCTCTTCACCTGGGCGCTGGCCACCGGCAGCTTGTAGTAGAGCGGCTTCAAGGCGCCGCCATGGACCTTCAGCGGGGCGCAGACCTTCTCCCCCTGGCCTTCGATCCGCGCGCCCATCTGGGCCAGCGGATCAGCCACCCGTTTCATCGGCCGTTTCGAGAGCGAGGCATCGCCAAACAGCTCCGTGGTGAAGTCCTGGCCGGCCAGGATGCCGCACAGCAGGCGCGTCGTCGTGCCGGAGTTCCCGCAGTCGATCGGCTGCGCGGGTGCTTGCAGCCTCGCGCCCCGGCCGGTGATGGCCAGTTTCACCAGGCCCACGCCCTCCACCTCCTCCAGCGGCTCCACCGTGGTGCCGAGCGCCTGCATGGCCTTCACCGTGCACAGGCAGTCCTCGCTGGGCAGGAAGCCGTCGATCACCGTCGTTCCCTTGGCGAGCCCCGCGAACATCGCGGCGCGGTGGGAGATGCTTTTGTCCCCCGGCACCGTGATCTCGGCGGGGATGCTCTTGAGTTTTTTGGAGGTGAGGATGGCCATGCGAATTCAGCCCGCCGGAGAGAAAGCGGGGCACTCCTTCGTCCACGCCTCCGGGGATTTCAAGGAATTGAAAAGCGCCCTATGTGCCGCAAAACGTGCGGTAGCCGGGCGGTGTGCCCGGCCTGGAGTACTCCGGCAGGTCCCGGTCGTGATCCCAGGGATTCGTGATCACGGCCAGCAGCGCGTGAAAGGGCCGCATGTTCCCCGCCTGCGCGGCGGTGAGCGCCTCCTCCACCTTGTGATTGCGCGGGATGAAGGCCGGGTTGGCGCTGCGCATCAGAATGGACTGCTGCCGCGGCGTGCCGCCCTGGCGTGCGAGGCGCTGCTGCCAGCGCGCGTGCCACTCCGTGGGCTCGTGGCGGCTGGTGGTCAGCGCGGCAAAGATGTTCGTGAAGTCAGCCCCGGTTTCCTGCATCTCGTCCAGCAGGTCCTGGATCAGCACGGCGTCCTCCTCCTCCCGGGTGAAGATGCCCAGCTTGGCGCGCATGCCCATGAGCCAGTGGTGTTTGAAACGCTCCTCAAACTTCGGAATCAGCCCGTTCGCGATCTCCACCGCCTGCTTCTCATCCTCGTGAAAAAGCGGCAGCATGGCCTCCGCCAGGCGCGCCAGGTTCCATTGCGCGATCTGGGGCTGGCTGCCATACGCGTAGCGGCCGTGGCGGTCGATGGAGCTGAACACCGTGTCAGGATGATACGCGTCCATAAAGGCGCAGGGGCCGTAGTCGATCGTCTCGCCGCTGAGGGCCATGTTGTCCGTGTTCATCACCCCGTGGATGAAGCCCACGAGCATCCAGTTCGCGATCAGCCCCGCCTGGTTCTCCGCGATGGCCTCAAACAGCGCCACCGCGTCGTTTTCCACCTCCGGGTAGTGCCGCTGGCGCGTGTGCTCCGCCAGCGCGTGCAGCGCCGCCACATCACGGTGCGCCGCCGCCCACTCAAAGGTGCCCGTGCGGATGTGGCTGGCCGCCACGCGCGTGAGCACCGCGCCCGGCAGCGCGCCCTCCTGCCGCCACACGGTTTCTCCCGTCGTCACCACGGCCAGGCAGCGCGTCGTGGGGATGCCCAGCGCCTCCATTGCCTCGCTGATGAGGTATTCGCGCAGCATCGGCCCCAGCGCCGCACGCCCGTCTCCACGGCGCGAGTACGGCGTGGGCCCGGCGCCCTTGAGCTGGATGTCAAAACGCCCGCCATCAGGCGTGATCTGCTCCCCCAGCAGGATGGCGCGCCCGTCCCCCAGGCCGGTGAAATGCGCGTATTGATGCCCGGCGTAGGCCTGTGCCAGGGGCCGCGCGCCCGGTGGCAGCGCGTTCCCCGCGTAAACCGCCGCGTCCTCCTCCGGCAGGCCCAGCTCCTCCGCCAGCGCGTGGTTGAAGATGACCAGCCGCGGCTCCTTCACCGCCGTCGGCTCCACCTCGGTGAAGAACAGCGGGGGGAGCCGGGCGTAGGAGTGCTCGAGGCGCCAGGAGGGTGTTTCAGGCATGCAGGTCACTCCTGAGGGTGGTGGAGAGGAGGAGCAGACGGCGCGGGGTGGGGGCGTGCATGGCGGAGGCGGTGTGGGGTATCTATGCCGTTTGACTCGGAATGTTACGCGCTAAACACAGCCGATGTGTCTGCGCAGGGCCGCCTGGACGGCATTTCCGAGCGGATGGATGCCCTGCCGGTGGGAGGGGCTGCGATGAAATGGAGACGCGATGCAGGCGGTGGATGTCGTTTGCGTGCCTGCGCGCGCCTGCCATACTCCGCGCTCCCCCAACGCTCGCAAAAAAACCGATGGCCCATCCCTTCCTCACGCAGGACTTTCACATTCGCTGGTCCACCCTCACGCCGGATCACATCCAGGCGGATATCCGGGAGGCGCTGACGCGCGCGCAGGCGCGGCTGGACGCGGTGATCGAGCAGGACCGCGGGAAGATGAACTTTGACACGGTGGTGCTGGGCCTGGACGAGGCGACGCGGGAGCTGAACGAGAGCTGGGGGCTGGTGCAGCACCTCGACTCCCTGTGCAACTCCCCCGCGCTGCGGGAGGCGCACAACGCCATGCTGCCGGAGGTGAGCGCCTTTTTCGCCAAGATCCCGCTCAACGAGCACCTGTGGGACCTGCTGGTGACCTATAGCAAGACGGAGGGGGCCAAGAAGCTGCCGCCGGTGCGCAAACGCGCGCTGGAGGAGTGCATGGAGGGCTTTATCCAGGCGGGCGCGGACCTGCCGCCGGACAAGAAGAAGCGCATGGAGGCGCTGGAGTCGGAGCTGTCCCAGGCCACGCAGAAGTACTCGGAGCATGTGCTCGACTCCACGAACAAGTGGGAGCTGCTCATCGACGATCCGGTGAAGCTGAAGGGGCTGCCGCAGTCCGCCATCGATGCGGCGCGCGCGGATGCGGCGGCGAAGGGGCTGGGCACGGCCGAAAAGCCGGTGTGGCGTTTCACGCTGAAAGCGCCCTCCATGATCCCGGTGATGGAGTACCTCGAAGATCCGGTGATCCGCCGCCAGATGTGGGAGGGCACGACCTCCATCGGCCGCGGCGGGGAACACGACAACACGGAGCTGGTGTGGAAGATCCTGCGCCTGCGCCATGAGAAGGCGCAGATCATGGAGAAGGCGAACTTTGCCGACCACATCCTGGCGCATCGCATGGCGAAAAACGGCCGCAGCGCGCTGGGGTTCGTCGAGGACCTGCAAAGCCGCGTGCGGGATGCCTTCCAACGTGAGACCATCGAGCTGCAGGAATTCCGCGCGGACGCGGAGCACCGGGCGGCGGACCTGTTCGAGCCGTGGGAGGTGGCTTTTTGGTCGGAGAAGCAGCGGAAGGCCCGGTTCGACTTCGATGAGGAGGAACTGCGCCCGTATTTCCCGCTCGACAGGGTGCTGGGCGGGATGTTCCGCCTGGCGGAGATGGTTTTCGACCTGCGCATCGTCGGGCGCGAGGTGGTGTGCATCGAGCCGGGCAAGACCGCGGCCGGCCCGGCCACCAGCACGCAGCCCGGCAAGCCGGGGCCGGTGGAGGTGTGGCATCCGCAGGTGAAGTTCTACGAGGTGTACAACGAGAAGGGCGCGCACATCGGCTCCTTTTACGCGGACTGGCATCCGCGGGACTCGAAACGCGGCGGCGCGTGGATGAACTACCTCAAGATGGGCGTCCCGCCGCGTGGCGATCACGACCGCCGCCTGCACCTGGGCCTGATCTGCGGCAACATGTCCCCGCCCGTGGGGGACAAGCCGGCGCTGCTGACGCATGACGAGGTCTGCACGGTGTTTCATGAGTTCGGCCACCTGCTGCACCAGCTGTGCGGCAATGTGGAGGTGCCCTCGCTCAACGGGGTGAGCGTGTATTGGGACTTTGTCGAGCTGCCCTCGCAACTGCTGGAGAACTTTTGCTGGGAGCGGGAGAGCCTCGACCTCTTTGCGCGCCATCACCAGACCGGCGAGGCCATTCCCGCGAAGCTTTTCAAAAAGATGCTGGCGGCCAAGAACTACCGCAGCGCCAGTGACATCATGCGCCAGCTCGGCTTTGCGAAGCTGGACCTCGAACTGCACATGCATCACGCCACGGACACCGGCGCGGAGCTGGACGCGCTCTCGCGCCAGGTCCTGGACGGCTACCTGACGCCGCTGAAGACGGAGGCGCCGACGATGGCGCGGCGTTTCGGCCATCTCTTCAGCAGCCCCACGGGCTACGCCGCCGGCTACTACAGCTACAAATGGGCGGAGGTGCTCGACGCGGACGCCTTCACCCGTTTCCAGAAGGAAGGCGTGCTCAATCCCGCCGTCGGCCGCGACTTTCGCGATAAAATCCTCAGCAAGGGCAACAGCGAGGACCCGGCGAAGCTCTTCCGCGACTTCATGGGCCGCGATCCCGACGCGAAAGCGCTGCTGGTGCGCGCCGGACTGCTGTAGGGCATGCCTGCGGTGCGGGAGTGACGAAGTCCTGGAGTGGTGGGATTTGGAAAACCATCGCTCCACCACTCCAAAGCTTCACAAGCGGCGCGTAGACCGTTTCTCAAAAAGAATGTCTGAAATGACCGGCGAGCGCGGCGGCTTCAGTGGCAAGGAAAGAGCGAGGAGGCTATTGGAACACTAGCTGACGAGCGAATGACGCCGCCAATGTGGCTGCCCCGCCGCCGGGAATCTGACAGACATTTTGAGAACCGGTCTAGGCGTAAAAAAGCGGCTCCCCATGACAGGGAGCCGCCGTGAAACTGATTGGAGTGAGCCGGGCTCAATAGCCGCCGCCGTCGTCCTCGCCAAAGCCATCGCGCTGGCGACCGCCGCGGAAACCGCCGCCGCCACCACCGCCACCGCCTTTGCCGGCATAGCCGCCGCGACCACCGCCGCCGCCGCCACCACCACCGTAGCCGCCGCGGCCGCCGCCGCCGCCACCACCACCGTAGCCGCCGCGGCCACCGCCGCCACCACCACCAAAGCCGCCGGGACGCTCTTCCTTCGGACGCGCTTCATTGATGGCGAGCAAACGACCGCCAAAATCCTTGCCATTGAGGCCGGTGATCGCGGCCTGCATGGCCTCCGGAGTGTCCATGGTCACAAACGCGAATCCGCGGGGGCGGCCGGTCGCGCGGTCCATGGGCAGGAATACATCAGTGACTCCGCCGTACTGGGAGAACGCGGCGGTGATGTCCTCCGCGGTGGCTTTGAAGGGCAGATTGCCCACATACATTTTGGTGTTCATATCGAGTTGAAGGTTGCTGTGTGCCCGGGACCAGCATCGTCAAGCTCCACTTCGGATTCAGGAACACTCAAGCATCAACCTGATTGAACCACTTAACTTAGCCTTTATCAGGTTAACGTAGCGGCGATTTACTCGCCCTTTTTCGGGAATTGGCAACCAAATGTTTTGCCACCGGGTCAGCCCTGCCGTCCATCCGGGGCATCGTAAATGTAGCCGGCGGGCGGGATCGGGCCCGGCAGGTCGCCGTCGCTCGTGGAGGGCGTGGACCCGTTTCCAGGCCGTGTGCCCGTGCCGCGCAGATTGACAATCTTTTTCATCAGATCGAACCAGAACTGCGCGCCCAGCGCCGCCGCCGCGCCTGCCATCAGCCAGCCCAGCAGGCTCTCAAACAACGTGCTGACCGGATGGGTGGCCCATGCCCTGGCTGTGGACTTGCTCCAGCCGACCGGGAACCCGGCATCGGACAGCTCAGAGACAGCCTCGTCAAAAACGGCGCGCGCTCCCTTGGACTGCTCCACGCCCATTCTGGCCGCCAGCTCGCTCTGCGCCTTCACCGAGGCCTCGGCTTTTTGCACAAACGCGGCGCGCAGCTCGTCATTGGTGGACAGCGCCTTCGTGATGGCGATCACATTCAGATTGCACATGACCGCCAGCACGATGCCGAGGCAAAAATTCCACACCTGGGTGAGTCGCTTGTACCAGCCCGTCGTGCGGTCCATCATCGCGTCAAACCATTGAATGGCGAGGAACTGAAACACGCTCTGCGGCTGCTGGCCGGGCAGCAGGTTCCGCTCCGCGTCGCGGCTCAGCGCCAGCAAGGGCGCGCGTGAGGTCTCCGGCAGCGCTTCGATGCCTGCCACGACCTGTTTCCAGCGAGAGTCGCCACCCGCCGCCGCGCCCTTTGTCTCCAGCAGGTCCATCAGCACCTGGCTGAACTGCTGGTTGCCCAGATACGATGGAAAATCCCGCGCCACACCCGCGTCGGCCGTCGTGTGGCGGTGCATCGCCGCCATGAGCGGGTGGGTCACAAAGTCCTTTAGCGGCTCCGTGCCCGTCCCATGCCCCTTTTGCGGCAAAAGGTGGGACAAGGCCTTCCACAGCATCTTCCCCCTCTGATTCGTCCAGGACAGGATCATCTCGCTCACCGTCGAGACCAGCACGCTGAACAGGAAGAAAATGAACGAGAGCCCGAGGGCGACGTCGAGGGTCTGGAGCATAAATCAGTTCGCTGTTCTCAGTTCCCGGTTCGCTGTTGTCCCAACCGGGAACCGCGAACAGAGAACTGCGAACATTTTTAGTGCATTTCCACCTCGCAGTGGCCCAGGCCGCCGCGGTAGTAGTTGAACTGCACGTTCGGGTGATCAGCCAGCAGCGACATCGGCACGGAACTGTCCGCCAGGCGCTTCGAGATCATGAGCGCGGTCAGGCGCTGGCCCAGCGGGTTGTCATGCATGCCCGCGTGCCAGATGCTCACCTTCTCCGCCATCCACGTTTCCTTTGGACCCACGGTGATCGCCATCTTCGGCACCATCGTGATGTTCCCACCGCCGGAGGTGCGGGCGTTCTGCGCCAGCGTCACAGGATGCAATTCAACGACGCGCGTGCCCAGCTTGCGATACTCCGCGGGCGGCGGCGGCTCGTTTTTCCACTTCCCGGTGCGCTTCAGGGGGTCGTTGAAGGCCCAGTGCTTGATGTCGCCCTGGCCGCCCTGCATCACGACGCAGCGCACACCGCTGTGCCAGCTTTTGACATATTCCGTCACGTCCGCCTTCGGGAAATGCAGGTGGCTGTCCGGCATGCACAGTTTTTTCTGCATGCGGTCGAAGCACAGCGTACGATCCGCCCGTTCAAAGGACAGCGGATGCTCCATGCTGACCTCCTTCTTCGTGTTTTCATCATACCACTCGTCCATGCCCCAGAAGTGGCCGTCCTTGATGGAGATGCCCAGATCGTTGATCAGCCGCGCCACGAGCGGAAGCTGCTCCGTGGGGCCGATCGGGCCGCAGATGCCGGTGGGATTGTCCGGCGTGGCCTGCCGCCAGGCGTGGATGTACTCCAGCGCCTCGGCGAGGTAGAAATCCTCCAGCGTGTCATACATCACCACCTTGAAACCGGGCCGCGAGAGCTGGCGCAGGTCGCGCTCGGTGAGCCGTGCGGCGTCGTTGATGAGGTCGAAGTCCAGGGTGGTGTAGTCCCACCAGTCCGGGGCGATGTGGCTGAGTTTGCGCGGCATGACTCGTGTTGGGTTGTGCGGTGATTCTCATGGAGAACGCCCCGTTTGCCAAGACCTCATCATTCAGATTGAAATATTTCTTCGCTCCGGCTTCCGCGCGCGCTACCTGCGGCCATGCACGATGACGCCACGATGCTCCACCACCCCGACGCCCTCACCCGCCTGCGCTATGTGGTGCACCGGCTGCGTGCCCCGGGCGGATGCCCGTGGGACATGGAGCAGACGCACGAGTCACTGATCCCGCATGTGATCGAGGAAGCCTACGAGGTCGCCGAGGCCATCCGCGGCGGCGATCCGGCCCAAATTTGCGACGAACTCGGCGACATCCTGCTGCAACCCGTGCTGCATGCCGAGATCGCGAGTGAGACTGGCGCGTTCGATCTCGACCAAATGGCTCACGGCCTATGCGACAAGCTCATCCGCCGTCACCCGCACGTCTTTGGCGACACCACCGCCGCCACGAGCGACGCGGTGCTTACGCAGTGGGACGCGATCAAGCGTCAGGAAAAAGGCACGCAGCACGAAGGCATGCTCCACGGCGTCGGTGGAGGACTCCCAGCACTGATGCGCGGCCAGAAACTGCAAAAGAAAGCCGCGCGCGTCGGTTTCGACTGGCCAGAAGCCGCGCCGGTCTTCGACAAGATCCGCGAGGAGACCGCTGAACTCGAAGCCGCCGTGCAAAGCGGCGACAAGAAGCACATCGAGGAGGAAATCGGCGATCTCTTCTTCAGCGTCGTCAATCTCGCCCGCAAACTCGGCATCGAATCCGAGTCCGCCCTCGCCGCCGCGAACGACAAGTTCGTGAAACGCTTCCACGCGATGGAAACCCACCTCCGCGAGCAAGGCAAGAAACTGGGCAAGCTCAGTCTCGAGGAAATGGACGAGGCGTGGGACGCAGTGAAGGAAAAGGCACGGTTTGCGCAGCAAAACGCTGTGTGTTAGCATCCCGCATGACTGTGACTCTCGACATCCCTGAAGATCTCTCCGCCGAGCTCTCCGCAAAGATGGGAAACCCGGGCCGTGTGGCGATCGAAGCACTCGCCGCGCAGGCCTACGCCGCCGCTTGTTTTTCGGTGGAGCAAGTGCGCCGTCTTTTGGGTCTGGAATCCAAGTGGGAGGCCATCGAGGTGCTGTCGCGGCATTCGGTGTGGCCGGGTGTTTCGGCTGATGAGATCGTTGCTGACGCGAGGACTTCCGAGGCGTTTTTGTCGCAGCACGCGAAATGACCGTCATTTCCGACAACTCCCCGCTCTCGGCGCTCGCGGAGACAGGACTGATCGATCTGCTGCATGCACTGTATGGCCAGATCACCGTGCCGCAGGCTGTGGTGCGTGAAAGTCTGCATCCCGGCGCACCAGCCGCGCTTCGGGCATTCATGGCACAGCCTCCTGCATGGCTTCAAATCGTGCCTGATCCGCCGCTGCTTCCTGAAACTGCCTCGCTCGATGCAGGCGAGGCTTCGGCGATCTCACTGGCCTGGCTTTCTCGTGCGAACGCCTTCTTAATTGTTGATGACCTCGCCGCCAGGCACCTGTGCACCGCTTTGGGTATTCAACATGCGGGCACGGCAGGCGTTATGTTGAATGCGGCACTTCGTGGACTGGTCGATTTCGACACCGCGATCAGCAAGCTGCAGTCCACTCGATTCAGACTGTCAAACAATGTGGTCGAAGAGCTTCGCTCCAGACTGCATGGCCCTGTTGATGGTTCATGAACGACACTGGCTTTCCATTCCCCAAACTCTGGGCGCAGGTGCGTTCGAAGTCGTGGCTGTGGCTGTTTCGACGGCAGCAGATCGACGAGGGCGGCCGCCTGCTGAAGCATGGCGACATCGGCCTCGCGGGCGTGCATGTGTGCTCGGAGAGCGAGCTGGAGATTATCGCAGGCGTGGGCACCGGCTTGTTCAACACAGCCTCGGTCACCGTTCATCTGCGACTGCGGGAAGATGCATCGCTGGCGATGACCTCGCACTGCACCTGCGTGCAGGGCTCGCTTTGTCCGCATGCGGCGGCGGTGATGCTCATGCTCGACATCGAAGAAGGTCGTCAGCGAATCGAGAAAATGGCCCGCGTGCAGGAGAAGGCTTCGCCTTCGCCGCAAAGCGAAAGCGTGGAGCTCGAAATCAAAGAAGAACTGCCTCCGGCGGAGCCGAAACCGGTGCTCGTCGTGCGCCGCATCGCCGCGCAGGTGCCGCAGATCACCGCGAAGCGCGGCATCGGCGGCTGGACGCCGCGCAGCATCGCCATCGCGCAGCCGTTTGCCGAGTATGACGGCTGTCCGCGTCGCTTCGAGATGCTGGTTCGCAGTCCGGCACATCAGTGGACGGATGAAGACGGCACAAAGCACACCGTCGTGCGCAATCTGCGCTCCGAGCGCTTGCTGCTGACCGATTTGTCATCGCTGGGCCTCAAACCCTTCGCCGAGGCGATGCCGGGTGCGAAGGCGGAGGAGTCCACGCTCGGCTTCATGGCCATCCATGGCGATCAGGCCTTATTTTGGGCTCAGTTCCTTCAAGAGCAGACGAAGAAGCTCGGAGAAAGCGGCTGGCGTGTCGAAGTCGCGGAAGACATCGGCTTCCAAATTCACGAAGCAGGCGAGGACGAGTGGTTCAGCGACCTGCAAGGCGACAAAGGCGGCAAAGACTGGTTCTCGCTCGATCTCGGCGTGGACATCGAAGGCCGCCGCATCTCGCTGGTGCCGCTGTTGGTCGATTGTATCGATCAGGGCCTCACCGCGGCCGTTTTGGAGAAGAATCTCGACCAGCGCTTCCTGCTTTCGCTCGGCGGAGATCGCGATGACGTGCTCTCGGTGCCAGCGGAGCGGCTTTTGGTGCTGCTGCGCTTCTTTGATGAGCTACTCTCGACGCGTCCGGTGCGCAAAGACGGCAAATTGCAGCTCGACAAGCTCCGCGCCGCGCAGCTCGCCACGCTCGATGGACTGCCGATTCGTGCTCCAGCGGAGCTTTCGGCGCTTTCGCAGCAGTTAGAGAACTTCCAGCGCATCACGCTCATCGAGCCGCCGAAGTCGCTGAAGGCCAGTTTGCGCGATTATCAGCGCGAAGGTGCCTCGTGGATGCAATTCCTGCGAGAGTTCGGCCTGCACGGCATTTTGGCCGATGACATGGGCCTGGGCAAAACGCTGCAAACGCTCACGCACATCCTCATCGAGAAGGAAAGCGGCCGCATGGAGCACCCGTGCCTCATCGTGGCCCCGACGAGTGTTTTGCGGAACTGGATCAACGAATCAATCAAGTTCACGCCGACCCTGAGCCTGCTGCTGATGCACGGGCAGAGCCGGAAGAGCGATTTCAAGTTCCTGAAGCAGTATGATCTCGTCGTGACGAGCTTTCCGCTGCTCGTGCGCGATGCTGAGGTGATGCGCGAGCAGGAGTGGCACATCGTCGCGCTCGATGAGGCGCAGAACATCAAGAACCCGAAAAGCCTCGCCGCGCAGGTCTGCGGCAGTTTGAAGGCCAAACACCGTCTCTGCCTCACCGGCACGCCGATGGAAAATCATCTCGGCGAGTTGTGGAGCCTCTTCCACTTCCTCATGCCCGGTTTGTTGAGCGATGCGGATACGTTTCGTCAACACTATCGCAATCCGATTGAGCGCGATGCCGATGCCGAACGCCAAAAGCAGCTCAGCACGCGCCTCCAGCCGCTCATGCTGCGTCGCACGAAAGACGCCGTGGCGAAGGAACTGCCGCCGAAGACCGAAATCCTTCACAACATCACGCTCGGCAAGGAACAGACCGATTTGTATGAGACGATCCGCGCCGCGATGGACAAACGCGTGCGCGAAGCCATCGCCGTGAACGGTTTGGATCGCTCGCAGATCGTCGTGCTCGATGCGCTGCTCAAACTCCGCCAAGTCTGCTGCCATCCGAAGCTGCTCAAACAGGAGACCGCGCAAAACGTCGAGGAATCGGCCAAAACGGCCTACTTGATGGACGAGATGCTGCCCGAGTTGATCGAGGAAGGCCGGCGCATTCTCATCTTCTCGCAGTTCACCGAGATGCTGGCGCTCATCGAGGCTCGTTTTAAGAAGGACGGCACTCATTTTGTGAAACTCACCGGCAGCACGAAGGATCGCGAGACACCGATCCGCGAGTTCCAAACCGGAAATGTGCCCGTTTTCCTCATCAGCCTCAAAGCCGGCGGCGCAGGCCTCAATCTCACCGCCGCGGACACGGTTATTCATTACGACCCGTGGTGGAATCCCGCTGCGGAAGCTCAAGCCAGCGACCGCGCCCACCGAATCGGCCAGACGAAGCCCGTTTTCGTCCACAAACTCATCTGCGAAGGCACCATCGAAGAACGCGTGGTCGCGATGCAGCAGAAAAAAGCCGCGCTCGTCGAAGGCCTGCTCACCGGCCGCACCGACAAACTCCAGCTCACGCAGGCGGATATCCAGGCGCTTTTTGCGGTGGAGTGATCAGGTGCTCGCAGTCGTGTTCCAGCCGTGGCGGGCGCAGGCTTCAACGGCCGCCCGTTGCAACAGACGGGGAATGGAGGGGTAGTTCGGTGCTTGCGAGCCGCTGAGATGCACTGTGATGAGGTAGTTGATCGACAGTCCGGTGGCATTGTCGAACTCCACGATGAGATCACGCAATTCATCCTCCCGCATCGTTTTGAGCAGCGACTCGTGCACGCCGGCCTTCAATTCCTCGGGGATTTCACCCGTGGCACGCGAGAGATGGCTGCTATGAATGCTGACCGACGCGCTGCGCGTGAATCCAGGGCTGAGATCGGTCACATCCGCCGCTAGGAAGGTGGCGACCGGCATGGAGCGGCGCATGCCACCGGCAAAAGTGACCTCCACGCGATCTGGAGTGATGTCCGTGACCTGCGCGAGCTGAGCGCCGTTGTTCAGCGTGATCCAGGCGCGGTTTTCACAAGGAAACCATGCCTCGCCGAGCTTGTCCGGCCGGGAGGTGAGCGTGGCGAGCATTTCCAACGGCACACGCAATCCAGCGCCGGGGATGGAGGGATTCGTGAGATGGGTGAACATGCCGATGGCGCCGACACGCCAGGGGACGCCGTTGATGACGACACGCTCGCCTTCGCGCACCGGGCCGAGGTTGAGGAGGAATTGCAACTGCTCCAAATGCCGTGCGATGCCGGTCTTGGCCGTGACGAGCAATCCGCCGAGCGCGAGGAGGCTGATGCCGCCGAGCAGCCAGTCCCCACGCGCGTAAAGCACGAGCAGCGCAGCGGCGATGGCGGCGACGAGGCTGACAGCCTGGTGCAGCACATCGGCGACACGTACCGTGAAGCTGAGGCGCTGGTATTTCCGCACGGAGAGTGCCTTCACGAGGTAGGAGTAGGCCGTGCGCAGGCCAAAGAAGACGGCGAGAAAGACGACGAGGGCGAGGAGGATGTTCGTGCCGCGGATGAAAACAAAATGCTTCACGTTCGAGCCGAGCTCGGTCCAGAAATCGAGGCCGCTGGTCTTCAACTCGGCGAGCTGGTGCTGGATGGCAGCGATGCGGCTGCCGGCCTCGTCGTGACGCGTCTGCCAGGTCTTGCGCGTGTCATTCAGGGCGCTGCGCAAGGCGGCTTCGGGGCCTTTGGCAGCCTTGAGGTCGGCGAGGAGGCGGTCGAGCTCCGCCAGCGCGCGTTTTGCCTGGTTTTCGTTCTCCTGGAGGCGCACGCGCTCATCTTGAAGCTCCTGCACGGCGCGCGTCTTGCGGGTGAGCTGGCGCAGATCGCTGAAGATCGGTGTGAGGAGCTGGCCGATCTCGTCCTGCAGTGTCGGCGCGGTGATGGAGCCGGGTTTGGCAGTTGGGGAGACCTGCAGGCCGGTCGCGATGATGGCAAAGTCACGCTCCACCTCCTGGCGGCGCATTTCGAGCGTGTCGATCTGCTGCTGGAGGTCGCGTTTGCCAGACTCGCTGGTTTCTCCCTGTAGTTTTTTTCGCTGGTCATCAAGCGCGGCCCGGATGCCGTCGCGCGCGGCGAGCAGGGCACGCAGCGTCTCCGTCTTGGTGGGCGGCGCGGCGGCCACGGGTGCTGGCGCGGGCTGCGGAGGCGCGATCTGTCCGTGCAGCGGCAGCACGGCGGAAAGCAGGCAAAGGAGGGCGAGGCGCATGCCCTCCACTACAAAGCGCAGATGGCGCTTGGCAAACGCGGAACGCGCGCCAGTCACACCGCCGGCCAGAGCGACTTGTAAACAAGCGCACCGAGGATGCCGCCGATGACCGGCCCTACGACCGGAATCCACGCGTAGCCCCAGTCGCAGCCGCCTTTGCCGGAAATGGGTAGTACAAAATGCGCGAGGCGCGGGCCGAGATCACGCGCGGGATTGATGGCGTAGCCGGTGGGCCCGCCGAGAGACAAACCGATGGCCCACACGAGCACGCCGACGAGCGCGGGGGCGAAGCCTTTGTCGAAACCGGTGTTCGGAACGAGATTCGCAGGCGAAAGGATGGCCAGCACGCCGAGCACAAGCAGCGCGGTGCCGATGATCTCGCAGATCAGATTGCTGGCCGTGTTGCGGATGGCGGGTCCGGTGCAAAAAACAGCGAGTTTGTCGCCCGTGCTGTCGGTGACGCGCCAGTGCGGCAGGTAGGCGAGCCAGACGAGCACGCCGCCGAGGAAGGCCCCGGCCATTTGCGCGCCGATGTAGCCCGGAACGAGCGCCCAGTCGAATTTGCCGATGGAGGCGAGGCCAATTGTGACCGCCGGGTTCAAATGCGCACCGCTGATCGCGTTTGTGCAATAGACGCCAACCGTGACCGCGAAAGCCCAGCCGGCGGTGATGACGATCCAGCCCGCATTATGGCCTTTGGTCTGCTTGAGCACGACATTGGCGACGACGCCGTCGCCGAGAAGGATGAGGATCATCGTGCCGAGGAGTTCTGCGAGCGGTGCGGACATGGCGTGAGTGTGGTTGGTGGTTGGAATTTCCACGCGCAGGCTATCGGGCCGCGCGAAATCCGGCAAGCATGGAGTTCCACGTCACAAAAGCCCGCCCAGCGTCACGCAAACACGTCCATCACCGGCCTGCCTTTGTCGCCGACGGTGAAGGGACGGTTGGTGGGCGACATGACGACCTCGTCAACGGGCAGGCCGAGGCTCCAGCCGATGGTGGAGAGGAAATCCTGCACGCTGACCTGTTTGTCAGCCACGGAAAAGCCCTCCTTGTCACTGGAGCCATAAACGAAGCCGCCTTTCACGCCACCGCCGGCCAGCATCGTGGAAAACACGCGCGGATGATGGTCTCGGCCCGCGTTGCCATTGATCTTGGGCCCGCGGCCGAATTCGGAGCAGAGCACGACGAGCGTCGTTTCGAGCAATCCGCGTGATTGGAGGTCCTCCAGCAGCGCGGCGAGCGCCACATCGAGTTCCGTTCCCTTTTCCTCCAGCCCTTCCTCGATGTTGTTGTGCATGTCCCAGCCGCCGCTGGCCACCTCGATGTAGCGGATGCCTTTTTCGACGAGACGGCGCGCGAGCAGGCAGCCCTGGCCAAATTTGTTGCGGCCGTATTTCTCCTTCAGCGCGTCCGGCTCCGCATCGAGCCGAAAGGCCTCCAGATCCGTGCTGGACATGATGGAGACGGTTTTTTCGTAGAACTCGGTGTAGCTCTTCACGCCGGCGGTCTGGAAGCGCTCGCGGAAGCCGGCGTCGAGCTTGTCGAGCATGGCGAGGCGCTTGCGCATGACCTCGTCGCTCACGTCGCTGCGGGAATACTGCAGTCCGGCATCTGGATCGAGAATCGGCAGCGGCGAGTAGCTGGCGGGGAAGAAGCCGTTGCCTGCGTTGGGCTGGCGGTTCACGCACACGCTGGAGGGCAGCGTCTTGTGGCTCGCGCCTTTGAAATGCTGCGCCCACGCACCGATGTTCGGATGCTGGATGGTGCCGCGCTGCTCGTAGCCGCTGCGGATGAGATACTGGCCGCTGGCATGCACGCCGGTTTTGGAGGTCATGCTGCGGATGATCGAAATCTTGTCCGCCTGCTTCGCCAGATTTTCCATCGTGCCGCCGAGCTGGAGGTCCGCCTTGGTCTTGATAGGCGCCTTCGGTCCCTGTGTCGGGCCGTCCTTTGGATCAAGCGTGTCGATGTGCGACATGCCGCCGATCATTTGAAGGAAGATGACGTTTTTGGCTTTGCCGAAGCCCGGGCCATCGGCTGCAAAAGCTCTGCCGCCGAGTCCATGGAGCACGGTGACTCCGAGCGAGGCTTTCGCCCACTTCTCGCAGAAAGAACGGCGGCTGAGCGAGTCGAGTTGGTTTTCGAGTTTCATGACGGTCAAATTTGGATGGTGCGCTTACTCCACAAAGACAAACTCACGCGTGTTGAACAGCACCCAGCTCAGATCGCGCATCGTGAGGCCGCTACCGAGGGCGGCGACGGCGTCGGCGAGTTCGTCGGGCTTGGGTTTGCGGCTGAAGAAGCTCAAGTAGAGGCTTTCGACCTGCTGCTCGGGTGATTTTTGTGCGGTGGCGGTCTGAATGACGAGCGAATCGTTTTGGCCGATTACACGCTGCGCCTCGCCGTTCATGAGCATGAGCACCTGCGGGATGCTGCCTTCGTCGCTGCTGCTGTCGGCGATCTGGCGGTCGCTTTGGCCGAACATGCGGAGGAAGTGCTGGTCTTTCTCTGGCTGGGGCAGCTCCGAGGCGCGGGCGAGCACGAGGCCGTTGCGCACAGGCGGGGCGACTTCGATGCTGTCGTCACCGCCGCTGATGAGAGGTTGCATCGGGCGCTTTTTCTTGTTTTTGGCCGCGCCTTTGGTGCCGCCATACTGGCGCATGCCACGTGCGGCTTTTTCGATGTCGGCCACGATGCTTTCCTTTGTCGCGCCTTCTCCGAAGTCGATCTTCATCACCTCGGCGTAGGTCTGGCCACGGTGCGCGTGGAATTTGTCCACTTCCGCGCCGACGACGAGCGTGGCACAACTGTCCCAGGCCTGCTCCGCGCTCATGCGGCGGAGGACGGGACCGGGGAAGAGATAGGGGCCGCCATCGGCCAGCTCATGGCTGGTGGCCTCCCGCTGATAGGCCTGCGTGTTGTAGAGCAGGCGCATGAACTGCTTCATGTCGAATTTCAGGCGCACCATCTCGGTGGCAAGGTGATGCAGCAGCGCCGGGTTCACGCTGGCGTTCGGATCATCGAGATCGGTGACGGGTTCCTTGATGCCGACGCCGAAGGCGCGCTTCCACAGGCGGTTCGCGATGGTCATGGCAAAGCGCGGATTGTCCGGCGAGGTCATCCATTTTGCGAACTGCGTGCGCAGGTCCTCCTCGTTCTTCGTCTGCACGCCCTGGTAGGCTTTTTTCGTCTTGTCATCGGCCCAGGTGACGAGTTTCGGCTTCACGAGATCGCCGGGCTTGCCGTCGGGGTATTTGTAGTCATCCGGCAGCTTGAGATCGTTCTCGCTGCCGTCCTCGACGGCCATGGCGTTCACGCGCAGGATGTTTTTCGCCTGCTGCTGAATGCGGCGGTCATCAATGCTGGCGAGCACGCGGCGCATGTTCTGCATGCCGTAGCCTTTGCTGCCGCGCGTGCCATAGGTCTCCGTGGCGCCGAAAAACGCGGCCATTTCATAGAACTGCCGCTGCGTCCAGTCCGCGAAAGGGTGATCATGACATTGCGCGCAGGACACATTCGCGCCGAGGAAGGTGCTGAGCGTGAGGGAAAGGTTGTCGAGACGCATGCCCGCATCGCGCAGCAGGTAACCGGTCGCGCCGTTGTCGAGCAGCTTGCCGTCCGCGGTCATCATGGTGAAGACGAGCTTGTCCCACGGCGTGTTTTCCGCGATCTGGCCCTTCAACCAGTCCTGATAGGTATAAAAGCGCGCTTTTTGGGCCACATCGGCCACGCGCAGCATGTCGGCGAAGTAGTTGAAAAGATGGCTCCGGTAGCCTTCGGAGTTCAGCAGCTTGTCGATGACCTTCGCACGCTTCGACACGCTCGTGTCGGTGATGAACTCCAGCGCCTCCTCGCGTGTCGGGATGCGGCCCGCGATGTCTAGATAGACCCTGCGCACGAATTGCTCGTCGGAGGCCAGTGGATTGGGCTTCTGGCCCGCCTTGGCGAGCCCGGCGTCCACCAACATGTCAATGCGGGCGGCGGCCTGGGCCAGATTCGGGTCTGCCGGGATGCCGAGACCTTGCGGCTTCAGCGTTCTGGCCGCCTCCTGGTCCGCTGCGGAGAGTTTGTCGAGCGGCAGGCGGTAAACGTAGCCGTTTCGGATTTGCAAGAACACCTGGCCGTCCTCAATGCCGCGAAACGTGGCCTCCAGTTTACGCCCCTGTGAGTCGGTCCAGGTGCGATAGACCTCGTTTTCAGCACGGAGGCCGATAGTGAGCAAAACTGAGGCAAAAAAAGCAAAATAGCGCGTCTTCATGGCTGGGATAGTTCATCAAACAACTCGGCAGGCATAAAGTTGCGCGGATTGGTTGATTTCACTAGGTTGGCGAAGGATTGGAAAAAACCTTGTAACAAAGCCTCTCGAACCTGGTATAGGGAAGTTGAATTTGGTCAGATTAACTCTCTTAATGCATTTGCAGTCCCAATATGAAAAAGAGGTATTTTATTGTTTTTTGTGTGCTGGTTTTCATCCAAGTTTCTAATTTGTATGCGGTTCCACCTGTAAACGATGCGTTTGCGAACCGGGCCCCCGTCACAGGAAGTCTTCCACAGACGCTCAATGGGACGAATGTCGAGGCTACCAAAGAATCAGGTGAACCCAACCATGCCGGCACCACAGGAGGCAAGTCTGTTTGGTGGACATGGACGGCACCTTCAACCGGCTCCTACATCATCAAGACGATGGGCAGCAATTTCGACACTGTTCTTGCTGTGTACACGGGTGCTGCGGTGAATGCGCTCACACTTCGAGCATCGGACGATGACTCTGGTGGTGGTGGAACCAGTTTTCTCACTCTGTCGGCCACTGTGGGGACTGTGTATCAAATCGCTGTTGATGGTTGGGCCGGGGCATCGGGAAACATCACGCTGACTATAGAGCCTCCTCCTCCGCCACCAGCGAACGACGCCTTTGCTGACCGATTGAACATCAGCGGACTCAGTTTGATCTCGGGCAACAATAACAATGCCACCAAAGAGGCGGGGGAATCAAACCATGCCGGCTATTCCGGGGGGCGTTCCGTATGGTATTCCTGGACAGCTCCAGCCTCAGGCGAAGTGAGCATGTGGACCACCAACAATGGTTTCAGCACCCTCTTAGGAATCTACACAGGAAGCAGTGTTAATGCACTGACCCAGGTTGGCAGTGTGGCCTTCGGTGGGCAGGCGGTGTTTCAAGTCACGGGCGGAACAAGTTACCAGATTGCCGTGGATGGCTACAACCCTTCCTCAGGCAGCTTTACGTTAAACATTGGCAGTGTGATTCCGCCGCCTGCCAACGATGCGTTCGGGGCACGGATCGTGCTTCCGAGTGGTGCGACCGCCACTGCGGGTACGAATGCGGGCGCCACCAAGGAGCCGGGCGAACCGAATCACGGGGGCAACGCTGGGGGAAAATCTGTCTGGTGGACCTGGATGGCGCCCTCTTCGGGTGAGGTGACCATTGAGGTCACCAATTCGACTTTTTATCCCCTGATCGGCATTTATACCGGAAGTAGTGTGGCAGCACTTGTGTCGGCGGGTGCGACGTCGGGAGGCAACACGGCCAATTTCATGGCGGCATCCGGCGTGACCTATCACATCGCGGTTGATAGCGGAAGCATGCCAAACGGAGGCAACTTTGAGCTCGGTATCAGTGACCCGGTCCCGCCACCGGCTAATGATCAATTTGCAAACCGCGTATTACTCCCGGGAACCTTTGCCAAAGTGAATGGCTACAATAATGGTGCCAGCAAAGAAGCTGGGGAGCCGAGCCATGCAGGAAACACGGGTGGCAAGTCGGTCTGGTATCGCTGGGTCGCGCCATCGAATGGCACTTTCAGCGCCTATTTGGTTGGCGATGGCACCTTTGCCAACAACGCCATGCTCGCTATTTACACCGGTAGTGCTGTGAATGCCCTCACGCCTGTTGGCAGTGCGTCGTGGGGCACACCGCGGACGGTTTCCTTCACCGCAACTGCCGGAACGGAATATCAGATCGCAGTTGATGGGGCTAGCTGGACGCCGGGAGTCGTCTTCTCGGGGGCTTTTCTGCTAAGCGTGTCCCAAACGGCCGCAAACAACGCTTTTGCAGACGCTATTGATCTGGGGGCGGCAGCAAATGGCTCCTCCACGAGTTGGGTGGACTTCGGTGCGAACACCGAGATGGGTGAGCCGGGGCATCCCGCGTTCCCATGGAATCCCATGATGCATCGAACGATCTGGTGGAAGTGGACCGCCCCAGTGTCCGGCCTTTTCAGCTTTGACACCCTCGGGTCAGACTTCGACACGGTGCTGGAGGTTTATACAGGAACCGCAGTGAACGCGCTGAGCCTTGTCGCGGAGAGTCACGACGCGGACGCGGAGGGACGCAGCAGCATCGCTTTCCAGGCCGCGTTGGGCACAAGTTATTATTTCCGTGTCATGGGGGAGACCGTGAATGACATCGGAAACGTGGCTTTGCAGTTCACTCAATTAGGTGCGCCAGGCAGTCTTTCAGATCACATCAGGCTCGGACGTGCTTATCTCCAGTTACAGACCACGCCGTCGCTGGCGGCGGCTGATGCCCAGTTTGCTGCAGCACTGGCGATTGATGCGAACCACCCAGAAGCCAATTTTCTCAAGGCTGCGACCGGTCTTGCCAGACTGGAGCAGGGCGCGGCATTCGAGAGCGCTCTGGCCGGCCTAGGCATCACCGATGGAGATCTGTATGGTGGTGGTCACACCATCCCTGAAGACGTCAATGGCGACAGAATAGCCACGCCGGGCACTCACACCTCCAATGGGTTGAATTATTTGGTCAACACGGCCCTTCCTCAACTGACGGTTGTTCGCAACCATCTCGACAAGGTCTCCGCGTCAAGTTTTCACACCACGCTCTCAGACGGGGAGAGCGCTCTTCGTTTTGTTCGTGTGGACGCAGGTGATGTGGCCTTGATGCGCGCTTCCACATATATGTTGGAGGCGCTGATCCGCCTTCTGCAGACCTATGATGCAGGGGCCTCTATGGCCGATCTGATCAACCAGAGCAACACGCAGGACCTGACCGCGGAATCTCTGGTCGGATCGTTCTCCAATCTGCTCGAATCCACCGGAAACGACCAGCGCCAGGCGCTCAAGTCGGCACTTCAGAACGCCAACACCCATTATCAAAGCGGCTCCGCGTTCATCCGTAACAACAGGGTTGATCCGGGTGACGCGGACTTTCTGTTTGCCATTGCGCCTGAGAACACGCAGGTCGAGGCAGACGCGCGGGCTCGTTCACAAGAAGTTTCTGACTCCTTGAACGGCTCCACTACGGTTGCTGGCGAGACGGTCAATCTTGCTCAAGTCATTCAAGGGCCGGATGTCTCCCTCCGGAATCGCCTGCCCGGGTTGATGGGCAACAAGGCAGTCTCCAGCACCACTCCGGACCCGACTTTCAGCGGGGCGGCTCCGCATTTGACCCAAAACCACATCAACAATGAACTTCGAGTCCATGGCCTGCTTTACGAAACCACCAGTTTTGGAAGTTGGTCCGGTCATTTCTTGAAAAACCTTCCCCTGTCCGATCAGCTCAAAACTGCTGATCCAGATGGAGACCTGATCAACAATTTCGCGGAATACGCCTTCAACCTCAATCCGAGAGAGAGATCGGCCACTAGCGATTACGCCACCTCGGGGCTGGAAACCAACCTGATCGATGGCAAGGCGTATCTGAACATCATTTACAACCGCCGTATCAACCGGCCCAACGTCAGCTATGTGGTGGCGGTATCGGACAATTTGACGGCATGGGATCGCACTCAAGCCCAGTTGGTGCAGGTGGGCCTGCCCGTGCCAAACCCCGACGGCGTCACCGAATCGGTGCAGTTTCGCGTTCTGGCGGATCCGACCCTCACGGATCGCAAGTTCATTCGCATTGAAGTCACGGACCTAACACCCTGAGCAACATCGGATTCAGAGCAGCTCCTCAACGAACCGCTTCGGATCAAACGGCTGGAAATCCTCCACACGCTCGCCGAGGCCGATGAAGCGGGTGGGAACGCCGAGTTCCTGCTGGATGGCAACGAGGACGCCTCCCTTGCCGCTGCCGTCGAGCTTGGTGACGATGACACCGGTGAGCGGGATGGCTTTGTGGAACTCGCGGGCCTGCTGCAGGGCGTTTCCGCCGGTGGTGGCGTCGCAAACGAGCAAAACCTCGTGCGGGGAGCTGGGATCACGGCGGCCGAGGATGCGGTGAATCTTTTTCAGCTCCTCCATGAGGTTGTGCTTCGTGTGGAGGCGGCCGGCGGTGTCGCAGATGAGGAAGTCAGCCTTTTCGCGCACGGCTTTTTCATACGCGTCGAAGCAGACGGCGGCAGGATCGCAGTTCGGCGGACCTTTGACGAGCGGAATGCCCAGACGCTCGCTCCACACAGTGAGCTGCTCGACAGCGGCGGCGCGGAAGGTGTCCGCGGCGGCCAGAACGACCTTGTGGCCGCGATGGTGCAGCACATGCGCCAGTTTCGCGGTGGAGGTGGTTTTGCCGGTGCCATTCACACCGACGATGAGGAGCACCTTGGGCTTTCCTTCGAGCGTTGTGAGCTGCGGGACGGCTTCGGGCAAAATCTTCCGCACATGATCGCGGGCCACCTGGACGATGTCCGCGCCGTGGAGCTTCCGCTGCTGCGCTTTGAGGTCGTTGACGATCTGCACGGCCAGTTTCGGGCCCAGATCGCCGCTGATGAGCGAGGCTTCGAGGTCGTCCCAGTCGATGTCGGGCTTGGTGAAACGCTGGAGGAGGGATTTGAAGAAGCCGGCCATCGTTATTCCCGATTCTGGATTTGATGCGCTTCGCCCGGCTCTGAGTCCTGATTCGGCGCGGGCGCGGGTCTGGAATGCCTGGGCTCGTTCGGGCGCAGTTTCTTCGCCAGGCGGTCGAGGACGCCGTTGACGAAGGAACCAGATTCGCCAGCGCTGAGGGCCTTGGCGACTTCGATGGCCTCGTTCAAAACGACGGGCGCGGGAACCTCCGGGCAGTGCAGCAACTCGTGAACAGCCATGCGCAGCACATTACGGTCCACGGTGGAGAGGCGCTCGAAGCTGAAATTCACCAGGCAGCCGCGGATGTGCTCGTCGATGGCGGTTTGATGCTGCAGCACGCCTTTGATCAGGGTTTCGGCATACTGGCGGGTGCCGGCCTTGGCGGTGTGGAGCGTCCAAAACGTCTCCAACTGGCTTTCCTGCGCCTCGCTGTGCATGTCACAGGAGAAAAGGTATTGAACGGCGGCTTCGCGGCCTTCGCGGCGTTTTCCCATGGTGTGTGGTTCAGGCGAGTTCAGTTTCACCGGCGAATCCGGCGCGCATTTTGGCGAAGAGATTGATCATCTGCACGCAGACGCGCGCAGCCTCGGTGCCGCGATTGATGGTGGCGCCCAGGCAGCGCTCCTCGGCCTGCTCCGCATCATCAACGAGCAGCACCTCGTGCACCACGGGCGTGCAATGCCGCACCGCCATGTCTTGCAGCGCCTGCGTGACGCTGCTGCCGACGAGATCGGCATGCTGCGTGCTGCCGCGGATGATGACACCGAGCGCGATGACGGCATCCGGATTCGCATTGCGCAAAACCAGCTCCGTGGTCACCGGAATCTCAAACGCTCCCGGCACGCGATACACGTCCACCGTGGCCTGCGGTGCCAGATCTTCCAGCTCCGCCGCCACGGCGTTCACGAGGCCCTGCACGAACTGGTTGTTGTACATGCTCGCCACGACGGCGATGGAAACCGGCGCATCAAGCGGGCGGGGACGGGCGGGGGCGAATTGGGACATAAAGCGGAGAGCGAAGGGCTGAGAGCGAAGAGTCCGAGCAGCTTCACAGCTTATGCCCCATCTTCTTCTTCTTGGTTTCGAGATAGCGGGCGTTTTCGGGCTTGGGAGGCGATTTGACGGGCACCTGCTCGGTGATGTGGAGATTGTGGCCCTCGAGGCCGATGACTTTGCGCGGGTTGTTGGTCATGAGGCGGATTTTTCGCACGCCGAGGTCGTAGATGATCTGCGCGCCGAGGCCGTAGTCCCGCAGGTCCATGGGGAAGCCGAGCTTGAGGTTGGCCTCCACGGTGTCGAGGCCCTGCTCCTGGAGCTTGTAGGCCAGGATTTTGCCATGCAGGCCAATGCCACGTCCTTCGTGGCCGCGCATGTAGATGATGACGCCTTTACCGGCTTTTTCGATGTGCTCCATCGCGGCGTGGAGCTGGCTGCCGCAGTCGCAGCGGCGTGAGGCGAAGATGTCGCCCGTCAGGCACTCGCTATGCACGCGCACCAGCGTGGGCTCGCCGGCCTTGATCTCGCCTTTGACGAGCGCGACATGGTGGATGCCGTCGAGGTGGCTCTTATAGAGATGGAGTTTGAACTCGCCGTAGTCGGTGGGCATGTCCACGACCTCGATCTTTTCGACGAGCTTCTCGCTCTTGCGGCGATAGGCGATGAGGTCGGCGATGCTGCAAATCTTGAGCTTGTGCTTCTTCGCGAACTTCAGCAGGTCCGGCAGCCGTGCCATGGTGCCGTCCGGGTTCATGATCTCGATCAAAACACCGGCTTCACGCAGGCCTGCGAGACGTGCGAGATCGGTGGAAGCCTCCGTGTGGCCGGCACGGCGCAGCACACCGCCCGGTTTGGCGACGAGCGGATTGATATGGCCGGGCTGCACAAAGTCCTTGGCACTTGATTTCGGGTCGGCGAGCAGGCGGATCGTGCGCGCACGGTCGGCGGCGCTGATGCCGGTGGTGATGCCCTTCGCGGCATCGACGGTGACGGTGAAGGCGGTGCTGAAGGCCTCGCGGTTCTGCGGCACCATGCTCTCCAGGCCGAGATTCCGGGCGATTTCCGTCGAAACGGGCACGCAGAGCATGCCCGCTCCCTCGCGCACCATGAAAGTGACCATCTCCGGCGTGATCTTCTCTGCGGCGCAGATGAGATCGCCCTCGTTTTCGCGGTCCTCGTCGTCGGTCACAATCACCATGCGCCCGGCGCGGATGTCAGCGATGACAGCTTCCACGGGGTCACAGACGTGCTTTTTGGAACGGGGCATGGGGGATGAGAAAGAGCCGCCCGGGGAGAGCGGGAGGCGTGTTTTAGCCTGTGGAGAGGGGATTTCCAGTGATAATCCAGCCTCGGAGAAGTTCAGGTTTCATGTTCCAGGTTTCACGATGTCGGGTGGAAACCAGGACGGCTCCTCACAGCGCCTGCAGCAGCTTGTCGTGGATGCCGTCGAAGCCGCCGTTGCTGAAGACGATGATCACATCGCCGGGGCGGGCTTCGGATTTGAGGCGTTGGACGATGGCGTCGGTGTTGGGCTCGAACCAGCAGGGCTTGCCACGGGCGGTGACGGCGGCGGCGACCTTGGCGGTGTCGAGGCGTTGATCGGCGGCGACTTTTTCGGGATTCGCTACGGCGGCAATGACGCTGGCATCGGCCTCGGCGAGGGCTTCGATGAGCTCGTTTTGCAGCACGTTGCGACGGCTGGTGTTGGAGCGCGGTTCAAAGATGGCCCACAGACGGCGGCCGGTGTAGCGCTGGCGCAGGCCGCGGAGCGTCTCGCGGATGGCAGTGGGGTGATGACCGAAGTCGTCGATGATGGTGATGCCATGCGCGGCGCCGCGTTCCTGCTGGCGACGGCGCACGCCGAGGAAGTTCGAGAGGCCGGCGCGGATCTCATTGTCGCTCAGGCCGCCGAAGCGGGCGGCGCAGACGCACATGGCGGCGTTGCGGGCATTGAACTCGCCCACCATCGGCACCTCGAAGGGTTCGCCGTTGAGTGTGAAGGCAGTGCTGTCCGGCGTTGCGGCGGTGATTTGAATGCGAAAGTCATTCGTGGGGCCGAGGCCGACCGTTTTGAGCGGCGCGGGGCATTTCGCGCGCAGCGTGAGGCAGTTCGGATCGTCGCCGTTGATGAGCACGAGGCCGTTGCGCGGCACGGTGTTGAGGAAGCGCTGGAAGCTCAGCAAAATGGCGTCGAGATCCGGAAAGATGTCAGCGTGATCAAACTCGATGTTGTTCACGATGGCGCACTCCGGCAGGTAGTGAAGGAACTTGCTGCGCTTGTCGAAGTAGGCGGTGTCATACTCATCGCCCTCGATGACGAAGATGTCGGAATGCGTGAAGCGGGCACCCGATTCGAAATTCTCCGGCACGCCGCCGATCATGAAGCCGGGGTTCTTGCCCGCGTGCTCGAAAAGCCATGCCAGCATGGTGGTGGTGGTCGTTTTCCCATGAGTGCCGGTGACGACAAAGCTGCGTTTTCCCTGGATGACCTGCTGCTTGAGCATCTCCGCCATGGAGACGTAGGGTCGTTTTTTCTCCAGCAGCGTTTCGAGTTCTTCATTGCCGCGCGAGATGGCGTTGCCGACGACATACACGTCCGCGTTCAGCGGCAGATTCCCCGGTTTGTAGCCCTCGGTGACGGTGATGCCGGCATTTCGCAACACATCGCTCATGGGAGGATAGACCTGGGAGTCCGAGCCGCTGATCTGGTGCCCCAGCGCCCGCAGCGCGACTGCCGTCGAGCCCATCGCGGTGCCGCAGATGCCGATGAAGTGAATGTGCTTGGTGGTTGGTGCCATTGAGAAGGGTCAAAGGGCACATAAACCTGACTTTCCGGCCCTGCTCGGAAAAAGTGGCTAAAAACCTGTCGTGGCTGCCGCCAGCCGCCGTGGAAATCATCACCGGCGGAACAGGGGGACATCGAAGAAATCATTGGCGTGCGCCCGGGCACGACCTTAAATCCCAACGTGACCGCCCCCGTGGTTGTCACAGCCCCTGAAAGCCATGCCAAACTCTTCCGCCCTCCGCGACGCCCTCCAACAGTCGCCGAACAACCTGTCGCTGCTGCTCCTCTACGGCCGCGCCTGCCTGGAAGAGTTGCACCTCGACGAGGCGCGGGAGGTTTTCGCCCGCGCGCTCGACATCGATCCTGACCAGACCGACGCGCATCTAGGCATTGCCAAGGTGCTCTTCATGGAGGGAAACACCTCCGGTGCCGCCGTGCGCGCGGAGCGGGTGCTCTTTCTCGAACCGGACAATGCCTCCGCCCATCTCCTGCTGAGCCGCGTGCATCTCAGCGAGGGTGACCGAGCCAAAGCTGTCGAGCACTTTGACCGCGCCGCGCAGATCGACGGCACCATGAGCGATCCCGCGTTGGAGCGGGAACTCGGCCGCACCGCGCGTGATGCGCGCAAAACGGCCCCAGCGCCCACGCCGGAGCCGGCCAGCCCGGAGCCCGCTCCGCCGCCAGGAAACGAGGGTGACGAGTTTTTTGATGACTTTGACGATCCGCCTTATGACTGGCGGCCGGAGACCTTCTACGCGCCCGGCGACCCGGAGCGCAACGCGGTCACCTTCGCTGATGTGGGAGGCATGGAGGAACTGAAGGAGGAGATCCGGCTCAAGATCACCTACCCGCTCCAGTTTCCCGACCTTTATAAGGCCTACGGCCGCAAGACCGGCGGGGGCATCCTCATTTATGGACCACCTGGATGCGGCAAGACGCTCATCCTCCGTGCCGTGGCCGGCGAGGTGCCCTGCAACTACCTTGCCGTGGGCCTGCACGAGATCTTTGACCCGTATTTTGGCAGCACGGAGCGCAACCTCCATCAGATCTTCGAGACCGCCCGTGCCAACGCGCCCTGCGTGCTCGTTTTTGACGACCTCGACAGCCTCGCACAGGACCGCCGCCAGATCCGCGAAAGCCAGATGCGCAATCTCGTGAACCAGTTCCTCCACGAGATGGACGGCATCCGCGCGGACAACCAGCGCATCCTCGTCATCGGTGCCACGAACCAGCCTTGGGCGCTCGATCCCGCCTTCCGCCGTCCCGGCCGCTTCGACCAGGCCATCTTCGTTCCGCCGCCGGATGCTCCAGCGCGCGCCCAGATCATCGAACTGCTTGCCAAGGACAAACCCATTGCCGACTTCGACGCCGCCGCGCTCATTGAGGCCACCAACGGCTTCTCCGGCGCGGATTTGAAGTGGGTCTTTGATCGTGCCGCCGAACTGGCGCTCTCCGCCGCCATCCATACCGGGCAACCGGTGCCCATCACGCTGGAACTGCTGCTCGCCGTCACCGCCACGCACAAGCCAACCACCGCCGAGTGGTTTGAAGGCGTGCGCACCCACGCCCAGCAGGCAGCCCCGGACGCCTTTTTCAACGAGGTGCGCAAGTTCCTCGCCGCGCCGTCGCCGAACACAAAGAAGGACCGTTGATTGTTTCACGGGGTGTAAAACGACTTGCCGCCGACTCCGGCCCATGCGACACGATGCGCCCCGAAACAAGCGCCCGTAGTTCAACGGATAGAATGGTGGTCTCCGAAGCCGCAGATTCAGGTTCGATTCCTGACGGGCGCACCAGCCGGAAAACCGGCTGAATCCCTTGTAAATCAAGGATTTGAGCGTCAAAAACGCCAACGCAGTGATATTTGTTCACATGAACATTGAATTGCGCCAAAATGCACCAAAATGTGGTCAAAAACCATTACAAAACCATTACAGCGGTATCCTGGCCGTCTTTGATGCCACGCTGGCCTCTCCGCCGAAAATCCACTTTGGACCACGCCTTACTGACTGGCGTGGTCTATACATCCATCGCTGCGCCGTTTTTCCTCAGCCACTCCTTTCGATCCCGATAGTCAGACATGATTTTATCCACCTCGTTCCAAAATGCGTCCGTGTGATCAAGGTGATGCAAATGGCAGAGCTCGTGGACGATGAGATAGTCGATGACCGAGGCAGGGGCCATCATGCACTTCCAGTGCAAGGCAATATTGCCTTTTGAAGAGCACGAGCCCCAGCGGTTGCCGAGTTCACGAACCGTCAGGCGGCGAACTGTCACGCCGACTTTCGGAGCGAAGTAATCTACGCGCTTCTGAATCCGTTCAAGCCCCCGAGCGGCATAGAAGGCCTGAAATGCCGCTTTCGCTGCTTCGACACCGCCTGAGTCGATGAGTTCCCTTCTCAGGCAAAAACGACCGCCTTTCAGCAAAAGCGGCGCAGGTTGTTTGGCTTTGAGTTGAAGACGGTAGGACCGTCCGAGGTAGAGAAACCCTTCCCCATTCCGATACTCGCGCAGAACACGGGTGGCATTGGCGTCCCGCCACTCCGCCAGCGTCTTGTAGATCCACAGCCGCCGGGATTGGACGATGCCAGCGATGCGCTGTTCGGTCAGTTGTCTGGGGGCACGCACCAAGACACGTCCATCGCGCTCGACAACAATGTCTGCCGTCGTCCGCCTGGTGCGAACCACTTCATAGGTGAGATCTTTGTCGTGAGCGATTTTCATTTAACCAGCTCATCATGGCGTTTTTCGGCCAGCCTGACGATCTCGACGGCGATTCGCTCCTGCATGGCCACGACCTGGGGAATGCCGGAGATAAGAATCTCGGTGCCGATGTTGCCCCGCAGTTTTCTCACTTCGATGGGCTTTTTCCAGAAGTCGATGATGTTGATCGTTTCCTGAAGCATCTGGACCACTTTCAACATGAGCGCCTTCAAGGGGTCGGCGTGCTCAGGTGGAACGGGTGCATCACCAAACGCGATCTGCACGACGTGATCGTAGAAGGTTGATGCCTCTTTTGTCATGCCTTGATGAGCCTCCTTGCGCCCCTCGGACGCCTCGACGCGGAGTTTCTCATACTCCTCGGCCAGAACCTTCCAGTTGTCCCGGTGCTCCTGGATGAGCTTCTCCAGTTTTTCGCTCAGCTTTTTGTAAAAGGCTGGATCTTCATCAAAGTGGACCGTGCAGTGCTTGCGGATAGCATGTTCCATCTCGCTGGCCTTGGCCTCTGGGTCGCCGCCAGAGTGTTTCTGGACGTTCGCGATGAAGTCGTCCGAGAGCAGCTCAATCGGTGGAATCTTGGGGTTGATGCCGAGGTCGATGAGGTGCTCGTTGATGAGATCTTTCACCTTGGCACCAGCGTCTGCAATATCGAGTGACTCGTCCTTGTAGCGCTCTTTGACCATCCGCAGCAAGTAGCCAAAACGTCTTGCAGGCACCCGATAGGAATGCCCGGCCGCATTGGGCAGAATCAAATTCAAGCTCATGAGAAACTTCTTCAAATACACCTCGAAGTCCGCCCTTCGCTTGATGTCCTTCATCGCTGTGACAGCCGAATGAACGACCGCCACTTCGGCTTCCGGGTCTGGAAGCAGACCCTTCACAAAGTCTTCAATTTTGGAGACGCCGGCAGCGCGAAAATGCTGCAACAAGCGTTGATAGCGCTCTTCCAGAATGGGCAGCTCCGTCAGGAGGTCCTTCAAGCCGCCTTGAAGATCCTGCGCATCCTCCTCCGCGTAGATGGAAAGAGCCGTGGTGAGGTGGTTGGCCAGTCCAATGTAATCCACGATAAAGCCGCGTTGCTTGCCGGTCGCCACCCGATTCACGCGGGCAATAGCCTGCAACAGGTTGTGTTCCTTCAGCCGCTTGTCGATATACATCACCTGCTCCACAGGGGCATCGAATCCCGTCAGGAGCATGTCACAGACGATCAGGAAGGCGATGCCGGTCAGATCCTTGTCGGGATCTTCCAAATCGAAGGGCTTGCAGAAGTTTTCCACCGCGTTCCAGCGACGCGCTTCCTTCCGGGCCTCAGTCACCACAGCAAGTTCATTGGTGGCGTCGGACGAGACGACCACGACAGCCTTCAGGAAGGCAATCCGGCGGATAAGTTCCGCGTCAGGCTTGGGCTTGAGCCTTTCCTGATCAAGCCGCTCAGCCAAAGCGGTTCTGATGGCTTTCTGGTAGCGCACGGCCGCGAGCTTGGAGTGGCATACCACTTGTGCCTTGAAGCCATCAGGCAGGATGTTGTCGATGTAATGATCGACCAGATCTCGTGAGATGGCCTCAATGCGCTTTTCAGCCTCCAGGATGTCCCCGCTCGCCCCATACTTGCGTTTGATGGCGGCGATCTCCTCCTCGGTGCGCTGGCGGAAAAGGTCTTCAAACTTGGTGTCAAAGCCATGCTTGTCCTTGAGGGCTGTCTCCGCTGTCCTCCCATCGTAGAGGATCTGAAGCGTGGCTCCATCATGCACCGCATCCATCAGCTTGTAGGTGTCGATGTATTCGCCGAAGCGCTTGGTCGTCCGCTTGTTACCGTGCTGTTCGGTGATCAGCGGCGTGCCGGTAAAGGCGATGCGCGTGGCATGGGGAAAGGCCTCGAAGATGTTGTCGCCGAGATCAGAGCCCTGGGTGCGATGCGCCTCGTCAATCATCAGCAGGATGCGTTCGGAGCGGTTCACCACTCCAAAGGTTTCGGCTGAAGGGGGCGCACCATAGCTCACCAGAGCTTCAGCCACCACGGCAGGAAGTTCCTCGCTCCGATCCATGAACTTGTGGGTCATCACCATGTTGATGTCGGAAGCGCCGCCGCTGAGATGGTCGCGGAGCTGCGCCGTGCTTTCGATCACGTTCACCTTGCCGCCGATGAGCTTGGCTGTGGCGGCGAGCTGTTCTTCGAGGTCCACACGGTCATTGATGAGCAGAATCTTGATATCGGCGAGGTCCGCCGCTGCACGAATCATGCGTGCCACAAAGACCATCGTTAGCGACTTGCCGGAGCCCTGCGTATGCCACACCACGCCCGAGCGCTCCAGCGGGCTCTTCCCCGCCCGCAGACGGTCGATGATCCGGCAGGCAGCGCGGTATTGCTGGTAGCGGCACACCACTTTCACGCGCTTGCCGCTGTCGGTATCCATGAAGACCGAGCAGGTGCGCAGGAGGTGGAGCAGCGTCTCCGGCGGCAGCATCCCCTGGATCAGGCGTTCCTGCTCGCGTTCGATGCCCAAGGGCGGCGTGTAGTTCCGATGGCGTTCCGGCCAGATGTCCTTCCAAGCGTAAAAGTGCTCGTAGCCTGAGGTGATGCTCCCATAGGTCGCCTTCTCTCCGCAGGTCGAGATGAGCAAGAGATTGGTATGAAAGAGGCGGGGCTCGCCTTCGCGCAGGCCTGCTGCTTTCGTTTCCTTCCGGCCATCGCGGTAGCGCAGCAGTTGCTCAAAGGCGGCGTGCATTGGGTTAGCCGTGCTGGCGTCGCCGATCTTGGCTTCCACGATCACCAGCGGGATGCCGTTCAGAAAGAGCACGATGTCCGGGATGATGAACTCCTTCACACAACCGGGCGTGTCGATGCGGAACTGGTT
Source organism: Verrucomicrobiaceae bacterium (assembly GCA_015075365.1). Classification (GTDB taxonomy): domain Bacteria; phylum Verrucomicrobiota; class Verrucomicrobiia; order Verrucomicrobiales; family Verrucomicrobiaceae; genus Prosthecobacter. Next base: position 203,771 of record JABTUN010000003.1, read on the forward strand.
GATGGCGTGAAAAGTGTTTCGCTCCGGGTGCTCGAAGTCGATCAGCTTCACCACCGGGTCAGGCTCGCCAGTTTCCTCGTTGCGATCCACCTGAGCCTTGAACAGCAGCTTCTGGATCGCTTCATTCGCTTCGAGCAGTGTCCGATTGGGCTGCCGCAGAATCTGGCTCCGCAGGTCGTCGAGCTGGCGGTCCGTCAGCCATGGATTGATGGCCCGCACCGCTTGGCGGAAGACTTCAGGCAGCAACCACTCACGAAAGGTCTTCCGCAGGCTCTTGGCTGGATCACTCGGGATCATGCCATGCCCTTGATCCACCACCGTCCAGCGCAGAGCCGAGAGCTGGTCGAGGAAAGGCTTTTCGACGTGGAGGTATTCCGACATGAGGTGACTAGGCTAGCAGCGCTTCGGCAAGCGTCACGCATTGCTGGCGGATTTGCAGCGACTCCGCCGCCAATTCCGGTTTGGTGTGCTGATTGTTCAGGCGAAAGGCGGCACAGGCTAGGCTGCCGTCTGCCTCGGCCGACAAAAAGCAGGTTTTCAATGCTTCGACGGCTCCTGCCATCCCCCGGTTGACTTCCCGCTCCGCGTGAAAGGCCGCGACTGCGGCACTTGGTCCTTCGGCGTAGTTCGTCAGCAGGTGCATCACATCATGCGCGTCCTTGGGCGCTTTGCGTCCCGTAGGACCACCAAACGCGTTCAGTTTCAGCACCAGCAGCGGTCCTACACTGGCGGTTTGCACGAGAACTGTCCTTTGCCCCCCAACCAAAGAGTGTCCGCTCACGGAGATGGCGTGGCGGGACAGCAGAGCCCGCTCGATTCCCGGCATGATCGACACGCCCAGCCCCGCATCCACCATGGCGGTGCCACGCTTGGATCTGCCGTCATCGGTTAGAAGATCGACATACATCTTCAGGCCTTCGATCACACGAATGAAACGACCTTCTTCCCAGCGGAATCCGTGCCCGGCCAGTGTGTCGGTGATGCTCCCATACATGCCTTCTCCCGCCGCGAGACTGACACCGAGATCCACGTCCATCGTCACAGCGCCGGGGGTGCCTTCGGCCGCAGGATGGGTCAGTAAATCTACGGCCAGCCCGCCCACGAGCACGAGATCATCATGATAGGCCGCTAGACTGTCCCAGACAGTGATCAGCGTGCGCCGGGCGAGGTCCAGCCCTTCCGGCGGATAGGCATCAAAGGTGGCGTGTTTCATTGGGCAAAGCCCTCCCATTGACGAAGTTCTTGAGCAGCCTCGGGACCGCGCAGTCCCTGGCCGATCAGGTCGAGGTAAATCTGCACATCACAGACCAGACGGAATCCTCCCGCTTCCTGCGTCTCCTGGAACACTCCTTCGTCCTTTGGCACAGCCAGCCAGAGGTTGCCACCGGCGTTCACCTCCCGGCTCAGCGGCAGTTTGAGCGCCACGGGCTCCCGCACATAAAAACTCGCCACGGGTGGGGTCGTGTGAGGGCGGCGCAGCCATGCAGCCAGCCATTGGGTCAGCAAAACGTTGTTCGCCCCCAGTTGATCCCGCACCTCGGCAGCCACCTGGAGCAGATCATTCGACAGCACCGAGAACTGGCGCACCAATGTCCGCCGTGACCATGCGTCTTCGGCACGCCAGCGGTCTAGCAGGCCATCGAAGTCCCGGAGCCGGTAGTGCAGCCGTCCGCGTTTGGAGGTCTTCGGCTCCTCCACTTCCAGGAACCTTTCTCGCACCAGTTGCGCCAGCACGCGCGAGGTCAGCCCGGTCGCCACTCGGGTCCTCTCCACCAGTTCCGCCTGTGTCCAGGCTGACTTCGTCCGTTGAGCCAGCAGGGTGCGGATCAAACGGGCAGTTTTTGGGGCAAAGAGGTCCGGTTCCGCCGCTTGGGCTGCCCGGTAGGTGCTGCGTTTGGGTTCCCGGTCCCAGTGAATACCGTCCGCATGAAGAAACAGCCTGCCATTGAGGTCCGCATGGTTGATTCCGGCACGGGCGAGATCAGCCGCCAATGGAGCCGGGATGTGAGGACAGAGCAGCAGCGCAGGGGAACTGCCTGCCAGGTCCGGATCGTCCAGCAGCCGCCGGGATGGATGCAGCACCGGCTTGATCGCAAACTGCGCCTTTCGCCCCGCCGCCTTGACCACCAAATCCTCCCCTACTCGCAGTTCAGCCCCCGGCACGGCCACCTCCGCCACGGTCCGGGGGAACTCGTGGATCAGTTGGGAGAGCTGGGTGATGGACTTGAATGCACTCACTGGATTAATTTCACTAGCTAGTGAAACATGTCTTTTAAGTGAAGGCAAGGGTAACTTTGAGTGTGCAAGCTTGCCTCCACAGATCGCGAAAACTCGGGAAACAGCCGCTTATTGGTCCAGACCAATGACGGATAGTTGTTCAAACCTGTACAAACTGGTAGTCACCCAGCTTCCGCCTCCTGAATGGCTTTCAACGTCTTACCACCAGCATCTTTCCATTCCATACGGCCATTGGCGGCCCGCCCGAGGAGCACACCGGCGGCGGTGGACGGGCTATCCAGGTCGTAGTCTTGGGTGAACCGATAGGTGTTTCCATCAGCCACCATCACGCCTTGAGCCAGCAAATCTCGGCGCTTGGCGGCCATGTAGGCGTGAATCGCCTCGGACTCCTGAATCACGGCCGATGAACCCGCACACACGATGAACCCACCCGGCTGGGCATAGCCCTTGGCGGTGATAGACTTCGATTTGGGCGTTAAAAACAGCATCGTCCGGGCACTGGCAGCGGTTTTAGACTCTTTCTGCTCAAAGGCCGAAATACCCAGGAGAGGCAGCACTCGGAGCATGGTGCGCAGAAAGCCCTCCGCGTCCGCCGCATCGGCATCACCGAGGTTCGGGCCAGTTGGTTCGTTGCCATTGTCCAAATGGCAGCGTTTGGCGGTGGACGCTCGCTCGATCAGACGGCTCTCGATGTATTGGGCGGCAGCCACATTCAGGGCGTTGTCCTTGCTCACAAAAAACACCGCCCACTCCCAGAAGTCCTTGTTCTTGTGGTGGGCATCCAAGCGCGTCTGAATGCGGTCACTTTGACCGATGTAGAGACTCGGCAGGGCACTTCCTTCCGGGCCGGGGCCAACCAGAATGTAAACGCCCGTTCGTCCAAACTCGTCTCTCTGACTCACCTCCCTGTAGGCCGCACGCGGGAAAGCAACGCCCACACCCGACCAGTTCGGCTGGTCGATCACCCGAAGGCCATCGGGATCTCCATGTGGCATGAAAAGGCGGACCGTGTAGGCGAGTTCGTTGAAGCGTTCTTGTGCCATGGCGTGATGATGGGCAGTGAAAGGGCGTTACTCGAAGCCATCGGGCTTGTCTTTGATCTCCGAAAGATTCAGCGTCAGCACCGTGTCACCGGCATCGCCGATGGCGGCAATCGTAAACCCTTCCGCAGGATAGAACTCGGTGCTGGCGGTTCCATTTTTGGAAACCGTCTCAAACATTTCATAGGAGTCCTCTTTTTTGCGGCCAAAGCCGGGATAAGTGATGAAGGTCACATATCGTCCACGAGGTTTCGGAGATCCCGGCAGGCGGCGATAGGTCGCTTCTACCACAAAGCGTTCTTCCTCGTGATCCCAGCTCACCTTGGCAGTCAGGCATCGCTGGCGGTTGTTTTCGAGAAGTCCGAAAAGGTCGAGATTCGGGTCGTCCACGTCCAGATCATGCACGGTGGGCCGGTCGGACGGCGGGATGCGAAAACGCACGGGCAGATCATTATAAAACCGGCAAAGCACCCGGCTCGGGATGCACCAGGACACCCCATGATCAAACAGCTCGCGCACCACGATGCCTACAAATGCTTTTAGATCCTCTGACCACACCGGCGCTCCGCTGAAGCCGCCTTTGACGAAAAGAGCACTGTTCCCGTCCATCTGAACCAGCCCAGCAGCATTCGCAGCATGCAGCAGACCACTGGCGTTGCGTCCCTGCGGGTCACCGTCGGGAAAGCCCAGCACGGAGTAGCGCTTGCCACCATGCCGCAGAGGCGTTGCAAACTCCATCGCAGGGATATTGAAGCTGCGGCTCAATTTCAGCAAGGCCAGATCGTTCAGCGCAGACTTGCCACGGGCATAGGCACCCAGTTTGATCACTCTCGCCAGCACCACCGGCTGTCCATCCATCCCGATGATTTTCACGCGGACAGTCGTTTTGAGGTCGGGCTTCTTGTCGCGGTTCGCAGCCTGGACGACATGGTAGCAGGTCAGGATATGCTCACCGTCGATCAAACAGCCCGCGCCGACGAAGCTTCTGTCTAACCCGAGTAATCCCGCCACACGAGCCGTCTCGGGATCAGTCGCTCGCAGTGTCTGCGTTCTGACTCTTGGTATTTTCATGTCATTCTACTGTTTTGGTGTTTTCCCACTCAAGCGTCACTTTGAAGTTCCCTTTGGCTGAGGCACCGGTGATCAGCGGGATGCCTCCCTCGACTCCCAACTCGACACCGAACTCGATGGCGATCTTACCGGGGTTGTTGAGTTCTTGCAGCTTCTTCCGAATCGACTCGGCCAGGGTTGTGATCGGCTCAATGTGCTGTTCCAGTTCGATGGCGGCTTTTGCCACTACTTTGCGGGAGGCATTGCGTGGCACGTTACCAGGTCCTGTGCTCTCGATTAGCACGAGCTTCTGATTCTTACCTTTTCCGACTTTGTAAGCGACGGTTTGCATGATTGAGCGGTGGTTAGGTTTGTGGGGGGGCTATGTTGATAGGCGACTAGTCACTAAACTTGCGAATCGGTCCGAAAAACGAGTGAAGATTGATGGAAATGGAGTCTCTAAACATGGCCTTGAGCGTCACCAGATGATGACGACCCAAGCAGCACTAAACAGTAGCCAAACACATTTTTAATCTGGAAGGCCTAAAACATATACCCGGCACTTCAAAAAGAATATCGTTTCACCAGCGGCAGCCAGTATTGAATCTTCCCTTCATCAAAAGGCGCGAACTTCTCCGCTTCAATCTCTGCGAGGGCCTTCATCAGGGCATCCCAGTCTGGATGAGGGCTGCTAATCTGTGGAGTCCAGGTTTTCAGTTCGATCACACGCCCGAACCAGTGCTCGCGGGCCAGGGCCGGATACGCGGCGGCGACCGCGAGCATTAGAAGTGGGTAACGATACTCGGGAAGGTCATCGGCCCAAGATCCCGCTCCGATGAACATGTCCCAGTAAATCTCTTCCACCCCTGTGCGGATCAAACAGTATGTGTTGGCCAGTCGCTTAACCGCGCGGGGCGTGCGGAATAGCGGCTGGCATGATTTGAGGTCGCGATGCTCCCGATACTCCAACTTGAGCCGCATTGGGATGACCGGTTTGGGTTCCGGGGGCTTGGGATCAGCAACAGTGGTTGCCTGGCTCGCTTCATGAACTTCTGATCGGATCTCGGGTTGCTGAGCAGCACCCGCGTTTGACTGGGGTGTAGTAGCTGCTGTAGCACTGGAAGCCGTGGGGCTCGCCGCCGCACCACCCGATTGCATCGTGGAAGTCGGTGCTGGGTTTGCTAGGGCTGCAACGTTGACTGAGGCTGGAGCCTCAGCTTTTGGCTTGTGCCAGTCCACTGGCAAAAGTTCGTCCACCAGCCTGTCAAAGCCATCTCGCTCGATGGGTTGCAACTGGAACGGCACTTGAAAAATCTTCTCCAGATAGTCCAGCGGGCTGGCCAGTTGATCCCGCCCCTCCTCGGTCTTCCCGCCATTTCGGCTTCGACCGCTCGCGAGGAGTTTAGGGTAGTGCTCCAGCAAGCTTTTGCGCAACCAGCGCGGGTCAACAGCGACAACCACGGCAAAGATTGGGAAGGACAGCAGCAGGTGTACCGCCTCCAACACTTCGATCACACGGCTGGATTTGCAGCGGTCCAGATCGTCAATATACAAGACAATGCGGTCAAGCATCGGGCTGTCCCCGTCTTTGAACTCCGCTCCTTCCTGCAAAAGAGAACTCAACTGCTTGAAGTCTCGTCGAACCAGGCTGACCAGCCCGAGGTGCTGCCGGTAGTCGTTCGCACCGGAGCGTTGTTCGAGAAATTTCAGGAGCCTCCTGCCGGGTGCGAGTTCTCGCAGTTCCGACTCGATGGCCCGCACTTTGGCTTCTGCGTCATGCAGCGCCTGCTGAGCCTCGGCTTCCTTTCTGATATGGGCATCGAGCTTTGCCTGCTGCTCGGCCGGTTCCTTGCCGCTGAGCACTTTTTCGCGTGACTTCTTCACGCTTTCATAGGTCGCCTCCAGCGTGTTCAACAAATCCGTGCCGCGCTTCGTTTGCGCCGACAACCAGGCCGCCATCGCACCCAGCAGTGAAACAGCCGCCGTCACATTTCGCGTAAATCCGGCGAGGCCGCCTTCCATGTTCAAAATCCATGGAACGACGGCGGCCAGCACCACAGGCACGGCCAACGCTACGAACAACAGCACCAGCCGCTGCCAACGACCATCCGGGCTCAACAAGGTAAGAGCGAGGTTGCGAAATCTGCCCGCCAAGCTCCTTGCCTCCAAGGCGCGGGTTTCCAATTCGGTGTAAGACTGCGACAGACGCGTCAGGCCGAATGCGTCAGCCAGCTTCTTTAGTTGCTCCGACAGGCCGGCATCGGTGGCTACCTTGCTCAAGTCGTCGATGAAGGCTGCAACCGACTTCTCCTGCTCTTCGCGCTTCTTTGCAGCTTGCTTCAGTTCCTCTTCCGCGGTCTCGCGTGCCTTCTTCGCATCGTCTAGCGCCTTTTTGGCTTCGGCGGCCAGCGCGCTTTCATCAGCCAGTTTCTTCTTCAGCCTCTCCACCTTTTCGTTTGGGGTGTCCTCCCGGTCGGTCAGGGCTTGGAACAGGTTGTCAAAGATCTCGCAGACCAGATTCGCCCACAGGTTGGTGTCGAGATAGTGCCATGCATTGAAGTGGATCTGGACCACCTTCCGGCAGAACTCATCGTGTGCCTTGTTGGCGGACAGAGAATCAATCTCCTGATGTAGCAGCCGCATGAAATAGCTCTTGCCCGTGCCCCAGTCCCCGAACAGGCCCAGCGACAGCGGCAGAGGCGTCTCCCGGGCGGTGATCAACTGGGCGAGGTGACGCGCATGCTCGGCATTACCCAGCGCATCCTTCAGCGGGGTCTTCAGGTTTCGTGGATCGAAGGCCACCAGATCCGTTTCAAACCGGGTGTAAGTCAGTTGGTATTCCGGCACCGGTTCGATCGAATCTTTCTGGAGGATTTTCTTCAAAAAGTCGACCTCCGCTGATTGCGATGGGAGTGACGACTCTGCCGGTTCCTCCCTCGCTTCCTCGCCTGGTTCAGCGATTTGCTCACTCGTCACCACTGGCGCAGCTTCCGGCTTCACGATCTCCATCAGATTCAAGGTCAGCCTTGTCTCGCCGCCGTCGCCAATCGCCGCAATGGTAAAATCCGGCACGAAGGGACTCGCTTCCACCTCGGCCTTCCCGGAAGAATCAAGCTCAGCGATGAGCTCGTAGTCCTTCATGTCGGGATAGGTGAGGAAGGTCACAAAGCGCCCCGCAGGTGCGGGTGAGTTGGGCAGCACCTCATACTTCATTCTCACCCGGGAAAATCCATCTGGATGCCTTTCGACGAGCGTGGCCGTCAGCCTCCTCCTGCCGTTGTCTGATACGTTTCCAAACATTTCCGCATTGGGATCATCTACGGAATAGTTTTTGATCTTGGGTCGGTCGGCTTCGGGGATGCGGGATATCACGCCGATGTCTGGGAACACCTCACAGATGCGCGCGCTCGTGATACACAGCGTCGGATCACGGTCGTCCACCAAACCGACAAAAGCCCCCAAGTCGGGTGACCAGACCGGCGCGCCCATGTAGGCTCGATCTGCATGATATCCAGTCAGTTGCCACCGCCCCCCTGGCCGTTTCCCTTTCCACCCACAGGTGTCCGCGACGCCATTAGGCTGGTCCGGTGAGAAAGTCTGGACCACGAACATTTTGTTCTCCAAAATCAACGGCGTGGCAAATTCAGCGGCTGATGCGCCTTCCCAGACTTCTTTGCCAGCGAACTGCAACATGGCCAAACCGTCGTCGGGTTCCCGCCCTGGCTTTTGATCAAGCAGAACCATGGGTAAAACGACACCGCTCAGATTTCCCACCGGCGAGACAAAAATGTAGTTACGATAGGAGGTTCTTTCGAGGGCCTGCTGGACCACGGCTCGGCTCGTAAGCACGTGCTGCCGGTCCACGAGGCATCCGACCCCCAACATTCCCCGTTCACCGGCCCCCAGATGAATAATCACCAGCGAACTGACTGCATGTGGAGGGAGATTGGGTATTCCTTGGGAAGCCGGTTGCATGGCGTTGGACTCCTTTACGGTTAACTTTCCTTGGATGAATCAACCCGCACCCGGCCCGTCAGCAGGTCCTGCATCAGGCCTTGTTTTTGCTGGCGGAGTTTGGCGAAGACTTCTTTTTCGAGCACGATTTGCTGGTTCATGGCACTCATAATGGACAAGCTCGTGCGCTGCTCACCTCGGGGCGGGCGGGCGATTTGTTTGCTCAAAATTCTTCCCGGTGACGTGTGGCGGACTGTCGTCCCAGTCGCTTCAACGATGATCTGTCTGCGAAGACTTTCATTGTTCAGCGCATGACACAGGTAATTCCATTCCCAGCCAGTCTTGTTCTTCAAATTCACTCGACCCACCCGCTGGTTGTGCAGCACAGGAAAGGTCGTTTCAACCAGTGCAAAGCGCCCAAGGATCAATGTTTGAGGCGAAAGGTCGGTCATCACGGTGACCATTTCGCCGTGTTCCAAAATCGTTTCCTTTGGGATTGGACCCTGGAAATACTTGGTGTTGCCCGCTGTAAAATACAGACCCCCGTCACGATGAAAGTTGCCTGGAGTAAGTAATACCGAGCCGGGCGGCACATCTGAAAAGAACTCACCCGAGAATGCGAAACCGTGTCCGATTCCAATTTCGGTCTGAAGCGATACAATCTCCCACTCCTTCGGGAGCCAGCCGAGAGGGGTTTCGTGGTAGAGGTGGGGGGCTTCTTGGCGGGTGGGGCGGAGGTGGCCGTCGGGGGTGACGCCGCGCGTGAACAGGTCGTGCATCAGCCCCGCCTTCAACTGCTCCAGCTTCCCCACCAGCGCCTCCGTCTGCTCCATCGCCTCGTCCACCGTCGTCAGGATTTCGGCGATCCGGCGCTGTTGAGGTGGAGGTGGAATGCGTGTCCGAATAGCAAGATAGGAACCTTGCGAGATATTCTTCATGCTACCGCTGGTGCCAGTCGCGGCGCGTGAAACACCTGCGCGAAACTCTGGTGATTGGACCACAAAGCTTAGCCACTTCGTCGAGGTCTCAAGGCCACTACGGAGGACCGTCTGCCATAGTCTGTCAGGCACGAACAGGTTCGGAAAATCTCCTCCCACATAGGCAGTCTCACCGACGAGATCGAACGTGTTCATTCGGCTAATGAGAACCGAATCGGCTCGCGGGTTCAGTGCCGCTCGGACTACTTCACTGGCTACGATTACCTTGTTTTGGCTTGGATCGAACTTACCGCCATTGACACAACTGGTTTTGAGAATGCCGAACTCATCTGGCGCACAGGGTTTATCCTCGGAGTTGACGCTGACACCAGATTCCAGTCTCTCAACCAAGGTCGAAAGCGGTTCATCCTTCCAGCCTTGTGGCAAAGGGAGGTTACTCATACCCCAGCTCCTCCAAGAACGTCTTCAGCTTCGCCGCTGCGGTGTCGCGTTTGGCTTCGATGGCCTTGGCGGTGACGGCGTATTTGGCGTGCAGGTTTTCCAGGGCGGCGAGGCAGGCGCGCTGGTCGGCGCGGAGGTAGCTCTCATACGTTTCGAGGAGGATGCGGTGCAGGCGGTCGAGGATGACGCGCTTGGCCTCGTCGGTGTCGATCTTGGCACGGGCGGCGGTGACGAGTTCCTCCTGCTTCTTCTCTGTGGCTCGGAGCTGGGCTTTCAGATCGCGGACTTCATCCTCCAAGGCCTTGTGCTTGAGCAGGCGCTTCTCGATCTCGGTGGCCTCGGCGGTGTAGCTGTTCCAGTCGCCCTTGCGGCCTTCCTTTTTCGCCAGCTTGGCCTGGGCGTTGAGTTCCTTCAGCTCGGCCTTGAGGCGCTTCACCTCGTCGCCGGGGAGCACGCCGGTGTCGTCGCTGTCTTCGTAGTCCTCCTCATCCGCAGCGGCGAAGAGGGCGGCCAGCTCGGCCAGGCGCAGGCGGTTCTTCTCCATCTCGGCCAGTACCTCGGGGAACTGGCTTTGCAGGATGTCGTCGTCCGGGATGAGTTCCGGTCCCCAGCCGGAGAAGGCGATGGATTTGAACTCGGGCTTGAAGAACTCGAAGTAACGGGCCAGCGCGCCGCGAATCTGGTGTGGCGTGAGCAGGGAAAAAGTGGTTGCGGCTTCAGCCGCATCAGAAGCAGCACTTCGGCTAAAGCCGAAGCCACTTTCTACGATGCTGCTGAAGAGCAGGCGGCGGAGTTCATAGACGTTGCCCTTGTTTCCATCCACGGGCGCGAGGGCCTCGACATGCGGGAGGTTTTGGCCCCACCAGGTCTCCAGCGTGCTGCGGAAGGCGGCGTGCGCGGTGGCGATGCCGGGATCGCTTTTCACCAGATCGGCCAGGGCGCGCTTGTCGGCGACGGCGGGGGTGAAATCGGCATAGCGGGCATCGGACGGGCGTGGAGCGAAGACACGCTCCCGCAGTCCGGCGTAGTTCGCCCAGTAGCGGCCGAGGGCCTCGACCTCCGCGACGGGCACGCCGCCATGCAGATGAGCACGGACATCGTGCGGCTCGGGCGGTGGTGCATTGTCCACATAGCGGCGGATGTTGCAGTTCCAGTCCTCGGCCTCGATCTCGCTGACGGGCACGAGGCGGGCGTAGCCCTCCACGTCCTGTCGCTGGCGATAGACGTGGACGATTTTGCCGATGTCCTCGGGGCGGAGGAAGTTCTGCGCCTTGCCCTCGCGGTATTCGCGGTCGGCATTGATGAAGAAGACGTGTTTCCGGTCCGCCGCGCCTTTCTTGTTCACCACGAGGATGCAGGCGGGGATGCCGGTGCCGTAGAACAGCCCGGCGGGCAGGCCGATGACGGCCTCCAGCCAGCCACGCTCGATGAAGTGCTTCCGCGCCTCCTTTTCCTCGCCACCCCGGAAGAGCACGCCATGCGGCATGACGGTGGCCATTTTCCCGTCTGCCTTCAGCACGGCGATCATGTGCTGCACGAACATGAGGTCGGCCTTTTTCCCCTTTTCCGGCAGCCAGACGGCGAAGCGGCCGGGATACTCGATGTCTTTCTTGATGTAGTTCTGCGAGAAGGGCGGGTTCGCTGCCACGCGGTCGAAGCGCTTCAACTCGCCGCCCTCGGCCTTGTGCTGCGGATGGCGCAGGGTGTCCTCCTGCCGGATGTCGGCGTGCGGGATGCCATGCAGGAGCATGTTCATTTTGCAGATGGACCAGGTGGTGCCGATGCTCTCCTGCCCGGCGAGCGCGAGGTCGCGCGGATCGCCGCCGCACTCTCGCACGTAGTCGCGGGTCTGGATCAACATGCCGCCGGAGCCGCAGGTGGGGTCATACATGCTCATGCCCGCCTCCGGGGCCAGAATCTCGATGATGACGCGCACGACCTCCGCCGGGGTGTAGAACTCGCCCGCTTTCTTGCCTGCGGAGTCGGCGAAGAACTTGATCAGGTATTCATAAGCCGCGCCGAGGAGGTCCGGGAACTCGAAGTTCTCATCCCGCAAAGGGATCTTCTCGAAGTTCTGCACGAAGTTCGAGAGCGTGTCATCGTCGAGCGTGCGCTGGCCGATCTTGCGGTTGAAGTTGATGTGCTTCAGCACGTCCTCCAGCGTGTCCACATTGGCATCCTCGATGGCTTCGAGGGCTTTGTTCAAAGCGGTGCCGACATTGGTCTTCAGATGGCGGACATGCGACCACCGCGCCTCCGGTGGGACGAAGAAGGTGTATTTGTCGGGATTGGCGAGCTGGGCCTGGATGATCTCCGGCTTCAAGCCGCGCTCCTGGAGTTCCTTCGCCAGCTTTTCCTGCTCTTGGTCGAAGAGATCGCTCAGGCGCTTCAGGAACAGCATGCCGAAGATGTATTCCTTATACTCCGAGGCATCCATGTTCCCCCGGAGGTCATCGCAGGCGCGGAAGAGGAGGCTGGAAAGCTGGGAGAGGGTGAGCTTGGCGGGCATGTGAGGTTGCCATTCAAGAGTGCGCCCCATGGTTTCGCAATGTCGAAGTGGCAGGAGACTGGTCCAATCCCCCCCTGACAATGGGATGCGCCTCCTGAGTCAGTCGGGTTTGGGGGCCGATCAGGTGGGCGATTTCCCGAAGACAAGGATGTAAAGCACCTTTGCAGGCGTCACGAGAGTCCTTGGCTCTGCCGTTGGGGCTGGTTGGGCCGGTCGAGTGCTTCCAGGACGACCAGGCATGGATGTGCCCGGCCTGCTAGCGGCTGGCATCTTGAGCGCTGCGTAAGTTTCCAATGTGCGTGCGCATTACGACTGTGCCCGGAACGCGAGGCACATCAGGCCCTCAAACTCCGGCGAGTTCATGTGTCAGAGGCTGGCCACATACAGTCCCGAGAGCCCCCTGTGATGAAGAACCACGAGCGGCGCTTGCAAACTTCCACCGGAGATCCACCGCGAATCCACCAGTTTTCGCGGCATCCGCGCTCAAGATCCCAGCATGACCAGGGCACTCGCCGTCTGCATCCTGGAGGCACTTTGGGTCCACACTGCACTCTCAGTGCCACCTTCGAAATTTCTGTAGTTCGTCCTCGGCCAAACTGATCCAAAAACCATTTCCATGCACAGTCTCTACTCTGGCCTCGTTCATGTCTTCCTTCGGAAACAACTGCTCTTCTTGCCACCGGATCTTGATGCGATTGCCTCTTCCAATAGAAAAGGATTTGAAGATGATCTCAGGTGATCTGTCCCAGAAGATTTCGCGATTAATGATCTCAACGGACGCTTCGCCTTGCAGGTATTCACCTCGATAAGATTCAAGGTCACGCCTGACGACAACTTTAACGGTTGTCTGATACCGATTGCGTTCGAGCCAGTGACCCGGTTCTGGGCGGCCGCGATGTTCGGTGTATGCCGTGCGAGCGAGGCCTGTCAGTCCATAAAAGCACCATATCCACATGATGCTGATAAACCAAAACCCTCCCCCCATGGATGTCTCGTTCGAATTGTGAATCTCATGTTGGAATCCACGAAACAACAATATGACACTCATGATCAATAAGACCCCAACATGGGCAATCCAAATCCATGAGGTCACTTCTGATCCGAGAACCATGAAATCGCGCGATGCAAAAAGCAAGGGCGCTTGAAAAATGAGGCCGAGCGCGGTGTCGCACGGCTCCTGGAGCACCTTGAAATCATTGAAGATTCGATAACAGATGAAGATCGAGGCAAGGCACACGGGCGCAACCACGAGAGGGTCTGCGACCAACTCTGAGTTGATCAAGCACAGTCGCAGGAAGATCAAGCCTCCCAGCAACATCCATGGGCTGAAGATCAATGCCAGATTGCGCATAACATGAACAAAAAAGCATGGGTGTCAGCCAGGGTCTAATTCCGGACCCGTATCCGCGTCCTCCTGTCCAAATAGAAGTCGGGCTCCTTTGACCCAGATCTCCATTTCCTCCTCCGACAAGCCGAGTTCATCAACAGAAGCCGGCGGCCATTTTGAAGATGCCGGGTTGACGACATGAGAAGCGGTCCAGACCGGTTCGTCCGGTGAAGAGTCCGCCGCTGGAACGGGGATACTCTCCTCGGAGGCATTCAAATAATAGATGCCACCTGAGACATCCTCGATCCATAATGTGTTGTCCCCTTCGATGTCGAAGTGACTCCGAAAGCCGCTGGCATCCATCAGTGTGGCAAATTCGCAGATGTAATGGTTAAACCCTCCCCCATCAAAGTTCTCGAAAAGCTTGATGTGGACCTTGTTCTCCCTGCCCCAGGCCAGGGCCGCATCGGGACTGCCACGATAGCGCACGTTGAAACTGCCGGGTTTCACATCAGGTCGTGTGGTGTTGGTTGAATCGTGCATGTTTCAAAATGGTTTGGTTAAGCCTCCCAAGGCAACCCCGTTTTGCCAAAGTGCCCATAATTGGTTGTCTGGCCGAAAATCGGCTGGCGCAGGTTCAACGATTCCAAAATGGCTTCGGGTCGGAAATCAAACCCGCGCAAGAAGCGGGCTGCGAGGGCCTCGTCTCCCGTGCCCTGTGTGTCCACGGAGATCGACACCGGCCGTGCCACGCCGATGGCGTATGCCACCTGCACCTCGCATCGGCTTGCCAATCCTTCCTTCACCACCTGTTTTGCGGCGTGGCGGGCAAAGTAGGCACCGCTGCGGTCCACCTTTGTGCCGTCCTTGCCACTGAAGGCTCCGCCACCATGCCGGGCAAAGCCACCGTAGCTGTCCACAATGATTTTTCGCCCGGTAACCCCGCAGTCCCCCTCAGGCCCGCCTATCGTAAAACTGCCCGAAGGGTTCACGTGTAGCGTGATGTCGTCGTGAGCCCACTGCAGGAGGCAGTCGGGGATCAGCACAGCCCTCACATAATTCAGGATGGTCGATTGATCGGTGTTCAACGCATGCTGTGTGGAGACCACCACGGCTTTCACTTCCTTGGGCTCGCCATTCTCATAGGCAACAGTCACTTGAGTCTTCGCATCTGGCCGCGCCCAGGGAATCCTGCCTGTTTTGCGGTCCTGGGCAAGCTGGCGGGAAAGGCGATGCGCCAGTGTGATTGGCAACGGCATTGCCTCAGCAGTCTCCGTGCTCGCGTAGCCGAACATCAATCCTTGATCACCCGCGCCCAGTTCGTTCCCCTCGACGACGGCCCGAGCGATCTGGCAGCTTTGAGCGCCCAGCAAGTTCTGAATCCGCAGTCCATCGGCGTGGAAGCGTTCGGCCGGATCAACATAGCCAATCGACCGCACACATTCACGCACGATACGATCCAGTTCATCTTCTGAGAGCGGCCCTTCATGGCTGCCAATCTCACCTGCAAGGATCACATGCTGGTCTTTACAGAGCACCTCGCATGCGACGCGGGCATGGGGATCACGCCTCAGGCTCGCGTCCAGGATGGCGTCAGCAATGGTGTCACACACCTTGTCTGGATGTCCCTCTGTGACGGACTCTGAAGTAAACAACCCGGTCTTCATACCCCCCTCCTTTCCGGCGTGGAAATGGCCGCCTTTTGCAGACGCGACAGCAAGGCATCTCGCCGCCGGCGCGCCTGGACGAGGTCTCCAGTGCGCAGGGAACGGCGGACCCGCTGTTTGGTTCCGCTTGGGCAGTGGAGTGTGAAATGACACCACCAGGTGCCGTTGTTGTTCCACAAGTGATGGTCATCGTTGTGCGCACTCTGGCGCAGCGATAGATGAAATGATCGGCGAAGCAGGCTCATGATTTTCTAGATGCTGGTGTTTGGAATCATGCACCAGGAACGAGCCGCCGCTGTCACCCCACCCTCCGCACTTGCATGCCAAAGGTGGATTCACAGGAGAGACTATTTTGATTCAGGCTTTTGACGGCCCGCACATCGGACTCGGGTCGAAACCCTCCTCCTCGGCACCTTTGCGATCTCTCAACGCCAGGTTGCCTGAGCGTCGTTGCCGACGGCTCAATCCTGATGCTGACGATGGGATGATTGTTCACCAATGCCTCCATGACAAATGGCAAATGTGTCATAAACGCATCTGCACAGCATATGACACACCCGGTCCTTGTTCCGGCTCGCTCGGTGCTCCAGCATCCCGTCATGAAACGTCGCCGACTCCTCGCATGCGGACCAGCCGTGCTTGCCGCAGCAACCATCCTGCCTCAAAACATGCATGCCTCACTTTCAGCGATTGGCATCTCACAGCCCCCTCTTCCATACGCTTTTGACGCGTTGGAGCCCTTTATCAGTGCATCGCTGCTAAAGCGTCACCACCTCGTCCACCATCAGACACACGTTGCAGAGATGGATTCACCGCTCATGCCACGTCAGGACCTCATTGAATCCCTCGCATTACGCCTGCATTGGATCAACATGCGGCTCATGAATCTGCGCACTGCCACGCAACACAGCGGCGGTGCGCGCATGCTGGCAGCACGACTCTGCATGATTCGCGATCTCGTCAGAAAGCATGGCGGCGGGCACGTCAATCACAGCCTCTTCTGGCGTTGGCTGGCATCTCCGGGCTCATCTCCAAGAACTCCTGCAGGAGACCTCGCCAATGCCTTCGAGGCCAGCTTCGGTGGCTTCTCCGGGTTCCAGTCCCGCTTCACTAGCGCAGCGCTGTCCGTCGAGGGAAACGGCTGGGCTTGGCTCGTGCTGAGGAAAGATCACAGCCCTGCCATAATGACCACCAGGACCGAAGACAATCCTATGATGAGATCTGTTGTGCCTGATGAGCAGTTGGGCATCCCCATTCTTGGCATCGACATGGCTTTTCACGCTTACAAGCACCAGTATCAGGACGACTGTCAAGCTTACGTCAAGGCATGGTGGCAGGTGGTGAATTGGAATCAGGTCATGATCGACTATCATTCTTTTGCCAGTTACTCACATCTTCTGCAGCCTCCACTCCATGACCCGCTGTGGGGAGGAGCGCTTTCCCAAGATGCCGAGTGTAAAAGCGGCACGATGCTGGGAAAGCACGCGGCCAAAGGTATTGACGAGTCGCAAAGCAGACCTGGGCTTCAGCGCCCTCGCCAGCGCTGCGTCCAACGGCAGTAAAGAAAGAGTGCCTGCCGGGTAAGCCACGACGTTCGACCGGTTCGATTGAACCGCGCCGCGTCCCATTGAACCCACGCTATTCCTCCGCCTACGACAGCCGTCACCCACCGTGTAGCCACACCGTCCGTAAGCCATGCATAGCTGTAAGTCACTGCCACGATGAACGTCCAAACAAGCGCCACCACCATCAATCCGCCCTTGAACCCAAACCGATCAAAGCATTTCCTGGCAAATGGATTGCTCTCCCCATTCATCCCGACGTGCTGAATCGTCGTCAAGAAATCGGCCGCCTTGCTGAACAGCAGCGCGAACAGTGACAGGATCAGCGCGATGAAACTCATGGCCTCGGGTAAGGACTCCAGATCTGCCTTGCTTGGTGGGTCGTCTTCCAGACTCGTATTCGATAATACGATCAGGTTCGCTCATCTGGCAAGCTACACATTGCCAAACAATCGAACAGAACAACGAGCAGGCCTATGCGCGGAACACCAGCTTCGATTTTGGTGCGCGTGACAGTTAAACCGTGTCGTCTATCCAGTGGCCACTGGGCCCGGCTGGGGGCCATTCTTCATGCGGCAGGGATCAAGTCCGCGAACAAAGGCCTGTGCTTGGGTGGCCTGCTGGTTGCGGTTCTAGGGCAGAGTTTAGTCGCCTGTGCATACACTGTTCTTGTTGCTTCTGCACTGAGGCCCCCGGCGGCGGCTGACCCGAGTCTTCCGTCCTGGCCGCTTTGGAGGGTAGCTTTATTTCATGACAAAGCGGCACCTGCAAAGACCTCCAAAGAACGCCCTGAGGTTCCAACTGCTCAGCATCTCACTCTAGGCCTCGTGGGAACTGCATCTTTTGTTGCTTCCTCATCACAATTTTCTTCCCTGGACTTCTCAAAGGCGTGTTCGGTTGGGTTCCGTTTTTTGCGGCTAATCTAAAGGGCTGATTGTCGTTGCTTATTCGTTCCAGGAGTGACTTGGGTCGGACATCGGACCCATGCTGTGGGCCTATCCATGGCATCGGCCATAGGATTATCGGTCACCGCTGGACTTCTGACCGTCCCCAAAACCTCAGCAGCTTGTCTGGAGACGCATTTTGGTGCGGCGTCACCTTCGCCAAGGCTGCATGTAGGCTTCCGGTGGTGAAGGGGCATGGTGAGCCGTGGAAAGCCGTCCTGTGAAACGTTTAAATCCTCACAGGATGGCCTTCTTCCGTGACTTGCTGCTTCCGTGTGGAGCCAGGGTATATGTTTCGTCGCGTAGGCTTTGCGGTGGGATGTCGATCAGCCGGACAAGGCGTCCAGTGACCGCAGGGAGCCTCAGTGTGCTTTGACAGAAAACCCCCAGTCGTTGGGCTGGGGATCGCGGTGAAGGGAACTCTCGACGGCCACTGTAAGCCGTCTCCTAACCTCTGTGAAGCACTGCGCCTGGGACGGCAGGTTTGCCGCCACTACGTTTTCTCACCGTTCCCGCAAAGAGCTTATCTGCACGGGTTTGCCTGCAGCCCTACTTGCGAATGCTTTCGATGTTGCCGGCAAGATTCAGGTTCGTATGTATTTGTATCGGCGGATCAACCTGGGAATTTCCGCTATATGGACTATGGATGATGAAGATTGAGTGATTGGGTTGAATGTCCGAAAAAACGCCTTTCAGGCATGCTCATGCGCGCCTCGCCTTCGCTCTAACATAAAACCGCTCCCGAAAGACCGCTTCGCACTCGGCCAGATCATAGCGAACGCTTCGCCCGATCTTGAAATAAGGAAGAACCCCGCTCCGTGTCAGTTCATCGACATACCTGAGAGAAAGCCTCAGGCGTTGCGCAAGTTCATGACGCGTCACTTTGGTGCAAAGCGCCTCCGCTGCGGAAGTGAGATTAGATGTATCGTGCTCCATGACGATGGAGTGTGTCAGCATGGTAACTCGCCGCCAGAACCAATGCATGCTCTGATCCGTTTTTGATCAGAAAAGTGATGTCCAGTTTCTGATCACCATCGTCCTGAACAGTCGAAACCAGGTAGGAAATGGTAAGCCCAGTTCTCTGGATCAGATCTACCCGCGCGGTTCCTCCCGTTGTAGATCAGGCGGATCATGGGAGTGCCGGCGCGATAGAGCCGAATGTCATGAACAGCGCTGCTGAACCTGCCGCGCCAGCACCTTTCCTTGGGCTTGATTTTTAGAGCCTTGCTGACATTCTGATTTAGCGGCTCAAGCAATATCTCCTTGATGGCCGACCGTGTTGGTTCATCGGTCCTTGCAATGATTGATGGAAGTGCAAAAAGGCGCAAACACTCCAGCGCATCTTCAACCGACATTGCCCAGAGAGCTAGGGCGAGCCAATATTCGAGTAGTGCCGGCGCGAGTTTCAGAACGGTGACGCCCTTCACATCGAGTTTGATTTTATCGTTCTTGCCTTTGCGTGCTTGTTTAACGGATTCCAACGCCTCACGATAACCAGGCAGGGACTGGCTGCAGTTGAACAAACCTCCCAAACCATGGGACACCGCCACCACCCAGGCATGCCCTTCCACATCCAGCACGCCGCGTCCTGCCATGTCTTCGGCCAGTCCCTTTTGAAGCGCGCGCATCAAATCCAGGCATTTCATGCGTTGCGCCGCCATCGAAAGCTGCTCCCGCACTCGATGCATCGAAGCAAGAGTCGGGATGTCTAGGTGGCGGGTTCTTCCTGGCAGGATTGCTTCGTAGGTAGCAATGATGACCTGCTTGAATGCGTCCGGGCACAGAAGCCCATTGTTCATCAAGATCGTGATTTGCATCCTGATTTCCGAGGGCAGTTTCCCCCACACCTCAGTAGAAACTGAATTTATCAATTCTAAATCCTTATCAGCCTCCCGAATCTGAAGATCAGTGGGAGAAAGCTTCGCGTGTGCCGATGAGACCTCGCTTTGCCTCATATCGGACAAAACCTTCAGCATTCGCATAATCATGTCAGAGTCGGCCTTGGATTCGGAGGCGACGGTCTCTTTATTCATGCGGCCTCCTTCATGGAAATGACATTGGCAGGAACGACAGTCTGCGGCGTGATGGCAAAGAACGCCTTGGCATCCTCGGGCGTGGCAATCTCGCGGTAGTGCTGGAACAAGACGGCGGTGTTGGTATGGCCGAGTTGCAGAGCGGTCTTGGCGGCGTCCTGATGCAGGGCAAGGTGATAGCTGGCGAAGCTATGGCGGCAGGCGTTCGCGGGCCATGCGATGCCAGCGGCTTTCCGGGCGAGGTCGAAGCGGTCCTTGTGCCGCATCTCAGTCAGGCGCACGGGGCCGGAGCGTTGCGCGTGCGGTTCCAGCCATGCTCGGAGGTTGGCGGTGATCTCTACGAGACGGCGCTGGCTGCTCTTGGCCTTCTCCGCCGTGATCTCGATGAAGCCGCGCCGGAGGTCGATCTCCCGCCAGTCCAGCCGCTCGATCTCCGCCGTGCGTAGTCCGGCAAAGAAACCGATGGCGAGCGCTGGCACGATCTCGTCTGGGGCGGCGGCAAGCAGCGCGGCGGTATCCGCTGGCGAGAGGATGCCGGGAGCCTTGCGAATGACCTTCACCTTGGCGGCGCGAGCCACCGGGTTGTCATCGGTGTAGCCACGGCCTGCGCAGTAGCCAAAGAAGTTGTGAAGCAGGCGGCGGTGCTTGTCCTTGGACTGCGGGGCGTTCTTGAGGCCGAAAATCCAAGCATCTATGTCCTTTGTCGTGATCTCTGCCAACGAGGCGCTTGGCGTGCTTCTTGGCGAAGCGTTCCAGCCGATAGGTGAAGTCCCGCAGATGAACCGCGCTCACGCCCTCCTTTCGGCGTGTCTCGACAAACTCGTCATAAGCCGCGAGCACGTTCACCGAACGGCGGCGCAAGTGCAGGTGGTCGGCGTAGAAGGTCAAGGCGGCGTCCAGGGTGAAACCCTTCACGCCTGCCGCTGCGAAGCCCTCCGCCAGCTCTCGGCAGCGAATGACGGCCTTGCGCTCGTCGTCGGTGAAGTCGGCGTGCTTCCGGCCTTCGTTCAAAAGCTCCACGCGCTTTTCCGCCATGAAGGCATCCGCGCCGTCCGGGCCGCTCTTGGCGGTGAAGTATTTCTGGAGGTAGCTTTCCCCTTGCCGGAAGGTCACGCGGAACTTGTAGCGCGGGTGTTTGACCTTTTTGATGGTGATGATCTCGCGGGCCATGATTGCGCCACATTGCACCGAATTGCACCAAATGCCAGCCCAAAACCATTACAAAACCATTACACACTAAGTTTACCCTGAGCTTTTCAACAAGGTTGACGGTCTCCGAAGCCGCAGATTCAGGTTCGATTCCTGACGGGCGCACCAGCCGGAAAACGGCTGGAACTGTTGTAAATCAAGGCTTCCACGATCAAAAGCTCACTTCGCCGCTCTGTGCATCTGAACGTATAATTGCGCCAAAATGCACCAAAATGAGGCCGAAAACCATTACAGCGGCCCCTCGGTCATCAAAGGTTGCCACGAGGTATCAGGTTTGGCTCAGGGCTAAGCGGAGGCTAAGATTTCCCTCAGTCGGACAGTGATTAGGAAGTAAACAAGATGGCCAAGCCGACTTGATCTCAATACGCATGCCCCTATTTTTCAGCCATGAGAACATTATTCATCGGGGGATGCATTCTCCAGCTACTGCTTGTAGCCAATGCTCAATTCAATACGGTTAAGGAGTTAAGGCCCCTCACTCCGTTTATTATTATTGCCGTCCCGGTCTTTGGTATCCTGTATGCCATGAGTGCAGAAGGAGACTCATTGTTGGCGCTTTGGATGGAAAGAAAACGTGCTCCGTCCCCCTCTTGGATTGGACAGGTGATAAGCTCTCCGAACTGATCCAAGATCAGGCATACATCCACCCCGCGCAGAAGCTCTGTGAAGGCGCAGTGCAGGTCTCGTCGAGCGTAGCGAGACGAGGCCGCAGCGTAGCCGTAACAGAGCTTCGGCGCGGTCGCCGCCCCCTCCCACTTGTCGCTGTTCACCCTCAACCCGGAGCCTTCTGCCATGAGTAAGCCTAAAGCCGCCATCACACCTCCCGCCGTCGAGATCGAAACCGATGCCGACAGTCCGCAACGCTGGACCGCGAAGCGCAAGGCCGCCCTCGTCATCGACATCCTCCAAGGCAAGACCACCGCCGCGGAGGCTGCTCGCCAGCACGCGCTGACTCTCGCCGAGGTCGAGCAGTGGAAGGAGGACTTCATCACCCAGGGCACCGAGGCCCTGCGCAGTCATCCGCGCGACCTCGCCCAGCAGTTCGAGGCTCGCGAGAAGACCCTGCTGGCCAAGGTCGGCGAGCTCACCCTGCATGTGGACGTTTTAAAAAAAGCTCATCGCTACTTGGGCAAGGACTTGCCGGAAGGGATCTCGTGGTAGCCATGCAAAACCAACTTCTCCAATCGGGATCCCCGCCGGTGCCTGTGAGCGTGCTGTGCCGTCTCCTCGGCGTGGCACGCTCCACCACCTATTACCAGCCGCATGGACGCCACCTCGAACCGCGGTGCGATCCCGCGTGCGTCGAGGCCATCCGTGCGGTGATCGAGGCTCATCCCACCTATGGCGTGCGCATGACTCATGCCCGTCTCACCAAAGGCCAGGGCATGATCGTCAACCGCAAGAAGGTCCACCGCATCATGCGCCTGCACCGCTGGACATGCAGGCAGCGCCGCATCGGCCGCCGTCCGCGTGTGCAGCACCTCAAATCCATCGCCGCAGCCCCCAACCAGCGTTGGGCCACCGACATCGCCACCGTGGACTGCGGGCGCGACGGCTGGTGCGCCTTCGTGCCGGTCGTCGACTGCTGCTCGCGTGAAGTCCTCGGCTGGGATCTGGCGCACACCGCCCGAGCCAAGACCGCCGAGCGTGCGCTGGAAGAGGCCCTGCTGCACCGCTTCGGCACCACTCGAGGCGCTCCATCAGGACTCACCTTGCGCCACGATAACGGCCTTGTCTTCGGCTCACGAGCCTACCGCGCCCTCGTGCGCGACTACGGCCTCACGCAGGAATACATCGCTCCCTACACGCCCGAGCAAAACGGCCTGTGCGAGCGCTTCATCCGCACCTTCAAAGAGGAATGCGCCTGGCAGCACCGCTTTGACAACCTCACCGCCGCACGCGCGACGGTCGCCAGATACATCGAACACTACAACACCCAGCGCACCCACTCCGCCCTCAACTACAACACCCCACGCCAAACCTACCTCACCCTATGCAACCCACCCCATCAACAAGCCGCCTGAACAACACTGGCTCTTGTCCAACTTTGAGGGGAGCACTACAGGACGGCGGCGAATCCCGGCACCTACGGCGGGACGACTCAGAAGCGGTTCTTTAGAACGCGCGTGGTGAAGGTCGCGCCGTAGCAATTGCGTAACCTGCACCGGGCTATCTGGAGGCTCGCAGAGACTTTGAGTACTTGTCCAGGCATTCCGCATAGGCATGCAAGCCACGCTCTGTGCCGTAGTAGCTGCATCGCTGAATGACTCCCTTTTTATTTGCTCCAATGCTGATTTCGCCAGCGTGGTCTTGTCGTATGAAACCGGCTGAGGTGGTTTGCATTTGAAAGGGTGTTGCCCCAACGAGCCCCGTGGTGTTGGCGACTTGAGGAATCGGCATCACACTAGAAAAGGATGTGTTCCATTTGTAGACAGTATCGTTGCCCAATTCGAGCTTACTGGAAGGATAACCAAGAACATCGAAGGCGGTTTCGATTGGCTTTCCCTTTAGGTCGGCAAGCCCTTGATCCAAAACCTTGAAGACACAAGACGGCAGAAGTAGGCACAAGGCTGCGAGAAGACATTTCATGTGTGTATCGTTCTAATGAATTGCTGTTCATCAAACAGATTTCTCAGATCGATGGTTCATTTCGATTTTCTCCACTCCCACGGAACTGTAGACGCGCCGTCTCGCCAAAGGCCTCGTTTTGAGCGGCTGGAAGGGGGGCATCCTTGGAATATGCCTCGTAACGCCAAGCCAGCCCCAGACGCACAAGTTCACGTTCACGCCGCCAGCGCGGCACAAGGCTTGATGCGTGCCAGCACGGGACGCATTTCGGCTTCGGTCACTTGGCGGTCATAGTGAGCTTGCAGATTGAGCCAGACCTCGGCAGGCCATTGGAAGTAGCGGGCGAGGCGCAAGGCGGTGTCTGCCGTGATGGAACGCCTTCCCTTGACGATCTCATTGATGCGGCGCGGAGGCACGCCGATGTCGTTGGCAAGGCGGTATTCGGACAAGCCAAGAGGCGCGAGGAAATCCTCGCGGAGAATCTCACCGGGATGTATGGGGGCGTGCTTTTTCATGGCGTGGAAGGGTCAATGGTAGTCAACTATTTCGACCTCATGCGGCCCGTCTGATTCCCAACGGAAACAAACGCGCCATTGATCGTTGATGCGGATGGAGTGCTGGCCTTTGCGGTTGCCTTTGAGCGCTTCCAGCCGATTGCCGGGAGGAACGCGAAGCTGCAATAATTCCGTGACGGCGTGAAGCTGGGCGAGCTTCCGCAAAGCCGTCCGCTGGATGTCTGGCGGAAAAGCACGGACTTTCTCCAGCTCGAACAACCGGGCGGTATCGTTGCAGGCAAAGGAACGGATCATGCATTGGGATGACTTTATAATAACGGAATGCGTTATGAGCGGCAAGAGGGAAGTCCACCCTGCCCGATGTGCTGGAAGCCGCAGATTCAGGTTCGATTCCTGACGGGCGCACCAGCCGGAAAACCGGCTGAAAAAGACTCGGCAAAACGCTCCTGTCTGTTGCGCCGGCGGTGTGGATTTATTTCAGCGTTTGAAGCCACGCCACCAGGTCTGCGAGGCCTTGTGGGCCAATCGCTGCCGCGAGGCCGGGGGGCATGAGCGAGTCCTTCAGTTCCTCCTTTTTGACGATGCTGGCCTTCTCCACTGTTGTCGAAGCACCGCCAGCCATGCGCAGGGTCAATTCCGCATCTGTTTCGCTCACCACATACCCCATGATGGCCTGGCCTTGCTTGGTCGTCACGTTTTGGCCGACGAAGCTGTGCTCGATGGCGGCACTGGGGTAAAGGATGGCGGCGAAGAGGCCGTCCTGGCTGAGTTTTGCGCCGATTTGCGTGAGGTCGGGGCCGAAGTCGATGAACTGGCCTTTGACGCGGTGGCAGGCCACGCAACCGGCCTGCGTGAACATGGCCTGACCTTTGGTGGCATCGCCCTTCAGCTTCAGGAGTTCGGGCAGTTTGGGGAAATTCGCCAAACCTTGCGCTGCGGGCAGCGGCAGCTCGCGGGCGGCTTGATCGCGCAGACCGGCATCGGTGCTGCGACTGAGCGCGAGAGCGGCCTGGTCTTTGAATTGGGGCGGCAATTTGCCTTCCGACTGCCATTTCAGGATGGCGCGACCACCTTCGCCGCTGAGCGAGAGGGCGTCGATGAGCACGCGGCGCACGTCCTCGCGCTTCTCCGGCCAGAAATGCTGGTTCATGACCGCCACCGCCGCGCGATCACTCACGCGACCGAGCGCCGCGATGAGCGCCTTGGCCGATTTCGCGTCCGCATCCTTCAAAAAGCGCAACGCGCCATCCCGGTTCGCCGCGATGAGCCGCGCCGCGTTCACCGACTCCGGCGCGTTCGGGTTCGCGCTGATGAATTCGAGCAGTTCCTTCTCAAAGCCCGTCAGGTTCAGTTTTTCGACCAGCGCCACAAACTCCGGTTTGCCGACCACCGGCTTCAAAAGCGAGTCGAGCCGCGCTTTGGCCTCGGGGTTCGAGGTGATGGCGTTGCGGTCTAGCAGCGCGGTGGCTGCGAGAGCGGTTTCGGCATCGGCTTTGAGAAAGATGGTCAAAGCGGCTTTCGCGACTTCCTCGCGGTGGTGGTAGGAGAGGAGTTGGAGGGAGCGGAGGAGGCTGAGCTTGGTCAGCTTAAGGGAGTTGGAATGCTTCAGATTGTCTTTGGTCACCCATTCGCTGATTCTTGAAGCTGCTTTTTGGTCACGGTCCCGCCAAGCCAGCAGTTCACCATGTGAGAGAGGCTTTGCTGCGCCCTGATTAACTTTGTCCCAGCCTTCGCGTCTGGAGTTCCAACTCAAATCATTGGCGATCCCAAGCGCTTCAACCGACCATCGGTCTGTTACATCAAATCCGCCAAAGTTCATGGCTATGAACTGGCTGGCTTGGGGACTCTTATCGAATCGCAAAGCCAAGGTAACTTCACGACGAACAGATGGAGAAGGATCGCCGACGACCTTCGTGATGACTTCACGCAGCATCTCAGGATGCGCTTGTTGCACAAGGCGACGAGCGACGCGGATAGCGGTGATGCGGATGTTGGGATCGGTGTCGGTGAGGGCTTTGGTGAGGCACTCGGGCAGGGTCAGGTCGTGCGGGTTGGGTTTGTCGGCACCGGGGTTGATGCGCTCCCATTCGTGACCGGCGAGCAACCAAAGGGCACGAGCGCGATGCTGGGGGACGGATTTGGTGTCGTGGAAGAGCTTGTGAAGCTCGGGCTCGGCTTCGGAGCCGATTTCTTCGAGCTTTTTCCAGGCGAGATAGCGTGCTTCTTCATTGGGTGATTTCAAAGCAGCCACAGCGCCTTCGACGGTGTCCAACTTGAAACTTGGAGCCTGAAACTTCTCCGCCGCCTTCGTCGTCACCCGAAACAATCTCCCGCGCGTCACATCACCCATCCCATGCCCTCCGACGCCGGGGTCATACCAGTCGGCGACGATCAAGGAGCCATCGGGGGCGACGGCGACGTCGCTGGGGCGGAACCAGCGGTTGTGGGTGCCGTCGAGGACATTGACGATTTCGGCTTTGTAGCCGGCACCGTCGGGCTGGGTGATGTAGCCGCGCACGACGTTCGGGCCGGCGTCGCAATGGATGGGCTGGCCGTGGAAGATGCTGGGCAGAAGATCGCCTTCATAGACCTGCATGCCGGTGGGGCTGCCTGCGCCGGTGAGAAGCATGTTCGGGACGACACCGGGATCGTTTTGATGCCAATGACGCTGCGGGATTTCGCTTTCCCAGCCGATGCGCGGCGTCTGCCAGCCTGCGCCGGTCATTTCGTCGGCGTAGCCGTAATTGCCGAACTCCATGACGTAGTTGATGCGCACGCCTTTGTTGCCGTCGTCGTCGTTGTCGCTCTGCCACATCGTGCCGAAGCTATCGACGGCGACTTCCCAGTTGTTGCGGAAGTTCCAGGCGAGCACCTCGACGTTGCTGCCATCGAGCTCGCAGCGGAAGACCATGCCCTGCTGATACGGGCGGTTGTTTTGATTGGTGCACTTCACGCCGTGGATGTCGGTGATGAGGTTGCCGTTTTTGTCGCAGAGCTGCTTGCCGGCGTTGCCGAAATTGAAGTAGAGGCGGCCATCGGGACCGAAGTGGAAGGCGTGGATGCCGTGGTCGTGCTGCGCGCCGCCGATTTTCGTGAACATGAGCTCTTTGCGGTCGGCTTTGTCGTCGCCGTTGTCGTCGATGAGCCAGAACACTTCATCACCGCAGGAGATGAGCGCTTTGTTGCCGAGCACGCAGATGCCGTGGGCGCTGTCCACATCGCGGCCCTGGTGGAAGACGGTGGATTTGTCGGCCTTCGCGTCGCCATCGGTGTCTTCGAGGATGAGGATGCGGTCGCCCTCGGCGCGTTCGCCGTTGTGCTTGCGGTAGTTCACGACCTCGCACACCCAAACGCGGCCGCGATGGTCGATGTCGATGCTGGCGGGCGAAAGCATCATCGGCTCGCTGGCGAAGAGCTGCACGACGCACTCAGGGTGCACGTCGAGCTGCTCGGTGGCGGCTTCGGGCTCGTGCGTGGCGGTGTTGTTGTCACTGGCAGCGATGGGGCCTGGATTTTCGGTGTAAACAGCGAAGATGACGCTGGTGCTGTTTCCCTGCTTCGTGCCGCCTTCATCGAGAGCGCCACGGGCTTTGAAGCGCTTTACACCGGCAGGCAGGTTGAAGGCGATGACGCTGTTCGCGTGCGTGCCGATGCCGTATTCGATGATCTTCCCGGCACTGCGCAACTCCCGGCCCTGTGCATTCGCATTCACCCGCACGCCACCCCAGCCGGACTGCGCGGATTTCCACTCGATCTCGGTGAGTTTTTTCTCGCTACCATCGCCAAGCACGAGCCGAGGCTCCGCCCAGTCGGCCCAATCGGCGGTGAAGCCGTTCCCAGCGTCGGTGACGACCAAAAACAGCTCTTTCGCGCCTTCGAGCGAAACGTCGATGTCCACGCTGTGATTCGGCGTCTTCGTATCGATGACCGGCGAGCGGAAAAGCGGCTTCGGCGCGGCAAAAGCGAGCGTGGGCAGGAGAAGTGTGAGGGCGAGGCGCATGGCGATGTGATTGAAAAGTGAGAATTGAAAACTGAAAACTGAAAAATGAGGAGGGACGTGATATGGCTGGCTGAATGACCTGGCTTTCTGATCATACGCTCCTTCCCGCCGACACCTGGCTGCTGCTGCTGGCCACTTTTGGCGCGATGTGCATCGGGATGTCGAAGGCCGGGCTGGCGGGGACCTCGACGCTGAATGTCGTGCTGATGGCGCAGATTTTCGGCGCGAAGCCTTCCGTGGGACTCATCCTGCCGCTGCTGATCGCAGCGGACCTCATGGGCTACATCCTCAATCGCAAAGGTGGAAGCTGGAGGCGCATCGTGCCGATGGTGCCGCCGGCGATCGCGGGGGTGGTCGTCGGGTGGCTGCTGCTGGGCAAATTCGACAATGCGATGGCGCGAGTCGTCATCGGCTGGCTGATTCTCTTGCTGCTGGCTTTCAATCTGGTGCTCAACAAGCGAAGGAAGGATTTCATCGCGCTCACGGAGCACAAGGGCTTCACGTGGACGATGGGATTCATGGCCGGCGTGGTGACCATGCTGGCGAATGCCGCTGGTCCGGTGATGACGGTCTATCTGCTGGCGCAGCATCTCGAAAAGAAAGAGCATCTGGGCGTCTTCAGCCGCTTCTTTTTGTTCATCAACCTCTTCAAGGTGCCCTTCAGCGCCGATCTGGGCATCATCAACGCGAAGTCGCTCATGACGAATGTCACGCTGCTGCCCGGTGTGGTGCTGGGCGTGCTGCTGGGCTGGCAGATTCTGAAACGCCTGCCGCAAAAGCCGTTTGAGCAGGTGCTCTTCTGGCTGACAGCTTTTGCGGCGGTGTGGCTGATCCGCGGGTGAGGGCGGGCCCGTCAATGGGACGTGTCCTCCAGGAGCGGCAGGCCCTGGAGGGTCTTCGCGGCCTCGAACGGGTTCTTCACCGCCGGTTCATCCGGGAAGATGACGATGATCTCCTTGATGGCCGCGCCGCCGGGATGCTCCTTGAGAATCCATTTCCGCACAAACTGCGCCACGGAGCGGCGGGAGCTGTCCCGCACCCCGGGGATGAGGATGTGGGCACCCGCGCGCTTCTCAAGGGTAGGTGTGAGGTTCTTTTCGAGCCGTGAGAGATTGTCACTGGCGTTGAAGCGCAGCCAGCCGGCCTCGGTCTTCTTTTCCATGCCCTCCGTGCGGATGGCCGGTGGCAGCGTGGGGCGCACGGGCGGCGCGGTGACGATGCAGCGGCCGTCGTGGACCTCGATTTTCCAGGGATCGGAGAGCTTGATGTGAAAGCGATACACCGCCGGCACGCGGATCTCGCTCTCCGTGGTGCCCAGGTAGATGATGTCGTCAAACAGGGTCTTCGTGTCGGATTTCGTGACGGTTTCCACCGTCTCCATGGTGGCGATCTCGAGCACATCGCCCTCGGTGGAGGTGATCCGGGTCACCTCCTGCCGGAAAGTCTCCGTGATCCGGTGGTTTTGCAGCCGCTCCGGCAGCGTGACGAGCCAGGAGAGGCCGTAGCGGGCGAAATCAAAGCCCATGTCGATCATTTTCCACACGGCGACACCGCCGGCGGTCATGAGGATGAAGAGGGACAGGCAGGTGAGGGTGAGGCAGCCCGGACGGCGGCGAGGCGCGGGCGGCGGTGCTTCTGCGGGATTCAAATCGGAGGATTCAGACATGAGATGGCCGGGAAAAATCCTGTCGAGCATGTCGCAGGCCGACGCGCAGGAAAACAGGAAACATCCGAAACGTGCCTTGACGGCAGGTGATGACTCCGGCGAGACTCCATGCCTCGCATGAAGCCTTCCTTCCTTCTCCGCACCGTCCTGCTGGCCTTCCTGGCAGTCTCCTCCGCCGCTTTTGCCCAGCAGCCCGCCGGAAGCGGTCCCGCCGCGAACGCGGAGCCCACGCCGGAGCAGAAGGCGGCCGAGTTGAAAAAGATCAACGAGGAGATCGAGAAGTTTGGCTGGACGCGCCAGGGCATGGGCAAGATCGGCACCATCGCACAAATCGCCATCCCGCAGGGCTACCGTTTCACGGACGGGAACGGCGCCAGCAAGATGCTGCAGTTTTACGGCAACCCTCCCTCCGACCGCTACCTGGGCATGCTGGCGACGGAGAACTTCGAGGAGCACAGCATCATCTTTGAGTTCGATGACGTGGGCTATGTGAAGGATGACGAAAAGGATGATCTCAAGGCGGACGAGCTGCTGGCATCCATGCAGGAAGCGCAGGAGGCAGGAAACGCGCGCCGCAAGGAGATGGGGCTGGACGAGCTGGAGATCACCGGCTGGGCCGTGCCGCCGCGTTTCAATGACCAGACAAAAAACCTGGAGTGGGCGCTCAAGCTCAAGTCCAAGAGCACCGGCGGCATCACCATCAACCACAACACGCGCATCCTCGGCCGCAAGGGCGTCATGGAGGTGACGCTGCTGTGCTCTCCCGAGGAACTGGAACCTCTGCTCCCGAACTACCAGAAGATCCTGACCGGCTTCTCCTACAGCGAAGGCGAGCGGTATGCGGAATACCGGAGCGGCGACAAGATCGCGGAATACGGCCTGACGGCGCTCATCGCAGGCGGCGGGGCGTTTGCGCTGGCGAAGTCGGGCCTGCTTGGAAAGCTGGGCGTGTTCTTTGCAAAGCTGGGCAAGGCGGCGATCCTGCTCGTGATCGGTGTGCTGGTGGCGATCAAGAAGCTCTTTTCGAAGCTCTTCGGTGCACGGCAGCCTCAATAAGGCACTTCATTGATCATGACGGACGGCCAGACGCTGTTGGCAGTCTTTGCCGCATTTTATCTGCTCGAATGCCTGTGGCTGGTGCATCCGCGCGCCTGGACCGCCGCCGGCTCGAAGGGCTCGGGATGGCGGTTTTTGAAGCCGTTCGACCGCTTCCAGATCGCCGGTGGTGCGCCGGTGCTGCTGAGTCCGCTGCCGCCTTTTCCGACACATCTGCACACGCTTCCGTGGCTGCTCGTGCCGCGCGCCGGGGCGTTGGGTGTGGTGCAACCAGACGGCACGGAATCCGCGGTGCCTTGGGAGGCTTTGCAGCCGCGGGTGGAGGAACACACGCTGTACCTCGATGTGAAAACGAGCGTGCGGATGCCCACGGTGGCCGTGGCGCGGCACTATGAGGCCCTGGTGGGGGAGTGGAAGGCACTGGGGCCGGACAAGCGCCGCGAGGCGTTTCTGAAGCACGCCCGCGAAACCCTGGAGGCGAAGAGCGTGGAGGCCTTGTGCGATCAAAGCACCAAACAGACGCGCCGGCTGCGCATGCTGGGTGCTTTTCTCTTCTGGTGGTGCTTTGGCGTCATCGCCGTGATCTACCGCTGGTTTGGCGAGAGTGCGCAGGCGCTCGTGGTGTTCGCCATGCTGCCGGTTTTCACGATCACTCAGGCCTGGCTGTTCCTGCGGGTGACGCGGCAATATGGTGTGGAGGTGCCGTACCGGCGATGGAAGGCGCTGGGGATGGCCTTTCTGCCGCACCAGGCGGCGCGGGCGGCGGATCATGTGAGCCTGGCACAGGAGCGGGTGCCGCATCCGCTGGCGTTTCACGAGCACCTCGACAAAGACGCATTTCTAGCCGCCGCACGCGGTTTATGGCGCGCTGCGCGTTACGTTCCCGGCTGGAAAGCAGCCGCGGAACTGCCGGTGGAGGCGGAGGCGCTCGAAAAATTTTTCCGCGACGTGAATCTGGGCGCTGCGGATTACGATCCGGTGCCTGGGCTGGGTGTCAACGCGGTCGCCTGGTGCCCGCGATGTCACGCGCCGTTTTTGAAGGCGGACACGAGCTGCATGGACTGCGGCGGCGTGGAACTCCAAACGAAGGCCTGATGGCGTCAGGGGCGCGGGAGCGCGGCCAGGAGGCAGTCGATGTCCTCCGGCGTGTTGTAGCCATGCACGGCGATGCGGATGCGCCCCACCTGGTGCATGACGTGGATGTTCTGCGCCAGGAGGACATCATGGATGGCCCGGGTGTCCGGATGCGTGAAGGCGACGATGCCGCTCGGCGTCTCTGATTGCTCGGGGGCGAGGGTCTGGATGCCCAGATCACGCAGACCGGCGTGCAGTCGAGCGATGAGCGGATCGGCGTGGGCCGCGATGGCGGGCAAGCCGAACTGATCCAGGTAGCGCAGCGAGGCATTCAGCGCATACAGCGCGGCGAAGGACGGCATGCCGACGGAGAAGCTGGCGGCCCCCGTTTTGACACGCGCGGTCTCGAAGCGGTCGGAATCGAAGGCATTGGCGATGTGATACCAGCCGCCGGCTTTGGTGGTGAGCCGCGCGGCGGACTTTTTCGGCACGCCGACGATGCCGCCACCGTGGATGCCGAGCGTCCACTTGTGCGTGCTGGAGATGAGGATGTCCGCGTCCTGGCAGTCGAGCGGCACACGTCCGAGCGCCTGGGTGACATCGACGGAGAGCACGGCATCCGGCGCGAGGCGGCGGACGAGGTCGCGCAGCGGGGCGAAGGCGACGCGGTGGCCGTTGTAAAAGCTAACGAGGCTGACCTGCACGAGGGCGGTGCGCTCGTTGAGCAGCGGCGCGAGGTCATCGAGGAGCAACGCGCCACCGCGATGCCGCCACAGGCGTGTGACGGGCTTTTCCGCCGCGGTGAGCCACGGCGTGGCACCGGCGGGAAAATCAAGATCGGTGACGATGACCTCGTCCCGTGCATGGAGCTGCAGGGCGGAGGCGAGCAGGTTGTAGGCCTCCGAACTGCACGAGCAGAAGCCAACTTCCTCCGGTGCGAGGCCAAGGTGCCGCGCGGTGATCTCCCGGCAGGCCTCGACTCGCGGGAAATGAAAATCCCGTCCGCGCATGCCCAGCGCCTTGTGCGCCATGTATTCGGAGACGGCATCGTTCACGCAGGCGGGCGGGATGCTCTCGGCGGCGGTGTTGAGGTAGTGAATGCCAGTCAGGGAGGGGAAATCAGCGCAGGGGAAGAGCATGGAGGGCAGGGGATGGGAAATGAAGCAGGGTTGGCGAACAACCTTCTTGCACGGCATGTCCAACGCCGCCAGACTTCACATCCTTCGCACCAACCGGCCCCATGCGTCTGTTTGCCATCCAATTCAGCCTTTTGCTCCTCGGCGCCACCGTGCTGTCGGCTGAAAAACCCATGGTGGATTCCGAGAACTGGGGAAGGACCGCCGGGGGCGAAAAAGTCCGGTTGTTCACGTTGCGCAACGCCCGCGGCATGGAGGCGCGGATCACGAATTACGGTGGCATCCTGGTGTCCCTGAAGGTGCCGGACAAAAAAGGCGAGTTCGCGGATGTCGTGCTTGGTTTTGACACGCTGGAACCCTATTTGGGCAAGCACCCGCACTTCGGCTGCATCACGGGCCGCTACGCCAACCGCATCGGCGGGGCGAAGTTCAAGCTGAGCGGCCAGGAAGTACGGGTGACGGCCAACTCGGGCAAAAATCACATCCATGGCGGCGTGGAGAATTTTGCGCGGAAGGTGTGGGCCGCGTCCGATTTCCGCAAGAGCGACGAGGTGGGCGTGACGCTGACCTACACCAGCCCCGACGGCGAGGAAGGTTTTCCCGGGACGCTGGCATGCACGGTGATCTACACGCTGAAAGCGGACAACACGCTGGAAATCAAATACCGTGCCACCACGGACAAGGCCACGGTCGTGAACCTGACCAACCACTCCTATTTCAATCTGGCCGGGGAGGGCAGCGGAGATGTCCTGGGCCATGAAATGATGATCGCCGCCACGGGTTACACGCTGACGGATGACGCGCTGATCCCTACGGGCGAGATCGCCCCGGTGGCGGGCACGCCGCTGGATTTCAACACGCCCGCGACGATCGGCGGCCGCATCGGGGCGGATTTCAAGGCGCTGGTGCAGGGGAAGGGCTACGACCACAATTATGTACTGCGCGGCGGGCCGGGGCTGCGCCTGGCCGCGCGTGTGCGGGAGCCCAAAAGCGGCCGGGTCATGACGGTGATGACCACTGAACCCGGCGTGCAACTCTACACCGGCAATCACCTCAAGGGCGTGGCGGGGAAGAGCGGTCATGTCTATGAAAAACGCCATGGGTTCTGCCTGGAGACGCAGCATTATCCAGACAGCCCGAACCAGCCCGCCTTTCCATCCGTGGTGCTGCATCCCGGGGACGTTTACCAAAGCACCACCTCCTTCCAGTTCAGCGCCGAGTGATTACTGACGATATCAAGCCCCCCCAGAGCAAGACCGCCCCCGTTTTTGTCTCCGAGTCCGTCACGGACACCGCTTTTGTGCAGGAGCAGGATTTCGCCGCCCGCCAGTACCGGGGTCGTCGCGAGAATCAGGAAGACTATTATGCGTTTGCCGACGCCGCCGAACTGGGGGAGCGCAGCCTGGAACGGCTCATGCTCGTCGTCGGGGACGGGCTCGGCGCCCATGCCGGCGGCAGCGTGGCCAGTTACATCGGTGTGAATGCCTTCGTCAGGGCCTATCACGAGGTTGAGGGGCACCCGGCTGACAAACTCGACCACGCCCTGCAAACTGCCAACAGCACCCTTGGCTACATCACGGACCGGATGCCTGCCGTGGCACCGCCGATGGGCACCACGATGATTGGTGTGCTGGTGACCCACCAGTGGATGGAGTGGATCAGCGTCGGGGACTCCCCGTTGTTTCTGTTCCGCGAGGGCACGCTCTCCCGGGTGAACCAGGATCATTCCCTGGCACCGTTGATCGACGAACGTGCCAAGCGCGGGGAGATCAGCGCGGAGGAGGCCGCGCATCACCCGGACCGCCATACGCTCCAGTCCGCGCTGCTGGGCATGCCGCTGGCCATGATTGATGCACCACCCCACCCCATCGCCCTGCAAAAGGGGGACATCATCATCGGGGCGAGTGACGGCATCTTCACCCTGAGCCACAAGGCGCTGGAGGAACTCCTCAGCTTTGGCAAACACACGACCGCGGACAAGATCGCGGACGCCATCATCTTCGCCATCCGCCGCATCAACTACGAGCGTCAGGACAACACGACCGTGGGAGTGGTTAAGATTTCGTAACCTCGGCGGAGAGCCGGTGCGTCATGCCGTGGCAGGTGGGACCGCAGGGGGTAAAAGGTAAATCCTTGCCAGAAAGCCTTTCGTGGGTAATAATTCACTCATATTAATTTCTCATCTTTGATAGCTTCTTACCGGCAAGCGGGTGAAAAGTTATGAAATATATGGAATTAATCTTGCCTCTATGATCGAGGCCGCCTACATTACTATAATTCGAGACATTTCCGAAACCAATAGCTCTAAGGACTCCTCACCATGACCAACGGCATTAAAAACCCGGCCAAAGACCACGCTAAATTGGCGGACTTCATTTTGTTCAGCCAGCGTGAGTTCTTGCTGAATCTGTCCCGCGAGCTCAACCGGGACAACATTTCCTTCGCCCAGTTCTTCCTGCTCAGCTACCTCTCCACCTCGCCGGAGCTGACCATGACGGACATCGCCCGCAAGATGGGACATTCCACTGCGGCCGCCACCGGCCTCGTGGACCGCTTGGAGAAATTGGGATACATGGAGCGCACCCACGCCATTGATGACCGCCGCAAGGTTCTCGTTCGCATCACGTCCCGCGGGCTGGAGCTGGTGAGCCGCCTGCGTGACGAGCTGCAAAACCAGGTGGCCGCAGCCATGAGCGAAACCTCCTCCCCGGACGCTGCTTCCTTCATCAGCTCCTACCGGACTTTGGATCCGGCCATGGCGCGCTAAAAGGCAAGATTTCCAACCCAACAGCCATATAACCAAAGGGCACGGCGGATTTTCCCCGTGCCCTTTGGCTTTGCCCTCCTAACCGGCGCGGGCTGGCTGGCCCCGGGACGCGGTGTTCGAGTTGCTGCGGTTCTTCAGGCCGACACGAGGACATTCCGGGCAAGGCGACGAAGGATGGTGGAGCTGGCATGCTACCAGAGTGGCATTTCGCCCTGTCCTCCCCGTGGCATCGTGCTGGATGCGTTTTCTGATATCCTGCTTGTTTTTGACCGTGCTGGCGGTTGGGCCCGTTTTGCGTGCGGCAGACAGCACGCTGCCTCCCACAGAGGCCTTGGCATGGGGAGCGGGCACGGGCTGGATGAACCTTCATGCCAATGGCGTGCACGGCGTGGTGGTAGGCAGCTGTTTCCTGGCGGGTAAAGCCTGGAGCGGTGGTCTGGGCTGGATCAATTTTGGAGATGGAGATCCGGCGAACGGCCACCGCTATTCCAACACCGACGGCGGCGATTTTGGCGTGAATCACGACGGCCTGGGGCGGCTCAGCGGCCTGGCATGGGGCGCGGGCATCGGCTGGGTGAACTTTGGCTGGGCGCAGGCGGATGATCCGAACGCGCCGCGCGTGGATCTGCTCACGGGCCACTTTGCCGGCCTGGCGTGGAGCGCGTCCACGGGCTGGATACAGCTCGGCACCGGCCAGTTGCGCACCGCGACGATTTTCGATGCGGACAGCGACTTCGACGGCATCAGCGACGCGTGGGAGCATCAATGGTTCGGCACACTGGCCGCCGCCAATGCCGTCAGTGACGCGGATCACGATGGGGCTGGCGACTGGCACGAGCACCACGCGCTGACGAATCCGATCCAGCCTGCGAGCAAGCTGCGCACGCTTCACCACGAGCCGGTGTCCGGCGGTGAACGGCTCTCCGTGACGTTCGCGAGCCAGCCCGGCCGCTTTTACCGCATCCAGATCAGCCTCGACCTCCTCAACTGGCAGGACTCTGACGCGGGCCTCATCCAGCCAGATCCCGGCACCAGCACCACACGGCTGATCCGCTCGCTTTCGCCCGCGCAGACCTTTGTCCGCCTTCAACCGGTGAAACCGCTCCAACCCTGATCTCCCGCATTCTCATGAAACCACGCCTCATCCTACTCGCCGCGCTGCTGTCCTCCTCACAGACATTTGCACAAGGTTCTCTGACACCGCCTCCGGGTCCGCCTGTGGCCTCGATGAAGACGCTCGATCAAATCGAGCCGCGCATCGATCTGGCCACGGTGGCCACGGACGCGAACAACCGCTTCGTCATCAGCCAGCCTGGCTGCTACTACCTGTCCTCCAACATCGCGGCCACGGGTAAAAATGGCATCGCCATCCATGTGGACAATGTCAGCATCGACCTCGGCGGTTTCAGCCTGATCGGCGACGGCACGGCAAACCGGCAGGGCATCTTTTCCTCCGTCGCGGTCAAGAACATCCGCGTCAGTCGCGGTACGATCCGGGGTTTTGCGGGGAGCGGCATCACCCTCAACGGCAGCAGGGATGTCCGCTTGGATGACCTCACCATCTCTGACAACGGTGTCAACGGGGTTCACTCGGGTGATGAGACGCTCGTTTCGCGCTGCATCATGCGTGACAACGCGGCCCACGGCATCTGGACGGAGACGAGGTCTGTCATCTCGCACTGCGCAGTCGTGGACAGCGGGCTGGTTGGGATCCGCGTGGCTCAAAAGTCGCAGGTTCGCAACTGCGTTGCGGACTCCAACGGCAGCATGGGCATCAACATTCTCGCTCACGGCCTGGTCGCCGACACCAGCGTGAGCGGGAATGGCGGGGCGGGGATCTTTGGCGGCAATTTCCTCATCTGCCGGGACTGTGTCAGCAATGACAATGGCGGCCATGGCTTTCAACTCAGCAGCCATGTGCTTGTCAGCTCATGCGTGGCCGCCGGCAACCAGCAACACGGGTTTCAGATTCTCGACGGCGTGCTGACCGGCTGCAGCGCGACTGCCAACTATTACGATGGCATCTCGCTCGCGACCGGCATCGTCAAAAACTGCCATTGTGTCGGCAACGGGGCGGGAGCGGGTGTCACAAGCGGCGCAGGCATCTCCACCAACGCCGGTTGCCGCATTGAGGGCAATGTCTGCTCCGGCAACGACATCGGCATCGCCGCACAAGGGGGGCTTTTCATCTCCAATCTCAGTCACAACAACACCGGGGGCGGCAATCCCTCCGCCAACTACCACACGGGCGGCTCTTCCACCAATCTGGGGCCTGTGGTCAATGCCTCGACAGCCACGAACCCTGCGTCTAATTTCTCCCTGCCGTGAGTTTCCGCCACCTCCACCTCTTCCTCCTCGCGCACTCATTCGACGCGCTCGCGCTCGACTCGAACACGAACCAGCAGAGCGACATCTGGGAGATCGCGTATGGCGTTTCCGGTCTCGCGGCGGCGGCGGACGCGGATGGAGATGGCTTCACCAATGCCATTGAGAGCCTCGCGGGCACGAATCCGCTGGATGCGGCGGATTTCCCGAGATCGGGCCTCATTCCGGGCCTGCCGGGTGAGATCCAGTTTTCTTGGCCCAGCCAGCCTGGGAAGCGTTATCGGCTTTACGGCAGCCCGGACCTCAATTCGGCCAATTTCACGCTTTTGGGCACTTTCACGGGCGATGGTGCCGCGATGCTCGAATCGCTGACCACGAACAATCAGAGCCGCTGGTTCTTCCAACTGGCCGCCGACGACCAGGACAGTGACAGCGACGGCCTCAGCGACTGGGAGGAGCATCAAATCGGCTTCAATCCGCTGCTGAATCACAGCGACCGCCACGACACGGTGGATCTGACACGAGTGCAAAACACGCTAAACGCCAGCAGCACGATCACCGTGGGCCTCATTGATGGCGACATGCGCGAGGACTGGCCGGACAAAGGCGTCATCGCCATCCGTCGCAGCGGCGGGCTGCGGCCGCTCACGATCAACGTCACCCTCACCGGCAGCGCCGCGCGAAACACGGACTATACGACCAACATCGCAGCCTCGCAGGTGTCGATGCCCTTTGGTGCCCGCGAGGCTTGGGTCGAACTGACGCCGGTGAATGACGCGGATGCGGAAGGCATCGAAAACATCGTCGTAACCGTCACCGCGGGCAGTGGATACACCCTGGGGAGCGTGACAAGCGCCACAGCATCGCTGGGTGATGCCTCAACGCTCCCCTGCGCGAAGGAAGCGGCGCGGTTTCTCATCCAGGCAGCGTTTGGCCCGGATCAGGACAGTGATGCGGACGGAGACGACATCCCGGAAAATGTCGAGGAGATCATGGGCACGGGCATCGCGGCATGGATCGAGGACCAGTTCACGCGGCCCAAAGGCTATCTCCAGCCCTACACTGACTGGGCGGCGCAGTATGCGAACGGCATGCAGCTCTACGGCAACTACAAGCAGCACTCCTGGTGGCGGCGCGCAATGGGATCGCCAAAACTGCGGCCGGAGTCCGCCGACCAGCTCCCTGATCCGCTGCGGCAGCGTGTGGCCTTCGCGCTGAGCGAAATCCTCGTCACCAGCGACCGTCCGGAGACGCTGGCGGTCGATCAGCGTGGCATGGCGAATTATTACGACATCTTTGTCGAGCACGCCTTTGGCAACTACCTCGACATCCTCAAGGCGGTGGCCATGCATCCGGTGATGGGCGTGTATTTGAGCCATCTGGGCAACCAGAAGGCGAATCCCGCGCTCAACATCCATCCCGATGAAAATTTCGCGCGCGAGATCATGCAGCTCTTCACCATCGGCTTGTGGGAGCTGGAGACGAACGGCATGCGCAAGACCTACCAGGCCCCGCATCCGTATGCGGGCCAGTTCATCCCGACCTACAGCAATGCGGACATCACGGAGCTCGCCCGCGTCTTCACCGGACTCACCTGGGGAGA
Organism: Verrucomicrobiaceae bacterium; assembly: GCA_015075365.1. Taxonomy (GTDB): domain Bacteria; phylum Verrucomicrobiota; class Verrucomicrobiia; order Verrucomicrobiales; family Verrucomicrobiaceae; genus Prosthecobacter. The sequence continues at coordinate 243,393 of JABTUN010000003.1, forward strand.
CAGCCCCAACTTCAATCCGAACAACCTGCTCAACGGCGACCGCCTCCAGCCGATGAAAATCTGGGATGCGTTCCACGATTGCGAGCCGAAGACGCTGCTCGGCGGCCTGGCACTGCCCGCGCGCACGCCGAGTGCTGGAAACACCGGCACTGCCGGCGCGCTCGACATCGACGCGGCGGTGACAAATCTCTTCAATCACCCCAATGTCGGTCCCTTCATCGGCAGGCTGCTCATCCAGCGCTTTGTCACCTCGAATCCCAGCCACGACTACATCGGTCGCGTGGCCGCTGCGTTCAACGGCACCAGTCCGGCAGGGCCGCGTGGCGACATGAAGGCCACGATCAGGGCCATCCTGCTCGATCCTGAGGCGCGCGATCCTGCGATGATGGAATCGCCGACTTTTGGCAAGCTGCGGGAGCCTTTTCTACGCGTGGTGAATCTTGCCCGTGCCTACAACGCCGCCTCCACCTCCGGGCATTACCCGCTCGACCAGTTCGTGCTCGATCACATGCAGGACCCGATGAACTCGCCCAGCGTGTTCAATTTCTTCCTCCCAAATCACAGCCCGCCCGGTCCGGTGACGCAGATGGGTCTCGTGGCGCCGGAGTTTCAGATCATCAACGCCAGCAGCGCCATCACCGGCGCGAACTACTTCTTCAACGCCATCGGCAACAACGGCCTGCACCGCTGGGGCAACGGCAATCCCGACTACGTTGTGAAACTGAATCTCGACACCGACCTCGCGCGCATCGTGCCTGCCGGCTTCATCAACCAGGACACTCCAAGCGTGGCAAACCTCATGGACAGCGATCCGCTCATCCGCCGCCTCGACATGAGCCTGCTCGGCGGCACCATGAGTCCGCGCCTCTTTCAGATCATCCGCGAATCCATCGACCGCGTGAAACCGCCCAACACGAGCTGGGAATGGCATCGCGAGCGCCTCCGGCTGCTCATCACCCTCATCGTCACCTCCGCGGAGTTCAACGTGCTGCGCTAAACGCGAACGTCAGCCTCTTATGAACTCTCTTCATCCAACGGCGGCCGGCCTTCGTGGCGGACCTCAAGCACGACCACGGTTTTGGCGGCTTCGTCGATCCAGAACAGCACCCGCCAGCCACGGCCGGACTTCCACGGGCGGAAGAGCATGCGGCGCAAGACGATTTCAGGATGCCACCGGCCATTCTCAGCAGCCAGGCCATGCCGCTCAGGATGACGGGACAGTCTTTCGAGCGCCTCATGGAGTTTCGCCCTCCAGCGTTCCGCCAGTTCATCTCCTCCATGCCGCACATGCGTTTCATACCAGATCATCTGGTCGTTCATGGACGACAGTGCGTCAGGAGATACTTCCAGATGATAATTCATCGGGTCCGTGCCGCATGTCTCACAGCGGCCTGCGTCTTGAGCCGCTGCATCGCCTCTTCGAGCGGAATGCCCCGCTCACCACGCGCGCACGCCATCACCGCCCTCTGCAACCTTTCATCCATCGTCTTCTCGTAAGCATCCCAGTCCATGCCACGCAATGCCTTCATGGATGCTTCAACCCAGACATCCTCTTCACCCCGACCGGCGCGGTAGGGAGTGGGTTCTTCCTGAAGTTCCATGCTCATGCGCAGAGCCTAGCATGAGCCACCGTCGTTCCGCAATCCGCATTTCAAACACCCAACGCCATGATCACCTTCTCCCAAAATCGACGCCAGTTCCTCGGGCAGGCCAGTTGCGCGGCGGTGAGTTCCATCCCGGTGCTCAACACGCTGCTGAATCTCTCTTTCGCCGAAAAGCTCTCCGCCGTGACCGCGCCGGCGAACGGTGAGTATCGCGCGCTGGTGTGCCTTTTCCTCTCCGGCGGCAACGACAGCTTCAACATGCTCGTGCCGCGCGATCCGGCCGCGTACGCGCAGTATCAGGCCTCACGGTCAAACCTCGCTCTCGCGCCCGGCTCGCTCATCGACATCCATCCCGCAGGCCTGCCAGATTTTGCCGTGCATTACCGCATGCCGGAGGTCGCGAGTCTTTTTGAAGCCGGAAACGCGGCTTTCGTGGCCAATGTCGGCACCTTGATCGAGCCGGTGCAGAACCGCACGCAGGTCAATACACTCGCGAAACTGCTCCCGCTCGGCCTTTTCTCACACTCGGACCAAATCGAGCAGTGGCAGACCAGCATGCCTCATCAGCGTTCCGGCATCGGCTGGGCCGGACGCACGGCGGATCTGCTTCAAGGGCTGAACGGGAATCAAAAAGTGCCGATGAACATCTCCCTCGACGGCGGCAACACCTGGCAGACGGGCGACACCGTGGCCGAATACGCCATCACCACCGATGGCGCGGTGGGGCTGGAGAACTACCGTTTTGGCTGGCAGCAGTATGACGCCGCCGCGCAGGGCTACAGCCAGGGTGTGGACAGCCATCTCGCGCAGCAATACAGCAACGTGCTCATGCAGACCTTCAACACGCGCAAGAAGGCCGCGCTCGACGCCTACAACGCCTTCACCACCGCCACCTCCGCCGCGTTGCCTGGAAACATCACCTTTCCAGACACCTATGTGGGCAACCGTCTCGAAATGATCGCCAAGGCGGTGTATGGACACGCGCACGCCGCGCTAGGAGCCATGCGGCAGACCTTCTTCATCAACTTCGGTGGATGGGATCATCACAGCGGTGTGCTGAACTACCAGGCAAGCATGCTCCCGCAGGTCAGCGCGGCCATCGGCGCGTTCTACAACCAGCTTGTCGCCATGGGCATGCAAAACAACGTCACGCTCTTCACCGCGTCCGACTTTGGCCGCACGCTCACCAGCAACGGCCAGGGCAGCGATCACGCCTGGGGCGGGAACCAGCTTGTCGTGGGCGGCAGCGTGCTCGGCCAGAAGATTTACGGTCAGTATCCCAGCCTCGCGCTCAATCCGCAAAGCGGCCCGGAGCAAAACCCGCTCGACCTCGGCAGCGGCCGGCTCATCCCCACCACAAGCTGCGACCAATACTTTGCCGAACTCGCCCTCTGGCTCGGTGTCCCTCCCTCGGATCTTCCGCTCGTGCTGCCCAACCTTGGCAATTTCTGGTCCACCGGCAGTTCTTCGCCTCCGATCGGCTTTCTGGCGTGAAAGGCGGCATTGCAGCCGCGTGTGCCTTCGGCATAGAAACGCATGGCCGCGCTGCGTCACCAACTTCGCCTTCTTCCGCGCCCGTTTTGGGTTCTGGTCGGCGCGACGTTTGTGAACCGCTTCGGTGTGTTCGTCGTGCCGTTCCTGGCGCTCTTCATCACGCGGAATGGCAACACCGCCGCGCAAGCTGGTTATGCGGTGGCCGCGTATTCGCTGGGCGGATTTGGCGCGGCATGGCTTGGCGGCTGGCTGGCGGACCGTATCGGGCGGAATGTCACGATGGCTGTTTCATCGCTCGCAGGCGCGTTGTGCATGCTGGCGATGTCGCAGGCGGTGGACTGGCGTGCGCTGGCCGTGCTGGCCTTCATCACCGGCGCGATCAATGAAGCCGGGCATCCCGCCAGCGCCGCGCTCGTGCAGGACATCGTGCCACCGGAGCAGCGTGTTGTCGCTTTCGCGGTGCAAAGGTTCGCCGTGAATCTTGCCTGGTCGCTCGGTCCTGCCACGGCGGGCATTCTGGCCGAGCATGCCTCGTTCTTCTGGCTGTTTGTCGTCGATGCCTTCACCTCGGCCGTCTTTGGCGTCATCGCGTGGCTTTTCCTCCCGCGCGGGAGGCGCACGGATGCCTCGCAGGCCGGTTGGGGCCATGCATGGGCCTCCATTCGTCAAAACAAGCCCTTCCTCGCCCTCTTTGGTGCCTGTGTCTGCACGGCGTGGATTTTCCGGCAGACAAACACGACCTTTCCGCTGCATTTCGAGCGCAATCACCTGCCGCTCGACTGGTGCGGCTATGTGCTGGCGCTCAATGGGGTGATGATCTGCCTCTTCGAGGTGCCGCTGGCCCATGCGATGCGCCCTTGGCCTGTGCGCGGTGTGCTGGCGCTGGGCTACATTCTCATGGGCGGCAGTTTCCTCGTCTTCCAGGCGGGGGGGACGATCACGGCGTTTGTCCTGATGATGGTGATTTTCACCGTGGGCGAAATGAGCGCTTTTTCGCGGCAGCAGGCTTACGCCGCCAGCATGGCACCGGACGACATGCGCGGGCGCTATGTAGGCTTTTTGAGTTTTGCCTGGTGCGCGGGAAACACGGCCAGCTCCGCGCTGGGCATGCCGCTGTATGATCGCCATCCCGGCATCCTCTGGGCGATCAACGCGGGCCTCGGCATCGTGGCAGCTCTTCTCATCTTCTCCAGTCGGAAAACACCCGCCGCATGAATCATTCACGTCCATCCACGGGTGCTGTGCTCAGCGCGGTGCTGGCTTTTGGCCTGTGGGGCGTGCTGCCGGTGTATTGGAAGCAGATCTGCCACCTCGGCAGTGATGTGGCGCTGGCCCAGCGTGTCCTGTGGACCATGGCCACCGTGCTGCCGCTGCTCATGCTGCGCGGCGAGTGGCCGGGCTTTCTGAAAGCGCTGCGCGATGCCACGCTGATCAAAACGCACGGCTGGTCCGCCTTTCTGCTCGCGGTCAACTGGGGTGTCTTCGTCTGGGCTGCGCAGCACGGGCGCATCCTCGATTGCAGCCTCGGTTACTTCATCAATCCTCTGCTCAATGTGCTCATCGGCAGTTATTTGCTCGGTGAGCGCCTTTCCGGCCTGCAAAAGCTCAGCATCGCCTCCGCGGCCTGCGGCGTGATCACGCAGCTCGTGCTCGTGGGCCGTTTCCCGTGGATCGGATTGCTGCTGGCGGGCAGTTTCGCGCTCTACGGCCTCGCGCGGCGGCGTTCACCGCTCGGCTCGCTGCCGGGCCTCGGTGTTGAAACGATTGTCGGCCTGCCCGTGGCGGCGTTGTACCTCATCTGGACCATGCAAAGCGGCATCTCCATTTGGGGAACGGCCTCTGCGCGTGATCTGCTGCTCATCATGGGTCTTGGCATCATCACGACGATCCCGCTGCTCGGTTTCGCGCACGGTGCGCGGCAGCTTCCATTCGCCTTGCTCGGCGTTCTGCAGTTCCTTGCGCCCACCGGGCAGTTTCTCATCGGCGCATTCGTCTATGGCGAGCCTGTCAGCGCCTCCTCGCTGGTATCCTTCGGCCTCATATGGACCGGCGTTGTGCTCTTCTGCGGGAATCTGCTTCTCCAGGGAGCGCGCCGTCCAGCAGCGAGGACGGTTTGATCACGAGTCGTGCCGGATGCTCTCGAAGACCGCGCCACCCAGGAGCCTGTCGCCATCATACAGCGCACAGATCTGGCCGGGAGTCAGCGCGCGCTGGGGTTCGTGGTATTCGAGCCCGGCGCGGCCGTTGCCGAGCGGTTTGAAGTCGGCGAGGCCGGCGGGGCAGCGATAGCGGGGCTGCGCGTTCAGCACGCGCGCGGTGTCGAGCGGCTCGCCGGTGCTCGAAATGGAGTGCAGCACGGCTCTGCGCGCCCAGAGCAGCGGCGTGTCCGCGTTTTCGATGGCGACGACGAGTTCGTTCGTCTCGGGCCGCTTCGCGACGACGACGTAGGCCTGCTTGTGCAGCGGGCTGGCGACGCCGTGGCCCTTGCGCTGGCCGAGCGTGTAAAGATGCAGGCCACGATGCTCACCACGCACCTTGCCTGCGAGATCGACGATGGGGCCGGGCTTGTCCGGCACGAAGGTGCGCAGGAAGTCCTCCATCTTCACCTGGCCGATGAAGCAGATGCCCTGGCTGTCCTTTTTCTCCGCTGTTTTGAGCCCTAGTTCGCGGGCGAGATCACGCAGCTCCGGCTTTAAAAGATGTCCGATCGGAAAGTGCGCGATCCGGACCTGCTCCGGCCGCATCATGGCGAGGAAGTAGGTCTGGTCTTTGTTCGGGTCCGCGCCGCGCAGGATGTGGCCGCCTTCTTTGCGTGCGTAATGCCCCGTTGCGATGCCTTCAAAGCCGTGTTCGCGGCCCCAGTCCCACAGCACGCCGAATTTCATCTCCCGATTACACATCACATCCGGATTCGGCGTGATGCCGGCCTGGTAGCCTTCGAGGAGGTATTTCACGACCTTCTCGCGATATTCGGTCATGAGATTGACGACACGAAACGGGATGCCGAGCTGCTCCGCGACAGCACGGGCGTCCTCGATGTCCTCCTCCCAAGGGCAGTGGCCGATGATGTTCTCCTCATTGATCCAGTTCTTCATGTACACGCCATGCACCTCGTGGCCGGCACGAACGAGGACGGCAGCGGCCACGCTGCTGTCCACGCCTCCGGACATGGCTGCGAGAATTTTCATGAATCGAGAAAAGGAGGCGCAGGTTGAAGCCGCGCGGCCAAATTGGCAATTAAACCTTGAACTTTGAAGCCTGAACCCTGAACTGCTTGCCATGGCAAAAATCGAAAAGGCCCCGACAGGCGAGTTCCACTCCGGCTACGGCTGCGTGATCATCACGGCGGCGATCGGGGTGTTTGGGTTCATTCTGTGGTGGGGTTGGTATTCGCTGATGACGATGGACCGGGAGATTGGAGCCATTGCCCAGGACAAGCCGGTCGCCTTGGTGGAAATCGCGCCGGTGGCGGATCTGGAGAAGCGGCTGGCGGATTTCGCGGTGGCGGCGAAGGATGGAAAACCGGCTGTGCTGAAGCTGAACGCGGCGGATTTGAACGCGCTGATGCTGCTGGCACCGGACACCGGCAACGGCGGCTACAAGAACATGCTGCGCGTGAAGACGTTCGATGCCGGCAAAGGCACGTTCACGGCGGATTGCAGCCTGCCGATGAACACGGCGCGGTTTTGGGAGGACACGAAGCGTTATCTCGTCGGCGAGATCGACTTTGCCGTGGAGATGACTGCCGTGGGGCCGGATGCAAAAGTGGCGGCGGTGCGTGTGCCGGGGAAGATGGTGCCGGCGGAGTTCATCAAAGGCATGCAGGCCTATGGTTACCTGGGACCATATCAAACGCATCCGCAGGTTGGGCCGGCGCTCAAGGCGGTGCAGCAGGTGAAGGTGGAGGCGGACGGCGTCTGGCTTTCGACCGAGGCTGAAAAGAAGTGACGGCGCACGCGTTCACAGCGCCGCCATGAGACTTTTTTCCGCCCTCCTGCTCCTCACTCTGATGCCGCTGCCTCTTTGGGCCCAAAAGGTTGCGAAGAAGGAGAAAGCCACCATCAAGCTGACCGCCGACGAGGTGGCGACGAAGGACGTTGTCTATAAAACCACGCCGCAGGGCGAGCTGAAGCTGCATTTCTTCATGCCGAAGGGCGAGGCGAGCATCGCGGCGCTGCGGCCATGCATCGTGTTCTTTTTCGGCGGCGGCTGGAAGAGCGGCTCGTATCTGCAATTCGTGCCGCAGGCCGAATATCTGGCCAGCCGGGGCATGATCGCTGCCTGCGCGGACTACCGCATCCTCAACATCCACAAAACCACGCCGGACAAGGCCGTGGAGGACGCAAAGAGCGCCATCCGCTGGGTGCGTGGCCATGCGACGGATCTGGGCGTGGATCCGGACAAGATCATCGCGGCTGGAGGCTCTGCAGGCGGCCATCTGGCGGCCTGCACGGCGCTGGTGTCGGCCTACGACGCAGAATCCGACGACAAATCCATCTCCGCGAAACCAAACGCGATGGTGCTCTTTAATCCGGCGATGAACATTGCCACGCTGTTCAGAGAGCGCACGGAGGACAGCACGCCCGAGAGACTGAAAATGGCCGAGGCGATCACGCCGAACAGTTTCATTGCCAAGGACACGCCGCCGGCGGTTTTATTCTTCGGCACGGCCGACAAATTGAAGCTAGGAGGCGACGAGTATGTGAAAAAAGCACGCGCCCTGGGTCTGCGGGCGGAGATGTGGACCGCAGCGGAAATGCCGCACGGCTTTTTCAACCGCGCGCCTTGGATTCAGGTCACGGCGGCTCAGATGCATCGCTTTCTGGCCTCGCTCGGCTATCTGGGAGGCGAGCCTTCAGTGAAAATGCCGCAAGAAGCGCCGTCTTTGAAGGCGGAGTGAGCAGGAATGCGGCCTTGAGGAGCGTTGCGTGCTCGCCATAAAAGGCGCTCTCAATCATCCGCCCCCACTCATGCGACTCCAGGACCAGGTCATTCTCATCACCGGCAGCACCACAGGCATCGGCGAGCACATGGCGCGTCGTTTCATCCAAGAAGGCGCGAAAGTCATCCTGCACGGCCGTGATGCCGCTCGCGGCCAGGCGTTGCGCAAGGAGCTGGGTGAGGACAAGGCCGCGTTTTGCCAGGGCAGCCTTGAAGACGCCGCTTATCCCGAAAAACTCGCCGCGGATGCCATCGCGGCCTTTGGCAAGGTCGATGCGCTGGTGAACAACGCCGCGCTCACCATCCGCGGACGCATCGACACGACGGACGCGGCCTTTTTTGACCGCATGATGGCCGTGAACGCCCGTGCGCCGATGCTGCTCATCCGCGCGCTGCTGCCGGAGCTGAAGAAAAACACCGGCGTCGTGTTGAATATCGGCTCCGTGCTCGCGCATTGCGGCCAGGCGAACATGCTCGCCTACTCCATGTCCAAAGGCGCGCTCATGACGATGACGCGCAATCTGGCGGACTCGCTCGGCATGGACCGCGTGCGCGTGAACCAGCTCAATGTCGGCTGGACGCTCTCGGACAACGAATATCAGGTCAAAATCAGCGACGGACTCGGCGAAGGCTGGCCGGAGCGTCTGTCCCCCAACCTTATACCGATGGGCCGCCTTTTGATGCCTGCGGATATCGCTGCGGCTTGTGTGTACTGGGTCGGCCGCGAAAGCTACCCCGTCACCGGCACCGTCGCGGAGCTGGAGCAGTATCCGATCATCGGCCGCTACGCGAATGCCGAGGGCGACGAGAAGAAATGATTCTCTGAAACGAAGAACCAAGAAAAAGAAACCACGAACAACCGCATGAAACTGATCCGCTTTGGAAACCCTGGAGAAGAAAAACCCGGCCTGCAGCTCGAAGACGGCCGCCGCATCGACGCGAGCGCGTTCGGCAGCGACTACGATGAAAAATTCTTCGGTGGTGATGGCCTGCAACGTCTCGCCGCCTGGGCGAAGGCCAACGCGGCCTCCGCGCCGACCGTGGATGCCAGCGTGCGCCTCGGGCCGTGCATCGCGCGCCCGAGCAAGATCATCTGCATCGGCCTGAACTACGTTGATCATGCCAAGGAGAGCGGCATGCCCATTCCGGCGGAGCCGATCGTGTTTTTCAAGGCCACGAGCGCCATCTGCGGCCCGAATGACAACGTCGTCATCCCGAAAAACTCGAAGAAGACCGACTGGGAGGTCGAGCTGGCCTTCGTGATCGGCAAAAAAGCCAGCTACGTCAGCGAAGACGACGCCATGAGCCATGTGGCCGGTTATTGCGTGCACAACGACTACAGCGAGCGCGAATGGCAGCTCGAGCGCGGCGGCCAGTGGGTCAAAGGCAAGAGCTGTGACACCTTCGCGCCGATCGGTCCCTTCCTCGCCACGAGCGATGAGATTCCCGATCCGCAAAACTTGAAGCTCTGGCTCAAGCTCAACGGCAAGACGATTCAAAACAGCAGCACCGCGCAGATGATTTTCGGCGTGAAGACCCTGGTGAGTTATTTGAGCCAGTTCATGAGCCTCCTGCCCGGTGACATCATCACCACCGGCACGCCTCCCGGCGTGGGTCTTGGCTTCAAACCTGATCCCGTTTTCATGAAGCCGGGTGACGTGATCGAACTCGGCGTCGAAGGCCTCGGCGAGCAGAAGCAGACGGCCGTGGCGGCGAGTTGAGGTTACTCCAGCACCTCCGTGGGGCATTCCGGCAGCGAGGCCAGGAATGCCCTGCCATAGGGCTTGGTGAGGATGCGGTTGTCGAGAATGGCGCAGATGCCCTCGTCCGATGCGGTGCGGATGAGGCGGCCGATGCCCTGGCGCAGCTTCAGGATGGCCTCCGGCACGCTATATTCGGTGAAGGCGTTCAAACCCTGCGCCTCCAGGTGCTCGATGCGCGAGGCGGTCAGCGGATGATCCGGCACGGCGAAAGGCAGGCGGGTGATGATGACATTGCTCAGGGACTCGCCGGGCACGTCCACGCCGGTCCAAAAGCTGTCCGTGCCGCACAGCACGCTGTGCGTGTCGTTTTTGAACTCCGCGAGCATTTGGTGACGCGGCATGCCCTTGCCCTGCACGAGCAGCCGCCAGCCGTTTTCGGCACAGTGGGCCTCCAGACGATCCGCCAGCGAGGTCATCTGGCTGTAGCTGGTGAAGAGCACAAACGCGCGCCCTTTGCTGAGATCGAGAAAGTGGCAGATCCAGTCGCCGAGCTTGTCGAGGTAGCCCGCATCGGCCGGTTGCGGCATCTTTTTGAGCAGGTAGAGCCGCATCTGCCGTTGGAAGTCGAAAGGGCTCTCGATGCATGCCGCGCGCGCCTGCTCCGCGCCCACACGATGGCGGAAGTAGTCGAGGTTCCCGTCATTGCCGATGCCGAGCGTGGCGCTGGTGAAGACGCAGGCCTTGCCGCTGGAGAAAAAGATCTGCCGCAGCCGCGGCGCGACATCCACCGGCGCGGTGTGAAAGCTGATCGACTGCCGCTCCGGTCCGGTGCGCTCCACCCAGTGGACATGATCCTCGTTTTCCTGGTCGAGGAAGGCCTTCAAGCCCATGCGGATGGCGACGAGCCGTTTGGCCAGGTCGAGCAGCTCCAGCTTCACATGCTCCTTGTGCGCGGCGTCGCCGGCTTTTTGCGCGCGTTTTGCCAGCCGCTCCAGCGGCAGTGACAGCGTGTCCTCCACGAGTCCGGGCTCGCGCACGCGGAACTCGCGTCCCAGCGCGTTGAATTTGCAAGACGCCTCCACAGCGCGGAAAAACGTGTTCACGCTGTCGAGTGTCTGCAAAACCTCGCGGATGCCGTCCTTGTCACCCGCGTGCTGGAAGAAGCCTTTGCGCGTTTTGGGGTTGTGCAGGCGGCCCAGCTCGAATTTGAGGTTCGACTCGCTGATGTGCAGCCCGAAGGCCTTCGCGGCCACGTTTTCGATGGTGTGCGCCTCGTCGAGGATCACGAAGTCACGCGGAAAGAGGAAATTGCAGTCCGCTGCGGTCACTTCGTCCGCGGAGGCCAGCAGCGTGAAGAACAGCGTGTGGTTCAGGACGACCACATCCGCCTGCTCCATGCGGCGGCGTGCATCCTGGTACCAGCAGCGGCTGCCGGGCGGGCAGCGACGCGGCGTGCAGGCATGCGGCTCGCTGCACACGAGCGACCACACGCGCGCGCTCGGCGTGAAGTCGAGATCGCTCAGCGTGCCGTCCTCCGTCGTGGCGGCCCAGTCGGTCAGAAGGCCCAGCTCGGACGCCTCCGTGGGGGAAAACAGGTCGCCGGAATCGTTCATCGCGCGGTGCAGGCGCGTGGGGCAGAGGTAATTGCCGCGCCCTTTCAAAATCTCCGCCTTGAAGTCGCCCACGATCTTTTTGACGATGGGGATGTCCTTCGAGATGAGCTGCTCCTGAAGATTGATCGTGTGCGTGCAGATGATGGCTTTTCGCTTTTGCTCCAGGGCAAAAGTCACCGCCGGCACCAGATACGCGAGCGATTTGCCGACGCCGGTGGCCGCCTCGCACACCAGCGCGCGGCTCTTGTCGAGCGCGTCAGCCACCAGTTCCGCCATGCGCTGCTGCTGCGGGCGGTATTCAAACTGCGGTGACTCCGCAAGCCGTCCGTCCTCCGAAAACGCGACGCGCATCCGCGGCGCGAGCGGCGGACGGTTCACACGCGGCTCCTGCGAGCCCTCTTCGTGATCTTCGGCGACATAAAACATGGAGGCGCGCTGAAAGCGCACGGGCCGGGGCGCGCGGCAACGGATTTTTCAGGGATTTGGCCGGGCTGCGGCGGCAGGATGCTTCCTATGGGGCTAGCGCGTCTTGGGTGGCGAGCCAGGGCAACGCCTCTGGTGCACTCATGCCGCGGCACCAAGGATAATCGAAAGGGACGAGCAACGGCGGATCTCTGAAAATGTACGGGCCGCACACCAAATCGCCACGAGCTTGATGGAAGCCGAGGCTGCACGCGAGGCTTTCCTCATGTTCTTTGACTGGCATCAAGCCGTACCAGCGAAACGATGGCTGTGCCAGATCGATGAGAGATGTTTCATAGTTCATGGTAAGAGGCTTTTCCGGAACCTTCCAAAAGCCAGAGTCATGCACGCAGTCTTTGATCAACAGCAGTTCCGGCCACGGCGTGGCCATCCGGCATAGATGCTGTTCGCTCTCCTGATGGCTCATCATGATGTCCGGCAGCACGATGCCATCTCCGAACATGTTCATTTTCAGCCCGTATTTGAGCGTCATGTGATGAAGGAGGCCTGCCGTCGCGACCTTGCTCAACAAGATCGTAACGCCAACCACCAGGATTGCGGCAAAGCTTTTCACGCGCATCGTTTTACCGTGGCGCATGAGGCATTGTCCAAGACTTTCAATCAACTCTTCGAAAAACGACGCGTGTGATCAAATTCAGACCGGCCTCTGCGGGCATTCTGGCCGAATTCACCCACGGACTGGCCGATCCGGCCCAATACCGGGCTGGTTTGAGCCTTGCGTGCGGGTGCTTTCCGGCTCCCGTAGCCGCCCCTAGCGACACCACCATGAACGAAGCCTTTCCCGACATCCCCAAAATCCAGTTTGAAGGACCGCAGAGCCGCAACCCGCTCGCGTTCAAGCACTACAACGCCGACGAGGTCGTGGGCGGCAAGAAGATGCGCGATCACATGCGCTTTGGCGTGGCCTACTGGCATGCGATGCGGAACTCGCTCTCCGATCCGTTTGGCGGCGGCACCGCGCAGCGTCCGTGGGATGACGGCACCGACTCCATCGCCAATGCGCAGCGCCGTGTGTGGGCCTGCTTCGAGTTCATGGACAAGCTGGGCGTGGATTACTACTGCTTTCACGATCGCGACGTGGCCCCCGAGTGCGCCACACTGGCCGAATCCAACAAAGCTCTCGACGCCGTGGCTGATGAGCTGGAAAAAGCCCAGCAGCAGACTGGCAAGAAGCTCCTCTGGGGTACCGCCTGCCTCTTCGCGCATCCGCGTTACTGTCAGGGCGCGGCCACCAGTCCGAACGCGAACGTTTTCGCTTACGCTGCCGCTCAGGTGAAGAAGGCGATGGATGTCACCCACCGTCTCGGTGGTGAAGGTTACACCTTCTGGGGCGGCCGCGAAGGCTACGCCACGCTCTGGAACACCAACATGAAGCGCGAGGTGGATCACCTCGCCCGCCTGCTGCACATGGCGGTCGATTACAAAAAGCAGATCGGCTACAAAGGCCCCTTCTACATTGAGCCAAAGCCGCGCGAGCCCTCCACGCATCAATACGACAGCGATGCCGCCGCGTGCCTGAATTTCCTCCGCGAATACGGCCTGATGGAGCACTTCAAACTCAACATCGAGACGAACCATGCCACGCTCGCCGGTCATACCATGCGCCATGAGCTGCAGGTGGCCGCCGCGGCGGGTGCGTTGGGTTCGATTGATGCGAACACGGGCGACGAGCTTATCGGCTGGGATACCGACCAGTTCCCGACGAACATCTACCTCACCACGCAGATCATGATCGAGGTGCTCAAAATGGGTGGCTTCACCACGGGCGGCCTCAATTTCGACGCGAAGTGCCGCCGCGAGTCCTTCGAGCCGGTCGATCTCTTCCACGCGCACATCGGCGGCATGGACGCCTTCGCCCGCGGCCTCAAGATCGCCCACCGCATCATCGAGGACGGCCGTCTCGACGCCATCATCAAGCAACGCTACTCGTCCTTCGACTCCGGCATCGGCGCGAAGATCGAGAGGGGCGAGGTCGGTTTCGCCGAGCTGGAGGCCTACACGCTGTCCAATGGCGAGCCTTTCATCGCCAGCGGCCGCCAGGAGATGTGCGAGAATCTCATCAACGAGTATCTCTGATTCGTCGCGAAGGCAGGATGCCGGCACGCGGCGTCCTGCCCGGATCAGTTCATGCTGCGCAGGGCTTCGCGGACGATTTGGTCCGCGCTGGAGGCCGGATCAAAGCTGGATTGCTTCGCGACCTCGTTCACGGCCTTCTGCGCCTCGCTCTGCTTGTAGCCGAGGGAGATGAGCGCGAGCACCGCGTCGCTCTGCGCCTCGCGGACCGGGTCGTGGGAGGTCTTGGCGCTGCGGCTGGCCTGCCAGGCATCCACGACGCCCACCTTGTCCTTCAACTCCAGAACGATGCGCTCGGCCGTTTTGCCGCCCACGCCCTTGATGCGGGCCAGCGCCTTCACGTCGCCTTGAATGACGGCATCTTTGAAAGCAGCCACCGGCATGCCGCTGAGAACGGAGAGCGCCATTTTCGGCCCCACACCCGACACGCGGTCCATGAGCAGGCGGAAGAGATCGCGCTCGTCCTCGGTGAGGAAACCGAAGAGCTTGTGATCCTGCTCGGTGACGTGGTAATGCGTGAGCAGCTTCACCTCCGCGCCAGGTTGCGGCAGCCTGTCAAAGGTCGTCAGCGGGATGTGAACGAAGTAGCCCACGCCGTGGACGTCCACGGTGGCTTGATGCGGCAGGGCCTCGGCCAGGATTCCTTTCAAATAGGCGATCATGCGCACCATGAAGCCAAGTCGTGAAGCCTGCGCAAGCCTCCGTTTGCAAAGGAAGCGTCCCACGGCTCCTTTTGGCATGCAAAACCCGCCCCAGAGCGTTGTCGAGCTCCTCCAGGCCCTCGTGCGCATCCCGTCCGTGAATCCCGATGGCGATCCCGGCACGCCGCACACCGGCGAGGAGGCCTGCGCACGCTACATCGCGGCTTTTTTGGAGCATTCCGGCGCGGAGACCTTCCTCGATGAAGTCGAGCCCGGCCGCCCGAATGTCATCGGTCACTATCCCACGGATGGCAGCGGCAAGCCGCGCATCCTTTTTGCCCCGCACACAGACACCGTCAGCGTGGGTGGCATGACCATCGATCCCTTCGGCGGCGAGTTCCGTGATGGCAAAATCTGGGGCCGAGGCGCCTCCGACACGAAAGGCTCCGCCGCGGCCATGCTGTGGGCACTTCACGAACTGCGTGACGAACTCCCCGCGCTGCCCGTCGAGGTGCATTTCGTCGGTTTCATGTCGGAGGAGAGCGCCCAGCTCGGCTCGCAGCACTTTGCGAAGCATCACGGCCGCTACGACCTCGCACTCATCGGCGAGCCGACCTCGCTGAAGACCGTGTTTCGCCACAAGGGCTGCCTTTGGGCCGATGTGCACACCACCGGCGTCGCCGTACATGGTGCCACGCCGGAGCTGGGCGTGAATGCCATCGTGAAGATGGGCAAGCTCGTGCAGGCGCTCGACACCGAGTTTCGCGATCTGCTGGCGGAGGCCGGCGGAGCCGACGAATGGCTCGGCGTGAGCACGATCAATCTCGGCATGATCCACGGCGGCACCCGCAGCAACATCGTGGCCGATGCCTGCAAGCTCCGCGTGGACATCCGAACCACACCCGGCCTCGCGAAGGCTGGCGGCGCGATGAAGCTGCTCTCCGATTTCGTGGCCCGTCACGACGAAGCCGCCCACGTCACCACGGCCAGCGAGGCCTTCTGCCTCGACACCGATCCCGCGAATCCCTTCATCCAGAAGCTCATCACTGCCGGTGGCGACCTCACCGGTGCGCCTTGGTTCTGCGACGCCGCCTTTCTCGCCGTTGCCGGCACGCCCGCCATCGCCATCGGCCCCGGCAGCATCGCCCAGGCGCACACGAAAGATGAATTCATCGCCGTGCAGGACCTTGAGGACGGTGTGGCCTTCTTCAAACGCTTCCTGCGCAGCCTGGCGGCCTGATGCGGGCCGGGTGACGCATCCGCTGGTCACTTTTTTGGTTTTCATGGCGGCATTCCCTGCTGGAATTACGCCCCATGCTCCGACGCGCCTTGCCAGCCCTCTTTTTTGTGGTTCTGACCTCGTGCCAGACCGTTCACACCGCCGGCAACAACAGCTTCCGCTTTGCGAAACGCGTTGTGACGGGCGAGATCCCCCGCGCCACGCGCTTTGTCACTCGTGGTGTGAAGCGCCTGCTCCGGCTGGAGCGCGATGGTTCCTTCTGGCACGCCGATGAACTGCGCGGACGTCCTTCCATCCTCATCTCCCTCAGCGAGCAGATGGTTTATCTCTTCAAAGGCGGCCAGCTCGCCGGCGGATCCCCCATCTCCTCGGGCGCGGAAGGCTACGACACGCGTCCCGGTCGTTACCGCATCATGGAGAAGGACATCGACCACCTCTCCTCCATCTACGGCGACTACATTGACCGTGAAGGCAACATCCTGGTCACCAACATCGACAACCGCAAGGATCCACGGCCGCCGGGGGCGAAATTCGACGGCGCGAAGATGTACTACTTTATGCGAATCTATGGCGGCGTTGGCATGCACCAGGGCTACCTGCCCGGCTACCCCGCCTCCCACGGCTGCATCCGCCTCCCCGGTCATATGGCGGAGAAGTTTTATCATGAGGTCCGGGTGGGCACACCGGTGGAGATCGTGCCGTGAACCAAAAAAGAAATCCCATGGGGGATTCGCCCCCATGGGACCCATGAACTGCTCCAAACGCGCTTACAGCATCTCGGCCACGAAGCCGCGCTCGTCGACGAGCTCCTTGTTCGTGGCGGCGATCTTCGACTTGGCGAAATCGTCCATTTCGTAGCCGGTGATGATTTCGTAGCTGCCCGGTGTCGTCGTGCGGACGGGCATGCCGGCCCAGACGTTCGGATCAAAGCCGTAATGGCCTTCGCTCTTCACGGCGACGCTGTGGATGGCTCCTGGCGTGACGAGTGAGCGGACGTGATCGACGAGCGCGTTCGCCGCGGAGGCGGCGGAGGAGGCACCGCGAGCGGCGATGATGGCAGCGCCGCGTTTGCCGACGGTTTCACAGAAGGGGCCTTCGAGCCAGGCCTTGTCGTTGATGACCTGCGCGGCCGGTTTGCCGCTGATGGTGGCATGCGCGAAGGCGGGGAACATCGTGGGGCTGTGGTTGCCGTAGATGAAGATGTCCTTCACCTCGGTGAGATCGACTCCGGCCTTCTGTGCGAGCTGGGTCTGCGCACGATTTTGATCGAGGCGCACCATGGCGGTGAAGCGGTCCGGCGTGAGGCGCTTGGCCTGCGAGGCGGCGATCATGCAGTTTGTGTTCGCCGGATTGCCTACGACAGCGACGCGCGCGTCATCCGCGGCGACCGCGTCGATGATCTGGCCCTGGCCGATGAAGATTTTGCCGTTGTCCTTGAGCAGATCGGCACGCTCCATGCCCGGTCCGCGCGGCTTCGCACCGACGAGCAGACACCAATTCGCGTCTTTGAAGCCGACAGCGGGATCGCTGGTCTGCACGATGCCTTTGAGCAGCGGGAAAGCACAGTCATCGAGCTCCATGGCGACACCGGCGAGGGCCTGCATCGGCTTTTCAAAGGGAGCCTCGATGAGCTGGAGGATCACGGGCTGGTCAGGACCAAACATCGCGCCGGAGGCGATGCGGAAAAGGAGGGCGTAACCGATTTGACCGGCGGCGCCGGTGACTGCGACTCTGATGGGGGCTTTAGGCATGAGTGAGGAGAGTTGGAACCCCAGCACTTCGCGGGGAAGCGGGAAGTTTCAAGCGTCACGTTTGACCGTTTCTTTGCGGTCTTACTTCGCCAGCGCTGCCTCGATGACCTTCCCGTCAGCGTCGGGGAACGGAATCCCCAGCAGGCGGGCCATCGTCGGTGTGATG
Source organism: Verrucomicrobiaceae bacterium (assembly GCA_015075365.1). GTDB lineage: Bacteria > Verrucomicrobiota > Verrucomicrobiia > Verrucomicrobiales > Verrucomicrobiaceae > Prosthecobacter. The sequence goes on from JABTUN010000003.1 coordinate 261,102, forward strand.
TCCACGTTCTTGATTTCCTCGATGGTTTTACCTTTGGCGATGCCCGCGCCGCTGATGACGCAGCAGCCGTACATGTTCGGCATGAGGTGGTCGTGGCCGTGCGCGCCTTTGGGTGGATCGTTCGGGATGATTTCGTTCACATCGGCGAGCGAATCGGTGAAAGTATAACCATCCGCGGCAAGGAGGACGAGATCCGGCTCGCGAGGGTCAGCAGCGGCGGTGACATGGCGCAGGCGGGTGGCGAAGTCCTTCGCCTCGACGGTTTCGCTCACGCCTTCGAGCTTGGCGAGTTTCGGCGTGATTTCTTTGAGGATGGCGTCGCGGTTGGCCTCATCGAGCACATACGCGAAGGACGCGCCACCCTCGGCCATGGCGAAGACCTTGGAATCGGGCGCGAGGTTCTTGCCGAGCACCGATTTGACGAATCCGTCCTTCCGCAAGGCGGCGTTGGGGTTGATCGACTTGGTGAAGGTGACGAAGCCGTGATCGGTGGTGATGATGAAGGTCGTTTTGTCGCGGATGCCGGCTTCCTCGGTGGCGCGGATGAGGTCGGCCACGCGGTTGTCGCTATCGTTGGCCGCCCAGTAGGCCTCCGGCACCTGACGGCCGTGCGCGTGCTCAAAGGAATCGAGGCTCACGAGGTGCAGGGCGAGAAAGTTCGGCTTCTTCGTGCGGATGATGTGCGTGGCGAGCTGCGTGTACATGTAGTCACGCTGCGCCTTGCCCGCATTGCCGAGCTTGCACCACTCCATCTGCTTTTCGACCGGGATGCCGAGCGCGCGGGCCTCTTCGAGGAGTTTCGGCGTGCCATATTTCTCGAACAGTTCCTGCTCAAACACGTCCGGCACGGTCCAGTCGAGCGTTTTGGCTCCGCGCGAGGCCGGCCAGATGACGCCGGCGGTGGTGAGCCCGGCGGCCTTCGCGGCATCATAAATGGTGGGCGTCTTGACGATCTCGTCCTTGTTGAAGATGGGGTCCGGGATGAGCGGCACCTTTTTGCGCTCCTTGCGGTCGTAATATTCATTCGCCAGCACGCCGTGCCTGCCCGGGTGCACGCCGGTGACGAGCGTGGTGTGGTTCGTCCACGTCACGGTCGGGAAAGAGGTCTCCATGCGCCCGACGCGCACCCCCTGGGCCGCCAGGGCCTTCACGGCCGGCATGTGGCACTTCGGGTCGTCAAAGTAGTGATGCGCCCAGCCGTCGATGCTGACGAGAATGACGTGCTCCGACGGCGCGGCAGCGTGGAGCGAGGAAACAGCGGCGAAGAGGGCGAGCAAAATGGGGCGCATAAACGCCATACGATGGCCGCGGGCGGAGTTTTTGCCAGTTTGACAGCCAATCGTTCCACAGAACAGAATTGGAGGCAAAAAACCTGGGTTACGAACGATCCAGTGGTGAATCCCGGTTGCGCGTCCGTGACGTATCTCCATGATGGATTTCCACTCCTCTCATGAGCGCTGCTTTTGACTCTCTGAATCGTTTTTACGCCTCCTCCATCGGCAAGAAAATCCTCGTCGCCCTGACGGGTCTCATGCTGATCGGCTTTGTGTTCGGCCACATGGTCGGCAATCTGCTCATTTTTGCCGGGCCGGACGCCATCAATGACTATGGCCACCTGTTGCAGACCGCGCTCCACGGAGGCGGTGTGTGGATCGCGCGCGCCGGACTGCTGGCAGCGGTCGTGATTCATGTGGTGGCCACGATTTCGCTGACGAAGGCCAACAAAGCCGCGCGTCCTGATGCCTATGCTCAGCATAAAGCGCAGGTGAGTTCGAAAGCCTCACAAACGATGATCTGGAGCGGTCTCACCTTGCTGGCCTTCATCGTTTACCACCTGCTGCACTTCACCGTCCGGGTGGGCAATGACTTCGGCAGTGCAGCGTATGTTTATAAAACGGATGAGCATGGTCACACGGTGCACAACGTCTATAAGATGGTCATCGACGGCTTCTCCTGGGCTCCGGCGTCGATTTTCTACCTCATCGCCATGGCGCTGCTGTGCAGCCACCTGAGCCACGGCTTCAGCAGCCTCTTCCAGACGCTCGGCATCAGCACGGACAAGTCCGAGCCGCTCTTCAAAAAGGCCGGTTATGCCTTTGCCGGCCTCATCTTCGCCGGAAACGCCGCCATCGTCCTCTCCATCTGGCTCTTCGGCTACGGTCGCTGATTCTGAACCTTTTTTGCCCTCTTTCGCCATGTCTCTCGACTCTCATATCCCCAGTGGCCCGATGGCCATGAAGTGGTCCAAGCACAAGCAGGACTCGAAGCTCATCAATCCGAAGAACAAGCGCAAGTTCACCGTGCTCGTCGTGGGCAGTGGTCTGGCCGGTTCCTCGGCCGCGGCGACGCTTTCCGAGCTGGGCTACAAGGTGAAATGCTTCTGCTTCCAGGACTCGCCGCGTCGGGCGCACTCCATCGCGGCACAGGGCGGCATCAACGCGGCGAAGAACTACCAGAACGACGGCGACAGCGTGCATCGCCTCTTTTATGACACGGTCAAAGGCGGCGACTTCCGCGCTCGCGAGGCCAATGTGCATCGTCTCGCCGAGGTGAGCGTGAACATCATCGACCAGTGTGTGGCGCAGGGCGTGCCTTTTGCCCGCGAATACGGCGGCATGCTGGCGAACCGTTCCTTCGGCGGTGCCCAGGTGAGCCGCACGTTTTATGCTCGCGGCCAAACCGGCCAGCAGTTGCTGCTCGGTGCCTACTCGGCGCTGAACAAGGAGATCGCCGCGGGCGGTGTGCAGATGTATCCGCGCACGGAAATGCTCGATGTGGTGACCGTCGATGGCCACGCGAAGGGCATCATCACGCGCAATCTCGTCACCGGCAAAATCGAAGCGCACGCGGGTGACGCGGTGCTGCTTTGCACCGGTGGCTACGGCAATGTCTTCTACCTTTCAACGAACGCGATGGGCTGCAACGTCACCGCGACGTGGCGTGCGCACAAGAAAGGCGCGTTCTTTGCGAACCCTTGCTACACGCAGATCCACCCGACGTGCATCCCGGTGAGCGGCGATTATCAGAGCAAGCTCACACTCATGTCCGAGTCGCTCCGCAACGATGGCCGCGTGTGGGTGCCGAAGAAGAAAGAGGATATCGGCAAGCCCCCCGGTCAGATCCCCGAGGCGGATCGCGACTACATCCTCGAGCGCAAGTATCCGAGCTTTGGCAACCTGGCTCCGCGTGACATTTCCTCCCGCGCGGCCAAGGAAGCCTGCGATGACGGACGCGGCGTGGGCCCTGGCGGTCGCGGCGTGTATCTCGACTTCGCGGAGGCGATCCAGCAGTTCGGCGCAAAGACGATCGCTGAGCGCTACGGCAACCTTTTCGACATGTATGAGCGCATCACCGGCGAGAGCGCCTACAAGCAGCCGATGCGCATCTACCCCGCTGTGCACTACACGATGGGCGGCCTGTGGGTGGACTACAATCTCATGAGCAACCTCCCCGGCCTCCATGTGCTCGGCGAGGCGAACTTCTCCGACCACGGCGCGAACCGTCTCGGTGCCTCCGCACTCATGCAGGGCCTCGCCGATGGCTACTTCGTCATCCCGACGACCATCGCGAACTACCTCGTGCATCAAAAGCCCGGCAGCGTCACCGCCGAGCATCCGGAATTCAAGAAGGCGCTCGAAGTCTGCACCGCGCAGACAAAGGGCTTCCTCGCCTGCAAAGGCAAACGCAGCGTCGATAGCTTCCATCGCGAACTCGGCCTGCTCGTGTGGGACAAGTGCGGCATGGCCCGCGACCGCGCCGGGCTCACGGAAGCCCTCAAACGGATCCCCGAACTGCGCGAGGAGTTCAAAACCAATGTGATCGTCCCCGGCAGCGGCGACGCCTGCAATCCCGAGCTCGAAAAAGCCGGACGCGTGGCCGATTTCATGGAGTTCGCCGAACTGCTCTGCCTCGACGCCCTGAACCGCGAAGAGAGCTGCGGCGGTCACTTCCGCACCGAGCATCAATACCCCGATGGCGAGGCCAAACGCGACGACGAAAACTTCTGCTACGCCGCCGCCTGGGAATACACCGGCGACTTCAGCAAGCCCACGCTCAACAAGGAGCCTCTGACCTTCGAAGAAGTCCACCTCGCCGTCCGCAGCTACAAGTAAGCCGCTTTCAACCCGCCATGACCCGCGAATCCGAGTCCGAACTGCTGAGTTTCTGCGCTGCCCAGCGCGGGGACTTTCGTGCGGACGCGTGGACGCAATTCGATGGCGTCGAAAAGCGCGAAATGGCCGCCGTGTGCCTCTTTCTCGCCGGTGTGGACTGGTTTGGTCATGAGGGCGGTTTGCGTGACGCAGCCAAAAAGCTGCTCGGAGGTGCTGAAACGACCTTTGGGACACTCGCACGCGCTTTGCGCTTTGATTGCCCCCGCTTTGCCAACTCGCTCAAAAGGAGGCTTGGCCATGCATAAGCTTCATCCAGAGCTCACCGAGGCCATGAGCCGCATGATGGACCGCATCGACGCCTTCATGCGTGAGAGCGGATTCACGGGCGAGCCGGTCAAAATGTATCTCGCCGGCGGCATGGCAGTCCACTACCACTGTGGCACCCGCTATACCGATGATGTGGACGCCACATTTTCAGAGCGGCTCATGCTTCCGTTTGAAGAACTCGTGATCGACTACATGCGCGAGACCGGAAAGCAGTCCTGCATCTATTTCGACACGACTTACAACGACAACTTCGCTCTGCTGCACCCGGATCATCGTGAAGCCTGCGTCGAGTGGGAAGGCATCGGCAATGAACGCCGGCTGATACATCTGCTCGTGTTTTGTCCGCTCGACCTCGCGGTCTCAAAGCTCTCGCGCTTCTCGCCGAACGACCGCGCGGACATCCTCGCGCTCGCGCAGCATCGTTATTTCAATTCCACGCAGCTCAAGGCCCGCGCCGCCGAGGCGCTCGACTACTACGTCGGCAACACGCGCTGGATCCACCTCAACATCGAGCAGATCAGCGAGGAGATCGACCAGCTCGCGCTCGCCGCCTGACCCCTTTTTCATCCTCAAACCGTCCCCATGTCCCAACTCAATCTTCACCTCAAAGTCTGGCGTCAGAACGCAGGCCAGCCCGGTCACTTCCAGGACATCGATGCTCCGGACATTCCGGATCATGCCTCGTTCCTCGAAATGATGGACATCGTGAACGAGCGCCTCATTTCCAAAGGGCAGGAGCCCGTCGCTTTCGACCACGACTGCCGCGAAGGCATCTGCGGCATGTGCTCCATGCAGATCAACGGCGTGCCGCACGGCCCCGAAAAGGCCACGACGACCTGCCAGCTTCACATGCGCAAGTTCCGCACCGGCGACACGATCTGGATTGAGCCCTTCCGCGCGAAGGCCTTCCCGGTCATCAAAGACCTCGTCGTGGATCGCAGCGCCTTTGATCGCATCCAGCAGGCCGGTGGTTTCGTCACCGTGCGCACCGGATCTCCGCAGGATGCGAATGCACTGCCGATTGGCAAAGAAGTCGCCGACGCCGCGATGGACGCTGCCGCGTGCATCGGCTGTGGTGCCTGCGTGGCCGCGTGCAAAAACGCCAGCGCCATGCTGTTCGTCTCCGCCAAAGCCGGCCAGCTCAATCTCTTGCCGCAAGGCAAGCCCGAGAAGGACCGCCGCACGCTCGGCATGGTCCGCCAGATGGACAAGGAAGGCTTCGGCAACTGCACCAACCAATACGAGTGCGAAGCCGCCTGCCCGAAGGAAATCAGCGTCCGCTGGATCACCAAGCTCAACCGCGACTACGCCGTCGCCGCCGTCAAAGAAGCCCTCGGCAACTCGCCAAAGGTCGCGGGTGGCGGGGACTGAAGCAGTCCTGTCCCTTCGGAACAAGTTTGAGGTGCCAGTTGCGAAGCAACTGGACTACTTGATGTCGTAGAAGTCGAAGAAGAACAGCACCGCCGCCTGCTCCTTCGTCATGCCCTCGGCACGACCCACGATGCTGCCGTGGTCGCGCACATCGCCGTTCGACTCGATGCGCCCGATGATGCTGCCGTTTTTGCGGACATCGCCGTTGTTTTCGACTTTGCCGATCAAACTGCCGTTCTTGCGGATCGAGCCATCGCTTTCGATTTTGCCCGTGAGGCTGCCTTTCACGCGAATATCGCCGCTTGACTCGAATTTGCCGACGAGACTGCCACCGATGCGCACGCCGCCATCATTCTCGACGCGACCGACGATGGAACCGCGCACACGAATATCTCCGGCGAGCGATGCGACGGTGCCGAGAAGCAAGAACAGCAGGACGCGACTCATTTTTTGGCGGGTTTCGGCGGCGGGGGCTCAACGTAGGGCGGGTTCGTGTATGCCTCAGGCGCGACTTCCTTGATGTTCGGATAAATCTCGGCTTGGGCATCGCCATTGGCCCAGTTGAGCGCGCCGACGAGGATCTGCTGGAAGATCGGATTCGTCCACACGTCCTCGCGGTGGCCCATGGCGGTGTAAAACACGCGTCCGTTGCCCTCTTTGCGCGCCCAGGTGCTCGGATAGGCCGGGCGCTCATATTCCTTGCCCTTCATCGCAGGCGAATTGATCACGCTGAGCACATGAATGTCCGGCGTGAAGTCCTTCAGCGAGTACCACTCCTCCATGAAGCCGTATTCCTTGCCCACATTCTCAAAGCCCGGGAATTTCGGGTTCACGACGGTGTTTTTGGCGTCCTGCTGCGCGCCGTGCTTGATGAACTCACCGCCGAGGAAGCGCACATACGGGTCCGCCTTCTCGCCGTGGTTGAGGTAGCGGTCCGGGCCTTTCTTCGACTCGTTGTTCGTATGGAAAGTGTCACTGGCGCTGTGGGTGCCGACGAAGCCCTTGCCGCTGCGGATGTGGTCAAAGAGCGCCTGCTTGCCCTCCGGCGTCATCGGCGGCTCGCCATCAGTGCCGGGGCTGCACAGGTCGCCGGTGGTGTAGAACATGATGGTGTCGAACTGCGCCAGGTAGTCCTTGCTGAACTTGCTGCCGTCTTTGGAGAACTCGAACTCCCAGCCGTTCTTCGCACCGAGTTCGAGCAGCACCTTCTCCGCGTGGCTGGGCTTGCCCTTCTTCCAGGAAATCACGCTGTGCTCAAAGCCGCTCGATTTGGTGAAGAAGAGGATTTTGCGTTTCGCCGCCCCTGGGGCGGCAAAGGTGGCCGCGGCGATCACGGCAGTCAGGAGCAGGAGCGGGGCGAGGAGTTGGCGTTTCATGATGGCGGCCCATCAACGAGGCTGTTGCCAGATTCTGCCAGCCTTTTTTCCCGGGTCCTTCGACCGCCGTTTTCTCAGGATTGTTGATGCTTCACGAGGATTGAAGCCGCCCGGATGGGGAAGATCAGCGGTGGTTAAGCGGAATTGAAAACTTCTTACACCACCTTGGCGAATCCTGACACATCATTGGAATGCGTCACCAATCTCTCACCAACCTGTGATTCCCGTCATGAACATCGCCCCCACGCCCCGTCGTTCGTCAGGTTTTAGTCTCGGCGAGCAGCTCACGGTGCTCACCATAGTCGGCCTGATCGCCGTCATCGCTGTTCCGCAACTGGACCTGTTTGGCACGTCCGCGCGGCGTCACCAGAACCGCCGGGCGGCGGAAAACATTGTGCATGTGCATGCGATCGGCCAGGCGGCGGGGGTGGAGTGGCCGGCAGGCGGCGTGGCAGCAAAGGTCATGGCCGTGGTGGCGGGTGGCAAACCGACCCGGGGTGCCTTCGCCAACCGCGTGTTCGAGGCCACGGTGAAGCCGGACACGGTGGAGGGAACCTTCGTTTTCATCGGCATGCGGCCGAATGGGGACCTGTTCTTCGATCCGAAAGCGGAGCAAAACCCGGACGGGTTTTGATTCACGGTTTTGGCGCTGGAGGCGCGGGTTTCTTCTCATCACCAGCCGCCTCCCGCTGCTCACGGGCCTTGGCGAGGCGGGCAAACTCCTCGCCGACAAGCTGGCGGTAGAGCTCGCGGACTTTACGGAAGGATTCGATGCGTTCACCCGGTGCTGCCTTTTCCAGCGCCGCCGCGGACTCCTTCATGCGTGGATGCTGGATGATGCGCTCGTGAAACCGGCGCGTCTCCTCATGCCGTCCCGGTCGCGCGACGGCCAAGGCCTCGGCCCCCAGGCGTGCGAGGGCCATCTTGGCGAAATCGGGCGACTCGGGGCTGGGCAGCAGGGGCAGCCCGCGGTCATCGACGGGATAATCCGGCTTCATTTTGTCAAGAATGGCGGCCACCTTCGGATCGTGGCGCTTCATGGTCTCGTTCAACACGCGGCGCACCTGCTCATTGGCCTTCAGGGCCTCGTCACGCGCCGCCACCACCGCAGGGTCGGACCAGGCCTTCGAGAATGCCTCCCGCATGGTCTGTTTTTCCTCCTCGGAGAGTTTTTCGAAGCCCATGGGCGGGCGCATCGGCCCGCCGCTTCCCATGCCGGGCGGGCCTCCCGGCCCACGGCGTTCCCGGTCCCCGTCACGACGGGGAGGTTCACCCGCAGGCGGCTGGCCGGAGGCGGCGAGCTGGCTGAGGATCAGGAGGGCGAGGCAGGTTCGCATGGCGTTCATGGCGGTGGTTCAGAACAGTCTAGGCGGGGGAAAGTTGCTGTCGTGCGCTCACTTCACGCGCTCCAGCTTTAGCAGCGGCGCGGCCTGCGAGGCAAACTGCGCCACATACAGGTTCCCGGCCGCATCCGCCGTGACCGCGTGGGGATGGATGAAGGTCTTTCCATCGCTCTTCATCAGCTGGAGCTCACCCTTCTCATACACCGCCGCCGGGGCGCCGATGTTGGAGACGACCCGCCATTTTGAATCGACGATGGAGATGAATCCGGGGGCGTTTTTGTCCTGCGGCCAGTTGTCACCCAGGTGCGGGATGATCGTGTGCGTGCCAAAAAGCACAATGTCACGCGGATTGCCTCCCGGAAAGGGGATGACGTCCACCAGCCGCCCCTCCGGCGTGAAACGCCGCACCTCCTGCTGGTCGCTCATCGCGATGACCACGCGCGGCGTGCCGTCGCGATCATCGAAGGCGCCGCCGTGCGGGCCCCAGTGCTTCAACTGGTCTTCCGGCCGCCCCAGATTCCCTCCCCACGCATGCAGGAGCGCGCCATCCGGCTTGTGATGGAGGATGTAGTCCTTTCCGTAGCCGTCGAACACGGCGAAGTCGCCATTCGGGAAATGGATTGTCTTGGAAGGGCGGTATTCACGGGCATCCGCGTGCAGCCCCGCCTTTGCCGGCCAGGGAAAGACAGCCAGCTCCCTGCCATCCAGGGTCAGCTTCCGCACCTCGTGGAGTTGCGTGTCGGTGATGTGGAGCACCTCCAGGTCTCCTTCCCTGACGAGGCTCATGCCATGGGCGCCGGGCATGCGTGCCGTCCAGTGCTGGATCAGCGCGCCGCTGGCGCAGTCCAGGATGATGACGTTGTTCCGCGCGTCGTCGGTCAGGAAAAAGAGGCGTCCTCGCGCGTCGAGGGCCACCGCATGGCCGTTTTTCACGCTCACCTGCGTGAGTGCCTCCCGCCCCCAGCCCGGCACGACACGATAGCGGAACTCCCCCTGGCCGAGAATCTCCTCCGCGCCCGCGGAGACGGCCCAGCACCACAAAAGCAAAAAGACACAACGCATGAGAGGACAGGGAACACGACGCGGCGCGGCCTTATTTCAACTCGATATCGCCAATGAGCCGCGCGCTGCCGAAAAAGGCGGCGACGGCGGCGAGCACGAGCCCGGTGGACCCGGCGTGCCCGGGATGTGGCCGCCGTGGCCGTCCAAGTAATGCGTCCGCGGCGCGTCCTGTCGCACGGCCTTCTCCCACCTCGACACCGGTTGAGGCAATCATTCTTGCTGCGCGGCGACGCCTGACAAACCGTCGCCATCACCTCAAACCGGCTTTGCCAACTGCTCACCAGGCCCGCACGCAGTATCGACGGCGTGCCAGACGCTGTATTTTTTGTGGTAGTCGATGCCGATGAAGGTGGCGGCTTCGGTGACAATGGACAGTGGTGTGTGTGATGGAGTGCTCATGGCACCGCCACCATGGCAAACTCACTTTTCCCCAGGGAATGACGCTGGAACCCTTGATTTTCCGTGCTTCATGTCGCCTGACCCCGTTTCCCCCGGTTGTTGGAAGGGGTGGGCGCGCGGTTTCGTAGCGGAAGTCGTCAGACTTCCCAGGCCCGGGGCAAACTCACGTTTGCCTCTACGAGGGGGGCTGGCGCGTGTCTCCCGTTCCTTCTTTCTTTCGGCCAAACGACCAGAAGGATGGCCGAAAAGGAGAAAAAAGGGCGAAAAAGCCCTGACCTCTGGCTTTTCACTTCTTACCTCTCACGTTCTGATTGCCCCCCGCCTCATGGCCTTTGCGCTTTTTGCGTCTTTTTGCGTCTTTTTGCGGCCAATCTCCCGGAACGGCCTGCTGCGAAGCCGCGAAGCGAACGCCGGACTACGAAGGCGCTGTGCTACCGCGTCACGGGCTTTCCGGCGGCGACCCAGGCGTTGAAGCCTCCGGCGAGGACTTTGACGTCTTTGAAACCGATTCCGGCCATTTGGACGGCCATCTGGCGTGCGCGGCCGCCGATGGCGCAATAGACGAGGGCGGGGCGGGATTTGTCGAGCTGCTGGAGGGCTTCCGCAGCGGCTTTTTCGTTTAAAAAGTCGATGTTTTGGGCCCTGGCGATGTGGCCGTGGTTTTTGAGCTCCTCGAGCATGCGGGCGTCGATGATGAGAGCGGCGGGCTGCGCGGTGAGGAAGGTTTCTGCCTCGTCCGGGGTGAGTTCCTTGACGCTGGCGGGAAGGATGAGTGCGGGGGGCTCCAGCCGGGGCGCGGTCTTGGGCGCGGGGTCACATCCCACGAGGAGAAGGGGCGTCAGGAGCGGAAGGAGGCGCATGCGGGAGATATGATGGCCGCAGGGGGATTCGAGGGCAAGTTTTGCGGGCGCGGGCGCGTTGTTTTGGCCCCCCAACATGATTTTTCTCGCCCGTCACCCCATTCTGCGGCTGATGGCGTCGCCACAGCATTTGTGGCGCACGCTTTCGCTGGGCCTCAAAACGATCTGGCTGCACAAGCTGCGGTCGTTTTTGACGGCGCTGGGCGTGGTGTTCGGGGTGGCGTCCGTGGTGGCGATGCTGGCGATCGGGGAGGGGGCGAGCCACGAGGCGCAGGAGCAGATCCGCAAGCTGGGCAGCCAGAACATCATCCTGCAGAGTGTGAAGCCGCCGGACGGGCAGGGATCGAACGCGGAGAGCCGCAGTTTCATCAGCGAGTACGGGATCACGCGGAGGGACGTGACGCAGATCGTGCAGACGGTGCCGGGGATCTCGATTGTGGTGCCGAGCCGGTTCATCACGGAGAACATCTGGAACCTGGACCGCAGCATAGACGGGCAGGTGATGGGCGTGCTGCCGGTGTACCCGCACATGCGGAACCGGGAGATGGTGACGGGCCGGTTTTTCACGGAGCTGGAGATGAAGGAGCGCATGCCGGTGTGCGTGCTGAACCAGACGGTGGCGGCGAAGCTCTTCCCGCTGTCCGCGCCGGTGGGGAAGTCCGTGCGTGTGAAGGGCTATTATTACAAGGTGGTGGGCGTGATCCAGGACGAGGGGCAGATGGTGGGCACGGACGCGGCGCAGCCGTCCGGCAGCTCGCTGGCGCAGATGATGATCCCTTTTGACACGCTGATGGACCAGTACGGGGAGACGTTCTTCCGCTACCGCACGGGCAGCTTTGAGGCGGAGAAGGTGGAGTACCACGAGGCGGTGATCCGGGTGGAGGACGTGGACCAGGTGGAGAGCCGCGCGGAGGCGCTGCGGCACCTGATGAAGAGCAATCACAAGAAGGAAGACTGGCGCATCATCGTGCCGGTGGAACTGCTGAAGCAGGCGGAGCGCACGAAGCAGATCTTCAGCATCGTGCTGGGCAGCATCGCGGCGATCTCGCTGCTCGTCGGCGGGATCGGCATCATGAACATCATGCTGGCGAGCGTGACGGAGCGGACGCGGGAGATCGGCATCCGCCGGGCGCTGGGGGCGCGGCAGGCGGATATCGTGGTGCAGTTCCTGATCGAGACGGTGCTGCTGGCGGGCGTGGGCGGCGTGCTGGGAGTGGTGCTGGGCCTGGGCATTCCGCTGGCAGTGCAGCACTTCGCAGGGGTGACGACGGTGATCAAGATGTGGTCGCCGGTGCTGGCCTTTTCCATCTCCGTGATCACGGGCGTGGCGTTTGGCATTTACCCGGCCAGCCGGGCGGCGAAGATGAACCCTGTGGAGGCGCTGCGGCACGAGTAGGGCCTTTTGCAGCCGTTTCACCACGGTGCATGGTTGTCAGTGCTCGGTTGGACCGGCCACTGAACACTTCATCATCACAATGTTTGGGGAATGCAGGCTGCCACCCGCACCACGACTCAGAGGGAGACGCCGCGTTTCCAGGGGAGAAAATCGTCCTGGCCGAGGGCGACGGCTTTCGGCACATAATCGCCGCTGGCGGTGGCGATGACGAGCTCCAGCACCTCCTCACCGCATTGCGCGACGGTCTTTTCTCCCGTGATGATGGGGCCGCAGTCGTGGTCGATGATGTCGGGCATGCGGGCGGCCAGCGTGGTGTTCGTGGAGAGCTTCAGCGTGGGGCAGACGGGATTGCCCGTGGGCGTGCCGAGGCCGGTGGTGAAGAGGATCATGGTGCAGCCGCCGCCGGCGAGCGCGGTGGTGGATTCGACATCGTTCCCCGGTGTGCAATATAGGGTGAGGCCGCCGCGCTGGCGGACGGGCTCGCCATAGTCGCACACATCGACGACGGGTGCGGTGCCGCCCTTTTTCGCGGCACCTGCGGACTTGATGGCATCAGTGATGAGGCCATCGCGGATGTTTCCGGGGCTGGGATTGGCGTCGAAGCCGCTGCCGCAGGACTGGGCGGCACCCTCGTAGGCGCGCATGAGGCGGACGAATTTGTCCGCGATGTCCGCGGTGACGGCGCGGTCGCACAGGCTCTGCTCGACGCCACAGAGCTCCGGGAACTCGCTGAGCACGGGCGCGCCACCGAGCGCGGCAAGGAGGTCGGCGGTGTGGCCGATGGCGGGATTGGCGGAGATGCCGCTGAAGCCATCACTGCCGCCGCATTCAACAGCCATGACGAGATCACTGAGCGGGCAGGGCTGGCGTGTCTGCTCGTTGGCGGCGGCGATGCCGAGGAACGTGTCCCGGAGGGCGCGTTGCATCATGTCGCGCTCGGAGCGGCTTTTTTGCTGCTCGTAGATGAGGAGAGGTTTTTCGAGCTTGGGATAAAGCGCGGCCATTTCCTGCTCCAGCAGGCTGACCTGGGCGTGCTGGCAGCCAAGGCTGAGCACGGTGGCGCCGCAGACATTGGGACTGTGGATGTAACCGGCGAGGAGGCGGCAGAGGGCCTGCGCGTCCTGCCGGGTGCCGCCACAGCCGAGGCCGTGTTCGAGGAACTTCACGCCATCGACGTTGGGGAAGAGGCGCGCGGCCTTTTCCTCCGCGCCAGCGTCCATCACCAGGGCGGCGATTTCGTCCGGCGAAGCGCCGCGGCGCTGCAACTGGGCCATCTGGCGCGCGAAACGTTCATAGGGGGAGGTTTTGCCGTAGCCGAGTTCGCGGGTGAGAGCCTCGCGCATGAAGGCGAGGTTGCGGTTTTCGCAAAAGACGAGCGGGATGACGATCCAGTGGTTCGCCGTGCCCGCGGGACCGTGCGGGCGTTGGAAGCCGCGAAAGCTGCGCGCCTTCCACTTCGACACATCCGGTGGCGTCCATGCGTAGGCGGCCTGCTTGCCGGAGAAGGCGGCGCTGGCGTGCTTCAGATTGCCCGTGTGCAGCAGAGCACCCGCGGCGACCGGCTGCGTGGCGACGCCGACCGTGACGCCGTACATGGTGACGATGTCGCCGGTGGCGAAGTCCTTCGCCGCGAACTTTTGCTTGGCGGGAATGGCCTCGCGAAGCGTCCATGGGGTGCCGTCGAGCGAGACGAGGGAACCGGCGGCGAGGTCACGCAGGGCGACGATGGCGTCATCGGCGGGATGGACGCGGAGGATGGGAGTCATGGGCGGGTGTAAAGGCGGGGAGGCCGTGGCCGCAAATCATTCGTCATGAGGAAGCCGGCGCGCGGGATCAGTTGAGCGTGCTGCGCAGGTCCATGACGGTACGCACGATGTGGTCCTCCGTGCGGTCGCTCCAGCGGGCGGGATGGGTGCCATAGATCATGGCACCACCGCCCTCGTAGCCGCCCTCCTTCCAGATGCGGAGGCTGGGGATGTAGGCCATGACATCATTGGTGTAGCCGCTGACCCAGACGACGGGATCGGTGAGGTCTTTCTTGAGCCGTAGGGAGTAATCGACAACGACCTCCCCGCCGAGCGTGACCCAGGTGAGGTCGTTTCCGAGACGCAGGACCTGGACGGGATAGGGATAGGTGGTCGGGAGGGTGCCTTCCTGCTCGATGCGCTGGAGCACGCGCGTGGCGTGGGTGGCGGCCCATTTGTTGGAGGACTTTTGCTCCTCAAGCAATTGCTCCTTGGTGGGCAGGGTATCGTAGGCCAGGGGAATCTCCCGGTAAGCCGCCCGCAGCGGGCCGGTGAGCCGGCGCATGCGGGTGGTGAGCGCGGCCTCGACGGAGGTGGCGAGCGACCGGCCATGCGTCTGCGCGAGCTCCATCGTGCGGCGCGGGTAGGGGTTCTGATCACCGCTGCAGCCGTTGGCAAACATGGCGACCGCGCCGGGATGGGCTGCTTCGAGGGCTTGCTGCGCGTAGCCGGCATAGTCTCCGCTGAATTTCTGATGGCCGAGCGTGGTGCAGTGGCAGGCGTAGCCGAAGACGATGGCGATCTCGCCACCCGCGGCGTTGGAGGCCTTCAAGACAGGCACGATTTGATCAACGGGGCCGTCCGGGTTGGGAAAGTTGCTCCAGCCACCCTTGCCATCCGGGGTGCGGCGGTTCATGGAGACGCCGCAGCGCGCGCTGCTGTAATCGAGGTGCGCGGGCACGGATTTCACCAAGGCCTCGCCGATCAGGCGGACAAGGGTGTCCTCCAGCTTCGAGGTGTATTCGGCGGCCTCCTTCTCCCGCTGGGCGACATCATCCGCGCCGAAAACGCGGCTGGTGCGGAGTTCCGGGCCACTATGCGTGTGGGAGGCATTGATGGCCAGGTGCGCGGGCGGGATGCCATGCTCCTTGTGCGCCCGCTCCGCGACGGCGAGACGCAAATTCCGCGGCACACCGATGAGATCCATCGTGACGAGGGCAAAGCGCGCGCCCGCGGCATCCGTGAGCACGAGCGCCTTGGCAAACAGGTCGAGCTCCACGCCCTCGGAGGGGGCGGTGCGCGCGGCGTAGCCGGCCATCCACATGGACTTCTCCGGAGTGATCTTTGCCGAGGCCGCGCCGGCCTGCCAGGCGGGCTTGTCCTCGGTGACGGGAGCGGCGGCGATGCAAAAGAGGGCGAGCAGGGCAGGGAGCCAGAGTTTCATGCGAACGGGTAAGCCGTGCGCGTGAAGAATCTTTCCGCATGCAGCGCGTGCCGGGGGATCAGAGTCCTTTGACGAGTGTTTTCACACGCAGCAGGAACATGTCCGCGGTGATGTAGAGCGTGCCGCGGTCCTCCCCGCCCCAGGCGCAGTTGGCGGTGGCCTGGCCGGTGAGGATGGAGCCGAGGTGTTTCCCATTCTTGTCGAGGATCAGCACGCCGCCAGGGCCGGTGGTCCAGATGTTGCCCTGGCTGTCAACCTTGAGGCCGTCGCAGCCGCCTTTGCGCGTGGCGGACTTGAGCTTCTGCGCGTTGAAGAGCTCGCGCCCGTTCACGGGTTTGGGAATGACGACGCCCTGCACGACTCCTGCGATGCCGTCCTTGCCCTTGCCAGGCAGGTCGTAGGCCATGATGCGCGTGTCATCCCTGTCGGAGACGGCGATGTAGAGGGTTTTTTCGTCCGGACTGAGCGCGATGCCATTGGGCCACTGGATGTCCCGGATGAGGGCGATGGCAGGCGAGCCCGGCACCTCCACCTGCACAGCGTAGATGCCGTGGAAGTCGATCTCGGCTTTGTCTTTGCCCTTGTTGAGGCCGTAGGGCGGGTCGGTGAAGAAAATGGTGCCCTTGCTGCTGATCACCAGGTCGTTGGGGCTGTTGAAGCGTTTGCCTTCAAACCGGTCGGCGATGGAGGTGAAGCTGCCATCCTTCTCCAGGCGCGCGATGCGGCGCTCTCCATGCTGGCAGAGGATCAGCCGGCCTTTTGCATCGAGCGCGAGGCCATTGGAGCCCTGGCCGCCGGTGCCGTCGAGGCTGCCGCTGGGCTTGAGGACGATGGAGGCGCTCGTTTCACCCTCCTTCCAGCCAAAGACGGTGTTTTCCGGCACATCGGAGAACAGGATGCCGCCGTCCTTCCAGACGGGGCCTTCCGACCAGTTGAAGCCGGTGGCGAGGACCTCAATCGAGGTGCCCGCTGCGATCAAGGCGTCCAGCGCGGGGTCAAGACGCTCGATGGAGCCTTGGAAAGGAGGCGCAGAGTCCGCAGCAAAGGCGGTGGCGGAGAAGAAGGCGAGGGCGGGGATGAGCTTCATGGTGGGATGGCGGGTAAACATCAGCGGAGGGGCAGTTCTGAGGGCAGGGAGGTCATGGAGTCATTGTGGACCTGGGTGAGCTGCCAGTTCCACGGCCAGGAACCGGTTTTTTGCCAATGAAAGAGCCACGGCGTGGTGATGCGGTTGGCGCGCTCCCGCACGGCGATGGCGAGCGTGTTGCCGAGGCCCACGAGACGGATGTTCTGGCTGACGATGCCCATGTCACGGGCGGCCTGGAGCGACACGGGCTTGGTCTCGATGCTGAGCGTGGCGAATCCGCCCAGAGCCCGTTGAAGATCCGGCATGATGTTGGAGCGGTTGTGCCCGCTGACGGCGACAAAGCCGGGTGCCAGCATGGCTTCCACATCCTGCCAGTCGTGGCCTTCAAGCGCGTCGAGGAAATCCATCTGCGCGGCGGCGAGCTGCTGCTCCGGTGAGCGCAGGCACAGCCACCAGGTGCCGTAGGAGACCGCGGCGGCGGCGATGATGAGGAAAAATCGTTTCATGGGAGGAAGATCAGAACAAGTCCATCTGCGCGTGAGCTGCCAAGCCAACGATCTGAAAACGGGCGCGCGGCCGCAGGCGTGCCACTTCGACGGCAGGCGTGGGTTTGTGGCGCTCCGCGCAGAGCACGCGCGCTTCGGCCGCGCCCGCCGAGTCGAGGGCGGCGCGGATTTGGCGGATGGCGACAGCGGGATCGTTGCAGTCATCGCTAAGATGGCCGAGGACGACATTGGAGAGCTCCGGGTGCGCGATGGCGGCCACCAGCTCAGCAGCCTGCTCGTTGGACAGGTGCCCGTGACGGGAGGCGATGCGCTGTTTGGTGGACCAGGGGCGCTTGGTGTCCGTTTCGAGCAGTTGGGTGTCGTAGTTGGCTTCGATGAAGAGCGTGTCGGAGCCGCGCAGGCGGTCTCTGGCCAGGTTGGTCACGTAGCCGACATCGCTGAGCACGCCCAGGCGGGCGTCCGCATCCGCGAGGATGTAGCCGACCGGATCGACGGCGTCATGCGGCACGGGGAAGCTTTCGATACGCAGATCCCTGTAATCGAAGACACAGCCGGTCTGCATGATGCGCCAGGCGGGCGGCGTGCGGAATTTCAGATTGGAAAGCAGATGCTCCTGGGTCAGGGCGGTGCAGAACAGCGGCAGGGAACGGGCCCGGCTGAGAACCTCCAGGCCGCCAGTGTGGTCCTGGTGCTCGTGGGTGAGCAGGATGCCGTCGAGGTCGTCGAGGGTGAGGCCGATGGACTCCAGCCGCAGCACGGTCTGCCGGGCGCTGAGGCCCGCGTCGAGAAGCAGGGTGGTGTCTCCACTGGAAACCACCGCGCAATTGCCCGAACTGCCGCTGCCGAGGATGGTGAGGTGGAGCATGTCGGCGGAGATGGAAGACGCTGTGGGCTGCCGGCCGGGCAGTCCGCGCCGCTCATTACGGATTGCCTGGAGCGCCGGGATTTGGGTCGATGTCGAGGTCGAAATTGAGCTGCGGGAACTCCTTGAGCGTGAAGCCAAGCAGGAGCCCGTAGTCGGACACACCGTTGCGGTTGTCCCGTATCATGGCACCCAGGGAAATGATCCAACTGCTGACATCGCGCGTGATGCTGTAGCTCTGGAACTCCATCGTGCCGTCATCGGCCTCGTAGATGTGATTGGTGCTGAAGCCCCAGTTTTCTGAGAGACGGGCGTAGATCCGGGAAGTGAAGCGATGGCTGTCACCCGGGAAGAAGGGATGACCGGTAAGATACTGGCTGCCGACCTCGATGGACAGGTTCCGCGTCGGCATGAAGATGATGGAGTTGTTGATGTCCTGATAGCTGCCGATTCCTGCCTCCAGCGGGAGCTGGATCGTGGACAAGAAGGTGATCCAGGGAACAGGGCGCCAGAAAATCTCATTGAAGAGGTTGGACATGTCACGTCCAAACTCCGGGTCCTTGCCATAGAGATCCACAAAGGTGTTCATTCCCGCCCAGGTGTAGGTGTTGGCACCCTTGTCATCAAGCTGGCCGACGAAGCCGCCGAATCCATCGGTGTAGGCGTAGTCACGGCGGGTTTGCAGCAGGTTGTAAACCCCGACGCGGGCCACATTCCACGAGCGCAGGGAGTCGATCGCGGTGAAGAGCGGCACATCGATGGAGCGCGGGCGGGTGGTGGCCGTGAGGCGGTCGATACCGGGCAGGCTCGCGTCCATGCTGGCGTCGAGGTAGGAGTAGTTGATGTAGGGCTGGATGACATGGCGGATGCCGTCGAGGCCGAACACGCTGCTCTGCACGTCGTCCCAGGAGCGCGAGAGCTTGAAGGAGATGTCGAGGCCGGCGCTGAAGATGCCACGGGTGAAGTTGCGCAGGTTGGCCAGGCTGCCGTCGATGCTGTGGTAGCTCGTCATGCCGAAGCCCACGCGCGGGGTGAGGTTCAGCCAGCCGAAGAAAGTCTTCGGGTAAAGGAACTCATGATAGGTGTGAAAGCGTGTGAATTGGGGCTCGGCCAGGCGGGCGTCGATGACCTGCATGCCAGCGGCGACATCGACCGGATTGATCACCGGGTCGAGCGGCTGGCCCAGCAGCGCGTGGAAAGAGGAGGCGGCGCCCAGCGCATTGACGGCCGCGGCACCCAAGCCGCCGATCTGACGCAGGCGCTGGAGCTCGACCTCCTCGTATTTGCCCAGCCTTTCGCCATACACACCGGCGGAGATGGTGCCTTGGTGCTGGATGGAAGTGCCGAAGATCGGACGGCGGGTAAAGTCCACGGAGGCCTCGGGCAGGCGCGTGGAGGTGCGGTAGAACTGATTGAGCTGGAATTTCGCCATGAGCGTGGCCACGAAGGCATCGTCCGTCTTGATGACGGAGATGTGGTTGTCCGGCTCCGGCGTGGTGCGGAACTCCTGGAAGAAAAAGTCCTCGTAAAAGTGCGGATCGCTCAGTTTGTTGATGTCAAAGTCGATGTACCAGGTGCTGACATCCGGTCCGGGCAGATACACACGGTGCTGGAAGTTGAGGCGGTAGCGGAGGTTGTCCACCTGCACGCGCTGGCCGCCAGCCTGCTGGATGGCGGTGTCCATGTCGTTGACGCCATAGAAGGTGAGCGTGCCGAAATTCTGGCGGTTGCCGCTGTGACGGATGGAGAAGAAGTCCACGCCCGCCGCCACACCGCGGCGGCTGCGGAGGTCGAATTTGTAGCGTGCCTCGGTGTGCTCGCCGTGAAAGACGGTGTACTGGCTCAGGAGGAAGGCTCCCCAGCGGCTCTGATAACCCGGTCCGATGCGGAATCCCGCCTCCTGGTCGATGGACTGGCCCACATATGGCAGCCAGAGGACGGGAGTCCTGCCCGCGTAGTACTTGATGTCAGTCATCTCCACCTTGTCCCCCGGGCGCACGCCCATGGTCGAGCCTTTGATGCGGAAATTCGGGTTCGCCACGTCATGCATCGTGAAGGTCACGTTTTCCGCGTTGATCTGGCTCAGCAACTTCGTCTCCGTGTCGAACCTCTCCGCGTGATAGAAAAAGTTGCCCTGATCGGCGGGCATGGAGGAGCGCACGTTGTTGCCTGTCAGTTCCCCGGTGATCGAATTGTAGTCGATGGTGTCACCGCGGTAGATCGTGCCGGCCTTCCAGATGACCACGCCGCCGGTGGCGTGGATGTTGCCGGTGAGCTGGTTGTAGCTGGCGCTGGCGCAGCGAATCTGAACGTCCTGGTATTCGACGCGCACATCACCACTGACCGTCGCGATGCCGGTTTCCGGGTCCACTGTGGTCGTCATGCCATCGATCCGTACGTCGCTGGAGAGGCTGTCGAGAAGTCCCTGCGCGGATGCCAGTCCGGCGGTTGCCAGGAGGCAGAGCAGGGCCGCGGTGCAAAGTCTGGAAAGGGTCATAAGTTCGAGAGGAATGCGCAGCCTGCCCGCCGGGGCCGGCATGACCTTTTCAATAGGCCACCGCCGTCCCGGTGACAAGAAAAAGGGCGGTTTTTTTGGCCGCGATTTTACCCGGTGGAACTTCGCCGGCCCCCTCAGTCCTCCTTGCGTCCTGGGCGCACCGGGCAGACGCCTTTTTTGCTCGGCGCGCGGACGAACTCCAGCAGGCGGGCCGCCTTTTCCGGCCAGACAACCGCCGAAACCTCCGCGATGGCATCCGAGAGGTTCTTGCCGGAGCAAAAGAGCGACTGGAAGAGCTGCTTGATGGCAGCACGCTCCTCCGTGCTGAAGCCCTGGCGGCGCAGGCCGATCACATTCAGCCCCGTGATGCGGTTGATGCGTTGCGCGGCGCAGTAATGCGGGATGTCCTTGCTAAAGCTGCCGTTTCCCTGCACAACGCAGTAGTCACCGATGCGCAGAAACTGGTGAAACACCGCGCCGCCGCCGATGAAGGTGTGGTTTCCAACGTGAATGTGCCCGGCCAGCAGCGCCGCGTTCGCCAGAATGTTGTGGTTCCCCAGCACCACGTCGTGCGCCAGATGCACGCCCACCATGAGGAAGTTCCCGTCGCCGATGCGCGTCACATGCCCCGGCTTGCTGCCGCGATGGATGGTGACGTGCTCGCGGATCACGTTTTTCTCCCCCAGGATCACACCGCTGTCCGTGGCGGGATCAAAGCCGAGATCCTGCGGTGGCGTGCCGATCACCGCGCCGCGTCCGATGACAGTTCCCGCGCCCACGGTGACTTTTCCCACCAGTTGCGCGTGCGCCTCCACGCGGCAACCGGCCGCGATCTCCACCGGGCCGTCGATCATGACATAGGGGCCGATCTCGGCAGTCGGATCAAGGTGCGCGCGCGGGTCGATGAGGGCGGTGGAATGGATCATGCGGTGCGAAACAGGAGCAAGCGCCTGCAAATGCGCAAAAACTTCCTCTTTGCATCACCGTGCGTCTGGTTAACATCAATGCACACGCCGCGAAGCAGCACCAGGAGAGGTGGTCGAGTGGTTTATGGCTCCAGTCTTGAAAACTGGCGTGGCAGAAATGTCACCGTGGGTTCGAATCCCACCCTCTCCGCGTGAGGCGCGGCTCAGCCAACCAGGTGCACCTGGGGGAAGGGGACGACAAACTGGCCGCCGCGTGCGAGGAACTCGCTCTCGCGGATCTTGAACTCCGGCATGAAGTGCCAGGGCAGCACGAGGTAGTAGTCCGGCTTGGCGGCGCGGGAGTCTTCCTCGGAGATGATCTTCACGCGGCTGCCGATGGTGTAGCTGCCCCACTTGCGCGGATTGCGGTCGGCGATGGCCGGGAGCAGGTCGCCGGTGATGCCGCAGTATTGCAGGGTGGTGTTCCCTTTCGTGGAGGCACCATAGCCGTGGACGAGCTTGCCCTCCGCCTTCGCCTTCATCAAAAAAGCCTGCAGATCCGTGCGGATGCGCTCGATATCAGAACGGAAGCGCGCATAGGGCTCGTCCGTGTCGAGCGCCAGTTCAAACTCCCGCACGCGCAGCTCCTGCACGCGTGTCGCGGCCTCCGCAGAGGCCTTCACGCGGCCCATGTGCGCCACGCAGAGGCGGAAACTGCCGCCATTGACGTCATTGAGGTGTACATCGACGACCTCAAGCCCGCATTCGCCGAACAGGCGCTCCAGCACGGCCAGGGAGTAGTATTCGAGGTGCTCGTGGCAGATCGTGTCAAAACTGTTCATCCGCAGCATCGCGGGCAGGTAGCTCTGCTCTAGGATCCAGATGCCGTCCTCCGCCAGGACGCTGGCGATGTCCGTGACAAAGGCGCGCGGGTCCTCCAAGTCGTAAAACATGGAGATGCTGGTCACAACACGCGCATTTTCCTTCGCATGGACGCGGCGAAAGGCATCGGCGGAGAAAAAGTCGTTCACCACGGTGAATCCGCGTTCGCGCGCCTTGAGCGCCACGTCGCTGGGGTCGATGCCGATGTGGCGCAGCCCCTGGGCGCGGTAGCTGGAGAGCAACGTGCCGTCGTTGCAGCCGATGTCGAGAACGATATCCCCCGGGTTCAGCGTCACGGTCTGCTCCGCCAGGAGAGAGATGCCAGCCAGATTGTCCCGCATGGACTGGTTGATGCCGGACTCGTAGTAGTAGCGGTGGTAGAGCACCTTGGGCGGCACGGAGTGGCGCATCTGCACGAGGCCGCAGGCGTTTTCATCATGCGCAGGGTCGCAGCGCACGAGATCGAGCGGGATTTTGCGCTTGATGGTGCCGGTGCCGTCCTCGCTGACGATCAGGCCGCCGATATATTGGTCCCCCAGCCGCGCCACATCCGTGAAACTGCTGCAGCCGCAGATACGGCAGGTCGTGCGGGTGGTGAGGAGCGGTCGGTAAGCTGGAGAGGCCATGCGCGGCTGAATTGGCATGCCCCTCCGGCCTTGTCCAGCCGGAGTTCCGCCTCATGCGAAAGCCAGGCCATCCGCGCGAGCGGCGGCATGCGGCGGATTACGAATAAGAGGACTCCACCCGCTTCGCGACGTCGCGGTAGCCGTAGTCGGCGTTGTAGATTTCCTTGAGGGCGTCCAGATAGGCCTCCTGCCTGCCCATTTTTTCGTTCACGAGCGCAAGTTCGTAGAGGATCTCTTTTTTGGTGTTGTCCATGACGACCAGCTCCTTGGAGGCCTCGTTGAGCACGTTGGAGGCGAGGTCGTTCATGTTCTTTCGCTCAAAGCAGCGGCCCAGCAGCAACATGGCCTTCGTGCGGATGTGCGGGTTGGAGCGCGCCTGTTGGAGCTCCGGAATGGCCTCCGTGTACATGTCCGCGTTGAAGTAGGCCTGGCCCAGCTCGTAGCGCAGCCCTTTATCGGTAGGGTTGCGCTCCACGCGGCCTTTCGCCTCGGCGATGAGCACGCCGGCACGCTGGCGCTTGATCTCGGCGATTTGCGCGCGCTTGTCCTCGATGTCTGGCGCGTCGGGATTGGACTCGATGTCCGCCTCCATTTGCGCCATGTTCATGTCCAGCACCTTGTCACGCAGGATCTCCACCTTGCGCTGCATGGCCACGTCACCCGGATTGAGTTGCAGGGAGTAATCGTAGAACATCAAGGCGTTGTCGAGCTGGCCGATTTTCTCGTAGAGGTCTGCCATGCGCTTCACGATGATGATGTTCGTCTGGTCCTGCTCGTACTGGGCGATGGTGTCCGCCAGGAACTGCTCCATCTCCTCCTTGGTCATGCCTTGCTTGGCCAGCTTTTCGAGTTTCGCGGCCTCGCCGCTGTCCTTCATGGCCTTGCGGAAGTCACCTTCCGACCCCCAACCCTGCCGCAGGATGGAGGTCTTGGCGGCGGCGTCCTTCTCGCCCTTGAGCGCGTCCATGTCACGCGGATCGACCTTGGCGATGTTCTTGTAAACATCCGCGGCCTTTTCCGGCTGCTCGTGCGCCATGTAGTGCTGCGCCAGCTTGTGCATGTGCTTGGTGTTCTCCGGGTGCCCGAGGCGCAGGGTCTCCAGCGCAAAGGCCGCCAGTTCCGGGAAGTGCAGCTTCATCGCCAGGTCGTAGAGCTGCAAATTGGCGTTCTGGTTGAAGGGGTCCTTCTGGAAGACATTTTCCTCAAGCTCGGCAATCTGCTCCGCTGGCTCTTTCTTGGTGGATTTGAACAGTCCTCCACCTCCGCCAAGCGAAAGGCCTCCGAGGCCAAATTTTTTGCCGCCGGCGTTTACCTTTTCACCCTCCGCGCTGCGCAGCAGCATGCGCCCGTCCAGGAACCCCAGGTTTTCTTTCACGATGGGGAGCAGCAGGTTCACCACATAGTCCCAGTTTTTCTGGTCGGCGGAGACGAGGGCGCGTTTCCAGAGGTTTTGATACTTCGGGTCGATTTCGGTGTCCTTGATGATCATATGCCTGACTTGGGGAGTGTGTCGTGGGATGGAGATTACTTTTTGCCGCCGGAAAACCAGCCTGACAGGGCCTGCAGCTCCTTTTGAGTGCCTTCTGTGAGCCCCTGCATCGAGAAACCATGCTCAAAGAGCACCATCCAGATGAAGGTGGCGGCCAGGAAGGCTAGGGTCCAGAGGACTTTGGAAAGAATGCGCATGCCGTTTTTCGGAAATGGCACTTTATGAAAAAACGGCGTGGATTGTCCAGCACGCTTTTCACCCGCTCATCCTTCCTCAGTGCGTCAGCGCGTAGAAGAGGATGTTGATGCCCAGCGGGTAGGCGTATTTCTCCGAAAACTCGCGGAAGTACCACGGATCGGTCCCCTCCTCCTCCCAGCCGTCACCCAGGTCGGTGTTGTGGCAGATCAGCATGACCATGCGTTTCTTGTCATCATACACGGCGCGGTAGTGCGGCGTCTGCGCGTCCCAGCGCTCGAAGGTGATGCCCTGGGAACGACCGGCCATGGCATGACCCACGCTGGGGATCTGCGGCTTGAACTTCAGCGGGAAGACCATGTGGAAAATCTCGTGCTCCAGCGGCAGTTCCACAAAGGAGCGGTCCGGGAAGATCTGTCGTAGCGCCACATGAAACACCTCCCACTCTTCCTCCCCCCAGAAGTCGTCCACGAGGACGAAGCCGCCGTTGAGCATGTATTCCCGCAGCAGTCGCGCCTCTTCATCGGTCAGGGAGATGTTTCCCGGCTCGATCATATAGAGGAAGGGATAATGTTTCATCTGCGCGGCGTCGATGTCCACGATGGCCCCGTTCGGGTTCACCTGGAGCGAGGTCAGTTGCTGCAGCCGGTAGGAGAAGTTCAGGTCCGCGTCCGGATAGTCCGTGGCCCATTTCCCGGAGCCGCGCCAGCGGCCATAGCGGCCGCTGGCGGAGTTGTAGCGCAGGCGGGCAAAAGTGAAGACATCATTGGGCAGTTCTCGTGAGACGGGCCAGGTGGGAAAGTCCAGGAACTGGCCGCGTCCTGCCTCCCGCGGGTCCTCCGGCACGCTACCGTCCTGGATGCCAAAATTCCGCGGCCTGCCGCCAGACTGCTCCGCTGCCGGGAGCAGCGCGAGAGCCATCAGCATGGTCAGCAGCAGGAAAAAACGCTTCATGTGTAGAGAACGCGGCAGGCGCGGGCGGGTTTCACGGCTTTTGCCGCAGCACCCGCGCGATCAGTTCATAGGCCTCGAATCTCTCCTGATCGGGAAAGTCGTGATCCGAGTCCGGATGCCGGACGATGAGGCGGCCTGCGGCTCCATGCAGGCGGAAGACCGGCTCTGCGGCCGCCGCGATGCGGTCCACGCTGTCGTGGCGGAAGTTTCCATCCCGCAGCGGCGCGTTCACAAACACATGGCGTGGTGCCAGCGCGGCGATCAGCTCGTAGTAGTCCCACGGTGCCTCCTGCGGCCGGCCCAGGTAGTCCTGCATCCGCATCATGTAGCGCTCCTGCACATAGCCCTTGATGTTTCCGCCGTAGTAGTCCAGCAACGAGTCAAACCCGCAACTGGAGACCACGACCTTGATGCGCTCGTCGAAGTTGGCAGTGTAGATGGAGTTGTGGCCGCCCAGAGAGTGTCCGATGGCCGCGAAACCGGCCTGTGAGTCCACAAATGGCAGCGTTTCGAGATAGTCGAGGCCGCGGATGTTGTCCCACACGGCCTTCATCGTGCCGCTCGTCATGCCCAGGGCCTTCAGGTCCGGCTGGTAGTCCGCCAGCAGAGGATAACTGGGTGCCAGGGTTACAAAACCACGCTCCGCCAGTTCCGCCGCGTACTGGCGGTGCGGCTTCCCGCCCAGTCCCACGACCACCTTGAAGCCGATTTTGTTCTCCGTGGGATGCAGGCACAGCACGGCGGGCATCTTTTCCCCGGCCAGGGCTTTTTTGGGGACGCAAAGATAGGCCGGCACGACACCCCCTGGTTGGGAGGTGTAGTGAACCAGCCTCCGCACATAGGAGCCGCAATCCGCCTCCTCCAGAATCTTGGGGGCGAGTTCCGCGCGCATTTCCTTGCCTGGCAGCGGCCCGGCCACCGCTTCAAAACCCGCCACGGCCGCCTTCCGGCGCGTTTCCCACTCCGCCGGAGTCGTGGCCTTCCGTCCTGTGGCGTCGATTTGAAGCAGATCCGACCTGCTGAGACCACGGATCGGAGGCACTTCGGCTGCGAAGACGACGACCGATGACAGCAGGAGCAGGGTAAAACAGCGCATGCTCCTCATACGCACCCCGCCAACGCGTCCCATCAACCACCTTGGGGCTGTCGGGGATGAGGCGTGCAATCAGGCGGCAGCAGCGGTGGGGCCGGGCTGGAGTCGGGAGGCCTTGGCACCGGCCTCGTCACGCTCGATGACGCCGTCGCGCAGGCGGATGATGCGGGTGCAGCGCTGTACCATGCGCTCGTCATGGGTGACAAAGACAAGAGTCTTGCCCTGCTGGTTGAGGTCGTCAAAGAGACCGAGGATTTCCTGGCCGGACTTGCTGTCGAGATTGCCAGTGGCCTCGTCGGCGAGGATGACGAGAGGGTTGTTCGAGAGGGCGCGGGCGATGGCGACGCGCTGCTGCTGGCCGCCGGAGAGCTCGGTGGGCTTGTGGTAGAGGCGGTGATCCAGACCGACCTGGGTGGCGAGCCGCGTAGCGGTCTCGATCATGTCAGCGTCCTTCGCTCCACCGTAGTACATGGGCACGGCGATGTTTTCGATGACGCTGAGCTGCTGGATGAGATTGTAGCTCTGGAAGATGAAGCCGAGGTTGCGGTTGCGGGCGGCGGAGAGGTCGTCGTCGTCCAATTGGGCCACGTTTTGCCCGCCAAGGAAATAGTCGCCGCTGGTGGGCTGGTCGAGGCAGCCGAGAACATTGAGCAGCGTGGATTTGCCGCATCCAGAAGGTCCCATGATGCAGACATATTCACCAGGATAGATGGAGAGGGACACGCCTTGAAGCACATGCTGGGTGATGTCCCCCATCTGGTAGCTTTTGCGGATGTCCACCAGTTGGATGATGGGATCGGGCATGCGGAGGAGGTCAGGGCTTGGCTGCGGCGATGTTCTTCTCCTTGGACTTGGCCGGGCTGGCCGGCGGGCGCGCACCGGGCTGGGCATCTTCAAGCTCCGCCTTCTTGGGCAGGGTGAGGGCCACGTTTTCGCCGGGTTCCAGACCGTCGCGGACTTCGATGAACTCGTCATTGAAATGGCCGGTGACCACCGGGCGGCGCTGCAGAGAGCCTCCCTGGTTCACATAGCAGTAGTGATGGTCCTGTTGATCGACCTCGATGGACTGCACAGGCACATACAACACGTCCGCCAGGTGATTGATGATGATCTCGACCTTGGCGTTCATGCCGGGCTTCAGCCACGGGTGGAATCCGTCGATGTGGATCGTGGCAGGATAGACTTTCAAGTTGGGCGTGTAGCGGCTGCTGTTGCTGTCCGGCAGGATGGCGAGCTCGGCGACCTTCCCCTCAAGGAGCTTGCCGGGCTCGGCGTCGACCCGGATCAGCGTGCGCTGGCCGATGTGGACTTTTTTGACCTGGGACTCATGGACATTCACCTTCACCCCCATCTGGCTCATGTCGGGAATGGTCAGGATGGTCTGGCGGAAGCGCACAGAGGAACCTTCCTCAATGCTGTTGTTGTAGTTGTAGGAGGAGGAGGCGTTGAGGTCGCCGTAGGCCACAAGACCGGGCTGGGTGGCCTTGATGACGCAGGCCTTGAGCTGGGTTTCGAGGTTTTCACGCTGCGCCACTTCCATTTCGTGGCGGCGTTTGGCGGTCATGTAGCGCGTCTCGACCTGGGCCATGCGGGAGCGGTTTTCACGAATCGTGCGCTGGAGCTTGTTGATGGCCTCACGGTAGTTGGAAAGCAGCGTGGAGCACTGCTTGTTGAATTCATAAGCCTTGAAGAGCTGGAGCTGGGTTTCGGCGGTTTTGACGGAGAGGGCCACCTTTTCGTGGGTGACCTGGTCGTTTTCGAGCTGCGCCTTCGAGATGTAGTTCTTTTCCGCGAGGCGGCCTGACGCATCAACTTTCTGCTTGGCCACTGCGAGCTCCGCTTTTCTCAGGAGAAGCTCGTCCTCCAACTGGCGCAGCTTTTGCTGCGCCTCGCCATCGCTGGTGGAACCTGCTTCGAGGAACGGGCTGAAATCGATGCGGCCTGCCGTGGCGGCCGGGGCGGCTTTCTTTGCGGCGGCCTTGTCAGCCGGGCTTTTGGGATTGGCGGCGTCGGCGGTGATCGGCGTGTCGGCCTGGGATTCGAGCACGGTCGAGTACTTCTCGAAGTCGGCCACATCTTTGGGCAGGCCGGCCTTGGTGAGAATCGCGGAGGTGACCTCGCGGCCGAGATACTTCTCAAAATCCATCAGCGCGAAGATGCCGGTCTCCTTGGAGGCGCGGAACAGGCTCTGGTTCTCGCTCTTCTGGATTTCGCGGTTCTGATCCGCGTCGATAAAGTTCGACACGGTGGTCTGGAAGTCGATCTCGTGGTTCTGGATCTTTTGTTTCACCTCAGTGTCGTCGAGTTCGACGAGCACCTTGGCATTTTTGACATCTTCCTCGGTAACAAGATAACCTTCAGGGATGAGGGAGAGGATTTTGGTGGGAATTTCGATCTCAGACTTGAGCTCCAGGTTTTGAAGCGCGCGGATTTCTCCGCCCTGCAGCACATTGATCTCCAGCGGCCCGCGCTGGACGGTGAATGTAGGCACTTGGGCGGCGGCCTTGCTGCCGCCGGCCAGCCACGACCAGAGGAGCCAGGCGGAAACCGTTCCGACTCCGGCGAGTGTGATCCAGGTGATGGTTTTTCTCGACTTCATCATTCTCCCTTTGGTTTCTCCTTTTTTAATACGTCCACCCAGGAGCCGTCTTTCTCAATAAAGAGAACTCCCATGTCCCGCCAAAGCTGAAGGCGGACGAGGTTGTGGTTGATGCGCGTGGAGACCATCAGGTCGCGCGCGTTGTTGATGTCACGCTGGGCCTCCACCAAGTCACGCGCGGTTCCCTGCCCCACGGCAGCAAAGGCTTCCTCGACTTCGAGGCGCTTCTGGCTGATCTCCATGCCGCGCTGGGCGAATTCATATTGCTTCCGCGCTACCTCGAGGTCGCGCCAGGCGGTGCGCACCGAGTTTCGCACCTGCTCCTCGGCCAGTTCCAACTCGCGGCGGGCGCGCTGTTCCGCCACCATGGCGGCACGCAGGGTGTTGCGCTCCGGCTTCTGGTTGAGGTTCAGGTCCGTGTTTAGACCGATCGAGACACCACGGTTGCGGCTTTGAAGGGTCAGGTCGTTGCGGTTGGGATCGTCGAGCGTGCGGTGGGAAACCACCGCGTTGAGGGTGGGGAGGGTTTCCTGTTTGGCGATCAGCACGCGGCGTGTGGCATCCTCGGCGCGGTCCCGGCTGTTCCACACGTCCAGCCGTGTCGTCAGGGCCGTTTGCATGGCGTCATCAAGCGTGCCGGGCGGCATCAGGATCTCCAGCGACTCGAGATCCTTGTAGTCGAGCACGATGCGCTCCGTGATGGGCAGCCCGAGGGTGATTTTCAGGTCATCGAGCGCCTGCTCGTAGTTGCGGATGGCGCTGGTCCAGGTGCGCTGGAAATTGATCTGGCCCTGCAGGAGCTGGCCGAGCTGCGAGTAGCTGCCCTGGCCGTTTTCAAACATCGCGCGCTGGCGTTCGACGTTGGTGTTGAAGGCCATGTAACCCAAGTAGGCGTTTTTGGCGGTCTCACGACTCTGAATCGCGCGGAAATACTGCGTGGCGACTTCGACGGCGAAGGACTTCCGCTGTTGGGTGAAGGAACGGATGTTGTAAAGCACGTTGCGTTCCGCCTGGGTCAGGGCCTCGGAGGCGGCCAAGTAGCCCGCGCCGCGCAGGAGGGGCTGGGAGAGGGTGAATGCCAGCCGCGAATCCCCCGTGTCGCGCAGGCCGCCGGTGAGAAAGCGCACGAAATCGGTCGTCAGGTCCGCCGCCAGCCGCGCACCGGTGCGGGTGAGCACGCTCAGGCCCAGATCACCGCTGGTGGTCAGGGTGCCGGTGTTCACCAGCGTGGTCACGCCATCGCTCACCTTCACCCGGTCCAGCGTGCTCGAACCGCCGCCGCTGAGGATGGGGGTGAAGTTTTGCCGCGTCAGCGTCAGATCCAGCGCGGAAAGGTACACCACCTCCTTTTGAAGCAGGTAGCTGCGGTTGCGGTGAACCGCGAAGTTCAGCGCGTCCGCCAGTGAGATGACCCGGGCATCCTTTTCGATGTGGGCTCGCTCGCCCAGGAAATCCACGGTTTTGACATTCTTCGCCAGCTCCTTCATCGAAACCGGCGGCGGCGGCGTGATGTCCATCAAGTGCTGGCCTGAGTTGGGCACCTTGCTTGTCTTCTTCTTGAGCAGGCCGAAGACCTCCTTGTCCGCCCACTTTTTGTAGGTTCCGGAGCTGCATCCACACACCACCAGCAGCGTCGCGCTTAAAAGCGCGAGATGTGGGGACGATGAAAGACGAGCCTGGGGAACCATGCGTGAAAAAGAAGGTCATGCGGGTTGGGCACACGACCTGGGAAATTTTGGGGGACTGATTCTACGTCCGCACGATGACAAATCTATCGTTGAAACACCCTCAGGAAGCCATTTCGCGCGGCACATGCTTCCTTGGCCCCGACCAGTGCCCGTCAGCATCGTTTTTCCCAGCGTGTGAAGGCCAGCGTCAGCCAGCCAAGCATCAAACTCAGGCCGCCGAAGGGTGTCACGGCCCCCAGCCACTTTTTGCCCGTCAATGCCAGCACATACAACGATCCGGAAAACAGCAGCATGCCCGCGATGAGGAAACTCCAGGCCCACACGGCCCGCTTTCCGCCCGCCGCGCCGAAGATCGCCAGCACGGCCGTCAGAATGGCATGCGGCAGGTGGTATTCGACCGCCGTGTTCCAGTGGTCCAGCTCCCCGGCGGCCACCAGCAGGTCATGCACCTTCCCGTGCGCGCCCAAGGCGCCGAGGAGGATGGCGAGGAAACCGAGAACAGCGGAAACGCGGAGGCGGGCAGAGGAGAACATGCGTCTTCATGCCTCCGCACGCGGCGTTTCGCGAGTGAATTTGCACGTTGAGGTGCTGCTTGGCACCCGGGCGTTTTGTTCCATGATTCCAAACATGAAAAAGATGTTCGCGGCCTCCTGGGGAACGGGTTTGAAATGGAGCTCGGTGCTGGTGACGCTGGTTCTCGCCGGCGTGAGCGCCTCCGGCTTCTTGTGGCCGGGATTTCGGCAGCCCGGGTTCGGTTTCTGGCTGCACGCGTTGCCGCCGGTTCTGATTTTAGCCGGGGCTCTTCCGTTTGTTGTGCGCGGCTTCACGATTCAAAACGGTGTGCTGCTCGTGCATCGCCTGCTGTGGGACACGACGATCCCGCTCGCGGGCCTGCAAAGCGCCGAAGTGGTTCCGCATGCCATGAGCGGCAGCCTGCGCACCTTGGGCAATGGCGGCGCGTTTTCCTTCACCGGCCGCTACTGGAGCAAGTCACTCGGCCACTACCGCGCCTTCGTAAACGACTGGAAACGCCCTGTCGTGCTTCGCTGGCCGGAAAGGACCATCGTCCTCTCCTGCGATGATCCGGAGGCGTTCGTGGCCGCGTTGCGGCAAATGGAATCACCCGCCGCGCACGACGAGGGTTGAACAACGGTGTGTTCTCGGCATCGGACAGGGGTGCCTGAAACGTCTCCAAAATCCAAGCGCCGCTGGCTGGGATGGCTTCTACGCCTGAGTGCTGCAGGTGTTCTCCTGCTTGCGGTGGCGGCGCTGTTTCACGAGGCCTTGCTGCGGGCCCTGCTGCGGCATGGCGGGCCCGTGGGGGCGGAGATGGCGGGCGTGAAGCTTTCGTGGCAGGTGGAAGGCAGTGTGATGCGGGATCTGAAGCTCACGAACATCACCGCGAGCGGGCTCATGATCGAAAAGGCATCCGTGGGTGAGTTTTCGGCGGCTTATGATGCGCGTGCGGCGCTGACGGACGTGGTGAAGCGGATCGCTTTGCGGAATGTGGAGGCGGTGGTGGACCTTCGGAAGCTGCCGAAGAGTGAAACGGTGCAGGAGAAGCCGGTGGAAGCTTCCAAAGAGCCGCCGCCGTTGGTGTGGCCGGAGGTGATCGACATCGAGAACGCGAATGCGAGTGTCACGCTGGCCGATGGGAAGGTTTTGACGATTCGCGGGCTCACGCTGCGCATCGGCGAGGGCATGCCGGGCGTGTTTGAGTGCGCGGAGTTTAAAATGGAACCGGGTGACCTTCGCGTGTCGGGCGTGAAGGCAGCGGTGGAGTGGAAGAAACGCGAGCTGACGATTCGCGGCCTCGATTTGCCTTATGGTGCGAAACTGGGCGCTTTGACGGTGGATTTGCGCGAGTGGGAAAAGGACGCGGCGAGTGTGAAAGTGGAGGCGGGGCTTGGAAATGCGTCGGTGATGGTGGAGGCGCTGGCGACGGGGATTTTTGGCGGTGCGTTGCAGACGAAGGCGGATGTGAAGGTGGCGAATTTCACATCGCAGGACTGGAAGATGCCCGAGGGCCTTGTTTTCGGTCCGGTGAATGCGGAGGTGCATGCGGAGGGTGATCCGACGATGCCGATGAAGCTGCGTGTGGATGGCAAAGTCGATGTGACAGATGTGCGGGCGGCGGGGGCGATGCTGGATCGCGTTTCGGCGGTGTTTGGGGTGAAGGACGGCGTCGCGCAGGTGAGTGAGGCGAAGGTTTTGCGCGGGGTGAATGAGGTGGTGGCGTCGATGGAGGCGAAGCTGGCGGAGGACGTGATGAAGTCGCCGTGGAAGGCGGCGCTGAAGGCGAAGATGGCAGATGTGACGCAGCTTTTGGTGAAGCCGCCGCCGGTGAAGGGCGTGGTGGAGATCAGCGCGAGCGCAGAAGGTGTCGGCGCGACGCCGGTGAAGGCGGAGGCGCAGGTGGACGGGAGCGAGCTGGGCTTTGAGCGTTATCAATTGCCGAAGCTGGCGGTGGACGTGGCGATGGATGGCAAGGAGGCGAAGGTGACTGTGCCTGCGCTGATGGTCGGTGACGGTAATCAGATCGATTTGAAGGCAGCGATGCGGATGGAGGATGACATGCCGGTGACGGCGGAGTGGAAGGTGGCGGTCGATGATCCGATGCTGCTGATGAAGACGTTGAATCTGCCGCCGCTGGAGCAGCCGGTGACGGCGAAGCTGAGCACGACTGGCAAGGCGGCGCTGCGGGTGAATGATCCGATGAATGTGGAGGCGGAGATGATGCTGAGTGTGAAGGACGGGCGCTTTGGCGAGGCTCCGCTGCCGGTGGTGGAACTGAAGGCGGCGGTGACGAAGGGCGAGGCGGTGGTGGGGAGCTGCCGTGTGATCGTGGATGCGCGGAACCGC
This sequence comes from Verrucomicrobiaceae bacterium, assembly GCA_015075365.1. Lineage (GTDB taxonomy): Bacteria > Verrucomicrobiota > Verrucomicrobiia > Verrucomicrobiales > Verrucomicrobiaceae > Prosthecobacter. Next base: position 294,782 of record JABTUN010000003.1, read on the forward strand.
GTGGAGTTAAAGGGGACGGCGGGTTTGAAGGAGCCGTGGCGTTTTGGTGTGGATGGCGTGGTGGAGATGCCGGAGCTGAAGGCGCTGAACACGCTGCTGGCGGCGTTCAAGGCACCGGTGATCGAGAGCGGGGCGTTGATGGCGAAGCTCGATGTGCGCGGCGATGCGAAACCGTGGCGCGGTGAGGGGAATGTGACGCTGGAGGCGAAGGCGGTGAAGGTGGCGGGCATGCCGGAGGCGGCGGATGTGGCGCTGAAGACGGCGTTTGAAGGCACGACGGCGACGATGGAGTCGCTGCAAGCAATGCTGGGGCCTTGGAAGCTCATGACGAAGGGCGTGGTGAATGAGGTGAGTGCAGATTTGAGTGAGTTGAGTCTGTATCAGAAGGACCGGCAGTTGCTCAGCGGTCATGCGAAGGCGGCGTTTGATCTCAGTGCGCTGGATGTGGTGCTGAACGCGAAGGATCTGCCGGTTCATGAAGTGGCCGCGGCGGCAGGTGTGAAGGACGTTCCGCCGGCGATTTTGAGCACGGCGATCGTGGTGCGTGGTTTGGAGGATGCCGAGGTGAAAGTGAACCTGAAGGACGTGAAGGCTCCAGGGCTGCCGAAGGGCTTCTCACCGGCTGCGGTGGATGTTTTGACGGTGCTGAAAGGCGGAAAACTGGTCGTGGACGCGAAAGTGGATCAAAAGCCGCTGCAGCCGTTTTTGATGAAAGCGGAGGTTCCGGTGGTGATTCGCGATTTGATGGCCAAACCTGCTTTGGCGGCCGATTTGCCGCTGAAGGCTACTTTGGACCTCGCGGAGAGTGATTTGAGTTTGGTGCGAGATCTCGCTCCGGAGCTCTTGAGGTCAGTTCCGGCGAAAATGCGGCTGAATGCGAAGGTGGGAGGCACGGTTAAGGCTCCGTTGATCGATTCCGCGCTCGATGTGGATGTGCCGGAGGTGGGTTTTGCGAGCGCGGATCTGCCGAGCGTGCGCGAGGTGAAGGTGCGGGTACGCACGCATGACCGCACGGTGCGGCTGGAAGAGGTTTCGGCGTTGCTGGCGGGTGGTCGTGTGAAGCTCGGTGGCTCCGTCGATGTCGCGAAGCCGGATGATCCGCGTTTTGATCTGAAGCTCGAGGCGCGTGAGGCGCTGGTGTTTCGAAATCCGACCTCGAGCCTGCGTGCGAATGCGGACATCGCGTGCAGCGGTGGTTTGAAGGCGGCGAAGGTCAGCGGCGTGGTGGAGGCAGTGCGCGGCCGCATCTTCCAGGAGGTGAATTTGCTGCCGAATGTGATGGGCGTGATCAAGCAGGGTGAAAAACTGCCGCCGCCACCGGCCTCGACGGCGAAGTCGGCGCAGAAGGTGGAGCTGCCGCCGTTGCTGAAGGACTGGAGCTTTGATCTGAAGGTGCGGACGCGTGATCCGGTGCTGCTGGCAGGCAATTTGGTGAACGGAGCGATCTCTGCCGATGTGAAGCTGGGCGGCACGGGCGCGAAGCCGCTGCTGACGGGCTTTGCGAATGTGGACCGGTTGCTGATCAAGCTGCCGTTCAGCCTGCTGAAGATCACGAAGGGCGTGGTGACGATGAACCCGGAGAACCCCTTCGCGCCGAAGCTGGATGTGCGCGGGGAGTCGCGTGTGGGGAGCACGGACATCTCGCTTTATGTTTATGGCGAGGCGACGAATCCGAAGACGCGCTTCACGAGCTCGCCGCCAATGAGCGAGGCGGACATCGTGACGATGCTGGGCACAGGCATGACGCTGGGCGGTGACAATGCGCAGATGGCGAGCGAGGCGATGACCCGAGCGGCCTTCCTGGTGGTGTCGGAGACGTGGCGGAAGCTCTTCAATTCGGAGAAAAAGGTGAGCGATGAGCCGCCGAAGCTGCACATGACCTTCAACCCGAGTGGCGGTGACCGCGCAAACGACAGCATGCAGGCGATGTATGAACTGACGCCCAAGGTGCGCTTCACAGGCCGCTTCATGCAGAGCGGCCGCATGAAGGCGCTGCTGGGCTATGTGCTGAGGTTTGGGAAGGCTGCGCGAGCGATGGAAGAGGAGGTGACGAGATGAAGGCACTGACTACTCTGGCCTTCTTCGTTCTGCTGTTTACGAGCCTGAACGCCGCGGCCTTTGAAGTGAAGCACGGCAATGCGACCGTGCGCGTGGAGGGCATCGAAGAGGCGCAGTGGAAGGAGTTGGAGGGGATGCTGAAGGATCAACTGACGCTGAATGGCGGCGGGGCGGTGGCGGAACCGCTGGCGGATGATCTGGCGTTCTTTACGCGGCAGTTTTTCATCCGCGGAGGCTGGCCCGAGGCGGTGGTGGCGTGGAAACTGGAGAAGGGCGGGGGAATCGAGCTGGAGGTGAAGTCGGGGCCGCGTTTGCGCGTGGGCGAGGTGGTGGTCAAAGGCACCACGGCGGTGCCGGAGGAGGAACTGCGGAAGTTTGTGCTGAAACCGACGCTGGAGCGGCCGGAGACGGACCCTAAGCTGCCGCAGTGGGTGGAGGGGGATTTGAAGGAAGGCGCGGGACTGGTGGAACGTCGTCTGCGAGCGGAGGGTTTTCTCAATGCGACGGCGCTGCTGCTGCCGGCGGCGGAGCACGATGCGGAATTTCGTCGTGCGGTGACGGTGGAGGTGGTGCCGGGGCCGCGTTTTGTTTTTGGAACGGCTTCGCTAAGCGGTGCGCCCGAGAGTTTGGAGAAGGAGATGCAGGCGCTGATGACGGAGCAAAGCGGCACGCCCTTCAACGAGGCACGCGTGCAGCAGATCGAGCAGCGTTTGCGCTCGATGTGCGCGGAGCATGGCTGGCTGAATGCAACGACGGAGGCGCGCTATGCTTTGTCGAAGAACGGCGGCGCGGTGGATGTGCTCTTTGCGGTGATGCCGGGCGAGCGGGTGCGGATCACGCGTGTGGTGACGCATCCGGGCTTCAGCCGCGGCGCGTCGCGGGTGCTGATGGCGAAATTCAGGCCGCTGACGGGGCAGATTTACGAGGCGGAGGAGGCGGACTTTGTTTTCAAGCGCGCCTTGGACACGGGGATGTTTGCGCTGCTGGACACGCAGGTGGTGCCGCTGGACGCGGCGAAGTCGCAGGGAGAGCTGCGCATCACGGGTGAGGAGGCGCAGCCGCACACGCTGGGCTTTGAGGTGGGCTTTGACACCTTCCTCGGCGCGCAGGCGGGTGTGACCTACAAGAACACGAACTTCCGCGACAGCGGGAACACGCTGGCTGCGGAGCTGAACTACAGCGTGGCTGGTCCGGTGGGCTTCGTGAGCCACACGAATCCGGCTGTCTTTGGCTCGCCCTACGCCCTTTCATCGCGGCTGGCGCTGGAGCAATTCAACCTCTTTGAGTACGACCGCCTTGGCACGACGCTGAGCTTTGACCTGGCCCGCCGTGTGAGCGGGGCGCTGAGCTACAGCGTGTTTTTCAGCGCCTCGGCGAACACGGTGGACACACAAAGCCTCACGAGGGCGCAGACCGGCCCCACGGACTACACCTTGGAAAGCCTCGGTGTGAATGTGATGCTCGACCGGCGTGACAATCCCGTGCTGCCGAAAAAGGGCTGGTTCATCGCGGCGCGCGCGGAGCAGACGCTGAGCCTGCTGGGCGGCGATGTGAGCTTCCAGCGCACGGAACTGCGCGGCGCGTGGTACCAGCCGCTGACGAAAAAACTGCGCCTCGCGGCGGGTCTGGAGCTGTCGAGCATCATGGGCGCGGATGTGCAGGACATTCCGATCGACGCGCGTGTGTTCAATGGCGGCCCGAACAGCGTGCGCAGCTTTGCGCAGCGGGAGCTGGGGCCGGTGACGCCCGGCGGCACGCCGCTGGGAGGCACCTCGTCCCTGTTCGCAGGGGCCGAGCTGTCCTACGAGATCATGACGAACCTGGAGTTTGCCATCTTTGCCGATGTGGGAAGCCTCGGGCAGGGGAAGAACACCTCGCCCTTCGACTATTCGACGGACTTCCGGCAGGGTGTTGGAGCCGGATTGCGCTACCTGCTGCCCTTCGGCCCCATCCGTGTCGATTACGGCCACAATCCCGATCCACGCGCCGGCGAAGGCAGCGGCATGCTGCATGTGACGGTGGGTTTCGCCTTTTGATCGCCGCCGCTCACGCGATCCACGGCTTGATGACCTTGCCCGAGACATCGGTGAGCCGGAAGTCGCGGCCTTGGAAGCGATGCGTGAGCCGCAGGTGATCAAAACCGAACTGGTGGAGCATCGTGGCGTGGAAGTCGTGCAGATCCACGGGGTCCTTGGTGATGCTCCAGCCGATCTCGTCGGTCTCGCCATAGATCTGGCCGCCTTTGATGCCACCGCCCGCGGCGAGCATGGTGAAGGCGAAGGGATGGTGATCACGGCCCGTGGCGTTCGGATTGCCTCCGCGATTCTCACCGAGCGGTGTGCGGCCGAATTCGCTGCCCCAGATGATCATCGTGTCATCGAGCATGCCGCGCTGTTTCAAATCCTTGATCAGTGCCGCGATGGGCTGGTCGGCCATGCCGGCGTTGTAGCTGAGTTCGTCGTTGAGGTTGCTGTGATGATCCCAGCTCGCGTGCATGATGCTGACAAAGCGCACGCCGCGCTCGACGAGGCGACGCGCGAGCAGGCAGTTCGTGGCGAAGGATTTGTACTGGCCGGGGCCGCCGCCGCGTGAGGCTTTGATGGGCGGATCGGGACGATCCACGCCATACATTTCGAGCGTTTTGGCGTCTTCGCCCTTCAGGTCGATCAATTCGGGTGCTGAGGCCTGCATGCGAAAGGCCAGCTCATACGCGGCGATGCGGCTGGCGATCTCTGGATCGCGAATCTGATCGTAGCGGCTCTGATTGAGCTCCATGAGAGTGTCGAGGCCCTTGCGCTGGAGATTCATCGGAATGCCCGGCGGGTTCTTGAGGTTCAAAACAGGCTCGCCCTGATTGCGGAACAAAACGCCCGCGTAAGTGCTTGGCAGGAAGCCGCTCTGCCACAGCGACGCGCCGCCGCTGGTGCCGCGGCCGCTGTTCAGCACGACGTAGCCCGGCAAATTCCGCGACATGCTGCCGAGGCCGTAATTGAGCCACGAGCCGACCGTGGGCAGGCCAAACTGCGCGCGTCCGCAGTGCAGCACGAGCTGGCCGGGATGGTGATTGAATTGATCCGTGTGCAGGCTGCGGATCATGAGCCAGTCATCGGCCTGTTTGGCCATGTGCGGCAGCAGATCGCTGAAATCCATGCCGCACTGGCCGTGCTTGGTGAACTTGCGCGGGCTGCCCATGAGCTTGGCGGTCTCCTTGCGGATGAAGGCAAAGCGCACGTTCTTCGTCATGCTGTCCGGCAGGCTCTGGCCGTTCAGTTCGTTGAGCTTGGGCTTCGGATCGAAGAGGTCCATCTGGCTGGGGCCGCCTTCGAAGAAGATGAAGATGCAGTTCTTCGCCTTCGCCGGGAAATGCGGTGCTTTCGGAAGCAGCGGATCGGCAGCCACGGCCGTTTCAGCGCTGAGGACGCCTTCCTGCGTCAGCAACGAGCCCAACGCGAGCGCGCCGAGGCCGCTGGCGGTCGTGGTGAAGAACTCGCGGCGGGTTTGCTGGATCTGGTGCTCGACGGGGTGCATGGCAGGTGGAGATAAAACGCTCCGCAGCGCCCTTGTTTCATCGCGCATGCGTCGAAAAGCGCGGCGCAGGCCCGCCCTGAACCAGTGTCAGTGGCGGTGAAAGCGGTTCAGGAGCAGGCGGTTGTCATTGACGATCTCCTCCGCGACCGCCCGCGCCTGCGGGGCCGGCAGGAAGTGCTCCAGCCCTGTCCGCAGAACCGCCAGGTTCGGGCGTGCGCGGGGGCGGATGCTGAGAAGCTGTTCGATGGCCGTGGCCGCCCATTCGGAGGAGGGGTGCTCCGCCCGCCGGAGGCCGCGCACGAGGAGGGCGGCGGCCACAGCCGTGCTGCGGGAGAGGCCTGCCCAGCAGTGCACCAGCACCGGCGCGCCCGGGCTGGCATCCACAAACTCAAACACCTGCCGGAGGTGCCGTGGCTGCACCAGCATGCCGCGGCCGTCTTCATCGAGCTCCTCCCGGTCTTCAAACAGCAGGCTCACATGGCGTTTGCAGAGCCGCAGGTCCGGCAGCGGACGATACGGTTCACGGATGCTGATCACATGCCAGAAATCCGGGTCATGCCGGAGCCAGTTGGGGAGTTCAGGTTGGGCGCAGACGGCGAGGTGGGATTGCAGGGTGTCAAAGAACATGGCGGGCGGGGGAGCGGTCGTTGGAAAGAGGCGCGGGCGGCGGATTTCCGGCCGCGTCCCGCGTGCGCGCATCCGGGCCGCTGCGGTCGCGGGGAAATTCAGCGCTTTTTTTCGTGCGTTCCCAGAGGCACCCGCTAACCTCGCGGCCTCGTTTCCCAAACCACACCAACATCATGAGCAAAAGCGCACCCAAACTGCACAACGCGATGTGGCCCGGCCTCGTCGGCAAAGGCGATGGCGAAGGCCAGGAACCCCCGATCAGCCTCGAGCGCATGCTCGACCTCACCGCCGCCGCGAACGTGAACGGCCAGAAGTTTGAAGGCATCGACTACTTCCTCTTCCTCCCCCACACCGACCCGAACGCCAGCGACGACGAGATCAAAAAGATCGCCGACCAGATCGCCAGCCGCGGCTTCTCCGTCGGCTCCCTCGTGGCCCCCGTGTGGCCCGGCACCGTCGGTGACAGCGCCATGGGCGATGACGCCCAGCAGGCCAAGTTCCTCGACGCCGTGAAGATGGCCTGCCGCATCGCGAAGGTCTTCAACAGCACCGGCATCCGCAAATACGGCGTGATCCGCATCGACTCCGCCGAGTTCGGCATCGCCAAATGGCGTGAGAACCCGAAGGCGAACACCGCCCGCATCATCGACACCTTCAAGAAGGCCGCCGCCATCGCCAAGGACAACGGTGAGCGCCTCGCCGCCGAAGGCGAGATCTGCTGGGCCGGCATGCACTCCTGGAAGGACATGCTCGACGTACTCGAAGGCGTCGGCCAGCCGGACGCGCTCGGCTTCCAGGCCGACCTCGCCCACACCTACCTCTACACCCTGGGCTACAACGCCCCCGAGCACGCCCTGCTCAAGGAAGGCTACAGCGAAGCCGAGTTCTACGCCGCCTATGAGAAGATGACCGACGCCCTCCGCCCGTGGACCATCGACTTCCACGTCGCGCAGAACGACGGCACCGTCCACGGCGCCGGCAGCCACGACAAGACCGGCAAGCACTGCCGCGCCGACGATCCGAACGGCAAGCTCGACATCGTCAAGTGCGCCGGTTACTGGCTCAAGGACGCCCAGGCCCGCGGCATCCAGCACATCTGCTGGGACGGCTGCATGTTCCCGAACGCCGTGCTCGAAACCCCCGGCACCTGGAACACCATCCTCGACACCATGATCAAGGTGCGTGACGCCCACGGCTGGTGATCCGCCGCCCCTGAACGCCATTCCGGACGCCGCAGCGACAGCAAGTCCTGCGGCGTCCTCATTTCCACATCTCCCGCCCCTTTCCCCATGTCCCCCTCTGATCTCACCGCCGCCTTGCAATGGCGCTACGCCACCAAAGTCTTCGATCCCGCCCGGAAAATCCCCGCGGACGTCTGGTCCATCCTGGAGGAGTCCCTGGTGCTCACGCCGTCGAGTTTCGGCCTCCAGCCCTGGAAGTTCCTGGTGATCCAGGACCCGGAGCTGCGGGAAAAGCTCGTGCCGCACGCCTGGAATCAGCGCCAGGTGGCGGACTCCTCACATCTGGTCGTGATGGCCGTGAAGACATCGTTCTCCGAGGCGGACATCGACACCTTCATCGCCCGCATGATCGAGGTGCGCGGCGGCAGTGCCGACGCGCTGGCCGGATTCCGCAAAATGCTCACCGGCACCCTGGCACAGGGCTACATGACGGAGGAATGGGCCAAAAAGCAGGCCTACATCGCCCTGGGGCAGTTCATGGCCGCCTGCGCGCTGCTGCGGATCGACACCTGTCCCATGGAAGGCTTTGTGCCCGCCAAGTTTGACGAGGTTCTGGGGCTCCAGGACCAGGGGCTCACCGCCGCCGTGCTCTGCCCGGCCGGCTACCGCCATGCCGACGACCGCTACGCCAGCCTGCCGAAGGTGCGCTTCACCCTGCCGGACGTGATCCAGCATCGCTGAGCGGGCCGCCTATTCGCACCGCGTCGAGCTCGGTTTCGGCGTGGTGGGAGGTTGGGGGGGAGGAGGGCATGGGATTTCAGGTTCCACGTTTCAAGTTTCAGGTGCCTCCGGCTCAGACGTTGTGAGAGGTGAGAGGTGGGTAGGGACGCGCTGCGCCGCGTCCGACGAGACGTGAGACGCCAGAGCTGCGCGCCGCGCAGGGCGCTCCCCGTCTCATTGTCTCATTGTCGTGCATCACGGCCCCACGGTCACGCGGATCACATCCGTCCACGCGCCGTGGGCCGCCCCGGCGTCGTAGAAGCGGAAGCGATACTGCCGCACCTCCGCCTGGCCGGGGACGAGCAGCGGGCGGTCATCGATGAGAGGGCTCTTGTTGCTGATGTCCAGCAGTTCCCAGCCTCCGCTGCCGCGCTGGGTTTCGCCGCGCACGCCGTCGTGGCCGTCCTTGACGAACTTGAAGCTCACGCGCTCGTTGGCCTCGCCGGAGATCACCGTGGCCGTCACGCGCGGCGGCGGGGCCTCGCCGGGCGGCGGGGCGGGCGCCTCACTGCCCACGATGCCCATGTCCAGGCCCATCGGGAGGTTATAGGCCTGCTTGCCCTTCATTTCCTGCACCAGCAGAAAGGTGCGCTCCAGCGCGCCGGGTTTCACGGGGTCGGCGCCCACGGGCAGCGTGGGCAGGGCAGGTGCGTCGTAGGCTGGGAAGACAAACGCGGCGCTGCCGGTGCCGCTCTCCAGGTCCTTCAACGAGGCGGTGCCAGCCGGCCCGAACTCCCGCACGTTGGTCCGCCACTCCCCCAGGCCATAAGCCAGGGTGAGGTTGTCGGCCACGGCGTTGTTGATCTGCGCCGCGGTCAGGCCCAGCGTGGGGCCATAGACGGGCAGCTTGGCGGCAAAATTGAGATGCCATTCGGGGCGCTCGGATTCCCGGCGCGGGTAATAATCATTGCGTTTCATTTGGGTTCGGTGGGTTCGTGGGTTGGATGAGGTGCCGCCCGGCGGCGGAGCCGCGGGCGACCAATGGGCCCCGGAGTTCCAGGTCACGCCGCTGTTCCACAGCGCCATGGCACAGTCCTCCAGGGAAAGGGGTGGCGGCAGCCGGTCCAGGCTGCCGGGTGGTCAGCCGAATCTGCCGTCCCGCCGGATGGTTTTGCGGTTCCGCAGAATGGTTTTGTGGTTCCGCCAAATGGTTTTGCGGTTCCGCAGAATGGTTTTGCGGTTCCGCAGAATGGTTTTGCGCTTCCGCAGAATGGTTTTGCGCTTCCGCAAAATGGTTTTGCGGTTCCGCAAAATGGTTTTGCGGTTCCGCAGAATGGTTTTGTGGTTCCGCAAAATGGTTTTGCGGTTCCACAGAATGATTTTGCGGTTCCGCAAAATGGTTTTGCGGTTCCACAGAATGATTTTGCGGTTCCGCAGAATGGTTTTGCGGTCGCGCACCATGAGCTGGCGGTCCTGCCGATGGAACCTGCGGCCGGGCCGGCGGCCGGGAGCAGCAGGCACAGGGAAAGGACTGTCGCGTTCATGGCGGCAGGATCACCGCGGCGTGGGTTTTGTCAGCGTAACAGATGTTACGCCCCCCGCCGCCGGCGTGCGCAGCGCGGGCAGCCAGCGGCGTGCCTGATGGATGAAAAAGTCCGGCCCTTTGAGCTGGTAGCCGCGCGCGATCTTCGCCGCCGTGCACAGCGTCATGCCGCGCTGCTGGTGCTCGTGCTGGCTCATTGCCGGGCGGGTCAGCCCGCAGCGCGCCGCCGCCTGCTGCATCGTCAGGTGATGTTCCTCCCGCAGCGCCTTGACCTCCAGGTTCGCCGCCATGTCCCAGCGGGTCAGGGTTTTCACGGGTGCCTTCCCCGCGCCGCCGCTCTTCCGTCTCTTCGCTGTGCGTGTCGTTGTCATGGTGTGTCCTCCTGCCCGCGGATACCCGCCCGCCGTGCGTTTGTTACGCATCCGGCAGCCGTTCATCGCGCCGTGGGCGGGCAAGCCTGCAATCAGCGCCGAGGTGAGAGGTGGGAGTTCGCGATTGAGGCTTGGCAGGCGGCCTGATCCTGCCACATTGCGCGGCGTGTTGAAGACCTTGCGGCGCATGAACCTGGGCGGGTGGCCTTGCCTCCTGGCGCTCGTTTTGCACCTGCTGTCCCCGCTTTCCCAAGCCGCACACCATTTGCCCCACACCTACGACGACGCCAACAACCGCGACACGAAGACGGTCACGCGCATCAGCGGCACGAGCAGCGCGGAGGCCGGGGAGAACGACATCGGCTTCTGGGACTACAATTACAACGCCGCCAACCAGCTCACCGGCTGGGAGAAATGGGACACGCCCGCCGGCACCCTGCAAAAGACCGCCACGCTGGCCTACGACGAGGCCGGCAACCGCACCAGCCAGACGGTGGACATCGGCGGCGTTGACAGCACGACGACCTACACCTGGGACGCGCAGGACAGACTCGCCAGCGTGACGATGCCCGCCCAACCGGGAACCGCGAACAGCGAACCGAGAACCTTCACTTACGCGTACGACTACCGAACCCGCCGCATCGGCACGCACGACGTCAACGGCACTACCGCAAAACACACCGCGATTGTGTTCTCTGGCGGCCTGAGCGTCGCCGAATGGGAAACCTCTGGCTCTCCGCCCTCCGCCCTTAGCTCTACGCCGACGGTCGAATACACCCGCGGCCCCGACATGGGCGGCGGCGTGGGCGGCATGCTCTACAGCCAGCGCACCAGCCCCTCCTCCAGTACTCCAACACTCCGCTACTCCGTGTCCAATGGCCGCGGCGACATCGTCGCCCAAGCCGACAGCAGCGCCACGCTCACCTGGACCGCCAGCTACGAAGCCTACGGCAAGCGCACCAAGGAAACCGGCGAGAACAAAGACAAGCAGCGCGGCAACTCCAAGGACGAAGACCCCACGGGGCTACTGAATGAGGGCTTCCGGTATCGGGACATCGAAACCGGCGTGTGGCTCTCCCGTGACCCAGCGGGTTTTGTGGATGGCCCCAATCTCTATGCTTATGTGATGCAGAACCCTTGGACGGGGTTTGATCCCGATGGTCTAAAGACCGTCAAAGACTACGAGAATGATATTCAGGCTGCTAAAGCGCGTCGTGATGCCTCATTGGCAAAACTCAAAGAAAGCGGCCATCGAAATCCCCGAATGGAGTGGGCGATAGAGCGCAACTACAAAAAAGATGTCCGCGCAGCTACGGATGGAATTAAAAACATCGTGGCGACAGCCCGGATGATGGAGCACTACAATCGCTCGACTGGGTTGGAGTTCACCGATGCTGACATCGCGACGTTTGATGATGAGTCACGCACATTCAAAAGTTTCAAGTTGAATCAGGCCGTTCTCGGTATCCGTCCTTTCTCAAGCACGGCTGATCACTTGATGCATGGCGAATTTGGGGAGGCTGGAAAAGCTGCCCTCAAAGAAGCTGCTGTTTGGGCAGCGTTTGCAGTTGCGGGAAAGTTGGTGGCAATGATTGCTCGGCCTGCTGCCGCCGCAAATAATGGAGCGCCCGCTTTCAGGACGTGGAACCAATTCCAATCGGGCACGGCAGGACAGTTTGCGACGAGAGCCGAAGCAGGGGCCGCATGGTCGGTTTACAAGGATGCGAATGGGATCGTCACAGGTGCCACGAGAAGCACCGCTGCTCGCAGCGAATTCCTGCGAGGCATGGCCGAAAGCGGGAAGTCACCAAGCTGGATGAATCAATGGTTGCAGCAGGGGAAAGTGCCGCCCGGCTATCATGTGGACCATATCAAACCGCTATCGATTGGAGGCCCTGACACTCCCGCCAACATGCGGCTTCTGGACATTGACATGCACAAGATGCACCATCGCTATTATCGACCTTGGGAATGATGAACGACTCTCCAACAACCAAAAAAATGCTGGTGGCCTTTGATCCCGCCAAGCCGGAAAAAGCGTCCTCCGATTTTCTTGTGCCCGTTCTCGACAATGGCGAGTTCGTCTTTTTCGGCACCAAATCGAAGCGGAATGTCGCCTTGGGAATGGTGGTGTTCGTTGGTCGTGAAGTGACGGTCAACGACGTGTTCGCCCGCTTGGTCGATAGTGGCCGAAAAATCCCTGTGGTTGCCGAAACGCTTGATGTGTTGTCCGGCTATCTCAAGCAGGTGAGCGGATTAAAGATTGGTCAAGTTGTGCAAATATCCGGCAATGCTTCTGAAGGGGACTTTTCCTTTCAGAATGTGAAGGTGGCGAAATCCACAAACAAGCGTTCTTTGCCCTGATCGTTCGCGGCAAGGCTGGCGCAGGAACGACGGCCACCAAGTCCGGGAGCAATCGACCGCTCCGTCACGCTGCCTGCTGGTGGGGGCGTAATGAACGTACGCGCCAACCAATAGCCTTGACCATGCCAAGCTATGCAAATGAATGAAACCAGTCCAGCGTCTCGGTCTCGAACGCTCCTTTGGCGAGGCCACACGGCGAGTTCCGGCAGCCCGCGTTTTCACACTTGGGGCCGCAAACGAGGAACGAAGAACCAAGCAGCGGGCAGGAGTGCCCGCGCTCCCTTCTGACTTCTGACCTTCCGTGTTCGAATCGCAGCCCTGGCAACGGGCGGTGAACGGTTTCAAAGCCGGTCGCACGTTCTCCCGGCGTTCCAGGCCGGGGCGGGAGCGGGTCAGCTGTCGTTGCGCACCTGCCTGCGCACGGTGTGGCCGCTGTTCATGAAATCGTCACGCTCCAGGCCGGTGATGCGGGTGATGCCGCGGAAGAACCCGAACAGCAGGGTGAGCGTGACGGCCATGAGGGGGATGCCGATGATGATGAAGCCGCCCCAGTTCAGGCGGCCGATCGCCTTGGTGTAGTCCTCGCTGCCGGGTGTTTTGTCGTGCAGCAGCCACCAGGCGAGGGCGAAATTGGCCGCGGCGGAGCAGAACATCGTTCCCGCCATGCCCCAGGAGCCCTTGCGCAGCAGCAGGGCAAAGGCGTGGTGCTTTTCCGGTGTGTTGAGCGCCTGGTGAATGACGGGCTCGTTCACGACCTGCGGATTCATGAGCATCTCCCGCACGAGCGGTTTTCCAAAGCGGAAGCTGAGCGGGAAGGCCAGCCCGAGGATCACGGGGAAAAGCGCCTCTTTGGCGGCGAACCATAGCGCATTGAGCTGCAGCAGGCCCAGGCCGCCGGTGACCATCACCGCCACCAGCCCCAGGATGGAGAAAAAGTTCAGCCCGCGCTTCTGCGTGAAGCAGTAGATGCCGTAACCGGCCGGCAGGCTCAGCGCCACCACCAGCGCCCAAACGGGGCCGAGGGAGTCCGGTTTGCTGAGCTTCTCCAGGATCAAGGACGGCAGGATGATCGTCAGCGCCAGATCAAGCAGGGGATTGGGTTGTTTTTCGGTCATGCGCGGCCTTCGTTCTGCCGGTGGAGGTGAATGTCAATCCCGCTGTTCCCCGCCGGCGGGCATGAAGGCGGCCGCGCCGCACCGGGGCTCATTTTGAGGCAGACCCCTGCGCGAGGGAGGCGAGCTGCTGCTTGAGCGTGGCGATTTTTTCGCGCTGGCTCTTTTCATCCTCCTCCCCGCGGCGCAGGCGGGCCTCCAGGAGTTCGAGGCGCGCCTCATTGACGCGGATTTTGTCCTCCAGGCGGCGGTCTTGCTCACGGAGGGCCTTGTCAGGCATGGAGAGGGTGCCGGTGATGCGGGCGGCGCGCGTCTCTGGCACAGCCGCCGGCTGGCGCGGCGCCGCCGGCCGGGCCGCCTCGGGTGCGGTGGTGTCCGCGGCGGCCGCGGAGGGCGGGAAGATGACGCGGGCGCGCTCGGAGAGCAGGTGGCGCATGGAGGCCATGGCCATCTCGATCTCGTTGCGGAGATTGCGTGCCTCCAGCGAGCCGGGCTCCAGCTCGGCCAGGCGTTTGTGGCAGTCCTGCATGCGCAGCCTCCATTCTTCGAGGGCGGCGCAGCGGTTCTCCAGCTCGTCGAGCTTTTGCTGCATCTCCGCGCCCTGGGCGGTGATGGCCTGCTGGCGGCGCGCATGCTGCTCCTCAAGCTCGGCCGCCTGTTGGTTCATGGCGTCGTGACGTTCCCGCCGGGTTTTCTCCGCCTGCTGGAGGTCTGCGAGGTTTTTTTGCGTTTCGCGGATCTGGACGGCGAGAGCCTCCAACTGGCGGTGTGCCTCCTGTTCGCGGGACTGGAGGGCATCACGTGTTTGTTCGAGCGCGGCGGTCTCCTGGCGCTGCTGGCTGATCTGTGCGGTGAGGGTGGCGTGGGCGGCCTCCGTGTCCGAGGCGGTTTTGCGCAGGGAGGCGAGGCGTTTTTCCTCGTTGGCCACCTCCGCGGCGGTGGAATCACGCCGGGCCTGGAGGGCGCGCAGTTCGCCGCTGGTGGTGTCGAGCGCGGCGGCGGCCTCGGCTTGCCGCTGGCGGGTCGTTTCGAGGCGCCCGGTGAGCGCCGCCAGCTCTTGGGAAACCGCCTCGCGCCGCGCCAGGAGCTGCTGCTCGTCCTCGTGGCCGCTGGCGAGGTCACTGTGAAGCCGGGCGAGCTTTTGCTCATGTGCGGTGGTGTCCTCGCGGAGGCCGTCGAGATGGCCGCGGGTGGTGATGGCTGTCTCCAAGGTCGCGGCCAGGGCTTTTTGCTCGGCATCGCGCTGCTCCCGCGCCGTCGCGGCCTCCGCGTGCAGCCGTGCAAGCTCCGCCTGGGTGCTGGTGAGCGCCTGGGCGGTCTCGTGCTGCTGCGCACGGGTGCTGGCGAGCTGGCGTTCGGCGGCCTCCACGGCCTGGGTGGCTTGGAGCAGGCGTTCCTCGACGGTGGCGAGTTTTCTATCGGAAGCGGTGGCCTTGGCCTCCATGTCCTGCGCCTGTTTTTCGAGCGCGGCGCGGTGCGTCTCGCGCCGGGAGATGAGCTCGCCGAGCTGCTCCATGACGCGCTCGAGGCGGCCCCGCTGGGCGAGAGCCTCCTTGTGCTCCGCCTGGCGCTGGAGCAGGGATTTTTCGAGTCCGGCCAGCTCATTGCGCTGCGCGGCCAGGCGGGTGCCCTGCTCATGGAGCTCCGTGGCTCCGGCCGCGATCTTTTCCACCAGCTTGGCGAGTTCTTTCTCCTGCGCGGAAACCTCGCTGCCGAGGGTGGCGGCGCGCTGCGCGGCGGCGTGGATCTTCTCGTCGGCGGCGCGGAGATGCTGCTCGCGGGCGGCGATGCTGGCATTGTGCCCGTGGAGCGTGGCCTCGGCGGCGGCCAGGCGTGCCTCGGTGGTGGAAAGCAGGGTCGAGGCCTCGGTGAAGCTCTTGTGCAACGCCGCGAGCCGGGCTTCCTCCTGCTGCAGGTGCTGCTGCAGCTCCAGATGGGCCTGTGCGGCGGCTGCCAGCCCGCTTTGCCGCTCGTGCAGAAGATGCTCCTCCGCCTGACGTGCCGTGACAGCGTGCTGAAGGGCCTCCCTGGCGGCGCTGAGGGTCCGCTCATCCACACTGATCGCGGAGCGAAGGCCCGCGGCATGTTCCCCCAACGCGGCGAGGGCGGACTCCTCCAGCGCGCGGCGTCCGGTCACGTCCTGCAGCATCGCCAGCCCCTGTTCCTGCCGTGCGTGGAGGGCATCCAGCTCCTGGCGTGCCTCGGCGAGCCTGGCTTCGAGGCGCGCCAGCTCGGCGCCGAGCTCCACTTTCTTTGCGGCCAGGGAATGCACCGCCGTGCCGAGCCGGTCGTGTTCCTGGGTCAGGATGTCCACCGCATGCAGGCGCTGCTCATGGAGCATCTCTGCATCCTCCACCGCGGCAGTGACCTCGGCCAGGCGTCCCAGCGGGACGTCCTGGGCCATGGGAACTTGGATTTCCCGGCCGTTGTCTAGGACGAAGGCGAGTTTGGTCATGGAAAGGATGTGGATGCAGGCTGGCTGCCGGTGGCAGAACAAACGGCAGATGCCTCAGGATTCTAAATAATCACCTTCCCAGGGCTGGAGCAAGCCCCGCGCCGGATTTGTTGCGCGCCACGGCTGCAACGCGTGAAATTCTGACTGACAGCGCGGCATGCGGCGTTTTGAATGGCCTCTCCGACCATGAAACGCACCGCCCTCCTCCTCGCCCTCGTCCTTTCCACCGCCGCGCACGCCCAGCAATGGACGCAGGAACCCGGATTCACCTCCCTCTTCAACGGCAAGGAACTAGGCCGCTGAGAAGGAGTGTTTCTCAGTAGATGGCAGATCCACACGTTTGGAGATCAGTTCATCAGCCCCAAGGTCTGCCCGAAAACACCAAGGCATCCCGCACAACAATCGAGCTCATATGCCCTGCCGCAAAGGGCTTGCCAGGTCGCGGCTGGCGAGCGGACGGATACGGCGATGAGATCAGTAGGGCCACATACTGGGCACAACAATTGACCCGCCGGTACAACCAGATCACTGCATTCAGCCCAAGAGTGGAAGTGGTCGAACCAAGGGCCGGACAAAAGGGGGTCACTCCCCTTTTTTACCGGGTGCTTCAATACTAGCCCTCGTGGCATGTTGATGCGGTGGTCATTCGGCATGTGTCGCAACCGGCGCATCCGCCAGAAGGGATGTTGAAGCACGAGTCCTTTCAGAGTTCGTGCCTTCATGTAACGCCGCTCATTTGTGGCTGGCACCTCGGGTTTGGGTGTGGGCCGGTAAACGCGGTGTCCGTCATTTCCGATGCTATCCTCGATCCAGCCTGTGCGCATAGCTCCCTCTAATAAGAGCGCCAGATACAGCATGTCAGATGTGTGCTGCAAACTAACCCCGTCCCTAGGAGATGCTGCATCAAGTGGTGGCACTGTGCAAAACATGGACCCTGGCCGTGTCTTCTTAAAGATTTCCAGTTTTCGGCGAACTCGCGCCATGATCGACCCGATTGTGTGCATCGACAGGCGGAACTTCCTCCGAATATCAGCGGATGTCAGAATGCTATCATTTCGGATTTGGGTCATTGCCCGGTAAACGGCACGCTCTTTCGCGCATAGGCCAGGCAGCAAGTCGAGGAGGCGATCCTCTTCATTCTCGTCTCCAGCTACGCTGGCTGAGTTTGATTCGAGCGTTTCTACCTTGGACTCCGAGGAATCAGTTTCGCCCAAGCCGCGCAGTTTGGAGCTGTCCTCATACTTGGCTCCTTTCCTCTTCCGACCGTTTGACTTCGCAGGAATAGAAGATGCCGTGGCGGTTTGCTGCTGATTCCGAGTTCTCATTTGCGTGATCCGGTTCAAGTGGTGGATTTGACAACGAGCGAAATTGCATGTGGTTGACGGCATGCTAATTGCCCCTCCGTTCCCAAACCCAGTCTCGAATGTATGCCCTTACGGGCGGCTCGCCATTCCTGATTTAGAATGGGTTGTCGATTCGCCCCCTTTGGCCCTACCTAACCCCACTTCGTTTCGAGGAATGTTCACCATCGTGCAAAATCGTGGATACGAGGGGATCTTGAACCACTATCTTCCGGGGGTGCAGGTCGTCGATCAACTGGGCGCCAATGAGATCAACGCTCTTGAATCGGCCATTTTAAATGACATCAACCATGTAGTTGGCGGTGGTGGCGTCCAGATTGATCATCCGTTGCTTCCGGCGATTGCGGTCGGCATACATCTGTGGGGTGGTAGAGCTGGGCGGAACGTGTTTGTGCAAGGCGGCGGCTTTGCGCAAAATTGCCCGATCGGAGTCTATGGCTCCATGGTGAATCTGTTGATGACACACCCGCACGGCACGCCCCTTCCGGATGGTAACTGGCCCGCAATCATGGCTATCAAAGGGCAGTTCCACCAAATTGGGGTGTCGTTCCTGACTAAACACCTGTCATTTTGGTCGAGGGCAACAAACAGTCCGATCAGGCTCCCAATTCTTGATCGGGTCGTTAAACAGACCTTCATCCACCCGAACGCTCCGTATCCAACTTGGGGCGACTACACAACCTATGTGAACGACATCAACGCAGACCGAGATGTTTTGGTAGCCCGAGGGTTAATCGGGATTGATCTGCCGGCCATGGAACGTCAATTGTTTAATTGGGCGGCGGCAGAACAAGTTCAAAGCTGGGTTCGGTAGTTTTGAGTCTGACACCAAATGGAGCAGACTTATGATTGAATCCACCTATCCAGAATCATTTTTCAATCGCTGCATTGAAGCACTGGAGCCCACCGAAGCATTGTTGGAATGCATGCTGTGGCGTGGTTTCTGGGGGGAATTACGGGACGACCAGCTCTGGCTTCTGCACTGGAGTGTGGACGATTTGCAGTTCCTGCGGGAATGCGGTGTGAGCGCTCATCCTGTGGACGGCGGGAGCCCGGCACGAATCGGAACGGCCGAAGACATGACTGTGTGCCGCAACGTGTTTTTATCGGGTGCTGCATGCGGCATGGAAGGCGTGCCTTCGTTGGGAAACAGCTTCGAGGCTTTCAAAACTGGGGAGCTTGCCGAACCCATCCCAGTGCGGCATCTGGACCCAGGTGTCGCGCTGCTCGTTAAGGCGCTCGGTCTGGCAGGAGTCTATACGGTGATGTCCTGCGATGGCCATCTTAAAAGCGCACCCGCCATTAACCTCCGGACGGAGTGGGACTGGATATGGTGCGAATACGTTCTCAAACAGGTGGGGCTTATGCTGGAGATAGATAATCCGAAGCGGCTTTGGTTCTTCGATAAGGCCAGAAACAAGTATCCCGGCTGGGCGGAACATGTCGTTGTCTGGAACCAGCCGTCTGACGAGAAGGTCTGGTTTGAATGTTTCAGCCAGATTCAGAGGCTTGCTCGGAAGCTGATCGAATCCGCTCAGGATTTTCGGCGGGCGAAGACGGCGATTTGCACACCATGCGATCTCTCTCTCGCGCTGCGCGAGCAGGAGAATGCGTTGAAAGAAATGCGCCGGGAACTGGACAAACGAGAGCTGCTAGCGGCCGTAAAGGTGGTGGACGAGCAAGCACTCAAAGACTTTGAGCGCGACCGACTGCGCCGAGAAGCCTTGGATTCCCTCTAAACACGGCTCCGAGTGGTGGCGCTTTCCGGTAGGCTTATCGTCCGGCAATCCGTCCGAATCAAAGCCGCATGAACGCCGGACATGAAAGAACGGCAGCGGGATGAAAGTCGATGCGGCGTTGCCAAGCCTGACGCACGGCCTCCGCTGTGGATGGTGTGTGCTGAAGTTTGTCCTGAAGAAATATGCACTGGTCCCACAGCCAGTATTTGGTGCTGAGGTGCTCCGCCCACAAAGCCTGGTGGTCAGGCCGGTCGTCCCATTTTGCCAACACATCGTCCCGGATCGGCGCGTACCGAGCCCAAAGCTGCTTATTCTCTCGTCGTGACGCTTTGAGTACCTCGGAAACAAAAGAGAATGGATCTGCGAAATACCTTTCGACATCAGGCTGGTGCCGGAAAAGCGAGCGCAAGGTTCCAAAATCGCCACCCGGCAGTGGACTTGATACACGCTCATAGCCAGGCCAAGGCGTGGAGCTGTGGCCGATGTCATGCATCCATGTGAACGACAAGTCGGCGACAAACAGCCACTCAGGCTTGCCGAACTTGAATGCCAGCCGACTTAAGGGGCTGTCTCCCCCGAAAAGGTCACCGCCATGGTCTTGCAGCACGACTGCATAGGGCGGACAGGCCTGCGGTCGGCCATAAAGGAATTCATAGGCAGCGACAGCCTCCCAGTGCATCAACAGAAGACACAGACGAGTCGGAATCTGATCGGCTGTGGCGTTATTTCGCCGCTCCATGACCAGCCAATGAATTCTCCCTCCAAGAAGCTCGTTCTCAGTGACATACTGGTGGTTAACCACGTCGTAGTCCTTTAAGAATGTGTCTCCGCCGGGCAGGGTTTCGGATGAAACTACCTCCTCGGTATAGCAATCGTAATCCACAAACACAAAACAATGGGCGGATCGGCTGCCGCCAAAGATTTCCATTGGATGGCCGTCCAGCCGGGAGCCGGGATAAAAGACCGTCCGCGATTTTAGAAATGCTTCGAGGTCGGGCAAATCGCCTGCGCGTTGATGAACCAGCCATCCAGGAGGATCGGTTGCAAACGGGACCAACAATTCGGAGATGGACGGATACTGGGGCACGAATGCAAGATGGCAGAGCTTTATGGTCTGACAATGAGCCATCGAGTGCCGAGGAGATGTCTGAAAGGTTTCACGATGGGAAAGCTTGATCCAGACACGAAATTCTGACTGACAGAGCGGCATGCGGCGTTTTGAATGGCCTCTCCGACCATGAAACGCACCACCTTCCTCCTCGCCCTCGTCCTTTCCACCGCCGCGCACGCCCAGGAATGGACGCCGGAACCCGGATTCACCTCCCTCTTCAACGGCAAGGACCTCACCGGCTGGTGCTTTCGCCAGAAGACGAAGAAGGACGATCCGAATCCGGGCCAGATCCTCGCCAAGCACGACGGCAAGACCGAGGCCGCCGACGCGGGCCGCTACATCGTCAAGGACGGTGCCATCGCCGTCACCTTTCCCAACGAACCCGACAAACTGACCGGCCAGCTTTACACCGTGGCGGAATTTCCGAAGAACTTCATCCTGAAGCTCGAATTCCGCGCCAGCGTGAACGCGGACAGCGGCGTCTTCATCCGCAAGCCGCAGCTCCAGTGCCGCGATTATCTCGTGGCCGGCCCTTACAAGGACTTGAAGCAATACAAGCCGCAGGAGTGGAACCAGATGATCGTCGAGGTGAAGAACGGCGTGGCCCACTGCACCTGCAATGGCGAGGTGCTGGAAGCCGCCCTGCAACTCCCAGCCACCGGCCCCATCGGCCTCGAAGGCGACCGCGGTGTGATGGAATACCGCCACATTCAGCTCAAAGAGCTGCCGTGAGCGCCATTGCTGCGGAATGACGAATGAAATTGGAGCTTCGACATTCCCTCGTCATCCGGTAACTCGTCATTCGTCATTTCTGTCATGAACCTTCCCGTCCGCCCCCGCCGCAACCGCCAGTCGCCCGCCATTCGTGATCTGGTGCGGGAGACTGACCTGAATTCCGGCCATCTCATCTACCCGCTGTTTTTTCAGGAGGGGAAGGAGAACACGCCCATCGCCTCCATGCCCGGCTGCACGCGCTGGAGCCTCGACGGGCTGGTGAAGGAAGCGGGCGAGGCACACGCGCTGGGCGTGCCCGCCGTGGTGCTCTTCCCGCGCATTCCGGACGAACTTAAAACGCGCGATGCCGCTGCCTGCCACGCCGATGACGGCCTGGTGCCGCGCGCGATCCGCGCGCTGAAGGCCGCGCATCCCACACTGTGCGTCATCACGGATGTGGCGCTCGATCCTTACAACAGCGACGGCCACGACGGCCTCGTGGCAGACGATGGACGCATCCTGAATGACGAAACGGTGGCTGTCTTGCAGCAGCAGGCGCTCTGCCATGCGCGCGCGGGCGCGGACATCGTGGCACCGAGCGACATGATGGACGGACGCGTCGCCGCGCTCCGCTCCGCGCTGGATGGGGCGGGCTTTCAGGCCGTTTCGATCATGAGTTACACGGCGAAGTATGCCAGCGCCTACTATGGCCCCTTCCGCGGCGCGCTGGACTCCGCGCCGAAGGCCGGAGACAAGAAAACCTACCAGATGGACCCCGCGAACGCCCGCGAGGCCCTGCGCGAGTGCGCGCTCGACGAGGCGGAGGGCGCGGACATCCTCATGGTGAAGCCCGCCGGTCCCTACCTCGACATCATCAGCCGTATCCGCGCGGCGACCACGCTGCCCATCGCGGCGTACCAGGTCAGCGGCGAGTATTTGATGATCAAATCCGCCAGCGCCGCCGGCTGGCTCGACGAGGCGAAAATCGTCCACGAATCCCTCATCGGCATCCGCCGCGCAGGAGCGGACATGATCCTGACTTACTTCGCCAAGCAATGGGCGCAGGCGTGGCGTTGATCGTTGCTCACGCGGCGACGAGGTCGTAGCCGCGCCAGTCCTTGATCTTCACGTCCACAAAGGAGCCGACGGGGAGCTTCTTGTTCACGAAGACGGTGGTGTCGATGTCCGGGGCGTCGATCTCGCTTCGAGCCACGCCGGGTTCCTCGACGAGCACGCGGAGCGTTTTGCCGACCTGGGAGCGGTTGTATTTCTCCACGCCGCGCTGGATGGCGCGCATGGCCTCGTTCCAGCGGGCCTTGCGGGTCATGTGGTGGATCTGGTCCTCCATGCTGGCGGCGCGGGTGCCTTCCTCGCGGCTGTAATTGAACACACCGGCGCGTTCGAACCCGGCGTCTTCGATGAATTGAATCAGCTCATTGAAATCAGCCTCGGTCTCGCCGGGGAATCCAACGATGAACGTGGTGCGGATGGCGATGCCGGGGATGCCGGCGCGGATGCGCTTCACGAGGTCGCGAATGTAAGCGCCGTTCGTCTCGCGTTTCATCAGATCGAGCATGTGATCGCTGATGTGCTGCAGTGGCATGTCGATGTAGCGGGCCACTTTGGGGCTTTCGGCGATGGCCTGGATCAAATCATCGCTCCAGTGCGCGGGATGCGTGTAGAGCAGGCGGATCCAGAAATCGCCCTCGATCTTGTTCAGCTCGCGAATGAGGGTGGAAAGGGACTCGCCTTTGCTCGAATCGACGCCGCTGCGGGGCTTCGGGCGCTCGCCCTCCCATTTGTCCATGCCGAAGTAGGTGGTGTCCTGGGAGATGAGATTGATCTCCTTCACGCCGCTTTTCACGAGCTGGCGAGCCTCCTGCACGATGCTTTCCTGCGTGCGGCTGCGATGGCGGCCGCGGATGCGCGGGATGATGCAGAAGGAGCAGGGATGATTGCAGCCCTCGGCGATCTTGATGTAGGCCATGTGCTGCGGCGTGAGGCGGAAGCGCGGCGTGTCGTAGTCCGGGATGTATTTCGGCTGCTTGGTGACGAGGTTTTCCTGCTCGTGATCCTTCACGCCGACGAGGTTTTGGATGATCGGAGCCACCTGCGTGATCTGGTCGAGCCCGATGAAGGCATCCACGTCCGGCATGAGGGTGGGCAGTTCCTGCGAAAAACGCTGCGAGAGGCAGCCGGCGACGATGATCTTCTGCTTCGCCCGCTTTTTGGAGGTCGCGCGACCGTCCACGGCATCATGCACAGCCCCGATGGACTCCTTCTTGGCCATGTCGATGAAGGAGCAGGTGTTGACGATGAGCACGTCCGCAAGGTCCGGCTCGGGCGTCATGACCATGCCCGCCTGCTGGAGGTGGCCGATCATGATTTCCGAGTCGATGAGGTTCTTTGCGCAACCGAGAGAGACGAGGCCGACTTTGATCATGGGGGGCGGAGATTAGCGCCTTTGGAAGCCCGCGAAAGAAGAAACTAGCCGCACAGCAGGCGGTGACGTGTCGTTTTGGCTCGAAATACCTCGCTGCACAGGGCCGTAGGTTTCACGCATGTCATTCTTGATCGAAACGCCCTCCATCGTCCGCTGCAGCGGCCCGCTCCAGTCCCGCCGTGGCTTCATGCAGTTCGGCCTCGCCGGCATGGCCACGCTGAGCTGGCCCGGTCTGCTGAAACTGCGCGCGGAAAACGCGCTGAAGCCGAAAAGCGAGCGCAAGTCGATCATCATGGTGTGGTTGCCCGGCGGCCAGTCACACATCGACACCTATGATCCGAAGCCGGACGCCAGCAGCGAGTATCGCGGCCCCTTCAAGACCATCAGCACAAAGGTCCCGGGCACGCATTTTACCGAGCTGCTGCCCATGAGCGCGAAAATCGCGGACAAGTTCACCGTGCTGCGCTCCATGCACCAGACCGCGGGCGGCCACCCGGCGGGAACGATGCAGATGTTCTCCGGGGACAAGGACACGCGTGACAAGCCGAAGCCGCGCCTTCCGGACTGGATGTCCGTGGCGCACTACCTGCGCGCCAAGGAAGGCGGACGCTCCAATCCGCTGCCGAACTACATCGGCGTGCCCGCGGCCTCGCCGGAGTATTCGAGCCCCGCCTATCTGGGGGATGCCTACGCGCCCTTCGCGGTCAGTGACGACCCGAACCGCCCCACGTTCCAGGTGCCCAACATCGGTCTGGAGGATGAGTCGGAGACGCGCCGCCTCAGCGACCGCCTCGCACTGCGCCGCAGCCTGGACAAGCTGGAGCGCGCCTTTGACCGCGAGGGCGAACTCGGTGCCTTGGATGAATTCGAGGCCCAGGCGGCCACCCTGCTCACGAATCCGAAGACGCGCGATGCTTTCGACCTCAGCAAGGAGGATCCGGCCACGCGCGACCGCTACGGCCGCAACCGCTGGGGCCAGCAACTCCTCCTCGCCCGCCGTCTCGTCGAGGCCGGCGTGGAAATCGTCACCAGCAGCCTCAGCGGGCCGTTGTGCGGCCGCGTGAACAACTGGGACGACCACGCGGTGAACCAGCACCAGTTCGAGGCGTTGCGCTTCCGCATGCCGACCTACGACCGCTGCGTCTCCGCGCTCATCGAGGACATTTATGCCCGCGGCCTCGACAAGAAGGTGCTTGTCGTCGTCACCGGCGAGTTTGGCCGCACGCCGAAGATCAGCTTCGACCGCAGCACCGGCGCGGGCGATGCCAGCGGCCCCACCGGCACGCTGCAACCCGGGCGCGACCACTGGCCGCGCGCTTTCACCAACATCTGGGCTGGTGGCGGCATCCAGACCGGCGGTGTCATAGGCGCCAGTGACAAGCGCGGGGAGGACGTGGTCGAGCGTCCGTGCAGTGCCAGCGACTTCCTGGCGACGATCTATCACCACCTGGGCATTGATTACGCGAAAGTGACCCTCAACGACCTCAACGGCCGCCCGGTTCACATCGTGGAAAACGGACGCGCTATTCCGGAGCTGATCGCCTGACGATGAACCACCCGCTCGTCTCCTATCCGCAGTTGCCTGACACACCCGTGTCTCATCTGCCCTTCAGCCCCTGCGTCGTCGTGGGTGACCTGATTTTCGTCTCCGGCCAGGCCTCGGTCGATCCGCAGGGCAACATTGTAAGCGACACCTTCGAGGGCGAGTTCCGCCGCAGCATCGAAAACGTGCGCAAGGTGCTCGAAGCCGCCGGCAGCGACCTCGCGCATGTCGTGCAAACGCGCAATTATGTGCGGGAAGCAGAGGATGTGCCGCTGTACAACAAGCTGTATCGCGAATACTTCCCCGCGCCCTGCCCCGCCCGCACCACCATCACGAACTGCCTCCCGCCCTCGCTGAAGTACGAGGTGGAGGTCGTCGCGGTGAAAAGTGGAACAGGTTTATAACCTGTTCATGCCGGTGCCCCGGTTCACGAGCTTATCTCTTATCTCACTTGGTCTTGATCTTCTCGACGAGCATCCGCCTCTCGTCATCGTTCCTGGCTTGTTGCTCATCCGCTCCGCCGGAACAGGTTGCAAACCTGTTCCACTTTGGCTTTAGCTGCCGCCAGTGAATCCCGCGCTCAACGAACCCGACTCATCCTTCGACCTGGCCCTCCGTCCGGCGGATTTCTCGGAGTTTCACGGCCAGACGAAGGTCAAGGAGCAGCTCCTCGTCATGGTGGAGGCTGCCCGGCTGCGTGGCGAGTCCCTGGACCATGTCCTGCTCTGCGGCCCGCCCGGATTGGGAAAAACCACCCTCGCCAACCTCATCGCCAGCGCTGTCGGCTCGAAGCTGCACACCACCAGCGGCCCGCAGATCGAGCGCGCGGGGGATCTGGCCGGCATCCTCACCAATCTGCAGGAGCGGGACATCCTGTTCATCGACGAGATCCACCGCCTGCACCCCAGCGTGGAGGAGTACCTGTATCCCGCCATCGAGGACTTCCGGCTGGACATCATCATCGACCAGGGGCCGAAGGCGCGCACCATCCGCCTCGACCTGCCGCCTTTCACCCTCGTAGGCGCCACCACGCGCGCCGGAAAGCTTACCGCGCCCATGCGCAGCCGCTTCGGCATCCCGAACCGGCTCGATTACTACACCACGGAGGAGTTGGAGCACATCCTCATGCGCTCCGCGCGCCTGCTCGCCGTGCCGATGGAGGCGGAGGGCGCGCACGAGATCGCCCGCCGCTCCCGCGGCACCCCGCGCATCGCCAACCACCTGCTGCGCTGGGCGCGCGACTACGCGCTGGTGAAGGCGCAGAACGTCATCACCGGCGCTGTGGCCCATGCCGCGCTCAGCATGCGTGATATTGACGAGAGCGGCCTCGACGAGATGGACACCCGCATCCTGGAGGCCGTCATCGGCAAGTTTGACGGCGGCCCCGTCGGCATGGGCAGCGTGGCCGTGGCCGTGGGGGAGGACGCCAGCACCCTGGAGGACGTCCACGAGCCCTATCTCGTCATGCAGGGCTACCTGAAGCGCACGCCGCGCGGCCGCGTGGCCATGCCCGCCGCCTACAAAAAGCTGGGCATGATCCCCCCGGTCAAGGCTCAGGCGGAGCTGTTCTGACGCTCCTCCGGGAAGCGGGAGAGGACGTGCGTCTGGCAGAGTGACGTGGGTTTCGACAGGCGATCCGCCGCTTTCCACTGTGCCGCCCTGCGGGCTTTTTCGTGGCGGCGGCCGCCAATCCGCGTGTATTGGCCTGAACGTATCTCCCTGCGCCGCACTCTGAACCCGCACCGTCTTTCTCATGCCTGCCTCCCCGCTCCACGATCGCGAATCCGACAAGAAAACCATGCTCTGCGGCGCACCGGTGGCGCCGGCCAGCCCTGCGGAGGTGCGGGAGGACAGGCAATTCCGCCGCCAGATGGTGGACCGGGAGCTGCTGCACGGCCCGAACACACGCCGGCGTGAATTTTCCCTGCTCATGGGCGTGGTGTGGGATTTCCTCAAGGGCTTCCGCCAGCTTCATTTCGTGGGGCCCTGCGTCACGGTTTTTGGCTCCGCCCGCTTCGCGGAGGATCATCCCTACTACCGCCTGGCGCGGGACATGGGCGCGGAGCTGGCGCGCATGGGGTTCACCGTCATGACCGGCGGCGGCCCCGGCATCATGGAGGCGGCCAACCGCGGTGCCAAGGACGTGGGCGGTCGCAGCGTGGGCTGCAACATCCACCTGCCTTTTGAGCAGAGCCACAATCCCTACCTCGACCGCTGGGTGACGATGGAGCACTTCTTTGTGCGCAAGACCCTGCTCATCAAATACAGCTACGGCTTTGTCATCATGCCCGGTGGCTTTGGCACCATGGACGAGATGTTTGAGGCGCTCACGCTCATCCAGACCGGCAAGATCAAGAACTTCCCCATCGTGGTGATGGGCAGCGAGTTCTGGGAGGAGATGCGCCGCTTCATCGACGCCATGGTCCGGCGCGGCACCATCAGCCCTGAGGACATTGACCTCATCAAGTGGACCGACTCCGTGGAGGAGGCCGTGGCGCACCTGCAGGAGAAGGCGGTGCGGCAGTTCGGCCTCCAGGTAGCCTACGGCGTGCCGCACGGCTCCCGCATCCTTGGTGAAAAAGACCTCGCTGCCGCGGAGCGCGGGCTCTAGCCTTCTCCCGCACGTTCCCCGGCATGTCCGACCACGTCATCACCCTTTCGAACGGCTTCAGGCTCGGCTACGCCGAGTATGGCGATCCGCGGGGCGAGGTGGGCTTCTACTTTCATGGATGGCCCTCCTCGCGCGTGCAGGGCAGTCTGTTTGACGGCATCGCCAGGAAGCACGGACTGCGTCTCATCTGCCCGGACCGGCCCGGCATCGGCCTTTCGGATCCGCAGCCCGGCCGCAGGCTCGCTGATTGGCAGCAAACGCTCACGGAGCTCGCTGCGCACATCGGCGCGGACAACTGGCACGTCATCGCCTGGTCCGGCGGCGGGCCCTATGTGCTCGCATGCGCGTTGCTGATGCCGAAGCGCCTTCTCTCCGCCACCATCATCTGCGGCGCGCCGCCGCTGACGTTTTTGGGGCACCGGGAGATGTTCTGGATCTACCGCCTGCTCATCCAGATGCGGAAATACCTTCCCAGCGTGCTCGGTGGCATCTTGAAGCTCGGTGCGCTCATCGCGCGGCTGCGGCCCGGCAGCGTGGTGCATCGCCTGCTGCTGCGCATGCTCGGCGCGGAGGACCGGCGCGTGTTGAGTGATCCGGAGGTCTTCCGCGTCGTCTGCCAGGCCACGCTCGGCGCGCTTGAGCGTCCTGCCGCCCATGTCATCGCTGATGCGGACATCTATCTGAATGAATGGGGCTTTGAGGTGAGCCGCATCACCTTTCCCATCCACTTCTGGCATGGAAAGCAGGACCGCAACATCGCCTGGACCTACACGGAGCGCCTCGCCTCCCTCCTGCCGCGCTCCACGGTCCACTGGTCGGAGATCGACGGCCACTACTCCATGCCCGTGACACACGCGGAGCAGATCATCACCACCGCCATGCAAAAACGCCATTACGAGCCTCCCGCCGAGGGCGGCCTCATGACACGCCTGCTGCGCGGGCTGGAGGAGGGGAAGGCATAGGATGCGCATGGCGGAAGGCAGCCTGTCTCGTGCAGCAATCCTTTCATCTCAGGATGTCCACTCCAGGTGTCATTGGCGAAACGCGGCGCGCATGACTCCGCTGCCGCGTCCGGGGTTGCCATTGACGCGTGCCGTCTCTGCCTGTTACTGCTAGCTCCCTCTCATGTGCGGTTTCCTCGGATGGTTTCGCTCCAGCATCCACACGCCCTGGCGTGAGGAGGAGCGCGCCCTCCAGGCACGCGCGCTGGCTGCCATCACGCATCGCGGGCCGGATGATGGCGCGGAGGCGCTGACGGAGCAGGGCTGGATGGGATTCCGCCGCCTTTCCATCCTCGATCTCAGCGACCACGCGCGCCAGCCGATGCGTTTTGAGGGCGCACGCTTCACGCTGACCTTCAATGGTGAAATCTACAACTACCGCGAGCTGCGCGGCACGCTGGGCGATGTCGAACTCGACTCCACCGGTGACACCGCCGTGCTCGGCGCGCTCATCGCGCGGGATGGCATCGAGCACACGCTGCGCCACCTGCGCGGCATGTTCGCGCTGGCCTGGTGGGACGCGCAGATGCACACCCTCGTGCTCGCGCGCGATGCTTTCGGCATCAAACCGCTCTATTACCGCCTGCGGTCCGATGGCGCGCTGCTTTATGGCTCCGAACTGCGCGCCGTGGCAATGCTGGATGGCTCCGCGCGCGTCTCCCGGCCCGCGCTTGCCCAGTTTCTCCGCTGGGGAGCCGTGCAGTCCCCGGAGACAATGCTGGAAGGTGTGCAGTGCCTGCCGCCGGGGCACTTCCTCGTGTGGAAGGACGGTCACATGCATCTCAAGCGCTGGTTTGAGCCTCACTGGCCCGGAAAAGCCGCGTGGGTCACGGATCCGGCCGAACAGCGCCGCCGCGTGCGCGAAGGCGTGCAGGCCAGCGTGACCGCGCATCTCGTGGCGGATGTGCCGGTGGGCGTCTTTCTCAGCGGCGGGCTCGATTCCACCCTCATGGCCGCCTGCATGCGCGCGGCGGGCCAGCAGCGCGTGAAGGCCTTTTCCATCGGCTACGAGGAAAACGCCGGCGTGCCGGATGAAACCGATGCCGCGGAGCGCACCGCGCAATTCCTCGGCTGCGACTTCATCCGCGAGCGCGTCTCCGCCGCGTCGCTGGAGGCGCGGCTCGACCGCTATTTCGATGACATGGACCAGCCCACGGGCGATGCGCTGAACACCTGGCTCGTGTCGCAAGTCGCCGCGCGCGAGGTGAAGGTGGCGCTCAGCGGCCTGGGCGCGGACGAATGGTGGGCGGGTTACAATTATCACCGTCTTGTCGCTCTCGCCGCGAAATCGCCGCTGCAGAGCGCGGGTGGCCTCGCGCGGGCATTGGATGCGGTGCTGCCGCAGGCGCTGCGCGGGCATCGCGCTTGGAAGGCGGCCTTTTATGCGCTCGGCGGGGCAGGGGACCATGTCGCCGCCTGGCATGCGCACGCGCGCACGATCATCCCGCCTGCGGAGGTGGCACGGCTCCTGCATTCTCCGGCGGAAATGTCCTCCTCGCCCGCGCTGGCGGTGCATGCGCCCGATTCCTGGCTGCATGAGCTGCTGCTACATGAAACCCACACCTACCTGGCCAACACGCTGCTGCGTGATAACGATGTGACCAGCATGGCCCACTCCCTGGAGTTGCGCGTGCCGCTGGTGGACCGCGAGGTCTTCGATCTCGCCGGGAAGATCCCTCCCGAGGCCAAACTCACGTCCCTCGGTGGCAAACGCATCCTGCGCGAGGCCTTCCGCGAGCTGCTGCCGCCCTGGATCTACGAGGACCGGCGCAAGAAGACCTTCACGCTGCCGCTGATGAAGTGGATGCGCATGCCGCAGTGGCAGGCGCGCATCCGTGACACGCTCTCGTCACAGCGCTGCCGCCAGCGCGGCCTCGTCGATGCGCGGGCGACCTCCGCCGCCTGCGACGCCTATTTCAACAGCACGCTCGACTCGAAGGCCGCGTGGCCGCTGAGCCAGCGCGTGTGGATGCTGTATGTACTGGAGGAATGGGCGCGGCGTCACATGCCGTCCTGAGTCGCGCCCCCGAATATTCGGGGGCTTGCAGAATGCCGCTAAAGCCCTCGTTTGAGCCCCTGCGCATCACTCTTTTCTTGTTGGCCTTCGCCTGGTCCGTCGCTGCTGTCGAACCCCATTTCGCCGGCACCTTGGGCAATTTGGATGACTTGCAGGCCGTCTTCGCGGGAAAGACATTCTCCGGCATCGGCCTGGTGCATGATGATGAAGGCACGCTTTGGGAGCATGAGGCTCCTCGCAGCTGAATCGTTACGCGCTCGATGGTCGCTGGCTTTGAGATTCCCAAACGCGGGTCAGGTGGTGAAGATCCGCTTCATCGCCCTCAATGAAGGCGGCGACGCCAGCCCGGAGGTGACGTTCACGGTCATGTAGCAAGCGGAGGGCGGGATTGCATTCCCCGCCGACTTGCAGGCGGCTGCGGAGAATTTGACTCGACCCGGGTGTCTCGTGCGGTGTTGGCAGTACTTTTTGGTGGGCAGGTGGGATGATTTCTGATTAGCATTTCCCATGCGCTTGCCTCTGTGTTGTTTGCTGCTGTCAGCCTGGCCCGTTCTGGCGGACGGACTTCGTTCCGTCGTATTGCGTGATGACAAAGCGTTGGACCATCGGGATGAGGTGGTCCTCAGCTATCGGGATGCAGTCAGCAGCGTTCGCGACAGCGTGGTCACCATCTGGGTGCGGCACTGGAAGCCTAAAAATGAATGGAATGCCGACGGGTTTGATGTTTCACCGAATGAGACGGTAGAGAAGGGTGGGAATGGCAGCGGCATCGTGCTGACGGCGGACGGACTGATCCTGACGAATTACCACGTGGTCTATGGAGCGAAGGAGCTCATGATTCGGCCTCGAAGCAGCGCCAACGATGTTCCGGCGGAGATTGTGGGATTCGATGGTGCGACGGATGTGGCTCTCCTGCGTGCGAAAAGCGGGACGTGGAAGCCGGCTACACTGACAAACAGCGATGGAGCGGCTGCTGGAGATGTGGTTCTGGCCCTGGGCAGCCCCTTCGGCCTGGAGCAAACGGTCACGATGGGCATCTTGAGCGCGACCGGGCGTTCAGAGATCTCCGGCTTGTCGAGCCAGCTTCAGGATTTCCTGCAAACGGACGCCGCCATCAATCCAGGAAATTCTGGCGGGCCCTTGGTGGATGGAAAAGGGCGCGTGCTGGGCATGAACACAGCACGCTATGGCGGCGAGGGAATCGGCCTGGCGGTACCGATCAATCTTGCCCTCAAAGTCGCGGACGACTTGCAACGGGACGGTCGGGTGGGGCGGGGATACTTGGGAGTGCGCCTGGCAGATGTGAATCGAGAGGCGGTTGAAAATCTCAAGCTCGGTTCGGCTGAAAAAGGGGCCGTGGTGACGCATGTGGAGGCCGGCCTGCCGGGTGACCAGGCCGGACTGCGACCTGGCGATGTCATCACGGCAGTGAATGGCCTGGCTGTTTCAAGCCGGGCACGCTTCCTGATGCGGATGACGACCTTCGGCGCTGGAGATCGGGTGAAGCTGACCTATTCGCGCGACGGTGCTGCGAAGGAAACAGAAGCTGCATTGATCGCTCCTCCCGGAGTGAAGCCTGTTGTGCCAGCCTTGGAATATGAGCTGGTGGCTGGATTGAGAGTCGCCTTGATCGACGACAAGAAGAGAAACGAACTGCTTCTGCCCGCCAAGTTTGAGGCGCTTCTGGTTCTCCATGATTTCAAATCCCGTGACGGGAAGGTGAGCCTTGCCCAAGGCGACTTCATTCTGAAGGTCAATGGCAGAGGCTTTCCGCGTTACACTGTCCAGTCGGATGAAGAGTTCATGAACGGATTGCGACCGACGAGACCGCTTGTTCTTCTGACGGTCAAAAGAAAGTCGGGAGAGCAGGTCGAGCTCGGATTTGTGGCTCAACTGACCAAATAGAACCCATCCGCTTCAATCTACTGCCATGAGCCGTTACTTCACTCTGACCGCGATCCTGCTTCTCGCGAACTTTGTTCATGCAGCCGATGCCCGACTGGAGCCGTTATACTCTTCAAACCCTGCACTGACTGGCTTTTTGGGTTCGCCTGGAGTGGGAGGGTTCATCGAAGGCAAAGTGGTCTGGCACCGATCAGGAGGCATTTTTGGTCTGGATCAAAACCGGCAGGGCATCAACCCGTTGAACCAGTGGCGGATGGATCCGCAGACTCTTCGTGCGACCCGGACAGCAGTGTACAATGTGGGGGATGTCTGGGCCTTGTCCCAGAAGGGTGACCTGCTTTGTGCCTTGTCCCGCCTGGGAGCCGACAAACCCGACCTGGACCCCGATCGCAATTCGATGGCATGGCAGGCGGGCAATCTGGGTTGCTTTGAAATGGCCGGTGGCGCACGCCGCTGGATGCTGCCTATGCGCAATGGAGAAAGCATCTCCAGCATCGCCTTCACTCTCGATGACAAGGCTGTGATCGTGCTGAGCATCTGGAACGGCATTCAGAGTCTTCGCCTGCTGCAAAGCAGCGACGGTTTGCTCGTGCGCCAGTATGATTTTCCAGAAGCCTCGCGTTCCATGCGCTTTCTGTCTGATCGGCTGGCGGTTCGTGCTGATGATTTTTGGTTCATCCGGGCTTCAGACGAGGGATCGCAGGTGCTCCGGGTTCCTCTTTCCACGCTGCAGCCTGTCAAAGTGGATCTTGAGCTGCCCGCAGGCATTTCCGGCAAGCTGGCGCTCAGCGCAGACGGCATTCACCTCGCCTTTGGATCCAATTCCGAAGTGCGCTGTCTGAGAACCAACGGTGGCAAATGGCAACAGTCCTATGTTGATGAAGATTTGTCGTGGGATGAGATGACTGGCGGGGGCAAGGTGCTGAAGCAGTTTCAGTTCTCTCCGGATGGCAAATCGTTGCTCGTGATCTCATCGGTTGATGCCCGCATCACCGATCTCAGTTCCAAAAAAACACGACGCATCAAATTGGGGGGAAACCACGGCGGCGCTTTCTCACCAGACGGCAGGCTTGTCCTGGTTGTGTATGATCACGGCATGGAGGCGGTGAGTCTCTCATCTGCGGACGCCAGCCATCCTGCGCGGCTGACTCAAAACAAGTGGGCCCCCCATCTGTTGAAGTATTTGCCGGACGGGAAGAATCTTCTGGCGGCCGATGTGGAGGGAATCTGGGTGTGGGACATGCAGTCACGCCGCCCGCGTGCCTGGCTGAAAGCCCAGGATGAACATATTCCTGTCGAGGCGATGATCAGAACTGTGTCCGTCGTCTCGAACGGCACCGAAGTCATCGCTGAGGAGGGGAATGACTTTCTGAAATGGAAACTGCCGCCTCTGGAGGGTGCTCCACCGGCCAAACCGGCCATTATCACGCCGGTCTTGGCGTTTGGTGGGGTGCGGCAGAAACCCACCTATCCGTACTCCGGAGTATACATGCACCCGGACGGCACCTGGGTGATTGCTGCTCACGGGCATGGCAACCCAACCACGGTCCGCAAAAGCCTGTCGGACACGTCTGCACGGACGTTGAGTGAACCAATCCGGGTGGAATCCGGCCAGTGGCTATTTCAAGGTTCCCAATTCGCCTTTTTTGACCCGATTGAATCGCAGTGGAAGTCTCTCAACCTCACTGACGGTGTGGTGACTGAGATGAA
The DNA here is from genome assembly GCA_015075365.1 of Verrucomicrobiaceae bacterium. GTDB lineage: Bacteria > Verrucomicrobiota > Verrucomicrobiia > Verrucomicrobiales > Verrucomicrobiaceae > Prosthecobacter. The sequence goes on from JABTUN010000003.1 coordinate 328,896, forward strand.
ACAACGGAGCGACTCCCTAGCGGTTCTTCCGAGAGCAGGAGCTTATGTCACTCAGCGTGGCGTCGTCAGCCTGTTTTCAGATCGCGTATTTCCTCCATTCGACTACCCAAGGCAGTTCTCCTTTTATCCCAACATCTTCGCTGCCGTGTCAGCAGATGAAAAGCACGTCGCAGCGATCATGAGCGACCAGGTGCGAAGTCATGTGCGACTCATCGTGTTTGAAGTCGAAACGGGAAAGCTCATCGGACAGACGCTGGTTCCTGGAAATGATGTGTCATCCGTCGCCTTCTCTCCCGATGGGACGCAAATCGCGTGCGGACACCGAAACACGTCCATTTCACTCTGGGACGTTGCAAAACTGCCGCCCCTGCCGGTGCTTCCAGCAGTTGTCACCGCTCCGCCGTCAGGCACAAAGCTGTCTCCCGCAGCCGCGCCCAAGCCAGCGCCCGGCAGGCCGCCCCTGACCAAAACGACGCGGCCCGAGCACATGTTTGGCAGCGGCATTTGGGACTTCCACGAGGATGGCAGTGTGGGAAAGGGTGAAAGCTTTCCCCTAGCTGCCAAACTCATCATCGACGGCATCGAAGTGTCACCCAAAGCGCACCGTCTGGCCTCTTTTCCAGACTTGCAGCAGATCTGGAGAGCTCAGGAGAACTTCGGCGCTGAAACCATGCCCAGACCATCAGATCCCAGGTTCCGGCCCATACCCGAGAGCAGGTTCAAAGAAGTTTATGCAGGCCTCATTCATATCTGCGAAGGCCAGGCAGGAGACTATTGGGTCTCCCGGCAAGCCGGGAATCCCATCGGTATCGCGACGACCTTTCTCGCCATCACCGACACCCTCACTTTCCAGGGCAAAGAAGCCAAAAACTCGACTGTTGAGTTCGTGTGCCAGCTTCCAGCCACCGTGAAGGGCTTCATCGATTCCAATTTCAAACCGGTCGATATCGAGGCCGACGGAGCTCTGAAAATCCAGTCCGAAGCCGTGTGGATCGCCGCCATTTCGGAAAGGGGAGCATCTCCCACCGTCCCAATCATCAAATATCGAGGCAACAATGGGTCGAATGCCATGCGACTTGTCTGGAAAAAGGACAACAGCACGTTGGCGATCCGCCATTCCATGGCTGTGAAGCCTGGCGAGGTGCGTCATCTCATGCATGGGCTCCGGCTGATCATACTCGAAGAGGGAGCCGGACCGACTCAATTCAAAGCGCCCGCCAGCCATGAGTTCAGTCGTATGGTTGACTCCTCCACCATCAACAGGAGCCTGAACATCGACGGCTACATATCCGACCCGATGTTTCGAGAGCTGCCTATTCTGCCGCCGAGAGCAGGGGACGAGTTTTCGCAGAGTTGGGACAAACTGTTTGATGGCAGCCTCCGAAATGCAGACACCGTGCTCAGCGCTCATCAATTGTGGATCGAGGACGCACCGTTGCCTTTTGCCAGTCCCTCCATCTTCGTCCGGAAGACTTTCACCGATTCGAGACCCAAGGAGGACCGCGGGGTTCATGGATCTTCATTGGATGGAAATGTGTCCGTAGTCCGAAAAGCCGGGCGGATTGACCGGCAGGGCATGCCTTTCGTGAGCGATGGCTTTTTAAACAAAACAGAGAGCCCCATTTCGATCCGCATCGCTTATGTCACCACCTTCGCGGCGCCCCCAGCGGCGATTTACAGCTCAGCTGGCGACAAAATCGACCCGTGGAAAGACCCGGTCGAGGCGTCCAACTTCGGAGGCAGCATCATCGTCGAATTCGCTGGTGAGGCCCGCCCCGCGACCGCCCTGGCCTTTTCGGAGAAGGGTGCCCAATATGAGCCCAAGCTATCCTGGATCGCCCCCAATCTGCTCAAAGCCGAATACACCGTGACTTTGGCGCCTCGCGAAACAACGAGCCTCTGGCACGGTGCCACCCAGCGCAAGCTCGCCAGCTTCAGTTCCGTGTCCGAAGCCTTCACAGGTGCATTGCCCTTCATCCAAAAGGGCGATGCCAAAACCGGGAAACCCGTCAATTTGAAGTAACGCCGGAGGGTTTGACTCGATCCGGGCCGGAGGCCAAAGTACTGTGTGAACCTGATTTTCATTTACTCGGCCTGCCATGACATCTCCTGGGCACGTTGCGGATCGCCGGACGTGTGGCATGGCGGATGCTGGAAGGAGTGCGGTGCATGAGCGTGGCGATGCTGCAGGTGTTTAACCGTTATCTTTTCCCCGGTGGCGAGGAGAAGAGCGTCGATCGCATCTACAATCATCTCAGCAGCGCGCATGAGATGTCCCGCTGCTTCTTCGAGAGCGCGGAATGGCGGCGCGAAGGCGCTCCCGGCCCCGCCGGCCAGATGAAGCGGCTCTTTTACAACACGGATGCCCGCGTGCGCTTTGAATCCGCGCTCGACATGAGCGGCGCGCAGGCAGCGCTGTTTCATAACATCTACCCCGTCGGCTCGCCCGCTCTGTATCACGCCGCAAAGAAGCGCGGCGTGCCGGTGATCCAGTATCTGCACAACTTCCGCCCTTTCTCCGTCGGCGGCACGCTCTTCGTAAACGGCCGCGTGTGTCCTGACGGGCTGTATGGCCAGGACCGCGCGGAGGTGCTGGCCGGTGCGTGGCAGGGATCGGTGGTGAAGAGCCTGCTCTTGGCGCTGATGCTCAAGCTGCTGCGCCGTAGCGGGTGGCTGCAGAGTGTGAAAGCCTGGATCGCCATCTCCGATTTCATGCGGGATCGCATCGTGCAGGCCGGGCTCGTCGAGCCGGAGAAAATTCACACGCTGCGTCATTCCTGGGATGCCTTGAGCACCGCGCCGCGCACGGAGGACGCGGGCTACTACCTCTTCCTCGGCCGCCTCGTGCCGGAAAAAGGCCTCAGCGTGCTGCTTGACGCCTGGGACCGCCTGCGTGACCAGCTCGGTGACAAAACGCCCATGCTCCACATCGCCGGTGAAGGTCCGCAGGAGCCGCTGGTGCACCAGCGCATGCGCACGAACCACTACATCGGCTTTCTCGGCCAGATCGGCGGGGAAACGAAGTCGGAGGCGCTCCGCCGCTGCCGCGCCCTCATCGCACCCTCGGTGTGGTGGGAGCCGCTCGGCCTCGTGGCCTACGAGGCCTACGACTACGCCAAGCCTGTGCTCGCCGCGCGCTCCGGCGGCCTCGCCGAGACCGTCCAGCATATGCAAACCGGCTTGCTCCACGAGCCCGGCGACGCCGAATCTCTGGCCCGTGATGTGGTGACGATGGAAGCCACTCCCCACCCCGTCCGCGTCGAATCTGGCACCCGCGGCCGCCAATGGCTCCTCAGTGAAACGAACGTTACCACCTGGCGCGCGCGGTTTGAAGAGATCCTCGCCACGTTGTGACCGGCACGGCGCTGAAAACAGTGCTTGGCCTCGCGCGCGTCCTTCTCTATCATCCCCTCATGCGCGTCTTGACGCGTGCTCTTTTCCATCCTCCCTGCGACCCCTTTCCTGCGGTGTTCGTTATTGAGCTTTGTGGCCCGGCCCGTTTCAAACCTATCGGGGACTGCGCATCTGGGATGTCATGTCATGCCTTCACTGGAAGACAGCATTCCGTCCATGCGGGTTCCCACCTGGACTCATGGGATACGTGAGCCCGCTGTCTCGGACGGCACAGGCGGGTTTTGAAAGCGCTCCGGCTCCGCCCGGGGCGCTTTCTCTTTTTTGGGGATGGCGTCATTCCTCGCGCAGGGAATGCATCCAGCGGTCCAGTTGCTGGATCAGCTCGGCGGGGCCGTCCTCGGGGAAGTTTTCGATCAGCCAGCCCACATCCTCACGCGCGGCGGCCTTGTCACCGAGGCGCTGGCGCATCTGCGCGCGGGTGAGGCGCTCCGTGGCGGCCGTCGGGTCGATGGCGAGCACCAGGTCAAGATACGGCATGCTTTCCCGGATGGAGCGTGTCTCGTCAAAACTGCTGCCGAGGAGGTTGCGCAGCATGCGCAGCAGGATGTCGCGCTTGGCGGCGGGCTGGAGGAACTCCTCGGCAAGCTCGCTCGTGTCGCTCAATTGCAGCGCCGCCTGCGCCACGGTCAGCTCCTTGCCGCGCTCGAACACATCAATGAGCTGCAGCTCGCCCTCCGGCCCGTCCCGGTAACCCACCATGAACTTCCCGGGCAACGGCACGCCGAAGACGCCCTGGATGCCCAGCTTGGAGGCCAGCTCAACATAGAGCACGCTCAGTGTGATCGGCAGGCCTTCGCGGTCGTCGAGCACCTCGTTCATGTAGCTGTTGCTGCGGCTCTCGTAGTCACCGCGGCTGCCATGGAAGCCGTTTTCCTCGAACAGATAGCGGTTGAGCCGCTTCACTGCGGAAAGGGTGCCCTTCTTGATCTCTGGATCGTCCGTCAAATCGGCCACGAGGCCCTTGAAGGCATTCAAATACGACGCCACGTCGATCTCCGGGTTGTCGTGGCGGGCGAGCAACAGCGTGCAGCGCAGCAGGTTGATCTCCGGCTCCGGTTTTTCGAGCTCCGCGAGGATTTCCTTCGTCATGGCGCGGCGGTGCAGCTCACGCTCCAGCTCGCGCAGCTTGGCCGCCTCCTCTTCGAGCTGCTTGCGCTGCTCCGAAAGGACACGGCGGCCCGCGGCCGGATTCTCCAGCAGCTTGTCGAGCGTCTGATCGCGCGTGGAGGCCTGCGCGAGGTGGGATTCGATCTCGCTGCGGAACTTGGAGGCCAGCTCCGGCTCCAACGGCTTCTCCGTGAGGTCAGTGCCGGTTCGGAAGCCGCGGAAGTCCGCCACGGTCGTGCGGAACTTGCACAGGCCGGCCAGACCGCCGCGCAGGCCGGTGTCGTCCGTCTCGATCACCTTTTTACCATTCACAAAGCAGGTGATCTTCTCCGGCTCCACACGCACACGCAGCGTGTTCCACTCGCCCGGCTTGTAGGCATTGCTCGGCACGTCGGAGAGGATCGTCCATGAATACACGTCCGGCCCGTCGAAGCGTGTCAGGCGCAGCTTGCTACCGGATGGATAAAAGCCGTAGTGCCGGTCCCCGCCGTCGGAGCAGAAGGCAAGTCCCGCCGCGCCGCTCTCGTCATCCAGCCTCACCGTCACGGCGGTCTCGAAGGTGTCCTCCGGCAGCTTTTGCGTCGAAAGGCACAGCGCCCGCCCGCCGAAGCCGTCACCAGGCAGATCGGCGTGAATCACCCCGGCATGCTGCGACCACTGGGAGCCGAGATGGAGCTTCCACAGTTTCGGATTCAGCACGCCGATCGTCAGCCAGCGGTTCATCGGCACCGGGTTGGGTTTTTCGACCAGTTTCTTCAAAGCGTTCACCGGCATCGCAAAGCCGAGGTTGTCCGTCTTGATGTGCTTCAGCGTGAGGATGCCCAGGACCCGCCCCTGCATGTCGAGCAGCGGGCCGCCGCTGTTGCCCTTCTCGATCGGGATCGCCACTTGCAGCATGTCATTGCCGTCGATCTCACGCGTGGCGGAGAGCACGCCCTGCACAATGCTAAAACCGAGGCCCTCCGGCGCGCCCATTGCCACCACGCTTTCGCCCTGCCGCACCTTGGCCGAGTCACCGAGCGGCAGCGGCTTGAGCCCCTTCACGTCGATTTTGAGCAGGGCGAGGTCGCGATGCGCGTCCGTCGCATGCACGGAGGTCACGGCATGCGTTTTGCCGTCGTGCATCTCGATTTGCAGCCGCCGCGCCTCGCCGATGACATGCAGGTTCGTCGCGATCATGCCATCCGCGCTCACGATGAAGCCCGATCCGATGCCATCCGCGCCCTCGCGGCCCAGTTGCGTGATCTTCACCAGCGACGGCGCGATGCCCTCCGCCAGATCTGCTGTTGACTGCGCCTTTGGAGCCGGGGATTTGCCCTTGGCCGCTCCTTCGGCCACGGAACACATGGAATAGACGACAAGGAGCAGCAGGAGGTGTTTCATGCAGGGCGTGAGGATCGGATGACAGTCCGGCGGTTATTCAAAACGCGGTCGAGGGGCTCTTTTTGAGGCTGCGCGTGGACACCCGGCACCATCGCCCACGGCGGGCGTTTCGATGGAGGATTCCGCGTCTGGCATGGAGTGGAGTGTATTCGTTGAGCCCGCCTTGCCAACCGTCATTTCGGACGGCTTGTGGTCCACCCGGTGGATCGGGTGACATTGGCTGTGCTCCGATCGGGTTGACGACGCACATGGCAGGCATGAGGGAAGACGCCGCATCGTTCTCCGAGTGCGGGTGGGGGGCGGAACTGGTTCGGCTGGTTTGAGGGCGAGCGGCGGGCGCCAAAAAAGAGGCCGCTCGAAAGCGGCCTCTTCGTGATTTTGGGAACTGGTCTCGGAGCGATTAGCCGTTGTCTTCAGCAGGAGCGGCTTCGCCACTGGCGGCGGCGTCCTTTTCCTTCATGGCGGCCTTGCGGCTCATCTTGATGCGGCCTTTGTCGTCGATGCCAATGCACTTGGCGGTGACGATGTCGCCGGTCTTGACGACGTCTTCGGTCTTGTTGACGCGGAAGTCGGCGAGTTCGCTGATGTGGATCAGGCCGTCTTTCTTGCCACCGAGGTTCATGAAGGCACCGAAGTTCGTCGTGCTGACGACGCGGCCCGTGTAGAGCTTGCCGACTTCGATTTCCTGGAACTGGCCGCTGACCATTTCCACGGCGCGCTCGAGGCTTTCCTTGCGGGAGGCATAGATGAAGACGGTGCCGTCGTCCTCGATGCTGATTTCCGCGCCGGATTCGGCCTGGATGGCTTTGATGTTCTTGCCGCCAGGGCCGATGAGCTCGCCGATCTTGTCGGGGTTGATCTTGATGATCTCGATGCGCGGAGCGTAGGGGCTGAGGGGCTTCACTTCGGCGATGGCGCTGGCCATGGCGCTGAGCACCTGGGTGCGGCCGGCCTTGGCCTTGGCGATGGCTTCCTCGAGGATGCTGAGCGGGATGCCGGGGAGCTTGAGGTCAAGCTGGTAGCCGGTGACGCCTTCGGTGGTGCCGCAGAGTTTGAAGTCCATGTCGCCGAAGTGGTCTTCGCTGCCGATGATGTCGAGCATCGTGAGGTAGCGCTTCATGTTGTCGCCTTCGAACTCGGTGACGAGGCCGACGCTGATGCCGCCGACGGGGCGCTTGATGGGCACACCGGCGTCGAGGAGGGCCATGACGCCGGAGCACACGGAGGCCATGGAGGTGGAGCCGTTGGACTCCATGACTTCGCTGCTCACGCGGATGGCGTAGGGGAAGGTGGCCTTGTCAGGGATGACAGGCTCGATGGAGCGCTCGGCGAGAGCACCGTGACCGATTTCACGACGGTTCTGACCACCGAAGCGGCCGGTTTCACCGACGGAGAACGGAGGGAAGTTGTAGTGAAGGATGAAGCGCTTCGTGTCGGGGCCACCGGCGTAGGTGTCCATTTCCTGGGCTTCGTCCGCCGGAGCGAGCGTGGCGATGGAGAGAGCCATCGTTTCGCCGCGGGTGAAGCTGGCGGAGCCGTGCGTGCGAGGAAGCACGGAGGCCTCGCCAGAGAGCGGGCGGAGCTGGTCGATGCCGCGGCCGTCGCAACGGTTCTTCTTGTCGAGGATGGAGATGCGGAAGGCTTTCTTCTGGAGGTAGTCGAAGGCCTGGCTGATCTCGAAGGGCGTGGCCTCGGGGAACTTGGCCTTGATGGCTTCGGCGACTTCGTCCTTCAAAGCGCCGACGGCTTTGCCACGGGCGACTTTGGACGGCGTGTAGAGAGCGCCTTCGATGCGGTCGCCAGCGACGGCGTAGGCGATTTCGAGGAGCTCATCTTTGACGAGCATGAGGGGCACTTCGCGCTTCGGCTTGCCGGCGAGCTTCGTGAGCTCTTCCTGGGCGGCGACGATCTTGGTGACTTCGTTTTGAGCGAAGTGCAGCGCCTTGATGAACTCGGCCTCAGGCAGCTCGTTGGCCGCACCTTCGATCATGATGACGTCGGTCTTGTTGCCGACGTAAACGAGGTCGAGGTCGCTGTCGAGACGCTGGGACTGCGTGGGATTGATGATGAACTCACCATTGATGCGGCCGATGCGCACGGCACCGACGGGGCCCGCGAAGGGAATGTCGGAGACGCAGAGAGCGGCGGAGGCACCGTTCATGGCGCAGATGTCCGGGTCGTTCTCGCCGTCGGCGCTGAGGAGGATGGCGACGACTTGGGTGTCGTAGTAGTAGCCTTTCGGGAAGAGCGGGCGCAGCGGGCGGTCCGTCATGCGGCAGGTGAGGATTTCCTTTTCCGTGGGGCGGCCTTCGCGCTTGAAGTAGCCACCGGGGAAGCGGCCGGCAGCGGAGGCTTTTTCCTTGTACTCGACGGAGAGGGGGAAGAAGTCCTGGCCGTCCTTCACTTTCGTGGCGGAGACAGCGGTGACGAGGACGATGGTGTCACCGAGACGCACGGTGACGGCGCCGTCGGCGAGTTTGGCGAATTTGCCGGTTTCGATCTGGAGGGTTCCAGCACCGAGCTGGATTTTTTGTGTGTGGATGGCCATGGTGGCAGTGTGTTTTGGTTTGTGTGTTTAGGGGAAATGGCTTCGCCGCGAAGGGCGAAGGTGTGGAGGGCGCAGAGCCAAGCTCCAATGAGTGGATGCGCCGGACGAATGCGGGTGCGCCAAAGTTCACGGACGATCATGCGTCCTGAAGGTGACCCTCTGCTCTTCGCCCTTGGCTTTACGCGCTTAAACGCGAAGGGCGATGCACTTGGCATCACCCTTCGGTAAATCTGGCGGTTAGCGGCGCAGGCCCAGGCTCTTAAGCAGGGCCTGGTAGCGCTCGTTGGCCGTGAGCTTGAGATAGTCGAGCAGCTTGCGGCGGCGGGCGACCATCTGGAGGAGGCCGCGGCGCGTGGAATGATCCTTCTGATGCGTGGCGAGATGCTGCGTCAGATCGTTGATTCGCTTCGTCAAGAGGGCCACCTGGACGTCGGCGCTGCCGGTGTCCTTGTCGTGGAGCTTGAAGGAGGTGGAATCGATGGTGGTTGCTTCGCTCATGTGGGTGGGGGAATCGCCAGCAACTTGCCGGCTGAGTGTGTTGGGGTGGAAAGGGCCGCGAAGGAACCATCGAATGCCGTTTTGGCAAGGGGGAAAATGCCTGATTCCTGAATCAAAATGCCAGGGCCAGGAATCTCCTGGAAAGGCGAAGGCACCGGGTTTTGCCCGGTGCCTTCATGTGGATCGGCCCTCATAAGCCGGATTCTGTCCCCCGCACACCTTGCGGCGGCAGGTCATGATCATTTATCTGTCGGGCCGAAGCGGCCGGCCCGCCCCCGTCTTGCGACGGTGGTGCGACTATTACCCGGAGTCATCCATCCGGCCCTTGCGGACCGGATTTGCGGCCAGGCGGGCCGTTTCCCCTGTTCTGTCTTGCACCGCATGAGGTTTGTCGTGCCTCCTTCCTCGCGGTCGGAGCGGTGGGCTCTTACCCCGCCTTTTCACCCTTGCCCCGGCTTGCGCCGTGGCGGTTTGATTTCTGTGACACTGTCTGTGACCGCGGCTTGCGCCACGACCCCCACATTTTCATGTGGCATGCTGCCTTGTGGTGTCCGGACTTTCCTCCCGTGCTCCGTCTTTCGACCAAACACGGGCGATCACTCCGGCCGACCCGCATCGAAACTAGTGGCGGAGCTTCGGGATGTCCAATCTCAATTCTATATCAGTCTCGTCGGCGAAAAAAACCCGTCGCAAACCGCCTCGCTCTCGACATGGAAAGGGTCTGCATGCCCTTCCCCAGCGATCACGCCCTCCAGCTCCTCGCACGTGCCCGAGACAACGGCCGCCTCGGTCATGCCTACCTCATCACGGGGCCGCGCGAGGCCCGGCACGAGGACTTTGCGGCGCGTTTTCTCGATCTTGTCACCGCCACGCCCCAGCGCACACTGGAGGGCTGGGAAGGGCAGGGGGCCATCGTCCTGCGCCCGCAGAGCAAGAGCAGGCGCATCACCATCGGGGACGACGGCGACGATCCGGGCACGATCCGCTTCCTGGAGAAGATGATCCGCCGCACCGCCGCGCCGAACGGCTGGAAGCTCGGCATCATCGTCGATGCGGAGCGCATGAACGTGCAGGCTCAAAATGCCTTCCTCAAGACGCTGGAGGAGCCGCCGCCGCGCACGCTGCTGCTGCTGCTGACCACCCAGCCGGAGCAACTCCTGCCCACCATCCAGTCCCGCGTCATCGAGATCGGCCTCATGCCGCCGCCCGGCGTGCGCATTTTCACCCCGCACGAGCAAAAGCTGCTCGTCGTGCTCGAAAAACTCGCCGCCCGCGCTGCGGGCACGCTTTCCGGCGCGCTGGCTCTCAAGGCCGACTTCGAATCCATCCTGGAGGAACTCCACGACGACCTCAAAAAACAGCATGAGGCTGACTTTGAGCGGGAAACCGAGCATTACGGCAAAACCACCGACGGGTCGTGGCTCAAGCAGCGCGAGGAGCAGGTCGAGGCCGCCATCGAGGCGGATTACATCCAGCAGCGCAGCGCGCTCATGGACCTGCTGCTCTCCTGGTTCGGCGATGTGGCCCGTCAGCAGGCCGGCGCGGAGCATCTGGACCTGCCGAAGCATCAAAACGCCACCGCCTCCCTGGCCGCGAAGTGGGACGCGGCGGATGTCGCCAAGCGCATCCGCATTCTCCGCCAGCTTGAAAGCCATTTGCACACAAATGTGAATGAGGGCCTCGCGCTGGAGGTATGCTTCATCCAGGCGTTTGCCTGAGCAGCATCCGCAGCACATGGCGGCCGCCCAGACCCTCCGCATTCCACGCCGCCAAGCGCGCGGCATGCTCCGCGCAGCGCTCCAGCGGCCACTTTGAGAGCCAGCCGTGCAGGAACGCGCCATGAAACACATCCCCGCAGCCTGTGGTATCGACCAGGGGCACGGCTGTGAAGGCCGGTTGATGAAAATGCACACCGTCCCGCGCCCATACATGGCTGCCACGAGTGCCGTCCGTGATCACCAGCAGTCGTGCGGGCGGCTGCAGGAGCTTTTCGGCCATTTTCGCCAGTTCGTGGCATCCGGCGGCCTTTTCGGCGAAATCGCGCGAGATGATGCGCAGATGGCTCGCCTCGAACAAATCGCGAACCGGCTCCCGAAACCGCCCCGCGCCGCCATCGAAGGAGATTTCGACGCCCTGAGCCTGCGCGGCCCGGATCGCGGCTCTGCACGCGTTTTCATGACGGCCGTTGATGTGCAGCAATCGCACGTCGTCGAGCATCTGCGGCTCAAAAAACGGCTCAGGAGCCTCTGAGGGCATGAAAACGATCTGCCGTGCGCCGTCCCGCTGCCGCACCAGGATCACCGCGCGCGCCGGTTCACTGTCCACCAGCACGCACTCATGACCGTGCGCCCGCAAGACGGCCAGTGCTGTCGCCACCGGACCGCCGAGGTCCTCCGCGTATGCGGCGGCCTCCGCCACGCTCTCTTCCGGACTGAATTCTGGCACAACAAAAAACGTGTCCCGCGTTTCCGCGCCGATGCCCACGACCTTGAAAGAAAGCTGCTCCATGCAGCGGCCATGATTCACACGATTTCGCGATTGTCATCCTCCACCAAGTCATTCAACATCCGCGCTTCTCATGAGCACCTCCGCCCCTCCCGACGCCTCCCTGCCCTGGTACAAGCAACTCAATGCCTACCATTGGTTCGTCTTCTTTGTCGCCTCCGCCGCGTGGTGCTTTGACTGCCTCGACCAGCAGCTTTTCATCCTGGCGCGTGACAACGCGCTCAAGGCGCTCGACCCGAATGGCGACCAGGCAAAGCTCAGCGGCATGGCGATGGCGGTTTTCGTGGCCGGATGGGCCACCGGCGGCCTCATCTTCGGCGCGGTGGGCGATCGCATCGGCCGCGCAAAGACCCTTGCGCTCACGGTGCTCATTTACTCCGTCTTCACCGGCCTGTCTTCCTTCGCGGCGAACGCGGACCAGTTCATGATCTACCGCGCCCTCACCGGTCTCGGCGTCGGCGGAGTGTTCGGCCTCGCGGTGGCTCTGGTGGCGGATTCGCTTCCCGACACGGCGCGTGCGAAGGCGCTGGGCATGCTTCAGGCGCTCTCCGCGGTCGGCAATGTGACCGCGGGCCTTTGCGCGATGGCGGTGTCCAACATGGACCCCAATGTTTCCTGGAAATATCTTTTCTGGATCGGCTCCGCCCCCGCCTTCCTGTGCATCTTCATCATGATCCGCCTCAAGGAGCCGGAAAAGTGGGTTGCCGCCAAGGTCACGAGCCAGACGGACAAGTCGAAGGCCATGGGTTCTTATTCCAGCCTGTTTGGGGACGCGCGCTGGCGGAAGCCGGCCATCTTTGGCATGCTGCTGTGCGTGTCCGCCGTGATCGGCCTGTGGGGCATCGGCTTCTTCAGCAACAAGCTCACCGCGCCGGCCATCGCGGCGTCGCTCGCGGAGCAAAACCTGCCGCCGGAGAAAGTCGGGCCCGCCAAGCAGTGGTGGGCCGCCGCGAACCTGATCGTGCAGAACATCGGCGCGTTTTTCGGCATGATCTGCTTTAGCAAGGCGGCCTCGCGCTTCGGGCGCAAGCCCGTCTTTGCCGTCGCCTTCATCGCGGCGATGGCCTCGACGGTCTTTTTCTACCAGTGCTTCAAGACCACGTCGGACATCTGGATGAGCTTCGTGATGGGCTTCTGCCAGCTTTCGCTCTTTGCGGGCTTCGCGATTTACCTGCCGGAACTGTTCCCCACGCGTCTGCGCAGCACCGGAACCAGCTTCTGCTACAATGTGGGCCGCTTCATCGCTGCCAGCGGCCCGATCACGCTCGGTGTGCTGGCCTCCAATCTGGCGAAGGACGCCAAGGCCGCGCTGCCTGCCATTCCCGAGGAGGCCGCGCGCAAAGTCGCGGAAGCTGCAGCCGAACTTGCCGCCTTCCGGAGTGCCGGCACCTGGATGAGCCTGATCTTCGTCCTTGGCCTCGTCGCCCTGCTCTTCCTCCCGGAAACCAAGGGCCGCCCGATGCCGGAGGATTGATTGGTTCGCTTCACATGGGTCCCATGAGTCGCTCAAGACTCATGGGGCTTTTTTTTGGGGCGGGGGAGTGATGGAGTCGTGGAGTAATGCCAAGCGATTCTCATCACTCCACGGACGCGGTCACGCCAGCACGCCCTTCACCACGTGCCCATGCACATCCGTGAGGCGGTAGCGCCTTCCTTGGAACTTGTACGTCAGCCGCTCGTGATCAATGCCCAGCAGGTGCATCAGCGTGGCGTGGAAATCGTGAATGTGCAGGCCGTTGGAGGCCACGTTGTAGCCAAACTCGTCCGTCTCGCCGTAGATCGCACCCGCTTTGATCCCGCCGCCGGCCATCCACGCGCTGAAACAGCGCGGATGATGATCGCGTCCGAAATTCGCCTGAATTTTGCCCTGGCAGTAGTTTGTGCGGCCGAACTCACCGCCCCAGACCACCAGTGTGTCGTCCAGCAGGCCGCGCTGCTTCAGATCTTTGACGAGCGCCGCCGCGGGCTGATCGGTCTCTTTGCATAGCTTTGGCAGCGCACCAGGCAGGCCGCCGTGATGATCCCAGTCCTGATGGTAGAGCTGGATGAAGCGCACACCGCGCTCCGCCATGCGCCGCGCCTGCAGGCAGTTCGCGGCGAAGGTGCCCGGCGTCTTCACATCCGGCCCGTAGCTGTCCAGAATATGCTGCGGCTCATCGCTGAGGTCCGTGGCCTCCGGGATGCTGCTCTGCATGCGGTAGGCCATTTCGTAGTGATCGATGCGGTTTGAAATCTCCGTGTCCGGCGTGCCCGCGAGTTGATGCTCATGCAGCTCCTTGAGCCGGTCCAGCATCAGCCGGCGGCTTTTGTCATCCACGCCCTCCGGATTGCCGAGATAGAGCACCGGGTCCTTTGCCGCGCGAAACAGCACGCCTTGGTGCTTCGTTGGCAAAAAGCCGCTGCCCCACAGATGCGCGCCGAGCGGCTGACCGCCCTTTCCTTTCGTGATCAGCACCACAAACGACGGCAGATTCGCATTTTCCGCGCCGAGACCATAACTCAGCCACGCGCCCATGCTCGGCCGGCCCGCGATTTGCGATCCCGTCTGAAAAAACGTGACACCAGGGCCATGATTGATGCTTTCGGTGAACATCGACCGCACCACGCAGATCTCGTCTGCAATGCCGGCCGTGTGCGGCAGCAGCTCACTGAACCAAGCGCCCGCCTGCCCATGCTGAGTGAACTTGAAGGGCGATCCCACCATCGGAATCGACGATTGGTTGCCCGACATCCCCGTCAGCCGCTGACCACCGCGCACCGAGTCCGGGAGCTGCTCGCCGTGGCGCTTGTTCAGCAGCGGTTTGTAATCCAGCAGGTCCAGATGCGACGGCCCGCCGGACATGAAGAGGTAAATGATCCGCTTCGCCTTCGCGAAATGATGCGTCCCACCCAAAACCCCGCGATCCACCGTCACCGGAGCCGCGCCCGACTCCCGCGCCAGCATCTCATTGAGCGCGATCCCGCCCAGGCCGAGGCCAAAGCGGTTCAGGAGGGTGCGGCGGTTGAGGACAGGGGAGTTCACGGAGGCAGGTTTTACGATTTGGATCTGTTGTGGCTATCACTCCCTTCGTCATTCGGAAATTCGCCATTCGGCATTTCCAGCGTTTGACGCCGCCCCGCATCCCCCTACTCTCACTGCTCCCACTTTCCCCTACCCCCATGGCCATCCTCGTCGAAACGGACACACGCATTCTCGTTCAAGGCATCACTGGAGACTTCGGCTCCCGTCATGCGAAAGCCTCCATCGACTACGGCACGCAGCTCGTCGCGGGCGTGACGCCGGGCAAGGGCGGCCAGATTTTCGAGCACAGCGGCAAGAAAGTGCCCGTTTTCGACACCGTGAGCGAGGCGGCGAAGGAAACCGGAGCCACTGTGAGCGTCATTTTCGTCCCGCCGCCCTTCGCGGCCGATGCCATCCTCGAAGGCGTCGATGCAGGCCTCGATCTCGTCGTGGCGATCACGGAAGGCATCCCGGTCAATGACATGATCCGCGTCAAAGCGGCGATGAAAGGCAGCAAAACCCGCCTCATCGGCCCGAACTGCCCCGGTCTCGTCACGCCGGGCCGCGGCGAGAAATCCCACGGTGGTTGCCGCATCGGCATCGCTCCGGGTTACATTCACAAGCGCGGCAATGTGGGCGTCGTCAGCCGCTCCGGCACGCTCACTTATGAAGCGGTGTGGCAGCTCACCACGCGCGGCTACGGTCAAAGCACCTGCGTCGGCATCGGTGGTGATCCCGTGAACGGCACGAACCACCTCGACGTGCTGAAGATGTTCAACGACGATCCCGAGACCGAGGCCATCATCATGATCGGTGAAATCGGCGGCAACGCCGAGGTCGAAGCTGGCCTGTGGGCCAAGGACAACTGCAAGAAGCCCATCGCGGCCTTCATCGCTGGTGCCACGGCTCCTCCCGGACGCCGCATGGGCCACGCCGGTGCCATCATCGGCGGCGCGGATGACACCGCTGCCGCTAAGAAGCGCATCCTCGCCGAGTGCGGCATCGCCGTGAGCGATTCCCCGGCCGACATGGCCACCACGCTGCTGAAGCGCTGGGGCAAGGCGTGATCGGATCGACGTTGTTACTTCGCCAGCCACAGGATGCCCGTGGCGGTGACCTGGATGTTTTTCTTCACCGGGGTCAGCTTGAACGTCTCCAGCGTGAGCGTGGCAGGATCGTAGAGGTCACGGATTTTCTGCGTCTCGTCGGCGACCTGCTGCTCCAGCGCGGCAATGTCGGCTTTGATGGATTCCAGCTCGTTTTCGGCCGCTTTGACATCCTGGCCTTCCTTCCACATGCGCGAGGCACTGCTGACAGTGCTGGCTTTCACCACGCTGGTCTTGCGGCCCATCAACATGCCGAGAAGGCTGCCCCCGATCTGCGCGGCGGTACTCAGCTTGGCGCTGGTGGACTGGGCTTTTTGCGCGTCGATCTTCGCGGATGCTTTCCCGGCCTTGTCCTGAAGTGATTTCATCGTCTTCGCGGTCTTGGTGCGGAGTTCTTCGATGGCGGCATCGCGTTGCTCGCGAGCGGTTTGCGTGACGCGGGCTTTGAACTCGTCCTGCTTCTCGCCGGGATTGGAGTAGGCCTCCAAAAGCGGGCTGTAGAAGACTTCGAGGCTGTGATTCGCGTAAACCCAGTCGGCGAAGTCTTTCTTGATGCTCGTGTAGGTGCTCGATTTCAGCGCGGGGCCGGGCAGATCGGCGTAGGCGGCGTTTTCTTTCGGCTCGCTGTCGTAGTTGGAAAGGTCGTCGTTCTCCGGGATGTCCACGAACTTGTCCCAGAGCACTTTTTGCTTCTCGATGTCGATCTCGTTGACCTTCGTGATGACGCTCTTGCCGCTGATTTTGCGTTTTGCGTCATCAAACACCACCACGGCACTGCGCATGATGGCGGGCGTGTAAGTGAGGCTCTCTCCATCTTCGTCGCTGGGCTGGAAAAGCTCGCTCGCGCCTTCGGGAAGCTTCGGACGCGTGGTGTTGCGGTCCGCGTTGGAAGTACTCGCGCCGGGCGGTGCGAAGCCATCGTCTTCCGCAGCGGCTTTTTCTTCCTTCGCCGGACGGATCGGGTCCATGAGGGCTTTGATCTGATTGCGAGCAAGAGGGCCGCTCAGATAGCTCAAAATCCAGCGCACATGGAAAACGACGGGCGCGTCTTCATGGACGTTGTTCATGAGGAAGACGCGTGCGCCGAGTCCGGCGAGCGTTTGCTCCATGAGCTGGCGGTCGAATTTGCCACCGGCGGTGTTCGCCGCGCCTTCGAGACCGTCGAGCACGCGCATCTTGTCGCGTTCCGTCTGCAAACGGCCGAGCCACCAGGTGCCTATGTTCGCCAGCGCCTTGTAATCGAGGTCGGCAGGGTTTTGCGTGGCCAGAAGGATGCCGAGACCGAAGGCGCGTGCCTGTTTGAGCAGGATCATCATCGGCTTTTTCGACGGCGGCATGGCCGTGGGCGGCAGGTAGCCGAAAATCTCGTCCATGTAGAAGATGGCGCGGAGGCTCGTGGTGCCCTGCTGCGTGCGCATCCAGCCGAGGAGTTGATTCAGCAGCAGCGAGACGAAGAACATGCGCTCAGTGTCGCTGAGGTGCGCGATGCAGAAGATGGTGACGCGCGGCTTGCCTTCCTTCGTGTAATACATGCGCTGGATGTCGAGCGGCTCGCCCTCCAGCCACGTGCTGAAGCCGGGCGAGGCGAGCAAGTTGTTCAGCTTCATCGCCAGCGGCGCGCGTTTGGCCTCCGGGAAGAACGATTCGAGATCGACGACACCGATTTTGCGGATCGGCGGCTGTTGGATGTGCCGCACGAGGTTCTCGAGCGTGAGGTTTTGGCCTTTCTTCCAGCAATGCGCGACGATGTTGCTGAGCAAGATGTGCTCCGGCGACTGCACCGGGTCCGCCTCGATGCCCATGAGGCCTAGCATGGATGAAACGGTGCTCTCAATGCGATCGGCGAGTGCCTCAGCATCTTCCATGACCTCCGCAGGCGGGCAATTCAGCGAACTGAGAATGGAAACCGGCAGTCCGGCATTGCTGCCGGGCGTGTAGATGGCCATATCGACCATCTCGCGCAGCTTCTTGATGCGATCGGCGCTTTGGCCCCAGTCACCGAGCCCTTTCTTCCACATCGCGGCCTGCGATTCGGCGTATTCGTCCGGCGACTGGCCTTTGCGCCGCGCTTCGTCCTCATTGATCCACGGACGAAACTCTTTCGCGTCGAGATTCGGGAAGGTCAGCAGCGCGTTGCCAATATCGCCCTTCGGATCGATGGCGATGACGGGCACGCCGTCGATGGCCGCCTCTTCGAGCAAGCCGAGGCAGAGGCCCGTTTTGCCGCTGCCGGTCATGCCGAGCACCACGCCATGGGTGACGAGGTCCTTCGAATCATAGAGCACGAGGTCGTCTTTGACCGCCTTGGTTTCGAGATCGTATTCGCGGCCGAGGTAGAAGGAGCCGAGCTTTTCGTATTGGTCTGGTGAGATCATGGAATGGGTGTTGGAGACTTGGGGCGATTGAAGAGGGAGAATTCAAAATTGGAAAGTGCAATCTGCGGCGGAACGGACAGCATGAGAGATGCGCGCCGCTTTTTTGCTCATGCTGACCGCCTCCTCCCTCTCCGCTGAATCGCTGAACTACCCGCAAACCCGCAAAGAAGACGTGGTGGACGTGCTGCATGGCGTGAAGATCGCCGATCCGTATCGCTGGCTGGAGGATGACAACTCGGAGGAGACAAAGGCGTGGGTGAAGGCGCAGAACGAGGTCACGTTTGGCTATTTGAAGAAGTTGCCGCGTCGCGAGGCAATCCAGAAGCGGCTGCAGGAGCTTTGGAACTACGAACGCGTGGGCATGCCGTTCGAGAAAGGCGGGCGCTGGTTCTATACTTACAACTCAGGACTGCAAAACCAGTCCGTCCTGCTGACCACGGAGTCGTTGGAGACGCGGGCGAGCGTTTTGCTCGATCCGAACGCGATGTCGAAGGACGGCACGACCTCGCTGACGGACTATGAAGCGAGCGAGGATGGCAAACTCATCGCGTATGGCGTCTCGGAGGCGGGGAGCGACTGGACGACGATCCGCGTGCGCGACATCGCCAGCGGGCGCGATTTGGACGATGTGGTGAAGTGGGTGAAATTCAGCGGCGTGTCGTGGCTGAAGGACGGCAGCGGCTTCTTTTACTCGCGTTACGACGAACCGAAGGCCGGCGCGGCTTTGACGGCGAAAAACGAGTTTCACAAGCTTTGCTTCCACAAGCTCGGCACGTCGCAAAGCGACGACCAAATCGTCTATGAGCGCAAGGACGAGCCCAAATGGGGCTTTGGCGGCCACATGACCGAAGATGGCGAGTATGTCATCATCTCCGTCTGGCTCGGCACGGAGCCGAAGAACCGGCTGTTTTACAAAAAAGCCGCCGCGGACGCGCCGGTGATCGAATTGCTCAACGACTACGACGCACGCTACGAGTTCATCGACAACGACGGACCCGTTTTCTACTTCCGCACCGATTTGAACGCGCCGTGCTTCCAGGTGATCGCCATCGACACGCGCAAGCCGGAGCGCAAGCACTGGCGCATCGTTGTGCCCGAGGTGCCGAAGGTGCTGCTGGAGGAGGTGAGCACCGTGGGCGGGCAGATGTTCTGCCAGTATCTGCGCGATGCGAAGACCGAGGTGAAGTGCTACGACCTCAGCGGCAAACTGCTCCGCGATGTGACACTGCCCGGCATCGGCTCCGCCGGCGGATTTGGCGGCCATCGCACCGACACGAGCACGTTTTACACCTTCACCGGCTTCACCGAGCCCGGTGCGATCTACCGCATGGACCTGAAAACCGGCGAGAGCACGCTGTGGCGCAAACCGGACGTGAAATTCGACGGCACAGCCTACGAGACGAAGCAGGTCTTCTTCAAGAGCAAGGATGGCACGAAGGTGCCGATGTTCATTGTCCACAAGAAGGGCCTCCAGCTCGATGGATCGAATCCGACGCTGCTTTACGGCTACGGCGGCTTTAACATCAACATGGTGCCTGGATTCTCCGTCTCGCGCGCGGTGTGGATCGAGATGGGCGGCGTCTTCGCCATGCCCAATCTGCGCGGCGGCGGCGAATACGGCCGCGAGTGGCATCAGGCCGGCATCAAGCTCGGCAAACAGAACGTGTTTGATGATTTCATCGCCGCGGCGGGGTGGCTCATCGCTAATCGATACACCTCGCGCGAAAAACTCGCCATTCAGGGGGGCAGCAACGGCGGCTTGCTCGTCGGGGCGTGCATGACGCAACGTCCTGAACTCTACGCGGCCGCTTTGCCGGCCGTCGGCGTGCTGGACATGCTGCGCTTTGAGAAATTCACCATCGGCTGGGGCTGGAAGAGCGATTATGGCAGCGTGGAGAATGGCGCGGAGTTTCGCGCGCTGCTCAAATACTCGCCGTATCACAATCTCAGGCCCGGAACGCGCTATCCGGCCACATTGGTGACCACGAGCGATCATGATGACCGCGTCGTTCCCGCGCACAGTTTCAAATTTGCGGCCCGGCTTCAAGAATGCCAGGCCAAGGACGGTCCGCCGACTTTGATCCGCATCGAGACGAGCGCCGGCCACGGCGCAGGCACGGCGCTGAACAAGATGATCGAGAAGACGGCAGATGAATGGGCGTTTCTCGCGGAGAGGCTGGGTCTGGGGCCGCGCTGATCAGGCTTTGGGCGGCAGATTTGGTGGCAGTGGCGGCGGTGTGGGTGTCGGCTCTTCTTTGGCGGCCTTGCGAATCCAGTAGAGTCCGAGCAAGAGTCCCAGGCCGAGCAGTCCCGCACCAACAAAGAGACTTGGTTTTTCGCCTTCATCCAGAATGACAAAGTCTTTCGTCAGATTCATGTCGAGGCCGGTAAGTTTGTCGCGCGTTTTGGAGTCAGCCTCGATGCCGAATCGCACGATGCCGGACACATCGCGCTTCATGAAGATTTTCGAGGCGTTGCGGGCGGCGGCCTCGATCACGGCTTTTTCGCTGGTCGAGGAATTGGTGATGTCCTTCACCGCTGCGATGATTTCCTTGTCCTTGGTGGCCATCAGGATGTGAACGGGCGCGCCCCCAGGCTCCTCGCCGCCACGCACGGGGATGAAGACCTCGGTGATGTTGCCGAGGCGCTCCATGTGCGCGCATTCGAGAAGGTTCAGAGTGGCGTTCTTGAAGGTGATCCACTCAACATCCGGTTTTTTAGCGACGAACTCCGCCACCGTGGTTTCGTGCGGGGCGCGGTTCTTCACGGCGGTAAAGATCATCTGCCCGCCGCTCCACAGGAGCACGAGCGCGATGATGGGGAGAAGGCAGCCGCTGCGGATGAAGGCACGGGCGGCGCGTGGATGGACGGCGAGGCGTGTTGTTTTCATGCTGACGCGGCGTTTGAACCAAACTCGGAGCGAAATGGCAATGAGAATGTTGCACGGGGAGGGCAAAGCTGCTCCAAATCGCCCAGCATGGAACAATTCGCTTCTCCTTCGTCACAAGCCTGGTCCCAGGACGATCTTCGCCAGTATCTCAGCCAGCGATTGATCGGTGACAAAGGCAAGCCGGTGCCGGGGACTGAGGGCATGAGGATCGAGCAGATCGAGGATGACATCCTGCGCGGCGGGCGCTTTCGCGTGTTCTTGTGGACGTTTTCAGTCCTGATCATGAGCTTCCAGCGGACAAGCGGCATGCGCTATTACCGTTCCGGCCAGGGCTGTGGCGGCACCGCCTGGGGATGGACCCTGCTTTCCGCCGTGGTGGGCTGGTGGGGCATCCCGTGGGGCATTTTCCTCACGATTCACTCGATCTACCGGAACTGCATGGGCGGCAAGGATGTGACCGGGGAGCTGCTGGCCAATGTGGTGGGCCCGGAGCGCGCGCGGGGCATCCTGGCGCGCGCGCGTCAGCCGCAGGCGGACATCGCGCTCTGGCTGCTGCGAATCGCAGTCATGGCCGTCGTGCTGAACTTCGCGGTGATCATCTACCTGGCCGTCAATTCGTCGAAATAACATTGCATGCCCGCTGAAACCCTCGCCCACGACGATCTGTTCGACGCCGCGTTCCTCGACCGGCTGCGGGTGCTGGCGCTGCGGTTAAGGAAGCGGCGGCAGTTGATGCGGCGCGGCTCGCAATCAACGCCGGCGACGGGTTTCACGCGCGAGTTCAAGGACTACCGGCACTACGCGCCGCGTGAGGACTACCGCGCGATTGACTGGCGGCTGTATGCGCGGCTGGACAAGCTTTTCGTGCGTCTTTACGAGGAGACGCAGGAGTTGAACCTGCATATCCTGGTCGATACGAGCACGTCGATGGCGAGGCCGTTTCCGGAGAAGCGGCGGCAGGCGCTGCGTTTCGCGGTGGCGCTGGCGTATCTGGCGCTCAGCGCGCAGCAGCGGGTGAGCCTGTATTCGACGAACAGCAGCGTGCGTCAGGAACTGCCGCCGCTGCGCGGGCAGGGCAACATCGAGAAGGTGATCCAGGCGGTGTCAAAGCTGGAGTTTGACGGCATCACGGACATGAAGCGCTGTTTTGAGGAGTTCCGGCCGTCGCGGCAGCGCTTTGGCATCATCTTCATCATCAGCGATTTCTTCGGTCACGAGATTGGAAGCGCCACCGACGCGGTTTCGCGCGTGGCGGCATGGCCTGGGGAGAATCATTTCCTGCAAATCGTGCATCCTGCCGAGCGCGCGCCGGACCTCGATGGCGAACTCGAACTGACCGAGGTGGAGACAGGCGAACGCCGCCGTTTTTGGCTGACGAAACGCGATGTGGCGCGCTACACAGAGACCTTTGACGCTTTTGCGGAGAATCTGGCGACCGAATGCGCCCGCCACCGTATCGACTTCATGCAGGTGGGCAGCGACGAGGCGTTTGAAGAGCGCTTCCTCGACCTGCTTGTGCGCGGGTCGGCGCTGGCGGGCGGTGTTTGAGGCGAAGGACTCAGCCTAGGCGGAGGGAGTAGCGCGGGCCGTGGCGGGCGAGTTTGACCTTGGCGCCGTAAATCTCGCCGAGAAGGGCGCTGGTGAGGGTTTCCTGCTTCGTCCCGGCGGCATGGACACGGCCGTCCTTGAGCAGGAGGCAGTGTGTGATGGCAGGAAGGATCTCCTCGACGTGGTGGGTAACCATGACGAGAGAAGGGGATTGCGGTTTGGCGGCGAGTGCCTGCATCCATTGCAGGAAGTGCTCACGGGCGACGGGGTCGAGCCCAGCGCAGGGTTCGTCGAGGATGAGGACGGCGAATTTTGCCATGAGCGCGCGGCAGATGAGCATTTTTTGCTTTTCGCCCTGGGAGAGCGGCCCCCAGAGGGCATCGCGGAGGTATTCGCAGCCGACCTGCTTCAGGAGACGCGCAGCTTCGCGGCGCACGGCGGGCGGAGGGACTTCGATGAGGTTCAGCTTGGCATCACGCCCGCTGGCGATGACATCGAGGACGGGTTCGCTGCTTTCGAGGTAGGTGGTGAGGGTGTTGGTGACGAGGCCGACGCGGCGGCGGACCTCACGCCAGTCGTCGTCGCCAAAGATGCTGTCGCCGATGCGGAGGGTGCCGCTGGTGGCGCTGTCATAGCCGGTGATGAGATTGATGAGGGAGGTCTTGCCGCAGCCGTTAGGGCCGAGGATGCACCAGTGCTGGCCGGGATCGACGCGCCAAGAGATGCCCTTTAAAATGGGGCGGCCACGGCGGAAGGTCAGGTCCGTGACTTCGAGGACAGGAGCGGGCATGGGGGATGAAGACGGGGGCTTTGTAAACAACACCGCCCGTCATGGGACGGGCGGCGCGAGGATGCTGTGAGGGCAGGGGATCAGTGCCGGGTGCGTTCGAGAGCCTTGGCGAGCTGCCGTGCGAGGGTGGTGACAGCGGGCGGTCCCATGATCTCGTAGTGGCGGCCCTGGAGGGTGCTCGTGGTGAAGCGGCGCGTGCTCAGCGCGCGCGCCTGCGGCGGCACCGGGGTGGGAGACTCTCCGGGCGGCACGGCGATCCAGAGATGCATCGGGGCGGCGACGGGGCGGAGATCCGGGCTGGCGATGAAATCCCAGTGGGTGGCGAAGGTGTTGAGGAAGTGGCGCGCGACGGCGTCGAACTTGTCCACCGGGAAGGCGGCCTCGGCGGCCAGCCAGTCGAGGGTTGTCTGCACGCGTTCGGCCGGAGCCGCCGCAAACACCTTTTCGGCCATGCCCGCGATGAGCGGGGCGACCTCTGCTTCCGGCAGCGGCTGGGAAAGGCCCAGATCGAGGGTGAGGTAGCGGTACATCTCCGCGAGATGCTGGCGGAGGAACTCAAGCCGGGAGGCTCCGGGGTCGAGCATCTGCACCGCGGTGTCGATGAGGCCGACGAAGGAGACCTTGCGGCCCATTTTTTCGAGCTCGTTGGCAGTGGCGATGGCGTAGAAGCCGCCTGCGGAGAATCCGGTGAGCCGGATCGCCCCGTGAGGCTGCTTCCCGTGCACCAGCGTGGCGTAGTCATGCGCCATGGCCTGGAGCGTCTCGCGCTCGCCGCGCTCATCCGAGAAGGCGCGCGATTGCAGGCCGAAAACGGGCTGTGCGGGAGGCAGGGCGCGGACGAGGTCGTCGAAGTTCGTGATGATGCCGCCCGCGGCATGGAACACGAAGAGCGGCGGCAGGGTGCCATCGGCACGCAGCGGCACGAGGCTGTCGGGATGCGGGCCGTCGGCGACGACGAGGCTGGAATGGTCCGGCGCGGCCTGGGCGGCGGCCTCGGGAGAGGTGGACGCGGCCGTTGCGGCGGTGGCATCACCCGAATCGGAGGCGACGAGTTCGAGGACGACCTCGGACAGCTTGGCGATGTTGCCGCCGGCGCTGAGCTTGCTGGGGGGAAGGCTGATGCCAAAGGCCTGCTCGATGCGGTGGAGGAGCTCGAAGGCCATGAGCGAATCGAGCCCCATCTCCTTGAGGGGGCGCTCCATTTCCAGCTTGGCGGCGGAGGTGCGCAGCACGCGGGCGACGATTTCGCGAATGTGATGGAGCACCACCCCGGCGCGTTCAGCAGCAGGGGCGGCGAGCACGGCATCACGTGCCTCGGCACCGCCGGATGCGGCGGCTGAGGATGCCTGGATGAGCTCCTCGAAGCGCGGAGACACGCCTTTCCCGCCAGTGAGGGCGGCGCGCGTCTGCCAGTCCACGCGCATGAAGCCGATCTGCGGCGCGGCGGTCTGGACGAGCATGCCAAGCATGTGGCCGGCCTGCAACGGAGTGATGCCGGTGACGCCGCTGGCCTTGAGGTGCTCGGTGACCTTTTTGTCGCGGGCGGCGAGGCCCACGTCAGAGATGGCGCCCCAGTTCACGGAAAGGGCGGTGAGGCCGCTGGCACGGCGATAGTGCGCCAGCGCGTCCATGAAGCTGTTGGCAGCGGCGTAGTTGCCCTGGCCGGCGGCGCCCACCATGGCGGCGACGGAGGAGAAGAGCACAAAGAAGTCGAGATCCATCTTCTCGGTGGCGCGGTGCAGGAACCAGGTGCCGGCGACCTTGGGTGCCATCACGCGGGCAAAGCGCTGCGCGTTCATCTGCATGAGGGTGCCGTCATCGAGCACGGCAGCGGCATGCAGCACGCCGCGCAGGGGCGCGCAGTGCTTGCGGATGTAGGCAAAGGCCTCCTTCACGCCGGACTCCGTGGTGACATCCATCTTCACGACGAAGACCTTGGCGCCGAGTTCCTCCAGTTTTCGGACACCTTCCCTGGCGTCCGGTGTGGAGGCACCGCTGCGGCCGGTGAGGATGATCTGGCGCGCGCCGCCGAAGCGGACCATCCATTCGGCAAGAGCGAGACCAAAGCCGCCGAGACCGCCGGTGATCAGGTAGCTGCCTTTTTCATCAAACCTGGAAGGTTCCAGAAGCATCGGCGCGCGCGGGCGGACCGGCTCGCCATCCATGGTGATGACGATCTTGCCGATGTGGCGCGCGGCGGACATGACGCGGAAGGCGTTCACGGCGCGCGCGGCCGGCATGGCGCGGTAGGGCAGCGGATGCAGCTTGCCAGCGCGGAAGAGGTCAAGGATCGGGCCCAGGATCTCCTGGACCGCGCCGCTCTGGTCAAACATGACCTGTCCCATGTCGATGACGTGCATGGAAAGGTTGTTGCGGAACGGGCGCAGCCCTATGGCGGAGTCAGCGTAGATGTCACGCTTGCCGATTTCGAGGAAGCGGCCATGGGGTGCCAGGCAGGAGATGCCCTTGGAGATGGCGGGGCCTGCCAGGGAGTTCAGGACGAGGTCCACGCCGCGTCCACCCGTGACGCGCCGCACATCGTCGGCGAAGGACACGGAGCGTGAGTCAAAGACATGTTCCACGCCGAGCGCGCGGAGGAAATCACGTTTCTCATCGCTGCCGGCGGTGGCCAGCACTTCGACACCGGCCAGGCGTGCGAGCTGGATGGCGGCCAGACCGACACCGCCGGTTCCCGCCTGGACGAGCAGGCTTTCACCCCGCTTCATACGGCCGAGGGTGTGCAGCGCGTACCACGCGGTCATGAAGGTCACGGGGATGGTCACAGCCCCGGCAAAACTGATGTTCCTCGGTTTGTGGATGACGGTCTGCTCAGGCAGGGTCGTGTGTGACGCAAAAAGGCCCAGGCCGCTGGCGATGACCTCGTCACCGGGCTTGAAGCGCTTCACCCCGCGTCCCACGCGGGTGATGACGCCGGAGCATTCGTCGCCGACGAGCATGTCGAGCTGGTTCTCGGAGGGATAAATGCCGAGCGCCTTCATCACATCGCGGAAATTGAGCGCCGCGGCGCGAATCTCGATCTCGACCTGGCCGGCGCCGGGCGCGGGGCGCTCGTACTGGTGGAAGGTGAGCTGGTCGATGACCCCGGCGTTTGTGATCTCCAGGCGGTGTCCCGGATTCTTGAAGTGGCGCGCTTTTTCAGGCGTCTGCGTCTCCATCGTGGTGTGGACGATGCGGTTCACCAGGCGCACACCATCACGCCAGGCGATCTCCGTCTCATCACCGGCGGTGATGAGCTCACGTGCCAGGCAAAGCGCGTCCTGCGAAGAGCCAGGGCCGGGCGTGAGGTCCACCAGAGCACAGCGGACGCCGATGTACTCGCCGCCCATCGTGCGCACGAGACCAACAAGGGCAGACTGGGCGAGCGCAGGTGATTCCTGCGGCAGCACCTGTTCCGCGCCGCGGGTGACAAACCACACCGGGGGCACGCCCACCACGCCGCGCTCCGTGAGCGCCTGGATGAGATGCATGGAGGCATGGCAAACCTCTTTTTCAGCCTCCTGGAGGCGTGCGCCGTCTGGAGCGGTGTCCGTAAAGTCGAGCGCGCGCAGGAAGGCCACGCCGCCCAGCGGGAAACGGGCGCGGCGGCGCGCGTCCGCGATGATTTGGGCAACCGCGGCCTTGGTAGGACCGGCGGCCAGCAGCAGCACCTCATCACCACGTGATTCGAGATGGGCGGCCACTTCTTTGGCGAAGCCGCCTTCGTCAGCGAAAAGCAGCCAGCTGGCGGGCTTTTCCGGTTTCGGCAACGGCAGCGGGCCGGAGACACCCCGTGTGAGCGGTGCGCGGGCGGCGATGATATCGTAACCGGCGATGTTTTCGACGCCCGGGAGCTCCAGCGTGTCAATCTGGGCAAATCCAGCTTTCCGCAGCGCGATCACCTGCGATTTGACCGAGGTGGAGGACTTGGCGGGTAGTTCAAAAATCGCGCGCGTCCACGCGGCGGGCGCGTGATGGCCTAGCAGCAGAAGGAGACCGCCTGGGGCAACGAGCCGGCGCAGATTCGCCGCCATCTCAGGGGTGGACTGGTGGGCGATGACGATGTCGTGCTGATTTTTGGCCGAGACGCGCTTCGCGAGGTCCATTTTCTCGAACGAGACGAAATCGTGGCCGAAGAATTTCTTTTCAGCGGCCTGGAGGGCCGTCTGGTCCGGATCAGCGAAGGTGTAGGCCGTGCGATGGGCATCGAGGCGCGGCAGCAGGTAGGCGGAGAGCCCGCCGGTGGAGCCATGGCACTCCAGGATGCGCACACGGCGGTCTGGCGGCGTGTTTTGCACGAAGCCGGCCACAGCATCCGAGAGCAGGCGGTTGACGCCGCCGCGGGAGACGGAGTCCTGTTCGAGCTGCTCGCGCAGATTTTGTGTCAGCGGGCGTCCCTGCATGGCACGACGCAGCGCGGCGAGCTCCGGATGCGCGGAGGGGAAGCGGCCCAGCAAATCCTGCCACAGCCGGTCGTCCTGCCGGGCGGCATAGGCGGCCAGTCCTTCAGCCAGTTTCGCAGCATCAGGCACCGTGGCGGCGGTGGGCTGGTAAGGCGGCAATTCGAGCTTTGCAGGCAGGAAAGCGGCGGCGTCATCGGGCGGCGTTTGGCCGGGGAGGGCCTTGCGCTTCCAATCGAGCTTGTACAGCCAGTCATGGCCGGAGTCGGGGGCATGCGCAGGGGCGGAGTTGGTGGCCTGGCTGCGGAAGCCCTCACAGTCCATCAGTACACGACCTTTCTCGTCACAGACCTGGAAATTGTACACGATGGCCATCATCTCCTGCTTCAGGCAGGTGACGTGGCAGTAAATCTCACGTCCCGGACGACCAAAGACGCGCAGACGCTCGATGGAGACCGGCAGGTAGATGCGTCCGACGCACTCCTGTTTCGGGGCCAGCGACCATGTTTGCACATGGAAGCAGGCGTCGAGGAAGGCGGGGTGGAAGAAGTAGTTCGGGAAATCGCGCTGGAGGGCTTTGGGCACCTTGAGGTGGCCGATGGCCTCCCCATCCCGCCGCCAGAGTGTGCGGACACCTTGGAAGTGAGGACCGAAGACGAGGGACTTGGCGTTCTGGTGCCCGTAAATGACATCCGCGCCGACAATGTCCTTGTTGCAGTGCTTTTTGAGCGCGGCGATGTCGATGTCCGGCGGAGGCGTGTCGTAGGGGGCGGCGGAAAGACGCGCCTTGGCGTTCAGGGACCATTCCTCCTGCTGGTGCTCGCTGCGGCTGGAGAAGGTGATGCGGTTGTCCGTGAGCGAGTAGATTGTCTGGAACTGAAGGAGTTCCTTGTTCTCCGGGAGGAAGAGGGCCTTTTCAAAGGCAAATTCCTCCAGGCGGATGGGCACGTTCTCCCCGAACTGCTTGCGTCCCACGCTGATGGCGGTTTCGATATAACCGGCGCCGGGGAACACGATATGGCCGCCCACGCGGTGCTCCGGCAGCCAGCGGAGGGCATCCTGGTCCAGCCAGGTGAACCAGGCCGGCGAGGAGGAGTTCAGCCCCCGGATCATGAGGGGGTGCTTCACGCCGCCGGCGCGGGCATCCTGGGTGGACTTGGGCTCCTCCCAGTAATGTTCGCGGATGAACGGATGCGGCGGCAGGTGGACCCAGTCTGCGGCGTTCGGGAAATGCTGTTTCCAGTCCACGCGCGCCCCGGCGCAGTGCAGCGCGCCGAGGGCCATGAAGACCTGGCGCGTCTCAGGCTCCTTGCGACGCAGGGAGGCCGCCGCGGTGCCGGTGACGTTGTTCTTCTTGAAGCACTCGTTGATGGAGCCGGTCAGCGCCGGATGGGCGGAGAGTTCCAGGAAAATGCGGTGGCCGTCCTTGATCAGGGCCTCCGTGGCGTCGGCGAAACGAACGGCTTCGCGCACGTTGTGCCACCAGTAGGCGGCTCCAAAGTTCAGTCCGTTGGTCTGCTTGCCGGTGACGGTGGAGTAGAGCGGGATTTTCGCCCGGCTGACCTTCACGGTGCCGAGGCAGCGCGCCAGTTCCTTGCGCACGGGGTCCATGTGGTGGCTGTGGAAGGCGTACTTGACTTGCAGGAAGCGGTTGAAGACACCGCGCTTCTCCAAGTCCGCCGCCACCTCCTCCAGCGCATCCGCGTCTCCGGACAAGGTGAGGGAGGCCGGGCCGTTGTAGGCGCCGACGACCACGCGACCGGGATAACGCGCGGCAATGGCCTCCGCCTCCGCTGGCTGCATGCCCACCGCCAGCATCTTGCCGGTGTTGCCGGCGTGGCTCATGCAATCGCCACGATAAAAAATCACGCGCGCCGCGTCCCGCAGGGTGAAGACGCCTGCGATGTGTGCCGCGGCCACTTCGCCGACGCTGTGGCCGACGACGGCCGCCGGCTTTACACCGAGAGATTCCCACACCGCGGCCAGGCCCACCTGGATGGCAAAGATGGCCGGCTGGGCGATCGCGGTGTTGTCCATGCGCGTCGTTTTTTCGTCGCGTGACAGCTCGCGCAGGAGAGACCAGGAGCCAAATTCGCGGAACAAGCGGTCGCACTCCTCGATCTTGGCGCGGAAGACGGGATTCGTCTTGATCAACTCGCGGCCCATGCCCCACCACTGCGGACCCTGGCCTGAGCACACAAAAACCGGGTCCACGGGCTCGAGGTCCGCGTTGCCCGTGACGATCTCAGGCGCGTTGCCGCCGGATTCATAGGTGGACAGCAGCTTGGCGATCTGCCGGCGATCGTTGCCGAAAACGAAGAGGCGGTGCGGGTGCGGCGTGCGCCGCAGCGCTGCGCTGCGGCAGATGGCCTCCAGGTCGGCGTCCTGCTTGCGCAGGAGATCGTGGTGCTCCCTGGCGGTGATCTTGAGCGCCTCGATGGAGCGCGCGGAGAGGTTCAGCACGTAGGGCTGGTTGTCATCACGCCGGACGGGCCGGGATTTCGCGCGCGGCAGCTCGGGCGGGGATTCGAGCACGGCATGCGCGTTGGCTCCGCCGAAGCCGAAGGAGTTGATCGCGCCGAAAAGCGGGCCGGTGGCCGGCAGCTTTTCTTTTTTCGCCACCACCCTCAGGTTCAGCTTCTTGAGGTCGATGTTCGGGTTCGGCTTGCGGAAATGCAGATTCGCCGGGATGACGCGGTGCTTGAGGACCAGCGCCAGCTTGATGAGGCCGGCGATGCCCGCCGCGGCCTCCAGATGGCCGATGTTGGTCTTCACCGAGCCGATCAATAGCGGTTTCCCCGCGGGGCGGTGCTGTCCCAGCGCCACGCCCAGCGCGTGCGCCTCGATGGGATCTCCCACCGGCGTCCCGGTGCCATGTGCCTCGACATAATGAATGCTGGAGGGCTTCAGGCCCGCCTCGGCGCAGGTTTCCCGCACCAGTGCTTCCTGGGCGATCGGGCTGGGCACGGTGATGCCGTTGGTGCGGCCGTCCTGGTTCGTGCCGGTGGCGCGGATGCAGGCGTAGATGTGGTCGCCGTCCGCCAGGGCGGCGGAGAGGGGCTTGAGCAGGACCGCTCCCGATCCCTCGCCGCGCACGAAGCCATTGCCGCGTGAGTCGAAGGCCTGGCAGCGCCCGGTGGGGGAGAGCATGCCCATGCGGCTGAAGGTCAGGTACGGCGCGGGGCTGATGAGCGCGTTCACGCCGGCGCACAGCGCCATTTTGCAGTCGCCGCGCCACAGGCTCTGGCAGGCGAAATGGAGCGCCGTCATCGCGGAGGAGCAGGCGGTGTCCATCGCCACGCTGGGACCGCGCAGGTCAAACACATACGACACGCGGTTCGCGGCGATGCTGATGGTGGTGCCCGTGGCCGTGTAGATGTCCGCGGTGTTGCGGTCCATCGCGCCGGATTGCAGCAGGGCGTAGTCCGTCGTCGAGATGCCCACAAAGACGCCGGTGGGGGAGCCGCGCAGCGCGTTGAGGTCCTGGCCCCCGTCCTCCAGCGCGCGCTCGCAGGCCTCCAGCAGCAGGCGTTGCTGCGGATCCATCCAGTCCGCCTCGCGCGGGGAGATGCCGAAGAAGCCGGCGTCAAACTTGCCGATGCCCTCGATGAACGCGCCCCACTTCGTGATGGATTTGCCCGGCGTGCCGGGCTTTGGGTCGTAGAAGTTTTTGATGTTCCACCGGTCGGACGGGATCTCGCTGATGGCGTCCGTGCCGGACAGCATCAGCTTCCAAAAGTCGTCAGGTGAATCCGATTTTCCGGGGAGTCGGCATCCGATGCCAATGATGGCGAGAGGTTCTTTTTTCGGGCGGGGGTAGGACACGGGCACAGAGGTTGGAAAATAGAGGGGCGCGAAGGTCCCGAAGACAGCACGTTTGGCAACCTGAGAATCGCCGGATCAGCGCATCTCGCGCAGCGGCACCACTTTGCGGTCCAGGTCATGCACGGCGTGAATCCGGCGCACCGTGCCGCTGCGCGCGCGCATGAGGATGGAGTGCGTCTCCACGCGGTGGCCTACGAGACGGCAACCAGGCAGCAAGGGGCTGTCGCTGATGCCGGTGGCGCAGAACAGCGCGCTTTCGCCCAGGATCAGGTCATCGATGCGGAAAACCTTGTTGAGGTCCTCCTCACCCACCTCGGCGATGATCTCGGTCCGGTGCTCCTCCGTGTGCGGCCACATGCGCAGTTGCATGTCCCCCCCCAGGCATTTCAGCGCGGCGGCGGCCAGGATGCCCTCCGGGGAGCCGCCCATGCCCACATACAGGTCCACCGTCGCGTCCGGCAGGGAGGGGGCCACCGCCGCGGCGATGTCGCCATCGGAGATCATGCGCAGCGCGGCGCCTGTCTCGCGGATCTGCCGCACGATGTCCGCATGGCGCGGGCGGTCCATGGTGGAGACGACCAGGTCACGCTCCCGTTTGCCCAGGGCGGTGGCCACAAACGCGATCACGTCCTTCAGCGGCATGTCCAGGAAGCAGCGGTCGCCCTTTTCGGCGAGCGCCTTCTTCACCGCCGGGCCGTAGGCGATCTTGTGGGAGTAAAACGACGGCAGGTTCTTCATCACCGGCCGCGCGCCGTCCGGCACCTGCGCCGCGGCGATCACGGAGATGCTGTTGGGCAGGCCCTTGGCGATGTTGCTCGTGCCGTCGATGGGGTCCAGCGCGATGTTGAAGCGCGGCGAGCCCTCGCGCCATGTCCCGAGGTGTTCGCCGATGAAAATGCCCGGTGCCTTGTCCTTGATGCCCTCGCCGATCACCACCTCCCCGCGGATGTCGAGAATGTCGAACACGCCGTAAATCGCGGAGCAGGCCGCCGCGTCGGCCAGTTCCTTCTCGCCCCGTCCCAGCCAGTGGATGGCCTGCAGCGCCGCGTTCTCGGTGGCGCGCACGAACTCAAACTCAAGAACCCGTTCAAGGTCATAACTGGAGCGCAGCGGGGGAAGGGTGGAGGACATGGGTTTCGGCAGGAAAATCAGGCGGTCAGCCCGCATCATGAACGCCCCCTGGCTGAAAGTCGATGCCGGAATGCCGGTCTCGTGGGGGAACTTCGTCCGGGCCCGGGCGCGCCGCCAGTTTTGGAGGCGAATTCACCCCGCGGAGCCCCGTGGCGTGAAAAGAAGCGGCTCGTCCGCGTTCTCTTCCGTGCCATCATCCGCTGCTCCATGACTCCGCCTCGCTCCATGAGATTCCTGTCGTTCCTGCTTCTTCTTCCTCACCTGCTTTCCGCCCAGGAGGCGGTGAAACCGGCGGATTCTCCTTGGGGAGACTTTGTGGAGAAGGATTTTCCGTTCTTCAGCAGCGTGCTGGACTGTCGCGACCTCGGCGAAGGCTTTCCGAAGGACAATCTCACGCCCCGCGGCCTCATCCTGAACCTCGGCCACAATCTCTGGGCCTGCTTCGACACCGATCTCCTGCGCATCGCCTGCATCTGGGAAGGCGAGCCCGGCAAACCTCCCGTCACGCCCGCCGCGCTCGCCCCCGGCTCGTATCACATCGCCGGTCAGAAGACCAAGGACGGCCAGGAGGACCTGCCGAAGCCGGTTGGAAAGGTGTGGCTGGCGAATGGCATCTATCCGGGCTGGCAAAGGGGTAACGTCTCTCTGAAAGATCCACGATCCGCAGCACCCAGCGTTGAAGAGGTCGGGCGAGGATCGCTTGCTCAGGGTGCAGGCAGGTTTGTCGGGGTAGAGCAGACCAAGGACGGGATTGAAATCATGTATGAGGTCTTTGGCGTTCAAGTGCGGGAACATTGGCACACGTTGGAGCGGCCCAACCCGCATAACCCGCCGAGCATTGTTCGCCGCTTCACGATCGCGCCCCGTCAGTTTGATCTGACTTATGTGTTGAGTTACGACGGAGGAGCATGGGAACGCACTCTCAAGGCCATGACGCCGGAAAAAGTCAAAGAACATCAGCGGCGTATGGGCATGTTGGACGAGGCCGGTGTTTGGAATGGCTCCCTGAGTTGGCGAAGTGGCGCTTATGAAGAGCCGCGAACTTTGTTTGTGAAAGCCGGTGCCAACACAGAAACGGTGACCCTGCTTCTGGAGGGGCCTCTTATGGCAAGTTGGCTGGTGGTAGAGGAGAATGAACTGACGCGCGGAAAGAATCTGTTTGGGATAAATGGTGACGCCAGTCGCTGGCCCCAAACGCTCACCACCAAGGCCACGCTCTCGCAAAAGCCCGACGCCTATGTCATCGACGACATTCCGCTGCCGGTGCCGAATCCTTGGAAGCGGAATGTGAGGTTGGCGGACATTACTTTCTTTAGTGAATCGGGCGATGCGGCGGGTGTTACCTTTGACGGAGATGTATGGCTGATCTCCGGTTTGAAGGGCGATTTGGAGAAGGTGACATGGAAACGCTTTGCCAGTGGCCTGCATGAGCCGATGAGCATTGTGGCCAAGGAGATAAAGAATCAGGATCTGGGGTATCAAGCTCCAACGCTGTTCGTCTTCGACCGCAATGGCATCTGGAAGCTCGTCGATTCGAATGGGGACAAGGAATGCGACCGGTATGAGATGTTCTGCAATCTCTTCGCGCAGACGGCGGAGACGCGGGAGTTTCCGAATTCGATGAAGCTGGGGCCGAAGGGGGAGCTTTACATCTCGAAGGGCGGGCAGGAGGGCACGACGCGGGGGAAACACAACGGCACCGTCATCAAAGTGGCGGCGGATGGGAAGTCGTTTGAGGTGATCGGCTATGGGCTGCGCCAGCCGTTCATCGGCGTGAATGCGCAGACGGGTCTGGTGACGGCGAGCGATCAGCAGGGGCATTATGTGCCGTCCACGCCGCTGCACCTCATCCGCGATCATCAGTTCTACGGCCATCTGCCGACCATCGCGGAGAAGGAAAAGTATCCCGAGACCATCGCTGATCCGCTGACGTGGCTGCCGCATCCGGTGAACCCGAGCGGGGTGACGCAGACGTGGTTGCTCGGCTCGAAGATGGGGCCGGTGGATGGCGAATTGATCCACATCGGCTACAACCGGCCGGAACTCTTCCGCGTGCTCATGAACAAGGAAAGTGGAACAGGTTTGCAACCTGTTCAGTCCCCGGAAGGACAGGTTAAAAACCTGTCCCACTTTCTCAAGCCGCAGGCGGCGGTGGTGAGCTTCTCGCGCGAGTTCGATTTCCCGACGCTGAACGCCATCGTGAATCCGGCGGACGGGCAGCTTTATGTGACCGGTTTCCAGGTCTGGGGCACGGTGGTGAAGCGGTTGAGCGGTCTGGCTCGCGTGCGCTGGACGGGGAAGCCGCGTGTGCTGCTGCAAGAAGTCACGCCAACGGACAAAGGGGTCGTTTTGCGCTTCAACGCCAAGCTGGATGCGAAGCTGGCGACGAACCCCGAGAGCTACAGCGCGGAGCGTTGGAACTACAAGCGCACGCCGGAGTATGGCAGCCCGCATTTGAAGCTGGATGGCAGCAACGGCCAGGAATGGCTGAATGCGAGCAGCGCCTACCTCAGCACCGATGGCAAAAGCGTGCTGGTGGCCTTTCCGGAGATGAAGACCTGCCAGCAGATGCGCGTGGGCTGGGGCCTGCAAAGCGCGGACGGGCTCAAGGCGGCGAACACGACGTATTTTTCGCCATGGGAGCTGATGCCCTTCGATGAGGCGAAACTGGGCTTTGAGCCGGGCTTGAAGATCGACCTCACACCACGCAAATCGGCCGTGGCCGCGGCGGTGAAGCCCACCGTCGAGGAAGGCGAGCGCTTGTATCAGATGTTTGGCTGCATGGCCTGCCACAGCACGGACGGCACGCTCGTGGGCAAGGTGGGGCCGAGCTGGAAGGGCCTCTTCGGCACCGAGCGAGACATCGCAAAGGGCATGAAGGGCAAGGTGAAGGCCGATGAGGCCTACCTGCGCGAGTCGATTCTCAATCCGAGTGCCAAAGTGGTGAAAGGCTTCGAGAAGTTCGACACCGGCATGCCGATCTACGCGGGCATTTTGAACGATTCGCAAATCGAGAGCCTGATTCTTTTCATCAAGAGCCTGAAGTGAGGCCGGAGAAGGAAACCAGGGCGATTTTCTGGCATTTTCACAGCGGGGCGTTTAAACTCCGGCATTCCTTCGAATGAACCCGGAAAATCCTCCCACGACCACCCCAGCGGACACTGCCTCCGGCTCCTGGCAGCCCGTCAAAACAAAAGGCGGCTGTCTCGGATCAGTCACAAAGTTTTTGTTTTTCGCCGTGTTGTTTGTGGCGCTGCTGCTGCCCTTCACCCCCTTTGCGGGGAAGATCAAACGCGGGCTCCAGCAGTTGATCGAGTCAGCCCGGGCCACCAAGGAGCGCATCGTGGAAAAGGAGGTGACCCGCGATGTGGTGAAGGAGGTGCCTGTGACCAAGGAAGTCATTAAGGAGGTCATCAAGGAGGTGCAGCCGCCGCTGCCGGACAAATACATCCCGCGCAAGGAGGTGGACGTGGCCAAGCTCTTCAACGGCATCACCGTGAAGACCAACCTCATCACCGAGGAGGGCGGCTTTGCCAGCCTGGAGCGGCTCGACCCGGAGGCCTACAAGGCGGAGTTCCAGCTCTCCATCCGCGTGCCGAAGGCCAACCAGACGTTGCCTGAGCTGGCCCGCATCAATTCGCATCTGCCAAAAATCCTGCCCGGCCTGGAGGCGATGCTCGCCACGGCGAAGGTGAGCGGCTTTTACCACAAGCTCTACCAGAGCAAGACAACGCGCGTGCAAAACGACCTCACGCGTCTCAACCGCATCCTGGATCGCCACAACTACTACGACTGCGAGACCATCCTCGAGCTCACGCATCCTGCGACACAACGGCGTGCCCTGCTCGTCCAAAGTGAGATGGATGTCGTGGCCGACGGCTCCGACGGCGACCGCATGCCCACGCTGGATGAATACATCTACCTGTCCGATTACTACCAGCCCACCACCAGTTACGCGTGGCCGAAGGTCACGAAGACTCCGAACCCGCTTGTCGCACGCTGGGAGGAGCGTCTGGCAAAGGCAAAGGAGGAATACGCCGTCAAGGGCCTCTCCACCGCTCGCAACCGCGAGCTGCAGGCACTCATCCAGGACCTGACCGTGCAGATCAGCGAGATGAAGGCGCGCAGCTTCCTGATCGCGGAAAAAGACCCCTTCGTCGTCATTTCCCTGCTCTTCCGCGGCTACGAGGACCAGAACAAGCACACACCGCGCATCGGAGACTATGCATGCGTCATTCACGAGGGAAAAATCTACCCGGCCATCTGCGGTGACTACGGTCCCAGCTTCAAGATGGGCGAGGCGTCCATGCTCATGTCCAAGACCATCAACCCCAAATCCACGCCCTACATCCGCGGGGAGAGCGATCTGAAAGTGACGTACCTGTTCTTCCCCGGCACTGCCGACAAGCCGAACACCGCGCCAAACCTCGCGAAATGGCGCGAACGCTGCCAACAGTTCCTGACGGACATCGGCGGCATCGGTGCGGGTTACGAACTGCACACCTGGGCGGACCCGTTTGCGAAACCAGCGGAAGCACCGGGTCCGGTGGTCCCGCCAGCGAGTCCCGCAGCGCCTGCGACTCCGGGAGCCCCCATTCCTCCTCCTGCGGCGGATCAGACCCAGGAAGAGACAAAGAAAGCCGCTCCGGCAAAGGCGCCGGCGGCAGGCGTTAACACGAAGAAGTAAAGGCGCGGGCGCCTCAATAACTCCGCGCGAAGATGACGCGGCGCGCGCTGGGCCTGCCTGTGAGGAAGCATTTGCCGTCCTCCGCGTAGGCGTCGCCGTTTGGGATGCAGCGGATGGTGATCTTGTTTTCCTTCGCGATCTTTTCTTCCTCTTCCGTCGAGCCAGCCCAGTGCATGAGCGCGAAACCGCCAGGCGCGTCGTCGGCAAAGAAGGCTTTGAATTCGTCGAGAGTGTCGAGCTTTTTCATGTTCGCGTCACGCAGGGTGGTGGCACGGTCGAGCAGGGCCTGCTGGATGTCGGCGAGGCGCTCCTGCACTGTCTGGAGAAAGTCCTCCTTGCCGATGAACTCCTTCTCCTTCGGTCCCTTGTCACGACGCGCGACGGCGACGCTGCGGCTGGTGATGTCGCGCGGTCCCATCTCGACACGCATGGGCACGCCTTTCTTGATCCACTCCCAGTTTTTCTGGCCGCCGGGCAGGTCGCGCTTGTCCACATGCACACGGATGGGCTCGCCCGCCCAGCTTTGCGCGCGGAGCGTTTGTGCGAGCGCCTCGCACGCGTCGATGATCTCCTGGCGCGTGTCCGGCTTGGGCGTGACGGGCAGAATGACGATTTGTTGCGACGCGACACGCGGCGGCAGGATGACGCCGTCGTCATCGCCGTGCGCCATGATGAGCGTGCCGATCATGCGCGTGCTGACGCCCCAGCTCGTGGTGTGGACAAGCTGGCGAGTGTTGTCGCGGCCGAGGAACTGGATGTTCGCGGCCTTGGCGAAGTTTTGGCCGAGATAGTGCGAGGTGCCGGCCTGGATGGCCTTTTTGTCCTGCACCATGGCCTCGACCGTGAGCGTGCGCACGGCTCCGGGGAAGCGCTCGCGCTCGGTTTTTTCACCGGGAACGACGGGCAGGGCCAGGTGATTGCGCATGAAGTCCTCATACACGCGGTGCATGAGCTCCGCCTCGGCGATGGCCTCCTCGGCGGTCTCGTGCGCGGTGTGGCCTTCCTGCCAGAGGAATTCGGCGGTGCGGAGGAAGAGGCGTGGGCGCATCTCCCAGCGCATGACATTTGCCCATTGATTGATGAGCAGCGGCAGATCGCGGTAGCTCTCCACCCAGCGCGCGAAGGCCGCGCCGATGATCGTCTCGGAGGTGGGGCGGATGACGAAAGGCTCCGCAAGTTCACCCGTGGGGATCATTTTCGTCGTGCCATCGGGCTGCTTCTGCGCTTCGAGACGGTGATGCGTGACCACGGCGCACTCCGTGGCGAAGCCCTCGGCGTGCTGTGCTTCCTTTTCAAGATAGCTCAGCGGGATGAGCAGCGGGAAATAGGCGTTCACATGGCCGGTGGCCTTGAATTTCGCGTCCAACTGGCGCTGGATGTTCTCCCACAAGCCGTAGCCCCAGGGCTTGATGACCATGCAGCCGCGGACTTCGGAGTTTTCGGCCAGATCCGCGGCGCGGATGACCTGCTGATACCATTCGGGAAAGTCCTTTTCGCGGGTGGGATTGATGGCGGGGGCGTTGCTCATGAGAGGGCGATGAGAGTAGGGCAGGGAAGGCAAAGCGCAAGGCGCAGGTGTCCTTCGGCGGGTGTGAGAACGATGCCGTCATCATCCTGTGCCCGCGCTTGTGAGGCAGCGTTGCCTTATCAGCGCTACTTCCGCCGGTTCAGCGTGTAATACGCCATGCGATGCCACAGAGGCGTTCCGTCCTTTGCTTTGAGCTGGGGAAGCTCGAATTCGTGAACATAGCCCTCGCGGAGGTTGGCGATGGTCACTTCGAGGGTCTTGCCGTCCTCGGAGAGCTTCGTGGCGGTGATTTGGAGTGGCTTGGCGTCGAGCTCTTCGCCGCCGTATTTGCTTTGGAAGGGGTAGGTGTAGCTCTGGCCGGTCAATTCGCCGAGGGAAGCTTTTTCGACGGGAAGGGTGAAGGTGAAGCGGAAGCCGGTTTCGGTGAGTTCGAGCTTTTCCACGTCGAGCGGCGTCTTTTTGCTCCAGACGATCTTTTGCAGACCGAAAGGGCGGTTGCCCTTGCTGTTCCATCCGCGATTCGACTCGCCGACGACGAGCGAGCCATCGGGCAGGAAGGTGAGCGCGAGCGCGGCGCATTGCAGGCCTTCGACGAAGGGAAAGCACGCTCCCTGATACTCGCCGCCGACTTTTTCGAGAAAGACGCGGTTCACGCCGCTGAGTACGAACTCGCCGACGAAGAGTTGTTTCGCAAAGGGGCCGAATTTGCCCTCGCTGCGGTCACAGACGATGCCGGTGGCGCTCTGGCCCATTTTCACATACGGCAGCCACACGGCGGGCGGGCAGTAGCCTGGCACTTTTTTCATCGCCTCGGCCACCGTGATGCCATCGGGCTGCTTCGGCTGGATTTTCACCGGTGAATCCGGGCGCATCGCATCCGGGATGGAGTCGGCATGGCTGAAATAAGCGCCTTTTCTCGCGTGGAAGATGGGCGTGGTCGGCATCCAGTTGCCCTGCTGGTCGGAGATGAAGATGTCGCCCTCGAAATTCGTGCCGATACCGCAAGGCGAGCGGAAGCCGGCGCACCAAGGCTCCAATTTGCCGTCCGGCGAGGTGCGCACCATCCAGCCGCGCCACAGCGCGTGCTTTTCACTCTCGCCCGCGCCTTTCCAGCCTTTGCCCATGCTGGCGTTGAGGCTGGTGAAGAGGTTGCCGCTTTGGTCGATGACGGGACCGTAAGCGTATTCGTGGTAGTTGCCGCTCACGCCCCAGCCGGTGGCGGCGGTGAGATATTCATCGGCAATGCCGTCGCCATCGGTGTCACGGATCTTCGTGACCTCCGAACGCTGCGTGGCGTAAAGCGCTCCCTTATAAAACGCGAGCCCAAGTATCTCATGCAGACCGCTGGCGAAGCGCTGAAAGCCTTTTTCGCCTTCGATCCAGATTTCACCTTTGCGCAACGCGACCACGAGTTTGCCTTTGTCCGTCACCGCGAGTCCGCTGGCCTCGAAGTTCACGCCAGCGGGCAGGTCATAGGTCTCGATGCTGTAGTAATCACCGGCGAGCAGCGGAGCGCACAGGAATTGAAAACTGAGAATTGAAAATTGAAGACTGAAAATTCCCTTCACCATGACACGACCTCCTTCGATTCTTTGCCGTTGGTTTTGATGATGCGCTCGAAGTGGTCTCCGGCGGGTTTGAGCGTGTCTTCGACTTGCTGGCCGTTTTCGCGGTAGAGGAAGGTGGGAATGCCATCTTTGCCGATGCGGTAGCCGCCGAAGGTGCGTTCGCCGGGGGCGGCGGGCAGTTGTTTCACGCCGGTGCCGAGTGGTTTGATGGGCGGCATGGCGCGGTCTTGCCAGTTGCTCATGGCATCGAGGAAGCGACCTTTCCAGATGAGTGCCCAACGGCTCGTTTTGCCATCGAAGGCCGCATTCAGACCGCCGGGGTAGCCGACGCCGATGGCGTGGGTGCCGACACCTTCGATGAAGCTGCGGAAGACGATGGGCTTGTCGCTCGGCTTGAGCTCGAAGTCGGCGGCGGAGGCGAGTCCTTCCGGCAAAGGCTGGCCTTCGACCTCGCGGAGGTAGGTCCAGATGCTTTCGATGTCTTTGTCGGCCGTTTTGCGGCCCACAAACATCGGCGGCATTACGGTGCCGGGCTGCGTGACCTGCGGATTGAGCAGCAGCTCTTTGAAATACTCCGGCTGGAGTCGCTCGACGGTGTGCGTGAGGCGAATGACCGGCGGGCCGAGCGATTTGCGATCTTTGAGGCCATGGCATGACACGCACGCGAGGCCCGTGGCACCGAGCAGTTTGCGCCCAAGTTCGGCACGATGATGTTTTTCGAGGCCGCTGACGTCGATCTTCACCGGTTGGTCGAGTTTGTCCGCTTCGTTGAAGGCGCTGATGAGCATTTCAGTCTGCGTCTGGCCGAAGTTCGGCATGCGCGTGTCCATGTAAGGCCGCACGCTGCCGTTTTGACCCCAGAGGATTTTTTCAAACCAGCCGCGCGTGAGCTTGCGGCCGACTTTGTCGAGGTTCGGTGGCAGATGGGCGAGTTCGCCGAGCGATTCGGCGGTGGGGTCGTTCACGCCGAAATACTGAGCGCGAGGATCTTCCGGGCCGCCTTTGCCATCGCGATCATGGCAGGCGTAGCAATTGAGGCGGGACATCTGCCAGTCGATCTGCTCCTGCGCGGTGAGTTTCGGTGCGGGCTTTTGGATTTCCACGAGCGCGAGACGTAGGGCGCGTTTTTGGAGATCGTTCAAATCGAAACGCGGCGTGCCGGTCGGCTGTTTTTCGGCGAGGCAGCCCTTGTCACCGGAGAGAACGGTCATCTGTTTTGTAGTCCCGGCTTTAGCCGGCATCTGGGACCCGCCTAAAGGCGGGACTACAGAACTCGATTGGTGGCATGCCGTGCATTTCATGCTGCTGAAGAGCGCCTTGCCCTTTTCGATTCCTTGTTTCGGAATTTTCAGCGCGGCGCGTGCGGTGGCTTTTTCGGCGATGCGGCCGGTGTGGAGGTAAGCGGCGAGGTCGGAGGCTTCCTGCTCGCTGAGGCGCATGTCCGGCATGCGGCCGGCAGGGCGTGTGTGCAGCGGATTCTTCAAAAAGGCGGCCAGCGCGTTCAATTCATACGCATCGGCCAGCGCGATGGGCACGGAGGCATTGCCCGGTTTTTCAACCTCGGCATCGGCGGGCACTTTCGGAGGCCGCACATCGAGCGCGGGCTCGTGGCAGGCCACGCAGCCGACTTTGTGATACAACTCCTTGCCGCGCTCGGCATCGCCCGCAGGCATTTTCGGCGTTTCGGCCTTCAACGAGGCCAGATACTCGACCAACGCCTCGACCTTCTCGTCATCGCCTTCCTCGCCCGCGAAGAGTCCGGGCATTTGCGTGCCTTTTTTGCGATGCTGCGGGCTGCGAATCATGAGCCAGAGTGTGTCCTCATCGAGCCGCGAGCCCACGGCGCTTAAATCCGGCGCGGACTTCGGTTTGAGCCGCTCCTGCCATGCCTTCGGCACTTCATGGCATGCGGTGCAGTTCAATTCGGCCATCAAGAGCAACCCACCAGTGACGAGATGCTCGTCGGGGTCTTCCGGCAGATTGAATTGGTCGAAGTTGAAGACGTAGGCGTGGTTGATCGGCTCTGCCTGAAGCGGGTGAGCCTCCAAAACCGAGGTCATCGGCCCGATCAGACCCACGAGTCCGATCATGATCTGGAATGAATGACGCATGCTGGTTCAAATGCCCATTTTCGCACGCTCAGCATCCAGCGCCTTGATCCACGGGCCGACGAAATGGCCGGAATCGTGATACGTGCGGCCGGAATACATGTGCTGGTCGATCACGCAGGGTTCGTTCACATAGATGCCGCCGCAGATTTCGAGGTCGAATTTGCACTTCGCGACGGTGGCCATGCGAAGGCCTTTGACGATGTTGGCGCGGGCGGGGATCTCGACGCCGTGGCAGACGCTGGCACAGGGCTTTTTGTTGTCCCAGAACCACTTCGTGATGCGTAGCAGGTCGGCGTCCTCGCGGATGTACTCGGGGGCACGGCCGCCGCTGAAGAAGATGCCGACGTATTCCTCGGGCTTGATGTCTTTGAAGGCGATGTCGGCGTCGATGCTGTAGCCTTCCCACTCCTTGGTGATGGTCCAGCCGGGTTTGATTTCGTGCAGCACCATCTGGTACTTCCGCTTTTCCGGCGCGGCGACGACGGGCTTGTATCCGCCCTCGATGAGACGGTAGTAAGGATAGAGCGTGTCAACGGTCTCGGTGGCATCACCGACGATGAGGAGGACGGGCGGGTTCATGGAGGTTTTCAGGTGGATGATTCGCTGCGGGCCGCAACATCAGGGAAAAAATGGAGACGGCCGGTTAGTGAAGTAAACGCCGGGCCACAGGGAGCTTCATTCAGACTTTGGCTTCCCCTTTTCAGCTTTTGCGGCAACATGGCCGCCAGTCATGTTCCGGCTTGTCTTGACCGCCCTGCCTCTCCTCGCCTCTTGTGCGGGCATGCCCTCCCCGCCCTCGCTTCCTGCCATTCCCGAGGCGCTCGCTGGCATGTTGCCACCTGAGTGCCGTCAGATGGTCATGGTGACCGCGCCGGGCGAGCGGGCGACCATGGGGCGTCTGTGGCGCTGTGAACGTGGCGCGGACATGAGCTGGCAAAGCGTGGACGAAACTGCCACGGTCCGGTTGGGCCGCCACGGGCTGGCCTGGGGCCTGGATGAGCCTCTCGCAGCCGGTTGCGGCGTGAGGCGGATCAAAAGGGAAGGGGACGGCTGCTCTCCAGTCGGGGTGTTTGCGATTCCAGCAGCGTTTGGATCGCG
Source organism: Verrucomicrobiaceae bacterium (assembly GCA_015075365.1). GTDB lineage: Bacteria > Verrucomicrobiota > Verrucomicrobiia > Verrucomicrobiales > Verrucomicrobiaceae > Prosthecobacter. The sequence goes on from JABTUN010000003.1 coordinate 372,406, forward strand.
CGACGCGCCCGCAGGGCTGCTGCTGCCGTATCTGCGCTGCACACAGCATCACTGGGGCATCGACGACACGCGGTCGCGTCACTACAACCGCATTGTGGACGCGCGGGAGGTGGCGTGTGACTGGGTGAACCCCGAGACCATGATCCCGGGCAATGGCTGCTACGAGCTCGGCGCGGTGATCGGGCACAACCCCCGCTGCGCGCCGGGCGCGGGCTCCTGCATCTTTTTCCATGTGTGGCAGAGCCCGGAGACGCCGACCTCCGGCTGCACTGCGATGAGCCTGCCGGAATTGAGGCGTCTGCTGCTCTGGCTCGATCCCGGAAAGCAGCCGTGCCTCGTGCAGTTCGTCCTGGCGGGGAACGAGCCGGAATGACGGCTACGGCGTCAGATCCCACACACGCACGGTCTGCGTCCGTTGGTTGTTGTCCACGATGGCGATGGTGGTGCCGCCCGGGCCGATGCGCACGCAGCGCGGGCCTTTTTTAAAGCCCTGCCACTCCCGCAGCGGCGTCTCGGAGGCCACGTCCCACAGACGCATGGTGAGGTCATCGGAGGCGGTGGCGAGACGCACGCCGTCCGGATGCCAGGCAAGCGAGGTGATGATGTCATCGTGGACGCGGAACACGTGCTCAACGGCCAGCGTGGTCGCATCACGGATGCGCACGTGCTTTCCCAGTCCTGCCTCGGCAATGCGGCGGCCGTCTTTCGTGATCGCGAGCACGTTCATCTCGTCCACACCGCCCACGGCCACATGGCGCAGCACGCTGCCGTCCCGCCCGTTCCAGACGACGAGCGATTGCGACTGGCCGGAGACGGGGCTGTTCGATCTCGGGCCGGTGATGCCGATGATCTCATCATTGGAGCCTCTCCAAACGAGGCTGAAGACGGAAGGGCCCTCTGCATCAAGGGCGAGGTTGGTGATGAAACGCCCGCTGCGGGCGTCATGCAGCCTCACGGGCTTGTTGGGTTTCCAGAACAGCACCAGAAGCCCGTCTGGTGAGAGGAGCGGCTCTCCACGCTGCGCATGGTTCTTATCATCCGAGAGCGGCAGGCGCACGATTTCACGAAACGTGTCCTTTTCACGCTCCAGCAGCATGTAATCGGCTCCCGGCGCCCGATTGTCCGCCATCAGCGCGGCGTGCTTTCCATCCGCGCTGATGCTGTAGCGGTGCAGCCGTTCGTTTTCGTCCTTCCACAGCGTCCGTCCATCGAGCTGGCGGATGACGGCGGGATTGCCTTCGATGCCGGTGAGGATCACATCGTCCGAGCCGAAGAATTCGAGATCACGGCAATTCGTCGCGCTGGGCACCTCCAGTCGCAGTGGTGACTCGGAGACGTCCCACAGCCGGGCGGTGGGCTGGAAGGACAGCAGTTCGCCGGTGAGCGGGTGCAGCGCGAGACTGCGCGCCATGCCGATGCCGCCGGAGATCGTGTGCAACGTCCAGCCGTCCTCCGCATCCCGTATGCGCACGGTGTGGAGTCCGGTTTCGAGTTGGGAAAGCGTGAAGAGCCGCTTCCCGTCCACACTGAGGCGCATGGCGGTGCTCTGGCCCCACTCCTCGCGCGCGGACCAGATGACACGCCCGCTCACCAGCTCCCGGCAGGTGATTTCTCCGCGTGAGGTGATCATGAAAAGCAGGCTGCCGTCCGCGTTGAGCGCCGCAGCGGTGAGGCGTCCGCTTTTTTCACCCAAGGCGCGGAGATGCTTTCCTGTGCGCGCCTCCGCCTCATGCAGCATGCCATTGCCGACGAGCACACGCGCGCCATCCGGGTGAAACAAGGCCGTGCCGCGCTGGTCCGGCACCTCCGGAGGCTGGAAGCGCTGGCTCCACAGCAGCTTCCCGCTGGGAAGCTCCCACATGAAGACCATGCCCGCGCTGCGCTGCATGAGCAGGCTGCCGTCCAGGCTGAACACCAGCTCCACGCTGAGATCCTCCGTTGGAAGGCGCTGGAGCACCTCTCCGCTGGCGGCATCGAGCACGAGCAGGATCTTCCGCCCGCCGACAGCGATACGCGCGCCCTCCTTGTCAAAAGTCAGCGCGCGGACCTCGCTGTTCCGCGGGAACAGCCCGGCGAACTCCCGCAGGACACGCTTTTCCCGCAGATGCGTGAGCTTGAGGACTCCGCCGGCCACCAGGGCAAAAACACCAGCCTCACGTGGATGCGGCGCGGCGGCGGTCACATGCTCCTCCACTAACAGGAGGCTCATGTCCGCGCGCCGCATGAGGTAGCACCAGTCCGTGCCGCGCAGATCGTCCGGCACGAGGCGGAGCTGCGCCTGCATCTGCGACCAGTCGTTCTGACGAAACGCCGCCTCCGCCAGTGAGAGGCGCGATTCCGCCAGCGCTTGCCGCGCCGCCTCCGACTCACGTGTGGCACGGCGCTCGCTGGCGATGACCTTCATCATGAATCCGGCGCTCAGCAGCAGCACGAGCAGCGCGGCGAGCGAGATGGTGCGGTGGCGCTTCACAAACAGCCAGAACAACCACCACGCGCCTGCATGCTCCGCCTGTGTGGCAAAGCCGGAGCGCCACGCATCAATGTCCGCAGCCAGTTCGCTTACATTCGCAAAGCGGCGCTCCTTTTCCTTCGCCAGCGCCTTCAGGGCCACCGCCGCCAGCGCCGTCGGTACACGCGCGCGTCCGAGATGCTTCAAATCGATCGTCAGCGGCAGGATGGCACCGGTTTTGACCTTGGAGAGCACTTCATCCAGCGTCTCGCCGGCCACCGGCGGCCGCAGCGTGAGGATGGCATATAACACCGCTCCCAGCGCATACACATCACTCCTTTCATCCACCTCACGGCCTTCCGCCTGCTCTGGAGACATGTAATGCGGCGTGCCGAGCACGGTGCCGGACATCGTGAAAGATAAAGGATCAAAGCTAAAAGATGAAATGTCCTCCGGCGTCGCGTCAGCGTCTGGTTTTAGCTTTTCCCTTTCATCCTTTAGATTTTTCGCCAGCCCCCAATCCATCACCAGCACCTCGCCGAACTCGCCGACCATGATGTTCTCCGGCTTCAAATCGCGGTGAATGATGCCGCGGCTGTGCGCGAAGGCCACGGCATCGCAGACGCGGCGGAAGAGGTCGAGCAGGCGCTCCAGCGGCATGTTTTTCTCCGTGCCTTCGCGAATGGCGGTGAGGATGGCCTGGAGCGTGCGGCCTTTGACGACCTTCATCGAATAGAAGAGCTGGCCTTCCTCATCGGTGCCCAGCTCGTAGATCGGCGGGATGTTAGGATGCTCGAGTTGAGCAAGGATTTTCGCCTCGCGCAGGAAACGCTCGGCGAATTCGGGATCGAGGCCTTTCTCGGAGATGACCTTCACCGCCACGTCGCGTTCCAGATCGAGCTGCTGCGCGCGATACACCGATCCCATGCCGCCGCGGCCCAAAACGCCGCTCATGGTGTAGCCGGGCAGATCACCGGGCTTGGACACGATCGTGCTCGTCACGCCGGAAAGCAGCATCTTCCCGCCGCCGCCCATCATGCAGGCCGGACACAGGCCCGCAAACACCCCTCCATCCAGGGCGGTGCCGCAATCCGGGCAGATGGACTTCGAATCACTCATCGTCCGCGGAGGATGGAGGGGGCTTTGCTCTCCAGCAAAGATGTTTTTGGCAGGCGGAGAGCACGGAGGGGCATCACATCCCGGTGATCTTCCGCCAGATTTGCGTGCCACCTTTTTGGTTATCCGCCTTGATAGTGATGGTGCGGGGTGTGAGCGAAGTTACCGTGCCGATGACCTCGACACCGGTATCACGGAAGTACCTGAAGTGCTTGTGATACGGCTGGCCCCAGTGCGCGGTCTCGGAATGGACTTTGGTGTGGTTGCGGCCAGCATCGGGCGTGATGGTGATGGCGAACGGCCCGCCGCTGCTCGGGGCGATGGTGATCGTCGTGCCGATGTCGCTCTTCCACACGCCGGCGATGTTCGGGTAGGCATACGTCGTGCGCGTGACCGGCGCGGGAGCGGTCGAAGGAGGAGTGTAGTTCGATGGCGAGGACGGATACGAAGGCGCCGGGCGCGGATTTGAGATGATGATCGGCGCAGGAGACTCGCACGAGACAAGCAGCAGCGCGGGGAGGAGAAGAAGGAATGACTTTTTCATGGCAGATGAGCGTGTGAGTTGTTTCAACGGCCTTTCAGCGCCGCCAGGTATGATTGCCGCCGCCGCCCTCCTTGTCGTCGGTCGTGATGACGGTCGGCGCTGTCTGTGAGTTCAGTGTGGCGACGACTTCGTTGCCCTTGCGGCTGCTGAAGTGGAAGTGACGGCCCTGTGGACCCCAGCGGCCTGTGGTGGCATGCGGTTTGGGCATGCCCTGGTTCACAAAGGTGATCGGGAAGGCGTTCCCGACAGTCGGACCGACCGTGATCGTGGCATGCGCCGTCCGCCACACACCCGCGATGGGCGGATAGGCAGGGGCAGTCGGAGCGGAGACGACAGGAGCTGGTGCCGAGGGCGCAGGAGCCGAATACGACGGCTGCGGGGCCGGATTCGAGATGATGACCGGTGCAGGTGACTCGCAGGAGACGAGAAACAGCGCGGGAAGCAGGAGAAGGAATGATTTTTTCATGGCGGAAGAAGGGTGCGGATTTCCAAAAGCCCCGCGCACACGGCGCGGGGCTGTTCGTCAGTGGATGGAGCGCGGGTCAGAGCTTCGCCACGCGCTTGAGGTTATGGACCTCGTTGTTGGCAGTGTTCTTGATGGTGACACGGCGCGGCGTGGCAGGATCGTAGGTGGCGATCCACACCACGCCGTTTTCACGAGTGAACTTGAATCGCTTGCCACGGACACCCCACACCGCATCGACGGTCTGTGTCTGGCCGTTGGGCGCGGTGATCGTGATCTTGAAGGCACCATCCACATCCGGGATGGTGTAGGTGGCGCCGGTGCCCTCGTCCTTCCATACGCCGACCATTTGATTGGCTTCCGCAGCGCGCAGATCCGGCGCGGCGGTGAATAGCATGGCGATGACGCCCAGGATGAGATGCAGGATGGATCGTGTTTTCATGATGCTTGGAGAGCAGGTTCAGATGTTCGGGTTTGCCGGGCAGATCACTTCTGGCCCTTCTTTTTACCTTCGCTCTTGGTGACGTTGGCCCTGTCAAAGGCGACACCGGCGTCGATTGCCGCAAGGGCTGCCTTGAGGTGCTTCATGGCTTCGACACGGTGGCCGCCCTTGTCCGTGGTGGAGTTCTGCAGTTCCTGGAGAGCCCTTTCGACGTGGTTCTTGGCGCCCTTCATGTCGGCCAGGGCCGGGGAGACGAGGGCGAGGGTGGAGACGAGGAGGATGAGTGCTGTTTTCATGGTGTGTGTGCTTGGAGAGCTAGGTTTGATATTTCCTGACATGGAAGCGGTCGGAATGACCGCCTTCACCACACCCCAATCGGGTCCGCGTCCGGTTGTGATAAAAAACGCGAAAAAAGTTCTCGCTAGGCTCCTGCCAGCACCTTTTGCAGATACGCCAGCTCCTCCGACGCCTCGTCCGCGTTTTCGACGGTGGCGTGGATTTCGTCCTCGATCATGCCGCGATAGCGTTTCCGCATCTGCACAATCGCCGCCCGCAAGGCTGTCTCGCTCACCTTCAGCCGGGCCGCCACCTCGCGGTAGCCGCTTTCGCAGCTGCCGGTGAGAAAGCCGCGTATTTCCGCGAACAAATCGCGACGCTTCAGGCTGTCATACCAGGCATCCAGCCGCTTCAAGGCGCGGTCGAGCACCGCGTAGGCCCAGCTTTGGTCGAAGAGCACGTCGGGCGACTTTTCGCGTCCCGGCTCGGCCGCCAGGCGCTGCTCCGCCATCTCCTGGTCGATGGAAACAATGACCGCGCCGCCGCCGCGCTTTTCCGTGGCCATTTTTTCAAACTCGCGCCCGATGAAATTCTTCATCGCCGTCAAAAAATAGGCGCGCAGCCGCCCGCGTTCCGGCGCGACCTGGTTGAGCGAGTTGTTTTCGATCAACGCGCGGAAAAAATCCTGAGTGCGGTCCTCCGCATCGTGTGGAGACAATCCGCGCCGCCGGGCGTAGGCGTAGAGCGGGTACCAGTAGTCCTGGCAGATCTGTCCCATGGCGCGCCGCGCTGCCGGATCGTCCGCGCCGCGCGCCGCGAAGACCACGGTCCACCGGGTGGCGGGAAAACCGTCCGCCTGGCTGGCCGGTACATTGTCGGGACTGTCGGGCATTGCGGGAGTCTGAGGTTTCCCGTCCCAAGTTGCAAGATCACTTCTTGCCGCCTTTGATGAACTCCTCCCGGCTCAGCGTGCCGCTGCTGTCCGTGTCGAATTTGGGGAAACGCTTCGGGGCCTCGTCCGGATCAGGCTGGTTGAGCAGGAATTCCTCGCGTGTGAGCTTCCCGTCTTGGTCCTTGTCGCGCTGGTCAAACATCTTGCCGCGATCCTGGGCGGGTTTGCCATCTTTTTTGGCCGCAGGCTTGTTGCTGATCTGTGGTTTCGCCTCGGGATGCGTGGCGAGCAGTTTGCGCAGCTCCGCGACGACTTCAGGCTGTTCTGTGGCGAGATTCTTTGTCTCGGCGGGATCGGCTTCGTAATCGTAGAGCTCCCATATGGCCGTCTCGGGCGCCTCACGGGGCTTTTTCCACTCGACGAGGCGGTGCCGCGCCGTTCGCACCGCGCGGCCGATGAGGCCCTCGCCGCGCGGATACACATGAATGGCGTGATCGCGCGTGCTGGAGGCCGGATTCTTCAAAACGGAGGCGAAGCTGCGTCCGTCGCCCTGTTTGGGCGCAGGCAGGCCCGCCAGCTCCGCGAGCGTGGGATAAATGTCCACTGTCTCGACGAGCGCCTGCGTGCGCAGACCGCCCGCGATGCCCGGCGCGGCCACAAGGACGGGAATGCGCGCCGCCTGCTCGTAATTCGTGTGTTTGCACCACATGCCGTGATCGCCGAGATGCCAGCCGTGGTCGCCCCAGAGCACGATGATGGTGTTTTCGGCGAATCCGTTTGCTTCGAGGGCGTCGAGCACCCTGCCGAGTTGCGCGTCCATGTAGCTCGTGGCCGCGTGGTAGCCGTGGATGAGGTGAAGGGCCTGCTCTTTCGTCACCGGGCCTTTTTCAGGCATGTCCTTGTATTGTCGCAGCTCTCCCCAACTGCTCGGAGCAAACTCCGGCGCACCTTCGGGAGCCTTTTGCAGCTCCGGCAACTTGAAAGCCGCGGGATCATAGAGGTCCCAATACTTTTTGGGTGCCACAAAGGGCAGGTGCGGCTTCAAAAAGCCCACGGCGAGGAAGAACGGTTCGTCCGGCTTTGCCTTGGCCGCCTCGATGCGCCTGACGGCCTCATCAGCAATCATGCCATCTCCGTACCGGTTATCCGGTACGTCCGCGTTTTCTGCTGGCGCGCCGCGCGGCCGCTTCCATGCCTCCTTTTTGCTTTCCAAAAGCGCCTGCTCCCGTGTCGATTCCGGCGGGTTGTTCTCCTTGAGCGCGTAAGTGATCGTTTTCGGGCTGAAATGAGGCACGCTCCACGATGCCTCGTCATTCGTGTTGCCATGACCGACGTGGAAAATCTTGCCCAGACCCTCGGCGCGGTAGCCGTTCGCCTTGAAGTGCTGCGGCAGCGTCACGGCGTCCGGCGCGCCTTTGCGGAAATTCGTCGGCAGGTCATAAATCCCGAGCGTCTGCGGCCTCAGGCCTGTCGTGAGCGCGTTGCGTGAGGGCGAGCACACCGCCTGGTTGCAAAACGCCTTTTCAAACAACACGCCTCGCGCCGCGAGGCGGTCGATGTTCGGCGATTTCACAATCTTGTCACCGTAGCAGCCAAGCAGCGGCTTCAAATCGTCCACGCAGACAAGGAGGACGTTCGGCCTCGCCGCGAAGAGCGAAGAGCAAAGGGCGAGGAGAAAAAAGGTGACGCGGATCATGGGACGGTGAGAACGAGGAAAAGTGGAACAGGTTTGCAACCTGTTCGCTCCGGAGAACAGGTTGCAAACCTGTTCCACCTTCTCACTCCGGCAGCTTGTCGAAATGAAACTGGCAGCAGCCGAGGTCGAGCGTCATGGACTTGCGCGAGAGTTTCTCGCGGAAGGAGGCGGCGAGGGCGTAGATGCGCTGCTGGCCTTGTTTCTCCACTTCGAGCAGGCCGGCCTCCTTCAACACGCGGAGATGCTTGGAGACGTTGTAGGGCGTGACACGGAGTGCCTCACACAGCTCGGTCACGGGTTTCGCTCCGACGATGAGCTGGCGCACGAGGCGCAGCCGGGTGGGCTCGCCCAGGGCCTTCATGGCGCTGAGGCAGTCGAATGATTTGCGTGCGGGCATGCGCAGGGAATACAGCGCGGAGGTTTTTTGCGCAAGACGTGTGCTTGGCGCTTGCGCATTTGCTGCATCTGGCAAATAAACCCGCCCCGCATGTCCCAACGCGCACGCTACATCATGATCGGAGGCTTCCTCGGAGCCGGCAAAACGACCACCGTCGGCCGTTTGGCGAAGCATCTGAGCGACCAGGGCCTCAAGGTCGGGCTCATCACGAATGATCAGGCCGGCGGGCTCGTGGATACGAAGTTGCTGCGAGGCCAGGGCTATGCGACGGAGGAAATCGCGGGCGGATGCTTCTGCTGCCGCTTCAACACGCTCGTGGATGCCGCGGCGCGGCTGAATGACGCCACGAAGCCGGATGTCTTCATCGCGGAGCCGGTGGGAAGCTGCACGGATCTCGTCGCGACGGTGACGTATCCGCTGCGCCGCATGTATGGCGATGCCTTCACCATCGCGCCGCTGGCCGTGCTGGTCGATCCGGTGCGCGCGCGTCGTGTCTTCGGTCTCGATGATGGCGGCACGTTTTCATCCAAAGTGGCCTACATCTTCAAAAAGCAGCTCGAAGAGGCTGATGTGATCGTCATCAGCAAAAGCGATCTGCTCGATGAAACGCAGCGCGAGCAATTGCGCGCCGTTTTGACGAAGGAATTCCCGCTGGCGAAAATCGTCACCGCATCACCACGGCAGGAAACCGGCCTCGGGGAGCTCTTCAGCACGCTCATGAGCGGCGAGCAGGCGCGGCGGAATCCGATGGCGGTCGATTACGAAGTCTATGCCGAGGGCGAGGCGCTGCTCGGCTGGCTGAATGCCACCGTGTCGCTCCAATCAGACGACGAGTTCGATGCGAACACCTTCCTCAAAAAGCTCGCCACGAACGTGCAGGGCCGGTTGCAGGTCGCGGGTGCCGAGATCGCGCATTTCAAGATGACCTTCAGTCCCGACGACGGCATCGCGGGCGAACTGGCGAGCATCAATCTCGTGCGCAGCGACTACATTGCCGAACTCGGCATGGAACTCGACGAACCGACCACCGGCGGCCAATTGATCATCAATCTGCGCGCCGAGGCCGATCCCGCGTCGCTGATGGAATCAGTGAAGGCGGCCCTGGATCAGGTCAAAACCGGCTTTTTCGGCCTGCAGGCCGTTTTGGAGCACGAAGAGCACTTCCGCCCCGGCAAACCGGTGCCGACGCACCGGGACGCGTGAGGTGATTCCACCGCGGGATCAGTGCGCCTCCTCGATCTTGTCGTTGACCTGCTTGAGCGCGGTCCAGAGCGCGGGGTCCTGCGGGTGGCCGTTGTAGAGCACCTTGCCCTCCGGGCTGATGAGGACCATGCGCGGGATGCTGTCGAGCTCGAACTGCTTGGTGTAGGGCCGTGCGGCGGGTTCCACCAGCCAGGGCATCGTCATGCCCTGCTCCTTGCGGATGCGCTCGGCGATGCTTTCGGCGTTTTCGTCGTCCTTGTTCATCGCCACGACGGCGATGTCATACTGCTTGAGGTGCTCACCCTTCTTTTTGAGGGCGGGCATGAGCTGCATGCACGGGCCGCACCAGGAGGCCCAGAAGTCGATGAGGATGGCCTTCTTGCCGGCCAGTTGCTCGCCCAGCGTGGTGGTCTCTCCCATGGAGTTGGTCAGCGGCAGCTTGAGATCGACGACCATGCTGCCCATCTTGGCCTCGCGGCGGAATTTTTCGATGCTCTGGGTGAAGACGTTGGCCTGCTGCGGGCTGAGCCAGATGGCCTCCAGGATGTTCTTTTTGAACTCCGCCTCGTTCTTCTCCGTGCCGGCCTTCAAGGCGCGGATGTAGGCGGCAAAGGACTGCACGGCCTCCACGGTGGGCAGCGCGGCAGCCTGCTCCGTGTCGAAGTTCGCCGCCAGCACCTCCACCTCCGGCAGGAGTTTGGTGAGGTAGTCCACGTCCTGCCGGCGCAGTCCCCAGACGAGGCGCGCCTCGATGATCTGCTGGCGCGGGACGCCCAGTTTGTTGGCCTCCTTGGCCAGCTCGGCCAGTTGCTCGGCGGTGTTTTCCTCGCTGAAGAGCTTTTTCAGCATTTCCTTGGCGCTGGCACTGGCGGCGGCGCGCACCTCGGCGGGATCCGCCTTGTCCTGGGCATGAACAGGGAGCAGGGGGGCGGCGAGGGCGAGGAGGAGCAGGGCGCGTGTGGAGGGCGGTTTCATGATGCATGATCGTCCGCTGATCCACGGCGGTGTCGAGTGGAAAAGTCCGCGCCTGCGCCGGGATGGGATGAAAGATGCGGCGCGCGGCGGGCGACTGTTCCGCTCTCCATTCCCAACCACCATGAAATTGAAACACACGCTGCTCCTCACGCTCGCCACGGCCTCGCTTGGCCTCGCCGCGGAAAACAACACACCGCCGGAGGGCTTCACCGCCCTGTTCAACGGCAAGGACCTCTCCGGCTGGTATGGCTGGGGCACGCAGGACCCGAACGACCTGTGGAGCAAGACGCCGGAGGAGCAGGCCGCGTACAAAAAGCAGTCCATCGAAGGCGGCCTGAAGGACGCCAAGGGCAATGACAAGGGCGACCACCTCCTGGCGCACTGGAAGGTCGAGAACGGCGAGCTCGTCAACGACGGCAAGGGCCTCTACGCCACCACCGACAAGGACTACGGCGACTTCGAGCTGTGGGTCGATTACAAGATGCTCCCGCTGGGTGACAGCGGCATCTACCTGCGCGGCATCCCCCAGGTGCAGATCTGGGACTTCACCGAAAAGGACGAGAAGGCGCTCTCCCTGGGCAAGCAGTTCGGCTCCGGCGGCCTGTGGAACAACAAGAGCCCCGAGGGCAAGAACCCGCTCAAGCTCATGGACAAGCCCCTCGGCGAATGGAACCGCTTCTACATCAAGATGATCGGCGAGCGCGCCACCGTGAAGCTCAACGGCGAGGTCGTCGTGAACAACGCCGTCCTGGAAAACTTCTTCGCCAACCGCAAGGCCGGCTACCTGGCCTACGGCAAGAAAGACGCCAAGGCGAACGACAAGCCTGCTGAAAAGGCCCCCAACGGCTGGATGGCCGATCCCGCCTTTGCCAAAGGCCCCATCCAGCTCCAGACCCACGGCAGCGAGATCCGCTGGCGCAACGTCTTCATCCGCGAAATCCCCGCCGAGGAGGCCAACAAGGAGCTCGCGTCCAAGGATGCCGAGGGCTTTGTCGAGCACATCAACGGCAAGGACCTGAGCAACTGGCAGGGCGCGGTCGAGAACTACGAAGTGAAGGACGGCGCCATCGTGTGCAAGCAGGGCAAAGGCGGCGACCTTCTCACCAAGGAGGAGTTTGAGAACGGCATCATCCGCGTCGAGTTCAAGCTGCCCAAGGCCGGCAACAACGGCATCGCCCTGCGCACCCCGCTGGGCGGCCATTCCGCCTCCGATGGCCTCGAGCTCCAGGTCATCGACAGCGACGGCTACAACGAGAAACAGGCCGCCGCCGGCAAGAAGGGCCTCGAACCCTATCAATACCACGGCTCCATCTATCACTGCGTCGGCGCCAAGCACGGCTACCTGCGCCCGGTGGGCGAGTGGAACTTCCAGGAGATCGAAGTCCAGGGCCAGAGGATCAAGGTCACGCTCAACGGCACGAAGATCCTCGACGCGGACATCAGCACCTTTGACCGCAGCCAGATCAAGAACCCGCCCAAGGGCCTCGACCGCACGAAAGGCTTCATCGGCTTCGCCGGCCACAGTGATCCGGTCGCCTTCCGCAGCTTCAAAGTGAAGCGGATGTAAGCCCAGGCCGCGCGCCCGTTCAGCATCACCCACGAAGAGGGCAGGGAAACCTGCCCTTTTTTTGCGGGCGGGCGCCGCCCTGCATCAGGGAACGGGCACGAGCTGGAAAAAGGCCCTGCCCGTGGAGACAGGCTCGGTGTGGCAGGCGTTCGGGGTGATCACGTCGAACCAGTTCACGAGATCGGTGCTGCGCTGCAGTTTCACACTGCCGTCGTCCGGCCAGCAGAAATCGATCGCGTTCGGGGCGGGATGGTGGGTGATCACCCGTGGCATCACCGCCCGGACCAGCAGCAGCACCTCGCAGAAGCCGGGCGTGCCCGGCTCCGTCTGCACGGCCATCATCACATCCTTGCTGGCATTGATGTAGCAGGTCAGCGCGCCCTCCGGGCTGGTCACGGAGACGGTGCCATTCGAGCCCGCGGTGGCGGTGGCGGAGACCGGGCCGTCAAAGTTCCCCGTCACATGTCCATGCGAATCAATCTCCAGCAGGCCCTGGAAGACCTCGAAGTGGTTCTCCCCGTTGATGCCGATCACGTGGTTGTCCATGTTCTTCTGGAGGATCAGGCGGTCCGGCGTGTTCAGGGACAGGATGCGCCAGCGCCCCCGCAGCTCGTGCGTGAGGATCGAGGCGGGCGCCTTCACCATCCCCAGGAAATAGCGGTAGCCCCCGGTGGGCCCTTCATCGTGAAAGGTGATCATCACATCATGGGACGCGTTCAGCCGGAAGACCTCGCCCGCTTCGAATCCCGGGGAGGTCACCATGCCCTGGGCGCCGATGCTGGCGGTGCCGCTGATGGCCCCGTCCATGAAACCGGAGAAATTCCCGCCCGCGTCAAAGTTGGCGTAACCGGAGAAGATGCCGAAATTGGCCAGCGGCCACAGGTTCGTCACGATGCCCATCCCGGTCGTGTCCACATTGAGCTGGTGCGGCGTGTCGATGGATACCATGTTCCAGCGGCCTTGCAGCACGGAAGCCGCGGGCGTGCCCGCCGGCGCGCGCACCATGCACTGGAGGTCCAGCCAGCCCGGCTCGTCCGTCAGCACCCCCACGGCGAAATCCGCGTTCTCATTGAAGTAGAACACCGGGCCGATGCTGGTCGTCCCCGTGCCCTCCACGCCCAGCGAGATCGTGCCGCTGATGGGGCCCTCGACATCGCCGGAGAAGCCACCGCCGGCGCTCACATCGATGTAGCCCATGCCGTTGGAGAAATGCTGGCGGTGGTGGACGCCGATCACCTCGCCCGCGATGTTTTTCTGGATGCCGAGCGTGTGCGGTGTGGAGAGGAAACCGATGCGCCAGTGGCCGGTGGCATGCGCGGGATCGAGCGCCATGAGGCGGGAGAGGTTTCCGCAGGCCCCCAAGACCAGCAGGAGGACAAGGGTCGTTTTCATGCCGGAGGGTCCCACGCCTGCCCGTGCCGCGCAAGGCGTTCCTGCGCCGGCTTTCCCGTCTCCAGGGCCAATTTTCCAAGTTTCACCTTTGTTGGATTCGTCTGGCTGAGCAGCCGGGTTCTTCGGCATGCGCCGAGAATGCTGGTCCAGTGATGGCGGCAGACGGCATGTGTTCCCACACGATCACCAGGCGGGCATGGCGTGGAGGGCGCTGCCGAGATCGAGCACGGGGGGCGGCGGTGGGGCAGGGTGCCCGGGCGCGCTGGTGGTGGTGCCGATCCGGGCGGCGGCGTGCCGCAGGGCGGCGGGATCTACTGAGGGCAGGCAGCGAACGAGGAGCACGCGCTGCCGGGGGAGCCCGCGCAGGTAGAGGACGGCGTCCTCATGCTGCTGGAGAAGATCGAGGCACTCTCCAGCGCCGGCGCGGCGGCCCAGCTCGGCGGCGGCGGTGAAGGTGGCCTGCGCGAGCACGGTGATGGCGGGGTCTGGCGGCTGCCCGGGGCCGGCGCACTCCTGGAGGCCGCCGGTGGAGTCCGTGATGCACACGGACTGGACACCGGGAATGGCGAGCAAGGACTGCATGAGAAAGGGCGGTGAAGGGGCGCGGGGAAGGGCGTCGTCAAGCGGCGGCCAACTCGGGGGAGGGCTGGCTGGTGGCGAGGGAGCCGGGCGCGGACTGGGCGGGGGAGGCCGCCGTCAGGGTGTGGCCGGCATTGAACTGGTGCAGCACGGCCTGGGAGATGGCATTGAGCGTGGCGAGGACGTTGCGGCCGGAGCGGGCGTCGGATTCGAAGCTGAGGAAGGGGACGGGCCGGCTGTTGAAGAGGTACTCGAGGTATTCGACGGGCGCGGCGTTGGGGAGATCGCGCTTGTTGTATTGCAGAACGACGGGCAGCCGGTCGATGGGGACGCCGTTGAGCCGTAGATTGGCCTCGAGGCTTTGGAAGGCCTGCAAGTTGTCACGCTGGCGGTCCATCTGGGAATCGGCGACGAAGACGACGCCGTCGGCCTGGCGGAGGACGAGCTGGAGGGTGGCGTTGTAGGTGACCTGGCCGGGGACGGTGTAGAGGTGGAAGGTGGTCTTGTAGCCGGGGATGGCGTCTGCCTCGACAGAGAGGAAGTCGAAGAACAGGGTGCGGTCGCGTGCGGTGGAGAGCGAAACGAGGTCGGAACGGCCGCGCGGGTCGAGCTTGGTGTGAATCTGCTGGATGTTGGTGGTCTTGCCGCAGAGGGGAGCGCCGCAGTAAACGATCTTGAAGCTGACCGTGCGATCTTCGTGGTGAATGCTGGGCATGAGGTGCGGCGGGGTGGGCGGTGGGCTGCCAGGCGCAGCGGCATCAGCCGAGCATGCGGGCGAGCTCGCGGGCGACGAGGGTGATCTTGTCCCGCAGGCCGTTGGAGGGCTCCCCGGCATGCAGAACGCCCAGGGTGATGGAGCCCGGGAAGCAGAAGGTGATGAGGCGGCCGCCTGCGTTGAGGGTGAAGGTTTCCGCCTCCGTGATGCCGATCAGAGGAGCCAGCCCGCGCACCTGGCGGGCGATGTCGGCGGCCTGCTGCTGGAAGGTGGCGGCATCCGGCTGGGCCGGATCGCCATGGCTGAGGACGCTGGAGCCATGGAGGCAGACGCAGGCGCTGAGTCCGGGCTGCGTGGCCAGCAGCCGCACGACGCTGCTCGCGTCCAACGAGGCCTCTGTGCCGAGGAGGGCGCGGAGCAGGAGCTGGTCGGTCTGGGTGTCCAGAGGATTGAGGCCGAGGAAGGAATGGCGGATGGGGCTGGTGGCGGGTGGTGTGGCGGGAGCTGGCTGCGCTGCGGACGCCGGGGCGGCGGCTGGCCTGGCCTCCGGCGCGGGCGGGAAGGCGGGCGGCGCGGTTTTGGGACTGGCCAGGGGAACGGTGGCGCTGCCGAAGGCGGGACGGGTCGGCGTCTCCGCCACGGGTGCCAGGGGGCGGCTGGCAGCCTGCTGGGACGGGGACGCGAAGAAATTGGAGGGGGCAGGATTTTCGGGAATGAACGGCTGGGCCGGCGCGGCGGGAGCGACGACGGGTTTGGCGAATGGATCGCTCAATGGCCTCGCATGCGGTGCCGGCAGCAGGGTGGTGCTGGCGGGGGCGGCCTGCTGCCCGAGAAGCTGGGCGCTGGTGAATCCGGCCTCGCCTGCCGGGGCCGCAGAGGGTGCCGTGGAGCCAAAGGGATCGAAGACGTGGGGTGCAGGCGCGGCGGGAGCGGAACTGAAGGCGCTGAAAACGCCGGGTTTTGGCTGGAGCAGGCCGCTGGCTGGAGCAGCGGGCTCGGGAGGCGCAGGCTGGAGCTGTTTCGTCGCCGTCGGGGGTGTGAAAAGGCCCTCCATGCCAGTTTCTTGGGCTGGCGCTGGCTGGGGAGCCTGCTGGCGCGCCTCAAAAAGGGCGCGGCTTTCACTGGGGGCCGAGGGGAACGGGTTGAAGGCGGGCGGGGCTGTGCTGGCGGGAGGCTGGAGGGGCGGCGGTGTGGAAACGGGTGCGGGATGTGACACAGGCGGGGCGAAGGCAGACACCGGGGCTGGAGCCGGAGGTGGCGGCTCCATCGGGGCTGCGGCGGGACTTGGCTGGATCACCATGGTGCTGCCGACGGGTTTTGGCGCGGCCACCATGGCGGGCAGGGCACTCGGGCCTGGTGCGCCGGGGGCCTCCGCCGTGGTGAGCGCGTGAAACACCTCATTCGGAGGCAGTTTGACCGGGAAATCACGCTTTGCCCCGGTCAGCATGTTGCGGAATCCGATGTCACTGACGCCATCGATGAGCGCGCCGAGTTCCAGCATCACCGTGCCGCCGCCGATCTGGTCGCGGAGGGCGGACGAGTCCAGCGTGGTCTGGAGCCAGGCCGGGATGGAGGTGGGGTTGAATCCGAGTTCCTCCCGGCTGTAACCGGAAAGGACGGCGGACAACCCCAGCCGGACCTTGCTGCCTGCGGCGGCGGGCGCTGGATTGGGGGCAGGGGGGCTTGCAGGCGGTGGAGTGAAGGATGTTTCCGGCGCGGCCGTCGGCGCAGGTGGTGTGGGAGATGAAAAAGAGGGAAATGGTGCGGAAAATGCCGGGGGAGAAGGCTGCGCTGCGGTGGCAGGCACCCAAGCGGGCGCAGGTGAAACGGCGTGCGCAGTGGGAGGCGCGGATGCAACAGGCCCGGCTGCCATGGCAGGTGGCTGAGCCGGGGGAGCGGTTGCGGAGAAAGGGGATGCGGCGGATGTCCCGCTCGCGGGTTTCTCCTGCACTTGGCCGGGCGGTGTGGCGGAAGAGAAGGGGCTGGGCGGTGGCTGCGCCGTCTCGGGTGGAGGCGCAAATGGCGAGGCCGCGGCCTGGAACGGGGACGCGCCAAACACAGGCGGCGGCGGTTGTGCTGCCCCTGAGAATGGAGAGGCCGTTGAGTGAGGGAACGGTGCCCTGGCCAGGGGAGACGCAGGCGCTGCGGGAAGGGCTCCGGAGAGCGGTTCGGGTTCCTGATTGGCCGGCATGGCCGCGGCGAACGGACTCATCGGGAACGGGGACGGTGGAGAAGCACCGCCAACCGCCGAGAAAGGGGACGGGCCTGGCTGTGCCGGGGGCTGCGGTGCCGCCGCCTGGGAAAACGGAGATGGTGGTGGTGCCGATCCATTGGCGGCCGTGCGCGCGGCGGCGATCAAGGAGGGCAGTTTGGCCGCTGGAAGCGGCACCATGCGCGGATCCTGCGGGGAAACGGGGGTTTGAAACAGCGCGGGGCAGACACGATAGATTTCAAACACCGGGATGGCCGCCTGGCCGCTGCGCAGCGCGCCTTCGATGAGGGCTGGAGGCAGTGTGATGGCCTGATCAGCCTGCAGCGCCCCGCCACGTACCAGTTCCGGCGGGAGCAACCCCACCACATCACCCACAGTCAGCGGCATGTTTGTCGGGGCCGCGCTGGGCAGGCTGAAAGGGGAGAGCCCGCCGGTCGAATTGATCGGGGGAGCCTCGACAGGTTCGTTGCCCGCTGTGCGGAAGAGGGGAGAGCCTCCAGCTTGAAAGGGGGAGGCAGTCGGCATGGCGGTGGTGGCTTGCATGGCGGTGGTGGGAGGGCTGTTGGCAGGCCGGAAAGCAGTCCCAGGCATGCCTTGGGTCGCGAAAGGCTGCATCGCTTCCTGCTCCGTGCCGGGGGCGGCATCGGAGCCACGCTGAAACAGGTTTCGGATGGAAAAGCTCACTGGGGCCGGACAGTCCAACTCGCCAAAACTAGCAAGCTGAATATGAAGAATCTATTGATTATGGTTTGAAGTCAGGAGGATAAATCCACTTAATTCACAGAGATTAATTATTTGTTCCAACTAATTCAATGCTTTTCTCGCTGCTTTTGAGATTCAGCTCCGCAGCGGCTGCCGTGCCTTAATTCGCCGGTTTTTTTCATGTGATCTCAGCCGCCCGGCGCGCTGCCCTGACCGTGCCTCCAGCTTCCCAACGGGAATTTTCACAATGGCGGGATTTCTGCTTGCCAAAACTCAACTTGGTCCCATTTTCGCGGCCCGCCAAAAAACGACCCCTTCGTCTAGCGGTTAGGACACATCCCTTTCACGGATGCGACACGAGTTCGATTCTCGTAGGGGTCGCCAGCTTCTCCAAGAAGCTGGAACGCTTCAAGATGGCACTTCATGCCATTGGTTTTCTGGCCACGACAATCATGTGGCGACCCAGCAGAGCGGTATCGGTGGCGCAGGTGGTCCAGAACTCACGCTCCTCGTCATTCCGGGCCTTGCGCAGCTTGCGCCGGCACCACCAGCGCGCGGGCAGGGCGAGCAGGCGCTCGTGGAGATGTTTGCCGGTGAGCTCCGGTTCCGCGAGAAGTTCGATCTGCTCGAAGCCGGCGAGTTTCAGGTAGGTCCACAACCAGGGATAGCACCAGGGTGTGATGTGCATGTGTGTGCCAGGCACGACCTTTCCTCCGAGCGGGGGGAAGGAGGGGAAAAAGCCTTTGTAGAGGTACTGCAGCCGTGATTGCGGATACCACACACTGGGAGTCGTGACCGCGAGGATGGCGCCAGGGTTGAGATGGGCATGTGCATCCCGCAGGAGCAGCAACGGGTTGCCAACGTGCTCAATGCCTTCGCAGATGGCCACAAGGTCGTATTGCCCGGCGTCGGCGGGCAGGCCGCGGTCGAGGTCATGCCTCCAAAAGCGGCGGTAGCCCTGCTTGCTGTCCTCATAGAGGTCGATGCCGTCGATCTGTGCCGAGGGCGGCAGGGCTTTTTGCAACCAGCCGTCTCCGCTGGGGGCATCGAGGACGGATTCGACGGATTTTCCGGCCAGCCAGGCGGTGAGGACGTTTTTGGAGCTTTGCTGCATGCGAGGGAGGCACGAGGCTAGCAGCGGGGTTTGTTTTGTCCAACGCTGGACATTCCGGCGCGCGGCGTTATCAGCCGGGAATGGCTGATTCTGGCAAAAAACTATTCATCGCCGGGCACAACGGTCTCGTGGGCCGCGCGCTGGTGAAGCTGTATTCCACGCGCCCGGAGTGGCGGATCATCACCCGCGGCAAAGCGGAGCTCGATCTGCGTGATCCGCACGCCACAGACGCCTTTTTTGCCGCGGAACGCCCGGAATATGTGATCCTGGCCGCGGCGACCGTCGGCGGCATCAAGGCCAGCTACACGCATCCGGTGGATTTCCTGCTCAACAACCTGCAGATCCAAAACGCGGTGCTGGATGCCGCGCACCGCTTCGATGTGAAGAAACTGCTCTTCCTGGGAAGTACCTGCATTTATCCAAAAGTGGTCGAGATGCCGATCCGGGAGGACAGCCTGCTCACCGGGCCGATGGAGGAGACAAACGCGCCCTACGGCGTGGCAAAGATCGCAGGCATCAAGCTCTGCCAGGGCTACCGGCACCAGCACGGGCGCGATTTCATCTGCGGGATGCCCGCGAACCTCTACGGGCCGCATGACAACTTTGATCCTGAGCACAGTCATGTTCTGCCCTCGCTGATCCGGCGTTTTCACGAGGCGAAAAACGCCGGCGCACCGCAGGTGACGTTGTGGGGCAGCGGTACTCCGAAGCGCGAGTTTCTCTTCGTGGATGACCTGGCGGAGGCCTGCGCGTTCTTGCTGGATCACTACAGCAGCGGCGAGATCGTGAACATCGGCAACGGCTGGGAGATCAGCATTCGCGAGGCGGCGGAGGTCATTCGCGACATCGTGGGCTATCACGGGGAAATCCTATGGGACACCAGCCAGCCGGATGGCAATCCGCGCCGGCTCCTCGATGTGAGCCGCCTCACCAGCCTGGGCTGGCGGGCGAGGACGGATTTTCGCGAGGGCGTCGAGAAAACCTACCGCTGGTTTCTCGAAAACCGCGCCAGCGCGCGTGTGTGAGCGCGGCTCATGGCCGCGCGGCAGCGCTTCATGACATGGAGAGGCGTGACGAGCGCACCTTGTTCACCAAGGCGAGGAATTCCGTGGTCTTGGCCGCCCAGGTCTCCCGTTCCAGGCTTTCCTGAAGCTGGGGCGCGTGACCTGCCTCTCCGTGGGCGGCGATGGATTCGAGGCGCTGGATGAACTCATCATGGCTCGATGCGATTTGCACAAACCGCCCCCACTCGGATGCCGTCGGGTTGGGCGTGGAGACCACCGGTTTTCCGGTGGCCAGGTACTCCTTCAGTTTCAGCGGCGTGCAGCTCTCCGTGAGCGGATTCACCAGGAAGGGCAGGATGAACACATCCGCCGAGGCAATGCTCTCCGGCAGCAGGTCGTAGCTGACCCCGGCCTCGACATGGATGTTGGCCGCCGCAGCAAGCCGCCGGGTGTCCGCCACCTGGGGGCCGATGAGACGAATCCGGGCGTCAGGCAGGGAATGCGCGACGCGGAGAAGCAGGTCCTGGTCGAGCCGGGCGTCGATCATGCCGAAATAGACGATTTCAAAGGGGCCGCCAGACTTGGCACGGGTCCGGGAGCTGAAGTGATGCACGTCCACGCCTTGTGAAATGACCTGGACGCGCCTTCCTGGGCCTCCGAGGCGTTCCGCCAGGCGCGCGGACACAGTGACGATGGCGTCCACCTTTCCCAGGATGTCCTGCTCCATCCGCGTGACATGGACCGCGTCCATGCCATGCCAGAGCGAGTAGTCATCAAGGCACAGGTAGATGCTGCACGACTCCTGCATGTGCCCGACGTAGTCGCCCTGATGCGGGCAGGTGAGCACCAGCACCGGCTTCTCAAAACCCAGCGCGCGCGCCGCGCGCCGCACCTTGTTTTTCACGCTCCACAGGTTGAAGCGCCGCACGGCGCGCAGACGGGTGAAGGGAAGCGTGGGGGGCGAAAGGACATGCAGATGCGGGTGGTCCGGCGTCGTGGTTTCCCGGCGTGTGGTGCAGAAGTCGAGCAACTTCTGACCACAGCGTTTGATGTCCCGCCAGGTGAGGGACGGGGCGCGCAGCCCCACGGTTTCCACCCAGATCACCTGGCTGTCCGGCAGCAATCCTCGGGCAAGGTGCTGGCTGGTGGAGGGGTGCCGGTTCCAGTCCGATCCGAACACGATGAACTCACGCGCTTCTTCGGGCGGGCGGGCGTTCCTGGTATCGTGACTCATCTTGCGGGCTTGGAGTACAAGTCGTCATGAGTGGCACCGGCCTTGCCTGCGCACAAACATGTTCTCAGGCATTTGTAGAAAGGCAGCGCGGCCGCCTTGCCCAGCACCTGGAAGCAGTCCAGCAGACCGCGCCAGCCAAAGAGGCGTGTTTTGAAGGCCAGCAGACCGGGCAGATACCACCAGACCTTGGGATTCGTGAATCCTTTCCAAACGGCGGGCCATGAGAGGGAGTCATCACGCCACGAGCGGTAGCTGTCCGAGAAATTGGCGCGCGCTGTGGCCCTGGCCGCCGTGTCCAGTTCCACCGGGATGCCGGCGCGGCAGGCCTCACAGGTGTATTCCATGTCTGCAAAGTTGTGAATGGTCCCGCGCGTGCGCGGCAGCCCGATTTTTCTCCAAACCCACTGATGGATGGCCACCATGTTGCCATTCAGCCATTCGACGGGAAGCCGCGCGGGCGTCTCGGGCAGGGTGAGCGCGCGGGGCCATCGTTGGCGCATGACACCGCCGCCATACACGGTCGCGCCCTCTTCCACGGGACGTGAGACTCCGCCGCAGATGCCGTGGCTTTCCCGGACGCGCGCCACCAGCATCTCCAGGGCGCCTGGTTCTGGCAGCGTGTCATCATTCAGCCAGCAGATGACGTCGGCACCATTCAGGATGGCGTGTCGCATGCCCTCATGGATTGCCCCGGTCCACCACCAGCGGCCATCACCCTGCAGGACATGCACGTGGGGAAAATCCTCCCGCAGCATGCGGGCGGTGTCGTCCGTGCTGCCGTCGTCCACCACGAGGATGGAGGCCCATGCGGTGATTGCCAGATGCTGCAAGCGCTCCAGGCACTGCCGGGTGATGGAGGCGCGGTTGTGGACCGGGATCACGATCCATGCAGCAAAGTCTTCGGATGAGGAGGCTGGCATCGCGCGAGATAACGGCTATGCATCCTGCCGTCGCAAGCGTCATTGTGCCCGCATGTCCTTCCTTGGTGTCCTCCATCGCATCTCGCCCGCCGTGGCAAAGGCGGCCCGTGCCGTGCACACGCTGCTCGTCAAACGCGGGCTGTGGCACAGCCAGCAGCGTGGCGAGCCGGCCGGGCGGGAAGGAGAGCCGCTGCCGTGGATCACCTTTCCGGCGATGGATTATCTGGCGCAGTTGGACTTCTCGCAGGCCGGCATCCTGGAGTACGGCGCGGGCGGCAGCTCGCTCTGGTGGGCTGCTCGCGCACGTCATGTCATCTCTGTGGAGAGTGACCCGTGTTGGGCGGAGCGGGTCCGAAGCCGCGCACCGGAGAATCTGCGGGTGATCGGGCCGCTGTCTGGCACGGATTATGTTTCGGCACTGCTTGAGCCAGGAGAGAAGTTTGAGGTGATCGTGGTGGACGGCAAGCAGCGGGAGGCCTGCGCGCTGGCGGCGCTGGATCATCTGGCGGAGGGCGGACTGCTCGTGCTCGACAATGCGGACTGGTATCCGCAGATCTGCGCATCCCTGAGACAGCGCGGGATGCTGGAGGTGGACTTTCATGGTTTCGGCCCGGTCAATGACTACACCTGGACGACCTCCATCTTTGTCCGCGCCTCATGCGCTGTGCCGCATCGCGGGCAGACATGGGTTCCATCCACGCACGGGAACTTCGTTCATGCATCATGAGCGATCTGTCTGAACGGCATCCGCCGCTTCCCGTGAGGGGGCGCAGGGAGCGTCTGGCGGCGCTCCTCAGGCCTTGGCTGGAGGCGGTGGGGATCGACTGGCTGTCCTTTCCGGGGCTGCATGGCCTGGACCGGAAGCTGGCGGCGCTGCTACCGCGCCGAAACGGCTTTTTTGTCGAGGCCGGGGCGAATGATGGCATCGACCAAAGCAACACCTACTACCTGGAGCGCTTCCGCGGCTGGCAGGGGCTGCTCATCGAGCCGTTTCCGCACCTCGCGGCGCTTTGCCGGAGCGTGCGGACTAGAAGCAGCACCGTTTGCTGCGCGCTAGGTCCACCGGAGAAGGCGGGAACGGTCGTGCGTCTCCGTCATGCGGGCCTGATGAGCCATGTCGAGGGTGCCATGGGGGATGAGGAAGGGGAGATCAGGCGCGCCAGTCAAGGGCAGGCCGCCCAGGGCATGCCGGTGCATGAATGGATGGTCGAGGCTCCGGTGCGCACGCTGACACAGGTGCTGGATGACGCTGGCGTGCCGCCGGATTTTGATCTGCTCAGTCTGGATGTCGAAGGATATGAGGTCGAGGTCTTGCAGGGGCTGGATCTGGCCCGCTACCGGCCGCAGGCCATTTGTGTCGAGGTGCGTGACCACCATGCAGCCGCGGTGGAGGATCTCTTGAAAGCCAGCTACAAGATGGAAGCCGTGCTCCACAGGGCCACAGAGCATGCGGACTACTTCTGGCGGAGGAGGTGAACTGCCAGCAACGCGTCCGCCACCTCCTGCGCGGGAAGGTGCGTGATGCAAAACGGTTCGGCTTGATGGCAATTCCAGCGGCATTGATAGCAGGGCATCGCGTGTGACAGCCAGCGCTGGCGTTCACTCCGCCGCCAAGGCGCGAACATCCCGTGATGACCGCCGCCCAGTATGAAAACGCCGGGTTTGTCCAGCGCGGTGGCGATATGCGCCGGCGCGGAGTCCGGGCACAGCAGCACACCGGCACCGGCGATGACTTCGACGAGCTGCGGGATGTTTTTCGGGCTGATCCACTGCGCGATGCCGACACTCTCCGCACGAAAGGCCTCCGCCCACGGTGCATGGTCCGCCCCCGGCGGGAGGCACACGCCCACGGATGCCTGCGGTCGATGATCCAGGAACAAACGGACCGCGCGGGCCATCAACGCGGGCGGATATTGCCGCAGGGCATCGCCAGCCAGCGGGCAGACCAGGAGTTGGGTGCCGGGGCGGGCCTGTATGGACGAAAACGCCGGGCGGATTTCATCAGCAGCCACGGGAGTGCCCAGCAGGCCCTCCACCACGCGGCGGTGCGCCTCCAATTCGAGACAGGTACCGTCCGGCGCATTTTCCGGGTAGGATGTGGTCTGGCAGGAGGGATAGGCCAGGCTCGTTCTCTCCCACGAGAGGTTCCAACGGGAGGCGTGGCATTGCTCCACCTGCATCACTTGGCTGATCGCGTGCAGATAGTCAGAAGGCGGGTGCCGCAGGCAGACGAGGTGCTTCGTTTGGATCTGCCGCAGCCTGCCTGCGTGGCGCAGCAGCGTGAGGCACAGGTCCGGCCAGAAGCGCTGGCAGAAAGCGGGCAGCACGAGCTTGTCCACCTCTGGGAACTCCATTTCATAAAGCGGGGCCGCGACTTCCGACACCACCAGCAGCGTGTGACGCGCACCGGCATGCGAAACCAGCCGCCGCACCGCGCCCAGGGAGAGCACGGCATCTCCCAGCCGGTCCAGTTTCAGCACGGTCAATGCGTAGCGCCGGGGCGGTCCGGCGCACGGCATCTGGCGCGCCAGGGCCACGATGCCCTGGCAGGCGGGTGCTCGTAAGACCTGCTTGATGGATGCGAGTTTTTTCACCAAAACAATTCGAGACGGCGGAGGACCGGCTCACCAGCACAACCCTTCGTAGTGACAGGGCAGTGTCTTCAGTTCCTCCCATCCGTTCACATCAATGAGCAGGTGGTCGGGCCGGACCAGCGTCCGTAGTTGCTCCAGCGGAACGCATTTTTGGGAGACGATGATGACTTCGCTCTCCGCCAGCACTTGCGCGGCCTCCGGCTTCAACAACTGCGCCAGGTGCGGCATCCGCTCCTGGATCTGCTGCTCGTTGGAGCCGATGAGGCGGGAGAGGTTGATCTGCGGGTCGTAGATGCTCAGCGAGCAGCCGCGGCCGAGCAGCGTTTCGGCGGCGGCCACCACAGGACTGCCGCGCAGGTCGTCCGTGTCTGCCTTGAAGGCCAGCCCCAGGAGTCCCACGCGGCGTTTGCGCGTTTTTTCCACCAGGTTCACGAACAACTGCTGGTGCGCCTCGTTGCTGGGCATCGTGCTTTCAAGGATCGGCAGACTGACCGCCTGCTGGCGCGCGAAGTGGCGCAGGGCGGACACGTCCTTCGGCAGGCAGGAGCCGCCGAACGGATTGCCCGGCCGCATGTAGTAGCTGGAGATGTTCAGTTTTGTGTCGGCGCAGACCACCTGCATGACGCGGCGGCCGTCCTCGCCCACATGTTTGCACAGCCTGCCGATCTCATTGGCAAAGCCCACCTTCAGCGCGTGGAGGTAGTTGCAGGAGTACTTGATCATCTCCGCGCCCTCCCAGCGCAGGATCTCCGGGGCGCCGCCAAGCAGATCGGTGATCGCGGTCTCGGCGGGCGCTTTTCCATCCTCGGTGCCGACGACGGACAGGGAAGGGGAGAGAAAATCGGCCACGGCGGTGCCTTCACGCAGAAACTCGGGACAGTAGTAGATCTGCGTCGTTGCCAGCAGGTCATGAAAGCATGCTTCCACAAGCGCGCGCGTGCTGCCCGGAAGCATGGTGCTGCGAAACAGGATGACATGGCGCTTCGGATGCTGGCGCAGCGCCGCGGCGATCTGCGCGGACACCTGCCGGACATGGCTGAGCTCCAGGCCGCCGGAGGGCAGGGACGGCGTGCCCACGCAGATGATGCTCACGTCCGTGTCACGCACGGCCTGCGTGGTGTCCGTGGTGGCGGAGATGCGGCCGCTGGCATGGCCGGCATGCAGGATGTCACCCAGACGCGGCTCCACGATGGGGGAGAGTCCTTCGTTGAAAGCCTTCACCTTGGGCTCCTGCAGATCCACGCCGGTGATCCGGTGTCCTTGTTCGGAGAGACAGCCTGATGTGACGGCACCAACATAACCAAGGCCAAAAACAGAGATGTTCACGAGGGAGAAAGAGGAGTGGTGTTGCGGAGCAAGTCGCGGCTCAGGGGGCGTCTGCAAGTCAATTGTGCCCTGTCGGAGAAAAAGGCGGCGGCTCAGGAGGCTTCGCGCCTTCGACAAGACGAATCTTTCGCAGCAGCAGCCGTGCCGCCCCTGCCTCTACCGGCAGAAACAGCACCAACTGCCGTGTGTGACGCGCCTGGGTGCCCGCAGGCCACCAGGCTCGCGCCGTACCGGTGCCGGGCTGCATCATCAGGCTGGTGCGCACGCGTGTTTGAGCCGCATCGTCGAGATCCAGGCGGATGCCGATCTCCAACGGGACTGAGTGCTGCAAGTCGCCCTCGATCTCCAGCCCGCCATACCGGCTCCAGTCCTCGTTTCTGGCATCCAGCCTCACAGCGACAGCGCTGCCTTCGTTTCGCCCCATCACGAGCCGTGCGGAAGTGTTGGAGCGCGGTGCTGGCTGCCAGAAAAAATCGGCCGTGGCGGGTTGTGGTGGGAGCAGCGCCGGCAGGAGCTGTTTTGCGGTCATGGACGCCTCCAGCACCTTCCAGCTCCACCAGCCAGGAGGTGCCAGCGCGGCGAAAAAGGCGAAGGTCATGCCTGCGAGACGCGGCCACCTGTGGGGCTTCCAGCGCGCCACCAGTCCGATGCCGCCCGCCATCACGCCGATGAGGGTCCAGCCCAGATCCGCCCAACTCGCCGTGCGCCCGAACCATGGCTGCACCATCTCAGCCAGCGTCAGGATGACGGTAGTGGCCACGGTGGAGATCAACGCGGTGAAGCGTCTGTGTGACGGCAACTGCCAGGCCAGCGCCAGGGTCAGCCCGCAGGCCAGCGGAGCATGCAGGCGGTTGAGCAGTTCCCCGCGCCAGCCCGCCGACCATCCTGGAGGCAGCGGCATCAGCAAGCCCCACGCGATCAAGATCAGGGCGGCCATGGCGGGCCATCGGGGCAGAATGCGTTGGAAGGTGCCGGACATCCGAATGAAGGCTCACCATCGTGTGAAGACAAGCATGCGGCCTTGCTTGCCGGGCTCCCGTGTCACCGGTTGTTCAAAATCGAGCTTCCAGCGGTCCGTGGCTGCTTGCAGCGCGGTTTCCAGCCGTTTCTCGTGCTCTTTGCGCATCGTTTCAGGAACAGAAAGATCGACAAAGACCCGCGTGATCCCGCGGCGGTCCAGATGCGCCAGCAGACTGGAGGCGTCCGCATGAGCAGGCTGGTAGCCGCGCCCCATCCAGTCGCTCTGCGCCAGTTCCTTGCTGCCGCGATACACACGCAGCAACGAGGGCGAGCGCCGCGGGCAGGCAAAGGCCGTCGCGGCGATCACCGCGCCCTCGCCGCGCGGATCGGAGGCCACGAGCCAGTTCTGCGGCGCGGGCGCGTCCAGCGCAGGCATGCCGGATCGCTGCACGGCTGCTGAAAAACCGTCCACCCGCTTTTCAGGCCATCCAGGCATGAAAAAGAGGCAGACGCCTGCGATCAACAGCCCCAGCACCCGGCCCCACGTGTTTCGCCGCATGACCGGGTGGAGGATCATCACCGCGCCGGTCACCAGCACCGGCAGACAGGGCAGCAAGTAGCGTGCGGTCATTCCTGCGGGCACCAGCAGCACGACAAGCAGCGTGCCGCAGGCGAGCGCTCCCAGCGCCGCCGCTTGCGACGGTCGCGGACAGCGGTTGGGACGCAGCATCAACCAGGCTGCTCCAGCGGGACCCAGCACCGCAAGAGGCCAGCCCAGCGCATGCGGCAGCGTCCGCAGGTAATAGGCCGCCGCCTCCGGCACAAACCGCGCCAGCGGCACATGCAGCATGCCCTCGGCGGTGATTCGGGATGAATAAAGCATCCATGGCCCGGCCAGCAGCGCCACCGGCGCACCGCACAGCCACCAGGACAGCTTTTTCAACAGATCAAACCGTGCGCAGGCCAGCGTGGCCAGCGGCGGGATCACACAAAGGCCCAGCGCGGACCCCTTCGTGAGGATCGCCGCCGCGGTGATGAAGCCAAAGCCCAGCGCCCGCCGCGCGGTGGGACGGTTCAGGTAATCACGCCAAAGCAGCGCCGCTGCCAGTCCCAGCAGCGCCAGCAGCAGGTCGGACATCACGAGCTGCATCTGCTTCAATCCCACCGGCAGCAGGGCCATCAAGGCGGCCGCCAGCAGGCCGGCGGTGTTGTTGGCGCTTTTGGAGGTGATGCGGAACACCACACTGCATAGCGCCGCGCCCAAGACGGCCTGTAGCAGGAACAACGAGGAGATGGAGGCATGCGGCAGCAGCCAGGTGCCCGCGAGCAGGTAGAACCCGGGCGGATAGTGCCCAAGGGCCACTTTGGGAAAGTCCGCGTAGTACTGCTCCGCAAACGCCAGTGGATGCTGCCTCCAGCCGCCCGCGAGGTAGTCCCGCAGCATCAGGGCTGTCACCGCATGCGCCGCCTCGTCCGGATCACCGGCCAGATCGGACTCCCACGCGCCGCGCGTGGTCACAAACACCACATTCAGGATCAGGCAGCCCAGAAAGACCAGCCAGGTGAGCCGACGCCGGTGAAGCAGGGGACGCATCCTTTTTCGACAAGTGCAGGTTGGCGTTCAGGACACGGGTTTTTGCGCCAGCACCAGATATTGGCCGCCCAGCGGCACATGGCGCAGCCAGCGCTCCAGCGGCCTCAGCACGGCCAGCTTCGCGGGAAAGAAAAACAAGTGGTCGGTGCCCAGCACCTTCAGGCCCGCCTGCCGCATGAGGCTCCGGGCCTGATGCGGAAACAGCATCTGCGCGTCGCGATCAAACGGCACGCGGCTCATCACCCAATGCACGGCGGGATTCCAGCGGTTGTTCTCCCAGAAGGCGAACACGCCGCCTGGTTTCAGGCTTTCGAACACCATCCGCACCGCTTCCGCTCGTTGCTCCGGCGGGATGTGATGAAACACGCCGTTGGTGAACGCCAGGTCGAACTGTCCGCGCGGCACCGCGCCCGCCTCCGCCACGAACGCCGCCTCCGCCCAGGGGACGGTGCGTTTCGCCTCGATGATCGAGTCCTGCGACGGGTCGTAGCCGGTGTAGGAGGTGATTTCCAGCCCGTCGCGCAGAAACACCGCCGAAGTGCCGGTCCCGCAGCCAAAATCCAGGCAGTTGGCGGCTTTCAGGCCCAGGCCGCGCAGGCGGTCCCGCACATGCCGCACGCGGCCCTCTGCATAATACTCCTTCGACTCGCCGGTGAGCGCCAGGCCGCGGTTCAGCGCCTCGTCATAGTTGGCCGCGTAGGCGTCGAATTCACTGCTGGAGGGCTTGGCGTCCATGGTGGGCTGCCTTTAGACCATCCTTGGCCGCTTTCCAGCGGGGCCGTCAAAAAATCTCCCGGCGTCCCTCCGCGGCCGCGGTGTACAGACGTTCGTACTTGTCCAGCATCGCCTCGATCGAAAAATTCCGCCGCGCATGATCACCGGCCGCCGCGCCCATGGCCTCCAGTCGCATCGCAGGTGTGCTGGCCGCTTGTGACAACGCGGCGGCGAGCTGGTCCGCGGTCGTGTAATCTCCGATCCAGCCGTGCTCGCCATCCGTCGCCAGTTCACGCACACCGCAGGCCTCGTTCGCCAGCACCGGCAGTCCGCAGGCCATGCCCTCCAGCACCGCGTTGGGCAGGCCCTCGTTCTCCGACGCGCTCACCAGCACATCCATGGCCTGATACCAGGGCACGGGATCATTCTGGAGCCCGGCCAGGTGAATACGCCCGCGTTGCGGGCTCGCCTGGATTCTCGTCAGCACTTTCTCGCGCTCGATTCCCCCGTCACCCACAAGCAGCAGTCGCAGTCCGGGCTGGCTGGCCGCGGCTTTCTCGAACGCCTCGACGAGCACGACATGGCGTTTGGCCGTGGCAAAACGGGCCACTTTTCCGAAAATGAACCCGTCGGCGGGCAGGCCCAGGCGGGCGCGGACATCCATCTTGTTTTCGGATGGCGGGCGGAAGCGTGTGAGGTCCACGCCGTTGTGCAGCGTGAACATGCGCCGGTGGAGAAGGCGCAATTGCCGCAGTTGAGCCAGTTGCTGGCCGGAGACCGTGAACACACACCAGGCGGCCGCTTGATACAGCAGCCTCCGCTGCCACAGGCGCCGTGTCTGGAGTTCCCAGTCGTGCAGAACGATGTGCTCCGAATGCACGATGCGCGGTGTCCGGGAGAGGCCACGCGCCGCGGCCGCATGGATCAGCCCGCCGAGGTGGTGCGTGTGCACGACGTCGAACGCTCCTTCCCGCATCACCTCCCGCAGCCGGCGCACATCCTCCCGGCGGAAGGCCGGTCCTTTGGCCAGCTCCAGGCGCTGGATCTCCGGTCTCAGCCGTTCTGCAAAAGCACCCAGCTTCTCCAGGCAGCAGATGGTGATCGCAAACCGCGCCGGATCGAGCCGGTTGCACACCTCCACCACGATGTTCTCCATGCCGCCTGCATGCAGACTGTTGACGATTTGCAGGAGTTTGATGCGGGCGGGCTCTTGCTTCTGCTGTTCTGCCGGGCTGCTCATGCCTGCAAGCTGCTGAGGGGAGGGGACTCCGCGGCGGCTTCGATGGCCTCACGCATTCTTTTGATCACATTCGGCCATGTAAAGCGGTCGATGGCCCGGGCGCGTGCGGCGCGTCCCATGGAGGCAGCTTTGGCGGGATTGCCAAGCAACTCGCCCAGAGCGGCGGCAATGTCATCCTCATGGCCTGGGCGGACATGGAAGCCCGACACGCCGGGTTCGACCTTTTCCGCCACACCCCAGTCTCCGGTGATGATGGCGGGCAGGCCGTACAGCATCGCCTCGGACACGGAGATCCCGTACGGCTCGTAAAGCGAGGGAAGCGCGAACACGGAACAGCGTTTGAAAAGCCCCTGGAGCCGCTCGTTTTCCGCAGGGATTTCTTTTCGCAGGAAGCCATGCCATTGAACGCCCTGCATGGGCGTGTCTGGTGGCGGTGGTGTCACGCATCCCACCACATGCAGCACGGCACCAGGATGTGTTTGCCGGATCTTGGCGAAGGCTCGCGTCAAAGCCGGTCCGCCTTTGCGGTCAAACTCCTTGGCGATGAAAAGGATTTCAGGAATGGAGTAGTCTTTGTCGTCCGCTGGATCAGGAATCGTGTCGAGATTCGCCCCGTGGCTGATGTTGACGATCCTCTCCGGGGGAATGTCAAAATCCTGCTCGAAGGAGCGGCCGACAAAGTCACCCATCACGAAAATCCGGTCGATCTTTTGATAAACCCGGCGTTCAAAGGCCAGTGCCCTGCGTGCGAAGGATTCGCTCATGCCAATGGAGCCGAAGCGGTTCCGCAGCCGCATGGCGATCGTGGCGTCATGGTAGGAGTAGCTGTAGCCGCCGCCTGCGCGCGCCGCCGGGCCGTCGAGCATGGCACCGACTTGCAGCAAGGCGCGCCCCGGGGGCTGTCCATGCAGTTTGCGCGCCATGATGCGCGTGAGACTGTGGCGGTACGGGTCGCTGAGGTAGTAGCGCATCCGCCAGGCATTCCGGTTGGGGTGCCAGGCGCGCGCCAGTTGCAGCCATCTCCGCCAGCCGCCCAGTTCGCAGCCGAAGGCATCCGCCAGGAGGCCCTGTTTCCGGCACTCGGAGAAGAAATAGTAGCTGATTCCGGAGAAACTGCGGCGGTCGAACGGATCGGTCCCCACAAGACCGCTTCCGATCAGGCCCACGAAGGGCAGCGTTTGAAATCCGTGTTCGCTGGCTGGCATGGAAGTGAGCTGGACTAATGTTTGGCCCGGAGGAGACCTGAACGGCCTGCGAGCTCGCCCAGCAGCACGATGATGTTCTCGCCGGACTGGCGGCAGTCGTAGGGCACCTTTTCGAGTGCCTTGAAAAACGTCCCCCAGCATCCGGGATGCAGTTCGATCATGATGATCCGGGTTTTCTGAAGCCACGAGATGTCATCGCCACCGAAAACCTCCTTCTCCCCGCCTTCGATGTCGATCTTGAAAACATCAATCGTCGAAATCGAGAACTCCCGCATCAAGGAAGGGACGGATACCGCGCGGATGGAGGGCTCCGAGCCGGCCTGCCCTGTCCCGGCGGTGCATGCGAAGCTCCATTTTTCCGCGTCCGGGTTGCTGATTCCGAGCCTGCCTTCCGAGGACCAAAGGCCCGCCTGCACGGTTTTGATTTGAGGCCACGCCGCGCAGTTCCGGCTGAGCACCTGGTAGTTCGATGCCTCGGGTTCGATCGCGATCACGGTGGCCTCGGGGTAGTGATGGGCCGCAAAAACAGAAAAATAGCCGGAGTTTGCCCCGGCATCCACGACCCAGCGGACCTTCTCGAGCGTCGTCACCGGATACTCATGCATGCAAAAGATCAGGTAGAACACCACGGGGTCTGAGGTGCTGCCGCGAACCTCAAGCGCTGCCTGGAACCCGCGCGGGCGGATTTTCACCGTTCTGCCGAACTGTCCGGCTGTGAAAAGCTGGAGCGCGCCGCGCAGGCCGAGGGTAGGCAGTGCGCGCAGGGATCGGAATAACCAACGGAGCATAATTCGGTGTCGATGAGAGCCGGTTCTTCTTTCCATGCACGGCGGATTCGCGCCAGTTGAAACTCAACTCTTCTTCAGACCGCTCGGCGGGAACCACCGGTCCCGCAGACGAAGCGATGGCGTTTCCACCACCCGGGTCATGAGCATGCCCGCGAGCACAGCCGCTGTCCAGGCAATGGCTGCATGTGCCAGACCGTGCCAGCCGTCGAACCGGTCCGCGATGACTTTGTTCAGCAGTCGAAACAATGGCACATGGACCAGATAGATGCAGTATGAGTGGCGGCCGATGGCGGCGAGAACACTCCAAAGCGGGTTCTCCCCGGGCTTCCATCGCAGCGAAAGCCAGATCAGGGAGGCCGCCGCCAATGTCAGCATCAGCAAATAGTGTGTCTTCTTGAATTGAAGGGAAAGCTGGGAGGAGGGGATGGCATTCAGAGCCAGCGTGGCTGCTGCCATCAGTAGCAGTGGCAGGCGCACCCATGCATGTGACAGGACCCTGGGATTCCATCCCGAGAACCATAGCCAGGCCAGGGCCGCGCCGGCGAAAAGCGCGTCGATCCGGAAGTGGGTCTGCGGCGTGGGGGAGATGGCGGCGATTTCACGATCACCCATCGGCAGGAAGGCCGCGCAGCGCCAGATCCAGCATGCTCCCATGAGGATCAGGGCTAGCACGGCCACCGGTTTGAAGACGCGGAGCGCGAACGCCTGTCCGCTCTCATCCGCCTTGTGCTGCTGGCGGCGCACCAGCCATGTCGCAATGAAGGCGAATAAAAAATAAAAGTGCTCCTCGACCGCCAGCGACCAGGACACATCGATCAGCCCGCCGACCCCGTAGTTCTGAAGGAAGAAGATCTCCCGCGCGAAGCGCTCCAGATTCAAAGACCCCTCAAAAAAGTGCAGATAACCGGCATAGGCCAGGATGGTCAGGTAAAACGGCGGGTAGATCTTGAAGCCTCGCCGGATCAAGAAACGCCCGGGGGCCAGGGATCGGGTGCGGGTGGTTTCATTGAGAAGCAGGCCGCCGATCAGAAAGCCGGAAAGCACGAAGAACAAGGGCACGCCGACCTCACCCATCCGGAACAAGGGAGTCAGGAAGGCCAGTTGCTTCTGTCCGGTGCTGGAGATGTCCAAAAAAGGCGTGTGATTCACCAGCACCAGCAGGATCGCGGCCGCCCGGATCAGATCGAGCTGCATCAGCCGTTGGGGTGAGGATGTTGCGGAGGCGGCTTGCGGCATGATGCGGATTGTTTCACTTTGCAGGGCAGCCGGTGTTTTGCAACCCGGCTGATCCGCCATCGGTTTAGCATCCATGATCACCATCATCATCCCCACTTATAACTACGCGCGGTTTCTTCCTGACGCGATCGAGTCCGCCCTCGCTCAAAGCGTGCCGGACGGTGAGGTGGAGGTCCTGGTTGTGGATGACGGATCCACGGACAACACACAGGAGGTGATTGCCCGTTATGGAACGAGGTTGCGTTGTGTCTGTCAGGCAAACGCAGGCCTTTCCGCCGCCAGGAACACCGGGATGCGTGAGGCGCGGCATGACTGGGTCATCTTTTTGGATAGCGATGACATGCTGGCCGCAGGAGCGGCCGCCGCGCTGTGGCAGGCCAGACAGACGGGTGGCAAAGACTGGGCGGTTGTCGCGGGCAGGGACCGCCCGGTGGATGTTCATGGTTCCTTCATGTTCCCTGCGCCGCAGGTGTCAGGACACCTCACTTCGGTGTCGGCGCGTTCGCTGGTGCTGCGCAACCGGTTTGCCCCGGCTGTGCTGGCGGATCGTCGCTGCTTGCTCGATCTGGGCGGCTTTGACGCCGCGCTGCGTGCTTCCGAGGATCGGGACATGTGGATTCGCGTCGCGGCCCGCCGCCCGGTGGCGCTCCTCGATCAAATCACCCTGTTGAAGCGTGATCATGGCAGTAACATGTCACGTGCCGCCGCCAGGCAGACCGCGGCCATCGAGCAGGTGCTCGCCAAGGCGTTTGCGAACCCGGAGCTGCGTCTTGGTAGCCAGGACCGCCGTCTCGCCCGCGCGGTCTGCTTGTATCAATCAGCCTTGATGTATGCGGACGCAGGGGAATATCATTCAGCCGCGTGCCAGATGTTGCGCTCCCTGGCACAGAGTCCTTTCGGTCCGGTTGGCGAGGCGGGAATTCCTCCATTAAGCCGCGTTCGGGGGCTTGGCGGCAACCTGTGCAGATTGTTCCGATAACGCTCTTGCGTTTCAGCAAATGCGTTTAGTATTCCCTAAACGATGAAACTCTCCCCGCCTGCATCTGGATGGACCGCCGAAACCCGGCGTTTCATCGAGGCTGGTGGAAATACGACACATGCTTTCGGTCTTGGCCGCATGATCGGCCGGGTTTTCGCCTTGCTGTATCTCTCTCCCAGGCCGGTCGCGTTGGAGGACATCGCCACACGGCTTCAGGTCAGCAAGGCCAGCGTCAGCATCGTGGTGCGCCAGCTTCTAGGCTTTCAGGCAGTCCGGCATATGGGCTTCCAGGGTGACCGCCGCGACTTCTACGAAGCGGAAACGGACTTCCTTCACATTTTACGCCGGGGCATCATGCCTGGACTGCGCAAAAAGCTGCAATCTGCAGGGCTCCAGATCGACCGCACGCTGTTCGCCGGGGAGGCTGTGCGGGAAGCTCCTTCTTCCAGTCCCGAAATGACCGCTGCGGAGCTTGCCGAGATTCACAGTCGTCTTCGCAAGGCCCAGCTCCTGCACCGTCGCCTGGACCGTCTTCTCGGCAGCAGATTGCTCGCAAGATTTCTCTGATTCCTCTCCACCCTTGGTTGGAATTCCCATCATAAATAATGCTTTTGGAATCTCGTCTTCGGGCGTGACCAAGGGCGGCAGCATTTCATCCGTCCACTCGAACACAAAATGAAAGTCATCATCCTATGCGGCGGCCTTGGCACCCGTTTGAGAGAGGAAACTGAATACCGTCCCAAGCCCATGGTGCCGATTGGCGGCCAGCCCATTGTATGGCACATCATGAAGACCTATGCCCGGCATGGCTTTAAAGATTTTGTTCTCTGCCTCGGTTACAAGGGGGAGATCATCAAGGACTACTTCCGCAACTACCTCTGGAACCGTAGTGACGTGACCCTGAAACTGGGGCGCAGTCCGCAGATCACCTACCACAATGCCCATGATGAGGAG
The DNA here is from genome assembly GCA_015075365.1 of Verrucomicrobiaceae bacterium. Classification (GTDB taxonomy): domain Bacteria; phylum Verrucomicrobiota; class Verrucomicrobiia; order Verrucomicrobiales; family Verrucomicrobiaceae; genus Prosthecobacter. Next base: position 407,888 of record JABTUN010000003.1, read on the forward strand.
GACTGGACCGTTACCCTGCTTGAAACCGGCCAGCAGACCATGACGGGAGGCCGCCTGCTTCGTGCGATGAAACACATCGGTGAAGAAGATGTGCTCCTCACCTATGGGGACGGGGTGTCGGACTCGGACATCGCAGGTTCAGTGCGTTTTCACTATGAACAGAAGGCCATGGTCACCATGACAGCCGTGCGTCCTGCGGGCCGCTTTGGTGAACTGGGCATTGACGGTATCACGGTTCAATCCTTCCAGGAAAAACCCGATCAGGAGGCCGGCTACATCAACGGAGGTTACATGGTGCTCGACAAATCGGTGTGCGAGTTTCTCACAGGTGACGATTGTGTTTTCGAGCGCGAGCCGCTTCAGAGACTGGCTGAGTCGGGTAACCTCAAGGCCTGGTGCCATGACGGCTTCTGGCAGTGCATGGACACCTACCGGGAGTTTGAGATGCTCAACAAAATGTGGGATTCCGGAAAGGCACCCTGGAAGGTCTGGTGATGTTTGGCTCCGTCTATCACGGCAAACGCGTGCTTGTGACCGGTCACACCGGTTTCAAGGGCTCATGGCTCACCCTCTGGCTGCATGCTATGGGCGCGAAGGTGAGCGGTTATGCCCTCGCCCCGCTCCACGCGGATGATTTGAAGCATTTCATCCCGCGGGAGGTGCTGGAGCACGAGTGGATCGCCGATCTACGGGACCGCGAAAAGCTGCTTGAGGCCATTCAAACCGCCAAACCGGATCTGATCATGCATCTCGCGGCCCAGCCCTTGGTGCGGTTGTCCTACAAAGAGCCACTGGAGACCTTTTCGGTGAATGCCTGGGGCACGGCCTTGCTGCTGGAAACGGTGCGTGAGACGGGCTGCACCGCGCCGGTCATCGTCGTCACCAGTGACAAGTGTTACCTGAACCAGAACCTCGGCCGTCCTTTCTCCGAGGATGACCCTCTCGGCGGGCATGATGTGTACTCAATGAGCAAGGCCGCCACGGAACTGGTGGTGGCTGCCTGGCATGCCTCGTTCTTTGCCCGCGAGCCGGGCAGGGGACGGCTGGCCTCGGTGCGTGCGGGTAATGTCATCGGCGGTGGAGACTACGCCGCGGACCGCATCCTGCCGGATTGTACCCGTGCCCAGGTGGCGGGTGAGCCGGTGATCTTGCGGAATCCTTCGGCCACGCGGCCCTGGCAGCACGTGCTGGAATGTCTGAGCGGCTATCTGAACGTGGGTCAGCATCTGTTCGCCGATCCGGGCTGCAAGGAACTGCTCAACCTCAACTTTGGCCCCGATCCCGAGTCCGAGCGCAGCGTGGGCGAGGTGGTGAAGGCCTTCTTTGACACCTGGCCCGGCCGCTGGGAAGCCCGACCGGATCCGAGTGCTGTTCCCGAGGCCACGCGACTGACCTTGAGCCATCAAAAGGCCACGCGGCTGTTTGGCTGGCGTCCGGTGTGGGACTTCCAAAAGGCCACCCAGGTCACCGCGGAGTGGTATCGTGTCCGCCACACGCAGAAAGACGCTGACATGCTGGCATTGACACGCCAACAAATCATGGATTACGCCGCGCAGGCCCGTTCCGCCGGGCTGCCGTGGACCAACTGATCAACAACATGCCCGAAGCCCATCGCTGCCGTTCCTGCGGCTCCACCCGCTCCCTGCCCGTCATCGACCTCGGCCTTCAGCCGCTGGCGAACAATCTTCTGCGCCCTGAAGACCTCGGCAAACCGGAGCCGCGTTTCCCTCTCGCGGTGTTTGTCTGCGCGGATTGCTGGCTCATGCAGATCACGGACACCGTGCCCCCGGTGGATCTTTTCAGCGATTACATCTACTTCTCCTCCTTCTCGGATGCGATGCTCAAGCATGCAAAGGTGGCGGTGGAAAAGCACGTCACAGAGAAAAAGCTCGGCAAGGACAGTTTCGTCATCGAGATCGCCAGCAACGACGGCTACCTCCTGAAGAACTTCGTCCAGGCCGGCGTGCCATGCCTCGGGTTCGAGCCCGCGGCGAACATCGCCGAGGTGGCACGAGAAAACGGCGTGGAGACCCATTGCGAGTTTTTCGGCAAAGAGACCGCCTCCGCGCTGCGGAATCAAAAAGGCCGGGCTGACCTCATCCTCGGCAACAACGTCTTCGCGCATGCTCCAGACACGAATGACTTCGTCGGCGGCGTGGCGGAACTGCTCAAGCCTGATGGCTGGGTGGTCTTCGAGTTTCCCTATGGTGTGGAGATGATCGAGAAGGTCGAGTTCGACACGATCTACCACGAGCATGTCTATTATTTCACGCTCACGCCGCTCATCCCGCTGTTTGCCCGTCATGGCATGGACATTTTCCATGTGGAGCGGCTGCCGATCCACGGTGGCTCGTTGAGGCTCTATGCCTGCCAAAAAGGCGCGGAGGCGGTTCGCCCGACCGTCAAAGAGACGCTCGACACCGAACAGAATCTCGGGGTGACGGGCGCGGCCTACTACCAGCGCTTCAGCGACCAGGCGGCGAAGGTGAGGAGCGATCTCATCGCGTTCCTGGCGGAGCAAAAACAAGCTGGTAAACGCGTGGCCGCCTACGGTGCCTCTGCGAAGGGCAGTACGCTGCTCAACTTTATCGGCGAAGCCGCCAGCTCGCTGGAGTTCATCGCCGACCGCAGCACCTACAAACAAGGCCGCCTCAGTCCCGGCCTGCATATTCCCATCGTCTCCGCGGCGGAACTGGCCGTTCGTGCACCTGACTTCGCGGTGCTGCTGGTGTGGAATTTCGCCGAGGAAGTGATGAGCCAGCAGTCCGCCTACCGTCAGGATGGCGGACGTTTTGTCATCCCCCTCCCAGAACTGACCATCCGATGAAGTTTACAGCTGCCAGCATTCCAGGCGTCTGGATTATCGAGCCTGACCGACACATGGACGAACGCGGATGGTTTGCCAGAACCTGGTGCGAGAAGGAGTTTGAAGCATATGGACTGCCCTCCCGTTTTGTGCAATGCAGCGCTTCATTCAACCATCGGCTGGGCACGCTTCGCGGCATGCACTACCAGGCGGCGCCTTGCCAAGAGGAAAAGCTGATTCGATGCACCCGTGGAGCCATGTTTGACGTGGCTCTTGATCTCCGGGAGGAGTCCCCAATGTTCCGGCAATGGATTGGCATTGAGCTGAGCGCTGACAACGGATCGGCCATCTTCATTCCAAAGGGGGTTGCTCATGGCTTCCAGACACTCTTAGACAACACGGAGGTTCATTACAGCATCACCACCGAATTCAACCCATCCTCCGCCCGCACGGCATCCTGGAACGACCCCGCATTTAGCATTGCCTGGCCGATGCCAGAACCCGCGAACATTTCGCATCGCGATGCCACCGCGCCGTGGCTTGAATCCTTATGAAGACAGTCGTTATCAGCCAGCCGATGTATTTCCCCTGGGTTGGCCAGTTTGAGCAACTCGCCATGGCGGACGTGTTTGTCTTTTTGGACCACGTTCAATTTGCGCGAGGCTTCATTAACAGGGTCCAGTACAAGACGGCACATGGACAGCAATGGCTGACGATACCGCTCCAAAAGCATCCAAGGTCAACTCCGATATGCGAACTGGCAGCATCGGGCGACGAGTGGCGTGAAGAACACGTCCAGACTTTCATACATGCGGTTAAAAAAGCCCCTTTTGCCGCTGATGCGATCGACATCATGAACAATGTGCTGTCACGAAAGGATATTTCGTTTTCGCAACTGGTCGAATCGTCGGTCCTGGCGGTTAGGGACTACTTTCAACTGTCTCCAGCATGCACTTTTCATCGCTCTTCCCAAATACCGGTGCAGACCAGAAAAAGTGACCTGATCAAGCAGTTGGTCCTTCACTTCGGAGGAACCCGTTATGTGACAGGCATGGGGGCGCTGAATTATCTTGATCATGAGGATTTTGAGAATGCAGGCATCCATGTTGAATACATGAATTACCGAAAAGAGGACTACCCCCAACTCCACCCTCCATTCACCCCCTTTGTCACGACTCTCGATCTTGTTGCGAACATGGGCAGGGCTGGGGGTGAAAAAATCATTTCCGGCACCATTCCTTGGAGGGAGGCAGTCGCTCTTCACAGGCACGAAAAAAAAGCCAATGCAGAATATCCCCACGATGAATCCACTTGATCAATACACTTCGCAGTACCGGGATGGAGCCGTGACTGGAATTGAGAACGAACTTATTTTGAACTGGTATCCCAACCGGATACTCAAGCGTCTGCAAAATTCAGCAAATGCATCCCTCCTGGAACTTGGCCTTGGACATGGGTTCAGCACGCTTCAATTCAATCCGCACTTCAACCAGCACATGGTGATCGACGGGTCGCCGGAAGTGATTTCGTTGTTCAATGCAAAACATTGCCTCGACAGCCTGGAGATCGTGGAAAGTTACTTTGAGAACTTTCAGACAGAAAGACGGTTTGACGTGATTGTCATGGGCTTCATTCTCGAGCATGTGGATGACCCCGGGCTGATTGTCAGGAAGTATCGTGATTTCCTCAATCCAGGCGGCAGGATGTTCATTGCAGTTCCCAATGCCAAGTCGCTAAACCGCCGCCTCGGCGTCGCGCTCGGGAAAATCGACAACATCTACGATTTGAACGCCAATGATCTCTTGCTCGGGCATAAACGCCAGTTTTGTGCAGACACCCTCAAGAAACTGATGCTCGACAATGGTTATGAAGTGCCTTGGACCGAGGGAATCTACCTCAAGCCCCTGCCGCTCCATGTGTTGCAGACAATGCCAGACTTTAAGGAAAACCTGCAGGCTATGTGCGAGGTTGGTGTCGACTTCCCCGAACTCTGCGTTGGGCTGCTCTTGGAGGCGACATGCCCGTAATGAAACGCTGCCTCGTCATAGGGTCGGGCTCCATGCTTGGCGTTGAGCTATGCACGCAACTTGCTGCCGCCCAAAACGAGGTTCTGCGCTGTGGTCGTAGCGCTCCAGCGGATGTCATTTACGATCTTGCCTCGCTGGCGCCGCCCCCTGCATCACCGCTAGGCACCATTGACGCCGTGTTTGTCTGTGCGGCTCACTTTCAATCTAACAGCTTTGACCAGTGCATCGAAAGCGCGCTGGTGAACAATGTTTCGAGCATTCGTGTTGCCGAATGGTGCGACCGCCTTGATTCTAAGCATGTGATCATGGCTGGATCTGTTTGGTCTGATCCAGTCGCAGTCCCCAGCATTTATGGGCTCACCAAGGCGCAAGGCGAACAAATGATGCAATTGCTCTGTCAGCAGGCTGACAGGCCTCTCTCGGTCCTGCGGTTGCCGCAGTTGTGCGATGATCATGGACGTTGCGCACGGCACCAGCCTTGGTATTCAAGAATCGTGGCATGCGCCGCAGCAGGCCAGGACCTGCGGCTAGCCCCGGGCGATGCCCCTCGCAGCTTCCTTCATGTCTCAGATGCAGCACGCGCGATGATCAATGCATGGCTGAAAGGCGTGGGCGGCACCCACGCGCTCGTCTCCGGGGAATCATTAACCTATCGCGGGATCGCCGGCCTCGCCTACAAGGTCTTTCAAAAGGGTGGTAGAGTTGTCGAAGATCCAGAAATGAATCCATTTCGCCCGGTTCGTTTTCCGCCGGCCTCATCACAGGCGGACGATCTGCTTGGAACAATCCATATTGAAATGGAGGAGGCGCTGACGCGCATACGAGACATGGGCACCTCAGCCTTCTTTCCAGCGTGAACAAGTCACCTGCAATCATGGTGACTGCTGTTGGCGCCCTTATCGGCCAGGGCATCGCCAGGGCTTTACGGAGCGCCGCGGCCGGATACCGCATCATAGGGATTGACCGCGGCTCCAACGCTTACGGCGAAAGCCTGTGTGACAAATGGCACCAGAAGCCTTGCCGGGAGAACCTGCCTGAATACCTCCAATGGTTGCAGAGGATTGTCGTGGATGAAGACATCAGGCTGGTGCTCCCCGGCATAGAAGATGATGTTTACTACTTTCATGAGAACAGGAGTATCTTCACAACATGGCCCGCCAAGTTCGCATTGAACAGCCCCTTCTGCGTTGAGGCGGGCAAGGACAAGTGGACCCAGCACGAGGCCCTTTCCGCAGCAGGCATCAAGACCATCCCCTCAAGTCTTTCCTTGGACTGGCAGCAGCTCAACGAATGCCTGGGAGAGCCTCCTTATGTCATCAAGCCAAGACGGGGTTCTGGCTCACGCGGAGTGGCGGTCATCAACCAGAAGAATGACTTGGATGAACACCGCCGGCCCGGCGGCGGAAATCAGGTGGTTCAAAAGTTGGTCGGCAACGACCATGAAGAATACTCCGTGGGATTCTTTGGTTATGGGGACGGGACTGGATCGGATTTGATCGTGCTCAGGCGCCGGCTGTGGAACGGAATGACCTGGCAGGCCGAATCAGTGGCGGTGGAAAAGGAACTTGCGTCAACCTGTGCCGCCATCACAAGACTGTTTCGTCCGCACGGCCCCACAAACTATCAGTTCAGAAAAAGTGGTCGAGACTGGTTCCTGCTGGAAATGAACCCGCGCTTTTCGTCATCGACTGCAATTCGGGCTGGTTTTGGCTTTAATGAACCTTTGATGTGTGTCGATCACTACCTCTCAGGGGTCGGTCGTCCAGCCCCAGGCCCCATAAAACATGGAGTTTGTCAGCGGATGATCATGGAGCACTACGCCCTTTCATGAAAATCGCCATCATCAGCGACGTCCATGGAAACTATCCAGCTCTGTCCAAAGTGCTGGAAGAAATTGACCGGATGGGCTGCGAAAGAATCATATCTCTGGGGGACGTAACTGGTTATTATGCAGAACCGGCCGCCTGCCTGGACGCCCTGAGGAAACGTCAGGCGGTTCAGTTGCTTGGCAATCACGACTGGTATTTGGCCACAGGCGCCTCCTGCGAGCGTTCCAGGCTAGTGGCCAGCCTCATTCATCATCAAAGGAATCAAATCCAAGGGGAACGGCTTGAATTCCTCAAAAGCCTTGGCTCCAGACACGATGAGGGTGAAATGACTTTCGTGCATGGTAGTTGGAAGGACAATATTGACGAGTACATCTACCAGGTCGGCCCGGAAATGCTTCCGCCTGGTTACACCTACTGCTTCGCCGGACACACTCACGTCCAGTTTTTGACACAGTTTGGAGGCCAGTTTTTTTGTAACCCCGGTTCCGTCGGCCAGCCAAGGGATGGCGATGCCCGCGCGGCCTTTGCAACGCTCGACTCTGGAGCGATTACCTTGCATCGTGTCGCATATGACATAGATGCCACGGTGCATTCCATGAAAAAGGCCGGCTATGACAACCCTAGACTCTGGGAAAGCCTGTATATTGGGGCACAGATCGGGGGGCGCATCGATAAGATAAGCATTTCACCACTAACACCATGAGCAATCCAGAAATTGAGTTTAAGCGCTTCGTAGAATCAAACATCGCTAGAGCCGGACAGGACCCGGACCTTGCCCGCATGAGCCTTGACTGGATGCTTTATAGCGGTGGCAATTACGGTTATAGCTATAATTTCACCTGGCTTGGACGTCCCGTCATTCAATATCCACAGGACACTGTTGCCATGCAGGAACTGGTCTGGAGAACAAGGCCCGACGTAATTATCGAAACCGGAATTGCCCATGGCGGCTCCTTGATACTTAGCGCTAGCCTGCTTGCGCTTCTCGATTACTGTGACGCTGTCTCCTGCGGAACGTCGTTCCACCCTGGCCACTCGAAACGGCGGGTCATCGGTGTCGACATCGAGATAAGGCCCCACAATCGCGCGGCAATAGACAGGCATCCCATGTCTCACCTCATTCACATGATCGAGGGGTCAAGTATCGATCAGAAAACGATCGAACGAGTGCGGTCATTGGTGGAGGACGGGATGCGTGTCATGGTTTGCCTGGATTCCAACCACACGCATGATCATGTGCTTGCAGAGCTGGAAGCCTACGCCCCGCTGGTCACAAAAGGCTGCTACTGCGTAGTCTTTGACACCGTCATTGAGGACATGCCAGACGGATGGTTTAAAGACCGCCCGTGGAACAAGGGGAACAATCCAAGATCCGCGCTCAAGGAATACCTGCTCAAACACCCGGAATTTGCCATTGACTCGGCCATGCACGACAAGTTGCAGATCACAGTTGCAAAAGAGGGTTTCCTCGAACGCATCGCATAAGCTATGAGAAACCCCATTCCCGTTGCCGGACCCTGGATCACCCCAAAGGAGATCGATTATGTGACAGATGCAGTAACAAACGCATGGTATGGCAACGCCAATCTGTACCACGAGCGTTTTGAGAGAGCTTTTGCAGATCGAATCGGGGTTCGATACGCCATGGCACTCCCATCCTGTACGTCGGGAATCCACCTCGCCTTGAGCGCCTTGGGCATAGGTCCCGGGGATGAAGTGATCGTGCCAGAGATCACCTGGATCGCTTCGGCCGCGCCTATCAGTTATGTGGGGGCCACTCCGGTGTTTGCTGACGTGGACCCAAAGACCTGGTGCATCTGCCCTGATTCAGTCGAATCATTGATCGGGCCACGAACCAAGGCAATCATCACGGTGGATCTCTATGGCAACATGGCCGATTACGACCGCCTGGTGCCGATGGCCAGGAGGCATGGGATCAAGCTCATCGAGGACGCGGCGGAGGCGGTTGGCGCGACCTACCGTGGGCGCCCGGCCGGTAGTTTTGGCGATGCGGCCGTGTTTAGCTTCCACGGGTCCAAGACGCTGACGACGGGTGAGGGGGGGATGCTGCTGACCCAGGACCAATCACTTTTTGAACGCTCAAGTTTCCTCAGGGATCATGGGCGGGACCCCGGCGACTTCAGTTTTGAGAACGGAGAGGTCGCCTTCAAATACAAGATGAGCGCCATGCAGGCTGCGCTGGGGCTTGCCCAGACTGAACGTCTTGATGAACTTATCACCAGAAAGCGTGAGGTGTTTGCATGGTATGCCCGACACCTGTCTGACGTCGCAGGAGTTGTATTGAATGATCCCGGGCCGGAGGTCGAGGCATCCTATTGGATGGTCTCGGCCGTTTGGGAGGAATCTTTCGGGCTGGACAAAAGACAGGTGCGGGACGTGCTGAAAGAGCATGGCATTGACTCACGGCCATTCTTCAGTCCTTTAAGCTCCCTGAAAGCTTATCAACACATCCCTGGTATTCACTCCAACAGGGAGCGTAATTCCGTCAGTTACAGGCTTCGGGATAACGGCATCAATCTGCCCTCTGCGTTGTGTGTCCAGCAGACGGATGTTGATTTCGTTTGCGGCGTCCTCCGGAATATCTTTGAGCGTTGATCCGGTGCCACCGGAGCACTTCGTGAATGTTGTGCCTGGTATCAGATAATAGTTCCTGTCGCTGATAGCGGACTAAAGGTAGGTGTTTGGAAGAAGTGACGAATAACATGACCGGTTTTTGTTTGATAAAGGAGTATTAAACAGAGAAAGCCGACCAGAACAGATGATGAACAAATTGGACTTGAGAGGTAAGCTAACATTAGTGATCCCGACTCGCAATAGGAGCGCCTATCTCAATCGCCTGCTTTCGTTCTGTGAAGGCTCGTTTCCCCCGATCTCGATCATCGTCGCGGACTCCAGCGACTCCGAGGAATCAAGAATCAACCTGACGCGTTGCAGTCAGGTCAGCATGCATCGCCTGAGGCGGTTGGGGTATGCCAGCGAAGTTCCAGTTCTGGCCAAAATGATCGATGCAGTGAGAAATGTGGAGACGCCATTCATGGCGCTGTGCGCTGATGACGACTTCCTGCTGCCAGGTTGTTTGCCGGAGGCGGTGCATATTCTAGATTCGGATCCTTCCACAAGTTGTGTCCAAGGACTGGAGGTTTTCTTTCGTTCGGGCGCAAGCATCGGGAAGCCGGATCGCTTGCTTCTTGATCTGCATGCCGGGGGCTCGGTTCTCGATGAAACACCCGCTGCCAGAATGGTCCGGGCACTTTCCAACTATCGTGCCAGTTTTTACGCCATCCGGAGAACCCAGGAATTTTTGGAGGATAGTATGAAATTGAATCCTTTGAAGGATCAGTACATGCTGCTTGAACTGGCTTCTGCCTCGCTGGATGCGATCAGGGGAAAGATCAAGCGGTTGCCGCAGGTGATGAGTTTCCGTGAAAGTCATCCACAAGTGGCATATAGGACACATTCTGAGGTTACCTATTGGGAGAAGGTGATTTTCTCCCCTGCTTTTTCAGAGGTGCTCCAGGCTTATATTTCAATTGTCGGGGGTAGTTTGGAGTCATTTCAAAAAGACGGCGGGGGGGACGCCTCGGGTAAAGTGAGGGAATCTCTGGTGGCATTTACTATCTGGCACTTTCGGAGAATGGCATCCGGATCGCAGACCTGTGAACAAAAACTGCCCAAAAAAGTCAGGGAATTTGTGTTTGAGATTCCAATTGTGGGCGGCGGAGCCCGTTGGATGTGGCTGAAATTGGCAAAAGCGTATGACAGGGCGAAGTTATCTTCAAAATTTGGCCTCGCGCTTCGCCAGCCGGACTTTTTGAAATTGATAGAGTGTCTTGAGGCAGAATTTGGGTTCAGAAGAGGGTGTGCCGTGATCCGGTGATGAAATGGATCGGATGCCCCGCGTAGTCCTGCAATGAACTTCATTTGGTCTTGTCAGGCGAGGTCGTTGTGACTGGAAATTCTGCATTTTTACTGAGATGTCCGTTTCGATGAGACACCGTCTTCTCTCTGCCTCGGCGCTCAGCTTGGTGGATCAGTTTCTGAAGGTGGCGTCCGCTCTCGTGATTTCACCAGTGATCATCCATGCGCTAGGTGTGGAAGGCTATGGTGAATGGATGCTGGCGGTGTCCTTTGCCGGCTACTTTGAGATGCTGGACCTCGGGTTCAGCCTGGCCGCCGTGCGCTTTTACTCGAAGGCAATTGGTGCCGCCGATCATCAAATGCTTGCATCGCTGTTTGGTGACCTGCGACGTCATTACCGAAGGCTTGGCTCCTTGCTCCTCATTACAGGGCTGGGCGGGGCAGCCGCGTGTGTCGTTTTTGGAGGAGGCAACGTGATGGTCATGGTGTGCGTCCTGGCCCTTGCGAATGGAGTCGTCTTCTGGAATCGTGCTCATGCTGCAATGCTCAAGGCGCGAATGGAATATGGAAAGGTCCTTGGTGCTGGAATGCTCAGGCTGGTGCTTTTCAGCGGGTTCATGCTCTTGATGGCCGGGCATGGAATGACCGCTTGGACGGTGCTCGGCGGGCATGTGGCACTCCAGCTTGGCGAGCAGTGCCTCTTGCACGCATGGGCAGCGCCGTTCGTTCCAAAAACAACCGCTCCCCGTCTTTCTCCGCCATTGCGTAGAGACGTTCGGAGGTTCTCATTCGATGTTGCGGTGGGCGGTTTGACCCAAATGTTACGCCAGAGAGTGGACACCCAGATCCTGGCAGGATACTCATCCATGGCCAGCGTCAGCCATTATTTGGTCGCGGCGCGGCTTCCACTGATGTTTTTTGACATGCTCAATGGTTTGTTCGGCGGTCATGTGATGGCGGGTTTCAGCCAGATGGCGGCGTCTTCTGGCCAGGACAGGCAGCACGAGGCCCTATTCCGCATGCTACGTATCAGTGCCGCCATCGCGGTGGTCGGGGCGGTTGGCATGTGGGTCTTCGGGCCGGTGTTTTTAGGGATCTGGGTCGGGGATCAATTCGAGCCAAGCCATGAGGCCTTGCAATGGCTGGCCGCCAGTTCGGCCCTGACCGCCATGCACTGCCCGCTTTTCTCCTATTTTGGGGCCATCAATGCCTATGGAAAGGTGGTGAAGGTATCCATGGTGACGTCTCTTGCCAATTTCATCACAAGCCTGCTCCTGGTCCAGCGAATGGGATTGATGGGGGTTGTTTGGGGCACGGTGATTGAGAATGTTCTTTGGGGCGCGTTTCTGTGGCCGGTGCTGGCCAGGACCGAGGCGGGTTTTCCATTGTGCCGTTACCTGCGTGTCGTCCTGGTCGAGTCCGCGATTCCATTCACCGCCCTTGCTGCCGCTACAAGTTGGTTGATGCGTGAATGGTTGAACCCCGCCTCATACTGGCAGTTGATCCAATGCGGACTGGGAATTGCGGTTGTTGTTTCCTGCGCTGCCTGGTTTTTGCTTTTGGCTCCCGAGCAACGGCTGCGCTTGCGCGGTGGATTTCATTAGCAGCCTGTTAGCCGGTGAACTGCATTCTGCGTTTCTCGTGACTGATGGTTTTTAACTCACTCACCTTCGGCCTCTTTTTTTTGGTTGTTCTCATGGTGCTGCCCTGGCTGCATTTGCGGGCAGCCAACCTCTTTCTACTGGTGGCAAGCATCGTGTTTTACGCCGCTTGGGACTGGCGTTTTCTAGGATTGCTGACCTTCTCCACCGTGCTCAATTTTTTCACTGGTGCGCAGATTCACCAGACGGAGGGCGTGGTCAGGCGGCGCTGGCTTGCTTTCAATGTCGTGGTCAACTTGCTCGTTCTCGGATTCTTTAAATACTACGGATTCTTCGCTGAAAACTTCAACAGCCTGTGGGCATCTTTGGGCGGGCAGGCCAGCCTGCCGACGCTGCAGATTGTGCTGCCACTCGCCATCTCCTTTTACACATTCCACTGCCTTTCCTACGCGATCGATATTTTCCGTCGGCAGCTCGTTCCGGCCGAGCGTCTGACCGACTTCGCTCTTTATCTCCTGCTTTTCCCTCACTTGGTCGCAGGTCCGATTGTTCGTGCGGCCCGCCTGCTGCCACAGATTGCCGGAGCCCGTCAAACGACGCCGCAGGACTGGCATTCAGGCATCTTCCTGATTCTATGGGGACTCTGTAAAAAGTCGGTGGTTGCTGACAACCTCGCGCCCAAGGCAGACCAGTTGTTCGCCATGCAGCAGGCGTCTGCTGGAGAGGTGTTTCTCGGTGTGCTCGCCTTCGCTTTTCAGATCTATGCCGATTTTTCCGGTTATACGGACATCGCACGTGGCTCAGCCCGGTTGATGGGTTTTCATTTTGATCTGAACTTTCGATTTCCCTACTTTGCCGCCAATCCCCAGGACTTCTGGAGGCGGTGGCACATTTCCCTTTCCGAATGGCTGCGCGACTACCTGTACATCCCTCTGGGAGGTAACCGGCATGGGGAGGCCCGCACCTACGTGAATCTGCTGCTGACGATGGTGGTCGGCGGTCTCTGGCACGGTGCGGCGTGGAACTTTATCCTTTGGGGAGCGTATCATGGTGTGCTGTTGAGTGCCCATCGGTTCTGGCTTCGCTCGCGGGCCAGGGGATGCGTGTCTCATCCGCTGCTCAAAGCCATGGCCGTGCTTGGGATGTTTGGATTCACGCTGTATGGATGGCTGTTGTTCCGTGCAGTCAGCTTTGGACAAATTGTGGCTTTCACAGGTGCGTTTGTCGATCCATCAAGCCTTTTGGCGCCTGAGGTCCTGAAAGGACTCGCCAAAATGCTCATTTACATTTTCCCGATGCTGGTCGTCGAGGTGTGGATGATCCAACGGAGGGCGTCCGAACTGGTGTTCGGCTCTGCCATCGGCAACGGGCTCTTGTATTTGGCCCTGATTTACACGACGCTTTTGTTAGGAGCCCAGTCTGGTGAAACGTTCATCTATTTCAATTTTTAGTCCGGCTTGGTGGCCAGTTATGCGTGCGGTGGGAAGTGCTCTTCTACTGCTGCTGGTCATCGAAACTGTCCTGAATGGGTGTCTTGTGGGGCGTTTTACCCGCACAGCTCTGCTGCGGATGGAGGAGATGACCAGCCTGGAAGCGCCGTTGATTCAAATCTTCGGAGATTCGGTTTCTGATAGCGGGATCAACGAGCGTGTGATTGCGGGGGCGCTTGGTTATTCTGCCGCGGAGTTCATCAATTTTTCCATTCCGGGAACGACTGCCTACTGCGCGTATCCGCTGCTCAAAAGGCAAATTGAGGCAGGGAGGGTTCCACAGGTGGTGATACTGGCATATAATGACCGCTCGTACACCATCCCGCTTGTTCCCAAGTATCTCGGCCGGGTGGGGTCTTGGAGCGAGTTGACTGAAGCGGTGAGGTTTGGTGTGCCCTTGGAAACCATGCTTTCGAGCCTGGCATGCCGGGTGTCGTTCACGTTGCGTTATCGGGAGGAGTTGAACGCGATTGCTCGCACCGGGGAAGGTTGGGACTACTTTGATCCAGGCCTGAACCAGCCAACGGCCAGGGCAGCCCGCTATTCGGCACTCCCCGTTGAACCACCCTCAAGGAGGCCCCCGGCTGTTCCACGCCAGATCAATTCCGAGTTTCATCGTCATCTTTTTCGTCGCAGTCCCGAGACAACGGCGTCCCTGGGGGCCTTCTTCGATCTTGCGAAACGACACGGCGTCCATGTCTATTTGTTGAGAATGCCAAAAACGGAAAAGGCAGAAGAACTGCATGACAAGAACGGCTTCAACAAGGAGTGCGTCGAGTTTCTGGATGAACTGGTCCAGAAGCATGGGGCTTCCTGGTTGCTGCGCAGGCCCGCCACCCTGCCACCAGAGTGCTTTGTGGATGCCGTGCATCTGGATGCAAAGGCAGCGTTTGATCTCAGCCTGGAAATCTCCCGGCTTTTGAGGGGGGCACCTCGAGCTCCGGCGAATCTGTCCCAATGATGGCATGGTCAGCACTTTGGGCGCTTTGTGGCCCTCCTATTGAACAAGCGACCGCTCCAATCTGTCTGGCAAAAAGTGGTGGCCGCAGATAGCATGACCAATAGTCGGAGACATTCATGAAGCAGCATCGCAATCTCGTGTCATTCACCGGGGGCCACGCAGGATGGCAAAGGGCGGTTTTGCTGCTGCTGGTCCATGGAGGCTTTGCCGGTGTCGTCTGGGCTCAAACATTGCCCGAGGCGTTTGGGTTGCTCAATGGTGCATCGGTTTCGAGCGGTGGCGGCGAGGCGTGGGTGGTGGACTTCGGTGTCTCACGAGACGGGGTTTCCGTTCGTTCCGGCGGGATCAGCCACAACCAGAACTCCTGGATTCAGGTGGCAGTCAATGGCCCGGGTTTGTTGACCTACTGGCAACGTGTGTCCACTGAGCCCGACTTCGACTATCTGCGCGTGTTTCAGAACGGACAAGAGGTTGCCTCGCTGCGTTCCAGCGGGGAAATACCATGGACCAAACAGACGCTATCGCTGGGCACGGGTGCGCATGTCGTGAAATGGGAGTTTTCCAAGGATGAGGCGGATGATGAGGCGGGCGCAGATGCTGTTTGGCTGGATCAATTGTCCCTCGTGCCTGCGGACCAAGGGCCGCCAGTGATCGTGGCCGATCCTTTGCGCACGGGGGGGGAGGCGGGCGCGACCGTGACACTTTCGGTGAGTGCGCTTGGACTTGCCCCGTTGCAGTATCAATGGAGACGCGGTGGCGTGCCGCTGACCGGTGAGACAAATGCGCAGCTTGCGCTGCCAGGTTTTGGAGCCGGCCTGGTTGGAATGTATGACTGTGTGGTCACCAACACTCTGGGCAACGTCACCTCAGCTCAGGCGTTTTTGGGACTCGTCACCCACGGCGGGGCGCTGGATGATGTGACACGGTATTGGTTTGGACATGGGGACGTGTTTTGGCTGCCGCAGACACAGGAACACGTCGCGGGAGGTTCTGCGTTGCGTAGCGGCGTGGTTGCCGACTCGGAAAAAAGCCAGTTCAGCGCCAGTTTTTCGGGGCCTGGCACGCTGCGTTACTGGCGAAAACTTTCCACCGAGGAAGGGTTTGATCAGCTGAGGGTGCGGTTGAACGGAAACCTTGTTCATGAAGCCAGCGGGCAGCGGGAATGGGAGCCTGCCACCCTCGTGCTGCCGGCGGGCCATTGCACCGTCTTCTGGAGTTACGAGAAGAACGAACGCTTTGCGTTTGGCGAAGACGCAGTCTGGGTGGATCAGGTCCGCATGCTCCTGGGCCAGCAGGGCTGGCTCGAGGCGTCGTTCACAGCAGAGCAACGTGCCGATGTCACCGTCAGTGGCTGGGCGGTTGATCCGGATGACAACGGTCTTGCCAATGCCTTCGAGTATTTGCTTGGCCGGGATCCGCTGAGCCATTTGGCCGCTCCATCAGCCTGGCTTCAGGCAGTGGTCGGTCCGCTCGAAGGCCCAGGCGGCGGCCCGGATCGGTTTGGCCTGCTTCTGGAACTGCCCCTGACCCTGCCTGAAGACGTGATGCTGGTGGTGGAGTATTCTGAGTCTCTTGGAGACTGGCTGCCACTGGCGCAGAAAACGGGGAACACTTCCTGGGCGTCGGTCAATGGTGGCGTGGTGTTGGAAAGCGCGGCCAATCAGGGACGCATCAAAGTTCGGGTCGCTCATCCCGATCCGTTAGGGGGCACGCGGGCTCCTGGCTTCTTGAGGCTCCGTCTGCAACTTCTGGCTCCATGATTCCGGGAACAGAAATCAAACTCCAGCAGGGCGGCTTGTCCTCAAGCCGCCTCGTATTTCAGATTGCAGCAGAAATTCACCCTGTTAAAGCCTTCCCATGGTCGCTACGGCAACGCTTACGATGGAACAGCAAGCGCCGGCAACGAATGGGCGGAGCAAAGTAGCCATCTCGCTCCGCGAGAGGAGCTGTGTGCATGGCATCATGTGCTGACATGGCGGGCATCAAGGTGACTTTTCAATGCTCCGCGTAGGATAGGGTGTGCCAGGTAGGTAGGGTGGCTTGTTCTCCAGCGGCCGCTGGCCCGACTCTCTCTCAGTTGCAGTCCATCCTGCTGCCTTCATCTAGCAGGCTGCTGAAAAACGCCATCACCGGCCACTGGCCGGTGCTACAACAGCGCCAGCACCTCCGCTGTAGATCGGGGCATTGACCCGGTCCGCAGGTCTTGCGGTGTTTCTCAGCAGCCTGCTAGTCTCAGAAAAGACAAAGCCTGCTTCCAGGAGAAGCAGGCTTTGTTGTGTCAACAATGTCGAAGCAGCTGCTTTTACCCGAGGACTTCCACGTTCGAGAGCGTAGGTGTGCTGGCAAAAGTGTTGTTTCGCGAGCCGGGCGGTGAAGTTGGGTCCAGGATTAGCACAGTATCTGTGCCGGTCCCGCCGTCGATGGATACCGTGCTGTTGAACGCATTGGAAGCGCCCGCCAGGGGCGGCGAAGAACCCGCGTAGAGGAAGTCGTCTCCCGTTCCAAGATTGATGGAAAGCGCACCGTTGAACGTGGAACCGCCGGCAATGGAGGAGATGTTGTCCAGAAGCACCATGTCACTGCCAGCGCCGGTGTTGATCGTGGCGGCGGCCAGGGTCACGCTTTGCAGATCCACAATCGACGTGCCCGATCCCATGGTGATGTTGGTGGCACCGCCCACACTGGACTCGTAAACGCGCACCACATCGGCCATCAAACGCCTCGTCAGTGTGGAGTTGGCGGTCAGGCTGCCGTTCACCGTGGCGCCGATGACGCCCAGGGCGTTGGCTCCGTCGCCCATCTGGACATTGACCAAGGTGCCCACGCTCAAACTGGTGCCGGCGTTTTCAAAGTCGCCGAGTTCCACAATGTCGAGGCCGGTGCCCCCGGTGTATTGGATGGAGGAGCCGACCGTGGTCGCGGTGGACCACAGGGTCATCTCATTTTCACCATTGCCGGTGTTCACATTCATGCTGCCAAAGGATGCCAGGGCACCATCGATGCGGATCAAATCGACACCGGACGTGCCGGTGTAGCCAAAACCGGAGGTGATCGAGAAGTTCGGGCTGTTGACGATGAGCGAGTTGGCACCCGCACCCATGTTCAGCGCCGCAGCGCCTGCCACGGAAAAGCTGCTGTTGATGATGACGTCATCCGATCCGCCTCCTCCGTTGACGGTGAGGGAGCTGCCCAACGTGGTGGTGGCATTGAAGGTGATCGAATTGGATCCGCCACCCAGATGGAAGGTGGTGGTGCCGGCATTGAGCGTGCCATTGAAGGTCAGGTTGTCGGCCCCGGTTCCGATGACACCACTTCCATAGGTAAAGCTGCCGGTGCTCACATTGCCCGCGCCTGTCAGAGTGTTGTCTCCCGCCCCAAGATTGAAAGTGGCGGTGTTTGGGGTGGTCAGCAGCCCCAGCGTGAGGCTGTCATTGCCAGAGCCTGTGGTCACCGTCACCCCGCCCGCAACATCGAAAGAGGTTGCCCCAGGAAGTCCACCGACAGAAACCTGACTGTTGCCATTGCTGGAGGTGATCGTTACGCTGGTTACCGTTGCGCTGCCGGTCGCTGCAAAGGTGATCGCCTGGTTGAGGCCGGCCGCTCCTGTATTGGTGATGGTGACGCCCTGGGTCTGAAGCGTCCCAGCGCTCACATTGATGGTGTTCGCACCAGTGCCTGTGTTGACGTTCATGGCAGCACCAATCGTGGCGCTGGCACCCGTCAGGGCAAAGGTGTCGTCTCCTGTTGTGCCGGTGTAGCTCAGGCCTCCTGTGTTCAAGTTGGCGGCTGCGAGAGTGGCAGTATTGAGGCCAGCGCCCAGGTTGATGTTGAAACTGCCTGGAAGCGCGAACGAAGAAACCGCGCCCAGGAGATTCACGGTATCCTGACCCGATCCGCCTGTGATGCTGGTGGACCCGCCACCGAAGGCAAAGGTACCGTTGTTGAAGTGCACTTGATTGGTTCCTTCTCCCAAATTCAGAGTGAAGCCACTTGTGGAAGCGGTGGCAAAGGAGGTGCCACCGAACGTCACGGTGTCGTTGCCCGAGGAGCCAACGGCCGTTCCGTAGGTAAAGGCGGTCGAACTAAAGCTGCCCGCAGAATGGTCAAAGCTATTGCTGCCGGCACCAAGGTTCACCGTCGCAGCCGCGCCGAGTGACACGTTGGCGACATCCAGTGAATCATCCCCTGCCCCTGCCGTGACGCCAAGCGCCCCGCCGACGGTCAGGCTGGTGCTTCCCTGGAGGGTCATGTCACCGTTACCATTGGAGTTTGTGATGGAGATGCCACCACCGATCGTCCCGGTCTGTGTGAGGATGCCAATCGTCTGCGTCTGTCCTGCGGTTCCCGTGTTGGTGATGGTCACATTGTTTCCAATCGTGAGGGAGTTGGAGTTGACTCCAACTGTGTTGGAACCCGTACCCGTCGTGGCTGACAATGATGCCAGGGAGGTGTTGGCGCTGGTGACATTGAATGTATCGTTGCCAGTGCCACCCGTGTAGGTCAGAGCCGAGACAGCCAGCGTTGGCGCGCTGATGCTGGCTGAGTTTAGACCGTTGCCAAGGGCCAGTGCCAGCCCCCCGGTAGCATTGAAAGATGTGTTAGCGATGGAAACCGTGTCTTGCCCGGTGCCGGCATTGATGGAGTTCCCTCCGCCACCCAAGCTCACAGTGCCTGTGTTGAAATCAACTGTGTTTGTTCCATCACCCAGGTTCAGTGTAAACCCATTCGTCCCCGCGACAGTCAGCGAGGCTCCAGAGAAGTCGATATCATCATTGCCAGCCGAACCTCCGGACGCTGGTCCCCAGCGAAGCGTGGAGGCGCTCAGAGCCCCCGCGTTGTGCGTCAGGCTGTTGTTGCCTGCACCGAGATCGAAGACCGCTCCCGAGCCGATGCTCAAATTCGCCACCGTCAGGCTGTCGTTGCTTGTTCCCGAATTCACACTCATTCCTCCTCCAACCGTGAAATTCGTACCCGCTTGAACGGTAAAACTGTGAGGTCCGTTTGTCCCGGTAAGGCTGACACCACCGCTTACCTGTCCCGTCAACGTCGGGGAGATATTCACTGTCTGTGTGGATAGTCCCGCCAGCCCTGTGTTGGTGAGGGTTAGTCCACCCGTCACAGACAAGGTATTTGGAGTCAGGTTGAATGTATTGACACCAGCGCCAGCGGAGACGGTCATCCCGGCGTTCGCGGTGAGGGCAACGGTGTTGTCAATGGTGAACTGGTTGTCCCCGGCCCCCAAGTTCACGGTTAGGAGACCACCCAATCCTGAACCCGCGTTGATCTGGGATCCGGAGAACTGCACAACGTCATTGCCCGTGCCCAAGTTTAGATTGACAAAAAGACCAGTGACGTCCGAAAGGACCACGCTGTCATTGCCGCCCAAGTCGTCAGTGACGGCCAAGTTGCCTGTGAAGGTGACGTTGTTGACCTGCACCGTGTCGGATCCGGCTCCCAGGTTCATGGTGCCGCTGCTAATGCCAGCGGTGAGGTTGATGACCGGATTGGCGACCGCCGCGGCACCGTTGACGCTAAACAACGTTCCGCTGCCCAATCCGTCCGATAGAAGCAACTGCCCTGGGGCACCTGTGATAGTGATGGCGTTGTCCGCCGCGTCCCCTGTAACGGTCAATGCACCCGTGGGGGAGTAGGTGACAGTGACGATGCCAGCAGGCACGATTTTCTCTTCCAACAATTCGACCAAGTTCAATGTTTTCATGGGTTTGACAGGCGGCATGGGTTAAGCGTGAATATATCTCGATTGGTGATCGACAGGATCATCCTTTGAGTTGATGGCAGGGTCGTCAATCCATTTTATCATTTGCTTCAAAAATTTTACGATTTGGCCTAAAAATTCCATAAAGCATGTCCTTGAGGTATTACATCCTTGTTTGGGTTAACTTGTGCCGTTTTTGGCTTGGCGGTATTCTGATCTGCTTGTGGTGTGCGCCGGCATGGGCGCAGACATTTGAAGAGACTTTCGATCTGCGCCCCGTCAGGCTGACCATGCGGGAGGTGCTGGTGCGCACGCTGGCGAAGAGCCTCGATGTAAAAATCCACCAAGTGGATGTCGGGATCGCCGAGGCGCAGTTGGAGGCGGCCTGGGGGGAGTTTGATCCCGTGTTCAAGATGGGCGGATCGTTGCTGGACGCACGCACCGCCCAAAATGCCCAGGAATATGTGCAAACGGGCGGTCTGCTCATTCCTCTCACTGATCCGAATATTTTCCGCCAGCGCAGCCTGACGGGGGAGATGGGCCTGGAGTGGCGGATGCCGACTGGAACGACGCTGGAGGTGTTTACCCGCGCAGGAAGTTTTCTGAACGACCTGAACCGTCAGAGTCCGCCCGCCTTGTTCTCTCCCGAGCAGGCCGCCACCCTCGGGATGAGTCTTAAGCAGCCACTCTTGCGTGATTTTGGGTTTTCGGCCAATCTGGCGGAGGTGCGTGTCAGCCGCCTGAACGCTCGCATCGCGGACCTGGAGTGGCAGCAGAAGCTGGTGGATGTCATCGCGGCGGTGATGCGGGAGTATTACGCGCTGAGCTTTGTGATCGAGAACATCGAAGTGCGCCGCGGTGTGCTGGCTTTTGCCAAAACACTGCTGCACGAGAACGAGCGCAAGCAGCAGGAGGGAGTGGGCGGTCTGGCGGAGGTCGAGGAGGCGAAGGTGGGCGTGGCCACGGCGCGTGAGGAGGTGGTGACGGCGATGGGGCTGGCCATCGAGCGCCAGCGGGTGCTCAAAACCCAGTTGCTCTCCGTCGCGCAAGAGGCCCAGGGCATGTTGTTTGTGCCATCGGATGCCCTTCCACCTGCCATCGCGTTTCACTCCTCGAGGTCCCGCTGTCTGGCGGAGGCGCTGGCCGCGCGCCCCGATCATCTGCGGCGTTTGCAGGACGCGGAGAAGCAGGATGTCATCCTGAAATACATGCGCAACCAGGCGCTGCCCCGGCTGGACCTGAAGGCCACGCTCGGCGCGAGCGGCCTGGACGGCGGTCTGGGCGGGGCCTATGGCCGCGCTTTCGAGCGGCAGGGATACAATGCCAGCGTGGGTTTCGAGTTCTCGATTCCCCTGGGAAACCGCACGGCACGCGCCAACCGCGACGTGGCGGAGGCGCGCAAAGAGCAGGCCGTTCTGGCGGTGGCACGCTCGGAGATGCAGGTGGTGGCCGAGGTGGAGGAGGCACTGGGAGCCCTGCAAGCGGCGGCGGCCCGTCTCTCCTACACGCGGGAGTCCGTGGCGGCGTCGGAACTGCTGCTGGCGGCCGAGCAGAAGCGCTTCCAGCAGGGCGTGGCCCGCAGTTTCGACGTGCTTCGGGCCCGGCGCCAGGTGGCGGATGCCCGCTCCCGCGAACTGGCCGCGCTGGCGGACTGGAATGCCGCCCACACGGTGCTGCGCGCCCGCACGGGTTCCTTGCTGGAGCATGCCGGAGTGCGTTTGGAGCGTCCGTCGAAAGAGCTGCCCTTGGCAGTTCCCGCCCGTCCTGTGCCATGAGCGAGTCCTCCGCCACATCGGGTCCTCCTTTGAAATCCGGTCCTGTGCCGGCCCATGATTGCCTGCGTGAGAGCCTGCCTGATGTGGCGGCTTTGAATGAACTGCTGGAGGCCTGTGGAGCGAAACTGCGGGCCGTGGCCGGTGGTGTGTGGTTTCCGCAACGGCTGGCGGACGGCCAGACCGCCCTGCGGCTCGTCGCCACCTGGGGACGGCATGCCGCTCTCGCCGACCCCGCCGGCCCGCAGCGCGAGGACATGCAGCGTGCCGCGGCGGATTGCTCAAAAACGTCCGCGCCCTTGCTCCTGATGCCGCATGTGCAGGCACCGGAGCGCAATCTCTCCAATCGTTCGCCAGAGGCTCTCGTCTCGCTGCCTTGGAGGCTGGGCGGGACTGTTTCAGGGGTCTTGCAGTGGTGGGCCGAGGCGGGCATGGGGCGTGAGGAACTCACCCGGCGCGTGGAGGAGTTGCAGGCGGAAACAGTGTCACTGGGGCCGCTCTGGCAGCAGCGGGAGATGCGCATGGCGGCGCGTCGTGCCCAGGCACAGGCAGGACTTTTGGATTTGGCATCTGACATGGCGGCGGTGCGGGATGCCGCCGGTGTGGCGCAGTTGCTGGCGGTTCATGCGCTGGCGCTCCTGGGTGGGGAGCGTTCGACCGTCCTGGTCCGCAGCCGCGGGCGGTGGAAGGTGCTGGCGGTTTCCGGCCAGGACAGCGTGGACAAGCGCGGCGCGCATGCGCAGGCGGCCGTGCAACTCGCTGAGTCCATGGATCGCGAGCCTGAGGCGCATGGGACTGGTCTGCGTTTTCTGGAAGGAAGAGACGGATGGCAGGGGCAGGCCGTGCTGGAGTGGGGCGAGACTGGTTCCAAAGACATCTGGGGACTGATCTGGGTCGAGGCGACCCATGCGAAGAGTTTTGAGTTTTTTCAGAAGGCGTTGGAGGCGCAGGACGGCCAGGCTTTGGCTCCAGTCCAGATTCTTCGTCGCATGGCGGCGCCGGCACTGCGTTCCGCCCTGGCTCTTGAGCAATCGTGGCTGGGGAGACGGTTCGTGAAACGGCCGGCGAAGCCTTCTTTCGAGGCGGGAGGCTCTGCCAGACGTTGGATCAAGCGGCTGGTGCCGGTGATTTTGATTGCGGTGGCAGCATGGTGGCCGGTTCCGGTAAAGCTGGAGGCGGACTGCATGGTGCGGCCCGTGGTGCGCGGCTATGTCGCTGCCGAGGTGCCGGGACGTGTGGATGCGATCCTTGTGCGGGAGGGGGACGAGGTGCGGGAGGGGCAGGTGGTGGCCCGGCTGGACACCACCAGGCTTGAAACCGAGCTGGCGGCGGCGGATCAGTTGCGGCTGCGCCATGAGGGGGAGGTGGAGAGACACCGTGGCAAGGGCGAGGAGGCGCTCGCGCGTGTGGCGGCGGCTCAGGCACGGGCGGCCACGGCGGAGTGCGATCGCCTGCGTGGCGCGATCCAGCTCTGCCAGCTCAAGACCCCCGTCGCGGGCGTGGTGGTGACGCGTGATCTGCACCTGCTGGCCGGTGTGTATCTGGAGGCAGGTCAAAATCTGGCGGAAGTGGCCGGCACATCCTCCTGGAATCTGCGTCTGGACCTCCGGGAACAGGACCTCGGGCCTCTGGCGGCTCATCTGGAGTCAGGAGGGCGGCCGGAGGTGCGCTACATCCTTCACACGCTCAGTTCGGAGGTGCTGAGCACCCGGCTGGGAGGTCTGGACGAAGTGGGGCCGATGGTGGTCCATGAAGGTGGCCGCGGAGTCATTCCAGTGATCGCCGGGCCTCTCCAGCCGCCGCCGAACTCCGCCATCCACCTGCGTTCCGGTCTCTCAGGGCGCGCCGTCGTGGTTTTACCCTCGCGTCCGGCGCTTTGGGTGATGACGCGCGGCTTTCTGCACTGGCTGCGGCTGCGCTGGTGGATTTGAACGGCAGGTGCTGCCAGATCAGCCTGCGGTCTTCGGTTCTGGCGTGCCACGTTTGGCAAAATCGAGCTCGATCTGGCCGTAGCGCTGCTCCCAGGCTTGCACGGCCTTTGCCACGTTCAGCAGCAGGCGCTTGGCACCATCGTAAGTCGTCACCACACGGCTTACAACCTTGGTCTCCTCCTCGATCAACTGCCCGTAGGCATTGAGATTGAGAGCGAAGTCAATCACCAGCTCGTTGGGGGTCGGAATCACGCGGGCCACATTGGAAAACACCGCCGGTGGAGGCGGACCCTCTGGAATTTTGACTGCGGATGCCTCATTGCCCATGACTCGGATATTGTCTGCCATGAGCGGCTTATCCAGCCGGAGCCCACCCGCGTCAAGGCGGAGTTTTCGCCGGAATCAAAGGCGGTAGGACGGATCCATGAACTCCAGCCAGCGCTGCCACAGCCAGGTTCCCAGCGGGCGCGTGCCCCGGTCAAAGCGCACGCTGCCGGTCATGCCGGGTTTGATCCAGGGGAAAATCGGCCCCGGCAGGGGCACGCGCACGCCAAAATAGGTCTCCACCGGCACCATGTGCCCGCCCGCGTCCGTGATGACCGCCAGCTCTTTCTCCAAGGCGGCGGCAATGGAGGCCGGCAGTTCCCGGAAGGGCTCGGTTTGCCCCTCCTCACGCACCGACGATGTCCAAACCTTTTCCGGACTGCCGCGGACACGCACGAGCGCCGTGGTTTCCAGCGGCATCTGGTCCACCGAACTCTCCTCGACCGGAACATGCGCCTCCAGCCGGTCCGCTGAGACAAGTTCACAAACGATTTCACCGGGGCGGAAGCCCCGTCCTGTCTGCAAGGTCAGGTCCTGGGTGACGACAAGCCCGTCCATCGGGCTGCGGACCACGGTCTTTTCAAGATGGGAGCGGGCGGCCTTCAACGCGGCCTGGGCAGCCTCAAACTCCGCCCGTGCCTCAGCCAGCAAGCCGGGGGCCTCCGCTCCAAGCAGTCGTTCCAGGACGAGTCTGGCCGCCTCAACCCGGCTCTCGGCTGCGAGCACCGCGGGCTGCAAAGACGGGTTTTGCAGGAGCATGAGCACCTGCCCCTTTTTCACGAGTTGACCCGTGTGCGTCTGGAGCTTGGAGAGCGTTCCCGCCACCTCGGCGCGGATGACGGACGTCTGCACCGGCAAAATCACCGCCTGGCGCACGGGCTTGACAGGAACAGGCATCCACAGAATGAGCGCGGCCAGCACGCCACCTATGGCCAGCCGTCGTGCCCGGTGTTTGCTCCAAAAGCCTCCGGGCAGGCTGCCCAGCCATCGGCCGCGTTCCCGCACATAATGCAGCACCGGCATGCCCACCATGCCGATCACCAGCAGCACACCGAGCAGGTCTCCGGCCCACTTCAGCTCCGCCTCCGCGGCAAACCAGCGAAGGAGGGCGACGATGCCGGCGACGATGAGCAGCAGATAGGCCATGGATGCCAGCCCAAACGCGGCCAGCCAGGAGGCGGTGCCTTTGCGATCATCCACATGCAGGGGGGAACTGCCGAAAAAAACGCGGTCAAGCACCGACATGGCGGCATGCATCGACCTGGCACGCAGGTTGGCAATGCCCGTCCAGTCACTGAGGATGTAGTAGCCGTCGAATTTCATCAAAGGGTTGGCGTTGAACAGCACCGTCCACACACTGGTGATCGTCATCAGGCTGAACAGCACCTCCTGCGCCGGGCCGGGCCGCGACGCGGCCCATGCGATGGCTGCCGCGGCGGCGATGACCAGTTCCACGGCGATGCCCGCGGCGGCAACAAGGATCCGCTGGTGCTTGCGCGGGAAAAGGTAGCTGTCGGTCACATTCACATAAAAGAAGGGGGAAAACACGATGACCAGCAGGCCCAGTTCCCGCACTTCACCACCATAGTGCTTGCAGGTGAGCCCATGTCCGAGTTCGTGCAGCACTTTGACAAGCACCAGCAGCACCCAGGCGGCCAGCAGATTGGGCAGGTTGAACGAACGTTCGAATGCCTTGGGCAGTTCGTCCACGCGTGTGAGCACGACCGCCAGGCCCGTCAGGCACAGCAGGCCGTACACACGAAACGCCGTGCGGCTCCAGCACCAGCGCAGTTTCTTCTCAAGACCGGTGAGGAAACTGTCCGGGTCCATCAGTGGAACGCGCGCAAACATGACCCGGGCCAGCCCTGCCCACCATCCACTCCGTCCCTGGCGTGCAAGGCGTGCGTTTTGCCGCGCCTTCTGGAACGCGGCGGATGCCACGAGCAGTCCCCGGTCGAACAAGGCCCGGGCCACAGCCTCCACATGCGCCGCGTCCGCCCGTATGCCGTGGTCGGAGGCCGCTGCCGCCACCTGGGCGCAATCATGCCTCCCATCCAGCAGGCGCGCAATCTGATGATCCTCCGAGGAAAGTTTGAAGTAGCTGCGCGCGAGAGGGTCTTTGACGATGACCGTCTGTCGTCCCTCACGCTGCTGCACGGACACGATGAGGTCCGGACGCAAGGGTGGCGGTGTCCAGGAGGCGGCAGATGACTGCGCAGTGCTCATGGCGCGGGTGTGACAAGGCCGCCCTCGATCCGCATGCCTGCCCTGAGCTCGTTTTTCGGATTCGGCACCTCCACGCGCACCCGCACCAGCGCGCTTTCCGCGTCCAGCACGGGATCCACCAGGGCAATCTTCCCGGTGAAGGTCCTGCCTGCCGATGTTCCACCCCTCAGACGCATCCGGTAGTCATCGCCGGGGTGAAGCGCGGCCGCCTCGTCAGGCTTCATGTAAAACTGGGCATACACCCGGTCCATGTTCACCACCCGGGCGACGACCTCGTTGAGCAGGACTGATTCACCCTGTTCTTTATGTACACGCACCACGATCCCGTCAAAGGGGCTGGGCACGGCACGCTGCTGCTGCCTGGCCCGCGCGGTTTCCAACGCGTTGACGGCCAGATCAAAGGCGATGCGTTTCGCGAGGGCCTCCGCGCGCGTGCCGATGTCCTCGGCGATGAGCTTGGCGGCGGCCTCGTGTTCAAACCGGGCCTGTTCGAGCACGGCCTCCGCCTTGCCCACCTCCAGCGTTTCCAACTGATCGTCCAGTCGCACGAGTATCTGCCCGGCCCGGACTTTTTCCCCTTCGCGCACTTTCACCTCCGCCACGATGCCATGCACGGCAAAGCTCAGGTCGGCGTCCTGCACGGGCAGAATGATCCCGGTCAGCGGATCTGCGGCTGCTCCGGTCAAGAGGAGCACAAACCAGACAAAAAGCGCCGTCGCGGGCGCGCACATGGGACAAGACGCTTTCAGAGGCAGTGTGGCTCCTGACATACGGTCAGGCTTGCACCATCCCGCATGCAGACGCAAGCGGCAGATGCCGGTCACGCGGCCAGGTTCGTGAGACCAGGGCAAAGAGAGTGTGCCAGAATGAACTAGTTCTGGCGTTGCCCGGCAGATGTGATTTGATGCGGTTCCTCGCATGGAGTTCCGGCTCGCCGTCTTCTTTCTCTTTCTCTATTACATCCGTCCGCAGGACTGGATCGGCGGCATGGCAGGCTTCAACATCATCCGGCCTCTGATCGTCATCTGGGCCTGGGCCTTGTTTTCCTCCCGTTCGCGGTCACCGGTTCCCGGCATTTTGAGAACACCGCATGACTGGTGCATGCTGCTCTATTTCGGCTGGGTGCTGTGGATGGGCGCGGGGGCGCAGTCGGCTTTTAGCGGCTTTCTGCCGCTGGTGATCTTTTACGCGTTCACCCTGCATTCACTTGGGACATGGGAGCGCATCAAGGGTTTTCTAAAAGCATGGAATTTCATGCTTCTTGGGGTGGCGGTGATCGCCCTGGCAAGCCTGATGAAAGTGGATTTGACCGGGGCGGTTGATCTGACCATGAAGGCCGAGGGCAGGCTCTGCATCGGCACCTGGATGCATAACAATCCGAATGCCCTTGGTCACTCCATGGCTGTGGTGATGCCGCTGAGCTACATGCTTCATTTCTGGCGTGGCAACGTGTTGGGGAGGTTTGTTATTTTCCCTGCCCAAAGCACCCTTGCTTTATGGTGCATCTATGAGACCCAATCGAAGGGTGCCTTTCTGGTGACCGGTCTGCTGATGGTGCTTTTGTTTGTTGTCGGACGTCCGCTGCTGGTCAAGGCCTTCGCGTTGACGGTCGCCCTGAGCTTGGGGGTCTCTGCATTGAGTTTTCTGCCGCGTATGTCCCAGGTGGGCAACCTGCGGGCGGATGAGGGGGTTCAAGGACGTCTCATGGCCTGGGAACTCGCCAAAACCGCCATGGAGCAACGGCCCGCGGGTTGGAAGCAGTTCATCGCTTACATTAACTGGCGTGGCATCACCGAGGCCAAGGCCACCCATTCGAGTTACGTTCAAGTCGGAGCCGATCTGGGGATTCAAGGAATGGCTCTTTACCTCCTGGCGCTCTGGGCGGCCTATCGGACGACTGTGCATGCCGCGCGCACCTGTCGTGACGAAGATGATCGTGAGAGGTCGAGGCGTGCACTGATGGTGCTGATCATTGCTTACGCCACCTCCGGCTGGATGATCAACAGGGAATACCATACGGAGTACTTCCTCCTGATCGCCGCTGCCGCCGCCATGCACCGCCTCTGCCTGTCTGAACAACAGAGCCTGGCGTTTGAGCCGGGAGGTGACCCTATCGAGGGAGAGGACACCGTGCGTTCATGGTCTGCCGCCGGGAACTCTCAAACTGCCATGGCATGGCCCGCCCTGGTCCCAGTCGCTCCTGGGTTCAGTGAAGTGCCGTTCCGAGCGGCAAGCGCTCCATTGCAGTCACCTGTGACCGCCGTGATGGCAACTGCTGGTGCGCCGGTGTTAGAATCCCTGGCTGGCCTTGCTGAGGGGGAAAGTGCCCGCAGGTTTCGATGGAACCGGTTGAACTGGCCGGATTTGGGTGCCGCTGTGATCCTCACGTGGGCCGTCATTTACGTCTGGGAATACATTCTGAAAAACCTTTGAAGCAAGATCAGCATGCAGAACAAGCGTGCGGCAGCAGCTTGTCTGGAGGCTCTGCCTCCTTGTCGCATCCACTCATTTCCAGAGTGCGATGGTAAAACCTTCACACTCCGCACTCCGGCTAATCGGTCTTCGTTTCCAAAGTTTTGGGATTGGAATTTGGCGAGTCCGGCATTGTCTGCCATTTTTGATATACTGCGAGCGTGGTGACAGCCAGCACAACCAGCACCACAAGCAGAACGAAGGATTCAAGCACGGTAAAACCACTCCGCGAAGGGCGTTTGCAGGGAAGGGGATGCACTTTGGATGTTAAAACAGAGGTTCCTGGCGCTGCACTTTGGGCGGAACATAGCTGTTCATCGACATGCCCTGGGTGGTGCTTGACATGCCCATGTATTTCCCATTTTTGCTATGGCCGAAAAGGTGCCAGGAACAATTCGAGAGCGCAAAAGCGCATGAGACGGCAAGCAAGATGCGGATGAATGAATTCATATATAAGACTTTGTTGATCTTTTCACCAATGATCAATAGACTTTTTTGACGAAGGCGTCGAGTGATAATGTCGATCAGAGTTTTCTATGAGATCCATCATCAACAATTTCCTGCAACTCCAGGCTCAAAATGTCGAGTCCGCGGTTCTGCTAGGGCTGGCGGGCATTTATGTTCTGCTGCTGCTGACCACCGTTTCGAGCGTGGTCAGCCGCCCAAGGGGATTTTTCTTCAAACTGGCCTGGAGCCTGCTAATCGTGACGTTGCCATTTGCAGGCATGGCTTTGTATGCCTGTCTTTGCATCTGGCAGGCTGATCGTTCCTTCCTCAGCCAGTTAGGAATGACCGGTCAGCATAGAAAAGATCGAAAAAACAAATTTGTAACCTTGCCGGAGTCGCCAACCACAAATATCTAGTTGATGAATTGGGAAGTTCGCGCTATCACGCCATAGTATATTTCGGAATATTTAAGATTTTCGCTCATGTTTACCGGGATTCAGTTAAATTCTTTTGCGCTCGGTCGCATGGTGTTGTGTGTCCTTGTTGGCACGACACTTCATGCTCAAGAGCCGCTTTTGCCCGGCGCGCAGGCTTTGACTGACGATTCAACCCTGCTCCTCTTACCTGATGGAGCGGGATATTTTCCCACCGAGGGTGAATTCCCTCTGTTGCGAGGTGCTGCGAATTCCCGCACGGGTGGCGTGGATGGAAACATCGGTCCCGACCTGCGCATGCAAACAGCGACGGACTTGTTCCCCTACGAGGAGCCAGTCCCCAATTTTTATCAGCGGCACCCTCACATTTTTCGCAATTTGGATCACTTGTTGGGCATCTTCACGCCCAATGATGCTTGGACGATTGAAAGCCAGGAGATGCGTAACAAGTCTCTCACGCTTGATGCCAATACTGGGCTTCTGACGCGCTCATTCTCCCCCGATCTGGCCACAGTGAAATTGGGACCTCTTTATTTCGACCTGTTGTGGGTGGGCGCTGGGGCAATTTGGTCGGATTTCAACGGTAGGCAGACATTTCCCCCTGACGGAGGAGACGGGGTCATCAGCTATGTGGACCTGGGATTTCGGGCGCTTTTCAGATTCACGGACACAATATATTTGTCAGCCGCAGGACAGTTGATGTATCTGCCTCAGAGCAATGAGATCGCGTTTGGTTTGGGCTATGGAAATCAGGCTTCGATCGGGATTGATTTGTTTTTTGGGGATACTTGGGGTGAGTGGGACGTGAGTTTTACCAGCGCATTTTTTGGTCGCCCGGGACTCAATTTTTACGCCGACACATGGAATGATGGTTTTGATCGTGCTGGACGATATTGGTTTGGGTTCCAGCAACGAAGAGCCAATCCCACGCAGCAGTTTGCCAATGATGGGAGGGGTGCTCTTTTCGGCAATACTGTGGCATTCAATGCCAGTCGGTTGGTGTTAGGTGGAGCGTGGCGTTTCTGGTCTCGGTTAAGTCATACCGACTTCTGGCAGGGTTTTGATTTCGACAACCATGGCAAGCGGGAACAGTTGAGCCTGCTGCTAGGCTATGAGGGCTCGATTCTACCATTTGCCCCAAGATTTTCGTATGACATGTGGTCCTTCGATGGTTTTGAATCGTTATTTCATCAGTTCATGGTAGGCCTTACCGGTCGTCTGACCGAAAATATCAACTGGGCAAGCAATGTCGGCTATCTCTTCGGAACTGGCGGGGCTAACAGCCAAGGAAGGTTCCTTTGGAATATGAGTTTGCAGCACAACATCACAGCCCGAACTAATCATTGGCTTTCCTTTGGCGAGATGTTTTTTGCCAACGATGTGGCCGACGAAGCAATTACGACCCGGTATTTGGGTTACGGCCTCACGCACAACTTTGCCCGAAACCTGCATTTTTCGATCTTCGGTCAAATATCCGACCGCGAAGATGTCCTGCATGGCCGCCGTGGCGGGTTTGATGCATCGGAGCGCGCGGGCGGGGGGGCTATACTGACATATAAGCCGTTGGATTTTACCGCTATTTCGGCGTCGATTATGCACGATACAAGCCTGAAGCCGACAGATTTATACACGCGCTGGCTCAGCCGTATCCAGATTACCCAACAGTTGAGCATGCGTCTGACCGGTACCCTCATGTATCAATATGAAGAAAGCTCGGGCCGTGCCGCAGGGTTCACCGAACACATGGTTCAGCTTGGATTGCGCCGCTACTTTTGATTTTGCACAAAGCCGGATTATTGGCACTCTTGCCCGGTCAAACCCAGTCACACCAAATCAAACCAAACCAAAGTATGAAAAAAATCGCGTTCGCTTCGCTGCTCGCCTCCGTTGCGCTGCAGGCCCAGGACAAGGCCCCTGTCCCCGTGCTCGCGGAGACTGCCTTCACCGGGCAAACCAACAAGGATGTTCCGGCGGACTTCCACAAATATTTCGGCCAGAGGGTGAACTCCTGGCGAGATCGGGAACGACAGATTGCCAAGCTCGATCTTGATGCTGACATGAATCAGGACGGCGTTCTGAGCAACACGGATCCTGCGGATGGCGGAGCGTTTGAGGCGACGCCACCGGGCTTGCTCCTTGGTGAGGGCGAGATGACGCGAGTGGTGATCCGCTTGCTGCCTTACCGTGTCGATTTTGACGGCGAGGTGGTGGTGACGCTTGAACTCGAGGGCATCAATCGCGGGGCACGCACGGGTGAATTCGAGAGTCTCGATGACGAACTAGCCAACATGGGGCATGTGCGGGTTTGGCGTGATGCTACCAGGAAGCAGTTGGTTCTCGACTCCAGGGACCCCTCCAAGCGCGTTGCCGAGTTCACAACCAGCTACAAAACCTACCCCTACAACCTCCCTATCACAGTTCCTCGTTTTGTTTTCGTCGAGGGCGTGAAGTCGTCGCCTCGTTTTACCGGGGACATTCGTCTTCTGGCTACGGTCTCGCATCGCAGCCCGCATGGGCAGCAGGTAGTCGCCGCTGATTTGGCACAGCCTGTGACAGCGGCTAAGGAGCCTGTTCCGGTGGTTCCGGAAGAAAAGAAGGTTGGAATCAAGAGTTTCCGCACCAGCTTTGATCATATTTTGCTCACCGTTCAGAAGGAGCCAAAGTTTAAAGAGTTTATCAATGGCAACAACGAGGGAGCTTGGATACCGCCAGTTGGCAAAAAATACTGATGCCATCTGACCTGTTTATCATGTCTCGGCTTTGTTCTTTGCTTACCACTTGTACCATGGGTTCACTCCAACGTGTGGTTGGCTGTCTTGCAGCTGCCGCCACTTTGGCTGGTTGTGTTGGCAGCGAAGACGAGGTTCTTCCACCTGCAATGCTGCCGTCCGCACAGTTACAGACGGCAGCCCCGCCAAATGTCTTTGCCCCAGGCGATTCACTGGAGCTGTTCGTAGAGGAGGATCCTTCGTTTAACGGAACCTATCTCATTCGAGAAGGGGGATACATTTTGGTGCCGCGGATTGGCCGAGTGCAGGTCAGTGGTTTGGATCGGGAGGGAGCGGAGCGACACATCACACAGACCTTGCAGAAGGGACAGCTTGCGAAGGCAAAGGTGCTTGTCGAGCATCTCAAGTCTGGCGGCAGGCCTGCGCTCAGTTCTCCTGAAGCACCTAAAATCATGATTTACCTGACCGGCAGTGTCGCCAAGCCCGGAGTTCATCTGCTCCCGTTGGTTAAGAACAGGCCGATGGGCCTCTACGAGGCTCTTTTGATCACCGGCGGGCTGACACGTTTCGGACATCATGGGAAAGTCGAGATTCTCCGGGCTGACAATACTGGAAGGCGGGTGCGTTCCGTTGTCGATCTTCGCCCAATTCGTGATGGCAAGGCGGATGATCCGCCGCTGAGCGAGGGAGATATTATTAATGTCAGTGAGAAGGTGTTTGGCTTTTAGCCCCTTTGACGCATCGTTCCTCCCGGCTCTTGAGGCGGGCGACCAGCCTCCTTTTTGCTGGAAGATGCCGTTCTTCGTGTTTGTTATTCATTTTTGTTCCGCATGCGCCAGCCGCCACAGCCCAGCAAATCCAAGGTGGACTTTTCCACCATCGTCAGGGAGTTGCTTGCTTTTGAAGGTTACTGGCGTTTGATGATTCTTCTCTTTGTGCTGGGCATGCTTGCCAGCATCGTGGCCTATGTGTTTGCCCGTCCCGTTTATGCCTCAACGGCCGTGGTTCGTGTCTATCGTTATGTTGATGCGACCCAGGTGGCGATGCAGGGATCCAGTGGTGCCCGGGAGGGCACATGGGAGTCCGCTCGCACGATCGGCGGTGTCCTGACCACGCCGTTCATCATTCTGGAGGGGGCGAAAAAAGTGGGCTTGGCGGGAGACAAGACCACCTATCGGGAACTTCGGGACTATGTGGTGCCCAAGGTTCGTGTGGCTTATCTTGACGGAGATTTGATTGAGCTGTCGACCGAGGCGTTCTCCACTGTGGCGGTTGAAAAACTGCCTGTAGCGCTTTTGGAGGCATTTGAGGAGAGCCGTCAAAAGATTCGAATGGAGCAGCGCGAGAAGGCCATCCAGAAATACATGGATGAACTCGCTGTCATGCGGAAGCGTGTGTCCGAGCAGTTGGACGCCCGGCTTCAGTTTGAGGAGCAGAGCGCCCTGGCGACCACGCAAATCGAACTGGAACGTCTCAGTGATGTGCCTGTGCAGATCGTGCGTCTCAAGCACCAGATCGAGGAGATGGAGCAGACTCAAAAAGTGCTTGCTGCACAGGGGGAGAAGCTTGGAACGGTCGGCCAGTTGTCCTTGCTGACTGTCCACACGAATCCAAACGACCACGACAAGCTCGAAGCCGGGAGATTGGTTCGCCCTTCTGCGGCGGCGGCGGCAAATACCCCGGTGACCTTCCAGAACAAGACCTTGCAGCAGAGAACTGAAGTCGTGATCCAGCCGGGCATGGTGGAGGGCTTGATGCCATGGAAAGAGTTGGAGAAGCGTAAGCGCTCGCTTGAGGAACAGTTGCGCCAGGAGCGCCAAAAATACCTCGACGATCATCAGGTCATTCGGGGACTGCGGGATGAACTGCAAAAGATCGACGCCGGCCTGGAGTTGGAGCTGGAAGTTGCCCGCAAGGCCTTTGATCTGGAGATGAGCCGTCTGCGGGAGCAGTTGCAATCCTTTGAGGCCAAACTGCCCGAGTACCACAAGGTCGTGAAGGACTACGACGAGAAGAAGCTGGACTACGACTTGATGCACCGCAGTCAGCTGGCTTGGGACTTGGCTTATGAAAAACTGGCCAAGCAGATCGAGGGCTTTGAGCTGGGCGGGATGGACGGCACGGTGCGCTTGGAACTCAAAGGCTTCACGGAGATGCGAAACGTCATCCCAGTCTCACCCAGCAAGAGCAATCTTGTCACCCTGGGGCTTCTGCTGGGGGTGGGCATGGCGGTGGGACTTCCTTTTGCCATTAACCGGCTGGACACGTCGGTCAGTTCATTGGCTGAGTTTGAGACCAGCCTGGGTATTCTGGGAGTGGGCTTGATCCCTCGGTCTGATCCCCGGCTCTTGAACGAGATCAACCGCTCTCCAGCTGTAGGAGGCCTGGTTCCAAACGCTTTGCTGGAAAACTTCCGCCTCGTGAGAAGCAGCATCCTCCTGCACAGCAGCCCCAAGGGCGGAGACGACCAGGTGATCATGGTGACCAGCGCACGGCCAGGGGAGGGCAAGTCCACTCTCTCGTGCAATTTGGGCTGGGCGTTTGCCTCCATTGGTGAGAAGACGCTCGTCATCGACTGCGACCTCCGGCGTGGTCGTGTGCATGAGATCGCTTCCGTTTCCAACGAATCAGGGATGACAGATCTCCTCCAGGGAAGGGTTTCCTTGGCTGATTGCGTCAAACCAGGCGGCGCTGAAAATTTGTGGGTTCTGCCTCGCGGCCATGTGCTTCAGGGCACCACAGAGCTTCTCAACACACCCGTGTTTGAAGGAATCCTGGCCGAGCTGAAGGGCACGTATAAGCGGATCATTTTGGATACGCCTCCGGTACTGGGACTGAGCGAGACGGCCTTCCTCCAAAATCATGCAGCCGGCGTGGTGATCGTGGTACGAGCGCAGAAAACCCCTCGCAAGGATGTGGTCGAGGCGATTGGCAACCTCCGGAAGCTGGGGGCCTACTTCTACGGCTTTGTTCTCAATGACGTGGACTTCAGCAGGAGGTTGAACTCCTACCAGTACTACTATTACTCGTCGAACTACTACGACCAGCACTGGGAGGACAACGACAAGCCGCGGCAGCCCCGGCTCACACCGTCGAGGACATGACAAAGTGGGCGGGTAGATGCGCGGAGGTCATTGCGGACGCTGCCAGGCAGGGCACGCTTGCTGCCTTGGTCCTGAGATGGCTTGGAGCGTTCGCATTCTATCTGTCGCTGATCTATTGGGCGGCCCTGCTGGCGCTGTGTGTTCTTCTCCGGATGGTGGGGGAGCAAAACATCACGACCGCTTTCTTGCTCTACCTTCCGCCTGCCGTATGGCTGCTCCCGGGTGTCTGTCTGACAGGTTTTTGCCTGCTGGTGCATCGCCGTTGCCTGCTGGCAGGGCTGGTGGGAATCGGCCTGACCGTCTGGCTTTGGATGGGGTATCGCCTCGGTGCCGGGACCTACGCCGGAGGAGAGGACCAGACCGCTGTCTTGTCCGTGATGACGTATAA
Source organism: Verrucomicrobiaceae bacterium (assembly GCA_015075365.1). Lineage (GTDB taxonomy): Bacteria > Verrucomicrobiota > Verrucomicrobiia > Verrucomicrobiales > Verrucomicrobiaceae > Prosthecobacter. Next base: position 444,024 of record JABTUN010000003.1, read on the forward strand.
CCGCGGGCAGCACATGAACCAGAGCCTGCAGCCTTTCAAGAATGCCATGAGGCCGGACATCCTGCTGCTGCAAGAGTCGCCAAACCGCGCTGCCGGCTACCTCACCTCGCCGGATTACGCCGAGTTCAAGCATGGACGCAATGTGGGCGAGCACACGATCCTGAGCCGCCATCCTATCCTGGAGGCACAATTACTGGACCCGGCAACCGACGGTAATCAGTCCCGTCCCGCGCGTTTTGTCATCCAGTGGGGCAGCAGGTCTGTCTCGGTGTACTCCGTTCACCTGCGCACCCCTCGGGAGGTTCTCGGTTCCTACATGCGCGGAGCGTTCTTGTGGGGCGTTCTGGGCCTGCCGGGCACGCCTTGGGAGGGCCGGCGCAGACACTATCAGGACTTCTGGAATCGTCAGATGGCGGATGCCAGGCACTTGCTGGAAAAAATTCATGCGGACCCCAATCCATCGCTCATCGGCGGGGATTTCAACGCACCTCACATTGGACATGTGCATCAGATGCTGGTCGAAAAGCTCGGGGATGCCCACGCCGAGGCCGGGCAGGGTTTCGGATTCACGTTTCCAGGTGTCACACGGAATCCGCTCAGCCTGGGCGGGCCATGGATGCGGATCGACTACATCTTCCGGGACCGGCGCTGGCGCACCTTGAGATGCGTGACGGAGCCGGACCGCCCTTCCCAGCACCGAGCCGTCTTTGCCAGCTTTTCTCTGGTGGCTGACGCAGAGTGACAGCGTCACCGGGCAGCCTGAGCGCCGCACGTTCTTGGTCTGCACGGGTTCCTCCATCACAAAAGCACCACACTTGGCTCCATTTCGCTTCTGGCAGGCAAATCAGGGTGCGTAATCCCGTATCACCACCATGCGCTACCTCGCACTATCCCTGCTCCTGCCCGTTCTCGCCGCCGCCCAGCCGGTGACGAAGAAAATCGACCTTCTGGAGGTCATCAAGTCCGGCCACGTGGACTACCACGTCAATCCGAAAGCGGATTTTCATGATGCCCCGAAGGACATCTGGACCTTTGCCAAGGACGGCACCTTCAACATCTCCGGCCGCGGCTACGGCTACGTCGCCACGAAGGACAATTACCGCGACTACCACCTCGTCATCGAATTCAAATGGGGCACGAAGACCTGGGGCAAGCGTGAGAAGGCCGCGAAGGACAACGGCATCCTCCTCCACGCCTACGGGCCGCACGGCGCCTACGGCGACACCTGGATGGCCAGCATCGAGGCACAGATCATCGAAGGCGGCGTCGGCGACATCCTCGTGCTCTCGCCGAAGCTCGCGGACGGCACCGAGCTCACGACCTCGCTCTCCGCTGAGTTCGCGCTCGATCGTGACAAGGAAAAAATCTGGAAGAAGGGCGAGCCGCGTCAGACGGTGACCAAAGGCCGCATCAATTGGAAAGGTCGCGACGAGGATTGGAGCGACACCGTCGGCTTTCGCGGCAAAAACGATGTCGAAAGCCCCAGCGGCGAGTGGAACCGCCTCGAAGTCATCGCCAAGGGCGACACACTGCAATACTTCGTCAACGGCGCGATGGTGAATGAGGCCTTCGATTGCAAACCGAGCGAAGGCAAAATCCTCCTCCAGACCGAGGGCGCGGAGATGATCGTGCGTCGCTACGAGCTCTATCCGCTCGGCGAGTTCAAAGAGAAGTGGTCCGCCATCCAGGCCAGCGGCGGCAGCGACATCGGCGCGGTGCGCGATGGTCAAAGCGAGGCCCTTTCGCCTGAAGAGAGCATGAAGCGCATCCAGCTCGACGGACCGTATGAGGTGCAACTCGTCGCCTCCGAACCGCTCGTGCTTGATCCCGTCGAGGCCACCTGGGACGACAAAGGCCGCATGTTCGTCGCCGACATGCGCGACTACCCGCTCGGCCCGCCGAATCCCGGTGATCCTTGGCTTTCCCGCATCCAACTCCTCACCGATGAGAACGGCGACGGCCGCATGGACAAGGCGGTCACCTTTGCCGACCACATGGACAACGTGCAGGGTCTCCTACCTTACGACGGCGGCCTCATCGCCACCACGCGCAGCCAAATTCTCTTCCTCAAAGACACCGACGGCGACAACAAGGCCGACCTCATCAAGCCCCTCATCCGCGGCTTCAATCCCAAGCACAGCCAGCTCCAAGTCAGTGCGCCACGCTGGGGTCCCGACGGCTGCGTTCACTTCAACAACGGCCTCGATGCCCGCGAGATCTATCCCGCAGATGCCCCCACGAAGGTCGTCGGTGTCCCCGGCTCGAACTTCAAATGGAACCCCAAGACCGGCGAGATCACACCCACCGGCGGTCGCGGCCAATACGGCGGCGCTTTCGACGACTACGGTCATCACTTCTACTGCTCGAACCGCAACCCGCTCATGTTCACCGTCATGCCCTACGAGGCCATGCTGCGGAATCCGCATGCCGGCATCACGCAGGTCCATGAGGACATCGCCACCCCCGGCGCGGAGACTCGCGTCTATCCGCTGCAGATCACGCACACAACGGCAGACGCCCACGCCGGCACAAACACCGCTTGTTCCGGCCTGGGTGTCTATCGCGGCAGTTTGATGCCCGAACTGCGCAACAACGTCTTCGTGCCCGATCCCACCGGCCAGCTCGTCACCCGCTATAAAGTTGAACCAAACGGTGCCTCGCTCAAAGCCACGCGCGTCGGTGATCGCACCGAATTCTTCCGCAGCAGCGACGAATGGTGCCGCCCCGTGAACTTCACCACCGGCCCCGACGGCGCGATCTACATCTGCGACATCTACCGCCGCTGGATCGACCACGCCCGCTTTTTCCCCGAGGAGTTCGTCAAAACCCACGACATGCGCCAGGGCGAAAATCACGGCCGCATCTGGCGTGTGGTGCCGAAGAGTAATCACGGGCTTCAGCCCGCCAAACCTCTCGCTAGCTCTGACGGGCTAAAGCGCTGGAATACATTCTCAAGGCCGCTGCCCAAAGAGCACGCAGGACGCATCACCTTCCACAAGCTGCTCCTGAAGGTCGATGCCGACGATCACGCGGACGTTCAGCTTGTTGGCATCCGCACCGATGCCATTTGTCAATATCCCGATGATCCTTGGATGGCCAAGGCCGCTCTTTCATCCAGCAACTACACCGCAGGCCATGTTTTGGCCCAGTTGCTTGCTGACGAGCGATTCGCGAAAACTTACTCAGCCAATCGCAATGACACGATTCGCAGCTTCGCCAGCGCAGCGATTGCCGCGAATCATGCTCCTGATGTCGATAAATTGCTAAGTGTGCTGAAAATCGCTCCCGGCGAACTCCTTTGGTGGAAGCCCGCCCTTCTTCAAGGTCTCGCCAAGCTCCCGAAAGGCCACGAAGACACCGCGAAGGAAATCGCCGCGCTTCAAACGAAGATCGACACCATCATCGCCGATGCCAAGGCACCGCTCGATCAACGCCTCGCCGTGCTGCCGTTGCTTGCCTCACGGAAATGGGCCGCCGTCGAGCCCGTGGTGAAAAACCTGCTCACCACTACGCAGCCGATGGAGCTCACCACGGCCACCGTGGCCTTGTTGAAGAAATTCAGCGCCACCAGCACCTCGCCGCTCATTTACGAACTCCTGCCCAAAGCCGGCCCCGGCCTCAAACGCGACCTTGTGACCATCCTCACCGCCAACGCCACCACCGCGCTCGAACTCTTCAAGCGCATGGAAAAAGGCGAATTCCCGCCCGCGTGGGTCGATGTCGAAAAACGCTGGGCTTACCAGCGCGGCAAAGGTGAAATGGCCGAACTCGCCAAAAAGCTCTTCGGCGAGGCCAACAGCGACCGCGCCAAAGTCGTCACCAGCTACCTCGACTCCGCCAAAAAGCCCGGCGACGCCAAAAAAGGCCAGCAAGTCTTCGCCACCATCTGCATCACCTGCCACAAGCACGGCCAGCTCGGCGTCGATGTCGGCCCGCCGCTCTCCGATGTCAAAGTGAAGCCCCCTGAAGCCCTTCTCAGCGACATCCTCGACCCCAACCGCATGTTTGAAGCCCGCTGGAGCGCTTACAGCATCGAAACCAAGGACGGCCGCGTCCTGAGCGGTCTCGTTCAGAGCGAAACGCCGGATTCCGTGGTGCTCGCCATGATGGGCGGGGCAAAGGAGACGATCTCACGCAGCGCCATCAAGGAGATGAAAAGCCTGGACCGCACGTTGATGCCAGATGGTCTCGAGGCGGCGATCAGCAAGGAGCAGATGAGCGACTTGCTCGCGTTTCTGCTCGGGAAGTAGAACGAGTTTTCCAACTCGTTCTCCCGCATGCTGCGCTCAGTGCAGCGTGCTCAGCAGGCGGGGAAGTTGCGGACTGAGAACCGAGCACTTCACACCAGCGCGGATTTGAGAAACCCGGGTTAGGAGGCATACGGCCGGTGGGCGGCGCGCGGGCGGGTTCGAGTGCTCCATTGCGGAGCCGGGAGGCGTGCTGGCCGATTGCGATGCCACGATTGCGGAGCCGTGAGGCGTGCTGGCGATTTCAAATGCCCGATTACGGAGCCATGCGGCGTGTTCGCGGGTTCCGATGCCATCATTACGGAGTCACGAGGCTTGCTCGTGATTTCAAACGCTGGATGACGGAGTCACGCGGCGTGCTGGCGATTTCAAATGCCCGATTGCGGAGCCATGCGGCGTGTTCGCCGCCTCCGATGCCATCATTACGGAGTCACGAGGCTTGTTCGTGATTTCAAAGGCTGGATTGCGGAGCTGTGCGGCGTGTTCGGAGCCTCGATTGCCTGGATCGCGGAGTCTGCGTGCTTGTCAGGAGACGGCGAATTGGGCAAAATGAAGCATGAGCACGCCCGCCGCGCCTCCCACGATCCCCGCGCCGCCGCCGCAGGTCATTCCGGCGGATACGGTTTATGCCGCGCTGGGCGATCCCACCCGCCGCCGCCTTCTTCAGATCCTCGCGGATGGCCAGGGGCGCACCGCGACGGTGCCGGCCGGGAACGTCGGCAAGCGGCTCGACGCCACGCTGAAGCGCCTCGTGCCCTGCGCGGTGCCAGCCTGGGAATCTTTGCGGCTTTGCGAACATTGCGTGAGACCAATTCAATGATTCGATCAGCACAGGCTAGAAAGCCCATGCTACGTCACTTGCGGATGCCTATCTTCTCGACCGGGATCGCCTCAAAGCCGAGTTTGAAGGCCGGTGAGTCGGGCTGGAGGCGGAAGTCGTCGTTCTTCCAATCGACGAACTTGGGATCGGCGATGAGGCTGTGTTTGTCCCAGCCTTCGGCTTGCCAGGAGGTCCATTCGTCGAGGGGTTCGCATTCGGTGAGGCGGACGTGGTCGATGAAGATCTGGCCTTTGGGCTCGTGGCAGTCGATGCGGAGCCAGAAGTGCTTCATCCAGGGTTTCCAGGCGGCTTCGTTTTCGCGGAGCATGCGGCCGGTGGCTTCGAACTCGGTCCACTCGGGCGTGGCGGTGATGCTGGTGCTGCCGGCCTGCCAGTAGCCTTCGCCGTTTTTGAAGCTGGCGAAGGCGAGGCTGAGCTTCGCGGTGGGTTCGGTGGATCGGATGCGCAGACGCATGCGGTAGGCGGCACCGGGCTTGATGGTGATGTCGGGGCCGTGGAAGACGGTCTTGGGATTGCCGGGATCGGTGCCGAGGGCGCAGTCGGCCCGCAAAGCGCCATCGGCGACGACGAGTTGCACGTCTTTATTGGGGCGATGGTTGAAGCCCCAGCCTTTTGGTAGCTTGCCAGGTTCGGTGGTGTCGAAGGTCTCGGTGAGCAGCGGGGCTCCGGGCTTGTCGGGGCCGACTTTGTTCACGCCGGTGACGACGGGATGGCCGCCATTCCAGGCGAGGTTGTGATCAATCGTGTTCCACTTGGCCGTGGCGTGGCGGATGTCGCCATACTTCACGCCGGGGGTGTCGCTGAACAGGATGTTTCGCTGGAAGCTGTTGCCGCTCATCATGGTGCCGTCGTCGCGGATGGCGTCCTTCGGATGCAGGTCCATGCCGCGCATGCTGGCCCAGGCGAGCTGGCCGGCAACGGATTCGTAGCCTTTGATCATGGTGTCGATGTGGCTGGTGTAGAAGCGCTGCTCTTTCGTCCAGCCATGCAGATCGAACTGAAACTTCCCGCCGAGGGCGAAGATGTTATTCTCCACGATGCAATCGCGTGAGTTGTGCATGTGGATGGGCGTGTGGGCGACACGGAAGACGATGTTGCCGATGATGTCGATGCCGCCGGAGTTGTCGTCGGGGTAGAGGCCGAAGGTGAACCACGGATGCTTCAGCCCGCCGGCCTCCTGGCCGCAGCCGATGACGTCGTGGATCAAGTTGTAGCGCCACTTGCTGCCGCGGCTGCTGATCCAATCGCGTCCGCCGGTGTAGATCGCGCCGCCGTCCTGCGTCTCCAGGCAGAGGTGGTGGAGGTGGTTGTATTCGACGAGGAGGTTGTTCCCGCTCATCTGCACGCCCATGCGCGGGCCGTCGTGGATGTGGCAATGCCGCACGGCATTGTCCACGCCATACATGGCGACACCGCAGGCGTTCTTGTTGAAGACGCCCATGTGATGGATGTGGCAGTCCTCGACGACATGACCGGGCCCGGTGAGCGTTTTGCGATCGCCACCGCTGAGACTGACGCCGTTGCTGCCGGTGAAGCTGATCTCGCAGCGTGAGACACGCACGTTTTTGCCATCGCTGACGCCGACGCCGCTACCGTGGAAGGCTCCGACCTTCGTGATGACGCACTTTTCGACGAGGCAGTCCTCGGCACGCTCGAAGACGATGGCGCTGCCATGTGTGCCGGTGAGCGTGAGGCCGCGGAGGGTGATGTGCTTGGCACCTTTGATTTTGAAGAAGGCGTCGGCGAGGGGCAGGCGGATGTCCCGTAGATCGAAATTCCAATTTCGATCTGGTTGGGGCGCGAAATTGGAATTTCGCGCTACATCCGGCCAGAAATACAGCACGCCGCTGTGCTTGTCGTAGAACCACTCGCCGGGGGCGTCGAGCTCTTCGAGGGCGTTTTGGAAGTGGTAGCGGTTGTGCGGGTGGAGGTCGTAGGAGCAGTCTTTTTTCAGCGTGAGCAATCGCGTGGCGGGATCGAGCGAGGCGACGGGCTCGATGAAGTTCCACCAGCCGTATTGCGCGAAGATGTCGATCTCCACGTCCTCGGGATGCGCCCAGGTGCGCACGTCCTCGGGCTTCACGAAGAGGGTGCGTTTCCAAAGATGGCCTTCAGGAGCACCCGCAGGCGGAAACGGCGCGACGAAGGCCCAGCCACCGTAGAGCGGGTCCTTCGCGTCGAAGTTCGGATAGCGGGCGAGGATCTGCCGTTCGCCGTCGCAGAGCAGTTGTTTCGGCACGAAGCCCTTCGGCAGCAGCTTCGAGACATCCGCTTTGACGATCTCGCCGCGGTGTTTTTCCCAGCCGGTGACCTTGGGTCCGCCAATGAGGGTGCTGTTCGTGCCGGTGAAGGTGATTTGGGAATCGGTGGCTTCGAGCGTGAGCGGCGTGAGGAGCTCGGTGGTGCCTGCGGGGAAAAAGATCGTCGCGGAAGAGGTGTCACCGGCCTGACGGGCCTCGCGGAGTTTTTTCAGCGCAGCGTGCGGCGGGAGGTCGGCGCTGATGCGGAGGTCAATGGCGTGTCCGAGGGACGCGAGGAACAGGAAGGATGGAAGAATGCGGAGAATCACAGAGCGGGAGCTTTGCCGGGCTTGCGCGCGGTGGTGATGAAGGCTTCGGCGAGGTAATGCGGCGTCAAAGGCTGCGCGGCGAGTGAGGCGATCTCTTCCGCTGTGCGGCGCTGCACGAGGCGCGCGAGCTGCGCGGCGCTGGGACGGGCGAGGCGGACGTTTTCGAGGTCGAGCGGCGTTTTGGCGTCGAAACTGAGCCACGGGCCGCTTTCCGCGACTCGGGCGCGTGCGGTGTCGGCATCGACGGTTTCGATGTGAGGCAGCAAGCGGCCGTTTTCGACCTGCGCGAGGTAAAAGCTCTGACGACGGGCATCGCCGATGACGCGATAACTCGCTGGCGCGTCGATGTGAGGCGCGGTGAGGCTGGACCAGCCCACGCACCACACGCCGCGCGAGAGCGCGATGCCCTGCGCGGCTGCGATGGCGATGCGCACTCCAGTGTAGGAGCCGGGGCCGGTGCCGATGACGATACCGCGCAATCCATCGCCCGCGGCGGCCAGGGCGTCGCGCAAGGGCGCGAAGACCTGCGCATTGTGCGAGCGCTCCGACTGAAACGCGGCCTCAAACACAACCGCGTCGTCTTTCAGCACGGCGATGCTGCCGTGGGGCGTGGAGAGATCGAGAGCGAGAAAAGTCTGCTTCATTTCGCGAGCGGCCCTTCCGTGACACGTCGCGAGCCATCCGGCAAGGCTTCAATGTGGAACCACCGTGTGTTTGGCGGTAGCAGTTCGGGAAACAGATCGGCCCACTCGACGACGATGACGCCAGGCTCGCTCAAGAACTCGTCCCAGCCGATGCCGAGGACCTCCGCGGCGCTGTCCATGCGGTAAAAGTCAAAGTGGAAGACCGGCAAACGGCCATCGCGGTATTCATGCACAAGGGTGAAGGTGGGACTGGTCACATCCGCCTCCGAATGCATGCCGGCGACGATGCCGCGCGTGATCTGCGTCTTTCCCGCACCGAGCGTGCCGCACAGTGCAATGACATCGCCCGCCGCCAGTGCCGGCGCGAGCTGCATGCCCCAGGCGTGGGCGTCATCAGGTGTGGCGAGCGTTTCGGCCTTCATTCGTCATTCCTCATTCGGCGTTCGTCATTTTTCTTCGCCTGATTCATTCACCACTCAGCGCGAAATGATCCCATCCCGTGCTCTCAAAGTCCGGAGGGCGGCCTTCACCGGGCGGGACGAGTTTGCCGATGACGGTGAGCGGCAGGTTGGGGAAGGCTTCGTGCCATTTGGCTTTCAAGGAGCGCAGCGTGCGCGGATTGACGGCGAGGAGGAGCTCGTAGTCTTCGCCGTCGCCCCAGGCCTGGTCGAAGGTGCAGCCGGGATTGCAGGGCAGGGAGGCCACATTGACCTGAAAGTGCGTGCCGCTGGCCAAGGCGAGGCGCGGCAGGTCTTTGGCAAGGCCGTCGCTGATGTCCATCATGGCGTGCGGGTGCGCGTGCTCGGCGAGCCAGCGGCCTTCCTCAAGTCGCGGGATGAATTTGAGGTGCTTCCCTTTGATGGAGCCGCCGAGGCGGCCGGTGACGAGCAGGACATCGCCTGCCTTGCCCTCGCTGCGCGAAAGCCAGTGCCTGGAGGGCACGGTGCCGGTCATGGAGATGCTGAGCATGAGCACCAGGCCGCGCGAGGTCTCGCCACCGACGAGATTGATGCCGTAGTCCTTCGCGATGGCCTTCATGCCACGATAGACGTCAGTCAAAAAGTCCACCTCCATGCTCGGTGGGGCGACCAAGGTGATCATCGCATGCCGCGGCGTGCCACCCATGGCTGCGAAGTCGCTGACGACCCGCGCGATGGCCTTGCGTCCGATGAGCTTCGGCGGTGTGTCGAGCGTGAAATGCACATCCTGCACCAGCGCGTCCGTCTTGAGCAGCGTGTGCTCGTTTTTCGTGCTGCGGACCACGGCGCAGTCATCGCCCGCACCGGCGATCACGTCGCGATCGAGCTTCACCCCCCGCATGAGGCGGCGGATGAGCTTGTCTTCTCCGATGTCGGCCAGCGTTGGCATGGTTGGAACAGAACTGGTAGAATGATGACGGGTGAAATGATGTTAAAGAAGTTTCAATTCAGGTCATCATTCCACCCGACATCGCTTTATCAGAACCGAAGGGATCACTTCTTCACGACCACGTTCTGCCCGTCGAAATGCAGCAGGCGGTTCTTGAGCCCGCGCATGGCCTGCTTGGAGATGAAAACCTCCACATCGCCAATCTGGTGGCGGTGCTCGGTCGGGGCGTTCATGCCGCTGATCCACAGGAGCTGCCACCATTCCTGCCCGGCGAGGTCGCCCTGGCTGCAGCGGACGTAGTCGAGGTGGAGAACCTCCCCCGGGTGGCCGTAGTGCTCGATGTTGTGCTTCGACTCCAGATAGTCGGCGAAGGCCTGCGAGTAGATCAGGCCGCTGCGGAGCTTATGGAGGACGAGTGCCACGAGGGGAATGACGAAGCCGGAATGAGGAGAGCCTAACGACAAAGCGCGGGACGGGCTGGCCGTTCCGCGCTTTGGACAGTGAGGGACAAAGAGCAGATCAGCCGAGGGCCTTGGCGTAGTTCGCGGCGACGGCGGACCAGTTCACGGTGTTCCACCAGGCGGCGATGTAGTCGGGGCGCTTGTTCTGATACTTGAGATAGTAGGCGTGCTCCCAGACATCGCAGCCGAGGATGGGCGTGCCGGAACCGTCCATGAGCGGGTTGTCCTGGTTCGGCGTGGAGGTGATGGCGAGCTTGCCGTCTTTCACGACAAGCCAGGCCCAGCCGGAGCCGAAACGGGTGACACCAGCCTTGGCGAAGGCCTCCTTGAAGGCATCGAAGCTGCCGAAGGTGGTCGTGATGGCATCGCCGAGGGCTCCCGTGGGCGCGCCGCCAGCGTTGGGGCCCATGATGTTCCAGAAGAGCGTGTGGTTGAAGTGGCCGCCGCCATTGTTGCGCACCGCGCCCTGGATGTCGGCGGGCACCTTGGAGATGTTCTTGCACAGGTCCTCGATGGACAGCGCCTCAAGATCGGCCTTGCCGGCGATGGCATTGTTCAGATTGGTCACATACGCGTTGTGATGGCGTCCGTGGTGGATCTCCATCGTCTGCTGGTCGATGTGGGGCTCGAGGGCGTTGGAAGGATACGGCAGGGGGGCGAGGGTGTGGGCCATGGTGTGTTGGGGTTAGGTGCCGGGTAGGTAACGCGGAGAAGAGGGCGGGCAAGGGGGGAAATGACGAAATCCGAATGTCCCACGCCCCGCGAAATAGGAGGCGGCAGGAGCGCGTTCGATGCATCCGCCATGAAATGCTCCCCGATGCTCCGGTTCGCCTGTCTCGCGCTCGTGTTGACGCTGCTGCCGTCGTGCGGGCTGTCCTTTCGCTCCGCATGGAAAGCCGCGCCGTCGGGCAGCGGGGTGGCGGGCCGGTGGGAGGGCACCTGGCTTAGCGCGGCCAGCGGGCACACGGGGAAGCTGAGGGCGGTCATTTCAGCGCCGGTTCCCGTTTTGGCCGCGTCAAAGAAGCAACCGCAGGCTGTTTCCCACCAATTCTTTTACCACTGCACCTGGCGCGGCATCTTGAGCGCGGCCTTCAAGACGACACATCAGGTCGTGAGGCAGGAAAACGGCACGTTCACCTTCAAGGGCGATCATGTGATGCCGAAATGGGTGGGAGGCACCTACCACTATGAAGGCACGATCCAGGGCGATGAGTTCAAAGCCTGCTACGAGAGCGGGCTGGACCGCGGCACCTTCACGATGAAGCGCGTGAGGTGATCGTGGGCGCGGTGGCCAGACTTCATGGATGGGGATAAAATGACCTCAGGGGCGTTCTGAAGGGCGAACTGGCAATTCGGAGGCGTGTTTTCCGGCGGATGAGGCTTCAGGGCGGCAGGCGCGCGCCTTGACGCCCGCGCAGCACGCCGCATCATCGCCGCATGAGCCTCACCGCGCGATTTCTTGTGGGATTCGCCCTGGTGGCGAGCGTGGGGCTGTTTGTGCTCTTCACGCAGCTCATCCGCCGTGTGGAACGGCAGTACATGGAGGCCATCGAGGAGCCGATGGTGGATGTGGCGAACATTTTGGCGGAAATCCTGGCCACGCAGGCGAAGAAGGGCGTCTTGGAGCCGGAGGCGGTCGCCACGGCCATCCGCTTTGCGCAGGGGCGGGAACTGAACGCGCAGATCTACAACCGCACAAAGACCCGGGTGGACATGGAGGTGTATGTGACAGACGCGCAGGGCATCGTGCTGTTTGACTCCGCCGGGCGCCTGGAGCCGGGCACCAAGGCGAACCTGCGGGATGTGAACCTCACGCTGATGGGGCAGTACGGGGCGCGCAGCAGCCGCGCGACCCCCTACGACCCGCTGTCCATCGTCATGTATGTGGGCGCGCCGGTGCGAGTGGAGGGGAGGACGATCGGCATGGTCAGCGTGGCGAAGCCGCAGCGCGGCGTGCTGGCCTTTGTGTGGGAGACGGAGCGCTGGCTGAAGATTTCCATCATCACGACGGTGGTGCTGATGCTGGCGGGCATCTTTGTGGCGGCGCGCTGGGCCACGCGGCCGCTGGAGGTGCTGGCACAGCACGCGCTGGCTGTGAGCCGCGGGGAGCGCTCCACACCGCCACACATGCCGGGGCACCAGATGAAGACGCTGGCCACGGCGCTGGAGGACATGCGCGACGCGCTGGAGGGCCGCCAGTACGTCGAGAGCTATGTGCAGAGCCTCACTCACGAGCTGAAGAGCCCCGTGGCGGCGATCCTCGGCGCGAGCGAGATCCTGGAGAGCGGGGACGTGCCGGCGGACAAGCGTGCGCGCTTTCTCGGCAACATCCGCGCGGAGGCGGGCCGCCTGCGCGATCTGCTGGAGCGCCTGCTGCACCTGGCCGCGCTGGAAAAGCAGAAGGCGCTGGTGAAACGGGAGAGTGTGAACCTGCGGGAGGTCATCCTGCGCGCGTGGGATCACCTGGCGCTGCTGGCACAGGCGCGCCAGCTCCGTTTTGAGCATGAGATGGCAGACCCTCTGCTGACCGAGGGCGATCCGTGGCTGCTGGAGCTGGCGGTGAGCAATCTGCTGCAAAACGCGATCGACTTTTCACCGCGCGGCGGGCTGATCCACCTGCGCGCCTGCCGCCTGGACCAGCGCCACGTCATCGAGATCGAGGACGAAGGGCCGGGGATCCCGGACTACGCGCGGCAGCGTGTCTTTGAGCGCTTCTATTCACTGCCACGTCCCGACACGGGGAAAAAGAGCAGCGGCCTGGGCCTGTGTTTCGTGAAGGAGGCGGCCACGCTGCATGGCGGCAGCATCGAACTGCTGCCCGGCGAGGAGGGGAAGGGGACAAAAGCCGTGCTGATCCTGCCGTGACAAACAGGCGGTGGCATGAGAAGTGTGGCGCGCCGTCACGTTGATCTCCCATGCTGTCAGTCGCGATCCCCACCAGCCTCCCCGACGCCCCCGAGCTGTTGCAGTCCTTCGCGACGGCGTTGGGGCTGGGCCTGCTCGTCGGTTTGCAGCGCGAATGGGTGCAGAGCCGGGTGGCGGGCATCCGCACCTTTGCGCTGCTGACGCTGTTTGGCGCGCTGGGCGGCGTGCTGGGCATCGCCTACGGGCCGTGGGTGCTCGCCGCGGCGTTCATTGCCTTCGCGGGCATGGTGATCCTGGGCAATCTGGCGGAGCTGAAGAGCAAGGAACCGGATTCCGGGCTGACGACGGAGATGGCGATGCTGGTGATGTTCTCGGCGGGTGTGCTCACGGTGCTGGGGCATCGCCTGGAGGCGGTGGTGATCGCGGGAACGGTCATGGTGCTGCTCCAGAGCAAGAAGCCACTGCACAACATGGTGCGCCGCATCGGGGAGGATGACCTGCGCGAGATCGCACGGCTGGTGCTGGCCGGTCTGGTGATCCTGCCTGCCCTGCCTGACCGTGAAATGGGCTATCTCGGCGTGCTGAACCCGTTTTCCATCTGGCTGATGGTCGTGCTGATCGTAGGAATCAGCCTTGCGGCCTATCTGGCGCAGAAATTTCTCGGCGGTACGCGCGGCGCGGCGTTGGCGGGTCTTTTCGGCGGTCTCATCTCCAGCACGGCCACCACGGCCAGCCTGGCGCGGCGCAGCCAGGACCGGGGCGAGTGCGGCATCAGTCTCGCGGCGATCACGCTCATCGCCTCCGCCGTGGTGTTTGTGCGTGTGCTGGCGGAGGTGATGATCGCGGCGCCGGGTTATTTGAAGGAGATGCTGCCGCCGCTGCTGGCGATGATGTTCTGGTTCGGCCTGGTGGCGGCTGCGGCGCACCGCTTCTCGGAAAAGAAGGGGGCGCAGGCAGCGCAGGAGTCGCCTCCGTCGGAGCTGCGTAGCGCGGTGCTCTTTGGCCTGCTGTATGCGCTGGTGCTGGTGGCGGTGGCGGCGGCAAAGGAGCATTTTGGCAGCTCGGGCCTGTATGTGGCGGCAGCGATCTCCGGCCTGACGGACATGGACGCCATCACGCTGTCCACCTCCCGTCTGGTGAGCACCGCGCATCTCGAAACCGGCACCGCCTGGCGCATGATCATGGTGGGCGGCCTGGCGAACGTGGTCTTCAAGGGCGCGCTCGTCGTGATGCTGGGCGCGCGCGCCTTCATCAAGCCGGTGATGGCCGGATTTGGCGCGGCGCTGGCGGGCGGGGTGCTGATCCTGCTGCTGTGGCCGTGAGACATGCACCGTTATCTGATCATGGAAGAAACCATCCACGTCATCGGCCATAAAAACCCGGACACCGACTCGATCTGCTCGGCCATCGGCTACGCCTTTCTGCGCAACGCACTGGGAGACGACGAGGTGCGTCCGGCGCGCGCAGGAAACCTGAACAGCGAGACACGCCATGTGCTGGAGCGCTTCTCGCTGCCGGAGCCGGACCTCATCACGAGCGCCACGGGGCTGCGGCTGATCCTGGTGGACCACAACGAGGTCGCGCAGGCCCTTGATGACATCCGCCATGGCACGGTGCTGGAGGTGTGGGAGCATCACCGCATCGGCGACCTGCAAATCCCGAGCCCGATCACCTTTCACTGCGAACCAGTCGGTGCCACGGCCACCCTGATCGCGGAGCAGTTTTTTCTGAACGACATTGAGCCGCCGCCGCCCATCGCCGGGGCGCTGCTGGCGGCCATTCTGTCCGACACGCTCGTGCTGGCCTCTCCCACTACCTCCAACAAGGACCGCCGCATGGCACCGCGTCTCGCCGCGCTCGCGGGCGTGGATGTGGCCGAGTTTGGCGCGGAGCTGATGGCCGCACGCGGAGACATCGCCACGCGCTCGGCGCGTGATCTGGTCGAGGCGGACTTCAAGGCATTCAACTTCTCTGGAAACCACGTCGGCATCGCCCAGGTGGAGGTGCCGGACGCGCGTCCGCTCGCGGCACGCCGTGCGGAACTGCTGGAGGCCATGCGGCGCGTGAAAGCGGAGCAAAACCTCCGCCTGGTGATCCTCATCGGCACCGACATCACCCGCAAAGGCAGCCACCTCTGGGCGGTGGGCGAGGGACTCGATGTGGTGGAGCATGCCTTTAAGTGCTCATCCGGTGAGGAGGGCGTCTTCCTCGAAGGCTGCATGTCGCGGAAGAAGCAGATCGTGCCCGTGCTGGAGACGGCCTTTGCTGGCGCGGCGTTGGCGAACACATGAGGTTGCTGCTCTTGCGATCCACCACCGGGCATGACAGGGTCGCCTTGTGCTGCCTTGCAGCGCAGCTTGAAGATGCCATCCTTCCAGTGGTGGCATTCACGCCATCAAAATCCTCGAACCTCATGGAACCCGCGACATGATCCCCTCAGCAAGTTTTGAGCAGAAAAGCTATCGGAGACATGCTGAGCACTACAACGAGCATGTGGCCGGAGGCCCGAAGGAGGCTTTGGCGAAGACCTGGTTTTCGAGAGACACGGTGAACGCATGGCGGCATGACCGCTTTTATCAGCTCCTTGATCCCGTCCTTCACGCAGATCAGAAAACACGATGGCTTACGGTCGGAGACGGACGATACGGGACGGATGCCCACATGCTGATGGAGCGGGGGTGTGAGGTGGTGGCCTCGGACATCTCAGATGTCCTGCTCCGCGAGGCGAAAGAACAAGGATACATCAGCGAGTTCAGAACAGAAAACGCGGAGGCGCTGTCGTTTGGCGACGGGGAGTTCGACTATGTCTTCTGCAAGGAGTCTTATCACCATTTTCCGAGGCCCATGAAGGCGCTTTACGAAATGGTTCGGGTGGCCCGGAAAGGTGTTTTCCTCATTGAGCCGAATGATGTGTTTGTGAGTGAGAGGCTCCTCACTGTTCTATGCAGGAAGATAAAGGGCTGGCTTGGCCGTGTCGGCATAGGAAGGCAGAACAGGCACGCCTGGGAAGCGTCCGGCAACTATGTGTATTCGCTTTCAAGGCGTGAGATGGAAAAAGCGGCCCTGGGGCTGAATTTCAGGGCGGTGGCCTTCAAAGGAATCAACGACCTGTATCTTCCCAAAATGGAGAATGAACTGCTTTCGGAGAAGGGGCCGCTGCAAAAACGGCTAAGACGGCATCTCCAGGCGCGGGACTTGTTGTGCAAGATCAAGGTCTTCGATTACACAAACCTCGGAGTTTTGATTCTCAAGGACGAACCGTCTCAAGAGTTGCTGGACGCGCTCGCCAAGGATGGCTTCGAAGTCTTGCTTCTTCCCTGCAATCCTCACTTGGCGTGACATGGCAAGTCTCCATGGATGCCCATGGCCTCCCGTGGCGGATTGTGTTGGGCTTGAATCATTTTGAAAGCCGGACCGCAATGCCTGAAGAAGCGCGTGTTGCTGCCGTATGCTCATCCATCCGCATGAAGCCGCTCCTTTTCATCCTCGCACTTCTTTCTTCGCTCCAAGCTCTGGCGGAACCCATCGCGCTCGGATCGCGGCGGGAGCTGTTTGTGGACCGGTTGCTCATTGACCAGCTTGATGAAGCGACGCTGGAGATGCACGCGCCGAGACCGGCAAGCGTGGCGCTGAGGTTCGACAAGCCCTGGGAAGGGCGGTTCAGCGGCTACATCACGGTGCTGCATGACGCGGAGCGGAAGCTCTTCCGCATGTACTACCGCGGCACGCCCACGCTGCCCACCGCGTCCAACAAGTCTGAATACACCTGCTACGCCGAGTCCCAGGACGGCCGCGTGTGGACGAAGCCCAATCTTGGCCTGCACGAGGCCTTTGGCACGAAGGACAACAACATCCTGCTCGCGGGCGATCCACTCGCCACGCACAACTTCGCGCCGTTTCTCGACACGAATCCCGCCGCACCGCCGGAGCAGCGTTACAAGGCGCTTTCAGGCCTTGGCGGCAAGGGCGGCGGTCTGCGGGCATGGAGTTCCGTGGATGGTTTGAAGTGGACGAAATTGCGGGAGGAGCCGGTGCTGACGAAAGGCGCGTTCGACTCGCAAAACGTCGCCTTCTGGTCGGCGGAGGAGAAGTGCTATGTGGCCTACTTCCGCGTCTTCACCGGCGGCGGCACGGATGAGAAGACCTGGAAGCCCAAAGGCGTGCGCTGGGTGAGCCGCAGCACCAGCGCCGACTTCGTGAACTGGACGCCCGCCGTGATGATGAAGTGTGACCGCCCGCTGGTGGATCACATTTATGTCAGCCAGACGCAGCCCTACTTTCGTGCGCCGCACATTGAGGTCGCCACCGCGGCGCGCTTCATGCAGGGGCAGTCCTCGCTGGATGAGCCGGCAAAGAAATACATGGCCGATGACGCGAAGGCCTACACCGCCCTCTTTTCCGACAGCTCCGAGGCCGTTCTCATGACCAGCCGCGCCGGCTCCGGCCTCTACAACCGCACTTTCATGGAGGGATTCGTGCGTCCCGGCCTGCATTTCCGCAACTGGACCAGCCGTGCGAACTATCCCGCCTGCGGCCTCATTCAGACGGGCAAATCCGAGCTCTCCCTGTTCGTGCAACGCCACTACGGGCAGGGCGTGAACCTGGTGGAGCGCTGCACGCTGCGGCTGGACGGCTTCGCCTCGCTGCACGCAGGCTACGAAGGTGGAAGCATGACCACCAAGCCGCTCACCTTCACCGGCAGGGCGCTGCATCTGAACTTCGCCACAGGCGCGGCGGGTCATGTGGCCGTGGAGATCCAGGATGAAGGAGGCGCTCCCATCCCTGGCTTCACCTTGGAGGACTGTGTGGCGCAATCCTACGACGACATTGACCGCGTCATCCGCTGGAAGTCCGGCAGCGATGTCTCCGCGCTCGCCGGAAAGCCTGTGCGGCTGAAGTTCGACCTGCGCGACGCGGATGTGTTTTCCTTCTGGTTCGCGCCATGACCTTCCGCCAGCCCTATGCCGTTCATGCGCTCTTCCACGCTTCGCATTTCCCTGTTCCTTTTCTCATGCCTCACCGCCGGTTTCAGTGCTGACTGGCCGCACTGGCGCGGTCCGAACTTTGATGGCAAGACGGTGGAGAAACTCGGCGCGGTGGCATCGCTGCACGAGATTTGGACTGCGGAGGTCGGCATCGGCTTTTCCTCGTTCTCCGTCGTCGGTCAGCGGGTGTACACGATGGGTTTCCAGGATGGAAAAGAGACCGTCTGGTGTCTCGACGCCCGCACGGGTGCCACACTTTGGAAACATGCCTACGCGGCGGATTTGCACGCGAAGTACTACGAAGGCGGCCCAGGCGTGACGCCCACCGTCACTGCTGAAGCCGTCTATGTGCTCGGCAAGCAGGGGCAGGCCTTCGCACTCCACCCTGAAACCGGAACGGTGATCTGGCAGCGTGATCTGAAGGCCGATCACGCGCTGGCGCTGCCCGAGTGGCATTTTGCGGGATCGCCCTGTTGCCACGGTGATCTCGTCATTCTCAATGCAGGCACTTCAGGCATCGCACTTCACAAAAATGATGGACGCACGGTCTGGCATGGCGGGCCGGACGCCACCGGTTACTCCACGCCGGTTCCAATGCCGGAGCCTCTCGGTGGCAAAGACGTGCTGGCTCTGTTTCTCGGCAAATCCCTCTCCGGCATCGCTGCCGCGGATGGCCGCGTGGTCTGGAGCATTCCGTGGAAGGGGCTGAACGCCACCGATCCCGTCACCGATGGCGCGGACATCCTCGTCAGCTCCATTGGCGGCTCCGCGCTCAAGCGCAGGCGCGCGGATGGCGGATGGGACAGCGTCTGGGAGAGGAAGGATTTTCAGAACTACTTCAATCCCTGCGTGAAGATCGGCGGCCATCTTTACGGCCTTGACGGCACCACGCACAAGCCCACGGCCTTTGTCTGCATCGAATGGGCCACTGGCCGCGAGTGCTGGAGGGAGCCGGGCCACACCACCGGCGGCATCATCGCCACCGCGGACTGCATCGTGCTGTGCGACAAAGGCGAGATCCTCATCGTGAAACCGACCCCTGAGAAACTGGACATCCTCCACCGCCAGACCGTGCTGCCCGGCAAATGCTGGACGGCCCCGGTGGTCGCCGGCGGCCGCATCTACGCCCGCAATGCCGCCGGCCGGGTCGTTTGCCTTGAGCCGCGCGGTGGGAAATGAGGATGGTTTCAATCCCGCTTCTCTTTTCCCGTCATCGGCACGAAGCGCACGGGAAGGATGGAACGCTGCTCGATTCTGCTGCCGCGCTTTTCGAGGAGATATAGCTCCTGCACCTGGTTTTCGGGGCCGACGGGGATGATCATGCGTCCGCCTTCGCGCAGTTGCCCGACGAGCGCGGGCGGTATGGCGTCCGGCGCGCAGGTGACAATGATGGCGTCGAACGGCGCTGCCTCGGGCCAGCCGAGCCAGCCATTTCCGGCGCGGGTGTGGACGTTTTTGCAGCCCAGCTCTGTGAGGGCTTTCGCGGCACGTTCAGCGAGCGGTTGCACGATCTCGATGCTGTAAACGTCCGCCACCAAATGGGACAGCACGGCCGCCTGATAACCCGAGCCCGTGCCGATCTCCAGCACGCGGTCCTTGGCCTGCGGCTTCAACTCCTGCGTCATGAAGGCCACCAGGGATGGCTGCGAGATGGTCTGCTCATGCCCGATGGGCAGCGGACGGTCCTCATAAGCCTGCGCTTGCAGGTCCTGCGGCACGAAACGATGCCGCGGCGTCGCCAGCATGGCCTCGATGACACGCTTGTCCGTGATTCGAACCTCGTCTGCCTGTGAGAAAGACTCCACAAGCTCACGACGCCGCTTTGCATGCTCATCCACGGTGGATCGGGGTGTCTCTCCTCCGGGGCCACAATTGGCAAACATAAGCGTGAGGATCAGGGCCGCACCAAAGGCTGGATGCTGCAGGTGCATGGCATGCAGGCAGGGTTCAGCCGCGCTTTTGGCGCGGTTGTCGCGAGCGTTCCAAAGGCCGCTGGGACTGGCGGGAGCCCATGACGCGGTGGGTGGTCTTGCGGATTTCGCCACGACCTGGGCTGCCGTGCGTGCCGCGTGCGCCAGGCTTCTCCGTGGTATGGATGGCCTCGGTGACGGGCTTCTTCGGTGTCTTCAGAATGGCGGTCACACCGGTGGTGGCGCCCTTTTTCTTTTTAGCGGTCGAGACAGAACTGGGTTTCGCTTTCATGCGCCATGTATAACGCGGCATGCCCCCTCTTCCTCATCGCGAATTGCCGTTCGCGCTGCTGAATTTGCGGGGGGCGCGGCAGACTGCCCAGGCGCCCCAGAGCCACACATACATGATCGCGAAGCCTAGGCGTTGCCACAGGCCGCGTCGAAAGTCCCAGTGATCGCCCATCAAAAACAGCACGGACATCATGGCCGCCGCGGCCAGGGTCCAGCGGCCGAACGAACGCCAACCGGCGTCACGCAGCCCTGCGGCTGCAATGGAAAAAATGCCGGCGACACCAAAACTGACGACAAGGCGGATGGCGCGATAGTGCACGTCCGAATAGGCGTCTGCCATGCCATGTTCGTAGTCGGTGTGCGAAGTCTTGGAGGTGAACCACCACGTCGGCGTCCACCATTCATGCATAGCGGGTGGCGGTTGCTCGACGCGGCGCATCGGCGCGTAGGCCACAAAGAAGTTGCCCATCGCCGTGGCCGCCAGCAGCAGGCTGCCGGCGAGCACCAGCACGTTTCCGCCGCTTTGGCGCAAAAAGGCCAGCGCCAGCAGGAACAGCAACAGGGCAAAGGCGAAGCTGGCCACGATGAGCCACGGCCAGTGCGGCGCTTTTTTCATGTACTCGGTGATGTAGCTGTCCATGAGGCTCAATCCGCTCTCCGCGCCGCCGACATGCCCGTAAAACAAAGTGCCGAGCACCACGAGCAGGCAGAGCGCAATGCCCGAATCCAGCAGCCGCGACAGGAATGAGCGGTCGTTCATGGATTTGCTCCGGTTTCACACCTTTGGACCCAGATAACGCAGCATCGCATCGAGGGTGCTTAGCTTGCCGTAGTCGGCTTCGGGAATTTCCACGCCGAGCTTGTCATGCAGCGCGATGAGGAAACTCAAAAAATCAAAGGAGTCGATGTCGAGCGTCTCACGGATGTTCTGATCGCCGCGCAACGTGGTGGGATCGGCCTCCGGCGCGATTTTGCGCAATCCGTCGAGGAGAATGGTTTTGAGTTCGGCTTCGCTCATGGCTGGTCGGGCGCTTGCAGGTGGCGGTTAAGGGCTTCGAGAAATTGCGCGCCGAGATGCCCGTCGGTGGCGCGGTGGTCGGCGGCGAGCGTGGCATTCATCACCGGATGCACGCCGAGCATGCCGTCCTTGGCCCACGGCTGCTCCAAAACCTTGCCCAGGCCGACAATGGCCACCTGCGGCGGATAAATGACGCCAAATACGCTCTCCACGCCGAGATCTCCGAGGCTGGTGATGGTGATCGTGGCATCAGTCATCTCGGAACTCCGCAGACGGCCGCTGCGCGCACGGGGGATCAAATCGCGCAGATCGGCCATGAGTTCGTCGCAGGACTTCTTGTCCACATCATGAAGCGCTGGTGCCACCAGGCCGCCGCCCTTCATCGAGATCGCAAAACCGAGATGAATGGCCTCCGAGACGCGATGCTGGCCATCGATCCAGAAACCGTTGAGCTGCGGCACATCGCGCAGCGCCTTGGCGATGGCCTTCAAAATGGGGACGACGGGCAAAAGGCGGTCTTTGATGCCGCGCTTGGCATTCTCCGCCTGCAACCACGCCAGCGTGACGCTCATGTCGATGTGCGTTTGCAGGTAGTAATGCGGGATCTCGCGTTTCGACTTCGCCATCGCGGCAGCGATGGCACGGCGCATCGAATCGCCGGGCTTCTGCGGAGCGGCGGTGGCGGCGGTGGCGGCGCGTTCGATGTCCGCAGCCTCGATTGCACCGCCGGGGCCGCTGCCCTTCACCTGCGTGAGATCGACATGAAGTTCTTCCGCGCGTCGGCGTGCCAGCGGCGAGATGCGCCCATGCGATGGCTGAGGTGCGATCTTGGTTTTCGCGGCGTTTTCGACATCTTCGCGGTCGATCAAGCCTCCCGGCCCGGTGCCGTGGCCGATGAGCTGATTCAAATCCACGCCGAGTTCCAAAGCGATCTTCTTCGCAAGAGGCGAGGCATGAACATGCGGAGCTTCAGTGACCACCTCTGGCGTGGAAACAGGTGCTGGAGCCGCCGCAGGAGTTTCACCGCCTTGAATCACGGCCAGCAATGCTCCGACGGGTATCTTGGCACCGGGCTCGATGACAAGGCGCTCGATCACACCAGACTGGAAGCATTCGACATCAATGATGCCTTTGTCGGTGTCCACTTCGGCGATGATGTCGCCGCGCTTCACGACATCGCCGGGTTTGACGTGCCATTTCACGAGCGTGGCGGACTCCATGTCCGCGCCGAGGCTGGGCATGACGAAATCAGCCATGGGAGCGGACGAGGTTTTGCACAGCGGCGATGATCGTGTCCACCTGCGGCAGCGCCGCCTGCTCCAGGTGTTTCGCGTATGGAATGGGCACCTCGGCGGCGCACAGTCGCGCGACCGGACGGTCGAGCTCGTAAAACGCCTGCTCCTGAATGCGCGCGGCGATCTCGGCGGAGATGCCACCGCTGCGCCAGCCTTCATCCACGATGAGCACGCGATGCGTCTTCGCCACGCTGCGCAGGATGGTGGCGTCATCGAGCGGGCGCAGCACGCGCAGATCGACGACTTCGACATTGATCCCCTGCTCCGCGAGCTTCGCGGCGGCTTCGAGCGACTTCGGCAAACTCGCGCCGTAGGTGAGGATGCAGGCGTCCTTGCCTTCGCGGCGCACTTTGGCGCTGGAAATGTCCACGGGGCCGGCGTTGGCAGGCAACTCGCCCTCCATGATGTAGAGCGTCTGGTTTTCAAAGATGAGCACCGGGTCCGGATCGGCCAAAGCGGAGGCCAGCATGCCGTAACCGTCTTCGAGTGTGGCGGGCGTGAGCACCTTGATGCCGGGAATGTGCGCATACCAGCCTTCGAGGCTATGCGAGTGCTGCGCGGCGAGCTGCTTGCCGCCACCGGTCGCCAGACGGATCACGAGCGGCACGTTGAACTGCCCGCCGGACATGTGCAGCAGCGTCGCGGCCGTGTTCATGATCTGGTCCAGCGCCAGCAGGCTGAAGTTGCAGGTCATGATCTCAACAATCGGCCGCATGCCGGCCAGTGCCGCGCCGATGCCCGCGCCGACAAACGCGGATTCCGCCAGCGGCGTGTCGCGAATGCGCTCTTCGCCAAACTCGGCCAGCAAACCGCGACTGACCGCAAAACAGCCGCCGTAGTGCCCCACGTCCTCGCCCATCAAAAACACGCGCGGATCGTTTTGCAGCGCGCTGCGGATGCCCTCGCGCACCGCGTCGCGAAACGTCATCTTCCTGGTCGCTTCGGTCGCGCTCATGATGGTTTCACCTCCGAATAGACAAAGCGAGTGAGGTCTGCCACCGGCTCCCAAGTGCCCGCTTCGGCAAAGGCGACCGATTCATCGACCTCCTTCGTCACCTCGTCCTCCACGGCGGTCAAATCAGCATCGGAGAGGATGCTTGCAGCCTTCATCGAATCGAAGAACAGCGTGATCGGATCGCGCTTCTTCCATTCCGCGACCTCGTCCTTGGTCCGATAAAGTTCCGCGTCGAACATCGAGTGCGCACGAAACCGGTAGGTGCGGCATTCGAGCAGGAAGGGCCGGCCCTCGCGTGCTGTTTCCAGCGCTTTCCGCGCCGCTTCGCGCACGGCGAGCACATCCATGCCATCCACGCATGCGTTCGCCACACCATATGCATCGCCCTTGCTGGCGATGTCCATTTTCGATTCCGTGAAACGCAACGCCGTGCCCATCGCATAAAGATTGTTCTCGCACACAAACAGCACCGGAAGCTTCCACAGCGCGGAGAGGTTCAGCGATTCGTGGAACTCGCCCTCGGCCACCGCGCCCTCGCCAAAGAAGCAGACGGTGACGGCTTGGCGGTTCTGCATCTTGTCCGCCAGCGCAAGGCCGACGGCCAGCGGCAGACCGCCGCCAACGATCGCATTGCCGCCGCAGAAGCGTGTCTTCGCATCAAACAGATGCATCGAGCCACCGCGACCACGCGCGCAGCCCTCCTGCTTGCCAAACATCTCCGCCATGATCGAGCCCGCGCTCACGCCACGCACGAGAGCCTGCCCGTGCTCGCGATAGGTCGCCACGATGGCATCCTCCGGCCGCATCTGTTCAATGATGCCCGTCGCCACAGCCTCCTCGCCGATGTAGAGGTGCATGAAGCCGCGAATCTTCTGCGCGCTGTACATTTCGACGCACTTCTCCTCGAAACGTCGGATGCGCACCATCTGCCACAGCAGGCGGCGCGCTTGGTCGTGATCTGGCAGCGGGGTGCTCATGTCAGTCGTTCTCCAGGGTGGACAAATCGCCTTCCGGCAGGCCGAGTTCGCGGGATTTGAGCAGGCGACGCATGATCTTGCCGCTGCGTGTCTTTGGCAGGCTTTCGACAAAGGCGATCTCCTTCGGCGCGACGGCCGGACCGAGGCGTTTGCGGGCAAAGCCGATCAAATCGAGCCGCAGCTCGTCGTTCGCAGCGTTTCCGGGTTTGAGCACCACAAAGGCCTTCACCAACTCGCCGATCAGCGGGTCCGGTTTGCCGATCACACCCGCCTCCGCAACCGCCGGATGCTCCATGAGCGCGCTTTCGACTTCAAACGGCCCCACCATGTGTCCGGAGGTCTTGATGATGTCATCCGCGCGACCGACGAACCAGAAGTAGCCATCGGCATCACGCTTCGCGAGATCGCCGCTGAGATACCAGCCATTGACGAAACACTTCGCATAGCGAGCCTCGTCATGCAGGTAGGCGCGGAACATCGAGGGCCAGCCCGGTTTCAGCGCCAGTTCGCCCTCCACATCCGGCTGCGTGATCTCTTCGATGCCATGCTCGCCGCGTTTCACGATGACTGCGTCGATGCCTGGCAGCGGTTTGCCCATGGAGCCGGGACGGATGTCCATCGCCGCGTAGTTCGCGATCATGATGCCGCCGGTTTCGGTCTGCCACCAGTTGTCATGAATCGGCAAACCGAGCGCCCGCTGGCCCCACACGACCGCCTCGGGGTTCAAGGGCTCGCCCACGCTGTGAATGAGGCGCAGCGCGCTCAAATCATGCTGCGCACGCGGTTCGCCCGGAACGCGCATGAGGCGGCGGATGGCGGTGGGCGCGGTGTACCAGACCGTGACCTTTTGTTGCTCCAGAATGCGATACCAGCGCTCCGCGTCGAAGTCGGCCTCATCCACCAGATTGGTCACGCCATGCAAAAACGGCGCGAAGATGCCATACGAGGTGCCTGTGACCCAGCCTGGATCGGCCGTGCACCAAAAGACATCCTCCGGATGCAGGTCGAGCACGTAGCGCCCCGTGGCGAAGTGCGTCAGCGCCGCCTGATGCACATGCACCGCGCCTTTGGGCATGCCAGTGGTGCCGCTGGTGAAATGCAGCAGCGCCATGTCCTCCGGACTCGTCGGCGGGATCGTAAACGTATCACTCGCGGCGGCCATCAGCCTCGGCAGTGAACGCACGGTGGCATCGAGATCATCCTCCGCGTCCGCCAGCAGGATGAATTGCAGCGCAGGCAGGCGCTCACGCAGCGCGGCGACCTTTTTCTCATAAAGCACCTGCGTGGTCACGAGCACCTTCGCATCACCGCGGTTCAGCCGTTGCCAAACCGGCTCGGGTCCGAACTGGGAAAACAGCGGGCAGAACACGCTCACGTTTTTCAGCGTGCCCAGTGCCGCGAAATACAGCTCCGGCACGCGGCCCATCAGCGCAAAAACACGTTCTCCCTTCGCCACGCCGAGCGCGCGCAGCACATTCGCGAAACGTGTCGAGCCCTGTGCCATGTCCGCGTAGCTCAGGTCACGCACGGTGCCGTCCTTGCCCAGCCAGCGCAGCGCCAGATGATCCGCCCGCGCACCCGAGGCATGCCGGTCCACCGCCTCATGCGCCAGATTCAGCCCGCCGCCGGGCAGTCCCTGCAACTCCGCCCGCACCGCCTCCCATGAGTGCGCGGCGCGTGCCTGCTCATGGTCCACCAGATGCGGTGTGACGCGCAGCGCCTGCAAGTCTTTGCGGATGGGATCAAAAGACATGACATGAACAAAGGAGGCAGGTTGGGAGCCTCCGTTTGTCATTATTTAACTCCGTTCGCGTTCCAAAAGTCTAGCCGCTTCTTGCGCGGAGCCCTTCGTTTGTTGCGTGAGGTGCCACAGGCGGCCTGAACTGCCATTCCGCACCGTGACGGGTCACCATCTGAGGCTGGTCACCGGCAGGCGCTGCTCATTGTGGCGTTCCTTGACGATCTGTCCGTCGGAGAGATGGAGCACACGGTCTGCCATGTCGGCCATCGCGGCGTTGTGGGTGATCACGACGGTGAGAGTGCCAAGTTCGCGGTTGATGCGCTCGACCGCCTCCAGCACGGTGATGCCGGTGTGGACGTCGAGCGCGCCGGTAGGCTCGTCGCACAGCAGCACCTCAGGCTTTTTGGCGATGGCGCGAGCGATGGCCACACGCTGCTGCTCCCCGCCGCTGAGCTGGGAGGGGAAGTGGTCCATGCGGTGGCCCAGCCCCACCATGTCGAGCGCCTCCTCCGGCTTCATCGGGTCCGGGGCGATCTCGGTGATGAGGGCCACATTTTCACGCGCGGTGAGGCTGGGGATGAGGTTGTAGAACTGGAACACGAAGCCGACGCAATTGCGGCGGAATTGGGTGAGTGTGCGCTCACCGCCATCGTCCAGCGCCCAGCCTTTATAGCGCAACTGTCCGGCGGTGGGCACGTCGAGGCCGCCCAGGATGTTCAGCAGGGTGGACTTGCCGCTGCCGGAGGCGCCGAGCAGCACGACCAGCTCCCCGGCATGGAAGACGAGGTTCACGCCATGGAGCGCCACGACATCGAGCTCGCCTGTGTGATACACTTTTCGCAGTCCTCGGGCCTCGAAGACAACAGGGCTGGTGGTGACGGCGACGGGGGGCATGACGTGATCTTGGACGAGGCGGGGCGGAAGTCGAATCCGTGTTGCCGTGGAATGCGAGGGCGTCTGGAGGCCACGTGCGTTGACATCACCGTGACGGCATGCGAAACACGGGGCCGTCAGACCGCCAAATGAAGTATCTCACCGTCATCCGTCATGCCAAATCCGCCTGGGACCAGCCAGGCGTGCCGGATCATGACCGGACGCTGAACGAGCGCGGGAAACGCGCCGCGCCGGCCGTCGCCGCCTTTCTCCACCGGACCTATTTTGGCGGTGGCGAGGGGGAGAGGCTGCTGCCACCGCCGGACCGCCTGGTGAGCAGCACGGCGCTACGCGCGCTGACCACGGCGCAGGTCATGCGGGAGACGTTTGGCCTGCCTTCGGACGCGTTGCTCCTGGACTCCAAGCTCTATCTGGCGGCCCCCGGCAGCATTCTGGAGGTCGTGCGCAGCCTGGATGAAAAATGGTCGCATGTGTGTCTCTTCGGCCACAACCCGGGCCTGCATGAGTTCACGGATAAAATCCTGGCGCGTGCCAGCGTGCCCAAGATGCCCACCTGCACCGCCGTCATCATGGCGCTGCCGCACGCCTACTGGGGCCTGGCGGACTGGCACGAGGCGCAGTTGATCGGCTACATCACGCCGAAGTCGCTCGAACGCCGCTTCCCCGAGCTCTATGGAAACATCTCCCAGGGCGACGGCGATGACTGACACTCCGGGACGCGCCGCCTGACACGCTTTCGTCAGAGGTCCCGCACCTCGCGATAGTGGCGCACGTGGTGGCCGCGCTTTTGCAGCATCTCGACCAGCCCCGTGTTCCCCGTGAGATGACCGCTGCCGACGAGCACCATGGCCTTTTGCCCCTTTTTGAGCATGTCATCGAGTTTTTCGACCCACAGGGCGTTTCGCGCGGTGAGGAACATGTTCATCAGCTCGGGATGCTTCTCCGCCTCGCGGAAAAGCATGTCGTGGAGGGCCTTCAGATCGCCGTTTTTCCACGCAGCGATCATCTTCTCGTATTCTTCGGCCACGGTGCTGACCTCCGCCAGGGTCTGGTCCAGCAGCTCACGCTGCTGCTTGTCGGAGAGCGAGGCGAAGAGCTGGATCTGGAACTCGCCCGTCTCCAGTCCCTCGCCGGGTTTGCCATCGGCCTTTGCCCGTTGGTCGAAATGCGTGTCCACGCCGAGGTCCGGCCTCGCGCCGAGCCTGGAATACTCCGTGGCCGTCATGATGAGGGAGACGAACCACGGGCGGTAGCGGTTGAGCGAGGAAGGATCGAGATCGCGCGATGCTCCCCAGGTACGCACTTTCTGCCACGTTTCCGGGCTGATGTTCGCCTCCAGTGAAGTGTCCGCCGAGTACATGCCGATCTGCGCCATGCGTCGGGAGAGCTCCGGCCCGGAGCCTTCGCCCGGCGGCAGTTCGAGAACGAGCTTGTCCGAGTGCAGGTAGGCGGCCTCGTAGGCGGGTGCCAGCGGATAGTCCGTTTCCCGCAGAATGTGGATCGTGCCGCAGAGAAACAAGCGTCCCGCACCCTCCTTGGCATCCACCACCCACACACTGCCGTCCCCTTTTCCGTCGGAGACGAAGCGCGCCGTGTCCTGCTTCGTCTGCGGCGCGGGCGTCTCCTTTCCGCAGGCGGAAACAAGCAGCAAAAGCGTGAGGGTGAGGAACGGGCGGACGAAGGGCACGGACACGATCCAAACACGCACGAGGCTTTGGATGCAACACCGATCTGCTGAAGGCCGCCTCCTCAGAAGAACGCGTGGTAGTCCGTGGCATCGAACCAAAACGGATGTAGCCGCCCATCCGGTTCCCTGACCTGATAGACGTGATAGTGGCGATGATTTGACTTCACCGTCTGTGGTCCGCCATGCCACGGTTCCCAAGTGGCATCAGGGAAGCGTATTTGAAGCTGATGTTGCTCATCGAAATCACCGCTGATGCAGTTGTGACAATACATGATGACTGCTGTTTCCATCGTATTGCCACTGCGGGACGGTGTGCAGGTATAGCGGACTTCTTTCTTCAACCTTGTCCCGTCCTGCCGGTGAAACTCCACAGTTCCGCTGACCTCGACACGCTTTGGCTCCCAAAAACCATGTTGTCGTCTCGCGTGGAATCCACTGCAGCCGCAGTTGAGCAATAAGCAGGCAGCCAAGAGTGCGTGAAATCGGTTCATATGGGGCTCACGCCAGCACTGGCTTCACGACATGCCCATGCACGTCCGTCAGCCGGAACTGGCGGCCTTGAAAGCGGAAGGTGAAGCGCTCGTGGTCGATGCCCAGCAGGTGCAGGATCGTGGCCTGGAGGTCGTGGACATGCACGGTGTCCTTCACGGCGCTGAAACCGAACTCGTCACTCTCCCCATGTGTCATGCCGGCCTTCACGCCGCCGCCGGCCATCCAGATCGTGAACGCATACGGATGATGATCACGGCCCCACTGCTTCGTCTCGGTGATTTTTCCCTGCAAAAACGGCGTGCGGCCAAACTCGCCGCCCCAGATGACCAGTGTGTCCTCCAGCAGGCCGCGCTGCTTCAGATCCTTCACCAGCGCCGCGCTCGGAGCATCCGTGTCCATGCACTGGATCTTGAGCTGCGTGTTCAGATTTCGATGCTGGTCCCAGCCGGCGTGCATGAGCTGCACAAAGCGCACCCCGCGCTCCGCCAGCCGCCGCGCCATGAGGCAGTTGTAGGCGTAGCTGCCCTGCCGCGTCACATCCGGGCCGTACATGTCGAGGATGTGCTTCGGCTCGTTGGAAAAATCCGTCAGGTCCGGCACGCTGGCCTGCATCTTGTAGGCCATCTCATACTGCGCGATGCGCGTGGCGGTCTCAGGGTCGCCATGCGCGCGGAATTTCATCTCGTTCAGTTCAGCCAGGCCGTCGAGCATCACGCGGCGCACGTCGCGGCTCATGCCCTCAGGATTGCTCAGGTACAAAACGGGATCGCCGCTGCCGCGGAACTTCACTCCCTGGTACTTCGAGGGCAGAAAGCCGCTGCCCCAGTAGAAATCATAGAAGATCTGGCCGCAACTCGCCTCCTTGTCGCGCGAGGTCATCACGACAAAGGCGGGCAGGTCGTCGCACGCGCTGCCCAGGCCGTAACTGAGCCACGAGCCCAGCGCCGGGCGCCCCGCCTGCTCGCTGCCGGTCATGAAGAAGGTGATCGCCGGCGCGTGGTTCACCTGCGTCGTGTGCATCGACTTGATGAAGCACAGCTCGTCCGCGATCTCCGCCGTGCGCGGCAGGAAATCACTCACCGTGGCCCCGCTGCGCCCATGGCGTGCGAATTTGGTGATCTCGGAGAGCACCGGCCGCTCCGTCTGCCCGCCCGTCATCGTGCTGAAGCGCTTTCCGCCCGCCACGCTGTCCGGAATCTGCGTGCCATGCATCTTTTTCAGCATCGGCTTGTGGTCGAACAGATCGACATGCGAAGGCGCGCCGTTTTGCAGCAGATAAATGACCCGTTTGGCCTTCGCGGTAAAATGCGGCAGCAGCGGGGCGGTCTGATCTGGCAATTGCGCGGCAACGCCATCCCGCGCGAGCAGCGTGCCCAGCGCCGCCGTGCCAATGCCCGCCGCCGCACGGCCAAACAGCGCGCGGCGGGTCAGTTCGAGGCGGTGGATCTCAAGCGGGCTCATGCGCCGCTGAAAACGTGCCTGGAGCATGTGGTTGAGCAAAAAATCACGTCTTCACGCAGTTCGCCGGAAAACTGCGTTTGCGTTCCGGGACGTTTCAGCGAAACAAATCGCCGCTCATCCCTGTCCCCGTAGTTCAATGGATAGAACGAGGGTTTCTATCCTCCCCTTCCTCGAAATCGTTCTCTCCTACACAGACGACATCAACGGACACTTGAAAACAGGGGTGGACATTCTTACTTTCATTCTTACTGTTTGCACATGGCCTCGCTTTGGAAACACCCGAATTCCCCGTTTTGGACCGCCTGCTTCACCGATGAGACAGGCAGGCAGGTGAAGAAGAGCACGAAGCTGGAAGACCGCCGCTTGGCGATGAAAGCAGCCGAGGCATTCGAGGAGGCGGCCAAGAAGGCCCGCGCTGCGGAACTGACCCGCGCTGCCGCTGTGAAGATGCTCAACGAACTCATGGAGCGCACCCACGGGGAGGGGCTAGACAACCGTTCCACCCGCCAGCACTTCGCCGACTATCAGGCCAGCTTGGCGGCACGCGGCACGAAGGAAGGCACCCTGAAACGCTATAGACCCATTTTTGACGGCTTCCTCGCTCATCTTGGCGATGCCCGCGCCAATGCCCGGCTTGCCAGCGTCTCGGCTCAGGAGATCGAGGCTTTCCGAGATGCGGAACAGAGGGCCGGGAAAACCGCCGCCACGGCAGCCTTCGGTCTGAAAGTCCTGAACGGCGTATTTGAGGACGCCCGGCGCAAGGCGGTCATTCTCCACAATCCCGTTCCCGACGTTTTGAAACGCATGGGACAGTCCGCCAAGGCCACCAGCGAGGAGCGCCGCCCCTTCACCAATGAGCAGGTTTCCGCCCTGCTGGCCGTGGCCGATGTGGAATGGCAGGGAATGATTCTGCTGGCCTACCATACCGGCATCCGCCTGAACGACGCCGCCAACCTCACCCGCGCCAATCTGGACGGGAAACTTCTCCGCTTCCGCGAGGCCAAGACCGCGCACCGCAAGCAACGCGCCAGCGAGCGTGAAACCGTCGTCGTCATGGCAAAGGACTTGGTGGACTACTTCAAGAGCCAGCCCATCCCCATGAAAAAGGACGCCCCGCTCTTCCCCTCGCTGCATGGGAGAAAAACCGGCAGCGCAGGCGGCTTGTCGAACACCTTCGCCCGCCTCCTCGACAAGGCAGGCATCGACCGCGAGCAGGGCGAGGCCCGCAAAGGCAAGGGACGCCGTTTCAGCGCTCTCAGCTTCCATTCCCTGCGCCACACGATGATTTCCCGGCTGGCAAACTCCGACGCGCCCGAGGCCGTCACAAAGGCCATGAGCGGGCATTCCACCGATGAAGCCCACCGCCGTTATGTGCACCTCGACACCGAAGCACAATCCCGCGTCGTGGCGAAAGCACCACGTCTTTGGAGGGCAGTTGCGTGAAGAATGATACCCCGTCACGATGCAAGGTGGCGCTCATGAGGCAACTAGGGCGCGTAGCGGGTTTTGATGTGGCTCAATTGAAACTCCTTAGATCACTCAAAATTCCGGCTGAAAACTGGGCCGCGCTAGATGGTTTGAAGCAATGGGAGCACCAGTTAAGCGTGGTTTCTGAGGCGTTGCTTCTAGCGAGAGGTTTAGGTTGTTCCGTGCTTGAGAAACGCGCCGCGATGGCAATTGGAGCCATTATTATCGCACGAGTCGCACGGCGGAAGGATCGGGTGCTGGCCCTGGCATGCGAGGGTATCAAGAATCTGCAATCGAACCAACCATTCAAGCTATCAACAAGACGCCGCAACATGGGCGAACGTGTCCGAGTCTTACTTGCATTCTTTTTTCTCTACAGAGATCGTTCAAGACCCACGCAAAAGAGCATTGTTAGACTGCTAGAGCAAGCATCCACCCCGCTGAAGGCTGGGAGGATTGCGAGGCTCTTTGATGAACTGGGGCTCAGGCCGCTTCAGGGGGACGAACGACGCAAGGCTGCACCGACTCCGATTGAGCCGCGCCCGATTGATGTTCTCCTGCGTTTGGCTGCAACTGCGCGTCCACCAGTTGGATATTCCGAGTGGAGGAAATATGAGCCGCTCGTAGAGGCACTTGACCATTGCGGCCATCGAAAAGCTCAAGCCATCTTGTGGATGACAGAATAAGTTTGTTGCCTGGATTTCACACTGGGCCTGAGAGCGTGGCTGCGATGAGATGTTGTTTTGTATAGAATGTACCTTTGTGAACAATGTTGCCTTGTGTGCACTTGTGCCAAATTTTAGTCGTTCATTAGCGATGTGTGGAATCATATCTGACTTCCAAAAACGTGGGTGAACAATGGGGGTCTTCACGATGAAGACTATATCCTCTCCACTCCAATCGGCGGCAGTCTCCGCACTGCCGGAATTTGCAGATCATCGCACAGCCCGCGCCTTGTTCGGGCTGTCTCGTTCGTATCTCTACAACCTCGCCAATGAGCGAAAGATTCGCAGCGTCTCCATTCGCAAGCCAGGAGCATTGAAGGGCCGCCGCCTGTTTGATTGCGCCAGCATTCGCGATTTCATCCAAGCATCCACTCAGAACGCCTAAACCCACCAACAACAAACCGCTTCCCGGTGACGGCAAAGCGGCTGCTGTTTTGTGGAGTTCAGATGCCGCATAGGGTAGCTAAAAGCTGTTCACAGGCAAGCGCACAAACTGCGCTCCATGAATCTCCATTCGATTCAATGCGGCTACTTTGCCGCTATCACGAAAAAGGGCCGAAACAGACCCCTCCTCGAAATCCTCGACGAGATTAAAAACGGCCAATGGCGTGAAACCATCGACCATCTCCGCTGCCTAGAGGGCACCGATTATGACCGATGTAAGGCACAACTTCCTGCTTTCATAGTTTCCGCTGCCACGCTCAACGGTCAGCGCAAAGCATCCGATTTGGGCCAGCACACCGGCTTGATGCAGATCGACATCGACCACCTCGCCGATGCGACTGAAGCAAACGCTATTCGGCAGAAACTCGCCTCAGACTCTCATGTATTAGCCTGCTGGGTTTCCCCTGGGGGCAAGGGAGTCAAAGCCATTGTCCCGATCAACGCCGACCACCAGACGCACAAGACGTGCTTCGCCACTGCTCAACGTCATTTCCAAGAACACCACCAACTCACCATCGACAAGCATTGCAGCGATCCAGGCAGGCTTTGCTTTGTGAGCCATGATCCCGATTTGGTGCTCACCTCCTCGGCCGAGTCGTTTCATGCCGAGACGGCGGTTCTACCGGCTTTTGCCGTGCCGGTTGATAAGGATAGTTCTTCTACATCTTCTGCTTCTGCCTCTACACACTACCATCTACATAACACTGCCTTTGCCGAATACCCAGGCTTGCAGCCGCTCTATAAGAAACTCGTCACTGATCGACTTGGGAAGATCAGTTCAGGACTCCGAAACGCTGCTCTCGTCGAAATGGTGCCAGTGCTTTACTCAGCCATTGCACCAAGGTTCATCCCAGTCTTCGCCGAAGAGCTATACATGCAGCATCAGGGCGTTTTCCGCGATCTACTCGACCAGCACTTGAAAGAGGCGCTTTCATTGCTGGATGGCTGCGCTCGCGACTACGCACAGAAACGTTTAACCCCCGAAGAGGCAACCCATTACCAGCAGCTCGCTGAACGTCAGCAGGCTGTGTTCCGCATTTGTCATGCACTGTCCGGCATCGAAAACGAGGAGTGCCCTCCCCCTCATTTCTTCCTCTCAGCGGAGAAACTTGGGCATCGGCTCGGAGTTCTGGATCCTGTTGCCCATCGAGAGCTCAAGGCGCTGTGTAGGCTTGGAATTATCCGAGTGACTCGCGTCGGCACCCGACGTGCCAAGGGACAGCCTGGCATGGCTACCCACTACGAATGGCTGCTGCCGACAACTTTAGGGGCGGTCTAATGTTCACAAGGACCGAGGCTGTCCGTTCATTCGCAGGTCAGATTGCTGATTATCAGACAAAAACTGCTTCTACCGCCCGGTAGCAAACATGATTCTTTGGACAATAGAGAGGGTGATTCCCCATCAGCAGAGTGAATGTGTATGGCAAGATGATGCCCGACTTGCGCGAATGCCCAACTGACGCCAGTTCTAGAGCTTATTCTCATGCAGCCCGATGCTATTCTGCCAAACGCCATCTTGCGCGGTGCCTCCTTGCCCGAGCCCCTGCGCGTGACCGTCGCAATGCCGTTCGGGAATGATGTTCGGGTCATTGGCAAACTCACCCAGAGCGGGCTGTTCTTTGACCAGATCCTAACAGCGGCCCAGGTTGTCTTGCTTCAAGTGATCCCAGAAGTCGGGGCTTGTGATGGCGACGCCAAAAAGTTCAGGCTGGGGGTGGAGGCGCTTCGTCTGGGGCTGGCTTATGAATACGATCCATATTTTTCACTGTCGATTGCCCGTGTGGACCCGCTGCCGCACCAGTTGGAGGCAGTCTATGACTACTTCCTGAAGCTGCCCCGCATTCGATTTCTGCTCGCGGACGATCCCGGCGCGGGCAAAACCGTCATGGCTGGCCTGCTCATCAAAGAATTGAAGATTCGTGGCCTGATCAAACGCATCTTGATCATCACCCCGGCGAACCTCTCGTTCCAGTGGCAACGAGAAATGAAGGACAAGTTCCGTGAGAACTTTGAGGTTATTCGTGGGGATGTTCTCCG
The DNA here is from genome assembly GCA_015075365.1 of Verrucomicrobiaceae bacterium. Taxonomy (GTDB): domain Bacteria; phylum Verrucomicrobiota; class Verrucomicrobiia; order Verrucomicrobiales; family Verrucomicrobiaceae; genus Prosthecobacter. The sequence continues at coordinate 479,398 of JABTUN010000003.1, forward strand.
TGCCAACTACGGCTCAAACCCATGGCAGGAAAAGAACCAGGTCGTCACCTCGGTCTCATGGGTGTCTCGCATCGAAGACGCCAAGGAATCTCTTCTGCGGAGTCACTGGGACCTCATCATCGTGGACGAGGCCCACAAGATGAGTGCCGCGAGCACGGAGAAGAAGACGCTTGCCTACCAATTGGGGGAACGTCTCTCGGAAATGACCGATCATTACCTGCTGATGACGGCCACCCCGCATAAGGGAGACCCCGCTCATTTCAGCTTGTTTCTTCAACTCCTCGACAAGGACGTTTATGGAGATGTGAAGAGCCTGGAGAAGGCCATGGAGACGCATGAAGCGCCGTTCTATTTGCGCCGTGTGAAGGAGGCCTTGGTGGCGTTCCCCGAACCTGAAACCGGGACGGTGAAGAAGCTGTTCACCCGCCGCAATGTCACCACCAGCCCATTCGAGATCAGTGACGAGGAACTCGACTTCTACGACCGTCTGACAAAATACGTCGAGGACCAGTCCATCAAGGCCGCCGCTGACGATTCCGCCCGTGGGCGTGCGCTAGCTTTCACCATGGCGATGCTCCAAGGTACACCGCGCCCGAAAATGAAATGGGTCTGAATGGTCCTGAAATGGGTCACGCGGCTCACCGACGCCGCCCGGCGCGCGCCAGCCAGCGGATGTCCGACTGAGCGGCGGCTGGCACGCCGTTGCGCTTTTCGGGCAGCGGATCGGTGCCGCCCAGGCGCTCTTGCGCGCCCACCCCCTCCCGGCGCGCGCGCAGCGCCTCCTTGCGCAGGGCCTTTGGTCCCATGACGGCCGCCGCCGCCTCCTGCGCCGGCGCGGGGATGCCGGGAAGCATTGGCGACGCGCCTCCATTCACCAGGGTAAAGCTCACCCCGGTGCTCGATTTGGACGTGGCGGGCAGGGTGGTGCGGGGAAACGAGTTTGCCTCCCGGTGCAGTCTCCTCATCTCCGTCAGCAGCTTGGCAGAGATGATCACTCCGCCCGCCTTGCTGGCGCGCGCGAGTTTTTGCAGGGCGGTGGGAAGGATCGGCATGGGTCAGCTCACCGGCTTGTAAATGCTCGAAAAATTCCATGCCTCCGTCACCCAGTTCACAGCCTGCGGCGTGCCGGGAATGGGGTCGGTGCGCAGGTCTTCAAAGATGAAGCCGGCCGGTACATTCACACGCCAGTTGCCGCTGCCTCCGGCGCTCTCCCAGGGAAAGGTCCGCACCGGCACCGGCACGGGCGGCACCACCTGGCTGAGTCCGCCAAACTGACCCAGTCCGACCAGGTCCGTGCGTGGCGTGCCTCGCTGATAGTAGCTGTACTCAAAGCCAGGCGTGTTCTCGCGGATCGCCACGGCCAGGGTCCTGCCTGGGTTGATCGTGATGGGAAAAGGCAGCCAGGTCGTCCAAAAGGTCGTCGCTCCCACGCCAGTGCCGGAAGGCGCGGTGTAAATGAAACTTTCCGCCCCGCTAGCCCCTAGCAGCACCACATGCGCGGGCTTGTCCGGCGCGAGACTGCCCTCATAGGCTGCCTCACACGTCCAGACGTTGCCGCCCTCGTTGCGCGGGCTGGCCTCCCGGAGCCATAGTTCCACCTCGTCATTTCCGGCGTCGTAGCGCGCGCCGGCTGGGAACATCGCCACGATCTCCGCCGCTGTTTTGCGCACGCCTTTGAAGTCACAGATCCATGTCACCTCCATGCGGTCAAACCCGGCCGGGTTCGGCCTCGGGCGCTCGCTCAACACCCGCCAGGACCCGGCGGGCAGAGCGGAGTAAACGGCGGTCTTGGCACGGTCGGTGATGGGCATGGCGGGCGGTGAAAGGCGGGGTCACGTCACCACTTTGAGTTTCGCGGTGTTCGCGGCGATTTCCTTCACCAGCGCGGTGATGACGGCCAGCTCGCCGCCGCCGCTTGCGGCTGCCGCCTGGGCGGCGGCGGCCTTGGCCTCGCCGGCCTTCAGCGCGCCGGGGGCGGGCACTTTAGGTGTGCGGCCGGAGAGCGGGTTTCCCGGCTGCCAGCCCGGCTTTGCGGGAGCCAGGCCGGGGTTGTTGTTATAAAATGCATCCAGACCGGTGAATCCACGGCTCTGCCCCGCCTTCGTGCTGCCCGGTTCGCGCGCGCCCGGCATGCGGATCGGGCCGTCTTGGAAGGCTTTGTTTTTAAACTTGCCCTCCAGAGGCCCGCTCATGTGCCGTTCCTGGAGCCGATACCACTCATCCAGCCCGCCCCAATCCTTCAGGCCGGCGGCTTTTCGGCTGAATCCCTGGATGCGCTTCCGTCCGGCCGTGCCAGATCCGCCGCCGGCATCGACCGGCGAGGCATGCTTGTCGGCCTGCACCGCCTGTTGCAGGCTCTGCACCTCTGTTTTGGCTTTGCCAGCCGCCGCGCCGGCGGCGTTGGCATCCTTGAGGAGTTCTTTGAAAAAGCTCGTTTCTTTGGTTGTGTCAAAACGCATCGTGCTCGCGCTGAACGAGCCCAACAGACTGCGCGCCTCCTCAAAGCTGCCCACCAGTGCCTTGGCGATGGCCTCTGCGAGCGTGCCGAGCGCGTTCATCGCCCGCGCTGGCAGCGTCTCGATGAAATCGAGCGTGGCGTTCACGCCTGTCTTAGCGCCCAGTCTCAGCGCGTTGGCCAGCGCCTCACCCACCTGGCCGCGCGCGATGGCGTTGCTCACCATCGTGCTGAGCTGGCCAGCCATCGCCACCGCGCCCTGGAGCATCGGTTTGAGCGTGTCATTGATGGGCTGTCCCAGGGTCGTGAACAGCTCGCCAATATTGTCTTTGAGCGTGCTCCACAGGCCGTTCATTGTCCCTGCCTGCTTTTGCATCATGCCACTGAATTTGCCGCTGGCGCTGGTCAGATCCACAAAGGCGCGCTCCAGCATTGGAAAGGTGATCTTGCCCTCGCTGGCCAGGTCCTTTACCTGGCTCTCGCTCACGCCGAGCTGCTTGGCGAATTCCTGGATGATCGGGATGCCGCGGCCGGTGAGCTGGTTGATGTCCTCGCTGAACAGCGTGCCCTGGACGCGCGCCTTGCCGTAGATCTCCGCGATCTCGCCCAGCGGAGCCTGTACACCGGATGCGACATCACCCACGCGCCTCAACGTGCCCGCCACGCTTTCCGCGCTCTCACCAAAGGCGATCAGCTTGCGGCCGGCATCGGCGATTTCCGGGAATTCAAACGGCGTATCGGCTCCGAGCCTCTTCAGATCTTTAAGCGTCTTGCCGGCCAGGTTGGCGTCTCCGATCATGGTTTCAAAGGCCACCTTCGTGCTTTCAAAATCCGCGGCTCCGCTGATCGCCCGCTTCATGCCCGCAAAAGCGGCGGTGACTGTCGCGGCCACGCCGGCCACGAGTCCCACTTTCGCCGCCAGCCCGGTGAAGCTGGAGGCCAGGCTGTTCACGCCGGCGCTGTGACGGCCGATGCCGCCCAGCGCGCCGTGCAGCCCGGCCACCCCGCGCCGGCTGCGCCCCACCGGCCCCGCGAAGGCCGCGTCATCCAACCGCAGTGCATATTCAAGGACCTGTGCCATGCGCGGACATCTCCGCGAGACCCCTCCTCACAGGCATGTCGCGCGCGTGCCTTGCTTGCGCCTGCACGCGCTCACCAGCTCGGCGAGTTGACCGCTTCGGTGCCAGCCTTTGCAATGCGGGCACTGATAGCTTCTCTGGCCTTTCTGAAAGGCTTCAGCCTCGGTGTCATACCGCTTTTTGTTGCGGCACATTCTATCCAGCCTTCGCTCCTTCTGGGCCTGTCTGGCTGCTGACTTGTATTTGTTCATGGGTGTTCACCCCAGCCTCGCTCCTCCCGCCCCGAGCGGGCTCGTTTCGGTGATGACCGCCGCCACGGGGTCAGGGGCGGCGGCGTCGCTGTTCGGGGTCACGCTGAGCTTCAGCTCCCCCGCGCTGATATGCGTGAGGATTTTCCGAAACGCCTGCGCGCTCTTGAACCACGGGTTCGCGTCGTCCGGTGTGCCGCGGCGGCGGTAGCACAGCTCGCACGCGAAGGCGATGGCCGCGCGCTTGATGACCTTGGGCAGCGGATCGAGCGTGATCGGCGTGGTGAAGCGGCCTTCCAGCAGGCCGTCCACTTCCTCGCAGGCGTCGGCTTGAACCTTGGCCCAGACGGCGGCGTCGATCTGCTTGTCATTGTTGTCATCCAGGGCGCGCACCAGATCGTGCGCGGGGATGCTGCCAGTCAGGTCGCTCAGTTCAACGTAGGGCATGCGCGCACGGTTCGCGGTTCACGGTTCCCGGTTCATGGTTGAGCGCGGCGCTTGCGCGCATCGTGTCACGCCAGAGCGCGAACAACAGGCTCAAGGCAGCTCCGGCGGCGGCGGCGTGTAGTAGCGCGGCGCGGGCGGATGGACCTCCGGCGCAGTAGCGATCTGCGCCGGAGGCTGCTGCTGCACATCGCCTTGCAGCTCCCCTTGGCCGGCGATGACCTCGGGGGCACTTGCGCCGCGTTCTTGGTGGGGGGGATTAAAAACAACAACACCCGCGCCCTCGCCTGCGGTCGCAGGGTCATCGGGCGTGTTGGTGGTTTCGGTGGCGGCGGGCGGAGCGTCCACCTGCGGAGTCACCTCCGCAGGTGGAGCAATCGACCCGTCGTTTCGTTCGGGTGGAGTAGCGGTCTCAGCAGGCGGAGGGGACGGCGGAGGAAACCCAATAACCTCCGCCGTCTGTGCCTCAACCGGCGGCGCGGAACCCGCGCCTGGTGATGGGAAGTCGATGACCACGCCCTCCGCCGCCGTGCTGGCGGGCCGGGCAGGAGGCTGCTTTTTGTTGCGGGCCATCGGTCAGGAGCTTGAAACGTGAAACGTGAAACCGGTCACAGCGCGGCATCCGCGCCGGTGGAGCCCACCGCGAGCTGGGGCAGGCCAAAGCCCACGTTCCCGCGGTAGTAGCCCTGATACACGTTCACCTTGCGGTTGAACGGCGCTTCGTCCTTCTCGCCGTCCTGGGCGATGAATCGCGGCTTCACCTCGGTCTGGAGCACAAAGGCGCGCAGCGGCCAGCTCTGGTCCAGGAGGAACCACTTGTGCTTGTCGGCGGCGGTGTTGAGGTGCGGCAGCACGATCAGATCGGCCGTGCCGCTGTAAATGTTCGCCACCGCGGCCACGCCCTCGCCGGTCACGACCTCGGAGATGGTCTCCGCCTTCAGCAGCTTGCGGAAGGTGCTGCCGTAGGTGTCGCTGCACACGACCACCTTCTTGCCGCCGAGGCTCATCGGCTTGCCGTTGGCGTCCTTGATGTTCGCCATGGTCTGGTAGGCTTTTTCGAGACTTCCCGCGGAGGGCTTCTCCGTCATGAGGTTGGTGAACTTGCTCGCCTCCACCACGCCGGGGATGTGCGGCTTGTCCGCCGCGAAGAAGGCCAGCCCGGTGTAATCGTTCGTGCTGAACGCGCTCACCATCACCGCCGCCAGCAGCTCGTCAGGATGACGCCGCGCGGCCTGGCCGAGCAGCTCAAACATGTTGCCATACTGGCCGATGTCATCGCGCTCGATGTCCGCGCGCGGCACCTCGACGGAGTCGTGCCACTCTTCGTTGGGGATGCTGTGCTCCGCCCAGGCCATGCCTTCCTTCTCCAGTTGCCCGGCGAATTTCTTGAAGCCGGGAAACTTCACCAGCAGCTTGTAGATCTCGACGGCCTTGCGGCTCGTCTCGCGCTGGCACAGGGTCTCGGCGACGGGCGCGGGGCCTTCGGTGAATGCCTTGAGGAAGCGGACTTGCCAGTTCTCGCGGACGCGAGTCATGGCGGCTTGGGACTGGATGTTCATGGGTGAGGGGAAGAGGAAAAGGAGGCTTGGAGGAGGGGAGAAGGAGAGAGAGGCGGATCAGGATCAGGGCTCGGCGGTCCAGGTGCCCGCGTGGGAGATGGCATCCCAGGTGCCCGCGGTGATGCAGATGATGTGGATGCGTTCGCCGACCGCGTCGGCCACGATGTATTTGCCAGCGGCCTGCTGCACGCCCGTGGCAGGCAGCGCGATGGTTTCCGTGCCGTCCGGGTCGATGCGCAGCTCTTGGGCAGCCTCGACCACGAAGATGTATTCCAGACCCACTGTCGCCGCAGGCAGCAGGAAGGGGGCGGCCCCGGTCGCGCCTGCATTGCTGATCACCGCGCCGCTGTCACCCACGGTCAGGGTCGCGCCATCGGCGTCCACGATCACGCGGCGGCGCTGGCCGGCCAGCAGCGCGTTGATCTCCGGCGTCACATGCACCCAGGCATGCGTGGTGCCGTCCAACGCCACCAGGATGCCGGCCAGGCGGTCCGCGCCGGTGCCGGCGGGCACGCCCACGGTGTGGTCATCCACCACGCGGCAGGGTTTGCGCAGGTGCGCGGCGGTCAGGTTGCCATCATTCAGCAGGCGGATCACGCCGCTCTGCACCTCCACCGTCTTGGCACCTTTCGCGCCCGTCTGGTTGTCGGAGGTGGCCTTGGCAAAGCCCTGCACGATGGCCGCGCTGGGCATCGCCGGGTCCGCGCTCTGCGCCTGGCTGTTGCTAGGATCGTAGGCCACCAGGCAGCCCTGGTAGATGATCTCGCTGGCCTTCACCGGGAGCCCGGTCGTGGCGGCGTGCGGATTCTGCGTGATCGTGGAGAGGTCATCCCCCCACGTTTTGATTTCAAAGATGCCTGCTTTGGATGCCATGACTCAGGGTGTGGTTTGGGTGGAACTTGGAACTTGGAACTCAGTTGAGATGCTTCTTGCGGTCCTCGGCGGAGACGCCCATGAGGCTGTCAATGGCGGCCAGCTCCGGATTCTCCAGGGCCGTGCCGTCCGCGCTCAGCATGCGCACGCCCTCCGGCGTGTTGGGGTTCATCGGCACCGTCACGGGCAGCTCGGCGCACAGGAGCTTGAGCTGGTCGATGGGCAGCGTGGCGGCCATCTTCGGGACGATCTTGCCTTCGCGGGCGGCGGCGGCCAGGATGTTGCCGCGCTCGCTGGTTTCCTGCGCGGCGGTCAGCAGCTTGATGGTGTCGGCCTGGCCCTGCACCGTGTTGTTGAGCTGCTGGATCGCGGCGCTGAGCTGCTTCATGCTTTCGTCGGCGGGCTCCGCCTTGACCTTGGCGGAAAGGGTCTCGGAGAGCGCCTTCATGACATCCTCCGGCGTGGATTCAGCGGAGAGATTCAGCATGCCGCGCAGGGCGGCCAGGAGTTCTTCAGCGGTGGCGGGCGGCTTGTCCATGGTGGAGAGGGAGAGGCGTTTGGTTGCGGGGCGCGAGGTTCGCGGTGCCGCATTCTGCGGCGGTGTTTCGGCGCTGAGGAACCGCAAACCGGGCGTTGCGCCATGGCGGCAGAGAGCGGCGCTTTTGAGCGCCACCACCTCGTTGCTGGCGTTCACCGCCACCACGGGGCTTAGGTCCGGGTAGTGCCCGCCGCGCGCGGAGTCCGCGCCCTCCGGCGTCCAGTGCGCCATGAGGAGAAACACGCCCTCGCCTGGCACCACCTCCAGCGTGCCGTGGCCGGCGATCTTCGCCGGCTCTCCGCGATACGTGGCGCTGCCAGGCTCGCTGCTGTGCTCGAAATCCAAAACCGGGCGGTCAAAGCCGCGCGCGGCGTTGTTGGAGAGCAGCACCGCCGCCGTCGTCTCATTGCACACCACCGGGCCTTGCGTGGTGTTGTTTGTCCCCCACGGCAGGATCAGCAGGCGCTTGGGCAGCTCGCCGCCGGCGGCGGTGTCAAACTGCGGCACATGCAGGCCGGGCGCGCGGAGGCAGAGGAGACGTTCGGACATGGCCGTCTGTTCACGGTTCGCGGTTCCCTGTTCACCGATCAGCGCGGCGCTTGCTCTGCTCCTCTTCTGGCTACCCGCCTGCCGCGCCGCCGATCAGCGCGCTCATGATGTCGTCCAGCTCCGCCACCGCCTCATCGGTGAGCTGCCCGTTCAGTACGGGGAAGTAGGGCCGCGCCGGGATGCCGCTGCCGCGTCCGCTGGCCTTGGAGCTGCCGAGCTGATGATGGGCCGCGTAGTCCTTCTTTGGGCTGCCAATCACCACCTCGTCACCGTTGACCTTGTGGTAAAGGCTTGCGCGCAGATCCCCGCTTCGGACAAGCAGTGGATGCGGCAGTTTGTCCTTCCGCCGTGGCCAGCTCGACGGCCGCAACGAAGGCTCGTCAAAGGCGCGCTGAGCCAGGCTCGTGATCAGCGTGCCCGCCGCGTCCAGCATGCGCTGCTTCAGCGCCGGGGCCGCCAGCGCGTCCAGCGACGGGCTGATCTCGTCTTTGTGGAGGTGGAGGCTGAGGCCGGGCATGCGGGAGCCAGACTCGGAGAAGAGGAGACAAGGAGAAGAGGAGAGGGCGCGGCTTGCGCGCTGCTCTCATCTTTTCGGCCTCATGATGTCGCTCAGCAGGCGGCGCGGGCGGCGGCTGCCCAGGGCTTCCAGCTCTTTCCATGCCTCTTCGCGGGTTGTCCGGCCTGCCTCTACGCGGCGCGCCACGGCCGCCGCTTTCTTCAGCAACGTCATGAGTTCATCGGCAGGCAGGGGTTTCGCGGTCATAGCCATTTCCTTTCTTTCAGGGCCACTTTAACCGCATCGCGGATGGAAGGCCACTCTTTCGCATCAAAGGCATACAGGCCGTCGATGCTGCCCAGCATGTCCTGCACCTCATCCCATGCCTCGGTGTCCACGCCGCGCACAGCTTCCGCCACATACTGCGCATAGGCGCGGCTGAAGACCTCGCTTTCCGTGAAGAACTCCGGCTTGAGAACGATGTCACGCGCCAGGCGCATCGTCCCGCCGGCCTCGGCGGCCTCCAGCACGCGCGCCACCAGTTTCGGGTCCAGTTCATGGCGGATGTGATGCCCCCACTCATGCAGCGCGGTGTTGAGCGGGAAGCCGCCGCCCTCGCGCAGGCCGATGGTGCTGCCATGCGGGCGCGGCCGCCGAACATAGCGCCCGTCCTCATCCGCAGCCACATGGTTGTCGATGGTCACTGGCGGAAGGCTGCCGTCATCATGGGCGTGATCGATCAGGATGGCCGCCTTGTCTGCCACATCGCGGCTGTCGCCACGCGCGGTGTTGCGCGCCACGGCGGACACAGGAGACTTGCGCGCAGGCACGCTGGCCTTGATTACGCGGTTCTCTGCCGCGCGTCCTGGGCGCAGAGGAGCCGCGCGGGAGGTGCGCGGCGCGCTCTCCGCTCCCCCGATCCAGTCCGCCACGGTGACACCTTGCTCAATCTCCGTCTCCCCGGCCCACTTGCGAAACGCCTCAAACGCCTCCGCATCCTCCGGGTCCTTGTAGAGCTGTTCAAGGTGGTCCCACGAGGGCCGCAGGTTGCCCTTCTCGCTCCACGGGCTGTGTCCCCAGGTGGGTTCCACCTCCAGGCTGATGCCATCCGGCAGACGCCCCGCCTTCGCGATCACGTCCGCCTCCGCGGGCGTGTACAATCTCGGCGCGGCCTTCTGCGTGGGCAGCAGGTTCCCGCCGTCTCCCTTCTCTCCGCCCACTTCGCTTTGCGCGCGCTCCGCCGCGCGCCTCGTCAGCGGCACCACCAGGCACCGGCATCCCCAGCCCCAGGGCGGAAAGATGCGCTGCCAGATGTCATGACCCGCGGGGAAAATCTGCTGGTTCAGCGCGCGGTGCGCGGGCCTCACCTTGCCGTCTCCGGCCGTCTTGTATTGCCAGAACGGAAAGACATCACGCTGGGCCATGAGCGTCTTGTAGCGTGTGGCCGCATAGGCGCGGAAGGCGGTCGTGCGCAGCAGCAGCTCTGACCGCCGCGCCGCAGCCTTGTCGGAGAAGCCGCCCTCCTTCAGCTCCTTCGCCACCTGCTTTTTGGCGTCGTCCCAGTTCGCCCCGGCAGGCACCTTCGCGAGCATCCGCTTCACGCGCGCCATCTGCTCCGCGCCCTGGAGGCCGGCCACGGTGAAAGCATGCGCCCGCAGCTCCGGCAGCAGGCCCCGCATCACCTCGCGCGTCACCACCGGCAGAGCCGCGATGCGGCGCGCGGCTTCGTCGTGGGAAAGCGGTTGGAAGGCAAAAGACATGGAGAAGAGGAGAGCTAAGAGTGGAACGCGCAGGGCGGCGAGCCAACGGCGGCGTTTGCGCCAGCGTCCACATGGCGCTCGACAACAACCCAGCGTTTGAGCACCGATTGAGTTGCCCCAAACTTAACTCCAGACTCAATCTCTTGGCGGATGTCCTCGCGGTAGATCTCCAACAGCACATCATTTTGCGCCTTGGCCTGCGCACCAGTCATGGTCATCGTCTCACCCAGGTCACGGGAATTTCCAAGGAGTTTGTAGAGGTGCGTGCCGGTCAAGTATTCAGCGGCCTCCTTGTGCCGTTTTTGCTTGCGGGCCGTTGCCCGCAGACTGTCGCCGATCAGCTTGTCCGCGCGGCGCACTGCGCTGAAGTATGGATTGATGGCTCTCATTGGGTGATGGGGATGAATTCAAAATTGGCGGCATCGTTGCGGAGACAGTCTTCACAAACCCAGGTCTCTTCATCCGGGTAGATGCCTTTGCGGGAGACGACACGGTAGCGCTGGAGATGATCCCCAAACGCGTGCGTGCCACAGTGAGGCCGCACAGGCGGCGTGTGCTCAGCACAAAAGGAGCTGCCTGGCAGCCGCATGTTCTGGCAGGTGCCGTCATGGGTGTCCGTCTCACCATGCAGGCAAAAGGGTTTGAAGTGGCGGTCCCAGTTGATCATGGCTCAGCCCACCTCGGGCATTTGGGTTTTCCAGCGCGGCGTGCGCGGGCGCTGTCGAGCCGCTGCCGCATGCGCTCCACGCGGGGCTTGACCTTTGTGATCGCCTTTGGCAGGCGCGGCATGGCCGCCCAGCCGCTTTCAGAGTCGCGATACATTTCAGCAGCTCTCAACACCTGCTCCCAGGCTTCGGTGATGTTCATGTCAGTGTGAGGGTTCCCTGGCTCAACGCGCCGTCTGCATTGGCCGCGCCATCGAGCGGGCGCTGGAGGTTGGTGGTCTCGCCCGCCATCCATCCGGCGAGGGTGGCGGCGCTGCGTTTCACCTTCTTGATGGGCAGCGTCTTTGTTTTGCCGATGACGCGGCCCATCTCGCCATCACGCTTTTCCTTTTCAGTTCGGAGCACGATGGCAAAGCGGTCGTTTTCGCGCATCATGTCAAACCGGCCTTCTGTGAGCTTCGCGCCGATGGCGGTGAAAAAGCCGCTGATGAATGCGGCGCGTTTCCCGCTGGTCATCTTGCGGCGGGCCGCCTTCACTTCTTCCGCGTAGGCGGCGCACAGGCGGCGGCTTTCACGCACGAGAAAGGTCACGATGTAGTCGGCCACCGTGATGGCGTCCTCACGGCCCACAAAGAGCACCTGTCGGCGATTACGGCACACGCAGGGGCTCACCTCGAAGAAGTTTGCGGCGATGTTCAGCGCCAGCTTCCACTCACGCGCCAGGCGCGCCTTCAATGGAAACCAGCGATGCACGATGCCGCCCGCTTCCGCATCATCGGCCAGCTCTGCCAGGTCGATGCCATGCTTCATCGCCAGCTCCATGGCACGAGCCAGCGCCAACTCCGCTTCATGCGCGTTCGACGACTTCGAGAGCCGCAGCAGCTTCTTGATCTTGTCGAGGTGGTCACTCATCGCCTTCGCCCTCCTCTTCATCATCACCGTCCTCGTCGATGGCGCGGCCTTCCTCCCAGCCATCACGCCAGTGCGGATGATTTGCATGGTCTGCCGGCCAGTAGTTGTCCTCACGGCCCACGCCGCGGTTGTACGCGTGCATGCCCATGTTGAAGGCATCTGCCTCGTCGATCTCCTCGCTCGTGATGCCCAGTATGCGGCGCGGCAGCTCGCCGGCGCGGAGGGTTGCGTTGAAGGAGTGAACCAGGCGCTCGATTTGATTGCGATGATCCACCAGGCTCGCGTCCCACTTCGTGGCCGTGTAGCATTCCGGCCAGCCTTCCGGCCTGCGGTCGTCGGCAATGATGACGGTGATTTTCATGATGATGTGTGGTGTGTTGGTTTGAAAAAAATCTCTGCTCTCTGCCCTCCGCCCTCCGCTTTAGGACTGCTCTGCTTGAAGGCTCCGCAGCGCGGCGGCCTCCATGAGAGCGGCTTCGTCGCGGCTCTCCGTCGCGGCGTAGCGCGCGCGGCGCTCCTCATCCCAAAAGGCGGTGGCGTTTGGCCCGCTGGTCTGCTCGTAATGATCCAGCAGGTCCCACACATCCACGAACGTGCTGGCCGGCGCGGCGGCCGTGCCCCGCACAAACTGGCCGCGCACCAGGCGGAAAAGCACCTCCGCGCTGATGCCCAGCGGCAGCCGCTCCACCTCGGAGACACGCATGAAGGCATCCTGGACCATCATCTCAGGCTGGTAGCCATGGCGGCCCACCTGCCACGTCAGCACGCCCAGGGCGCGCACCTTGCCGCGCTCCGCCGGCACAAAGGCGCGGCGCTCCCGTGTCCACGGCGCAGGCTGGAGCCCGGTGGCGTAGCGCAGCCGCAGCTCCCGCGTCCATTGGTTCGGATCACAGCCGTGCTCCTCCAGGTGCAGCAGCAGGCTCGTCACGTTGACCAGCGTGAGGCTGGGCGCGGGCGCGCAGCCATGGATGAAGCCCGCGTCGATGAGCTTGCGCGCCACCTCGATGCTCAGCCCGCCCAGCGGCAGCTCCTCCACCTGCGCGGGACGCAGCCAGGCTCCGATGCGGCTCCACGCATCGTGGATCTCGGCAATCGGTGTGAACGTCCCGTCGCCATTGTCATGCCAGCGGAAGATGCCCAGCGCCGGGATCTGCGATAGCGGCGCGGGCTGCCGCATGCCGATGAGCTTCGGATGAGCCTCCATCTTCCAGACGGGGCGGGGGTGGGAGAGTTCAGTGGGTGAGGGCATGGCGTGAATTCAGAGGTCAGGCGTGAGAAGTGAGAGGTCAGAAGTCAGCCGCGCGTGATGGTGTGGGTGGTCCGGCTGTCGCGTGCTTCGATCCGCGCGGCATCGGCCGCCGCGTAAGGTGGCAGCTCCAGCATCTGCCGCGCATGCAGCGCGGCGGCCTCCATGTCCGGCGCGTGCAGTGTCGTCTGCGCGCGCCATCCGGCTGTCCCGGTGTCGAGCTGGAGCGGAGCGCCGTTCTTCAGCATCGTGATCTGGAAGGGTTGGGTGGTCGGTGGCATGGGATTTCGTTTCTCGGTTCGCAGTTCTCGGTTTTTAAAACGGGATGTTGCCGGCATCGGGCAGGCCGCCCTCCGCGCCCTTGTCAGCGGCGATCTTTTTGAGCTTGCTGTCCGCGCGGCGGCGGATCTGGCCGATGAGGCCGCGGAGCTGCCCCAGGCTGAGGTCATTCACATCACTGGTGCCCCACTTGTCGGAGATGATCGCCTTGATGTAGCCGGGGCCGAAGCCGGCCACCTTCGCGATCTGCCACATCTCCCGCAGCAGCGCCGCGCCGGCGGGCGTGTGAGCGGCGGCGGCGCGCTCCTCACGCAGGTTCGTGTCAAACGCCTCGCCTGCGCGGCCCGCCAGCTCCAGCAGCTTGCTTTTCAGCCGGCGGTAGTGCCGCTGGCGGCAGTCGCTCAATTCCGTGAAGCCGGTCACCTGCGCGCGCACGCGCTGCCGCCAGAACTTCATGCGGTTCGCCTTCGTGTCGCTGGCCACCTCCGCCGGCAGGTCCAGCAGATCATGCTTGTCCTGCCACGCAAAGGCTTCCGTGGCCAGCGCGCCGAGCGCCGCCACCTGGGCTTTGGAAAGAGGGTTGTCGTCGGATTTCATGAGGGTTCCTGGTTGGCAAGCTGATACAAAAACGGCCGCTTGTTGGACGTGCCGCGCAGGCGGCGCACGGCCGCCCGCCGCGTGATGCGCCCGGCGGCATGCAGCCGGGCGCAGGACATCTGCACCGCCTGGCGCGTGATGCCGAGCTGGGCGGCCAGCACGGCGATGCTCAGGCCGGCCGGATGCACCGCCAGCAGCGCCAGCACGCGCAGCTCCGCCACACTGCGGCTCTCCGCCGCCCATCGCTCCACGATGCGCGCGGCCTCTTCTCTGATGCGGTTGATGCTCATGTGATTTCAGGTTCTCGGTTCGCAGTTCCCGGTTCACTCCGCGCCGTCGCGGGCGCGCTTCTCGCGGTTGATCAGCGCCAGCAGCGTGTCCGCGCCGGGTTTCATCTTCGGCTTGCCATCGCTTTCGTCCGTCTCGGCACGGTAGGCCGTCAGCACGCGCGCCACGAACTTCAAACAGCCGCGCGTCTTGCCTTCCGTGATCAGGGCGCGCGCGGTCTCGTCCAGCCGCCGCTCCTCCAGGGTCACGCCGGCTGCCTGCATCAGCGCGCGCACATCATCCGCGCTCATGCCCGCGCCGCCGCCCACGATGACCAGGGTGGCCAGCCGGTTGCCGATGAGCTGCCGCCCCGTCTCGGAGGCGCTGAGCTTGGTGAGCAGCTTCCGCTGGCCGGTGAGGATGATCGTCGAGGGCGTCGTGTTGAGCAGCCCTTTCAGCGTGTCCAGGCCGTGGGTGCAAAGGTGCTGCCCTTCCTCAATGGCCAGGCACCAGCGCCGTTCGCTGAGCTTGGCGCGCACCGCGTGCAGCAGTTTGGCCTTCCGCCCTGGCAGGCCCTCCATGCCCAGCGCGCGGCCGATCTCATGCAGCAGCGGGACGGCGGTGCCGTGGTCGTTCGCGCCCATCCAGGCGGCGCTGGCCTCCAGCCTGCGCACGTTTTCACCGTAGGGCTGCGCGGCCAGGATGTCCACGGCGCTGGTCTTGCCCGCGCCGTTCGGGCCGACGAGCAAGATGAAGCGGTCCGCCGTGCGCCGCGCGCGGCATTCAATGTAGGCGCGGCAAAGCTCCGCCGGGGCCGTCAGCTCTTTGAGCAGCGTCACACCGCTGCCGCCGGCGGCCGGGTCTTCGAGATCCGCATTGCGCAGGCGGCTCCACACGGCGCGGTAGCTCTCCAGCCACTTCTCCGCGTTGAGGTCATCCTCTCCGGAAAGAATCTTGTCGTAGGTGCGCACGCTGCCCAGCGCGTCATTCTGCCGGCAGAACAGCGTCTTGGGCATGCCGGCGTCGGCGCGGTAGGTTTCAATCTTGAGCGCCAGCGCGTGCAGTTCGTCACGCGGCGGCAGGGGGGTGGTTTCGGTGGTGGTGGTCGTGTTCATGGGTTTCAGGATTCAGGTTTCAGGATTCAGCTTTGGCAGCCGGGGGGGGTGACTCCCTGGATCTGCATGGCGTGGCGGGTCACGAGCGCGTCGATGTCTGCCAGGCAGCGCTCCACGGCGTGCGCGGGGAGAAGCTGGCGCTCACCACCCCATTGCGCCGCGCGGGTCCTCAGCTCGTGCTTGAGGTTCGAGATGCGCACGAGGCGCTTCATCTGCGGCGTGATCTCCGGCACCTTGGTTTCCCAGGTGTGCAGCTCCCGCCCGGCGCAGAGTTCGCCTTTGGCGAATTCTTCGAGGATGTGGCGGAGTTCGATCAGGGCCGCAGATTCAGCGAACGCTGTGACCACAAAGCGCCGGAATGGAGGCAGCGTGGCAATAAACGTGTCTGTCTCCGGCACCGGTTTCACCTTGGCCTTCGTGAGAGCGAGGCCAACCCAGGCTTTGACGCGCTCCGTGAGCGCATCGGTTGGAGAGGCGGCGATGTCACCGGCAGGCGTCGTGACGCGCAATCCTTTTTGGACCAGATGAGCAAGCGCATAGCTGAAATCAGCCACGGGATCGCCGGTGGAAAAGGTGGAGCCATCCGGCATCTCGATGCCGCGATAATCACGCTCTCCATTTGTGATGATTTCGAGCTTCACGACACACCTCCCGTGTTGAAGAGGTCCGGCTCAGGACGGATCGTGGCCTTGTAGAAAGAGAAGCCAGCGGCGTCTTCCGTGTGCTCGACTTGCACGAGGGCGGCGGAGCAGCGGAGGGATTTTGCCGCGCATGCCACGGCGGCCTCGACGGAGCCGCGCGTGCATGAGGCGGATGCCTGCGGACCTTTGATGACCACGGCCAGGCATGGATCACCTTTTTTCACGCGGATGGTGATGGGCTTGGGAGAATTCATGATTCCCCCTTCCCATCCACCGGGGCGGCGGCTTTGATGTCGAAGGTGATGTTGCTCTTCTTCACGCCGGCCTTGTCCGTCTGCGTGCAGAGGCTGATGAAACGAGGCGCGAGCCGCGGTGGCAGCAGGTCGCCGGCTGTGGCGCGGAATTTCACGCCGTTGTCGAAGCGGTTCTCCCACTTCGATGGCGGGTCGAAAAACTTCCGCAGCACCTTGGGTGCCTCGCTCTCGCTGTATTCCTCGCAGAGCAGGGCCAGGAGGTCCTTGTGCTTCACATCGCCATCGCGGAAGCCGCCGATGATGAGGTCGCTTTGCAAGATGATGTCCACACGGCCGCGCGGCAGCGCCAGCTTGCGGCCCTCCCGCTTCTCATCCTTCAAGGGCGCGTGCTGCTCCGGATGCTCAAGCGCGTAGGCTTCGAGGCGCTTCTTGATCTGCTTCTCCTCCGCGCTGAGGCGGCTGATCTCCGCCGCGATCTCCGCGAGGCGGTTTTCGAGCGCGGGAATCTCCACGGCGGTGGGGATGGTGATGTCGGTTTTAGGCTTCATGGGTTTCAGCTTTGAGTTTTGAGCTTTGAGTTTTTCCTCACGAGGCCAGGCGGCCCTCCAGGATGGCGATGCGCTTGGCGATGGCGTCCCGCGTCTTGAAGGCGGGGGCGCGGCCTTCCGTGAGGCGTGCGAGCTGCGCGCGCAGCGGCTTCTGTTCGCGGAGCCAGGCGGTGGCCTGCGCTTTGATCTCCTGATGAGCGCGGCGCAGGATGACGACGCGGTTGGTTTCAATGGCGCGGTCGATCTTGTTGATCTTGGTGCGAAGGCTTCGCTCCTCGCGGTTGATGTCGCTTTCGACTTTGGTGATGGCGCGGCGGAGCTGCTTCAGTTCAGCGGCCTGCTCTTTGGTCATGTCGGGTGGCGTGGGTGCTTGGTCTTTCATGGCGTCGTTTGGGGTTCTCAGTTCTCGGTTCTCGGTTCTCGGTTCTCGGTTCTCAGTTCAGGCTTCAGCCCGTTGGTGAAGGCTCATGCCGCGCGCAGGCGGGCGTCCCGCTGGGCGTGGAAGTAGGCGGCGCTGCGCGCGGCCTCCGCGTCCTCAATGGTCAGTCCCAGGGCCAGCGCGCGGCCATACGCGGCGGCGCTCAGGGTGTCCGGCGTGGGAATGCGGGCCTCCAGCGCGTGCAGGCGGGTGTAAAGACGTTGCAGCTCCCGGCGGATCATGGCGGCGCGGGCGCGCGCCATCCCTTGCAGCGGATGGCCGTGGCACTCGGCGGTGAAGTCCGTGATGGACAGCTCCCGCGCGAGCGGGGCGGCGGTGGCCCGGATGCGGCCGATGCGGTGGTGGAGTTCAGTGAGGGTCATGGGTTGTGTTTCGGGTTTCAGGTTCCAAGATTCAGGCATCACCACGCGTCCCCGGCGGCGGGGAGGCCGGGCGGGCCGGGAGGAGTCGCGCGCATTTCGTTTCGCCGACGTTCGCCGACCGCCTCTGACGCGTCGGAAGGCGGCAGGGGTGTCAGGACAGCGGAATCCGCGTCCGGCGCGTCAGGGGCGATTGTGGCGCGAATTGCAGCCGCCTCGCTGATCCGCCCGCTGGCGATCAGCTCGCGCTCGATTTTGACCAGCGCCCAAAACTCGCGCTCGTAGCCGTTGAATTTCGACACGAACGCGGCGCGCGCGTCCTTGTCGGCGTCCAGGCGGCCCAGGGCCAGCAGGCGCACGGTGGCGAGCGCGTCATCACGCAGCTCCTCGACTTCGGCGAGCTTGAATTGGATTTGCTGGAGATTGGCGGGCATGGTCAGAGGTCAGAGTTCGGATTCGAGCGCTTCGAGCGCGGCCAGGGCGGCGGCGCGTTTGGAGGAGGCAGGGAGGAGGCCGGCGCTGTTCTTCGGCCGCGCTTCGTGGTCCAGAATGCCGCGTGCATCCCGTTCACCGCTGCCCGTGGTTCGATCAGTCCCACTGCGGCCCGCCTCCCTGTCTCCAAATTCAGCAGGAATGAAATCCTGACCTCCCGTCACCAGCGGCGCGAGCGGATCAGGGCTGCCGATGCGCGCGGTGCGTGTGCGCCCGGCCTGCACGGTCGTGGATACGCGGATGGTCTTGCGCATGGCCTTCATGATCCGCACCTCGCTGCGGATGTGCCTCACGGTTTGAGCGCGGGCGCTCATGTCCGGCGCTTCATCACTGGCCTGCGGTGCCAGCGGCGCAAAAGGCAGCACGCCCAGCGGCATGCCCAAGGGGAAGCGGCCTGGATTCTGCGGATGCTCCGGATGCAGCGCGTTGAAGATGTGGCAGCCCACGTCGAGCCGCTGCGGGTCGAAGCACGCGAAGACGCGCCAGCCGTGCGGCAGCCAGGGTTGCGCGTCCCACAGCGGTTTGAAGCCTTCCGCTGAAAATTGAAACGGGATGTCGTGACGCGGCACCTTCACCGCGATGTGCATGTTTTTGACCGTGGCGGCCACCTTCACAGGAAGAAAACGCCAGCGCTCGGAGGCGGGCAGCACGCGCTTCACCGCCTGCGCATAGATCTCCTCCGGCACGACCTTTTTCGGCCCATACAAAAACGCGCGGCGCTTCGCCTCGGTGTTGAACTCCGCCAGCGTCTCCGCGCTGATGTCCGCGCTGATGCCCGCCTCGGGGAATTTGGCGAAGGCATCCATCTGGCCCGCACGGGCGCGGCTGATGTGCTTCGCGGCCAGCTCGTGCTCTCCACGAAAGCGGCCCATGTCCAGCGTCTTGTGCGCATCGAGATTCTGCCGGTGATTGAAAGCACCCTCGATCAAACCTTTTTGGCGCGAGGTGGTGAACTGGATCACCTGGCAGGGGCCGCCGGCCTTCACGTCGATGCCTCCAAAGCGATAGTTGGGGCAGTCCTTCGTCTGCCACCATTCCCGCTTCTGCGGGATGCCGAGCCAGAAGTTGTTGTCCCATGGCCCTTTTTCGAGGCCCACGCGCTGAGGCAGGCCAAACGCATCGACGAGCTCCAAAAAGAAACGCGCCTGGTCTTCGAGGCGGTAGCCGTCGCTGTCCCGGTCGATGTTCATCGTGCCGAGGAAGTAGGCGGCGGCCACGTCCATGGCCTTGAGCGTCTGCCGGTTCAGGCGCACCTTGCCCGCCTCGTCCAGCTCCGCCCGCATGCGGTTCTCGCTTTCATCATCAAAGACCCACAGCGCGTTGGGAATGAGCGGGATGTCCTCGCCCTCCACGCGCACAAAGGCACCGCGGCGGCGGGCGCCGTTGACGCTCTCGAAGGCTTTGCTGCCGCGGAAGGCCAGCCTCTCCTCCGGCGTGACATGGCAGGCGCGCGTGAACCACTTCGGGAAGCGCTCGTCCATGCGTGTCTCCGCCGCGCGGTCAAACACGGCGCTGAGCTTGTTGAACGTGTCCGGCCGGCAGGCGCTGGAGGCCATGAGCTTTTTCGCGGCCAGGCGGCGGCTGCGCTGCTCGATCATTCCCAGCTTCAGCACGCGCACTTCATCCGGGGTGAGCTGGTGCTCATCGCGCGGGCCTGTCGCATAGGCTTTGGCCAGCGCGGCCTCCTCATCCCCGCCGCTGGCCTCGTAGCGCTGCATCAGCCGGCAGAGCGTCGGCGCGCTCTCGCCATAGCGGCCCGCCAGCGTGGCAAAGCTCCACCCCGCCTTTCGCAAGGCGGCGCATTCGGCGAGCTGGGCACGGGTGAGAGGCATGAGACGGGGGGAAGAGGGGACGGGGAGAAGAGGGGACATGCGGCCGGAGTGACCGCGCGATGCGGGGTGGTTGAAATGGGTCAGGCGGGCGTAGCCGTGCGGGGGTTGGGTTCTTCGCTCTTTGCCCTCCGCCCTCCGCCGCCCGTGAGGGCCTTCTTGGCGGCTGCGAGCCCTCCGCGATTCGAGCGCGGCCTTGAGGCGCGTTTGCCCGCAGAAACGGGAGCGGCTTTGATGGCCTCCCGGAGCGCCTTGTGCGCACTCCTAAGGGTGCAGGCCTGCTCAAAGTTTTGATCGCGAATGCTGGCCTCTTTGAGGATCTTGAGTGTGGAGGCAGCCACCTTCGCGGGCCGATCTTGCAGCGCCAAGGCCAGCGAGTTTGCCGTGACCGCGAAGCAGCACGGAACCAGCTCTTTGAGATTAGGCGTCTTCACTGTGCGCCTCCTTTCCTTGTGAGGGCGACATAGAGCGCCTGCCGCGCATCCTCCGGCCAGGGCTCCACCTCGCGGCCTTGCTCATCCACGCCGCCGACAATCGTCACAGTCAGCTTTTTGAGCACCTCCAGGCGCTGCGGGGTGTCGATCTCGCTCCAGTTCTTCCACATGGTTTTCGAGAACGAATCGACCTTGTTCATCAAGGTGTAGTGCAGGCAGGGGCTGTCCGGGTTGGTGTCCGGCCGGGGCTTGCCCGCCGTGGCGAAGTAGCTGCCCATCGCCTTCAGCGCGGAGCCCAGGGAGTAGGTCAGCCGGTCGCACTCATCGCCCGCCGGATCATGCACGCCGTTGAAAATCTTGTCCTCCTCCACCTCCCGCCAGTGCCGGGGGATGCGCTTGTGGCTTTCCGCGTCATCCGGCAGATCCAGCTCCGCCAGGCGCTCCACGCGCCACGTCGTCCAGGGCATCGTGGCGTAGGGGTGCGCGCCCTCCCAGGCCAGGTAGCTCTCCGCCTCCTCCGGGTTCAGCGCCGTCCAGTCCTGGATCAGCTTGTCCGCCTTCACCATGTACAACGCCTCCAGCTTCATCGCCTGCTGGAGCAGATCCACGCTCAGATCGGACTTCGCGGCGAGCGATTCGAGGGTGATTTCCTGCTTAGCCGATTGAATCGGCGAAGCAGACTTGTGCTTCGCGTGTCCGCCCATTCTCGCGCGAATTTCCGCCCCTTCTTTCGCCGCCTTTGCGGCCATGTGGCGGAGGGCGTAGGCGCGCGCGCTCTTGGAGTAGTGCCGGCGCTGGAGCAGCATCTCCATCACCAGCTCCGCGAATTCACCTTCGTTGAGCACCTCGCACTCCACCTGCTGGATCTGCGGCACCCGCAGCGCCGCGAGCTGGCGGTGCCGGCCGTCCCCGATCTCATCCGCGGCGTTGATCTTGATCGTCTCCCGAATGATGGCATGCGGGTCCTCTCCAGCGGCGATGCGCGCAGACCAGTCCGCCACGAGGCGGGCCACCAGGGCCTGGTCTTCCGGCGTCTCGGAGACGGCCTGGTGAATGGTGAGCTGGTGTTTGTCCTTCCAAAAGCGGGTGCGTTGAGGGAGTTTCATAAGCGGGGGAAAAAGTCAGAGGTCAGCGGAGGGCGGCGGCGGTGGCCTCGAAGCGGGCGCGGGCCGCGCGGGCGTCCGGGTGGTTCACGGCGCGGTCGATCTGCCCGCGCTCGAAGGGCTCGAATTCGCTCTCCTCCGCGTAGGCTTCCCCGAGGCGGATGGCGTCGATGCAGCGGGCGTCATCCGGCGGCTCCTCGAAATGCGCCGGGAAGGCGCGGCGGCGCGGCGTGGTGGTGCGGGCCTTGTCCCGGCCCGCCAGCAGCACGCACGCCGCGCCGAAGAGCAGGCCCACGCCAATGCACACCGCCCCGCCGAGGCCCAGCCAGTGCCGCGCCAGCAGGCAGGCGGCGGAGAGGGTGATGAAGTACAGCACCTCCGGCAGCACACCGCCGCAGGCAGCCTGGCGGTGCAGCGCCTTCGTCAGCGCGCGGTTGCGCTCTTCCAGCGCGGTGATCTTCACGGCCTGGTTGATGACCTGGTCCTTGAGGCTGGCGCAGAGCGCGCGGAGAGCGATCTCCCGCGCGGTGACGACGGGGGAGACAAGGGAGAATTGCGGGTGGGGGATGAGGGTGTGGTTCATGGTGGTGAAAAGCAAAGCGGAGGGCGGAGAGTCAGTGCGTGGCGCGGATGCGGAGGATGCCGGCGGCGTGGTCGTTCTCCTCCGCCCAGCGGCGGAGCCAGTAGCGGGCGCGCTCATGGCAGCGGCGGCCCTCCGCCTGCCAGCGAGCGACCGTCTCCGCGAGCGGGCCGCCCAGGCGGCGGAAACCGGCGGCGATCTGCGCGGCGCGCTGCATGAGCATGGCTGCCTCCAGGTGGCAGAAGAGATGCCAAAGCGGCGAGAGCATCTGGACCTTCACGCGGCCTCCTTTCCATGCGTCGATTGACGCAGCAGCGCGGCAAAGGTGAGCTGGTGAGTCTCGGCATCGCGGATGGCCTCGGCGGCGAGCGTCGCGTTGATGTGAATATCGGCATGCAGACCGGCCGTGATGATGGCGATGCCCTCGAAGATGTCGGCGCGCTGAGGCGGCGGGAGTTCTGGCGCGGCCTCGCCGGCCAGGCGGATGAGCGGCATGAGCGCCGCGAGTTTTTGAGGCTTGTTCATTGCTCTCAGTTGAGGTGGAGTTTTTTGCGGATGCGGGCCTTCACGCGCGGCAGCATCGTGGGGTGGTTGATGGCGATGCTCACTGTGTTGCGGGCAAGGCCGAGGGTCTCCGCCAGGGCGGTGACCGTCATCCCCCTGCGCAGCAGCGCGGTTTTGGCGGCCAGGGCAAAATCCCCTTGTGCGGTGGTGGTGATTGTGTTAGCGGTTGCCATGCTCAGTTGCTAACATGGTTAGCAAATGAGTTAGCAGCCCGCAACACAAAAAGTGAGCAAATTGAAAAAATTTTCCGAACGTGTGAGCAGCCTTCGTGCGAAGCTAGGGCTCTCCCAGGAGCCGTTTGCCAAGCTGCTTGGCGTTTCCCGTAACTATGTGAGCATGATTGAGCAGGGACGGGAGCCTTCCGCCTCGCTGAAAATGCTCATTGAGCGCCTCGAAAACGAGCACCTCGATCCAGCTCCGGAGGCGCACAGTCCGCGTGCGCGCCTGCGCCTGCTGCGGGAGAAGAAAGGCTACTCGCAGGCTCAATTCGCCAAGGCGCTTGGCTACACGGACACCGGGCTTTACCAGCAGATCGAAGAAGGCCGCGCCGGGTTGAGTGAGAAGATGGCCGCGAAGGCCGCGCGGCTGCTCGGCGTGGAACTGGACGACCTGACGAACGGCAGCGACCACCCGCCATCCCGCAATGGCGTCATCGGCACCTTTGGTGCCCAGCCTGAAATCCAACTGCCACCCGGCATGAAGGCCAAGTATGTGCCGCTGCTGAGCATGGCGCAATGCGGCGCGATGATGGCCTACAACGACGAGGCGTACACGCATGACGGCTTTCTGGCGATCAACGCGCAGGACACCAGGGCCTTCGCCGTCACACTGGCCGGTGACTCCATGATCCCGCGCTTCGAGCCTGGTGACGTGGCGCTGGTTTATCCATCCAAGCAGCCGAAAAATGGCGACGTGGTGATCGCGCGGCTGAGTGATGACAACGGCGGCGATGTCATGCTGAAGCTCTACCAGGCCGCGCGTGACGACGTGACGCTCTCCAGCTACAATCCGGCCTATCCGCCGATGACCTTCCCGCGACGCGCCTTCGCGTGGATTTATCCGATTGGGATGGTCTCGAAAATCCTGCATTAATCCAAACACCAAACCCACCTCCACGCCATGCCCATCCCGTCCCGCATCGCCGAACGCCTCAGCACGCAACTCAAACGCTTCCAGCCCATCCTTGCCAGCGCGCGTGATCGCGATGTGGGCGAGGCGGACACCAGCACGATTGTGAAGGACATCCTCAGTGATCTGTTTGGTTACGACAAGTACTCCGAGATCACGGCGGAATTCCAGATTAAAGGAACCTATTGCGACCTGGCGCTCAAGATTGACGGCAAACTGGTTGTGCTGATCGAAGTGAAGGCCATCGGCACGGACCTGAAGGAGCCGCACACCAAGCAAGCGGTGGACTATGCGGCCAACCAGGGGGTGGAATGGGTGTTTCTCACCAATGGCCTGGTGTGGAAGGTTTACCGGGTGATCTTCGCGCAGCCCATCTCCCAGGAGCTGGTGGTGGAGATCAACCTCATGGATCTCAGCGGGCGCAATGAAGGCCATCTCGACATGCTGCACATGCTCACACGTGAAGCGCACTCCAAAGACGCGCTCGACGACTACCATGCGCAGCGCCAGGCCATGAGCCGTTTTTTCCTGGGCGCGATGTTGATGAGCGATCCAGTGATCGACACGATGCGGCGCGAGCTGAAGAAGGTCTCGCCAGGCGTGCGTTTTGAGAACGAGGAAATCCGCCAGGCGCTCATTCACGAGGTGGTGAAGCGCGAGGTGATGGAGGGAGACAAAGCGACGGACGCACGCCGTAAAATCGCCCGCGCTCTGGCCAAGGCCGCCGCCCCCAAGAGCAAGCCGGCCGCGCCCGCCGGGCAGGTGGAAAACAACGAGCCTCCCGCTGAGCCATGAAGACCCTCCTCATCACGCTCATGTTGTTGTGCGGCCTTGCGCATGCGCGGCTTGGCGAGACGCTGGAGCAATGCAAGGCGCGCTATGGAGAGCCGACGAGCAAGGATGCGGCCACAGCGGTGGTTTATTTTGAGAAGTCGGGCGTCATCATCGCGGCGCATTTCGTGGCGGGCAAAGTGGATTGTGTCCGCATGGCGCGCGTGGATGGCGAGGCGTGGAGCGCCGACCAGGTCAAGGCTCTGGCTGATGCCAACATGGGGGAAGGCTGGCGCGAACTGGCCGAACAGCCTGGTTTCCTTTATCCCCGCCATGTGAACGGCAAGCATGGCCTGATCTCAGAAGATTATCGCTCCGTGCGTTTTTTCACACGCGAGTACTGGGAGGCATTGCTGGCGGCAGGTGGCAGCATCCAGTCAGACGCGGGCCAGGACGGAGCGCCGCGCATTGATTTGAAGGGCTTCTGATCATGAAACCGCTGCTCATCTCGCTCACCTTTGTGGCTGCCGCGCTGGGTGGTGTGGCGTTGAAGCAGCCGCGCAAGCCGGTGGGGCCGTGCGAGCCCTACGCGGAGGTGTGCCGGCATTGCACGGACTGCTCGACGTGCAAGCACTGCGCGGTGAAGGGCGGGAAGTGCAGCGTGTGCTGGAAGAAGTGAAAAGAGGGCAAAGAGCCTTTTTCTTCTCTTTCCTCTCTTTCGGCCAGCCTCAACTGCCGATGACGCGGAAGATGGCGCGCGCAGGTGAGGGGACGATGCCCGCCACGCATGTCCGTCTCTCCGCTCTCCGCCCTCTGCTCTCCGCTGATCCTGGCCGCCGCCGACATGCCGGAGCCCACGTCGTATGCGGCGCTGGGCTGGATCATTGCCGGCGTCTTCGGCATCGTGGGGCTGGCGAACCAGGGCATGGCGTTGTGGGACCGGCTCTTCCCGCGCGCGACGCCGCCGGCGCATGAGCTGTATGCCACGAAGGAGGAGCTTCAGCAGGCCAAGGAGGAGCACCAGGCCAGCGATGCGCGCATTGAGAAGCGCTTTGAGGACTGGATGGAGCAGCAGCAGACGCAGCACACGGAGAACATGGCGAAGCTCGACGAGACCATTGACCGCTTCGCCGCCTGGCAGCTCACCATGGAGAGGGCGCTGGGGGTGATTGGCACGAAGGCGGACATCGCGCTGGAGGCGAAGAGCGGAGGGCGGAGGGCATAGAGACCGCATGCCGCTCTTTCCGCAAGAGACGAGGACGGGGACGAGCACGAGGACGGGCGCGCGCAGGGTGCGGGCATGGCCACGAAAAACAAATCCGCCGATGCTCCAAGCCTCCCTGCCTCCGAGTCTCCCGCTCCTGAGCCGACCCCCGCTCCCGCGAAGCAGCCGCCGCCTGCGCCACGCGGAGCCGTGCGCCGGGTCACGCTGACCGAGGCACGCGCCCGGCACGCGGCGCAGCACGGCTGAGCACCCCTTTCCGGCCCGCATGCTGCACGGGGAGATCCCGTGAGAGGTGCGCGGTGTGTGACCTTCAGAAACAAAGGGCCGGGAAACCCCAACTGAGAACCGCGAACAGAGAACTTTGAAATCATGACCGCCGAGCGCCTCTTCAACGCCATCGCCGCGCGCCTCAAGTCCAGGACAGAGGCAGCAGGCGGCGAGTTTGACCAGTCGGAGACAGTTGATCAAACGCTTTCCCTTCTGGCCCACAGCGCGGGCCGTTTCCGCGTCATTTTGCAATGGCAGCAGGAGAGGCCCGGCGGCGGGCGCGGCGCGCGGGAAATGACCGTGCTGGTCATCGTGCAGATGGGCACCGGCGTGCCATCCGTGGAGCCGGGCGAGCTGCTGAGCGTGCAGCGCCTGAGCGCCCTGCACACGAGCACCGCCGACGATGCCGAGATCACGGCGGACAACGCCAGCGCCAGCCTGAACAACGCCAGTCTCATGCACCGGTGCAGCCAGGTCTGCGGCTGGATGCAGGCGTTGTGCTTTCCCACGCATGACGACGTGGCCCAGACCTGGCCGGTGATGCAGCCTGGCCGCTACTACTGGCTGAATGACAAAAGCATCCCCACCGTGCAGCGCGCGCACGAGTTCACCATCTCCTTCGCCCAGGACATGGTGACGCTCGAACCGGCGGTCATCCCGTGAACGCTCAACTCTCAACGCGTTAAACACCTCCGATGCTCACCTTCACCGACCGCCAGTCCACCGGCAGCGTCTATCTGCTGGGGGACATCGCGCCCGTGTATGGCACGGCGATGCTGGGGCGTGAGTTTGGGCAGATCCAGCGCTGCTTCCTCGTGCGCGCCGGAGAGCGGAAGGAATTCCGCAATGATGCGGGCGAGCTGCTGCTCATCCTGATCAGCGGCACGGGCTGGCAGGCGGAGTTTGAATGCCTCTTTGACGCCAGCGTGACCGCGCCGGGCTTCATGGAGGAGATCACCCTGCCGCTGCTGGGCATCACGGGCCGCGTCATGGAAGGCGCGCGTGTGACCTGGGAGGGCGACGCGGAGCGCGTCATCACCATCCCCTGCGCGGAGTGGGACAGCATGGAGGGCGTGGCCACGGCCTACCGCCTGACGCCCGCCGGCGAGGCTGTTGACATTCCGACGCCGGAGACGGAGCCGGGCACCTTCGGCGGCCTGTTGGGCGGCGTGCCGCTGGAAGTGCCGGCGGCTTAAAACACGCAAGCGCCGCGCCCAACCGCGAACGACGAACCGCGAACAACGAACAGACGGGCATGGCCGCATCCACGCTCCCCATCACGCCAGGCTCTGGCGCACTCATCGCCACGCACACGATCAGTGTCGGGCCGGACACCGCGCATTGCTCCCGTGTGGTCATCAATGACAGCAGCGGCAACAACATCGTGCCGGCCAAGGACAGCACGCTGACGGACGGCACGCAGAAAACGGAGGTCACCGTGCTGCCCGCCCTGGTGGCAGGCAGCGCCCAGATCGGCGCGGTGATCCCCGGCGTGAAGGTGGACAACGCCTACCACCTGACCGCCGTCATCGCGCCCAGCACGCTGACGGATGGCACGACCTACTTTTACATGCGGAACCCCTCCGCCGCCAAAAACGTGCTCATCAAACGCATTCGTCTGGCGCTGAGCTTCATCGGCACGCCGGCCAGCAGCCGCAGTGTGTATGCGCTGCAACGCACCAGCGTGGCGGCAGCCAGCGGCGGCACGGCCATGACCATCGGCAAGCGGCAGAGCGCGGCCGGCGCGAGCGTGGTGACGGACATGCAGTTTGCCAATGCCGGCCTGACCACCGCCGGCATCACCTTTGGAGACATCCCGCTTTATGCGGCGCACTTGAACCAGCTTTTGGAGCCCGCCCCGGCCGTGCTCGACATCGCCTCCACGCCGCTCATGCTCGCCCAGAATGAGGGACTGGCCCTCCGCGCCAGCGGGGCCATCGTCAGCGGCAGCGCCGTGCTGCTGCACATCGAATGGGCCGAGGTGGATGTCTAACAACTGACCCCTCACGTCTCACCTCTGACCTCTGACTCATGCCCCAGCAGACGATCAACCTCGGCACCACCCCCAGCGATGGCACGGGGGACAGCGTGCGCGACGCCTTCGACAAGGTGAACGACAACTTCACGGAGGTCTATGGCCTCGTCGGCAATGCCGCGCCGCAGAGCGAGCTGGACGATCACATTGAGGACACCAACAATCCGCATTCCGTGACCAAGACCCAGGTGGGCCTGGGCAATGTGGACAACACGAGTGATGCCGCCAAGCCCATCAGCGCGGCGACACAGGAAGCACTCAACGCAAAGCTCGATGCAAACCATGCGAGCGTGACCAATGCCCGCACGCCGACCGGCGGAGCTGGCGGCGTGCTGAGCGGGACGTATCCCAACCCCGGCTTCGCGGTCGATATGGCCACCCAGTCCGAACTGGACGCGGTGGCTCTGGCGAAGGCGGATGTCTCACACTCTCACAGCAATGCTTCCACCGGCACGGCTGGCTTCATGTCTGCCTCTGACAAGAGCAAGCTGGATGGCATCGCCGCGAACGCGAACAACTATGTGCTGCCAACGCCCACGACGACCGTGATGGGAGGAGTCAAGCGCAATGCCGGCAGCGCGGGGCAATTCGTCAACGGCATCGACGCCAGCGGAAATCTCACCTTCGACACGCCCGCCGGCGGCGGCAGCACCATCAGCACGCCGCGCGTGCTCTATGTCGAGACAAGCGGCAACAACGGCACGGCCGTCGTGGGCGACCCGAGCAAGCCTTACGCCACAGCCCAGGCAGCGTTTGACGCGGCGCTGGCGCTAAGCGGCAACTATCTGCTGAAGCTCGGCGTGGGATCGTTCAGTGTCACAACAGCCAGCGCATGGCCGTCGCGCATCGCCGTCAGCGGGGCGGGACGAAAGCACAGTCTTCTGACTCTGAACACCTCTGACAGCGTGGTGCTGTGCAGCGACATGACGGTCGATGTGACCATCAACGCAACAGGGGACGCAGGTTCGGCGGGCGGGACCGGCAGTGCCCCAGGCGGCACCGGCGACCCCGGGGGCACAGGTGACACGGGGCCATATATTGAGCTGCACGGCGTTTATGGTCGCATCACCACCATCGGCGGCGATGGCGGCACCGGCGGCAATGGGGGAGACGGGGACGGCGGCACCATCGGCGGCATTGGCGGCGATGGCGGCACTGGCGGCACCGGTGGAGCCGTGGTTGCCGTCGATTGCGCCCTGGAGTACCTCAACTCCTACGGTGGCGCTGGGGGCAATGGAGGTGATGGGGGCATGGACGGTGGTGCGGGAGGTGGCGGCCTCGGCAACAGTGGCGCGTCAGGAGCGGGCGGCACGGTC
The DNA here is from genome assembly GCA_015075365.1 of Verrucomicrobiaceae bacterium. Lineage (GTDB taxonomy): Bacteria > Verrucomicrobiota > Verrucomicrobiia > Verrucomicrobiales > Verrucomicrobiaceae > Prosthecobacter. The sequence continues at coordinate 508,465 of JABTUN010000003.1, forward strand.
TCCTTTTATCACTCGCGCGTCGGCGACCTGAATTGCGACACCTACAACTTCGGTTTGAGCAGCCTCGGCAGCGCCAACCTCAGCAGCCTGGGCAGCGATTACGGCGCGACCAGCTCCTTCCCCTGGCTGCCCATCTCTTGACGCCATGAAAACTGTTCTCACCAAGGTCCAATTTTTAGAGCGCTTCACGCCGCAGGAGGTGGCTGCCCTCATGGGGCACGTCACCTCTGGCAATGTGACGGCCTGCAACGTGCTGATGCGATTCATCGCCATCGAACGCATCCACAGCGATTCGGAGCTTCTCACCCAGATGATGACCGCCCTCGTCCAGCTCGGCGTGCTCACGGAGCAGCGCCGCGCGGCCGTGATGGACTTCGGCGCGTAGGAACCGCCGCGCGCGGCCCTCCGCGTGGCATGCCGCGCCCTACGCTGCGCCACCATGTCCGCCACGACCTTTGCCACCACCTTCGACCCCAACAGCGTGCTTCAGCTCGGCTCCGCGCGGCCGGTGATCGGCACCGCCATGCTGGGCACCTCGTTTGGCACCATCAAGAAGCTCGACATCGAGCGCACCGGGGATGAGCAGGAACTCAGCGATGGCGCGGGCGGGCTGCGCGGCCACATCATCGCCAAGCCAGGCGTGAGCGCGGACTTTGAAGTCTTTTTCGACGCCACCGTGACGCCTCCCGGCCTTTACGCGCTCTTCACGCTGCCCGACCTCAGCGTGACCGTGCGCATCATGACGGGCATCAAGATCAGCTACGACGACGGCAAGGAGCGCGGCCTGGCCTTCAAAGGGCAGATGTGGGACAGCCTCATTGACCAGCCCGCCTACCGTCTCGACACCGCCACCGGGGACCGTTACCTGCTGGACATCGGCATTCCGGTTGTGACCGCCACGCCAGGCAGCGGCCAGATCGTTCTGGACTGGCCGGACGTAACGGACGCCACCAGCTACGTCGTCCAGGCCAGCAGCGACAGCGGAGCCACCTGGACCACGATCAACAGCCCGGCCTCCAGCACCTACACGCACACGGTCACGACCGGGCAGACGCGCCACTACCGCGTGCGCGCGGTCAACGCGGATGGCTCCGGTGAATGGAGCGCCGTCGTCAGCGCCACCGCCGCGTGATGGGTTTCAAGTTTCAAAGTTTCACGATTCACGATTCACGATTTATGAAGTCTCTCCTCTATTTTCTCTCTTCCCTCTTCTCTCTTCTCTGCCTCGCCAACTGCGCGGCGTTCACGAAGCGGGACGCCATGGACACCGGCATGATGATCGCACGCGCCAGCATCAACCTGGCCGCACAAAAAGCCGCCGGTGAAAAGGTGGACCTCAAGGAGGCCGGCAGGCAGCTTGGCTTTCAGGTCGTGAGCAGCGTCTCCACCGCGATGCAGTCCAACTTGAGCGCGGACAACAAGCCCCTGGCCGCCGCCACCGTGCTGGCTGCGGGCGAGGCGGCGAAGCTGCTCATCACGGAGACGCCCTTCGACTCTCCCGAGGCCCAGGCCGCCGCCCTGCGCGTCGCCAGCGTGGCCGTGGACGCCGCCGCGCAGCATTTCAACGGCCCCTTGGCGGTCCCTTCTGGAAAGTAGGGGCCGCCGCACGCTGAACCACGGCCCGGAGGCCATCCCGACCGGGCCGCATTCAGCGCGCGAGACTTCTCCGCTCTCGGCCTCCAAACCCATGAAATCCGGCATCCCCACACCACCCCTCAAACCCGGCGTCTCCACCACGGAATTCTGGACCGTCATCATCTGCGGCCTCCTCCTCACCGCGCAGGCCGCTCTCTCCATGACCACGATCTCATGGGCTGCTGGCGGCGTGACCCTGCTCTCCCTGCTCTATGTCCACCAGCGCGGCAAGCTCAAGAGCCAGGCCGCGCGCCAGGCCCTGCTAAACGAGCGGCGGGAAGAGCCCTGACTTCTCACTTCTAACCTCTAACCTCTGACCTCATTTATGGAAAAACCCGTCATCACCGATCTCGCCGCGAACCTCGCCATCCACAACGCCGGCGCGGAGGCGGAACGCCTCGCCAGCCAGCAGGGCATGGGGCGCGATGAGGCCCGCAGCATCCTCGACGGAGCCGCCGGCCTGGTCATCGCCGGCAAGACCTTCAAGGCCCTGCATCCAGCCTTCCTGCTGCTCTCTCCCGAGGTGGACGAGCTCGCCAAACAAGAGCCGCTGCTCTACTCCGGCGGCGTGTCCAAGGCCGTCGCGGCCTTCCTGCTTTACGATCCGCGCGCCGCAAAGGCGCTCATCGACGCGGGCGACGCCCAAGCCTTTCGCAGAGCGGTGCTCGACTTCACACTCGACTTCACCACGGACGACTTTGCCCGGCTCAACAAGTGGCTGGAGGCCGAATACAAGCGCCTCGCCGGAGACGACGCGGGAAACGCGTAGAGGCGGCCGCCGCGCCGCCTGCCACGGAAAAGGAAATGGAGGAGCGCCTCCGCGCGCTCGCCAAAGCAGTGAACACGATACGCGGCCCAGGCTGGCTGCTTGTGATGCTGGAAACCATGATGGCCGAATGGGGCTGGAGTCTCGAAAAGGCCGTTTTTGAAGGCCCTCTCACCGCCTGCCAGGCCCTGTGGCCCGCCATGCTCCACCGGCACGGCTGCGAGGTCCACGGCACCCATGCTGACAAGGCACGCCAGGCCGCGAAGGCCGCCAAACGCGCCGAGATCGAGGCCGCCTTCACCATCCGCCGCGCGACTCCAAAAGAGATCATCGAATTCCAGCGCAGCCTGGCCGCAAAACGTAAGTGACGCCGTGAACAGCGAACCGCGAACCGGGAACGGCGAACAAGGACGCCATGGAAACCACTGACGAACAACTGCGCCTCGAAGATCTGCGCGCCGCCGTGCTGACCGCCCTTTACCGCCGCCGCCATGGCGCGCACCGCGCGGATTCCATCGCCAACATTTTCCTGCCCCCCGGCCTCAACGCCAAAGCCCGCGAGGTGGAGATGGTGCTGGCCGATCTGGAGCGCTTTCACTGGGTCGAAGCCGCCTTCGAGGCCGAGCACAGCAGCATCAAAGTCTGGCAGATCACCGGCGCGGGCATCACGCATGTCGAAAGGAGGGGTAAATGAGCCAGTTCATCACTATGACCGAGGAGCAGTTTGGAGCGCTCATCATCCGCGAGGCCTCCCGCTTCGTGGGCCTGCGTGAAGTGCGCCCGAATGCTCAATGGGACAACCCCGCCACACCGGGACCGGACACGGCCCTGGTCAAAGAGCTGCGTGATCTCATGCGCCCCACGCCATGGAAAGAGGGCTGGGCTTACTGCGCGGCGTTTTGTGAGGCCGTCATCCGCCGCGTGCTCCAACGCGTGGAAATGCACGGCGATGAAGCCGCGAAGTTTCTCCGCGTGATGGGGCCGGGCGTGCGTGTGAGCTTTGAGGCCTTCAACAAGCTGCGCCTCACCAGCGCCAAGCCCGTGCCTGGGGCGATCTGGTTTGCCCGCCACGGCAACACGGCCCAAGGCCATGCCGGCATCGTGACCAGCACAAGCCTGGCAGGTGCCACAATGAGCACCATCGAAGCCAACACGAGCCTCGACAGCCGAGATCCGCGCACAGACCGCGAGGGCGACTGGATCACCACCAAAACCTTCCGCACCCAAGGCCGCGGCGACCTCGTGACGCTCGGCTTTGTGACTCCCGCCGCAATTCTGAAGCTCTGCTTTTCCTGATATGAATTCGACACCCACCACCGGACGCACTGTCCTCTATGTCCTCTCTGAAACCGATTGCGCCGCCATCCGCTATCAACGCGAGCGGCGCAAGGCCGCTGGCTTAATGGACGCTCATGATGGCCTCGGAAACCCTGTGCAGCCTGGCGACATCGTTCCCGCCATCATCGTGCGAGTCTGGAATGAGGAAAGCGGCCTCATGAACGGACAGGCCATTCTCGACGGGCCGGATTCACTCTGGCTCATGAGTCGCCACCGCGACGACAGCAAAGCTCCTCACACCTGGCACTGGCCAGCCCGCTCCTGATCCGTTATGGCCCGCACCGGAAAGATCGCTCGTCTGCCCCACGCCGTGCGCGAGGAGCTGAACATGCGGCTCCGGGAAAACGAGAACGGACAAACCATTCTCGAATGGCTCAACGCCCTTCCGCAGTGCCAGGATGCGCCGATCAATGACGCCAACCTGTCACTGTGGCGCAGCGGAGGCTTTGCGGACTGGCTGAAGGACCAGGACAGCGTCCATAAAATCGAAAAGCTCGGCGAGCTCAGCGTGCGTCTCGCCAAGGCGGCCGGCGGCCGCATGTCGAAGGGCTTTCTCGCCATCGCAGTAGGCAAGATCCACGAAGCCTTGGAAGAGGGACAGAGCGTGGAATTCAATGAGCAGGGGAAGCCCGTCCTCACCGGCGTGGGCGTGGACAAGCTCGCCAAAGCGCTCGCCGCCATCGCGAAAATCGAGCAGGATGACGAGAAGCTCGACCTGGACCGCTCAAAGCACGGCCTGGACCAGGAGAAGCTGGCGCTCGACAAGAAACGATTCCAACGCGAGACGGCAGAGCTGTTCATCGAGTTTTCCAAAGATGAGAAGGCCAAGGAGATCGCCACGAGTGACATGGCCGCGGACACCAAACTGGAGGCGCTGGGCAAGCATCTGTTCGGCGATGCCTGGTGAGCAAGCGCCTGGTCTGGCTCCCGCCTCAGCTTGAAGTGCTGAAGCGATGCGACAGCACCGGCATGATGTATGTCGAGACTCGGCGGCAGTTCGGGAAGACAACCTTGTTTTCCGGCATCGCTCTGAAAAAAATGATGAAGTTCAAGGGGCGGCTCGTGACGTTTGCGAGCGCGTCTCTTAATGTTGGCAAGGAGCTGATCTATAAGCAAGACAGCATCGTCAGCGGGGCCGTGCAGATGCTGAGGGAGAACTTGCGCGACACCGTCAAGAAAGAGGCCGCCGTTTTTCACGCCACCCTGGATGACTTCACGGCGGAAGCTGCTGCCGCCGGAATGCGGTTCAATTTGGCTGAAAGGGACGGTAAGGATTATAAACAAATCGACGTGGATGGCATCGCGGACCTGTTTGAGCGAAGCCGCCTAGAGATGAGGCTCTGGCACAGCACGGGGGTGTGCAGTCGCACGCAAATCATCGCCCCAAATCCTGCCACGGCGCGCGGCTTTACGGGTGACGTGTTGATTGATGAGATCGGCTTCATTCCCGACTTTGCGGAGTTGTGGGAAGCTATGGAGCCCATCGCCAGCCGTGATCCAACCTTCCGCCTGGTGATGGCTTCGACACCCCCGCCAGACGAAGGTCATTTGTGCTTCAAAATCGGACAACCACCCAAGGGTATGACCTTTGAGCCAAATGCAAATGGTCACTGGTATAGGAGCGCGGCAGGCGTCTTGTGCCTGCGAGTCGATGTGTGGGATGCTGAAAAGTGCGGCGTGAAACTCTACGATCTCGAAACTCGCCAGCCAATAACGCCAGAACAGCATCGAGCTTTGTCTTTCGATAAAGACGCCTGGGACCGCAACTACGCGCTCAAACGCATTCCTGGCGGCCTGGTGGCCATGCCATCGACCGCGATTGATGCCGCTCAAGCCAAGGGAGCGGAGGATTGCCTCGCCTTTGACCTCGGCACCATTGAGGAAGGGCAGGAAGAGGCCACGCTGGCCCGCGTGGTCGGTGCGGTGCAAAACATCGCAGGCGCGGGCTCCTGGGGCGCTGGCTACGACATCGCCACGACCACCAACGCCAAGAGCAACCCCAGCTCTCTCACCCTGACGCAGGCTAAGGGCGCGGAGCGGCGCGCGCGGCTGATCGTGCGCTGGAAGAGCGCCAACCCTGAATTCTCCAAAAGCCTCGTCATTCGCGCCTGTGAGACACTCAAGCACGCCGGAGGCACGCTCCGCGCCGTGGGCATCGACGGCTCGAATGAGCGTTACTTCGCCAGCCAGATGAAGGCGGCCCTCGAAGCGGCCGGCTTCAGTGTGCAGATCGTTGTTAGCGGTGAAACACAGGAGGACCCCGACAATCCTAAAGCGAAAATGCGCATGAAGGAAAAGCTCGGCGGTCTGCTGGTGAACACGGCCACGGACCGCCTGCTGGCCCTTCCGCCTGACAAATGGGTGAAGGACGACTTTTTGCTTCAAAAGAAGGAGAAGGGGCTTTTCGTCTGCGATCTCGACGCCGCTGGAAACCATGGCGACACTTTTGACAGCACGAAGCTGAGCGTCTTTGCCTTGGAGGTGGAAGGACAGCCGGACGTCTTTGAAATGCCCATCGGCAGCTTCTCGCAACCTACGGCGCGGGACCCGAACCCAAGCTGGCTCCGCCGGACGGTGGACGCCTTCACCTCCACCTTCTATGGCTAGACCCCGCCCAGACCAGCTTCTTGCCAAGCTCCACAGCCGCCTCCGCGACTGGACGCCCATGCAGCCCCAGACGATCAGCAACCCGCTGAACGAGCCACCCTGCACCCTGCCCAGCATGAACGTGGACCTGATCCTGTCCGCCCTCAGCACGGCGGAGCAGGGTGACACCACGCAGTTTTTCGCCATCGCACGGGACGCGGTGCTTTCGGACTCGCACATGCAATCCCTCATCTCGACGCGGCTGATGGCCGTGCTCGGGGACGATCCGTCCATTTTGCCAGCCAGGGAGAAAAACCCGGACGACAAGCTCGCCGCCGATGCCATCCGGGACGCCATCAGCCGTCTGCCCGACTTCAAGCGCGGCGTGTGTCTGCCCCTGCTCCTGGGACACATCTGGCCGGTGTCCGTGATTGAGCGGACCTACAAACCCGCCACGACTTCTGGCCTCCAGTTTGACTGGGGCACGATTCGCCACGTGCCTTTTCACCTGCTGCGCTGGCAGGACGGCATGATGCATATCCAGCACGTCGATCCCGTCACCCGCCTGCCCACGGCCCGCTGGTTCCGGCCAGGCAGCGCGTACATCGCGCATCGCGCACATCTGCTGCCCACGCCGGACTGTTGGGGAGGCTCCATGCGGAGCCTGGTCTGGTGGTTCTTCTTCAAGACGCTGATCCGGGAGTGGTGGGTGCGCTGGCTCGACCGCTACGGCAGCCCTTTTCCTGTCGCCAAGGTCCCCAAGGAGGACAGCAAATCCCGCGACATGCTGGAGCGCGCGCTCCGCATGGGCACGCGTATTGGCGGTTTGGTCGTGAGCACGGCAACGCAGGTGGAGTTGACCCAGGCGGCGAGCGGCAGCGCGGATGCCCACCAGCGCGCATTTGAGGCGATCAACGCGGAAATGAGCCGCGCGGTTCTGGGACAAGAGACCAGCTCTATTGCCAAGCCGACCGGCCTCGGATCTGGGGTCAGCGACAGTCAGAGCCAGGTGCGCGCGGACATCCGCGCGCATGACGCCGCCTTTTTGGCAGAGACCTTGCGGGAGCACCTCTTCAGGCCCTGGCTCCAGCTCAACGGCTTCACTGGCCAGCCGCCCAAGATCGCCTTTGGTCAGGAGGCTGAAGAGGTCGGCGACACCGCCGAAGTGCTCGCCCGCCTCAAACAGGCCGGCATCCGCCTCGCCCCCGCCGCCCTGGGCACGCTCAGCGAGCGTTTCGGCCTCGAGTTGGAGCTGGACCCGCAACCAGCCGCGCCGGCGCGCATGCTCAGCCTGTCGGCAGGCGAGGGCCTCGACATTGAGCGGCTGATTCTCAAGTCAGCCAGTCCGGACGACGCCATGCACAGGCTGGCGCTGCACTTCCCCCAGCTCGCCCCACAACGCGCCGCCCTGCTTATTGAGGAGGCCGCGCTGGGAGGTGCCTGGGCGGCTCTTTAGGCCGCCTTCCTTGCCTCGCCATGCCCCACCCAAGCCACCGCAGCCCGTTTCCCGCGCCGGATCACCAGCTCGCCAAAGGTGGCGTCAGGCAGCTTGAGGCGGTTCACCGCGCCCGAGTGGGATACAACAGGCTGGACCTCGTGCCCCTTGAAAAGCTCCCGGTTCTCCGGCGTGTCATTTACCGTCACCAGCCAGTCACCCTTCAAATTGACCACCCGCGCGGCAAAGTCAGCCATCCGCGCGTGATCCCAGGCGTCGTAATTGTCCACCTCGCCCGCCGTGTACGGTGGATCAAGAAACCAGAACGTGCGCGCGGAGTCGTAGTTCTGGAAAAGCCGCTCAAACGGCAGATTCTCCACGGCCACCTTGTCCAGCCTGGCCGAAAAGCTCCGCAATTTCTCCAAAACGGCCGCTCGGCTTGGTTGTGCCTGCTTGCTCACCGCAAACGAGCCGCCATTGCCCCCAAAACTGAGGCGGTTCCTGAGCAGGTAGCGGGCCGCCTGCTGGAGGCCCGTCAAACCAGGCTGCTCAATGATCGCCTCAAGGTCTGCCCTGGAGTTCAACGTGAACTCCACCTCGGCAACGAGAGCCTCCAGGTGGAATTGAGCGTGGCGGTAAAGGTTCACGAGCTGCCCGTTGAGGTCATTCAGGATCTCCGTCCGCGACGGCTCCTTGGCGAGCGTCACGGCCGCCCCGCCAGCAAACGCCTCAACAAACAACTCGTGGGGGCGAATCAGGGGCAGAAGGCGGGCGAGCAGCCGGGTTTTGCCACCAGGCCAACGAACAATGGGTTTAGGCGAGCGCATGCCACCATTTTAGTGTTCATCCGGCCACCCATCAACGAAAGCGTGGGGAATCTGCGCGAGTTGCGCCAGACCCATTTCACACCAGCTTGAACCAGGTTAAACCATTTCAAACCTTCACGCTTTGCTCCCCAACGCCGCTTTGCCTCCAGCCTTTATGCCGTTCGCCGCAGTCTTGAGCGCATGAAGGAGAAGCGTGAGCGTATCCTCGAAGACCCGGAGGGCTATCAACGTTCCCAAATCGAGCGCAGGCTGCCAGATGACTTCGAGGATCTTGAGGATGAGGAGCAGGCTGACATCATGTCCAAGCTCGAAGGTGTCGTCGCCGATGTTGATCCAGCCGCCCTGCGCGAAGAAATCCAGGAACTCTCAAAGCTCATTCATCTCGCCAAGGAGTTGGAGAAAAAAGAAGTCGAGGTCAAACTCAGCGCATTAAAGGGGCTGTTGATCAAGCAAGGCTTGTTTTCACAGCCGGACATGAAGCTTCTCATCTTCACGGAGCACAAAGACACCCTCGACTACCTGGCCGGGGATGGGAAGGATGGCCGGCCAATGGGCAAGTTGCGGGAGTGGGGCCTCAAGCTCACCATGATTCATGGCGGCATGAAGATCGGAGACCGCGACACACCCGGCACGCGCATCTATGCCGAGCGCGAGTTCCGCGAGTCGGCGCAGGTGCTCATCGCCACGGAGGCTGCCGGTGAAGGCATCAACCTTCAGTTCTGCTGGCTGATGATCAATTACGACATCCCTTGGAACCCGGTCAGGTTGGAACAGCGCATGGGGCGCATTCATCGCTACGGTCAGGAAAAGGACTGCCTCATCTTCAACTTTGTTTCCACCAACACTCGTGAAGGCCGCGTTCTGCACAAGCTGTTCGAGCGTATCGAGGCTATTCAGGATGATCTGGACCCGCATCGAACGGGCGTCGTTTTCAATGTCTTGGGGGATGTGTTCCCATCCAACGAACTCGAACGCATGTTGCGCCAGATGTATGCGCACAACCAGATGACGGAGGACCTGATCAAGCAGCGCATTGTCCAAAGCGTGGATCGCGGTCGTTTTGAAAGCATCACGCAATCAACACTGGAGGGGCTTGCCAAGCGGGAGTTAAACCTTTCCGCCATTCTTGGTAAATCAGCACAGGCCCGCGAGCGCCGACTGGTGCCAGAGGTGATTGAGGATTTCTTCCTGGCTGCCTCACCTGAGGTGGGGCTGGCTCCAAAAGCGCACAAAGAGGATTCCCATGTTTACAGGGTTGGCCGTGTTCCCCGGCATCTCTGGCCGGTGGGCGAGAGGCTCGAAAGCCGTCATGGCAGGCTGGGGCGCGAATACGGGGCAGTAGTTTTCGACAAGGAGCTTCTCAAACGGGATGCCACCAACGAATGGGTCACACCTGGTCATCCTTTGTTTGAGACCGTTCGCGAGGAGGCTTGGGAGCGTGTGCAGCCTCATCTGGCCCGTGGTGCTGTCTTCTATGACCTGCAAAGGCGGATGGCCGCGCAGTTGTATGTGTTCTCGGCTGCGATTCGCGATGGACGTGGCAACGCCCTGCAAAAGCGCCTCTTTGTCGTCCAGGCAGAGATGGATGGCGAGATGTCCATCAGGCAGCCCACTTTGTTTCTGGATCTCGTGGCTCCAGAAACGCCCGTCCCTCCCCCTCCGGGAGTTACTTTTGTCACTCGTGAGCAGGCAGAGACAGCACTGTATCAAAAAGCCCTGGTGCCTATGCTTGATGAGGTCAAAGCGGGGCGTGAACGTGAGGTCAAGGTCATCTCCGACCACGTCGAAATCAGCCTCAACACCATCATCAACCGGGAGAATGCCATTTATGCGGACCTGTGCCTGCAAAAAGAAGGCGGCTCGTTGGAATCTGGATTGGATGGCCGAATCAAGATTTCCGAGGACAAGCTGATGGAGCTTGGGCACCGCCTCGACAACCGCCGCGCGGAGCTTGCCCAGGAGCGGCAATGCTCCATCGGCGACATCCAGCTTTTGGGGTCAGCTTGGGTGCTCCCGCATCCAGACCGTGACAAACCAGCCGTCAAACCCATGGTCTCCAATCCCGAAATCGAGCGCATTGCCGTGGATTTTGTGATCGCTTATGAACGGGCGCAGGGCCGCGAAGTGGAGAGCGTGGAGTCCGAAAACCGGGGCTTCGATCTCATCTCCCGCCTTCCCCACCCGGAGGACCCCAAGACGGCCTTGGATGTTCGCTTCATCGAGGTCAAAGGCCGCTCGGAGGACGGAGACATCGCCCTGACCTCCAACGAATACAACACGGCCCGCCGACTGCGGAAGGACTACTGGCTCTACGTCGTCCTGCATTGCGCCACTCAGCCTTCGCTGAACATCTTCCGCGATCCCTTCGATGGACTCCCTTGGCAGCCCATCGTAAAAATCGAGCATTACAAGATCAGACTCGACGACCCGGCGCGGCCTGTCGTCTTGCGTGAGGAGTGAATGTGAATAACTAAGACTTGCATGACAGGTATCAATTGATACGTTTATGGCCCATGAATCACCATCACCCGTTCCTATCCCCGCACCGTGGCGGAAGAGCGTTGCTGCCATTTTACGCAAAGGTGTCTCAGCCGAAATTCTGGTGACGCAAAGGGCGCGCAATGAGTTCGAGGCCCGGTTTCCTGACGCTTGGGCTTTTGAACGCAACACCGCCATGGCCGATGCCATCACGCAAGACAGCGTTCTTGGGCGACGCATCACCGGAATGAGGGAGCCTGGAGAGGTCTGGGCCTTCTGGTTCCATTTCCGCAGCATCAAACTCTACGCCAAAATCAATCTCACCCCATCTGGCAAGCTGATCATCATCTACTCGGCCCATGTGCCGCTAAAAGGAGAGGAAAATCTATGACCCCGCCCATCCCCGGTTGGAAGCCCGCTAAAACCAAAGTTCCCGTTCACATCCCCACGCTTGCTGGCGACGGCATCGCAGAGACCATCGAAGTGCAAGTCTCGGCCTGGAAAGATGCAGACGGTGAGATCTACCTCTCGGGCGAAGCCGAGGCCGAGATCGAGGCAGTGAAGGCCCGTCACATGGGTCTGATGACCCCGGTGCAGCTCAAGGAACTTCGTCAGGCATTGGATCTGACCCAGAAGCAGATTGCCCACCTGCTGCAACTGGGCGAAAAAACCTGGACTCGTTGGGAGTCTGGACGTGAGCGGCCTTCCCGTTCCATGAACATCCTGCTCAATGCCCTGATGGACGGTCATGTGAACGTCACTTACCTCCGCTGCCGCCACCCTGATTTCATGCGGCAGCAGTCCGCTTTTCACCCTTTCCGCCAGCGCTCGCTGCCCCGCCGTTTCCCCACCTGGAATCTTCATCCCTCCACCACGCCTGCCCATGAAAGCGAGAGTGTCCCCTCTTGAATTGCATTCCTACTTCGTCACCGAGGTCAGTTGCACAGCCAACCCCAAATACGATCCGGCGAAGCCCCCCCAGCTTGAACTGGAAGATCTTCAGGTGGAGACGCGGGCCTGCCCACCCAAGACCAATGGCAACGAGGAGCAGGACATGTGGCGTCTTTTGCTGACCCTGCGCCAGAATGTGCCGCCGGAGAAAAACGCCCCCTACAACTTCTTCATTCTCATGCAGGGCTGGTTCAGCGTTCAGGCGGGTGCCTTTGTGCCGGAGCAGACGCCCCAGTTGGTGGAGACCACGGGCAGTTCCATCCTCTACGGCGTCGCACGGGAAATGCTGCGCAGCATCATGGCCACCGGGCCTTACCTGCCCCTGCTACTGCCGTCCGTCTCTTTCCATCCTGCTGCGCCTGCGATTCCCGAAAAAGAGGTCGTTAAAACCACAGAGCCCGCTCCCAAGAAGGTCAAGCCACGCTTCGCCAAGAAATAGTTTGAGCCATGCCTCCCGCCGCTCCCTCCATCACCAATGCCGACGAGGCCAAAATCGTCGCCATGCTTGGCTCCGCGAGCCGCCGCTGGCTTTACATGGCACCGGGCGTTAGCCTTCCTCTCGCGCAGGCGATGGAGAGCCTATGGGAGCGTTTAGGCGGGGCTTCGGGCTCCGTCATCCTAGATGTTGACCCGGAGGTCTATCGGCTGGGCTACGGCACCGTTGAGGGCTTGCAGCGGCTTCAGGAGGCCGCAGCCCGTCACGGCACCCTCATCTGCCGTCACCAGGAGGGCGTGCGCATCGGCCTCGTCATCAGTGATGATCACACCCTCATCTTCACGCCGACGCCGCTTCTTATCGAGGCTGGTTCCACGCATGCTGATCACCCAAACGCGATTGAACTATTCTCCGTGCCGGAAGCCGTCGCCCGTGATGTCGGTCTTGGGCCGCAGGGAGTGCAGGAGCAGTTGGTGGGGCTGGACTCTGCTACTTCGACCGACATCGAGCAAACCAAGGCGGATCTCGCCAAGAACCCGCCGGTGAAGTTCGACATCGCCCGCAAGGTGCGCGTCTTCAATGCCCAGTTGGAGTTCGTTGAGTTTGAAATGGAGGGCTGCAATGTCTCCCGCCACACTGCCACCATCCCGCCCGAGCTGCTCGGCCTCGCTGAGGACGAGGATATGCAGGAGCGCCTCCGTAGTTCGTTCAAAGTCATCGGGGATCGCGACATCAAGGACGAAAAGACCGGCCTATCCGAGAAGCAGCTTCAGAAAAAGAAACAGAGCATCATCAAGACCTACCTGCGCTCCGTGCCCGGATTCGGCATCGTCATCCGCCGCGATCTCAAGGAGGCGTTTGAAAAAGAGGTTGAGCAACTCCGTGCCAGCGTGGCCGCCTTCAAGAAACTGCTCACCCAGAATCTGGAGGCCGTGATCGCCGACAATGCCGCCCGCCTCACCGACCGTCTGCTGCCCTCCGTGCGAATAAGAATGCCCCGAGAGTGGGTCGGTTCATTGGGACTCAGCCCCAAAGACGATCTTGTGCGCTCCTTCCTGCATGAGCAAATCCTGCGCAGCTTTGGTAGCGCGGAGGATTTCGTTAAAGACATGGCCATCAACCTCACCTTCAAAGGCGTGACCTACGAGACCCTTTCGAACGAGGAGTTTCAGAAAGGGGCCAGCAAGCACTTCCCAGACGTGGTGATTCTTGATGAGTTCGATGCAGCCAAAGGAGCACACTAGCGACCTCTCAACACATCATTTTCAACCCGAGCATGAGCTACCTTCCCCAAAGCCTCTTCCGCATCACAGAACAGATCAATCAAACCCTCTTGCTGCCGCACATTCAGCGTCCTTTTGTATGGGACGAAGAGCAGATGATCCGGTTGTTCGACAGCTTGATGCGGAACTTCCCCGTGCAAACAATCCTGCTGTGGAAAACCAAAGACGAAATTCGTGTCAGGCGATTCATGGGGGCGATTGATTGGGATGCGGAACTCCACAAGCTCTACGACTTGGACAAGAGTTCTCTGGGTGTCGAAAAGACGCTGGTTCTGGACGGTCAGCAGCGCATCCAATCGCTCTACGCCATCTTTCGCGGTGGCATCGGTGCGTCAGACGAGGATTTGCGGGTGGCCTACTTTGACATCACCTCGGGATTGCCCTCGGACGGCGAGGACATCCGTTATAAGCTCGTCTTCGCCAAAGAATCGCCCGGCCAGCAATTCTACCGGGTGCGTGATCTGATGGAGTCCGACAGAGAACGCAATGCAGAGGACATCTCAGAGCGTCTGAATGATGCCTTGGATGCTGCCAATGGGCAAGACAAGGAGCGTGAAAGGCGCGTCAGAAAGAATGTCTCCCAGCTCATCTCACTGTTGCGTGAGGACCGCCATTTCTACGCCCAGACGCTGGACGGGGTCGCGTGTCCTGCTGACTATCCATACTCTAACATCCTCAACATCTTTGTCCGCGTGAACTCGGGGGGCACGAAGCTCAGCCCGGCAGACCTGATGTTCGCGGCGATGAAAACAGACTTCACGGACGTGGAGGAGAATATCGAAGACACCGTGGAGATGCTCAGTTCCACCCAGCTCCCCTTTGAGCGGGATTTTGTGCTCAAATGCCTGCTCACGGCACTCAACCGTGGAGCAGGGGTGGACGTGCACAGGCTCCGCTCACCTGAGTTCATCACCGAACTGCGGACCAAGTGGGCGGCAGCAGAGGCAGCGTTTGAGCAGCTCACGGACTTCCTGGTTCAGGATTTGCGCGTCATCTCGCCCAGGATCATTTCCAGCTTCAACAGTTTGGTTCCCTTGTTTGACTACCTGTTTCATCATCCGAAGCCAGGACCGACCGACCGGGCCAGGATGAAAGCCTACTTCTACCGCGCTCAGATTTTGGGATGGTTCGGCAGTTCCACCGATTCGGTCATCAACCGAATGCACCTATTCGTTGCCAAAGGTGAGGGCCACGCATTCCCCCTTCGGGACATCAGCAGCTCATTTGGCTGGGATGAGAATCAAACCATCATTTCGGACGAGCGCCTCCAGACACCGAAACTTCGCCCCTTGTTCTTGAATCTTGTGTATGTGGAGAAGTTTGGCGCGAGCCCCTTCCAGGTTCGCTACAAGGACAACGAACCTCAAATCGACCACATTTTCCCCCAGAGCCCTTTGCGGACCAAGCTCAGTCTGCGCTCTGCCGAGATCAATCATCTTGGCAACCTCCGGTTCATCGGCGCACGCGATAATCTCAGGAAGCGTGCCGAGCTGCCCTCCACCTATTTCAAAAGGCTGAAACTAGAAGGGGTGCCGATTGAAAAGCACCTGCTCGCTGAAGAGTTCATCACCAACCCCGACAGGCTCCAGTTTGACCTTCCAACCTACGGACGTTTTCTGACGGCGAGGTTTGCGATCATCAAGCAATCAGTGCAATCCGTCGTTAACGTCTGACCCATGACCGCCTACCCCAAACGCCTCATCGAAGTTGATCTTCCTATCCGCCGCATCTCGGATCATGCGCGGCGGGAGAAGTCCATCCGGCATGGGCACATCTCCACGCTGCACATTTGGTGGGCGCGGCGACCGCTGGCGGCGTGTCGTGCGGTGCTCTGTGCCTCGCTGTGGCCGGACACGGCTCCGGGGGCAGGCGATGCGCCCTGCCCGCCGCCCTTCCTGGCGGCATCTCGGGCGGTCATGCTTGCATGGGCACCGTATGAGCGGCAGGCGCTGCTGGGGGCGGAGTCCCGACCCCGCTTCGAGAAGGCGCGGCAGAAGCCCGAGCACTTCGATGACCCCCTGGAAGTCCGCCACGCTCTGCTCGACTTCATCGCAGACTTTGCCAACTGGGAGAACTCCACCATCTCCGCCTACCTGGACACCGCCCGCTACCTCACCGCTGTAGCGCATCGGGCGCTCACCGAGCCAGAGTTCATGCTCAGTGAGGAAGAGATCGCCAGCCATCTGCGCGATACCAAGACCGCCATCGCCGACTGGCCTAAGCCGCTCGTGGTGGACCCCTTTGCAGGTGGAGGTTCCATCCCGCTAGAGGCCCTGCGCGTGGGCGCGGATGCCTTTGCTTCCGATCTCAATCCCATTCCCGTCCTGCTCAACAAGGTCGTGCTGGAATACATCCCGAAATACGGCCAGCGCCTCGCCGACGAAGTGCGCAAGTGGGGAGCGTGGATCAAAGAACAGGCCGAGAAGGAACTCGCCGAGTTCTACCCCAAGGACCCGGACGGAGCCACTCCCATCGCCTACATTTGGGCACGCACGATTCGTTGCGAAGGACCTGGGTGTGGGGCTGAGGTGCCTTTGATTCGCTCGCTATGGTTGGCAAAAAAAGATAATCGCTCTGTCGCATTGCAACTTACTGCGAACCCAGAGACCAAGCGGGTTGATATTCGGGTTATAGCAAAGCAGAAAGGAAAATGGGTTGATCAGTGTGATGAAAGCTTAGTTTGCGAGAAACCGAAGTTCGATGGAACTGTGAAACGAGGTTCGGCGACATGCCCGTGCTGTGGCTACACAACGCCCGTCACAAGCGTCCGCATTCAGCTAAAGGCTACAAAGGGTGGAGCAAGAAATGCACGACTGATGGCTGTTGCCACGACGAAGAGCACGGTTGTTGGCAGGTTCTACAGGACAGAGCGTGATTTTGACCATCAAGTTTTCAAGAGGGTTGACGAATGCTTGTCGCGCCTCGGAAAAGACGAGTTCAATCTCACAGCTGTTCCCGACGAACCCATTACTTTGGATGGAAGCCACAGGATCGTGAAAATGTTGATATACGGTGCGGCGACATGGGGCGACTTTTACACGGCTCGGCAAGCACTCGCTCTCGCGACGCTTGCTCGACATGTTCGCACTGCGCCGATACTGGCAGCGGTCGGAAATGATCGTGGGTTTGAATCAGCGATCCGAACCTCACTTGCTTTGTCGGTGGATAAAGTGGCGGATCTTGCAAATAGCTGCTGCCGTTGGGAGCCAGTTGCAGAGTGTCCGAGGCAGTTGTTTGCACGCCAAGCCATTCCAATCGTGTGGGATTTTGCTGAAGGCATCCCAATTGGTGACTCTAGCGGCGCATTTAGCATCATGATTGATCGCTATGCTCATGTCTTGGAAGCCGTCGGAAGTAATTGGCATGTTGGACATGCTGAGAAGTGTTCGGCAACCGAGCACTCGCTTCCCAATGATGCCGTTCAGGCTATGGTCACAGATCCCCCTTATTACCACGCAATCGCATACGCTACGCTTGCTGATTTTTTCTATCCATGGTTGAAACGAATGTTGGGAAGCTCTTTCCCAGAACTTTTTTCAACCGTTGACGTCCCAAAGGCTGAAGAAGTAATCGTTGACCTTCCGCACGCCGAGAATCGAGCGCAGAAAGACATCGCATTTTACGAAAGGAAGCTCACCCAGGCCTTTGCGGAAGGAAGAAGGGTGGTTACGCCGAGCGGAATTGGAACAATTGTTTTTGCCAGCAAAACGACCGCAAGCTGGGAAGCTATTCTTCAGGCAGTGGTTGATGCGAATTGGGTAATCACTGGTTCTTGGCCCATTGACACTGAAATGGAAACTAGGGTAGCTGCGCAAGGTCAGGCTAGGCTTGGTTCAAGCGTGCATCTCGTTGTTCGTCCCCGTGAAGACGAGAACGGCAACGTGCGTGAGGATGAAGTGGGCGACTGGCGCGATGTATTGCAAGAGCTGCCCAAACGCCTTCACGAATGGATGCCACGGCTGGATGCAGAGGGTGTCGTGGGCGCGGACGCCATCTTTGCCTGCCTGGGGCCTGCCTTGGAGGTCTTCTCCCGCTACAGCCGCGTGGAGCGTGCCAGTGGCGAGCAGGTGACGCTGAAGGAATACCTGGAGCACGTCTGGGCCGCTGTCTCGCGCGAGGCGCTGACGATGGTCTTCAAGGACGCGGATGTCTCCGGCTTTGAAGAAGACGCGCGCCTCACGGCCATCTGGCTCTGGACCCTCTCCACCGCCGCGCAGGGCAAGGACATGGCTTCCAAGGTGAATAATCGACTCAACGAAGGCGAGGACGAAGACGATGCGGCTGAGGACGACGAGGACGAAGGCTCTGGCAGCAAGAAGAAGGCAAAGCTGAAGGGCTTCTACCTCGATTACGATGCCGCGCGGAAGATCGCCCAAGGCCTCGGCGCGCACTTGGAGGACATGAAGGACGTGGTGGAAGTGAAGGGCGACACCGCCCGTCTCCTGCCCGTGGCCGAGCGCACCGCCCGCCTCTTCGGCAAGGCCGACCCCACCGCCGCTGCCGCCCCGAAAAAGAAGAAGGTCGATGCCCAACTCAAACTCGACCTCTTCGCCGAACTCACCAACGCCCCCGCAGGCGAAGCCGAAACCGTCTGGGAAGAAAAGACCATCACCAAGGTGGGCGACACGACGCTGGACCGCGTGCATCAAAGCATGATCCTCTTTGCCGCCGGACGCAGTGAAGCGCTCAAGCGCTTCCTCGTGGACGACGGAGCCGGCAAAGACCCCAAATTCTGGCGTCTCGCCCAAGCCCTCAGCGCCCTCTATCCCCCCAAGACCGAGGAAAAACGCTGGGTGGACGGCGTGATGGCAAGGAAGAAGGGACTGGGGGTGTAGATTTATTATGGCAACGGAAAGCGATATTCATCCTGGAGATTTGGTTTCGGCTGTGGCGCACTGGCTGGAATTGGAGCAACTTTTCGGCAGGGAACGCCTATTGAATGAATCGTCTCTGAAACTTCCTATCCATCAATTCCTCGCATCTAACGCGAAGTTGGATCTAGATCTCGAAGTTCCTTATCCCGGTCTGCCCTCTGGTGCAGGTCAGGCTATCGACTTCTGTTTGAAACGATGGAAGGCTATCACCGCAACACCAGCAGCAGCACCAGCAGCAGCGCCAGCAGCAACACCAGCAGCAACACCAGCAACAACACCAGCAGCATGGGTTCACGTCATTGAGTCAAAGTTCGTCACGGACAAACGCTCTTTCCAGCAAGAGGTATTTGATGACTTAGTTCGACTCGAATGGGTAGAAAAGAGTGGCCAGAGCGAGCCTCTATGCCGTTGGTTAATTGTGGCAGGGAGAAAGGCTCACATGAAAAATAGGATTTTTAGTGTCCAAACAAATCCAGGTTCCGGATCGCAAAGAGTGAACACATTCGACCACATACTTGGGAAGACGATTGGTGTTAAGCTCAATGTTCGAGTCGCTGACGAGACTCGGTCCGGTTTCCGCATGAAGTGGTCAAAGTCCGCGAAGGATTTAGGCTTGAAGAAATGGCCACTAAGTTTTGACACAAAGCTTTGTGGCAAAGGAGAAACTACCAATTTTGAGTGTTATCTCTGGCGCGTTTTGAGTGTCGCCAATCGTGCGCTCAAAGACATCACCTGAGGATCGTATCGCTGAATCGCCTTCCGTCACGATGAAAAAAGCCGCCTCCACGTCCAAACCCAAAGTCGCGCCACCCAAACCTTCCGCCAAGAAAACGGCGAAGGCAGGATCGTCCGCAGCCAAAGGGCTCAAGAGCCAGTCCATCCTGAAGATCGTCGAGAAGCTGATTGCTTTGATGAGCCATCCCAAGTCCGGCGTCAGCCCAGAGGAGATCGAGCGGTTCCGAGCCAAGGTGACCTCCATCTGGAACTACACGCCGACCGTGTGCGTGTTTGGCATGACCGGCGCAGGAAAGTCGAGCCTTTGCAACGCGTTGTTCGGCGACCATCTCTTTGAGACATCAGCAGTTCAGGCCTGCACCATGCAGCCGCAGGAACATACGGTGGAGTTTCACGATAAACGCAAGCTCACCGTGATTGACATGCCCGGAGTCGGAGAATCCGATGAGGCAGATGCCCGTTATCAGGCGCTGTATGAGGAGTCGGTGAAAAAGGCGGACCTGGTGCTCTGGGCTTTGAAGGCGGATGCTCGAAACTACGCGGCAGACCAGCGAACGTGGAAGCTGGTCGGCAAGCGCCTTGAAGAACTGGAGATCCCCGCCTTTTTCCTGTTCACTCAAGCAGACAAGACAGACCCCTCGGATTCTTGGAACAAAAAACGCAACGAGCCTGGGGAATCCCAGATGGGGCATCTGCTATTGAAGCGCCAGCGGGTCGCCAAGGATTTCAAAGTGGCTGAAGAGTCGATTCTGTTTGTGTCGGCATCGAAGAACTACGGTTTACGGGAGCTGGTGCTGACCCTGCTTCTCGCCCTGCCCGATGAAAAAAAAACGGGGTTTCTGGAGTCCACCCGATCCGAAAACCGAAGCGAAGACGCTCAAAAAGCAGCCAGCAAGGGCTTTTGGAATAGCATCTTAGGCTGGTGCAAGGAGTCGGCAGCAAGCGTTGGCAAGTTCCTCTGGGAGAACCGCAAAGAGGTTATCGAAATTGCGGGAATGGTAGCCGCAATCATGCTTAAAGTTTCAGGCTCCAGAAGACCTCGAAAGGGGTGAGTGTATGGCTTTGATTTCGGAGCTTGTTCCAAATCATGAATCCCACGTCTCAAGCCTTCCAGACAGCCTTCCATTCCGTCGTAAACGGCACAGAAGCAGGGGCCATGCTGCGTGAGGCATCATTAGAAGGCAAACTAGGTCCATGGACCAAGCACCTCACGGCGTCTTGCGTGCAAGCCTGCGAGGAGCTGAGTTTGCGAGCCTCGGCCAAAGGGCACAAACTTGACCTGCTCCCGGTGGCCAGAAGCGAATACCTCAGCTTGGATGTCGTGGCCTTCCCCGAGACGGGCAGAAAGTGGCGCTTTCCCAGCCTCATAGCGGAACTCGAAAACCGCCAGGACTTCGATTTCATCGCTTACTCTCTTTGGAAAATCCTGAGTGTCAGGGCCGGATTGAGGGTGCTGTTTTGCTACCGTAACGAGGAAGGCAAGGCCGGTGAACTGGTGCGCAAACTCAAAACCGAAGTCATCGACGCCTTGGGGACGCAGAGCCGCCTCGAAATGGATGGCGAGACGCTCGTGGTGGTAGGCACACGCACCGAAAGCGGCACCTTTCCCTATGGCTTTTTCTCGTGGTGGCGCTTGAATGCAGGCACTGGAATCTTCAACCCTCTCTGACCTGTCTCCTGATGAGCCTCAAACCCTGGTATGATGTGATCAAACCCCGCGCGGAAATGCGGGATCTGGGCCGTGCCCTGGACGCTGGCGAATTTGCCGTTCACTTGGACGAGGTCCGTGATGGCCGGGCGCGGGCAGACTACCAAAAGCCCGAGCTTTTCTTCTCCAAAACCTTCCTCGCTGCGAATCTGCTGGACCTTTCTTCCCAGGTTGTGCGTCGGCTTTCAGGCGAGGCTGAGGGAACGTCCTCGGTATTCAACCTCGCGACCCAATTCGGAGGCGGTAAAACCCATGCGCTGACCCTTCTCTGGCATCTTGCGACGAGCGGGCCACAGGCCTCCGTCTGGACTGGCGTGCCTGACATCATCAAGCGGGCGGGAACCGGTGCGGTGCCCAAGGCCAATGTGGCTGTGTTTGTGGGAACCGAGTTTGATTCCCTGGCTGGTCGCGGCGGGGATGACGGCACTCCCAAGCGTTACACCCCGTGGGGTGAGATCGCCTGGCAGCTCCGAGGCCAGGAAGGCTTTGATCTCGTGGCCGAGCATGATGCCCAGCGAACAGCTCCGGGCGGTGATGTGGTGAGGAAGGTCTTGGGCGATCAGCCGACACTCATCATGATGGATGAGCTGATGAATTATGTGAGTCGCTTCCGCCCGCAGAAGTTGGGTGATCAGTTCTACAACTTCCTTCACATCCTGACCGAGAATCTCGGGCAGCGCTCTGTGCTGGTGGTTTCGGTGCCCGCCTCCGAGCTGGAGATGACCCAGGAGGATCATGACGACTACAATCGCATCACGAAGATGCTCAACCGCAAGGGCCGGGCGATTCCTATGACCGCTGGCTCGGAGACTGCCGAGATCATCCGCAGGCGGTTGTTTGAGTGGACGACTCCCGTTGGCACCCATGGCCGCGTCTTGCTGCCCAAGGAAGCGACGGCCATTTGTAAGGCTCAAGCCGAGTGGTTTCTTCAAAACCAAGGTCTGATGACAGGCACAATCCAAGCCGAGCACGCTCAGGCTGAGTTTGAGCGCTGCTATCCCTTCCATCCGGCTTTGCTGTCGGTGTTTGAACGTAAGTGGCAGGTGGTTCCCAAGTTCCAGCAGACACGCGGGGTTTTGAAGTTGCTGGCCATGTGGGTGGCCCGTGCCTACAGCGAGGGAACGAAGAAGCTGCACAAGGACCCAATCATCACCCTCGGCACAGCTCCGTTGGAGGACTCGATCTTTCGCCGGGAGGTTTTTGCCCAACTCGGCAATGATAAGGTCGAAGCAGCCGTGATCACCGACATCGCGGGGCAGCCTGCGGCACATGCCTTGCGGCTGGACCAGGAAGCTCATGACGCCGTCCGCAAAGCGCGGCTTCACCAGCAGGTCGCCAGTGTGATCTTCTTTGAGTCCAACGGTGGCACGGTCAAAGCTGAGGCGACCACCACCGAGATTCGCTTTGCTGTAGGCGGTCCGGGTATCGAGTTGGGAGAGCTGGAGACGGTTCTGGAGGCGCTGTCGGATGCCTGCTATTACCTGACCATCGAAAAGAAGGCCTATCGGTTCAGTATTCGCGAGAACCTGAACAAGCGATTCGCCGACCGGAAAGCCGTCGTTCCTTCAACCCAAGTGGATGAAATGATTCGCAAGGCTGTGGAGCAGGAGTTCAAACCACGCTCGGATGTGGATCGAGTGTTTTTCAAAGCGAAGAGCGGAGATGTGCCGGACAAGCAGCGGATCACTTTTGTGATCGGAAGCCCCGAGCAAGGAGCGGACAACGAGGTGACCGCCATGAAATATGCCGAGGAAATCATCCGGCACGCAGGCAACTCGTCACGAACCTTCAAAAGCGGGATCGTGGTGGTGCTGCCTGACCAGACAGGCCCCCTTTACGAAAGTGCCAGGAGGGCTTTGGCTTGGGAAACCATCTGGAATGAGGTGGGGGAGGACTTGGATCACCAGCAACAAACCTTGACCAAGGAGAACATCGCCAAAGCCAAGCGTGATCTACGCGATGCTGTCTGGCGTGCCTACAAGCATGTCTTCCTGCTGGACAAGGACAACACGGTGAAACGCCATGACATGGGAACGCCGACTCATGGCAGCGCCGACTCGCCCATTGGAGCCATTCTCGACCCGCTCCACACGCTGGACATCTTCTCACGAACGATCACGCCAGCCCAACTCATCAAAAACTGGCCCCCGGCTTTTCAAGAATGGCCTCTTCCATCTGTCCGAGACGCTTTTTATGCCTCTCCGGCTTTTCCACGAGTCCTAAATCCAGAGGCAATCAAGGATGCGATTGCGAAGGGGGTGTCCGATGGCCGTCTTGGCTATGTGGAGGTCAAATCAGATGGCACCTGGGATCGCCTGAGATTCGAGGAAAGCACACCTGCTTCGGAAGTCACCTTTAGCGATGGAGCGGTCCTCGTGACCAAGGAGACAGCCAGAGCGTGGCGCGAGTCCCAGAAAAAGCCGGTTCCTGCTCCCCCTCCGTCAACTGACGGAGCAGAAGTGACGCCTCCTTTGCCTGCGCCAGTTCAGGTAAGCAGTCAACCGATGATCCAGCCCGAATTGTTCAACACCATCGAATGGGAGGGCGATATACCGCCGCAGAAGTGGATGATGTTCTACAACAAGGTGCTCGCCAAACTCACCGTGGGCAGTGGTCTGAAACTAACGGTCAAAGTTGATGCGAGTCCCGAAGGCGGCATCAGCAAGGCGAAGCTCCAAGAGACAAAGAATGCGCTTCAGGAACTTGGTTTGCCATTCGAGGTCAAGGCCAGCTAAGTGCCCATCCAATCGCAAGGCCGAAAGTAGCACCTGGTTGTCGAATGCGGGCAGCATTGCAGGGGGGCCTCCCATGTATTAGCCGCTACCAAAGACCCACCCAACACGACGCCTTGCAAGCCGCCAGCCTCGTCCACTTGCCAGCCATGACATCGGCCGCCATGGTGGGCGGTTCTATTTTCGAGGCCTTCCGTCACACGTGGCAGTCCTTGTAGCCGGTTGAGGGAATCGCGAACTCGGGACGCCAGCATGGCGGAAACTCACGCGGGAGGGGCAGCGCCTCGCAGGCTCTCACAGCTAAGAGCTTGTCCGCCACGAGATGGGATCGGCCTGAGTGATAAGGGTGAGTGTCTGGCTCCCCTGCCAAGGCTCGCAGCTTGTACATCTACCTTCTGAAACAGGGGGCAGAGGTTGAATTGCCAGAACAGCACCATTCATCCAGTGGCCTTCCTTTTTGTGAAGAAGTGGTCCTCCACAAGCCTGCCAACGAGGGTTCATCAATTATCCGCGCCCGCAGGTCAGGCTTGAGCCCTGCCGCCTTTTTGGCCTTCGCTTGTGCCTCCTCAGTAAATTCTCAGGGCAAAATCAGATCAATGAACCAGCAATCTTTGGGAAACCTTCGAGTCTCTGAGCAGAACACGAGCAATGAGGGAAAACCGAGACCTTATGCTAACCTTGTGGCACACAAAAAGTAGGTGCACGCTCCCATTCTTCCGCCACTATCAACACGCTTGGACATACAAGGACGAGGATGGATGTATTCTTACTTTCATTCTTACTTTGAATGTTTTAGAGGGTAAATCCAGCCCAAATCGTTGATTATCAAGCGTCTCCGTAGTTCAATGGATAGAACGAGGGTTTCCTAAACTCTAGATACAGGTTCGATTCCTGTCGGGGATACCAGGCAGGATCACGCAGGAAGCAGTTTCGCGGCGATGTCGGAGGCGATCTGGGTGAGGCGGGCCTTTTCCTCGGCGCTGAACTCGTAGGCCACCGCCTTGCCGATGCCGAGCGTGCCACAGAGGCGGCCGCCGTCGAGCACCGGGACGGCGAGCGACCCCTGGACCTGCGTCTGTTTCGCGCCCGGTTTGGCGACGCCGGAGGTGTCGGTTTGCAAATTGCACAGTTCGACAGGCTCCTTGCGCTGCGCGGCGGCACCGGCGATGCCCTTGCCCACGGGGATGCTCTGAATCACCGGCATGAGCGCCTCCGGGATGCCGCGGTGGGCCACCAGCTTCAGGTGGCCGTCGGCGGGATCAAGGCGGTGCAGCGTGCCGGTCATGCAGTCAAAGGTGGCGATCGTTTGGTCGAGGAACTCGCTCCACGAGGAAGGTGGAGAGGGAACGGAGGTGTCAGGGGAACTCATGGCGCGCGTCGGGGGTGGGGATTTTCGTTGAGGCTGTGTAACAAGGACGATAGTCTGGGTCGAATCTTCCTCCCACCATGAAAACATGCTCCGCCATTTTTGCGCTTCTCTGGCTTGCTGCTGCCAGCCATGTCGTGGCAGCCACGCCCGCCGCCCCCCGTCCGGGCATCGTGGCGCGTGCCCAGTATCACCCGGACAATTCACGGACGGAGAGCATCACGGACCCCTACACGCGTGAGTTGGAGGAGAAAACCTATGACGCCAACGGCGTGCTGCAGATGCGGAAGCATTTCCTGCTCAACGAGCAAGGCCAGCCCTCCCAGGGGAACATCTACGACGGGAAAAACAACCTCGTGGCCCGCGCGCTGGTGATCTTTGACGAATTCGGCCGGGCCAAGGAGATGCGCACCGCCAATCTCAACGGTGAGGTGTACCAGCAGGTACTTTACTCTTACGACGCGAACGGGAAGGCAGGCAAACCGAAGGTCGTGAACTTCAATGTGCGCTCTCCGACCTTCAAACCGGCCACGATCGACTTCACGCAGACGGTCCCCCCCCCGGCTCATCTGGCCGCACCCGGCACGGCTGCGCAGGCGCAGGTGATGGCACCGGACGGCTCCGGCGTCGTGCCACAACCCCCAGTTTACGCGCCCGGCGCGGAGCCGGCGGGGCAGCAGGAGCCGCCGAAGAAAAAATCCTTCTGGAAACGGCTGTTCGGCGGCAAGGACAAGTAAGACGGCTCAGCGGGCGAGCTCGGCAGGCGTGTTGGCGTTTTGAAACCACGGCGATTGATCCGTTGTGATCTCGTGGATCACCGGATGGCTTTCCTCGACCACACGTTGCAGCGCCAGCCGGCGCTCCCGCAGCGCCCCTTGCATCGCGGGCAGCATGTCGGGCCTGTAAACGGCGCAGAGGGTCTCGAAGCCGTGCGGACCGCGGAAAAAGCCGCCCGGCAGGATGTGATCGCGGAGGAACTCGACAGTCATCCACGGCATGTCGACGGCGAGGACGAGGAGCGGCATCTGGACGAGTTCGAGGCAGCGCGTGATGGCCCCGAGCGGGCCGTCATCGGCTTCAGGAGGGTCAAAGACACATTCGGAAGCGATGGAGGACAGGTTGAAAACCTGTCCCACCTTCTGCTCCGCGCGGCAGGAGATCAAAAGACGCTCGGGGCCGAGTTGCTGGAGCTTATCGAGCTGCACCTGCCACAGCGGGCGGCCTTGCCAGTCGATGAAGGCCTTGTCGCACCCCATCCGGGTGGAGCGTCCGCCGCAGAGCAAAACGGCCGCGAAGCTCATGACACGCGGAGGATGCCGTCGGTGAGGATTTTGGCGCGGAGACCGCCGTGGCCTTTGAGAGCCTCTTCAGCGCCTTCAGCAAAGGCTTGGTTCATCCAGTAGCATGGGGCGCTTTCCTGCGTGCCGAGGAAGCGCACCCCCTGCACCTCAAACTCGACGCCAATGAGCGTGTTAAGGTCCACGCCGCGGGTGATGAGGTTTCGCCGGAAAACGGAGGGCGGCAGGTGCGTGACGGCGAATTGCTCGCAAAGCCGCTCATACTGCTCCTCCTCGAAAAAGGTCACCTGGCCTTTGTAGTCCTCTTTCCAGCCGAAGAAGCGATCGCCGCGCAGGCCTTTGCCCGCGACACACTCGACCTCCGGCACCTCGATGACCGGCGCGGTGCCCGCGGGCTGCCCGTGGTGGCCGTAGAAGTTGTGCTCGGGGGAGATGTAAAGGTGGCGGAGGGTCACGGCGGGAGGCGAATGGAGTGCTGGAGTAGTGGAGTATTGATTGATGATTCGCAAACAACACTCCATCACTCCAGTTCTCCACCACTCCATGTCTCCCGACCTCCAACCCGTCCGCATCGGCCTCATCGGCGCCGGTGGCATTGTCAAAACGCGGCACATGCCGGGCCTGCGGGCCATTCCGGGCGTGAGCATCACGAAGGTGTGCAATCGCAGCGTGGAAAGCGCGGAGGCGTTTTGTCGCGAGTTCGCGCCGGAGGCGGAAGTGGTGGCCGATTGGGGCGATGTGTGCGCGGCGGCGGATGTGGATGTCGTGTGGATCGGAGCACATCCGTATTTGCATGCCGATGCGACGAATCTGGCGCTGGCGAATGGCAAGCATGTCTTCACGCAGGCTCGCATGGCATCGAGCCTGGCGGAGGCGCAGCTCATGTGGGAGGCCTCGATGCGTTTTCCCGAGCTGGTGACGGCGATTTGTCCTGCGCCGCATGGCATGAAGGGCGGCGAACTGGTGAAGAAGCTCCTCGCGGAAGGTGCGATCGGCACGCCGCATCAGGCGATGCTGCACAGCTTCAGCGATTCGTGGCTCGATCCGCAGGCTCCGGCGCACTGGCGGCAGCAAAACGAGCTGAGCGGCATTCAAATCCTCACGCTGGGCATTTACACCGAGGTGTTGCAAAAGTGGCTGGGCCACATCGTCGAGGTCGAGGCTCGCGGAAACGTGGTCATTCCGCAACGCGGCGAGATCGAAGTGGAGATTCCCGACTTTGTAAATGTGCTGGCGAAGTTCCGCAGCGGCCTGGAGGCCACGATGCTCTTCAGCGGCGTGGCCGCGCATGCGCCGACGGACAAGCTGTGGCTCTTCGGTTCCGAGGGCACGCTGACTTATGACTTTGTGAGCGATGAACTCTGCCTCGGCAAACGCGGAGGCAAGCTGGAGCCGCTCACCATTCCCACCAAACTGCAACGCAACTGGACGGTGGAGCGTGACTTCATCGCCGCCGTGCGTGATCCGCAGGCTCCGCGGCCTTCACCGAGTTTCCTCGAAGGCATCTGCTACATGCGCGTGGTGGACGCCGTGTGGCAGGCGATGCACTCACAGGCTGCGGCGCGGGTGGCGTGAGCCTTCCTCACTGCGGGGGCGTCTGGAAGTCGAGACGGCCTGCTGCGAAGATGTAGGGCAGCGCCGCGCCGGGTTTCGTCGTCAGTTGCGCGGCCGGGCGCGCTTCGATGGTGCGGCCGGGGCCGGTTTTCGGCGCGTTGAGGCAATCCTGCACATAGATGACGGCGTTGAGCGCGGTCTTGACCGGCAGCTTGTCCTCCGGCTCGCCAAAGGTGCATTTTTCGAACAGGCAGTTCTTGGTGGCGAGCGCGAAACTCTCCGGCACGCGGCAGTTGATGAAGCGGCAGTTCTGGATGCTGAGCCAGTCCATCGCCACCTCCTTGCCCGCGTCCTCTTTGAAGGCGACGGGGATGAAATCGACATCGTGAAAAGTGCATGAGTCGAGCTTCATGCCCACGTCGCCGAGTTTCCAGTTCTGCATGAAGCCGCCGGTGATGACGCAGTTGGCGAACTGCCACTTGCTGCTGAACCACGCCACATACCACGGGCCCTCCTTGGCGAGCTGGCAGTCCTGAAACAGGCTGTCGCGCGCCTCAAAGCTGCCACCGAGGTCGGCGGTGATCTTCACATCGCGGAAGTGGCCGCCCGCCGCCTTCCAGGAGCCCTCCAGCGCGTGAAAGCGCGTGTTTTCGATGCGCATGCCGGGCGCGCTCGTCACATCGCAGCGCACGTTGGTGGAATTGGCGGATGGATTGGTGGCACCGGGCGCGCCGATGCTGATGCGGCGCAGCGGACGGTAGCTGCCCGCCGGGATGGCGATCTTCCCGGTCCACTCCGCCTTGTTGAGAAAAATCTCCTTCATCTCCGGCACGCTGCTGACCTGGTCTTCGAGCGCCGCCAGGTCCAGCACGCGCGCCTTGGCAGACTGGATGGTCACGAGGTGATTGAGCGGGAAAATCTCCAGCGGCTTGTCCACTTTGGAGTAATCGCCGAAGTGCAGGAAACGCCGCTCCCCATTGATGGAGATGCTCTGCATGTGCGGCATGATGCGCCAGTGGATCGTGACAAAGGCATCCTCCGGGATGCGCCCTTTGCCGGGCGCGTGGCGCGCACCGCCGGGATCGCCATCAATCCTCAGCTCGTCTGGACGTGTCTCCCAGTTGAAGATGATCTGCTTCGCGGTGTAGGCCAGCCGCAGGTCGTGGCGCTGGGTTTTAGCCACGATGGTGAACTCCACCGGCGGCTTGAAGCTCTCCGCCGAGGTGAACCGCGCCCCTCGCTGCAAAGCGAGCTCCCTGCCGTCGGGCACCAGTTCTTTTGCCTCGACGAGGACGCCGCCGGTGCGCTCGCGTGCGATCTCCACGAGCCGCGCCGCCGCCCGCGCCGCGTCATCGAGCCGGCCTGCCTTCGTCAGCTCCGCCTGCTTGTTCTTGAGAACCTCCTCATATTTCAAGAAGAGCGTGATGCGGCCGTTGTGGCGCTCCAGCTCGATGGGCTGCAAAGTGGCGCGGTAGGTGGCGCGCAGCGTCCGCAGGGACGCGGGCATGTCCGGCGCGTCCTCGGCAGGCAGCGGCCCGTTGGATTCAATGCGCTGCTTTTCATCCCGCAGCGCCAGCGCCTCCGGCAGGTTTGAGGCTGCTGTGGCGGCGGCGAGCGCGCGCTCCAGCGCGGCGAGGTATTTGGTGTTCAAGTCCGTGAACTTCTCCCGGTGCTTCGACAGCACATCACGCTCCAGCGCAGCGCGGAAGCTCGTCTCCAGCTCCCGCAACTGCCGCACGGCCTCGGATTCGACGACTGCGGCGGGCGCGGGCGAAGGCACGACGGGTGCCACCATCGGCGCGGGCGCGGTCTTTGGCGGCGTGCTGTCCCATTCGATGATGTAGGCACGGCCCGCGTCAAGATGACCGTTGCCCCACTGTAGTTCAGGCTCGTCGCCGGCGGTGAGTTTCAGCACGAACTTGTTCTGCGGATCATGCGTGGGTGCCGTGGGATCATACCAGCGTGTGTACTCGAAAGGCTCGCCGGTGACCCACTTGTAAACGCCGTCCTCCTCACGCACTCCGCCGGTGCCCGCGTTGCCGGAGCGCGTCTGTTTGATGAATGGCTTCATCGTCACATCCACCCACGCCATCTCCTCCGCGCTGGTGATCGTCAGCAGGTGACCGCCGACGCTCTCCGCATGCTTCACGGCGCTGGTGAAAGACATATGCCGCTCCACGAGCTGGTAATGATGCCCCGCATGGCTCAGGACAGGGTATGAAGACAACGGACTGCCCTGCGGCGCGTTTGGGTTGGTGGTGACGCCGACGGGCGCGGGAGCATCTTTTTTGGGTTCGGCGGCCATTGGAGGCTCCGGGGCCGTTTGGGGCTTCGCGGGAGTGTTTGGGGCCGTTTCGGCTGATTTTGGCGGCGGCGCGTCTCCGCCGCGTTTCATGAAAAAGAAAGCCGCGCCGCCCAAAACGACCACGGCGGCCGCGATGAGGCCCCAGGGCGCGCTTTTCGGTGGCGGCTGCTGCGGCGTGTGGCGCGGTCTTGCAGGCATGCCCGCAGGGCGCTGCGCTGGCGGTTTTTCCTTCGCGATGGGCACCGTGAGGATGCGGTCGAGATCGCGGCGCAATTCGCGCGAGCTTTGATAGCGCCGCGCCACGTCCTGCTCCATCGCCCGGCGGATGATCGCGTCAAAGCGCGTGTCGCAGCCCGTTTTCTCACTCGGGAGCTGGAAAAAGCCGCGCGGGATCTCGCCAGTGAGCATGTTGTAGAGCATCACGCCCACGGCGTAGAGATCGGCCCGGCCGTCCACCTCCGCGCCCAGCACGAGGGATTCCGGCGCGACAAAGTCCGGCGTGCCCATCGTCAGCCCGCTGCGCGTGAGACTGCTGGTCTGCCCCGGCTCCTGCATGCGCGCCAGGCCGAAGTCCGCCACCTTGACCGCTCCTTCCATGTTGATGAGGATGTTCGCGGGCTTGATGTCGCGGTGGATGACGCCGTGCTCGTGCGCGTAGGCCAGCGCGTCGCACACATGGGCCGTGATGGCCAGCGCGTATTCCGGCGGCAGCCTGCCCTGCGCCTGCATCATCTTCGCCACGTCGGTGCCGTCGATGAACTCCATCACAAAATAGAGGAGGCCGTCCTCGGTGGCACCGAAGTCATACACGGCCACGATGGCGGCGTGGTTCAGCCGCGCCATGGTGCGCGCCTCGTTTTTGAAGCGCTCGATGAACTCCGCCTCGTCCGCGGCGGCCTCCGGCGGCAGCACCTTGATGGCCACCAGCCGGTCCAGCGAGGTCTGGCGCGCCTTGTACACCGCGCCCATGCCGCCGCAGCCCAGCAGCGACCATTCATCGTACTGCGGCAGCATCGCCTGCATGTGCTCCGGCGCAGGCGGAGACCAGCGTCCACCGGCGATGGGGTGTGATGCGGGGTTTTCCTCGTTCATGGCGGCGTGATCCTAGCGGCAGGCCATGTGAAAAGGAATAGGAAAATGACGGTGAGCGGACTGCAGGGGGTGTCGCCGGAATGATTCATGTGTTTCCGACAGCGAAAAAGGCGTCGTGGCACCGGCAGCGCCGTGGAGGTGCGGTGGCAGGTCCTGGCGCGGGTGGCGTGACCTCAACGAGGACTCGGGCCGCGTCGTGGGCCGCGGTAGGCTGTCTTTTTTGCCGGGCCGCGGCCGCCGCGTGCTGGGGGACGGGTGCCGGTGCGGCCGCGCGGGCGTTCCTCGCGTGAGGAGGCACGTTCGCGGCGGGCAGGAGCCTCATCCGCATCCTTGGGCGGGCTTTTCCGGACACGGGGTGTCTCGCGTCGCGGTTTGGACTCCTCTTTGAAGAAGCGTTCCACCTCCGCCTCGGAGAGCACGCGGTGGGCGCCCTTGGCCAGGCCGCGCAGTTGCAGCCAGCCGATGCGGATGCGCGTCAGGCGCTCCACTTCAAAACCGAGCTGGTAAAACATGAGCCGGATCTGGCGCTTCAGCCCTTGTTTGAGCACGACATGCGCGCGGTAGGGCGTGTCCAGCCAGGCGCGCTCCGCGCGGGCGTGGCCTTCCTCCGTCAGCATGCCTTTGACCAGCCGCGCCATCGTTTCCTGGTCCATCGGCTGGTCCGTCACCACCTCATATTCCTTTTCCGCGCCCTGGCTGGGATGGATCAGGCGGTGGGAGAGGTCGCCGCGGTTGGTCAGCAGGATCAGGCCCTCGCTGTCTTTGTCCAGCCGTCCCACATGATGCAGGTTCTGCATTTTGAGCGGCAGCAAGTCGTAAATGGTCATCCGCTCATGCGTGTCACCACGGGAGCAGAGGTAGCCCTTGGGCTTGTTCAGGGCGATCACGACAGGCAGCTCCGCACGAACGGACTTTCCATCGACGACAACTTTGTCGTCCGGGCCCACCTGGGTGGCCAGTTCCGTGATGACATGCCCGTTGATGGACACACGGCCTTCGAGAATGATCTGCTCGGCTCCGCGGCGTGAGGCCACGCCGCACTGGCTGAGGAAACGGTTGAGACGCACGGTAAAATGAGGATGGCGGGGTCAATGCGCCGCCAGCGAGCCGGCGCGGGGGCTTATTCCGGCTTCGTCTTGGGCAGATTGGTCGGCAGACGGCCTTCCTTCCACTGACCGCGGGACTTCAGCAGCTTGATGCGCTCTCCGCGCTTCAGAACACTGCGCTTGGTGCCGACGGAGCCGGAGGTCTTGAGGCTGCGATGCTGGGACATGATGATTGAATGGGCTGGGGGTGGTCTGAAAAAGGGCGCGGAGAATAGCCGCCTCCCGCAGGGGCGCAAGGGCTTTATGCCTCTCAATCAGGCCCTCGTCCCCGGCCGGCCTGAATGGCTCAGGGATTCACCACATTCTCCGGCTTCCTGGCCAGAAATGCCCGCACATTCGCCGCGCAGGCGGAAATGAGCCTCGTGCGCGCCTCGCGGCTGGCCCAGGCAACGTGTGGGGTGATGAGGCAGTTTTTCGCGGTGAGGAGCGGGTTGTCCGTCTTGGCAGGTTCGACGGACAAAACGTCCAAACCGGCTCCGGCGATGCGTCCTGCGTTCAAGGCGTCGGCGAGGGCTTGTTCGTCGATGAGCGGGCCTCGGCCGGTGTTGATGAGAAAAGCGTCTTTCTTCATCAACTCGATGCTGCGGGCGTTGATGAGGTGTTTGGTGTCGTCGGTGAGCGGGCAGTGCAGCGAGATGACATCCGCGTGTTTCAAAATGTCCTCCACGGAGGCCGCCTCGATGCCTGCGGGCGGTTTCTCCTTCCACGAGCGCTTCGAGGCGAGAATCTTCATGCCAAAGGCCGCGCCGATGCGCGCCACCGCGCTGCCGATGCCGCCGTAGCCGATGATGCCGAGCGTGCGGCCCTGCAATTCGATGATGGGATGGTCCCAGTAGCAAAAATCCGGGCAGCGCACCCAGCCGCCATCCCGCACGCTGGCCGCCGCGTGGCCGACGTGGTTCGCCAGTTCCAAAATCAACGCGAAGACATGCTGCGCCACCGCCGGTGTGCCGTAGCCGGGCACGTTCGTGACCACGATGCCGCGCTCTTTGGCCGCCACGGTGTCCACCACGTTGAAGCCGGTGGCGATCACGCCGATGTATTTCAAAGCCGGCAGCGCGGCGATGATCTCGCGTGTCATCGGCGCCTTGTTCGTGATCACCACCTGCGCGCCCGCGCAGCGTGCCACGGTTTCCGCCAGCGGCGTGCGCGGATGAATCTCACACGGGGCGATGGCTTCAAATTCAGCCCAGCTTACATCGCCGGGATTCGCCGTGTGGGCGTCGAGCATGACTATTTTCATAAAAGGGCGGTTAGGGATGGATGGGATGCGTGAGGAATGATGCGTGAGCCTGAAAAGACGATCCAACGTGGTTTACGCATCACGCATCACGGGTTTCGTCTCAGACCGCAATCGGCGCCTTGATCGCCGGGTGCGGATCGTAGCCTTCGAGCGTGAAGTCCTCGTACTTGAAGTCGTCGATGTTTTTGACGGCGGGGTTGATCTTCATCACGGGAAGCGGGCGTGGCTCGCGGGAGAGCTGCTCCTTCGCCTGATCGAGATGATTCGAGTACAAATGCAAATCGCCGAAGGTGTGGACGAACTCGCCCGGCTGCAGATCGCAGACCTGCGCCACCATCATCGTGAGCAGCGCGTAGCTGGCGATGTTGAAGGGCACGCCGAGAAAGAGGTCCGCGCTGCGCTGGTAGAGCTGGCAGCTCAGCCGGCCACGGTCCACAAAGAATTGGAACAGGCAGTGGCACGGCGGCAGCGCCATCTCGTCGATCCGCGCCACGTTCCAGCCGCTGACGATGTGGCGGCGGCTGTAGGGATTGGTTTTCAGGCCATGGATGAGCGCGGCGATCTGGTCGTGCGCCGGCGCGTCCTCCGCGCCCTGCCAGCGCCGCCACTGCGCGCCGTACACCGGCCCCAGGTCGCCGTTTTCGTCCGCCCACTCGTCCCAGATCGTCACCTTGTTTTCCTGGAGGTAGCGCACGTTCGTGTCGCCCTTCAAAAACCACAGCAGCTCGTGGATGATGGAGCGCAGGTGCAGCTTTTTTGTCGTCACCAGCGGAAAGGTGCTGCGGATGTCATAGCGGCTCTGCTCGCCGAAAACGGAGTACGCGCCGGTGCCGGTGCGGTCCTCACGGTAGGAGCCGTGTTCCAGCACTTTGCGCAGCAGGCGGTGATATTCTTCCATCCGGCTGTCATAGCGGTTGCCACTGCCATTTCAAACAGCAAGATCGCCCCCATGGCCGACCTGCCCGATGACAACGCCCTGCGCCAGCGCATGCAGCGCCTCCGCATCCAGGAGGAGGACCTGGAGGAGTCCTTCATCCGCGGCGCGGGCGCCGGCGGGCAGAAGATCAACAAGACCTCCTCCACCGTCGTGCTGCGCCACATCCCCAGCGGCATCGAGGTCCGCTGCCAGCGGCAGCGCTCCCAGTCCCAAAACCGCCACCAGGCCCGCGTCGAGCTCTGTGACCGCCTCGAAGCCATCTACAAAGCCGCCAATCTCGAAATCCAGAACACGCGCGAGAAAAAACGCCGCCAGAACCGCCCGCGCCCGCGCGGCCTGAAGCGCGAAATCCTCAAATCGAAGCGCCACCGCGGCGGCATCAAACAAAACCGCGCCAAGCCAGGCCGGGAGGAGTGAGCTCGGGGCGTTTCATGTTCCAAGTTTCATGTTCCAGGAATCTTGAAACTTGGAACTTGAAACTCCAAATCACCTCCCCGCTTCCGCGGCCGCTGGTGTTGCCGCCGCCACCCGCCGCACCCCGACCTTGTCGATCCGCTGGCGGTCCATGTCGATGATCTCGATCTCGTAGCCGCCCGTGGTGAATTTTTCGCCCTCGCGCGGCAGGCGCTCCAGATGCTGCATGATGAAGCCCGCCAGCGTCTGAAACGCATCGTCCTCGGCGTTCGCCACGGCTTCAAAGCCGGGGATTGCCGCGTTCACCGCATCGATCTCCGCCATGCCGTCCGCGATCCAGGCATCAGGCGCGGTTTCGCGCACCTGCGGATGGCTGGAGGTGTCTGGACGGTTCGTTTTGAGATCGCCCACCACCTCCTCGGCCAGGTCTTCGATCGTCACCATGCCGCGCACGATGCCAAACTCGTCCGTCACCATCGCCGCATGATGGGAGGCCTTGCGCAGCTCCTCCAGCAGCGTCAGCGCCGGTTGATTGTCGGACACGAACACCGGCTCGCGCATCAGCTCGCTCACTTTTTGCGTCTTCCCGGCAGCCACGGAGAGAAACAATGCACGCAGGGAAACCATGCCCTCCACATGATCGCGAGTTTCGCCATAAACCGGAAACACCACCTGCCGTACGCCTTCGACCAGCTCCTCCGCCACACTCGCGGCGCTGTCATCCACATGCAGAAAGACCAGCTTCGGCTTCGGGCGCATGATTTCCTCCGCCTTCAGCTCGCGCAGATCAAACACGCCCTCCACCAGCTCGCTCTCCTCATGGCGCACATTGCCGGTGATCAGCCCCTCGCGCAGCAGCACCTCCACCTCCGCCGTCGTCGGGCCGCTCGGCGCCTGCGATTTGCCGGTGAAACGCATCAGCGTCCGCGTGCTCAGCTCCAGCACCCACACCAGCGGGCGGCACACGCGTGACAGCCAGTCCATCGGCGCGGCCATCGCGCAGGCGATGCCCTCCGCGTTCCGCAGCGCCAGGCTCTTCGGCACCAGCTCGCCGATGATCAGCGAGAGGTAGGTGATGAAGGCCACGACGATGCCAAAGGCCACCTCATCCTCATGTCCCGCCCACCAGGGCCATTGCAGCTCCTTCAGCCACGGCTCCACGTAGCCCGCCAGGCTCGCCCCGCCGAAGGCCCCCGCCAGCACGCCCACCAGCGTGATGCCAATTTGAACCGTGCTCAGGAAGCGCTCGGGGTTTTCCGCCAGTTTCAGCGCCAGCTTCGCCCCGCTGCTGCCCTTGTCCGCCCGCTCCTGCAGGCGCGCCTTCTTCGCCGACACGATGGCGATCTCTGCCATGGCAAAGACGCCGTTGAGGATCAGGAGCAGGATGATGAGGATGAGTTCGGTCATGAATCAGCCTGATGATGGCAAGGATCATGCCTGACGCAATTTGCGCCTCGAAAACCATTTCCTTACCTCCTCCGCCCACAGCACGCTGCTGCCGATGAGGCCGAGGAGGAAGAAGTCGGCGAGCGGGATCGGGACGGTGTGGAAGATGTGATTAAGCGTGTCGGTGTAGATGACGAGAACATGCAGCAAGTTGCCGAGCACGAGGCCGCCGATGAGCCAGCGGTTCTTCAAGACGTCGAGGCTGAGGCTTGATTGGAGGGCGCTGCGGCAGTTCAGCACGTTGAACCACTGGCTGATGGCCACCAGCGTGAAGGTCTCCGTCTGCACGAGTTCGAACGGCACGCCGCTTTGCAGCCGCCAGATGAAGAAACTTATGATGGCGGCCACGCTGGTGCTAACCATGAGCGCCATGCGTTGCCACATAGCCTTTGTGATGAGCGGCTCGCCCACCGGTGTCGGCTTGCGGCGCATTTCATCGCCTTCGAGGCCTTCCATGATGAGGTTCACGGTCACGGTGCCTTCGGTGACGATGTTGATCCAAAGGATCTGCACCGCGGCGAGCGGCAGCGGATAACCGCACATCAACGTCAGCAGCAGCACGATGACCTCATCAATGCTCGTGGCGAAGAGGAAGAGCACCACCTTCTTGAGGTTCTGATACACGAGGCGGCCTTCCTCGACGGCTTTGACGATGGTGGCGAAGTTGTCGTCGGTGATGACGATCTTGGCCGCGCCTTTCGCCACCTCGGTGCCGGTGATGCCCATCGCCACGCCCACATCTGCTGTGGCGAGCGCAGGCGCGTCGTTCACGCCATCACCGGTCATCGCGACGACTTGTTTCTGCGATTGGAAGGCCTCCACGATCCGCAGCTTTTGCGCCGGATGCACGCGCGCGAAGACGGAGATGCGGTCAAGGTTTGCACGCAGGTCCTGCTCGGGCATCAGTTCCAGTTCCGCGCCATCCACAGCGATGTCGCCAGGCTTCGCGATGCCCAAAGCGGTCGCGATGGCGAGTCCGGTGGCCTTGTGATCGCCCGTGACCATCACGGGGCGGATTCCCGCGTCCTGGCACTCGGCGACGGCGCTTTTCACTTCATCACGCGGCGGGTCCATCTGGCCCAAAAGGCCCAAAAAGCGCAGTTGGCCGCGAAACGGCTCAAAACCGGCTTTTTCGTCGATTTGCCCGTTTTCGAGTTCCGCGACCGCGAGCACGCGAAGGGCCTGCGCGGCCATTTCATTCGCCAGAGCGACCGGTTGAGCATCGCAGAAGGGCAGCAGGCATTCCGGCGCGCCTTTGACGATGACGCGCGTGCCGTTTTGCGTGGCCATCATCTTCGTGGCGGAGTCGAAGGGCAGCTCGGCATGACGCGGATGCGCTTTGCGCAGCGTTTCCGGCTCGATGCAGCCTTTCAGAGCCACGGTGAGCAGCGCGGCCTCGGTGGGATCGCCGAGAGCACGCCAGCGCGTGTCCTCGGCATCCGGCGGCACAAGTTGCGCGTCGTTGCAAAGCACACAGGCCTCCAAAAGACGACGCAGCGCGGGATCGTCGATTTCGTTGCCTTCGTGAAGAAATCGACCTTCCGGCGAATAACCCGCTCCGGTGGCCTCGATGCGTCGGCCATCCGGCAACACGAGCGTGGTGACGGTCATCTCGTTCTTCGTGAGCGTGCCCGTTTTGTCGCTGCAAATGATGCTCGTCGATCCCAGCGTCTCCACGGCCGCGAGACGGCGCACGATGGCTCCGCGCCGCGCCATGCGCTGCATGCCGACCGCGAGAGCAATGGTCATCGCCACGGGCAGCCCCTCCGGCACCATCGAGACCATCTGGCTGATGGCGACCATGAAAATATCCACGAACGGAATGCCGCGCATGAGCCCGAAGGCCAGCACGAGGGCAAACAAAACGATGCTGGCCGCCACGAGCCATTGCCCGAACTGCGCGAGGCGTGTTTCGAGCGGCGTCTTCGGCTCCTCCGCCGTCGCGGTCATGCGGGCGATCTTCCCGACCTCCGTTTGCAACCCGGTGGCGACGACGACGGCCTTTCCACGGCCTGCCGTGAGATGCGTGCCGGAGTAGATCATGTTTTTTCGATCACCCAGGCCCGCGTCCTCCGGTAGAATGCCCGTGTGTTTCAAAACAGGCAGCGACTCGCCCGTGAGCGCCGCCTCCGTGGCCTCCAAAGCGGCGGCTTCGAGCAAACGCGCATCCGCGCCGACTTGATCACCCGCAGCGAGCAAGAGGATGTCTCCCGGCACGAGATCACGCGCCTCGATGATGGCTTCATGCCCGTCACGCACCACGCGCACCTTGAGCGACGACAGTTTTCTCAACGCCGCCATCGAATGCTCCGCGCGACCTTCCTGCACCGCGCCGATGACCGCATTGATGAAAACGACGACGAGAATGACGACTGCATCGCTCGCATGGCTCATCGCGAAGGAAATAATCGCCGCGACAAAGAGGATGTAGATCAGCGGACTGGCGAATTGAGCCGCAAAGACCTTCCACATCGGCTTGTGCGCCTCTTCCGGCAGCTCGTTCGGGCCATGCTGCACGAGGCGTGCGGCGGCCTCGGCGGAGGTGAGGCCGGTTTGAGAGTCGCTTTGGATCGCGAGCAGCGCATCAACTGCGCTTTCCGTATGCCAGGGACGAGGTGCGGGAGGCATGAGGCGAGCATAACCTGCCCACAGGTATCCGCCATGACCGCCTGAGAAAAGCAGCAGGACGATTTGCCTGACAATTTTCGCCCGAAGCATGCCAAGCCGGGAAAAGACTCCTGCGGGCCTGGATGCGATTCTATCCCCGCAAGCGCAGCTTTAGAAGCTCGAACCGGCGCGGGCTTTTGAGGCTCTTCATTCCGCCGGGCATTCAACCCTCATTCAAACCATGAACAGTCTGACACAATGGAACCCCTTCCGGGATTTCACGGAATGGGAGAACCGCCTGAGCCGCGCCCTAGGAATCGGTGCGCGAGCAGGCAATGGCAAGGAATCCATCTCCGTGGCGCAATGGTCGCCCGCGGTGGACATTTCCGAGGACGACAAGGAGTTCCTCGTCAAAGCGGAGCTGCCTGAGCTCAAGAAAGAGGAGATCAAGGTCTCCGTGGAAAACGGCGAGCTGAGCATCACAGGCGAGCGCAAGTTCGAGAAGGAGGAGAAAGAGAAGAAATACCACCGGATCGAGCGCTCCTATGGCAGCTTCATGCGCAGTTTCACACTGCCTGACAATGTGAGCGCGGACAAGGTCAGCGCCGAGTTCAAGGACGGCCTGCTGCTCGTGCACCTGCCAAAAACGGAGGTTGTGAAGCCAAAGTCGGTGCAGGTGGCGGTGAGTTGACCGGTGCCTTGCAGCGCATGCTTCGTCCACGCGGCAGGGGGTGCCCTGCCGCGTGCTTGTTTCAGAAGCGCACGCGCAGCCAGCTGTCGATGATGGATTCGTGGTCCCAGGTGGCGCTGATGCGGGAGGAAAGGATCATGTAAAAGAGGTCAAGTTCGGCCTGCCGGCCAGTTTTGAAGGTGAGTCCGAGCGGGATGAGGCGGTTTTCGGTCCATGGGCGGCGGTGGAGGTCGGTGAGCCACTCATTGCTGGCAAAAACGCGCGTCAGCGGCCCGAGCGGCCGCGGCAGCGTCCAGGCGAGCTGAAGGCGATGGCGCAGGCGGTGCGTGGTGAAGCTCTCCTCCTCGTTCCAGCGCCACTCCATGCGGTTGCGCAGTTCCAGGGAGAGGTGCGGGGTGAGGTCGAAGTGAGGATTGATCTCCAACTCGGGACGAAACTGCATGAAGCGATCCTGCGTGCGGGTGTTCTCAATACGCAGCAACGAGAGGCCGATGCCTGCATCCAGCCAAGGAAGCAGCGTCTGGCGAAAGCGCGGGCTGGCGATCTGCACGTGCGCGCCTTCGCCGGTGTCGAGGTGGTTGCCGAGGAACAGCCAGGCCCGGCGGGCGTCATCCCGCCAGAAGTCCAGCGAGGACCAGGCCCACCATTCGTCCGCGTGGACGGCATGGGCGAGCAGGAGGGGCCAGACAAAGAAAAGCAGTCTCATGGACTGGGCGGCAGAGAATGAAGGATGCCAGGTTCACAAAATGAGCGCGGCGAATGACAGGCAGGTGAAGATCAGTGGCTTGGCAGATTCGCCGGGACACGCCAGAATCTCATCCTGTGATCCCACCCGACACCCAGCGCGTGCTCGACTTTCTTGGCGACGCACGATCCTATCCGCATCGTCCTGCCTCGGTGACGATGGTGCAGACGCATGCGTCGTGGGTCTTCCTCGCGCCGCCCCTTGTCTTCAAGATGAAGAAGCCGGTGAACTTTGGCTTCCTCGACTTCTCAACGCTCGAAAAGCGCCGGGTGGACTGTGAAAACGAGGTGACGCTGAACCGCCGCCTCGCGCCGGGCGTTTACCTCGGCGTGGAGCCGGTCTGTGAGGGGCCGGACGGCCCGTGCCTGGGCGGCATGGGGCCTGTGCTGGAGTGGGTGGTGAAAATGCGGCAGATGGACGCGCGGCAGTTTCTCAGCCAGCGCCTGCGCCGTGGTGAGGTGGATGAGGCGATGATCGGACGCGTCGTGGAGCGCCTGGAGGCGTTTTATCGCACGCAGCCGCCGCTGCCCCTGGCGGAGGTGGCGCAGGCGTGCCGGCGGCTGGAAGAGTGCGTGCGCGGCAACTTCAGCGCCGCTCTCGAATTCACCGGGCACAGCCTCTCCGGCCCGGCGCTGGCGGCCATCGAGGCATTCAGCACCACTTTTGAGGACCACTGGCGCTCCCTGCTCGAATCACGCGCCCGGAACGGCTGGATTCGTGACGGCCACGGGGATCTGCACAGCGAGCACATCCACATCAGCACGGACACGGTGGACATCTATGACTGCACGGAGTTCAACGACGCGTTCCGCCATATCGACGTGGCCTGTGACGTGGCCTTTCTGGCGATGGACCTCGACTTTCACGAGCGCCCGGAGCTCTCGCGCCTTTTTGTGACACAGTTCGCCGCGCACATGCGTGACAGCGAACTGGAGTTGCTGATGGACTTCTACAAATGCTATCGCGCCTGCGTGCGTGGCAAGGTGGAGAGCCTGCACAGCATGGGCGAGACGGTGGGGGCGGTGGAGCGCACGGCCAGTCTCGACCTGGCGCGGCGTTACTTCCGGCTGGCACTGCGGTATGCGCTGGGAGGATCGAGTCCGCGCGTATGGGTGTGCATGGGACGCGTGGCATCGGGAAAATCTGCCCTTGCGGATGCCCTGGGCCGGGAAACGGGCTGGCGGGTGGTGTCTTCCGACCGAGTGCGTAAATCGCTGGCCGGCGTGCCCTTGACCGTGCGCGGTGGTCAGGAGGAGCGCGCGCGGCTTTATTCTGTCGAGATGACACAGCGCGTGTATGACGAGCTGTGGCGCGTCGCGCAGAGTGAGGTGGAGCAGGGACGCAGTGTGATCCTTGATGCCACGTTCTCGCTTCGCGCCCAGCGTGACGCGATGAGGCAGAAAGGGGGCCTCATCACCTGGATTGTAGCCGAGGCAGGCGATTCCATGACGCTGCGCCGTCTTCGTGAGCGTGAAAACGGGGGCGGTGTGGTCTCCGATGCGCGCGTGGAGGATCAGGCGGCGCTGAACAGCCGGTTCGAGCCGCCCGATGAACTGCCCGCAGGTGAATGGCTGCGCATCACCACCGAATCGGAGACGGAGACCACGCTGGAGCGCCTGATGGTGGAAATCGCCACGCGAAACGCGCGGACTTGACCAGCGGCGCATCGGGGGCACAGCATGCGCCTCATGCCACAGTGGTTTGTCGAGCTTCATCCCGCCTGGCAGGCGTTCCTGGCCTGCCTCTTCACCTGGGGCGTCACGGCTTTGGGGGCGTCGCTGGTGTTTTTCTTCAAGGCGATGAACCGCCGTGTCATGGACGGCATGATGGGCTTTGCGGCCGGTGTGATGATCGCCGCCAGCTTTTGGTCACTGCTGGCGCCGGCCATCGAGATGGCGCGGGGGCAGGGCGTGCCGCCGTGGTGGCCCGCAGCCGCTGGATTTGTGCTGGGCGGCCTGTTTCTGTGGGGCATGAATTTCGTGCTGCCGCACCTGCACATCGACTATCCAATGGCGGAGGCCGAGGGGGTGAGGACCACCTGGAGGCGCGGCGTGCTCGTGGTGCTGGCGATCACGCTGCACAACATTCCCGAGGGCCTGGCCGTGGGGGTGGCCTTTGGTGCGGTGCAGGCGGGTCTGGATTGCGGCACGCTGGGGGCGGCGGTGGCGCTGGCGATCGGTATTGGCCTGCAAAACTTTCCGGAGGGAGCTGCCGTGGCGATGCCGCTGCGTCGCGAGGGCATGAGCAGGGGGAAATCCTTCTGGTATGGGCAGCTCTCCGCCGCCGTGGAGCCTGTGGCCGCGGTGGCGGGAGCGCTGGCGGTCATGCAGATGCACGCGCTGCTGCCCTACGCGCTTTCCTTCGCCGCCGGGGCCATGATGTATGTCGTGGTGGAGGAACTGATCCCGGAGGCACAGCGCGAGCGCAACATGCACACGACCACCCTGGGCGCGATGGCCGGCTTCACCGTGATGATGGTGCTGGACGTGGCGCTGGGCTGATCACCGCCGTGCGCGCAGGTCCTGGCGCAACTGCTCCACCTCCTCCAGCAGGTGTTGCAGCAGTTTGATACCACTGAGATTCATCTCGCAGGTTTCGCGCAAGTGCTCCAGCCGTCGCAGGCAGCGCACCGTGTCGTCATCGAACTGCGGATGGATGATGCCGTGCTCCTGATACTGCACGAGCGTCTGGGTGGAGATGCCTGTCATCTGGGCGAGCACTTCGAGGGTGTAGGTTTCGTTCATCTCAGGCGCGTGGGTTGAAGGTGGAAGTGGCGCGGAGTTTTTCCCATAGCTCGCGCTCGGCGGTGGTGACGCGCTCTGGCAGCACGATGTTGATCATCACAAAGTAGTCGCCTCGCTCGCCCGTCTTGCCCTTTGGCAGGCCTTTGCCGCGCACACGGAGCTGCTGGCCGTCGTTCGAGCCCGCGGGGACGCGCAATTTGATGCTGCCGTCGAGCGTCGGCACGATGACCTCCGCACCCAGCACGGCCTCCCACGGGGCCACGTTGAGGTCGTGCAGCACATCCGCGTCACGTGTGGTGAAGTCCGGATGCGCGGCGTGGCGCACGCGTAGATACAGATCGCCTGCCTCGCCTCCATTCCGCCCGGGCTCGCCCTGGCCGGGCACGCGGATGCGCCGGCCATCGGTGGCTCCGGGCGGGATGCGCACCTGGAACTCATGCGTCTCCACCGCACCGGTCTGGCGGTTGACCGTTTGCATGGAAATGGGCCGCAAGGTGCCGTGCATGGCTTCCTCCAGCGTCACCAGGATGTCGCCCTCGATGTCGTGGCCGCGGCGTGCGCGTGCCCTGGTGGTGGACCTTGGCATCGTTTCGGGCTCAAAGTCCTGCGGGAAGCCATAGCGGCTCCCGCCGCTGAAGTACTGCTCGAAGAAGTCGCTGAAGCCGGTGCCGCCGAAGTGGAACTCCTGCGCGCTGCCGCCCCCGGGGCCTTCCGCGTACTGCCAGCCGGGTGGCGGCTCGTGTCCGCCCGCCTCATTCCAGCGCGCGCCGAGCACATCGTACTTTTTGCGCTTCTCCGGGTCGCTAAGCACCTCGTTGGCCTCGTTGATCTCCTTGAACTTTTCCTCCGCTGCCTTCTTGTCCGTCGCAGTGTCGGGATGGTGCTGCCGGGCGAGCTT
Source organism: Verrucomicrobiaceae bacterium (assembly GCA_015075365.1). Classification (GTDB taxonomy): domain Bacteria; phylum Verrucomicrobiota; class Verrucomicrobiia; order Verrucomicrobiales; family Verrucomicrobiaceae; genus Prosthecobacter. The sequence continues at coordinate 552,695 of JABTUN010000003.1, forward strand.
GCGGAAGGCTTTCTTGATGTCATCAGGACTCGCGTCGCGCGGGACGCCGAGTGTGGCGTAGTAGTCTTTGAACTGGGCGGGCATGGTTGTCGGTTAGTGAGGAAAATGAACGCGGCCCATGAATCTGTCATGGCGATTCATTGCTCCGGGATTGCCTGGGAGAGGCGCAGGCCGGCACGGTGCTCCGAAGCATGGCCTCCAGGGGCTGCAAGCGCGCAAAGCAGCCTGGCCTGGCGCTGGTGGCCTTATGCCTTCAGTCCGCGTGCACGCTGCCTCGGCATGGAGGCAGTCTCCGCGGCCTGATGGAACTCCACGATGTTCGACGCGGCCTTTGAGTCCTCGATCAGATTGACGATTTCGATCCCGGCGCGCTCCAGATCATGCATCAGGGAGCGCGCCCGCGCGCTGAGAAACGCATAGCCCAGGTAAGCGGGAATCGCGATCACGAGACCGAGCGCGGCGGTGATCAGGCTTTGATAGACCCCGTGGGCCACATCCGCAGGCGTGGTGAGACCGTTGGAGGAGTAGAGCTTTGTGAAGCTGTCCAGCAGTCCGATCAACGTGCCCAGCAGTCCGATCAGCGGCCCAATGTGTGCGATGGCGTTCAACAAACTAAGAAAGCGCTCGAAACGGGGTACTTCGAGCTGGCCAGCCTCCTGCACGATCTCTTTGAGCTGCTCGCGTGGTGCCTGGTGGCGCAGCAGGGCGGCGTGGATCACGCGCCCGGCGGGCACCCGTGTGGCCACGCACTCCTGCAGGGCCTCCGCGTAGTTCCGGCGGCTGATCAGCGTGGCCAGCCCGGCCAGAAACTCTCCGATGTTCATGCTCGCACGATGGAAATAAGCCATGCGCTCCACGAAAATCGCCCCCGCCAGGCAGAGGCACGCCAGGAGGAGCCAGACGAGCGGGCCGCCCTTTGAAACAAGTTCCAAGGGACCGGTGGTGCTGCTGAGATCAATCATGTTCGGGAGAGTGGTAGCAACTTGCAGGCCGGAAATGGAAAGTTCAAGGCTCAATCTTGCGTGTGGCCGGGTCCGCTGGGCAGCCGGGGAGGGGGCGTGTTCCTCAAAATCGGCGCGGCGGACCGGCCTGGGAAGCACTCACCGCGCCTCCGCCGCCAGTTTCTCGATCCATTTGCCGAGGTCGGGCGGCTGGAAAGCGCGCATGCGGCCGAGGAGCGTGGCGGGATCGGACTCGACGAGCACGCAGCGGGCGTGCTCGGGCTTTAGGAAGCCGGCGTGGCTCATGTGGTGGATGAAATCCACCAGACCGTCAAAAAAGCCGCCCAGGTTCAAGAGGCCGACGGGTTTGTTGTGAAAGGCGAGTTGAAGCCAGGTGAGCGTCTCGAAAAGCTCGTCGAGTGTGCCAAAACCACCCGGCAGGGCGATGAAGCCGTCGCTGAGATCGACCATCATCTGCTTCCGCTCATGCATGCTGCGCACGACATGCAGCTCCGTGACGCCGCGATGCCCGAGCTCCTTTTCCAGCAGCGATTGCGGGATCACGCCGATCACCTCGCCACCCGCCGAGAGCGCGCCATCCGCCACCGCGCCCATGAGGCCGACATTCCCGCCTCCATAGACGACTCCAAGGCCCTGTTTCGCGAGGAAGGCACCCAGCTCATGCGCGGCGGCCTTGTGCGCGGGATCGTTTCCCGGATTGGAGCCGCAATAGACACAGATTCTTCGCAAGATGGAGGTCATGACCGGCATGGGAGAGCGGAAAGTCCTCTTTGCAATCCGGGCGGGCCTAATCGAAGACTGATTTCCCTTTTACCGACCATGCGCGCCCGCATCATCAAAGATTTCCGTTTCGAAGCCGCCCAAACGCTGCCCAACCTGCCGTGCGACCACAAATGCACGAAGATGCACGGCCACAGCTTCAAGGTGGAGATTGCCGTGGAGGGGGAGGTCAATCCCAAGATCGGCTGGGTCTATGACCACGCGGAGATTTCCAAGGCGATGAAGCCGATCATGGACCGCCTGGATCACAGCTATCTCAATGAGATCGAGGGCTTGGAGAACCCCACCATCGAGAACATGGCCGCCTGGCTGTGGCAGAAACTCGCCCCGCAACTGCCGGGGCTGGCGGAAATCGTGATTCATGAGACACCGAGCGCGCGCTGCGTGTTCCGCGGGGAGTTTTGACCACTGGCAAAAACGGGCTGCTTCGACTAGAATCTGCGCCATGCGCTGGTTCCGGACGCTTGGGCTCTTTTTTCTGCTGATTTCTCCCCTGCGGGCGGAGTTTGAGACGATTTGGTCGCTGGGCGTGTGGGACGGCGATCCGACGGGCGAGTACGGCCCCTCGAACTGGTCTCAAAACGCGGCGCCGGGCAGCGCGACGGCGAAGGACAATGATTTTTACTTCGCGGGCACCTACGCCGCGCCCATCGGCACGGTGGCAGGCGAGCCGCCGGCGAACCTGGAGGAGTCGCTCAACGAGTATGACCACACGCTGCGGCTCCATTTTCACCTGAGCCCCGCGCAGGCCACCAGCACGGCGCGCATGCGGCTGAACCTGCATCAGGTGTGGGGCGGCTGGCAGAAGATGCCGGAGGACGTGCAGGGCGAGGGCTACGGCACGCATGGGATCGAGGTGCGCTGGAATGGCGTGCTGCTGAAAACGGTCACGCACACGCGCGCGGACACGCTCGTTGTCGAGGTGGATGCAGGGGTCTTCACTCCCGTGGCCGGAGCGAACACGCTCCAGATCCGCCGCGTGCCGGCTCCTGCGGGCTGGTTCTTTCTGGACGCGCTGTCGCTGGAGCTTGATCCGCTGGCCACCCAGGACATCGACGGTGATGGATTGCCGCGCTGGTGGGAGCTGGATCATGGCTTCAGCGACACCGTTGCCAGCGCGGCGCAGGACGCGGACAGCGACGGGCGCACGAACGGCCAGGAATTCGCCACAGGCACGAATCCGCTCCAAAAGGACACAGATGGCGATGGTTTGGACGATGGTGCGGAATTCGCGGCGGGCACGAATCCGCTGAACGCGGACACGGATGGTGATTCGCTGCCGGATGGGGTGGAAACGGCCTCCAGCCCGTTGTTGGCGGACACGGACGGAGATGGCGCGGGCGACGCGTGGGAACTGCGCACGGGTTACCTGGCTGCCTCGCCCGCGAGCACGCCTCCGCCGCAAAGTGGCGTCATCGGGGTCAATTTTGTGATGGAGTTGAATCCGGAGAACACGCTGGCCTCTCATGAAGTGACCGGACTGGTGCCGCAGCGGCGCTGGAACAACACCTGGCCGCTCACGAGCTGGCGAAACGCCACGGGCGGCCATGCGGACATCGTTTCCCCGGCCGCGGATGTCCTGGTGGACAGCGCGGGCAACGCGACGGCGGTGACGCTGCTGTGGAATTTCCCCGGCAGCGCGTGGGCGGGCGGCCAGGGCGGCGGATCGACGAAGAAGCTGCTCGACGGTTACCTCAATGTGAATTCGGACACGCCGGGCAGCGTGACGCTGGGTGGCATTTCATTTCCGGCCTATGACGTGCTCGTGTATGTGGGCGGCTCCTACGACGGCGCGGTGGGCCGGGTGCGCCTGAACGACCAGCCTGCCTCGGACGCGTGGTTCCTGAGCGCCAGCACGCCGCCGCAGGGGGAGCTGGTCGAACTGATGAAATCGGACGCGGCAAGGCCCTGGCGCGCGAATGTGATCCGCTTTCGCAACGTGACCGGCGGGAGCGTGAATGTGAAGCTGCTGCGCTCAAGCTGGCATGAAGTGGGCCTGCACGGCATCCAGATCGTGGACAGCACGCTGGACAGCGATGGTGATGGCATGCCGGACGCCTACGAGTGGCAGCATGGCTTCAAAACACTCGTCGCCGACGCGGCGCAGGACGCGGACAGTGATGGCCTGACGAACCTGGCCGAAATGAGCACGCAGACGAACCCGCGCGTGGCGGACACGGACGGTGACGGGCTGCTGGATGGCTCGGAGACGCTTTCCAACCCGCTGTTGGCCGATACGGACGGCGATGGATTGACCGACGGCGAGGAGGCGGCGCTGAAACCGGCGGCGACGCGGCCCTTTGATCCTGACAGTGATGATGATGGTCTCACGGATCTCGAGGAAGCCCGGGGCTGGACCGATCCTCTCGTGGCGCAGGATCTGATGCCCTTGATCAACACTCTGCCCCGCACCTTGGATTGGAATGTGGAGAATGTGCAGGTCGTGTGGGACCATGAGCGCGGCGGTGTGAGCGACCAGAGCTGGGGCGACCATTCGTTGATGAACTTCCAGATCGTGAACCCGGTCAACGCGGGGAGTGATGCCTTCAACATCGGCCTGCGGGTGAAGTCGGGGCGCGTGACGCATTTTTTCTATTCGAGCCATGTCGGAGCCTTCAGCCATCCGGACAACGACGGCTGGGACATCTGGGAGGCGGACTGGCAGGCCTATCCGGCTGATTTAAGGGCGGCGCTGGGATTCAGCGGGCATGGTGCGTTCGACATCAGCGACCGGCTGCGTTTCCGCGTGCAGGGCAGCAGCGCGGGCGACCGGACCGCATGGACCTTTACCTTCTCTCTCACCAACCAGGACACGGGGCAGACGGTGGTGACCCGTACTTTTGCCAACTGCGCGCTGGCGCAGTCCGCGCATGACAATCTGGTGACGTGGCAGGATCGCGGTGATCCGGCGCGGGAGAACCAGCTCGAAATGTGGCAGCACGACGGCGTGCGGGTTTATATCCACGGCATTGCGCTGGAGAACACGCCCGCCTTTGCGGCGCACAAGGACACGGACGAGGACGGCATCCCGGACGCGTGGGAGGACGCGCACGGTCTGAACAAGAACAGTGCTGCCGATGGCGCGCTGGATGGCGACGCGGATGGACTCAGCAACGTGCGCGAGTTTCTGGCGGGCACGCTGCCGAATGATGCTGACAGCGATGACGACTCGGCCAAAGACGGTCTCGAAGTCGATGCGGGGAGCAATCCGCTGCTGGCGGCGAGCCTGCCGCCATTTTACCGCGGGCTGCCGGCAGGAGTGAACGGCGAGGATTTGAACGGAAACGGCATGTCGGACGCCTGGGAGCAGTGGATCGGGAATTTCGGGCTCAACGCGCTGCAAGACGATGATGGCGATGGCATGATGAACGGCGCGGAGGCGCTTGCGGGCACGAACCCGCATGATTCGCGCTCCCGGCTGTGGAGCGAGGCGCATTCCTCAGGCGGCAGCCTGACGCTGCGCTGGCCGGTGCTGCCGTGGAAGCGGCATCGCGTGTTTCAGAGCACGAATTTGTCCTCGTGGAGTCTCGCAGGCGGAAGTCCGTCGGTCTCCGGAGATGCCTATGAGCAGTCGTTTGCGCTGGGGGGAGTGCCGCTGTTTTACCAGGCCGTGGTGGACAATCTCGACGCGGATGGCGATGGCGTGAGCGACTGGACGGAGGCGCTGGTGCTCGGCACTGCGGCAAATGCGGCGCACAGCACGCGCAGCGCGGCCAGCATCGACGTGAATGGCGATGGTGCGCCTGAATCGAGCGTGAGCGGTGATTACGTAACGATGCTGGAGCAACTGCAAGGCACCCAGGCGGCGGGTGGATTCGCCGGAGGTGCCGGTGGAGGCATCTCAAGAGCGCAGGCGGCGCGTTTCCTCATGCAGGCGGCTTTTGGGCCGACTCCGGAGGACATCCAGCGCGTGCAGAGCCTTGGCTACGATGCGTGGATCACGGAGCAGACGGGACTGCCGATGACGAGGCACTCGGACTACATCCAGAAAATCTTCGCGGACATGACAACGCAGCGTGGCAGCACGGCTTACAGCCGGGGCGGCGGTGACAGCGATCCATTTCTGTTCGGTAACAACATGCAGACAGCTTTCGCGCGCGCCGCGATCCAGGGAAATGACCAGCTCAGGCAGCGTGTGGCCTTTGCGCTGAGCCAGATCCTTGTGGCATCCCGCCGTGATGCGAACCTGGAAAACCGCTGCCTGGGCATGGCGGACTTTTACGACATCTTCGTGCGCCATGCCTTTGGCAGCTATGAGGACATCCTCATGGAGGTGACGATGCACCCGGTGATGGGCCGCTATTTGAGCCATGTGGGCAATCAGAAGGCTGATCCGACGATCAACCGCTATCCTGACGAAAACTACGCACGCGAGATCATGCAGCTCTTCACCGTGGGCCTGTGGCAGTTGAATCCAGACGGGACGCGCGTGCTCACGGGCGGCGAGCCGGTGCCAACCTATTCAAACACGGAGATCACCCAGCTTGCTCGCGTGATGACGGGCTTCTGGTTCGGCGGGGACCACTGGGGCGGCGGCGGATGGACGGAGCAGGACTACGCCACGCCAATGAGCTTGCATCCGGAGCGTCACGACTTTGGCGCGAAGACGCTGCTGGGAGGTTTTGTGATCCCCGCGCGCGCCGCGACGCTGGAGAACGCGCAGCGCGATGTGCGGGACGCGGTGCATCATTTGTTCATGCATCCGAACACGCCTGTGTTCATCGGGAAGCAGCTCATCCAGTTCCTCGTGACGGACAATCCGAGTCCGGGCTATGTGCAGCGCGTGGGCGCGGTCTTTGCTGACAACGGCAGCGGCGTCCGCGGTGATCTGGGCGCGGTGGTCCGCGCGATCTTGCTGGATGCCGAGGCGCGCGGTCCTGTCGGCGCGCAACCGGCCGGTTTTGGCCGGCTGAAGGAGCCTGTCATCCGCACCATCGCGATGGCGCGCGTGCTGGGCATGAAACAGGTGCCGGACCTGCTGTGGTGGGACTGGGGTGATTTCTTTAACGAGAGCCGCCAGGCGCCGACAAACTCGCCCAGCGTCTTCAACTTCTACCGCCCGGAGTATCGCGCGCCCGGCCTGCCCACGCAGAACAACCTGGCGACGCCCGTCTTCCAGATCACGGACAGCTACAGCAGCATCAGCTTCCCGAACCGCCTCTGGCGCATGCTGGAGGAGGGCTTCAGCCTGTGGGACCAGTATCGTTTCCCGCTGGGCATGGCGCGTGAGACGGCACTGGCATCGTCGCCGGAGCGGCTGATGGATCATTTCAACCTGCTCTTTTGCGCCGGCCAGATGCGCGCGAGCACGCGCAGCCTCATCCTCGACGCGTTGAGCCAAATCCCCGCCGACCAGACCGCCGCGCGCGTGCGCGTCGCCGCCTACCTCGCGCTGACCTGTCCCGAAGGGGCCGTGATGCGGTGAAACACTCTTTTAAGGTCACCATGAATCCTTCCACCCGTCGCCAATTCATTGAACGCTCCGCCTGCGCGGCGATGAGCAGCGTTCCGGTGCTGAACACGCTGCTCAACCTGCAACTGGCGGGCCGCACGGCGGCACAGCAGGCGCCGACGGATCATCGCACGCTTGTGTGCATCTTTTTGAACGGCGGCATGGACTCCTTCAACTGGCTGGTGCCGCGTGACACCGCACGGCACGCGGTTTACACGGCAACCCGTGGCAATCTGGCGCTGACCACAGGGCAGTTGCTCAATCTCGATCAAGACGGCGGCGACGGCCAGCTCTACGGCATGCATCCGAGCTGTGCGGGGATGCAGGCGATGTTCAACGGCACGGGAAACTTTGCCGGGAAGCGGCGCGCGGCCGTTTTGACGAACGTGGGCACGCTGATCCAGCCGGTGACGAAGGCGCAGTATCTGGCGGAGAGCGTGCCGCTGCCGCGCGCGCTCTATTCGCACAGCGACCAGATCGACCAGTGGCAGACCTCCGTGCCGCAGGGCATGACGCAGCTCAGCGGCTGGGCCGGGCGCACGGCGGACGTGCTGCACAGCACGGTGAATGAGAACAGCATCGCCATGAACATCTCCCTGGCCGGCAACAGCCTGTGGCAGGTGGGCAACGCCACGACGCAGTTCGTGGCGACGGAAAGCGGCGCGCTGACTTTCACAGGAAGCGCCATCAGCGATCCGCTGCATCCCATGAGGCTCAAAAACAGCGCGCACCGCAGCATCATCCAGCAAAACTACGCGAACCTGATGCAGCAGAGCTATGGCCAGCTCACGAAGAGCAGCATCGAGCTGCAAGAGTTCTTCCTGACGCAGTACAACAGCTACAATGACGCGCCGGTGGCCTCCCTCTTCCCGGGGGACAACTACATCGCGCAGCAGTTCCGCGCGGCGCTGCGCATGATCGCGCTGCGTCCGGCGCTGGGACTGCACCGGCAGACGATTTTCATCCAGTTCGGCGGCTGGGATCATCATGGAGAGCTGCTGGAGGCGCAGGCGGAGATGCTCACGATGCTGGACGAGGCGCTGAGCGGATTTCAACGCGCGCTGGAGCAGTTGAGCCTGCAGGACGGCGTCATCACCTTCAGCGCGTCAGACTTTGCCCGCACGCTGCGCAGCAACGGGCAGGGGACGGACCACGCCTGGGGCGGAAATGCCTTCATGATGGGCGGTCCGGTGCAAGGCGGGCGTGTTTTCGGCACCTTCCCGGATCTGGCGCTCGAAAGCAGCGACGACACCGGCTACGGCGGCCGTCTGATCCCGACAACGAGCGTGGACTCGTACTTCGCGGAGTTGCTGCGCTGGTTTGGCGTGCCGGCGGGCAGCATGAGCACGGTGCTGCCAAACATCGGCAATTTCTACGACGTGAATTCGTCGAGCCTGCCGATCGGATTCTTGAGGCCGGGAACGTGGATGTGAAAAATTTCGCTTGGGAACAACATGCCGAATGAACCGCCAACAAAGAAGCTGTTGTGGGGTATCGTGATTGGGTTCGTCCTAATAGGCATCCAATGGCAGGTCTTCAAAGAGTTGGCGTTGACACAAATGGTTGCCGGTAAGAGCGAAAGGAATGATCTGGAAACTCTTGTCGAACGCGTGGACAGACTAGCGAACGTGATTGCCCAATTGCCGCCACCAAGGAAGACGGCTGCTGAGGAAATACTGCTGGCTTACTCATCAAGCTCCACACGCCAGGAAGATGACCTGCATGCTATGGCGCATGTGTTTTCAAATCTGCGGCTGCTGGTGAAGGGCGACGCGCCGTTTCGCATGGGGGCGAATGAGGAGTTCGCCGCGGCCTTGCTGGGGAAGAATGCGGCGAAGGAGGTTTTCCTTTCCACACCGCATGCCTGCCTGAATGAAAAAGGCCAGATTATCGACCGCTGGGGCTCGGCGCTGTTTTTTCATGTGCGCGATGCCCAACGCATCGACATCCGCAGCGCCGGCCCGGACCGCGTGATGTGGACGGCGGATGATCTGCACCGCACGCACGAGGGGGAGTTCGTGCGTGGCGAAAAGCTGCCGGAACCGCGGCATCCGTAGGCGCGTTCGCCAGTTTGCGATCTTTTGCGATGCGCCGGGCCGGGGCCTGATATGCGCGGCATTTGCGCGTCGGCTGGCTTGGCTTTCGATCACAGCGGTGACTTTGTCGTTCGGGTGGCAACTCCGAGCATCCGGCGCAGCCGGGCCGCGAGGCGTTTCTCGTGTTTTTTCGCCAGATCGTGCTCCCACAGGCGCAGGACGCGCCAGTCTGCCTGGCGGAGGCTGCGGGTGACGGCGGCATCGCGGGCCTGGTTTCGGGCGATTTTGGCGTCCCAGAATGTTTGGCGGGACTGCGGACGCCGGAAGTGCCGGGGGCAGCCATGCCAGAAGCAGCCGTCCACAAACACGGCCAGCTTTTCACGCCGGAACACAAAGTCCGGGCGCACCCGGGCGCGCGTGGTCGCCCGGGTGTCGGGCGGGGAGGCAGGCAGGGGCAGGGAGACCTGCCGCCGCCAGCCGGTGATGCCGTGTGCGCGAAACACGGCGGCCAGCCGCTGCTCCGTGTCCTTGTTGCCATGGGAACGGATGCGGCTCATCACCTCGCTGCGTTTGGCTTTGGAAAAGACATCGGGCATGGAAGGACCTGGCGCGGGATCGCGCGAAAAGCAAAGGGTGGCAGGGAGTTGGTGTGCGTGCCCGCTGCGCCAGTTGATTGATTTTTTCATGCCAGACACGGCGTCAAGGAGTGGTATTCTGACCTGCATGCCCAGCCTCCATTCCTTTGTCCTCCGCTTCCTCCTGCCCGTGACCTGTCTGGCGCTGGCGCAGTGCTCCGGCTCCCGCGCGACCTCCGTAGCGCCCGCGCCCAAGGTCGAGTGGTACATCGCCACGAAAGAGCCGCTCACCTATTGCCCGACGGGTCACAAGCTGCCCGTGCCGGACACGGCTGCCGCGCGCGGCGCGGAGTACATCTATTTGGCGGACCGCACCACACGCTTCCACATTCCGCCCGGCTGCATGGCCCATCGGCGCGAGGCGCTGGCCCTGCGGGAGGACTCGAAGTCGGTCGCGGGCAAATTCCTGACGAGCACGGAGAACACGATCTCGTGGGTGGGGCGGAAGCTGGGCGGCGCGGTCGCCGCGCCTTTCCAACTGCTGCGCTAGCCCGTTCTAGGATCTCGCCAATCCGAGATACGCCTTCGCGTTCGTGTAGCAGATGTTTTTGACCATGGGACCGATGAGGGAGTCGTTGTTCGGCACGAGGCCTGCCTCAATGTCGGCGCCGAGGAGGTTGCACAGCGTGCGGCGGAAGTATTCGTGGCGGGGGAAGCTCATGAAGCTGCGGCTGTCGGTGAGCATGCCGATGAAGCGGCTGAGGAGGCCGAGATTGCTGAGGGCGTTGATCTGCCACTCCATGCCTTCTTTCTGATCGACGAACCACCAGCCGCTGCCGAACTGCACTTTGCCGGGCGTGGTGCCGTCGGCGTAGTTGCCGGCCATGGTGCCGAAGACGTAGTTGGCGGCGGGATTGACGTTGTAGAGCACGGTTTTCGGCAGCGCGTTCTCGGTGTCGAGGCGGTCGAGGAAGCGCGAGAGCGTCTCGGCCTGCGGCCAGTCGCCGATGCTGTCGCAGCCGACATCGGCACCGATCTGGCGGGCGAGGCGGCTGTTGTTGTTGCGCACGGGACCGAGGTGGAGCTGCATGGTCCAGCCTTTGGCGGCATTCAGTCGGCCGACGTGCAGCATGATGTTGCTGGCGAACTGATCCTGCTCCTGCGCAGTGGCGGCGGTGCCGCTGCGGGCTTTTTGAAAGATGCGTTCGGCTTCGGCATCGCTGACGAAACTGGCGTGGCAGTAGTTCAAACCGTGATCGCTGAGGCGACCGCCGACGCTGTGGAAGAAGTCGTGACGCTTGGTGAGCGCTTCGAGCAGCGTGGCGTAATTTTTCACGTCGAGGCCGCTGGCGGCGCTGAGCTTGTCGATCCACGCGTTCCAGGCCTCTGGCAGATGCACGGCGAGCGATTTGTCCGGACGGAAAGTGGGATAAACGCCGACTTCAAAGCCATCGGCAGCGCATTTCTGATGATGCGCGAGGTCGTCGATGGGATCGTCGGTGGTGCAGAGGGCACGGACTTGGAATTTCTTCAGAATGCCGCGGGCGCTCATGTCCTTCTGCGCGAGCATGGCCTCGGTTTTTTCCCAGATGGCGGGCGCGGTCTGCTCGTTGAGCAGTTCATCGATGCCGAAGTAGCGTTTCAGCTCAAGGTGCGTCCAGTGGTAGAGCGGATTGCGCAGGGTCTGCGGCACGGTTTTGGCCCAGGCGAGGAATTTATCGCGCGGTGAGGCAGATCCGGTGATGTGGCTCTCCGGGATGCCGTTGCAGCGCATGGCACGCCATTTGTAGTGGTCGCCCTCGAGCCAGATTTCGAAGAGATTGGCGAACTGGCGGTCACGCGCGATGTCCTGTGGCGGAAGGTGGTTGTGGTAGTCGATCATCGGCTCGTTCGCGGCGAACGAGTGGTAGATGTGTCGGGCGGCCTTGGTCGAAAGCAGGAAGTCGTCGTGGATGAAGGACATGGGAAAAAGTCAGAAGTAAGACGTGAGAAGTGAGAGGTGGTGCTACACTGGCGGGATGAAGTTGGGAAGCAAATCGTTCGTCCTGGCCGCCGCTTTGGCGCTGTGCTCGTGCAGCACGGCAAAGTTCTACACGCAGGCGATGCGGGGACAGGCGGAGATCTGGAGCAGGCAGCGGCCGGTGGCGGAGGTGCTGGCCGATCCGGCGGAGACGGAGGCGGTGAAAAAGAAGCTGCGCCTGGTGCTGGAATTGCGCGAGTTCGCGAAAAAGGAGCTGAAACTGCCGGCGGAGAGCTTTGGAACCTATTCGGACCTCAAACGGCCCTATGTTGTGTGGGTCGTGTATGCCGCGGAGCCTTTTCACGTCGAGCCGAAGGAGTGGTGGTATCCATTCGTGGGCAAGCTCAGCTATCGCGGCTTTTTCAGACAGGAGGACGCGAAGGCGGAGGCGCTGAAGCTCAAGAACGCGGGCTATGATGTCTTCGCGGCGGGAGTGGAGGCGTATTCGACGCTGGGTTACTTCAAAGATCCCGTGCTGAACACCTGCATGCACCGCAGCGATGCGGAACTGGCCGAGCTGGTCTTCCACGAGCTCACGCACAGCCGGTTGTTTGTACCCGGGGACACGAACTTCAACGAAGCCTTCGCCACCGCGAACGCGCAGGCCGGTGTGCGCCGCTGGCTGCGTTCCCAGGGCCGCCTGGGCGAGCTGCGAGCGTATGAGGCGCACCTGAGGAAGGAGAAGGAGATAAACCGGCTGGCCTTGGAGGCACGGGAGAGGCTGCGGAAGTTGTATGCGGAGGAAAAAAAGCCGCTGGAGCAGAAGCGTTCGCTTTTGCAGACCTTGCAGGAAAGGCTGGGACATCTGGGCATGAAGGAGCAGGCCACGGATGTGAGATCCGGCAAGGAGTTGAAACTGGTCTGGAACAACGCGCGGCTGAACACGATTGCGACCTATTTCAAGATGGTTCCCGGCTTTGAGCGCATACTGCGGCAGGCGGGCGGTGACCTGGAGGCGTTTTACGGCAAAGTAGAGGCCCTGGGCAAACAGAGCGCGGCGGAGCGGCAACGGGTGCTGGAAGGCGGCGGCGGGCACGTGCCGTGAGGGCCGCCGGGGGTCAGGCTCCCAGCACTTTCACGGCGTTCCTCAGCAGGGTGAGGCCGGCTTCCTGGCTCTTTTCCGGATGGAATTGCACCGCGACGAGGTTTTTGCGTGCAATGCCGCTGACGAAACCCACTCCGTAATCCGTGCGGCAGAGGGCGAGGCTTTCGTCCTGCAGCTCCGGGTAATAGGAGTGGACGAAATAGACGTAGGTGGGGTTCGGCAGGCCGGCCCAAATGGCGGACTGGCTTTCTTCCCAGCGGGCGACGTTCCAGCCCATGTGAGGGATTTTGAGGCCGCTGGCCGCGTCAAACTTGCGCACGCGGCCCTTTGCCACGCCGAGGCCTTCGACCCCGGGGGACTCCTCGCTGCTTTCAAAGAGGAGCTGGTAGCCCAGGCAGATGCCGAGGTAGGGCTTTCCGGCCTGGAGCCAGGCCTGGAGCGGCTGCCAAAGGCCGGTTTCCTTCAAGATGCGCACGCTGTCGCCAAACGCGCCCTGGCCAGGGAAGACGAGCAGGTCGATCTGGTCGAAACCGGCAGGTTTGGTGACGAGATCCGCATGCGCGCCGATGGCGTCGAACGCATTGAGGACGCTGCGCAGGTTTCCCGCGCCGTAATCGAGCACTCCGAGTTTCATCCGCGTCATTTAGAGGACTTCCTTGGTGCTGGGGATGCCGGTGACGCGTGCGTCGTGCCGTGTGGCGGCATCAAGCGCGCGGGCGAGGCCCTTGAAGATGGCCTCGGCCATGTGGTGGGCATCGCGCCCGCGCAGAATATCGACATGCACGTTGGCGAGCAGGCAGGAGCTGAAGGCACGGAGGAATTCTTCGACGAGCTGGTAGCTGAACTTGCCGCCGATGGCCTCGACGCGGTCCGGGGCCTCATAGACGAGCAGGGGACGACCGCTGAGGTCGAGGGCGACACGGGCGAGCGTCTCGTCCATGGGCAGCAGGCACCAGCCGTAGCGGACGATGCCGGCCTTGTTGCCGAGCGCCTCCCGGAAGCAGTTGCCCAGCACGATGCCGGTATCCTCGACGGTATGGTGGTAATCGACCTCGATATCGCCAACAGCCTTCACCTTGAGGTCAAAGAGGCCGTGTTTCGCAAAGAGAGTGAGCATGTGGTCGAAGAACGGCACTCCGGTGTCGATCTGCGACTGGCCGCTGCCATCGACGTTCAGTTCGATCTGAATGTCGGTCTCGGCGGTCTTGCGGTGCTGCCTGGCGGTGCGGGATTGGCTCATGGAAGGGCGGAAGGAACACGCAAACCGGCATGCGCTCAACTTTTCTTCTCAGCGCGGGGCAGGGGAGTGCTTGACCGCGGCGGCGCGGCGTGGAGGATAGGCGCTGCTATGACCAAGCCCTTGATTTTCCTCCCGATGCTCCTGGCAGTGTCCGCGCTGGCGGCGGATCCGGCCAAAAAGGACGTGCCGAAAGCGGAGGAACCGGCCGAGCCGAAGGAGGTCGTGCTGTTTGACGGCAAGTCGCTGGATGACTGGGAGATGGTCGATATCGGGGCAAGCGGCGCGGTGGAGATGGAGGGCGGCATCATGATCATCAACGCGGGTGACAGCGTGAGCGGCGCGGTGTACAAGAAAGCGGCATCGCTGCCAGTGACGAACTATGAGATCAGCCTGGAGGCGAAGCGCCTCGATGGCGTGGATTTTTTCTGCGGGCTGACCTTCCCGGTGAACAGCGCCAAGACCTGCGCCACGCTGGTGTGCGGCGGCTGGGGCGGCGCGGTGACGGGCATCTCCAGCATCGACAACCTGGACGCGAGCGAGAACAACACGTCGAGCTTCCAAAAGTTCGAGGACGACAAGTGGTATGCCATCCGCGTGCGCGTGACGCCGGAGAAGCTGGGCGTGTGGTTGGGGGACAAGCACATCATCGACGAGGAGATCAAAGGAAAGAAGATCGGCGTGCGTCCCGGTCCCATCGAGAGCTATCTGCCGCTCTCCCTGACGACCTACGCCACCACCGGTGCCTACCGGAACATCAAGCTCAAGGTGATCGAACCGGGGAAGAACTGAGCAGCGTGGCGCGCGAAACTTGAAACCTCCGCTGTGCTGGGAGCGACTTGAGAGGGATGAAACTCACCCTCGTCACCGTCTTTTTTGCCGCGCTTTCCTTTGCCCAGGGGCCTCACACTGTGATTCCGCCGGAGTTTGAGGCACAACAGGCGGCGGGACCGTCCCCGCTGGTTTTTCGTGATGGCAGCGCGGTGAAAACGCCTGAGGACTGGCGGCGGCGGCGCACAGAAATCCTGGAGGCATGGCACGCGATCATGGGCGCATGGCCGAAGGTGATCGAGAGGCCGAAAATGGAGGTGCTGGAGACCACGCTGCGGGACGGCGGCATCACCCAGCGGAAAGTGCGTGTGGAAATCGCGCCGGGGCAGACCGGGGACGGCTATTTGCTGCTGCCGGCGCAGGCGGGCAGGCGCCCGGCGGTGTTTGTGCCGTATTACGATCCGGAGACGAGCGCGGGCCTCAGTGACAAGCCGCTGCGCGACTTTGCCTGGCAGCTCGCGCGTCGTGGTTTCGTCACCCTCAGCATTGGATCACCCGGCGGGGACGCGCGGAAGCCTGTGTTGAGCACAGAGGCCATGTGCCAGCCGCTGTCCTATCTGGGCTACATCTGTGCGAACATGTGGAACGCGCTCGCCGCGCTGCCAGAGGTCGATTCGACGCGCATTGGCATCGTGGGGCATTCCTATGGCGGGAAGTGGTCGCTCTTTGGCTCCTGCCTGTGGGAAAAGTATGCCTGCGCGGTTTGGAGTGATCCCGGGATCGTGTTCGACGAGACGCGCGGCAGCATCAACTACCAGGAGCCGTGGTATCTGGGGCTCGATCCCGCCCTCACGCGCAAGCCGGGCCTCGTCCGCGCGGACAGCCCTCGCACGGGCGCCTACAAGGTGCTGGTGGAAAAGGGGCATGATCTGCAGGAACTGCACGCGCTGATGGCCCCGCGTCCCTTTTTGGTCTCCGGCGGCGCGGAAGATCCGCCGAAGCGCTGGCTGTCGCTCAAGCATGCCATCAGCGTGAACAAGCTGCTGGGCTTCACCGACCGCGTGGCGATGACGAACCGCCCGGAGCACAGCCCGGACGAGGAGTCGAACGAGGCGATCTACCGTTTTTTTGAGCACTGGCTGAAGCCGTGACACGGCAAGTCGGTCCTTGTGGTGATTGCGCGGCACGGTGCCTTCGGTAAAGCCGTGGCATGCAGGTATTGCACAGCATTGAGGAACTCTCCGGTCTGCCGGGGCCGGTGGCGCTCGCCATCGGCGTTTTTGATGGCGTGCATCTGGGCCACCAGGAGGTCATCCGGGCCGCCTGTGAGCACGCGGCGCAGCATCAGGGCAGCGCGGTGGTGGTCACCTTCGATCCGCATCCCCTGCGTGTGCTGAGGCCGGATTCCGCGCCGAAAATGCTCTGCGGCCCGCGGCACCAGCGGCGCATCCTGGCGGAAACGGGCCTGCGGCACCTGCTGGTGTGCCCGTTCACGCGGGAAACGGCCGCCACGCCCGCGCGCGAGTTCGTCGCGCGTCTGGTGCATGCGGCGCGGCCGCTGGGCTGCATCTCAGTGGGCTACACCTGGAGCTTTGGCCGCGGGCGTGAGGGAAACGTCCATCTGCTGACCGATCTGGGGCAGGAGCACGGCTTTGCCGTGTATGGGGTGCCGCCTGTGCGCGTGGAGGGGGAGGTCGTGAGCAGCACCGCCATCCGGGAGGCGGTGGCTTGCGGTGATTTCACGCGCGCGGACCGTCTGCTGGGCCGCGCCTATGCCGTGTTCGGCCCGGTGATGGAAGGGCGGCGGCTGGGGCGGCAGATCGGTTTTCCCACGGCAAACGTCGATGTGGAAAACGAGCAACTGCCGCCTGCGGGCGTGTATGCGGTGCAGGCGCGGCTGGACGGTGCCTGGCTGCCGGGCGTGGCAAATCTCGGCCGCCGGCCCACGGTGGCCGACAACGAGGACCTGAGCCTGGAGGTGCATCTGCTGGACTGGCAGGGCGAATGCTACGCGCAGGACCTGGAGGTGCGCTTTGCCGCACATTTGCGTTCTGAGAGGAAGTTCAGCGGCGTGGACGAGTTGCAGGCCCAAATCGCGCGTGATGTGGCCGCGGCGCGCGTGGTTCTGGCTCAACAGGCACGCTGATACTCCGCGAACCGCATCGCGTGCGCGTTTTCCGCGTCCGCGGCATGTGTTTGCTCAGCAACGAGCCGCCATGGCGGGGAGTCAATGGCGGGGAAGGGGACGCCAGCTCCCAGGGCTGTCTCCACATGCGTGATGAGCAGGCGCTGCGCATGCGGGAGGGCGGTTGTGTAGGCGGCGGAGCCTCCGCACACAAAAACCTCTCGTGAACCGGCCTGGGCGAGCGCGTCCTCGATACTGGACACGGCTTTTCCAACGGGCGGGGTGAAGGAGGGATCTCGCGTCAGCACCAGCGGTGTGTGGTCTTGGAACCAGCCCAGCATTTCCTGGTAGGTGCGGCGGCCAATGAGGAGCCACTGCCCGGCGGTGGCGGCACGGAAGTGCGCACGGTCACGTGGCAGGTCCCACGGCACACCCGTGCCCCGCGAGATGAACCCGTCCGCCGACACGGCGGCGATGATTGTGAGCCGTGCGCCCATGCTCAGCGCGGTGCGTAGATGGCGGACTCGCCCTCCCGCATCCGGCGCACGCGCTCGACGATCTGGCGCTGGCTGGCGGCGATTTGCAGCCGTTCCGCCGGTTCATGGATGGGCTCCCCGCTGAGCGGGTAGGTTTCAAAATGCATCGGCACCATGTGGCGCGCGCCCACCATCTCAAAGGCGTCCAGCGCCTCCTCCGGGTTCATGTGCACGGGGCGGCCGCTGGGCGGCTGATAGGCACCGATGGGCATGAGCGCCACGTCGATGCGGGAGCGGCGGCCGATCTCCTGGAAGCCGTCAAACATGGAGCTGTCACCGCAGTGGTAGAGCGTCTGCGCCGGGCTCTGCACGAGATAGCCGCCAAATCCGCGATGCGTGTCATGGATCATGCGCGCGCCCCAGTGCCGGGCGGGCGTCAGCGTGATGCGCAGGTCACGGAAGGTGGCGCTCTGCCAGGTTTTCAGCTCCACGATGCGGCCAAAGCCGCAATTTTTGACCAGGCTGCCCACGCCCTCCGGAACGATGATGGGCTGCGCGGCGGCCAGCTTCCGCAGGCTGGCGAGGTGCAGGTGATCGTGGTGCGCGTGCGTGATGAGCACCAGGTCGATCGGCGGCAGGTCGTGCGCCCAGACGCTGGGGTGCCGCAGGCGTTTCGCCGGCCCCAGCCACAGCGCCCACACCGGGTCGATCGCGATGTTTACCCCGCCCACTTGGGCATAGAAACCGGCGTGGCCCAGCCAGGTGACACCGATCTGGTCCGCCTCCGCCACGGGCAGGTGCCCGTAGTGGCAGCCCGGAATGCGGGGGGACAGGATGGTCGGGATCAGCACCTGATTGAGGAAGTCCATGTTCCTCTTTTGCCAGCCCTCGGTCGGGCGCAGGCCAATCTGGTTGCCGCCGTCTCCCTCGACACGTCTCCCGAGGCTGAAACGCCTCCTGGGCCGGACCGGGCCGGTTGTCGCGCCTTGGCTGGAAAGGGGATCGCTGAGCATGGGTGAGGGGGGAGCCTCCAATATGCAAAAAACTAGGGACGAAAGCCTTGAAAAACAAGGAAGAACTTCAACCTCGGGCTGTCCGCCCGTGCGCGCCGGGTGCGCGGTGCGTAGGAAGGGCTTGCCGGGCACATGGGCGGTGGGCATGATGCGCGCTCGCATCTCCAACCACCACCTGCCTTATGAAGAACCGACTCGCCCTCCTCGCCACGCTCGCCCTCAGCCTCCCTGCCGCCGCGCAGGAGTGGGTTTCGCTGTTTGACGGCAAGACACTCACCGGCTGGGAGCAGCACAGCGGCACCGCCCAGTATCGTGTGCAGGACGGTGCCATCGTTGGCAAGACGGTGCCAAACACCGGGAACTCGTTCCTCTGCACCGCGAAGAAATACGGCGATTTCATCCTGGAAATCGAGTTCAAGGTCGATCCGGCCATGAACTCCGGCATCCAGTTCCGCAGCAACTATTACGAGAAGGAGACCGAGGTCGAGATCGCCGGCAAAAAGAAGAAATTCCCCGCCGACCGCGTGCATGGCTACCAGTTTGAGATCGACCCCAGCGCCCGGGCCTACACCGGCGGGGTGTATGACGAGGGCCGCCGCGGCTGGCTCTTTGATCTCAAGAACAACGAGGCCGCGCGCAAGGCCTTCAAGCAAGGGGAGTGGAACAAGGCCCGCATCGAGTGCCGCGGCAGCAGCATCAAGACCTTCATCAACGATGTGCCCGCCGCCGACTTCACCGATGACATGACCAAGGAAGGCGTGATCGCCCTCCAGGTGCATGGCATTGGCAAGAAGGCGGAGGCTGTCGGCAAGGAGGTCATGTGGCGCAACATCCGCATCCAGGAACTGAAGTGACATGGAAACGTCCATGCAACATCCGCCACGCCAGACCGGCTGTCTGCGTGTCGCGGTCCTGGTGATCCTGGTGATCGGTGGGATGCTGTTCTACGGCTACCAGACCTCGGTGCTGCCGACCCGCGAGATGTCGCGCATGCTCGCGGTGAGAACGGCCTATCATCGGGCGCTGGCCCTGCATTATGAAGAGCACCGTTGCTTCCCATCCGCCATTGACGAGGTATTCCTGAAAACCCTACAACTCGGGGCTGAAGGTTCCAGCCAGGAGGATGCTCGTGCCTGGCAGTATCATTCCGAGGATGGCGGCAAGACTTTCTCTTTGTTCTGGCGCAGCCCGAGCGGAGACCTGTTCCAGCTTTCCGGGCGTCATGGGCAGATCGAGGAGAGCAGTGACTACCAGCGGCGCTGAGGAGTGGCCGCGGGTGGTCATTTCATCTGCGCCAAATGGAGCATCCCGCCGCCTGCCCCGCATGATTCCGCCAAGATTCGCAACGATGAGAACTAGCATGGTGCAACGTCGATTGCGCGAGGAGGAAACGTGAACAAAGAAGGCGGCGAACGGCGTTTTTTGCCCCGCCCCCAACCTGCCCCATGTCCTACGCTCCTGAATCTGAAGCTCCGAAGTCCTACACCCTGGCCTGGATCGCGTCGCTGCTGCTGCTCGTCGGTTTTGTCCTCGGTCTGTTGTTTTTCCCCCCGCTTTATGAGGCGCCGAAGGTCGAGGCCGGGCAGATGACGCTCTTCGTGGGGCGCTTTCATCCCATCCTGCTGCATCTGCCCATTGGCGCGCTGGGTTTTCTCCTGCTGCTGGAGTTTCTGTGCATGAGCCGTCGAGGTGAGGAAAGGCATGGTTCGACGGCCCTGCTGGCCTTGTTTGTCGGCGCGGCTGGCAGCGTGATGGCGGTGATGGCCGGCATCATGCTTTCCCGTGAGGGCGGCTACGTGAGCGCCAATTTCAGCCTGCACCAGACCATGGGAATCATCGGCACCGCAGGCGTGCTGCTGGCGCTCGTCATCCGCCTGATGGCGATGGGCCAGGGGAATTTCGAACTGCTGCATGCCTACCGCGCACTGTTTTTCCTCAGCTTTGGCATCATGGGCCTCGGCGCGCATTTTGGCGGGAACATGAGCCACGGCAGCAAATACCTCACCCAGCATGCTCCGGAGCCCATCAAGAGCCAGATGATCGCCATGGAGAAATGGTTCGTCGGCTTGGTCGAAAAGCCCAAACCCGAGGAAATCGAGGAAAAGGCCCCAGAGCCCCCCCAAGTGGTGGAAAAGCCCTCCACTCCGACTCCGTCCCCCACTCCTGCCCCGGCCCCCGCCGCAGGCGACAAGCTCGTCTTTGCGAACCTCATCCAGCCGATTTTCGCCGCCAAGTGCAACAATTGCCACGGCGAGGAGAAGCAGAAAGGCGATCTCCGGCTCGACACCTATGACTACGTCATGGCGGGTGGTGAAAACAGTGCCGAGAAAAAAAATAACATTGTTCCCGGCAAGGCGGCCGACAGCCTCACCTACCAGCTCGTTATCTCCGCCGAGGACGAGGACATGCACATGCCGCCCGAGGGCAAGGACCAGCTCACCAAGGAAGAAATCGCCATTCTGAAGTGGTGGATCGAGCAGGGGGCCAGCAACACGCAGAAGCTCGACCTCAATACCCTCCCCGCCGACATCAAGGCCGCCGCAGAGGCGATTGTGAAAGGCTGACACCTCTCACCTCTTACTTCTCACATCTCACTCCCCCGACTTCCGTTTCATGAAACCCACCACCTACCTCCTCGCCCTCGCGTTCGCCTTCACCGCGAATGCCGCTGACGATAAAAAAGCCGCTGATCCCGCCGTCGAGGCCGCGATGCAGAAGGTGAACGCCACCGGCGCTTCGCTCATGCCCGTTGCTGCCGACAGCAAGACTTACCGCTTCACCGCGCTGAACGTGGCGAAGGAGTTCGCCGACAGCGGCCTCGATGCGCTCGCCCCCATTGCGGACAAGGTCGCCTCCCTCGACCTCGCCCGCACGAAGGTGACGGACGCCGGTCTCGCCAAAGTGGCGGCGATGAAGAACCTCCAGGAGCTTCACCTCGAAAACACCGGCATTGGTGATGCGGGTCTCGATCACCTCAAAGGCCTGGCCTCTCTGGAATACCTCAATCTTTACGGCACCAAGGTCACTGACGCCGGCATCGCCAAGCTGGCAGGCCTGAGCAAGCTGAAGGCGCTCTACCTCTGGCAAAGCGGCGTTACCAAGGCTGGCGTGGCCGCTTTGAAGGCCAAGCTGCCTGGAGCACACATCAACAACGGCTGGAGCGCCGAGGACGATGCCAAACCCGTCGCCGTGGCCGCCGCGGCTCCGGCTGCTACAGCGCCCGCCGCCGCGAAACCGGCCGCTCCGGCTCCTGCCGCCGCCAAACCGGCTGCCGCGGCTCCCGCAGTGAAGCTCGATGCCGCCATTGCTGAAAAAGCAGTCGTTTATCGCGATGTCATCGCCCCGATCATGGCGGCAAAGTGCGTGAGCTGCCACGGTGAGGAAAAGAAGAAGGGCAAGCTCCAGCTTCACGATTACGCATCCATCATGAAAGGCGGCGGTGACGGCCCCACCACCGTCATCGCCAAGAACAGCAAGGACAGCCTCATGCTTGTGCGTGCCAACCTTCCCACTGACGATGACGAGCACATGCCGCCCAGCGACGAGCCGCAGCTCACGAAGGAAGAAGTGGCCATCCTGAAGTGGTGGATTGAAACCGGTGCCTCCGAAAATGCCACGGTGGCTGCCTCCAAGCCCACTGCCGATGTCGAAAGCGCTCTAGCCGCCCTCCTTGCCAAAGGCCTGCCCAAAGTGGCCGCGCCTGCGAAAGCCGCCAAACCCAAGCCAGCCGCGCTCACAGATGCGGAGAAAAAGCAGGTCGCCGAGGTCACGGCAAAGATGGCTGCCCTGAACGCCTCGCTCATGCCGCTCGCCCAGGACACCGAGCAGCTCCGTCTCGGCGTCATCAACGCTGCCGACAAGTTTGGTGACAAGGAACTCGCCCTGCTGGCACCGGTTGCCAAACACGTGGTGTGGGTGGATCTCGCCCGCAGCCAGATCACCGACGCCGCGGCCGAGACGCTGGCGCAGATGGTGAATTTGGAGCGCCTCCACCTCGAGAACACCAAGTTCAGTGATGCTGGACTCGCCAAGCTCGCCGCACTGCCGAACCTCGAATACCTCAATCTCTACGGCAACAAAATCACCGATGGCGGCATCGCCGCTCTCGCGGCCGCGAAGGCGCTGAAGAAGCTTTTCGTGTGGCAGACCGGCGTGACGCAAAACGGCGCGAAAGCCCTCGAAGCCAAGGTTTCCGGCCTCAAGGTGAATGTGGGCCTCAGCGAGGCGGAGATCGCCAAGCTTACAGCACCACCTCCGGCACAGCCCGCCGCTCCCACGCCTGCCAAAGCCGATCCGAAGGCCGCCAAGCCTGCCGCTGCAGGCAGCGATGTCATCAAGACGGCCATGAAGCAGTATCACAAGCCCGAGGACGCCCTTTGCAAAAAAGTCAGCGGCGGCACCGCCAGTGATGCCGAGCTCGCCACAATGCTCAAAGCCTACCAGGACATGTGCGCCGCCACGCCGCCGAAGGGTGACAAGGCCGCCTGGGTGAAGAAGAACCAGGCCCTCATCGCCGCCGTGAAGAAAATTCAGGCCAAGGACGCCACCGGCGTCGCCGCCTACAAAGCCGCCGTGAACTGCAAAGCCTGCCACAACGAGCACAAGGGCTCGTGAGCCCGTGAGCACTTCGATATGGTGAAGTGCTCAGTTCTCAGTGCTCAGTAAAGTGCCTGCTCAAAACGGAGCGCCGGGCGCTGATTACTGAGCACTTTTTGTCTCTACACCTTCCGCTGCGACGTATCTTCATGGCGTTCACATCGGATGCTGCTAATCATCCCTCCCCCTCATGCGTTTCCCCACGATGAAATCCCCCCTCCACTGCTGCGCGGTCATCGCGTGCGGCCTCCTTTCCGCTTCCTGCGACCGCCTCGGCGAGCGTGAGGCCATCACCGAATCGCGGGAGATCTCCACCCACGCCGCGAAGCCGAACATCGACATCCCCAGCGCCACCCGTTTCTTCGATGACGCCAAAGAAGAGCAGCAACAGCAGCGCCCCGATTTCCGCAGCCTGCTCACCTGGACCATTCCCGATGGCTGGAGTGAGAACAGCACGCCCGATCCCATGGGCATGCGCCTCCTCGATCTGCGTTTTGGGCCGAACCAGGAAGGCGAATGCTACATCTCGCTGATGCCCGGCTCCGCAGGCGGCCTCGAAGCCAACGTGAACCGATGGCGCTCACAGATGGGCCAGCCAGCCTATACCGCTGACGAACTGTCGAAGCTGCCGAAAAAGCCCTTCTTCAACCGCGAGGCGACCTTTGTGGCCTTTGATGGCGACTTCAAAGGCTTCGGCGCCGACACCGCCAAGACCGGCTACCGCATGCTCGGCCTCATCCACAGCACCGAGCAGGCCACCATCTTCGTGAAGCTCACCGGACCCAAAACCCTCGTCGAGCAAAACACCGCCGCCTTCGACACCTTCTGCCAGTCGATCAAACCGAATCTCCCGAAGGAATGACCCGTCTTCGCAATCCAAGTGCTCAGTCATCACCGAGAGCCTTTCCCCAACTGAGCGCCAAGCACTGAGCACTTATTCCCCGACTCCCCTGTGTCCTCTCCCAACCAAAACCCACTCGCGAAACCCATCGCCTTCCTTTCCAGCTTCGGCCTTGCCACGGTTGTGCTGGCCTTGCTGTTGCTCATCACCTTCCTCGGCACGCTGGAGCAGGCAGAGTATGGCCTCGTCGCCAGCCAGGCACGTTACTTTGAGTCGTTCTTCGTCGATCGCATCGACATTGGTGCCTGCTGGCGTGCCCTGGCGCTGAACGCGTATGCGGACATCGGCAATGTGACCTTCCCGCTGCCGATTCTGCCGGGTGGCTACACGTTGATGGCGGTGCTGTTTGTGAACATGTTTCTGGGCGGCATCATTCGCATCCGCAAGTCGCCGAAGACCATCGGCGTGATCATCTCGCACTTCGCCATCCTGTTCATGATCGCCGCGGGCGCGGTGAGCTACCATTTCGCCGTCGAGGGGAACATGAGCCTCCGCGAGGGCGAGACAAGCGATGAGTTCTTGAGCTTTCACGACCGCGTTATCGAGATCGAGAAGGTGCAGACCGACGAAAAGGCCAAGCGCAGCGCCTTGGTGATCGACGAATCGAAATACAACGACCTCGCCGCGGGCAAGGGCCGCACCTTCACACATGAGAGCCTGCCGTTTGAGCTGATGATCACGAACTGGAAGAAGCATGCGCAGCCCAGACCTGACCGCGACGGCTCACGCAGCGACGCCGTTGACGGTTACTACATCCAGGAGGTGAGCATGCTCGACGAATCCGGGGCGGCGCTTCCTGATGAGCAGCTCGCCAGCGCCTGCGTGGCCATCGTGAAGGATAAAAAGACCGGCGCGGAGCAAAAAGGCATTCTGTGGGAGTTCGCCGCCGCGCCGTGGACCGTGACTGTTGGCAGTGACAAGTATTTGCTCTCCCTCGTTCATCGCACCTACAAGCTGCCCTTTGCCATCAAGCTCGACAAAACCGAGCAGGAGAAGCATCCCGGCACCGAGCGGGCGCGTCGCTTCACCAGTTGGGTGACCAAGCTGGAGGATGGTCGCGAGGAAAAACGCGTCATCACCATGAATGAGCCCGTGCGCAGCGAAGGCTACGCGGTCTTCCAGCAGACCTTTGATGATGGCACCCGCAGCGGCAGCGGCGTGAAGAGCAGCGGCTTCCAGATCGTGGAAAACCCCTCCGACCACTGGCCGCTCATCTCCTGCATCATCGTCGCCGAAGGCCTGCTGCTGCATTTCCTCATGATGCTGGCCCGCTTCATCAAGGTGAACCCGTGGGTCTTCTCCATCAGCATCATCGTCGCCTTCAACGCCGCCTTCCTCATCGCGATGTGGAAGCTGCTCTAAAGAAAGTGGGACAGGTTTTCAACCTGTCGCCACCGAAGCCCTTCGTGAACCAACACCTCAACCTTCTCCTGATATGAATGACGCTCGAACCTCGAATCTGACCAGTGGCCGCACTGGCTCACGGACGCGCTTCGCTCCGGCTGAACAGGTTAAAAACCTGTTCCACTTTCTTCTGCTGCTCGCGCTCACGGGGCTCACGGCCGCCGCCGAACTCCCACCGCTCGATCTTTTCCGCGACAAAGAGGTCGTCGAGACCTTCGCCTCCATTCCGGTGCAGGAATCGGGACGCATCAAGCCGCTGGAAAACATCGCCAGCTATCGCTTGCTGCGTTTTCGGGCGCGGCGGAGCATTTGGCTCACCGAAAACGGCGAGATGGACGGCAAGCCGATCACCGATCCGGCCACACAGAAGCACATCGTGAAGGACGGCGACAAGCCGGTGAAGCTCAACGCCACCGAGTGGATGCTGATGAGCTGGTTCCGCCCGGACATCGCGAGGCTCGTGCCGCTGTTCAAGGTCGATAACTCCTCTGCCATCACCGAGCTGGGCCTCACGGCGAAGGCGAAGCGGGATCAATACACCTTTGCTGAGATCGAGCCGGCCCGGCAGACGCTGATGGAGAAGATGAGCGAATACCGCGAGATCCCCGCGAAGAAGCAGACACCGGAGCAGCGCATGATCGTGCAGCTCGCCGCGAACTTCCTCGACTACGAGATGATCACCGGGCACTTCGACTTCATCCGCTCGCCAGTGGGTGACAAGGTGGACCAGTTGCCCGCCGGCATCGAAAAGCCCCTGCGCCTCTCGAAGAGCCTCAACGCCCTCGCCAACGCCGTGCGCACCAGCGGCGGTCCGCCGATGCAGATCCCGTGGTTCCGCGATTTCGGCAAAGGCGCGCTTGGAGCGATGATGAGCGGCAATGCCGAACAGCAGCTGCGCATCTTTCCACCCGGTCCGAAGGTGAACGAAGTCTGGCACGGCCCCGGCGAGACCATCTTCGGTGCCATGAACGGCGAAAAGGAAGTTGATGCCGAGCAGCTCGCCTGGCTGGCAGCTTATGAGGAGGTCTATCTGGCCCTGCCGGATGCCGCGAAGTTCAAAGCCGCCTCGAAAGCCTTGCTAACCAAGATTCAGGATGCCGCCAAAGCACGCAACGAAGGGCAGTTCATCGCTTTGGAGCGTCACTCGATCAAAGCGGACTACTTCTTTTATGCGCAGTGGATCTTCCTCGTCGGCTTCGTGGCGGTGGCGCTCTCGTGGATCGCGCCGGGATCGAAGTTGGAGAAGTTCACCAAGATCGCCGCGTGGCTGCTGCTTGCCACGGCGACAGGTTACGCGGTCACCGGCGTGGTCGTGCGCTGCATCATCATGCAGCGTCCGCCCATCACCACGCTGTATGAAACCATCCTCTTCATCGGCGCCTCGGTGGCGTTGTTTGGCCTCCTCGCCGAATGGATCACGAAACGCGGCCTCGGATTGCTCGTGGCCGCCGTTGGTGGCACGGCCTGCATGTTCCTTGCCATTCAATTCGAGGCCAGCGAGGCCACGGACACGCTTCAGCAGCTTCAGGCCGTGCTGATCACGAACTTTTGGCTCTCCACCCATGTGCCGCTCATCAACCTGGGCTATGCCGCCTGCATGGTCGCCGCCTTGATTTCGATGATTTACTTCATCCAGCGGCTGTTTGGCAAAATCGGTCCGAAGTCTGACGAAGGCCGTTTTCTCACCCGCGTGGCCTACGGCTTCATTTGCTGCGGTTTGTTCCTCGCGCTTGTAGGCACGGTTCTTGGCGGCATCTGGGCGAACTACAGCTGGGGCCGCTTCTGGGGCTGGGACCCGAAGGAGAACGGGGCGCTCATGATTGTGCTGATGTGCCTCGTCATCCTCCACGCCCGCCTCGGCGGCTACATCCGTGAGGTCGGCCTGCACAACTGCAACCTCATCCTCGGCTGCATCGTGATCTTCTCCTGGTTCGGCGTGAACCAGCTCGGCGTGGGCCTGCACGCCTACGGCTTCACCGACGGCACCTGGCCGAAGATCTATGCTTTCTGGGGCAGTCAGATCATCCTGCTTGTGTACGGAATCGTGCTTTCCTTCACGGACAGGTCAGATACTACAGATGAAGTGGCCGCTGCGAAGGCGGAGATTTAATCCGCCTTGCGATAGGCCACAATGCCCTGTGCGATGCCCTCCGCGATACGCGAGCGGAACTCACCGGTCATCATACGGGCTCGTTCGCTGGGATTGCTGACAAAACCACACTCGACCAGCACAGCGGGATTGCGCGTGGTTTCGCGGATGACATGGAAACTGGCGCTTTTGACGCCTCGATGCGTCATCTTGGTCCTTTGGACAAGATAGGCCTGGATATAGGCGGCCAGGGTGTAGCTGGAGGAACGGTGGTAGTAAGTCTCGACGCCCGCGCCGCTGCCGCCGCGGTTGTAGTTGTAGTGGATGCTCACGAAAATGGCGTTTCCACGGCTGTTGCCGAGCCTGGAGCGGTCCTGGAGGGGAATGAACACGTCCCGGCTGCGTGACATGATGACCTTGAGCCCGGCTTTCTTGAGGAGTTGCTCCACCCGGCGCGCGGTGTCGAGCGCAAGGTGCTTTTCATACACATAGCCGATGGCCGCCCCGCGATCATGCGCGCCGTGGCCGGCGTCGAGGATGACGGTGTCGAAGGCTGTGGCGAATGCGGGCAGCAAGAGGCTGCAAGAAAGGAGAACCAAGGCAGAGAACGTGCGCGGGGTATTCAGAAAGCGGGAGATGGGCATGAGGCGGGGGATTTCGGCGCGTGTGAGCAGTGTGCCCCTCAGAGGCACGCGGATGCAGTGCCAGTAAGCGGAAAAGCCGCCGAAGGGTCAACCCTGAAATGCCGCCGCGACTTCTTTTTGCACAAAAAAACCGCCGGGCGCATTGCCCGGCGGTGAAGAAACAGTGCCATCAGACTCGATCAATTGCCGAGAGGGGAAGGCGGGGCTCCGGGTGCGCCAGGAGCCGACGGGAATCCACCGGGGGTGCCGGGAGGCGCTCCAAGGGGTGATCCCAAGGGGCTGCCGAGCGGTGAACCCAACTGACCACCAACGGCATTGGGGTCGTAAGTGCCAGTGCCTCCACCACCTGGCATGGCACCACCCTGAATCAGCGCGTTAAGCACCTGCTGAACCTGACCAGGGGTTGCCTGCGTGAACATGTCCAGACCACCGGCCATCTGTTTGGGGCCGACGATGCCAATTTTGCCTGCGAGATCTACCACCTCAGCACCGCCATCGTTGCGGCCGATGATGACCTGCCCGCCGGGCCAAGTACGGCCGGGGCGGAGCTGACCGGCGAAGTTGGCATTCCATTGGGGCGGCCAGCTTGGGGCGGCTGGGTTTTCATACACAAGCGGCATATTGCCGGGGCTGGTGTCCGTGAGTCCCTGGGTCATGGCCCAATGATTTTCATTTTGAAGAAGGGCCATCCCAAACTGGGGTGGCTGGCCAATGTTGCCGTCTGGATTGTAACCAGCCGGGCAGCCAAAGATGCGCTCGTCAGTCACGATTTGCTCCTGGATCATCAGGCGGAACGCGTCATTGGCGTTTTGGGCCATGCCGCCCGTCATCGGGTTGGTCACCGTGTCCGGGTACTGGCTGTTGTTCTTGCCGGCGAACTGCTTCATCGAGAGGATGATTTGTTTGCAGTTGCTGACACCTTTCATCTGGTTGCCTTGGCGCTGGACGGCGTTGAAGGCGGGGACGGCCAGGCTGGCGAGGATGGCGATGATGGTGATCACGACCAGCAACTCGATCAGCGTGAAGCCGCGGTTGTTTTTTGTTCTCATGGGTTTGCTATGGGTATGTATGGGTTGGCGTTGACAGTGGAATGGCCGTCATTTAGGCGACAATTCCAATTGGATTACAACAAATCCAGCCGTGTCTGGCGAGACAAATTTTTCGCGCGGGCCAACTTCTCTCGCAGAGAGGCTGCAGAAGCACAAAGGCATCAGGCTTGCGCCTGATGCCTTCGAGTGCGGTTGTTCCTGGATGATCTCGGGGGAGGAATGGTTTTACCAGCGGAGGCGGAGGTTTCCGCGGAATCCGCGCGTCGTGTCGCCGAAGTCGGCACCGATGCCGATGTCGAACCGGGGCATCACGCGGAAGTAACCGCCGAAGTCCAGGATCTTGCTGTCATACTTGTCCGCGCTGCTGACCGTCACCCCCATTTGCAGTTCCACCGCGTCGGTGAGGGCAAAGCGGAGGCCAGGACGCACATAGATGGCACCGTCATCAAAGCTGACCGCCGTGTTGCTGGCCTTCAAGCTGGCGTAAACAAGCCCGGCCTCGCCCACGAACTGAAGTCGCGGGTCGATCAACTGGGTGTGGAAGCCGATGCCCGCTTGAACTGTGGCGAAGTCATAGTTGTCGTTGGTGGCGCCCGCGATTCCAGTACCTTTGCCGCTCCCCCAGGCGGCCCCAAATTTGAGATACAGCGGGTCCATCAACGCGACGCTCAAAGTGGCACCAATGGTGTTGGCACCGTCCAGGCCTTTGTTCTTTGGCTGGATATAGCGGTAATTAAACTCCAGGTAGTTGTAATTGATGATGCCACCGGCGCTGGCCGGGCCCCCAAAACCATTGCTCGAAGGACCTCCATATGTGTTTGGGGGAGGTGGGGCACCGTAGTAGCCGGAAGACGGTGGCGGTAGCGGAGCCACGGCACCTGGAGGCGGTGGTGCCGAATACGGGTCCGCATAGGCGCTCGGAGAGCTCACTCCCGGACTGAGTGAGGGAGGTGGGGCGGAGTTAGGATAAGCCGGAACGCTGGGAGGTGGAGGGTATGAAGGAGGCGGGGCGACTCCCATCGTGCCATAACCCGGGGGCGGCGGGGGCATGGATTGGCCGAAGGCCAGGCTGCTTGTCACGAGAAGCAGCAGGGGAATGAGGGGCCGTTTCATAAAAATGACAGGTCAATTAATAGTTTGATAATCTTAACTATTCTATCATTTAAACGAAATCAGCAACTCCTTTTTGTTTTTTTAGATTTCACCATTGATTGCGCTCAGTGCTGGCAATTTTGAGGGTTTCCGCCGCGATGTTCATGTGGTATTCGCCGTTTTCCTGCTGCTTGTCAGCCCTTTGAATGAAAACACCTTTGATCGCACTTTGCGCCCTGACTCTCGCCCGCCTGGCGGGAGGCCAGGCACCCAAACAGGAATTGATCTCCCCTCAGGTGAAAGCCTGTGTGGAAAAAGCGGTGGCCTGGCTGGTGAAGCAGCAAAAGCCGGCAGGATTGATTGTCGATGAAAGGTCGGATGTGCGGCCCAAACGGGGCGATTTGCCCTCCCACAGCGCGGCAATGACCGCCCTGGCTCTCATGGGGCTGGCGAGTGTGGGTCACATGCCGGACGACCCGACGCCAGAGGGCCAGGCAGCGGGCCGGGCGCTGCGATTTATTGTGGAGGGCATCGAGCCGGACGAAAACGGCTACCTGGGCCGTAGTGACCGCTCCCGCATGTACGGCCACGGGATCATCTCGCTCACACTGGCGGAAATGCTGGGCCATGCGCCTGACGAGGCCACGGACAAACGTCTGCGCAGCCTCCTCGAAGGCGCGGTGAAGCTCATCCTGCGCTCCCAGCAGGTGCCGAAGAGCGAGGCCAACCGCGGCGGGTGGCGTTACGAGCCGCAGAGCAGTGACAGTGATATTTCGGTGAGCGTATGGCAGCTCATGGCGTTGCGCGCGGCGAAAAACGCAGGATTCGACGTGCCCAAGGCTGCCATCGACAACGCGGTGGCCTATATCAAACGCAGCTACCGCGTGGAGCGGGATGCCAATGGCAATCCGAAGTCCGACTCCGCCGCCTTCAGCTACGAGCCATATGGAGGAAGGCAGACCTTCTCCACCACCGCCGCCGGGCTGCTTTCCCTGCAAGTCTGTGGCGAGTACGATGCCCTGGAGGTGACCGGCAGCGCGAACTGGCTCCTGAAATCTCCGCCGGAGATCAGCGAGCCCTGGTTCTTCTACGGCTGCTACTACTACGCCCAGGGCATGTACCAGCGCGGCGGGGATCACGCCGCCACGGCGCGTCAGCGCACCGAGCAGATCCTCGTTGGTGCCCAGTCTCCGGAAGGGAACTGGTTTCCGCGTAACGGCAATGAAAAGAGCGCCGGGGCAGTCTATGCCACCTCCCTGGCCTTGCTCAGCCTGTCCGTGCATCACCACTACCTGCCGATCTACCAGAAGTGAGCCCCCACGAAAGTGAGGGGTGTTCGCCGATGAAATCCGGCCTGCCAGGGCGTTTGATAGGGCATTCAGCCCATGAAACGCCGTTCCTTCCTCACCTCCGCAGCCGCCCTTGGCACCGCGCCGTTGTTTGCCAGCAACACACCCGTGCACACGCCCAAGGGCAAGGCCGAGCACTGCATCTTCATCTGGCTCGGTGGTGGCATGGGCCAGATCGACACCTTTGATCCCAAGAAAATCGGGGACAACATCTCGAAGCAAAAGGTCGCGGGATCGCTCTACAAGGCCATCGACACCGCCGTACCAGGCGTCCAGGTCGTGGAGCATTTGGGCAAGACGGCGAAGGTGATGGAGCATGTGACCGCCATGCGCACGGTGAATCACCACGTCATCGACGAGCACGCCTTCGCCACCAACATCGTCCACACCGGGCGCATGATCTCCGGAAACACCATTTACCCCAGCATCGGCTCCATCGTCTCCCATGTGCGCGGCGCGGCCAGCGACGATGTGCCGCCCTACATCCTCATCGGCTATCCGAATGTGAGCCGAGGCCCCGGTTTCCTCGGAGCGAAGGCCGGCTACGTCTATCTCACCGACACGGAGACCGGTCCCGCCGGCTTTACCCGTCCGGATTTTGTTGATGAAAAGCGCGCGCTCACCCGCGAGCAGCTTCTCCAGCCGCTGATGGCGCGTGCGCCGCGCGAGTCCTCGCTCGCCGACTACAAGGAGGCTCAGGAGCAGGCATTGCATCTTTCCGGTCCCCGCTTCATGCGTCATTTCAATTTGAAGGAGGAGCCCGCTTCTTTGCGCAATGAATACGGCGGTGAATTCGGCCAGCGCTGCCTGCTTTCCCGCCGCCTCGTGCAGGCGGGTGTACGGTTCATCGAGGTGTCTCACAATCTCAATTTCATGAATGGCACCGGCTGGGACATTCACAATGAGGGCTACAAGAACCAGCACCTCCTCATCCAGGAGCTCGACACCGCGCTGGCAGCCCTGATCCGCGATTTGAAGGACAAAAAGCTGCTCGACAAGACGCTCATCGTCGTTGGCACCGAGTTCGGTCGCCCGGCGCAGTTTGATGGACGTGGCGGGCGCGGGCATCAAGGTACTGCCTTCTCCATGGTGCTGGCCGGCGGTGGACTGAAGCACTGCGGTGCTTATGGTGTGACAG
This sequence comes from Verrucomicrobiaceae bacterium, assembly GCA_015075365.1. Lineage (GTDB taxonomy): Bacteria > Verrucomicrobiota > Verrucomicrobiia > Verrucomicrobiales > Verrucomicrobiaceae > Prosthecobacter. The sequence goes on from JABTUN010000003.1 coordinate 585,449, forward strand.
ACGAACTCGCCAAGAACCCGGTCGAGAACCCGGTGCCGCTGGTGGATTTCCACGCCACCATCCACGCGGCGATGGGCATCGACCCCGCGAAGGAATTGATGGATGGCACGCGTCCCGTGCCGATCACCGATGGTGGCAAGCCCGTGGCGGCGCTGTTTGGCTGACGCGGATCAATGCCCGATCACCAAGGTGCCCAGCGGCGGCAGGTCCACCACGATGCTCCAGGACTGGCCTTGGTGCGGCACTTCCTGGGCCTGGAATCCAGCGCCCGCGCTTACGCCGCTGCCTGCATAGCTGGCCGCGTCGCTGTTGAGCAGCTCGCGGTAGCTGCCCGCCTCGGCCACGCCGACACGGTAGGCTTTGCGCGGCACCGGCGTGGCATTGACCAGCACATACACCTTGTCGCCGTCCGGGGAGCAGCGCGCGTAGGCAAAGATGCTGTTCTCCGCATCGTTCGCGTCGAGCCAGAAGAATCCACCCGCCTCATGGTCCCGCGCATGCAGCGCGGGCCGGCTGGTGTAGAGATGGTTCAGGTCTTTGACGAGCCGTTGCAGGCCGCTGTGTTCCTCGCCGAGGAAGAGGTGCCAGTCGAGGCTGGCGTCGTGCTTCCATTCGTCCCACTGGCCGAACTCGCCGCCCATGAAGAGCAGCTTCTTGCCTGGGTGCGTCCACATCCAGGCCAGGAACATGCGCAGATTGGCGAATTTCTGCCAGCGGTCGCCGGGCATCTTGTTGATGAGGCTGCCCTTGCCGTGCACCACCTCGTCGTGGCTCAGCACGAGGATGAAGTTCTCGTCATAGGCATAGATCATCGAGAAAGTGGCCTCGCCATGGTGATACTTCCGGTGCACCGGGTCCTCGGCCATGTAGCGCAGGCTGTCGTTCATCCAGCCCATGTTCCATTTGAAGCCGAAGCCCAGCCCGCCGCTGCTCACCGGGCGCGACACGCCCGGCCATGCGGTGCTTTCCTCCGCGATGATCGTGGTGCCCGGGTGCAGCTCGTAGCACACCTGGTTGAGCTGCTTCATAAAGGAGATCGCCTCCAGGTTTTCACGGCCGCCGAGGTGGTTCGGCACCCATTCGCCCGCCTTGCGCGAGTAATCGAGGTAGAGCATGGAGGCCACCGCATCGACGCGCAGGCCGTCGATGTGGAACTGGTCCAACCAATAGAGGGCGTTGCCCACGAGGAAGTTTTTCACCTCGTTGCGGCCGTAATTGAAGATCAGCGTGCCCCAGTCCATGTGCTCGCCCAGGCGCGGGTCCTCATGCTCGTACAAGGCGGTGCCGTCGAACTTTGCCAGGCCGTGCTCGTCCTTCGGGAAATGCCCCGGCACCCAGTCCAGAATCACGCCAATGCCGTTCTGGTGGCAGCGGTCCACGAACTCGCGGAACTCATCCGGATTTCCGAAACGGCTCGTCGGCGCGTAGTAGCCGGTGACCTGGTAGCCCCACGATCCGTCGAACGGGTGCTCCGCGATGCCCATCAGCTCGATGTGTGTGAAGCCAAGGCTCTTCACATACGGAATCAAATCGTCCGCCAGTTCGCGGTAAGTCAGCCAGCGCCCGCCATCGTTTGCGTTGCGCTTCCAGGAGCCAGGATGCACCTCGTAGATGCTCATCGGCGAATGATACAGGTCGTGGGAGGCGCGGCGCTGCATCCAGTCCGTGTCCGCCCAGCCATAGCGGTCCAGGTCAAAAGTCAGGCTCGCTGTTTGCGCGCCGTTTTGGCCGTAGTTCGCCATCGGATCGCTCTTCACGCGGAGATGGCCGTGCTTGTCGACCAGCTCAAATTTGTAGTGCGTGTTCTCGCCCACACCGGGGATGAAGATCTCCCAGATGCCGGCCTCCACGCGGTGGCGCATCACATGCACACGGCCGTCCCAGCGGTTCCAGTCCCCCACCACGCTCACGCGCTGCGCGTTCGGCGCCCACACGGCAAACTGGCAGCCATCCACGCCGTCCAGCGTCTTCATTTTGGCCCCGAGGATCTCCCACAGGCGCTGGTGCGTGCCCTCACGGAAGAAATAAATGTCCTGCTCGCCCAGCAGCAGGCCGAAGGAATACGGATCCACGATGGTCTCCGCGATGCCTTCGTGGTCCGTGATCGCCAGCTCGTAGGCGCCGACGGGCGTGATGGCCTCGAAATAGCCGTCTTCGTGCAGTTTTCGTGCCTCCCAGCGCTGGCCTTTGACCAGCACATCGACCATCGCGGCGAAAGGTTGCACGGTGCGCACCACCTGCTGGCCGTTGCCGATGTCATGAGCACCTAAAAAGGCGAAGACATTGCCGTGGCGGGCCTGGACGGCCGACTGGATTTCCGACTTGCTGGAGAAACGGGACATGGCCCGCACTCATGGAGCTTTTCGACCGGAAAGCAACGGTTCCAGCCGTTCTTGGAGAATTGTCCTCCAGTCCAGCCGCGCCATCAGCCCGCGTCGCCCCTGCCGGGTCTTCACCGCCGCGTCGGTCTTGATCCGGCGCGCGATCCCCTTGGGTGAGGCTCCCAGCTTGAAGAACGTCGCCTGCGCCGCCACCTCACGGTGGGCCGGGATGTCTGAGCAAAACACCGGCACCTGATGCAGCGCCGCCTCGATCAAGGGCAGCCCGTAGCCTTCCTGCGTGCTCGGGAAAAAAAGCGCGTCGGCCATCTGGTAGAGGCTGCGCACGTCGGCGTCGCTCAACAGGGATTTTTCGCCGAGAAAGTGGACGCGTTTCGTGACACCGAGGTCCCTGGCGAGCTGTTTGAGCTCGCGGAAGTACTTGAGGCCGTCCTTCTGATGCGGATCAGGGGCCGCCGTGACGAGATAAACCGCGTCCGGAAGCTCCGCGAGCACGCGCAGGCCCAATTCGATGTTTTTGCGCCGCACGAAGCGTGTGGGCTGCAACAGCACCCATCCCGCCTTTTCAAGCTTCAGCGTCGAAACACGCTCCGTGAGCCCCAAAACGGCCCTCGCATCGCATCCGTTCGGTATGACATGGACCGGCTCGCAGGTGTGTTTCGCGTATTCGGCCCTCCGATGCTCCGAAACGGCGATGTGAACCGCCTGCGGCACTTTTTCAGCCCAGCGCACGTCATGCACCCAGTTGATCCAGCGGATGTCGCGGCGTGATTCCGTCAGCGCGATGAGCTCTTCCGTCCATGTGAGGTCAAACGGCATGGTGAAGACATTGTGAACGATCACGGCCCCCCAGCGCCCTTCGCGCCATTCGCTGCGGGTGAGAACATCGACCTCGTGGCCGAGCGATCTCAAGGCGGCCGCCTGTTCACCGATGACACGCTCCACGCCGCCGATCACGGGCGGCTTTGAATAGTGCAGGAGGGCGATATGCATCAGGAGAGATAGCCGGGAGTGTTTTCAGCCGCCAAGCGGTTCATTCATGCGCCCTCACGACTGCTCGCTCCGATATGCGGCGGGTGAGGTGTTGCGATATTGCCGCATCATGCGGCTGAAGTAGTGCCGGTTCACCAGGCCGCAGGTTTCGGCGATGGCCTCGATGCTGTCATCGGTGTGGCGCAGAAGGCGGCATGCCTCATCCAGGCGGTAGTCGAGCAGGATGCGCATGGGCGGCTGTTGCACCTCCTCTTTGAACAGATGGTTCAGATTGCGCACGCTGAGGCCCGCGTGGCGCGCGATCTGATCCGCGGTGAGCTTCAGGCCCAGGTGCTGGTTCATGAACTCCATCGCCTTCAGCACGCGGGGATCGAGCCGCTGCTGCTCCCACACGCTGGCGGGGAGTTTTTTCAGGAATTCGGTCACGAGCTGGATGCTCACCCAGGGAAAGCGCGCGTTGTCTGGGGTCGCGCCCAGCTTGATCAATTCGTTGAGCATGGTCTTGTGCGTCGCGGCGGCCGCAAAGGCATGGATGCCCGGCGCCGCGCGGTCTGCCAGGGGGCCCAGGTTGAAATGGCAGTACCATTTGCTGAACGGCTGCCGCGTCGTCGTGCTGAAAGTCGTGCGTGGCGGGATCAGGTAAACGGTGCCCGGTTTCAGCACGGTGCTCACGCCGTCGATCTCCACCACGCCGCCATCCCCCATCGGCCAGTAGAGCCGCCAGTAGGGATCGTTCAGCCGGCGCAGCTCCCACTGCTGCAGTTCGATTTTGCGCGTGGTCAGGATGTCCACCGTCACCCCTGGCAAGGCCACGCTGCGGTGCCCCTGCACGCGATGCGCCGACCCGGCGGGCACGACGCTGAGGATGGTGGGCTTTTCTGGCATGGTATGGCACGCGGCGTGCCATGAACCGTCGGAAACGGTCACCTGGCACGCGCCGGCAGACCGGAGTTCAAGCCCCGGACCTTGTCAATGCCTCACGGCAGCGGAAAACGCGGGTTCGTCTCGCTGACCTCCTGGCGCTGCTCCGCCAGCACAGCGTCGTTTTCACGCGGTCGATCCAGCCGGCGATTGGGGCGGGTTTGGGGCCGGGCCGGTGCCTCCCCCGTTTGAGGGATACCGGAAAATTCCCGCGTCTGCTAATATCGCCGCGTTATCCGGGAAAAACAGCCTGCCGCCGCCATGGATTCCACCCTTCACCCGCCCAGCCAGCGCCGCGTGGCGCAGCCATCGGACCGTGCGGCGCAGGCATCGGACCGCGAGGTTCAGCCATCGGGCCGCGTGGCGCGGTCATCGAACCGCGAGGTTCAGTCATCGGACCGTGCGGCGCAGCCATCGAACCACGAGGTTCAGTCATCGAACCGCGAGGTTCAGTTATCGGACCGCGAGGTTCAGTTATCGGACCGTGAGGTTCAGTCATCGGACCGTGAGGTCCGGCCATCGCCGGTCGTGGATTTTGCACCAAAATGCCTTTTCCAGCTCCGCGATCATTCAACATGACCCAACAGGCCCGGCCCATTGGACCGGGCTGAAGCAGTCCCAGCCCCCGCCATCATCCCACACCATCAAACCCAGAAAGACCAAAGCCATGCCCAAATCAGACTACCTGAAGCCTGGTGACGCGGATTTCTCCGCGCAGATGACGCTCTTCAAGAACAACATCGGTGACTACGTCGCCACCTTTGGCCTGGCCCCCGCGCAGGTGACCGGCCAGGCCAATGACGCGGCCTACCTCGCCTACGTGCTGGCCATGCAGGACATCTTCAGCAAGGCCGGCCAGCAGTGGACGGCGTTTAAGAACGCCATCCGCGATGGCGGTGGCGCCGGCACCCCGCCCGTGCCGCCCACGCCGCCCGCCGCCGTCACGCCCGTGGCCCCCGGCATTGAAAGACGCTTCCGCGAGCTGGTGAGGATGATCAAGGCCCACCCGGCCTACACGACCGCCATCGGCGAGATCCTCGGCATCGAGGGCGTGCAGACCGCGCCCCCGCCCCTGGCGGACTTCCAGCCGGAGATCAGCCTGGAACTGCGCGGCGGGCAGGTCTTCATCCGCTGGGGCTGGGGCGGCAAGGGCGTCTTCCTCAAAGCCATCGAGATCGAGGTGGATCGCGGCAGCGGCTTCCAGTTCCTGACCATCGACACCACGCCGAACTACACGGACACCGCCACGCTGCCGGCCACCGCCGCCGTGTGGAAATACCGCGCCATCTACCGCGATGGCGAAGGCCGCGTGGGCCAGTGGAGCGCCGTCGTCAGCATCACCGTCGCCGCGTGAGTCTTGCGGGCCGTCTCGTTGAGACGGTCGCAACATGCCCCTCCCGCGCTCGTGCCCGACACCGGGCAACGAACCGCCATTTCTCAGCAGATTGAGTGGCCCCGGCGCCCCTCGCGCTCAAGGCAGCGGAAAGCGCTTGTTCGTCTCGCTGACCTCTTTGCGGATGTCGGCCAGCACGGCGTCGTTTTCGCGATTCTTGAGCGCGCGGTCGATCCAGGCGGCGATTTGGGCCATCTCGGCTTCCTTCATGCCGCGGGTCGTGACGGCAGGGGTGCCGACGCGGATGCCGCCGCCGAGGGTGATCTTCTCGGTGTCGAAGGGGATGCCGTTTTTGTTCACGGTGATGGCGGCCTTGTCGAGGGTCTCGCTGGCGATTTTGCCGTTGAGGCCCTGCGGACGCAGATCGACGAGCATGAGGTGGTTGTCGGTGCCGCCGCTGGTGATGCGGTAGCCGAGGGCCATGAGCGCGGCGGCGAGGGCCTGGGCGTTTTTGACGACCTGGGCGGTGTAGGCTTTGAAGTCAGGCTTGAGGCACTCGCCGAAGCAGACTGCCTTGGCGGCGATGACGTGCATGAGCGGGCCGCCCTGCACGCCGGGGAAGACCTGGCTCTGGATCTTTTTGAAGAGGTCCTCGTTGTTCGTGAGGATCATGCCGCCACGCGGGCCGCGCAGGCTCTTGTGAGTCGTCGTGGTGACGAAGTCGGCGTATTCCATCGGCGAAGGATGCGCGCCACCGGCGACGAGACCGGCGATGTGGGCCATATCGACGAAAAGATACGCGCCGACGCTCTTGGCGATCTCGCTCATCTTTTTGAAGTCGATGATGCGCGGATACGCTGAGGCACCGGCGGTGATCATCTTCGGTTTTTCACGCAGGGCGACTTCGGCGAGCTCGTCGTAGTTGATGCGCTCGTCGGTGGCGCTGACGCCGTATTGGCAGAACTGGTAAAAACGGCCGCTGAAGTTGGCCGGATTGCCGTGGGTGAGATGGCCGCCATGGGCGAGGTTCATGCCGAGCACTTTGTCGCCGGGCTGCAGCACGCTGAAATAGACGGCGGCATTGGCCTGCGAGCCGGAGTGGGGCTGCACGTTGGCGAATTTCGCGCCGAAGAGCTCGCACGCGCGGTCGATGGCGAGCTGCTCGACCTTGTCCACTTCCTCACAGCCGCCATACCAGCGCTTCGCGGGATAACCTTCGGCGTATTTGTTCGTGAGGCAGCTGCCTTGAGCCGCCATCACGGCGCGGGAGGTGAAGTTTTCGCTCGCGATGAGCTCGATGTGGTCCTGCTGGCGTTGCTGCTCGCCCTGGATGATGTGGGCGACGGCGGGATCGGCGGAGGCGAGGATGCTGAGGGGGTGGGCTTGGGTGTTCATTTTATCGACGCGGCGGCCATGACGGCCTCCAGCAAAGGGGGTGGCGAGCCAGGCGGTGGCAATGTCTTTCGCCAGAGACTCGGGCGTGGTTTTGCCTGCGAGGCAGAGAATGTTCGAGGCATTGTGCTCGCGGGTGATCTTCGCGGTCTCCACATCGTGCACGAGGGAGGCCTGGATGCCGGCGTGGCGGTTCGCGGCGATGCTGACGCCGATGCCGGTGGTGCAAACGAGGATGCCCGCGTCCGCGCGGCCGTCCAACACACGCTCGCTGACCATCTCCGCGAAGTCCGGGTAGTCCACGCTGTCCATCGTGTGCGTGCCAACGTCCTCGACTTCAAAACCCGCGGCCTTCAGGTGCGCCGCGACGGCGTTTTTGAGCACGAGGCCGCCGTGGTCGGAACCAATGGCGAGAGTGCGGGGAAGATCAGGCTGGGACATGGGCGGGGGAGGCGCAAATGGGGCAGGCTGGCCGGGAGGTCAAGCCGGAGGTTTGGTGATGGCCGCGCTGCCTCGAGAGATGTCGTTCACGCCCCTGGCATGGCACCGCATCCGGACATGGAAAACCCCGCGGAGGGCGGAATCCCACCTTGCCCCGCGTCCCATTCTGCCCACGATCAGCGGCCCATGTTCTCCGCCCTCACTGAAAAACTCGAGCACGCTTTCAAAAAGCTTCGCGGCCAGGCCAAAATTAGCGAATCCAACGTCGCCGACGCGATGCAGGACATCCGCATGGCGCTGCTGGAGGCCGATGTCGATTTCAAGGTGGCGAAGGACCTTGTCGAGGCGGTCAAGACACAGTCACTGGGCGCGGAGGTGCTGCGCAGCGTCTCCCCCGGCCAGCAGATCGTGAAAATCTTCCACGACGAGCTGGTGAAGATTCTTGGAACCGCCGTGGCGCTCAATGTCGATCCGCCGCAGCGCATCCTCATGACCGGTCTCAACGGCGCGGGCAAAACCACCACCTCCGCCAAGCTGGCGGCCTGGCTGAAGAAACAGGGCCGCCGCCCGCTGCTCCTCGCACTCGATTTATACCGCCCCGCCGCCATCCAGCAGCTCCAGGTGCTCGGCCAGCAGCTCGGCGTGCCCGTTTTCGCCCCGGCGGCGGGAGAAACCGATCCGGTGAAGGCCGCGAAGGCCGCGCTCGTCTGGCTCAAGGAACAGGGCAGCGGCGTGGCGATCTTTGACACCGCCGGCCGTCAGGATCTCGACGAGGAACTGCTCGCCGAGCTGAAAAAGGTCCGCGAGGTCGTGCAGCCGAACGAGGTCCTGCTCATCGCCGATGCCGCCACCGGCCAGCAGGCGGTCAGCGTCGCGCAGAAGTTCAATGAAGCCGTCGGCATCACCGGCCTCATCATGACGAAGCTGGATGGCGACGCGCGAGGCGGTGCGCTGCTCTCCATGCGGCAGGTCACCGGCTGCCCGGTGAAGTTCCTCGGCGTCGGTGAAAAGATCGACCAGCTCGAGATTTTCCATCCGGACCGCATGGCACAGCGCATCCTCGACATGGGCGATGTCGTCAGCCTCGTGGAAAAGGCCGCGGAGGAGATCGACGAGAAGGAGGCCATGAAGCTCGCCGAGCGCATGCAGAGCAACAAATTCGACTTCAACGACATGCTCCAGCAGATGCGCATGATGAAGAAGCTCTCGGGTGGCGGCATCGGCGGCCTGCTCGGCATGCTGCCCGGCATGAGCAAGATGAAGGACATGATCAACAACGACGATGCCGACCGCAAAATGCGGCACACCGAGGCGCTCATTCTCTCCATGACGCCCAAGGAGCGCTCCCGCCCCGAGATCATCAATGGTCAGCGCCGCAAGCGCATCTGCGCCGGTGCCGGCCGCCCCGTGATGGAGATGAACCAGCTCCTCAAGCAGTATGAGATGATGAAGAAGATGATGAAGAACCAGGGTGCCATGATGCAGATGGCCAGCGCCATGATGGGCGGCGGTGGCGGCATGGGCGGGCTCGGCGGTCTGCTCGGCGGCCTCGGTGGTGGCGGCAAGATGCCCAAGCTGCCGCCGGGGATGAAGTTCCCGGGCAAATTCTAAAATCCGAAAATCACCAAGCACTCTTCACCGTTCCATGTCTTCCCCCTTTCGCATCGGAGTCGCCGGCGTCGGCGCCATCGGCAAGAATCACGCCCGCCTGATGGCGGACATCGCCGCGAAAAGCGGTGGTGTGGTGCAGTTTGCTGCCGTGTATGACGCGGATGCCGCCCGTGCGGCCGAGTTTGCCGCCCAGTACGGCACCTATGCCGCGAGCGATCTCGAAGACTTCGCACAGCGCGTGGACGCGGCCACGGTGGCGGTGCCGACGATTTTTCACCGCAAGGTGGCCGAGCCGCTCATGCAGCGCGGGATTCACGTCATGGTGGAAAAGCCCATCAGCGAGTCTTACGCCGAGGCTCAGGCGCTGATCGAACTCGCGCAGGCCAGAAGCGTCATTTTGCAGGTGGGGCACATCGAGCGCTTCAATCCGGTGCTGCTGCAACTGGAGCAGCGCATGGACAATCCAAAGTTCATCGAGGCGCACCGCCTTTCGCCCTTCCCGAACCGCAGCATCGACATCGGCGTCGTTTTAGACCTTATGATCCACGACATCGAGATCGTGCTGCATCTCGTCAAGTCACCGCTTGTGCAGGTAGATGCCGTGGGCATCCCTGTTTTGACGAAGCGTGAGGACATTGCCAATGCGCGACTGAAATTCGCCAACGGCTGCATTGCCAACATCACCGCCAGCCGCATTTCGCCCGAGAAGATGCGCAAAATCCGCGTCTTCCAGAGCGACAGCTATCTCAGCCTCGACTATCAGGAACAGAGCGGCTGGATTTACCGCAAGGACGGCATGCAGATTGTGCGAGAGGCCGTCGAGGTCGAGAAAGACGAGCCGCTGAAGCTTGAGATCGCCTCCTTCGTCGAATGTGCCCGTCAGGGCCGCCGCCCGGTCGTCACTGGCCAGGAGGGCGCGGAGGCCGTGCGAATCGCGCTGGAGATTACAGATCAAATTGAGCGAAACGCCGCCCTCGGAGCCAAGTGAGCCGCTTCCACATCATCGCAGGTGAAATCAGCGGCGACACCCACGCCGCGGGGCTCTTGCGTGAGTTGAAGGTACAGCAGGCGGATTTGCAGATCACTGGTCTCGGTGGCGTGCGCATGCGCGAGGTGTGCGGCGACAGCATCGAGGACTGGGTCGAAAAAGCAGGCGTTGTCGGTCTATGGGAAGTGCTGAAGATGTACAGCTACTTCAAAGAACGGATGACGGCGCAAACGGCGCAGATCCTCGATCAAAGGCCTGACGTGGTGATCTTGGTGGATTATCCCGGGTTTAATCTCCGGCTGGCGAAAGCGCTGCGTGAGGGCGGCTACGCGAGCAAGATCGTTTACTACATCAGCCCGCAGGTCTGGGCGTGGAAGAAGGGGCGCGTGAAGACGATGGCGAAGGTGCTCGATCTCATGATCTGCATTTTTCCCTTCGAGAAGGACTTTTATGAGAAGAGCGGCCTCAAGACGGAGTTCTGCGGCCATCCGATGGTCGATCGCGTGCAGACGCTGCGCCGCGACTGGAAGCGTGAGCCCGCGTTGGTCGGCTGGTTTCCTGGAAGCCGGCTGAATGAGGTGCGCCGGCTGTTTCCAGTCATGATGGAAGCCTCGAAGGCCATCCTGCTCGCTGTGCCGCAGGCGCGTTTCGCGGTCTCGGCGGCCAATGAGACACTCGCGGGCCACATGCGTGCCATGGCGGACGCGCACGGCATGCCGGAGGCGAAACGCTGGATCGAAGTCGGCACGGTTTACGATCTCATGCAGCGCTGCGAGGCCGGTGCGGTGGCCAGCGGCACCGCCACGCTCGAAGCGGCGTGCTTTGGCCTGCCCTACACGCTCATCTACAACGTGAGCTGGCCCACCTACGTCGTCGGCAAGCTCGTCGTGCGAATCAAGCACCTCGGCATCATCAACATTCTCGCCAAGCGCGAGGTGGTGAAGGAGCTCGTGCAGGGCGCGCTCAATCCCGACACGCTCGCGCGCGCCACGGCCGACCTGCTGACCGATTCAGCGAAGCGCGAGGCCCTGCAGGCTGATCTGGCCTCCGTGGTGGCCACGCTGGGCAGCGGCGGTGCCTACGAGCGCGCGGCGCGTGCGGTGCTCGACTGCCTGCACGCGTGAGCACGGTTGCGCGCGAAGCTGTACGGCCCATCATCGCGGCCACATGACCGCCCGACTGCTCGCCACGCTGCTTTTTGCCTCTGCATCGCTCCACGCTGCCGATTCCTACTTTCCACCGCCGGACAGCGCCGGTGGCTGGCGGGAGGCCAAGGATGCCAAAAGCATGCGCGAGCACGCGGGCATGGATTTGAGCAAGCTGGAGCCGGCGTATGCCGTCACGGAACGCTCGACGGCCAATGGCGGCCTCGTCGTGGTGCGCAACGGCTGGCTGGTGTTTGAGAAGTATTTCGGCAAGGCCTCGCGCAACGCGAATCCGGACATGGCATCGACCGGGAAGGGCTTTTGCAGCATCGCGTGCGGCATCATGCTGGAGGAGTTTAAGGACAAAATCCCGCAGGGGCTCGATACGAAGGTCTTCAATGAGAAATACCTGCCGCAGGCCATGCCGCTCGATGATCCGCGGAAGGCGCAGATCACGCTGGGGCAGCTTTTATGCATGACGGGTGGTTATTGGGGCGAAGGCCAGACACCGAGCGGCATGATCATGGGCAAGCCGCAGCCTCTGAAGCCGGTGAAAGGCCAGGACGTGCGCGAGATCGACGAATCGTCGTTGCGCGTGCCGCTGTGGTGCGATCCGGGCGTGGGTTATTCGTATTCATCGCCCTCCCCGCACATTGCGAGCATCGTGCTGCGCAACGTGAGCGGCATGGAGCTCAAAGATTTCATCCATGAGCGCCTCGCGAAGCCGCAGGGCTGGGGCGAGTGGAATTACTGCCTCTACCGCGGCGATGTGGTGATGAAGCACGCCAACGGTGCCGGCAGCACCGCGCTGCATGCCACGGATGTGATGCGCTTTGGCTGGTGCCTCGCGCAAGGCGGCAAGTGGAAGGACCAGCAGCTTGTTCCGGCCGATTACATCAAAAAGTGCCAGTCATGGCTGCCCTACAACCCGCACTGCCCCTTCAGCCTGCAATGGGAGCACAACGCCGATGGCCACGTGCTCGGCGCACCAAAGGATGCGTTCTGGAAAAGCGGGGCAGGGGGCTTTTGCCTGTATGTGGTGCCTTCGCTCGATCTCGTGATCTACAAACTCGGCGGCAAGGACGGCCAGTATGATGAAAAGCTCACGCGCATCCCGCAGCCACCGCCCACGAGCGATCGCACGAACTGGCAACCCATCCCGGGCACTGGTTTCAATGAAGGCAGCCTCGCCGGAAACAACGGCCTCTGGCGCGTGCTGGAGATGGTCTGCGCCGCGGTGCGTGTGGAATGAGATTGCGGTTGAAACTGTCGCGTCCGCCGTGGTTCAATCCTGCGTCATGAAAATACGCCTGATCCTCACCGTGCTCCTCACCGGCACCGCGCTGACCTCCTGCTGGGTCACGCCGCGCCGGCATCCACTGAGCCCCGGCGGCCACGCCATCACGCCCATGGAGCGCCACGATCGCAGTCCGCTGAGCCCCGGTGGTTCTCGCATCACGCCGCGCGAGCGCCGCCATCGCTGGTATTGAATCTCCCGCGTGCCTCCCGCTTGATCGCATGGCTGACGACGAAACCCACCTCTTCCGCACCTCCTGGAGCCTCTACGACGCGCTCGCCGCGGAGAACTATATGTTTCACCGGGAAATTTACACCCGTATCGCGGAATTGCTGCGGCAGCGCCGGGAATCCGGGCCGTATGAGTTGCTGGATCTCGGCTGTGGCAACGCGCGCTTCCTGGCCCCGTGCCTCCGCGCTGCCGCGCCGGCGAGCTACAAAGGCGTGGATCTCTCCCAGGCGGCGCTCGACGAGGCGCGGGGCTACTTGGACGGCTTGGAAAAGGTGTCGCTGCACTGCCAGGACATGCTCCAGGCTGTTTGCGCCGCGCCAAACACCTTTGACACGATCTTTTCAGGCTACGCGGTTCATCATCTCGATGCCGTGGAGAAGCAGCAGCTCTTCCACGCCTGCGCCGCGCGGCTGAATCCCGGTGGCGTCTTCATCCTCGTCGATGTCGTCCGGGAGGAGGGACAGTCGCGCGCGGACTACCTCGACGGCTATCTGCGGATGATGCGCACGCAGTGGGTCAAGGTACGGCCTGAGGATATGGAAGCTGCCTGCGCCCACGTCGCCGCTTACGATTTTCCGGAAACCGTTTCCGACCTGGCCCGCATGGCCGCGGCTGCCGGATTACGTGAACCTGCGGTCGTGGAGCGGTTCGGGCCGCATCACGTGATCATTTTCCACCGGTGATGTGGCGGGGCAGGGTGCGCGGTTTTGAGTTCCAGGCTCGTCGTGTCATGTTCCATGTTTCAGGTTTCATGATGGCTCCGAGGCCACGAAGTGCCCCGTTGGGATCACGAGGTGAAACTCCACTGGGAAGCATGACGAGACGCCCATGCAAGCAGGGGGACATGCCAGGAGCAAGGCCCGGTCTGTGTTGCATGCACGCTGTGGCTACCAGAGTCTGGCCGGGTAGGCACCCTGGTCCACCAGCGCGCGGATGGAGCGCACGACATCGGCCTTGTCCTCGGGGTAAGTGACGCCAAACCAGGAGTCATTCGACTCCAGCACCTTCACATCGGCCTTGCCGGCCTGGATGAGGGCATCCACTTCCTTGGGCACATAGCACTCCGCCTTCAGGTCCTGGCCGTTGACCTTGAGGAACTCCAGGAAGGCGGTTCGCAGATGGCTGAAGATGTCCGGGGTGAAGCCGAAGAAATTCATGGAGACGACCTCGTTGCCCGTGAGCGGCACATACGCACCCTCGATTTCCCGATTCTCGGCACCCGCGGGCGTTTTGAAGATCTTGGTCATCTCGGTGACAGAGGTGAGCATGCCGTCCGCGCCGCGTGTGCACACGCCGCGCGCGACACTGCCGTGATCGGAGAGTGTGTTCTTCAGGTAGAAGCCGACCATGGAGTAGTGGCTGCGGCCGTCGGCGGGGCGCGGGGTGGTGAGATCGGCGGCGATCTTGGCGAAGGCATCGCGACCGTAAAAGTCGTCCGCGTTGATCATGAGGAAGGGCTCATGCACGACTTGTTCGGCGGCCAGGAGGGCGTGTGTGGTGCCCCAGGGCTTGGTGCGGCCCTCCGGCACGGCGAATCCAGCGGGCAGGTCGTGCAGGTCCTGGAAGGCGTATTCCACGGTGATGCGGTCGGCGAATTTCGCGCCGACCTGGGTGCGGAACTGCTCCTCAAAGTCCCGCCGGATGACAAACACAACCTTGCCGAAGCCAGCGCGGATGGCGTCGAAGACGGAATAGTCGAGCACCACCTCACCGCCGGGGCCCATGGCGTCGAGTTGCTTGAGGCCGCCGTAACGGCTGCCCATGCCGGCAGCGAGAATGAGAAGAGTGGGTTTCATGAGGGTTGGGTGGGATGCGGAGGCGCGATTGATGAGCGCGTGAGGCGTGTGTGCAAGGTTCAAAAGCGGCGAACTTCATGAAGGACGGCGCATGCGAGGGCGCGCGCCGTTTTCCTCAGCCCTCCAGGGTGTGGATGAAGAGGCCGGAGCGCAGCTTCGGCTCAAACCAGGTGCTCTTTGGCGGCATGATGGCGTTCACATCGCTGATGGCCATGAGCTGCTCCACGGTGGTGGGATACATGGAGAATGCCACGGTGTGCTCTTTTGAGTTCACCAGCTTTTCCAGCTCCGCGGTGCCGCGGATGCCGCCGATGAAGTCGATGCGCTTGCTGGTGCGCGGATCGTCGATGCCGAGCACGGGCTTGAGCAGGCGGTCTTGCAGGATGCTCACGTCGAGCTGGTCGATGGGGCTGGCGTCCGGCGCGGGCTTCCATTCGAGCAGGTACCACTGGTCTTTCAGATACATGCAGCATTCCCCGGGCTTTGACGGGGACTTCACCGTGGTGGGCTTCAGTGTGAAGATCTCACCCGCTTTCTTGATGAACTCCTCGCGGTCGAGGCAGTTCAGATCCTTCACGGCGCGGTTGTAGGGCAGGATCTTCAGCTCGTTGCCGGGGAAGAGCACGCTGAGAAACCAGTTGTAGTTTTCCCGGCCGGTGTGCGCCTTGTTGGCTTCCCGGCGCATCTTGCTCACGCGGAAGGCGCTGGCGGCGCGGTGATGCCCGTCGGCCACATAGGCGCAGGGCACCTGGGACTCAAAGAGGCTGGTGAGGGACACGCAGGCGCCCAATCCCACGCGCCACACCTGGTGCCGCACACCATCGGGCGCGGCGATGTCGTAGATCGGCTTTTCACTGTCGAGCACGCCCTGGATCAGCGCGGAGATGGCCGGGCGCTGGCGGTAGGTGAGGAAAATCGGGCCGGTGTTGGCATTGAGCGTGTCCACCAGGCGCGTGCGGTCGTCCTCCTTGTCCTGGCGCGTCTTTTCGTGTTTCTTGATGATGTCCTTCTCGTAGTCCTCCGTGTGGCATACGGTGACGAGGCCGGTCTGGCTGTGGCCGCCGATGCTCTGGCGGTAGAGGTACATGCAGGGTTTTGCCTCGCGCAGCAGCACGCCGTCCGCCTGGAGTTTCTGAAAAGCCTCTTTTGCCTTCGCATACACGGCGGGGGAGTAGGGGTCGATCTCCGGATCAAGGTCGATCTCGGCGCGGTCCACATGCAGCAGGCTGTGAGGCTTGCCCTTGGCCAGGGCGGCGGCTTCGTCGCGGTTCACGACGTCGTACGGCACGGCGGCCACCTCGGCGGCGTGTTTGGGGGCGGGGACAAGACCTTGGAATGTGCGGATGCGCATTTTGGGCGATAGAAGCGCCGCGCGGGCTTGTCAAACCGCTCTTCGGCCCCGCGTTCTCAGCGCCCGGAGACGATCTGCGGCGCCTTCCGCCGCACACCGATGTACACCGGTGACTGCTGGGGCTCCAGCGCCTTGCGACTGAAGGGCAGGCGTGTGTTGAAGGCCTCAAAATGCCACGGGCCGTCCGCCGTGCGGATCGAGTACTGCAGCGCGCGGCCTCCGTCCAGCAGCGTGGCGTGCTGCACGTCCAGCTTGCGCGCCAGCTCGCTCACCTCCGCCACATTCATCACGCCGCCGTCGCCGGAGAGCACAAAGACAATCGTGCCGTCCCGTTTCATGCCGCCCAGCGCGCGATAGGTGATCTTTGACCCGTCGAAGTGCTCGTTGGGCTTCAACTCGACATAAGGGAAGATGGTGTGGTTTTTCATGACCGCCGGATAGACCTGCGATCCCTCCTGAATCGGGCCGGGGACATCCGTTTCGAGCGATTTCGGCCCGAAGTAGGGCTTCCCATCCTTCACAAAGAAGCAGCCGCTCCAGTCGCCAAATGGCGCGTTCTGACGGATGCCCTCGTGATACACCCAGCCCATGGGCTTGCCGCCCGGGTAACGGAAATTCGCCGTGATGGCGAACCACAGGTTATCCGTGTCCATGCGCTCGCGCGCGGTGGTGACGGCGAATTTCGGCCGGAAGCTCGTCATGAAGTCAAAGCGCTCCGGAGAGATGAGCACCACATGCACCTGCGCGCCGAAAAAACGCTGCGCCAGGCCCGCGGCCACGCCCGCGTCCCGCGTCACATGCAGGGAGGTCCAGCGCAGGCCCGGCTCCGTATGGCGCTCGATCAGCGCCGCCGCCAGATCCGCCGGCGTGAGGTCCGTGGGCGCCTTCCAGGTACCGCGCTTGAGCCGCACCTTCAGCGGTGTCTTTTCCGCGTCCTTGACCGCCAGATACACGAGGTTGCTGTTCAGGTTGAAGAATATCTCGCCGGCCATGTACACAGCCAGCGCGCCGATCACGGCGGGCAGCAGGACGAACTTCAGCCATGGGCGCTTCCAAATCATGGGGGACGGCGAAAGTGCCGCAGCACCGCGACCGGTCAAGAGTCCGGCGAATGCATGCGCGAGCGATGCAGCCGGATCACAGCCTCCGCTCCTTCACCTCCGCGGTGATCTCGCTCACGAACTCCGCGAGCGATTTCACGCCGAGATCGCCGCGTTTGGCGTGGCGGACGGCCACGGACTGGGCGGCGGCTTCTTTTTCGCCGATGACGAGCATGTAGGGGATCTTGTCGAGCTGGGCGTTGCGGATCTTCGCACCGATCTTCTCGGACGCGTCGTCGTAGGTGGCACGAAGACCGGCGGCTTTGAGCTGGTTGAGGGCCTCGGTGGCGAACTCGTCGCTCTTTTCGCTGATGGTGAGCACGCGGACCTGCTCGGGGGCGAGCCAGGCGGGGAAGTGACCGGCGAAGTGCTCGATGAGCACGCCGCAGAAGCGCTCCATGCTGCCAAACGGTGCCCGGTGGATCATGACGGGGCGGTGCGGCTTGTTGTCCGGGCCGATGTAGCTGAGGTCAAAGCGCACGGGCAGGACGTAATCGACCTGCACGGTGCCGAGCTGCCATTCGCGACCGATGACGTCCTTGATGACGAAGTCGATCTTCGGGCCGTAGAAGGCGGCTTCGCCGGGTTCCTCGGTGAAGGGCACGCCGAGCGTGGCGGCGGCTTTGCGGCAGGCATCTTCGGCCGCGTCCCACTTGGCGGGATCGCCGGTGAACTTGCTGCTGTCGGGATCGCGCAGGCCGACACGGACGCGGTAGTCGTGCATGCCGAGGGTGTTGAGCACGATCTTCACGAGCGAGAGGCAGCCGAGCACTTCGGCGGCGACTTGCTCCTCGGTGCAGAAGAGATGCGCGTCATCCTGCGTGAAGCCGCGGACGCGGGTCATGCCATTCAATTCACCGCTTTGCTCCCAGCGATACACCGTGCCGAATTCGGCGAGGCGCACCGGCAGGTCGCGGTAGCTGCGCGGCTGGCTGTCGAAGATCTTGATGTGATGCGGGCAGTTCATCGGCTTCAGCAGGAAGCCATCGAGCAATTGGTCGTCCGGCAGCACGCGGTCCTCGGTCACGACTTCCGTGCCGGCACGCTCATTGAGCTGGTTGCGCAGCTTCGCGGACACCGCGCCGAGGCGCTCCATCATCTCGCAGCAGCCGCAGCCTTCCTTGATGATCTTGCTGAGGTCGTCGTTCTCGATGACGGGGCTGAACTGGCTGTCTTTGTAATAAGGGAAGTGGCCGCTGGTCTTGTAGAGCACCGTTTTGCCGATGTGCGGCGTGAAGACCTGCGAGTAGCCCTGCTTGCGCAGTTCCTCGCTGATGAAGTTCTGCAGCTCCTGGCGCAGCACGGCCCCGTTCGGCGTCCAGAGGATGAGGCCCTGGCCCACGTCCTCGTCGATGTGGAAGAGCTTCAATTCACGGCCCAGCTTGCGGTGGTCGCGTTTTTTGGCCTCTTCGAGCTGCACGAGGTGCGCATCGAGTTCTTCCTTCGTCGGGAAGGCGGTGCCGTAGAGGCGCTGGAGCTGCGGCTTCGTCTCGTCGCCCATGTAGAAGGACGAGCTGACCGACATCAGTTTCACGTTCTTGCACTTTGAGGTGTAGCCCACGTGCGGCCCGGCGCAGAGGTCGATGAACTCGCCGTTAGTAAACGTGCTGATCTGCTCTCCCTCGGGAATCTTCTCCAGCAGGTCGAGTTTGAAGGTGCTCGGATTGCCGGGACGCTCGCTCAGACCGCCGAGGCGGCCGGATTTCGCCAGCGCGATGGCTTCCTCGCGGGTGACGCCCTTCCACTCGAACTTCTGGTTCTCCTTGGCGATCTTTTTCATCTCCGCCTCGATCTTCTCAAAGTCATCCGGCGTGATGCGATGGTCCGGCAGGTCGAAGTCGTAGTAGAAGCCGTTTTCCACGGGCGGGCCGTAGGCGAACTGGGCGTTCGGCCACAGGCGCAGGATGGCGGTGGCCATCACGTGGGCACAGGAGTGCCGCAGACGGTCAATATCAGACATCTGGGCGCGTTCTTCGAGGGTCTTGCGTTCGGCGGACATGGGCCGCGCACTTGGCGCAAGGGCGGGCGGGTTTCAAGCGGGGAGACGTGGCGGACGCAGGCGCGAGTGCGCCGCCATCGGGCGCCCGAGCTGCTGCATGCGGCGATCACGGTGCCTTTGGCGCGTAGGGGCGATAGAATTTGCGCGAACCAAACTCGACGTAGCTGTTTTCTCCGGCCTTGAGGTAAAACGGCGGCTGCGCGCCGGGCGCGGCGGTGGCGGGCTGGTACACCAAGTATCTGCCGGTGGCATCGCGGCCCAGCTTGAACATCACGGCATCGTCCATTGTCTGCGGCGATTCCACCCGACGGAACCAGCCTTCCCCGCCGCCGAATTTCAGATTGGGGGTGTAGCGGTCGTCATCCGGGCCGATGTGCGAGTAGTAGGCCGTGTCACCCAGGGCGGTCGGATACTCCGTCCACTCGTAATCCGCCGGATGCAGATGGATGCGCCAGGCCAGGATGACCAGCGCCGGCAGCAGCAGCGTCCAGCCCAGCAGCAGCCGGCCCGGGGTGTCGCGGAGTTCATTCGTCGCCATGCGCGCAGGCGGCTAGGGGGCGGGGATTTCGTTCAGTGTGTAGTAGCCCACCGGATGCAGCAGGGGGAGCCCGCCCGCGCTGCGCACACCGTCCAGATGCAATTCGTGGATGTGACCGCGCGTCATCGGGGAGAGGATGAGGCGCACGGACCTGCCATCGGCCGCCACGTTGGCGGCGCTGATGCGGGGCAGCACCTCGTCGATCTCATCGCCGCCGTATTGCTCCCGGTAGGCATAGGTGAAGGCGCGCATCGAGTAGCTCTTCACGTTCCCCGCGGTGGCTGGATCCACCGGCTGGGTGAAGCTCAGCTCAAAGCCGTCCGCCCTGGCGCGCATCTCGAGCACTTCAAAGGGGACTTTCCCGGTCCATTCCACCTTTTCAAAGCAGTATGGCCTGCCGCCGCGCGCGCCCCAGCCGCGGTCACTCCCTCCCACATAGACGCGCCCCTCCTCGTCCATGCGTCCGCCGATGAGGCCGCTGGTGAAGCCGCCGCGGAAGGGGAACACGGCCCCCTGCTTGATGCCGTTGACGGTTTCGAGAAACACGCGGCTCAGATTGCTGTGCGACTGGTCCGCGATGAAGAGCTGGCGGCTGAACGGGCCGAACTTCCCGCCGCTGGTGTCGCAAATGATGGCCGTCGCGGAGTTTCCGATCTTCCCATGCACCAGATACACCGCCGGCGGCAGCAATTGCTTGATGCGCGCGCGCTCCTGCACCATCCGGCCTGGGTCGCCGCCCGGACGCGCCTCGTTGCGCTTGCGCTCGCCCTGAAAGGCCTCCGGCACGGGATCCACCGGGCGCGGTCCCATGTTCGGAGCCAGGTCATACCAAACATTGCCCGCCGGATGCCCCTGGAAGGTGCCGGGGACGAGGTGCTGCAGCGTGCAGGAGCCATGCCACGGCCCCTGGTTGTCGCAGTAATAAACCTCCCCCTCCGCATCGAAGCCCACCCCGCCCGGACTGCGGATGCCGGAGCACATCGGCGTCATTTTTCCGTCCGGCGTGATGCGCAGCGCCCAGCCGCGAAAGGGCACCTGGCTGCTGAAGGAGCCTGTGAGGCAAAGCGTGACCCACAGACCGCCCTTGGGGTCGAACCGGCTGCCGATGGCGTACTCGTGGTAATCGCCCGACACGCCCCAACCGTCGTTCACATTGTCAAACACATCGGCGCGGCCGTCCCCGTCGAGATCCTTCAGCCGGGTGATCTCGTAGCGCGTCGTCGCATACAGGCACTGCTCCTGCGGATGGTGGGCGATCCCCAGCACCTCGTGCAAGCCGGAGGCAAAAAGCTGGTAGCGCAGCGCGGAGGCATCACCGCTCCCCGCGCCGCTGACGATCCACACCTCCCCGCGCCGCGTGCCCAGCGCCAGCCGGCCGCCGGGCAGCAGCTCGATGGCCCCCACCTCCATCGCCGTCTCCTTCGGCGTCTCAAAGGTGGTGACCCGGTAGTAGTCCGCTTCGACCGGATCGGCGGCGAAAAGCAGCGGGGCACTGAGGATGGCGAGAGGCAGGAGCAGGCGGTTCATGTCGAAAAACGGGGACAGAGAAAGGGGCGCGGAAACAAGTTCTATCGTGGCTCCCAACCGCGCGGGTGTCAAAGCCGCTGCCTGTGCCCCCTATCCCGACATGCATCGCCCGCGGCATGCGGATCATGACTCCGCGTCACAGCAAAGCCTTGTTCATGGTTGCGGTTGTGCCGCAGTGTCCTGTGCCTGGCATGGACTTGCCAGCCGTGGCGTCGCGAGTCGGAAGGCGCGTGCTACTTCAGGATCGCGGATCAGCGGGACGTGCCGCCACGCCGACGCCGGAGCCCCAGTCCGCTCAAGCCCAAGGCCAGCATCGCCATCCGCGCCGGTTCAGGAGTCGCATCGCCATCCAGCACAGGCCACACGGCGTAGGACCCCAGATGCTTCCACGCCGCCGTCTGGTAACCTGCTGTGATCGTCGCACCGAACGAAAAGAAAAACGCCGTGCCGCTGTTCCACGACGCCGTGTGATCGGACCACACATCCGTTGGCAGGTTCAGGAAGGGGCCCGTCGTGCCCAAGCCGCCAGCGGCGGTGCCACCCAGTTCCATGTAATACAGATGGCTCATCTCATCGAGCACCGAGTTGTTGTTGTAGCCCGGGTTGTCGCTCGAATGGGGCAGCCGCCAGGTGTTGAAGCCCATGTAGTTCGCCGCGTTCATCGCGGCGATGTACTGGTTCGCCGTGTTCCAGTCCATGTAGCCGCTTCCTGAGATGCCCAGGACGCCAAACGTCTGTGTGGCCGCCAGATTGGAGTTTTGCAGGAAGGTGATGTTCCGGTCGGTGTCATAGACCAGTCCATTTACCAGAACCAGCGCCGCCTCGCTGGGTGTAGGGGCCGCCCATGCCAGCGCCATCGCGGCGCTGAGGCATTTCAAGGTCGTCATGGATTTCATGGTTGAATCCTTTCGCTGAATTTCCTTCAAAATAAGAGAAAAACTCCTTCCAGGTCAATACCTAACACGGGACCGCCCCTTCAACCCTGGCGGGTCTGCTGGCCCGGCAGGGGGCTCCACAACGAGGGCCAAGTCAAATCCCGCTGCCTTCCGGTCCCCTCACACAAACTTTCTGACAGGCTCATCCGCCGCGACGCCGGAACCATCCGCCGCGACGCCGGAACTGTCCGCCGCGACGCCGGAACCATCCGCCGCGACGCCGGAACTGTCCGGCGCGACACCGGAACCATCCGGCGCGACGCTGGAACTGTCCGCCGCGACGCCGGAACTGTCCGCCGCGACGCCGGAACTGTCCGCCGCGACGCTGGAACCGTCCGGCGTGAAAAAGGAAACGCCGTTTCCACCGCCGCACCGGGGCGCATCCAGCGCGTCGTCCGGCGGCGTGCCGCGGCATGGGCACAGGCGGGGCAGGGGCGGAGGAGGCTGGTGGGGGCCGCATTCCAGCGGGCGGATGATCCCACCGCCTGCGCCGCCGTCATGGCCTCACGGGCTGCTGAAAGACACCGCAAGGCCTGCGGACCGGGTCAATGCCCGGATCTACAGGCCGGATCAGTGCCCCGGTCCATACCCGGCGTCGTCACCTTTGGTGAAAGGCGGTTTCAAAACCACGAAGGGTCACGAATGAGCACGAATCGTTTACCCAGAAGGAGAATCCATGGGTGAAAATTCGTGACTCCTCGTGGTTTAACCATCACAAGTCATGATGACGCGCGGCCTGGCAGCCTGCTGAAAAACACCGCAAGACCTGCGGACCGGGTCACTGCTCCGATCGACAGCGCAGGTGCAAGCGTTGCTGTAGCACCGGCCAGTGGCCGGTGAGGGCGTTTTTCAGCAGCCTGCCAGGCCGTAATGATGCAGTTGGAGTGAACGAAAGGCGCGGCAGCGTCGTGGAGCGCGCGTGGCAGGCGTCAGCGCGACACCGCCGTCGCCGGCCGGACAGCGCGCATGGGCCGGAGAATGTGGTTGCGGTGCCCAACAGCGGTGTCGCCGGGGCAAAAGACGTGAGTTTGTGCCGGTGAAACTCGTCGCCCCCCGATCCTGCGGGACCGCAAACTCGATCTGCGGGACCGCAAACTCAATCTGCGGGACCGCAAACTCAATCTGCGGGACCGCAAACTCGATCTGCGGGACCGCAAACTCAATCTGCGGGACCGCAAACTCGATCTGCGGGACCACGAACTCGATCTGCGGGACCGCAGCCTCAATTTGGAGGACGGTCCATTCTGCCCGCGGCTCCCGGTTTGGGGCTGGCGGCTGCGCGGTTGCCGGGGAGGTGGCAGGAACCATCCGTCGTGAAAAAGCACCAGGAACGACATACCAGGAGCCTCACAACCCGTCCAGCGGGTTGCGCGTCCCGGTGCCGCCACCTGACCTTCATCGTCTGCGAGGACTTCTCCAACCATTGCTCAACGGCTCCTCCTGGCCCTGGCAAGTCTCCCTGAACGCTGCGCTCCGAGGACGACTCGGTCCCGCTCTCCGCTCTCCGCCCTTTGCCCTTTGCCCTTCGCCCTCCGCCCTCCGCCCTCCGCCCTCCGCCCTCCGCCCTCCGCCCTCCGCCCTCCGCCCTCCGCCGCAGCCCCAATAGCGCCCGTAACCCTCCATCGCCGACCTCAGCGCGGTTTCGGCTGGCAGGGTTTTGCAAAATTTCAAAAAACGCGCCATCTCCACGACCCACCAGCCCAGCCGCCGCTCCCCGTCCGCGTTGGTGGGCATCAAAACGCCCGCTGCTTTGACGACCCGCCGCACCCAAGGCTTGACCTCGGGCGACTTTTTTGCTTCCATCGGCGCATTCATCAAAATCCTTTCTTTCTGTGAACGGCCCTTTTTACGGCACCTCAACCCTGTTAATCCACAGAAAATTGTGGGCGAATCTGATTCGCCCACAATTTATTGTGACTAAACAACGTTAGGCCAAGGAAAAATTGTGACGCCAGATGCCATTCGTAGTCTCTGCAGAGACAGGATCGAGAGCCTTGAACATTGGTTGAGGCGATTGATCGACGATGCACTTTCGGAGACTTACGGCGATTACTTTTCTTACACCGATAGTTCCGGGAACCGACTACTGAAGAAGTCCCTCGTTGAGAGTGTTGCGTCTCGGAGGGCGACTGAGCCAGGTAGATACCCCCGTCCAGTCGACGCAGTTTTACTCGAAGACGCGATTTATATCGTGTGTCACCCGAGCCTCTATCACGCGCATTTTCGACTTCCCCTCCAGCTTGCGTTTCCCGACGGGGTCGAAGAAGCCAGAACATTCCTCGGCCGTCTTCTGGCATCACGCAATCACCTTGCCCATGCGAACCCGATCAGCGCCAGACAGGCCGAGCAGGTCTTGTGTTACACTGGTGATGTCATAGACTCGCTGAAGGAATATTATACAACATTGGGAATGAACAGAGCATTCAACGTTCCAACAATTCTGAAGGTAACCGACTCGTTTGGGAACGAGTTTACACGAAGTCAGATGTCACCAGTCCACGACGGTGGCATTTCGATGAACTTTTCTGATCGCCCAGATATGGCGCTGCGACCGGGAGACACCCTCGTGCTTGAGATTGACGTTGATCCGGCTTTCGACCCTGAGACTTACACTATCCGATGGGCATCCACTAAAGAATGGGACGGAGGGGATCGAGCATCGCCTGTGGTTACCATCCCTGTCAGGAGCCGTCAGGTTGGCCAATTGTGGGATGTTCAGTGCCGAATCACCTCCAAGAAGGATTGGCACCGAATGCACATGGGATGTGACGATTTCCTGATGTTCCACTATGTCGTCTTACCACCAATCAACGCGGCCTAACAAAACGGATGCAGGCAACGGATCGAAGGCTATCTGTCGTGTCAGCAACGTCCTGCGCTCGCCGTCGCCTGATCCGAGTCGTTCGCCCAAGAACACCGCCACCCTACCTGCTAAAAATATGAATCTCACTGATCCCAGATTGATGGAGCCGACCACTATTGCAGACCTTGAGCGGAAGATTGCCGAGGAGGTGCGAGCTACAGGGGAAGATCCGGAGGTTATCGATGTGTTACTCGGTTACAGTGAAGATCCCGAGACCCTCGTTAAGTCATTCGTTAACGCAGTGGTTACTGTGAACGGCGTTGAACGGGTCGTTAGGGTCCTTCCGAAACCCTCACCAGACGACAAGTCGCTTCAGCTTAGCCGAAGCATCAGAAGGAATCAGTATAAGGCATGAGTTTTGGAATGGTTTCGACGCCAGTAACTTCGCAAATATGGCCACCACACAACGATTCACAAAGTTCATCTACCTCAGGGATCACGGCTCAGTCCTTGCATCGACACGGCAACCAGTTGAGTATTGGATACACCCGGATGAGATCGCATCTTTTCAGATTGCCTGTCCTAGGACGCCAGTAGTTACAGTGCGGCTTCGCAGCCGTCCTGATGATAGAGGGATTGAGGTTCGGGGCACAGAAGCCACAACCCTTCTGAACGAGCTCCGCGGTCCGAAACGTTGAAAATGAATCGTTCATCCACATCACAAGCCAAGGGCGAACAAGACGGATGCAGGCAACGGCTCGAAGGCTATCTGTCGTGTCAGCAACGTCTTGCGCTCGCCGTCGCCTGATCCGAAGCGTTCGGCCGCTCCACACGCCATGCCGAAACGAAAGCTCAAAGTCGGAGACAAGATTCGGGTCACGGGATACAGGCCCGGAAAGTATCCGCCCGGCATTGTAGATGACATGGGCACGGAGAAGTTGTTCAGGAGTTTGGTCGGACGCCGCTACACAGTCAGAGGCTTTGATGGTTGCGGACACATTGAGCTACAGCCGAAGCGACTTCACACGGTTTGGATTGAGTCAGACCTCGTGGAGTTGGCTGGGAGGTCACGATGACGCGGCCTATGCGCTGCAGCTCTCCGGTCTGCCACTGCCACGATCCGCGAACGTGGACTTCCCTCCGCTGGATGATGGGGGCGCTGATGCGGTGGCTGGTTCATGCTCTTGAGGCACCACGGCGCTCCGTCTCACTTCTCACTTCTCACATCTTACGGATCACCCCTCAGCTTTGCAGCCCCTGGGTGTCGGCGAGCTTGGCACCGGTGAGGATGATGCCGGCCTGGGTGCTGCGTTTCAAGTTGGCGGCGATGAGGTCGGCGTCGGTGAAGTCGGTGTTGGTGAGGTTGCAGCCTTCGAGGTTGGCACCGGAGAGATCCGCGCCGCGGAGGCAGGCGTTGCTGAGGTTGGCGTTGCGCATGGAGACGCCGCCGAGATCGGCGCCGCTGAGGTTGGCGCCGTCGAGGTTGACGCTGTCGAGATTGGCGCCGCTGAAGTCAGCGCCGGACAGATTCGTGCCGGCGAGGTTGGCCTTGGTGAGGGTGGTGCCCACGAAGTGCGCCTTCGCCAGATTCAGGTCGTTGAGGATGGCCCCGGCGAGGTTCATGCCGGTTTCGTCGATCTTGCGGCCGCTTTTGCCGCCGCTGTCGAGCCATTGGGTGTGCGCGAGGAGTTCTTCGTTCGTGATGCTTGCCATGCGCGCCCAAGGTGAACGGGTGGAAAGCGCGCGCAAATGCCAGTTTGGGTGTCATGCACCCGGTTTCCACCGGGGGAAGCCGCAGATGTGGACATTGTCGCCAATGGGCAGCACGCGCGCGTGCTCCAGCTCCACGGAGGCGGGCAGGGGATCTCCGGCGAGGGAGGGACGCCCGCCGCCGCACAGGAGCGGCGCGATGTACCAGTGCGCCTCGTCCACGAGCTGCTCGCGAAAGGCCTGGCCGAGGATGATGCCGCCGCCTTCAATGAGGACGGTGACGACACCGCGCTCGCCGAGCTGTTTCAAGACATCGCGCAAATCCAGGCCCTGCATGAGCAGGGTGCGGTCCTTGTGCGTGTCCGTGAGCAGATGGCACTCCGGCGGAAGATTGCCGCTGCGTGTGAGCACGACACGCCAGGGCTGCTCTTTGCCGGTGGCGGCGCAGCCATCCCGCAGGGTGAGCTGCGGATTGTCCTTCCGCACGGTCTCCGCGCCGATAAGGATGGCGTCCGCCCGCATGCGCAGCCGGCGTCCATGCATGCGCGCGGCGTCGCTGGTGAGCCACTGTCCCTCCCCGGCGGGGCGGGTGATGCGGCCGTCGAGGCTCTGGCCCGCCTTCACGATCACATAGGGCAGGCCGGTGGTGACCCATTTGGCAAAGGGGCGGATGAGCCGCGTGCAATCCTCCAGCAGCACGCCGGAGGTGACCGCGATGCCCGCGCGGCCGAGGATCTCCCGCGCGCGCTGGTGGTGCTTGGGATTGGGGTCATCCGCACCGAAGACGACGCGCTTCAGGCCTGCGGCCTGGATGGCATCCGTGCAGGGCGGGGTGCGGCCATGTGTGCAGCACGGCTCCAAGGTGACGTAGATGGTGGCTCCGGGCAGCAGCTTGGGGAAGGCGGTCCTGGCATCCTGGATGGCCACAACTTCGGCATGGGGACCACCAGCCTTGGCATGGTAGCCCTGGCCGATCACGCGGTCCTGCGCCACGATGACCGCGCCCACCGGCGGATTGGGGCTGGTCAGGCCGATGCCGCGTTTCGCTTGATCGAGCGCCAGGTGCATCCAGCGGGCGTCGGAGTCGGTTTTGTCATGAATGGCCATCGAAAGGCCTGCTTTTTACTCATTTGGAAAGGGTTTCGCCAATGAGATGATTGTCTAATTGTCGTCAAAACTTGCCGGGGTGTCCGCCTGCGGCGAGAATTTCCCACCACCGGGCGATGAATCTCTCCGCAAAAGCCTCCCTCTACCGCGAACTGGCGAAGCTGGTGGGCGCGGCCTTTCATCTGGACCGCGCGCTGGAGATCCTGCTGGGGCAGCAGCCATCCCACGCGCGGCGCGCCTGGCTGCTGGGGCTGAAACAGGGCCTTGGCGGCGGGCTGGGCGTGGCGGAGGCAGTGCAGTCGCACAACGCCGCCTTTTCCGGGCCGCTGGAGGTCACCCTGATCTCCGCTGGCGAGCGCAGCGGACGCCTGGCGGACGCGTTTAGTCATCTGGCACGCTATTTTGAGGTGTGGGAGCTGGGGCTGCGGCAGATGCGCGCCGCGCTCGTCTATCCGCTGGTGCTGGCGCACCTGGGCATCATCCTGCCGGAGATTCCCGCGCTCGTGACGGCGGAGATGAACGGCACGGAGGACAGCCCGGCGCGGCGCATCCTCATCTATGTGCTCGTCTTCTGGCTGCTGCTGGTGCTGGTGGCGATGGCGTGGCGCTGGGTCTCACGCCGGGGGACGGAGTCGGCGGCGGTGGAGCGCTGGCTGTGGCGTCTGCCGCTCATCGGCGCGGTGCGCAGGCACTGGGCGCTGGCGCGCTTTGCCCAGGTGTTTCACGCCTGCCTGCTGGCCGGCATGCGCATGACGGAGTGCATGCGCCTGTCCGGGGAGGCATCCCACTGTGGCGTGCTGCGCCAGGCGGCGGAGGACGCGGCCCGGAAAATCGCCACCGGGGAGATGATCGGCGGCGCGATGGCGGATGTGCACGGGTTTCCGCTCATCTTTGTCCACAGCGTGCAGACGGCGGAGGAGGCGGGCACGCTGGACCGGGAGATGAACAGTTGGGCCGCCTCGGAAATGATCGAGGCCCAGGACGCGCTGCAGCGTGCCACCGCGTGGATGCCGAAGGTCTTTTATCTCCTTGTCGTCGTGTATGTCGTCTATCGCATCTTCGCCCTGGTTTCCGGCTACTTTGGCGAGGTCAGCCGCCTCCAGGAGATGATTTGAGGCAGGACGGCAGCAGGAAGGCAACCCTGCGCTTGAAGGCAGGGGAAACCCAGGCCATTCCTCCGCACATGACCGCCCCGCCTGTCAGCTATAAAACCGGCAATGAAAAGCTCATCAAGGTGCTGCCCAATGCCTCGAACCGCCTGCTCGGCCTGCTGAAGAAGCAGGGCCGCGCGGAGCACGGGGCGCTGCGCATCGCGGTGGTCGGCGGTGGCTGCTCCGGATTGCAATACAAGATGGACCTCGTCGATGGACCGGCGAACCGGGACATCATGGTCACCTCCGCGGAGGTTCGCGTCGTGATCGACCCCAAAAGCGCTCTTTTTGTCTCGGGTTCGGAACTGGACTACAGCGACGATCTGCAAAGCGGTGGCTTCAAAGTGAAGAACCCCAACGCCGTGGTCACCTGCTCGTGCGGGGAGAGTTTTTCGGCCTGAGGACCGTGACACATGACGGACTTCTTCGCGCTTCTCGGCCTGCCGCGCTCCGCCGCGCTCGATGAGGCCGTTTTGCAGGCCGCGTGGCATGAAAAGAGCCGCGTGGCGCATCCGGACCAGCCGGGAGGGAGCGCGGCCCTGGCCGCGGAGGTCAACGCGGCTTATGAAACGCTCTCCGCGCCGGAAAAACGCCTCAAGCACCTGCTGGAACTCCACGCCGTGCCCTGGCGGGCGATTCCCATCCCGGAGGATTTGATGCGCTTGTTCAGCCGGATCGGACCGGTGCTCCAGCAGGCTGCCGCGCTGGTCAAAAAAAAGCAGCAGGCCGCCAGCGCCCTCGCCCGCGCGCTGCTGGCACCGCAGGAGATGCGGCTGCGGGAGGACTTGGAGGAACTGGGCACATGCATCGAAGCCCGGCGCGGAGAAATCCTCGCATCGCTCCCGCCCACGGACGCGGGCCTGAAGCAACTCCAGGTGGACCAGGCCACCCTGGCCTACCTGGCGAAATGGCAGGGCCAGATCCGTGAGGCCCTGCTGGCGCTTATGTGAGGGCGGCATGTTTCTTCGGCAGGCCACCTGCGCTGATGGAGCTGAAGCGCAGACCGGTCCAGGCTCCAAGAAATGATTGCCAGGAGAACAAGTGTCATGCTAAAACGCATGACATGAGGCTCGTTGCCATATTTGTGCTCCTCTGGGACGTCATGGCGTTTTGTGCAGCGGCTGCAGCGCTGCAAACGGTGGCTTTTCCGGACGGGTTTCGAGTTGAGATTCTTCGTTCTGAACTTGCGTCGAAAATGATCCATGCCAAGCCGCCGCTGGGGGAGGCGGAGAAGATCGCGCCACCTTCTTACAGTCATGGCCTGGACACGGTGTTTTACCGGGCATGGATTGAAAGGCAAGGGGCGGGCCAGGATGGGCACTTTCAGCGGGCGACTTGGAGTTTCAGCAGCGGCACTCCTGGACTCATGTTGCTCGTGAGGGCTGTAGAAGGCTCAGGCGCGGCCTACCCTGGCTCCGTGTGTTCCATGGACGGTGACTCCAAATATCATGAATGGAGCGAGCCAGTGCGCATAGGAAGTTGCATCAAAGAGCTCGATTCCATGCCCGCAGGTTCAATCGAGGACCTGCCGCTCCATTTTCAAATCACTGATGGAGGAGACGGCTGGAGAGACATGGACGGCCCGGTTATTTTTGATTCCTCAGAGGGTGTTGGCATCTGCTCCGTGCATGTGTTTCCGAGGCGCATCCCGGAGTTGAAACTTCGCGTTATGCGAAAGGGGTGGCCCACGCAAATCCTCACGCTGAAGAATCCTGGGTATCAGCCCTCGGCTCCACCTTTTGTTGCCAATGCGAAAGCGCCCGCCGTCCGATTCAATGAATTGTTCGAGGTTACTTTGAGAACCTTGGACATTCGTATGGATGGCAAGGGGAAAAGATTCCGGCCCATGCTTGGGCACAAGTCTTTCATCACTCCATCCGGATGGAGACGGAATAGCGTGCAATCCCTCACCGCTGCTTACGACGCCACGGGGAACTATTATCCCGCAGGCCGTTTCATGGATCGCATCACGCCACTGCCTGGCGAGCACCTATTCCGTCTTACCTACCGCCTGCAAAAATCTATGGAACTATACCCCTGGCGTGAGTCTGAAACGGAGATCATCGCCGAGGGAAAGGCAGACGCCGCAGGCGGCCTGCCGACGGCAAGTCTGAACCACAGAGGACGCGAACTCGGTCTCAAGAGGATCGAGTTCCTGCCGCCGCAAAGGAAGGACAGGTCGCTTTACTTCAATTTGCCGTGGAACTTTAGATTCACGCTGCATGGCAAGGATGACGGTTCTCCTGAATTGGATGACATGCATGTCTGCATCCTCACCGAGACTGCAGGGGCTCAGAAGGAGATCAACGGACCGAAGACAGGCAGTTCCGTGCTCAAAGTGTTGGGACTCTTTCAGGTCAGGAACTATGACCTGGATTATCATTGGCTTGGCACCTTGAAGCCTGGGGAGGCTTTCCGGGTGGGCCTGATCAAAAAGAAGTTCGAAGAGTTCGAGTTTCTCGTCGATCTCGATGCGGCAAAGTAGCCCCTGTTCCTGCGGAACAGGGAATCTCTCTTGTTGTGAAACAACGAGGTTACTTGGGCCGCACCTCGTTCACAAACTCCTCCATCAAATCCATCGCCTTCGCGATGAGCTCGGGGGCGGTGGCGTAGCAGCAGCGGACAAAGCCTTCGCCGGCGCTGCTGAAGGCGCTGCCGGGGACGACGGCCACGCTCTTCTTTTGCAGGAGCTGGATGGCGAATTCTTTGCTCGTGAGGCCGGTGCTGCGGATGTCCGGGAAGACGTAGAAGGCACCGCCGGGATTGAAGCAATGCAGGCCCATGCCGTTGAGTCGGCTGACGATGAGATTGCGGCGCTGCTCGTAGCTTTGGCGCATGTCCTCATACGCGGACGCTCCCATCTTGAGCGCCTCGATGCCGGCCATCTGGCTCATGATCGGGGCGCAGAGCATGCAGTATTGATGGATCTTCATCATCGCCTCGCGCAGCGGCGCGGGGGCGCAGGCATAGCCGAGACGCCAGCCGGTCATCGCGAAGGCCTTGCTGAAGCCGTGCAGCAGCACGGTGCGCTCACGCATGCCGGGGAATTCGACGATGCTCTTGTGCTGGCGGCCGTCGTAAAGCAGCTCGCTGTAGATCTCATCGGTGAAGACGAGCAGGTCGTGCTTCACGGCGAGCGCGGCGATCTTTTCCAGCTCCTCGTGCGGCATGATGCCGCCGGTGGGATTGGTCGGGAAATTCATTGCGATGACCTTCGTCTTCGGCGTGATGGCCTTTTCGACATCGGCCGCCATGAGCGCGAATTCGTTCTCCTCACGCGTCTGAACGACCACGGGCACGCCGTAGGCCATTTTGATGCTGGGCGAGTAGCTGACGTAGCAGGGCTCGTGGTAGATGACTTCGTCGCCGGGGTTCAAAACGGCGCGGAAGGCCAGGTCGAGCGCCTCGGACACGCCGACGGTGACGAGGATCTCCGTCTTCGGATCGTAGGTGACGCGGAATTGCTTCGTGACGTAGTCGCTGATGGCGACGCGGAGCGATTCGAGGCCGAGATTCGAGGTGTAGCTCGTCTGGCCTTTCTCCAGCGAGCGGATGACCGCCTCGCGGATGGGCCAGGGGGTCGGTTTGTCCGGCTCGCCGACGCCGAGGGAGATGACATCGGTGCGGCCGATGACGAGTTCGAAGAAGTCGCGAATGCCGGAGCGCGGCAGATCGCGGATCTGCGTGCAGAGTTTGCTGTCGTAGTCCATGGGATGGTTGGTCCTCGGCGAATGTTTATGGACTGACGGGCAGACGCTCTTCGTCATCGCCCGGATTCACGAGGAACCCACCCTCCTTGTAGGCCTTGAGCTGGAAACGCGTGGCCGTGCTGAGCACGCCGCCGAGCGTCGAGAGCTTTTCCGCGACAAAGTTGGCCACATCGAGCAGGTCCTTGCCCTCGACGATCACCGCGAGGTCATAGCCGCCGCTCATGAGGAAGCACTCGCGCACCTGGTCAAATTTTGCGATGCGCTTCGCCAGCCGGTCAAAGCCACCATCGCGCTCAGGCGTGATGCGCACCTCGATGAGTGCCGTGACGCCGCGGTGGCCGGCCTTGAGGCGGTCCACGACCGCGGAGTAGCCCAAAATCGTCCCGTCCGCCTCGGCGGCGGCGATGCGGGCGGCGACTTCGGATTCCGTGATGCCGAGGAGACGAGCCAGCTCCGCAGGCGAGCGCCGGGAGTTGTTGTGGAGGAGTTCGATGAGCGGGTCCATAAGGATAGGGGCGCGGAGGATAGCAGGCGAAGGCGTTTTGAACAGGAGGAAGTGCGTGCCGCGCATCTTCCTCCTTGTCTCGCGGGCGGCTTGTTTGATGATCAGAGAACTGTGTCCGAAACTGCCGCCCATGAAACCCCGATCCATGACGCCCGCGAGGCTCTGCGCCGGTATTTCGGCTTTCGTGAGTTTCTCGACGGGCAGGAGGCGGTGATGGCGGCGGTGCTGTCCGGCCGGGACACGATGGTGATCATGCCCACGGGCGGCGGCAAGTCGCTGTGCTACCAACTGCCCGCGATGGTGATGGACGGCGTCACCGTCGTCGTGAGCCCGCTGATCGCGCTGATGAAGGACCAGGTGGACGCGCTGGAGCGGCGCGGCATTCCCGCCACGCTCATCAACAGCAGCATCACGCTGGCGGAGCAGCAGCGGCGGCTGGAGGCGCTGCGCGGCGGGGAGGTGCGGCTTGTTTACGTGGCGCCGGAGCGCTTCCGCAGCCGCAGCTTCATCCACGCGCTGCGGCAGGTGCAGATCGCGCTGTTCGCGGTGGATGAGGCGCACTGCCTTTCGCAATGGGGGCATGATTTCCGCCCGGACTACATCCGCCTGGGCGAGGCGCTGGAGCAGCTTGAGCGGCCGCAGGTCATCGCGCTCACAGCCACGGCCACGCCGGAGGTGCGCGCGGACATCCAGCAGGTGCTGGCATTGCGTGATCCGCATGTCGCCATCCGCGGCTTTGAACGGCCGAACCTGAGCCTGAACGTCGTGCATGCCAAGACCAGCGATGAGAAATACCAGCGGCTGCGGAAACTGATCGCCGCGCAGAAGACCGGCATCGTGTACTGCGCCACGCGTAAGCGGGTGGAGGAGGTGGGCGCGGAGCTGCGTGACATGCGCATCCCGTGCGTGGAATACCACGGCGGTCTCGATGACAAGGAACGGGAGAAGCGGCAGAACCTCTTCATCGCGCGCGACATCGACGTGGCCGTGGCCACGAACGCCTTCGGCATGGGCATCGACCGGCCGGATGTGCGCTTTGTGGCGCATTTTGACGTGCCGGGCAGCGTGGAGGCCTATTACCAGGAGGCGGGCCGCGCGGGACGCGATGGCGAGCCCGCCGTGTGCGAGTTGTACTTCAACTTTGCCGACACGCGCACGCAGGAGTTCTTCATCGAGGGCAGCAATCCGGGGGTGGACATCATCCGCGCCACCTACCAGGCGCTGCTGAGCCATGCCAACGCGCAATACGAGGTCACCGCGTCGATTGACGACATCACGGACTTCACCGGGGCGAAAAACAGCATGGCGGTGAGCTCCAGCCTCAGCCACCTCAGCCGCCTTGGTGTGATCGAGCGGTTCGACATCCCGGGCAAGCGCATCCGCGGCACGCGTCTGCTCCAGCCGGAACTGCGCGCGCGAGACCTGCCGCTGGATGTCAAGGCGCTGCAGGAGAAGGAGCGGCGCGACCGGGCGAAGCTAAAGGCGATGGTGGACCTCTGCTACGATGACAAAGCCTGCCGCCAGGAGCAGATCCTGCGCTATTTTGGCGAGGCGGAGAGCACGCCGTGCGGCTCTTGTGATGTGTGCCGCGCGGAGGGCGTGCAGGCTCCGCGCGAGGGCACGCCGGAGGAGGTCACCCTGCTGCGCCAGGTGCTCAGCGGCATCGCGCGCATGTCCACGCGCCACCGTGACGGCACCTGGGAGGCACGTTTTGGCAAGGGACGCATCATCAACATGCTGGTGGGCAGCAAGTCGAAGGACATCGTCGATGCCGGGCTGGACCAGCTCTCCACTTATGGCCTGCTTAAACAGGCGGGCAGCAACGCGCTGCACCCGCTTTTCGCCGAGATCGAAAAGGCCGGTCTCATCACCACCACGACGGACGAGTTTCCCAAGGTGACTCTCACCAGCCGGGGCGCGGAGGTGATGAAGGGCGGTGGAAACATCCGCATCCGCTGGCCGGCGGACTCCCCGGCCTCCAGGCCGTCGAAAGCCTCCAAAACGGCGCGCAATGAGGAGCTGGCGGCGCGTGAGCTGGGCTTTGACGAGGCTTTGTTCGAGAAACTGAAGCGTCACCGTGCCGCGCTGGCCCAGGCGGAGGGCGTGCCCGCCTTCATGATCTTCAGCAACCAGACGTTGGAGTTCATGACGCGGCTGAAACCGCAAAACATCGCGCAGGGACGTGACATTCGCGGCGTGGGCGACCGCAAGGCCCAGATGTACCTGCCGGAGTTCATCCAGATCATCAAGCGCCACGCCAAGGCGTGATCTACGGCGCGGCGGGACGCAGCGTGGCTGCTTGCACGCGCACCGCCTCGTCCTGCTTCGTCAAGACCTCCTGCAACCGCGTCTCGTCGCCGCCAAACCGGGAGACGAGCCGCTGTGCGATGGCGAACGCGGACTCGAACCGCCCGTCACCATCCGCGTCGAGCCAGATGGGATTGGTGGCACCGATGACGCGCGGTGTGAAGGTCTTGCTGGCCGGTTGATACGGTCGCGGAATCTCCCAAAACGGCCCGGTGACACCGGGGCCGGTGGCGATGGCGACGAGATGCACGTCATGCGCGGGTTTGGGCAGCTTCCAGGTGATGCGAGCCTTTTCACCGGCCTTGCCCGTGTCTTCGATCTTCTGCTCGCGAACGCGGATGCCGTTGGCGAGGAGTTCGACGTGATCCGCTTTCGTCCAAGCGGGTCCGCTCACGATGATTTCGACCTCCACCTCATCCGCGAGACCGGTGGCGGTGTCCCCGATGCCAAAACGGCCGTTGACCTTCATCGTCGTCATCAGGCCGAGGCTGACAAGCAGGCGGCCCTCGTGATAACAGCGCCAGATTTCATCGAGATCGAGCTTTGCGGGATTTTCATCCTTGGCGGCCACATAAGTACGCCCCTGGCCGAGGATGAAGCGGTTCACGTCATGGGTGTCGCTGGAGGCCACCGCGGCGATACGATGTCCGCGGTTGAGCAGCGCGAACCAGTCGCGGAAAAGCAGATGAATGTCCGATTGCATGGCCGCGGAGGTGACGACCTCCAGCGCGTCGATCTTGAGAGTGTCGGCTTGGCGGTGCTTGCCGGTTTTGGGATTGAACTGCACGCCGCCGAGCGGGATGAAGCCGCTGTGCAGGTCACGCGGATGATTCAGAGTGATGACTTGCACGCCGGGCGTGGCGCGGATGGCGGGAAGGAGTTTTGACCAGTCCAGTTCGGTGTGATCGACGGGTTTCGTGCCGGGCAGGATGGGGAAGGCATTGAAGTGGCCCTGCTTGGTCGTCACCTCGTTGCCGATGACCGGCGTGAAGTGCTCCGCCACGCCCATGCTGGCGGCGGACGGTGCGTAATCGGCATGATGATTGTGATCCGTGGCGATGGCGAGCTCGATGCCCTCACCCGCGATGGTGAGCATGCGCTCCTCGATCTTCGCGTCACCATGACCGCTGTGGGTGAGCGTGTGGATGTGGCTGTCAGCGGCGATCCAGCCGCGCGTGTCCACCTCACGCTCGAGTTTCAAACGCAGCTCTCTGGCATCGCCGGGCTGCAACGAGATCTGTGCTGTGACCAGGCCCCACTCGAATCCGCGTCCCGCGTGCAGCAGATAGTCACCCGGAGGCACATGGAGCGTCGCGCGGCCCTGTCTTGTGTAAACCACGCCCGTGCGCACCGCGACCTCGCCGGCGGGTTCCGCGCGCAAGGGCTGCAAGGTGCCGTCTTTTCGCGTCAACGTGAGGCGGCAGGGCAGGGGGCCGGCGTTGACCTGGATCGTCGCGCCGCCGATCACCTCCTGCTGCGGACGCGAATCGAGAATCACCGGCCCGACCTCGGTGTCATCCAGCGCGGAGGGCGCGTCGATCACCAGCAGGTTTTCACCATTGCGCAACGCGCCCGCGGGCACGGTGAGCACGCATTCGAGCGGCGTTTCCGCGTTCGTAAGCGTGCCGATGCGGCGGCCGTTGAGCATGACGGGCCAGATCAACTTCACATCCCGCTGCCAGATGCGCAGCGTGTGCGCCGAAGTGTTGGTTTTTGCCTCAAAACGGCGTTCCAGCCGCTCCGCGTCCACCGGTATGTCTTTGAAGCTCTCCCACTCAAACTGGCCGCTTTTGCCGAGATGCAGTTTATTGGCCTCCAGCACGATTTCCTGGCCCAAGGCGGTCCCTGCAGCCCACACAGCCAGAAGACGCGCCCAGTTCATGCGAGGAGGTCTTTCACGACCTTGCCGCCCTCGAGGCCGGTGAGGCGGATGCGGCGTCCGCCGCTGACAATGGCCAGATTCTCGTGATCGAGGCCGAGCAAATGCAGGATCGTGGCGTGCAGATCACGGAAATGCACCGCGCCCTCGACGACGCTGCTGCCGTTCTCGTTCGTGGCACCGTGCACGTGGCCGGCCTTCACGCCGCCACCGGCCATCCAGAAGGTGAAGGCGCGGTGCTGGTGGCCGGTCTGGTCTTTGTCCTGGCCCGGCGTGAGGCCCGGACGGCCGAATTCACCACCCCAGACGACGAGCGTGTCCTCCATCAGGCCGCGCTCGTCGAGATCGTCGAGCAGCGCGGCGATGGGCGCGTCCGTGGTGGCGCAGTTTGCGGTGAGGTCACGGCGGTGGTCGGTGTGCTGGTCCCAACTGCCGTGCGTGATCTCGATGAATCGCACGCCCGCCTCGCAGAAGCGCCGCGCCAGCAGGCACTGGCGTCCAAAGTCGCTGCCTTTGCAGGTGCCGACGCTGTAATTTTTCCCCACGGCATAGCGCTCCAGCGTGGCTTTCGACTCCTGGCCGAGGTCGAGCAAGTGCGGCGCCTGCGCCTGCATTCGGAAGCCGAGTTCCAGGGTCTGGATGACGCCTTCGAGCTGCGCGTCGTCGGCACGCAGACGCGCGTGATCGCGGTTCATCGTCTGGATGAGGTCGAGCTGGCGGCGCTTCACGCTGAGAGGCAGGTGGTCGCTGAAAATGTCACCGATAGTGGCCCTGCTCATGTCCTCGCCATTCACACCGATGGGCGTGCCGCCAAAGACGGCGGGAAGCTGCGCGGCGGCGTACTGCGAGGGCTTGGAAGTGTTGAAGCTGATGAACCCAGGCAGGTTCATGTTGTCGGTGCCGAGGCCGTAGGCGACCCATGCGCCCATGCTGGGGCATGGGCGCAGGCGGTCGCCCGTGTGGAGCTGGAGGCTCGATTGCGCGTGGATGCTGGTATCCGCGGTCATCGAGTTGATGACACAGAGCTTGTCGGCATGACGCGCGATGTTTGGCAGCAGGTCACTGACCCACAGCCCGCTGCGGCCGCGTCGCTTGAAATCCGCGATGGAGCCCGCGTGCGGCTTTTTCCCGGCCTGCGGCTTGAAATCAAAGGTGTCCAACTGCGCCGGTCCGCCGGCCATGTGGAGGAAGATCACGCGTTGCGCCCGTGCACGCAGCCGTGGCGGGCGCGGCGTCAAATCCGCTGCCGACGCCCCCGCGAGGCCGGACATGGCGAGATAGCCGAAACCGCACGAGGCGGCGCGGAGCATCTGGCGGCGGGAGGAGGGCAGGGGAAGCATCTCACCACCATACGGCGCGTGGGGAGGCATGCTTTCCCAGGAAGGCGGCGCGGCTCATGGAATGAGCACGCGGTAGAAGCGCCGGGTTTTGTTGACCGCGTTGAGGTCCGTCCAGGTCGTGGTCGATCCGGTGGCGGTGATGATGAGCGGGGTCCATTCGACCAGGTCGTCGCTGTATTCGATGCGGTAATCATTTCCGGCCACGCTCGGGAATTCAAGCGTGGTGGCGGCGGAGCGGGTGAGCACCGTTTGGGGCAGGCTGTTGCGGTCATTGTCGCTGGTGCCGAACCAGTT
Organism: Verrucomicrobiaceae bacterium; assembly: GCA_015075365.1. Lineage (GTDB taxonomy): Bacteria > Verrucomicrobiota > Verrucomicrobiia > Verrucomicrobiales > Verrucomicrobiaceae > Prosthecobacter. The sequence continues at coordinate 624,192 of JABTUN010000003.1, forward strand.
TTCGAGATCGGCATGGATTCCATCGCCGTCATTGTCGGAATGGATGGCGAATTGATCGACGAAGCCGGAGTCCAGCCCGCGCGCGGTGGCCGCGTCCTTGCTGTAGGCCCATTTGAGCGTGTGGACGCCGGCGGGAATGAGGAATCCCTTTCGCGTCCATCCCACCTCGCCGCTGATGGCCTCCTGCTCGACGTCATCCATGAAGAAGCGCAGGAAATCATAATCCTCCTCCGATGACACACCCCAGTAGAAGGTTACTTTGCACGGGCCGGTGACCTGCGTGGTCATCACGCTCTCCTGGTCATGGTCGATCGGGCCGCTGCGGGCCGCGTCCTCGCCATCGCGTGCGTACAGCCACTGCGGCACCCAGGCGAGGTCGCCGCCGGAGGTGATGGTCTGCGCTGGCGCCTCGATCACGGCGGCGAGACCCTGCTCCACCGTGCCGACCTGGAGCGTGATCGTTTTGGAGGTGGTGCCGAAAGTGTTCGTGGCATGAATGGTGACCGGGAAGCTGCCAATGGTGGCGGCGCTGCCGTAAACCAGGCCCGTCGAGGGATGAATCGCGACGCCTGCCGGCAAGCCGTCCGCAGCAAAGGCCGACGGCGCGTGCTCCGCCTCGATTTCCTCCCGGAAATACACGTTTTGATACACCTGCACGGTGGTCGTGGTGATGACCGGAGGCACGCTGGTGGGCGTGATGACGATTTGGTCGATCCAGCCCTTGTCCTGCCCCTTGGCGACAAATGCGTCTTTGAAGTAGTAGATGTCCACGTTGTGCTCGCCGGGGCCGATGTCGGTGGTCACCTGGGTCCAGTCCACCTCGCCGCTGATGTAGCCCTTCAGATAGCCGTCCACGGTGAGCACCATGTAGTCCCCGTTCTTCTCGGAAGAGACCTTCCACTGAAACTGGAGGCGCGCGGGGCCGTTCACGGTGAACTCGATGCCGGAATACTCCTCGTCATCGACGATGGCGGTTTCGATGGCGTCGATGCCGTCGTGCGTGACGATGTTTTGTGAAAATGGATCGCCAAAGCCAAAGGGGACGATCTTTGTGGTGGAGGGCTGCTCCGTGGCGGTGGAGAGCAGCGGCTCCGCGCCGAGCATGAGAAAATAGGCGCTCTCATAGGCCCAGCCGGCGGCGTTTTGAGCGCCATGCACGGCGGCCCAGACGCCTGTCTCCACCGGTGTGCCGGAGATGAGGCCGGTGGCGGCATTGAAGGACAGGCCGGCGGGCAGTCCGCCGAAAAACTCGAAACCCACATAGAAGCTCGTCGGTGAGTGCGCGGCCGTGAGCTGATGCTCCATCGAAAGGCCCTCGCGTCCCACAATGATCCACGGGGAGGTCATCACCGGCGTGGGGAGCGGTGCTGTCACCGGTGTGCCGCGGAAAGTGATGGAGACCTCGTCGAGCGTGCCGGTATGATCGACCATCGTGTCCCTGACGCGCAGCTTCCAGGTGCCCTCGGAGCGCTCCCCCCAGAAATGCGTGCTCATGAAGGTCCAGTTCACATTGGCGCTGCGGTCATTGAAGCGCGCGCGGGCCAGGCGGGAGGTCACGCCACTGGGGGAGACGAGTTCCCAGTCCAGATTTCCGGCATAGGGATGCGTGGCCTTCACCTGCACCAGCACCTGCTCCAGCCGGAGATTGTCGGCCGGCAGCACGGTGAAGCTGCGCGTGATGCCGTCCTCATCGAAGTCAGGAATGGGCTGGGCGAGCGCGGTCTGCGAGATCGTGCGGGTTTGGACAGGATCGAGGTTCACCCAGGACGCCGCGAGGTCGGTGGCCGCCTTCGCATTCACGAGTCCCGCGCCGTAGCGGTGGTGAAAATGAAAGCCGCCGCCATTGGTCACCCAGCCGCCGGAGTATTCGTCGTTCTTCACGGCAGTATGCACGAGGATGTCCTGCACATCGCGGTAAGTGAGGTTGGGATTGGCCTCCAGCATGAGGGCTACCACGCCGGCCACGGCAGGTGTGGCGGACGAGGTGCCGTTGAAGGTGTTCGTGTAGTCCGTGTTCGTGAAATCCGGCCGCTCCACGAGCCCGCCGTCCTCATTGTAGCCGGATGCGCCGGTCCTGTCCGTGGTGGTGATGTCCTGCTTTCCGCCGCCGGATGGGGCGCACACGAGGATGTTTGCCCCCGGCTCGCTATAGAACGCGGGCTTGCCCTTGTCGTTGATGGCGGACACAGCGATGGAGAAGGGCGTGTTCGCCCAGCCGTCGTAGTTGGAGTCATCACCCGCGTAGTTGCCGTTTCCCGCCGCCCACAGGAAAATCGTGCCCTTGCCGCCGCGTCCGGTCAACGCGGCGTCCTCCAGCGCCGCGCGCGCCAGCGGACCGGGGCCCGAGGCACCGTAGGCGTCGTCGAAGGGCCCCCAACTGTTGCTGCGCACCTGGATGATGTCCTTTTTGAAGGCGAGCATGTCCGCGTCCTCAGCATCGGTGGTCGGCGCGGTGATGAATTTCAGCCCCACCAGCGTGGCCTGGGGCGCGGTGCCGCTGACACCGATGCCGTTGTTGCCGCGCGCGGCCGCCACACCGGCGCAGGCGGTGCCGTGGAAGTCCTCCGCTCCCGGCGAGGGGTCGGTGTCGCCGCCGTTGAAGTCATATCCGTTCAGCGTGTCGATATTCGCGGTGAGATCCGGGTGCGAGAGCTCAAGGCCGTCGTCCACAATGCCGATCCGCACGCCAGTTCCCTTGTAGTTGTCCCAGGCGGTCACCACTTTGAGGTCCACGCCGGCAGTCGCGCCGTTTTGCCCCGTGTTTTGCAGGTGCCACTGGTAACCCGGGCTGGACGCGTTGTGCGCAAAGAGCGGATCGTTCGGCACGGCCATGGGGAACCAGCGGCGCGCCAGCATTGGCTCCGCGGAGAGCACCTGGGGCAGATTCTTGAGCCGTTCAGCACCGCGCAGCCCCGCGTCCTCCCTGCCGTCGAACTCCACCACGGCATAGCGCCCGCGCGCCTCCGCGCGCCGCACCCCGGGGATGCCCTCCAGGTCGCGTGCGCCTTTTCCCCGCTGTAGCTCGACCAGCACGCGCTTCGTCAGCCAGCGTCGCGTGCCTTCGTTGCGCGGCGCTCCCTCTTCATACACCACCCATTCCCCGCGCGGGCCGGCCTCCTCGATCGCACGGACAAACCGCCGGTTTCCGACCGCGATTTGCCCGCATGCCGTGGCAGCGAGGACAAGGAGGCTGAGAAAGGCGAGGAAACGCATCCGCATGAAGACAATCGGGCGGTGACGATGCTCACAAACTCCGCCGATGGCGAGCACAATTCACGTCCACGCATGCCCAAGGCAGGCGGAGCAGCGAGCGGCAGAAGCGACGAAACTGAACATCCATAACCAACCTATGAAACGCAACGACCCCATCTCCCATCTGATGACCCGCCATGTGATCTCCGTCCACCACGGTGATCCGATCTCCAAAGTGCGCGCCCTTGTCCGCGAGCATGGCGTGCATCACATCCCGGTCGTTGATGGCGACCAACTGGTGGGCATCATCACTTGGAGCGATATCTTGCGAGTCAGCTTTGGCGACGCGTTCGGCACGGACGAGCGTGAGGTGGATGCCACGCTGGATCACACACTCACGCTGGAGCAGGTGATGAAGAGGAATCCGGTGACCTTGCAAGAGACCTCCACCGTGAGGGAGGCGGCAGAGATTCTTGCCAGGAGTGATTTCCATTCGCTGCCCGTGGTGAATGGGAACAAGCTGGTGGGCATGGTCACCACCACGGACTTGATCCGCTATCTGCTGGAGCAGTTTTAAAACGTCTTGCGGAGGTGGCTGGGCAGGATGCCCAGCGCCTCCCGGTATTTGGCGATCGTCCGGCGCGCGACCTTGATGCCCTGCTTGTCGAGCAGTTTGGCGAGCTTGTCATCGCTGAGAGGCTTGTTCTTGGCCTCCGCCTTCACCAGTTCCGAGATGGCGTTCTTGACGCTGGTGTTGCTCATGTCCTCACCGGAGTCGGTCTTCACCCCGTGGGTGAAGAAGTACTTCAGCTCGTACACCCCGTGCGGCGTGGCGATGTACTTGCCTGCGATGGCGCGGCTGACGGTGGTTTCATGCACCCCCACATCCGCCGCGACAGTGGCCATGTTGAGGGATTTCAGGTGGCCGAGGCCTTTTTCCAGGAAATCACGCTGATGGCGCAGAATCTCAGTTGCGATCTTGTGGATCGTCTGCTGGCGCTGATGGATGCAGCGGATGAGGAATTTGCCGCCGCGGATTTTGTCACGCACATAGTCGCGCACCTCGCCATTGCTGCCGGGTTGCGCCAGCAGGTCCTTGTAGGTGTTGCTGATGCGGAGCTGCGGCAGGTCGTCGTTGGTCATCACCGCCACCCAGCTGCCGTTGTGGCGCTCCACCACCACGTCCGGGGTGACGTAGTTGTTCGATGACACGGCAAAGCGCTGCGCGGGCCGTGGATCGAGCGTGCTGATGAAATCGGCCGCGCGTGCGATCTGTTCGAGCGGCACGCCCAGCTTGCGCGCGATCACCGGGAAGCGCTTGTTGGCCAGGTCGTCGAGATGCTGCTCCAGCACACGCCAGGGCAGGCTGCCTCTTTTGCCAAGACGCTCCAACTGCACCATCAGACACTCCCGCAGGTCCTCGGAGCCCACCCCCACCGGGTCAAAGCCTTGCAACAGACGCTTCGCAGCCCGCAACTCGTCGATCGGAATGCCCTGCTGCAGGCTGATGTCGTCGATCTTCGCGTTCAGGAAGCCACGGTCGTCGAGGTTGCCGATCAGGTATTCCACATGCGCGGCGACACGCGGGTTCTTTACGTCGGCCGTGTGCAGTTGGGAAAGGAGATGCTCCTGCAGCGTCGTGGGCACCACGATGCTGTCCATGAGGAACTGCCAGCGCTCCTGGTCATCACTCCGGCGTGACATGGTCTGCTGGCGGCTCTGCTGCCAGTATTCCCGCCATTCCTCGTCCATCTGGGTGAGGTGGTCGAGATCATCGGCGTCCCCCGACCGGTCATCGGGATCGTCAGGCACCGCGTCCTCTAGCGAAGTCTCGGGAGCCTCCAGTTCCAGCACCGGGTTCACCTCGATCTCCTGCTGGATGATCTGGCGCAGTTCCAGGGTGGGCGCTTGCAGGATTTGCAGGCTCTGCTGCATTTGCGGCCCGATCGCGAGCTTTTGTGTCTGAAGTTGCTGGAGGCCTTGGCTTGCCATGATTGGTTGGTCGGGGTTGGCACCCAAACACCAACCTCACCCACCCTTCAAGCAATGACCGGGCCAAGCCTCAGTATTTCTCATTCCTCAGAAAAAAAGACGGTTGTGGCACGCCAAAAAAAGAGCAGCCCGGAGGCTGTTTGCCTGCCGGGCTGCGCTGTGAAAAGAAAAAGAGCCGTGCCGGACTTCAAGGCACCTCAAAAACCTTCTGCGTCGTCGGGTCCAGCGCCAGGGAGCCGCTGTCGAGCCCCGTGACATCGAGCTCCTTGTACGGCGGGTAGGGGCTGATCACACGGCCGGGCTTGCTCGTCTTTTTACCCTTCAAAAAGGAGCCGGAGTTGCTGGAGGCGGGGAATTCGGCTGGTGGATCATCCTTCGACTTCGTTTCGGTGCGGCGCGGGGCCACGGGTTCAGGCTCTTTTTCCTTCACGGGCGGCGGCGGAGCCGATTGCGTCTTGGGGGGGGATGTCTTTGGTGCTGGGGCGGGCTTCGATTTGCTGCTGGAGGTCTTCGGGGCTGGGGGCTCCACACGGGGAGGCGAGTATTTGCGTGGTGTGGACGTGGCCGGCTTGCCGGCCGTCGGCGGAGTCTTCGTCACCGGTGGCGGTGTGACTGGGGCGGGAGGATAGCTGTAGCGTGGAGAGGTCGCGGGCGGCGGCGTCTGGTACTGCGGTTGCGAGTAGCTGGAGGGTGGCGGCTGTGGATAGGCCGGCGCCTGATATTGGCGCGGCGTGCTTTCGAGACTGCGGCCCTGGCCATACGAAGGTGGTGGTCCGTAGGCGGACGAGGGGTAACCGGGGGCCTCCTCCCCATAAAAGACACGGCGCACGGCCTGCCCCACCCTCTGGCCCAGGCGCGGGATGAAATCCAAGGGGCCGCCCTGGCTGGCAGGCTGCTGGTATTGGTAATAATTCGGCGGCGGCTGGCTGTAGCGCGGCGGCGGCTGGGAATACGGCTGCGCCCCTGCAACCACGGCGGTGGCAAACGAGGCCGCGGCGACCATGAACACATGGTGGCGGGTGAAAGGGGTCGAGATGCTCATAATTGTTAGTATTTGTTAATTTTCAGGCTCTTCAAGCTGCATTTTCCGCGCCCAGGAGCGATTCCCGGGGCGCGGGGCGCACGGGGACGATGGACGGAGTCGCGCAGCGATTGTTCATGAAGGTTTTAGGCCTTCCTCAATCAAAGAGAACACCCGGCAGGAATTCCGGGCACCCTCTTCTGCCCTCCTGTGATGCTCAGTGCAGCGCGCTTGGCAGGCTAGGAAACTGCGGACTAAGCACTGAGAACCGAGCACTTCACACCAGCGCGGATTTGAGAAACCCGGGTTAGGAGGCATACGGCCGGTGGGCGGCGCGCGGGCGGGTTCGAGTGCTCCATTGCGGAGCCGTGAGGCGTGCTGGCCGATTGCGATGCCACGATTGCGGAGCCGTGAGGCGTGCTGGCGATTTCAAATGCCCGATTACGGAGCCATGCGGCGTGTTCGCGGGTTCCGATGCCATCATTACGGAGTCACGAGGCTTGCTCGTGATTTCAAAGGCTGGATGACGGAGTCACGCGGCGTGCTGGCGATTTCAAATGCCCGATTGCGGAGCCATGCGGCGTGTTCGCCGCCTCCGATGCCATCATTACGGAGTCACGGGGCTTGTTCGTGAATTCAAAGGCTGGATTGCGGAGCTGTGCGGCGTGTTCGGAGCCTCGATTGCCTGGATCGCGGAGTCTGCGTGCTTGTCAGGAGACGGCGAATTTGGCAAAATGAAGCATGAGCACGCCCGCCGCGCCTCCCACGATCCCCGCGCCGCCGCCGCAGGTCATTCCCGGCGGATACCGTCTATGCCGCGCTGGGCGATCCCACCCGCCATCGCCTTCTTCAGATCCTCGCCGATGGCCAGGGGCGCACCGCGACGGTTCTGGCCGGAACGTCGGCAAGCGGCTCGACGCCACGCTGAAGCACCTCGTTGCCCTGCGCGGCGCGGGCCTCGTCGTCACCGCCGAGAACCCGCAGGACGGCCGCCGCCTCCTCTACCACCTCACCCCCGCCATCCCCGCGACGAAGACGGAACGCGGCTGGGAGATGGACTTCGGGTATTGTTTGGTGAGAATAGCCGCTTGATGGTGTGCTGGTGCCATCAGTCATGGTCGAGTATGTTTTTCGCCAATGAGCATTGAGTTACAAGAAGGCTGGTTCGATGAGCTACAACTCGATTGTGGCGAAGGTGGTTTCGTGCCAACCGACATTAGCGCCGCCAACGCATCTCCTGAAATTCTCCAACAGAACGTTGAAAGTATCGTTGATCACTGGACGGACATTTGGCCGAATTTCCGCGAAGGCATCTCCACATTGATGGAAAGTTATCGCCAAAGCCCACCAGATTGGACTCAGATTCGCATGCTTTATTTGGAGCTTCCTGACGCTTTAATCTCAGATGAGAGCGAATGGAGTGTTAGTGTGGAGTTTTCAGCCTCTGTGACCCTCTGGGTTCTTCCTTTTTGCGGTTGGTTGGACCTTCGAAATCAAGCCCATGCGATTTGGTGATTAACTCAAATCTACCAGTTCTTTTCCTCGATTGCGGAAACACTGACAGAAATCGACAGGCTTTATAACAGAGCGCCAACGGCGCGCCCCATCCCAGCCTGGGCCTACGGCCCAGGAACGCGTGGCCAACCACGACCACCCCAGTTGAGGGCTGAAAGCCCGAGCCATGCACGCCACATGTCTTTTCCCCACGCCGTGATCGCCAACCCGACGCGGTGCGTGCATGGGACGGGCTTTCAGCCCTTCCCCGAATCTCGTCGGCCTTCCGGGCTGCCTGGGCCGATGGCCCAGGCTGGTATCGTTCGCGCCTTTGGCGCTGAAAGGCGATTGGGAAAGCACCATGGCCGGATGGAATTCCGCCTTGGGCGCTGAGGAGAGATGAGTCCAGAGCGTCAGAAGGCGATGGTGTCTCAGTGCCTGGATCGCGACAAGTGAGGCCAAGCAGGCCATCGTGGAACGACTGGCCCCGTTTGGAGAATATCGCGGAACCGGGGAAAATATGAAGGCGGCGCAGGGGCAGGCGTCGGCCCCATGAGAGCTTCCTCACACTTCCAGGCTTGCTTTTGAGGGGAAGCAAATCTTTGGATGGGCCGATCATGCGTCTGCTCCTTGTCTTCCTTCTGTCCGTCACGGCACTGGTGGCCGCGCCGAAAAAGCGTCCCGTGTCCGCCGCCGGCAGGCCGAACGTCCTCTTCATCATCGCGGACGACCTGCGCGACTACACGGGCTGGCTCGGCGGGCATCCGCAGGCAAAGACACCGCACATGGACCGCCTCGCCCGCATGGGCATGCGCTTCACCAACGCGCACTGCAATTTCGCCCTTTGCAACCCCTCCCGTGCCAGTCTCATGACCGGTCTGCTGCCCTCCTCCAGCGGCGTGTTTGGCAATGAGCAGGACTGGCGGCGCAGCGTGCAGATCGCGGGCAAACCCACGCTGCCGGAGCATTTCAAGGCGGCGGGCTACCTCACCGCGGCGGCGGGAAAAATCTTCCACGCCAACCACGGCGGGCCGGAGGGGCGCCTGGCGGGCTGGCACGGCGGCCGGCGTGGTTTTGAGCAGGACAGCGCCTGGGACCAGCGTTTCCCGCGCGCGGGCGTGCAAATCCCCGACCTGCCCGTGCATACCGGGCAGAACTTCAACGGCCTGGACATCTGGCACTGGGACTGGGGCCACGTCCCTGTGGAGGATTCACAGACGGACGACGGCCAGTGCGCGGCCTTTGCCGCCGACTTCCTGGGCAAGGCGCAACGGAAGCCGTTTTTCTTCGCGCTGGGTCTCTACCGCCCGCATTCCCCCTGGTATGTGCCGCAGAAATACTTCGACCTCTTTCCTCTGGAGGGCATCACCCTGCCGCCAGTGAAGGAAAACGACCTTGATGACGTGCCGGAGGCCGCCAGGGGCCATCTCAAGGCCGGCAACCACCACGACGCCATCCTGAAGGCCGGGAAATGGAAGGAGGCCGTGCGTGCCTACCTCGCCAACGTGGCCTTTTGTGACGCCATGCTCGGCCAGGTGCTCGACGCGCTGGAAAAAGGACCGCACGCCGGCAACACCATAATCGTCTTCACCTCCGACCACGGCTGGTACCTCGGTGAAAAACAGATGTGGCACAAAGGCAGGCTATGGGAAGAGGCCACTCGCGTACCCCTCGCCATCGTGGCACCCAAGGTCACCCGGCCGGACAGCGTGACGGGCCAGCCCGCCGCCTTGATCGACCTCTATCCCACGCTCTGCGATCTCACCGGTGTGAAGCCACCGGAGCATCTGGACGGTGCCAGCCTCAGGCCCCTGCTGGCCGATCCGGCCGCCACGCGCGACCGCCCTGCCATCACCACCAGCGGCGGCGGGAAAAACGCCTCCTACGCCGCACGGGACGCGCGCTGGCGCTACATCCGCTACGCCGATGGCGGCGAGGAGCTCTACGACCACGACACCGATCCGCATGAGTGGACCAATCTCGCCGCCGCGCCGGAGCATGCGGCGGTGAAGACCCGCCTCGCCGCGCATTTCCCGCAGGAGTTCCGCAGCGCTTCCCGCCCCGTGGTGGAGCTTGTCGGCCCGCCCAGTCCCAGCGGCTCCGTGGACCTTGCCTTGCAGCCCGGTGATGAGATCCCCGCGGCCGACACGCCGCCCGTGCAGGGACGCGGCATCTACATCCACGCCGCCTTCGATTACAATCCGGAAGTCGATTCCGACAGCACTCTCCTCTCCCATGGTGATGAAAGGCTCGGCTATGTGCTGCACCTCGCCGCCAGCCGCCCCACGCTCACCATCCTGGTGGACGGAAAGGCCACCAGTATCAACACAGACACCCTGGAGGCCGGCCGCGCGCAGGTCCGAGCGCTCATCAGCAACAGCGGCTTCATGTCCATCGCCGTGCCCGGTCATAGCGAGATGCTGGACCTCACACCCTTCCCCGGCGGCTTCCCGCAGGAGCCCGCCACCGGCATCGCCGCCGGGCAGAGCTTTGGCCCGCTGAAGGTCAAGGACCATCCCAACAGCACGCCCTTTGACGGCAAGTTCACCCGCCTGCAGGTCACCATCATGCCGCCGCAGGAGGTCGTGGCGAAGCCCATCCTTCCTGCCGCCAAGCCTTGACGCGCCACGCCTGCGCCCGTAACCAGCCGCAGTCATGACCGACTCTGAAATCCAGTCCGCCATCCTCGACATGGGCCGCCGGGCCCGCGCGGCCTCATACGCCCTCGTCAATCTCTCCACCGACCAGAAAAACACCATCCTGCACGCCATGGCAGACGAGCTCCTTGCCCGCCAGGATGCCATCCTCGCCGCCAACGCCCTCGATCTGGCTCGCGCGCAGGAAAACGGCCTGTCGAAGGCCATGATCGACCGCCTCACCCTCGATCCGAAGCGCCTCCAGGCCATCGCCGCCGCGGTACGGGAGGTCGCCGCCCTGCCGGATCCCGTGGGCGAGTTGCTGGCCGAATGGACCCGCCCCAACGGCCTCCGCATCCGCAAGCTGCGTGTGCCCATCGGTGTCATCGGCATCATTTTTGAATCGCGGCCCAATGTGACGACCGACGCCGCCTCGCTGTGCTTCAAGACCGGCAACGCCACCATTCTGCGCGGCGGCAGCGAGGCCATCGACAGCAACCGCGCGCTGGCCGCGGCCCTGCAAGCGGGTGGTGAACGCGCCGGACTGCCGGCCGACAGCATCCAGCTCATCCCCTTCACTGACCGCGCCAGTGTCGAGCACATGGCACGCATGGATCAATACCTCGACCTCATCATCCCCCGGGGTGGAAAGGGATTGATCGAAAAAGTCGTCGCCACCGCCCGCATGCCTGTCATCAAACACTACGACGGCGTCTGCCATGTCTATGTGCATGCCGATGCGGACCTGGACATGGCGGTGGACATCATCGCCAACTCCAAGTGCCAGAAGCCCGGGGTGTGCAACGCGTTGGAGACCGTGCTCGTCCATCACGACCTCGCTCCCGTCTTTTACCCGCTGCTCGGCGCGCGCCTTGCCGCCGCCGGCGTGGAACTGCGCGGCGATGACACCGCGCGCGCTCATCTCGGCGTGCCCGCCACCGCCGCCAGGGAGGAGGACTGGCGCACCGAGTACCTCGATCTCATCCTCTCCATCAAGACCGTTTCCGGGCTCGGCGAGGCCATCGCCCACATCAACGCGCACGGCTCCCATCACACCGACAGCATCGTCACGCGGGACCCCGCAGCCGCTGCGCGCTTCCAGCACGAGGTGGACAGCGCCGTCGTCCTGCACAATGCCAGCACGCGCTTCAATGACGGCGGAGAGTTCGGTTTCGGCGCGGAGATCGGCATCTCGACCGACAAGCTCCACGCCCGCGGCCCCATGGGTCTCGCTGAGCTGTGCAGCTACAAATACCTCGTGGATGGCAGCGGCCAGCTCCGCGCCTGACTACCGTCCACATCGAGCACAAGAACGACGACGAGCCAGATGCCGAGCACAAGCCCCGCGCACTTCTCACCTCTGACTCCCATCGTTTCTCCTCCATCCTTTTCGCTCCCCCGCACGGTCCGGCTCGTGCGTGATTTCGCCGAGCTGGCGGGCACCCCCTTTCGCGATGGGGTCAACGCCCTGTGCTGGCCGCGCGTGCTCGATGGCGACTTTGCCGCCGTGGCCGCAGGCCTGGAGGTGCCGCGCGGTCTCACGCACCTCGACGCGGACTTGCTGGGCGGCCTTTCCCTTGATCAGGACGGACGCCGCGCTGTCGCGCACATGCAGGCGGATCTGGAGCGCCTGCGCGGACTCGGTCTCGATCCCGTGCTGGAGTGTGTGAATGGTTATACGCACCCGCTGCTGCCCCCGCACCTGCGCACTGATGTGTGCTCCTTTCATGCGGACAGTGCCACGGCGGAGGCGGACACCTGGCTGTGTACCTATCACGGGGCCTGCTCCGAAGGATTGCCGGACGACCACGCTCTGCGCCGGGCGGACCACCCGGCGTCCCGGCGCGCTCTGCTCGCGGCATTCGGGGGCGGGGAAGGCGCCGCCTTCGAAGCCTGGCTGGAGGAGCATTTTCACGACCTGCATTACCTGCCGCGGCCCGGCGCGGTGCCCTATGCCTTTGGTGTCTTCCACCTGTGGCGCATCGCCACGCGCCACCCCGGCTGCGCCGTGCCGCCCTGCATCCACCGTGCCCCGTACCCCGTGCCCGGGCAGCGGCGGCTGCTCCTCATTAGTTGACACCCGCGGAACCGCCGCCGGGCGTGGCCGGGGATGAGAAGAAGCAGATGGCGGAGAATGCAGCCCGCGACCGCCGCGACCCACGCTCCGGCTTCACGCCCGGAAATGCGGCGCATGCGTTTTTCAGCAGCCTGTAATGGAGGTCGTTTCTGATCTCGCATCGCCCGCCTCCCCAACTCGCAGCTTTAACCACCGCCGATGGGCTCGCGCGCGCATCCCTCTTCAAGAGCCGGCGTTGTCGTGGCCTTGGAAGGTCTTCGCGTCGCCCGTGAGATGCAGCGGATGTCGCGCGAGATACCAGTGGTCGTCTTTGATGTGCATCATGACGATGCGCGGGTCGTTCTTCGGCTCCTCCGGCATGAAGCCGCGCCCCTTCATGTTCGACTGCCCGCACAGCAGCCACAGATCCAGATGCGTCGCGCCCTCCGGCAGCTTCATGATGTCCACGCTGACCAGCGGCGGCTTCGTCGGCGGCGGTGTGCTGGCTTTCTTGGCCTTCGCCGCCTTTGGGGCAAAGAGCGGAGAGCTGAGGGCGAGGAGACAGAGAAGGAAAACGCGGCGCATGGTGCGTGAACGGGACGCTGCGGTGGCTATTGCCTGCGGCGATGTCGATTTCGTGACTGAAATTCTGCGCCGTTTTCGGGCACCAAATCAACATTTGGTCGATTTCGTGCCTGACTTAGTCAGACCAAACCGGAAGGCAGTAGAATGGTGGCAGCAGAATGGATTCATGATTCTACTGTCCTCAAATCCATCTGGGAAGCGGTCCAGTCTTACTTAAACAGTTCTAGCTGATCTGGGTGAGAAGTCGGTTTGGCCGGAGCCTTGGATGCAGGCTTCGCAGGCGCTTTGGCTGGCTTCTTGGTCTTGGGACGCTCTTTGCGTTTCTCGGCACGTTCCTGGGCTTTGATGGTGAACTTCCGCAGGTTGGCGAGCATGCGCATGATGTCCGACTTGTCGCCGTCCAGCATGTCGTTCAGGTCCCGCACGGCAGGCGAGTCAGGCTCCAGCTCCTCCAGCATGTCGCGATAGCCTTCGGCCACCTTGGGTTCACCGAGCAGGATCTTGGCACGAGCGCTGAGGTAGGCCCAATGACGAATTTCAGAGATGTGGAAGACTTTTCGGTCTGGATAAAGTGTGCTGATGGAATGTCCTGGCACGAACAGCAGAGCCGCAGCCTCATCCACCTTGGCACGGTCCAGCAACAAGTCCGCCAGCGTGGTGCGAGCAAAGAAATAGCCCGGCATGTCGCGGAACATTTGCTCACACAGGCTCAAAGCCTCGTCCCGCTCTGCCTGCGAGCCATCGCGCAGGGCGTTGATGAGCCAGTTTCGGAAGCACGGCACCTCTGGATGACGGGCGGACATCTCACGCAGCTCTGGCACGAGCTTTCTCGCATTTTTCTGCATGAGAGGGTAGACCTTCTCCATGCGGTCCCGCGTCGCCTTCGGCAAGGCGTCCACCGCCGGGTCAGGCATGAAATCCCAGGTGATCTCGAAGTTCATGAGGTGATAAACCTCCGGCGGCTGGTCCTTGCGAGCCTTGACGTTCAACGGGCGCTCAGCCAGGCGTTTGAGCAGGCCTTTGCCGTGGTCCGGGTTTCGATTGGGTTTGCGGCGTTTGGCCATGCGTGTCGATAAAAGGATGCAGTCAGAAGGTCAAGCCACTCGTTGCAGGTGCCCAGGATGTATTTTGTGACAATCCAGGCTCCGCAAACGCATCACCGCCAGCATTGTCGATGAGGTGCGGGAGAAAGTGCGCCGCCTGAAGCTCCCGAAAGGCCAGTCCGTCCGCACCGGCCTCATCTACTGCGGCGAACTCGATCCCGAGATCGACGGCCGGGATGATTTTGATTTTCTGGTGCCTGCGGAGAAGCTGCTGACGAGGAAGTAAGAACTTCGTCGCTCACAAGATCATCAATCAATGTCGTAAAAGCGAAACTCCTCGCCATCTAAGGCCAATTGAATGCGAACTGGAGCACCTTTCGGCCATTTGTTCTTTGGCTGGGCATCGATGCGGTCTGCGAATTGAATGATGATTGTTCCGGGAACCAATGGATCGGGCATGGTGCCGATCTGAAAGTCCTTATCGTTCACGCCTTTGGCTTGGTAGGCGGATAGCATGTCGTCAAAGAACGACTTCAACAGATCCGATACACCAGCGATCTGCTGTGAGAACCGATCTTGGGAGATGCGTTTCTTCAAAGTCGTGTGAGCACACGATTCATAAAACTTGGCGTGATCTTTCGTGGCGAGAACGGTTCTGAATCGCTGAATGGCGAGCATGATCGGCTTCGCTTGCGCTTGCGTGATTGGATTCGGCTTTTGGTAGGCATCACGAGGCCGCGCAGCTGCCTGCTGCTGTGCTGAAAGCATGGAGGTCATCGCCAAGCCGAAACCAAGTGCCAGAAGGATGCTTTTCATTTTCGAATGCAAACTGAGTTCAATCGACTGTCATCTTCACATTCACGATCTTCCCCTCAAACTTCCCCTTCGCGGTGTAAGTGGCCACGGGCACTTTGTTGTCGTGGCCGAGGCAGAAGTCTTCTTTGGGTTGGGTGCGGATGAGGCCGGGGCTGGGGGCGGTGACGGGGGCGTTTTGATCGAGCTGGAGGGTGAGCTGGCCTTTTTTGCCGAGGGTGGCGGTGATGTGGTGGGGTTGGTTGTCGGCGGGGTAGTCGGTCTGGGCGGTGGTGAGGGTTTTGCCGTGGCGGATGGCCCAGATGAGTTTGCCGCCGCTGAGATGGAGCGCGTAGCCGGTGCTGGCACCGCCGTGGGCGATGAGGATGGCATCGCGCTGCGCGGTGGTGAGCTCGCAGGTGAGCGTGAAGGGCGTGTTGGCGATGAGCGGGGCTTTGTCGGCGGCGAGGGTGTCGCCGGTTTGGAGCTTGGAGAGGTCGGCGGGCTTGGCGGAGGCTTTGGGGGCGTCTTTGGACCTCGGGGCGTCGCTGGTGGGATACATCGTGACGGGGTTTTCGACTTCGCCGGGCGGGCGGCGGCTTTTGGGTTCGTTGCCGCCGATCTCGGCGGTCATCTTCTCGGCGAGTGCGGTGAGTTTCGCGACGATGTCGGGATGCTGCGCGGCGAGGTTGGTGCGTTCGTCGATTTCTTGATCGAGGTTGTAGAGGCGCGGGTTCGTCTTCGCGTCGTCCTCCGTCTGGCCTTTGGCGCGGGCGTTGCCTTGGGTCATGAGCGCGAGCTTCCACGGGCCTTGGCGCACGGCCTGGAGGTTGTAGCTGGAGAAGTAGTAGTGTGCTTCGCGTGGCGAGTCTTTGCTTTGGCCAAAGAGCAGCGGGGAGAGGTCGCGACCGTCGAGCACGGGCTGCGCGGGCAGCTCGGCTCCGGCGATTTTCAGGCAGGTGGGATGCACATCGATGGTGCCGGCGACGGCATCGCACACGCTGCCGGGCGCGATCTTGCCGGGCCACCACGCGAGCGTGGGGACGCGCACGCCGCCTTCCCAGGTGGTGCCTTTGCCGCCGCGCAAGGGACCGGCGCTGCCGCCATCGGGGCCTTTGATGAGCCAGGGGCCGTTGTCGCTGGTGAAAATGACGAGCGTGTTCGTGTCGAGCTGCAGCTCGCGCAGCGTGTCGAACACGCGACCGACGCTGGCATCGACTTCCTGCACCCAGTCGCCAAAGCGTCCATTTTGCGAGCTGCCCTGGAAGGCCTTGCCGGGGTGGATGGGCGTGTGCACGGCGGTGTGCGGGAAGTAGAGGAAGAAGGGCTGCGCCGTGTTCTTGGTGCCTGGTTCTTGGTTTTTCGTTGCCTGGGTGCTGCGGATGAACTTCACGGCTTCGTCGGTGTAGATTTCCTCGATGCGTTCCTGGTCCGCCTCGTCGAGCAGTCGCTCGACTTTGTCATCGCGCACGAGCGGCACGACGCGGCGGCCGTCCACGCTCGCGGTTTTGAGCATGTCATTGGAATAAGGGATGCCGAGGTAGTGATCAAAGCCCTGCTTCGTGGGCAAAAACGCCGGCTGGTCGCCGAGGTGCCACTTGCCGATGCACTGCGTGGCGTAGCCGAGCGGCTTCAAGCGGTCGGCGATGGTGTGCTCCTGCGGATGGAGGCCGTTCTTCGCCCCCGGCGGATACACGCCCGGCACGGAAACGCGTGCGCCATAGCACCCGGTCATCATCTGCGCTCGCGATACGCTGCACACCGGCGCGGCATAGAACGACGTGAGCTTCATCCCCTCCCGCGCCATGCGGTCGAGACGCGGCGTCTTCTGCTTCACCGCACCGAACGGCCCGATGTCGCCGTAGCCGAGGTCGTCGATGAAGTGGATGATGATGTTCGGCTGCGAAGCAGCCGAAGCGAATGACGAAACCAGAATGGCGAATGAGGAAAGGAGGGCGAGGAGGCGCATGGCGTCGGTGAACGACGGGCGCGGTCTCAAACCTTCAAGCCGAGCGAAAGCCGGACTTCTTCGCGAATCGCCTTCGCATCGGTGAGGGCACGGCGGGCCTGGGCTTTGCTGGCGTCGTTGCCCGGATAGCGAATGAGCACACCGAAGGGCTTCAAGCGTCTCGCAGCCGGTAAGAGCGCCGACCACAGCGGCTCGACCGTCAAGGCGAGCGCGAGAATAGCCTCTAGGTCGTGCGTTTTCGGAAAGTGAATGCCAGCTTCCTCAAGACGGGCTTTCAGATACTTCTCGGCCGATTGCTGGCAGTGAAAACACACCATGTCATGCAGCGGCAGCTTTCGCCGCCGCGCGAGGTCCACCGCGGCGAGATGATCGGCCTCCGCCTTCTCGATCCAGTCACGCGTGGCGGCTTTCATACATCACGCGGCCTTTGGTGGTGATCTCTTCGAGGAAGGTGTCGCCCTCATTCAGACGCTCACGGAGGAAATCTGGATCACGCACGATCACATCCACCGGAAAGCCCGCGGAGACCTTCTCATGAATCTTCTGCGTCGCATTCATCCAGAGCCGACGGGCCTTCTTCATCACCACCAGCACATCCACATCCGAATCCGGCGTCGGCTTCCCGTAGGCGTAGGAGCCGAACAGCACGATCCGCTGCGGCTTGAAAGCCTCAGCGATCTTGTCGCAGTAGCGCTGGATGTCCGGCAGGGTCGGCATGACGGGAGTAAAACGGGGAGCGCCTCTTCCGCAAGGCTGCAATCACGTCATGAGGTCGAGGGGCGGTGCCTTCTGTTTTACCGCGCCGAAGGAGTCGATGTGCCGCAGTATGCTTATTGGCCGTATTGAGGCTCCACCGTTCGTTTGATGAGATGTCCGTCTTTCCAAATCTCAGTCACCGCAGCTACGATGAAGGAATCGTCTTTGAGTTCTTTGAACTCGGGAAGTGACGACTTCATTCGGATCGACTCCACACGGACCTTGTTGAAACGCCCGTTTTTGACCTCGTAGTAGGTCGCGTGGTATTCGGGGCCTGAACGACCGGTGGCTGCTATTTCACCATCCGAGATGTGAGTGTTCAAACCCAGGTCCTCAGGCTCTTGCCAAGGCACAAACTTGTTTCCCTCGCATCGAAAGTAGGAATACCACGAGCCTCCTGTGCCCCAAGAGCAGATAACTCGAAAATCGAGATCGCCGTCGCAATCGTAGTCCTCGATGTGGATGTGAGGCACACCATAGTCAGTGGGAGAAAACGCCAAATCACTGACGGTGCCGTCCGAGGCAGTCACTGTGACGCGATTAATCGGAGCGTAAGGTTCATCGTTGGCTATCTTCACTCCTGCCTCGCTGCTTGTGTGAAGTCTGACATCGACCTTATCGCCCTTCTTTTTGGGATTGAAGCTGAACTTATAGACCGAACCGGGCTTCAATACCGTGGGGTTTTCGACATCGAATACCAGCTCTTCCGCGTGGCTGAACGTTGCCGCGAAAACAGCAAGCAGGCACCAACTACGTGAGGCGAAAAATAGGTTCATCTTCATGAGATGCCTCCATTTTATCAGTCAGTGGTGACTAAAGCTCGATAAAGTTAATCACTTCTTCACCGGCACCACCGGCCCCGTGCCCTGCGGCCGACTCGTGCGCGGTTTTTCGATCTTCGTCGCGGTGGCGGGCAGTTTGGCGGGCTCGAAGGGGACGAGCGGCACTTCGGGCAGGACTTTGAGGCGGAGGTCTTTGATCTCGACGCGGTTGGGGTTGCCTTTGTGAAGCTGGATGGCGAGCAGGCCCTCCAGCGTGCGTTTGTCCGCGTGGTGGTCGATGAGCTCGGAGGTGGGCTGGCCGTTGATGAAGTGCTGGAGGCGGTTCCCCTGCGCGAGGATGACATACTCGTTCCACTGGCTCACATCGACCTTCACCGGCGCGTGCTCGCCGACCTGCCACAGCGCGCCCTCGGGGTCGAGCATCACATCCTTGCCGTTCAGGCCGAAGATGCCGCGTCCGCGCTCCTCATACGTCATGCCCGTGTGCTCGATGGCCGGATGGATGTCGCACTGGTAGCCGGTGATCACCCACGGCGCGACGTCCTTCAGCTCGCGGCTGCGATACTGGATGCCGCTGTTGTTGTCGCCGATGACGCGGATGGTGGCACGCAGTTCGAAGTTCTTCACCGTGCCGCCGCGCCAGATGAGGAAGCTGTTGTTCGCTATCGCCTCCGGCGACGCATTCGTGCCGATGACGATGCCGTTTTCGATCTTCCAGAGCTTCGGGTCGCCGTCCCAGCCGGTGAGATTGTGACCATTAAACAGCGATTGGAAGCCGTCTTGAGCCAATGACGAATGCAGAATGGCGAATGACGAAAGGAGGAGAAGGAGCGGGCGCATGGAGTGGTGGAGGAATGGAGTGATGCGTGATGAATGATGCTTGAGTCTGGAAACGGTGATCGTGGATGCTTCACGCATCACTCGTCACGCATCATCCTCTTCAAGGCGTCGGCACGAGCTTTTCGCCGCTTGCGGGCATCGTTTTGGTCGGTTCGCCGGTGAGGAAGCCGTGTTTCACGAGGAATTGGTCCGCGGCGATGAGCGTGACGGTTTGCCAGGGGCCGCTGTTGAAGAAACTGTGCGACTGGCCGGGCGCGATCTGGAGATCGATGGTTTTCGTGCCGAGGGACTTCCATTTCGCGTGGGCGGTGTCCCAGCCTTTCTTCCACGAATCCATGTCGCCGAAAAAGGCGATCGCGGGCGGCAGATCAGCCTTCAAATGCGTGAGGATGTCGATTTCGGGATCCTTGTGGTCATCGGTGGCGAAGGCGGGATTGAACCACACATAGGCGACGACGCGGGTGTCGATGTCTTTCGGGTCCGCGGGGTCGTTCAGGCCCGGATTCATCGTGGCGAGCGCGCTGATATGTCCGCCAGCCGATCCGCCACCGGTGATGATGCGTTGCGGATCAATGCCGAGCTCGCCCGCGTGCTGCTTGAACCAACGAATAGCGCTTTTCGCGTCGGTCACGCACACGCGCTTCTTCGTTTCGCCTGCGGGCAGCTTCGCGGCATCAGCCTTGCTGAGCATCTGATACTCCGAGGTGGCGCAAACGAGCCCGCGACTTGCAAAGTAAGCGCAGGCGATGCGAAACTGGCCCAGCGAGCCACCGCCCCACCCACCGCCGTGAAAAAGGATCATGCCGGGCACTTTGCTTTTGGCGGGATCGTGATTCGGCGGGAAGTAAATCTCCATCTGGCGCGGTTTTCCGGCGCTCTCCTTGTAGATGTAAATTTTGCCAGGTGGGGCATCGGCACCGAGGCCGCCTTTCTTCTTCGCAGCGGTTTGGGCGAGCGCTGGAGCGGCTAGAAGCAGAAAGACAAGAAGGTGGCGGTTCATAGGATGGATATGGTTTACTTCAAAGCGGCCTCGATGGCCTTGGCGACGGTTTCACCGAGAAAGTCATAGCCTTGGGCGTTGAAGTGGACGTCGTCGGGATTCTGCATCGTGGCAAGGTGCGGCGTGATGGCGGTGAAAAGGTCGTTCATCGGGATGCTGTGCTTCTTCATCACTTCCGCAGCAGCGGTGTTGCGTTCCACGATGGGAGAGGACTTGTATTTGCCATCTCTCGTGTCCGGGCAGGGCGTGCTGCTAGCCCACACGAGCTTCGCGCCGGTCTGCTTCATCCGCTCAATGAGCTGCTCCAACCGCTGCTGATAGTCGGCGATGGGCGTATTGCGGTCGTGGATGCCAAAATTGAATTGGATGAGGTCCCATTTGCCGTCGCCGAGCCACACCTCGATGTTTTTGAGTCCGCTCGCCGTCGGACCGCAGTTGGCCGGAGCACGATGCACGTTCACCTTGCCCGCGAGCGCCTTGCGCACGGCCTGCGTGTAACCGCGTGAGACCGAATCGCCGATCAGCAGCACGCGTGGCAGCTTCGGATCATCCTGCACGAAATCCCACGCGCTGGAGCGTCCGGCGATCTTCTCGCGCTTGTGGATTGGCAGGTAAAATCCGCCGAGCTGGTCCTGCAGCACCCGTTCCCAAGCCTGCTGATCCGGGGGCAGTTTTGCGACGAGAGCTTGATAGCGCTCTTCGATCACGGCGTCGGCCTTGGCCTTCTGCGCAGCGGCCTCGGCGGCGTTGGTGGGCTCGCCTTTGGGCGGATTCGCCGATGTCTGGGCAAAAGAAAAAGAAGGGAGGACGGAGATCAAAATAACAGATCTGAAAAAACGGAACATGGGACGCTCTAAACGCCCGCCAACGCCCCCATCTTCACGCCACGGTCTCCGGCATCAGCGACTGCCATTCCTCCATATGCGCCTCCCAGGTAAGGAGCCGCGCTGTCTCGCAGGCCCGACGGCCCATTTCCACACGCGCCTGCCCGTCCATATCCATCGCCTCCTGGATGCGCGCCGCCAGTTCGTCCGGCTGCTGCGGATGAAAAAGCATGAGGCCGTTCTCGCCGTTCCTGATCAGGTCCACCGCGCCGTCCATCACGGAAATGACGCCGGGAAGACCACAGGCCATGCTTTGCAGAACGGTGTTGGAAAACGCGTCGTATTGCGTGGGATGCACAAACCAGTCGGCCGCCTGATAAAGCTCCACGAGCTGGTTGGTCACGGGAATGTTGCGAATTTTGGACCCGATTCCGAGGCGTGCGATCAGCCGGAGATGATCCGGGCCCAGCCCGCGACCCACCACCCACAGCGTGGCGTCCAGGCCGCGCATGGCCTCCAGCAGCGGCTCCAGACCACGACGGCGATGGCTGGGCGACACAAACAGCAGCACCGGACGCGAGGTGTCGGTCTGGAGCTTGCGGCAGATCAGTTCCCGCACCGCCGCACGGTTCTCCGCCGGCTTGAACAAATGTGTCTCCACCGGCGGCGGCAGCATGCGAAAACGCTCCGGCGGCGTGTGATAGATGCCCTGAATCTGGGCGGCCACACGCGCGGAACTGGTGACGAACGCCCTCGTCTCCGCGCCGGTATAGAGGCGTTTTTCCAGGTGCAGTTCCAGCAAGTGTCGCACGCTGTAGCGCTGCCACAGAGGCAGCAGGCGTCCGTAGAGCCGGTGGCAGCCCGTGCCGTTGCGATGGATGTCCTGCACGGTGGTGCGGCCAAACCCAATGCTCCAATCCACCCCTGCCTCGCGCGCGGCGCGCGGGGCCAGCCGGTTGAAGTGCCACATGCGTGCCACGCCGCTGCCACGCACACGCGGGAGCAGCTCCCACCGGCCCGGCAGCGTGGCGCCTAGCTCCGGTGTGGTGAGCGTGGTGATGTAAACTGGCTCATGGCCCAGCGCTGCGAGTCGTTTGGCGAACTCGATCAAAAACGTCTCCACCCCTGTGCCGCGGATGATCTGGTGATGGATGAGGCCGATCTTCATGCGGCCTTTCCTCGCGGCTCAGGGTCCAGTCCGGCCTCAAACACGCGCGCGTAGCGGTCAAAGGTAAAAAAGGCCGTCGCCACCGCGATCCACAGGCCGGGGAAACCATCCAGAAAACCACGCCGGAGCACATAGGCACGGAAAAAACGCCACACCGGCCGGAACAGCGTGTGCAACAGCGAAAAGCGCGCCCCCCTGCCCTGCTGCGCCTGCAAAAACACGCCGGAATATTCCACATGCTTCACGAGGTAGTGACGGATGCTCTGAAAAGAGTAATGCAGCAAATCGCCATCGAGCACGGCCACCGCGCCGTCCGCCACGAGGCGCTCATGCACCTGCCCGCCGCCCTCCGCCTCCCAGCGGCCCTTGTCACGACGGACCAGGCGCGTTTTGCGATCCGGATACCAGTCTCCGTGGCGGATCCAGCGCCCGAGAAACCAGGTGCGCCGGGCCATCTGCGCCCCCGCGAAACGCTCCGCGTCCCCGGACTCGAAAAACTGCCGGATCGAAGCCGCCAGTTCCGTGGACACCACCTCGTCACAGTCCAGGTTCAGCACCCACGGTTGAGCGCAGAGGGACAGACAGTGGTTTTTCTGCGCCGTGAAGCCCGGCCAGTCGTGGTGGACAAACCGCGCGCCGAACTCCGCTGCGATCCTTCCCGTGCCGTCCGTAGAACCGGAGTCCACGATGACGATTTCCGCCGCCAGTTCTCCCACGGCAGCCAGGCAGCGGCGCAGATTCGCCTCCTCGTTAAAGGAAATGATGGAAATGGACAGCGGAAGCCTGGACATGCGGGGCGAAATGCGAGCTGGGCGGGCAATGCCGGGCATTCTGCCGTTGTCGCGGCCCGTGCCAAGCCAGAATCCCGCCGCTAGACGCGAAACTTACGGTTTCACGAAAAATAAACAACGCACTGATTGACACCCAAACGGCGGGAAGCCTATATTTCCAGTCTCATGCTCAGGCAAATCATCGGACAATCAGAAGCGCAGAAGGACGACAGACGTGTCGAGGCTGCCCCCGCTCCGGCTCCCGCCGAACGCGCCCCCATCCTCTCCTCCGCCCCCTCTCCCGCTGCACAACCCCAACGCGCTCACTCCGCACCCATCATGTCATCCAGCAAAAATGTTCTCTCCAACGACGTCGAGATCAAAGGCTCGATCAAATTTTCCCACGACCTCATCATCGACGGCAAGATCGAGGGTGAAGTGATCTCCGACGGCAGCCTCACCGTGGGTGAGAACGCGCTCATCAAGGGCGAGGTCAAAACGCGCAGCGTCATCATTTTCGGCAAAGTCGAGGGCAACATCACCGTGCAGGAGCGCTGCGAACTGAAGAGCAACGCCATCCTCGTCGGTGACATCGCCGCCGGCACGCTTGCCATCGAAGAAGGAGCCACCTTCATGGGCCAGTCCCAGGTCGGCAAAAAGCCCGACTCCAAACCCGCCGGTCTCGGCGGTCTTGGGCCCAAGCCTCAACCCTAAACCTTTCCAATCCGGGTGTTCGGACGGCTCTTTGCCAAACAGTCCAGCATTCTTCCACCACCTCCGAAAAACCAAATCGAAGTGGTGTGTCCTTCTTGTGGCGCGGCTCAATACGAGCCGCGCCTCGTTGTTTCTACCTTTTGCAAGAAATGCGGCGTGCATCTGACAATTCAGAAACGTCGCGTCACAGCCTCCAGCGTCACCCGCTCCGGCGTCGGCGGGGAGGACTGGACCCAGGACAGCCAGCCAGCAGCCGCTGAACCTGCCAAGCCCGCTGCACCACCACCCGCACCCGAACCCAAGGAGGAGCCGGAGCAACTCTCCCTCCTGCCGGAGACCGTCAGCACCGAAGATCGTGAACCATCCCTGTCCGCGGCAGACGGTTTCGGGGCCTTTCTCCGCCAGCAGGCGGGCACTGCCACACCAGAGCCCGCTCAGAAGCCTGCCCCCAGGCAAACTCGGACAGCACTGCCTTCCCAACCTGCTGAAGCCGCGCCACCTCCTGAGGGTGAGACACCGGAGGAGTCCTCCACGGCCACCATGCGCCGGCCCATGTCGAATTCCCCGCCCCCGACACCCGCGCCCGCGCCCATGAATGCCAGCGCGATCCAGAAGATGCGCGACCAGGGCATGTACCGGAACCAGTACTTCAAGGATGCCGAGTGCTTCGACTGCGGGCATAAGTTCAAGACCGGCCGCTCCGCCCGCTCCGCCAACTGCCCCTCCTGCGGAGCCTACATCTCGCTCGAAGACGTCGAGGTGAACATGAACTCCAACCAGGCGGTCAAGACGCGTGGTGATGTCATCATCCGCAAGCGCGGCCACCTCTCCACCTCCAGCGTCCAGTGCCGTGACCTGCGCTGCCAGGGCATCATCGAGGCCAATGTGCAATGCTCTGGTGATGCCATCTTCAAAGCCTCCGGCCTCATGATCGGGGAGATCCGCTGCCGGCGTTTTGTTGTCGAAAAAGGCTCCGACATCACACTCAAGAACCCCGTGCGCGCTGAGGAGGTGGAGATCCACGCACGTGTCACGGGCACCATCTTCTGCACCGGTCCCGTGCTCATCGGCACCAACGGTTCCGTCAATGGCGACGTCACCGCCCGCTCTGTCTCCATCGAACCAGGTGGTGAGCTCAACGGCGCGATGAACATCGTGCGCAGCAGGCCCGCGACCTAGCGCTGTTTCTGTCCTGAATCATGAGTCAGGATTCAAAAATCAGCAGTCCCACCATGCGGCGGCTTGTCGTCATCCTCGCGCTCGGCTCCGCGCTCATCGGCGCGGCACGGCTGGATGCCCTCCACCCGCTTCATGTCTATCTCGCCTGTGTCATGCAACGACTGACCACCCTGCCTTACTCCCTGCCCTACCCCGCGCCGCCGCCGCATGACCAGTGGCGCTCCATGCCGGCCTCGGAGCGTCTTGCGGACACGCGCCGCCGCCTGCTGCCGAAATTGCACGAGGAACTCGCTCAAAAACAGCTCCGGCTCGGCCAGCCTGCCTTCATCCGCATCTTCAAGCAGTCCCGCGAGCTTGAACTATGGCTGCGTGATGCCTCCAGCGTGTGGAAACGCTTCCGTACCTACCCCATCGCCACCTTTTCCGGCTTCCTCGGCCCCAAGCAACGTGAAGGAGACATGCAGGCACCCGAGGGCTTCTACGCGGTCACGCGCCAGTTGCTCAATCCCGCCAGCAGCTACCATCTCGCCTTCAACATCGGCTACCCCAACGCCTACGACCGCCATCATCAGCGCACCGGCAGCCTCATCATGGTGCATGGGAACGAGGTCAGCGTCGGCTGCTTTGCCATGACCGATCCGCTGATCGAGGAGATCTACCTCGTCATCGCCTCCGCCCTCGAAAACGGCCAGCCGCAGGTGCCCGTGCACAGTTTTCCCTTTCGCATGACCGGTGAGCGCATGGATCAGGCGCGCGCTGAAAACAGCGCGTGGCTGCCCTTTTGGGAAAATCTGCGCCAAGGCCATGATCTCTTCGAAAAGCGCCGCCAACCGCCCCAAACAAGCGTCATCGACGGCCGCTACCATTTTGACTGATCCGTCCGCGACCGCCGTTTTTTGCATTCCCACGCTCTCTGCGCTAAAAACCTTCATGCCCGACCTCTCCGCCGACGAACTGCGCCGCTACGCGCGACACCTCGCCATTCCCGAATTCGGGATCGCAGGCCAGCGCCGGTTGAAAGCCGCGCGCGTGCTTTGCATCGGCGCGGGCGGCCTCGGCTCTCCCATCGCCATGTATCTGGCCGCCGCCGGGGTCGGCTGTCTCGGGCTCGTCGATCCTGATGTCGTCGAGATCACCAATCTCCAGCGCCAGATCCTCTTCGGGGAGAAAGACCTCGGCAAAAAGAAGCTCGATGCCGCGCGGGATCGCCTGCTGGACATCAATCCACACCTCAACGTGCAGGTTTATGCGGAACGCTTCAGCGCGCACAACGCCATGCGCATCGCCGCGGACTACGATGTCATCATCGACGGCACGGACAACTTCCCCACCCGCTACCTCAGCAATGACGTGGCCGTGTGGCTGAAAAAGCCCAACGTCTATGGCAGCATCCTGCGCTTTGACGGCCAGGTGGGCGTCTTCGCGCCTCATCTCGGCGCGCCTTGCTACCGCTGCATGTGCCCGCAGCCTCCACCGCCCGGCTTGGTGCCCTCCTGCGCCGAAGGAGGCGTGCTTGGCGTGTTGCCCGGCCTCATCGGCACCATGCAGGCGCTGGAGGCCATCAAGCTCATCACCGGCATCGGCCAGCCCTTGCTCGGCAGACTGCTTCACCTCGACACCCTCAGCATGCGCTTCCGCACGCTCAATCTGCGCCGCGATCCGGACTGCCCCGTCTGCGGCGATTCTCCCACCATCACCCAACCCATCGACTATGAGGGCTTCTGCGGCATTTCCCACACGCCTGCGGCGGCACCCGATGTTCCAGCCATGACCGTTCACGAACTCAAACAACTCCGCGATGCCGGAGACGACCATTTCCTCCTCGACGTGCGCGAACCGCACGAGCAGGCCATCTGCCGCATCGCCGGAGCCACCCTCATTCCCCTCGGCGATCTCGAAAACCGCGTCGCCGAGCTGCCCAAGGGCAAACGCATCCTCGTACACTGCAAAAGCGGCGGACGCAGCGCCCGCGCTGTCACCAAGCTGCGCGAACTCGGCTTCAACGACGCCTGGAACATCTCCGGCGGCATTATCGCCTGGGCCCGCGAGATCGATCCAACCATGGCCGAATACTGATGCGTGACGACTCCTGGCTCGAAGACTTCCTTCCCCTGATGCGCTGCCCGGACACGCATCAGCCGCTGCGCCGTGCCACAGCGGAGGAATGTGCCAGACATGACGTCTCCTCTGCGCTGGCAACCCAGGACGGCTCCCGCGTCTTTGTCATCGACAACGGCATTCCGATCCTGCTCCCAGCTTCAACGAAGTAGCATCTCCACCACCGGCACATCCGCCGGCGCGAGTTCAAAGCCGCCCAAATCGACCGGCGAGACCCACGCAAGTTCCGAATGCTCATGCGGATGCGGTTCCACGCCTCCGTCCACGAGTTCGCACACAAACGGGATCAATCGAATCACGCCCCAGTCATACGCATGCTCGCAGGGATCGAGTTTTTCGATGACGCGCACCTCGCAGCCCAGTTCCTCTTTCAACTCGCGATGCAGCGCCGCCTCCGGAGCCTCACCAGGCTCCACCTTGCCGCCCGGAAACTCCCACAGCCCTCCCAGGCGCTTCCCCTCCGGCCGTTTGGCGATCATGACCGTCCCGCCGCGCTTCAAAATGGCACATACAACATCCACACACATGCGCCGACTCTGCCAGCGCCACGCCTGAACGCAAGAGGGCCGGGCGGCTCCCGATTCCGCCCGGCCCCGTCGTTGCTTTTGGGCATCAACCCTCAACAGGTTAACAACCAATCACTCTCAAGACCCAGCAACCGCGGACTTGCGCCCGCAATCACTGTTGAGGCATTAGATTCGGCTCCCAAAAGGCCGTTCAAATCCGCTGAATTTTTTTTCGCGTCACCAAAACCCCCACAGGCCGGTCTTCATCACATAAACACCCAGCAGCAGGTTTCCGACCGCGTGCATCACCACGCAGGCCCCCAGACTCCTCGTCCGCACGGCCAGATAATACATCAGCGCCCCCCAGACGAAGGCTCCCGGCCAGTCCGCCGTGTTGTGGATCGTTATCACCGCCAGTGTCACAATCCAGAACACATGCCGGCGGTGCGTGCCGAAGGGGATGCTCTGAAACGGCCGGTCCTGATCCACCAGGAAGCGCATCAAAAAGCCGCGCCAGAACAGCTCCTCCGCAAATGGCACGATGACGACCATGCGCGCGAAACGCATCGCCACCGTGGCTTCGAAACCCCAGGGCGTTTCCTTGCCCGCCGTCGGATCAAAGCCCTTCACGCGCTCCGCCAGACCCAGCCAGTCCCACCAGCCTTGGGGTTCAAATCCCCGCTCGATCAGCACGCCTCGCAGCATCGCCGGCAGCACCCAGAAACCGATCCCAACCACCGCAAAGACCACCGCCATGCCAAGTCCGCGCCACGGAGCCAGCGTGTAGTGTTTGCGGAAAAACAGCAGCAACCACGCGCACAGCAGCATCTGCGCCGGATACACCCACAGTTCCGGCATCCGCACATGCCAGGGCAGCTCCGGGTTCTCAATCTTGAACCATCCCGGCACCGACAGCATCGCCGTGAAGACAGCCAGCGGCATGATGTGCGCGGCGACAGGCGATTCGCGGAGGTTTTTGAGCATCAGTAGCGGCGGAGTTTGCCGCTGGCGGTCAGCGGCAGTTCGGAGACAAACGAAAACGTGAGAGGCACCTTGTAGGCCGAGAGACGCTGCTGGCAACGTTTCTTCAAATCACCTGCCAGTGACGATTCCGCCCCTTTTTCCGCGATCACCTCCGCCACCGGCACCCAGCCCAGCGCCGGATGCGCGCGCCCGCTCACCCGCGCGGCCTTCACCGCCGGGTGTGACTTTAAAACTGCCTCCACCTCCTCCGGGAAGCACTTCATGCCGCCCACATTGATCACGCTGCGCACGCGGCCCTTCAAAAACAGGCAGCCCTCCGCGTCCACTTCCGCGATGTCGCCCGTCGGCAGCCATCCATCGCGCAAAACGGCCTCGCGCGGCTGCCAGGGGCTCAAATACGCGTCGAACAGGCCCGGCCCGCGGATCATGAGTTCGCCATCATCGAGCTTCACTTCAAAACTCGGCAGCGGTTTGCCAATCGACGCCGGCTTCTCCGCCGCGTGCTCCAGATTCAAGATCGGGAGCCCCGCCTCGATGATGCCCATGCCCTGCGTCAGATGCAGGCCTGTCTTCAGACGAAACAACTCGGCCACCTCCGTGCTGAGGGCGAAGGCCGTGCTCACCGCCAGCCGCAGCGATCCGAGCGCATCCGCGTCCGGTTGACCGGCCAGCATCGCGTAGTGATACGGCGAGCCATACATCACCGTCGCGGCGTGCTCACGCGCCAGCCGCAACATCACCGCCGGATCGCTCGCTGGCGCCAGGATCGTCGTCGCACCGTGATACAGGTACAAAATGATCGAGACCGCAAAGTGATGCGCCATCGGCAGCACCCACAGCACGCGGTCTTCTTTGCCGATGCGCAGCCCCTCATTCGCCGCCGTGATCCGCGCCAGCAGTGTCTCATGCGTGATCAAGACGCCCTTTGACCGCGCTGTCGTTCCCGAACTGAAGCGGATGAAGGCCGCGTTCAGCCCCCATGGCATCTCAGGCGGCGATTGCGCCTCAAGAATCCATTCCTCCGCGTTCTTGACGGTCAGCACCGCATGCAGGGCCGTGCGACCGATCAGTTCGCTCTGCTCAGACTCGGTCAGTTCCTGTGGGATCGGCACAAAACAGGCCCCGGCCTTCAGAATCGCCAGCGCCAGCACGATGTAGTCCGCGCCGCTTGGCGCGCGGAGACCGATGCGCGGCCTCTCGACGCCTCGCGGCCAGCTCGCATCGCAGCGGAAAGCATACTCGCACTCCAGCATCCGCGCGTGCAACCCCGCATAGCTCAATCCGCCATCAGGGCTCACAATCGCCATCTCCGGGCCGTGGTTCCGCTCGAAAATCAAATCCACGATGTTCATGCCAGTCGCGCCCGCACCTCCCGCGCCAGTTCGCTCGTGTCAGCCATGCCCAGTGCCGCCGCGATGCCCGCCGCCTGTCCCGTGGCCAGTGCCATGCCCATCACCCGCGTGCTCGCCTGCGCACGATGCGTCGTCGAAATGCACCGCCCCGCCGTGAACACGTTCCGCAGATTCTTCGCACGCAAAACACCCAGCGGAATCCCGCAGGGCCGCGAATCACGCGGATAAATCAGCTTCGGCCCGCGCGCCGTTTCGCGCAGTTCCATCGGCCACGTTGCCCTCGCCACATCGAGATCGCTTTCTCGGCTCGCCAGCAAGTCATCTTCAGCCAAAAGGGCCTCGCCAAGCCAGCGCCGGCTCTCACGAATGCCCGCGCGAGCCGGAAGCGACACGACCTCCGCATTCGCAAACGCGGCATGACGACCGCGCAGCGCCTTCACGACCGCAAACGCCGTCTCGCGGCCCAAAATCTCGATCCGCGTCAAATCCGCCGCCTGCGTGCTGTCACAGTCGTCCGGCAGATCAATTGTCATGAACACACTTCCGTCCACCGAGGCTCGCAAATGCGTTCCAAGCGCCGCATTCGTCAATTCACCTGCCTTCACCGCCTGCGCGATGCATCCGGCGATTTGCAGCGGCGCATCCCCCTCCAGCGAACCCACGCCCCCCAATGCCACGACATACGCCGTGCGCTGCATTTCCGTCGTGGCGGCAGCCCCAAAGGTCTGCGCGGTCAATGCCGCCAGCACCGCATCGCCGCTGGCATCCACCACCGCACGTGGATGCACGTTTTGCGTCGAACCACGGCAAAACAGGCTCAATTCCGTCACGCGATCCCCTTCCACACGCGCCGCCATCACCTGCGTGTGCAGGAGCACCGTCAGATTCGGCTCCGCCGCGCACCATCGGTCATAAAACGCCGCCAGCCGCGCGGGCGAGTGCATCAGCACATCCACACGTCCCATGCGACGACGCTCGCCGATGCCTTCCACGCGCAGTTTCTGCTCCAACTCCGCCGGCAGGCCTGCGTTCGCGATTTTCGGCTCGCCATCCGCCAGTTCATACAGTCCGCAAAACGAATGCACGAGCGATGCCGTGCCCGCGCCGCCGAGAAAGCCAAAATGCTCCACCAGCAGCGTCTTCGCGCCCTGCCGCGCCGCCGCGACCGCCGCCGCCACGCCTGCGCTGCCACCACCGATGATCACGACATCGGGTTGGTTGGGAAATGCGGCTGGCTTTGGCATGCATCCCACGCATTGGCGAAAGTCACGCCCCGCGCAAGTCAGGCGATTCAACCGTGATCCTGCCCGTCACCATCCGCAGTCTCACGGAGGCCAGTTCCTGCGCCTCCGCCGTGGAATGCGTCACATGCAGCACCGTGAGCGCATGCTGCTGTTGCAGGCGCTTCAGCATCGCGCTCGCCTCGCCGCGCATGGCCTCGTCAAGCGCGGAGAGCGGCTCGTCGAGCAGTAACAGCCGGGGTTCTGCCGCCAGCGCGCGCGCCAGGGCCACGCGCTGCTTTTCACCGCCGGACAATCCATCAGGCAGCCGGTCCAGCAGCGCGGCGATGTTCAATTCCTCCGCCAGTTCCTTCACGCGTGCCCCAGCAGGCTTTCCACGCAGCTTGAGGGCGAAACCGATCTGCTCCCGCACTCGCAGCCCTGGAAACAGTGCCAGATCCTGCGGCACATAGCCGATGCCGCGCTCGCGTGGCTCCAGATCGGTCACGTCCACCTCGTCCAGCCACACACGGCCGCGCGTCGGCCGGCGCAGCCCGCACAGGATCTCCAGCAGCGTCGTCTTGCCGCAGCCTGTCGATCCCATCAGCACCGCGTAGCTGCCGCTGGCGATCTCGAGCGTCACGTCATCAAGAATGATGCGTTCTCCGCTGCTCCAGGAGATGTTTTCGAGGCGGATCATAGTTTTTCCCCTGTGGAGCGCACAACGACGAGCACGAGGACCGCCATCGCCACCATCAACAAGCTCACCGCCACGGCGGCTTCGAGGTTACCCACGCTCAATTCCAGCCACACCGTCGTCGGCAGCACCTCCGTCTTCATCCGCGTGGCCCCGGCGAAGACAAGGATCGGCCCAAACTCGCCCAAGCTCCGTGCCCAGGCGATGCAAAACGCCGCCACCATGCCGCGCCGTGCCGCAGGCAGCGCCACATGCCACAGCGCCTGGAAGCGCGTGCATCCCAGCGTCAGCGCCACCTCCTCCGGCCGTGGTGAGAGATGATCAAACGTCCCGCGCATCGTGCGGATCGCAAACGACGCCGCCACCACGAACTGCGCCAGCACCACGCCGCTGACCGTGTAGGTGAAGGCCCACACGCTTTCGATCTGCTTGCCCATCCATGTCTGAAAAAAGATCAGCAGACACAGCCCCACCACTAATGGCGGCAGGATGAT
The DNA here is from genome assembly GCA_015075365.1 of Verrucomicrobiaceae bacterium. Taxonomy (GTDB): domain Bacteria; phylum Verrucomicrobiota; class Verrucomicrobiia; order Verrucomicrobiales; family Verrucomicrobiaceae; genus Prosthecobacter. Next base: position 656,376 of record JABTUN010000003.1, read on the forward strand.
CGGAATGTCCAGCGCCGCGTCCAGCCAGGACTTTCCACGAAACGTACGTCGCGACATCAAATACCCCACCGGCACCGCCAGCAACACCGCGAACCCGGCCGCCGCCGTGCAGGAGAGGAGGCTCAGCCACGTCGCTTGCCGGATCTCCGGCGACTTCAACACCCGCAGCCACGAGTCAGGGGTCGAATACGTCGCTGTCGCCCCCAGCAGCAGCAGCCAGAACACCACATATCCCGCGGTGATGATCGCGAGGGCCAGCCAGCAGGCATTGGAGCGGTTGAGGCGCATGAAGTGGCGCATAGAGGAGCGGAAACACGATCGCGCAATCATCCATGCATGCCTCGCACGATTCCCCACCGCAACTCCGTACCGCACCACTGCATGAAACACCTCCTTGTCTGCTCCTGGGTCATATTCACCTCATCAGGCTTCGCCTGGCAGGCTGGCGCGGCGAAGGCGGACATCACGCCGACGGAATCGGTGCCGCTGGCCGGTTACGGCGGCAAAACGCGCATGTCACAGCGGGTGGAGCATCCGATCTGGCTGAAGGCGCTGGCGCTCAAAGATGATGCGGGTGCGACTTCGGTGCTGGTGACGGCGGATTTGGTGGGTTTGAGCGACAAGATGATCGCGGTGATCGCCAAGAATGCGCTGGAGAAGCATGGCGTGATTCGGGAGCGGCTGATCTTGAACACCTCGCACAATCACTCGTGCCCCGTGACGGAGGATGTGTTGTGGTTGTATTATGAATTCACGCCGGAGGAGGCTGCAGCAAAGGATCGCTACACGGCCATGGTCTATGCGAAATATGATGAGGTGATCGGCGAGGCGATCGCGAATGTCGCGCCCGCCGAACTCGCGTTTGAGCAAGGATTGGCCGGTGTGGCAGTGAATCGTCGTCGTTCGCGTGGTCCGGAGAGCCGCAAGCTGGGCAACCAGGTCGATCAGGATGTGCCGGTGATCACGGTGAAGAGCGGAAATGAGCTCAAGGCCGTCGTTTTCGGTTATTCGTGCCACACCACGGCGCTGGGCGGTTTGAGCATCAATGGCGACTACGCGGGGTTCGCGCAGTTGGAGCTGGAGAAGTCGTTTCCGGGCTCCGTGGCCATGTTTGTGCAGAATTGCGGCGGCGATGCGAATCCACTGCCGCGCATTCGCGGGAAGGATGTCGAGGCGACCGAACTGGCGGCGATGTACGGCAGGATTTTGGCCGAAGCGGTGCGCCAGGTCATTGCAGGCACGATGAAACCGCTCGGCGGGCCGATTCGCGCGGCGATGGGCGAGACGGAGCTGGAATTGCAGCCAGGCATTCCGCTCGAAGAATTGAAACAGCGCCTTCCGAACCTCAGCGGCATGCCGAAACGCGAGTTCGAGCATTTCATCCGCCAATACGAGACGCTCGGCTCGCCGCCGGATCGTGTGAAGTATCCCGTGCAGGTGTGGCAGTTCGGCCCGGACCTCACGTTCATCGCGCTGACGGGTGAAACCGTGGTGGATTACTCGCTGAAGTTCAAAGGAGCCTACGGCTGGAACAACACTTGGATCTGCGGTTACAACAACGATTTGCTCAGCTATGTGCCGAGCCTGCGTGTGCTCAAGGAAGGCGGCTACGAAGGCGTGACGGGCATGTTTGAATACGGTCACCGCGCTCCTTACACGGATACGGTGGAGGAACGGATCACAACGAAAGTGGAAGAATTGGTGAAGGCGACAGCAAAGTAGCTTTGTTGCGCCGCAACAAAGGGCCGGACCCAGTTGCGGCGCAACTGGGCAACTCAACGGCTACTTCACCACCGGAGCCGTCTGCTCCGGTGTGGCGCGGCCGCCGGGCAGCTCCATGATCTTGATGTTGCGGAAGTGGATCTCAGAGCCTTCGGATTCGAGGCAGAGGTAACCTTTGCGCACGGTGGACTGGCTGATGCCGTTGACGAACTTGCCGTTGATCGAGAGCTTCACGGTGCCATCGACACACACGACGTCGTAGGTGTTCCATTCGCCTTTGCCTTTGCAGCGCATCTCCCACGACATGCTGCGGCGGCCGCGTGGATTGTCGGGAACGCCTTCGAGGCCGTTCGCGCCGAAAAGCTCGCCGGAGACGTAGCCGGGATGATTCGGCTGGCCGTCCTTGGTGGGATGCAGTTTGGGCCATTCGAGTTCGAGCATCTGCACCTCCATGCCCTTCGGCAGCGGACGGTCGGGCGGCGTGCCGCCCTCGCTCCAGACAAAGACACCGCTGTTGCCACCGGCCTGCATGTGCCGCCACTCGATGTGCAGGATGAAGTTCTCATACTGCTTCTCGCTGCGCATCACGCCGATGGGCAGGCCTTTGCACACGAGCAGGCCGTCTTTGACGGTCCACGTCTCTTTGCTGGTGTTCACATCCACCCAGCCGGTCAAGTCCTTGCCGTTGAAGAGATCGCGCCACTGCGGCACGTCATCGGCGAAGGCGGTGGTGGCGAGGAGGATGGAAATGAGGAGCGGCTTCATGGTGTGACTCTCACAGCGCGGCCCGGAAGGGCATCTTTCACGAGTTTGCCATCCCGCACGACGAAAGTGCCACCCACGATGACGTGTGAAATGCCCGCCGAGGGCGTGGTGGGTGCCTCAAAGGTGGCGCGGTCGATGATGGTGGCGGCGTCAAAGACCGTGATGTCCGCGTCGGCTCCAATGGCGATGCGGCCTTTGTGTTTCATCATCGGGAGGTGGGCTTCGAGGCGCTTCGCGGGCAGGATGGTCATCTTCGCGAGTGCATCCATGAGCGGCAGCAGTTTCTTGTCGCGGGAGTAGTGGCCGAGCACTCGGGCAAAGGTGCCCGCGCCGCGAGGATGTCCTTTGCCATCCACAAACGGCACGCCGTCGCTCGCGATCATGACGCCGGGATGCGCGATGGCCTTCTCCACATTCGCGTCCTTCATCATGTACATGATCACCCAGCCGCCTTGCTTGCGGTAGCGTTCAAAACTCTCCTGCGTGAGCCGTTCGCCCGTCGCAGTCCACACGATGTCCCCGTAGCTGATGCGCAGATTTTCCTGCCAGCCGGGGTTGAACATCGCGGACTCCAGCATCGTGGACGCGGCGGTGTAGGGATAGACCTCCGTGGTCAGATCCATGCCTGCGGCGCGGCTTTCGTCGATCAATTGGAGCACCTGCGGCACATCGGAGATGCCGCTGCTTCCGATATGGACGATGTGCAGCGCCGCGCCGGTCTTTTTTGCCGTGTCGATGGCCTCGCGGATCGGCGCGATGCCAAAGGCGCGCGTGTGAACGAACGCAGGCACCTTGCGCTCCGCGGCGATGCGAAACAGCGCCTCGATCTCCTCCGGCGTGGCCGCAGGCGTGTAATTGATGCCGAAGCCGATACCCAGCGCGCCTTCGTCGAGTCCTTCGCGGATCGCCGTGCTCATGCGCTGCATTTCTTCCGGCCCCGCCACCTTGTTTGCCCCGGCGGGATTCGGCCCCAGCAGCGCCAGCCTACTCCTGCCGCCGCCCCATTGGCCCACGCGCATCTCCGGGTGAAATGCCGCAAAGCGCGCGGAGATGTGTCCCACCGTCGCGCCATAATGAATCGGCGCCTTGCCCTTTCTCGACGCATACCACGCCGCCACGGGATACACGCCGCCCTCCATCTCCAGCGCCGTCGTCACGCCGTCCTGCGCCTTGATCTGCAAATCCTCCGTCGTCTGCCCATGCGCGTGCAGGTCGATGAATCCCGGCGAAACGGCGAGTCCGGCTGCATTGACCACTTTGTCACCCGTGAGCGGCGTTTCGGAGATCGCGCTGATTTTTCCACCCGTGACAGCGATGTGCCGCACCGCGTCGAGATTCGTCGCCGGGTCCATGACGCGGCCATTGGCGATGACGAGATCGTGGGCGGAAAGAGGCAGCGAGGCGGCAAGGAGCGCAAAGATGAATCGGGCTTTCATGAGAGGCTGGAAAATGGCCCGCACACCGAGTTCAGCCAACCAATTCACTGATCACCTGCCCGCCTTCGACCACGATGGGACGCGGGCGGCCCTGGGGATCGATCCAGTGAGTGTTTTGCTCGATGCCGAGATGATGAAACACCGTCGCGGCGAGATCACCGGGCGCGACGCGACGGCTGTCGATGTCGCCGCCCTGCTTGTCGGTGCTGCCGATGACCTGGCCGTGCCTCATGCCGCCACCAGCGACGACCATGGACATCACACGCGGCCAGTGATCGCGTCCGGCGTTCTTGTTGATGGTCGGGCTGCGGCCAAACTCGCCGAGCATGAGAATGAGCGTGCTGTCGAGCAGGCCGCGGTCTTCGAGATCGGTGACGATGGCGTGCAGCGTGCGGTCCACACTGGGCAGCAACGGCGTGAGGCCCTTTTTGATGCCGCCCCACTTCACCTCATCGCCATGATGATCGAAGTAACCCCACGCGCCGCTCACGGTGACAAAAGTGGAACCGGCTTCGACCAGACGACGCGCCAGCAGCGCTTTTTCGCCGAGACTGTCGCGACCGTAGCGGTCGCGCATCGCGGGTGTCTCGGCATCGAGATTGAAGGCGCGTTGCGCTGCGCCGGTCATGAGAACCTCGTAGGCCTGCTGCGTGTAGCGATCCGCGGCGGCGATCTGCGCATTGCCATCCACGCTACGCTTCCAGTCGTCCATCTGCGCGAGCAAATCACGACGGTTGCCGAGTCGCTCGATGGTCAGGCCCTCGGAGAGCTTGAGGCGGCCGGACAAATCCTTGCCGCTGACCGGTTCAAAGTCGCCACCCATGTGCCCCGCGCCCCAGATGTCGGCAGGCAGCGAATCAGCGAGCGCCACGTAGCCAGGAATGCCCGGTGCATTCGCGCCACGAAATTTCGCCGCGATCGAGCCCATCGACGGCCAGCCACCGCCATCGCGACCATCATTCGTGCGTTTGGCGAGCGGATTGCAGGCCTGCATCGTGATCGGCGTGTGATTGCTGGCGCTGCAATCGACGGAGCGGATCAGCGTGAGCCTGTCCATGATCTTCGCGGTGAGCGGCAAGTGCTCGCACACATGAATGCCGGGCACTTTCGTCGCGATGTGACCAAAGGGTCCGCGAATCTCGCTCGGCGCGTCCGGTTTCGGGTCCCACATGTCGATGTGGCTCGGTCCGCCGGAGAGCCAGAACAGGATCACGTTCGTCTTGCTCTTCGCCTGTCCGCTTGCGACCGCCAGCGCCTGCGTTTGGAGCAGCGAAGGCATCGAAACGCCCGCCAGACCCGCGAGACCGGTCTGAAGAAACCCGCGCCGCGTGGAGCCGACGCGCAGCAAATCTCCGCGAGCGGGACTGAAGGCCTGGGTGATGGATGCAGTCGTGGGATTCATGCGCGTGGCGTGGAGTTGCTCCCAAACCTACGCCGCCACATTGCCTGACTTGCCGGACAGCCTCAAATCAGCTCTGCGATCGGCTGGCCGAGATCGACGAGATACTGCGGTCTGCCGGTGGTGTCGGTCAGCGTTGTGCCGCGGGCGTCGATGCCAAGATGCTGATACAGCGTGGCGATGACGTCTTGATAATGCACGGGCCGCTCGGTGGCTTCGGCAGCATGTTTGTCGGTGGCACCTATGACCTGGCCGGTTTTGAGATGACCTCCGGCCATGATGCCCATGGCTACCTTCGGCCAGTGATCGCGCCCTGCCTTGTCATTGATCTTCGGTGTGCGGCCAAACTCACCCCAGACGATGATCATCACGTCCTGCAACATGCCGCGTTCGTCGAGATCGGTTACGAGCGTGTGCAGCGCGTGGTCGATCAGCGGGCCGAGGTAGCGCATGGCGGAGAAATTGCGCATGTGCGTGTCGAAATCACTGATGGAGATGCTCACGCAGCGCACACCGGCCTCGATCAAGCGCCGTGCGAGCAGGAACTTCTGCGCGCACTTCGGGCTCTCCATGGAGCCATAGGCATCGGCTGGTCGAATAATGCGCGGTGTGTAGCGTTCGAGCATCTTGGGGTCCTCTTTGCTCAGATCCATCGCGTCGGCTAACCGGCCTGAAGTGAGAATTCCGAGCGAGAGTTGATTGAACTCGTCCAGCGCGTGCATGGAGCCGCTGGTGTCGATGTCGCGGCGGATCGTGTCGAGATCGCGCAACAGCGAGACCCGATCTTCGAGCCGCCCGACGGTCAGGCCTTTCGTCAGCGCGAGACTTTGATTGTGGCCCGAGCCGCGACGCGCCAGTTCCGCCTTCATGCCTTCCTCCAACTGGCGCTCGAACAAGTGCGAGATGTCCGGGCGAAACGCGGAAGATGCGGTGCCGAGGAAGCCGGGACGCGCGCTGTTGCGCACGAGCGGGCGGCCCTGCATGAGATCGACAAAGGCGGGCGCGGAGTCCTTTGAGGTGCTCAGCAGCTTGCTCACCACACAGCCCATCGCAGGCCGGCCGCCTATGAAGGCGAGATCCTTTTCCTCAAAGCCCGACTGGCACTGAAACGCATTGTGCGCGCCCGCCGCGCCGACCAAAGAGCGCAGGAAGACATACTTGTCCGCGTTCGCTGCGATCCGAGGCAGCAGTTCCGTCAGATGCAGCCCCGGAATCTTCGTCGGCAGCGATTTGAACTCACCGCGAATCTCGCTCGGCGCATTTGGCTTCGGGTCGATGAGGTCCATCTGCGGCGGACCGCCGTCGAGATGGATATTGATCACCGCCTTGGTCGAAGAACGAATACCCGCCGCCGACTCGGCACGCAGCAGATTCGCCAGACCGAGCGAGCCAATGCCCATCGCGCCTGCTTTCAGGAAGCTGCGGCGGTGGTGGCCTGTGTTGCTGCTCGGGAAGGTGAACATGCGTCCCGGAACTACGGTGGTGTTCGCTGGCAGCTTTCCTTTCTTCACGACAACACGGCGCAGGGGCAAGTCCGCCCACCCGCGGCGCGTAGTGAAGCGCTCATGAAATTCATCCTGCTGTCACTGTTCCTCTCACCGCTTGCCCTTCTCGCAGCGGACACTCAAAGACAAGTCGGGGCCGCGTCGGTGGACATCACACCGGATTATCCGGTGCGGCTCAGCGGCTACGGCGGGCGGCGTTTGCCGAACACGGGCGTCTCACAACACATCTTTGCCAAGGCGCTGGCGATTGGCAGTGATGCGGAAGGCCCGGCGGTGATCGTGACGGTGGACAATTGCGGCGTGCCCGCCGCGATGCGTGACGAGGTGCTGAAACGCCTCATGACGAAAACGAAAGTCAGGAACGAACGCTTTGCCATCTGCTCCAGCCACACGCATTGCGCGCCGATGCTCATCGGCGTCCTGCCGAACCTTTTCAGCATGGACATTCCGCTGGAGCATCTGCCGGCCATCGAGCGCTACACGCGCGAATTGACGGACCATATCGAAAAAGTCGCGCTCGCAGCCCTGGCGGACCGCAAACCGGCCACGCTGGCCTGGAGCGTCGGAAAAGTCGGTTTCGCGGCGAACCGGCGGAATTTTCCGACCAAGCCGGTGGATCACGACCTGCCCGTTTTGCGCGCCACGGGCGAGGATGGCAAGGTGCGGGCCATTTTGACCAGCTACGCCTGCCACTGCACGACCATCGGCATTGATGAAATCCACGGCGACTGGGCTGGATGCGCTCAGGAGGCGCTACAACGCGAGTTTCCCGGCGCCATCGCCCTCACGGCGATCGGCTGCGGCGCGGATCAGAATCCAAACCCGCGCCGCACGATGGAACTCGTCAAAAAATACGGCGAGGACCTTGGCGCGGAGGCAAAACGACTCGTGCAGGCGGAGATGAAGCCCGTGAACGGGCCGGTGACATGCAACGCCAAACAGATCGAGCTGGCCTTCGACAAACTGCCCACGCGCGAGGAATGGCAGGCGCTGGCGGAGTCGAAAACACCTGCCATCGCCTACCACGCGAAGAAAAATCTGGCCCGCATGAATCGCGGTGAAAAGCTGCCGACACACCTGCCTTATCTCGTGCAGACATGGAGCTTCGGTGGCGATCTGGCGATGGTCTTCCTGCCCGGCGAGATCACGGTCGATTACTCCCTGCGCATCAAGCGCGAGTTTGACCACGCCCGCATGTGGGTGAACGGCTACTCCAACGACGTGCCCTGCTATGTGCCCTCACGGCGTGTGCTCGACGAGGGCGGCTACGAAGGCGCGGGAGCGATGGTCTATTACGACCGCCCGACGAAATTCGCACCCGATGTGGAGGAGCGCATCATGAAGGCGGTGCATGAGGTCACGCCGAAGGATTTTCTCCCACCCGCCACCAGCCCCAAGCCATGAACCCGCCCAAACCTGCCGCCATTCTCAAAGACAAGATGATGAAGGGGCACGCCGTCTTTGGCATGCTCGTGCAGCACGCCGTGGTGCCCGCGATTGTCGATTTCATCCCGGACGGCAGCCTGGATTTTGTCATCGTCACCGCCGAGCACAACGCGCTCGACATCGCCGACTTCATGCCGCTGCGCCACGCGCTGGCTGCCAAGGGCATCGCCACGCTGGCCCGCACGCACAGCCGTGATGCCGATGACGTGGCCAAGGTGTGCGATTCGTTTGATGGCGTCGTCATTCCCTACGCGGAGGACGTGGAGCAGCTCAAACGCCTGGCCGCCGCTGCGATCTACCGCCCGCTCAAGGGCGAGGCGCTGGAACGCGTGATCAAGGAAGGCAAGTGGCCCAGCGAGAAGACGCGTGAGTATGTCGCTCAAAAGTGCGCCGACACGCTCTTCGTGCCGATGATCGAGTCCGTGAAGGCGGTGGAGAACCTCGACGCCATCTGCTCCATCCCGGGCGTGAGCGCCCTGTTCATCGGCCCGAACGACATGACGACCAACATGGGCATCCCGAACGAATATGACCACCCGGACTTCATCGCGGTCGTTCAAAAGGTCATCGACGCCGCCGACAAGCGCCACATCCCGGCCGGAAGCTGGTTTGGCAAGACAGAGCAGCAGCTCCGCGCCATCAAACAGGGCACCAGGTTCATCTGCCACTCCAATGACAGCAGCCTGCTGAAGGATGCGCTGACACAGGTCTTCGGTGCGCTGCGGAAAGGCTGAAATTGATGTTAAACATTCGTCCCCAGCCGCGTTTAAGCGGGTGAGGTGGTTGCTTTCTCCCAAGCGTCCCGCCTCAACAAGCCCTGAACAACGGACGATGGCCCCACTGGGAACGACTGAAAGTCCGCGTTGCAGCCAGGCGACAACCATGCAACCCTAGTCCCATCATGAACATCCCCCACATCCTCCTTGCGTTCGGCCCCCTCGGCACCCCCGAGCTGATCATCATCGCCATCCTCGTCCTTGTGCTTTTCGGCGCAAAAAAACTCCCCACCTTCGCCCGCAGCCTGGGCAAGAGCATGGGTGAGTTCAAAAAAGCCCGCGATGAGTTCGAGCACGAGTTGCACAACGCCCAGATCGAGGCCGAGCGCCCCCAGACGACTCCGCCGCAGGAAAAGCGCCAGCCGGTGGCCAACGTGGACGTATGACCGCCCCCTCCAGCCAACCATGAATCGCTTTTTCTCCATGTGGCGGGCAGTTTTGCCCGCCATTTTTCTTTTCACCGCCGGCTCCGCCCGGACTCAGGACAAGACCGCGCGCCAGGAGGCGGTCTTTTGCGCCTACAACGTCAAAAACTGGCTGGCCATGGACCGCTACGATCCGGAGCAGAAAAAAGTGCTCATCGGGGAGGGAAAACCGGCGTCCGAAAAGGAGCGCGTGGTCTCCATCTTGAAGGCGATCAAGCCGGACGTGCTCGGTGTGTGCGAGATCGGCACGGCGGACGACCTGGCCGACCTCCAGGCGCGGCTCAAACAAGCCGGTATCGACCTGCCCTTCACCGAGCTGGCGCACGGTGGTGACGAGACGCGCCGCCTGGCGCTGCTGTCCCGTTTTCCCATCACCGCGCGCAACTCCCAGACGAGCCTCACCTACAAGCTGGGAGAGGTCGAGATGCCCTTCCAGCGCGGCATCCTCGACGCCACGGTCCAGTTCACAAACAGCCTCGACGTGCGCTTCATCGGCGTGCATTTGAAATCCAAACGCGAGGTGCCGGAGGGCGATCAGAACCAGATGCGCCGCAACGAGGCACGCCTGCTGCGCAGGCACCTTGACGGCATCTTCTCCGCCGCGCCCGGCGCGCGCATCCTGGCCTACGGCGACTTCAACGAGCACCGCAACGAGCCCGCCATCGACACCATCATCGGCGACCGCCGGTCCGAGACGGAGATGACCGACCTATGGCTCAAGGACATCCATGGCGAGGTGTGGACGCACTTTTGGGACGCGGCGGACACCTATTCCCGCCTCGATTACCTGTTCACCAGCCGCCTGCTCCGGCCGCACCTTGACCTCAAACGCAGCTTCATCTACTCCGCGCGCGATTTCGACAAGGCCAGCGACCACCGTCCCATCGTGACGACGATCCGGTTTGCACCGTGGCAGGAGAAGGAAAAGGATAAGTAGCCTCACGCGGTGCGTTTCCGCATCCGGCGGCAGAGTGGCGGGCGTGTGGTTGCGCTTCTCCCTGGCCGCGTTCATGTTTGTCCATGCATCAGTTTCCATCCAGACCGATCCGGGCGCTCCTGCTGGCAGGATGGACACTCGTGCTCACCCTGACCCACAGCATGGCGGAAAACCTGCGCATCGGCATCATCGGCCTCGACACCTCCCACGCGGAGCAGTTCACCCTGCGCCTCAACGACACGGCCAACCCCAATCATGTCGTGGGCGGGCGCGTCGTGGCCGCCTTCCCCACCCCCAGTCCTGACATCGCTGAAAGCCGGGACCGCGTGCAGGGCTTCACCGCCGCCGTGCGGGACAAATACGGCGTCCGCATCGCCTCCGGCATCGACGAGGTGTGCAAGGAGGTGGATGCCATCCTGCTGCTCACGCTCGACGGCCGTCCGCGCCTTGCGCAGATGAAGCAGATCCTGGCCTTCGGCAAACCTGTCTTCATGGACAAGCCCGTCGCCTCCTCCCTCAAGGACGCGGTGGACATCTACAAGCTCGCCGCCGCCGCCAACGTGCCCGTCTTCAGCGCCTCCGCCGTGCGCTGGTATCCCGGCGTCCTCGAAGTCGCTGGCGCGGAAAAGGAGCCTGCCTCCAGCGCCATCTCCTACGGTCCAGCGCACATCATGGAGCATCATCCCGACCTCTTTTTCTACGGCATCCATCCTGCGGAGAGCCTGTTTACCGTCATGGGCACCGGCTGTGTCTCCGTCGCCCGCAGCACCTCGTCCTCTGCCTCCATCATCACAGGCCAGTGGGAAGGCGGGCGCATCGGCGTCCTGCATGCCATTCATGAGGGGGCCAAGGCCTACAAAGTCATCCGCTTCGGCAAGGAACGCATCGTCGAGCAGAAGTCCGAGGGCGACTATACCCCCATGCTGCGCGAGATCGTGAAGTTCTTCCAAACCAAGCAGCCGCCGCTCACGCCGAGGCAGACCCTGGAGATCTACGCCTTCATGGAGGCCGCCGAGGAGAGCAAACGGCGCGGCGGCAAGTCCATCACCCTGCGCGAGGTCATGACCAAGGCCGGCGCGCCCGAGGAATGGCTCCCCTCCGACGGCAAAAACGTCACCCTCGTCCCCAAGCCCACGGAGAAGAAGAATCTGCCCCCTCCGGGGAGTGAGTGAGGTGGAGGATCACTTCATCGGATGCAGCTTCAGCAACTCATCCGTGGTGAAGAGCATCATGCGGCCTTTGTTGGCGTCGCGGATGGCTTTCACTTCGGCGGGAGTCACGGGGTCGGCTTTGTTGCCGAAGTGGTTGCGGACGAAGCTGAGGACATTGGCGATTTCCTCGTCTTTGAGCATGCCGGCGAACGGGGTCATGGGGACCTGGCCGTTGTATTCCTTGCCGCCGACCTTGATGGGGCCCATGAGGCCGTACATGACGAGCTTGATGAGGCGCTCCTTGTCGTCGGTGACCCATGGACTCTTCACGATGCTCGGGAAGGCCGGATCGAGACCGGCGCCGTTCGGCTGATGGCAGGTGACGCAGTGGCCTTCGCGGAAATAGACCTCCTGGCCGGCGGTGAACTGGCCTTTGGCGACTCCGCTCAAGTGCGCGGGCGGCGGGACGACTTTGTATTCGGGCTTGGCGACCTCGACGATGCCGGCGAGGCGATCCGCGGCGGTTTTGGCGGCGTTCTGGCTCCATTCATCGAGCGGGAGCTTCGAGGCGAGAGCGACGATGTTTTTCGCGGCGGGAATGTTCGGCAGCCAGGAGGCGGCGACGATGGCTTCGAGGCGCACGCGGCCGTTTTCGTCCTGCGCGGCCTTTTCGAGCAGGGCGACGTGATCGGCGATGCGATGCGTGTTGTAACGCAGCACACGCACGGCGGCGGCACGGGCGTGGAAGTCTTTCGCGGCGAGCATTTCGCGCAGCAGCGCGTCATCGACCTGATTGGCACCCCAGGTGACCCAGAGGGCTTCGAGCTTCGCATGCGTGTCGGTCTGTTTCGCGGCCCAGGCGGTCGCGGCGGGCACGACTTCGCTGGCAGGATGCGCGCGCAGTTCACGGCGGGTGCGGTAGCGGACGCGGAGCTCGGGTTCTTTGAGGTTTTCAAAGAGCTGGTCGAGCGAGGCTCCGGCCACCGGCGCGGCCTTCACCAGCGGGCGTGAGGGATAGGTGATGCGGTAGATGCGGCCGTGGACGTGGTCGCGCAGCGGATCGCGGGCGTTGTGCTGCATGTGGCCGATGAGCACGTTGTGCCAGTCGATGACGTAGAGGCTGCCATCGGGCGCGAATTCGAGATCGACAGGGCGGAAGTTGCCATCGCTGCTCTGAAGCAGGTCGGGCTGGTGCGTGGTCTTCCAGCCGGTGCCGCCGTCGGCGTCTTCGATTTTCACCTGCTTGATGCCGAGGAAGCCGATGGCGTTGCAGTAGATGAGGTCGCCCTGCACGTTGTCGGGGAAATGGCGGCTGCTCACGATCTCGAGGCCGCTCGTGGGGCGCACGTTGTGGCCTTTGGGGACGAGATCGGGCGTGGAGGGCGTCTTGCTGCCAAACACGGGCTTCACCTGCACGGGCAGTGCGTAATTCATCGTGGTGCCGGAGGTGTGGAGGAGGAAATCCTGGCCCCAGCGGTCAAACACATAGCCCCAGGGATTCGGGATGCTCATCTGAATGGTGCGCTCGAGCTGACCGCGCTGCGGGCTGTAGCGGAAGAAGCCGCCATCGACGCAGCGCACGGGCCCGTAGGGCGTCTCGACATTCGAGTGAAGGAACACGCCCTCGCACATGATGAACGCGCCGCTCGGATCGGCGGTGTAGGCGCTGATGGCGTGATGCGTGTCGTGCGTGTCAAAGCCGCCGAGCACGATCTCCATCTTGTCCGCCTTGTCGTCGCCGTCCGTGTCGCGCAGCAGCACGAGATTCGGCTCCTGCGAGACATACACGCCCTCCGGCGCGAACTCGAAGCCGATGGGCAGGTGCAGCTTGTCGGCGAAGACGGTTTCCTTGTCCGCTTTGCCGTCGCCATTGGTGTCCTCGTAGATGAGCAGCTTGTCGTCCGGCATCGCATCGCCCGGACGATAGTGCGGATACGTCGGCATCGTGGCGACCCACAGACGGCCTTTGTTGTCAAAGCTGAGCTGCATCGGGTTCGCGAGATTCGGGAACTCTTTTTCGCTGGCGAACATCTCCACCTTGTAGCCTTCCGGCACGGTGAGCGTCTTCACGGCCTCCTCGCCATACAAATACTTCGTGCTGCCGTTCTTCGCGCTCGGCTGGTAGTTCGTCGGCACCTCGGGGAGCTTGTGCGTCTTGCTGTCATCGACCTTCAAATCGGTCGTCTTGCCCGCGGCGACATTGCGGATCAGCTCATCGCGCAGCGCGGCCATCTCGCGAGTCTTCTTCACTTCATCCGGGTAATTCTGTGGGCCGTAAGGGTTGTAGCGCTGGCCGTGCGTGTGCACGCCGTTGAGGATGTTGTAGTCGTTGTTCCAGAACCAGTCCTTCTGCTTCACCGCCTCGTGCACGAGCTTCGGATCGGCCTTCGACTCGCGGCTGGCGTGGCCGTAGAGGCCGGTGGCGAGCAGTTCGGCGACTTTTTCATAGCCTTTGTCCGTGGGAACGAATCCGCCGGTGGTGAAGGCCTCGCCGCCCTTCGCCTCGATCTCCTTCGTCGGCGTGAAGAGGTCGATGTAGGTCAGCGCATGCTTCTTCGCGACCTTCTCGATGGCGGAGGCGTAGAGCAGCAGGTTCGCATTTTCCGCGTCGCCCTTCGGCAGATCGCGCTTCGCGCTCTGGTCTTCATACGCGATGGGGCTGACGAGCACGACACGCGGCGCTTCCTTGCCGTTGTAGGCCTTGCTCAACGTGTGAACGACCCACGCGTCGAGTTCCGCCTCGAAATTACCGACCTTGTTCGGGCCGTCGAAGCTCTCGTTGTAGCCGAAGAAGCCGACAATCGTGTCCGCCTTCAGATGCGTGAGCCATTGGTCCGGCGTGGGGTAGAAGCCCTTGCCGTTGTGCACCGTCTTGTCGGGATGAAACTTCTCCGCGCCGGGGAAGGCCCACTGCGAGACGCGAGCCGGATGCGGGCGGAAGCCCGGTGTGTCGCCAACATGGCCCATGTTGCGGAAAAACAACTCGCGACCCGGATAGCGAAGCTGCAGCTCCGTTTCGATGCGGCTGTACCAGGTGTCACGCTCGGCGAGACCGTTGCCGACGAGCACGATGCGCTCGCCCTTGCTCGGCGGCGCGACGTTTTGCGCACGCGCCTTCGTGGCGGCAGGCGGTTCGGCATTCGGCGCATGCGGCGGTTGATCGGCAGCAGCAGCGTCGGGTTTTTTGTCACCTGGCAAGCCCATCGAGGGGCTTTTGCCCGTGGCGAAATCGCCGGGCTTCAGATTACGCTGCTTGAAGTAGCCCGCGTCCTTGATGAAGCCATACATCGTCGGATTGAAGGGATCGACAAAGGCCACATCGGCCTTCGCGGGCACTTCGATGCCGGTGAGGTGATACGCCGCGTTCACGATCAGGCGACGCAGGTCCTCGTCGATGAAATCCACCGCCGCGCCCATCGTCGTGCAGAACGATTTGCCCTGCGTCTTGCCATCCGGCGCGGTGTAATTGAAAAGCCACGCGAGCGCCTGCATCGGCTCGTTTTTCGGCCCCTGGATCGGCAGCGAGCGATCGTGCAGACTCGTCGTGACGGCACCGCGCAGCAAAATCGTCGCCTTGCTGAGATCGAGGTTTTTCACGGCATACACGTCCGAGGTGCCAAAGATCTCCTCCACACCGCGCAGCACGGGATTTTTGAGGTTCGCGGTCTCAAACACACTGCGCGTGCCTTCCTTCTTGTGCGCCCCATGATGCGCCACCCACTGCTCGCCGAGGATTTTCAGGCCGAACTGGCTCCACTTGAAGTCACCCGTCTTCGCATTGCCGGTGAAGGCATGCGTGGCCGTGCGGAAGCCGATCACCGGTTTGCCCGCATTCAGGAACTTCGCGAAATGCGCCAGATGCTCGTCCGGGAGCTGACGGAAGCGCGTGCCGATGATGAGCAGGTCCGCGTCATTCAGCGTCTCGGTGCCGCGGATGTTCTTTTGGTTGTTCGGGTCGATGTAGCCCGCTTTTTCGTCCGTGGAGAACAGTACGATGCAGTTGAAGCCATGCTTCTTGGCCAAAATCTTCGCCAGCATCGGCATCGACTCCTCCGTGCGGTATTCTTCGTCACCCGCGACCAAGACGACTTTCTTCCCACCGCCCGGCAAACCCGGATTCGCGGCGATTTCGAGATAATCCTGCGCGGACGCGACCGAAGCGAGCAGGGCGATAGAGAGGGCGATGAACTTCATGGTTGGGAAAAACAGCGGGGAGCCGATATACCGCACCAGACGGCGGAACCGGACAAGAAAAATGGCGGAAGAGGCCCTTTTGCGGGCGGAGCCGGGCACGGGAGAACCGGCGGTCACTCCTCCGATTTCGGCTCCGGCAGGAGGAAGCCGATCACAAAGCTGAGCACGGCGATGGCCGTGGCCACGATGCCCGCGGCCTTGGCGACATGCATCGGCAGCATGGGGCCGCTGCCCGCCAGCATGGGAGCCACGAGATTGGTGGTCACAAAGGCCATGCTGGTGCCGAGCATGCGTCCGCCGACATTGGTGGCGAAGCTGCCGCCGGTGCCGCGCAAGTGCATGGGGAAGACTTTGGGCAGATATTCCCCAAAATAGCTGAACTGCGCCACGGTCAGCAGGCCGCACACGGCGTAGGCCCAAAGGAAGGCGTTTCCGCCCTCGTGGAAGAAGTAGAAGTAGGTGGCGGGCATGATGACCAGCGCCGGAATCTGGAAGATCTTGAGCAAGGCCACGCGGCTGATGCCCCAGATGAGCAGCAGGGCCAGGACGACGCGTCCGATGAGCCCGCCCATCTCCTGATGGAACTGCACGGTGTCCGCCATCTTCTTCACCTCGTCGTTGATCGGCTTCTGCTGGACGAAGTTTTCCTTGATCTTCGCCACCAGCTCCTTGCGGCCCGGATCTTCCGCAGGCATGGCGTTGAGCTGCTTGTTCAGCTCCTCACCCGCCTTGCGCAGCGGGGCGAGCGCCTTGGACTGCTCCCGCAGCTCCGGCAGGCCGGGCGTCACGCGCGCCACGGTGACCTGCAGCGCGCCAAAGGCGATGCCGTAGGCGCAGGCGGACAGCGCGGCGGTCACCAGCGTCACGCGGCGCAGCTCCGGGGCAAAGAGCGCGCCAAAGCTGGGCCGCTTGAGCGCGCCGGCGGCTTTCTTGTCTTTCCATACCTGGGATTCCGGCACAAAGGGCAGCAGGATGGCGATCGGGATCGCGGGGAGGATGCCGGTCATCAGCAGATAGCGCCAGGAGCCGGGGTCATTCGAGCCGAGGCCCAGCGGCAGGCCCATCTGCGGCAGCTCCGCGCCATATTTGCTGATCCACACGCTGACCATCGTCACCAGCACGCCGCCCAGGGAGGCAAAGGCCTGCGTGATGCCCAGCCATTTCTCCTTCTGCTTCTTGTCCTGGAACACCTCCGCCAGCCAGGTGATCGCCGCCACGAACTCCACGCACACACCGATGAAGGTCGTGCTGCGGAAGAACACAAACATCGGCAGCGAGGTGGCGTAGGCCGCGCAGAAAGGCGAGAACGAGTACAGGAAGATGCTGGCCGCCATGATGGTCTTGCGGCCAAACTTGTCCACCAGCCACCCGCCCAGCAGGCCAAACACACCGCCGCACAGCGCCGCGATCCACAGCAGGTTCCCCACCCAGGTCGTCACGATGGGATTGTTCAGGGGCAGCTTCAGCAGCTCCGCGATCGCCGGTGCCGCCACCAGCGGCGTCATCAGCAGCTCATAGGTGTCAAAGAGGAAGCCGATGCTGGCGATGATGATGATCAGCCAGTGCGTGGTGGTGAACTTGGGTGCGGGAGCGTTGGACATGGTGGGCGCGATGCTGTCAGGAATTGGGAGGCAAGTCAACGGGCGGCGGTGGCGGATTCCATCAGCCACTACTCGCCAAAGACAGCCCTGCTGCGGCGGTGGATCTCGCAGGAGTTGCTCCTGCCATGCCGCGGCACATCAACGTCCTGCCCTTCGTTATCAGGCACCGATTCCAGGCTGGCGATTGATCGGGAATCTCCTACCGTGGCCCGTCATGCACCCAGTCCTGGTCGTCCTATGCACCTTCCCCGACGCGGAAAAGGCCCGCGCCACGGGCACCGCCCTCGTCGAGGCGCGCCTCGCCGCCTGTGTGAACCTCCTCCCCGGCATCGAGTCCATTTACCGCTGGCAGGGAGCCGTCGAATCCGCCACCGAGGTGCTGGCCGTCTTCAAAACGCACGCCGGCAACTGGCCCGCCTTCGAGGAGCGCCTCAAAGCGCTCCATCCCTATGAAGTCCCTGAAATCATCGCGCTCCGCCCGGAGCAGGTGGCGGAAAGCTACGCACGCTGGATCGCCGCCGGGTCCGGCCCTCTGGCCGACGCAGCCCCGCCGGGCTGAAAAACCACCTCCGCCACCCCCTGACATTCCATTTGACGCATGGATTCTTGCCCCTACTCTTGCCGCCCTTTTCCCCACCCACCCCCGACCCCCTGTATGACCGAAGTCCAAATCCGCAAAGGCGAACCCGTTGACCGCGCTCTCAAGCGCCTCAAGACCAAGCTCGAAATGGAGGGCATTCTTGAGGAAGTCCGCCGCCTGCGCGCCCACGAGACTCCGAAGGAGCGCACCCGCCGCAAGGCCCGCGCCGCCGCCAAGCGTGGCAAGATCCGCTACCGCTTCACCATGCCCAAGCCCACCGGAGAAGACGCCCCCGTCGTCACCGCAGTCGGTGCCTGATCCACCGGCATCCGCCATTTTCCCCATGAAAAAGCCAGCCTCACCGGCTGGCTTTTTTTGTGGATGCATGCCGCGCGCAGGCTCACTGCCCGCCGCGCATGTAGGCCACGATGTCCGCCACGTCCTGCGCGCTCAGGCCCAGTTGGAAGGAGCTCAGCATCAGGCTGCGGTCCAGCTTCTGGCGCTTCTGGATGCGGCTGCGCGGCACGAACTGGTTCTGCCCGCCCATGCTGCGCACGATCAGGATGTCCCCCTCCGTCAAAAGCATCCCGTGGATCCTCACGCCGTCCTTCGTCTGGATCTCCTGGCCGTCGTAGCCATGCGCGATGTCCTTGCCCGGCTCCAGGATCGCCTGCGCGATGATCTCCGCCGGCTGGCTGCGGCCCCAGCCGTCCAGATTCGGGCCAAACTCCACCCCCTGGCCGTTGAACTGGTGGCACATCACGCAGCGCGTCACCAGTTGCGCCCCGTTCTTCGCGTTCCCCGTCAGCTTCAGCACATCCGCCACCTGATACGTCGCCGGCACGGCCGGCGGCGTCACGATCTCCACCAGCTTCGCGTTCTCCGGGTCAAAGATCCCCTCCCGCTTCAGCTCCTCCGCGATGCCAAAGCCGCTCCACTCATCCGTGCTGCGCTTGATCAGCCACCACATCACCTCCGCGTGCAGCGGGGATGCCTTGTCCTTCGCCAGCGCCAGCACCGCCTTCGCCGCCGCCGCCTCCGGGATAAAGGCCAGCGTGTCCAGCGCCAGCTTCCGCTGCTCCACCGTCAGCTTCGCATTCCCCGCGCGCTGCTGCAGCGCCGGCACCGCCGCCGCCGGATGCAGCCGCCAGGTGATGTGCGCAAAGCCCTCCGTCCAGTCCTCCCCGCCAGGATGCAGCGCCTGCCACACCTCCGCCTCCTTCCCCGTGCAGCCGATGCCCCAGGCCTCCAGCATCGAGCGGTCGCTCCCGTCGATGTGGCGCGCCAGTTTCGCCAGCAGCGGCACGCTCTGCGCCGCCGGCACATCCCGCAGCGCCACCGCCACCTCACGCCGCACCATTGGCGACTGATCACCCGCCATGTTCGCGATCAAATCAATCCCGTCATCCGTCGCCGCGCGGATCGCCCGCAGCGCCACCAGCCGCCGCGTCGCGTCCTCGCTCTCCAGCCAGCTCCGCGTCGCGATCAGCCCCTTCTCCCCCAGTTGCGCCGCCAGCCACACCGCGCGCGCCGCGATGAAGCGGTTCTCATACTCCCGCAGCCGCAGCACCTGCGGCAGCACCTTCGCCCCCGCCTCCTTCAGTTTCATAAAGCCCGCATGCCGCGCGTTGTTCACCGGCGATTGCAGCGCCGCCAGCTGGCCCTCCACCGTGTCCAGCTTGATCTCCGGCACCCGCGGCTTGTGCCCCTTCGGCGCCACCCGGTAGATCGTCCCGCTGCACGTCTCATCCGTGTCCTGGTGCCCGCCCGTGCGCTTGTCATACCAGTCCGAGATATAGATCGCCCCGTCCGCCCCCACGCACACATCGCTCGGGCGGAAGCGCGTATGGCGGTCATCGGACAGGTTGTTCGCCCCGCCCACAAAGTCACTCCCCTTGAACACCCCGCTCGTGTTCGTCGTGCAGAAATCAAAACGCTCCAGCTTGAAGCCCGCCCCCTCCGGCTTCGGCAGGTAGCCAAACACCACATTCCGCCCCGTCTCGCAGCTCAGCAGCAGCCCGTTCCACTTCTCCCCCAGCGCCCCGTTCTCATAAAAGCACATCCCCGTCGGCGCACCCCCGCCATAGACATCCCCCGCCGGCAGGACGCCCGGGTCCTCCTGCCGCCACTCCGCCACCGGGATGCTCTGCCCCGGCCGCTTGTCCGCGCGCCACTGCCGCTTCCCGTCACGTGAAAAAAAGCCAAAGCTCCCGCCCTCGATCAGATGGCTCACGCGGCATGCCGGCGGATCATCATTATCATTCAAAAACATGTCCCCCAGGCTCGTGCGCACCCCCTCGTAGCTGTTGCGGTAATTGTATCCCAGGATCTTCGCCTTGTGCCCGTCCGGGTCGATGCTCGCCGTAAAGCCCCCCACATACACATGGCCGTCATCACTGCGCTCCCCCGTGTAGCTGTTGTTGATGTACGCCCCCCCGATCCGGAAGGTCCGCCCGCTCCGGTCGCCAAACAGCGCCCCGCAGTTCCCATTGCTGAAATACAGCCGCCCGTCCGGCCCCGCATACACACTGTGCAGGCTGTGATCGTGCTGCGGCTGCTCAAAACCCGACAGAAACACCTCCCGCCGGTCCACCGCCGGGTCGAACTTCAAATCCCGGTTCACATCCGTGTACTTGATGATCTCCGGCGTGTCCGACACAAAGATCACATTATCAAACACCGCCACCCCCATCGGGCACTCCAGCTCCTTCTCCCGCACAAACACATGGCTGCTGTCGCAGCGCCCGTCCCCGTCCGTGTCCTGAAGCACCCGCACACAGTCCCCCTCCCGGCTCCGCCCGCTGTGCCGGCGGTAATTCACCCCCTCCGTCACCCACACACGCCCCGCGTGGTCGATGTCCATGTTCGCCGGGTTAAACACCTGCGGTGAAGTCGCCCACACCGTGATCTCCAGCCCCTCCGGCACCGTAAACATCCCCGGCTCCAGATGCTCCGGCTTCACCGCCCCCGCGTCAAACGCCGGCTGCGTGTAATCCGGCGCAAACGCCGGCTTCGCCACCTCAAACGGCCCCTTCTCCTTCTTCGGTTTGTCCGGTTTGGCAGCCAGGATCACGAGCGGCGCGGCGAGCGCCAGGACAGCGGGGAGGATCAATCGGTTCAGCATGGTCAGTGTGGGGGGGCGAAACAACGAACCTAACCCGCCAATCCTGCGAAAAAAGCCCCGATTGCAGCTTTCTCCTCCAGCGGGGAAAGCCCCCGCCATCAGACAGGCAGCCGCATGAGACAAGCTGCCCCTCACGCTCCTCCTTGTCTGCATATCCGCCTTGAAAAACAAAGCCGCCGCCGAGGTCAGAGGCTCGCGACGCTCGTTCGCAGTCCCGCGTTCTGCCTCGCGTCATCAAGATTGGGGACTTTTGAACCGCTGATTTGACGCTCATCAGACGCTAACAGGCTTGCTGAAAAACACCGCAAGGCCTGCGGACCGGGTCCATGCCCCGATCTACAGCGCAGGCGCTCCCGCAGTTGTAGCACCGGCCAGTGGCCGGTGAGGGCGTTTTTCAGCAGCCTTCCAAGGCTCAGCGGCGTGCTCAACCGCTGTCCCGCCCTGTTTTCGGCCTCTTTTCTCCTTTTCGGCGGTTTTTCCGGCAGTATGGGCCGAAAAAGAGGGAAACGGGAAGAAAGCCGGGCTTTGCCAGGCATGCACCCTCGGCCCAGGGGCGGGCACTTTGCGCGTTGAACGATCCTGCTGGAAGGTTGAGGATGGGCAGCCCGCTATCGCCCATGAGATCCGCCTTCATCGACAAGCTCATCAAACGCATGGACCGCCTGGAACCAGGGGAGGTGCAGGGCATCGTGCTGGAACTGCTGCGGGAAAAGGGCCTGCTGGAGAAGGTGTTCGACGCGCTGCAGGAGGGGGTGATCCTGCTCGATCCCGAGGGCAAGGTGACCTATGTGAACCGGGCGGCCTGCCAGTTCTTCGGCATGGAGCGTGACGCGGTCGTGGGCCAGCAACTGGCCCAGGGCGTGCGCGGCCTGGACTGGGAGGAGATGCGGCAACCGGGCACAGTGATCAGCCGGGACCTGGAGGTGTTTTATCCGGAGAGCCGCCAGCTCAACTTTTACATCACGGCCATCGACGACACGAACAGCGCCATGGGTTTTGTGATGCTCATCCGGGATGTGACGGAGACGCGCAAGCGTACGGAGGAGCAGATCGAGAGCGAGCGGCTGAATGCCTTCACCATGCTGGCCGCCGGGGTGGCGCACGAGCTGGGAAACCCGCTCAACTCCCTGACCATTCATCTCCAGCTCCTGGAGCGGCGCTTGAAAAAAATGGGGGCCAAGGGGGAGGCGCTGCGCGAGCACCTCGACGTGGCCACGGGCGAGATCAAACGCCTCGACGGTATCATCAGCCAGTTCCTGGCGGCGATCCGTCCCACGCGGCCCCAGCTCCAGCGCACGCAGATCTCCGACCTGCTGGAGGAGTGCCTGCGGGTGCTGAAGCCGGAGATCGAGCAGGCCGGGGTGACGGTGAGGCTGGATCTGCGCGCGGACATGCCCGCCATGCCGCTGGACCCGAACCAGATGAAGCAGGCTTTTCACAACCTCATCCGCAACGCATGCCAGGCGATGGCGCAAGGCGGCACCCTGACCATCACAGGCACTTTCACCGATTACGAGGTGCGGCTGAGCTTTGATGACACGGGCAAGGGAATCAGCGCGGAGCAGATGGGGCGGCTGTTCCAGCCCTTTGCCACCACGCGCAGCACCGGCACGGGCCTGGGCCTGCTGATCGTCCGCCGGATCGTGCGTGAACACGGCGGGGAGATCGACATCGAATCCCGTGAGGGCAAGGGCACCCGCATTACGCTGTGGATGCCGCTGGTGGAGAAAAAGACGCGCCTGCTCGAGGCGCCGTCGCCGTCCGCGGAGCGGTGACAGGCGCGCGAGGAGGGAAGGGGATCAGCAATCCCCGAAGCAGATGCCCACCGAGCGCGCCGCATTGACGACCTCGCTGTCGGCACCGACGAGGCGGAGCTGGTTCACCGCGTCCTGGATGGCGACGTCTCCCACATGATACTGCTGGTAGCTGACCATGCGGCCGAATTTGCCCTCTTCGATGAGATGCACGGCCTTCACGCCAAAACGCATGCCCAGGATGCGGTCGAGCGCGGTCGGCGCTCCGCCGCGCTGGAGGTGGCCGAGGGTGCAGGCGCGGGTTTCCTTGCCGGTGATTCTTTCGATTTGCTTCGCGACGTGGTCTCCGATGCCGCCGAGGCGCACCTCGCCGGTCTCGCCGCCGCCTTTGGTCAACAGGGAGCCTTCCTCGACGCGCGCGCCCTCCGCCACGACGACGAGCGTGCTGTGATGGCCCGCGGCGTCGCGTTTGCGGATGGCATTGGCCACATGCTCCATCTTGAATGGGATCTCCGGCAGCAGGATGATGTCCGCGCCCCCGGCCATGCCGCCGTAGAGGGCGATCCAGCCCGCGTGGCGGCCCATGACCTCCAGCACCATGGCGCGCTTGTGGCTCTCCGCGGTGGTGTGCAGGCGGTCAAGCGCATCGACCACGGCAGAGTAAGCGCTGTCGAAGCCGAAGGTGTAGGCGGTGGCGCTGAGGTCGTTGTCGATCGTCTTCGGCACGCCGATGACCGGGATGCCCGCGGCGTAGAGCTGCATGCCGGTGGTGAGGCTGCCGTCACCGCCGACGACGATGAGCGCGCCGACCTCCAGGTGTTTCAGCGTGGTCTTGGCCTTGTCGATGATCTCCTGCGGCACCATGGCCACATTGCCCTCGCCGACTTTGGCGACGAAGTGGCCTTTGTTGGTCGTGCCCAGGATCGTGCCCCCCAGCTTCATGATGCCGATCGTTTTGTCCGGATCGAGCATCATGTAATCTCCCGGCGGCAGCAGCCCTTCAAAGCCGTCTCGGAAGCCGACAACCTCCCAGCCGAGCGTGTGTGCCGCGCCGACGACGCCGTGGATGACCGCATTGAGACCGGGGCAATCCCCGCCGCTGTTCAAGATACCGATTCGCATGAGTGAGTTGTGTTGGGATGGGCTGGAAAAACGTGGTGCGTGAAGCAGAAAATGGGCCGCGTAGGCTCACGCGGCACTTGTCACTTCAAAAGTCCGCCAGCATTTGTTTCTTGTTCGTGATGGGCCTTCCGGCGGCCAGCCAGCGGTCGTAGGCCGCCCAGCCCTGGTAGAGCAGCCCTCGCGCCTCCTGGAAGGGATTGGCGGAGCCGAGCACGACGACGATCATGCGGTGGCGGTAGATGTGGCTGGTGTTGTCCGCCTGCACCTGCACGGTGGAGGGCCGTTCCGCGGAGATCGCGCAGCAGCCGCCGGAGGCGTAGGTGCTGGCCGCCTTCACGCCGTCGATCCGGTCCACGCCGAGAAGCTGGTTCGTGTTGCTCACGGGCACGCTGATCTGCTGGCCCGCGCGGTAGATCGTGACGCTGCGGGAGCTCTGGTTCGTGTAGAAACGCATCGCCGGGCGCGACACGGCGTACACCGTCAGCCGCGCGATGTCCGACGCCGTCGAATAAGGCACCGGGCGGGAGTTTTCCTCCCCGTGCGGATTGGTGAAGCGCGTGCCTTTGCAGCCCTCGCGCTTCGCGAGCTGGTTCATCTGCCGCACAAACTCGTCCATCGGGTGTCCGCTGCGCCGCAGGCGCGCCAGGTGGTCGCGGCCCACGAAGTCTCCCAGCGTGATCGCGGCGATGTTGTCGCTGCCCATCATCGTGGCGTAGATCAGGTCGCGCAGCGTCATGGAGTCACCGGGTTGCAGGCCGAGCGGTGACGCGCCGCCCGCGATCTGTGGCGCATAGGCTGGTACCGGCGCCAGCACACCCACGCCGACCCTGGATGCCTCCGCCCAGTCCAGCGCCACCATGCCGGTGGCGATCTTTGCCAGGCCGCCGACGGCGCGCTTGGCGTTCGCATTGCCGGCCACATGCACCTTCCGGTTGAAAGCATCCACCACGATCACGGCGGACTGCGCGGCGGCCAGGGATGCCATCAGGCACCAGGTGGCGAGGACAGGGAAAAGGAATCGTGGCATGAAAGTCAAAAAGGGGATGTAGCCATCGTGTTTAACCGCCTCCGCCAGCCCCGCAACTCGCTTCTCGCGATGAATTCCCGCTTCTTGAACCTCCTCCTTGCGCGCCCGCCGCATCGCACTACTATCGCGGCGGCTCAGCCACTACCCCGTGGTGTAATGGTAACACAGGAGATTTTGATTCTCTCGTTCAAGGTTCGAATCCTTGCGGGGTAACCACTTTGGCGGATCGTGTCGGTGAATGAAGCCGATCTCCGCCTTTCTCGTCACGCTCAGCCTGCTGCTCGCCTCCTGCGCCAGCGGCCCGCCCGCGCCGCGCCCGCCGCAGCCGCTGCTCACCGCTGCCGACCACGGTAAAACCGTGCATCTCATCATCGGAGAGACCGTGGATCTCCAGCTCGCCTCGAATCCCACCACCGGCTACTCCTGGACCAGCCTGCGCCTTCCTGAATGGAAAGTCGTGAAGCAAACACGCCACGCCTACCAAGGCCCGGACAACACCGGTCCCGGCCAGGCACTCGTCGGTGCCAGCGGAAAGGAGCACTGGCAGTTCCTCGCTGTGGCGGAGGGCAGGACCGGCATCGACCTCGTTTATCGCCGCGCCTGGGAAGAGCCGCAGGAGACGGACCAAAAACTCACGATCGAGTTTGTCGTGACGAAGGATGGAAAAGAGATGCGTGAGGAATGATGCGTGAATCTGAAAAGAGCACCAAACGTGGCTCACTCGTCACTCCACATACCCCATCGACCTCATCCATTCGATGACACGCGCCGGCCATTCATTCACCGGCTCGCCGTTCTTCTTCATGCCAAAGCCGTGGCCGCCTTTGGCATAGATGTGCAGCTCGGCGGGGATGTTTTGCTTCTTGTATTCGAGGTAGATCAACGCGCTGCCCGCCGCCGTGATCCGGTCGTCACCGGCGTGAATGAGGCAGATCGGTGGTGATTTCGCGGTCACCTTGAACTCCGGCAGCAGCTCAAAGCCGCTGTTTTTCTCCGTCAGATAAGCTGGATAAACCGGGATGGCGAAATTCGGCGTCGCGTCCTCGACATCCATCGCCGGATCGGTCGTGTAGGTGCGGTCATTCGCATGCAGCGCGGTCATCACCGTGAGATGACCACCGGCCGAAAAGCCGAGGATGCCCACGCGATCCGGCTTGATCCCCCATTCAGTCGCGTGATGGCGGATCAGGCCCATGGCGCGCTGCGCGTCCTGCAAGGGCTCGCGGCTCGGATCAGCCGGGTCGCGACGCGGCACGCGGTATTTGAGCAGGATGCCCGTCACCCCGTGCTGGTTGAGGAATTCACACACCTGCGAGCCCTCGTGCTCATACGCCAGGATGCTGTAGCCACCGCCGGGGCACACCAGCACCGAGGTGCCGTTCGGTTTCTCCGGCTTGAAGACCGTGATCATCGGCTCCGTGACATTCGTGAGGCGCACCACGCCATCCGAGGGCTCCTTGACGATCTTTTTCTCCGGCTCGCTCTTGAAGCCGGGCTTTTCCGGCGCGCCTTGCGGCCAGAGTTTGAGTTCGATCGGTTCCGCGGCGAAAAGACTGCCGCAGGCGAGGAAAAGAGCGGTGGTGAGCTTCATGGGCCGCCATTGGAGCGGAAATCACCGCGCGATGCAAGGCAGCATCATCGCGTCCCGCATGCCGTGGAGGATTTTTTTGTCCGCCGGGCACACCGTGGCCAGAACACCGCCTAAAACCGGCTCGTCCACCTCCGCCGCGCCAAAATAATATGGGCACAGCCGCACACGGCTCTGCATCGCGCGTGTCGCTTGCTTTTCCTCGTCCCAGGCCGGATGCATGACCACCCGTGCGCGGTGAAACTCCTGCAGCACGAACGGATTCGTCGGGAAACTCGCCAGCGCCTCGTCAATCGCCGCGCCCCACTGCTCCTGCGACAAATCATGCCCGATGAACACGCCGCGCGAGCCCCAGCCGCGCTCCGAGAAGCCGCTGATCTTCAGCACCAGCTCGCGTTTCTTGCCACCGAAGGTCTTCATCTCGTCCCAGCTCTGGATGTCGAGCTTCGGAAACACGGCGAAAGGCGGCAGCGGCGCGGGATCGACGACCCAGCCGAAGGGGATGCACTGTTTAAGCAGTGAGAGGTGAGAAGTGAGAAGTGATTCGCTCCAGTAGTCTTCGAGAGACGGAGACCAAAACAGCGCGAGCCAGAGCTTTTCTTCGAGAAAGGCCTTCAGCGGAGGTGTGAAGCTCAATTCGCCGTTCTCGGCCATGCGCAGCATCGCATCGGCGTTCTCGACGTTTTCGAGGTCAAACAGCTCTAAGAAGCGGTAAATCGCCGCGCCGCTCAGTTCATACGGTTGCACTTCCCACGGCCGCAACACGCGCCGCCCCAGCTTTTCCGCCAGCCACTGCATCTCCGGCGTGTAATCGCCCGATTCACGCGAAATGAGCATGTCCTCGCTCGGAAACGCCGCTGCGAACCCATCCAGCATCCCTGTGGCTCCACCGATCACGCTCTGGCCGAGCGCCGCATACGTTTCATTCAGCCACGCTGTCAAACCGATGCCTCCAGGCAGCGAATCCAGCTCTGAAATCGTCACGCCGCTCTCTGTGAGGACCAAATCCGGCCGCAGCACGCGCGGAAGGTCATTTCTCCATCGCTCCAGCTTCCCCAGCCGCACCACGCGCTCCGGTTTGCCCTGATCGATCAACTTCGCCACCCACGCATGCCGTTCGTCAAAGTAGAGCGCATTGCACGCCCGCTGAAACGCCCGCAGTGCGGGTCCCAGTGCGCGAATCAACTCCACCGTCCGCCCGTCCAGCCCAAACGCCTCCGGCGACAGCACCCACTCCTTCTCCGCAAAAAAACCCTGCTCGGGAAAAGCGGCGCGGATGTGGGAGATCGAGTCAGTCGGAGAAAGCATGTCGGGTAGAATGTGGCACCGAATAGCATCCAGACCATGCCAGTCGTCCAGCAGCACTTCGACGTCGTGTCGCGGAACCCGCAAATCAGCAACGCACTATCTCCATCCGAACAACTCCTGCCATTGCCAACCGATCTTCACGGCGATCGTGCAAGGCGTGATGTGGTGGTCGATCTCTTCAATGATGCCTTCGTCCAGACGGATGCCGCGTCGGCGGAGCTTGCGAAGCAGCTCAAGACGTCTGGCTTCGTTGACGGGCTCACGCGGAAAGAGGCTGTCGAGGCGCTTAACCTCGGCGCGCCAGGCGGTGAGGGTCGCATGGGGTGTCAACGCATGCAGACAGGATTTCCCGATCGCCGGGCCGAACAGGGCGAGTAAAAGGAAGGCGATAAGAATTAGCCCAAGTCGCCTGACAATCGTCTTCATGGTAATTCGCGAGTCTGGAGACAAGGCAGAGCTTTTGCTGCCAGTCGTTCATCGAGAAAAAATGTGGTCGCGGTAACGACCAGCCGCCCGACATCGTCACAGCGCACCCAGATGTTATTCTCGATGGCATCGACAAGGCCGAGGTCGAGAACCCACGGCGGTGCAAACGGATCAAAAGCACCCGCGACGGCCTCAACGACCTCGCACCGATGCAATTCATGGTTCATCAAGCTGACATGAACGACTCCAGAAGGTGGACCAAAGTGGTCGATCTGGAAATCCCAGCCGTCCCTGCCGAACGCGCTCAAAGCGGAAGAGATGCGAGACTCAACGTCGTTACGTGTCGCCATGCTGCTTTCCTCGTCCGGCGTGAACTCGCGCTCTTCGATATCACGCCAGAGCTTCAGTTGTTCGTCGAACGACAGGACTTTGGAGTTTCGCTGCCTCATGGCGGCTCGCGCTCACTTCCCAGCCACCTTCGCATTGCCGCTCGGCAGCGTGCGCACACGCTGCGTCGGCGTGAGGCCATACTTGTTCGGCTCGTACATGGCTTCAATGCGGGCGGGAGGGGCGGTGGTGTCGCCTTCGGCGATGACTCTCGCGAGGTATTGAAGGGTAAACTTGCCCTTCGCGGGGGCATAGTCGGTGAAGAAGAGGGCGCGGTCGGTGCGGATCTCGCGGTGGTCGCAGAACCAAGGCTGGGTGCCATCGGGGAGCTGCTCGCCTTCGCGGGCGTTCATGGTGGCGAACTCGGGATTGATGGCCTCGAAGACAGAGGGAAGCGGATCGTCGATGGCGAGGTAGCGGTCGCCACCGCCGATCTCGATGGCGAGACTGACGACGACCATGTCGCCAACACGCAGATCGTCGATGCCGGTGGTGGTGCCGTCGATGTTGAGCTTCTCGTAGCTGCGGGAGATGGCGTAGCCTTTGTTCTCCCCGGCAAACTCGCGGGCGGGCGGGAAGGACTTCGCCTCGATGCGGGCAAAGGCCTGACGGTCGGCAGGCACCTCGATGCGCAGCGGCTTGGCGGCGATCTTGTCGTTGAGGATGAAGTTCACGCTGGCGGTGGTGGCGGGGCCGGTGAGGTTGAGTTCGGTGCTTTGCGCGTCCCAGATGGCCTTCGCGAGCAGTGGATCGCCGCTCTTCTTGAGGCTGCGTTCATACGCGGTGAGCGCGGTGAGCGTCCAAGCGTTCGCGTAGGTGTTGCCCCAGTCACCTTTGCCATTGCGTGACTGCAAGATGCCCACGGCGAGCTTTTCGGCATCTTCGGTGAGGCCTAGGTGCGTGTAGCAGATGAGGCGCAGCGCCTTGTTCACGCCGCTGCCAGCCCAGTGGCCCCAAATGACGGGCGGAGGCGTCGGAGCGGCCGGTTTGGTGGTCTTTTTGGTCGCGGGAGTGCTCTTCTTGCCTTTGGCGGCTTTTGCAGCCGCAGGGGGCGCGGGCGGCGCGGGCGGCTTCCAGCCGAGCGTATCCTTGATCTGCTGATCCGGCGTGTTGCTGAGGCACATGGAGAGCGCGAGGTAGAGGCGCGTGATCTCGGGAAGACGGTCGCGCTTCGCGAAGAGGAGGTTTTGATACGCAGGCTCGGGTTTGCCGGCCTTCGCCAGTGTGTAGAGGGCGAAGGCGCTGTCGGTGATGGCATAGAGGTCTTTTTCTTCTTCAAGACCGCGCAGGCGTTTCGAGAGGAACTCGACGAGCTTGTTGATCGTCTCCTCCGGCACGGCTGCGCCTTGATCGCGGGCGCGCAGCAGCATCAAACCGCCGTAAGCGCTGCCCCAGAGCGTGGGCTCCTGTCCGCCGGGCCAGTAGGCGAGGCCGCCTTCATCGGTGGTCATTTGCAGCACCTTGTTCACGCCGGCCTGGATGGCGGACTTCGCTTTGCCAGCGCTGAGCTGCGCTGGGAAAAGCGACTCGTATTTGCCGAGCGCCAGCCACGGCATCGTGGCGGAGGTGGTCTGCTCGACGCAGCCATACGGATACTGCAAAACGTAGTCGAGCGCGTCGCGGGCCTCGTAGAGACGCGTGTTGCTGACACTGACGGAAAGCGCACCCTCGCCCTCCAGGATGGCTGGATTGACCTTCTCAATGAGATTAGCGGGCGGCTCCTTGCCGTCGATGCGCGCATAGCGCACATCGCGCAATTCGGGCAGCGGGTGCTTCACGTCGAATGTGGACTCCGTGGCGTCGTTCACGGCCTCGGGGAAGTCGAGGCTTTGCGTGACCCACTTCCACTTCGAGGTGCCGAGATTCACAAACTGCACGGGGAAGGCCGTGGCGGCGGTTTCACCGGCCTTGATGTCGAGAATGACCTTCTGCCTCTTCAAATCGCCTCCGGCATCCGGTTTGAACGACGCGGGGATGAACTCGCGCTTCTCGATGATGAAGCTCGCGCCTTCGTCGAGCTGCAAACTGACCTCGATCTTGCCGGAATGCTTCGTGGTGTTGTGCACGATGCCTTTGACGAGCACCTCGTCGCCGATGCGCGCGAAACGCGGCACGGCGGGATCGATCATGAGCGGCTTGTTGATCGTGAACGCGCCCTCGCCGCTGCCGAAACGGTCCACGCCATGCGCGGCGACGGCCATGATGCGGTAGCGCGTGAGATTGTCCGGTGCGGTGACAGTGGCGCTGATCTTGCCCGCCGCATCCGTGGTGGCGGAGGCGAGCCACAGCGGTGTGGCGACGAAATTTTTCCGCACGGTGATGTTTGCCATCTGCGCATCACCATCGCCGCCGCCGATGACGAAACCTTTGTTGCCACGATCCCGAGCGGCGAGCTCCTCCGGCAGCAAACCGTCGTAGGAGGTGAAGCTGTCGATGGCGAGCGGAAACTCCGCGTGGAAGTATTCGGAGGGATTGGGCGTGACATGCTTCATCAGGCTCAGCACGCCTTCATCGACGGCGTAGAGCGTGACATCAGCTCCGCTGACCGGCTGGCCTTTGGAATCGGTGACGGTGGTGGAGACGTTCACGACCTCGGCGGGCTTTACCTCGGCCTTGTCGGACGAAATGGCGAGTTTGAGGCCCTTCGCATCGCTGACCACCTTCAAGGCACAATAGCCCACGCGATACTCCGGCATTTTGTGCTGCTTCGTGCTCGCCGCGCTGCCGCGGATGACAATGACGGAGACGTAGATGTTTGGTGCCTCGGCATCGGTGACCGGCACCCGCACGACGGGATTTTCGAGCGTGAGATCGGTGGTGAAGGTGCTGTGGATCTTGTTGCGCTCCACGGTGACGAGCGCGGTGCCGGCGATGGGCGTTTTGACCACGATCACGGCCTCTTCACCGGGTTTGTATTCGGTTTTCTCCGGCTGGAGGTTCATGCGCGAGCCATCCTCCATCGCCCAGGGGAATTCATTGCCACCCACGGCATAGAAAGGCATGCGGGAGAGCACCTTGGTGCCTTTCGGGTCCACCGACTCGGCCGTGACAAAGTAAATGCCGCCATGCGCCGGTGTGAAGGCGATGCTGGCGCTGTGCGCGCTGCCGCTGGTGGCGGGCTTCAGTTCATGGGACTGCTTGTACTCTTCCAGAAGCACCACTTGGTCCTTCGTGGTGCTGCCACCACCTGCCGTGGCGATTTTCAGCGTGTGATACTGCTGGCGCTCGATCCGCACATCCACCTTCACCGGCACGCCGGGGGCCGCGCCCTTCGGATCGATGCCGATGACTTCCAGATTCACCGCCTTGCCCGCCGTGGCGAAATAGTCCGGTCCTTTCAGGCCGACGATGAACTGCGCACCCGGCACCTCGAACTCCTCCGCAGCGCTCACCGTCTGCTCGTTCACATCGGTCACTTCCGCGCTCACGCGCACGCGCTGCGGCAGCGCGGCACGATCCGGCGGAGGCATGGGCATCTCCAGCGTCGCGGTGCCGTCATCGGAGATGAGCAGGTCGCCATTCACGAACCACTCGGTCTCTTCCTGGTCGTTGCGGTCGATGTAATCACCGTCGGAGTCGCGATCCTGGCCGTAGTGCGCCCATGCGGGCGAATCACCAAAATGGTAATCCTTGAAGGTCGCGGGCGGCTGGTATTCGCGCGTGGCATTCGCGCTCCACTCGATGCCTGCGACGGAGAGCGACTTGCCCATGAAGTAATTCGCGCTCAGCGGCACCTGGATGCGGTCCGGGGCAAACTTGATGCTCTTGGTGTCGAGCTTCACCTCGAAGGTGTTCGGCTTGTAGTCGTCGATGCGGAAGTTCATGCCGCCGCTGTCGCTGACATTGCTGTTCTCGTTTGTCGTCTTGAGGCTGATGCTGAGGTCATACCAGCCTGCGGGCCCCGTGGGCAGCGCGATGTCATCCGCCCAAGCACCGTTCGCGGTGAATGTGACCTCCTTATCAACCACGACGCGGTAACGCGGATCGCGAATCGTCAGCCGACCCGTCGCGGGAGCCGCGTCGAGACTCAAATCATCACCAATGAGCAGACGCGTGTGCGCCTTGAAGTGCGCGGTGTCGCCTGGCTTGTAGAGCGGACGGTCGGAGAACACAAAAGTGCGGCGCTGCGGCTGCCACACGCTCTCATAGGTCTGGTTGATGTCCCACGGCACGCTGACGCTCGACTCGCCGCCATGGCACTCGACCACGGTGCAGTCGCCGCTTTTTTCCGCGAGCACAAAGGCCGGAACGGTACCGGGCACGCGCGCGATGCCGCCCGCATCGGTATCACCGTAACCGATCAGCTTGGAATCACTGTCCACCATCGTGAGGCGCACACCGGCGAGCGCCTTGCCCGTTTCCAGCGACGTTGCATACACGAGCGATTCCTTGCCGTTGCTCTTCTGCATGAGGCCGATGTCGGTGAACTGCACGAGCGTCTGTATGACGACGCCCTTTTCCTTCAAGCCGGCCGCCGCCGTGCCCTCCATCTCGATGAAGATCGGCCCGGCTGGCTGCCCGGCGAGAATTTCCCGCCAGTTCAGCTTCACGATCTCGCTTTGATCGAGCGGCTTGTTGATCGGGAAGCTGCGATCAAAGATCTGCGCGCCCGGATACTGGTCGATCGAGGTCGTCTTGTAGGCCGCCTTTTGCTTGTCGTTGCCATAGAAGGCCGTGCGGTAGCCGCGATACAAATCCAGCGCCTGCAGCAACTCCGGCCCCGTGAGCTTCTTCGCCCGCACACGCACCTGCGACACATTCGCCACGCTGAACTCATAATTCGCCCCGCCTTTCGCCATCTGGCCCTGGATGAAGGTCGGCGCGGCCACATAAGGCGGATTCGGCACGAACATCACCTCGCCGTCGAAGGCCGCGTTCAGCGCCATGCCATCGCCGGAGGTGAGTGTGGGCGCGACTTTGACCTGGTACTTCTTGTTCACCTCAAACGCGCCCGAAAACGTGAGCGTGCGGCCCGCGATGTCCGCTTTGAGTTCTCCAGCAGGCGCAGGCTCGATGCTGACGAGCGCGGCGATCTTTTTCGCGAACTCCTTCACCTGCTCCGGCTTCCATTCCTCGTCGGAGGGCGGCAGGAGGTTCTTGTTCGTGTGGATGTCGAGGTAGTAAGGCGAATCGAAGGGCGTGTGCGCCTCGATGGAGTTCACCGCGAAGGCGCGAATCTCGCCGAGATCGACCGAATCGCCCTTCGCGAGCTGGTGATGGCCGGATGCGTTTGTCAGCTCCTCGGAGATGTTCAGACGCCAGCCCTTGCCCACCGGCAGCGGCTGCACAGGCTCCACGACGAGCGCGCTGAGCCGCACGGCATCCGTCGCCAGGGATGGCTTCACTTTGGAAATCTGCTCCGCCCATGTCGGCTCCGGCTCGGTGCTGCGCTGCTCGAAATCCTTGCCCGTCGCATGCCGCACCGTGGCCGCCACGCCCTCGGGATGCGCCTCGGAGATGAAGCGGATGTGCTTCGCCGCATCCGCCGCGTTCACATTGTCATTGAACTCAAAGAGAAACCTCGGGCTGCGGTTCTGCGCGTAGTCGTCATACCATTTCGGATATTGGTCCGTGATCTGAAACTGGGCGCTCTCCACCGAGTCCAGCACCTCCGTCGAAAGCGGCTTGCCCGCGAGATCCGCGAGACCGCCGCGCAGCTTGAACTCATAGCTCGAAGCGAACTTCGGCGACTGCGCCAGCCTGTAGTGCCCGCTGCGCGTGCTCGTCCACTCAAAGGTGCCCTGTAACTCCGGCACCACGACCACAGGCGAGGTTTCCTCCGTCTTGCCGATCTTCTCCTTCGGCACCATCGGCGTCGGAAACACTACTTCGATGGTCGATTCCGGCGAAAGCTCCGCCGGATTGATGCTGATCGTGGCCGTCAGGGCCGCGGCAGCTTTGGTTTCAGAGGCGCGGCCCTTGGCGGGAGCCGCGGAGAGAGACGGGGCAAGCGTCGAAAAAGCCAGCATCATGGCCGGCAGCAGCGCGAAGCTGAGATGAGTTTTCATGGTGAACGGAGTTCGCCCGGAGAGTAGCACCGCCGTGGAGGGAGCGAGTGAAATGTTGGTGAATTTCTTTACGCGACCCACTCCCGCCCCAGCAGCGCGCACTTGCGCTCATGGCCCCAGCGATACTGGCCGATGATGCCGGTCTCGCGGATGACACGGTGGCAAGGAATGAGGTAGGCGAGCGGATTCGCCCCAACGGCGGTGCCGACGGCCCGCGAGGCTTTCGGTGAGCCGATGGTTCTGGCGAGGTGGCCGTAGCTGACTACCGAGCCGGGCGGGATACGCAGCAGCGCACGCCACACTCGGAGCTGAAAGGGCGTGGCGCGTACGTAGGCCTTCAGATCACTGCCGGGGCCATTGTGGAAGATCGGTGCGGCGATTTCACGAGCGGCGGCATTGCTCCAGAGGATACACGCTTTCGGCCAGGCTGCTTTGACAGGTCTTTGGTCCTCGTTTTCGACAAAAGCCAGATGGCAGAGCCCGCGTGGCCCCTGGGCAAGGCAGGCGAGGCCAAAAGGTGTCTCCGCAAAACCCGCGACGATCTCCCAGCCCTCGCCACCGGCCTTGATCTCGCCCGGCGAGGCAGCCTCCAGCGTGACGCAGAGGTCGTGGAGGCGTCCGGGCGACGACAAACCGCTGCCGAGCGCCGCGTCGAGCACGCTTTCACCGCGGCGGAGCCGCTCGCGGGCCTTTTCGGCGGTGAGGCATTGCAGGAAGTCCTTGGGCGTCACGCCGGCCCAGCGGCTGAAAAGGCGGTGAAGGTGCGATTCGCTCAATCCGGCCTCCGCGGCGAGCACAGCGAGCCCCGGCTGCTCCATGTGATGAGCATCGAGGTAGCGGATGATGCGTGCCACGCGTTCGTAATCGTTCATGGCGGCGATTCTGGAGCGGTACCGCCACGCAGCCACCCGGTTCTTGCGGTGAAATCAGCCAACACGGCGTTGCATGCGGGCGATTTCTCCCAACTCTCCGCGCCCCGCATGTCCTCCATCAAGCTTCGTCTCAACACCGCCACCGCCACGAAGGCCGTCCTCGCCAAGATCGGCAATCCACAGCGCGAGGAGCCGCTGCAGACCTCGAAGGAGGTGTTTGAGATCGCGGAGAAGGACCAGGAGACGCTCACGGCGATCTTTTTGAAACCGTTCAAGAACCTGATCGGCCACCGCTTCACGCACCATGCCTCCCTGGAGCAGCATGAGCTGAACACCTGCGCGAAGGCGATCTTCGCGGACGAGGACGCGCTGCTGGAGCGCGGCATCGAGATCGCGCGGCGGCTGTATGCGAAGTCGAACCATCCGAACATCAAGGCGGGCGACCTGTGCATCGCGCTGCTCAAGGAGGCGCATGTGGAGGGCGAGCTGGTGAACGGGCTGTGCATCCTCAAGTCCGACAGCGTGACGCCTTTTTTGACGATCACGGCGCGCAACGGCGACCTGCGTCTCTCGACGGAGCAGGGGATCAATCCGGAGAAGATCGACAAGGGCTGCCTGATCCTCAACTACTGGCCGGAGAAGGGCTATTATGTGCTCACCTTCGACCGCAGCGGCGGGGACACGCGCTTTTGGGTGCGGGAGTTTCTCGGCGTGGAGGCGGTGCCGGACTCCGCCTTTCTGACCAACACCTATGCGAAGATGGCGGTGTCCTTCCTGGAGGAGCAAAAGCCTGCGGAGGATGACGACACGCCGCCATGGGAGGCCGCCACCGCCGCGAAGGACGCGCTCGACTACTTTGAGCAGCGGGAGACCTTTGAGCTGCAAGATTTCGAGCGGGAGGTGCTCAAGAATCCGGAGATGATCTCTCAGTTCGAGGAGCACCGGGCGCGTGTCGAGGAGGAGCAGGGGCGTCCGCTGGAGACGAGCTTTGAGATCTCCAAGAAGGACGTGACCAAGGCCAAGAAACGCATCTCCGCCGTGCTGAAGCTGGACACGGGCGTGGAGATCCACGTCAAGCCGGCCGCCGGGGAGGAGCAGCCCGTGCTGGAGCGCGGCTACGACGACCGCAAGGGCATGAAGTTTGTGAAGGTGTATTACAACAAGGACATCAGCGCGGACTGAGGCCGCGTGTGACGGATATGCCGCGAAAAATCGCTGGCGGAGCGGGTCCCGCGTGATTCCATTCACGTGGTCACACACCCAAAGAAAGGAATCCCCATGCCCAAAGCCTTTTCCGTCCTGTCCTGGAATGTGGAGCACTTCGGCGCCACCGAGAAGAACCAGAGCGCCCCCCTCAAGGACCCCGCGCCTATCGTCAACCTCATCCGCGACCAGAAGGCGGACATCGTGGCGATCTACGAGGTGCGCAGTGATGTGGTCTTCCGCCCGCTGGTGGAGAGCATGCCAGAACACCACTTTTTCATCACGGAGGGGGAGCAGATGCAGGAAATCCTCGTGGGCGTGCGCCGCACGATCCCGTGCTTCCTCACGCAGAAGACGGAGTTCAAGTCCGGCCAGAGCACGCTGCGCCCTGGCATGCTGGTGACGCCTTACATCGACGGCAAATTCTATCCCCTGCTGTTTCTGCATGTGAAGAGCATGACGGACCCGGTCGGCTTTGGTCTGCGGCATGACATGACGCAGCGCGCGCTGGACTTCCGCAAGGTGCTGAAGGACGCGGGAGGCGGCCAGGATGAGGCAAACTACATCTTCCTCGGGGATTTGAACACGATGGGCATGGATTACCTGGGGAATGACAAGGACATCGACGGAGCGCGCGAGATTGACGAGCTTCGCAAGGCCGCGGGTCGGCGGAAAATGGCCCTGCTCGAAAAGACGGCGCCGGCGACTTATTGGAGCGCCCAGTATGGCATGAGCAACCTGGATCATGTGGTGGCCGCGCAGCATCTCTCGTTTCGCCAGTTTGGCGGAAAACCGGTGCGCGTGAGCGGATGGACGGATCTGGCCACGGACGCGCAACGCGCCGCCTGGGTGGCGAAGTATTCCGACCACGCGATGCTCTACTTTGAAGTGCAGAAGGTTTGAGCCCGGGCTTTTTCCGCTGACGAGGCACCGGGGAGTTGTCAGAGCACAAATCCCGCTCATGTGATGGATCTCATGAGTGATGCGACGACGGCCGTGCAGGTTTCCGGGCTGACCAAGGTGTTCAAGGGCACCTTGGTGAAGGGCGCGTTCACGGCGGTGCGGGACGTGTCGTTCAATGTCAGGGCAGGGGAGGTCTATGGACTGATCGGACCGAACGGCAGCGGCAAATCGACGACGATGAAGGTGATCCTGGGCCTGCTGGCACCGACCAAGGGCACCACGAGCATTTTTGGCAAATCGAGCACGGAGGTGGTCTCCCGCCGCGATGTGGGCTTCCTGCCGGAGAACCCGTATTTCTACAAGCACCTGACCGGGATGGAGACGCTGCTGTTTTACGGCCGCCTGTGCGGATTGAGCGGCGCGGCGCTGAAATCACGCGCGCAGGAGATGCTGGCCCTCACGGGGCTGGAATCGGCCGCGGACCGGCGTGTGGGAGGATTTTCCAAGGGGATGCTGCAACGTCTGGGCCTGGCGCAGGCGCTGATTCACGATCCGCGGCTGCTCGTGCTCGATGAACCGACTGCGGGCGTCGATCCCGCGGGTTCGCGGAAAATTCGTGATTTGATTCTGGAGATGAAACGGCGCGGGCTGACCGTGCTGGTGACCTCCCACCTGCTGGAGCAGATGCAGGAGGTGTGCGACCGCGTGGGCATCATGGCGCATGGCAACATGGTGCGCGAAGGGCGCCTCGATGAACTCACCGCGGTGGAAAACCAGACGGAGATCACGCTCGAGAACGCCGATCCGGCGCTGCTGGCCAGGATCGAGCAACTGGTGTCTGCCAATGGCGGCGGCGCGAGGCTGGTGAGCAGTGGAAAGCCGCGCACGACCCTGGAACGGCTGTTTCTGGAAGCGACGGCGGAGGGTGAGAAGTGATGAAGGACGAAAAACAGAATCAACAGGAGCAGGCGGCCGGCATGGGGCTGCGTGTGCGACGCGTGTGGACGCTGGCGCTGGCAACCACGACGCAACTTGTGCGGATGAAGATGCTGGCCTTCCTGGTGTTGTTTTGCATGCTGGTGGTGGGGGCTGGATTCATGTTTTCAGTGGTGAATCCGGAGCAGCAGCTCGCGCTGATCAAATCGGTTTCGCTGGGCGCCCTGCAGGTCTTTAGCATCGTGATCGGCATCGTCTCGACAGCCCTGCTGCTGCCGAAGGACATGGAGGACCGCACGCTTTACACGATCCTGTCGAAGCCGGTGCCGCGGCTGGAGTATTTGATCGGGAAACTGCTCGGCGTGCTGCTGCTGGTGGGCGGTGGATTGATCGTGATGGACGCGGTGCTCAGCGCGGTGATCTACGCGCGGCAGGATGCCGTGCTGGCGGAGGCGTTG
Source organism: Verrucomicrobiaceae bacterium (assembly GCA_015075365.1). Lineage (GTDB taxonomy): Bacteria > Verrucomicrobiota > Verrucomicrobiia > Verrucomicrobiales > Verrucomicrobiaceae > Prosthecobacter. The sequence continues at coordinate 695,429 of JABTUN010000003.1, forward strand.
CATGCGCTGGAAATGGACCGCCAGGCCACGCCGGAGGTGGTGGCGCGGCTGGAGCAGACCGTGGCGGCGCAGGGGCTGACGTGGAACATGCACTGGGCCGTGTGGGCGATTTTCTTGAAGGCCACCGTGGTCACGACGATGGCGCTGCTGCTGTCGTGCATCGCCAGCTCGACGCTGTTCACCATCGTGGTGTCGTTTTGTGCCGTGATCATCGGCCATGGCGAGGCGCTGCTGCGGGAGTTTTTCTTCCATCCACACCTCTCCGGCACGGCGGAGCGTGGCGCGTCCATGGTGCTGGCGATGGTGGTGCCGGATCTGGCGCAGTTTGATATTCTCGACGGCGTCGTGGAGGGCCAGATGGTGTCCTGGGGCGCGTTGGCGGACATGACGGGCATCGCGGCGCTTTATGTCGTCGGTTACCTCACGATCACGCACCTTGTTTTCGTGGAGAAGGAGCTATGAAACGCAAAATCCAGGCGCTGGGCGTGCTGCTGCTCATGGGCGCGGTGAAACTGCCGCAGGAGCAGCGTGTGACGGCGCGTTTGCGTGCGGAGCATCTCATTGACGAGCCGGTGGCGGCCGGAAAAATGCAATTGATGGGCCAGACCGGCCTGACAGCGCTTTTGGGCGGCCTGCGCGGCCTGGTGGCGTCCATGCTGCAACTGCGCGCGCATGTGGAGTTCAAGCGCGTGAACTGGGCGCAGGTGGACAGCCTCTACCGCGTGATCACGCTGCTGCAGCCGCGCGTGGAGCGGTATTGGGATGATGCCGCGTGGCATATGGCCTACAACGCGGCGGGCCATTACCACTACCGGACGGATCTGCCGAACGAACTGAAGGGGCAGCTCCGTGAGCGGCATGTGAAACGCGGGATCGACATCCTGCTGGAGGGGCTGGCAATCCGTCCGGACAGCGCCCGCTTGTGGGAACGGCTGGCGGAGATTTATTTCCGCCGCAGCTACGAGTACAAAAAGGCGGGCGATGCTTTCTGGCAGGCGTTCCAACACGGCGGGCCGGGCTTTACGCTGCATTTCGCCGGATTCGCCTACGCGCGCGCCAGTGACGCGGAAAGCTGGCGCAAGGCCTACGACATCCTCAAGGGCGAGTATGACAGGAAACGCGCCACGCCGGGCCTCGTGCAGCATTTGAAGGAAGTGGAGCAGTACCTCGGCATCCCGGCTGAGAAACGCATCCCGGATGCCGCGCCGGCACCGAAGATGCCGCAGAATTTGCCAGGACCGCGACGCTAAGTCCGCGTTCGTTGACAAAGAGGCGGAAACACCGATGAATCCGCCCGAGTGCCGCCCCCCAAATCCCCAACCCCGCCCCGGAAGGCCATCTACCGCCTGTCCATCTATTTGCGCTGCTTGCAGAAGCTGCGGGATAATCGTGTGGACACGGTGTCCTCCGCCGCGCTGGCGAAGGCCGCAGGGGTCAAATCGACCCAGCTCCGCAAGGATCTGACCTATTTCGGCCAGCTCGGCACCCGCGGCCTCGGCTACAACGTCGAGGCACTGCGAAAGATGATCGCCGATGTGCTCGGCCAGAATCGTCTCCAGCCAGTCATCCTCATCGGCGTGGGCAATCTCGGCTCCGCGCTGTTGCGCTACGGCGGCTTTCGCAAGGAGGGCTTTGAGATCACCGCCGCCTTTGACCTGATGCCGAAGTCGGCAGGTCATTTCAGCGTCCCGGTTCTGCCGATGACCGGGCTGGCGGACTACATCCTCAAAAACAACGTCAAGATGGCCATCCTCACCGTGCCGGCTGTCAATGCGCAGGCCGTTTGCAATGAACTGGTCGAGAACGGCATCCAGGCCATCCTGAACTTTTCCCCCACCGTGTTGGAGACGCCGGAAAACGTGGTCGTCAACAGCGTCGATCTGGCCGTGGAGCTGGAGAATTTGAGCTACTTCATCCGCTAGGGAACACGAGGCGAATCCTGAAGCTCGCCGTGGGCGAAAATAGGGGGCAGGTTGGCCCCCAGAATGCTCTTGCACCGTTTCTGCCCATCGGCTAAATGCCGCCCCCTTTCCCGTCCTGCGTTCCGGCCGGGCGGGAGGGGTGTCTCGATTCTTCCCCCTCAACCTCACCAATGAACAACCCCGGTCTCCCTCCCGCTCAAGGTCTCTACGATCCGCGCAATGAGCATGACGCCTGCGGCGTCGGCTTTGTCTGCCATATGAAGGGGAAAAAATCGCACAAAATCGTGGCGGATGCGCTGCAGATTCTGGAGAACCTCGATCATCGTGGGGCCTGCGTGGAAGAGAATACCGGCGACGGCGCGGGGATTTTGATCCAGACGCCGCACAAGTTCTTGGCGAAAAAGGCCAAGGAGGCGGGTTTTGAGCTGCCGGCGGCGGGTCAGTATGGCGTGGCGAATGTGTTCACCACCCGCGGTGGCGATTCGTGGGCCAAAACGAAGGCAGAATTCGAAAAAGTGGCCGCGGCGGAAGGCATGCCGGTCCTTGGCTGGCGTGAGCTGCCTGTGGACAACTCGACACTCGGCAAATCGGCGAAGGCAAGCGAGCCGCTGGTGCGCCAGGTGTTTGTGAAGCGCCATGCGTCGGCGCTGGATGATCTTTCCTTTGAGCGGAAGCTCTATGTGCTGCGCAAGGTGGCTCACAATGCCATCCGTGTCGCCAAAGTGGACCCGGTGTGGTATGCGCCGAGCTTTTCCTGCCGCACGCTGGTTTATAAAGGCATGCTCACGCCGATGCAGGTCGGTGGTTACTACCTCGATCTGGCCGATGAGGACATGGAGTCGGCGCTGGCGCTGGTGCACAGCCGTTTCTCGACGAACACCTTCCCGAACTGGGAGCGTTCGCATCCGTATCGCTACATCGCGCACAACGGCGAAATCAACACGCTGCGTGGCAACATCAACTGGATGCTCGCCCGTCAGTCGCTGTTCGCGTCGGAGTTGTTTGGCGATGACATCCAGAAGATCAAGCCGGTCATCAACGTGGACGGCTCGGACTCGACGATCTTTGACAACTGCCTCGAACTCCTCGTTCTGAGCGGCCGCTCGTTGCCGCACGCGATGATGATGATGATTCCGGAGCCATGGAGCGGCCACGAGTCGATGAGCGAGTCGAAGAAGGCCTTCTACGAATACCACAGCTGCCTGATGGAGCCGTGGGATGGTCCTGCGTCGGTCGCCTTTACCGATGGCACGATGATGGGCGCGACGCTGGATCGCAATGGTCTGCGTCCGTCGCGTTACTATGTCACACACGACGATCTCGTCATCATGGGCTCGGAAGCGGGCGTTTTGCCGGTCGATCCGGCGAATGTGAAGCTCAAGGGCCGTTTGCAGCCGGGCAAGATGTTCATCGTGAACATGGAAGAAGGCCGCATCGTGCCGGACGACGAGATCAAGGAGAAGATCGCCGCCGAGAAGCCTTACCGTGAGTGGCTCGACAAGAATCTGGTGAAGCTGGCCGACATCGCTGACGGTGCGCCTGCGCCGCTTCCGGATCACGACACGATGCTGAAGCGCCAGCAGGCCTTTGGTTACACTTGGGAAGACCTCCGCATGCTCATGGTGCCGATGGCTCGTGACGGCGTGGAGGCGATTGGCTCGATGGGCACCGACATCCCGATCGCGGTGCTCTCGAACAAGGCCAAATTGCTTTACGACTACTTCAAGCAGCTCTTCGCGCAGGTGACGAACCCGCCGATTGACTGCATCCGCGAGGAGATCGTCACGTCGCCGATCACGACCATCGGTCGCGAGGGCAATCTGCTCGATCCGAAGCCGGAAAGCTGCCATTTGATCGAGCTGAAGACGCCGATCCTTAGCAATGAAGAGCTCGCGAAGCTCAAAGGCATCGCCAGCGGCGAATTTGCCTCCGCGACGCTCGAAATCACCTTTGACCCGAAACAGGGCGCGAAGGGCCTCGAAGCCGCGATGGACGCACTTTGCGCCCAGGCGGACGATTTGATCAAACAGGGCCGCAACATCCTCATTTTGACGGATCGCGGCGTTTCGGCCGAAAAGGCTCCGATCCCCGCTTTGCTGGCCGTGGGCGGTCTGCATCATCATTTGATCCGCAAGGGCACCCGCACGCAGTGCGACATCGTGCTCGAGTCCGGCGAACCGCGTGAAGTGCATCACTTCTGCACGCTGATCGGCTTCGGCTGCGGCGCGATCAATCCTTACCTCGCCTTTGAAACGCTCGACGACATGATCCGCCAGGGTCTGCTCGTGAACGTGGACCACAAGAAGGCGGTTTATAACTTCATCAAGGCCGCCACGAAGGGCGTGATCAAAGTCGCGTCGAAGATCGGCATTTCCACGATGCAGAGCTATCGCGGTGCGCAGATCTTTGAAGCCGTGGGCCTCAGCAAGAGCGTGGTGGACAAGTATTTCACCTGGACCGCCACTCGCGTGGAAGGCAGCGACATCAACGTGATCGCCGAAGAGGCCATCCAGCGCCACATGCGCGGCTTCCCGGATCGCGACTCGCAGGTGCATGCGCTCGACGTGGGCGGTGACTATCAGTGGCGTAAAGAAGGTGAAGCCCACCTTTTCAACCCGCTGACGATCCACACGCTGCAAAAGGCGGTGCGCACAGGCAATTACGACACCTTCAAGCAATACACCGCGCTGGTGAATACGCAGGTGAAGCAGTTCTACACGCTGCGTGGCCTGCTCGACTTCAAGTCGCAGACTCCCGTGCCGATCGAAGAGGTCGAGAGCGTCGAAAGCATCATGAAGCGCTTCAAAACGGGCGCGATGAGCTACGGCTCCATCTCCAGCGAGGCGCATGAAGCGCTCGCCATCGCCATGAACCGCGTGGGCGGCAAATCGAATACCGGTGAAGGTGGCGAAGACCCTGCCCGCTACACTTGGACGAATGAGAAGGGCGATTCGAAGAACTCGGCGATCAAGCAGGTCGCATCGGGTCGCTTTGGTGTGACGAGCCTCTATTTGAGTCAGGCACGCGAAATCCAGATCAAGATGGCCCAGGGCGCGAAGCCCGGTGAAGGCGGCCAGCTTCCCGGATCGAAGGTGTATCCCTGGATCGCCAAGGTGCGCGGCTCCACGCCGGGCGTCGGCCTCATCTCGCCGCCTCCGCATCATGACATCTACTCCATCGAGGACCTTGCGCAGCTCATCCACGACCTGAAGAACGCGAACCGCGAAGCTCGCATCAGCGTGAAGCTCGTCTCCGAAGTCGGTGTCGGCACCATCGCTGCTGGTGTGGCGAAGGCGCACTCGGATGTCGTGCTCATCTCCGGTTACGATGGCGGCACCGGCGCCTCGCCGCAGACCTCCGTGAAGCACGCTGGCCTGCCGTGGGAACTCGGTCTCGCCGAAACGCATCAGACTTTGCTCCTGAACAACCTGCGCTCGAAGATCGTCGTCGAGGCCGATGGCCAGATGAAGACCGGCCGCGATGTCGTCATCGCCGCGCTGCTCGGCGCGGAGGAGTTCGGCTTTGCCACCGCTCCGCTCGTCACGCTGGGCTGCATCATGATGCGCGTTTGCCATCTGAATACCTGCCCCGTCGGCGTCGCCACGCAGGACCCGCAGCTCCGTGCGAAGTTCAGCGGCGATCCCGAATACGCGGCGAACTTCATGAAGTTCATCGCTCAGGAAGTGCGCGAGCTCATGGCGCAGCTCGGTTTCCGCAAACTCGAAGAGATGGTCGGTCGCGTGGACGTGCTCGAGCCTCGTCAGGCCGTCGATCACTGGAAAGCGCGTGGCATTGACCTCAGCAATCTGCTTTACCGTCCGAATGTCGGCCCTGAGGTCGGCACCTTCTGCACCGAGAAGCAGGATCACGGCATCGAGAAGAGCCTCGACATCACGACGCTGCTCGACCTGTGCAAGCCGGCCATCGAGAAGGGCGAAAAAGTCAGCGCCACGCTGCCGATCCGCAACGTCAACCGCACCGTCGGCACCATCCTCGGCAACGAGATCACCAAGAAGCATTGGCATGGCCTGCCGGACGACACCGTGCACCTCAAGTTCAACGGCAGCGCCGGTCAGAGCTTCGGCGCCTTCATTCCGAAGGGCGTCACGCTCGAGATCTCCGGCGATGCCAACGACTACGTCGGCAAGGGCATGAGCGGTGGCCGAATCATCGTCTATCCGCCGGAGGGCAGCACCTTTGCCGCCGAGGAAAACATCATCGCGGGCAACACCGCGCTCTACGGCGCCACCGGCGGCCAGCTCTTCCTCCGCGGCGTCGCGGGCGAGCGCTTCGCCGTGCGGAACAGCGGCGTTGATGCCGTCGTCGAAGGCGTGGGCGACCACGGCTGCGAATACATGACCGGCGGACGCGTCGTCGTGCTCGGCACCACGGGCCGCAACTTCGCCGCGGGCATGTCCGGCGGCATCGCCTACGTGCTCGATGAGAAGGGCGACTTCAAAACACGCTGCAACACCAGCATGAGCGACCTCGTCGCCCTCGAAGACCAGGCCGAGATCGACAGCCTTTACGAGCTCATCAAGCAGCACGCCGAGGCCACGAAGAGCCAGAAGGCCTTCAAGGTGCTCGCGCTGTGGGAGCAGAGCGTGAAGCAGTTCGTCAAAGTGCTGCCGCGCGACTACGCCCGGGTGCTCAAAGCCCTCGACAAGGCCAAAGCCGACGGCCTCACCGGCGACGACGCCCTCATCGCCGCCTTTGAATCCAACTCGAAGGACGCCTCCCGCGTGGGTGGGGGTTAAAAATTGGCCTTTTGAGATTCTCCTTCACCGAGTAAACTCCCAACATGCTCACCAAGTACATCCAGGCTGCCATGCATGAGGCTCAGTATGAGATCATGGAAGACGGCCGCTTTTTCGGCAGCATCCCCTCCTGTCAGGGCTGCTGGGCCGATGGGGATACTTTGGAGGCGTGCCGGGACGAGCTTGAGTCCGTGCTGGAAGACTGGATGGCCCTGAAACTGCGTTTCGGTGACACCATGCCCGTCGTCGGAGGCATCGACTTGAACCCCAGACCCGAGACTGCCTATGCCGAAGCCTATTAGTTGGCGCGAAATGGTTCGCCGACTACGGCAGTGCGGTTACGACGGTCCGTCTTCAGGAGGAAGTCATCCCCTCATGCGTCGCGGAGAAGAAACCATCCACATCCCGAATCCCCACGGCAAAGACATCGACTGGACCCTCATGAAACGAATCCTCAAACAAGCCAAGATCGATCCCAAAGAGTGGGACAACCTCGCATAAACCTTTCCTCCTTCACTTTTCACCGCAAGACACACAGACATGGGAAAACCAACCGGCTTCATCGAATTCACCCGCGAACTGCCCGCCGACCGCGATCCGCTCGAGCGCATCAAGGACTGGAAGGAATTTCATCTTCACCTCCCCGAAGACCGCCTCAAAAAGCAGGGCGCCCGCTGCATGGACTGCGGCATCCCCTTCTGCCACAGCGGCACGCTCATCAGCGGCATGGCCTCCGGCTGCCCGATCAACAACATCATCCCCGAGTGGAATGATCTCGTCTTCCGTGGCCTCTGGAAGGAAGCGCTCGACCGTCTGCACAAGACCAACAACTTCCCCGAGTTCACCGGCCGCGTCTGCCCCGCCCCGTGCGAAGGCTCCTGCGTGCTCGGCATTCACGAGCCGCCGGTCACCATCAAGAACATCGAGGTCAGCATCATCGACAAAGGCTGGGACGAAGGCTGGGTGAAGCCCGAGCCGCCTGAAAAGCGCACCGGCAAAAAAGTCGCCGTCATTGGTTCCGGCCCCGCAGGTCTCAGCGCCGCCGCGCAGCTCAACAAAGCCGGCCACACCGTCACCGTCTTTGAGCGTGCCGACCGTCCGGGCGGCCTCCTCATGTATGGCATCCCCAACATGAAGCTCGACAAGAAGGAAGTCGTCCTCCGCCGCGTGAAGCTGCTCGAAGACGAAGGCGTCACCTTCAAGTGCAACGTCAACGTCGGCACCGACATCACCGCCGAGCAGCTCCGCAAGGACTTCGACGCCATCATCGTCGCCACCGGAGCCACCAAGCCGCGTGATTTGCCGATCCCCGGCCGCGAGCTGAAGGGCATCCACTTTGCCATGGACTTCCTCACGGCGAATACGAAGGCCGTGCTCGATCCAGGCAAGGACTACATCACCGCCGACAAGAAAGACGTCGTCATCATCGGCGGCGGCGACACCGGCACTGACTGCGTCGGCACCAGCGTCCGTCACGGCTGCAAAACCGTCACGCAGCTCGAAATCATGGCCAAACCGCCCATGACCCGCGCCGCGAACAATCCGTGGCCCGAATGGCCCAAGACCTACAAGATGGACTACGGCCAGGAAGAAGCCGCCGCCAAGTTCGGCGACGATCCCCGCGTCTATCTCACCACCGCCACCCACTTTGAAGGCGATGAAAACGGCAATGTGAAAGCCGTCCACGTCGTCGATGTCGAGTGGAAGAAAGACGACAAAGGCAACTTCGGCCCGCAGAAGGTCGCCGGCACCGAAAAAGTCCTCCCCGCGCAGCTCGTCCTGCTCGCCATGGGCTTCCTCGGCCCCGAGCAGCCCCTCATCGAGGCCCTCAAGCTCGAAACCGACCCCCGCAGCAACATCAAAGCCGAGCACGAGAAATACACCACCAGCATCCCCGGCGTCTTCGCCTGCGGCGACTGCCGTCGTGGTCAATCCCTCGTCGTCTGGGCCTTCAACGAAGGCCGCGGCGCCGCCCGCGAATGCGACCGCTTCCTCATGGGCGCGACGAGTTTGCCGTGATCTGCTGAAAAGCCAAACTCACCTTCCAAAGCCCAGGATTCGCCAGAATCCTGGGCTTTTTGATTGTGCATTCGATCCAAGCGACACATTGGAGCCAACACGTGTGTCAGGACGAGCTATGTTTCACACTTCCATCCCCTTTGGCTACACCGTCATCTATTTGGTGCTTTTGGGTAGCATCGTGACAGGCGGGCTTTTGCTGCTTGTTGGCTTCTGGAAGCGGATTCGGACTTTGAAACGATTGGGAGCCTTTTTGGCAACTTCGGGCGTCGGGTTGCTGTCTGCTGATGCCTACTTCAACTCTTTGATGGATTGGAATCCGCTCATTCGGTCTGACGAGTTGATTACGGGCACTTGGGCTGATGAACGGGAGACAATCACGCTGCATCCCGACCATCGCGTGGACTACCATTCGTGGAATGAGGGCTTTTCAGGCATTTGGAGCCGAAGTGACTGGAATCTGAAGCTCCAAGCCGAAGGCGTAGATAGCCAGATGCGCTTTGTCAGTTACGATGGCGAACTGCGTTTGATGACAAACCCACCAGATGATCCCGATGGGTGGAATGGTGTCGTGGGCCTCGAACGAGTGCTCGAGGATGCTCAGAGGTGAGAATCCTCTCAAAATCGGCCTCACTCCACCACCTTCCCCTTCTTTTTCTTCCTCTCGGCCTTGTTCTTTTGCTTCTGCTCCTCGTCACGGGCGGGTTTCTGGTTGGTGGCAGGGATGGATTTGGCGAGTTGGGCCTTGGTGTCGTTGTATTGCGGGTCTTGGGCGAGGTTGGTCCATTCGTTGGGGTCGGTGGCCTCGTTGTAGAGTTCTTCCTCGCCGTTGGAGTAGCGGATGTAGCGCCAGCCTTCGTTGCGTACGCCGTGGTTGTTGAATCCGTGAGTGGTGAGCGCGGGCGTGGTCCATGCGGCGGCGGGATTTTCGAGCAGGGGCTTGATGCTCACGCCTTCGAGATGAGCGGGTTTTGGAATGCCACACACATCCATGAGCGTGGGGTAGATGCTCATGTGACCCACCGTGCGCTCGCAAATGCTGCCGGGTTTCGTCAAACCGGGCACGACCCAGAGCAGCGGCGAGCGGGTGGACTCCTCCCACAGGGCGAATTTCCTCCAGTGATGCTTCTCGCCGAGGTGCCAGCCGTGATCGCACCAGAACACGATGATGGTGTTGTCCTTGTGCGGTGATTTGTCGAAGGCATCGAGCAGGCGGCCGATGTTCATGTCCGTGTAGGCGATGGCGGCGAGGTAACCCTGCACCGCCTCCTTCCAGCGGCCGGATTCGAGGATGGCCTTATGATCACCACCGGGCTTTGCCATCGCCACGCCTGCGGGCGGGATGTCGGCGAGGTCGTCCTCCTTGTAAGGCGGCAGCTTGATGTCGGAGAGCGGAAACATGTCATACCACTTCTGCGGCACGTTCCAGGCCATGTGGGGCTTGTGCAGGCCCACGGCGAGGAAGAAGGGTTTCTCATGCGCTTTGCCGAGCTGCTCGATGCCGTAGTTGGTGATGTTGTAGTCGGGCAGATCTTTGTCCTCGCAATCCAGCGGCGCGAACTTGATGCCGCCGACGCCGTCGTCCTTCGCGTTTGGAGAGAGTTTCTTCTCTGCCTTGCCGCCGCCCTCGTTTTCCAAGTAGTCGTCCCACTCGCTGCGGCGCTCAAAGGAGCCGTGGTAAATCTTGCCCGCGCCGCAGACAAAATAGCCCGCGCCGCGAAACGCCGCCGTCAGCGGCTTGTCCTCCGGCACGATCTTGCGCCAGTCGGTTTCATTCCCATAAACGCCGGTGGTGGAGGGCCGCAGGCCGCTCATCAGGGCGGTGCGCGAGGGATTGCACACCGGCGCGGCGCAGTAGCTGCGGGTGAAGGCCGTGCCCATTTTGGCGAGACGGTCGATGTTCGGCGTCTTCGTCTGCTCGTTGCGGTGCAGGTAGCCCACCCAGTCACGCAGGTCGTCGACGGCGATGAAGAGCACGTTCGGCTTCTTCGCATCGGCGGCGTGCAGTGTGAACGCGGCAAGGAACAGGCAGGAGGTGAGCAGCAAACGGTTCATGGCAGGAGGGCTGGCTTGGCCGGCATGCTCAACATCACACGGAAAGGGCTTCTTAGCGTGAAATGGCATGGTTTCTCATCGGAGGGGACGGGGGGGGCGTCCGGACCGGCCCTTGTGCGGAGAGTTTCAGCGGCGCTGCCCCCTTGACCGGGCCTTGCAGCCCATTTATCGACCCTCCCACCATTCCATTCCCATTCATCATGTCTCTCCCCGCAGTTCTCCTTTTCGCCGGTCAGGGCGCTCAAAAAGTCGGCATGGGCAAGGACCTCGCCGAGGCCTTCCCGGAAGTCCGCAGCCTGCTCGACCAGGCGGATGCGGCGCTCGGCTTCCCGTTGACCCAGGTGATGTTTGAAGGCCCGATGGAGGAACTCACGAAGACGAGCCGCTGCCAGCCGGCGCTCTACGCCCACGGCCTTGCCATTCTCGAAGTGCTCAAGGCGAAGGTTCCGCAGCTCGAGATCGCCGCCACGGCAGGCCTTTCGCTCGGTGAGTTCACCGCGCACGCCGCCGCGGGCACTTTTGACTTCACCACCGGCCTGAAGCTGGTCTTCCAGCGCGGCAGTTTCATGGAGGAGGCCTGCGACAGCACGAAGGGCGCGATGGCCGCCATGCTTGGCGGCGAGGAAGCCGCCATCCGGGAACTGGCGGCCGAGTGTGATGTGGATGTGGCGAATTTAAACGCCCCCGGCCAGATCGTGCTCAGCGGCAGCGCGGCAGGGATCGAGGCCGCCGCAGCCAAGGCGAAAGAGAAGGGCATCAAACGTGCCATTCCGCTGCCCGTGGCCGGTGCCTACCACAGCCGTCTCATGCAGTCGGCTCAGGACAAACTGGCCGTGGTGCTGGCAGGCACGGACATTCAGACGCCGCGCTGCACGGTGGTGAGCAATTTTGCCGCAAAGGCCGTCTCCAGTGCCGGGGAAATCCGCGAGACGCTCACCAAGCAGGTCACCGGCAGCGTGCGCTGGGTGGAGTGCATGCAGAGCCTCGTCGCCGCCGGGCACACGCGCTTCATCGAACTCGGTCCGGACGGCACGCTGGCCGGATTGATGGGCAAGATCGACAAATCCGTGCAGGTCACGACGATTAAAGACGTGGCCAGCCTGGAAGCCGCCGTCGCCGTGCTGAACGCGTGATCTCACCCGCCATGCAGGTGCCTGACTTTGACCTTTTTCATCCGGGTGCCGAGCCAGGCTGGCAGATCGTGGCCAGCGAGCGGAAATTCGACAATCCGCATGTCAGCGTGGATTTGAACCACTACCTCACGCCGGGCCGGCCGGACAAGCCGCAGCCATGGATGGTGGTGGGGCGCAAGGCGGCGGTGGCCGTCGCGCCGAGGCTGGTGGACGGGCGGTTTGTGCTCATTGCGCAGGAGCGGCTGCCGGTGCGGCAGACGATGTGGGAGTTCCCGGCGGGCCAGATTGATGATGAAACGCATTGTGAGAGCATCGTGACCACGGTCTTGAACGAACTGCGGGAGGAGGCCGGGCTGGCGCTGGCCCCTGAGGCCGGGAAACTCACCCCACTGGGCTGGTTTTTTCCCTCGCAAGGATTTACCGACGAGCACGTTTATCTTTTCCACGCGGAACCCGTGTGTGTCGTGAGCCAGCCGGAGCCGGAGGGCAGCGAGCACATCAGCTCCGTGCGTTTCGTCAGTGCAGGAGAGCTGCGGAGGATGATCGCGGAAAACGAGATCACCAACGCCCTGTCCCTGGCGCTTTTCGCGCGGATGGCGGCCAAGGGTTTGCTTTGATTCAAATCATCGCTAGCTCTCCGTCCCCCAAAACTCCCCCATGTGGCAAGGCATCCTCAAAAAAGTCTTTTCCGTCCGTGACAAGGTCGCGCTGAACCTCAGCGGCGAGACCGATGCGGAGAAGCCCTTCATCGAGCACCTGGAGGACCTTCGCACCATGATCGTGCGCATGGTCACCACGCTGGTCGTGAGCACGATCGGCACGTTTGTGTTCTACCAGGAGCTGTTCAAAATCATCTTGTATCCTCTCGTGCTCGCCGGGCTCTGCAAGGACATGGAGGAAGCCCGCACCTACCTCGTGAACATCGGCGTGGCAGGCCCCTTCATGATGGCGATCAACGTCTCGCTCATCACGGCGGTGATCATTTCCTTTCCGCTACTGCTCATTTTCCTGCTGCAGTTCATTCTGCCCGGTTTGAAGCCAAACGAAAAAAAGCTGCTCTGGCCCGCCATCGGCATCGGCACCGGTCTTTTCCTCGGCGGGGCCAATTTCGCCTACTGGGTGGTGCTGCCCAAGGCGCTCATGTTCTTCGACCAGTTCGCGGAGTCTGTCGGCGCGAAGCAAATGTGGGAAATCAGCGAGTACATCACGTTCTCCACCCGGTTTATTCTGGTCTTCGGCATCGCCTTCGAGCTGCCTGTGATCGTGATGGCGCTGGTGAAGCTGGACATCCTGAACTTCAAGATCATGAAGAACACCTGGCGCCATGCGCTGGTGGCCATCACGCTCTTCGCGGCCATCATCACGCCCACGCCGGACGTGCTCACGCTCATGCTTATGAGCGGCCCGCTCTATTTCCTCTACGCGATCTGCGTCTATCTGGCCTACCTGCTGGAGAAGAAGGACAAGGAGGCGTATCCAGAATACTACGCCCAGATTGAGAAGGACGAGAAGGAACTGGAAAAGGAAGTCGCTGACGACTGGGACAACGAGAACTACAATCCCTGGTCCACCGCCGGTGACGAGGACGATGATTTGAAGGACGAGTATCAAAAACCCGCCGCCACGCCCTCCGCGCCGCCTCCCGATGTCGAAAAATCCGCCGGCAGCACCGTCGAATCCCCCGCTGTCGATTACGACAACCTCAATGCAGGCGAGGACCAAAGTTCAGTGATGCTCGATGAGGAGGAGCCGTCTCCTCCGGATCGCGAGAAGACCACTGAAGAACTCGCCCGTGAGGACGAGGAGCGCTCACGAGGCGTCTAGCCCCGGCACGCGTGTCACATCGCCTCCAGGCAGGCGGCCATGCCTTGGCCGCCGCCCACGCAGAGGCTGACGACGGCGCGTTTGGCGTCCGTGGCGTGAAGCTGATTGAGCGCGGTCTGCACCAGGCGCGCGCCGCTGGCCCCCACAGGGTGGCCCAGGGCGATCGCGCCGCCGCAGGCGTTCACCCGGGCAGGATCGATTTCGCCCAGCGGGGCCTCCAGCCCCGCGCGGCGGGCGCTGGCGGGATCTGCGAGGCATTTCATGACAGCCAGCACCTGCGCGGCGAAGGCTTCATTGATCTCGATGACCTCGGCATCGCCCAGCCTCCATCCCGCGCGGTGCAGGGCGGCATCCATCGCACGCACAGGGCCGAGTCCCATGCGCTTCGGGTCGCAACCTGTCGCCGCATAGCTCACCAGGCGGCCGAGGGGCTTCCAGCCATGTGCCGCGGCGGCCTCCTCGCTCGCCACAAGCAGCGCCACCGCGCCATCCGTGACTTGTGAGGAGTTCCCAGCCGTCACGGTGCCGGTGAGCGTGTCGAAGAGCGGTTTGAGCTTCGCCAGCTTGTCGAGGCTGGAATCGGCGCGGATGCCGTTGTCGGCGGAAATGACCTTTTTCCCGAGGATTGGAGCGATTTCCTGGCCGAGCAGGTGATTCGCCTGAGTGGCGCGCAAATGGCTGCGCATCGCAAAAGCGTCCTGCATCTCCCGCGTGATGCCAAACTCGCGCGCGAGCACCTCCGCCGTCTGGCCCATGTTCAAGGCCGAAACCGGGTCCGTGAGGCCGAGTTTGAGCCCGATCACCGGCGCGAAGTCAGCCGGGCGGAAACGCAGCGCGGCCAGCGCGCGGCCCTTGAGGTCGCGCGCGCGGTTGAGGGCGGCAAATTTCTCCACGGCGTGCTTTGAGAAGTAAAACGGCATGTTGCTCATGCTCTCCGTGCCTCCGACGACGAAGACCTCGCCCTGCCCGGCGCACATTTTGGCATGTGCCAGCGTCAGCGCCTCCAAACCGGAGGCGCAGTTGCGATGCACGGTCATCGCCGGCTTCGATTCCGGCAGCCCCGCCCGCAGCGCGACGACGCGGGCAATGTTCATCGCATCTGCCGGCTGCCCCACGCAGCCGAGGATGGTCTCATCGACGAGCATCGGATCAATGCCGGTGCGGGTGAGCAGCGAGCTCACCGCGTGCCTGCCGATTTCCACCGCATCCAGGTGGGCGAGGTCCGTGCCCGCACGGCTGAAGGGCGTGCGCACGGCGGAGACAATGACGAGAGAGGGCGTTTTCATGAGCTGAGGGCGAGTTGAGGGTTGGCAGTCTTGGGCCGGTGGTCGGCGATCTTTTCCTCCTTGAGCAGGCGGCCGATGCCGAGGTGCTCGCGCATCTCGGGCACGGAGTGAAAATGCAGCTCGTTGGGAGTGATCTCGGTGGCCTCCTGGAAGCGGCGGGTGACGGCGAGTTCGAGATCGTCGTGGCTCATGCCGTCCTCGGCGGCGAGGTGGAGGTGGACTTCGTCCGTCTCCAACGGGTCGTCATGACGTTTGCGCAGCTCGATCTGCCAGGCGGCGATGCCGCGCTGGTCGTCGAGCAGGTGCTCCAGCACGTTGAAGTTCACCAGCGTGCCCTTGAGCTTGTCCATGTGCAGCTCTTTGACCTCGCTGACGCGTGAGATCGGCCCCATGAGCCTCGGGCAGGCGCGGCCGCAGTTGGGGCAGGTTTCCCAGCGCAGGCCGCCTTCGGCGATGTCGCCGGTGCGGTAGCGCAGAACGACCGTGCCGCGCGAGTCGAGCGGTGTGAAAACGATTTCACCAGGGTGACCGTCGGGCACGACGTCGCCGGTGTTCGGGTCGATGAGCTCGACGAGACCCAGATCGGGGCTGAGGTGATAGCCAAAGGATTCGTGCGATTCGCCGACGCATTCGGGGAAGGCCATTTTCGCCTCGGTGAAGCCGTAGGTGGCCATCACATGCACGTCCGGGCTTCCCAAAGCGCCGGTAAGGTCGCGCAGGCGTGCGCGGAGGCCTTCGGCGACTTTTTCGCCGCCGAGAACGAGGCGTTTAAGGTTGGTCCAGCGTTTGCCGGTTTCGAGCGCCTCACGCAAGACGTGGTAGATGAAGGTGGGCATGCCGATGAGGACATCGGGCTGGATTTTGTCGATGAGCTTGATGTTGCCGTCCGTGCCGAGCGTTTTGCCGCCGCCGGTGCTGAGCATGAAGGTGCCAAAGCCGAGGCCCGCGTGATGCGCCTGCCAGAAGCCGAGGTGCGGGGCATACGGGAAGAGGTTCATGTGCCGCCACTCGCGCTGCGAGGCTCCGGCGAGCATCAGGCGCGTGCCCGCGAGGTCGAGATTGGCCAGATCGTGCTTCGTGAGCAGGAATGGAACGGGATCAGCCGAGCGGCCGGTGGTGCTGGTGAGCAGGATGGGGCGGAATTCATGCTCCGCGTGCTCCTGAGCGGCCTTTTTGCCATGCAGCAGCGCATCAAGGATCATGGCTGGCTCCCGGCGCAGTTTCGCGGCATCGGGGACGAGCACAAAGTCCCGCGGGTTGGTCAGATCGCGCTTCGAGGTGAAGCGGACGTGATGCCAGTCGTCCCAGGAGCGGATGTCGCGGGCATCGAAGAAGCCGTGGTAGTGCTTTGAGAAGGGCAGGACGCGGCGGGCGAGGTAATCGCGGAGTCTGGAAAGCTGCCAGCGCTCCCAAACCTCACGCGGAGAGGTGTTCCAGTCGGGTTTCATGGCGTGCGAGGGGTGTGGTGGGTTGAAGAAGCTCACGGATGGCGGGGAGGGCCGCGGTGGCGGCATCACGCCCGGCCTGGAGGTAGTGGCCGAAGTTCTCGAAATCGTGCCAGTTGGAGGCGGTGAAGCGCGGATGGATCACGACATCCGCCGCAGCCTCCTCCTTGGTGATGAGGCGGAGCTGAGCGGCCATCAGGGCGCGGCGGAAGGTGTCGAGCACGTTGCCATGGGCGAGGAGGTTCACCTTCCGCCACAAGCGGAACAGAAGGCGGCTGGCGGCGCTTCGCGGCACCTGGCAGCGGTTGCCAAAGGTGGTGTCCTGGCCTTTCTCGAAGTCCTCCTGCCCCGGCATCACGTTCACGGCGATGACGTGATCAACACGGCAGTGCTCCCGCAGCAAGCGCACGGGCAGAGGCTCGGTGGCGCCGCCGTCGGCATAACGGCGGCCGTTCAGATGCACCGGGGCGCAGATGGCCGGGATGGCAGCGCTGGCGTGCACGGCATGGGAAACCTGTCCGGTGCTGAAAACATGGGGCGCGAGGCGGTCGAGATCGGTGGCGACAACGATGAGTTCGCGTTTCAGCTCGGCGAAGGTGCGCCGGCCAAGGTCACGCTCCAGATGCTGACGGATTTTTTCGCCGCGGATGAGGCCCTCGGAGGGCGGGACGATGAAATCGAGCAGGCTCTTGAAGGTGGCGCGGTCCTTGATCTCGCGGGCGCGCCCCTCAAGCGCCTTCCCATCGAGCCCGGCGGCCCACAGCGCGCCGACATAGGCGCCCATGCTGCAACCAGCCACGGCGGCGATGGGAATGCTATTTTCCTCCAGCACCTGGATCACGCCCGCATGCGCCAGACCACGCGATCCGCCGCTGCTGAGCACGAGGCCGAGGCGCGACGAGTTTTCTCCTCCTGAGCCGTGCTTGTGGCTTTCCTCAGCACGGCTCCATCCCCGGACAGGAAAATGGAGGGCGGCAGTCATGGCCTGTGGTGGTTGTTGGCGGGTTTGACCACCGCCCCCTGCCAAAGATTCAATTTTCAGGCCGGTTTGCGGTCGATTTTTGGCCTGGGGGCGGGGAGCGCGGGGTTCCGCCCACTGCCAATGAAACGACGTTCAATGATAGAAGATGACAAACCTGGCCGAAGTATCACAAGATGCAGCCTCAACTCCGCAACCGGAGAGGAGCACATCATTCCAAGCCGAGCCAAGCCAATCAAGATGACCCAGACCAGCCCCGACCAGCACGTCACGACAAGAAAAACCAAGCGCGACACCAACACATGGAAAGCAATCGTCCAGCGATACCAGCAGCCCTCCGTCGGCCGTGCGGTCTGGCAACTCGTGGACACGCTGGTGCCTTACGCGGTGGTCTGGTACCTGATGTATCTGAGCCTTTCGTGGTCCCTGTGGATCACCGCCGCGCTGGCGGTCCTGGCGGGCCTGCTGGTGGTGCGTCTTTTCATCATTTTCCATGACTGCTGCCACGGTTCCTTTTTTAAATCGAGCATGGCCAACAACGTCGTGGGTTTCATCACCGGCATGCTGACGCTGACGCCTTTTCATCACTGGCGCTGGGAGCACAACATCCACCATGCCAGCTCCGGGTCGCTCGACCGCCGCGGTGTGGGGGACATCTGGACGATGACGGTGAGGGAGTATCTGGAGGCATCCCGGTGGAAACGATTCACCTACCGCATCGTGCGCAATCCGCTCGTGCTCTTCGGCATTGCCCCGGTGTATCTGTTTGTCGTCTGGCAGCGCTTTTCGATGCCGAAGGCCAGCTCCCGCGAGCGCTGGTCCGTGCGCTGGATGAACGTGGCCGTGCTCCTCCAGGCGGCGCTTTTGAGCTATTTCTTTGGCATCTGGACCTATGTGCTCCTCCACCTCGCGGTCGTCTTTGTGGCGGGCGGCGTGGGCGTGTGGATGTTTTATGTGCAGCACCAGTTCGAGGATGTGTATTGGGAGCGTGATGGTGACTGGGACTACACCGAGGCGGCGCTCAAAGGCAGCTCCTACTACAAGCTGCCGCGCATCCTGCAGTGGTTCTCCGGTAACATCGGCTTTCATCACATCCACCACCTCAGCCCGCGCATCCCGAACTACCATCTGGAGCGCTGCCACAACGCGAATCCGATTTTCCAGGAAGTACGACCCATCACGCTGCTCGAAAGCCTGAAACTGATCAATCTGCGCCTGTGGGATGAGGACTCCCGCAAACTCGTTGGCTGGGAGGCCCTGGCCGCGGCGAGGGCGTGAGGCTGTAGGCCGTGTTCAGGCCACCCCGGCCCCAGGACGCAGCCAGTAGAGCACGCTCATGCGCACCGCGATGCCGTTTTGCACCTGGTCGTTGATGAGGCAGCGCTCGTAATTCATGCCTGCATCTGTGATCTCGACACCGCGGTTCACGGGGCCGGGATGCATGACATGCAGGCCGCGCTCGCGGATGAGTTCGACGCGCTCGTTGGTGAGACCGTAGTGCTTGTGATACTCGGCGGCGCTGGGGAAGAATGGCTCGTCGAGGCGCTCGCTCTGCACGCGGAGGAGGTAGATGACATCCGGCTTCCAATCGAGGGCGTCACGCCAGTTTCCGAATTGCGGAATCTCCGCGGGCACCTCCCGCGGCATCATGGAGCCGGGCGCCAGATAGGCCACCTGCATGCCGAGCCGGCGGAAGATGAGACTGGTGCTGCGGGCCACGCGGGAGTGCTGGATGTCCCCGACGATGAGGGCGCGGCAGCCGCGGAGGTCCTTGTAGATTTCCTGGAGAGTAAAGGCATCAAGTAGCGCCTGCGTGGGATGCGCGTGCCATCCATCCCCGGCATTGATGACGCTGGCCCGGGTATTCTTGGCGATGAGGCTGGGAATGCCTGCCTGCTTGTGGCGCACGACGATGTAGTCCACGCGCATGGCCTCGAGCGTCTCCACGGTGTCGAGCACGCTCTCGCCCTTCACGACGCTGCTGGATTCGATATCGAAGTGCGTCACGTCCGCCGAGAGGCGGCTGGCGGCGACTTCAAAGCTGGACCGTGTGCGGGTGGAGGGCTCGTAAAAAAGCGTGAGCACAGTCTGGCCGCGCAGCGGCGGCACCTTCTTCACGCTGCGCTTGAAGAGATCCTTGAAAGACACCGCGTTCTCCAGGACGAACTTGATCTCGTCATCCGTGAGGGAGGCGATGTCGAGGAGGTCTTTGCGGGGCGTGAGGGTCATCGGCTGGGAGGCTGGGTTTCGATGGTGCAGGCGTCGCCGCTTTCATCGACTTCTTCAAAGCGTACCGCCACACGTTCACCGGGCTGGAGCGTGACTTTCAGCGCGGCGAAATCCGGCTGCACGGGCAGCTCGCGGCCCGCGCGGTCCACCAGAGCGGCCAGTTGCACGCGGCGGGGACGG
Organism: Verrucomicrobiaceae bacterium; assembly: GCA_015075365.1. Taxonomy (GTDB): domain Bacteria; phylum Verrucomicrobiota; class Verrucomicrobiia; order Verrucomicrobiales; family Verrucomicrobiaceae; genus Prosthecobacter. The sequence goes on from JABTUN010000003.1 coordinate 715,258, forward strand.
CCAAACTGGTGGAGCTCGTCGAGCGCCGCGCGCACGCTGCGGCCGGTGAAGACGACCTCGTCACACAGCACCACGTCGAGCCCGTCGAGGTCAAAGGAGATGTCGCTGCCCTCCAGCTTGGGCAGCATCGTGAAGGTGTTCAGGTCGTCGCGGTATTGCGTGATGTCGATGGTGCCCACATGCACCTTGGGGCCGCCCAGCCTGCCCAGCTCCTGCGCGATGCGCAGCGCCAGCGGCACGCCACGGGTGTAAATGCCCACCAGCGCGATCTCCGCCGCGTCGCGGTGCGCCTCATGGATGCTCTTCGCCAAACCCCGGATGCCCTCGGCCATCTGGGCTTTCGTGAGCAGGGTGCGGGGTGTTTCAGGCATGGCGGGGAACGTGCGCGGATCGTGCGGCGGATCGCTGGAAAGTCAAATCAGGCTACAGCTTCTTGAACAGGCCCTTGAGCAGGTTGCCGACGTTTTCGTCCTTGAGCAGCTCCTTGACGCCGCTGCCCCGGAAGAGCTTCTCGATCTTGCCGATCAGCTCGTGCTGCACATCCGGTTTGGACAGCGATCCGGTCAGCACGAGGTCCATGTAGGGGTTGCCGCGTTCGTCGGAGATCAACGAGATGATGCCGCGGGTCACGACATCCCCCAGGCCCTTGGCGGCGATACCCTGGATCAGCGGCTCCCGGATGGCAGGGCCAAACACCACGCGCAGCGGCATATATTGGGCGTCTTTCGCCGTGTTGATCCAGGCGTCTTGTTTGACGGTGAACTCGAAGTCCGGCATGGCAATGCGCGCGGGCGTCTTGAAGAACAGGGCCTCGCGATCGTAAAACACGTTCGCCACCGCGTCCTCGACGAGCTGGCCGCCGAGGCGCACGCCGCTGAGGTCGATGCCGTTCTCCTTCAGCTTGTCCAGCTTGTCGCCCGCGGCATCGCCGAGGGTCATGTGGCCGCCGATGACGGAGCCGCGGTCAAAAACGATCGCCAGGGTGGCCTCCGGCTTCCAAAGCTGCGAGGCGGGCTCCAGTGGCACCACCTTGCCCTCGCCGCGGATGGTGACATCCGCGAACTGCACCGGCTGCATGCGCCCGGCCACCTCCGCCTGGCCTTTTACGGTCACGCGTGTCTTCAGCGTGGCATGGATGCGGTTGTGCTGGGCGAGATTGTCCGGATCGACGTCGATTTCCGTGAGGTGCAGGTCGAGATCACGGATGTCCGCCTGGATCCTGGAGGCCACGGCGTTGTTGGTGATGTGGAAATTCGCCTGCTCCAGACTGATTTCCTTCAGCGGAATGCGCTCCGGCCTGCGCGGTGCCGCCTGCACCGCCACGGGAGCGGGCTCCGCGGTTGTGGAGCCCGGCGGAGGCGGGATTTCATAGGTGCGTTGGGCACCGGCCGGGGCTTCCTCCACCGGGATGGCCTGGGGCGTCCCACCGGCGGTGGCGATGGCTCCGGCCGGCATCGGCGGCATGAAGAGCTTCTCCAGAGAGCTGCCCGTGGCTGGATCGAGCGTCTCCCACACCTCCACGCCGACAAAGCGGATCAGATTGGGCGTGATGCGGCGCTGCAGGATGTCATCACTCAGCAGCTCGGCGTAAGCCATGTCCACGCGGACGGCCACATTCGTCATAGGGGGGCGTCCGGCCAGCGGCTTGCCCGCGTGCTCGTCCCGCGGGCCGATCTGGATGCCGTTGAGCCGCAGTGTGGGCGGCCAGGAGAACAGCGTGAGGCTGGAGGAGTCCAGGTGTGCGCGGCAGTTCATCCGTTCCTCGGTCACTTTGACCAGGTAATCGGGGCTGACATAGCTTTGCAGCCACATCGCCAGCACAAACGGTGCTGCCAGAGCCAGCAGGATCAGGACGGCGGCGATGCGGAGGAGCATTTTCATCATGCGGACAGACTGTGGTGGGAGCGTGGCGGATTGCAAGGCATGGCGCGGGTTGCATTCGGCGCGGGACCGGGCCATGAGAGTCGGCTCATGTCCTCCCTCATCGTCCAACCACGCGCCCGCTTCTTCCACGGTCATGTCTGGGTCTATGGCACGGAAATCCAGAAGCGCCTCGGCGATCCACAGCCAGGTGATGTGGTCCGTCTCCAGGATGTGCGAGGAAAGCCGCTCGGATCGGCCATCTACAACCCGAAATCGCAGATCTCCGCCCGTCTTTTCTCCTACCGCCGCCAGGACCTCGATCTCGATTTCCTCACCCGTCGCATCGAGCGGGCCATCAAGGTCCGTGAGGCCGCTGGCGTCGATCTGAGCCTCTGCCGCCTCGTGTGGAGCGAGAGCGACGGCCTGCCCGGGGTGGTGGTGGACCGCTATGGCGACTTTCTCGTGCTGCAAACGCTCACACTGGGCATGGCGCGGCGGCAGGACCTTATCGTGCAGGCACTGAACGATGTGCTGAGGCCGCGCGGCATCGTGCAGCGCAATGAAGGCGCGGTCCGGCTGGCGGAAGGGCTGGACCAGGTCAAAGGCGTGATCAGCGGCGATACGCCGGAGCCCTTTGTCGTGCGCCATGGCGGCAGCGCCTTCCACGCCGACCTCATCGAGGGGCAGAAGACAGGCCTCTACCTCGACCAGCTCGATAATTACCAGCATGTCGCCCGGATGGCGAGCGGTCGGCGCGTGCTCGACTGCTTTTGCAACCAGGGAGGCTTTGCCCAGGCGGCGGCGCTCGCGGGCGCCAGTGAGGTGACCGCCGTGGACATCAGTGAGAGTGCCATCGACACCGCCCGCAAGAACGCTGGCATCTCCGATGCGCGGATCGAGTTTGTCGCGGAAAACTGCTTCGACTTCCTCAAGCGCCAGGAGGCGGCGGACGCACGCTACGACCTCATCGTGCTGGACCCTCCCTCCTTCACCAAATCGAAGAGCACCGTGAGGGACGCGCTGCGCGGCTACAAGGAGATCCACCTGCGCGCCATGAAGATGCTGGAACCCGGCGGCATCTTTGCCACCTTCACCTGCTCCCATCATGTGAGCGCGGGTGAGTTTCACAGCAGCATCACGGACGCCGCCGTGGACGCCAAAAAGGTGCTGCGCCGCGTCACCACCTTCACCCAGCGCCCGGATCATCCCATCCTGGCCACGATTCCCGAGACGGAGTATCTCCGTGGCTACGCCTACGAGGTCGTCGCCTCTTGGTGATTAGAGTTCCCCGACCACGCTGACCACGATGCTGCGTGAGTGCGGCGCGCGGCGGTGCTCGAAGAGGAAAATGCCCTGCCACGTGCCCAGCGTCAGGCGGCCGTTCATCACCGGGATCACCTCAGAAGTGCGGGTGAGCGCCATGCGCAGATGGCTGGGCATGTCGTCGGTGCCTTCATGCGTGTGGACAAACCAGGGCGTGTCCTCCGGCACGAGCCGGTCGAAAAAGGCGTGCAGGTCCGTGCGGGCGGACGGGTCGGCGTTTTCAAAGATCACCAGGCTGGCGCTGGTGTGCCGCACCAGGATCGTCGCCGTGCCCGTGCGGATGCCGCTGGCGCGCACAATCTCCTGACAGCGCTCCGTGATCTCGTAGGTGCCCTTTCCGTGGGTGCTGATGGAGAACTGTTCGGCGTGGGCGGGCATGGCAGAAAGGCGGGCATGTCCTCATGCGGCCATCGGCAGCGCGGGGGCTGCATCGTCCCGCAACGAGGTGACTTTGACGAGGCGCGCGGCGTAAAAGCCATCGAAGGAGCCCTGGGCGGGGGTGCGGCGCAGTTCTTCCTCCAGATCCCATTCGCCGCCGTGGCGCAGGAGGAACTGCTGCACCTGCCGCTCGTTTTCCGAGGGCAGGATGCTGCACGTCGCATAAACGAGCCTGCCGCCTGGCTTCACCATGCGGCTGTAGGATTCGAGGATGTCCGCCTGGAGGGCGGTCAGGCGGTCGATCTCCGCCTCGCTGAGCTTCCACTTCGCGTCCGGATTCCGCCGCAGCACACCCAGGCCGCTGCATGGCACATCCAACAGAACCCGGTCCGCGTGCGCGGCCAGGCGTTTCACTGTCTTTGTGCCCTCAATCTCGCGTGTCTCGATGATGTCCACGCCGGCGCGCGCGGCGCGTTTGCGGAGTTCCGCCAGCTTCCAGGCATGCACGTCCAGCGCCAGGATTTTGCCCTTGTTGCGCATCATCGCGGCCAGGTGCAGCGCCTTGCCGCCGCCGCCCGCGCAGGCGTCGATGACCTTCATGCCGGGTGCCACCTGCAAAAACGGCGCGATGAGCTGGGATGCCGCGTCCTGTACCTCGAACAGCCCTTCTTGGAAGGCGGGCGTGCCAAAGACATTCTGCCGCTGGACCAGTTTCAGCGCGCTGGGCACGTCTTCGACGCTTTCCGCCTCAAATCCTGCCTCCGCCATCTTTTCGCGCACGGCCCGGCGGTCTGCCTTGAGCGTGTTCACGCGCAGGAACACCTGCGCGGGCGTGTTCATTGCCTCTCGCAGTGCCGGCCATGCCACGCCCAGCTCCGCGGCACAGCGCGCGTCCAGCCAGTCTGGGATCGAGGCGCGCAGGGCAGGGGGGACATCCTGTTTCGCGCGCTTGCGGATGTCATCCACGCGGATGGCGGACATGCTCTCATCGCGCGGCAGTTCGCGTTCGCTCATGACCCAGTAGGCCGCCCACACGCGCCAGATGCGCTCCGGGGTGATGTCTTCGGATGTGTTGTGCTCCTCGTCCGGCAGCCCGGCCAGGAACCAAAACCAGCGCCACCAGCGCACGCACTCATACACCGACTCCGCAAAGAGCCGCCGGTCCCGGCTGCCCCATTTGCGATGCCGCTTGAAGGTCGTCTCGATCACGCGATCCGCGTACCGCCGTCCTCCGAACACCTCCCCCAGGGCGGTGACGATTTCATCCAGCAGATGCGGCGGCAGTTTCATGCCCGTTGGATACCCCGCGCCGTGTGCAGGCGCAAGCGATCACCCAAACAGGGAGCGATAGTTGGCCTCGATCTGTTTCTCGAGCGCAAGGCGGTCGAGCTGGTGCAGGCTGGCGAGCAGGTCGTAGCTGACGGTGAGGTTGGCGGGATGATTGAGGGAGGTCCCGTCAGCGGACTTCAGCGGATGCGGATTCAGGTCGTCGGGCGGCCACATGTCGGGGGCGTCGGTCTCGGTGAGAAGGCGGTCAAGAGGAATGCGGCCAAACGTGGCCATCTGCGCGGCTTTCCGTGGATGGGCGAAGTAGGGGCTGATGGAAAAGTAGCCGCCGAGCCGGATGAAGGCAGGCACCATCTCTACCGGGCCGCCGTACGAGTGCAGGAGGAAGCCGCGAGGCGGGAGCGGGATGGAGCGCAGCGTCTCCTCCAGCAGGCCAAAAGCGCGCAGGCAGTGGAGGATGGCTGGGCGGTCGAATTCAACGGCGAGGGCGATCTGCGCGCGAAAACAGGCGAGCTGGGCCTCCATGTCAGGTTTCTCGATCCAGCGGTCGAGCCCGATTTCGCCCACGACCGCACGCGGACAGGCATTGAGATGATTCCGGAGCGTTTCGAGCCATTCGGGGCCGCGTTTCGTCACATACCATGGATGCAGGCCGAAGGCGGGCCGTATCCAGGCGTGCTCTTCGGCGAGCGCGGCCACCTGGGGCCAGTCCTCCTCACAAGAGCCGTTGACGATCATCTCGGCGAGGCTGGTGTGCGGCATCGTGGCGAGGATTTCCTCCCGCCAGGGATTGAGGCGTTCATCCTGGAGGTGGTTATGGGCGTCGTAGAGCACGGCGGGAGAAAAAACCCGCGCACACCGGATGGCATGCGCGGGCGGAAGCATGAAGCAGGGATCAATTGTTCCCAACCATCAGGAGCATCGTATCGCCTTTGCGATATACGCGCAGGAGCACGGTTTTGTCGCTGCCTTGGGCCAGGGTGCGTGCCTCGGCGGCGCTGGTGGAGGGCTGGCGGTTGATGTGGGTGATGACATCTCCCTCCTCGACGCCCATGGCGGCGGCGCGGGAGTCTGGATCGACCTTGGTGACGATGACACCGTCGATGTTCTTCGGCACGTCATACCGTTCGCGCAGCGCTGGGGAGAGATTTTGCACGGTGACGCCAGTGACGAGTTCGGTGGTGGACTGCTGTTGCTGCCCGGAGCGCGGGATGCCTCGCGGGCCGACCTCGGCGAGGGCCTCCTCAGGCAGCGCCTCCAAGGTCGCGTTCAAAGTCATCGGCTTGCCGTTGCGGAGGATTTCCATCGGCACCGTGGTGCCGGGGCGCAGGCTGCTGACGATGAGGCGCAGGCGGCTGGAGTCGTCGATTTTCTGGCCGTTGATGCTGGTGACGATGTCCTCCACCTGGATGCCCGCCTTCTCAGCCGGGGAATCCGCGGAGACCTGGGTGATCAAGGCTCCGGTCTGGTCCTGGATGCCGTACTGCTTGGCAAATTGCGGCGTCACATCCGTGATGAGCACGCCGAGGAAGCCGCGCTGCACGGTGCCATCATCCATGAGGTCCTCGACGATGCGCATGGCCATGTTGATCGGGATGGCGAAACCGATGCCGGCATTCATTCCGCTGCGGGACAGGATGGCGGTGCTAACGCCGACGACACGGCCCATGGCATCGACGAGAGGTCCGCCGGAGTTGCCAGGATTGATTGAAGCGTCGGTTTGGATGAAATCTTCGTAGCCACGCACGCGCCCCTTGCCGACGATGCCTTCATTGCTGCGGCCAAGCGCGCTGACGATGCCCTGGGTGACGGAGCGGCTGAGCTCCATCGGAGCACCGGCGGCCAGCACGACATCGCCCACTCGGAGCTTGGAGCTGTCGGTGAGGGTGGCGGGTCTCAGGCCGGTGGCCTCGATTTTGATGAGGGCCACGTCCGTGAGAGGGTCCGCGCCGATGACTGTGGCGGTGTAGGTCTTGGTGGTGCCGTTGTTGTCCACCGCCACCTCGATCTTCTTGGAGTCGGCGACAACGTGGTTGTTGGTCATGATGTAGCCGTCCGCGGTGATGATGATGCCGGAGCCGACTCCGCGCTGCTGGTTGCGCGGGTCGTCCTCTTCCTCCTCCGGCGCAGGCTGGCCGCGCCGGCGGGGCTGGGAGGGCTCTTCACCACCAAAATCCTCCGGCAGGCCGAAGAAGCGGTAAAGATGCTCGCGCAACTGCGGCGGGATGCGGTCCACGCTGGGGGTCTTCACGGGCGCGGAGGAAAAGATCGTCACGACACTGGGAAGGATCTTTTCGGCCACATGGGCGTAGCTCATGAGAACCTGGCCGCCATTGGGCAGGGGCGCGGTGTCCTTGACGATTCTGGCCTCGAGGCCACCGCCTGGGGTGGCGGGCGCTGGAGCGGGAGCCGGGGCGGCTTGCTGGCTGTATCCAGTCGTGACCAGGCCGGCGAAGGTAAGGGCGGTGAGAAGGCGATGCGGAGTATTCATGGAGTGCGGTTGGGGGTGCTGAGGTGCTCACACAGCGTATGAGCGCGGCGTATGACGGGCGTCTGCTAAAAATGTTGAACGGAATTCCTTCGGTGGAAAGCAACTGTGCGGAGAAAGTTACGCGGCATACAAAACGCCGGATGCGCGGCGTTTCATGCCGGGCCTTTGCATGGGCACCTGCCGGCAATCCGCATGCCGATGTCAAGCCAGAGCCCGGGCGCGCGGAAGAGTCGCTGAGGCCGCAGCGAAGCTGGCGATCCAGCGGCGGGCTTTTTCGGGTTCCAGCCAGGGTTTGGAGGTGGGGAGCTTGCAAAACATGGCGTGGCATTCGTCGCGGTAGGTGCGGCCCATTTGTTTGGCGATCCAGGACTCATATTCGGCGAGCCAGGCAGTGAAGATGCGGCTGCTGCGGGTGAGTTCGGGGAGATTGCTGCTGTCGAACTCGCTGAAGTCATACTCGCCGGGCACGACGGGCGTGGTGCGGTGGTGGACGTAGCAGCGCTTGGCGTTGCGGATGAAAAGGAAGCCGCATTGGCCGCCTTCGCAGGGATACCAGCCGGCGCAGGTGCCGTGGAGCTCGATCATGCCGTCTTCCCAGGGCTTGCAGTAGCAACTGGTGCCCTGCAGGCCTTCGCTGCGGTGTTTTTGGAAGCCGTGCTTGAGGAGCAAATTGCCGTCCGTGAGCACATCGCGGCCCCAGAAGAACATCTGCTGGCCGAGACCGATGGTGAGGTCGTTGAGGTGGCCGCGGGTGATCATGACTCGGCGGAGTTGGTGAGCCACTGCGGGAAGGGATCAGGCAGCTTGCGCCAGGCTTCGGGGCCAGCGGCGAATTCGGCGTCGGTGAGGAGAGCGTCGTCGAATTTCGCGGTGAGGGCGGCTTTGTCCATGTCGCGGCCGATGATGACGAGCTCGGTGCGGCGGTCGCCGTGCTCGCCTTGGATGTGGGAACGGATTTCGGCCTGGCTTTGCTCGTCCTGCGGCCATTCGGATTCGCTGACGGCGCTCCAGAAGAAGCCCATGGCGCGGGTGTCGCGCAAGACGCCGGCTTGCGAGAGGTAACCGGCGATCTCATTCCGCGTGGCGAGCCAGAACATGCCTTTGGCGCGGATGACGCCATCCCAATGCAGGCCGAGCAAGTCGTGGAAGCGCTGCGGATGAAACGGACGCCGCGCCCGATACACGAAGCTGCTGATGCCATACTCCTCCGTCTCCGGCGTGTGGCCGCCGAGGCTGTCGAGCCAGCCTTTCGACTGCTCGGCCTCGGCCATGGCGAAGAGGCCGGTGTCGAGCACGCGATCGAGCGGCACCTCGCTGCGCTGCGTGAGGTGGACCTGCGCTTTCGGGTTCAATGCGCGGACGATGCCCTGGATCTCGTCGAGCTCGTCGGCGCTGACGGCATCGGTCTTGTTGATGAGGATGACGTTGGCGAACTCGATTTGATCGGTGAGCAGATTCGCGATGGTGCGAGCATCTTCGCTGGTGACGCCCATCTCGCGGTCCTGGAGATCATCGGTGCTGTGGTAGTCATCGAGGAAATTCCGCGCATCGACCACGGTGACCATGGTGTCGAGCTGCGCGAGGTCGTTCAGGCTGCGGCCGGAGTCATCGGTGAAAGTGAAAGTCTCTGCCACGGGCATGGGCTCGGACACGCCGGTGGATTCGATCAAGATCGAGTCAAAGCGGCCTTCTTTCGCGAGCGTGGCGACTTCCTGCATCAAATCCTCGCGCAGCGTGCAGCAGATGCAGCCGTTGCTCATCTCGACCATTTTTTCCTCGGTGCGGGAGAGTTTCGCATCGCCGCTTTTGACGAGCTGGGCATCGACATTGACCTCGCTCATGTCATTCACGATCACGGCGACCTTGCGGCCCTCGCGATTGCGCAGGATGTGATTGAGCAGCGTGGTCTTTCCAGCGCCGAGGAAGCCGGAAAGCACGGTGACGGGGAGTTTGGAGGTTTTCGTGTTCATGGGGAAAAATCAAAACCGCACCTGCATGCCGACGCTGAAGCCACGCCCGGGCATGGGAGCGACGTCTTTGCGGAAAGAGGTGCTTTGCCGCGCATCGGCGTCGAGGAGGTTGGTGCCTTGGAAAGTGAGGCTGACCTCGTAGCGCTCGCTTTTGTGGAGCTGGCAGGTGAGGTCGGCGTTGAGGAGCGTGTAGGCCTCGGTGGCGAGCTCGGGGCGCAGACCGGTGCGGACGCGGTTTTGGTCAAAGGCATGCCGCAGCTCAATGCCGCCATGGAAGCGGCCAAGCTCGGCCTCCACACGCGCACCGAGGCGCAGCGGCGGCATGCGCGGGATAAATTCGCGATCGGTTTCATTCCAGCCGCGCACGTAGTCGCCGAGCAGCTTCACGGTGACGCGTTGATGCTCGCGTTTGAGCAGGTGGAGATCGATCTGCGCCTCCCAGCCGGTGAAGGTGGCGGCGCGTTCGATGTAGTTCGCGGTGCGCGGGATGTTGCGGCGCAGTTCCTGGAGGAAGATGAAGTTTTCGTAGTCGTAGTGGAAGGCGCTGAGATGCACGGCGGCTCGTTCCCATTCCGCATCGAGCACAGCCTCGATGCTGGTGGACTGCTCGAGGCGCAGCGGCGTGCCGTCCATGTCTCCGCCGATGATGAAACGACCGAGCGCTGCGTTGTTCCAAAAGGCGTAGCGCTCCGTGCTGGTGGGCAGGCGCTGGTTTTGAGCGGCGATGGCCGTCAAAGCGAAGCGCTGCATGCCGAGCCAGTCTTTTTTCTCCCACGTGATCGCGGCGGAGAGGCTGTGGGCGCTTTCGCTGAGGCCGGTGATGCTGCCGGGCACCGATTCATTGAGGATCGTCTGCTCCTCCCAGCGTCCGCCGAGCTGCAGCAGCCATGGGCCGAGCGTGAGCTTCTCCAGCGCATACACGCCAAGGTTCGATGTTTGAAACTGGCTGCCCACGCGGCGCTGCGGCGAGATGGTGAGCAAACGGCTGGCCGTGAAGTCCTCGCGGTAGCCGTGCAGGCCGATGACGCCATCGAGATGATCGCCGAAGCCGCCGTGATACACATTCAGCCGGCCCTCGACCATGTCCTTGGTGAGGAAGGTCTCGCTGATGTCACGGCCGAGGTCTTTTTGTCGGCCGAGCACCTGCTCGTCATGCGCATACTGGCTGCTGGCGAGGTGGAACTGCACTGCTTTGATGAAGCCCTGCTCAAAGTCCGCGCCGAGATGCAGGTCGTAGCGTTCCTGCATGAGGTCGATGAGGCCGTCGCCAAAGAAGTCATTCACATCGCCATCAAAGAAGTAGGGCAGGCCGTAGCGCGACTCGTAGGAGGAAAAGGAGAACGCAGCCCACAGCGGCGTGTCACGTGGCAGCCAGGAGAGCCCGGCGGAGTAGCTTTCGCTTTGATGGAAGCTGTTTGGCAGGCGGCCGCTCGGATTCGGCACCGCGCTGGTGATGCCGGTGGCGGGATTGCGCGTGCGCGGATTCTCCAAGGCATCGTAGATCGGCGTGCGGGCGCTTTTCGGGATGTGGATGTCCTCGGACTCGCGCAAAGAGCCGGTGAACTGCAAAACGAACGGCCCCTCCGTCAACGCGAGCCATCCGGCCTCCGTCCAGCCTTGCGAGGCGGTCTCGTAACGCGAATCGAGCGCTCCGGTGATCGCGTGCGCGGGCAGTTCACGCGCGATGGTGCGCGTGTGCACGTCCACCGCGCCGCCGATGGCTCCGCTGCCGTAAAGCAACGCCGCGGGGCCGCGATGCACCTCGATCTCATCCGCCAAAACAGGCTCCACCGGGATGCCGTGGTCCGGGCTGGTGTCGCTGAGGTCCATCGTGCTCAGCCCATCGCGCATCGTGCGCACGCGGAAGCCATCAAAGCCGCGAATGACCGGCCTGCTGGCGCCGGGGCTGAAGTAATTCGAGCTCACACCGGGCACGAAAGCGAGTGTCTCGCCGAGCGTGCCTTGGGCGCGGCGTTGAAGCTCGGGACCGCGCAGGGTTTCGACGGGTTGAATGGCGAGATCGCTCACGCTGGCGGTGCGGGCGCTGGCTCGCGGTTTGTCAGCGATGATGACGACTTCACCAAGGTTCTCGCCTTCGATGAAACCGGCTGAAGGTGCCAAATCGGGCACGGGAGGGCTGACTTCGACCGCGGGCGGAGTTTCGGGCTCTTTGGGCTTCGGCGCTGGTTTTCGTGTTTGCGGCTTCGGAGCTGGTTTGGGCGCTGAAACGGGCTTTTCGGGCTCCTTCGGCGTTTCGATGATTTCGACCGGTTTGAGCGTCGTGAGCGGAATCTCGGCCGGGGGCGGCGGAGGCACAAAAGGAACCACGCCCTGGCCGCAAAGCAGGCCTGGGACGGCCAGAACGGCGATCTGGGCGCGGAATCGTCTAGTGCAGCAAAGTTTCAAAAGAGGCTTGGCAATACGCAATGGAGTTGCATTTGTCAAACATGCGCCTGAACCGCCTTTTTAGCCTCCTGCCATTGCTTACCGCCGTCGCCACCAGCTCGGCGCAGGTCAGCACGCCGCAGACGGATCTGCTCTACGGCCACTTCGAGACGCACATCGACTACACGCTTTCTCCGGGGAATCCGAACGCGGGCTGGCAGTTCTACGTTTCCTACAACAAGAACGACGACTTCAATGACCGCACGCAAATCGTGCGCCTGAATCCGGCGACGACGCGCATCGTGGCCACACCGCCGACGCAGGGCACGATCAGCGCGGCGATTTCAGAGCTGGGGCCGGTGGGGCAGCCGATCTGGGTGCTGCCGCAGACGAATGTGATCGGCGCACCGTATCTCGGCACGCGGGCCGTGTTTGATGCGGGGATTTTCAAAGCCTCGTTCATGGGTTTTTACGTCGATGATCCTCTCGGGAGCATCACGCTGGCGCTGCACAGTGTGACGGGCACCGGACCGGCCGCCGGCGGCCACTTTGGCCTCTACACGAGCGATTTCGCCGGGCCGCTGATCCTCATGAATTCCGCCGATGGCATTGATGCGAATGATCAGATCGAAACACTCACGCCGGATGCCCACAGCCACTTTTTTTGGTCGTTCACGAAGCCGGGGAACTACGCCGTGACCTTTCGCGGTCATGGTCAGCTCCTCACCGGGCTCGGTGGCGCGAGCACGCAGGGTTTTGGCACCTTCAACTTCAGCGTGCCGTTTTCCAGCCGTCTGCAAAACACCGCGACGCTGCGCCTCGGTGCCGGCAGCGAGTGGCATGTGCTGCTGGAGGATGCGACGAACGCGGTGGCCTACGAATCGCGCCAAGGCTTCCTCGAAGCAGGCACTGCGTCCACTTCGACCGTGCAGAGCACGTTTCCCGGCGCCACGCGTCAGATGTCGCTCACGCTTTCTGCTTTGGGCAGCGCTGTGGCAAACATCGTCGGCCAAACGCCCGCTCTCGCGGCCACCGGCGTGCCTGCGGGCCTGCTGCAGAGCGATGCGGTGACCGTTCGCTTGATCGGCGTGCATGGACCGGGGCAGTTTGCGCTGCTGAACGGCACGGGCACTGCGCTGCTGATGAACTCCGCCGATGGCCTCAGCGCGGCAGACAGCGTGACGGTCTCCCGCTCCGCGAATCTCTCTGCGCTGGCTGCTTTCACTGCCGACGGTCTTTACCGCGTGACGCTGCAACTCAGCGCTACGACGAGCGGCGGCCAAAGCGTGACCAGCCAGCCCTTCACGCTTAGTTTTGGCTCCAATCGCACCGCTGCCTTCACCTACACGCAGTGGCGGCAGAGTTTTGAAGCAGCGCATGGGCTCAGCAGTGGCGCTTTGAGCAGCGCCTCGGCTGATCTTGACCAGGACGGCTTGCGCAACGGGCACGAGTTCCTGCTCTTCTGGCATGGATGCAATCCGGCGCAGGCGGATCTGGGCCTGAATCCCGTGCCGCAGTTCAACGGCGGCTTTTTGGGCCTCGATTTCCTGCGAGACACCTACAAGGACGCGCTCAACGAAGGCAGCTTCCAGATCAATCCGATGCTCAGCACGAACCTCAGCACCTGGAGCAGCCAGTCGCCACGCAATCCCGGCCGTCCGCTCGAAACTTACGAGACCGGCGCGGAGAAGGGCAACGCGCTCGGCCGCATCCTGCTGCGTCGCCTGCGCATCCCGGTCACCGGCACGGTGGACAAGGCCTTCGGGCGCTTCCAGGCGGTGATGCCTTGATTGAAACGCAAAACATTTGCAATTAACTATTGCAATAGAATTGCGGTTGTGTAGAAATGCGGAGCCATGAAAAACTCCCTCCGCTTCCTCTTCATCGCGCTTCTTTCTGCCACTTCCGCCCAGGCCGCCTCCACTTGGACGACCGGACATGGTGACATCGGCGTGCATTACGATGCCGGTGAACTTCATCTGCACATGCACCTGCACTCCGGAGCCGTGGTGGGAGGATCAGCCCTCGGAGTGGATACGGAGTTTGAGCCAGGGGATATCATCAGCGCTGTGACCGGCGTGGCGCAGCTTTCACGCCCATCAAACCCTTCTCTCAATCCGACCGGTGTCGCTGCTGGCTCACCGATCTGGATCCTTCCGATCACCGCGAATCCAGCACTGCCCTTCCTGGGCTGGGGCACTGAAGAGCTCGATTCGGGAGACTGGACGGGCAATCTGACCTTCAGCCTCGTCAATGTGATCTCTCCGAGCGGCAGCGGATATTTCTCTGTTTACACGCCGGACGGCTTCGGCGGGCTGGACTTCAACATGTCCACCTTCGACGGCGGCATTACCGGCGCGGATATCGCCACACAGGCCGCAGGCACGCACAACCATCGCTTTGTCACTTTCAGCGAAACAGGTCTATGGGAGGTTCAGATGAAGGTATCCGGCACGCATGCGCTCGACGGTTTCAAAGAGTCTGGTGTGGAGTCCTTCTTCTTCCAAGTGACGCCCGAGCCCTCCAAGGCCTTGTTTTCAGGAATTGGGCTTGGGGCAGTGCTCTTCCGCCGTCGTCGTCCGGCGCAAAGCTGACGCGCGATCCATCCCGCCACGCAAAACGCCGCTCCGGTCATCCCGCAGCGGCGTTTTTGTTTGAGCTCGATCACTTCCGCGCCTCGGCCAGCGCCTTGTCCATGACCTCTTTGAGGGACACTTCGGCACCGTTGCGGCGCTTGCTCTCGTCAGCGGCTTCCATGAAGGCGTAAATCTCGAGCGTCTCCTCAGGTGTCACAGGCATCACGCCGGTGCGGAAGAAATGCGCGATGGAAAAAAGCAACGGATCATAGCCCTCGTATTTGCCCACTTCGGCGTCCTCGCCTTTTTCGCCCACGGCCTTGCCGCCATAGCCTTTGCGCTCGGTGAAGGTGCCGGTGCGTCCGCCTTCCCAGGTTCCGGTGACGGTGATCATTCCATCGGCCGTTTTGCCACGCTTCACACTCTGGCAGCCGGTGCCCATGATCGTGTAGAGCGACTCCACGCCGTGGATGCCATACCAGAAGAGGTCGGGATGATGCTCCTCAAGGCTCGCGGGGCTGCCCGTCTCGGCGTTTTTCACCTTGCCGATGCTGCCATTACGCACGGCCTGCGTGGCCTTGCCAAAACGCAGTGACGAAGAGGAGAAGACCGGGATGCCCGACTTCTTCGCCGCGTCGAAAATCTTGATCGCGTCCACCAGCGTGCCGGCGATGGGTTTGTCGATGAAGACCGGCTTGTGCGCTTCGAGGCACGGAAGGAGCTGCTCGAGGTGCGGGCGGCCATCATTCGATTCGAGGAAGACCACGTCCACCTTGTCGAGCAGGGCATCAATGGTGGGCACGATCTCCACGCCGAGCTTCTTCACCTGCTCGATGTATTCCGGCACGCGTTTCGTGCTCGATTCGATGTCCTTCGAGCCCTGCGGATACGCCGCCACGATGCGCAGGCCAATTACCTCCGGCTTCTGCGGATCAGTGTTGCAGGTCTTCGTGAAGGCCACGGCGTGGGAGGTGTCGAGCCCGATGATACCAGCACGGATGTTTTGGGCAGCAGCGGTGAGCGTGAAGGCGGCGAGAGCGAGGAGGGTGCGGAAAATCATGCGGCAGAGACTACGCGCGGCAGGCCGGTTTGTTTGCGCCTCATGCCTTCTTCGTTTTCACCGCACGTTTGCGCTCCGGGAAGCAGGTGGTGCAGATTTCGCACACGGTGCCGTCACACCCTCGTGCGGTGCAGTGTTCGCGACCGTAAAAGATGATCTGGAGGTGCAGCTTGTTCCAGGCGGACTCCGGGAAGAGGCGTTTGAGGTCGCGCTCCGTCTGGAGCACATTTTTGCCGCTGCTGAGCTGCCAGCGCTGGGCCAGGCGGTGGATGTGGGTGTCCACCGGGAAGGAAGGCACGCCAAAAGCCTGTGCCATGACGACTTGCGCGGTCTTGTGACCCACGCCGGGTAGTTTTTCGAGTTCGTCGAGCTTCGCAGGCACCTTCCCGCCGTGCTCACGCACAAGAATTTCGCTGAGTTTTTGGATCGCACGGGCCTTTTGCGGTCCCAGGCCGCAGGGACGCACCACGCCCTCGATTTTCTCCACCGGCACCTTCGCCAGGGCCTCCGGCGTGCGTCCCAGGGCGAAGAGGGAGGGCGTGATCTGGTTCACCCGCACATCCGTGCATTGGGCGGAGAGCAGCACGGCCACCAGCAGGGTGAAGGCATCCGTGTGGTCGAGCGGGACGGGCGGATTTGGATAAAGCTCACCCAGCCGGTGCTGGATGAAAGCGGCGCGCTCGCTTTTTGTCACGGGGCGGCGTTACAGGCGTTTCTCGATCCGGCTGGCCATCTTGTCCACATGGCCCCAATGGCTGCGGGGCTTCAGAATGGCCAGGCTCTTGGAAAAAGAACCCCAGCGCAGCACGCGGATGTTCACATTGCGCACGCCCCACTCCTTCATGTCCTGCTTGCTGGGCTTGTAGAGATCGATGGTGTTGGTGCCCACCAGCGCGGAGCCGTAATCGTCCACCTGGTAAATGTAAGGGGTGCCTTCAATCTGGAAGATCGTCCCCACGGGATACACCGACCAGTCGGCGGCGGCGCTGCGCACTTTGCCATACTTCAGCTCGCTGCCCACGGCGGTGGCCTTGCCATACACGATGTGGTCGGACTCCGTGTGGGTGTAGGCCGTCGTGCGGACGGAGGAAATGCGGGTTCCCTTCATCGACGGCTTCGTGCTGCTGGCGCAGGAGGAGAGCAGGGTGGCCGTGAGGCAAATCAGGATGGCGTGCAGGCTTCTCATGATTGTTTTGGTTTTACTGACTATTAAGATTTATTTTTCGCCGCCCATTCTGGTTCACCAGCCGCTGGAAAGCAATGGCTGATTTCGCGCCAGGACAGGCCGCGCTGTGGTGGTTGTGGTTGGAATGATAAGACAGCTCCTGTGGCAGATTCCGGGCCGGTTTTGACATTTTTTTCCAGGCAGGACTCATCGGCCCCGTCGCGCCATCTCCAGCGCGCGCCCGTATTGGTGCCGGAACAGGTCTCCCAGCTCGCGGGCCAGCAGGGTCTCCTGCAGCTTGTCACGCGCGGCAAGGGTCCGGCGGATGCTGTCCATCGCCGTGGCGTATTTCACCCGGTTCAGGTCTTCCAGCACCGTCAGCGCGCGCTCCGGCATGCCGCCGTCCACGATCGCCCGCCACGCGGCCCGCAGCTCCTCGTGCGGGTCCACGCACAACACGCGCACGAGGAAACGGATCGAGTTGAAGGCCGGTCCGGTCCATTCCGGGTGGTAGATGAAGGCCGTGGCCTTCTCAAAGGGCAGTTCGTCCCGGTCGTTCATCACGGCGCGGCTCTCCGCCGTGTAAAAGTCCCTCCGCACGGGCAGGCGGCGCAGCGCGTGCTCCTGCGGGCCGCCGGGCGCGCCCTTGGGATAGCACCACAGCCGCTGCCCAGGCTCCCCCAGCACGAATTCGATGAACGCGGTGGCCACCTCCGCGTTCGGCGCGCCGCGGAACATGGCGATGGGGTCCACGCTGATGGACGTGCCGCCTGCCGGGGCTACAAAACCCACGCGCGAGCTGCCGTCCGCCGCCCGTGTGTCCTCCTGGGCGGTGCGGCCGTAAAAATCAATGCACATGCCTGCCGCCGCCTCCCCGCGCATCACCTCCAGCGGGATTTTGGTCGAAGTGTCCGAAAAATAACGCGCATTCGCCGCGATCCGCTGGATCAGCCGCATACCGCGCATCCAGCCCTCCTCGACGCCGCCCAGTTCGATCTCCTCCGGTGTGCGCTTGCCGGGAGGTGTCAATTTCGCCTCCTCGACGGCGATCTGCATCTGCTGCTGGATCAGCATCTCGAAGACCTTCGCCACCGATCCGCTCTTCGCGGGGTCCGTCAGCGCGATCTGCCCGAAATAGCGCGGATCGGCCAGGTCCTGCCACGAGGCCGGCTCCTTCTCGATGCCCAGCCGTTTCAGCACATCCTTGTTATAAACAATGCCGCTCTGGGAAATGCAGGCTCCGCACCATTTTCCCTCCGGATCACGAAACGGCTCCCCGCTCACTTTTTCCGGGATTCCGGCCTCCCCGAACCACCCCGGATGCTGTTTCATCAGGCTCGAAATTCCCGTTTTCCGGCCATCCCCGGCCACCAAGGTGCCCGCCCGCGCCTGCTGCTCGAAATCATAGGCCCCGCCGCCGAACATCACATCCACACCGATGCCGATGTCCGATCCGAGGAACTCCTTTCGCGCCTGCTGCTCCTCGTCTGGCGGCAGTCCCGGTTTTGACGGCTCCACTTTCAGGCTCAGGCACGTCTGGGCGATTCCGCTCGTCCAGGGGCGGCCCAGCGTCCTCTCCCAGTGCCGCTGAAAGGCCGCCGTGAACTCCGATTTGATCAGCATGGCGATCTCCGAGGTCCCGCCCGGCACCCGCCAGTCCACATACAGCGTCTCCCCCGTCCGTGCCTTCCAGTGCGCGGCAAACGCATGGCCAAACTCCGCCCGGATGCGGTCCGTGTGCGGCGTGAGGATGACCAGCCTCCGGTCCCAGCGCCGGGGCGTGGTGCTGTCCGCCGGTTTGAGCAAAAACGGGCCGGTCAGCACCGCCAGGATGCCCAGCAGCGCCGCAGCCTCCTTGGGGTGCCCCCGCAGCCACGCTTTGGCGCGTTGCAGCGCCGGATGCTGGGAAAGGCGCTTCATGGTTACTTCCGGATGATCACCACGTCATGCATCGCGGCCATGGCCCTCACTTCCTCCTCGCCAGGCGGGCGCACGATGAAAGGATTGAACTCGGTGAGCTTCAGCAGCGGCCCGCCCTGCACCTGGATCTGATACTGCACCGTGGAGCCGAGGTACGTCGTGTCCACGATCTGGCCGGGAAAGCGGTTCGTGCTGTCCATGATGTGGTGGAAGGTCAGCGCCTCCGGCCGGATGCTCAGATACACCGGCTGCCCGTTCGCCGGTGTCCAGCCCGTCTCGTTCGGCCGCCCGCGCAGCGTCCCAAAGCCCGTCTCCACATCGTAATAGCCCTGGCGGCTGCTTTCCCGGAACACCCGGCCCTCCATGATGTTCGTCTCCCCGATGAACTCCGCCACCATGCGGCTCGCCGGGTGCTTGTACACATCCTGCGGCACGCCCGCCTGCGCCAGCCGACCGCCGTCCATGATCGCCATCCGGTCCGCCATCGACAGCGCCTCATCCCGGTCATGCGTCACATAGATCGCGGTCAGCCCGTGCTCCTTGCAGATGCGGCGGATCTCTGATCGCATCTCATGGCGCAGTTTCGCATCCAGGTTCGACAGCGGCTCATCCAGCAGCAGGCACTTCGGGCGGATCACCAGCGCGCGGGCCAGCGCCACGCGCTGCTGCTGGCCGCCGGAGAGCTGCTGGATCTTCCGGGTACCCAGGCCCGCCAGTTGCACCTGCTCCAGCGCCTCGTTCACCCGGTGCTCGATCTCCCGCGCGGGACGTTTTCGCTCCTCCAGCCCGAAGGCCACGTTCTGCGCCACATTCAGGTGCGGCCACAGGGCATAGCTCTGGAACATCATGCCTGTGCCGCGCCGGTGCGCCGGCACCCGTGTCACATCCTCCTCGTCAAACCAGATCCGCCCGTGGTCCGGCTCATAAAATCCCGCGATGTGCCGCAGCAGCGTCGTCTTCCCGCAGCCGCTGGGGCCCAGCAGGAAGAACAGCTCTCCAGCCTCGATTTGCAGGCTCACCCCGCCCAGCACCGTGTTACCGCCAAAGCGTTTGGTGAGTTCCTGGATCGTGATCGTGACCATGCAGCCGGACGGGGGGAGTCGAATTTTCACCCTGTTTTAGGTGACACGACGGATTCTGGCAATGCCAGACTCACCGCCCGCCTCCCTGCGCGCGGCCGACCTGCGGGTTTGGGGTTTCACGTTCCAAGTCTCCACGCCCCCTCGTAGAGGCAAACGTCAGTTTGCCCCGCCATGCTGTCGATCGGGGCACCGACCCGGTCATCGTAGAGGCAAACGTCAGTTTGCCCCGGACCGGGGAAGTCTCACGACTTCCACTACGAACCCGGCGCACCGACCCGCCATGCTGTAGATCGGGGCACTGACCCGGTCCTCGTAGAGGCAAACGTCAGTTTGCCCCGGACCGGGGAAGTCTCACGATTCCACTACGAACCCGGCGCACCGACCCGCCCCGCTGTAGATCGGGGCACCGACCCGGTCCTCGTAGAGGCAAACGTCAGTTTGCCCCGGACCGGGGAAGTCTCACGATTCCACTACGAACCCGGCGCACCGACCCGCCCCGCTGTAGATCGGGGCACCGACCCGGTCCTCGTAGAGGCAAACGTCCGTTTGCCCCGGACCGGGGAAGTCTCACGACTTCCTCTACGAAACCTCTCACGTCTCACCTCTCACGTCTCAACGACTCTCCTCTATCTTCTATCCTCTCTCTCCTCCCCCCCTCACCGCCGCAGCGCGTTCACCAGCGTGTTAAACGCCACGCGCAGGGCTTCGGCATCAGGGTCCGCAAAGGGCGCGTCCAGCGTGCCCACCGCGTTGCTGTTGCTGCTCGTGCCGTTGATCGCCGTGTTCAGATCCGCCAGCGACACCTCCCCCGGCGTGCCGGGCGGCCCCTCCGGCCCCTGGGGGCCCATCGGACCTTCCGGTCCCGGCGGCCCGCCCGGATCACCCGGCGGCCCCTGCGGTCCTGGAGGCCCCTCGGGACCCGTGGCCCCGGCGGGACCTTCCGGGCCTGCCGGACCCTCGGCCCCCTGCGGCCCTTCCGGACCCGGCGGCCCCGCCGGAATGGCATCAATGAGGTCTTTCAGGCCGTTGAGCTGGCCGCGCATCTGCACCGCGTCGATCTCGGTGCCGGCTTGGGGGAGGTTGGGGTCGTAGGGCATGGGGGGTGGGTGGGTAGGGACGCGCTGCGCCGCGTCCGACAAACCGAAAGAGGGCGGAGAGCGGAGAGCGGAGAGCGGAGAGCGGAGAGCGGAGAGCGGAGAGCGGAGAGCGGAGAGCGGAGAGCGGAGAGCGGAGAGCGGAGAGCGGAGAGCGGAGAGCGGAGAGCGGAGAGCGGAGAGCGGAGAGCGGAGAGCGGAGAGCGGAGAGCGGAGAGCGGAGAGCGGAGAGCGGAGAGCGGAGAGCGGAGAGCGGAGAGCGGAGGGTCTGAAGTTAGAAGTGAGACGTGAGAGGTCGGTAGGGACGCGCTGCGCCGCGTCCGAAGAGACCGGGAGAGAGCAGAGGGCGGAGAGCGGAGGGCGGAGGGGCTGAAGTTAGAAGTGAGACGTGAGCCGAGCACGGTGGCGACGTGCGAACCGAAGCGGAGATAGCCAGCCGAAGGCTGCCCGGAGGGCGAACGCAGTGAGGCAAACCGACTGAGCGCAGCGAAGCCCGAAGGGGTGCTAAACGCGGAGGGAGCGGACGCGTTTAAGACAGCCGTGAGGCTGGGGCGCAGCCCCGAAAAAGCGGAGAGCTTTTGAGTCAAACGGTGTGAGGCACGAGCGAATCAAAGGTGCGCGCAACGCGTTCGTAGTCCCGCCTTGAGGCGGCTCTGGGCAAGTTGGCCGAAAGAGAGACAAAAGAGAACAAGGTAGGGACGCGCTGCGCCGCGTCCGCCGTGCTGTAGATCGGGGCAGTGACCCGGTCCGCCGTGCTGTAGATCGGGGCAGTGACCCGGTCCGCCGTGTTGTAGATCGGGGCAGTGACCCGGTCCGCAGGTCTCAGGTTCCAGGATGGAACCTTCCGCGTTGGACGTTGCCTGGGTCAGGGTCGCGCAGCACGGTGGGCAGGTGGTGAAAGTAACGCTAAAGAAGTTGCGGAAGAGCTCGGCGGCAGGGCTGCGCTGGCCACACGCCGGCCCATGTCCTCGGCCGTTCCTGGCCCCTCTTTGGGGGCATCCTTTGCGGACCGATTGACCGGGCCGGAGGCCGCCACATGCATCCCAAAGGAAAGACAGGGAAGGGGGTAGGGCGCGCGGCGTCCCGTGCAGGGATGCCGGCTGGGCGGGACCGATGGGATAGCGATCAGGTAATGCAAATGTAACGCCACGGGCGTTCATAATGCCACCCGCGCCTTTCGGCAGGCAAACGCCCGGTTCGTTGCGCTTGAAGCCGGGTAATGATGGTCGATTCTCAGACATAGCAGACTGCGGGTCAGGGATGAAGGGTGGATTGTTACGTTCTGCACGGGAACCGATATGTTGAGGCCATGGGCGGCGGATCTGCCGCAGGATCAGGCCAGGGAAGGGGATTTCCCGCCTGGGATTCCGCAGGCCCGGGAAGGCAGGGGAGCGGCATGGCCTGCCCCTCCCGCTGCCCCCGCCTCACGGCCCCCAAGTCGCTGTTTCTGCCCCTCACTAGCGTTACATTGCTCACGGCCCCACCGTGATCTTCACCACGGCGCACCAGTCGCTGCTGGGCACGCCGTTGTCCCAGAAGCGCGCGCGGTACTCCCGCACCTCCGCCTGGCCGGCCACCAGCAGCGGGCGCTCGTCGAGGAAGGGACTCTTGTTGCTCTGGGCGATCTGCTCCCAGGCACCGCCCGCACGGCGGCTTTCGATCACCACATACTCGTGGCCGTCCTTGAAGAATTTCACGCGGCCGATCTGGTGGTTCGGGCCGCTGACGGCCTTCACCTGGATGCGCGGTGGCGGCTCCTCGCCGGGCGGCGGCGGCGGCGGCAGTTCCGGGCCGATGATGCCGAGGTCCAGGCCGATCTCCGGGGTGTAGCCCGGACGCGTCTTGATCAGCTTCACCAGCTTGAAAATGCGGTCCAGCGCGCCGGGTTTCACGCCGGTGATGCCGGCGGGCAGGGTCGGCGGCGCGGGCGGGGTGAACACCGGAAAGGCAAAGTTCGCCGCCCCGGTGCCGGAGCTCAGCGTCTCCAGGGAGGCGGTGCAGGCCGTGGAGTGCTCGCGCACCGCCAGGATCCAGCCGCCCAGCCCGTAGGCCAGGATGAGATTGTCCGCCACGCCGGCGTCCTCCTCCGGCTGGGTCAGCGGCAGCGCCGCGGCATGGGTGGGCAATTTCGTGGCAAAGTTGGTGTGCCACTCCGGTTGGTCCCCCAGGTTCTTGGGGTAGTAGGGTTGTCGTTTCATGTTGTGTTGGTGTTTCTTCGTGTTCTCAAACGTGGGGCCGGCCGTTGCGGACGGCCCCCAAAGTTGTCCGGACGACCACGTCGCCCCGCTGTTCCACAGCGCCATCAGGAGGTCCTCCTTCGGCCCGCAGGCCGTGGAAAAAGGTCCCGATCCACGCCCCGCCCCGTGCCAGGCGGGTTCCTTTTTCCCGCCGGAGCCCTCCGGCATGAAAAAGCATCGTTCCGCCGCGACGCCGGAACTGTCCGCCGCGACGCCGGAACCATCCGCCGCGACGCCGGAACTATCCGCCGCGACGCCGGAACTGTCCGCCGCGATGCCGGAACTATCCGGCGCGATGCCGGAACTATCCGCCGCGGCGCCGGAACTGTCCGCCGCGGCGCTGAACTGTCCGCCGCGACGCTGGAACTATCCGCCGCGACGCCGGAACTGTCCGCCGCGATGCCGGAACTATCCGCCGCGACGCCGGAACTGTCCGCCGCGACGCCGGAACTGTCCGCCGCGGCGCCGGAACCATCCGCCGCGACGCCGGAACTGTCCGCTGCGACGCCGGAACCATCCGGCGTGAAAAAGGAAACGCCCTTTCCACCGCCGCGCCGGGGTGCATCCAGCGCGTCGTCCGGCGGCCTGCCGCGCCATCGGGACGGGCAGGACAGGGATGGCGGAGGCTGGTGGAGGCCGCGTTCATGGCGCGGATCATCCCACCGCCACGGCGGGTGTCATGGCTACAATTGTAGCCTTGCAGGATGGCCCTTCATGCCATTCCCAGGGCCAGCACCCCTTCCAACAGGGTGCTAAAAACTTTTCCGGACAGGTCCAAAAAAGTCCCCAGCGTGTGGTCATAAGCCTTCGCGATGCGGTTGGCCAGCCGCAGGCTGATGCCGCGGCGATGGTGCTCCACATGCTGGATCGTGCCGCGCTTCACCGTCGCGCGCTCCGCCACCTCGTCGATCGACCAGCCGCGGGCGGCGCGCTCCTTCACCTCCGCCTCGGCAAAGGCCAGGTCCACCGGGTCCAGCTCCACCTGGTTGTCCTGCTTCGACGGCCCCACCACCTTCCGCTTCCTCTTCCGCCTTCGGCGCTTCTCACCGGGCTTGGCTCCTCCACTCCTGTTGGACTCCATCGCTCCCCGCGCTGTCGGGCTGCGCCCAACGCTTCGCGTTGTTTGATTCGCTCGCGCCCCACGCTCGACGAACCCTCCGGGCTCCTTTCGGTCGTCTTTCTCGCAGTCCGCCATGCTGCTCGAATCAAACGCCTCCGATCCCTCCGCGTTGGTCTCCGGGTCCGGCTTTGGCATCGCCTCCTTGTCGGGCTCGTCACCCGCCTCCCCGTCTGCCTTCGGCGCCCTCTCCTTGTCTCCTCCACCCCTCGTCTCCTTGTCTGGCTTTGGTATCGTCTCCTTGTCCGGCTTGGGCATCGTCTCCGCCGCTCTCTTCTTCGTCGAGCTGCGCGACCGGTTCCGCTTCGAGGACGCCTTCGTCTTCATGGCAGGGGTGGGTTACGCGTCTTATACCAGACCGGGCGAAGCGCTGACAAGCCTTTTTCGAAGCTCGGAGAACCCTGCTGGCACGAGGGACAAGTTCTTGCCTTCATCCGCTTCCGCCGCTTTCCTCGCGGCCCCCATGCTGACCTCCGAAACCAAGCGCCGCATCGACTCCTGCCGTGACATCCTGGTGGGGAAGCTGCCGCTGCCGACGGATCAGGTGGAGCTCATCACCCTGGCGCTGATCTACAAGTTCATGGACGACCTCGACGAGGAGTCCGTGGAGATGGGCGGGAAGCGCAGCTTCTTCACCCAGCATCTGGAGCCCTACCGCTGGCGGAATCTCCTGCCGCAGACCGTCAGCGCGGAGGAGCGCATGAGCCTCTTTGCTCGGGGTATCGAGCTGCTGGGCGGAGCAGACATGGAGATCGAGGTGAAGGAGAAGGGCGAGGTGAAAAAGAAGCGCATCATCCCCGCCGCGCATCTGCCGGGGCTGTTCCGCGATGTCTTCCGCAATGCTTTCCTGAAATTCCGGGACGGGCGCATTCTGACCCTGTTCCTCACGGAGGTGAATGGCTTCGTGTATAGCCACAGCGAGGAGCTGGGGAATGCCTTTGAATACTTGCTCATGTCTGCCGGCGTTCAGGCGGACAACGGGCAGTTCCGCACGCCGCGCCACATCATCGACTTCATGGTCGCCTGCCTTCAGCCACAGCCGGGCGAGCGTGTGCTGGACCCGGCCTGCGGCACGGCGGGATTCCTGGTGGCCGCGTTCACCTATATTCTGCGCACCCATACCTCGCCGGGTTCAACCATCCCAGGCGATCTGCTCACCCATGCGCAGCGCGAGGCCGTCTATTCGAGCTTCACCGGCTATGACATCACCGATGCCATGGTGAAGCTCAGCAAGGTGAACCTCTTTCTCCATGGTTTCCCTGATCCCACGGTCCACATCTACGACACACTCACGAACGATGCCCGCTGGGACGAAAAGGCGGATGTGATCCTGGCCAATCCGCCCTTCATGACGCCCAAAGGCGGCATTTCGCCGCATACACGCTTCCGGGTGAGCGCGAAAAAGTCGGAGGTGCTCTTCACCGACTACATTGCGGAGCATCTCAGCAGCAAGGGGCGCGGCGGCGTCATCGTGCCAAACGGCATCGTCGCCACCACGCAGAACGCCTATGTGAAGCTGCGCCGCTTCCTGGTGGAGGACTGCCTCGTGGCCGTCGTCAGCCTGCCCTCCGGCGTCTTCAAGCCCTACTCCGGCGTGAAGACCAGCATCCTGTTCTTCGACAAGCAGCTCGCCCGGAAGACCCAAGAGGTTCTTTTCCTCAAAATCACCGCCGATGGCTTCGATCTCGGCGACCAGCGCCGGGAGATCGAGGCGAATGACCTGCCGGAAGCCGAGCGGGTGGTGAAAGCTTGGCTGGGGGGAGGCACGAATGACGAATTCCGAATGACGAATGGTGGCGGCATCGTGTGGACGACTGTTGAAAAGAAGACGCTGCTCGAACAACGGGCGTGCAGCCTTCAAGCCGAACAATTCCTCAGCAACGGCACAGTCTCGGAGGAAATCGAAACCGTCCGCCTCGGCGATGTTTGCGTGAAATGCCAGCAAGTCGCTCCGACTTCCCTCGGCAAGCCGACGTTTCGCTACATCGACATCGATTCGGTGGACAACATCGGCCTCCGCATCACCGAACCAAAATCCATACCGGTCGGCGAAGCGCCCAGCCGGGCACGAAAGCTTGTGAAAGCCCGGGACGTGCTTTTCAGCACCGTCCGCCCGTATCTCAAGAACATCGCCATCGTTCCGGCATCGCTCGATGGCGAGATTGCATCCACTGGATTCGGCGTCATGCGTGCCGATGAAGCCCGCATGCTGCCGGAGTATTTGTTTTCTGTCGTTTCCAATCAGCGATTCGTTGATGCCGCGAACGAACTGACCACTGGCGCGTCGTATCCCGCCATCACCGAGAACCAATTGTTCGACCTCGAAATCCCGCTGCCGCCGCTGGAGGAGCAGCGGCGGATTGTGGCGGAGATCGAGGGCTACCAGAAGGTCCTCGACGGTGCCCGCCAGATTCTCGCGGGCTACAAGCCGAGTTTCGATGTCGATCCAGAATGGGAGACTTTCCCGTTGGCCGAATTGATCCAGGAGAAGCCCAAGAATGGATATTCTGGCAAGCCTGTGGCTCATCCCACCCAACTCAAGGTTCTGAGCCTCAGCGCCACGACATCGGGCAAGCTGGACATCACGAAGTTCAAATATCTGGACGAGGACATCCCTTTGAACGCCCCGTGCCGCTGCAAACGTGGTGACATCTATCTGCAACGTGGGAACACCCAGGAACTGGTTGGGACTGCCGCCCTGTTTGACGTTGATGCCACCGACTTCATCTATCCCGATCTCATGATTCGGGTCCGCGCCAACGAGGAGAGGATCATGACATCCTACTTGCTGCACACCCTTCAAAGTCAGCCGGTTCGCGAATTCCTCATGAGCAATGCCACTGGAGCGGCGGGCAACATGCCCAAGATCAATCAAGGCATCGTGGAGAGCATCCCCATCCCCCTGCCGCCGCTCGAAGAGCAACGCCGGATCGTGTCTGAGCTGGACGCGGAGGCGGCGCAGATGGAGGCGGTGAGGACGTTGATCCCGCGCTTCGAGGGGAAGATCCAACGCGTGCTGGACCGGGTGTGGGGGACGACGGTGGCATGAAAAAGGGTGCCCGGTTTTCACCGAACACCCCGTGGTGATTTACAAACGGCAGCTTTAGCCTTGAGGTGGGAAGGGGTCCCGGCCGTAGCTGTCGGAAGCGCGGAACTTACCATCGCGACCTTGGATGGTCAGCTCGGCTCGCTCCGATTTCGCCATGCTTCGGGCCTGCGCGATCGACTCAGCTTGCGTCTGTGTGACGAAGCTGGCCCGGTCAGCGCCGGGTCGTTTGACGGCCCAGCCTTCGGAATGTTTGACAACAAAGATTCGTTTACTCATGGGAGTAGAGAAGTTTTGATGATGGGTTATGCCCCTCCAAACTTGAAGCTTGACTCACAGACAGCCTTCTGGGATAAACGCGGCCTCTGAACTCCACGTGATCCCGCTGCCCGGAGTTTTCCGTGCCGGGGTTGACCGGAATGCCGCCTTCCCGCAAGGGAGGGCGGCTTTTTCGTGCTGTCGGGTATGACTTCACGAGGGATCAGGTAGCGCCCGAGGCAGGAGAAGGCAAGGCCTTTTGTCCACAAACAGAGATATTGTATTGAAAAAGCGGTCCAGTTGACGTTAAATCAATAAATAAATGACAAAAACACCCTCCCCATGGAACCTTTCGCCCTCCATCTAACCACGGTCCGTGAGCGTCTCGGCAAGAGCCAGAAAGAGGTGGCCGCACGCCTCGGCGTGTCGCCATCGCTCGTTTCCAAGTGGGAAAAAGGGGAGCGGAAACCGGACAGCGTGCAGTTTTGGGAGCTGGGCCGGATGTTTGGCGTGAGCCCCTTTTACCTTCAGAATGCGAAGCGGGTGGTGAGCTTTCAGCCGCGCAGCCAGGCGGCCCGTGGTGCGGATGACAAAACCTGCTTTGGCGAGGCGCTCAACGATGCGGCCCAGCAGATCCACCACCTTTACGATGTGTGGGAGCGGGCCGGCAAGGTGCCCGCCCGCTTCCCCCTGGTCCTCGAATACAGCGAGGAGGGGCTGGCAAGCCAGGCGCGGATGGTGCGGGACTGCCTGCGGCTGAATGACAAGGTGACGTACGGCGAGCTGCGGGAGGCGCTGGCCGAGCAGAACGTGCAGGTCTTTGAGTGGAAGCTCCCGCCCAAAATCTCCGGTCTTTCTCATCAGGCGGATTTCAGCGTGATCTTCATCAACAAGGACATGCCGGAGCGCGTGAAGCTCTTCACGCTCTGCCACGAGCTGGCGCACCTGCTTTTCCACCTGCGGGGAGAGGAGGACTCGGCCGTGTCGGTGATGGCGACGCGCAGTGATCCTCACGAAAAGGAGGCCAACCGCTTCGCCGCCGAGCTGCTGATGCCCGCAGGGCGCATCCAGGCCCTCGTAAGTGCCGGCCGTGAATCCCTGAAGACGAAAACCGGCTTTCTGGCGGCGGTGGAGGCCTTTGGCGTCTCTTATGAGGCCATGTTTTACCGGCTGAGCCAGTCTCCCTGGCAGGTGCTCACCTATCCAGAAAAGGACCGGTTCTTCCAAAAAGCCCCACGTGCGGAAATCGAACCTCCTGGCGCACGGGTGACGGAGGTGCGGGAGCAACTTCCGCCACTGCTCCTGCGCCTGGCAGCGCAGCTCTGGCTCGATGGGAAGGCAACGATGGGCAAGGTGGCCGAATGGTGCGCGGCAGCCCGGTCCAAGATGGACCTGTATCTGGTGTCTATGACCGATGATGGCGACACGCTGCAGGATGGTGTGGTGCTGGGACTGGCTGAGGAGAATGGATGATCGAATGAAGCAGGAACCCCCACTGGTCTGTGATGCCTCCGTCGTCCTGAATCTGGGACTGCGTGGCGGCCTGACCTCTCTTGTCCTGAAAATCAAAGCCACGAGGCCGCTGGTGGTGACTGCGGAGGTCGAGGCTGAACTCCAGGGGGATGATCCGGGCTTTTATGGGAAGTTTCTGTCCGACCACTTTCAGAGGGTCCGTGAACCGCTGCCCTGCCTGCCCAAGGTGGAACAAGCGAGCCTGCCAGACGGGCTGGATGCAGGCGAGATGTCCGTGCTGGCACTCTGCCTGGAAAGGCAATGGGTGCCGTCGATTGATGAACGACTGGGACGCCAAGTGGCCCGAGCGCTGGGAATGATGCCTGTCGGCACTCTGGGCCTGCTGCAAATGGCCTGTTCACAGAACTGGATGAGCGCTGATGAGTGTCTCGATGCCATCCAGAAAATGCGAGCCAACGGTTTTTACTGCCCGAAGGTTCTGGTGAATGATGATTTTGCGGATTACTTCGCCCGGATGGTTTAACTGATTTCATCATGCTGTTTGAACGCCAACGCCTCCTGCTGGCCCTCCTGGATACGATGGGAGAGCCGCTCAAGAGCACCGATTTCCAAAAACTGCTCTTCCTCTACACCCGGGAATGGGAGCAGGAGCCGAGCTATGACTTTGTGCCCTATCAGTTTGGCGGGTTCTCCTTCACCTCCTACGCGGACAAGCGGAAGCTGATCACCACAGGCCTGCTGGTGGACGATGCGAACCAGTGGGAGCTGACGGCCGAAGGCCGGAAGGCCGTGGCCGGGGAGCGCGCGCTGCGGGAGAGGCTGGGACGCTTCCGCCAGCGGCACGGCGGGCAGCGCGGGGACGCGCTGATCCGGGAGGTGTATCTGCGCCACCCCTACTACGCCACGCGCAGCAAGATCGCCCCCCGCGTGCTGAAGACGGCGGAGGAACGCGCCATGGTGGAGGCGGCCCGTCCGGTCAAGAAAGAGCCGGGCGTGGTAACGATCGGCTACGAGGGCAAGACGCTGGAGCGCTACCTGAACCAGCTCCTGCAAGACAGTGTGACGCTGCTCTGTGACGTGCGGCGGAACCCGCTGAGCCGCAAATACGGCTTTTCCAAGAGCACGCTCAAGAATGCCTGTGAGAACGTGGGCATCCGCTACGAGCACCTGCCGCAACTGGGAATCGACTCCGAGGACCGGCGGAATCTGGACACGCAGGCAGACTATGATGCGCTGTTTGAGGACTATGAACGCAAGAGCCTGCCGAAGCAGACGGAGGCGCTGGCGACGATCCGCCAATGGGTGGCGGAAGGAGAGCGCGTGGCGCTGACCTGCTACGAGGCGCTGCCCTGCCAATGCCACCGGCACTGCGTGGCGGAGGCGCTGGAGGGCACGGGCAAAAACCGTTTGCAGGTCCGTCATCTTTAGCCTCCATCGTGGTCAATGCCCAAGGAGCGTGTACTGATCACGGTCAAAACCTACCCCACGCTGTCGCGGAAGTATGGGGAGACAGTCTGCACGGCAGGTGTGCGAGCGGACGGAAGCTGGATGCGCATCTACCCGGTGCCTTTCCGGCGACTGGAAGAAACGGAGCACTACCGGAAGTTTGACTGGATCGAGGCGGACTTCATCCCGAGCCGGTCTGATCCCCGTCCGGAGACTCACCACCCGGCTGATCTGGCGAAGATGGTGCCCTGCGGTCACATGGACACTCATGACAACTGGCGTGAACGCCGCGAGCTGCTGCTGGGCAAGGCGAAGGTCCATGATCGCCTGGAACCGCTGTTCGATGCCGCCAAGGCGAACACGATGTCGCTGGCAGTCTTCAAGCCCGCCAAGATACGCGGATTCATCTGGGAAGACGACGAGCGCGAGTGGGACGCCGACAAGGTGGCCCAGATGCGGGACAAAACACGGCAGCAGGAATTGTTCTCCGAAGAGTCCTGGCGGGAGACCTTCAAGCTCATCCCCAAGCTGCCGTATGCGTTCTCGTATCAACTCGAAGACGCCGAAGGACGAAAAAGCACGATGCAGGTGCTCGACTGGGAGTGCGGCCAGCTTTACTGGAACTGCCTGCGCCGCCATGGAGACGAGCAAACTGCCCTGGAGAAAGTGAAGGCGAAGTATCTCGATGAATTCGGCCAGCGTGACCTGCATTTGTTCCTGGGAACCACCCAGCAGTATCATGGCTTCTCCAAGAATCCGTGGGTGATCGTCGGCGTGTTTGCGCCACCTTATCAACACCAGCTCGAATTTGCCCTTTAACTCATGCCCTCCGAAGCCCAGGCCCGCATCACGATCAACAAGCTGCTGGAAGCGGCGGGCTGGAGCTTCACCCCGGATGCGAACGGGCAGGTGAGCGTGATCTGCGAGCAGCGGGTGACCAAGAAGGTCTATTCGCCGCACGAGGACCTGGGGGCGGACTTTGACAAGGTGCCGGGCGGCTTTGTGGACTACGTGCTTCTGAACACGGACGACAAACCCGTGGCGGTGGTGGAGGCCAAGAAGGAGAGCATCGACCCGCTGACGGCGAAGGAGCAGGCCCGCAGCTACGCGGAGAGCCTGGGCGTGGCGCACATCTTCCTGAGCAACGGGCTCGTCCATTACTACTGGAACCTGCGGCAGGGGAACCCGGTGCGCGTTTCCCGCTTTCTGCCGCTGGCGGAGCTGGGCAAGGCGGCGAAATGGAAGCCGGACGCGGCCCATTTGGCGGCTGCGGTGGTCGATGAGAACTACATCGCCGTTTCCCAAGATCCCAAGTGGCTGGGCTACTCGCCCGAGGAACGCGTGCTGGCGATGGTGAACCAGAAGATCCGCCTGCTGCGGGATTATCAGGTCGCGGCGGCCCAGGCGCTGCAACAAGCCGCCGTGAGCAAGGGATGGCGTTTCCTCTTTGAGATGGCCACGGGCACGGGCAAGACGCTGCTGAGCGCCGCGATCACCAAGCTCTTTCTCCGCACGAACAACGCGACGCGCGTGCTGTTCCTCGTGGACCGGCTGGAACTGGAGACGCAGGCCTGGAAGCACTTCAACGCCTACCTCGGCCCGGATGGCATCAAGACGGTCATTTATAAAAAGCAGCGCGACGACTGGAAGAGCGCCGATGTGGTGGTGACGACGATCCAAAGCCTCGCCACACGGAACCGATTCCTGACGGACTTCGCGCCGACGGATTTCCAGCTTCTCATCAGCGATGAAGCGCACCGCACGATCAGCGGCAACCACCGCGCCATCTTTGAATACTTCGTGGGAGCCAAGCTGGGCCTCACTGCCACACCACGCGACTACCTGAAAGGCGTGAACGAGCAGGAACTGGGGCAGGAAGACCCGCGTGCGCTGGAGAAGCGCATCCTGCTGGACACCTACCACACCTTTGGCTGCGGCGATGGCAAGCCGACCTTCCGTTTCAGCCTGCTGGATGCCGTGCGGCATGCGCCGGCCTATCTGGTGAACCCGGTAGCCCTCGATGCCCGCACGGAAATCACCACGGCGATGCTTTCCAAGGAGGGCTTTGCCGTGAAGCAGGCCCCGGATGAAGACGGCAACGAATCGGAACTGGTCTTCACCAAGCGTGACTATGAGAAGAAGTTTTTCTCCGACGAAACGAACCTGAGCTTCGTCCGCTGCTTCCTAGACAACGCGTGGCGTGATCCCATCACGGACGAGGTGGGCAAGACAATCCTCTTTGCCGTGAGCCGCCGACATGCGACGAAGCTGGTGAAGCTGCTCAACGAAGAAGCCACGCTCCGCTGGCCGGAGGTGTATGGCGCAGGCTCGTCCTTCGCCGTGCAGGTGACCTCGGACATTCCCGGGGCACAGCAGATGACCATCGACTTCGCCAACAACAACCTGAACGGCAAGTCCCGGTGGAAGCGCGATGACTTCCGCGACTACAACACCAGCCGCGCCCGCGTCTGCGTGACCGTGGGCATGATGACCACCGGCTACGACTGCGAGGACGTGCTGAACGTGGCACTGGCGCGTCCGATCTTCTCCCCCACGGACTTCATCCAGATCAAAGGGCGCGGCACGCGTCTTTTCGCCTTCAAGCACGAGGACGGAGCGGTCAAGATCGAGAAGCCGAAGGCCGGATTCGCCCTCTTCGACTTCTTTGCCAACTGCGAGTACTTCGAGAAGGAGTTCAACTACGACAAGAAGCTGAACCTGCCCAAGACCGGCGAAGGTGAAGGAGAAGGCGGGGGCGGCGGCACGGGTGAGGATGACTTTACCAACACGAATCCTGACCCCATGAAGAACGTGGTGCAGTCACCGATCGGGCAGGACGGGATGCGCGTTGACCGCGAGATGTATCGCGAGCGCTTTGCAGCGCAGGCCAAGGCCGCCGCTGAAAGCCATGCGGTCCTTCGTCAGGCTCTGGAGTCGGAGGACTGGACCGGCGTGGAGGAATTCGTGAAGAAGACGCTGCTCGACAAGCCGGACGACTTCTGGAACCTCGACAAGCTTCGCGAGCTCTACCGCACCGACCGCGAACCCACCCTGCGTGAGATCATTCAGGTCATCTTCGGTATCAGTCCCGGCATCGCGACCCGCGAACAGCTCGCCGCCGAGGAGTTCGAGCGCTTCCTCGCCACTGAAAACGTGGACTCGACGAAAGTGCGCGAACTGCGCCAGATCTTCATGGCATTGCTGCTCGATAATCGGGTGCGTGAAGACATAGAAGCCGGACAGTTCGGCAAAATCATGTCGGTGGACATGGGTGTGTATCAGGGTCTCAAGCAACTCGGCAAAACGGGTCTTCAGCAACTGATGGCTTATGTTGGCAAGCATGTGCGGTTGTCGGATTTCAAAAAAGCCGCGTAAACCAAGCCATTTGCCTGGGAGACAGAGGACCGGTCTCTCAACCTGATCGACCATCTTTGGCATTCCTTGCGATCTCTTGCCATGATTTGCGGTTGGGGATTCTCCACTGCTTGGAAGCGGGACCACAGAACTCAGAGCGAGCTCAACCCTAACGGCGAACTGCGAACCTAGATCGCTGATCGTTCCCCCCTTGTCGCATTTTACGTCTTGCCGCTCCCCTCTTAATTCTATCGTCAAAAGTAATGCCGCAGTGCCCTCCTCTCTCTGCATTTCGGATGTCTGCTATCCAACTTCTGACCGGCGCACCTCCGCCCGCCTCTATCCTCTCTACTCCCCGGGAAATGACTTCTGGCTGCAACGAGCTGACCAGCCACCTTCCGTTTTCAAAACAACCCGGCGCTCCGCAACCGCCGCGCGGGCGTCTGCTGGCGCGTTCCCATGGCATCCCGTTGGCAGCGGTTCATCGTCAGCGGCATCAGCTCCAGATTGGCGATGATCTTGTCCAGTGTGGGAGCGGCGGCGAAGGGGATGTCCGCGCTCCCGTCCGTGCCTTTTTCGTCCTTTTTTCCCTCTTTCGGCCAACCCAGGGCGAACATTCAACGTCGAACGTCCAACGATGGAGCGGGCTCAAGCCCGAACGACCAACGCGCACCTCCGCTCTCTTTCGGTTTGTCGGACGCGGCGCAGCGCGTCCCTACCCACCTCTAACTTCTGACCTCAGCCATCCGCTTTCCGCCCTCTGCTCTCCGCCCCCTGCCCTCTTTCGTCTTTTTTTCTCTCTTTCGGCCAACCCAGGGCGGGAAGGCTGCGAAGCCATTGCAGGCAGGAGTGCCTGCATCACTTCTGACCTCTGACATCTCACGTCTCACCTGGGACCACTCACCGTCCCTGTCTCGTCGGACGCGGCGCAGCGCGTCCCTACCGTCTGTGGCGGTTCCCTGCCGCTCTCCGCTCTCTTCTCTCTTCTCACGTCTGACCTCTGACTTCTGACCTCTGACTACTCACAGGCCAACCCAAGGCGGGAAGGCGGCGAAGCCATTGCAGGCAGGAGTGCCTGCATCACGTCTGACTTCTGACCTCTCACCGTCCCCTGTCTCGTCGGACGCGGCCCGGGAGTGAGGAACGGATTTACGAACGGACGATTGGATGGCATCATGCGACCATGAGCCAGCCGTCCAACGAAGATGCGGTCCGCGTCGAAGAGCTGTTGCAAGCGATGCCGTGGTGGCAGCGTGGGCTGCTGAAAGGGGTGGTGATGCCGCTGCTGAAGGGGTGGCTGTTTCTGGTCGGGCTCGTCCGCACGCGCTGGGAAATCGTCCCGCTGGCGGAACTGCCCGCCATCCGGGAACGCGGCGGGAGCCATGCCATGGACGCGGAGCAGGTGCGCGGCATGATCGCACGGCGCTACCCGTTCCTGTGCCCTGAGTGCCGGGGGGAAGTCGAAGTCGAACGGCAGGATGCCGAAGAACTCGTCCCGGGGGTGTGGGAGCTGCGGAAATACGGCCGGTGCGCGGCCTGCGCCGCGGACCGCGAGCACTGGAGCCGCCTGCACCACGGCTACCTGCTCTTTCGAGAGGACGGCCGCTGGATGGCCGTCGTCCCCCATGTGCCGCTGCTGCGTGGGATCTGGTTGTGGCTGCGGGGCGGGAATGGAAATTGACTCCATCGTCGAGGTCGAACAGGCACCGCCCGTTCGACTCCCGGAGGGTTCAGCTTCGCTTCGTCCATCTCCTTTGGTCGGTTGTCCCAAACGCCTCCAGACCCATGGCGCTTTTTGTCCTCCGTGCAGGCAAGAGTGCCTGCATCACTTCTGACTTCTGACATCTCACGTCTGACCACTCACCGTTCCTGACTCGTCGGACGCGGCGCAGCGCGTCCCTACCTTTTCTTTTTGGTCTCCTTTTCGGCCAACCTGCCCCGAGCGTCAGCGGGCCGAGGCGGAGCCGCGCCAGCGGTAGCCGACGCCGCGGATGGTCTCGATGATCTCCTCGGGCTCGCGCTCGATCTTTTTGCGCAGCTTGGCGATGTGCTGGTCGAGGGTGCGGCTTTCGGGCATGTAGTCGAGGCCCCAGCAGACATCGAGGAAGACATCGCGGCTCAGGGCCTGGCCGGCGCGGTCGTGGAGGAGCTGGAGAATGGACACCTCGCGCGGAGTGAGGTCGATGGGAGCCGTGTCATCGCGTTGGGCGCGGAGTTCGGCGGGGAAGACGCGCAGGGGGCCGAGGGTGAAGGTGGCGGAGGCTTTTTTCGCGCCCGAAACGCGGCGCAGCGCGCCGTGGATGCGGGCGATGAGCTCGTGCTTGCCGAAGGGCTTGCGCACGAAGTCGTCGGCGCCGAGGCGGAGGCCGACGACGACGTCGATCTCCTCGCTCTTGGCGGAGAGGAAGAGCACGGGCACCTGCGCGTCCGCGGCGCGCACGCGGCGGCAGACTTCGTAACCATCGACACCGGGCATCATGATGTCGAGGCAGAGCAGGTCGGGCTGATGCTTCTGCCACAACGCCAGCGCCTCGGTGCCATCCTTCGCCAGCAGCACGCGAAAGCCCTCGGGCTGCAAGCACGCGGCCAGCGAGTCGAGCGTGATCGGATCGTCGTCGGCGAGGAGGAGGGTCATGGGGGGCGGAGGGCGGAGGGCGGAGGGCGGAGAGCGGAGGGCGGAGGGCGGAGGGCGGAGGGCGGAGACGTGAGACGTGAGATGTGAGATGTGAGATGTGAGATGTGAGATGTGAGATGCGAGATGCGAGATGCGAGATGCGAGATGTGAGATGTGAGACGTGAGTGGCTCGTCATTCGTGATGGGTCGCCTCCACGGGCACTTTGAGCTCAAAGCAGGCCCCTGCGGTGGCGGAGCGGAGCACCAAGGTGCCGCCCATGCGGGTGGCGAGATCGCGGGCGATGCTGAGGCCGAGGCCGGTGCCGCTGACGCCGGCGGTGATGCGGTCGTCGAGGCGCTCGAACGGCTCGAAGACGCGTTGTGCGTCGGGCTCGGCGATGCCGGGGCCGTTGTCCGTGACCGTCAGGATGAAATCGTGATCGTTTTGAACCGTGTGCAGCGTCGCCGGGGCTTCGGGGGCATACTTTTCGACATTCGAGAGCAGGTTGGCGGTGATTTGAGACAGCGCGTCGGCATCGAGGGAGATTTCGGTCTGCGGGCCGTCGTGGGTGCGCGTGATGGAAATGCCACGGCGGGCCAAGGCAGGCTCGAACTGGCTCAAAACCCGGTTCACGACCTCCACGGGCCTGCACGGGGCGTTTTGGAGCTTGAGGCGGCCTTCTTCCTTTCGTGAGAAGGTGAGCACGTTTTCGATGAGGCGGCTCAGGCGGCCCGCTTCCTCGCGGATGAGGCTGAAGCGGCCCGCGCCGGCCTGCGGCACGTTTTCTTCGATGACATCGAGGTTGAGCAGGATGTTTGTCATGGGCGTGCGCAGCTCGTGGGAGACGCGGTTGACGAAGGAGACGCGCTGCGCGGCGATTTTCGCGG
The DNA here is from genome assembly GCA_015075365.1 of Verrucomicrobiaceae bacterium. Taxonomy (GTDB): domain Bacteria; phylum Verrucomicrobiota; class Verrucomicrobiia; order Verrucomicrobiales; family Verrucomicrobiaceae; genus Prosthecobacter. The sequence continues at coordinate 752,285 of JABTUN010000003.1, forward strand.
CGCGGCGCTGCTGCGCGCTGAGGGAAAGGCCGCCGAGGGCGACCAGGACGCCGAGGGCCATCGAACCGGCGAGCGTGGGCATGTGGTAGGCGGCGCGGATCTCACGCTGATCCCACGAGGCGAGCTGCCAGGAGCCAAAACGGGAGACGATGGGCATGATCACGTCCGGCGGCGTGGCGGGCAGGGTGCCGGCGGTGTGCAGCACGTCACCGGTCTCCGTGCGAAACACGTCCGGGCCGGTGAGCATCGTCTGGAGATCTTTCCACCCGCGCAGGCGGCTGGTCATGGCATCCCGCACGGCCGCGCGGTCGAGGGTGAGCACGACGGTGGTGCCGAGCTTCTGCGCGTAAAACAGGAGCGGCTTGCCGGGCTCGTCGATCCAGCCGCTGCTCTCGCCCGCGGCATCGCGAAAAAGCATTTTGGCGTCCAGCAGCACGCGCGGACGCGGCAGGCCGGTGTGCTCTTTTTCGAGTGTCGGCTCCGGCAGCGGTGTCGCGGGCGGGAAGCCGATGCTGAGATGGGTCTCCGGGCTGGCGCTGCGCCAGTAGAGCCAGGAGACGCGCTGGATGCCGGTGAGCGTCTCGGCGAGCTGGCGCGGCGTGTTGCTGTCACGCCAGATTTGGGTGAGCGTGGCACCGGTTCTCTCCAGATGGGACTGATAAAGCTCCTCCAGGCGGCGCACCTCGCTTTGCAGGGAATTCGCGAGGGCGCGATGGCTGATGCGGTCGCGCTCAAGGCGTGTCTCGACCTCCCGGCGGGCGACGAGCACGCCGCCTGCGGTGATGCAGACGGCGAGCGCGAGAAGAAGGGCGAGCGTGAGGCGCGGGAGCTGCATGGGCGGTCATTCCATCACCGTTTCGAGCAGGAGGAGCCAAGCGCGCGCCTCGTCCTTGCGGCCATTGATGCCGGTCTCCCCCGGCGGGCTGAGCGTGCCGACGAGGATGGTGGAGCCGAGTGCCTGGATGATATCCGTGGTCACGTTTTGCTCGAGGAAGAGCGGCAGTTGCGGGTAGTGCGTGCTCCAGTGCTCATCCTGCACGTCGCCATTGTGATGTGTGAATGAAACGCTCAGGTTAATGGAAGCGAGATCAGTCTGATGCGCTGTCAGCACCGGCTCCATTTCACAGCGAAAGCCCAACTGGCGGCATTCAAAGGCGGTGACGCTGGCAGGATTGGGCGGCACGGCTCTTTGCGCGGGCGTTTTTTCATCCACGGCGGGTGATGCGGGCAGTCCGGGGAAGGGCGGGTCAAATTCAGAGCCGTAATAGAACTGACCGCCGCTGTCATGCACGACGCGTGTGCCGGGCGTGCCGGTGAGGGTGGAGATGTGCTCCAGCACGGCTTGTTTCGAGGCGAGGAGCTTTTGCAGCGCGGCCGCGAGCTGCGGGCCGCCATCAGGATGCTGGCGCAGCAGCTCCCAGGCGGTTTTCCGGTCGAGTGACACGATGCGCGGCGTGAGGGAGAAATTTCCCGCGCCTTTGGACACCGGCTGCGCGGGCGGCTCGATGCGCAGGAGCTGCGGCGTGCCAAACACGAGCAGCGTGCCGCCCTCGTGCGAATGAGAGCCGAGCAGCGACGGGATGCCCGGCAGCATGCGCACGCTGGAGAGAACCTGCGGACGCGAAATCGAGGCGACGACGGCGCCGAGCTTGGTGCGATCCGCCTGCGCCGGGCGGAAGCCGTGGAAGCGCGCGCGGGTGAAGGAGGAATTCACCGAGATGGCCGCCCCATCGTTTTCAAACACCGGCTCGAACTCGAACACATCACCCATGGGCTGCATCTCGAAGCTCTTCGGATACTGCAGTCCGGTTTCGGGGGCCGCTGTGTTCCAATCCACGGGAAAGATGAACTCCTCGGAACTGTGGAGCCTGGAGCGAGTGCCGCTGCGGGTGCGGACGAAGTGAAAGGCATCGAGCGTGGCCGTGCCGTCCTTCACCGCCGCGAGCACGCGCGGGTGGAGCTTTTCACGCCCCTCCTCCTCCGCGAGCAGGGAGGCATGAAGCGACTGTGGCAAGGTGAAGGTTTCGACAAGGAGAGCGATGTTCGTGCGGTCCTCGATGGCGGCGGCGGGAGGCGGGGCGCTGTTTTTTTTCGCCTCCTTGATGAAGGGATCTTTCGGCGGCTCCTGCGCGGAGAGCAGCGATGCGAGGCAGAGAAGGGATGGCAGGATGGTTTTCATCGCGATCACGGGGCGAGGGTTTCGAGGAAGAGGAGCCACACGCGGTTTTCATCCTTGCGGTCGTTCACGCCGGTGTCGCCGGGCGGATTCAGCGTGCTGACGAGGATGGTGGTCCCCGGCTGCTGCGTGATGGTGGTGGTGACGTGCTGGCGGGTGAAGACGGGCAGGACAGGGTAGTTCGGACTCCAGAGCGCGTCCTTCATGTCGCCAGCGTGCGTGACGCGGCTGAAATCGAAGGTTGTGTGGATGCAGCCGGTCTCGTCGTTGAAGATGGACTCCGCTTCCCATTGATAGCCGAGCCGGATGCTGGTGAACGCGCTGTGACCGGCCTGGCCGTCGGTGGCGTCCGGCTTGCTGATGTCCTTCGCGGGTGGATTGAACTCGGCGCCGAAAATGAAATCGCTGCCGGCCTCATGAGTCGCGCGCTGGCCGGAGAGCGTGTTGAGGGTGGAGAGATGCTCCAGCGCGGCCTCCTTTGCCGCGAGCATGGTTTTGAGCTCCGCGAGGCAGGCGGCGCTGTCCTCCGGGTGGCGGCGCAGCATGTCCCAGGCACGCTGGCGGTCGAGCGAGATGACGCGTGGCGTGAGGACAATGTTGGCGGCCGTCTTTTCCGGCGCGGCGGGCTTCTTGTCGAGGATGACGGAGCGCGTTGTGCCAAACAGCAGCGTCACGGAGCCGGCCAGCGCGTGCGTGGCCAGCAGGACGGGCACGCCGGACAGCGCGCGGGCGCTGCCCGGTGTGTTTTTCCTCACGATGTCCGGCGCGACGACATGCGGCGGCGTGGAGTCCGGCTTCACATGCCTGAATCCGGCGAATCGCTGCCGCTGGATCGTGTGATTGACGTGGCTGCACACATTTTTCTCCATCGTGAACTCCATCTCGATGCGGTCGCCCATCGAGTAAGTCTCAAAAGCGGTGGGATGCTGGTATCCGCTCTCCAGCGCGGCATCCCATTCCGTGGGACTGCGGATGTCCTCCACCGATTCGAGCATGATGCGGTTGCCGTCCTTGGCGCGGATGAAATGCAGGCCGTCGAGCGCCGCCTTGCCGCCCTTCACGGCCTCGATGGCGCGCGCATGAAGTTTTTCACGTCCACCCGGCTCGTCCAGCCAGGCCGCGTAGTCCGCCTGCGGCAGCGTGATCGTCTCGACGAGCATGGTGATGTCTGTCGGGCCGTCCGGGGGCTGCGGCGCGGCCGCCGGGGATTTGATGAAGGGGTCGTTCGGCTTGTCCTGCGCGGACAGCGCGAGGGAGAGGGAGAGCAGCAGTGGCGGAAACAGTTTCATGGCACCGCGAGAGTGGCGCATGAAGGATGGCTTGCGTCAACGCTGCATGACTGCTCTGTAAAAGTTCTGTCAAAGCCTGCCGTGACTCTTTTCCTCTCTGACCCCGATTTCCATCTGCCGCTGGCCGCGGAGCTGCCCGGCCACACGCGGCGTGAGCTGCCGGGCATCGGCTGGCTGAGCGGGCATGATCTGGCGGAGACGCCCTGGCTGGCCTTTGCACGCCAGACGCTGCCGCAGATCATGGAGACGCGGGCCGTGTCGGTGAACGCCTGGGCGGACCGGCTCATCGACGCTGCCGCGGGTGTGCTGCCGGATGACCAGCCGTGGCATCTGCATCTGTGGCCGGAGTATGGCGCGGGCCGCGCGGGCTTGAACCGCTGCGAACTGATCCGCGCCGCGGTGCGCGAGCGGCTGAAGAAGCGCCGCCGGCATCTGCTGCGCGCGCTGAGTGATGAGGTGGTGCCGTTCACGCCACGGAGCTCGCTGGTACAGTGTTTTCTCACCTCGCCGGAGGCGGGCTGGCTTTCGGTGAGCGCCGCGCCGCAGCCCTGGGAGCTGCGCGGCATCATCTCCCCCTTTGTGCGCGGTTTCATCCCCTGGGCGGAGGACAAGGCCGCGCCCTCCCGTGCCTTTGCCAAGGTCATCGAGAGCGAGCTGCGGCTGGGCAGGCAGATCGAGGCAGGGGAGAGCGTCGTCGATCTGGGTGCCGCGCCGGGAAGCTGGAGCTATGTGGCGCTGGAGCGCGGCGCCGTCGTGACCGCCATCGACCGCTCCGAGCTGCGCGAGGACCTGATGCGGAATCCACGGCTGCGGTTTGAAACCGCGGATGCCTTCCAATACAAGCCGCCGCAGACGGTGGACTGGCTGATCTGCGATGTCATCGCCGCGCCGCAGCGCAGCATCGACCTGCTGCTGGAATGGCTGCGGGAGGGGCGCATGCGGCACTTCATCGTCACGATCAAGTTCAAGGGCGGTGACGAGTATGGCCTGCTGGAGGAGTTGAAGCGACAGGCCCCGCGGTGGTGCGCGGATTTTCGCCTGACGCGCCTGTGCGCGAACAAGAATGAGGTGTGCGCGTTTGGCAGCAGCCGCGGGACCGCCGATTTTTGAGCGTTTCCACTCCCTGATTGCCTTTGCCGGGCTGGCGATGTAAAAGCCACATTTCCCACCCACGCCCTACTTTTCCCGCCCATCCATGATTCACGTTCACCAGCTCACCAAGCAGTACGCAGGCCGTACGGCGGTGGACGGGATCAGTTTTGATGTCAGGGAAGGAGAGATTGTGGGTTTCCTGGGGCCCAACGGGGCGGGAAAATCGACAACGATGAAGATTTTGAGCGGATTCATGCCCGCCACCTCCGGTGTGGCGCAGGTGGCCGGTTTTGACGTGTTCCGGCAGTCCATCGAGGCGCGGCGGGCGGTCGGCTACATGCCGGAAATGGCCCCGCTCTATATTGACATGAAGGTGAAGGAGTACCTCCGCTTCCGCGCGGAGCTGAAGGGACTGCACGGACGGGACATGCGCCGCCGGGTGGGCGAGGTGATGGAGCTGTGCGGGGTGACCGACGTGCGCCGCCGGCTGATCGGCAATCTTTCGAAGGGCTACCGGCAGCGCGTGGCCCTGGCCGACGCGCTGGTGCACCACCCCAAGCTCCTGATCCTGGACGAGCCGACCAACGGCCTCGACCCCGTGCAGATCCGCCAGGTGCGCGAGCTGCTGCGGGACCTGCGCACCCAGCACACGGTGCTGCTTTCCACCCACATCCTGCAGGAGGTGGAAAACGCCTGCGACCGCGTGGTGATGATCCACCACGGGCGCATTCTGGCGAATGACACGCCGCACAACCTGTCATCCAGCCTGCGCACCTCCACGATCGTGCGCATGGAGATCGAAACACCCGACAAGCAGGCCGCATCGAAGCTGGAGGCCATCCCGGGCGTGCGCAAGGCCACCGAGGAGGCGGGCGAGGGCGGGTGGCGGTCTTTCTCACTCCGGGTGGAGCCGGGTCACGATGTGCGTGAGGCGGTGCAGGCGACGGCGGCGGCCGGGCAGTGGCGGGTGCGCGAGCTGCACCGGGAGCTGCCCAGCCTGGAGGATGTCTTTGTCGAACTGGCGAGCACGGCCGAGGTGCCGAGGGGGGCGCGCGTATGAGAGTCTTCTGGGTCATGCTCAAGAAAGAACTGCGGGCCTTCTTTGTCTCGCCCGTGGCTTATGTCGTGCTGGCGCTGGTCATGGTGCTCAACGGATTCGCCTTCCGCGCGGCGCTGGCGATTTTGGAAAGCTCGCCGAGCGAGGGCAGCATCGTGACCTGGACCTTCCATGCGATGTGGTTCTGGCTGTCGTATTTCTTCATCTTCCCGCTGCTGACGATGCGGCTGTTCGCGGAGGAGAAGCGGATGGGAACCTTTGAGACGCTGTTCACCGCGCCGGTGCGTGCCTGGCAGGTTGTGGGCGCCAAGTTCACCGCCGCGTGCGTGGTGTATGCCGTGCTTTGGCTGCCCAGCCTGTTCAATTTCAAGCTGGCGGAGTGGGTCAGCGCCGGGCAGGTGGAGGTGCCGCAGGGGGCCATGCAGGGCTCCTACATCATCCTGCTGGTGATGGGCATGTTTAATCTGGCCATGGGCGTGTTCGCCTCCGCGCTGACCTCGAACCAGATCGTGGCGGCCATCATCTCCTTCACCCTGAGCCTAGGGCACTTCCTCGTGGGCGTGTTTGTCATGGCCGTGGGCCGCAAGATGCCGGACATGATCGTGGACGTGGTCAACTACTTCGCCTCCGTGGAGCACATCCGCATCTTCACCGCCGGGCTGATCGACACGCGCCCCATCGTTTATTATGTGAGTTTTGCCGCGCTGTTCCTCGCCCTGACGCATCAGGTGGTGGAGTTCCGCCGCTGGAAGCCGTGACAACCGCCGATCCGACCCCATGCCTGACGAAGATGCCGCCACGCCGTCCCTGAAAGCCGCCGATCCCCAGGCAGGGCAGGGAGCGCCACGGCGTCTGGGCATCGGCATCAACGTGCTGATCCAAGTGGTGCTCTCCCTGGCCATTTTTGCCGGGATCAACCGGCTGAACTACCGCCATTACTGGCGGATCGACCTGAGCCCTTCGCAGACCTTCACCCTGAGCGGTGCCACGCTCGACTACCTGGGCAAGCTCTCCCGCGATGTGGAGATCTTCATCGTCTTTGCCCGTGATGCGAAGCTCTTCGGCGATGTGCAGTCCCTTCTGGACGAGTACCGTCTCCATGGCAGGCAACGCGTGAAGGTGCGCCTGATCGACCCGGTGCGTGACATCGAGCGCGCCGAGCGTCTGAAATCCGAAACCGGCCTCTCGCTGGCCCAAAACGGCATACTCATTCGTTCCGGCGTGAACAAGCGCTTCATCACCGAGGAGGAGCTCGTCATCCGCGAGACCGGCACCGGCACGGAGAAGAAGATCGCGGAGTTTCGCGGCGAGGATGCCGTCACCTCCGCCCTGATGAACGTGCTGGAAGGCAAGGTGCGGAAGTTTTACTTCATCCTTGGCAAAGGCAGCCGTGCGGAGTCCTCTCTTGCGGATGCGGCCATTGCCATCGCAGAGCTGGGCCGCCAGCAGAACTTCGAGATGGCCTCCGTGAACATGAGCGAGATCGGCTCCATCTCCCCGGAGCACACGGACGGCGTCATTCTGATCGGCGCGCGCTACGATTTCAGCGAGCGCGAGATCGGCATGCTGGCGGACTACTGGAACAGCAAGCGCGCCGGGATCCTGCTGCTGCTGGACCCCAACCGGACCACCAAGAACCTGGACCACTGGCTGGAGTCCGCCGGTGTGCGCCCGCGTGGCGACCGCGTGCTCATGGCGCGCAGCACCAGCACCGGCGCGCAGAAGGAATTCACCGTGCAGGGGGAGTTTTCCATGGATGTGGTGTTTTCACGGCATCTGAGCAGCACGGTGACCACCCTCGCCGGGCAGTCGGAGTCCCTTGAGCTGCGCAGCAATGACGACACCGTCTCCAAGGACCAGTCCGTCAACATCCAGCCCGTGATCAAGGCGCTCGACCACTACTGGGGAGAGACCGACTACCATGAGGACCTGCCCGTTGCGGACGAGGATCGCGACACGCTGCCGCCAGTCTATGTGGCCGCCAGTGTCGAGCGTGGCGCCTCCGCCGACCAGCGTGAGCGCATCGACAGCTCCCGCATGGTCGTGGTGGGCAATCCCTCCTTGCTGGACAAGGAAACCATGCTGGCGGTCAACCGCGACTTCATCGCGGCCTCACTGAACTGGATCATCAACCGCGAGGAACTCGTCGGCGCGCCGCCGAAGCCGCGAAAGTCCTACCGCATCCAGCTCACCTCCCGCCAGCATGAGATCATTTTCTGGATCAGCTCCCTCGCCATGCCCGCCGTTGTTTTGGCGCTCGGCTTCATGATCTGGGCGGGCCGCCGCGCCGCCTGATCCACTGACTCAACCATGCCTTCGTCCTCATCCCTTACGACATGAGCACCCGCACGACCTTCCTGCTGCTCCTCGCCGTGGTGATTCTCGGCGCGGCCATCCTGGGCATCGAACGCTACCTGCCCTCCGCGGTCGAGCGCCGGGAGGTGAAGCAGGGCCCCGCGCGCCTGGAGCGTGACAAGGTCACCGACATCCACATCACGGATGCCAACGGCACCGTCGTCACGCTGAAACGCGTGGACGGCGTCTGGCAGACCACCCAGTCCGGCACGGACGCGGCTGATCCGGAGAAGGTGGCCGCCCTGATCATCTCCCTGGACACGGTGGAGTGGATCGAGCGCATCTCACGCGACGAGTTTGATGACAAGGAATGGGCCAAAACCGGCCTCGACAGCCCGCGGCACAAGATCCGGCTCATGAACGGCCCCCAGTTGATGCAGGAGTGCTGGCTCGGCGCGCCTGCGGTCATCGAAAACAGCGTCTATCTGGGCTATCCCCCGCGTGATGGCGCGACCGATGCCTCCCCCGCGTGGTATGTGGCGCGCTGCGGCGCGCCGCTCGTCCTCCAGGCGGTGCAGAATGTCTGGCGTGATCCCAAGCTGCTCCGCCTGCCCGCGGAGGTCATCACCGGCATCACCCTCACCCAGGCCTCCGGCCAGCTCGAGATCATGCGTGAGAGCGAGCATATGCCCTGGATTCTCATGAAGCCGCTCAAGACCCGCGGCAGCAAGGAGCGGATCAACGAGCTGCTCTCCATCCTGCTGAACATCGAGGTTCTGGAGGCGAAGGAGGCTGGCGCGTCCGCCGCGGCGGCTTCCTCATCGGCCGCCGGCGCTGTCATTCCTCCCGATGAGATCCGTGTCCATGTGGACTCCGCGCCGCGCAAAAAAAGCTACGACCTCACCCTCAAAAAGCCCGCGGATGACAAGCAGTCCTCCACCAGCGCCACCGCCGCGCACCGCAAAGGCGTCTTCACCGTCTCCGCCCGGAATCTTGCCCGCCTGTGGGTGGAGCCGAACGCCTTGCGCGATCACCTGCTCGCGCAGATCAATGCGGAGATGCTCCAGGGCATCCAGATCACCAGCGCCTCTTTCCCGGAGGTGAAGCTGCGCAACGAGAGCGGCTCCTGGTTCCTCGAACGCCATGGTAAATGGGATAGTGCCAATGGCGAGCGTCTCACCCGCATGCTGGAGGCGCTCAATACCCATGAGATCGTCGAATTCAGCGCGGACACCGCCTCCGATCTCGCGCCTTTCGGCCTCGACAAGCCCTTCCAGTCCATCACATGGACCTACCCGCAGTTCAAGCCGGTCAAACTCCTCTTCGGCACCGACGCCACGAACTCCAAATTCTACGCCAAGTACGAGGAGGAGCCCTTTGTTTACCGCATCAATCCCTCGCTGCTTCCTTCGCTGCCACCCGATGGCATCAAGTGGAAGGGCCTCGGTGCGCTGCGCTTCACCACCTTCGCGCTACGCCGCATCACCATGTCCATGGGCGCAGCCGCGCCCCTCGTGCTCAACTATGATCCATCCTCCGCCGCCTGGACAGGCTCGCGTGCCGGAAAGGACATCACGGCGGAACTGGACCGGGTGAAGTGCGACCGCATCGCCGCCAGCCTGGCCAAGTTCACCGTACAAGACTGGGCAGCCAGCCGCAGCGATGCGGTGCAGGCTCTCAAAACACCCTTCCTGCGCATCCAGATCGTCCTGGGTGAGCCGGGGCGGGCTGAAGGCGCGCTGCGGGAGCTCAACCTCGTCTTTGCGAACACCCAGCCGAACGCGGAGACACTCTTCCTTTACGGTCAGATCGAGGGTGATCCGGACATCTTTTACATCACACGCAAGTCTCTGCTGGAGGTGGTCATTCCACCCTTCAAGGACAAGTCCGGCATGAAATGAGGCGGAGCGGCCTCATCCCATCAGCCCCTCGATGTTGATGAGGAAGAGCTGGCGGCCGTTCGGGCCATCCGGGGCGTCAATGCAGACGAGTTTTTCATCGCGACTGCTGCGCGGGTGGCTGTCGCAGCGCCACTCGCCTTTGTATTCCGGCGGCTGCGGGAAGTGGCCCAGGTCGATGCGCTTCTTGGTGGCGATGTGATACAGGTGCGGCGTCTGAAGGCGGCGCACGCCCTGCGCGTAGGTGTCGTTAAGAATCCACTCGTTGTTCTTGAGATAGGTGAGGTGTCCTGCCTTGTCGAGAATGCCGCGGCCGATCTCCTCCACGATGCCGCTGTTCTTGTCCTCGAACAGGAAGTCGCCCCAGTCCTCGTTGCCGAGCCAGCCTTTGGCCTGGGAGAGGATGTGCGTGGCATCCCGCCAGATGAAATGGGAGGCGTAACCATTCGGGATGACGATGCGCAGGTCGCTGCCGTCCATGTTCGCCGTGATCAGGCGCGTGAGATGGCCACCCTTCGGCTGCGTCCAGCGGTGCAGCAAGATGAAACGCTTCCCATCCGGCCCCACGAGCAGGTGATAGGCGTGATGCTTCGAGGTCGGGTGGTTCTCCATGACCGTGCCCGTGTTGGCAAGCGTCTTGTGGCTGACGATGAGCTTCTCGACGCCGGTTTCCAGGTTCACATGCGTCACGCCGCTGCCTTCCGGCGCCATGTCGTCAAAGAAGCGGTCTTTGATGCCGGCGTAACCGTAGCCCGGGCGGCAGTCCGCCACGCGGGAGAAGTCGCAGCTCACACCTTCCTTGCCGTTCGGGCTCAAGGCGTAGATCGGGAAGGGCAGCGTGTGCTTCTCCATCGTCCTCACATCAAGGATGTGGCTCACGAACTTGTCCTTCTCCCGGTCGTTCCAGATCACCTTCGACTCCGTGCCGGGAATCCATTGCAGCATGCAGCCCTGCTGCCAGTTCCATGCGTTCGACTTGCCCAGCGGGATCCATTTGTCGCCGTCCTGGATGTCCACCATGCCCACCTCGATCACATCCTCCGCCGTCGGGGAGCGATGCTCAAAGCTGACCTTGTTCGAGAGCACGAGGCGGTTGTCCGGCGAAAACTGCAGCTTGTCGTAGTAGGCAAACCAGTGGAAGCCGGGGCCTTTGGTGATCTTGCGCGTCGGTGGAAAGTTCGGCGCATCCTGGCCGCGAAGGGCCAGCGGGGCTAGGGCGAGCGTGGAGAGGAAATGGCGGCGGTCGGGCATGGTGATGGAAGGATACGTTGTTCGCGGTCCAGGGTGTCACAGCAGGTTCAAATAATCACGCAAGAGTGGCATCCGAGACCGGATTGTGGAGCAACAGGGAAGCGATGAGCGCCTTCCCCGCGGGTGACTGTGGGCCGGTCTCCACAGCAGCACCACGTGCAGCGTCTGGATCAGCGAAGATGAGGGAAATTCCCCGGGAGTGCCTCAGCGCCGGGCTGCCGCTGGTCTATGGCGTGCGGTTTGGGCTATGAAATATGGGCGAGGCTCCGGCAGTTGAGGGGAGATGATCAAGTGCCATTCACCAGAGTCCCAGCAGGGCTTCAAAGCGCCCGCTGACATGCTGCGGCAGCACATCGAAGGGCACCGGAACTCCGTCAACGAGCACAAAGTTCCGCGCATGAGCATCAAAGACCGCCAGATGATCGCTCTCCCGAAAGTAGGCGTTTTCATCGCCGAGCTTTCTAAAGCCATTCCCGGTCATGAAAGCCGCGATCTGCGTGATGGAGGGCTTCTCACCGCGCAAAAAGATCTGCGACGTCACAAAGCTCCAGCCTTTCTCCTGCCGCACAAGGCCGAGAAAGTTCATGTCGTCGCCAAACAGTTCGTTGTGAAGCGCCAGCCGGTCCAGATACTCGAGGGGCGTGGCAGGCATGAGCCCCATGGCCTCCGAAAGCCGGGAAGGCAGCACACCTGGCTTCAGCGTGAGTCTCATGCGCAGACCAAACTGGCCTGGATAGGTGATTTTGATCACACGCGGCTCACCCGGAGAATGCTGGATGTAATGCTCCGCGCCACCACGCGCCGCCGTGGTCAGCCATTCACCACCAGGCAGTTGTCCTCGCGCTGCCGCCCAGGCATCAAGCCCTCGGAGCTGGTCAAGAATGCCGGGGTCACCTCCTGCGGCTTGTCCTTGAACGCCTCCACCTGTGCCCAGAATACCTCGGAACTCACAGGCTGCTGCCTGCGGCGGATCGCTTCGAGTTTCTTGGCCAAGTCGTTCATGCATGGGAGTGTCCCGCCATCATCCGCAAAGTCAACCTGACTTCCAGCCCTCGTTTCCAACCCGCAACACCCGCCAACCATGAGTGCATCCACCCGCCGATCCTTCCTCACCAACACCTCAGGGCTGGCGATTTCCGCAGCCACACACGCCTTTGCGTCCGGCGGCAGCAGTGACATTAAAATTGCTCTCATCGGCTGCGGCGGGCGCGGGACGGGCGCGTGCAATCAGGCGTTGAGCGCCGGCTCCACCATCAAGCTCGTGGCGGTGGTGGATCCGCTGGAGGGCAAGGCGCAGGCTGCGCTCGATATTCTCAAACAAAAACACGAGGGACAGGTGGATGTGCCGCCGGACCAGGTGTTCACGAGCTTCGAGGATTATGCCAAAGCCTTCGCCCTCGCTGATGTGGTGCTCATCACGACACCGCCGGGGCCGCGGCCGTTTCTCTTTGAGCAGGCAATCAAGGCCGGAAAGCATGTGTTCATGGAAAAGCCGGTCGCGGTGGATGCCATGGGTGCTAGGCGCGTGATCGCCGCCGCGCAGGAGGCGAAAAAGAAGAAGCTCAATGTCTGCGTCGGCTTCCAGCGCCGCTACGACCCGGCCTACATGGATGTCATCAACCGCATCCACGCAGGGGAGATCGGCGACCTCGTCCATGGCCGCGTGTACTGGAACGGCTCCTCGCGCCCCGGCTACCCGCGCGAGCCGGGCGAGAGCGAGCTGCACTACCAGATCCGCAACTGGTACTTCTTCACCTGGATGAGCGGCGATCACATCCTGGAGCAGCACTGCCACAATCTCGACGTGGCCAACTGGGTGCTTCAGGGCAAAATGCCCGTGCGAGCCACAGGCCAGGGCGGGCGGCAGGTGCGGCGCGCGAAGGAAAACGGCACCATCTTTGACCACCACACTGTCGAGTTTGAATACGAGGGCGGCTTTCGCCTGCTCAGCCAGTGCTGCCAGATTGGCGGCAAATGCCAGCGTGACGTGAGCGAGCATTTCCACGGCCTCAAAGGCACGGCCGGCCTCGCCGCGAACGGGCGCTTCCTCATCAACGGCCAGCCTCCTGGCGGCAAACGCACGCGCAACAAAAACGACGCCTACCAGCTCGAGCACGATGCCTTCTTTGAAAACATCCGCACCGGCGGTTACCGCAACGACGCCGAGTACGCCGCGCACAGCACGCTCATGGCCGTGATGGGCCGCATGGCCACCTACACCGGCCAGGTCATCACATGGGACCAGGTCATGAACTCGCAGGAGAACCTCGCGCCCGACAACCTCACCTGGGCCACGGAGCCGCCGGTGAAGCCGGACGCGGATGGTTGGTATCCCGTGGCGGTTCCGGGGACCACGCTGCCGGTGTGAGGATCAGCGGGACGGGATGGCGGGTTTGGGGAAGGGGCTGCCACCTTGCTCGATGAAGGCTTTCTCCACCTGTGCCACCAGGGAGTTGCCCACATAGCGGGCGATCCGTTCGTTTTTCTTCAACGCCGACATGATGGCGGGAACGGCGGCTTCTACCTCGGCGGGTTGCCTGCCCGCCAGCTTTTGCACCTCCGCCTGGAGGGCGATGAAAAAGGCCTGCTGGTCCTCCAGGAGCTCCGGTCCTCCGCGCGGTCCGTGGCCGGGGCAGATGATCTTCGCTCCCAGTTGCTTCACAGCCTCCAGGGTCTTGATCCATTCTCCGATGTGGCCATCACCCGTGTAGTTGAAGGGGCCGTTCACACAGGCATCCCCGCTGAAGAGGATTTTCTCCTTCGGCAGCCACGCCCAGCCGTCCCCCGGCGTGTGCGCCGTGCCGAAATGCAGCAGCTCCACGCGATGCCTGCCATCATCAAAAATCATCTCGTGGCGGTACAGCAGCGTGGGGGCCTTGAGCTTGCTTTCCTGGAGATCCTTGCGGTTTTTTGCCGCCTCCTCCCAGCGTCCCGGTTTGCCACCAAAAAGCCCCGTCTCGTATTTCTTCATCGCGGCCAGGGCATTCTCATGCGCCACGGGTGTGGCACCCTTTTCCAACCAGACCTGGTTCCCATACGCGTGATCGCCATGATGGTGCGTGTCGAAGGCAAAGCGCACCGGCTTGTCCGTGAGCGCCTCGATCTTCGGGATGATCACACGCGCGCCGGAAGGAAAGTTGGCGTCGATGACCAGCACATGGTCCTCAAAAATGATCCAGCCGTTGTTGCAGTGGCCGTAGGGCCGGCTTTCGCCCTCATGAAAGTACACATCCTCGCCGATTTTCTCGACCTCGTTCACCGCCGCACGACCGACGGCCCAGGAGCACAGTAAGACAACGATGACAGGCAGGAAAACGGGGCGCGGAGCGGGCAATGGTCGGGACATGCCGTTGAAAACGCCGCGATGCCGCGGATTTCACGGTCGCGGATGAAAATTCATCCTTCTTTCAGGCTGGGGAGACCTCCACCTCGATCTGCATCGCCATCGTGGCATTGAACGGGCCGTCAAACTGGCCCGTGATCGGCGCCGCCTCCGCGTAGTCGCGTCCGGTGGCGATCTTGATGTGGCGTTCGTCGGCCAGGGTGTTGTTCGTGGGGTCGAGCCCGAACCAGCCACGTCCCGGCACCCAGACCTCGCACCACGCGTGCGTGGCCTGCGCGCCGCGCAGGTGCGCGCCTGGGCCGTTGTAAAGATAGCCGCTCACATAACGCGCCGGGATGCCCAGGCTGCGGCACATGCCGATGAGCACGTGCGCGAAGTCCTGGCAGACGCCCTGGCGGTCCCTCATCACCTCCCGCATGTGGGTGGAGGCGTGCGTGGCGCCGGGAACATAAGCCCATGAGGCATTCACATGGGACATCAGCGCCTCCGCCACGGCAAACACGTCATCCACGCCCGCCTTCACATCCAGCGCCTCCTTCCACACGTCGCGGTTGATGTCCACATAGCTGCTGCTCTGTAGAAAGGGGGCCAGCAGCTCGTCCTGCATGTCCTGAAGCGCGGAAAAGGGAGTTCCCAGCGGCTTTCCCTGCGTGTAGGGGCTGCTGGTTTGCACGACCAGTTGCGCGTCGATGCTCAGGGTCGTGTGCGGCTCGCTGATGTCGAACCAGTGCACATAGTTCATCCATTCATCACGGAAGTGCTTCAGCCGCACAGGCGGCTGCACGTTCAGGAGGAAAAACTCAAGCCGGGCGCTGTCGTCAGTGGCAGGATGCAGGCGCACCTCGTTGTGGCTTTCGCTCACAGCGGTGCGGTAAAGATAGCGGGTGCGATGGAAGATTCGGAGGCGCATGGGTGTGCCGGATGGTGCAGGCAGTGTGCCGGTTCAACTGGCGATCCGCGCCGGCACTCCCACCACGAGCGCGCCTTCCGGCACGTCCTTCACGACGACCGCGCCCGCGCCGACGACCGCGCGCGCGCCAATGCGGATGCCTTGGCGCACCACCGCGCCCGCGCCGATGTGCGAGAGCTCGCCCACCTTCACATCGCCGCATAAAACCGCACCGGTGGCGATGTGTGTGTGCGCGCCGACGACGCAATCGTGCTCCACGATCGCGCCGCTGTTCACCAACACATGCCCGCCGAGCTTCGCGCCCGTGTTCACGACCGCCTTGGCAAGCACTTGGCAACCCGCCGAAACCACCGCGCTGTGCGAGATCCACGCGGCGGGATGAATCACGCTCAGCGCCTCCAGCCCGGCCTTCCGCGCCTTCACATACAGCTCCGCGCGGCGCGTGCAGCTTTTGGAACTGCCCACGCCGATGAGGAAATGTGTGAAGCCCTGCGCCTTCAATCCTGGCAGCATTTCATCACCGCCGAGCACCGGCACATCGCCGACGCGATCGAGTCCGGGCTGCGCGTCCAGCACGCCCACGAGCACGCCGGGGCGGAAGTCGTTCACCGTTTCCAGCAGCACGCGCCCATGGCCGCCGCCGCCGATCAAGATGCATTTCATGAGTGTTTCAAATCGTGGAAGGTTTTGCCCAGCAGGCGCGCGTCAGATGGCGTGCGGATGATCAATTCGACAATCTTCTCCGCCGCGTGTCCATCGCCGAAAAAGTGCTCAAAGCCACGGCACGTTGCGCGAAACTCCGGCGAGACGGCCTTGCGAATGGCCGCCGCGATCTCTGCGGTGTCAAAAGGCACATCGATCACGTTTCCGGCCCGCAGACGGCCTTTTTGGCGGTTTCCGATGTTCACGACGGGAAGAGCAAAAGAGGGCGCTTCGAGCAGTCCGCTCGATGAATTGCCAATCATGGCCGAAACCTCGCCCAAGATCGAAAAATAGCCCTCGGGGCCGAAATTCTCGACGCAGCGCGCTTTCGGGCAACTCGCTGAAAACTCCGCGATGCGCGCGCGGATGACCTGTCCGGCCATGTCGGCGTTCGGCATCGTGAAAATGACCGGCAGGTTCACCTCACGCAGCGCGGTCAGCAACGCGTCCGTTTGCGGCCCGGCCTGCTCATACTCGCTCGTGGTGGGATGCAGCGTCACCAGCAGCGGCGGTGTTCTCAGATCGAGGCCGAAGCGCGTTTCCAGCTCCGCGCGGCTCAGGCGTTGGATGTCGTGCAGATTGTCCAGCGACAGCGCGCCGCAGTGAATGACGCGCCACGGCTCCTCGCCGAGCTGGATCACGCGCTGGCGATACACCTCCGTCGCCACGCCATGCAGATGGCTCATTTTGGTCAATCCATGGCGGAAGCGGTCATCCATCGCGCCTTCGCTCAATTCACCGCCGTGCAGATGCAAGATCGGGATGTTGAACGGCACTGCCGCCAGCGCGGCAGCGAACATTTCAAAGCGATCTCCCAGCACCACGAGCATGTCCGGCGGCTCTTTGGCAAAGTAATCGCCAAATCCGGCCACGCCGAGCCCCATGGCCTTCGCCACGGCCTGCGGCGTGTCCTCGTTTTGCAAAACGGGGATGCGTGCGGCGATGGGAAAGCCGTCGCGCGCGATGACATCGACTGTCATGCCAAATTTCTCCTCCAGGTGCATGCCGGAGACGAGCACGCGCAGTTCCAGCCCCGGCTGCGCGGCGATGCGGCGCAAAAGCGGGCGGTAGATGCTGTAATCGGAGCGGCCGACGGTGACGACGCTGATGATGCGGGGCTTCATTTCGGACGGACGAGGGATTTCACCTCCGCGGCGGCGATGGCTTGATGAAACACGATGTAGGTGCCGAGCGCGGGCGGTGTGGCATTGTCTTTGGCCTTGGACCGCGCGCGCGGCAGCGGATCCTCCAGCACGGCCTGGATTTCAGAGACATGGGCCACGCAGTTGCCATGCGCGTCGATCAGCGCCGATCCACTCGATCCAGGTGCCCAGTCCAGCGTCGTCTCCAGCCACACGGGGCGTGGCACCGGCGCGCCTGGCGGCAGCGCCGCTTGTTCCCGCTTCCGCAGGAAGGGGCGCTGGACGAAACGGCTCACGATGCCCTCGCTGTAGTAGCCGCGTTTCGTTGAGGGATCGCTGAAGCACCACACCGGATCGCCCGGCGAGACATCCGTGCCGAGGGGCAGGGGTGCCAGCTTGTCCGCCTTCACGCGAAGAATGGCGCTGTCCGTGCCCGCGTTCACCGCCAGGATTTCCGTCGCGGGAAAGACCACGTCGTCATCCGTGGCGGCGATGAGATAGCCTTCCTTCATCCTTTCCGGCTCCGCGATGACATGCGCGCACGTTGCCACCGCGCCGTCCGCCGTGATCGCGTAACCACCGGCGAGATCGAGGTGCCATTTGTCGCACTTGGTGCAGAGGTAATAAAAACCCACGCGCAGATGCGCCGCGCGCGCCCGCTGCCAGCGCTCGCGGCCCGAAAGCGGCGTCGAGCCTGCCGGCGGCAGCGTGAGTTCGCAGGTTGCACGCTTCATGTGCTCCGCCAAGGCCGCGTAGGGCGTCAGTGCCTTCGCTTCCAGCAGCACCTTCGCTTTATCCATCAATTCCGCCTGTCCCCGCGCTCCGCGCCCCTCCTGATACACCGGCACTCCCGCCGTCTGCGCAAACGCGGACGTGGCGAGCAGGCATAAAACGAGAAAAAGGAGCAGACGCATGGGCGCGAAAGCTACGAGAGGCCGGACAATGCGCAACGCCCGTGATTCTCGACCGAGCACCTCCGGTCTTGCTGATCGCCGCAGGCGCACGCGTCCCTTTCGGACACCTCCACTCTGAACCGGGGGGGCAGCAAGGTCCGATGCCGGCATCAGCACGGACATCGGACACGAATGTTTTGTGTTTGGGGTGAGCGACGCTAAAGAAAGCCCCCGCCCGCATGCCCCCTTCAAAGACCGCCCCACTCTCCCTGACTGCTTTTCTGTTACTGGCCGCGCTGGCGCTGGTGGCGGGGGCGTTTTACCGGCTGCCGGCGCTGGAGGAGCGGCCGATGCACACGGATGAGGCGATCCTGGGATACAAATTCGCGCAATTCCAGACCACGGGGCACTTCCAATACGATCCGAAGGACTACCACGGACCGGCGCTGCATTATGTGACACGGGCATGGTCACGCGTGGCGATGTGGGGCGGCCCGGAGACATGGACGGAGGCGCAACTGCGCACGGTGACCGCGGTGTGCGGCCTGCTGCTGCTGGTGGTGACGCTGCTGCTGACGGATGCGCTTGGGCGCGGCGGCGTGATCGGGGCGATGCTGCTGCTGGCGGTCTCCCCGATGGAGGTGTTTTACTCCCGTTACTTCATCATGGAGATCCTGCTGGTGCTGCTGGTGACACTGAGCCTGGCGGGATTCTGGCGCTACTCGCAGGGCGGCGCGCGGTGGTGGCTGGTGCTGGCGGGGGCGGCCATCGGCATGCAGCATGCCACGAAGGAGACCTTCATTCTCAACGCGGTGGCGGCGCTGGCAGCCTGGGGCGTGGCCCGGCTGGTGGTGGGCGGCTTTGAGCCGAGGCGCGGCGGCTTTTCAATGGGCCCGGCAAAGAAGCGTGCGGGCATGCCCTGGCTGTGGGTGGCGGTGCCGGCGGTGTTTGTCAGCGTGTGGTTCTTTTCCGGCGGTTTTCACGACTGGGAGGCGGTGAAGAACAGCGCCCTCACTTATCTGAGCTACCTGGAGCGCTCCGGCGGCAGCGGTCATGAGAAGCCCTGGCACTACTACCTCACGCTGCTGGTGTGGAGGCGGAACGAAGGCATTTTGTGGACGGAGGCCTTCATCATGGCGCTGGCGCTGGTGGGGATGGCGCATGCCTGGATGGGGAATCACACGAAGAACCAGCCGCGGCAGGCTTTCCTGGTGTTTCTGAGCACCTACAGCCTGCTGCTGCTGGGCGGTTATTCGATCCTGTCCTACAAGACGCCGTGGTCCATCCTCAGCGCGCAGCACGCGCTGGTGCTGCTGGCGGGTTACGGTACCTCGGTGATCGCCGGTGCCACGCGCCGAGGTCTCCTGCGCACCAGCTTCCGCATCGCCTTCGGCCTGGGCCTGTACCACCTGTGCTTTCAGACCAACCTGGCCATCCATGCCTACTGCGCGGACACGCGGAACCCGTACGTCTATTCGCACACGGTGCAGGCTTTCCCGCGTGTGCTGCACCAGGTGGCGGAACTGCAGTCCCTCACGCCGGAGCAGCCGTTGTCCATCCTGGTGGTGAACAAGGACGCCGGCTGGCCGCTGCTGTGGTACTGGCGCATGAACCGCAACGCGCAATATGCGCTGGACGTGCCGGAGGCGGAGATCAGCGCGGCGGTCATTCTGGTGGACCAGGAGCAGCTCCCGGCGATGCAGCAGCGCCTGGCGGGCAAAAACTACCACGACAACGGCTTCTACGGCCTGCGCCCGAACAACTCCCTTGTCATGCTGGTTGAGCCCTCCCTGTGGGAGCGCTTCAGCGCGGCGAAAAAGGAGGCCGCCGTCACTCCCTGAGCCATGCCGGAGCCCCAGGCCCATCGTTTCTCCGAGCACGCCATGGCGACCTCCTTTGAGGTCATCATCTGGCAGGACGACATCGACGCCGGCTACGCCGCGCAGGCCGCGCGCGCGGTGTTTGAGGAAATCCGCCGCCTGGAGGACGAGCTGAGCCGCTTCCGCTCCTCCAGCGACATCTACCGCCTGGGCCGGCTCCAGGCCGGGGAGAGCCTGCGCGTGGGACTGGCCGCCTACGACTGCCTGTCGCTGGCAAAGGCCGTGCATGCGGAGACGGAGGGCGCGTTCGACATCACGATCGGCCCGCTGATGGAGCTGTTCGTCACGCCTTCCGGGGAGCCGCGCGCCGTGAGCAAGTCCGTGCTCGATGAGGCGCGCCAGATCATCGGCAGTCATCTCTTTGAGGTCGCGGAGGATGACATGGTGGTCACGGTGAAGGCATCGGAGATGATTCTGGACCTGGGGGCCCTGGGAAAGGGCTACGCGCTGGACCAGGCGGCCGACGTGCTGGCCTTTCACTCCGTCCACCATGCCGTGCTCAACGCCGGGGACAGCACCGTGCTGGCCTTGGGGCATCCACCCGGCAAGGAGGCCTGGAACATCACGCTGAGCGAGGGGGCGCACCCGCTGGCGCTCAGCAACCGGGCAGTGAGCGGCAGCGGATTTGCTGTCAAAGGCGCGCACATCATGAATCCGCGCCTGTTCCAGCCGGTGCCGGTGAAAAACCGCCGCACCTACGCTTTGGCACCCACCGCCGCGCTCTCAGACGCGCTTTCCACCGCCTTCATGATCATGACGCCGGAGGAGATTGCCGCGCTGTGCGCGCGGCATGCGGGTGTGGAGGCGCTGGACCTGCCAGCGGTCTGAGGCGGGAGGCATCCACCGCGGCAGCCGGGGCGCGCCGCGTGAAACTTGAAAGCCCGGCGTGCCTGGGGCATACGATGTGCCGTACCGCCGCCCGCCCCATGCCGCTCCTCGACCCCTATGCCTTTCAGCTCGCCGGATTCAGCGAGAGCGATGTGGAGGAGATCCTGGCCGACCTGGACTACCTGCACCAGAACTCCCGCTGGACACACCGGAGGAGCCAGATCGAGTTCATGATCCAGGAGTCGCCCGTGGTGCTGATGGACTTCCTGCGCAGCGTGCGGCCTGATGTGGTGAAAAACGCGCTCATTCCGCGACGCGTGAAGGATCTGGTGCTGCGCTGACGGCCGTGAGTCGCGCGCGCCTCACCGGCCCTCGATCTGCAAGCTGCGGGTGAGCGTGTAAGGCAGCTCCTGGCGGAAGGTGGCACGCTCCGCGACGGCACCCTCGGAGGCCTGGTAATTCACCTCGTAGCTGTTCTTGAAGACGCCGGTGATTTTCATCTCCACATCCAGCATGTCCGACAGCCGGCGCACGAGCGTGATGGCAAAGGTGCTCTCGACGGCGGCATTGTAGCCCATGGGCCGCTGCATGGTGAAGGAGCCGCTGATGAACAGGCGCGCGTGCGGCCCGTCCGGCCGCTGTTCGATGCTGCCGAGCGCGGCCTCGACATCTTTGAAGACCGCCAGGCCATGGGCCTTGCCACGCGGCGCGGGAATGGTCTCCTTCCAGCCCTCGCCGGGCTTACGCGGCCGGGTGCCGAGCGCGGCCGGGATGATTTCCAGCACCCCGTTGAGGAAACCGAGGTCGAGCAGGCAGCTCAGCTCCGCCGGGGCGGCTTTTCCCTCCTTCGGCAGGTATTCCCAGCCAACGGCGCGCCGCCGCGCACGCAGCGTCTTGTTCACGAGCGGCCCGCGCTGCTCCACGACCGGCGGCGGAGCGCCCGGAGGAAAAAGGCCCGTCGCGCAGGCATGATCGCGCACATCCACCTCCTCCGCGCCGCCTCCCTGGATGCGGCGCACGAGAGTGTAGCGGTGCCGCCACAGGGTTGCGAGCTCACGATTGCCGGATTTCGCCTCCACGCGCGTGGTGCCGCGCTCCACCGCGATCAAAAGCTGCTCACGCAGCACCGTGCCGCTGCGCAGCGGCAGATTCTGGTTCACCACCACGGGCTTCCCGGCATCGGCGGCGGAAAGATCCGCCATGAACAGCAGCGGCAGGATCCAGAATGTGAGCGGCACACGCATGCCATGCGCCTTAGCATGCCTCGCCCCAAACCGCACCGGATTCTTCCGTTGTCAGGGCATGCGGACGCGCCTAGTCTCGCTGCACGGCGGGCCGGCGCATGGGCGCGGGCGTCGTTTCCCAACAATCCTTCCTTTTATTGACTGGCATGCTTGCTCTTCCGGTGGTGCAAATCGGTTCCGTGACCATGGACGGCACAGAACCCGTCTTCATGCTCGGCCCCTGCGTGATCGAGAGCGAAGCGTTCCTCTGGAGCATCGCGGAACAGCTGGATGCGATGGCACGGCAGCATGGCTGGCGCTGGATTTTCAAGGCGTCCTATGACAAGGCCAACCGCAGCGCCATTTCCTCGTATCGCGGCCTCGGCTGCGAGGCCGGCTGCAGGCTTCTCGCCGAGGTGGGCGCAAAATTCGGCGTCCCCGTCACCACGGACGTCCACAGCCCCGAAGAGGCGAAAAAAGCGGCCGAGTTCATCGACCTGCTGCAAATCCCCGCCTTCCTCTCCCGCCAGACGGACCTCATCGTGGCGGCGGGTGAGACCGGACGCGCCGTGAACGTCAAGAAGGGCCAGTTCATGGCCCCTTGGGACGTGAAAAACATCGCGGACAAGCTGGCTGCCGCCGGCTGCGCGAACTACATGTTCACGGAGCGCGGCACCACCTTCGGCTACAACAATCTCGTGGCCGACATGCGGTCCCTCTACTGGATGCGGGAGCTGAGCTACCGCGCGGTGATGGACGCCACGCACAGCGTGCAGCGCCCCGGTGGCCTGGGCACCGCCACGGGAGGTGATGGCAAGCTTGCCCCTGTGCTTGCACGAGCGGCTGTGGCGGCTGGCTGCGATGGTGTCTTCATGGAGACGCACCCCGATCCGGCCAAGGCGCTCTCCGACGGCCCCAACCAGATTCCGCTGGCCCGGATTGCCGGCGTGGTCGAATCCCTCCGCCAGATTCATGCCCTCGTCCGTGACCTCGACTAATCTGTTTCGCCGCCTCCTGCGCCCCGCCGCCCTCTGCGCCGGCCTGGCAGGCTGCCTGCTCATGCTGGCCCGCGCCCAAAACGCCGGCGGGCTGGCCGCCGCGGCGCGCAGCATTCCCGTGGGCGTGGAAAACCTGCACGCCGTCCTGCCTTCCTTCGATGCCACCGGCCGCCGCACCTCCCTGATCACCGCCGATGTCATCCGCCGCGTGGATGACGACCGCCTCTACGCGGAAGGATTCGCCCTGGAGCAGTACGCGACCGATCCAGAGGAAAACCTGCGCATCGAGCTGCTCACCGCGCACTACCACATGACCGATGGCGTCCTGCGCAGCACCCAGCGCGGCAAGGTGACCCGCGGGGCCTTCCAGATCGAGGGAGACAGCCTCATCTTCGATACCCGCACCAGCAAGGGACTCATGCAGGGAAACATCCGCACGGTCATCTTTGACACCGGTGGCAACAGCGGCGACTAACTCCACCCTCCCCAGCCCGTTCCCATGAAAACAACGCTCACCGTCTGCCTGATCGCCCTGGCCTCCGGCGTGCTGCATGCGCAGACCGCTGGAGAAAGCGCGCCGAAGAACAAGGGCGGCCTCGTGGATGCCGCCAAGCGGCTGCTGGAGGACAAAGAGAAACTCCTCTCCGAGGACGCGAAGAAAAAGGCCGCCGACGCGGCGAAGGCGGCGCTCGACCAGGTGCCGGATGATGTGAAGAACAAGGCCCGGAACATGATCCAGGGGCCGCAGGCCGCCGAGGCCCGCTCCGAGGCCATCGGCACCGTACAGGCCGCCATCCAGACGGCCAAAGGCGCGGACAAGCCGGAATCCGCCCCGGCCGCACCCGCGCCGCCTTCCGGACCGCGCCCGCAGCCGCTCCAGCCGCTCGTCCTGGACGATCCTCAGGCCATGAAGTCCGCGCAGCGCGGCCAGACGGTGATCACGGCCACCCAGAGCGCCTTTTTCGACGCGGACAGCGGCAAGGGCATCTACACCGGCAATGTGCGCGCGCGCCATCCGCAGATGGCGATCGACTGCGACGAGCTGGAGATCCACATGAAGAAGCAGGACGCTGGAGCGCCCCGGAAAAAAGCCGTCGCGGCCACGGATGTGGACATTCTGGCCTCCGGCTCCAAAAAATCACGCGGCAGCCCGGCGGACAGCGGCATCGAGATGGCCTATGCGCGCGGCAGGACGGTCACCATCGAGAAGCGTGACGAGAACGGCGAGCTGCAGATCGCCCATTGCAACGAGGTGGCCATTTACGACGGAAAAACCGGCGGCATCACGCTGCGCGGCATGCCTTCCGTGCAACGCGGCAACAAGCTGATCGAGGCCACCGACCCGCGCACCTACATGATCATCGACCAGAAGGGCAAGCTCACGGTCCTCGGCGGCCCGCAGCGCACCACGCTCATCGACGACAACGCGCCGGAGGGAACCG
This sequence comes from Verrucomicrobiaceae bacterium, assembly GCA_015075365.1. Taxonomy (GTDB): domain Bacteria; phylum Verrucomicrobiota; class Verrucomicrobiia; order Verrucomicrobiales; family Verrucomicrobiaceae; genus Prosthecobacter. The sequence continues at coordinate 776,704 of JABTUN010000003.1, forward strand.
CCGCGCCGGGCCTCCCGGTGAACACGGCCCCGCCGGCCCCGAATGCCAACCCCGCCCCTCAGCAACGTTAGCCTGATGTCCGCCGCCGAGTCCGATATCCTCCTGCACACCGAGGGCCTCAAAAAAGTGTATGACGGCCGCGCCGTGGTGAACGGCGTGGACATCGAGGTGAAAAAAGGGGAGATCGTGGGGCTCCTGGGGCCGAACGGCGCGGGCAAGACGACCACCTTCTACATGATCGTGGGGCTCGTCCGCCCGAACGACGGCAAGGTCATCTTTGATGGCAACGACGCCACCCACCAGCCCATGTTCCAGCGCGCGCGCCTCGGCATGGGCTACCTGCCCCAGGAGGAGTCCATTTTCCGCCGCCTCACCGTGCGGGAGAACATCCTCGGCGTGATGGAGACGCAGCCCTACAGCCGCCAGGAGCGTGAGGAGCAGACCCAGGCGCTGATGGAGAAGTTTGGCATCGACCATGTGGCCGACAACCTCGCCATCACGCTCTCCGGCGGTGAAAAACGCCGCCTCACCATCGCGCGCTCCCTCGTCACCTCCCCCAAGCTGCTCATGCTCGACGAGCCCTTCTCCGGCGTCGATCCCATCGCCGTGGGGGAGATCCAGGGCATCATCCGCATGCTGCGGGAGGCCGGCCTATCCATCCTCATCACCGACCACAACGTGCGCGAGACGCTGAACATCGTGGACCGCGCCTACCTCATCTTCGAGGGCAAGGTCCGCCGCCATGGCACCAAGGATTTCCTGGTCAATGACGAGGAGGCGCGCCGCCTTTACCTGGGCCAGGATTTCTCCATGTGAGTGACCTCACCCATGGCACCTGGGAACTCGGTCAGAGGGCGAGGGTGATCCTGGAGGCTCCTTGCTGGAGGGCGGTGGGGATGACGCGACGGAAGTCGTCGAGGGAGACGGGCTTGGTCAGGAAGGCGTTCATGCCGGCCTCCCGGCACTCCTCTTTTACACCGGAGAGGGCATGGCCGGTCATGGCGATGATACTGGGCTGGTGCTTGAGCTGGAAATTGCCGCGGATGAGGCGGGCGGCGTCGATGCCGCCCATCACGGGCATTTGCAGGTCCATGAAAATGATGTCGTAGGGCATCTGGGCGCTCATTTCGACGGCTTCCTGGCCGTTGCCGGCGATGTCGATCTTGTGATAGCCGAGACGCTGGAGAAGCATGGTGGCGATCTTCTGATTGAGCGGCTGGTCCTCGACGAGAAGGATGCGCGCGGGATGCTGGGCGGCGAAGCTGTCCGTACCTTCGGCGCGCGCGGCTTTCTGGATGGCACGGTTGGTGGAGGAGGAGACCTGGGCATCGTGGCCGCCGCTGGCGGCGCGGGCGGAGAGGGTGTCGGTCGGGGGCGCGGCTTCGCCCCCGGTGTGCGCGGGTGTTTCCGCGGCCGTAGCGTGCATCGGAGTGGTCTGATGGGACGCGGACATGGGGCCGCTGCTTTGCGGATAGGCGGCCACCAAGGGGCCGGTGATGCGGACATCTGGGCCTCGGCCGGGCATGACGCACATGGTCTGCTGGTGCAGCGGATGAGTCATGCCAGGCATCATGTTGTAGCCAGCCGACATGATCATGGCGGGGCCGGGAACCTGCTGCTGGTGGGGCCAGGGGGTGGAGGAACTGGCGGCGGGATGCGGTGGCGGCACGATGGCAGGCGCGGGTGCGAGCGGAGTGACGGGGGGGGCGGCAAGGAGAGGGGTGGATGGGGAAGTGACATCCAGTGTGGCGGCCGGGCGCAGCATGGGCTGGGGCGCAGGCATGAAGGGAGTCCCGGACGTGGCGGGCAGCGGCGCGGTGGCGACGCGGCGCGGCATGCGGAAGAGCTCCGCGATACTGCGGAGGAGTTCCCGGCGCTTGATGGGCTTGGAGAGGCAGAGGTGGCGGCTGCCGGAGGGAGGAGCGTATTTGTCGCGGTCGAGCTTGGCGCGGGTGATGGGCAGGAGGGTGATGATGGCGGTGCCTTTGGCCGCGGCGAAGGCGAGGAGCGGTGCGGCCTCCTCCGGGCTGACGCGGAGGGCATCAAGGATGAAGACGCCGGATTCTTCGATGAGGTGCTCCAGCTCGCCCGGCCCGCGCTCCTTCATGACGGAGACTTTCATGTTCCAGCCCGTGAGGGACTGGTTGAGGACTTGCTGGGTGGTGGGATGGGCGCTGTAGAAGGTGGCCGGGCGGTTTTTGACAATGTCGAGCCAGCCGAGCTCTTCCTCTCGGTTTTCCTCGTCCGGGGCGATCTGGAGGGGGATCTCGAAGAAGAAGTCGGAGCCTTTGCCGGGCTCGGAGACGACGGAAATCTCCCCGTGGAGGAGCTTGACGAGCTTTTTGCAGATGGCGAGGCCGAGGCCGGTTCCGCCGTATTTGCGGGTGGTGGAGGCGTCCGCCTGGGTGAAGGCCTGGAAGAGCTGGGAGATTTTTTCGGCGGGGATGCCGATGCCGGTGTCACGCACGGAGAAGTGCAGGAGGGTTTTGTCCCCCTGGGTGGTCTGGCGGTTGACCTGGCGGCAGAGGACGAGGATTTCACCCTTTTCGGTGAACTTGAGGGCGTTGCCGATGAGGTTGACGAGGATCTGCTTCGTGCGCTGGAAGTCGCCGATGAAGCGGCGGGGCAGGGCGGGGTCGATGTGGATGTTGAGCTCGATGTTTTTCTCGGCGGCGCGGTGGGAGAAGACATCCATGGTCTCTCCGAGCAGGCGCTCGATGTCCACGGGGATGCTCTCCATCTCCATCTTGGCGGATTCGAGCTTGGAGAAGTCGAGGATGTCGTTGATGACGTGGAGCAGGGACTCGCCGGAGGAGCGGATCATGCGGACGAGCTCCTCCTGCTCGGGATCGAGGCCCATCTCGATGAGCAGGGAAGTGGTGCCGATGATCCCGTTCATGGGCGTGCGGATCTCGTGGGACATGTTGGCGAGGAAGTCGCCCTTGGCGGCGGTGGCGACCTCCGCCTGACGGCGGGCGTTCTCGAATTCGATGAGCATGGCCTGCTTGCGGTGGTCCTCCTCGGCGAGTTTTTCGGCCATATGGTTGAATTCGGCCTGGACGAGATCGAGGTCGTCGTGTCCGCGGGCGGGGAGGCGGGTGCCGAGATTGCCGGCGCGCATGGCGCGGAAGGCATCGGTCATGGCGGTGGTCTTGCGGGTGATGCGGCGGCCGAGGAGGTAGAAGCCGATCATGGCGGGGATGAGGCCGATGCATGCGCCCAGGGCAGGAACGGTCATGCGGCTGTGCTGGAGCATGTTGGCGAAGTTGACGAGCGGCTGGCGGGAGATGAAGGCACCGACGACGCGGCCACTTCCGTCATAGAGGGGCGCGCCGGTGATGAGCCAGTGGCCGGCGTTGCTGATGGTGGCCTCGCGTGTCTGGGTGGTGTCGGTCATGACCAGGCTGGTGCCGGCCATGACACGATAAATGAGGCTGTCGAGGATGCTGGAGGGCATCTCCTCCGCCAGCCAGCGGGCGCTGGTGGGCATGATGGAGAGGGCGGGGGCCTTCACGACGGGCGGGGAGCCTGCCTGGCTCTGGCGCGGGCCGACGATGTCCACCTCCAGGCCCAGCTGGTGTATGGCGGGCGGCACGTCCACGGTCTGGAGGCGCATGCGCAGGCGTGTCTCATTCTCCCAGGTGAGCGGGGCGATGCCGGTGCGCTCCCCGTCGGAGAGGGCCTGGCGGTTCAGCTCCATCTGCCCGGCGAGGGCGACAGCGCCGAGGTAGGAGCTCTGGGCAAAACGCAGGGTGATGAACTCCTGCCAGAGAAAGCCCATGCCGGTGGCAATGGCGGCGATGACGACCGCGCCCATGCCCATGAGGGTGAAGCCGTTGGCGATTTGAAAGTGGAGTTTCATGGCGCGGTAGGTCAGGAGGTGAAGATGAAGGGGGGCGTAGGGTCAGAACATCATCCCGGACTCAAGGGAGACAGGATCCTCCACGCCAGCGGCGGGCATGGGGGCGCGGGCGATGGCACGGCGGACGACGGTGCAGAGGGCGTCGAGGTTGTAGGGCTTGGCGAGCACGTCGTAGAAACCGATGGCACGGCACAGCTCACGCGCGTCACTTTGGAAATAGCCGCTGCAGGCGACGATGGCGGCGTTGGAGTCGATCTCCAGGATCGAGGCGAGCACGTCGAAGCCCGAGGGGCCGCCGGGCATGGTGAGATCGAGCACGATGGCGGCGTAGCGGCTGCCAGCGTCGGCGGCATGGCGCACCAGCTCGATGGCGATCTCTCCGGAGGACGCGCAGATGACTTCGAAGCCGGCGGAGCCGAGCACAGCCTTGCCAACGGCGAGGACCTTTGGCTCGTCATCGACGAGGAGCACGCAGTTGCTGCCCGGCACCGGTGGCGAGGACGCGGCGGGGTCACGCAGGAGGGTGGTGGTGGGCAGTTCCATGGCGTTGGAGGGGCTGGAGGTGGTCGGGGGCGGTTTGCGTGAGAAGAGCATGGCGGGGAGGTCGGAAGCCGGGGGAGATCACATGGCGGTGTAGCTAAGGCACTTGATCTCATCGAGGGAGGTGGCGCCGCTGAGCACCTGGGCGAGGCCTTCCTGATAGAGGGAGCGGAAGCCGGTCTTGAAGGCGGCGGCACGCAGGGCGCTCATGGGGGCGGCCTCCTCGACGAGGTCGCGGATCTCGGAGCTGATCTCGCACAGCTCCATGAGGGCCACGCGGCCGGCGTAACCGGTGCCGTGGCACTCATCGCAGCCCCGGGCCTGGAAAATGGGCGTGGTGACCGGCGCGGTGATGACCTGCTGCTTCGCCAGGAGCTCCTGCACCTCCTGGGAGACGGGGACCGGCTGCTTGCAGTAGTTGCAGAGGCGTCGGGCGAGGCGCTGGGCCTGGGAAAGCGCGAGCGAGTCGGCGAGGAGGTATTTTTCCACACCCATCGCCAGAAGACGCGTGATGGCGCGGAGCGAGTCATTCGCGTGGAGTGTGGTGAGCACCAAGTGGCCGGTGAGGGAGGCGTTCACGGCCGCGCCGGCGGTTTCCGCGTCGCGTGACTCACCGATCAGAATGATGTCCGGGTCAGCACGGAGCAGGGCGCGAAGGCCGTTGGCGAAGTCGAGTCCGCGGGCGTTGTTGGTCTGCGTCTGGTTGATGCCCTCGATCTCGTATTCGATGGGGTCCTCAATGGTCTGGATGTTGACGCCCTCGTCATTGACGCTGTTGAGCAGGGCGTAGAGCGTGGTGGTCTTGCCGGATCCGGTTGGGCCGGTGACGAGCACGAGGCCCTGGTCCCGCTGCATCGTGCGCGTGAGGATGTCGATCTGGCGCTGGGTGAGATTGAAGTCACTGAGGCGCTTCACGCCGTCCTGCTTGTCGAGGAAGCGCATGATGAGCTTCTGGAATTCGCGCCGCGTGGGCACGGCGGCGAGACGGACGTCCACGCGGCGGCGGCCGACGGAGAGCGCGAGGCGGCCGTCCTGGCACTCGGCACGGCTCTGGTTCACGCCGGCCCAGTTTTTGATGAGGGCCACGAAGCGGTTGTGCTGGCTCTCCGGGGCGGTCATGATGGTCTTCATGGTGCCGTCCATGCGGGCGCGGAAGCGGGTGAAGTTGTAGAACTTCTCCAGGTGAAGGTCGGAGGCGCGGCAGCGGATGGCGGTGAAGAGCGCCCACTGCACGAGCTCCTCCGCGCTGTGGTTCGGGCTCTGCGGATTGACGCGCGCCATGTCCTCCGGGGAGATTTCCACCACGGTGGCGTCATCGGCCACGGTGAGGGCCGCGCCGTCCATGGAGGCGACCGCGCTGGGGTCAAAGGTGGCGCCGGCGCGGTTGATGGCGTCGCGGATCGTCGCCACATCCGCCATGACGGGGATGATCTTGACGGTCTGGTTGCCCATCGAGATCCACTCGTCCTCGAACTTGTAGCAGTCGCCGCTCTCGGAGAGCATGTACACGACATGCTTGCCGATGTAGAGCGGATAGACGCTGTGGCGCTCCAGCATCGCCAGCGGGAAGAAGGTCTGCCGCTGCGCCTCGCTGGCGCTGAAGACAAGCTGGCGGCAGCCGCTGACGAGGTGTTGCAGCGCCACGCCGAGGCTGCGCTGCATGACATTAAAGTTGTGGATGTCGAGCTTGTCGGTCTTGGCCTTTTGCGCGTCGTAGAAGCCTGCGAGCTTGGTTTTTTCCGCGGCCTCGTAGGGGTAGTGGTCCACCAGCCACTGGTAGGTGCCCTCCAGGCCCAGTTCGTGGAAATTGGGCGGCTGGAGCTGCTCCAGCACGTTGCTCTGGGAGATGGGTGTCTGCCCGAAGCGGTTCACCAGGTCCTTCCGCGTGTTTTGATACTGCTCCTCGCTGATGAGCACGCGGATGGTGAGGAAGTGCGGGACCCCCCACAGGTCGCCGGCGCGTGGATTGTGATGCGCCATGACCAGCAGCGGGCCGAGCGTGGTGACGGGCAGCCACGGATCCGCCACATAGGGCACGCGGCCCAGCTTGCGCACAAGGCGCTCTGCCTCGGGGGAGCAGCTCTCCCGCAGCAATGTGAGAGGCATCATGCGGTACTGGAGGGCCAGCCCCTCAATGGAGAGGATGGAGGCGGCGCGCGTGTCGATAGTCGTGGTCGCCGGACTACTCGGAGCGCCAAATGATTTGGAGGCGGGAGCTTGGGCGTTGAGGGCGGCAGTGGACATGCGCTGAGGTGGGAGGAGGCGGGCTGGTCAGCGGCCGGCCATGCGGAAATTGGGTGGGAACGCGAAGGGGTCGGTGAAGTCCGCGCCTTCGAAATCCATGAGGATGCCGGAACCGGCAGTGCCGGGCTTGAGCAACTCGTAGTTGCGGCCGGTCCAGCGGAGACGGTAGCTGTCCGCCGAGGAGCTGACCGCAGGGTTGTAGCGCGGATCCACATACGGGGAGCCGATCTTGACGCGGTTTGGATTCGGATCGCGATATTGCAGCGTGCGCAGGATGACCACCTCGTCCGCCGTGTTCGTGTCCTGCCGGCTGAAGACCATGTCGTAGTTGTGCTGGGCAAACATGTGCAGCGCGCGGTTGAGCATTTCCCGCCGCTCCGCCGCCACGGCGTCCTTTCCACCGCTGAGCAGGTGGCTGAAGGATGTCATCGCGATGGTGGAGAGCACGCCGAGGATCGAGATCACGATGACCAGCTCCGTCATGGAAAAACCAGCGCGCACACGGTGGGTGCCGTGGGCTGCGAGGGGGCTCGTGATGTGCGGCGTCTGCGCCATGGATGAACTGGGGGTGCGTCAGTAGTAGATGATGCCCGTGGGACCGGTCAGGGAGGCCTTTTGCATCGTGGTGATCGAGGCCGGGAAGGTGACCGAGTAGCCCAGCGGCATGAAGGAGGTCAGGGTGGACTCCGAAAAGCTCAGGTAGGGCTGGAGCAGCGCATACTTCGCCTGCGCGGTGCTGGCACCAGACCAGTCCAGCGCCGCCTGGGTGCGCCCGCGCACCTGGATGAAGCTGGCTTGTGCCAGATTCAGCGCCTCGGCGCGTGAGATGGCCAGATTCCGCTCGCTGTCAGTGCGCATGCGCGTGACGGAGGGGATGGCCATGAAGGCGATGATGCCGATGATGGACACACAGGCCATCATCTCCACGAGGGAGAAGCCGCGGCGGCTCTGACGGCCCGGGGAGACCGCACGGAGGGGACGTTGGGATGCGGAGAAGTTCATGAGGACGGCTGGTTGGGAAAGGGGGTCACTCGTTCACCAAATCCACACGTGGAAAATCCCCGCTCTGCCAGGTGGGCAGGGAGAGGTATTGTTTTGCGTTGTCGAGGGCCGCGGACTTCAGCTTGTCCGTGCTCGATCCGGTGTAGTCGAGGATGTGGTCCGCGGTGGTCTGGTCGATGAAACCCGCGCGCAAATTCGGGTCCGGGGAGGAAGGATTGGGCACCAGCAGGTTGAAGCGTGCCATGGAGGTGCCCAGCGCGTTGTAGGTCGTGCGCACGTTCTCCAGGCTGCGCACCTGGGCGGTGTTGCCCACGCGATTCTGTGCCATCACCCATGCGGTGAGCGCGCTCTGCACGCTGGCCTGCTGCTGGCGCGCCATGACGCGATGGGCATCCCGGGAGGCATTGGAGATGGCCGCGATGACCAACGTGGACATCACGCCGATGATGGCGATGGTGAAAATGGCCTCGACGAAACTGAAACCCTTTCCGGCCCGGAGCCGGGAAGGCGGGATCAAAAGAGATCGATAAGCATTCATTGTTTCGGAAGTATGTGAAATAACAATTACCATAATTATCACACTCTCACAAAGCCAGCAACACTGTTTTCGCGCCTTTTCGCCTCATTTCCGGCCTCCAAACAACTTCTTCCCATCCTCCGGCGTTTGTGGGAGGCTCCGCGTCTTCCACTCCCGATGCCCGCCGCCTCCCGCACCCTCGCCATCCTGCTTTTGAGCCTCCTGAGCCTCCTCAGCGCCTTTTTGCTCTTCCAGGTCCAGCCCGTCATCAGCAAATTCATCCTCCCGTGGTTCGGCGGCAGTCCGGGAGTGTGGACAACCTGCATGTTGTTCTTCCAGATCGTGCTTTTCCTGGGGTACACCTACGCGCATGCCTTGGGGAAACTGCCCGGACGTGTCCAATTCGCCGTCCATGCCTCCCTGCTTGTTGCGGCGCTGTTTTTGCTGCCCATCGCGCCCTCGGACGCCTGGAAACCCGGCGGCGCGGAGGATCCCGGCGGGCGCATCCTCCTGCTGCTGCTCACCTGCGTGGGACTGCCCTACTTTGTGCTCTCCAGCACCAGTCCCCTGGTGCAGGTCTGGTTCACCCGCGGCATGCCAGGGGCCAGCCCGTGGCGGCTCTATGCCCTGTCAAACATCGGCTCCCTGGCTGCGCTGCTGACCTTTCCGTTCTTCTTTGAGCCACGTTGGGATGTGGTCTGGCTCACCAAGGCCTGGTCGGTTGCGTTTGTGGCCTATGTGGCGCTTTCCGTGGCGGCCTTGTGGCTGGACCGCCGCTCCCAGGCGCGGGAGGCGGCCACGACGGCCGAAACCTCCCTTGCTGACGACCCGCCCTCCCTCTGGCGGCGTTTCTTGTGGATCGCGCTGCCCGCGCTGGCCAGCGTCATGCTGCTGGCCACCACGAACCACGTCTGCCAGGACGTGGCGGTCATTCCCTTCATGTGGGTGGTGCCGCTGAGCCTCTATTTGATCACCTTCATCATCTGCTTTGAACATGAGCGCTGGTATGAGTCGGTCCCCGTCCTTTGGGTGCTGCCCGCGCTGCCCGTCTTGTTCGTCACCATCACCTGGGACCAGCTAGAGGACCAAAGCTGGTGGCCCTCCGACCTCGACCTGATGTCCAACTACCTCTGGGAGCTCGGCTGGGCCTTTGGCGGCATGTTCCTGGCATGCATGATCTGCCATGGCGAGCTCACACGCCTCAAACCCAGCCCGCGCCGCCTCACCAGTTTTTACCTGCACATGTCCGCCGGTGGCGCGCTGGGCGGCCTCTTCGTGAGCCTGGGCGCGCCGCTGCTCTTCAAAACCCACGCTGAATGGCAGATTGGCAGCATCGCGGTGTTTGTGCTGGCGTGCGCGGTGCTGGGCCGGACCGTGTGGCGTCTGAGATTGCGTGCCGTGCGGAATTTTCTTTGTGCCGTCGTCGGTCTGCTGGCCGCCGCAGGCGCCTCCTTCATGGTGAAACTCGGCTTCAAATTCGACGAGCGGCTCGAACGCGTGCGCAACTTCTACGGCACCCTCGCCGTCACCGAATGGTTTCCCGGCGAGTCCTCCCACTCCCGCGAGCTGAGCAACGGCGGCATCATTCATGGCACGCAGAACCTCTCCCCCGAGCGCCGCGGGGAGCCCACCAGCTACTACGGGCACGACACCGGCATTGGCAAGGCGCTTGACAGCCTCCAGCACAAGAATGGCGCGCGCGTGGGTGTCGTCGGAATGGGGGCGGGCACCGTGGCCACCTATGGCAAGAGCGGCGACACCTTCCGCTTCTACGACATCAATCCCGACGTGCCGCGCCTGGCGCAGAAATACTTCACCTACCTGCCTGATCTCCAGCAGCGCGGCGCAAAGCTCGAAATCGTCGTCTCCGACGCCCGCCTCGCCCTCGAACGCGAGCTCTCCACCCCGCAAAACTTCGATGTCCTGTTGCTGGATGCCTTCAGCGGCGATTCCGTGCCCGCGCACCTGCTCACGCTGGAGGCTTTTGAGATCTACAAGAAGCACATGAGGCCGGACGGCATCATCGCCGTGCATGTCACCAACAGCTACCTGCTGCTGGCGCCTCTGATCGAAAAAACCGCCGCCGCGCTCGGTTACAAGACCACCCGCGTCGCCACCAATGCCTCCTACGACGGCGAGCACGACTCCACCGACTATGTGCTCGTCACCAACAACGAGACCTTCCTCGCCGCCACCCCGCCGGAACCGCCGGATGACGGCACGCTGGAGGACGAGGCCAAAATCCATCCCCGTGTCTGGACCGACCGCCACCACGACCTCTTCCAGATCCTCATGCTGAACTTGGATGAGGAGGAAGAAGCGGAGGGCGAGGAGGTTCCATAATCCGCCAGCGCTCCGAACCTTGAACTTTACCTGCGCTGCATTGAACGACCGCGCTCCGCATCGCGTTTTTACCCCGCCCTTATCATGAACCGCCCCCTCGCCCTCCTCACGATCCTCGCCTCTGTCTCCTCCATTTCCGCCGCCACGGACTGGTCCCGCTTCCGCGGCCCGAATGGCAGCGGTGTCGCTGAAACCACCGGCCTGCCTGCCGTTGTGGATGACAGCACCACGCTTTGGAAGGCTCCGCTGGGCAAGGGCTGGTCCTCTCCGGTGCTCTGGCAGGACAAGGTCATTGTCACGGCTGAAACGGCAGCCGCCAAGCGCGCGGTGATCGCGCTTTCCGCCGCGGACGGCAAGGAACTGTGGCGTCATGAGGAGGACTTCGTGCCGCACAACATCCACAAGACCTACAACACCTTCGCCAGCAGTTCCGCCTTCGTCGATGCGGAGCGCATTTACATCAACTGGAGCACTGGCACCACCATTCAGGCACTCGCCCTTGATCACGGCGGGAAGCTTGTGTGGAAAAATGACCATGTGGCCGATTACATCCACGAGCACGGCACCGGCATCTCCCCGGTCGTCGTGGATGGCATCATGATCGTCCGCAGTGAGTTTGACTGGCAGCGCGACGGCAAGGTGTACACCGAGGACCCGGAGCAGCAGAAGTGGAAGGCATGCTTTGTCGGCCTCGATGCCAGGACCGGCAGGCAAGTGTGGAAAACCGAGCTGCCGAACTGCCTCAACACCTTCTCCACGCCTGTTGTTCACCAGCTCAAGAACGGCAAAAAGGAGTTCATCTGCGCCAACAACGCCAGCGGCGTCATGGGCATCGACGTGGCCACCGGCGGCATCAACTGGCAGCACAATCCGGGCTACAACCAGCGCTCCCTCGGCTCCGGCGTGCTCAGTGACGACTTTTACTTCTGCACCTTTGGCACCGGTGGCGGCGTGAAGGAGATCGCCGCGCTCGATCTGAAATCCGGCAAACCAGCGCCGGTCAACTTCGACATTCCCAAGGGCCTGCCCTATGTCCCTTCGCCGCTCGTGATCGGCCAGCACATGTATCTCCTGGGAGATGGGGGCATCCTCCGCTGTGTCGAATTCAAGACCGGCAAGGTCATCTATGAGGAGCGCCTGGAGGGCACCCGCGGCAGCGCCAAGTTCTTCAGCAGCCCCGTCGCCGGCGATGGCAAGATCTTCTGCGCCAGCCAGCAAGGGGACCTCATCGTCATCAAGGCCGGTCCGAAGTTTGAAAAACTCGGCGTCAGCGCCCTCGATGGCGCGGTGAACTCCGTCCCCGCCATCGGCGACAAGCGTCTTTTCGTCCGCACCGCGAACTCCCTCTACTGCATCGGTGCCAAGGGCCAGCCCGTGCCGTGATGCTGAGAAGCCGCCGCTGATTTTCCAGACGCTCGTTTTGGGGTGGCATTTGGCGTGTCGTTGCGTTGAAATCGCGCCGCCATGTCCCTCCCGCCTCCCGATCTGCCGCCGCCGGACGCCGCTGCTCACACGCCAGTGGCAGCAGCACCTCCGCCGGCTCCGGCACCTCCTCCCAAACGTGTCGCGCCGCGTCCGCCGGCTGAGGATGACAGCGGGCCGGAACTGGACCGCTTCACCGATCTGCTGCGCGATGCGGTCGTGTATCCGTGGAGACGTGGCGGAGCCTACATCCTCGTGCCGGGGGCCGTCTTGGCGCTCGGTTTCTCCATCGCGGCCTGGGCTCCGCTCATCGGGCTCATCTCCTCCATCATCGGCGCCTGCTATTTCTCCGCCTTTTACTTCCAGATCGTCGAAAGCACCTGCGCCGGGCGGCATACCGTGCCCGACTGGCCGGAGTTCAGCGACTTGTATGACGATCTCATCCGTCCCGGACTGCAAATGGCCGCCATCTTCCTGTTTTGCGGCCTCATTTGGTCCGGTCTCTGGTGGCTGGTCACCCAGGTGCATGAGTTTTCCGATATGGAGGATGCATCCCGCGTGGCGCGCTGGCTGTGGCAGGCCGTGTTCTGGCCGTATTTCCCCATGGCTGTGCTGGGCGTCGTCCTCCAGGGGACTGTCGGCGGCGCGTTGCCTCAACACGTCATCCCGGCCATCATCCGCTGCCTGCCCGGCTATCTGGCGGGCATGGCCGCGCTCGCCGGGATCCATTTGGGAATGAACCTGCTGCACGCGCAGGTGAGGGCGCTTCCGTGGGCGGGCCTCCTGCTTGGCTGGCTGCTCAGCATCTGTCTGCTCGTCATGCAGGCGCGTCTCACAGGCACCATTGGCGTGCGTCATGCCCGGCGCATCGTGCCAGGGTGACCCCATCTGCTGCGGTGGACACGCCTACTTCTTCGGCTTGGGCGCGTCCTGCTTCGGATACCCTTCGAGTTTCACGACGCTGACCGTGCTTTCGGTGGGGAAATCCGCCGGGACGGCGGCGGTGGCCTTCACCTCGCCTGTGGCGGCCCATTCGGTGCCGCGCTGCAGGATGGTGTAAAAGCCACGGTCGAGCATGGAGTAATCCGCGTGGCCCAGCGTGGTGTGAAACACGCGGCCCTTTTGATAACTGAGCACCATGTTGTTCGGCTCCTGCACGCCGGTGAGATCGGACTTGGCGGTGGAAAGGATCTCCACGTTCTCCGCCGGGCCGCGCAGCTTGCTGTAGAGCTCGTCTTTGCAATGCAGCCAGCGTTTCGGCAGGCCGCGCATGATGGGATGATCCGGGCTTTGGGTTTCGACGATGAATTCATGCTGCGGGCCGTGCGCGCCGCCGTTTCCGGCGCTGGTGTCGCGGAAGAGCTTGCCGTCCTTCACATAAAGCCACGGGCCGCTCTTCTCATTGCGCCCGCCCCAGCCGCCAACGCCGATCATGGCGTTGTATTCCTTCCAGTCGCCAAAGGCGTTGTTCGCCGCGTGGACGGAGACAAAGCCGCCGCCGTCCGCCACATACTTGGTGAAGGCGTCCCGCACGTTCTGCGGCCAGGGTTCGCCGTTGTAATTGCTCACCACGGCCTTGTAGCCCGTGAATTCCGGCTTCCACGCGTGCCATGCCTCCTTCGGCGCGCCTTTCGGCGGTGTGGTGCTCACCTCCACCTCAAAGGCGTCGCTGCTCTCCAGCGCGTGCTTTAGCACGGGCGTGGTGATGTCCCACTTGTGGTTGTTCTGGCCGTCCACGATCAGGACTTTCAATTTGTCCGCCGCGCAGAGCGTGGCGGCATGGAAAACGACGAGCAGGGAGGCAAAAAGCGGACGCATAGGCCGCTTGCATACCAAATCACCGCCCGCCTGACAATCACGAAAGCAAAGCGCCTCCTTGCGCCGTTTCACTGCCTCACGATCATCCACGCCGCCATGACACGCTCTCTTCTTCTCTCCCTCCTCCTCGCGCCCTGCGCCCCGCTCGCCGCCGCGGACTGGACCATCTCCACCTTTGCCGGCACCGGCGTCAAAGGAGGGGCGGGGGACGGCGGCCCCGCCACGCAGGCCACCATCGACAATCCCTTCGGCGTGGTGCGCGGCCCGGACGGTGCGATCTGGTTCTGCGAGTACACCGGCCAGCGCATCCGCCGTGTGGCCCCCGACGGCACCATCAGCACCATCGCAGGCACCGGTGCCAAAGGCTACAGCGGCGACGGCGGCCCCGCCTTGCAGGCCACCTTCAATCTGCCGCATGAACTGCGTTTCGATGCCAGGGGCGATCTTTACATCGTCGATATGACCAACCACGCCGTGCGGAAAATTGATCTCAAAACCAAGATCATCACCACCATTGCCGGAAACGGCAAACCCGGCTACAGCGGCGACGGCGGCCCGGCGAAGGACGCGCAGTTCAAGCAGCCCCACAGCATCCAGTTCGGACCCGAGGGGGATCTCTACGTCTGCGACATCGGCAACCACGTCATCCGCCGCATCGACATGAAGACCGGCCTCATCAGCACCTTTGCCGGCACCGGCAAATCTGGTCCCACGCCTGATGGCGCGCCGATTTCCGGCACGCCGCTGAAAGGACCGCGTTCGCTCGATTTCGACAAGCAGGGCAATCTCTGGCTCGCCACGCGTGAGGGGAACCAGGTCTTTAAATTCGATCTCAAGGCCGGGAAGATCTTCCACATCGCCGGAACAGGCAAAAGCGGCTTCACCGGCAATGGCGGCCCGGCGAAAGAGGCCACGCTCAGCGGCCCCAAAGGCATCTCGATTGACGCCGAGGGCAATGTCTGGCTCGCCGACTGCGAAAGCCACAGCATCCGCATGGTCAACATGAAGACTGGCAACCTCGAACTCATCGCCGGCCTCAATCAGAAGGGCGACGGTCCCGACGGCGACCCGCTCGCCTGCAAAATGGCCCGCCCCCACGGTGTCTTCTGTGATGCGGACGGCACCGTCTTCATTGGCGACAGCGAGGCGCATCGCGTTCGCCTGCTGAAGAGAAAGTGATCGCTGCGCGCGGGTCTCCAGGGGGTGTCATTCTGTCCTTGATTCCGCCGCGGCGAAACAAACACTGGCGGGTGTTGTTTCAGACGCCTTTTCCATGAGCGATCTCCTGCCATGTCCGCCCCGGTCTGCCTGGCTGCGTAATGCGGCCGTGCTGGTGGGCTTGGTCGGCGGTGCGGCCTTCGGTGTGCTGCATTGGTTTGAGAAACCGGTGACGGTCACGAAAGACGCTCCGGTCGCTGAGCAAGGTGATACGGGAATGGTGGCGAAGGCGGTGGATGCGGAGTTTGAGGAGGAATGGGCAGCCAATGGTGAGGAACCGGCCCCTCTGGCAGATGATCTGACCCTGATGCGTCGCTTGTCCCTGGTGTTGACCGGCAGCATTCCTTCTCTGCAGGAGATCCGGGAGTTTCAGGCGATGACGGGCACGGACCGGACACGGCGCTGGCTCTCCCGCCTGCTGGCGGACCGGCGCACAAGCGATTACCTGGCGGAGCGGCTCGCGCGTGCTTTTGTGGGCACGGAAAACGGTCCGTTTTTGATCTATCGCCGTCGCCGTCTCGTCGAGTGGCTTGGAGATGCCCTGCTGCAAAACCGGCCGTATGACCGCATCGTGCGCGAGTTGATCGATTCCAAGGGCGTGTGGACGACCAGCCCGCAGGTGAATTTCATCACCGTGACGAATGAGCCGGGCAAAGGCCCCGATGAGGCCAAGCTTGCCGTCAGGGTCAGCCGCGCGTTCCTGGGAGTGCGCATCGACTGCGTGGAGTGTCATGACGGCAAGCTGGGCAGCCCGTGGAAGCAGGCCGATTTCCATCAACTAGCCGCCTTTTTCGGCCAGACGGACTTTGCACTGACAGGACTGAGGGATGATCCCAAAGACCGCTACAAGGCGCGTTATCTGGGGCAGACGGAGGAGGCGGTCATTCCGGCGCAGGTGCCTTGGAAGACGGAATTGCTGCCGGAAAAGGGCGGGCCGCGCGCCAGGCTGGCGCGCTGGGTCACCGCGCCGGAGAACCGGGCTTTCGCGCGTGCCACGGTGAACCGCCTGTGGGCGCTGCTGTTCAACAGGCCGCTCGTCAGCCCGGTGGATGACCTGCCGCTCGCGGGTCCCTTTCCTCCGGGCTTGGAGCGTCTGGCGGATGACTTCATCGCGCACGGGTTTGACCTGCACCGGCTGATCGGCGTGATCACGGCCACTCGCGTCTTCCAGATGTCCAGCCTGTCGGAAAATCCGGAGGCGGAGCGGCGCTGGGCTGCCTTTCCCGTCACGCGCCTGCGTCCGGAGCAGATGGCGGGCAGCGTGATCCAGGCGGCCAGCCTTACCACGCTGGACGCGGAGGCGCATGTGCTCCTCCGCATCAAGCGGGACCTCGATGTGGGCAACTTTGTGAAGCGCTACGGCGACACGGGCGAGGACGATTTCGAGGACGGCGGCGGCACGATCCCGCAGCGGCTGCTGCTCATGAACGGGAACATGGTGAGCGAAAACGTGCGCAACAACCCGCTGGTCAACGCAGGCACACGGATCGCCATGCTGGCACCCGATGACCGCACGGCGGTGGAGACTGCCTACCTGGCCATTTTCACACGGCGGCCCACGGAGGCGGAGCGCGGCCACTTTGAGGGCCTGCTGGCCTCCTCCAAGGGAAATGGCCGTCAGAATGTCATGTCTGATCTCTATTGGACGCTGATGAACGCCACGGAGTTTTCGTGGAACCACTGAACTCTCATGAATGCTGACTCCACCTGCCTGGGATACGACCATCTCACCCGGCGCACGCTCATGCGCGGCGCCGGTGCCGCCGGGCTTTCCTGGCTGACACCACTGGCGGACCTGCTGGCTGTCGAGGCGGAGAAATCTCCCTCCGGGAAGCCTGCCAAATCCCTCATCCTGCTCTGGCTGGGTGGCGCTGCCAGCCAGCTCGACACCTTTGACCCGCATCCGGCCACGAAGATCGGCGGCGGGGTCAAGACCATCGGCACCGCGATCAAGGGCGTGCAGTTCGCCGCCGGGCTGGAGCAGACGGCGTCCGTCATGGGGGATGTTTCCGTGATCCGTTCCATGGTGAGCCGGGAGGGGGACCACGAGCGCGCCTTTTACAACATCAAGACCGGCTACCGCCCGGACCCCACGCTGATCCATCCCAGCATCGGCGCGGTGCTGTGCCATGAGCTGCCGGAGACGCCGGTGGAGATCCCCACGCATGTCTCCATCCTGCCGAACCAGTGGCCGGCCCGCGGCGGTTACCTCGGCGCGAAGTTCGACGCCTTCCAGGTCTATGATCCACGCGGCAGCATCCCGGATGTGCGGGCACGCGTGGCTGATGAGCGCATGGAAAAGCGCCTGGAAAGCCTGGAGGTGGTGGAAAGGGCCTTCGCCGCCGGGCGCGCGGCCAGTCTGGACACGCAAAAGACCCTGCACCGCCTTTCCATCGAGCGCGCGCGGCGCATGATGACCTCCGAGCAGCTCAAGGCCTTCGATGTCAGCCTGGCCCCGGCCGCGGAGCGGAACGCATACGGCGACACGCCCTTTGGCCGCGGCTGCCTGGCGGCGCTACGCCTGATCCAGACCGGCGTGCGCTGCGTGGAGGTCACCCTCAGCGGCTGGGACACCCACGCGAACAATCTGGAGGGCCAGGCCGCCCAGGTGAAGATCCTCGACGCCGCCTATGCCTCTCTGATCCGCGATTTGAAGCGCCACGGCCTGCTGGAGAGCACCATCGTCCTCTGCGGGGGAGAATTCGGCCGCACACCGAAAATCAACGCGCTGGAAGGCCGCGACCACTGGCCGCACGCGTTCAGCATGCTCGTGGCGGGCGGTGGTTTCGCCGGCGGGCGTGTCATGGGTGCCACCGATCCGCAGGGGGAGAAAAAGGAGCCGGAGAAACCCGTGTATGTCGAGGATCTGCACGCCACCGTGCTCGACTTGCTGGGCATCGACTACCTCAAGGAGATGATGACCCCCATCGGACGCCCCATGGCCCTCAGCAAGGGGGATGTGGTGCAGGAACTTACCAGTTGATGCCCGCGCCGGCCACGACGGGATGCTCCTTTGCCCCCGCCGGGCCAGGAGCCTGAACTTTGGGCTTTGAACTTGGAACAGTTCTGCTAAAAAGCCTCTTTGCTATGCCACGCATCCAATACACCACCCCCGGCGGCGCCACTGGTGCCCTCGAACTCACCGCTGAGCGCCTGACCCTGGGCCGTGCCGATGACAACCAGCTCGTCATCTCGGACGATTCCGTCTCCAGCCATCATGGTGAGGTGACCTTTGACGGGGCCGCCTGGTTCATCACGGACCTCGGCTCCACCAACGGCACGAAGGTGGGCGGTGAGCGCGTGGAATCCATCGAACTCGCCCATGGCGGCTCTTTCACCATCGGTCATGTGGATTGCGTCTTCCTGGGTGACGAAGAGGCTGCTCCTGCTGACGCAGGGCGCGGTGCCGCTTCCCGCACCGTCTCCAGCGGGGACTATGGCAGCCGTCCGTATGACCGTGGTCTGCGCAGCGGCTTTGGCCCCCGGGCGAAGGAGAAGAACGGCGGTGCCGGTGCGCTCATGTTTCTCGGTGTCCTCGGTCTGCTGGCCTGTGGCGCTGCGATCTACTTTGCCGGGCAGCTTGCCTGACTCCTCCCATCTCCGCGTGGAGTGACCGTCGCGATGGCATCGGGCGCTTTTGTCCCGGCCTGATCGTGCCTCGTCCCCGTGTGGCCCTCCCCAAACCTCCCGCGTCCCGTATCCGGGCCGCCAGTTCCTCCAAAAAAACCTCCCATGTCCAATACCATCGTAGTCGGCGCCCAGTGGGGCGATGAAGGCAAAGGCAAGATTGTTGATTACCTCACCGAGAACACCGACGTCGTCGTCCGTGCCGCCGGTGGCAACAACGCCGGTCACACCGTCATCAGCGGCGGCACGAAGTACATTCTCCACCTCATCCCCAGCGGCATCCTGTGGAAGGACAAAATGTGCGTCATCGGTAATGGAGTCGTCATGGACCCGCTCGGCCTCCTTGAGGAAATGGCCAAGCTGCGCGGCCAGGGAGTCAGCATCACCCCGGAAAACCTTCTCATCAGCGAGACCGCGCACCTCGTCATGCCCTATCACAAAGGCCTCGACAAGGCCCGCGAGGTGCAGCGCGGTGACAAGAAGATCGGCACCACCGGCCGCGGCATCGGCCCGGCGTATGCCGACAAGGTCGAGCGTGACGGCCTGCGCACGATTTTGATGACTCAGCCCGAGATCCTCGAAGAAGAGCTGCGCGACCGCCTCGCGCGCCACAACAAGTTCTTCGCGGAAACAGGTGTGGAACTCGTTCCCGTTGAGGAAACCGTGCAGAAGGTGCTCGAAGCCGCCAAAACGCTTGCCCCGCATATCACAAACACGACCGTCTATCTCCACGAGGCCATCAAAGCGGGCAAAAACCTGCTCTTTGAAGGCGCGCAGGGCACCTACTTGGACATCGATCACGGCACCTACCCTTTTGTCACCTCGTCAAACACCACGGCGGGCGGCATGTGCACCGGTTCGGGTGTCCCGCCGCGCATGATCGACAAAGTCGTCGCGGTTGGCAAAGCCTACACCACGCGCGTCGGTTCCGGTCCCTTTGTGACCGAAAACGATGCCATCGGCGACATGCTTCACAACATGGGGCGTGAGTTTGGAGCCACCACCGGCCGCGCCCGCCGCTGCGGCTGGCTGGATGCCGTGCTTGTGCGTTACGCCGTCATGCTCAATGGCGCGGACGAACTCGCCATCACCAACCTCGACGGCCTCGACGGCCTTGAGGAGATTCAAATCTGCACCGCCTACAAGCTCCGTGGCAAAACGATCCACTATCCGCCCAGCACCGCGGCCGACCTCGCCGCCTGCGAGCCTGTTTATGAGACGCACAAAGGCTGGAAGCAGGATCTGAGCGGCATCACCAAATTCGCCGACCTGCCCGATCTCGCGAAAGCCTATTTGAAACGCCTCGAAGAGCTGACCGGTGCCCGAGTCAGCCTCCTCGGTGTCGGTCCCGCTCGCGAGCAGACACTGGTGGCGTGAGGCCGCCTTCTTTTCACGCCAGAATATCCTTCGCCACCTCGCCATGCACGTCGGTGAGGCGGAAGTTGCGGCCGGAATAGCGGTAGGTGAGGCGTTCGTGATTGATGCCCATGAGATGGAGGACCGTGGCGTGAAGGTCGTGGGTGGTGATGATGCCGGTTTCGGCGGTGTCGCCCATGGCGTTGGTGCTGCCGTAGGCGAAGCCGCCTTTCACGCCGCCGCCGGCCATCCACATGGTGTAGCCGCGTCCGTTGTGTCCGCGGCCGTTGTAAGGCTCGTTGTCGTAGCTCGATCCGCGACCGAATTCGCCGCCCCAGAGGATGAGGGTGTCCTTGAGCATGTCGCGCTGCTTGAGGTCGGCGATGAGACCGGCGATGGGTTTGTCGATGGATGTGGCCTGGCGGGTGATGCCTTCGCGGAGCTGCTGATGGTGATCCCAGCCGGTGCTGGTGAGCTGGATGAAGCGCACGCCTTTTTCCGCGAGCCGACGCGCCATGAGGCACTGCGTGCCAAAGCGCTCGGTGTCGCCGTTGTCGAGGCCGTAGAGCTCGCGGATGTGCGCGGGTTCCTTGTCGAGATCGAGCACATCAGGCACGCTGGTCTGCATTTTGTAGGCGAGTTCGTAGCTCTGGATGATGCCTTCGAGCTCGGGATTGCCCGGATCGCCCGCGAGGAGCCTGCGATTGGCTTTTTGGATGAATTCGATCTGCTTCCGCTGCTGCGCGTCGCTGAGCCGGCCGTTCGAGAGATCGGGAACGCCGCCGCCGGTGGTGCTGAGTCGCGTGCCTTGGAAGCTCGCGGGCAAAAAGGCCGAGCCGTAGTTCATCGCGCCGCCGGTGTCGGCCACGGGATTGATGGTGACAAAGCCCGGCAGGTCCTCCGCCTCGGTGCCGAGGCCGTAAACGATCCACGCACCCATCGAAGGCCGCACAAACGTCTCGCTACCGATGTGCAGGGCCACGGTGGCCATTTGATGCGCGTTGGTGCGTGTCTGCATGCCGTTGAGGATGCAGAGGTCGTCCGCGTACTTCGAAAGCTCCGGAAACGCGTCGGAAATCATGAGCCCGCTCTTGCCACGCGGTTTGAAGTCAAACGCCGTGCCCATGTACTTCGCCACCTTCTGCTCGTGCGCCTTCACCAGCTCTGGTTTGTAATCAAACGTGTCTAGATGACTCGGCCCGCCCTGCATGAACATGAAAATCACGCGTTTCGCCCTCGCCGCGAAGTGCGGGGCCTTCGGCGCGAGCGGATTGATCGTCTTCGGCGGCGCTGCCGCATTCGCCCACTGCTGATGAAGCGCATTGAACGCCAACCAGCCGAAGCCTACGCTGGTGGATTGGAGGAGATTGCGACGAGTGGTCATGGATGCAGAATGGAAACCACGAATGCTCACGAATGAGCACTAATGATTGGGTTTTGAGGCTTGGGAAACTTTGTGAACATTCGTGCCTATTCGTGGTTAGAACACATATCGAAACTCCGCCGTGCCCAGAAGGGCCTGCACGAGCGTTTGGTCATCCAAATCACGGGCGTCGGTGATTTCTTCAGTGGTGGGATCGCGGCCCAAAATGAGCTTGAAGATGGCTTTCGTGTCTTTTCCGGCCTTGTCGGCGATTTGAGCGGCGAGTTGTTCGACGAAGGGGTTGTTCATGAAGAACAGGGCCTGCGGGGCGACGGTGGTGACATCGCGTTGGCCTTTGATTTGGGTGGGGCCGGGGAAGTCGAAGGTGCTGAAGAGTTCGGGGATGTTGTCGCGCACGACGGGGAGGTAGATCGTGCGATAGGGCTCCTCGATGCCGAGCAGGCCACGCGTGACGCCGTGGCGGCCCTTGCCGCCGGTGCCGGCGACTTGGATGCCTTCGGGGCGATCTAAGGTGAGTTGACCGGCGAGTTGCAGCAGCGTGTCGCGCAGCGGTTCGAGTTCGAGGCGCTTCGGGTTTTGACGCCAGCGCAGTTTGTTGCCCGCATCGGGATGCTCGGGATTGCCGGTGGTGGCGAGTCGGTAGGTGCGGCTGAGCATCATCTCGCGGATCATTTTCTTCACGCTCCAGCCGTTCGTGACGAAACGAATGGCGAGATGATCGAGCAGCTCGGGATGCGTGGGATCGGCGCCGGTGATGCCGAAGTCATCGGGGGTGCGCACGAGGCCTTCGCCGAAAAGATGCTGCCAGAGGCGGTTCACCATGACGCGTGAGGTGAGCGGATGCGTGGGCTGCGTGAGCCATTGGGCGAATTCGAGTCGGCCGGAGCTTTGCGCGGGCACTTGGGGCATCGGTGGCAAGGCGGGGAGTTTCAATTCGCCGCGATTCGGCGCGGTGTCGCGATCATGCGGATCGCCGCCGATGGCGATCTCGCAGTCTTTGATTTCGCCGTCGATGACGCCCATGCAGAAGTGCGGATCGTGGTCGTAGCGGATGGTTTGCTTCGGATTGCCGAGCTCGCGGATGTCATCCATCGAGTGAATGCCTGCGGGCAGTTTTTGCGGCGGACCGACGGTTTCATCGAGCTCGGTGGGCAGATCGACGAGGGCCTCGGGGCTGACGTAACCACCGGCGACGCCTTCGTTGCGGTTCGGCGTGCCGCTGAGTGTGCGGCTGCTGTAAAAGATGCCGGCGAGCGCGTAGTAGTCGCGCATCGTGACGGGCTCGGTTTTGTGATCGTGGCAGCGTGCGCAGGCGAGCGTGAGGCCGAGGAAGGCACGCCCGACGACGTCGATCTGGTCATCGACCTGATCGAGGATGTATTGCTCGTAGTCGCCCTCCTGCACATTCATGCTGCCGAGCGCGAGCATGCCGGTGCCGACGATTTGATCGCGGCGTTGCAGCACGGTCTTTGCCGGGAGCAAATCACCCGCGATCTGCTCGGCGACGAAGCGGTTGTAGGGCTTGTCTTCGTTGAGCGACTCGATCACCCAGTCGCGATACCGTGCGGCATACAGAAACGGCGCATTCCAAACGCGACCGACGCTGTCCGCATAACGCACGACATCGAGCCAATGCCGCGCCCAGCGCTCGCCGAAGCGTTCGGATTGAAGAAAGGCGTCCACGACCTTCGCGAAGGCGGCGTCATCGGGTGCGGGATCGCGGAGGAAGGCTTCGACCTCGGTTTGAGACGGCGGCAGCCCGCGCAAATCGAAGGATGCACGGCGAATGAGCGTCGCCCGCGAGGCATCGCCGATGGGACGGAGGTTTTCCTTTTCGAGTCGCGCGAGGATGAAGCGGTCAAGCTCGTCTTTTGGCCACGCGGTGTCTTTGGTGGTCGGAATGGCCGGACGCTGGAGGCGCTGGTAGGACCAAGGCGTGGGATTGTCGTATTTCTCGGCGGCTTGAAGAGAAAAGCAGGCCAGAAGAAGAACCACCGCAGAGATTTGAAGGGCGCAGCGTGAGTGCGATTTGAGTCCCGGAGGTTTGAACCACGAATGGGCACGAAGCTTCACGAATGGTTTGGAATGTCGGATTGAGATCATTGGTGCTCCTTCGTGAACATTCGTGGTTTGAAGGCTTGGATCACTTCTGTGCCTTCAGCCAAGCGCTCATGGCTCTCACGTTTTGGACGAAGTCGAGGCTGTAGAGGACGCCGCCGGCGGGTTTGGTTTTTTTACCGCTCGCATCGCGCATGATGCCGCGGTCGTCGTCGGTGATGGGCCAGGAGCCGTTGGGGGCTTGTTCTTTGAGGATGGTGGCGATGTCGGCGTCGGTAGGCGGGGAGGACCAGCGTTCTTTTTCGGTGCTGGGGAAGACAGGCTTCTCGCCACGGGCGATCTGGCTGCCAGTGGCTTGCAGGGCGTCGAGTTCGCTGTCCCAGACCCAGCCGTAGTTCGAGGAAGCGCGTTTATCGGAATAGGTGAGTTCGAAACCTTTGCCGCCGGGGCCGCGTTCGAAGTAGAGGGGCTTGTTGGTGTTGAGTTCGTAGAAGCGGGCGAGCTTGTTGCCGGGCAGGAGCAAGGTGCGGAGGTAGGTGATGGCTTTGGCGACGGGCGCGAGGTATTTTTTGTCGCCAGTGGCGGCGGCGAGCTTCAGCAGCGCCCACATGGCGGCCTGGCTTTCGCGTCCGCTGATGGCGGTGGGCTCGAACTGGCGGCTCCACACGGGCTGCATGTCGGCATTGTATTGCTGGCCCCACGCGGGCTGCGGATCAGGCATCTGCGCGAGCAGGAGGAAGTCGCCGCCGCGTTTGGCCGCCTCGAGGTATTGCTGATCACCGCGTAGCTGCCAGGCGAGGAGGAGTGTTTCCATGAGCGTGGCGTGGGTGTTGTCATTGAGCACGTAGCAGCCGGAAAAATCCTTCGGCCACTGGCGCGGCCAGTCGGCGGGATAGTTGCCGGGCTTGATCGGATACTTTTCCACAGGCGGTGGCGACGTTGGATGATCATCAAAATTCGCGCTCCAACCACCGGCGGGGTATTGCGTGAGCATGATGGTCATCAGCGCGAAGTCGGCGGCTTCTTTGATCTCAGCGTCCTTGCCACCGAGCGCGTGATCCACGCGCACGAGCAAGCGCGTTGCGGCCTGGGAGACATCGTCGTCGAAGGTGGAGTAGTTGCTTTTTTCCTGACGGCGCCAGTTGTGCCAGCCCGCCTCGCGGTTGGAGGCTTTGGGCGGCGGCCGGAGATTCCCGTTCGCATCGCGGCGGTAGAGTTTCTTTTCACGATTCGCGGCATCAAAGTGCCCCGAGTAGTCCCAACCGCCCGAAGCGAGCTGCGTGCGCGAAACGCACCTCGCGGCCTCCACGGCGGCGGCAAGGCACTTTTCGTCCTTCGTGGCCTCGTAGGCGTCCAGCATCGCCATCCCGACCGCGGGCGTGCCCGGCGGCTGAATCCAGATCGTGTCGGGGCCGGGGATGCCTTCCGCCTCACGCAGCGTGAAGTCGGCGCTGTAGCGGTAAACGTAGCCGCCATGGGCCGCCGCGTGGGCGTGGTAGAAGGTGACGGCTTTGATCGCCGCGGCGGTGACTTCGGTAGGTGTCGCGGCCGTCGCGAGCGGCGGAATGACGAAGGACGAAATCAGAATGACACACGAAACCCAGCAGTTTTTCATGGCAGCGATTGGGGAGGGTTTATTTCATTATCTGGAATGAAATGCCTCAAAGGCATTCTCTTCCAACTCACCGTCATTCGATCTTGTGATTACATTACCTGACTCATCGCTGACGGTGTAACCTTGCTGAATGCCACCGATGGAAGCTGCGCCATCAAGGCCCATCAAGATTGTGTAGAATGCATCTCGAAGAACATCGTCCAGAAGACTGTTCAATCCCTCCCGCTGCTGAGGCGAAAGGTTAAGAGCATCTATCCGCTTGTTTGGCTGCTTCGTATAATGATCAAACAGCCACTGTTTCTCGGCTTTAAAGGCAGCGACGAACTGTTGCGCGTTCATGACTGAATAGAGTTCACTCCGCCTTGATGCCCACATTCTTGTTCCCGTTGTCGCGGACGGCATCGACGGTGTTGTGGAGGGCTTTGAGCGGGGTGTCGTCGTTGCCGGTGACTTCAACTTTGGCGCCGGGGTGGTCGGGGAGGAAGGTGCTGAGGAAGCCGCGGAGGCGGTTCATGGGGACTCTTTCGTCGCCGACGAGGACGGTGTCGCCGCCATCAATGACTTTGAGGGTGATGACTTCGCTGGAGGAGGTTGTGGAGCGGTCGCCGTCGCCTTTGCGGGGCTTCTGGCCGGATTCGGCGGAGGGCTTGCGGCCTTCGCCATCGCCTTTGCGGGCAGGAGTGCCCGCATCACGTTCCGCAGCGGGCTTTTTCATGCCTTCGCCGTCGCGGGAACCGGTGCGTGGTTTGTCGCCATCGCGCTCGCCGGTGCGGGGCTTGTCGCCGTCGCGCATGCCGGGTTTCTTTTCGGCTTCGCCATCGCGCATGCCGGGTTTGCGGGTGCCGTCGCGTTCGGCGCTGGGTTTGCCGCCTTCACGCTCTGCGGAGGGTTTGCCGCCTTCGCGTTCGCCGTCTTTCATGGCGGGCTTTTTGTCGGACGAGTCTGACTTGTCGGACGGTTGGGAGCGTGAGGTGGAGCCTTCGCGGACTTTGGGCGGGACTTCTTTTTCGGCGGCGCGGGCGGTGGTGAAGGAGTAGCCGGCCAGCACGCTGAGCGTGAGGACGAGCAGGGCCTGAATGACGGGCTGGCGGGTGGTCGGGGTGGCGATCATGAGGATGCGTTGACGCAGGGTGGGATGGTTGCGCACACATGGAGCCAACCCTGCGATGGCTGGTGGTGCGAAGAAGGTTTCCTGAATGCGAAGCAGCGTGTGGCCGTAGTCGAGACGCTCGGACGGCGCGAGGATGGCGAGTGCGCCAGCATCGCAGCGCAGTTCGCGGTCGGCCTGGAAGCGCGACACGACGAACCACACGAGCGGATTGAACCAATGCAGCGCCTGCACGGCGGTGGCAGCCCAGTTCCAGAGGAGGTCGTGCTGCTTCACATGCAGCAGCTCATGCAGAACGACGTGTCTGAGGCTTTGCGCATCGAAGCGTGTGCTCCAATCCTCCGTCAGCAGCAGCTTCGGCTGGCGAATACCCACCATGGCCGGTGTGGTGCCTGCTGGCATCAGCACGACTTTAGGAGTGTGCGGCACGCCAGCACGCGAACTGAGTGCATGCAGCAGGGAATGAAGATGCGGGTCGCTCGCGACACGACGAGTGCGGAGATAACGATTAAAACGTCGCTGACGGTAACAGGCACCGAAAAGCACTGCCGCAGCTCCCAGCAGCCAGGTCCACATGAGCAGGACTTGAAGCGAAAACGACCACGTGCGCTCTTCAGGCGCATCGGGGAGCGAAACGGTATTCAGCGCGAGAATCGAGGTCTGCCCGGCAGGCGAGGCTGCTTCGATGACTTCACTCACGGCGACGGTTTCATCACTCGCCCAAGCGCCAAGGCCAAATCCGGCCGGGATGAAGGCGGGGAGCATCAATTTGGTTCCCACGAGCATCCACAGGCCAATGCGCCACGCGGGACTGAGACGCGTGCCGAGCATGAGGCGCAGGCCGAGCACGGCGAGGATGAGGAGGCTGGCCTCGATGGAAGTGCGCTGGAGCCAGTGGAGGAGCGTGTCGGCAGTCATGGCGCGGGTGGGGATTGAAAATGGAGAATTGGAAACTGAGAACTGAATATGGGCAGAGGGGCGGAGCTACGTCTGACTTTTCACATCTGACTTCTCACGAGGGCGTTGGGATCGAGGACGAGTTCGAGTAGGAGGACGAGGACGATTGAGCACGCGGTCACTTCTTCAGTTTGCGCTCCGCCTGAGCGAGCACCTCACGAAGAGCCGCGAGGTCGTCTTTCGAGACTTCTTCGCGCTCCATGAGGCCGGCGACGAACGGGGTGAGGCGACCGTTGAAGACGCGGTCGAGGAAGCTGCGGCTTTCTTCGAGCTGGCAGTGGTTTTGATCGACAGCGGGCGTGTAACGGAACTCACGGCCCACGGCCTCGACGGCGAGCGCACCTTTTTCGGTGAGACGGCGGATGAGGGACTGCACGGTGCGCGGCTTCCAGTGCAGGCGTCCTTCGAGTTCCTTCACCACCTCCCCCAAGGTGCTGGTGCCGCGTTCCCAGAGCACTTTCATGACGGTCCATTCAGCGTCGGAGATGCGGGGCGTGGCGTTGATGTCGATGTCTTCAGGCATAAGTCGGATTACAGATGTGATCCATGGATTACACGCGTAATCCAATCGGGCAAGAATTTTTTTTTGCCCGCTCATTTTTAGGCTGTGGAAGCCTGGTGCCTCAGCGGCTACTTGGAGGGCATGTTGATCTCCAGTTCCTCCAATGAGCGCATCAAGCTCGCACGACGCGTTCGCGACGGGCGCGAGCGCGATTGGATCTTTGTCGAAGGCGAGCGTCTGACGCGGGAGTGCCTGGTGTCTGGGCTCAAAATGGAGATGGCTTTCGCTTCAGTGGATGCGTCCGCAGAACAGGAGGAGTTGTTGCGGGAATTGCGGTGTCCGGTGTTCCGATTGCCGGACACGCTGCTGGAATCCCTGGGCGATACGATCAGCACGCAGGGCATCATAGTCATCGCGGAGCGCCCCTGGGCCTCTGTGGAGCGGCTTCTGGCCGTGCCGCACCCTTTGATCGTGGGGCTCGACCGCGTGCAGGATCCAGGAAACGTGGGGACGATCATCAGGACGGCCGAGGCGGCTGGAGCCAGCGGCTTGCTGTCTTTTGCGGGCAGCGCGGACGCTTTTTCGCCGAAGACACTGCGCAGTGCCATGGGATCGGCCTTCCGGCTGCCGGTGATGGTGGATGTGGCGGGCGCTGGCGCGCTTTCCATGTGCCGCGGCCGGGGAATGCAGTGTGTGGCGGCCTGCGGAGAAGGGGAGGTGGATTACGATGGCTATGACTGGCGACAGCCCGCCTTGCTGATCTTGGGAAATGAGGGGCGCGGAGTGGATTCAGAGCTGGCGCGGGCCTGTGACACCCGGGTGCGCATTCCGCTGCGTGCGCCGGTCGAATCTCTCAATGTGGCGGCGGCGGGAGCGGCGATTTTGTTCGAAGCAGCCAGGCAGCGGCGGCAGGGCAGGTGAAAAACCATCAAAAAGCCTGAAATAGCGCTTGCGCGTCTGCCGGGACTCGCCAACATCCGCGCTCCCCAGCCCGGCCCTCCCCCAAACGAAGGTCGGTGCGTGACCCGCCTCGGCAGGTCTGCATTATCGGAGCAGAACCGGAAAAGTCTGCGCATACTCTGAAAAGAGTGGGTGCGCTGTCTTTCCGCCACGGCTCCGATTAAAGCCCAGGTCAACAGCTCTTTCACACCATGCCCACCATCAATCAACTCGTCAG
The DNA here is from genome assembly GCA_015075365.1 of Verrucomicrobiaceae bacterium. Taxonomy (GTDB): domain Bacteria; phylum Verrucomicrobiota; class Verrucomicrobiia; order Verrucomicrobiales; family Verrucomicrobiaceae; genus Prosthecobacter. The sequence goes on from JABTUN010000003.1 coordinate 805,454, forward strand.
ACACGGCCGCAAAGACAAGGCGGTGAAGTCCAAGTCGCCCGCGCTTGCCAAGTGCCCGCAACGCCGTGGCGTTTGCCTCCAGGTGATGACCCGCACGCCGAAGAAGCCGAACTCCGCTCTTCGTAAGGTCGCCAAGGTCCGTCTGACCAACGGGTATGAAGTGATCGCCTACATCGGTGGTGAAGGGCATAATCTGCAGGAGCACTCCATCGTGCTGGTGCGCGGCGGCCGTGTGAAAGACTTGCCGGGTGTGCGTTACCACATCGTGCGCGGCACCTTGGACTGCCTGGGTGTGGAAGCCCGCCGCCGCGGCCGCTCCAAGTATGGTGCCAAGCGTCCCAAGGCCGGTGCTGCGGCCGCTGCTGCGAAGAAAAAGTAATGCTGTTTTCCTGATCGTCCTACCCTTTTAACCACCCCAAAGCCATGGCCCGCAGAAAACGAGTCTATAACAAAGAGGTCCACAAAGACAGCCGCTACGACAGCGAACTGGTCGCCCACCTCATCAGTCGCGTCATGCGCGACGGGAAGAAGGCGCTCGCCGAGCGCATCGTGTACAGCGCCATCGACGCCCTGAACGAAAAGAGCGACAGCGTGCATCCCCTGGAGCTTTTCAATCGTGCGATCGAAAACTCGAAGCCACGTGTGGAGACGAAGGCGCGCCGCGTGGGTGGCGCCACCTACCAGGTGCCATTGGAAGTGTCCCCGGCCCGCCAGGAGGCCCTCGCCATGCGTTGGATCGTCGGATACGCCCGCGGTCGCAAGGGGCAGCCGATGCACCGCGCGCTGGCAAACGAACTGAAGGAAGCCTCGCAAGGGCAGGGGAGCGCCGTCCGCAAGCGCGACGACGTTCACAAGCAGGCGCAGGCCAACCGCGCCTTTGCCCACTTCCGCTTCTAATCGCCATCCAGCCTGTTTTCCGTCCACTTAACGCCTTTTTTACTGACGCATGTCCAACCCCAACTCCCCCAACCGCGAATTCCCACTTGAGCGCACCCGGAACATCGGGATCTGCGCCCACATTGACGCGGGCAAGACGACTCTGACCGAGCGCATTCTTTTCTACACCGGTATGATCCACAAGATCGGCGAGGTGCATGACGGCGCGGCCACGACGGACTGGATGGAGCAGGAAAAGGAGCGTGGTATCACCATCACCTCCGCCGCTGTGACGGCGAAGTGGAAGCAGCTCAAGGAAGAGGGCATTTATAAAACCCGCGAATTGGAAGACATTCGCGTCAACATCATCGACACCCCCGGCCACGTGGACTTCACCGCCGAGGTGGAGCGCTCCCTGCGCGTGCTGGACGGCGCGATCTTTGTGCTTTGCGGCGTGGCTGGTGTGCAGCCGCAGTCTGAGACCGTCTATCGCCAGGCTGAAAAGTACGGCGTGCCCCGCATTGCCTTCGTGAACAAAATGGACCGCACGGGTGCGAATTTCGAACGCGTGGTCAAGGATGTCCGCGAAAAGCTCGGTGCTCCCGCCTTCCCGGTCCTCATTCCAATCGGTGCCGAGGACAACCTCATCGGCCAGATCGACGTGGTGAACCAAAAAGCGATCATTTACTCCGATGACGAGAAGTGGGGCTCCAAGTACACGGTGCGCGCCCTTGAAGGTGACGAAGTGGCGAAGGCCAAGGCTGCCTACGATGAGCTTTTGGACGCTGTTTGCAGCGCTGATGACGAACTCGGCATGATGTTCCTCGAAGAACAGCCGATCGGACCGAAGGAACTCAAAGCGGGTCTCCGTCGTGCGGTGATCGCCAACAAGATCATCCCGATGGCCGGCGGTTCCGCCTTCAAAAACAAAGGTGTCCAGTATCTTATCGATGCCGTGATCGACTACCTCCCGGGGCCGCTCGACATCGCGCCGCAGAAGGGCACTGTCGTGGATGAGCCCGATCAAGTCATCGAAGCCATTCCGGACGACAACGGCAAGTTTATCGCCCTTGGTTTCAAGTTGTGGTCGGACAAGTTCGGCCGGCTCGTGTTCTTCCGCGTTTATTCCGGCTGCGTCAAAAAGGGTGACACGATTTACAACCCCCGCACCCGCAAGTCTGAGCGTGTGGGCCGCTTGATTCAGATCCAGGCCGCCGTTCACAAGGACATCGATTGCTGCTACTCGGGTGACATCGCCGCTCTTGTGGGTGTGAAAGACGTTCGCACAGGGGACACCTTCTGTGATGAAAGCCTGGATGTTCAGCTTGAGCCGCCGACCTTCCCGGAACCTGTTATCTCAATGGCGGTCGAGCCGAAGACCAAGGGTGATCAGGAGCGCATGGCGAATGCACTTCAGCGCCTCTCGGAAGAAGATCCCACCTTCTTCGTCAAGACCGACGAGGAAACCGGCCAGACCATCATCGCCGGCATGGGCGAGCTTCACCTCGAAATCCTTTGCGACCGCCTCAAGCGCGAGCACAAGGTGGAAACGAACACCGGCAAGCCGCAGATCGCTTACCGCGAAACACTCACCAAGGAGGCCGATGGCGAAGGCAAACTGGTCAAGCAGTCGGGTGGTCGCGGTCAGTACGGCCACGTCGTCATCAAGGTTCGTCCTGGCGAGAAGGGTTCCGGCGTGGTTGTCGAAAACAAAGTCGTCGGCGGCACCATTCCGAAGGAGTTCATCAACCCGGCGAAGGCTGGCTGCATGGAAGCCGCCCTCAATGGGGTGATCGCCGGCTACCCGGTGATCGACTTGCACATCGACCTCGTTGATGGATCCAGTCACGAAGTCGATTCCAACGAAAATGCCTTCAAGATGGCCGGCATCTTCGCTGTCAAAGACGCGCTCAAGAAAGCCAAGTGCATCCTGCTTGAGCCGATCATGGCTGTGGAGTGCACCACACCTGAGGATTACCAGGGTGACATCATGGGCGACCTCAACCGCCGTCGCGGCAAGATTCAGGGCATGGACAGCCGCGGTGCCACCGCCATCCTTCGTGCCGAGGTGCCGCTTGCCGAGATGTTCGGTTACTCCACTGCCATCCGCACCCTCTCTTCCGGCCGTGCCAGCTACAGCATGCAGCCCAGCCACTTCGAGCAGGTTCCGCAGCAGATCGTCGATCAGATCGTCGAACAGCGCGGTGGTGGCAAATCCTGACCTTTGACGCACACGAACCCACTTTAACCCAGCAGCAACTGTCATGAACAATCAACGCATCCGCATCCGCCTCCGCGCGTATGACTACCGCGTGCTCGACAAGAGCACCGCCGATATCGTGGAGACCGCGAAGCGCACCGGCGCTCGCGTGGCCGGCCCCATCCCGCTGCCCACCCGCATCGAGAAATACACCGTGAACCGCTCCCCTCATGTGGACAAGAAGTCCATGGACCAGTTTGAAATCCGCACCCACAAGCGCTTGCTCGACATCGTCGATCCCACGGCGCGCACGGTGGACGAGCTCAAGAAGCTCAACCTGCCCTCAGGCGTGGACATCACCATCAAGATCTAACCCGCGGCACGCACAACCCATTTCACACAGGAGGACAACGCAATGAGTCTCGGATTGATTGGCAAAAAACTCGGCATGACGAAGGTTTACACCGACAAAGGTGAGGCCGTGGCCGTCACAGTCGTCGATGTCAGCGGCAACACCGTCATCCAGGTGAAGCGCAGCGACGGCAAGGACAAGTACACCGCCGTCCAGGTTGGCTATGGCGACCAGAACAAGCCGGAGCGCATGACAAAGCCACTTCTCGGCCACTTCAAGAAGCATGGCGTCGAAAAGCCGAAGCGCATTGTGAAGGAGTTTCGCCTCACCGGCGATGACAAGCTTCCTGCCGCCGATGCGAAGCTGGACGCCAGCATTTTCACCAACGGCCAGGTCGTTGATGTCATCGGCAACACCAAGGGCAAGGGCTTCCAGGGCGTCGTGAAACGCTGGAATTTCTCCGGCCAGCCCGCCACCCACGGTCACATGATGCACCGCCGGACCGGCTCCATCGGCTGCCGTCTCACCCCTGGTCTCGTCTGGAAAAACCAGAAGATGCCCGGTCATGACGGCACCACCCGCTGCACCGTGCAGAATCTCGTTGTTGTCCAGAGCCGCCCGGAGGAGGGCGTGCTCCTCATCAAGGGCGCTCTCCCCGGAAACACCGGCAGCATCGTTGTCGTGCGCCCGGGCAAAAAAGCCGTCGCCAAATAAACCTGGAGGAACTGAACCATGTCCGCGCAAATCCTTTCCGCTGAGGCCGCCAAGGCCGCCAACATCAACCTGACTGAGGGCCATAAGGGCTCCCAGGCCCTGCACGACACCGTCGTGGCCTACCGCGCCAACCGCCGTCAAGGCAATGCCCACACCAAGAACCGCTCCGAGGTGTCCGGCTCCGGTAAGAAGCTTTGGAACCAGAAGGGCACCGGCAACGCCCGCATGGGTTCCAAGCGCTCCCCCATCTGGAGTGGTGGCGGTGTCGTCTTCGGCCCGCGTAACACCACCATCTATGCCAAGAGCATCAACAAGGGGGCCAAAAAGCTCGCCCTGCGTGCCGCGCTCACCGCGCGCATCCTTGATGGTGCCGTGCTGACCACCGGTGAGTTCATCGTAAGCGATGGCAAGACGAAGTCCTTTGTCTCCGCTGTCGAAAAGCTCACCAATGCCAAAAACGTCCTGCTGATTGGCAACAAGTTCGACGAACTCACCTTCCGCGCCGCGCGCAACGTCCAGAACGTCCAGCTCATGGCAGCCAGTGACGTGAACGCCGAGAACCTCCTTCGCTACCAGAGCATCGTTGTCGCTGGTGACGCCCTCCAAACACTTGCCCAGAGGACCGCATAATATGAGAGACCTGCACAAAGTCATCCAGACCATCCGCCTCAGCGAGAAGGCCACCCTTCTCGGCGAGAAGAACAACGAGTACGTCTTCAAAGTGGACACCGAGGCCACGAAGATCGACATCAAGCATGCGATCGAGAAGCTCTTTGGCAAAAAAGTCGTCGGTGTCCGCACCTCCAACGTCTCCGGCAAGGCCAAGCGCGAGCGCCGGGCCGACTACGGCCGCACCAACCACTGGAAGAAAGCCATCGTCCGTCTCAAAGAGGGCGAAAAAATCGACCTCGCATAATCCGCCCGCACTGAAGGCAACCCTTTAACCTACCGCACACCATGGCGCTGAAAACATTCAAGCCCAACACCCCGAGCAACCGCTACAAGGAGTGGAACTCGTTTGACGAGATCACAAAGGATCATCCGCAGAAGTCCCTCACGGTGGGGCTGCGACGTTCCGGCGGACGCAACAACACCGGCCGCATCACCTGTCGTCACGTCGGTGGCGGCCATGACAAGCGCTACCGCCTCATCGACTTCAAGCGCGCCCGTCGTGACGAGGCGGCCAAGGTCATCGGTATCGAGTACGACCCGAATCGCAGCGCCCGTATCGCCCTCGTCGAGTACAAGGACGGTGAACGCGCCTACATCCTGGCCCCGAGCGCCCTCCAGGTCGGTTCTTCCGTCATCGCCGGTGAGAAAGCCGCGCCAGAGGTCGGAAACGCCCTCCCGTTGAGCAAAATCCCCCTCGGCACCAGCATTCACAACATTGAACTCGTCCCTGGACGCGGTGGTGTCGTGGCCCGCGCCGCCGGTCAGGCCGCCGTGCTTTCCAACCGCGAAGGCGATTACGCCCTCGTGCGCATGCCCTCTGGTGAAATCCGCAAGATCCTCGCCAAGTGCTACGCCACGATCGGTCAGGTCGGCAACATCGAGCACATGAATGTCGTCTCGGGCAAGGCCGGCCGCACCCGCTGGCAGGGCGTCCGCCCGACGGTGCGTGGCATGTGCATGAACCCGATCGACCACCCGAACGGTGGTGGTGAGGGCCGCTCGAAGTCCGGCGGTGGCCGCCAGCACCTCCTCAGCCCGTGGGGCCACGCCAAGGGTGAGAAGACCCGTGACCCGAAGAAGGCCACAGGCAAGCTCATCGTCCAGCACCGCAAAGCGAAGTAATCCAATCTTTCTCCGATCCTTATGGCACGTTCTCTGAAAAAAGGCCCCTTCATTCAGCAAGCCCTCCTCGACAAGGTGGACAAGATGAATGAATCCAAAGGCGGCAAGCGCCCGATCAAGACCTGGGCTCGTTCCTCCATGATCACCCCCGACCTCGTCGGTCACACTTTCCTCGTGCACAACGGCAAGGATTTTGTGTCCGTCTATGTCACGGAAAACATGGTCGGCCACCGCCTCGGCGAATTCGCCCTGACCCGCATCTTCAAGTCCCACGGTGCCGTCACCGTCAAGGCTGCCAAGTAATCCCATTCGCACCCGCTTCATGTCGATCCTCGCTCCAGTCCGCATCGCGCTCTTGCTGCTCTTCGCAGCGGGTGTGACGGCGCGCGCGCAGCAGGATCTCGAGATGCGGGAGTTGCTCACCAACCTGTCCATCGCCGCGCAAAAGATTCAGGCGCTCGAGGCGGATGCGGCGTCCGCCAGGATCAAAAATGATGCCTTGGCCCAGTCCGCTGCCGCCGCGAACAACGAGGCTTCTGAACTCCGGGACCGCTATGAAAAACTGCGCGGTCTTCTCGAAGGCTTGGGCATCAGCGCCTTGGAAACTTCCAAGGACCAGGCCCAGGAGCGCCTCCTTGCCGCGATCAGCGACCTCCGCATTGTCAAACAGCAGCGCGATGAACTGGCTCAGTCCCTGCTTGAAGTCGCCGAGGCCAGCGTCGCCCTCGCCCGCACCTCTCCCAATGCGGACCCTGCCGCGGCCGACCGTCTGAACAAGGTGCTCTCCCGCGCCGACCAAGTGCTCAGCAGCCTGGGTGCCAGCAACCCTGCCGAACTAGCCGCCACGCCGGCAGATCTCCAAAACGCTCGCGTCGTCTCGCTGAAGCCCGAGCTCGGGATCGCGGTCCTGAACATCGGCATGAAGGACGGCGTGAAGCCCGGCATGCCCTTTGAAATCTTCCGTGAGGACAAGCCTGTGGCCAAGGTGCTGATCACCGAGGTCCGCAACTCTGTCGCAGGTGCCATTGTCCAGGAACTCGCCAACACCGCTGATCCCGTCCGTGTCGGGGATCGCGGCCGTGCCGATACCTCCGCCAAATCTCTCTAACCACACGTCACGCAGCCTACCACCCGGTTATGTCCGCCCCCACCGTCCGCTCTGTCATCAAATACGCCCGGATTTCTCCGCAGAAAGCCCGTCAGGTCACCCGCGCCATCACAGGCATGCCGGTCAGCCAGGCACTCAGTGTACTCGACTTCACTCCGAAAAAAGGTGCTTTCCTCGTCGGCAAGGCCCTGCGCTCCGCTGTCGCCAACGCTGAGAACAATCACGAACTCGACGCCAGCGACATGATCGTCACCAGCGCCACGAGCACGACGGGTCCCTCCCTCAGCCGCATCATGCCGCGTGCCCGCGGCTCCGCTGCCCCGATCAAGAAGCGCATGACCCACATCACCGTGGTCATCGGTCCGAAGCCCGAGGAAAAAGCCTCTGATGAGGCTAAAGCTGCCAAAAAGCCGGCCAGGAAGAAAGCCGCCAAAGTTTCCGAGTAAACCACCACGCCACCTCCGCAACCGCATCATTTTATGGGACAAAAAGTCAATCCAATCGGTTTCCGCCTCGCCGTCAGCAAAGACTGGCGCTCCAAGTGGTATGCTCCGAAAAAGGAATTCGCCGACTCGCTTCATGCCGACATTGAGATCCGCCGGTATCTCAAGGAAAAGCTCATGCAGGCTGCGCTCTCGAAGATCGTCATCGAACGCGCGTGGAACCAGGTGCGTGTGACCCTTCACACTGCCCGCCCGGGCCTCGTGATCGGCCGCAAGGGCCAGGAAATCGAGGTGATGAGCCAGAAGATCTCCGAAATGTGCGGCGGTCGCCAGGTGAAGATCGACATCTTCGAGATCAAGCAGCCAGAACTCGACGCCCAGCTCGTCGCCGAGGCTGTCACGGTCCAGCTTGAGCGCCGTATCTCCTTCCGTCGCGCCATGAAACGCGCCGTGCAGACCGCCATGGACATGGGTGCTGAGGGCATCCGTATCCGCGTGGCCGGCCGTCTGGGCGGTGCGGATATCGCCCGCGCCGAATGGTACCGCCAGGGCAAGGTGCCTCTCCAGACCCTGCGCATCCCGATCGACTATGGCTTTGCCGAGGCCCGGACCGTGTACGGCATCATCGGCTGCAAAGTGTGGCTCAACCGTGGCAACGCCCCCGAGACCTCCCGTCCTCAGGGTGACCGCCGCCCGCGTGGTGAGCGCAGGGACCGCGCCCCCGGCGCTCCGGGAGTCGGCCCTCGTGGCGGTGCCCGCCGCGCCCCGCGCGCTGCGGAATCTGAAGCAGCCCCTGCTCCCGAAGCCGTTCCTGCCGCGTAAGCACCCCAGGACCTCGTGTTTGACCCGCCGGACTTGAAATCAAGAATCTCAACTCGTAAATCCCAATGGCACTCCTTCCCAGCAGAGTAAAATATCGCAAGCAGCAACGCGGCAACCGCGGCGGCATCGCCACTAGCGGCAACAAGCTCGACTTCGGCGAGTTCGGACTTCAGACGCTTGAGCGCGGCTGGATCAAGAACAACCACATCGAAGCCTGCCGCGTGGCCATCACCCGCTTCCTCAAGCGCAAGGGCAAGGTCTTCTGCCGCATTTTCCCGCACAAGCCCGTCACGCAGCGTCCGCCGGAAGTCCGAATGGGCAAAGGCAAGGGGTCCCCGGAGTTTTGGGTGGCCGTGGTGCTGCCAGGGCACATGCTGTTCGAGATCTCCGGCGTCAACGAGGCCACGGCTCGCGAGGCCTGCCGCCTCGCCGCCAACAAGATGGGACTGCGCATGCGCTTTGTGTCCCGTGAGTCCCTTCACAAATAAGCAACGGCGAACTGAGAACCGCGAACCGCGAACTGAACCATGAAGATCAAAGAACTCCGTGAATCCACCGTCGAAGAGCTTTCCGCGCGTCGTCGCGAGCTCAAGCAGGAGGCCCTCAACCTCCGCATCCAGCAGCAGAGCGGCCAGCTTGAAAATCCTTCACGCCTGAAGCTCATCCGCCGCGAGATCGCCCGCATCGAAACCATCATCACGGACCGCTCCCGCGCCGCCGCCGTCAAGAAGGCCGCGTAACCGCCTCTAGAACCCCTTTTCACCCGAATCCATGAGCGAGACCGCCTCCGCCCCCGCCCCTACCGCCAAGAAGCCCGTGCAGAAGACGCGCGTCGGCGTCGTCACCTCCGACAAGATGAACAAGACAATTGTCGTCGAGGTCGAGCGCCGCGTGCCCCACCCCCGTTTCAAAAAAATCGTCCGTAAGACCTCCAAGTTTTACGCCCACGACGAGAGCGAGCAGGCCAAGGAGGGGGACAAGGTGCTCATCGCCGAGACAAAGCCTCTTTCCAAGCTCAAGCGCTGGTCGCTTGTCGAAGTTCTCAAACACTAACCCTTCACCACTTCCCAGGAGGACCGTCTTATGCTGCAAATGGAATCTGAAATCCCGGTGGCCGACAACACCGGCGCCCGCAAGGCCGAGATGATCGGTGTGCTCGGCAAAAAGAACACCCGCTTCGCCTTTGTGGGTGACATCATCACCGCCCACATCCGTGAATCGACCCCCACCGCCGCCGTGAAGAAGGGCGAGGTCGTCCGCGCTGTGGTCGTGCGCACCGCGCACCCCATCCGCCGCAATGACGGTTCCATCCTTCGTTTCGACAAAAACGCCATTGTCATCATCGACAAGGACAACAACCCCAAGGGAACCCGCATCTTCGGCCCTGTCGCCCGCGAACTGCGCGACAAAAACTTCATGAAGATCGTCTCCCTCGCCCCCGAAGTGCTGTAATCACATGAGCCGAGTCAAAACCCACGTCAAAAAGGGCGACACCGTCGTCGTCATCACCGGTGCCAACAAAGGTGCCCAGGGCACCGTCCTCGAAGTCCAGCCCGCCAAGGGCCGTGTCATCGTTGAAGGCGTCAATATGATCAAAAAGGCGGTCAAGCCCACCCAGCAGAACCAGCAGGGCGGTTTCGTCGAGAAAGAGGCCGCCATCGCCATTTCCAACGTCAAGCCGGCTGACGCTCCCGTCAGGGAGAAGAAGGCCAAAGGAGCAGCGAAGAAAAAGGCCGCTCCGAAGAAGAAATAAGCCCTTCGAGGCCATTACGCGCTTTGCACAGCCCGCGGGAGACCGCGGGCTGTTTCGCTTTCACGCACGTGCCTTGCGTCGTTTCGAGAATTCGCCATCCTGCGCACCTTCATGCCCCTGAAACTACACGACACCCTGTCACGCGCCGATCTTGAATTGAGGCCGCTCGACGGGAAAACCCTGCGTTTTTACTGCTGCGGCCCCACGGTCTACGGACCGGCCCATGTCGGCAATTTTCGCACCTTTGTGGCCCAGGATGTGATGCGCCGGGTGGTGGAGGCCTCCGGCACGCCCACGCTGCATGTGCGCAACATCACGGATGTGGATGACAAGACCATACGGGACTCTCAAAAGGCCGGTCAGACCCTCGCTGACTTCACCCGCGGCTGGACGGAGAAGTTTCACGCGGATTGCGACGCGTTGAATCTCCTCCGCCCGCATGTGGAGCCCAGTGCTGTGGCCCACATCCCGCATCAGATCGCGATGATCGAAAAACTCGCCGCCACCGGGCATGCCTATGCCGCGGCGGATGGCAGCGTGTACTTCCGTGTGTCATCCTTCAAGGACTATGGCCGCCTCAGTCATCTGGAGGACCGTGAGCTGCGCCTCGGAGCCTCCGAATCCGCCAGCGCCACGGACAGTGATGAGTACTCCAAGGATTCGCTCACTGATTTCGCCCTATGGAAGGCCCGCAAGCCCGAGGATGGCGCCAATTACTGGCCCAGCCCGTGGGGAGAGGGACGTCCTGGCTGGCATCTGGAATGCAGCGCCATGATCCTCGAGTATCTTGGAGAGGATTTCGACCTGCACAGCGGCGGCGTGGACCTCATCTTCCCGCATCATGAGAACGAGATAGCGCAGAGTTGCTGCAGCACGCACGGACGGTTTGCGCATCACTGGATGCATGTCGCGCACCTTATGGTCGATGGAGGCAAGATGAGCAAAAGCCTCGGCAATCTTTACACGCTCGAGGATCTCCGGCAGCGCGGCTACAGCGCTGCGGAGGTTCGCTATGTGCTCATCTCCGGCCATTACCGTGCGCCGCTGAATTTCACCTTCCACAGCCTCGATTCCGCCCGCCAGGCCCTCCAAAAGCTCGCGAAGGCAGACAAAGTCCTCGCGCTCCTCGCTCCCAACCTCTCGCCAGCCTCTCCCGGCCCCTTCCAGGATGCCTGGGACACCCTGTTGAACGACCTGAATGTTCCTGGTGCCCTCGGGGGTATCTTTGGCGGTCTCAACAAGCTCAAACCCGCCACGTTGACGGCTGAGGAGGCTGCTTCGGCGCGCAATGGCCTCCATTTCATGCTGGGGGCGCTGGGCATCGTGCTGCCGCCAGTGGCGGAGGAGACCGTCGCGGAGGTTCCTGCGGACATCCAGGCCCTCGCGCAGCAGCGATGGGATGCGAAGCAGGCCAGGGACTGGGCTACGGCAGACACGTTGCGCAAACAGCTCGAAACCGCGGGCTGGCTCATCAAAGACAGCAAAGACGGCTTTCAGGTCCTGCCCAAATGAAACCCGAAAAGGTCAAATTCATGCTCATGGCCGCCGACATGAGGCGCGCGGTCGCTTTTTACCGCGATGTCATCGGCCTCGATGAAATCTTCGTCAGCGACTTCTGGACCGAACTGCGCCACGGCGATGCCATCATCGCGCTGCACGGCGGCCACGACGGCTCCCGCAATCCCACCGGACTGACCTTTCAGTTTGAGAACGTGCTGGCCGTGGCGGACAGAATCTCCACCGCAGGGGCCACGATGCTCCAGTATCCTGCTCCCAGGGAAGGGGAGCCCATCATTCTGGGCATCTTCCGCGACGCGGAGGGCAATGAGATCTTCATCACCCAGTACATCGGTTGATTTTCACACCGGCACGGCGCGCGCTTTTTCGTAGTCCTCGTTGATGAGGCACAAGTCGCCGAGCGCTCCCTTGAGCGGATCGACTTCCCGCGCGCTGAAGCCCAGGTGGAGGTGGCGGCGCCAGCCTTCGGCGAATTCAAACCGTCCAGAGAGCCGCCCCACGGCACGGGATGCCTCGTCCATCGTGATGAGGTAAGAATCCATGCCCTGGGAGACATCGAGCCAGTGTTTCTGGCTTTCGTGCGCTGCCAGCGCCTCCCGCTTTCGCGCATGAACGGTCGTGGTGTCCACATAGGCGCCCGCCATGAGCTTCTGGCGCATCGGATCGCACAGGCCGTGCGGCATCGCGTGGTACACGGTGACATCGTGCGCGTAAGACGGCAGGTGCGGATCGGTTTGGAAGTTTGGAATGCCGTGCGCAAAAGCCGCGGTGACGGCCAGACGCGCGGTCTCCATGTGGTCCTCCATGTAGTCCTCCAGTGAATGCGTGAGCACGATGGAAGGCTGTGCCTGGCGGACGACGGCGGCGACTTTTCTCAGCAGCGGCACGGAGTAGATGATCTCGAGGTCGTCGCTGATCGGGGGATAAAACGCGGCGCCGAGAATGCGCGCCGCCTCCCGGCCCTCATCGAGCCGTTTTTTCGCCGTTGTCGGGCCGTCCATCTGCACGGAACCGCCGTTCCCGGTGGAGAAGTTCATGTAGTGGATGTCCCATCCGCGCTCTTGAAGCAGGAGCATCGTGCCGGCGGCGACGAACTCGATGTCGTCAGGATGGGCGAAAAGAGCGAGGGCGGAGGGCATCGTGAAAAACCGGTCGTTGGGTGGCGGGCCTCGATCAAACGTTTTTCGCCAGCAGGGCCTTCGCCGCTTTTTCGATCTTGGGCAGCAGTTTCTCCGGTAGTTCGGTCAGGAGTGGGAGCACGGGGCCGGTGTTGGCGACGCCGGCGAGTTCCACCGCATGATGCAGCACCAGGATGGGGCTGTGCGCGTTGCGCAGGTCCTCAAGCGCCACGAACTCCTGGCGGATCGCCTCCGCCGTCTTGTAATCTTTGTTCAAGATGGCCTGAAGCATCGCCGTGGAGCGTGAAGGCGCCACGCACACGCAGCCGGCGGTGAAGCCGGCCACGCCGAAGTCGCGCATGTGGATGATGGCCGGCTGCTCGCCAATCCCGCTGATGATGAGGTCCGGATCGACGAGTTTGACCAGTTTCTTGAGATACGGATCCTTTTTTGGATCAGGCTCCACGATGGCGTACTTGATCCAGGAAATGAGCCCGTCGTTGACGAGCGCCGCGGCCAGTTCCGGCGTGATGTAAGCCGCGTCTTTGATGTAGAGCACTGCTTTGAGCCCGGATTTCTCGACAAAGTGGCGCACGCCGGTCGCTACGCCGGCGGGCTTGGAAGGGAACAGCGTGGGAAGCAGCATCGCGGTCGGAAAGGCAAACTCCCGCAGGATTTTCGCCTGATCCATCGCCGTGCCATACATCGGCCCCACGGAGGGGACGATCCACATGTCATCCGGCGCCAGATCGACCAGCATTTTCAGCAGCGCGTGGTACTCGCTGACCGCGATGTTGTAGAGATTGGCGTTTCCGCCGTAGAGCAGCGTGCGGATGCCGCCCTTGTGCATGTGTTTGATGAGCTTGTTGTTCTGGGCCTTGCTCAGGGACAGGTCCTTGTTCCGGCACAACGGCGGAACGGCGATGACGGAGGACTGGAGGTCGGCGAAAGTGACGGGGGAGGTCTTCATGAGACGCCAAAGGAGCGCAGGGAGCAGGCGGTGCAAACGCTTTCCCTGCTGATGGACTACTTCGCGTTCTTCGCGATGAACTCGATGATCGGTGTCGAGTCATCCAAACCATGCGGATGATGGCCGACGCCGGGTTTCCTTATCATCGTGATGCTGCCGCCGAGGGCTTTGTAGCGTGATTCGATCAAGCCAGTGTTTTCGTCCCAGGGCACCACGTCGTCGGCATCGCCAAAGACATGCAGCAGCGGCACGCCAGCCTTCGCGAGCGGGGCGAGGCTGTCCACGGGATTGCCTATGTAGGCAAGCGCCTCGGCCTCGTCTTTGAAGCCCCACAGCTTCAGCACGAAGCCCCAGTTCCGCGGGTCGCCCTTTCCCTTCCCTTTGCCGCCGGGCCAGCTTTTGAAATCGCACACCGGCGCATCGCCGTAGATGCAGGAAACCTTGTCAGGGTTCGCGATGGCCCAGTTGTAGCAATACAAGCCGCCGCGGCTGAGGCCGACGAGCGCAGGCTTCTTGCTCAGGCCGTAATTCGTGGTCAGCTCGGCGTAGCACTGGTTCCAAAGCTTCACCGCATCGGGGCAACCGAGCATGTCGTTGATCTTCATGTAAACAATGTGGAAGCCCTTGCCGAGCAGCGCGATGTCTGGCGCCGGCTTGTGGCCGAAGAACTCGCCATGCCAGACCCACGGGCGGCCTGCGGCGGCCATTTTCGGTGCCACGACGGTCACTGGCTTGCCAGCGATGGTCAGCTCGTGCTTCGCGTAGCCGTTCCACTCACCGTTTTGATTCGGAAAGGTGACTTCTTTGGCGTTGGCGAGCTTTTTGGCTTCGGCGTCGAGTTCAGCCGACTTCTTCAACGCTTCTTCAATGGGAAGGCCGGGAGCATTGCCGGGTCGTTTGTGGCCCACATGGCTCAGCCAGGCCGGACGCAGGATGGCGTGCTTCTTTTTGATCACGGCGAGAATCGCTGCGCCATTCGGATGATCCGGCGTGCCGTCCTCGCGCACCTTCAGGCCCCAGGCATCGAGAACAGGCCGCGCCATGAGCAGATGACCTTCCGCGCCGGGATGCACGCCGTCTTTGGAAAAGGTGAACTGCGCATCGGTCTTCCGCTTTTCGGCCAAAGCGCTCATCATGACGCCGTGCACGTCGAGCACCTCCCACTTTTCCTTGTCGCGCATGTCGAGCAGCCAGTTCGCGTAGAAGTCGAGCACCTCGTTGTAGCCTTTGAAGGGATGCGCACCGTCCACTTTGTCCGCCTCGACCACTTTGTGCGCGATGGGCACCGGATCGAAGACCGGCGGCGTGAGATGAATCATCCGCGCACCAATCGCTGCCACCTTCGCACGCAGCTTCCGCATGCCGTTTTGGTAGGCTTTCGTGCGTTCGGCACCGAGCGGCAGGTAAATGCCGTCATTCATGCCGTAGCAGGCGAAGACGAGCTGCGGCTTTGTTTTCTCCAAAGCACGATCAAGACGCTCATGAAGGTCCGGACGCGGGAATTTGCCACCGGCGTGACCTTCCTCACTCAAACCGCTCACCGTCTCGCTGCTGAGGCCGCAGGGGATGATCTCGATGTCCGACTGAGGATGCTGCGCCCGCAGCGCCGCGTCGATGAATTCGATGTAGGCTCCGCCCTGCGTGATCGAATCGCCGAGGAAGAGGATGCGTTTTTCTTTCGGCAGTTCCCCGGCGACGAGACCGGTGACGACAAGGAGGGAGAGGAGGAGATGACGCATGGTTGGAAGGTTCAGATGCCGACGATTTCGCGCAAGGGCACGCCGCTGTCCGTCACAAGGCGCGGACGCTGGATCGGATCAAGGAATTCGTGGTTCGGCTGGATGCCGAGGAGATGAAAAAAAGTCGCCGCGAACTCCGGCGGACGCACGGGGCGGTCTGCGGGATAGCCGCCGATCTTGTCGCTCGCGCCGATGATCTGCCCGCCGGGCACGCCAGCACCGGCGAGCGCCACGGAGAACACATTCCCCCAGTGATCGCGACCGCCGCTCTTGTTGATCGTCGGTGAGCGGCCAAACTCGCCCATCACCACCACGAGCGTTTCGTCGAGCAGCCCACGCGACTGCAAATCCTCGATCAGCGCCGCGTAGGCCTGATCAAACTGCGGCGCGAGCACCTCGCGCACACGCTGCGCATTCCGCTGATGCGTGTCCCACAGCGGACTGCCCGCGTTTTGATCCTCCGGTTCGCGAGCCCAGTTCACCTGCACGAGACGCGTGCCCGCTTCGATCAAACGACGCGCCAGCAGCACGCTCTGGCCGAATTTGCCGCGTCCGTAACGATCCCGCATCGCCGCAGGCTCACGCTCGATCTCCAGCGCGGCACGGCTTTCCTCCGAGTGGATCAAATCGAAGGCCCGCTGATGCATCGCGTCCGTTTCGTCGATGTGCGCATTCGCCACCGTGGCACGAAACCGCGTGTCGAGCTGCCGCAGCAGGCTGCCACGCTCGGAGAAGCGCATCTCCGTCATGCCTTCGGCCAAACTCATGCCCTCGATGCGCAGGCGCTGCGCCGAGGGATCGCACTTGATCATCTGCGGATGCCACGCGGAGCCCATGAAGCCGCCATTTTGGCCCGGCCAGACGATGTGGCCGTTGTTCTCGATCCACTCCGGCAAAACGACCGACGACAGCGGCGAGCACTTGCTCGGATTCAAGGCCCCGACCGCCGCCGCGATGCTCGGCCAGTCGTTTCCGCCTGCCGGGACGTTTTCCGCTTTCGACAGCGGCTCGTAGCCCGTGAGCATGAACGCGCCGCTCGTCGAGTGCGCATTGATGCCCGTCATCATCGAGCGGATCACGCTCATCCGATGCGCCAGCCTCGCCGTGCGCGGCAGCACCTCGGAGAAATGCACGCCCGGCACCGAGGTCGGGATGGATTTGATGTCCCCGCGAATCTCCAGCGGCGCATCCGGCTTCGGATCAAAGGTCTCATGCTGCGGCGGCCCGCCGCTGAGGAAGAGCAGGATGCAGCTCTTCGCCCGGCCAAACGACGCGTCCTTGCTCACCGGCTTTGCCTTCAACACCGACGGCAACGAAAGCCCCAACGCCCCCAATCCGCCCACGCGAAGCCATTCGCGGCGGTTGAAGGGAGTGCCTCTTGGTGGTGGGCGAAACATCGGCGCAGACTACGGCGGCGGCTTCGAGGCTCTCTCAGAGCAAAAATCCGCTTTGCGCCTGCGCCGCGCTAGGCACTATCGCCCCCACTTATGCACGACCCCCGCATCGACGCCCTCTCCCGCCAGCTTGTCCGTTACTCCACGAAGGTCAAAAAAGGCGATTTCGTCTGGATCGACCTCTTTGACGTGCCTGCGGCCGTCGGGCAGTCGCTGATCCGCGAGGTCGTGGCAGCCGGCGGCAAGCCGATGGTGCGCCTGAATGACGCCGTGATCACCCGCGAGCAGATGATTCATGCCGACGAGCACCAGTATGACCTCATCGCTCAAAACGCGCTCGCCTTGATGAAGAAGACGCAGTGCTACATCGCCGTGCGCGGCAGCCACAACATCACCGAGAGCAGCGATGTGCCCGCGGCCAAGATGCAGATGGTCATGAAGAAGATGCGCCCGGTGCAGAACTGGCGTGTGGGCAAGACCCGCTGGGTCGTCCTGCGCTGGCCGAACGCCAGCATGGCGCAGCAGGCCGGCATGAGCACGCAGGCGTTCGAGGACTTCTTCTTCCGCGTGTGCCTGCTCGACTACGCCGCGCTCGAACCGGCCATGAAGGCGCTGCAAAAGCTGATGGACAAGACCAGCGCCGTCCACATCAAGGGCCCCGGCACGGATCTGCGCTTCAGCCTCAAAGGCCTCAAATCCATCTTCTGCGGTGGCAACCACAACATCCCGGATGGCGAGTGCTTCTCCGCGCCGGTGAAGGACAGCGTGGAAGGCGTGATCAGCTACAACGCGCCGTCCATCTACCAAGGCATCGCCTTTGACAGCGTGAAGCTCGAGTTCAGCAAAGGCAAGATCGTCAACGCCACCGCGAACAACACTGTCGCGATCAACAAGATCTTCGACAGCGACAAAGGTGCCCGCTACATCGGAGAGTTCGCCATTGGCTTCAATCGCGAGATCAAGGAGCCCATGCGTGACATCTTGTTCGACGAAAAGATCGCCGGCAGCTTCCACTTCACGCCCGGCCAGGCCTACGAAGGCCCCGCCGACAACGGCAACCGCAGCCAGGTCCACTGGGACCTCGTGAACATCCAGAGGCCTGAATACGGCGGCGGCGAAATCTGGTTCGACGGCAAGCTGATCCGCAAAGACGGCCAGTTCACCCTGCCGGAGCTCAAGGCGCTGAACTATTGAGGCTGGCATCAGGACCCGGGTCCAAGAACCTGTTGTCTGACGGGGAGGCTGGGGCTAGAGGCACGTTTCCGATGAGCGGAGCCGCCCGATTTTTCCATGACACCTACGCCAGCCTGGCACGCAGGCTGAAATGGCCGCTACCTGTCTGCACCGAGGTGCCCCCGGATATCGTGGAGACGGTTTTGCGGCCTGCGGGGCATGATGTGATGGACTACGGGCTCGAGGCGGACTTTCATGGTTATCATATCCGCTCCGGACGATACGAATGGGGGGACTGGAAGTGCCGCGAAGTTCATGAGGCGCGGGTCGTGGGCGACCAGGGCTTTGTGTTTTTGCGCGATGGCCGGCTGCTGACGCCCACGCTCTATCCGAACGATGAGCTGCTGCACATTTTCAAGGTGCGGCGTCCCATCACCACCTGCGCGCGCCGCATTCGAGGGCGTGTCTTTCACCTTACCGGCTCCAATCATGAAAACAGGGGGCATTTCCTGCTGGACCACCTGCCGCGTCTGGTCGCGGCTGAGGGCATGCTGCGGGCGGATCCTTCGATCCAAGTGATGCTCACCGGGCATCACATCCGCTGGCAGGCGGAGTATCTTCGGATGATGGGAATCGATGAGAGCCGGATCGTGGCCTGCCATTCGGGTACCGTGATTGTGGAGACGTTGCTGCATGTCCCCTTCGCCGCTCTGTTTCTGTCGATGGCACCTAGATTTGCGCTGACGCGCATTCGCGACGCGGCCGCGGTCCATGCCGGCGTGGATGCTGCGGAGGACCGCCGTGGCCCGCCGGTCTTTCTCTCTCGCCGGGACGCGCCGAACCGCCGCGTGACCAATGAGCAGCAATTATTCGAGATCGCACGCCGCCTCATCCCGGATCTGCAACTAGTCCTGCTCTCCGGCATGAGCCTGCGTGACCAAATCCGCCTCTACAGGCGCACGCCCTTGTTCATCGGCGCCCTGGGCCAGGCGTCGTGCAACATGGTCTTCAGCAACGGCAGCACGATCATCAACCTCACCCACGCTCCCCAGCCGGACACGCCTGAATGGAATGTGGGCACGCAGATCGCCACCCTGAGTGACAACCGCGGCCTCACCCTGCATGCGGGAGTCACCCTGGCGGCCAACAAGGACTGGTCCTTCGATGAGGTGGCGTTTGAGGCCCACATGCGCCGTTTTGTCGAAACCGTGAGCTGGAAATCATGAATCAACCCGCACAAGAACCCACTTGGTCCGTCATCGTCAGCTCGTGCGACGCCTACTCTGATCTGTGGCCGTTTTTCTTCCACTTTTTTGAGAGGCACTGGCCGGACGCGCCGAAGCCCGTTCACCTCGTCTCCAATTTCCGTCGCTACAACTGCCCGTGGGTCAAGACACTGGCCGTGGGGCCGGACAAGTCGTGGGGGGACACGATCCTCGCCGCGCTGGAGCAGATCCCAGACGAGTTTGTGGTCTTTCTGCTCGATGATTTCTTCCTGCACACTCCCGTGCCCGCTGGATGGATTGATTCGCTCGCCGCGCAGCTTGATGCGGTGAAGGGGGACTTCGTCACGCTTTACAACCCCGCGCCGGTCGAAAAGCCCGTGTCTGGCGCGCCGCTTCTGTCGAAGATCGAGGGCCGCATGGAGTGTCCTGGCTTTCACGCCTCGCTCTTCCGCCGCAGTTACCTGATGGAACTTGCCGCCGCACGGCAAAACATCTGGCGCACCGAGGCGTTGATGCGCGATCACGCTGAGGCGCGGCCCGGCACGCAGTTCAACCTCGCCCATGCCTCCCCCTACCGCCTGACTTATGTCGAGAGCGTGCGTGGCTGCTTTTGGAAACCGAACGGCATGCAGTATCTCAAGGACAATGGATTGAAGCCCGATTTGTGGCGCAGGCCTTTCCCGCCGCAGGGAGAGGGAACTTGGGCCAAGGTTGTGCGCAGCTTTCACAAGCGCCGGATGCGCTGGCGTGAGAAGGCCATGTCCGGCAGAGCCGAAACCATCGAACCGCTTCAAACGCCCGCATCATGAACCGTCCCTGGACCACCCAACGCAGCGAGGTCGTTTACGGCGCACGCCCGTGGCTGGAACTGACTCGTGAGGAGGTGAAGCTGCCGAGCGGTCGTGTGCTGCGTGATTTTCATCAGGTGTGGCTGTCGGATTACGCGATCATCTGCGCGGAAACCGATGACGGGCAGGTCTTGCTCGGCCGCCTCTACAAGCACGGCGTGCGGGACACAACGCTGATTTTTCCTGGAGGGGCCATTGCTGATGGAGAGGATCCGCTCGAGGCTGCGAAGCGTGAACTGCTCGAGGAAACCGGCTACGAGGCCCGTGAGTGGCGCATGATCGGCAAACTCGTCGTCCACGCGAACTATGGGGCCGGTCATGCGTGCTTCGTTCACGCCAGGGGACTCACCAAAGCGCGCGAACCCGTCCAGGACGACACGGAGGAGATCACCGTCGAGTTTCATCAGCGTGATCAGATCCGCGGACTCGTGGAGCGCGGCGAGATCGTGCTTCTCGATTGCGTGGCGATGATTGGGATGATGCGGCTGTGAGGTGTTTGCGGGTTTCAAGTTTCAAGAGGCAGCATCCCATCATGAAACATGAAACTTGAGCCTTGGAACTCAACAGCCTGCCGCTACTCGATCAGATAAACGATGCGCCCGCACGAGTCACACTGGGTGATGGAGGTGCCCTGGCGCAGGCTCTGGATGGTGGAGCTCACCACTTTCACATGGCAGCCGCCGCACACTCCGTTTTCGATCGCGACCACGGCGTCAGACTTCTTGGAGAAAATGCGGGTGTAGAGCTCCAGGGTGTCGGGATCGACCGGGGCGGCCAGTTCGCCACGCTCTTTCTGTATCTCGGTCAGCCGCGCCTGGATGCCAGTGGCACGTTCATCCAGCGCCTTTAGCTCGTCGTTCACACGGGCCTGCGTTTCAGCCAGTTTGTCCTGGGCTGTCTTGAGCCCGGCCTTGGCGGCCTCCAGCGCCTCCATCTGCTCCAGTTCGCTGTCCTCCAGCGTGCGGACATCCCCCTGGTAGCGCTGAATCTCATGCCCCAGCGCGGCGAACTCGTCATTTTTGCGGGTTTCGAACTGCTGGTCCTGCAGGCGCTTGATCGTGTTTTGCCGCGTCTGGATGTCGAGTTCGATGCTCTTGATCTTTACCTCGGTCTCTTTCACAACCTGCGTGGCTTTTTCCACCGCTGCCTGGTCGCCCGCGAGTTGCGTCCTGGCCCGCGCTTGATGAAGCGGTATGTCTTTGAGGTCTTTCTGAAACTTGAGGATGCGCTGGTCGCGCTCCTGGACTTGGAGAAGCTGGGTGAGGGCAGGAAGCATGTGTCTCCGCATCTAAGCGGGCCGCCGGGGATGTTCCAAGCTCAAAGTTTCACCGTTTAGCCCTTCAACGTCATCAGATACGCGAGCAGGTCGGTCACCTGCTGATCCTGCAGGGCCATCGAGGCGGCGTTCGGAACCCAAAATGAATGAACTCCTGAATCAGCAATCCAGGCGCTGTGGATACCAACCTCGGCACAGGGTGCGAGACAACTGGATCGTTTTAATAAGTGAACACATCTGGATCCACCATTTATGAAGCCTTCCATGCGTCTCTTGTGCCTGTTCTGGTTGAGTTGGGCCTTGCTCTCGCCCGTCTTTTCGCAGGTTCCGCAGTTGATCAACTACCAGGGCCGCGTCGCCGTGAACAACGTGAACTTCGACGGCGGCGGCCAGTTCAAGTTTGCCTTGGTGAATGGCGATGGGACCACCACCTACTGGAGCAACGATGGCACCAGCACGGCGGGCAGCCAGCCATCAGCGGCTGTTTCCTTGACGGTGACAAAGGGGCTCTATTCCGTGCTGCTGGGAGATGCCACCCTGCCAAACATGCAGATCATTCCCAACAGCGTGTTTGACAACGGGGACGTCAGATTGCGGGTGTGGTTCAATGACGGCATGCATGGCTTCCAGTGGCTGGCTCCCGACCAGCGCGTGGCGGCGGTGGGTTACGCCATCATGGCCGCCACCGCGCAGACAGTGCCGGATGGTGCCATCACCACGGCCAAGCTCGCGAACAATGCGGTGGGCACTGCCCAGCTTCAAAATGGCAGTGTCACGGCCGCCAAGATCACCGGGCCTCTCGTCACCTCGCAGGTCCCCTCGCTGGATGCCGCCAAGATCACCAGCGGCGCGTTCGACTTGGGCCGGATTCCCGTGTTGGATGACAGCAAGCTGGGGGCGGGATCCGTCACGTCGAGCCAGATTTTCAATGGCACGATCTTGAACGAGGACATCGCATCAGGGGCAGCCATCGCAGACGGCAAGCTGGCGACCATTACCACGGCGGGGAAGGTGGCCAACTCCGCCACCACGGGAACGGCGGGCAATGCAGCCAACACCCTCGTCCTGCGGGACGCCACCGGGAACTTCACCGCCAACACCATCACGGGTACCCTGCTCGGCACGTCCACGGGTTTCACGGGAGCACTGGTGGGGGATGTCACCGGCACGCAGGGGGCCACAGTCGTGAGCAGCGTCGGAGGTGTGTCTGGAACCACTGTGGCCTCGGGCGTCAATCTGGCCAATGCCGCCACTCAGGCGAATACTGCAGGTGCCTTGGTCAAGCGGGATGGCTCAGGCGGCTTCAGCGCGGGGACCATCACCGCCACGCTCAACGGCAATGCCAGCAGTGCCACGAATTTCTCCGGTTCACTGGCTGGCAATGTCACGGGAACTCAGGGAGCGACTGTTGTGGCCAGCGTGGGGGGCGTTACAGCCGCTAATGTGGCCTCCGGTGCCAACCTCGCCAACGCGGCCACCAACGGCAATGTCTCCAATGCCATTGTGAAGCGCGATGCGGCTGGCAACTTCAGCGCCGGCACCATCACGGCGACACTCAACGGCACGGCAAACCATGCAAACACAGCTACTACAGCGGGCGCGTCCGCTACGGCGGGCACGGCTGACACTGTCGTGGACGGAGCAATTTCCACGCTGAAACTCGCCGATGGGGCGGTCACAACCGGGAAACTGGGCTTGGGGGCGGTCACCACTGACAGAATCGCAGGCAATGCGGTCACGGCATTTGAGCTGGCGAATGGAGCGGTGGTTTCCAGCAAATTGGCCACCGACGCGGTCACCACCGAGAAAATCATTGATGCGGCGGTGACATCTCCCAAGCTCGCCGATGGAGCAGTCACCACACCGGGGATCACGGATGGCGCGGTGACAACTGCAAAGCTTGCGGACGCGGCGGTCGCCTCCAGCAAAATCGCAGACGGCGCGGTGACCGCTTCTAAAATCCCCGATGGTTCGATCACGGAGGCAAAACTGGCCTTCGTGCCTGGGGGAGGGAATAGCGCTGGAGTACCGAATGGAATGGTCGTGTTCAACGCTAACGGTTCATTCATCATCCCTGACGGAGTCACAAAAATATGGGTGGAAGTCGCGGGTGGAGGAGGCGGTGGTGGGGGTGGGGATCACTGGAATGACCCGGTTCCTGGCGGCGATGGCGGAAATGGTGGCCTAGCAAAGGGGTTATTGGTGGTAGTCCCCGGAAATGTGATGTCTATTGTGATAGGTGCAGGAGGGGAAGCTGGCAGTAATGCAACTGCAGGCCTTACAGGTGGCGGCAGTTCTTATTACACCAATCCCACACCGGGTCTGAGCGGTTCTGCTTCCGAGCTATCCATTGACGGAGTTTTAGTGGCGCAAGCCTTTGGAGGTGGTGGTGGCGGAGTGCGGCTCATCGAGACTGTCGAAGGTTTCGGCCAGTGGCTGGTGCATCATGGTCGTCCTGGCACTGAAGGTGGTGCCGCTGGAAGTTTGACCCTTCGGAGGACAGGAGGGAATATCGCTAGTGGTGGTTCTGGCGGAAACGGTTTGTGGCAAGTAGGCGACACCTCACAACCCGTTATGCCAACACATGGGAAAAGCGGCTATGTCATCATTTACTACTGACACCATAAGATTTTTCTAAACTCGCATCATCGTCGGGCGCTGATCTTATTTTGTTCCGCCATGAAACCATCCTTCCCACACCTGCAGTGCCTCCACATGGCAGTGCTTGCAGCACTCTTTATTCTAAGGGCATCGGCCTCTGCGGAGTTGGACTCGTCTTTTGTGGCGCAGGCCAGCCACTCCGTCAGCGACATCGCTTTCCAACCGGATGGCAAGGTGCTCATCGGCGGGGCCTTCACCCAGGTTTCCGGGCAAGCACGCAATTATCTAGCCCGTCTGCATGCGGATGGCACGGTGGATGCCACCTTTGCTCCAAATCCGGACCGGGACGTGGCCGCCTTGGCCGTACAGGCGGACGGCAGGGTGCTCGTTGGCGGGGACTTTTCCAGCATCGCAGGTACCGAGCGTCACTATCTGGCCCGCTTGAATGCTGATGGGACGCTGGACGGCAGCTTTCCTGATCCTGGCATCGCCGGGCAAAACATTGATGGCCTTCAAATTCAGCCGGACGGCAAAATCCTCATCATCGGGGACTTTTCGCAGGTGGGGGGGGCTGCGAGAACCCATGTGGCCCGGCTCAACTCAGATGGCAGCCTCGGCAGCGGCTTCGCGCCGACCGTCAACAACCGGGTGTTTGGAATCACGCGGCTGTCCACCGGGCAGATCCTCATCTCCGGGGCCTTTACCGAGGTGAACGGATCACCGCGCCAGCGGATCGCCCGGCTGAATGCCGATGGGACACTGGACACGAGTTTCAACCCGGCGGCCAACGCCGAGGTGCTCAGCATGGTGGAGCAGGCCGATGGCCGGATCATCATGACGGGAAACTTCACCACGGTGAACGGTGTCGCCCGCAACCGCATCGCGCGGCTGCTCCCGGATGGCACGCTGGACCCGGCGTATGATCCCGACATCAACGTGCAGGGCCTGAGCATGGCCCTGCAGACGGATGGGCGCCTGGTGCTGGCTGGATGGTTTACGTTTGTGGGTGGGGCGTGGAACCCCTATCTGGTGCGCCTGAACCCGGATGGAAGCCGCGACACCAGCTTTACAGCCTACTCAAACGACGGAGTCTTTACCGTAGCCCCCCAAGCGGATGGCCGGCTTTTGCTGAGCGGGCTCTTCACCAGCGTGAACAGCACATCCGCTCCTAGAATCGCCCGTCTGCTGAACGAGCCTGCCACCCAGACCATCACCGTGACGAGTCCCGCCCGCGTGGAGTGGCAACGTGGCGGCACCGCGCCCGAGACGTCCCGGGTGAGCTTTGAACTCTCCACCAACGGAGGCGGCACCTACACCACACTGGGGGCGGGTGCCCGGATTGGCGGGGGGTGGGAGTTGACGGGCCTCGCGCTGCCCGCCTCCGGCCAAATCCGTGCCAGGGCCTTTCCCACCAGCGGCTATTTCAATGGCTCTGCCGGGCTGGTCGAGCAGGTGATGACCTATGACCTGGGAGGAATGCCAGGATCAACGGACTACCAGAAGCTCACCCAAGCGATGGACGGCGGCGGCAGCCGTGGAGGCAGTGTCAACTACACCCACGACGGCAGCGCTGGAGGATGGGCGGGGCTTTCCAGCGTCGCGTCACCTCCGGAGACGGCCAAGCACGGTTACATCGGCCAGCTTTACGATGTGACCGGCCTGCAACTGGCCGCCACGCCCGCTACGGTGAATGAAACCGCCACCCGGCAGCTCACCGCCGCACAGGTCATGGATGATGCCACCACACTCCCCGTCCTGGCCAGCAGCATCACATGGAGTGTGCAGAGCGGCCCGCTGACCGGTATCGACGCCAATGGACTGGCCACGGCAGGTGCCGTCTATCAAGACACCCTCGCCACCGCTCAAGGTGCCTATGCAGGAGCCACCGGGAGCCTGGGGTTCACGGTGCTCGACACCATCCCGGACAATTTTGGAACCTACGCGGCAGATGGCATCGGGGATGACTGGCAGTATCAATACTTTGGAGCCGGCAATCCCAACGCGGGTCCCTCGTTTGACCCTGACTTTGACGGGCATGACAACCTCTTCGAATTCACCGCCGGGCTCGATCCACTCAGCAGCACCTCACGTTTTCTCATGATAAACGGACGCCCCGCCGACCAGCCCGGCAGGATGAGCATCACCATCCATCCGCGATTGAACGACCGCACCTATACCGTGAAGAGCAGCCTCACCCTGGGTCCGGGGTCCACGTGGGCACCGCTCACCAGCTTCACTGTCAGCGACGATGGCCTCACACGCACGATCACGGACACCAACGCCGTGGAAGGAGCCAAATTCTACAAGGTGGAGATCACGAAGCCGTGATTTTGGGACTGCTCCACCCAGACGGCACGAAGGCAGCCATTCCAGCAGGCCAGTTCTTTATTTTGAATGCCAAAGGCTAGCCCTTCAACGTCATCAGATACGCGAGCAAATCGGCCACCTGCTTGTCCTGGAGGGCATCGAGCAGGCCTTCGGGCATGAGGGAGCGGCGGATGAATTTGGTGCTGCGGATGTCGGCTTTGGGGAGGCGGCGGTCGGGGAGGCCGGCCTGGCGGATGACGACGGCGTCTTTGTCTTCGCTGACGAAGAAGGCGTCGATGAGGTCGCCGTTTTTCATTTCGACGCGGTAGATGCGGTAGCCGGGCTCCATGGCGGCGTTCGGCGTGAGGATGTTGCGCAAGACGGCCTCCAGGCCCATCGCGCCCGCGCCGGAGAGGTTCGGGCCGATTTGACCACCGGCGTTGCCGATCTGATGGCAGGCCATGCAAAGGGCGCTGAGGGCTTTTCCGGCCTGCGGATCGCCTTTGGGGGCAAGGGCGGTGAACTTGGCAAATTTGGCGTCGAGGGCCTTCGCGGCTTCTTCGGTGAGCAGCGGCGGGGTGTCGATGGTTTTGGCGATTCGGGCACCTTTGCCGAGTTTTTTGAAATCGGTCTGATCGGACGAATCGGACCGATCAAAGCCAGCACGCACTTCAGCGGCGGTTTTGGCGCGTTTGAGCACGCGGAACTCGGTGATGACGCCTTCGGTGCCTTTGGCGGGGCCGCTCCAGCCGATCTGGCAGTTTTCCCATTTGGCGGGGGCGGGTTGGGTGCCTTCGGCGTCGAGTTCGCCGTTTTGGTAGATGCGAATGATGCCTTTGTCGTCGCGGGTGACGGCGAGGTGGGTCCAAAGATCGGGCGTCATGGGTTTGTTGGCCACGCAGACGTCATGCAGCTCGGGTCCGGCATAGACGCGGAATTTGCCGCCGAAGAAATTCATCTGCACGCCTTTGGCGGTGCCGAGCAGGCAGTCTTCATTGCCGATGCCCGGCGCGAGCCGCACCCAGGCCTCGACGGTGAAGGGTCCGTCGAGCGTGATCTTCGAATCGACCCACGCGGTGTCCTGGCCGTCGAGCAGCAACACCTCGCGGAAGATGCCGCCGAGTTGCTGCTGGAGTTTTTCGAGCGCGGGGTCATCGCCGAGCATAGTGGCGAGGCGTTCGACGACGAGACCATCGAGATCGCTGGGTTTTAGATCTTGGAAATCCAGAGCTGCGACGATGGTTCTCGCTCCATCTTTAGAGCTGGAAAGAGTGGTCAAAGCGCTCTGTCGCTGCGCACGGGTAAGTTTCGGAAAAAGCTCCATGAGTCTTCCTCCCGCTTCCGGCGCACGTGAGGCCGCGAGGGCTTCGAGGGCGGCATCGCGTGTGAGAGCGTCGGGATCGGATTGGGCGAGGGAGGCGAAGAGATCGGCTTCGGCGCTGCGGAGGTCGCGCAGCACTTTGAGGGTGTCGCTTTTGTTCTTTCCGTCCTTTGTGTCCTTCACGAGTGCCACGAGGTCTGCTTCGAGTGCCGTGAGCTGGAAGCCGCTGATGAGCTGAAGCGCCAAAGTGATGCGGGCACTCGTGCCCGCAGTCGCGGCGTTTTCAGTGCGGGCAGGAGTGCCCGCATCACTTTCTGCGAGCATGGTGCGTGCGGTATCGACCAGCAACGGCGCGATCTGCTTCGCGTCGAGCTTCGTGCGCTGCGCGACGAGCTTCTCGGCGACGGCGGCGCGGGATTTTTCGTTCGTGAGGAGCGCTTGGAGGGCTTCGCCGACGCCGGGCTCGGCGGGGAACTGGGCGAGGCGGAGGAGTTCTTCGTCATTCGGGGCGCGGTCGAGCTGCGGGAGCAATTTGGCGACGCGGGAGGCGCTGGCCTTCGGCTCCAAGGCGAGCGAGGCAAGCACGCGGGCCTCGACAGGCAGTTTTGCGGCGGCTTCGGAGTCGAGGAACTTCGCGACGACCTCCGGATGACGCTCCAGGAACATGCGGACGAGGAAGCGCTCGAACTCGCGGTCGTAGGCCTCGCGCACGGGGATTTGCTTCGGGCCGCGGGAGGATTGGATGGTGGGGCCCGGGAGGCTGGGTTTGGCGAAGGCGAGAAGATTGATCATGTTATCGACCTCAGCCAAATTTTTCGCGAAACGCCTGAGGTGCCGAGTTGCTGGCGGTATTGCGTAATCATAGTAGGCCCAGTGACGTGGAGAAAGCTCACCCCTGTCGATCAAAGTCTGCCAGACGAGATGTTGGCGGCCAACTGGTCCTCTTGCAGTCATGCCAGCAAGAGCTTGGTCATCGAGCTGAGTGAAGTCTGGAATCGCTTGGTAAGCGGCCTCAGGGACCTCGTTAGAGGCAAGTTTACGAGTTCCAACAAACCGAAACTTGGCTTTGGCTTCCCTCCCTTCTTCTGGACTCGATTGCGGCTGCGATACATCCGCTTTTGCAGTTATGTTCCCTTTCGCCTTCACCCTCCAGATGCGTCCCCGCGTCTTGTCACGATCCGGATGCGCCCTTGGCACCTCGTTGTGGGAGATGATCTTGTTGTACCAATCGACGATGTAGATGCAGCCGTCGGGGCCGTTGGTGAGGGCGACGGGGCGGAAGAAGGGATCGTCGCAGGTGATGAGGTCGGGGAGCTGGGCGAGCCTCCAATACGCGCCGTCGCGATGCATGGCGAGGGTTTGGATCTTCGAGATGATGGGATTGGCGACGGCCATGGTGTACGTAGTTCGGGCTTCAGCCCGTTCTTCGACGCTCCCTGAACGGGCTGAAGCCCGAACTACGAGCGGCCCAGACTCGATCAACGCAAGACCGCTCAAACCCGTGCCGCCCATGCGCACCTCGGTCTGCGGTGGGAAATCGGGCTGGTAGCTCTTTTTGAGGGCCTCCATGCCGCCGGGGTAATAGGCGTATTCGTGGAAGGGCATGACGGGGTAGCCGTAGTCGTTCGCTTCTTGAATGAAGGTCTCGCCTTCGCCAGTGATGACGAGGCCCCAGATGTTGTTCGGGCCGGTGCTGATGACTTCAAACTCGCTGCCATCGGGTCGCATGCGGGCCATGCTGCACTTGGGCCAATCGACGACGACATCGCTGCCGGGTTTGCGGACCTGGCTGTTGTTGAAAAGGCCCTGCGCCATCCAGATCCAGCCGCCGGGTGCCCGCGTGAACTGATGCGGAAAGAGGTGCGAGTCCTGCACGCCGAAGCCGGTGAGCACGACGTCGAAGGTGTCCGCCTTGCCGTCGCCGTTCGTGTCTTTGTAGAGCTTCAAGTCGTGGCCGTGCTGCACGTAGCAGGTATCGCCATTGCCCCAGGGCAGGATGCCGAGCGGGATGGCGAGGCCGTCGGCGAAGACAGTCGGATTCGTGAGTCCACCCGCGGGAATCTTCGCATTCAAAGACTCCCGCGGATAGACGAGCACCTTGTCCTTGCCCTTGCCCGCATACACCGCCTCGGCGGCGGCGGGGTTTTCATTCGCATCGACGGGATACTCGAGCGCGGTCTGCGTCCACATGCGGCCGCGCTGGTCAAAATAGACGCTGACGAATTTGCCAAGGCCTTCGCTTTCCTGCAAGACGAGTTCGATTTCGTAGCCTTCGGGCAGTTTGAACCTCTTGAGCTGCTCTTGCGCGGACAAGGCGGTGCCCTGGATGTTGTTGTAGCTGATGTCGCGCTTTGGTGCGGCGGCATTGGCCTGCGGTTTCGGTGGCAGTTTGGCCTTCATGCCTTCGAGGCCGCCGATGCTCTTCCAAGTCGGCGCGCCGGGCGTGACGGGCAGTTCTTCGATGGTGACGTCTTTGACCTGCACGAGGCAAGCGCCGCCGCTGTGCACCTGAGGAGCAATGACGCCATCCAGCGCGATGTTTGGATCCGCCTCGGTGAAGTCCATGCAATGCACGCCATTGATCCAGGTCTGGATGCGCGGCCCCTCGGCGCGGATGCGGTATTCATTCCAGCCGAAGACATCGACCGCCTTGTCGAGCGCGGCCTGCTGCTCGGGCGTGGGTGACCAGATGACCTTGTTGCGGCGGTGCTCATCGTAGATTTTGCCGAACCATCCCTCGCCGCAATCGACCTGATAACCGCTCATCGCACCGCCCTCGGCCCGCACGCTGCGGATCTGGATGCCGCTATTGAGCATGCCCGTCTTCGGATCGCCGCTGACCTTGATTTTGAGCTTCAGCTCGAAGTTTTGATACGACTTCTTCGTGCTGATGAAGTCGTTCTTCTTGATCTTCTCCGTCGTGGAGCCGCCGGTGATCACGCCGTCCTCGACACGCCACATGGCGGGATCAAAGTCCCAGCCATCGAGTGTTTTGCCGTCGAAGAGGGAAACGGGCTCCGCATGGCAGAGAGCGGAGAGCAGAGAGCAGAGAGCCAGAAGAGAGAGTGGTCGGCGCATGGTCGGAAGAATACGAGATGAAGTCCGCAGGCTAGCAGGCCGCCATGCACGGTGTCATGCCTGAAATGCACTTCCGCTTCGCGCGGACAGCCGGGGCAGGGGGCGTCACGATGTCCCTGCCCCCCAGCCTTGACCACCCCGGCCGCCTTGCTACGGACAGGTTCGCCTCATGACCAAAATCTTCGAAATCCTCGGCAAATTCGACACCGAAAGCGACTGTCACAAGCTCCTCTACGCCCCGCATCCCCTCCCGCTGAAGTATCGCGAGGGCCGCGTCTATAAGATCGAGTTCACCGGCGACGAGGCGGCGCTGGATGCCTTTGTGAGCCGCGTGCTCATCGACAGCATCAGCCAGACCGCTCAAACCGGTGGCGCACCCGCTTTCGACAAGGCGGCCTTCGTCCTCGAATACGGCATGAAAGGTGCCGCGCTCGACCTCGAGAAGGAGATGATCCTCAATTACTTCCGCAGCATGCCGAATCCCGGCTTTGAGATCACCAAGCTCGTCCTCCGCACGCGCATCTACGTCTTCGGCGAAGGCGCGGAGCCCAGCCAGTTCGTCCGCGACATC
Source organism: Verrucomicrobiaceae bacterium (assembly GCA_015075365.1). Lineage (GTDB taxonomy): Bacteria > Verrucomicrobiota > Verrucomicrobiia > Verrucomicrobiales > Verrucomicrobiaceae > Prosthecobacter. The sequence continues at coordinate 836,656 of JABTUN010000003.1, forward strand.
GTCAATCCGGCCATCCACACGCACGAGGTGCTGAAGGCCGCGTAAGGCGCGGTTGACGATCATCCTGCCGCCTCTTATTTTCAGGTCATGATCGCCGAACGCCTGCCCGAACTCGCCGCCATGCCGGTGGCGGAAAAATGGCTCGTCCTGAATGAGCTGAAGGAGGAGCTCTGCGGAGATCACGATGACCTCTCTGAGTCCGCGGAAGGCAAGGCGGCTATCAAAGAGCTGCTCGACTACCGCTGGAGGCAATTTCAGGCTGATCCCGGCTCCGCGACCACCTGGGAGGCCGTGCGCGAGAAAATGCACGCCAGCAGGAGGCAGCGGCAGGTTGCGGCCGCATGAATGAGATCGTAGTGCTCGCAGGGGCCGACACGGACATGCTGCGGAAGTTTGCCGAACTGGATGAGCACTCGCCCGAAGTCGCGGACAGGTTCGAGCGCGACCTGCATGAGGCTTTGGAGCTGATCTCACGCCATCCACAGATCGGATTTGGCCACCTATATCCGCCCTACCGAAAATGGAGCCTGCGCGGCTGGAACATGGCCATTTTCTACCAGCCCTCCGGCAGCCGTTGCTTCATCCACGCTGTCCTCGACATGCGTCAGGCCCCGGAGGCGCTGCAGGCAATTTTGCAGGCGAGGACGCATCCTTGATTTGCCCCCCGCCGATTCCTCGCCAATCCAGACGGCTCCCACCCATGTCCCAAGCCGTCTTCCGCTCCATCCCCCTCCGCGATCTCACCGCTGACCAGCTTCTCGACCTCTCGAAGCGCATGAAGCTTTCGCTCTCCAAGGCGGACATGCTCGCGGTGCAGAAGATTTATCAGGATGAGGGCCGTGAGCCGACGGATGTCGAGATGGAAGTCATCGCGCAGACCTGGAGCGAGCACTGCAAGCACCGCATCTTTGGCGCGAAGATTTATCACACGCTCAATGGCCAGCAGGAGGTCGTGGACGGCCTCTTCAAGACCTACATCCGCAATGTGACGGAGGAGATTTGCAAAACGAAGCCGGATTTCGTGCTCAGCGCCTTCGAGGACAACGCGGGCTTTGTGAAGCTCGACGACGACAAGGCTGTGTGCCTCAAAGTGGAGACGCACAACCACCCCAGCGCCATCGAGCCCTACGCAGGCGCGAACACCGGCCTCGGCGGCGTCATCCGCGACATCCTCGGCGCGGGCAAGGGCGCGAAGCCCGTCGCCTCGCTCGATGTGTTCTGCTTTGGCCCGCCCGACATCGAGCAGGATCAAATCAAAGCGAAGGACGTCATCCATCCGCTCGGCGTCATGCGTGGCGTGGTGCGCGGCGTGCGCGATTACGGCAACCGCATGGGCATCCCCACCGTCAATGGCGCGATCCAGTTCGACGACACCTTCATCTACAACCCGCTCGTCTTCTGCGGCACCGCCGGCATCATCCCGATCAAAGACATCGCCAAGGAAGTGAAGCCTGGCCATTTGCTCATCGCCGCAGGCGGTCGCACTGGCAAAGACGGCCTCAAAGGCGCGACGTTCTCCTCCGCCGAGCTCACCACCGACTCGCATGAGGAAGACCAGACCGCCGTGCAGATCGGAAATCCCATCGAGGAGAAAAAAGTCGCCGATTGGGTGCTCGCCGCTCGTGAGAAAGGCCTCATTCAATTCGTCACCGATTGCGGCGCGGGCGGTTTCAGCTCCGCTGCGGGCGAAATGCTCCGCGAAACCGGCGGCGAGGTCTGGCTGGAGAATGCGCCGCTGAAAGCGCCCGATCTCGAAAGCTGGCAAGTCTTCATCAGCGAATCCCAGGAGCGCATGGTCATCGCCATCGACGAGAAGGATCTGCCCGAGCTGCAAAAGCTCGCCGACATCTATCAGACCGAGATCTTTGTCCTCGCGAAGGCCGATGGCTCGCAGCGGCTCAAAGTCATGCACCACGGCACCACCGTGTGCGATTTGCACGTCACCGCGCTGCACGAGGCCCCGCGCCGCGAGATGCGGGCGAAATGGCGCACACCGGCCGATGTGCAGCCCGCCGTGCCCGTGCGTCCGGAATCCTGGACCGCCACGCTCAAGACCCTGCTCTCCGATTTCTCCATCGTCTCCCGCGAGCCGATCATCCGCGAATACGACCACGAAGTGCAGGGCAACACCGTCCTCAAACCGCTCGCCGGTGCCGCGGGCGATGCACCGCAGGACGGCAGCGTCATCCGCGTCGATGGCAGCAATCAACTCGTCTCCCTCGCCTGCGCCTTGCTGCCGGAGTGGGGCAAGACCGACCCGCACCTCATGGGCCGCGCCGTCGTCGATGAATGCGTGCGCCAGCTCGTCGCCATGGGATCCAATCCCGACCGCATCGCCATCCTCGACAACTTTTGCATGGGCAACCCCGACAACGAGCGCGAGCTCGGTGCCCTCGTCGAATGCACCAAGGGCATGGCCAAGGCCGCCATCGCGTATGGCGCGCCCTTCGTCAGCGGCAAGGACAGCTTCTACAACTACTTCGTCACCGACGAAGGCCCCGTCTCCATCCCCGTCACGCTTCTGCTCAGCGGCTTCGGCATCGTCGAGGACGCCGCGCACGTCGTCGGAGCCTCCCTGCGCCGCGTCGGCAGCAAGATCGCCATCCTTGGCAAAGCCAGCGCCGGTTTGCGCGGCAGCATCGTCGCCAAATACACCCGCGGCATCGGCCTCGACGCCGGTCCGTCCTTTGATGAAGCCGAAAGCATGGCCGCCTACCGCCGCTACTTCGATCTCGTGAAGCAAGGCGCCGTCCTCAGCGCCCACGACATCGGTGAAGGCGGCCTCGCCGTCGCCCTCGCCGAAATGGCCTTCAGCGGCAAAGCCGGCCTCCGCATCGCCACCGACAAGATGCCCCTCGCCGCCAGCGGCCTCACCACCGCTGAACTCCTCTTCGGCGAAACGCCCGGCCGCCTCCTCGTCGAAATCGCCCCCGAACACGTCGCCGCCGCCGAAAAAGCCGGCCTCACCATCATCGGCGAAGCCACCCGCGACCCGTATCTCTACATCTCCCACAACGGCACGACGCTCATCGATTCCCCCATCGATCAACTCAAGCCACTGTGGAAGGATGGGCTGACGAAGTATTATTGAGGCGTAGAGCGAAGGGCAAAGAGCGTAGAGTCTGAACTCGAACTCGTCCCCGCTGTTGTCGCCTTCATTCGCAGGCTTTACGATCTCGGCGACTTCGCCTAAAGTAGAGCCCATGAGCACTTTGACAGCCATCCTTGAACCCGCTGCGGATGGAACACTCCATCTGCCGCTGCCCGCCGCATGGCGGAAGCTGCCGATTCGCATCAAGGCGGTGCTTGAGCCTGCTGAGAGCCGCCCTGACGCGGCCTACAGCGCTGAATGGCAGGCCGCGTTCGGTTCCATCACAGACGAGAGCTTTGCCGCCCCAGTGCGTGGGGATGCACGTCCGGTTGAACCCCTCGCTTTCCGCTGAATGGCTTTCTTCATCGACACGAACATCTTCGTGGCAGCGCTGCGAGGCCGTGCGCCTCAAGTGCAAGAGAAGATCATGCGGCTTCCGCCTGAGGAGATTCGTGTTCCGCATGTGGTGCTGGCTGAATTGCGGCTCGGAGCCGCCAAGAGTGCCAGGCCGGAGCATCACAACCGATTGGTCACCGCCATCCTTCAGCCGTTTGCCGTCGTGTGGCCGGACGACAAAGCCTTGGAGCACTACGTCGACATCCGTGTTGCCCTTGAGTCGTTGGGCAAGCCCATCAGCGAACCCGATTTGTGGATTGCAGCCATCACCCGCGCCGCTAGCGGCACCTTGGTCACCAACAACACCAGCGAGTTCGAGCGCGTGCCGAATCTCAAGCTCACGGATTGGCTGACGGCATAACGCCACCGCCGAACTCCTCTTCGGCGAAACGCCCGGCCGCCTCCTCGTCGAAATCGCCCCCGAACACGTCGCCGCCGCCGAAAAAGCCGGCCTCACCCTCATCGGCGAAGCCACCCGCGACCCGTATCTCTACATCTCCCACAACGGCACGACGATAATCGATTCACCGATCGATCAGCTCAAGCCTCTGTGGAAGGATGGGCTGACGAAGTATTATTGAGGCGCTAGCCTCGCTTAGGTGCTTGGCACGCGAGAAACTTTGATGCGCATAAAGCGTGCATTAATCGTTCCGCCTATGTTTTCAGTATCGCGGATCTCGACCGTCTTGGTGCCATTTACTGCATCAGTCTCAGCGACAAATCCGACGCCAGTAAATGCGAGACCATTTTCGCTGGAGGCAACCGTTGACCACGGACCCGTTGGATAGCTGGCTGTTTCTACTTCAATCTTGACATCGCTCCGGGTTGGATCGCGGCGCAGAACCAATGAGAGCCTCTTTCCTTCTGGGTAGATTCGCGTTTCGCTTTGGGGCATCGCGCTGGCACCTGAGGTGCCTGGTGCGATCACAAGCCCGTACTTCATGAGATTGGTAATTCCATCGTGATCGGGTGTGGCATTATCGGCCGCATCCCCCGAATCTCCAATCGAACCGAAGTATGTGTGACGCCAGACATCCACTCTTGAAAGAGGATTCACTGTCACGGTAAATGTTGCAGTCGCAGTGTTGTTGGCGGCGTCCTTGGCAGTGATCGTCACGGTGGTTGTTCCGGGGCCAAAGATGGTTCCACTGGCTTGAGAGTAGGTCAAAGAGGACACCCCGACCACATCTGCGGCAGTTGCGGCGGAATAATTAACTACAGCACCTGATGGACTTGTGGCATTCAACGTCACGTTAGGAGGGCTTGAGATTACTGGAGGCGTAGTGTCCTGGACAATCACTTTGAAATTTCGCGTGCCAAGATTGTTGGCTGCATCAAGGGCAAACATGTTTACCGTGGTGGTTCCCAGAGGAAAAGGAGTGCCGCTTGCTTGCGAGTAGGTCAGCGAGGCCACTCCTACTGCATCGGTGGCTGTACCCGGCGCATAAGTCACCGTCGCACCCCAGGACTGCGTCGCCTCGACGATCACATCGGGATGCGACTGGACAACCGGAGCTGTGGTGTCGCGCACAGTCACCACGAAGCTGCTGGATGACTGGTTTCCCAACAAATCCGTTGCCATTGCGTTCACGGTCGTTGCTCCGATGGCAAATGTGCTGCCAGATGCGGGCAGGAATGAAGAACTGGCCATTCCTGTTCCAGAGTCGCTGGCGCTGGCGCTATAAATGACCACGGCACCTGCTGAAGAAGTTGCTTCGACAACAAGACCCGATGGTATTGACAGGGTGGGTGGAGTTGTGTCGATACGAACACTGGTTGATGAAGCTGAAGAGAGTGTGTTCCCCAAGGCATCCTGATATGACAGTGTCGTTGTGTAAAGTCCGTCAGGCACACTTGATCCTCCCGAGATGGTCGCCACCTGGCCGCTCAAGAAAGGGTTCGCCGGATTGAAACTGAAGCTGTGACTACCAGCGACCTCCCTCTGCGTCACGAGTGTAAGTGTCCGGCTCGCCGTTCCACTAAAGCCCAGCTTGACGGAACCAGCGAGCGCCTGCTCCTGAAGGGTGAATGCCACTTGGACAGGATTTTTCGTTGCGGAACTGGCCGCTGGGGTGGTGAGCACAGGAGGCTGGGTGGCCGTGTCGATTCTCACGTTGGTGTTCACGGTGCTGGCGGCGGCATTCCCAACGGAATCTTGATAGGAAAGACTAACGGCATAAGTACCGTCGGGTATGGCAGATCCGCTTGTGATTGCTCCAGCGCTCGTAGTTGTCGGGGTGGCTGGATTGAAACTGAATGAATGATTTCCTACGCTAGCCTGACTGCTTGCAAGGCTCAAAGTTCTTTGTGCTACCCCATCATCGAATGTGAGGGTCAATGTCCCCGCCTGTCCGGCTTCCGGCAGGTTGAACGAGATGTTGATGGGGCTCTTGGTGGAGGCGCCCGAGGCAGGTGTGGTCAGAGTTGGCGTTTGGGTGACGTTGTCGATTGTCACATTCGCATTTGTTGTGGTGGCTGCCGGATGCTCCAGAAGATCACGATAGGATAGAGTCACAGAGTAAACGCCATCCAGGATGGCGCTGCCGGTGACAACTATCCCACCACTCGTGCCAACTGGATCGGTGGAGGCAAAACTCAAGCTATGCGTTCCCTTGCTTTCCATAGAAGCAGCAAGGCCGAGTGCCGTCTGGGAGGTTCCGTTGTCAAAGACGAGTTGAACCGATCCCGGAAGTGCCGCCTCCGGCAGGAGAAAGGAGATCGACACGGGATTTTTCACGCGGGTGCTGGCAGCGGGGGTCATCAGAGTGGGAGTCACAGTTTCCCGATCTACATATTCAAAGGCTCCCGCATCGGGTGCAGCATACAATTGCCGGGCCTGATGCAGGAGATCAAAAGGTATCGCCTCGGTCACGTTTGCATCGCCGTCCGTGTCACTGGAATCAGCGGGAAGCTGCGCAGACGTACCAAAATCGAGCGCCGGGCTGTCACCCGCTAGGCTGGCATCGAGAACATCGTCAGAAGTACCCCAAACCCCGTCCCCCCCGGCCGAGGGAAAGTGGGCCAATTTGGGAGAAGCCACCACGAGATTGGTCGTTCCCGCAGGAACAAGTGCCTCTTGCAGAATGTTATTCTCCTGCGCACCAGCACCCAAGCCGACTTCAACAAGCTTCCAACCTGTGCTGGTTGAGGTATTGGAGTGAATGATGTTATTGTAAAAGTAGCTGCTCACATAAGTATTTGCACCTATGGCGGCACCTCGCGAGGAAGTGTTGTTGACGATGGTCGAGTTGCGGAGAATGAACGAATTGTTGTTGTAAGACTGCATGGTAATCGCCCCGCCGACGTATTTGGCGTTGTTGCCTGCAAAAAGGCAATTGTAGATGGAAAGCGACGATCCACTGTTCCGGCAGTAAATGGCCCCGCCGTACACGGCATAACTGCCGACGAAAGTGCAAAACCTGAATTCAGCCGACCCTTGATAGAGATAGACCGCTCCTCCGCTGCCACCGACGATTCCATTCCCACCCTCAGCAGGGTCATTGGCATTTCCTCCGGCAAAAATCAGCCCCTCAATCACGACGCCTGTGACAGTATTTGATGTCGGGGATGCCATGATGGTGCGAGTGTTGTCCGTGAAGACTCCTGGCTGTCCAATATCCCCGCTTAGAATGGTTCGATTGGCGGCCCAGTTTCGTTGGGACCGAGACGTTTCGTTTCCAGCGAAGCCTCCGAAGATTGAAACATTGGACTTCATCGCAAACCGTAGTGTCCGGTCGCCGGTATGGGTTCCGGTTGTGGCATTGAAATCTGGGTAGTAAGTGCCAGCGCTAACCCATATCTGATCCCCTGATTGAGCCGCATTGATTGCGGAAACCAGTTCCACATAAGCATTAGTCCACGAAGTTCCATTGTTGGAACCAGTCGCTCCGGCCTTCACATAGCGCACCGCAGCGTCTGCCGGGGAAATGCAGAGGGCCAAAACGACGATCTGAACTAACAGGCATGAGCGGCTTGCTGTTTGAATAGACATATTGGTGTCGCGAAAGTGAAGTGAGTCGACCCTAGCATACTAGCTAGATACAACATTTTGGGAAAAGAGCACCATAAAGCTCAAACCGTCCAGTCCTCAATCTTCAAACCCTCCACGCGGCTGAACTCATCCGTGTTGCTCGTCACCAGCGTCCATTCGTGCTGGAGCGCGATGGCGGCGATTTGAAGGTCATGAGGACCGATCACTCTCCCCTGGCTCTCCAGCTTCTTGCGCAAGGGACCCGCGATGGCGGCGGATTCGTCATCGAATGGCACCGAGGCATGGCGGTTGAAGAAGCGTTCGAGTTTGGGCGATGCGGGCGGCCTTAGCCTCCCAAAAAAGGACCGACAAAAACGCCGTGTGGAGCTCCCCCGGATTTCCGGGAGCCTCAAAAACGGCGTTTTGGGCGCGTTTGGCGGGCCAGATGAGGTCCAAACGGCGTTTTCGGGGCGCTTGGAATCCCAGAAGGGCCAGAAACGGCGTTTTGGTGCCATCGGCTGCGGCGGGAGAGCTGGAAACGGCGTTTTCGGTGCGCCGGAGATTTCGGTAGGACCAAAAATGGCGTTTTTCGGGCACTTGGAAATCCAGATGGGCCAGAAACGGCGTTTCTGACGCAGTTGGTGGATTGATCAACAGACGGAGGGAGGCAGGCCTCCCGCTCTAACAGGCTGCTGAAAAACACCGCAAGACCTGCGGACCGGGTCAATGCCCCGATCTACAGAGCGTTTTTCAGAAGCCTGCTAAGTTCGTCCGACACCTTTCGGGCTCTCTTCGACATCTCCACCTGACCTTCGCCCATGAGGCAGGCGATGAGGTTGAGGACGTTTTCTTCGCCGAGGGCGGCGAGCAGGCCTTCGGGCATCAAACTCTGCGCCAGCTGCTCTTGTTTGGCGATTTGGGTGCGCTCCAGCGTAAGGCGTGAGAGGTCGGGGCAGAAGGGCAGTTTTCACCTCTAACCTCTGACGACGGATCCACACGCGGCGTGTTACGCGGCGAGCTTGAATTCGCCTTCTGGAACGCTTTCGCCCTTGTCGTTGAACTCCAGTTCCTTCTCCACGCGGAGGTTGTCCACGATGTACATCTGGCGCTCGGGGGTGTTTTTGCCCATGTAGAAGGTGAGGAATTCCTTCACGCTCTTGTGCTCGCTCGGGATCGGGTTGCCTTGCTCGTCCAAAGCGTGGTCGCGGATGGTGACGGGCTCCAGGCGCATGTTCGGGCCGATGAAGTGCTTGAACTCGTCCGGGGAGATCTCACCGAGGCCTTTGAAGCGGGTGATCTCGGCGTTTTTGCCGCAGATGTGGATGGCGCGCTGGCGCTCCTCGTCGCTGTAGCAGTAGAAGGTGTCCTTCTTGTTGCGCACGCGGAAGAGCGGCGTCTGCAAAATGTACAGATGGCCTTTGCGCACGAGTTCGGGGAAGAACTGGAGGAAAAAGGTGATCATCAGCAGGCGGATGTGCATGCCGTCCACATCGGCATCGGTGGCGAGCACGATGCGGTTGTAGCGCAGCTCTTCGAGGTCCTCCTCGATCTGCAAGGCGTTGGCGAGCAGGTAGAACTCCTCGTTCTCATACACGATCTTGCGCGTGAGGCCGAAGCAGTTGAGCGGCTTGCCGCGCAGGGAGAAAACGGCCTGAGTTTCGACATCGCGGCTCTTCGTGATGCTGCCGGAGGCGGAGTCACCCTCGGTAATGAAGAGCGTGCTGTCGTCGCGCCGCTTGTCCTTCGTGTCGAAGTGGATGCGGCAGTCGCGGAGCTTCTTGTTGCAGACCTTGGCCTTGCGGGCGTTTTCGCGGGCGGCTTTTTGGATGCCGCTGATCTCTTTGCGCTCCTTTTCGTTGGCGTTGATCTTCTCCTGGAGCGCTTTCGCCACATCGGCGTGCTTGTGGAGGAAGTTGTCGAGCTGCGAGACGACGGTGTTGAGGATGTGCGTGCGCAGATTGCGGCCGTTCGGCTCCATGTGCGTGCTGCCGAGCTTCGTCTTCGTTTGCGATTCAAAGACAGGCTCCTGCACCTTCACGCTGACGGCGGCGATGATGCTGCCGCGCACATCGGCGGGGTCATACTGCTTTTTGAAGAACTCGCGGCACTCCTGCACGATGGCCTCGCGGAAGGCGGCGATGTGCGTGCCGCCCTGCGTGGTGTTCTGTCCGTTGACGAAGCTGTAATACTCCTCGCCGTAGCCGGTGCCGTGCGTAAAGGCGATCTCGACGTCTTTGCCGGCGATGTGGATGATGGGATACTGCGGCTGCTCGGTGAGCTTGGTGCGGATGAGGTCCATCAGGCCGTCCTTGGACTTGAACTTCTCCTCGCCGCCAGGATGGCGCAAAACGAGCGTGAGGCCCGGATTCAGCCACGAATAGAAGCGCAGCATCTCGCGGACGAAATCGATCCGAAAATGCGTGTCGTCAGCGAAGGTCTCCGTGTCCGCGCGGAAGACAATGCGCGTGCCATTCGGCTCCGAGCAGGGCTTGGGCTTGCCCATGTCGTATTTCACGATGCCCTGGCTGAATTCGATGCTGCGCGTCTGTCCTTCACGGATCGCCTGAATCTCGAAGAACTCGCTCAAAGCATTCACGGCCTTGATACCGACGCCGTTGAGGCCCACGGAGCGTTTGAAGGCCTCCGAGTCGTATTTCGCGCCCGTGTTGATCTGCGCGGCGCACTCCATCAGCTTGCCCAGCGGGATGCCGCGGCCGAAATCGCGCACGGTGACGGTCTGCGCGTCGTCTATCTCGATTTCGATCGTGTTGCCGAAGCCCATCACGTGCTCGTCGATGCAGTTATCGACCACTTCTTTGAGCAACACATAGATGCCGTCCTCCGGCAGCGAGCCGTCGCCGAGCTTGCCGATGTACATGCCCGGGCGGAGGCGGATGTGCTCACGCCAGTCGAGGGATTTGATGCTGTCTTCGGTGTAATTGTGGGCGGGGGTGGCGGCCATGGTTTTTGCTGAAATGACAGGGGAGGCGGGCGTGGTCAAGTGATCAGGCGAGGGATGTGTGAGCAGTGCGCTTTTCGCGGTCCTTGACCTCACCGGAGGCATCAGATATGGCAGCCTGCATGACCACCGACACACTGCCACCGCTGACCGGCGACATGACCATGAGCCAGGTGCTCCAGGCCTATCCAGGGGCGCAGCGCGCCTTGTTCGCGCGTTATCACATCGGCGGCTGTCGCAGCTGCGGCTTCCAGCCGGGCGAAACGCTCGCCCAGGTGTGCGAGCGCAACGACAACGTACCGTTGGACGAGGCCATCGCCCACATCCGCGACAGCCACCAGGCGGATTCGAGCCTGCAAATCTCCCCGCGTGATTTTGAAGCCCTCCGCCGCGCGCGTCCCGGCCTGCTGGTGCTGGATGTGCGAACGCGGGAGGAGCACGAGGCCGTGAAGCTGCCGGAGGCCCGCCTGCTGACCCAGGAGGTCGTGCAGGAGATCTTCACCCACGGCGACAAGGCCGCCCCCATCGTGCTCTATGACCACACCGGCAGCCGCTCGCTTGACGCCGCCGCCTACTTCATCGGCCACGGTTTCTCCGAGACGAAATGCCTGGCCGGAGGCATCGACGCCTACAGCGTGGAGGTGGATGCCAGCCTGCCGCGCTATCGAATCGAGATCGAAGACTGATCCGCCACGCCCATGAACGAAGAAGCCCTCCAGCAAGCCCTCACCGACACGCAAAACCTTGGCGAGATGCCGGACGCCGACGCCGTCGGCACCGTCGGCAGCCCGGACTGCGGGGACATGGTGCGCCTGTGGATCAAGTACAAGGAGAAGGACGGCCGGAAGGTCATCGACAAGGCCAGTTTTCAAAGTTTCGGCTGCCAGACCGCCATCGCGGTGGCCAGCATCGCCACCGAGCTCATCCGTGGCAAGACCAAGGAGGAGGCGCTGGCGATGAAGGCGGATGAATTGAGCAGGCCGCTCGGTCCCCTGCCGCCGATGAAGATCCACTGCGGCCAGATGGTGGAGGGCGCGCTGCGTGCCGCCCTGGAGGCGGAATCGACCGCCACGCCCGCGTCCGCCGCTCCTGTCACCGCGCCAGACCAGGCCGGCACGCTGGCAGACGCGCTCAGCGCGGCTGGAAAGACGGCCGGAAAGGTCAAAATCGTGCTCACTTCCTAGTCTCGCGCCCATGACCCGCCAGGAAGCCGCCACCATCTTCGAACGCATCGCCACGCTGCTGGAGCTGAAAGGCGAGAATCCGTTCAAGACACGCGCCTACCGCACCGGCGCCGAGATCGTGGAAAGCTTCAGCGGCGACATCATGCAGCTCGCCGCGGACAACCAGCTCGCCGGCATCAAGGGCCTCGGCGAGGCGCTGCGTGACAAACTGCACGAGATGGCGACGACCGGCCGGCTGGAGTTCTACGAGAAGCTTAAAAAGGAGTTCCCCGAGACGCTCTTCGAGCTGTTCGACATCCAGGGCCTCGGCCCAAAAAAAGTCGCCGCGCTGCATGCGAAGCTCGGCGTCAGCAGCGTCGCCGACCTCAAGCGCGTGTGCGCGGACGGCAGCGCGGCGGACCTGTCGGGTTTTGGCGACAAGACGGTGGCGAAGATCCTCGACAGCATCGCCTTCCATGAGGCGCATGCCTCGGAGTTCCGCCTCGACCAGGTGCATCCGGTGGTGCTGGCGATCCTGGAGGCGCTGCGAGACCATCCCAATGCCTCCCGTGTGGAGGTCTGCGGCAGTTTCCGGCGCGGGAAGGAAACCGTGCATGATCTGGACTTTCTCGTGGCCACGCGGCAGCCGGAGAAGGTCATCGAGGCCTTCGTAAAGCTGCCGCAGGTGGTCGATGTCATCGCGCACGGCCCCACCAAGGCCAGCGTGCATGTGGGACAGGGGATTCAGTGCGACCTGCGCGCCGTCTCCACGGCGGAGTTCCCCTTTGCCTTCATGTACTTCACCGGCAGCAAGGAGCACAACGTGGCCATCCGCGGACGCGCGCTCGAGCACGGCCTCTCGCTCAATGAATACGGCTTCACCGCGACCAAGGCCGGCGTGGAGATTCCCCAGGTGCATGACGAGCGTGAACTCTACCGCGCGCTGGGCCTCGACTACATCGAGCCCGAGCTGCGTGAAAACATCGGCGAGATCGACGCCGCGGAGCGCGGGCAACTGCCGAGGCTCGTCGAGCTGGAGAACCTGCGCGGCGTGTTTCACAACCACACCACCGCCAGCGACGGCAAGGCATCGCTGGAAGAGATGGCCGAGGCCGCGCAGGAACTCGGGTTTCAATACCTCGGCATCGCTGATCACAGCAAGTCGTCCTTCCAGGCCAACGGGCTCGATGAAAAGCGCCTGCTGGCGCAACTGGACGAGATCCAGGCGCTCAACGCCGGATTTGACGGCTTCCGCATCTTCGCCGGCAGCGAGGTGGACATCCTCAAGGACGGCAGCCTTGATTTTCCCGACGAAATTCTCGCCCGGCTCGACTACGTCGTCGCCAGCGTGCACAACGTGTTCAATCTGCCGGAGGCGGAGATGACCAGGCGCCTCTTGAAGGCCATCGAGAACCCGCATGTGACCATGATCGGCCATCTCACCGGCCGCCTGCTGCTCCAGCGTCCCGGCTACGCGGTGAACGTGCCCGCGATCCTCGACGCGGCGGCGGAGACCGGCACGATCATCGAGCTCAATGCCAGCGCGTGGCGTCTCGACCTGGACTGGCGCTGGTGGAAGCTGGCGCGGGAAAAAGGCGTGAAATGCAGCATCAACCCGGACGCGCACAGCATCCATGGGCTGAAGGACGTCATCTTCGGCATCCGCGCCGCCCGCAAAGGCTGGCTGCGGCGGGAGGATGTCATCAACACCCTCCCGCTGGCCGAAATGGAGAAGTTCCTCGCCGCGCGCCGCCGCTGACGCCCGGCGTCCATTCCTCCCTCACACCTGCTGGTGGAACATCTCGTTCTGCATGATGACCTCGGCGCGGCCATGTGCTCCAGGGGGCGGCGATCACGAATTGGAGAAGCCCGCAGGGCTTCCGTCATTCAGCCCAGGGTTAGCAGAACCCTGGGTCATGTTTGCCCACGATTCCCGAAGGTCGTGGAACCCTGAGTGGGTTCCGTCACCCGAACGTCCCCACGGCCGGGCCTCGCGCCTGACGGGACCGCGTTGCGGCCCGATGCGGTGTGGGGGCGTTGGGGCCTCGTTTTCCCAGGAGAGGCCGCTGCGCGTCCACTCCTGGGCTGCATGACGGAACCGCGTTGCGGTTCGGGGCACGAATTGGCGGATTGACGAATTCCCCGGCCTAGCGCCACCCTTTCCGCCATGTCGAAGATGCCAAGCAAAGCCAAGATACCAGGCATTTTGTCCCCGGCATCCTCACTATCTGAGCGCCGGCACATCACACCCCGCCGAAACGGCGCTCCCGGCGGTTGAAATGCCGGATGGCGTCCATGAGGTCCTCGGCGGCAAAATCCGGCCACAGCTTGTCCGTGATGACGAATTCCGTGTAGCTGAGCTGCCAGAGGAGAAAATTCGAGAGGCGCATCTCCCCGCTGGTGCGGATCATGAGATCGGGATCAGGATAGTAGCGTGTGTAGAGGTGCTTGGAGAAGACCTCCGTGTCGATCATCGCCTTGTCCAGGTGGCCGCCCTCGACGGACTCGATGAGGCTTTTCACGCCATCCACGATCTCCTCCCGCCCGCCGTAGCTGAGGGCCAGGATGAGCGTGAGGCCGGAGTTTTGCGCGGTGGCGGCGATGCAGCGGTGCAGCTCGTCCTGGCAGGCCTGCGGCAGCGCGTGCAGCCTGCCGATGGCCTGGAGGCGGACGTTTTGCTTCTGCATGACAGGCAGCTCGTTTTTCAGGAACAGCACCAGCAGCTTCATCAGCGCGTCCACCTCCCGCTTCGGGCGCTTCCAGTTCTCCGAGGAGAAGGCATAGAGCGTGAGGTACTCGACGCCGAGCTTCCCGGCGGCCTCGGTGATCTTCCGCACGACCTGCGCGCCCATGCGGTGCCCTTCCGTGCGGGGCAGGCCGCGCTGCTTCGCCCAGCGGCCGTTGCCATCCATGATCATGGCGATGTGGCGGGGAATTTTCAGATCTTCAGACGTGGCACGGCTCATTTCTCAGGACGGTGAAGGTAGCGCGCCGCAAGGGATGTGCCAGCAGTGCTTTCACACCCACATCTCACTTCTCACCGCCCTGCCTGTGAGATTCGGCTCGCGCACTCGGCGCGGTGTGCATTACAGTTTCCGCCTTCATGAGCTCCGGACTCGTCGCCAGCGTCGTCTGTCCCGTCTGCGGACAAACCTTCCTCTGCCAGCACCATGCGGCGGAGGCCATGGTCACCTGCCCCCATTGCGCGCACCAGGCGTGGCGCGGCCAGTTTGCCACCCAGGACATGGCCCAGGGCCTTGGCAGCACCAAGCGCCGCATCGCCAGCCCGCAGACCGCGCCCGCACCGGCCGCTGCGTGGCCTCCACCCGCTCCCGCCGCGCAGGCCCCCGTCCCGCCAGCCGCCGCGCTCCAGCCGGAACCGGCCATCTGGCGCCAGCCGCCCACCCAGATGTCCAGCGCCATGCTGCCCACGCAAACCGCACCGGAATCTCCGCACGGCGAACCGCCCTCCGAATTCCTGCCGCCGCATCTGCAGCCCTCCCCGCTCAAGCGCCTCCTCGTCGCCATCGCCATGGTGGGCACGCTGGGCGGTGGTGCCTGGGTCTGGTGGGACATCACCCGGCATCCCGCCACGGTGTCCGCCTCATCCCCACGCGTTCCAGAACCTGCCCCGGAGGTGCGCACCGCCGCGCTCGCCACCCAGACGGAGAGCGCCTCCGCCCTGCACCCGCCGCCGGATGTGGCCGCCTTCACAAAGGACGTCAAAAAACTCATCGACACGCTTTTCCACGCCGCCACGCCGGAGGAGCGCGCGGCCTGCGTCCATGACGCCGCCACCCACCGCACGCAGATCGAGGCCCTGCTGGCATCGGACCACCCGCAGCGCCCACGGCTGCGCACGCTCGGCTCCGTAAAAGGCCTCTCCATGGAGCTGCCTGGCGGCCGCCAGGTGCCGCTCTTCAACGCCGGCACCAGCACCTGCGAGCAAGGCGCGCTCATCCGCCTGGTCGAGGGGCCGGACGGCCTGCGCCGCATCCACTGGCCGCTGCTCTGGGAGACCCACCAGCAAACCCTCCTCACCGCCCTGCGTGAGAAGCCCGGCGAGCCCGTGTGGGCCTGGGCGCGCATCGTCCCCAGCCACGGTTTTGACATCCCCGCCGCTGAGCGGGAGCGCTTCCTCTCCTTCGACATGCATGTCACCGGCGAGGGCAAATCCCCCCTCACCGCCTGCGTGGAGCGGGATTCACCCCTGGGCCGCTTTTTGGATCGCGAGACCGACTGGCGGCAGTCCTACCTCACGCGCCTGCTTGTGCGGAAGTTCGATTTCGGCACGGAGGCCACCATCGTGGCCATCGCGGACTGCGAGGGCACCCCGGCGGCTGAGAGACGCGCGCGGCCACAGCCCTGAGACGTGCTTCCCGCGCATCTTTCGGGCCGGGCGCGTGTTTGACAGCCACCATGAAGTCCTCCGCCCTCCTCATCCTCCTCGCCGGGGCCTGCGCCGCGCTCGCGCAGACCACCGAAACACCCATCGACTGGCAAAAGGCGCAAAACCTCTTCCGCCGCGAGCAACGCGGCGAAACACTCAGCCCCGAGGACCAAAAGTACCTCGACCACGCCAAGGAAGTCCGCCGCAAAGGCGGCGGTGATCGCGGCAACGCGCCCGGCAACCAGCGCAAGGCACCCGCTTCCCTCAAACCGCTCTGTGACATGACCGCGGAGGACCGTTACGAGGGCGAGGACGGCGGCCTGTATGGCAAGGGCAGCAACCAGCCGCCTGAGGCGCTGCACAAGGCCGCCCAGGCCGCGCTCGCGCAGATCCAGCCGCTCGACGCGGACGGCAGGCCGTCCGACAGCGGCCGCATCGTGCTCGTCTCCATCAGCATGTCGAACGCCACCCAGGAGTTCTCCTTCTTCAAGCAGATCGCCGACAAAGACCCGCGCAAATCCGGGCAACTCACCATCGTCGATTGCGCGCAAGGCGGGCAGGCCATGGCGGAGTGGGTCCCGCCCGAGGGCCGTCCTTGGCAGGAGGCCATGAGCCGGCTGGAGCGCGCCGGCGTCTCCCCCCGGCAGGTGCAGGCCGCCTGGATCAAGCTCGCCAACAAAGGCCCCACCGGCTCCATGAGCGATCACCTCGCCAAGCTGGAGGCCGATACCACGAAGGTCATCGCCAACGCCAAAAAGAGCTTCCCCAACCTGCGCATCGCCTACCTCGGCAGCCGCATCTGGGCCGGCAACGCCCGCGGCAACCTCAATCCCGAGCCCTACGCCTATGAAAGCGCCTTCGCCGCCCGCCATCTCATCTTGAAACAGCCCGCCGAGGCCTCCCCCGTGCTTCTTTGGGGGCCGTATCTGTGGTCCGAGGGCGAAAAAGGCCGGAAGCTCGACGGATTGACCTACACACCGTCAGACTTCGCCAACGACGGCGTGCATCCCAGCACCAGCGGTCGCGAAAAGGTCGCGAACCAGCTCCTTGAGTTCTTCGCCACGAACCCGCTGGCAAGGTCCTGGTTTACGGGCGGATAGGGATTCCTGATTGTCATCCAGCGCATTCCCGCGGACACTGCGCGGCATGAAGATCGAAGCCCTCTCCCGCCTGGAGCGTCACGCGAAACGCATCGCCGAGATCGCCGCCGTGCTGGGCAAGTATGGTCTGGCGGACCTGTTTGGCGGCTTCAAATACGCATGGCTGCAAGACAGGCTGAAAAGCGCGGACGGCAGATCGCTGACGGAGGGCGTGACGCAGGCGGCGCGCGCGCGCATGGCGCTGACGGAGCTGGGCACCACCTTCATCAAGCTGGGCCAGATGCTCAGCACGCGGGCGGACCTCATCGGCCCGGAGCTGACGGAGGAGCTGTCCCAACTGCAATCCAACGTGCCGGCGGATGCCGCGGAGGTGGCGCGCGCCACGATCGAAAGCGAGCTGGGCAGGCCCGTCGCGGCCTTGTTCGCCGCGTTTGAGGACGAGCCGCTGGCCGCGGCCTCTGTGGCGCAGGTGCACGCGGCCGTGCTGCCCTCCGGGCGCAGCGTGGTGGTGAAGGTGCGCCGCGCGGGTGTGGCGGAGCAGGCGGCCACGGATCTGGAGATCGTGCAGGCATTGGCGGAGCTGCTGGAGAAGCATTCACCCGCGTTGCGATCCTACCAGCCGCTGGCGCTCGTGAGACAGTTTCGCCGCACGTTGCTGCGGGAGCTCGATTTCAGCTACGAACGGCAGAACCTGGAGGAATTCGCGCGCAACTTTGCCGACGACCCGACGGTGTGCATCCCGGAGGTGTTTCCGGAGCTTTGCTCGCACCAGGTCGTCACGATGGAGCGGCTGGAGGGCATCATGGGCACGGACATCGAGGGCCTGCGGCAGTGTGGCGAGGACCTGGGCGAGTTTGCACGGCGCGGGGCGAACATGTATCTCGAAATGGTCTTCCGCGACGGCTTCTACCATGCCGATCCGCATCCGGGAAACCTCATCCTGCTGCCGGGCAATGTGGTGGGTGTGATTGATTGCGGCATGGTGGGGCGCATGGATGAAGATCTGCGTGATGAGGTGGAGGCGCTGCTGCTGGGCATCGTGGAGCAGGACTCGCAGCTCGTGGCGGAGCAGGTGCTGCGCCTGGGCGCGGTGCCGCCGGACTGCGCGCGGGAAAAGCTGCGCGCGGACCTGCAGGACTTCATGGCGGACTACACCGGTCTGCCGCTGAATGAGATCCGCGTCGGCGCGGCGCTGAGCAACCTGGTGGAGATCATCCGCAGCCATCACGTCGTGCTGCCGCCCGCCCTCGCGCTGCTGCTGAAGACCATCATCGTGCTCGAAGGCACCTCCCGGCGCCTCAGCCCGGAGGTTAGTCTCACGGAGCTGATGCAGCCGTATTGCTCCCGCCTCATGCTGCGGCGCCTCTCACCGGGCCGCATGGCCCGCAGCGCGCGCCGCGCCTACCGCTCCTGGAACCGCCTGCTGACCGCCCTGCCCCGCGATCTGGCGGACCTGCTGTCCCGCTTCCGCGATGGGACGCTCACCGTGCATCTCGACCACCGGCACCTCGATCCCATCGTGAACCGCCTCGTGCTGGGCGTGCTCACCGCCGCCGTCTTTCTCGGCTCCACCGAGCTGTGGAGCCGCGATGCCAAACCGCTGCTCTACGGCGTGTCCGTCTTCGGGGCTCTCGGCTACGCCGTCTCTCTTTATCTCGGCTGGCGCCTCCTGCGGGCGATCCGAAAGTCGGGGAATATCCAATCGAAGGATTGACGGGCGGGCAAAATTCAGGCTGGAAAAGTGGTGGGAACAAATCACCTTCCATCCATGGCAACAGCAACACTCTCCACCCGCGTCACGAAGCTGGAAAAGGCGGTCGCTTCGATCATCAAGAGTGCACAGCCCCAGCAGCCTGCTGCGGGAGGCTGGCGAAAGTCGGTGGGCATGTTTGATGGGGATGAGGTCATGAAGCAGATCATTGAACGCGGTGCAGCG
Source organism: Verrucomicrobiaceae bacterium (assembly GCA_015075365.1). GTDB lineage: Bacteria > Verrucomicrobiota > Verrucomicrobiia > Verrucomicrobiales > Verrucomicrobiaceae > Prosthecobacter. Next base: position 855,661 of record JABTUN010000003.1, read on the forward strand.
ATCCGCCGTGCCGAAGGCCGAAAGGCAAAACGCGGATGATCCTGCTCGATACAGATCACATCTCCGCTCTTCAGGCTGATGGAGGCGCGGCACGCGATCATCTGCTGCGGAAAATGGATGCTTCCGAGGATCAAGATTTTGCGGTGACAGTCATCAGCCTGGAGGAGCAAATGCGTGGTTGGCTGGCCGAGATCCATGGTGAACTGGATTTTACACGCCAAGTCGGCGGTTACGAGCGTCTCGCCGGACTGACGAGCTTTTACTCGCACTGGGCCGTGGTGGGCTACACGACGAAAGCGGCTTCGCAAACCATCCAGCTCAAGAAAGCCAAGGTTCGTATCGGCACGATGGATTTGAAAATCGCCTCCATTGCGAAATCGCTCAATGTGCTGCTCCTGACCGCCAATGAGAAGGACTTCGGTCAGGTGCCTGGATTGCGTCGGGAAAACTGGCTGCGGTAAACAAGCTGCAAATCCGGTCACAAAGCTCGCAACGGCCCGATTTGAGGTGAAACTTTGAGCTTGGAACACCAGCCCTTTTCGTCGAAAACCTCCGCCGACCTCTGACTTCTTACTTCTGACCTCTCACACTCCCCCGACCATGTATTTCCTCGGCATCGACAGCGGCACGCAAAGCAGCAAGGCCATCGTTCTGGACCTCGACACGGGCAAAATCCTCGCCTCCGGCCACTCGACCTATGATCTGATCGAAGGCCTGCCGCCAGGGCACCTGGAGCAGGAGCCGCAGGCCTGGCTGGACGCGGTGGACGCGTGTGTGACGCAGTGCCTGGAGCAGCTCGGTGCGGACAAGAAGAAGATCGCGGGCATCGGCGTCAGCGGGCAGCAGCACGGCCTCGTGGCCCTCGGCGCGGATGACAAGCCGGTGCGTCCCGCAAAGCTGTGGTGCGATACCTCGACGCAGGCGCAGTGCGCGGAAATCGCGCATCATTTCGGCGGCCAGCCGGGCGTGATCGCGCTGGCGGGGAATGCGATGCTGCCGGGCTACACGATTCCGAAGCTGCTGTGGATGAAGCAGAACGAGCCGGAGAATTTCGCGAAGACGAAGACGATCCTGCTGCCGCATGATTACATCAACTTCTGGCTCAGCGGCGTGAAGCGCATGGAATACGGCGACGCCTCCGGCATGGGCATCCTGAATGTGAACACGCGCCAGTGGTGCCACGAGATCTGCGACTTCATCGATCCCTCCGTGCGCGGCATGCTGCCGCCGCTGGGCTCGTCGAAGGCGGTGCATGGCACGATCCGCCGCGAACTGGCGGTGAAGTGGGGCCTGAACTTCGATGTCATCATCAGCGCCGGCGGCGGTGACAACATGATGGGCGCGATCGGCACCGGAAACATCAAGCCGGGTGTCGTGACGGCGAGCTTTGGCACCAGTGGCACGCTGTATGGCGTGGCTGCGGGACCGGTGGTGGACGGGCAGGGTGAAGTGGCCGCGTTTTGCGACAGCACGGACCAGTGGCTGCCGCTCGTCTGCACGATGAATGTCACCGTCGTGACGGAGCAGGTGCGCGAGATGTTCCGCTGGGATTTGAAGCAGCTCGAAGCCGCGGTGAAATCCGCGCCTGTGGGGGCCGAGGGCATTCTTTTCCTCCCCTATCTCAATGGCGAGCGCACACCGAACCTCCCCAGCGGCACCGGTGTGATCCACGGCCTGCGCCCCACGAACATGACACCGGCCAACATGGCCCGCGCCGCGGTGGAAGGCGCCACGCTGGGCCTCGCGTATGGCTTGAAGCGCTTCCGTGACCTGGGCATGAACCCCACGGAAATCCGTCTCACCGGCGGCGGCAGCAAGAGCGGCGTGTGGCGTCAAATCGCCGCGGATTGCTTCAACGCGGAGGTGGTGACGCTGAACACGAGTGAAGGCGCAGCGCTCGGCGGAGCGATCCAGGCTGCCTACGCGCACGCGAACCAGGGCGGAGCCGAAAAAGTCAGCTACGAGGCCCTCTGCGCCCAACTTGTGACCCTCGACGAATCCACCCGCTGCAAGCCGAACGCCGAAAATGCCGCGAAGTATGCCGCGCAGCTCGAAAAGCAGATGGAGCTCACCGGCAGGCTGAATCAAACCGGGTGGCTGTGAACCGTTCCTCCAGTCATGCCCCGCAAAATCCGAGAACTCATCCGCGATCTGGAGCAGGCGGGCTTTTACCTCGTCAAAGGCCAGGGCAAAGGTGATCATCGCAAATTCCGGCACCTCCGCCTCCCAGGAAGCCTGACTTTGGATGGAAAAACCGGCGGAGATGCGCATCATTACCAGGAGAAACAAGTCCGCGAAGCCATCCGAAAGGTTCAATCATGAAATCCAAAGCCATCCCTTACCATCACTGGATCGAATGGAGCGACGAAGACTCGATCTTCATCGGCTACTGCCCTGATTTGTTCTTTGGCGGTGTTTGCCACGGCAAAGACGAAAGCAAACTGTATCCAAGGCTGGTCGCGATCATCCGCGAGGAAATGGAGGACTTGAAGGCCGAGGGGAAGGCCCTGCCGCCCGTGTCCGTCCGCCCGATGCGCGAGCTGGCGGCAGCCTGATCATTCTCAGGAGGTGAATTGTTGCACCAAGTGTGCCTATTTTGGCGTACGTTGAGCAGAAACGGGGTGATCCGGCCTGCAGCGCTAATCTGCGCGCATCCACCGCGTTTTTTCCGCGAATGAACAACAAGACCCGCACATCCCTGCTCCTGACCGGCCTCGGCCTTGGCATGGCCGTGGTTGCCTTTTCGGGCGAAAACGGCGTCGCTCCTCCGCCGGCGGCCGCCCCCGTCGTCACCGCGACGATGAAGGATGGCAAAACGATCTTCCAGAACGTCTGCGCGGCCTGCCACGGCCCAAACGGCGAGGGCAAGGCGGAGTTGAAATCGCCCGCCATCGCCGGACTGCCGGATTGGTATGCAAAACACCAGCTCGCCGGCTTTCGCGAGGGCCGCCGCGGACACGATCCGAAGGACGCGCAGTCCTTCATGATGGCCGCCATTGCCAAATCCCTGTCTCCAGAGCAGACGCAGGCCGTGATCGAGCATGCCTCAAAAATGCAGCCCACCACGCCCGCTGGCATAGACCATGCGCCAAAGGACGCGGACCTCGACGAGGGCAGGCTGGCCTTCCAGGAACGCTGCATGGAGTGCCACCGCTACAATGCCAGCGGCGAGATCGCCTTCGGCAGCCCGCCGCTGATCGGGCAGCAGGCCTGGTATCTCACCGAGCAGATTCACAAGTTCAAAGACGGCCGCCGCGGCACGATCAAGGGCGATGTGAACGGCGCGAAGATGATCCTCTCCTCCAGTTTCATCGAGGATGAGAAAATGCTGCGCGACATCGTGGCCTACATCCTCACGCTGAATCCCCAGCCGGAGACGGCGGTGAAGGCCGACAGCCCGTTTGAAACGGCGACACGCTGACGCTCACTCCGCAGCCTGCGCTTTCGGCGGATGGCGGTCCGCCTCGACCCACTGCTGGATTTCCGTCCAGAAACTCTCCACGGGCAGCGCAAAGGTGGTCACGCGGTCCACGCGGGCGATGTTGATGCCTACGATCTTGCCATCGAGCGTGGCGAGCGGGCCGCCCATGTCGCCCGGGACGAGCGGGATGTCGTGCTGGAGCGCGTCGGGAAAATTGTCCGTGCGCAGGGAGATGCCGCCGTTGGCGAAGTCCTCGCCCTCCCAGTTTTGCAGGATCTTGGTGCGGCTGGCGAGGCGGACACGGCAGGTTTCCTCCTTTTCTTTGCGCAGGTAGCGCACCTCGACGATCTCTCCGGGCTGGCGCTTGTTCACGATCTCATGCACGCGCTTGAACTCCGCCACCGGCTGGTCGGCGATGGCGAGAAGCACGTCGTCCTTGCGCAGGCCGGCGGCCTCGGCCGGGCTGTCGTTGGCGATGCCGATGATGCGCACGCCCTTGGCATTCTCGGGCACCTTTTCATCCATGCGCACCCCCAGCGCGGCACCGAGGCCGGGAACGCGGCGGCGATTGGCACTGACGATGCCGATGCGGGCCTCGCGCTGCGCGCCGGTGGCGCTGCACAGCCACTGGCCGAGCGTCAGCGGGCGCGCGCTGCCAAAATGTGCCGCACGCAGACCGCTGATGCCCACCGCCTGCGCCAGCACGAGGTCATAGCGCACCTCCCGGCGGATTTCGCGGAGCTCGGTGGAACGGCCGTCCGCAAATTTGACGCGCACCTTGGCCAGATCCGGCACCTCGCTGGCCTTGGTCAACAGATAGCCGTCCTCGCCGACGATGGTGGCAGAGCAGACGGGGCGGCCGAGCAGGCTTTCAATGCGCGCAGCGCAGGCAAAGGCGAGCTGGGTAAGTTTTTCGACCGCGGCCAGCGTGTGCCTGCCGTTCGTGCGGTCATCGGCCGGGAGCGTGGGACGAGGAACCTCCGCCAGGGCAAGAGCAGGGCAGAGCAGGAACAAAGCGGCGGAACAGCGACGCAGAAACAACGAACGCACTCCACCCGATGAGGCGGCATCGTGTTTGTCATTCAGATTTCGGGCTTCGTTGGTCATTCCGAGTCCTCCTGCGGTCGTTGGGCCAGTTGCACGGCCAGTTCGCGCTCCTTGCCGTTGCTGCGGAGCTTCATCTGGAGGGTGTCGCCCGCGGCCTTCGCCTTGACGGTGGCGGTGAACTGCTGCTGGTCGGTCATCGCGGTCCCGTTCACGCTGACGATGACATCGCCGATGCGCACCCCGGCCTTCTGCGCGGGGGAGCCGTCGATCACATCCGCCACTTCCAGCTCCACATCGTCGGTCATGCGCGTGGCCACGCCAAGGTAGCCGCCCGCGCCGACGCCCCACACCTTGATGACCTGTGAGTTTTGCATCGCATCCCAGGAGCGGAGGAAGGGTGCCATGGACACGTGGACGTTTTGATCGCGGTTTTCCCAGATCTGGCTGTGGATGCCGATCACCTCGCCCGCGAAATTGAACAGAGGGCCGCCGGAGTCGCCACCCATGAGCACGCAGTCGGTGTGCAGGCTGTTGGCGGTCTGTTTGACGATTTTTCCCACGCGCAGCACCGCGCCGCGCGCCTTGTCAAAACCGCCCGGATGCCCCAGCGCGAAGCACCACTCACCCGGCTGCGCCTTGGCGATCTCCCGGCTCAGGTTCACGCTCGGCCAGGGCTTGCCGCGATCTTTGAGCTGGGCCAGCGCGGCGTCCGTGGCCTGGTCGAGTCCGAGTGACTTCGCCGTGGTGGTGGAGCCGTCATCGAGCACCACGCGGATGTCACGGCCCGGTTTTCCCACCACATGCGCGGCGGTCAAAATGAGGCCGGTGGGGGAGATGATGACGCCGCTGGCCGTGCCGCCGCCGGTCTGGATGGCCACCAGCGCGGGCCGCACCTGCGGCAGCAGCTTTTGCACGTCTGCCTGGATGCGCAGGAGCGTGGCGATGTCCGTTTTCGGCTCATTTTTGGACTCAGCAGGGCCTGCGACGACGGCGCACGCGGCGACGACTTTCAGCGCCACAAGGAGCGTGGCAGAGCGGCGGAGGAAATGGGTGCCGGGCGGGGGCATGCGCGTCGTATAAAGTAGGTTCAAGCCGTTCTCAGGTCAATCAGGCACGCTGGCGGGGAATCTGCGGTTGAATACGTCGCAGGGCTGCGCTTCTCTCGCGCCTCACTCCCCCAAACACTCTCTTTTCATGAACTACGACCTCATTGTCATCGGCGGCGGGCCTGCGGGCTACGTCGGAGCCATCCGCGCGGCGCAACTCGGCAAAAAAGTGGCCTGTGTCGAAAACGACCGCGCCGGCGGCACCTGCCTGAACTGGGGCTGCATTCCGACGAAGGCGCTGCTGAAAAACGCCGAGCTCTATCACACGCTGACGCATCGCGCGGCGGAGTTCGGCCTGAAAATCGGCAGCATCGAGTATGACTGGTCCAAAGTCATCGGCCGCAGCCGCGGCGTGAGCGACAAGCTCAACAAGGGCATCGAATTCCTCTTCAAGAAAAACAAGGTCGATTACCTCAAAGGCACCGCCAGCATCCCCGCCGCCGGCAAGGTCGAAGTGACCGCCGCGGACGGCAAAAAAGAGACGCACGACGCGGCGAACATCCTCATCGCCACCGGTGCGAAAAGCCGCCCCATGCCCGGTTTCCCCTTCAACGGCACCACCGTCATCGGCAGCAAGGAAGCCATGACCCTCGAGAAGCAGCCGAAGAGCATCATCGTCATAGGCGCGGGCGCCATCGGCATTGAGTTCGCCTATTTCTTCAACGCCTACGGCACGAAAGTCACCGTCGTCGAGATGATGCCGGACATTCTCCCCGTCGAGGACACCGAGGTCAGCAAGACCCTCGAAAAAAGCCTCACCAAGGCCGGCATCCGCATCCTCACCAACACCAAGGTCACCGGCACCTCCGAGGACGGCAAAGGCGTGAAGATCACCGTCGAAGGCGCGGCCAATGAAACGCTGGAGGCCGATGTGGCCCTCGTCGCCATCGGCGTGGCCCCCGTGCTGCCCGGCGGCATCGAGTTGAAGCTCACCGAGCGCGGCTGGCTGCAAACCGACGACCGCTATCAGACCTCTGTGAAGGGCATCTACGGTGCCGGCGACATCATCGGACCGCCCTGGCTTGCGCACGTCGCCAGCTACGAGGCCGTGCAGTGCGTCGAAGGTCTCTTCACCAAGCACAAGCCGAAGAAAGTCGGCGTCTTCCCCGGTTGCACCTACTGCCATCCGCAGGTCGCCAGCATCGGCCTCACCGAGCGCGCCGCGAAGGAAAAGGGCCTCAAGTTCAAGGTCGGCAAGTTCCCGTACGTCGCCAGCGGCAAGGCGCTCGCCGCCGCGGAGCCCGATGGCTTCGTCAAGATCCTCTACGGCGAGCCACACGGCGAAATCATCGGAGCGCACATCATCGGCAGCGAAAGCACCGAGATGATCGCCGAGATCGGCCTCGCCATGAACCTCGAAGCCACCTGGGACGAAATCGAAGCCACCATCCACGCCCATCCGACGCTGAGCGAGATGGTCAAGGAGGCCACCGAGGTCGCCAAGGGGCATCCGATTCATGTTTGATCCCTCTTGAAGCGCATGCCACGCAAAGTCCGCCAGCTCATCACTGATTTGAAGTTGGCGGGCTTTTTCTTGGACCGGCAGAAGGGATCGCATCGTCAGTTCAAACATGCCAAGTGGCTGGGTGTTGTCACAATCAGTGGAGGTGAGAGCGATGACGCCCAACGTTATCAAGAAAAACAGGTCGCCCAGGCCATTGAACAAACCCGCAAGAAGTGATTTAATCCCGTCATGAAGGAAGCCGATCAATATCACCGCTTCGTCCGCTGGTCCGACGATGATCACCTGTACATCGGCTATTGTCCCGACCTCTATTATGGCGGGGTATGCCATGGTGAAAACGAGGAACAAGTCTATGCCGAACTCTGCGGCATCATTCGTGATGAGATTGAGCATCGTCAGCAGAAGGGTGAAGCCTTGCCGCTGCCGGTGGTTCGCGTCACTCGGGATGTGGAGATGTTCGCGGCTTGAATCCCATGATTGGTCATGAAGCCGGCCATCAGGCATCTGACTCTCTCCCTTATCCTTCTGGTGACAGGCTGCGCCCTGTTTGACAAGAACCGGCAGCTGCCAAAGTTGGTTTACGGCGTGCGCTCTGCTGAAACCATCGCGGTCACAGCCAAGAATGGCTTTCGCAAGCCGGGCATTCATCATGTGCCGAAAGGCACGACGCTGCGTCAGTTTCTGGAAAAGGCTGTGATCTTGCCTCACTACCGATGGGGGCACGCGGAGTTTTTTTGCGGCTGCCGGGTACAAATGCAATCTCCAGATGGAAGAAGCGAAGGTTTCCGGACACCGGGCGAGCCATCAGAGCAGCAACTCGACACCGTGTTACGCGACCGCGCTGTCGTCGCCCTGATGAAGTGGAACCTCTGAAGCCCGAGAGCCTCCCTTCCAAGGCCAACGGCCTTGCGTCATGCAGCCCGGGAATCGCGATGAAACACCCGCTCCGACCAAGGGCGAACCCCGACGGGGTTCCGTCCATCATCGCTGGCCGGATTTCGGCTATAAATCGTTGAACATAAATAAGTTCCGATGCATCGAAGTGCGCGACTATCGCTGAATCTATCCGCCAACTTTTGCCGACATAGACGTTTTGAAGGCCAATTTTCCGCCTATTGTATCCGACATCTGGCATATATATGCATCAGTATCGACCGATCGGAGCTCGACGACGACCGATTGGGCGTCGATTCCCCGATAGATTTTTCCGACATCGACCATTTGGGTGCCAATCTTCCGCCAAATTTGGTCAACATCGGCTCATTGATGATGATGTGTCCGCCGATTTTGTCCTACAATGGGCTTGTATTTTTGCAGCTTTTGGCTTGGATCGAGGTCATGAGTGAGCAGGCATCATCTTCGACCTCTTCCGCGGGTTCATCCGCTTCTCCGGCGCTGGTGGCCGTGGCGCCGCCTTCGCACGCACCGCGTTTTTTCGCGGCGCTGGGCAATCCGCTGCGGTGGGAGATGGTGAAGATGCTGGTGAAGCAGGGGCCGATGTGCGCCACGCAGGTGGCGGCGGCGATGAAGCGGGACTTTGACGGAGTGAGCAAGCACCTGCGCGTGCTGCGGCAGGGCGGCGTGGTGCAGTCCGTGCCGGGCACGGACCGGCGGCTGGCGTATTTCCGCATCCCGCCCGCCATCAACCCGAGCCCGGCCTGCTGGACTACGGCATCCTGAAAATCGACCTTCGCTCCACCGACGCACCGGAACCGCCTGCAGGTGCGGGCGTAGGTTTGGACGCGCCAGATAGGATGACGGTTTGAAATCGCTGATCGGACGCTGATATGACTCGAATCCAATCAGCGGTAAACCGACTCAGGGCACGGAGTTCATCGTCGATTGATCCGCCCGCTACGTTTTGATGGATCACGTTTTGGCGGCGAGCAGTCCAAGTTTCTGGAGAGCCGCGATTCGTTTGATGCGATCATCAAAATAAAAGTGGGCGTCGATGGGATTCAGCCAGCCGGAGGCGTCCTGGATGACGTTGTTGGGATGGAGATCGAACACATCCACTTCTCCGAGCAGTTCGTCGTCAAAGATGAAGTTTCCACCCAGTGACCTCGGCGCGGGATCACGCAACTGATGGCGGGCAAGGCCTGCTCGAAGTTCGGGCCAGTCTGGATGAATGCCGCTGATGTAGGGCTGCGTGGTGACGATGAAGAGGCGGCCGCCCTCCGTGTAGGCACCTTCCAGCCGGATGTCGTCGTCGAAGTAATGATTGGAGAGGAGGAGATCGGTCAGGTAGTCGAAGAGCGACTCGGTGGCGAGCATGCGTGCATCGGCGACTTTGAGGACGCGCTCCACCTCGGGCAGGAAGGCCACGCGGTGTTCCTTGCCACCCTTCATCGGGTTCGCCGTCAGAGTGGCTAAGATGTCTTCCGACTTCAGTTCAAGCCCGGCGTCGGAAATGAACCAACTCAGGGCACGGACTTCATCGTCGATTGATTGGCCTTCACCTGCTGCATCGTCACATGGCCCTGCGTCTGCAAGGCTCTGCGCCGCGCGGCGGAGAAACTCCTGCGAACCACCGAAGAAACGGTGATCGCTGGCTTGCTGGGAACTGGAGGAGCTTGTTTCAATACCGGCAAGGATGCGGCAAACCCATGGTCTTGTCAAAAGAAGCAACGAGCGGGCATTGAAGGGTGCCCGTCAGGTGGCGATTCGCGACCGTGGGGACGTTCTAGTGACGGAAACCCGATGGGGTTCATGATCCAGCGTGGGTTGTGGGTGGCACGGGCTCCCAGGAGAGCGCTCGCTATCGCTCGGCACTCCTGGGCCGCATGACGCAAGCCCGTTGGGCTTGGAAAGCCTCACTTGGACGTCGTTTCTTCCAACGATTTTATCGATTGTTCGATGATCGAATGGTCCTGTGGTGGAACGCGTGATTTGAGTTCCTTGAGCAACGGCAGAGCGCGCTGGTCACCGAAATAGCCCATGGAACTTGCGGCGGCCCTGACAACGGCTGACTCCGGGTCATGCAGACCACGCACCAGACAGTCAAATACTGCTTCGTTGCCTTTGAATAACGAAAGGGAGCCAAAGGCACTCTGTCTCACGTCACTCTCCGAATCGGCGGCCAGCTTGATGAGAACTTCCGGCTGGACTTGATCATGGACAGATCCCAGCAACCACGCGGCGCTCTCTCGCTCTCCTGCGTCCGCAGAGTCGGCCATGGGCAGAAGAATCTCAGCCACCTCCGACTTGTGTCCATCTGTCAGATCCCAGATGGTCCCCACCAAGCCATCGTTGTCGTGCCCCTCATCTGATCCAAGCCGGAGAGCCTCCAGCAATCGCGGCAAAGCGCTGACACCGTCAAGATGCACCACCGCCGGGGCCACGAGCTCACGGAAAAAGAACTCATCCTTGACCCGCAACGCCTGGTAAAGCGTTTCCCGCCATTCCGGCCGGGCTTCGCGCTCCAAGTCCTTCGCAGCGGAGACGGCTTTGTTCACATCATTGAAGTCCATGATCGATTCGATCAACTCATTCAAGCGGGAGTCCTCAGACGGATAAAAAGGTAGCGCTGCAAGCTCAGGCGACGGTCCATCGTTGTCATCCATGAAGCCGGTCGTGTCTGGAACTGCGGGCGCGATGTCCACATAGCTCACGGCGCACCACGTCCAGAGGCTGAACACCAGCACACAGCAGCCGAGGCCAATCGCACCCACCCAGCGCCGCGGTGAAAACAGCCAGAACCTCGCCATCGCCGGATGGATCGAATCCAGATCAGGCATCCACATGCCCCAGAGCACGGTGTTTCTGGATGTCTTGCCAAATTCGCCCTGCATCTTGCGCTCCTCTTCGTCAAAAACCCGCCGCGCCTCGGCCCTGGGCGTCTGGTAGTCACGGAACAGCATGATCCCAAAGCTCCACGCAAGCGGCAGGAGAAGCAGAAAGCCGAGGGTTACAGTGAGGATCTTGCTGCTGGTCATGCGGTTGGAGGGTTCATCATTGCGCGGAATCTTCCCGTTGATGGATTGAACACAAATGTCTCTTCCAAGATTCGCCGGGACTTGATGCACGTGCTTTCAGTCATCGGAAGCGGCTCCAAGATTCGAGAAGGACTCAGCCTTCCGTTTTAGCGCCTGACTTCTTCATGCGTCGTGCTTCAGCACGGTAGTGATCCTCGGCGGATTGGAAGCGCGTCTCCTGGTCGGTGATCTTGAACACCGCGCGTCCGTCGTGCTCGCGCCAGAAGAGAAACACGGACTGATTGAAGGTCAGCCAGCGTCGTGTCAGGTCGCTTTCCTTCAGGGCAAACTGGGCGACAAAATGCATGGGCGTGCCGGCAAGGAGCGGCCACTGCGCCGAGCCTGCCTTCCACTTCGGTGCCTCCGCCAGGCAGAGTGCCGGCAAATCCTTCTTCTTGAGGTCCGAGGCGAAGACACTGTCGCGGGTTTCCTCGAGGCTTTGGTAGGTGGTGCTCAGTTTCTGCCCCAGCACATGGGCCACCGGCCCCTCCGCGGTCTGCTGGACCACGATGTAGCGCACGAAGTAACCTTTCCCCGGCTCCGGCAGCGTCCGCCGCTCGAAGTCATACCGCACCCCGAAGACCAGCAACTCGCCACAGACTGGCACGGTGCACCGCCCGATGAATACGGGCTGCGGCACATAACCAGCTTCCCACTCGACTGGCTTGCCAAAACTCGTCGTCGGCAGCCCCACCGCCCTCACACAGTCCCAAGGGAGTGATTGGAGATCCGGGACAGGTTCGAGAGAAAGATGGGTATCCATGGACGGGCGCATCGAAACGATGCTTTTCCTCGTCTCTGTCGGTGTTTCCGTGCGGAATGAGGGCACCCACTCCCGTCAGGCGGCGAGGCGTGGCCGTGGGGACGTTCGGGTTACGGAACCCCGGTGGGGTTCGTGATCGGGGATCGGGGGTGGTGTGGCGGCGTGAGTCCCAGGAGAGCGCTCGCTATCGCTCGGCACTCCTGGGCTGCCTAATATCATCTGCAGCGTGCAAACCCATACCCTGGAGGAGCCACTGCTCCGTCCCCCTCTTGGATTGGACAGGTGATAAGCTCTCCGAACTGATCCAAGATCAGGCATACATCCACCCCGCGCAGAAGCTCTGTGAAGGCGCAGCGCAGGTCTCGTCGAGCGTAGCGAGACGAGGCCGCAGCGTAGCCGTAACAGAGCTTCTGCGCGGTCGCCGCCCCCTCCCACTTGTCGCTGTTCACCCTCAACCCGGAGCCTTCTGCCATGAGTAAGCCTAAAGCCGCCATCACACCTCCCGCCGTCGAGATCGAAACCGATGCCGACAGTCCGCAACGCTGGACCGCGAAGCGCAAGGCCGCCCTCGTCATCGACATCCTCCAAGGCAAGACCACCGCCGCGGAGGCTGCTCGCCAGCACGCGCTGACTCTCGCCGAGGTCGAGCAGTGGAAGGAGGACTTCATCACCCAGGGCACCGAGGCCCTGCGCAGTCATCCGCGCGACCTCGCCCAGCAGTTCGAGGCTCGCGAGAAGACCCTGCTGGCCAAGGTCGGCGAGCTCACCCTGCATGTGGACGTTTTAAAAAAAGCTCATCGCTACTTGGGCAAGGACTTGCCGGAAGGGATCTCGTGGTAGCCATGCAAAACCAACTTCTCCAATCGGGATCCCCGCCGGTGCCTGTGAGCGTGCTGTGCCGTCTCCTCGGCGTGGCACGCTCCACCACCTATTACCAGCCGCATGGACGCCACCTCGAACCGCGGTGCGATCCCGCGTGCGTCGAGGCCATCCGTGCGGTGATCGAGGCTCATCCCACCTATGGCGTGCGCATGACTCATGCCCGTCTCACCAAAGGCCAGGGCATGATCGTCAACCGCAAGAAGGTCCACCGCATCATGCGCCTGCACCGCTGGACATGCAGGCAGCGCCGCATCGGCCGCCGTCCGCGTGTGCAGCACCTCAAATCCATCGCCGCAGCCCCCAACCAGCGTTGGGCCACCGACATCGCCACCGTGGACTGCGGGCGCGACGGCTGGTGCGCCTTCGTGCCGGTCGTCGACTGCTGCTCGCGTGAAGTCCTCGGCTGGGATCTGGCGCACACCGCCCGAGCCAAGACCGCCGAGCGTGCGCTGGAAGAGGCCCTGCTGCACCGCTTCGGCACCACTCGAGGCGCTCCATCAGGACTCACCTTGCGCCACGATAACGGCCTTGTCTTCGGCTCACGAGCCTACCGCGCCCTCGTGCGTGACTACGGCCTCACGCAGGAATACATCGCTCCCTACACGCCCGAGCAAAACGGCCTGTGCGAGCGCTTCATCCGCACCTTCAAAGAGGAATGCGCCTGGCAGCACCGCTTTGACAACCTCACCGCCGCACGCGCGACGGTCGCCAGATACATCGAACACTACAACACCCAGCGCACCCACTCCGCCCTCAACTACAACACCCCACGCCAAACCTACCTCACCCTATGCAACCCACCCCATCAACAAGCCGCCTGAACAACACTGGCTCTTGTCCAACTTTGAGGGGAGCACTACACCACACTCTCGCGCGACTCCCCCAGGAGAAACCGTTCATACCGATCGAATGGCTCGAATCACGATGGGCTCAGGAGCTTTTTGTAGATCGCCGTGATTTGATGGAGCGCGGAATAACAAGCCTTCGTTTTGCCCATGATTTCTGGCTTACTCTTGGCAATCTCCATGTATGCGTTTTTAGCCGCATTGATCAATTCTCTGTCATCAAACTGAACAGGAACCGAGATTTTCCAACCTGTGTGAGTCTGAACGGCGAATTCGCTCAAGGAAGCTAATATTGGGAAAATGATCCCATCCGGGACTTCCACAATCTCGCGCCCTTCTCTCTCAATCGACCGCAATCCTGTACCTGCAAAGCCTTGATGGGATTTCCACTTTTCATAAAGATCCCAAGCTTGGCCGCAAATATCCAAATAGAATTGGTAAACGGCTTTAAACTTCTCGTGATCTGGCGAGGACTCATCTTTGGCTGACTTCCAGATGGCTTGAAAATCCTTCAAACACGCTGCTTTTGCGTGGTAGGAGTAGGTCTTGTTGAATTCTGTATTCTTCCACCAGAGGGTCGACGGAACTAACGCAGCAATCACTTGAAGTAACTTTTCAGTGTGGAGGTACACATTGTCCGACGCCGGACGCTGTGTCTCAGACTTCTGAAGTCTCGAGTTTGGACGCTTTTGCTGCAAATTTGCCTCGAGTTCGTCTAGTTGCCCCTTTCTGCCTGCTATCGACAAATTCTGAACATCGTTTTGAAAGTTTCGCGAGATCGAGATATCCGCGATCAAATCGTCATCAGAGCAAATAATCAGTTCAAACTTAATGTGCGCATCTGGCGGTGCAGCGACGGAGTTGATGAAATCACGAATGACACCCTGTGTCTGCGAACCATTAATTATACTTGGAGCAACTAGCCGCAATGTGCGTGCCTTCTCGTCAACTTCACTGCTCCGTGCAACAATCACGATTCCGCCATTCAAGACCGCAAACGAGTCCGGGCGTTCTCGCAATGTCTCCTCGATTGCCCTGTGCACCTGTGTTGGCACACGCCTTTGCTTGCCTTCTGCCTCCACAAGATAGCCACGAACATTCTCGTGGGTTGGTAAGCCTATGACGGCTGATATAGGAAACTGCCCAGCGTAAACCTGCCGATCGTTTTGTTGGTCTTCTGGGCTACTAATATTCCGAATGCTGTAAAACGGAACGACGACAGATGGCCCAATAGGGGCATTGCTATTTGTTTTCATTTGGTTCTGTTCTGCCTCTGGCTGGTTAATGCCTTGAATCGTCAGACTCAGGCAAACCAAAGTGCATTGAAGGAGTGAAAACCCTGCGTCGTCGTTTGTCAAGACGAACGAACTAAGTCCTAAAGCGCTGGGCTGTAATGTCGATCGCGCAGCTACCTCACCAGCCTCACCAGCAGATCCTTGCTCTCGACGCTTTCGCCGATTTTGACGCAGATCTCGCTGACGGTGCCGGCAGTCGGTGACGCGACGGCGGCGAACATTTTCACGCTATGAGTGGTCTTTAGGCATGGATCTTGGTGCGGCGCGGCGTTTTGGCGCGGCTGCGGATGGCGGGGATGCTGGACTGGCTGCGAAACCAAGCCATGCGCTCGGCCATGGTCATGCCTGCGGTCGTTTGAGCGACAGTCTGCTTCCACTCGCGGCTAGCGGCCACGGCGTCGAAGGCTGCGGCTTTAGTCTGACTGTTCTTGGTCGGCATAAATGATCTCCTTGGGGCTGACAATACGGACGATGGGCCAGCCGCGCAAGATGTTCACGGCATTGAATCCATCCTCCCGACGCACGTTGACGAGGTGTTTGAAGTTCCAACTGACGATGAGGCGGATGCCGTGAACCGTCGCCATGGCGACGTGCAGGGCATCGTCGGCAAACTTGGACGGCACGACGGAAGCCTGCATATAAGCTTCGGCGAGTTCTTCGACCTCGCGGCTCGTGTCGAGAATATTGGAGGCATTGAATGTGTAGGCGAAGAGCTGCCGCACATTTGGCGGGGCGTTCTGGATTTCAGCTTCTGCTACAATGGAGGTGATCAGCGACCAATACCCGGCCTCTGCCTGCTGCCAGAGCAGCCGCGTGTCATCCATCCAGAGCGGATCGTGATAACCACCGACGACCGAGGTGTCGATGTAGAGCTTGCGCGCTGGATCGGGCATCGGTGGTGGTGATTGTGGGTTGATGGACTACTTCACCAGCCTCACCAGCAGATCCTTGCTCTCGACACTTTCGCCGATTTTGACGCAGATCTCGCTGACGGTGCCGGAGGTGGGTGACGCGACGGCGGCGAACATTTTCATGGCCTCCAGCGTGAGCAGGGTTTCGCCTTCCTTCACTTTCTGACCGACGCTGACGGCGATGCTGGCGACCATGCCGGGCATGGGGGCACCGACTTGGCTGCTGTCGGCGGGATCGGCCTTCGTTTTCGTGACGGCGTTTTTGGCGAGGGCTTTGTTGGTGACGGTGGTGTGGCGTGGGTAGCCGTTGAGCTCGAAGATGGCGGTCTGCTGACCGGCGGCGTCGGGCTCGGTCATGTTGAGGAGGCGGACGAAGAGCGTTTTGCCCTCCTCAAGGCTGATGTGGATCTCTTCCTTGTCGCGCAGGCCGTAGTAGTAGGCGGGCGTGGGCAGCACGGAGACATCGCCGTGGGCCTTGCGGAAGTCGGCGAACTTCAGGAAGACATCGGGATACATGAGGTAGCTCCAGACATCGTCCTCGGTGGGGTCCTTCTTCAATTTGCCCTTCAGCTCGGCGCGGACGTCGGCGAGATTGATCTTCGCGGCGTGGGTGCCGGGGCGGCCTTTGATGCGTTTGCCGTCCTTGCCGACGATGGCGTCGGCGAGCTTGTTCCACTTCTTGCGGCTGTCGGCAGCCTTGTTGGCCTCCATGCCGTAGAAAGGTTCACCGAGCCAGCCTTCGAACATGCTGGTGACGTCCTTGCTCCACTTCGTGCCGGTGAGGTTGAAGATGTCCGCGGGCTTCACACCACGCGCGACGCACTCGATGGCGAGGTCGCCGACGACTTTGCTCGATGGCGTGACTTTGACGATGTCGCCGCAGAGCTGGTTCACCTCGGCGTAAGCGTGGGCGATCTCCGGCCAGCGCGGGCCGAGGCCCATGCCGATGGCTTGCTCCTTGAGATTCGTGTACTGGCCGCCAGGCATCTCGTGGAGATAGACCTCGGCGGTGCCGTAGGGCTCGGCGGTGTCGAACGGCTTGTAATAAGCACGCACGGCAGCCCAGTAATCGCTGAACTCCTGCAACGCTTCGGGATCGAAACCGGTGTCACGCGGCGTGTGCTGCATGGCAGCGACGAGCGAGTTCAAATTCGGCTGCGAGGTGCCGCCGGAGAGCGAGGAGATGGCCGCATCGACGACATCGACGCCGGCGAGCGAGGCTTCGAGGTAGCTCGATGCATTCAGACCGCTGGTGTCATGCGTGTGGAAGTGGATCGGCAGGCCGACTTCATCCTTGAGCGCCTTCACGAGCTTCTTCGCGGCAAAGGGGCGGACGAGTCCGGCCATGTCTTTGATGCACAGCATGTGCGCACCCATCTTTTCGAGCTCCTTGGCGAGGCGGACGTAGTATTTGAGGTCATACTTGTCGCGCTTCGGATCGAGGATGTCGCCGGTGTAGCAGAGCGTGCCTTCGCAGATGGATGTGGTGTCCTCGCGCACCGCTTCCATGGCCGCTTTGAGATTCGGGAGGTAGTTCAGCGAGTCAAAGATGCGGAAGATGTCCATGCCGTTCTGCGCGGCATGTTTGATGAAGCCTTTGACGACATTGTCCGGGTAGTTCGTGTAGCCGACGGCGTTCGAGCCGCGGAAGAGCATCTGCAAAAGGATGTTCGGCACCTTTGCGCGGATCTGGCGCAGACGCTCCCACGGGTCCTCACGCAGGAAGCGCATGCTCACGTCAAACGTGGCACCGCCCCACATCTCCAGCGAGAAGAGGTTCGGCGTGCGACGTGCGACCGCATCCGCGACGGCGAGCATGTCAAAGGTGCGCATGCGCGTGGCGAGCAGCGACTGATGCGCATCGCGCATGGTCGTATCCGTGAGCAGCAGGCGCTTTTGTTTCGCGACCCAGTCTTTGCAGAACTTCTCCGGCCCCATCTCGCTGAGCAGGTCCTTCGTGCCCTTCGCGGGTGCGATGCGGTGATCGTATTTCGGAATCGGCGGCGTCACGAACGCACCGCTCGGCTTGTGCCCTTTCGCGAAAGGATTGCCGTTCACGATGGTGTCAGCGAGGTAGTTTAAGAGCTTCGTGGCGCGGTCTTTGCGGGCGACGAACTTCAGCAGGTCAGGATTGTTATCAATGAAGCGCGTGGTGGCCTGTCCGGCGCGGAAATCGGGATGATGCACCACGTTCATGAGGAACGGGATGTTCGTCTTCACGCCGCGGATGCGGAACTCACGCAGACCGCGGTCCATGCGGTCGAGCGCTTGCTCATACGTGCGGGCAAAGACGGTCATCTTCACCAGCATCGAGTCATAATACGGCGTGATGACCGCATTCGTCGCGCCGAGAGCGCCATCGAGCCGGATGCCGAAGCCACCAGCGCTGCGGTAGGTCAAAATTTTGCCAAAGTCCGGCGTGAAGCCGTTTTCCGGATCTTCCGTCGTGATTCGGCACTGCACGGCAAAGCCGCTCTTCTCGATCTTTTCCTGCACAGGCAGCGCGAGCGGCTCGTCGTGCATCTTGTGCCCCTGCGCGATGAGGATCTGGCTGCGCACGATGTCGATGCCGGTGATCTCCTCCGTCACGGTGTGCTCCACCTGGATGCGCGGATTCATCTCAATGAAATACCACTCGCCCGTCTCGTGATCGACGAGGAACTCGACCGTGCCGGCGTGGGTGTACTTCACTTCCTTCGCCAGTTTCACCGCCGCATCGCAAAGGCCGTCGATGATCTCCTGCTTCACGCCATAGCTCGGAGCCTGCTCGATCACCTTCTGATGGCGACGCTGCACGGAGCAGTCACGCTCATGCAAATGCAGCACCGTGCCGTGTTTGTCGGCCAAAATCTGCACTTCGATGTGCTTCGCCTTGCCAACGAATTTTTCGAGGAACACCGCACCATTGCCGAAAGCGCGTTCCGCCTCCGTTTGCGCCTCATCGAGCAGTTTTTCGAGGTCCTTCGCCTCACGCACGATGCGCATGCCGCGACCACCACCACCGAAGGCCGCCTTGATGATCAGCGGGAAGCCGATCTTCTTCGCCACGGCGATCGCTTCCTTGCGATCGCTCACCGGCTCGTCCGTGCCTTCGAGGATCGGCACCTTCAATTTGCGAGCGACATTGCGAGCGGCCGTCTTGTCGCCCATCATCGTCAAAATCTTCGGATCCGGCCCGATGAAGATGATGCCCGCCTTTTCGCAGGCCTTCGAGAAGTCCGGATTCTCGCTCAGGAAGCCATAACCCGGATGAATCGCATCCACGCCCTTCTCCTTCGCCAGCGTCACGATGCCCTCGTAATCAAGATAAGCCCCGAGCGGCCCTTTGTCCTTGTTCAGCTCATACGCCTCGTCTGCCTTGAAGCGATGCGGGCAGAAGCGGTCCTCCTGCGCATAAATGCCCACCGTGCGGATGCCCAGCTCCGTCGCCGCCCGCATCACGCGAATGGCAATTTCAGAGCGGTTCGCGACCATCAATTTTCGGATCGGGCGGATGCCGGAGGATGGGCTGGAAATGCGAAAGGCGGTGTCGGCAGGAGTCTTGGGCATGGTTGGGAGGGAAAAAGGCGGCGCATAGTCTCGCGGAAAGCCGGGGTGGCAAGGTGGAGAATAGGGCCAAAAAGAGGTTTCTGGAGCCAGTCTGCGGCCTTTTTCAGCCAGGTGCCTGGCAGGGCGAAAAGCAAAGGCCGCGCACTTTCCCTCAGATGCCTCGTGGCATTCTGGCACGCGCTCTGCTTTAAGAGAGGCATGTCCTCGTTGTTCGATGACTACCAACCAGGTAGCTTTTTTGATGAAATGTTCGATTCGCCCGCGCATGCCCGCGAGCATTATTCGGGCATCACCGGCAGTATCGGCACTCTTTCTCCAGCAGAATACGCCGCCCGACAGCGAACGGCTGACGCGGTGTTTTTGCGCCAGGGCGTGACGTTCACCGTTTACGGCGACACGCAGGGCACGGAGCGCATTTTCCCCTTCGATCTCATGCCGCGCATCATCCCGCGGAAGGAATGGGAGCGTGTGGAGGCCGGCCTCATCCAGCGTATCACGGCGCTGAATCTCTTCCTGAACGATGTTTACCACAGCCAGCACATCTTGAACGACAAGACGCTGCCGGCCGAACTGGTGCTGTCGGCGAGCCATTTCCGCCCCGAGTTCATGGGCGTCAAAGTGCCCCACGGCATCTACATCCACATCTGCGGCACCGATTTGGTCCGCGATGACAAGGGCGAGTATTTTGTGCTCGAGGACAACGGCCGCTGCCCCTCAGGCGCCAGCTACATGCTGGAAAATCGCAATGCGATGAAGCGGACCTTCCCCGGCCTGTTGCAAAGCCTGCCCGTGCGCCCCGTCGATGCCTACGGCTCCATGCTGCGCGAGACCTTGGCGCACCTCGCGCCTCCCGGCGTCATCGATCCGAACATCGTCGTGCTCACGCCGGGCGTGTACAACAGCGCTTACTTCGAGCACTGCTACCTCGCGAAGCAGATGGGCGTGCCCATCGTCGAAGGTCGCGATCTGTTGCTCAAAAACGGCCGCGTCTTCATGCGCACCACCGCCGGTCTCCAGCAGGTGCACGTGATCTACCGCCGCATCGACGACGACTTCCTCGATCCGCTCGTGTTCCGCAAGGACTCGCTCCTCGGCGTGCCCGGCATCGTCAGCGCCTACCAGCAGGGCCATGTCGCCCTCGCGAATTCCATCGGCACCGGCGTGGCCGATGACAAGGCCGTGTATGCGCTCGTGCCGAAGATGATCAAATACTACCTCGATCAGGATCCCATCCTGCCGAACGTGCCCACCTACCTCGGCATCGAGCCGAAAGAGTGCGATCACATCCTCGCGAACCTCGACAAGCTCGTCGTGAAGGCCGTGAACGAATCCGGCGGCTACGGCATGCTCATGGGACCGCATTCCACGAAGGAAGAGCAGGCCGAATTCGCCAAACGCATCGCCGCCAACCCTCGCAACTACATCGCGCAGCCCGTGCTTCAGCTCAGCCGTCATCCCGTCTTCGTGGACGACCACTTCGAAGGCCGCCACATCGACCTCCGCCCCTACGTCCTCTACGGCGACCGCGTCCGCGTCGTCCCCGGCGGCCTCACCCGTGTCGCGCTGAAAAAAGGCTCGCTCGTCGTCAACTCGTCTCAGGGAGGCGGCTCCAAAGATACTTGGGTGCTTTGGGATGATGAATAGCGCTCCAGTAAGAAGTCAGAAGTGAGATGTCAGAAGTCCTCACACCACCTCTCACTTCTAACTTCTCACCTCTTACGGCTTCCTCCCTCTCCACTTCTAACTTTTCACTCTTCCTCTTCTCATGCTCAGTCGCGTCGCAGACAGCATCTACTGGATGGCCCGCTACATGGAGCGGGCTGAAAACCTCGCCCGCCTGCTTCTATCCACGCAGGACCTCCTCCTCGATGCCGGGGCCGAGGCCGCGGACGAATCGCAGTTCTGGGGTCCCATCTTGATGACCACGGGCGACGAGGACGCCTACTACGCCGCGCATCCCGTCATCGATGGCGACACCGCCGCGCACTTCCTCGCGCTGAGCCAGAAAAACGGCAACTCCATCCTCAACTGCGTGCGCAGCGCTCGCGAAAACGCCCGCACCATCCGCGACCAGCTCAGCGACGAACTGTGGGAGTGCATCAACAGCCTCCGCCTCTTCCTGGAATCGCCCGAGGCCGCCGAGATGCACAAATCGCAGACCGCCGCGTTCTACGAAAAGGTGCTGCTCGCCTCGTATCAATTCCAAGGCATCGCCGCCAGCACCACCCCGCGGGATGAGAGCTGGCACTTCCTGCGCCTCGGCCTCTGTATCGAGCGAGCGGACAAAACCAGCCGCCTTATCGACACCTGCAGCGCCATTTCACTCGAAATGCCGCCCAGCCCGCTCGCCCGCCCGCTCCGCTGGGCCGCGCTGCTGCGCTCCTGCTCCGCGTGGCATGCCTTTCAGGCCTACAGCAGCAACAAGCTCGATCCCGTCAAAATCATCGAATACCTTCTGCTCGATCCCACTTTCCCGCGCAGCGTCGCGTGGTGCGTCGAGCAGCTCAACCGCACCCTCGTCGCCCTCTGCGGCAACGGACGTCTCGACGAGATGAAGGCCCCCGTTCGCGTCTCCGGCCGCCTCTTGGCCCACATCACCTACCTCACGATGAAGGAGGTGCTCAAAGAAGGCCTGCACGAATACATCGACCGCCTCCAGGAAATGCTCAACGACGTCGGCCAGACCATCTTTGAGACCTTTGTCCTCTATTCCGATGTGCTCACGCCCGAGCAGGAACTCTCCACCGCCGCCCCGGCGATCATCCCCGGTGCTTTCCACACGATTCTGTCGTCGGACATCCAGATGCAGCAGCAACAGCAGCAATGATGAAGGACGATTGACCAAAACTCGGTCAACTTTGACTGACTTTTTGCCGCCGCAGCCCAATTACGCCCTCCCACCAATGACTTCTCACCGGCTGGTGGGCGCGGAGGAGCAGGCGGACGAACATGCATCCGCGCGCAGGTCGTCGAGCCGGACCTTTCCCAGGTCGCTGCGCGGGATGCGCGCCAGCGGGAGGATGCAGGATACGCGCTCGAAGGGGCGGAGGGACTCGTTGAGGGCGCTTTGCAGGCGTTCGGCGTCCGCGCGGCTGATGCCGCTGACGGCCAGCACCAGCCGGGCCTCGGCGCGGGCGTCCGGCAGGTCGCAGACGGCGGCGTCGCCGGTGGGCAGGCCGAGGCGGAGGCGCAGCGTGTCGAGGGTCTCCTGAAGGGAGCCGAGGGAGACGAACTCGCCCAAGATTTTCACCTGGCCCGCGGCGCGGCTGGTGAAGCGCAGCAGGCGGCGCGGGCCGTCCGTGGTCAGGGTGACGCGGTCGCGCGTGCGCAGGCCGTTTTCGGCGGAGAGGGGTTCCCAGCGCCAGCCTGCGGCCGCGGGGGAGACATAGCCCCTGGCCAGCGCGGGACCTTTCACCGTCAGCACACCGTCCGGACCGGTGTGCAGGTCCCAGATCGGCAGGACCTCCATGTCACCGTCCTCCACGCGCTGGGAGGCCACCTGGGAGCAGGTCTCCGTCATGCCATAGGTGCGCCGCAGCGGCCAGCCGAGCGCGCGGGCGGCCGCGGCCACCTCCGCGCCCAGGGCGGCGCCGCCCACGAGCACGGCGCGCAGGGAGGCGGGCGCGGTGATCCGCGCGGCCACGAGGTCAAACACCTGCGCGGGCACCAGGGAGGCCAGCGTGGCCTGCGTGCGCGCCGCCAGGGCGGCAAAGGCCTCCGCGTGCCACTTCCCGGGCAGCGTCTCGAACGTGTTCCCCGCCGCGAACGCGCGGGCCACGATGCCGAAGCCGCCCACATGCCACCGCGGCAGCGCCAGCAGCCAGCGGTCGTCCGGCGTGACGCCGTAATGCGCGTTCACCGCGCGCGCGGAGACCAGCAGCGCCTCCTTGGTGAGCGCCACCCACTTCGGCGCGCCCTCCGTGCCGCTCGTCTGGAACAGGCACCAGCCGCGCGGGCCCAGCGTGCCGTCCACAAACTCCCGCAGCCCCTCCGCGTGCCCGCCGGGGGCGCAGGCCACGTGCGTGTCCGCGCTGTGCCAGAAATCCGTCATCGCAGCCTCCTCCAGGGCAGGGAATCGAGCACCTCGCCAAAGCCCAGGCCGCCGCCGCCGCGGTCCGCGCTCAACTGCCCGCCGTGGGAGCTCACGCGCTCAAAGAACGCGTCCTTCTC
This sequence comes from Verrucomicrobiaceae bacterium, assembly GCA_015075365.1. Taxonomy (GTDB): domain Bacteria; phylum Verrucomicrobiota; class Verrucomicrobiia; order Verrucomicrobiales; family Verrucomicrobiaceae; genus Prosthecobacter. The sequence goes on from JABTUN010000003.1 coordinate 879,089, forward strand.
GAACAGGTGCTCCGTGCACAGGCCGCAGAAGTCGAGCGCATGGCCGGAGGCGGCGGCCAGCGCCGCCTCGTAGGCGGCGAACATCTGCCCCAGCGCGTGATCCATGGCGGAGGTCATCACGAGGCGTTTCTCCGGGTGCAGGCCGGCGACCGCGCGCCAGTCACGCCGGGCGGGTTTCACCACCACGGCGTCAAAGCCGTGGGTGCCGGTCTTCCAGCCCTTGTCCAGCGCCAGCGCCACGCCCCAGCGCCGCCGCATGGTCTCCCAGGCCTCCGCGTCGTAGGAAAAGGGGTCCTCCACGAAATCGAGCGCGCGATAGACGCGCAGGGGCATGAACTCGACGAACTTCTCAAACGTGCGGCGGTCCAGCACGCCGTTGAAATCGACGCGCAGGCGCGTGCCCTGCGCCTCGAAGCGTTTCGCGCAGCCCTCCAGGAAGCGCATCGTCTCGCCGTAATTGGCAAAGCCCTTCGCCTTGATCGCGGGCCAGCCCTCCGCCAGCACGCGCTCCATCTGCGGCTCCGTCTCGGCGGAGAAACTCCACGAGTAGTGGCTGGGCGGCACCTCCAGCCCCTCGAACAGGCTCACGCCCGCGCGCCGCGCCGCGCCGTCGAGCTCCGCGCAGCGCAGCGCCATCTCCGTCACGGGGGTGGTGACGCCGTCCGCCAGCAGGCTGAGCTGCTCTTCCACGGTGGCGTCGCCGAACTCCGGCCACGGGTGGATGCAGCCGTGGCCGTCATTCACCCGGATGAGCGCGCCGGCGAAGACGCGCCGCTGGGACACCGCGTTCAGCGTCACCCCGCTCTTCAGCAGATACTCATGCACATAAACCGGCCCGGAGAATTCCATGTGCCGCATCCTTCGCGCGCTTCGGGCCGGGATCAACGGTTCATCCCGTCCTTGCACCCCGCCCGGGGCTTCCTACTGTCCGCCTCCCTTTCCCCAAAAACCATCCGCATGAGCAAGCACATCAAACTCTACATCCCCGGCCCTGTCGAAGTCAGCGCCGACACCTATGAAGCCATGACCCAGCCGATGATCGGCCACCGCGGGAAGGGCTTCCAGGACCTCTACGCGGAGATCCAGCCGATGCTGCAGACCCTGTTCGGCACGAAGCAGCAGGTCTTCCTGAGCACCTCCTCCGCCTGGGGCGTGATGGAGGGCTCCATCCGCAATCTGGTGAAGAAAAAGGTCCTCAACTGCTGCAACGGCGCCTTCTCCGACAAGTGGCTCGATGTGTCCAAGCGCTGCGGCAAGGAAGCCGAGGCCTATCAGGTCGAATGGGGCCAGCCGATCATGGCTGCGGAGATCGACAAGCGCCTCGCCACCGGCGAGTTCGATGCCGTCACCTTCATCCACAACGAAACCTCCACTGGCGTGCTCAGCCCCATCGCCGAGATCGCCGCGCTGAAGAAGAAGTATCCCGATGTGATGTTCATCACCGACAGCGTGTCCGGTTTCACCACCGTGCCGGTCCATTTTGACGACTTGGGCATCGACGTGCTGCTCACCGGCTCGCAGAAGGCCTTCGCGTTGCCTCCGGGCCTCGCGCTCTTCACCGCCAGCGAGGCCGCCATGGCCCGCGCCGCCACGATCAACGACCGCGGCTACTACTTCGACTTCCTGGAGTTCAAGGCGAACGGCGAGAAGAGCATGACGCCCTCCACGCCGTGCATCAGCCTCATCTACGGCCTGCGCCACCAGTTGAAGAAGATGTTCGCCGAGGGCCTCGACGCACGCTACGCCCGCCACGCCAAGCTCAACGGCATGGTGCACGAGTGGGTGAAGAAGAACGGCTTCGAGTTCTTCGCGCCTGAGGGCTACCGCTCCAAGTCGCTCACCTGCGTCGCCAACAACAAGAACATCGACGTCGCCGCCTTCATCGCGCTGCTGAAGAGCAACCACAGCATGATCATCGACGGCGGCTACGGCAAGCTGAAGGGCAAAACCTTCCGCATCAGCAACATGGGCGATGAATCCGAGACCAGCATGACCACCGTCATCAACGCGCTCGACGACTCGCTCGCCAAGCTGGGCTGAGGGCAGGGGAGGCAGATTTTTTCGTGAAATCGAGTCCTGGCGGCTCGTTTACGGGGCATGTTTTCCACGCGACGCGATTTCCTCCAGACGACTGGCTGCGGCTTTGGCTACCTGGCCTGGCAGGCCCTGGCGAGCAGCCAGGCCGCGGGGATTGATCCGCTGGCGCCGCGGCGGCCGCACCATCCGGCGCGGGCGAAGCGGGTGATCTTCCTCTTCATGCAGGGCGGCGTGAGCCATGTGGACTCCTACGACTACAAGCCGCGTCTGCTCAAAGAGAACGGCAACCTGATCGACGTGGCGGACTCCCGCATCGTGGCAAAGACCGGCAAGGGCGCGCCGCAGCGTGTGATGAAGCCGCTGTGGGACTTCCAGCAGCACGGGGACAGCGGTCGCTGGGCCTCGAACCTCTTCCCGCACATCAACCAGCACATCGACGACCTGTGCTTCCTCCATGGCATGCACACGGAGGGGGTGGCGCACGGGCCTGCCACGCTGTTCCTGCACACCGGCACGACCAGCTTCATCCGCCCGAGCATGGGCTCCTGGGTGATGTACGGGCTCGGCGCGGAGAATGAGAACCTGCCCGGCTTTGTCACCATCAGCCCCAGTCTGGGAAACGGCGGGCCGCGCAATTACAGCAACGCCTTCCTCCCCGCCATTTTCCAAGGCACGCCGGTGGGCCGCAGCGGGCAGCCCGCGAGGGAGTCCACCATCAAGAACATCGCCAACGCCTTCTGGACGCCGGAGCAGCAGCGGAAGCAGTTCGGCCTCCTCAGCGCCCTCAATGCCGAACAGGCCGCCAAAGCCGTGCCGGGCGACACGGAGATCGACGCCGTCATCCGCAGCTACGAGCTGGCCGCGCGCATGCAGACGAACGCCCCGGGTGTCATGGACATCAGCGGCGAGTCCGAGGCCACGCTGAAGCTCTACGGCATCAACGAGCAGCCCACGGACAACTACGGCCGCCAGTGCCTCATGGCGCGCCGCCTGGCCGAGCAGGGCGTGCGCTACATCCAGGTCAACTACGGCGACAACTCCAACAACCCCGCCTGGGATCAGCACTCCAACATGCCCAAGCACGGCGACCATGCCGCCGCGGTGGACAAACCCATCGCCGGACTTCTCCACGATTTGAAGCAGCGCGGCCTGCTGGAGGACACCATTGTCTGGTGGGGGGGTGAATTCGGCCGCACGCCCTACGCGCAGAACAACGGCACCGGTCGCGATCACAATCCGCTCGGCTTCACCGTCTGGGTCGCGGGTGGCGGCTTTAAATCCGGCTTCTCGCACGGCATCACGGACGACATCGGCCACATGGCCGTCGAGGGGAAGGTCCACATGCACGACCTGCATGCCACCATCCTCCATCAGCTCGGTCTGGATCATGAAAAGCTGACCTTCCGCCATGCCGGGCGCGATTTCCGTCTCACGGATGTGCACGGGCATGTGGTGAAGGAAGTGCTGGCCTGACCGGCGGGAAACAATCCGGCGGAAGATGCCGCGCGGCCCCGCCGTCTTCCTGGCATGCGCCTTTTCTCCCGTGCCGCGATCCTGTCCGCCCTCTCCATCCTCCGGCTGCACGCCGCGGAGCCCGGTTTCGAGCCTCTCTTTGACGGACGCACGCTCGATGGCTGGAAGCACGACGGCAACTGGGCCGTGGTGAACGGCGAGATCGCCCGGGTGAGGAAAGGCGGCCCGCTGGTGTATGACAAGGCGCGGGTGCCGGATGATTTTGAGCTGCGCTTTGAATGGAAGGTCTCGAAGGGCTGCAATAGCGGCGTGTATTACCGCCCCGGCCAGTATGAGTATCAACTGCTGGACAACGCCAACAGCCCCTACGGCGAAAATCCGCGCCAGGCCGCCGCCTCGCTCTTCTTTGGCATGGCGCCGACGAAAGACGTGGTGAAGCCGCACGGCGGGTGGAACGAGGGCCGCGTGGTGTGCCAGGGCACGATCATCCAGCACTGGCTCAACGGCGAAAAGGTCATCGACTTTGATTATGCGGATCCGCGCTGGTTTCACGAGCTGGAAGTGCTGCGCATCCGTGGCGGCGACCTGACGAGGCGCGGGGCGAATCTCTCGCTCCAGGACCACGGGGCCGATGTGTGGTTCCGCAACCTGCGCTGGCGGGCGATTCCCGCCTCGGAGAGGCTGACGAGCGAGAATCTCACGCCGATGCGGATTCCTGATGGTGCTTTGCGAAAAGAGCAGGCGCGCATCGACACGATGCTCGCGGGGCAGAGAGGCGCGTGGAGGCACGAGGAGCTGAAACGCATCCAGGCGGAGGAGGCGCACCAGGGTGTCGCCGTGGATGAGCAGCACGTTTATGCCATCACGAACGCCGCCATCGGCAAATACCGCAAAGACACCGGTGAGCGCGTGGCTGGCTGGCAAGAGACGCGGGGCCGCATCAAGCACCTGAACGCGGGCATCGTGCTCGATGGCAGGCTCTGGTGCGCGCACTCCAACTACCCCGAGATGCCGATGAAAAGCTCCGTGGAGGTCTTTGATCCGCGCACGATGCAGCATCTGGAAAGCATCGACCTCACCAGCGTGGGCGGATCACTCACCTGGGTGGACCGGCGTGACGGCTGGTGGTATGCCTGCTTTGCCCAATACGCGAAAACCGGCGATCCAGCCCGCACCCGCGTCGTGCGCTTCGACTCAAACTGGAAGCCTGCCGCCGAGATTCGTTTCCCGGCGGAGATGGTGGCGAAGTTTGGCAGGAACAGCAGCTCGGGAGGCAGTTTCGGCCCTGACAGGCATCTCTTCATCACCGGGCACGATGCGCAGGAGCTGTATGTGCTCGATCTGCCGGTGGCAGGTGATGCATGGACCTGGCGCGCCGCCATCCCGATCTCCGCGCATGGCCAGGCCTTTGCCTGGGACCGCGGCCAGCCGGGTGTTTTGTATTCCATCGACCGCAAAACGAAGGAAGTGATTGTCTCGAAGGTGGAAAGGCGGTGAATGGACGGTTTCTCCGTCAACGAACCGCCAGCCAGAATTCCACATCGCCTTCCCATGTCTCTCACTGCCTTCTTTCGCCCATGTTCCATCGCCCTCGTCGGTGCCACGGAGCGCGCGGGCAGTGTGGGGCGTTCGATCTGGGACAATCTGCGCGCGTTTGACAGTCCGGTGTGGCCGGTGAATGCCAAACGCGCGGAGGTGGGCGGCGTGCGCGCCTTTCCGGATCTCGCCTCGCTGCCGGCGGTGCCGGATCTGGTCGTCATCGTGACCCCGGCGGCCACGGTGCCGAAGATTGTCGAGGAAGCGGGCCGTATCGGCACGCGTGCGGCTGTCGTGATCTCCGCAGGCTTCAAGGAAACCGGAGAGGCAGGCGCGGAACTCGAAGCGCGTGTGCTGGAGGCCGCGCGCAGGCATGGCGTGCGCCTGATCGGGCCGAACTGCCTCGGCCTCATGAATCCGCACGCCGGATTGAACGCCACCTTTGCCACCAGCATGGCGCGCCCGGGCCGCGTGGCCTTCCTCAGCCAGAGCGGCGCGCTCTGCACGGCCATCCTCGACTGGAGCCACGATCAAAATGTCGGCTTCAGCGCCTTTGTCTCGACCGGCGCGATGGCGGACGTGGGCTGGGGCGATTTGATCCGTCATTTCGGCCAGGATGCGCGCACAGAGAGCATCGTGATGTACATGGAGTCGCCCGGCGCGGACGCGGTGGACTTTCTCGCCGCCGCGCGCGAGGTGGCGGCGCGGAAACCCATTGTCGTCATCAAAGTTGGCCGCACGGCAGAAGCATCACGCGCCGCCGCGTCACACACCGGCGCGATGACCGGCAGCGATGCGGTGCTGGATGCCGCGCTTCGCCAAAACGGCGTGCTGCGCGTGGACACGATCGAGGAGCTCTTCGACATGGCCGAGGTGCTGGCGAAGCAGCCGCTGCCCGCGGGACCGCGTCTGGCCATCGTGACGAATGCCGGCGGTCCCGGTGCGCTCGCCACCGACGCGCTCGTGCTCGGCGGCGGCAGCGTGGCGGAGCTTTCGCAGACGACGCTGGACGCTTTGAGCGTCGTTCTGCCCGCGCACTGGAGTCATCACAATCCGGTCGATGTTTTGGGCGATGCCGACGCCTCACGCTTTGCCAGCGCGCTGCGCATCACGGCTCAAGACGACGCGGTGGACGGTGTGCTGGCCGTTTTGACACCGCAGGCCATGACGCAACCCACGGAGATCGCGCGGGCGGTGGCGGCGATCGCGCACCCGTCAGGCAAACCGCTGCTGGCGAGCTGGATGGGCGCGCAGAGCGTGCAGGAAGGCCGCGCGCTGCTGAATGCCGCCGCGGTGCCAACCTATGACTATCCAGACGAGGCTGCGAAATCCTTCGTCCGCATGCACGAGCACCGCACTCGGCTCGACTGGCTGCGCGAGACGGAAAACGCGCTGTGCGACACCGCCGCCGCGAGCGTCGAACTTCCGTGCGAAGGCGGCCTGCTGAGCGAAGCCGCTGCGAAACGCGTGCTGGCCGTCGCAGGCATTCCCGTCGTCGAAACACGCGAAGCACACGATGAAGAAGCCGCCGTGGCCGCCGCGCGCGATCTCGGCTTTCCTGTCGTGCTGAAGCTGCTCTCGCCCACGATCACGCACAAAAGCGACTGCGGTGGCGTGGTGCTCGATTTGAACGACGAAACGGCCGTGCGAGCCGCCTGGCAGGGGATTCGCGAGCGCGCGACGGCGAAGCATGGCACGGCCGCTTTCGCCGGTGTGACCGTGCAGCGCATGATTCGCGAAAAAGGCGTCGAATTGATCCTTGGAGCCTCGCAGGACGCGCAATTCGGCCCGGTGCTGCTGTTTGGCGCGGGCGGCACACTCGTGGAGGTCATGCAGGACCGCACGCTGGCCCTGCCGCCGCTCAATCAGGCGCTGGCGCGGCGTTGGATGCGGGAGACGCGCGTCTTCAAGCTGCTCCAGGGCACGCGCGGCGGCCGGCCAGTGGATTTCGCGGCACTGGAGGACGTGCTGGTGCGTTTTTCCCGGCTCGTGCACGCGGAGCCGCGTCTGCTGGAGGTGGATATCAACCCGCTGCTCGCCACGCCCGCCGGCGTGCTGGCCCTGGATGCCCGTATGGTGCTGTCCCGGGCCTGATTTTGCCATTTGCGCCCGCGGCATCGGGCGATAAGGATGCGGTCGCCAAACCCCATGAAAACCGTCTCGTACATCGCCTGCGCCGCCGCCTTCATCTTTGCCTCCGCCTCCTGCGACAAGCACTCCTGGAAGGAGACCCAGGTGCTGCACGAAGGCATGCACAAGGATCACGGCGCGGAGCACAAGGACTCCCATGCCAAGCCCGCCGACCACGCTGGCGAGAAGAAGGATCATTGATCCGCGATCATGAAGCGCCTGCCGGCCATTCTGCTGCTTTTGCTGGCGCTGGCTTCCGGTGGTTGTTCCACCGTTCGTGATGGCTGGACGTGGTGTGTGGGCTCGATTCCTGTCCAAGGCGGCCGTGAGTTGCATGTCTGCGAGGCCAAAAAGAGCGCCTTGCTGCTTCAAAAAGACCCGCGCTGGGCCGATGAACCTCTCGGCCCCACGAAGCTGACGCTCGGCACCCACGGCTGCGTTATCACCAGTGCCGCCATGGCCTGCAACTTTCTCAGCGTGCCGTTGACGCCCAAGGAGCTCAACGAGCGCCTGAACAAGCAGGACGGCTATCTTTCCAACGGCTGGATGGTCTGGAGCGCGATTCCACGCGTCACCGAAGAACGCCTGACCGCCTCCTACCACACCCTTCCCGCGCATCGATGGATCGATGACGCGCTGGAGCGCGGCGAGTGCCCCATTGTGAAATACCGTCTTCCCCAAGGCACGCCGCACTGGTGCCTCGTCGTCGGCAAAGACGGCCTCGACTACCTCGTGCATGATCCGTTGCGAGACGAGAAGGAGCCGCTGAAGCTCGCGACACTGACGAGGCGCATCCGCGCGGTGCGTGTCATCCGGAGGAATGTGACGCCTGGGGAGTGATCACGCCTCACGTTTCTCAATCATCTTCCGCAACCAAGGCAGCATCACCACACTGGCGATGATGATTCCCGCGCCGAGGTAGAAGCCCGGGCTCATGAACTCGCTGCGTCCGAAGACCAGCGCGGCGAGGATGATGCCGTAAACCGGCTCCAGGTTGTAGATCACGTTCATGGAGAACACGCTCATCGCGCGCAGCGCCTTCATGAAGCCCGCGTAGGCCGCCACGGTGCAGACGAGCGTCAAAATCGCCAGCCACAGCGCCTCCCACGCGCCCGGCAGCGCCGGCACGATGCCTTTTTCAAGAAACGGCCGGCACAGCAGCGATGCTCCAAACGCGCCCGCCATCTGATAGCAGCCGATCACGTTCCAGTGGTGCGTGCTGACGATCTGCTTGCTCATCGTCGCGAAAATCGCGGCCAGCAGCGCCGCGCTGATCGCCACCGTGAATCCAAGCCAGTAGCTGAACTCGACCTGGTAGATGATCCACACCGCGCCGACCATCACGAGGCCCACCACGAGCTCCAGCGGCCGCCAGCGGCGCGTGCCATCGATCAGCGGTTCGATCAACGAGGCCCACAGCATGCCCGTGGGCATCGCCGCGAGGCACACCGAGGCCGTGGAAAGGCGCGCGGACAAGAAAAACAGCACCCAGTGCACCCCGAGCACCGCGCCCACCGCCGCGAAGCGCCACGCCCGTCCGCGCTCGACACGCAGACCGCCGTGCAGTTGGGCAAGGAGCGCAAACACGAGCGTGGAAACGCCCGTGCGCCAGATCGTGACATCCACCGCGGGCATTTCGATGAGTTTGCCAAGGACCGCCGTGAGGCCCCACGCCACGACCACGATGTGCATCAGCAGGTAGTCGCGAAAGGTGGTCATGTCATTTTGTTCTCAGTTCCCAGTTCTCGGTTCCCAGTTTTCTCTTTCGTTTGCGATTCCAACAACCGGGAGCGGAGAACAGAGAACCGGGAACTGCATTCACACGAGCTTGAGCCGCTTGCGCATCAGCCACTCGATGGTGAGCAGGATGATGGCAGCTCCGAACCACCACCAACTGCTCCACAAAATCGTCTCCTTGGTGATGACCTGCTTGCGGTCCATGCTTTGCAGGAGGTTTGGCAGGTCGGTGGCAGCCTGCTCCTCGCGCAGGAAACGTCCGCCGCTGTTCTGCGCCATCGTTTCGAGCAGCGGTCGGTTCATCGTGAGCGTGGCCCACTCAGGATTGCCGAGATCGGAGACATGGAGCGAGAGACGCGCGTCGCTGCGCACAGCGCTGGGGCTTTCGGCGACGGCGATCTCATAGGTGCCTGCCTTCAGCGGCGGCGTGAGCGCGCGGTAGATGCCGGGATGTGTGGGATCGGGCTCAAGCTGGAGCGTGGCGACATCATTGCCATCGTGCAGCAGGTAGGCGCGCGGTTGCGCGTCGGTGACGATGTCGCCTTTGTCGTTGCGGACGCGCACGCGGATCTCAGACGTTTCGCCGGGCGAGTAACGCAGGCGGTCGGTGCCGACGGCGATTTTTTTCTGATCGATCTGGAAGGGCGGGGCCGCGATCCACGCGCCGAGCTGCATCCAGAGGCGCTGGTGATACAAATCCGCGACCTGGAAACGCCAGCGCCACAACTCATCCGTGCCGACATAGAGCACCGCGCCCGCGCCGACCTGGCGGAAGACGACGGCGGGCTGCTGCGCCTTCACCAGCGTGATGGCGGCGGGCAGCGGCTCGACATTGGAGTGCCAGTTCACCTTTTGCAGCGTGGGCCAGAGCGTGACGTTCGCGCTGGGGCTGTCGCTGAGGCGCAGCGCGTCGAAACGCTGGCCGTCGGTGGTGAGTTCGAGCGCGGTGGGCTTCGGCTTTTCGATGGCGTTGCCAAACTTCACCGGGATGAGCGGCGCGGTCTTCCCGCTCGCCCAGTCGCGCAGTTTGCCGCGCTGGCCGTCGATGAGGATCATGCCGCCGCCGCGTTTCTCGACGAACTCGATCATCCAGTCGATGTGCTCGGCCCTGAAGCGGCTCACGGCCGCGTCGCCGAGGATGATGAGGTCGTAGCTGAGCAGTTCGTCGCGTGTTTTCGGGAAATCCTGCTGCAGCGAGCCCTTCGCCGGGTCATCGGCCATGTCGTCAAAGAGCAGCACGGCCTGCCAGCGCTCGTCGCGGTCGTAGTGGTTGTGAATGTAGCGCGTCTCCCAGCGCGGACGGCCATCGACGATGAGCACCTTGCGCTTCTTTTCGAGCAGATGGATGGCGAGCTCGCGCGCGTTGTTCGAACGCGTCTTTTCGAGCGAGACACGGTCGCCGCTGGCCGCGACCTGGATGTTCACGCTGCGCAGTGTCTTGTCACGCTGGCCCGGCGCGGGCGGCGGCAGCTCGGCGACGGGGAAGATGAAGTCGAAGGCCTTCTCGCCCTTGCCATCGGTGGTGAAGTCGCGTTTCCACAGCACCTTGCCCTGGCTTTCGATGCGCACGGTGGCGGGAATGCCCGCGGGCATGCTGTCATTGATCGTGAGACGGCCCTGGAAGTTCTCCTTGCTGAACACGGACTCCGGCGCGTTCACATCCAGGAGCGACAAATCCGGCGGCGGCACCTCCGTGCCGAAACCGACGGTGAAAACGGACGTGCCGGTGCCTTTGAGCGCCGTGCTGAACTCCTCCGGCGAGCCGCTGGCGTTGTGCTGGCCGTCGCTGAGCACGACGAGCGCCGTTCCGGCTGTCACCGGGCCGAGCGCGCCACGCAGCGTCTGATCGAGATTCGTGATCGGCGTCGTCGCAGGCAGGTCAAAGGCCGAAGGCAGCTCACCGGAGGTGTCCTTGCCGCCCTGGCGGTGCCACCAGATCCGCTGCGTGTTGTTGCCGCGCAGCGCGACGAGCTCCACATCCTGCGTCTCGGCGAGTTTTTTGAGCAGCGGCGTGTTTCCTTTGAAAAGCAGGTCCTCGGCGCGCTGGAAGCGTGTTTTGGCCTTCTTGTCGCCGTTTTCATCGCTGAGCTGCATCGAAGCGGAGCTGTCCACCGCGATCACCACGCGCCCCAACTGCCGCAGCGTCGTCACATGCCGCAAAACCGGCCCTGCGAGTGCCAGCACGAGAATGAACACTGCCAGCGCGCGCAACAGCGCGGGAACCTTCGCGAACGGCGAAGAGACGAACTTCAACTCCCGCCGGTAAAGCCACCACATCACCACGGCGAGCCCGAACGCGATCAAAACCACCGGCACCGGCGGATAGCCGCCGGTGAAGCGCAGAGTGGTCTCGGTGGTGGGATTCATGCGGGATTAATTGAGTCTTGCTGGCATCGCTGCAAACTCAATGCAGGCATTCAAATCCTCGCGCTCCAAATCCGGGAACTCCGCCAGCACTTCTTCAATACTGCTTCCGCCGTCCAGATATTCGAGAACCGCCTCCACCGGATAGCGCAGTCCACGGATCACAGGCTTGCCATGGCAGATTTCGGGATCGCAGGTGATTCGTGCAGGGAGTGAGGAGGGTTTCAGGAGCATGCGTCTTCGTGACCGTGCTTTTAACTGGCCACTGCCATCCTTTCTATCCCGCGCTTTGTCAACCGCCAGCCGCAGGCGATGCTCATGCCCGCAACTGACGCCATGCAGAAACCATCCTCTGGCTGGCGCGGGCCATGATGGCTGGCGGGAGGAACAGAATATAAAAGCACATCATCTGGAGGCTGAACCAGATGATCGTCGTGAACATCATCGCGATGAGCAGATGCAGCATCAAACCCACGGGCACGCCGATGATCCGCAAGCGACGTACACTGAGCAGGACGGGCGCGCCGAGTTCGAAGATCAATGCCGACCAGTGCATGATGGCGAAAACCCACATGGGCAGGTAGTTGAGGCACCACGCGGCGAAATCCGTGCGGTAGGCTCCCTGGATGTTGTGCCAGACCGCATCGCTGTGAGAAAGCCAGACACCGTGCCATGCCTTGGAAACTCCCGCGCCGAGGTAAAAGATGCAGACAAACGCCTGGAGGATGCGCACCGGGGCCACGGTTTGCAGCATCTCGCCCCCCGTCGTCCTGACCGGGCCGGGGGCGGTGGCCAGCACGGCCAGCACGATGATGTACACCCGGTTCAGCGCCGCCGCGCCCGCCGTGTCCGCATAGGTGATGTACCACGCGATGCCGAGCAGCAGCCACAGCATGACGCGGCGCTGCCAGCCGAGCATGAAGGCAGCCACCGTCCCATAAAAGACCACCGCCAGCAGTTGCGCCGCCCACAGGGGCAGCAGCGGCAGAGGCGGGCCTTCTCCGCGCGAGTAATTGTCCGGCGTGTAGTGAAAACCCGCCTCGGTGAGCCATTCCTCCACATGCAGAAAGCGCGCCGTCAGGTAGCAGGCAAAGCTGAGCACAAAGGCACGCTCAAACCACCGCAGCCGGGCCGGGTGCTCCAGCTTCACGAGGGAGTGCATCAGCTTGGACAGGTATCCGGGCATGATCAGGGTTTGGCAGGAGTGGTTGCGGGTGCCTTCACGGGAGGCACGCCTGGTTTGGAGGGCTTCGGAGGCACCATGCTCTTGTTGGTGCTAGAAGGAGCGGGAGTGAGGGTGACGATGCCATCCGCTGCCACGATCTTTTTCAAAGTTGGGTGTCCACGCAGGGATTCGGCCTGTGCCTTGGTGACCGTCGTGCCTTCCAGGGAGAGGGATTCCAGCCGCCGCAGCTCGCGGAGTTCGGCCAGACCTGCGGCGGGGAGCGGGACACCATCCAGCCGCAGTTCTTTGAGCTTGGGCAGCCGCCGCAGGGCACGCAGATCGGAGTCACTGAGCGGGATGCCGCTGAGGTCCAGGGATTCCAGGGTGGTGCCACCTTTCAGCTTTGCCAGTTGCCCCTCTAGCAGCGCGCATCCCGCCACGGACAGGTGCCGCAGTTGCGGCCAGGGCGTGAGGTCCAGGAGGATGTCCGCGCCCGTTTTGGTGCGAGCCAGAGACAGCGATTCCAGGCCCGGCATCCCGCGCAGGCGGCCCGCCATCCAGGCATCCACCGCTGTGTCATCCAGGCGCAGCGTGCGGAGGAATTTCAGACTGGTCAGCCAGTTGGCGCTGGAGCTGCCCGCCTTCGTGCGGCTCAGGTCCACAGAGGTGAGCTGGGACAGCCGCCCCAGCGGGCCGCCCCAGGCATCCGTATAGCCCGTGCCTGCCAGGGACAGGTGCTTGAGACCGGGCAGCTTCTCCACCAGCAGCGGCAGCAGCCCGGCGGTGATCTGGCTGCCCGTTAGGTCCAGGCTGTCCCAGCGCGTTCCTTTCTCCAGCAGCGCGCGCAGCTCCGCGTCCCCGAAAACCACAGGAGCCTGGAAGCGTGTCGCGGGCAGGATGATCTTCCCTTTTTGAAACCGGTGCGTGCTGAGGATTTTCCGGTCCTTCGCGGGCACCAGGCGCAGCGGCGGATGCACCCAGGCTCCGGCGGGTCGCGCCAGCGCCGGGCTGCCGGCATCGAACCACACACGTACAAAGCGCAGCTCCTCCACCGCCGCGCTTTTCGGGAAAAGCTGCCGGTGCTTCTGCACGATGTACTGCGCCATCCGGCGGCGCAGCTCCCCGCCGTGGCTGGCGCTGCTGTCATCCAGCATGCGGTCCAGCCGGTTCCGCCCGCCGGAGGGATGAATGCTGCTGTAGAGATCGGTGCGAAAGTCCTCCCAGGTCTTGCTCCCCGCGAAGCGCATCTCGATGTAGTTGCACCGCCACCGCGTCACCCGCCCGCTGAACACCCCGCTGATGTGGTAGAGGCGCTCCCAGCGCACCCCAAGAACCGGCGGCAGGGATTGACGCGTCGTCGCCACCCAGAGCTGGGGCGCGAGCAGGCCGCACGCCCACACCGCAAAATACAGACAATGCCAGCGGTTCGGAAAGGAGGGAGTGCGACTGATCATGAGTTCGCGCCGTTTGGCTGTCATTCAGTAGTCCCCGACCAGCTTGCGCGCTTCCATTTTTTCGACAACGACAGAGAGTGCTTTCGCGATGTCGATTGAGTCAAGGACTCCCGCATCAACCAAGCCATCCACAATGATCGCCGCAAAGTCGAAAGTCGAAATGCTGGTCACGACAGCGGAGTTTTGAGCTGCATCAGAGACATCATTCATCTGTGTCATCCAATGAGTTCGATTCCCACAAGGCGGTTTTCAGCATCAAGGTCAATTTGAACATCTGGACCAACATATTCAGGCAAGAGAGTTCGCAGTGAAATTGAACGCTTCACAAACCCAGGAGTGGAAACTGGTCTGGGACAAGTCTGCAAATAGGCGACCCGTACATCATGACTACTGACTTTCAGATGGTAAGGCGATTTCATTTCACTTCGCGGTCTGTCCAAACGGAACCACCAAATCGTCCGATGTCGCTTCGACCCATTCGACTGGGAGCACTTTGCTAAAATAGTCAGCTTCTTCCAAAGAACGAACTGCTCTCAGAATCTCAGGAACTCTAATTTCATGAACGAGAACTAAATAAGGGTAAGCTTTGACTTCTTTGAGTTTCGTCACGATCACCTCGGCATCCTGAAGTAGCCGTCGAGGCACATAGAAATCCAGGCGATAACACAGATGGTCGTGAGTTCGCACAAATACATGTGAACAATACCACCGCACAAAGGCATCATCCAAGTCAGGATCATCACCCTCACCGAGAAACACGAGATCACGAACCTTTTTCATTGAATGTGATTTTGGTCATAAAATGTGACTTTGTTTAACTCTGCCTGAAATTGATCCGGCGTCAATTTAACGCCTTCTTTTGGCATGATCTCAAGGTGGCCTTCGGCACCAACCTGTTTGATCTGCAATGTCTCTGGAATCGTTTTAATCTGGTTCGCACCGCGGCGCTCCACATGGATGTATTTAGGATCTACATTTGTTGATGGGCCATGCGTTGGAGCTACATAACCTTGACTGTCAAGATCGTATTCAGGTTTACCCTTTCTGTCTGTTTTGATTTTCATGTCTCTTCCACCCCGGAAAACAGCGTGCTCGGTTGGATCTACAACTGCCCCCGTAGGCACGTCTTTGGGACTGATTCTTGGGGGCTGGGCCGGAGTTGATGGCGTAGGTTTACCCGGCGGCGGCTGGTTGTTGTGCGGCGACGAGCCGTTGGTGGTGGGGCTGGTGGGGGGAGCCTGGGTCGGCGGTGTGCCGCCGGAGCCGCTGCTGCCAGAACCAGAGCCACCCGTGCCGGAACCGTTTCCTCCTGAGCCAGTACCAGAGCCGCCTGAGCCACTACCGCCACTGCCATTCGAGGCACTGGGGTTGGGCTTGCCGCCTGAAGGCGTGCTTGACGGCGGGAGATCGGCCTTGCCCGGTTTCGGAGCATTCGCCATCTGCTGCGCACCTTTGCCGAAGTTGGGGGAAAAACCAAAAGTCATCAAGTTGATGGCCAGGCTGAGGCCTGCCAACGCACGAATCTTGACGCTCTCTTCCGTGTCAGCCAAAGTTTGAGCATCCATAACCTCGCCCAGCCCCGGGAGCAGGCTGCCGAGGAACTCCATGCCGCCACGAATGTCCCGCCACACCGCGCCCAAATCGGTGCGGATGCCGATGGTCGTTTTCACGCCACCCTTGGTGGAGGTCCAGACGGGGATGGCTTCCGTCTCGTCGCCTGGAGGCGTTCCGGGACTTACGGGGGGCTTCGGCGGCGTGTTGGGATCGTTGTCCGGGTCGTCCGCAGCCTTTTTGGGGCGCACTGTCACAACCGTGCCACGCCAGTGGCCCCCGTTTGCAGTGGGGCCTTGGACGGGTTGCAAGGCCGCTTTGTACTCCAGCGTGTCCTGCCACTCGTAACGGACGATCTCACCATCATCGTTGTCATCATTGTCGTCGGAATCATCATTGTCGTCGGAGTCATCGTCCTCGTCATTGTAATCGTTTTCGTCGGAGTCGTCGTTGTAGTCGTTCTCCGGGTCATCGTTCTCCGGGTCGTCATTCTCCGGGTCGTCATTCTCCGGGTCATCGTTCTCCGGGTCATCGTTCTCCGGGTCATCGTTCTCCGGGTCATCGTTCTCCGGGTCATCGTTCTCCGGGTCATCGTTCTCCGGGTCGTCATTCTCCGGGTCGTCATTCTCCGGGTCGTCATTCTCCGGGTCGTCATTCTCCGGGTCGTCATTCTCCGGGTCGTCATTCTCCGGGTCATCGTTCTCCGGGGCTCCCATTTCACCTTCCCCGGCTGCGTCATCGTCATCATCATTGGGATCCTGTG
Organism: Verrucomicrobiaceae bacterium; assembly: GCA_015075365.1. GTDB lineage: Bacteria > Verrucomicrobiota > Verrucomicrobiia > Verrucomicrobiales > Verrucomicrobiaceae > Prosthecobacter. The sequence goes on from JABTUN010000003.1 coordinate 895,299, forward strand.
GATCAAGGCCGGCGTTCACCTCTTCAAAATCGCTTTTCCCGCCGCCATCAGTGTCGATGACCTTGGGGTGCAGTTCCATGGTTTGCTCGATAAAATCCCCCAGTCCATCCCCATCGGCGTCCGGGCTCAAGGGGTCGGCATGGAGCTTGTCCATTCCGTCAAAGACACCATCACCATCCGTGTCGTTGACTTGCGAATTCGTTCCAGACAAAAACTCCGCGTTGTCCTCGAGACCGTCAGAGTCCGAGTCCGGGTGGAGAGGGTCTGTGGTCACGGTGCCTGCAGCCCCGGTGATTTCATTATAGTCGCTCAGGCCGTCCCCGTCCGTGTCGCTCGCCATGGGATCAGTGCCATGTCCGGCCCCGTCGATCTCCGGTTCCTCGCCGTCCAGCAGTCCGTCACTGTCATAATCGGGATCCTCGTCGCTGAGTCCCATTTCCTTCTCCTGGTCTCGGGTGAGTCCGTCGTTATCCCAGTCATCATCCCCCTCATCCTCATCGTCGTCGGTGGAATCGAGGGGATCACCCGTGTGGTACTCTGGATCGTCCGCAGTCAGGTCCACTCCGTTCATGTGGCCCACTTCCTCTCCATCGTAGCGTCCGCCGCCGTCGGTGTCCGGATTGTGAGGATCGGTTCCGATGTCCAGCTCGTGGGAATTGGACAGGCCATCGTTGTCGGAATCCACAAAAGGCTCCTCGTCCTGCGTGTCCTCGTCGGCCACATACTCCGCGCCTTCGCCGGTGTGGAGCCAGTTCATGAAATCAAACAGAGTCTCCGCCCCGTAGCGCCCGTCCTGAACCCTGAAGAACACTTCCCCTTCCTCATCCTCCCGCGCGTTCAAGCGGACCGCGATGAAGAAGTCGTCCACGGAATCAAAATACTCCGGCCCGGAGGCCGCCTTGAAGAGCACCTGGCCTATCTTCATCAGCATGACCTCGCGCTCGGCGGACGGTGCCGCAGAGGATGCGGTGGTTGCGTTTCGCACCGCGCCGGAGATGGAACGGGCGGTCCAGCCGTCGAGCGTGGTGCCATCCGGCATTAGTTCCTTCCACTCGGCGTACTCCTTGATCGAGTCAAACACACGCAATTCCTCGTCAACTCGGACGTGAATCTGACCGCGTTTCAGACCGCGCCCGGCCTCTATCTCGGTTTTGACCATTTCCTCCTTGCTGCGATAGGGGCGCATCCTGGCACCGGACTTGAAACGAAAAGTCGCGGGCCAGTCGAGGCTGGCGCTCTCCTGGCAGAAGGCGTCCAGGTCCTCAAAGACGACCGTCCTTAGTCCATCACTGGCGGCCACTTCTCCGCTGCGCAATCCCTCGCCGGAATGAATCTCTCCATAAACAAAGGATTTGGCATCGGGGTGGTCTTTCACCTCCCCATCCCAGCGCCGGACCACATAGCGGCCATCCGGCGGTGTGTCCGCTGCGAACCGCTCATCCACCGCTCTGCGAATGTCCTCAAAGATGCGCCGCTCGTCTCCTGCCAACTCCAAAACCTGGCCTTTCTTTAGAGCCAGGCCGGTTTCGAGGGCCTGGGATGAAAAACTGGCGACATCGGCGAAAATCTGCACGCCGTCCGGCGTGTCCAGAATGATGTCCCCCGTCTGCCCAGCAAGCGCGGGAATGCCTTCGTTCACAAAAGCAGCGGAATCCTCGAACAACTGGTAGGTCGTGCCGGAACCAAAGGCCACACCGCCCCGCTCGAGTCCCCGGCCTTCACGAATCACCTCATCCAGCAACTCCTGAAAGGTGAGGCTTTCCACCACGCCGTCCGCAGCCTGATAGAACCATTTTTGAGCGCCGGATATGGACGAACCGGAGGCCAGCAGCTCCTCAAGACTGCCGATGATCTGAATGCCCGCCGCCGTCTGCACCGCCGCCTCTCCCGTGAACAGTCCCTCGCCATCCGTGATCGACTCCAGCATCTGCGCGGAACCCGCGTAATCACGCACATGCGCGCCGACGCGCATCGTGAGCCAGGCATCCGTGCTGCCAGCCGACATCTCGGCCTGCTGGAAGGAACTCCAGGACTCATAGGTGCGTGTGCCAGCGTCATCCGTGGCGGCGATTTTCAAAGGCACCGCCGCCTCCGCATCCGTCAACCCTGTGCCCACGGTCGTTTTGGCATGGCGCGGCTGCGCCAGCCAGGCCCCGATTTCTTCGGGAGTCATGGTCTTCCGCAAGTGATCCCAGAGACGCCAGTAGTCCTGGGAGTCCGTCTCGCCATTGTTGTCCGTGTCCGCCACGTTGGGATTGGTGCCAGACCAGCGAAACTCGGCGTAGTTGGTGAGTTTGTCCTCGTCCTGGTCCTCATAGGCATCTTCTGGGTCCGCCGGATCGAGGCCATGATACTTTTCCCAGTCATCAGGCAGCGTGTCCTCATCCGTGTCGAGATTGGACTCCGGAAACAGCCAGTGCGCAGGATCGCCATACGGATCGAAGAAATAAGACTCCTGAAGATTGGTGAGACCGTCATCATCGAAGTCCAGGTCCGCCTCTCCGCGATTGACCGTGGGATACAGATCGAACTGCGCCTCGAAGCCATCGGAAAGCCCGTCGCTGTCTGTGTCCCATTTGGCAGGGTCGGTGCCGTTGAGAGTTTCCTTGTCCGCCGTGAGGCCGTCGCGATCCGGATCGTTGGCATCCAGCCATGCCTCGAACTGTGCTTCTAAAAACTCTTCAAAGTTTTCTCCGTCGGCCAGCCCGTCGCCATCCTTGTCATCCAGGTTGTCGGGGATGCCATCGCCGTCGGAGTCGGCGTTCCACGCATTCAGCCCCCAGGTGGCCTCAAACAGATTGCTCAACCCGTCTCCATCCCAATCGTCCTTGCTGTCCACGATGCCGTTTCCATCCTGGTCCGCGATGCGGGGATTGGAGTCGATCAGGCACTCTTGAAGATTGGTCAGACCGTCCCCATCCGCATCCTGGGCGGCATTCGCCGTGCTGCGGATTTCCGCGCTGGTGAAGGCATGGCGGTGCTCCCAGGCGTCCGGCAGGTTGTCGCCGTCCCAGTCGCCAGTGGAGACGGCCGCCATCACGTCGAAGGGAGCGGGCGTGGCGGTCAGCGCGCCGTAGCGGCTCTCGAAGTCGGTGCCGTTGCGGGTGCTGCCGTCCGGGAGGGAGACCTCCGCAGGATTGTCGAAGGTGTCCGGCAGCAGGGGGGAGGTGTGCTGGGCGGCTTCCTCGTAGTTCATGAGGCCGTCCCCGTCGCTGTCGAGCACCGAGTCGTCGAAGAAGCCGGGATTCAGCCCATGAACGATCTCATACACGTCGGTCATGCCGTCCTGATCTGCGTCGAAGAGGCTCATATCCGCGTTCAGGGCCAGCCCGGCGGCATACTGTGCGGCGTTGGTGATTCCATTGCCATCCATGTCTCCCAAGGCATCCCCCGGACTGCCGGGGTTCAGGCCATAGAACACCTCGATGCGGTCCGGGATCGTGTCGCCATCACTGTCGGTGAGATCGACCATGGCGTAGTCCTCATAGACGGCGTGGAGGCTGTGCTTGCTGGTGGGGCTGATGGCGGAGAAGCCCTGGTACCGATAAACCATGACCTCCTCGTAATCGGAGAGGCCGTCGCCATCGGTGTCCACAGCATCGCAACGGGTGCCGGCGGAGACTTCCGCACCGTCGTTCAAGCCGTCGTCATCCGTGTCGTTGTCCCCCACGGTGGCGTTGTGCGCCGCCTCGTCGGCATCGAGCAGGCCGTCCTGGTCGGAGTCGCCATTGTAGGGATCGTCCGGGTAGGCGTCCTGATCATCGGGAATGCCGTCGCCATCGCGGTCGGGCGGCGGCGTCTCACCTTCATTGTAGCCGTCGTGGTCCCAGTCACTCCACAGAGAGGAGTTGAGCGGATCGCTGTCGTAATCATCCGCATAGATGTCCGAGTCGCTGTTCTGGTCGTCATTGGTGCCGTTGCCATTCCAGTCGCTCCACAAGCTGCCATTTTGCGGATGGCTGTCGTAATCGTCGGCGACGGAATCCGTGTCGCTGTTCTGGTCGTCGTTGGTGCCGTTGCCGTTCCAGTCGCTCCACAGGCTGCTGTTTGCCGGGTGGCTGTCGTAATCGTCCACCACACTGTCCGAGTCACTGTTCTGGTCATCGTTGATTCCGCTGCTGTTCCAGTCATTCCACAGGCTGCCGTTGGCAGGATGGCTGTCCTGGTCGTTCGGCACGCCATCACCGTCCCCGTCCGCGGACTCCTGCGTGTCATTGGTGCCATTGCCATTCCAGTCACACCACAAGGCGCTGTTCTGCGGATGGCTGTCGTTTTCATCCGGCACCTCATCGCCATCGGAGTTTTGATCGTCGTTGATGCTGTTGTTGTTCCAGTCACTCCACAGATCGCTGTTGGAAGGATGGCTGTCGTTTTCATCGGGGACGCCATCGCTGTCGGACTGCTGGTCGTCGTTGATGCCGTTGTCGTTCCAGTCGCTCCAGAGCGCGGCATTTTGCGGATGGCTGTCGTTCTCATCGGGCACGCCGTCGCTGTCGGAGTGCTGGTCGTCGTTGATGCCGTTGCCGTTCCAGTCGCTCCACAGGTCGCCGTCCTGCGGGTGGCTGTCGTTTTCGTCCGGCACGCCGTCGCCATCGGTCTGCTGGTCGTCATTGATGCCGTTGCCGTTTTGATCGCTCCACAGGCTGGGGTTTTGCGGATGGCTGTCGCTTTCATCCATGTGCCCGTCGCCATCGCTGTCGAGGGTGTCGTTGACGCCGTTGTTGTTCCAGTCCGCCCAGAGGTAGGGATTGGAGGGATGGGAGTCGGCGTTGTCCTCCGCGCCGTCATCATCCGTGTCGAGATCGACCGCCTCGTCCTCGTCGTTCACACCGTTGTTGTTCCAGTCGTGCCACAAGGCGGCGTTTCCCTCATGCGAATCCGCCTCGCCCGCGTAACCGTCCCCATCCGTGTCAGCCGGGGGTGGCGGCGTGTTGGTGTCGTCAAACGGATAGCTGTCCTGCGGATTGAAGATGCCGTCCCCATCCCAGTCCCGGTAGCTCCAGTTGGAGCCGGAAGGCGGATAGGTGAGGTAATTCACCGCGTAGCAGCTCCAGAACTCGTCCCGGTCCGCATATCCGTCGGCATCCGTGTCCCAGGAAAGCGGGTTGTAGCCATTCGCCGCCCCGCCGAGGGTCAGGATCTCGTCCGCGTCCGTGAGGCCGTCGAAATCACTGTCCGGATTGCCCGCGTCCGTGCCGAAAATAACCTCGTGGATGTCGTGCAGCCCGTCTTCGTCCGTGTCCAGATACTCGCCCGGCTCATCCCCGTCCTGCGCCTCGTTTTCGTTGACGTCATCGTAACGGTAGTCCGACTGGCCGTTGCTGTCCGTGTCCACATAACGCCAGACCGCCCAGTTTTGAGCGGGATAGAAGGCCAGATTGAAAATGACCATCAAGTGGATGATCCAGGCACGGCGCGCGAAGCGGCGGAAGGTGTTCATGGGAAAGTTCGGGATTCAAAGTTCACGGTTTTGCGGCTCTGACTTCACGCTGACGGCGGCGGTACCGGTGCCGGCGGCGTGCCACCGCCCGGCCCGTGGCCCAGATCCCGCACCACGCGCGCGGCGTGGTAGGCGGCCACGAAGACCTTGTCGGTGAACTGCTCCACCAGACCGTCCATGCGCGTGAAAATGGCCTCCACCGCGTTGAAGCGGTCCCGCAGCAGCCCGGTGAGCGCCTTCTTCCCCGCGATGGCCTGCTGCGGCGCGCTGATCACCTTCGCAAAGTCATCCGCCTCCTTCTGGCAGGCCGCCACCCCCGGCGCGCTGATGCCGCACTCCGCCGCCGCAGCGGCATTCGGCCCCGCCAGCAGCAGACCCGCGATGCGGATGACCTCCTTCGCATTCGCCAGCAGCGCCGCGTCCCGCATCCCCTGCCACGCGCTCTTGCTGAAAGCGCACTTCGCCGCGTCCGCCTCATTGCCCAGGCCGCGACAGCACTCCGCCACCGCCTGCCCCAGCACAAAGGCCGCGTCCTCCAATTCCTTTTCCTCCTTCGCCTTGTCCACCGCCGCGCCGGTGATGACCACGCCCTGCGCCTGGCAGAACGCCTCCAGTGCATTCACAGCGCTGGCCGCATCCGCAGCCAGCGTCGTGAAACGCGCGGGAGGAAGGCCGTTCCACTTCGGCTGGTTCGCGTCGTTGAACAGGAAGTCGATGGTGGTGCGGAAGGCACCGAGGCGGTTGGTGAATTCGTCTTTCATGGGTGTTTGGGGTTCCAGGTTTCAGGTTCAAAGTTCAAGGTTGGAAGGCGGCAGACCGTGAAAGGCAGCAAAGCCGGGCACTGGGCGGGCATGCAATCCCGCCCTCCAGAGGGAGGCATCGAGCCATTCCGACACCCGACCGGTCGATTTGGGCACCCGGCCAGACCATTTGAGTCTTCGCCCGGTCGATTTGGGCGTCCGACCGGGCCATTTGGACATCCGACCGCGCGATTTGGGCGCCCGACCAGGCGATTTGGGCGCTCAACCGCGCCATTTGGGCCTCCGACGAGGCGATTCGGAAACACGACCACTCGATTTGACCGCCCAACCATGCGACTTGGAAGCACATCCACGCGATCTTTTTCCCAGATGACCGCTTGACGAATCCCACCCAGCCGAAGGCTATTCCGTGCTCCGTGCTCCGTGCTCCGTGCTCTCCCGCGATTGCGGGATGCTCCGTGCGGGAGACGGGGATATTTGCAAGGAGATCAGCGCGGGTTCTCATGCGAATTTCGGAATTACATCCGTTGTAGCGGAATCCAGGCAAGGATGTCCACCAGGAAAATGTTCCCGCCACGTCACCGTCATGGTCATGGGTGCATCGCCACCGTGATGAAGGACGGGCATGGCCGCCTGCCCGTCTTATGCGGCGCGCTTTTCAACCCCAAAGTGCGCTGAACGGAGGCGGACGGGCTGTCGCCACGTCCGCCCTACGACAAGCAAGCCTTCACCCTCGTGAAATGCGCTGCTGCAGGAGCACCTCGAAGAACAACAGGGCGAGCAGCGCGATGAGGAGCGGTTGCCAGAGTTCGCTGCCGTGGCGGCGGGTGCGGTCGAGGGACTGGTAGGCTTGCAGGGAGTCGGCGAAGGAGGCTTCGTGGCGGTCGGCGATTTTTTTGATTTGATCGGCGGGCAGCGGCTTGAGATCGGACTCGGTGTTGTCGGTGTTGAAGGCGAGGAGTGTTGTTTTTTCGGTACCGGCGCGTTGCAGCGTGAAAATGCCCGGCTGGGCGATGGGCGGGCTTTGCACGAAGACTTTGTCGCCTTCCTGCTGGCTCTTCAAAGTCTGCGTCTGGCCAGTGGGATCGCGCAGCGTGAATTCAGCGCCGAGATCGGCTTTTTCGAGATTCATGCGCAGTGTGGAGCCGACGAGCTGCCACGCGGGCGCGCTGCCCTCGGTGGCGAGGTAGGTCGTGAGGCGCTGCATGAGCGGCACAAAGAAGGGCTGCAGCGGCAGATTGGTCCATTCGGCGTTCGCGGTCGTCGCGCAGGCGATGACGCGGCCCTGGCCGAGTTTCTTTTCGAGGAGCAGCGGCGCGTTGCGATCCAGGCTGAGAATGCGCTGCGTGTTTTCGTTCGGCGGCGGGGCGAATTCGATCCAACTGCGAAACTCGGCGTCTTGCAGCCGGCCGCCGCGGGCGTCGTTGAAGTAGAGCACGCTCGGATGCGTGAGGCGCTGCATGAGCACGCGGGCAGGCGAGTCGGCGATCTCGGCACGGGCCATGCCTTTGATGGCGGCGGGCAGCAGGCCTTCGCCTTTGCGAAAGAGCTCGCGGTTGTAATGCTCGATGTCGATGTCCGGGCCGGCGAAGATGAGCAGGCCGCCGCCCGCTTTGACGAACTTGTCGAGCTCCGCGAGGTCGTTGCCCTGGATGCGCTGGCAATTGGCGAGGATGATGACCTCCGCGCCTTTGTAGTCATCGCGGCGGAGCTTGCGCTGGTCGATCTTGCGCGTGCGGATGAGGTCTTTGAGCGAGTTCGCGGCGGCGGTGTGCGGTGTGAGGGCGAGTTCGAGGAAGTCGGCCGCGCCTTCGAGCGGCATCGCGCCCGGCTTGCCGTCGATCAGCAGCACATCGAGCTGGTTGCGCACCTGTACGACGCTGTGGAAGGCGTTGTCATCGCTGAAGCTGTCGCCTTCGAGGCGCACGGAGAGCGAGTGGTCGCCCACCTTGTCAAAGGCATGCGTGAAGCTCAAAACGGCCTCGCCTTCGGGCGCGAGCGAGACGCGTGCGGTGCGCAGTCGCGCGCCATCGGCCTCCAGATGCACGGGAATGTCCTGCCAGGGGCGTTTGCCGTGGTTTTTGATGCGCACGCGCACGCCGATGGGCTGCGTTTCGGCCGCGACGAGCGCGGAGAGGTCTGCGGAGGCGATGCTGAGGTTTTCCGCGAGATCGCTGCCGATGCGGTAAAAGGTGATTTGGGGCTTCGGCTCCTGTTTTGAGAGATTTTCGAGCGCAGGCAGCGCCGCGCCATCCGCGATGGCTTTCCAGTCGGCCTCTTGGAAATCGGACACGACGACGATTTCTCGCGCGGCGTTCGGCGCGTCCTTCAACGCGCTCGTGGCGGCCTGAAACGCGTCATTGGCTGAAACCGGGCCAGACATCGAGGGAACCTCGGCGAGCTTCTTCGGCACGAGATCGAGCGCGGTGGTCGGTTGATCGAGCAATTTGCGTGGCGAGCTGCCGCTGAGCACGATTTGAGCCGCGGAGCCGCCGGGAAGGCTTTCGGTGATCTGCTGCAAGTCCGCGCGTGCCGTGTCCGCGACGCTGGCACCTGCCACAGCGGCTTTTTCCGCCGGCGCGCGCATGGAGAAGGAGTCGTCGAGCATGACGATGAGCGACGAACTGCCCAAGCCGAGTGAACGTAGCGCGTTGAGCACCGGCTGCGCCAGACAGAGTGCGAGGATGATGGGAATCGAAATGCGCGTGATGAGGAGCAGGAGTTGCTCGATCTTCATCTTGCGCTTCCGCTGGCGGATGACCTCGTGCAGCAGATGCATCGCACCCCAGCGCACGGTGACCACCTTCCGCTTGTTCAGCAGATGGATGAGCAGCGGAATCAAGAAGGCCGCTGCGCCCCAAAGGAGGATGGCGTTGAGAAAGGTCATCGCATGCGGAGCGCGAGGTAGTTGCGAAGCGCCATCGAGTGCGATTCATCGGTGGGAAGCGAGAGATAGTCGATCTGGTGCTTGCGGAAGCCTTCCTTGAGGTCGGTGGCGAATTGCTTCTGCACTTCGATGTAGCGCTGGCGCACGGTGGCGGGATCGAGGAGGAGGAAGTCCTCGTCGTTTTCAAGATTCTCAAAGCGCGCCCAGTTGCCGAAGGGGAAGTCGATCTCGTCGCGGTCCCAGAGCTGGAGGGCGATGACTTCGTGGCCTTTGCGGCGGAGGATGCCGACGGCTTTCAAAATGGCCGCTGGATCGTCGAAGAAGTCGCTGATGAGGATGACGAGGCCGCGGCGCTTCAGGCGCTGGGCGAGCGATTCGATGACCGGAGCGAGGCTGGTGTCCTTTCCGGGCGCGGTTTTGATCATCGTCTCCAACAGCACGTGCAGATGGGTGATCTTCGTGTGGCAGGGAATGATGTCGCGCACCTTGCTGTCGAAGGTGACGAGCCCGACGGCGTCCTGCTGGCTCATGAGCAGGTAGGCGAGCGAGGCGGCGAGTTTCCGCGCGTAATCGAACTTCAGGATGCCTTTGCCGCCGCGGTAATTCATGCTGCCGCTGGCATCGAGCACGATGGTGGCGCGGAGATTGGTCTCTTCATCGTATTCGCGGATGTAAAAGCGGTCGCTGCGGCCAAAGACCTTCCAGTCGAGGCGACGAATCTCATCGCCCTGCACATAGGGCCGATGCTGGCGGAATTCGACGCTGAACCCTTTGTGCGGCGACGCATGATGCCCGGTGGTGAAGCCCTCCACGACGGTGCGCGCGAAGAGCTGCAGGTGCTGCAGCGACGTGATGTCTTCGGCGTGGAGGATGTCGGAGAGGGTGGCCACGGGGGATTGCGGAGGTGGGGGTGTTGGCGGGGATAAGTGCTCAGTGCTCAGTGCTCAGTGCTCAGTGCTCAGTTCGTCGTCGGCGAGGAGGTCTTGGATGGAGGAAGGGATTTCGTGTGAGAGGAGGAAAAACTCGGCAGATGGCTCGCGAACTTTGGAGGACTGGGGGTCGGGGCAGAATTCGTCGGCGCGTTCGGACATGGAGGCGAGCATGCGGCCGATTTCGCGGGAGAGTTGGAAGAGGGCACGGGAGGTGGTGGAATCGAGATACCCATCATCGACGGCGCTGATGATCCAGTGCTGGGTCTCGTTGTTTTCACTTTCGGCATCGCTGAGCTTGCTTTGGAAGTGCTTGATGTAGTCGCGTTTTCCCCAGGCTTCGGCGATCTGCGCTCCGATGGATCTTGCGGCACGACGAAACTGATCCGTCAGCGAATACTTCTCTTCGGCTGGAAAGCTCTTGGATGCTTTGAAAACGCGTCCCTGCAAGTCTCGCGCCTTCTGATAGACACGAAGCTCCCAGAATGCCTTCGCAAACGTCAGCTTGGTGTCATTTTGCATGCTCATAACCGATTTCAGCGACTCAGATTCAACTGAGCACTGAGAACTGAGCACTGAGCACTCAAGCTCACGCCCGTTCCCAGGCTCTCAAACCATCACAAAACCTTCGCCTCCGACTTCTTCGTCGTCTTGATGAGCTCGGCGATGATTTGATCGACCGTGATGCCTTCGGCTTCGGCGTGGAAGGTGGGGACGAGGCGGTGGCGGAGGGCGGGGGCGGCGAGGGCCTCAATGTCGTCGATGGTGACGTGGGTGCGGCCTTGAAGGAGGGCGCGGACCTTGCCGGCGAGGACGAGCATCTGGCTGGCACGCGGGCCGGCACCCCAACTGAGCATGCTTTTGACGTAATCGGAAGCACCAGACTCGTTCGGGCGGGTGGCGCGGACGAGATCGAGCACGAAGTCGATGACGTGATCGGGCACGGGGACTTTGCGGGCGAGCTGCTGGGCGGCTTGCAGGTCCTCGGCGGTGATGACGGCGTCGATGTCCTGCGAATCGGTGCCGGTGGTGCGGGCGATGATGTTGCGCTCGTCATCGCGGGTCGGGTAATCGACTTTGATGAGGAAAAGGAAGCGGTCTTTCTGCGCCTCGGGCAGCGGGTAGGTGCCTTCCTGCTCGATGGGGTTCTGTGTGGCGAGCACGAAGAAGGGCTTTGGAAGCTCGAAGGTCTCCTGGCCGACGGTGACATGCTTTTCCTGCATCGCCTCCAGCAGCGCGGCCTGCGTTTTTGGCGGCGTGCGGTTGATTTCGTCGGCGAGGATGATCTGGCTGAAAATCGGCCCCTGGACAAAGGAGAGTTTCCGACGGCCGGTTTCAGCGTCCTCCTGGATGATCTCGGTGCCGGTGATGTCCGCAGGCATCAAATCGGGCGTGAACTGGATGCGGCGGAAGCTGAGGTGCATCGCATCGGCGAGCGATTTGACCAGCAAGGTCTTCGCGAGGCCGGGAACGCCCTCGAGGAGGCTGTGTCCGCCCGCGGCGATGGCGATGAAGACCTGCTCGATGACGGCCTCCTGTCCCACGATGCGCCGGGCGAGCGCGGCTTTGAGTTTTTGGAAGTTTTCGACGAGGGCGGAAGCGGCGGCGGTGTCGGACATTCTGAGTTCCTGATTTGGATTGCTGATTATGAATTGTGGCCTGCGTGGAGACGGGGACGGCGGGAGGGTTCTTTCGTTGAGGTGTGCCCGCATGTATATGAATGCACAGGGGTGTGTCGAGGACGGCTTCATGATGGTTGGCAGAGCGGCTGGAGCGGCCGGTGTCCTCGGACACGGCCTGGCATGGATTCAGATGCCCAGATGGAGACTGAAGGGCGTGGATTTGTGGTTGAACAGGCCGGGGGCGTGTTGTCTCATCGCCCCTCTCACCAACCAACATTCCCGCTCTACGACACATTCGCGCATGAAGAAGGCTCTCATCACTGGCATCACCGGACAAGACGGCTCCTACCTGACGGAACTGCTGCTGGAGAAGGGCTATGAGGTGCATGGGATCATCCGCCGCGCGTCGAGCTTTAACACCGGCCGCCTGGAGCATCTGTTTAGTCCGGACAGCCACTTGCCGCGCCAGAACCTGCATTTACACTATGGCGACCTGACCGACAGCGTGGCGCTGGTGAAGCTGCTGTATGAGCTGAAGCCGGACGAGGTCTATAATCTGGGCGCGCAGAGCCATGTGCGGGTGTCTTTTGACGTGCCGGAGAGCACGGGGGACATCGTGGGGCTGGGCACGCAGCGCATCCTGGAGGCCATCCGGGACACCGGGTTGGCAGGGCGTGTGCGCTTTTATCAGGCCAGCTCGTCAGAGATGTACGGGAAGGTGCAGGAGGTGCCCCAGACGGAGAAGACACCCTTCTGGCCGCGTTCCCCCTACGCTTGCGCGAAGGTGTACGGCTACTGGCTGACCGTGAACTACCGTGAAAGCTACGGCATGCACGCCAGCAACGGCATTCTTTTCAATCACGAGTCCCCGCGTCGTGGCGAGACCTTCGTGACACGCAAAATCACCCGCGCGGCCACGCGTATCAAGCTCGGCCTGCAAGACGCGCTTTACCTCGGGAACATGGATGCCAAGCGCGACTGGGGCTACGCAAAGGACTATGTGGAGATGATGTGGCGCATGCTCCAGCAGGACGAACCGGATGATTATGTGGTGGCCACCAACGAGACGCACAGCGTGCGAGAGTTTGTGGAGGAGACCTTTGCCGCGCTCGATCTCGATTGGAAACAGTATGTGAAACACGACGCGCGCTACGAACGCCCGGCGGAGGTGGACCTGCTGATCGGCGATCCTGCCAAGGCCAAGCGCCAGCTAGGCTGGGAGCCGAAGGTGAAGTTCAAGGAACTCGTCAAGATCATGGTCGAGGCGGATCTCGAACTCGCCCGGAGGGAGCTGGCGGTGCACCAGGCCATGAAGTGAGGCGGTCGGAGCCTCCTTCTCGTCAGTGAATCCAATGCAGAACGGCAACAACGTTGGCTGGGAGCGTTCCAAGTGCCACTCGCGTTGTCACCTCTGGTGTGACGGCATTCGTGAAGCTGGCGGACAGGGAGGGATTCGAACCCTCGGTACCGGATTAGGGTACACACGCTTTCCAGGCGTGCTCATTAGACCACTCTGACACCTGTCCTGAGCTTTCGATCCCCGGGAGGCGGGAAGCGAGCGCGGATAGTGGCGCAGGCATGCGTGGTGGCAAGCTGATTTTGGCCTTCCATCAGGCTCATTCCTCCACCAGCACGCAGCGGAAGCCGACGCTGTCACTCCGGTAGCCCTCCGGGTCGTGGGTGCGGTGGGAGGACAGCAGCGTTCCAGGGCGGGCGCTCTTCCATGAGCCGCCGCGCAGCACGCGCCAGTTGGTGCCGGGCCGGAAAAGATCCTGGCACCACTCCCACACATTGCCGCCCAGGTCGTAAAGCCCGTGTGCATTGGGCCTTGATGCCCTTGTTTTCAAGGCACCATCGCAGAAGCCATCGCGGTAGGTGTGGATGTGATTGTCAGGAAAAGCGTGTCGTGACTCGGTGCCGCAGAGATTTCCGGCACCACGCGGAGGCGGCCATGAGGAGCCCCAGGGAAAGTGTCCCGGAATCCGGCCGGATTTGGACTCGGGCGTGCCGACAGGCCGCTCCATGGGACCGATTCCTGCTGCGCAGCTCCATTCGTGGTCCGTCGGCAGCCGGTAGCGATGGCGGCTGCTGATGTGACCACTGGCGCGCTCTGCCCGGGTGAGCCAGTCACAAAAGGCAACGGCCTCCGTCCAGCTTACCCAGGCGGCGGGCGCGTCTGGAGCGCCGGTCTGCTTGCCGCGAAAGCGGTCGAGGTGCTTCTCCTGCGTCTCGGTCTGTGCCACGAGGATTGCCTGATTTCCCACCGGCACCGGTTGAAACGGCATGCCGAGGCTGTTGGTCCAAGCGGCCCTTGATGCGCGCGGTGTCGTGCAGCCGCTGAAAAAGAGCATCGCCAGCGCGGCCAGGCTGGCTTGAAAACACAGTGTGACGGGCTGGCGGGCGTACTGGAACATCTCCGGGGTGAGGAGCCGGATTTTACACAGCAACGGGCCTGTTCGTCATGGCCGAAATGGCGGTCCGCTGATGAAAAGCCCTCAATACGCGTTGTCGCGTTTGAAAAAGGTCAGCGCCATGATCTGGATGTCGAGCCACAGGCTCCAGTTTTCCAGATACCACAGGTCGCACTGGATGCGCTCGCCCAGGTCCGTGTCGCCGCGAAGGCCGTTGACCTGCGCCCAGCCGGTCATGCCGGGCTTGGCGCTGTGGCGGGCGTTGTAGTGCGGGATTTCGTGCTTGAAGCCGGCGATGAGCTCCGGGCGCTCCGGGCGCGGGCCGACGAGGCTCATCTCCCCCTTGAGCACGTTCCAGAACTGCGGCAGCTCATCGATGTTCCACTTGCGCATGAAAGCACCGATGCGCAGGCGGCGCGGGTCGTCCTTCACACACCACTGGGCACCCGTGGCCTTTTCGGCATCGAGCCTCATGGAGCGGATTTTGATGATCTCAAAAGGCACGCCGTTGATGCCCCAGCGGCGCTGGCGGTAAAAGACGGGGCCTTTGGACTCCAGCCACACAATCGTTCCAAAGACGGCGATGACCGGGGCGCTGAGGATGAGACCGGCGACGCTGCCGAGGATGTCGAGGGCGCGTTTTACCATCACATTCAGCGTGTGGTCGAGCGGCAGGCGGCTGACACCGAGGATCGGCGTGCCTGCGATGGTCTCCAGCGCCAGCCCGGAGGAAAAGATGCGGAAAACGGACGGGATGACCTTGAACTGGATCATCTCTCGCTCGCACAGGTTCGCCAGGGCGATCAATTGGTCACGCGGGCCGTGCAGGTCCGCCACGACGATCATATCGACCGCATGGGTGGCGATGAGGCGCTCCACCTCCTCCATGGTCCCCAGGCAGGGAAACTCGGAGCGCGTCATGGGCGTGGCGTCTTCGTGGCTGTCCGTGCGTACCCAGCCCAGGATGTCATAGGCGCAGGCTTGGTCACGCTTGAGTGTCTTCCACAGTGCCAGAGCGTCCTTGTTCCAGCCGACGAACAAGGTGCGCTGCTGCAGGGATTCGACACGGCCCGGAGAGCGCAGGAAGGCATGGAAGGCAGCGCGCCAGGTCAGCAGCAGGAGCAACGCGCACGCCCCATTGAGCCCCATGTAAACGCGGGACAAGACCGGCTGCATCTTCAGTGCCAGCGAGATGGCGAGGAAGCCCAGTGTCCAGATCAAGACGCCTTTGGCGATTTTTGAAGCCACCCAGCGGCTGCGCAGCAGCACATTGTGCTGGTAAACGCCCTGCCAGCCAAGCACGAGCACCAGCGAGATGCTGCCCAGGACCATGTGGCCCAGGTATTGGCGCAGTGTGATGGCGTCAATCGCTTCCACGCCCATGCCGCTGATGGCCGTGTGAAAGCGCAGCCAGTAGGCGCACAAAGCGGCGGCAGCGGCGATGATCAAATCTCCAAGGATGCTGGCAACGACCCACCAATGCGGAGAAACCTGTTCCTTTTCCCGCCAGACCCGGCGCGCCTCAAGCATGGCCAGGTCTGGACTGACGGGGTAGGTGGGATTGGCTGGGTTCATGAGACGCAAATCTGATACGGATTGCTAAAAGTATAAATTTAAGAGGTGGGTTGGCAAGAAAAATATATGGATAATATGGTTTGGCTATTCGATACACTCATATTGGAAAATCAAATATGAGAAGCCAATCCGTTTTGCCAAGTTGGTCCGGCCACATCCACCGAAGGCGATGTTCCGTCCTCGGGCTCTCATCCCACGAACTTCCCCCAAGTCAGCGGCACATTTTCTCTCGCCGTGCGCGTTTCATGCGGGTAGAACAACGAGCTCTTTCCCTTTTACCGATGTCTTCCGACGGTTCCTCCTCGCAAGCGATTCCATTCGACGTTCCGAGCGTCGCGGAGATGTCTGCGCTTCTGGCGCAGTATGAGTTTGAGAAGCTGGCGGCCTTTGGCGGCATGGGGGCGGTGTACAAGGCGCGCCAGGCCAGCCTGGACCGTCCGGTGGCCATCAAAATCCTGCCGCCCGCCTTCGGCGCGGAGCCGGAGTTCGCGGAGCGCTTCAAAAGCGAGGCGCGTGCGATGGCGCGGCTCAACCACACGAACATCGTCACTGTTTATGATTTTGGAATCACCTCCGAGGGGCATTTGTACCTGGTGATGGAGTGGGTGGAGGGGCATACGATACACGAATTGATCCAAAAAGGCAGCATCCCGGTGCGCAAGGTCGCCAACCTGGCCGTCCAGCTTTGTGACGCGCTGCACTTTGCCCACAGTCACAAGATCCTGCATCGGGACATCAAGCCCGGGAACATCATGGTCAACCAGGAGGAGCAGGTGAAGGTGGCGGACTTTGGCCTGGCGCGTCCGATCACCGGCGAGGCGGAGGAGAATCCGTATGGCACTCCAGACTATGCCGCGCCGGAGATCATGGCAAAGGCGGCGGTGGACCAGCGCGCGGACATTTACGCGGCGGGCGTGGTGCTCTACGAGATGCTCACCGGGCGGGTACCGCGCAGTCCGCGCCGCTCCGTCACCGATTTTGCGCCGGTGTCCACGCGCTGGGATGAAATCGTCGCCAAGGCCACGGATCCCAAGCCCGAGCTGCGTTACCAGGACGTGAGAGAGATGCGCACGGCCATCATGATGGCTGTGGCCCAGTCCAGCGGCGCGCCGCTTCCTGTCGCGGTAAAGGTGGAGGAAGAGCACAGCAGGGGCCGTGGCCTTGGAGGCGTCAAATGGGCGGCCATGGCCGCCGTGCTGCTGGTGAGCGCCGTTGGCGGCGCCTGGGTGCTCCGTTCGGTCAACGACAAGGTTTCCGAGGCTGGAGAGCAGGCTGAAAACGGCCCTGCGAAGCCACGAAAGCCCAAAAAAGAGAAAACGGAGCCGGTGGACGAGCCTGCGGTGCCTGCTGTGACTGCCACGCCTGCGCCGGAGAATCCGCCAAAACCCGCCGAGCCGTCTGCTGGCACTCCGGAGCCGGTAAAACCGGCCATGCCGGAGAAACCCGCGCTCACCGTCGCCCCGGCAACGGAGCCCATGAAGCCTGCGGAGCCCGCTCCCGCGCCGATGCCGGCCGCCGATGATCCGCAGGCCATTCTGGCCAGCCTGGAGGAAAAAGATCCCGAGATCGTGCAACTCATCGCGGGATTTGGCACCGAGTGGGAGGCAAATCCGGAGGTGAACACCTCGCTCGCGCGCAAAGACCTCACCGGCAAATACATCCCGGCGCTTCAGCGCAGCCTTGCCGGCCTTGCCACTGAGCAGCGTGATCATGTGCTGAGCGAGATTTCCCTCGTCGCCAACAACCAGCCTCTGCGCGAGCCTTCAGACACCTGGCCGCCCGTTCTCAAACAACTCCGCCAGACTTACGACGCGCAGGTCGGCGCCATCGAGAGCAAGGCGGCCGCAGCCGCCCAGCCTGTGCGCGCCGCCCAGAGCGCGGCGTTGGCCGCGCTCGCGCAGAAACGTGCGGCGGCTGGTGACGCGGCCGGGGCGAGGCGTGCGGAAATCGTCGCCAGCGCGCTCTCCAAGGTCCAATCGGCACCGAGCCTTCAGGCCATCAAACAAGCCGCCGGCGGTTTTTGAGCCTCATCACTCCTGTTCATTCATGGCCGCTGAGTGAATGAAAAATTGTGATGGCTGCGGTGCGTGCTTGCCGCGGAGCAGGGAAGGCGGGTAAACGGATGGCCTTCAACCACACCCCAGCCGCCTCACCAACCATGAACCACCCTGCGCAACGTCGTCGCGGGCGTGGACGCAAGCTGTTCACGACAGCGTGCGCCACGCTCCTTTGCTGCAACCCCACGCTCTCCCACGCCGCCGAAACACCCGCCATCCAAAGCGGGGACACCGCCTGGCTGCTGACCTCCACGGCCCTGGTGCTCTTCATGATGATCCCCGGCCTCGCCTTATTTTACGCGGGCTTGGTGCGCTCCAAGAACGTGCTGTCCATCCTGATGCAGTGCTTTGCCCTCACTGCCGTGCTCAGCCTCGTGTGGCTCGTGTGCGGCTACTCGCTCAGCTTCACGGGTGACAGCGGCTTCTTCGGCACCTGGGACAAGATTTTCCTCAAAGGGGTCACGCCAGAGAGTGTCTATGGCGCGCAGACCATTCCGGAGCACTTGTGGTTCGCCTATCAGATGATGTTCTTCCTCATCACGCCGGGGCTTTTCATCGGCGCGTTTGCCGAGCGCATGAAATTCAGCGCCATCATGGTCTTCAGCGTCTTGTGGAGCCTGCTGGTGTATGTTCCCGCCTGCTGGGGCGTGTGGCACAAGATGAGCTTCTTTGGACTCACGAACGTGATCGACCTCGCGGGCGGCATCGTCGTGCACATCACGGCCGGCGTGGCAGCTCTCGTCGCATGTATCATGGTGGGCCGTCGCGGAGGCTGGCCGCAGACGCAGATGATGCCGCACAACCTGCCTTTCACCATCGCCGGGGCCGGCATGCTCTGGGTGGGCTGGTTTGGTTTCAATGGAGGCAGCCAGGTGGCCGCCAATGGCAGTGCCGCGCTCACGGTGGTCGTCACCCATCTCTCCGCCAGCGCCGCCTGCGTCGTGTGGGCGGTGATCGAGCGCATCAAGATCGGCAAATCCAGCGCGCTGGGCATCGCCACCGGGGCCATCGCGGGCCTGGCTGCCATCACACCTGCCTCTGGCAAGGTGGGGCCGGTGGGCGCGGTCTGCATCGGGTCCGTCTCCGCGTTCGTGTGCTGGTTCTTCTGCGCCAAGGTGAAGCAAAAGTTCCGCTACGACGACTCGCTCGATGTTTTCGGCGTTCACGGTGTCGGCGGTTTTATCGGCACCGTGCTCGTCGCCATTTTTGCCTCGCCTGTCTTCGGTGGCTTGGGCTATGCGGAAGGCATGTCCATGGGCAGCCAGCTCACGACCCAGCTTCTCGCCGCGTTTTATACCATCGTTCTCTCAGGTGTCGTCAGTTTCGCGCTGCTCAAGGGCATCGACGCCACGATCGGGCTGCGTGTCGATGCGGAGCAGGAAAACCAGGGTCTCGACCTCGCCGAGCACGGCGAGAGCGGCTACAACGCCTGAATGCTACGTTGAGGCATGCGTGCGGCGATTCCGCGCGCATGTCATGGTGCTGTGTTCCCTGAATGCCCTGCAAGCCAGCAAAAGAACACGATGGATCCCATCGTTCGAGGTGCCTCGTGAAGTTGCTTCCTGCCTTTCTCCTGTGCCTCGGGGCGTCGGTTCTGTCTGCCGCGCCGAATTTCGTCTGGATCATCGCCGATGACATGTCGCCGGACACCGGAGCCTACGGGCTGTCGCAGGTCAGCACGCCGAATCTGGACCGCCTCGCCGGTGAAGGGCGGCTCTACAAGAGGGCCTATGCCACGGCACCGGTGTGCAGCGCGTCGCGTTCCGCCTTTATCCTGGGCTGCTACCAAACCACCACCGGCCTGCATCCGCATGATGTGGAAAATCCACAGCCGCTTCCGGCTCCCTACAAGCATCTGCCCGGGTTGTTGCGGGAGGCGGGATGGTTTGTCACCAACGCGGCGGCACCCGGCACGATTCGCGGCGGAAAGGCGGTCAAGAAGGGCAAGACACATTACAACTTCCTCCACGACGCCGGCATGTTCGATGGCGATGACTGGCGGAAGCGGAGGCCGGGACAGCCGTTCTTTGCCCAGTTCCAGATCACCGAGCCTCACCGCCCGTTTCCGATTCCCGAACACTATGACGAGGCGAAACTGCGCGCCATCGACCTGCCGCCGAATTATCCGGAACATCCGCTTATGCGGCGTGACTGGTATGCCTATCAGCGCAGCGTTGAGGTGGTGGACCGGCGCGTGGGGGGCGTGCTCGACCAGTTGCAGGAGGAAGGTGTCCTGGACGACACGATCGTGATGTTCTTCGCCGATCACGGCCGGCCGATGCCGTGGGGCAAGCAATGGCTCACTGTGGAGGGGCTTCAGGTCCCGCTCATCATACGCGGCCCGGGAATCGCCGCTGGCAGCGTCGAGGAGCGCCTTGTGAGCCTGATCGACCTCGCTCCGTCCATGTTAAAGATCGCCGGGCAGGCAGTCCCGGCCTGGATGCAGGGCAGGGCCATGCTCGGCGGCGCGTTTCCGGAGCGCGAGGTGATCTTTGCGGCGCGCGACCGCTGTGGCGATGCGATGGACCGCATCCGTGCGGTGATCGGCCGGGATGCATGGCTGGTGCGTAACTTTCACACCGGTCTTTCGCGCCTGAACTGGTCCGGCTACAAGGAGGCCAGCTATCCAGGCATGCCCCTGTTGCGTGTCATGCAGGCGGAGGGCCGCCTCGACAGCTTTCAGGCAGGCTGGCTGGCGCCGGAGCGGGCCGGGATCGAGTTTTATGATCTCATGACAGATCCGCGCGGGTTGCATGACGTCTCGCGTGATCCCGAACACACCGGGAAGGTCAAGGCGATGCGTGATACGCTGGAGCGCTGGATCGAAACCAGCGGTGATCTAGGCGCGGCGGGTGATCCGCCCACTGAGCCGTCACTGGAGCAGATTCAAAAGGACAAGCGCGCTGATTATCAGCGTGCCTGGAAGGCGCGCTTGCAAAAGAGCGGGCCAACGGACGCCGAACGCCTCGCATGGTGGATGAGGAGCTATGGTCTGGAATAGGCGGTCGCATGGCGGGCGGCCTCACGTCACGGAAGAAATGTGAAGCTGTGCTGGAAAGCTCGCGACGCTGCTCTTTCATGTCGCATGAGCCATGCGTCTGATTTGATGACCCTGGCCCTCGATGTCGCAACGAGGGCCTATGCCCCGTATTCGCGGTATCAGGTGGGCTGCGCCCTGCTCACGAGCACGGGCGGCTTGTTCTCCGGCTGCAATGTGGAGAACGCCAGCTACGGGCTCACCATCTGCGCGGAGAGAAACGCCATTTTTCACGCCGTGGCGGAGGAGGGGCCGGAGATGAGGATCGCCTCCCTCGCGGTCGTTGCCCTGGAGCAGGAGTTTCCACCTTGTGGCGCGTGCCGGCAGGTGATCTCGGAGTTTGCTCTGCCGGACACGGAGATCTGGTTTTTGAAGCGCGGAAAACTCGTCTCGAAAACGGTCGCTGAACTGCTCCCCTCCACCTTCCAGCTATGAACCTACCCTCGTGCATTCAACTTCTCGAAGCGAAGCCCGGCTATCCGGTCCTCCATGTCCAGCACCGCAACGCCACCGGCACCATCGCGCTGCACGGCGCGCATGTGATGGAGTGGATGCCCGCGCACAGTGATCCGGTGCTCTACATGAGCCCGCAGGCCGTCATCGAGAAAGGGAAGCCCATTCGCGGCGGCATCCCGGTGTGCTGGCCGTGGTTTGGCCCGCATGCGGACAGCAGCAAGCCGGCGCACGGCTTTGTGCGCGTGATGATGTGGGAGTTTGATCGCGTGCGGGAGACGCCGGCGGGTGTCGATGTCGTTCTAAGGCTGGCGGACTCACCGGAGACGCGCGCTCTGTGGCCGTTTGCCTTTGAGGCGCGTCTGCACATCAGCATGGGCCTGGAACTGGAGGTGGGGCTGGAGATGACCAACACGGACACGAAGCCCTGGACCGCCAGCGGCGCGCTGCACAGCTATTTCAGCGTGGGGGATGTGCGCCAGATCACGATCCACGGCCTGCATGGCACACAGTATGTCGAGAGCCGCCTTTCGCCGGACAAACGCCCGCAGGACGGTCCGCTGGTGATCGACCAGGAGGTGGACCGCCTCTATGCATCAGACGCCGCGGTGATCGTGGATGATCCGGTGATGCAGCGGGAGCTGCGCATCGAAAAAGCCGGCAGTCTGAGCACCGTGGTGTGGAATCCGTGGATTGAGAAATCCACCCGCCTCAGCGACCTGCCGGACGACGCGTATCCGGACTTTGTCTGTGTGGAGACGGTCAACGCCGGAGATGACACCGTGACCCTCGAGCCCGGCGAGACGCATCTGCTTTTCACCCGCTTATGTGTGCGCTCCCTCAAGGAGCTTCCGATGCCCGACCCCTCGCTGTCAGGAAGCGGGATGTTTGCGTGACTACAGCGTCAGAGGCATCAGCGGCATCATGGCGGCCCGGTTCAGCCCGCCGCGGCCATAGGCGGGATAGGGCGTGGCCATCACGGCATCGCGGCGCGTGCGGTAAAAGTCGTACATTCTGCCATACGTCGCGCTCATGCGCTGGCGCGCCGGATCACCGGGCGGCAGATGGCGCGCGCTGGCACGCAGGCGGTGCATGGCCGCCGTGATGTTCAGGTGCCGTGTGCCATGGAAGTGATGCGTCGGTCCGTGATGCACGATGACCACGCCGCCCGTGCGCGGCCCCAGCCAGGAGGCGGTGATGCCTGGCGGGCCGAAATCGTCCTCCATGAAGCGCAGTTGAGGGCCGGAGAAAAACAGCCGCTCGCAACCAGGCAGCAGAAGAAACAGAAGAAGCCAGAGAACACGTTTCATGCGCATACGACAAGGGACGAGTCCGCTCCGGCCAGCAGGCGCAGCTTCTGCGCCGCCTGCAGCACGATTTCCACGGCCCTGATGGCCTCCTCCATCGTGTTCAGCCGGCTGAAGGAAAAGCGCAGTGTGCTGCCGGCATGCGCCGCGTCATAGCCCATCGCCTCCAGCACATGGGAGGGATGCAGCGCGGCGGTATGGCAGGCAGAACCGGCGGAGCAGGCCACGCCTGCCTGGTCCAGCAGGATGAGCATGCCCGCCGCGTCGATGCCGGGCATGCAGATGCTGCTGGTTGTCGGAAGGCGCGGCGCGTTTTGACCATGAATCACCACCTCCGGCCACTGCGCGCGGATCCCGCGCTCGAAAACATCCCGCAGCTCGCTGCCGCATGGTTTCATCGCCAGTTCCGCCGCTTTGCCCAGGCCGGCGATCCCGGGCACATTCTCCGTGCCGCTGCGCCGTCCGCTTTCCTGGCCGCCTCCGAGCATCAGCGGCTCAAAACGCACATGGCGGTTCACGACCAGGGCACCGATGCCCTTCGGCGCATGAAATTTGTGCCCGCTGAGGCTGAGAAAGTCTGTCTCGGCGTCGAGCCTGGCCTTGCCGATCATTTGCACCGCGTCCGCATGCACCAGCGCGCCATGCGCGTGGGCCAGCGCGGTGATCTCGCGCATCGGCTGGATGACACCGGTCTCGTTGTTGGCCCACAAAACGGAGACGAGGGCCGCAGGGGCGGATTTCAGGGCGGCTTCGAGCTCTGCGAGGTCGATCAGGCCGCTTTGCCCGGTTTTCAGATGATGCACGCTGCCGCCACGCCGCTGCCAGCGCCGCGCGCATTCGAGCCCGGCGGCATGCTCCGCCGCAGTGGTGATCAGAAGCGGCTTTTCCGGCCACAAATGCCATACGGACTCATGCACGGTGTTGATCGACTCCGTGGCGCAGGACGTGAACACGACTTCCCGCGCCTCTGCACCGGCCAGGGCCGCCACCGCGTCCCGCGCGGCCTCCACCGCCCGCCGCGCCTGCCGCCCCGTCGAGTAGCTGGAGGAGGGATTGGCCTGGTTTTCCCGCAGAAACGGCAGCATCGCCTCCAGCACCGCCGGATCGAGGGGCGTGGTGGCGTTGGCGTCGAGGTAGATCATGCCGCAGCGTGGATGAGGAGCGCGGATTTGCAATCCCCCACCATCCCGCTAGTCTCCGCGCCCCTATGCTCGACATCCGACTGCTGCGCGAAAATCCTGATTCCGTGAAACAACGCCTCGCCAACCGTGGCGGTGATCATGCGTCCCTCGTGGATCAGGTGCTGGAGATCGACACGCAGCGCCGCGCCGCGGAAACGGAACGCCAGAAGCTGCAAAGCGACCGCAACCGCATCAGCAAGGAGATCGGCATCGCGAAGAAAAACGGCCAGGACACCAGTGCCATCGAGGCCGAGGTGCGCGGCATCGGCAGCCGGATCGACGAAATCGGCCGTGAAGCCGATGCAAGCGATGCGAAGCAGCGCGACCTGCTCCTCAGCATCCCCAATCTGCCGCATGAGGCATGCCCCGTCGGTCACAGCGCCGAGGAGAATCCCGAGGTGCGCCGCTGGGGTGTGAAACCAGAGTTTGCTTTCGAGCCCAAGGACCACACCGCCGTGGCCGGCGCGCTGGGCATGATTGACTTCGAGGCCGGAGCGAAGATCACCGGCAGCGCCTTTGTCGTTTACAAAGGAGCGGGCGCCCGGCTGGAACGTGCGCTGATCAATTTCCTGCTCGACCTGCACACCACGCAGCACGGTTATCAGGAAGTCAGCCCGCCGCTGCTCGTGAAGCCTGACTGCCTCGTCGGCACGGGACAGTTGCCGAAGTTTGGCGACCAGGTGTATCACAGCCCCGAGGACGATCTGTATCTGATCCCCACCGCCGAGGTGCCGGTGACCAACCTCCATCGCGATGAAATCGTTCCATTGGAAAAACTGCCGATCAACTACGCGGCCTACACGCCTTGCTTCCGTCGCGAGGCCGGCAGCGCGGGCCTGGGCACGCGCGGCCTCATCCGCATGCATCAGTTTGACAAGGTCGAACTGGTAAAGATCACCACGCCGGAGAGCAGCATGGCCGAATTGGAGGCTCTGACAGGTCACGCTGAAAAAGTCCTCCAACTCCTCGGCCTGCATTACCGGGTGATCGAGCTCTGCACGGGCGACATCGGCTTCGGCTCCGCAAAAACCTATGACATCGAGGTCTGGGCACCGGGCCAGGGCTCCTATCTTGAAGTTTCCTCCTGCTCGAACTTTGGTGACTACCAGGCGCGCCGCATGAACCTGCGCTACAAGGACGAAAACGGCAAAAACCGTGTTCCGCACACGCTCAACGGAAGCGGCACCGCCCTGGCGCGGTTATTCGTCGCGCTTGTGGAGACGTATCAGCAGGCAGACGGCTCGATCCTGATCCCCGAGGTCTTGCGCGGGCATTTTAGAGCGGAAAAAATCGGCTGAGCGCCGCCAGGGCTTTGTCAGCCTAGATAGCGCCGGTAGAGGCCTTCCAGCTTGTCGAGCATCACCTCCAGGCTGTGCTCGCGCTCGACCAGCACGCGGCCGCGTGAGCAGAGGCGCTCCGTTTCCTCCTTTTGCTCGATGGTTTCGATGATGCGCTGTGCCAGTGCCCCGGCATCGCCGATGGGAAAGAGGCGTCCTGTCTCGCCCTCGCGGATGATTTCAGGAATGCCGCCGCATTGGCTGCCGATCACCGCCGTCTGGCAGGCCAGGGCCTGCAGGCCGATTTGCGGAACGCCCTCGTGCCTGGTGGAAGGGATGCACAGCACATCCAGCGCGCGCAGCACATCCGCCACGTCCTCGCGGTGCCCGGTGAAGGCCACTGCCGCGCCGACGCCGTGGGCATTCGCCCTTTCCTGGAATTTTGCCACCTCCGCGCCGCCGCCCACCACCACAAACTGAATCTGCCGCCGTTGATCCCTGAGCAGGCGCACTGCGTCGAAGAAGGTGCCGTGCCCCTTCCAGGACCTCAGCACGCTCACCATGCCCACCACAGGCGTGCCGGGCTGCACCGGCAGCGCGGCACGGTTTCCCTGCGGATGATACAGCTTCACATCGATGCCGGTGGGCAGCGTGGTGATGTCCGCGTCCGTGAGGGGAAAGATGCGTTTGAAGTGCTGCGTGATCTTGTCGCTCGTCGTCAGCACATGATCGGCAAAGGTCGTGAAGGCGTGCTTGCTGATGGAGGGATGCGGGTAGCTCACGTCGATGTGGCGGCTGCGGATGAGCAGCGGCACGCGCGCCAGCCGCGCGGCGATGCCCAGCAGCCAGCCGTCACGGGAGCTGTGCGTGTTCACGATGTCGATGCGCTGCTTGCGCAGCCACCAGGCCAGTTGGAGCGCGTCGAGCGGCAGGCGTTTGCGGTCAAACGCACACTCCAACACGCCGATCCCGGCCTCCCGCGCCCGCGGCACCAGCTTCGCCTCTGGATGGGCGATGAGCCACACCTCATGCCCGCGCTGCTGGAATCCGCGCAGTTCCGCCATCACCCGGTGCTCCTGCCCGCCCCAGCCCCGGGAGGCCTCGGAGTGCAGGATGCGCCAGCGTTTGGTGGGGGATGCAGGTTCGGACATTCACTTCTCATGTCGCAGGCAGAGGACTTTGCATCGAAAAAATGCGCGGAGGTCAGATATGCTGCCTGAGGACGGAACGAGGCTTCCAGCACCTCCGGAGGGTGCGGCTGTTTTCGCACTTTGATCGATGGTGGTGATGAG
Source organism: Verrucomicrobiaceae bacterium (assembly GCA_015075365.1). Taxonomy (GTDB): domain Bacteria; phylum Verrucomicrobiota; class Verrucomicrobiia; order Verrucomicrobiales; family Verrucomicrobiaceae; genus Prosthecobacter. The sequence goes on from JABTUN010000003.1 coordinate 921,528, forward strand.
AAGGTCATCAAGATGGTCGTGACGACTCATCTCGTGAAACTCAGGCTGATGAATGGCAGATAGACCGCCACACTTGGCTACTGCATCAAAAACGCCAGCAGGTCACGCAGTTCGGCATTCGTGAGTGACATCACCAAGCCGGGCGGCATCAGGGAGGTGCGGAGTTCGGTGCGTTTGAGGATGTCGGCTTCGGGGAAGGATTTTTCTTTGCCGGTGAGGTCGCGGAAGACTTCGGTACTGGAGGAGCGGAGCAGGATGCCGGTGAAGGTGGTGCCGTCTTTGAGTTCGACGACGGAGGGGTAAAACTGCGGCGCGACCTCGCGATGCGGCTCGAGGATGGATCGGAGTATGGCGGCGCGGTCGCCTTGCTGGGCGATGAGGGTCAAATCGGGGCCGACGACGTTGCCACGACCGCTGTGGCGATGGCAGGAGGAGCAGAGGGCGACCTTGCTGTTGAAGAAGATGCGGCGACCGGCCGAGGAGTCTCCTTTCCCAGGCAGGGAGTCGAGCCGTTTGAGCCACGCGTCAGTGTCATCGAATGGCGGCGGATTGCTATCAGGGGTGAAATACTTGTCATGACTATCAAAACGCAGGGCTCTGCGCGCCTCGCTTTGCAAGACGGATGAGTTTGATACTTCCGCGAGTTCAAGAAGCAGGGCTTGATGCCGTTGGTTTGATGAACCTGCGAGGCCCATAACAGCGGTCGCTCGGAGAAAAGGTGGGTTCCATGGTTTTGAAGCGACTTCGAAAAGTAGATCTCGATCCTCATCAGAGCCGCGCTCTTTCAAAGTATAGGCAACCTCCTGTGCCAGAAATGGATCATTCGTGGCCACCAACCTGCGCAAGAGTTGGATCGTGAGTTTGGGATGTTTTGCCGGAGCAAGTCGCAGACAGTAGAGGATGATGTTGTTTGGCGTTTTTGGATCGGTGATGCGCTCGACGAGCACTTCGGGGTTGGTGACGCCGGCGCCGGGTTCACCGCGAAGGGTGTTCCAAGTGGCGAGCACGGCTTCGAAGAGGCGGAAGTCGAGTTTGGAATCGCTGAGCATGGCCTCGACCTGCGGCTGGAATTCTTTGAGCACCGCATCGGCGATCCAACGCAGGCATTCGAAGCGTATTTCGGCATCGGGATCGTCGAAGAAGGCACGCACCCACTTGGCGTCGCTCAAATCGGCACGACGCATTGCGACGAAAGCCCACACGCGATCTTGAGGCGCGAGTGCTTTCACGGCTTCCACGCTCAGTTTGGATCTCGAAAGCGCAGTCAAAGCGGCGTCGGCGAGGTATTTGTCGCTTCCACGAGCCAGCTTGAGCAATTCGGCCACTTCGGGTGTTTCGCGGCCTTCGCGGAGTTTTTTGGCGAGAGCAGCTTCGGGCGTTTCAGGCTGCTTTTCGGCGATCCAGGGCTGTTTTTCGATTTCAAGCTTCCACAGGCGTCCGCGGCCATGAATCGGGTAGGAGCTGAAAACCCAGTCGGTGAGGTAAAACGCGCCGTTGGGGCCTGACGCCATGCAAACGGGGCGGAAGAAGTCGCTGCCTTTCACGAGCGGGATGCGCTCGGAGGTGTAGCCAGCGCCTTTTCGCGTGAGCGGGAAGTAGTCGATGCTGTGATCGCTCCAGCTTGGGATCATGACACCGCCGCCGAGCTCGACGACGGCGCAGGGGCCTTCCCCACTCGGATGCACCATGCCGAGCGTGCCGCGCAGCTCCCCATTCCACGCGACGAAGGGATGCACCGGTGCGCTGCCATAGACCCATTGAAAGCCGTAGTCCGCGCCTTCGACGACATGCAGCAAACGACATGGCGGACGACTGCCAGGATCGTTTTCGGCGGCGAAGATTTCGCCATCGGCACGCACGAGCAGGCCAAAAGGATTCCAGAAGCCGCGGGCAATGCGGCGCAGGCCTTTGCCATCGGCGGTGCAGCGAAAGACGCCGCCTTCACCGCGACCGCTGACCTTCGCGCCATCGGTGCCGGTTAGCGTCCAGTCTTTGCCGAAGTTCTCACCGAGCGAGAACACGAGACCGCCATCGGGATGCCAGGCCATGCCGCTGAGGCCGTTGTGCGGGTAATCGGCCACGGTGTCGAGCGTGGCGAGGTTTTCCTCGGTATCGCCCGTGCCATCGCCATCGCTGTCCTTCACGCGCAGCACGCGGTCGCGCTCCGCGAGGTAGATCCAGCCATCGGGGCCGACTTCGACGTGCATGGTGGCATCGGTTTTGTTGTAAAAGACGCGGCGGTTTTTGCCCTCGGCATCGAACACGAGGATCTCGTCATGCTGAGGGCCTTCGTAACCTTCCGGCCGGAAGTGCGTGTGGCACGCGGCGAGCCAGATGCGGCCTTTGTCATCGACATCGATGCCCGTGGGCGTGACGAGCGCGGGATGCTCGGCGAGCAGCGTCATCTTCACGCCGGGCTTCAGCGTCTCGATCTGCGGCGCGAGGTCGGTGGGAACGACGGGTGCCTTCGGCGGCGGACTGGTTTGAGCGAAGGCGGCGAGAGGGAGAAGGAAGAGGAAGCGGCGCATGAGTGCTTCTTCAAACGCGGCGAAGAGGCCCGCTTAGACAGTCAGCGTGCGATTGTGTGCCGATCTTCCATCTGGCATCCGAGGTCCTGTTTTTGTCTTGCCAACGGAAGCGGCGCTCCCTAGCCTCGCGCCCGCTTATGACCGACACCACCAGCAACAGCATCAAATTCAAGCTCTTCCTCATGATGATCCTGGAGATCGCCATCTGGGGGGCTTGGCAGATCAAGATCTTCTCCTATATGGGCATGCTGGGGTTCACGCCGGACCAGCAGTGGCTCGTCGGCAGTTCCTTCGGCATCGCGTCCATCGTCGGCATCTTTTTCAGCAACCAGTTCGCGGACCGTAACTTCTCCGCGGAGCGTTTCCTGGCGTTTTCGCATGTGATCGGCGGCATCGCGCTGGTGGCGACAGCCTTCCAGACCGAGTTCTGGCCATTTTTTGGCTGTTTCGTGACCTACTGCCTGCTGTATGTGCCCACGATCTCCGTGACGAACTCGCTGGCCTTCGCCAACCTCAAGGACCCGGCCAAGGATTTCGGCTTTGTGCGCATGGGCGGCACGATCGGCTGGATCATCGTGAGCTGGCCGTTCATTTTCCTGCTCAGCGAAAAGGCGGGCGCGGCGGAGACAAAGTGGGTCTTCATCGTGGCGGGCATCATCTCGTTCGTGCTGGCCGCCTTCAGCCTCACGCTGCCGCACACGCCGCCGCGCAAGGATGTGGAGGGCATGGACAAGGTGGCCTGGCTCAAGGCGGTCAAGCTGCTGGGCAATCCCTTCGTGCTGGTGCTCTTCCTGGTGACTTTCATCGACTCCACCATCCACAACGGCTACTTCGTCGTGATCGACGGCTTCCTGCAAAAGGTGGGCATCTCGGCGAACATGAGCATGGTCGTCAGCAGCATTGGGCAGGTGGCGGAGATCGTCACCATGCTCATCCTCGGCGCGGTGCTCAAGAAACTCGGCTGGAAGGTGACGCTCATCCTCGGCATCCTGGGCCATGCGGCACGTTTTGGCATTTTTGCCTTCTTTGGCACGCCGGAAAACCAATGGCTCATCATCGCCGTCCAGGTGCTCCACGGCATCTGCTATGCGTTCTTCTTCGTGACCGTGTACATTTTTGTGGACGCGGTGTTTCCGAAAGACGTGCGCACCAGCGCGCAGGGCCTCTTTAATCTGCTCATCCTGGGGGTGGGCATGGTCGTGGCCAGCAAGCTCTTCCCGCAACTGCTCGCGAATTACACGAAGGACGGCGTCGTGGACTACAAATCGCTTTTCCTGGTGCCCTCGGGCATGGCGCTGGCTGGCATCGTGCTGCTGGCCCTCTTCTTCCGCCCGCCCACCCATGGCCCTGATGGCGAGGTGAAGCATTGACCGCACGGGAATCCCGCGTCCGCATGAAACTCGCGCTTGGAACGGTGCAACTGGGCATTCCCTACGGGATCGCCAATGAAGCAGGCAGGCCGGATGATGAAACCGCGCTGGAGATCCTGCGCGCTGCGCGCGAGCAGGACTACACCTGGCTGGACACGGCCGCCGCTTATGGCGAAAGCGAGGCGGTGCTGGGCCGCCTCATGCCGCAGGTGTGGGCGGACGCCCCCCCGGCGGTGGCGACGAAATTTGTGCTCGACGAGGCGCGCGCGCCCGCGGCGCAACTCGACGAGGCGCTGGGCAGGCTGGGCCTGCCTTTCGTGGACGCCTTGCTGCTGCACCGGGAGGATGATCTGGACCATCCGCGCGTGGCGGAGTTTGCCGCGCTGGGCACCGCGGGCCGGACACGGAGGACGGGAGTTTCGTGCTATGACCCGAAACGCGCGCTGCAAGGTCTGGAGGCCGGCTTTGGCTGTGTGCAGGTGCCCTGCAACCTGTTTGACACCCACAGCGTGGACGCCGGGGTGTTCAAGCGCGCGGCAGAATGCGGCGCGCTTGTTTTTGTCCGCTCGATCTTCCTCCAAGGTCTGTTTTTCCTGTCCCCGGACCATCCGCGCGCCCAGCACATCCCCGGCGCGGTGGAGGCGCTGCGTTTTCTACGGGATTTCTGCCATCGCCATGCCATCACGCCTGCGGAACTGGCGATGGCCTTTGGCTCGTGGCTGGGAGAGGAGGCTGTGATCGTGCTTGGCGCGGACACGGGCGCCCAGGTGCGGGAAAATGCGCGGCTGGCCACCTCTGCCGCAGCCCAGCGCGGGCTGATCGACCGGTGGCTGCACGAGCGCCCCTCCATGCCCCCCGATTTGATTCATCCCGGCCGGTGGCCCAAGGGATGAAGCGCATTCCGTGGATGCGGACGGCCCGTTGAGGACCTAGATTACCATCATGACCGGCCGTGCCGCCATTTTTCTGTCCTCGCTCGCCTTTCTGGCGATGGCCGCGGCCATGGTGTGGTTGTTTCACGAGATGAGCTCGGCTCCCGAGGTTCCGGTCATGATCGAGAGAGGAGGAATGCCGGCCCGGCATGCGGCGGCACCCCAGACACGGGCGGTGGTTGATGCCGGGCAGCCTGCTGACGCGGCGGCGACGGCGCAGCAGGCGGATCTCGCTGCGGAACTGGCTGACGGGCTGGCGCGGCCTGATGCCCTGCCCGGGGAGGCGCTGCTGGGCTTCAAATCGGCGGAGGCGCTGGCCGCCTTCCGCGCCCGCGCGGCGCAAAACGGCCTGGAGGTCATCAGTCATGACCCCACGCTGCTCAGCGTGCGTTTGCGTTTCAAAGACCTCGGGGCGCTGCGGGAGGAACTGGCGGCGCACCGCGAGGACATCACGCATGCCGGGCCGAATCTCATCGCGCGCATCCCGGGGCTGCCCGCGCAGCCGCAGACAGATACGAACAATGCGGGCGGCAGCGCCCCGTTCCGCTCCCAGGGCCTGGATTTGATCGGCGCGCCGGCCAGTCGCGCAGGTTGGGGGAAGGGGACCACCGTGGCGGTGCTCGACAGCGGTGTGCTGGATCATCCCGCGTTGCAAAACGTCAGCGTGACGCATCTGGATCTGGTCAATGACGGCCAGCCTTTTCACGGGCATGGCACGGCCATGGCATCTCTGATTGCGGGCTCGGACGGGCAGGTGGGCGGCATTTCGCCCGGCACGACGATCCTGGACGTGCGAGTCGCCGACCCGCAGGGCAACAGCAACACCGCGCTGCTGGCGGAAGGGATCATGCGCGCGGTCGGTGCCGGTGCGCAGGTGATCAACATCAGCCTGGGCAGCATGCAGAGCTCTCCGGTGCTGGAGCAGGCCGTGCAGCACGCGCTGGCGCGGGGCGTGGTGATCGTGGCCGCCGCCGGGAACGAGCAGGCGAATGCGTTGTCGTTTCCGGCGGGCCTCCCCGGCGTGGTCAGCGTGGGCGCGGTGGATGCCACGGGCACGCAGGCGTGGTTTTCCAATTCAGGCAGGGGGCTCACGCTGGCCGCGCCCGGCGTGGGCATCGTCTCGGCTTACGCGGATGGGAAACTCGTGATCGGCAGCGGCACCTCCCAGGCCGCGGCGATCGTCAGCGGCACCGCGGCCTATCTGCTGGGCAAGGGCTATCAAGGCGTGAACGTTCCAACGGTGCTCGCCCGTAGCGCGCGGCCCACCGGAGCTCCGCAAACGGCTGTCGGTGCGGGCATCCTGCGCATCCCGTGACTCATCCAATCGTCAGGGGCCGTCGAAGTGGAGCGGATCTCCTGGCAGCGTGGCGGAGATGCCTTTGGCATGCTCACGCCCCTCGGCGCGGCGGCGGCGTGCTTCGGCGAAAAAGTCCTTCAGGACCGTCACACACTCCTCCTGGAGAATGCCGGACGTGATTTCACAGCGGTGGTTGAGATTGGGCGCCTGGAGCAGGTTCCAGAAACCTCCTGCGGCACCACCTTTGACATCCGGGCAGCCGAAAATGACACGGCGCACGCGGCAGTGGACGATGGCACCGGCGCACATGGGGCATGGCTCCTTGGTGACATAGAGATCGCAGTCGGTGAGCCGCCAGTCCCCCACGGCGCTTTGCGCCTGGGTGAGCGCGAGCATTTCCGAGTGCGCCGTGGCGTCCTTGAGCGTCTCCACCTGGTTCCATGCGCGGGCGATGATGCGCTGCTCATGCACGATCACGGCTCCGATGGGCACTTCGTTCTGCCGCGCGGCCTTGCGCGCCTGGCGCAGGGCCTCCCGCATGAAATGCGCGTCGTCGAGGATGAAGGCATCAGGATCAGGGTTCAAGCCACGCAGTTCTACCCGGGAATACGGCAACTTGAAACTTGAAACTTGGACCGCCGGCTGGTTTAGAACACGCATGTCCCATACCTCCAATCTGATCCTTCCGTCCCTGCTCGCCGCCGACTGGTCCCAGGTCGCGGCGGAGGTGCGGCGCGCGGAGGAGGCTGGCGCGAAGTGGCTGCACCTGGATGTGATGGACGGCAGCTTCGTGGACAACATCTCCTTCGGCCCGCAAATGGTGCAGGTGGTGCGGAAATGCACGTCGATGTACCTGGATGTGCATCTGATGATCCACCGTGCGGATCATTATCTGGAGCGTTTCATCAAGGCGGGGGCGGACAACATCACGATCCATGTGGAGGCGGACTATGAGACATCGGTCTCCGCCACCTTGAAGCGCATCCGCGCGGCTGGGAGGCATTGCGGCATCGCGCTGCATCCGGACACGCCCTTCGAGGCCGCGCTGCCTTATGTGAACGACATCGACCTCCTGCTGGTGATGACCGTGGTGCCCGGATTTGGCGGGCAGCCGTTCATGGAGAAGGAAACGATGCCAAAACTGGCCGCCGCGCGTGATCATCGTGACGTGCATGGCTTGAGCTATCATCTGGAGGTGGACGGCGGCATTTACACGCACACGGCGCCGGTCGCGCGCCGTCACGGGGCGAATTTGTTTGTGTGCGGCACCTCGTCCTTCGGACCGCCGGACATGAAGGAGGCGATCCGCGGCCTTGAGGAGGCCGTGGCGGCCGCCTGAGGCCCTGGGGGTCACTGCAGAGGAGGCAGCAGGGGTGGATAGACCCACGCGCGGTCCTCCATCTGCTGCTTCATCGTGCCCTCCATCCACTCGGCGGTGGTGATGACCTCCCACAACCCTTCGACAGGCACCTGGTCCTTGTTTTTGAGGTTTTTGATCTCCTGCACCGCGACCTTGTAGGTCACGCCCTCCTCCTCCACGGCAGGTGGCAGCGTGGGGCGCGCTCCGGCGGCCTGCAGGGCCACCAGGCGCGTCGTCTCGGCGGTGATGGCGGCCATGCGGTCATGAATGCGAACCTCCTGGCGGACGATGGTCGAGGCGCGGCCGGCGCTTTGGATCGCCTCCGCCAGCGAAACCACCGCCAAGGCGAAAATCGACAACGCGATCAAGGTTTCCATCAGCGTGAAGCCTTGGCGTGCCGGATGCCTGGGCGTGAGGATGAGCATGCCGCCTTTTTAAGGCAGGGAGGGGGAAAGATCAATCTTCCTCGTTTTCGGAGGCGGCCACCTTGCCACCAGGAATGATGCCACGCTTCGTGCTGGCGACGAAATCGGTGAAGGCGGCGGCCTCGGGGCTGAGTTCGCCTGCGCGCAGTTCCTCGACGGCCTGGGCGTTGTTCAAACCGCTGCGATACACTTTGCGGAAGGCCTGGCGCAACGCGCGCATCTGGTCGCGGGTGAAACCGGCGCGCTGGAGACCCACGATGTTCAGGCCGCGGGCGCGGGCCGGATTGCCATCCGCGGTGCAGTAGGGCGGGATGTCCTGGGTGACCTTGGCACAGCCGCCGATGATGCTGCGGGTGCCGATGCGGCAGAACTGGTGCACGGCGCTCAAACCGCCGAGGATGACGTGATCCTCGACGACGACATGACCTGCCAGCGTGCCGTTGTTGGAGAAGATGACATGATTTCCCACCACGCAGTCGTGCGCGATATGGACGTAGCTCAGGAAGTTGTTGTGGCTGCCGATGACGGTCCTGTCGCCCGGCGCGGTGGCGCGGTGGACGGTGCAAAACTCACGAAAGGTGTTGTTGTCCCCTATTTCCAGCCAGGTGGGTTCCTCCTTGTATTTCAAATCCTGGGTCTGCTGGCCGATGGAGCCGTAGGCGAAGAATTTGTTCCCTTTGCCGATGCGGGACGGCCCCATGATCGTCACGTGGTGCTGGAGCCAGCAGCCGTCGCCCAACGCCACATCCGGCCCGATGATGCAATAAGGCCCGATGTGGCAGTCCGCGCCGATTTGCGCTTTGGAGTCGATGATGGCGGTGGGGTGGATCACAATCAGAAAGAATAAAGGATGAAATCTAAAGGCCAAAGGAACCCGGATGGAGGCGAATCCGCTGAAAGCCTCTGATTTTCATCTTTTAGCTTTCAGTGTTTGTCAGTTGCTCACCGGTCCACGAGGCTGAACATCAGGTCGGCTTCGGACACGACCTGGCCGTTGACGATGCAGCGGCCCACACCTGTGGCGATGCTGCGCTTCATCTTGAGTATCTCGGTCTCGATGATGAGCGTGTCACCGGGCATCACGGGCCGGCGCCACTTGACGTTATCCGCGCTCATGAAGTAGCCGATTTTGCCCTGGTTGTCCGGCATGCGCAGCAGCACCACGCTGGCCACCTGCGCCATGGCCTCCAGTTGCAGCACGCCAGGCATGATCGGATGGCCGGGGAAGTGCCCCTGGAAGAAGGGCTCGTTGATGGTGACGTTTTTGATGCCGGTGCACTTTGTCTCCCCTTCGAAGCCGATGATGCGGTCCACCAGCAGGAAGGGATAGCGGTGCGGGAGGATTTTCATCACCTCGTTGATGTCGAGCACGGCGTCACCGAGGGGGATGTTCACGGTGGCGGGGACCATGCTGCGCATTGTCTCGTACTGCTTCACAATGGCGCGTGCCAGCTCGGTGTTCGGGCCGTGGCCCGGGCGCACGGCGATCACATGGCCGAGGATGCGTTTGCCGGAGAGCGTGAGGTCGCCCACAATGTCGAGGATCTTGTGGCGCACGAATTCGTCGGCGTAACGGAGCGGTTGCTTGGAAAGGAGCGAGTCACCGCGGATGACGATGGCGGCCTCCAGCGTGCCGCCTTTGATGAGGCCCTTTTCCATCAGCGGTGCGATGTCCTCATAATAGACAAAGGTGCGCGCGGAGGCGATCTCCTTCTCGTAAGTCTCCGGGTTGATTTCCGTGCTGAAATACTGGGTGAAGCGGCCATTGGGGCCCACATTCGTGCAGGAAACGCGGAACTTCTTGTCCGGGACGATGGTCAGGATGGTGCCGTCGCGCGTCTCCTGGTAGATCGGCTCCCGCACCTCGAAAACCTTGCGCGCCTCCTTCTGCACGGCCAGTCCGGCGGATTTGATCAACTCCACGAAGGGCATCGCGCTCCCGTCGGCGATGGGCGGCTCGTTGGCGTCCATCTCGATGATGCAGTTGTCCACGCCCATGCCTGTGAGCGCGGAGAGCACATGCTCCACAGTGTGCACATTAACGCCGCCCTCGGCGATGGTCGTGGCGCGCTCGACCTTCTGCACCTTCTCGGCCAGGGCGGGAATGAAGGGCCTGTCCTCCAGGTCCACGCGGCGGAATTTGAAGCCGAAATTCTCCGGGGCAGGCTGCAAGGTGAGTGTGACCTGCTCGCCGGTGTGCAGCGAGGTTCCCGTGATGGACACGGGTTTGGCAAGGGTGTGCTGGCGGTCGGACTGGGCCATGGTTTAGGGGAGAAAGGGCGTTCGTTAGCGTCCCGCCCCAGCGGGGGCAAGGGGAAATCCCGCCCTCCCGTGCGTTGTCGAATGCAGCAAACAGACCCGTGTTTTTGGTGACATGGTGCATTCGCAACTCGGCCCCGTCCCTGATTACAGCCTTGCGTCATGCCGGTGCGCGCGCTTGATGAGGCCACGCTCCGTGCTCATCCTCGTTGGTCATGCGCTTCTTCATTCTCTTCCTCACCGTCGTGCTCGCTGGCTGCTCGAAGCGGGATGTGCTGGTCATCGGCATGGACGCGACGTATCCGCCTTTTGAGTTCATGGATGAAAAGGGCCAGGTCACCGGAGTGAGCGTGGAGATCGGGCGTGAGATCGCGAAAACGACCGGCAAGGAGGTCGAGTTCCGCAACATCAACTTTGACGGGCTCATCACGGCGCTGCGAACGGGCTCGATCGACCTGGTGATCTCCTCCATGACGGCAAATGACGAGCGGAGGAAGTCCATCGCCTTCTCCGAGCCGTATGTGAGGACCGTACTTTCGATCCTGGCAGCGAAGGACGCGCCGGTGCAGGGCGCGGAGGACCTGAAGGCGCCTGGACGCCGTGTCGTGGTGCGTTTGGGCACCACGGGAGAGGCATGGGCGCGGAAACACCTGCCACAGGCGCGGATCAAGGCCCTGGACCTCGACGCGTCATGCGTGATGGAGGTGGTGAACGGCAATGTCGATGCCTGGGTGTACGACCAGATCTCCATCATGAACTACCACAAGCAGCACCCGGACAAGACCCGCGCGCTGCTGGCACCGGTGCATGCGGATGAGGAGTTCTGGGCCGTGGGATTGCGGCAGCAGGATGCGGAGTTGAAGGCCCGGGTGGACGAGACGCTCGCGCGCATGCGCAAAGACGGCTCCTTCTCCCGCATCGCGGCGCGCTACATGGCAAAGGAGCAGGAAATGCTCAAGCAGCAGGGGCTGCCATTTGTGTTCGAGCTGGACGCGAAGCCTTGAGGCTGCCATTTATATATCTTACATTGCGCGCTTTCGAAGCGGTTCCCTTTCGCCATTTTAAATGGTCGCGGAATCCGTCGTGAAGGTGTGAGCGGATGTTGATTCCCGTTGGAATCCATCTGGATTCCCACCACCGACGTCAAGGGGGGAAGCTGATTTCATCGATCCCCCGCGCGGCCCTTGAGCGCGACTTCCAGGCGGCTCCTGGCGGTCTGCAAAACTTCTGCCTTCAGCCGGCCTTCAGCTGTCTCCAACTGTGGAATGGCCATTTGCAGCAGCGGCACGGCCTCGGCGTGGCGACCTTGGGAAATCAGGAGTTGCGCCAGGCCGCTGACATCTGCCCAGCGCTGCCTGTCTTCGGGCCGGAACTGCGCCAGGAGGGCAATGATCTGCCGCTGAAAGTGCTCGACCTCCGCGTGGCGCTGCTCTGCACGCAACAACTCGAGATGACCGCGCAGGACCGGTTCGGCAGCGGCCCGCAGCCCTCCCTCAGGGCGGCTTAGTCGCTTCAGCCATTCTTGATTCAACTGTTCGGCCTCGTGGCTGCGCCCAGCCGAAACGAGGGCCTGGGAGCAGAGCTTGACACAGGTGGTGGTGCGCAGGTCGTCGCCTTTGAGGTCGGCCTGATAGGCGGCGAGGGCGAGCTTCAACACCTCGGCGAGCTCGGCGTAGTTCTTGCTATTTTCCCTCAACCTTTTGACAAGGGCGAGGCAGCGCTGCGTGGGGGGCACCAGCGGGCTGGCGGCTGCGAAGAGGATCTCCAAGGCCTGGGTGCCGACGGTGGCGGCCTCTTCCAGCCCGCCCTGCGCCTCACACATCTCGGCGTGGTTCAGCAAAACGCGGCCTGACAGGTAGTTTTTGCGCCCCAGTTCCTTGAGGGCAAGGGCGACGTTTTGGCGGCCCAGGCTGAGCGCTTCCTCTTTGCGGCCTTCTTTGTTAAGCGCGTGCGCGAGGTCTAGCCGGTAGAGGAGATGGGCGTTGGCTTCATAAGCGGCAGGCTTTTTTACCACTGCGGCCAGCGCTTCTGCCAGCAACTCCGCTCCCTGCCGGTACTTGCCTGTGAAGTGGAGACTGCGGCCGAGCTGATAGGCGGCATGCACGGTCTTGGGGTGCTCCGGCCCGAGCTGGTTGAGATACCACTCATGAGCGCTCTGCAGGGCGGGCAAGGCGTCCATGCGAGTGTTGGCCGCGACGGCTTTTTGTTTGGCAAGGCCAAAGCGAAGATCCCAAAGCTCATGTTCTTCCGGCCCCAGCAGCGGCTCTGCCAGCTTCAGGGCCTCCTCACGGACTGCCACGGCCTGGTCATCAGGAGCCACATCCGCCAGCCGGGCCAGCAGGCGGACTTTGCGCAGCGGGTCTCCCTGATAGGCGCGCACCTCCTCGATGATGCGGCTGACAAGTGTTTTGCGGTCGAGCGGCTCATCCTCGTATTTGGACGACAGGGTACCCAGCGTGCCGAGCATCACATCGGTGGCCGCATTGGCGTCGGAGAGCTGGCGCTCCGCCAGGTGCTGGGCGCGCGTGGCCAGTACGGCCTGCCGGACGGCCACCGTCGTGCCGACGATCATGGAGGTGGCGGTTAGCAGGATGGCGCAGGCCGTTTTGGCATTCCTGCGGGCCCATTTCCAGAGGCGTTCATGATTCGTCACCTGCCGTAGGCGGATGGGTTCTCCGCGGAGCCAGCGCTCCAGTTCCTCCGCCAGGTAAGCGGCTCCTGGTGGTCGCTGGGAGGGATTTTTCTCAAGACAACGCTCCACGATGGTGGCCAGATCCCGGTCATGGATCATGGACGTACCCTCCCCTGGCAGGCGGTTTCTGGCAGAATCTACCCTGGAGAACTTGAACCTCTCGGTCGTGAAGGGTTCGGCCTCCGTCTCCACCACTTTGCGCAGAATCTCCGGCGTGCTCTCGCCATTGAAGGGGAGGCGCTGCGTGAGGATCTGGTATAAAATCACCCCCAGTGCCCAGACATCACTGGCCGTGGTGATCTGACGGGAATGACCTGCGGCCTGCTCCGGACTCATGTACTGCGGGGTGCCGAGCTGGGCATGGGAACGGGTGAGCTGGGAATCGGAGTCCAGCATCTTCGCCAGACCGAAGTCGGTGAGCTGGGGCTCTCCGCCCTCTTCCAAGAGGATGTTTCCAGGCTTGAGATCCCGATGCAGAATGCCGCGCTCGTGCGCATGCTGCACCGCCCGTGCAACGGGAACCATCAGCCGCACGGCCTCCTCTGAGGAGAGTGGTGCGCTGGTTCTTTGCAGGCGGGCGGAGAGAGGCTCTCCCTTCACCAGCCGCATGGTGAAATAGGGCACCCCGTCCTCCTCTCCCACGTCATAAAGCGGGACGATGTTCGGATGGTCCAGGTTGGCGACCGCCTCCGCCTCCGCGCGGAAGCGTATGACTTCATCCTGAGAGGCCAGCGCGGCGCAGCGGATCATCTTCAGCGCCACGGTGCGTCTTAGCCGCAGGTCCTGCGCCTCATAGACGATGCCCATGCCGCCGGAGGCGATTTCGCGCACCAGCCGATGCCGGGCAAAGTCGCACGGCAGGGTGATCCGCCCCAGCCGGGCGAAGGCTGGCTTCAGGTCACTGCCTCCGCCCTCAGCCCTGGGATACCCGGTTGGTTCCGACGCTTCGATGGCCTCATGGAAATGGCATCGGAGACAGATCCGGTCAACCTCAAGCACTCCCTGGCAGACCGGACAGCGGTCAGTTGGTGGCGTTTTTGGATTAGCAACACTCATGCGTACCTTGGTTTCATGCACAAAGCCGCCTCACGTTACGACTCTTCGATGAGCAGACTGGCGAGATAGCGCAATTCACTGTCCACCTCTGCCTCCCCACCCACGATGCTGCGCACCTCCGCCCGGAGCAGCCCCGCGAAGCGCTGGCGCAGATCATGACCGGCCTTGCGCGCGGCACCGACCTCCATGCCATGCTGCTCCGCGAAACCCTCCCAGCTCATGCCTGACCCGCTGGCATCGAAGACCTGCCTGCGCAAGGCCTCGAAGTAAGGGCGGCGGTCCTTGGCGGCAATATCCGCGTCCAGCCGCTGGAGAGCGCGATCAAAGACCGCCCGCGCCCATCGGCGGTCATACAAGTTCTCAGGCTCACCCGCTGCGGCGATGCCCGCGGCTTCCATTTCCATCTCCTGAAGCTCATGGAGCGGCACGATCTGCTGCCCGGCCCCACGTCTTGCCGCGCGCTCACGACGTCGAACGCGGCCGAGACAGTTTTTGAAACAGGCGAGCAGCCAGGTGCGGAAACGAACGTCACGACGCTCGATGCTGCGCAGCGTCTCCCGTGTCAGAAGATGCTCGAAGAAGCCCTGCACGGAGTCAGCCGCCTCCTCGTGGGAGAAGCCGCGGTGAAGGGCAAAGACATAGAGCGGCCGCCAGTAGCCCCGCGCCAGTTGCTCCATGGCACGCAGCAGTTCGGAATCATTTTCTCGCGCAGCCAGCACTTGCGTCCATATCGTGCTCGGGAACAGGCCGTCCGATGCCAGGGTCATTTCGGAGTCTGGTGGGGGCTCATGGACCCCGCTGAGCTCATTCTCAATCATTTGAGTCATGGATGTTTGGCAAACCAGTAAAGGGCAAGGCTCGCCATTACCGCATACTAAAACACAATTCACGCATCCTTTTTTCAATCTCGACCGCCAGATCCGGGAGCATGGCCCGGCAGGCAAAAACAGGGGGTGGACGGAAGGTCATGGGTAACGCCGCGGACGGCCTTGCATTTAACCCTTCGTCAGAGAGTTCCGTCACCCCAAAACCAGTCTGCCATGTCTGTTCATCGCCCCCCTCGCCGTTTAGCCGCCGTCGTCATGCCCCTGATCCTCCTGACGAGTATCATCGGGTATGTTCTGTCGCAAAAAGCGCTTTCCCCATCATCTCCCGCCCCCGCCGGGATGACCACGGAAGCCACAGTGAAGCCGAGCGGTCCCTTCAGGACGACACAGCCCCTTGCTTCCACAGCCAGGAAGCCTGCCCCGCCACCCGATGATGCGGCGACTGTTCCCGCCTTCCGCAACTGGCTGAGCCAGTATCAAGCCGCCGACGAAGCCGGGCGCGCCGCCCTGGTGAATGAAGGCAGCGAACTCGCCGCCCAGCGCCGCGTGCGCATGGCGCGGCTAATCCGGGAGAATCCCGCGCAGGCGCTCTCCGAAGCACTGCGGCTGCATGAATACGCGGCGCTGCCCGATGAGGTGAAAGCGCATGTGGAACGCCCTTTCAGCGAGACCGCCGCTTACCACTACTACCCTGTCTGCGGAGCACCTGCCGGCGTGTCGGACCACATCGCCCGGCTGCATCTGAAGGACGGCGGATTGGATGCCTACTCCTATGGGCAGCGGCAGGGATTGATGAGCAAGCTTGCCGTGCCCGTGCAGGGCATCACGCTGGATGATGCCGCCGCCATCCATGACACCGCTCTGCGTGCTCTGGAACCGGCGGAGATCGCCACGGCTCGGGAGATGTTTCCATCCGCTCAAAAAGACCCCACACGCAGCTTTGTGACAGGTGAACCCATCGTCGGCGCACCTTTGGTGGCTCTGGCTGGCGGCGAACTCTATCACATGGCGGATCAGGCTGAACTCAAGCAGTTGAACGACGCCATCGCCGAACTGGAAGCCCTGCCAGGACCGCAGGCAGGCTCCGACGTTCTGCATTACGCCTCCCCGGCTCCCGGTGGGGCTGGCGCTCCGCCTGCGGAAGATGGCCAGGGCTTCGACTTTGCCGCCGCCAAGGCATCCTCACTCAGCGCTGCCTCCGCGTGGACCCTCAACGAGAAGAGGGTCTTCATGATCCGCGTGGACTTCAGTGACCGGGCGGGCGAGCCCTTCACCCAGGCCGCCACGGCCAGCAATCTGAACGGCCCCATCTCCGACCAGATCCGTGCCATGTCCTATGGCAGGACCTGGATCGCCGGCACGGTCAGCGCCAACACCTATCGAATGCCGCAGACATCCGCCCACTACATCAACGGCCCCGAAGATCGGAACGAACAGATGCTGCGTGATGCGCGCAATACCTTCCGCGCCAACCGTCACGGCGCTGACGCGACGGTGAACATCGGCAATGTGAGCAACACCGGTACCGGCGGCGGCTCAGGTCTGGGCGACTACGACATCGTAGGGGTGCTCTTCACCTCAATGCAAATGACTGCGGGCGAGGGCGTGAACCGCGGGGTTTATGGGGGCCTCGCCGGCGGTGGTGATCTCTGGATGCAGGGCTCCATTGACAACAATCTCTTCATCCATGAGTTCGGGCATAACTACGGCGTGCTCCACTCCGGCTTCTGGCAGACCACAGACGGCTCCGTGACCGGCGCTGGCAACAACGTGGAGTATGGGGATGATTACGACATCATGGGCAGGGGCATCGCACCTCAGGGTCACTTCAACATGCAGGCCAAAGCGCGCCTGGACTGGCTTTCCTCCACAGAGTGGCATGACGCCACTGCTCTCGGCTCCGCCACCTACCGCATCTACCGGATTGATGACCAGTTCACCACGGGCACCCCCCGCGGCGTGCGCATCACGCGCAATGCGACCGCCGGCATCGAGGAATACTTCTGGCTGGGCTACCGTCCCGCCTACGCGCCTCTCCCGCATTTCGAACGCGGTGCTTATATGCAGTGGCAGCGGCCTGGTTTGATTTTCAGCACCTTGCTGGACACCACCCCTGCCACCAGCGGCGTCAAGAAAGATGCCCCGCTGGCGCTCGGCCGCACCTTCGCAGACGCCACCTCCAACGTCTTCGTCACCCCGCTGGGTATCGGCGGTTCGGGGGCTGAAAGCTACCTCGATGTGCGTGTGAACTTCGGCCCGTATCCTGGCAATACCGCCCCCGTCGCAGGCAGCATCAGCGGCCCTTCCACCCTCCCCGCACGTACCAGTGCCACCTACTCCGTCTCCGCCACAGATGCAAATGGGGACAACCTGGCCTACTATTGGATCACCGGGGATGGCAGCGTGGCGGACAACCTCTCCAGCATCACCCAGAACTGGATTGTCGGCGGCACTTACACCCTCGACCTCACCGTCAGCGACATGAAGGGCGGCACCCACAACGTCACCAAAACCGTCACCGTCACCGACCCGCTGGACACCTGGACCACCGGCACGGTCGGCAGCAACGTCGGCCTGCAGGACCTCGTCTATGGCAAAGGCCGCTTCATCACCTCCGAAGCCTGGGGCGACGATGTCTTCACCTCCTGGGATGGTGACACCTGGACCCGTGTGGATCGGCTTCCAGACATGGACCATGTGCGGTTCGCCTACGGGGCTGACGTCTTCGTGGCGGCGGGCACCAGAAACAGTGACAGCACCAAGGCCCATGTCTGCTGGTCAAACGACGGCCGCCTCTGGCACAATGTGGATCATCTTCCCAGTGTGCCCCCCGTGAAGGCGATCACCTATGGCAACGGGCGCTTCCTTGCCTTGGGTGAGGACGGCAGCCTGCTGAGTTCCACGGATGGCAGGACCTGGTCTGGCGGCCTGGTGAGTGGCGCACCCGACTTCCGCTTTGTCGTCTGGAGTGGATCAGGCTGGGTGGCCCTCTCAGCCAATCCTGCCGGCGGGCCACAGATCGTATGGACATCACCGGATGCCTCCGGCTGGACCCAACGCGGTCCCGTGGCGGGAGAGACTTTCAAGGAGGTTTTCAAACTGCGCTCCTTCGGCGGCGTCTGCTATGCCCTGGGCTGGTACATGGGCGTCCGCTACTCCACCGACGGCGGCGTCACCTGGCAGGATTCCACCCTTCCTCCCGACACACGCTGGACGACGCTGGACCTGGCTCAGGCAGCAGACGGCACCTTCATCGCCCCAGTCCGTGAGATGGATGTGAGCGGCTCTCCGGGTGCGCTGTTGATTTCCGCCGATGGCATCAAATGGGCACGCGCCAGTGGCAATGCCGACGTGGGACTCAATGCCAAAACCATGGTTTTTGGAGCGGGCCGCATGGTGAGCGTGGAAAACAACGGCGTCGTCCGCCGCAGCGCGTCGTTTTACCCCGCCAACAGCAATCCAGTGCCGAACTTCACCCTGGCACCTGCCACCGGCTCTGCCAGGCAGGTGACCACCTTCACCGCCAGCGCCACGGACAGCAATGGAGATCCGCTCACCTATGTCTGGGATTTTGGCCCGCATACAGACATGCAGCATGGCGGAACGAGCGCGATGTTCTTCCCCTTCGGCACTTCGCAAACCATCACCCTCCGAGTCCTCGATGGTCGCGGCGGCGTGTCCACCCTGACTCACAACATCACCGTGTCTGATCCGGCACGCACCTTCACCAATCGCACGACCACAGCCACAGGCCGCTTCACCGCCATCACCTCGGGCGGAGGCCGTGTGGTTGCCGTGGGGCAAGATTCCCCGGGCCTCTTTACTGGCCCCTACGCCTGGTCCACCGACGGAATCACCTGGACCAGCGGGACTCTGGGGAACAATGTTCACATGGCAGCAATCACCCATGACGGCAGCAAGTTCATTGCAGTGGGAAGAGACTATGACTTCGGCATCAACGCATGGGTAGGGAAGATCATCACCTCTCCAGACGGTGCCACATGGACCACCCGTTTTATGGGGGGCAAGCCTCTTCGTGCCATTGCCGTGGGCAGCAGGCATGTCGCGGCTGGGGAATCCGGTGAAGTTGTCACCTCCACGGATGGCATCACCTGGAGTTCCTCCAACATCGGAGCCTTCGCCCCCTACCGGTTTGACGGTTTGTCCTGGAACGGCAGCGTGTTTCTCCTCACCGGCTTAACTCCGAACAACGGAGGTGCCCAGGCATGGGTTAGTTCTGATGCCAGCAATTGGCATTCCCGCAGCTCAGGAATCGGCGTCGAAAGCTGGCAGGACTTGCGCAAAAGCGCCTGGCTCAATGACCGCTTTGTCGCCAGCGGCTGGTATTCCAAGCTGCGTGTTTCGACCAACAATGGCGACACCTTCACCACCACGCGCACCAACATCGAGAATCAGGAAGGTTTTGCCTATGGAGCCGGTGTGTACCTGACGGTCGGCATCGACAAATCAAACGGTGACGCGGATGTGGATGTCATGTCCCTGGACGGCAAGACTTGGTATTCCTACCCGGCTGGCACCACCACGGACCGCTATGCCGCCACCTTCTTCAACAACACCTTCATCACCGTGGGAGATAACGGCAGCATCCGGCAGAGTGACGTCATCTC
Source organism: Verrucomicrobiaceae bacterium (assembly GCA_015075365.1). Classification (GTDB taxonomy): domain Bacteria; phylum Verrucomicrobiota; class Verrucomicrobiia; order Verrucomicrobiales; family Verrucomicrobiaceae; genus Prosthecobacter. The sequence goes on from JABTUN010000003.1 coordinate 940,902, forward strand.
TCCCGCCAACGCGGCCTACAGCTCCTGGTATGCCACCCATTTCCCAGGCTCCGGTGTGGCCTCCCTGCCTGAAAGTGACCCGGATAACGATGGCCTCAGCAACTTCGCCGAGTACGCGTTGAATCTGCCGCCAGGAAAATCCACCGGCGCTGTCACCGAAGGCACCACTCAAGGTGGCCGTGGCTGGATCAGGTTCACTCTGCCCGCCCCGGCCCGCCCGGACATCCGCTACACGATTGAAGGAACTTCAACCCTCAGCGGCACTTGGACCGTCATCGCCCGTAAAGATGGCGAGTCCGCCTGGACATGGCTGGCTGGTGGCACGCAGCGCATGAACATCGGCGCGCCAGCTGGCGGCAGTTCCATCGTAGAGGTTGGTTCTCCTGATGGGCAAAACGAGGGCTACTTCATCCGGCTGAGAGTCTTAAGGCTATGAGGAAGGCCCCAGGTGCGGCACCTTGAAAGCTGTCGGCAAGGCTTCGATAATTGGCTGGGGTCGTCCGGACGGACAGAGCTCCCGTGTGATTGCTGATTGACGCGTCCGGCGTGTCCGTGGCAAGCATGGGGCCGTGATGACGTCCCGGTCTCCCGCATGAGCACGCACCTTCAGATTTTGCAGGCGCTTCTGGCGTTTTTCGGGCAGTTGCCGGTGCCTTCTTCGTGGCGCAGACCGGTCGTGGACCGCGTGGCGCGGCAGATCGTCTTCGCCGGTGTCGGCGCGCTGCCTTTGCTGGCCCTGATTGCCGCCGGACTCGGTGTTTTGGCCGCGCAGCAGGGGGAACTGTGGCTGACTTACACCCGGCGCGCAGATCTGATGCATGCGGTGCTGGACACCGGCCTCGTGCGCGAGGTGGCACCGCTCCTGAGTGTGCTGCTGGCCCTGGCCACCAACGGCGCGCCGATGTGCGCCGAGATGGCGATGATGCGAGTGAACCGCGAAATCGTCGTGCTGCGCTGCCAGGGCGTCTGCGAGTTTGGCTACCTGGTTTTTCCACGCATGCTGGGCCTGGCGCTGGCCTGCTGCTGCGGCGCGGTCGTGCTGGCCGCGCTGGCGCTGCTGGTTTGCAGCGCGCGCCTTTCCTCTGCGCTGGGGGGCGAGACCGTGACGGAAATCATGCGCCGCTTTTTGCTGGAACTCGACGGCCGCCACCTTGTGTGGATGCTCGTCAAGGCAGGCTTGGGCGGTCTCATCATCGCGGCGGTGGCCTGCACGACCGGGCTTTCCGCCGGGGATGCGCGCACGGAGGTGCCGCGCATGGTTTCCAGCGCCATGACCGCCGCGCTAACCTGGCTCACCTTGGGCTGGATTCTCATCACCGCCGCCAGCCATCTGCCATGAACTCCATGTCCAGCACGCGCGCGCCTCTGCCGCTGACCTTGAGCGGCCTTGGGTTTCCTGCACTGAATGTGCCATCAGTGAGCCTGGAGCTGCTGCCCGGTGCCAGCACAGCCTTGATCCTGCCGGAGGAGGAACTGGCCGCCCTGGAAGCCCTCCTATGCGGACTGCCAGCGGAGGTGCGTGGCACGGCAGGCATCCGAGGTCTTGATCCTGGCGGGGAAGGGGTGTGGAACGGTCCTCTGGCCGGCCGGGTGGCGCGCACGTTTTCGCCGCTGTTTGGCGGAGGCTGCTGGCTGGAAAACCTGGATGTGGATGAAAACATGCTGCTGGCCGCCCTCATGCGCGGCGAACGCCACGCCACCGCTCGCGCGCGTGCGCTGGCGCTGGCACGGCGGTTTGGTCTCGACTTGCTGCCGGAGGGGCGGCGCGGAAACACGCCTTCCGGCACGCTCACCGTCTGCCAGTGGGTGCGCGCGTTCCTGATGGAGGAGGCGGAGTTGTTTTTGATGATCGACTGCCTGCGCAAAGCGCCGCCGGAAGCCATGAAAGCGCTTGGTCAGGCCTCGCGTGAGCGCCGTCAGCGGGGGGCGGCCTTTTTCTGGCTGCTGCCCGCGCTCGATCCCGCGCAGGCCGATGCTTTGGGAGTGGACACCATCCTTGATCCCGTCAACCTGACTCCCGCCGCGCCTCACTCATGAGCAAGCCGTTCCAATTCCGACATGCCCGCCTGCTGGCTGGTGCCTTGATCCTCGGCTGCGCGGGCATCCTCATCACGGCCCTGCTGCATTCGCGCGGGTTTGACGCGCTGCTCGACTGGGAGCCGCACCGGCATGTGCGCGTGCAACTGACGCTGCCGGGACTCCTTCCGGCGGAAGCCGCCCGCACCGATGACTTCCATGTCGAGAGTCCGCGCCGCATGCTCGTCCGCGGATCGCGCGTGGAGGTGCTCGGACAGACCATCGGCATCGTGGAGGACGTGTGGCTAGGCCGCGCTGACGGCGCACCCTGGCCGCAGGACCAGCCTGTGAGGCATGACGACTGCCGCATCATCGGCAGGCTCAAGATCCGCGGCGATTTCGCGCGGCTCGTCAAAAAAGACTCCGTCATCCTCCTGCGCGAAGATCTGGCGGGTTTTGGCAGCGTCTTTCTCGACATCCTGCCTGGCGGGCAGGATGAGCTTTTGGAGGAAAAGGGTGCTCCGCTGGCCGTGATCCGCGCGGAAAGCCCCCGCAGTGCCGTGGAGCGCATGGCTGGCGCGGTGGGGCAGCAGATCTCCGGCCTCGTGACACGCCTTTCGGGTTTGCACGACGACATCAAGCCCCTCCTGCAAAAAGATGGCGAGGTGCAGCGCACCCTGCTCGAGGCGGCGACGCAAATGAAGGCTCTGGCCGCCGAATCGCGCCGTCTCATCGAAAACGCCGACAAAACAAGCGCCTCCTTCCTCCGCATGGCCGACTCTTACAAGCTGGAGGAGCAAATGCGCGCCGATGTGGCTGCCACCGCGGCCGACATCCGCCGTCTGGCACAAAAGCTCGGCTCATTGGATGTGGGGAACATGCACAAGCAACTCCTCGAAACCGTGGCCGCCTTTGAAAAGTCCGCTCTGGCGCTCGAAGAGACCGGAAAATCCTTCCGCGACACGAGCGAGGGCCTGCAAAAGACCTGGCTGCTGCGGGGTCCCATGAAAGAGGTGGAAAAAGAGAAGATCCGCGCAGTTCCCGGCCCTGTGCCGCCTCAAAAATCAACAGCGCCACCGCCACCCTCCAAGCCGGAGGAAGCGCCCGGATTTTGGAAACGCATCTTCAGCCAGCCAAAGTGAGCCTTCTTCTTGATGCGAAGAGGTGGCTCGGGACGGAATCGAACCGCCGACACGGGGATTTTCAATCCCCTGCTCTACCGACTGAGCTACCGAGCCTTTCCAGTTTGTGGAGCGCGGATAGTGGCGAGTCTGTCACGGCGCGCAACGTGTTTTTACCCCCATTTGTGACGAGGTTCACAGAACGCAGGAATTCATCAGCACGGTCACTTCTTTAACAGCACGATCTCCTGCATGCCCCAGTTGTTTCCCGCGCCGCCCAGTTGGGTGACGCGCACATGCCGCGCGCGTTGCGCGGCAGGGAAAATCACCTCGATGAGCGGCGTGCGGCCGTCTTGAGTCACCACGGGAGGCCCCCATGACCTGCCATCCATGGACAGCTCGATTTTGAACTTGCGCGCGTAGTCCTGTGGATTGCCCTGGCTGTCGAGCACGAGGCCTGCGATGTCGGTCTCGGATGGCAGCTCGATGCTGAACCACTCTCCTCCTTTCATCGGCGCGCCGGTGGCCCAGCGGGTGGACTGGCTGTCATCCGTGGCTTTGGCGGCGTCGCCGGCGCGGTGGCTTGCCTTGAGCTTCCACTCGCTCCGGGGTTCGATCCATTCCAGTTTTGATTTGAGGCGTTGCTTCAGCGGAGATGGAGGCGGGGCCTGGATGTGGTAATCCCGCAGCCGGCTCTCCAGCAGTTGGATCTGGTCGAGCTTCAAGACGCTGGAGTAAATGACGAGCTCCGCCAGATAACCGGAGAACTGCTCGGCGGCGGGCGCGTCTCCCTGGCCGTCCACCCCGACGAGCCTGCCCACGGAAGCCCGGATGAGCGGTGACTTGGGCGCGTCGGTCCTGGCCGTGCCGGTGAACGCGCGTCCGTCCGAATCGCGTGCGCGCAGCTCCACGTTGCCGTTGGCGTTCCACAGGAGCGCCCACACGCAGGGCATCGTGCCATTGACGTCCTTGCTGACGATTCGCGCGGTGGCACTGCCCTGCTTGAGCTCGGCCACGATGTTTTTCTGCGCGTCCACGCGCATCACGATGCTGCCGCCCTGGTCATTCGACATGCCCAGCATGCGCACAGGCAGGGCGGTGGCGTCCGCCTGGGTGACTGCCACGATGCTGAGGCCCGGGTCGCCGAGCACAGGCTCATTGCCGAAGGGGAGTTTTCCCGCCTGCTCCTTGGGATCGACGAGTTGCAGGGCCGCCGGCTTGCCGTTCCGGGCGCGGAAATCCAGCGCGCGGCGTCCCTGTTTGGGGCCGCTGCCCGTTTTCGCGACGGGCCACTCCACCAGTTTCGGGCCGTTGCCTGCATTCCCCGACGGGGCGCGCAGAATATTGTCGTCGCCACGCTCCGCCAAGTCCCGCCATTCGAGCACGTTTTCGTTCAGGTTGGCTGGTGCTGGCATGCCATCCGCTGTCTTGCGGGAGCTCAAAACGCCGGCATTGACGACATAAAACAGGCTGATGTTCCGGTCCGCGGGCGGATAAAGGCGTTCTTGTGGCAGTTGGAAGCTGACCTTGGGCGGTTGCGTGTCCGTGAGGCCTGAAAGCATGCCTCCACCGCCAGGCTCTGACTCTCCGCCGCCCTTGCCGCCGCTGCTGCGGAGGAAAAACCAGGCTGCCAGGGCGGCCACGAGCACGCCACCACCGATCAGAGCCCACTTGATGCCGCCGCCAGCACCTGATCCACCCGCATGCATTTTGGCAGGCAAGCCGCGCTTTGCCGGAGTGACCGAGCCTGTCCCTGGGGAGCGTGGCGCGGGGCGCTGGGGTGCCGGAGCAAGCGGCGTGGTGATGGCCGCGACCTCCGTGACTGCCACGGCCTCCGGGATCACCTCCACCGGCTGGGCATAGTATTCCGGCTCGATCTGCTGCGGCTGCTCCGCCACGGGAAAGTAGCCGGTGCCGACAGGCACGGAGCCGGTTCCTGGCACCGGCGCGGTGCCTGTTCCCGGATACATCATGGGCTGGCCGTAGCCGGGATACATGCCCATCCATGGCATGTAGGGTACCATGGTGGGCACTTTTTCCCAGGCGCGGAATTCCTCAATGGCCTGCTGGGCGCTGAGGGGGCGGTCCTCCGGCTTCTGTGCCATCAGCCGCATGCACCACGCGCCCAGCCAGGCCGGCACATGCGGTGCGACGACATGCAGCGGGATGATGTCGTGGTTGATGTGCTTGTCGATGACTTGGTTCATCGACTCCCCGTCGAAGGCCTTCTTGCCGCTCAATGCCTCGTAAAACACGCAGCCTAGTGAATAAAGGTCCGTGCGCTCGTCCACCGGCTCCCGGGTGAGCTGCTCCGGTGCCATGTAGAAGATGGAGCCCATCACCGTGCCCTCCTGGTCCTCCGTCTGCTTGCGCGCGCGCAGGCCGGCGCGTGCCAGGCCAAAGTCGATGATCTTCGATTGCATCCGGCCGCCGGGCAGGCGCTCGACCTTGATGTTCTCTGGCTTGATGTCCCGGTGCAGGATGTGGTGCTGGTGCGCGGCGAGCAGGCCCTCCAGCGTCTGTGAGGCCAGTTCCTTGAAGTCGTCGTAGGGCAGGGGACCGCGCGCCACCACATCGGCGAGATCCTCCCCCTGGAGGAGTTCCATCACCATGAACAGCCCCTCCGCGTCGCTGGCCACGTCAAAGATGGTCACCACGTTGGGATTGCGCAGCGAGGCGAGCGTGTCCGCCTCCCGGCGCAGTTCTGCCTCGATGGTCTTGTCCTGCGCGGCTTCATTGGCAGAGAGCAGCCGTTTCACCGCCACCCATCGCTTCAACTGGCTGTCATAAGCGCGGTACACCGCGCCGACGCCGCCTGCGCCGAGCTTTTCGTAGATTTTGTAGCGGTCCGCCATGCGTTCTGCGGGAGGGAAAATGTGACGGATGTGAGCAAAGCCCATGCGCCTGCCCTTTGGCAAGCAGGATGTTCCATCGCTGACAACTTTCCCGCCGCGCGCGGCGTATGGGTCTCATGCGCCGACTTTTCCATACGCTGCTGCTTCTTCTTGCCACCGTGTCCGCCGCGGAGGACCTCCAGCTTACCCTCCCGCCCGTGGTGTTTGCCACGCCGGACGTGGAGATGAGCATTTATCATGACAACGTGGTTCTCACCCAGGCACCGCAGGATTACCGCTTTGAGGTCAAATGTGCCCTCGGGCGGAACGAGCAACGCCGCTGGACGGTGACACCTGCTGACCGGGACGTGGGAGATCATCCCGTCGAAATCACCGTCTCGGACAAGACAGGCCGCGTGCTAGCCAGCGGCCGCTCCACGCTTCACGTCTCGCCGCGGAATGGCGGACAAAGCCGTGGCGTGCGCCTCCTCATCCTTGGCGACAGCCTCACCAACGCCACCATCTACCCCAACACCATTGCCACACTCCTCTCCCGCCCGGGAAATCCCAAATGGGTCATGATCGGCACGCACAAGCCCTCCTCCGCCCTGCCGACAGTCTCACACGAGGGCTATGGCGGATGGAAATGGTCCGACTTTCTCACCAAATTCGCTCCCCAACCTGCCATCGACACCGCCGGCCCTCCCGCTCGAAAGGCCACCAGTCCATTCATTTTCCCTGATGCCGCGCAAAAGCCCGTCTTCGACCTCCCTCGCTATTTTCGCGAGCACGCGGACGGCAGGCCGCCGGATGTCGTCACCTTCCTTCTTGGCATCAATGACTGCTTCGGTGCCCGTCCGGATGATCCTGATCCGAAGATCACCGAGGTGCTCGGCCACGCGGAGAAACTCCTCGCTGAGTTCCGCAAGGCCGCCCCGGAGGCGCTGCTCGCTGTCGGCCTCACGACACCGCCGAACTCACGCCAGGCGGCCTTCGAGGCCAATTATCAGGACAAATACACACGTTGGGGCTGGAAGCGCATCCAGCACCGCCTCGTCCGGCGCATGCTGGAGCAGTTCAGCGGTCGCGAGGCGGAAAACATCCACCTGGTGCCCACGGAACTGAATCTCGATCCCATCGACGGCTATCCGCCAAACAACGGCGTGCATCCCAACGCCGCCGGTTATGCCCAGATCGGTGCCAGCTTTTATTCCTGGCTCAAATCACGTTGGTGAAGCCCATCGGCGTCCCGGTCAATACGACGTGCCCGTGACCTCGTTGGCAAAGGCGTTCACACGGTCGATGACCTCGTCTGTCTCCTCCCGCGTGGCGCCCATGTCGAGCAGGGTGTCCACCAGATGACCCGTAAAACGGGCAAAATGATGCTTGGAGATGCCACGCCCGTGATGCGCATGAGCCAGCGGCTGGCCGGAGTAGGAGACCGGGCCTCCGGTGGCCATGGAGAAGAACTCGTGTTGCATGGCGTGCAATTTTTCAAGGGCGGTGTGCCGGAAGAAGGGGGCCAGTTCCGGATCGGCCAGCACGCGGATGTAAAAGGCTGCCACAAGGCGGGAAATCATGTCCCCGCCGCCAAGGCGTCCATAGAGGGAAGAGGCGTTGTCGCTCATACCGGGGGACCAGAAGCACAAAGAGGGCCGGAGAGAAGCTGGAGATGGCCCCGCGCCAAACGCAGCCCGGGGATTCGCAAAATTGGCAGGACATGACGCTTGAACTGGCACCCTTCATGCCGTGAGAGGGGACCATGTCTTTTCTCCAGCACCTCCATGAAACCACGCCCGTTGCCCACGATCTGCTGGTTTTGAGCATCGTCGTCCTTGCGGGCATCGGTTTGGGCCAGGTGCGGATCTTTGGCGCTCGGCTTGGCATCGCAGGGGTGCTTTTCGCGGGGCTGGCAGCAGCCCACTTTGGCCTGCGGCCGGAGACCAGTGTGGCGCATTTCTTGAAGGACTTTGGCCTCGTGCTGTTTGTCTTCGCCCTGGGCATGCAGATGGGGCCCGGTTTCTTCGCCTCCCTGCGCCGGCAGGGGCGCGTGCTCAATGGTTACTCCTTCCTGCTGGTGGCTGGTGGCGCGGTCACCGCAGGCGTGGGCGGCTGGCTGCTGGGCATGCCTCTCCCGGCGGTTGCCGGTCTGTTCGCGGGTGCCACGACCAACACGCCCGCCCTCGGCGCCGCCCAGCAGGCACTGGCATCCTCCGGCGCCACGGCGGAGATGGTCACCCTGCCGGCGCTGAGCTACGCTGCCACCTATCCCCTGGCCATCGTCGGCATCATCGGATCGCTGATCGTGCTGCGCGTGCTTTTTCATGTCGATGTGAAGCAGGAGGCGGCCTGTTTTCGCGAGGAGCAGGGCGAGGGCGTCGAGCCCTTGCGCCGGATGAACTTGCGCGTCGAGAATCCCAACCTCGACGGCCTCGCCATCGCGGACATTCCTGGTCTGCGGGAGACCGGCGTGGTCATCTCCCGCCATCGCTCCTCCGCGGGCGGCGAGGTGCATGCCGTGACTCCGGGCACCCGTTTGGGAACCGGGGATTTGATCATGGCGGTGGGTACGCAGGCGTCCTTGGAGCAGTTCCGCCGTGTCATCGGCCAGGAAAGTGCGGAGAACCTCATGAAGGCGCCGGGAAGCATCACATACCGCCGTGTGGTGGTGACGAACAAGCACATGCTGGGCAGAACCGTGCGCGAACTCGGCCTGGAGCATCTCCACAATGTCACGGTCACGCGTGTAAGCCGTGGCGATCACATCTTCACCGCCCTGCCGGACCTGCGTTTGCAGTTTGGCGACATGCTCCAGCTCGTCGGGGACGAGCAATCGCTCGATGACGCCACCCGGGCGCTCGGAAACGCCGTCCACATGCTTCAGGAGACCAAGTTCGCCGCCATCTTTGCCGGAATTCTGCTCGGCGTGCTGCTAGGACTCTATCCCCTGCACATTGAGGGCCTGCCCGCGCCAGTGCGTCTCGGCCTCGCGGGCGGCCCCCTGGTGATGGCCATCCTGCTCGGCCACCTCGGGCGTGCCGGCCCCCTGATCATGCACATGCCCCTCAATGCAAACCGCGCGCTGCGGGAGCTGGGCATCATTCTCTTCCTGGCCCATGTGGGGCTGCTCTCCGGCGGCAGCTTTGTGGAGACGGTGTTTTCCACCCGCGGGCTGCAATGGATGCTGCTGGGCGTGGTCGTCACCATGCTGCCGCTGCTGCTGGTTGGCGCGTTGGCCCGCCGGTGGCACCGCATGAACTTCATGAACCTCTGCGGCCTGCTTTCCGGCGGCATGACCGATCCGCCCGCGCTCGCCTTTGCGACCGGCATGGCCCGCTGTGACTCTCCCGCCATCGCCTACGCCGCCGTCTATCCTCTCACCATGCTCCTGCGCATCATCGCCGCTCAGGTCCTCGCGCAACTTGGCTGAGACTCGATGGGACGGTGGGCTTGTCAGTACAAAACGCGCCCAGCCGCCCTGCGGGTGTTGCGTGTGCACCGTCACACGGTCCATCGTGGTTCCCGCCGCCTCCGCCTGCCCGCGCCGCCACTCATCATGCCCGCCATTGCCGATGCCGGTCCAGTCCACCGCACAAAGCACTACCGGCTTGCCTTCCCCCATCAACACCACACCCCGCGCGCTCAACGAATCCGTGATCGACCGCGCCTTCACATACGCCACCGGCATCCCGACCTCCGGCGTGGCATCCGTTGTGAAGATGGCGATGCGGAGTGGGTCGGCGGCTTGGAGGTGGGTGAAGGCAAAGAGGAGTGCGAGAGCGATCGTGCGCATGGCTAAAACGGAGGCTTTAGCTTCTCTGGCGGGCGGTAGCTATAAACCTTGCAAATCCTCCATAGCATGGAAGATTTGCATGGTATGTATCGCCGCCTGCTTGGGCCTGAACTGGCCGAAATGCTCACTCGCCACCCGGTGGTCGGGCTTCTCGGGCCGCGTCAGGTGGGGAAGACGACGCTGGCGCTCGCGGTCGGCGAAAGCCGACCTTCCATCTACCTCGACCTCGAATCGCCTTCCGACCTCGCGAAGCTGGCCGAGCCCGAGTTGTTCCTTCGTCGGCATGAAGACAAACTCGTCATCCTGGACGAAATCCAGCGCGTGCCAGGCCTCTTCCAAGTCCTGCGTGGCCTTGTCGATCAGGGGCGTCGTTCGGGAAAGGGAAATGGACGCTTCCTCGTGCTTGGTTCGGCAGGGATCGACCTGCTGCAGCAGTCTTCAGAGAGTCTCGCAGGCCGCATCGCCTACACCGAACTGCCTCCATTGCTGCTGGAGGAGACGGGAGCCAAAACTGCCGACACGCTCTGGCTGCGCGGAGGATTTCCCTCCAGCTTCACCGCCTCAGATGATGCCGCTTCGCTCGAATGGCGGCGCAACTTCGTCCGCACTTACCTGGAGCGCGACATCCCACAACTCGGCCCGCGCATCCCGGCGGAGACTTTGCGCCGTCTGTGGATCATGCTGGCCCATGATCAGGGTGGCATGGTCAACGCTGCTCGTCTCGCCGCCGCGCTCGGTGTCAGCGGACAGACCGTAGGTCGCTACATCGACCTGCTTTGCGATCTGCTGCTCGTGCGTCGGCTCACGCCTTGGGCATCTAGCGCTGGCAAACGCATGGTGAAGAGCCCCAAGGTCTATGTGCGCGACAGCGGACTCGTCCACGCTCTGCTCGGCATCGCCACCCTCGACGATTTGCTCGCGCATCCGGTCGCAGGCATGAGCTGGGAAGGCTGGGTGATCGAAAACCTCATCGCCGCCGCGCCCGCAGGCACCGAGGCATTCTGCTACCGCACCTCCGCCGGGGCCGAGATCGACCTCGTGCTCGAACTGCGCCCCGGCAAACGCTGGGCCTTCGAGTGCAAACGCAGCCTCACCCCCACACCCGCCCGGGGCTTCCACGAAGGCTGCAAAGACCTGAAACCGGACCGCAAACTGGTCATCTATCCAGGAACGGAGAGCTACCCGCTCGGGCAGGATGTGGAGTGCGTGCCGTTGATGGAGGCGGTGGGGGTTTTACGCAGCCTTCTTTGATTGGCAGATAAAACCGCAAACCTTCGATTCACATCACGCAATCAGCCCCTTCACCACCTTCGCGGGATTCACGCCGGTGAGGCGGAAATCGAGGCCTTGGAAGCGGTAGCTGAGCTTGTGGTGGTCGAGGCCGAAGAGGTGGAGGATCGTGGCGTGGAAGTCGTGGATGGACACGGGATCGCGGGCGACGTGCCAGGCGAAGTCGTCGGTCTCGCCATAGACCTGGCCGCCTTTGATGCCGCCGCCGGCCATCCACAGGCTGAAGGCATATGGATGATGATCGCGGCCGGTGACCTTCTTGAAGCCCTTGCGGTTCTCGCCGAGCGCGGTGCGGCCGAACTCGCTGCCCCACACGACGAGCGTGGTGTCGAGCAGGCCGCGTTGTTTCAGGTCCTTCAGCAGCGCGGCGATGGGTTGATCGACCATCTGGCAATTGTGCGCGAGCTGCGGATCGAGCGAGCTGTGATGATCCCACGAGGCGTGGATGATGTTCACGAAGCGCACGCCGCGCTCGACCATTCGCCGCGCCTGCAGGCAGTGGCGCGAGAACGTCTGAAAATTGCCGATGCCGCCGAGGTTGCTCTTGATGGGCGGCTCGATGCGATTCACGCCGTAGGCATCAAGCGTAGTCTGTGATTCGCCTTTGAGATCGACGAGTTCAGGCGCGGCGCTTTGCATGCGAAAGGCAAGCTCGTAGCTGTTGATGCGCGCGGCGATCTCGGGATCGCCGATGTGCTTGTGCTGGAGTTTGTTCAGGTCGTTCAGCGCCCTAATGCTGGCGGATTGCATCTCCGGCGTGATGCCGTCCGGATTGTTCAGGTTCAAAACCGGCGCGGCTCCATTGCGAAACATCACGCCGGCATACGACGACGGCAAAAAGCCGCTCGACCACGTGGAGCTACCTCCCGGCAGGCCGCGGCCCTTGCTGACCATCACCACATACGACGGCAGCTCCTGCGAGGCATTGCCGAGGCCATACGTGACCCACGAGCCGACGCTCGGACGCCCGAGCAGGGCCGCGCCGCAGTTCAGCATGAGCTGGCCGGGCAGGTGGTTGAACTGGTTCGTGTGCATCGACCGCACCAGCGCGATGTCGTCCGCGCAGGTGGCGATGTGCGGCAGCAGATCGCTGATGTCCATGCCACACTGCCCGTGCTTTTTGAAGACGCGGCTCGTGCCCATCACCGTGGCCGATTCCTTCTGCAAAAACGCAAACTTCGCATCGCCCACGATCGAGTCCGGCAACGGCTGGCCGTCGTATTTGTTCAGCAGAGGTTTCGGATCAAAGAGGTCCATCTGCGACGGCCCGCCTTCGAGGAAGATGAAGATGCAGCGCTCCGCCTTCGGCGCGAAATGCGAGACGCGAGTGGCAAGCGGGTTCGCGGGGATGCTCGCCTCCTCCGCCAGCAGCCCGTCCTGCTTCAACAACGACGCCAAAGCCAGCGTCCCCAGCCCACACGAACTCGTCGCGAGAAAATCGCGGCGCGTTTGGGTGATGTATTGCTCGATGGGGGACATGATCTGTTCTAAACGCCGCCTCAGAGCAATTTCTCCCCACGCGTGTATTTCGCCACCGCGTCGGGGTCGAGTTCCAGGCCGAGGCCAGGTTTCGTCGGGATTTCGAGCATGCCGTCGGCATCGAGCTTCCAGCCGCCGAGCGTGATCTCATCAATGAACGGCGATCCGGTGAGATACTCGACCAGATCGGTGCCGGGGAACGCCGACGCGAGGTGCAGATCCGCCGCAAGGCCAACGGCGGTGTTCCAGCCGTGCGGGATGAACTGCACGCCATGCTCCTGCGCCATCCACGCGATGCGCCGCTCCTCGCTGATGCCGCCGACTTTCGTCACGTCCGGTTGAATGATGTCGAACGCGCGTGCTTCGAGGAACGGCTGGAAAGCCTGACGTCGCGTGAGCACCTCGCCGCCGCTGATCGGCACGGGCGAGTGCTCGCGCAGCTTCGCAAAGTCCTCCAGCGCATCCGGCACGAGCGCTTCCTCGAACCAATGCACGTCATAGTCCGACAGCATCTTTGCCGTGTTCAGCGCCCATTTGTAGCCGTTGGTCCAATTCGCGTCGCTGCCGCCCGCATCGACCATCAGCTTGTTCTCCGCGCCCACGGCCTCACGCGCGGCTTTGACGATGGCTTCGTCCGTCTTCGCATTGCGCCGCCCAAACGGCCCCCAACCGATCTTGAAGGCGCGAAAGCCCTGCGCCTTCACCTTGAGCAGATGATCTTTCATCTTCGCCGGTTCATCCATCAGCAGCGAGGCATACGGCTGCACCCGCTCGCGATACCGTCCGCCCAAAAGCCGCCCCACCGGTTGCCCAGTCGCCTTTCCAAGCAAATCCCACAGTGCGATGTCGATGCCGCTGATCGCATGCGTGATCGCGCCACCGCGACCGAGCCAAAACATGTTCTGATGCAGCTTCTCGCTCACGCGTTCCGGCTCCAGGGCGTTTTCGCCACGATAAAGCGGCTCCAGCACTGCCAGCGAGGCCTTCACCAGCGCATCGTTCGTGAACACACTGCCGAGTCCGACGAGTCCTTCATCGGTATGCACGGTGACGAGCGTATGGACGCAGTCTTCGGGCCGGAGCTCATTGCTCCAGCCACCTTCAGGAGTGGCACCGCGCAGACCTGCGCAGCGGATTTCAGTGATCTTCATGAGTGTCGTTGGAAAAGTTTGGCTTGGGGTTGAAATGGCACATCCGCATCGAGCGGGAACATCGGCCGCGCGCAGCGCATGTGGCCGAGATAGGGCAGATTGGCGCTGGAGGAGCCGGGAGCATCGACATGCACCATCTGCGTGCACCAGTCGGCATACATGTGCGGCTGGCAATGGGGCGATTTGATCACCACGGCGTCGAATCGGGCCGGATTCTGCCCGTGCGCGTAAAAGAACGAGCGGTCGTAGAGATTTACGGCACGGCTGCTGACCACGAGCGTGAAGTTCTCGGCTTCCAGCACCGCCGTGGGGCCGGCAAGCCATTCTTCTCCGAACGATTCGCTGCGAAAGCGGCCATCGGCGAGCAATCGCACCTTTGCGGTGATTTCGAGCGGCTTGAAGCGCTGTGGATCGAGCGTGCCGCCGATCTTTGTTCGAATCGTCGCGCCGATTCCGGCCGCGAAAGCCATCTTCACCGCCGGTTCATCGACAATGGGCAGCAGCACGCGCGCGGTGCAGCCGGTTTCGATGATTTTTCTCAGGATCGCGTTGCTGTCGCCCGATGCGCCGGAGCTGGTGGCGTCCGCAGCATCGACGAGACCGAGTGTGCCACTGGTGTGCGCCTTCACAATCGCCGCCATCTCGTCGAGGCTCTTCAGCGGCACGCGCATCTTCTCGTGATGTTCCCAAAACAGGTTCGCGATGCGCAGCGCCTCGCGCTTGGCCATTTCAGGATCGTTGTCGGTCACCACAAAAGCCCACGAGGCGAGTTCGGGCACATCGGTGAAGGGATTGCCCCACATCATCGCCGCAGAGAGACCGCGTGGACTTTGCTCGATCTCCTTCGCGGCATTCACCGCATGACGAATCAAGCCGCTGGCGGTGATGAGTTCATCGCCACGCACGAGCGCTGGAACCGTAACCTTGGCCGTCACGGCCCTCACCTCGCCTGAAACGATGCGCAGGAGCAGTTTGGCCGCGCGCTGGCCGGTTTCGAAGAAATCGACGTGCGGATAGGTGTGGTAGGCCACAACCGCGTCGCTTTGCTCGATCATGCGATCCGTCAAAATGCCGTGCAGATCGAGCGAAACGACGATGGGCACCTTCTCCCCGACGATTTTGCGCGTTTCAGCCAGCAGCCAGCCTTCGGGATCGAGTTCCGACTCGCTCGCCATCGCGCCGTGCATGCAGAAATACACGCCATCGACCGCGGGAGCCGTTTTGATGCTCTCCAGCAGTTCGCGTGCGATTTGCTCCCAGGCCGATTTCGCCAGCGTGCCGCCCGACGTGATGAAAAACGCGCTGTAGGCCGGAACGAGCTCCACATCGGCAACCGCATCAAACACGCTCAGCGCTCCGCCGACCTCGTTTCGCACCGTGCGGTGGTAACTGAGCAGTTCCTGCCCGCGCCGGATGCCAAAGTCGTCATACCCGCTCAGGTGCGGGTTGAAGGTCGAGACCTCTTGTTTGCATTCGGCGATGAGGATGCGTGGCATGGGCACTCTTCTACGGACGAACCAGCTCCGCCTTCCGCCACTCCTCATCAAAATATCCCGCCGCCACCGGTTCCTCGGCATCGACCTTCATCACCGCCCAATCGCCGAGTCGCGGGAAAAGCAGGTAATTGAAGGCCGCGAATTCCTTTTCGTGGAAGGTGTGGCCGCTGTTGATGACGAGGTAGCGATTTGCAGACAGCGGGCTGGCGCAGATGAAAACAGGCGCGTGATCAGCGGCGGACTGCTTTTGCTCACCAAGCCGCATTTCGTCGCGCGTCCAGGTCACCGGCAGCTTCGGCAGCGCCTTGGCGATCCATGAGTTGCTGCCAGGATCGCCGAAGAGAATGAGGTGCTTGTCACGCACATCCGATTCGGTCACATCGGTGTCGTTCTTCACCGGCAACTCGCCGCGCATGTAGCGCGCCCATTCGTATTCGAAGCGCTTGAGGTTTTGCTGCGCCCAGGCGTCCACGTTGGCGTTCCAGGGCTTCCCGGTGCCGCGCACGCAGAGGAAGGGCGTGGCGAAAGCATCATCAATCGGGCCTTGAAGGCCGGGTTGCTTGCCGGTGAGGGCGATTTCATCGCGCAAGCCGTCGCAGCGCCACTTGTCGCCGCTTTTTGAAAACACGAGAGCTTTGCCGGCAGACGGTTTCGGCACGTCGATCTGGCTTCCGCAGATGCGCAGCTTCGAAACGGGCCGATGGAGGGCGAATCGGGTGATGTTTCGCGTTTCGCTGACTTCAATCACATCGCCATCGCTCACCTGCGCTCGAAACTCAGCGCGCTCGTAGTGTTTGCCAAGCGCGAGCAGTTCCAGCCAGTGGCAGCGGTTGTATTTGAGCGTCCAGGTGACGAAGCGCATCTGCTTCGGATCGTGGTCGATGTCTTTGGCGGCAATTTCGCCGATGCGGCGCATCTGCTCGGCGTGCGTCTTCGGATCGATGACGTGACCAGTACCTTGTGAGATGAGATTCACGAACGGAATGCCTTCCTTCGCGAAGATCTCGCCCATGTGGACATGTGACTGGAAAAAGACGTCCTTGTCGCCGATGCAGGCGACCTCCGGCACCATGCTGGCATTCGCGGCGTAGTCGATGGAGTCGAGCATGTGCAGCCCGATCTCCTGATGCGGCGGCAGCGGACCGACCTTGATAAAACCGGGGATCGGCGTCTCCGAGAAGCGATGCGTATCGACGTAGCCGCAATACGGCCCGATGGCGACAAAGCGATCCGGATGCTTCAAACCGAGGTGCCAGGTGCCCGATGCGCCCATGCTCATGCCGCGCAGCACGATGCGGTCGCGGTCGATCTTGTAGTTCCGGCACACAGCCTCGATCGCCTCAAACACATCCGTCTCGCCCGCCCAGCGGTAGCAATTCTCCACGCGACCGAGCGGATGCAGCTCGATGTAGTCCACGTCCGGCGCGTTGCCCTTGTCCTCATCGCCTTCGTCGAAGCGGTTGATGAACTTCAGCTCGCTCATGCCCACCGGTTTTGAGCTGCCATGCAGCACGACATCGAGACGCATCGGCTTCGACCCATCGTAGCTCTTCGGAATGATCACGCCATAAGGCTGCACCGAGCCGTCGATGGCCGAGACGAAACCGCGAGTGACCTTGCCATGCTTCTTCGCCCACGGCTCGTTCTTCGACTCCACGCGTTCGCGAAAGCGTCGTCCGGCGCGCTCAATAGCCGCCACGTCTGCCTTCGTGAAACTCGTGTCGAAATCGAGCGCCCACCACACGCCCTTCGCAAACACCTCGACATCGGGGTTCGTTCTCCGCGTGAACAGGAGCGGCTCAAGCAACGCGTTTCGTTGTTCGAGGGTCAAGCAGCCCGCCTCCGTCAGCATGAACTCCATCGCCGTCATGGTGTCCTCGTAGTTGGTCGAGTGCCCGCCGGCTTCGCGGTGGATGCTGAGCACCTTGCGCTTCGCCTGCTTCAGCTTGTCGGCGAGCCGCAGCACGCTTTGCGGCGGCACGATGTCGTCTTTTCCACCGGTGGTGAGCGCCACGGGCATGGTGAACTTCTCCGGCCAGAACTCCGCGCTGCGCTTTTTGTATTCCTCCGGCACCTCCGCCTTCGTGCCGCCAAACGAGGCCGTGCGCGCGTCCTGGAACTTCTCATACTCGACCAGGTTCGCCGTGCCGTTGAGGCTGCACACACCCGCAATGAGCTCGGGATGCAGCGCGGTGAAGGTCAGCGCTCCGGTGCCGCCCATCGAGCCGCCGGCGATGAAAATGCGGTTCACATGATGCCGCTTTTTCACCTCGCTGATGATCTGCACGGCATCCGCCTCGGCTGCGGGCCCCATCCAGGACGTTTTGGCTCGGTAATCGGGCGAGACGACGATCAGCCCGAACTTCGCCGCGGCATCGCGCACGCCTTGGCACTCGCCGCGGTTGTCCTGGATAAACTGCCAGCGATCCGAGCCGTGGCCGTGCAGCGCGATCACCACGTCGTTAGGCTTCTCGGTTGATTCAACGGGCACAAGCTCGACGTAGCGCTGCTCCGTGGTGTCAAGAATTGAACGGAAAGCCACATCCGTGAGCAGCAGGC
Organism: Verrucomicrobiaceae bacterium; assembly: GCA_015075365.1. Taxonomy (GTDB): domain Bacteria; phylum Verrucomicrobiota; class Verrucomicrobiia; order Verrucomicrobiales; family Verrucomicrobiaceae; genus Prosthecobacter. Next base: position 958,641 of record JABTUN010000003.1, read on the forward strand.
TTCCCTCCTCCTTCACGCTGGCTCCCTTGAAGGCGAGAACGAGTTTCTCCGGCGTCGGGGTGACAAAGCGGTTCCGCGTGATGTCCGCGGCACCTTTGACGACGATGGCAGCCACACCGCCGCCGCGGATCGTGTTACCGGTGATCTCCGCGCGCGAATCCTCCAGCACCGCAATCATCGGCGGAATGCCGCCTTCGCGCGAGATTTCGTTGCCGGTGATGAAGGCATGCGATCCACCCGTGACACCGATGGCGACGAGCTTGTTGTTGATGAGCTTGTTCTTCCGCAGAGTGGGCTGCGCACCTTCCTCGACGCCGATGCCTGCCATGGCGTTGTCACGACATTCGTTGCTCTCGACCACGGGCTGAGTGTTCGACCCTGTGCGAATGCCGATGCCTGCGCGGCTGTTGTTGTAGCAGCGATTGCCGGTGACCTTCGGCGAGGAGCCCTCGCTGATGCCGATGCCGGCGCGGATGTTGTCGTGGCAGTTGTTGTTTTTGATCGCCGGACTTGATCCCTCGCAGCCGATGCCGGCGTAGAAGTTCTCGAAGCACTCATTCTTCTCGATGAGAGCCTTGCTGCCTTTCATCGATCCAATGCCGCCGCCCATGTTGCGAAAGCACACGTTGTTGGCGATGCGCGGCGAATCCGCCTTGATGGCGATGCCGGTGTAGCCGATGTGGTGCACGATGTTGTTCGTCACAATGCAGTTGGTGGCAACCGCGATGCCCGGTTTGCCGTCGGCACCGATGTGCTCATGCGGCTGTTCATTGCCCTGCGTGTCAAAGTGGTGCTGCCAGAGCTTTTCATCGTAAGTTCCGACGCCGGTGACGGTGAAGCCGTCCAAAACGGCTCCCTCGGCCATTTCGACGCCACCTTCGAGAATCGTCGCTTCAGCCCGCCTGAGGCCGAGTTTGCCTTTTTCATCGTCTCCGGCGCTTTTGACGATCACGTCCGGTTTGAGCGTCAGCGGCTCGCGATACGTGCCTGGTTGCACGAGCACCGTGTCCCCCGATTTGGCCGCGTGGATGGCTCTTTGAACTGTTTTGAAGCCCTCGGGCACTCGCAAATCAGCAGCGCTCGACGAGGTGGCGATCGCGAAAGTCAGCAGAAGGATGCGCGGCGTCATGAGGGCATCTATTTGGAGGAAACCACCTCCACGCGCTGGCCGAGGCAGACTCGGAAGCCGTCGCGTGAGTCCGAATAAGCCACGTTCTTGATTCCCAGTCGCACGGCGCAGCGCGCGTTGCCGGGCACATCGAAGTAGTTGCCGCCTTTGCACACCGGTCGCGTCACGGTGCGCTGCGCTGCGTTTTCGAAATAGACCTCTTCATGCCCGCCCTTCGGATCGAAGTGGTCGATGACAAATTCCCACACGCCGCCGCACATGTCAGCGAGACCGAAGCCGTTGCGGCCTTTCTCGCCGTAGTGATCCACGGGCGAGACAAAGGCGAAACCATCGCTCCACGGCACCTTTGCCAGCGGCCATGCTTTCGTGCGGCCCGGCAGCACATCCATGCTGGAGATGTTCAGCCGGCCCTGGCCTTCCTCGATCTCATTTCCCCACCAGAAGGCGCGGCTCTCCTTGCTGCCGCCGCGGCAGCCGTATTCCCATTCCGCCTCCGTCGGCAGACGGTATTCCATGCCATCCGGAACACGGCCCGCCTTGCGCTCGCGTTCGGTGAGCCACGCGCAAAAGGCACGCATGTCGTTGTAGCTCACGCACACGACGGGAAAGCCGTCTTGATTGGGAAATCCCCAGTTCGGATCACGCCAGCTCTTGCCCTTCATCGACTTCCACGGATGCACGACGCGGGTGGTGAGGTGGTAGCCGTCCCATTCGGGATCAAAGACCTGCGTCTCGCCGCCAGGTTGCTCCGCATCGGTCACGAAGCCGGTCTCTTCGACGAAGCGCTTGAACTGCCCCACGCTGACTTCGGTGCGCCCCATCCAGAAACCGGTCTTCACACGCGTCAGCCGCGCCTTTTCACCCTCAAACGACTCGCGACTCGTGCCGGGCTGCGCTCCGCCTTCGATGCCCGTGGCCCACGCCTTCTCCTCCGGCGAGCTGCCCATCATGAACTCGCCCGGCGGGATAAAGACGACCTCCAACATCACACCGCCGCCGAGATCGAGCTTTCGGGCATCGCCTTGAACGGGCGCGTCTGTGGCAAAAACGACGAGCGGTCCGCACAACAGCAGGCAGGTGATGAGATTCTTCATGCGACTCTCATACGCGCACGCAGTGGAGGCTTTCTCCCGCCAAATCGCCTCCACCAGCGCTCCTCACTGCCCGGGTAGGGCAAAACTCGCGGCAGCCACGTGCGGACGGGCCCAGTCCTTGTGCGCGTGATCGGAGCCGCTGTAGTAGAGCGCGAGGATGCGGCCATCGGGCAATAGCACGCCGCTGGGATAGCCGCTGTCGCGCGAGGTCAGCGTGTCTGTGATCGTGAAACGCTTTGCGTAATCAAACTCGCCCGCAGTGCTGCCGATGATGCCGATGAGCCCAAAGGGCCCGACGCGATTGCCGGCGAGAAGCAGCACGCCGCCGGGTGCCTCGATCAAATCCGCCGGATGCACCCAGGCCGGGGCGAGTTTTTTCGGCTCGCTCCATGTCGCGCCCTGATCGTCGCTCACACTCGTCCACAATTCATAGGCGCGGCTGCGCACCGCCGCGATGAGTCGGCCGGAGCGCGTGAGCAGCAGCGCCGTCTCGTTGAGCTGCGTTTTGCCGGAGCCGATTTGCGAGAGCCGGCTCCAGGTGCGGCCATCATCGGTCGAGCGATACACGTGGCTCGTCTCGCGGCGCGTCTTCATCTCGCCCTTCGAGCCGACGACATCGCCATAGACCGCCATCAGCATGCTGCCGTCCGGCAAAGTGACCATGCGGCCGTAAGGCGAGCCAAAACCATGCGCGGCGCAGTCGATGGGCGTGGGCGGCTGCCATGTCTTGCCGCCATCCTCGGAGCGTGTGACCCAGGTGGACATTTCCTTGCCGAGAAACGGATTGTATTTGCCCTGCTCATCGTAGTTCGCCGTGCGGTAGAAGCTGACGACGAGCGCGCCGGACTTCGCAACACCAAACGCGGGATTGCGGTCATCGAGCGGCGAGTCGTTCACGACCACCTGCCCGCCCCAGGTCTTGCCGTTGTCCGAGGAGAAAATCATGTCCAGCCTGCCTGCGAGACCGAGATGAGCCGCCCCGGCGCGAATCACCGCCGCCACGCGTCCATCCGGCAGCCGGTGCATCACCGGAAACATAGCCTTCGGCGCCACCTGCCAGACCTCCGCTGGAATCTTCGGCGGCGACGGCTCCTCCGCCTGAATGAACGCGACGGAGAGCAGCAGGAGGCAAAGAGGAGTTTTCATGACACTTCTTTAATGCGTCGCGCTGTCGCGAATCTATCCGCGGACCGGACAGTCGGGAGCATCGACATCACTTGGAATGGTTGCCCTCATTCCATCGGGCAAACTCCGCGAGAATCTCCTCACGCGAGCACCGCGGGCGCAGCACCGTGCGCACTTTGAAGCCGTAGTCCTTCATCACTTCCGGCTTCTGGATGAGGAATTGGAAATCCCACGCGGGATTCGTGGTCTTCAGCTCCGCATTCGCGCCGCCGCCGCTGGGTGAGTGGGTGAAGCGGATACCCTTGCTGCGGTCAAACATCACGATCCACACGAGATCGTCGAAGTGACCGTAAAAGAACGGCAGATCGAAACGGAAGCGAGAAAGGCTCTTGAAGAGCGTGTCGCGACCACCTTCGGGAAACGTCATCTCGAACGTGTCATCGCGATGCCACACGGTGCTCTGGTCGTTGTGCCACTGCGTGCAGAACTGCGTCCACATCTCCTTCTGCGGATCCAGGCCACCGAGGAAATACAGGCTCTTGTCCGCGGGCGCGTTCATGTAGCTGGCCCAGAACAGCGACAGGTAACCACGCGGAAAGACATCGCGATGCGCGCGGCAGCGGAAATCCATGTCGAGGTAGTGCGGCGCGCTGAGCTTGAAGCGCGTCCAGCTTTCCACATGAAACGTCGGCGTCGGCGGCTGGTGCAGTTCTGCCCCGGAATCGCTGATGCGCGTGAGCGTCATCGGCGCCTGGCGCGGCTCGAAGAAGGTTTTCGAGTCCTCCAGATGCTCGCCGGTGACGATGTGCTCGAGATTCAAGCCAGCGATCGGCGTCGCGAAGAGGCTGCGCGTGCCCTTCGCGTGCTGAAGGCTCCACAGGCCGTTGTAACCCGCGCGATGCTGCTCGTGCGCCGCATTGTTGCCGACGACGGCGGTCAAATCACCGGCGCGCAGTGTGGTGTGCGAGTCAGCGGGCTGCTGGGCCGTGGCACGCGATGCCAGCGCGGCAGCCATCGAGGCGCGAATGAACTGCCGACGGCCACCGAGAGCTGAGAATGGCGAATGGGAGCCCGGTTTCATGGTTGGTGTGCGTTGAGCCATTTTTCGAGCAGTTCGGGCAAAGTGGATTGATCTCCCGGCAAACGCTCAATGTAGCTCAAGTCCTGCGCGCGCACCAAACGGCGCGCAAAAGCCTCGTTGGCTGCTTCAACGGCATCCAGCGGCGTTTTGGCCGCCGATGGCAACGCGACGACCACATCCCACTCCTGCGGGCCAAAGCTGAGCGACCAGTTCATGATCCACGAATAGCGCTGGTGGAAGGTTTGCGGCGTTTTTTCGCTGAGATGACCGGGAACGGCAATGAGCACCAGATCCGGCTTCATTGTGCGGACGGCCTTGGCGGCTGTTTCGAGTTCAGCGAGTGTTTTGCTCTCTGTAGGCCACGTTTTCACGGTGATTTGCGCGTCCGGATGCCGCTTCTTCAAAGCGGCCTCGATGTGCTGGTCGTAAGGCGGCATGGCGAACACGGTGACTGACTTGCCTTCACCGAGCCGTTTCAGCGTGTGCGCGAGCGGATTCGGCGGTGGCGGCTCATCGCGCAGCGACAAGTCTTTGCCCGTGATGGTCTTCGCAATGGTTTCGGCGAACAGCTTGTGCCCGTCCATGTTGGGATGGATGGCGTCGCTAAGCAGCAGGTTCCATTCGAGCGGGTCTTTGGCCCGCACGGCCTCATAAGCGGCGAAACAGTCCGCGAGGCCGAGCGACTCGGCTTTCGCGAGGTCACGAATCGCCTGCGAATACTCGGCGAGCTTCTCCACGGGCCGCTGCGGTGAATCGACGATGTTGTTTTGCGTGCAAAGCACGACTTCCGCACCCGCGTCGCGGCAGCGCTGGATGATTTGCTTCATGTTCGCGACGAAACCGGCCACCGGCACGCGCACGAGGTCGTTCATGCCGAACATGATCGTCACCAGATGCGGCTTGTGAGCCAACACATCGCGCTCCAGCCGCGCGAGGCCGCCTTTGCTCGTGTCGCCGCTGATGCCGGCGTTGCGCACTGTGATGCTGGCCTGAGGATGAAGTCTTTTCAGCGCGATCTGCAACATCTCCGGATACGCTCGCACGCTGCCGCTATGATAATAGACACCCGTGATGCTGTCGCCGATGCAGACGATGCGAACGGGTCCTTTGGCCTCGGTGAGGAGCTGGCGTGTCTTTTCAACGCCGTTCGCGGACTGTCCGCGGGCCATTGTTGCGAACTGCAGGAGCAGGGAAAACGCGAAGAGGAGTCTGTTCATGAGATGGCAGCCTGTGAAACGTGGTCGCGCGGGAAAAACCATCGAATGCCCGCGACGACCACCGCCGCGGCCGCGAGATAGCCCAGCGCGGTGAAGCTCAGCAGGCGGTCGATGCCGAGGGATTGCTTCCACAGGCCGCCGAAGAGCGTGGCGAAGCCGGACATGATCGCGCCGCAGAAATTTAAGAGGCCCACAGCCGTCGCACGGGCATCGGTGCCGACGACATCGAAGGCCGCCGGGAAGATGTTGGCGATGAAGAGGCCGCTGAAGAGCCCGAAGCCGGTGGCGGCGATGCGCGTGACGAGGAGCGTGTCGCTGTTGCCAAGAAGATGAATGCACGGCGCGGAAAGCACGAGCCCGGCGACGATGAGCCAGAAGCGCGCGGACTTCAGCCGTGCATGCAAGTTGTCCGCGATGACGCCACCGATGAGAATGCCGGCGAACGTGGCTGTTTGCAGGAAAACCGTGGCATTGAAAGCCGCGTCAGCCTGATTGAGCTGGAACTTGTCGTGCAGAAACGCCGGCAGCCATCCATAGAGCAGCCACAAGCCGAAGACGAAAACCGGAAACACCACGCACAGCATCACAAACGTGCGTGAACGGCCCAGCGAGGCAAAGGAGAGCTTTGCGCCGGGTTCGGGCGCGGGTTCGCCGACCTTGCGCAGGAAGGTGAAATACGGCAGCGCATACAGCACGCCCACCGCGCCGAGAATGAAGAACGCCTCGCGCCACTGGCCGCGATCCGCCATCCAGCCGCCGAACCAACTGCCTGCGACGGTGCCCGCGATTTGCCCCGTCATGAGCACCGACACCGCGCGCGAGCGCTTTTCCGCGCTGTAGGTATTCGCGGTCAGCGCGACCGCGCTGGACATGTAGAGCGACTCCGAGACGCCCATCGCCGCGCGCATGGCCAGCAGCATCACACCGCTCGTCACGAGGCCCGTGCCGATGGTGACGATGCTCCACACGACCAGACTCAGCACCACGAGCAGCCGTTTCGAGAAACGATCGCCCAGATAACCGGAGATGGGACAGCCAAAGGCATATACCCAAAGAAACATCGCGCCGACATAGCCGAGCTGCGCGTCGGTCATCTTCAAATCCGCCTTCAGCGAGGGAAACATCGAGAAGACTGCCTGGCGGTCGCAGTAGTTCAGGAAGTAGGCGAACCACATGAAGGCGACGAGCGCGCCGGCGCGGGGGATGGGAGCTGCGGCAGAGGTCGTCATGGTGGAGCGCGACGAATACGGCGGTCGGAGGAAGACAAAATCATGATTCTATCCTTCATGATGTTGTATTCACTCCTCCGGCATGAGTCGGCATGCTGCCGCCGTAGGAAGCGGGCGTCTTTTTCCCTCCACCGCATGTTTCGCCTCTGTTTTCTCCCACTGCTGATGCTCGCTGTGCCGCTGGCTGCCGCGCCGCTCAGCTACAACCGCGATGTCCGCCCGGTGTTGAGCGACAACTGCTTTGCCTGCCACGGTCCGGACAAAAACAACCGCAAGGCCGACCTGCGGCTCGACCAGCCGGGCGAGCTGGATCGCGAGGAGTTTGTGAAGCGGCTCTTCACCGACGACGTGGACGACGTGATGCCGCCGCCGAAGTCGCACAAGAAGCTCTCCACCGTGCAGAAAGACGTTTTGAAGCGCTGGATCGCGGAAGGTGCGAAATACGAGGCGCATTGGTCCTTCGTGCCGCCCGTGAAACCGGCGACGGGTGCAGGGATTGACGATTTCATCCGTGCGGAACTGCCGAAACACGGCCTGAAGCCCTCGCCGCGTGCGGAGGCGGCCACGCTGGTGCGGCGTTTGGCGCTCGACCTCACGGGGCTGCCGCCAACGATCGAGGAGCAGCGGCGATTTGCCGCGCCGGAGTCGTATGCGGCGATGGTGGACCACTTTTTATCGAAACCCGCCTATGGCGAGCACATGGCGGTGGCGTGGCTCGATGCGGCGCGCTACGCGGACACGAACGGCTACCAGGTGGATCGTGATCGCGAGCTCTGGCCGTGGCGTGACTGGGTGGTGCGCGCTTTCAACGCAAACATGCCCTTCGACCAGTTCACCATTGAGCAGCTCGCGGGCGATCTGCTGCCAGGTGCGACGCTCGATCAGCGTGTGGCGACCGGATTTCATCGCAACCACATGCTCAATGAGGAGGGCGGCGTCATCGCGGAGGAGTTTCTGGCGGAATACACCGCGGACCGCGTCGAGACGACTGCGGCGGTGTGGCTGGGGCAGACCTTCAACTGCTGCCGCTGTCACGACCACAAGTATGATCCCTTCACACAGCGCGACTTCTACGCGATGAAGGCCTTCTTCCACAACGTGCCGGAGCGCGGTGTGGGCATTTACTCGAATCCCGTGCGCACCAACGCGCCGCCGTTCGTGAAGCTGCCCGCGCCGGAGGTGGAGGCGAAAATCACCGCGCTGAATGCGAAGCTGAAACCGGTCGAGGAACGATTGAAGGCGCTGGGAACCGCGGATCTCGAAGCGTGGGCGCAAAAGCTCGCGCAGAGCACGATCGACTGGTTGCCGCTCGAAGCGGTGAAAGCCAGCGGCGGCGATCAACCGCCGAAAATCGTCGCACAGGCGGTTCACGTCGGCCCGCAGGAGACGCGGGCGAACAACATCCAGATCACCGTGAAGCTGCCCGCCGGCAAAATCACCGCCTTGAAGCTCGAATGCAGCACAGCAGACCCTTCGGCGAGTTTTCAATGGAGCGAGTTGAAAGCAGGGAAGGCCAAGCTGCGCGCGCTCGATGCCACGCAGGTCACTTTGCTCGACAACGACCGCCGCACGAAGGCTCCGCTGTCCGTGACGCCTGCGAAGCCGGTGCAGACGCTGTTTGAAATCGAAACGCCGCTCACTGGAGCCGAGACGGTGATCACGCTCGGCGTCGAAAACGCGGGCGGCAGCACGCAGTGGCGGCTTTTTGCCACTACAGCCGCCACAGAGCTCATCGCGCCGGAAAACATCGTCGCCATCGCGAAGAAGCCGCATGCAAAACGGCCTGCGCGTGATCGCAAGCTGCTCGCGGATTATCGTTTGTCGCAGATGCCGGAGTTTCGACGGCTCAATGATGAAGCGGCCGCGTTGCGCAAAGACATCGCCGCCGCGGAGGCGGAGATTCCGACCACGCTGGTGATGGAGGAGCAGAAGGAGCCGCGCGCGACCTTCATCCTGATGCGCGGCGCGTATGACAAACCGGGCGAGCAGGTCAGCGCGGCGACGCCGACGGTGTTGCCGAAACTCGCCGCTGACCTGCCGAAGAACCGCCTCGGTCTCGCGCGCTGGCTGGTGAGCCGCGAGAATCCGCTCACGGCACGCGTCACGGTGAACCGCTTCTGGCAGCAGTTCTTTGGTGCCGGCTTGGTGCGCAGCAGCGAGGACTTTGGCATGCAGGGCGACCTCCCGAGCCATCCCGAACTGCTCGACTGGCTCGCGGTGACGTTTCAAGACTCCGGCTGGGATGTGAAGAAGCTCATCATGCTCATCGTGATGAGCGAAACGTATCGCCAGTCGTCACGGCATGCGGCGGATGCGAAATCGCGCGAGATCGATGCGGCGAATGTGTGGCTGTCTCGCGGTCCGCGTCATCGTTTGCCCGCCGAGGCGATCCGCGATCAAGCGCTCGCGGCCAGCGGGCTGCTCAGCGGCAAAATTGGCGGCCCGGCGGTGAAGCCGTATCATCCGCCCGGTCTTTACGAGCAGGTCGTCGCCCAGCGCGACAACCCGAAGGCAACCTACCAGCAGGGCAGCGGCGAGGATCTGCATCGCCGCAGCCTCTACACCTACTGGAAGCGCAGCGTGCCGCATCCCGCCATGATGCTCTTCGACGCGCCCTTCCGCGAGGTGTGTGCCATGCGCCGCACGCGCTCGAACACTCCGCTCCAGGCCCTGAATCTCATGAATGATCCCACGTATGTCGAAGCCGCGCGCTTCTTCGCGCAGCGCATGATCCGCGAAGGCGGCGCGAGCGTGGAATCGCGACTCACACATGGCTTCCGGCTGCTTCTCGCTCGCGATCCGAATGCGCAGGAACGAAAAATCCTCACCGCCGCGCTCGAACGTGTCCTTGGCGATTTCCAACGCGATCCCGAGTCCGCCAAACAACTCCTCACCATCGGCGAGAGCAAAACAGACGCCTCCATTCCACACGCAGAACTCGCCGCCTATACCACGCTGGCCAGCACGCTCATCAATCTCGACGAAACCATCACGAAGGAGTGAACTCATGCCCCCCGCACCATCCCTCGCCCCTCATTCCCGTCGCAACTGGCTCAAGACGCTCGCCTTTGCCTCGCTGGCCGATCCGCGGCTGTTTGCATCGAACGTCACGCATTTTGCTCCGAAGGCGCGGCGCATCATCTATCTCACGCAGGCGGGTGCGCCGTCGCAGTTGGACCTGTTTGATTACAAGCCGGGCCTCGCGTCGCAGTTTGACAAGGACTTGCCGGATTCCGTGCGCAACGGCCAGCGGCTCACGGGCATGACCGCGGGGCAGAAGCGCTTCCCCATCGCGCCGTCGGTGTTCAAGTTTCAGCAGCATGGCCAGAGCGGTCTGTGGCTGAGCGAACTGCTGCCGCACACGTCGAAGTTCGCCGACGAGCTGTGCGTCATCCGCTCCATGCACACGGAGGCGATCAATCACGACCCCGCGATGACGCTGCTGCAAACGGGGCATCAGATCGGTGGACGGCCGTCGTTCGGCTCGTGGGTGTCGTATGGCCTCGGCTCGGAGAATGCCGATCTGCCAGCCTTCGTCGCGCTCATCTCGCGACCGAGCGGACCCACGAATGCACAGCCGCTGCACGAGCGCATGTGGGGCAGCGGTTTCCTGCCGTCGAAGTTTCAAGGCGTGCGCATGAGCTCGGGCAAGGATCCCGTGCTTTTCCTCTCGAATCCGCCGGGCATCACCAGCGAGCGACGCCGTGCGATGCTCGACGACGTGGCGGCGCTGAACCGGCTGAAGCTCGATGACTTTCACGATCCGGAGACGCAGGCGCGCATGGATCAATATGAGATGGCTTTTCGCATGCAGGCCGCCGTGCCGGAGCTGGCGGACCTGTCGAAGGAGCCTGCGCACATCTACGAGCGCTATGGCCCCGAGTCGAAAAAGCCGGGCACCTATGCCGCGAACTGCATCCTTGCGCGAAGGCTCGCGGAGCGCGGCGTGCGCTTCATCCAGCTTTACCACCGCGGCTGGGACCAACACAACAACCTGCCCAGCGGCATCAAGAGCCAGTGCCACGACACCGACCAGCCCACCGCGTCGCTGCTCGGTGAACTCAAGGAACGCGGCCTGCTGGACGACACGCTGGTGATCTGGGGCGGTGAATTTGGCCGCACCGTTTACTCGCAGGGCGTGCTCACGCGTGACAATCACGGCCGCGATCATCATCCGCGCTGCTACAGCCTCTGGATGGCCGGTGCGGGCGTGAAAAAAGGCCACGTGCATGGCGAGACGGACGACTTCAGCTACAACATCGTCAAAGACCCGGTGCACATCCACGATCTGAATGCCACCGCGCTGCACTTGCTCGGCCTGGAGCACACGCGGCTCACGTATCGCTTCCAAGGTCGCGATTACCGCCTCACGGACATCCACGGCGAGCTTGTTAAACAAGTGCTCGCCTGATGCTGCTCGTCACGCGCGCAGCACCTCGCGCTCGCTGACCTGTTTCGCGATCACCGCGACGCAATCACCCTGCTGTGTCAGACAAGGCGCACGCATGGTGATGAGGTAGCCGCTGCTCGCAGCCACGATCTGCTCTGGTGCGCGGTCCGGCCGCTCCAGATGATGAATCCAGCCGACGGTCTGCCCCTTTTTCACCTTGGAGCCCAGATCGAGCGCGATCTCGAAAATGCCGGACTCCGGCGCGAGGATGTAGTCCTCGCGATTCAGCGCCTGCGTGAGGATCGGCGGCTTTTCGCGCGGCACGATGCGACCTTTGAGCACACCTAGATGCGCCAGCACATTGCGCAGACCGCTTTGAGCGATGCGATGCACATTGGCCGGTATGCACTCGCCACCGCCGAGTTCGGTGGTGACGACCGTTTTGCCCTGGTTCTCGGCTTCGACCGGCAAAAGGCCGCTGCCGGCAATGTCGGCGTAGATAAAGCAGAATTCCGTGCCCCACGCGAGCATTGCGTCATACATGCGGCGGCGCTGCTCGCGATCCGGCACAAGGTGCATGTGCGAGCAAGGCACGAACTCCATGCTGCGCCCGCCGCTATGAATGTCGATCACCGCGTCGCTGAGCGGAAACAGCACCGTGCGCAGGTAATGCGCGATCTGGCTCGTCACCGGCCCTTCCACCTCGCCGGGAAAGGCGCGGTTCATGTTCATGCCGTCGATCGGCGACAGCCGTGTGCTCGTGCGTGCTGCGGGGAAGTTGAGCGACGGGATCAAAATGAGCCTGCCGCTCACTTTTTCCGCCTCCAGCTCGCGCGCGAGCTTCATGATGGCGATCTGGCCCTGATACTCGTCACCGTGATTGCCGCCGAGCACCAGCACCGTCGGCCCTTGGCCGCGCGCGATGACCGTGATCGGGATCATCACATTCGCCCAGCCGCCGAGGTTGTGAGAATACGGCACCTGCAAAAAGCCCTGCTGCTTGCCGGGTTTGTCGAGATCGAGGGGGGTGATGACCATAAAACGCGGCCTACTGGCGGTTGATGAACTCGTCGAGGTTCATGAGCACCCGCGCCACGGCGACGAGCGTGGCGGCATCGACAGCTTCAGCAGATGGAACGGATTTTTCATGCGTTCCGAGGGCCTTGAGTGCTTCGGTGCCTCCGTTCTGCACGCGGGCCTTTTGTTCGGCGTGGAAGGCCTGGAGCCGTGAAAGCTCCTCGTCACGCGGTTCGCGGTTCAACACGAGGCGGAAGAGGGTTTCGAGGCGGTTGTTGCTCTCACGCATGGCGCGGAGGGCGAGCGATTGTGCCGCTTCGACGAAGACGCCGTCGTTCATCATCGTGAGGGCTTGCAGCGGCGTGTTGCTGCGTTCGCGGCGCACGCAGGCATCGGCGGCGTCCGGTGCGTCGAAGGTGGTGAGCGTCGGATAGAGCACGCTGCGCAGGGTGATGATGTAAAGACTGCGTCGGTAGATCTCATCGCCAGGGCTGGCCTTCCAGTTCGAGGAGCGGCCGACATCAAACACGTCCTCCGGCAGCGGCGGGCGGAAACTTGGGCCGCCGATGGTGGGCTTCAAGAGGCCGCTGACGGCGAGCGCGGAGTCACGCAGGATTTCAGCATCGAGGCGGAGGCGGTTTTGGCGGGAGAGGAGGCGGTTCAGCGGGTCGATCACGATGATGTCATCGCGATGCATGGAGGATTGCTTGTAGGTCGCCGAGGTGACGATGAGTTTGATGAGTTGCTTTCGGCTCCAGCCCAGGCGCATGAACTCGGAAGCCAGCCAGTCGAGCAGCTCAGGATGCGACGGCGGCTCGCCCGTGGCGCCGAAGTCGTCCGGCGTGCTGACCAGGCCGATGCCGAAGAGCTTGCTCCAGATGTGATTCACTGCGACCCGGCTGGTGAGCGGATGCTGCGGCGAAACAAGCCATTTGGCGAGATCGAGCCGGTTTGGCTCCGTTTGCGAGGGCTTGTTCATCGGTGGCAGGGCCGAGAGGCTCGCGGGCATGACATCGGGGCCGCGCCGGGTGTAATCACCAGCCATGTGGACATAGGTCTGGCGGCGATCCTTCATCACCTCGGCCAGCGCCGGAGCTTTGGTGTTCGGCTCGTCTTGATCGACGGTGTTGTTGAAGAAGGCGTAGAAGCTGTAGTAGTCGCGGATGGTGATGGGGTCATATTTGTGCGTGTGGCACTGGGCGCAGCCGACCGTGAGCCCCATCCACACGCGGCCCGTGGTGTTCACACGGTCCGCGAGGTTTTGAAAACGCGCCTCCTCCTTGTCCACGCCCGCCTCGGTGTTCAGCGCGGCATTGCGATGGAAGCCGCTGGCGGTGAGCTGTGCGAGCGTCGGTTCCGGCAGCAGATCACCTGCGATCTGTTCAATGGTGAATTGATCAAACGGCAGGTCGCGGTTGATGGCATCAATGACCCAGTCGCGATAGCGCCAGGCGTTGGGGCGCAGGCCGTCGCCGAGGAAGCCGTTCGAGTCGGCGTAGCGAGCCATGTCCAGCCAGTGCCGCGCCCAGCGCTCCCCAAAATTGGGCGACGCCAGCAGGCGATCCACGAGGTCGGCATATTTGTCGTCAGACCAGCCGGACAGCTCCGACAAATCGGATGGTGTGGGCGGCAAACCCGTGAGGTCGAGAAAAACGCGGCGGATCAGAGTGATGGGCTCGGCTTCGGCGGCGGGTCTAAGATCATGAGAGCGAAGTTTTTCCTCAATGAAGGCATCAATCGGGTTGGGAGGCGTTTCAGGTTTCAGGTTTGAAGTTTCAAGTTGCGGCGTCGATGAGCTGGAACTTGAAACTTGAAACTTCAAATCCGGGACGGCGGGCCTTTTGATGGGCGCAAAAGACCAGTGGTCCTGGTATTCAGCGCCCTCGGCGATCCAACGGCGGAAAAGCTCGCGCTCCGCTTTCGTGAGCTGCTTCGGCGAGGATGGCGGCGGCATCACATCATCCGGCTCGGTGGTGCTGATGCGATGCCAGAACTCGCTGTCATCCGGCTTGCCAGGCCTGATGGCCTCTTTGACTGCCTCCGCGCGCACATCAAGCCGCAGATCCGCCTCGCGCTTGTCCTCATCGGGGCCATGGCAGGCATAGCACTTTGCGGCGAGGACGGGGCGCACGTCACGATTGAAATCGACGCGCTTCTCCGCGGCGGGGACGCCGAGGGCGGACAAGAGGGTGAATGGAATGACGAGGCGCATGCTTTAGCGGACCAGCAGCTCAGTGAACGCCGCTTGATGCGTTATTTTCGCCTCTCCGTCCTCTGCGATGATTTTTGTCGTGATGCTCCGCGCGGCCCAGTCGATGCTCAAAAAGCCCACGTTTGGCAGATGATAGGTAGTCGGCACGATGCGGTGCTTGTTCGGCGTCGGAGTGCCGCGCGGGTGCTTTTGCGTCATCGAACTGGAGGTGAAATCGAACACGCCGTTCTTCGAAAACTCGCACCAATGCCGGTCACCGCTCAAAACGAGGGCGGTTTGGCCTTTGAGAAGCGAAAGCAGCCGTTTCTGCTCGTGCGGAAAATTCGCCCAGCATTCACCGCCATGTGCCTCAGGAGCAAATTGGATGCTGGAGACGACGATTCGCAGTTCCGCGGGCTCCTGGAGCACTTTTTCGAGCCAGGCCCACTGCGCCGCACCGAGGATGGTGGTCGATTCATTGTCCGTCGGCACGGAAGTGCCGCCGAGCATGGCTTGGTCCTTCGGCACCTTCTTGAGCGAGCTGCGGAAGTAGCGGGTGTCGAGCAGGATGACCTGAACGCGCTTTCCAACCGGCCCGAAGCTCTGCGCGTGATAAACGCCTTCCTGCTTTCGACGCGGGGAATCCGGCGGTTCATCGAGCCAGTTCCAGAACTCAGCCTGCGCCTCCTTTTTCTGCGGATACTCGCTGCCGCCGTCATTGAGGCCGAAGTCGTGATCGTCCCAAGTCGCAAGAATCGGCTTATCCTTCAATCCACGGAAGAAGCGGCTGTGTTTGAGCCGCGCATACTTCTCCTGCATCATCGGAATGCCGCCTTTGTCGGCATACACGTTGTCGCCCATAAAAAGGAACAGATCACGCGGCAGCGTCAGCGTGCGGTCGAGCATGGGGTGATCATGCGTGTCGAGACAGGAGCCGAAGACGATGTGTTCGAGCGGTCTGGCATCATCCGCATGAGCGGAGAGGAAACCAAGAGCTGGAAGTCCGGCGAGAAGGCGGCGGCGGGTGCGGAGCATGGGATGAAAGACCATGGATCTAAGGCTTCGCGCGTTTGGCATCAATCTCGGCCTGCGCGTAGTTGCGCTCCAAGGATGGGCTGCAAAGAGCCAGCAGCGCCTCCGCGTCGGCGAGGGGTTTGCTTTCTCGCGCCCATTCACCGGCGGCGCGGGCGGCGAAGGCATCGCGGATGGGGCCTGCGGGCAGTTGCCGGGCCATGGCCAGCAGTTCGGCACCCGTTTTCAGTGCCGTGCCAAAGTGACCGCCGAGGGTTTCTGCGGAGGTTTGCAACTCCGGCTGCCCGGCGTGGATGAGGAGCCATTGAAAAGCGTCCTGAGGCTTGGCACCTACATAGCCGCTGAGCCATTCCTCATAAAAAATGGAGCGTTCGGCCTGCGCGGGTAGTTGGGAGACGATTTCGAGCCCGGCGGTGTGATCGACGCCGTCGCGATAGCAAACACGGGACATCAAATAGTCACGCAGACGCTTGGGCTCGACGCTCGTGAGGGCGGCGAGCACGCCGTTCGGGTCTTCACTCATCCAGGAGTCACCAATGCGGGTGAGAGCCTTCTCACGGAGGAAAACGTCTTCGATTTGAGCCGCCCACATGGCGCTGCCGAGAGGGTCTTTAGCAGCGGAGAGGTGGAGCAAGTGCTCGATGCCAGCCTCTTGCAGCACGCTGTCGTCGTTCAGGGTGTTGATCCAATCCCAGGCGGCTGGCATGTCCGATTGGGTCCAGTGATCGAGCGCCGCCCACATCGCGCGCTCCTGAAGCTGCGGGCTGGGAATGCCGCGCAGGGCTGCCAGCGCGCCATGCAAGTCCAGTTGGATCCAGCGTTCGAATAGATAGCGCATCAGGTGCGTGCGCAGCTCCAGGAAACGATTCCGCAACAAGCCGCGCAGCAGCGCGGGCAACTCATCAAGAGGCGCTTTAGAAAAATCGACCCAATGTCCGGGAACGAGCATCGCGAGGCCGACTTCGGAGCAGGCGGGAGGTGTTGAAGACGGAGATTCATGGACGTGTGACGCCGGCGTCTTCGGGACGGCTTTTTTCTTCGCGGAGGTTTGCTCAGCTGCTGCGGCCGTGAACGCCTTTTCTGACGGCGCGGCGAGCCAGTAGCCGAAAAGGCCGCAAAGAACATGAAGGAGCACCAGGAGCGTGGGTTTCATGGCGCGGACTCCCTTTGATAAAGACGCAGCAGCCTTGCGCGCGCCTCGCGGTCCATGTGCTGCCGCGCGCCATCGCTCTGCAGCCAGGCGAGCGCGGCGGCGCGGTCGCTGGTGAGCCATTGCTCGACTCGGTTGGTGATTTGATCCGGCTTCGGGTGCTGCATCTGCGCCAGCATCTGGATGCTGCGCTCAGGGTCCAGCCTGCTGATGCTGCTGGTGTAGCCTTCGATGAGCTTGTCATGTTTGAGCGCGTCCGTTTCCGCCGCGAACCGGCTTTCAAATGCCTGCGGATCGATTTCAGCGAGGTGACGGCCGAGAAACCATTCGGGGGAGATCGCGTCTTGTTGAGGTTTGGCGTTCAGTCGGTCCAGAATCGCCGTCGTGTTACGCCAGGAGCCCGCTTGATCGGCCACGGCGATGAGGCCTTCTGCCAGGTAGGCACGGCCTTGGTCATCCAGATGGCCAGCAAAGGCCAGCACGCGCTCCGCAGGCAGGCGGCAGAGGCCAAAGGCCGCGTTATGGAGCACGCCGGTGGTGTTGAGGCGGTCAGAGGGCAGCAACTCGATGAAGCGCAGCGCGTCCTCCGCGTCGTAGCTGCACCAGTCGGCGATGAAGCGCCAGAACAAGTGGTCTGCCTTCTCTCCGCGCGGCAGGCCGAGGATGATGCGCGCGAGCACGCGCGGGTCCATGCGTCGGAAGTTGCTTGCGAGCGCTTTGGCCAGATCGAGGCGCTGATCGTCGGTGAGACCCGCGTCCTGGTGAAACAGCCGCTCTGCCGCCGTGGTATCGCCTTTATCCATCTGCGTGCGCACCCAGTCCATCGACGCTGTGGCGCTGGTGAAAGGCGGAGGATTGGCGATCAATGGAGCAGCACGGCTGGCTGGTGGAGCCTTCTTTACCGTTTCAGGCGGTGGCGCGGGAGCATCTGGCTCGCTCTTTATCGACAGCCTCAGGCCCGCGCCGAGCGCCAGGCTGAGCGCGAAGGTGAAAAGCGTGCGGAGCAACGACATGCACGGATGAAACGCGCCAGCGGCGGAATCATTGGAAGCTCATTTCTTCACCTTCGCGTCGAGCTCCTCCAGTTTGAAGCGCACGCTGACGACATATGCTTCCTCGCCTTCGGTCCAATGGCCGTAGGTGGTGGTGACGAAGGTGCCGTCGGGGAGCAGTTCGACACCGGGATAAGTCGTGTCCTGGCCTTTTTTGTTGTCCATGATGCGGACGCGATACTGGCCTTCGGTGCCGTTCACGATGTCCTCATACTTGCCGACCCAGCCCACCCAGTCGCCTTTGGTCGCGCTGACGTGCGTGGTGTCGCGGAAGCTGATGAAGAGGCGGCCATCGGGCGCGTATTTCGCGACGTGGCGGTCGCCTGTGAGCGCGGCGGGAAGTTCTTTCGGCTGCGACCAGGTGAGGCCCTCATCGTCGCTGAAAATGACAAAGGAGTTGTACTTGCGGCTGTTTTCGCGCAGCAGCACGGCGATCTGTTTGCCATCGGGCGAGCGCAGCGCGCCAGGTTCGCAGAGATTCGCGTCGGGAAGCATCGCGATGGGCACGGGCACGCTCCAGGTGAGGCCGCCGTCTTTGGAAAGGCAGGTGTAAACCCAGAAGCGCCATGGTTTGGCCGTCGAGGAGCTATAGTCGGGCGCATGCGGGCTTTTGATGCGGTATTTCTCCACGTCGCCGCCGCGGATGAAGCGGCCGTCATCGTGGAAAAACGCCAGGTAGTGCCCTGGTGCCTTCAAATCGATCACTGTGGCCATCGTGACCACGCCACCGAAGTCGCCGATGGCCTTCAGCTCGCTCCAGCTCGCGCCGTCGTCTTCAGAAACAGCCATGCGGATGGGATAGAGGCCGCTGAACATGATGAGACGCTTTTTGCCGCCCGCATCGATGACGCGGTGGAGTGTGGGCACTTCGAGCGAGGTTTCCCACGATTTCGGTGTGGGCAGGCGCTCGCTCCAGGTGAGGCCGGTGTCGCTGCTGCGCTTGTAAACGATGGCACCGCGGCCGTGGCCTTTCGGATAGACGGTGAGCATCGTTTTGTGGTCTTCGAGCAGCACGGTCGTCGGATGGCCGAGATACTGGCCTTTTTCGCGATCCACGATGATCTGCCGCTGCGACTCGCCGCTGATGTCCACGATGGGAATCGTGTAGCCGGGCGGAAGTGTCGTTTTGAGGTTCTTCGGCGGCGCGAGCGTGATGTCGGCTTTTTGGAGCTTGGTTTGCGCGAAGGCGCAACTGACGATGAGCAGCGTGAGAAGGATGCGGAAGATCATGACGGTGCTCCAAACGGTCCGCCGCCTCACGGCCTAGCGTGGCTTCTTCCCGTAACCACCGTTCATTTCCTCAACGGGCAGTTTGGGCTTCGAGCGGTCCGGGCGGTCCTCGGCGAACCAGGCGTTGCGTTCGAAGCGGAAGGTCTCCGGCTCGGTGCCGGGGCCGATGTTGATGTCCTCGCGCAGATCAGCGCGGCGAAAGATGATTGTGTTGTCTTTGATGATCACGTTGCGGCTGGGCGCGAAGCCGGTAGCCTTTGTTTCCTGAAGAATGCGGAAGATCCAGCGTGTGGGATGGCGGATGGTGTTACCGCTGAACTCCGCGCCATCGACGCCGACGAAGGCGGCGGCACACATGCTGCCCTCAATGAGGTTTTCACGCACGACAAGGCGCGCGGCCTCATATTTCGCGCCCTGCGGCCGGAAGAACGGCATGCCGGTGGAGCCGCCGAGATTGATGGGACGTTCACCCGCGTTTACGAAATGGCACTTTTCGACGATGACATCGCTCGTGCCGCCTTTGAGCTGGACGGCAGCGGTGGCGCTGAAGCCTTCCTTGCCCTCAAAACGGCATCCGGTGATCAACGCGTGATGGCAGCCGACAAAGTCGATGCCCTGGCCGCCCCAGCCGGTGATGGTGCAGCCGCGGATCGTCAACTTGTCGAGGCCGGAGCACTTGATGCCGTCGTGGTTGCCCTGCGGGCCGATGTCGCGGATGTCGAGGCCTTCGAGGATGATGCCGGTCGTGGGATTCGCCAGATCGCCGCCGTCGTCGAGATTGAGGCCGTTGGCGGACTGGCCGCTGAGACGCATATTTCGCAGCGTGAGGCTGTTGCAGCGCGAAAAGTGCCACGCATTGGAGCCACCCGTAAAATGAGGCGGATTCTTCGGATCAAGGGCCTCGATGGTGAGCTTGTCGATGCCGCTGACGGAGTGGCCGCCAGGATAGTCGCCGGGGGCGAGTTTGAGCGTGGTGCCCGCCTTGAGATCACGCAGAGCGGCGCGCAATGAACCGGCATCACGCACTAAGACGTCATCGGCGGCGGCCAGACTGCCGAGGAGCAGAAACAGCAGCATTTTCATGGCTTTGCTAGGCCCTCGGGCAATTGGGCGAGGCGTTCGAGGTTGGTGATCTCGTGGTAGAACCAGGGTTTGTTGTCCTTGAGCTTGAAGATGGTCGTTTTGGCGGCGTAGCGCAGGCCGTCGTGCTCGCGCCAGTCGCTGAAACGATAAAAATCGCCGCGCCAGTCGAGACGTTGGAGGAGGTTGGTTTCTTTGTCGAAGTAAAACTTCATCGCAGGTGTCACGCTGCCGCTGACTTGCAGGCCGGCACAGGCTCTTCCCTCGTCGGTGAGGTCTGGAATGACTTCGATTTGAGACTTCGGATCGACGAGGAGGTCGAGCGACCACGCGCGCACATCATCCTTCGCTGGCTCGGCGGCGCGTTCCTTTTTACCGATCCACCAGAGGGCCGGCTGTTCGATGACAGAGACACGGGTGGAGCGCTTTTTGCCCTCCGCTGGCTCCGGCGTGGCTCCGAAGTGGAAAATTTCCTCCATGCGGAAGATTTTAAGCAGCTTGTCCTTTCCACCGACGGCGGCGAGGGCTTTTTCGACCAGAGGCTGAGGCTCGGCGGTGTGTGCGAGAGCGCTGAGGCAGAGGAGAAGGGGGAAGAGGCGGCAGGGCATGAAGGAGAGGTTGGAAGTGAGGAGTTAGAGGTCGGAAGTCAGGGGTTCACGCGGCCGGGTTCGCGGGTGCCGGCGCCTTTGGGCTGCTTCATGAGGCTGTCGCCGAGTTCGGCGCGGATGGTGGCGGCGTGCTGCTGGAGTTTGGCGATGATGTCTGGATGCTCCGCGGCGACGTTTTTGGATTCACTGACATCGGCGTAAAGGTCGTAAAGCTCCGGCTGGTCGATGGTTTGCTGCTTGTAGAGGACGGGAATGCCATTGGCAGCCTTGTCCGTGACGCCCTGCATGGCGCGGTATTTGTGGGGGAGTTGGAGTTTCCAACGTCCATCGCCGCTGGTGATCGCCTGGAGCTGGTTTTGCTCGTAGTAGAAGGCGTAGAAGTCGTGCGGATTCTTTGCGCCGTTTTCCCCGGCCACGATGGGCCAGCAGTTCAGGCCGTCGATCTTGTGGGCGGGCAGTTTGGCGTCCATGACATGCGCGATGGTGGGCAGCAGGTCGATGGTCATCATCATGGCATCCGTGGTGGTGCCGGCAGGGATCTTGCCGGGCCATTTCATGATGCCTGTGACGCGCGTGCCGCCCTCCCAGCAGGTGCCCTTGCCTTCGCGCAGAGGACCGGCGCTGCCGGCGTGGTCGCCGTAGCTCAGCCAGGGACCGTTGTCGGAGGTGAAGATGACCCAGGTGTTGTCCTCCAGGCCGTTCTTCTTGAGCGCGGCCATGATTTCGCCCACGGACCAGTCCACCTCCATCATCACATCGGCAAAGAGGCCCTTGCCGGACTTGCCCTTGAACTTGTCGCTCACAAACAAGGGCACATGCACCATGCTATGTGCCAGGTAGAGGAAGAAAGGCTTCTCCTTGTTCTTCTCAATGAATCTCACGCTGCGTGTCGTGTAATCGGTCGTCAGACGCGTCTGGTCCTCTGGTGTGATCTCCTCGTCCACCACGCGGTCGTTCTCCACCATCGGCAGCTTCGGATACGTGCCCGGCTTTGCCTGTGGATGGTAGGGCCACATGTCGTTCGAGTAAGGAATGCCGTAGTACTCGTCGAAACCGTGCTTCAGGGGCAAAAAGCGCGGCAGATGCCCAAGATGCCATTTGCCCACGGCGGCGGTGGCGTAGCCTTTTTGCTTCACCAGTTCGGCGATGGTCATTTCATCGTCATGGATGCCGTGTTTGGCCGAGGGGCCGAGCGCGCCGTGCATGCCGAGGCGGTTCGGGTAGCAGCCCGTCAGCAGGGCGGTGCGCGACGCGCTGCACACCGGCTGAGCGACATGGAAATTCGTGAACTTTCGTCCCTGCGCTGCCAGCGCGTCGATGTTCGGCGTCTGGTAGCCCTGCGCGCCAAAGCAGCCGACATCCGCGTAGCCCATGTCATCCATGAAAATGATGACGATGTTTGGCGTGGCGGCAAAGGACGAGGTCAGAACGAACAGGTATGACAGAAGGCAGGCGGCACGGGAAAACATGGCCTGCCTCCAACGTTCGGGAGAGGTGAAACCTTCCGCCGGATGAAGGCGGGGCCAACAGGGCAAAAAAAATGACGGATGCCCTGGAAGAGCATCCGTCGGGAGGTGAGACCACCGTCTGGTTTGGAGGAGGCGGAGCCTTTTACTGGCCGCCGCCTGCAGCTGGCTTCGCGCCTTCTTTGAAGCAGTAGAGGTGTGTGTGGGTGGTGATGTACACGGCGCCGTTGGCGGCGACGACGCTGCTGAGCAGCGGGCTGGGGAATTCGATGGTCTTGAGCTCCTTCAACTCCTTGCCTTCGGCGAGGATGAAGAGCTCGCCTTCTTCGTTGCCGATCCAGACCTTGCCGTCGGCGACGAGCGGGCTGGCCCAGATGTGGCCCTTGGTGTCAAACTTCCAGTATTCCTTGCCGGTCTTCGCATCGAGGCAGAAGAGGCGGCCGGTGTAGTCGGCGGCATAGACAAGGCCGTCTTTGACAGCAGGGGTGGAGATGGAGCGCTCGATGCCTTTGAAGGTCCACAATGCCTTGCCGGAGATGTCGCCGCTGGCTTTGGATGGGTCGATGCAGGAGAGCATGCCGAGGCCTTCGCCGTGCTCGGGGTCCTGGCCGATGGGGACATAGATCAATCCATCGGCGATGGTGGGCGTGGCGATGATTTCGGAGGGGCCGTCGTATTCGACATATTTTATGGGCTCGCCGGCGGAATTCTTGCGGTACTCGGGTGGGTTGGCGTCGTAGCGCCAGTGCTCGGTGAGGATGTCGAGGTCCTCGTCGTTCTTTTTGGTTTCGGGGGCCAGGGAGTAAACCCAGCCGTCACCGGCGGCGAAGATGACCTGCTTTTTGCCACCGATCTCGAGGTAGTTCGGGGAGGACCAGGAGCAGTGAAGCACACGCTGGGAGGCGATGCTGTCCTGCTCGCCAAGGAGCTCGCCCGTCTCGGCATCGAGCATGATGAAGCTGGGGCTGTTCGGCGCGGGGATGTTTGTGTGGGTCCAGTCCACGCCGTTGCAGGTGGGGACAAAGACCTTCCCATCGACGACGAGCGGGAAGCCGGCGGTGGCGTTGTGCTGGAACACGCCGAGCTCCTTGTACATGTCATAGACCCAGAGAATGTCGGCATCGGTCTTGCCGGGAGGGATGGGAGCGGTGTTTTTGCCGTCCTTGTCGAGCGGGGCCATGAAGGCGGCCTCGTCCTGCATGCCCTGGTTGCCATCGCTGAGGCCCTTCACGTCCATGCAGATGATCTGGCAGCGGTTGCCGGGGACGTAGGCTTTGTCGCCGACGATGGTGGGGCTGGCGCAGATGCCGAGGTATTCCCAGTCGTTGACCTTCCCGGTGCCCATTTTCGGGGACACGAGCTGCCATTTGAACTCGCCGGTGTATTCATCGAAGACCATGACGATGCCGCGGTCGCCGGTGTGCTTGTCGTCGCGGGGGGACTCGTTGTTGGTGCCCACATAGACCTGTCCATTGGCGATGACCGGCGTGCCGTAGGTCTGCGAACCGAGCTTGGCCACCCAGAGGCAGTTCTTCGTGGTGCTCATGTCGATGTCCTCGGCACCGGGGGCCTTGTTGGCGGTCTCGGCGTTCGGGCGGAGGCGGCCGGCCTCCTTCGGAGCGGCCTTGGGGCCGTATTTTTTACCTGGATCGAAGTCGATGGGCAGTCCTTTTTCGTCGGACACCATGTTGCGGGTGTTGCCGCCGCCCCATTGCGGGTAATCGGCGGCGTTCAGCGTGGCTGCGAGGGCCAGCGCGAGGAGGAGGGTGGGTTTGGTGGTCATGTGGAAGGGGGCGGAGGGCTAGAAGTCGAGGAGTCAGACGGACTGGCTGGTATCAATTCTGAGTGACACTGAGATTGTCGATGTACATGCGGCGCTGGTTGAGCGGGGTGAAGCCGAAAAGGCCGGGGCTGCCGTTTTGATGCACGCGGGGAAGCTTGACCTCAATGGTCCAGGAGTCGGGTTCGGCAGCGCCTTTCTCCCAGACCTTGGCCTTGACGACACCGCTGCCGTCCGCGGCCGCGTCCACGCGCGATTTGAGTGTGTACCACTTGTTGGCGGTGAGCTTGAAGGGGACTTCCTGCTTCAAACGCTCCGGATTGGAACTGACCTCCAGTTTGCCCGCATTGCCACGCAGGCAGACAAGGTAGCGCTGGTGGATGAAGCCGATGTCGGACTTCGAGCGGGCATTGCCCTCGGTGAGCACGTCGGCCTGCATGGTGTAGTTTTTCAAGTTCGACGGGGCGATGAAGACGCTGGCGCGTTGGAAGAGCAGGCGGTCAAAACTTTTGCCGAAGACTTTGTTGCCGTCTTTTTCCATCACCTGGAATTTGAAGCGCGCGCCGATCCAGGGCAGCGGAGGAAACGCAAATTTATAGGCCGGGTTGCCCTGGGGATCGACGGGGAACTCGTCAGTGAGCTCATAGCCCTCGAAATCCTCCACGAGCGGCAGGTTTTTCAGTGCGCGGCCACGGATGGTACCAAAGGTGCCGTCCGGGGCGGTGCCTTTGAAGGCTCCGGCGCTTGGCTTGGCATCCGCGGCGACGACGAGTTCGCCCGCGTCGTTGAATTTCGCGTCCATGGTGGCTTTCACCTTCGCGGTGAGCGGGATGAAGGACTCCCACTTCACGCCTTTGACGTCCTCGCTGACGACGAAGCCGTTGGCATCGACGCTGCGGATGCGGAAGGATTGTTTTTCACCGGCCATGATGACGGTTTCCGCAGGGATGATCTGCAAGGCGACGGCTTTGCCCGCTTTCGGGATCTCGACGACCGGCGCGGAGTCGGTTTTGATGCCGCTGTTCGGAATCGGGAAGGTGTGGAGCTTCTCGGTGGTGGTGACGTAGAGCACGCCATCGCACACCGAAGGCGCGCCGAGACACTCGCCTTCGAGCTTGATCTCCTGGACGACCTCGCCGGCCTTCTCACCGGGTTTCACCACGACGAGCTTGCCCTCCATCATCGGGCAGTAGATCAGGCCATCGACATAGAGCGGGGAGGAGTGCAGGTTGGCATTGGAGAGCTTCAGCTTCCATCGTTCTGCGCCGGTGTTCACGTCAATGGCGAAAAGCTCCCCGCCGTCGCTGAGCTGATAAATCGTGTCACCGACGACGACGGGCGAGGAACTCGTCGCGCCGATGGGGAATCGCCAGAGCTCGGCGGTGGGCTCCAGCGTGGCCGACTCGGTGGCGGGCGGCACGGGCGCGGTGAGCTTCGTGGGCAGCTTCAGGGCGATCATCCGGCCCTTTTCGGTGCTGTCGATGTTCTCGTCGTTATGGATGGCGATGAGCTTGTCACCGCCGTGCAGTACGACACTCGGATTGACGCCATTTTTGCAGAAGGGGAACTTCCAGTACGGTTTTCCATTCCGTGTGTTCACGCAGACGATGTGGCCGCAGCCGGTGGTGTAGTAGCCCACACGCTTGCCGTCGCGGGTTTCCAGGACTGGCGTGGAGAAAGAGCTGTCCACAGGTGGCGAGACGCCGGGGAGCGCCCACCAGACGAGTTCACCGGTTTTTTTGTCGAAACCGTAGATGCGGTCGGCGGCGGGGCCGTCCGCGCCCCAGTTGGAGAAAATGTAATGAACCATCACGAGGTCTCCCTCGATCACCGGGCTGCCGACGCGGCTGTTCGGGAAGGTCATGCGTCCGTAATCTTCCATGAGCGGCTTCTCGAACACCTTTTTGCCATCAAACTCGAAGCAGTAAAAGGTGCCGGCGTTGCTGACGAGGTAGATGCGCTTCGTCTCCGGGTCGATGGTGGGCGCGCCGATGGAGTAGCGGTTGTAGATCGAGTCGCTCAGGTAGTCCGGAAGCTCGTGTTCCCAGATTTTTTTACCGGTCCTGGCATCGAGGCAGGTGAGCAGCTCAATGAGGTCGGTCGTCTCGCCTTTGTAGCCCCAGAGGATGACCTTGCCGTCGCAAATGACCGGCGTGCCGCGGCTGCGGGCAGGGTAGGTCCACGCGGGCGTCTCCGACAGCTTTCCAGCGCCGGTGTAGTGTTCGAGGGAGACGCCGTTTTGCAGCGGACCGCGCCAGTTGGTCCAGTCGTTGGCAAAAAGTGCTGAAGCGAAGAGCAGGGGACAGACGGCGGAGAGGACGATGCGTTTTTGCATGGGAAAAGAGAGTGAGACGTGAGATGTCAGAGAGGTGCAGGTCGGAAAGCAGATGTTCGGGAGAGCGGGCGGCGCTTCAATGCGTTTTTCATCCCGTTCGCACGGGAGGGGGGCGGTGCGCGGGGCAAAAAATGGGGGCTGCCAAAACGGGCCGCAGGGACATTCTCTTTCTTCGCGGACAAGACGGGAGGAGTGACTGACAGGGGAAGCGGCATCGGGAGCCCCGGCGGAAGGGGAATGCCATTTCACGTCTCGCCGCCCCTTCGTGCGGCGTGCTCTTGTTCTATTGCCACTAGCAGGCTGCTGAAAAGCGCCATCACCGGCCACTGGCAGGTGCTACAACCGCGCCAGCGCCTGCGCTGTCGATCAGGACAGTGACCCGGTCCGCCATCCTGTAGATCGGGGCACTGACCCGGTCCGCAGGCCTTGCGGTGTTTTTCGGCAGCCTGCCAGGCTGCTCCTTCGCTCCGTGCGCACCTCGGACATCCCCCTGAGGCGCGTCTTACAGACCTGCGCTGCCGTAGCCGTTCCCGCGGGAGCAGAGCCGGTGCAGGTGGGAGCAGACCTCCTGCGCGCCGATGCTGCCGGACTTCGGGAAGGCGTCGAAGTCGCCGATGAGCACGGGCCAGTCGCCCACATCCTCCGGGAGGCGGCCGTGGCTGCCTTTGACCAGCGTGGCATCCAGCGGGATCACATCCATGAGCATGCGGAGGCCCAGGGATTTTTTCAGCAGCTTCCAGGCGATCTTGAGCCGCGGGTACGGGATCGTGGGATCGATGAAGAGCTCCGTGGGGTCGTAGCCGCACTTGCGGTGGATGTCCACGCAGCGGGCGAAGTCGGGCGCTTTGGCGTCGTCCATCCAGTAATAATAGGTGAACCAGCTCTTCGCGTCGGCGATGGCGACGAGGTCGCCGCTGCGCGGATGATTCAGCCCGGCGAGGTGCTTTTCCATCCTGCCGAGCACCTGGGAGACTCCCGGCGTCATCTCAAGCACGGTTTTCACCTGCGGCAGGATGTCCGGGTCGTTCACATACACATGGGCCAGCTGATGATCGGCGATGGCAAAGGCCTTCGAACCGCCCAGGTCGAGGGTTTCGAGGCCGAGCTCGTCCTTGATGGAAAGCCAGCCGCGCTCCCGGAAGACGCGGTTGAGGTGCACGGGCTGCTCCACGCTGGTGATGCCGTATTCGGAGAGCAGGACGACTTTGATGTTCCGCTTTTCGTAAAAGCGGATGAGATCGCCCACGACGTTGTCGATCTGCCGCAAGTCGAAACGGATCTTGTCCATGTCGAGGCCCACGCGTTGCAGATTGTAATCGAGATGCGGCAGGTAAACGAGGCTGAGGCTGGGCCAGTGCTTTTCCTCGATCCACTTCGCGCTCTCGGCGATCCAGATGGAGGATTTGATGTCGCTGCCAGGGCCCCAGAAGCTGCGGAAAGGGAAGGGGCCCAGATCCTTCTTGATGCGCTCACGCAGGGGCATGGGCTGCGTGTGGATGTCAAAAACCTTCCTGCCGTCCGCGGGGTACAGCGGACGCGGCGTGATGGCGATGTCCGCCGTGGAGTACATGTTGTACCACCAGAAGAGCTTGGCGCAGGTGAACTGGGGGTCGATGCGGTGGAGGGACTCCCAGAGCTTCTCCCCATGCACGAGCTGCTCCGGCTGCTTCCAGAAGCGGTGCTCGGCGTATTCACGGTCATACCAGCCATTGGCCACCGCGCCATGGTCACGCGGCAGTTTGCCGGTGAGGTAGGTGGCCTGGGCGGTACAGGTCACCGCAGGCACGACGGGCTCGATGGTGGCGATGCGGTTACGCTCCAGGAACGCCTGGATCGCGGGCGTGTGCTCCCCGATCAGCCTGGTGGTGAGGCCGACGACGTTCAGGATGGCGGTGCGTTGCATCGGGGGCAGTGTTGAGGTTTCAGGTTTCATGTTTCCAGTGCCGTGGAACCTGCCACTTGAAACATGAAACTCACCAGCATGCGGCCACGGCCACATACGCCGCCTTGCACCCGAAGTGCAGGAGCTGGTCCTGGTTGAAGGTGGTGTAGCCCTCGCACTTCAGGGTGTCGATGACGGCATGGAGGACGAATTCGACGCACGCGAGGAGTGCGCAGCCGGTGATGACCCACACGGCCGTGGCATGCAGCAGACAGTGGGAGGCCATGCAGAGGATCCAGATGCCTGGCGGGCGGGCGGGATCAGCACGCTGCATCAGGTGGCGGCGGCTTTTGCACTGCGCCAGGAACTCTCCCTGCAGCGGGAAGTCCATCAGCGCGTGCCCGGCGGCCAGCAGGAAGAAGACCTGCGCCGCCGTGGCCCAGTCATACGCGGGGAATGGAAGAAGGCCGTCCATGCGGAGCAACGACCCCGATCAAGCGCTGTAGAAGGCGGCGATCTTCTCGTTCACGGAGCGCAGGCGGTGTGCCAGCGTCCGGCCCACGCCGATCAGCAGCCAGGCGGCCGGGCGCGGATACTCGTTGATGTAGCTTTCGAGGCTGGGGCCGTCGATGCGCCACACTTGGGAGAACTCCACCGCCGTGACCGTGGCGGAGGCCACGTTGGGGTCGAGGAGGTTGATCTCACCCAGCGTTTCTCCCTTCTGCACCGGACCCAGCAGCACCTTGTGGCCGCCGCGCATGGCGGTGGCGTGGAATTTGCCGGAGACGACGAAGAAGAGGCTGTTTTGCTGCATGCCCTCCTCGATCAGGTGCTGGCCGGGCTGCACAGGCAGAAACTCGCCGTAGCCGCTGAGGATGTCGCGATCTTCATCGCCAAGTGGTTCGAGAATGCCCTGGGCGGGCAGTTGGGGGGCGGAGAGGCTGCTCATGGAGTCGGGTGTGTGGGGAGACGGAATTTTCCGCGCTTTTTTATGCGGAGATCATTGAAATGGCAAGCAAACACCTTGGGCGGGCGCGCCGGCCCTCCATTCGTGAGGCCGGGCGGCGTGCCATCCAGCGCCGGACACCGGTCACGCCTCACTTCGAGATGCCTGATTTTCAGCCGGGCAATTTCTGCTGGATTTCCAGCCCCGGCAGGCCAGAATCCGGCCCCCCGACCCGTTCGTAACCACTCACACACTCCAACCCTAGCATCCCCTGATCATGTCCGACTCCAAAGGCTCTTCTTCCTGCTGCGGCAACCTCAGCGCCGCCTACGCCCACCTGCTGCTCCGTCTGTGGGTCGGCATGCGCCTGTTCATGGCGGGCGTGGACAAGCTGCGTGACGGCAGCGGGGAGGCCACCACCTTCAGCATGGACAACCTGGCGAAAAAGTCCGCCCGCATCGCCGATCTGATGAGCAGCAACAGCTTCCTGCCCAAGGCGATGTGCGAGCAGTTCGCCCACTACATCGTCTGGCCGCTGCTGGGCGTCGGCGTGTGGGTCGTCCTCGGCATCTTCACGGAGCTGGGCCTGCTGGCCGCCGGCCTGGTCTTCCTGGCCCTCGGCTTTGGTCTCGCGGCCCTGCCGGATGACGCGGAAGTCGTCGGCAACATCGGCGTCAGCATCGGTCTGGTGGCCCTCGCGCTCATGACCGCGCACGCCAAGCAGCTCTCCCTCGACGGCCTGCTGCGCGGCAAAAAGAAGAGCGCCCCTGCCGCCGAGTAAGGCCTGCCCGGCCCGCCCCACGCCATCCTTCCCATCGAAACGGAGCCTGCCCGCATGAATCCGCCCCTCGCATCCCCCTCCTCCTCCACCGCGCCGCTTTCGCGCTTCCTTGACCGCCGCGGCTTCCTGCGCACCGCCGCCTTCACCGGTGGTGCCATCCACCTCGTCACCAGCAAGACCGCCATCGCCCAGCAGACCGCCGCGGGCCGCACCATCAAGTGCGCGCTCATCGGCTGCGGCGCCCAGGGGAACGCCCTGCGCATCGCCTCCAAGGACGTGCCGGGCGTGCAGTGGGTGGCCATCTGCGACATCTGGAAGTTCTCCTGGGCCCGCATGCAGAGCGCCATGCAGAGCGAAAACAAGCACCAGGTGGACGGCAAGGTCGTCGTCTATGAAAACCCGGAGGAGATGCTGGAGAAGCAGCCGGACATCGAGGCCGTCTTCATCGCCGCGCCGGACTTCCTCCACGCCCCGCTCTCCCGCCTGTGCCTGAGCAAAGGCAAGCAGGTGTACTGCGAAAAGATGATGTCGAACAGCATCGAGGGCGGCCGTGACATGGTGCGCGCCGGCAAGGAGTTCGGCCACGTCTTCCAGATCGGCCACCAGCGCCACTCCAACCCGCGCTACATCAACTTCCGGGAGAACATCCTCAAAAAGAACCGCCTCATGGGCCGTGTCACCCATTGCTACGCGCAGTGGAACCGCGGCGTCTCCGGCAGCCAGCCCCAGGGGGAGGTCAAGGGCTTCCCGCTGGAGGAAAGCGTGCTGGCCAAGTACGGCTACAACAACTTCTTCGAGTTCCGCAACTGGCGCTTCTTCGCCAAGTACGGCGGCGGACCGCTCTCCGACCTCGGCGCCCACCAGATCGACATGTTCAACTGGATGTTCGAGAGCAAGCCCGTCTCCGTCATCGCCAGCGGCGGTGTGGATTATTACGACGGCAAGGACGGCCGGCCGAAATTCGAGCTGCCGGACAACATGATGTGCCTCTACGAGTACAACACGCCGGACGGCGTGCTGCGCTGCTACTACCAGGTGCTCACCACCTCCGGCTCCCAGGGTGCCTATGAAAAGTACATGGGCATCCAGGCCTCCGGCATCATCTCCGAGGACGAAAAACGCGGCAACCAGCTCTATGGCGAGCCCGGCAGCGACTTCGCCGAGTTCACCACCGGTGACAATCCCATCATCAAGGCCCCGCCGCCCAAGAACAAGTTCTGGGAGCAGGATCGCGACTGGGAGAAGCCCAAGCCGCCCTCCTACACCAAGATCGGCCTCGCCGACGTGCGCGAGAGCAAGGCCCTCACCCAGTACGAGCTGGGCGCGGTCAACCTGCGCGCCGCGCACTCCCCGCATGTGCAGAACTTCATCGAGGCCGTGCAGATGAAGAAGCCGGAGCACCTCACCTGCCCGGTGGAGATGGCCTTCGAGTCCTGCGTCACCGTGCTGAAGGCCTACGAGGCCGCCCAGACCGGCAACAAATACATCTTCAAGCCCGAAGACTTCGCCGCGTAAACATCTCAAATCTCAAATCCAGTTCCCCCATGAAACACACCACCCTCGCCCTCAGCAGCCTCGCGCTCATCGCCACCCTCGCCTCCTGCGGCAAGTCCGGCTCCTCGTCCTCCTCCTCGGCCTCCGGTCCCCAGGAAGAAGTGAAGATCGCCTTCCCGAACCCCATGTTCATCGGCACCCCCACGGAAACCAAGCTGCCGAACCTCGAGACGCCTGATCCCTCCAAGGTCATCAAGACCTTCATGGCCCCCAAGGGCACCGTGAACGTCGCCAAGGGCAAGAAGGTCACCTCCTCCGACGCCGCTCCCATCATCGGCGACCTCACCCTCGTCACCGACGGCGACGCGGATGGCGCGGACGGCAATTTTGTCGAACTCGCGCCGGGCCATCACTGGATTCAGATCGACTTGGAGACATCCCACCGCATCCGCAAAATCGCGCTGTGGCACTACCACAAGCAGGCCGGTGCCTATCTCGACGTATGTGTGCAGGCCTCCGACGATCCCGAATTCAAAAAAGGCGTCGTCACCCTCTTCAACAACGACCACGATAACTCCTCCGGCCTCGGCTTCGGCAAAGATCCCGCCTACATCGAGACCAACCACGGCCGCGTCATCGATGGCAAGGCCGTGAAGGCACGCTACATCCGCCTTTATAGCAACGGCAACACCACCAGCGACATGAACCACTACTGCGAGGTCCAGGTCTTCGCCGTGCCCGCCGCCGGCGCCGCTCCCGCCCCTGCGAAGTAACACGCCGCCGCGTCCCCTCTCCCCGCCGCCGCGCAGCCCCGTGCTGCCCGGCGGCTTTTTCATGCCCCGGGCGCGCCTCCCCCTCACATTTCAGTTCTCAGTTTCCCATTTCCCGTATTGAGGCACAACAGTCTCGTGGAGATGAAGCGGCCCTCACATTTCAGTTCTCAGTTTCCCATTTCCCGTTTTCAATCCAGCGCATGTGCCCGTGGCATCCCTTTCTCGCCCTGTTCATCGCCCTCCCGCTCTCCGCGGCTGATCCCCTCGAGCTGAAACTCTGGCCCGCCGGCGCGCCGGGAAAGATGCAGCCGCATTCCCAGGCCACCGCCGACTTCATCCGCACCAAGGCCGGCAAAAGCACCATCACCGACATCCACGAGCCCGCCATCACCGTCTTTCGTCCCGCCAAACCGAACGGCACCAGCGTCATCGTCGCCCCCGGCGGCGGTTATGTCTTCCTCTCCGCCATCCACGAGGGCAGCCAGGTTTGCGAATGGCTCAACACCCTCGGCGTCACCGGCATCCTCCTCAAATACCGCACCCCCACCCGCGACGAGGCCGCCCCGCACGAAAAACCCGTTCAGGACGCCGCCCGGGCCATCGCCATCGTCCGCGAGCATGCGCAGGACTGGGGCCTCGACCCCCGGCGGGTCGGGCTGCTCGGCTTCAGCGCCGGTGGCAATCTGCTCGCCCACCTCGCCTGTGATCGTCCCGCGGCCGCCGCCCTGCCGGACTTCGGCATCATGATCTACGGCGGCGGCTTCATCGACGCCAAGCAGGGCCCCGCCAGGCTCAAGGAAGGCTTCACCGTGCCCGCCGGCGCCCCGCCGATGTTCCTCGCCTGCGCCCATGATGACGGCCAGAACCCCGTCGCCGCCACGCTGCTCTACCTCGAATACCAAAAGCACGGCATCCCCTGTGAGATCCACCTCTTTAGCCGGGGCGGCCACGGCTTCGGCATGCGCCAGGCCGGCCACCCCATCAACCACTGGCCGCAGCGCTGCGCCGACTGGATGCAGGCCATGGGCTGGCTGCCGTAGAGGCAACCGTACACCGGACCCTGCCTCAGTCCTCCAAGGCGCCACCGTGCTCCGCTCAGGTGCTGTCAGTGGTCAGAAGTCAGAGGTGAGAAGTCAGAGGTGAGAAGTCAGAGGTGAGAAGTCAGAGGTCAGACGTGAGACGTTGAGGTGCGCGGAGCGCGTTGGTCGTTCAGGTAGGGACGCGCTGTGCCGCGTCCGACAACTTCCGGCGGCCTTGGACGAGGCGGAAGTCAGAGGTGAGACGTGAGTGGTGCGCGGAGCGCGTTGGTCGTTCGGGAGGTGTCCGAAAGTTTGTGTTTCGGGGATTGGATTCAGGGTTTGGGGGTGGCTGCATTCACCGGGCGGATGATCCCACCGCCTGCGCCGCCGTCATGGCCAAAGGCGATGGAGGCCGCATTGGCCCCACACGCGCGCACATCCGGCCCCTTCGCGCGCTTGTCCGCCCCACACACGCGCACATCCGGCCCCTTCGCGCGCTTGTCCGCCCCACACACGCGCACATCCGCCCTGTTCGCACACGAGTCCGCCCCACACGCGCGGACATCCGCCCCCTTCGCGCGCTTGTCCGCCCCACATGCGCGGACATCCGGCCCCTTCGCACGCTTGTCCGCCCTACATGCGCGCACATCCGGCCCATTCGCACACGAGTCCGCCCCACACGCGCGCTTGTGGGGCGGATTCATGCGCGATGTGACCTCACTTGTGGGAAATGTGAGGTCACATTTCCGAAATCGGAGCTCACTTTTCTCAAAGTTGATCTCACGTTCGACCGGCGTGGCCTCCCCAGTCTCAACAACGGCCTGAAGACCGGCCCAAGCGCCCTCTTATTGAGACTGGCCGGGATGACGGTGGGTGACGGGCGGCAAAAGACGTGAGTTTGTGCCGGTGAAACTCGTCGCCCCCCCGATCCTGCGGGACCGCAAACTCGATCTGCGGGACCGCAAACTCAATTTGGAGGACGGTCCATTCTGCCCGCGGCTCCCGGTTTGGGGCTGGCCGCTGCGCGGTTGCCGGGGAGGTGGCAGGCACGAAAAAGAGCCAGATCGGCCATCAGGGCGGGCCGGGGCGTGGGACGGTTGTGTTCCGGGCGCAAAAAAGAGCGTGAGCAGCTTCATGGCGAGAGCGCGGCTAGTTGAGGTCCGCCTCAGGAATCACGCGGAGAATATCAAACCGGCCGTTTTTTTGGGAAGAGGGATTTTTCGCCCCTGAACGGGTCTCCCGCCTCACAGATCATCCAGCGGGCTGGTGATCTCTCCGCGCATCGCCTTGGCGAGCTGCAAATAGATTTCCGTCGTGCGCACATCCGCATGGCCGAGGAGTTCCTTGATGCTGCGGATGTCGATGCCTTTGAGCACGAGGTGCGTGGCGAAGGAATGCCGCAGCGCATGTGCCGTCACCCGCTTGGCTAATCCCGCCAGTTTCGCCGCCCGCTCTAGTTCGCGCGTGATGGCGATCTCATGTAGGTGATGCCGCCCGCGTCCGTAAGCACGGCTCCCCGTGCGTGGGCTGCCATCCCGCTCCAAGTCGTTCCATACTTTGGCGGAGGGGAGAAACCAAAACCACGGCCAGCTCTCTGCGGCTTTCGGGTTCTTCATGTCATAGGCCTTCGGCATCGCCACGCCCGGCACCCCGTCTCTCCGGTCAGCATCGAAGACGGCCCGTACTTGTTTCAAGTGCTCTTCGATGGGGTGCAGCAGGCTTTTCGGCAATGTGATGACTCGGTCCTTGTCGCCCTTGCCACCCCGCACCTCGATCTTCCCTCCGCTTACATCCACATCTTTGATCCGCAGTGCCAAGACCTCGGCGACTCGCAACCCGCAACCGTACAGCAGCTTGACCGCCAGTCCCGCCGCACCCTTCACGCCTGCCAGCAGTGTCTTCACTTCTTCTTGCGTCAAAACCACTGGCAGATACTTCGACCGTTTTGCCCGCACCGCATCAAGCCCCTCCAGTTCCATTTTGAGCACCTCTCGGTATAAAAACACCAGCGCGTTCAGGGCCTGATTTTGGGAGGAGGCCGTTAGGTTCTTGTTCACGGCCAGATTGGTCAAAAAGGCCGCCACCTCTTCCGTCCCCATCTCCGCCGGGTGCCGCATCCTCCCCGATGCCTGCGCTTGGAAGAGCACATAGCGCTTGTACCAGTGAATGTACGTCTCCTCTGTCCGGGGCGAGTATTGTTTGAGGCGGAGCACGCCACGCAGCTTGTCCTCCAGTTTGGCTTCCGGTTTGTTGCTCATAGAACAGTCCCACTATCCAGTATGTGAGTGATATTCTACTTTTTTGTTGCCCGAGTACGGCATAGGCGGCTAAAACGACATCATGAAGACAAAAACCCGTGATATTCCCGTCAAAGTGTCGGCTATAAAGCTGCTGACAAACCTCACGATCTGTGAATGATCTTCAATGTTATTTACCTTACGGCCTGAAAGGCCCTTTGGGTTCAGCCCAGGCCTGTATTTGCCCGTGTTGTGGAAGGATCGCAGCACTCTGAAAGAGTGCGGGAGAACGTTCGCAGCTTCTCCTGCGCTCTGTCAAAGCGCCGGGTTTTACTCGTGGCACACCCAGGGTTTGCGTGGCTTCGCCACTCCAACCCTGGGCTGGATTCCTGGAGGCTTTCAGCCTCCTTCGAATCAGACATTCTTTTCGAGAACCGGTCTAGCTGTTGGCATGACCGAGTGACGATGGATGAGCATTCGATGGTTGATTGCTGAGGTTTGGAACCACGCGTGATCCGGCCTTGCGGTGGAAATGATGACGAGCAGTTCATTTCATGCGCCCCTTCCAAGGAGAGGCCCCTGCCAAGGGCCTCCAGCCGGGACTTGGCAAGTCCCGCTCCTTGCGCTGTCATCCGCCCCTTCGCGCCTTCCGACACGGCGCGTGATTCATGCGCCAGCAAAGTCGCCCTCTTGCTCTGCAAGAGGAGCCCAAGCACAGTCCCCGCCGAAGGGGCAGGCACGGTCGGAAAGCCGGCGCGGCAGACGGGCGGCTCCAGCGGCCCCCACCGCCCTTTTCCCCACGCAGGTGGCGGGTTCGAGGCTTCAAAAGGAAATTCCGCGCAGCACCCCGGAGAGTCCGGAGCCTCGTGCGGAAATGCCGCGCGGCACCCCCGAGAGTGCAGCGCCTCAAAAGGAATTTCCGCGCGGCAGATCCCAGACTGCGGCCCCTCGAAAGGAAATTCCGCGTGGCATGTCGCAGACGGCGCTCCCTCAAAAGGAAATTCCGCGCGGCGTGTCGCACACTGCGACCCCTCAAAAGGAAATTCCGCGCGGCATGTCGCAGGCTGCGACCCCTCAAAAGGAAATTCCGCGCGGCATGTCGCAGACGGCGACCCCTCGAAAGGAATTTCCGCGCGGCGTGTTGCAGACTGCCACTCCTCGAAAGGAATTTCCGCACACCGTTCCGGACATGGCTGCGTGCCGTCCGGAAATTCCGCGCAGCGCTCCGGACATGGCCGCCCGCCGCTCGGAAATCCTGTGGAGCGCCGCCAGGGCACGGAGACGACCGCAGCGATGGGTAGCCGAGCCTCCCTGGCTCACTACCCACCCGAATCTCCCATGGATAGCCGCGATTCATGGCCAGTTGCTCCTTTCAAGGCTCCGATTCTGCTCCCGGAGGCCCCTGCGCCTGATCCTCCTCGTCTCAACGTTTCGCTTCGCGGCTTCGAAGTCCCCTCTGCCAGTCTCCGCGTCTGGCTAACGCTCCTCGCCCACGGCGACCGCAGCGCGGCGTCGTGTTCCGGGATCAAAAAAGAGCGTGAGCAGCTTCATGGCGA
Source organism: Verrucomicrobiaceae bacterium (assembly GCA_015075365.1). Lineage (GTDB taxonomy): Bacteria > Verrucomicrobiota > Verrucomicrobiia > Verrucomicrobiales > Verrucomicrobiaceae > Prosthecobacter. The sequence continues at coordinate 995,535 of JABTUN010000003.1, forward strand.
GACCGCGGCTGGTTGAGGTCCGCCTCAGGAATCACGCGGAGAATGCCAAAACCGCCGTTTTTTTTGGAAGAGAGATTTTTTGGCCCTTTAGCACACAGTAGGATTCGGGCGCGACTGATCATCCTGAGACTCGACAAGCCAAAAGTCTTGTCACAATCATGCTCCCTCGAATCAGTTTTATGGAATACGAAATCTCAATGACCAATGCCGGCTTCACGCGGAGACAGCGTGTGGATCGTGCCATTCACACCTTAGAGGGCATCCTCAAGGGAATCGCTTTGGATGGAGCCATCACCACCGATGAGGCTCGGGAGCTCAAAGACTGGTGTGAAGACCACCGGGCTCTGATTGGCAATCACCCGTTCACCGAATTGATTCCGAAAATCGATGCGGCACTTGCTGATGGTGTCATCGACTCGGAGGAGCAGGCTGACATCCTCTGGCTTTGCCAGAATCTGAGTTCGGATAGCATCTACTATGATGACATCACGTCGGACATCCAACGGCTGCAAGGGATCCTTCATGGCATCCTAGCGGACGGGCATATCAGCGATGACGAGATCAAACAGTTGAGTGAATGGGTTGATTCGCACAGCAGCCTCAAGGGTTGTTATCCTTATGATGAGATCGACTCGCTCCTCACCCAGGTCCTGCGCGACGGGAAAGTGAGTGAGGAGGAGCGGGCGATGCTTTCCGATTTCTTCGAGGACTTCATTTCCTACTCACTGTCGAAGCGTATGCAAAACGCCCGCGAAAGGCGTTCCGCTCCTCGCCAAACACTCAAGGGGTTGTGTGCCAGTTGCCCGGAACTCGTTTTTCAGGAACGGTGCTATTGCTTCACCGGGGCTTCCACTCGCGCTCCAAGATCGAAAATTGCGTCCTTGGTGGAGAGCCTGGGTGGAGCGTTCTCTTCATCTGTGACGCCCAAAGTTCATTTCCTCGTGGTGGGCGCGAACGGAAACCCTGCGTGGGCCTATTCTTGTTATGGTCGCAAAGTGGAGCAGGCCATGAAGCTACGGGCCGAAGGACATTCACTGGTCATTGTGCACGAGAATGACTTCTGGGATGCCGCTCAAGATGGCTGAGGCACACGAGTTTGATTTTGTTTGATCAAGCTTTGGAATCAGATCGCCATCCGAACTTCGCCCAGCCGCAACGATGCCTAAAATGTCGCTGACCTGCACACCTCTTAAATAGTCCGATTCCCGCGTGTTGGGCACTCTTATGGAGAAAAAATCAGAAACAAAAACAACCTCGTTGCTCGCAGGTGTGGCGGGTGAGTATTTCGTTGCAGCAGAGCTCTCTCGCAGAGGCTGGATTGCCTCCATTTCGCTTCGTAATACCCGTGGTATTGATATTCTCGCCACCAACGCTGATGCCAGCCGCTCGGCTACGATACAATGTAAGACCAGTCAGGGGGCAAAGGCTGCTTGGATACTGAATGAAAAATCCGAATCATTTGTGTCGGGTTCGCATTTCTATGTGTTTGTCGTCCTTCAGGGATTGCTTGAACGCCCAAGGTTTTACATCGTTCCGAGCGGGGATGTCGCAGAGAGCGTTCGACTGGACCATGCCAGATGGCTCAGCGAACCCGGACGAGGCGGACGCCCACATGCGGATAACAGCATCAGGAAGTTCGAAGACAAAGAAGGCAAGTATCTCGAAAGGTGGAACTTACTTGGGCTTTGATTGGATTTATCAACACACACGCATAGCGGAAACTGTCCCCCATCACACCCCCCTCTTCTTCTCCAGCCCGCGATAGACGCCGAAGTCGTTGAAGAAGAATTTTTTGGCGAGCCAGTACATCCAGTGCTTCTCGGGGATCTCCTCGCCTTCGCGCCATTGGCTGGTGCGCGGGGTCATGCTCTCGATCTCGGCCATGGCGGTCTGGCGGATGGTGCTGTCCTTGGCGGTGTGCTTCGTGACAACGGCCTTCACGAGGTCGGGACGCTCGAGGACGATGCAGCCGCGGGTGTTTTCGGCGGCGATGGTGCGGAAGTCGCGCAGGAACTCGCTTTTCGTGAAGACATCAAAGAGGTCGTCGGTGGTGCGGACGCTTTCCTTGGCGAACTGGATGATGGGGCAGGGCTCGATGGCACCGGTGGGGCTGATGTGGTGGCTGATGCCATTGGCCATGGGGCAGAGCGCCTGGCCCTGGTGGTCGTAGTAGGCATCGACGATGGCGATGGGCAGCTTCGCCCGCATGTTGACGACGAAGCGGCGCACCTGCGTGATCTGATCGGGCGTGAGGGCGAGCTCGGCGCTGATTTTCGGCCCGACGGGGCGGTAGGTGTGATACCAGGCGTAGTGGACGCCCATGTCGATGAGGCGGCGCAGCCAGGTCTCGGTGAGGAGGTCGTCGATGTTCGTCTTGCAGAGGCTGGTGGCCACGCCGGTGAGCACGCGGGCGTCGAGGCAGTTTTGCAGGCCGCGGAGGGTGCGGGTGAGCACGTCGGTCTTGCCGCGGCGCTCGTTGCTGACGACCTCGGTGCCCTCGATGCTGACGAGCGGGGTGATGTTCCCGAGCTGGCGCATGGCGGTGGCGGCTTTCTCGGTGATCATCTGGCCGTTCGTGAAGACCTGGAAGTAGGCGTCCGGGTGCATGGCGAGGAAGTCGAAGAGCTCCGGGTGCATGAAGGGCTCGCCGCCGAGGATGCCGAAGAAGGCATTCCCGCGGCGCTTGGCGTCGTTCACGATCTTGTTCAGCTCGTCGAGGTTCAGCGACTCGCGCGGCTTATCGACATCGACCCAGCAGCCCTGGCAGCGGAGGTTGCAGGAGTTCAGGATGGAGATGTAGAAGAAGGGCGGGAAGAACTGCCCCTGCTTCATGCGCTGCTTGTGCAGCATCACGGACCGCGCCCCCTTGTAACCGAAATTCCAGCCGATCTTCGCCAGACAAAGCGGATCGACGGTGCGCAGGATGCGGGAGGTGAGGGAGAGGAGCATGGGGGATGTACGACGTTTCAGGTTTCAAGTTCCATGTTTCAGGTTCTATACTGAATGTTCAAGGTGAGAAGTGAGAGGAGAGAAGTGAGAGGTTGAATGTTGAAAGTTCGATGTTGAACGTTTGGCGGGAGTCCGGGATTGCGCGGAGGGGGCGTGTGCGGCAGGGTGGGCACGCATGTTGCAGGCGCTTGGCCGATATTCGATTTCTGTGGTCCGGGAGATGGGGGATTATGCCCTGTTCACGGGCGAGTCGTTTCGCGCGGTGCCCGGCGCGCGGCGGTTGATGCGCCGCGTGGTGCGCGCGGGACTGGAGCAGGGCGTGCGCTGCCTGCCGGTGATCTTGATCGTGGGCATGTTCACCGGGCTGGTGCTGGGGTTGCAGGGTTACTATGTATTGAACCGCTTTGGCTCTGAAACGCTGCTGGGGACGCTGGTGTCACTGAGCCTGATCCGGGAGCTGGGTCCTGTTCTCGCAGCCTTGATGCTGGTGGGGCAGGCGGGATCGGCGCTGGCGGCGGAACTGGGCATCCAGCGCAACAGCGAGCAGATCGCGGCGCTGGAGACGATGGGCGTGAGCAGCCACGGCTACCTGGTGACGCCGCGCCTGCTGGCGGCGCTGGTGGTGTTTCCGATGCAGACGGCGCTGTTTGTGACGATCGGTCTGTGGGGCGGCAGTCTGTCGGGATCGATGCTTCTGGGACTGGAGCCGGGCGTTTATTGGTCGGCGGTGGAGCGTGCGGTGGAGATGCCGGATGTGCGGGAGTGTTTTACCAAGGCGGTCGTGTTTGGCCTGCTGACGGTGAGCCTGTGCGCCTACCACGGCTTCAACGCGCACCGCAGCCGCGGGGCGACGGGCGCGCGCGCGGTGAGCGCGGCCACAACGCGTGCCGTGGTGCTTTCCAGCATCCTGGTGCTGGCGGCGGACTATGTGATCACCTCCTTCCTCGTGTGATGTGATGAGCGCCTCCTCTGACAACCTGCTCCTGCGAGTGGAAGGGCTGCAAAAGCGCTTCGGCGACAACGTGGTGCTGGCCGGCGCGGACCTCGCGGTGCCGCGTGGCAGTGTGGTGACGGTGATGGGCCGCAGCGGCACGGGGAAATCGGTGCTGCTGAAGTGCCTGGCGAATGTGATCGCGCCGGATGCGGGCCGGATCTGGTTCGACGGACGTCTTCTGAGCGCGGATGATCCGAAGTCGCGGGCGGAGTTCCGTCAACGGTGCAGTTTTTTGTTTCAGAGCAACGCGTTGTTCGACTCCCTGACCGCGCTGGAGAATGTGGGGCTGCCACTGGAGCAGACCACGGATCTGAAGGACCGGGAAATCCGCGAGCGGGCGATGGAGGCGCTGCGGCAGCTCGAACTCGACGCGCATGCGGGCAGCTACCCGAGCCAGCTTTCCGGCGGCATGCAGAAGCGCCTGGCGCTGGCGCGCGCGATCGTGACGCGGCCGGAGCTGGTGCTGTTTGACGAGCCGACGGCCGGGCTCGACCCGCTGCGGCGCAACGCGGTGTTTTCGATGATCGCGAAATACCAGCGGCAGTTCAGCTTCACGGCGGTGATCGTGACGCACGACGTGCCGGAGGCGCTGGCGGCGAGCGACCGGCTGGCGCTGCTTGACAACGGGCGCATGTGCTTTGAAGGCACCAGCGCGGAGTTCGCGGCCTCCACCCAGGCGGTGGTGCGCGGATTCCGCGACAGCGCGGCGGCGCTGGCCGGGTCTCTTGCTGCAATCCGCCGGGGAGAGGACATTCATTCCGACGACGCATGAAAAAATCCCACATCGAAACCTTGGTCGGCCTGTTTGTCCTGCTCGGACTGGCGGCGGTGGCCTATCTGAGCGTGAAACTGGGCGGCGGCTCGCTGCTGAGCGGGGACACTTATGTGATCGAGGCGCGCTTTGACAACGCGGGCGGCCTGAACGCGGGCGGCAGCGTGCTGCTGGCCGGCGTGCCGGTGGGCCGGGTGGAGGGCATCCACGTGGACACGGGTGATTTCAGCGCGATCGCAACGCTGCGGGTCAATGCCAGCGTGAAGCTGCCGACGGACACGATGGCGTCGATCAAGACGACCGGTTTGATCGGTGACAAATTTGTGGCGCTGGCCCCTGGCGCGGACGAGACGATGCTCAAGGAAGGTGAAAGGATCACCATGACAGAGTCCTCGGTCGATCTTGAGTCCTTGATTGGGAAGATGGCCTTTGGTAAGGTGGAAGACGATTCCACGGCACCACCCGCCGAAGTCGAACCCCTCAAACCCGTTCCATGATCTCCACGCGCTTGTTTTTGACCCTCTCCACCGGGTTTGTCATGCTGACCACGGGCCTGCCGCCCCTGCAGGCCAATCCGGCGGAGGCCCAGGCGCGGCTGAAGGGCGCGGTGGAGGAGGTGCTGCGTGTGGCGGACCGCGCGCCGAGCAAGGCCGCGCTGCCGAACCTGGTGCGCCCCGTGCTCAACAAGCACATCAGCTTTTCCACGATGACACGCCGCGCGGTGGGGCCGGGCTGGAGCAAGTTTTCCGCCGCCCAGCAGGCGCAGGCGGTGCAGCTCTTCTCCCAACTCATCGTGCGCACCTACAGTGACAAATTCACGCCGGGAGAGCACCCGGTCATCACCTACAAGGCGGCGGTCACGCCCGCGGCCGGGCGCGTGGATGTGCCCACGAGCATGGTTTACAAGGGCAGCCGCTACGCGGTGATCTACCGCATGGAGCAGGCGGAGGGCTGGAAGATCACCGATGTGGTGATCGAAGGCGTCAGCATGGTGGCCAACTACCGCACGCAGCTCGGCGCGCAGTACAACAAGGGCGGCGCGCAAGCCGTCATCAACTCGCTCAACCAGTCCGTCTCCCGCCCCAAATGAAAACCGCGCCGCTTTTCTTCCGCATGCTGCTGCTGGCCGCTGCCCCGCTGCTGACGGACTGTTCCCTGGTGAAACAGGCTCCTTTGGCCGCCGCAGATCTGGCCACCACCGGCACATCCACCGAAAAGCCGCTGACCACAGGCTCCCAGACCGACGAACTCGATGATTACAGCGAGGTGAGCGTGGGAGATCCGCTTGAAGGCTTCAATCGCGCGACCTTCAAGATGAACGACGCGCTCTACACCGTGTTCTTCCGCCCCGTCTCGAAGGGATACGAGTTCATTTTCCCGAAGCCGCTGCGCAGCAGCCTCGACAACGCCTTTGAAAACGCCCGGTATCCGGTGCGCTTTGTGAACAGCACGCTGCAAGGCAAATTCAAACGCGCCGGAAGGGAGACGGGCAAGTTCTTCGTCAACACGATCTTCGGCCTCGGCGGTTTGTTCAAGACCTCCGACAAGATCCCTGACCTGACGGATGTGCCGGCTGAGGACACCGGGCAGACCCTGGCGACGTGGCACATCCCGCATGGCCCTTATCTGGTGCTGCCATTTTTTGGCCCCTGCACGCTGCGGGAAACGGCGGGCATGGCCGGCGACTACGCGCTCAATCCCGTGAACTGGGGCCTCTTCTGGCGCAAGGGAGGCGATTGGACGCGTGATTGGACAGCGATCCCGCCCGCTGCCAACACGGTGCGCTCTTTGCCAGACCAGCTCGCCAAGTACGATGCCGCCATCGAAAACTCCGTCGATCCATACATCTCCGCACGCAGCACCTACATTCAGAACCGGAACGCGGCTGCTAACGAGTAAGTGAGATTCAGGAAGGCAGACCAGCCGCCGGAATGATCTGGCAACAGAGCGAACTCGCGAAAGCAGTCTTGGACTGCGCCGGACCTCTGACGCTTTTCTGCGTTGGGTGGCCTACGCAGAGCCCCGGAACCGACTGAAGCCTGAACCACAAACACAATGCCGCTTTCGAGCGGCTGAAGGCCTGCAAAGCTCCCAAGGGGCACGAATGAAGGCCCAAAAGACTCTGAATTGTAAAAAATTCAGGCCAGTTGAATATTTATTGTTGCAATATTTTCCATAATTTGCAAAATAGCAGTGCAATTCGCACAAAAATCATGAAAAAGCTGATTCTCATCCAAAACGACTATCCGGGCACCGGAAAGAGCACCCTCTCTCTCTGCCTGCAACGCTACCTCAATGAGTATGGTGTCGAACACCGCCTCCTCCACCTCGCCGAAGAAGGTGCCACGCCGACACCCGGTGCCACCCCACTAGAGGCGGACTCACTCACCCCCCGCCAGTTCCTGGCGAGCGTGGACTCAGCCCCGATCACCATTGTCGAAGTCGCCAGCGGCCTCGGCGAGTACTTCAACCAGTTCTACCAGTCCAGCGAGCTCGACACCATTCTCTACGAAGCGGGTGTCGCGGTCACCGTGGTGCTGCCCGTCACGGCTGACCGTGAGAGTTTCGACAGCGTCACCCAAGCGGCTGAGGTCTATTCGGACAATGCCGAGTACCTCATCGCCCACCTGGTGACGAGCAGCTATGATGAGGACGACAAGATCTGGGACACCAGCTACGCCGCCCGTGTGATGGACATGTTCGAGGCGGTGGAACTGCATATTCCTGAGATCACCTTCCATCTTGAACTCAGCCTGGCGCACCTGGATCTGGACGGCGCGCTCCAGGCCCCCAATGCCGAGGAACTGCTCGGCAAGGAGTACACCAAATGGAACCGCCGCGTCATGGGTCAGGTGGACAGTGCGCGCCTGTATCTGTTCGGCGATGCCTTCCGGCCCACGATCATGCCAAAGTCCGCGCGCCCCGCCCGCAAGTCCCGCGCGAAGGCGGCTTGTTGATCCCACCTTCAGCCTTGTCCTCTGAAAAGCAGCGCAGGAAGCACACGGTCTGATGGGGCCGGCGCTTCCTGCGCTGTTTTTTGGCCGCAACAAGCCGCCCCGGTGGTCGTTCGCATGACGTGATGCCCGCGATTGCTGGAGAACACGCCGGCGCACGGACGTATTGAGCCTGTTCTCCCCTTCCCCGATGCCCGCCGCCGCTCCATTTCTCGATCCCACCGCGCTCATGCGCATCAAGTCGCTCGAACTGCGCGCCAAGGTGGTGGTGGAAGGATTGTGGAAGGGCATGCACCGCAGCCCGTATCATGGTTTTTCCGTCGAGTTCAGCGAGTATCGCGCCTATGTGCAGGGGGATGACCCGCGCCACATCGACTGGAAGGTGCTGGCGCGCAGCGACCGCACATTCATCAAAAAGTTTGAGGATGAGACAAACCTGCGCTGCCAGTTGGTGATCGACCACAGCAAGTCGATGGGCTTTGGCTCCCAGGGCCACACCAAGGCGGACTATGCGGCCACGCTGGCGGCCACGCTGGCCACCTTCCTCATGAAACAGGGCGATGCCGCCGGACTGACGACGTTCGCGGACGGGATTGAGGAGCATATCCCGCCGCGCAACCGCCCCGGTCATCTGCGCCGGATCATCACAGAGCTGGAGCGCCCGGCGAAGGCCGCCGGCACGGCGCTTGATCTCTCCGTGGGGCAACTGGCCGACCTGCTGCGCAAGCGCGGCATGATCTGCCTCATCACCGACCTGCTGGCTCCGATCGGGCATCTGGAGAAGCAACTGGCCCTGCTGGGCGCGATGGGGCATGACCTGGTGATCTTCCACCTCATGGACCGCGCGGAGATTGACTTTCGCTTCGAGAAATCCGCCCACTTCCGTGATCTGGAAAGCGGCGCTGAAAGGTTCATCGACCCGCAACTCGCGCGCGAGACCTACCTTAAGCGCCTGCGGGAGCACCAGCAGGCGGTCCAGGCCACCTGCGACCGCCACAACGTGGAGTACCATTTTTGCCCCACGGACCGGCCGTTGGAGGAGGTGCTGTTTGATTTTCTCAGTGCCCGCCAGCACCGCAAGGCCGCCAGGGCACGGGCAGCGGCGTGAGCACAGTCAGAGCCGCCGCCACAGCAGTGCGAGAAACAACGGAAACTCCTTCCGCGCCCGGTTCTCCGCCCGTGCGCGCGGCCCAGGCTGGCTCTCCTTGTGTGAATGCCATTCCTCGATGCCTGCAAGGACCAGCCCGCTGGCAAAACCCGCGCGCGTCAGCCCCTCCAGACTGCGGTGAAAGGAGACGGTGCTCTCGCTGTCGTGCTTCCCCGGATGCATCACGATGGGGATGCTCAATTCGCTACTGTAGGCGTCCACCCGGCGGTACTGGATCTTTCTCCCGTCCTCGAAGCCCCAGGCGGACTGGCGCGGGATGCGGAAGGCGGGGTGGTTCACCACCCACAGCATACGCCCGCCGGGCTTCAGCACGCGAGATGCGGCAGCAGTCACGTCCGCCAGCTTCTCCATGTTTTGCACACACAGGATGGCGGACATGGCATCAAACTCGCCCAGGTCCGCGATGTGCGCCGCGTCGCGCGCGAGATAGCGCACCGGTGGCTTCACGGGATAAGTCCTGGCCTTTTGGATGAGCGTGGGAGACGCGTCCACCCCCGTCACCGCGGCGCCCTTCTGCGCCAGCGCTCGGCAGAAGACCCCCTGGCCGCATCCGAGATCAAGCACGCGTTCCCCCTTCTGGACATCCAGCATCCGCAAGGCTCCCGGAATGACGACAGCCTGGTAGAGCTCCGATCCGCGCTCGCCGATGATGCGGTCGTACCAGTCCGCGGACTTTTCCCAGGAGGTGCGGTGCTCTCGCAGTCCACCACCGTCGGGCTGGCGTGGCTCGCGCGGCGGCTTGGGCGGGAAAGGACGGCGTTTGGGGAACATGCGGGGCGTGGACGGGCTTACGCGCTTTTCCCCGGCGGCGCAAGCTGCCACACCTCACGGCCGTTGGCCGATCACATTGCCCGCCGGGGCATAGTTGGCGACGACGTAGGTGTTGCGGCCAATCCGGGCGATGCCGTAGCCAACCTCCGTCGTGCTGCTCCAGATCATCTGCGTGTAGTGGCCCACACGGGAGAAATTGGACGTGCTGATCACGCCCCCGTCATAGTCCGCGCGCTCCTCCAGCCACATGCGCGCGGCGGTGGCGGCGTTCACACCGGTGCCGTAGGCCAGATTTTCACCGTGACCATGACCAGAGCGGTGCTGCAAGCGGTCCCGGCGCGCCAGCTCATCCGCCCACTCCTGGGCAAAGGCCGCCAGTTCGTCGGACCAGGCCAGAGGCGGTGCCCCGACGGCCGCGCGCGCCTCGTTGTGGACCCGCATGAACTCCCCCCGGTCGGAAGCGGACACCAGGGGACCGGAATCGGCGGTGAAACCGCCGGGCGCCGGACCGAAATCCGCGGCAGGCGGCGGACCGGCGGGCACGGGAATGGTGAGACAGCCGGTGAGCAGCGTGACACTGACGGCCAGGGTGAGGAGGGAGCATGTTTTCATATCGCGGGGAGGGTAACAGGGTGGAAGGACTTTGGGACAGGCTTTTTTGGCTGAGAGTGATTCAATCCGCCTCGGCGGTCATCGAGCGGCGGCCCAGGCTGCCCTGCGTGATGACGACCTGCGTGCCGACCGGAATCTCGCCAAACGCGGCGATCACGTCCTGCATGCCCATGCGGATGCAGCCGTAGCTGGCCGGACGACCCAGGTTCCGTTCCTCCGGCGTGCCGTGGATGTAAATCAGGCGGTTCTGCGTATTGGCATTGGTCTTTTCACGACCGCTCAGCCACAGAATGCGGGAGACGACCGGATCACGGCCCGGGGCGTTCGGGGCCAGCACTTCGCCATTCCAGGCGCGGCCCTTGAGCACGGCACCGGCGGGAAGGCCCTCGCCGATCTTGCTGACGATCTGGTGGCGGCCCAGCGGTGTCTGGTAGCTGCCGGGAGCGCTGCCGAGGCCAAATTTCGAGGTGGAGATCTTGTACTTTTTCTTCAGCTCGCCGCCTTCATAGAGGCCCATGCGCTGGTCTTTGACACTGACGACCACGACATCAGGTTTCGTGACCTTGCCGGTGGTGCATTGGCTCAGGAGCGTGGCGGCGAGGAGGGCGCTGCTGAGGCGGAGGAGGGAGGAGATCGTTTTCATGGCGGTGAGAGTGGCTTTCAGGGGCTGGATGCAGCCAGGGGCGGAACTTGTGAAAAAAGTTCTCCTCCCCGCGATTTTCCGGCCCGTGCCTCCTCCTCCGCGTTGTTTTCCGCCCTCCAGCCCCCCTCGTAATCTCCCGTTCCCGGCCCTGGGCGTGTGATTGATCAGGACGGATGGCTGACCGTGCTGTGCAGCGTGCCCTTGGCGAGACGGGTGACCAGTGTGTCGCCCTCCTCCACCTCGGCGGGGTCCGTGAGCACGCGCCCGTCCATCGTCGTCGTGTAGGAAAACCCGCGCGCCAGCACGGCGGCAGGCCCGAGGTGCTTCAAAGCAGACTCCCGCGACTCCACACGCTCACGGAGCCGGTCCAGACGCCGGGTCATCGCCAGTTCCAGCGCGCGTGACGCTGTTTCAGCGCGGTGGGAAAACTCGACCAGTTGCACGCGAGGATGACGGGCGGCGAGCGACTGTTGCCGCGCCACGAGATCGTCGTGCAGGCCGCGCAAATGCTCGCGCACCGCGTCACGCAGCCGCGACTCGGCATCGTCCACGCCTTGCTCAGCCTCCAGCAGCACGCGCAGAGGCTCGCGCACGAGCGGCCCTTTGGCGGTGAGCTCCAGGACGCGCTGGTGGTGCTCCAGCACGGTGAGCGTGCGTGTTTGCAGGCTGCGCGCGGCGTTGTCGAGCGTTCGTCGCAGCTCCGCCGCGTCCGGGGCGAGGAGTTCTGCCGCCGCGCTGGGCGTGGGCGCGCGCAGGTCGGCCGCGAAGTCCGCAATGGTGAAGTCAATCTCATGCCCCACGGCGGAGATGACCGGAATGCGCATCGCCGCGATCTGGCGCGCCAGCACCTCCTCATTGAAGCACCACAAGTCCTCCAGGCTGCCGCCGCCACGGCCCACGACGATCGTGTCCGGCACCGGCAGCCCGAATGCCGCCGCGCGGTCCAGCACCTGGAGGGCGCGCACGATCTCCAGCTCCGCGCCGTTGCCCTGCACGCGCACGGGATAGACCAGCACGCGCACCCACGGTGCGCGCCGGGTCAAGATGTTCAGCATGTCCTGGATCGCCGCGCCAGTGGGGGAGGTGACCAGCGCCACGACCTCGGGAAAGCGCGGGACAGCCTTCTTCCGTTCCTCGTCAAAAAGCCCCTCGGCGTGCAGTTTGCGCTTCAGCGCCTCGAAACGCGCCTGGAGGCTTCCCTGGCCCTTCGCCTGCACCTGGCGCACAATCATCTGGTACTGCCCGCGTGGCTCATAGACGGAGATTTCGCCATAAACCTGCACCTGCGCCCCGTCCGCCAGCCTCGCGCCAGCACGGGTGGCCGCGCCACGAAAAAGCACGCAGGAAAGCTGTGATCCCTCGTCCTTCAGCGTGAAATACTGATGCCCGGAACTTTGCGCGCGGTGATTGCTGATCTCCCCCTCCACCCACACGCTGCCGATACGGCCCTCCAGCACCTCCCGGATCTCACGGGTGAGCTGGGAGACGCTCAGAATCTCCTGCTGGCTGTCAGTCTCGATCATGATCCGGTCACTTCACACCACACGGCGCGTCCATCAATCCCATTTCATCCGCATTCCCGCCGCCCGGCTCACACAAAGGGCAAAAACCAGCCCAGCATGTCCTGCGCCACGCCCCACCAGCAGCGCGCCACCTCGCCCAGGCCCAGCGCCGGGGAAGGGGAGGCTGCCAGCAGCATGAAGATGAGCAGCGCGGCGTTGGAGAGGAAGATCAGCATCATGGAGAAGAACTCGCCGTTTTTCGTGAGGTCCCCCTGCTGCAGATGCACCGTCTTGGCGGTGTAGGTGACGTGAAACCACCAGGTGAAGCCCACCAGATAATAAAAGACGAGTGCCGGCACGATCTCCAGCCGCCAAAGCGGGATGGACACATGCATGTCCACCACCAGGCCGACGATGCCAAACACGCCCATGATGATCGTCGCATAAAATGGCAGCAAATATGGTGCCAGCGTGATCCAGGTGTTCGACTTGTTGGTTTCGACGTATCCGCCTTCAGCGCCTGCCTTCCAGTCAAAGATTTCTCCACCGAAGCACTTGGCGGTCACCAGATGGCTCATCTCATGCCCGAACACATACATCGTCACCGGGCGCGCGCCCAGCAGCCAGGCCAGCCACCAGCTCAGCCCGCCGATGGCGAACCAGATGAACTCCCGGCTTTTCAAGAACTCCATATCCCGGCAGGCGCGCCAGAACATGACCAGCAGCGTCACGGCCGTCACCGCCGCCAGCGGAAAGAGCACGAAGGCCCCGATGACCTGCTTCCAGAAATAAACGGACGACGCCTGCTGCACATCCTGGCGGTTGTTGATGCCGGCGGGACGCGTGGTGGCTTCATGTTGATGGCGGCGGTGATTTCGGGCCATGGACCGGGTTATTTAAGGGAAGTTAAACATCTTCACAACTCCATTTGTGAATATGTGAACAGCTCCGCGCACAACTCGCCCGCCCCCTCTCCACCTGCCCTCAAGAGTGAAAACACTCCGCGTCATGCGTCGCACAACTGCGCAGGAAAACTCACACGCCGCCCCGATACTCGCCCGGTGCCACGCCCACCCAGCGCTTAAAAACGCGGGAGAAAATGGCCGCGTTCGCATAGCCCACCTCCGCCGCCACAACCTCCAGCTTGTCGTTTCCTGCCTCCAGCAGCCGGCGTGCCAGCTCCATCCGCAGGCAGGTGAGATGCTGCATGGGGCTGCGACCGATTTCCCTCAGGCACAGGCGGCGCAGATGCTCCGGGCTGCAATGACTGCGGTGAGCCAGCTCCGCCAGCGTCCAGTCGCGCCGCAAATCCTTCTCCACCTCCGTCCAAAGCAGCGCCACACGCGGCTCCTGGCTGCGCCACGGCTGGGCGATGCGCCGGATCGTGCCATGCAGGAGTTCCAGCCAGTGATGAATCATCCGCGCCTCGCGCCCGCCCTCCCACTCGCGCCGGATGCCATCCACCAGGCAGGCAAGCTCCGCCGCCTGTGCGGCTGGCATCACAGGCGATGCCGCGCCCACCACAGGCACCACAAAACTCGGCTCGTCATAGCGCACCCAGGCAAAGCACCACGGCTCGCGACTGGTGGCCTCGAAGGCGTTCAGCACGCGCGGAGGCGCCAGGCAAACCATGCCCGGGCGCACGCGCTGCCAGCGGCCGTCCAGCAGGATCCTGCCTTCCCCGCCGGTGCAGGCCAGCACAAAACTGCCCGCAGGACTCACCCGCACACGCCGGTAGGGCCGCCGCGCCTCGTCCATGCCCAGCCGCGCCATGCGATGCGTGCGAAGTTCCGCGCATTCACGCTCCTCCACCACCCAGCGCCGGGTGCGCGGGCCGTCGATGGTGGTTTCCGTCCAGCAGTCCATCGCGCGCGGCATTCATTCAGGGCTCCAGTGTCATGCGGCCGGTCAAAGTGACACGACCGTGCCGGACTTCTGCGATTCCAGCGCGGCGGCGAAGATTTCCTGTGTCGCCACCGCCTCCTGCGGCGTGGCGCAGCCAAACCGGCCGCCCAGCCGGCCCGCGCGCTCCATCAGGAACGCCGCCCACATCTGCTGGATCACATCCGGGAAACCCGGCTCGAAGATGCCTCCGGTCACCACCTTGAAAGGCATGGCGAACCCCAGATCTGTGCGCTTCCAGTACTGCTCCTTGCCGTTCTCGAACACCCAGAGGGTCTTGGGCTCCTTCGTGCTGTAGCGCACGCCTCCCTCGGTGCCCAGCACCTCGATGAACCACGAGTTCGTCTCGCCTGGAGCCATGCGCTTCATCTCCAGGCGCAGCGGCACCTCATGGCCGTCGATCTGCGTCCAGCCATGCAGCATGGCATTGTCCCAGGTGTCGCACGCCGCCATGCCGCCCTTGCCATCCGGACGCTCGGGGTAGCCCTTCTGCAACTGCGCGAACAGCCGCAATGGCCGCCAGCCCAGGCGCAGCGGGATGTGGCACGCATGCATGCCCAGGTCGCCCAGCACACCGATCTCGCCGCAGGTCGCCGACTTGCGCTTCCAGTTGGCGGGCTTGGTCGCGTCGAGGTCGCTGCTGTGATGGAATCCGCTCACCACCTGCAGCACTCGGCCCAGTTTAGCGGAAACCGCCGCCTGCAGGACGCGTTGCGCGCCCGGCATGAAGGGAAACTCCGAGCTGCACCGCACAAAACGGCCGGATGTCTCGCACGCCGCCGCGATGCGCCGGGAGGAGGCCAGATCAATGCCAAACGGTTTCTCCGCGAACAGGTCCTTCCCTGCCGCCAGCACATCCAGGTAGATTTTTTCGTGCAGGTTGTGCGGCACGGCCACATACACCACCTCCACCGCCGGATTGGCCAGCAACTCGTGATAATCAGCGGTGATCTGCGTGCAGGAGGGGATGCGCTGGAACCAGTTCCGCACATCCTCGACGAGATCCGCCACCGCCACGAGCTCCGGCATGACATCCACATCCGTCAGGGCGCACCAGCGCGCGAAGGCGCTTGCCATTTCCCGGCCCATGAGGCCGCCGCCAATGATTCCGATTCCGATTTTATTCATGAGTTGGTTGCGAACGCAGCCATGTCAGCCGCTCTCTCAAACGCAACCAGAATCCATCCACGCCAGATCAAGCCGTGGCGTGCGCAAAGGCGCCCGCCTCGCGCTCTTCCACGATCTCCGCGTGTGTGAGGTCCACTCCGCCAAAATCAGCCTGTTTGAGCGCGCTGCGGTAGAGGCGCGCTCCTGCAAGGCGCGCATGTTGCAGACAGGCCCCGGTGAGCGTGGCGCGGCGCAGGTCCACCCCCTCCAGATTCGCTCCGCGAAGGATCGCGGCCCCAAGATTGGTTCCATTGAGCCGCGCGCCACGGAAGTCAGCACCGCTCAGATCTGCATCGCTGAGGTCCGCTCCATTGAGAATCGCCCCGCTCAAACTTGCTCCCTGCATGCATGCGTCAGCCAGGCATGCCTGGCTGAGGTCGGCGGTTCCGAGATTGGCCTGGGTGAGATCGGCATTCACCAGATTCACGCGCCGCAGGCTTAGATCGGAGAGATCTGCCCCGCCGAGTTCTGCGCGGCTGATGTTCGCGTCGAATACAAAGGCATTCCATGCGTGGGCGCCTTCCTTGATCATTTGTTCATGGGTCGCGTTGGCCATGGCGTATTTTCGCCATCCGGGTCGTTGTGGTAAACCCGGACCTTGTAAGTGTTTCTGTGCCCGACGGTGGTATTTGTCAGTTCTTCCTCATCGCCATGTCCGAAACTCCTCACCGCGCAAGACAATGCTTGGCATCCATTGCGCATGAATTGGCATCCTGGGGCCGTCTTGACATGGCACCCTCAGCACCTGCGTAAATGGCGGCATGAAAGCCCTGCTTCTCATCCCGATCATTGCTGCCACCACCGGTCTCCACGCCGCCCAACCGGACACGTCCGCCGCCTCCAAACAAATCGACACCCTTCTGTCTCAAAGCTGGCAGAAACACCGCATCACACCGAATCCGCTGGTCGATGACGCCACCTTTCTGCGCCGCGCCTACCTCACCGTGATCGGCCGCGTCCCGACTCTGGATGAGGCAAAGGCCTTTTACGCCTCCAACGCACCTGACAAGCGCGCCAAGCTGATCGATTACCTCCTCGCCAGCGACGGCTATGTGCATCACGCTTTCAACTACTGGGCGGACGTGCTCCGCGCGCAGAGCCAGGGCGTCGGCGGCAGCACGACGGCGCAGCAGTACCTGGGTTTCATCCGCGAATCGCTTCGCACCAACAAGCCATGGGATCAAATGGCCCGCGAGCTGGTTTCCAGCGAGGGCACCTGCTTCGACACGGGTGCCATCGGCTACTACATGCGCGACCGCGGCATGCCGCTCGACAATTTGTCGAACACGACGCGCATCTTCCTCGGCACACGCATGGAGTGCGCGCAGTGCCACGACCATCCCTTCGACAAATGGACGCAGAAACAGTTCTTCGAGATGGCGGCCTTCACCCACAACATGAGCGCCACCAGCTACCGCTCGAAGGGCAATGACGAGGTGCAAAAGATGATGCGCGCTGACAAGACGCTCGACAGCCAGTCGCGCGATCTCATGCGCCAGGCGCTCAACGAGGCCTTCCGCCCGTTGCGTGACACGCTCGTTGTGCAAAACAAGGGCCAGCTCCGCCTGCCACACGATTACAAGTACTCCGACGCAAAGCCGAAGGATGTGGCGCAGGCCTCGGTGATGTTCGGCAAGCCGGTGACGATGACGAAGGAATCGAATGCCATCGACGAATTCGGCAAATGGCTCACCTCGCCGGAGAATCCGCGTTTCACCACGATCATCGCCAACCGCCTGTGGAAGCGCGTCTTTGGCGCGGGCATCTACGAGCAGGTGGATGAGATGATGGACAACAGCGTGGCCTCGAATCCCGAATTGATGCGCTTTTTGGAGAAGCAGATGGTCGCGCTGAAATACGACATGAAGGCGTATCTGCGCATGCTGTTGAACACGCAGCTCTTCGCCCGCGAAAGCACGAAGGAGATCAGCCCCGGCGTGCCCTACTACTTCCAGGGACCCGTTTTCCGCCGCATGACCGCGGAGCAGGTCTGGGACTCGCTTGTCACCCTCGTGAGTCCTGATCCCGAGCAGTCGAACTGGACCGCCCGCGAGCGTGAGAAGCGCGATCTCGAAAACCGCCGCCGTCTGGCGCAGATTCTTGATCAAACCGAGGCGCCGCTGCTCTTTGAAGCCTCCAAAGCCGTCGCGGATGCCATGCGCGAGCAGAACAAGGAGTTCGATGCGCTGCGCAAGGAGCTCGACGAAGCGCGCGCGAAGGACGACAAGGAAAAAGCCCGCGACATCCAGCGCCGCCTCGGCCAGAGCCAGCGCATCCTGCGTGAGAACGTCTCGAAGCACTTCTACGCCGCAGCCAAGAAGTCCGGCAACGAGAAGATCCAGGCCGAGCTGGCCGCGGTGAGTGGTGGTGGCTCCATGGACATGGCGATGATGAGTCTCATGGAAGACTCCCGCATTGATGCCCGTGACATGCCGCTCGATCCCAAGCTCATGGCCCGCATCAAGGCGGACGAACAGGTGCTCGGCATCAAGGACCCGAAAAACGCGAAGAGCTACGAAACCTACCAGAAGACCCTGCACCAGACCTGGAGCCGCGCCGCCGAACTACCCTCTCCCGCGCCACGCGGCCACTTCCTGCGTGAATTCGGCCAGAGCGACCGCGAGATCATCGAAAACGCCAGCGACGAAGCCAGCGTGCCGCAGGCGCTCACGATCATGAACGGCTCGCTGCCCGGCCAGATCACCAGCGCGTGGTCAGCGCTCAGCATCAATCTGCGCAAGGCCAAAACCGACGAGGAAAAGATCAACACCTTCTTCCTCAGCCTCTATTCCCGCCCGCCAAGCGCCAAGGAAAAGGCGCACATGCTGCAAACCCTCGAATCCTACGCCTCCAACAAAAACCTCTGGGAGGACATCACCCTCGCCGCGCTCAGCACCCAGCGCTTTATCTTCATAGAATAGCGAAGAGCGGAGGGCAGAGAGCGGAGAGAATCTGCCTCAGCGAACTGCCCAGCTTCTTGCGAAAAGCCTCCAACATCCTGCTTATGGCCTCCAGCTCTGACAGCCACGGTTCGATCTCCTCGCGCGTGCAAAGCCCCTGCTGCTCGAAGATCAGCAGCATGTTCACGACCTCGAATGCCGAACGTCGGGCGATGTTCAGGAAGTTTGCAAAGTCCTTGTTCGACGAGCTGCCCGATCCTTCAGCGATGTTGTTCGTGATGCTCAGTGTCGCTGCCCTCAATTGCTCGGTGAACTTCCACATCTTCCTGGCTTCGAGCTGATCCGCAAAACTCAGCAACGGGATCGTCAACGTCGCTGCACGCTTCCAAACCTCAAGCTTCTCAAATCGAAAGGTAGTCTTCATAGGCCTCAAAACTCTCCGCCAAACGCCCTCGAAGTAATCTCAAACCCAAACCCTCCTCACCACCCATGAAAACTCTCCGCCCTCCGCCCTCCGCCCTCCGCTGTGATCTCTCCCGCCGCTCCGTGATGACCCGCATGGCGCAGTCCTGCCTCGGCGTCGGTTTGCTTCCTTCCATGGAGCATCTTTTCTCGTCCAAAGCCCTCGCCGCTGGCGAAGGAGCCGCGGTGGCGAAACAAGCAGCCACCGCGCGCAATGTCATCTTCCTCTACATGACCGGTGGCCAGAGCCATCTCGACACCTGGGATCCGAAACCGGACAACAAGGAGGTCGCCGGGCCGGTGAAGGCCATCAAAACGAGCGCGGACGGCGTGCAGATCAGCGAATACCTGCCGCGCATGGCCAAGCAGATGCACCACGCCTGTGTCATCAACTCCATGGCCACGAACACCGCCGCGCACGAGCAGGCGAATTACTTCATGCACACCAGCTTCGGCCTGCGCAGCACGATCAAGCATCCCGGCATGGGCGCGTGGTTGAGTTTCTTCCAGGGCAGCGGCAATCCGGCGCTGCCGGCTTATGTTTATGTCGGAAACGACAGCCGCCATCCCGGCGCGGGTTTCTTCGCGAAGAAACACGGCCCGTTGATGGTGAACAACCCTGAGGCCGGTCTGCAAAACGTGCGTCCGCAGAAAGGCGTGACCGATGATCGCTTCGCCATGCGGCGTGAACTCGCTGGCGCTCTCGACGCGGAGTTTCAGGGCAAGTGGGAGACGCGTGGCGTGAAGGCTTATGCCGACATGTATGATGACGCGGTGAAGCTCATGAAGAGCGAGGACCTCGTGGCCTTCGATCTCACCAAGGAGCCGGACGATCTCCGCCAGGCCTACGGCCGCGACACCTTCGGCCAGGGCTGTCTGCTGGCGCGTCGCCTCGTTGAACACGGTGTGCGCTTCATCGAGGTCAGTTTCGGCAGTTGGGACACGCATGTGGCGAATTTCATCAACACGCCACGCCTGTGCGACACGCTCGACACCGCCCTCTCCGCGCTCGTCACCGATCTGGAGCGTCGCGGCATGCTTGACAGCACCATGATCGTCGTCAGCTCCGAATTCGGCCGCACGCCGAAGATCAATCAGAACCAGGGCCGCGATCATTATCCCGTCTTCAGTTCCGTCATCATCGGCGGCGGCATCAAGGGCGGCATGAAATACGGCGCCACGGACAAGGACGGTGCAGCCGTCGCCGCCGACAAGGTCGGCCCGCCCGATCTGAACGCCACCATCGGCTACGCGCTCGGCCTGCCGCTGGACCAGGTGATCTTCAGCCCCAGCAAGCGCCCCTTCACCGTCGCCGACAAAGGCCAGCCGCTCACGCATCTGTTTGCGTGAGGATGGACCGGAGGAGGCGATTGAAAGGCGGGTGAGGGTCCCAAGGGATGGATTTGGCTGGAAGCCCATTTCCGGGCTTGCACCCCCGGCATGCCCTGCCATTTTCCGCGCCCTTTCCCCCAACCCCGCATGGCCCTCATCGTGCAGAAATACGGCGGCACCTCCGTCGGCAACCCAGAACGCATCCGCAACTGCGCCCGCCGCATTTTGGAGACGCAACGCGCAGGCAACCAGGTCGTCGCCGTCGTCTCCGCCATGTCCGGCGTGACCGACGGCCTCATCAAGCTGGCCAAGGAAGTCTCCCCGGAGCGCGAGCCTGTCGAGCGTGAGATGGACGTGCTCCTCGCCACCGGCGAGCAGACCACCATCGCCCTCACCGCGATGGCCATCAACGCCCTCGGTGGCAAGGCCGTGTCCCTCACCGGCGCGCAGGCCGGCATTTCGACTGACCGCGTGCACACGAAGGCCCGCATCGTCAACATCACGCCCGACGCGGTGAAGAAGATGCTCGATGAGGGCAACATCGTCATGCTCGCCGGCTTCCAGGGCGAGACCGCGAGTGGCGAAATCACCACGCTGGGCCGCGGCGGCAGCGATTTGACCGCCATCGCCATGGCCGCGGCCATCAAGGCCGACCTTTGCCAGATCTACACCGATGTGGATGGCGTGTACACCTGCGACCCGCGCGTCGTGAAGACCGCGAAGAAGATCGAGGAGATCAGCTACGAGGAGATGCTCGAGATGGCCTCCTCCGGCTCGAAGGTGATGCAAAGCCGCTCCGTCGAGTTCGCGAACAAATTTGGTGTGCGCTTTGAAGTGCGCAACAGCATGAACAACAACCCTGGAACCATCGTGAAAGAAGAAACCCCCGGCATGGAGTCCGTCGTCGTCCGCGGCGTGTCCCTCGAGCGCAATCAGGCCAAGGTCACCATCGACGACGTCGCCGACCGCCCCGGCATCAGCGCCGCCATCTTCGGTGCCATCTCGCAGGCGAACATCACCATCGACATGATCGTGCAGAACGTCAGCTTTGACGGCATCACGGACATCTCTTTCACCCTCAGCGCCGCTGATCTGCCCAAGGCCGAGGCCGCCCTGAAGGCCGTGATCCCGAATCTCGGCGACAAAGCCACCCTGCGCACGCAGAGCGGCATCGCCAAGGTCAGCGTCGTCGGCATCGGCATGCGCAGCCACAGCGGTGTGGCCGCCAAGATGTTCAAGGCCCTCGCCGACGCCTCCATCAACATCCAGATGATCTCCACCAGCGAGATCAAGACCGCCGTCATCGTCCAGGAGACCGAGGTGGAGAACGCCGCCCGCGTTGTCCACACCGCCTTCGGACTGGATGCCTGATCGGCCCTGCGCCGCGCCCGCTTCCCGCCCCCCGCTGCCCATTGGACAGCGGGTTTTCCTTGTGCTACACGCGCCCTCCCCATGAAACCCGCCAACCCTCTCCGTTCCCTCGCTTTCCTGGCCGCGCTGGCCCCCGTGGCCGCGTTCTCCGCTGACAAAGTGGACTTCATGAAACAGGTGAAGCCCCTGCTCGAAGGTGCCTGCACCCACTGCCACGGCGCGAAGGAGGACAAGGGCGACTTCCGCATGCACACGCTGGAAGACATGAAAAAGGGCAACGAAAACGGCCCCGGTCTCACGCCCGGCGATCCCAGCAAAAGCGCCATCTACACCACCCTCATCCTCGACGCCGAGGACGACATGGTGATGCCTCCCAAGAAGGAAGGCCTGCTCGAAAAGAGCCAGATCGCCATCATCAAGACCTGGATCGAGCAAGGCGCCGAATGGCCCGCCGACGTGACGCTGGAGCAGACGCCGCGCATCACCTTCCAGAAGCACATCCAGCCCCTTTTGGAAGAAAACTGCCTCTCCTGCCACAACCCGGACAAGGCCAAGGGCGACTGGATTGCCTCCACGAAGAAGGAAGCCTTCGAGAGCGGCGAAAACGCCCCGAACATCGTTCCTTTCGACACCGCCAAGAGCGCCATCTACACGCTCACCACGCTGGAGGCCGATGACGACGACCTCATGCCCCCGAAGAAGAGCGGCGGCCCGCTGCCCAAGGAGCAGATCACCTTCCTCAAGCTCTGGATCGAGCAGGGCGCCCCCTGGCCCGATGACGCCAAGCTGACCGCGAAGGAGAAAAAAGGCCCCGCCACGAACAATCCGGACAACCTGGAACTCGTGAAGAAGATTCACGCCTTCATCGTGCAGACCTCCAAGGAGAAGAAAGAGGCCGACATGAAGCCTTACGAGTCCAAGGTCCCCAAAACCGGGGCCCCCTATAGCATGGTCGTCATCAAGAGCGGCGAGTTCATGATGGGCAGCCCGGATTCCGAGGCGAACCGCGCCGACGACGAGGGCCCGCTCACCAAAAAGAAGATCAAACCCTTCTGGATGGGCAAATACGAGGTCAGTTGGGATGAATACGAGCCCTTCCAGCTCACCAACATCGGCCGCAACAAGGACGGCAGCCGTCAGGTCTGGTCCCCCACCGACAAGCCGGAGGACCTCATCTCCCAGCCCACCCCGCCCTACCAGCCGATGGACTTCGGCATGGGCCGCGACAAATACCCGGCCATCTGCATGACCCACCACGCGGCGAACAAGTACTGCCAGTGGCTCAGCGCCCAGACCGGCCACTTCTACCGCCTGCCCACCGAGGCCGAGTGGGAATATGCCGCCCGTGCAGGCACCACCACCGCCTGGTTCTTCGGCAACGACGCGAAGGACCTCAAAGACTACGCCTGGTTCTTCGAGAACGCCCCGAACTTCCAATACGCCAAGATCGGCCTCAAGAAGCCGAACCCCTGGGGCCTTCACGACATCTACGGCAACGTCTGCGAATGGACGCTCGACCAGTATGCCGAGGACTCCTTCTCCAAGCTCGGTGACAACGGCAACATCTGGAACAAATCCACCACGCCCTACCCGCACGTGGCCCGCGGCGGTCACTACGATGATGATCCCGAGCTCTGCCGCAGCGCCGCCCGCCGCGCCTCGAATCCTGATTGGAAACAGCAGGACCCGCAGCTCCCGAAGAGCATCTGGTACCTGACCGACGCCACCTGGCTCGGCTTCCGCATCGTCCGCCCGCTCGAAATCCCCACCGTTGAAGAGATGTTCGCCGCCTGGAACAACGGCGTGTCGAAGGAATAGCCCGTTTCGTTTCTTGTTTCAGGTGAAGAGATCAGTCCTCGCGGTTTGAGGCCTTGGAACGTGAAACTTGAAACTTGGAACATGAAACGTCCGCCCTCCCCCGATGAACTGGACGCTCGTCAAAACCATCGGCCTGCTCACCGCGTCGAATGTCTTCATGACCTTCGCCTGGTACGCGCACTTGAAGGACTTGAAGGCGAAGCCCTGGTTCATCGCCGCGCTCGCCAGTTGGGGCATCGCCTTCTTTGAGTACCTCCTTCAGGTGCCCGCCAACCGCATCGGCAGCAGCCAGCTCAGCCTTCCGCAGCTCAAGATCATCCAGGAGGTCATCACGCTCAGCGTGTTCGTGCCCTTCGCCATCTTCTACATGCGCCAGCCCCTCCGCCTCGACCACCTGTTGGCCGCCATCTGCCTCTGCGGTGCCGTCTATTTCGTCTTCCGCAAGTAGCAGCTCCCGCCCCACCAGTCCGGACGAGGCCGGATGCAGAAGATCCCCCAGGATCCTCATGCGTGTGGCACCACGGCTTTGGGAGCGCCGCCGTCAAAGCCCGGCTGCAGCGCCTGCGCGATCCATTGGGCATCAGCGCCGCAACCGCAAACCGGGAACCGAGAACAGGCTGCCGAAGTGCCCCTGCTGCCAGCAACTCATGGTCATCCTCATCCACCTGCTGCCCGGGTGGAAACGCGGCTAATTGTGGCAGCCGATGCAGAGCCGCGCCCGGCCCGAACAACCCCAAGGAGCCACAAGAGCATGAACCAGCCACCGCATCAGCGCCCCCATCTTCAAGCGGAGGGAAGTCCACGCCTTCGACGGATACCAAAGACCCGAACGGACCCGCCACGCCGCCAAAATAGCCCCTCAAAGCCCCGACAAGCCCCGCCCAGACACCGAGAATCAAGGCTCAAAAGGAAATCGAGGCACACGCGCCAAACACAAAGCGCATAACGAAAGCCTCAGAGCGAAAGCCGGGGTTTTCCTGCTGCGCAGGCCCTGCTGTTTGGCTTTGCCAGAGTGGTACCGCTCACGCGGCAAGGCAGTGTTCAGCCAGAGGGGCATTGGCTGGCTCGTTCTCCATCCCCAGTGTCTTTCGACCCTGGGGATATATCCCTCGAGGCTTTCATCCTCCGTCTGCACCAACTTCCCGGAAGAACCGTTTCGGCTGCCCCGCAGTCCGGCTCCCACCGCGGCATGCGTCAGGCCGGTCTTGTCGCTGTCAGGCACCCGGTCATTGAGCATGGCTTGCTGCCGCTCCTGGGCGGCTTTTTTCACCGATGCCCGCCCGCCAGTGGCCCGCGCCGCCTCGTGGCCGGCATTGCTCGGCTCTTGACGGGCTCATCTCATCATGAGAAAGCAGCATTGTGCGCGTGTCGGCCCCTGTCTGGAACCCGCCATCCATTCCCCCTTTCAACCCCAAACCACCATGCAAGTACACAACGTCAACCTCCCCATCATCGTCACCGGCCGCCATATTGAGATCACCGAGGCCATCCGTGACTACGCGCACAAGAAGATCGAGAGCCTGCACCTCGATTATCCCCGCATCATCGAGGCGAAGGTCGTGCTCGATGTGCAGGGCCACCACCGCCAGATCGCCGAAATCATCCTCTTCTGCGCCAACCACATCGTCATCGAGGTGAAATCCACCACCGAGGACATCTACGCCTCCATCGACGAGAGCATCGCAAAGATCGCCCGCCGCATGCGGAAGTACAAGACCCGCCTGCTCAAGAGCCACCGGCCGCGCAAGGACGGCTCCATCCGCCACATCCAGGAGCACGTCTTCCACGAGGAGGTCGTCCACCGCGAGGAGGAGCATGTGCAGCCCTCGTATGTCCACGAGGAGTCTTACAAGATCCGCCCGCTCTACCCGGACGAGGCGATCATCGACCTCGAGATCAGCCAGCGTCCCTTCGTGGTTTTCCACGACCAGCAGAACCACCAGCTTGCGATCCTCTTCCGCCGCAAAGATGGCGACTACGGCCTGATCCATCCGGTGGACAAGAACGGCAGCAAGTGACCGCGTGGCGCTGCCATGAAGCCTCCCGGCCCGCCCCTGACCAGGGCGGGCTTTTGCTGTGCATCCCCGGCACACCCAGGCTGGATTTGAACATCCGGGGAATCGTGCGTTCTCATCCAGCCTGCCATCCCGTGTTCCAAGTCCACGGCAGTTTTGTCCTATGAAATCACCACAAGTCTGGAAAACCGGCCTGAGGATGGCCGCATGCATCGGGTGGCTGGGATGCGTGCAACTGGCGGCAGGACAGGCGGTGCCGGAGACGGTTTTCTTTGATGTGCCGCAGAACCTGGCGGTAAATCCCAACCCCGCGCCCACCGCCCAGCTCAGCGCTGTGCCGGGCTATCCTGCGGATGCAGGCCGGCTCACGCTGATCGCGCTGCTGTATCATCCTGATCCAGGGATGCATGGCCCCGGCCCCTATCCTGTCGTCGTGGTGCTGCATGGTTCTGGCGGCATGTGGTCGAATGACACCATCGCCAGCGGCGCCAAGACCCCGCTGCGGCGCTGGGGAGAGCGGCTGGCGGAGCGCGGTTTCCTCTGCCTGATGCCGGACAGCTTCAATCCGCGCGGCATTCCCGGCAATTTCTCCAACCGCCGCCCGCACCATGACAGCGCCATTGATGATGCCGTGTGCTCGCCCAACTACGAGCGCCCGAAGGATGTGGTGGCGGCGCTGGCGTATCTGCAAACGCGGACGGATGCCGATCAGCAGCACATCGGCCTGCTGGGCTTCTCCCACGGCTCCCAGACCGGTCTGAACGCCATTCTGGACCCGTCGGTGGACCTTGGGAACTACACGGTGGATTACATCAACGATCAAGCTGACACGGTGAAGCTGGCCGTGCCGGCACCGGTGCGCGTGCCTGCGGCGCTGCCCTTTCCGCGCGTGGGCATCTTCTACTACCCCGGCTGCGCGCACTTCGCCTACCATGGCTCCCCTGGCAGCACGGCCGCCGGCCGCTACATGCCGGACCGCCGCGCGCAGGTGGTGATGTTCCATGGCACGAATGACTCGCTGCTCGGTGTGGCCGATCCCAACGCGTCGCCCAAGACAGGAAGCCTGTTTCCGATCAAGTTCACGCTCGCCTCCGCCGCCCAGGCGACGGCCCAGGGCATCGCGAATCCCTTCGTGCAGCATCACATCTTCGACCTGGCGGGCCATTCCTTTGACGAGACGACCATCGAGCCGCAGGGGAACTGGAACACGCCGCAGGAAAGCGCGGATGAGAAGGCGAACCGGCTGGCGCGGGACGAAACGCTGAAGTGGCTGGAGTTCCGCCTGCGCCGCCACGAGTTGACGCCCGCGCCTGATCCGAATGTCCCGGGAGCGCTCCTCGTTTCGTGGAGCGGCCGGGAGCAGTTGCGCTACCGTCACCAGACCAGCGTGAACCTGACCAACTGGACCCAGCAAGGCGACGACATCATCGGCCAGGGCGCGCTGATCAGCCTTCCCGTGGTGCTGCCGCCTGAAAAACGCAGCTTTCACCAGCTCCTCATCGATCCAGTGCCCGCGCCCGCCTCCGATCTGCTCTACGAGTCGTTTTTTCTGGAGTACGGCGACTTCAGCCTCTGAGCGCGCGCATGGGGTCCTCCTGCGAGTTCACGGCGTCACACAGCATTTTTTGACAGGGGTGTCTTCCTTGGCATGTCTGCGCCGTGGGCGACTTTTTGAGCTTTGACGAACTGATGAACTGGGATGCGGTGGCAGGGCGGTTCACGCCTCCGGCACGGCTGGCAGTCATCGGCGATCCCATTGCCCATTCCCGCAGCCCGCAGATGCACAATCCGGCGCTTCGTGCCCGGGGCATCGACGCGCAATACATCCGCGTCCAGGTGCCCGTGGGACAGGTCAGCCAGGCATTCCGGCAGTTTGCGCGCCGGGGTTTCCTCGGCGTGAACATCACCATCCCGCACAAGTTTGAGGCGCTGGACGCCGTGGACGTGCTCGACCCGCTCGCGCGCCAGCTCGGGGCCGTGAACACCCTGGCGATCCGGGATGGCAGGCTGCACGGCCACAACAGCGACGGCCCGGGCTTCCTACGCAGCGTCCGGGAGGCGTTTGGGATGGAGGTGAAGGACCTCCGTGTGCTTGTGCTGGGGGCCGGTGGCGGTGCCGGACGTGCTGTGGCAGTGCAGTGCGCCCTGGAAGGCTGCCCGCGGCTGGTTCTGGCCAATCGCACGGTGTCCAAGGCCGAGGCGCTGGCGGCGGAGGTGGCCGGGCTTTCCCCGCAAACCACGGTGGTACTGATCCCATGGCAGGATGCGGCGGTGGCAGCGGAGCTTTCGGAAATCGATCTCATCGTGAACGCCACCTCGCTCGGCATGAAGGACGAGGACGCCCGTTTGCTGCCCGCAGGTGTTCTGGAGGGCCGCCATCTCGTTTTCGACATGGTGTACCGGGCTGGTGGCACCACACCGCTGCTGGCTGATGCCAAGGCGGCCGGGGCCAGGAGCGTGGACGGGCTCACCCTGCTGCTGCACCAAGGGGCCATTTCCTTCGAGCACTGGTTTGGCGGCAGGGCTCCTATCGAGGAGATGCGCCAAGGCTTGCACAACGCGGTGAAGTCAGGACAATGAACCCCACATGCTGAAAGCGAACCAGCATTTCATCCTCAAGTTCTTCGGGCCGCCCGTGCTCGCGGGCATTTCCTCCTACGCGGTGCGCTCGCTGGAACTGTGGTTTGAGATGAGCACCAGCCTCCTGCTCATCGTGATGCTCGTCACGTTCATCGTGATGTTTGTCCTGGCGCGGTGGGCCATCCGCGTCTTCGTGCCGGTCAGTTGTCCCTACTGCCAGGGCCGTGCCCAGGAGATGGATGGACGCGGCGGGCGCTTCATGTGCCTGGTTTGCGGTCGCGACCACTAGATTCCAAGCTGGTAAGGAATGCCTGTGCGGCGGCTTCTCCGGCGGCGTAGCAGCGTTCACGGCTGGCGCGGCTCCAGAGGGACGGCGCGGCCACGGTGGTGGTCGTGACGAGCAGTTCCTTGCCGTGCAGACGCGCGAGGCGCTGGCGGTCGGCCAGCCATTGATTGCCGGTGGCGTGATGCGCGCGGGCGAGGGCGCGGATCATGCGCAGCGGCAGCGGCCACGGCTCGCGCCCGCGCGAAGGGTGCTGGATGCGGTGGATGAGGATGACATCGACATCAGGATCCGTGAACCAGGGGTCCACCGGCGCCTCATGAACCACGCCACCGTCCACCACCGCGCGTCCCTGCCAGATCATCTCCGAAAACACCAACGGCACGGCACAACTGGCGGTGATCGCGAGCGCCAGCGGCCCTTCGCACGCAAAGACGGCCTCGCCCGAGCGCAAATCCGTGAGGGCAATGAGCAGTCGCGGGTCACACAGTTCCTGGATGTCCCGCCTGCCGAGGAGGGTCTCCAGATAGGACACCGCCCCGCGCGCATCAAAGAATCCCGGCTGCCGGCGGGTGAGGATGTCACACAACTGCCGCCACACCCAGGGGGTGTCCTTCAAAAACGACAGCGGCAACGGCGCCCCGAGCACGGCGGCGCGAATCTCCTCCAGGCCGAGCCCGGCCGCATGCATGCCCGCGGCGATGGCACCGGCCGAGGAGCCGCCCAGCGCCACTGGACGCAGCCCGCCCCGTGTCAGCGCCGCCAGGAAGCCTGCGTGCGTGGCATAGCCCATGAACGACGCGCCCAGCGACACGGCGACACGTTTGCCGGCCAGTGGCAGGCTCATGTCCGCCCCTCCTTCCCTCCTCCGCGCAAAAACAAGACGCCTCCAAGCAGGCCCCAGAACACGGAGAACAACCAGCCGACAAAGGCGGCGGACACGCACGCGGCCTCCGGCACCTGGGCAAAACTCGACAGCAGCGCCTCAAACGTGCGCTCCCGCACCCCCAGCCCCGAAACGGAGATCGGCAGCGCCGCCATGGCATCCACCACCGGCATCGCCGTCATCACATCAGCAAACGGGGCCACCGCATCCACGGAGCGCAACGCGCAGTAAAAGGTGGTGAAGATCGCGCCATACACGGCAAAGGAAACAATCACGCTGACGAGCGCCCGCCGCCATAGGGCGATGATGACGTCATGCACCACGGCCAGCCGGGCTGCGAATCGGGCAAACATGCGCCGGCCCGTCACGCCGGGAAAGCTGCGCACGCCCCAGGCCAGCACACGGGGCTTGAACATGAACCAGCACAGCAGCAGCCCCGCCAGCCCGGCGGCCATGAAGGCGCTGAACCCCGAGAGCAAAAGCCGCGCATCATGACCGAGCGCCTCCCAGCGCGGCCAGAGCGAGGCAAAGCAGCCGAAAAAAAGCACACCCACCGCGACGAAGCCCGTGAGATGGTCCAGCATCAGCGAGACACCCACCTGTGCCGTCTGGCCGGGCAGCCGCCGGGAGACGGACATGATCTTGTAGGCATCCCCGCCCACCACCCCGAGGCTGGAGACATTGAAAAACGTGGCCACGATCTCCGTGCGCGCCAGCGTGGTCCATGAGAGGCGCGGCGCGTAGCCGCGCAGCAGCACAAACCAGCGCGTGGCACCGCATAGCAGCCCGGCGAGGGCGGAGCCCAGCCCCGCGAGCACCCAGGGCCAGTTCCGCGCCAGCGCGCCGAGCCTCGGCAGGATGTCCTTCAGAAAACTGTGCTCGCGAAACAGCAGCACCAGCAGCACGACGCTGATGACGACCCGGAGCGCGATGGACAGCCTGCGTTTCACAACCGCCTAGGCTGCCGCCGGGGCGGGCGCGTTCTCGATGGCGTGGGCGATGGTCGTGACGCTGTGCAGCACGCGCCGGGCCTGCTGCTGGTCCGCCATCTTGAAGCCGAAGTGCTTTTCCAGCATCACAACGACTTGCAGCGCATCCACTGAGTCCAGCCCCACGCCCGCCGGCCCGAACAAGGGCGTGTCATCTCCGATGTCTGCCGGGGTGAGCTCGAGCATGAGCTCGCTGATGAGGAGTTCTTTGAGTCGCTGGCGGATGGGCATGTGGCGGTATCGGACGAAGGCGGACGGCGGTTGTTCAAAACAGTCCACCATCAATTTGGAGAGACGATCCAGTGATATAGCTCGCGTCCGGGCTGGCAAGAAAGAAAACCGCCGCCGCCACCTCCTCCGGGCGCGCGAAACGGCGCATCGGCTGCTGCATGCGCAGCGCCTTCACCTGCTCCTCCCCCCACTCCGGTGGCAGACCGCCCTCGATGAACCCCGGGCACACCGCGTTCACCGTGATGCCCATGCGGGCGGATTCCTTGGCCAGGCTCTTCGTCAGGCCCACGACACCGGCCTTTGCCGCCGCGTAGTTCGTCTGGCCTGCGGGAGGCGAAATGGCGCTGAGGGAGGCGATGTTCACGATGCGGCCGCCGCGCCGCCGCATCATGCCGGGGAGCACCGCCTGGCAGCCGAGGAAGACGGAGTTCAGGTTCGCGTCAATGACGCGCAGCCACTGCTCCGTCCGCATGTTCGCCAGCAGCGCGTCCTCATGAAAGCCGGCGTTGTTCACGAGCACATCCACCGGCCCTGCGCACTCCACCGCGGCCGCCCAGGCGGCCGCGTCGGTGATTTCGAGCGGGATCAGCCGCGCGCGTCCCTCAAAACGCCCCGCCAGCTCCTGCGCGCGATCCCGCCGCTCACGCACGCCGAGACAGACCACGCTGTCCGGCTCCTGCAGGAGGAATTTTTCCGCGATGGCGAGTCCCAGCGTGCCATTGGCACCGGTGATGAGAATGTGGCGAGGCATCCGCGCGAGATAGAGCGCTGCCCCCGCGCTGCAAGGCGCATTCCCGCGGCACCGGGGTGGATTCATCTCCGGAAGCGCAAGCACAAAAAAGCGGAGCCGGTCGCCCGGCTCCGCTGAAAGGTTCACATGAACCGCCGCAGACTACTTGTTCTGCTTTTCGAACTTGGCTTTGCACTTGTTGCAGCAGAAGGCGACGGTTTTGCCGTCCTTGCCCTTCGCGGTGATGCTGGGATCGGCGTCTTTGCCGCTGATCGGGCACTTGTCCGCGGCCATGGCGGCGGAGGCGAAGGAGAGGAGGGCGATGGAGAGCAGAGTTTTCATCGTGTTGTGGTTATGTTTTGGTTTGTGTGCTGAGATTCCCGCAGGAATTGCAGGGAATTTCCCGGCAAACGTACCGGATCGCGCATTTCTTGTCCATCCTGAATCTTTCCTTGCCATTTTCCTGCGCGGCCCGCTAAAACACGCGCCTTTACCGTTCCCCGTGCCCGTTTCTCATGTCCTTTCTCTCCCGTGAAGCCACCGTCGCCAGCCCCGGTTTCAGCCGCTGGCTCGTCCCTCCCGCCGCCGTGGCCGTGCACATGTGCATCGGCCAGGTGTATGCCTTCAGCGTGTTCAACAAGCCGCTGGGCGCGGAACTGGGGCAGGATGTCTTCTGGGTGAACATCGCCTACCAGATCGCGCTGGCGATGCTGGGCATCTCGGCGGCCATCTTTGGAAAATGGGTGGAGCGCTCCGGCCCGCGCAAGACGATGCTGGCCTCCTGTCTGTGCTTCTGCGGCGGACTGCTGCTGACGGCGCTGGGCGTGAAGCTGAAGTCCCTGTGGCTGATCTGGGGCGGTTACGGCTTTGTCGGCGGCATCGGCCTGGGGCTGGGCTACATCGCGCCCGTCTCCACGCTGGTGAAGTGGTTCCCGGACCGCCCCGGCATGGCCACCGGCATGGCGATCATGGGCTTCGGCGGCGGCGCGCTCATCGGATCGCCGCTGGCGCAGGAGCTGATGAACCACTTTGCCAAGGCTCCGGACACCGGGGCGATGAGCGCCTTGATCACGATGTCCGGCCTTTACGCCTGCTTCATGCTATTCGGGGCCTTCATCGTGCGCGTGCCCGCCCCGGACTGGAAACCGGAAGGCTACCAGCCAAAGGCCGCCGCCGCCCACGGCATGATCACCACCGCGAACGTGTCGGTGGACACCGCGTGGAAGACGCCGCAGTTCTGGCTGCTGTGGACCGTGCTGTGCATGAATGTGAGCGCGGGCATCGGCGTGCTGGGACGCGCGGCGGACATGTGCCAGGACATGTTTGGCGTGGGCGTGGCCATCGGCGCGGGTTTCACCGGGCTGCTGAGCATCTTCAACATGGGCGGCCGCTTTGTGTGGTCCTCCGTGTCGGACTTCACCGGGCGGAAGGCCGTGTACTGCATCTATTTCATCCTGGGGGCCGCCCTCTACGCCATCCTGCCCTACACGCAGCAGACGCAGAACCGCACGCTCTTTGTCATCTGCACGGCGCTGATCATCAGCATGTATGGCGGCGGCTTTGCCACGATCCCGGCCTATTTGAAGGACATGTTCGGCACCTACCAGGTCGGCGCCATCCATGGCCGGCTCATCACCGCCTGGAGCATGGCCGCGGTGATCGGCCCGCTGCTCATCAACGGCTTTTACTCCAGCCGCGTGGCCGCCGGCGTGCCAAAGGCACAGGCCTACAACAACACCTTCTACCTCATGTGCGGCCTCCTGGCCGTCGGCCTGGTGGCCAATCTGCTCGTCCGGCCCGTCGATCCCAAACACCACATCAAGGAAGCCCCCCAAGCCTGATTCCCGCCATGAAAGCCGCCCTCATCTGGATCATCGTCGCCACCCCGCTGGCCTGGGGAGTCACCCAGTCGGTGAAAAAGTCCCTGCCGCTCTTCGGCATCGACCCCGTGCGCGCGGCCGCGCCCGCCGCCAGGTAGCGGCCCGGCGCGGGCGCTTGCGTGCGCCGCCTTTCCGTCTATCTACCGCGCCCGCATGCACCTGTTCCATTATCAAAACGCCCGCCTCCACTGCGAGGCCACGGATCTCCAGACGCTCGCCGAAAAGCACGGCACACCGCTGTATGTGTACAGCAAAGGCACGATCACCAGCCACTTCCAGCGCCTCGACGAGGCCCTGGCGCCGCTGAACCACCTCATCTGCTACGCGGTGAAGGCCAACTCCAACCTCGCCGTCCTCTCCACCATCGCCAAGCTCGGCGGCGGCTTTGACATTGTCTCGGGCGGCGAGCTCTTCCGCGTCATCAAGGCCGGCGGTGATCCCGCGAAATGCACCTTCGCCGGCGTGGGCAAGACCCGCGCGGAGATCGAATACGCCCTCCAGCAGGGCATTTACTGCTTCAATGCCGAGTCCGAGGCCGAGCTGCGCTACATCAACCTGGTGGCCGGCGAGCTGGGCAAGAAAGCCCCCGTCGCCGTGCGCGTGAACCCCAACGTGGACGCCAAGACCCACGCCAAGATCACCACCGGCAAGAGCGAAAACAAGTTCGGCATCGACTTCGACCAGATCCTCGATGTCTATGACCGCGTCGCCAGGGAATGCCCGAACCTCGTCATCAAGGGCCTCCAGATGCACATCGGCTCCCAGCTCACCAACGTCGATCCCTTCGTCGAAGCGGTGAGAAAAGTCGTCCCCCTCGTGGAGCAGATCAAGGCGGAGCACCGCATCGAGTTCTTCAGCATCGGCGGCGGCATCGGCATCAACTACCGCCAGAGCCTCGACTCCGGCCCCGCCACCTGGTGGGAGGAAAACCCCGAGGCCCATCCGCTCACCCTCAAGACGTACGCGGAGGCCATCGTGCCGCAGTTGCAGCCCCTCGGCCTGCGCATCTTGTGCGAGCCCGGCCGCTTCATGGTCGGCAATGCCGGCGTGCTCCTCACCCAGGTGCTCTATGAGAAACGCGGCAGCGCCAAGACCTTCAAGATCGTCGATGCCGGCATGAACGACCTCATCCGCCCCACCCTCTACGAGGGATGGCACCAGATCGTCCCGCTGAAGCAACCCGCCAGCGCCGCCCTTGAAAAAGTCGATGTCGTCGGCCCCATCTGCGAATCCGGCGACTTCCTCGCCCAGAACCGTGACCTGCCGCCGGTGGCCGGGGGTGACTACCTCGCCGTGCTCAGCGCCGGTGCCTACGGCTTCACCATGGCCTCCAACTACAACACGCGCCCCATGCCCGCCGAAATCCTCGTCGAGGGCAGCACCGCGCGCGTCGTGCGCGGGCGCCAGACGCTTGAGGACGTCCTCAAGGGCGAGACCCCCTGAACCGGCGTGGAGGTTGCCCTCGCGCAATCCGCCGCACCGCTCGACAATCAACAACCGAATGTTCATCCATCGTCATTCCGGTTGTTGCAGCCATGCTATTTGCACCCGCCCTGCTCCAGCAGGGGCTCGGGCTGCAGCCCGTTCTGGCTCTCCCCTTACGCCGCCAGCCACCAGCAGTAGCTCCCGCTCGGCACCGTCAGCACCTGCGGCGCGCCGCGCAGCAGCATCTCCCCGTGCTCCAGCGTGCCGCCGCGCGCGCCGAACTGCTGTGACAGCAGGTGATGCAGGGAGATCGGCGTCAGCTCTGGCGTGTGGCAGGACAGCAGCACGCCCAGCGGCTGCTCGGACATCAGTTTGCCGATGCTCGCCAGCAGCGGCGGCAGGTCGTTTTCGATTTTAAAGACCTCCCCCTTCGCTCCGCGGCCG
Source organism: Verrucomicrobiaceae bacterium (assembly GCA_015075365.1). GTDB lineage: Bacteria > Verrucomicrobiota > Verrucomicrobiia > Verrucomicrobiales > Verrucomicrobiaceae > Prosthecobacter. The sequence continues at coordinate 1,030,315 of JABTUN010000003.1, forward strand.
TAGCTGGGCGGATCGAGAATGATCAGGTCATAGCGGCGCTCCCGGCGGTGCTCCCGCTCCAGGAATTTGCCCACGTCATCCACGATCCAGCGCACCGGCTTGTCCTGCAGGTTGTTCAGCGCCGCGTTCTGCCGCGCCCAGTCCACCATGCCCTTCGAGGCATCCACATGGCACACCTCCGCCCCCGCATGCGCCGCCGCCAGCGTGCTGCCGCCGGAGTAGGCAAAGAGATTCATCACCCGCGGCGCGCGCCCGTGTCTCTTCGCATACGCCGCGCACACCTCGCGGATGCGCCGCCACTGGTCGCGCTGCTCCGGAAAGATGCCCAGGTGGCCAAAGTCCGTCGAACTCAGGTGAAAGCGCGTGCCATCGACGTCGATGCTCCATGATTCTGGCAGGCGGTCACGCCCCCGCCACTGGTTGCCGCCGTCGCGGAAAAACGTCGCCGTCGCCCGCTGCCACTCCGCCTTGGGCAGCGTGGCATGCCACACTGCCTGCGCACAGGGCCGCGAGAGCACCACCGGGCCAAAGCGCTCCAGCTTTTGAAAGCCGCCGCTGTCGAGGAGTTCATAGTCGTTGGTTGGCATGGGGCCGGGATAATGGGACAGGCAGACCATCCGACAATCAGAAATCCAGCCCACGCGCTCCGTCTCACCTCTCTCTCCACTTCTCTCTCCCCCCCTGGGTACGACGCTCGAAAAGGCGGTGGCTTACGGCGCGTAGAGCCGGTCCACCATGCCGAGCGACTTCTCGCCGGGCAGCGCGCCGACCTCCATCTGGTTCATGACGTAGGCGAAGGCGATGCCGCTGTCCGGATCGGCAAAGGCGAGGCTGCCGCCCGCGCCGGGATGCCCGAAGGCGCGCGCATGGCTGCCGTAGTGGCGGCGCAGCTTGTGCCCGTGCGTTTCCGAGTCCGGATTGGGGTCCAGCGGATCGTGCATGACGCCAGCGGCGAAGGCGACGGGCGTGCAGAGCACCACGTCGTCGTTCTGGCAGATGGTCGTGCTGAGCTGCCCGACCACGCTTGCAGGCACGATCTGCGCGCCATCCCATGTTCCACCAGCAGCCAGCATCGCGTAAAACTTCGCCAGACCGCGCGCGCTGCCCACGCCGCCCATGCTCGCGTAGCCGCGCGCCCAGGTTTCGCTCTGGTTGAAATCGCTCACGGCATTCAGACCGAAGGGCGACTGAAACGTGCGCAGCGTCAGCGAATTCGGCGTGTTGAAGGCCTTCAAAAAGGGCTGGTCACCGCCCGCGATGCTGATCTTGCCCGGATAAATCGGCGACACGCGCTCCCACTGCTCGCGTGGCAGGCCGATCCAGAAGTCGAGCTGCATGCGGTCACCGATCTGCTGCCTGAAAAACTCCCCCAACGACTCCGCGCCGGTCACGCGGCGCACGATCTCATCCATGAGGAAGCCAAAGGTGCGCGCGTGATAGCCCTGCCTCGTGCCTGGCTCCCACAGCGGCTGCTGGCGCTCCAGCGCCTCGATCACCGCCTCGTAGTTGAAGATCGGCACGCGCTCATCCAGCGCGCAAAGGCCTGCCGTGTGCGTGAAGAGATGCAGGAAGCGCATGTCCGCCTTGCCACCGCCGACGAATTCCGGCCACACCTCCGCCACCGGGCAGTCCAGCGGCAGATCCGCCTCCGCCAGCGCCATCAGCGCGCACACGGCGGCCGGTCCTTTCGTGGCCGACCACACCGGCACCAGTGTGTCCGCCGTCCACAATCGCGTGCGTGCGCGGTCACAGTGCCCGTGGCCCAGTGAGAGCACTTCGCGCCCGTGTTCCCAGACAGAGACCGACGCGCCCAATTCCCAGCGGCTGCGGAAATTTTCCTCGAACCAGGCAGTCACCGCGGCCAGCCGCTCGCTCGTGGCCTGCCTGCTCATGGCTGCGCGGAGTGGGGTTGCAAGTGCTCCCGTAGATTGGCCAGGTCCGGGTCTTTGCGCGCATGACGACGCAGCGTGCCGTCCATCTCAAAGGACTGGCCGAGATAGCGCAACGCCTTGTCGAGCTGGCCGAGCTTCGCGTGATAACAGCCCATGTTGTAGTAGTACACCGGCTTCGTGCGCAGCGTTGCCGGCCCGCGGCCGAGAAAGTCCAGCGCCTCCGCTGTCCGCCCAAGTTCATGCAGGCAAAAGGCCGCGTGGATGAATCCGCCCGGCTCCGCGGGCTCCTGCTCGCAGAGGTTCGCCGCCAGCGCGAAGGCCTCCTCCCAGCGCTTTTCCCCCATGAGGCACAGCAGGGTGATCTCGATCACATCCACGCGCGCATGGGCCGCCGCGGGCAGCGCCGACAGCTCCTCCCGGGCCTCCGTGTGGAGGCCCAGCTCGACATACCCCTGGGCGGCGGCGATGCGGCGTTGCGTGTCGGTCATGCGTTCGATGCAAAATCCTGCGGCGCGCGATGAAACCTCATCCATCCCGCGCGGACAAGACATTTTAAGCCCATCCGCCATCAATCCGATGCGCGCACGCGGATCAACACGCTTTTGGAGGTCGGCGTGAGGCTCACATCGGCAAAGCTGTCGATGGGCACGAGCACGTTCGCCTCCGGAAAGTAGGCGGCGGCGCTGCCGGAAGGCATGTCGTAGGGCACGGCGAGGAAACGCCGCGCGACGCGGGTCTGCCCGGCGTGCTCGCTGGTGAGATCGACGGGCTGCAGCGGGCTGATGCCGCGTTTTTTCATGTCCTGCGGATTGAGGAAGACCACGCGGCGTTCATTGCCGATGCCTCGGTAGCGGTCGTTGAGGCCATACACGGTCGTGTTGAACTGATCGTGGCTGCGGAAGGTCTGGAGCACGAGTTGATCGGTGGCAGGCTGCACGCAGGAGATCGGGTGCGTGGCAAAATTTGCCTTCCCGGTGGCGGTGTCCCATTTCAGCTCGCGGGCGTTGTTCGGCAGGTAAAAGCCGCCGGGCTTGCGCACGCGGTTGTTGAAGCCCTCGAAGCCGGGCACGACACGCTCGATGCGGTCGCGGATGAGATCGTAATCGCGGCCCATTTCGAGCCACGGAATGCTGGATCGCCCCTTCAACGTGGCCGCGGCGGTGCGGGCGATGATTTGCGGCTCGGAAAGCAGATGCGGCGAGGCGGGGTCGAGCTTGCCGTGCGAGGCGTGAACCACGCTCATGCTGTTTTCGACGGTGAGGAACTGCAAGACGCCGTCGTCACGCACATCGCGCTCGCTGCGGCCGAGGCAGGGCAGGATGAGGCCGGTGCGGCCGGTGATGACGTGGCTGCGATTGAGCTTCGTGCAGATGTGCACGGTGAGGGAGCACTTCCGCAGCGCCTCGGCGGTGTATTCGGTGTCCGGCGTGGCCTGGAGGAAATTGCCACCGAGGGCGTAAAACACCTTCGCTCGGCCTTCGTGCATGGCCTTGATGGCCGCGACGGTGTCGTAGCCATGATGACGCGGCGATTGAAAGGCGAACTCGCGGTCGAGGTTGTCGTGGAACCACGCGGGCATCTTTTCAAAGACGCCCATCGTGCGATCTCCCTGCACGTTGCTGTGGCCGCGCACGGGGCACAGGCCGGCGCTTTCGCGACCGATGGCACCGAGCAGCAAGTGGATGTTCACGACCTCCTGAATCGTGGCGACGGCGTTTTTGTGCTGCGTGAGGCCCATGGCCCAGCAGGTGATCAGTTTGCGTGAGCCGCGGGCGCATTGACGCGCGGCTTTTTCGATCTCGCTGCGCGAAATGCCGCTCACGCGTTCGAGTTCCGCCCAGTCAAGACCACGCAGATGCGCCTCGTAATCGGCGAAACCGAGTGTGTGAGTCGAGATGAAGTCACGATCAATGCTGCCATCCTCGACCAAGGTCTTCGCGATGCCTTTGAGCAGCGCCTGATCGCCATTCGCACGCACCTGCATGAACTGCTTCGCCAGCGGCGTGGCCATGCCGAGCACGCCTTTGACCTGCTGCGGATGCATGAAGCCGGTGAGGCCCGCCTCCTTCATCGGATTGATCGCGATGATCTCCGCGCCGGACTCCACGGCACGTTGCAGCGAGCTGAGCATGCGCGGGTGATTCGTGCCCGGATTTTGCCCGATGATGAGGATCGTCTCGGCGGTTTCGAGGTCCTTCAGCGTCACCGTGCCTTTGCCGATGCCGACGCTCATGCCCAGCGCCGCGCCGCTGCTCTCGTGGCACATGTTGGAGCAATCGGGGAGGTTGTTCGTGCCATATTGACGAACGAAAAGCTGGTAAAGAAACGCCGCCTCGTTGGTGGCACGGCCGCTGGTGTAAAACACCGCCTCGTCCGGCGAGGCGAGCGCATTGAGCTCTTTCGCGATCAATTCAAACGCATCATCCCACGCGATGGCCTCGTAATGCGTCGCGCCAGGTCGCAGCACCATCGGCTGCGTGATGCGACCGGCCTGATCCATCTCGTAATCGCTCATCTTCGCGATCTCCTGCAGGCTGAACTGCGCAAAGAAGGCCGGGGTGACCTTTTTCTTCGTCGTTTCCGACGCGATGGCCTTCGCGCCGTTTTCGCAGAATTCGAAGGCGCTGCGATGATCCTCCGGATCAGGCCAGGCGCAGCTCGGACAGTCAAAACCCTCCCACTGGTTCAGGTTCAGCATCGCCGCGGTGCCACGCATGAGGCCGCTGTTGCCATAGACATGCTTCAGCGAGTTCGCCACGGCGGGCACACCCGCGGCGGCGGCTTTGGGGTCATCGAGCTCGATGCCGGTGAGACGATCCGGCGGCTGCGCGGGCACGGGGGGAGGAGGCTGGAGGGGGGCGGCAGGCATTGGGGGGATGGCAGATAGGACGCGCCGGTTGCGCCTTCAAGTCCGCTCATGCCTTGCGCACGGATTCGCCCTGCTTTACTGCTTTTCATGGCCGTCACCGCCGCCCCCCATCTCATCGACGAAATCCTCCGCCTCAAAAAGGAGCGGAACGCCGTGATCCTCGCCCACAACTACCAGGACAAGGCCATCCAGGAGATCGCCGACTTTGTGGGCGACTCCCTCGGCCTCAGCTACAAGGCCAAGGAGACCGACGCCGATGTCATCGCCTTCTGCGGCGTGCATTTCATGGCCGAGACGGCCAAGATCGTGAATCCCTCGAAAACCGTCGTCCTGCCGGACCGCGACGCCGGATGCTCACTGGAGCAGAGCTGCCCCGGACCGCAGCTTGAGGCCTTCCTCAAGGCCAACGCCGCCAAAAACTACTATGTCATCGCCTACATCAACTGCAGCGGCCACGTGAAGGCCCTCAGCGACTGCATCTGCACCAGCGGCAACGCGGTCAAAATTGTCGAGGCCGCGCCCAAGGACCGCCCCATCCTCTTCGTGCCGGATCAAAACCTCGGCTCCTGGGTCATGGAGCAGACCGGGCGTAAAATGGACCTGTGGAAGGGCGCGTGCTACGTCCACGTCGAGTTCACGCGCGACTCCATCCAGGCCATCAAGGATCAATACCCGGACGCCAAGGTCGTCGCGCACCCCGAATGCACCTACGCCGTGCGCATGCTGGCGGACGAGGTATGCAGCACCGAAAAGATGGTCGGCTACTGTCGCAACAGCCCGGCCGGCACCTTCATCATCGTGACCGAGAGCGGCATGCTCCACCGCCTCGAGCGCGAGGTGCCGGGAAAAACATTCATCCCCGGGCCCACCGGCCACTGCGCCTGCGCCGACTGCCGCTACATGAAGCTCAACACGCTGCAAAAGCTCCACGACTGCCTGCGCGATCTCTCGCCCCAGGTCACCATGCCCGAGGATCTCCGCGCCCGTGCCGAGAAGCCCATCCTCCGCATGCTGGAGCTGAGCAAGGGCTGAGCAAAACTCACCGCAGCCCGGCCTCGGCGAGGCGTTCCTTCGTGTCCTCCGCCAGCAGGGCCTGGAGCAGGCCGTCGATGCGGCCTTCGACGAACTGGTCGAGGTTGTAGAGCGTCATGTCGATGCGGTGGTCCGTCACGCGGTTCTGCGGGTAGTTGTAAGTGCGGATTTTCTCCTCGCGCCCGCCGCCGCCGATGAGCTCGCGACGGTGGGCGGAGTATTTGGCGGCCTCCTCCTGCTGCTTCTTCTCCAGCAGGCGGCTGCGCAGGATCGTGAGGGCCTTTTCCTTGTTCTTGATCTGGCTGCGGCCGTCCTGGCAGCGCACGATGGTGCCGGTGGGGATGTGCAGCACCTGCACGGCGGAGTCCGTCGTGTTCACGCCCTGGCCGCCGGCGCCGGAGGAGCGGCAGACCTCGATGCGGACATCCTCCGGCCGGAGGGCCACGTCCACCTCCTCCGCCTCGGGCAGGACGGCGACGGTGGCGGCGGAGGTGTGGATGCGTCCCTGCGCCTCCGTGGCGGGCACGCGCTGCACGCGGTGGACACCGCTTTCGTATTTGAGGACGCGGTACACCTCCTCCCCGCTGATTTTGACGGTGGCCTCCTTCACGCCGCCCACATCGGAGGGGCTGACTTCCAGGGTCTCGACCTTCCAGCCGCGATTCTCCGCAAACCGCGTGTACATGCGCATCAGGTCGCCCGCGAAGAGGGAGGCCTCGTCCCCGCCGGTGCCGGCGCGGAATTCCATCAGCACATCACGCCCCTCCAGCGGATCAGGCGGCAGGATGGACTCCTGGATGGCCTTTTCCAGCTCCACGAGCCGGGCCTCCAGCACAGGGATCTCCGCGGCGGCCATCTCCGCCAGCTCCTTGTCGTCGGCGCTCTTCGCCATCTCGCGGTTTTCGGCCAGCTCGGCCTGGGCTTTTTGAAACGCCTCCCAGGAGTCGAGCAGGCGCTGCAGGGCGCGGTGCTCGCGCAGCAGTTCGGCGGCCTTTTTGGCATCGTCGAAAAAGTTCGGGCGGCCGATGACGTCCTCCAGGTCGGCAAAGCGGGTGCGTTTGGCCTGGATGATGGGGGCGTAGTCCATGCGGGGCGGGGGAGGGGGCTGGCGGAGGGAAAAACAAAACGGTGCCCTGCGCGAGGCATGGGCACCGTCTGGCTAAAGTGAGACTGGAGGGGACTAGGCGCCGGCTTCGGACACCTTCGGCGCGGTGCGGCGGGCGCGGGTGCTGCCGTAGCGCTGGGCGAATTTGTCCACGCGGCCGGCGGTGTCGATGAAGCGCTGCTCGCCGGTGAAGAACGGGTGGCAGGCGGAGCAGATGCCGATGCGCAGGTTCTGGATCGTGGAGATCGTGTTATAGACGGCGCCGCAGGTGCAGGTGATCGTCGTCTCGAAGGTCTTGGGATGGATGTTTTCTTTCATGGGATGAGGCCCACGGTGGCCGGCGAGGTGGTGTTGGTTCTTTCGCCAGGGCGTGGGGGCGCGGATGGTAGAGGCGAAACGTGATCCGTCAACCCGCAACTACGCCCTTCCCGCCGTACCGCCTGATGCTTCGGGAAGGATAGGCTGGAAGGCGGGGGTGAGCAGGAGCCCAAACACATGCCAGCGGAACTGGCGGCTCATCCAGCCCGCCTCTCATGCCACGACGATCTGTGCCTCCGGGCCGTCCACCGCCTCCAGGCTGCCATTCAGCGCGATGATCTTCACCTTCACCGTCGCGCCGGAGGGCAGGTTCTTGAGCAGCTCCTCGCTGTCCCCGCCGCTCTTGCCGTACTCTCGCCAGCCGGCATCCACGCCGATGACCTGGATGAGGATGCGGTCGTCGTTGCTGCGCGTGCCGCGCTCCCACTCCGCATGCACACGGCCGCTGCCCGCGTGGGTCAGCAGCAGATCGCTGGCGGGGTCCGGCGCGCGTAGAGCGCGACGATCTTCTCCTGGAAGCCCGGCAGCTTCTTCTGCCACTTGGGCACCAGCAGCGGCTCGAAGCTGCTGTGCCGGTCGCGCGGCACGGCGATGGCCATCTCGCCGCTGTCGCCCAGCACTGTCTTGGGGCTGAAGCCGTTGCGGCAGTTCGGAACTATCCGCCGCGACGCCGGACCTATCCGGCGCGACGCCGGAACTATCCGCCGCGACGCCGGAACTGTCCGCCGCGGCGCCGGAACCATCCGCCGCGACGCCGGAACTGTCCGCTGCGACGCCGGAACCATCCGGCGTGAAAAAGGAAACGCCCTTTCCACCGCCGCGCCGGGGTCCGCCGCGACGCCGGAACCATCCGCCGCGACGCCGGAACTGTCCGGCGCGACGCTGGAACTGTCCGCCGCGGCGCCTGGAACTGTCCGCCGCGACGCCGGAACCATCCGCCGCGACGCTGGAACTGTCCGCCGCGACGCTGGAACTGTCCGCCGCGACGCTGGAACTGTCCGCCGCGACGCCGGAACTGTCCGCCGCGATGCCGGAACTGTCCGGCGCGACGCTGGAACCGTCCGGCGCGACGCTGGAACCGTCCGGCGTGGAAAAGGAAACGCCGTTTCCATCGCCGCACCGGGGCGCATCCAGCGCGTCGTCCGGCGGCGTGCCGTGGCATGGGCACAGGCGGGGCAGGGGCGGAGGAGGCTGGTGGGGGCCGCATTCCACCGGGCGGATGATCCCACCGCCTGCGCCGCCGTCATGGCCTCACGGGCTGCTGAAAGACACCGCAAGGCCTGCGGACCGGGTCGGTGCCCTGATCTACAGGCCGGATCAGTGCCCGATCCATACCCGGCGGCGTCACCTTTGGTGAAAGGTGGTTTCAAAACCACGAAGGGTCACGAATGAGCACGAATCGTTTACCCAGAAGGAGAATCCATGGGTGAAAATGCGTGACTCTTCGTGGTTTAACCATCACAAGTCATGATGACGCGCGGCCTGGCGTATGGCGGACCGGGTCCATGCCCCGATCTACAGCGCAGGCGCTCCCACAGTTGTAGCACCGGCCGGTGGCCGGTGATGGCGTTTTTCAGCAGCCTGCTAGCGTATGGCGGACCGGGTCCATGCCCCGACCGACAGCGCAGGCGCAAGCGTTGCTGTAGCACCGGCCAGTGGCCGGTGAGGGCGTTTTTCAGCAGCCTGCCAGGCCGTAATGATGCAGTTGGAGTGAACGAAAGGCGCGGCAGCGTCGTGGAGCGCGCGTGGCAAGCGTCAGCGCGACACCGCTGTCGCCGACCGGACAGCGCGCATGGGCCGGAGAATGTGGTTGCGGTGCCCAACAGCGGTGTCGCCGGGGCAAAAGACGTGAGTTTGTGCCGGTGAAACTCGTCGCCCCCCGATCCTGCGGGGCCGCAAACTCGATCTGCGGGACCGCAAACTCGATCTGCGGGACCACGAACTCGATCTGCGGGACCGCAAACTCGATCTGCGGGACCGCAAACTCAATCTGCGGGACCGCAAACTCAATCTGCGGGACCGCAAACTCAGTCTGCGGGACCGCAAACTCAGTCTGCGGGACCGCAAACTCAATCTGCGGGGCCGCAAACTCGATCTGCGGGACCGCAAACTCAATCTGCGGGGCCGCAAACTCGATCTGCGGGGCCGCAAACTCAATCTGCGGGACCGCAAACTCAATCTGCGGGACCGCAAACTCAATCTGCGGGACCGCAAACTCGATCTGCGGGACCGCAAACTCGATCTGCGGGACCGCAAACTCGATCTGCGGGACCGCAAACTCGATCTGCGGGACCGCAAACTCGATCTGCAGGACCGCAAACTCAATCTGCGGGACCGCAAACTCGATCTGCGGGACCGCAGCCTCAATTTGGAGGACGGTCCATTCTGCCTGCGGCTCCCGGTTTGGGGCTGGCGGCTGCGCGGTTGCCGGGGAGGTGGCAGGCACGAAAAAGAGCCAGATCGACCATCAGGGCGGGCCGGGGCGTGGGACGGTTGTGTTCCGGGCGCAAAAAAGAGCGTGAGCAGCTTCATGGCGGGAGCGCGGCTGGTTGGAGGTCCGCCTCAGGAATCACACGAAGAATACCAAACCGCCGTTTTTGGGAAGAGGATTTTCGCCCCTGAACGGGTCTCCCGCCTCACAGATCATCCAGCGGGCTGGTGATCTCTCCGCGCATCGCCTTGGCGAGCTGCAAATAGATTTCCGTCGTGCGCACATCCGCATGGCCGAGGTTCAGTTCGATGCTGCGGATGTCGATGCCTTTGAGCACACGGTGCGTGGCGAAGAAATGCCGCAGCGCATGATGCCGTCACCCGCTGGCTAATCCCGCCAGTTTCGCCGCCGCTCTAGTTCGCGCGTGATGGCGATCTCGATAGCCGAAAAGTGATGCTGCCCGCGTCCGTAAGCACGGCTCTCCCCGTGCGTGGGCTGCCATCCCGCCCAAGTCGTTCCATGCTTTGGCGGAGGGAGAAACAAAACCACGGCCAGCTCTCTGCGGCTTTCGGGTTCTTCATGTCATGGGCCTTCATGCATCGCCACGCCCGGCACCTTCGTCCTCCGGTCAGCATCGAAGACGGCCCAGTATTTGTTTCAAGTGCTCTTCGATGGGGTGCAGCAGGGCGCCGGCAATGTGATGACTCGGTCCTTGTCGCCCCTGCCACCCCTCGATCTTCCCTCCGCTTACATCCACATCTTTGATCCGCAGTGCCAAGACCTCGGCGACTCGCAACCCGCAACCTGTCCAGCAGCTTGACCGCCAGTCCCGCCGCACCCTTCACGCTGCCAGCAGTGTCTTCTACTTCTTCTTGCGTCAAAACCACTGGCGGATACTTTGACCGTTTTGCCTGCACCGCATCAAACCCTCCCAGTTCCATTTTGAGCACCTCTCGGTATAAACACCAGCGCGTTCAGGGGCCTGATTTTGGGGAGGCCGTTGGGTTCTTGTTCACGGCCAGATTGGTCAAAGGCCGCCACCTTCTTCCGTCCCCATCCTCCGCCGGGTGCCGCATCCTCCCCGATGCCTGCGCTTGGAAGAGCACATAGCCGATTAGCCAGTGAATGATCTCCTCTGTCCGGGGCAGTATTGTTTGAGGGCAGAGCACGCCACGCAGCTTGTCCTCCAGTTTGGCTTCCGGTTTGTTGCTCATAGAACAGTCCCACTATCCAGTATGTGAGTGATATTCTACTTTTTTGTTGCCCGAGTACGGCATAGGCGGCTAAAACGACATCATGAAGACAAAAACCCGTGATATTCCCGTCAAAGTGTCGGCTATAAAGCTGCTGACAAACCTCACGATCTGTGAATGATCTTCAATGTTAGCGCTGAAATCAGGAAGATGAATACGCCTTCAAATAAAGATCAGACCAGTGGGTTTAGGCTCTTCTTGGCCGCCTTCCAGAGTCAACCAACGGCGTCTAAGGTTTTTGGGATTGTATTTCTGATCGCATTCTTGCCGTGCGCTATTATCGGATTCTGCGCCGCATGGATTAGCGCCAAGCTTCACAGAAAGTTGCCGTTGTGGATTCTAGTGTTTCTTGGGATTGCGTTCGTGGGGACACCTTTGGTTTACATCGAATACCGTCCGTTCGAAAAGACATCGATGCTTGTCTCAATGGCGATAACATTCTTCATCGCGCTTTTATTTGCCCGAGCGGTGGCGCAGATATTCGACATAGCTTCGATCGAATCGAGATCCACACGGCGCTAACACGACGCGGATGGACAACCCCCACTAGCCCTTCTGTTTTCGATGCTTCACCTTCATTCAACCTCAACACCGCGATCAACACTTGCTCCCGCTAGTGGGGGTGCCATCGCTTGAACGTTAGGCGGCTATGACCTACCCCGACGGTTCACAGATTCGTGTCGGCGACCTCATCTGGTGGGATGAGGGTCATTGCCTGGGTCACGTCCAGGCAATCGCCGAGTCGCAAGCGGATTACGAGAGTTGGGGGTTGGTTGCGCCGCATATCTTCATTTCCACCCGGCATCCTTTCGATCCGACGCTTGCGACGAGACACGCCGATGGCGGTGTTCCAGTGCTTGTTTCCTACGACGTCGCATCTTTTGATGATGAGGGTATCGGGTTACTCAGTCCTGCAGAGCGACAGGAATTTGAGCGAGCGAGGCAGGCTGCGCTCCTTGGCCGTGGCTGTTCCTGCTTCTCTGTCACGACGCATGTCGAGAGCGGCACGCTCAGGTCATGGATATTCAGGTTGCTGGATGAGCACGGCCGCGAGACTGTGGTCACCATACCGTATGAGAAACCCGCCGCCTAACCCCCATGAAGGGTGTCAAGCGTGGAAGTCCGCATGAGGTTGTTGGTTGATGTTACATGGTGTGCGTGGTTTTGAAGTTCATTGGTTCTTTGGAGACGCTTCCTCTTCGTGATCGCGTGAAGTGCCCTTCACGGACTTATACTCCCATCCATGCGTGTCAGTGAGTGACAGCATCAGTTGACTTATGCAGTCGTGTGAAGAGGAACGTGGCCCAGTCTCATCTATGGCGTCGAGCGCGGTTCCCCGGCTCAGGTTAGGCTCCAGACGTGGGCCGCGTTCCAAAGGGTTCATGGTGTCTTTGTAGTGCTCCCCTCAAAGTTGGACAAGAGCCAGTGTTGTTCAGGCGGCTTGTTGATGGGGTGGGTTGCATAGGGTGAGGTAGGTTTGGCGTGGGGTGTTGTAGTTGAGGGCGGAGTGGGTGCGCTGGGTGTTGTAGTGTTCGATGTATCTGGCGACCGTCGCGCGTGCGGCGGTGAGGTTGTCAAAGCGGTGCTGCCAGGCGCATTCCTCTTTGAAGGTGCGGATGAAGCGCTCGCACAGGCCGTTTTGCTCGGGCGTGTAGGGAGCGATGTATTCTGCGTGAGGCCGTAGTCGCGCACGAGGGCGCGGTAGGCTCGTGAGCCGAGACAAGGCCGTTATCGTGGCGCAAGGTGAGTCCTGATGGAGCGCCTCGAGTGGTGCCAAGCGGTGCAGCAGGGCCTCTTCCAGCGCACGCTCGGCGGTCTTGGCTCGGGCGGTGTGCGCCAGATCCCAGCCGAGGACTTCACGCGAGCAACAGTCGACGACCGGCACGAAGGCGCACCAGCCGTCGCCCGCAGTCCACGGTGGCGATGTCGGTGGCCCAACGCTGGTTGGGGGCCGCGGCGATGGATTTGAGGTGCTGCACACGCGGACGGCGGCCGACGCGGCGCTCGCCTGCACGTCCAGCGGTGCAGGCGCATGATGCGGTGGACCTTCTTGCGGTTGACGATCATGCCCTGGCCTTTGGTGAGACAGGCATGAGTCACGCACGCCATGGGTGGGATGAGCCTCGATCACCGCACGGATGGCCTCGACGCACGCGGGATCGCACCGCGGTCTCGAGTGTGGCGTCCATGCGGCTGGTAATAGGTGGTGGGCGCGCCAGCCGAGGAGACGGCACAGCACGCTGACAGGCACCGGCGGGGATCCCGATTGGAGAAGTTGGTTTTGCATGGCTACCACGAGATCCTTCCGGCAAGTCCTTGCCCAAGTAGCGATGAGCTTTTTAAAACGTCCACATGCAGGGTGAGCTCGCCGACCTGGCCAGCAGGGAGGTCTTCTCGCGAGCCTCGAACTGCTGGGCGAGAATCGCGCGGATGACTGCGCAGGGCCTCGGTGCCCTGGGTGATGAAGTCCTCCTTCCACTGCTCGACCTCGGCGAGAGTCAGCGCGTGCTGGCGAGCAGCCTCCGCGGCGGTGGTCTTGCCAGCGGAGGATGTCGATGACGAGGGCGGCCTTGCGCTTCGCGGTCCAGCGTTGCGGACTGTCGGCATCGGTTTCGATCCCGACGGCGGGAGGTGTGATGGCGGCTTTAGAGCCACCTCATGGCAGAAGGCCCGGGTTGAGGTGAACAGCGACAAGTGGGAGGGGCGGCGACCGCTTCGCAAGCTCTGTTACGGCTACGCTGCGGCCTCGTCTCGCTACGCTCGACGAGACCTGCGCTGCGCCTTCACAGAGCTTCTGCGCGGGGTGGATGTATGCCTGATCTTGGATCAGTTCGGAGAGCTTATCACCTGTCCAATCCAAGAGGGGGACGGAGCATCTTGTCGGTGCTCCTTGCGGAGCAAACTTTGGTGATGTCGCGTGCTGCAGTTGCAGGCCGAGCTTCGCCGCGCTCGTGTCCGTCCGTGGATGCGCCAGAGATCGACGGCGGTGGCGCGCCACGGTGACGATGGCTTTCTTCCTCGCGGCTCCGGTGGCGCGCGCGCCTTTGCCCAGCAGATGCATGCGTTTCCGCACCGGCGGATACTGCGGCTGGAACCGCACGAGTCTCCATGCGCATTCGACAAGCGCGGCGCGCAGGCGTGGATTGCCGTGCTTGGTGACGTGGCCCTGTTTTCTCTTTCCGCCGCTGCTGTGCTCGCCAGGGCATAATCCCGTGTAGCTGCTGACTTCGCGGCGGTTGTTGAAGCGCTTCCAGTCACACACCCTCGTTGCCCAGGATCGTGGTGGTAAGCTTGCCCAGGGCCGCGCGGTGCCTCGCGCGGCGCGGCGGCCTCAATCGCGCGCTCAACGCGAGGGATCTGCGCGTGCAATGACAGGTAACACCGGCCGCGTGACCTCCAGCATCGGCACGATCCAGCCGGGCAGCAGCTTGATGAGGCGTGACCACGTTTGCTCCATCCACCAGTGCGCCGGTGCTGGCAGCCCGTGGTTGACCAGCAGGCATCTTCCTGCGCCTGCATCTTCGAACGGTGCCATCAACAGCTGCTCGCGCTGGCGCGAGACGTGCTGCCGCTGCTCCTCGGCCTCGGTGGGCGCGGATGACGGAGCGCGTTGCGGTTGCCCTGCACATAGCGGTCGAGCCGCAGGCACAGCGTGCGCGCGTCGCGTCCGTCGGTCTTCACGCCGCTGCGGCTCTCATCAAGCGCCTGCGGACTGATGACGTGGCAGGTCGCTCCGGCTGCCGTGAGCGCGCGCTGCAGTCCAAACCCGAAGCCGCAGCTCTCATAGACGACATGCACCTCATGACCTGCGGTGATCAGCGAGCTGACCCACGGCACGAACTGCTCCGGTGTGAAACGCCGGGGCGCCCCGGGCGTGGCGTGATCGTGCTGCGCCACCGCCATGTAAAAGAGCGCGTGCACGTCGAGTCCGATCTTGATGACCGGACGTGTTCTGTTAGCCTGAAACCAGCGGCCTCGGGTGAGGCCGCCCCAACGCGATGATGAAGTGTGTAGTCCATAACCTAAGAATGCGCGCCTCACGGCCTCCGCACGCCTCGATTCATGGCATCTATGCGCTGCAGCGAACCCGGCCATCGCATCACTGTTGCAATCGTGGCCTCCCGCGGGCCGGGTCGCTGAGCTTGGGTCGTTAGCCCGCATCGCACGCCATGAGCGAGGATGACATCTTCGAGCAGACCAAAGGCGCATACCTTTGCCTGATTCACCCGGTTCGGCGGGATGACACGTATCGGCGGGAGATTGCGCCCGTGGTTGCGCTCGCGCCGTCAGTGCCTGACGAGCTTGTTACCGCCATGATTGCCGGCGTGTCGTGGCGGGAGCGGCTTCTCGGACTTTGCATGGCCATGTCCAAGCGACGAGCGATTTTTGCTGAGGCGATGTTGCAGTCTCTACGAGACCTCCGTGGCATCTCGATTGTTCCGGCGTGCGCCGCCCTCGCAGTGCTGACTCGACGAGGTGTCTTTCAGATGCCACCGTCATTCGCCGACATGTTCGACCGCACCGCTTTTGACGGAGAGGTTGGCTGGGCCACGGACAAGGCGATGCACTTTGCTGGCTTGCGCGCCGAGGACGATCCTGGGCGCGGCCCGAACTACGGACAGATTTTTGAAGATCATGTTGAGGTTTACAGTTGGATTTATGCGGGCTAACCATGCGCTGTAGCGTCTAACCCCAGATGGATGAGCCAGAATCGAAGATGGGCTGACATGAAAGGTGGGGCATGGCAGCGAGGAACCGGCGAAGTTTGATCGACGAGGTCGGACTCGCGCTGCTGCTGGCGATTTGGCTCACCTGAGCGGGCGACGAATGACCTGAAAACGCCCGGGCGGCAGATTCGCCTCCCCCGGCTCCGAAACGGCCCCCGCCTTGACAGCCCCCCGGTTCTCGTGCCCTAGTCCCGCCCCCTTTCTCCCGGCCCACTCTATATAGTACACCCGACCACATGCCCAAAACCCTGATTATTGCCGAGAAGCCCAGCGTCGCCGCCGATCTCGCCCGCGCGCTGGCCAAAGCCCCCGGCATGAAGCCTTTCACGAAGGAAAAGGACTGGTATGAAAACGAGACGCACGTCATTTCCAGCGCCGTCGGCCACCTGCTGGAACTGGGGATGCCGATGGTGAACGGCAAAAAGATCGGCTGGGGCTTCACCAGCCTCCCCATTCTGCCGGAAAAGTTCGAGCTGAACCCCATCGAGCAGAGCGAGGACCGCTACAAGGTCCTGGCCCGCCTGATGAAGCGCAAGGACGTGGACGCCCTCATCAATGCCTGCGACGCCGGCCGCGAAGGGGAGCTGATTTTCCGTTACATCGTGGACGCCACGGGCTGCAAAAAGCCGATCAAGCGCCTGTGGATGCAATCCATGACCCAGGGCGCGATCCTGGACGCCTTCAAAAAGCTGCGCAGCGACGAGGAGATGCAGCCGCTGGCCGATGCCGCGAAATGCCGCAGCGAGAGCGACTGGCTGATCGGCATCAACAGCACCCGTGCCCTGACCGCGCTGAATTCCCGCCACGGCGGCTTCCGCCTCACCCCGGTGGGCCGCGTGCAGACGCCGACGCTTTCCATCCTCGCGAAACGCGAGCGCGAGATCGCCGCCTTCGTGCCGCGCACCTACTGGGAGGCCATCGCCCTCTTTGAAGTGCCCGGCGGACGCTACCAGGGCCGCTGGATCGACGAATCGTTCAAGAAAGACGAGAACGACGAGCACAAGAAGCAGGAGCGCATCTGGGACGAAAAGACCGCCCAGGCCATCGCTGACCGCTGCATCGGCAAGCCGGGCAAGATCGAGCAGACGACCAAACCGGCCCGCCAGGCCGCCCCGTTGCTCTACGACCTCACGAGCCTCCAACGCGAGGCGAGCAATCGCTTCGGCTTCTCCGCCCGCCGCACGCTGCAGATCGCCCAGGCTCTGTATGAGAAGTTCAAGGTGCTGACCTATCCGCGAACCGATTCGCGCCACCTGCCGGAGGATTACATCGGCACCGTCATCGGCACGCTCAAAACCTTCGCCAGCCACGACAGCCGCAAGCAGGACGCGCTGCCGCATGAGCTGGGCACGCACGCCGCCACGGTGATCGACAACCAGTGGGTGCGGCCGAACAAGCGCATTTTCGACAACTCGAAGGTGAGCGACCACTTTGCCATCATCCCCACCGGCCAGATTCCGCCGAAGGAACTGCCGGAGGCCGAGCAGAAGCTCTTCGACATGGTCGCGCGCCGCTTTGTGGCTGTGTTTTTCCCCGCCGCGGAGTTTGAGGTCACCACCCGCATCACCCGCGTGGGCAGCGATGCCTTCAAAAGCGATGGCAAGGTGCTCAAAGCGCCCGGCTGGCTCGCTGTTTACGGCAAAAAAGCCGCCGAAGAAGCCGCCGAGGGCGGCGAGGATGCCGCGAAGCTCCTCGTGCCTGCCAACGATGGCGACATGGCGAGCACGCTCGACGTGGAAGTGAGCGAACTGCAAACCAAGCCGCCGCCCCGCTACACGGAAGCCACCCTGCTTTCCACCATGGAAGGCGCTGGCAAGCTGGTGGAGGACGAAGAACTCGCCGAGGCGATGAGCGAGCGCGGTCTGGGCACACCGGCGACGCGTGCGGCCATCATCGAAGGCCTCATCATGGACCGCTACATCGAGCGTGTGCAGCGTGACATGCATGTGACGCAAAAGGGCCTCGCGCTGACCGAGCAGATCGCCGACATCGGCATCGAGGTGCTGTCCTCGCCCGAAATGACCGGCCAGTGGGAATACAAGCTGCGCCAGATGGAGCACCGCGAGCTCGACCGCGAGCGCTTCATGAAGGAGATCCGCACTCTGACGAATCAAATCGTCGAGAAGACCAAGGCGGCGTCCAAAGCGGCCAAGGAGAAAGTGTATCCCGAGTTTCAGGCCACCTGCGGCGTCTGCGGCAGCAAGGACGGCTACAAGCAAACGGAAGAGTTCTACGGCTGCAAAAACCCGAAGTGCAAGGTGCGCGTCTATAAGACCGTCGCCTCGCGTCCGCTCAGCGATGACGAAATCCGCACGCTGATCGAAAAACGCTTCGTCGGGCCGCTGGAAGGCTTCCGCAGCAAGAAGGGCAAGGAATTCAACGCCGCTCTCTCGATCAAAGACGACATGAAGGTGGCCTTTGTCTTCGAAGGCAACGACCCCGATGCCTTCAACTGGGATGAATGCCCCGTCATCGCGAAATGCCCCGTCTGCGCCCTCAAGAAACGCGAGAGCTTCGTTTATGACACGCCGGACGGCTACCAGTGCAAAGTCGCCGCGCTTGAAAGCGGCAAGTGCAACGCCCGCCTGCCCAAGGTGCTCTGCAAAAAGGACATCACGCCCGAAAACGCCCGCGAATTCTTCGAAGGCGGCAAGACTTCGCTCATCGTGAACATGATCAGCAAGCGCGGCCGCCCCTTCAGCGCCTTCCTCGTGTGCAAACCGGGTGACAAGCGCCTCCTGAGCTGGGAATTCCCGCCGCGCGAGCCGAAGCCGAAAGCCGCGAAGAAGCCCGCCGGGGTGCGTGGACGGCAGACGGCGAAGGCCGCTGACGAGGACGCATGAGCATCAGCCGCGTGAGGCCGCTGCCTTCGCGGCGTTGCCTCTGCGGCCTCCAACGACGGTCTGGAAGCTGCCCCAGAGGATCATCACCGCGCCCACGCCCTGGAGGGTGCTGAACGGCTCGGCAAAGAGCAGGATGCTGCACAGCGTGATGGCCAGCGGGACGGTGTTTTGAAACGCGCCACCCGCCGCGACCGACAGGAAGCGGAATCCTTCCGTCATGGCGAGCTGGCCTGCCGTGGCGCACAGCGCAGCGCCCGACAGCAGCGCGATATCCGCCAGCGCCAGGCCGTCGTAGTGCATCGCCGCCACCGGCACCGCCAGGATCAGGGCGTACACGCACTGCGAGGCAAAGATGGTGGCGCTCGTCTCCGTGCGCGTAAGCTGCCGGATCACCACGACGACCGCGGCGGCCAGCAGCGCGCCGATCAAGGCGGTCGTCTCATGTTTGCCGAACACGGCCAGAGAGCCCGGCGTCATCCCCGTGAGCAGCGCCAGGCCGGCGAGGGCCAGCAAGATGCCGAGGACCTTCACCACGCCCAGGCGTTCGTGCAGGACAAAGGCCGCCATGATCGCGGCAAAAACGCACCAGGTGTTCCCGATGAGCGTCGCCTTCCCGGCGCCCAGCGGCCCGATGGTGATGTAATACGCCGCCGTGCCCAGCGCGCCGAGCACACCGCGGGAGGCGAGCAGCCAGCTCTGAAAGCTGCGCCGCAGTCGCAGTGATCCGGCGGGCGCGAACAGCACGATGGTCACCACCAGCCCGATGCCGGCCCGGAACACGAGCGCCATCCAGGGATCGACCTGCCGGTCGGAGGCCAGCACCTTGAGGAGCAGCGCGTTGGCCGTGAAGGCCAGCAGGGACACGGTCATCCACAACGCGCCGCGCCGGGGATGATGTTGAAGGGTGGAGTCGGGGGTGCTCATGTCAGGCGGCCGGCTTGAGGTCCGCCTTCCGGCTGTTTGTCTGATCGTTGAATGGTCGCGTCAGCGCAGGTTCCTCAAACCGTGGTGTTCAGGCATGCCAGATGGCTCGCACCGCCTTGGAGGCGGCCACGATCACGATCCGGCTGGCAGGTTTGAGGTTCATCAGACACGCGGAGGTTGGATGGGAACGCGGGGAGTGCAATCAGGAACTTCCGCGCGGTGCGAATGGTAACTCGTCGTGACCATCAGGAGCGCGTTGCCCGGGGCGTATTCATCGGCCCATCATGAACAAAGCCCGCATGCCCGCCCTCTCCCACGCCGACCTCCTCCAGCTCAAGCGCTGGAACACGCCCACGATCTACAACGGCTGGGAGCAGATCACGAAGCGCGACTCCGCCGTCGTGGCGTTCAACCTCGAAGAGACCCGCGATTTCATGCCGCAGATGGGACCCATGGTCGGCTATGCGGTGACCGTCGTGATCGAGCCTGCAAACAAAGTCCACCGCACGGCCAATCCGAACGCCGGCAATGAATACCGCCGCTACATGGCCTCCGTACCCGGGCCGAAGATCGTCATCGTGCAGGATCTCGACAAGCCACGCGTCATCGGCTCCTTCTGGGGCGAGGTGAACAGCAACATCCACCGCGCCCTCGGCTGTGTCGGCACCATCACCGACGGAGCCATCCGCGATGTCGATGAGATGACGAATGCCGGCTTCAAAGCCCTCGCCCGCCGTCTTTGCGTCGGCCATGCGCATGTGCATCCCGTGCGCTGGAACTGCGAAGTGGAGGTCTTTGGCCGCGTCATCCGCCCCGGCGATCTCATCCATGCCGACAAGCACGGCTTCCTCGTCATCCCGCCGGAGGAGCAGCCCGCCTTGCTCGATGCCTCCCGCTTCATGGATGCCAATGAATGCGAGACCGTCATCCCCGCCGCCCGCTCCGCGGCTGGAAAAACCACGGAAGAAGTCCTCACCGGCATCGAATCCGCCGTCGCCCAGTTCAGCGCCAACGTGAAAGCCAAATTCCGCCGCGAAGGCGAGTGGTGATCCGTTTTTATCTTTGAGCTTTCATCCTTCATCTTTCCCCATGCACCTCCGCCCTTCCCGCATCCTCCGCGAACTCCGCTCCGGTCAAAACAGCACCGTCTTGAAGCTGAACCTCGGTGATCCGCGCATCGTCGAGCTCGCCGGGCTCGCCGGAGCCAGCGCCGTGTGGCTTTGCAACGAGCACGTGCCGAATGACTGGCTCAATCTCGAGCACCAGATCCGCGCCGCCAAGCTCTACGACATGGACATCATCGTGCGGGTCAGCAAAGGCAGCTACAGCGACTACATCAAGCCCTTCGAGTGCGATGCCACCGGCATCATGGTCCCGCACATCACCAGCGCCGATGAGGCCCGCAACGTTGTCGATATGGTCCGCTGCCGCCCGATGGGCAGCAAGGCCCTCGACGCCGGAAACATGGACGGCCTCTTCTGCCAGGTGCCGCTGGCGGATTACGCGCATCACTGCAACACCGAGAAGTTCGTCATCCTTCAAATTGAAAGCCCCGAGGCCCTCGAAGTCGTCGAAGAGATCGCCGCCGTGCCCGGCTACGACATGCTGCTCTTCGGCGCAGGCGATTTCAGTCATCGCATCGGCAAGCTCGGCCAGGCCACGCATCCCGACGTCGTCGACGCGCGGAAAAAAGTCGCCGCGGCCGCCCTCAAGTATGGCAAGTATCCCGCCGTCGCCTCGCTGTTCGGCCAGAAAGACCAGCTCATCGAAGAAGGCACCCGCGTTTTCACCCTTGGTGCTGATGTCATCGAGCTCGGCAACGCGTTCAAGAAGCTCGTCGGTGACTTTGGTGGCTCTGCGGCGGCCTCCGCGAGCGACTCGGTGTACGCGAAAAAGTAGAACAGCGGAGTGATGGAGTCGTGGAGTGATGGGCCGTTGATGGCCACCACCACTCCAGCACTCCAAGACTCCATCCCTCCTCCCATGAACTTCCCCATTTTCTCTCTCGAAAACAAAACCATCCTCCTCACCGGCGGCGCGGGTCTATACGGTCGTGGATTGGCCGCGATGCTGGCCGCCACCGGCGCAAAGCTCATCCTCGCGGCGCGGGATGTGGCCAAGCTGCAAGTCGTGGCGGATGAAGAGACGGCGAAGGGCCATCAGGTCTTCGCCGAGTCGCTCGACCAAGGCGACGAAGCCTCCGTCATTTCGCTCGCGGACCGCGTGCATGCGCGTTTTGGTGCTCTCGACGGTCTCGTGAACAACGCCGTGCTGCGTCCGATGAAGGGGGCAAACGGCGCGGCGGCGCAGTTCGCCGAATCCATGCGGGTGAACGCCACGGGCGTCATGCTCATGCACCGTCACTTTGGCCAGAAGATGGCCGAGGCTGGCCGTGGCAGCATCGTGAACATCGGCAGCATCCAGGGCATGATCGGCCCCAGCTACGAACTCTACACCGGCACCACCATGGGCGACATGCCGCCGGATTACTTCTTTCACAAAGGCGGCATGGAGAATCTCACCCGCTTCTACGCCGCGCTCTACGGCCCGAAGAATGTCCGCGTGAACAACCTCGCTCCCGGCGGCTTCTTCAACCACCAGCCCGAGTCCTTCCTGCAACGCTACTGCGAGCACACCATGCTTGGCCGCATGGCCGACGACACCGACCTCGGCGGCGCGGTCATCTTCCTCCTCAGCGATGCCTCCAAGTACATCACCGGCGTGAACCTCCCTGTCGATGGTGGCTACACCGCGAAGTAGTCACTTCAACAACTGCGCCACCGGGATGCGGAAGAACTTGTCCGTGCGCGATTGCTTCTTGTCCTCCCCGCCGAGGCAATAGACATGATCGCCCATCTTCACGAGGCCCACCATCGCCGCGTAAGGCAGTGACACCGCTTTTCGATAGCTGTCGGACTTCACGTCATAGATCACGGCCTCCGAGGTGAAGTCATCGCGATACCCGCCTGCGATGTAGATGTGGTTGTCGTCCAGCGTGACCGCTGACAAACCCCGCGTCGGAGCAGCCAGCGGCGTCAGTTTGCGCCAGGCGTTCTTCCCCAGCGAGAATGCGTAAGCTTCCGCGCTGTTCACAGGCAGCTTGGCCGCCGCGTCGTAGTTCATCCCGCCAAACACGAACAACTCCTCCCCCGCCACCGCCGAGGCCGCCGTGGCAAACGGCTTGCCGGGGTGGTCGGCCAGACGTTTGACATCGCCGGACATGATCGCGTGCGTCATGCGGGTCACGCCAGGGAGATTCGCGGCGTCATCCGTGCCGCCGGCAAGAATCATCCAGCCGCCCATGTTGCCGCCAGCCGCCAGGACAGTGGAGACTGGCAGTGCGGGCAACACGGTTTTCACACCTGAAAGAGTGGCATGCACGCGCAGCGGTTGTTTGCCATCTGTGCCGCCGACGAACGCAAGTTGAGAGCCGTTCTGCATGCTCACTGCATAAGCCACTGGGTTCTCGAAATTCTCCGTCGTTACCCAGGCATTCGACATAGGATCAAACTTTCGAATCTTCCTCAGCCAGTTCTTCCTCCCGCCTTCCCAGTTCGTGCCACCTACGATCACGATTTTTCCATTGTGATGTCCGCCGATGAATCCGCCATTTGGCTCCGGCAGAGGGGGGAGTTGCTCCCACTGGCCGTGGGCCATTGAAACAACCGTAAGGCTAAGAAACAGTCGTTTTATCATCGGGATCAGTCGCTCGTTCATAGTGGTCAATGGTGTCAGCAAGGTCTGATTTCCAGCCGGGCAGGAGCCGCACGTCGTTTTCACCGCTAAGCGTTCCTGGGGCGCTGGGAGGCGTGGGATCGCTTTTTTGACGCATCTCCCACCAGCATTGCCCGCGGTGATTGTGCTCGTGATCGACGACAAAACCGGCTTTCTGCATCATCGGGCCGATCCAGCCCATGCAGTGGTCGCAGTAGTCGCGATACTGCTCCAGGCCGTTGCGGATGAGGAACCCCTTTGACGGGCACTGGTGCATGTCGATGCGATAAACCTTGTCCGTGGCCGTCATGACATGGTCTGCTGCCTCCTCCGCCAGCGTGTGCTCCCAGTAGCGCTTCATGCCCTCAATGCCGTGGCCCACGATCTCCGCCTCCGCGTGGGTCTGGGAATCCTGGCTGATGGCTTCCAGCCAGTAGGCGCGCACGAGGTTGTGTCCGCCGAGTTCTTCGAACCAGGCAAAGGTCCACTCGTAGTGGCCGCAGAAGTCGTAGCAGCCGATCATGATGCCGTGGCGATGTCCTCCAGCCGTTGCGGCGCCACTTCAGGGCCGCTTTTGATGAATCGTTGCTCGCACGAGCCATTTCCGCCCTTCACACGCACCGTCAGACCCGCAGGCTGAGCGATGGCCTCGCTGACAAAATGGCAGTGCTGGCAGAAAAACGGCACGATCTCTCGTCCTTGCGCGCGTAAATGCTGGATGGCAGGGCACTCCTTTACGCAGACCCTTGCTTCATTTTCCACCATGCTGATTTCGACACGAGAACCGGGCTCCGCGTCGAAAAACGCCTGCCAATATGCCGTCACGGCTGACAAGCCGCCTTCTTTCCAGCGGGAGGACACCGGCGCGTAGTAGCTCGTGCCCAGATCGTGCCAGTAGCGCACGAGCCCCTCGCGGCCGAAGCGACGGAAGATGAAGCGAAACGTCGCATTGATCGCCGTGTAGAAATCCGCCGCTCCGACACGCTTCGTGTCGGTGTAGGGCAGGGGGGCGGAGGTGTTCATGGTGTGTGAGTCGTTGTGATCTTCGTCAAACTTTCCCGCCTGTCCCGCGAAAGCAGTGGCTCCGCGAGGAAACCACGAAATGCGGCGTTGAAGTCGCGTTGGTGTCTCCGCTAGCATCAGTTTATGTCGCATTTCTCCTGGCTCGATTATACGATCTTCGGCGGTTACCTCGCTGCATCCGTTGGTGTGGGTCTTTTGTCGGCGCGCGGTTCCAAGTCCCTTGGCGACTATTTTCTGGCGGGTCGCGGCATGAACAGCATCCTCGTGGCGATGTCGATCCTCGCCGCGCTCTTCTCGGGTATCAGCTACCTGGCCGGGCCGGCGGATGTGTATAAAAACGGCTTCGCCTTCGCCTACATCGTGCTGGCGTTTTTCATCGCCACGCCCTTCACGACGCTTTGGATGCTGCCGAAGTTTTATCAATCGCGCTACTTCACCGCCTACCAGTTCCTTGAAGAACGCTTCTCGCTGTCCACGCGGCTTCTCGCCTCCGGTCTCTTCATTTTTCGTGTGGCCCTGTGGCTGGCGGCGGCCACGTATGCGCCGGCTTTGGCACTCGAAAAGGTTACTGGCCTGCCGCTGTGGCTCACGATCTTGGCCTCGGGCACGCTCACCACGCTCTACACCGCGCTCGGCGGCATGCGGGCGGTGATCTGGACGGACGTGATGCAGCTCATTGTGCTCTTCGGCGGCCAGTTCATGATTGTCATCGTGGCGCTCGGCAAGATCCCTGGTGGCCTCGGCGGTATGTGGGATACCGTTGTGGCCGATGGCCGCATGAATTTGAGCCTCTCCTTCAATCCCGCCGAACGCGTGAACCTCGGCGCGATCCTCATCGCCGGTGCCTTCCTGCACCTGGTGCAAATGGCCACCGACCAGGTCAGCGTGCAGCGCTACCTCAGCGCCGGCAGTTTGAAGGAATCGCAGCGCTCGTTGTGGATCAAGCTGTGGTTCGTGCTGCCCGTGTTGGTGCTCTTTTACGGCACTGGGCTCGTGCTCTACGCGTTCTACAAAACGCACGGCGATCCTCTCGCCGCCGGATTGATTCAAAAGGAGGATCAAATCCTGCCTTACTTTGTCGTCACGCAGTTGCCGGCCGGTCTTCCCGGTCTGCTCATCGCGGCCATCTATGCCGCCAGCATGTCCACCATCAGCGCCGGGCTGAACTCCCTCGCCTCCGCCACGGTGATCGACTTCCAACAGCGCCTCTCCGGTGTCGCCGATGGCGCTGCTTCGACCAAGGTGAGCAACGCCCGCTGGATCACCGTCGGCTACGGCGTGCTCGTGATGGCGCTGGCTTTTGCCGTGTCCGCGATGCCGGGCAATCTCGTCGAATCCGTGAACACCGTCATCGGCCTCGTCGGCGGTCCGCTGCTAGGCCTGTTCTTCCTGGGCATGTTCACGAAACGTGTGACCACCCGCGGGGCCTTGACCGGTTGCTTCAGCGGCTTCGCGGTGCTTCTCAGCGTGTTCTTGTATCAAAGCGGCTGGCTCACCGCAGCGAAGCCGCCGCAGATGATCTCGTTCGTTTGGTTCAGCCTGCTCGGCTGCCTTGTGACGATGGTCGTCGGCCTGCTCACATCCGGCCGATCTGGCAGCTCGTCAGCCCGCCATCAATGACGATGATCTCGCCCGTGATATAACTCGCGGCCTCTGAGCAAAGAAACGTCACCGCGCCTGCGACATCCTCCGGAGCACCGACGCGGCGCAGCAGGATCTTCTTCTCGTAATGATCGAGCACCGACCGGTCCTTCGACTCCATCCACTGCGCGGTCAGCGGCGTCTTGATCAGGCCTGGCGCTATGCCATTCACACGGATGCCATGATCCGCCAGGGACACCGCGAGCGACTTCGTCAGCATCACGAGCGCCCCTTTGCTCGCGTCATAGGCGCAGGAATCCATTTCGCCCTGAAAGCCATTTGTCGAAGACGTGATCACGATGCTGCCACCACGCTTCTCCGCCACGAGACACTTCGCAAAGGCCTGCGCCGTGAAAAACGCCGACGCGAGATTAAGCTGCATCGTCTTGTCCCAACGCTCACGGGTCATTTCGAGGAAGGGCAGGTCAAAGAAGCTGCCCGCATTACAAACGAGCGTGTCGAGGCTGGGTTCGAGCTGGAAAGCCGCATCCACCAGCCGTTGCGGGCCGTCGTTTTGCATCAGGTCGGCCTGAACATAGCTCGTGAGACCTTCGACAGAGGTCTGAAGACCGTGAAACACGACTCGTGCGCCTGCTTCCTGCAACGCATTGCCCATCGCGAGGCCGATGCCTTGCGAGGAGCCGGTCACGAGGGCGGCGTGGCCATCAAGAGAGAATGCTTTCATCGGCGAGCTTGAGGTATTTGAGGGTGTTCGTGCAGGTGATGCGCTGAACGGCTTCATTGCCTGCGGCGCGGAGGGCTTTCATCTCGGCCTCGTAGGTGCTGATGAGTTTGACCACCTTGCCGCTGATCTCGGCGGCGTAGCTGTAGAAGGGCGAGTCACTGCCCCAGATGAACTTGTCCGGATACGCGGCAGCGAGATCGGCGGTCACGCGGCCGGGATCGGTGTAGTCGCTGTCAAAACGGCGCTCGCGGGGGGCGATGTAAGGCAGGTCATCCACGGCACCCACGCAGTGAATGCAGTGCGCGGAGTTGTCGAACCACGCGTTGGGCAGCGCCTGGATGCGGTCGAGGCATTCCTTGTCATAGCGGCAGGAATGTGCGGCGCAGAAGCGGATGTCCGGATTCGCCTCGGCGATGTCGATGATGTCATGCGCCTGCGCCCAGGGATCATCTTTGGCCACGCTGCTGTGGATGATGAAGGGCACATCCCACTCGCGAGCGAGGTCGAGGAAGACCTTGCCTTCATGCGCGAGGCATTTGATGAACGACTGGATGATCGTGCTCTGGATCTTGATGCCATGGAATCGGTATTCGCCGCGCAGCTTCACCAATTCCTTCGCCTGCGCGTCCGTGTTCCGCATGGGATCGACCATGACAAAGGGCAGGATGCGTTTTCCCTCCTCCGGAAAGAGCTTCTGGCACTCATCAAGAAGGCGCTTGTTCTCAAAAGCATACGGCACGGTTTCAAGGCCGTTCTGACCAAAGCCGATCCCGCCGCTCCGGAACTTTGTCACATCCATCGCCGCGTAGCTGACGAAGGGAAACGCGACCCAGTGCGTGATGCCGAGCGCTCCGCCCTCATGCTGCATCTGCACAAGCTGCTGCGAGTAGGGGAAGTCGCCGTGCAGGTAAAAAAGCAGGTCGGCACCGAGGTGATTGTGGCAGTCAATGAGCATGATGGGATTCAAACGAGTCGCGCAAAGCCTTGTTGCGGTCCTTGAGCTGGTTCGAGTGGTGTTTGAGCGACAATGGCGAGTGATTCATCGAGCGCGGCGAGCATGCTGGCGACTTTTTCGTCATCGTGGCACCAGGTGACGTAAAGCTGGCTCGACATCAAATAGCCGCGCTGGAGCATGTGACGGATCATGAGCGGTTTCGCGGCTGGATTGGTAAAAACGAGCGAGGGAGCGCAGGGCATGCCGCCGACCTTCAAACCGAGCGCGGGATGTCGCGAGGCCACTTCGCGCAAACCGGCCTGCAAGCGCTCGCCGAGGCTCCATACATGCTTTTGCACGCCTTCACGCTTCATTTTGCCGATGCAGGCCAGCGAGGCCGCGGTGCCGACGCCATCGGTCCAGTAGCTGCTGGAGATGAAGCTGTTGTTGGAGGCGTCCATGACATCGTTTTTGCCCACGATGGCTCCGGCGGGATAGCCGTTGCTCATCGCCTTCGCATACACGGCGAGGTCCGGCTCGATGCCGAGCATCGGGGCGGCACCGGGAAAGCCAAATCGCCAGCCGCTGGTCACTTCATCGAGCACAAACACGGCTCCGGCGGCGTGGCAGGCATCGATCACGTTTTGCAGGAAGCCATCGCGCGGGAATTCGCTGCGCATCGGCTCCATCACCACGGCGGCGAGCTTGCCATCGAGCTTTTGCAGCGCGGCTTGGAAGGACGCGGGATCATTGTAGCGAAATGGCACCGCCGTGCCCGCCAACTCGCGTGGCACACCGAGCGGTTGAAGTCCGGGCAGCAGGTGGCCATCGAGCGCGGCATCATCGCCGAGGTTCGCGGCGAGATACCAATCGCTCCAACCATGATAACCGCAGAAGGCGATACCGCTTTTACCTGTCGCAGCACGTGCGATGCGCACCGCGAGACCGAGAGCCTCGCCACCGCCGCGGGCGTAGCGCACCTTGCCGGCCCAGGGATGCAAATCGAGCAGCTCATCGGCGAGTTTTACCTCATCGGGAGAAGCCAGCGTGGCGTAGCTGCCGAGATTCACGCGACGTTTCACGGCGGCGTTTACCTCGTCATCGGCATGACCGAGCAAAATGGCTCCGACGCCGCCGGTGAAGTCGGTGTAGCGGTTGCCATCGAGATCCCAGATGCTGGAGCCTTTGGCGCGGCTGAAGTAGGACGGCCACGTTTGCGGATCGAAGAGATGGGCGCGTTTGGAGAGAAGGCCGGTGCCGCAGGAGATTTTGGTTTTGGCTTCTTCCCAGAGTGCGGGGCCCGTAGCCCGAGTTTTCCAACTCGGGTCTTCGGATGAACGAGTTGGAAAACTCGTTCTACGAACCAGCCGCAGCGCATTCTCGCGGAAGATATCGTCGAGATCGCCCTGCGTCATGCCGGTGTCTTCGCAGGCTTCGCGGAGGCAGAGGAGCGATTCGATGCCCACCGTGGTGTATTGGCCAAAGATGGTCAGTTTGTCGGTGCCGAGATCGGGATGAATCCAGGTGAAGCCATCGCCTTGCGTGATGCAGGAGCCGCGGAGCTCGCTGACCATGTAATCGCTGCCCCAAAGCACGCGTTTCGGCCCCAGAATCTCGATTGCGGCTCGAAAGGCACCGGCTTGCGTCACGGCGGAAGTATCCACGACCACGTTGTCGAGATCGATGAGGTGATGCAGGCCTTCGCGGGCGTGGCGGTAGTTAAAACTGCGGGCGATGTGCGCGAGGATGAGCTGGCAGCGCGGGTATTTGCGGCAGAGACGGCTGATGGCCTCGATATTCCGCGGATCGGTGATGCCGTCGGCGAGCATGATGTGCAGCATCATGATGCCGTTGTGATCGTGACAGGCTTCCCACATCCACTCTGGCGCGAAGGATTCGATTTCCGCCTCCTTCGTGTCTGGCACATCGGCGTAGAGGCGATACGGCTTGATGCCGACGAACACGCCGGTGCTCATGAGGCGACGCACTTCGGCGGAATCATCGGTGGGAGCCGCAAGCACGAGTGCGCGTGAGTTCGTGCTCATGTCGATTTGCGACTGCAGCCACGCGTTCTCACCGACGCGATTGTTTCCGGCGCTCGGATAGCCGAAAAACAATCCTTCGACCTCGCGTCCCGGCATCCAGAGCTGCATCGCGGCCTGAAAGTCCGCCATGCCGTAGCCGCGATCCTCATCGAGAAACACGGGGCGCTTTCCCTCAGCAAAGTGGCGGCTGTGAAACAGGTGCGTGTGCGCATCGAAGACCTTTTTCGGCACAAAGCCGTCGATCGCGCGGTGGAGGAGTTTTTCGTCCGTGGCGGTGAGCGAGGTGGTGAGGGTGAGGGACATTTCGGAAAGGACAAAAAGGACGGAAGGGACGTGTTACTCGAAGTAAACGGCGAACACCTTCGCGGAGCTGTTCGCTGGATAATTCACGCGCAGGGCGATTTTGTGAGTCGGGAGAGGTTTGGGCCACTTGAGAGGCACGTGGAGGCCGTTGGCGGTCAGAGTGAGGCTGAAGCCGTCAATTGGATGGTCAAGGTGGTCAAGGAGTTGGACGGTGAGTGGCGATTCGGGCGTGAGACCATCCACGTTGATCGAGATCTGCTTCGCGGTGAAGGCGCTGGTGATGAAGTGGGCGTCGTTTGCGGTCACTTTGGGTGAGAGGGAGCCGAAACCATCTCGGCGCAGGGTGGCGAGGCCGATGTCCATGTTTTCGAGCACGCCGCCGGTGTCCCAGTGAGAATACCAGATCATCGTTTGGTGGCCTTCATTCACAAAGGCGTGGCCTTGCAGGATCGCGACGTCGTCCCACTCGCCTTCTTTGCCGCGCGGGATGACTTTGTGGCCGGGAACGGGCTCGCGGAAGTGCACGCCGTCGTTGCTGATCATGAGGCCGAGATCGACACGCACGCCGAGGTTCCAGCTTTTGCCTGCGGGCGGTTTTTCGGCTGCGTCCTGCCACATGCCGTGCAGGCCGAGCATGACGTTGCCACGATTCCACAAACCGGCGCCCATGTGCATTTGCTGGCCTTTAACGGGCACTTCGGAAAGCTGGCCGGGGCGTGCATACGAAAACGCCTTCGCCTTCGACCAGGTCACGAAATCCGGTGAGCGATACGCGAGCATGTCGCGGCCGATTGCGCTGCCATCGGGGCGCCAGGACCACGGGCTGAGCAATTGACCGGTGGCGTAATAGAAGTCGCCGAAACGATACAAACCGCTGACTTCGAAGCGCTCACCACCGGCGTTGGCAGGGCGATCACCGACGCATTTCCACGTGAGGCCATCGGGGCTCGTGGCGGTGACAAAAGAGCCCCAGCGCTTCTCATTCGGGCCGATCTGGCTGCGACCGCCTTTCACATCCTCGATGGGCATGTGGGCGATGTAGGCGCATTTGTAGCGCTTCGCCGGATCGGGCTCCTCGGGCTCATAAAGCACGCTGAGGAAGTCATTCACGCGGGTCATCGAGTGAGGATCGCCTTCGATGAGGCAGATGTTGTTCTTTTTGCTGCCGTTGAAGTCCACGAGGCCGAGTTCGGGCTTCGTCCAGGTGATGCCGTCCTTGCTTTCGGCGTAGCACATCGGCCGCCACCAGCCGGGAGCCTGTCCTTTGACGATTTCCGGCTCGTGCATGCCGAGATACCACATGCGGAAGGTGTCGCCCTGCTTCAAAACGGTGCCGTAAAGAATGGCGTGGCCTGCATCGGGCGAACCGGGCGGGCCATTTCTCAAAACCGGATTCGCCGGGTGCTTTTGCGCTGTCTCCAGCGTGAGCTTCAAATTGTGCTGCCAGGCGATGTTGTGGTCATCAAACGCAAAGAACACTTGTTCGGCAGCGTCAACGGTCAAGGCGAGTCCGCTAAGCAGCATTGGGAAAAATTTCATGAGCGACCTTGATCTCCTGCGTTGGAGTCACCAGTGCTTGCTGCTGGTTCATTGTGAGAACCAGCCGCTTTGGATCATTTCAGGCCTGGGTGGCCCATGGTTCGTCTCTCCATGTGTCGTCGTGATGCGCTCCAAAAAGATCCGTCTGCGGCAGGAGCTGCTCCAGGAGGTTCTCGGGCAAGATGTTCGGCGGTGGCGGCTGGTGACGCGCGGGAACACCCATCGCCAACGTGCCCGGCGGCACGTCTTTGTTCACCACGGCACCGGCGGCGATGAAGCTGCCGCGCCCGATGCGCACACCGGGGCAGATCGTGACGCCTCCGCCGATGCAGACGTGATCTTCGATCGTCGCGCCCAGCACGGTGCCCTCGCGCATGGGATACTTTGCGTTTAGAAATGTGGTGCCGGGTCCGATGAAGACGAAGTCGCCGATGGTGGTGCGGCTGGGCACATAGACCTGCGCCATGATCTTCACGCCGTTGCCAATTTTGAGCCGTCCTTCCAGCGCGCATTGGTGATGCACCACGCAGCGGTCGCCGATGGTGATCTCGCCGCGGATCAGCACCTGATGACCGCACTGAAAGCGACGTCCGATGGTCGTGTTCGCATAGATGATGCTGCCGCTGCGGATGATGGCATGGTCGCCGATGCGTGTGGGCTGCGAGTCGCCGGGATAGCGATATCCGAGGATCACACCGGGGTCGATTTGCGCGTTCGCGCCGATTTCAGCATAGGGCTCGTTCATTGGGCAAAGCGGCGGAGGGTTTGGAGTGCCTGCGTGGCGATCACATCACCGCCCGGCTTTGCGTAAGGCGGGCGGAACTTGCTGTAGCGGTAGTTGGCGCTCATGTATTCGCGGTCGCCGCTGTTCGGGCCGTCGGTGAGATAGCCGTGGGAGAGATTCGTGTAGCCGCATGGCAGTGCGAGCGGCAGCAGCGATCCCGCGCGAATCTGGCGGCCGATGCCCTGAAATGGCTCGAAAGGCATGCCGACGATGCCGACATCGCCGAGGCGCAGCACCTGGATGTCCACTTCGAGAAACTTGGGCACGCTGTCGGCCTTGCCATTTTGCCGAAGATCGAGTGCCCACTGGCTCCAGGGCAGGATCATCTCCACCAGCGCGGCACGATAAGCGGGCGTGAGCTCGCTCGGGAAGTTTTGGCCGACACATCCGCGTGTGTTTTCATCGCCCGACTTCGCCCGGCGGATGAAGTCCTCCATCTCGGCGATCTCGGCCTTCAAGACCTCCTCCGAAGGCAGCGGTGCTAACGGGATGCGCACCTTTTCGATGGCAAAGTCGAGTCCATCGCGCTGCGAGGGTTTCAGATCCTTCAACGCGACGATGTAGCTGTCGGCCAACATGCGGCCATACTTTTTCGACAACTCGACGCTGCCACGAAACATGCCTTTTGAGTTCACATCGCCCGCACAGCCTTGCAGGAAGCTCACGCTGATGGTTTTGCCAGGAGCCAGATGCTGCGCGAGGTGCTCGCAGGCCACCTGGGGCCAATCGCCAAAGACAACCGGCTTCTCCGGATGAAAGCAGGTCACGGGATGCGCGGTGAAGTGCGTGATGGCAGTGACGACCTCGCCTTGGGCATTCTTGAAAACGACCAGCGGTGCCTGCTCATCGACATCGCCTTTGAAATCCGCGCCCATGAGGTCGCGGTCCTCCTCGCGCATCAGGTAGGTGCTGCCGTCGGCGCGGCGGCCTTTGCGGTTGTAGCTGATGCGGCCCTCGGAGCCGACCGTCCACCACACGGTCACCGGTTGCAGCAGCGCGGGCAGTTGTTTCGCCGTGGTGGCTAGATTTTGCAGGAACGTCTCGCCTGCGGGCACCAGCTGCGGCTCTGGCAGTTCACCAGGAACGAGGCGGTAGGTCACAGAGGCCTCGAGGTGGTTGCTCACCAGATTGAAGTCCGTGTGATTGTGCGAGACCATGAGCAGCACGTTTTCCACCGGCACATCCAGCGCCGCCGCCGCCGTGCGTCGGATCAGCGGGCTGATGTTCGCGCCCTTGGGCGAGTTCATGTGCGGCGTGATGAGGCACACGCGCCGCTTGCCATCTTCAAACAACGTCACCGTGGTCCGCAGCGGCCCCGCCACCTCCCGCACCAGCGCCCCGACCTTGCTGGCCGTTATGCCGCCCTTGTCAGGCATCACGTCGAAGTCGAGCGCGGCCACGCGGAGACGAGGCGTGGCATCCGCCATCAGCAGGCAAGGCCACGCGGTGAGGATCAGGATCAGCGTTTTCATGGCTTCTTTTCGGATTGCAGCAGGCGTGTGACCTCCACAGGCGGCTTCCAGCCGTAGCTGCGTTGTTCCTTGGGCTTGTAGGCGCAGGTGATGACGTAGAGATCGAGCTTTTTGGCTTTCTCCGGTGGAACATGTATCTGCACCTGGGTGTAGCCTTCAGCATACCAGGCCTCATACCCTTCAGTGGCGCTGGGTTTCAAAGCGTGGCCGTTCAGCGCGAGGTGGAGCACCTCGGGATCGCGATGCGGCAGGCGCAGGCGGATGCCGACACCGTTTTGAATGGGTGTGCCTTTCAGCAAAGCACGCGCGGAGGCGGACTGACGGTGCTCTGGTCCCAGTTTCACGAATCTCTCGATGACATCCACCTTCATGTCCGGCAGCGCGCGCAGTTTTTCCACAAAGCGAGCCGGGTCATCATCCAGCGCATCCATTCCCCTTTGCGTGACGGCACAGATGTAGGTCGCCCGGCCTTCGAACTCGGGATAGAGCATGCCATCAGCAAAGTTCACCTGTTTCGTGAACAGTTCGGCCCGGCTCTTCCGGCGTTGCGAGGCGGTTTGACCGTAGGCGGTGACAAACCGGCCCGCACGAGCACGCACGCGGGTCACAGGATAACCGCTGAAGTTCTCATCCACCCACTGCTTGTTTCCCAGAGCCAGGATGCCACTCACGCGTGCCACGCCGCTCTCCTCCCAGCCGATCTCGGTCGTCGAGATCATGGTATGATACTTCATGTAGCCATAAAACATCGTGCGGAAACGATCCGGGCGCGGCTGGTTCCAAAGCCGGTTGCGGAAGAAGTCGTGATCCGGGTTGTAGAAGCAGCGCTGCGCATCCGCCTCGGCGCGGTCTGATCCATAGCCTGCCTCGATGCCTGCTTTGATCATCGCTTCGGTCACGCGCGGATCCCAGGGGCGCACGCCGCAGTTCGAATACGAGCAGGCGGACACCTCAAACATCGTCTGCCCTTGGCGCATGGTGCGATCTCCCATGTGCTCATCTGGAAAGGCCTGTAAACCCGTGCCGTGCAGGTCGAGATGCATCTCCGGCTGATATTCATCCACGATGCCAAGAAAGGCCGCCAGCTCCGGTGTGCGCTGCGGCACGGCCAGTTTCAGTTTCGGCAAATCCCAGTAACTGAGCTGCGGATCGTAGAGGTCGATCTTCTCCTTGTTCGTGAAGCGGTCGGTGGTGAAAAACGCATAGGGATTCGCGATGGGCACGAGCAGCACGATCTGCTTCCGCCGCGTCTCCTTGGAGAACTCCGAATCATCCAGCAGGCGCTCGATCAGATGCAGAATCGTCGTTGTCCCGGAGCGCTCCGGCCCGCCATGCAACGCGGAGACCAGAACAACCTGCTTGTCCTCGTCCGGTAAGGAGTTATCAGTGATCTTCGCCAAAAAAACCGGCTGCCCGTCATGCGACTCGCCCCGTTTCTCGAACTGAAACACGCCCGCATGCTTCGCTGCCCAATGCTTCAACGTCGCCTCATATTCCGCGAACGAGATGCGATGCACCGGCTCCCGCCAAGGCTGCGGAAGCTGGTCGAGCGGGTCGGTCGTTTGCGCCAGGCTGGCGGCGGTGCAGAGCAGCAGCAAAACGGACGTGAGCGGCTTCATGGAGGACGAGTGGAGTTTCAAGGCACAAACTGGAGCGCGAACAAATCCGCCTTACGCAGCTCGAAGCGGAGCTTCACAGGCTTTCCGGCGAGTTTTTCGAGACTTCCGCCTTTCCATGTCACGGCTTGGTCGATGAAGTCACCTTTCAGCGGAGTGCAATCAGCGAGCGTGAAGCCTGCCAGAGGCTTGCCAGCCTCGTCCTGCACCTCGACGCGGGATTCACCTTGGCTGACAAGATTCAGCATGAGCTTCGCTCCGGTGAAGGTGAGCGGCTTGGTGATAATCTCACCATCTTCCGCCGAGGCGGAGACAAAACCGTCCATTCGAAAGGTGAAGCGGCGAATACGGCTGCCAGGACCGGTGTAGTAGGCCTCGGTGGCATAGACGGACAGCTCGCGGTCGCTGCCGGGGAGCTGGAGCAGGCCGTTCGTCATGTAGTTGCTGCGGTTGCCATCGCGATCCTTCGGCGCGGTGATGGGGATGAGCGGTTCCTCCCAGCGTTTGAAGTTCACGCCATCGCGACTGGTCATGAAGACCGGCTCCACCTGCTCATGCTTCGCCTCGTAGCGCGTGGGAAAGCCCAGCAGCAGATGCGGTGCGCGGAAGTAGGGACGCACGGCATTGGTGTAAAGCTGCACTTCGGGCGCATCCGGGCCGTAGGCGAGATTGCTGAGCTTTTCCCATTTTAGAAAGTCCTTGGAAATGGCTGTGCGGATGGCGCGGACGCCTTTCGGCTTCCAGCCGCGTTCATCGGTGTAACCACTCGTGAAATAGCGCCAGTAGGCGCGGTAGGCACCGAGCTCTGCATCGTAAAAAGCGAGGTTTTGCGAGTCGAACGCACCGGCATCAATCACCGGCTCTTCGCGTATTCGCGACCAGCGGACACCATCGGCGGAATGCCAGGCTTGCAGGCTGGGCTTCTGCTTGCGCGTGGTGTTGTCACCTTTGCCGGCGAGTGCCTTGAAACGCGACCCGGGTGGGTAGTTCGGATTCGTGTCGAGGAAGGGCGTGAAGTTGTGACAACCTGCTCCGGCGAGGATGATGTTGTTCTCCTTCGATCCCTGAAACTCGACGAGGCCGAGCTTCGGTTTCGTCCAGGTGATGCCGTCGCGGCTCTCCGCGTAGCAGGTCAACTCCTCATGCGTGCCTTTTTTTAGCTTTTCGTCAAAATGCGTGCCGCGGTAGTAGCAGCGGTAGAGGTCACCATCCTGGATCAGCGTGAAGTAGCCGGAGGTGTTTCCCTCCCATGGCGCATCGCAGACCAGCGCCACGTCCTGCGCCTGCGGTTTGTGGAGCTTCAGCTTCACGCCGCTCATGGAGTCGATGAGATGATCATCCGTGAACAACTCGCGGCGGTTTCCAAGCTCGGTGGGGGCCGGGAAGGCGGTGGTGCATGTGAGAAGGAGCGCGACGAGCGGTTTCATGGAAGCCAGTGAGCGTGGATTTGGCGGAGTGTCGCCAGATAACGGTCAAACTGCGCCTCGCTTGCCGACAGATAAGGCGGCAGCAGGCGCAGCGGGAACTCGGGGGAATGGACGCGGCAGAACATCTTGTCGAAAGCGCCATCCATGTGCGCCACGCTGCCGACCGATTCCCTTAAGACGGCAATGAGGCATTCAAAGTCCGCCGCGATTGCATTGAGCGATTCCGCATCCTGTTCGCAGCCGGCGCGGAAGTAGTCGCGGGCGCGGTTGAAGTTGGTCGAGGTGAAGGAGATGAGGAATCCGCATTCGCCCATAAGCGCTGCCTTGGCGAATCCCATCTCCGTGATGAAGTGCTGAAGCTGCGGAGCCTCGTGCATCAGGCTGGCAAGACGGGCCACATCGGCCGTGCTGTTTTTCGTCGCCACAAGATTCGGATGCTGCTCCGCAAGGCGGCCATACTCGGCTCCGGTGAGGATGCGGCCTGCGCGCATGAGGTTGTAGTGCAGGAAATCGCACTGCGGGAATCGCCGGCAGGTCTCACGAAAAAAAACCTCGACCTCCGCGTCGTTCAAAGCGCCCCAGTTCGGCAAACTGAGCTGAAACCGGCGCGCACCCATCTCACGCGCCCTCTCGATGCGCTCAATGATGGTCGGCAGTGACTGGCTGATGAGGCCGATCATGGCATTCGCGCCTCCTTGCTTGGCTTCATCGAGAAAAACCCGCGTGACCTCATCAAACTGGCATTCGGTCACTGCGTAGCCTTCACCCGCTGTGCCAAAGATGTAGAGATCGCGGATGCCGCTGGCGATTTGATGCCGCACCGAACGGCGGAAGATGTCCGCCTCAAAGTCGAAGCGTTCATTCCACGGCACGCAGCAGGTGGCGAGGATGCAGCGGGGGTGGCGTTTGGCGGACTTCATCGCAGCGTGATGGCATAAACGGCGGCCTTTTGCAGGTGCAGGCGGATGTGATGTTTGCCAGGCGGCAGGTCGGCGAGTTTTTTGTCCTTCCAAGCGAAGCGGTAGCGCACGGCGTCCTTCTTCAAGGGCACACAGGCCGCTTTGTCGAAACCGGGGAGGCGGAAGCCGTCTTCATCGAGGATTTCGGCCCACACTGCGCCTTCTGATGCTTTGGCGTTCACATAGACTTCGGTGCGGCCCTTCAAATCGAGCGGTTTGAGGGTGATCTGTCCTTTGTCGGCGGCAGTGACGGCTGCGAAGCGGTCGAGCGGCAGTGTGACAAGGCCCACGCCGCTCTTTTGCTGGTCGCCGGTGATGTTGATGCCGCCGCCGGTGGCGCCGCTGCTGTAGGCGCCGTAGTAGAAGCGCATCTCGCGGCCTTCGACGACGATGTCCGCATTCGTGGCGAGCGTGCCGCTGTCGAACTGCTCCCCCGGGCTGCGCCTCAGCCACAGATCATGGCGGAAGGGGCGCTCCCACTCGATGCCATCGCGGCTGAGCATGAGCTCGATGTCCATCACACCGCCGGCGGGGCGGTTGAGGATCTGGTTGAGGCTGAAGTAGCGATCATGACGGAAAAAGACGGGCGAGGTGTGAAACTCGAGCGCATCGTCGTGCTCGTCCGGCGCGCACACGAGCTGCGGCTTTGACCAGTGAAGCAGATCGGGGCTTTCCACGCGGCCCATGCCGTGCTTCCAGCCGAGTCCGCCGTCGGGGCCGTGAATCCACATCTTGCCGTAGATGGCCCACACGCCGCGTTTGGGATCAAAGAGCGGGTCGGCGGCGTCGGACATCGTCATGGGCAGCAGGAGCTGGCGGCGCACGCGCCCGTCCGGGAGCGCGGTCTCGTGGTAAGGACTCTCTCCGGCAAAAGGCGGCTGCATCTTTTTGCCGCCGAAGGCGGTGGCGTAGAGCGGTGCCTCGGGATGCTTCGTCCAGCGAATGCCATCGGGTGAAAAAGCCAGGTGCAGTCCGGCAATGATCTCGCCCTTCGCGTTTTTTGCCCAGTCGTAGTAAAGCATCTTGTAGCGTTTCGCGGCATCGCGTTCGCGCGGGTCCACGATGACGCTGTTGCCGTAGCGGTCGCCATGCAGGCCGCTGCCGATGAGCACGATGTTGGTCTTTTTGTCGCCGTTGAAATCAAAGAGGCCGAGATCCGGCTTCGTGAAGGCGATGCCATCGGCGGACTCGGCGAAGCAGACGACGCATTC
This sequence comes from Verrucomicrobiaceae bacterium, assembly GCA_015075365.1. Lineage (GTDB taxonomy): Bacteria > Verrucomicrobiota > Verrucomicrobiia > Verrucomicrobiales > Verrucomicrobiaceae > Prosthecobacter. The sequence goes on from JABTUN010000003.1 coordinate 1,069,062, forward strand.
GTGGGTCTTGATCTGCGCACGCTTGCCCGCGTAGGCCTGATACCACATCTGATAGCGCCCGGTGGCCTTGTCGCGATGCACGCTGGTCCAGGCGATGGCCATCTCCCAGGGTTTGTCCTCAGTGATGAGCGGGTTTTGCGGATGACGGACCGGCTTTTCCAGCACGCGGGTCGTTCCGGGGCGGAAGAGGATGTCATGGTCGTCCGCCATGAGGAACGTGCGTTCCGCGGCAAACGCGGAGGAGAAGAGCAGCGGCAGGAGCAAGAATCTCATGGCTGGAGGTAGATGGCGCTCAAGCGGATGGCGGTGCGGTTTTTGCCCTCGAAGATACCACGCAGACGCACACGCTCCGGAAGGAGCGTGGTGGATTTCCACTCCACAGGCACCTGGAAGCCGCTGATCGTCACGCGCGCCGCAGTTTCGCCGGAATAGCCGGGCACGGGCTTCTCGAGGTGATCGAGCAGTTCGAGGCGCAGCACGGCATCGGTGCCCAGACCGTCCGCATTGACGAAGAAGCGCGGAGTGTTGACATGGAGCGATGCGGTGACGAACTCGGCGGTCACTTGCGGAAGCTGGTAGTCGCCCGGCCCCTCGTTGCTGGGATCGAAAACGAGGTCTGCAAAGCGGTCGCGTGGCAAAACAGCGATGCCGACACCACCGCGAGGCACGACGGGGCCCCCGGTGGGCCGGGGATCCCAGGTGCCGTAATACACAAAGGTCTGCGCGCCAATGTTCTCGAAGCCCTGGCCTTGAATCAGGCCGCCCTGGTCCCATTCGCCGTCCTTGCCGCGCTCAATGAAAGTCCATTCGTGTTTCGGTTCGCGGAAATGCAGGCCGTCATTGCTCATCACGAAGCCAAGATCGAGCGTGATGTCCTTCCACTCCGCCGCGCCATGCCAGCGACCATAGACGCCGAGGAGCACATTGCGGCGACTCCACACGCTGATGCCCTCATGTGTCTGCTCGCCCTCGCGGCTGCGGTTGGGGCCGAGCCACTCCTGCTGCGTCGTGCGAGTGAAGGCAATGGCATTGGTGGGAGACCAGTGGAGGAAATCGGAACTGCGATAGGTGCGGCAGACGCGCCCCTGATAGTGATGAACGGCGGGCAGCGCGTTCTGGCCGCTGATGTAAAACTGCCCGTCCCACTGATACAGCCCGCCGCAGGGCTCGAAGTGAAAGCCGGGGATGAACAAGTCCTCCTTGCGCAGCTCCGCCTTGAGCGGCTTCACCTCCTTCACCGGCTTCCAGCGCAGTCCATCGGCGCTGGCAAAAGGCAGCAATGTGCCAAGACGCCGTGTGTGCCGGTAATAGACATGCGCCGTCATCTTGTAACGGCGTGCGGGATCCGGGTCGGCGTCATCGCGGATGACCTTGAGGTTCACGAAACCCCATGACTGGCCTCCCATGTCGAGCAGATTGTTGTTTTTGCTGCCACGATGCTCCACGAGGCCGAGATCGGGCTTTGTCCAGGTCAGGCCGTCCAAGCTTTCCGCATAAGCCGCGCGCCAGCGAGCGGAAGCCACCTTGTTTTCCGTGTCGTCATCAAAGGCCACATACCAAAGGCGGTATTTGCCATCCTCTTTGAGGATGGAGCCATAAAACTGCACGCCCATCGCGTCCGGCTTGCCCGAAGCGCCGCGGCGCAGCACCGGATTGGCCTCATGCTTCACCGGTTGCCGCATTTCCAGGCGAAGGTTTTGCGTGTGCGGGATCGAGACATCGTCGAAAGCGAAAAGCGTCACCGCCTTTGACTCATCAAACCATTCCTCAGCACCGCACACATGTGCGGCGAGCAAGAAGAGAATGACGGCGAAAGCTCTCACGGTGCGGGAGCATCCCAGATGGCCACGCCCATGTGGTAGCGCTGGTGGTTTTCGCTGGCCTTGGAATACCAGGCGGTCACGAGTCTGCCATCGGCTCGTTGCACAGTGCTGGGGTAACCGCAGTCGGACATGAGCGTGTGCGCGACCCGGACCGGCTCGGTCCATGTTTTCCCTTCATCGGCGGTGATCTTGGCGAGCACGCCATACTGATCTTTCACGCGGCTGCCGTAGGCCATGAGGATGCGGCCGTCTTTGAGGCGTAGCAGGTGGCCGTTGATCTCGTTTTTGGCGGTGACGGCCCGCGGGCCGCTCCAGGTGACGCCGTCGTCCTCGGAGAGATAGATTTCCATCGTCGTGTAGCGGGAGGCCGCCATCCAGCGCTTGCCGTCGAGGTGGAGGAGGGTGGTCTCGTTGCTTTTGGGCCCAATCGTGCCGGTGCGCTGCCATGTCTTGCCGTCGTCATCGCTGCGGAAGTGCCAGGACCGGTAGCCTTTGGTTTTGGTGCTCTTGGCGGGGTCGGTGAACTCGCCGCCATAACAGGAGACGTGCAGCGCGCCGTCTTCGCCGATCTTGATGTCGCCAAAGGGAATGTAGTTTGTCCAGCCTTCATCGGGCGCGGGAAAGTCTTTGATTTGCGACCACGTTTTGCCGCCGTCGCCGCTACGGCAGACCCAGGTGGAGAGGATGTCGTCGCGGAAATCTGGCTGCTTGGGGCGCTGCGGCTGCTTTTCGTTCGTCCAGCCCGAGCAGAGCACGAGCAGGTCGCCGTTTTTCGCCAGTCCGGCGGCGACATTCATGCGGTTCGTGTTCGGCTCGTTCGGCGCGGGTATGCCGCGCTTTTCCCAAAACTCACCGTTCTTGCTGTTCCAGCACTCGGCGGCTCCCGCGATCTGTCCGTGGCTGGGTTTGCCGAAGATGGTCGTGTTGATGCTGCCATCGGGCAGCAGTGTGAGGTTTGGCCACGCGCAGGCATTGTCGATGGCGATAAAGCGGCTGATCTCCTGCGCGGCGAGCGGCGAGCAGAAGGCGAGGAGGCAGAAGAGGTGTTTCATGATGGTTGAGGTTAGTCTGCAAACTGGAGAGCGTAGATGTCAGCATCCTTCATCGTGACGCGGAGTGTCATGGTTTTCCCAACAAGCTGTGACAGATCGAGAAGCGGAGCCTCAAACTCGTCACCGTAGATTTCGGCGGACTTGGCCGCGACGGCCCCGCTTTCATCCAGCGCCTCAATCTGCACGCTGCCGGCGGCAGAGGTGGCGTAATTGACCAGGAGCCTGGAACCAGTGACTTTAAGCGGCTTGGTGATGAAGCTGCCACCTTTCGCGCCAGCGTGCATGGAGGCGAAGCCCTGCTTGCGCACGGAGAGGCGGCGGATGCGGTGGTCGGGATGGCGGTAGTGTTCGCTGATGTAAAGCGACCATTCGCCCTCACTTGTGATAACGATGCCGTTGGCGGTCATGTTGTTGCGGTCGGTCCAGTTTTTGAGGTCAGGACCAGGGCGAACCCAGGCTTCAAGAAAAGGGCGGTCCCAACGCACACCGTCACGGCTGGACATGAACACAGCGTCGCTGACACCAGGACCTTCGTGTTCTGGCACCTTTTTTCGTGTGGTGACGAAACGCTTTGGAAAGGAGAGAAACAAGTGCGGAGCGGTTGGGCATGGCACGGTGGCGCTGGTGTAAAAGTGCTCCCACGGCACACCCTCGGCATACTCATGCGGCACGCCATCGCTCCAGGCCAGGAAGTCGGTGGAGTGATGGCTCTGCACGGCACGTACCTTGTTGAGAAAGATGCGGCTGAAGCAGGCGTAGCGACCCCGCGTGAGGTCGAAGAAAGCGAGGTTCTGCGAATCAAACGCCCCTTTGGTGATGACAGGTGTGTCGCGCATCTTTGTCCAGTGGATGCCGTCCGCTGAGGCGAAGGCATACAGGCCGCCGGGTGTTTCGCCTTGATGCCAGTTCTTGCCCGGTTGCTTCACGCCGCCGAGCGCTTTGAAGCGCTGCTCGGGCCTGGCGGCAGGATTGGTGTCGAGAAACGGCGAGAAGTTGTGCGACTCGACACCGCGCCAGATGACATTGTTGTCCTTGGTGCCGCCTGCCTCGATGAGTCCTAGCTTCGGACGCGTGAAATGGATGCCGTCTGTGCTCTCGGCCACGCAGGTCACCTGCGCGTCGCTGTGGTCGCTGCCGCCGGAGGAGCCGCGGTAATACATGAGCACCTTTTTGCCGTCCTGGATGACACTGAAGTAGGCGCAGGTGTGCCCTTCCCATGGCTTGTCCGTGGTGAGCACGATCTCACGTTTCACTGGCTCATGCAGCTTCAAGTCCACACCATTTTTCTGCGCGACGAGGTATTCGTCCACAAACAGCTCCCAGCGGGTGCCGAGATCGAGCGGGGTGGCGGCCTGGGCGCCGGCGATCAAAAGGAGGAGAGGCAAAGCTTGGAGTTTCATGATGGGATGGATTGAATCATGGCATGAACGATTTGGTCAGTCTGATGCTACTGGTTCACTGAGCGGACCAAAATCCGCAAGGAGGCCGTTTAGTGGTCTGAAGACGTCACCTCGAAGTCGGAGAACAGCACGCACCAGTTCCACAGCGGATATTGCTGCCCCGCTCGCGTGCCGTAGCTGGCATCGCCAAACGAATAGACCGACTTCTCCGGGTCCGAATCGCGCACATTGCCGTAACTAAAGGCCCGCTGCGCCGTCACCGCCTGCCCGACCTCGAAACGCACGCCATTTCGCAGCTCCCGCGCTTCAAAGCGCAGCACTCTGACGCCATCTTCCTCCCGCACGGCACGAACCGGCACCCGCGTGCTCGTGCTGGCCACAAAGAACGCACCTTCATCCATCAGCGGCTTCAGCTCCTTCGCCAAACTCCGCGTCAAAACCAGTTCCTCATCACGAATCGCCGCGATCGTGCCCAGCGACGCCGCAAATGGATAGCCATAACTCACGCGGCATTTTTCACCCGCTGGCAACGCTTTGGCAAAACGAAGCCGCACACTCGTCGGCGAAGCAATATCCACCGCCTTCAACGCGACGCCATGCACGCGAAAGCCCGCCAAGGAACTGAAGCCGCCTTCCACCGCCGATTCCTGCCTCGCGAGAAAGCTCGTATCGATCACCAGTGGTGGTCTCGGCACCGTGAACTCGATCACGATGCTTTCGCGACCCGTCTCAAGCACCGCTTTGCGCGGCCGCAACGGCTGCCAGGCCTCTTTTCCATGCAACACGCGATGCATGACCTTCCCCACCTGCTCGCCCCACCAGCGCTCGCCATCGGCGGCGAGGTGAATCGCATCGCCGTGACGATTCGGCGGATACACGCTGTTGATCGCGCTCGGCACCGCGTAGTGCGGCCCCACGAGATGGATCGCTTCATCCGCATCCGCCGCCATGAGCTGCGCCTCGCCCGCCGGACCGAGCGTTTGATACGTGAATATCGGCAACTCGCCTTTTTGCCCCGTGATCGCGCACAAATCCGCCGACCACTGCCGCCGATACGCGATGAGCTGATCGCGATACCACTTCAATCCTTCCGCACGTGGCATCTCCGCATCCCAGCGCGTCGGCACGATGCCGCCCGTCGGTCCGCCGTTGCCCTCGCCCTGCATCCAGTAGAGCGCCTCAATGCGAAAATCAGGTCTCAGCGCCTTCGCCCGCCGCGCATCATCCAAACTCGTTCTGTAATACCCGCCCCCATGCCTCCGCGACTCCGGCGTGCGCTCATCCACCGACAAATCCGCACTCGAGAGCTCCTGAATCTGCCTCCCGCCCTGTCCTGCACACGCGACGAGGTAATTCGCGGGGACCTTCTGCCGTGCAGAGAGATGATCCGCCATCCCATTCGCCACCGTCTCACCGAGCCCGCCATTCACTGTCGCTCGCAGAGGCACGAGCTGAAACGAAGCCTCGGGCCTCTTCTCCGGCGTCCCCGAGTTGTCCTTCGCCAACCACGTCCGCACACCGCGCTCGAACATCACATTCCCCCACTTGGAGCCCTCGGTGGAAACCACCGGCAGCGACTCCGAACCATCGCAAAGCGACTGCCCCATCATCCAGATGCCGGAGATATTGGGCAAAGGATCGGCCGCGAAAGCCAAGGTGCTCAAACACATTGTCGTAAAGACCAAGGAGTGCGCTTTCATGGATGAGATGATCTTAAAGTGCCTTCGCCTGTCATTCGAAGCGGCCATCTGCCCAGTTGGACATGCTGTCCCTTGCCCAAAAGGCTTTTGATCAGAACCAATTCTGTCACCTGCCAGCCGATCGGAGTGATCGGCGTGGCTTCAACAAAGGTCTCCCGATAGCAAAGCGTCAGATGCAGCTTGGAAGACGGCCCCTTCTTAGGGCGGATGCCTTTTCGTAGCAGTTCCTTGTGAAGACGCTGTGCGAGGTTCGAAAATGCAGGATTCTCGTGCTGATGGTGAAGAGCCAAAGGCGACAACCGACCTCTGGCTCCAAATCCATCAATGCGATTAAACTCCAAGCGGAAGGTGTCTGTCGTCGAAGCAACTGCCGAAGCCGCCTGAGACATGCTCTGAATCGCAGTTTTGCCAAACATCCCAACGTCGCCCACAAAGAGGGCGGTCACATGATAACGGGCTTCATCCACCAGCTTTCCTCGCAGCCCCTGCTCCTCGGAGAATTCATTCGCCGTCTTGGTGATCAAAAATTTGGCTTCTGAATCCGGCAGCAAGGCAAAGAACAAGTCTTCGAGAGGGGCTGAGGATTCCGCCATTCCTGGCAATGAAAGCTGTTCTGACATGGCGGCAGTAATCGCTGTCTGTTTGCTCATTTGCTACACGCCTTTCACTTGCTCGACGAGCCCGAGAAAAAACTCACGACTCCAAAGCGCCAGCGCATCGGCATCACGGACGAAGGGGCGCACGTCATCGCGAGCCTGGGCGAAATCCACTTCGTTGAACCGCTGTGTCAGTCGCTCTTTTAACGCGGCTTCATCGAGCATGGTGTTGGGATTCCAGTGGCCGGTCTGCTCCATGCGCTTCTGAAGATGCGCTAGTTGGCAAGGAACGTGTTTGCCCAGATACCAGATGAAGTCGAAGAAATCACGGCCTTTGATGCGCGTCTTCCAGTTGCGGCACAGGGTGGCGTGAAGTTTGCCTGCGAAGAGGCTGGGCAGCTCGTAGAGCCTCACTTGGAACGGAATCGGGATAAGCAGCGTGCGCACCTCATCATGCGCACCCGCAGGCGGATCAGTGTCCACCTCCAGCTTGATCTTCAGCCGTTGTGTGGGCGGAAATCTCGACGAAAGCCCGGCTGGAGCGCCGATCTCCAGCAGATTGATCCTCGTGCTGCCTTTGATGAATGCGGAATCAACAGCGGTGGTGACTTGTTTCGGTTTGCGATCCACTTCGAACGTAAACCCAAGCGCGCTCAATTCCGCGCGGACGGCCTCCAAGTAGGGGGCGAAATCAAAGTCCGCGTCAGGCTTCAGCAGCGAAAAATCCATGTCCTCTGAGAAGCGTGGCAGCCCATGAAAGATGCGCAGCGCCGTGCCGCCGTAGAAGGCCGCATGCTCGAAGAACTTCGCACGCCAGAGGCCGAGCAGGGCGAGTTCCTGCACGATTTCGCGCAGCGCATTCTCCCACTCCTGCGGCGTGTTGGGCTGATAGCGATCGATCAGGGACTGGAGAGCGGCATTCATGATTCAGTGGCCTTCGTGTTATGTTTCTGCTGGCGGGCGAGCCAGCGATGAAAAGCGGAGACACTCTTGCGTCGATACGCGTCCGCAATCTCTGTTACCAGAGGCAGACGGAAGCTCCGAATCACCTCATCGGATTCGATGCGCAGATCGTTTTCCAGCACGTCACGCATGTCTCTTGCCGCGGTGAGTCCAGAGATCATCGCCAAACGGTCACACAGGGCTTTCTCCGGCTCTGCGATGAAAAAGGAGCCGCCGCGTGACTGCTCCAAGCGAATGCCGACACCAAAGACACGCTCATTCACCGGTTCATAACGAAAGCGCCCAGCCGGAGTGTCGAAGAGCTTCGCCCGCTTCGAGGTGATGCAGGTGATTTCCTCCACCCGCTCCGGAATCAGGCCGTGCCGCGAAAGCGCCTTTTCCAGACTCACATACGATGGTCCGTAAACGAGTCCCGAAAGCACCAGCGGATCCACCGGTGGTTCCTGCCCTCGCTTCCAACCCGGAACATAGAGCCCCTTTCTCACCCGCACGACCTTGCCGCTGACGCAAAGATGGCCCAACCGGTCTCTGGGGGCGCGGTAGTCCCGCAGCCGGTCCATCGCCAGTTGGTAATCAAAAGGCTGGTCCGTTGGGAGGTCGCTGTTTGGCTCAAATTTAGCCAGCATGTCGAAAAATAATCGACTTACCGGCAAAATAAAGAGCAAATATCGGGGCAATCACAGGCCAAACTCCCGTAGCAGCACCTCCTGCATCGTCGTCTCCGGCTGGCCATCCAGCGGATGACGCACCTCGCATTTCACGCCCAGAGGCTTCAGCGCATCTTGGAGCATCAAACCAAGCACCGCGCTGTGCGTCGGGTCTTTTTGCGCCTCGCCTTTGACGGGAGCTTTGTCTTCTTTGGTGGTCAAAATGACCGCAAAGGGATCGTCGGCGCTGGCGTGGGAGATTGGCGACCATTCGCGAAGTTCTGCGAGATGCTTGTCTCGATTCGCCAGGAAGGGCGCGAAGGTCTCTTTTCGCGTTTTGCCGATGTAGCCGAAGGCATGACCGCCGTATTCGCTGTTCGGGATCCATTCGACGAGCTGTTGCGGATCGAGTGAGGGCTGCGGTGCCTTGGTGACGGTGAAAAGCACCCGTGTGGACTCGCGGACGATGGGATCTGCGCTTTTTGCGTCCGCCATGTCGCCATGCATCGCCAGCCAGAGGCTGGAGCAGCCGCCAGCACTCACGCCGCTCGCGGCGATGCGTGTTTTGTCGAGATTCCACTCGCCCGCTTTCGAGCGCAGATGCTGCAAAGCACGCGCGGCATCCATCAGCGGCCATTGCAGCGGCGGCGAGACCTTTGCAGCGTTCGCATCGGCGAGGAAGCGGTAGTTGATCGACGCCACGGAGATGCCCGCATCAAGGAACGCCCGCACATCGAGATGCTGATGAATGTCCGTCTTGTCCTGCGCGCCCCAGCCGCCGCCGTGGATGTAAAACACGACCGGCGTCGGCTTCTCCGAATTCGCGAGCCATACATCCATCGTCTGGCGAAAGTGCGGACCATAGGCCACATCGACGTGGGTCGCGGGCGTGGCATCGGCTTTGTCCGTGGCGTAGAGCTTGCGCACCTCGGCGGGAGGCATCCAGCCGTTCGGCCGCGGCTCATCCGGCTCGTAGGCACAGGTGATGAAGTAGAGGCCATCTGCCGCGAGTTTCTGCGGCGGCACGTTCACCTGCACCTGCGTAAAGCCATCCGCGAACCAGCTTTCATAGCCGTCCGCCGCGACGGGTTTCAAAGCATGACCGTTGAGCCGCACATCGAGCTTCGTGGGCGCTCGATACGGCAAGCGCAGTCGAAATCCGATACCCTTCGTGATCGTCGCATCGGTCGTCGCTGCGAGCAATTGCTCGTTGGGTGCCTCCATCGCCACTTTGAGCTCCGGACCGTCGGCGATGAACTTTTTCACCGCTTCGGGAAAGTCCTTCGCGATGATCTTTTTCTTCGCTGCGGCCGTCGTGGCCACCACCAGGCTCTCGCGGCCCACCGTCTGCGGGTAGAGAAAACCGAGCGCGAACTCGCTCTGCTGATTCCACAGTTCAACACGGCTCGCACGACGCTCAGTCGCATTGCGACCATACGCGGTGACAAAATGCCCGACGAAGTGCCGCATGCGATTCACGGGGTAACCGGGCGTGTTTTCATCCAGCCATTTCTCGTTGCCGATCTTCATGAGCCCTTTCATTCGCGCCACCAGGCTCTGCTCCCACGCCACCTCCTGCGTGATGACCATCGCGTGATACTTCGCGTAACCGTAGTGCGCCGAATAGAAGAGCGGCATGCCATGCCAGAGCTTCTTGCCCAGCGGTGCCAGTTCCGGCCCCCAAAACGTGCGCTGCGCATCCGCCTCGAAGCGGTCCGATGGAAAACCCGCCTCCTTGCCCGCCGCGATCATGACTTCCGTCACGCGCCAGTCCCACGGACGCAGCGCGTAGTTCGAATACGCCCCGCCCGTCACCTCCGTCATGATCTGGCCCTGATACATGCGGCGCGAGCCGAGCTGATCCGGCGCATACTCCTGCAAACCAGTGCCATGCAGGTCCGCATGCACCTCTGGTTGGTATTCGTCGATCACCGAGAGCACCGCGGCCAGTTCCGGCGCATCCTCCGGCTTGTTGATCGTCAGCGACTTCACATCCCAGATCTTTCCGACGCGTCCGGCACCTGTGTAAGGATCGATGCCATGCTCATTACGAAAGCGATCCGTGTAAAACATCGCCAGCGGATTCACGCACGGCATGATGAGCACGATCTGCCTCTTCCGCGTCTCCACGGCCAGTGGATCATCGCTCAAGCACCACTCGGCAAACGCCATCGACCCCGTCGTGCCCGTGCGCTCCGGCCCGCTGTGCAGCGTGGTGACGAGGCACACCTGCTTGTCCGTGCTCTTCACCGTCGGATCAGTGATCTTCAGCAAATAGACCGGCATGTTCTGCCCGCTCATTCCGCGAGATTCGAGCACCGCGACCTTCGGAAAGGCTTTCCGCCAATGCGCCAGCGTGCCCGCATACTCTTCCCAGGTGAGCCGGTGCATCGGCGGATACTTTTCCTGCGACAAGAGCGGCAGGATAGGAAGGAAGAGTGCAAGGAGGGCGAGTTTCATGGAAACGAACAACGGATGTTCTCAGAGAAAACGCCCGTGATCGCCCGAAGCTGCTGGTTCTGCGCCAGAACCAGGCGTCAGCGCAGGTTGACCGCACCGCCATCGATCGGGTAGGAGGATCCTGTGACGAAGGACGCCTCGTCGCTGCATAGGTACAAGGCGAGCGCGGCGACCTCGTCCGGTTTTGCCATGCGGCCGATGGGTTGGGCCTCACTCAGCTTTTGAAACATCTCCTGCTCGCGCCCTGGATAGGTTTTTGCCAGGTAACCATCGACGAACGGGGTGTGGACACGAGCCGGGGCGATGCAATTGCAGCGGATGCCCTGCTTGATGAAGTCCTTCGCGATGGAGTAGGTCATCATCAGCACCGCGCCCTTGGTCATGGAGTAGGCGAAGCGGTCCGCCAGGCCCATCTGCGCGGCGATGGAGCAGATGTTGAGGATCACGCCGGACTGTCGGGTGGTCATGTGGGCCAGCGCGGCGTTCGCGCAGGCGTACACGCCTTTGATGTTGACGCGGTAGAGGCGGTCCATGTCCTCCTCCGTGGTGCTCAGCGCGGTGCCGATGTGCGCGATGCCCGCGTTGTTGACGAGAATGTCGATTTTTCCGCCCAGCCGCGCGGCAATGGAGTCGAACAAGGCCTTCACGTCACCGGGAGAGCCCACATCACATGCCGCGGCCTGCGCGCTGCCGCCAGCCGTGGTGATCAGGTCCACGGTGGCCTGGGCGGCGTTTGCATCAATGTCGAGCACCTCGACATGGGCGCCCTGCTTGGCGAAGAGAGTGGCGATGGCCTGGCCGATGCCGGAGCCTGCGCCGGAGACGATGACGTTTTTGTTCTGGAGGGAAAACATAAGCGGCGAAAGTGGCGGGTACGCGGCGCAGCGCAAGGGATCACTGGCCTCGCGATGGTTTCATTCATCGTCCGGCCAGCTCAGTTGGCGCACGGCCTGCCGGAGATTCGGGCTGTCGAGCGAAAGCGCGGGAATGTGGACACCTGCACGCTCCCGAATCCACCATGCGCCTCCAGGGTGATCCGGAGGGGCGAATTGATAGCGATACACCAGCGCGCGGACATGTTTCGGCGGTGTGTCAGGGAAGGGATTGACGCCCAGCAGGCCGAGGGTGGCGGGATCGTTATGCAGCAGTTTCCAGAGGAAATTGGGAAGCCATTCATTCCTGCCCGGCACACGGTGCCAGGGATACCAGGCGGCCCAGTCCAGGCGGTAATGGTAGGGCGTGATGATGACCGGACGCCGCATCACATCCGTGGGCTTCGCCTTGAATTCGTACTCACGCCAGTCGCTCAAGGGGCCCGCAACGGCATCCGTGGTGCCCTCGAAGACCAGTTCGTAACGCTCGCGGTCCACGGTGCCAAAGGCCCCGTAGGTGTTCACCAGATGCAGGCGGTCAAAGGAAGTGTTCATCGCCTGCTCGGAGGAGACGAGGTTTTGCACTGGCCCGGTGCTCAACCAAAGGACAACCACGGCATGCACCAGAACGGCGGTGTGGTGGCCGCGGGAGGCAGGGAGTGATTCCTTGGCGGACTGCTCCGCCATGCGCACAAGAAAAGGCGGTAGTACACGCCGCCAGAAGGCGTCATCAAAACAGGCGAGGCACGGGATGATCGTGAGCCAGTTCAAAAAGCTCAGATTGCCGCTGAAGATCAGAATGACCTGGAAACTGACCATCAACACGCCCGCGACATGCCGCGGACAGAGAAACACGCCCCAAGCGCCCTCCTCACCGCGAAAACGCGTCCAACGCAGCCCCAGCAGCCGGCGCGGCCAGCGCCCGAGGAAGCCAAACCATGGCACGATGAGTTCCACGATGTGATTCCACAGGATGCCGGCCTGATGAAACCACTTCGGCATGAAGTGCAGCCAGCGGCTCAGCGGGTTCGGGATCGGTTGTGTCTCATAATGATAGTATAGCGCCGTCAGGTCCCGCCAGCAGGCGTCCCCGCGCCATTTGATCAATCCCGCGCCCAGCATGATGCGAAAAATCAGCCAGCGGTAGAGCCAGATCACCAGCACTGGCGGCGCACGGCGGGGAAAAGGACGCGGATCGAGCAGAGGGCAGAGCATCATGCCCAAAAAGCCGGTTTCGAGAATCTGGATGTCCCAGCCGTAGGACAGCCACTCCTGGCCGATCGGAAGCAGGGAGAGGTAAAGCGCCCAAAGCATGAACAGCATCACCGCATTGGCAAATCCGGCCAGAACGAGCAGCGAGAGCAGGGTGCCCGTCCAGGTCACCGCCGTGATCATGTCATCCGTGCAATGAAACCAAAAGATCGAGGGATGCTGCCAGAACACCTCCCACGGAGAGCCAAAGCGCTCCAGCACCCGTGAGACCATCAAGTCCGCGGGCAGCAGGCCGTGATGTCCGACAAGTGCAGGGAACTGCTGCGCGGCGGACAGGAAGGCGATGAAATAGACCAGTCCGGTGAAGCGCAGCAGCATGAAACGCGTGAGCCGGTAGTGCTCCCCCTGACCGGCCAGCCATCTCGTGGCGCGCGACCACCAACGGGACGGCGGAATCGCCAGGCGCGGGTTCGCAACGGGCGGGGTGCCCTTGTCATCCGGTTGAGCCACCGCGTTCATGAGTCATCCAGGCGCGCTTGGATGGCCCGTCACTGCCTGTCAAAGAAGGACTCCTCCTCGCGGTCACCGACCTTGAGGTAGCGGTAGTACACTTCGAGCTGCAGCGTGCAGAGGCACTGGCGGTAGATCGGGTCACTGGCGTCACCGGCGGGCCAGTTGGGGCGTCCAGCCTTGAAGCTGCCATCCGGCTGTTGGGCAGCGAGGATCTGCGGCAGGAACTGCTGGTTGTAGAATTTCCAGTCCTCTCCTCCGGCCTGGAAAAAGGCCTGCGTGTAATAGTACCAGCAGTAAAGGTTGCAGTTCTTGTTCCAGTCGAGCGGCTCGGCCGTGAGGAATTCCTGGAGGAATTTCAGGCCTTTCTTGATCGCGGTGGTCTTGTTGCTTTTGGCCATCGTCTGCAGGCCCAGGATGCCCACGCCTGAGAGGCTCCACTGGTTGTAGTGGGCGTCGCGGTTCGCGCCGCCAAAGCCGCCGTCCTTGGTTTGCTTGGCCTCCAGGTAGTCCACCATTTTTTTGATGCAGGTCTCAAGGCCGTCGATCTTGAGCTTGGTGTTCTTGGCCGCCTTCAGCGCCTGGAACTGCCAGCCGGCCACGGAGAGGTCCTCCCGGCTCTTCTTGCCTGCGTAGAAGCCCGTCTCCTGGTCATACACCCAGCTCCCGCTGTCCTGCTGGTTGTCGATGATGATCTTCACGCCTTGCTCAAAGGCTTCGCGCATGCCTGGGAGGGATTTGGAGCCCAGACGGGCCAGCGTGTACATCTCCCCCAGCGCGTAGGTGGCGATCCCGTGCTCATACACAGGCGCGTTGCCGCGTTCCGACTGGCTGAAGAGCTTGTATTTGTTCTTCTTCTGCGTCTCGATGAGGAAGAGGATGCCCTTCATCACATTGTCACCGTAGAAGGGGGACTCCGGCGTCTCGCAGCGCCCCAGGTAGCACAGCAGCGCCAGCCCCGTCATCGCCGCCTTGTTGTTGCGGCCCCACGACCCGTCCGCGTTCTGCTTGCCCTTCAGCCACTCCAGCGACGCGCTCACCGCCGCCTCGCACTCCGGACTGCCTCCGTTTTGACGCAGCTTCTCCAGGCGCTCCTGCGTGCTGCACCGGCTGCGCATCGACGGCGGCAGGCTCACAAACCCGTTCGCCCCGCCCATGCCGATCCCCTTGCCAAAACCACCGCCCGCTCCCCCCGTGCCAAATCCGCCCCCGCCCAGCGCCCCGCCGCCCAGCATGCTGCTGACCTCCGGGATGTCGAGCTGGTCCGGCGGCGCCTCCGGCAGCGTGATGTCCGCGCTCATGCTGTTGCTCACCAGCTTCTTCATCGGCACCGACTTCGAGATGCTGCTGCGCTTCTTCTGCTGCACCTTGTGCTGCAGGTCCTGGCTGGCCTGCTGCCCCTGCTGCGTGCCGCCCCCGGGCAGGAAGTCCACCTGCTTCTCCGCCATCTGCTGCGCGATGACGATGAGCCCCATGCCGATGAGGATGCCCGCGTGGATGAGGATGGAGAGCGTCAGCGACCCGCCGCCCGCCGCGCGCCACATGCGCACAAAGGCGTTCGGCGGCTTCACCGGCTCAATGTGGTGCAGCGGCTCCGGATGGAACACCTCGCCCGGCGCGTGCTCCGCATGCTCCGCGGCGGCGGCCACCACAGGCACGGCGGCGGAAGAAGGCGCGGGCGCGGCAGGTTTCGGCATCGCCGGAGCAGGGGCCGTCACCGGGGCGGCCACCGGCACGGCGGCGCTGGCCGGTTTCGGCGCGGCGGCCAGCGGCACGGTGCCGCTGGCGGGAGCCGGCGGCGGCATCACCGCAGGCATCGGCATGGACGGCGGCATCATGCCGGGCATCTGCGGGTAACCTGGCGGCATGGCCGGATAACCCTGCGGGTAGCCATGCATCTGCGGCGGGTAGCCCGGCGGCATGGGGTAGCCCGGCGGGTAGCCCGGCATCTGCGGCGGATAGCCCGGCGGCATGGGATAACCCTGCGGATAGCCGTGCATCTGCGGCGGATAGCCTGGAGGCGGCATGTAACCGGGGGGCATCACCGGCTGGGTGGCTCCGGGCTGCGGAGGCACGGGCTGCGGCGCGGGCTGGGCTGGATTCTCTGGCTGTTGGGGATTCATGACTTTACGGGGGAGAATACACATCTGCGCGCGCCTTCGCCAAGATGAATTTTGAACGCGATACCACCTGCCCTATGGAGGGGTCACGGCAGGAAATCCCGCGCGGCATAAAACGGCGGATGGTTCCCGGCCAGTTCCCGAAATGCCTCGTGCCCTCCGCGCAGTAGCGAGGTGGTCCACTCCATCTGCACAGGAGTCAGCGCCTTCGCCATCGTCTCCACCTTTTGCAGCAGATGCTCGTCATCGGGGTCGTGCATCAGCAGAGCCAGCTCGTAGCAGGCATGGCCGCGGGGCAGGGGCGCGGCGGGCTTGGACTCAAAGATCCACGCCGCGCGCACCGCCGCGTCCCGCGCCAGCAGCTCCTTCACCGGCCCCAGGAACTTCGCCGGATCACCCTCCGGCCGCGCCACCGTGCGCGGCGGCTCCGGGTCCGGCGGTTCCGGCTGCTCCAGCAGGTAGTCGATCAGATCCGGGTCCAGATCATACTGGCACTCCTTCTGCCCCATGTTCAGAAGGATGTCCGCGCCGAAGGTCTTCATAAAACGCAGCAGCCCGTGCCCCTTGGCCGACACGCAGGTCATTTTCCCCGGCATCCGGCTCTCGTGCATCTCCACGCCTTTGCGGGCGCGCAGCTCGGAGGAGTAAATGCCGACATACTTGACTGTCTCGCCGTCCGGGCCGGGCCCGCTCCACACCGGCACCGCTGGATTCTGCCCTCGCGGCGCCACCAGGTCTGTCCCGTCCAATTCGGGGTGATGGGGCACCACGATCCACAGCGGGCTGGCCGCCAGCGGCATGTAAAAATCCAGATACGGCGTGTTCTTGTCCGTCAGCAGTCGTTTGAGCTGCTCCTCCAGCGGGTTTTGAGGCGTGAAATCACCTTTGGCGGGCGGTGTCATGGCGTCGGGTTTCTATTCTGTGCGATACCTGGCTCATCTTCAAGGCCCACAATCGTCGCCCCTCTGGGCGAAGGCGCGGACTCGCCGCCGGGGGCCTCGTGGTATGGAGGAATGGAGAAGGGATAACTGAAAATGGCAAAAGGTCGTGAATCCGCGCCACCGTCTTTTCCCCGTTTCCAGTCCTCCATTTTCAGTTCTTCCAGACGGGCTTCTCTACTGCCATCCGGCGCTGCGCTGCTGTGCAGGTGGAGTCCAGCGCCCAAGGCTGTTCGTAGTTCGGGCTTCAGCCCGCATCCCCGACCACGGGCTGAAGCCCGAACTACGAACATGCCCCGCGCCACGTCACACGCCCACCACCTTCGTCACCGTGGGCGAAGGCGCGGCCTCGCCGCCGGCGTTGGCGGCCACGATGTACACGGAGATCGTCGCGCCGGGAGGCAGGTTGCTGATGAGGTGGTCGCTGTCACGGTCGCGCGCCAGGAAGCGGAAGTCCTCGTCCACACCGTGTACCTTGATGAAGATGCGGTTGTAGGTGGCGCGCACGGCGGGGTTCCACTCCGCGCGCTCCTTGCCCGTGCCCGCGCTCGTCAGGGTGAGTCCGGTCACGCTCTGCGGTGGATTGGGATGCGCGGGAATGTTCAGTCCAAAGTTTTCCCAGCGCGGATCATCATCGGGCAGCACGTTGCGCAACTCGGCGGTGAGACCGCTGGCCACATCGTAGAGACCTTGGTGGTCGGCATCGCGCAGGTTTTTGCACTGCTCCTGGGTGCCCTCGCAGGTGCCCACAAAGTCCAGCGCGGCCTGGAAGGTGGTGCCCAGGGCCAGCGCGGCGGCGGCGGTGACTTGCAGCGGCGGGCCGCTGGGCTGCGGTTTGCTCATCTCGTGCTCGGGATGCGCGGCCAGGTAGGAGCGCATCGCCGCCAGCAGGCTGGCGCGCTCGTCATGATCACGCGGCACGGCGGTGCTGCTGGTGAAACCGGCGGCGGCCCAGCCCGCGTTGCGCGTGCGGCCGTGCACGCCCTGCATCGCCTCGCGGTAGGCCATGAGCAGGGTTTTGACCGGGCCGTCGCTCTGCGCGATCATGGCGGCGCGCGCGTCCTGGGTGGCGTCCTCGGCCATTTTATAGACGAGCTGGCTGCCCTTGTTCGCGTTGCTGCCTGGGGCGGCGGCGGGATCACCCTCCAGTTTCAGGATGGCGGTGTTGATGCGGTCCGCGCGGAAATGATGCAGGTCGATGACGTCCTGCAACTGGGTGGCTCCGGTGCGCATGTTCTTGGTCAGCGCGAGGAGCTCTTTTCGATTTTCAGGTGTTTCATTCATGGTTTGGGTCCCTTTCCTGGTCGTAGCGGCCCCTGTGGTGGGGGCGGTGTTCACATAGCCGGGATCGCCCGGCTCAAGCTGGTAGGCGGGGGCGTCATCGGTGGCCCCGAATCGGCTATTGGGGTCGTCGAGCCGGAATCCCTCGTCGAAACGGATGATTCTCATGGCCGCAGGCCGCCTCCTGCCGGCCAAAACGGCCTGTAAAGGCCCCGAAAGCGCCAAAAAGTCGCCACAAACGGCCTCCGGAGGCTCCCGATGCCTTTTGCGGTCATCGCCAAACGGGGATGGAGCCTCCCGCTCCCATTTGCGGTCACAACCAACCAGCGGGGGAGCCTCCGCCTGCCCTTTGCGGTCAAAACAAACCGATGACGGAGCCTCCGCCTGCCCTTTGCAGTCACGACAAACCGATACCGGAGCCTCCACCTGCCTTTTGCCGTCACCACAGGCCGCTGCCGGAGCCTCCGCCCGCCTTTTGCGATCCCAACAAAACGCTGCCGCAGGCCGCTCTCCCCGTCTCCTCTTCTCCCCGTCTCCTTGTCTGGATAACGCCCCTCCCTCGCGGCGGCCACCCCGTGGCGTCGTGTTGCAGGCAGCTCAAACTGGAGCGTGGCATGCATGGCTGGCAGCGTCCGTTTCCGAAACGCAGCCGACTTTGAAAAGGTGACCGCGCCGGATGTTCAACGTGCCGTGAATTTTTTTTCAGCGCGCCCGCGTGCCAGGATGCCGATACGAAAATTCCGCCGCTGCGCGGCTCAGAAGTAAAAAAGAAAAGGGTAAAAGCCTAGCCGCCAGACACCACCAGCACACACCGGAAGCCGCTGATGCCGCCACGATCACCGGGCGAGCCGTCGATGATACGGCAGGACGACAGCAGAACCCCGGGGCCACCGTAGCCCCACGAGCCGCCGCGCAACACACGGGATTTTTGCTCGCTGTCATACCAGTCCGCGCACCACTCCCCAAGATTACCGCCCAAGTCGTGCAGCCCCAGCGCGTTCGCCTTGAAGCTGCCCACAGGGGCTGTCGTGGCGTAACCATCCGTGTAGCCTTCGATGCTGCCGTCAAGGTCTGTTCCTTTGGCCTTCGCCGTCGTGTCCGCGTAGTTCCCGCTGCCTGCGGGTGGCGGGAAAGTGCTGCCCCATGGATAGACATCCTTCACGCCCGTGACCTTGTCCTTCGGACTGGCGTTGGCATCTTCTTGATCGCCAATGCCCACCGCGTAGCTCCACTCCACATCACTGGGCAGGCGGTACTCGTCCTGCGGGCCGATCTGGCCGCTGGCGCGGTCCTTTTTCGTCAGCCACGCGCAGAAGGCCACCGCGTCGTCAGGGCTCACATTTGCCACCGGGTGGCTGCTGTCCTCCGCCTTCTCATTCTCACCGCGTCCGCCGGGCACGTCCTTGAAGCTGTAGGTCTTCCAGTCCTCCCCCGCGTCATGCCCGCTGTCCTTCACAAAGGCCGCGTAGTCCTTGCTGCGTGTCTCCCAGATGCTGAAAAGGATGCGCTGATCTTTCGACGGCCCCGCACCGATGGGCACGGGAACGAATTTCATGCCGAGGCTGTTGGTGAACGGCGCTTCCTTGGTGGCGGAGGCGGGTGTGCTCGCGGGTAGGGCGCTTGGTCCTCCAAGCGCCGCTGGGGTGGTGTTCGGAGTCGTAGGGACGCTCGCGGCGGCTGGCGGAGCAGCCGCCCTACCTGCCGCCGCTTCCGCAGCCAGGCGCTTCTGCTCCTCGTCCTTCGCTTTTTTCTCCAGCTCGTCCGCGCGCTGACGCTGCTGCGCGGCTTCTTGTTTCGCTGCCGTGTCTTCTACGAGCTGCGGCACCTCCTTGATGATTTCCTTGGGCTTCGACAAGATGGCCCACGCGCCCGCGCAGACGATCACGAGCGCGGCGACAGCCCACAGTGGCCCGCTCCGTCCTCTGAGCGGACGGCGGTCTTGGGGTAGGGCGCTTGGTCCTCCAAGCGCCGTGGGGGACGTGTTCGATGGCGGTGCGACGCTCGCGGCGGCTGGGGGACCAGCCGCCCTACCTGCCACCAGCGCCTCGCACACGGCTTTGGCGCTTGCGGGCCTCTTCTCCCGTTCCTTCTCCAAACAGGCCAGAATCACCTTTTCGACCGCTGCGGGCACTTTTTCGCCGACGGAGGCATTCAGGCCCTCACTGACGAGTTCCGCCCTCCGCTCCAGCAGCGGCGTCACGGGCTCGTGCTTGATCTGCCCGCGCACTTCATCCGCATTGCCGCGAAAAAACGGCGGCGTGCCGGTGAGCAGCTCATAGAGCAGCGCGCCGAGACTGTAGAGGTCATCCGCAGGCGCGGCGGGTTTTCCCGCGAGCTGCTGCGGGCTGGCGTAGGCGAGCGTGGCGCTGCTGTCTTGTTTTGTAGTCCCGGCTTCAGCCGGAATCTCAGAACCGGCTAAAGCCGGGACTACAGAACCCTTGCTATGCCGCGTGACGCTCTCCTGCACGCGGCGGCTGATGCCGAAGTCCATCAGGCGGGCACGCCCGGCGGCATCGACGAGGATGTTGGCGGGCTTGAGGTCGCGGTGGATGCGTTTGGCGTCGCGGTGCAGGTAATCGACCGCGTCGGCGATGTCGCGCGTCCAGCCGGTGATCTCCTGCGGCTCGAAGAAGCCGCGCGCCTGCGCCTCCAGCAGCTCCGCCAGCGTCTTTCCCTCCACATACTCCATGACGATGGCCGCGGTGCTGCCCTCCAGCTCCAGCGCGTAGGTGGCGACGATGCCGGGATGGCGCAGTTCCTTCCCGGCGCGCACCTCTTCCTTCAGGCGCTTCATTTCCGCCTCGTGCTGGACGAGCACGGCGGGCAGGAATTTGAGAGCCACCTGCGTCTCCTCCGTGTGATCGCGCGCCAGCCACACGACGCCCATGCCGCCCGCGCCGAGCTTTCCCACCAGCTCGTAGCGGCGGTTGAAGAGGAACTGGCCTTCCTTGAGCAAAGGCATGGACGGTCCGCCGTGGTCTTGGGATTGGTTGAGAAACGGGTCGTGCGCCATGCGAGTCGTGAATGTGTAGCCAGCCTGCGGGAAAGAGGCCAGTGGGAAGTTTTTCCGGGATGCAGAGGAAGATCGAATGTCGAAAAAGGAACTCCGAATCATGAAGGGCCTCTGCACTTCGGACTTCAAGATTTCTTGTTCGATCTTCACCCTCCTCCGGCGCGGAGGCTTGAATTTTCGACGTGACGAGCGTCTCCGGCGGCGGCATGAAGGGACTGTCTTGAATCCCGCCACGAAACCGCTCCTCGAAGTCCTCACTTCCGGCTCCGCCTACCTGCAAAAGAAGGGTATCGACGAAGCCCGGCTCAACATGGAGCACCTCCTGGCCCATGTGCTGCACTGCCGCCGGCTGGACATCTACCTGCGCTTTGGCGAGCACCTGGCCGAGCCGCAGCTAGGCGTGCTGCGTGACCTCTTGCGCCGCCGCGGGGAGGGGGAACCTCTCCAGCACCTGCTGGGAACCGTTGAGTTCGCGGGGCGCGAGTTTGTGTCCGATCACCGCGCCTTGATTCCCCGACCTGAAACGGAATACCTGGTCGAGCTCGTTGAAAAACGTCTCGCTGCTGCGCCGCCCGCACGGGTTCTTGACATGGGCACCGGTTCCGGCTGCATCGGCATCTCGCTCGCGCATGCGTTCGGCCGCCCCACTGTCCTGGCGGACATCAGCGAGGATGCGCTCGACCTCGCCCGGCTCAATGTCTCCCGCCTCGCCGGTTCGCTGCCGGTGCAGACCGTGCGCAGCGACCTGTTCGAAAAGATCAGCGGTGAGTTCGATCTCATCGTGGCGAACCTCCCCTACATCCCGCGTGCGGAGATCGCCACGCTGGCTCCCGAGGTCCGGCGTGATCCGCACCTCGCGCTCGATGGCGGCCCGGTGGGAACGGAAGTCGTGTTCCGTTTTCTCGAGGCCGCGCCTTCCCATCTGGCGCGCAACGCGCTCGTCGCCTTGGAGGTCGGCCACGATCAAGGTGTCGCCACGGCGGACAAGGCCGCCAGCCTTGGCTACACGGCCTGCGAGGTCGTGCCCGACCTCGCGGGCGTTCCCCGATTTGTCTTCGCCCGCGCGCCGGAGAAGGCTGCTCCGCCAGATCAAAAAGATGCGAGCCAGTCCTGAGTCGGCAGCGCAAAAGGCCTGAACACCTCCATGCGCGACTCGTGCTCGGAGTAAAACAGCGCGCGATTCAGGCCCAGCGATCCGGCTTTCGGTGAATCGATCAGGCTCGCCGAGTCATTCGCGCTCATTTGGAAGAGCACGCGCATGCCGAGCTCGCTCAAGGCTTTGCGGCTGAGGCAGCGCTGAATGTTGTTCAGCGTGTCGAGGCTGGTGATGAGATGGATGCCGAGCGGCGGGCCTTCGTTGATGATGTCGTTGAGCTGGTTGCCGGGCTTCGGCGAGTCGTCGCCGCCGAAGGAGAAATCCTCCTCGTAGCGCAGCTTGCGGAACTTTTGCAGGCCGTGCACGAGCAGGAAGATCGGCGGATCGCCCGCGCTGCCTTCGTCGCTGCGGCGTTTCATCTCGGCGTGGACTTCGGCGATGAAATCAGGGGCTTCGTGGCCCTGCGTGACCTTCGCGCGGCCTTTGGCGGCGGCGGCTTCGAGGAAGTCGAACTCCGGTGTGTCGTTGAGAGCGCCGTGGATGAGGTAAAACGCGGGCGCTTTGTCGCGCGGATGCTGCGCGGCGAGGCCGATGATGGCGAGGCCGAGAATCGCGGCGATGGCCTCGTCGTTCTGGCCCACGAGCAGCAGGTGACGGCCGCTTTGACGCGGGAACATCGCATCCGTCGGGCCTTTGATCGCGTTTGGCAGGCCCAACCACACGCGCGGATCGGCAGGAGCCTTCGCGGGCGGATTTTCGAGCGCGGCGGCCAGCAGCGGGTTGTCGCGCACATCGGCGGGCATGTTGCCTTCGAAGACGATGGGCCGTTTTTTGGCGAATCCGCGCTCCTGGCCGAGTTTCGTGACTTTGGCGAGGTTTTCGTCGCGCTCCTCGTCGGTGAGCCAGACGACCTGGAAGGGCGAATTGCCCTCCAAAGCGCCCGCGGCATCGTTGTAGATGCCTTCACCGGGTCGCGAGAGCAAACGCGCGGCCACATTGCCTTCGTCCATGATGAGCGCGGCGTCGGCTTCATTGCATTGCAGCGCGATGCGGATGACCATCTGGCCCAGCGTGGTGCGGGCGAGCGTGTAAGCGCCGCCGAGCGTTTGCGAGCCGAGGAACACATGAATGCCGAACGCGCGGCCCTGACGCACGATGCGGTCGAGCAGCAACGCGGCACCTTGAGCCACCGAATCGTCCTCGACGAAGAATTCCTGGAACTCGTCGATGATGAGCATCGCACGCGGCATCGGCTCCGTGCCACCGGCGCGTTTGTAACCGGCCAAATCCTGCGTGCCGAGCTTGCGATACAACTCACCGCGACGCTTCAATTCCTCGTCGATGCGTTGCAGCACGCTCAGCGCGAACTCGCGGTCGCTCTCGATGGCGATGACCTTGGCGTGCGGCAGCTTCGCATCGGCGTAGCACTTGAACTCGACGCCTTTTTTGAAGTCGATGAGGTAAAACTCGATCTCGTCCGGGCTGCAGGTGAGCGCGAGATTCGTGATGATGATGTGCAGCAAGGTGGATTTGCCGGAACCGGTCTTGCCGGCGAGCAGCGCGTGCTGTTTCGTGCCTTTGCCGATGGCGAGGTATTGCAGCTTCGTCGCGCCCGTGCGGCCGATGGCGATGCGCAGCTCGTTCGTGGTGCTTTCGCTCCACATCTCCTTCGGCGCGACGATGGAGAAGGGCACCTGCACGCGGTTCGAGTCGATGCTGGCCTTGCCGATCTGATGCGCGAGGTCGGCGGCGATCTCGTCGCTGACGAAAGGATCGAGTGTGAGCGTCGAGATGCCGCCAAAGCTCACCACGCCCTTTTCGCGGACGAGACGAACGGTGAATTTGCGCAAATCCTCGGCGCTGAGGCCTTCCGGCAGGTTTTGACGGCGATCCCAATGCACGAATGTGAAGACACCGCAGCGCGGTCCGCTGGCGAGGATGCTCTTCAGGCGTGCCATCGCGCTCTCGCTGAAGCTCGCGGGCAGTCCGGCGATGACGAGGAAGTGGTATTTCTCCGCCACGCTGCCGGCTTGCTCGTTGTACTCGGTGATCGTGGCGTATTCGTTGCGCAGGTACATCTGGATGACTTTCTCGACGTGCTCGTTGAGCTCCTGAAGGCGTTCCTCGATGTGGTCACGCTGCGTCCAGATGCGGCGATTGATGAGCGCGGGCTCGTAATCGGCCAAGTGCATCAAACCGGCGAAGTTTTGCCCGAGGCCGACGGCGTCGATGATGGTGAAGTGCGCCTTGCCGGGCGGCGCGGTCTTCAAGATGCGGAAGATGATGCTGTTCATCACCTCCGGCACCCACTTGCCGCCATCGTCATCCGTTTCGATGAGCAGCGAGGCCTCTTGAGGAAAGGTAAGCGCCAGCGGCAGCGAGACATGCTCATGGCCCGCGAGGCTCAGCGGCGAGTCTTTGGCGAAAATCGTGGCCTCCTTGCTCAAATCGAGGTTCAGCCCGGCAAAACGGCTGTGCGGCGGAAACACGGTCGGCGCGGTGTACTCTGCGCTCCACGGCGTGGCGGTGATTTGGGCGGCCTCGTCGATTTGAGCGAGCAAATCGGGGGTTTTGGCATTCCACTCGGTTTGCAGGTCGTCCCAGCGCTTTTTCGCCGCGGCGTCCATGGTGGACAGGTTGAGCTGGTGACGGGACTCAAGCTGGTTGCGCCGGTCGATGAAGGGGGACTCGACCTGGGATAGATGCACGGCCTTCTGCGAGCCGACGCGACGCAGGTTGCGCTGGAGCAGGCGCTCGTTGCGCGCGAGGCAGGCGGGGATCTGCGTGGCGAGGCGCTTCTGCATCTGCTCTTTGAAGGTGCGGGCGACTTCCTCGACGCGTGTCTTTTCGGCGGCGATGCGCGCCTCCTCCGCCTCGCAGGCGGCCTGCACTTTCGCATTGGCGGCGTCGATGGCGGCGTTCAGCTCCGCCATGGCGGTCTCATAGTCCTGCACGGCGCGGCTGAGTTGCTGGAGATCGACCGGTGACTTGCTGAACATGCCGAAGAGACCGCCGGATTTCGTGGCGAGCAGCTCCTCAAAGCCCTGTGCATGCGCCTCAATGGCGGCGACGCGCGCGGGCATGTCATCCAGCGCGA
The DNA here is from genome assembly GCA_015075365.1 of Verrucomicrobiaceae bacterium. Taxonomy (GTDB): domain Bacteria; phylum Verrucomicrobiota; class Verrucomicrobiia; order Verrucomicrobiales; family Verrucomicrobiaceae; genus Prosthecobacter. The sequence goes on from JABTUN010000003.1 coordinate 1,093,842, forward strand.
TGGCAGACGGCGTGACCGCCCCCTGGCGGGCAAGGCGGCCGCCCGTGGCCTTCAGCACGGCCAGCAGGCGGTCTTTCGCGGCGGAGAGACGCTCAAACAGCGGCGCGGCAAAGGCCTCGATGCGAGCCAGCTCCCGCTTGAGCGCGGACTGTGCCTGCACGCTGCGGATCTGCTGCCGTCCGAGCCAGCTTTCCCGCTGCTTTTGCGTCATGGCGGGCAGGTCGCGCTCAATGCGGTTCTGATAGCGGGTGAAGGCGGTGGCGCGCGCGGCGTGGCGGGCACGGACGGTCGCGGCATGGCCTTCCCACTGGCTGGTGACATCCGCGGCGGCCCTGGCGGCCTCTGCCTCGAGCGTCTCGATCTGCTGGAGATGATTCTGCTCCGCCGTGTAGCGTTTCGAGCGTGTTTCGCGGGCGATCTGTTCGCTGCGCCGCGCAAAGTCGGCCGCGGCATCGCGCAGGGTCAGGTGAAGCTGGAGAATGCGCGAAGCGCGGAGGTCAATAAGCTTGCTCACAGTCTTTTTTGATTTTTTTGAGGAGGACTTCGAGTTCGTTCATGATGGAGCTCGTCTTGGTGACGAGGCTGGGCAGCGGCTCAAGGTAGCGCTTTTCAAACTCCTGTGCCTTCGCGTCCCGCCAGTGGACTTTGGTGGCGTGCCAGTGCTCGGCGAGTTCGCGTGCGGTTTGGGTGAGGTTCATGGACAGAGTTTCAAGTTCCAGGTTTCAAGCTTCAAGACTCAGGAGCGGGAGCAGGGGAAGCCGCAGGCGCGGACGACTCGTTGTAGGCGGCGATGAGGCGCTGGATTTCGGATAGATGAGCCACGGCCAGGGTGAGATCCTCCTCGATGAAATTGCGCAGGCCGTCGAGCTTGCGGGCCAGGGGATCGATGCTGCGGTCGTAGTCGCGCGCCCAGGCCTTCGTGCGCTCCAGTTTCTGCTGCGCCTCTTCCAAGGCATAACGGCACTTGCGCACGGCCATTTGTTGCACCGTGGGGCTGTCGATGAATTCGGACAGGCGCGCGCTCATCAGCTCCGCCTGTGCCTGATCGAGTTTCTTTTGCCGCATTTTGATCTGGGCCATCCAAAACTGCGGCTGCTCTGTCTGGAGCCAGCCGCGCGTCTTCTTCACCGCGTCCTGGGCAGCATCGAGCGCCTGACGAGCCTTCTCGATGAAGACAATCAGCGCGGAGCGGAAGGAGTCGATCGCGTCGAGGTTGGAGATGCGGGCCTGGTCAGCCATTTCAAATTTTAGATTTCGGAGCGGACCCTAACGGAATCCGGCGCGTCGTCGAGGGCGGAGAGCAGTTCGGAGATGGTTTGGGTGAATCCGGGCAGAACCAGGCCGGGGCGGATGTCCGCCAGCGGCTGGAGCACGAAGCGGCGCAGGTGCAGGCGCGGATGCGGGATGGTCAGCGTGTCATCATCGATACACAGGCCGCCAGAGTAGAGGATATCGAGGTCGAGCGTGCGGGGGGAGTTGCGTTCATGCACCTCCGGCCGGCCCAGCGCGGTCTCGATGGCCTTCAGGTGGCCGTGGAGGTCATGGGGGGCGATGTCGGCCTCGATTTCCACCACGGTGTTCAAAAACGCCTGCGTTCCCGGCGCGCAATCCACCGGCGCTGTCTCATACACCGGCGCGGTCATCATTTTCGTGATGGAAACACGCTCGCGTAGCAAATCGAGCCCGCGCCGCAGGTTCGCGGCGCGATCACCAAGGTTCGAGCCGAGCGCGATGCCGTGGGTCATGAGGGGCGGACGCTGGCTTCGGTAAGTTTACACATCGTCATCGTCTTCGTCTTCATTTGGCTGATCATAAGCCTGCATCAAGCCGACGCGCAGCAGCAAAAATGCATAAAGACGCAGGATGTAGAAGAGGGAGGTGCCGTAGAAACCGGCGGACAGGCCGTCGAGCGTCATGAATGCACACCACAGGCCAAAGGGGTAAATTGAGGCGATGGTGGAAAGGGCGGCGAAGAACTTTTTCCGGTTGCTAAAGCACCAAAGTGACAAACCACCGCGATAGAAGTCCAATCCTCGCAGAGCGAACAACTCAAACGGGAAAAAGAGTAGGGCATGAGTCATGATCGGGATCCCGATGCTGTCGGCCTCAGGTGGATAGTCGCCGCGAACAGCCCTTGCATTGAAGTGGAAATAGTTCACCACGGGTCCCAGCCAGACCAGCAGCCATACGATTACCACCAAGCTGCGGCTTCGTGGCGGGGTGATCAGGATGCGGGCCGACATAGCGCATTTCCTCGAATCGCTGGCAACGCAGGCGGATGAGGGCATCCGCGCTCCTATTTGAGACCGAGCACATCCTGCATCGAATACAGGCCCGGTTTCTGGCCGGCGAGCCACACGGCGGCGCGGACGGCGCCATTGGCAAAAGTGTCGCGGGAGCTGGCCTTGTGGGTGAGTTCGACGCGCTCGCCGGTATTGGCGAAGATGACGGTGTGATCACCGACGACATCGCCGCCGCGCAAGGCGTGGACGCCGATTTCCTTGGGCGTGCGCGCGCCGACATCGCCGAAACGGCCGTGGCGGCAGTCCTTGTCGTATTCGAGGCCGCGCACGTCGGCGAGGATCTCCACCAGCGTGCGCGCGGTGCCGCTGGGGCTGTCCTTTTTCATGCGGTGATGCATCTCGACGACCTCCAGGTCGAAGTCCGGCCCGAGGAGCTCGCAGGCCTTGCGCGTGAGCCAGAAGAGCGTGTTCACACCGACGCTGTAATTGGAGGCGAAGACGATGGGCAGCGTCTTGGATGCCTCGCGGATGGCGGCGAGTTGCTCGTTCGTGTGGCCGGTGGTGCCGATGACGAGGCGCTTGTTCTGCTTCAGGCACTCGCGCAGCAGCTCATCGGCGAAATGATGGGAGGTGAAGTCGATCACGGTGTCGCTCTTGGCCAGTGCGCCGGGGAAGTCGTCGCCGATGTCGATGGCGGCGGCGACAGGGACGTTCTGGGTTTCAGCGGCGCGGAGGAGCGCCTGGCCCATGCGGCCTTTGCAACCAGTGATGAGGAGTTGGGTCATGTGAGTTTTAGATTTTTGATTTTGGATTGGGATCAATCCCGCAGCGCGACGGCGGGATCGACGCGGGAGGCGAGCCAGGCGGGGGGGAGGGCGGCGAAGAGACAGAGGAGGATGGAGCCGATGCAGGTGGCGGTGATGAAGACGGGGTCGATGTGCGCGGGAATGGTGGAGAGGAAGAGGCCGTCCGTCGAGGCACCACCGGCAAGCAGGGCGCGAATTTCATTGCGATAGGTGAGCACGAGGCCGCTGAAGATGAGGCCGGCGAGGGTGCCAACGACACCGACGACGGCGGCCTGGAAGACGAAGATGCGGACGATCTGGCCCTGCCGCGCGCCGAGGGAGGTGAGGACGCCGATTTCGCGGCGCTTCTGCGTGGTGACGGTGATGGTGGTGTTCATCACGGCAAAGGCGGCGACGAGGCCGATGATGCTGATGATGAAAAACATCATGAAGCGTTCGTTGCTCATGGCCGCGAGGCGCGCGTCGCCCACATCAGTCCAAAGCACGGCCTTCCAGCCGTCCGGGATGATTTTTTCATCGAGCAGGCGCTGGTGGAAGGCCTTGATGTCGTTTGGCTGGCGGACCTCGACCATCGCGCCGGTGATTTTTTCGCCCAGGCCGAAGACTTTCTGCGCGGTGGCCTGGGTGGCGTAGGCGTAGTGGCCGGCGGACTCCGACCGGAGGTAGCCGAGGAGCTGGATGGGAAGCGGATGGAGCTTGATGTCCTTGTAGGCGGCGTGGCGTTCCTTTTCGTCGGAAAGGTCGGAGGCGGTGCGGAAGCGGCGGACGGCGGTGGTGACGTTGCTGGAGGCGTAGATGGCCAGTTTGTCGCCGGAGTGCGCGTTCAGCTCCGCCGCCTGCATGTCGGCGGTGACGATGTCGCCATCACGAAGGTTGAGGGAGCCGTCGAGGAGGTGTTTTTCGATCTTTTGGAGGTATTCCGCCGCGCCGGCAGGCGGAAGGCCATAGAGCTCCGTGGCGGTCTGCGCGCCTTCGCGCTCCAGATAGATGATGCCGCCCGTGTAGGCGGTGGAGGAGGCCACTTCGGGCTTGGAGCGGAGTCTGGCGAGGATGGCCTCGATGTCGGCGGGATCGGCCGGTTTGCCATCGGCGGGCTTGATGAGCATGTGCGGCTGGTAGCCGATGAGGACCCGGCGGAACTCGCCCTCAAAGCCCTGCATGACGGCATTGACGACGATCATCGCGAGCACGCCGAGCGCCACGCCGAGGACGGAGATGACGGTGATGATGGAGACGAACGAACGCTTCGCGCGCAGGTAGCGGCGGGCGAGGAAGAGGACGGCGTTCGAGGGCATGGGGCGGCGAATGAGGCGAGCGGGCAGGGGATGGCAACGGCAATTGACCGCGCATACGCCGCCTCATCTGCCGCGCACCTGCTCAGAACGGCGGCGGTGGAGGCCGGAAGCCCGGTCCGCCACGCCTGCCACCACCGGGAGGGGGCGGCGGGCGGCGTCCGGGCGGCCTCATGCCGGGCGGACCGTTCATGCCGCCGGGGCCGCCAGGTCCACGCCTCTCAAAGCTGCGGTCCGGCTCCCCGGCAAACTGGCGCGGGATGAAGGGGTAGGCATCCGTCAGGACATAATAATAGGCGCCCTGTGGAAACTCCGGTGTGACCCCGTGGCGGCCGTTGTTCTCATCCAGGTCCCCGTGGCCGGCCGCCCATTCGTAGTCCTGCACAAAGGAGCCGTCGTATTGCCCGCCGGGGCCGCCTGCCGGACGCGCGCCCGCCTTCACGCGGTAGCCGGACTGGAGCTTCCGCGGAGGACTGTTCAGGTCCATCGGGTCGGAGGGGCCCCACGGGCCGTAAATGGGGAAGCCGTCCGCCGCCCAGCCGAGCAGGACGGGCTTGTTTTCCCCGCCAGAAAGGCGCTGGAGCAGGCCGGTGGGGATGCCGTGGTAGTGATAGGCGCCGTTGGGCTGCACATGCGCGTTGTGCTCGTCGAGGCCCAGGTCGATCGCGCCGCCCTGCGGCTCGTACTGCCAGCCGCTGGAGGGATCACCCCGCCACCACTCCGCGGCAAAGGGGTCCAGCACCACGCCGTTCACCGCCACGCCAAAGGGCTGCATGCGGTAGGGAGCGGGGGCCGCTTTCTTTTGGGGACTCAGCGGCATGCGGAAATCGTAGTCCTGCGCGCGGATCGTGTTGGGGTTGCGCGCGTTGGGGAACTGGCCCGGCGCGTGATCCGGGATGCCATTGGACTGAACGCGGCGTGTCTGCCCCGTGGTGGTGATGCGCACCTCGTTTGTCAAAGCTGGCGCCTGGGCCAGGACGGGCATGACAAGGCAGAGAAGGAAAAGCGGCAGTTTCATCCGCGGGTAAAGCCCGCGCAGGCGGAAATGTTACACCTCCAGGGCCAGAAAAATCGCGCTCCGTAGTCCGCAGCCCGCGACTGGCGTGCTTGCCGGCCCAAGGCGGCGCGCGTTGACCAACACCGCCGAGGGAGGGACTCCGCGGAGAAAACCATCTGGCCCGACCTTCCGACGACTCTTCTTCTACGATGGGTCGCATCCCTCGCGGGGCTCGCAGAGTCTGACGTGAGTTTGCCCGGCTGGCCAACCCGCAACACTTTTTCACCCCATCACCACGCGTCGTTCCACGCAGAGGCGGGCGGCGCGGTTCCGGCGCAGGTAGAATTGCTCCTGGAGCGGCAGCATGGTGTCCGTGCCGCCGTGCTCGATGACGAGCGTCACGGCCTGCGGCACGGCGTCCAGCTTCACAAACCGGAACAGCGGCGTGCCGCGCGTGCGGAAAAAGCAGTCCAGCGGGATGTGCGCGTGCGCGGCATTCCACAGCCAGCGCGCGGGCGGGAAGCCGGGCTCCTCCGCCAGCGCGCAGAGGATCTCCCGGATGAGCGCCTCGCCGTGCTTGCGCGCCCACTTGGCGGCCTCCCGGCGGTTGAGCAGTTGATACAGGCGCGCCATCAGCGGATTGGCATGCGCGTGCTCCATCTCCTGGATGATCTCCCGCGCGTGCACGGCCATGAGCTGTTGAAACTCCGCCCGCGAGATGCCGCCGCAGTCCAGCAGCCGGAAGAGCTCCAACGGGGTGGGAATGGAATCAGCGGCGGGCGGCATGGAATTTCGAATTTTAGCTTTTGGATTTTAGATTTGGAGGGGCGAAGGATGCCAAGTCTTAAATCAGAAATCTCGAATCCAAACTCCTGCGATGCGCGTCGATGTCGTGACCCTGTTCCCTGAAATCGTGACCGTCCCCATGGGCGCGAGCATCATGGGCCGCGCCCAGGAAAAAGGCGCGCTGGAGCTGCATGTGCACGACCTGCGGGAGCACGGCATGGGAAAGCACCGCCACGTCGATGACACGCCCTACGGCGGCGGGCAGGGCATGGTGATCCGCCCGGAGCCGCTGTGGGCCGCGCTGCAGGCGGTGGACCGGCCGCAGGCGCGCGTGATCCTGATGTCCCCCGCTGGAAAACCCTTCCGGCAGGCGGACGCCCGGCGTCTGGCGGCGGAGGAGCATCTCATTTTCATCTCCGGCCACTACGAGGGCATCGACCAGCGCGCGATCGATCAGTGGGTGGATGAGGAGCTCAGCATCGGTGATTATGTGCTGACAAACGGTGCCATCGCCGCCGTGGTCGTCATAGACGCCGTCGTGCGTCTGCTCCCCGGCGTGCTGGGGGATGAGATGAGCGCCGTGGACGAGAGCTTTGGCGAAAACGGCCTGCTGGAGGCGCCGCAATACACAAAGCCTGCTGAATTCGCCGGCCTTGCCGTGCCGGAGGTTCTATTGAGCGGCAACCATGCGAAAATCGCCGAATGGCGCGCGGCGCAGGCGCTGGACCGCACGCGACGCGTGCGGCCGGACTTGCTGCCGCGCATCACCTCACCTTGAAACTGGACAATGTCACGCCTCGCGCTCCATTCTCCCTCCCCACGCTCCATGAAGCTCCTTCTCACGTTTTTTCTTCTTTCCGCCGTCGTCGCGCTGCGCGGGCAGGACACCGCCGCCGCGCCGGGCAAGGCCACGCTGGAGTTCAAGGACGGCGACCGCCTCGTGCTGCTGGGCAACACGGTGTTCGAGCGCGAGCAGCGCTATGGGGCCTTTGAGCCGCGCCTGGCCCTGGCGCTGGGAGACATCAAGGTGAGCGTGCGGAACCTGGCCTGGAGCGGCGACACCGTGTTTGGTCATGCGCGCTCTTATTTCGGCCCGCCGGAGGAAGGCCTGCAGCGTCTTGCCGGCCATCTGGACATGTTGAAGCCCACGGTGGTCATGCTCTGCTACGGCTCCGAACTGGCGTTTGAGAAGCTCAACGGACTGCCTGATTTCCTCTCAGGCTACCGCGGCCTGATCGACCTCATCCGCGCGAAGTCCCCGGGCGTGCGTGTCGTGGTGGTGGCACCGCCGCCGCTGGAAAACCTGCCGCCGCCGCTGCCGGACCTCACCACGGAGAACAAGAACCTTTCCAGCCTGCGGGACGCGCTGCGGAAGCTGGCCTTGATGCAGAACGCATTTTTCATCGATTGGTTCGAGCTGATGGGCGGCGTGCCCAAGCCGGGGATCGCAGCCCGGCCGCTCACGGAGAACGGCGTGCATTACACGCAGCAGGGATATGAAAAGCTGGCGGGCAAACTCGTCGAGGGGCTGGGTCTCAAGACGCCGGAGACGCCTGCGCCCGCGCTGGAAACGCTGCGCCACGCGGTCATCGCGAAGGACACGCTGTTCTTCAACCGCTGGCGTCCGCAGAACGAGACCTACCTTTTCGGTTTCCGCAAACACGAGCAGGGACAGAATGCGAAAGAGATTCCCATGTTTGATCCGCTGATCGCCAAGGGAGACGAGGCCATTCAGAGGCTGAAAAAGGAGACGCTGGCACAGCTCCAACGGCCCTGAAGCAGCCGCACATGCCGCGCTGTCAGTAACCCGGCAGGATGTAGGTCTGGCCGCGCACCGCAGGCACCTTCTTCGGCTTTGGCGGGCTGCTCTTGCGCGCCAGGCTCCAGGAGGATGACTTCTGATCGAGGCTGGCCAGCGGCTTGTAGCTGATGCGCTGGGGTTCCTCCGGCGCGGGAGCTGTCTTGGCTTTGCTCTCAGGCGCTGCCGCCCCACCACCAAACCTCGCGCCCCAGGACGACTTTCTCGCCTCCGTCGCGGCCACGACGGGCGGCGGGGCAGCAGGACGCTCCGCAGCCTTCCGGGCCGGGATGAATCGGGTCTCGCCACGCGCGGCAGGCGTCGTTTTCGCGGCCACCAGCGGGGCGGGTTTTTCGACCGGTTTGGGTTTCGGCGGCGCGGGCGGTGGCGGCGGCTCGGCGATCGCCACACGGGCGCGCGGACGGGTGTCTCCCTCTTGTTTCGGCGCGATCACGATGTCCTCCCGGCTCAGCTTGTGCGGCACGGGCAGCCAGGTGGCCAGGTGACCGGATGGCGCGTCCCCGATGATGTCCACCGGCGTGCCCAGCGGCGTGGCGCGATAAAAAATGGCCGCCATGCGCGAGGGCAGGCGGATGCAACCGTGGGACGCCGCAAAACCGGGCAGGTAGCCCTCATGCATGCCGATGCCGCCGGTGATGCGCATGAAGCTGCGCATGCTGGCACCCAGGAAACGCGTGCCGGGCGGCGGCCTGTCCCGTCGTGAGTCCACATCCCCCTCCACAATCGTGCCATTGGGCGTGACAAAGGAGCCGTACAAGCTGGAGCGGTGGTCCGCGTCCTTTTCAATGACGCGGAAGCTGCCGCGCACGGTGTCGTTCCCCTCGCGCCCGGAGGAAATGGGGGCCGCGCCGACGAGCTTCCCGCCTTTGTAATACCGAACCACCTGGCGGGAGAGGTCGATGACGATCTTCGGACTGCCCGCCACCTTGTCCCCGGTCCACCAGCCCTGCGCCGCCATCTCCTCCTCCGGCGTCGAGCAACTGGTGAGCGTGACGAGCAGGCCGGCGGCGGCGGAAGCGAGAAGGAGCAGAGGTCGTGGGAGCGCGTGTTTCATCCGAAAGTGCGCCGAGTTTGCCGCAAACGGGCTCTTCCCTGCAAGAGGAAAAGGCGTTTCGCGATGATCGCGTCGCGCTGGAGGAACTTGCCTGCCGTGGTGGTCAGGAGGTAGTATTGCCACTGCCAATTTCGGCCGGCGGCGCGGCGATATTCGCTGCGAGGAGAAGGACGTGAAACGTGCCGTTTGGAACGGTTTTGAATCACGAATGGACGCGAAGAATTACGAAGATCTCCGGCTTCGAAAGCGATTCGTGTCGATTCGTGCTCATTCGTGGTTCGGCGGGGGATTTGAGCCGGGGGAAACGGTGATGGTGGCAAGATGGTCGGGCGCAAAACCGCCCTCTTGCCTGTCTTTTGGCGCAGGCTATGGGATGGTTGTGAGGTCGTTTCTTCTTGTTCTCTTCACCGGTTTTACGTTTTCCGCCTCCGCCGCTCCGATGGAGGCCGATCTGTGCATTTACGGCGGCACGAGCGCGGGCGTGGTCGCGGCAGTGCAGGGGGGGAAGATGGGCAAACGGGTGGTGCTGGTGGAGGCGGGGCAGCATCTCGGCGGCATGAGTGTGGAGGGGTTGGGCGGCACGGACATCGACAACCAGCCATTTCAAAACAGTCCGGCGGTGGGCGGGCTGGCACTGGAGTTTTATCGACGTGTCAGCGAGCGCTATGGACGCACGGTGCCGTTTGAGGCGATGCTAGCGGCGCGTGGCAAGGACACGAAGCTCTGGCGCTTTGAGCCGCATGTGGCGGAGGCGGTTTGGGAGGCGTGGGTCGCGGAGACGGGCATCACCGTGCTGCGCGGGCATCGCTTAAAGGAAACGGCGGGCGTGACAAAAGACGGCGCACGCATCACGACGCTGCATTTTGAAAACGGAGCCGAGGTGCGGGCGAAGATGTTCATCGACGCGACCTACGAAGGCGATCTTCTGGCGTTCGCGGGCGTGGGCTTTGCCGTGGGTCGCGAGGGCAATGCGAAGTATGGCGAGACAAACAACGGCATCCGCACGGACACGACGCACAAGCAGCACGACAAGCCCATCGATCCCTACAAGACCCCCGGCGATCCGAAGAGCGGCGTCATCTTTGGCGTGCAGGACGAGTCCCTCGGCGAGCACGGCGCGGCGGACGACAGCATCCAGGGCTACTGCTTCCGCCTCTGCCTGACAAAGAATCCCGCGAACCGCATCGCGATCACGCAGCCTGTGAACTACGACATCACGCACTATGAGATGCAGCGTCGCTATCTCGCTGCTGGCGGTGTCATCAGCCCGCCTCATGCCAGCGTGCCCAATGGCAAGACCGATCCCGGCACCTGGCACTCGCTCGCGTCGAACTTCACCGGCTGGAATCATCTCTATCCCATCGCCAGCTACGCGGAGCGTGAGACGATGCTGCGCACGAGTCGCGACTACATCCACGGCCTGTATTGGTTCATGGCGCATGACGAGGCCGTGCCCGCGAGGCAACGCGAGGCCTGGGCCGCATGGGGCCTGTGCAAGGATGAGTTCACCGACAACGAAGGCTGGCCGCGTGCTTTTTATGTCCGCAACGGCCGCCGCATGGTCGGCGGCTTCGTTTTGACCGAGGCACAGCTCCGCAAAGCGAACCCCGAGCCCGTGAACGACAGCGTGGGCTTGATCTGGTGGCCACCAGACTTCCACAGCGCCCGCTGCCTCGTCAAAGACGGCCGTGTGTGGAATGAAGGCGCGGTCTTCAACGTGTCGAAAGAGCCCGACTGGATCCCCTGCGGCATTCCGTATCGCAGCCTCGTGCCCAAGGCCGCCGAATGCACGAATCTCCTCAGCCCGACGTGCCCCTCATCGAGCTACGTGGCCTACGGCGCGTATCGCATCGAGTTCACCTTCATGGTCGCCGCCCAATCCGCCGCCACCGCCGCCGTGATGGCCATGAATGCGGGCACTCCGGTGCAAAGCGTAGACTATGCGAAATTGCGCGAGCGCCTTCTCGCGGACAAACAGGTGCTGGAAGTGCCGACGAAGTGATCCAGCGAAAAAATTCGCGTAACCAACTGCCCGCTTTGTGCATTTCATCCCGCGATGAAGACCTCCCTCACGCTCTGTGTCCTCCTGCTCGCCTTGGCCTGCGCCGAGGCGCAACTGCCGCTCGTCGAGCGCCTGCGCGAACGCATCGCCGAACGTCGTGCGACTGCGGACAGCACCGCCGCGAAGCCCGTCGAGATGAGTTACGGCCGCGATCCGCTGCAAAAGCTCGATTACTGGCGTCCCACCGCCGCCGGATCGCCGCTGGTGGTGTTTGTGCATGGCGGCGGCTGGAAGCGTGGCGATAAAAACAACGCCACCGGCATCGAGAAGTCCGGTCACTACCTCGCGCAGGGGTATGGCTTCGCGTCGATCAATTACCGCCTCGTGCCCGCTGCCACGGTGGAGCAACAGGCGCAGGATGTGGCCTCGGCGCTCGCGTTTCTCATCCGGCAGTCCGGGTTACTCGGCTTTGATGCCTCACGCGTCGTTTTGATGGGCCACAGTGCCGGTGCGCATCTCTCCGCGCTCGTCGGCACGGACATGCAGTATCTGAAAAAGGCCGAACTCGGCGCGAAATCGCTCCGCGGCGTCATTCCGCTCGATGGCGCCTGCTACGACGTGCCGCGCCAGATCGCCGAAGGTGGCGATTTCATGCAGGGCACCTACATCGAGGCCTTTGGCAGTGAAAAAGAGCGCCAGCTCGCCCTCTCGCCCACACATCACGCCGCCGCGCCGAATGCGCCCGCCTTCCTCATCCTGCACGTGCAGCGCGTGGACGGCACCGCGCAGTCCAAAGCGCTCGGCGAAGCTCTGTCGAAAGCTGGCACCGCCGCCGAAGTGCGCGGCTTCGAAGGCAGAGGCCTCCAAGGCCACGCTGAAATCAACCGCCGCCTCGGCGATCCCGCCTATCCCGCGACGCCGGTGGTGGACGAGTGGTTGAAGAAGGTCTTCGCAAAGTGAGCCTGCAATGCGCGAAAGACTTCACGTCTTCGCCCCCGGAAACCACTCCGTGTGCTGATCGCCCTGGCGGCCGAAGTAGGTGACGCGCTGGCCGCGGAGGAAGGCGAAGTAGCCTTGCACGCCACCGCGCATGGCGCGGAGGGTGAAGTCGCGCCACGATTGGCCGTTTTGCTGGCTATCGAGGATGTTGGCACGCAGCGCTTCCGCATCGAAATCCGCCGCGACGGACGGCAGGCCTTCCAGCGGAATCGGCGTGCTCACGAAGACACCTGCACCGCTGTAAAACGTCTTTTGAAGCGCGAGGTAATCGACGTGATAGAACTCCACGCCTGCCTCGATCAGCATGCCGACGATCTGAGGAAAGGGCTTTTCAGCATGGATGGTGGCATGGGTGGCAGCGGTGATGAGGTCGGTGTTCATACGGACGGGCGGCTGAATGTGTGTTTGGTCTTGTGGCAGGAAGCTTCTTCGCGCTAGTTCATTCACAAACTCACGCCCGCTCACCATGCCCAACGCCAAAGCCTACGCCGCCTCCAGCGCCACCTCGCCGCTCGCTCTTTCCAGCATCCCACGTCGTGAACCGACGGATCGCGACGTGGAGATCGACATCCTTTACTGCGGCGTCTGCCATTCCGATCTGCATCAGGCACGCAACGAATGGAGCGCTGTGCCGACGACTTATCCCTGCGTGCCGGGGCATGAGATTGTCGGTCGCGTGACAAAGATCGGCTCTGCGGTGACCAAGCATCGTATCGGTGACATCGTGGGCGTGGGCTGCCTCGTCGATTCGGATCAAAAGTGCCCGAGCTGCGCCGCGAACATCGAGCAGTTCTGCCCGCACGCCACTTTCACCTACAATTCGCCCGACAAGCACGGCACCGCGCCCGTGACCTACGGCGGCTATTCGACGAGCATCGTGGTCGATGAGCACTTCACGCTGAAGGTGCCCGCGAACCTGAACCTCGCCGGCGTCGCACCGCTGCTCTGCGCAGGAATCACCACCTATTCGCCCATCCGCCGTTGGGGCGATGTGAAGGGCAAAAAAGTCGGTGTGGTCGGTCTCGGCGGCCTCGGCCACATGGGCGTAAAGTTTGCGCATGCCTTCGGTGCCCACACCGTCGTGCTCACGACTTCAGCGAGCAAAAAAGACGACGCGTTGAGACTCGGTGCCGACGAGGTCGTCATCACCCGCGACGCGAACGAGATGCAAAAGCATGCCGGCAGCTTCGACTTCATCCTCGACACCGTCTCCGCCGATCACGACATCAACTCCTACCTTAATCTCCTCGTCACCGACGGCACGCTGACGCTCGTCGGCGCACCGGACAAGCCGATGCCTGTGTCCGCTTTCGGCCTGCTATTTGGCCGGAAACGCCTCGCGGGCTCGCTCATCGGCGGCATCGCCGAGACGCAGGAGATGCTCGACTTCTGCGGCGCGAATCAAATCGTGTCCGATGTCGAAGTCATCGCCATCCAGCAGATCAACGAAGCCTACGAGCGCCTGCTCAAGTCCGATGTGAAGTATCGCTTCTCCATCGACATGGCGTCGCTGAAGAACGGGTGAAGTTCCTGTCCAAAATGGCGTTTCAGCGACCTTTCCAAGGTCTCCACCATCATGCCCACGCGCCGTCATTTCATCTCCGCTCTTACCGCCGCGCTTGGCGGCTCCGTCTTTGCCGCGAATGGCATACCGAAGACTCTCGTGCTGCAAACGGCGTGGGACACGATCAACATCGGCGACATCGGCCACACGCCGGGCACGCTGCGGGTGATCGAGCAGCATCTGCCGGAGCTGAAGGTCATCGTGTGGGCGATGAAGGTGGACGAGCGCATCCTCGCGATGCTGCAGCGGCGCTTTCCGAAGGTCGAGTTCCTGCAAGGCAAGCTCGACGGCAAAGGCGAGAAGGACCTGAAGCTTCAAGACGCGATCAAAAGCTGCGATCTCTTCATCCGCAACTCCGGCATGGGCCAGGACCTCAGCTACATGAAGTTCTGCCGCCAGCAGGGCCGCCGCTACGGCCTCTTCGGCCAGTCCTTCTTCCCCACGATGGTGCAGGGCGATGGTGCGGCAGAGCGCATCGAGCTGCTGAACGCCGCCGCCTTCATCTACACGCGTGAAACGAAGACGCTGAAGATTCTCCAAGAGGGCGGCGTGAAGACACCCGTGCTCAAATTCGGCCCGGACGGCTGTTTCGGCATCGACGTGCGCGATGACGAGCGAGGGCTCGCCACGATGAAGAAGCTCGGTTTGGAGGAGAAGAAGTTCATCACCGTCATGATCCGCACGAACACGCCCAAATACCCCGGTGTGGACGATCCGCGTCCCGAGAAGCTCAACCCGCTGCATCCCACGCCGCAGCAGATCGCCGATGACGAACGCCGCGCGGCGAAGTTCCGCGAACTCGTCACGCAGTGGGTGAAAAAGACCGGCCACAAGGTGCTCATCGCGCCCGAGACGATCAAAGAGATGGGTCACAACAAGCGTCTCATCCACGATCCGCTGCCGCCGGAGATCCAGAAGCACGTCGTGAACCTCGACACCTTCTGGAACGCCGATGAAGCCGCCTCCATCTTCGCGAGAGCACACACCGTCGTCTGTCACGAGCCGCATTCGCCCATCATCGCCCTCGCGAACGGCACGCCGATCATCCACACCTACTCCGAATTCCACTCACCGAAGTGCTGGATGTTCGAAGACATCGGTCTGCCCGAGTGGCTGCTCGAAATGGACGAAACGCCCGTCGAAAAGATCGCCGAAACGCTGTTCGCCATCGACGCCGATTATCCAGCGGCTCAAGCGAAGGTGAAAAAAGCCATGGCCTATGTACATCAGTGCTTCGCAGGCTCGATGAAGCATGTGCGGAGCCTATAGTAGCCATCTCGCTCCGCGAGATGAGCGGGCGGCTTCGCAAACACGAAGCGTGGTTAAGTTCGACAGATGATCGTCCCAGCGATAGCGCATGGCTCATCTCGCGCAACGAGATGGCTACTTTGCTTCGCGAATTCCGAGCTACATCCAACCGCGCCCCTTCGTTCTGGCGTCGTGTTTTCACGACTCGCTCTTTTTCTTCTTCTACTCAACTCCGCGAAGGCGGATGTGACGCTCGTGGGCAATGGGAAGCCCGCCGCAGTCATTGTGACGCCTGACAAGCCGACGCGTGTTGTGAGCTATGCGGCCGAGGAACTGGCGCGGCATGTCGAAAAGGCCTGCGGTGTGAAAATGCAGATCGTCACGGAGAGCGAGGTGAAAGCGGGGCCGCGCATCGTTTTGGGGCCTTGTCGCGAGAGCGGCATTGCCTCCGCCAAGCTCGCTCCCGAGGCGTTTCGCCTGCGGGTGACAGATGAGGAAGTTTTCATCGCGAGTGATGATAGCGGTGGCGATCCGCTGGAGTCGAACACACGCGCGGGCACGCTGTGGGGCGTGTATGAATGGCTGGAGCGCGATCTGGGCGTGCGCTGGCTGTGGCCGGGAGAGCTGGGCACGTTTGTGCCAAAGAAGAAGACGATCATCGCCAAAACGACCGATGAAACCATCGCGCCGCGCTTTTTCCGACGACACATCCGGCCAGGACTCGGCTTTGAGAGCGAGCATCCCGCGCTGGGCTTCACAAAGGAGGCGGCGAAGCAATACAGTGATGAACAAACGGTGTTTCTGCGCCGGCATCGCATGGGACGGAGCGAATCCATCAGCTACGGCCATGCCTTCACCGACTGGTGGCAGAAGGATGGCAAGGCGCATCCTGAGTGGTTCCAGCTTCTTGATGGCGGCAAGCGCGGCCCGAAGAAGAAGGGCGGCCGCTTTTCCATGTGCGTGTCGAATCCCGATCTCGCCCGTGAGGTCGTGATGCGGTGGAGCGCAAAACGTCCGCCAGATGCAACCTCGCCTGCCTTCATCAACGCGGTGGAGAATGACATTCCCGGCCTCTGCACCTGCGAAAACTGCCGCGCGCTCGATGGTCCTGCGCCAGCCGATTACCTCACATTTTATCCGCCGGACTCGAAGGTGGCCGGCACGCGCTTCGTCTCGGACCGCTACGCGCATTTTTGGCTGAACGTGCAGAGGCAGGCACCCGCTGGCGCCACCGTCATCGGCTACGCCTACTTCAATTACTTCTCCGCGCCCACGAGCGGCATCCGGCTCAATGAGAACATCCTCGTCGGCTTCTGCCCGTCCGCAGGCTGGTTCCCGCGCAGCGAGGCCGAGCATGCGTGGATGAAGCAGCAATGGACCGGCTGGTGTGAAACGGGCGCGCGGCTGTTCATGCGCACGAATCATCTGCTGGATGGCTACTGCATGCCCTTCATCTTCGCGCATCAGTTTGCGGATGAGTTTCATCACGCGGTGAAGCACGGCATGGTCGCCACCGATTACGACTCCCTCACCGGCCACTGGGCAACGCAGGGGCCGAATCTGTATGTCGCCGCGCGGTTGCACACACGGCCCGAGGCTTCGGCTGAGGAATTGCTCGCCGAATACTACGCCGCCTTCGGCCCCGCATCGGCGCAGGTGAAAAACTACTTCGACCGATGGGAAGCCTACACCACCGACAGCCACGAAAAGATCTCGCAGGCCATGCAGGCGACGCAAACCTCCCGCTGGCGTAATTGGGCGAAGGCCGCGCATCTGCTGTATCCACCGGAATGTTTCCTTGCTGGCGAAAAGCAGCTCGCTGAAGCCGCGCAGGCCGCCCGTGGCGATGAAGAAGCCGCCGCACGAGTAAAATTCCTCCAGCTTGGCCTCCAACACGCGAAACTCTGCGCCCAGGTCTCCGCGAAGCTTACGCTGGCAGGTTCCACAGCGACGAAGGATGAGATCAAACAGGTGCTCGAAGAGATGCTGGCCTTTCGCCGCGCTCACGAGCGCTCCTTCATCAGCAACTTCAACCATCTCGCCTGGGTGGAGGACCTGAGCTGGAAACTCTCGGAAGAAACCAAGCAGACGCCCGATTTGTATCCGTGATGACCTCCCGCCGCGCCTTCCTCCAAAACAGCACCCTTTGCCTCGCTGGATTCAGCGGGCTTCAAGCCGCCGATGCGGAGGCCAAACCGCTGCTGCGTGTCGGTTTGATGACGGATTTGCACTACGCGGACAAACCGCCTACCAAAACGCGCTTTTACCGCGAGGCGCTCGCGAAGCTCGATGAAGCCGTGGAGGTCATGAATCGCGAGAAACCGGCTCTGGTCGTCGAACTCGGTGATTTCATCGATCAGGCCGATTCGGTCGAAAAGGAGATCGAGTGGCTCAAGACGATGGAATCGCACTTCGCGCGGCTTTCGATGCCCCGGCACTATGTTTTGGGGAATCACTGCGTCGGCACGCTGACGAAAAAAGAATTCGCCGCCAACACGAAGGCCAGCGGCACTTTCGAGAGCCTCGAGGCCGGTGGCGTGACGTTTGTCATTCTCGATTCCTGTTTCCGCAGCGACGGCATGCCGTATTCGCGAAAAAACTTCGATTGGAAGGATGCGAACGTGCCGAAAGACGAGCTCTCGTGGCTCGAAAGCCAGCTCGGCAAGGCCAGCGGTCCCGTCATCGTCCTCGCGCATCAGCGTCTCGACGCGGACAAAGCCCACGCCGTGCAAAACGCCGCCGAAGTGCGCTCGCTCCTCGAAAAGTCCGGCAAGGTGGTCGCCGTCTTCCAAGGCCACTCCCACAAGAACGACTACCAGCAGATCGAGGGCATCCATTACACGACTCTTGTCGCCATGGTGGAAGGCAGCGGTGCCGAGAACAACGGCTACACAATGCTGGATGTGCTCCCAGATGGCTCGCTGCGCTTGAACGGCTTCCGCAGGCAGGAAAAGCGGCACCTGCGGCGCGAGAGCCGGGGGTGAGCAAGCCTAAATCCGGATAGGTGGCCTCGTTTTGTGAAGATTGACGTGGTTGTCCTGAGCTGTCACTCTTCCGCGCCATGAAACATCTTTTTCTCAGCCTCCTCATCATCATGACCACCGCAGCCAATGCCATCGAAGCGCCTTACCGGCATGTCGTCTTCTTCAAGTTCAAGGACAGCGCGACAGCGGAGCAGGTGCGGGTAATTGAAAAGGATTTTGCTGAACTGGCGAAAAAGGTCCCGACGGTGAAGGGCTTTGAGTGGGGGACGAATGTGAGCCCGGAGGGACTCAACGACGGCTTCACCCACTGCTTTTTGGTGACTTTCGCCGACAAGGCGGGACTGGAGGTGTATCTGCCCCACGCGGAGCACGAGGCTTTTGTCGCCAAGATCAAACCGCTGCTGGAGAAGGTCTGCGTTGTTGATTACGTCGCCAAATGACCGGCGGGAGGTTCACGCGGCTGTCAGATGCGTGTACTTTGCGTTCCAGTCCTCAGGGAGGCGCACCGGGCGTCCTTGGGGCATCTGGACCAGGGCCAGTGACTGGCGGCAGGTGATCAGCAGCATGTCGTCCGCGGCACGAACCACCTCGAAGGCGCACCAAAAGCGCGCTCTCTCCAGACGCTCCAGCCGTCCCTTGATCAGGATGTGATCTCCCAGCTTCGCCGGTTTGCGGTAGTCGATCTCCG
Source organism: Verrucomicrobiaceae bacterium (assembly GCA_015075365.1). Classification (GTDB taxonomy): domain Bacteria; phylum Verrucomicrobiota; class Verrucomicrobiia; order Verrucomicrobiales; family Verrucomicrobiaceae; genus Prosthecobacter. Next base: position 1,112,324 of record JABTUN010000003.1, read on the forward strand.
TGCGGACGACGACCGGAAAAAGCTGGGTGGAGGCCATGTCGCGCAATTGCATGCCCATTTGGGCGGCCAGGCGGGTCCGGGCGGTCTCGATCATTCGCAGGTAGGCGATGTTGTGAACCACGCCGCCGCAATCCGTGTCGAAAAACATGACTTCTTCGCGGGTTTCGATGGTGGGAACGTCGTTCGGGGCAGGGGACGAGGACATGAATCCGCGTTGCGTGGAAATCGCGCGTCCGTCAACCCGAATTCAGGCGGCGGCGTCGCCATCGTAACACCGCACCTCGACGACTCGTGCGTCGTCGAGGCCGTTGGTGGCAGTGATGGTGAGGCGCAGGGCGGTGATGGGCTGGATTTGCGCCAGGAGATGCCTGCGGAGGCGCTGGTGGTTATTTTGGATGTTCTCAATGGGCTGCCAACCAGCGGCCGTTTCGACGCTCAGTCCGTAATCGCGCACGGTTTCGGGCTGCGGACGGCCCCAGAGCATTTTTTGGGTGTAGCCGTCGGCCTGCGACAGGGTTAGAAGCCGGTGCAATCCGGTGTCGAAGACCAAAACGACCTCGTAGAGCGAAACGGGCGCGTTCCAGCGGATTTCAAGCGTGGCGGGCAGTCCACGGCTCATCCAGCGATGCAGGCCGGGTGATTGCCGGTTAGGCGGCAGCTTCGTGATGATGCGAGTCTGGCCGCTGCGAATGCTTTCGGCGTCGGTTTGCGAAGATGACGCGTTGATCTGCACGGCAGTGCGCACGAGGTCGTGTGGGTCTTCGTTGGAGACGCCGATCAGGTGACAATCATCGCGTAGAAGCCGCTGCTGGATGGCATGAACGAGTTGCGCATCGGCTGCGATGTCGGCGGGCACTACCTTTTTCTTCAGAGCGAGCGCCGCGGCGGTGCCGACGCCCTGGCCGACGACGGCGCAGGTGGCCATGACGCGCGTGGAGGCAAAGGCGATGTGCGTGGCGGAGAGGTTGCGGCCGGCGAACATCAGATTGCGCGGTCCAGCGGAGACGCAGCAGCGCAGCGGGATGTCGTAGATGAAGGGCAGGTGATGCTGCGTGCAGGGCGGCTCGTGCGGCGCATCGACGCCCTCGGGCGGATGCGTGTCGATGGGCCAGCCGCCGTAGGCGATGGCATCCGGGAACGAGCGTGACGTTAGCAGATCGTTCTGCGTGAGGATGTGCTGGCCGATGAAGCGTCGGCTTTCTCGCTTGCCGGGCAGGAAGCCGATCCATTCCAACGCCCAGTGCGAGGCGTCGATGTCCGAATGATTTTTGACGAAATCCCAAACGCCGAGTGTGATGGCGAGCAGTTCATCGCGGATGCGCTCATTGTCCTTCAGCGTGTCGAGACAGCCGCCCCACTCGATCCACCAGTAACCGTATTCGAGGCCGAGGTCGAAGCCGCTCTGGCCATAGGGTCGCAGCTTGAAATCCTCCGCGCTGAAGCGTCGCGCCCACGGTGGAGCCTCAAACGGCATCGGGCGGTCATGTTTGCGCGCCTGGAACATGATCGACGAGCCGAGCGTCTTCGCATCCGCCTCATCCTGCGCGAGCGATTCGCCGAAGTGCGCCTTGCTCTCGCGTCCGCGCATGAACGGAGCACCCGCCTCGATACCGAGACGACCATCACCGGTGCAATCGACGAAGGTCTTCGCGCGAATGATGAAAGCGTCTTCCGTTGACGGCCTTTCGGCCCGCACTTCACGAATGAGCCCGCCTTCGACCACGGCGCTGACGACGGTCGTGTTCAAATAGAGCGTCAGGTTCGGCTCCCGGCGGCATTTGTCGTAAAGCAGCAGATCCATGAGCGCAGGCGAGCGCTGCGGATTCCGCACCGCGAGGTCGAGACGCAGTTCTTCGATGATGCCACCCTCGCGCAGCTCATTTTGCAGTTCCTCGCCGCCAGTGAGGCCCGTCGCACCGACGATGTGCATGCGCACCTCGCTGCTCGCATTGCCACCGAGCACGCTGCGGTCCTGGCAAAGGATCACGCGCGCGCCGAGCCGGGCAGCCGCGAGCGCACAACACACACCCGCGATGCCTCCACCGGCCACGAGCAGGTCTGTTTCGAGCGTGTGCGTGGTCACGGGCATGGCGCGTCAGATTTCCACCGCCGCGCGGGCTGCTTTCATGCCAGTGGAGACGCAGCGGAAGTCGCTGATCACATTGAAAAATCGGAAGCCCATCGCGTGGTAGCTTTTCACCTGCTCCGGCGCGCATGGAATGGCCGCGACCTTGCCGTGGCGCTGGCACGCGGCGACGACCTTCTCCAAAATGGCACGCACCTCGGGGTCGTCGGTCCTGCCGAATTTCCCCAGCCCCAGCGTGAGGTCCGCCGGGCCGACGAAAAGCACATCCACACCCGGAATCGCCGCGATCTCGTCGATGTGCGGCACCACCTCCGGCTCCTCGATCTGCACGGCGAGGAAGTTATCGCCATTCGTCTTCGCCAGGTACTCCGTGGGCGGGATGCGGCCAAAATCCGCCTCCGCGTGGATGCCGTCGAAGCCACGTGCACCGAGCGGCGGGAATTTCATCGCGCGCACGACGTCGCGGGCCTCGTCAGCATGCCGCACACGCGGCAGCATGATGCCACGCGCTCCCGCCTCGACGAGCTGCAGCACATCCGTGTAGTTCGATGGGCGCACGCGGATGAACGCATCCGCGCCACCGAGCCGGCAGGCCTGGATGAGCGCATAAATCATCGCCGCATCAACACGCTTGTGCTCCAGGCAGATCCAAACGGCATCAAAGCCGGACGAGGCGATCATTTCGACCAGCTCTGGATCGGTGTAGCACGACTTGGCCGTGATGACGGTCTGACCGGAGCGGATTTTCTGGAGGACGACGGAGGTCTGCATGAGTCACTGAGCCTTCTTTAGTTCCGCCAGCATCTCCAGCAGGTTGTTTGTGAGGATCACGCTGGTGTCCTCCTGCACTTGATTGGTGCCCAGCCAGGTCTCGTAGCCGCCAAGCTTGTGCTGCTCCGGTGTGGGAAGGTAACCATGGCGGGCGTTGGCGAGGCCGACGACCATTGTTTGCGGGAACGGACTTCGTTTTTTCAGATCGAGGCCGATCTCGACAAAGGTCTCGAAGGGAATGGCACACACGGCGAAGTCACCGATGCGGATGGCCTGGATTTTGACGGTGAGCGTGTCCTCGGGCCGCTCGGAGGCATTCACCACGCTGCGGGCGTAGTTTTGGGCGAGGCGCGGCAGCTTTTCGATGGCATCCTTGTCCTTGATGTCGAGCACGGCCTTCGCCTCCGCCACATCCTGCGCGGACGGCCGGCGGTATTTGAGTGTGATTTCGCGCTGCAACATGCCGAGAGGCACGTCGGACTGGTGTTTCTCGATCTTTCGATGCGCGAGCCAGGCCGTGTCCGCCGCCTTTTGTGCCACGATGCGGATCTGCTCGAATGGCTCGCGCGGAGGCCGTGTGACACCAAAGGGGATGTTGTTGATGTCGCCGGAGGTGCCGTTTGACATCATGGCAACGAAGTTTTCACCGCCACGAACGCGCGAGGGCATGAGGCGGGCGAACTCGCCGAAGTAATCGGCCGACATCTGACCGTCGGGAGCGCCGCCGACGTAGTGCAGCGAGTAGTTGGCATACAGGGCGATGGGCTTCCGCTTCAAGTCCTGCACGGAGAGGATGGTGATGTCGGGATCAGTCGGTCCGGCGGGGCGGTCGATCACATCCGGGCTGGTGCCTGGGTTCATTTTCACGGTGTCGAGACGACCAAAAGGATTCAGCGGCATCTTCCCCGGCTTCAGATACCAGCGGCGGTTGAAGACCTCGTCCGGCAGCGGATGCGCGGCGGCTCCGACAGCGGCGGGCTTGAGCGCCGCGTGCGCCTGGATGATGGAGCCCGCCACGCCCTCGACGAATTGCTTGTAATACGCGGCGGCTGCCTCGCTGCGCGTATTGAGGGACGGACCGCTGTGCGTGTGCGTGGATGAGATCAGCATCTTGTCCGGCGACATGCCAGTCTTTGCCGCCGCGAGCGCCTTCACCTCGTTCAGCACGTCGGGCCCCGCGCCGAGATTGTCCACCACGACCATGGCCAGGGTGGTTTCACCATTGTCCAAAACGAGCGCGCGCGAATGAAATGGGTCGTGCGCCTTCTCAGCCATATTCGCGCTGAAGCCGCCGGGCATGTTCATCGGGAACTGTTTCGGAGTGATGTCCACTGCGGAGGCCCCTGCGCGGATCGTGGCAGCATGGGAATGCGTGCATAGGGAGGCGAGGGTGAGAATGCCAGGCAGTAGGATGGATTTCATGCGCGAGGATAAACGCGGATGACAGGCCTCTCTGGCGGCTCAATTCGGCGTGCGGTCATCATCGTGCACGAGCCGGCGCGGGGGATGGCGCGACATCGAGACGCTCAACGTGCCTTTGTTTTTTTCTTTTTGCAGCCGAGTTCGCTGACGATCCCGTCCAGGACGGCGAGTCCGAAGGAGATCTTTTTGAAGAAGGACGGGTTGTGCGGGACGATGATGAACTTGGGATGTTTGGACCACAGGACACGCAGTTTGTGGTCAAGATCGACCGCTTGCTGAAGCGATTCGTTGCGGATGGGATTGCCTCCCTCGATGTCCATGCCGCCCACCGCGGCGCTTTCAAAGAAGATGACGGCGTCATAGCGGGCCAGTTCCTCGTCCAGTGTGCTGCCCACCTCGTTGAAGAAGTGATGGGGCTCGCCAGGCCAGTAGGCGGCGCCATCGACGGTGCCGCGGTCGCAGAGCAGCACGCGGTCAGGGTAGAGGGCGGCCTGCACATCCTCCAGATTGCGCTGAACCTCGTAGATGGCGCGCTGGGCGGCGTGGATGGCCATGGGCTGGTTGGAGCGCGGAAAGCCGCCGCTGAAGACCATGGTGGCGGCCTCAGGGACGAGCACGACACGCTCGCCGATCTCCCGGCGGAAGAGGTCAGCGGCGGTGGTTTTGCCGCCACCGGGGCCGCCGGTGAGGACGATGCGGCAGTGGCCGTTGGCATGCATGGGGTGTCGGCGTTTCATGCTGACCAACTCGCCACATGCGGAGAGGCGCGTCAAGACGCGGCCCAAATTTGCGCAAACTCGGCATAGCCTGCGAGCGGGGAGTCGTTATGCTCCGCGCTCATGCGCCGCCTTCTTTTTATCCTCCCGCTGCTCTTGATCCCCGCCTGCTCCCTCGTGCCTGGCACGGATGCGGAGCGCGAGCACTACTTCCTAACGGAGGTGAAGCCGGTGCTGCAGCAGCACTGTCTGGCGTGCCACAACGGAGCGCTGCCACCGCCGTCGCTGAACCTCAGCAGCAAGGCCACGGCCTTCACACGCAGCCCTGGCGGGCGTGAGTACATCCTGCCCGGTGACCCCTGCTGCAGCCTGCTGGTGAGCGCGATCCAGCGCGGCGGCACACACCCGAAAATGATGCCGAGAAAGGATGTGAGCCTGACGGAAGACCAGATCGGCATGCTGCGGGAGTGGATCGAAGACGGCGCGTACTGGCCGGAGGGCGAGAAGGGCCTGCTCAAGCCGCAAAAGAGCCGGGAGAATCCGTGAAAAGGACGAACAAGTTCCAGGTTTTCGGGTTCCAATTTCAGGCTGGCGGATACGCGGAGCCTCCCTTGGCCGCGGCCAACACCCACCACTGTGCCGGATGCTGCAAACGACGATTCTAGCGCTGCTGGGCCTCACGGCGGGTCTGGTGCTGCATTTCCGCTGGCATCCGCTGCGGCGTGAGTTCTCGGACGCGTGGGATTTTCTGCGTTCGCATCAGGCGCTGGTTCCGCTGTGCGCCGGCTGCCTGCTGCTGGCCGGAGGCGGTCATGGATTCAGCCCGGACGAGCTTGAGGACTGGCGTGCGCTGTGGCTGCCCCTCATGAGACGCGCGGTGACGGAGATGGTCGTGTTGTTTCACGCCACGGTGCCCGCCTGGCCGCTGGCCCTGCTGCTGCCGCTGGCGCTGCTGATCCTGACGATCCGAGTGTGGCGCTGGCCGTACCGCTATGGCGAGCGTGTGCCCGTTCCGGAGCAGAAACTGGTGCTGGTGGCGCTGAGCGCGGGGACGCTGCTGTGGGCGGGGACCGAGGCGGCGGCGATGGCTCGCGCGAAGCTTCCAGAATGGCTGGAGATGCTCAAAACTGGCGGGCGCTGGCTATTTGTGGCGCTGACGACCGCCGGCGTGCAAGTGTGGCTGGCGCGGCTGATGGTGGCCTGGGAGAGGCCCCCGGACACGGAGGCGGAACGGGATACGGTGGCTGCGCTTGAGAGCAGCTTCGCGCGCTGGCAGAATGTGTTTCTGCTGGGGGCTTTCAATCTGGTCTGGATGACATGGCGCGCGTGGCGCGCGGACGAAAACGGCCCGGCGGCCTGGCTGCTGCCGGAGTTTCTCGCCTTGTTCGCCGCGCTGCCCTTGATCACCGCGGTGACAAGCGGGAGCCGGCCCTTCTGGCAGGTGGGAGCGGTCGCGCTCAAGGCCTTGCTGCGCGGCCTGCCTTGGCTGCTAATGCTGGTGGCGACGGGTGCGGCCGTGTGGACGCTGGTGCTGTATATGACCAGCCTGCTGGCGGTGCATGCCGGGGCCCATTCGTGGGCGGTCTGGCCTGTGCGCTGCCTCACGGCACTGGTCCTGGCTCTGCTCCACCTGTGGCTGGCACCTGCGGCCATGCTGGTGATTCTGAGGAGGGGGATGAAGGTGTCCGGGCCAAACCCAGCAGCCTGAACTGTGGCAAATCAGGGCTTTTCGATGGCCAGCAGGCGCTTCGCTTCCTCCAAGATGAATTTCGTGTCTGTGAAGGGGATGTAGCTGATGTCCTGCCAGCGCTGGCGGCCCTGGGTATCGATGAGGATGGTGGCGTGCAGGTTCTCCTTCTCAAAATCATCGTGGGCGCGCACAGCCTTGAAGCTCTCCAGGCTGCTGTCGCAGAGGATGGGGAAGGGGAGGGGGGCGTCCGGCTTGAGCGCGAGCTTGGCGCGGATGTTCCTGGCGACCGGGCTGGGTTCAATGGTGACGGCGACGAGTTGGATGCCCGCCTTGTCAAAGTCCGCCTTCGCTTTCGAGAAGGCCTGGATCTGTTCTACGCAGTGCCCGCACTCATGACCGAGGTAAAACATGAAGAGCGTGGGCTTTTTCGAGATGAAGTCCGTGCTCTTCACCGCTTTGGCGTCTAGATCGACCGCCTCGAACACCGGCGCGGCAGGCGGATGCCAGTGCATCGGTCCCAGGCTGTCGAGTTCAGGCCGGATGCCGGTGTCCGTGCGTTTGGGAGCGGGCGCGGGCCAGGTGGCGTCCTTGGCAAAGGCGGTGGTGAGCCGCTGGAAGGCGGGAAGATCCCGATCCATGGCAAAGGCGAGTTTCTGGACCTCCGCGAAGGCTTTTTTGGCCTCGTCGGGTTTTCCCGCTGCTTGCAGCAACTCTGCCTTGGCGATGGAACCGGCGAGGTCCTGCGGGAAATTCTTGGCGAGGTCGGCAGCCTTGGTTTTGTCGCCTGCTTTGAGCCAGTAGCGCGCCAGACGTTCCTTGGGGATGTCGCTGTCCTTGAGCGCCTCGAGAAGCTTGCGCTGGCTCTCCTGGGTGACTTTGGGGGTGAGGAGGGCGGTGAGCATTTTCAGCTCGGAGACTGCCTTGGCCTTGTCATCGGGCTTCTTGGCCTCCGGTTTGGCATCGCCTTTGGATTTGGAGCCGCCCTTGGTGTCCTCTTTCTTTTTGGAGTCATCTTTGGCTGCCGCTTCGGATTTGGCCGCAGGAGCGGGTTTCAGGGCTTCGAGTTCCTTGAGCACGGCGGCGAGCATTTTTGCGTCATTTTGATGATACGCCGCGAGGCCCGCCGCGCGGAGCCGCGTGATGTCATGCGCTGGATGCCCGGCAGGTGTGGCGGTGAAGGCGGAAAGCTCGTCCCACAGCTCCCACTTCGTCAGCGTTTCGATGAGGCGGGTGCGTCCGTAGCTGGCGGAGGTGCCGGATTTGTCGAGCGTGTTGGTGGCTGGATGGCGCGGATTGGCGATGAGGCTGCGCGCGAGCGCGGCGGCATCTTTGGCGCGGCCCAGTTCGTTGAAGGTGCGCACAAGCCATTCCTCGTTGTGGGCGTAGTTGTGGATCTGATCCGGCAGGATGAAGCCGCGCATCATGTAGGCGTGGTCCACGCGTGTGCTGGCCTCCTGCTGCCACGCGGCGTCGTCGTGACGCTTCAATTTCGAGTAGGTATGGCCGGGCATGTGCCACATGTGGGCGATGCCGGGCGCCGCCTGGCCGCAGCGGGCGGCGGAGGTGACGGCGCGGACGGGCTTGCTGCTGTCCCACAAATGGATGCGGTAGTGATGCGCGGGATGGTCGGGGGAGGCGGCAAAAATTTGATCGAGCAGCGCGTCCACCGCCTGGGAGCTGGACATGGGCGCCTCGGTGCGGGAAAACCAGATGCGCCAGACGAGGAAGGCCTTGGCCTCGATGTCCTCCGGGTACTCCTGCACGAGGTTTTCGAGATCGCGGATGCAGTCGAGGCTGCGCTGCTTTTTGTCACGCTTGTCATCGCGGTATAGGGTCTCCAACATGCCGATCCACAGCTTTTCTCGCGCGGATGCCTTGCTTTTGAGAGGCGCGGCCTTGGCGATGAAGGCCTTCGCACGTTTCTCATTGTTCACATTTGCCATCGCCATGCCCCAGAAGGCCATCGCGCACTCGGGATCGAGCGCGGCGACCTGCCGGAAGGAGCGCTCCGCCTCGTAATACCAGAAGCCGTGCAACTGGCCGACGCCCTGCGTGAAAAACTGCTGCGCCTGAGAATTCTTCGTCGTGATGGGGAATTTGACCGCGTCTCCGCAGCCCTGGATGAGCACTGCCGCCTGGCGCGGCCCCTCGTTGAAGGCCTCCCCGTGCGCGGAATGGCCCGGGAGAGGGTCGGCGGCGTGGCTGAGGGCTACGGAGGCGGCAAGGAGCGGAACGAAAAGACGCATGGCAGTGGGAGGCCGAGTCTATACGGCGTGGCAGGATGAATCGCGCCGTATTTTGCGATTGCGCGGCACATTTTGCCCGGGGCGGATCAGTCACGCGCCTTGAGCACGGCGATCATGTCGAGCTTCCTGAGCATGCGGCTCACCACGATGAAGGAGGCCGTGGCGGCGCCAAGCACGACGAGCACAGCCAGCGAGTAGGTGAAGAGGCTGATTCTCAGCGGCAGGCGCACGGTTTCTGTGCGGAGCTGGGTGATGATGAAGGTGGCGAGCCCTCTGCCAAAGAGGAGGCCCAGCGGTAGCGCGGAGATGACAAGGAGAGTCAGCTCACCCAGCAGCACGCCGGCGATCTCACGCTGGGAGAAGCCGACGACGCGCAGCGTGGCGAGATCCCGGCCGCGCTCGCTCAAGGCGATGCGGGCGCTGTTGTACACGACACCGAAGGCCACGATGATGGCGAGGGTGAGATACAGCTTCCGGATGATGCCGATGCTCTGGCCGGTGGTGCTGCGGAAGGCGGCGAGCTGGTCCTCTTTCACCAGGGTGATGGCGATGCGCGGCGTGTCCTTCACCTTGCGCATGAACTCGCTCCACCGACTCTTGTCCACGGCCAGATACGCCCCGCTGACCGTGCCGCCCTCGTGCATGAGGCTGCGCAGCGCGTCGATGTCCATGTAGGCTGCCACGCCGGCGAAATCCTCAAGGAAGCCGCGAATGGGCACCTCGCGGATCGCGCGCCGGCCCTCCAGCGCCTCCACCTGGATCACATCACCGATTCGCGCTCCGAGGATTTCGCCGAGCTGGCTGGACATCACAATGCCCTCCTCCGGCATGACGATGCGGCGGCGCTGGTCGTCCATCATGCGATTGAGGTCGGCATCACGCGGCATGCCGGTGATCACCAGCTTGCGGGAGTGGTGCCCATGCCGCATGCGGGCCTGCACGGCGCGGATTGGCTCCGCCCGCTGGACGCCGGGCAGGTGCTCCAGATCATGCAAAGCACCGCCGCCGCCCGGCTCCGCGAGGAAGACCACCGCGTCCTGCCGCTGCACGTCGTTCCACTGGTAGGTGAGGAGGTAGTCGATGCTGTCCGCCATCGAGCCGGGCAACACCATGAGACCGGTGGCCAGCGAGAGGCCGGCGACGGTGAAAACGGCCTGCAAGGGCCTCCGTTCGATATTTCGCAGCGCCATGCGCAGCCCCACGCCGAAGAAGCGGGTAAATCCGATGCGCTCCAGCAGCGAGGGCTTGAAATCCGCCGGAGGCTCCGGCCGCATCGCCTCCGCAGGGGGCAGCCTGACGGCCATCCACACGACGCTGATGACACCGATCACGCTGGCCGCCGCGCTGACAAGGAGGGCGATGCCCCAAGCGCTGTAGTCCATCATGAAATCCAGAGCCGGGAATCGGAAAAAGAGATCGTAAATGCCTAGCAGCAGAGCGCCGAACCACCAGCCCACCAGTCCGCCGGTGGCCGTGCCGATCACCACGATGACGAGCGCGTAGCTGAGATAGTGGCGGCCCACCTGCCATGAGGAGTAGCCCAGGGCCTTCAGTTGCGCGATTTGCTCCCTTTGCAGCCGCACGAGGCGCGCGAGCACCGCGTTCACCATGAAGGCTGCCACGCTCAGAAACACCACGGGATAGGCGTAAGACAAGGCACGCACGACCTTTAGCTCGTCATCGAGCCGTTTCGCGCTCGCATGATCGGCCCGGGTGTATGCCCCCTGCGCGCCGTATCCGGCGAGGAGCCGGTCCAGCTCCGCCAGCACCGGGCCAGCGATCACGCCTGGAGACAGGTCGATGCAGAAGTCGTTGAAGGCCCCATCCATGTTGTAGGGCACCGCGATGGACCGCTCGTTCATCCAGAAGACGCCGTAGCGCTTGTTGTCCGGAAGTGTTTCACCGGGGCGCGCCTCGAAGACGAACTCAGGCGACAAACCGATGCCACAGACCGTGATCTGATCCCGACGTCCGTTGATGATCGCCACGAGCCGGTCACCCAGGCGGAGCTGGTTGGCCTTGGCGAAGGACTCGCTCACCACCGCCTCGTTGCGCGCGTCAGACCTGGGCATGCTGCCGGCACGCAGGAAGATTTGGTTGAGTAGCAGGGGACGGTCTTCCGGCAGGGAGACGAGATGGGCTGTGGCGGGCTCGTCGATGCCCGCGAGGTCCAGGGTGGCATTGACGACCACGCGGGGCTCCACCGCCGCCACACCCGGTATGGCCGCCATGCGGTCCGCGAGGGACTTGGGCGCGCGCTTCAGGCTGCCAAACACATCCGCCAGCCGGTGGCGCTGGTAGTAGGCATCGCGCGTGCGCTCCAGGGTCAGGATGATGCTGCGCGTCATGATCATCATCGCCAGGCCGCAGGCCATGACGAGGCTCACAGCCACGATCTGGCCCTTCATGCGACCAAGATCGCGGAAGAGCTTCAAATCGAGCGGGGTGAGCATGGGGGAAGATGGCGGGGCCGGGAGGGGCGACAAGAAAAGTTCCGGGGAAGCCTGGGGCGCGGCAGGGCGGGGAGGGTTGTTATCAAAAGTGCAAAAATTCTTTGACAGGGGGCCTGCCCCTCCTACTCTCCGGCCACTTTTTCGCGAGACAGACCGGGGCGTATTGTCTCTTGACGCCAAGTCAAGGTTCACCGTGCCCCGGTTTTCTTATCGAAAGAGGAGGAGGTTCCTTCCAACAGGGCCGCCGTCTGTGAATTGCTGTTATAGCTCAGTGGTAGAGCACGTCCTTGGTAAGGACGAGGTCGAGGGTTCAAGTCCCTCTAACAGCTCCAGCGGCCGCTTTTTTGGCGGAGGGGATTTCCGGCAAACACAAACGAACCAAGCGCACCCCCTCACCTAACCCTACTCCATGGCTAAAGAAGCATTCCAACGCAACAAGCCGCACGTCAACATCGGCACCATCGGCCACGTTGACCACGGCAAGACCACCCTCACCGCCGCCATCACGACCGTCCTTGCCAAGAAGGGCATGGCCCAGGCAAAGGCGTATGACCAGATCGACGCGGCTCCCGAAGAAAAAGAGCGCGGTATCACGATCAACACCGCTCATGTGGAGTATGAAACCGAAAAGCGCCATTACGCGCACGTCGATTGCCCCGGCCACGCCGACTATGTGAAGAACATGATCACCGGTGCCGCCCAGATGGACGGAGCGATCCTCGTCGTCTCCGCCGCCGACGGCCCGATGCCCCAGACTCGTGAGCACATCCTGCTCGCCCGTCAGGTCGGCGTGCCTGCCCTCGTGGTCTTCATGAACAAGGTGGACATGGTGGATGACGCCGAGCTGCTCGACCTCGTCGAGATGGAAGTGCGCGATCTCCTGTCCAAATACGACTTCCCGGGTGATGAAATCCCGATCGTCAAGGGCTCCGCCCTCAAGGCGATGGAGGGCGACGCCACCCACGAAGGCAACATCCTCAAGCTCATGGAAGCTGTGGACAGCTACATCCCGCTGCCTGAGCGTCCGATCGACAAGGACTTCCTCATGCCTGTGGAAGACGTGTTCGCAATCGAAGGTCGCGGCACCGTCTGCACCGGCCGTGTCGAGCGTGGCATCATCAAGAAGATGTCCGAAGTCGAGATCGTCGGCATCCGTCCGACTGTCAAGACCACCGTCACGGACATCGAAATGTTCCGCAAGCTGCTCGACGAAGGTCGTGCTGGCGACAACGTGGGTCTCCTCCTGCGCGGCACCAAGAAAAACGAAATCGAGCGCGGTCAGGTCATCGCCAAGCCCGGCTCCGTGACTCCCCACAAGAAGTTCAAGGCCGAGGTGTACGTCCTCTCCAAGGACGAGGGCGGTCGTCACACGCCGTTCTTCAACAACTACCGTCCGCAGTTCTACTTCCGCACGACGGATGTGACCGGTTCCGTGACCCTTCCTGAAGGTGTCGAAATGGTGATGCCTGGTGACAATGTCTCCATCACCGTGGAGCTTATCACCCCGATCGCCATGGAGAAGACCATCCGCTTCGCCATCCGCGAGGGCGGCAAGACCGTGGGTGCCGGCCGCGTGGCCGACATCCTCGACTAATTCGTCCGCAGGTTCGTTTGCTCAGAGATTCCGCCGGGTCTGTGCGCCAGGCCCGGCGGAGATCTCGTCTCCATTGGAGATTGAGGGCAGGGGACTTGCAATTCCTTCCGTCATCCGCTATTCCTTCCGGGTAGCGTTCCGCGCAGCAAAAAGGTCAGTAGCTCAATTGGTAGAGTAGCGGTCTCCAAAACCGTCGGTTGGGGGTTCGAGTCCCTCCTGGCCTGCCAGCGCATCCCTCCCGATCCATTCCGATCTGATTCCAGAACGAACGCTTTCATGAGCAAAATCCGCAAATACCTCGGCGAAGTCATCCTTGAACTCAAAAAGGCCACCTGGCCGTGGGATGCCAAGGAGAAGGGCTTTGCCAAGTATCGCGAGCTGAACGAATCCACGGTGGTGGTGTTCATCGCGATGATTCTCCTTGGCGCGTTCGTTGCTGTGTTCGATATCTCTTTCCGTGAGGCCTTCAAGGCCGCCCAAGTCTGGTTTGGCCGGTGATTTCGTCATCCGTTGCGCCAGACTCCGCCTTCACCAACCCACCCCGTTTCCAATCATCCCATGGGCGCAATCCCCGCAGCACGAGATCAATGGTACGTCATCCACGTCCGCTCTGGTCTTGAAAAAAAGGTCCAGGAAAACATGCTCCGCCGCATCGAAAAGGAGGAGATGGGTGACTATGTCTTCGAGGTGCTTGTGCCTATGGAGCGCGTCTCCGAGGTCAAAAAAGGCAGGCGCAGCGAGTCCAATCGCAAATTTTTTCCTGGTTATGTCATCTGCAACTGCCACCTGCTCGACGAGCACAACCGCCTGATCGACAAGACCTGGTACTTTATCAAGGAGACCGATGGCGTGCTCAACTTTGCCGGTGCCAAGGATCATCCCATCCCCATGCGGCCCAAGGAGGTCGAGGCGATGCTTGCCCAAGCGCGCGAACGCGAGGAGGGCGCGGTGCCCAAAATCGCCTTCAGCCCGGGCGACACGGTCCGAGTGGCCGACGGTCCGTTTGAGAGCCAGACCGGCGTTGTCGAGGAGATTGATCCTGAACGCGGCGTGCTGCGCGTCTCGGTCAACATCTTCGGACGCTCCACTCCGGTCGATCTCGAATACTGGCAGGTCGAGAAGGCCTGATCCAGCCCCCAACACTTCATTCTAAAAAAAATCCAGCAAGGGAACAACACACATGGCCAAAGAAATCGTCAAACAAATCAAACTCCAGATCAAAGCCGGAGCCGCCAACCCAGCACCCCCGATCGGCCCTGCGCTCGGTCAGGCTGGTGTGAACATCATGGCCTTCTGCAAGGAGTTCAACGCCGCGACCCAGAAACTCGGCGGCGACGTGCTGCCCACCATCATCACGGTTTACAAGGACAAGAGTTTCACCTTCATCACCAAGCAGCCGCCGGCGTCGAATCTTCTCAAAAAAGTCGCTAACATTGCCTCCGGCTCCGGTGAGCCGAACAAGAAAAAAGTGGCGAAGATCACAAAGGCCCAGCTCCTCGAGGCCACCAAGCTCAAGCTGGCCGACCTGAACACCACCGATCTTGAGCGCGCCTCACGCATCATGGCCGGCACCGCCCGTCAGATGGGCATCGAAGTCACCGAATAATTTCCTTTTTCACCCCAAACCCCACGCAGGAGAACGCCACCGTTCGCCACCACTGCACCACCACCATGCAAAAGAGAAGCAAACGCTACAAGAAGGCCGCCGAGATGATCCCGGCCGGCAAAGTCTTCAGCCTCGAAGAAGCCGCCGACCTCGTCCGCAAGCTCCCTGGCACTAAGTTCAACCAGACCGTCACCCTCTCCTTCCGCATGGGTGTCGATCCCAAGAAGTCCGACCAGATGGTCCGCGGCACCTGCCCGTTGCCTCACGGTTCCGGCAAGTCGGTGCGCGTCGCCGTCTTCGCCCAAGGGGCCGCGGCAGAGGCCGCCAAGGCCGCCGGTGCTGAGATCGTCGGCAATGAGGACCTCATCGCCAAGGTCAAGGAAGGTTTCCTCGATTTCGATGTCGCCATCGCCACCCCGGCCGCGATGAACGAGGTCAGAAAGCTCGGTAAACAGCTCGGCCCGCGTGGATTGATGCCCAACCCGCGCACAGGCACCGTCACCGACGACACCGGCGGGGCTGTCAAGGCCGTGAAGGCCGGTCGTGCTGACTTCAAGCTCGACAAGAATGGAAATATCGCCGCCAGCATCGGCAAGGCATCGTTTGAACCTGTGCAACTGGCGGAGAACGCCCAGAGCCTGATCGACGCCGTCGTGCGTGCCAAGCCCGCCTCCGCGCGCGGCCGCTATGTTGAAAACATGACTCTCGCAGCCACCATGTCGCCTGCCGTGCGCATCGACATCGGCAAGTACATCAAACTCTAATCCTTACGCAGAACTGAATCATGAAAGCTGAAAAGACACTTCTCATCGACGACCTCCTGCGCCGGGTCAATGCATCCCCCTTCTTGCTCGTCGTCGATTACACCGGCCTTAAGGTCGATAAATTCGCGGAATTGCGCAAACGGTTGAGCGCTGTTGGTGCCGAGATTCACGTTTTCAAAAACAACCTGGTGAAGAAGGCGGCTGAAAAGGCCGGCTATCCAGGGGATCTGAGCAGCCACCTCACTGGCCAGAGCGCCTTCGTCACCGGCGTCAAAGAAATCTTTGCCGCCGCCAAGATCATGAAAAACTTCGCGGCTGAATTCGAGAAGCCCGTCATGAAGGTGGGCGTCCTCGAAGGCAAGCTGCTCGACGTGAGCACCATCAAGGCCCTCGCTGACCTGCCCTCCCGCGAAGTCCTCTATGCCCAGCTCCTTGGCGTCCTCCAGGCACCTGCATCCTCCCTCGCCCGCGCCCTCAAGGCCAAGGCCGAAAAAGAAGGCGCTCCTGCTGAAGCTGCCGCTTAAATCATCGCACCCCTCCACCAATTTGATCAGATGGTCCCGCTCTGCGGGATCTGAACACACAAACACCCAATGGTTCCTCGCCGGAGCAAAAGCTTTTGCTCTTAAACCATCCGATGCTTCGGAAAGCGGCGATACCGACACACTAACATGGCTGACCTAAACAAAATCGTTGAAGAACTGAGCGGCTTGACCGTCCTCGAAGTCTCTGAACTCGTCAAAACCCTCGAAACCAAGTGGGGCGTGAGCGCCGCTGCTCCTGTTGCCGCCGCCGGTGCTGCTGCTGGTGCCGCACCTGCCGCCGCCGCAGAGGAGAAGACCGAGTTCAACGTCATCTTGACCGATGCCGGAGCCAACAAGATCGGCGTCATCAAGGAAGTCCGCGGCGTTGTCCCGGGCCTTGGCCTTGCCGAAGCGAAGAAGCTCGTCGAGAGCGCTCCGCAGACACTCAAGGAAGGCGTCAAGAAGGAAGAGGCGGAAGAAATCAAGAAGAAGATGGAAGCCGCCGGCGCCAAGGTCGAAATCAAGTAATCTCACGTTACTCACCCCACTCTTTGCCGCGTGGCGCGGCTTTTCAAAGCACGCCACGCGGTCTGGAGAGGCCCAAAAAACACGGCGCGGACACATTCCCCGCTGTTTCCCTGCAAAAGTTCCCAAATAGCATGCCAGAAACCCATCGTGACACCCCCGGACTCCGCGGCCTCCGCCTGCGGAATGGAGGTCTCACGCTGAACTCCGGCTGCGCCCTGTCCCTCACGCTTGAAACCGGTGCCTGCGCCGGATTTTGGCGTTTTGCCTTTCGCGCCGCCGATGTCTGAGATCGGGCTTTTCGCCTGATTTCAGATGTCCGCAGCGCAATCCGTGCCCCCCACCGCCTCCAAACCCGTCCTCACGCCCCATGTCCCAGCGCACCAACTTTGGCAAAATCCACGAAGTCGCCGAGCCGCCAAATCTCATCGAGATCCAGCTCCGCTCCTACGAGGAGTTTCTCCAGAAGAACATTCTCCCTTCCAAGCGCAAAGATGTCGGCCTCCAGGCCGTGTTCCGGGAGGTTTTCCCGATCACCAGCTATGACGAGAAGATGTCGCTGGACTTCGTGATGTACGAGATCGGCGAACCGAAGCTCACTGCGCTGGAAGCCATCCGCGAGGCCGAGACCTATTCCGCACCGCTTTACGTCACCTATGAGCTTAAGGACGAGCAGGGTGCCAAGCAGGAACGTGTTTACATGGGCGAGGTGCCCCTGATGACCGTTCGAGGCACCTTCGTGATCAACGGCGCGGAGCGCGTCGTGGTCTCCCAGCTTCATCGCTCCCCTGGCATTTGCTTTGAGCAGACACAGCATCTCAACGGCCGCTGGCTGCACGGCTTCCGGATCATTCCAGACCGCGGCACCTGGTTGGAAGTCCAGTTCGACACGAATGACCTGCTTTACGTCTATCTCGACCGCCGCCGCCGCCGCCGCAAATTCCTCGCCACCACGCTTCTGCGCGTGATCGGCTTCCCGAATGACGAGGATATCTTGAAGCTCTTTTACAACATTACGGACCTCAAGCTCAAGGAAGGCCTGGCCGAGGAGGAACTGGCTGGCAAGATCCTCTTCAAGGACATCCTCGACGGCGAGCTCATTGTGGCGCGTGCTTACGAGCCGTTGACACAGGGAGTCGTCCGCCAGCTCATCCAGCTCGGCCACAAGACGGTGAAAATTGTCAATGCGTCCCCGGACGACCTGCTCATCACCTCCCTGCGCAAAGACACCGCGCGTGACGAGGACGAGGCGCTCAAGGAGATCTACCGCCGCCTCCGCCCGGGAGATCCGCCCACCACGCCAAACGCGCGTGCTCTGGTGAAGCGGCTGTTCTTCGATCCGAAGCGCTACGATCTCACCCGTGTCGGCCGCTACAAGATCAACCAGAAGCTCGGCCTCAAGATCGACACCGACCTGCGCATCCTCTGCGCCGAAGATGTCATCTCCGCCATGCGCTATCTTTTCAAACTGCGCGAAGGCACCGGCATCCTGGATGACATCGACCACCTCGGCAGCCGCCGTGTTCGCGCCGTGGGCGAACTCCTGTCGAACCAATGCCGTGTGGGCCTTTCCCGCACTGAACGCCTCGTGAAGGAGCGCATGACCCTGTTCGATGTGAACATGGACACCATGACGCCGGCCAAGCTTGTCAACCCGAAGGCGCTTTCCGCCGTCGTGCGTGATTTCTTCGGCCGCAGCCAGCTCTCGCAGTTCATGGATCAGATCAATCCGCTCGCGGAACTGACCCACAAGCGGCGTCTCTCGGCCCTCGGGCCAGGAGGTCTGAATCGCGATCGTGCGGGCTTCGAGGTCCGCGACGTGCACCCCTCCCATTACGGTCGTATCTGCCCGATTGAGACGCCGGAAGGCCCGAACATCGGCCTGATCAACTCCCTGGGCTCTTACGCCCGCATCAACGAGTTCGGCTTCATCGAAACGCCGTACCGTCCGTGCAAGGACGGCCAGGTTTCCGAGAAGATTGACTACCTGACTGCTGATCAGGAGGAGAACCACTACATTGCGCAGGCGAACAATCCGATCGATGAAAAGGGCCGTTTTAAGGGGCCGAAGATCACCGTGCGCTATCGCGGCGAGTTCATCGAAGTGGAGCCCGAGAAGGCCACCCTCATGGACGTTTCGCCCAAGCAGCTCGTCTCTGTTGCCGCCGCGCTCATCCCGTTCCTTGAGCACGATGACGCGAACCGAGCCCTTATGGGATCGAACATGCAGCGCCAGGGTGTGCCGCTCCTGGAGGCCGAGGCTCCCTTTGTGGGCACCGGCATGGAGGGGAAGGCCGCGCGCGATTCCCGCGCCGTGATCGTCGCGGACGCGAACGGTACGGTGGCCGCCGCCACTGCCGATGTGATCATCATCACGAAGGATGGAAAGCTGCCCTGCAAGGAGGAGAAATTCCTGGAAAACCCGCTCAAGGCCGTGCAGACAGATGAGGAGAAGGGCGTTTACGTCTATCCGCTTCGCAAGTTTGGCCGTAGCAACGCCGGCACCTGCATCAACCAGCGTCCTCTGGTGAAGAGCGACCAGAAGGTGAAGAAGGGAGATGTCATCGCAGACGGTCCCTGCACGGACAACGGTGAGCTTGCCCTGGGCAAGAACATGCTCGTCGCGTTCATGCCGTGGAACGGCTACAACTTCGAGGACGCCATCGTCATCAGCCGCCGCATCGTGAAGGAGGACATCTACACCTCCATCCACATTGAGGATTTCGAGGTCATTGCCCGCGACACCAAGCTCGGGCCGGAGGAAATCACGCGTGACATTCCGAACGTGGGTGATGAGGCGCTCAAGAACCTTGACGCCCAGGGAGTCGTGCGCATCGGCGCGGAAGTGAAGCCTGGGGACATCCTCGTCGGCAAGATCACGCCAAAATCCGAGACTGAGCTGGCTCCTGAGGAGCGCCTCCTGCGCGCCATCTTTGGTGAAAAGGCCGCCGACGTGAAGGACACATCCCTCCGCGTGCCCTCCGGCTGCGCAGGCATCGTGATGGACGTGCGCGTGGCCCAGCGTGGTGCCGGGACCGACTCCGACAAGGAGAAGCTCTCTCCCGCTGAGTACAAGAAGCAGATCAAGCAGATCGAAGAGGATTACCGCAACAAGAAGGAGGAGCTCACCGAGTCCCTCACCGACACACTCTCCGAGCTTCTGCTCAACAAGCAAATCGAGCACGACATCGTCAACGGACAGACCGGCGAGATTATCATTGCTGCCGAGAAGAAGATCGCCAAGGGGCTCATCCGCCGCCTCGCGGAGAGCTACGACTCGATCGAGATGGACGCCTCGCCGATCCGGAACAAGATCTTCGACATCATCCAGACCTTCGAGACCAAGTTCAGCGACGCCGACATGGAGCGCGAGCGCAACCTCGACAAGATCGAGAGCACGGAAAACGCCGCCGAGTCCAATGTCGTCAAGCAGGTCCGTGTCTTCGTCGCCGCGAAGCGCAAGCTCTCCGTCGGTGACAAGATGGCCGGCCGCCATGGAAACAAGGGCGTCGTGGCCACCATTGTGCCGGAGGAGGACATGCCCTTCCTCGAAAACGGCGTGCCGGTGGACATCTGCCTCAACCCGCTGGGCGTTCCATCCCGAATGAACGTCGGCCAGGTGTTGGAAACCCATCTTGGCATCGCCGCCAAGGCCCTGGGGCTCAAGATCGCCACGCCGGTCTTCGACGGCATTCATGAATCGACGATCATGGACTTCATCAAGGACGCCAAGAAGCAGCCGGGCTACGAGTGGATGGGCCTCAATGGCAAATCCCGCCTTTACGACGGTCGCACTGGCGAGCCCTTTAACCTCGATGTCGTTGTCGGCTACATTTACATGCTGAAGCTCGGCCACCTTGTTGCTGACAAGATCCACGCGCGCGCGGTCGGGCCTTACTCGCTCGTCACGCAGCAGCCTCTGGGCGGCAAGGCCCAGTATGGCGGCCAGCGCTTCGGCGAAATGGAGGTGTGGGCGCTGGAGGCCTACGGGGCGGCGTTCACGCTGCAGGAGCTCCTCACCGTCAAGTCCGACGACGTGCAGGGCCGCACACGTATTTACGAGCAGATCGTCAAGGGCGACCACGCCCTCCAGGCAGGCACTCCCGAGTCCTTCAACGTGCTCATCAAGGAAATGCAGTCCCTGGGCCTCGATGTGAAGGTCCACAAGCGCGCCGGTTCCGAAGAGGAGCAGGTCGAGCTCGAAGGCCTCGAACGTTTCGCCACGGCGGCGGGATTCTGATTCCGCCGGTCCAGACAAACCACCCACCAGCAAGTAAACCATTCTGCATCCAATTATGAACGCTGACGCAAGCTTGAAAGAAATCTTTGGCGAAACCAAGCACGGCGAGGAATTCGACTCCGTGTCCATCTGCATCGCCTCCGCGGAGCGCGTGCGCTCCTGGTCCTCCGGCGAGGTCAAAAACCCGGAAACCATCAACTACCGCACCTTCAAGCCGGAAAAGGGCGGCTTGTTCTGCGAACGCATCTTCGGTCCAACTCGCGACTGGGAGTGCGCCTGCGGCAAGTACAAGCGCATCAAGCACAAGGGGGTCATCTGCGACCGCTGCGGCGTCGAAGTGACACTCTCTCGCGTGCGCCGCGAGCGCATGGGCCACATTGAGTTGGCCGTGCCCGTGACCCACATCTGGTTCTACAAGTGCATGCCCTCCCGCATCGGCCTCATGCTCGACATGACCGCCCGCTCGCTGGAACGCGTCATCTATTATGAGGACTACATGGTCGTCGATCCCGGTGGCACGCCACTCCAGCGCGGCCAGCTCCTCGGCGAGGTCGAACTCCGCGAGGCGGAGGAACAATACGGCGCGGATGCCTTCAAGGTCGGCATGGGCGCGCAGGCCATCCGTGACATCTTCTCCCAGATCAATCTGTCTGACATGATCAAGGAGCTGGAGGAGGCGATGGGCAAAACCCGCTCCAAGCAGACCCGCAAGAAACTGGCCAAGCGTCTGAAGCTCTGCCAGGGCTTCGCGGAGAGCCACAGCCGCCCGGAGGCGATGATCCTGGAGGTCCTGCCTGTCATTCCGCCGGATCTGCGTCCCCTTGTCCCGCTTGAAGGCGGCCGTTTCGCCACCTCCGACCTGAACGACCTTTACCGCCGCGTCATCAACCGCAACAACCGTCTCAAAAACCTGCTTCAGCTTCGGACGCCGGATGTCATCATCCGCAACGAGAAGCGCATGCTGCAGGAGGCTGTCGATGCTCTTTTCGACAACGGCCGCCATGGTCGTCCGGTCACCGGCGCGGGCAATCGCCCGCTCAAATCGCTCTCTGACATGCTCAAGGGCAAGTCTGGCCGCTTCCGTCAGAACCTGCTCGGCAAGCGCGTGGACTACTCCGGCCGTTCTGTGATCGTCATCGGTCCGGATCTCGGGCTGCACCAGTGCGGTCTGCCGAAGAAGATGGCGCTTGTTCTTTTCGAGCCCTTCATCATCCGCCGCCTCAAGGAAATGGGCCTCGTACACACCGTGCGCAGCGCCAAGAAGATGATCGAGCGCCGCACACCCGAGGTCTGGGACATCCTTGACGAGGTCACCAAGGGACACCCCGTGCTGCTGAACCGCGCGCCGACCCTGCACCGCCTCTCGATCCAGGCATTTGAGCCCAAGCTCATTGAAGGTGAGGCCATTCGCGTCCATCCCCTCGTCTGCACGGCCTACAACGCGGACTTCGACGGTGACCAGATGGCCGTACACGTCCCGCTGTCCATTGAGGCCCAGATGGAGGCACGCCTGCTCATGCTGGCGCCCAACAACCTGTTCTCCCCCGCCTCCGGCAAGCCCATCATGAATCCTTCGCAGGACATTCCGCTGGGCTGCTTCTTCCTCACCTACGTTCGTGACTTCGCGAATCATGACCCCAAAGGCAAGAAGGTTGAGGTGCAGCAGCGTCTGCCGCTCTTCAATGATCCTGCCGAGGTCGAGTTCGCCATCGTCGAGGGCGGTCTTGGCTTGAATGAAAAGATCCTTTACCGCAACCCCGACCACGGCCTGCCGAAGCGCCCGTATGGCGATCCCTCCAAGACGGTGATCGAGACGACCGCTGGTCGTGTGCGCTTCAACGAAATCTGGCCTGAAGGGCTCGGTTTCATCAACACGAATGTAGGCAAGAAGCAGCTTTCCGACATCATCTGGCGCTGCTTCCAGACTGTCGGGCAGCAGGAGACGGTGCAGGCGCTCGACCGCCTGAAGTCGCTCGGCTTCCGTGAGGCCACCCGATCCGGCTGCTCCATTGGGATCACGGACATGGTCATCCCGCAGGCCAAGGCGGCCGGCCTCGAGGCTGCTTACAAGCAGATCGATGTCATCGAAAAGCAGTTCCGCAACGGCGTCATCACCCAGGGCGAGCGCTACCAGAAGATCATCGACGTCTGGACCCAGGTCGGTGAGCAGGTGGCCGACGAGCTTTTCCGCACGCTGGAGCACAACGACGGCAAGAAGCACCACAACCCGCTCTACGTCATGGTCACCTCCGGTGCGCGCGGTAACCGCACCCAGATCAAGCAGCTTGCCGGTATGCGCGGTCTCATGGCCAAGCCCAGCGGGGAGATCATTGAGCGCCCCATCATCTCGAACTTCCGCGAGGGGCTGAGCGTGCTCGAATACTTCATCTCCACCCACGGCGCCCGCAAGGGCCTCGCAGACACCGCGCTGAAGACCGCCGACTCTGGCTACATGACGCGCAAGCTTGTCGATGTGTCCCAGGATGTCATCATCACCGAGGAGGACTGCGGTACGGTCAACGGCATCACTCTTTCCTCCATCTATCAGGGGGATGAGGAGATCGTGGACCTCAAGACCCGCGTCTATGGCCGCACGAGCTGCGAGACCATCCACGACCCCGTGGACAAGAGCACCATCATCAAGTCCGGCCAGCTTGTCACCGAGAAGGAGGCGAACCACCTGATGAAGATCGGTGTTGAGAAGCTCAAGATCCGCTCCGTGCTCACCTGCGAAAGCAAGCGCGGCTGCTGCGCCAAGTGCTACGGCCTCCACCTCGGCACCCAGCGCATGGGCAGGATCGGCGAGGCCGTCGGCATCGTCGCCGCACAGTCCATCGGCGAGCCCGGCACCCAGCTCACCATGCGTACGTTCCACGTTGGTGGCGCGGCCATGAGCAGCTTCAAGCAGCCCTTCATCAACACGAAGCACGGCGGCACGATCAAGTTCACTGACATGCGCACCGTGCAGACGGTCGAGGGCACCTGGATTGCTCTCACCAAGAACGGAGTGCTCTCTATTCACGATGAGGACGGCCGCGAGTTGGAAAGCCACAAGCTGGTCATCGGCGCGGTCATCGCCAAGCCGGAAGGCTCCAGCGTGAAGAAGGGCGAGCAGATCGTCACCTGGGACCCCTACAACGTGCCGATCATCACCGAGAAGGCCGGTAAAATCGAGTTCCGCGATCTCATCAGTGGCATTACCTTCACCAAAGAGAAGGACGACTCCACCGGCAACGAGGAGGTCGTCGTCATCGAGCACAAGGAGGACCTGCATCCGCAGATCGTCATCACCGATCCGAAGTCTCACGAGGTTCTCGCCAGTTACACCATCCCGGCCGGCGCTCACATTAATGTGAAGAACAACGAGAAGGTCGAGGCCGGCACCACCATCGCCAAGACTCCGCGCAAGGCGTCCAAGACGAAGGACATCACCGGCGGTCTGCCGCGTGTGGCCGAGCTCTTCGAAGCGCGCAAGCCCAAGGACTCCTGCGAAATCGCCCGCATCGACGGCACGGTCGAGATCGGTGGTCTCGTGCGTGGCAAGCGCCGTGTCATCGTCACCGATCCGAAAACCGGACAGCAGGAGGAGCACCTTATTCCCCGCTCGAAGCACATCCTCGTCTTCAACGGCGACCACATCACGAAAGGCGACCAGATCACCGACGGCCCTGTCGTCCCGCATGATCTCCTGGAGATCCTCGGCCCGCAGGCGCTTCGCGAGCACCTCGTCAATGAAGTGCAGGAAGTGTACCGCGCCCAAGGCGTGGAGATCAACGACAAGCATGTCGAGATCATCATCCGCCAGATGCTCCGCAAGGTGAAGATCACCGACCCGGGTGACACCAATTTCCTCTGGGGCGACCAGGTGGACCGTGGCGAGTTCGACAAGGAGAATGCGCGCATCACCGACGAGGGCGGCAAGCCCGCCGAGGCGGAGCCTGTCCTCCTGGGTATCACCAAGGCCTCCATCGAGACCGAGTCGTTCATCTCCGCCGCCTCCTTCCAGGACACCACACGTGTCCTCACCGAGGCCGCCACCCTGGCAAAGTCCGACTTCCTTCGCGGCTTCAAGGAAAACGTCATCATGGGCCATCTCATCCCCGCTGGCACCGGCTTCAAGGCCAACCGTGCCTTCGAGATCGAGGAAACGGAGAAGCCCGTCGTCCCGCACGACGAGGATGCCGCGCTCACAGCTTGATTCACCGCCCAGAACGAGAATCCACCCGCCTCCGCGCCCTATCAGGGCCGGAGGCGGTTTTTTTGTGGAGCCCGACCGCTTCAAAGCACGGACGTGATCATGATTGCGATTGGCCCTGGGTTTCCTCATGCTAGCCTGCCACCTGTCTCATGCCCCAGCTCACCCATATCGATCCCGTCGGCCATGCCTCCATGGTCGATGTCTCCTCCAAGCCCGCCGTGCGCCGTGAGGCGGTCGCTGTGGGGCGCATCGTCATGCAGGCGGACACCATGCGGCTCATCCGGCAAAACGGCCTCAAAAAAGGGGATGTGCTCTGCGTGGCGAGAATCGCGGGCATTCAGGCGGCCAAGCTGACGCAGACTCTGATCCCCCTTTGCCACCAGATCCCGCTGGCAAAGGTGCAGGTCGATTTCGAGTTGCTGCCCCGCGCGGTGGCGGTCACCGCCACGGTCATCACCACCGCGCCCACTGGCGTCGAGATGGAGGCGCTCACCGCGGTCAGCGTGGCGGCCCTGACCATCTACGACATGTGCAAGGCAGTGGACAAAAAGATGCGCGTCGAGGGCGTCCGCGTCCTGCGCAAAACAAAGGCTGCCGCCTGAGCGGGGAAGCGGTTGTCAGGATCAAAAGACATGACTAGAATCACGCCCGCGATGATCCCCAGCCTTCTTTCTCGCCTCCTCCGCTTCACCGGCCTCGGTGCCATGTGCGCCGTCTCCAGCCTCGCTGCGGTGAAGGAGACCATTGTCGAATACAAGATCGGTGATCTTACTTGCGAGGGCGTTCACGTCGTGGACGACGCGCTTGCCGGCAAGCTGCCCTCCGTGCTCATCATCCACCAGTGGACGGGTGTCAGTGAGAATGAGAAGATGCGCGCGCGCATGCTTGCGGAGCTGGGCTACAATGTCTTCATCGCGGACATTTATGGCAAAGGCATCCGTCCGCAGCCGCCGGAGGCGGGAAAAGAGGCCGGGAAGTACAAATCAGACCGCAAGCTGTATCGTGAGCGCTTGCTCGCCGGTCTGGAGCAGCTCCGCAAGACTCCCCAGGCGGATCCTTTGCAGTTGGCTGCCATCGGCTACTGTTTTGGCGGCACCGGTGTCATTGAACTGGCCCGCAGCGGTGCGATGGTCAAGGGCGTGGTCAGTTTCCACGGCGGTCTCGACTCACCCACGCCTGCGGATGGCAAAAACATCAAAGGCAAGGTCCTGGCGCTGCATGGCGCGGAGGATCCCTTTGTGCCGGTCAAGGACGTGGCGGCCTGGGAGCAGGAGATGAAGGATGCCGGAGTCGATTACAAGCTGGTGCAGTATCCTGGCGCGGTTCATGCCTTCACGCAGAAGGGGGCTGGTAACGACAACAGCAAGGGCGCGGCTTACAATGAGGCTGCGGACAAGGCATCGTGGGAGGAGATGCGCCAGTTTTTTGACCGCCTGTTCAAGTCCAAAGGCTGAATCAAGCCATGTCCCCCATGAAACACGCCGCCTTGGCTGTCTGCCTGCTCTTTACCGCATTGGTCCACGGCGTGGACAAAGCGGTGGCTGACAAACCGGTCAAGCAACCGGCGGAGGCCGCGGATTTTGTGCGCTTTGTGGAGGAGGAGAGCGGCGACGCGCTCGAAACAGCCATTGTGCGTTTCGAGTCGCCGCAAAAGGTGACCGTCGATCTCGTCGGGGCCATCCACATCGCGGATAAAAGCTACTACGATGCGCTCAATGAGCGTTTCCGCCGTCATGAGGCGGTGCTGTATGAGCTCGTTGGCCCGCCGATGGAAAAGCGTGGCAAGGGAAAAGCGGTTGAGGGTGGCGGAAACCTGGAGTGGATCGGCACCATGCAGGCCAGGATGCGCGACACGCTGAAACTGCAAGGCCAGCTCACCAGCATCGACTACGCGGCGAAGAACTTCATCCACGCGGACATGTCCTGGGAGCAGTTTGAAAAGACGCGGGAGAAAAAGCAGGAGAGCTTTCTCAAGCTGTACCTGAAACTGTGGCAGGTGCAGAGCGCCGCGGGCGCCGATGCCTCCGCCAATGCAGATGCCGCCGCCCTGGCCATGCTCTTCAACATGATGACCAAAAAAGATGTCTCCATGGAACTGAAGCGCGGTCTCGCCAGCCAGATGGACGCGGTCGAGGCGCTCATGGGCGGCGTTGAGGCCGGAGAGGGGACCGTCATCGTCGGTGAGCGCAACCGTGTGGCTTTCGAGGTGCTGGACAAGCAGATCGCCGCCGGGAAGAAGAACCTGGCCATCTTTTACGGGGCCGCGCACCTCCCGGACATGGAAAAGCGTCTGCTGGAGCGCGGCTTCAAGCGCGTCAACGAGGAGTGGCTGCGGGCTTGGTGGATGCCATATCAGTGAGCCCTCGTGTGGCTGAACAAGCACCCTGGTTGCCGACGTATTCCTATCACCCCATGCGCCCGCTTTTCATCTCGCTGCTCGTCACCGCCGTTTCCTCACAGGCGGGCACGATCCAGTTCAATCGCGACATCCGCCCCATCCTCTCCGACAACTGCTTCCAGTGCCACGGACCGGGTGAAAAGGACCGCAAGGGCGGTCTGCGCCTCGATTTGTTGGATGCTGCCACGAAACCCGCTGAATCCGGCGCGGTGGCCATTGTTCCTGGCAATTCAAAACAGAGCGAGCTCATCGCCCGCATCTTCACCGGGCACGCGGATGACCTCATGCCGCCGGAAAAGAGCCAGAAAAAGCTCACCAGCGCGCAAAAGGATCTCCTCAGGCGCTGGATCGACGAAGGAGCCGAATATCAAGGCCACTGGGCCTTCATTCCGCCGGTGCGGCCTGAGGTGCCGGGCATCAAGTCTCAAGCTTCAAATTCCAAGACAGGCGAGGTTCCTGAAACGACTTCCAACCCCATCGACGCCTTTATCGCTGCCGAATTGAAGGAGAAAAAGCTCATTCCGGCTCCGGAGGCCGCTCCTGAAACCCTCCTCCGCCGCCTTGCCCTTGATCTCACCGGCCTGCCGCCCACCCTCGTCGAACTCGACCGCTTTCTGAGTGAACCAGAGATCAGGAATCCAAAATCAGGAATTCCAAACTCTGTTTGGACGAGGTGGGTCGATCACTACCTCGCATCCCCGCACTACGGCGAGCGCATGGCGATGCAGTGGCTCGATTTCGCCCGTTATGCCGACAGCCATGGCTTCCAGACGGACAGCAGCCGGAGCATGTGGCCGTGGCGCGACTGGGTGATTCGCGCCTTCAATGACAACAAGCGCTTCAACGACTTCACCATCGAGCAACTCGCCGGCGATTTGATTCCGAATGCCACGCAGGACCAGATCCTCGCCACCGGCTTCAACCGCAACCACCGTATCAACGGCGAGGGCGGCATCATCGAGGAGGAATGGCGCATCGAGAACATCATCGACCGCGTGGAGACCACTGGCAGCACCTGGCTGGCCCTCACGCTGAACTGCTGCCGCTGCCACGACCACAAATACGATCCCATCAGCCAGCGGGAGTTCTACGAACTCTTCGCCTTCTTCGACAGCATCGACGAGCGCGGCACCATCACCGGCGCGTCGAACCGCTCCGGCGGAAATGAGGATCCCTTCATCCGCGTCGCCTTGCCGGAGCAAAAGGCCGAACTCGCCAAACTCCAGGACGCCGTGAAGTCTGCCGAGGAGAGTATGAAGGCCGCAGAAAAGGACTTGCCGGCGCTTGTCGCCGCGTGGGAGCCAAAGGGGCTCGAACAACTGCAAAACACCCTCGCCATGTGGCTGCCGCTGGATTCTCCGAAGGTTGTGTCCTCCGGCGGCGCCACTTTCACGCCGCAGGAAGACGGCACCTGGCTCGTCGGCGGCAAAAACGCAGCCAAGGACACCTACACCATCACCACGACGCTTTCGCAGGCCTCAAGTGTCAGCGCGCTGCTGCTCGACTGCCTGCCTGATGACCAACTGCCGAACAAAAGCCTCGGTCGCGCTTTCAATGGTAACTTCCTCCTCTCCCGCGTCGAGGCGGAGATCAAAACGCCAGGGGCCGCGAAGCCGCAGGCGCTGACATTTGCCAGGGCGGAGGCCAGTTACTCGCAAAAGGGCTACGACATCAAAAATGTCATCGGCAAGGACGCCTTCAAAGGGTGGGCTGTCGATGGTCCCACGAACCGCAACGCCAAAAAAGCCATGTTCGTGCTCGACGCGCCCGCTCATGCCCCGGCGGGCAGCACGCTGACCATCCGCCTCGTCCACAACGGCATCAACCAGCACAACATCGGCCGTTTCAAGCTCTCCTACAGCACGCTGGGCACGCAGCTCGTCAAACTCGACGGAACCGCCGCCGTGGCGGACATCGCGGCTATTTTGAAGACACCTGCTGAAAAGCGTGATGCGAAGCAGAAGGCCGGCTTGGTGAAGTTTTTCCGTTCCAGCGTGCCAAATCCGGTCAAACAGGCTGATGACCGCCTCGCTGCTGCGAAACGCGCGGTGGATGCCTTTGAAGGCAGGCTGCCCACCTCCATGGTCATGCGTGAAAAAGGTGCGCCTGTCGATGCCTTCATCCTCAAGCGCGGCGAATACGACAAGCCGGGTGAGAAAGTCAGCGCCAGCGTGCCCGTGGTGCTCGGCAAACTGCCCGCGGGCGAAAAGGCCGACCGCCTCGCGCTCGCCAAATGGATCGCCAGCACGCAAAACCCGCTCACCGCGCGGGTGTGGGTGAATCGCGCTTGGGAGAGCTTCTTCGGCACCGGATTGGTCAAAACGAGCGAAAACTTCGGCTCCCAGGCCGAGTGGCCCAGTCATCCCGAGTTGCTCGACTGGCTCGCCACCGAATTCATGCGCACCGGATGGGACATGAAGGCCATGATGCGCCTGATCGCGACGAGCAAGGCCTACCGCCAAAGCGCCATTTTAGATTCTAGATTTCAGGTTTCAGATTTGGAGAACCGCCTCCTTGCCCGCGGGCCGCGATTCCGGCTCTCGGGCGAAGTTTTGCGCGATCAGGCGCTTGCCATCAGCGGACTGCTGGTTCCGACCATCGGCGGCGACAGCGTGCGGCCCTACATGCCGGAGGGTGTATGGGATGAAACGAGCAAGTATGGCAACCTGCGCGGCTACAAGCATGAAACCGGCCCCGGACTGCATCGCCGCACGATGTACACCATCTGGAAGCGCACGGCCGCGCCGCCCACGATGCTGCTGTTCGACGCCGCCACGCGTGAAGTATGCACCGTGAAACGCAGCCGGACCAACACGCCGCTCCAGGCGCTTTCACTGCTCAATGAGGTCACCTTCGTCGAGGCTTCGCGCGCTTTCGCCGCCCGCATGATTTTGGAGGGTGGCAAAACACCGGAGGAACGTCTCACCTGGGCCTTTCGCACCGCCACAGCTCGCGCTCCGCAGCCTGATGAGCTGCGCGTTCTGGCCTCCGGCTTGTCAAAGCGCCTCTCCACCTTCCAGCAGCAGCCAGAGGCAGCGGCACAGCTCATTGAATTTGGCGAACACCCGGCACCCGCGGACATCCATGCCGCCGAGTTGGCCGCCTACACTGTCACCGCGAATGTGATCCTGAACCTCGATGAGGTGGTGATGCATTGACAGGAGTCATGCGCCGCCGCTTTCCACAGCGGAGCGTTGCATCTGCGTGCGCGTGCTGACCACCATCGTGTCCGCGATCAGATCATGCAGGCAGCGCCGGTCACGGCGGAAAATGCAGCCCAGGTCAAAGACCAGCAGGCCGATCCCGATGTACTGGATGCTGGTGAGCACCAGCATCACCACATGCCGAAGCAGCACGACGGCCACAAAGCCGGCCCGCAGACCGGTTTGGAAGCGCACGATGCGCACACCGGCCAGCCATTTGCCAATGGTCTGTCCTCGCACTGTCAGGAGGACGACGTTGAGCACCACGAGTCCGGTCAACAAGCCGATTGGCAGGTGAAACCGCTCCGGGTGCGCCTCGACCGTGGCTTGGATGTGCGCGTAGTAGGCCTCGATGAACGCGTCGGTTCCCAGGTCACGGTGTTTCGCCATGAATGCCTCCAGTTCCAGCGCTTTGGAAAGCAGCATCGTGGCGGGCAGAATGGTCATCCAGTCCAGCATCCACGCCAGAAGCCGCAGCCAGCGGGAGGCCAGCGGGAGGGAGCCACTGTCATCGTCCTGCGGTGGCGGACGTGACTGTTCCAGGGCGCTCAGGGGGGCTTCTTCAGGGGCTGGCTGGTGAAAACGGGCCTCCAACGGCTCCCAGTCCGTCATTCCAGGCGCCCAGCACAGGTCGGTCGGGCGAAACCGCCCCTCTCGCAGCCCGGCGCTGATGTCCAGGTCGCTGAACTCACCGATCTTCTCGTCTTCGCGTGCCAGATGATACTTCATGCGGCCTCTTTATGCAGGGATTGCCCGCATGTCTCGAAAAAGTCGTCCTGCCCTCGATAACGAGGGAGGCATGGATGGGTGCTCATGTCTTCAGCCAGTCCATGTGGAATCCTCATTTCTCGTCCAGCGCGCGGCGGATGCGGTATTTGATGGCGAGTTGATGCGCGGGCGTGCTGGTGAAGGGCATGTTCTTGATCCGCTCAATCTGGAGCAGCGCGCTGCTCTGCGTGGCATGGTAATAGGCGCCGGTGTGGGCAATGTTCAGCAGCCGGGTGATGTAGTCGAGCTGGAGGTTCTGCCGCATGGCGCTGACCGGCTTTGCAGGATCGTCACCCGTGCAGATGGCCGTTGTCAGGGTGCTTAGCACTTCATCGACGCTGACCTCGTTCCCATAGAGCGCGCTGTCGTGCAGGCGCTGGAGCGTGGCGGGATGCAGAAGATGCGCCAGCAGACCTGTCTGCATGCGGAAGACACGGTCGTGCAGCTTCGGGTCCTCGCTGGAGTCGCCATGCTCAAAGCCGCGGCGCTGCTGCTGGAGGTGGGCGTAAAGCTCAGGCGGCGCGGCCAGTGTGTCCGGCGCGAACCCGTATTTGGCGATGGCCAGCAGCGCGCGGCGCTGCTTTTCCGCCTCGACCGGTTTGAAGGGCGTGACGCCCGGAGCCTGGCCTTGCATGACGCGCTCGACATACACACCGCCGACGTAGCGCGAGATGGCGGTGAGGGCGCTTTCCACGTCCTTCGTCAGGGTGTTGTAGGCCAGCCCGACCTCCTGCCAGCTCCGGCCGGGATCGCTGACATCCTTGAGAATGTTCGGCAATTCCGCCTTCACGATCTCGCAGCGCTGCACGCCGTAGGCAATGGGGTCGCTGCTCATGTCAAAGAGCATCGCGCGCGGGTCGATGGCCTTGCCTGTGGCGCGCATGTCGTCGGCGTCATTGGCAAACGCCAGCTCCGGCTTGTGCGACTGGCTGGCGATGGCGTCGAGCCGCTTCTGCTCCTCGACAGGGTCCTCCAGAGCCTCGCTGTAACCATAGTTGATGGCCCAGTGGTCATACGGTCCGGGCTTTGTGGTGAAATACTGACCCTGTTTCACCCCTTTCGGCGCGATGTTCACCGGGGGGTAGTCCATCACGGAACCGGTGAGGCCTGTTTTCTCCGTGATCTCGGCGTTGTGGATGTTTTCCGGGCTGTGCAGGTGGCTGGAGCGGAAGTTGTGGTTCAAACCCAGCGTGTGCCCGACCTCGTGCAGTGCGAGGTAATAGAGCGACTCCTTGATGAGTCGGTCCACCTCGATGCGATCGCTCTTTTGCAGGCGCAACATTGTCTGGCCGAACTGGATGCCCTGGCGCGCGCAGTTGCAGGCCAGGCAGGCGTGCGGGTTCGTGGTCGTCGCGCCCTCTTGCGGCTCGGAGGCGGCGCCCGGGTCGTCAAAAAGCTTTTTCGTGAGCAGGCGCTTTGAGATGAAGCTGTATTCCAGCATGATGTCCGCGCCGAGGATCTGCCCCGTGCGCGGGTTGGCAAAGCTGGGGCCGTAGCCGCCAAACGGCGGGTTCACGCTGCTCGTCCAGCGCAGCACGTTGTGCTCGATGTCGCCGGCGTCCCATTTCGCGTCATCGGGCTGCACTTTGACAACAACGGCATCTTTGAATCCCGCCGTTTCAAAGGCTTCGTTCCATTTCAACACGGCGGCGCGGATGGTATCGCGAAACTCGATGGGGGTGGTGTTCTCAATCCAGAAGACGATCGGCTCCACCGGCTCGCTCAAGGCGGTGCCGGGTTTTTGCTTCACCAGATTCCAGCGGTGGATGACATCGCGGTAGGGCGCGGCGTCGGTGCTGGTCATGTCCGTGATCTGGTGTGTGAAGTAGCCGATGCGCGGGTCGTCCAGGCGCGGCTTGAAGTCGTTTTCCGGCATCGCGATCAGCGTGTGCTGCACCTGCACCGTGATGTAGCGCGCGTCGGTGATGTCCTCGTCGTGGTTGCCGGAGGGCGTCGGGTTTTCATAGACATACTCGGCGATCACGGCGGTGTTTTTGGGGTAGCCGTTGATGCGCATGATCTTCGTCTTCAGCTCCGAGAGGCGGCCGAGGAGCGAGCGCTCGCCTCCGCTGAATTTCACCATCGTCAGCGTCTCCCGCAGAAACAAATTCGTGGCAGGAATGAGGAAACCGTCGGCGTCTTCAGCGGCGATGGACTCGCTGGCCAGAATGGCCTGGCTGATGTTCGCGTTGCGGGCGCGGGCCAGTGGGTTCTGCGGGTCAAAGTGGAGCGAGGTGTTCTTTTCAACGAACTCGATGCGGTCAAAGATTTTCCGCAGCACGAAAATCGTCTCCGAGCCATAGCGCCCGCGGTTGTGCCCGGTGCCCACGGGGCCGTCCACGCTGTGATTGAAGTAAATGTACTCCGGCCCGACCTGCGGCTTTGCGATGAACAGCCACGGCACGCCCTTTTCCATGTCCAGATACATGCGGAAGAGGCCGTCGATGCGTTGGAAACCCTTGGTGAACTCGGCCACGGACTTTTTCTTCGGCTTGTTGTCCTCGGCGGGTTTCGCCGCAGCCTGCTGGGGTTGCGCCGCAGGCGCGGCAGCGGCCTGCGCGGGCGGATTCGACGGCACCGGGGCAGGGGAGGGCTGCGGCGGGGCAGGGTTGGGCTTTGGCTCCGGTTTAGGCTCGGGCTTGGGTTCCGGCTTTGCAGGCTCAGGCTTCGGCTCGGGTTTGGTAGGGTTGGGTTTTGGCTCCGGTTTGGCCGGTTCCGGCTTCGGCGGCTCGTTGGCGGCCTGAAGGGTGACGATGGCGAAAAGGCTGGTCAGAACGAGGCGCGTGAGCATGGCGGCGGCAGAGGGTGAGATCGGGAGTTTAGCGAACAACGATTCAGCATGCACATCCTTGTGTAAGAATGTTTGGAAAGCCCGGCGTGGCTTGTTGCGCGGCCTGCGCGCTCCTGCCAGATCCGACACAGCTTTTGCTGGCAGGTTTCGTGAGACGGTCGCGTTTATGCTCGCGATCAACCATGAAACGTCTCATCCTCCTCTCGCTCCTCGCTTTCTCTGCCGCTTCTGCGCAGGACGGCTTTAAACCGCTCTTCAACGGCAAAGACCTCACCGGCTGGGATGGCAATCCGGAGCTGTGGAAGGTCGAAAATGGTGAAATCGTCGGCAACACGACCGGACCGGAGCAGTTGCCCTACAATCAGTTTCTCATCTGGCGCGGTGGGAAGGTCAAAAACTTCGAATTGAAGGCCAGAATCCGCCAGAAGGGCAACAACACCGGCATCCAATACCGCAGCAGCGAGAACACCGACAAAAAGTGGTCCATCCGCGGCTACCAGTGCGACATCCACCCGAACGCGCCTTACCGCGCGATGATGTATGAGGAAGGCGGACGCGGCATCGTCTCGCAAAACGGCCAAAGTGTCGTCATCGACCCCTCCGGCGTGAAATGGCTCGCGGGCGAGCACGACCTCGTCGAGGCCGATGTGGCCGAATGGCACGAGTACACCATCATCGCGAAGGGAAACCACCTCGTGCACCAGATCGACGGCAAAACGACGATGGAGCTTACCGACTTCGAGGAGGCCAAGCGCTCTCTCGAAGGCCTCATCGCCTTCCAAATCCACCGCGGCCCCGCCATGGAGGTCCACATCAAGGATGTGATGCTCAAGGAACTGCCGGAGGGTGGCGTGATCGACTTCGCCAACCATCCCATCCCCAGCGACGCACAAATCATCGAGGCGAAGGCTCCGAAGAAAAAGGCGAAAGGCAAAGCAAAGTGAACGCCCGCCTGCCTCACTGCCGGAGCGCGGCAGCTACTCCAAGGTGAACGCGCGGAACGGCTCCTTCGGGGAGATTGAGCCGCTGCGTAAAAGAAGCCTGCTGTTTGCTTGGACGATTGTGACGATGCACCAGTGAACGCCGGCGGGTGACATGTAGATTTCAGAGGTGAGCACCGCCTCCGCCCACGAACAAGTGGGACACGACGCAGCGTGCGATCGCCGCTCCGCCAGCGTTACTCCCAGGTCAGCTCCGTGCCTGCGGGCAGCAGGCGCAGGGCGCGCGCGAGGTCCCAGTTGGTGAGGCGGAAGCCACCCAGGCTTTCCTGCTTCATCATGTGGCCGGGAATGCTGGTGCCGTGCAGGCCATAGGGCAGGGGAGCGGTGTCCGCTGCCTTGGCGAGATTGATCCAGGCAAATCCCACCGGGTTGTTCGGCCCTGGCGGCAACACGGCCGGCGCGGGCAGGGGGGATGTGATGCTGCCGCTGCTCACCAACTGCGGGCGGGGGATGGCATCGAGAATTTTCCAGGTGCCACGGCCGCGCAGGCCGGGACGCGCCACGGAGACGGGCATGCTGGCGATCACCTCCTCCCCACGGCGGATGACGAGACGCTTCAATTCCACGATCGTGGCCCGCACGGGCACGGCAGGATCGGCGGCTGGCTGTAGCGGCTCCGCCAGGGCTTTCTCGATCTCAAAGGGCACGACGTTGGGCACGAGGTAGGTGGTGCCCGGCGTGTTCGGGGAGCGGATGTGCGGGTTGATGCGGCGGAGGAAGGCTTCGGAGGCATGAAAGCGCTCCGCCACGAATTCCCAGCCGCTGCGGTAGGCCAGGAAAGTTTCTTTGGTCAGATCGGCAAAGGTGATCACCGGCGGGGGCGTGTCTTTTTTGCGCGGTGGCTCCGGCGTGTCAGAAATCCAGCGCAGATCGTCCGGGCGCAGCTCGTACTCGGTGTAGGCGCCGCCCATCGCCTTCATGGCATCGGAGGGCTGGCCGTCCGGTGTGAAGAGCAGGCCCGGGCGCGCTTGCTCGCAGGCGCGGAAGGCGGCCTCGTAAATCGGACCGGTGGTGCCGTCGATAGGGCCGATGGTGAAGCCCTGGCGGTCGAGAAAGGCCTGCGTTTGCACCAGCGAGGCTGCGCCCCACGCCGCGGGCGGCAGCGCGCGGCGCGGCTTTTTGGCGATCAGGACGGTGGGGGCGGGATCGGGTGTCCGGGGCCTTGGTGCCGCCTTGCCAGGCTCCGCAGCGGTTTTGGGCGGGGCGGCGGCCATCAGCGCCTTGAGATCCGCGATGCCAGGGATGCGCAGGACCTGCCCCACCTGGATCATATCGGATTTCAGGCTGTTGAAGAGACGCAGTTGGTCGAGGGTGATATGGTAACGGCGCGCGATGAGCGTCAGGGACTCGCCCTTCGCCACGGTATGGTCCAGCGCCTGCTCCGGCGCGGTGGCCTTTGGCGTTGTGGGAGCGGCAGGTGCCGCAGGCGTGCCCGGCGCGGGCGCGGCAGGCACGGCGGGTGCTGGAGTCTCAGGTTCGGTTGCTGCAAAGCGGCCCCACACCGCCGGATCGGACGGCGCGGCCTTCCACGGCCATTTCACAGCCTCCTCCAGGCCAGGCTCCACGGTGGGCGCGGGCGGCGGGGCCGTCACCTCCTGGGCGGAGGCGAAACTGATGGCCGTGAGGAGACACAGGCCCGTTCTGGCAGGGATTGACACAGACATGTGCCAATCAAAACGCAATCATCACGAGCACAAGCAGCGGATTGATCCCGGAAAACGAGAAACGCCCGGCCGCGGCGTGCGGTCGGGCGTTTCGGGACTCAGTTCGTGGCGGGGAATCAGTTCGCGCGGCCCAGGTAGGTGCCGTCCTCGGTCTTCACGCTGATTTTGTCTCCCGGGCCGATGAAAAGCGGCACCTGCACGCGCAGGCCGGTCTCCATGATGGCCTCTTTGTAAACATTGTTGGCGGAGTCGCCTTTCACGCCCTCGGGGGCCTCCGCCACGGTCATGACCACGGAGGCGGGCAGTTCGATGCCAGCCACGACGTCATCGGCGAGGAGGATCATGTACTTCTGCCCTTCGATGAGGTAGTCCTTCTCCTTTTTCACCATGTCAGCGCCCAGGAGCACGTCCTCAAAGGTCTCCGGATGCATGAAGTGGTAGCCATCTCCGTCCTTGTAGCTGTACTCGTGCTGGTCACGAGAGAGGTTCACGGACTCCAGCGATTCGTTGGAGGTCATGCGGAGGTTGTACATCTTGCCGATCGTGATGCTGCGGATGGACATCTGTACGAACGAGGCCATGCGCGGCGGCGTTTTGAGTTCGAAATCGGTGACGACGCAAACGTCGTTGTTGTAGCGGACAGCGTGTCCTTTGCGGAGATTGATAACGGGGGTGGCGGGCATAAGAGCCCGAGTTAGTGGCGAGGCCGGGGAGCTTTGCAAGCGGCTGGTTGTCGGGGGCCGCGCAGGCTCCTGCGCCACCGCCCCTCGTCATCATTTCTGCTTCAGCCACTCCGGCAGCTCGATCTCGCTGCTCTTGATGGGGGTCAAATTGGGGCTCCAGGTGAAGCCTGCTTGCTCGAAGCTCTCGCGGTTCTTCAGCAGGAAGGCCAGCAGGCGCTGGCCCAACTGGCGGTGCGGGCTGTCCTGGCGCACGGCAAAGGGCTGGATGGCCTTCGCCTTGTCTGCGGGCAGTTTCACAGGCTCCAGGTGCTCGATCTGCGGCTGGATGTTGTTCAGATACACCACCGCGGCATCGAGGGAGCCGGTGCGGAGCTGGTTCACCAGCAAATCACCCGTGGGGGACTGCGCAGAGGCGTTTTTGCTCACGGCGTCGTAGAGGTTCATCGACTTCAGCATCGCCTGCGTGAGGTAGCCCAGCGTGGACTGCTCCGCGTTGCAGATGCCGACTTTGAGCCCCTCACGCGCCAGATCCGCCAGCGTGTGGATGCCCTTTGGGTTGCCTTTTGGCACGGCGATGACGATCTCCGCCTCCGTCAGCAGCACGGCCTCCGGGAACTCCTTTGCCACGGGCGGCACGAAGCAGATGTCGCAGGCGTAATAGACATCCGGATACTTCGGGTCCGTGGTGTCGCCCATGGTCTTCATCGCGGCGCAGAGGATGCCGCAGCCGTTGAAGGTGGTGGTGACGCTGATGCCCTCCCGCGCGGCGAATTTTTTCAGGAGGCCCTCAATGGCCAGGCGGTTCACGCCGCCGGAGTAGAGGATCAAATCCGGGCGCGGGGACCATGCATCCCCTTTCACCGCGGCAAAAT
Source organism: Verrucomicrobiaceae bacterium (assembly GCA_015075365.1). Taxonomy (GTDB): domain Bacteria; phylum Verrucomicrobiota; class Verrucomicrobiia; order Verrucomicrobiales; family Verrucomicrobiaceae; genus Prosthecobacter. The sequence goes on from JABTUN010000003.1 coordinate 1,150,539, forward strand.
GATGCTTCGCGAAGATGGCGGCGCCTTTCTCCGGCGCGCTGAGGTAGCGGGCAAAGCGCAGCGCGGCGGGCGTGTCCGCGCTGGAGGCCAGCACGGCCGCCGTGGCGTGCTCCTGCTGCGCGGCCAGTTCCGGCACGGCCACGGCCTCCAGTTTCTCAAACTGTGGCACCGTGCTGTCCCACACGATGGCCGCGTCCACGCTGCCGAGGGACAGATCCGCGGCCACGTCCATCACGGTCGGCTTCATCACGGCTGCCTTTGCCGCCAGCGCGTCCCATTTCGGGCCGAGCAGCTTTTTCGTGATCTTGCTCACGCTCGCGGCCTCCGGATTGGCCAGCGCCACCTTCACTCCATCGGCCAGCAGGCTCTCGATGCCAGTAATCTGCTTCGGATTGCCCTTCGCCACCGCGATGACCGGGTGCTGGCGCACGAGGCGTAGCTCCTCGCGCGTGAGGTCCAGTTTCTTCGCATCCGCCAGGGAGCCGTCGTCCGCGGCGATGAACAAGTCCCCCTGCTTCGCCACGCGGAGCTGGGACAGCAGCGTGCTCGTGCCGCCAAACTGGAGGCGCACCGGCGTGCCCGTCTCCTTTTCATACGCGGCGGCGATTTCCTCCACCGGCTTTTTCAATCCTGCCGCGCAAAACACCATGACCGGCGCCTCGGCGGCGCTGCTGGCAGGCTTCGTATAATGCCACAGCAGGCCCGTGGCGGCGGCGAGGCAGAGGAGAATGAGGACTTTGCGCATGAGGGAGGGCGGAATGGTGGGGCTACCCTATGATACGTCGAGGACGGGCGCATCACGCAGCAAACTCCTGCGCAGCAATCAGCCCCGGGCGCGCTCCAGCAGGATCATCATGAGGAAGGACATGAGAATGGCGGACTGCTCCCCCTCGTCCGCGCTGCCTACCTGCTCGATCTCGAAGCGGCGCTCCAGAAAGGAGGGGCGTTTCGTCAGGCGCATGACAGGCGTTCCGTCCGGGCGGCTGGCGAGGTACTTGGGATGGATGAAGTAGCCCGCCAGGGCCCCGATGAGCGGAATCTCGCCGAAAATGCCGTCGAGAATCTTCGCCATCGGATTCTCCTCATGAATGGAAAAGGCCGGTGATCCGCCCGCCGGCGGGAACACCTCGTAGTGCGCCCGCCAGAGGGAGCGCAGGCCGCGGCGGCCCACGGAGCCCAGCGGCGTGCCCTCCGGCGTCTTGAAGGCGTACTTGGCGGACCAGTCGATGATGCGGTCCGCCTCGATGGTGGCCACCACCTGCTGCCGGGTGGAGTCGCGGAACAGCTCCACCTTTTCCCGGAAGCGGAAGAGCTTCTGTTTCACATAGCACACCGGCTGCCCGGCGGCGTCATCGACAAAAATCTGCGGTGAGAGGGCGAAAACCTTGAAGCGGAGCTGGAGGGGGAACTGCATGCACGAAAACTCTCCGCAGGATGCACAGGTCGTCAATCCGCGTCACCGCCCGCTGTGCAGGGCCCGGCACAAGAATACCACCATGCGGAACTTTCCGCGCTTCACGCCTCGTGACGCCTCCCGTATTCTTTTCCGCATGAAACGGCTCGCTCTCTTCCTCTTCGCTCTCAGCCCTCTGCTCTCCGCGCAGGACAAAATCGTGACGAAGACCACCTACGCCAAGGCCTACGGCGAGACGAAGAATCCCGTCGCCGTCGATCCGGCGAAGGATTTGCCTCGCTATCCCGCCGTGGAGCCGAAGGACGCCATCGGCACCTGGCAGGTGAAAAAGGGCTTCAAGCTCCAGCTCGCCGCGCACGAGCCGCAGGTGCGTGATCCCATCGCCATCTGCTTCGACGAGCGCGGGCGCATGTTCGTGTGCGAAATGATCGACTACAGCGAGATGCGCGATGTCACGCCGCACCTCGGTCGCATCTCGATGCTGCAGGACAAGGACGGCGACGGCTACTTTGAAACGAGCCAGGTCTTCGCCGACGATCTGCCGTGGCCCACGGGCCTGATTTGGGCCAATGGCGGCCTCTTTGTCGGCGCCACGCCGGACATCTGGCGCTTCGAGGACAAGGACGGCGACGGCAAGGCCGAGGTGCGCGAGAAGGTCTTCACCGGCTTCGGCACCGGGCTGAAAATCCTCAACGTGCAGGGCCTCATGAACAGCTTTCAGTGGGGACAGGACAACAAGGTCCACATCCTCGCCGGCGGCGGCAATCGCGGCGTCATCACCAGCCCGAAGCGGCCTGATTTGAAGGGCATTGAGCTCGGTGGAAAAGACTTCTGGTTCGATCCGCGCACGCTCGAGTTCGGACTCGAAGGCGGCGGGGCGCAATACGGCATGAGCTTCGACAACTACGGCCGCAAGTTCGGCTGCTCGAACAGCGACCATCTTCAATACTGGGTTTACGACGACAAGTATGCGAACCGCAATCCCTACTACCAGATGCCGCCCGCCCGTCAGAGCATCGCGGTCGATGGCGGCGCGGCGGAAGTTTTCCGCCTCAGTCCGGACGAGCCCTGGCGCATCATCCGCACGCGCTGGCGCATCGCTGGCGTGGTGAAAGGCGCGGTCGAGGGCGGTGGGCGCGTCAGCGGTTACTTCACCGGTGCCACCGGCACCACGATCTATCGCGGCGATGCCTACGGCCCCGAATTCGTGAACAACAGCTTCTCCGGCGACGCCGGCGGCCAGCTCGTGCATCGCAAGATCATCAAACCCAGCGCCGACGGCATCTCCCTGGTCGGCGAACGCCCCGCCGACGAACATGGCTTCGAATTCGCCGCGTCGAAGGACACCTGGGTGCGCGTGGTTAACTTCGCCAACGCCCCCGACGGCTGCCTGCACATCTGCGACATGTATCGCGAGGTCATCGAGCACCCCTGGAGCATTCCCGACGAGATCAAAAAGCACATTGATCTGAACAACGGCAACGATCGTGGTCGCATTTATCGAATCGTGCCGGACAAAGGCGCGGAGCGCATCGGCCAGAAGGTCAATCTCGCTGACGCCACCACCGAAGACCTCGCGAAAACCCTCGCCCATCCGAATGGCTGGCACCGCGACACGGCGCAGCGTTTGCTGTTTGAGCGTCAGGACAAAGCGGCTGTGCCGATGCTCAGGAAGCTGGTGTTGGAAATCAAAGGGGACCCATATTCCGCAGGAGAAGCGAGCAAGCCGGCTTTCGGGGGGGCGAGACCCCTTGCCAAACTTCATGCGCTTGGAGCGCTTGAAGCTTTGGGTGCAAATGATCCTGATGTCATCACGTCTGCTCTACAGGACAAAGAACCTGATGTGAGAGCGTCCGCAGTCCGATGGGTGGGGCGTGTATATGAAAACAAACCACCTCCAGGGAAGGTTGCAGACGCTTTAATCATTAACTGTGCGGTCGATTCAGAAGTTCGAGTTCGTTTTGATACGGCACTGATTGCCGATTCGATGTCCGATATTGTAGATCCCGCTACTATTCGGCCGGTTGGAAGCTCAATGCTTCAAGCTGTGCTTTACGCGGGATTCCCCAATTTGCATGGCCCGGTCGGTTCAATTCCAGACCCGCTACTGAACGCTGTCTTAACTTCCAAGGCGGACAGTGTGTGGAGGCTGGTCAAAACAGGACTGTCTCTAACAGATCGGCAGCCGGGTCTTGCGGAGCAGTTGGTGCCGCTTGTGACAGTTGCATTTGCGGGAGCATCCAAAGAAAAAGCGCAGGCCTATTTAGACACATTTGTCCATTCGTCTCTCGGGGCACCACCCAAGCTCCCAGTGTCTTGGCGTCCTGCAGTTCTGCTTGGCTTGCGAAAGGCCGGACTCAACCCTGAGGAAGTGGATAAAGACAATCTAGTCACAGGAGTGGTCAAAGAAGCAATCACCACCGTGAATGACGGGACCAAGTCAGATGTGGACCGGTTGGGAGCCATCAGGCTTCTAAGCGCGGTGTCATCGACCGATGGCACGGAAGCCCTCATCGCTTGCTTGGGCGAAAAACAGCCCGAAGCAGTGCAAACGGCTGCGATTCGTGTTTTGGCTCAAAACAGCTCCGCAGCCGTCACGGCGGCTTTGATCGGAAATTGGGCGTATTATGGCCCGAAGGCTCAAAGCGCGGCTTTGGAGGCGCTGTTGGCTCGCGATGACCGGGCGGTGGCGTTGCTGGAGGCGAAGGTGGTGAAGCCGGAGGCGTTTTCGGCGGCGCAGGTGCAGGCACTGCTCAAGCACAAGTCCCCGAAAGTAGCTGCGGCGGCGAAAACGGCGCTGGCGTCGGTCATTCCGCCGTCACGCGAGGAGATGGCGGCGAAGTTCAAACCGGCGGTAGCGGCGAAGGGGGATGCAAAGAGGGGGCTCGCTCATTACATGGCGCGTTGCATGGCGTGTCACAAGGCGGGGGCAAACGGGCTCGCGGTGGGGCCGGATTTGATCACGGTGAAAACGAAGGGCCGCGAGGCGCTGCTGGAGGCCATTTTGGTGCCGCACAAGGAAGTGGCGTCGCAATTCATCGCCTACACGGTGAACACGAAGGACGGGCAGACCTTCGCGGGCATCATCACCAACGACACGGCCTCCAGCATGACGATCAAGATGATGGGCGGCCTCGAAAAGACGCTTCAGCGCTCGGAAATCAAAGGCAGCAGTTCCACCGGCCAGAGTTTGATGCCGGAAGGCCTCGAAACGGGCATGACGGTCGAGGACATGGCGGACCTCCTGAGCTTCATCGAGGCCCTGTGAGCCTGCGCTCCCTGGCCGCGCGTTTCCGGCGCTCGTTCCAAATCCCGAGGGCAAGCGACAGGCCGAACAGGATGGTGAAGATGCAGGCCACCATCTCCGGCGGCTGCGTGGGGCCGATGAGATGCTGCAAGGGCAGGCGGGGCAGGGGAATGGAGTGGATGATGAGCAGATGAACGACATAGAGCAGGAGGGACTCCCGCCCTGCGAGGCGCAGCCAGCCTGTGAAGCGCGCCACGTTTTCCGCCAGCATCGCCACCACGACCGCTGCCAGCATCACCCAGCCGAGGCGCTCCAGGAAAAAGACCGGTTGCGCGAAGGCCAGCAGCGCTCCCGTGCCCGCCGTGACCAGCGCGCGACGGTTGACACCACCATTCCAGATCCGCCGTGTCGCAAATCCGGCGAGGCCAAACCCCGCCCAGGGGAACAGCGTGAAGACGGAGCCGTGCGCCGGACTCCACCAGGCGTCGAGCGCCCGGACACCGGTGCTCCATTCACGCGCCGGGCCTTCCAGCGAGACAAACAGCAGCATCAGCACCAGCGCCGCAGCCTCCCGCCAGCGTCCGCAGCGCTCCAGCACGAGCAGCAGAATGCCGGTGAGCGCGAGGCAGTGCAGCACATCCACCGCGATCACCGCGCGCAGGACAGCCTGCGTGTCCAGCAGCCGGTCCCACGGCACATGGAGCAGGTAGCCGGTCAGCAGCACCAGCAGCAGCCGTTTGAGGGCAGGCAGCGCGGGCTTCCGTGTCTCCGTGGTGACGTGCGCGCGCGCAAATCCGGCGATCCAGAAGAACGCGGGCGCGATCAGGCCGTGGTAGTAGGTCAGCTCGTGGAACCAAGCCGTCTGTTGCAGCGCCGCGTCGAGAAAGGTGTTCGCGGAGTGCGTCCAGATCATGCCCAGCACGGCCAGACCCCGGAAGAGGTCGAGCCAATCGAGGCGCTGGGCGGTGCGGGACACGCGGGGATCATGCCACAAACTCATCCGCGTTCAAAAGATGCTCCATGTGATGCCGTTTGGTATGTCCCTTTTTCCCAACCATGAGACACGTCCTTCTGCTCCCCTTCCTCCTCGCCTCACCGCTTTCCGCCGCTGAGGTTTTTGAAGCCGCGCTCGGCCGCGAGACCGAGCTGCCGGGCGGCAAGGAGGCCGACGGCATCCGCGGTGACTTCGTGCTGCGCAGCGACAAGGTGGAGGCGGTGATCTCCCACAACGCGCCGAACCGCCGCGCGAACATGAGCACCTTCTACGGTGAGGATGGCGTCACGCCGGGCGCGCTTTACGATCTGACGCTGCGCGGCGCGAACAACGACCAGCTTGTCGTTTACAGCCCCTGCGGGCACGGTCATGTCAGCTATGTGAGGATCGCCAATGTCCGGGAGGAGGGCAGCGCGGCGGTCGAGTCCGTCACCACCGCTGCGAAAAACGGCGGTGTCTTCAAACGGCATGAATACCGCGTGCGGGACGGCACGCAGGGCATCTTCATCACCACGGTGCTGCGCAACGAGACGGACAAGCCGCAGAAGGTGAACACGAAGGCGGACTTCACCCGCTTTGACAGCACGGGGACGACGAGCGACGGCATGTTCTGGGCGGACGCCATCAATCCAGCGCACAAGTGCGGTTATGTGACCGGCACGCTGAATGTCACCGGCGCGAACAATGTGCAGGACACGCTGGAGCTGGCTCCAGGGCAGGAGGTGGTGCTCTCACGCTTCTTTGCCATCGGCACCTCGCCTGCGCAGGCTGTTGGCGAGTTCCGCGCCGTCAAAGGTGTGAAGGTGGGGACGGTCACGGGACAAATCGTCGGTCCGGATGGCAAAGGTGTGGCCACGGCGTCGATCCTCGTGCCGGATGGCAACAAGACGATCACCGCCTATCCCGATGCGGAGGGCAAATTCAGCCTCAAGCTGCCGCTCGGACCGGTGGAGCTTGCCGTGACGGACCTGGGCCGTCCTGATGCCAGGATCAGCCTCACCGTCGCTGAAGGCAGCACCACCGCGCCGAAAGTGACCATGCAGGCCGCCGCAGGCATCCGTTTCGCCATCACCGGCGAGGATGGCAGGCCCATCCCCTGCAAGGCGCACTTCACGCCGCTGGATGCCAGCGCGCCGAAACTCAATCTCGGCCCCAAATGGCGCGCGCACGGCTGCGCGGACCAGTATCACAGCGAGAACGGCCATTTCACGCAGCAGCTCCCGCCGGGCCAGTACCGTGTCGTCGTCGTGCGCGGGCCGGAGTACGGTCACATCGCGAAGGACATCACGATCGAGGCCGGCAGGACCGTGGAGTTCAAAGGCACGTTGCAGCGCCTCGTGGACACGAAGGGCTGGATCAGCACCGACTTCCATAACCACAGCACGCCCAGCGGCGACAACGTGTGCGACACGGACGGACGCATCATCAACATCGCGGCGGAGCACCTTGAATTCGCGCCCACGACCGAGCACAACCGCCTCTACGACTGGGAGCCCACGATCAAGGCCCTCGGCCTCGAAAACCACATCAAGACGGTCAAGGGCATGGAACTGACCGGCAGCCGCCAGCACTTCAACGCCTTCCCCTTCGAGCCTGACCCGCTCAAGCAGGACGGCGGCGCTCCGGTGTGGAATGACGACCCGCGCATCACCGCCCTGACGCTGCGCCGCTGGCAGGGTGAGCGCGCGGACCGCTGGATTCAGTTCAACCACCCGGATCTGGCCAACATGTTCACCGACCGCGATAGCGACGGCGTGCGCGACGGCGGTTTTGTCGGTGTGGGCGGCATGATCGACGGCAGCGAGTCCCAAAACGGCCCCGGCACCGACATCCTGGCCGAGGCGCCCTTCAAGCTCAGCCGGCCTGCCGGTTCCCTGGCGACGAAGGCCAGCACCGTGCGCGAATTCGTCTGGCGGCAGCTTTTGAACCAGGGCCTGCGCCTCGTCGCCGTCGGCGTGGCGGACGCGCACAGCGTGTATGGCAATGGAGTCGGTTGCTGGCGCTGTTACCTGCCCTCCAGCACCGACGAACCGTCGAAGATCGACTGGGCGGAGCTTTCCCCGCATGCCAAGGCCGGCCACATGATCCTCACCACCGGCCCCTACCTCGAGGTCACGACGCAGAACGGCAAGATCGCCGGGGATGATGACCGCTGCACGGGCGGCATCGACCTCCAGGTGCGTGTGCAGTGCACCGACTGGATGGATATCGACCGTGTCCAGGTGCTGGTGAACAGCCGTCCTGATCCGAAGCTCAATTTCACCCGCGCATCTCACCCGAAGATGTTCAAAGATGGCGTGGTGAAGTTTGATGAAAAACTCCACATCCCGCTCCAGCACGACGCCCATCTCATCGTGGTGGCCATCGACGAGGACGGCAATCAGGCGGTCGGCTACGGCACCAGCGACTATGCCAAAATGCGCCCCTGCGCCTACAACAACCCCATTTACGTCGATGCGGACGGCGGCGGCTTCACGCCGAACTACGACACGCTCGGCTTCGACCTGCCGGTGGGCGGTTTGAACGCCGACAAGGCCAAGGCGATGCTGGAACGCGCCGGGTTGGGGAAGGAGTGATGTCGAATGAGCGGGGCCGCCTGCCAGACGGCAAATTCGGCCCTATTTCGCCCATTGCGTCCGCATGACTGCTCGTTAGCCTCGGTCACCCGTGCGACAGAGTCTCATTTGCAGCCACGTTCTTCCTTCCATGCCTTCCACCCTCGCTGAACTCCCCATCGGCACCGATGCCATCGTGCAGGCCATGCCCACCGGTCGCTCCTGCCTGACCCGCCTGCGGGAAATGGGCATCGTTCCCGGCACCCGCGTCCGCGTGACCCGCCGCGCCCCGCTGGGCGAGCCAATCGAGATCAGCGTGCGTGGCTCCCAGCTTTCCATGCGCAACCACGAGGCGGCTTTCATTGCCATCGCTCCCGTCGCCGCATGAGCACCGCAGCCGCTGAGACGCCGCTCATCGCCATCGTGGGGAACCCGAACTCGGGCAAGACCACGCTCTTCAATCTGCTCACCGGCCTCAAGCAAAAGGTGGCGAACTACCCCGGCGTCACCGTCGAAAAGAAGATCGGCGAGTGCTACAGCCAGCACGGCAAAAAACTGCGGCTGATCGACCTGCCGGGCGCTTACAGCCTGAACGCCCGCTCGCCCGACGAAGCCGTTTTGCGTGATGTCTTGCTCGGAAGACGCCCCGAGACCCCGCGGCCGGACCGCGTCGTGTGCGTGGTCGATTCGGCGAACTTGGAGCGAAACCTCTATCTCGTCTCCCAAGTGCTCGAACTCGGCCTGCCGACCATTTTGGTGCTCAACATGGTCGATGTGGCTGAACAACGCGAATGGCGCATCGACGCCGCGAAGCTCAGCGAGCTCCTCGGCATCCCGGTGGTCAAAACACAGGCCGTGACCGGTCAGGGCCTCATCGAGCTGAAACTCGCGCTCAGCCGCGATGACGTGCCCGCCACGAAGTGGCAAAGCGCCGTCATCCCCGCTGGCGTGCGTGCCGCTTTGGAGAGCAGTCGCGGCCCGCTTTGCGAAACGGGCGCGATTCATGCCAAGGCCTCGCTGCTGGAGCCGCTCTACCTTCTCTCCGGTCACGATCCCACGCACTACGGCCTCGCCGATGCGCAGATGAACCGCATTCACGAGTTGCGAAAGAGCATCGACGCCGCCTTTCCCGGCTGGGAGGACGATCTCGTGGCCGAAAGGTATCGCAGCATCGAAACTCTCTGTGCCGACGTGCTGAAGCGGCCCGATCAGGAGAAGGAAACCATCACCGACAAGCTCGACCGCATCTTCCTGCATCCCGTGCTCGGCTTTGCGTGTCTTCTGCTCGTCCTCGGCATTCTTTTTTACCTCATGTTCAGCGCGGCTGAAGGCCCCATGAACTGGATCGATGGAGAGTTTAAAAAGTTCGGCATGAAGGTCGAAGGCTTCATGGGCCCCGGCGACCTGCGTGACCTCATTGTCAATGGCGTCGTGCCCGGCGTCAGCGGCGTGGTCATCTTCCTGCCGCAGATTTTGATCCTCTTCTTCTTCATCGGCATCCTCGAGGACACCGGTTACATGTCGCGACTCGCTTTCATCATGGACTGGCTGATGAGCAAGGTGGGGCTCAATGGGAAGTCGTTTTTGCCCTTCCTCAGCTCCTACGCCTGCGCCGTGCCCGGTGTCATGGCCGCCCGCACGATCGACAATCCCAAGGACCGCCTCGTCACCATCCTCATCGCCCCGCTCGCGTCCTGCTCGGCGCGACTGCCAGTGTACTCGCTGCTCATCGCCGTGCTGTTTCCCACGAAGGAAGTCGGCGCGTGGATGCAGGCCGGCATCATGCTCTCGCTCTATGCGCTCGGCACCGGCAGCGCCTTCATCTTCGCGTGGATCTTCAGCAAGACCGTCATGAAGGGCGAGGCCAGCCCGATGATCCTCGAAATGCCGCCGTACAAGCGGCCCGCGCTCAAATCCATCCTCCTGCTCGTGTGGCAGCGGGCGAAGGCCTTCCTCGTGCGTGCCGGCACCATCATCCTCGGCATCTCCATCCTCATCTGGGCCGCCTCCACCTACCCGAAGACCGACACCGAGGACAAATCGCTGCAACTCGCCAACAGCTTCGCAGGCAAAGCCGGCCACTTCATCGAGCCCGCCATCGCACCGCTCGGCTACGATTGGAAAATCGGCATTGGCCTCATCGGCAGCTTCGCCGCCCGTGAGGTCTTCAATTCCACCATGAGCGTCGTCTATGCCGTCGAAAGCGAGGACGACGAAAACCTCGACCCGCTGCGCGACAAGCTCGCCTCCGAGCGCCGCCCTGATGGCAAGCCCGTCTATTCCCCTCTCGTCTGCCTCAGCCTGCTCGTCTTCTACGTCTTCGCCATGCAGTGCGTCAGCACCATCGCCATTGTGAAACGCGAAACCGGCTCCTGGAAGTGGGCGCTCCTCCAGCTCGGCTACATGACCGGCACGGCCTATGTCCTGAGCCTCCTCGTGTATCAAATCGGCACCGCGATGGGGTATTGACCGGAGGGCGGGATTGTATTCCCGCCAAGTGTTCGGGTCTATTGTTCACGCGGTGCCTCACGGCTTCGCACCCCCTTCACCCTCTCAAATGGGCCCGAATGCAATCCGGCCCTCCGATGATGCTCAGAAGGCTGCTGAGGCACTTGGGCGACGCCTGAGTGGAATGAGGCTGCCCCGCCGCCTGGAAACGGACAGACTTTTGAGAATCTCAAGCCGGATACGGCGGGACTGATGAGACCGGGAGCCACGCGAAGGTACATGCAGGGAAGGAGCTGCGGGAGCGCGCGATGAGCGACTTGAAACTTGGCTGCGAAACTCTAACCCTGTGCCGCCATGCCCACCTACGTTTACGAAACCATCCCAGAGACCGAAGGCGAGACGCCGAAGCGCTTTGAAGTGCGCCAGAGCATGAAGGACGCGCCATTCACGCATCATCCGGACAACGGAACGCCAGTGCGCCGGGTGCCGGTGGGCGGCACGGGCCTGATGGGCGGTGGCGGCAGCTCCCCAGCCCCACGTGGCGGCGGCGGCTGCGGCAGCGGCTGCGGGTGCCACTGAGCAGGAGGAGCGGATTTTTGCGCTGACTTTTAACGCGGGTCCGGCTACTGGCGTGGCCCCCATGTCGTCCCCCACCACTCAAGCTGTCATCTCCGCGAAAGACCTGCGCCTGCAATTCGGCCTGCAGCAGGTCTTCAACGACGCCACGATGAGCGTGCATGAGGGCGAGAAGCTCGGGCTCGTCGGCCGGAATGGCAGCGGCAAGACCAGCCTCATGCGCATCATCGCAGGCGTGGAGAATCCGGACAGCGGCACCGTTTCACGCCGCAATGGCATGATCGTGGGCTATCTGGCGCAGGAGTTCACGCTCGATGAAGAGGCCACGGTGCTCGAAAACGTGCGTTCGGGGGCTCAAGCCCTCATCGACATGGTTTCGCGCTACGAGTCCGGCGACTACAAACCGGAGCAGGAGGCCGATTTGCTGCACCAGATTCAGCTTCACGATGGATGGGGAGTTGAGACACGCATCACCACCGCGATTAACGAGCTCGGTGTGCCTGCTTCGGACCGCCTTGTGAAAGGCCTGTCCGGTGGCGAGAAGCGTCGCGTAGCCCTCGCCCGCACACTGGTGGCCCAGCCCGACCTGCTGCTGCTCGACGAGCCCACGAACCATCTCGACGCCGAGTCCATCGAATGGCTGGAGAAGTTCCTGCGCGACTTCAGCGGCGCGGTGCTCTTTGTCACGCACGACCGCTACTTCCTCGACCGCATCGCCACGCGGATCATCGAGATCGACGACGCCCGCATCTACAGCCATCCGGGCAACTACAGCGCGTATTTGGAGAGCAAGGCGCTGCGTGAATCCGTTGAAGCGAATACCGAACGCCGCCGCCAGGCCTATCTGCGGCATGAGCTGGAGTTTGTGCGGGCTGGTGTGAAGGCGCAGCGCAGCAAGGCACGCACGCGATTGGATGAGTTTGAGCGCGTGGCAGCCCTCGATGCACCGGAGGAGGAGCTGGTGATGAATTTGATCATCCCGCCCGCACCGCCGCTCGCGAACACGGTCGTCGAGGCGAAGGACATCGGCGCGCATGTTGGTGATCGCTGGCTTTTCAGTCACTTGGACCTCAGTTTCGAGCCCGGCACCTGCACCGGCATCATCGGCCGCAATGGTTTGGGCAAAACGACCCTGCTGCGCATCCTGATGGGTGAGCAACAACCCGCCGAAGGCTCGGTGGTGATCGGCAAGCGCACCGTCTTCAACTATGTCGATCAGCAGCGCCTGCTGCTCGATCCTGAAAAGAGCGTGATGGAGGAGGTGGCGGGGCCGAACAGCGACTTCGTGCAGTTTGGCGATGAGAAGCTGCATGTGCGCACCTACCTGCGGCGCTTCCTGTTCACCGATGAACGCGTCACCATGCGTGTGAAGGAACTCAGCGGTGGCGAGCAGAGCCGCGTGCTGCTTGCGAAGATCCTCCGACGCGGCGGCAACTTCCTCATTCTCGATGAGCCCACGAACGACCTCGATCTCGCCACCATGCGTGTGCTGGAGGAGGCGGTGCTCGCCTTTGGCGGTTGCGTGCTCGTTGTGAGCCATGATCGCTACTTCCTCGACCGCGTGTGCGACCGCATCATCGCCTTCGAAGGCCTCGGACGCATCCACGAGTGCGCCGGGAACTACAGCTACTATCAGGAAAAACGTGCCAAGCAGGCCGCGGCGGAGATTTCCATCGTCAACGTGGCCGTGAAGAAGGACAAGCCGGCCACCACCAGCTCCAAACCGCGAAAAATGACCAATCGCGAGGTGCGCGAGCTCACCGAGCTCGAAGGCCAGATCGCATCGCTGGAGTCCGAAATCGCCACAATGGAGGCGGAGCTCAACAATCCCGAGACTTTCGTGAAACTCGGCGCAGCCACGAGCGACTACCTCGCGAAGCTGGAAGCCAAAAAAGCCGATCTTGATGCCAAATTCATCCGCTGGGCCGAACTGGAGGAGATCAAAGCGCAGTGCGTGGCCTAAACGCCTCACTTGAAAGCGGACTCAAGGAGCTGCCGGAGCGATAGCGGCGGTCTGCTGGTTGATCTTTTGACCGGAGGGATCAATGACCTCGACCGTCACAAAAATGATGATGTTTTTGGTCTCGGTTTGCTTGGCGTTGCTGCGGAACAGCCGTCCGACCATCGGGATGTCTCCGATCACTGGCACCTTGTCATCGACCAAGGTGTGACGCTGGATTTTGGCACCGCCAAGCACCACGGTCTGGCCGTCCCACACCTTGACCGAGGTGATCGCTTTTTGGGTCTTGAAGATCGGCTGCAAGATGAGGTTGGGGGTGATCAACTGTTCGGGAGCGGAGAGTGGCACCCAAGATGTAATTGCCGCGCCACCGCCACCATTGATAGGGAGAAAATTGAGCCGGGCTGGGGAGTAGATGGGCGAACCATAGTTCACAAATCCTTCAAAATCGGTCAGTTCCGCTGAAATGTTGACCTCGACGCTGCGGGCGTCCTCTTCGATCACTGGTTCCAGCTCAAGAACCACTCCCGTCTTGCGCATCTCAAATGCCGTTGGCGTCGTGGGCGTGGCAATGGGCAGGGCAGCCAACGATGCAAGAGTCGCCTGCGGAAGCTGTGGGGGATCAAACTCCGTGGGATAAATGAACTCGCGCGTGATATCCACGGTGGCCTTCACGCCGCTCTTGGTGGTGACGCTTGGGGAGGCATTGATGTCCACGCCCTTTTTCTGGCTCAAACCGCGGAGCACGGTCTGGAACTGCTGAGTTCCATAGATGCCGGCCACCGATAGAAATCCAGGTGCCTGCTGATTGGCGGCGGTGGCGCTGCCCGTGGCAAGGAGGCTGTCGAGAGCGGTGGAACTGACGGCAAAGCCTCCGCTGCGCAGACCGGAGGTCACCGGACCTCCGCCGCCCGCCCCGCCTGCGGCTGTAATTGGGACTCCCAGAGGCACCGGACCACCGACGGCCGATTGAACGGGCTGCGTGGGGAATAACACGTTGCCTGCACCGTCTGTGATCGCCGGAATTCCGGCGAGATTTCCGAAGGGGTAGTTGGTCGCATTGTGGGGGATACCGCTGCCAGAGGTTCCGCCGCCCACGAACAGACTGTTGCTCTGAAGGCCGATTCCGCCTAGCAGCCAGTCAAATCCAAGTTCATCGAGGTTGGTCTGGTTCACCTCGACCATTCGCACCGTTACCACGGCCATTTTGGGGGCGTTTTTAGCCGCCATCTCGACCAGCATTTCGACCATCTCCATGTTCGACACCGTGTTACGAACGACCAGCGTGCTCGTAGCGGCGTTGAAACTGGCTGAAGTGCCATCAGGAAACTGGACCCCACGGCTTTCGAGGAATTCACGAGCCCCCATTCTCCTGAGCGTGAGGCCTCCTCCAGCCGCCGGAGGCTGGGCAAATGGGTCGTTGGCAGGTGCTTCGGCATTGGGAGCCGCTGGACTGTTCTGGATAAAATCCGGCGGCACCCGGAAGGTGCGCAGTACAATGGAGGAGTTCCGCTCTCCGATGGAGGTGATTTGCACGGCGAAATCCTCGACCCGGTAGGCCACGGAGGCCATCTCGGTCACATATCGCAACACCTCATCCATCGGAACATTCTCCATGGTGAGGCTGATGGGCTTGTTGCCAGCCTCAGGAGGAACATTCACCACAAAATCGATCCCTTTGCCGGATGGGTCGAGGTCCCGGCTGCGAATGCGCAGCAACTCGACGACCTCCGAAATAGTAGCGCCCGAGAATTCAACCTTGGGCATGACATAGGCGCGAAGTTTTTCGATGATTTGCTCGCGCCCCGAACGAACGGCCGACAGGGCAGACGCGGCTGTGCCGAACATGGCGCTGACATCGGACGCAGTAGGAGGAACCTGGGTTTCCCACTTGCGGGACACTTCGCTCAAGAACTTCGCCCTCGTGTGGTCATAAGCGGATTTAAAGTGGCGTGAACGCTCTTGCTCGGCCTTTTCCATGCCGCGCCGAGCCGCCGAATTCGCCGGATCGATGCGCAGAACATTCTGATAAAAAGCGAGAGCCCGGTCAAAATCACCAATTTCAAAGGCGGAGCCTGCCAGTGTCAGAAGCCGTTCTACGTCCTTTACTCGCGCCACATGCGATTCGGTGAGCGCCGGGGGCCATCGATCAGGGTCATCAAACTCAGCGCGAAGTCCGGTGACACGTTTGTCCGATGGGGAGATCGTGAGCAACCGGTCGAGCAACTTCGACGCCTCCCCACGTTTTCCTTCAATCATGAACTCGCGGGCACGCAGGCACCCCGCCTGAATATAGCCCTCCAGGGCCACATCTTTTATTTCCTTGGTGAGAGGGGCGGCTGGGAGCGTCTCAAAAACCGATTCGAAGATCCTCAATGACTCCTCGGTCTTGCCTTGGCGCAGGAGAGTGTCAGCACGCTGGATGTCATCCGCGGCTGTGATCACTTTTTGCTGTCGCCTCCCGGCTTCCTGCTCCGCGAGGCGGGCCACCGGGTTCTGGGCATGAATTTGCAGGCCCAACGCCAAAACAGCGCTGAAAAGGGCGCAAGTAATCCCAAGGGATGTGGACCAAGTCACGTTCAGAGTCATGAAGCAGATTTTCGAAACAAGCTCTTTGAATATCAGAACTGATCGTCATTCCCAAGGAATTTCTACTCTTGATGACAATTTTCAGCGGGGCTTCGGCCCGGTTGAAATATCTGGTGGATTTTGCTCGCTCTAGTGTCATTAAAGACGCCACAAACTCAATTTAATGTCCCAACCCTCAACTTTTCCACCGTCTTCCAGCCCCCTGTGGCGGCGATGGGTGCTCTGCTGCGCCACTATCTGTTGTTGCTTCCTTAGCCCCCGCAATGCTGTTGCTCAAGTTTTCGGTGTGGGAGATTTGGGCATGCTGGCTAGTCCCGGACAGCCTGTAGTTCCTGGCGGAAGTGGTTCGGCGTCACCCGCATCGCTAGCGTCAGGATTTCGGTCCACTTCAGGACCCTGGGGGGAACTGATAGGAACGTACATTTACCTTGAGGCTCCACAGGCCATGGTGGACACGTTTGCGCTCCCCAGCACGCAGCCGCGTTGGAGTTTTCCAGCCAGCATGAAGGCGGAGCTTCCCTCCCTCCTCCAAAAATTGGGATTGGAACAGGTGCTGGTCTCGCGATTGCTCTCGCCATCCAACATGGCAGTCGATGGGGACCGTGTGCACTTGCTGCCCACGGCTGCGGAGGTTGAGGAGTTGCCGACCCTGACCCGCACAGCCCTTTACACCGAACTGGCCAAGTATCCAGACAACGAGTATTGCGTCGATCCGGTGTTGATCGTCGGTGCCAGTGTGAGTGACTGGTATCGGACCAGCAAATTGCGTCCCGAACTAGTCAGCAAAATAGAAAAGCTGAGCTACTTGCGCGGTGAGACGATCGCTTTTAGCGACATTCCGGTCATCCTGAACTATGCGCAGTCAGACCTGGAAGCCCGGCAGATCTTCAAGGCCTGCACACGCACGCGATCCCTCATGGTTCGAATTCAAGTGAACAAAAACACGAATGTTGAGCAACTCCTTAACTACTGGTCTTTCGGAGTGGGAATTCGCCGCAAGGATGTGGAGCCCATCATCCAGTCGATCATTGAATCAGACACGTTGAGCGACCTGCCTCTATCCCACATGCTTCCGGCGTTGCCTCGCAAGCTGGTCTACACATACCCTGGTCTGGACATGGCGAAAAACGGTCTCCTGCCGGATTGTCACTGGACGTCCCTGAACTTTTATAACTTCGAGCCGCATCAGTATCTGCTCGATTCACGTCTGGCGACCAGCCAGGTCCTGGAGCAGTTTATTGCGGTAGAGACGCCCTTCGAATTCGGGGATATTCTGTTCTTCCTGGATAATGACACGGGGGACGCGTTTCATTCATGTGTGTATCTCGCCGACGATTTGGTGTACACCAAGAACGGTCGCAATATCCTGTCCCCGTGGGTCATCTCCACGCTGGAGGATGTGAAGAAGGTTTATCTTTTCCGCGGAAATGGACGCGTGCAGGGTTTTCGGCGCAAGGATATCTCCGCATCACGCCGGGCTGGAAGCGTGCAATAGAATCCAGCACGTCACGCGGACGTGGCTGCAATCACCTCGATTTCAACCAGCGCTCCCAAGGGCAGTGCAGCGACGGCCACAGTCGAGCGTGCAGGCTTGTGGCTGTCAAAAGCGTTTTCGTAGACGGGATTGACCTTCGGAAAGTCAGCCATGCTGGTAAGAAAGACAGTTGCCTTGATGACATCCTTCATTTCGAGTCCTTGGGAGGCAAGCAGGGCGGAGATATTTGCCAGCACTTGTCGTGCCTGTCCCTCGACATCCGTCGCCTCGATCCTGCCGCTTTCGGGGCAGATTGGAATCTGGCCGGAACAGAACAAAAAGCCGCCATGACGGGCGGCTTGAGAGTAGGGGCCTACTGCGGCGGGGACATGCGCGGCATTGTTGACAAGATCCATGGAGGGATGTTGGGACCGCAGACCGGACCTTGTCAAATGTCATTCATCGGCATGTGGGTCACGTCAACTGCTCCACCCACTCTTTCAGGTTGAATCCGTTCAGGCAGACATGTGACTGGTCATCGATCAGGAAGGGACGTTTCAAGAGATTACCATTTCCGGCTAGAAGTTTGAGAATCTCCTGCCGGCTCATGTGGCGGTGCTTTTCACTGAGCCCCAGCCTGCGGTAATCCTGCCCACTGGTGTTGAAGATGGAGAGGATTTTGCCACCCCGCGCGTCCAACATCGCTTCGATCTCGGCCACGGAGGGCGGTTTGTCACGGATTGGGAGGCAAGTGTGGGCGATTTCTCGCTCATTCAGCCATTTCACCGCCCGGCGGCAGGTGGAGCATCCGGCATATGTGTAGATTTTCAGCATGGGGCGTCAGACACATGCATTTGAATGTGAAAGAGGCCAGGGGAAACACTCACGGGGAAAAGCCCGCGTCGGGGCACCATGGGCGTCATGGCATCGGTTGACATGGCTTAGGACGACAATTGAAGGACGAAGGTCAAACCAGTTGCGACAACCGGTGATTAGGGTTTGATTCCACACGTCAGTGAACAAGCCTGTATGACTGCCCAAATTCGTTTTTCCCCCGCGCTTGCCGTTCTTGCGGCAGCCTTTCTGCTGGAAGCACCCGCCATGGCGGCCCCGCAAGGCACCCAAGGCGTGCAAAACTTCGATCCCCTGGCTTTTCCCGGGCAGGTCGTTGATGATGTGGTGGTGCCTGTGCCCAGCGAGGTCTTCTCGGTCCTGGACAAACTGGGCGAGCCGAACTGGAACCATGAGATCCGCGAGGTGGACATCCCCACCTCAAGCGACCGCACCCGCCTGTCGTTGCTGTTCGGATACGTCGTCGCAGAAGGCTTCGTGGCCGTGCAGGCGGAGGACAAGGAGGCAGTGAAGGAGGCCGGGCGTGATGTGATCAGCCTGGCCAAGGCGCTGGGGCTTAGCAAATCCGTTCTCCCGCATGCGCAGAGCATCCTTGACGCGGCGGATCGGAGCGATTGGAAGGCCATCCGCAAGGAGTTTGACCGCACACAGCAGACCGTGCGTGTGACTATGGAGGAAATGAAGGACGCGGATCTTTCCCAATGTGTCAGCCTGGGAGGCTGGCTGCGAGGGACAGCCTCGGTCACCTCCGTGGTCAAAAAGGCATTCTCGGCGGATCGCGCCGAGCTTTTGAACCAGCCGATGCTGGTGGAGCACTTTGTCGCCACGATTGGCAAAATGCCCGCCTCCACCCGGGAGCACGATTTGCTGCGTTCGATCCGGAAAGGGCTGGATGCGGTTTTGGAGCGCATGGAGAGCGCGGTGGACGGGTTCACCAAGGATGCCGTCGCTGACATCGGCATCACCTGCGAACGGCTGCTCTCTGAGATCACTACCGCCAAGAAATAGCATGAACTCCCCTTGGAATTTCCGCTGGATTCCAGTCCGGCCCATCGTCTTCACGTCCTTCCTTCTGGCTGTATGGACATCCCCGCTACGCGCCACGGTGGACGAATCCCATGATTACTGCATGGAGGCTGCCACGCCGTTTGTCGAGCAGGGCTTTATCGTCCGGGAAGACTACTGGAACGGCGAGGTCAAGAGCGGGCAGAAACTGATGATCTCCCACCAGCTCTTCAAGGGCAACGAATACGCCTTTTGGCTCGGCTCGGCCTCCAGCGGAGTGCAGATGGACATCAAGGTGTTCGATGAGAAAGGGCAGCCGCTGTCGATGGACAAGAAGACCCAGGAGCACTTTATGAGCGTCCGGGTGAATCCTCCCAAGACCGGGACTTACAAGATCGTGTTTGAGCTGAAATCGAAGGACTCGACCGAGAGCGTTCTCTGGGCATTGAGCTACGGTTATCGTTAATCACTGTGCGACGCCGGGAGCAGCAAGGGCTGATCACTTTGGCATGATGCCAACGCGAGCCGCCTCCGGGTTGCCCTGGATGACCTTTTGCATCTCCAGTTGCTGTTCCCGTTCCTCCTTGCTGATCTGCTTCATGCGCAGGGGATGGGTGACCATCATCACAAAGCAGGTCACATCGACGACGAGGATCGTCATGGCGACAAAGATCCCGTAGCGCTTCAGGCTCTCATCGATCACTTTGTTCTTGTTGACCGAGAAGCTCTCCGATTTGGAGAACATGGACTGAAACAGCCGCCGCCATCCCCGGGGCTCGCGCGCGATGCTGAACGACCACAAAAACAGGGCCGTCAGCACAATGCACGCGATTTGGTATTCGATCGGATATTTCGAGGTGTCCATAGGATGACTGCGGGGATCAGCCAGACTTGATATTTCTAGCTGGGAAGGTTTCGCGGTGCAATCTCGGATTTGTTAGGACGCGTTGAAGCGGTCTCCCGCAGGCGTCACGCCCTGCTCCGCCACTTTCGCCGCGCCATTCGCGGCCAAATGCGTGAGCATGTGGAAGGCGTCCTCCGCATCAATGTTGAGACTGGCGGCCACATCGGCAGCACCGAGAGAATCCCTCGAGGCGGCGAGGGTGCCGCGCACCTGGGCGAGCTGCTTGAGGAAATCCGTCGCGGCCTTTTTGCCAGCCTCCACGCCGGGCTGGTGGTAGGCGTTGATGTTCACCAGACTGGCATAGAAGCCCACCGCCCTCTCAAACAGGCCCACGAGCAGGCCGAGCGTGAAGGCGCTGACTTCCTCGATGCTCAGCGTGATGTTTTCGCGCCCCTTGTCGGAGAGCGCCTTGCGCGTGCCGCGCAGGAAGCCCTGCAGGTAATCGCCGCTGTTAAAACCCGGCTCGACTTCGAGCGGAGCCACATCCCGCGCCTTCCGCACCTCGATGAAGGTGGCAAAGAAATTGTTCACGCCGTCGCGGAGCTGCTGCACATAGGCGTGCTGGTCTGTGGAGCCCTTGTTGCCATAAACGGCCACGCCCTGGTTCACCACCGCGCCGCTCAAGTCGTGCTCCTTGCCGAGGCTCTCCATCACGAGCTGCTGGAGATACTTTGAGAAGAGCACGAGACGGTCCTTGTAGGGGAGCACGACCATGTCCTTCAGGCCTTTGCCGCCACCGGCGTGATGCCACATCAGCGCCAGCAGCATCGCCGCGTTCTCACGTGCCGGACGCGAACGCGTCTCCGCGTCCATCGCCGCGGCCCCGGCCAGGAACTGGCGCACATCGACTCCCTGCAACGCGGCGGCGATGGTGCCCACGGCGCTCATCACGCTCGTGCGGCCGCCCACCCAGTCCCACATCGGGAAACGGGCCAGCCAGCCGTGCTTCACGGCGTGCTTGTCCAGCTCGCTGTCGAGACCGGTCACGGCCACGGCGTGCTTCGAGAAGTCCAGACCGGCTTTTGTGTAAGCCGCCTCCGCCTCCAGCATGCCGTTGCGCGTCTCCTTTGTGCCGCCTGACTTCGAAATCACCAGCGTCAGCGTCGTGGCAAGCCCGTCGCCGATCTCCGCCAGCACGCGGTCCATGCCATCCGGGTCGGTGTTGTCGAAAAACGAGATTGCCATCGGCGGATTCGCCGGCGTGATGGCATGCGCCACGAGCTGCGGACCCAGCGCGGAGCCGCCGATGCCCACCACGAGCACGCGGGTGAACTTCTGGCCGTTCGCGGCCTTGATCGCCCCGGCATGCACGTCCGCCGCAAACTTCAGCGTGGCCTCCAGCGTCTCGTCGATCTCCTTTTTGATCGAGGCGTCCGGTGCCAGGTTCGAGTCACGCAGCCAGTAGTGGCCCACCATGCGGTTTTCATCCGGATTCGCGATGGCACCCGCTTCGAGCTCCTTCATGGCCTTGAACGCGTGGTCGATTTTCCCGGCCATTTTCGTGAACAGGCTGTCCTCGAAGCCCATGCGACTGATGTCGATGGAAAACCCGATCTGCGGGTAACGGACGAAATACTTCTGAAAGCGATCCCAGTGGCTCATGTGAATGGTCTGAATGGTAGATGGTTAGTTTTGAAGGTTGGCGTGTTGCGGCTGGGCACGCAGGAGCCTCGAAAAAGCACTTCCCGTGCCTTGCCGCAACCTGTTTGGCCGCCTGTTTCTCCCCGGCCGCCGCCCAGGCGGTCTCGACGCCTACAGCCAGCCCTCTGGCAGTGCATTTTGAAGGAAGCGGAACAGGAAATAGCTGTAAAGCAGCCAGAGTGTGCTCACGAACAGCACAAAGAGTCCAAGCAGCAGCGCCAGCCCCAGAAAAAAACGCAAGGTGCTCCTCTTCACCTCCGCTTTCTGGCCCGCCTGCCAGGCCTGGAGGATGGCCAGGTTCCGGCTGTTCGATTTGAAGAACGCGGAGAGAACCGCGCCGCCGCCCGGAATGAGTCCAAGCAGGAAGTTCAGCGTCATGTTCAGCGCCATGCGCAGAAACACCGCCAGCCCCACGCCGCTGCGCAACGCCTCCACCAGGATCACGCCGCCGGCTCCGGACACCAGCAGATCGCCGATGCCGGGGAACAGTGCCAGGATGGGATCCAGGCCGATTCGGACATTGGTGCCCGGCACGCGCAGCCATTCGTCCAGATACTTCGCCAGCACCCGCGCCGTGGCCTGGGTCTGTGGATCGTCCCCGCGCGCAAGCTGCGCGGCGATGGGGTTGATGATTGGAGGGGCGGGCATGTCGTGCTTCAGCGGGAGGACGCGCCCTCACGAAACACGATCTGGGACGGATTGCCAACCGGCGTGTAGTGACCGGTGAAGGACAGCCTCCCGCTGCTCTTGTCCACCTGGAAGACCGCGATGTGGTCCGCACGCTGATTGCAGCAGTAAAGGTGTTCTCCTGCGGGGTCGAAGGTGAAACTGCGCGGGTAGTCGCCGCGCGTCCATTCCTCCGCCACATACGTCAATGTGCCGTCCGCGCCGACGGCAAAGATGCCGATGCTGTCGTGCAGGCGGTTTCCAGCATAGACAAAGCGACCGTCGGCGGACACGAGGATTTCCGAGCAGAAATTGCTGCCCGCATAACCAGGCGGCAGGCTGGAAATCGTCTGACGGGCCGTGAGACGCCCGTTTTGCGGGTCAAAGTCGAACAAGACCACCGTCGAGCCCTCTTCCTGGATCGAATACAGCCAGTGGCGACTGGGATGAAACGCAAAGTGCCGGGGGCCGTCTCCAGGCGGCAGACTCACAAACGGCGTTTCCGCGGGCGTCAGGGTTCCATTTTCCGCGTCGAAGCGCCACACCAGGATCTGATCGAGCCCTAAATCGACATGCAGCACCCATTTTCCGGAAGGATCGGCCTCGATCATGTGCGCATGCGTCTGGTCGTGGCCGCTGAAGGCGAAACTGCCTGGCGCGGCGTTCGTTGCTCTCGTGGGGCCGACTTTACCCGTGTCCTTCTTCACGTCCGTGGCCTCGCCCAAGCGCCCGTCGGCCAGGATGGGCAGCACGGCCACGGAACCGCCGAAATAGTTCGCTACCAGGACGAACTTTCCGCCGGGATGCACCGTGAGATGCGCGGGGCCCTTGCCGCCGGAGCGCACGGAGTTCAGCAGGGTCAATCCGCCCGTTTTTGGGTCCACGGCAAAAGAGCTCACCGTCCCGGACTCGTCCTCGCCCACGCGTTCCGTTTCGTTGCCGGAGTACAGGCGTGATTGGTCCGCGTTGAAGGCCAGGCAGCTCGGGCTGTTGCCCATTTCATACACGCCCGCGGCGGACATCGCTCCCGTGGCGCGGTCCACTTCAAACAGATGAATGCCCCGGCCATTGCCGGGAGGCAGATCCACCTGCGTGGGGCGCATGTTCTTCAGCGGCGAGGTATAAGTGCCTACATAGGCCATTAGCTTTCCCTCCCGGCCTGCCGCCGCGGAAGGTAACAGAGGCACGGACGTGGCAGCAGCGGCGAGATGGATGAAACGGCGGCGGGAGGAGGTGTGGGAGGGGGATTGCATGACAGGGCGGGGGAGCGCTACGCGCCCGCGAGTCGGGCTGTTGCAGCCTCCTGCTATTCCACGCGCACCCACAGATGCCCCGTGGCCGTCTCACCGCGCTCATTGGTATGCTCGACGGTGACGATGTGATCGCCCGGCTTGCTAAAGGCATGCCGGGTGACCGCATAGCCGTCTTTGGCGAGCGCTTTGGCATTTCCATCCGACTTCACGATCACTTTCGGCGTGCCGTCGCCGAAATCCCATGTTTCACCGCCTGTGGTGCGGAAAGTCCGCACTTTGAAGATGATCTCAGTGCCGGGCTTGATGCCAGTCGTGGGCCAAAAGGTGGGGTGAATGGTCGGTGGCAGGTTCTTGTCGTCGCCGCCCATGACTTGAACGATGGCGAAGTCGTAGCTGACGTTTCCAGCCGCGTCGGTGACCTTGAGGATCTCGCTGTAAGCGCCGGGTTTGGTGTAGGTGCGCTCGATTTTCGCGCCGGAGGCCGTTTGGCCATCGGTGAAGGTCCAGTCGTAGGTCTGGACGTTGCTGGATGACCACGACTTCGACGCGTCGAGCGTGATCGTCTCGCCAGCGCGGATGAAATGATGTGGACGTGCCACGGCGATGACCGTGGGCTTGTTTTCGCGCTGATACGCCTCCCACGCGAAGGCGTAGGCCTCCTGCGTGCCCCATTTGCCGGAGGGTTGGCGGCTTTTGATGCCGAAGTGCAGATGCGTCCAGCCACCGCTCGCGCCTTCCTTGCCGAGGATGCCGATGCGCTGGCCCATCTTCACGCGCGAGCCCATCGTGATCGCCGGATCAATCGTGTGCAGATGGCTGTAGCGGTAATACCAGCCGCGTTCGTCGAGCAGATAGACCACGTCGTAGCGAGGACGCACGGGCGTGAGCGAGTAACCGGGCAGCGTCTTCTCCGAAACGCTCACGACGAGGCCGTCCGTGGCCGCGATGACCTCGGTGAGGCCTTCGCAGCCGCCGAAGTCGAGGTCGTTGTGATAGTAGATCTTCTTCCGGTCTGGTTTGTCACCGCCATCGACGTAGGTCGGTTCATTCGAAAACTGCGTCGAGGTGGCGAACCAACGCTGCTTGAGCGGATACACGAACGTGCCCGGCTCGATCCAGGGTGCGTTTTTCGGCCAAAGACGCAGCCGTGCATCTTTTTCGAGGCTCCAGGAGTCCTCGCCGCTGTTCGCGTTGTAACCGCGCGTGATCGGGCAGTCGATCTGCACGCCGCCGACGGGTTGCGGGAGGTTGTAATTTGCGCTCGTGAGCCACTTTTGCTCGCCATTCACCTCCACGAGCACTTTGGCCTCGCGCACGGCCTTGGCCATCGAATCGGTTTTTTCGTCGAGTTGGAGCAGTTTGACCTTCGCGATCGTTTTGTCCGCCAAAGTGACCTCCACGGCCTCCCCGAGGTTCAAATCGACCGCGCGAAGGGTCGGAGTGAGTGTGGGCTCCGGCGGCGCGGCGAAGGAAAATGACGAAACAAGCAGGCAGAGAAGAATCAACCTCATGAGAGCACTACGCTTGGCCTTCGGCGGCTATTGCGCCGCCGGCAGCGCGAGCGCCAGCGCGGTGGTGGCCCAGCACGCGGCGGTGATGGAGATGAACTGGTCTTTGCCGTGCGGATAGCCGGACTCGAAGTATTTCTGAAACGGCTTCGCGCGCGAGACGACATGCCATGAGCCGTCAGAGAGCTGGTTTTGCATCAGCCAGCTCAAACCGCGTTGATAGCGTGGATCATCCGCCGTCATGCTGCCGGTGCGGTGCAGCGCCACGAGCGCGGTGCCGGTGGAGTAGGTGTCAGAAGTCATGCCTGGCAGTTGCGACCATCCGCCGTCGTCGCGCTGCGTTTGCAGCAGATCACGGGCGGCGGCGGCAGTGTCGCTTTGTGTGGAATGCAATGCCCACAGGCGGAAAACGCGGTCCTCAGTGGTTTGCGGCGCGGTTTGCTCCAGCCATTGACGTGCATTTGCGGCGCGCTCCTCGCAGGCAGCACGTTGTGCGGCCGTGGCAAATGTCTTGAGGCTTTCGAGGGCGAAGAAGGTGGCGCTGAAGGGGCTTTCCTCGCTCGGCGGGCGGATGGAGGGCGGTCTCCAGTGCCGCAGCTCTTTTTGATGCCCGGTGAGGTATTGGGTGACTGCCTCTGTCGTGGGGTCCGCAGTTCTGCCACCGAGCTTCAGCGTCCATAGGGCCGATCCGGCGGTGAAGGCGTGTCCGCCCTGGCCTTTGCCCTGGAGGTAGTTTTCGCGGCCTTTGGCGAGGAAGCGCGCGGTGAAGTCGAGCTGCGTTTTCAGATTTTCGGTATCGATTTGAAAACCGCGCTCGCGTGCGGTGACAAAGGTCATCACGGGAAGGCCGGTGTGATGGCAGGTGAAGCAGTTCGAGCGCTCCTCAATGGCGATTTTCGAGCTGCTTTCGATCAAGGGCAGCGATTTGGCGGCTGCGGAACGAATCGCCGCCTCATCCGCGGAACAAGACAGCACGGCGAGGCCCAAAAACGGAACGAGAAGCTTCATGCGTCCCAGAACGCTCCGAATCACACGCATCCATCGCCACGAAAGGGCGGCGCATGGAACTCGATGTCCGCGAAGAGCAGCACGGCCGCATCCGCGCCGTAGGGGCCGCGCAGTGCGGGTTCCCCATCAGGGCGCATCACGAGCGAGCAGCCGATGCACGAATGGCCGGCCCATTCACCTTCGGTGATGCGTCCCACATTGCTCGCGCCGGCGATCCAAATGCCGAATTCCTCCGCCACAGGGCCGTAGCTGTCGAGCCAGAGCCGGCCGTAGGGTTCCTTCATGTTGTCATGGTCCGGTGCCACAGCCCAGGCGCAGGGCGAAAGGATGATCTGCGCCCCCATGAGTCCCAAAGCGCGGCTGATGGCAAGGTTTGGCGAGAATCCGTCCGCGCAAATCATGAGGCCGATCGTGCCCAACGAAGTGTGCGCGACGCCGAGACGGTCGCCACAGGCATAAAGGGAATGTGCCATCGCCAGCTCGTTGATCTTGCGATGATGGAGCAAGACCTCGCCCTCTGGCGAGATGAGCACCGCGCTGTTGAAGAGCGCATGCCCCGCCCGCTCGATCAATCCGGCGCAGACGTGGATGCGATGCGCCTTCGCGGCCTCGCGCAGCCGCACACAGGCATCTCCATCCGGAATGGTGCCCGCGTCAGCGAGCGCGGATGAGTGACACCAGCCGCAATCAAGCGCCTCGGGCAGCAGAACGGCAGCGGCACCGGCTTTTGCCGCCGCGGCGATGTTTTCAACCGCGACAGGCAGGTTTTCCTCCCGCCGGCCCGGAACAACGCGCATTTGAGCGAGGGCGAGCTTGAAGGGCGCTGGCATGACAATGGAGGTACCTGGCTATTTCACCGCCTCGTAGAGCGATGCGATGCCAAAGGACAGCGGCGTGCCATGCGCGGATTGGAAGCCGTTGGCGCGGATGAGCTCCTCCATGTCGGAGCCGGAGGGAAAGCGCTCGATGGAGCCGCACAGATATTCGTACGCCTGGCGCCTGCCCGTGATCCAGCCGGCGACGCGCGGCATGACGTGCTTCAGGTAGAACAAGTAGAGCTGCCGGATGCCCGGTGTGCGTGGGATGGAGAAATCGAGCACAAAAAGGCTGCCGCCGGGCCGCAGCACGCGGCTCATCTCCTGGAGCGCGGCGGGCCAGGAGGCCATGTTGCGCAGGCCAAAGCCCACCGTGAGCACGTCAAACACGCCGTCTTGAAACGGCAGCGCCAGGCCGTCCGCCGCGATGAGCGTATGGAACCGCCGCGCCTGCGCCTCCCGCATCATGGGCACGGAAAAATCCGCCCCCAGCACCTTCGCAGCCGGGCAGGCAGCCTGCACGGCCTGGGCGAGATCGCCGCTGCCGGTGGCCAGGTCCAGCACGCGCGCGGGATTCAGCGCCGCGATGCGCCGTGCGGTGCTGCGTCGCCACAGGCAGTCGATGCCGAGGCTCAGCACATGGTTCGCCAGCACATAACGTGGGGCGATCCCCGCAAAGGCCTGCCTCACGAATCCTGCGTCCTGCATGTGTCTGGAAAGGGAAAAACCGGTCCCCCGCGCACGGATGCGAGAGAGATGGTGCTCACGAGAGGACTCGAACCTCCACGATGTTACTCACTAGAACCTGAATCTAGCGCGTCTACCAATTCCGCCACGTGAGCACGGGGTGGGTC
This sequence comes from Verrucomicrobiaceae bacterium, assembly GCA_015075365.1. Classification (GTDB taxonomy): domain Bacteria; phylum Verrucomicrobiota; class Verrucomicrobiia; order Verrucomicrobiales; family Verrucomicrobiaceae; genus Prosthecobacter. Next base: position 1,178,302 of record JABTUN010000003.1, read on the forward strand.
GGGTTGACCGGGCCGCGAGTTTGGGACAGGGCGGGCATTTCTCAAGCGGGAAATTGGAGATTCTTCAGCCCCGCACGCGCTCCACGCTGGCACCGAGGGCGGCGAGCTTGTCATCAAGGTGCTCGTAGCCGCGGTCGATGTGGTAGAGGCGGTTGACCTCGGTCTTTCCCTCCGCCACAAGGCCGGCCAGAACGAGCGCGGCGCTGGCGCGCAGGTCGGAGGCCATCACCGGCGCGCCTTTCATCGGCGAGCCGCCACGGATGCGTGCGGTCGCCCCCTGGATGTCGATCCTGGCTCCCATGCGCTTCATTTCCGCCGCGTGCATGAAGCGCTGCGGGAAAATGGTCTCGGTGATGGTGCTGGTGTCATTGATGACGCAGGCCAGCGCGCAGAACTGCGCCTGCATGTCCGTCGGGAAGCCGGGGTAGGGCAGGGTGGTCAGGTCAAAGCCCTTCGCGTCCGGATTGGGCCGCACGGTGATGCTGTCCTTGGTGATTTCGAGCGGGAAGCCACATCGAATCATTGCGTCCGTGACAGCCTTCATGTGCTCCGGCATGACACGCTTGAGCGTGACGCCATCGCCGAGCATCGCGCCAGCCACGAGGAAGGTGCCGGCCTCGATGCGGTCCGGGATGACAACATGCTCGGCTCCGTGCAGCTCCTTCACGCCCTCGATGACGATGCGGTTGGTGCCCGCTCCTTCGATCTTCGCGCCCATCTTGATGAGGAAGTTCGCCAGATCCTCGACTTCTGGCTCCGCAGCGGCTCCTTCGATGGTCGTGGTGCCTTTGGCCAGAACGGCGGCCATCATGACATTGTCGGTGCCCAGCACGGTGGAGCCGTGTTTGCCCATGAGGTTCATCGGGCCGCCTTTAAAGCCCTTTTTTGCGTCCACGGCGATGTCGCCGCCATCGACGGTGATTTTGGCTCCCAAGGCCTCCAGGCCCTTCAAATGCAGGTCCACCGGCCGGTCGCCGATGACGCAGCCACCGGGCAGGGAGACGGTGCATTTCTTCAAGCGGCCTGTGAGCGGTCCCAGCACGCAGATTGACGCGCGCATTTTCCGCACGAGATCGTAGGGGGCCACCGACTTGATCTTCTCCGCCTTCACCACCACCACGCCGCTGGCACGCTCGACCTCCGCGCCCAGCTCGCCGAGGATTTGCAGCATGTAGTTCGTGTCGCTCAGGTCCGGCACGCGGCGGATGGTGCAGGTGTCCTTCGTCAGCAGCGTGGCCGCGAGGATTGGCAGGGAGGAGTTTTTGGATCCGCTGATATTGATGCGGCCTTTCAGCGGCGTGCCGCCGTGTACGATGAGTTTTTCCATGAGTCTGCCGTTTTCTGCCGCGAATCCGTCCCGGAGCAAGGCCGAAAATGCCCCTCAAACCGCCACGAGCCTCTCGCAGCCCAGCACGCCGTCTTTTTCGACCACCAGCGTCGCATGCAGCGGCCCGTCCATGTTCTGGCCGACGTTGACGACCGCCGTGCGGCCGATTTGATCCTGCCAGAGGCCGCTTTTGATCGGTGTGCCGTGATCGTGGCCACAGACGACCATGCGCGGCTGATGCTCTTCGATGGCATCCCGCCACCACGCATGCCCCTCCACCACTGAACCGGCCGCGGAGAGTCGCGTGCCTGTTGGTGGTTCGTGCATCACCCAAAGCTGCCGCGCGGCCTCACCACAGTCAGCGAGCAATCTCGGCAGCCAGTAGCCGTAATGCTCGCCGCCGAGCGGTTCTCCTTCGGAAAACGCCTCCTCCTGCCCCATCGCGCAGGGGAAGCCGATGACGCCTATGTTACCGATCATGGCGAAGGAACCATTCAGGCGGTTGGGTTGTCCCCCTTGTTCAAACCACCAAGTGTCTCGGAAGTGGAGCCAATTGCCATCCTCATGATTTCCCCGCACAAAGTAAATTGGGGCAGCAATCGAATACAACTGCCGCGCACAATCCATCACCTTCAATTGCTGCGTCTTTCCATACGGCAACAGGCCCGTGCCATGCAAAAAGTCCCCGCCAAGGATCAGCGCATCCGGGCTGACCTCATCACAGAGCTTCACCAGTGCTTCATAAAGCACCGCACGCTGATGCAGATCGGTGGCGATAAGGATGCGCGACATGGGGAGGGCCGACGAGTCGTCGGCATTTGAATTGGAGTGGCGACGAGTCATCGCCACTCCAGATTTAGGCCATCTCCATCATCCGCTTCTTCTTTGGCTTCCCGGCGCTGACGAATTCCACATCTGCTGCCACAACCTTGTATTCGGGGCACATCGTATCCGCGTCGCAGCCTTGGCCGGTGACGTTGTTCACCATGGCTTCGGGGAAGTGGAAGGTGGTGTAGAGGATGCCGGGCTTCACTTCGTCGGTGACGCGGGCTTCGAGCTCGACTTCGCCGCGGGCGCTGCTGAGGCGGACGCGGTCGCCGGTGCGGATGGATTTGCGCTGGGCGTCGGCGGGATTGATGGAGAGGTAGTCCTGCACGACGATTTCGCTGTTGCCGGTGCGGCGGGTCATGGTGCCGCAGTTGTAGTGCTCCAAGATGCGGCCGGTGGTGAGGATGAAGGGGAACTGGGCCCCGTTCGTTTTGAGCTCGGTGGACTCCTTCCAGTCGAAGTAATGGAAGTGGCCTTTGCCACGGGCGAACTGCTCCTGGTGCATGATCTGCGTGTCGATGCCGCCTTCTTTGATCGGCCATTGCAGGCCTTGTTCGCCGAGGTTTTCCCAAGTCGCGCCTTTGAAGAAGGGGACGATCTGCGCGATCTCGGCGAGCACGCCATCGGGCGTGTAATCGGGCTGTGGGAAGCCGAAGCGTTGCAAGACTTCGCACATGATCTGGCCGTCGGGCTTGGTGCCTTCGAGGGGCTTCACGGTGGCGTTCACGCGCTGCACACGACGCTCGGCGTTGGTGAAGGTGCCGCTCTTTTCGAGGAAGGAGGACGCGGGGAGGATGACGTGGGCATACTTGGCCGTCTCGGTCATGAAAATCTCCTGCACGACGAGGAATTCGAGGCTTTCCATGGCGTGGCGGACGTGATGCGCATCGGGATCGGTCTGCACGACGTCTTCGCCCATGAGCCAGAGGGCCTTCAACTTGCCTTCGATGGCCGCGTCGAACATCTGCGGGATCTTCCAGCCGGGTTCGGTGGGTGCGGGCGTGCCGTAGAACTCGGTGTAGCGCTTCTGCACCGCGAGATCGTTCATCTCAAAGTAGCCCGCGCCCTGATGCGGCTGGCAGCCCATGTCGGCGGCACCCTGCACGTTGTTTTGACCGCGCAGCGGGTTCACGCCGACACCGGGGCGACCGATGTTGCCGGTCATCATGGCGATGTTCGAGATGAGCATGACCGTTTTGGCTCCCTGCTCGTGTTCGGTGACGCCGAGTCCGTGGAAGCTCATCGCGGCTTCTGCGCTGGCGTATTCGAGGGCGGCGGCGCGGACGGTTTCGACGGCCACTCCGGTGATTTTGGCCAGTTCGTCCAAATCGAGGGCTTTGAGGCCATTTTCGAACTCCTCCCAGTTTTCGCAGCGCTTGCGCACGAACTCGGTTTTCACCAAACCGGCATCAAGGATGCATCGCGCGAACATATTGAGCAAAGCGACGTTTGTGCCGGGGCGGAGCTGCAGGTGATGCTTCGCGTAAGGCACGAGCTCGATCTTGCGCGGGTCGATCACGATGAGCGGTGTGCCTTTCATGATGTGCTGCTTCAAGCGTGCGCCGGTGACGGGGTGCCCCTCGGTCGGATTTGCGCCGATGACCATGATGCAGCGGGTGTGCTCGATGTCCTCGTAGCTGTTCGTGGCCGCGCCGGTGCCAAAGGACTTCTGCATGCCCCAGGCGGTCGGCGAATGGCAGACGCGGGCGCAGCAGTCGATGTTGTTCGTGCCCATCACATGGCGGATGAACTTCTGCATGAGGTAGTTTTCCTCGTTCGTGCAGCGTGCGGACGAAATGCCGGCCACCGCATTGCCACCGTGCTCGTTTTTGATGCGCGTGAGGTTTGCCACGATGTGGTCGTAGGCCTCGTCCCAAGTGCTTTCTTTGAAGCTGCCATCGCTTTGACGGATGAGAGGCTTCCGGAGGCGGTCCTTGTGATTGTAGAACTTGAACGCAAAGCGGCCCTTCAGGCAGGTGTGCGCATGATTCACCTCCGCATCGACAGGCGCTTGGATGCTGAGCACCTCGTTGCCCTTCGTGGCGACATTGAGATTGCAACCGACGCCGCAGTAAGTGCACACCGTGCGGGTCTTCTTGGTCGCCTCGATGGATTTGGAGAAGAACACGTCGCTGATGGCCGAGGTCGGGCAGGCCTGCGCACAGGCACCGCAGCTCACGCACTCCGAGTCCGCGAAGGACTGGTCGAGGCCCTTGATGATCTTCGCGTTAAAGCCGCGACCATGCATCGACAGCACATGCTGGCCCTGGATTTCATCGCAGGCACGCACGCAGCGGGAGCAATTGATGCACTTCGACAGCTCGCTGGTCATGTAGGGATGCGAGCGGTCCTTGGCGCGGTCGAGATGGTTCGCGCCCGCCGGGTAACGCACACCGCGAATGCCCACTTTGGCCGCCACGGTCTGAAGTTCGCAGTTTCCGCTCACCTCGCAGGTCAAGCAGTCCAGTGGATGATCCGTCAGCACGAGCTCGACGATGTTTTTGCGCAGACGACGCACTTTTTGGCTCTCCGTGTAAATGTGCATGCCCGGCGCGATCGGCGTGTGGCAGCTCGCCACCACGCGACGCGGCCCATCGGCCTGCAAAGCCACCTCGACGCTGCAAACGCGGCACGCGCCATACGGCTCGAGCTGCGGCGCATCACAAAGCGTCGGGACAAAGCCGCGTCCGCGATGCCGGTCGATGAAATTGAGCAGCGTGTCGCCTGTTTCGAAGCGGAGAGGTTCGCCGTCGATGTAGGCGGTGAGGGTGGAAAGATCCTGGACCATGGTTGGGGGTGATTTTCCGTAGTACTACCGGGGAAATGGATTTTTTGCACCACCGAAATGCCTCTTTGCGGAGATGACGGGGCTCAGTGGCCCACGGCTTGGCGACAGGCCTTCACGGTGTTTGCCATGAGCATGGCAATGGTCATCGGGCCGACACCGCCGGGCACCGGGGTGATGGCGCGGCATTTGGGCGCCACTTCCTCGAAAGCCACGTCGCCGACCAGCTTGTAACCCTTCTCGGACGATGGATCCTCCACGCGATTGATGCCCACGTCGATGACCACGGCTCCTGCCTTCACATGCTCCGCCCGGATGAAGTGAGGGCGTCCAATGGCGGCGATCAGGATGTCCGCCTGGCGGGTGATGGAGGGGAGGTCGCGAGTGCGGGAGTGCGCCACGGTGACCGTGGCATCCCCGCCCGTGCCTTTGGCCATGAGGAGCATGGCCATCGGCTTGCCCACGATCATGCTGCGGCCGACGACAACCGCGTGCGCGCCCTTGGTTTCAATTCCAGCCTCGATGAGCAGCCGCTGGCAGCCCAGCGGCGTGCAGGGAACAAAGCCGGATGGGTCTTCGAGGGCCAGCTTGGCCACATTGACCGGATGAAAGCCGTCCACGTCCTTGGCGGGATCGATGGCGCGCACGATGGCGGCTTCGTCGATCTGTGGTGGTGGGGGGCTTTGCACCAGGATGCCATGGATGGCGGGATCGGCGTTCAGCCTGGCGACGATGTCGAGAAGTTCCGGCTGGGTGGTGGTGGCGGGTAGTTCGAGTTTGACGGAGTGCAGGCCCAGCTCGCGGCACTTCTTGTCCTTCGATCGGACATAGGCGCGGGAGGCGGGATCATCACCGACCAGGACAACCGCGAGGCCGGGCGTATGCCCGTCGGCCTTTAGTTGGGTGATGTCACGACGGCATTCGGAGAGGACTTTTTCCGCAACTTGGGGGCCTGAGATCAAGGTCATGCGTCCTCCGTGCCGCGAGCCTCCCCCGTCGTCAAGAAGCACGTTTCCGGCGTTTGGACGGCGGTTTTGACGGTTTCTCACGGAGCTTGGCTGGGGCGGTTTCCGGCTCGACGGGCAGTTCGGCGAGATCAATGCCGAAAATGGCGCCGAGGTCAGCACCCGCGAGTTCATCACCTGTCTGTGCCATGCCCGTTACCGCCGCTTCTTTGGCCTGGGCAAGCAAATCCGACCCGTCCACGCCGCGCAGGGTGAAAAGCAGCTCCGGTTTCGCGTCCAGCAGCACACCCGCACCGTACAGCACGGCGGAGACATGCTTGCACATGTCGGCAAAATCGGGGCAGGAGCAGTCAAAGCGGATTTCCCGCGCTTGTGGGAAAAGTCCATGCTCCGGGTCGCTGAGCACGCGCATCACGCCATCCCCCAGCCGGCCGGCCAGCAGGTCGAGCATGGAAGAGACCTGTCCTTCGCACTTCCGGACGATGTGCTGCCAGTCCGGTGCTTTCAGCGGTTCAATACGGACGCGGGTGTCATAGAGTTCCGAGCCTGCGACGACCGCGGCGAGGTTTCCGGGGGTGATTTCGAGGTTGTACACGTTTCCCTGGCGCAGGTAGCTGCGCCCGCGCGGCAGGCGGGACTCATATTGCTGGTAGGTCTCCAGGTGGCGGCACCAGGCCTGGCCCCAGAAGGTGCCGCAGAGTGACTTTTTGCCCGCAGGCACAGCCAGCGGTTCAAAGCGCTCGCCGCGCTTCACACGTCTGGCGATTTCACGCTGAATGCGTTCCTTGGCTTCCGCCACGTCTTGATACGACCACCACATGGGCCGGGGCAATAGCGTGCCAAAAGGTGGAATGCGAGCGGGAAGTGCCTGGAGGGCGCGCAGGATATCAGGCGCATCCCCGATTGCATTCCCCGGGGGGGTGGACTAGATAGCCCGCCCTTTGCCCAGCCCCCAGGAATGTCCATCGCCAACACCCGTAACTTCTCCATCATCGCGCACATCGACCACGGGAAGACCACGCTCTCCGACCGCCTTCTCGAGTTCACGAAGACCATCACCGTGCGCGAGCAGCAGGACCAGCTCCTGGATGCCATGGATTTGGAGCGCGAACGCGGCATCACCATCAAGGCGCACCCCGTGTGCATGAACTACAAGGCCCGCAACGGCCAGATGTACAAGCTCAACCTCCTCGACACGCCCGGGCACGTCGATTTCAGCTACGAGGTCAGCCGCTCGCTCGCCGCCTGCGAGGGCGCGCTGCTCCTCATCGATGCCTCCCAGGGCGTCGAGGCCCAGACGGTGGCCAATTTGAACCTCGCGATGCAGCAAAACCTGCACGTCATCCCGGTCATCAACAAAGTCGATCTCCCCAGCGCCGACATCGAGAAGTGCAAGCGACAGCTCGAGGACATCCTCCAGCTCCCCGCCGACGAGGCCGTGCCCGCCAGCGCCAAGATGGGCATCGGCATCGAGGACATTCTGGAGGCCATCGTGGCCTACATCCCGCCGCCCAAAGATCCCGGTGACGGCTATCTGCGCGCCTCCGTCTTTGACTCCGTGTTCGACGCCTACCGTGGCGTCGTCAGCTACGTGCGCGTGGTCAGTGGCACCATCGTTCGTGGGCAAAAAGTCCGCATGATGTCCACCGGCCTTGATTACGAGATCAAAGACGTCGGCATCTTCCGCCCGAAGATGACCACCTGCGAAAAACTCGAAGCAGGCGACGTGGGCTACCTCATCGCGAACGTGAAGACCACCGCCGACGTGAAAATCGGCGACACGCTCACCGAGACGCGCAAACCGGCTCCCGAGCCGCTTCCCGGCTTCAAAGAAATCCACCCGCTCGTCTTCAGCGGCATCTACCCCGTGAGCACGGATGACTTTGAGGCGCTCAAGCTCGCGGTCGGCAAGCTGCAGATCAATGACGCCGCCTTCACCTTCCAGTCGGAGAGCTCTGCCGCGCTCGGTTTTGGCTTCCGCTGCGGTTTCCTCGGCCTCCTACACATGGAGATCGTCCAGGAGCGCCTTCGCCGCGAGTTCAACATGGACGTTATCTCGACGTATCCGTCTGTGATTTACGAAGTCCGCAAAACCAACGGCGAGGAACTCATGGTGGACAATCCCACCTTCCTGCCCAGCGCCCAGGAAATCGACGAAATCCGCGAGCCGATGGTCAAGGTTAACATCATGATCCCGAACGAGTACATCGGCGACATGATGCAGCTCGTCATGGACAAGCGCGGCCAGGTGAACAACACCGAGACCCTCGACGACCGCCGCGTGCTGCTGCACACCGTCATGCCGCTCAATGAGATCCTCGTGGACTTCAACGACAAGCTCAAGTCCATCACCCGCGGCTACGGCAGCATGGACTACGAGCACGCCGGCTACCAGGCCGCCGAACTCGTCAAAATGGACATCCTCATCGCGGGCGATCCCGTCGATGCCTTCTCCTGCATCGTGCACCGCGCCAAGGCCGAAAGCCGTGGCCGCCAGCTCTGTGGGAAGCTCAAGGAAGTCATCCCGCAGCAGCTTTTCGTCGTCGCCATTCAGGCGGCCATCGGCGGCAAGATCATCGCCCGCGAAAGCATCAGCGCCCTGCGCAAAGACGTGACCGCCAAGTGCTACGGCGGTGACATCACCCGCAAACGCAAGCTCCTGGAGAAGCAGAAAGAGGGCAAAAAGAAGATGAAGGCCATCGGCAAGGTGAACATCCCCCAGGAAGCCTTCATCGAGGTGCTCAAAAACAACTGAGCCATCTCCGCAGCCGCGCTTTTCGCGCTTTGACAGTCCGGCGGCCCGCCGCTAAAACTGGCGCTCCTTTTCCCCAACCCACGCCATCCCATGAGCACCGCCAATCCCGCCAAAAAGATCATCAACGACCCTCTCAAGTGCGCCGACGAACTCTTTGAGGGCCTCGTGCTCGCCTATGATGGCAAGGCCCGCCGCGTGGGCACCCGCTCCATCGTGATGAACGACCTCCGCCCGGATGCTCCCGCCCTGCTCGTCGGCGGTGGCGCTGGTCATGAGCCGATCTACCACGGCCTCATCGGCAAAGGCATGGCCGATGGCGCCGCCGTGGGTGAGATCTTCGCCGCTCCTCCTCCTGACATCGTGCTCGAAGCCACGCAGGCCGTGAACCGCGGCAAGGGAGTGCTCTACCTCTACGGCAACTACGCCGGCGACGTGATGAACTTCGACATCGGTGCCGAGCTCGCCGCGGATGAAGGCATCACAGTCAAAACGGTGATCATCGCCGATGACGTGTGCTCCGCGCCTCCATCCGAAAAACACAAACGCCGTGGTGTGGCAGGCCTCGTGCCGATCACGAAGCTCGCCGGTGCCGCTGCGGCCACCGTTGACTCCCTCGATGAACTCGCCCGCATTGCCCAAAAAGCCTGCGACAACACCCGCACCGTGGGCGTCTCAACCAAGCCGGGCAGCATTCCCGCAACGGGCAAGCCCACCTTCGAACTCGCCGACGATGTGATCGGCCTCGGCATGGGCATTCACGGCGAAAAAGGCGTGGGCCTCATCCCGATGTGCACCGCCGACGAGCTCGCCGCGAAAATCCTCGACCTCATCTTTGCCGATGACCTCGCGCTCAATGCCGGTGACGAGATTGTCTTCTTCGTGAACAGCCTCGGCTCCACTCACATGATGGAGCTGCTCATCCTCTTGCGTGGCGCCAAGCCCATCCTCGAAAAGCGTGGCATCAAGATCCACCAGACCATCGTGGACAACATCGTCACCTGCCAGGAGATGGCCGGCGTGAGCTTCAGCATCACGAAGCTCGACGCCGAGCTGAAGAAGCTCTGGGACATGCCCTGCGAGAGCGTCGGCTACACGAAGCTGTAAGCCTCACGGAGGCGTCGCATCCTCCAAAACAATCCGAAAGCCCGTGCCGTCCGCTTGAACGATGGCGCGGGCTTTTTGCTGGGTCGCGTCGTTCGCATACGAGGCACCGCGCACGATGAAATCGCCGTCGTTGGCCACGCTCGCGAGAGAAGAGGTCCATTCGGAGACATTGCCTTCGAGGTCAAAAAGGCCCAAGGCATTCGCCGTGTGCGTGGCCACGGGCTCGGTGAAGCTCGCGGCACGACGCGGCGGCAGGTCTTGGGCAAACTGCGACCACTCATCGTTCGTCGGCAGTCGGTAGCGGGCCTTTTTGCTGATGCGACCAAGCATCTGCTCATGCTTCGTGAGCCATTCGCAGAAGCGGTCCGCCATGATCTTGTTCACCGGTGCCACCGGATGCTCCGGTGGCGCGATCATTCCAGGCGGCGCATGCCTCCAGCGTGTCTCCGGGCCGGTGATCGGCAGTTTCGCCGCCTGCGAATAGGCATCGAAATCGCGGATGCGTGTCTCGTGCGTGCAAACGCGGAGCTTGCTGCCCGGAAGCGTCACGAAGGTCATTCCGAGGCTGTTGGTCATTTGGCCTCGTGGAGCAGCACCAGGGTCAATTTCGATGAAGATGCCGCTCAGCGCGATCAGCAGCAACAAAGCCGCCCACGGCCACCAAAACGGCAGGCGGGGCTTCAAAGCCTTCTCGACATCCGCGACGCTCGATGGACGCTTGTCCGGGTTTTCCTGCAGGCATCGCGACACCACGCGATCGTATCGCGAAGGCTCATACTGGCCGATGGGCAGCTTGCCGGTGAGCATTTCATGCAGCAGCACGCCGAGCGAAAAGATGTCCGCCCGATGATCGACCTTCGCGGAGCCTCGCCGCACCTCCGGGGCGATGTAGTAAGGCGTGCCAAACACGTCCGTCGTCTGCGTGAGGGCGATTTCAGGCTCGCCAGGCTTCGCGAGGGAAAAATCGGCCACGACGATGTGGCCAGCCTCGTTGAGCAAAAGGTTCGCCGGTTTGATGTCGCGATGCACCACGCCTTTCGAATGCGCATGAGCCACGGCATCCAAGACCTGACGAAAGAGCCTCAAAGCCTCCTTTTCGGGCAGCGGGCCTTGTTGCAGCCTTTTCGCCAGATCACCGCCTTGCATCAATGGCGTGACGATGAAGCATCGGCCGTCCGGCGTGAGGCCGGAGTCGAGCATGCGCAGGATGTGCGGGTGATCGAGCTGTCGCAGCGTGTCCGCCTCGCGTTGCAGACGCTCAAACAGCTCCGCGCTGCCGATTTTGAGCGCCACCTCCAGTTCATCATCGAGCCGCAAGGCGCGAAACACCACACCCATGCCTCCGCGACCGATCACGCCGAGCATTTCATAGCCCGGCACCTCCGGTGTCTCATCCGTCACGGCCGGTTTTTTGATGAATGAGGTGATCGTGCGGGCCACGCAGGCCGGGCAGAGGCCGTCCACCGCACGAAGCGGGCTGCCGCAGGTGTTGCAGAGGTTCGTGTTCATGTTCGTGAAAGCACCCGCAGCAGGTGAATGAGCTCTTCTTCCGCCTCGGCGGCATCATTCGTGGTTTCCAGCACGCTTTGTCGCAGCAGATCGGCGAGCCGACGCCGCGCGCGATGTTGTTCGACGGCCAAAGCATTCCGCGTGATGCCGAGTCGCGAAGCAAGCGCATCCAAATCTGTGTTCTCAGCGAGCAGGGTGGGCTTCAGTTGTTCGTAAAGCTCCACGCGCCCGCGTCGCTCATAACCGGCACGCAATTCGGCGAGAGCCTTCTCCAGCACGACGAGCGCCCATTCTTGATCGTAAGCCAGATCGGCCTCGGCATCTTCGGCGGGCAACTCATCATCCAACTCTTCCGCGTCATGGCCGCCGCCTCGTCTTTGCGTGCTGCGATCCCGCCGCCAGTGCCACACATGATGCCGGATGGCCGATTTCAAATACGAGCGCAGCGTGCCACGCTCCTGCTGCGCCCGCTGAAAGCCTTCCCGCTTTAAAAACAGTGCAAAGAAGTCCTGCGCGATGTCCTCCGCCTCCTCCACGCATCCCAGCGCCCGCACATAGCCCGCCACCGGCTGCCAGTATTCTCCGCAAAGCTCCTCCAGCGCCCGCGTGCCTGCCTCACCTTCCCGCGTCCGCGCCACCCGGCTCCAGCGCGTGGCTGGAAAAGCAAAAGCAGGCGTGTGACCGTTCGTAAGCGACATCGTTCGTGGCTTTCTAACCCGCAAAACGGGCATGAGATACATTCGGGCCGAAAATAATTTCAGCAGCCTGTAATCGCTGCCGGGAAACCGGCCAGTTGGGGATGAAACCACCACTCATCCCCCATGAAAACGCTTCTAATCACTCTCACCCTCGTCCTGGCCGCCCTGTCTGCGATGGCGCAGGGGCCGCAGGTTTACTTTTCCATCGCGGTGCATTCGGAGGAGCCGGGACTCGGCAGCGCGACGGTGCCGGCGACGCCGAATTTCAGCACCGTTTCCAAAGTAACCTATGTGCAGTGGCGGGATGCGATCCTGACCTTCGCGCAGCTTTGCGCGGCGAGGAATCTGCCGTGGAGCTTTCAGAGTGACTGGAACTTCCTCGAAGGCGTGCGCCGCTATGAAACACCGACCGGCGCGGCCTATGATGCGAGCTTGATGACGAACACCGCGGGCAAGAATGTCGCGCGTTACTTGAATGAGAACCTCGGCGTCACGCTCGATCCGCATTCGCATGAGAACAGCGGCTACAACTACGCGGATGTGGCCTGGCTGCTCACGCAACTCGGCGTGACGCCGACAGGCGTGGTTGGCGGACATGTCTATACCGGCACGGGGTATCAGGAGTGGCCGAAATTCGTCGAGGACCCGCTGGGGCTGTTGTGTGAGAAATACAGCGGCACCGGCTATCGCTGGAAGCCGGTGGTCATGATGGGCGGCGGCACGGCGAGTCATGCGGATGATCCGCACAGCAGCGGCATCTGGCGGCCCAGTCACACGGCAGGCACGACGATTTCCAGCAAGGAGCAATACTTCACGGATGATCCGGCAGGCCAGATCGCCGCCATCGGGCATTGGGATCAGGATCTGCACGCGAATGACCAGTTGCTCCGCAAGCTGGAGGACGGCATCATCCCGCACGGCGGCAAACTGTGGACACTGAGCCATGTCTTCAATCATCGCGACATGGTGCAGCCGGGCTTTCTCACGAGCATCATGCCGGCAAAACTCGACACCATCCGCCGCTGGCGTGATGCGGGGCGCGTGACGGTGGCGCAGTATGCCAGCGTGCATGCCGCGTGGAACGGCACGAGCAGTCTCTACCGTCGCAGCGAGGACAATGTGGGCTTTTCGCTGAACTGGCAGGACTTCTCGTATCCTGAGAACAGCGCGACGGAGCTGCGCATGCTCCTCAACGCACACGAGGCCACGGGCGTGCCGGTGGATGTGTTTTTCACCACCTGGCAGACGGATGTGATCGAAACGCAGGCCCCGGAGCTCATCGGACGCCTGCAAAGCTCCTCGCGAGTGACGATGGGCTACCACGTCCGCGCACCAAAGCCGTATGCGAGCCAATACGGCAGCACGAACTGGTTCACGACTCTGATGGGCCGCGCGATCACCGCCTCGGACATCCAAAACTACGAGGAACATGGCCTCGACCTCAACACTGGCCTGCCGACGAGCAACGCGGGCGGCTATTTGAAGCTCACGAACCTCATGGGCTACGCGCCGCGCATCGTCGGGGCGAATGCGAACGCCACCACGGGCTCGCTGGTGCACAGTTACTTCGACGGCGCAGGCGCGGCGGTGGTCGTGGAGCATCGCAGTTCGGCGATCAACCTCGGTGAGACGCGCAATGGCATGTATTTGAGGCCGGAGAGCTACGACTGGATCCTCATCGAGTATCTGCGCGGCGACGCGGGAGCCACCAGCACGCTCACCGACGCGCTTTCGCTCGCGCATTCGGCGGCGAGTGTGATCTCGCCTTACTTTGTCGGCATCAAACTGCACGACAACGACCTCTTCGCGAACCAGTCCGCCTGGACCTACATCTACACGCCCGCGAATCGTCCGCGGCCCTACAACTCGGCGGCGAAGGCCGGTTTGCTTGCGGAGTCGGAGATGAGCCGTCGGCGCACGTTTTACCTCAATCTCGTCGCGGAGGCCGCTTCGCGGCAAAATGAGCTCAATATCGTCAGCGTGCGCGATACGCTGAGTTTGCTCGCGGAGGATGAAGTGCGGCCCGTGGGGCTCAGTTTGACCGAAGTGGATGAAAATGCCTCTGCAGGCACCGTTTTGGCCGAAATCAGCGGCGGCGGCATCGAGAGCGGCGTGGCGTGTGATTACCAAATCGAGGCTTTTGGCGATGGAGCCGATTTTTCGATCAGCGGGGCTAATCTGACCGCTGCGCGCACTTTGGACTACGAAACCGATTTCGTGAAAACACTCCGCGTGCGCTGGACGGATGGCGGTGGCAATACCGGCACGCGTGATCTGACGCTCGTGCTGCGCAATGTGACCACCGACGACGATGACGGCGACGGCATGACCGAGGCTGATGAGACCGTGGCTGGCACCGATCCCTTCAATGCGAACTCGCGTTTCACGGTCGGCAGCATGCAAACGATGGGAAACCAGGTCACGCTGAGCTGGTCGAGCGTGGCCGGAAAGACCTACCGCGTGCAATCGAGCAGCAATTTGGGTGCCTGGAACAATGTCAGCGGCTCTGAAACTACGGCGACGAGCACAACGACCACTCGCACGATCACGGTGATGCCAAGTGAGAGGCAGTTTTACCGGGTGATGGTGTTGATGCCTTGATGGATCACTGCGGAAGCGGTGGCGGTGTTGCAGCTTGAGGCTTCGTTTCGCCCCGCTTCCAGATTTGTCCGGCGCTGAGCTGTTTGGCGGCCCACGGTAGCCAGCGCAGCACGCGGGAGGCGAGCCAGAGAGCCCACACGAGCATCAGCGCACGATAGACCCAGATGGAGACGGAGATGACGACAGGGCGGGGCAGGGAACCATCGGCGGTGCGGTCTTGGAACCATTGCAGCATGTCAGTGGTGGAGCCGTAGCCGGTGACAAACATCTCCGGCCTGCCGAGCAAGCCTTGATGAACGACGGCGAGCATGCAAAGCAGTGCGATGAGCGAGGCTCCGGCGAGGATAATCTGCATGACATTGAAAACACCGGCCGATTTGATGGCTGACGGCGCAGAGCCACGCCAGGCGATGACGAAGAACCACAGCACGACGGCCGCGCCGATGAAGAGCGGGAGTTGCATGAAGCCAAGCATGAGCAGCGCCCACTCGTAACCTTTCAGCGGCGAGAGTTGGATCTTGGCGAGAATGAAGCCGAGCAGCATGGCGGCTAGCGAGAGGCCCCAAAAGCGCACGGCGGGGCCGCGCATGGGGCCGCTGGCCCAAAGCAACCAGCGAGAGGCGGGCATGTGGACGGTGGTGGTGATGTTCGAGGCCATCACCGGTAGTTTGACCGCATCGGTTGGCATGTTGAAGGCGAGTGCACCGGGTGTTTTCCAGTCGATGAAGACCTCCTGATCGCCGGGACGCACGGGAAGGATGACCGAGTTGCCTTCGCGACGCACCGGGAGTTCCTGGCCACGCACGCGGAGGGCGCTGATGGAGGCTTCCGCGGGCAGTTCGAGGCGAAAATCCTCACCGAGACTGGCCTGCACCTGCATGGTGAGTTGCGTGCTGTGCTGGCGGTCGCCAAGGCGGGTGACTTGTCGCGCTTGATGAATCGTGGTCGTGGCACCTTGAACGGCTTCGGGACGCGAAACGTTAAGTTTTACGCTCTCGCCGGGCCATGGTGTCCAAACGGGCACGAGTTGCGCCTGCGAGGTTTCATAGACGGGCGCGAGACCTTCGTGATGCACATTCCAAACCGGCGAGGCGGTGAGCATCCAGCGCTCGACCCAGCTCTCGCTGGCCTCTGCTTTCAAAGTGAGATCAGGCACCGGCGCGAGTTCGCTCTCCCAGCTCACTTCTTCATCGCCAGCGCCGAAGCGCACCTCGATACGGCCTTGGCTGGCGTTCATGCCGGCGCTCATCACACGCTCGGCGGTGAGCAATGGCACGCTGAGGGAGATGGCTTTGCCGGTGGGTGAGAGGCGTTTCACCTTCGTGCGCACCTGCCAGATGAGGCCGAGCTCCAATTCGCGCTCGATGCGCACGACGGGGAAGAAGTCCTTTTGATCGTAAGCGGCCTCGGCGCTGGCGCTGCGGTTTTGTTCGACAAAGAAAACCTGATCTTCGGGCACGCCGTTGGGCTTCATGCCGGTGACGGTCCAGCCTGCGGCATCGATTTGGACCTGTCGCGGCTTCAAAAGGAAGCTCCACTGCCACTCCGCGCCGGGTGGGATGAGGCCGCTGATCTTGACTGTTTGCACGCCGGGCGTGGCGAGCACCCAAAGGTAGCCTTCATGCCGCATCGTGACGGCTTCGCCGACACTCATCGGGATCCATGAGGGCAGTTTTCCCGGCAGCGGCACGGCGACGATCTCGCTGGCATGAATCTCGACCTCCATCTCCAGGCGATGGCCTTGGAGCTTGAGACGCACTTGAGGGATTTCGGCTCGTTGCGGGTCCTGCGGACGCAGCGAGAGCACGCGTTCGCGGAGTTGCTGAAGCATCTCCGGTGAGGGGATTTGGGCGCTGGCGGTGTTGGCGAGGAAAAGAGCGAGGAGGATGAGCGAGGCCGCGGATGGTGCGGCGAAGTTCATGCGCGGCCATTTCGGCAGTTCTTTGCCTTTGCCGAGCAGCAGCCAGACAAACGCGAGCATCAAGACGAGGCGCAGCAGCGTGATGACCCGCTCCAAACCGCAGGGGATGAGCCAGAGGGAGACTTTTTCATCGGCAGAGACAGGCCCGCGCCAGCCAAAGCTGACCTCACGCCACTTCCACTGCGGCACGGCGGGGCCGGTTTGGATCTTGGCCTTGGTGTCATAGAGGAGGTTGGATTTGGAGAACTTCTCCGCCTTGTCGTATGCCCGGCTGCTGGCGATGTCGATGCTGTTCATGGCTCCGGCGACGCGTTGACGGATGCCGTCCTCTTCAACTTGTGCTTCCTGCCAATTCACATTCCCACGAATCTCTTGCTGCCACGTCGTCCGATACGCCTCTAACTGCGGATAGATGGCCTGCTGGACTTGCTGGATGATGAACGGCGCGGCGTTGAGGGCGAAGAGGATCAGGGCAGCGAGCCTGGAACCGCTTGCGAGGCGCTGCACGACAGGCGCGGCATTGGCAGGCACCCATTTCGCGGCGGCGAAGATGGCGACGAGGATGATCCAGCTGTAGCGCGGCGCTCCCAGTTCGTGGTATGCGGCCAGAAGACCGAGCAGGCCGATAAGCGCGGTTTTCCAGCCCCAGGCTCTCCAAATGGCGAGTGTGACGATGAGCAGCAAAAATACATCGAAGAGCGACCACGAGGTGAGCCAGTCGCCCCGGCTCCAATCTGCGCCGAAGACGGCGAGCAAGCGCCAGCCCGGCGGGAGGTTCATGCGTGACTCCAGCGACTCCGCGTCATGCTGCCAGCCGGTGGCGGCGAGGCGTGGCGTGCGTTCCAATCGGCCGACGGCTTGCAGGTTGAGCTGGCGATCACGAACCTCGACGCCTTCGGATCCGTTCGCGGGGTTCTTCGTGATGAGCTGGCCTGCGCCGCCGATCTTCACGGCACCGAGCTTGTGACCCTCCGCCGCATCGAGCCGCCAGGTCTGCTGGCCGCCGCCGCTGAGGTCGTCTTGATAGGTCATGTTCTTTCCATCTTCATCGAGCCAGAAGCTGCGGCGGATGCTGATGCCCTGCGGCTTCCTCGCGCCCATGCCGCGCATTTTTTCCTCGATTTGAAAGGCCTGCGCGGTGCTCCACTGATGCACGGGATGCTGCCGCCATGGCTGCGGGTAAGTCGTCTGCGCTACATCGACCGCCGGAATGCCGCTGAACTCGACGAGACGAAAGGCGGGGTCATGCTGCAAGCCGACGAGTTCCTCCTCGGCGAGTGGTTTGGCGTCTTTCGCATAGGCAATCGTCGTCGCGGGACTGGTGCGGTAGGCCGCAAACTTGAGCGTCCATTTGCCCGCGCGGACCTGTGCTTTGAGCTTGCCCGCATCATCCACGGCGCAGGGCACCGGTGTCTCGACCGAAGAAAGCCGCCAGCCCTCCGGCAGCAGGTGCCCGAGCGCTTCCTCGCGGCTTTTGCCCGCCACGCTGAGTTCCACCTGCGTGTGCAGCCATTGCGGCGAGCCATCGCTGATGAGGCGATAGACCTTCACGGCGAGGAAATCCTTGTCTGCGGGCTCCGTGCCGGTGCGTTGCAGCCACAGTCGCCCTTCCGCGTCCCAAACCGGCAGTTCCACCGGCTGGCCGTTGAGTTGCAAACTGAGCACGCCGATCTGCGGCGGGATACGCACGGATTGTGGCATCGTGCTCCAACGAAAACTGCCCTCGATCACGCCTTTGTAATCGGTGTTCAATTCCACGCAGGGCACGCCTTCGCGATTCAGCACCGGCACTTTCTCACCGTCGATTTTCACCTCCTGCGGCCAGCATGACGCATCGCCCGGCAATGGCAGCCACTCATGCGAACGCGAGTCCGCGGCAAAGCGAAAGCTCCCCCCCGCCGCGTCCGCTTTGATTTCCACGGTCGAATACCATTGCGGCATCAGCTTGGCCTTGTCATCGAACGCTGTGGGCTTGCCGCCATGCTTCGTCTCGTCCCAAAGCACCCAGCTTTGCCAGTCATCGAGCAGCTTCGGGAACTGCGCCCGGCCCGGCGAACTGAGGGACACGAGCACGAGCAGAAGGACGGCAAAAGAATGAGTCTTCATGGCGGGGAGGAGGCTATCAGAGGCCTGCCCGCGCTGAAAACGTCCTTTTTGCACTTCACATTGATTTCATGACGGTGAGATTGCGACTGGCAGGAGCGTTCCCGGCGTGCATCCTGGACGACTGCTCATGACCCGGTTCTCTTTTGTACTTACCTCTGCCCGGCACTACTGGCGTGGCCATCTGGGCCTGCTTTTAGGCGCGTTTCTTGCCGCTGCCATTCTCAGCGGCTCGCTTTTCGTCGGTGATAGCGTCCGCGCCAGCCTGCGGCGTGTGGCCGCGTTTCGTCTCGGCCAAATCCAGGCCGGCGTGCTCGGTGGCGATCGCTGGTTCACCGAGAAACTCGCCCGCGAATCCCAGAGCGTGCCCTTGATCCTGGCAGCAGGTTCCGCGAGCGCTGGCAGCGGCAGTGTGCGCGTCAATAACGCCCAGATCCTCGGCGTCGATGACAGTTTCTGGAGCCTGGGCCCCAGCGGCAAGAAGATCACGCTTGGGGCGAATGAGATTGCCATCAACGAACCGCTCGCGCGCAAGCTGAGCGCCAAAACGGGCGACAGCATCCTCCTGCGCCTCGAAAGGCCCAGCGCCATCTCCCGTGACGCACCACTCTCCGGCTCCACCAACGAGCAGGTCACGCTCCGCCGCACCATTGCGGCCATTTTGCCGCCGGAGGACTTCGGGGCTTTTCAACTCGTCGCCTCGCAAATCACGCCGGACACGGCGTTTGTGGCCCTGGGCGATCTTCAGCGGCAGATTGAGATGGAGGGGCGGGTGAATGGAGCGCTCAGTGCTCAGTCCTCAGTGCTTGGTGAAGAGAAGAGGACGCTGGAGGACTTTGGATTGAAGCTCACCCGTGTGTCCGGCGGACAAAAGGAATGGGAGGTCAGCACCAGCCGTGTCTTTCTCGATCCAATTCTCGCGGAGAAGTTCCTCACGATCCCGAAGGCCTACGGCGTGCTCACCTACCTCGTGAACGGCATCACCTCCGCCAAGGGCGGCACGCCTTATTCGATGATCACGGCTGCGGATCGGATGCAGAGGTCAGAAGTGAAAAGTGAGACGCCAGAAGTGACGATCACGCAGTGGCTCGCAGATGATCACAACCTTCAGGTTGGCGATGACCTCACGCTGAAATACTTCACCGTCGGTCTGGGGCGTGAGCTGAAGCAGGAGGAGGCCACCTTCAAAGTCTCCAAGATCCTGCCGATGACCGATCCCGAGGTCACGAAGGCCTGGACGCCGGAATTTCCCGGTGTGTCCGACGTGGACAACTGCCGCGACTGGGAGCCCGGCATCCCGATGGACATGAAGGCCATCCGCGACAAAGACGAAAAGTATTGGGATGACTACAAAGGCACGCCGAAGGGCTTCATCAGCCTCGCTGAGGGGCAAAGGCTCTGGAAGAACCGCTTCGGTGCCCACACCGCCATCCGCTTTCCCGATTCGGGCCAGGACGAAGCCACACTGAAGCAGGAAATCGTCTCCAAACTCCAGCTCAGCGACATCGGCCTCGTTGAGCGCGATTTCAAAGCAGATGCGGATGCGGCTGCGAAAGGCAGCGTGGACTTCGGGGGGCTTTTCATCGGTCTCAGCATGTTCCTCATCGCCGCCGCGCTCGTCTTTGCCGCGTTGCTCTTCTTGTTCACGCTGGAGCGCCGTGCTTCACAGATCGGCCTGCTGCTCGCGATCGGCTGGACACCGAAAAGCGTCCGCCGCGCCCTGTTGCTGGAGGCCGGTGTGATCGCCGTCGGCGGCGTGCTCCTCGGCATTCTCGGCGGGCGCCTCTACACGCAACTCGCCCTCGACGGCCTGTCCGGAGCCTGGAGCGGTGCGGCAAAAGGTCTGCCGCTCGTGTTTGAAGCCAGCCCCGTCACGCAAATCGCCGCCAGCATCGGCACCCTCCTCGTCGTGCTGCTCACGCTTTGGTGGGCGGGGTGGAAGCTCTTCAGCGCACCTGCCCGCAGCCTGATCGACGGCTCCATCACTGTTGACTTCTCAGGTCTTGGCTCCCGCCCGAACATTCCTGCCCATCTCACCCTGCTCATCGCGCTTGCACTCGTGCCTGCCGCGGTGACATCCAAGGCCCCGATGGCGGTCTCCGGCCTGTTTTTCGGCTCCGGCATGCTCCTCATGATCGCCGGACTGCTGTATCTGCGGCATTGGATGCGGCGGGACAGCGCATCGTTGGCCCAATCGCTCACCCAGATCGGCCTGCGCAATATCTCCCGACGCACCTCGCGCAGTCTGGCTGTGATCGGGATGATGGCAGGCGGCATCTTTCTCGTTGTGGCCGTGAACGCCTTTCGCATGGACCCCACCGAGGCCGGAACGGGGCGGTTCCAGCTCATTGGCGAGTCCGCGCTGCCTGTTTACGAGGATCTGAACTCCGAGGCGGGGCAGGAAGCCTTCGCGCTGGATGAAAAATTGATGACCGGCAGCCTGGTGGTGCCATTTCGCGTGCGTGATGGCGACGACGCGAGCTGCCTCAACCTCAACCGGGCGCAGAAACCGGCGCTGGTAGCGGCGGACATGCGTAAACTGGCGGACCGTTTCGCCTTTGCCTCCGGTTCGCTGCCGCAGGCGCCGTTTGAGGCCATTGCTGATCAGGCCACGGCGATGTGGGGGCTGGGCAAGGGCGTTGGCGACACGCTGGACTACACCGCGGCGGACGGCAGCGTGTTTCAGGTGAGGCTCAGCGGCTTGTTGAGCGGCTCGGTGCTCCAGGGGAAGATCATCATTCACGAAGCGGACTACTTGAAGAAATATCCCGATGCCGCCGGCTACCGCTTCTTCCTCATCGAATCCGGCAAGCCCGGGGAAGTCAGCGCGCATCTCACGCGGCAGTTGGAACAGCGCGGACTGGCTTTGGAGCCGGCCAGGCAGCGTCTCGAAGCCTTTCTCGCCGTGCAGAACACGTACATCGGCATCTTCACCATCCTAGGCGGGCTGGGTGTGCTGCTGGGCACCGCCGGTCTCGGCGTGCTGGTGGCGCGGCATGTGCTGGAGCGTCGTGGCGAACTAGGGCTCATGCAGGCGCTGGGTTTCCGCGCTGGTGCGCTGCGGCGGCTCATCTTGGGCGAGCATGCGGCCCTGCTGGTCATGGGCGTGTTGCTGGGCGTGCTGAGTGCCGCGCTGGCGGTGTGGCCGGCGCTGCGGCAGGGCGGGGGAGATCTGCCGCTGGCCTTCCTCGTCGGTTTGATCGGCGGGATTGTGGCGCTGGGGCTTGCCATGTGCATGCTGGCCACGGTCTTTGCCGTGCGCGGCCGGCTGATCGAGTCCATCCGGCGCGAGTGAGGCCTCGGAGGCGTGAAAATGCCCTTTCCCATTCTCCGGGCGCGGCCATACTCCGCGCCCCATGTCCTCCGCAGTCCCGCAGCGCATCGTTTTGAAGTTTGGTTCCGGCATTCTGACCAAAGTCAGCACGCCGGAGCCTGATCCCGTGCAGTTGCGCAAGCTGGTGGAGGCGGTGGCGCTGCTGAAGCAGGCCGGCCACGCGGTCGTGGTGGTCAGCAGCGGCGCGGTGGCCTCCGGGCTGAAGCCGCTGGAGTTTTCGCAACGTCCCAGCGGGGATGTCACCACGCTCCAGGCGTTGGCGGCGGTCGGGCAGACGCACTTGATGCACGCCTATGAGAGCCTGCTGCGTGATCACGGTCTGCATGTGGCGCAGTTGCTGGTGACGCACGAGGACTTTGAAAACGGGGAGCGCGCGCCGCGTGTGAAGGCGGTGCTGGAGCGCCTGCTGGAGTTCCCCCAGGTCGTGCCGGTCATCAACGAGAACGACAGCGTGGCCGTCGAGGAATTGCGCTATGGCGACAACGACAAGCTCTCCGCCCGCGTGGCGCAGTTCTGGGGTGCCACGACGCTCATCCTGCTCACCAGCGCACCCGGGTTGATGCGCGACATGAAAAAGCCTGAGGATGGGCCGATCCCGGTTGTCGATGACATCGAAAGCGTCCTTCACCATGCCGAGGAGGAGAAGTCGAGGCTCGGCACCGGTGGCATGATTTCCAAATTGCGTGCCGTGCAGGATGCTGTGAACGCCGGCATCGACTGCATCATCGCCAGCGGCCGCCATGCGGAACAAATCCCCGCCATCGTGGCCGGAGGAGGTGTATGCACGCGTTTTCCTGGGAAGAAGTGAGGGGGCCGGTTTGGGCGCTGTCTCAGCTACACGGCCACCCCGCTCCCTTTTCTTTTCCCGGTTGCGCCTGCCGCCGGGCACGGGACGTGGGTTGGACTGGCTTCTTGGCACTGCACCGGCACGCTTTCAAACCCGCCGGAGATCACGCCGATCCTTTGGACTGCCGTCCTGTGCACGGAACGACCTCAACCCAACACAAAGCGGAAGCCGTAAGCGCCGCGGCGACGGCCGGGCGTGTTTAGCTGTATTGTCAGGAGCGTTAATAATGGGGCATTTGAACTGGCAACTGGCGAACGGGACCATCGGGCGGACGAATCGCACAAGTCATCCCCTACTCGACATCAGGTCAGTTAATACTGACCCTAACTTCCTGCCCTCTGCGCAACATGCTGACCAGACGTTGTAATTCGTTGGCGAATTGCACGGCGGCTTCTCTGGTTTGGAATACAGCGATGTCCGCTGCAGAGGTGCGATGCTTGGTGGTTGAGACGCCACCGCCTTCATACGAGTTGGTCGCATGCTCCGTCACGCCGTCTATTTCCGTGAAAACGTGAACGTGAAACGCGATCTTGGTTTGCATTCGCGCTATCTTCTTCATCTTGGTGAATGCGCCGTAGGCACCCGAGCCGGTGACTTGAAGTCCTAGAGAATTGGATCGGATCCAAATCCGTTCCACTTTTGGCAATGCCACCTGATAGGCGCTAGAGAAAGTGTTTCCGTTTCTGCCATGCTTGCTGTTGACTCGCAGTCGCGTGCAACCCAAGACGCCATTATTGCCAACGGCTGCACCCGAAAATGAGAAGGTATAGGTAGCCGTGAAAGGCGAATACTCCAGATCGTTTGCGACGACCTCTTCTTCCACGGCGCGGCACCTGTTGATTTGCCTCGCGATTTCATCCGCTAGCAGTCGGAACTCTGCCTTGTTTTGTGGCCCACCCGCTGTGGAACAGCCGCTGAGATGGATCAGAAAAAAAGAACTGGCACAAGCGATCAAGAGTGATCTTCGGCCAACGGCGAATTGGGTTGAGGTGACCATGATTTCTGTGTTCGGTTGGATTGGCTATGGAGAATTTGGTCTTAAGCCTGGGGTCCAGTTGTCAACGCGCGGAGTACCCGCTGTTCGGGAGTCAGTCTGCTCGGGGAGGGTTTGCCCGAGGGTGTCTGGTGTTGTGGCTTGGGAGCCGTCATCTGCTGAATGCGATCCAACCCCAAGCTGCCGATGGTCGCTGCATCGAGCTTGCCGCTGAGCGGCAGGCTCTGTGCCTGTTGATGGGCCAGGATGGCGCTCTGGGTGCTCGGTCCTGGCACGCCATCAGCACGGCTTGCATACAATCCGGCGGCTTTGAGCTTGGTCTGCGCCTGCTTCAAGATATGCCCACGGCTGTAGCTGTTGTAGGCGGCGTAGGGACCGGTGGCGAAGAGTTGATCCAGATCAAAATAACCGCGCTGGGGAAGCTCCGGCATCGCAGGTGCCGTGGATGGCGGTGAATCGACCACGGGCTGCGGCATGGTCAGTGAGGGTGTGGGAGGGGTGGCGGAGGCGTGAACGGTCGTCGGGAGTGTAGGAGCCGGAGTTGGCGGAGTAGGAAGAGGGGCGGCGGAGAAGCGGAAGTTCCGGAAAGGCTGGGTGCTGCCATTGTAAAAAAGCCGCGGAGACTGCCTCCCGCCCGTCTGCCGGATGACGCTGTCCTCTACCATGCCGAACATCTCGAAGGAATGCACGCCGGGCTTCGGCATCTCATTCAGTAGTGCCGTGGTGAAGGGGCTGTGTGTATCCGCACCATCCACCTGATCCAGGGCAGGCTTTCCAGGGCTGGCGGCAAAGACCACCAGCGTGGCCTCTGCCAGCGTGTCCTGCGACATGGCCGCCAGACCACCGCCGCTCGAACTGCGCGTGGCGAGCCAGGAGCGGCCCTCCAGCGGATTATTTCGGCAGCAGTCCAAGATGACCATGCGCGCAGGCACGGTCAGTGCCTTCAGTTCACCGAGGATGTCATCGACGCTGAGGGTCTGGGTTTTGAGCTGGATTTCCCGCTCGAGGCGCGCATCCACTGGCACGAGGTAATTCACCCCGCCGCTCTCGATGCCGTGTCCGGCGTAATAGACCAGCACGGCATCCGCTCCCTGCGCCCTGGCCTTCAGTCTCTCCAGCGCCTCCACCATGGACTCCAGTCCGGCATTGGAAGCCGTGATGGTTTCAAAGCCCAGCTTTTGTAGCGTGGAGGCGACCGCTGAGGCATCACTCACCGCCGCCTTCAGCGGGCGTGCATGGCGGTAGGCATCATTGCCGATGACGAGGGCGACACGTTCTGCCGCGAAGGCTGGCAGCCAAGACAACACAAGCGCAGGAAGAAGGAATGAGCGGCACATGGCAGGACGATAATACTCTGGTCAAAGAGACTGGAAATGTCTTTTTCTGGTGGGCGGCGCACGATTGACGACGGATCAAGGATCGCCTTCTGTGGCGACATTGCCGATTTATCCACCCACTTTAATGCACGAGACCGCCACACTGTTGATTCACTGCCCGGATCGCCCGGGGCTCGTCCATGACGTGACGGGCTTCATCTTTTCGCATCAAGGCAACATCATCGACCTGCAACAGCACATCGACGAGGATCAGGACGCCTTTTTCATGAGGCTGGAATGGAGCCTGGAGAAGTTCACACTCGAAAAGGAGGAGATCGAGGCGCGCCTGCAGCCGATGGCGCGCCGCCACGACATGCAACTGAAGCTGGCATTCTCCAGCCAGCGGAAGCGCGTGGCCTTGTTTGTCACGAAGGAGAACCACTGCCTCTACGACCTGCTGGCACGTCATGAGGCCGGGGAGTTGCCGGTGGACATTCCGGTCATTGTTTCCAATCACGACACGCTGCGCCCGGCGGCGGAGCGCTTTGGCATTCCGTTCCATCGTTTTGAGATCACGAAGGAGAACAAGGCCGCGCAGGAGCAGGCGATGATCGCGCTGCTGAGGCAGGAGCGCATCGATACCGTGGTGCTGGCGAAGTACATGCAGATCATCGGCCCGGCGATGATCGCGGAGTTTCCGAACCGCATCCTCAACATCCATCACAGCTTCCTGCCAGCCTTTGTCGGCGCGAAGCCGTATCATCAGGCCTTTGAGCGCGGGGTGAAGATCATCGGCGCCACCAGCCACTACGTGACCGCCGACCTCGATGAGGGGCCGATCATTCATCAGGACGTGATGCGCGTGAGTCACGAGGACACCGTGCCGGATCTCGTGCGTCTGGGCCGTGACCTGGAGAAAAACGTGCTCGCCAAGGCGCTCTGGTGGCATGTGCGCGACCAAGTGCTGGTGTTCAAGAACAAGACCGTGGTCTTTGACTGACCCGCCAATTCAGCAAAGGCCGGGGGCGTGCCGACGGCGGCGGGTGGCGACGACCGACATGCCGCCGAGAATCAACAAGGCACGCGTGGGTTCCGGAATGGCGTTGATGATGCTCAAAACACCGGTCGTCTCGTCAAAATCGCCCGCGAGGCCGACGCCCAAATTCAATGCGGAGGCATTGACGGCGATGCTGCCGGAAATGCTTCCTGGGCCGCTGATAAGATCAAACAAACTCCAACTGTCTCCCACCGAGAAGCCGGAGAGGCCGTTGGGATTTCCTAGAACGAGGGTGCCGCCAGCAGTGGCGTCGAGCAGGCCTGCGAGGCTGATATGATCGGCGGCGCTGGTGTTTCCGGTGAGGTTGCCGCCGCGCATGAACAGATCCAGGGCCAGCGTGCTGCCAGCACCCATCAGCGTGCTGCCAGCGCCGCTGGTGGCCAGATCAAGCACCGAGCTCACCGGGGAACCGAGTGACGTGTTGCCGACGATCAGGCTGCCATTGAGATAGAGATAGTTGCCAGTGCTGGCACTGACACTGCCTGTGCCGCTGAGTGAGCCGCCGGCTTGCACCGTGATGTCGTCACCGCCGGAGATGGAGCCCGTGACATTAAGGGTGCCGCCAGTCACCACTGTGGTGCCTGAGTAGTTGCTGGCGCCCGACAGAGTCAGCACGCCCGCGCCTTGTTTGGTCAGGCCGCCCGCGCCTTGCAGCGCGGTGCTGATGCCGGCCGCGAATCCGTTGGTGTCAATGGCTCCACCGCCGGCGAGCAACTGCACGTCCCCGGTTTCAAAACCGTCGATCAGACTCGTCGCGTTGGCGGTGGCACGCAGAGTGCCTCCATTGAAGTTGAGGAAGCCGCCGCCGGTGCCATTGGATTCGACGATCTGGGTGGTCGCCAGGGCGCCGCCGTTGAGGTTGATGGTGCCGGTGCTCCCAAGATCCGTGGCCAGCGGCACGGTCAGGGCTGTGACAGTCCCGCCGTTGATGGTCAGTGTGCCTGCTCCGCCGAGGCCGGCATCCACCCCGACATAAAGACCGCCCGTCGTCGTCCACGAGCCGTTCGAGATGGTCGCGCCGCTGGTGCTGGAGTAGGCCACATAACTGTTGCCGCCCACAGTCACAGTTCCACCGGTCACGCCGAGGGTGCCGGGTCGGAAGTAGCCGGTGAAAAAGTCACCCGCCGTGTCCCAGGTGCCGCCGGAGATGTTCGCAAAGCCTGTTCCGCTGCCGCTGCCAATGAAGGTGGTGGAGGCGACGGAAAGCGCGCCACCGCTGGAAATGGAAAGCGTGCCTGTGTTTGCGCTGCCGACGAACAAACTGGCTGCCGCGCCGATGCCTGCGAGTGTGGCAGTGCCGCCGTTGTTGATGACGGCATTCGTGCCGCTGTTTGGCAGGCCGCCGGTCCAGTTGGCCGCCTGTGTCCAGTCTCCCGTGCCTGGATTATTCCATGTTTGTGCGCGCAACCCGGGGGCCAGGCTCAGGATGGAGATCGAAAGCCCGGCGAGCATGCGGAGGCTGCTTCCAAGGAAATGAGGTCCGGGCATGATCGGGAGATGAAGGCGTTAAGGAGCCAGGGGCTTCCAGGTCAGGATTAAAGTGTGAGGCTGACTGAATGAACGTCTCCTGTCGAGGTTTTTAATCGAAAGAAAGGCGACAGGGCATGCCGCCGGGTCACACGTCGTCCCCGGCATCACCCTCGCCGGCCTTCTTGCCGCGCAGTTTCGCCTCCATGAAGGCGTCGAGATCGCCGTCCATCACGTCGTCGATGTTGCTGGTCTTTTCGCCGGTGCGGTGGTCTTTGACCATCTGGTAGGGCTGGAAGACGTAGCTGCGGATCTGGCTGCCCCAGGCGATGTCGCTCTTTTCGCCATACTGCTTGTTGAGCTCGGCCTTGCGCTTGTCGTCCTCGATCTGGAAGAGCTTGGCCTTGAGCATGGCCATCGCCTTGGCGCGGTTTTTGGGCTGGGAACGCTCGATCTGGCAGGCCACGATCACGCCAGAGGGCACGTGGGTGATGCGCACGGCGGTTTCCACCTTGTTGACGTTCTGGCCCCCTTTGCCGCCCGCGCGGTAGGTGTCGATCTTGAGGTCCTCCTCGCGGATTTGAATGTCGATGTCCTCCTCGGAGTCGGGAGTGACATCAATGGAGGCAAACGACGTGTGACGCTTTTTCGCGGCGTCGAAGGGGGAGATGCGCACGAGGCGGTGGACACCGCGTTCGCACTGCAGGAATCCGAAGGCGTTTTCGCCGATGATTTCGAGCGTGGCGCTGCGCACACCTACTTCGTCGCCGGCCTGGAAGTCGATCATCTCGACCTTGTAACCCTTGCGGTCGCACCAGCGCTGGTACATGCGCAGGAGCATGTCCGCCCAGTCACAGGCTTCTGTTCCACCCGCGCCGGAGTGGATGGTGATAAAGGCGTTTCCGCGGTCAAACGGGCCGCTGAGGAGCTGGTCCAGTTCAAAGGCGGAGATGTCGTGCTCGAGCTTCTGATACTCGGCATGCACCTCACGGACCATGTCCACGTCGTCGGCCTCGCGGGCCATCTCGATGAGACCGTCAAAGTCTCCGGACCGGGTCTCCAGTTCCTGGAGCGGTATGATCTTCTTTTTGATGACATTCGTGCGGTCGATGATTTTTCGCGCCGCGTTTGCGTCATCCCAGAAGCCGGGGGAACCCATGCGGTCCTCCAGCATGGCAAGCTCATCTTTCAGCTTCGGTACGTCAAAGATACCTCCGGAGTTCCCCAAGGCGGGCTTTCAGGGCCGCTGTGTCGAGGGACTGGAGATCAGTGAGGACGGACTTGCTGGTTTTTTCCATGCGGCTAGATACCGGATGACCGCAGGGGCGCAACGCATTCTTTGAAGCACGCATGGAAAAGACCGAAGCCATTTTGATCGGCCGCCAGCGGCAGACGGAGACGAGCCTCATTGTGTACTGGTGCAGCGCGGAGCAGGGGATGATCAAAACGATTGCCAAAGGCGCGCTGCGCCCGAAAAGCCCCTTCGCGGGCCTGCTGGACCTCTTTGTGAGCGCGGAGATCCGGTATGCGACGGGCAAAACCACCGACCTGCACACGCTGGCGGAGGCGCGCTGGACGAATCCCCGCCTCGGCCTGCGCACGAGCTACGGGCGCGTCCTGGCGGCGACGTATTTTGTGAAGCTCCTCACCCTGGTGGCGGAGCCGCACACGCCGGTGCCGGAGATGCACGACTTGCTGCGCAAGGCACTCGATTACCTCGCTGAAAAAGACCCCACGCTGCCGCTCATCGCGCGTTTTGAGCAGCGTGTGGCTGAAATCCTCGGCATTGTGCCCGAGGGCGTTGAATCGCTGGCCGCCGAGGCCATCGCCGA
The DNA here is from genome assembly GCA_015075365.1 of Verrucomicrobiaceae bacterium. Taxonomy (GTDB): domain Bacteria; phylum Verrucomicrobiota; class Verrucomicrobiia; order Verrucomicrobiales; family Verrucomicrobiaceae; genus Prosthecobacter. Next base: position 1,207,745 of record JABTUN010000003.1, read on the forward strand.
TGTGTTTCACCGCCGCCTGCCGGTGCAGCGCAGGCAGGTGACGGAGTGGTTGAGGCAGGTGGCAGTGCCGCGGGATCCAGGCTGAGGCATCGCCGGCCGGAGAACGTCAGCCCAGCGAAGGAACGCGCACATTCACATCGACATCCGCGTTGTAGTCCACGCCTTCGAGGCCGAAGCCGAAGAGGCGGAGGAAGCTGGATTGATAGCCTTCGAAGTCGCCGAGTTGGGCGAAGTTTTCGGTGTTCACTTCCGCCCAGCGTTCGCTGACGAGTTTCTGGACCGCGGGCTTCATCTCCCAATCGTCCACACGGATGCGTCCGGCCTCGTCGGGCTGCGGGTTGCCGTTGTAGAGGCGGTCGCGGAAGAGGCGGTCCATCTGCTCAATGCAGTCTTCGTGGGTGCCCTCGGCCTTCATGACCTTGTAAAGCAGCGAGATGTAGAGCGGCACGACAGGGATGGCGCTGCTGGCCTGCGTGACGAGGGCCTTGTTGACGGAGACCCAGGCCTTGCCGCCGAGAGAGGCGAGCTTGCCATCAAGGGCACGCTGGGCGCGTTCGAGGTCTTCCTTGGCCCGGCCGATGGTGCCGTTCTTGTAGATCGGCCAGGTGACTTCCGGCCCGATGTAGCTGTAGGCGACGGTTTGCACGCCGTTGGCGAGCACGCCGGCGCTTTGGAGGGCGTCGATCCACATTTCCCAATCTTCACCACCCATGACCGCGACGGTTTGCGCGATCTCGTCGTCGTTGGCGGGTTCGATGGTGACCTCGTTCACGACGCCGGTGCCGGTGTTGAGGTTTTTGTTCGTGTAAGTGCCGCCGATGGGCTTGAGGCAGGATTTGAAGACCTCACCGGTCTTCGGATGCGTGCGACGCGGGCTGGCGAGGGAGTAGATGACGCAGTCCACCTGGCCGAGGTCGGCCTTGATGGCGGCGATGACATCCGCCTTCATCGCATCGGAAAAGGCGTCGCCATTGAAGGAGCGGGCGTAGAGGCCTGCAGCCTTGGCCTCGGTCTCAAAAGCTGCGGAGTTGTACCAGCCGGCGGTGCCGCAGCGGTCTGCCTCGGCCGGTTTTTCAAAGAACACGCCGATGGTGGCGGCGCCGGAGCCAAAGGCCGCGGCGATGCGGGAGGCGAGGCCGTAACCCGTGGAGGAACCGACGACGAGGACCTTCTTCGGCCCGTTGGCGATGGGGCCGCGGCCCTTCACGAGCGCGATCTGGTCGGCGACATGCTTCGCGCAGCCAGTGGGGTGCGCGGTGGTGCAGATGAATCCACGGATTTTGGGGGCGACGATCATAGGTTGGATGAGAAACGTGGGTGTTCGTTAAGCGCGGCACCGGTGGTGGCAACTGGTTTTGCGCCACCCCGTGCCCAAAACAGAAACGCCCGGCCAGGATCACCGATCCAGGCCGGGCGCTCGCAAATCAAAAGCATCAGTGATTGAAGAAGAACTCCTTGGAGTTCAGCAGCGCCCAGAAGAGATCCTCCAGCACGCTCTGGCGCGCGTCAGGAGCGTCCGCCAGCGCCTGGGTAACGGAGGCCAGCTCTTTTTCCTTCGGCATGCGCCCGAAGACGCGCAGGAAGAGGTTGTCGATGATCTCGCGGTCGGTCTTCTTTTCCTGGATCATCTTGGCGACGATGCGGCCCTGCTTGATGCGGTCGTTGACGGCGTCGCCGTTCATGAGATGCAACGCCTGGGAGAGGGTCGGCTCCATCTTGACCTCGCAGGAGCACACGGACTCGCGTTTTGCACGGCCAAACGTGGTCAGGAAGTAGGTGCTGGTGGCGCCGTCGGCGATTTGGACGGCACGCGCGCCCAGCGGCAAGCCCTGGAACTTGTTCGGCGTCTCGGTGATCTGGGAGATGGCGTCGAGGAGCACCTCGGCGCGCACACGGCGGACCTGGGCGTGGGAAAAGTTCAGCCTGTCGCCCGCATTGGTCTCGTTGACCTGCGTGCTGCGCTGGTAGGTGGCGGAGGTGCAGATGTCGCGCACGAGCTTGCGGAAATCATACTTGTACTCGGTGAGGTGGGCGGCCAGCGCGTCCAGCAGCTCCGGGTTGGAGGGTGGATTCGACACGCGGACATCATCGACGGGCTCCACGACACCGACACCGGTGAAGTGCGCCCAGATGATGTTCGAGATATTGCGCGCAAAGTAGGGATTGCGCGGGGAGGCCAGCCATTCGGCCAGCACCTTGCGGCGGTCCTCGCCCGGTTTCAGCTCAGGGGTTTCACCGCCGAGGAATTTCGGCTTCATGACCGCGTTGGTCAGGAAATGGCGGGATTCACCGCCTTTGCTGTTGTAAACGATGACCTCCTGCGGGTCGTCGGTTTGCTTCCGGCCGATCTGGCTGAAGAAGGCCTTGAAACCATAGTAGTCGTCCATCGTCCAGCGGTCGAAGGGGTGATTGTGGCACTGGGCGCACTGGATGCGCATGCCCATGAACACCTGCGCCACGTTTTCCGTGAGCTTGAGCTGGTCGAGCTCGGTCTGGTAGAAGTTGACCGGAGGATTGCTCACCGTGCCGCCGCTGGCGGAGAGCAGCTCAATGACGATCTCGTTGAGCGGGACATTGCGGCCGATGCGGTCGGACAGCCAGTTGTAATACAGCAGCGCGTTCTTGTAGAACGGCGGCTGGTTGTTGTTGATGGAGGAGCGGATCTGCAGCAGCTCGGCGAACTTCATCACCCACATCTCCGTGAACTCTTTGCGCTCCAGCAACTGGTCCACCACCGCCTCGCGCTTCTTCGGATTGGTGTCGGCGAGGAACTTCTTCACGTCCTCAGGCTGCGGGTAGATGCCTGCGACGTCGATGTACACGCGGCGGATGAACTCCTCGTCCGTGCAGAGCGCGGAGGGCAGGATGCGCAGCTTGTGCAGCTTTTCATCGACGAGTTGGTCGATGTAGTTCACCTCCGCCAGCTTCGGGCGCTCGTACTGGAGGTTTTCCGGGATGACGAGCACCTGGGCCACGGTGGAATACACGTCGAAACGGGCCAGCATGAAGGCGGCGCCGCGGTCGCCTGAGGTGACGAGGCCGTCCTTGTCGATGGCGGCCGTGGGGTCGTTGTTGGACATGAACAGCGCGAGATTGGTCACATCGCGGTCGGTTCCGTCGGAGTAGGTGGCGCGCACGGTGATCTGCTGCGTGGTGTTTTTACCTTCCAGAACGACCTGCTTGGGATACACCTCGATGCCGGTGCATTTGGCCACGTCAGGCTTGTCGTCCGGCGCGCCGGTGGCGATCCACTCGATCAGCGTCTTGTTGTAAACGGAGTCGGACTCGAAGCACTGGTTGCCGGAGTGCGGTACCGCGCCGACGGCTTTCTCGATCAGCGCGCTCTCCTCCGGGATGGCGAGGTTGAGGCGGCGGCCGGGCATTTCGCGCGTGATGCGGATGTAGTCGCCAGCGGGATCCATGCCGAAGAGAGAGGTGCGGAAACCGTCCTTGCCACGCGCCGCGCCGTGGCAGCCGCCCTGGTTGCAGCCGCCGCGCATGAAGACCGGCATGCAATCAAGGCGGAAGGACACCGCGCGATCCTGCTGGCCGTTTTTGACCTCCACCGGGGCCTTCACAGTCTGGCCGCCCAGGGTGGCAATCAATTCGGTGGCACCCGCGTTGGCCACGGGCTTCAGCGAAAGGCCCTCGAGGGCCGCGATCTTGGGATCGGCCACCTTCAGGTCACAGAGCGCGCTCACATCCTTGGTCGTGGCGTCCTGGAAGGTCGCGAAAACGATCACACGATGCGAGTCACGCTTGGTTTCCAGCGAGTAGCGTTCCGGCAGGATTTCCAGGCGCTTCAGCGTGGGCAGTTTTTTCTGGAGGTCGGCGATCGCCTTGAGCTCCTCGGCGGATTTATGGCGCAGGGCCACGCCTTCGGGCCATTTCGCGCCCTCGGCCACCCACTGCTTGATCGTGGCAATCTCGTTCGCCGCGAGGGGGCCGCCCTTTGGAGGCATGATGTCATCGTGGTCCTTCGGCAGCACGATGCGCTCCACGATGAGGCTCTTGTCCGGCTGGCCGGGCACGAGTCCAGCACCAGAATCACCGCCCTTGAGCAGGTTGGCGGCGGTGTCCATGAGCAGCTCGCCCTTCACCTTGTTCGGATTGTGGCATTCGAGGCACTTGGTCTCGAAAATGGGCTGCACGTCCTTCACAAAATCAACGGCCGGGAGTGTGGCGGCGGACAGGGCAAGGGAGGTGGCGAAGAGGGGGAGAGAAGCGCGCAAAGGGCTTTTCATGGGGTGGTTTGGGGGGCTTGGGCTGCCTAAACTACGCCGGGACAGGCAGGTTTTATCAGAACTGCGAGAATTCAGGCCATCTTCTCCATCACAGCCAGTAGCGTCACCACTCGGCATCGCGAGACACGGATCCAGCTCACATGCCGCGCACCCCCTACAGCAAATATGCCGAACTAGGCGGTGTCTTCGCAAATAAAACGCATTTCTGCTAGTGCGTGAGGAGGCTGCCACGCAGGAGGGGAGGAGCCGGGAGGCGGCGGCTGAATCAACCGCGAGCGCCGGAGTTTTCATCTGCCATGAGCCGCTCACACGCTGGATCGGGACACACGAAAGACACAAGCGACTTCAAAGGGGGGCCAGCGCCTTGTTGTTCGGCTTTGGTTGTGCTGAGATCGTCGTAGTGGACATGCTGGGAAATCGTGAGCTACCCGGTGATGAGGTGAACTATGGAAGCGGGGCTGCGAACCCAGAAGCCATCAAATCCAGGTGGCAGCTTCTCTACGGAATCACATCTCTCAACGCCTGATCTCGACAAATGTTCGGCAGCAAGGGTAGTGTCCGAGGTCAGTAGCTCAAGCCAGATCTCTGTCTGCTGAAGCTCTGGTGCTCGGTCCAGCCAGAGCAGACTCGATCCGAACTGAAAGACGATGTCAGGTCTGTGTGACTCGCTCTGAGGCAGGCCAACCACATCACGATAGAACAGAAGAGTAGCATCGAACTCAGCCGGAGGAACCTTCATGGCGATGTTTGATCCTCCTCGAAATGATGGTTTCAACTCATCAGCGGTGCTCATACTTGGCGTATCATGCTTGAAAGCGATCTCTGTCTGCTAGTTCACAGCGAGAGGCGCATCGAAGTTGGGCGAACAACTCAGATCGTAAACACTTCTGTCGGTTTGCCAGCACCTTGATAGGCGACAATAGGGTGGGAAAAGTACGGCGCTGGTGACTTCATGGTGTGGTTTTAGCCGCACCTGTCGGAATCGAGCAAGCCCAAATTGTGCATCGTGCAGTTGGTGGCAGGTGTTTGAAAATCCAATGCTAGGCAGGCGGCGGAGCAACGATGTCCTCCCGCTCCGCGAGAGGAACTCAGAGCGGGAGAGGCGGAAGGGGTGACGAACTGCCGGGCCTGTGCCGGACAGCGAACGTCTTGGGCTCCTCTTGCGGAGCAAGAGGGCTGCTTTGCGGGCGCTGCATCACGAATTCTCGTCCCACCAGCGCATCAGCTCCTGCCGGGCACGATGGACGCGGCCTTCGACACCACGTACGGTGCAGCCGAGCACCTCCGCGCAGTCGCGCTGGCTCAGACCCTCGATGGTGACGAGGATGAGCGCGGCGCGCTCTTTCTCGGGAAGGGCGGCGAGACCGCGGTTGAGTTTGTCCAGCTCACCGCGCAGCTCGGCACGGGTGCCGGGGCAGGGTTTGGGACAGGCTGGCGCGTGCTCCATGTCATCCAGGCCAGTGGTGTGCTCCCGCTGGCGGGTGCCGCGGGAGCGGGCGCGGTCGCGGCAGAGGTTGAGGGCGATCTGGTAGAGCCAGGTGGAGAGGCGGGCGCGGCATTCAAACTCCGGCAGCGCCTGCCAGGCGCGGACGAACACATCCTGGCACACCTCGCGCGTGTCCTCCGCGCAGCGCAGCCAGCGCGCGCAGAAGCCGGCCACGCGCGCCTCGTGCTCCCGCACGATCCATTCAAAGGCGGCCATGTCCCCGGCCTGGGCGGCGCGGATTTTCTCCTGCTCGATGTCAGGAGAGGCGCTGTCCGCCGCGGGCGCGGTGAGAAGCAGGTCAAGGCTGGCGGGCAAGGCTGTCATGCGTCCATTCCACCATCTTCCGGGCCTGGGCGGGCCGCAGATAGCGCTTCATCGCGAAAAAGTGGTCGATCGTGGCGCGCTGCAGCTCCGCCTGGCTTTTGTTGAGGCGCTCCAGCGCGGCGTCGAGGGCCGCGCGGTCGGGCTCCGGCGCGCCGATGGCGGCGGCGAGGTCGGTGCCGGCGAGGCGAATGGCCTCCTTCAGTTGCGCGCGCTTTTGCTCAAACGCGGCCTCGACAGGTTCGAGCTTGTCGTGCTGCTCCGGGGTGAGGTCGAGGTTCTCATGCATCCAGGCGTGCAGATCCCCCTGCGCGTGGTCATGCGCATGGCTGTCGGCATGCCGGTGAAGCACCCAGTCGGTGACGAGCCAGGCCGCCGCGGCTGCCACCAGGCCGGAGACCAGCACGGCGATGATCATCCATTTGACGCGCGCGCCGGTCATGGCGTGCCCTCCTGGAAAAGGCGCATGGCGGGAGGCTTTGAGTGGGTCGTGTCACGCACGGCCAGGGACCAGCCGATGCCCACGGCGGCGGCCAGACCGGAGAGGGCGGCGGAGAGCAGGAGCCACCGCACAAAAGCGCGCCAGCGCCGCGCGCGCCCGTCATCGACGCGCACGCGTGCCATGATGGCGTCGTGCAGGAGCGAGGGGCCGCCGGCCGCCGTGGCGGAGGCGGCATGCCGGAGCACGCGGTTGAGTTCGTCATCGTTCATGGGCGGCGGGAAAACGGGGCAGGGGGCGCGGTTGTGTCACGCACGCTCAGGAAAGCTCCACCAGCTCGCGCTCGCGGCGGACGGGCGGATCGGCCCATGCCTCGGCCTCCTCCTCCTGGTCCTGCTCCAGCATCGGGGCAAAGCGCTCCGCGCGGAAGCCCAGCTCCTGTTTGACGCTGGAGTGCGGATCCTCTGGATTGATGAGCTCCTCCAGCAGGATGAGCATGTCAAAGTCGGCATCGGTCATCTTCAGCTCCGCGTCGTCATTGACCTCGAATTTGGGATTGGAGCGGCCGACGGCCACGGAGCGCACGGTGTAGGTGTGGTCCTTGCGGGGCAGGGCGCGGTAGAGGTCATAGACCCAGGGGGCGAACTCGTCGTCGATGCACACGACTTTCTGGCCGGTTTGAAACATGCGGGTTGGAAGGTTGTCGAAATTGGGAAACGGCTCCATGCTAACCACGGTTCCGCTTCCGGCATCCCCTTTTCCACGCGCATGACATTTCCCCAGCCCCTCCTCGCCAGCATCCTGCCCGCGCCCACGGACTTTCTGACCGTGGGCCGCCTGATGGGCAGCGAGATCACCCTGAAGGTGGGGCCGTGGTACTCCACCGGTTTTCTCATCGCGGGGCCGGTGCTGGTGGTGGCGGCTGTCGTGCTGGTGCTGACGATGTACCAGCGGGTGAAGTACTTTGCCATGGAGTATGGCTACGGCACGGGTTGGGGCCGTATCAAGGCCATCTTCCACTACATCGTGCTGGGCGCGCTGCTGGTGGCGGCGGGGGCCGCGATTTTGCTGATGGGCTGGGCCAACCAGGGCTACTCCGTGGTGCTGAGCCCCTCCGGGCTCACCGAGATGCATCGCGAGGGCACGCAGCTGTATGCATGGACGGATCTCAAGGGCTCGTCGGAGCGGATCAAGTCCACGGACTTCTGGCTGCGCTTTGAGAAAGGCGGGCGCGCCTGCCGGGTGCGCTTCCTGCAGGAGTACTGGGGAGAGGAACTGCAGGACAAGGCCATCGACATCACCGAGACGTCGATGCGGTCCCGCCCGTCCCTCTGAGGGGTGGAAACGGCGCTGTTGACGGCTGGGCGGGCTTTCCGGTAAAATGCCGCCATGAAAACACCTTCATGGAATTGCCGCGGATTCAGGCGCGGTTTCACGTTGATGGAACTGCTGGTGGTGATTGTGATCATCGCCGTGCTGGCGGGACTGCTGGCACCACAGATCAGCGAGATGCTGAACGAGCGCGACCGGTTGAAGACCATGGAACTGATGACCAAGCTGCAAACCGCCATCAGCAGCTTTGAAACCGAGTACAACCGCCTGCCGGTGGACGCGGCGTCCTCCGCCAGCGGGGAGGACACCGAGGTGCTCACGGATGGCAGCACGCCGCTGGTGGACACGCTCATGGGCCTGCCGCCGGAGGACGGCGGCGCGAACTGGAACCCGAAGGGCGTGCCGTACGCGGAATTCCGCCCGGCGCAGAACGGCCGCCACGGGGTGGATGTGTCCAGCAGGCCGCACCGCCTGCTCGATCCGTGGGGAAACCCGTTTCACCTGGTGTTCGACACGAACGGCGACCAGCGTGTGATGAATCCCGACGCGCAAAACCAGGATCCGCGCATCGCGCAGCCTGGTGGCCGGCCGGCGGGCGGCTTTCTCTCCACCCGTGTGGCGATTTTCAGCCGCGGCCGCGATGGCATGCCGCACACCGGCGATGACATCGCGCTATGGCGTCCGTAGGGGCATCCATCACCGGCCAAACACATCCTGCTCGCTGCGGAAGCCGTCTTTGACGACGGTGTCGCGCAGGTTGTCCTTGGTGACGGCGTGGATCGGCAGGAAGACGGAGGGCACATCCGTGTGGCCGTTGGGCGTGCTGTCACGGGCGATGACGGGGCGGCGCGTGGCCAGCTTCACGGCGATTTCCGCGGCCTGGCTGCACAGGACGTGCAACGGCTTGTACACCGTCATGGTCTGGGTGCCCTGCACGAGGCGCTGGCAGGCTGCCAGGTCCGCGTCCTGACCGGTGACGAGCACCCTGCCAGCGATGCCCTCCTCCGTGAGCGCCTGGATGGCGCCGCCTGCGGTGCCGTCGTTGCTGGCGAGGATGGCGTCAAACTTCGGCCCGTGCTGGGTGATGGCGGCATTGGTGATCTTCTTGGCGTTCTCCGGCTTCCAGTCATCCGCCCAGTCCTCATGCAGCACCTCCACCTTTCCGGCGGCGATGAGCGGCTGCAACACGTTGTCCTGGCCCTGTTTGAAGAGTTTCGCGTTGTTGTCGGTCTTGGAGCCGTAGATGCGCAGCAGGCGCAGTTTGCCGCCGGCGGGGATGCGCCCGGCCAGGAAGGAGGCTTGCAACTCGCCGACCTTCACGTTGTCGAAGGTGATGTAGAGATCGAGGTCGCAGCCGGTGATGAGGCGGTCGTAGGAGAGCACGGGAATGCCGGCCTGGTGGGCGAGGTTCACCGCCTTGGCCATCGCGGCGGCGTCATGCGGGATGATGACCAGCGCGTCCACCTTCCGCGTGATCAGGGCCTCCACATCGGCGAGCTGGCGCGTGTCGTTGCTGTTGGCGGAGAGCACCTCGACATCCGCGCCGAGTTCCGCGGCCTTTTGCACGAACAGATCGCGGTCCTTCTGCCAGCGCTCCTCCTTCAGGGTGTCCATCGACAGCCCGATGAGAGGCCGCGCGCGCGCCGCGTCCGCCACCGCGCCGCCGCGCGAAAGCACGAGCCCGGTGAGCACGCTCAGGACGCAGGAGACGATGACAAGCAGGATGCGGGGATTCATGGCGGATGAGTGCCGCCCAATCGTCGTTCCGCAATGTGAAATGCGCGCCGGTCCGGCGCGCTGGACACGATGCCTGCGAGAGGGCGGCATGGCGCTGCGTTTCCTCCCCGCCCATGAACCGCCGCCACTTTTTCACCACTGCCGCCGCCGCGGCGCTCGCCTCCCGTCTGGATGCCCAAACGACCGCCAAGGCCGCGGCTGATCCCGCCTACAAGATCAAGAACAAGGGCATCAAGCACACGCTCATGGGCTGGTGCTGGAGGCCGATGGACACGCTGCAGCTGGCGCGGCACGCGAAGGAGATCGGCCTCGTCGGCATCGAGGGCATCGACAGCAAGCTGTACCCGGAGGTGAAGAAGCTGGGGCTCGACATCTCCCTCGTCGGCAGCCACGGCTTCGCCAAAGGACCGTGCAATCCGGAATTCCGCGACGAGGTGATCACGAAGCTCAACGACTCCATCAACCTGGCCGCTGATGTCGGCTGCAAAAAGGTCATCACCTTCACCGGCATGAAATTCGAGGGCATGGACCGGGACAAGGCCGTCAAGAACTGCCTCGATGTGTGGAAGCAGGTCCTTCCGCTCGCGGAGAAAAAGGGCGTCACACTCGTGCTGGAGCATCTGAACTCACGCGACAGCTCCCACCCCATGAAGGGTCATCCCGGCTATTTTGGGGACGATGTGGACTTCTGCGTGGACCTCATCAAGCAGATCGGCAGCCCCAGCTTCAAACTGCTTTTCGACATCTACCACGTCAGCATCATGAACGGGGACATCATCCGCCGGCTGCGCCTGCACAAGGAGTACATCGGCCACGTCCACACGGCGGGCAATCCGGGGCGCTGCGAGCTCGACGAGCACCAGGAGATCCATTATCCCGCCGTGATGCAGGCGCTGCTCGAAATCGGCTATCATGACTTTGTGGCGCACGAGTTCATCCCGACGTGGGAGGACACGATCCTGGCGCTGCGTCACGCGGCCATGGTGTGTGATGTGTGAATGGTGTCGCGCGAGTCCCGTGCCGCCTTTCTCAGTTGGGATGCCGCCTCGTCATTTCGACCGGGCGTTGAGCACTTCATGCTCGTGATGGCGTGACAATCGCCGCTACTTCTCCTTGAGATCCACCACGCCGGCGCTGCTGCCCTCGTTGCGGGCCAGATGCTCCAGAAAGAAGCGGGACGGGCCGTCTCCGTGCAGGCGGCCGCGGTCCGTCTGCTCAAACAACGTGCGCGCCTCCTGGCGGCGGCCGTTTTCAAAGGCCTCCAGCGCGCTCTCATAGGTGTGCGCCCAGGGGGGCAGATCGTCCGGCGCGCCCGGTCCCAGCAGTTCGTACACGGTGGTGACATCCTGCCGGCCCTTCACGCGGAAGCGGCCCACCCGGCGCGTGCAGAATTCCGCGCCGATGTACGCCTGCACCGACTCGCTGAGCAGGATGCTCGTGCCCAGGGGCTTGTTCAGGCCCTCCAGCCGCGCGGCCAGGTTCACCGCGTCGCCGATGAGCGTGTAGTCGATGTGCTTGGAGCTGCCGATGTTGCCCGCGACGACCTCGCCATAGTGCAGCCCCACTCGCGTGCGCAGGTCCTCCCCGCCGATGCTGAGCCTGGCGTTTTCGTGCAGGTTCCAGGCCGCGCGCACCGCCAGCAGCGCCGCGTTGTCATTCGCAAACGGCACGCCCCACGCGGCGAAGATGGCATCGCCGATGAATTTGATCACGACGCCCTGGTGATCGAAAATGTGCGTCGTGGTGCGCTCAAAATAGCTGTTCAGTGCGATCACGATGCGCTGCGGATCGCGCACGCGCTGGCAGATGTCCGTGAAGGACTCGATGTCCGTGAACATCATGGCCGCCATCGTCTTGTCGCCACCGGGGGCCAGCGGAAAGCCCTCGTTGGTGATACGTTCCAGCATCGGCGGTGAGAGATACTTCTGGAAGGCCTCCCGAAGCCGCGCCTGCTCGCGCGTGAGCTTTAGGCGGAAGAAGCGCTCGATGTAGAAATGCGCCGCCGTGCCGCCCACCAGCGCCACCGGCAGTTGGGCAAAGGCGGCCACCGTCCATGGGAACCAAACCTGCGCGAAGTGCATCGAGAGCCAGCCTGCCAGCGCCAGCAGCACGATGCCGCCCAGTGTCAGCAGCAGGCCGACGAGTGGCTTCACCCGGGAGAGCAGCAGCCCGGAGGCGAGCGCTGTCACCAGCGCCAGCACCAGTTCAGTGCCCGGCGTGGTGCGGGCGAGCCAGTTCCGGTCCATCAGATTGGACAGAATGTGCGACTGGACCTCCACACCGCTCATCAGCGAGAGATTACCCCGGAAATCGAGCCGGTTGAACGGCGTGGAAAACAAGTCCTCGCCCAGCTTCGGGCTGAAGACGCCCGGCTTGCCGCCGATGACCACGATTTTATCCCGGAAGAGAGCCGGCTCCGCGTCGTCCAACACCACACTGGCCGGGAAGGATGGGATGGCGGGCACCGCGTCCGGGTGGTCGTGGGCCACATCCCTGCGTGGCGGCGGCCCCAGGTAGTTGATCCATTGCGGCTCAAGCCGCCGTGCCTCGTCCAGCGGCGCGCCCAGCGCCACGGCTGTTTTCCAGCCGATGGAGGGCTCGTCGCGTGTGCCGTTGATCAGTTCCCGCACCGTGAACGCGTCGTCATGCACCAGAGCCACCAGGCCGAAATCGTCCGCCGCTGCCAGCAGCGTGTCAGTGGGCGGGATCAGCCGTTCACCGCGCACGCCCGTCTGGTTGAACTGCTCCCGCCCGCAGCCCAGCATCACCACGCCGCGTGCCGCGCCGGGCACGGGCCGGTCCTGATCATCCACTCCGCGGAAACGACGGATCGCGGCGGCAAAAGCCGTGTCCACCGCCGGGTCCGGCCACGCCTGGTCAAAGATCAGGTCATACACGACCGCGCGCGCGCCGGCCTCTCGCAACTTGTCGAGCAGCGGTGCCTGCACGCTGCGGTCCAGCCGTTCGCCATTGCGTTCATCCAGGAAGATGATGCGGATATCCTTGGCCCCGGTGGTGCGGTGCACCAGGAAGGGCAGGTCGTAGCCCAGGGTGAGGAGGCGGCCTCCCGCCTGCTGCAGAGGCAGCCAGCCCGCCAGCGCGCACACCAAAACGAGCAGGCAGGTGGCCGTGACGCGCGTGTGCCGCTCACTGCGCCAGAGCAGCGGGCGGCGCGGCTGTTTCACCGGCGGCCCGGCGGTGGTGCCCGGCCGGTCGGTGGCGCTGCTGTCGGACATGCGTGCCGCCAGCCCGGGCGGTGGCGTGGGAGGAATCTCCGCCAGCGGCATCTCCGCCTGCTTTGCAGCGGTGATTTTCCCCACCGGGACCGCCATCGTGCTGTCCGCCGTCTCCTGGAACTGCATCACCACGGAGAGCTGCTCCAGATCATGCCGCATCCTCGCCGCCGTCTCATAGCGGTCCTCACGGCGGGACTGCATCGCGCGGGCGATGACCTGGTCAAAGCCACGGTCCAGGCCCGGCAGCAGTACGGAGGCTGGGCGGAAGGCCCCGCGCGGCAGCTCCCCGGTGAGCATCTGGTAGAGCATCACGCCCACGGCGTAGAGATCGGCGCGCCCGTCAATCTGAGTGCCCGGCGTATAAACCTCCGGCGCGATGTAGTCCGGCGTGCCCACCGCGTAGCCTGTGCGCGTCAGCCCCGCGAGCGCCGGGTCATGCAGTCGCGCCAGGCCAAAATCCGCCACCTTTACGGTGCCCTTGCGGTTGATGAGCACATTGGCCGGCTTCACGTCCCGGTGGACGATCCCCAGCTCGTGCGCAGCCCCCAGCGCATCGCACACATGCATGCCGATCAGGCGCGCCTGCTCAGGCGGCAGGGTCCCTCGCTCCCGGATCAGCCGTGCCACGTCCGTTCCCTCGACCAGCTCCATCACATGATAAAGCTGGCCCGTCTCCGTCTCCCCGGAGTCGTACAGTGTCACCACATGCGGGTGCTGCAGTTTCGCCATCAGACGGGCCTCGTTGCGGAAGCGCTCCGCAAAAGCGGGGTCCTCCTGCGCCAGTCCCGGCGGCAGGATCTTCACCGCCACGGGCCGGTCCAGTTTTCGCTGGATGCCGCGGTACACCGCGCCCATGCCGCCGCGTCCGATCAATTTCTCGATCTGATAGCCCGGCAGCAGTTGTTGCAGTTCTGCCGGGGACGGCGGCTGCCAGGGTGGCCTCGACTCAGCCGTTGGCGGCGTCGCCGCGGCCAGCGCCAGTGCCTGAATCGCGTCCGCGTCATCCAACAGACCGGATGGCAAGCCGCCGGGCGGCGGCTTTTCCTCGGGAGATGGTTCGGGCGGACGGGCGTCGCTCATGAAGGTGCGGCATTTTGTTTATCGCGCCAGCAACGCCCTTGGAATCTCAAAATCCAAAAATCTTTGCCCGATGCCCTCATGGCAGGTTGGGGAACTCCGGCGAATGGCTCTCATGATGCTCGTGACATGTCACCCGCCGGGCCTTCCCAAGCTACGGCTCAAACCCGCGCAGCAACTTGTGCGGATCTTTTTCCTGGCTCAACCGGGCGATCATCCGCGCATAGTCCAGGCCGCCGTCGCTGGCAGCACCGGGGCTGAAGGGCGCGTGCAGGAAGTTGCGCTTGCGCGGGGTGGCATCCGCCGGGGGAGTGGTGACTTCTTTCCAGCCCAGCTCCGGGCATGCTGCGACATGGTTGTACACGCGGACATCAAACACATGCCGGGCCAGGGCGCGCAGGCGCTTTCGGTCGGCCGCCTCCAGACCGAGTCCGCCCGCGAGATGTGCGGTGGCCTGCTGCATGAGCGCGCGGTCATCATAGAGCAGGTGCCTGGCCGAAAAACGCCGTTCGATGGCCCGCAGAAGCCCGCCCAGGTAAGAGCGCACCTCGCGCCCGCAGCCGCTCTCGCGCAGGCAAAGCAGACGCAGCCTCGCGGTGAGCCAGGCGATGAATCCGCGCCAATGACCGGCGAAGCCGAATTCCTCAAAGCCCAGCACCTCCCGCTCAATGCCGCCACGCACTGTGCTGACGGAGATGCCGACGAAGGGCTGTCCGAAGTACACCGGCGTTTCGAGATCGAGAAATCGCCCGTCGAGCGAAAAATTGCTCTCCAGATACAGCCAGAACAACCCGGCGCTCGAAAACGCGCGGAAAGACGCCAGTCCGCGCTCAAAGGCCCGCTCCAGCGCATTGACGATGCTTTGGGGTGAGCCTTCCGCGTCGTCGCCTCGCTGCTCGGGCGGGGTCAGGTAATACTCCAGGTCGAGAAACAGCTCCGCGATGCTGCGCGGCTCCACCTCGAAGCGGTCGAGCGCGAAGGCGAAGTTCGACATGCGGGCAAAGTTCGCTGGTTTCACGGACAAGGCCATGCAGCGCGCGTCCGCCGTGGTGAACGAGGGGCGTGAGCTGGTTTGGGCCTGTTTCACCGCGCGCTGCTCGGCCGGGCTCAATTTTCCGAGCAACACCGCCGTGCAGGGCACGATGAGCGCGCCAAGCCCTCGTGCTTGCAGGCAGGCGGTGATGGCGCGCTCGCGAATGGCGGAGCCGATGGCGAGATGGCCGCTGCCGTGGTAAACATCCGCGTCGTCATTCCAGTTCGCGGCGGCGGGTGTGCGGCCCGCGCCTTTCACATAATGCCCCTGGTAAACTCCAGCGCGTCCCGAGCCGAGCCGGCCCCGCGCATTGCCCAGGAGCTGCGTCTGCATGTCGTAATGCAACACCTCGGGATCGCATTTCCCGGAGAAGCGAAAGGCGCTGACGCGGTCCGGCGCCACCTCGATGTTGAAGCGCTCCGTGCCTGGAGTGGCGATGGAAAACCGCCCGGCGCGCACCGGCGCGGGAAACAGCCAGGGCGGCGGATTCTTGTGATCCCGCCAGGGAGGGAAAACGGAGGGGGCGGCTGGCTTTGCGGTGTTCATGAGCAGTTGGCAATGGAGAGGAGGTGAGCACCCGGTGGTGTTTGCAGCCTTGATGGCTGCCGGATCATGCGGCCAGGCCTGCGGCCGGGACCAGCAACGGGCGGAAAGCGTCCACGGCCTCGGCCCAGCAGTCAAAGTCATGCTCAAAACGCACGCTCAGCGCCCAGCGGCCCTTGTTGGCGTCGGTGTTCTCGACATTGTGCGGGACATTCGTGCGGACGAGCGTGGGCAGGCTGATAGGGGAGTCGGACAGCAGGCGCACCTTGTTCTTGGGCAGGTTTTTGTGAGTCTTGGAGCCCACGAAGCCATAGTGAATGCCGTTGAGCGTGCGGTACCACTCGTTCTCCTCCTCGGCAATGGAGGCATCTGGCTCCGTGCCTGGCGTTTTGACATCATACCAACGCATGACGGAGTCCGCGCCCGAGAGGTTCCAGTTTACGGCGGCCACATTTTTCCGCCAGCGCCCACCTTCCAGGCTGACATCGGTGTGGATGATGCCGAGCGAGCCGGGTTTTTTATAAAACAGGGCGGCATCGCAGGCTTTGAGGCCCAGCCCCCGGAAGCAGCGCAGTGTGGCCTGGTTCAGCACATCCTCGGGGCGCAGGATATGGTAATCATTTTGGTCCGTGTCCTCCGGCAGTCGCAGCGAGCGCGGGAGAGGATTCTCAGGGAGAGCAAGGGCGCGGTGGTAGTCGTGGCTGGCAAACATGATGTGCGGAGGGGGATGAAGTTTGTGGTTGGAGGGGAGGCCATGCATGAGGTGCATGGCCTCCCCTGCGGGTATGACGGTGGATTACTTGTCGTTCTGCTCCTGCTTGCGGCCGCCGAGCGGGTTGCTCTTGGCGATGAGGTCGCGGAGGGACTTGACGCTGGTGGTCTTGATGGTCTTGGTTTTCATGGGTGTGTCTGGGTTTGGTGTTGGTTTTGGGCGGTGAGGGCAGGCGGATTACTTGTCGCTCTGCTCCTGCTTGCGGCCGCCGAGGGGGTTGCTCTTG
This sequence comes from Verrucomicrobiaceae bacterium, assembly GCA_015075365.1. Taxonomy (GTDB): domain Bacteria; phylum Verrucomicrobiota; class Verrucomicrobiia; order Verrucomicrobiales; family Verrucomicrobiaceae; genus Prosthecobacter. The sequence continues at coordinate 1,224,191 of JABTUN010000003.1, forward strand.
GCGATGAGGTCGCGCAGGGACTTGATGCTGGTGGTCTTGATGGTCTTGGTTTTCATGGGTGTGTCTGGGTTTGGTGTTGGTTTTGGGGTGGTGAGGGCAGGCGGATTACTTTTCGCTCTGCTCCTGCTTGCGGCCGCCGAGCGGGTTGCTCTTGGTGTCGAGGTCGCGGAGGGCTTTGGCGCTGGTGGTTTGGGTGGTCGTCGTTTTCATGGGTGTGTGTGTTTGTTGTTTGTTGGTTTGTGTTGGGTGTCGTGATGCCGTGTGGCTGACGGCGACTATCCTGCATCAGCTCCAAACAACCGGGTATCGGACCATGGTCCTAGGACTTTGGTCGGAGATGAGGCTGAAAAGCCCCACCCTGTCAGATTTTCATTCCCGCTATCCGACTTTAGTCCTAGGACCTTGGTCGGAGTGGCAAGCAGCCGACCGTCCGCTAGCATGGCTCACATCACCACCCGGTTCAGCCATCGCCCCGTCATGGAGGAACTGAAAATGGCGGAATGGCTTTTGCCTTCGCACCCCATTCTAAGTTCCTCCGTTCGTGACCATTCTCCGTTTTCCATCGTCATGCTCTCCGCCTCCACGCTCTCCGCCGCCCAGCAACAGCAGCTTCGTGCCGCTGGCGCGGCCCGCACCCTTACGTTTGGCATGTCACCAGAGCCCGCGGCACTGCATCTCGTGGAACAGGGCTCGCTGCGTCTCTTGCTTGCCCAAGAAGGGGGCAAGGAAGTCCCGCTCGCCGTGCTCGAAGAGGGAGAGATCATCTGCGGCGGCCCCTCCTATGTCCTCCGCGCCACGGGTCAGGCCGCCGTTCGCACTTTTTCTCCTTCCGAGGTGCCAGGCGGCCTTGAAGCCATGTTGGCCTCGCTGCCATTGCAGATCGAAAATCTCGCCTGCATTCGTCAAAGCGCCGTTTTCGGCTGTTTGCCGGAAAAAACGGCCCGCAGCCTCGCTGAGCGTCTGAAGCGCCATGAAGCCAAAAAGGGCGAAATGCCGCGCACTGAGCACGAGGCGCCGCGCGGCCTCCAAATTCTCCTGCGCGGCCAGGCACGGGTCTTCCAAACGCTGCCGGAGAGCGAGCGCCGGGTGACAGTACGCTTCCTCCGCGCTGGCGATGCGCTCTCGCCGCCCGGTTGTGGTGTCGAAATGCTCACGGAGGGCGTTTTGCTGACACTTTCAGAGGATGAAACGAGCGCGCTGTCATCCCAGTACACGTCATTTCGAGGAATCTTCGCGCAAATCAACACGCCCGCTCCCGCGCAGACCGCCCGCGTGCCGTTGGATGCCGCGGCGCTCGTCCCCGAGGCCGCGAAGACCACGCCGCCGGACCAGGATGCCTTTGTCGATGACGAGGGCCGCTTCCAAAAGAACCACACGAGCTGCCGCATCACCCATGTGCAGCAGATCGACGAGGCGGACTGCGGCGCGGCCTCCCTGGCCATGGTGTGCCGTTATTATGGCAAGGCGGTGAGCCTCACCCGCGTGCGCGAGCTGTGCGCCACGGCCACGGACGGCACCAGCCTGCACGGCATGTGCCATGCGGCGACGGAGCTGGGCCTCGCCGCGCGTGCTTTGAAAGTCTCGCGTCGCAATCTGCCGGTGATGCCGCTGCCGGCCATCGTGCATTGGGAGGGAAACCACTGGGTCGTGCTTTATGAGGTGACGAAGAAGCATGTGCGCGTGGATGATCCCGGCTTGGGCAAGCGCAAGATGACGCGCGAGGAGTTCGACAAAGGCTGGAGCGGCTACGCGGCGATCTTTGACTACACCACCGCCTTTGAAAAAGCGCCGGAAGGCCAGGGCACGCTGCGCTGGCTGATGCCCTTCATCCGCGAGCACTACGGCACGCTGCGCCAGGTGGGCCTGCTGGCCGTCGTCGTCACCGCGCTGCAACTGCTCTTCCCCGTCTTCACCCAGATCGTCGTGGACCGCGTGCTCGTGGGCGATGATCCGGGCCTGCTCGTGACCGTGATCTGCGGCATGGGCGTGGCGCTGCTCTTTTCCCAGGCGGCGAATCTCATCCAGCAGTTCCTGCTGGCCTTTGTCACCGTGCGTCTCGATGCCAGCGTGCTGGATTTCCTCACGCGCCAGCTTCTCGCTCTGCCGCTGCGCTATTTCCAAAGCCGCCGCACCGGCGACATCCAGCGCCGTCTCGACGGCGCGCGGCAGATGCGTGAATTCATGGTGCAGCACGGCGTGGCGGGTTTGCTGGCTCTCATTTCTCTCACGGGGGCGCTCACGCTGATGTTCATCTACAATCCGAAGCTCGGCGGTGTGTATCTGCTGACCGCGCCGCTGTATCTCACGCTCATGATTTTCGCCGTGAGGGTGCTGCGCCCGCTTTTCGCCGACATCGCGGAGAGCGAGGGGCGCTACGCCTCGCATCAAATCGACGCGATCAAAGGCATGGAGTCCGTGAAGGCCGCCGCGGCGGAGGTGGCCTTCCGTGACACGATGCTGAACCAGTTCCTCGGCGTCTCGCGAAAGCTCTTCCGCGCCAATTTCATGGCGATGACCTACGACACCGCGCTGCAAGGCATCGGCCTGCTCAGCACGGCCTGCTTCCTGTGGTTCGGCGCGAACATGGTGATGGCCCGTGAGATCACCACGGGCACCTTTGTGGCCTTCAGCAGCATCACCGCGCTCGCCAGCACGGCCATCCTGCGTGTGCTGCTCATCTGGTATCAATCCCAGCACATCGCCGTGCTCATCCGCCGCTTGAACGACATCTTTGAAAGCGAGCCGGAGCAGGGGCGCGATCACAGCCAGCTCGCTGCCGTGCCCACGCTCGAGGGTCACGCCGAGTTGCGCGGTCTGCGCTTCAACTACGGCGGCCACGCGCCCACGGACATCCTGCGTGGCATCGACCTGACCTTCACGCCCGGCAAAACGACCGCCATCGTCGGACGCAGCGGCAGCGGCAAGACCACGCTCGTCAAACTCATCTCCGGTCTGCTCGAACCGACCGACGGCACCGTTTTTCTCGACCGTCTCGACTTGCGCACGCTAAACTACCGCGATGTGCGCCGCCACGTCGGCATGGTGCTTCAAGAGAACCGCATGTTCAGCGACACCATCGCGCGAAACATCGCCTTTGGTGTGCATGAGCCGGACATGGAGCGCGTCAAAGCGGTCGCGAAGCTCGCCGCCGCGCACGATTTCATCACGAAGCTGCCCATGGGCTACGAAACGAAGATCGGCGAGAGCGGCATGGGCCTCTCCGGCGGCCAGATGCAGCGCATCGCCATCGCCCGCGCATTGTATCCCGATCCCGCGATCCTCATCTTTGACGAGGCCACCAGCGCCCTCGACACCGAAAGCGAGCGCGCCATCCAGGCGAATCTCGGCAAGATCATGGCCGGCCGCACCAGCATCGTCATCGCCCACCGCCTCAGCACGGTGCGCGACGCGGACTGCATCGTTGTCCTCGAACAAGGCGCCGTGGCCGAGCAGGGCACGCACGAGGAACTGCTGGGCCGGAAAGGCTTGTACTGGCACCTGTGCAGCCAGCAGATGGCAGAGTAAACCGATTCAACCATCATCACCATGCCTTCTTCTCCATCCTACAGCGACCTCTCCCAGCAGGCCCCCATGCTCCCACGCGATCCACCTCCTCGTGCGTTGCGGCTCATCGCCTGGTTCTTGATCGTCCTCTTCGTCGCGGTCATCACCGCCGCCGTCCTCGTGCGTGTGCCTGAAACCGTGCGCTGCCGCTTCAAACTGGTGCCCAAAGACGGTGCGGATCCCATTCAAGCGCCGTATCAAGTCGTCGTGAAGGCCGTGAACATCGTCGAGGGCCAGGAGGTGAAGGAGGGCGACATGCTCTTCCTCCTGCATAGCGATGAAATCCGCGCCCGGCACACGCAGCTCCAGACCCTGAGCGCCGAACTGACCGCGAAAGAGGAAGGCGTGGTCAAACTGGAGGCGCTGCACACCTCCATGCTCGCCATCAAGAACGCGGAGATTGCGCAGACGGAGCGCGAGATCGTTTTCCGCCAGCGGCACACTGACGCGGCGAAAGCGCTTTCTGAAAGCACGGCGAAACTCGTCAAAGAGGGCGCCATTTCCCAGGAGGAGCACTTGCGCCGCCAGCTCGAGACAGCGCAGGCGGAGACAGACCTCGCATTGGCGCAAAAGACTCTCGAAATGGCCCGCCTGGAGCCGGAGCGGCAGGAAAACGACCGTGCGCACAAACGCCTCGCGGAAAAAGCGGAGATCAGCAGCCTGCGCAGTCGCATTGAGGCGCTCAAACGCGATCTGGCGAACACGCAGCAGGACCAGCTCACCATCCGCGCGCCTTACGACGCCGTGGTGATCTCCCTCACGCAGAAAAACACCGGCAACGTGCTCCAGCCCGGCCAGGAGCTCTGCCAGCTCGCCCGCATCGGCTCGGAGCCGCGCGCGCGCATGCTGCTCGTCGAGAGCGGCATGAGCCGGCTGGCCACCGGGCAGAATGCGCGGTTGTTTTTCGATGCGTATCCGTATCAACGCTACGGCACGCTCACAGGCACGGTGGACTGGATCAGCCCCGCCGCCGTCACGGACACGGATGGCACCGGCTTCATCGCCACCGCGCCGCTCGACGAGCGTGCCATCCGCGTGCGCGGCGTGCCGCAGCCCGTACGCGTCGGCATGACCGGCGAGGCCCGCATCACCACCGGCAGCAACGCCCTCATCGAATACGCCTTCGAGCCGATCCGGCAGTTGCGTGAGAATTTGAAGCATTGAGCGGCGCACGATTTTCATCGCCAAGGGGCGAAGATTCTGGCTAAAAGGGCGTTCAGACGCCTCCCAGCCATGATTCGCTCCCTATTCGCCACCCTCGCCCTCGCGGTCACCGCCAGCGCCGCGCAGCCGCCGAACATTGTTTTCATCTTTTGCGATGACCTCGCCTATCAGGCGATGAGCTGCTACGGCGACAAGCGCAAGCTGCTCGAAACACCGAACATGGACCGCCTCGCGAAAGAAGGCATGCGTTTTGACCGCTGCCTCGTGACGAACTCCATCTGCGGCCCCATGCGCGCCGTCATCCAGACCGGCAAGTACTCGCACGCCAACGGCTTCTACAACAACAGCAACAGCAAGTTTGATAGTTCCCAGCCGACCTTCCCCAAGGTGCTGCAGAAGCACGGCTACCAGACCGCCATCATTGGCAAATGGCATCTCATGACGGATCCCGTGGGCTACGACTACTGGAACGTGCTCCCCGGCCAGGGCGCCTACTACAACCCGCCGATGACCGAAAACGGCAAGCAGGTGAAATACGAGGGCTACACGACCGACATCATCGGTGATCTCACGCTGAAATGGCTCGACCAGCGCGACAAATCGAAACCCTTCATGATGATGAGCCAGCACAAGGCCCCGCACCGCGAGTGGGAGCCGCCGCTGCGGCTGCTCGGCTTTGACAACGACCGCGTCTATGAGGAGCCGGAGACGCTCTTCGACAGCTACAGCGGCCGCAGCAAGGCCGTGAGCGATCACGACATGGGCATTGACCGCACCTTCACGCCGCGGGATGCCAAACTCGTCATTCCGGGCAATTTGACCGAGGAGCAGAAGAAGGCCTGGAACGCCTACTACGAGCCGCGCAACGCGAAATACGCCGCCGCCGCGCCCACCGGTCGCGATCTCGTCAAATGGCGCTACCAGCGCTACATGCACGACTACCTCGCCTGCGTGAAGGCCGTGGACGAAAATGTCGGCCGCGTACTCGACTACCTCGACAAAAACGACCTCACGAAGAACACCGTGGTCATTTTGAGCAGCGATCAGGGCTTCTACCTCGGCGAGCACGGCTGGTTCGACAAACGCTGGATCTTTGAGGAAAGCCTCCGCAGTCCGCTGCTCGCCCGCTGGCCCGGCGTGATCAAGCCTGGCACCACCAGCGGTGAACTCGTCAGCCTGCTCGATTTTGCCAGCACCTTCCTCGACATCGCCCAGGCGCCAATGATGGAGGGCATGCATGGCCGCAGCCTCGTCCCCATCATGAAAGGCGAGACGCCCTCCGACTGGCGCAAATCCCACTACTATCACTACTACGAGTTCCCCGTGCCGCACCGCGTGCGCCCGCACTACGGCGTCATCACGGACCGCTACAAGCTCGTGCACTACTACACGCCGGACGTGAACGACTGGGAGCTGCTCGACCGCCAAAAAGACCCGCTGGAGACCAAGGACTTCTCTAACGACCCCGCCTACGCCGAAACCGTGAAGGAGTTGAAAGCCGAGATCGTCCGCCTTCAGGCCCAATTTGGCGAAACCGTCCCCCCGCCGCGTTTCACCCACGGCAACAAGGCCTTCGACAACGAACCGCAGCCACCCGGGCAGCCGAAGAAGAAGGGGAAAGGAAAGGGAACAGCGGCCGCAAAGAACAAGGCCGAGTAGGCTGACGGTAGCGGCTGCAGCCGCTGTCTTATCAAGTGGAGGGTGACACCAAGTCTCGCTGTACTCGAAAACGTCTCAGCGGTTCCGGTAGGGAACCGGCACCGACTGGCGCAATGGAGATGGCAGCGAGAAAACGCTCCTCAATTTTGTATCGCCTTGATCCTCATGAATCGCGGCTGGGACGACGCAAATGGAACAAAATCTCGAACTGTGAGCCGGGTGGCCGAGTCTTCTTCGACGACCAGTCCGGCGCTGCTCCAACTGGCGGGGTTGCCCAAGTCCCCTGTGGCCTCGGCGGTGAGGACCACGTCCGAGCCCGCCCCTTTGGAGCAGGAGACTCGCAAAAACGTCTGGTTGCCAATCGTGGCGAGGCTTGGCGTGACTGGAGATGCTTGCTGGCCGCTCCTCGGGTCCGAGCCCATGGCGTATTCGAGCAGGTTCGGCAGGCCATCCATGTCCGCATCATCCAGCTCAGCCACACTATTGGTTCCCCACACGCTCCGTGCCCAGGTCTGGTAGGGCGTCTCCCGCTTCACGGTGATTTGATAAGTCTTTTGAGTGACGCCATCCTCTGCCAAGGAGACAATGGACAGGACGTTGTCTCCCGTTGTGAGAGCGACCGGTGGCCCGAAAACGCCGGGCAGCAATCTCGAAGCTCCGATGTTGACCGCACTCCCCGGATCGTAAGCTGCCGCCTTGACGCGAATTGAGTCCACGGTGGCGCCCACCAGCGCTGTGTAAGCGATCCCAGAAGACGAGAAACCTGGGGACAACGATGCCGAATCCAGACTGAGCGAAGACAACGTCGCATTCCCGGAGGGAATCGGGAATTCAATCGGCGGACTGGAAGTCCAGTTGTCGTCACCACGATCAAACGCGACACCCCGGACGTATCCCGGGCCGGTTCGCTGCACTACACGGAGAATTTCAGGACCGGGAGTGATGAAACCAGAAAGCAGAGCAGGACCGCTTACCATCAAATCTCTTTGTCTGCCCGCGTATGGGGACCATCTGACGGTTTGATAAGCGACATTAGAAGTCGTCGTCACGGTGGGCACTGGCAAATCGCGGGGCATTTGCACCGGGTGAATGCGGCGCGGAACAGACTGGTCATTGGCGATGCCGAGCATGCCCGTGGTGCTGTCTCCTGCCCCCATCAGCAGTCCGGCTTGCGTCACCACCGTCGTGCAGGCTGTCATTCCTCCGCCACGGGGCAGGTAGCCCCATATCCGCGGGCCCGGCACCTGTAGCGGCGTCAATCGCCTCCGCACATCCGAACCATCAGCCAGTTGACCATTCAAATTCGACCCCCAGGTCCACAAGCTGCCGTCAGATTTCAGCGCGGCGGTGTGAGTTCCACCAGCACAGATATCCGACCAGTCCGTGGCCGAACCGATTTGCACAGGGAAGGTCTGCATCTGCGTGGTGCCGTCCCCCAACTGCCCCTGATCATTAGCGCCCCAGGCCCAGAGCGTGCCATCCGCGCGTATCGCGACCGTGTGCCTGGCACCCGCAGAGACTTTGACCCAATCGCTAAACGAACCGATCTGAACCGGCACGTTCTGACTTGTCGTCGTCCCGTCGCCCAACTGGCCGCTCGAGTTGTCCCCCCACGCCCACAAGGTGCCATCACTCTGGATGGCGAGTGAATGGAGGCGGCCGGTGGCGATGGCAGTCCATGTCGCTGCACCTACTTGGATAGGCGTGGTGTTCCTCACCCAAGTCCCGATGCCAAGCTGACCGCTGGCGTTGCCGCCCCACGCCCACAACGTGCCATTGTTTTTGAGTGCCAGACTGTGCACACCACCTCCAGCGACGGTCAGCCAATCGGTGGCGGTGCCCACCGCAACTGGCACGCTGACACCCCGCGCCGTGGAGCCGTTCCCAACCTGCCCGGAACCACTGGCCCCAAAGGCCCACAATCTCCCATCTTGCTTGATCCCAAACGAGTGTGTCTCACCAGCGGCCACTTTGCGCCACGTCTTGTCCGTACCGATCTGCTGAGGTGTTTTCCGGCCGGGGCTTGCGCCCAACTGGCCATAGTCATTGCTCCCCCATGTCCAGAGGCTGCCATCTTGCTTGACCGCGAGGCAGTGCGAAGCTCCGTGGGCGACGGCCATCAACTGGCCCAGCAGTATGGATGGAGGCTGCAAGTGCCGCGACCGCGCACCGATCGGGCTCGGCCCTGCGGTGCTCCAGCCCTGTCCCCAGCCCCACAAGCTTCCGTCATCGCGCAGGGCCAGATGGGGTTTGGTCACTGCCACATGCTGCCAGCCAGTCTCTTGTGACACTGGGAAGAACAATGACTGAATTTGCTCATCACCGTTGAGATTGAATCCTGCCGCCAAAAGTTGAGAACCGAGAATAAGCAATGAACTTCGGGAGCCTGCGGCGACCTCCACATCTGACCATCCCAGAATCCCTTGAGGCACGACTCTCGTCGGTGTCGAGACCGCTGCCGACACATTTCCCAGACCCAGCTGGCCGGAGGAGTTCATCCCCCACGCCCACAACGTAAAATCCGACCGAACCGCGATGACATGGGCCGTTCCCGCCGATACCTTCGCCCAGTCCACGGTGGTGCCGATCTGGGTCGGAGCAAGCACAGGAGAAGTCGTGTTTCCCTGTCCCAGTTGTCCACTCGTGTTCAGGCCCCAGCCCCACAGGGTACCGTTCGTCTTCAAGGCGATCACAAAACCAGCCCCACACGAAACATGCGCCCAGTCCGAATCCGTTCCCACCTGCACCGGACTGCTCGACTGGCCTCCAACGGCTCCCGTGCCGGCCTGCCCAGCCTCATTCCCTCCCCAGGTCCAAAGGGAGCCATCGAGCTGGATCGCGGCAGCGTGATTTGAACCCGCCGCGACCTCCTTCCAGCCGGTGCCCCCCGCGACCTGCACGAACGTGGGACGTGCATCCGTGGTGCCGTCTCCCAACTGGCCTGCATCATTCGCACCACAGCCCCAGAGTGTCCCGTTCGTCTTGATGACCAGCGTGAACGAGGTGCCCAGGGAACCCGATTGCCAGTCCGTGTCCGTTCCGATTTGCTGTGGCAGCGGGCATGAGACGCCATCACCCGTGCCAAGCTGGCCGGAGGTGTTCATTCCCCACAGCCAGAGGCTCCCATCACTCTTGATGCCTCCCGAATGGCTGGAATCGGTGCCGCCAAAAACGCTGACGAACGTGTCCCCGGGCCAGACGCAACCGGAGCGCCAGACGGAGTCGGCACCGAGATACTGGAAGGCCAGGATCGCATAGGCACCCGTCTTGCCCGAAAGGGTGGCGATTCCATTGGAAACGGAAACTACATCGTTCCCGGCGACCACTTCCATGTAAACGGCGTCTCCATTGCTCGCCGAAACCCCGAGCGAGAACGGCGCCGCATCGGGCGTCTTGAGAGGGATCGTCGGAAACGTGATCGTGTCCACCGCGACGACCAATGTGGCACCTGCCATGCACCAGAACGCCAAGCATGACAGCCCATGTCGAATGCCAACTGCCAAAGGCTTCAGAAGATTTGTTGCTTGGATCAGGTCGCGCATGAGGTCGGCACCAAAAATATCAATTGGAACACAGAGGATGCAGGCTAACAGCCATGACTTTTTCGCCAAGTGTTTTTCGTGGTGCCTGGCATCAGGACTGGGGAGCGGCAGGCGCTGCAGTGGCTGGCCCGAGGGCTGAGGGCGGGAGGCCTGAAGCCGGGCGGTCTTGCCGGGGTGAAGGGATCGGACCCGCGGAAGGTGCTGCTGGCGGACCTGCTGTGGCGGCGGACGGTGGTGTCGCAGGAGTGGCTGGCGGAGAAACTGGAGATGAAATCGGCGGCGAACGTGAGCCAGCAGCTGAGGCGTCTTGACGTCAAGGCGGCGATCAAGAAGGTTCCGGAAGACCTAAAACACATTCTGGAGGAAGCTGATGCACCGAACTCATGAATGCGAACCTTTGTCATGCATTTGCCTGACCCCGTTTCACGTTTCCCCGCGCAACGGTACCCTGTCCCCGTCCCCCCCCCCCCCCCCCCGTTTCCCCTGTTTACTTTCTCCGACTTCACGGATTCCTTTACCCGCATCCTACAGGCTTATGAGAATAAATAGATTTATCGAGTTCTGCGTTTTGTGCGCTTGTATGCTACAGCAGTCATCAAAGGCGTTGTCACAACAAGTTCCTGACGGCGCACTAGGCGTGGCTCTTTCTCCAAGCGGAGCGGCGGTATTTAGAATCGTTGCAGAAACGAAACAATCAAAAACACTCATTGGAAAAACCACGGTGATAACTCTTCCTCATGGTGTTTGGGTCACGAAGGGACGTGTGGCCGATGACCAGCGAAGCGCGGTGTTCATAGTCCATGAAATAGATGTAGATGGCGGAATTCGATACCAGGAGATTCTAGCGGTTCACTTAGATTCCTTGCAGAGATGGCAAATTGATCATCGCATGACAGCAGAACAGCTTTCAAGGATCGACCAACGAACTCGGTTCATTCATGACATCAAAAGCATTGAAAATTTGCCAGTGGTGATTCTTGAGGTGGGAACAACGCCACCTGGCGGAATTGGGAACGTGACTTATCAAGCAGAACACTGGAATATTGATATTGGAAAACCTGCAAAAGTGAGTCCACGCGCCAACCAATGACCCCGTTTCCTGACCCCGTTTCCCCGTTTCCGTCACATCTTGTACAATGGGGGCGGATTGACTCACAGATCCATCAAATTAGTGCTGTGCTAAATCTTGAGATCACACATGGAGATGTAACGTGGCATAGAATCGATCGAACATAAGGTTACAGAAGTGATCGGCTCAAACGGTTGACGAATTCAGTGCTGGATTCGCATGATACTTCATGGTTTTTCTATCAAATGTCCCGGTCTCAATACACCAAGCTTTTGTCAAATTCACGTCTCGAATCAGAGAGTCTCATGTTGAAGGCTCTGAGCGTGGAAAACTTCGACCGTAACTTCAGCCACGAGAGAGAAAGCATGCTGGAGAGCCTCGACTCAGAATGGCGCGGTTCGACTTTGGTGCGTGACGCCATAGTTGGATTGTTGGAAGCAAGGACAGGCGATGGGTTCTTGGAGGAGGATGAGGATGTCAGAGTTCAAGGAGTCAAGAGCATGGGGCGCGTTTGGCATGGAGATGAGACTGCAAAAACATTTTTGTATAATGTCATTACTCGGACAAACGCGGCGGGTCGTATTGAAGAGCCTGTAGAACATGCTTGGAAGGCAGCATTCGAATCTCTTGCCGATGGTTGGAGTGAAGATTCCTCAGCACGAGATTGGTTGTTATCGTTTTTGACCGACCGTCCAGCAGTCCCGATGCACGAAAAGTTTCTCTTCCACGTAAGGTCACAGGTTCCTTGGACACTGGGGCGAGGCTGGAAAAATGACGCCTTTGTGAGGGAGCGTTTAATAGCGGGTGTAAACACCACTTCAAGTTTCAAGCTAAACCGGGCAGCGATCCTCAACGCCCTGGGGCAGCATTGGAAAGGGGATGCCGATTTGAAGCCAGTTTTCGTGTCAGTCCTGACGTCTCGCGGCAAAGACGGCAAACCAATTATGGAAGATATCGAGGAGCGTGTTGCGGCAATTTATTGTCTTGCCGCAGGCTGGCCATCCGATCCTGTAGTGAAAACCGTGCTTCTTTCTTTAGTTTGTGGTGACGAGTATGTGACGGTCGATCCATCGGAAATTGTGAGATCTCTTGCCATTGAGACACTGGCTTCGAATTCGCCAGGAGACCCAATTGTCGGTGCTTTTCTGATGAGCATTATTAAAGCAAGAGACGCAGGAGGTGATTTTGTTGAGTCCGCGAAGCATGTTCGCTCAAGCGCGGCCAAGTCCTTGGCTGCACATTGGCCGAATAATCAAGAAATTAGAGAGCATCTCTTGCACTACTTGAACACTCGCCGGAAAGACGGCACATTCGCTGAGACCTTTTGTTATGCCCGAAACTCGGTTGTCTTTGGGTTCCGAGCCAAGTGGAAACGATGTGGAGAACTTCGTGACACTCTGTGTTCGCTTCTGAACAACCGCACCGAGCAAAAAGCGATTGCCGAACTGTAGTGCTCCCCTCAAAGTTGGACAAGAGCCAGTGTTGTTCAGGCGGCTTGTTGATGGGGTGGGTTGCATAGGGTGAGGTAGGTTTGGCGTGGGGTGTTGTATTTGAGGGCGGAGTGGGTGCGTTGGGTGTTGTAGTGTTCGATGTATCTGGCGACCGTCGCGCGTGCGGCGGTGAGGTTGTCAAAGCGGTGCTGCCAGGCGCATTCCTCTTTGAAGGTGCGGATGAAGCGCTTGTAGTGCTCCCCTCAAAGTTGGACAAGAGCCAGTGTTGTTCAGGCGGCTTGTTGATGGGGTGGGTTGCATAGGGTGAGGTAGGTTTGGCGTGGGGTGTTGTAGTTGAGGGCGGAGTGGGTGCGCTGGGTGTTGTAGTGTTCGATGTATCTGGCGACCGTCGCGCGTGCGGCGGTGAGGTTGTCAAAGCGGTGCTGCCAGGCGCATTCCTCTTTGAAGGTGCGGATGAAGCGCTCGCACAGGCCGTTTTGCTCGGGCGTGTAGGGAGCGATGTATTCCTGCGTGAGGCCGTAGTCGCGCACGAGGGCGCGGTAGGCTCGTGAGCCGAAGACAAGGCCGTTATCGTGGCGCAAGGTGAGTCCTGATGGAGCGCCTCGAGTGGTGCCAAGCGGTGCAGCAGGGCCTCTTCCAGCGCACGCTCGGCGGTCTTGGCTCGGGCGGTGCGCCAGATCCCAGCCGAGGACTTCACGCGAGCAGCAGTCGACGACCGGCACGAAGGCGCACCAGCCGTCGCGCCCGCAGTCCACGGTGGCGATGTCGGTGGCCCAACGCTGGTTGGGGCTGCGGCGATGGATTTGAGGTGCTGCACACGCGGACGGCGGCCGATGCGGCGCTGCCCGCATGTCCAGCGGTGCAGGCGCATGATGCGGTGGACCTTCTTGCGGTTGACGATCATGCCCTGGCCTTTGGTGAGACGGGCATGAGTCATGCGCACGCCATAGGTGGGATGAGCCTCGATCACCGCACGGATGGCCTCGACGCACGCGGGATCGCACCGCGGTTCGAGGTGGCGTCCATGCGGCTGGTAATAGGTGGTGAGCGTGCCACGCCGAGGAGACGGCACAGCACGCTCACAGGCACCGGCGGGGATCCCGATTGGAGAAGTTGGTTTTGCATGGCTACCACGAGATCCTTCCGGCAAGTCCTTGCCCAAGCGAGCGATGAGCTTTTAAAACGTCCACATGCAGGGGTGAGCTCGCCGACCTTGGCCAGCAGGGTCTTCTCGCGAGCCTCGAACTGCTGGGCGAGGTCGCGCGGATGACTGCGCAGGGCCTCGGTGCCCTGGGTGATGAAGTCCTCCTTCCACTCTCGACCTCGGCGAGAGTCAGCGCGTGCTGGCGAGCAGCCTCCGCGGCGGTGGTCTTGCCTTTGGAGGATGTCGATGACGAGGGCGGCCTTGCGCTTCGCGGTCCAGCGTTGCGGACTGTCGGCATCGGTTTCGATCCCGACGGCGGGAGGTGTGATGGCGGCTTTGGGCTTACTCATGGCAGAAGGCTCCGGGTTGAGGGTGAACAGCGACAAGTGGGAGGGGCGGCGACCGCGCAGAAGCTCTGTTACGGCTACGCTTGCGGCCTCGTCTCGCTACGCTCGACGAGACCTGCGCTGCGCCTTCACAGAGCTTCTGCGCGGGGTGATCTGTGCCTGATCTTGATCAGTTCGGAGGCTTATCACCCGTCCAATCAAGTGGGGGACGGAGCAACGCTGCGGCCACGTCTCGCTACGCTCGACGAGACCTGCGCTGCGCCTTCACAGAGCTTCTGCGCGCGGGTGGATGTATGCTTGATCTTGGATCAGTTCGGAGAGCTTATCACCTGTCCAATCCAAGAGGGGACGGAGCATCGTCTCGCTACGCTCGACGAGGACCTGCACTGCGCCTTCACAGAGCTTCTGCGCGGGGTGGATCTGTGCCTGATTTTGGATCAGTTCGGAGAGCTTATCACCTGTCCAATCCAAGAGGGGGACGGAGCAAGGCATTATGTATGTATCTTCAAGGATTCTCCTTCGTGCAACATGGACAGGTTTGACAGCCCGCTCATCTCAAGCACGCAGGCACACATCCCGGTAACGCGCCGCCATCGTTTCGACGGAGAAATGCGTGCGGATGCGCTCGTGCGCGGCGCGGCGCATGCGGGCGCGCCGGGCCGGATCATCCAGCAGGACCAGCATGGCTTGCGAAAGCGCGCGATCATCGCGTGGCGGCGTCAGCAGGCCGGAGGTGCCGTGTTCGATCTGCTCGCATGCGCCGCCGACGGCCGTGGCGATGACGGGCACGCTGGAGGCCATGGCCTCCAGGGAGGCATTCGGGCAGCCGACGGGCTCGGAGATCATCACGAAGATGCAGAGCGTGTCGTGAAAGGCGGGCAGGTCGTGGACTTCGCCGCACCACTCCACAGGCAGATCACTCGCGCTTTGCCTTAAAGCCTCCGCGTAGGCCTCCTGGCCCGCGTCCGGTCCACCGGCGATGCGCAGCCGTGCCTGCGGGCGCTGCGCGTGCACCAGGCGGAAGGCGGCGATCAAATCCTCCAGACGCTTGTGCGGATGCAGCCGCGCGGCGGTGCCGAGGGTCCATTCCGTGCCGGGTTTCTCCTCCTGAAAGGCCCGCAGGACCACGCCGTTCGGAATGTAGTGCGCGGGGCGCTGAAACAAGCCGCTGGCAGGCGGGACTTCGCTGCCGTGCTTCACGATCACGCCGCTGAGCCGCGCGCCATAGGCCGCCGCGTCCAGATAGGGCAGGCCGGGACGAGGATTGGCGAAATAGCGGTCGAGCGAGGTGAAAAACATCTCGCCAGGGCTCACATCAAACACACGGATGCCGCGCAGCGCGTCCGCGAGGAGGATTTTGTATTCGGGAATGACATTCCAAAACAGCACGGCCTCCGGTGGCGCGCCGGCCAGCTGGTGGAGCAGGGGAGTGAGCGCGGTTTGGGCCTCGCAGACCTCCGGTGGCTCCAGCGCGGTCACCTCGATGCCCTCGCTTTCCAGGATGCGCCGTCCAGGTGTCGGGTGATCCGGCTGCTCTTGCAGCACCACGGCGCGCACGGTCTCGCCCATGGCGCGGAGTTGGATCAAAAGCCGCCGCGCGCTCGACTGCGCGCCGCCGGTGGAAAAGTTGTTCGTGATCAGCAGCAGGCCGTGGCGTGGCGTGCGCGCCGGAATCATGAGCGCGTTCATCAGCCACGCATGACGCGCGGCCATGGTGCGCGTGGTGAAGTCGGCGGCCAGCGTGCCCTGGCCGCGTCGCGGCGCCATCTCGCGAATCGCTTCCGCGAACTCCGCGGCCGGCGCGTCCACCGGCAGCAGCCGCATCATGCCGGGATGACGCGCGGCGAGCTCATCCGTGCCGCTCACCTGCGTGGCCACCACGGGCACGCCGGCGGCCAGCGCTTCGAGTTGCGCCAGGCTCATCCCCTCATGCAGACTCGTGGCGACGAGCACATCGCACTCTGCCAGCAGCGCGGGCACGTCCTGCACGGTGCCCAGCCACTCCACGGCATCACCGAGGCCGTGCGCGGCGATTTTGGCCTCGCACAGCCGCACCTCCGCCTGCGCGTCCGCGTGGATCGCGGACGGCTGGCCGGCGATCTTCAGCCGCGCGCCGGGAAGGGCGGCCAGGATGTCGATCAGCAGCGGCAGGCGCTTCTGCGGCCGCGGGTTGGCGATGGCGACCAGCGTGAGCAGGTGCGGGGATGGAGGGGGGAAGTGCTGGAGGGTTGGCTGGATGCCGTTCCAGACGGTGCGGGCCATGTGGCGCGGGA
Source organism: Verrucomicrobiaceae bacterium (assembly GCA_015075365.1). Taxonomy (GTDB): domain Bacteria; phylum Verrucomicrobiota; class Verrucomicrobiia; order Verrucomicrobiales; family Verrucomicrobiaceae; genus Prosthecobacter. The sequence goes on from JABTUN010000003.1 coordinate 1,240,404, forward strand.
ATTCAGCGGCGATTTCTCCGGCGACCACGCGCGAGCAACCAATGAGCAGCGCGTCGGGCTTGGCGTGCAGTCGTGACACGGCCTCCGGCCAGCCCTGGCGTTGGTTGTGGATCGTGACGGCCAGCGGCAGGTCGCCCCGCATCCCGGCGAGCGTTTCTCCATCCACGAGATGCGCGTGCGCCAGATCGCTCCCGCTTTGGCAGACCACGCGGTCGATTTCCGCCGCGCGCACCGCTGGATCAGGCGGCAGGCGCCGTTGGATGCAGTCCGCCGGCGTCTCAAACGGCTCGCGCCCCGGCGAGCCGAGCGTGAGCAGCGTCGTGGCGAGGCGATGGCGCGGCAGCGCCTGATGCAGATCGAGCGCCAGCCGCTCCGCGCCGCCGCGTTGCAGGCTGGTGATGATCTGGAGCACGCGCAGGCGCGTGTCGTGGCAGACATCGAGCGCCGCGTGACGATAAACAGGCCAGCCCTCCTCCAGCGCATGCCGCGCGATGGCGTTGAGGTCATCCGCCGCCTCGCTGGCGTTGGCCGCCGCCTCGTTCATCCACAGGCTCAGCACAGGTGGAAGCGCGGATGCGTCTTCGCGCCGGAAAACACCACCGTTCTGCCGCAGCAGGGCCAGCCAGGCGGCCTCCGGATTGTTCATCGTCTCCAGCGTGGCGCCGATCAGCACACAGGGCGCGGCGTTCACCGGCGGGATGCCAGGCGCGGCCTGGCGCGGCAGCCACGCCCCGGCGCGCAGCCGCCAGCATCCATGGGGAATGGATTCCGGCAGGGAGCGCCGCGTCCGCGCGGCGAGCCACGGCAGATCGTCAGCGCGGGAGAGGATCCGGATCGCGGGCGGCATCAGTAGGCCGATGGGAAGGATCGACGCGACGACGTGGAGCTGAAGCTGCTGCGATGCGGATCGTCATCCAGGCTGGAGGAGACAGCGCCCCCCGTGGTGCCGAGCTGGCCGCCGGTGCTGCGCACGCTCACGCTTTTCGGGCGCGCGCCGGTGAAGATGAACTGCCCCTCCGGCCCCGGCGTGAAGGCAATCTCATCCGTCAGCACGCGCTCCCCCAGGTCGGCCGTGTATTCAATGACCGAGCCCACCGCCTCCTGCGGCCCGTTGATGTAAAAGCCCGAGTCCGTCAGGCGGAAGGCAAACCGCTGGGCGATGGGCCGCGCGCCCGCGCCCAGCAGCTCCGCCGCCCCGCGCGGCGTCAGCGTCGAGCTGTCCAGCACATTCGGTCGGCCGCCAAAGCTCCCAAACACGGCCTTGAGCACCTTGTAGCCGATGAAGAGCAGCGCCGGGATCATCAGCAGGCCGAAGGGATTGAAGCCACGGCTGCTTTGGGACGGGAAGCGGACCTGGGAGGGCGCGGGCGGGGAAGGCTGGGCCCCGGCGGCAGGCGTGGAGGCCTGGGCCGGACGCGGCGGGCGCGGCGGTGCCGGCGGCGGGGCCGGACGCTCCGTCACGGCGCACACCACGCGGAAGCCGTTGTCCGCGTTGCGGCTGCGCGCGTCGTTGCGGTAGCGCTCCGCGGAGCGGGCATGGCTCACGTCACTGAGAAAGGAGCCGCCGCGCAGCACCTGGCGCGGCTTGTCGGACAGATTGGGGTTCGTCTGCAGCGGATCCGTCGCCGCGCCCGCCCGGTAGGGCGCGTACCAGTCGGCGCACCATTGCCACACCGGGCCGTACAGATCGTGCAGGCCCAGCGCGTTCGGCTTCTTCAGGCCCACGGGATGCGTCTGGCCGCCGCTGTTGCCGCGGTGCCACGCCACCTCGTCCACCGGCTCCAGGTAATGCGCCCCGGTCGTGCCCGCGCGGCAGGCATGCTCCCACTGCGCCTCCGTCGGCAGCGTGCAGTCGCGCCGCGCGCGCGTGCCCAGCCACCGGCAGAAGGCCTTCGCGTCCTGCGCTGTCACGATCACCACCGGGTGCTCGTCCGTCTGCGGAAAGCCCGGATCGCGCCAGTGAAAGCGCTTCTGCTGCACCAGCTTCCCGTCCACCACGCCGAAGCCGCCCGACGGGCCCTGCTCCGCCTCCGTCTTGTAGCGGGTGGACTCCACAAAGCGCGCGAACTGCCCGCGCGTCACCGGGTGCTTGCCCAGGTAATAGTCGCGCGTCAGCGTCACCCGGCGCTGCGGGGACTCGTCCGCCTCACGCCCCGCCTCCGTGGCGGGGGATCCCTGGTCAAAGCCGCCCGCCGGCACCAGCACCAGGTCCATCTTCACCCCGCCGCCGAGATCCAGCTTCAGCTCCGCCGCCGGAGCAGGTTGCGCGCACGCCGTGGCCGTGCCCAGGGCGACGAGGATCGGGAAAAGAAAAGTCCGCATGATGGCGCGGATCGTGGCAGAGATAAGGGTGCCGCGTCAACCCCCGCGTGGCGTCCTCCACTCACTCCCTGTCACCTCGTCTTCAGCGCGACGACCAGCGTCCGCAGACGCCGCCAGCAGGTCCACAGCCCGCCCACGAAGATGACCACCAGCGCCAGTTGGATGCCGAAACGTTGTGTGCCTGCCAGGTGCTGGCCCAACTCGATGAAGCAGCCGAGCGTCAGCGCCGCCATCCGGTGCGGCTTGGCCATCGGCCCGCGGAAATCGTGCTTGCCCGTGAGGGAGGCTCCCAGCAGCCGGATGTAGGCGGTGCCCAGGGCCGCGCAGGCCGCGCACCAGCCGAGCGGCAGCATGTCAAACAGCTTCACCACGCCCGGCTCCCCCGCGCCGCTGTAGCCCGCGCCCACCAGGATGAGCACATCGGCCAGCCGGTCCGGTGCATCATTGTAGATGACCCCATCCGCCGATCCCTGGCCGCCTTCCACCGCCACCATCCCGTCGAGCAGGTTGGCCAGCAGCCGTAATTGCACACAGGCCGCCGCCCCCAGCCACGCGCCCACGGTGCCTGCAGGGGTGGTTTGATCCCCCGCCACCATGAAGCAGGCCATGGCCCCGCCGGCAAACACCATGCTGAGGATCGAGATGCCGTTTGGCCGCAGGCCCGCCCTCAGGCACAGGCGCGCCAGCGCCCGCGCCCAGGACGTGTCGCGGGATTTCAGCACACGGCGGGAGGTCAGATGCTCTTCAGGGACGCTCATGCGGCCCAGACTAGCCGCCCTTTCCCGGAAAGACAATCCCCGCGGCGTGTGAGGGGAGGGCGGCGTTTGTTGGGGCATGACGGAGGGTGAAAGCCGTGCATGCTGGGCGCACGCCCCATGCCGCTCTCCATCCCTGATCTGTCATCCTCCGCGCGGAGGCTTCTTCCGGCCGCCCTGGACCACTTGCGCGCGCTGGTGGGCATCAACAGCTTCACGGCCAACGCGGAGGGTGTGAACGCGGTGGCGGAGCGGACGGCGGAGATGTTCGCGGGGCTGGGTTTCGAGGCGGAGCACGCGCCCTGCGCCATGCCGGGGACGGGAAATCATGTGTTCCTGCACCGCGCGGGCGCGGGTGGGGAGCCGGTGGTGCTGGTGACGCATTCGGACACGGTGTTCCCGCCGGAGGAGGAGCGGAAAAACGGCTTCCAGTGGGAGGAGCGTCCGGAGGAGGGCCGCATCTACGGGCCGGGGGTGGTGGACAATAAGGGCGGCACCGCGCTGATCTGGCTGATCCTGCACCTGCTGCGGGAGGCCGCGCCGGAGGTGTTTGAGCGCACGCGCTGGCTGGTGGCATCGAACGCGGCGGAGGAGATCACGGGGGATGATTTTGCCCGGCAGACGGCGCGGCGCTGCGGCGGGCGCGCCCGCGCCGTGCTGGTGTTTGAGGGCGGTCCGGTGGACGAGCGCGGCTGGCACATCGTGACCTCGCGGAAAGGCCGCAGCACCTGGAGGCTGTCGGCGGCGGGAAAGGCCGCGCATGCGGGCTCCCAGCACGGCACGGGCATCAATGCCATCGACGCGCTGGCGCTGGCGCTGCCGCGGATCGCCGCGCTGACAGACCCGGCGCAGGAGCGCACGGTGAACCTGGGCCGGATCGAGGGCGGGACAGTGGTGAACCGCGTGCCGCATGAGGCGGCGGCGGAGTGGGAGTGCCGCGCCACCACGCCGGCGTCCCTGGCGGAGGCGGATGCGTTTTTCTCCGGCCTGTCCGGGCGCGCGGCCAATGGCGCGGTGCTGACGGCGGAGCGGACGGGCTTCACCTCCCCGTGGCCGGGGGGGGATGACGTGACGGGCCTCTTTGAGCACTGGCGGGAGGCGGCGGCGCGGCTCGACCTGACGGCGGTGTCCATGCCGCGCGGCGGCTTGAGTGATGCGAATCATCTGTGGCAGTGCGGGCCGACGCTGGACGGGCTGGGCCCCTGGGGTGGCAACGCGCACTGCTCCGAGCGCAGCGCGGACGGCACCAAGCTGCCGGAGTATGTGGAGACATCCTCGTTGGTGCCCAAGGCCCTGATCAATGTCCTGGCTCTCGTCCGCCTGCTGGACGGATGAGGGAGAAGCGGCTTGCGGGAGGGCCTTCCCCTGGGAAAGATGGGGCATGAGATTGTTTCCCGTCCTGCTGCTTGGTTCTGTGTGCGCCCTCTCCGCCTGCGCCTGGCTCCAGCCCGGCGGCGCTGCGGCGCGGAAGGTGGATTTTGTCACGCAGGTGAAGCCGCTGCTGGAATCCCGCTGCCTGGAGTGCCACCAGGACACCTATGTGTGCGCCGGCCTGAACCTGGAGACACGGCAGAAGGCCATGAAAGGCGGGCGCGCCGGGCCGGTCATCCTCCCGGGGAATCCGGAGGGCAGCCTGCTCTACCGGGTGCTCTTCCTCGGCCATGACAATCCCGTGGCGATGCCGCCCACGCCGGAGCGCGTGGAAAAGGAGGATCTGAAAACTCTTCATGACTGGATCGCCCAAGGCGCGGTGTGGCCGGATGGCGTGCGCCTGGTGCCGCCGCAGGAGTGGGCCTCGACCGGCCGGTGAGAAGGTGCTGCCATGGACACGCCCGACGACTGCTTTTTCCTCGCCCGCGCCATCCGCCTGTCCCGCGAGCACATGGAGCGCGGCCACGGCGGTCCGTTTGGCGCGGTGATCGTGCAGGAGGGCCGCGTGGTGGCGGAGGGCTGGAATCAAGTGACGACGATGATGGACCCGACCGCGCATGCGGAGGTGGTGGCCATTCGTGCGGCGGCGGCATGCCTCGGGACCTTCACGCTGGCGGGCTGCACGCTCTACACGAGCTGCGAGCCCTGCCCCATGTGCCTGGCGGCCGCCTGGTGGGCGCGGATCGACCGCGTCGTGCATGGTGCCACGCGTGAGGACGCCGCGGCGGCCGGTTTTGACGACGCGCGGCTGTATGACGAGCTGGTCCTGCCGGTGGAGAAGCGCCATCTGCGCCTGGAGTCCCTCCTGCGGGAGGAGGCCGCCCAGGTGCTGCGCGCCTGGAGGGAGAAACCGGACAAGGTGCCTTATTGACGGGAGCCCTGGCGTCTCGCGTGTGACGGCCCGTGCCGCCGTCCGCAACAGGCGGGGAAGAGGGCAGGGGGGCGCGGCGTTAAGGTGTGCATGTCTTATGATCGTTGGGCCCGCGTGTGGACGGCTGTTTTTGTCGTGCTGTGGATCGTCCTGGGGGTGAATCCCTGGCACCGCACGGATTGGGTGCTGGAAAACGTGCTGGTGCTGCTCTCCGTGCCTGTGCTGCTGGCGTTATACCGGCGCCATGTCCTCTCCCGGCTGTCCTGGGGCCTGGTGTTCGTGTTCATGATCCTGCACCAGATCGGCGCGCACTACACCTACTCCGAGGTGCCGTATGACGCGTGGTGGCGGGCGCTGACCGGGCGCACCTGGAACGAGATGATGGGCTGGGAGCGCAATCACTTCGACCGCCTGGCGCACTTCCTCTACGGCCTGCTGCTGGCCTATCCGGTGCGGGAGATCTTCCTGCGCGTCGTCCGCGTGCGCGGATTCTGGGGCTACTTTCTGCCGCTGGACCTCACCATGTCGTCCTCCTTGCTCTACGAGCTGATCGAGTGGCTGGCGGCGGTGGTGCTGGGCGGGGATGCCGGCCAGGCCTACCTGGGCACGCAGGGGGATGTGTGGGACGCGCACAAGGACATGGCCCTCGCCGCCCTCGGCGCGCTCATCACCATGCTCGTCACCGCGCTGGTGAATGTGCGCTGCCAGCGTGACTTTGCACGCGACTGGGCGGAGAGCTGGCGCGTGGAGGGCGGTGAGGGCTGACATCATGGCCGGCGCGCGGAACGGCTCCCGCTTGACCTCCGCTTCACCTCCGCCCACTGACTGGCCGCCTTCATGTCCGCCTCCCGGCTTTCTTTCCATCTCGACGCACGCGCCACCGGATCACGAGCGCGCGCGGCCACCTTTCGCACCCTGCATGGCACGGTGCGCTCCCCGCTGTTCATGCCGGTGGGCACGCAGGCCACCGTGAAGGCGCAGACACCGGAGTCCCTGGAGGCCTCCGGCTCCCAGATCCTCCTGGCCAACACCTACCATCTCCTGCTGCGGCCGGGTCCGGAGGTGTTTCAGCGTCTGGGCGGCATCCACCGCTTCATGGACTGGCCCGGCTCCGTGCTGACGGACTCCGGCGGCTACCAGATCTTCTCCCTGCCGCATTCCCGCTCCATGACGGAGAAGGGCGCGGTGTTCCAGAGCTATGTGGACGGCCGCCGCATCCTGCTGAGCCCTGAGCTGAGCATCCAGACCCAGCGCGCCATCGGCAGTGACATCATGATGGTGCTGGACCAGTGCATCCCCTCCACGGCGGATGAAAAAACCGCGCGCGCCGCCCTGCAGGTGACCCAGCGCTGGGCGCTGCGCAGCCTGGCGGCGCGGGAGGACTCCCCCCAGGCGCTTTTTGCCATCGTGCAGGGCGCCCTCTATCCGCATCTGCGGCGGGAAAGCGCCGCCGGGCTCACCCAGACGGCCTTTGACGGCTTTGCCATCGGCGGACTGGCCGTGGGGGAGGAAAAGCACCAGCGGGAGGATGTGTGCGAGCTCACCGCGGCCCTGCTGCCGGAGGACCGTCCGCGCTACCTGATGGGCGTGGGCACGCCGGTGGACCTGCTGGAGGCGGTGCATCGCGGTGTGGACATGTTTGACTGCATCATTCCCACCCAGGTGGCGAAACGCGGCACCGCCTTCACCTCCCGTGGCATCGTCGAGCTGCGGCGCTCCGTGTACAAGTTCAGTGAGGAGCGGCTCGATCCTGCCTGCACCTGTCCGGTCTGCGCCCGGCACTCCCGCGCCTACCTGCATCACCTGACCAAGACGCAGGAGACACTGGGCTGGCAGTTGGTGGGGCAGCATAACATCCACTTCTACCACCAGCTCATGCGGGACGTGCGCCAGAGCATCCTCGACGACCGTTTTCTTGCTCTCTACCACGAGCGCCGGGAAATCCTTCCCGTGGAGGACCTCGACCACCCTGTCACGCCGCCGAAACGCGGCCCCGTCCGCCCTGCGCAACTCGGAGATTTCGAACTGGCGGAGCAGCCCGTCGGCATCCGCCGCATCTCCACCGGGGAGATGCTGCCCACGGATCCCGAGCTCGACGCCGCGCACGAGGCCGCCCTCGTCCGCTCCCTGCGCCTGCCGGAGGAGTCGCCACTCATCGTGTGGGACCCCGCCCTGCACGCCGGTGCCGCCGCCATGGCCGTCATTCTCCTGTATGAGGCGGAGGCCGCCAAAGGCCTCGTGCGCCCGCTCCATCTCGTCAGCTTCACCGACGACCCGGCTCCCCTGCGCCTCGCCCTCTCCCACAAGCGCCATTTTCCCTGGCTGCGCCACGGCGCCGCGGACACGCTGGCGCTGCGCGGGCAGTGGAGCTCCCGTTTCTGCCCCGGCCTGGTCTGGACTCTCGTGCAGGGCAGGGAAGCGCCCGCCGCCGCGCCCCCTCCCGGCCCGCCGCATCTCGTCCTCGATTGAGCAGCCCCCCGATCAGCGTTTCCGAAACCTGGAACTTGGAACTTGGAACCTGAAACCTGAAACCAGCCACGCCCAACAAGCACCTCGTCCCCCTCATCTTTCCCGCCCCGCCATGACGACTGCATCGAACGCACCCTTTCCCGTCACCCGCTGGAGTCTTGTGGCTGGCGCGCGTGCGGCGGCGGACCCGACGCGCAAACGCGCGGCGCTGGAGGAGCTGTGCGCGCTCTACTGGCGGCCGATCTATGGCTTCCTGCGGCGTCGCGGCCTCGGTGTGGCGGAGGCGCAGGACGCGGCGCAGGGCTTTTTCCTCTCGCTGCTCGAAGAGGACCTCTTTGCCAGGGCGCAGGCTGAAACCGGCCGCATGCGCAACTTTCTGCTCGGCGCGCTGCAACGCTGGCAGCGCGGCGAATGGCGCAAGGCGCAGGCGGAGAAGCGCGGTGGCGGTCATGAGCTGTTCTCGCTCGATGGGATGGCCGAGGAGGACGGCTTCGAGGCCGCGGGAGCCGATGACGACACGCCGGAGCGCCATTTTGAAAAAAGCTGCGCTCTCGCCCTGCTCGAAGCCGCGATGCAGCGGCTCGCCCAAGAACAACGCGCCGCGGGCAAAGGCGAAATCTTCGACACCTTGCGCCCGCTGCTGGCTCCGCTCGGTGGCGAGGCATCCCTCACGCAGGACGGGGCCGCCAAACACCTGCGCCTCACGCCCGAGGCGCTGCGTGTGACGCTGCACCGGTTGCGGAAGCGTTTTGCGGAGGTCTTGCGCGAGACCGTGGCCGACACGCTGGCCGATCCGGACGAGCAGGCCATCCAGGAGGAGATGAACGCGCTGCGGGCGGCATTTCAATGATGAGTGATGAGTGAGGCGTGAGTCACGCTCGATGCCTTTACGGATCGCGTTTGAGGGCGGGGTGCTCATGCAGGCTTGACGAGGACGGGGCGGGTGTGGGAAGGGAGGGAATGATCGTGGCGACAATTCCAATCTGGGCGGTGGTGCTGCTGTTTGCAGGCGGGCTGCTGGCGGGGCTGCCCTTTTTGCTGCGGCATCTGTGGCCGCAGATGAGCCGGAGGACGGCATGGCTGCTGGCGCTGGGGCTGGCGCTCCTGTTTGCCCTGGTGATCGCGCCGACGATGGTGGCGCTTTCGAACAATCTCCGCACTGGACGGTCGATGTGAAGCCCGCCAACTTCCATGCCCATGCGTCCAACCTTCGCCCTACTTCCCGCCTTTGCGCTTGCTGCCGCCTTGTCCATCTCCCAGGCCGCGGAAACGCGGGTGGCCGATGCCGCGGCGTTTGAGGCTGCGGCGAAAACGGCCCGGGCAGGGGATGTGATCGTGCTGCAAAACGGGGAGTGGAAGGACGCGCGGCTGAAACTGCGTGCGAGCGGCACGGAGGACGTGCCGGTGACGATCAAGGCGGAGACGCCGGGCCGCGTGGTGCTGACGGGGAACTCCCGCCTGCAACTGGGCGGGCGCTTCATCTTGGTGGAAGGCCTGTTTTTCCAGAATCCGACGGGCGAGGAGGCGATCGAGCTGCGGATCGGCTCCGACGAGGTGGCGCATGACTGCCGGGTGACGAACTGCGCGGTGGTGAACACGCTGCCGGCGGCGGATGCCAACAAGAACGCGCGCTTCATCTCGATTCATGGGCGTGAGCACCGGGTGGACCACTGCCGCTTTGAGGGGAAGACGACGGCCGGCCCGACGATGGTGGTGTGGCTGAGCAAGGATGCGAAGGACTGGGGCGGCCACCGCATCGACCACAATTATTTCGGCCCGCGCGGCCGCCTGGGGAAGAATGGCGGCGAGACGATCCGTGTGGGCGACAGCGAGACCTCCATGCAGGAGGCCAGGTGCGTGGTGGAGCACAATGTGTTTGAGAAATGCGACGGGGAGGCGGAGTGCATCTCCAACAAGTCCTGCGGGAACGTGTATTACCGGAACACCTTCCTGGAAGTGTCCGGCACGCTGACGCTGCGCCATGGGAACGGCTGCCGCGTGCTGGAGAACGCCTTCCTGGGCCGCGGCGCGAAGGGCAGCGGCGGCATCCGCATCATCGGGGAGGATCATGTGGTGCGCGGCAACTACCTGGAGGAGCTGACGGGTGACAAGGAACGCAGCGCTTTGTGCTTCATGGCGGGCATTCCTAATTCCCCGCTGAATGGCTATTTCCAGGTGAAGAATGTGCGCCTGGAACGGAACCTCGTGGTAAACTGCAAGAAGCCCCTGATCTTTGGATTCACCGGATCGGATGATGCCACGCTGGCACCGGAGAATGTGACGGCGGCCGGCAATCGCTTCACGAACAAGAAGCCCCAGGATCTGCCGGACCATAGCGGTCTGGCCTGGGAGCAGAAGGACATCACCAAGCCGGAGTGGATCGCAAAGCGGGAGCCAGCCGGGCCGGCGTGGAAGTAGGCCGGTTCTCAAAATGTCCGTCCGATTCCCGGCGGCTGGGCGGCCTCATTGGCTGCGTCATTCAGTCGTCAGCTATGGTTCCAAAGCCGGGCGGGGCAGGGAAGCGCCAGAAGGCGGTGTGATTGACATGCGCGCGCGGACTCAAAAGAAAACCTTCTCCGCCGTGCCGCGCAGCATCCAGGCCTTGTCGGACTCGGTGAGGAAGTCGAGGCGGTCGCGGATGAGGGCGATGGAGTCGCGGTAGTTGTGGCCGGGATCGACCTGGAAGGGGCAGTCGCTGGCCCACATGACGCGCGGTGCCCCAAAGGCGTCTCGCACGCGGCGGATGAGAGGCCCCATGTCGAGATAAGGGGCCTTTTTGGCCCCGAGCGCGTAGAAGGCGCTGGCTTTGACATGGGTTTTGCGATGGCGGGCGAGGCGCAGCAGGTTTGCGACGTCCTCCTCCTTGAAGCGGCCGGTCATGCCGATGCGCGCGAAGTGGTCGATGACCACGCTGGTGTCCGGATACCACTCGCACATCTTGTCGATGAGCGGGAGGGTGTCCGGGTTGATGAGCGGGCAGACGCTGGCACCGAGCTCCGCCGCCGTTTTCCACAGCGTGGCCATGCCGGCGCTGCCGATCCAGGTGGAGAGGTTTTTCTGCGCGCCCGCGTGGATGCGAAAGCCGCGCACGCCTTGTTTCACGAGCTTTTGCATGGTGGCGGCCACGTCCGGCGCGCTTTCATCCACGATGGCCACGCCGCCAAAGGTGCCGGGGTGCGCGCGCATGACATCGAGCATGTAGCTGTTGTCGAACTGGTAGTAGCTCATCTGGATGAGCACGATGCGCCGCACACCCTCCGGCCGGCAGTGGGCGAAGAGCTGCTCTGGTGTGAAACTGGGCGGGCGCATGTCACTGACGGCGTAGCCTCGCGCGAGCGGGTATCTTTCCACATCCGGCGTCCACACATGCACATGCGCGTCGATGAAATCCCCCTGCGCGGAGGGACGGAGCAGATCACAGCCGCTGAGCGCGGCCGCGCCGGTGGTGGCAAGGAAGGAGCGGCGGGTTGGGTTCATGCACCACCACCGTAGAGGAGGGGCACGGGTGGGCGCAAGCGGGGTTCATCTGGGAATTGGGTGAGAAGAGTCCTGCCAGACCGGGCTTTCCCAAGCTGCATGAAACCGCATGGGCCGCGGGCCTCACTTCTGGATGCTCAGGAAGATAATCAGCACGATGAGCGCAAGCAGGATGGCGACGGTGATCTTCACCCAGCTCAGCGGGTATTCGCCGCTGACCTTGCCGGTGGAGCCATTGACAGTGACTTGGAAGGAGCGGGTGCCGTAGGTGTAGGTCAGCAGCCAGACAGGCAGCAGCACATGCTTGAAGGTCTGCGCGCTGAACTCCGGGGCGATGCGCAGATTCCGGTGCGTGTCCCCAGGGACCTGGCTGGCGCAGGCGCGGCGCAGGGCGGCGTCCATGCGTTCGCGCGAGTGCGTGGCGGCATCGACAAGGTCGATCTGATACTGCTCGACGACCCAGCCGGAGAGGTAACCCGGATCGTAGGGCACGAGGTCGGTGGTGGTGGGGAAAGGCTGCAAGTCATCGAGAAGCCTGGCATGCACGCCTTTGGATGCGGGCACGAGGACGTCATCGAAGTCCTGGCTCACATGTCCGCTGGCGTATTCCCAGCGCGTCTTCTGCACGCTGCGGCCCTGGCTGTCGCGCTCGTAATAATGATAGCCGGCCTCGGCCTCCCACGGGCATTCGGCATGCGCGTCAAAGGTCCAGAAGGGCAGATACATGCCGTGCAGCGTGTCGGTGAGCGCCTTGTCGCCGAGCGCGTTCGGTGCCCAGAAATGGCTGCCATACCACCGGCGGATATCCTCGCGAACCTGGCTCTCGGCGATCTTGAAGGGCAGCACGCTGCCGGGGCGGATCGGCGCGCTGACATCCTCGACGGCCAGGATGGAGGGGGAGCCGCAGAAGTCACAGCGCTGTGCCACCCGTTTCTCATCAAAGACGGAGATGGCATGGCAGCTCTGGCACTTCACCGTTTTGCGCACGGCATTCCAGCCGCGCTGGTCGTCCGGGATGGCGCGCAGGGCGGCCACGAGGTCGCTCTCCTCCACCAGGGTGCCGTCGGCCTTCAACTCAGCAGGAGAAACGGTGCTGCAATACGGGCAGACGAGCGCTTTTTTCGATGGCGTCCACACTGCCTCGGCTCCGCAGGCCGGGCAGGCAAATTTTCGGATGGCGGTCACTTCGGACATGGCGCGGATGATGGGTGATGGGCGGCGTGGAGGCAATGATTTTGGCGATGACGGGGCGCGACGGCTTTTTTTGACGCAATGCACCCGGAAGGAGCGGCGTTGGCTGTGGCATGCTCATGAAACAACCGCTCGCCCTCCTCGCCCTGTGCCTGCACGCGCCTCTGCTGGCCCAGGAGAAGCGGAACCTCGTCACGGACGAGCCGCGTGCCCCCAAAGGCAGGCCGGAGGGGGTCGCGAAATATGTGGCGAAGGCCGCGCCGGAGGACGGCCGGCATCTGGCGCTGACGATGCGCAAGCTGGAGGGCGGCATCACGCCGGAGCGCCCGTTTCTCATCTGGGCCATCGGATCAAGCTACACGAACATGCTGGGCAGCGGCGAGGTGTGGCAGCAGGAGATCCCGAAGCGCTTTCCCAACGCGCCGCGCATCGAGTACAAGAAGATGGTCGGCAATTCCTGCCCGTGGCAGTATTTGCGCGGCTGGGCGCGTCATCTCGTGATCCCGGACCAGCCGGACCTCGTCATCACCTACACGATTGGCAATCCGGACGATCTTGAAAAACTCATCCTGGAGCTGCGCCGCCACACCACCGCTGACATCATCGTGCCCAGCATTCATTGGCGTGAGCGGGACGAGGACCTTTGGGGCCGGTCGGAGAACGCGGCCGACCAGGATGTGGCCGCCGTGCGCGAGGTCTGCCGCAGGCACGGGGTCGAATTCGTCGAAAACCGCCGTGACTGGGCCGCTTACCTCGCTGCGAACAAGCTGCCGATCCCCGCGCTGCTGAAGGACGCGGTGCATCAGAGCGACTACGGCGCGCAGATCATCAACGCAAACATCCTGGCTCATCTGCGCCGCCCGGCGGCGCACAGCTACGATCCTGAGAGCCGTGAGCGCCAGATTCTCCCTCCCAAGGCAGAAAACAACGTGTGGGAGGTGGAGTTCACCGGCACGCGCATTGATCTGGTGGGAAAAAAGTCGCCGAATGGCGGCCGCGCGCGCATCTGGATCGACGGAAAGCCCGCGGACGAACTGGATGCCTTTCTGATGAGCTACATCCAGCCCGATGCGAAGAACCACAAGGAAGGGAAGGGCGCGGTGCCGCGTGACCAAGCCCCGCATGGCGTTGCGCTCGGTCAAAACATCGTGCCGCAGACCTGGACGCTCTTGATGACGGGCGACACGGGCGATTATGAACTCACGGGCAGCATGACTGGCCCTGACGGCCGCGGAAACGCCTTCAAGCCCTTCACCAGTGCAAGCGGCCAGATCATCATCGAGCCGGAGCTGTGGCGCCGTGCGGAGCGGAACCGGACAGGGGACCGTTTCACCTGGACGGTGCGCCGCGCGTGCGTGGGCGAGGTTTCCTTCCAAGGGGAGGCAGGGACGCCCGTGGTGGTGAGGCTGGCCCAGATGCTGCCCAACACCAGCCACACGCTGCGCGTGGCGACGGAGGGGGAGGTGCGGATTGATGGATTCGACGTGTTTGAGCCGCCGGTGAAATAGGGAGCCTTGGCGGGCTTGATGGGCTTCGTGTTTCGGACGATTTGGCCGCCTCCATGACGCTGCCGGGAGGCGGACGAACGCTTTCATTTGAAGAAGCAAACCGGGCGGCCAAGGCCAAGCGCCGGCAGGACGGATGGCCGGGAGGGTCACGCCGGCTTTCCAGAAGGGGCGGCAGTTCGAAAAAACAAGGTTTTGAAGGCAAAAAAGCCTTTGCCGCAGGGGGCATCTTGCTAGTCTGAAAACACCTCCACCGGGCGCATTTTCCGAAGGGTTTTCACGGACGGAATCAGGTGGTGGTTTTTGAGACATTTTTATGCCAGACGACATCATTGATTCTATTGGATCAAACTCCACCGCGGTAGCTGCCGACCAGGCCTACGGCGCATCCCAAATCCAGCACCTCGAGGGCCTGAAGGCGGTGCGCATGCGCCCGGGCATGTACATCGGGGAAACGGATGAACGCGGCCTGCATCACTGCGTGTTCGAAGTGGTGGATAATTCGATCGACGAGCATCTCGCGGGCCATTGCAAAAATGTCTGGATCAACATCCACACGGACGGCTCCATCAGCATCGAGGACGATGGACGCGGCATCCCGGTCGAAATGCACGCGAAGGGCATGCCAACGGTCGAGCTGGTGCTCACGAATCTCCACGCGGGCGGCAAGTTCGGCGACGGGGCGTATGAGTTCTCCGGCGGTCTGCACGGCGTGGGTGCGAAGTGCGTGAATGCGCTCTCGGATTGGTTCAAGTGCGAGGTGTATCGCGATGGCAAGATCCACGCGATCGGCTTTGAGCGCGGCATCACGACGGAGCCGCTGAAGGTGCTGGGCGATCTCGATGATCCGAAGCGCACGGGCACGAAGATCAGCTTCTTCCCGGACGCGACGATCTTCACGATCACGACGACGTTTGTGTTTGAGCGCCTGCGCACGCGCCTCCGCGAGCTGGCGTTTCTGAATCCGGGTATCACGATCCATCTCACCGATGAGCGTAGCGAGGAGCCTCGCGCGGAGACCTTGCTTTACACCGAAGGCGTGAAGCAGTTCGTGAACGAGCTCGGCGAGGGCAAGGACAGGGTGCATGCCGAGCCGATCGCCATCGCGGGACGCCGCGAGGTGGTCCTTGAGGACAAGAACAAGTTCATCCTCGTGGACTGCGTGCTGCAGTATCACAAGAGCCTGGGCGAGCAGACGCTCTGCTTTGCCAATGCCATCCCGAACCCGGACTACGGCACGCATTACACCGGTCTGAAGACGGCGCTCACCAGGGCGGTGAAGAAATACATCGTCGATCACCCGGAGCTCTATGGCGAGAAGGGCAAGACCAAGGCGCCGATCAAAGAGAAGGCCAAATGGCCCGAGCTCGACATCGACAGCGACGACTGCCGCGAGGGTCTCACCTGCGTGCTCAGCGTGAAGCATCCGCATCCGCGCTTCAATTCGCAGACGAAGGTGAAGCTCGTGAACGGCGAGGTCGAAGGCGTGGTGAGTTCCGTCGTGTATGAGGGCCTGCTGCATCACTTTGATCACAATCCCGACACGGCGAAGTCGATTGTCGAAAACATCATCATTGCCGCGAAGTCGCGTCTCGCAGCCGCTCGGGCACGTGAGGCCATCCGCAAGGACGCGATGAGCAGCGGCGGTCTGCCCGGCAAGCTGGCCGACTGCTCCGAGCGCGATCCGCAGAAGTCCGAGCTGTTCATTGTCGAGGGTGACTCCGCCGGTGGCTCCGCCAAAATGGGCCGCAACCGCAACAACCAGGCGATCCTGCCGCTGCGTGGCAAGCTCATCAACACCGAGAAGGCCCGCCTGGACAAGGTGCTCGCGAACAAGGAAATCCAGACCATGATCACCGCCATCGGTACCGGCATCGGCGGCGACAGCGAGGTGGAGGGCAGTTTCAACATCGACAAACTCCGCTACCACAAAATCATCATCATGACCGATGCCGACGTGGACGGCAGCCACATCCGCACGCTGCTGCTGACATTCTTTTTCCGCCAGATGCCGGAACTTGTGAAACGCGGCCACATTTATGTCGCGCAGCCGCCGCTGTATCAAGTGACCCGCAAAAAGCGCGAGGAGTATGTGCAGAACGACGACGAAATGGATGCCATCCTGCTCGAACTCGGTTCCGGTGAGATCACGCTGCGCAATGTGGGTGACAACACGAAGGTCGAGTCCGACAAGCTGAAGCAGATCCTCCAGCAGCTCGTGCCGATGGCGAAGTTTGCCGACATCATCCGCCGCCACGGCGCGGACTTCGAGACCTACCTCCAGCATCGCAATGCCGAGACCGGCGAACTGCCACACTACCTTGTCATCATCCGCGAGGGTAATGACGTGCGCGTCGAGTATCTGCTCGATCGTGACGCGCTCGCCGCTTACGCGCATGACAATGCGGACCTGCACCTCTTTGGCAAACCGGAGGCCGATGGCACCAACGGCGCCGCGCCGAAGCAGACCCGCCGCGCCCGCCTGATCGAGGTCCACGAGGCCCACGGCATGAAGGCACGCTTCAAGCAACTCGACGAGCTCGGCCTTCACGTTGATCACTTCAGCAGCCAGGACAAGCCGCTCTTCGAGGTCATCGAAGGCGATGGCGACAACGCCAAGGTCCACCCCGTTTTCAGCATCCCGGGCATCCTCGACAAGGTGATGGAGATCGGCAAGCGCGGCATGGAGATCAAGCGCTTCAAAGGTCTCGGTGAAATGAACGCCAAGCAGCTCTTCGAGACCACCATGGACCCGAGCAAGCGCACCCTTCTCCAGATCAAGCTCGATGAATCCAACGCCCATGAAGCCGAACGCATCTTCACCATTCTCATGGGTGATGTCGTGGAGCCTCGGAAGCACTTCATCGAGGAGAATGCGCTGAATGTGCGGAATTTGGATGTGTAATCACCCGTGAAGGCCAAACGCTCCAGTTCATCCAAAGCCATCCAGCCCGCGACGCGGAGCTTCGAGGGCTTGGTGCGTGAATTGCGGGCATTCATCACGGAAAGCCGTCGGCAGATCGTCCGAGCGGTGGATTTTGCGCAGGTGCAGACTTGTTGGGGAGTGGGGCGCTACATCGTCGAATTTGAGCAAAATGGCTCTGATCGAGCCAAGTACGGAGCTAAGTTGCTTCCCAAACTATCAGAACGCCTGACGGCTGATTTTGGACAGGGGTTTGATGAACGGAACCTCCGGAACATGAGGCTCTTTTACCGCACATTTCCAATTTGGAACGCACTGCGTTCCGAATTGAACTGGACCCAATACCGCACCCTTATCCGCGTCGAAGATCCGAAGGCACGCGACTGGTATATCAATGAAGCCATTTCCCAAAATTGGAGTTCCCGAGCCCTCGATCGGCAAATCAACCGCCTCTATTACGAGCGGCTGCTTTCCAGTCGGGACAAGAAGTCCGTGCGGGCGGAGGCTGAGGAGAAAATCGCCGAATTGCCGCCTTCGCCGCGGGATTTTGTGCGTGATCCCGTGCTACTGGAGTTCCTTGGCTTGCCGGAGACGGGGCGTTTGCTCGAAACTGACCTCGAACAGCGGCTCATCGATCATTTGCAGAGTTTCCTGCTCGAACTCGGCAAGGGCTTTGCCTTCATCGGTCGGCAGGTGCGGGTGAGCACGGAGACGAAGGACTTCTACATCGACCTCGTCTTCTACAACTACCTCCTGAAGTGCTTCGTCATCTTCGACTTGAAGCCACGCGAGCTGACGCACGAGGACATCGGCCAGATGGACATGTATGTGCGCATGTATGACGACCTGCATCGTGGCAAGGGAGACAATCCCACCGTCGGCATCATCCTCTGTGCTGCGAAAGACGCCTCCATCGCCCGCTACTCAGTACTGCATGGCAATGAGCAGATGTTCGCCTCACGTTACAAGCTCGTGCTCCCGAGCGAAGAAGAACTGCGGATCGAATTGATCCGAGAGCAGCGCTTGATCGAGAGCAAATTCCTTTCCAAACCCGCCACCAAGAAGCCCCGGCGCAAAGCAACACGCTAAGCGCACTTATTTTCCCGTAACTCAATGCAAGACTCCAACACACGCCCCATCTCCGTCGCTGACGAGGTCAAGAACTCGTTCTTGGACTATTCGATGTCCGTGATCATCTCCCGTGCTTTGCCGGATGTTCGCGACGGATTGAAGCCGTCCCAGCGACGCATCCTCTACGCGATGCACGAGCTGAACCTCTATCCGCCGAAGAAGCATGTGAAGTGCGCGAAGATCGCCGGTGACACTTCCGGTAACTACCACCCGCATGGCGAGGCGGTTATTTATCCGACGCTCGTGCACATGGGGCAGGAATGGGCCATGCGCGAGACCTTGATCGACCCGCAGGGGAACTTTGGCAGCGTGGAAGGCGATCCTCCCGCCGCCATGCGTTACACGGAGGCGCGCATGACGCACCTCGGTGGCTCGCTCATGCAGGACATGGACAAGGACACCGTCGATTTCGTCCCGAACTACGACGAGCGTCTGATGGAGCCTACCGTGTTCCCCGCGGCCTTCCCGAACCTCATCGTCAATGGCGGCACCGGCATCGCCGTCGGCATGGCCACGAACATGCCGCCGCACAATCTCGGCGAGGTCGTCGATGCCGTCTGCGCGCAGGTCGACAATCCCGCGATCACCACCGCGGAGCTGATGACGCACATCAAAGGCCCCGACTTCCCCACCGGCTGCACCATCATGGGCACCGCGGGCATTCGTGAATACATGGAAACCGGCCACGGCAGCGTGCGACTGCGCGGCCAGGCCGAGATCGTCGAAAACGGCAACCGCGAGCAGATCGTCATCACCGAGATCCCCTACAACGTGAACCGCGCCGAGCTCGAAAAGAAGATCGCGGAGCTCGCCACGGAGAAAATCATCCCGGAGATCAGCAGCGTGCGCAACGAGTCCGATGAGAACTCGCGCCTCGTCGTCGATTTGAAGAAGGACGCGCGTGCGCAGGTCGTGCTGAACAACCTCTACAAGCACACCGAGCTCGAATCCTCCTTCAGCGTCCACATGCTCGCCATCGACGGCAACCGCCCGCGCGTCTTCAGCATGAAGGACGCCATCAGTTGCTACATTGAGCACCGCCGCGAGGTCATCATCCGCCGCACGAAGTTCCTGTTGGGCAAAGCCGAGGTCCAGGCCGAGAAACTCGAGGCCTACCTCCTCGCGCTCGGCCATCTCGATGACTTCATCAAAATCATCCGCGACAGTCGGAACCGCGACGAAGCCCGCGCCGGGCTCAAGGCCTACACCTTCAGCGTTG
Organism: Verrucomicrobiaceae bacterium; assembly: GCA_015075365.1. Lineage (GTDB taxonomy): Bacteria > Verrucomicrobiota > Verrucomicrobiia > Verrucomicrobiales > Verrucomicrobiaceae > Prosthecobacter. Next base: position 1,259,698 of record JABTUN010000003.1, read on the forward strand.
CCACCGCCGAGGCGCTCGGCCTGCTCATCCGCGGCCAGCCCAGCATCCAGGGAGACCGCTACGTCTTCACCGACAAGCAGGTGGATGACATCCTCGAGCTCCGCCTCTACCAGCTCACCGGCATGGAGCGTGACAAGGTGAAGGCCGAATACGACGCCATCCTAGCCACCATCAAGGACCTGCTCGACATTCTTGCGAACGAGCACCGCGTGCTCACCATCATCAAAGACGAGCTTCTGGCCATCAAGGCCAAGCACGCCACGCCGCGCCTCACACGCATCGAAGCCGTCTCTGGCGAGATCGAAAGTGTGGACCTCATCCCGAACGAGGCCGCCATCGTCACCATGACTCACCTTGGCAGCATCAAGCGCACGCCAACCGCTGAATACCGCCTGCAAGGCCGCGGCGGCAAAGGCCTCAAAGGCATGGAAACCCGCGAGGCGCAGGGGGAAGACGATCCCGACGATTTCGTCGAGCATCTCTTCAGCGCGCAGCTTCACGACTTCCTGCTCTTCTTTACGAACACGGGCCGCATGTACGTCGAGCGCGTGTACCAGATCCCGCAGGCCACCCGCACCGGCAAAGGCCGCAGCATCAAAAACGTGCTCAACCTCCGCAACGAGGAAAAAATTGCCAGCGTGCTCATCTTGAAGGCCCAGGGAGCCGAAGACGAGGCCATGTGGGCGGCGGACAAATACGTTCTCTTTGCCACCAAGGACGGCACTGTCAAAAAGACGGCCCTGGAGGAGTTTAAGAACTACCGCAAGGACGGCATCATCGCCATCAAGCTCGATGAGGGCAATGATCTGGTCGATGTGGTGCTAACGGACGGGAACAAGGAAATCTGCCTCGTCACGCATGAGGGCATGTGCGCCCGTTTCCATGAGACAGGTGGTGATCCTGAATCCCCGAACCTGCGCCCGATCGGCCGCGCGACAGCGGGTGTGCGCGGCATCACGCTCGACGCAGATGATTTCCTGGTGAGCTGCATCACGAACGAGCCGGGCACAATGGTGCTCGTCGTCAGTGAAAACGGCCTCGGCAAGCGCACGCCGTTTGATGAGTACCGCCTTCTCACGAACCGTGGCGGCAAAGGTGTCACGACGATGAACGTCACCGAAAAGACCGGCAAAGTCGTCGCCGCCCTCGCCGTGAAGGAAACCGACGAGCTCATGCTCATGACCAGCAAAGGCCAGAGCGTGCGCATCAAAGTCAGCCAGATCCGCGAAACCGGCCGCAACGCCCAAGGCGTCAAACTCATGACCCTCAACGAAGGCGAAACCATCCAGGACGTCGCCACCGTGATCTCGGATGAGGACGAGGCTGTCGAAGCGACCGCTGAAAGCGTTTCCGAGGCCCCCACAGCCGCTTCGGAGCCTGAAGCAGGAGCTGCGCCGCCAGCCGCGGACGAGCCAACGCCCGCGACTTAAAGGACAACGCTTCACAGACTGTGCCCGTTCTTCTACCAGCACGCTGATCACGCCATGAACCTGCAAGTCAACTGCCCGTTCTGCCAGATGCTGCTCAGTGTGGACACCCGCTTTGGCGGCAGCCAGATGCAGTGCCCGTCCTGCCAGCAATTGTTTGTCGTCCCCGCAGTGCCCGTCGCGCAGCCGGTGGCCATGCCGGCCGTGGCGCGACCGCCCGTGCCCGGCGTGCAGCGTCCTGGTGCTCCGTCACCACAATCACGGCCGCGGACTCAAGCCGCACCGCCCACGGTGCAGTCCGGCACATCGGGCGGCCCGATGAAGGTCATCATGCTTGGTTTGACTGCCGTGATGGTGGCCGGGCTCATTTACGGTGGCATGCGCATGCTCGACTCCGCCAAGAAAAAGCAGAACGACGGCATGGAGCTCTCCGCCGCCGCGAAAGCACGCGAGGAAGAGCGGCTCAAGAAGATGCGCGAGTTCCGGGCTGAGCAGGATGCGGAGAAAAAGGCGCTCGAGAATGACATTCTTGAATGGATCGCCAAACGGATCGGCGACGAAGACAAAAAAGTGGCCGAGGAACTCACTCGCGAGTGCAAGGCTGTCATGGCCGAGATGGACAAGCTATGGGCCGACGCCGACTCCAACAACGATCCGCAGGATTTGCGCGAGTTCTGGATCGAAAAGCTCGGCAAGCGCATCCGGGAGAACAAGATCGTTTTTCATTGGCTCGGCGGGAAGCCTGTTTCCGCGCTTACCGACGCGCTTTTCGGCCCGAATCGTGAATTCAGCCGTCCACGCGGCGAGGTGGCCGATTTCCTGGCTTCCGGCCAGTATCGAGGCTCCGGCACGGGTTTCTTTGTTTCTTCTGACGGGCTCATCATGACCAATGCGCATGTGGTGGACGACGCACAGGAGATCGATTACCGCGGCACGGATGGCGTGATTCGCAAAGCGAACGTTTTGAAGGCGGATCGTGACGCGGACATCGCCATCTTGCGCACGAAAGACGGTACGGCACGGACCTGGCTGCCTTTGGACGTGACTGAGAGCCGCATGGGCGCGGGTGTGTTTACCATTGGCTTCCCCAATGCCTCGATCCAGGGCGTGGAGCCGAAATTCACTGACGGACGTGTCAGCAGCCTCAGCGGCATCCGCGATGACAAGGATCGCTATCAGATCAGTGTTCCCATCCAGCCTGGTAACTCCGGAGGCCCGCTGGTGGACATGAAAACGGGTTCCGTGGTGGGAGTTATCGTTGCCATCCTCAGGCGTGAGATCGGCGCGGATAATGTGAGTTATGCGGTGAAAAGCCGTGTGGCGGCAGGTGTGCTCAGCAGGGTGTCCGGCAAAACGGATCCCGCGTCTGGCGACGCGCCGCGTGATCTGGAGGCAATGGCTGCAAAGGTGCGGGCGGCCACTGTGATGCTGCTGGTGAAATGACTGCCGGGTCCTGTCAGCCTTGCAGTGCTTTGGGCGGACCAAACACCTCCTGGAGCACAATGGCGCGGCGCAGGGCAGTCTTGTCTCCGCGCAACTGGCGCAGGGACTGGAGCATGGGGGAAACAGGGGCCATGGCCACGACGGGCACGGAGGCATGCGCCTGGGGTGCATCATGCAAGATTGCTGGAGTCGGCCGCGGCTGCTCCGCTGGCGGGGCCGGACGCTGCTGGGAACGGCGCGGGGGCGGTTGCTGCTGCTGCCGGGCCTGCGGTGGGGCAGGGCGGGGTGGCTGTGGCTGTGGCTGTGGCTGCTGTGCGGCTTCCCGCAGCTCCTTCCACGCTTTGCGAATTTCCTCCCACGGCGATTCTGACGGTGAAGGCGCGGGCGGCGGCGGCACCGTCTGCTGGCCGGTTTGCCTGCGCCATGCCTCCTCGCGAAGCTGGCGCTCGATTTCATCCATGGGAATGTCGTCGGTTCCAACCTTTTTGCCGCGCCAGGTTTCCCACAGCCAGCGCAAGAAGCCGAAAATGACCGCCAGAACGATGATGGCCACTTGAAAGCCATCAACCTCGGCGTGCAGCAGTTGGGGGGGCATGGCGTGGAGGGGATGGGGCTTACTTTGTGGCAGGGGCGTCACCAGCAATCTTGGAGCGCATGTCGGTGTCCGCGGTCACATTTTTGTAGCGGGCGAAGTCCATGACGCCGAGCTGGCCATTGCGGAAGGCCTCTGAGATGGCGAGGGGCACTTGCGCCTCGGCCTCGACGACCTTGGCGCGCATTTCCTGCGTGCGAGCGGCCATTTCCTGCTCCAGCGCCACGGCAGCGGCGCGGCGCATTTCCGCATTGGCCTGGGCGATCTTCTTGTCCGCCTCGGCCTGCTCGGTTTGCAGCTTCGCGCCCACGTTTTCGCCCACATCGACGTCGGCGATGTCGATGGAGAGAATCTCAAACGCGGTGCCGGCATCCACGCCTTTGGCGAGCACGAGCTTGGAGATGCTGTCGGGGTTTTCGAGCACATCCTTATACGAGCTGGCGGAGCCAATGCAGGTCACGATGCCTTCGCCGACACGGGCGACGACGGTTTCCTCCGTGGCACCACCGACGAAACGGTCGAGGTTCGTGCGCACGGTCACACGGGCACGCACGCGGAGGGAGATGCCATCCTTCGCCACGGCGTCGATCTTGCCGCCGCGGCCCATGTCGGGGTGCGGGCAGTCGATGACCTTGGGATTGATGCTGGTGCGCACGGCTTCGAGGACGGTCTTGCCGGTGCCTTTGCAGGCGAGGTCGATGGCGCAGGCGCGGTCATAGTTCAGGGGGATGCCAGCCTTGTCCGCGGCGATGAGGGAGAGCACGACGTGCGTCACATCACCGCCCGCGAGGAAGTGCGCCTCAAGCTGGTCCGTGTCTAGAGGGATGCCCGCCTTCGCGGCGGTGATGCGGGTATCGACGATGAGCGCGTTCGGCACGCCGCGCAGCCACATGGCGAGCAGCGTGGTGAAGCTCACCGGCGCGTTGGCGATGCGCGCGCGCAGCCAGAGATTGAAGAATTTCGCGACGAGGAGAAACAGAACGAGCGAGACGATGATGACGACGCCGACGAGGAAGATTTGAAGGGTGCTCATGGTGGTGGTGCGGGTTTGGAGGGGGCGGGAGTGATGAATGAAGAGATACGAAACGTGGAGTGGAAAATCAGACGGAAATCGCACGCACGACCAGGGAGCCGAATTCGGACGTGACGACCTCGACGGGCGTGCCGGCCGGCAGGTGGCCTGTCTGACAGCGCACTTCATAGCGCTGGCCGGCGATCTCGGCGCGGCCCAGCGGGCGGAGTTCGGTGAGAGCGACACCTTGCGCCCCCGGCGCAGCCTGGAGGCCGGGCTCCGCAGTGGCATCAATGCTGGTGTCGAGGGTGAAGCCTCGGCGGAAAAACTTCACAGCAAACCAGCGCAGCCAGACGAGCAGGATGGCCGCCGCGGAGACCACGATGCCGATCACCAAAGACGCGCGCTGGGCGCCGGACCATTGGGAGAGTTCCTCGGCGGTCATGGCCAGCCACACCGCCGCCAGCAGGCTCAGGGTGCCCAGAGTGCCTGCGATCATGCCCGGCAGGATCGTTTCCAGCATGAGCAGCAGGATGCCAAAGAGCGCGAGGGTGGCGATGCTGGTGAGCATGACCTGGATGCTGGACGGGGGAGGGCAGTACGTCAAGCCGGGCAGGCCCGCCCGGAGAAAAATCAATCCCGCAGGGCGACCGCAGGATCCACCCTGGCGGCGAACCAGCTCGGAATGACCGCCGCAATGAGACACAGGACCACCGCGCTGCCGCAGATGATGGACAGGTCGGCGAAATCAGTGTGCGCGGGGATTTGGGAGAGAAAATAGATGTCCTGGGGGAAAAGATCGCGATTGAAGACCTCGGCGATGAAATCGCGGAAGGCATTCCGGATGGAGAGGATGAAGAAACCGCCGAGAATGCCGCCAACGACCCCGATGACGGCCACGATGGCGGCCTGGGAGACAAAGATGGCGATGATCTGCCACGAGCGTGTGCCAAGCGCGGTCAGAATGCCGATCTCCCGCCGCTTTTTCACCGTCACGGTGATGGTGGTGTTCATCACGCAGATGGCGGCGACGAGCATGATGAAGAGCAGCAGGAAGTACATCATGACACGCTGGTTTTCGACGGATTCGAGCATGTGAGCATGCTCCTGGCTCCAGGTGCGCCAGCCCCAGGCTGCGGGCAGGATGCCGCGGGCGTAGAGAAGCTCCATCGTGTCGTCCGCCAGGGCGGGATCATGCAGTTCGAGCGACAGGCCGCTGACCTCGCCCTCAAGGTCGAAAAACTCCTGGCCGATGTGGAGGGGCACATAGGCGCGCATGCCCGCGGTGTCGGCCCGCACCGTGCCCACCAGTTTCAGGTCCTTGGACAGGACGGTGACGTTGTCGAGCTTCTCGGCGCGTTTCGCGTCGTCCGCGTCCTCCGGTATTTCGCGCACTTCGGCGATGAACTGGCGCACGCTGTCGGCCGCGTGCACCACCAGAGTGTCGCCGATTTGGGCACCCAGTTCGCGCGCAAAGGCGTCCGTGAGGATGATGTTGTCGTCCTCAAGGTCGAAACTGCCTTCCTTGAGGTGTTTTTGCAGTTTTTGAGCGAGGGCGTTGTCCTTGGCGGAGGTGATGCCGAGGACCGGGATGCCTTGAAGGTTGCCGCCGTTTTCAACGACGACATTTCCCTGCGCCACAGGGATGGCGGCGGCGACCTCCGGCTGCCCCGCGAGGGTGGCGAGCAGCTCACGCCAGCCGGTTTCCTGTAGCGGTGCCTCGGGGCCGGTGTCACGCCCGCTGTGCAGGCGCTGCACCATCACATGCGGCTCGAAACCCAGCGTGTACTTGCGAAACTCGATCTGCCAGCCCTTGAACACGGACATCACGGTGACGAGCACACCGACACCGAGCATCACACCGAGCGTGGAGATGATGGTGATGACGGAGATGAAGGTCCGCGTCGGGCGGAGGTAGCGCAGGGCGAGGAAAAGGGGGGCGGACGGCACGAGCGGGCGGTGGTGGGCAGGGGAAACCGGCGGGAAGATGCCCAGCATGGCACGCGAGTCCATCGCCGGGCAGGACATTTCAGGCGCCGCGCGCTCAGGGCGCGAAAGGCGGTGGAAAAGGCACGGAACCGGCGGGCGCGGCGCGTGCTGGCAGCAGGGGGCCGGTCAGAGCCATGAGCTGGTCGAGGCGCGGAGGAAAGGCCAGACTGCCACGCACACGCACGTCCCTTTTGATTTGCTCAAAGGCGGCTAGGTCGGCGGGACGGAGCAAATAAACAACAGGGGGGGCGGTGTGGACGGCAGGATGGGCCAGCGGGTAGGCCTTGGCCAGCAGGCGGTCCAGCAGGTCGCCTGCGATGTCGGGCAGCGGCATGGAGAAGATGAAAAGCGCGTACTCACGGCGCAGAGCCATCTCGAATGCGTGCTCGCCGCTGGGCGTGTCGTCCACCTCGCACTGGCAGAAGGCGGTGAGCGCCTCACGGATTACCCGGCGGAAAGGCAGGCTTTCCTCCGCCAGCAGCACACGCGCCGGGGTGCCCGGAACAGGTGAGATGGGGCGCGGTTCTTCGGGAGCCATCTCAGGGCGGAAAACAAGGAGCTTTGCTCAGCTTTCAGGATAGACAGCCACGGCCATGACGCCCTGGCTGGGCACCCAGCCGACGACTTCCACGCGTTTCAGCGGTCTGGTGGCCGCTCCCATGCCTTTGCGGACGGTTTCGATCACCTTTTTCTGGGTGTCCTCGGTCGCGGTGGAACCGAACAAGTTGGCCAGATCGCTCAGCACCGGCGCGGAGGCGGTGACACCACCGGCAAAGGTCACAGGAGTGCGTCCCTGGCTGCTGGCGATGATGGTGTCCCGGATCGCCTCGGGGGCCATCGCGGCATTGACAACCACGAGGCGGCGCAGGCGCATGTCCGGCCCAGGAGCGGAGACGATCTGCACGGGCGCGGGGGCGGCGGCCGTCATGCCGGCGGCAGGAGGGGCGGAGACGGGAGGCCGGATCGACTTGGTGGGTTTCAGAAAACCGGCCGGCACAGGCGTGGCATTCGTTTCCAGCAGGGGCAGCACCGGTGTCAGGCTGGTGGGCAGCGGCAGGGCTTCCTCCGCCGACACAGAGGCAGCAGCGGTAAGGAGGACCAGGATGCGGAAGGAAACGGGCATTATTTTTGGGAAGGGCGCGCGTTTTATCACAGCGGGCTCCAAACGACAATCATAAAATCCGGGGCGGGAAGGTGAGCAGAGGCCCCGCACGAGGTCATTTCTTCAGTTTTTCCACGAGAAAGCCAAACAGGTCCGGCCAGCGCATGTGCGCGTAGTCGTTGTGGTAGTTGATCTCATGCTCAATGCCCGCCGCCTTTCATTTCTCCGCCAGGTCCGCGCTGAAGCTCCCGCTGTGCGGCGGATCCTTGGCGGGCTGGCCGGGGGCGGCTGGATTGTCATAAAAGAGCAGCACAGGCGGATCGTCCGCACTGGCCAGCGCGTGGACGGCGACGGGAACGAGCGCCACGAGGGCCATGAGCAGGAAGAATCGTGAAAGCATGGAAACGACAGATGCTCCGGCCCACCCGGCGGCGGCGCGCAATCCAATGCTCCGCCCGCGCGGCAAGACGGAGAAGGTTGGATTGGACAACAGCCGCGCGTCGTATTTTGGTTTTACCATGAGTTCCCCCTCCACTCCCGAGTCCGGCCCGCATGATGTGAGCATCGAGACCGTCAACCGGCGTTCGAAGGACATCGAGGACAAGCTGCCGAAGCTCAAGGCCCTGCTGGAGCAGGCGAAAGTGATGCTGAGCATGGTCAGGGACTACTGGAGCGGCCGCTACCGCGAGATTCCCTACTGGGCGATCGGCGCGATGGCGCTGGCGCTGCTGTATGTGCTGAATCCAGCGGACCTTTTCCCGGATTTCATCCTGGGCGTGGGTTATCTTGACGACGCGGCGGTAGTGGCCTTCTGCCTGAAACTGGTGGAGCAGGAACTGGAGCGTTACAAACAGTGGCTGGCCGCGCAGGCGAAGGAGGGAAAGGTGATTGATGTGTGAACAGTCCACGAGGCCGTCCGTCTCCCTGCTGATGCCTGTGCGCGACGCGCGCGACACGGTGGCGGCGGCGGTCAGCAGCGTGCTGGCGCAGACCTTTCCGGACTGGGAGCTGGTTTTGGTCGATGATGGCTCACAGGACGGCACGACGGAGCTTTTGAGGCAGTTTGCGGCACAGGATGCGCGGATCGTCGTGATCATGCAGGAGCCAAAAGGCATCGCGGAGGCGCTGAACCGCGGTCTGGAGGTCTGCCGGGGGGAATGCATCGCGCGGATGGACGCGGACGATGTGATGGATGCGCGGCGTTTGGAGATTCAGAAGGCTTTTTTGGCCGCGAATGACGATTGCGGCCTGGTGTCGTGCCGCGTGCGGTTTGGCGGCTCTGAGGCGGGCTACGGGGCGCATGTGGATTGGGTGAACGCGCTCATGAATCACGAGGAAATGAGCCTGCGGCGCTTTGTGGAGGCTCCGGTGGCGCATCCGAGCGTGATGTTCCGGCGTGAGCTGATCGAAACACACGGCGGTTATCGCGACGGGCCGTTTCCGGAGGATTACGAGCTATGGCTGCGCTGGCTGGAGGCGGGCGTTCGGTTTGGAAAGGTCGATGAGGAGCTTTTGACGTGGAATGATCCGCCGCAGAGACTTTCGCGCACGGATGCGCGCTACTCCGTGGAGGCATTTTACACGATGAAGTGTCTCTATTTAAAAAGGTGGCTGGAAACGCACGCGGCAGGCCGCGAAATCTGGCTGTGGGGCGCGGGACGTGTCACGCGGCGGCGTTTTGATGCGCTGGCGGAGGTGATCACGGGTTTCATTGATGTGGACGAGTGCAAACGCGGCCAGCATCGCGACGGACGTGTGGTGCGGATGGTGGATGAGCTGCCAGAGCGCGAAGGCAGCTTCATCCTGGCCGGTGTCGGCGCGCGCGGAGCACGGGAGGCGATTCATGCGCACCTGACACGGCGCGGATGGGTGGAGGGCGCGCATTTTCTACTGGTGGCGTGAGTTTGGCTCACGGCGCGACGAGGCGGTAGAAGCAGCGTTCTCCGCTGAGGGGTTCGGAGAACTTGAGGTTAGAGCCTTCGACGACTGGCTGGATGGCGGCGGGGAACCAGTTGACCAGATTCGTGCTCTTCTGGAGCTGCCAGCCTGCGTAGGCGGCGGACCAGTTGAGCTTCACGGCACCACCAGCGAGATCGAGTGCGGCCGGAGGGGCGGGTTGCAGTTCACCGCCGAGCTGGAGGTCGAAGAAGAGCGTGCTTTCGCCAAGGGATGATTGATGCACAGAAACGGCGATGAAATTGCGCCCGATGACAAGGCGGCTGGGGTCAATCGAGTAATGCTGCCAGGTAGTGTGGCCATTGGGTGGAGGGACGGCACGGATGGCACCGTCACCAGGGTGGGGATCAGGCTCATAGGGATGGGAGCCATGGCTGGCGTTGTCGGAGACGACTCGGACGCCGTTGAGGTACACAACCGCACCGTCGTCCCGCTGCATGAAGAGGTGGAGGGTGGAGTAGGCGTGAGGATCGTTGACGTCGAAGTACTTGCGGAAGAGCACGGATTTGTTGGTGAATACCCCGTTGTAGCGGTTGACGACGGTGACTTCGCTGCCGTGGCCGTAGCCGAGAGGGGCCGCACCGCGTGCCCAACTGCTGTCATCTGCGGCGGGATCACGCCAGGCCGGGGTGGCACCGGAGACGCTGCCATCCCAATAGGCCCAACTGTCTCCGGGCGGGATGAGCAGGCCGTAGGGTGGCGGCACTGGTTCGTTGGCGGCGGCTGGAGTGGCGGTGAGTTCCAGGTCGAAGACAAGATCAGCCTCGATGTCGTTTGTGGGTTTGACGCTTTGGTGAAGCTCGACCGCGACGATGTTGGTGCCGGGGACGAGGAGGCCAGCCGGGAACTCGTGGGTATGCCAGAGCTCCTCGTCATCGCGGTCGATGTCCGTGAGGGCCAGGGTGCCGGGTTCCACGAGGTCGGGCATGTTGCTGAGCAGGATGCGCGTGCCGTTGAGATAGACCACCGCACCGTCGTCACGCTTGAGGCGAAGCTTCAGAAGGCTGATCGAGGCGGGGGATCCGACTTCGAACGTGGTGCGGAAGTAGGTGGTGATGCGGTAGGGAATGACGCTGATCGTGGAGGAGCCGTTTTTCCGGGTGTAAAACTCGGCGGACCGGATGGTCCAGTCTTTGTCGTCAAAGGATGGAGTGGTGAAATCGACTGGCTGGTCATCTTTGAGCGGCAGGCCGCTCGTCAGGTAGCGCCAGAGAGCGCCAGCACGGATGAGGGTGATGTCCGAGGAGCCGGGTGCCTCGGCATGCACGAGGCGGAAGGTGAAGCTCTCACTGGTGGATTGGGATTCATCACTGGCGGTAACGGTGATGGTGGCTGTGCCCAGGGCCCCGGGGACAGGTGTGAGCTGAAGCCAGCGCGTGCCTGCATTCGTGCCAGGGAATACCTGGATGTTCGAGATGAGGTTCGCGTCGCCAGTGTTTGCGTCGATCTTGAGCGCTGAGAGGTCGGAATCGGGATCGGAGACTTCCAGACGGACAAGCTGGGGTGGGCTGCCTACCAGGGCAGAGCTACCCAAGATGGGGGTGATGCGGGGTGCGTCCTGAACGGGCAGGATGGTCAGAGTGAAGCTGCGCCAGGTGGCTGCGTAGCCGTCACTGGCCTTCACGGTGATGATGACGCTGCCAGTCGCATCCGGCTGTGGAGTGAGGGTGAGCGAGTGGGTGCCTGCCTTGCCGGGTGTTATGGTTGCCTGGGCGGCGCTGACAAGCTCCTCGTCCGAACTGCTGACAGTGAACGTGAGGGGCGAGCCGCCGGTCTCGGCATCCGTGGCAGTGAAGCTGTAGGGGCCGGCCTGCTCGTCCTCGTTGACGACCTGGTCTGGGATGCTGCTCACGACAGGGGCCTGGGAGAGACTGAACTCGAGGTCGAAATCAACATCGCCACTGACACCATTGCGCACGCCGTTGGAGTCATGGACTTCGACGGCGATGAGATTGATGCCGCCCCTGTATAAAAGATCCGGATCAACCGGGATCACATGCCAGAGGTGTTCTAAAGCGCCCTCGACGCTCGAAAGAGCGGAGGTGGTGGGATAAACAGGCCCGGAGGGCATGTTATGGCGGCCAACCTCAACGCCATTGACATATACGACCGCGCCGTCATCACAGCGCAGGCGGATGATGGGTGAGGCATCTATCACCACCGGCATGGTGAAAGTGCGGCGGAAGTAGCAGGTCACGCGGCCAGAGACTACAGGCAGCACGGTGGTGCCGACAGGCTGGAATTGCGGCATGGGATAGATGAAGCTGGCATTGCCAACGGACCAGGTGCTGTCGTCGTAAGCGGGCGTCATCCAGTCTCCAACCGGGGGCAGGCTGCCGGCGCGGTAGCGCCAGTCACCGCTGAGCGGCGTGATCAGGGCCATGCCTGGCGTGGTGGGCTGCACAGTGAGGAGAAAATCCTCGGTGGCGAAGGCCTCGCCATCGTAAACGCGCACGGTGATGACGGTGGTGCCGTGGCAGTTTTGCTTCGGGAAGATACCCAGCGTGCGGTTTGCGCCGGTGCCAGTGATCTGCAGGCCGAGGGAGGACACAAGATCGGGATTCGAGCTGATGGCGGTGGGATGCAGGACGCCGCCATTGGGGTCGGTGATGACGAAGGGAACATAAAGGTAGCCATCCTCATCCATCACCTTGTCCGTGATGCTGGAAATGACCGGCGGGTCGTTGGCAACGACAGATATGGAGTGTGTCAACACGGCGGTGCCGCCACGCTTGTCTGACACGATGCACTGCAGCTGCCACCCGCCGATCTCGGTGAACTCGACGATGATGGAGCGGGAGTTCGGGAAGGTGGCGATCTGACGCCAGTCTGCGTCAAAGCGGTTAATGCGCCAGAAATAAGCCAGATCGGTGTCATCCGGATCGGTGGCGTCCGCAGTGAGGACGACCCTCTCTCCGAGGCCCGCTGTGGGGCTGACGGTGCTGATGCTGCCGGTGGGTGGAGCATTGTTCGAAAAGGGGCCGTAGCGCACCTGCACATCCATCGTTCCCGCCTCAGGATCGGCGGCCAGATTGGTCACAAAGATTTTCCCGTCGATGGAAAAGGTGCGGCCGGGCAGCAACGGAGAGTCATAGTTGCCCGCGCCCCAGACATCCGTGTTCGGAGTGCCTGGCGTGGTGTCGAGAAGGAAGGTCTTGGGTTTGTGGGTGGTGCCGAGCCGGAGCTGGGCACCAAAGGCCAGCAGCGGATCGTTCCAGCCGATGTAGGGATTGGAAACGGGCTGAATCCCGCTGGTGCGGTACTCAATAAAGAGGCTGGCGTCGCCAGAGGATGAGTGGCGGATTTGCAGGCCGCGAACACCAGCATTTTCCTCCAGGTCGTGCTCCCGCAGGCGGTAGATGCCTGGTTGGGTGATGACTGGCAGAGACGCGTTGTCCAACCACCTCAGCCAGTGTTTGAAGCGTGCGTTGAACTCGCGCCCGCCAGACCCCATTCTGTCGTACACATCCCCGTATTCGGAGAATTTGAACGGCATGATTTCATCGGGCACCAGCGTCAAATTTGAGGCATGGGCGAGGCCGAAATTGTGCCCGATCTCATGGATGGCCACCGACACATTGCCGGCCACGCGCTCTTCAGTGGTCCACGCGGCATTGGCCATTCGCACCATGGAGAGGCCCTGTCCGATCCGCGCCAGACCTCCCCATGTCACTGTTTTGGGATTATCCTCGGGTGAGCTTTGGTCCACAAAAGGAGCGTTTCCGGCCAGGACGAGCAGATAGCTGTAGTCCTTCTGGCGGTAGCCCTCGGCTTCCAGCTTTTCCCAAACCTCCTCCCAGATGTCGCCCATCTGGTCCCCCTTGTAGTCCTTCGCGGCCTTGCTGAGCACGATGGTGGGCCCCACCCAAGAGCCGCTGGTCGTGTTGCCCATTGGTTCCATCGTGAACCGGCCGTAAGACCAGGTGGTGAAGGTTTCGCTGATGCGGTTGACGATGTCGATGCAGTCCGTCAGTGTGAGTTGGTGATAGTTCGTGCCTGTGGAAGCTGCGGCCTTGAAATTTACCCGCACGGCCATGAGGCGGTGGCTGCCCGTGGTCCAGCCGACTGGGGCCAGGCTGAGGTTGCTGGAATCAGCCGTGCCGGGTCCTCCGGAGGCCGCTTCTTGATAGGCTGCGGCGGAAAGCTCTGAACCCGCATGTGCCGGGCCGCAGTAAAACTGCACCTCCTCCGCCATCAGCAGCGCTGTCTCCGTGCCGGTGGAGGCTGTGGGGACCTCGGAAACCTCGCAAACCGGCTCCATGCCCGCTTTTGCCCGCGCATCCGCCAGTTCGACTGGCTCCAGCACACGGCCGGGCCATTCACTCACCGCAAAATCACCATCGAGCGCCAGCCCGTGCAGCGGCACATCGAGTCGTGTGGGAGTGTCCGCGCGGACGCCATAGGTGAAAGCATCGAATTTTCGCCCGTTGCGAAGCCGGGCCTGGGTGGTGACGGCGCGCTGTCCCTCGGGCAGCATGCCGTCCAGGTAAGTGACCGCAGTCACCAAAAGATCGCCGCGGGCGTCGATCTTCTCTTCAAGCAGGCTGCGGATCTCGTGCGGCAGGATACGCCGCACGCTCTCCGGCACTGCGACGGCCAGCGCCTGCTCGGGATCACTTCGGATCAGGCGGCGCAACTCCGCGCGACGCTCGGTGGCGGCCTTGATGCCAGCTTCGATCTTTTCCGGGGCGGGTCGCGCACGGTAATCATCCGCCCATTTTTGAAACTGGGCCATCGCCGGCATCAGAGAAGGCTTCTGCCACAGTTCCTCGGCTGTGGGCGGCAGGCCCCTTTCAAATGTCGTGGGCACACTCACGACGGGTTTGGCCGGCTTCATCCTGGCAGGATCACTGGCGGGGTTCTCAAAGGCAGTTGGCTGCACGCGTTCCACATGCTGCTGGTCCCGGGACAAGTGCATGTAAAGGATCGAGATTCCGAGGAGAGCGGCGGCGGTGATATGGAGGCGTTGTGATTTCATGGCGGATGCGCGGGGAGCGGTTGTGCTGATGTTTCCGATCCTCCCACCAACCGCTGAAACCGGGTATCAGACCATTGGCGGATACAGGGGGCCTTCCGGCGTGGTTTTTATCCGACTTTAGTCGGATGGCCACGCCATGGGTGATTATGGTAGTCTGGGCGCGCTTCATGAATCGTTTCATTTCCTTCTTCCTCATCACCCTTGCATGCATTGGCGAGAGCGAGGTGCGCGCGCAGCTGACATCTGTGGCGGAAGTGCTGCGCGTGAAACAAGGAGACGCAGGCAGGGCAGACCTGCCAGTGAGGTTGAAAGGAGTGATTGTCGGTGTGGGACCTGTTGCTCAACGTTTTGTGCTCCATGACGGAGATGGCTCCGTGGTGGTCGTCGCGCCCACTCCCATGCCGGACCTGCGCATGGGGCAAAGCGTGGAGGTCGAAGGCAAGGTTTCCTCGTGGCAGGCGAATGGGCGTTCGAACCGGATGGTTGCGGCCACGACGGTGACCCCTGGAGCCGTCGGTCCGCTGCCGGTGTCCCAGGCGGCGGGTTTGAAAGCTTTGAACAGCTTTGCCTATCTCGATCAGTGGGTCAGCACGGATGCCTATGTGGTGAGCTGGCGCTGGACGAGTCCGCTCCTCACGATGCTGGTGGTCTCATCTGAGGAATGGAGCACCGTGACCGTCCACGCCCGCCGGGAACAAATCCCGGCCAGCCTGCACGGGGCAAAGCTGCGGCTCACCGGCATCAACACCGGCACCAACGGCATGGGCGAGTCCCTGCATCTCTCCAGCGTGGACCAGATGCAGGTGCTGGAGCCGGGCACGGAGGACGCCTTTGGCGCGCCGCTGGCCACGATCCGTGAGGTGAACAAGCGCCAGGTGGCCCCTGCACGCCGGGTGCGCATCCGCGGCACGCTCATCACCGTGATGGAGTCCCGCAAATTCATCATTCAGGATGCCACGGACACCACTGCGGTGCTCCTCGCTGACCCGCGTGTGCCGGGGGAGCTTCATGGAGACGGTTTTCCTCTGCCGCCCGTGCAGCCTGGGGATGAGATCGAGATGGTGGGCTCGATCGTGGATCAGCCGGCGTTCGCGTCGAAGACCTACGGCATGCTGCACGCCTTTGCCCGAGTCGTGGGCAAGGGCACGGTGCCAGCGCCGGAGGAGGTCTCCCTGGACACCTTGATGGCCTACCGCAATGAGGGGCATTGGGTGACCTTTGAGGCCGTGGTGCATGCATGGATGCTTCAATCCAGCGGCATGACCTATGCCGTGGGTGACGACCGCACCTGGACGACGGTCAGCGTGCGCAGCCCGGACGTGAAGCAGTTGCCGAAGAACCTTTTCGGCGCCCGGCTCCGCTTCACCGGTCTGGCGACGGGCCTGGCGCTGAACTTTCGCGGAGCGCAGATGCTTGTCCCGGATCCATTCTTTGTGCAGGTCGTCAAACCGGGGATGGAGAGCCCGTTTGACGCGCCGGAGCATCCGATCGCCGACATCGCCGGGGGAAACGTGCCCAAAGGCATGCCGGTGAGGGCGAAAGGCGTGATCGTCGGCCGAGAGCGGAACGTGCTCTACATCCGTGGAGAGCGCGGCGCGATCTGCGTCACCTTGCAGCAGCCCTGGCCGCGACCGGGGAACCCGCCCGGAATCGCCTACGGTGACGTGCCGGTGCCGGAAGTCATGACTGGTGATGTCGTGGAGGTCTCCGGCCATGCCTTCGATTCGGACCGGTATGCCGCCTTTGACCTGGCCAATGCCAGTGTGCGGGTGACGGGCCATCAGGAGATCGTGGAGCCAGTGGAGACAAGCCTGGCAAGGATCGCGGGAGGCGAGCACACGGCGGATCTGGTCAAGGTCCGCGCCCGCCTGCTCACCCTCCAGACCGCGTCCATCGAGGGGGGCAAATGGCGCACCACGCTGCTGCTGACCTCCGACGGCCAGCGCATGACCGCCGTGCATCAGAGCAGTGTGCTGCACCCTTTTGGCACACTGAAGGAGGGAGATGACCTCCTGCTCGAAGCCGTCGTGGATCATGCCACGCCAGACACGCCACGGCAGTTGTGGCTCCTCAGCCCGTCGGGGGCGGAGTCCCTCGGCGTCTCCCCAGAGATCGTCAACCAGCGCCTCTGGCTGTGGGGGGGCGCGGGTGCCGCTGGCATCTTGGTTCTCGGAGGCTGGGTGCTCATGCTGTGGCGCTCCCGCAGGGCGCTGGCTGCGGTGAATGCCGAGCTCAATGCCGTCACGAACACCGCCCGTGCCAGTGAGCAACGGTGGAAGCTGCTCTTTGAGCAAAGCCCGCTCAGCGTGCAGATCTTCGCGCCGGACGGTCAGACGAAGCTCTTCAACAACGCCTGGCGCGGGCTTTTCCGCCTCACGGACGAGCAGGGGCTCGCCTTTAATGTGCTGCAGGCGCCCGATCTCATCGAGTCCGGCGCCGTGAACCACATCCGCAAGGCCTTCGATGGCGAAGTGGTGCAGGTGCCGCCCGTGCCTTTCCCGGTCAACACGGACCCGCCCGAGACGCGCTGGATCGGCGGTCTGCTCTACCCGCTAAAAAACGAGGCAGGACAGATCACGGAGGTCGTCGTCATCCATCACGACATCACGGAGACCAAGCGCGCCGAGCAAGCCATGCTGGAGATGAACCAGACCCTGGAAAAGCGCGTCGCCGAGCGGACGAACGAGCTGGAAAAAGTGCAGACAGAACTCCAGCGCGCCCTGGAGCAGGAGCGCGAGCTGGGAGAGCTCAAATCACGTTTTGTCACGATGGTCAGCCACGAGTTTCGCACGCCGCTGGGCATCATCATGAGCGCGGTGGAGCTGCTCCAGCACTACTCCGACCGCCTGCCGGAGGACGAGAAGGCGCGCCAGCTTCACGAGATCCAGTCCAGCACGAAGCACATGGGCGGGCTCATGGAGCAGGTGCTGCTGCTGGGCCGCGCGGAGGCCGGCAAACTCACCTGCAAGCCGCGTCCGCTGGATGTCACCGCCTTCGCGGAGCGCATCATCGACGAGACGCAGTCCATCTCGAACCGCAAATGCCCGATCGCGCTGCATGTCGGTGGTGATCTCTCCGGCGCGTCGGTGGATGAGGCGCTGCTGCGGCACATTTTGTCGAATCTCGTCGCCAACGCCGTCAAATATTCCCCGGCGGGCGCGGAGGTCACGCTGCGCCTCCGCCGCGAGGGGCCGGAGGTCGTTTTCATGGTCATCGACCGCGGCATCGGCATCCCGGAAAAGGACCGTGCGCGTCTTTTCGAGGCCTTCCACCGTTGCTCAAACGTCGGCGAGACGCCTGGCACCGGCCTGGGCCTCGTCATCGTGAAACGCTGCGTCGAACTGCACGGCGGCAGCATTGAGGTGCGCAGCGAAACCGGCTGCGGCACCACCTTCATCGTGAGACTCCCTCTTTTCCCCTGATCCATCATGCCACACAAAATCCTCATCATCGAAGACCAGGCCACCATGCGCCGCAATGTGGCGCTGATGCTCCAGCTCGAGGGCCACACCGCCCTCACCGCCGCCAACGGCCTCGAAGGCCTCGAAACCGCCCGCCGTGAGCATCCTGACCTCATTTTGTGCGATGTGATGATGCCCGGGATGGACGGCCACGCCTTCCTCCAGGCGCTGCGGGAGGACGAGGCGTTGAAAAGCACGCCGTTCATCTTCCTCAGCGCCAAAGGCGATCGCGCTGACGTGCGCGAGGGCATCGGCCTTGGCGCGGACGCGTATCTCATCAAGCCTGTCGCGCGTGATGCCCTGCTGGAGGCGGTCAAATGCCATCTGAAATCCAGCACGTGATCCGGGCGCACGGCATCCGACTTTCGTCGGATACCGGATCGCGGTCGTTTTGTGGCAGAATAACATCGAAATACATGATTCCTGGTCCTCCCCGGCTTTTATCCTGCGCCGTGCTGCTGCTGGCGGCGGCGGTGTCGCGCGGGCAGGAGGCGGGCAAGCCGCTGGAGTCCATTGAGGCCGTGCTGGCACTGGATCCCGCCGCGGTGCAGGACAAGCCGCTGCCAGTGCGCGTGGAGACCGTGGTTCTGGGATCGAGCACCTACTTCAACTACTTCCATGTCCACGACGGGCGCCATGGCATCGCGGTGCGCTACCCGCGCCGGCTCACGCCCCCAAAGCAGGGGGATCGGGTCCTCGTCATTGGCCAGACGCTGGTGACGCCCACTCCGGCTGGTGCGTTCATGCGTGTGTCGGCGGATGATTTTCAGATCACTGGCAACGTGGCGCTGCCGGATCCGGAGCCGGCCGACGCGGCCAAACTACTCGCCCATGGCTCGATGGACCAGTGGGTGACCTTTGAGGGCACGATCGTCGAGTGGCGTCACCATGCGCCTGATCTCCTCGTGCGGCTTATTCTGAATGACGGGGTGTTTGACGCCAACATCACGCTGCCCGCGCCCGCCGCGCCTCCCGCGCGCTTGTTTGGCATGCGTGTGCGCGTCACGGGCGCGATTTCGTCCACGCCGCAGCTCGGGCGCGTTCTTTTTGTGCCCGGTTTGCCGCAGTTGGATACCTTGCGGGAAGGGGAGGACGATCCTTTCACCACGCCAGCGGCCACTATTGCGAAGGTGGAGGCGCGGGAGGTGGAGCCGGCGCGGCCTGTGCGTGTGAAAGGCGTCGTATTGGGGCAGACGCCCAATGGTGTCCTGCACCTGCGCGGCGCGGGTGGTGAGGCCGCGCTGCGGGTGCAGATGCTGCAGTCCTGGGATCGCGTCGAGAGGCAGCGCGGCACATGGGCCGGTGTGAATCCCGGCGACGAGGTGGAAGTCGTCGGCGCGCGCCTTGCCAATGACACCGCGATGACCATGCCCGGTTGCGATCTTTACGAGTGCCACCTGCGCAGCACCGGCCAGAAGGCGGAGATCAAGCCCGTGGTCGCGCGGCTGGCGGACATCGCCGCCGGTGCGCACACCGCCGACCTCGTGGAGACACGCGGACGGTTGCTCACTCTCCAGCAGGTGCCGTTGGACCAGGGAGAATGGCGCGCATCCATGCTCATCGAGGCGGACGGGGAGAAGCTGCCCGTCACGCTGCGCACGCAGAGCCGCGCCGCGCTGGACACGATCAAGGCGGACGATGATGTGCTCGTGCGCGGCCTGGTCCAGCGCGCCACCACGCTCGATCCGCGCCTGCTCCGTGTGCTGGACGCGGGCGATGTGAAATCGCTCGGCCTTTCCCCCGTGGTGCGCGCCCGTCAGCTCTGGTTGTGGGCCGGTTCCGTCCTGGCGGTGGTGCTCATCTTCAGCGGCTGGATCGCCGCGCTGCGGAAATCCAACCGCGTGAAGTCGGAGGTGGCATCCCTGCTCGAAAAAAGCGTCAACGAGCGCACCGCGGAGCTGCAAAAGGCGCAGGTGGAGATCGCCCGCGCTCTCGAGCACGAGCGCGAGCTCGGGGAGCTCAAATCCCGCTTCGTCACCATGGTCAGCCACGAGTTCCGCACACCGCTGGGAATCATCATGAGCGCCGTCGAGCTCATGCGGCACTACAACGACAAGCTGCCGCCGGAGCAGCGCGTGGAGCTGCAAAACGACATCTTCGGCGCCACGCGCCACATGGCCGGCCTCATGGAGCAGGTGCTCGTGCTCGGCCGTGTCGAGGCCGGCAAGCTCGGCTGCAAGACCGCGCCGTGCGATCTGGACGTCCTCGCCGGCAAGATCGTGGACGAGAATCTCTCCGCCACGAACCGCAAATGCCCGGTCCACTGGCGCGCGGAGTGTGATCTGCGCGGCGCTCTGGCCGACGAGGCGCTGCTGCGCCACATTTTCAGCAATCTCATCACGAACGCTGTGAAATACAGCCCCGAGGGAGGCGAAGTCCTCTTCACCGGCCGGCGCGAGGGCCGCGATGCTGTCTTCGAGGTCATCGACCACGGCATCGGCATCCCTGAAAACGAGCGGGACCGTCTCTTCGAGGCTTTTCATCGTTGCAGCAACGTCGGCGAAACGCCGGGCACCGGCCTGGGTCTCGTCATCGTGAAACGCTGCGTCGATCTCCACGGCGGCAGCCTCGCCTTCGAGTCCACACTTGGCCGCGGCACCACCTTCACCGTGCGCCTGCCGCTCTTCAATGGGTAGGGCGGCTGCTCCTCAAGTTGCGGCGAGCGGCGATCTGTCTGCGCAGTCGGCAGAACGTTTGGAACGCCCTACCGCACCGCCTCGTGCGCCACTTCCGCCGCGCCCGCCTTCATGAGCGTCTCCACCGCACTGTAAAGCGCCGTCCAGGCCGCGCGCACCTCCGGCGTGAAGTCCTTGTCCAGCGCCTCCGCCATCATGGCCATCAGGGCCGCGCCCACCACGGCATAGTGTTCGTCCTTCACGCCGTAGCCCGCGTGACGCGCTCCCATGGCCTTCAATTCGAGCTCCAGGCCCAGCGGACGCTCCAGCATGGCGATCAGCACGCCCAGCATGTCGATGAGTTTCTTCGACTGCACCTCGATGTCCCCGCGAAACATCGGCCGCAGCTCCGGTGCCAGCTCAAACAGCCGTTTGTAGAAAACCAGCGCCGCCACATGGTCGTGGCGCGAGAGTTCGGCAAAGGTTTTGCGGATGAGATGGACTTGCTGGGGTGTCATTGGGCGGTATTCAACCACACTTTGCACCTCCGGGACATCCGACTTTAGTCGGATGGCGCTTTCCTAGAAAAGAGCCACCATCCGCCCATGGCGAAAAAAATTCTCATCATCGAAGACCAGGCACCCATGCGCCGGAATGTGGCCCTCATGCTCCAGATGGAGGGCTACGAGACCTGCGTGGCGGAAAACGGCCGCGTCGGCATCGAGGTCGCCCGCAAGGAGCGCCCCGACCTCATCCTGTGTGATGTCATGATGCCGGAGCTCGATGGCTACGGCGTCGTCCAGGCCCTCAGAGATGACGTGGCCTTCGCCAACACGCCCTTCATCTTCCTCACCGCCAAAAGCGACCGCAGCGATGTGCGGGTGGGCATGAACTTTGGCGCGGACGACTACCTCACGAAGCCGGTGGTGCGTGACGACCTCCTTTCCGCGGTGCAGATCCGCCTGGCGCGGTCTGACGCCCTGAAGCAGCGCCTGGCCGACAACAGCGGCTTCAGCCCCGACTTCGAGCGCCCCGACCTGCTGCAAAAAGCCTACGGCCTCACCGCCCGCGAGGCGGAGGTGCTCCTCTGGGTGGCGCAGGGCAAGAGCAACGCCGATGTGGCCGCCATCCTCGAGATGAGCGAAAAAACCGCCAAGCAGCACCTCAGCACCTGCTTCCAAAAAATGGGCGTCGAGAGCCGCAACGCCGCCACTGTGATGGCACTCGAGGTCTTGAGCGGGAAGTGAGCCACGAGCGAAGGTCGGGCGCTTCGTTCCCGAAGCGCTGCCCGCAGGCCGAAACACGCCCGGAAACATCCCACCGCTCTCGCAGGGCAAATGACGCCCGTTCCGTTCACTCCCCCAACGAAAAACGGGCCGCCTGTGAGAACAGGTGGCCCGTAGTGGGGAGGGGCGGGTGCCGATCGATGAGAATCTCGGCAATCAATACACATCTTGATCCTTGCCCGCCTTGCGGACTCCGCCTTTGATTTCTCCCTCGGGGGTGAGGTCCCTGGAACGGACGAGCGTTTCGTTATGGTTGCTGAAACCAGTGCGGATGTTCTTCCCGCCTTTGACTTCACCATTCGGAGCGAGGTCCTTGGTGCGGACGAGCGTCTCGTTGTGGTTGAGCGTGCCAGGGCGGCGGTCATGCATGATCGCACCACCGATGACCGAGCCTGTGGGAGCGAGGTCCTTGGAACGAACGAGCGTTTCGTTATGGTTGAGCGTGCCAGGGCGACGGTCATGCATGATCGCACCGCCCTTGATCTCTGCCTTCGGAGCGAGGTCCTTGGCGCAGACGAGCGTTTCGTTGTGGTTGATCGAGCCACGACGGTCATGAAGGACAACACCGCCGGTGATTGTGCCTTTGGGCGCGAGGTCCTTGGCACGAACGAGCGTTTCGTTATGGTTGACTACCTTCAGCCCGCCACCGATGACCGTGCGCTTGGCTTCGAGGTCCTTGGCGCGAACGAGGGTTTCGTTGTGGTTGCCGGTCAATGCACCGCCGAGGACGGTGTTGTTGGGGCTGATGTCTTTGGAGGACTGGGCGCTGGTGGTGTTGATGCTGGTGTTCATGGTCGTGTGTTTCTATGTGTTGGTTGTTTGGATGTGTTTGTTTGGTTTGTGTTGTTAAGCCGTGTGGCTGACGGCGACTATCCTGCATCAGCTCCAAACAACCGGGTATCGGACCTTGGTCCTAGGACCTTCGTCGGATGCCGTAGGTTGGGAAGGTTTGGCGGAAAACGCGCCGCCACATCACCCGTCTGCTTCGCCAAACTTCCCGACCGGTCTGGCCGTGTACGAAGGGGAAAGCGACGCTCGAACGCCAGGTCGGGAAGTCCGGCGAAGGCCAGTTTTCGCGTCATCATCGCCCTTTTCGCCGGACCTTCCCAACCTACGTCAATCAGTTCGTTATCCGACTTTAGTCGGAGTGCGCCCGCACCGAAACACATCAACAATCAACCATCGAATGCTCATCAATCATCCATCCGAACGTCCGTTGGCTCTCGTCTGCCCTTGGATTGACGATTGTTGATCAACCGATTGCTGATTGAAGAGGGAACAGCCCAAACCGTCATGAACACCCCCCCGCCTCCCACCGACGAACCCTTCACCGAGGCCGATGTCATCGCCTCACTCCAGCATGCCGACTCCCTGCGCAGTGACGCACGCTACGCGGAGTCCGAGGCAGTCTTTCGCGAGCTGCTGCCCGTCTGCCGCGAGGTCTGCGGCCCCACCTCAGAACTCACGCGTGCCGTGCTGAACAACTGGGCTGTGCTCTACAAATATATGGGCAAATTCGACGACGGCATGCGCCTCTACCACGAGGCCTTGCAGCTCGAGAGCGAGGCTAACGGCGGCGAGTCCGAGGCCGCCGCCACCATCTACCACAACCTCGGCGGCATCCTCCACGCCCAACGCCGCTACGCGGAGGCGGAGGAGCCCGCGCGCAAATCGGTGGAAATCCGTGCGCGTCTCCTCGGTGCGGAGCATGTGCGTGTCGCGGCGGATGAGGCCGCGCTGGCCTCCATCCTCGTCGGTTTGAAAAAGTACGACGAGGCCGCCGCGCTGTATGAGCGCAGCCACGCCGTCTTCTTGCGCGAGCACGGCCCGGAGCACTACGAGATCGCCGTCAGCTTCAACAATCAGGCCGCGCTGCATCAGGCACGCGGTCATCTCGATGAGGCGTGGCGCTGCTACGAGCAGTCGCTAGCGCTCAAGGAGAAGCTGCAAGGCCGTGATCATGTGGATGTGGCCATCACGCTGAACAACCTCGCCTCCGTCCATGTGCAGCAGGGCCGTCTGCGCGACGCCGCCGCATTCTATGAACGCGCCCTGCGCATCTTCGAGGACAAACTCCCGCCCGAGCATCCCAGCATCGCGATTTGCCGGGAGAATCTGGCGGATTGCCGGGCGTAAAACCTCAATAATCAACAATCGAATGCTCATCAATCGTCAATCCGAACGTCCGTCGGTCCTCGCCTGCCCTTGGATTGACGATTGTCGATCAACCCATTGCTGATTTTCGAGGTTCAGGGTGCCTCTGGAAACCTCATTTCCCCGAGGCAGCACTTTCGAGAGAGTGAATGATGCGCCATGTAAAGGGGCATGAACCGCTATCGCAGGACCGAACGAGGAGGAGGACTCTTCAGCGCCATCGAACACGAGCAGGCCGTCGCCGCGCGGAGCGTCGGCATCCTCAAGCTGCGCGACATCATCCCGTGGGAGAGCTTCCGTCCGCTGCTCGAAGAGCTCACCGGCTACGCGACACGGGACTGGAAGAAGGGCGGCAAGCCCCCCTTCGACCCCGTGCTCATGTTCAAAGTGCTCGTGCTGCAGAGATTCCACGGGCTGGGCGACGACGCCACCGAGGAGCAAATCTTCGACCGCACCAGTTTTAAAGCCTTCCTCGGCCTGCGCATCGGCGACGACATCCCGGACGCCAAGACGATCTGGGACTTCAAGCAGCGCATTAAGCAGGACGGACGCGAAGGCGGGCGCAAGCTCTTCAAGCCTTCGGCCTGATCCTGGAAGGCAAAGGCATCATCGCGCACGAAGGCAGCATCATTGACGCCAGCTTCACTGAGGCCCCGCGCCAGCGTAACAACCGCGAGCAGAACCAGAGCATCAAAGACGGCAAGAGGCCCGAAGAGTTCGACGCCAACCCGCCGTGGGCCGCCAGAAAGACAGCGAGGCACGCTGGACGAAGAAGAACAACGAGTCGCACTACGGGTGGAAGAACCATGTGAAGGCTGATTTAAAGACCAAGCTCATCCTCAAAGCCACCACCACGCCCGCCAGCGTGCATGACAGCCAGGTGTTCGAGGAACTGCTTGATGACAAAGACCAGGCCGTGCTCGCCGACAGCGCCTATCACAGCGCCGAGCACGAGGCCTGCTGATCCAGGTCAACGCGCAGGAGTTCCTCATGCGCAAGCCACGCGTGGACACCCCTTGAGCGAAGCCGAGCAGCAGACCAATCACCGGATCAACCGGATGCGAGTGGTGGAGCACATCTTCGCGCGAATCGCCCAGATGGGAGGCGACCTGTGTCGCAGCATCGGACTCAAGCGAGCCACGCAGCACAACCACCTCAGCAACCTGGTCTATAACATGGACCGCTATGCCAGCGTTGATCGGATAACGCCCGCAGAACCCAACAAAGAGACCCGACAGACCCCGTCGCGCCCAAACAAGCCCCTCAAACCGACAATCCTCCAGAACAGAGCTCGCCTGTCACGATCTGGACAGTGATAAGCCGGTCAAAAATCGCCTTTTTGCCGCCAAACCCCGACTTGTTGCAACACCCCCTATCCAGAGGTGCCCTTCAGACTTCCCCCCCGCCATGACTCTCTTCACGACGCGGGTGCTGGACAGCACGGAGGCGCACTTCAGACTTCCCCCCCCGCCATGACTCTCTTCACCAGCCCCGGCCGCTCCGCCACCCTCGCCGATGTTCTCCACGCCGCCGAGCTGCGCGGTGACGTGCACGCGAAGGACGACCCCGGCACGCTTCTCGACGCTGCCGCGGCTGAAAGCGCCTCCGAGGACTGGCGCATCGAGAAGAACCTCATCGCGGGCGAAGAGCTCGATGCCTGGCTCGCTCTGCGCCACATCACGCACGAAGACTTCCTGCGTCATTTCAGCGGCGCAGTGCCTGTGACGGACGCGCAGCGCCTCGCTTGCTGGTGGATCGACGACAGCATCACCCGGTGGGCCACGCGGCACGCGCAGGGCATCGCCGCGCTGGCCGCGCAAACCGAGCCTCCTTCAGAAGACGCTCTCCAGCAGTGGCACGCGGCTCTCGAAAGCCGTCTCGGCGGTGAGGACGCGCTGAATGACTGGCTGCGCGCGCATTCACGCGATGCGGCATGGCTGGCCGATCTCGCGCAGGTCGAGACCGCGCATGAAAACTGCCGCGCTGCCTTGCTGCGGCCGGATTCGCTCGAAAAGGAGCTGCGCGGCCAGTACTTCCCGCTGCATCGCGTCACGCTCACGATCTGCAAAGTACCGGAGGAGAGTGTCGCACGGGAACTGATGCTCCAGCTCGCCGCCGATGCCTCCGCCACACTCGCGCAGCGGGCGGAGGGCCTCGGCTTCCCGCACTTCCCGCAGCAGTTTTTCATCGGCGACCTCAGTCCTGCCTATCAACAGCCATTTTTGAGCGCCCGTGCCGGGGAATGCCTCGCTCCCATGCAGGCCAGCGATCACTGGCGAATCTGCCAGCTCGTCGAAAAGACCCCGCCCAGCCTCGACGACCCCGAGGTGCTCGCCCGCGTGCAAAAACGTGTCGTCGAACAAGGCTTCGCCGAGAAATGCGAGGGCGTCATTGCGTGGGCGGTGAGCGATGCCGCGTAGCGTCGTAGGTTGGGAAGGTTTGGCGCGAAAACGCACCGCCGCATCCCAGGCACCCCCCGCCAAACTTCCCGACCGGGTTTGGGGGGGCGAGGGCCAAAAGACGCTCGCACGCGGTCGGGAAGTCCGGCGAAGGTCGTTTTTGATGTCATTGAAGCCATTTTCGCCGGACCTTCCCAACCTACGCTCCTTGCATCGTGGGATGCAGCCACACCGTCGCTTCATCTTCACTCAATCCTGCCGCGAGAGGGTTCTTGGCGATGTAGCGCGCGGCGGTGGCGTAATGATCGCCATCGCGAATGATCCGGTCCCAGGATTCGTCCTGCCACATCGGGCCGCTGCGTCCCAGCAGGCGATGAATCCGCTGGCTGCTGCGCCGTTTCCACGAACCGAGCAGCGCTTCGAGCGCATGGCCTGGCAGCGGACGGCACAGCACATGCGCATGGTTGGGCATGATCGCATACGCGAGCATCTCGACACGGGTGCCTTCTTGATGGTGCAGCGCCTCAACCAGAGGCGTCCGATGCGCCGCATGGCGCAGCAGGCACTCACCGCGCCCTTCATCGAGCAGCAGATCGAGCTTGCGTGCCCGTCGCTGCTCAAAGGCCTGCCACTCGGACCACTCCTGCTGCGGGATGCGGCCTTCATTCTTTGAGGCGGCGGATGCCAGCCGCGCCTGCCACTGCCGTTGCTCGTCCCGCATCCGCGCCACGATCTCCTCCGGCAGCGAGTCGCGCAACCGGAACGTGGCCAGGTAGCACGCACCCTCCCTGCGCCAATGCGGGAGATGACGGCCGTAGGCGGTGAACTGGGTGTCCGGCACGCTGCTTTGCGGATCAAACCCGATAAAGCCTGCCGGCAACGGAATCTGTCGTGGGACGAACCAAGCCATGCCCGCAGTTCACGAACGCGAGAAATCGAGGCAAGCAGAATCTCGTAGGTTGGGAAGGTTTGGCGGAAAAACACACTGCCATCATCTCAAGTCTCCTCCGCCAAACTTCCCGACCGGGTTGGGGGGGGCGATGGCCCAAAGACGCTCGCACGCCAGGTCGGGAAGTCCGGCGAAGGCCATTCCTTGTTCCATCGACGCTCTCTGCGCCGGACCTTCCCAACCTACGAAAAACGGGCCGCCTGGTTCTCAGGCGGCCCGTGGATGAGTTGGAGGCTTTTCAGTCAAAGATCAGCGGCCACGGCGCTCATGCACCACGACGCCGCCTTTGATCTCCGCTTTCGGCGTGAGGTCCTTGGCGCGGATGAGCAGTTCGTTGTGGTTCTGGGAGCCGGGAGGATCGTCTTCAGGGTCGTTGGGTCCGCCGCCGCCTTTGATCTCGGCCTTCGGTGTGAGGTCCTTGGCACGCACGAGCGTCTGGTTGTGGTTCATACTGCCAGGAGGATCGTCCTCAGGATCGCCGCCGGTGCCGCCTTTGATCTCGCCCTTCGGTGTGAGGTCTTTGTGCGGATGAAGGTTTCGTTGTGGTTGGTGGTGCGGAGGCCAGCGCCGATGACGGTGGTCTTGGGGCTGATGTCTTTGGATGTGGTGGTGTTCGTGTTCATGTTTGTGGGTGTGTTCGATTGGGTTTGTCTGACGGCGACCATCCTGCACCACCTCCAAACATGTGGTTATCGGACCTTGGTCCTAGGACTCCTAGGACCAAAGTCGGATATGTAGGTTGGGAAGGTTTGGCGGAAACCGCACCGCCATATCCCAGGCTCGCGCCGCCAAACTTCCCGACCGGTCTGGCCGCGTACGAAGGAGGAAGCGGCACTCGAACGCCAGGCCGGGAAGTCCGGCGCAGGTCGTTTTTCATGTCAACAAAGCCATTTCTGCCGGACCTTCCCAACCTACGTCAAGCAGTTCGTCATCCGACTTTGGTCGGATGACGCCCGCGCTGAAACACATCAACAATCAGCCATCGAATGCTCATCCATCGTCAATCCGAGGGTCGCAGAGCCATCGCCAGCCGTTTGACTGACGATTGTCGATCAACCCATGGCTGATTGAAGAGGTTCAAGCCATGCCGGGAGACGAGTGAATGCGATGCGTGAGGCAGGGCGCTTCTTCGCCCGAAGAGCCGCGTGCAGGCCAGAACGCGCGCGAAAACGTCCCGCCGCTCTCGCACATCACACGACACCCTGGCTACCCCCCGCCAACCGGCAGCCGCACGGTGAATGTCGTGCCCACGCCCTCTTGCGAATCGAAGGTGATGCTTCCCTGATGCAACTGCACGCAGTGTTTGACCAGCAACAGCCCCAGGCCGGTGCCGGGAGTCTCCCCCACATTCGAGGCGCGGTGAAACGCCTCGAAAAGCCGAGCACGATCCGCCTCCGGGATGCCGATGCCGTGATCCTGGACGGCCAGCACCGCTTTTTCACCCTCGCGGCGCAGATTAAAGTCCACCGTCGCGCCCTCGGGGGAGTATTGGACGGCATTGGAGAGCCACATGGCTGATGATGTGCCGCAGCAGCGTGGCATCCATCCGCGCTGAAGTGCAGCGGACACCGGCGCTGGATGGCGCGCAGGCCGTCATTCCATTTTCCCCGCCTCGACACGGCCGAGCAGGAGCACCGGTGGGGCACGCGATGCTTGCCAGCCTGACGGCGTGCTGATAGCCTCGCGGCGATGAAACGCCTCTGCTGCCTTCTTTTCCTGCTCACCACCGCCCTGCACGCCGAACTGACTACCGAGCAGCAACAGGTGCCGCTGGAGGTGCTGCCCACGGATGCTGCCGCGGCAAAGATCGTGCTACTGGCTGGCGCGCCGAGCAACAAGCCCGGCCAGCACGAGTATTTCGCCGGTTGCGCGCTGCTGGGGGAGTGGCTGGCCGCCGTTCCTGGCGTCGCGCCTGTGATGGTGGCGGATGGATGGCCGAAAAACGAGGCGCTGCTCAACGGCGCGCGCGCGGTGGTCTTTTACATGGATGGCGGCGCGAAGCTGCCCTTCCTGGCACCGGAACGGCTGGCGAAGATCAAGGCGCTGGCGGCCTCTGGAGCCGGATTCGTCATTCTGCATCAAGCGATCGACTGTCCGGCCGAACTCGCATCCGACTTCAAAAACTGGTTCGGAGCCGTTTTCCAGCCGGACATCGGCTGCCGTGGCCACTGGGATGTGAAATTCGACTCCGTGGCCGCGCATGTCGTCACTACCGGCATGCAGCCCTTTGAGCTGCTGAAGGATGGCTGGCTCTACAACCTGCACTTTGCTGAAAAAGGCGTCACGCCGCTGCTTTCCAGCCTCATGCCCGATTCCAGCCGAAAAACCGAGGATGCCAAGGCGCATGCTGGTCGCGCGGAGGTGGTCGCCTGGGCCTACGAGCGGCCGGAGGGCGGTCGGAGCTTCGGATTCACCGGCGGTGACCTGCATGCGAGCTGGGCCGTGCCGCAGCAGCGCCGCATGCTCATGAACGCGCTGCTCTGGACGGCGAAACTACCCGTTCCCGACGGTGGCGCGGACATCAGCGCGCCAGCCGACCTCGCCAAAAACCTCGACCGCAAGATTTTCGCACCCAAAAAAGCGAAGACCGCCGCCAGCGCCTCACCTCAAGCCAAATGACCACACCCGGCCTTTGTTCTTGCCACGGGAGGCGGGCGCGTTAGCCTTTTGCCGCGTCCCGACGCAACCAACACACTCCCCGACATGCCTAAAGCCAAACCGACCGCCAAGAAGGCCGCCGCTCCGAAGTCTGCCCCGAAATCCGGAACTGCCGCCGCCGTCGCCTCGAATTTTGACCTCGCTCACATCCGCGAGATCGTCGGCCTGATGGCCGACAACGACCTGTCCTACTTCCACATCGAACAGAAGGACGCGAAACTGGAGATCCGCCGTGGCAGCGACTTCGCTGCTGCAGGCGACCTGCTGAAGCACCTGCCTGTGCCCGCCGCCGCGCCCGTGGTGGCTCCTGTGAGCGTGGCCGCCCCGGCCGCCGCTTCCGCGACCGCCGCCGCCCCGACAGCGGCCACCGCAGCCAGCGCGCCGGCTGGTCCGACGATCAATTCCCCCATGGTGGGTACATTCTACCGCTCCGCTGCGCCGGGGGAAAAGTCCTTCGTGAACATCGGCGACCAGGTGGATGAAAACACCACGGTCTGCATCATCGAGGCCATGAAGGTGATGAACGAGATCAAGGCCGAGGCGCGCGGCACCATCGCCCGCGTGCTCGTCGAGGACGGCAAGCCGGTCCAGTATGGCCAGCCCCTCTTTGAGCTGAAGGCATAGGGCAAAGGGCGAAGAGTTCCAAACCTTTCGCTTCGCCGGCCTTTCTTATCTTCCGCGCTGTATTTGATTCCACGCCCTTCGCTCTCAGCCCTCCGCCTCCGTCCCTTTGCTCTCCGCCCTTAGCCCTTAGCCCTGATGTTTAAAAAAGTCCTCGTCGCCAACCGTGGTGAAATCGCTCTCCGTGTCATCCGCGCCTGCAAAGAGCTCGATGTGAAAACCGTCGCCGTGTATTCGGAGGCGGATGTCGATTCAATGCACGTCCACCTCGCCGATGAGGCGATTTGCATCGGTCCCGGGCCGAGCACGGAGAGCTACCTGAAGATTGCCCGCATCATCTCCGCGGCGGAAATCGCCAACGTGGACGCCATCCACCCCGGCTACGGCTTCCTCTCGGAGAAGGAGGAGTTCGCGGAAATCTGCGAGAAGTGCAAAATCAAGTTCATCGGGCCGTCCGCGAAGGTGATCTCGATGATGGGTGACAAAAATGTGGCTCGTGACACCGCCCGCAAGGCCGGTGTGCCCATCACCCCCGGCTCTGACGGCATCATCACGAGCGAGGAGGAGGCCCTCGCCTGGGCGCGCAAGATCGGCTATCCCGTCATGATCAAGGCCACCGCAGGTGGCGGCGGTCGTGGCATGCGCCCGGTGCTCAATGAAGCCACGCTTATCTCCTCCTTCCAGGCCGCCTCGATGGAGGCCATGAAGTGCTTTGGAGACGGCTCCATGTACATGGAAAAGCTGGTCGATAAGCCCCACCACATCGAATTCCAGATCGTCGCCGACTCTCACGGCAATGTCGTCCATCTCGGCGAGCGCGATTGCAGCATGCAGCGTCGCAACCAGAAGATCATCGAAGAATGCCCCTCGCCCAAGCTGCCTGAAAAGCTCCGCAAGCGGATGGGCGATGCGGCCGTCAAGCTCTGCAAAGAAATCGGCTACGAGAACTGCGGCACCATCGAATTCCTCGTCGATAACGCCTGCGAGAACTACTACTTCATGGAGATGAACACCCGCATCCAGGTGGAGCATCCCATCACGGAGGAGGTCTATGGCTGTGACCTGATCAAGGAGCAGATCCGCATTGCCGCAGGCCTCCCGCTTTCCGAGCACGTCCTGAATGCGAAGCCGCGCGGCCACAGCATCGAGTGCCGCATCAACGCGGAGGATCCCGCGCGCAATTTCGCGCCCAGCCCCGGCAAGATCAACCTGTGGTACACCTCGGGTGGCCGCGGTGTGCGCGTCGATACGCATGTGTACGCCGGTTACAGCGTGCCGCCGTATTATGACTCGATGATCGCGAAGCTCATCGTCACCGGTGCCACTCGTGACATCGCCATCCGCCGCATGCGCCGTGCGTTGGGTGAGTTCACCGTCGAGGGCATCAAGACGACCATCCCGCTGCAAAGCAAGGTCCTCACCACCTCCGACTTCCAAAACGGCCAGTACGACATCACCTGGGTGGAGAATTTCCTCCGCCAGGAGGGAATGAAGGCGTGACGGCGCGCGTGGTGATGAGGTAAAAAGGGAAAGCGGTGGTTGAAGTTCCCCGCCACCCACCTTCAAACACCATGCGTTTGCCCATCCTCGCTCCCGTCGTGGTCCTGCTGGCCTCCTGCGGCACGCCACCGCCTGTCCCGTCAACTGCGCCATCGCCAACGGTCGTTGAGACGCAGCATGGCATCGCTTCGATCTACATGGACCGCCGGACGGCCAGCGGGGAACGTTTTCATGCCGGGGCGCTAACCGCCGCGCATCGCAATTGGCCCATGGGCACCCTGGTGCGCTGCACACACATCCACACCGGTCGCTCTGTCGTTGTGCGCATCAATGACCGCGGGCCGTACATGCGCGGCCGCGTGATCGACCTGACCCCTGCCGCCGCAAGCTCAATCGGGCTGACACGCGGGCACGGTCTGTGCCGGGTGCGCATCGAACGCCTCCGCTGAGGACAACTGACCGGCGGCTTACGACTTGTAGGCACGGATCGCCTGCACCTTCACGCGGCGTGTGCCGTGGGCGGTGTCTGCGGGCAGATCCACCTCCTCCCCGGCGGCACGGCCAATCAGAGCCTTGGCGGATTCTGACAGATAGCTGATGATGTTCTTCTCCAGATCCCCGTCCCAGGCACCGAGGATGGTCAGCGTCTCCGCCGTCCCAGTGCCGGTGTCGAAGAGATCAACAACCGTGCCGATGCCGACCTTGTCCGAAGGAGTGTCGGCAAAATCCGTGCCGCGGGCATGGCGGATTTCGCGTTCATACTTGCCCTGGAGGCGCAGGAGGACGGCCTGCTGGTCACGGGCGGCCTTATAGCCTCCGTTCTCACGCAGGTCTCCCTCGGCACGGGCGATCTGGATTTCGCGCTTGTTGTCGGGGATTTTGACGTTCACCAAGTCCTCAAGCTCCCGCTTCTTGCGCTCCAGGGACTCCCAGGAGACGATCAGGCTGTCATCCTGGCGGGGGCCGGCGTTCTCGGCCATCATGGCCTCCATTTCGGGACGGGCCTTGATGATGCGCGCCATCAAGGACCGGCGCGTCAGTTCGTCAAAGGAGGCGCTGCTCAAGATGCGCTTGGCGAACAGGCGCACGTCATCGTCCTCGGAGCCGGTGACCATTTCCCCGATCAAGGTTCCATCATCGGAAAGGAGGCTTTGGAGGCGGCCGGTGCGTTTGGGCCCGCCCTCCATGTGGTCATTCTCGATCACGCTGAGGATGGCATGGCCCAGGTCGATGTCGAAAACGGACTCGGCGAGGCCCCTGCGCTCGTGGGCCATCCAGATCAGCAGATCGGCGCTGAGGAGGCGGTTGCGCAGGGACTTTTTCAGCGCGTCGGCCAGCACGTCGAGCTCGTCGTTCGCGTCGAGCACCGTGGCGATCTCGGCAACGGCCTTGCCGCCGGTCTTGGTGAGGTGGTTGAGAATCTCAGGCACCCATGCCCGGTTCGGGAACGCCTCGGGGAAGGCGCGGTAGATGCGCGCGAGGCTGGCGGAGGGCAGGGACTTGATCGCGTCAGCCAGGGTCGCGCGGGTTTCACAAACGAGGTCGGCGATCTTCATGCTGCCGAGGGGGGCCGCGGCACCCGGCAGGCTGTCGATCAGCTCATCGCGTGCGAGCAGCAGTTGAAGGCTCTCCTTGAGGTTGAGCTTGAAGCTCTTGCGCACGGTGTCGGAGATATCTTGGAAGACCGGGACCAGTTCGGTCTTCGCGTCCTCGAAAAGATCAATATCCTTGGTGATGGATGCCAGGGCGGAGAGCTTGCCCTTCAGATCGCGCGCGGCGAGGAAGGACTTCACCATGACATCAGCGGGTTTTTCCGCCTGATCGCGCAGAAGGAGCTTTTCGGTGCGTTTTGCCGGGACGACGACGTGGCGGTGGGATTTGAGGGTCTTCTTGGCATTCTCCCACCAGCGCTTGTAGTCGGAGTCAGGGATGATTTTGCCTTTCAAGAGGCGCTCCAGGTCATCGAGCGAGAGTGTGCCACCGCTGCTCCTAAGGGCGAGAACGACGAGCGCGGGTGCATCGTTTTTGGCGAGGTCCTGAAGGCCGGGCAGGTCGCAGAGGCGGCGTGCGAGGAGGTGTTCGGACGGCAGGATGTCCAGCGAACTGGCGGCAAACGCGAGTTTGAAGGAATGCCCGGGCTTCCCCTCGAAATCAATGGTCAGGCGGTCACCTAGCAGGTCCCACTCGGCGATCTTGCCGATTCCCCAGCTTTTGTGCTGCACACAGGTGCCGGGTTCGAGTTTGGAAATTTTTTCGCCGTCCGCCGCCGAAAGCTTTCCGGCTGCCACAATGTTTTGCACCTCTGGATTCATGGGGGCGCGAGATTAGGCGGGCTATGGGTTGTGGCAAAGGATTGTTTGTCCTCGTCCGGATTCCTGCATGGCCCGCCTTTTTGGCACCTCCTGTGCATAAATTGGCCGGGATGCCGTTTCCGTGACAATTTCACGATATTCGCTGTTGCCAAACCAGCCGGAATTTTGCTATTACCCTGCTGCCACATGAAAAATCGCTTTTTCCTCATCGCTCTCGCCCTTCTCACCGTCGCCGGTCCTGCGCTGGCGGACATCCAGTCGCCTCCGGGCCATCGTTTCAACTGGAGCCGCAAGTTGAGCCGTGGTGTGGGCAACATGATCTTCAGCCCGTTTGAATATCCCGCGCGCTGGCGCTACACCCTCCAAAAAGAGGGTCCCATCGCCGCAGTATCCGACATGATTGTGGAAGGCACCAAGCGCACCGTGGTGCGGATTGGCTACGGCCTCTACGAGACTGCCACCTTCCCATTCCCGACCTGGAAGCTCACCTATCGCCCGCCTTATTACCGCAAGGAGGTCGTGGACAACTGGTGGGGCTACACCGAGTTCGCCCAGGACTGGTCCGCGTTGACCCAGGCGAATTACTCCCGCACGCAGAACTGGTAATCGCACATCTTTGATTTTTTGAGAGGCGCAGGCTGTTCCGGCCTGCGCCTTTTCTTTTTGCAAAGACGCCGCCCTGCTGCCATCTCAGCGCCCGCCATGCCCGCCGCCCACATCGATATCCAGCACGTCGCCAAGCTCTCCCGCCTCTCGCTCACGCCGGAGGAGGCCGCGCACTACGAAGAGCAGCTCGATGGCGTGCTGGCCTATATCGACACCCTCACGGCGCATGACCTCGGCGATGTCGAGCCTTCCTCGCATGCGATGCCGGTGTTTGATGTGCTGCGCGTGGACGAGGAGCGCCCCGGCTTCACCCAGGAACAATGCCTCTCGAACGCTCCGAAACGCGTCGGCGACCAGTTCCAGATCCCCAAAGTTATCGAATAACTCATGTCTCTCGCCACTTCGACCATCGCCCAGCTTCGCCAGCGTCTCACAGCCGGGGAAATCACATCACGCGACATCGTGCAGGATGTCGCCAAGGCCATCGAGGCCCGCAATGGCGAGCTCGGCGCCTATTTGAGCTTCGACACGGAGGCCGCACTGAAGGAAGCCGATGTCGCGGACAAGTCCCTGCCACTCGGTGGCATCCCGATTGGCATCAAGGACAACATGAACGTCACCGGCCAGCCCTGCACCTGCGCCTCGAAGATCCTCGCGGAGAACTACACCGCGCCCTACGACGCTGGTGCGATCCAAAAGCTGCGCCAGGGCGGTGCCGTGCCGTTTGGCCGCCTGAACATGGATGAGTTCGCCATGGGCTCGACGACTGAAAACTCCGCGCTCGGCGTCACCCGCAATCCTCGCGATACCAGCCGCGTGCCGGGTGGCTCCAGCGGTGGCAGCGCCGCCGCCGTGGCCGGAGACATCGCCATCGCCGCGCTCGGCAGCGACACCGGCGGCTCCATTCGCCAACCGGCGGCTCTTTGCGGCTGCGTGGGCCTGAAACCGACCTACGGCCGAGTCTCGCGCTTTGGCCTCGTGGCCTTCGCGTCTTCTCTCGACCAGATCGGCCCCATCACCAAGACCGTCGAAGATGCCGCGCTGCTGTTGAATCATCTTTGCGGCAAAGACGGCCGCGATTCCACCTCGCTCGATGTCGAGGTGCCGGATTTCACCGCCGGCATCGGCAAGGACATCAAAGGCCTCCGCATCGGTCTGCCGAAGGAATACTTCATCGACGGCACGCACGCCGGTGTCTCCGCCGCGGTCGATGCCGCGATCAAGCAACTCGAAAGCCTCGGTGCGGTCATTGAGCAGATCTCGTTGCCGCACACCGAACTCGGCGTGGCCACCTACTACGTCCTCGCGCCTGCGGAAGCCTCCGCCAACCTCGCCCGCTTTGACGGCGTGCGCTACGGCCACCGCAGCAGCAGCGCCA
Organism: Verrucomicrobiaceae bacterium; assembly: GCA_015075365.1. Classification (GTDB taxonomy): domain Bacteria; phylum Verrucomicrobiota; class Verrucomicrobiia; order Verrucomicrobiales; family Verrucomicrobiaceae; genus Prosthecobacter. Next base: position 1,296,136 of record JABTUN010000003.1, read on the forward strand.
CCGACCTCATGGAGCACTACTTGAAGAGCCGCTCCGAAGGCTTCGGCCCCGAAGTGAAGCGCCGCATCCTGCTCGGCACCTACATGCTCAGCAGCGGCTATTACGACGCCTATTACCTTCGCGCTCAAAAGGCCCGCACGCTTATCCGCAACGACTTCACCGAGGCCTTCTCGAAGGTCGATGTCATCGTCTCGCCCACCAGCCCCGCGCCCGCGCACAAGCTCGGCGAATTGAAGGACAATCCGCTCGCCGCCTACCTGGAGGACGTGTTTACCATCCCGGTGAACCTGGCTGGCCTTCCCGGCATCAGCGTGCCCTGCGGGGAGGTCGAAGTCGAGGGCGTCAAACTGCCCGTCGGCCTCCAGATCATCGGCAAACCGCTCGACGAGGTCACCGTGCTGCGTGCCGCACATGCCTACGAGCAGGCGCGCTGACAAGCTTCCTGGGGTTCATCATTCCAGTTCTGTCCTCCCGACTTTTGAAACCCAGCGGCCGCCAAGTCGTTCTTTTGGCCTCAAACCACTCCATGAAATCCATTCTTATCCCGCTTTTTCTCGCCACCACGGCCAGTTTCGCGCAAATCGCCGGTCAGGCCACACCCGTGGAAAAGATCAAAATCGCCAAGGGCTTCCAAGTTGAGTTGCTCTACTCCGTGCCGAAGGAACAGGAGGGCTCGTGGGTCTCCATGACGCAGGATGACAAGGGCCGGCTCATTTGCAGTGATCAATATGGAGCGCTGTATCGTATCACACCGGGTGCTAAGGCCGCGGACACCAAGGTCGAGAAGCTCAGCATCGATTTCGGTCACTGCCAGGGCCTGCTTTATCATGCCGGTTCGCTTTATGGCGTGGTGAATGCCGATGCATACCAGGGCAGGGGACTCTATCGTTGCAAGGACACGAATGGCGACGACCAATTCGATGCGGTGGAGTTGCTGCGAGCCTTTCCGGGTAAAGCGGGCGAGCACGGGCCGCATGGCGTGGTGGCATCGCCCGATGGCAAGAGCCTGTATGTGATGTGCGGCAATCAAACGCCGGAACCGACCTGCGAAACGAGCCGCGTGCCGCGTCATTGGGCGGAGGACCAGCTTTTCCCGATGCTGCTCGGTCGCGGCTTCATGCGTGATGTGCTCGCCCCCGGCGGCTGGCTGGCGAAGACCGATCTCGACGGCAAAAAGTGGGAGCTCATCAACACCGGCACTCGCAACACCTACGACATCGCGATCAATCGTAACGGCGACATCTTCGGCTTCGACGCCGACATGGAGTGGGACACCGGCATGCCCTGGTATCGCCCCACCCGCGTGTGCTTCATGCAAAGCGGCGGCGAGTTTGGCTGGCGCACGTGCAGCAAAAAATGGCCCGCACGCTGGGAGGACAGCCTGCCTGCCGTCGTGGACATCGGCCCCGGCTCGCCCACGGGCGTCGCGTTTGGTTACGGAGCCAAATTCCCCGAAAAGTATCAGGACGCGCTCTACATCTGCGATTGGAGCTACGGCAAAATGTATGCCGTGCACCTCGCGCCGAACGGCGCAGGCTACACCGGTGCTGCGGAAGAGTTCATGAGCGCTTCGCCGCTGCCGCTGACGGACATTGAGGTCTCGAAGAAGGATGGTGCCATGTATGTGAGCGTCGGTGGCCGCAAAGTGCAGTCGGGATTGTATCGGGTGACCTACACGGGTTCTGATATTGCCAAGGAACCATCCTCCTTGAATGAGCAGATCAAAGACGTCGAAAAATTTCACCAGTCCATCAGCGACCAAATGGCAGGTCGAGGTGCTCTCGAGGCCTATCACGGTAAACAAGACACTTTGGCTATTGATGCTGCATGGTCGCATCTCTCCTCCACGGATCGTAATCTCCGTTTCGCCGCACGCATTGCTTTGGAGCATCAGCCCGTGGCCTCCTGGAAAGACAAAGCACTCTCCGAAGCTAATCCGCGTGCTGCTTTGACCGCGCTGATGGCGCTGGCACGCAGCAGTGGCGGAGACAAGACGCTGCTGAAGCCGATCCTCGACGCGCTGGGCAAGATCGACTTCAAATCGCTCAAGGGGCTCGATCGCAACACGCTGATTCGCGATTACATGCTCGCTTTCACGCGTCTTGGTGAGCCGGATGCGGCAACGAAGGCCGAATTGATCGCGAAACTCAATCCGCTCTTTCCGACGAATGACACGGGCCTGAATCGCGATCTCGCGGAGGTGCTCGTTTTCCTCGGAGATGCCGGAATCGTGGCCAAAGCGGCACCGCTGGTGAATGACTCGCCCACGCAGGAGGAGCAAATCGACTACGCGCGCATTTTGCGCTTCGCGAAGACGGGTTGGACGAAGGAACTGCGGGCGGATTACTTCCGCTGGTTCCTCCGCGCAGCGAATTACAAGGGCGGGGCCTCGTTTGACCTCTTCATCGGCGAAATCAAAAAAGACGCGCTCGGCACGATGAGCGAGGAGGAGAAGCTCGCGATCAAAGACGTGCTCGAAGCCAAACCGGAGGCCAAAGCGCCGACTTTCACGTCCAAGCCGATGAACTTCGTCAAAGCGTGGATCGTTGCGGACCTCGAAAAATCGCTCGGCGTGGGCCTGGAAGGCAATCGCAACTTCCAGAACGGCCGGAACATGTTTGGAGCAGCGACATGCTTTGCGTGTCATCGCTTCAATAACGAAGGTGGAGCCGTCGGACCCGACCTGACCAGCGTGGCGGGCAAATACAGTCCGCGTGACCTGCTGGAGCACATCATCGAGCCCAGCAAAGAGATCAGCGACCAGTATGGCAGCACCGTTTTCACCAAAAAGGATGGCAGCCAGGTTGTGGGACGCATCGCCAATATGAACGGAGACAACATGATGGTGTGCACCAACATGATGGACCCGAACAACTTCACCAACGTCAATGTGAAGGACGTGGTCAAGACGGAGGAGAGCAAGGTCAGCATGATGCCGCCCGGCCTGCTCTACATGCTCAAGGAGGACGACATCCTCGATCTGATGGCCTACCTGCTCAGCAAGGGCAACCCAGACGATCCGATGTTTGTGAAGTAGCTGGCTTCTTGTGGATGGGGCAAGTCGGGCGTTTGCATTCGGACCTGGCACGGTGATGTTACCGAATGAGAACGTTTACCTGGATGCTTTGCGCGGCGCTGCTTTCTTCCTGCGGGAAGGAGGAGCCCGCACCGTTGTCCACGCCCGCTCCGGCGGCAGCGGTGAAGGGGACACCTGCGGATGTGAACAAGCTGGCGGGAGATCTGCCGAAAATGGACCCGGAGAAGGCCAAGTTCATCGCAGTGCCGGCGACGCCACTGAATCCGAAACCCGCGGAGGAGGTGCAGAAGGCTGCTGTGCCCGTTGCGGTGCCTTCGCAGGCGAAATAAGGCAGCCGGGAGGTGTTTGGGCGGCGGGAGATACGGCGCGCGAGGATTGTGCCTTGCGTGCTGGCAGATGTGGCTGAGGAAAGTCCGTGTGACCACGAATCTTGATGATGGATTTCTCTGCGATGCCGTGCCCGCAGGCATGATGGATATGCTGTGGGCGGGCGGGTGGCGGCATTTTGGAAGGTTGTTCTTCCGCTACGCGAGCCAGCAAACAGAGGAGGGCGTGACGCAGACGATCACACCGCTGCGCATCCGCCTGGCAGACTGGGGGCCGACAAAGAGCCAGCGGCGTGTGTTGCAACGCAATGCTGATCTGCGCCACGATCTGGTACCTGTACGGCTGGATGATGGTCTGCGCGGCATGTTCGAGCGGCACAAGACGCGGTTTCACGAGAATGTACCAGATGCGCTGGAGAATTTCCTGGGGGATGCGCCGGAGCACGGGCCATGTGACTGCCGGATGCTGCGGTTGTGGGACAGGGAACGGCTGCTGGCGGTGAGTTTTCTGGATGTGGGGGAGCGCGCGGTGTCGAGCGTGTATGCCATGTTTGAGCCAGATGCGGCACGGCGCAGCCCGGGCATCCTCACACTGTTGCTGGAGTTGCGAATGGCCCGTGAACAACGGATGGAGTTCCTGTATCCGGGCTATGCGACGCAGGAGGCGGGCGCCTACGATTACAAGAAGCAGTTCCGCGGGACCGAATGGCTGGATTTTGCTTCCGGGGAGTGGAACGCGCTTCCATGCCGAGCCTGAGGGATCACCGCCGGACGTGCAGGAAGTAGTTCACGCCCTCCGGCTCCCACTCGACCTGGATGGCGTCCGCTGGCGCTCCGGCCTCGCGGGCCAGCTCGATGAGCTGGCGTTCCGTGCGGTGGTAGAGCACCCAGTCTCCAAGCAACTCCATGTAGTCGCGGCTTGGGTTGAAGGGGGAGAAGTTTCCGATGACGACCTCGCCGCCAATGCGGGTGACGGCGAGGAGGGATTTGAGCAGGAAGACAAAACTGCGGTCCATCAAGTAGTCGAAGAGGCCGGCGGACCACACGAGGTCGTAGCCTTTCGCTGGGAGAAAGCGCATGGCATTGCGATGGTGGAATTCGACCCGGTCAATGAACGGGGCGCAAAGCTTGCGGGCGTGATCGATGGCGTGGATGTCGGCGTCGATGCAGTCAAAAAACACTTCCTCGCCGGGATGGTCGAGCATCCACTCCCGCACATCGCGTGCGGGACCGCTGGCGACATCGAGAACGCGAAGAGGCTTGCCTTCTTTGGTGGCGAGGTGGTCGTCGAGCAGGCGGTGAAACCAGGCCTTGCGGTTGCGCACGGCCACTGGCGCGGCCTGTGCGTGAAAGAAGAGGTCCCAGCGCCGCAGGGCGGGATCCCGGTGAAGGGTCTGTCGGTAGATGGCGTCGATGATCTCAAAATCGCCGCTGTAGCCGTATTTTCGCTCAAGAGCCTGGGCCTGGAGGGTGCCGGTGAAGTGGCGGGCGGTCAGATCGCGGGCGTAGGCCAGCACTTCTGGCTTGGAGAGCAGGGAGGCGCGCACCGCATCCCCCACCGCGCGGAGCTTTTGATTGAGCGAGGCATAATCGGCGGGCAGTGGGCCGCCGGTGGAGATGAGTTCATGAAGTTCGCTGTCGAGCACCGAGAGCGCGCTAGGGGCGCTCTTGGAACGGGATGCGTGGCGCTCGATCGGGCGCTCAAGGACGGCAGCGGGAGGCATTTGCCTGATAATAAACACATCCTAATCAATCAGGAAATGGAAAAATGCAGCGTGTGCCGGCTGTTCCTCGGGCGACCACGAAGCGTTCCAGCGTGAACCGGCGCTAACTTTTTCCACTACCATTCGTTCCGTTCACGCTTTAATCGCCATCTTCCCAATCATGACCATGAAACTGTTCCCCACGCTTCTGCTGTTCCTGTCTCCGTTTGCGACCACTGTCATGGCCCAGGGGCAGCGCCAGGAGGTGCCGCCAGCTCCATTGCCTGCGGTGCCGCTCACGCCTCAGCAGATTGAGGTGATCACGAAGCAATTGGCGGAACTGGACAAGCAGGTGCAGGAGATGCGCGGCTCCACGCTGGCCACCGTGCTGGCCAAGCTGCGCACCGCTGCCGCGAGCGATGCCGCGGCGCTGAGCTTCTACCTGGATTGCGAGAAACTGGTCAATGTGGAGCGCAAGGACCTCGACAAGACAGAGGAACGCCAGCGCAAGGAACAGATGGAGCGGATGGCGGAGCGTCGCACGGACCGCAATGCCAACGATCAGGACGGGGACATCGGCTTGGCGACGCGTCTGCACCTCCAGTATCTCCTCCTGACTTTGGAGGCGCATGAGACAGCTCCTGCGGACAAGGAAAAGCTGCTCCCGAAGCTCCAGGCATATATCCAGGATGTGCTCGCCAACGCAGAAAAGCTCAAAGGTCGTGCCGCCGGCATGCTGGCTCGGGATGTGGGAGGCAGTCCCGTCGTGGACGCCTATCAGATCCAGCGTTTCATCGGCGGGCCGGATTGGACGACGCGGCCGCTCGATTTTGGGCAGATGTGGGACCGCTTCATCCTGCCTAACTACAGGGAGCAGAAGCCGGAGGAACTGGCAGCGCAGTGGGACGCGCGCATCAATGCCGAGGGCACGATGCGCAAGGCGCAGATGCCGGAGCCGGAGTTTGTGATCTGGACGCAGCAGGAGTTGCCGGTGCTGAAATGGTCGCGTGCGGAGTATTTGCTGCGGTTCGGCCCCACGCCGGTGAACGCGCTCAAGGACATGCTGGACTTGATCAAGGCCAACCCAGGCCATCCCAGCGCGCCCAACTGGCTGGAGACGATGCGCCAGGCCGTGAAGTCCGGTGAATCCTCCTCCTAGCAACCTGATTCTGCATCATGGCTTCTCCGGATGACGCGCTGACACGGTTTCTGCGCGGCTTTGCGCACGCGTCACGAGGCTTTGCGCTTGCGCTGCGCACGCAGCGGAACATGCGCGTGCATGCTGCGGTGCTGATGGCCGTGGTTTTGGCGGGCCTGGTGTTTCGTATTGCTGTCTGGGAGTGGTGTGTGATCGGACTGGCCTCAGGAATGGTGCTGGCGGCGGAATTGCTAAACTCCGCCATCGAGCGCCTGGCCGACCGCGTCTCACGGGAGACGGAGGATGCCATCCGGGATGTGAAGGACATGGCGGCGGGGGCGGTGCTGGCGGCCAGCGTGGCCGCTGCCGCGGCGGGCGCGTGGATTTTCCTGCCCCGGCTGCTGGTATTGTAAAAATGCTTTCGCAGGAGCGGGAACGCGGCTTTAGAAGCTTCGATTCTCAATCGTTCATCCCAACCCGCCATGAGCCTCACTGCCCAACTCACCGAAGATATCAAAACCGCCATGAAGGCCAGGGACAGCATCACCCTGGAGACGGTACGGGCGCTGAAGTCCGCCCTGAAATACGCCGCCATCGAAAAACTCGGCGCGGAAGGCGAACTCCAGGACGCCGACGCCCTCAATGTGGTGCGCAAAGAGATCAAGAAGCGCCAGGACAGCGTGGCCAGCTACGAGCAGGCGAAACGCCAGGACCTGGCTGACAAGGAAAAGGCGGAGATTGCCGTGCTGGAAAAATACCTGCCAGTCGCGATGAGCGCGGAGGAGGTGGCGAAACTTGTCGAGGTGGTCATCGCCGAACTGGGAGCCACATCCAAAAAAGAGATGGGAGCGGTCATGAAGGCACTCCAGGAACGCTCCGGCGGTCGTGCGGACGGACGGACTCTCTCCGCGGAAGTTTCCAAACGACTTTCCTGATTTCTTATGCGCGCGGCCGCCATCATCGTTGCCGCCGGCAGCAGCAGCCGGATGGGATTTAACAAGTTGCTGGCCCTGCTGGGCGGAGAGCCCGTGCTGCGCCGCACGCTGGGCGTTTTTGAAAAGTGTCCGGACATCACCGAGATCATCCTGGTGGCCGGGGATGAGGTCCGCACCGTGGCGGAGACATGGGATGTTCCCAAATTGGTATGTATTGTGCCTGGTGGTGCCGAGCGTCACCTGTCGGTAAAGACCGGGCTGGACGCGGTTCCCTCGTCCTGTGACCTGATCGCCATCCACGACGGCGCTCGCCCTCTGGTTGCGGTGGATCAGGTCACACGTTGCCTGCGTGCCGCCTCGCGGCTGGGGGCGGTCACTTGTGCGCGTCGGATCACGGAAACACTGAAGCGAGCGGACGATTCAGGCCGCATCACGGGCTCGATTGATCGTGAGAATGCCTGGATCATGGAAACGCCGCAAGTTTTCCAGAGAGATCTGATTCTAAACGCCTATGACGCGGTGTTACGGGATGCGGTACTGGTAACGGACGAGGTTTCCGCCATTCAGCACATCGGCCAGACAGTGCATGTGGTTGAGAACATGACCCCGAATCCAAAAATCACGGTTCCTGGGGACTTGATCATGGCAGAACGATTCCTGGGCTGAGTGGGGATAAGACGGCTTTTCACAAACATGCCGGTAGATTCGCGGATAGAATCTAGTAAAATTTCCAAAGTTAGTATTGCTGAATTTTGATATGAAGTATTAATTACCAGATTTTTCAGAATCTACTTTGCATTTTTGCGCCACAACCCTTAGAATCGCGAAATCCGGCAATTGAATTGCTCCTCTGAGGAGTTTTCAGCCCGGCCTATTCGTTCGGCATCCTATTCGTTCGGCATGATCGAAGACATCCATCAGTTTGGCAGCCTGTGCATCGCCCGCAAAGCGGATGGCAGCCCCGTGCAGATTGACCGCTCACGGGATGAACTGGTATTTCTGGCCTTCAACACACGTATCCGTCGGCTCGTGGAACTGCATGTGCTGCGCGGCGGAGGCACGGTGGATGCCACGGCCAAGCGCAGCGCCTTCGACCGCGCCCGTCAGGCATCGGAAATCCGCAGCCACTCGTTCATGCGGATTTTGGAGGTTGGGGAGGAGGAGGGGATGGTTTATTACACTAGCAACCTGAACGACGGCGAGTTCGTGCAGGACTATATCGCCCGTCGCGGGGCGCTGTCGCCCTCCACCGCGTTCGCGATGGTGTATCAATTGCTCGACGATCTGCTGTTGCTCAAAAGAAACGGCTACCAGCGCCTCGTCTCGCGCGTGCGGCTGAGCCACCTGCTGGTGGGTACGCTGGAGGACACGTTTCTTCAGCTTCGCGTGTTTGATTACGGTCTCTCACAGCCGGACAGCGGCAATGCCATCGACGCCAGCCGCCTGGTGGTGGAATTGTGTGATGTCATTTTCCTGCTGCTCACGGGCAAGGTTTTCCGCGGCGAGAATCCGGACAGTTTTCCCACGCTGACGCAACTGCCGATGGCCATGCGCACCACGCTGCGCGCCTCCCTCACCGATCCAAGCAACGCACCGGCCTCTCTCGAAAAACTGCGGGATGAAGTCCGTGAGGCGTTCACCGCGCTGACATCCAGCTCCCAAGGGCGCAATTTGCGTAAACACCTGGTCGTCATCGGCCCTCTGCAGCCGCATTCGCAGCTCCAAGACCTGCTTTTGGAAAATGTGCCCGTGCAGACCATTCTGGGAAACCGCTTCCGGGTGGAGGACATGGAAAACGCCCGCCGCTATCCCTTCTCCATCCCTGCGATCAATGCGAAGACGGACCAGCTGGTCACGGTGCACATGCTGCCGCCGGGGCGCATTGTCGAAAAGACGCGCTATGAGGCTGTGCCGCTGCAAATGTGGCGTTTTGACCCCGCACGCCACCCCAACATCCTGCGCTCCTTAAGCCTGTGGGAGAGCACGGACTGGACATTCCTCACTGAGGAGCGTGAGCCTGGCTTCACCCTCAGCCGGCTTATGGCGGAGCGGGTGGCACTCAACCCCAACGAGGTCATCGTGCTGATGAAGCAGGTGCGCGCTGGTCTTGAGCAGGCGGTGGAATGCGGTGTGCCGCGGGTGGAACTGCACCCCTCGAACATCCTCCTTCGAGTCGGCAAGGGCGGCACGGCCATGCTGCGCGAGCAGGATCGCCTCATGCAGAAGCGTCTCGACGCCTGGCCGCCGTTCACGGTGAAGCTCCGGCCGCATGTGACCATGCGCAGCCTTTATGAGCCGCTGCTGGTGGATTTCGATCCGGAAAACAGCACGCTCGACGAGCACCTGCGGGATCGTGACTGGCGTCACCGCTCCTTTGTGATGCTGGCGGCTTATCTGCTTGCCGGCGAGCGTCAGATGGGAGGCCGTCTCCAGTTTGCCGAGACGGTCCCTGAGGCCACTGCCACCTATGTGCGGGAGATGGTGGATGCCGCCCTGGTGGAGGGCCGCGCACCCGGCCCGGTCGAGTTTTTGGAGAAATTCGAGGCCACTCTCTCTGCTCCCGCGGTCGATCTGGCCACCCGCTTGCGCGGCCAGGAGGTGGCGCTGGAGGACATGGAGAGCGTCGGTGCTGTTTCCGATTTTGACAACGACTGGGCGGCGTCGCCAACGGACGATGAGGAACCCGCCAATCCGGTGGCGCGCGCAAAATCCAGCGAGTTCCGCCCTTATGTCGAAAAAGACGGCACGCCGTGGATCGTATGGGCTGCAGCGGCGGTGATCATCCTGGGCGTGGGTGCGTGGTTTTTGCTCGACCGGCCAGTTCCGGCGGAGTGGGTGACTGAAATGCCTGGCCCAGCCTCCTCCGAACACACGGAGGGACCGAAAACGGCCTCCGCCCCGAATTCCGCGCCGGACCGCGTGTCGCTCGTCCCGCCGGTTGTTCCCAAGACAACGCCCGTGATCGCACGTGTGGAAAGTCCGGCCCCGGCAGCGCAAGAGGAAAGGCCGACCGAGGCAGGCCAGCCCGTGATGGCTGCGCGTCAGTCTGATGTCACCATTCAAGCCGCGGCAAATGTCTCGAAGGCTCCGGTCCCGCCGGATGAACGCACCCCGGGAGCCGCCGCCGCGAGCACGGCGGCACCTCCGGCCATTGCGCCTGCATCGAAGGAGCCTGTCACCATCCGCAAGGCCATTCTTCCTACTAAGGAGGAGTTGGAGCGCATGAAGCAGGGGCAGGTGCAGCAGATTGGGAGGCTTCCCGGCATCAACACCGCGGCCCCGGTCAGAGCGGCGTCGAGGTGAATCGCATGGACACCGGCACGCCATCTGCTCACCGCTTTCCGGCAAGGAGGGGAGCCTGCCTCACAAAACCAACCGGTGTGAAGCATTTTGCTTGGACTCCAATGGACCGGGCAGATAAAAGGAAAATCATGACACCCGGAGACTTCCCCGCCAAGGCTGCGGGCGAGGCGTCCGCACTGTCATGCCACTGTTTTTCACCCTTAAATTCGAGCAACTCAGGAGAGACTGATGAAGGTCAATAACACAATCGTCATTTCAATCGGCCAGGCCGGCAACCAGATTGCCGCCTCGTTCTGGAAAACCATCTGCCAGGAGCATGGCATCGACCCGCTCACCGGCCAGACCGCCCAGGGACAGCAGCCACGCGGCAACTGGAGCGCGTTTTTTTCCAAGCTGGGCGAGTCTTCCTCCGGCAGCTTCGTTCCCCGCGCCATCATGGTCGATCTTGAGCCCGCGGTCATCGATCACGTCAAGTCCAACTCCGGTTCGCTCTTCAATCCCGCCAATCTCATCTCCCGCACGGAGGGCGCGGGCGGCAACTTCGCCGTCGGCTATCTCGGCGCGGGCCGCGAGGTGCTGCCGGAGGTCATGGGCCGTCTCGACACCGAGATCGACAAATGTGACAACGTCGGCGGCGTGATCGTGCTGCACGCCACGGGCGGCGGCACCGGCTCTGGCTTTGGCGCGCTGCTCATCGAGTCGATCAAAGAGAAGCATCCGGAGATCCCGGTGCTCTCCTGCGCGGTGCTGCCCTCCCCGCAGGTCTCCAGTGTCGTCACGGAGCCCTACAACACCGTCTTCACGCTCAATACCCTGCGCCGCAGCGCGGACGCCTGCCTCATCTTTGACAACGAGGCGCTCTTCGAGCTCGCCCATCGCAAGTGGAGCATCGAAAGCCCCACGGTCGATGACCTCAACCTCCTCATCACCGAGGCCCTTGCCGGCCTCACGGCCTCCATGCGCTTCAGCGGCTTCCTCACCGTGGAGATCAGCCTGCGTGAGTTGCTCACCAATCTCGTGCCGCAGCCCAGCCTGCACTTCCTCATGTGCGCCTTCGCACCGCTGACGCCGCCGGATCGCAGCAAGTTCGAGGAAATGGGCATCGAGGAGATGATCCGCAGCCTGTTTGACAACGGCAGTGTCTTTGCCGCGTGCTCTCCCATGGAGGGGCGCTTCCTCTCCACCGCGGTGCTCTACCGCGGCATCATGGATGACAAGCCGCAGGCGGACAGTGCCCTCGCTGCCATGCGCGAGCAGCTCCCGCTCACCTATTGGATTCCCACCGCGTTCAAGATCGGCTATGTCGAGCAGTCAGGCATCTCGCACCGCAAGAGCATGGTCCTGCTGGCCAACAACACCGAGATCGCCCGCGTCCTTGACCGCATTTGTGCCAATTTTGACAAGCTCTGGCAGCGCAAGGCCTTCGCCAACTGGTATCTAAATGAGGGCATGTCCGAGGAGCAGATCAATTCTTTGCGCGCCTCCGCCCAGGAGCTCATTCAGAGCTACCAGGTGGCCGAGGAGTCCGGCGCCAAGGCCAAGGTGCAGGACAGCGCCTCCGACAGGCCGCGCTCCGCCGCCTCCGCTTCCATGGAGGACTCCCGGTCCGGCTCCATGAGCCTGCGCGACCTCGTGGACCGCCGCCGCTGATTTTTCATCCCATCATCACCATCAAGACGACGAACAAACCTTTGGAGGAACACCTGTGAGAGAGATTCTGAGCATCCATGTCGGCCAGTGCGGCAACCAGATCGCGGACCGCTTCTGGCGGTTGATTTTGCGTGAGCACGGACTGACCGAGGCCGGTACGCCGAAGGAGGGCGCCAACATCTCCGCCAACACCAACATGGAGGTATTCTTCCACAAGGTGCGTGACGGAAAATACATCCCCCGCGCCGTTCTTGTGGATCTCGAACCCGGCGTCATCGCGCGCATCGAGGGCGGGGACATGGCCCAGCTCTTCGACGAGAGCAGCATCGTCCGCAAAATCCCCGGTGCCGCCAACAACTGGGCGCGCGGCTACAATGTCGAGGGCGAGCGCGTCATCGACCAGATCATGAACGTCATCGACGCCGCTGTCGAAAAGACCAAGTCGCTCCAGGGCTTTCTCATCACCCACTCCATCGGCGGCGGCTCTGGTTCCGGCCTTGGCTCCCTCATCCTGGAGCGCCTGCGCCAGGCCTATCCGAAAAAGAGAATCTTTACCTTTTCCGTCGCGCCCTCGCCCCTCATCTCCGACTCCGCTGTCGAGCCCTACAACGCGGTTTTGACCCTGCAGCGCATCCTCGACAACGCGGACGCCGCCGTCCTGCTCGACAACGAGGCGCTCTTCCGCATCGCCAAGGCCAAGCTGAACCGCAGCCCGAACTACATGGACCTCAACCACATCATCGCACTCATCATGAGCAGCGTGACGGCGTCCCTGCGCTTCCCCGGCAAGCTCAACACCGATCTCGGCGAGTTCGTCACCAATCTCGTCCCGTTTCCCGGCAATCATTTCCTCACCGCGTCTTTCGCGCCCATGCGCGCCGCCGGCCAGGAAGGCCAGGTGCGCATCAATTTTCCAGATGTCGCCCGGGAGACCTTCTCCCAGGACAACTTCACCGCCGCCATTGACTGGGCCAACGGCGTCTATCTCTCCGCTTGCGCCCTTTTCCGCGGGGATGTGAAGGCCAAGGAGGTCGAGGAAAACATGGCCGCCATCCGCAAGAGTCTCAACTTCGCCTCCTACGTGCCCACGGGCGTCAAACTCGGCCTTGCCGAGACCGCGCCGGAGGGCTTTGCCTCCAGCGGCCTGGCGCTCGTCAATCACACCGGCATCGCTGCCGTGTTCGAACGCCTCGTCTCGCAGTTTGACATCATGTTTGACAACCACGCCTACACGCACTGGTATGAGAACGCCGGTGTCTCCCGCGACATGATGGCCACCGCGCGCGACACCATCGCCAACCTCGCCAAATCTTACCGCGACGCCAACTGACCAGCCTTATTCTCATGGACTCCGCCCTCGAGCGCCAGATCAGCGCCGCCTCCCGCAGTGTCGAGGAGGCGAGGAGGCTCGCGTATCATGATCCCACCCGTCTGGGAGCGCTTGTGGAGCAGATCAGCGTGCTGGCCGACCTAAGACAGAAGGAAGGCGACTTCCGCAAGGCCGAATCCCTCTACAAGGAGGCTCTCTTCCGCGCGCAGGAGCTCAAGCGGCCGGATCCTGACTTGATGACTGGCATTTACAGTCTGCTGGCTCATTTGTACGACCGCTGGGGTCGCATGGACCAGGCTGCCGCCTTCTACGAAAAGGCGCTCCACATCAGCGAGGACAATGGTCTCGAATCCACCGAGAAGGTGGCCACGATCAAAAACAACCTCGCCATGATCTTCAAGCAACTCCGCGATTATGACAAGGCGGAGCGCTACTACCATGAGGCGCTGGAGACCTTTCAGGCCATCGATGGTGACCAGAGCGCCCGCGTGGCCTCTGTGTACAACAACCTCGGTGTCCTCTACTACAGCCGGCTTGATGTGGATCGCGCGCAGATCATGCACGAGCGCGCCCTCACCATCCGCCAGAGCCTCAAGGAGGGCCAGATGGACCCTGCGGACCTTTCCCAGACCTTCATCAACCTTGCTGCGGTGTACAAGGCCGCCGGCGACTTCCAGAAGGCAGAGGCCAGCATCGACCGCGCCAAGCGCCTGCGCTCCGGCATCAACGGATTTCATCCCAATCCGCGGCGTTCGGCTTCCCTGCTGATCGACAAGAATCTCTGATGCCTCGCGCGTTCAGGGATCCCGCCACTGCCCGGGTGTCATTTGGTGCATGCGTTTGAAGTGCTGGCCAAAGCGTGACACATCACGGTAGCCGACGCGCTTCGCGATGCGGGCGATGGGCAGTCGAGTGATCGTGAGGAGCTCGGCGGCCTTTTCGAGGCGGAGCTTTTGCAGATAGCCCTGGAAGCTGAGGCCGTGATGCTGACGGAAGAGACGGCTGAGATTGCCCGCGCTGGTAAAGGCCACCTTCCGCGCCACCTCGGTCAGCTTCAGCGGTGAATGCAGTCGGAAGGCGAGATGCGCGACGGCACGTCGCAGCGGGTCGCCGTGTTTTTCATGCGCCGCACGGGTCTTCTCCGCCACGCGAAACCACACGGCCTCCACATGGCTGCGGGCAGCATCTTCCGCCGCGGCGGGATCACCGAGGGCGATGGTCTCCACGAGATGCTCATGCTCATCGGCCAGAACGCGGGCATCCGGATAGTAGTCATCAAATCCCTGCCCATGAAATTGCAGCAAGGCGTCCCACGCGAGCCTCCAGGCCGCCTTGAGCTGCGGGACTTGCGCCATCTCGATGATGGTTTCGTGCAGTTCGAGGTCGGCCTCGCGAAAGCCGGCGTAGTCGCGTGCGCGCAGCGACTTGGTCAGCCGTTTGAGGATGGAGCGCAGGCTTTTGAGGTGCTCGGGCGAACGGGCGGCGTGACTGGCCGCATGGCGCGCGGCAAAGCCCTCCAGCAGCGAGCGGAGTTCTGAGAGGCGGCGCAGTTCAGTGGTATTCATCATCTTCCAATAAGCGAAATCGGGCATCAGGCTATGCGGCAGCGGCCAAACGTGGCCGCCGTTGCCTCCAAGGATTGAAAACGCGGCCGCACGGACGTTTCATCATGCAGATGCATTCCACTATGCCAAATCAACCAACTGACTTCCAACCATGATCCTGCCCGAAAAAGTTCCCTTTGGAGTCATCGCGCCGATGACCACGCCCTTCACCGCCGAGGGTGACCTCAATGCCAAGGCCATCCGCAGCCAGGTGGACTTTCTTGTTCGCGAGCGGGCGGACAGTCTCGCGGTCGGCGGTTCCACCGGTGAAGGGCAGACGCTGGACCCCGATGAACTCCGCGCCTGCGTCAGCGAAACCCGCGAGGCCATGCCGGCGGACATGCCGTTGGTCGCTAGCACGATTTGCGACAGCACGCGGCAGGCGATTCGCGCCATCAAGGCCATCGAGGGCCTCGGCGTGGACGCCATCCAGCTCACGCCTGTGCATTACCTCTTCCGGCCGGACGATGAGATGATGATCGAGCATTTCCGCATCATTCACGAGGAGACCGGCATGCCGCTCATCATCTACAATGTGGTGCATTGGTGCTATCTCTCGCCAGAGCTGACGGTGCGCCTGATGAACGAGGTGCCGGGCGTGATGGGCATCAAGCAAAGCGCGGGCGATTTGAAACTCTTCGCCGATCTCATGATCAACGCGCCGAAGGACCGCAAGATCTACAGCGCCGTGGATGCGCTGATGTATCCGTCCTTCTGCCTCGGCACACCGGGGGTCATTGCCGCCACGCCCTCCGGCATCCCGCGTGCCACCGCGCTGCTGCGCGATGCCGTGGCGAAGGGCGACCACGCGAACGCGCTGCGGCTGCACGAGGCCATCCTGCGCTTCTGGAATTCCACGGATCACTACAACCTGCCAGCGTGCATCCGCTACGCGCAGTCGCTGCAAGGCGTGGACGCTGGTTTCCCCCGCATGCCCATGCGCCCGGCCACCGAGGCGCAGAAGGCGAAGATCAAGCCCGCCTTGGAGGCGGTGCTGAGGCTGGCGGACGAGCTTTCATGATGAAACATGGACTGCGGCAGCCTGTTGCCGCTTTCCCGAGGCCAGCCTGCTGGCCGTCGCAGTCCGAATGACTTCTCTTCACTAACAAAGTGCGCCTTTTCCCCGGCAGCAGGGCTGCCGCAGTCCAAGGATCAATCCCATGACCATCGGCATCTTCTTCATTGTCCTGTTCACGGCGCTTTCCGTGGCGTCGGCGCGTGTGTGGTGGCTGAGCGGGCTGGGGTTCACGTTTGGGGTGCTGGCGGCAGGGGCGGCGGCCTTTTCGTTTCCGACCTGGTTCATCGCGCCGGGCGGGTTTGAGTTGAAGCAGATCATCCAGCCTCTCGTGCAGCTTATCCTGCTGTGCATGGGCATGACGCTGACGCTGGCGGACTTCGCCCGCGTGCTTTCGGCTCCGCGTGCCGTCGTGATGGGCGCGGCCTTGCAATACAGCATCATGCCGCTGGGTGGATTTATCTTCGCACGGCTCTTCGGTCTCGAGAAGGAAGTCGCTGCGGGATTGATCCTGATCGGCTCGTGTCCGGGAGGCGTGTCATCCAATGTCATCACCTACCTCGCGAAGGGCAATGTGCCGCTCTCCGTGACGATGACGGCCGTCTCGACGCTGCTGTCGCCCTTTGTCACGCCGTTTGCCATGCAAGGGCTGGCGGGCGCCTATGTGCCGGTCGAGGTGCTGCCGATGATGCTTTCCATCCTCCAGATGATCATCGCGCCGCTGGCGATCGGTTTTACCATCCGCCGCTTCCTTCCGCGCGTGGCGGACAAGCTCGTGCGCGTGCTGCCGCCGCTGGCGATGCTGTCCATTGCCCTCATCGTCGCCATCACGGTGGCGCTGTCGCGTGATGACTTGATCAAGGTCGGCCTGGTCCTGCTCGCCGCCTCCGCCTGCCACAACGCCGCCGGTTACGCGCTCGGCTATGGCGCGGCACGCCTGCTCGGTCTCGACATCCGCGACAGCCGCACGATGGCGCTGGAGGTGGGTCTGCAGAACGGCGGCATGGCCACCGGTCTCGCCTTCAATGTCCTGCAAAGTCCCGCCGCCGCCCTCGCCGCCGCCACCTTCGGCCCCTGGAGCGCCATCACCAGTTCCGCGCTGGCTTCGTGGTGGAGCCGTCGCAACGTCCAACCGTCATCATCATGAAAACTTGGTTTTGTCTCCTCTTGCTCGCCGGCTGGCACATGACCGCGCCGGCACGCGAGCCACGCCCCAATCTCCTCTTCCTGCTCACCGACGACCTGCGCGCGGATGATCTGGGCTGCTTTGGCAACACGGTCATTCAAACGCCGCATCTCGACTCCCTGGCGGAGCGCGGGGTGCGCTTTACGCGCTTCTTTGTCACCAGCTCGATCTGCATGGCCAGCCGCGCGAGCTACTTCACCGGCCGCATTGAGCGCAGTCACGGCAGCAACTTTTACCACCGTCATCTCGCTGCCAAGGACTGGTCGCGGAGCTATCCCGTGATGCTTAAGCAGGCGGGCTACCGCACCGGATTTATCGGCAAGTTCGGCGTGATCGTCGAGGGACGGCAAGACGGACTCGCGGCAGAGGACTTCGACTCCTTCGATGGCTTTCGCGGGCAGGGCGACTACTTTCCCCAGGACAAGGAGGGGCCGCACCTCGATCACCTCATGGGCGAGCAGGCCCTGCGCTTCCTGCGTGGTGCGGCAAAAGACGCCCAGCCCTTCTGCCTCTCTGTCAGCTTCAAGGCCCCGCATGATCCGCTGACGCCCGACCCCGCTTTTGCGGAGCTCTATGAGAACGAGCGGCCATATCTCCCCACGCCACTTCCCTTTCGCGAGATTGCCGGCCTGCCTTCCGTCTTCGGAGAATCCGCCTGGTATGCGCGGCTGAGCTGGCAGAAGCACTGTTCCACCGAGGCGCGCTTGCATGAGTTCATCCGCCAGCGCTACCGCCTCATCGCCGGAGTGGATGCGGCGGCGGGGCGCATCCTGGCGGAACTCAAGCAGCTCGGCCTTGCGGACAACACGGTCGTTCTCTTCTCTTCCGACAACGGCTACTACTACGGAGAGCATGGATTGAACACGAAGTTCTACCTGCACGAGGAGTCCATCCGCGTGCCGCTGATCGTGATGGACCCGCGCCAGCCGCAACGCGCCGGGACCACCGTGGACGCGCTCACCACCAATGGCGACATCGCGCCCACGCTGCTCGCGCTTGCCGGAGTTCCCGCGGCCGAGATCAT
The DNA here is from genome assembly GCA_015075365.1 of Verrucomicrobiaceae bacterium. Classification (GTDB taxonomy): domain Bacteria; phylum Verrucomicrobiota; class Verrucomicrobiia; order Verrucomicrobiales; family Verrucomicrobiaceae; genus Prosthecobacter. The sequence continues at coordinate 1,314,387 of JABTUN010000003.1, forward strand.
GCAGGGGCGCAGCCTGCTGCCGCTGCTGCGTGGCGAAAGACCCGCGTCATGGCGTGAGGCGGTGCTTTGCGAGAACCTCGCCAAGGAGCGCCGCCCGATGTGCGACGCCATCCGCACGCGCGACTGGAAATACATCGCCTACTTCGAGACGGAGCCGCTGCAGGAGGAGCTGTATCACCTGGCTGACGATCCGCGCGAGCAGCGCAATCTGGCTGACGATCCCGCGCACCAGGCGACGAAGCAAAAGCTCGCCGCGCAGTTGCAGGCGATGCGTGTCGAGCAATCGGGCGTGCAGGACGGCTTCCCCGCGTGGATTCAATCGCAGAAGGAAAATACCGCCAACTGGCAGAGCTACCGCGATGCCTACCAGCGCCTCACCCGGCCTTGATGTTCCTCCCATGATCCTTCCCCAACCACACCCCTTACCCATGACACGCTCCGCCACCACATCCATCTGGGTTTCCTTGCTCCTGACGCTGGCTCTTGCGCACGCGCAATCCGCAGTCCCCATTCACTGGCCGCTCGATGATCTCCAAGCTAGCGGCTGGACGCTTCACGGCGAGGCGGAACGGATCGCAGGCGCGAAAGGCAGCGCCTTGAGGCTGGACGGGCGCGGCGTCATCGAACTGAAAGACTCCGCGAAGCTCGGTTCCGGCCCCGGGGGCTTCACTTTCACCGTCTGGTGCAATCCGCTGCTGCTGCACGGCGGACAGCGGATGATCGCGGCGAAGAACCGCTACAGCAAGAACGAGCGCGAGTGGGGTGTGATGGTGGACGATGACGGACGCTTTCGCCTGTATGTCCAGCAAAGCGGCTGGCGAACCGTCACGGCAAAGATGCTGCCCAAGGCCGGGCACTGGCACCACATCGGCGTGGTGCGGCGCGGAAACACGGCCGAGTTGTGGGTGAATGGCGTCTTGGAGGGCCAAACCACGCTCAAGGAAGCCATCCCAGCCACCGCCGCGCCCATCACGCTCGGCGGTGTGCTGGACGGTGCGCCTCGGCAGACGTTCACCGGCGCGCTGGACCTGGCAATGTTCGAACCGCGCGCGCTTTCGCCCGCCGAAATGGCGGCGCTCTACCAACCCGTGGCGGCCACGTTGCCCGTGCCCGAGCCCATTGTTCCGGTCACACTCTGGGATGAAAAGCAGCCGGTGCCCAAGACTGCGGACATCCCCGTGCTGAAAGGCGTGCGCTTCTCTGTCATCAAGCCTTACGAGTTCAAGAAGGACGGCTACCGCTTCCTGCACGGCGTCGGCCTCGGCTTCCACAAAGGCAGGCTCTACGCCAGCTTCGGCCACAACCAGGGCGGCGAGAACACCGACACCGAGGAGGCGCGCTTTTGTGTCAGCGAGGATGAAGGGCGCACCTGGAGCGCCGTGAAGACGATGGACGACGGCGGCCCGGAGGTTGCCGTCAGCCACGGCGTGTTCCTCTCCCACCAAGGCTCATTGTGGGCCTTCATGGGCTCCTACACGGGCACGATGGTGGGCATCCACACCCGGGCCTATCGGCTGAATGAAACCACCGGCGAGTTTGAAAAGCTCGGCATGGTGGTCGAAGGCGGCTTCTGGCCCATGCAGGAGCCGATCCGCATGGACGATGGCAACTGGATCTTGTCCGGCATCTCCGCCGGCGGCGACGCGCCCGCAGGCGGCAAGCATCCCGCCGCGGTCGCGATCAGCCACGGCGACAACTTGCTGAAATGGGATCTCGTGCGCATTTCGCAGGTGCCCGGCCTCGGCAAGGTCTGGGGTGAGTCCGCGGTGATCGTCGAGGGAAAACGCATCACCAACCTCAGCCGCTACGGAGCCGAGGCGAAGGCCCTCACCGCCACCAGCGAAGACTACGGCCGCACCTGGACGCTCATGCGCCCGAGCAACCTGCTCATGGCGACGAGCAAGCCCTACGCGGGCGTCTTGAGCACCGGCCAGCGCTACCTCGTGTGCAGCACCAGCGCCGACGGCGGCGGACGCCGCGCTCCATTAACCATCGCCGTGAGCCGGCCTGGCGAGACCTTGTTCTCCAAAATCTTCGTCATCCGCCACGCGCTCTTTCCCGAAGGCCCCGGCGAGAGCCACGAGCGCGCTTCGCTTTCCTATCCCTACGCTATCGAGCACAACGGCAACCTTTACGTCGGCTACTCGAACAACGGCGGCAATGTCGGCCGCATCGGTGAAGGCCGCGAGCTGTGGAACAACAACAGCGCCGAGCTGGCGGTGATTCCTGTGAACAGACTCAAGTAGCTCAAGCCGGTGGCGTGGCGGTCGCGGCGGCGGTGTAGGCTTCTTTGAGCTTGGGATCGGTTTGCGTGTGGGAGCCGCGATATACGAGCAATAGGCCGAGGCGTGAGTGCTCGGTGGTGTTGGGTGCGGAGTGATGAATGGTCTCGCACTGATGGATGGTGGCGTCGCCGGGTTCCAAAAGGCCGCAGAATTGCTCTGCGAGGGGCACGGTGGGCGATTCGGCGAGGCCGATGCTGTTGCCGCGGACGCCGCTGGGGCGTGTGGGGAGCATGCCGGCCTTGTGGGAGCCTTTGACGAAGAAAACGGGGCCGTTGGCCTCGGTGACGGCATCGATGGCGATCCAGACGGTGAGCATGTCGGGTGGTGTCTGGCAGAAGTAGGCGTTGTCTTGATGATACGGCACGCCGGAGCCGATGCGGGCGGGTTTGTTGAAGGTTTCGACGGCGCACAAAACGGGCTCGCCATGCACCAGAGGGGCGATGAGGGCCTTGATGTCCTCGCGTTCGCCGAGAGCGCGGAAGAAGTCGTTGTGCTCTTCCAGCCGCCAGAGGTTGCGGACGGTATTTTCATCCTTTTCGAGTGTGCGGGCATTCGGCGGCTTGCTGGCGAGATCATCGCGGATGTAGCGATCCAGCTCGGCACGCACGGCGGCGACTTCACCGGCGTTGAGGAAGCTGCGAACGAGGACGACGCCGTCGCGTTCGTAATCAGGAACAAGGGATGCAGAGATGGACAGGCTCATGGTGAGGAACATGTGCCGTGGTTCTTCGACGCCAAGATGAAAAAGCCCTGGTCCATGCGCTGGACCAGGGCTGGAGTGGGAACTTCGTCGTGCGAGAAGTCGTCGATCAATCCATGTAGTCGTTGATCAGGTTCTCCAGCATCTCCTGGCGGCCGCTGGCGGGGATGACGCTGCCGAGTTTGAGGGCGTGTTTCTCAAGAGACTCGAAGGTGGCCTTGCCGGTGGTGACGGTTTTGCCGATGCCGCTTTCGAAGGTGGCGTAGCGGGCCTTCACGAAGCGGTCGAGCTCGCCGTCTTCGATGATGCGATGCGCGATCTTGAGGCCGCGGGCAAAGGCGTCCATGCCGCCGATGTGCGCGTGGAAGATGTCCACGACCTCGTGGCTCTCGCGGCGCACCTTGGCGTCGAAGTTGAGGCCGCCGGTCTTGAAGCCGCCGGCGCGGAGCAGTTGCAGCATCATCTGCGTGGTCATGTAAACGTTCGTCGGGAACTGGTCGGTGTCCCAGCCGATGAGTTCGTCGCCGGTGTTCGCGTCGATGCTGCCGAGAGCGCCCGCGTTCGCCGAGACGGCGAGTTCGTGCTCGACGCGATGTAGCGCGAGGGTGGCGTGGTTGGTCTCGATGTTGAGCTTGAAGTGCTCCAGCAGGTCAAACTCGCGCAGGAAGTTCAAGCAGGCCGCCGCGTCGCTGTCGTATTGATGCGTGGAGGGCTCGCGCGGCTTCGGCTCGATGTAGAACTGGCCTTTGAAGCCGATCTTCTTCTTATAATCGACCGCCATGTGCAGGAAGTGGGCGAGGTTGGCTACTTCGCGCTTCATGTCGGTGTTCAGCAGTGTGGCGTAGCCTTCGCGGCCGCCCCAGAAGGTGTAACCGAGGCCGTTGAGGCGATGCGTGACCTCCATGGCCTTCTTCACCTGCGCGGCGGCGATGGCATACACGTCGGCGTTCGGGCTGGTGGCCGCGCCCTGCAGGTAGCGCGGATGCGCGAAGAGGCAGGCGGTGCCCCACAGGAGCTTGATGCCGGTCTGCTTCTGCAGCTTCTTCAAATGATCCGCCACGGCGTCCAGCGCATCGCTGCTGGCCTGGAGATCGTCCAGCTCCGGCGCGACATCGCGATCGTGGAAGCAGTAGAAGCCGAGGCCGAGCTTCTGCATCATCTCAAAGCCCGCATCGGCCACACGCTTCGCGTTGTCGATGCTGCTGCTGCCGTCGTCCCACGGGCGCTGACGCGTCGGGCCGCCGAAGGGATCGCTGGAGCCACCCTTCAACGCATGCCAGTAGGCCAGCGAGAAGCGCAGGTGCTCGCGCATGGTCTTCTTGCCCACGACTTCGTCGGGATTGTAGTGACGGAAGGCGAGACGGTTCTTCGTCTTCGGCCCTTCATAGGCGACGGGCTTGATCTTCGGGAAGTATTCCTGGCTCATGTGTTTGTGGTTGGGTTGGAGTGGGATGAATCGCTTTATACACTTCTGGAGTGGCGGAAGTCTGGTAATGATCTGCCAATCTTTGTTGAAATGCGGTCGCATTTAAACGCAGGACCGAGGTGAGGCAAGATCACTTCCCCGCCACCTTCGGAGCCGGCTCCAGCACATCGAGTTCGTGAATCGACCAGAAGGTGCCCTTGGTGCTGCCGGTGTCGGTGATGCGGATGAATTTGGCTTTGGCGGGCTTGGGGAAGAGGAAGTCGGTGGTGCTGACTTTTTCGCTCTGGCCTTCGAGGATGGGTTTGTCCCAGGTTTGGCCGTCTTGGGAGATTTCGATCTTCCAGCCGCGGGGCCAGTCGCCGCGGGAGGTGGCGGTGTCGAGGGTGAGACCGGCGATGTTGGTGGCTTGCGGCAGTTCGATCTGCACCCACATGCCGGGTGTCTGCGAGGTGTGCGTGTCCCAGCGGGTCTCGGGATTGCCGTCGATGGCGCGGGCGAGGTCTTTGGCGTTGTGGCTGGCGGTGAGCTTCCACGCGCTGCGATTTTCCAGCGGGAGCTGCGGGCCGGTGCGCTTGAGTTCTTCGATGGTCCACGGCGTGGTGCGCATGGCGAGTTCTTTGCGCAGTTTGGCGACATCCTCCTTCGTGATGAAGCGACCGTTGTTGCCAAAGCTCTTGCGCACGTAGCTGGCGATGTCAGCGAGCCATTCATCGGGGTTGTTCGCCATCGGGATCATCTGCGCCTGATACGTTTTGCCGTTCACGGGGCCGCTGAGGCCATGCAGGAGCACGCGGAGCACTTGATCGCCCTGCACGACGGTCTTCGAGGCGGCGAGCGCCGGGGCGAGTGTCATGCCGGGCGCGAGTCCATCAATGGCGGTGCCTTTGCCATCGAGACCGTGGCAGGTGAAGCACAGCTCCTGGTAAATGGCCTGGCCGCGACGCATCTGATCTTTCTGCGCGTTGCTGAACTCGCGCGGGAAGCTGATCTGGCTGTTGAGCATCTGCCCGGCCATTTCTTTGACGCCTTTCGAGGGCGTGCTGAGCGCGGTGAGGTTGATGAGCTTCGCGTGGTCCTTCCACTTCATCTGCTTCGCGGTGAGCAGCGCCTGGATGACGACGGTCGGGTCGCTGTCCTTCGTCAAAGTGGTGATGTCAGCGACGAGCGTCTCATCAGCGAGCGATTCGCTGGCGCGGATGGCGGCACGGCGCAGCACGGGCGATGCGTCCTTCAAAGCGGCACGCACGAGATCGCTGGTGAGCGCGCCGAGACCTTCGAGCGTCCACAGCGCATGGATGCGAGCGAGGTCGCTGCTGTTTTTCTGAAGCATCGCGATGAGCGCCGGCGCGACGTTTTTGTCCTGCTTCAAAACGAGCAGCTTCTGCGCGGTGTCGCGATGCCAGCCGTTCGGATGCGCGAGCGCCTCGACGAGTTGCGCGGGCGTGGCATTGAGCAACTTCGGCGCGGGCACGGGCTTCGTCGTGTCATGCACGAGACGCCACACGCGGCCGCGATTGATGATCTTGTCCATGCTGTGCTGCAGGATCACTTTGCGCAGGTAGCTGCCTTCCTTCGTCCAATTGCCCTCCTGGATGATGCCGCGATACATGTCGCAGATGAAGAGCGTGCCGTCGGGCGCGGTTTTCATATCGACGGGACGGAAGCACGCGTCCGTGCTACGGAGGAACTCGCTCTGCGGATGCGGATTGTGCAGAATGGTGATGCCGTCCTTCACCTCGATGCTCGTGCGGCGCACGAGACGGCCCACGGGCTCGCCAAAGAAGAGATTGCCACGCAGCTCGGCGGGCAATTGATCACCTCGGAAGATCTCGCCACCGCAGGTCGCGGTGAAATGGTTCAGCGTGTCGTCATCGCGCGACTTGCCGGGGCCGCCCTGATAATCACGCAGACCCATCGCAGGCCACACGACCTCAAAGCCGGGCTCGAACTGCCCGCGGGCCAGCGACTGACCATACAAGATGTGATTTTGGAAATTGAGCGGGCCTTTCTCGCCGCCCGCGTTCACCACCCAGAACTTGCCCTCATCATCCTGCGTCGCGCCCCACTGGCCGCCATTGCCCGGAATGTCCTGCTTGATGAGCTGGCCGTCCTTCCAGCGCAGGCGGTAGTTGTTCACCGCGGTGTAGATCCAGTTGTCCAGCGCCCACGTCATGCCGCTCGGCTGATGCTCCAGATTGCCGCCGCGCGGCCCGCCCTGATACACCGGATTCTTTTCATCGCTCACGCCATCGCCGTTCGTGTCTTGGTAGAGGTAGATGTCGTTCGTGTCCGTCTCGCCGATCAGCACGCCATCGGCCAGCGGCAGCAGCAGGCGCGGCAGCTTCAACTTGTCCGCAAAGACGCGATGCATGTCGTATTTTCCATCGCCCTTGCTCGACCAATGCACGGACACGCGACTCGTGCTCACCAGCTCGTCCGTGCCGTCGATGTCGCGCATGTAGCTGCTCATCTCCGCGACGTAGAGCCTGCCATTGCCATCGAAGGCCAGGCAAACCGGCTCCGTGATGTCCGGCTCGCTCAGGATTAGCTCCATGCGATACCCCGGCGGCAATTGGAAGGTCTTTTGCTCCTCCGCCGCCGTCAGCGCCTTCACCGGCGGCTTCGGCGGGAAGTCGGTGGCATCATCGGCCAGCAGGCGACCGAGTGAAAGGGCAGTGACGAGAGCGAGGGGGCGGAGTTTCATGACGGGGCTGAAAAAGTTCACGATCAATACTTTCGCCGCCCGCAGCTCCTTTGGTGACAGACTGCCAATCTTTGTTAAAATCCGGCCATGCCTTACCCACCACTGAGCTGGGCCTTTAAAGACAAGGTTGGATTGGCCTTCCCACGTTCAATCGTGCTGATTCAAAGCTCACGCCCCCCTTTACGATCCAGACCATACTTGTTGATCGCGATCGCCTCCTGAAACCGACGCGGAAGCCGCTCGCGGAGGGGCTAAGTGTAGACGTGGGCGGAGTGATTCTGAGGCGAGGAGCGCATGAGAGACCTTGGGATGTGACAGCCTTTCCAAAATGTCAGTGCTGACCGACCTAGGGCTTCGGCAGCTCCAGCACCACGCGAATAGCGCTAGCGAGGTCTTTTTTCGTGTTCATACCCGGATCAAGAGGGTAGCGGGCAGAGGCAAGCAAATCGGCTTTAGATGACTGGCCCCACATGGAGCCGCGCAGAAAACGGCGAGTCTGGCCTTTGTCATACCAGCCTTCACACCACTGGAGCAGGTTGCCGCTCATATCATGCAAGCCGATTTTGTTTGGCGGATATGCAGTCATTGGTGAGCAGGCTATCTCTCCATCCGTGTAGCCTTTGATGGTGTCACCCGCTGTGTACTTGTTACGTTTGCAGAAGTCGAGGTAGGTTTCATCACAGTAGTTCGCAAAGCCGGCGGGTGGAGGCCAGCTTGATCCCCATGGGAAGAGGTTTTTGATCTTTCGATCCAGCTCCTCCGGCGTCGAGCTTGGCGACTCTTGTGAGCCGATGCCGATTGCGATGCTCCATTCGCGATCCGTTGGCATGCGATAGGCATGCCCTTCTTTTTGACTCAGCCAGTCACAGAAAGCCTTGGCTTTGTCGTAGTTGATCTCGGAGATCGGGAAGAGAGATGGTGCCCGCTTCTTCTCAAAATCAAAGTTCTCGGCGTTCGGGCCCGGCAACTGGACCTTATTCACTTCAAAATTGAACTGATGATAGACCTGCGCGGGTGCCAAGGTGGTGCAAAACAGCACATTCGTTCCCGGCACCGGCACAAACTTCATACCGAGACTGTTCACGAAAGGCGCGTCTTTGGTGGCCTTGGCTGGATCGCTGGCGCCAGCGGGTGCGGCTGTGGTCTGCGTTTGCAGCCACGCCTGATCCACGCGGCTAAAAGCGGCGAGTTTGAGGGTTAGGGGTGTTCCGTCCTCCTTTTTGATCGTGACGGTATCGCCTACGACGGAAACGAGTTCACCTTTCAGGGTGGTGCCCGCGCTGCTGGTGAAGGTACGGACTTCGGCGCGGCTGGGTCCGCCAAGGATGAACAGTGTGGTGACGAAAGTGAGAGCAAGTAGTTTCATAAAGTTGGGTTTAAATTTGGTTGAGAGCCGGGAGGGCGCTGTTTCCCGGCTTCATTTTTCAGTGTTCAAACTGATCTCCACGAGTGTGTAGGTCAGCTTGTGGTAGCGGACGACTCGTTTGCCGTCCCATGATAATGCCATGGGGCCGACTTCATTCCCCGGCAGCAGCCAGCAGGCTTTCTGCTCAAAATCGACAAGCAGGGTGTGAAACACCTGAATGTCACGCGAGTTTGCGGGAACGTCCGGCCGGCGAATACTGACACAAACAAGCATTCGTGCGGGTGTTAGCAGCAGTGCGTCTGTGAGGCGAATATCCGTGCCCTTAACTCGGAACCACTCTTCCACGCCGTTTTTCCAGTTATCCGCTTTTTCCAGCATTACGCGGTCCACATGATCCCCGATTCGGACATATAGATGACCATCATCAAAAAATGGAATTTGCAGTGATGCGGCCACGTTAACTGGCCTCCACTTCTCCAAAGCAACGGGATCTGCTGTTAAGACACGATGAATCGCGCTTCTTGACCCACTGGATGGCGATAAATAGCAACCACCTTCTTTGTCAAAGGCCACGCTGCCTGTGAAAAACCCAAAAAGCCCTTTTGCCTGATCAGCCTCCCGCTTGGCTTGATCCCCTGATTCCGAGGCATGGGTGAGTGTCACAAACCGGCTGATCTTGCCTGGGGCATCCCAAAACCTCAGCCCCATCATCGCGCCAGAACCCGTGCCGTGCGCGAAGCAGATCCTTCCATCCGGGTGAAAGGCGAGTGCTCGCACGTCTAGTTGGTAGTTTGTCTTCTCCTCTTTGAAGATTTTGTCGAGCGGCATGATTTTTGCAGGGAGAAATCCACGATGCTCCAATTTTACAGGCTGTCCTTTCCAGCGGATCTCTTGAACCATGTCCGCGTATGGCAGCGGTGGTGCTGCTTTCGATATGATAGCGGATTCCGATGAGGCAGATGTTGCAGCCGCACTTGTGGATGCAGGAGCAGGGGCCGTCTGGGACTGAAGCCACGCCTGATCCACCCGGCTGAATGCAGCGAGTTTGAGCATGAGTGGAGTGCCATCTTCCTTTTTGATCGTGACGGAATCGCCCACGACGGAGACGAGTTCGCCTTTCAGCGTTGTGCCCGCGCTACTGGTGAAAGTGCGTAGTTCGGCATGGCTGGGAATGGCTGCGAAACAAAGCCAGGCCACAATGGAGGTGAGATAGTAGGATGTGAGTTTCATAGCAAAGGATGGGGCGGTTGAGTTTTGAACATTGTTGGAGGGTTCAGAGGGTGGAGCCATCAAGTACACAGCGGAAACCGACAAAGGGACTGCGAGCGGCGGGATCAATAGGGTCGCGGCAGGAGGAAAGCAGCGCGGCGGGATCGGAATCCATCCAGGAGGCTCCGCGCAGCACGCGGGTGGTGGCGGAGGGGCTGAAAAGGTCGGAGCAGTATTCCCACACGTTGCCGCCGAGGTCGAAGAAGCCGAGGTCATTGGCCGGGAAGCTCATCACGGGCGCGGTTTGCTCATAGACATCGCCCGCGCCGGCATAGTTGCCCGCTTTGACGGTGGCGAGCTTCGCCTTGCTCCAGGGGTACACGCCCGCGACGCCTCCATTGAGCTTGAAGGGAGGCGCGGCGGCGGATTCCTGCGCGGCGATGCCCACCGCGATGCTCCACTCCCGGTCCGTGGGCAGGCGGTAGCGGCGGTTTTCCTTTTTGCTGAGCCAGGAGCAGAAGGCAACGGCATCTTCCCAACTCACATTCGTGACGGGGTGGTTGTCCGCAGTCGCGGTGCTTTTCCAAGCCGGGCTGGCGGAAGGAACGGCGGAGGCAAAGGCCGTGTAGTCCGCTCGGCGTGTTTCGTGGATGCACATGAAGACTTTCGTGCCCGGCAGCGGGGCGAACTTCATGCCGAGTGTGTTGGTGGTGGGATCAGAACTTCTGGCAGCAGGAGGTTCGGTTGGGGTTTTCTTGCTTGTGGCAAGGACGACGCGGAAGCTCTTGTCTTTGCTGATCGTCGTGGGAGCTGGGGCTAAGCCACGCATGCTGGAGAAAAGCTCCCGCTCTGGACTATTGAGGAATGTGGCACCTCGCATCACGGGAACGACGGTGTTGTTTAGAGGAATATCCAGACACCATTCCCAGGCATTACCGCCCAGATCATAAAGCCCGAGACCGTTCGGATTGAATTGGCCTACAGGAGCCATGGCAGGGAAATTGTCGCGGTAGCCTTTGAGCGGCTTGAAGCTGTGCGAAAAAGTCCGCTCGGACTCCTCTTCACCATTGTAGTTTCCGGCGCCAGCGGGCGGTGGAAATCCGCTGCCCCAAGGAAAAACACCGACAATCCCCAAATGCTTCTCCGACGCAGGCTTTGAGGCGTCTTCGAGGTGTCCGATACCCACAGCACAGCTCCATTCGTGATCGCTGGGCAGACGATAAACCTCGTCGGTGCCCAACCATCCAGCCTTTCGTTCGCGATCGGTAAGCCAGGAGCAGTAGGCGGTTGCATCGTTGAAGCTGACATTAACCACGGGATGATCAGGTAGTTCAGAATAAGGTGGTGCGGTGCGTGTAAGCTGTTTTTCCTTCGCAAACACCTCATAGTCCTTCACCCGCGTCTCCCAGATGCTAAACAGCACCCGCTGCCCGTCCGTCGGCCCGCCCGTGATGGGCACGGGGACGAATTTCATGCCGAGGGAGTTCTCAAAGGGCTTTCCCTTCGTGGCGGCGGAAGCGCCGATCATTGAAGCCGGCTTCGGGGCCGGGAGCACAGGCTGGCTGACCGCCGGTTCGTCCTCCGCCAGCACGACGCGAAAGCCCATGGTGGTCCATGCGCCTGGATTGAGGGAAGCCCTGGTGGACAGCAAAAGGCTTGTGCGTCTGTCGTAATCCCAGCCTGCGCCGCGCAGCACACGGAGACCTTTACCGGCAGTGAACAAGTCAGCGCACCACTGGGTGACATTGCCACACATGTCGTGCAGGCCGAATTTTCCGGGAGCGAAGGCATCCACCGGCGAGGTCCACGGATAGTCATCCCGGTAATCGGTGAGAAAAGAGGTGTCGCCCAGCTTTTCAGAAGTCTCGATGCCAGCGAAATTACCCGAGCCTGGTGGAGGCGGCCATGCCGTCCCCCACGAGAACAAATCCGCCACTTTCTGGTTTTTGGCAGCGGGCTCTTCCGCTGGATCCTCCAATTCGCCGATGCCTGCGGCGCAGCTCCATTCGTGGTCGCTCGGCAGGCGGTAGCGGTGGTTGGCGGGCAGGGTTTTCTCACTCCGCTCTTTTTGCGTGAGCCACTCGCAAAAAGCATTCGCCTCCTCCCAACTGACCGTCACCACCGGGTGATCTGGCGTCTGTGGAAACCCCGGACCCTGCCAATGGCGGCCTCGCACATCCCAACTGAGCTTCCCGTCAGGCCCGGCTTCCAAGGACTTACGATTCACTGGAACGGGCAATGACACGGCTTTGGCAAACGCCTCGAAATCACGCACACGGGTGACCCAGACACTGAAAAGTACGCGCTTCTTGTCCGTCGGGCCACCCGTGATGGGCACAGGCACGAACTTCATGCCGAGGCTATTCACGAAAGGCGTGGCTTGGGTGGCGGGCAAGACCACGGCCGCCCCAGGAACGGGGATGGCTATCTCGATGACACAACGAAATCCCCCATTGTAGGAGCGATACATGGGCGCGTAGCAAAAGCGCCGCGATGACAGCAAATGATCCCTGAAGTTGCTAAGCCACGAGGCACCACGCACGACACGATCTTTTTGATCGTTGTTGGACCAGTCGCCACACCATTCCCAAGCGTTTCCGCCCAAGTCGCACAGACCCAAGCTGTTCGGATCGAAGGAGCCGACTGGTGCCGAATGGACAAATGGATCGTTACAACCTTCAAGTGACTCGCTCCTGACGAAGCTGTATTGGCCTGCGGCAAGAGCGGACCTGAGTTCTTCACCCGCATAGTTGCCAAAAGCCGTCAATCGTGGCCACTGCCTGCCCCATGGGAACACATCGATGATTTTCTCGCTCTTCTCTTCGGGTGTTTTCATCCTGTCCTCCTGCCCGCCGATTGCCACCGCGCAACTCCACTCGTGATCACTTGGAAGGCGGTAGGTTTCGTTTGCCCCGAGCCTGCCTGCCTTGCGCTCATGCTCAGTAAGCCACTGGCAGAATGCATGTGAGTCTTCCCAGGTCATATTTACAGCGGGATGCGTGGAGCCTTGCTCAAAGTCGGGCTTCGGCCACACGCGCTTCGTCTCCTTGGCAAACGCCTCGTAATCCTGCACCCGCGTCTCCCACACACTAAACAGCACCCGTTGCCCATCTGTTGGTCCGCCGGCAATCGGCACGGGCACAAATTTCATCCCGAGAGAGTTCACAAAAGGCGCTTCTTTCGTGGCAGCCTGCAGGCTCGCCGCAAAAGTGGCTGACGGAGGCGCTGCTTCCGTCTTTACGGGCTGGGAAGCAGTCGGTGCCCCCGATGTCTTCACCTCTGCGTCTGACGACGGCTTCGGTTGTCCCAAGAAAAACCAAGCCGCTAGACTGCCCAAGATGAACAAAGTTGCCCAGGTTCCAACCGAACTGCGACGCGGCGGTGGAGCCGGTGGCATCTGCCGAGGCGCTGGGCGGCGCATGACCATGTGCGCCACAGGCGGCAGGGCGGCAGCGGGTGCCTGAGCAGGTGCCGCCTCCGCCTTCACCACGGGCTGGGTGAGGATGGCGTCGAGGTCGTGGCGCATCGCGTTCGCGTCCGGGTAGCGCAGATTGCGGTCCTCGCGCAGGGCTTTGGCGACGATCTGGTCGTAGCGGGGATCAAGGCCCTTTACCTGGAGGCTGGGCATCTCAAAAAGGCCCTGCGGCAGCTTCCCGGTGAGCATCTGGTAGAGCATGACACCCACCGCGTAGATGTCCGCCCGCTGATCGACCTCCGATCCGAGCATGAGCGCCTCCGGGGCCATGAAGTGCAGCGTGCCCATGACCATGCCACTCTGGGTGAGGCCGCTGCTGGCAGCCTGACTCATCTTCGCGAGGCCAAAGTCGGCCACCTTCACCACGCCGTCGTTGCCGATCATGATGTTCGAGGGCTTGATGTCGCGGTGGATGATGCCTTTGCCATGGGCATAGGCTAGCGCATCACAGACGTGGGCGGTGATCGCCATGGCATGGGCGCTGGGCAGGCGGCCCTGGCGCGTGACCATCAACGCGACGTCCGTGCCGTCGATGTATTCCATGACGATGAAAAGCAGGCCGCTCGTCGTCTGGCCAAAGTCATACACCGCCACGATGCCGGGATGGCTAAGCTGGGCCATGGCCTGCGCCTCGTTTTTGAAGCGTTGAGTGAAGTTGTTCTCCCCATCATCCAGCTCCGCAGGCAGGATTTTGATGGCGACGAGGCGGTTCAGTGAGGTCTGCCGCGCCAGATACACCGCACCCATGCCACCACGGCCGAGGATGCGCAGGATTTCGTAGTTTGGGAAATGCGGGGCAAGCTCCTCAGGCAGGGGAACGCCGGACTTTTTCGGCTTCGCGGACTCCTCCTCTGGCGGGCGCATGGCCTGGGAGAGCAGGCAGCGCGGGCAAAGGCCCTCCGTGGCCTCGGCGGGCAGGGCCGCACCGCATTGCGGGCATGAAAGCGGCTGGTCGGGAGAATCGCTCATGCACCTATCCTGACGAGGAATCTGTAAACGGTCACAAACTTTTTTGTCAGGCAGCCAGTGCCGCGATGAGCGACCGCATCTCCTCCTGAGCATGGGCGGGGTCATCGAGGGTGCCGGAAATCTCCTCCAGCAGATGCTCACGAAACCGCTGCCGCAACCGCTGGATCGTCATCTTCAAAGCCGAAACGCCCATGCCACAGGCCGCCGCCAGCGCGGCCTGATCTCCATGCCCGGCATCGCCCGTGAGCCAGGGCTTGATCTGGTCAAACAGCTCCGTTTTCCGCTGAGCCGCACATTCATCGCGCAGGCGGTCCATAGCATGGGCCAGCACCGTGAGCGCCCACTGGCGATCGTAGGCGGCATCGGCCGAAAGCTGCGTCGCATCGGGAATGGCATGAGCGGCGGCGACTGCCGCATCCATAGAGAAAACCTCCGCGCCGCCGCCACGCTTCAAGCTGCGATTCTTCTCCCGCTCATGCGCGAGGAAGTGCTTCACCGCTCCCAGCAAGTAGGAGCGAAAACGTCCACGCTCCTGCTGGGCTGCTCCGATGGTGCCACCTTGGAGCATTTGCGCGAAGAACGCATGTGCCACGTCCATCGCCCGGTCTGCATCGCGCAGTTCGAACCGCAGAAACGCCACCACCGGCTCATAGTAGGCATCACAAAGATCTGCCAAAGCCCTGCGCCCATCCTCCGAGTCCGCCTTTGCTAAACACACGCGCGTCCACCGCGTGGTGTGAAACGGAGCTGCGTGGAGGTTGGGTTGCGGAGTTGAGGTCATCGTCGCGAGCTATGTTGTCACAGTTTCATCACGTTTTGGAAGGGAAAGATGACTGACGGCATCACGCCATGCCCCCAGGTCTTTCCCTGCGACAGGCGATTTTTCTGCATCACTATCCGGCCATGCCGCTGCCACGCCTCCAAGCTGACTTTTTCGCCCGGATCGCCGATCCGCAGGGCGTGCGGGCGATTTTCGAGCACATGCCCGGCGTGTTCTTTTTCATGAAGGACGACCAGGGGCGGCACATCGCGGCGAACAGCGCCACCTTTGAGCGATTCGGCATCAAGAGCGAGCGCGAGCTCGTCGGTGCGATGGATGAGAAATTCTTCCCGCCCGATGTGGCGAAGGCCTATCGCGACGACGACCAGAAAGTCATCCGCAGCGGCAAGCCGCTCATCAACCGCCTCGAAGTCTGGTATGACGAGCAGCGGAACCTGAGCTGGTTCCTCTGCACGAAGCTGCCCGTGCGCGACAAACGCGGCAAGGTCATCGGCGTCATGGGCATCACCCGCCGCGATGAGGACCGCATGCGCCAGCACGACGTGCGCGAGGTCACCGTCGCCGTGCAATACGCCCGCGAGCACTGCCACGAAGTCGTCACCACCGCCGAACTCGCCCGCGCCGCCGGCGTCTCCGAGCGCCATCTGCATCGCAAGCTCCGCATCGCCCTCGACATCAGCCCCTACGAGCTCCTGCTCCGCTCCCGCATCCAATCCGCCGCCGAAGCTTTGGCCAAAACCACGCTCCCCATCATCCAGATCGCCCTCGATCACGCCTTCTGCGATCAAAGCGCCTTCACCCAGCAATTCCGCAAACGCACCGGCATGACCCCGAAGGAATTCAGGCGGCGGCATCAGGGGTGAGTTCGGCCAGCAACGCGGGATCATCGAACTCAAGTGCCGCGAAGGCCTGATCGAGATGCGCCGGCGTGCGACCGCCAACGAGCACGGTGTCGATGCCCGACTGATGCAAGGCCCACGCCAGCGCGAGATGCGCCTGTGAGTGCCCGCTGCGCTTCGCGATGGTTTCGAGCCTTGCGAGGCGCTGATACGCCGCCTCATGAAAATAGACGTTCTGATGCCCCGGAACGATCTCGAAGCGTGAACCGGCCTGAACGCCGTTTTGATGCTTCCCGGTCAAAAAACCGGCTCCGAGCGGGCTGTAGGTCACGATGGCGATGTCGTTTGCGACGCAGTAATCGCGCAAAGCCTCGCTGACATCGCGGACGGCGAGGTTGTGGTTGTTTTGGATGACGCGGAAGCGCGGGCCAAGGGCGCGGAGTTGATCGAGCGTGACGTTGCTGACTCCGAGTCGTTTCACGGGCAGTTTTTCCAGAGCGGCACCGGCTTGCAGCGCCGTCTCATGCCATTGATGCAGGTAAAGAAGGTCAAGTTGCTCGACACCGAGGCGTCGCAAACTGCCCGTGATGTCAATCCGGTCATACGGCGGCAAGATCTTCGTCGCGATGGTGATGCCTTCCGGCTTTCGCGAGTCCAGCCACTTCCCGAGGATCGTTTCCGAAGCGCCGCCGCCATAAGCGGCTGCGGTGTCGAAGTGCGTGACACCGCGTGAGAAGGCGTGATCGAGCAGCGCAAAGGAAGCCGCCTCGTCGATCTCACGACCGAAGGTGACGCAGCCGAGGCCGATGCGGGGAAGAGTTGAAGGTTGGCCTACGGAAGACACGGAATGGACGGAATGGACGGAAGGATAGGTTTGGTCGGGAGTTTTGGCGTGAAATGACAGAGTCTGAGACGGTGCGAAAAGCCTCTTTTTCCTCAGACACCTGAATTTGCGGGACGATTGCCAAGACGCGGCTTCCAAATGAGAGCAACGGCGAGCCGCTTGCAGGAGGCGGGCTTACCCTCTATTTTCGACGCTGTGACCTCGCTGAACCCAATCTTGATCCAGGAACTGCAAACGGCCCCTGAGCCGATGCAGCGGGAGGTGTTGGATTTTCTGCTCTTCATCAAAGCCCGCCGACCTCAGACGCGTGGAATCGCTCATACGCCGCAGATTTGTGGCGGAGATGCGTGTGTGGCGGGCACACGCATCCCGGTGTGGTCGCTGGAACAAACGCGGCGGCTGGGTTTTTCAGAAGAACGCATCCTCTCGAACTACCCCACGCTCCAACGCGAGGATCTGGCGGCGGCGTGGGAGTATGTGCGTGCCAATCCAGAGGAGATCGAAAAGGCCATCGCCTTGAACGAGGAGGATTGAGCGCGAGATGGCGAGGATCTACTCCAACGAAAACTTTCACCGCGAGGTCGTGATCAAGCTGCGCGAACTGGGGCATGATGTGCTCACCTCGCTGGAAGCTGGCAAGGCTAACCAAGGCATTCCCGACGAAGAAGTGCTGGCTTTTGCCATTCAGGAGGCGCGCGTGCTGCTCACCTTCAACCGGCTGCATTTCCAGCGCCTGCACCGGCAAAGCGCAGGCAAGCACGCCGGAATCATCGTGTGTCGCATGAACAATGACACCAGTGGATTGGCGCTTCGTATCCATGAAGCGGTGTTGCATGAGAAATCGCTCGAAGGCCAGCTTTTGCGGGTGAACCGGCCGCAGGCGTGATTCTGCTGTCAGAGAGTTCCTCCATCAGGCCAGTTGTTCCAATGGGTGTTTGGAAGCTCTGAGGCTGGGAGTTCATGGCGTGTCCTGCTTTGGCAGATCGTCGCGAGGCTCGGTGCCGAGCCAGAGCACGTTGCCATCGGGATCTTCGAATTTCATTTCGTAGGCCCAGGACCAGTTCATCGGCTCCTGGAGGACTTTCACGCCTTGCTCACGATAGAGATGGAAGAGCGAATCGCTTTCGAGGCCGATCCACACCCATGCGGACGTGGTTGCTGTGAGTGACTCTTTCAACATGATCGGGCGGGCATCGCGGGAGACGGAGCAGACGGGACCGCCACGCCAGTCGAGATGGAAGCCGAGCGTTTGGGTGTAAAACTGGACGCT
Organism: Verrucomicrobiaceae bacterium; assembly: GCA_015075365.1. GTDB lineage: Bacteria > Verrucomicrobiota > Verrucomicrobiia > Verrucomicrobiales > Verrucomicrobiaceae > Prosthecobacter. The sequence goes on from JABTUN010000003.1 coordinate 1,332,255, forward strand.
GCGTTCCAAATTCCGCACCGGAAGGATGGGAATCGTACATTCGACTTCGCGATCAGGTGGGTTCATGGCAGAAGGATTCCAGCTTGTGAAAAGATGCCAGCGCCGATGAAACGGGCACGGTCGCCGAGGTGGCGCTGGATGCGGAGGACTTCGTTCCATTTGGCCATGCGCTCGCTGCGGCTGAAGGAGCCGACTTTGAGCTGGCCGGCATTCGTGGCGACGGCGAGGTGGGCGATGAATGCATCTTCTGTCTCGCCGGAGCGGGCGGAGACGACGGGCAGCCAGCCCGCTGCCTGAGTGCGGCGGATGGCGGCGAGGGTTTCGGTGACGGTGCCAATCTGGTTGAGCTTGATGAGCACAGCGTTGGCGGTGTTTGCGGCGATGCCGCGCTCGATGCGGGTGAGGTTCGTGGTGAAATGATCGTCGCCGATGAGCTGGCAGCGATGGCCGATGGCCTGGCGCACGAGTTTCCAGCCCTCCCAATCGTCCTCCGCCATCGGGTCCTCAATGGAGACGATGGGATAGCGCTCGATCCAGTCGATCATGAGCTGCGCAAACTCCTCCGTGGAGAAGCGGCGCTGCTCCAGTCCGAGTGTGTAGAAGCCATCGCGATACAAATCGGTGGCCGCGATGTCGAGCGAGATGCCGACCTCGCGCCCTGGCGTGTAGCCCGCGAGCTCGATGGCGGCGATCAAAGCGTCAAAGACGTCCTCGTTGCGATCAAACACCGGCCAGTAACCGCCTTCATCGGCGACTCCGGCGAGCGTGCCGCGTCGCTTCATGATGTCGGCGGCGGCGTGGAAGACGTTTGCGGTGACTTCGAGGGTTTCGTCATAGGTTTGGGCCGTGAGGGCCATGATCATGAAGTCCTGGATGTCGATGCGGCCCTGCGCGTGCTTGCCTCCGCCAAAGATCTGGATCTCCGGCAACGGTAGCAGCGTGCCATCGCCGAGCGAGGCAAAGAGCGGCACGCGTTTAGCATTCGCCGCGGCCTGCGCGACGGCGATCGAGGTGCCGAGAATGGCATTCGCGCCGAGTCGTGATTTGCCGGGTGTGCCATCCAGAGCGATCAAAGCCTCATCGAGGCCGCTTTGATCCAAAACATCTCGACCGATGACCTCGCGGGCGATTTCGCCTTTCACATGCGAGAGGGCTTTGAAGACCGATTTGCCACGAAAGCGGCTTTGATCGCCATCGCGAAGCTCCAGGGCCTCATGATGACCGGTGGAGGCTCCGGAAGGCACGAGACCGTGGCCCGTGGTGCCATCCTCCAGCGTCGCGATGACTTCGACGGTGGGATTGCCGCGACTGTCGAAGATTTGAAGGGCGTCGAGCGAGGTGATTTTCATGGGAGAAGCCTAGCACGATTGCGTCGGATCCATGCGCTGCTGAATCTCCGCCGGGCTGAGTCTTTCGAGGATGTGCTGGAGCATCCACTCATGGCCGAATGGATCACGCACGCTGCCGCTGCGAAAGCCGTAGAACTGATCCGCCGCCGGGCGCAGCAGCTTGGCGCCCGCCGCCACCGCTTTCTCAATGGCAGCGTCCGCATCCGCGACGATCAGGCAAAAGGTGACGGCCGTGCCGCCGAGAGTGGCGGGTGATTTGTTCATGCCAGGAAATTCGTCCGCGAGCATGAAGTGCGTGCCGTTGATCATGAGTTCGCAGTGGCCGATTTTGTCACCCATCTTCATGTGGAAGAGTTCGGTGGCACCAAAGGCGGCCTGGTAGAAGACGATGGCTTTTGCGGCATCGCCGACGGCGAGATACGGACTGACGGGCGGGTAGTCGATGGGTGTGTTCATGGCGAGATCAGATTCTGGTCGAATGCGGCAGTGAGCGTCTCGAGCGAAGGCGGCTGCGACAAATGTGCGAGCACAAAACGTGTGATGCCGCCGCGTTGTGCATCACTGAGGTATTCGACGGGGGATTTGCCATGCACACGGGCGAGGACGAGGCAGAGGAGGAGTTGTACGGTGCGTTCTTCCAAATCGTGACCGCATGCAGTACTGTACGCAGACCAAAAACCGGACACGAGGTGAATGGCATCGCGGTGGAGCAGGGCCTTCAGGTGCAGGTGTGTGAGCATGAAGGCCGTGTCGAAGGCGGGATCGCCGAACCATGCGCACTCGGCATCGAGCACGATGAGGCGCTGTGGGCCGACGAGGAGGTTTTTTGGGCTGTAGTCGCCATGAACGAGGGCGAGCTGCGTCCCGGCGAGTCGTGCGGCTTCCGCAAGAAGGATGGGCGCGGCTTCGGGGACACGCTCCGCTGTCTTGAGGAGGTAAGGCTCGATGCGCAACGCGTGGAAGTTCGGAAGAGTGTTGAATCGTGTGCGTGCGGTGTCATCGAGCCACGAAGCGGCATGCAGGCGGCCCAAAACGTCACCAGCGAGCTTCGCGGTGCTTTCATCGGCATCGCCGGAGAGGAGCTTGGTTTTCCAGTTTGGCATTTCGCCGAGGTATTCCATGGCGAACCAGCCCTCGCCACGGCCGAGGATGCGCGGCACATGTGCTGGGATGATGGGCGCGGCGAAGTCGAAGAAGTCCTGCTCCACGCGGTTGCGTGAGACATCGGCGAACCAGTCGTCTTTGACGCGGAGTTTTTCGAGCGCGGCTTTGACGACGAGGGTGCCGGATGAGGACTCGACGAGGGAGATGTCGCTCGACACGCCGCCCGTGAGCGGCGTCATCCGCGCCGCGCCGACGGTCAATCCGGCGGCCTCAAGGTGCGGGAGGAGATCAGCACTGGTCATTTGGCCTGCTGCTTCGCCAGTTCGGCAAGGAAGGCTTTCTCGCGATCCTCAACATAGCGGTGGTAGCCTTCGGGGTCGATGAAGGGATTGCTGCTGCTGGTGCCGAGGCGGGCGTGTTTGGCATTCATGTCGTAGTAGCCGCCGTGGGCGCCGAGGAAGAGATCGACGGGCTGCGCTTTGAGAAAGCGGAAGCAGCGCTCGTAGTCGGTGGCGATGCCTGGGTAATCTGTGTTGCCGACAAGAATGTAGCCAGCGTTCACATTCGGGCTGCCGATGATGACGGCGTTGAGGCCATCGACCTTCATCGTCCACGTCGTGCAGCCGCGGGTGTGGCCGGGTGTGAGGTGGGCGACGATGGTGGAGCCACCTAGTTTGACCTCGTCACCGTCTTTGAGGCGGCGGTCCACTTTGGCAGGCGGGAACTGCAAATAGCTGGCCGACAGGCGTGATTTACGCTGGCCGCCGTTCTCGATGGCTTCCGCATCCTCCACGCTGACGAAATATTTGGCTCCGGTTTGTTGGATGATCTCCGCGCTTCCTGCGCAGTGGTCGGAATGTGCGTGGCTGATGAGGAGGATCTTTACATCAGTAAATTTGAAGCCGAGTTTCTCGATGCTGGCACGAATGAGCGGCACGGACTCCTCCAGGCTGCTGTTGATGAGGATGTGGCCTTCCGGCGTCGCGATCAGGTAAGACGCGAGATCCTTCGAGCCGACGTAATACAGGTTTCCGGCGATCTTGTGCGGTGGAAACGGCTCGGTCCACGACTCAGGAAGCTGCGCATGGCCATGAACCCACGTGAAAAACAGGGTGGTGAGGCGGAGGAGGTGACGCATGACGTCTCAGTAGGCTTTTCCATCGCGATCCGCAACGGTGCTCTGTCCTTCTCCAAGCAGTTGATCGAACTCCGCCGCGCAAGCGGCCAGGTGGTCGTGAATGCCGCCAAACTCGCTGCCGAGCACGACGAACTGCGCGCCGAGGTCGATGATGGTTTTCGCATCAGCAGCGCTGCCGACGGGGCGTCCCCAGGCCTTGCCGTGTTTCTTGGCGGCCGCGGCGACTTTCTTCTGCACATCGAGCATGACGGGATCATGGACCCCGGGTGTGCATCCGAGGCGCAGCGACATGTCACCGGGGCCGATGAAGAGAATGTCCACGCCGGGCACGGCGGCGATGGCCTCGGCGTTTTCGAGAGCCTGCGGGGTTTCGATTTGGACGGTGAGGAAGGTCTCGTGGTTCGCTTGATCGGTGTAGTCGGCGGGCTTGCCGATCCAGTAATCGGCATCGCGTCCGCCTCCGCAGAAACCGCGGTCGCCGAGCGGAGGAAACTTGATGGCGCTGACGAGAGCGCGGGCTTCATCGGCAGTGGCAACGTGCGGGATCATCAAACCGGACGCGCCATCCTCCAGGAGGCGGTAGAGGCCGTTTTTCTCCTTGGTGACGGAGCGCCACACGCAGTCGATGTCAGCGGCGTGGTGGCGGCCGATGGCGGTTTCGATGTCACGAGGGTTCCAGACGCGGTGCTCGCCATCGTTCCAGATGCCGTCGTAGCCGAAGCGGGCGGCCACGGCGGGAAAAAAGGCGATGGGCGAGCCGGTGGCGCAGATGCGGGCGACTTTGCCAGCGCGAAGCTTGGCGAGGACTTTGGATTTACGCATGAGGGGAAAGTGGGGGATGAGGGACGAGTGATGCGTGATGCGTGAACGGTGCCGAACGTGATTCACGCATCACGAATCACGCAGCAGGCTCCATCATAGCTGTTTTAGCCAGTCGAGCGTGATGCGGCGGATGCGGAGGCGGTTCAATGCTCCGACCTTGCTGTCGCCAGCGCAGTAGCCGATGAGCATGGCGTCGCCAATGAAGTGAATGGCGGTGTAGTGATAGAGGCCGTCGGGGTCGCTTTCGATAAGCTTGCGTCGAGGGAATGTCTTGCCGCCGTCGGTGGAGATCGCGGCGACGAAGGGATTGCGCTTTTTCGGTGGGAACGGGAACATGCCGGAGTGGTCGTTGTAGATGGCGAGCAGGTCGCTGCTGCCGGGCAGGCGCTTGATGCTGGCAGGGCCGTTGGGTGATTTCATCTCCGTGGGCTCGGGTGGCGTGAAGGTTTTGCCTGCATCGCTGGAGCGGAAGCCGAATTGAGTGCCTTGATCGGTGCGCGACCATGAAAAGAGGCTGCCATCGGCGAGTTCGACGACGCCGGGCTCCTGCAGGCCGCTGCCACTGCGCACGGGCATGGCCCACCAGCTTGAGGATTCAGTCCACGTCGTGCCTTCGTCGTCGGAGTAGAGCCACATGGTGATGGCACGGGCGTCGAAGGACTTGCTGGAATGCGGATCGCTGCCGCGCGAGCGATGAAAGGCGAGCGGCACGATGATTCGGCCGTTGCTCGTCTGAATGACGCGGTCGTTGTTCAGCACGAAGTAGCCGGGTGCCTGCTGGATGAGCTTGGCGTCGCTCCAAGTCTCGCCTTCATCGGTGGAGAGGCGCATGTGCGGGCGGCAGTCGATCCAACTGTTCTTCAGCAGGTAAAACATCGCCAGTTTGCCGCTGGCGAGCCGCAGCAGCGACACGCTCATCACATTATTGCCGCCGACATTCTCCACGACGGGGACTGGGGCGCTCCAGGTGCGGCCCTGATCGTCGGAGTGGATTCTCACAATGCGCGCGGGGCTCTCATCCGCCGCGCCGCCGTAGAACTGCGTGTAGCAGAAGATGACGCGGCCGGATTTCAGTGTGGCGAAGGAGCCCTCCGAGTTGCGCGGGTATTCCTTTGTGGGATCGACATTGAGGGTGATGACGCTTTCAGCGGCGGGGCAGGGGACATGCCCGAGGAGGAGCATGAGGAGCAGGAAGCGGCGCGGGTTTGAGAACATCAACGGATGGTGACGGCCGGCGGAACGCGGGCAAGATGGCGCTGCTGGTTCATTGGCAGAACCAACCGCAGGGGGATGGTCTCATGTTTCAAGTTTCAGGTTTCATGAAAACGCTTCACGCGTTCTGCGGCTCAAAAGGCGCTGTCGCACCGATAAAAAGGCGTGTCAGTGTGCCTGGGTTCCCGTATAAGCGTGCCAAATGAACCAGACCTGTTTTGCACGCACCGTTCTCGTCGGACTTTTGATGTCGATTGCCACCGCCTGCCCCGCGGCCGACGAGGCGCCGGCAAAGGGCGGGCCCGCCAGGCACGTCGTTCAAATCGGGGGACGTGACATCGTGCTCCCGGCACCTCCAGGCTGCGAGCGCGCCGATGGCCGTGATCCGAAGATGGATCAAATGCGCGACGAGATGCTCGGTGGCACGAATCGCTATGTGGCACGCTTTGAACCTGCTGCCGGCACCGATGATGCTGCGAAAGAGCGCGAGTTCAGCGTGCAGGTGATGAAGTCGGTCGAGAGCCGTGAAATCGGCGAGCGCACCTATGCGGAAGTTCGCGAGCAAACTCGCGCCGAACTGCAACAGTCGATCGAAGAGGTGCAAAAGAAACTCGACAGCGCGTTGAAGGACCAGTCCGGGAAAATCGGCAAGGAAATCGGAGTGGAGACGGCTCTGAGCGCCAGTGACATGGCAGTGCTGGGATTTTTCGACGACAAGCCCTACAGCCTCGGATTCACGATGGCGATGAACATGAAGGCCCAGGTGGGTGACCAGATGGAGCAAAGCCGGGTCGTCACCTCTTGCATGACCGTTCCGGTGAATGGACGCCTGCTGTTTCTTTATGCGCAGTCCGACTTCAAGTCCGAGGAGGATCGCAAGTGGGGCGAGCAGGCCGTCACCGCGTGGAGGGATGCCATTCTGGCGGCCAATCCACGAGTGGAAGGGCCATCGGCGTCGCTTTTTGACTGGAGCAGCGTAGGCCGCTCTGGTTTGATCGGCGGAATCATTGGGTGCCTCGTGGGCCTCGTGAGCTGGCTGACGAAGAAAAAGAAGGCCAAAGACCTGTCGGAATAGGTTTCAGGCTCCGAGGAGTGAAAAACCTCATCCTGAAACATGAAACTTGGAACCTGAACCGCCCTACGCCTTCTGCGGCTGCGGAACGAGGTGCTCGGCGGCTTTGGCGGCTTCGGCGCGAAGTTCGGGATTGAGGTTCTTCTGCTCGAATTCGCGGCACCATCCTTTGATTTCGAGTTCGTTGAAGATTTTGCCGATCACGCGGCGCAGCAGGCCTTTGAGGTTCGGGATCTCGACGTCCTGCAAACTGCGGATGGCGGCTTCTTTGTAGCCTTCGAGCAGCGTGGTGGCCTTTTCATAGGCGCCGCTTTCGTGGGACCAATCGCGGATGAGGGCGTTGGTGGGTTTTTCGCAGGGCTGGCCGTTCCAAAGGGCCTCCATGGTGTCCTTGGCGGTGCCTTTGCCTTTCTCGCGCAGGAGCGAGAGGATGATGCTGGGGCGCATGCTCCATTCATTCGCGGCGGCGCTGTCTTCGCCGAGGTCGTCGATGTCATCGCGGATCTGATAGGCGATGCCGAGGTTCTCGCTGTAGGTGTGGAGCACGTCGGCGCATTCATCGAGGCGGCCGGCGAGGGCGGCACCGACTTTCAAAGCGACTTCAAAGGCGGGCGCGGTCTTGCTGCGGAAGATTTCGAGAACCTGCTGGCTGCTGAGGGCAACCGGGTGTCGTGTCCAGAGCAGTTCGGCACCTTGACCGATGCAAAGCTCACGCTGGCCTTCGGCAGCGACAAGCAGCGCGGCGCTGCGAATGTGCGCAGGCAGATCGCCATCGGCGAGGAGGCGATAACCTTCACCGATGAGCAGATCGCCAATGTTCAGCGCGACGGGGATGCCGTGCTCGGTGTGGAGTGTGGTTTCGCCGTAGCGTTCGGCATCGCCGTCCTCGATGTCGTCATGCACGAGCGAGGCCTTGTGGAAAATCTCGACGGAGATGGCGGCGCGTTTGATGGAATCGCTGATCGGAGCCTCGGGATCATCGCGGAGGGCTTGATAGGCGGCGACGGTCAAAAACGGACGCCAGCGCTTGCCGGCGCGGGCGAGCCAGTCGCGCGAGATTTCCTCGGTGTGGCCGCGGGGCGGGCCCATGAGCGCATCGAGCGATTCGCGGGTGAACCAGGTCTTCACCTCGTCGTGCAGTTCGTTGAGGTTCAGGCGGCGCGTTTTGTCCTCGCTGGTGAGGTGGATGTAGTCCCACACCCAGTCGATATCGACAACGGTGTCGATGCAGTCGTCTTGAAGCAAAGGCACAGCGACGGCGGGAATGGCCGCGGCTTCGACATACGGGAAGGTTCTTTCCAAAACGGGCAGGCAGGAGATGCCGACGATGGCCTCGATCTTGCCGGTCTGGATGAGCGACATGACGATGGCGCTGCCTTCAGCAACCAAAACGGCATAACCGAGCTTTTCGGCCTCGTTTTGGAAATCCTGGATGCTGCACAGGCCGCATTGCTTGCAGAGCAGGCCGAACTCATCAAAGGGCGCGGGGCACTTGCTCTCGACGCGGAGGCATTTCGGCATCAGCAGCAGGCGTTTTTCGAAAGGAACGGTCGCGAGGTGCTCGCGCCAGCTTTCATTCGCCATCAGCACGCCGATGTAGTCGCGATGAATCGGATCAAAGCCGTGGATGGCGATCAGTTTGTCCGTGTGCTGGCTGAGTTCCTCCAGCGGGATGGGCGGCACGAGGCCGACCTGCTGCGCATACTCGCGCACCTTGGCGAGGATGTGGTCACGCTCGATCTTCGTCTGCGGAATGTTTTTTTTCGGCTTCCGCAGGGCGCGGTTGAGGCCGGGGATCGGCGGCGGGAGGCTGGCGGCTCGGACGGTGAGGGTGGACATGGGGCGCGTGGAGCAAAAGGGCGGAGAGTCGGAAAGTGCTCAGTTCTCAGTGCTCAGTGCTCAGTGGGGTTTTTTGACAAGATCGGAGGGTGGAATCACAAGATTGGAGCAGAAAACGTGAGGCGAAGGCAAATCTGAGCACTGAGCACTGCCTACTGAGCACTTTTCTTTGCCGTCTCCAAGGACTCCGCCAATCAAAATCAGACCACCGTGCCGCGATTTGGCTTTTTCGGCGTCTTTTTGGGCTCGGGCTTCTCCGGGACGCCCTGCTCTTGCAGGATCGTGTCCTGCGGCAGGGGCTCGGCTCCGGGTTCGCCCTTGGGTTCAGGCTCGGCAAAGGGCGCGCCCTTCTGGTAGAGCTTCAGACGGGATTGAAACTCGTCCTCCAGCTTCTTGCGATCCTCAGCGGAGATTTCCTTGTCCTCGGCGAGGAGGGCGATGGAGCGCTTCTGCCACAGCTCGGCCTCCTTGAACTCGCCATTGCGCGCGAGGGCGGCGGCCATGGTGTCGATCATCTCATAGGGCTGCTCCTCGCTCTGCATGACCTCCACGATGAGTTTCAGCGCGCGGCGGGCGAGCAGCACGGCCTGCTCACCGTTGTGCAGGCTCTCATCCGGGCAGGTGGCGAGGAACCACGCCATGTTGTTCGAGGACCAGGGGTCGTTGGACGTGGCGGCGCGCTCATACCAGGCGCCGGCGCGGCGGTAGTCCACCGGCACACCCTGGCCGGTGTAGTAGAGATTGGCGATGCGCGTCATCGCGGGGATGTAGTTCTGCTGCGCGGCCTTCAGATACCACAGCGCGGCCTTGGCGGTGCTTTTGGGCACGCCGTCACCACGTTCCAGCTTGGATGCGTAGGCGGTCTGGGAGGGGGGATTGCCCTGCTCGGCGGCTTTCCTGAACCACTCGGCCGCCTTGGCCAGATCTTTGGTCACGCCAGTGCCCTCCTCATACATGATGCCAAGACTGTGCTGCGAAAGGGCAAACCCATGCTCCGCGGCAGTCTTGTGCCACTCGTGCGCCTTGGCCAGGTTCTTCTCCACGCCCACGCCATCCTCATACAGCGTGCCCATGACGTGCTGGGCGCGCAGATGCTTCTGCTTGGCGGCTTTTTCGATCCAGGAGGCGCCCAGCTTGGGGTTCTTCTTCAATCCCTCGCCGGTGATGTAGCGCACGCCCACTTCGAATTGCGCGTCCGAGTCCCCGCGCTCCGCCCAGCCGAGCAGCTCACGTTCATCGACGCGCTGGTCGAGCTGTGCGCGTACAGGGGACAGGCAGGCCCAGCAGAGCAGGGCGACGACGAGGAGAATGGGGGGGCGCATACGCGGTACAGTACGTTTCAGGAAAGGCGCTCTCAACACGAAATCCAGCGTTTGGGTGCTTCCGGGGACGGCGCGCGCCGTTAGCCGCCGCCCAGGCGGCTCCACACCGCGCCGAGCCGTTCCCGCAGCAGCCGGGCGCTTGGAGCGGGCAGCATGCCGCGCGTGAGAGGCACGTTCTTGGTGTCCTCCACGCCGGGACGGCCGGGCAGGCGGCTGTATTTGTAATCACGGTCCAGACCACCATCAGCGGCGAGCTGGACGCCAGCGCATTCCGCGCGCGGCACGGAGAGGAAGAACTGGTCCTGTGCCAGGACACAGCTCTCACCGGTTTTGAGGCGCAGCTGGGCCCGCGCCAGCTCGCGGAACAGCTCGCGCGCGGTCAGATCGGCTGGATTCACGAACTGGCGCTTCTCCGCGATGACATCGCGCCACTCCGGCTCCCCGCGCAGGCTGGAGAAGGCCGCGTCGATCTCTTTTTCGGCCAGTGGATAGTGCGTGCAGCCAAGGACGATGGTTTCGAGCGGCTTGGCGGGTTTTAAATCGCGATACGCGCCTGCCAGCGCGCGCGCCTCCCGCAGGGCGTAGGTGGAGACGGGCTCAGGAAAGGCCGCGTCCCCTTCGATGGCCCCGGCCAGCGTGGCGCTGCCTTGCTGGGCGATCAGCGGCACGCCGCGTCCTGCCAGCCCGAGTGTGCGGGTGATGGTGCGTGGATACACCTCGCTGGCGCAGGTGCCCACCGTGGCCAGCACGCCGATGCCGCCCTCCGTCCTGGCTTCCGCCACGCCGCGCGCGCCGGCCTCCACCACGCCTACCACGATCACCGGCAGCCTCCAGCGGGCGATGGCGGCGCGGATGTCCTCCAGGCCGTAGGCGGTGGCGGTGTTGCAGGCAATCACGATGGCCTTCACCGGCGGTTTGTCGAAGCGCGGCTCGTTTCCCTGCGCAGGCCAGGCGCGGCGGCCCAGCAGAAAGATCGCGTCCTTCAAGATGAGCTCCCGCAGGTAATCGGTGCGCCCGGCGGCGGAGTAGTTGCCGTAGGGCATGTTGGCCTGGTCGCCGAAGTAGATGAAGCGCTCGTTGGCAAAATCGGGCCGGCCGTCCGCGCCGGGTTGCAGCGTGTCGTTGTGAAAGGCATCCAGCGTGAGGATGGCCTCCAATACCGTCAGGCCTCCGATGCCGGAGTCAAAGACGCCCACGGGCAGGTGGCGGACCGCCTCGGCATCGTCCCAGGCATGCGCGTCAAAGGTGAAGGCCGCACGACCATCGCCGGGCGCGTTTTTCACGAGATCGGCCGCCGGCGCGGTCGCGAGGGCAAGGACAGGCAGAAGCCAGACGGGTAACGGTGGTTGCATGGGGCGGAGCATGCGCCCGGCGGCGCGTTCGGCAAGGGGCAAGCCGCCTCACAGATCAACCGGCACCGCGCGCATGCTGCGCAGGGCCTCCGCATACTTCACGCCGCAGGCCAGGCCGCGGTAACGCGCCAGCACGGTCTTTGTGTCCACCGCGCCGTCGCTCTTGCCCGCATCGTAGGGCGTGTTTTTCACGAAGGCCATCAGCCTGCCCAGCCACTCGGCGGCCGTCTGCCACTCCGCTGTCACATCGACATAGGTGTCCGGCTCAAAGCCGATCGTGTGGCCCGGCCCGTTGTCATACCAGTAGATGCGGGAGGGCACGCGCACGTCGTCACGGCCCAGCAGGCGCGCGGGCTGGCTCAGCGCGGCGTGGCAGATCGCGCTGGCGGCCTCGTGGTCGGCGTGGCGGTCATGCGGCCACAGCAGGAAGGCAGTGTCCGGCTTCACGTCCGCCACCACTTCCGCCACGGCGCGTTTCGTCTCCAGGGACGGCTCGAAGCCCATGCTCTTCCATGGCAGGAAGCGCATCTCCATGCCGTGCTGCGCCGCCAGTTCCTTGGAATAGTCCAGCAGCGCCTGGTCACGGCCTTTCACGGGAGGCCAGTTCGAGTAATCGCCGATCAGGCTGAGGATGACCACGCGCTGGTGCTTCTTCACCGCGCGCAGCAGCGTGCCGGGAATGCCAAAGGGGCAGTCGTCATAATGGGCGCCGATGGCGAGGAGGGTGCGGTTCATGAGGGAGATGTCCGAAAAAAACGCCGTCAGTGGAAGGGGCTTGTCATTTCCATCCGTTTCGGATCAAATTCATCCCCATGAAGGCGCTCCACCTCCTCCCGTTCCTGTTCCTCCCCGCCGCGCTGCTCGCTGAAACGGTCAAGGACCGCGAAGGTGCCGTCCGCAATGACAAGGCCACGCTCGAAAACGACCCGCGCTGGAACTACAACGACATCGACGCCGGTTTCCGTCTGGCAAAGACCACCGGGAAGCCCCTTCTCGTCGTGCTGCGCTGCGTGCCGTGCATGTCCTGCGCCGGCATTGATGCCAGCGTGCTTCAGGAAAAGGAACTCGTCCCGCTGCTCGACCAGTTCGTCTGCGTCCGCATCATCAATGCCAACGCGCTCGACCTGGTCAGGTTCCAGTTCGACTACGACCTGTCCTTCTCCGCCATGGTTTTCAATGGCGACGGCACCATCTACGGCCGCTACGGCTCCTGGCTGCATCAGAAGGACCCGCTCAACAAGACCACCGCCAGCTTCCGCAAGGCGCTGGAAGCCGCGCTCGCCGTGCATCAGGGCTACCCGGCCAACAAGGCCGCGCTTCAGGGCAAACAAGGCGGCCCCACGCCCTACAAGACGCCCGTGGAGTTCCCCACGCTCGCCGCCAAGTATCAGAGCAAGCTCGACTGGAACGGCAAGGTCGTCGGCAGTTGTGTCCATTGTCACATGGTGGGGGATGCCTTCCGCGCGCACTACCGCAGCCAGAACAAGCCCGTGCCCGTGGAGTGGATCTACCCGCAGCCCTCCCTGGAAGTGCTCGGTGCCACGCTGGCCACGGATGATGTGGCGCGCGTCGAGACCGTCGCACCCGGCACGCCCGCGGCCGGCGCAGGCCTCCAGGCGGGTGATTTCATCACGGAGTTCCACGGCCAGCCGCTCATCTCCATGGCGGATGTCAGTTGGGTGCTGCACCGCGCGCCCGCCAGCGGCACGCTGCTCGCCAAGGTCAGCCGGGGCGGGGAAACGCACGAACTGCGCCTCACCCTGCCGCCCGCCTGGCGGAACAAGTCCGACATCGGCCGGCGCGTCGGCACCTGGCCTATGCGCGCCATGGCCTTTGGCGGCATGAAGATGGATGACCTTGACGACGCGGGCCGCGCGCAACTCGGCCTCGGCAAGGAACAAATGGCGCTCAAAATCGCCCATGTTGGGCAGTATGGCGAGCATGCGCTCGCCAAGAAAGCCGGGTTTCAGAAGGACGACATCATCCTTGAGGTAGGAGACCTGACCACGCGCATGACGGAGAGCGCCCTCATTGGTCATCTGCTGCTGAGCAACCTTCCTGGCGAAAAAATCCCCGCCGTCGTATTGCGCGGCCAGCAGCGCCTCACCCTGGAGCTGCCCCAGCAGTAAGCTCGGTGGCGATGCCTTGCGTGGCCGCTCAGCCGTGGGCGCGCCAGGGATGCACCGGTTCGGAAATGCCCTTCAACTGCATCGGCGGCATCGGCTCCGCGTAAATGAGGGAGCGCGCCTCCGCGTAGGTCTCCTCGTCCATCACGATCTCCCCTGGCATGGCGATGCTGCACAGGCGGGAGGCCAGGTTCACGCGGTGGCCGATCACCGTGTAGCTCAGGCGCTGGTCACTGCCCATGCAGCCGGCCACCACGCTGCCGGTGGCGATCCCGATGCCCACCTCCAGCGGGTGCTTGCAGGTCTGGTTCAGCTCGCGGCGCTTTTTGAGCATCTCCTGCGCGCACTGCACGGCGCGCGCCGCGTCGGAGCCCGTGCTCATCGGCGCGCCAAACAGCACCATGATCAGATCCCCCACAAACTTGTCCACGATGCCGCCGTGCTCGTAGGCCACCTCCGTCAACGCGGTCATGTGCTCGTTGAGCATCTCGATCAGCTCCCCCGGCTGCATGCCCTCCGTGATCGCGGTGAAACCGCGGATGTCACAGAAAAGCATGGTCACATGCCGCAGCTCCCCGCCCAGCCGGCCGGAGCGCTCGATGAGCTGCTGCGCCACCGTGCGGTCCGCCACCGCGTTGAGCACGCTGCGGTAGCGTTCCTGCAGCGCCAGGCCGGAAACCATCTGGTTGAAGGACGCCGCCAGCGCGCCCAGCTCGTCCCGCCGCCGCACCGGCACGCGCACGCTGAAATTCCCCATCTCGATCTCCCGCGTGGCCTGGGACAGCTCCTTCACAGGGCGGGACAGCGTGCGGGACACCAGCATCACCGCGCCCAGCGCCAGCGCCAGCGCGCTCACGGCCACCCCGGCCACGTTCCGGCGCAGCTCGCTGATTTCAGCATCCAGCGCGGCCAGGGAGTACAGATTGACCTGCGCGGCCAGGGGGAAGGGGGAGCCGGGGTTCAGCACGCGGAAGAGCACCTGGTGCCGCACGCCGTCGATGGGCACGGTGAAGTCGTGCCCCGCCTTGCGCTTCGTGGCCAGGCCTTCCTGCAGCAGCGCGGAGAGCTCCTCACGCTGGTCCGGCGGGATCGTGGTCGTCACCAGCCGGTCCTCCACCCAGATGCCGCCCATGATCTCCCCAAACTCGCTTCGCCTCGTCTGGCTCGCCAGCAGGTTGTCCGCAAAGGTGGTCAGCGGCAGGCCGAAGATGAACGCGCCGACGAATTTTCCGTCCTCCGGATCACGCAGCGGGGTGATGAAGACCTCCCGCACCTGCTCCAACGCGGGGCGTCCGTCCCGCCCCGGCAGTTCCACATGCAGGTAGCCCACCTCCTGCTCCTTGAGCACCTCCTCCAGCTTGCGCTCCCCCAGCCAGGGCAGCTTGCCGCCCTGGCGCCGCACCTCCGCCAGTTCCTCCCCCGTGCTTCCCTCCAGAAAAGCTGCCGCCCCCGGCAGGCGCTGCTGCGGTGCCGCCAGGAAGTTCCCCTGCGCGTCGATCAGGTCGATGAACGGTAACTGGCCGGGCAGGAATCGCAGGTCACGCCCTTTGGCCTGCACCGGCGGGCGACCGCCGTTTTTGGAGGCCTCCGGGCGGCGCAGCGCGGGCATCTCGCTTTGCAGGCGCTCCCCAGCCAGGGCCTCCAGTTGCGGGCGCAGCAGGTGCCGCAGCTCCTTGAAGTCCTTCTTCTTCACCGCGGCCATCACGGCGGGCTGCTCCGTCAGTTCACGCAGGCGCGTGGACAGCGCGTCAAAGCGCCGCTGCTTTGCCACCGACAGCGCGCCCACCTGCGCCTCAAACTGCTCCGCGAACAACCGCCGGTACGTCGCGCTGAAGCGCCGCTCCGCCATCCATAGCGCGATGACGGTCACCGCCGCCACGACAGGAAACACGGTAAAGATGAGCTTGGCGCGGAAGCTGGTGATCCATTTCATGCGGGAGATGCGGGCAGGATGATGACGCGGGTTCAACCCGGCGTCGAGCGGGAAGGTTTCACACGCCCGCGTTCATCGTCAGCCGTTCCCCGCAGCGTAGCACCTGGAAGGGCTGGCCGCATTCCCGGCACGCCGTCGCAAAGGCGTCCGGCGGCGCCGTGTTGAACTCAAACATCTCGTAGTGGCACGGGATCACCACTTGCGCGCCGATCGCCCGCGCCATCGCGGCGGCCTCCGGGCCGTCCAGGTTGCCCGCCACCCCGCGTTCCGGCTTGTGGCCGTTGATCGGCAGAAAAGCCACGTCCACCGGCCCAAACGCACGGCAGCGCGTGATGATCTCCTCATCCCACAGCGTGTCCCCGCTGTGAAACAGGCGGAAGGGGCCGCAGCGCACCAGGAAGCCGATGCAGTGGCTGTTGCCCTCCTCGTCCCGCATGATCTCGTTGTGTTTCGCCGGCGTGGCCTGGATTTCCCAGTCCCGCTCCGCATACACGTTGTGCTCTCCCAGCGGGCACAGCGTCACATGCGCCAGGCCCAGGCGCTGCCGGGCCGTGGGCACCACCGGATGCGGCAGGTACAGCCGGTAGCCCGCGTTTTCCCGCGCCATCGGCACCAGCGTCTCCGCGTCCAGGTGATCCGTGTGGACGTGGCTCGCCGTCACCCGCGTGATCCCCGTCAGGCGCGCCGGGTCGATGCACCGCTCCGTCATGCGCACATGCGGCTTGTCCGTCAGCGCGTACTTTTTTGTCAGCGAGTCGGACAGATATGGGTCGAACAGCATCCGCTCCCCGCGCCACTGCACCAGGAAGCCGCTCTGCCCCAGCCACCACACATGCAGCGTGTCCTCCGCCACGGGGGCGGAGGCCAGGTCCGCCAGCAGCGCGTCGTCCTTTTGAAATGCCGGAATCATTCCCCTGCCAAACGCCGCCGCCACCCTGGTTCTACCCGGAATGCCCGCGTCGTGCTGAAAAGACAAGAATGTGATTCCGAAGGGCACCTCTTACCACGGCCCTCTCCCCCAGCCGCCTCGCGGCGGCTGCTACAGGCGGCCATCCCGAGTGTGAAGCCGCCTTGACCGCTCTCCGGCCCTCGCTTTGACTCCACATCCCCTTCCATGACCCTCCACTTCACCAAAATGAACGGTGCCGGCAATGACTTTGTCATGCTGGACAATCGCGACCTGAAGCTCTCCCTCACCAAGGAGCAGATCGAGAAGCTGTGCGACCGCCATCGCGGCATCGGCGCCGATGGACTGCTCTGCGTGGAGCCCGCCACGGAGGGTGGCGATTTCAAGATGCGCTACTACAACGCCGACGGCGGCGAGGCGGAGATGTGCGGCAATGGCGCCCGCTGCTTTGGCCGCTTTGTGAACCATTTGCATGGCGACACACTGACCAAGATCCGCTTTGAAACGCTCGCCGGCATGATCAGCGCCGAGTTCGAGGGCGGGCAGGTGCGCATCAACATGAGCGCCCCGCACAGCCTGAAGCTGGCGCAGACGCTGCCCGTCGCCGGCAGCGAATTGACCGTTCACAGCGTGAACACCGGCGTGCCGCATGCCGTGGTGTTCGTCGATGAGTTGACCAACGTCCCGGTGATGGAATGGGGAGCCGGACTGCGCTACCACGAGGCCTTCAAGCCGAAGGGCACGAACGCGAACTTCGCCAAGGTCACTGCGCCGGGCAGCATCGCCATCCGCACCTACGAGCGCGGCGTCGAGGGCGAAACCCTCGCCTGCGGCACCGGCATGGTGGCCTGCGCCCTGATTCACCACGAACTCACCGGCGCTCCCAGCCCCGTCAGCGTCCTCGTGAAGGGCGGCGACACGCTTCAAGTCGGGTTTGAGGAGCCGAAGAAGAGCGAATACACGAATGTGACGCTGTTTGGTCCGGCGGACTTTGTGTTTGAGGGGAGCGTCGTGATTTGAGGGGCCTTTCAGGCATGGAAGAACTGAAAACTGAGAATGGAGGAACTGAGAATGGAAAGCCGAATGACACCGCTGGCATGGGCCGATGCGATGGAAGACCGCTTCATCGATTTCGCCGCCCGCATTTGTGATGTGGTCGAAAGCCTCCCTGATAACCGCAAGGGCAGGCATATCGCCGGACAAATGATCCGCTCCGGCACCTCCCCCGCCCCCAACTATGCCGAGGCCTGTGCCGCAGAGAGCCGGGCCGACTTCGTCCACAAGCTCGGCATCGTGCTCAAGGAACTGCGCGAGACCCGGGTATGGCTCAAGCTCGCCGTTCGCAGCCAATGCCTGCCTTCAAAACGCTTGCAGCCGCTGATTGATGAATGCACGGAACTGATGAACATCACCGGCAAGTCCATCACCACCGCCAAAGCCGCTGCGACCTCCAAAAAACGCCGCTAAGCATCCCGCCCTTCCATTTTCCATTCCCAGTTCCTCCATTCTCAGTTCTTCCATCTCTCTTATGTTTGCCGGAACCCACACCGCCATCGTCACCCCTTTTCGCAACGGCCAGATCGACGAGGCCGCGCTCAAACGTCTCGTTGATTTCCAGTTCGACAACGGCGTGACCGGCATCGTGCCCTGCGGCACCACCGGGGAGTCGCCCACGCTCGATTACGACGAGCATGAGCGCGTGGTGAAGCTGAGCGTCGAATTCGCCAAGGGCCGCGGCATCGTCATGGCGGGCACGGGATCGAATTCCACGCGTGAAGCGGTCGAAATGACTCAGGAGGCCGAGGCCGCCGGTGCCACGGCGATCCTGCAGGTCGCGCCGTATTACAACAAGCCCACGCCCGAGGGCCTCTATCAGCATTTCAAGGCCGTGGCGCAGTCCACGAAGCTGCCGATCATGCTTTACAGCATCCCGGGCCGCTGCGGCATCGAGATCGGTCTCGATGTGCTCGTGCGTCTCGCCGAGAGCTGCCCGAACATCCGCGCCATCAAAGAAGCCGGCGGCAATCCCGAGCGCGTGAGCCAGATGAGGCAGATTTTGCCCGCGAATTTCGAGATCCTCTCCGGTGATGACGGCCTGACGCTGCCCTTCATGTCCGTGGGCGGCTGCGGCATCGTCAGCGTGGCCTCGAACCTGATTCCAAAGCAGATCAGCGACATGGTGAACCTCGCCCTCAAAGGCGACTACGCCTCCGCGTTGAGCATCCACACGCAATACTACCCGCTCTTCGCCGCCTTCCTGAAGCTGGCCACCAATCCCATCCCGATCAAAACGGCGATGGCTCTGGCCGGCCACTGCACTGACGAGCTGCGCCTGCCGCTGGTGGGCATGGAAAAAGCCAAGGTGGACGAACTGACCGCCACGCTGAAGAAGCTGGGGATCATCGCCTGATCGATTCCAGCACGGTTTTCTGCTCCGCAGGTGCCAAGGCACGCCATTCGCCGGGCTGCAGGCCCAGCGTGGCGAGTTGCAGACCGCCGATGCTCACGCGGATGAGTCGCAGTGTGGGGAAGCCCACGGCTGCTGTCATACGCCGCACCTGACGGTTTTTTCCTTCCGTGAGGGTGAGTTCCAGCCATGAGGTTGGCACGGATTTGCGATAACGAACGGGGGGATCACGCGGCGGATGCCCTGGATCGGCGTCCAGACGCCGGGCGAGGCATGGAAGCGTGCGGAAGTCCTTGAGGTCGATGCCGCCGCGTTCCAAGAGGCGGACCGCCTCGGCGGTGATCTCACCCTCCACCTGCGCGTGATAGCTGCGGGGATGCGCGCGGCGCGGATTCAGCAGCCGGTCGGTCCATTGCGGCTCATCGCTGAGCAGCAACAGCCCTTCCGAATCCCGGTCAAGCCTGCCGATGGGATACACACGCGGAGGAAAGCCAAACTCTGCCAGTGTGCGGTGGGTGGGATGCTCCTGTGTGAACTGGGAGAGCACATCGTAGGGCTTGTGAAAGGCCAGAAGCATCGCGGCGGTCAGGACTTGGTCAGTTCCGCCAGCTTGCGCACGAGCTCCGCCCGCCGCGCGGCGTAGCTGCCCGCTCCTGGTTCTTCAACGCTGAACCCTGCGGCATTTTTGAGCATCGCTATGAGAGCGATGATGCCGATGAGAGCGAATCCTCCGCCAAAGAGCTGAAAGATGAACGGGGCTCCATGCCTGGATGAACTGACGGCAAAGAAGATGCCGAACGAGGTGAACATGACCATCACGATGCCGCCAATGCATCCGCCGGCCATTTTCACCCCAGGCGCGGCACGCTTCATCTGTTCAGCCGCCAGTTCCGGTGCGTGCTCGCGGTCCAGGCGCTCGATCTCGTTTTGCAGCGTGATCACTTCCAGACTGCCGGCCATCTTCTCTGCGTTCTGCGCCAGTTTCGCCACCTCCTCGGTGAAGATGGAGGAGTCCGTGCGCCTCACCTCCAGATGGCTCTGGCAGAACTGGCAGGTCACGTAGCGCGTGCCTTCCGCGACTTGAAGGGGCGCGCCGCAGTGATTGCAGCGGACAGAAAGCGTTTCCATGAGCGAGACTAGGGGCTGTGTGCCGCGTTTTCAAGGCGCGTTCCGGCGCGCATCGCCTCCTGCAGCGTGGCGCGGCACTGCTCAAACTCCTCCTCGCTCATGCGGCGCGGGATGTGGTGCGGCTTGTCGAAATGCACCGTCACTCGGGTGAACGGCAGCGGCAGCAGGAAGCGGTCCCAGGTCTTGAACTCAATGGCGCGGCTGTAGTGGACGTGGATCGGAACGATGGGCGCGCCGGTGAGCTGGGCGAGCTTCACAATGCCGGGCTGGAGGCGGTGCAGGGGGCCGCGCGGTCCGTCCGGGGTGATGCCGATGTCATAGCCCTCGCGCGCCCTGGCGGCGAGGGCGATGAGCGCGCTCATGCCTTTCTCCGGCTTGGAACTGGAGCCGCGCTCCGCCTCGATGCCGAAGCTGGAGCACACGTCGGCAATGATCTGCCCGTCGCCGCTGGGGCTGGTGAGGATGGTGCCGGGGATGTGGCCAAACCACTCGTGGTGAATCCACGGGATGAGGAACATGCGGTTGTGCCAGAAGGACCAGATGCAGCCGCGCCGCGCGGTGTCGAAGATGCCCGCCTCATCGCGCACCTCGAAGCGCAGGGTCGCGGCGATGCCGCGCATCAGGCATGCGACGATTTTTCCAGCGGATTTGAGGCGGATCTTGGCCATGCGGTGCGTTCGTGGGCCGGATCAGGCGTGCCGGCCCTTGAACGTCAGCTCGGCGATGCCGCTCTTGTCGAGCCCGCCGAGACCGAGGGAGACCATTTTGTCGTACTGGGCCTTCGTGGCGGTGTTGAGCGGCAGATTCAGCCCCAGGCTGGCGGCCACCCCGGCGGCGATGCCGCTGTCCTTGGCGGCATGCTCGGCGGAGAACCAGCAATCGTGCTCACGCGCCACCATGTCGGCGGCATCGGTCTCGAGCACGCGTGAGTTGGCACCGGTCTGGCTGAAGACCTCGCGGATCATGTCCAAATCGTGACCGAGAGCGGCGGCGAGGCCCAGGCCCTCGGCAAGGCCGGCGGTGTTGATGTTCATGACCATGTTGACGAGCGCCTTGACCTCGGCGGCCCGGCCGGCGCCGCCGATGAAGCGGCGGTTCACGCTCATCTGCTCGATCATGGCCTTGACCTTGTCGTAGGCCGCCTCGTCGCCGGCAAGCATGAGGTAGAGCTTCCCCTCGCGGGCGTGGGAGATGCTGGAGGCCATGCAGGCCTCCAGGCTGTCCGCGCCGGCTTTTTTCGCGGCGTCATAAACTTCACGGAAGACGGCGGGGGAGAGCGTGGCGCAGTTGACGAAGATCTTGCCCTGGGCGTTCACCAGCAGGTTGTCGCCCGCGTTGAAGTAGATCGCGCGCATGGCGCTGTCGTTGGTGATGACGGTGAAGATGACATCCGCGGCGGCGGTGACATCGGCCAGCTTGGTGCAGGCCTTGCAGCCCAGCTCGGCGGCGAGATCCGCGGCGGCCTGCGTGTTCACATCGAGCACGGCGGTGATGCTGTAACCGCAATCTTTGAGACGACGGGCCATGTTGGCCCCCATTTTACCGACGCCGACGAATGCTGCTGTTTGGGACATGATGGTGGTTGGGTGTTGAGGGGTTTGGTGATGGTGAGTTCAGGAGAGCTTGCGAAGGATGTGGCGGGCGAGGTTTTCGTTGATCTCGCGGTGGCGGGGGACGGGCTGGGAGACGCGCGTGGCTGGATTTTGATACCAGTCGTGTTTGCCACCGTGGCGGACAAACACACAGCCCCGATCCTCCAGTTCTTTGATCAGGTCACGGTTCTTCATGCGGCCAGATCGAGTTCAGCATGGCGGCGCACGGCAGGAATAACGTCAGCCGAGAGATCACGGTGCAAATCGGCAAGATGCTCTTTGAGATCCTCGAAGGACTCGCCTTGTGTGAGGTAGTCGGGAAACTCGTCGAGATAGCCAAGCCAGTGGCCGTTGTCCTGCCAGTAGGTGAAGGATGCTTTCATATGCGAAGAGGGCGGAGGGCTCACTTATACTCCGGATAAAAGGGATTGTGCGCCTTTTCCTCACCGACGGTGGTGAGAGGGCCGTGGCCGGGGCAGATGACGGTGTTGTCGGGCAGGGTGAAGATTTCCTTCCGGTTGGTGGCGAGCGCGTCGGCATACGACACCATGCCGCCGCCCATGCTGGAGGCGAAGAGGGCGTCGCCCACGACGGCGACGGGCTGAGCGAGACCGGTGACGACGTAGGTGATGCCGCCCTTGGAATGGCCCCAGGTGCTGCGTGGCGCGATTTGGATGCCACCGCTCTCCCAGGAGTCGGTTTCGCCGAGAGCGAAGGTCCTGGCGCCGGCGCAGGATTCCTTTTCGTTCACGAAGGCTGTCACCGCGCCATCGCCGGAGAGCTTCACCAGATCGAGGATGTGATCCGGGTGCGTGTGGGTGATGAAGATGAGGCTGAGATTGAGGCCGTGCTGCCGGATGAAGTCGAGCATGGGCTGCGCGTCCGCGCCGGTGTCGAAGGCGACGGCGTTGCGGGTCTTGTCGTCCCACACGAGGTAGGCGTTCACCGTCATGTCGTGGTAGGCGGTGTTGAACTGCGCGAGGCCGGGCAGCCTTACCTCCGCGGGCCGCCAGCCGTTGCCAGCCATCGTGATGAGGGAAGGGCCGTGCAGCTGGAGGTGCGGGGCGATCTTGGCAAGCACGGCGCTATCCACAGTGCCGGATTTGGCCGCGGCAACGGCTTCCGCGCTGACGCCAGCCTTTTCGGCGAGCGCGGCATCGGTGAGTCCGAGTCCGCGCATGCTTTTGGCGACGACGTCATTGAACAGATCTTCGAGGGGGAGGGGCATGGCGGGCGATTGAAAAGCGGGCCGCCGGAGCTGGCAACGCAAAAACGCCGCGCGGCGACGTTTGGCAGTCGTATGAACGGAATGCTTGCAGGTTGACGTTATCGCCTGCCCCGTTGACCAGTACGCTTCTCATACATGTCTGATCCCATCGCCCCCACTCCACCCGCCGCCGAATCGGATGCCATTGCCAAAGCCTCTGCCTGGGTGGCTCCCCTCCGAACCGAAATCGCCCGCGTGCTGGTGGGGCAGACCGCTCTGGTGGACCGCCTTCTGGTGGCGCTGCTGACCAACGGCCACGTTTTGCTCGAAGGCGTGCCCGGGCTGGCCAAGACACTGGCCGTGCGCACGCTTGCTGGAACGCTGAACGCCCGGTTCCAGCGCGTGCAGTTCACACCGGACCTGCTGCCCGCGGACGTGATCGGCACCATGGTGTATCATCCGAAGGACGGCAGCTTCACGCCGCGCCTCGGGCCTATTTTTGCCAACCTCGTGCTGGCGGACGAAATCAACCGCGCACCCGCCAAGGTGCAGTCCGCGTTGCTGGAGGCGATGCAGGAGCGCCAGGTCACGATCGGCGAGCAGACCTTTCCGCTCGACGAGCCGTTTCTCGTGCTCGCCACGCAGAACCCGATCGAACAGGAAGGCACCTACCCGCTGCCCGAAGCGCAGGTAGATCGCTTCATGTTGAAGCTGGTGGTGGATTACCCCTCGCGGGCGGAGGAGCGCGCCATCCTCGATCGAATGGCCCACAGCCGGCCACAGCAGTCGATCTCGCCGGTGCTCGAGCCCGCGGACGTGCTCAGCGCCCGCGCGCTACTGGACGACATTTACATCGACGACAAGGTGCGCGACTACATCGTCACGCTGGTGCATGCGACGCGCCGCCCCGCGGAGCACGGGCTGCGCGAGATCGCGACGTGGATTCAGTACGGCGCCTCACCGCGGGCGACGATCTTCCTGGCGCTGGGAGCGCGGGCGATGGCGTTTCTGGCGGGCCGCGGCTACGTCACGCCGCAGGACGTGAAGGACATCGCGCCGGACGTGCTGCGGCATCGCGTGTTGGTCAGCTACGAGGCTGAGGCCGAGGATCGGACCAGCGATG
>JABTUN010000004.1 GCA_015075365.1 Verrucomicrobiaceae bacterium
TCCTCTGCGCGGACGGGACCGCCCCGCCCCATCTTCATCGTTCATCGTGTTGTTCATGTCAGGATACCTCCTGCCGCCGGATACCCGCGCGGGCCGCGTTTGTGACAAAGTCCGCGGAGAATTCGTGCGCGGCCCGCTCCACTTTTTCCCGCAAGTGTGTAACATGAACGAAAACCACGGGTATCCCACCAAGGGGAGCCGTACGTTCATGAAACTGCCGAACAGCCTGAAATTGCGAGACATTGCCGGAAGCCTGATGGCGGCAGCCATGTTGGCGGCCTGCGGGGGCGTTTGCGCCTGGAGTCCCGATCCAAGTTTTGGCAGCAACGGCGTGGTGACCGTTCCAGTAGGATCGAATCAAGATGTGGCACACGCGCTGGTGCTGCAGGCTGATGGAAAGCTCATCGCCGCTGGATGGACACAATCGGCCGCCGACAAGGACTTTGCCATGGTCCGCTTGAATGCCAACGGGAGCCTGGACACGTCGTTTGGCACCTCCGGCAAAGTGGTCACGCCCATCGGCAATGACAATGAGGCCTATGCGATGACCCTGGACGGTAGCGGACGGATTCTGCTGGCCGGCTATGCGATGGCTGGCGGCGTCCGCACCTTTGCGGTGGCACGCTATTTCTCGACGGGTGCGCTGGACACGAGCTTCAACGGCACAGGCATGATGGCCCAAGCCTTCGGGGACTTTCCTTGTGCGATCCGAGTTCACAGTGACGGAAAAATCGTGATTGCGGGAACCTCCGCGCAACCCGGGGGGGATGATTTTGCAGTGACCCGCCTCTGGCCGGACGGCAGCCGGGACACCAGCTTTAATGGCACGGGCATGGTTGTCACATCCACCAGCGGCGGGTATGACCGGGCAAATGCGATGGTCATCCAGCCGGATGGGAAAGTCGTCGTGGCCGGCAGCACCCAGGTCGGCAGCGTCTCCCACTTTTTGGTGCTCAGGTACAACTACAACGGAACTCTCGACACGAGCTTCAACGGCACCGGGAAGGTGGCGACGCAGGTCGGGGACGACGACGTCCCGAGGGCCATGACACTTCAGGCGGACGGCAAGATCGTCGTCGCCGGCTCCTCCCGCCATGGTCCGAATGACAACTTCGCGCTCGTCCGCTACAACACCAATGGCACGCTGGACAGCACGTTTGGCACGGGAGGCAAGGTGACGACCGACTTCTTTGACGGTAATGACAGCGCCAACGCGGTGGTGGTCCAGACGGACGGGAAAATTCTGGCAGGCGGCGTGGCAGGAAACTCGTTCGTCTTCGCCATGGCCCGTTACCATGCCAACGGCACGCTGGACACCAGTTTTAACGGGACCGGCAAGTCCATTCTGAACCTTGGCGGCGGGGACCATCATGCCAGGGCGCTCACCCTGCTGCCAGACGGACGTTTTGTCATGGCCGGATCAGCCATCCGGAACGGGGCGAACGATTTCGCCGTGGCCCAGCTTCTGAACAACAAGCCTTCGCTCGCCAGCATCACCGTTTCCAACATCACCACCACGTCGGCGCGTGTGAACTGCGTGCTCAGCGGCAATGGCGGGGAGACGCGCTTGCGGGTGAAGTACGGTCCCACCAGCAGTCTCGGGAGCAGCACGGCAGACCAGGTTTTCCCGGTTGCCAATGGCGTGGCGGCCCAGGTGCAGATCAACGGTCTTTCGCCCAATGTGGGATACTACTTTGCCGTCGAGGCGGAGAACGGCAGCGGCAGGACGACGAGCGCCAATGCCGTGTTCACGACGCTTGCCGATCCGCCGGTGCTCGCGGCCTCGCCGGTCGTGGACATCAGCAGTGATTCAGCAACACTGACCGTGAGCGTGAACCCCAACGGACGTGCGACCACCGTGCATTTCAAGTACGGGCTCAGCGCGCTGTTGAATCACGACACAGCCACCCAGCACATCGATGCAGGGGCCGGGAACGTGCAGGTCAGCGCCACCCTGGGCGGTTTGTATCCGAACACCGTCTATTACTACAGCGCGCACGCTGCCAACGCGGCTGGAACCGCCAGCACGGCGACCGCCAGTTTCAGCACCCCACCCCTGACGCCAGTGGTGATCACTGGCAACGCCGTGGCCGTGAACAGCACCACGGTCGCTCTGCATGGCGTTGTCCGGGCCAGGAATTCGCTGACTGAGGCATGGTTTGACTATGGTACTGCCCCGGACTCGTTCCCCTTTAGCGTGCGGGCGTCACCTTCCGTGGTGACGGGAGATGCCGAAACGCCTGTCAGTGCCCTGGTCACCAATCTCATTGCCGGTGGCACCTATTATTTTCGGGCACGCGGTTTGAACGCCGGCGGCCAGACATTGGGCCAAAGTTCGACGTTCATGATGTCGGTGCTCTCCGGCTTGGCGCAGGTGTTTCCATCCGCCCCGCCGGAGGCGGACGGCTTTCTCATCGTCAACCTGATGCCGCCGGGCATCCTGAGCGGGTGGCGGTTTGTGGGGGAGCAGCAGTGGCGCGCGTCCGGCGTGGCGGCGGGGGGGCTCACCACCGGGAACCGTGACATCGAGTTCCGCCCGGTGCCGGGCTACAACCATCCGCCGCTGGAAACGGTGGAGGTCATCAGCGGGCAGGCGGCCACGGTGCTGACGTTGGATTACTACGACGCCTTCGCGCCCGGCAACGGCGCGCTGACGGTGACGCTGAAGCCGGACAGCATCACCACCGGCCCGGAGCGCGCGCAGTGGCGCTTCCTGGGCGAGGATGACAGCCGCTGGCGTGACAGCGGGGAGACGGAGGGCGGCCTGGTGGCCGGCAGCCACCTCATCGAGTGCAAGGCGGTGGCCGGGCGCAGCACGCCGCCGAATGCGAACGTCGTCATCACGCCCGGGAACACGACGCTGGCGACGCTGACGTATTTCCTGGCGGATGCCCCCGCGGGCACGCCGCCCGGTGTGCTGGCCTTTGAAAGCGTGACCGGTGACACGACGAGGCCCTACGCCTTTGCCGGCCAGTTGCGCAGCGACGCGGGCGTGGGCACGGGATTCGTGGTGAAGCCGCGTGTGGTGGCCACCGCCGCGCATGTGCTGTGGAATGATGGCACGCTGAGCGCGGCGCAGGGCATGCAGTGGCTCTTCCAGCGGCACCGCGGCCTGCACGAGCCGCTGCCGCAGGAGCCGCGCGGCTTTTATCTCTTCAGCAGCTACTCCGGGCAGCGCGCGGCGGAGGCGACGCCGGGCTTTTTTTCGCCACAGTCGCAGCACCTGGACGTGGCGGCGCTGTACTTCACGGAAAACGCCGGGCGCGGCGGCCACGGCGGCTTTTTGGCGAGCGATCTGGAGGAAAACGAATTCCTGCTGTCGAACGCGAACAAGATGCTCGTGGGTTATCCCGTCGATGGCATCGCGCTGACGAGCCAGGGCCGCATGCATGCCACGCCGCCGATGAACGTGGTGTTTGACAAGGCGTTCGGCCGCACCTTCACGACGACAGGCATCCGCAGCAGCGGCGGGAACAGCGGCGGGCCGCTGTGCGTGCAGTTCGAAGGCGGCGCGTATTATCCGGCGGCGATCTGCCTGGGCGGCAGCGGGCAGATGGTGGTGCGCGCGATCGACAGCGCGGTGCTGGACCTCTTTGGCTACGCGGAGATCAGCGGGGCGGGCGGCGGCGGCATCGTGGGCGGCGGCGCGTCGCACACGACGGTGACGCCGATCGACGCAGGCGGCAAAGGCTCGATCCGAGTCCTCATCGAGTCCGCCGAGGCGCGCAACGCGGGGGCGTGGTGGAAGCTCAGCCCCAGCAGCACCGCGCGTCCCTCCGGTTTCCAGATCAACAACCTCACGCCCGGCGGGTACGTCGCGAATCTCGCCACGCTGGCGGGCTACCAAGCGCCCGCGGCGCAGCACATTCCGATCATAGCGAACACGCTGACCACGATCACCTACACCTATCAGACCGCGATGAGCGCGCAGGAAAGCTGGCGGCACACCTACTTTGGCACGACGGCGAACAGCGGGGACGCCGCCGACAACCACGACTACGACCGCGATGGGTTCACGAACGCCGAGGAATACGCTGCGGGCACGAACCCGGTGCAGCGGGGGGACTTTTTCCGCGCGAACAACCCTCAGCGCGGCCCCGGCACGTTCAGCGTGAGCACGGCGGGCAAGGCAGGGCGCAGCTACATCCTGGAACGCAGCGTGACGATGGCCGCGGGCACCTGGAGCACGGTGGACACGGAGGGGCCGCTCGCCGCCGATGGTCCGGTGACGCTCACGGACGCGGCCAGCCCTTCCGGCGCGGCATTCTACCGCATCCGCGTGACGGGGCCGTGAGGGGTGGGTGAAATCTTGGTCCGTTCGTGTAACATGAACGGAATCCCCGGGTATCCATCCAAGGAAGTTCCTCTCATCATGCGTTCGTCATTCTCATTCCCCCTACAGTTCTGGGTCATCCAGGCTACGCTGATGGCCATGACGTGTCTGCATGCCGCGCCTGGGGACCTGGACACGAGTTTTGGGGCGGGGTTGGCACGCCATACTTTAGGAGGAGATGACCAAGCACGGGGTGTGCATGTGTTTCCAGATGGCAGCATGCTGGTGGGAGGTTTGACGGATCGTTCGACAGGAAACTATGATTTCACTTTGACCCGGTTTAGCAGCGGCGGTCTGGTGGATGCCTCGTTCGGAACATCCGGAACAGTGCGCACGGAGGTGGGAACTGGGAATGACAGGGTGCGCGACATGCTACGCCTTTCCGACGGACGCATCCTCCTGGCTGGGGATTCCCGCAATGCCTCCAATTACGATCTGGCCCTCGTTTGCCATCAAGCCGGTGGTTCGCTGGACACGACTTTTGGCAATGGCGGCAAGGCCGTGGTGTCCATAAGCAGCCGCGATGATTTTCTAAGCCGGGTGATCGAGTCTGATGGCAAGATATTGGCTGTAGGATACACCTATACAGATGGAGGCAGTCCTACAGGAGGAGATGACTTGGTGGTCGTGCGCTGGAATGCAAATGGGAGCCTGGACACGAGCTTCAACGGCACGGGCTATCTTGTGCTCGACATCTTTGCCAAGCCTGAGTACGGCCGCGCAATTCATGTTCTGCAAAACGGAGACATTCTGGTGCTCGGCGAGGTTTTGACAGGCAGCAATCGGGATGCCTTTCTGGTGAAGCTGAACAGCAGCGGGCAAATTGTCACTTCATTCAATGGCACCGGTCACGTCCTTATCGATCAGGCACAAGCCCCCGAAATCGCGTTTGATATGAAAGTCCAGACGGACGGCAAGATCCTCATGGCTGGGTGGAGGAACACTGGAAGTGGCAATGATTTTGCTCTGGCACGATATGAAGCCACGGGAGTGCCCGACATCACGTTCAACAACACGGGTTTTGTAACCACCAGTTTGAGCAAGACCGGAGCGGAGGCCGATCAGGCATATGCGATAGCGCTGCAAGCGGACGGCAGGATCATTGTGGTGGGTTCCGCATCAGGTGGCGGTGCCATGGGGGTTGTGCGCTACATGCCTGATGGGACACTGGACGGCACCTTCAACTCGAACGGCTATTTCCTGATAGACGGCACTCCAATGCCCGGGCTCAATGCCAATGGCAATCTTGTCATTCCCGTGGGCACCTCTGCTCAGTTGCGGGACGTGATGTTGCTCGCTGACGGAGGGCTGGTGGCGGTCGGCCAGGCTCACAACGGGGTAAACAACGACCTGCTGGTCACGCGTCTTGACTCGTCCGGGAAACTCGACTCGTCTTTTGGCGGCACCTCCGGAAAGGTGACAACTTCCATCAACTCTGGCAGCGAGGTAATCCATGATATCGCCATCGCGGCAGACGGCAAGGTCGTCGCCGTAGGTCACGGGCAGAACGGGGCCACGCGGGACTTCACCGTGGCCCGTTACCTGCGGAACGGATTCTTGGATGTCACCTTCGGCACGAACGGAAAGGTGCAGACTCCCATCGGAAGTGGTGATGATGACGCGGAAGCCGTGGCGATTGACTCCGTCGGCAGAATCGTCGTTGCCGGTCATGCGTTGATGCCCGGGAATGGGTGGGATTTTGCTGTGGTGCGCTACAACGCAGATGGCACACTAGACACTGGCTTCGGCAGCGCAGGAAAGGTGACCACCAAGATCGGTGACAGCACGTCGGATGACTATGCCCGGAGCATCGTGATCGCGCCAGATGGCAAGATCCTGGTTGCTGGAGAGGCGTTGAACAAAGAGAAGACCAATTACAAATTCCAGATCGTTCGTTACAATTCAAACGGCACGCTTGACACCTCTTTCGGCACAGACAGCCAGCGGCCCGGCGTGGCGACCGCTTCATTCGGTTCGGGTTACGAGCTTCCCAGAAAGATCATCCTGGAACCCGGTGCTTCACCGAAGATCATCGTGGCGGGACACAAAAGCGGCAACGGTGGCCATGATATTGCCCTGGCACGGTTCAACTATAACGGAACGCTGGACACATCCTTTGAACTGGACGGCATGGTGTCCGTGGACATCGGCGGGCGCGATGATGTGATTCAATCGGTCATTCGTCAATCAGACGGACGTATTGTGGTGGGCGGGCATGCCAGCAGCGGAGGAAACTACTCGTTCCTTCAAGTGGGCTTCAACACATCCGGCAATCTCGACAACTCCTTTGACACGGACGCGGTGGTGCTTGTCCCTGGCGGTTCAGGCGGCGCGCTGGGTTTCGCGATGGCGGTGCAGCCGGATAACAAGATCGTCATGGCAGGCGCCAGCATCAGCAGTTCAGAGGACTTCGGGCTGTTCCGTGTGCAGGCCAACGGCGCGCTGGACAGCGGTTTTGGGAGCGCCGGACAAGTGGTGACACCGATTGGCGGCAGCAATGACCGCGCCTACGCCTGCGTCATACAGCCCGACGGGAAGATCATCGCCGCAGGCCATGCCTGGAATGGCAGCAACGATGACTTTGCCCTGGTGCGCTACATGGGGAACACGCCTGTCGTCACGGCGACTGCCGCGACGAATCTCGGCAAATTCTCCGCCCAGATCAACGGTGCGGTGACGCCCAATGGCATCCCCGTCACGATCCGCTTCGAGCACGGCCCTACCACCGCCTACGGGCAGAGCACGCCAGCGCAGGCCATCGGCATCAGTCCAGCGACGCAGAATGTGAACGCTATGCTGAGCGGTCTGGTGCCCAACACGACTTACCACTACCGGCTCGTAGCCTACAACGGCGTGGAGGATATTTACGGCGCGGACATGACCTTTACCACGC
This sequence comes from Verrucomicrobiaceae bacterium, assembly GCA_015075365.1. Classification (GTDB taxonomy): domain Bacteria; phylum Verrucomicrobiota; class Verrucomicrobiia; order Verrucomicrobiales; family Verrucomicrobiaceae; genus Prosthecobacter. The sequence goes on from JABTUN010000004.1 coordinate 7,227, forward strand.
TCGCTGACCCGCCTGTCGCCTACACGCTGACTGCGGCGGACATCGGCCCTACCAGCGCCTCTCTGATCGGCATCGTCATCCCTGGCACGTTTCAGACGACGGTGTGGTTTGAGTACGGCACGACGACGGATTACGGCCAGACGACTGCTTCGGAGGTCTTCGCGGCAGGAACTGACTTCCGTAGTCTGACAAAGGGTATTTCCGGCCTCTCGCTCGGAGTGACGTATCATTACCGCATCGTCGCGAGCAGCTTTGGCGGCATCACTTATGGTGTGAACGGCACCTTCACCACGCAGGCGAGTTCCACCACGCCGGAGGCAGCACCCGTGGTGACCACTGGCGCAGCCTCAAGCATCACCACGACCTCTGCGGATGTCTCACGAGCGGTGAACCCGCGATACGGCACCACCTTTGCGTGGTTTGAGTACGGCACCACCACGGCCTACGGCAACAACACGCTTCAAAGCAGCATCGGAAACGGCGGGGAGCCGGTCCTGTCACAGCAAACCCTAACGGGTCTGCTGCCCGGCACACTGTACTACTACCGGGCGGTCGCCTCGAACGGCCTCGGCACCACCTATGGCACGGACATGACCTTCACGACGCAGTTTTTGCCTCCCGTGGCTGTCACAGGAGGTGCGGTGGCCGTCGGCACCACGGGGGCCACGCTGCATGGCACGGTGAATGCCAACAATGCCGCCACCACAGTGTCGTTCGATTACAGCACGGACGGTGGCTCGACTTGGAGCAGCGTGCCAGCCACGCCGTCTCCTGTAACTGGCAGCTTGCCCACGACGGTGACGGCTTCTCTCACCAACCTGTCCCAGTTCACCACTTACCACTACCGCGTGAAGGCGGAAAGACCCGGCATTGTAACGACGGGCATTCCTTCCTCCTTCCAGGTGGCCACACTGTCAGGCTTGCAGCAGGTGTTTCCCACCCAGCCTGCTCCTTCGGCGGGCACGCTGACGGTGCATCTCACCCCGGCCGCCGGAGTGCTCACCGGCTGGCGGCTGGCGGGCGAGCAGGGTTGGCGCGCCTCCGGCTCCTCGGTCACAGGGCTGACCGCGTGGGATCGCGGACTCGAATTCCGCCCGGCGCCAGGTTACATCCAGCCGCCCGGCGAAATCATTGCTTTCTCCGAGACCGAGATCACGAGGGATTACTACCTCGCCGCTGGCAGCGGCGGTGGAGGCGGGCTCAGTGTCACCTTGATGCCTGCCGGTATCACTGAGGGCGCAGGCCGCGCACAATGGCGGCTGCTGGGGGAGGGCGAGGCGCAGTGGCGTGACAGCGGCTCGTCCATCATGGATTTGATCCCCGGCAGCTACTTGATCGAGTGCAAGCCCGTCACGGGGCGGTCCACACCGATGAACACCAGTGTGATCGTCAGCGAAGGCCAGGTGGCCGCGCCCACCATCACCTATTTCCAGGCGTATCCGGTCAATGGCACGCCGGGCGCGCCCTTGGATTTTTCAGCGGTGAGCACGGACACCACCAAACCCTACGCCTACGCGGGCCAGATCCGCAGCCATGCCGGCTCCAGCAGCGGCTTCGTCGTCAAGCCGCGCGTGGTGGCAACCGCGGCGCATGTGGTCTTTGATGACGGCAGGCAGGTGAATGATACCCATGGAAATCCCACGCTGGCGACGGTGCAGGGGCTCCAGTGGCTCCTCCAGCGCCACGCCGGAGTGCATGAGCCGGAGCCGCTCGTCCCGCGCGGTTTTTACGCCTTCACCGGCTACGCGGCGCAGCGCATCAGTGACAACTCGCCCGGCACGTCCTCGGCGCAGTCCCAGCATCTCGATGTGGCGGCGCTATACTTTAACGAAAACGCCGGGCGGGATGGCTTCAGCGGCTTCCTGGCGAGTGATCTCACCCAAAACGAGTTCCTGACCTCCAGCGCGCACAAAACGCTCGTCGGTTACCCGGTGGATGGTATCGCGTCGGAATATCAGGGCATCATGCACGCCACGTCTGCGGCGAACGTGAGCTTCACCGCAGGTTTTGGACGCACTTTCACCACCACCGGCATCCGCGGCAGCGGCGGCGGCAGCGGGGGCCCGCTGTGCGTGCAACACAACGGCATCTGGTATCCGGCGGCCATCTTCCTCGGCGGCAGCAACCAGACGGTCGTGCGCGCCATCGACAGCGAGGTGATCGACCTCTTCAACCGTGCCCAGATCAGCGGCAACGGCGGGGCGAACAACACGAGCGGCGGGATCACGACGACAAGCTATATGCCAATAACAGGAGCCGCCACGGGCACTTTGAAGGTCAACATAGAACCTGCTGGCGCGGTCAATGCGGGTGCTCGCTGGGGACTGGCCCCAGAGGTTCCTCAACCCTTTGTCGGTAGGATTTCGGGGGGGCAAAGAGCCTTGCTTACGCCAAAGACTTTGCCCGACGGCTACATACTGCATTTCGCAACCGTCAACGGTTATGACGCTCCTGCCTCGCAGAGCGTGCCTGTGGCGCCTGGATACAACGAAATCACGTTCCGCTACAACACTTTCCAGGAAAGCTGGCGGCACACCTACTTTGGCACGACGGCGAACAGCGGGGACGCGGCCGACAACCACGACTACGACCGCGATGGGTTCACCAACGCCGAGGAATACGCGGCAGGCACGAACCCGGTGCAGCGAGGGGACTTTTTCCGCGCGAACAACCCGCAGCACGGCCCCGGCACGTTCAGCGTGAGCACGGCGGGCAAGGCAGGGCGTAGCTACATCCTGGAACGCAGCGCGACGATGGCCGCGGGCACCTGGAGCACGGTGGACACGGAGGGGCCGCTCGCTGCTGATGGCCCGGTGACGCTCACGGACGCGGCCAGCCCTTCCGGCACGGCATTCTACCGCATCCGCGTGACGGGGCCGTGAGGTGGCGGTGCTTTGTCACTGCGCGAAGGACGGCGGCACCCAGAAGATCCAGCGGCGGGGTTCCTCGCCGCCGAGGGCGAGCTGGAGTTCGAGCATGGGCGGGCGCGGATAAGCGGAAGTGCTGCCAGCAGGCTGGGGCGGCGGCTGGGCGCCGGGCACGGGCTGGCCGTCCGGTCCCAGCACCGGGGTGGCCGGGGGCGCGCCCGCGTCACCGGCGCTAGGGACAGCGGGCGCGGGCTGCTGCATCCCGCCGGCGGAGACCATGGCCATGCCGCTCTTGATGAGGTCGGCGGCGGTGACTTTTTCATTCCATTTTTCAATCCACTGCTGGGTCTGCGGATCAAAGACACGCCAGGCCAGGGTGGTGACATCCGCCAGCAGGGCGAGCTCCACCGGGCGCGTGGTGTTTTGCTGGCGCGTGGAGGCAAAGTTCAGCGGGATCTCCTCATACGAGAGCAGCGCGGCAGGCCGGCCTTCCCCGGCGCGGGGCGTGGTGGCGGCCAGGGTGACGACGCCGGGCGTGGCGGCGTCGAAGGGGGAGAGGGCGTTGGTTATTTCGAGAAGCTGGGACTGGCTGCCGAAGCCCTGTGCCGGGCGGATGGAGATGACCGCGTCCGGCGGCAGGCGGCTGAAGAGCGTCTCGCACAGCTCGACAAACTTTTGCACGCGCAGCTCACGCTCCTGCTCGCCGCGGATGCTGTCGGCGAGCTGGAGGGAGCTTTGCAGGATGCCGAACACGGCGGCCACCAGCAGCGCGATGATGAAGAGCGTGATGGCCGTCTCCAGCAGGGTAAAGCCGGCGGTGCGTGGAGCTCGTGCTGGGGAGTGCGGGTGCAAGACAGCGGTCTTTTAACCGAAGCCGGTGGCGGAGGGAAGGACCTTGTTGCGCGATGAATGCACAAACAGCACTCACAACGCGTAACTCCGCACATGCGTTCCCTTCTCTTTCTCCTGCTCACCACGCCGCTGCTCGCGGACAAGCTGCTCGTGCTCGACACACGGATGATCGAGAGCGCGGAGAACGCCCGGCTGATGCCGGGAACGGTCACCAAGCATGCGGGCAATCCACTTTTCCAGGCGGACAAGCCGTGGGAGAACTCGATGAACAATCTGTATCCGAATGTCATCTGGGACGAGGAGCAGAAGGTCTTCAAGATGTGGTATAAATGCGTGCTGGCGGACAAGGAGGCCATCGCGCAGATGGACGGTCCGAGCACGGTTCACGACGTGGGCTGGTATCTGCTCTATGCGACCTCGAAGGACGGAATCACCTGGGAAAAGCCCGAGCTGGGTCTGCATGCCTTTGGTGGCACGAAAGCCACGAACATCGTGGCGCGTGACTGCCCGAACGTGGGTGTTTTCAAAGACCTGCACGACGCCGATCCAGCGCGTCGCTACAAAATGGTGAGCGATGTGGGCTTGGGGAAGCCGCAGGTGCGCTTCTCCGCTGATGGCATCCATTGGGGCGAGGCGATCAAGGCGGAAGGTTTTGGGGCGCAGAATGGGGACACGCACAACAACGCCTTTTGGGACGAGGGCAGCAGGAAGTATGTGTGGTTCACGAAGCTCTACCTGGGCGAGCGGCTCGTGGCACGGCTGGAGAGCGATGATTTCATTCACTGGCGGAACAACGGACTCATGCTGCGGAGCAGTGTCAGTGAAGGTCGCGGCAGCCAGACCTACTGCATGCCGGTGTTTCGTCATGCGGGGCTCTACCTCGGCTACTTGATGATGTACAACGTGAGCAAGGGCCGCACGGTGGATTGCGAGCTGGTGTGGAGTCCGGATGGCCTGAAATGGCAGCGAGTGGCTCCCGGCGTGCCCTTGATCCCCCGCGGGCCGAAGGGCAGCTACGACAGCGAATGCATCTACGCCATGGCCGGGCCACCGGTGATTCGCGATGGCCGCCATCTGATCTTTTACGGCGGCGATGATTTTCCGCACACGGGCTGGAAACGGCACTGCCTGCCTTGTTTGGCGACGCTGCGCGAGGATGGCTTTGCCGGCTACGAACCCATCGACGATGGCAAAACGGCCGTTTTGACCACGCGCCTGCTTCGTGTGACGTCGGAGCCTTTTCGCGTGATTGCCGATGGCGATGCGGTGGAGGTCACGGGGATGGATGAAAGCGGTCAGAAAGTCGAAAAAAGCTCGTGGGCGGGCAAAACGCTGCGTTTCCGGCTTTCGATGCCTCGCGGGAAAATCTATGGCCTCGAAGGCGTGGCGTTGGTGGATCGAAAGTTGCCTGCGGAGGTCAATCCGCTGAAAAGCGCTGATTGGAAGCCGCAGCCAGTGAAGTCACATGGCTTCGATTTCGCCAAGGATGCGCAGTTTTGGAAGGGGGTGGACAAGGTGACGGCTCACGATGGCTTCATCACGGCCTCGCGGGAGGGGCGAAACCTGCCGATCGCGTTTTCGTCGGTCAAAGCAGGCGAGTCGCCGCTGATTGGTGATTGGACGCAAGTCGTCGGTGGTCGCGGCGCACGTATCTCGTGCCGTGTGCGCAGTGCGAAGCCGGGTGGTCGCGTGATGATCGAGGTGTTTGCGAGTGATGTGGGCGCGTGGCAGTTCGAGACGAAGACCACTTTCAGCAGCGACTGGCAGGAGGCTGTGGCCGAGCTGCGCTACGACTGGAGCGATGACGAGGCCCGTGCCGCCGGCTGGAAGCAGGCCGCGAACGGCTTCTCCTGGCGTGAGACGATGCAAAACATCGGCAAGCTCGTCGTCGTGCCCAGCGCTGCTGGCGCTCAATCGAGCTTTGACCTCGATGACGTGCGTGTGAGCGGCGTCGAACACGGCAGGAATGAACCTGATTTATAGACCGGTCCCGGTTGAACACCCAGGAACAGGCCTCAGCGCACCATGGCGGCGGTGCCGGAGAGCTGCTCGATCTCGGCGATGGCGCGGCGGATTTCACGATCCTCTCCCTGGATGCGCAGCACCTCCCGGAAGTGCTGGAGGGCCATGGGGTAAAGCTGCTGCTGGCGGCGGATGAGGGCGAGCACGAGGTGCGCGCCGGCGTGGTCCGGCAGGATTTTGAGGCATTTGGTGAGGGTGATGATGGCGTCGTCGAGCCTGCCAAGGCGGGCGAGGCCCACGCCGAGCTGGTAGAGGGCCATGGGATTGCGGTCAGCCATCTCATTGAGCTTCATCATGCGCTCCATGGTGCTGACGGACTCCTTCACGCGGCCGAGCTTGAGCAGGGAGTTGGCGAGATTGAACATGCCGTTTTGGAAGCGGGGCTCGATCTGGAGGGATTTTTGGAAGCATTCGAGCGCCTCCTGGTCCCGCCCGGCATCGGAGGCGGCGGCGCCGAGATTGCTCCACACGCGGTATTTGCCGGGGCTTTTCTCCGCGGTGTCCTTCCACAGGGTGTAGGCGCTGCTCCACACGTCATTGCGCGCCCAGGTGACGGTGGAAAGCGTGAGCGTGATGACCACCACGGCGGCGGCGGGCACCCAGGCGGCGGGGCGTGCCGCTGGCAGCCAGGCGCGCGCGCGGTCGATCAAGATGGCGGCCAGGATGAAGATGCCGGCGGAGGGCAGGTAGGCGCGGTGCTCTGCCATCATGTCCGGCAGCGGCACGAGACCGGAGGAGATGCTGATGGTGGCGAAATACCACAGCATGAAGGCGAAGGCGGCGCGCATGCGCACGTCATCGCCCGCGCGACGCCACAGCCAGGTGACGATGCCGGCAAAGGCGGCCAGCACGGCGAGTGAAATGACCACATGCCCCGTCCGGATGCTGTGATACACGGGCCATTCGGGGTCGAGATTCATCCCGGCGGGCCACACGAGCAGGCGCAGATACTCCGCCACGACAGTGATCTGGGTGACGAGGTAGCTCCATTGGGAGAGGGGCTCGTCCCGCGAGTTCACGATGTTCAGGGCGGCATTCACATCCAGGGAACCACCGGCCAGCACGGCGGAGGTGAGCAGGACGAGGCCGGGGATGAGCGGCAGGCAGAGCAGCAGCGGCAGCGCGCGGCGCAGGGAGTCACGCCAGGCGGTGCCAAGCACGAGCCGGTCAAGCAGCACGGCGAGCAGCGGCAGGGTGACGGTGCATTCCTTGGTCAGCATGCCCAGCAGGGTGGTGAGCACGGCGGCGGCGCGCAGCAGGCGGCCATGGCGCGCGGCACTGAAGGAGACAAAGTACAGCACCAGGGTGAGGAGGTAAAAGAACGCGGCCAGGGAGGTGAAGCGCTGCACGACATAGGTGACGGACTCGATGGCCAGGGGGTGCGCGGCGAAGAGCGCCGCGGCGGTGAGGGCGATGAACTGGCGTGAGCGCGTCTGCGCGGGCTGCTCCTCCCTCCGCCGCAGCAGCAGGTGGACGAGCGCGTAGAGCAACAGGGTGTTTCCCGTGTGCAGAATGATGTTCACCACGCGGTACCAGCGCGGCTGGAAGCCGTCGAGCATGTAGTTGAGGTAAAAGGTGGCGTAGGCCACCGGGCGCATGACAAAGTTCACCGCGTAGTCCGGGTCCGCGCCCATTTCCCCCGGGCGGAGCACGAATTCCTTGAAGTGCAGCGGGTAGGTGAAGTTGGAGGCATCACGGAAGATGGGATTGTCCGTGAGGTACATGTTGTCATCGAAGACCATCGGGTGGTCTGCCGTGCGCACATACAGCGCCGCGCAGAGGGCGGTCAAAACCAGCGCGGCGAGCAGGTGGGGACGACGCCAGAGGGAGGCATGGGGCGTGGCGCACCCGGGATGCAAGGGCAGGTCTGGCGGCGTGCTGGCGGGAGGCACCACATGGGCAGCGTGCCGGCGGCAGGCATATTTGCGGCGTTTGGACATGGCGGCGATTCTGCCGTAAACGGCCGCTTTTCCGCAACGGACATGGCCTGTGGTGCCGCAGGCTTCCCTTGCGTCATGATGGATGCAGCGCGCGCTGTGGTGCCCGCCGCCACGCAGGGGCTAGGCACCATGATCCCGCACCCACTGGCCGGCGCGCAGGTACAGCTCCGCGGCGCTGCGCAGTTGCAGCTTGTCCTTGATGCGCGCGCGGTAGGTCTCGACGGTGGATTCGCCGAGATTGAGCATCTGGGCGATCTCCTTGGTGCTCTTGCCACGGCCGAGCATCTGGAAGACCTCCAGCTCGCGGTCGGCGAGGGTTTCCATGCCGGCGAGGGGCTGGGAGGTGCGCTTTTGCGTCATGCGCTCCAGCAGCCGGGCGGTCATCTGGCGGCTGGCATAGACCTCCCCGGCGGCGACGGAGCGGATGGCCTTGATGACCTCCGTGGAGGCCTCGTTTTTGGAGATGTAGCCCTTGGCGCCGGCGCGCAGGGCGCGCTCCGCGTAGAGCTCCTCGTCATGCATGGAGAGGACGAGGACATTGACCTCCAGGCCCTGCGCCTTGATGTCCTTGACCAGTTCGAGGCCGCTGGAGCCGCCGCGCAGGGTGACGTCCACGATGGCGATGTCCGGGTTCTCGCTGTGGATGAGCTGCATGGCGTCCTTGATGTTGTCCGCCTCGCCGCAGACGCGCATGCCGAGCTCGCGGTTGATGAGGCCGCCGAGATGCTCTCGGAACATGGGATGATCTTCGACGAGGAGGACTTTCAGTCCGCGCGGGGTGGTGTTTTCAGAAGTGGCCATGTCTGGGGTTCGGTTTGGGTTAACAGGGGCAGGCGGCAGCTGACGCAGGTGCCGCCTCCGGTGCGGGGGAGGATGTCCAGATGCGCGCCGAGCATCTGGGCGCGGTAGCGCATGGTGCGCAGCCCCATGCCGCCGCTGCGTGGGCGCGCGGCCGCCGCAGAGAAGTCCGGCATGCCTGTGCCGTCGTCCTCGATGCGCAGCTCCACGCTGGAGCCGGAGATGAGCAGGCTGATGATGATGTGCTGCGCCCCGCCGTGGCGCACGCCATTGGCCACGGCCTCCTGGGCGATGCGGTAGAGGTGCATGGCGGTGTCCGGATGCTCGATCTGCACCTCCGCCAGTTCCCGCACCTCGATTTTCACTCCGGTGAGGCGGCTGGTGGACCTGGCGAGGTCTTGCAACGCGGGGGAGAGGCCCGCGCGGTCCACATGCACGGGGAAGATGCCGCGCGCCAGGCTGCGGGCCTCCAGCACGGCCTGCTGGATGGATTCCTCGATCTGGTCGGCATCGTGGGCGGCCGTGGTGTCACGCGTCTTCAGGTCGTCGGCCAGCGCGCGCACGGCCAGGCCGATGGCGGCGAGCTGCTGGCACAGGCCGTCATGCAAATCCTGGCCGATGCGTTGCTGCTCGTGCTCGCTGACGCGCACGATGTCCTGCTCCATCTGGCGGCGCTCCTCCAGCATGCGGATGTGGCGGGAGTCTGCCTCCTGCTTGTTGCGGACGATGCCCACCGCGAAGACCACCACACCGAAATAGAACAGGCGGTTGATGAGCGCCCAGGCATAGCCGAACGAGGTCTCGTAGGGATGTGATCCGTGATTGGCCACCCACCAGACGACTCCGGAGAAAATCACCATCACAATGCCGGACTTCGGCCCGGCCCACCACACGGCCATCACGATGGGCACGGCATAAAAGATGAACAGGCTTACCTCCCATCCCGTCTCGTAGTCCAGCCAGGCCATGAGCAGCGTCAGGAGGGTCGGCAGGATGTTCGCCACCCAGGGGGAGGTGCCACGCATCCACACAGTCATGCCGCCGGAGCGCGCCGCGGGGGCTGCGGAAATCGTGGTGGCGATGGTGGAGAGGATGGGCGGGGCGGCGTTCATGTCGGCAGCGTGGGGGCCGGGTCCAGATGACGGAGAAATTCCGCGTAATCACGAATATAATCGTCCGGATCATACGGGTGGGAGGCCAGCACCAGCAAGACGGAATCAGGCGAGTGCCCGTGCTCCTCCGCCCAGACCATGGGCGGCACCAGCACGCCGAAGTCCGGCCTGTCCAGCACCCATTCCTCATGCTGTCTGCCATCATCCAGATGCAGGCGGCAGCGCCCGTGCGCGCACACAAGGAACTGGCTGCAGAGCCGGTGCGCGTGGCGGCCGCGCGTCTGGAGGTCCGGGATGGCGTAGGTCCAGAAGCAGCGGCGCGGCTGAAAGGGCAGGATTTCAGCAAACTCCACCACCGCAAGGTCGCCGCGCACGCGGTCGGTCACATGCCGCAGGTCCACGGCACGCACGCCGGGCACGCGGGAGGGGTGCAGACGCGGGTCGTGGATCATGAGGCGCCTCCTTCCGGCAGTCGCACGATTTCCCGCACAAAGGACTGCGGCCGTCCGGACACCGTCATGAACGCGCGGCCCACATATTCACCGATGATCCCGAGCATGAGCAACTGCGCGCCGCTGAACACGGCCAGCACGCCCATGAGGGAGGCCCAGCCTGGCTGGCGCACGCCCGCGCCGAGCATCTCCAGGAGCACCCAGCCCAGCAGGAGCACGCCGCAGCCGCACAGGGCCGCGCCCAGCACCCCGGCGAGCCGCAGCGGCATCACGCTGAAGTCAAACAGCAGCCCCATGGCCAGCCGCAGGAGTTTCCGGAGCGTGTAGCCGCTGCGACCGTCCCGTCGCGGCTCGTGCCGCACCGCGAGCTGGGTGATGCGGTTCGTCGCGCCAAGAATCAGGCCGTCCAGGTGCGGGAAGGGGCCGGAATAGCGTGCCACGCGGTCGATCAACTCCCGCCGCACCGCGCGAAAGCTCGACAGATAAAGGTGGCGCGGCTTTCCCAACAGCAGGGTGGCACAGCTGTTTGACAGCCGGCTGCCGGCATTCCTCCACCAGGCGTGCTGCTTGGCCTCGTAGCATGAGTACGCGATCTCGGCGCCGCTGGAGCGCAGATGCCGCAGCAGCCGCACCGCCTCGGAGACAGGATTCTGCAGATCGTCGTCCAGATTCACCACGAAACGCCCCTGGGACCGCCGCCAGCCTTCCAGCACGGCAGCGTGCTCGCCATAGTTGCGCGCCAGTTCCACCAGCGTGACCGGAGCCGGAAAATCCGTCGTCAGCCGCCGTGCCTCCGCAAAGGTGCCGTCCACGCTGCCATCATCCACGAGCACCAGTTCCCATGGTTCATCGAGGGTCATCGCCTCCGCGCGAAAAGCTCCCAGCAGGGCGCGCAATCCCTCCCCGGTATTGTGCAGCGGCACGACAAAACTGAACTCGGGAGCAGGGAAGGACATGGGGCTGTGGAAAACACTCGATTAGACGTCCGGTAGCGCCCGCCCGCACATGACAACGCATGTGGCTTTGACCACCACATCACGGTGGCGGATGGCTCCGGGCCACCGCAAAAAGGGATGACCCAAACGGCACCCGCAGCACGCGGCACAGATGGGCGTCCACGTGGCTGCCGAGTGCCAGCAAGGTGTTCATCCAGCGTGGCGGCAGAGCCAGATCACCCTCCGGGTTCCGCGAGAACCGCCGTCTCAACCACAGCGGCGCAGTCAGCCACGCGTTCCAGTACTGCACCCGTTCCGGCGTGAACCCGTGGTTCTCAAGCAGAGAGGTCAAGGAACGTCGTGAGTAGCGGCGCGCTCCGCACACCGCCTCGTCATGCGCGCCGCGCAGGCAGTCCAAGGCAGGTACATTGACCACGAGCATGCCGCGCGGCCGCAGCACGCGGCGCATTTCGTCCAGCGCACGCGCGGGGTTCACGCTCGCGTGGTAGAGCACATCCAGGCTCAGCACGGTGTCGAAGCCGCCGCTCTCGTAGGGCAGGCTGGAAACGTCCCCCACCTGCACATGGCGCAATCCCCGGCGGCGGCAGTGTTCGACCGCCGCGGCGGAGAGATCACAACCATGGGCCTCCAGGCGTCCGAGACGTGCCAGCAGGCCGCCGGTGCCGCAGCCGGCGTCCAGCACGCGCGCGCCATCCGGCAGCGGCCGCAGCGCGCCCATGACGAGGCGGTGCAGCACCGCATGCCACCAGTGGGTGTCCTCCACCGCGCGCAGAATCTCGTACTGGCAGGGTTTCATGGCCGGGTGAATTCGTTGACCGCCGCGCACACCGCGTCCACCGCCGCGTCGGACAGATAGGGATGCATCGGCAGGGACAGCACCTCCGCCACAGCGCGTTCGGCATATGGAAACGTGCCCGCGTGTGCAAACGCGGGCTGCTGGTGCAGCGCGGCCGGGTAGTGCACGGCGGAGGGGATGCCCGCGAGTTCCAGGTGACGCCGCAGCTCATCCCGCCGGCCTGTGCGGATCACGAACTGATGCCAGGCATGCGTGCAGCCCGGGCGCTGCACGGGCAGGCGCACGCCGTGCAGGTGCTTCGTGTAGCGCGCGGCGATTTCACCACGGCGCGCGTTGTGGCGTGCCAGGAACGGCAGTTTGACCCTCAAAATGGCCGCCTGGACCTCGTCGAGGCGGCTGTTGATGCCATCCGTCTCGCTGATGTGCCGCGTTCTCCACCCGTATTGCCGCAGGCGGCGCAGTTTTTCCGCCAGCGCGTCATCGCGGGTGGAAACCGCCCCGGCATCACCCGCCGCGCCGAGGTTTTTGGTGGGGTAAAAACTCATCGCCGCCGCCCTTCCAAGCGCTCCGGCCGCAGTTCCGGCATGGGTGGCGCCGTGGGCCTGCGCGGCGTCTTCCAACAGGATGATGCCACGATCCTCACAAATGCGGCGGACCGGCTCCCAGGCCACGAGATGCCCATACAGATGCACGGCCAGCACCACCTTGACCCGCTTGCCCGCCGGGCCGTCGAGCAGCGCTTCGAGCGCGTGCGGGCAGAGGGTCAGGGTTTCGTCCTCGACATCCACGAGGGCGGATTGCAGCCCGGCGCGTCGCACCGCCGCTGCCACGGCGGAGGGGGCCAGCGTGGGCAGCGCCACGGTGGATTCGCCCGGCAGGTCCAGCGCGCGCAGCAGCAGTTCGATCGCGTCCGTGCCGCTTCCCACGCCGATGACATGCGGGATGTCGAGAAAACGCGCCAGTTCGCGCTCGAAGGCCACCACCTCCTCTCCGAGGACGAAGTTTCCGCTCTCCAGCGTGCGGCGCAGGGCCAGCAGGATGGCATCGTGATGGTGCCGCTGGTCTTCATCAGGGAAATCAGGGAAAAAATGGGCGGGCGGCGGCAGCATGCGGCCTTGATCCTGCCCGAGCCGTCATCGGTCCTGCAAATGACCGCGCATGTCATGCCATGCGCTACAGAAGTGTCCCGTGCATGAAAAAGCCCGGACATTTCTGTCCGGGCTTCGTGTGAGGTTCTGAAACCTTTCGATCAGGCCAGGGCTTCCGTGAGGATGCGACCGCCGTTGACGATGTCGATCGGGCGGGCGCCGTCGGACATGATGCGCTTCTCGGCGTTGATGCCCAGGAGGCGATACATCGTCTTCGCGAGGTCCTCCGGACCCACCGCATCACGATCCGGTTCACCGCCGAGCGCGTCGGAGGCACCATGAATATAGCCTTCCTTCACGCCACCGCCGGCGAGGGCGACGGAGAACACGCGCGGCCAGTGATCACGGCCGTTGGTGCCGTTGATTTTTGGCGTGCGGCCGAATTCGGAGCTGACCATGACGAGCGTGCGCTTCAGCATGCCGCGTTCGTCAAGATCGCGGATGAGGCGGGCGAAGGCCTGGTCGAAGTTCGGGGCCTGGCCGTCAAACGCGCCCTTGATGTTGCTGTGGTGGTCCCAGCCGCCGTAGGTGACGGAAACCATGCGCACACCGGCCTCGACGAGGCGGCGGGCCAGCAGGAAGCGCTGGCCGGCGGTGTTGCGGCCGTATTCGTCACGCAGTTTGTCGGACTCTTTGCTGATGTCGAAGGCCTCCCGGGCCTTCTGGCTGCTGATGAGGCCGTAGGCGGCCTGGTAGAAGCTGTCCATCGACGAGATGGCGTCGGACTTTTCAGCGGACTTGAAGTGCTCGTCCACAGCGCCCAGAAGGTTGCGGCGGCGGTCAAAACGCTTCTCGTCGATGTCCTTCGGCGTTAGGAGGTCACGCACGGTGAAGCCGCGGTCAGCGGGATCGCTGCCGAGCGCGAAGGGACCGAAGGCGCTGCTCATGTAGCCAGTGCCCTGCTCGGGGGCGATGACATTCGGCACCACGACGTAGGGGGGCAGGTTGTTGCGGCTGCCCTGCTCGTGCGAGATGATCGAGCCAAAGGAGGGGAACTTGATCGCCGGGCTGGGGCGGTAGCCGGTGAACATGTTGTGCGTGCCGCGCTCATGCGCCGCCTCACCGTGGGTCATCGAGCGGATGACGGTGAGCTTGTGCATGATTTTGGCGATGTTCTGGAACTTCTCGCCGACGTATTCTCCGGGGAGGGAGGTCTTGATCGGGGTGTAAGGGCCGCGGTACTCCGGCGAGGCGAAGGGCTTCGGATCCCAGGACTCGTGCTGGGCCATGCCGCCCGGCAGATAGATGTGAATCACCGAATCGGCGACGGGCTTGAAGGTCTCCACGGCGGGCATCAGCGGCGCGGCCTGCAGGCGCAGCATGTCCGGAAGCGTCAGGCCGAGGCCGCCCAGCATGCCGACGTAAAGGAAGTCGCGGCGGCTGGCTCCGGCGCGGAGGTCAAGGTGGTTGCCTTGGCAGAACGGGTGCATTTTCATATCAATGATGGGGTGGTTTTGAGGATGTGGAGGGTCTGGAGGACGGCAAACCTACGCAGGCACTGGTTCGATCTTGCGATTTCGAGGAAAAATCTTGGCGTGGGGCGAGTCGGCCATTTACTCCACCAGCCAGCCTTTGCAAATGGCGTCCGCCACCCACACCTGGCGGTCCGAGCGGCTGTCCACGGGGTATTTCAGCCTCAGTACCATCGGCAGTTCCACTCCTTCCGCTTGCCGCTGCCACGCCTCGATCTTGAGCGCGACGGAGCTATTGCGGTCCACATAGCCATGGATCATGGGTGCGCCGGGTTCGGCAATGTTTCGCAGTTCCAGGCACTTCAGGATGCGCGGACTGCCAAACTGGTTCTCATAATAGAAGCCTTCCTTGACCATTACTCGCACCAGCGTCTCCACCGCCGGACGCTGAGCCAGCAGATCACTCCAGTTCATTTCTCCCGCCCCCACGAACGAAGCCCAGTCCACGCGTGCTCCCTTGGGGGTCTGCTGCACATGGGCCTGCCGGCGTCCTCCGCCTTCAAACACCACGGTGTGCTGGAAAAAGCCTCCATCCGCCTCCCGGGACTCGATGATGTTGTCAAAAGGTACCGGCCCGTCCGCGTGCGCGGCGTAAAATGCCTGCATCTGCTCCTCCAGACCCGGCAGCGGGCGGCACCAGGCCAGGCGTTCTTTCCAGGTCGGCGCGGCCAGGAACTGGCGCAGCACCTGCGCGGAAAGGGAGGCCTCCATGCTCATCTGGCTGCTGCTCAGCCCGGTGCCGGAGGCCTCCACGCGCTGGAACTCGCCACGGCCCGGTGCCTTGAAAACCAGGGTGCCGGCGGGCACGGGCGGCGGCTCGTCATGCTCGGGCGCTGTCACTGCGGGCGCGCCATCTTCGGTCGCGGCAGTGGATGCTTTTGCGGGCGCTTCTTCCAGCGAGCCACCCGCCAGCCAGTTGACGAGGATCACGATGACGAGGATGACCGCCACGAAGCTCGTGCCGGTGATCAGGCGCCGGCGGAATTCCTTTACCTCCGGATCCATCCGCATGCGGTCAAACGCGTCCCCTGCCAGGACCTGGGGCTCGTGGGAGGGCTCCAACACCAGCGGGCGCGGCAGGGAGCCGGTCGTGGGCGGTCGTGACTCCTCCTCGTCGGCAACGGATGGGCCGTTCCGCGAAGCAATCGAACCGCCAAAAGCCGCCGTGCGCTGGCTCTTGGGGGAGGCGGGCGGGGGAGCCTCGCTTTCCACAATCCGTGTACTGGCCAGGGCAGGGGGCGTCGATGCGGATTCAGGCGGCAGTTCAGGCGGGAGTTTGTCGATCGGCAGGCTGATCGTGCGCTCCACGGGCACCTCGGGCACCGTTCCGCCCATTAGCAGGGCGCGTCGTCGGGCCTTTTTGCCCTTTTCGGCCACCTGGAGCATTAACATCTCGCCGCACTCGGGGCAGGGACGTGAGCGCGTCACTCCCGCGACCTGGATTTCCACAGGTTTCTCGCAGTGAGGACAGACGAGTGCGGTGACGGGCATGAACGGGCGCGAATGATGCCCGCGCCGGCTGGCATCGCAACCGTTGGAATGGAAATTGCAGTCAGGATGAGGCAGGGATGGCAGGTCATGCCCGCCGCGACACGTTCCCCCCGAGGGCTGCGGTTCCCGGTCACCAGTTGAATGCCACGCCGCCGCGCCCGCGCAGCTTGTTCAGCCCGTAGCTCATCATGATTTGTGCGTCATCCCAGATGTACTTCGTCTTGGTGCCCAGTTGCACCAGGATCACATCCCGCCCACCGCTGCTGGCCGTCGAGATCAGGCAGCGCCCGCTGGCCACGGTGTAGCCCGTCTTCATCCCGTTGCACTCCGGCATCCGGCCTAGCAGTTCGTTGGTGTTTTCCAGGGTCACCACGCGACCGTCAGCCCTCTGGAAGCCGAAGTACTTCCGCCGCACGATGTCCCGGATCACCGGATGACGGTAGGCCACCATCGCCACCCGCGCCATGTCGCGCGCGGTGGAATACTGGCCGGACACGGTCAGGCCATGCGGGTTGCGAAAATTTGATTTCGTGCAGCCCAGCGCGCGTGCCTTCGCGTTCATTTTTGCCGCGAAGGCGGAGATGCTGCCCGCGTTGTCGCGTGCCAGCACGTTGGCCACGTCGTTCGCGCTTTTGATCAGGAAGGCGTACAGCAGCGTGCGGCGGGTGTACACTTCCCCCGGGCGCAGTCCCAGCCGGGTCGGCTCCACATTGACATCGGCGGCCGTCACCATCACACGCTTGTCCAGATTGCCCGTGTCCAGCACCACCAGCGCCGTCACCAGCTTCTGCGTGCTGGCCACCGCACGCACGGTCTCCGCGTTCCGCCCGGCCAGATGCGTGCCGCTGCGCGCGTCCAGCAACAGGTACGACGCCGCGCGGATCGGCGGACCGGAGGACACGGCGAACATTGGCTCCACATCCAGCGCGCGCGTCGATGCCGGCACGATCTGCATGTCGCCGCCGCCGCTTTGCTGCACGGTGTAGCCGCCGCCCGGCTGCACCTGCACGGGCAGCGCGCGCGGGGCGGGAGTGGAGTGGCTGCAGGCGCCGAGCAGCACCAGCAGCATGGCCGCGCCCGCGCGGCGGAGGGTCTGGGGAAAGTCCTTCGTCATGGCGTCGGCGCGCAAGTAGGCCACCCGTTCTGTATTGTCAAACCTTGCGCCCGCCCCCGCCCGCTCCATCATCCGCGCCACCATGGCCCTCATCATCAACGGCGAACACATCGACGACGAAATCATCGAGGCGGAGTTCCGCCAGATCAAAGGACACTTCGAGCGCACCCTCCAGGTCGCCTGCTGCGAGCGCGACCCCGAGTTCCGCACGATGGCCAAGGATAACATCACCTCCCGCGCCCTGCTCGGCCAGGAGGGCCGCCGCCGCTTCCCCGACATCGCGGAGGAGGAGATCGACGCACGCCTCCAGAAGCTCATCGACGAGGCCGGCGGCGAAACCCAGTTCTACCTCAACATTGGCGTGCCCGTGAAGGACAAGGAGGTCATCCGTGAGAATCTCTCCTCCGGTGTGCGCCTCGACAAGCTCCTCCAGGCCATTTACCAGCCTGAGCCCGAGCCCGCCGAGGCCGAAATCCGCGCCTGCTACGACAAGAACCTCTCCAGCTACATGACCGAGGAGCAGATCCGCGCCGCCCATGTCACCAAGGGCCTCCAGGGCGCCAAAAGCCGCCAGGAAATCTTCCAGTCCATGCGCGACATCCGCGCGCAGCTCCTCGCCGGCGCGGATTTCATGAAAACAGCCGAGGAAAACCGCGCTGACGAGCAGCAGCAGATTGACCTCGGCTGGTTCAAGCGCGGCGAGTTCATGGAGGAGTTTGAAACCATCGCCTTCTCCATGAACGTGGGCGAGATCAGCCCCGTCTTCACCACGCAGCTCGGTTTTCACATCTGCACCGTGCTCGACCGCAAAACACCGGAGCCGCGGCCCTTTGAAGAGGTGCGCGCGGAAGTCCGCCAGCGCCTCATCGAGGAGCATCGCGATAAAAAGTTCAACGAGCTCATCGAGGGCCTCAAGGCTGCCGCCACGGTCGAGGACACCGATCCGCCCGACGACGGCGCGAACTGCGGGCATTGAGTCACTTGATCTCCCCCCACGCGCCCCGCTTCGCTTTGCGCGCCTCATGCTCCAGGGTACGCAGATGCCCCTCGAAGTCGAATTCGCCGCGACCGTCCGGCAGCGAGGAGCCGGCGGTGTGAATCCGTGCCAGGCCCGCGCGTACGAGTTTCTCGGAAAGCTCCTCGCCGTCCTCGAAAAACACCATCGCGTAGTAGCGCCCGCTGTCGTACACCTCCCGCCAGCGCGTCTGCACCTTGAAGCGGCCCTCTCGAAGCAGTTTCTCCGTGAATGCCTTCGCCGCCTGGCCCACGCGTACCGTGCGCGCCACGCTGATCCCGCCAAAGTACGCTGCCTGGTCCTTCAGCCGGCCGTTCACCAGCGCGTAATCACGTTTCTCCGGACAATCGACAAAATGCAGCCGGAACACATGCTCGCCGCCCGCATGCGCGATCTTGAAGCTGTCTCCGTCATTCCCCTTGTCCTCCACCAGCCTGGGCTCATCAAGGCTCTCGAACAGCAGCGTCGGCTCCGGCGCGCGTGGCGGCGGCGTCACGCGGTTCGCGCGCTCCCAGACCTGCAGGACCGCCACCAGCGCGACCAGCAGCGTCCACAGCCAGCGCGTCAAACTCATGCGTGGCCGCTTCATGTCCCGCGCTTGTTGCCAAAAAGGTCGATATGCAGCCGCGGCGAGTAGCGCCAGCCCTCACGCTTGCAGACGTCCACCAGCAGCATCTGCCGGGCCTTCAGCGCCTCCTGCGTGATGCCCTCCGGCATGAGCAACACCTTCTCCGGAGGGATTGCGATGCCGATGGATTCGATGACGGCCTTCACCTCCAACACATCCGCCTCGCTCGCGATGACGAATTTGAGCTGAAAGTCATAACTTGAGCACCAGGCTTGCAAAACCTCCGGCTGAAGCCGCAGACGCTCATGCTTCTCGACCCACGCCTTGCCGGCGGAAGTCTTGTCAGGCGTCGAATGCGCCAGTTTCGGGCTGATGGAGGCCAGATCGCACGCCACGCTCTCCGGCGCGATGGTACCTGCCGTTTCGATGGTGATGTGCTTGCCAGCTTCACGCAGCCTTTGCAGCAGCAGCGGCATCTCCTTGGCCACCATCGGCTCGCCTCCGGTGACGACGACAAAACGCGTTGGATGCGCATTCACGGCCTGCACCAGCTCCTCCACGCTCATCTCCGCACCCTCGGGCTTCCACGAGGCATACGGCGTGTCACACCACCGGCACCGCAGATTGCAGCCCGATGTCCGCACAAACACCGAGGGCACGCCCACCAGCGTCCCTTCGCCCTGCACAGAGTAAAAGATCTCGGAGATCAGCATCAGGCTTTCCACTCTGCCGCGTGGCGGGCAAAAGCAAGCGCGGCACGCTTCAGCGCCTCGTCGATATCCGCCTGCGTGTGAGCGAGGGAGATGAACCACAGGCCGCGCTCGATGGCGCGGACGCCTTCTTCGAGGAGGCAACGGCGGAGATGGGCCCAGCGTGGGGCGTCCTGGCGGCGGACGTAGTCGCGGTAGCTGGTGATGGGGCCTTTGTCGGCACCGGGCTTGAGCATGGCGGCGTGGAAGACGAGACCGGGGCCTTGCGGTTGAAGCGGGATGCCGTGCTGGGCGGCGAGCTTGCTCAAACCAGCCATCAATTGCTCGCCGAGGGCGATGACACCAGCGGGATGCTTGTCGCCGAGGGCGATGACTTCATCGAGGCACCATTTCGCGGCGGCAAGGCAGAGCGGGTTTGCATTGAGCGTGCCCGCGTGGACGACCTCGCCGCTGATGATCTTGGCGAAGAACTTTTCTTTGCCGACGAGGGCCGCGAAAGGCACGCCACCGCCGACAGCCTTGCCGAGGATGGTCAGATCTGGGGTGAAGCCGTAGTGCGTTTGAGCGCAGCCGGCACCGAAACGGAAGCCGGTGATGGTTTCATCGGCGATCATGACGATGCCGTTCGCATCGCAGAGCTCGCGAATGGTCGAGATCACGCCTGGCGCGGCGGGCATGCAGCCGGTGTTGCACAGCACAGGCTCGAAAATGATCGCGGCGATCTGGCCGTGATGTTCTTCCACCTTGCGGCGCAGGTGCTCGGGATCATTCCAGCGGGCGACGACGAAGGTGCCGAGCACCTCGGGGATCACGCCCTGGCTTGGATGGAGGCGCGTGGGGTTCTCGTCATCGCCCCACTTGTCCGGCGGCGGCGCGAAACCAACGAGGCCTTCATCCGCCCAGCCGTGGTAGTGCCCCTCGAACTTCAAGATAAGCGGACGGCCGGTGTGTGCGCGTGCGAGGCGCAGCGCGGAGAGCACGACCTCGGTGGCGGAGTTGTTGAAGCGCACCCGCTCGGCTCCCGGGATCATCTTTTGCAGCCGCTCGGCCACGTCGATCTCCAGTTCGCTCTGCGCGGCCCAGTGCGTGCCTTTGAAAGCCTGCGCGGAGATGGCCTCGGCCATGCCCTGCGGCGCGTGACCATACAAAATGGCTCCCTGCCCGATCTGGAAGTCGATGTACTCATTGCCATCGACATCGTAGAGCCGCGAGCCCTTGCCGTGATCGAAGTAGAGAGGCACCGGGGCCTCCATCTTGCGGATGCCGCTGTTGATGCCGGCGGCAATGCTGCGCTGGGCGCGGGCGTAAAGCTCCGCGGATTTCGGGAAAGTGTAGGACATGGCTGGAAGGGAAAAAGCTCAGCTCAGAGAGGAGCTGTCATACACGACGACGCGCTCCCAGAAGGTCTTGCAGGTGTCCACGAACCGTTTGTGGTCCGGGCAGTCCTTCTGGTAAAACTCATGGTCCTCCATCGTCTTGAACAGCAGTGAGATCGAGTAGCTGAACGAGTGGTCGGTGACAGGACGCTTCTCCGTGGGGGCCGGTTTGCCGGCGAAACCGCTGGCGAGGTAGCTGATCTTCGGAAGCAGGGCGAGCTCCGATTCAAAGGTGGCGCGTTGTTCGGCGGTGAGGTCGGGCTTGAGCCAGAAATAGACGTTGTGAAGCATGGCGGCGGATTGCTACGCGGTCCGCACCTCCGTGCAATCGCCAAACGGCCGGTTTCATCTCGAAACCAGCGCGTAAAGGGCCTCAGTAGCCGCCCGCGATGTATTTTTCCAACTGCTCGATCGTCACGCGCTGCGTCGCGATCGTCCAGCGCACCAGATCGCCGATCGACACCACGCCAATGACCGCGCCATCCTGCACCACCGGCAGATGACGCACACGCCGCTCGGTGACGAGGCTCATGCATTCGGACACCGTCTGCTCCGGCGTCACCGTGACCACCTCGCGCACCATGATGTCGCGCACGGCCGTTTCCTTCGAGGAACGGCCTTTCAGCGCCACCTTGCTCATGTAATCACGCTCGGAAAGAATGCCCACCAGCTTGCCATTTTCGACCACAGGCAACGCGCCGATGTTTTTAGAGGCCATCTGCTGGATCGCCTCAAACACCGTGACCTCCGGCGAAATGGTCCAGACATCCCTGCCTTTGTGTTCCAGCAGCGTGCGGGCGGAAGTGGCGATTTCCATAGGATTTTCGGGTTGTTCGTTGCCAGCACACCGGATTTCCGGGCGGAAAGCAAGGCTCAATTTGGCAGCACGTCACTTGATAAGCGGCCGCCGATCACGCACACGGCACCTTCTCGGCATAAATGTCTATCGGGATAATAAACCCGTTGTCCGTCTGGATGTAGTTCCCTGAATGCGCATCGAATATCAGGATGCGATCGGCGGCGCGGAACCAATCATTCGTCGTTGGAAAGCCATCCACCGCCTCCAGTGGTTCAAAACCCTGCTCAAAGAGATGGCGATGAAGGTCTTCAGTCTCTGGGTGGATGCCGAAAATGGATGGCTGCGATGTGATGACTCGAACCGCGCCCTCCGCGTCGAGCATGACCTGCTCCAATCGCATATCATCCCCAAATGCCTCATTGCATACTCCAAGGCGCACCAGGTATTCGAGCGGCGTTGCCTCCTGATAAACAGTTTGGCCGCCCATGCGAGGATAGGCTTTACCGAAGCGGTCGGGATGGGTGAGCTTGAGCACTCGCCGATCATCCGGCTTAACGATGACGGTGTGTTCGTTGCCTGCAACCCAGCCGCTCACTTCAAGCAGCCCACGACACCAATCTTCGCCGCTGGAAGGCGTGGTGAGCAGGTCTTGACCGAGTGCCCATTCGATGAGGCTGTCTCGCTGACGTAGTCGGAAGAGTTCACGGTCAATGCCTGCCAGTTCCGGCGAAAGATGACCTCCTGCTCCGCCCAGGAAAGCGGCGGCTGATTCAAGCGCACTTGGCGCATCTGTTCGGCGGTGAGGACCATGCCGCGCATGGTGCCTGCCTCGATTCAAGAGTCAACCTTACTTGCTGCGGCATTCCCCTGCCAAAAACCGCCGCTTCATCGCGTAGGTTTCCATCATGCTTCGGAAAACCCTCCTCCTCTGCTGCATCGCCACGGCCAGTCTCGCCGCGGAGCCTTTGAGCTTCGTGCGGGACATCCAGCCTATTTTGACGAAGGCCGGCTGCAATGCGGGCGCTTGCCATGCGAAGGCGATCACCGGTCAGCGCGGCTTTCGTCTCAGCGTGCTCGGTTTCGAGCCGGAGGAGGACTACGAAGCCATCGTGAAGCAGGGCAAAGGCCGCCGCGTGTTCCCGCCCGCACCGGAGGAAAGCCTGCTCATCACCAAAGGCGCCGCCATCGTGCCGCACACGGGCGGCAAGCATCTCGAACCCGGCTCCGAGTTTTATCAGACGCTCGTGCGCTGGATCGCCGAGGGCATGCCTTACACGCAGCCGAACGAGCCCGTGCTCAAAGAAATCGCCGTCGAGCCCTCGCGCATCACGTTGAAGCCGAAAACGGCGCAGCAGCTCAAAGTCACCGCGCGCTACTCCGACGGCAGCAGCCGCGATGTGACCAAGCTCGCACTGTTTGAAGCCAACGACACCGCCATGGCCTCCGCGACCGACAGCGGCCTCGTGAACACGCTCGACCTGCCGGGCAATGTCGCCGTCATGGTGCGCTTCGGCGGCAAAGTGAGCGTGTGCAGTGTGTTGATCCCGCTCGGTGCGCCGGTCGAGTCGCTGCCTCCTACCAAAAACTTCATCGACCAGCTCATCTTCGCCAATTTGAAGCAGATCGGCATCCCGCCCTCGCCGATCTGCGATGACAGCACCTTCCTCCGCCGCGTCTCGCTCGACATCGGCGGACGTTTGCCGACGATGGAAGAAACGAAGGCCTTCCTCGCCGACAAATCTCCCGATAAACGCGACCGTGCCATCGAGGCGCTCATCAACTCGCCCGACTACGCCGACTACTTCGCGAACAAATGGACCGCGCTGCTCAAAAATCAGCGCACCGAGGCCGCCGACATCACCGCGAACTTCGCCTTCCACGCCTGGATGCGCGACAACCTGCTCGCAAACACGCCTTACGATCAACTCGTCCGCCAGATCCTCGCCAGCACCGGCACCATCGTTTCCAATCCACCCGTCGCGTGGTATAAACGCGTCAAAGAACCCACCACGCAGGTCGAGGACGTCGCGCAGCTCTTCCTCGGCGTGCGCATGCAGTGTGCGCAGTGCCATCATCATCCCTTCGAGCGCTGGACGCAGGCCGAGTACTATCACATGGCCGCGTTCTTCAGCCAGATCGGCCGCAAACCCACCGCCATCGCCGGTGAAGATCTCATCTTCCACAAGCGCGGCACCGCGCAGACCGAGCATCGCAAAACCCGCGTCATGCTGAAGCCCGCCGGCCTCGGCGAACCGCCGCTCGACATCGCGCCCGATGACGACCCGCGTCTCGCGCTCGCTGATTGGATGGCGCAGAAGAAAAACCCCTTCTTCGCCAAAGCGCTCGTGAACCGCTACTGGAAGCACTTCTTCAAACGCGGCCTCATCGAGCCCGAAGACGACCTCCGCGACACCAACCCGCCCACGAACCCCGAACTGCTCGACGCTTTGGCAAAACACTTCACCGACAACAACTTCGACCTCAAATCCCTCGTCCGCGTCATCGCGCAGAGCCACACCTACCAGCTCAGCGCCATGCCGAACGAGCACAACGCCATCGACCGCCAGGCCTTCTCCCACTTCTACCCGAAGCGCCTCACCGCCGAGGTCCTGCTCGACAGCATCGACATGGTCACCGCGTCCAAAACCGAATTCGCCGACCTTCCACCCGGCACCCGTGCCATCTCACTGCCGGACAACAGCTACACCCGCGCCTCGCCCTTCCTCAAAGTCTTCGGCCGCCCCGACAACACCAGCGTCTGCGAATGCGAACGCGTCTCCTCCGCCAGCCTCGCGCAAAGCCTGCACCTCATGAACGCGAGCGATGTGAAAGCCAAGCTCACCGCCAGCGGCGGCCGCGCCGAGCAACTCACCAAAGCCGAGATGCCCGAGCCCAAACGCATCCGCGAACTCTACCTCGCTGCCTTCTCCCGCGAACCCACCGCCGACGAAGTCCAAATCGCCGAAACCCACCTCCTCAAACCCCGCATCGACGCCACCGGCAAGCCCCTCGACTCCCAACGCGCCAAACGCAACGGCTACGAAGACCTGCTATGGGCGCTGCTGAACACGAAGGAGTTCTTGTTTAATCATTGAGAAAAGTACGTTGTTCACGCTTTAGCGTGAACAGTGCCAGTTTGAGTCTCTCCTGTGTTCTCCGCCACATGATGCCCACAGCTCCAGGATCGATCAGCCATGCGTCGCTTGGCTGAGGAGGCGAAGTCAGAGGGGCGGGTGGATTTCACCAGCGCTTGTCTCGCGACATGCAAGGCGGCGTCCATCGGGACACAGTCGTTAGAAATGACTGGTGGGTTCAGCGCACGGGCAGCTCGGCATCTGCTGGGATGGCCCGCCGCAGGGCGCGGCCGATCTGGCCGGTGAGCCAAAGGTAATGATCAGAGGGAAGGTTTGGCTCGCTGACGAAGCCCTCTGTGCCTTGTGGCACCCTGGATGTCGTCTTGAAGATGGCGGTGCCTTCGTCGAGCTCGTCGAACATGGCGACGTAGAGCATCGTGGAGCCGAGCTGGATGCGCTGGCGCGCCTGCTTCCAGAGAAACCGGCCGCCATCACGCGGGATCTGGTCCAGCTTCGCAGTTTTACCCCGCATCTTCATGAGATTGGCCCAACTGAAGCCGGGAAAGATCACCGGAAGGTAATCTTTACCACGCTCCCGGCACCAGGCGGCGTCTGCCTCATGCACGGAGGTGATCATGCGCTCCGCTAATCTGGCATCGTAGCGTCCGACGGCCCACGGGCTCAGGATGTCGGCCTTGTGCAGCACTTCATGGAGCTTCGGATCGGCAACGGCATCGCGGTCAAGGGTGCGCCAGCTCCAGGGAACCCCAGCCATGACGGTGAGTCTGCCGAACTCAGGGTTGTCGTGCAGGAAGCACAGTAGCGCGTGGCATTCGTCGATCGTGTAGGCGCGGTTGTCGTTGAATCCGATGCCCCAGACGGCGACGACGGGCTTTCCGCTGTGTCGTTGGTATGCGGGGCTATCGAGCACGCGTTTTTCCGTGCGCAGGCGCTTCCAGTCCTGCATGACGATGGAGTCGATTTCGCCCGCCTGGAGGCCGCTGAGGTCGTACATGACACAAAACGACCTTCCGGCCGCCTCGGCAGCCTTTTGGACGTTTTCGAGCACGCGGTCGCAGTGAGCACGAGTGCACGGATCGCGCAGCGAGGAGCCAAAACGCTGTAAGAAGACGCCGTCGATCCCATGCTCACGCATCCACTCAAAATGACGGCGCGTGGTCTTCGCGTTTGCGGAGCTAAAAACCTGCGCGGCCCCGCCATCGGCCAATTTTAGAGGCGTGTCGTGCCGTTCGTCCGCGTCCAGCTCGGAGACATCCGGCCACAGGTCGATGTGGCACTGGCCCGGCTTTTCAAAGCCATAGTGCCGCCAGCCGAGGCCGGCTCCATCACCTGGAGTGTTGAACCAGCCCTGGTAGCCGCACATCACCGTTCCAACAAGCGAGTCCGCTGCCGTGCAGCGCAGCACCAGGAACAGCGCGAGGAGGAAAGCAGGTGGTTTCATGCGCGGTCAGCCGATCTCGATGGGTTTGGCCAGCGCAAATCGTTTCTGGATCCACACGAGACCGAAGAAGAACTTCAGCCGCCACCAAGTGGCGAAGGTCATCTCCGGACGGCCGGCGAGCACGCAGTTGATGGCGCAGACCATGCGAAAGCGGTTGCTGGGCTGGAAAAAGAGCTGCGCGAAGTGCTTTGTGTAAAACTTCTCGATGAACTGCCAGAAGCGGCCCACATGCTTCTTCGTGGACCATTCGTAGCGCTTCATCGCGAAAGTCATGGTCTTTTGCGCGGCGATGGCGTCGTTCACGACCTGCGCGCCCCTTTGCGCGCTGTGCATGGCGAGCATGACGCCGCTGGAGAAAATGGGGTCGATGAACCCGGCGGCATCCCCGACGCGCACGACGCGGTCGGAGACGAGCGTGCGGTTCGTGTAGGAGAAGTCGCTGAGCACGTGGCCCTGCGTGATGGCCTTCGCGTTGGTCATGCGGTCGCGCACGGTCGGCGTGGTGGCCACGGCGTCGTCGAACACGGCCAGCGGCTCCTGTTTCAACGACTTGAAGTCCTCCAGGTCGAGCACGAGGCCAATACTGACCTTGTCGTCTTCGAGCGGGATCATCCAAAACCATGAATTCTTCCGCCGCACGATGAGGATGTCACCTTTCTCCTCGCCATCGGTCATCTGCACGCCGCTGTAGTGGCCGAAGATGGCGATCTTTTTGTGACCGGGGTAGTAATCGCGCAGTTTCTCGCGGTTGGCGGTGAAGTTGTTCAAGCCGCTGGCATCGATGAGGAAGGCGGCGCGCGCCTCGTGGTCCGTGCCGTCCTTCGTGCGGAATTGGGCCGTGACGTGATCTCCCTCGACTGCGTGGCTGGTGACGAGCGTCTCCTCGCGCACCTCGGCGCCGAGTTCCTCGGCGTGGCGGAGCAGGATGTTGTCGAACTTGGCGCGCTCGACCTGGATGGCCTCTGGGAACTCGGTGAAGGAGCCGCGGGAGAAATTCAGGCGCGTGTGCATCGAGCCGTCGCCCATCCAGAACTGCGCGCCGCGTTTCCGCATGAAGCCGGCGGCCTGGATCTTGTCCCACACGCCCAGTTCGTCGAAGATGGGGCGGTTGTAGGGCAGCAGCGACTCGCCGATGTGGAAGCGTGGGAACTTCTCCTTTTCCAGCACAAGCACCTTGCGGCCGGACTGGCGCAGCGTGCAGGCGGCAGTCGCGCCGGCCGGCCCGCCGCCAATGATGATGACATCCCAGGAGTTTTGCATGCGTGAATGAGGTGCCATTTCCCGCGCGAGTCGCAAGGAGAAGGCGCTGCCAGTTTACGCGCGGATTTTGGTGTATGGATTCCCCTCATTCATGTCGATGCGCTCCGGGCGGCCTTTGTGGGTGTAAACGAGGCGTGTGTGGTCGATGCCCATCAAATATAGGATCGTGGCGTGGAAATCGTGGACGTGGATTTTGTCCTCGGCGGCGCGGAGACCGAGATCATCGGTGCTGCCGATGGTGGTGCCGGCTTTGATGCCGCCGCCGGCCATCCACATGGTGAAACCGGTCGGATTGTGGTCACGGCCGTCGCCTTTTTCGCTCATCGGCGTGCGGCCAAACTCGCCGCCCCAGATGACGAGCGTCTCGTCGAGCAGGCCGCGGGATTTGAGGTCGCGCAGCAGGCCGGCGACGGGCTTGTCCTGCTCGCCGCAGTATTTCGTGTGGTTGGCCTCGATCTTGTCGTGCGCGTCCCACTTGCTGCCGCTGCCGTGGTAGAGCTGCACAAAGCGCACGCCGCGCTCGACGAGGCGGCGGGCGAGCAGGCAGTTGCGGCCCATGACCTCGGTCTTCGGGTCGTCGATGCCGTAGAGTTTTTTGATGGCCTCGGACTCGCCTTTGAGATCGACGGCCTCCGGTGCCTCCGCCTGCATGCGAAAGGCCAGCTCGTAGGCGCGGATGCGTGCGTCGAGCTCCGTGTTGTCGGCGCGGCCGGCTCCGAAATCGCGGTTGAGCTTGTTGAGGAAGCCGAGCTTGCCCCTCTGGCGCGCCTCGCTGATGCCTTTGGGGGTGGCAAGGTTCGCGATGGGAGTGACGCCGCCCTCGAATTCGACGCCCTGATACGTCGCGGGCATGAAACCCGCGCCCCAGTTGCGCACGCCGTTCACGACCTGTGTCTCGGTGTCCTTGATGACGACAAAGGCGGGCAGGTTGCTGTTTTCGGTGCCCAGGCCGTAGTTCACCCATGCGCCGAGCGACGGGCGGCCGCCGAAGATGCTGCCGGTGTTCATCTGGCAGACGCCGCCGGCGTGGTTGATGCCATCAGACACGCAGGAGCGCACGACACAGAGCTCATCGGCCATCTGCGCGGTGTGCGGCAGCCAGTCGGAGATCCACAGGCCGCTTTCACCGTGCTGTTTCCACTCGCGCTGATCCGCGAGCAGCGGCGCGCGGCTCTCGCCCATGGCGGTGATGACGGTGCCAAAGCTGGCCGGAAGCTGCTGGCCGGCGAGTTTTCGCAGCAGCGGCTTCGGATCAAAGAGGTCGATGTGGCTCGGGCCGCCCTCCATGAACAGGAAGATGACGCTTTTGGCCTTCCCGGCCTTGTGCGCCAGCTTCGCGGCCTGCGGGATGCCTGGTTTGCCGCCTGTGTCGCCGAGCGCGGCCATCAGCGGGGACTCGCCCATGAGCGCGGAGAGCGCCAGCGCGCCAAATCCAGCGCCGCCGCGGCGCAGGATGTCGCGGCGGGTGGTGAGGACTTCGTGATGGGGGATGGGCGGCATGTGAGGTCAGATTTTTCGAGACGTGCTAGGCCGTCTGCGGGCGGGATTTGGACAGAAAAACGATCACGGGGCTTTCCAGGTGTCATCTTTGCCAAAAAACATCAGATGCTGCCACGGCAGTCCGTCGAACTCACGGGCCAGTTTGAAGCCATTGGCGTTCATCTCCTTGTGGATCTGCTCCTTGCTCATCTTGTGCTCCGGCTTGATCGGCACGGTGTCGTCCTCGGCACGGAATTCGACGAGTGCCAGCACGCCGTCCTTTTTCAAGGCGGCGCGCATCGCGGCGAGCATCTGGACCGGGTGGGAGAATTCGTGGTACACGTCCACGAGCAGGATCATGTCGCAGGAGTTGGCGGGGAGCCTCGGATCGTGGAAGCGGCCGTTGATGGGCTCGACGTTTTTGACGCCCTTGCGCTCCAGATTCGCGCGCAGCATCTCGATCATCTCCGGCTGCACATCGACGGCGTAGATTTTGCCCTTTTCACCCACGGCGGCAGCCAGCGGCAGGGTATGAAAGCCGTTGCCGCATCCCATGTCGCAGATGGTCATGCCGGGTTTCACGTCCAGCTGCCTGCGCATGAGCGTGGGGGACTCCTCCTGCTCCCGCACGCGGCGCATCAGCCACTCCGCGCCCTTCCAGTGCATGGTCATGGCGATCTGGCGGCCCAGATACTCGGTAAGGCCGGGCGGGGCCTCTTCCGCGCGGGCAGCGAGGCAGGACAAGAGCAGGAGGCAGGGCAGGAGGCGCGTCATGACACTTGATTTTACGCTTGGAGGGGCGCTCCTGTCGCGAACTTTGGCATTCGAGGGTGTTTTGATCCTCCGAATGACTTTTCCAGACCTGCCGCTGGAAATCCTGGACCACCCCCGTATCATCGGTCGCATGAATCCCGGCCCCCAAGCCCGAAACCTGATTGTCGCCGCCCTTGCCACCATCCTGGTGGCCTGGACGCTGTCCGGCCAGGAGGCGCCGCCCACGCCGCCGCCGCCTGGTGGGAGGGCCCCCATCCCGGAGGATGTGCTGGGTGATGAGCATGTGCGGGAGGAGTTTGGCGTGAACGAGTTCACCACGCCCTCGATCCGTAAACTTTTCGACATGCTCAACAAGGTGGGGAAGCTCAAGTACGACGAGCTGAAGCGCCCCTTCACGGACAAGACGCCTGCGGACCGCGTGATCGTCTCCCTCGGCCTCGGCACGCTCATCGCGGACGGTTTCCTCATCGTGCAGACGGAGAAGGTGGACGAGATGGAGTTCGTGGGCCGCGCGATGATCAAATACGGCAAGGCACTCGGAGCCGGCGGCCGCATGAACAAGCACACGCAGAGCCTCTTTGAGCACAGCTTGCGTGGCGAGTGGGATGATCTGAAAGAGGAACTGGCCCGTACGCAGGCGGACGTGGAGGCGGAGATGGTCATGCTGCGGGATGTGGACATCGCCCACCTGATCAGCCTCGGCGGCTGGCTGCGCGCCCTGGAAATCTCAACCAAGGCCATCGCCATGGATTACTCCGAGGAGAAGACCCGCCAGCTCACCCGGCGGGACATCGTCGAATACTACCTCAGCAGCATGGACAGCCTGCATCCGTCCCTTTTGAAGAATCAAAACCTTGTCGATCTGCGCAAGGGCATCGAGCAGATGATGCCCATGGTGGACGCGCCTGAGGGCAAGGCCCTCACCCAGGAAGAAATCGGCAAACTCAGCGCCAAGGCCTCCGAACTGGCCCGCATCATCACCGACAAGATGAAGGGCTGATCCCGGCCCGCATCCCGCATCCCTCATGTCCAGCCTCACCCCCGAACAACGTCAGCAAATCGCCGCATGGGCTGCCGATGGAGCCAATTTGAACCAGATCCAGGACCGGCTCCGTGCTGACTTTGGCATCACCCTCACCTACATGGAGGTGCGCCTGCTCCTTCTGGAACTTGGCGTCAAGCTGCAGGACAAGCCGCGTGAGAAGCCGCCCGAGGAGGACAAGAAGCCCGAGCCTCCTCCGCCCTCCCCCGAGTCCGGCGAGTTTCAGGACAGCGAGTTCGAGCAACCGGCGGCCGGGGACGCTCCTGCGGGTGAACTCAAGGTCACCGTGGACGAAATCCCGCTCGCGGGCGCGCTCATCAGCGGCAAGGCCACTTTCAGTGATGGGAACACGGTGGTGTGGTTCATGGACCAGATGGGCCGTTTCGGCATGCGCGGACCTGCTCCGGGCTACCAGCCTCCCCAAGCCGACATTCCGGCCTTCCAGCGCGAGCTCGACACCCTGCTCAGCGTGCGCGGCTTCTAGGAAACCTGAACCCCTGACTTTGGCACGCCGGCACCATGCTGCTCATCATCGACAACTACGACTCCTTCACCTATAACCTCGTCCAGTATTTCGGCGAGATGGGTGCGGTCATGGAGATCCGCCGTAATGACCAGGTTACGCTGGAGGAAATTGCCAAACTCAGGCCGGACCATATTTGCATCTCACCCGGTCCCTGCACGCCGAAGGAGGCGGGCATCAGTTGCTCGGTGATCGAGCGCTTTGGCAGAAGCACGCCCCTGCTCGGCGTCTGCCTCGGCCACCAGGCCATCGGGCATGTTTTCGGCGGGGAGGTCGTGCGCGCGGGCCGCTTGATGCATGGCAAGACCTCCATGATCCATCACAACGGCACGTCCGTCTTCAAAGGCATGCCGGAACCCTTCGAGGCCACCCGCTACCACTCCCTGCTCGTCAGACGCGCCACCCTGCCTGACTGCCTCGAAATCACCGCCACCTGCGCGGATGATGATTCGGAGATCATGGGCCTGCGCCACAAGGAACTGCCCGTCCACGGTGTGCAGTTCCACCCGGAGTCGATCCTGACACAGGACGGCAGGAAGCTGCTGCGCAACTTCCTGGACATGTGAGACACCCGCGCCTCAGCCAGCCAGCGTCTTGTAGAGCGCCATCGTCTTCCGCGCGATCGACTTCCAACTGAAATGCTCGACAGCGCGTTTGCGGCCTGCGGCGGCCATGGCCTTGCGTTTTGGCTCGTCGCGCATGAGCGCGTTGATGCCGTCCGCGAGGTCGCGGGCGTATGTTTCCGGATGCAGGGCTTCGAAGGGGCTCTCGGTCTGCTGCTCCAGCGGGATGAGCAGGCCGGTTTCGCCGTGAACGACGACTTCTTTGATGCCGCCGACGGCGCTGGCCACGACGGCCGTTTCGCAGGCCATGGCCTCGAGGTTGATGATGCCGAAGGGCTCGTAGATCGACGGGCAGCAGAAAACGTCGGCGTGAGAGTACATCGCGATCTTTTCCGGCACGGGCAGCATGGCCTGGATCCACACCACGCCGGGCCTTTTCGCGCTGACAGCGGCCACGGCGGCCTCCATCTCGGCTTTGATCTCCGGTGTGTCCGGTGCGCCGGCGCAGAGCACGACCTGGAAACCGGGATCGAGGTGCTCGATCGCGCGCACGAGGTGGATGATGCCTTTTTGCCGCGTGATGCGGCCGACGAAGAGCACATAGGGCTTCGCGGGATCGACGCCGTGCTTCTGCAGCACCTCCGGCGCGTCCACTCGCTGGTATTCGTCTAGATCGATGCCGTTGTGGATGACGTGGATCTTGTGATGATCGAGATCAAAAAGGCGCAGCAGGTCCACTTTCGTCTCCTCGCTCACGGCAATGACTGCATCGGCCATTTTCAGCGCGGTGGCCTCCAGCCAGACGGTGAAGTCGTAGCCGCCGCCGAGTTGCTCGCGCTTCCAGGGGCGCAGCGGCTCCAGCGAGTGCACGGTGAGCACCATGGGCACGCCGTAGTTCAGTTTCGCCAAAATGCCGCCGAAGTGCGAATACCAGGTGTGCAGATGCACGAGAGAGGCGTCGATGTTCTTCGTGTTGAAATCGAGACAGCGCTGCAACGCGCCGAAAACGGACTTGAGGTGCGCCGGAGCCGTCCAATCGGCCGTGTCGAGCTGCGTGCCCATGACGCGGAGATTCGGCTGCGTGTCGTCTTGATCGCCAAAACAGCGCACTTCGACCTCCATGAGCTTCGCGAGCTCCTTGGAGAGGTATTCCACATGCACACCGGCGCCGCCGTAAATGTGCGGCGGGTATTCGTTGGTCAAAAAGAGCGCTTTCATCGAGAAGAAACGCAGGATGTGGCGAGCGTCAGCGCTTTGCCAAACGAGGAATCAGACTTTCACAAGAATATCCCTCAATGCGGCCATGTTGGCCGCTTCATCGAAGATGGCGCGCACGGGAATCTCAAAGCCGGGGACGACATCGCTGCTCAGCAGGCCTTCGGTCTGGCGTGTGGTGGGTGCATAGGCCTCGCCGGAAAGCCGGTAGAGCTCCACGGTCTCCGCCACGGTGTCGATGATCCAGTATTCGCCCACGCCATGCAGCGCGTAGTCTTGGAACTTGATGCCGCGGTCCCTTTTTTCCGTGGAGGGAGAGATCACCTCGGCGATGAGATCCGGAATAGGAAAGCGCAGCGTGTCCGGGCCAGTGAGCGCCGCCTTGGCGATGCCGAAAAACAACACATCCGGCTCGTAATCATTGCGTGGAAAGCTGGTCATCGCCTTCTCGTGCCGCACGAGGCCGAGCTTTTTCACACGGGCATAGGCATCAAGCAGGCCAAAAAGAAACTGGCTGGCGACCAGATGCCGGTTCAGCGCGGGCGAATGCATGATGACCTCTCCCTGAATGAACTCCCACTTGTGCTCGGGCGTGATGTCCGCATAAAACTTCTGGCGCAGCTTCTGCTCGTCTTCAAAGGCGCGCAGACCCGCCTGAATGAGTTCAGGCAGCGCCGGGGATTGCAGCATGCTTTCGAGAATGGCGGACTTCATGTAGGGGATTGTACCGGACAGGTCGCCGAAGTAAAGTTTTCCCTCCGGCCCGCGTATAGTCGCCACCCATGTCTCGTCCATTCACGCATCGCTGCTCCGGCCCGCTTTCGCGACGGAGTTTTCTCAGCATGGGCTCGCTCGCGCTCACGGGCTGGTCGCTGGCGGACACGCTGCGCGCGGAAAGCATCGCGAAAGCGGCTGGACGGAAGCTGAAGGAAAAATCGGTGATCTTTGTGTGGCTGCCGGGCGGGATGTCGCAGCTCGAAAGCTATGACATGAAGCCGAACGCGCCGGTGGAGTATCGCGGCGTGCTCAATCCCATCCGCACGAACGCGCCGGGCACGCACATTTGTGAGCTGTTTCCGCGGCAGGCGAAGATCGCGGACAAGTTCAACATCATCCGCAGCGTGCATCATGAGTTCAGCGACCATGGCGGCGGGCACAAGCGTTTCATGACGGGACGCGCGCCAGCTTTGCCGGTGGGCTTTGTGAATGACGCGCCGGCGGTCAGTTCCATCATCCAGCGCAAGCTCCAGCGTCCTGGCGAGGCGATGCCCGTGTGCGTCGCGGGCGTGGATCGCGGGCGCAGCGGGATCGACACGTTTTCGCTCGGCAGCGCCTACCTCGGGCCTTCAGCATCGCCGTTTATGGTCGTGGGTGATCCGAGCGCGAAGGACTTCAAAGTCGAAAACATCGGCCTCACGCCGGACATGGCATCGCGCATCGATGACCGCGTGCACCTGTTGCAGGGCATGGACAATCTGAAACGCGAAATGGACCGTGGCGGCCTGATGGAGGCGATGGACAGCTTCAGCCAGCGTGCGGTGAACATGCTCACGACGCAAAAAGTGCGCGATGCCTTCGATTTGAGCCAGGAACCGGCGAAAGTGCGCGAGCGCTACGGCTACAGCACCTACGGCCAGCGCGGCCTGATGGCGCGGCGGCTCGTCGAGGCCGGCTGCCGTTTTGTGACGATGGTGTGGGAGAATCCCTTCTCGACGCCGATCCCGAAGAACTGCACCTACAACTGGGACAGCCACGCGGTGAACTGCGACATGTATGCTGACGCGCGCTGGCGCATGCCCGTTTATGATCAGGCGGCGTCGGCCTTGATTGAGGACATCCATCAGCGCGGTCTCGACAAGGATGTGCTGGTCATCATCACGGGCGAATTTGGCCGCACGCCACGCATCAACACGCAGATCGGCACGCAGACCGGTGTGAGCCAGCCAGGGCGCGATCACTGGCCGCAGGCGATGTCCTTCATCGTCAGCGGCGGCGGCATGCAGACCGGACAAATCATCGGCGCGACGAATCCGCGCGCGGAATTCCCCATCGAGCGTCCGCTGAGCCCGAATGATCTGTGGGCCACGGTTTACCAGCACCTCGGCATCGACCCGAACGACACCTTCGACGACTTCCAAGGCCGTCCGATGCCAATCCTGCCGTTTGGCGAACCGATTCGCGAGTTGATGCCGCTGGCGTAGTGGGACGGTCGCAGCTTGACCCGGATCGTGAACTCGCCTTCATGGCGGCCTCACTTCAACCCACACCCCAACACCCCTATGCCCATCTCTGTCGGCTCCAAAGCCCCTTCCTTCACCCTCAAGTCGAAAAACGCCTCCGGCCTCTCCGATGTCACGCTGCCCGTGGCCGGCAAGAACACTGTCATCCTTTTCTTCCCGCTGGCCTTCACCGGCGTGTGCACGCAGGAGCTGTGCGACATCACCGCCGGCCTCTCCGCCTACAGCGATCTGAACGCCGATGTCATCGGCATCAGCGTGGACAGCCCCTTCGCGCAGGAAGCCTGGGCGCAGAAGGAAAAGATCGGCATCACGCTGGTCAGCGATCTCAACAAGGAGGCCACCAAGGCCTATGATGTCGTCTTCCCCGGCCTCGCAGGCATCGGTGACACCTCCGCGCGCGCCGCCTTCGTCGTGGACAAGAACGGCGTCGTCCAATACGCCGAGCAGACCGCCACGCCGAAGGATTTGCCGAACTTCGACGCCGTGAAGGCCGCCCTCGCGAAGCTGGCGTAATTTCCGCCGAAACTCACGAGCCACCATCCGGCGACGGGTGGTGGCTTTTTTGTGTGCATGAGGTTCGCCGAGGCGGTCGTTGACCTCGCGCATGAAAATCCAGCTCGCCGCTTTCCTTTTTCTCGTCTCTCAAGCCCTCGCGCTCGACTCCGCCAAGCTCGCCGCCATTCACCCCGCGATGGAGGAGGCGGTGAAGGCGAAGCAGGCCGCCGGGATCGTCACGCTGGTGATGGAGAAGGGCAAAGTCGTCCATCACGATGCCGCGGGCATGGCGGACATCGCCAAAGGGCGTGCGATGGAAAAGGACGCGCTGTTCTGGATCGCCTCGATGACGAAATCGGTGAACGGCGCGGCGGTGATGACGCTGGTGGACGAAGGAAAGCTCGCGCTCGACGAGCCCGCGTCGAAATGGCTGCCGGAGCTCGCGAATGTGACCGTCGAGGGCGGCGCGAAGCCGGAGAAGCCCATCACGCTGCGCATGCTGCTCTCGCACACAGCAGGCATCGCCTTCCCGCCGCGCAAACCGACCGATGGCGCGATCTCGCTCAAGTCTTATGTCGCCACGCTCATCAAGGCTCCTTTGGCCTTCCAGCCTGGCAGCAGCTACGAATACGGCTTCGGGCCGACGGTTGCCGGACGTGTCATTGAACTCGTGAGCGGCATGAAATACGAGGACTTCATGCGCACGCGCCTCTTCGAGCCACTGGGCATGAAGGACACCACGTTTCATCCCAATGACGCGCAACGGGCGCGAATTGCCCGCACCTACAAGATGGACGAGGACACACGCGAGCTCGTGCCCGGCTACAATCCCTTCGTCACCAGCGATGCGAGCGTGCAGCACATGCCGGAGCCTGCGGGCGGCTTGTTTTCGACCGCGCAGGACATGGGCCGCTTTTACGCGATGATCGCCAACCACGGCGAACTCGACGGCAAACGCATCCTGAGCGCGAAAAGCGTCGCCGACATGACGAAACCCGTCACCGCCGGCGAAAAACAGCTCAACTACGCCTGCGGCTGGCAGTGCAACATCGAGACGCAGCGCGTGTGCGCCGCCATGCCCGTCGGCAGCTTCGGCCACGGAGGTGCCTTTGCCACGAACGGCTGGGTCGATCCGAAAAGCGGCATCGTCACCGTCTTCATGGTGCAGAACGTGCTCGTGCCCGACAGCGGCAAGCCGCGCGATGTCTTCCAAAAGCTCGTCATGGATGCCGCGGGCATCACCGTGAAGCCGCTAGTGGCGAAAAAAGGCAAAAAATAGCGTGAGGTTTGGCCGCGAACACGTCAGGCAACCATCGTGGACTCCCAAACCCTGCTCCTGCGCTCCGAAGCGTTTCACACGACACGCTGGACGCGTGTCTGCGCGGCGCAGTCGGACTCCGAGGACGGGCGAAGTGCGCTGGCGGACCTGTGCGATGCCTACTATGAGCCGGTGCTGGCCTTTCTGCGCTGCGAGCTGCGCGATGCGGATGCCGCGCGCGACATGAGCCACGCGTTTTTTGCCGAGATGCTCGCCGGTGGGGCGATTCACGGCGTGGAGCGGGATCGCGGCCGTTTTCGCTCGTATCTGCTCGGCGCGGTGAAGCACTTCGCGAGCCATCAGCGCGAGTCTTCGAGCCGTGCGAAGCGTGGCGGCGGCTTGGAACCTGTTGCACTCGAAAACGACGAGGTCATCGAAGTGGCGGATGCGCGGCAAATCTCACCCGATGCCGAGTTCGACCGCCAATGGGCCGTCACGGTGCTCGCGCGGGCTTTGGAGGCACTGCGACAGGAATGCGTGGCTGGCGGACGCGGCGGGTTTTTCGAGCAGGTAAAGCCGCTTTTGAGCGGAGACGCGGCCTACGGCGATCAAGCGGCCATCGCCACGGCCTGCGGCATGAATCTCGACGCGTTCCGCATGGCCGTGCACCGCCTCAAAAAACGTCTGCGCGACTGCGTGAAGTCGGAGGTGGCAGGCACGCTCGATGATCCCACGATGGTGCAGCAGGAGATGGAGAGCCTCTTCGCCGCGCTGGGAGGCGGGTGCTAACGTGGCGTGGACTGATGGAGTTTTGGAGTGGTGTGAGCACGCGGCTGAGGATTGACGATTGATGAACAACGATTGTTGATTGCTGAGGTGGCTTGCCTCGCGGGCGGGTTGGAACCTCGAAAATCCATAATCGAATGTTCATCAATCGTCATTCTTCCGGGACGAACATCCTCCAGGTGAGTTCCACCCCCAGCGCTTCATCACTCCATCACTCCAGTGCTCCCCACGTCGGAATGCAGATGCAATTTCCTAAATTCACCTGTTATGATCTGCGCGCTCCGCGTCAGGACACCGGCATGAGCGACTCTTCATCATCCCAATGCCCGCAATGCGGTGCCGACATGCCCCGCAGCACCGAGGGACTGTGTCCGCGCTGCCTGATGGCGCAGATCGTGCAGCCGACGCAGGACGGTGGCGAAACAGCAGCCCTGGCCTCGCCGCTGACGCCGGAGGAACTCGCGCCACACTTTCCTCAACTCGAAATCCTCGAATGCCTGGGGCGTGGCGGCATGGGCGTGGTCTATAAAGCGCGTCAAAAATTGCTGAACAGGCTGGTGGCGCTCAAACTGCTGGCCCCGGAGCGCGCGGACGATCCACAGTTTGCGGCGCGCTTTGAAAAAGAGGCGCAGGCGCTCGCGGCGCTGAATCACCCGCACATCGTGGCGGTGCATGACTTCGGCAAGGCGGGCGGCTTCTACTACCTGCTGATGGAGTTCGTGGATGGCGTGAACCTGCGCCAGCTCCTGCAAACCAAGCGGCTCACACCCAAGGAGGCGCTGAGCATCGTGCCGCCCGTGTGTGACGCGCTGCAATGCGCGCACGACCACGGCATCGTTCATCGCGACATCAAGCCAGAGAATCTTCTCATCGACAAGGCGGGCGTGGTGAAGATCGCGGACTTTGGCGTGGCGAAAATGCTTCGCGATGGGACCCATGCGTCCCATGAGCTCCATGGGTCCTATGTGTCCCATCCCGTGCTGGGTACGCCTGCCTACGCAGCGCCCGAGCAGCAAAACGGCAGCTCCGACCATCGCGCGGACATTTATTCGCTCGGCGTCGTGCTTTACGAGATGCTCACCGGCGAGCGGCCCAAGGACAAGATCGAAGCGCCCTCGAAACGCGTGCAGGTGGACGTTCGCATCGACGAGATCGTTCTGCGCGCGCTCGAAAAGACACCGGAGCTGCGCTTCGCCACGGCGGCGGAGTTTCGCACGCGGGTGGAGGCGGTTAACGGTCATCAGACAGCACCGACACCTCGTGCGGTGCTCCCGTTCCGGCGCACGACGGCGGCGCTCACGATCACCGCGTTTCATGCGCTCTTCATTCCGTTGTTCCTCCTGCTGGACTTCTGTTTCCCGGTTAGGAATCCAGGCATTTTGACGCTCGGTCTGCTGATGCTGGCAACGCCTTTGATCGTGCTGGCCCTTCTCAGATGGTGTGCTTGCGCTGGAGCGTCCACGAGCGCGGAAGACCGACGGCACGGCAGGCAGACGTTGCTCGTGGCGGCATGGGTGTCGGGCGTGCTTGCCGCCGCGGTGCTGCCTCTGGCTGTGTTCTTCATCACGGGTTTGCTGAGCCAGCGAGGGGCATGGAATCCCTCACCCGACGAAGGTGTGGTCGTGCCGCTCACATGGATCGCCATGCTGGCGCTGCCGTGGGCGGCGTCGGCTCTGTTTCGAGCGGCGCGAGGGCTCAAGGATGACTCACCGCATACTCTGCCCGACATGACGAACCCCTGGCCGCGACGCATTTTCATTCTGCTGGCGGTTTTGCTGCTCGGGCCGGTGCTGGTATTCATCGGAATTCTCATCCCGTCCTATCAGAGGGTTGGAATAGCCGCCGAGCAAGCCCGCGCGGCCAACCAAGCCAAGCATCTGGCAATTTTTGCCGAGACGCTCCAGCATATGGATCACGCGGGCATGCGCAAACAGGCCGAAATTGGTGAGCGAAACCTGGAGAGCGCCTTGCGGACTTATGGTGAGAATCATCGGCAGACCCACGAGGTCCGGGAGGAGTTGAAAGTGATCCAGGCGGAAATGCGACGGCGCTCACAAACAAAGCCAGCCGATCCGACCGCCGCTGATTTTTCCACCACAAACGAAGAATGGATCGTCGAAGGCCGCGTCGTGGATGATGCGGGCAAACCGGTGCCGGATGCTGACATCCACGTCAGCGCGGGCATGGGATCGCTGCGTGTCACGGGCGAGGGGAAAACGGGCGTGGACGGGCGCTACCGTGTGTCGTTCGGTCCCGGCTTCTCGATGGCGAAAAAAGACCGCGCAGGCTCTTTGCAAGCCGCGCTCGTGCATGCCGGAAAAAACGGCTACGCAGAAAAAAACCTCTGCGAGGCGGGGAATCTGCAAATGGCGTGGGAACTGACGAAGCAACAGCTCGCGGGCGGCTGGCAGCCTGGGCCGCAAAAGACTTTTCTGCCCGGAAAACCGCTCAAGGTCGATTTTGTGCTCGTGCCTGCCGCGCAGATTCAAGGCACGCTGCTCGCCAAAGATGGCAAGCCGGTCGCGAATCGAGAGATCGTGATCACGGGAGATCGCATCAGCCCCGGTGGCAGCATCTACGGATCCACACGCACGGATTCGCAAGGGCGCTTCACGTTCAAAGACGTATCCACGCAGCATGCGTGGTCGTTCAGCATCGACGACAGGTCCGGCCACCCAGAACGTACACCGCCAGACCGTTTTGCGAAGCCGGAAACGCATCGCATCACGTTGGAAATGGATGGAAGCACCTTGAAGCGCCTCAATCCCCCGCCCACCACCACCCTCCAAGGCACGATGAATGACAATGACCTCAAGCAACTCTCCTGGCACGAGTTTGACCAGACGAAGGGCAAATATTGGCGCGAACTGGCCGATGTGCGGCGCTTCAAGGAGGCGGCGGAGTTGATCGAGAAGATGATTTCGCTGCATCCGGAGCTGG
Source organism: Verrucomicrobiaceae bacterium (assembly GCA_015075365.1). Classification (GTDB taxonomy): domain Bacteria; phylum Verrucomicrobiota; class Verrucomicrobiia; order Verrucomicrobiales; family Verrucomicrobiaceae; genus Prosthecobacter. The sequence goes on from JABTUN010000004.1 coordinate 47,826, forward strand.
ACCGCATCAACGCCTCGAACCTCCACTTCCACGCCGGACAGTGCTGGGCGATGGCGGGCGAGAAGGAGCATGCGCTGAACCAGCTCAAGCTCGCGCATCATCCCGCCGGCACAGCCATCGGCCTGCGCTGGAACGACTATGTTTACGGCACGGCAGCGTTTTTGAAGGGCGACAAGCGCGAGCTGCTCAACGCGCACGAAAGCCTCGCGGAAGGCGATCCGATCAACAAACCCAACCTCTGCGTGCTCGACCGTCTGATCGCGAATTTTGGCAAACCGTATGCCGAGGCGTATGAAACAGACGGCCAGGACCACAAGAAGCTCAGCGCGGACTGTTTCAACCGCACATGGGAGCTGCTGGAGAAGAAGGAGCGCACAGCGGAGGAGAACGAGCGTATGATCTCGCTTTCACACGCCTCGCTGGCGCACTGGCGCATGCGGGAGGATTGCACAGACCGGAATTTGAGCATCGGTTACTGGCAGCTTTCCCGTGTGTATGCCGTCCTCGGCCAGGGCAACAACGCGGAACGCTACGGCGGCCTCTGTTTGCGCGTCAGCGGCCAGGAACCGCCGTTTTACCTCGCCTACGCGCACGAGGCGCTGGCACGCGCGGCCTTGCTGAACGAACGCCGGGAGCTTTTCGACGAACATCTCGCCGAGGCAAAGGCGCTGGCGGCGAAAGTGACGGATGCGGAGGAAAAGAAGATGCTGGTGGACGATCTCGCGACACTCTTTTGGCCCTAGCTCGATGAACACCACCAAACGCCAGATCGAATGCACGATCCCGATTCTGTCGGTGGGCAGTCTGGCGCGCAGCATCAAGTTCTACACCGGGACGCTCGGCTTCAAGCTCGACTGGGGCGGCGATGAGGGCAGCACCCTCTGCTCGGTATCGAGGGACGGCTGCGCGATCATGCTCAGCGAGCAGCCCATGGGCGCGCCTGGTGCCTGGGTATGGATCGGGCTGGAGGATGACTCGTTGTTTCACCTGTGGCGGAGCCTTGGAATCAAGGTGCGCCAGGAGCCCAAAAACTTCTCCTGGGCTTATGAGATGAAGTTCGAGGACACCGACGGCAACGTCCTCTGGCTGGGCACCGAGCCGCGCAGGCACATGCCGTTTGAAGACCAGAACAACGAATAGCTGTGTCCCTCCCAAGAGAACCCGCTTGCTGACAGTTTTACCACGAAACCACAACCCCGTCGCGCCATGAATCTCGCCCGTATCCTCACCGCCCTGTTTTTCATCGCCAGTTCGCTCCAGGCTCGCGAATGGACTTCCAGCGACGGCCGCAAGCTCCAGGCGGACTTTGTCTCCGCCACGGCCACGCATGTGATGCTCAAAATCGCGGGAAAGGACACGCCTGTGCCGCTGAACCGCCTTTCCGCCGCTGATCAGGCATTTGTGAAGGAACAGGCCGCGAAGCCGGCCGCGCCCAAAAAGCTCGAGGGGCCGTTCGCAGCGCTCGTCACCGGAGACTGGGCGCTTTCAGAGCACAAGAGCCTTCCATTTGCGCTGTATGGCGCAAAAGAACTCGACGCGTCGAAGACCTATCCGCTCATCCTCGCGCTGCACGGCAAGAGCCAGAACAACGAGAACGGCAAGCAGGTCGGCGGCTGGATGAAGAGCTTCGCCACGGAGGCGCGCTACTCGAAAAATCCGTGCATCATCGCCGCGCCGCTCTGCTACCAGCCCTACGGCGGCACCGGCGGCGGCTGGAGTGACAAGCCGGGCGCAGAAGCCGTGTCTTTGGTCAAGGAACTGCTCAAGTCGCTGCCCATCGACAAGAGCCGCGTGTATTGCGTCGGTTACTCGATGGGAGGTTTTGGCACCTGCCATCTCATCAACAGCGAATCACGCCTGTTCGCCGCCGGAGTCGCCGTCGCGGGTTGCACAGGGCCGGAAACGGCTGGCACGTTCAAAAAGGTGCCGCTGTGGCTGTTTCATGCCGCCGATGACACCGTGGTCGAGGTGAAATGGTCGCGCGATCTCGCCGAGGCTCTCAAGCGGGACAAGGAATGCAAATACACCGAGTATCCCACTGGTGGCCACGGCATTGTGGGCAAGGTGTTTGAAGAGGAGGAGATGCATGCCTGGCTCTTCGCGAAGGGTGTGGCTGAGAAAAAATAAGGCGGCCGCGCTTTCGCAACGCCGCCTTGGTTTTCAGAATCAAGCGTGAATCACATGGGCCTGATCCACACGTTGCGCAGGCGCACGGGGGGCTCGTTTTTGTGGTCCTGGATGCGGATCGGGGCTTTTTCAGGGAATTCGCCGCTGTTGTAATCGGTGACCTGCTTGTGCTTCGTGGGGCCCATGATCTTCGTGTGGTTCTGCACGCAGATGCCGTTCACAAAGGTGGTGATGTAGGCGGGCTCGACGACCTTGCCGTTCTCCAGCTTCGGAGCGGTGAAAACGATGTCATACACCTGCCACTGGCCGGCAGGGCGCACGGCGTTCACCAGTGGCGGCGTCTGGCCATACACGCTGCCGGTCATGCCGTCGGCGTAAGTTGGGTTGTTGTGGCAGTCGAGCATCTGGGACTCGTAGCGGTCCATGAAAAACACGCCGGCATTACCCTTTTTCTGTGAATTGCCCTTCGTATGAGGCTCGCTCATCCATTCGAGGTGAAGCTGGCAGCTTCCAAATTCCTGCTTCGTCCAGCAATCGCCGCCCTTGATGAGCAACTCGCCGTCCTTCAGCTCCCACGGGCATGGGATGATCTTGCCGGTTTCCTTGCCCTTGGCGTCCTTCTCTTTCGCCTGGAGGGCGTCAGAGCTTTTGCCGTCGAAAATGACGATCGCGTCAGAAGGAGGCGCACCGGGCTTTTCACCGGGTGAGACAACAGGCGGTGCGGGACGGTCGATGTCATGAACCTTCCATTTGCTGCCTGGAATGACCGGCGTGTCGCTGTAGCCGGTGGGGGAGGGTTTTTCGTCGGTCTTGGCCTTGGGATCGGCCGCCCGGGCGGAAAGGGCGGCCAGGAGGAGGAACGGGAGAATGAGTTTCATATGATGGGAGCGTGCAAACGACACGCCCCGGTGATTTTTGCAACCCGCGGGCATGACAGCGCTCATTTTGTCGTTCAGATGACGCGCTCCGCTCATGGCCGCACTCGTCCGCCCAGCCATCTTCATCATTTGCGCCTCCGCGGCCTTGGCGGAGAGCTTTTACCGTGCACCGGCGAGTTACAGCACCACTCGCGATCCCGATCCTCCGAAATATGCACGGCATGCTCCCGATACAGGCATCGACTTTCTGAAAAACGCCGCGTGGCTGGACATCGGCCTCGATTACCGCTTCCGGCACGAGTATCGCGATGATGACATCCGCCGCGCGCAGGCAGGACTGGATGATCCTTTTCTGCACCGCACACGCGCCTACATCGGCATCCATGACGTGCTGGATCCGTTCCGCTTCGCCGTCGAGATGCAGGACTCGCGGCGCTACCACAGCCAGTACCCGCGCGATGGCAGGGATGTGAACGAGTTCGAGCTCATCCGGTTCTACGCCGAGCTTTATTTCAAGGACATCCTGCCGCGTGATGCGCTGGGCAACGCGCGCCCTGTGAGCCTGCGTTACGGCATTCACAATTTCGAATTCCTCGACCGCCGTCTCATCGGCAACAACCAGTGGCGGAACACCGCAAACACCTTCCAGGGTTTTCACGGCAGCCTCGGTCAGGAGGCAAACGACTGGCAGGTCGATCTCCTCGCCGTGCAGCCTCTCAACCGCCAGCCCTTCGAATGGGACCGTCCGGTCGAACAGCAGTGGATGTATGCCGCGATCGGCCACTGGCGCGGCTGGGGCGACGTCCTGACGCTGGAGCCTTATTACCTCGCTCTGAACCAGAGTGCGCATGCGGGCGTGGCGGAGCGGCTCGTGCACTCGCCGGGCCTGCGGGCCTACGGAAAGGCGGGCACCACGGGATTCGACTACGATTTGAGTTACACGAACCAGTTTGGCGGAAATGGCGCGCGGGATGTCCGCGCCTGGGCAACCACGGCGGAGATCGGCTACAGTTGGAGCCACCCCTGGAAGCCGCGCGTGAGCTTTTTTTATGGTCAGGCCACCGGCGATCATGATCCGAATGACAACACGGACAACCGGTTCGAACGCTTCTTCGGATTTGCCAGGCCCTGGTCGGCGAACGACTACATCGTGTATGAAAACATCCGCACGCCGAAGCTGCGCGTCGAACTGACTCCCTGCCGGAATCTGCGCATCGACTTTGGACACAGTTGGTACTGGCTCGACAGCGCCACAGACCGTTTTCAGCCTGCCAACAGCGCGCGTGACATCACCGGAGCCAGCGGCACGACGATCGGTCACGAGTTCGACATTCGCGCGCGCTGGCAGATCACCAAGAAGCTGGAGACCATCCTCGGCTATGCGCATTTCACCCCAGGTGGCTTCATCAACAGCCAGGTGCGGCCCGGCGACACCGATTTCGCATATCTCGAAATCAATGTGAGCGCATTTTGAGCCGCGTGGAGAATGCTTTGCTCTCGAGCGCGGTCACGGCATCATGCGGCCCATGACCATCGAACAAATCACCGAACGCATCTGTGCGTTTCGCGACGCCCGGGACTGGATGCAATTTCACAATCCCAAGGAACTCGCTGTCGCCATCACGGCTGAGGCAGGGGAACTGCTTCAGCACTTCGTCTGGCAGCAACCGGGGCAGATCGAGCAGCGCGTGAAGGACAAGATGCCGGAGTTGAAGGACGAGATGGCCGATGTGGGCATCCTGCTTTTCGAACTGGCTCACAACCTCGGTGTCGATCTCGGCCAGGCGATGCTCGACAAGATCGAGCGCAATGAAAAGCGCTACCCGGTGGCGAAGGCGCGCGGTTCCAACGCCAAATACAACGAGCTGTGAGCGAATCGGAAGCTCCAACACCGCATCGCCGTCGTCCGCGCTACTCGGGCAGGAATCCGCGTCGTTTTGAGGACAAATACAAGGAGCTGAATCCCGAACGTTACGCCGAGACGATTGCGAAGGTGCGTGCGTCCGGCAAAACGCCAGCGGGACAGCATGTGCCGATCCTCTTGAATGAGATCATGGAAATCCTCGCCCCGCAGCCCGGTGAGCGGGCTGTGGACTGCACGCTTGGCTACGGTGGGCATGCGAGTGCATTGCTGAAAGCCGTGCAACCCGGCGGAACGCTGCTCGCGCTCGATCAAGACCCCATCGAAATTGTGCGCACTGAGGCGCGACTGCGTGCGGGTGGCTGCGAGGAGTCCGCGCTCGTCGTGAAACGGATGAACTTCGCTGGCTTGCCGCGTGCGCTCGGCGAACTCGGCTGGAGCGATGGCGTAGACGTGTTGCTGGCCGATCTCGGCTGCTCCTCGATGCAGTTCGACAACCCGGCCCGCGGTTTCAGCTTCAAGCACGACGGCCCGCTCGACATGCGCATGAATCCGCAACGCGGCGTGTCCGCGCGTGAACTGCTGCAAAAGCTCTCCGCCGCCAAGCTGAAGACGATTCTCGAAGAGAACGCCGACGAGCGCCACGCGGGCCTGCTCGCAGAGGCACTCGCTGGAACGGATCATGCGACAACGCGCTCGCTGGCCGAGGCTGTGCGCCGCGCTCTGCCGCATCGCGTCGATGACGAAGAACGCGAGGCCACCGTGCGCCGTGTGTTCCAGGCGCTGCGCATCGCCGTGAACGAGGAATTCACCGCGCTCGACACCTTTCTGCATCAACTGCCGAACTGTCTGCGTCCCGGTGCTCGCGTGGCCATCCTGACCTTCCACTCCGGCGAAGACCGCCGGGTGAAGCATCTTTTTCGAGATGGCCTTCGCAGTGGCATCTTCAGCGCGACCAATGACGAAGTGATCCGGCCTTCACCTCAAGAAACGCGCGACAATCCGCGTGCGGCTCCGGCGAAGCTGCGGTGGGCGGTGAAGGTGTGAATTGACAGAAAGCTGGGAAACCAGCAAAATGGCTTCATGAAAACGACCCTCGACCTGCCTGGTGATCTCGTGCGCGAGATCAAGCTGCGCACCGTCCATGAAGGTGGCAAGCTCAAGGACACCATCGCTGAATTGTTGCGCAAAGGGCTGCGTGACCGCCCGGCGAAGAACAGCACCAGGCCCAGCCGTGTGAAGCTGCCGCTCGTCCAATGCCGCCGTGCCGCCGTGCTGACGCCGGATCAGGTGGCCGCCGCGCTGCTCAAACAAGAGACCGAGTGGCATCATGACGCTGCCTGACACGAATCTCTGGCTGGCGCTGGCGCTTTCCAAGCACACGCATCACACCGCCGCCAGCGCATGGCTCGATGGCGAGGACACGTCTGACAGCATCTGGTTCTGCCGCTCGACCCAGCAGTCCTTGCTACGGCTGCTGACCACGGCGGGCGTCATGTCGCTGTATGGCATTTCACCGCTGAGCAACAAGGAAGCCTGGGCGGTTTACGAGGCTTTCATCGCGGATGACCGCATCGTGTTTCAACCGGAGCCGCCGGGCCTGGGAACGATCTGGAAAAAGCTCGCCGTGCGGCGCACCGCCTCTCCCAAGCTCTGGATGGACGCCTATCTCGCCGCGTTTGCCATGACATCAGGCGCGCAACTGGTGACGACGGACAAAGCATTCAGCCAGTTTCCCGGCCTGGATGCGTTGGTGCTCCAGCGGGCGTGAATTGCACACACAGGCGGCGAATTGAAGACGGATGACTGAGCGAACGTCGCGTCCGCTTTCGTATGAGTGAGCCATGCTCCGACCGCTCCTCCCGCTTCTCTTTTGCTTCACCAGTTCTGCCCTCGCTCTTCAAGAAACGTGGGAAACGGGCTACAGCGGCGAGGATGCGACCGGGAAGCATGTGCTCGGGCACTGGAGCTTTGAGAAGGAGGATGGACTGAAGCTCAATGGTTCAGTCTTGAATCCAAAAGGCCGGTTTGGCAGCGGGTTGGAGTCGTTTCCGGGGTTTCCGGTGGAGGACAAGCGGCATGCGGCGCTGGTGAGCGTGCTGCCGGTGAAGGGCGCCTTCACGCTGGAGATGTGGATCAAGGCGAAGGAGGAGTTCAAGCCGGAGCTGCGCTGCTACCTGCTCGACAAGAAGTATGTCGATCACACGGACTACCAGTGGCAGATCGGTGAGGCGGACAAGGGCGGGCTGCGGCGGATGTTCGTGACGCTGGGCTTTGGCGCGGAGTCGAAGACGATCTACTCGCTGCCGTTCAAGCTGGGCGAGGAGTGGCAGCATGTGGCCTTCACTTACGATGGGGCGGGCGAGGGGAAGTTTTATCGAAACGGCACGGCGGCGGGTGGTTCGAAGCTCGAAGGTTATGGAGCGGTGGTTCCGGGCAAGAAAGAGCTGAGCCTCGGCGACCGGCTGGGCAGCAACTACGGCGGTTTCCCCGGTTTGATCGACGAGGTGCGCATCTGCGAGGGTGTGCTGAGCTATGAGCGTGTGGCGCTGCAAATCGCGACAACGCGGCAGGTGTGGCGGCGCATGGAGACGGCGAAGCCGGTGGATATTGTCGTGACGAATCTGCGGCGCGAGACGATGACGGGCGCGAAACTGTCGGTGAATTTGGGTGCGAAGGACGAAAACTTCATCGTGCCCGATCTCGCGGCCGGAAAGAGCTTCACGGCGAAGTATGTGCTCAACACGTCGCTCAAAGCCGCAGAATACGTCCTGCGGGCCCGGTTTGAGATCGGCGACTACGCCACGGAGCAGTCCACGACGCTGCAAATCGTGCCGCGCCTGCCGTCACGCATGCCCGTGATCATGTGGGGTGGCGGCGCTTCGGAGATGGCGCGGATGAAGGACATCGGTTTCACCCACTTCATCGGCCTGGGGGCAGACTATGGCACTCTTTGGACCAACCGCGCCGTCGGACCGCCCGCGAAGCCGGAGGTGATCGCGAAGAATCGCGCCATGCTCGACGACGCGCTCAAAAACGGCCTCGAAGTCGTCGCCAGCCTCTCGCCAAGCCGCGCATTGGAGACCGATCCGAAAAACCTGCGTGTGGATCGTGCTGGAAAGCCGTATGCGCGGCAGGACATCGCGGCATCGACGCCGGAGTTCGCGCCGTTTTTCCAGGTGGTCGGCATGAGCGTGGCGAAGGCGTATGGCGACCATCCAGCCTTCACCACGGCGCTGATCGACACCGAAGTGCGCGACAGCAGCCAGGTGAGCTTCAACGCGGTGGATGTGGAGGCTTACAAGAAGTTCGCCAATGCTGACATCCCGGCGGAGGTGAGCGCGAAGTGGGGCGTGGACTGGACGAAGTTGAAGGACTTTCCGGCGGATCGCGTGATCGCGGATGATCATCCCATTTTGAAATACCTGCGCTGGTTCTGGACCGTGGGCGATGGCTGGAATGCGTTGCACACGGCTCTGCATAAAGGCGTGAAGAGCACGGGACGGCAGTGGACGTTCTTTGATCCGGCGGTGCGCCAGCCGAGCATCAGCGGCGCCGGTGGCGGTGTGGATGTGCTGTCACACTGGACCTACACCTATCCTGATCCGCAACGCATCGGGATGTGCGCGGACCAGCTTTTCGCGATGAGCGCCGCGAGCGGCAAAAATCAGCGCGTGATGAAGATGACGCAGCTCATCTGGTATCGGTCGCAAACGGCACCGATCGGCAGCAAGGCTCCGGGCGAGGTCGTGGCGTGGGAAGATCACGATCCGGAGGCCGCCTACATCACCATCGCGCCGATGCATTTGAAGGAGGCGCTTTGGACGAAGATTTCGCGGCCGGTTCAAGGTATCATGTATCACGGCTGGCAGTCGCTGGTGCAGACGGACAGCCCGGGCGCGTATCGCTTCACGAATCCAAACACCGCGCCCGTTTTGAAGCAGCTTGTTGAAGACGTGATCGAGCCGCTGGGGCCGACGCTGATGGAAATCCCGGACGAACGCAGCGAGGTGGCGTTTTTGGAGAGTTTTACCTCGCAGATGTTTGCTCGACGCGGCGGCTACGGCTCAAACATGGGCTGGGAGGCGGATGTGTGGCTAGCGCTGCAGCATGCGCATGTGCAGACGGATATTTTGTTTGAGGAAACGCTGCTCAAAAACGGCCTCAGCGGTCGCAAAGTGCTCGTGATGCCGTATTGCGATGTGTTGACGAAGTCTGTCGTCGCACGCATCGCCGACTGGCAGAAGAAGGGCGGCAAGATCGTGGCGGATGAGTTTCTTTGTCCGGGCTTGAAGGCGGATTTCACGATTCAGAGCTTCAAACGCGAAAAGAAGGCCGCGGAGGACAAAAACAAGGTTCTCGCCCTCGCGAAGACCCTCGGTGGCTTCTCGCTGCCGCAGAAGGCCATGTGCGACAATCCGGAGATCATTGTCCGCACGCGGAAGTTTGGCGACGCGACCTACCTTTTCGTCATCAACGACCATCGCGAATACGGCAGCTATGTGGGCCAGCATGGTCTCGTCATGGAAAACGGCCTGCCATCGAAGGGCGTCGTGAGCCTGAAGGCTGAATCTGCAAACGTGTATGAACTCACGGGCACGCGCTTCATCGTGCCGAAACGCGGCGATGACGGCGTGATGAGCTGGCTGGTGGAGCTGGGCCCCTGCGACGGCCGGATCTTCCTCATCATGCCCAAGCCGTTGCTCGGCATCGAGTTGTCAGTGCCTGAAAACGCCACGCTCAACAACACCGCGAAGCTCTCCGCCCGCATCACCACGACCCAGGAAGGACCCACGAAGGCGGTGATTCCCGTGCGTCTCGAGATCCGCGATGCGAATGGCAACCTCGCGGAGGGCAGCGGCCACTACGCGGCGGAAAACGGCATCCTTGAAACGTCGATCGAGCTGGCGCCGAATGACGATCCGGGCACCTGGGAAGTACGGATCAAGGAGCTCGCGAGCGGCATGGAGGCCGTGAGGTGGATGCGAGTGGGCAGGTGAGCGCGGCCAGTTGCCAGGCTGGTGTTGTCAGGGCTGGCCGCCTTCCGAATGATAAAGCAGCAGTCCGTTCTCGAATGCCACATAGGGCATGGCATCCACAATCGCCTCGGGGGGCATGTTGTTCAGGCGGAACATTTTATCCTTCCAGACACCCGTTGTGCCGAGCGTCCCGGTCACGAGGTTTTGCACCGTGGCGAACTTGTCGTCCTCCGCCACGAAGCCGGCTCCGGCCACCGTGGCGGAGACACCGAGGGAGACGATTTCCTGGGCGTTGCGTTGGTTTGTGACGCGTTGGAGCACGTCGCGCTGCGCACGGGAGTACCATTCGAGGGCCAGGCTGCTGACCACACCGATGATGCCCAGGCAGACCAGCACCTCGACGAGGGAGAAGCCTCCTCGGCGAGGAGACTGACATTGGGAAAACCGGGAGAAAGGCAGGGTCATGTGCTTATAATTTCCATACAGGTCGCTAACTAGCAATGACAGACTTTGACACGGCATCAGGGACGTCTAGGTGACTGCTGCCTTACTCGAATCATGACTGCCGTTTTGCTGGATGACCTGCCCGCCGTTCTGCGACACTCGATAGCCTCGGCCGGCTACCAGCTCGACCGGTGGGCGGCCGCGCGCACGGTGCTGCAATCGCGTGTGTTAAAAGGACGGCTGCCGGCCGCCTTGCAGGCGTTTTTGGAGCGCTGGATGATGCCCGCGCCCGCTGGCGGACCGGAGGTCGTTTTTGGCGAGACCGCAAAGGGCTGGCGGTTGCTGGAGGGAGGATTGAGCAGCGTCCCGCGGGAGCGTGCGCTGCTGCATCTCCCCGCGTTGCGCCGCTTTTGGACTCAGGAACTGCGGCAGGCTCATTTTGATGCCCTGCGTTCGCTGGTCGGCCGGGCGTGGTTGATGGATGACTCGCCCATGCCTGCGGGCGCGGTTGTCGAGGGGTTGGGGATTTCTTCCTGGATGGAACTCGCCGGGAAGAGTGGATTGGACCGCTTTGAGGTCGTCCACATGGTCACGGGCGCGGTGTCCGCTGTTCCGGAGCATCTGGCGGCGATCATCGCAGGCCGGCAGCATCTGCTGGTGGAGAGAATGGTGGCCATGCACAAGATGAGCGCGCGATTTGGGAGGGATGAGAGCGGGAAAATCGTGCTCAAGGGTGTTGAAGGGTTGTCTTGACGGCATGCGTCCCGGCATGCGAGACTCCAGCACCCCCCAATTTTCCCACATGGCACGCGGCTCCACTGTCACTCTCTGCTCCTTCTGCGGCAAAAGCCATGCGGAGGTGCGCAAACTCATCGCCGGACCGGGGGTCTATATTTGCGACAACTGCATCCACGTTTGCAAAAACATCCTCGACCGCGAGGCGAACAAGGAGCCGCAAAACAGCGCGGGACTGCTCGTTCCGCGTCCGGCGGACATCATGGCGCTGCTCGACCAGCATGTGATCGGGCAGACACAGGCGAAGAAGGTTCTCAGCGTGGCGGTGCACAATCACTACAAGCGCATCCTCCACAGCCAGCAGCAGGCCGCGCGCGCCAGCAGCGGCAAGCAGGCGGGCAACAAGATCGCCGCCACGCTCGATCCGAACGATGTCGATATCGAAAAGAGCAACGTGCTGCTCATGGGGCCCACCGGCTGCGGCAAGACGCTGCTCGCCAAGACGCTGGCGAAGATTCTCAACGTCCCCTTTTCCATCGCGGACGCCACCACGCTCACGGAGGCCGGTTACGTCGGTGAGGATGTGGAAAACATCATCCTGCGGCTCCTTCAGGCCGCGGACCATGACGTGGCGCGCGCGGAGATCGGCATCGTGTACATCGACGAGATCGACAAGATCGGCCGCAAGACGGAAAACGTCAGCATCACGCGCGACGTGTCAGGCGAGGGCGTGCAGCAGGCGCTGCTGAAGATCATCGAGGGCACCGTCTGCAACGTGCCTCCGCAGGGCGGGCGCAAGCATCCGCAGCAGGAGTACATCCAGGTGAACACGGAGAACATCCTCTTCATCTGCGGCGGTGCCTTTGTGGGCCTGGACAAGATGATCGAACGCCGCCGGGGGAAGAAGGTGATGGGTTTTGGCGCCGTGTCGCAGAGCCTGGCCGCCGCCGGTGAGAAACCGAGGCTCGAAGTCGAGCCGGAGGACCTGCTGGGCTACGGCATGATCCCGGAGTTCATCGGCCGCCTGCCCGTCGTCTGCCAGTTGGAGGCGCTGAGCGAAAACGAGCTCATGCGCGTCCTCACGGAGCCGCGCAACGCGCTCACCAAGCAGTTCAGCAAGCTGCTGGGCATGGACGGCGTCGAGCTCTCCATCACCCGTGACGCCATGCTGGCCATGGCCAGGGAGGCCGTGGCGCGCGGCACCGGCGCGCGCGGCCTGCGCAGCATTTTTGAGCGCATCATGCTCGATGTCATGTACGACGTGCCCAGCCGCATGGACGTGCGCTCCGTCACCATCAACGAGGGCGTTGTCAAAGGCGAGCGCGCGCCGCTCATGCGCCGCCGCGTGGACCGGAAGGCGGCTTGAGGAGAGCGCCTCTCCCCACAGGCGCTTGTGCGTGTTTGATCTCCGCGCAACGATGACCACGATGCCGCACGACCTCACCTCCGCACTGACCGTTGCCTTGGGTTGGAATTCCCGCGCTCTATCTTGCCAATGTATTCCCGGCTCATGATATGAGACATGTTGGGGTGGACTCGTGGGCTAGCGCGCCACGTTTAGCCGCACAAACCTTCGGACGACGGCCGCGGGCACGAGTGCCTTGATTTCTTGGGTCGCGGCATTGTCGGTCAAGACGCTCTGAGTCACGCCTACGGTGCTCCATGTCGCGAGATCATCGCTCCACTCAACGGCATAGCTCACATCCGTGGCGGCTTTGTTTTTGGTGTAGATGAACTCCAGCGTGCCGCCCAACCATGCCGCCGGGGCGGGTGAAACGTCGTTGGATGATGGGTTCTTCGCGGTGGCGTATTCCAGGAGGTTTGCCACTCCATCGCCATCGGGGTCGGCGAGGTCGCTGGTGAGGGCGGTGTTGGTCAGGGCGCTGGTGGAGAAACGTGCGGCGAGCCAGTTGTGCCAAGGAGTGCCCGGTGTGATGGCGGCGAGGGCCGTGCTGTCAGCGAGCGTGGCGTTGCTGGGGCTGCTGAGGAGGAGATGGAAGGCTCTGGTCTGAGTTTGGGTGCTGTTTGGGAGCAAAGTGATGGTGATGACTTTGCTCGTTTCGCCCGCTGCGAAGGTCAGGGTGCCGCTGGCGGCTGTGTAGTCGCTTCCGGCGAGGGCGGTGGCGTTTTGGGTGGTCCAGGCGACGCTGACGGCCTGCGTGGTGGCGGTGGACAAAGTCACCGTGAAGCTGGCTGTTGGGGCGGAGCTGCCGCTGCCGAGCAGCGGTGCCAAGCTGGGCTGGATGTAGGCGAGTTTGGTGGTGTTCACGGTCTGCCAGTCGTCGCCGACGATGCCGCCGGTGTCGCCGCTGTTGGGATTGAAGCACCACATCGTCCAACTGATGCCTTTTTGGCCTGCGGCGAGGTCGTTGCTGCCATTGAGGTCAAAATCACCGTCCATGTAATCGGTGAGCTTGTCCATCCACTGCTGGTCGCTCACCGTTTCGAGCTTGCTGCCGAACTCGCCGACGATGACGGGCGCGAGGTTGTTTTTGAAAACATAGCCCCAGTAGGCGTCCCATACGCCGCCGAGATTTTGCGGGTAGTTTCCGGCGCTGAACCAAGTCTGCGCCGAAACGCTCGCGGGATAGTCGTGGATGGAATAGACGAGTTTGTTGGGCGCATTCAGCACGACGGGCAGCGTCGCCACGCCCATCAGATTGCCGCCCCACCAATACGATTGCCCGCCGAACTGCTCCACGCCCTCGACGATGATGAGCCAGTTTGGATTGGCCGCCAGGATGGCATTGCCGCAGCGCTCCGCGGCTTTGTTCCAGTTCGTCAAAGGCGCGGCAGTGCCCCAGGTGGCGGTGCGTTTGGGTTCATTGAAAAGGTCCGCGCCGATGACGGTGGTGTTGCCTGCGTAGCGACTGGCCAGCATCACCCAGTCATCAATCCAGCGCTGCTCGGTGTAGTAGGCGTCGCCGCTGATGAACCAGACGTTTTCATTCAGATAACCGCCCGCAGCGGCGGAATGGCGATCCAGAAACACGCGCAGGCCGATCTGCCCGCAATACTCGATTACTTTATCGAGGCATTGCAGCGGTGTGAGGCCTTGCAGTTCGGGATTGAGAGCGAAGTTGATGCTGTTCGTTGCCGCGGCTGCTCGCAGCATGGCATTGGAATACGGGATGCGCAGCGTGTTGAAGCCGAGCGTCTTGATTTGATCCAGCGCCGACTTGTAGCTCCGCGCCCACAGCCCGTGGAGAATCATATTCGACGTCTCAAAGCCGAACCAGTTGATGCCCGTGATGCGCACGGCATTGCCTGCGGCATCCACGATTTGGTTGCCACTCGTGGAGAGATAGCCGGAGCCGACTGGAACCGCTGTGCGCACGATGGTCACATCGCTGATCGAAATTGTCGGTGGCGTGCTGACGACGATGGACAGCGATTTCGTCGCCGTTCTCGCGGGCGAGGAGCTATCGCTCACCATGACGGTAAAGCTGGCTGTGCCTGCGGTCGTCGTGGTGCCGCTGAGCATGCCTGCGCTGCTGAGGGTGAGGTTGTTTGGCAAAGCGCCGCCGCTGATCGACCACACATACGGCCCCGTGCCGCCCGTGGCGGTCAGTGTTTGCGAATAGGCCCCTCCAACCGTTCCACCGGGAAGAGAGTTGGTGGTGATCGTGGGATTCGTGGTGCTGCCGCCGACGGAGATGCCATTGAAGATGTAGTTTGTCGGCGGCTGCGCTTGATCTGCTGGATTGGCACTGAATCCCACGGCCACGCTGCCACCAACAGGAATGGCGGCGTTGTAACCGACGTTTTGAACGATGTAGTGCGTGCCGACCTGGCTGACGAGCGTGGCATTCCAAAGGTTCGTGATAGTGCCGGTGAAATCGAACTCGAGCGTCCACCCATTCACCGCCGTATCGCCGTTGTTGGTGACGGTGATCTCGCCGTTGTAGCCAGTCGCCCAGGTGCTGGTGATGGCAAAACTCACCGCGGTGCTCGCGGTGAAGGCTGGATAGGCATTCTGCACCAACTGCACAAACTGGGCCTGAAACCAGCGGCCTGAGACCGGCGCATTTGGTAGGGCGCCGGTGGGCTGGTTGCCATTGAGAGAATTGCCCTGGTAGGTGGGATCGCACATGCGGTCGAAGCCTTTGCCATCGGGGTTGTCAGGGCCGGTAGGAATAAGCGAGCTGGAGCCGTCCGACTCGCCGGGCGGCTTCACCCAGACGAAGGCGTCGTAGTTCGGCGAGGGATTCGCCACCGGCCTCGCGCCGATGCCTGCGCCGCTTTGATTGCCCCAGTTTCCCTTGTGAATGCGGCGGTCGAGCGTGGTTGCCCGCACGAAGGTGTTTCGCACGGTGGAGGTGCTCGGGCCGGTGGGTCGCGCAGAGCCGCCCCAGCCGTTGCGCGAGGTGTCGAGCAGCAGGCCCACGCTCGCCGGATAGGCATTGGTGCCGGTGATCAGAGCGGTGCGCAGCGCATTGGCAAAGCTGCGCTCCTCGATGTGGTCGTTCCAGTCATACCAGACCGGTGTGGAGCGCACGGGCTGGCCGCCGATCATCTGATTGGCGGTCATGTAGGGCTCCACGAAGACATTGTAGTTCGCCGTGTTGCTGATGAAGCCGTCCACCTTGCCATTTCCGCCCGGAATGCCCGCGCCGACCTGTTTCAGCAGATTCGCGAAAGGTGTAAGATTGTTCGACCAGCCCAGCCAGCCCGCATGAGCCACGTCAATGTAGGCATAGGTGTTCGTCAGCGAGCGCAGCGTGCCGATGGCATACTGCACGCCTTGCACATAAGCTCCGGTGGTGTTGGCCTCCGCCACTCTCGGAAAGCTCAGGTTCGTGATGAGGTTCGGCAGTGAATCCGGCTCGATCACCATCACGATGCGCAGCCCGCTGTATTTCGCCTGGCTGATGATGCTGTAGATGACATCAATGTATTCCGTCTTGTAGCGATGCAGCCCGTTTTGCGCGATGAGCAGCTCCCCATTCGACGCCAGCGCCGAGCCATCGCGGTTCGGCAGATTGTAAATGACGATTCCGATGGCATTCGCCCCCTGCTCCAATGCTTGATCCAAATGCCCCGCCAATCCACGCCGATACGATCCCGTCCCGTTCACCGCCGCGATGGTATCCAGCCACACAAACGTCGGATGATCCGCCACGCGGCGCATCTGCTGCCCCAAGGCGCCGCCTTGCAAGTTCGCCGCCGCATTCACCGCCGCCACATAGTCCACGTTGCGGTAAAAAGTCGCGCCGACGAAGGGATTGTCGAGATGCGTGCCGTTTTGCGCTTTCGCTAGAGTGACGTAGGCGGAGAAAGACAGGATGAAAATGAAAGGGAACAGACGGCTCATGGTTCAAAGGGTGGATAAGCATTCCGAACCAGCTCCTCGAACTGCGCCTGGAACCAGCGCCCGGCAGCAGGTGCATCCGGCAGGGCATTCGTCGGTGTGTGACCGTTTAAACCATTGCCTTTGTAGGTCGGGTCGCACATGCGGTCGAAGCCTTTGCCTTCGGGGTTCTCGGGGCCTTTGGGGATGAGTTTGCTGGAGCCATCCGAGTACCCCGGCGGCTTTACCCACACGAAGGCATCGTAGTTCGGCGCGGGATTCGCCATCGGACGTTCGCCGATGCCTGCGCCGCTTTGGTTGCCCCAGTTGCCTTTGTGCGTGCGTTTATCGAGCGTGCTCTCGCGAACGAACGTGCGCAGATCGGTCGAGGCACTAGGCCCTGTCGGCCGTTTGGGGCCGCCCCAGCCGTTGCGCGAGGTATCGAGCAACAAGCCAAGTGTCGCGGGATAAGCATCCGCGCCGGTGATGAGTTCCTCACGCAGTGCATTGGCGAAACTCTGCTCCTCAATGTGATCGTTCCAGTCATACCAACCTTTGAGCGAGCGCACCTCACGCCCCTTCACCTTTTGATCCGCTTTCATGAAGGGCTCCGCGAAGACATTGTAGTTCGCCGTGTTGCTGATGAGGCCGTCCACCTTGCCATTGCCGCCGGGAATGCCTTTGCCGACTTGTTTCAGCAGCTCCGCGAAGGGTTTCAGGTTGCTCGACCAGCCGAGCCAGCCTGCATGGGCCACATCAATGTAAGCGTAGGTGTTGCGGAGCGAGCGCAAGGTGCCCACCGCATACTGCACGCCCTGTACATAGGTGCCCGTGCGATGCGCCTCCGCCACCCGTGGGAAACTGAGGTTGGTGATCAGATTGGGCAGCGAATCCGGCTCAATGACCATCACAATGCGCAGCGCGGCATACTTCGGCTGGTTCAGCACTTTGAAAATCGCGTCGATGTATTCCGTCTTGTAGCGATGCAGCCCGTTCTGGGCGATAAGCAGCTCGCCATTCGACGCCAGTGCCGATCCATCACGGTTTGGCATGTCGTAAATGACGATCCCGATGGCATTTGCCCCCTGAGCGAGCGCCGCATCCAAATGGCCCGCCAGACTGCGCTCATACGCCCCCGTGCCATGCACCGCCGCGATGCTGTCCAGCCACACGAAGGTCGGAAACTCCGCCACACGCCGCATTTGCCGCGCCAGGGCTCCGCTATGCCGATCCGCCGCCGCGTTCACCGCCGCCGTGTAGTCCACGTTTCGATAAAAAGTCGCCCCCACAAAGGGATTGTCCAAATGCTCGCCCGCAGGCGTCGCCGTGCCGCTCAAGAGCTTTGATTCATCCGCAGGCAACTTGCCGATGACACCCCGCTCAGCCGCCAGCACCACCGCCTCACCCGCAGCGAGCGGCACGGTGTCATTTTTGTGCGGTCTCACCTCCACCTGCCCCTCAAACACATGCACTTCGACGTTCTGTGCCGCAGCCGCCAGAATGCCAAATCGCGTGCCGAGGTCCACCACACGCCCGGCGGGCGTCTCGACCGCAAAACCACGCGCCGCAGGCGGAACAATCGCCGTGAGCCTTCCGTGGATGAGCCTTGCTTCCGAAGGCCCGAGCCGCACCACACTCGCAGGGCCATACACCGTGACCTCGGCCCCATGATCGAAATCCAGCGTCATTGAGCCGCTCTCGATCACCAGCGGCGGTGCCTCGTTTGTTCCGGACCACCATTGAAGCCATACAAAGCCCACCAAAATAACCGCAGCAGCCGCAACAACCGGACGCCAGAAGAGCCATCGCCCCATGACTTTTGCTTTGGGCGCGATGAGCAGCCCTGCGGCCACCTGTGCCCGCAGCCCCATTTCGACATCCTGATGGACAAACCACCAGCGCCTGGCCTCGGCGTCGTTGCGGAGGTTGGTTTGGAGTTCCGCGTGTTCCTCCGGCGTGAGTGAGTCCGCCGCATGGGCGGTAAACAGCTCGGACAAACGTTTCTTCTGCTCTGAGTTCATGAGGCCTGCTCCTGCAATCGGTTCACCACACAATCCGCCATCAGGCGGCGGAGAATGGCGAGCTTGTTATAAAGTGTGCGTGGGGCGCGGCCCATCCGCGCTGCCAGTGCGGTGATGTCGCCGTGGCCTGCACACGAGGCCCGCAGCAGGCGGCGGTCATCCTCCCGCAGCGATTCAAAACACGAATCCAGCGCCTCCATGCGCTGCTCCTGGTGCTTCAAATCCTCCGCCCGCTCCTCGGCAAGCAAAGCGAGCAAATCGTCATCGAAATGCGAAGCCGATCGCGAAGCGGTGCGCTGAAAGACCTTGGCCTCATAGAAACAGATGGTGCTGGCCCAGGCCATGAAATCCGTGCCGCTCTCAAACGACCCATACTTCTGCCACATGAGCACCGACGCCCGCTGGAGCACATCCTGCGCATCGTGCCAGCGTCCCAGCAGCGACAACAGATAGCCCAGCAGCTTGTCATGTGATGCCGTGAGCAGTCCCACGAACTCCTCGTGGCGATGATTGGGCGTTGGGGCTGGATCTGAGTCTTCCATTCACCGTTGTATGACCGGAATGGCTCAAAGTGACCGAAGTTTTTTTCAGTGTTTTCAAGAAGGCCGCGCCATCAAACCTCGGGGCGCGTTGGGAACCCACCGCCCGTTGCCGGGCAATTTCCGCCGTCATGCGCGGCCTGCCGCCTTTCACCGCAATAAACCACGTTTTGCCACCGGCCTTCACTGCCAGGTGCTCGCCATCCGGCAGAGCATCCACAAGACTGCTGTCAGCGAAAAAGCGGCTGGCGGAGATGGATTTCATGCCGCCATTGTACCTTTCACGCCTTTTAGCATCAAGCCCGCACGCCTTCCCATGCCGCACGACCTCACCTCCGCACCGCAGACCGATCCGCTCAACATCTACCGCTATCGCGACAGCCTTTACGCGGTCGATTTGATCACGGCGGCGCTCGGCTTCGATTTCTTCACCTGGCTGGCGGCGAATCCATCATCGCCTGCCGGCATTTGTGATCACTTTGGCTTCCAGGAAAGGCCCGTGGACGTGATGCTGACCCTCTTCGCGGCAAATGGCTGGGTGAAACGTGAGGCTGGCGTGCTTCACGCCAGCGACACGGCGAAGGAGCATCTCCGCGCCGGATCGGTTTGGGATTTGCGGCCCTATTATGCCTCGCTGCATGACCGTCCGATCGCCCGTGACTATCTTGAGGTGCTCAAGACCGGCAGGCCGGCCGGCTGGAGCGGTGACAAGGCTGCCTTTGACTGGCACAAGGCGATGGAGCAGGAGGACTTTGCGCGCAAATTCACCGCCGCGATGGACTGCCGCGGCCTGTACCTCGCGCAGGCGCTCGCGAAGAAGCTCGATCTCTCCGGGCGCTCCTGCCTGCTCGACATCGGCGCGGGTTCCGGCATCTACGCCTGCTCCATCGCGGCGCGGCACAGGCATTTGAAGGCCGTCGCCTTTGATCAGGCGCCGGTGGACCGCATCGCGGCGAAATTGATCGCCGAGCGCGGCTGCGCGGATCGCGTCAGCGTGGCGACGGGCAGCATGTTCGACGGCCTGCCGGCTGGATGCGATGTGCATCTTTATTCCAACGTGCTGCATGACTGGGACATGGCGGAGGTGCGGAAGCTGCTCGCTGTTTCGCATGCCGCGCTGCCTCCGGGCGGCCTGCTCGTCATTCACGACGCGTTCATCAACGCGGAGAAGAACGGGCCGCTGCATGTCGCGGAGTATTCCTGCCTGCTCATGCATTCCACGCAGGGCAAATGCTACAGCACCGGTGAGTACGCCGCGCTGCTCGACGAGGCCGGTTTCACTCCAGGCGCGTATCATGACACCGCGGTCGCGCGTGGCTTCATGACGGCCGTGCGGCGATGAAAAATTAATTCGTGCAAAGAAAACGCGGTGTCGTATCGTCTCTCACTTGCTTATGAAGCAACTCACTCTGCTCTCCCTGTTCGCTCTGGCCGTGTTCGCGCGCGCCGAGACCACCGTCACGATGACCGGCGTCCACAACTGCTGCCGCGGTTGCGCCAACGGCATCACCAAGGCCGGCACCAGCGCCGGCAAGGACATCACCGTCACCGCCGAAGGCAAGACGGTCACCATCACCACCAAGAAAAAGAGCGACGCCAAGAAGGCCGTCGAGGCGATCATGGCAGCGGGGTACTTCGGCAAGGTCGAGGGCGGCGAGTACGAGGAGAAAAAGTCCTCCGCCTCCGCCAAGCCCGAGGCGAAGCTGGCCAAGGCCACCGTCTCCGGCGTGCATCTCTGCTGCCAGAAGTGCGCGGACGCCGCCAGTGACGCGGTGAAGACCGTCGCGGGCATCACGAAGCATGACATCGCCTCCAAGGCCTCTTCCTTCACGGTCGAGGGCGAGTTCACCAAGGCCGAGCTGGCCGCCGCGTTGAACAACGCGGGCTTTGCCGGCGCCATCAAATAAACAGCTTACCGCAACCAACAACGAGCGGGGCCGGGGCGTGCGAAAGCAGCCCCGGCTTTCTTTTGACAGGTTGTGGACCCGGACATGACGCAGGCATTGGCGGAAAAGGCGGACATTCAGGGAATATTGCCGCGCGCTGTTCCTCCCATGTCAAAATGATCCGACCCTGCTCATGGAACTCGCCCTCGATTTCGGCCTTGAATGGCCCTCAGCGCCCCCGATAGCACGACGCGTGTCTGATTCCCCGCCCAGCTTCGAGCAGATTGTGGATGCCCATTACCAGGGCCTCCACCGCTTTGCGCTGAGCATGTGCCGGAGCGAGGCGACAGCGCAGGATCTGGTGCAGCAGACTTTTCTCCAGTGGGCGCGGAAGGGCCACACGCTGCGCGATGCCTCGAAGGTGAAGACCTGGCTCTACACGACGATCTATCGCGAGTGGCTGGGCATCGCCCGGCGGGAAAAGAAGCACGAGCAGGTCGAGTTCGAGCCCGATCTGCATGGCGTGGCCCAAAACGATGACGACAGTGAGAATCCCCGCGTGGACAGCGCCACGCTGCAACGGGCGCTCGACCAGCTTGATCCTTCCTACCGCGCCCCGCTGGTGCTGTTTTATCTCAAAGAGCTGTCGTACCGCGAGATCGCCGAATCCCTGGGCATTCCCATCGGCACGGTCATGTCCCGCCTGTCCCGCGCGAAGGACCGCCTGCGTGACATTCTCCTGAAACTCGAAGAAAACATCATCCCTGCCTCATTCAGCTCGTGAACCGCGAAGAAGCCAGACTCGAACTCGATGCCACGACGCTCCGCCCCCGGGACGCGTCGCCGGAGGCCCGTGCGATGCTTGACAGCGACGCGGAGCTCGCCGCTTGGCATGAAAAGCGCGCCGCCTTTGATGAAGCCGTGGCGGAGGCGTTGCATGACATGCCGATGGCCGCCGGTTTGCGTGAAAACATCCTGCGCGCCGCGACACAGCCTGCGAAGCGACCGCTGCGCTGGATCACGCCCACGGCCATCGCCGCGGCGGCGTGCGTGCTGGTTGGCTGGACCTTCCTGTGGCCGGGGAGCAGCGCCATGGCGGCCTGGGAGGCGGAGTCGCTCAACACCATTGCCAAGGTCGAGCATGGCGTGATGAGGCTGGACGAGCGCGCGGAAAGCCTGGAGGCGGTGAAGAAGCATCTGACATCGGCCGAATGCCCGTGCCCGAGCGCGCTGCCCCCGGCGCTGGCCCACCTGCGCACCCTGGGCTGCAAGCGGGTGCGGATCGGCGGTCACGCGGGCACGATCATCTGCTTTGCCCTCGAATCGGGAAAGGAGGCCCATCTTCTCGTGCTGGACAACGAAGGCCTGTGCGACTGCCCTACGGCGGACGAGGGCCCCTGCTTCAAATCCGCCCGGAACTGGCGCTATGCCTCGTGGAGCCATGGCTCCCACGCCTTCATGCTGGCGACGACGGCTGATGAGGCGGCGCTGAAGCGCCTGTTCGGGCTGGTGTGACCAGCGGGATCAAAGGAGATGCCGCCAGTGATGCGGATCACGTTTTTCATGCACAACGCCGATGATCCAGATCGCGTCCTGAAGAATGCGGTAGATGACGAGATAAGGAAAGACCTTCATCAAGTGTCGGCGGGTTCGTTCTGACAAGGGACGCCCTGTTGCCGGGTGCTTTGCAATCCATTCAGTTGCTTGTTCGAGGCAGGTCAAAAAGCCTTCAGCGGCCTTTTCGGAGCGTTCCAAATACCAGCGGTGAGCCTCCATGGACTCGAACCGCGCGGCATCGGTGAAATAGACCTTCATGAGAGCGGACGGGAGCGCATGTCGTGGAAAACAGAGGCGGCCTCGTGGAGCGTCATTTCCCCGCGCTCGACCGCGGACACCCGTTCCTCCATTTCAGAGGCGATGCGTTCTTCCCATGCGGCGTCGCACGAGCTGAGGATCAGATCATCCAGCAGTGATGCCTGCTCGACGGCGGGGAGTTGAAGAAAGGCATGTCGAAGAGCGCTGGCAGTCATGGCGCGAGAGTAAAGGACGAAGGCGCTTCATCAATCGGGAATCTCGTCCACCCGCACCTCTGTCCGGCCGAGCACGGTGTGGCAGTTGACGCATTGCTGGCGCAGCGCGGTGAAGGCGGTGGTGGACCGCTGCGCGTCCTTCTTTTCCAAGGCGGACTTCAACCCGGCGAGCGGGCCGTTTTCCCACGCGGCGAGGAGCGGGCGCAGATCCACCGCCGTGCCCGCGGCGGACTTCTGCACCGGAGCGCTGGCGACTGATTTGGAGACGCTGGACTGCATGCGCGGCACCATGGCGAGCGCCTCGTCCCACTGACCGGCTTGCTGAAGCTTTCGCGCGTCGAGCATCTTGCGCTGCGCGGCCTTCATGCGGTGCGTGTTGACGAACGACGCGCAGGAGGCGAGCGCGAACGGCAGGATGATGAAAAGAAGGCGGAGCATGAGCGCGGGATTCAATCATCGTCCCTCGAACTTGTCACGCCCCTTTGCCAGCGCCTCGATCTTGCGGTCGGCGATGCTGCGTTTGAGCATCCAGAAGCCGCAATCCGGGTGGATGAACTGCACGCGGCCCGCGCCGAGTTTTTTCTCCGCTGCCTCGATGCGGCGGGCGATCTCGTCGGCGGTTTCGATGTGGTTCACCTTGATGTCCACGACGCCGAGGCCCACGCCGATCCTGGCATCGAGCCCCTGCAACGCGTCGAGATCCGCGGCGGGACGATGTGCCAGTTCGAGCACGAGGTGGTCGGCGCGCAACGAGTTCAAAAACGTGATGAGCGCGGCCCACTCGCCTTTTTGGATCGTCTGGCCGCCATAATTGCCGAAGCAGAAATGCACGGCTTTGCGGCCTTTGACCGCGTCCAGCACGCGATTGATGCCCGCGGCGGCGATGGGCGCGTCGGCGGGATTGCCGGGAATGTTCGCCTCATCGACCTGGACGCAGTCGCACTGCAAATCAGCGGCCTGCGCGGCCAGCGCGTCGGCGATGGCCATGTTCAGCGCGGCGAAGTCGTGGTAATGCGCGTCCAGCAGCGTGCGGGCCAGCATGTAGGGGCTGGTGAGCGTGAATTTGAACGGTCCGCCGGCCACTTTGGCTGCGCGGGCGCAGTCCTCGGCCAGATTGAGCACGCCTTCGGTGACCGGGCCGCGCACGACGGCGGCAGGCTTGCTGCGGAAGGCCATCTCGTGCTTTGCACGGAACGCGGCGGTGTCCGCGCGGCCCACGCGGCTGTCAATGCCTCCCAGCTTGTGGACGAAGTATTCAATCATGCCGTTGGTG
Organism: Verrucomicrobiaceae bacterium; assembly: GCA_015075365.1. GTDB lineage: Bacteria > Verrucomicrobiota > Verrucomicrobiia > Verrucomicrobiales > Verrucomicrobiaceae > Prosthecobacter. The sequence goes on from JABTUN010000004.1 coordinate 71,889, forward strand.
TCGGGGTGATTGACGTCGAAACGGTACAACTCGCCATCTGTGGGCAGGTCGATGCCCGCCTGGCGTTGCGTGTCGAAAACGACGCGCGTGGCGTCGATGACGGCCTGCTCGCTGGGCAGGGCGGAAAGCCAGTCAGGAACGGGATAGGAACCGACGGTGGTGGTCTGGATCATGCCCGATGGTACGTGGCTCGGTGAAGATTTCAGAACAAGCGAGTGCGATTGTCCAAAGAGGCGAGTGATCCGCCCATGCGGCTCGTTCCAATGAGGGCGGAGGGATTTCATCCGCAGTTCACACAATTCATCTCGACTTCCGCCGCTGCTTTCTGCTTTAGTCACCGTCCATGGGCGATCCCTACGCTTCCGAACCGGAAATCCAGACGGCTTTCACACGCATCGAATCCCTGCGCCGCGCGCTGCGGGATGTGCTTTTCGGCCAGGAGGAGCTGATCGAGCTGACGATCTGCGGGGTGCTCGCGCGCGGCCACGTTCTGCTCGAGGGCCTGCCCGGCCTGGGGAAGACAGAGCTGGTCAAAGGCCTGGCGAAGGCGCTGGGGCTCACGACGCGGCGCGTGCAGTTCACGCCGGACCTGCTGCCCGGTGACATCACGGGCAATCCGGTCCTGCAGGAGGTGGACGGCCGCCGTGAGTTCGTTTTCCAGCCCGGGCCGATCTTCACGAACCTGCTGCTGGCGGATGAGATCAACCGTGCCTCGCCCAAGACGCAGTCCGCGCTGCTGGAGGCCATGCAGGAGCGCCGCGTGACGGTGCTGGGCCACACGCACACGCTGCCCGATCCGTTTTTTGTGCTCGCCACCCAGAACCCCATTGAGCTGGAGGGCACGTATCCGCTGCCGGAGGCGCAGGTGGACCGTTTTCTCTTCAAACTGGAGGTGTTGCGCAATTCCGCCGAGGTGCTGGCGAAGATCGTCACGCATCGTGAGCTTGGCGTGGAGCCGCAGGTTCCCTCCGTGCTGTCACGCGAGGAGTTTGCCTCGATCCAGCAGACCGCGCGGCGCATTTTCCTGCCGGAGATCGTGGCGGACTACATCGCGCGTCTGTGTGATGCCACGCATCCAGGCCAGTCCGCGGCTGCCACAGGCGTGCGCTACGGGGCCAGCCCGCGCGCCGCGTTGAGCCTGGCCTCCGCCTCCAAGGCGCGCGCGCTCATGCATGGCCGGGCCAATGCCAGCTTTGAGGACGTGCAGGCGCTGGCGCAGGCCGTGCTGGGCCACCGCGTGCTGCTGGACTACGCCGCGCGCATCGAGGGCCGCACCAGCGCCAGCGTGGTGCGCGCCATCCTGGCGGAGGTGCCGGTGCAGAACCTCCACGCCCCGAAAACCCTGAAGGAGGCGGTTTGAAATGACGAAGGACCAATATGGAATGACGCATCCCGGGACACCCGCGGCACCATCATGCACAGGCAGCCTGTGCCGCCTGGCCAGCGGGATGCTTGGAGCATCGGGAGCCCAGTCTCTCCTTGTCGTCCTCGCGCTGTTTGTTGTGCTGGTGGTGCCTTCCAGAGCGCAGTTCAGCCTCGCTAATGACTTGATCGACAAGGACAGCGGCACGCGGCTGGAACTGCGCGCGGTTTTTGATCCGCTGCCGCCCACCGGCTATGTGCCCGTGCGCGCCGTGATCACCAGCGGCTCCACCCGCGCCAGTGTGTGGAGCTTTGATTTCACCTCGCAGACGCAGGCGTTTCGGGCGCATAACAGCCACCGCAGCCGTTTTCGTGTCGAGGTGCCCGCACGCGCCACGCAGTCGGCCGCTTTTCTGGTGCCGATGGCCGTCGAGTATGGGAACCGGCACGGCGGGTTCTCGTCAGGCGCTCCGTTGCGGGTGGAGGTGGGGGCTGGCGGTCATGGGCTGCGCTCGTATGCCAGCCATGAGAGCCGCATGCGCGGTTTCCCGGCCATCGCCATCAGCCCGGAGTTGGCGGACAGCAGCATCACAAAGCTGAACAAGGAGCTGAAGTCCCGCGGCAGCTCCGGGTCCCATTTTTTCGGCGGGGACGCGGAGTTTGGCAGCCAGTTCAAGCTGGACGACCTGCCGGAGGACTGGCGCGGCTGGTCCGGCTTTGATTACGCCCTCTTCAGCCACACCGACTGGGCCAGGCTGCGGCCCGCGGCCCGCCGTGCCGTCGAGCAGTGGGTGCGCCTGGGGGGAAACCTCCATATCTACGCCCCGGCGGAGGTGGGGAGCGACGTCCTCGGCCTGCCCGGCGGTGCGGAGGCGCTCAAAGGGCCGTTTGGCCTCGGGCGGCTGGCGCGCAGGGAGTGGAATGGCAAGGAGCTGCCGGACGCCGCCACGGTGGGCCACTATTGGGGCCTGGATCGCCGGGAAACCGACCTGCTGGAAGGGCGCGCCAGCCTGGCGCGCGGCACCGGCTACTGGCCGCTGGTGGAGGCCATTGGCGACCGCAGTTTCGCCTCCTGGCAGGTCGTGCTGTTCCTCGTGGTGTTCGGCATCCTGGTGGGGCCGGTGAATCTGTTCGTCCTCGCCCCCTCCGGCCGTCGGCACCGGTTGTTTGTCACCACGCCGCTGCTGTCCGTCGGCGCCAGCCTGCTGATGGTGGCTGTCATTTTGATCCAGGACGGCACGGGCGGCGCCGGGGCGCGGTTTGCCGCCGTCAGCCTGCATCCGGAGGACGCCACCGCCTGTGTCACCCAGGAGCAGGTCAGCCGCACCGGCGTGCTGTTTTCCGGTGCCTTCGAGACGCGCCAGCCGGCCCTCATGGAGCCTGTGACGATGCCCCCGCGTCCCTGGGTGAAGCTCCACTCCGGGCACAACTCCCCCTCCGTCGAACTCGTGGAGGACGGCACCGTGCGCAGCGGGAACTGGTTTCAGAGCCGCGCGGAGCAGGGGCAGATCCTGCGCGCGGTGCTGTCCACCCGGGCACGGATCGAGAGAAAGGCCGGAGCGGACCCTGCAAGCGCGCCCGCCCTCGTGTCCGCCCTCGGTTTCCCCGTCACCCGCCTCTACTATGTGGATGACAAGGGGGATGCCTGGAAGGCCCCTGCCGCCCTCGCCTCCGGCGCGGAGGTGTCCCTCGTCCGCTGTGAGATGAAGGAGCTGCGGGATGCCTGGCAGGCCGCCGTGGCCCCCGCCGGGCAGCTCCTGCGCCGCCGCCTGGAGGAGCAGGCCAGCGGCGCGCCCCGCGGCCGCTTCTTCGCCCTCGCGGACACCGCGCCCGCGTTCGTGCTCGACACGCTGCCCGCCATCCGCTGGCAGGGCGGGGGAGTGGTCCTGCACGGGCCGGTGGTGGTGCCATGACCGCGGACATGGTCCGGCGCGTGCCGGAAATGTTGCCCGTATCCTCCTTTCGGGGGATTGCGGGGCCGCCTGGATCATTGTCTAATGGACACGCTGAACAATCCTCCCTCAATCTTGTCAGTCTCCCGCCCGCGTCTGTCCTCCTCAAAAAAAGAATCGACATCCTGCACGAAATCCTGTAACAAAAACCCGAATTCGGGGATTTATTCACTGAACCCACATCCTCACCATGAAAACATCCTGCTTCGTCCAAACTCTGGGAGTGCTTGCGCTCCTTGGCCTCTCCTCCCAATCGCTCGCGCAGACCACGGCTGCCTCTGACCCGGTGGGGTTTGTGACCGTGAATGTTCCGGCCAACTCGGATGCGGTGCTCGCCGTGCCCCTCAGCCGTGCATCTGTGTTCAAAGGTGTGATTCAGTCCATCAGCGGCAACACAATCACCGTTGCCGGAACCTCTCCGGCGTGGACGACGAATCAATTTGTTCAGGCACTTCCCGGGCAGGTGAATACCTACGCGGTTCAAATCGCATCGGGCACCAAGGAAGGAATGACAGGGAAGGTCACTGCGAATGCCGCGAATTCGGTAACCATCCAGCTTGATCCTGCGGAAGATCTGAGCGGTGTGCAAACAGAAGCTGTTAATGGCGCTGGCAACGGAGATCACATCGACATCCTCCCCTATTGGACTCCGGCTTCTTTGATCACGTCTGCTGTCTCGAATGGCAGTCAGATACTTCTTCTCGAGGCAACTACTGCCGGAATTAATCTATCATCATCTGGTAGTTTCGGTTTTGACTCTGGAGCTTGGGTTGATGAGAACACGTTTGAAGCAGCCGATCATGCTCCCCTCGCTTTTGGACGTGCGTTCATTTTCCGGAATGGTGGGGCTTCGGTAGGAATTTCCATGGCCGGTTCTGTTCCGATGACCAAACATCGGATCATTATTCGCTCATTCGGCGCAGGTGATCAGGACGTTGCGGTTGGCTTCTCTAGTCCTGTTCCCACGCGAATTGGTTCTGTTGGTCTGTCTTTCACCGAGGATGATCAGTTGCTGGTCTTTGACAACACGGCATCAGGTCAAAACAAGTCAGCCTCTCAGGTTCTCTATTATACAACGGGCGATGGCTGGGTTGACGAAACATTCTCGCCTGTTGGTACGTCCTTCATGCTTCAGCCCGGTCAGGGGTATATTTTCCGGAAGAAGGGCACTGGTGCCGCTGGAACCTTCGTGTGGACAGCGCTTCAATCCTATCTTGCACCTTGAGTTGGTAATCTAGCCAGTTTCCGATTAATGCGCCGCCTAGCACAAATTGAATTCAATAACTCTATGCACAAAGCCTCCTTATTCTCTGCCGTAGTTTTCTTGTTTGCAGCAATCTCTGCTCAAGCAACGGTAACTCTTCAGTTTAGCACAGCATCCGCTAAGCTCACAAATATTCAGAACGCGGCCGGGACGGCTGCAGGTGGTCTTCGTTGGGGCATTGTGGTGGACACAACCAACAACGGTTTTGATGCGAACGGACTTAACTACGATGGGTTTACCTTTCCTGCTGCTGGTTCGGGATTGTTCCTTTCAAAGGGTGATGGTTCAGCGACGACAGATGACTTCTTTTATTTTGCGGCAACGGGTAACACGACTCTCGCAAGTGCAGGTGGAACCGACTCTGGGACAAATGTGATTTCTCAGCTTGCAGGTTTGCCGTTGAGTGGCGGAGTGACAGCAGGAGATCAATTTGCACTTATTTGGTTCGACACTACGACTGCAAACGTTGGCGATAAGTATGGCTTCTATACGGACCCATCTTTTGTCATCCCTAATGATGGCAACACAGTGAACTTCAACAGTACCGTCTTGGGGCCTGATCCCGTTAGACTGGCATCTAACACCTTCGGTGTTCCAGAGCCTTCTCGCGTCGCCTTCTTCGCTTTGGGTCTCCTGGGCTTCCTCGCTCGCCGTCGTCGTTAAGACAGGTCGATTTCAGCCTTCTACATGAAGCGGCTCCCTGGGGAGCCGCTTTTTTTTTCGCAATGGGCCGGGCTCTTCGGGTGCGCCACGCGGGGTGCCTGAGACAGGACTTGAACCTGCACTTGTTTCCAAACCAGATCCTAAGTCTGGCGCGTCTGCCAATTCCGCCACTCAGGCAATGCGAGCGAGCAAATCCGACTCTCCCGCGCGGCAAGGCAGTTGCAACGTTTTTTCCTGCTCAAGGGGCGTGCTGACCGTGGACGGGTTTTTTCCTCGTCGCAGGCAGCCCCCGTTTCAACTGGCGGGCAGGAGAATGGTGGTGATCATCTGGCATCCTCCGGGATGATGCGCAGCACATGGCTGGCCTGGGTGAAGTACCACACGCTGCGCTTGAACGGGCGAAGGTGCACGCCGTCCGGGATCGTGACGCCGTTAGAATCCTTCGCTCCCGTCCCGGTGCTGTCGAGGATCAGCGGCAGGCCGTCCGGCGACTCGCCGATCTGGCCCACCCACAGCACGACATGGGACACGTTGCCCTTGGTGCTCTTCACAAAGAGCAGATCGCCGGTTTGCAGGTCGTTCGGGAAGTCCTCATACCTTTTCGGCAGTTCGACGCGCTTCACGGGCACGCGGCGGCCTGGGCCCGGCCCTTCCGCCTCGGTCATTTCAGACTGCTGCCTGATCCCGGTGGAGGGAAGGATGCCGAGGGCGAGGTTATAGGCGAAGCCGGTGAAGTTGCTGCAATCCACCCCCTTTCCCACAGGCGTCTTTTGCTCCGGGTCACGCGGCCAGTCCGCCGGCGGCTCCCAGTCCGGCACATGATGATGCTGATAGCTGTAGCCGATGTAGCGCATCGCCGTGGCGATCACGCGCTCGCGCGACCACTGCGGCGATTTCCTGGCCAGACCGGCTGGCGGGCCGAGATGCTTGATGGAAGGCCCCCAGTAGCCCCAGCGCTTTTGATTCGCCGGATTGCCCCACTCGCGGAAGGGCACCGTGGCATGGTCCTTCCAATCGGAGCGCGGCCCTTTGAGCAGATCTCCGATCAATTCCTCCTCTGGGAAGGAGAACTTCACGGTGTAGGGCGACTTGTAGGCATCCTGGGCGCGGAGGACGCCTCCGAAGGCCAGGAGGAAAACGAGGGTGCGCAGCATCATGGCAGCACGCTTTCCTTCTTGTCACCCGCCGCCCAGAAAACACCGCGCGGGATGAGGTTTTCCAGCCCGGGCGTGCCCTCGGGATGCGGGCTGGAGACAAAGACGCGGCCTTTGCCAAACGTGCTGACAGCCTGCGCCGCGGTGTTGACCTGCACGCCCACGGGCGTGTCGTTTTTTGCCACCTCGGTGCGGAACAGCGTCAGCGGCGTGTAGGCGGGCAGATCCGTGCGCGTCCAGGGCTTGAGGATCGGGCCGTTGTTGTAGCGCACCTTGAAAACGCCCGGCACATCGCCCAGCAGCGGCCTGCCGGCCTCCGTCATCTCCAGGTCCAGGATCGCCTGCCCGCGCCGCCATTTGCTGGAGACCGTGCCCGCGTTCAGGATGCCGAGTCCCCAGGAAAAATTCGAGCATGCCAGGTAGGCACCCGCGCAGATGCCCACATAGCCGCCGCCATTGCCCACAAACTCCCGCACATTCTTCACACCCGCCTCGCCAATGCCCTTCGACTGGCCGGAGCCGCTGCCGCCCGGAAAGACGAGCACGTCGTACGCGGCCAGGTTCTGCCTGGCCACGTCCTCACCGCTCAAAATGACCGTCGTGGCCTCGGTGAAGGGCTTCATGACCCTCACCACCGCGTCCACGCTGCTCTGCGGCGCGCCAGGGCCGCTGTAAACGCCAACCTTGATCGGACGCCGGTTCTCCGGCAGGGCGATGACCGTCTTGTTGCCGTTCACATCCGGCGGCATGACGAATTTCGGGGGAGGTGCCTTCTTTGGCTCCTCGGCAAACGACACCGAGGAGGCGGAGGCAAGCAGCAGCAACAAAATGGAGGCGGTTCTCATGGCGGTGGTTAGAACGCCCATGCTCCGCTCATTCTGCGCCGCGTCACGTCACCAAAATAGGCGAGGAAGGCGGGGAAAATGACGCGTGGCGAAATCTGGAGGACGAGGGAAGATCACGCCGCCGATGCCCGAACCACGCCAGCAGAACCAGGCCGCGCCCGCGCTCCCGCGATGGCCCGGCGTGCTGTTGTCATTGGTCATTTGGCATGCGTCATCCGCCCTCGCCGCCGACTCGCGCTGGGTCGAAAAGCTTGCCTTTTGGTCCTGGGGCGCGCTGGAGGCGCTCGACACGCGGATTCGCGATCACGAGCAGCGTCTCTCGGGCCTGCCGGAGCCCGCGCTCATCAACAGCTGCATGCGCGTGGGGCTGAAGACCGGCTACACCACGGAGGAGGACGTGCGCTGGATGGAGGTCACGCTGCCGGAGACCGCGCGCGTGGACACGGTCGTGCTTGTGCCGCCGCTGGCAAAGGCCGCGAATGCTGTCGTGGCAGGCTACGGCTTTCCTCTGCGCTTCAAGGTGGAGGTCTTTGACGATCATGACGCCGCGCATGTCGTCCTCGATCACACCGCGGCTGATTTTGCGAATCCAGGCTGCTGGCCGGTCATCGCACGCTTTGATCCGCGGGCTGTCAAACGCGTGCGTTTCACCGCCACGGAGCCTTGGAGCGTCGATGGGCCGGAAATCCTCGCGCTCGCGGAGTTGCTCGTCCTCTCCGGCGCTCGAAATCTCGCCATCGACGCCACCGTCAGCAGCTCCAGCTCCCGCAACGCGCCGCGTGCCTGGACACGCTCCAACCTCATCGACATGGTCACGCCGCTCGGCCTGCCGCTGGTGCCTCAAGCGGGCGGCAAAAGCGGCTTTCACAGCGCTCCATCGACCAGGAAGGATGAGAGGAAGTCTCTCACGCTGACCCTGCCGGAGATCACGCTGGTTGATGAAATCCGCCTCGTGCCCGTGCGCCGGCGGGATGTGCCGCTGTGGTTCGACTACGGCTTTCCGGAGCTCTACACCGTCGAGGCCGCCACGCGCGAGGACTTCAGCGACGCGGTGACGCTTGTCGATGTCACCGACGAGTTTCTGCCGTCGCCGGGCATGAATTTCGTGTGCATCCCGGCGCGGCGCACGCCTGCGAAGTTCATCCGCATCACCACCAAGGAGCTGTGGTATCGCAAAAACGACCACGTTTTCGCCCTCGCCGAGATGCAGGTCCTCCGCGATGGAGAAAACATCGCGCCGCGCGGCCGCTTTACCGCCAGCGATGTGCTCACCGGCGCGGATGCCTCGAACTGGGGTCTTGAAGCGCTCAACGACGGCCTCACCGAGGCCGGACGCCTCATTAGCCTGCCGGAATGGTTCGCGCAGCTCGAAACGCGGCGGAGCCTCGAACAGGAGCGCCTGGATCTGCGGACGCGGCGTGCCGCGCTCGTTGAGCGTTCGCAGCACCAGCTCGTTTATGGCAGCGTGGGCAGTGTCGGCGGCATCACGCTGATCTCCGGCCTCCTCTTGTGGCGCCAGCACCGTCAGCGCAGGCGGGAGACACAGCGCCTCCACGACAAACTCGCCCGTGATCTGCATGATGAGATCGGCTCGAACCTCGGCAGCATCACGCTCATCTGCTCCATGGCCGCCCAGCCGGACGCCACGCTCGATTCGCTCAAAACGGACATCATCGAGATCGAGAGCGTCGCCGCGGAGACGGCTGATTCCATGCGCGACATGGTCGATCTCATCAGCACCCGCCGCAGCGAGGCGGAGCACGACTGGCTCGACGTGCTCCACCGCCTCACCGAGCGCCTTTTGCGCGGCGTGACGCTTGATTGCGCCCTGCCTGCCGCGCCTTTGACCCTTGAGCCTGACATCGAGACACGCCGGGAGCTGTATCTCTTCTGCAAAGAGGTGCTCCACAACATCGCCAGGCATGCGCAGGCGTCGAAGGCGCGTTTTCACCTCACTCCGACACCCCGCGGCATCCGCATCGAGATCAGTGACAACGGAGCCGGCTTCGACACCGCCGCCCCCTCGTCCGGCCACGGCCTCGGCAACCTGCGTGAACGCGCCGCCGTGTTGAAAGCCGTGCTGCAGATTCATTCCACGCCCGGCGCCGGAACCTCCATCACCCTCGACGTGCCCTGCGGCCCGCGCTGGCGGAAACCTGAAGCTTGAAACATGAAACCTGAAACCCTGGTCAAGACCTGGATCGTCGAAGACCACGACACCTTCCGCCGCTCCCTCCAGCGCCTCTGCACGCCGGAGCGCGGCCTCGCCATCGCGCCGGCCTTTGCGAACGCGGAGACGATGCTCGCCACGCTCAAGGCCGCGCCGGATTCGCAAAAGCCCGATGTGCTGCTGCTCGATGTCGGCCTGCCGGGGCGCGGCGGCCTCGAAATCATCGCGGATGTCCACCAGCATGCGCCGCAGTGCCGCATCGTCATCCTCACCGTGTTTGAGGACGAGGAAAAGATCGGCCGCGCCATCAGCGCCGGAGCCAGCGGCTATCTTTTGAAGACCTCGCGGGCGGAAACCGTCGTCGAGGCGATCCATGAGGCCGCGCAGGGCGGCTCGCCCATGTCGCCGTCGGTCGCCGCCAGTGTTGTGAAGATGCTGGCAAAGCTCACCAAGCCCGCCGCGCAGCCCGTGTCCCTCTCCCCGCGCGAGCACGACCTGTTGAAGCTCCTCGTCGAGGGCCTCACCGCCAAGGAGATCGCCGAGCGCATGCAGGTCAGCATTCACACCACCAGCACGCACACGCGCAACCTCTTCACCAAGCTCAATGTCCACAGCCGCGCCGCCGCCGTCGCGCGTGCGTTGAAGGACCGGCTGGTGTGACTCATTTCGCCCGCATCCATGCGAGGATGTCGGCGACATCCTGGGGCTTGAGGACGGATTCGAGGCCCTCGGGCATGAGCGACTGGGTGCCGGCGCTGCTTTTTGCAATGTCGGCACGGAGGATGACCTCCGTGTTTCCAGCAAGCTTGAGGGTGAGGCTGTTGGCGGTTTCCTCGGCAAGGAGGCCGACATGGGCCTTGCCGTCCTTCGTGAGGACGGTGTGCGTCAGGTAACGCTGCTCGACGGCGCGGTTCGGATCGAGGATGGCCTCCAACAGTTGCTCGTCAGGCTTTGAGGCGACGGTGCCCAGATCGGGGCCGATCTCGTGGCCCTCGTTTTTCAGCCGGTGGCAGGCGGAGCAGAATGCGATGTAGTGCGCGCGGCCCCGGACGGGGTTTCCTTTGAGCGCGGGCACGCCAGCGTAGGCGGCGACGACCTTCTCGCGGTTTGGATTCTTGTTGGTGATGATCTGGAGCGCGGGCGCGGCATCTTGGGGCTTGGATTGGAGCGCTTTTTGCCAGTTGGATGCCTCGGGGTGATTGGGCGAGGAGGAGAGGGCGGCGATGAGGAGGTTTTTGTTGGCGGGATCCTGCTTCACGAGCGCGGTGAGCGTCTCGTTCGATCGCCCGCCCAGCGAAAAAGCGAGCTGCGTGCGCACGCGCAGGTCAGGGTCCGTTTGCAGGCCGCGGAGGGCGGTGAGCAGGCTGGAATCGCCGGGATGGTTCTCGGCGATGCGGATGGCATGTTCACGGACATGGGCGGAGGGCGACTTGAAGGCTCCAAGCAGGTGCGCGGGCTTCAGCGTGCCCAGCGTGTGCATCGTCCAAAGCTGCTGCACGGCGATGGCGGGTCTCTCGTGCAGGGATTCGGTGCTCCAGGCCGCTTTTTGCTGGATCAGCAGGCGCTGGGCGATGTCACGAGCGGGACCATTGGGAGAGTCGAGGCCCAGGTGGACGGCGCGTGCCGGCCCGGCAGGCCGCACGCGGTAGATGCGTCCCTTGTCCCCGCCGGCATACAGATCCAGATGCGCGAGCATCTGCGGCGGAATCCATTCCGGGTGCTCCAGGATGAGGCGGTAAAAGTCCACCACATACAAGCAGCCGTCCGGCCCGGTGCGGGCCTGGGTGAAGCGGCTCCAGTGGTCCTCGCTCGCCAGGAACTCGCGGTCCTGCTCGTCCCCGGCGCGCCGGCTGGTGAAGCTGATGCCGTCCGGCACCAGCACCTCGCGATGCACGAGGTTGTTCGCGGGCTCGCAGATGAACAGGCTGTTCTCGTAGCCAGGGCCGAAGAGCGTGTCGCGATAGGGAATGACGCTGCAGCCGGATGTCAGCGTGTTCACGGACTGCGGCTGGTTCAGCCGGCGCACGGGTGTGCTGACGGGAAAGACCTTGGTGCCGCTGGTGTTGAGGTTCTGCTTCAGCGTGGGCACGGCGAGCCTCGGATTCCGCGCAAGGTAGCGGTCTTCGAGGAAATAATGCCAGCCGAGGTTGCTGTTGTTGCCGGAGAACCAGTTTCCAAAGTCATCGCGCCAGCGTCCATACTGCGCCCGGCCGGCGAGGAGCTGGAACTCATGTGTCTCGGGATGAAAACGGAAATCCCGGCCGCTGAGGTCGAATTCCCTGCCGCTTTTCACCTCCACGACCTTCCCGCCGCTGTCGCCATTGCCGCCGTAGAGCCAGCCGTCGAGCCCCCAGGCAAAACCATTCACCAGATGCTGCGGATTACCCTTGTGAAAGCCGCTCAGGACCGGCGTGCGCTTGTCGGCGTGTCCATCGCCATCCGTGTCCTCGGCGTAAAAGACATCGGGCACGCTGGCAATGAAGGCTCCGTTTTTCCAAAGCGCCAGGCCGGTGGGGTAAAGCAGGTCGTCGAGGAAGGTGGTGGCCTTCTCGTAGCGTCCATCGCCATTTTCATCCGTGAGGACTTTCACACGGCCGCCGCGTGTGACGCCCTGGTACTCATGAAATGGATAGTCGGCCATCTCGACCACCCACATGCGGCCTTGGTCGTCCCAATCGACGAAGATCGGGTCCTGCACGAGCGGTTCGGCGGCCACCAGCTCGATCTCGAAGCCCGGCTTGAGGTGGATGGCCTTCATGGACTCCTCCGGCGTTCGCGGGGCAGGCGCGGGAGGTCTCAGCAACTCGGCATGGCTTAGATGGCGCTTTCCGGCCACCCACATCGCGCCGTCCTTGAACTCGACATCGCCGCGCGTGGTGAGTGGCAGGGCATTCGCGTCGCCGGCCTTCCCCTCGCGCATCACATGCGTCCAGCCGCGGAGCCAGCCGAGGTTTTTCTTTTCCACATCATTGAAGATGAGGACGCCATAGCGCTCGCTGTTTGAGAAAACGAGGTCATCGAAGCCGTCGCCGTTCAAATCGACAAAGCGCGCGCCGTTTTCGACCGTCACACCCTCCGGCAGCGGGACCTCCGGTCTGGCGGCGTGAAGCGTGGTGGCGGCAAGAAGAAATAAGAGGCGGCGCATGACACGAATACAGCCCCAAGGCGGGAATTTGTTCCAGTTTTCAAGGGAGTGATGGCTGGAGCGCAAGGACCCCTTGCCCAAAGTGCCAAGTGCCAGCCCAATTGTGCCATTTGCTGGCACTTTGGGGTGGTTTTCGAGGGTTTGGCACTTTCGTATTTGGAGGGTCAACACGCTGGAAGCTCGTGAAATCAAGGGTTCCAGCGCCGTCGGGAGCACTTGGCACGCTTTGAGCCAAGGGAAGGCCACCAAAACCTCCAGTTCCACCTTTCCCCCAAACCAACCACCATGAGCAAAATCCTCGGCATTGACCTCGGCACCACGAACTCCTGCATGGCCGTCCTCGAAGGCGGCAAGGCCGTGGTCCTCGAAAATTCGGAAGGCGCACGCACCACGCCCTCCGTCGTCGCTTTCACGAAGAGCGGCGAGCGTGTCGTTGGTCAGGCCGCGAAGCGCCAGGCCGTGACGAACCCGCGCAACACCGTCTTCTCCGTGAAGCGCCTCATGGGCCGCAAGTTCGCGGAACTCACCGAGGCGGACAAGCGCATGCCTTACAAGATCGTCCCCGCCAGCAACGGCGACGCGCATGTACAGGTCGAGGTCGGCGGCGAGACGAAGACCTACTCTCCGCAGGAAGTCAGCGCCATGATCCTCAGCAAGCTGAAGGCCGACGCCGAGGCGAAGCTGGGCGAAACGATCACCGAGGCCGTCATCACCGTGCCGGCTTACTTCAACGACAGCCAGCGCAACGCCACGAAGGCCGCGGGCGAGATCGCCGGCCTGAACGTGCGCCGCATCATCAATGAGCCCACCGCGGCGTCGTTGGCCTACGGCCTCGAGTCGAAGAGCGATGAAAAAATCGCCGTGTATGACCTCGGCGGCGGCACCTTCGACATCAGCGTGCTCGAAATCGGCGACGGCGTCTTCGAAGTGCTCGCCACCGATGGCGACACGCACCTCGGCGGCGACGATTGGGACAACACGCTCATCACCTGGATCGTCAACGAGTTCAAATCCGACAGCGGCATCGATCTCAGCGGCCAGCCGGACGCGCTTCAGCGCATCAAGGAGGAAGCCGAGAAGGCGAAGATCGCCCTCAGCTCCAGCCAGAGCTACGACATCAATCTCCCCTTCATCACCGCCGACGCCACCGGGCCGAAGCACATCATGAAGACGCTCACCCGCGCCAAAATGGAGCAGCTCTGCGACAGCCTGTTTGAGCGCACCATGAAGCCCGTGCGTGACTGCCTCGCCGCGGCCAAACTGGACGCCTCAAAAATCGACGAGCTCGTTCTCGTCGGCGGCATGACCCGCATGCCAAAGGTCGTCGAGACCGCGAAGAAGCTCGCTGGCAAAGATCCGCATCAGGGCGTGAACCCGGACGAAGTCGTCGCCATCGGCGCGGCCATCCAGGGCGGCGTTTTGAAGGGCGATGTGAAGGACGTGCTCCTGCTCGACGTGACGCCGCTCACGCTCGCCATCGAAACTGCTGGTGGTGTCGCCACGCCGATGATCGCCCGCAACACGACCATCCCGAAGAAGCACTCGCAGATTTTCTCCACCTACGCCGACCAGCAGCCCGGTGTCGAGATCGTCGTCCTCCAGGGCGAGCGTCCGATGTCCCGCGACAACAAAACGCTCGGCACCTTCAAGCTCGACGGCATCCCGCCGATGCCGCGCGGCGTGCCGCAGATCGAGGTCACCTTTGACATCGACGCGAACGGCATCCTCCACGTCTCCGCGAAGGAAAAGACCACCGGCAAGGAGCAGAAAATCTCCATCCAGGGCAGCTCCGGCCTCAGCCAGGACGAGATCGAGAAGGCCAAGCGCGACGCCGAGGAGCACGCCGAGGAAGACCGCAAGCGCAAGGAAGGCGTCGAGGTCAAGAACAAGGCCGACAGCCTCAGCTACGAGATCGAGAAAACGATGAAGGAGTGGGAAGGCAAGGTCCCCGCCGAGCAACTCACGCCCATCAAGGACAAGCTCGCCACGCTGAAGTCCGCCATCGAAGCCAACGACACCGACAAGATGAAGAGCGAGACCGAGGAGATCGAAAAACTCTTCGCCGCCGCTTATCAAGCCGCTGCCGCCGCAGGCGCCGGAGCCCCCGGTGGCATGCCCGACATGGGTGCCGCAGGCCCCGATGTCGCCGCCGCCGAGCCAAAGAGCCAGGACAAAGGCAAGGTCGTCGATGCCGACTTCGAAGTCGTGGACAAGGACAAGTAATCCCCGCTTTTATGTATTCACAAAAGCAAACACTAAAGCGTCCGCATGTGGGCGAAACAGTTCAAACTTATAACTGTGACAATAGCGGTCACTATGTTGAGGTGTATGAGGTAGTCAGCATCTCTGATGCACAAATCCAACTAAAGCATTTGAGCACTCGTCGTTATTCAGGTGTAACCGAAGAACGGGGAGCAATTATAGAGGGCGGCGAGGAACTGATCGAATACTTGTCGGTTCCAACAGAAACCCAATGGCAGAAACATTGGCGAAGCACTCTTGCGTTCTCGGAAGCGATGATCCGTGGAACAAGCATGCAGCCATGGCTTCCACTGGCAGAGGAGCTAGAAGTTCCCAGCCCTCCCTGAAAAAGTGGTCTTCAACAGGTTCACTGCTCCAAACGCAAAATCCCCCGCTCCGTCACTCCATTTCCCCCAACAATTCCGACCGACCACCGCCCCCGTTCACAACACACTCTCGTGGCAGGGCCGGGAGTCGGTCAGACAAACCAAACACAACCAACCCAAACCCACATACCCAGCACATCATGGCTAACACCATCACCCCGCTCGGCCGTCGCGTCCTCGTGAAGCGTTCCTCCAGCGAAGAAAAGACCGCCGGAGGCATCTTCCTGCCTGACACCGCCAAAGAAAAACCCCAGGAAGCTGAAGTGCTCGCGCTCGGCACCGGCAAGGACGACGAAGGCAAAGACGTGTCCACCCTCTTCACCGTGAAGAAGGGCGACAAGGTCCTCATCTCCAAATACGGCGGCACCGAAGTCAAAGTCGGCGGCGACGACCTCCTCATCATCAACGAGACCGACATCCTCGGCATCATTGGCTAATCCCTCACTCACTGAATCCTAACTCATCACTCATTAACTGATTTATGGCTAAACAACTCAACTTCGACGAAAACGCCCGTCAGGCGCTGCTCCGCGGCGTCACCAAGCTCGCCAAGGCCGTGAAGGCCACGCTCGGCCCTGCCGGCCGCAACGTCATCCTCGAGAAGAAATTCGGCTCCCCCACGATCACCAAGGACGGTGTCACCGTGGCCAAGGAAATCGAACTTCCTGATCCCTACGAAAACATGGGCGCCCAGCTCATCAAGGAAGTCTCCTCCAAGACCTCCGACATCGCCGGCGACGGCACCACCACCGCCACCGTGCTCGCCGAGGCCATCTACAGCGAAGGCCTTCGCAACGTCACCGCCGGTGCGAACCCGACCTCCCTGCAGCGCGGCATTCTGAAGGCCACGGAGGCCCTCGTCGCCGAGCTCAAGAAGATCGCCACCCCGGTCAAAGACAGCAAGGAAGTCGCCCAGGTCGCCACCGTCTCCGCCAACTGGGACGCCAGCATCGGCAACATCATCGCCGAGGCCATGGACAAGGTCGGCAAGGAAGGCACCATCACCGTCGAAGAAGCCAAGAGCATCGAAACGACCCTCGAAGTCGTCGAAGGCATGCAGTTCGACAAAGGTTACCTCTCCCCCTACTTCGTCACCAATCCGGAGACGATGGAGTGCAACCTCGAGAACGCCTACATCCTCATCAACGAGAAGAAGGTCAGCAACCTCAAGGACATGCTGCCCCTGCTTGAGAAGGTCGCCCGCTCCGGCAAGCCCCTCCTCATCATCGCTGAAGACGTCGAAGGTGAAGCCCTTGCCACCCTCGTGGTGAACAAGCTGCGCGGCACCCTCAACATCGTCGCCGTCAAGGCCCCTGGCTTCGGCGACCGCCGCAAGGCCATGCTCGAAGACATCGCCATCCTCACCGGCGGCCGCTGCATCACCGAAGACCTCGGCATCAAGCTCGAAAACATCGAGCTCACCGACCTCGGCCGTGCCAAGCGCATCACCATCGGCAAGGAAAACACCGTCATCGTCGAAGGTGAAGGCTCCAGCGACGCCATCGCCGGACGCGTGCAGCAGATCAAAAACCAGATCGCCGAAACCACCAGCGACTACGACCGCGAGAAGCTCCAGGAGCGCCTCGCCAAGCTCGCCGGCGGCGTCGCCGTCATCAACGTGGGTGCTGCCACGGAAACCGAAATGAAAGAGAAAAAGGCCCGCGTCGAAGACGCCCTGCACGCCACCCGTGCGGCCGTCGAAGAAGGCATCGTCCCTGGCGGTGGTGTCGCTCTCATCCGCGCTCAGGCCGCTCTCGGCGACCTCAAGCTCGTCGGTGACGAAAAGACCGGCGCTGAAATCGTCGCACGCGCGATCGAAGCTCCTCTCCGTCAGCTCGCCGCCAACGCGGGCGTCGAAGGCGCTCTCATCGTGGCCGAAGTCAAGAAGGGCAAAGGCAACCAGGGCTACAATGTGGCCACCGGCAAGTATGAGGACCTCATCAAAGCGGGCGTCGTTGACCCTGCCAAGGTGACCCGCAGCGCCCTCCAGCACGCGGCCTCCATCTCCGGCCTCCTCCTCACCACCGAATGCCTCATCGCGGACATTCCGAAGGAAGAGAAAGCCGACGCCGGCCACAGCCACGACCACGGCGGCATGATGTAATCACGTAGAGCGAGTTTTCCAACTCGTTCCCCCCGCTTTGAGCCCGGCGTGGCCAACCACACGCCGGGCCTCAAAACCCAAAACCCCCAAACTGCGGCCCGGAAGCAATTCCGGGCCGTTTTTTCTGCCCTCGCGCCATCAAGCCATTTGAGAACGCCACGCTTGGGTCGGGCGGAACGCGCAGGAGCCGGTGTCCCGCGTGGAAAGCTATTGATCCCGCAAAAAGCGCTCCATCGCCGCCAGGGCCAGTTGCCCGCCTGGGGAGCCTGGAAAATAATCGCAGCCGTGATCGCCCCACGGCAGCTCCAAATAGTCGGCGCGTCCCACATGGCTCATCTGGCGGTGCAGGCGGCGGCTGTGTTCCACCCAGACCAGCGAGTCACGCGCGCCGTGGATAAGCAGGGTGGCCGGGCTTGCCGCGCTGATGAACGCGGTGGCGGAGGCGGTGCGGTAGGCATCCGGCACCTCGTGAGGATCACCGCCCATGTATTGCTGCACGAGCTTGAGGGACTTCAAAATGTCATCGGGATAGGACCACTCCCGCGCAAAAAACATGTCCGGCGGGCCATACACGGAGATGCAGCGGCTCACGCGCAGTTCCGGCATGCCGAACGCGCAGGCCGTGGCGATTTGCGCGCCCGCGCTGCGTCCGAGCAGCACGAGGTCATCCGGATCAATGCCCAGCCTCTCCGCATGAGCGCGCACCCACGCGATGCCCCGCCGTGTGTCCTCCGCCTGCGCGGGCCAGCGGTGCTGCGGAGCGAGGCGGTAGCCGAAGGAGCAGATCACCACATCGCAGCGCGCGGCGAGCTCGCGGTTCGCGGCGCGGAACTCGCCCGGATCACCGCTGTCCCAGCCGCCGGTATGCAGCGCCACGACGCAGCGACGGTTCTTTTTCTCCCCGGGCGGCAGATAGAGGACGACATCGAGGGTGTCGCCGCCCTCCCGCCAGCATTCGACGCGCTCCACGCGCACCTGTCTTCCCGCACGGCCAGGAATGAACAGCCGGGACCAGGAAAAGGGCAGGGCATGCTGGCGCGCCACCCGTGCCGCCTGCACCGCCGGCACGAGGAAGCCGGCCATGAGGCAGGCAAACAGGAGGACGTGCCATCCCTGATCCCACCGCGCCGCGCCGAGGACAGCGCAGACGAGGGAGAGCCAGTGGCCGAACTCCAGCGTGAGCAGGCGCAGCTTCCAGCGCCAGCGCGTGGTGGCCTGGAACTGCTGGTTCAGCAGCAAGAGGCCCAGGATGAGCGCGACGATGAGCGTCGGAACCGGCATCAAGGGGCGGATTTCTTCTTCCACGGCAGCCAGCGGCGTGTTCGCGGCTCCGTGCGCATGGCAGCGGCCAGGATCTCCGTGTCACCGGAATCAAAATCCTCCGCGCGCGGCAGCCCGGCCGGCAGCACAGGCTCCTCGTCATTCTCCGGCGTGGCTTCCTGAGCCGGTTCCCCGGCTGGTGCCGTGCCTGGGGCCGCCGGACGCTGGTTCAGCGGCGGCACGGTGGCCTGCGGGCCCACGAGACCGCCGGAGAGGATCATTTTCATCGAATCCTCGATGGAAATCGGCGCGTCGGTCACCTTGTCGGAGTCCACGATGAGCAGGATGGCGGTCATGGGGCTGGGGGAGGTGGGCACCAGCACGCAGGTCATCGCCTTCCCGGTCTGGGAATCGGTGAACTGGCCGGTGGCAAAGCCCAGCATGCGCACGCCGCCCCCTTGCTCGATATAAACGACGCGTTTGAGGTTCTGGCGCGCGCCGAAGCCGCGGAAGGCGTCGATCACCTGCTTCAAGGTCTTGTAGATGACCGCCACGATGGGCACGCGCAGCAGCAGCCTGTCCGTGGCATGCACCACGCGCGCGCCGATGACATTGGTGGCCAGCACGCCCAGCCCGGCCACCACCACCAGCGGCAGCATGAAACCTGCGAAGGCGGTGATGCGCTTCACCATGGGGTTCTCCAGATCGATGACATCATGCCCGGCGATTTCCTTCGTCATCTCGGCCAGATAACCCAGCAATCCCTCCGCCCAGCCGTGCAGCAGCGTGTACACAAACTGCAGGATCCAGAAGGTGACGATCAACGGCGCGGCGAGGGCGAGGCCGGCGAGGAACTTGTTCCGCACCCACACGACCCAGCCCTTGGGCGCTGGGGCGTCCGCGTGGGAGTCGGTCATGTCAGTCACAGGAGGCATCAGGGGGTTCGGACAATGCTGCGTGAATCAGAACGGGCCGGGTGTCAATGGTTCACGCAAAATCCCGGCCCGGATTCAAAATTTCGTGCGTTTTTATCATCCCATCGCTACAACCGCCGCTGCCATGACCACTGACCGCCGCACTTTTCTCAGCTCCCTTGTCGCTGCCACCGCCACATCCGCCCTCGCCCGCGACTGGACCGGCCAGACGCCCGAACGCTATCCCGATCCTGATGTCATCGCGCTCGATCCAGCCTTTGAAAAACTCATCCAAGGCAACTCGCCCATCCGCCGCCTGCACACCGGCATGCTCTGGGCCGAAGGCCCCGCCTGGAACGGCACCGGCAACTACCTCGTGTGGAGCGACATCCCGAACAACGCGCAGATGCGCTGGCTGCCCGAGGACGGTCACGTGAGTGTGATGCGCAACAACGCCAACAACAGCAACGGCAACACCTTTGACCATCAGGGCCGCCAGATCAGCTTCGAGCACGGCACGCGCCGCGTCGTGCGCTACGAGCTCGATGGCAAGATCACCGTCCTCGCCGATAAATTTGACGGCAAGCCGCTCAACGCCCCGAATGATGGCGCGGTGCATCCCGATGGCTCCATCTGGTTCACGGATCCCGGCTACGGCAGCATGATGGATTACGAGGGAAACAAGGGCGAGCTGCTGCTCAAAGAGTCCGTCTATCGCATCGACCCCGGCGGCGAGATCACCAAGATCACCGAGGACCTCGAAAAGCCGAACGGCCTCTGCTTTTCACCCGACTACAAGAAGGTGTACGTCGTCGATACCGGCAGCCCGAAGAACATCCGCGTCTATGACGTGGACGGCGCGAAGGTAAAAAACGGCAAGGTCTTCGCCACCAACAAAGGCCAGCTCTCCGACCAGGAGGACAAAGGCAACTCTGACGGCATCCGCTGCGACATCGAAGGCAATCTATGGGCCAGCGCCGGCTGGATCGGTGATGGCTACGACGGCGTCCACGTCTTCAACCCTGAAGGCAAGCTCATCGGCTTCATCAAACTCCCTGAAACCGCCAGCAATGTCTGCTTCGGCGGCCCGAAGCGGAACCGCCTCTTCATCACCGCCTCACAAAGCCTTT
The DNA here is from genome assembly GCA_015075365.1 of Verrucomicrobiaceae bacterium. Classification (GTDB taxonomy): domain Bacteria; phylum Verrucomicrobiota; class Verrucomicrobiia; order Verrucomicrobiales; family Verrucomicrobiaceae; genus Prosthecobacter. The sequence goes on from JABTUN010000004.1 coordinate 92,479, forward strand.
ACTCGGTGTATGTGAACACGCGCGGCGCGCATCACTGCTGATGCACGGGCATCAAAGCCGGGTCAGTGTCCGGCCATCCTTGGCGCGGCACGGCACATGCAGATGCTCCAGCCACACCGGGATGAATTCGTTGATGAGCAGCTTCCGCGCCTCGGCGAGATCATCAAAGGAGACGAGAAAGTTTGGATAGCCGCGTTCCTGCCAGTAGAAATCCCAGCCTCCCTTTTTGGGAATGAAGTACCAGCCGTCACGCGAGTCTTTTTTCGTGTAAAAGCGGCTCAAATTCTCCGGCTGGAGCCCCTGCGCCGCCAAGCCGGCCTCGACGTCGGCACGAGTGAGGGTGAAGACCTGATTCACCGCCTCCTGGCAGCGTTCCGTGTTGCCCGGCTCGTTCGTGTCCCGCCATTCGGCGTGAAGTCCCAGATGCTGGAGCGCGTAGCGGGCCACATCCTCTCCAGAGCAGAGCACGCGCATCTGTTCGGCGACGGAGGGAGGCGGTTTGGTGTGCATGCTGCCATGGTTGGTGCGGGAGCGGCCGGCGCAAGCGAAGGAGCCGGCGATTCTTCTGCTAGAGCTGAATTGTTGCAGCGTATATGCAACTTCTCCGGCTGCGGAACCAACCATTCCATTCTCCGCAGGCGGCACATCCTCATGCCTGTTTCCCACCATGCCCGCATCGTCTTTTCGCAAATGGCTCGGCGTTGAAATGATCGCCGTCAGCGTGCCGGAGAGGGTGGTGTCCGGCGCGGGGGCCACGCTGGCCATGCTCGTGCTGCTTGCCGGCGCCACCTGGGCTTTGCCGTCGGAGGGCGCGCTGGCGGTTGTCGCCTCCATGGGCGCCAGCGCGGTGCTGCTGTTCGCCGTCCCGCACGGACCGCTTTCGCAGCCGTGGCCGGTGATTGCCGGGCATACTGTGTCCGCCCTGATCGGCGTGGTGTGCGCACGGAACATCCCGCATCCGTGGCTGGCGGCCGCATGCGCGGTGGGCCTGGCGGTTTTTGCCATGCACCAGTGGCGCTGCATCCACCCGCCGGGAGGGGCGACGGCCTTCACCGCGGTGCTGGGAGGTCCTGCGATTCAGCGTCTGGGCTACGATTTCGTTCTTTTTCCTGTCCTGGCGAATGCGGTGGCGCTGGTCCTCCTGGCGGTGCTGATCAACCTGGCCTTCCGGTGGCGGCGCTATCCGGCCGCGTGGAACGCACCCGCCACCCAAAAGCCCGGCACCCATGAGGAGATCCCGGATGAGACACACGCCCGGGTGCTGCAGGCCGTGCGTGAGCTGGACTCGTTTGTGGACATCACCGAGGAGGATCTGATCCGGCTCTTACGCATGCTGTCCAAGCATTCCCAATCGTGAAGGCGGAGCCAGGTGGGATGAGTGGCTGCCGTCAGTCTTTCAGCGCCGATGCCAGCGCTCCTTCCAGCGGGCGGGAGCCATCCCCGCCGAGCTTCTCGTCCAGGGTCTCCAGTCGATGAATCAAATCGGCGACGTGCTTGCGCGGATACATGCCTCCCGCAGCATCGCAAAAATGGGTGCGGCAGCCAAAGGGCCGGTGCGCATAGACCGTGCAGCGGCCATCGCGCCCCAGCAGCGGGCACGCGCCGTCAGGATGCGGACGGAGCTGTGTCCGGCCCGCGGCCCGCACGCCCTTCGCCAGATACAGGGCCTCGCCACGCGTGAGGAGCGGAGTTCGTCCTGTCTGGCGAAAATGGCAGCAGCCCGTGCGGAGCTGGCAGTCCCGCGGCAGGGCCCGGCGCGCCACCTCGGCATAAATAGCCTCGATTTCAGGCTGAAAGTCAGGAACTGGAGGACGGCGGGCGCGCATGCGGGACGAGCATGCGACCGGAGCCGCCAACGGGCACGCAATTTTTGTCCCGAACCATTTCAAGTTTGAGAATTTGGTGTTCCACCGCCAGATTACCTTTCCTGCGGCACCACATCAGCGTGCTGCCGCCCTTTTTCTCCACCCGCCCCGCCCGCCCGCCTCCAACGCACCGCATGAGCCTGCCTGAAATCGCCGGACATGAACTCCAGGACCTCGTGGGCAGCGGGCGCTGTGGAGCGGTTTACCGGGCCTCCGCCGGCACGGGAAAGGCATGCGCGGTGAAGGTGTTCAGTTCGATGGCGATCAACCGCAAGGCCTTGGGCGCGGCGATGCGCGCGCTGCAAAGCATGCCGCACCACCGCGGCGTGCTGCCAGTAGAGGCGTTCAGCTTTGAAAAGAGCCCGTACTACTGCGTGATGCCGCTGGTCGGCGTGATGACCAAGGACAGCGCCGGCCGCCGCCTGTGGCAGACTCCCACGCTGGAGTCCGCCTGTCATGGTCTGCCGGTGGACCAGGCCTGGCGGCATGTCTATGAGTTGGCGGACGCGCTGGCCTGGCTGCACAAGCACGGGCTTCCGCACGGCAATCTGCGTCCGTCCAATGTCCTGCTCGAGGATGACGCGGAGTCCTCCATCCGCCTCACGGACATCGCGCAGGGCTGGGTGGGCGGCATTCATCACCTGGAGCTCACGGATCACTTTGTGCATCTGTGCCCGGACCAGATCGAGAATCCGGATGGAGTTTTTGCCGGCTACGGCCCGTCATGGGATGTGTATGCCTTTGGTGTGCTGGCCTATCGGCTGCTCACCGGCGTGCTGCCGCGCGCCGCCCAGGCGTGGGAGGAGCAGCTGGCGGTCGCAGGCCAGCAGGCTGCCTCCGGGCTGCCCTTCCAGATCAACGGACCTGCCATCATTGCCGCCGTGCGCGCCCAGCCGCGCATCATCTGGCCCCACGCGGCCCAGTCGAAGTGGGAGGAGCGCCGGCGCAACATCATCGAGCGCGCGCTCGACCTGAACTCCGCCGCGCGCTGGTCCGACATGCGCGAGGTCGTGCGCGAGTTTGAGATCCTGGAGAGCGACTACCTGCTGGAAGAGTCCCGCGAGCAAACCGTGGCGGAGCGCGTCAAGCAGGCGAAAAAGGTGCTCACCCTGCAGGCCACCTCCGTCGTCCTGCTCAGCGCGCTGCTCCTGGCCACGATCTACGCCTTCATCACCCTGCGCCGCGCGCAGAAGGCCGAATACACAATCAACAACATCAACGCCGCTCACAAGGTGCAGATTGACGCGCGTGAGGCGCGCATCGCCACGCTGACGAGCGAGCGGGACATCTCGCGCGCGGCCAAGGCCGTCGCGGACTCGAACTTGCAGCACTCGCAGAACGCGGTGGACCAGTTTTTGACCCAACTGCTGCAAACGCCCACCGGCAACGAGATGGAGGCCGAGTTCTCCCGCGAGCGCCTGCACGAGGCGCTGGACTTCTGCATGCAGGGCCTGCCCGCCCTCGAGGCCGCTCCGGATCTGGGCGTGGAGCGCCTGCGCGCCTATGGAAACATCGGCCAGATCCATGTCCGCCTGCGCGATACCCCGAAAGCCGTCACTTACCTGTCCAAGGCGCGCGAGCAGGCTGCTGAGCTGGTCAAAACCGTCAAGGAAGGCAGCCAGATCCCCCTCTATCAGCAGTGGCTGGGCCGTTACAGCCTCATGCTCTCCGAGATTCGCACGCGTGAGGGCCGCCACTCGGAATCCCTCTCCCTGTTGCGGGATGCCACGGCCAATCTCGATGCCGGCCTGGCCGCCGACCCGAAAAACCGCCTCGCGCGCAACGAAAGCGCGCGTGCGTGGCTGGAATTTGGCCTGCGCAGCCTGCGCAATGGTGACACGACCGATGCGGAGTCCGCGTTTGCGCGCATCCCCTCCGTGCTGGACCCCCAAGTCATCGGCAAGGACCTCATCAATGACGAGAAGTTCATCCTCGCCCGCGCCAAGTTCGCCAAAGGCCTTTCTCAGCGCGACGCCGGCAAGGCCGAGGAGGCGCTCAACACGCTCATCGACAGCGTGAAGGACATGGGAGAGCTCGTCCTGGGCAGCAGCCCGCGCAATCAGGACCAGGCCTTGCTGCTCGCCGAGGCCTACACCGAGCTCGCCGAGTTGATCTCCCGCCATTTCAGCGGTGCGGACGCCCGCGAGGCGCATAACCAGGCCGTGCCGATCCTGCTGGAACTCAACCGCCTGCTCCCCGACTGGGCGGAGGTCAAATACCTCCTCGCGCGCAACTACGGTGCTCTCGCCGCGCTCTCGCGCGACGCCGGCCAGCCCGCTGAGGCCAGCAAGAAGAAGCAGGACGCCATCCTGCTGGTGAACGAGATCCTCGCTGACGACAAGACGAACGCGCGCTACCAGTTCCTGCTCGCCCGGCTGCGCGGCGAATATGCGGAAATCGTGGCGGACATGGGCAAGCCCTCCACCGCGTTGCCCATTGCCAAACAGGCGGTCGAGGCGCTGCAAACGCTCATCGCCGGGCAGACGGACACCAAGCTCACCCCGGAGCGCAGGATGTGGGAGGCCCAGCTCGCGCAGTTGCACGGCATCCTCGGGCACACCAGCGAGGCCGCGGGGCAGAAACCGGCCGCCAAGGAGGCGTTCAAGAGTGCTGTGGCCATCTGGGAGCGGCTTGCCGCCGCATCCGCCAACGACGAGGTCGTGCAGACCGCGCTTACCTGGAGCAAGGAGCGTCTTGCGAAGCTCAAATGAGCCTGGCGGAGAAACAACGCGGGCTGATCGAGGATCTGAACCTCATTCCCGACATCCAGGAACGCCTCGGCGCGCTCACCGCCTATGCCGCGCGCATGAAATATGATCCGGCGCGTCAAACGGATGACAAACTCGTGCCGGGCTGTGTCTCGCGCGTCTGGCTGCACGGCGAGTTGCTGGATGGGACCACGCGCTTCGTCTGCGAGGCGGATTCCCCGATGGTGAAGGCGCTGGCTGCCGTCCTGTGTGATTTGTACACGGGTGCCACGCCGGCCGAGGTCGTCGAAACCGAGCCGGAAATTTGGACCGCCTGCCAGTTCACCAAAATGCTCTCCCCCACGCGCCTCAACGGCCTCGCCAGCGTGCGGCGGCGGATTCACGATCTGGCGCTTCAATGGCGCGCTGCTGAGTGATGCGGGCATGCCTGTCCGCATCCGCGTCTTTCGACCTTGCGGGATTGGACACACTCTTTGCCGGCATGAACGTCCTCAAGGCGCCGTTTCAACTCTTTCCACCATGAAGTTCCTCCTGACCGCCTTCACCGTCCTGCTCGGCGCTTTCGCGTCCGCGGCGGACCGCCCGAACATTGTTTTTTTCCTCACCGATGACCAGACCTCCAGCTCGCTCGGCTGCTACGGCCATCCGCTGGCGCAGACACCGAATCTCGACTCCCTCGCCGCGCGGGGCACACGCTTTCAGAACGCCTTCGTCAGCCATTCCATCTGCTGGGTCAGCCGCACCACCACCCTGACCGGCCTCATCGGCCGCAGCCATGGGACAAAGGAGGAGCCGGAGCACCTCACAGCAGAAAATGCGCGGGCGTTTTACACCGATCTGCTTCGCCAGGCGGGCTACCGCACCGGCCACTACGGCAAATGGCACACCAAGCTGCCGAAGGGCAGCAAGCCGGCGGATCATTTCGATGTGTTCGAGGACATTGGCCGCAATCCCTTCTTCAAAAAGCTGCCGGACGGCTCGCTGCGGCATGAGACGGACCTCATCGTGGATCGAGGCATTGAGTTCGTGAAGCAGCAGCCGAAGGACCGGCCTTTCGCGCTCAACATGTGGTTCAACGCCTGCCATGCCGAGGACGCCGACCGCCGCCCCGGCCTGCACTTCGCCTGGCCGGAGTCCGCGAACGGATTGTATGCCGACCAGGAGATGTACCGCCCGCGTCTCGATGATCCGGCCATTTTTGAGGCGCTGCCGGACTTTTTCAAAACCAGCATCACCCGCGAGCGCTACTTCTGGCGCTGGAACACGCCGGAGAAGTATCAGACGAACATGCGCGCCTACCTGCGCCAGGTCACCGGCATTGACAACGCCATCGGCCGCTTCCTCAAGGCGCTCGAAGAAGCCGGACTCGCGGACAACACCATCGTCGTCTATTCCGCCGACAACGGCTACCACATGGCCAACCGCGGCCTCACCGGCAAATGGTCGCACTTTGAGGAATCCCTGCGGGTGCCGCTCATCATCGCCGACCCGCGTGTGGAAAAGACACAGCGCGGCAAGGTGAGCGAGGCCGCCGCGCTGAATGTGGACCTGCCCGCTTCCTTCCTCGACTGGGCGGGCGTGCCCGTGCCCGCGGCCTATCACGGCCGCAGCCTCAAACCGCTGGTCGAAAGCGCCAGGCCCGCCGGTTGGCGCACGGAGACGTTTCACGAGCACTTCGCCGTGCGGAACCGCATCCCCCCTTACGAAGGCGTGCGCACGGAGCGCTTCAAGTATGCGCGCTACTTCGACCACAATTACGAATACCTGCACGACCTGCAAAGCGATCCCGACGAGCTGAAAAACCTCGCCAGCGATCCCGCGCACGCCGGCACGCTGAAAAAGCTGCGCCAGCGCACGGATGAGCTTGTCGCCCAATACGGCGGTCCGCTGCCGCCCATGAGAGGCGAGTTTGAAAAGTCCACCGATGCTCATCCCGTTGCCAGCGCGGCCGTTTCCGTGAAGCCGGGACCGGATGGCTGGGTGAATCTCTTCAACGGCAGAAACCTCAACGGCTGGGACGGTGATCCGCAGTACTGGTCCGTCGAGGATGGCGCCATCACCGGCAAAACCGACGGCACGCTGAAGATGAACCGTTTCCTCACCTGGAAAGGCTCCACCATCCGCAATTTCGACCTGCGCGTGAAGGTGAAGGTCACCGCCGGCGGCAACAGCGGCCTGCAATATCGCGGCGCCATGCTGCCCGAAGTCGGGCTGGACATCGTCAGCGGCTACCAGTGCGACATCGTGGCGAACAACCCGGACTACAACGGCATGCTCTATGAGGAGCGCGGCCGCCGCATCCTCTCGCACACCGGGGAGAAGGTCATCGTCGCGCCGGACGGCAGGCCGTGGATCGTTGGAAAGATGGAGGTCAGGCAGTTCGCGCCGGATGAATGGCACGACTACCGCGTGCTCGTGCGAGGCAATCATCACCAGCACTGGATTGACGGCCACATGACCGCCGACCTCATGGACTTCGACGAAAAAGGCCGCTCGCTCGACGGCGTGCTTGGCGTGCAGGTGCATGTCGGCCCTGCGATGAAGATCCAGTTCAAGGATTTCAAAATCCAGCACCTGCCTGATGACCTGCCGCTGCTGAAATTTGAGGATCATCCCATTCCCGCCGGCTCACCCGGTGTAAAACCGCAGGGCAAGCTGCCCAAAGACTGGCAGACGCCCGTGTATGGCGGGAAGTGATTGTTCGCTGTCCTGGCTCATCCGTTCCGGTCACAAAAAAAGAAGCCCGGGGAGCGCCCCGGGCTTCGATTCATGACTCGCGCGATCACACGTCGAGCTTCGTCCACGCGGCGTTTTTCTTCGAGGAGGCCACCACGGCCTCGATGAAGGCCATGCCGCGGACGCCGTCCTCGATTTTCGGGAAGTCGTTCGCCGGGTCGTCCTTGGAGACCTTGGTCTTGGAAAGACGTGCACGGATGGCGTTGGCGAAGTTCTTGTAGATGTTCGCGAAAGCTTCGAGGTACCCTTCCGGATGCGCCGGCGGGGTGCGTGTGGCGGCGGCGGCGTTTTTGCCGAGGTAGCCGTTCGCGGTGCGATAGACCTGCATCGGCTGGTCCAGCCACTTCACGAGCATCGTATTCGGCTCCTTCTGATGCCACTCGATGCCGCCGAGTTCGCCATAGACGCGGATGTTGAGGTTGTTTTCCTCGCCCACGCTGATCTGGGAGCTGTGCAGGATGCCCTTCGCGCCGTTGGAGAAGCGCAGCAGCACGTTCACGTCGTCGTCAAGCTTGCGGCCTTTCACAAAGGCGGTGATGTCCGCGGCCAGTTCCTTGATCTTCAAGCCGGTGATGTATTCGGCCAGGTTTTCGGCGTGTGTGCCGATGTCGCCCACGCAGCCGCCCGCGCCGCTCTTTTTCGGGTCGGTGCGCCAGGAGGCCTGCTTCTGGCCGCTTTCCTCCAGGCGCGTGGCCAGCCATCCCTGCGGATACTCGACCACGACTTTGCGGATCTTGCCCAGCTTGCCTTCTTTGATCATGTCACGCGCCTGTTTGACGAGCGGATAGCCGGTGTAGTTGTGGGTGAGGCCGTAGATCAGGCCGCTTTTCTTTACGATGGCGCCCAGTTCCTTCGCCTCCTTCAGGTTGAAGGTGGCGGGTTTGTCGCTGAGCACATGGAAGCCGTTTTCCAGCGCCATTTTCGCCGGCGGGAAGTGCATATGGTTCGGCGTCACGATGGCGATGAAGTCCATGCGCTGGTCCGCGGGCAGGGCCGCCTCCGCCTTGATCATCTCCTGGTAGGAGCCGTAGCAGCGCTCCGGCGGGAGGAAGAGATCCGCGCCGCTGGCCTTCGACTTTTCGGGATCAGAGGAGAAGGCGCCGCAGACGAGTTCGATCTGCTGGTCCATCGCGGCGGCGATGCGATGCACCGCGCCGATGAAGGCGCCGCGACCGCCGCCGACCATGCCATAACGAATTTTCCGGCTCATAAAGGAGGAGGGTGTGGTTGTTGGATTCGGGGTGAGGGCCGCGAGTGTGCAACAGGCCGTCGGAAAGCGCAAGCACCGCGCCGCGGTCACTCGCGCGGTCCCTCAAACAGCACCCGCAGGTTGTCGATCCCCATGCCTTCCGCGCAGACCTCGGTCAGATTCGCCACCGCGGCGGGAATGTGCTGCTCAAAGTGCGGCTTGCCCATGTTGCGGCTCAGGTTGGCATAGGCTCCCAGCGCCTGCATGAGACGCTGCGCCGCGCACAGGTAAAAGGTCTCCCGCAGCGCGCCCAGTTCGAGCCCGCGATGCTCCGCGTAGTAGCGCAGGAGGTGGTTCCGCTCCGTGCGGCCCAGGCTCACATACGGGTCATAGAGCAGGCTGGCCAGATCGTATTCCGCCAGGCCCGGCCGCAGCCCCTGGTAATCGACAAACCAGGCGTCCTGGCCGCGGATGAGCACATTCTGGCTCTGGAAGTCCCGGTGGACGAGGCAGCGCGGCAGGCGCGCCAGTTCCCGGCGCAGGCGGCGCAGCGTCTCGTGGGCCGCCTCGTACGATTTGTCGAGAAACTCCCGCCCCAGGAAGCCGCGCACGAAGTGATCGAGGAAATAGTTCTGCTCCCACTCATACAGCGCCTCGTCGAACTCCGGCTCCAGTTCATCGAGATCCGCGGGGCTCAAGGAGGCCGTGGTGACCGCGTGAATCCTGGCCACCTCCCGCAGCGTGGCCTCGTAAAGCGGCGCGCGCACCTCCCAGGGTTGTTCGCGGAAGCTGTGCAGGTCCACGCGCCCCAGGTCATCCAGCCACACGCACAGGCGCTGCTCGTCAAAGGCGTGGATGCCCGGCACATGCACGCCCAGTTTCGCCAGGCGGCGTGTCGCTGGCACAAACTTCGGGTTGTCCCGCCGCGCCATCGTATAGACCATGAGGATCATCGGCGCGTGCGCGTTGTTTTCCCAGTTCAACCGGTAGAAATGGCGGTCGGAGCCTCCCTTCAAGATCGGTTCCACCTCGCACGGCGCGTCCTGCAGCGCGGGAAAGTGCTCGCGGGTCAGGATGAGGAGCGCTTCGTGTTCGGGGGGCATGAGGTGGAAGTTCCAGGTTTTAGGTTACCAGTTTCAAGTTCCCAACCTTCACGGTGATCCCGCTTCCAGACAACTTGAAACCTGAAACCTGCGGCGCGCAGTCAAAAATCCACGTCCTCAAACGTCCCCGCCGCCGTGATCCCGCCGCGCACGATGCAGCGGGAAAGCCGCGCGCCAGTCACCACGCGCGCGCCGGGCCACAGGATGCACTCCTCCAGTTGCGCGCCGGCCTCCACCACCGCGCCGGGACCGATCACATTCACCCGCCGCAGCACTGCCTCCGGCGAAACCTGCGCCTCCGGATGCACCGCCGGTCCATGCATGCCGTTCAGCGCCGCATGCGCGGCCAGGTACTGCGTGCGGCTGCCCAGATCCCACCACTGGCCCTCGTCCAGCACCACCGCGCCCACTTTCACACCCGCCCGGATCATGTTCAGGAAAATGGGAATGACGGACTCCACCTTGCCCGGCGTGATCCACTCATGGATTGCCGGCGAGCACGCGTAGATGCCCGTGAAGAGGTGCGTGCCCTCGTTTCCCGTCTCCAGCTTGTTGCGGATGTCCGTCACGCGGCGGCCCGCCTCGTCATACGCGATGTGCAGCGCCGGACCGCGGCTGCGCAGGGCCAGCGTGACGATGTTTCCGCTCTCTTCGTGCTCGCGGATCAGCGGCTCCAGCGGCAGATCGGTCAGGATGTCGCCATTGTACACGAGAAACGGCTTCTCCTGGAGCAAGTCGCGCACATTGGCAATTCCCCCCGCCGTTTCGAGCCGCACGGGTGATTCATGGCGGAACGCCACCGGCATCTCGCGATACATTTTCTCCGGAAACGCCGCGTCATAGGCCTGCGCCAGATGATGCGTGTTCACCACCAGCCTCCGCACACCCGCCGCGTGCAGATGATCGAACGCGTAGGTGATGAGCGGGCGGTGGAAGACGGGAATGAGCGGCTTCGGGAGCTGCTCCGTCAGAGGTCGCAGCCGCTCGCCGATGCCCGCGCCTAAAACGAAAGCCTGGGTCACGCGCCGCCTCTACACAACGCCCGCGCCCATTGCAACCCGCCGCGCGCGGATTGACGCAGGCGCGGCTGGCGCGTAAAAGTGCCCATGATCACCGCCCGTCGAGCCAGCGCGGCGCCCTCCGGCCGCCGAACGACCATCACCGCGCCACCGCCATTGCAAAACGGCGACCGCCTCACCGCCACGGAGTTCCTGCGCCGCTACTCCGCCATGCCGGAGGTCAAAAAGGCGGAACTCATCAATGGCATCGTTTATATGGCATCCCCTGTACGAGCAAAACAACATGGCATCCCGGACGGCATCATGCAGGTCTGGCTTGGAACTTATGCGGCACATACACCCGGCCTGTTGGTGGCGGCCAATTCCACCGTGCGCTTTGACGCGGACAACATCCCTCAGCCCGACGCCCTGCTAATGATCGAGCGCGGCGGACAGGCCAGGATCGGCAAGGATGGCTATGTCCATGGCGCACCGGAACTGGTGGTCGAGATCGCCGCCAGCAGCGCCGCCCTCGATCTGCATGACAAGCTCGACGCCTACCGCCGAGCCGGTGTGCGCGAGTACATCGTCTGGTTGCCGGTGGAGAAGGAATGCCGCTGGTTCGTGCTGGAGGACGATAATTTCATCCAACTCCGCCCCGACCGCCATCACCTGCTCCGCAGCCAGACCTTCCCCGGCCTCACGCTCGATGTGCAGGCGCTCGTCAGCGAAAACGTCGCCGCTGTGCTCGCCGCGTTGAACAAAACCCTCGGCAAGGCCGCGCACCGTGCCTTTGTGGCCGAACTGGCGAAACGGGGATGAGCCTCTTGAAGAACACACGCCGCCTGGCCTGGCTCCTCGCTGTGTGGGAGGCTTTTTTGATGCTCTGGTTGCTGATGGTGTGCTGGTTCATCCTCAGCGTGATACTTCGCCACCCGGAGATTTTTGACGGCGTGAAAGTGTCCGAAGAGAGCAAGCCTGCGATGACAAAACTCGCCCTCCAGCTCATGCCACAACATGTCGTCGGCCTCTTTTTTGGCCTGCCCGGCCTGGCAGTTGGATTCGCCGCAGTGACGATGGTTTCGGGCGGGTCTCTGTCGGGCCGGCTGTTTCGCTGGCTCATCGTTCTCATCGCGACTTTTGCCTTTGCAGCGTTCTTGCCTCTGGCGGATCGCGTCCTGCTGCTGTGTGGCGGTCCAGAAGCACCTCTGGATTGGAGCGAGGTCTTGGTGGCACTCGTGGGAATCTCCGCTGCGTGGGCGGGCATCCTCCATGCAAAGAGGAGGTGGAAATGAAAACGCTTGGTCCTCATCGCTGGCTAACATGGTTGCTCGGCATCTGGGAAGGACTGCTCTTCGGCTGGTTTGTGTTTCTGGTGCATTTCATGACGGGCCAGATGATCCAGGTGGCGGAGGCTGTCTGGAATCCAGAGCCACCGGACGGGCTTCCCGCAGCCACCGCTTGGGTGATGGCTGCGTGGCCGGAGTCTGTCTGGGCGCGGCTGGCCGGCGTGCTCGGTGCCGGCATGGGTTTTGGGCTCTTGAGCTCCATTTCATCCGAATCCTTCACAAGCCGGGTGTTTCGCTGGGTGCTCATCCTCAGCACAACCTGCATCGCCTTCGTCTCAATTCCGATCATGGAGCGTTCGAAGATTCTCAGCGGTGGTCCGGAAGGACGTTTGTGGGATGAAATTCTGTTCTTTTGCCTGGGCATCATTCTATTCATTGTTGCCCTATGTCGATTCTGGCGCCGACCATCATGAAGAACTGGCTCCGATTCGTCATTCTGGGCTTCGCCATTCGTCATTCCGCCACCGCCCACCCTGCCGACCAGAGCGAGATGCAGGTGAAGCCCGCGCCGCATGCGCTGGAGGTGCGATTCACCTTCAACCTCCTCACCGTCACGAAATGCGTGCGCGTGGACGCGGATGGCGATCAAAAACTCACGGTGGACGAGCTGCGCGCCGCGGAACCGCTTTTCACGCGCTACCTCAATGAGCACGTCCAGCTCGAGGTGAATCAAAAGCCGGCCTCCTGGGGTGAAAAGGCCCGATTTGACTACCTGTGGCCAAATTTCACCAACACGCCGCCGATGCCGGAGATCGAGTATGCGGCGCGCAATGTCGATGTGTCCTTCGTTTTGCCGCAAAAGGTGCTGCTGGAAGATTTCTGGATCGCGTTCGAGATTTTCGAGCAGACGGGCACGCTGCAGACGATCCGCGGTGTGTATGAGCAGGACGGCCGGGTGCTGGAGGTGCCGTTCTCTTTTCAAGAGCCCGAGTACACCTATGACACCGGCTACGCGGACGATCCCTTCATCCAGCAGGCGGAAAAAGCCGCCCCGGAGAAGGCGCCGGAAAGCGTGAAACCGCCCGAATGGCCTCTGTGGCCCCTGCTTCCCTGCCTCCTGGCCCTCATCTGGCTTTGGAGCAGAACAAGCGCACGCCATCGGCGCACATAGCCGCTCCGTTCGCGTCCTCGCAGCGCTGCCAGTCGCTTTCAGAAAGACCGCAGGCCAGGGCCAGGGCGTGCTCCGCTTCCAGATAGCGGCTCCGGATGTCGCCTTCGCCCAAGCCTTCCGCGAACCAGCGGGCAACACGTTGATACACCTCCTCGATCCGCACGCGGTAGGCTGTGAGATGGCCGCGCGCATCCGCCACCTGCCCGAAGTGGGTGAGGTAGAGGGATTCAAAGTCCGCTCGCAGAAGCCGGTCCACGGACTGGAGGTAGGCCCCCGGGTCGAACTGCGGCGGCGCGGCGGTCACGGACAGGTAGCGCGTGCCTTGCAGCCGCAGGCCCGCCGCATCGCCGGTGAAGCAGGCGCTGCCGATGACATAGGCGTGGTGATGCCGCGCATGGCCCGGCGTGTCCCACGCGGTGATTTGCACCTCGCCCAGGGGCACGGATTCCCCGTCCTGCAGCGCCACGACACGACTTGCGGGCGCGGGCATCGTCTCTCCCCAGAGGGCGTCGAACTGGTCGCGATAGACCATGCGGGCGCTTTCAATGAGACGGGACGGGTCCACCAGATGCCGCGCGGCGTTCGGGTGGCAGTACACCGTGGCACCGTTGTTCGCCCACCAACCGGCCGCGCCCGCGTGATCGAGATGAATGTGCGTCACCAGCACCTTCCGGATGGAGTTTTCATCGACTCCGGCGGCGCGCACGGCGGCGCGCAGGTTTTCCAGTGTGGAACCCGGCCCGGTTTCGATCAGCGCGTGCTCCCCTCCGCTCTCGACGAGATAGGCGGCGATGAGGCCGGGGGTGGACAAAAACTGGAGATCAAGCGTGGTGACGCGCATCCCTACGCAGTGCCGATGATTCGCCCGCTTTCCAGTTCGTTTTGCCGGGCGACAGGACTCACCGGGTCCGAAGGGTGGTCAACGCTCTCATGGCGAGCGCGGTGGCCAGCACGGGATCGTCCTCCATGGCATGCGGCACGTCATTGGCCCAGGAACCGTCGGGGTGCTGGGTCTGCGCCAGCCCGGCGGTGATGCGTGGAGAGGGCAGGCATTCCGCGAGCGCGCAGGCGTGGTAGAAGGTGAGCGAGGGTGGAGGCGGCGCGGTGCCTCCGCGCAGCCAGCGCAGGCCAGCCTGGACGCGGGGATCAGTGCGGGAGATTTCCGCGTGGAGCAGGCAGAGGATGCCGTCACAGGTGGCGGTATTGTAGCTGCGCGTGCCACCGGCTTTGTTCCGGACCGGGTCGTCGAGGGCGAAAAAGAAGCCTCCGTCCGGATTCTGGCAGCGCAGGGCAAAGGCGGCGCTGCCGCGGATGCCGGCCGCGCGCAGGCCGGCCAGCGCGTAGGCGGTGGCGGAGATGTTGGGGTTGTGCATGTCCGCTAGTCGGTTCACGGCAGGATCGAATCGCGGTGGAGAAGGGGAGTCGCCCCAGCCAAGGCATCGCGGATCATCCGAAGGCCATCCAAGGGCAGGGGAAAGCTGCAGGCGCTGGATCAAGGCCGCCCAAGTCCGGGCGCGGGCATGATCGCCCGCCCGGGCAAAAACCTGCGCGGCCAGGCTGGCGGTGAAGAGCGGGTAAGTGAGCAGGCGCCACGGCTCAGCAGCCCGGGCCACGCGGTCGGTGAGCTGTACGAGCCAGCTGTGCCCCTTCGCATCGGGCATGGCGCGCAGGACGAGCGGGGTGAGGGCCGTGCCGTCCCGCAGGGAACCGTGGACGGAGGAACGCCATGCGCCATCGCCACTCTGGCGGGATTTCAAGAAGGCGGCGGCACGCGCGGCCGCGCCCGGCCCCTCCGCCACGAGGTGGCATGGCACGGCGAGGCACACGAGTTGGAGAAAGTCACGACGGCGGGTCATCGGAGATGGGAGGGGAGCGCACACAGCCGGCCGGGCCGGGTTGCGAGGCACCGCGCATTCAGGCGCGGAAAATCCGTCCGTGTGTCAACCGGTGGTAAATTTTCGCGCGGTCCTCAGCGCCGGGGCCGCACCTTGATTTCGACGCGGCGGTTGAGGGACTGCTCCTCCACACTGCCGGTGACGGGCGCGATGGGCTTCGATTTGCCCATGCCTTTCGCCTGGATGCGGTCGCTGCCGAGGCCGAGCGACTCGCGCAGCCAGGCGACGACGGCGTTGGCGCGGCGGAGGCTGAGGTCGAGGTTGTACTCCTCGCCGCCGAAGCTGTCGGTGTGGCCCTCGATGATGAAAAGGGAGTCCGGGTTCTTTTGAATAAGGAAGCCCAGCTTCATGAGGCTGAGGCGCGCGCTTTCGGCGAGTTGGTCGCTGCCATAGGTGAAGAGCAGGTCGGTGGGCATGAGGATGGGCGCCGTGCTGCCGCCCATTTTGCCGCCGCCGCTGCCGCTGAGGAGGTCGTCGAGGTTGCTGAAGCCCTTCACGCGCGCGCCGGCGGCGTTGCTGGTGCCCTGGCTCTTCACGGCGTCGAGCAGGCCGGTGTCCATCTTGCCGCCCTGGCCGGGATCGAGCGCGCCGGAGTCGAGCAGCATCTGCTTTTCAGAGACGGGCTTCATGAGGACCTCGCGCTTCACGCTGGCCATCTCGGCGGCCAGGTCCGGGGCCTCCAGGGCCTGCGGGGCCAGCAGTTTCGCCATCTCGCTGGCCGTCGGCATGCCGGGGGAGCCGTCACCAGGGTCGTTCTTGCGGATGAAGTTGGTGATCTCCTTCACATTCGGCGTCAGGTCGATCTCCTGGTTCGCTGGCAGCTCCTGGAGCTTGTCGATCATGTCCAGGTTCGGCTCAAAGGCCTTCACATCCGGCAGGTTTCCCGGCGCGATGGTCTCCGGGATCTGCTGGATGGCCTGCTGCTCCCGGAGGAGGTTTTCACTGATCTTGACACGCTCCGGCATCTTGCGCGGCAGCGGCTTTTCGAGATTGGAGATGCCCAGCGTGTCAAAGCCGACGTAGAGGGCCATGTGGAAGACGATGCTGAGGATGATGGCGAACATCATCCACCACTTCAGGCTCCAGTCATCGCGGGAGCGGAAGGTGGAGCGCGTGTTGGTGGCCCATTCAGGGGGATGCGTGACGGCGGCCATGGTGCGGAGCGGAGTTCGGCGAGGGTAACACGCGGGGCAGGGAATGCACGCGCGGTTTTGGAGCCTGTCAGAAAGTTTGTGTGAGGGGTCAAACCCGGTCCTGCGAGAAGCAGAACGCCTGACTCTGCGTGCCCTGCCAAAACGGATTCGAAGAGCTTCAAAATGGATTGGGAAGTCTTCAAAAGGGGGATGAAGCGCTTCAAAAAGACGGTGAGCATGTTCACTACGCCGCTGACGATGCTCGCGATGCCAAGGACGACGTTCACGCGGTCGTTAACGATGCCCGCCGCCCTGGTGAAACTCTGTTTTGAACAGGCGCACGAACGCTCACCCGTGATTCGACGTGAAGTCTTGAAACGTGAAACTTGGAACGGGGAGCTTGAAACACGCCCGCGCCGGGCTGTGATCGCCGCTCGTGGCCGCCGCGGTTTTTATCTTGCGCTGCGGCGGCGGTTTCCGGCAGAATCCGGGCGCATCCCCCGGCACCTCCCGAACCACATCCACCACCCACCCCGCTCCAACCATGCTCAAGCTCCTCCGTCTCTCCTTCCTGCCGCAGTCCACGGACTGCGGTCTCCTGATCCTGCGCCTGTCCCTGGGCTTTTCGATGCTGCTGCTGCACGGCCGCGGCAAGGCGCAGGGGTTTTCGGAACTGTCGGCGAAGTTCCCGGCGCTCTTTGGCCTGCCCTCGACGGTGAACCTGGGGCTGGCGGTGTTTGCGGAGGTGGTCTGCTCCGCGCTGCTGATCGCGGGCTTTCTGACGCGCTTTGCGGCGCTGATGCTGGCGGCGACGATGGCGACGGCGTTTTTCCTCGTGCACAAGATGATCCTGGTGGGGGAGGGGAACGGGGAGCTGGCGATGATCTACCTGGCGGGCTACCTGACGCTGCTGTTCGCGGGCGCGGGGAAATGGTCCGTGGACCGGCAATGAGCGGAAGGATTCGCGGGCGGCGGCCATTTTCCGGTTGCCGCCGGGGGGCGCGGTGCCTTATTCCGCGCCCCTCAACCGCCCGCTCCCATCATGCTCGAGTTTTTCCGCCGCCATCGTGGCGCCTTCCTCATCACGCTGACCGTCATCATCATCATCTCCTTCTCGGTGTGGGGGGGATGGCGCGGCTTTGACGCGGATTCCCAGCGCCAGGCGCTGCCGAGCGATCACGCGCTGACGGTGCACGGGAAGGATTACACGCTGGCGGAGGCGTCCCAGGTGGCGCGCAGCCTGCAGTTCGCGATGCAGCACCTGAGCATGTTCGACCTGTACATCAAGCTGGCGGGCCTGGGGCCGCAGGACGGCGGGTTCGGCCAGGAGAAGCTGATCGGCACGGTGCTGACGCTGCGCCATGTGATGCAGGAGGCGGGCGTGCGGGCCAGTGACAAGGAGGCGCTGGACGCGCTGCAGCAACTGCCGAGCCTCCAGGTGAACGGACGCTTTGACCTGTCCCAGGGGCAGCGCATGGAGGAGACGGCGGGGATGTACGGCCTGACGAAGGACGACCTGCTGGACATCATGCGCCTGAAGATCGGTCTGGCGAAGCTGGAGGACCTGGTGGCGAAGAACTACACGGGCTCCGTGATCGCCGGGGAGAAGCAGTACGCCAGCAGCCAGCAGGTGCTGAAGGTGTCCACCATCGCCTTCAACACGGATGACTATAAAAAGGACATCAAGGTGACGGATGAGGAGATCAAGAAGGCGTACGACGAGGGCAAGGAGAACTACAAGACGGCGGAGAAGCGCGCGGTGAAGTATGTGTTCTTTGAGACGCCGAAGGACCAGGACAAGATCCCGCTGGAGGAGCGCGAGAAGGCGAAGAAGGCGCTGGGGGAACGCGTGAACCAATTCTCCGACGCGGTGCTGAAGGCCGGACGCGCGGCGAACCTGGAGGCGATCGCCAAGGAATTGAAGGAGAAGGTGGAGTCCGTGCCGGCCTTTGCGCAGGACGCGGCGCCGGAGGCGCTGAAGGCGGAGGCCGCGCTGGTGACGGCGATCTTTGAGCTGCCGCACAAGGCGCAGCCGGTGTCTGACGCGGTGAAGGGCGACAAGGGCTGGTATTTCTTCACCGTGTCCGCGGTGGAGGAGCCGAAGCAGCAGGAGCTGGCGGAGGTGAAGGACAAGATCAAGGACAACCTTGTGGGCCAAAAGGCGGCGGAGGCGCGCACGAAGGCGGTGAACGAGGCGCGTGACTTCCTGGCGGCCGGATTGAAGGACAAGAAGAAGATCGAGGACCTGGTGAAGGAGAAGAAGCTGACGCTGACGGCGCTGGCGGACATCCCGAACGCCAGCCCGCCGGCGGAGGTGCCGAACGCGGCGCAGATCGCCCAGGCGGCGGCGAAGACGGCGGTGGGGCAGGTGTCCCAGGCGGTGGACACGGACAAGGGCACGGTGCTGGTCTATGTGAACGCCAAGGAGCTGCGCAAGAGCGAGAACGCCGCGACGCTGCGCAAGCAGCAGGCGGACAGCCTCTCCAGCCAGGAGCGCGAAGGCCTGTTCCAGGCGTGGTTTGCCCGCAAACTGGAGGAAGCGGCGGTCAAGACCGCCGTGCGCACCGCGTGAACGAGGCGCTGGACCAGCTTTTCGATGACGCGAACGGGCACCTGGCCCTGGGGGAGATCGACGAGGCGGTGGTGCTCTACCGCCGCTGTGTGGAGCTGAGCCCGGACTTTTTCGACGGCTGGCACGCGCTGGGCATGGCGCTGTTCAAGCAGGGGAAGGTGCAGGAGGCGATCGGGGCCGGCCTCATGGCCACCACGCTGCGTCCGAACGACCTGCTGGCGTGGACCGCGCTGTCGCAGATGTTTGTGCGCAACGGCCAGATCGCCGAGGCGGAGGACGCGAAGAGCAAGGCGCGCATCCTGTCCCTGGGCGGGAAGGTGCAGAAGGAGGTGTGAGCAGGGGGCGGCGGCGTCTGCTTTGTTGGCTGGTTTGGCGTTATACTGAGCGTCATCACCTATTGTGAATTCAAGCCCATGGGGTCATGGAATGCTGGAGTATTGAAAATCCAACACTCCATGCGCGGAATCACAAATCATGATGACGCGGGGTTTAGCGTCACCGCAGAAACACCCAGCCGGTCACGATGAGGATGGGCAGCAGGACGGGGATGGAGAAGCGCACCATGTAGCCGATGAATCCCGGCGTGTGGACCTTGGAGCGGTCGGCGATGGCCTTGACCATGAAGTTCGGCCCGTTGCCGATGTAGCTGCCCGCGCCGAAGAACACCGCGCCCAGGGAGATGGCCAGCAGATGCGCGCCGTGTGCCTGCGTGAAGGCCAGCACGTCCGCCGGGCTGTCCACGGAGAGGCCCTGCTGGCCCATCGCGGAGGCGAGGAAGGCCAGATAAGTCGGCGCGTTGTCGAGGAAGGCGGAGAGGGAGCCGGTGGCGAAGTAGTAGCTCAGCGGGGAGCTGACACCGGCCACGCCGCCGTGCTCCAGGATCTGCAGCGCGGGGATCATGGTGAGGAAGATGCCGATGAAGAGGAAGCCGACCTCCTTCACGGGGCCGAAGTTGAAGTCGTTGGCCTCATGCACGGCGCGCTTGGTCGTGAAATAGGAGATGAGCGCCGCGGCGGCCATGATGAGCGCGGGCAGGGAGAGCACGCCGCCGAACGTGATGGCCTGGAGGTTTTTCGGCAGCAGCACGGCGCCGAGCACGACGCCGAGCCACAGCAGGTTCATGAGCCCGGCGAAGTGCCACTGCTCGTTGGCGGTCTCCATGTCCCGCACGTCCTTCGGGGCGCGGCGGAAGTTGCGCAGGTCGGTGGCATAGAAGACGGCCAGCAGCAGGGCGATCACCATCAGCCAGGCGGGCCAGCAGTGCTCCAGCGTCCAGAAGAACGGCACGCCGCGCAGGAAGCCGAGGAACAGCGGCGGATCACCCACCGGGGTGAGGCTGCCGCCCGTGTTGCTGACGATGAAGATGAAGAAGACGATGTGAAAGCCGGTGACGCGGTATTTGTTCATGCGGATCCACGGCCGGATCAGCAGCATGGAGGCCCCGGTGGTGCCGATGAGGTTCGCCAGCACCGCGCCGATGAGGAGGAAGACGGTGTTCACCAGCGGCGTGGCCTCCCCCTTCACACGGATGTTGATCCCGCCGGAGATCACAAAGAGGGATCCCACCAGCGCCATGAAGCTGACGTACTCGTGCGCCGCGTGGTGCAGCGGATGCCAGTCCTTCATGGCAAACACATAGTAGCACGCCGTCACCACGCCGAGGCCCACCGCCACCTTCGGGTAATGGTGCTCCCAGAAATGCGCCGCAAACAACGGCATCAGCGCGATGCACAGCAGCAGGATGGCAAAGGGGGCCACGGTCCAGACGGGCGGCGTGGCAGCGGCGAAAAAGGGCAGGATCATGGGCGCGCACTTAGAACAGGACATTGGCGCGGATTGCAAGGCGCGGCGGTGTCCGCCGAGGGGAAAATCCTTTTGCAGCGGCCTGCCCGGCATGACATGCTGCGCGCCCGGCCGTTCCCGGCCGCCAACCCACCCCCCAACAACCTCCTCATGCCCACCTACGACTACGAATGCCAGACGTGCGGCCATCATTTCGAGGCCCGCCAGTCCATGAAAGACCCGCATCTCACCGACTGCCCGCAGGAAGGCTGCGTGGGGCCGGTGAAGCGCAAGATCGGCGTCGGCGCCGGCTTCATCTTCAAAGGCACCGGCTTCTACATCACCGACTACCGCAGTGACTCCTACAAGGCGGCGGCCAAGCAGGAATCCGCCGCCGCGTCCGGCGGCGGGGGCACGGCCTCCGCGGCTCCTGCGGCTGGTGCCAGCGCCCCGGCGTCCACACCCGCGAAGGCGGCCGCCACGGCCTGACGCGTCCGTCTTCTCACCCTCCCCGCCCTGTTGTGAAACGCTTCCTCTTCCAGTGCCTGCGCCTGCTGCTGCTCAGTGCCCTGGGCGGCGCGGCGTGGGTGGCCCACCGCGCGGAGACGCTGCCGCCGGTGGCGCCCGCGCCGGAGAAAGGGCGGGAAAACGACCTCCTCGGCGATCTGCGCCAGGCGGCCATCAAGCGCACGACCATCATCGAGATCAAGGAGGCGGACCTCAACCGCTACCTTTCCAACACGCTGGCCAACCGCATCGGCAGCACCATGGGCAGCGGCTTCGCGCTCCATGGCGTGCGCGTAGATCTGGAACCGGGGCATGCCCGCGTCATCCTCATCTGGCAGATCTACGGCAGCCCGCGCACCGCCAGTGTGAACCTCGTCGTGCGTCGTGTGGATGATCATTTCCATGTCGAAATGCTTGGCGGGGCCTTCGGCCACCTGCGCCTGCCGCGCGGCATGATGCGCCCGCTCCATCCCTCGCTGGATGTCGTGAGTGATGCCCTGGAGCAGGAGATCAAGGCCCTCTTCCAGATGACCCAGATCACCCTGGCCAAGGACAAGCTCGTGCTCGACTCCCGGTTCCCTGCTGCCTGATATGAAAACGCGTCCGCTCCTCCTCCGCGCCCTCCTGGCCCTCGGCCCGGTCTTTTCCATGCAGGCCCAGCAGGCGTCGCCTGTCCCGGCACCGCCGCCGCAGATCAACCGGGACAAGGCCGCGGAGGCCGCCGCGGCCATCCAGCCGCCGCTGCCCGTCCCGGCGGTGCCCGCCGCGCCGAAAATGCTGCCTGCCGCGCCCTCGCTGCCGCCTGCGGCTCCGCCGCCGCTGCCCCCGGTCGCGCGGCCTGTGCCCTCACTGCCGCAGCCGTCCGCGCCGCCGGTTTCCGTGGCCCCTGCGCCCGCCGCCCCGGACAACAGCGCCAGCAAGATGCAGGCTCTGGAGGCCGCCACGAGCGCCCCTGGCGGTGCGCAGGAAGTCCCGCGCGTGGCCACCCCGGCGGAAAAAATGCCGGTGACGACCTCCACCAGCGCCAGCGGCCAGTTCCGCGTGCACGGGAAGGAGCTGTCCACCCGCAGCGCCATGTCCTCCCACCTCGATGACATCGCCGCCGAGCTGCGCGCCGTGCTGGGTGACTCCCAGCCCTTCAGCCAGCCGGTCGTCGTCCTGCTCAACACCGGGGAGGACGCGCGCAAGCTCCCGCCCGGCACGCCGCCTGTCTCCATCGTCATCACGGAGGTCGAGGCGGCCAGCGGCGGCGGCTTCCACCTGCAAATGACCGTCAACGAGGGGCCGGACCTCAAGCTGGGCGATCTGCGCCGTGAAACCGTGCGCGTCCTGCTGGCGGAGCGCATCGTGCGCGGTCACGCGCAGCTCACCAAGCCGGAAAACCGCCTCCTGCTGCCCGACTGGCTCTTCAACGGCGTGCTCCAGGCCATGGACTACCGCGCCGCCGCGCGCCCCAGCACCATGTTCGCCGCCATTTTCAAGAGCGGGAAGATTTACGGCATCGAGGAGATCATCGAGGCCTCCCCCACGCAGATGGACAGCCTCTCCCGCGCCATCTACGACACGTCCTGCGCCGCGCTCGTCATGGCCCTCGCTGATCAGCCGAACGGCGGCACGCGCCTGAACAAGTTCCTCAATTCCCTGGCCGCGGATCCCCGCCCGGAGCGGGAGCTGCTCAGCGCCGCCTTCCCGGAGTTCAACGCCAGCGCCTCCAGCCTCAACAAGTGGTGGGCACTGCAAATGGCCACCCTCGCCAAACGCGGCATGGCGGAGCCCCTCGGCCCGGATGAAAGCCTCCGCGCCCTCGAGGATGCCATCACCATCCGCTACCACGCGCCGGAAAAGGAGGCGCCAAAGGACATCCAGCCCCGTCCTTTCGTCATCCCCGCCCCGCTCAATGTCATCCCGCCGGACGCGCCCAAGCCGAAGCCGCCGTCTCCCGTCGCCGCCACGGATGAGCCACCGGTCAAGGCCGTCGCCTCCGCCAGCCCCAAAAAAGCCGCCGCCAAAAAGAGCAGCGCGGACGCGGCCCCCGAGCCCGCTCCCTCCACGGATGAAGCCGCCGCGGAAGAGACGGCCGGGGACGGCAAATCCTCCCGCTGGCTGCGCTACCTGACCTTTGGCCTCGCCGGAGGCAAAAAGGCGGAGGAAATGCCTGAAACGGCCGAGGACCCGGCCGAGGAGGAGCCCGCCACGAAAAAGACGGAGAAGACCGCCGCGGCCGACATGCCGCCGGAAACTGAAAAAACCGACGAAGAACCCGCCTCCGACTCCACCGCCGGCGGCAGCAGCCTGTTCAGCCGGCTCATGTCCCGGGACCGCCTCCGCGTCGCCGAGGAACGTCAGAAGGCAGCGGACGAAATGGCGCGCCTGGCGGAGGAAAAAGCCGAAAGGGTCGAAAAAGCCGCGGAGGAGAAAAAAGCCGCCGAAGAAGCCGCCAAGGACAAAAAGACCGGGGACAAGCCCAAGCCGGCCTCCACCGACAAACCCCAGGCACCGGCTCCCCCGCCCGCCAAGGCGAAAAGCGACGACAAACCCGTCGAGGAGCCCGAAACCAAGGAGGACAAGCCCTCCAAACTCAATCCGCTGAACTGGTTCCGCGGCGGCAAGAAAACCGAGGAGAAGAAGCCCGAGGAGAAGAAAACCGGGGACGAGCCTCCGGTGGACGAGACAAAGGACACGTCAGACGACAAGAAAAAGAAGCCTGCGGAAACCGAGGGTGAGGCTGAGGCCGCCGTGCTCCTCGACCTGGGCGCTCCGGCGCGGGAGACCTCCGTGCTGGAGTGGCTTTCCCCCAGCCTGGCGGATGCCTGGCAGTTCCTCACCCCCGCGCAGCCCCGCCCTGCCTTCCTCGACTTCCTCAAACGCAAAAAGGACGAGAAAAAGGAGGAGGAAAAGCCCGCTGAACCGCCGCCCCCGGCCAAACCGGCGGCCGCTCCCAAGAAAAAGGACAGCAAATCCTCCTCCACCCCGCCCAGGAGCACCAACCCCAACGCCAAACCCGTCGCCCGCCCGGTCAAACCGGCCGATGGCAGCCCGCGCACGACCAACCCCGCCGCCAAACCCCTCCCCGTGCCGCAGCAGCCGCCGGCCACCGCGGCTTCCACCGCCACGGATGATGACCTGGGCAAGCCGCCGCCCGGCATGGTCCTCGTCACTCTGCCCGTCGAGGAATACCAGCACGTCCTCAAGCGCAAGGATCGCAAGGAGATCCTGGAGCGCAACGTGGCCGCCCTCCGCGCTCTCCAGCTCCGGGCCTGCGTGCTCTTCCGCCCGGTCGTCACCGCCTATCTCGATGTCATGCTGGCCCTCCAGCAGGGGAAGACCAAGGACATGGAAACGCGCCTGCCCTCCCTGCGCCAGGCCGCCCTCGCCGCCCTGCAAAACACCAAGGCCGTGCGCGACTACCTCGACTGGTATGAGGCGAATGAAACGGGCCGCCTCTCCGGCAAGTTCGACGACTTCCTCAACCTCCCCGCCCTCATCCAGCGCGAGCTCCCTCCCCGCGAGGACCCCATCTCGAAATACCTGGACGCCATCGACAAGCAGTTCTCGAAGTAGCCCGCAGTCCGGGCTGTCCCCAGCCCGCCGCGAACGTTGTTTGGCCTGCGCGGGTGGGAAGGTAGCTTCGGGCGTCATTCTTGCTCGCCGCGTCCAGGGCCAACCCTAACCGGCCCCCTCAAAGCAATTTCCTAGCGCCAAGGGCGAACTTACCCATTGCAGTCGGCATTTGTGATTCCAAATTTACTATCGTTTGTTCTGTCCCCTGTCGCATTTACGCACGAAGTTTTTGAGCAGCCCCCCTGCATAATCAAAGTTTTGGCAACTACCCATGACGTCTCCTGACCCCGTGCCACCACAAAGTCTGGTCCTCAACGGAAAACAGACCACCATTCACCATGAATCAGGTGTTCTCTGTGGACTAAACAAGCAAACGGACATTCACGGAACGGGAGCCAACATCCATTCTGCTCAAAGGGCGGAATTCGCTCTGATGGGTGCTGATGGCATTGAGCGACCGCGTCAATTCATGTCTCACCAGGTATTTTTACGCAATGGACATCGAGTCAGTCTTTTGTGGGTTGAGCACTCCGGACAGAAGCGCTGGATCAACCTTGTGAACCACGATACCAGGGAAACATGGATCTGCTGGCCCGAACCTCACCGCGCGCTTTACGAAATCGGCATCCATCAGAAATTTGGGTGCTGGTCCTGGCTGCTTTGGTTTGTGTCTATTTACTTGGGTGCCGTTGCTTCAGCCGGAATAGATAAATCAGGCAATCTCGGAGCTATCGCCTTATTGATCGGTTACCCGTGCTTGTTCGCGTTTGGGATATGGCGTTCGTGGAGTGCCCGGCGTACATGGAAAAAGTCGGCCAAGGTTGCATTGGAATGTTATGGCGAGACTGTGCTTCAAAACACCGATGCCATTTTCTCATGGGCGTCCCTTCCAGGTGTGCGCTAGGGGAACACCTATACCGACTGGTATGAGGCGAACGAAACGGGCCGCCTCTTCGGCAAGTTTGGGTATTTACCCAACTTTTGCTGTCCACGGAAACGAAGAAGGCTCAAAGCGGCTGGAGAGGCGCTGGTGGGGGGATCACCTTCAAAAAAGGAGGCAGAAAGCCCGTCAAAGGGACGCATCACCATGCCATGGTGATGGCTCACTTCGTCAAGGTGATGGCCCCCATTGGCGTGGTGACGGCCTGCTCCGTCCCCCTCTTGGATTGGACAGGTGATAAGCTCTCCGAACTGATCCAAGATCAGGCATACATCCACCCCGCGCAGAAGCTCTGTGAAGGCGCAGTGCAGGTCTCGTCGAGCGTAGCGAGACGAGGCCGCAGCGTAGCCGTAACAGAGCTTCTGCGCGGTCGCCGCCCCCTCCCACTTGTCGCTGTTCACCCTCAACCCGGAGCCTTCTGCCATGAGTAAGCCTAAAGCCGCCATCACACCTCCCGCCGTCGAGATCGAAACCGATGCCGACAGTCCGCAACGCTGGACCGCGAAGCGCAAGGCCGCCCTCGTCATCGACATCCTCCAAGGCAAGACCACCGCCGCGGAGGCTGCTCGCCAGCACGCGCTGACTCTCGCCGAGGTCGAGCAGTGGAAGGAGGACTTCATCACCCAGGGCACCGAGGCCCTGCGCAGTCATCCGCGCGACCTCGCCCAGCAGTTCGAGGCTCGCGAGAAGACCCTGCTGGCCAAGGTCGGCGAGCTCACCCTGCATGTGGACGTTTTAAAAAAAGCTCATCGCTACTTGGGCAAGGACTTGCCGGAAGGGATCTCGTGGTAGCCATGCAAAACCAACTTCTCCAATCGGGATCCCCGCCGGTGCCTGTGAGCGTGCTGTGCCGTCTCCTCGGCGTGGCACGCTCCACCACCTATTACCAGCCGCATGGACGCCACCTCGAACCGCGGTGCGATCCCGCGTGCGTCGAGGCCATCCGTGCGGTGATCGAGGCTCATCCCACCTATGGCGTGCGCATGACTCATGCCCGTCTCACCAAAGGCCAGGGCATGATCGTCAACCGCAAGAAGGTCCACCGCATCATGCGCCTGCACCGCTGGACATGCAGGCAGCGCCGCATCGGCCGCCGTCCGCGTGTGCAGCACCTCAAATCCATCGCCGCAGCCCCCAACCAGCGTTGGGCCACCGACATCGCCACCGTGGACTGCGGGCGCGACGGCTGGTGCGCCTTCGTGCCGGTCGTCGACTGCTGCTCGCGTGAAGTCCTCGGCTGGGATCTGGCGCACACCGCCCGAGCCAAGACCGCCGAGCGTGCGCTGGAAGAGGCCCTGCTGCACCGCTTCGGCACCACTCGAGGCGCTCCATCAGGACTCACCTTGCGCCACGATAACGGCCTTGTCTTCGGCTCACGAGCCTACCGCGCCCTCGTGCGTGACTACGGCCTCACGCAGGAATACATCGCTCCCTACACGCCCGAGCAAAACGGCCTGTGCGAGCGCTTCATCCGCACCTTCAAAGAGGAATGCGCCTGGCAGCACCGCTTTGACAACCTCACCGCCGCACGCGCGACGGTCGCCAGATACATCGAACACTACAACACCCAGCGCACCCACTCCGCCCTCAACTACAACACCCCACGCCAAACCTACCTCACCCTATGCAACCCACCCCATCAACAAGCCGCCTGAACAACACTGGCTCTTGTCCAACTTTGAGGGGAGCACTACAGGCCCCCATTGGCGTGGTGACGGCCTCCCTTTGGCGTGGTGATGGCCCCATTTTCAAGCAAAACCGCCACTTGCAACGGGCAGGCGAGCTGTCCTCAGCCCGCAGCGGAGGTCGTCTGACCTGCGCAGGCGGGAAGACGGCTTTCGGGCGTCATTCGGCCTAGGCGGCACTTCGGGGATGAAGCGCTACTACTCGTGAACCGTGCGCGCCCCCCCCGGCCTGCGCGGGCTGGGCCAGGCGAGACGTGGCACCAAACGAACCCGATTTCGGGGGCGTTGCCACAGGTGTGATTGCTGCTTGGCAATGGGTGGAGCGCATGCCAGCATCACCACCCTGCTGAAGGCGTGGTGCCGCATGGACCTGGGCGGGTGGTTTTGCCTCCTGGCAGTGCCACACCCTCGTGAACGGCTGCTTCCCTCGACTTCCACCCTCCATTGCTCATCCATCGTCCATCCTCGCCCTTTGAACCCTGAACCCTGAACCCTGAACCCCGACCTTGAACCTTCCCATGCGCATCCTCTCCGGCCTCCAGCCCAGCGGCAGGCTCCACGTTGGCAATTACTTCGGCATGATGCAGTCCGCCATCCATCTCCAGGAGGAGGGGGAGGCGTATTACTTCATCGCGGACTACCATTCCCTCACCTCCATCCACGACGGCCCGCTGCTGCGCTCCCATGTGCGGGATCTGGCCATCGACTTCATGGCCTGCGGCCTGGACCCCGCCAAATGCGTCTTTTTCCGCCAGAGCGACGTGCCGGAGCACTGCGAGCTGTCATGGATCCTCAGCACCGTCACGCCCATGGGCCTGCTGGAGCGCTGCCACAGCTACAAGGACAAGATCGCCAACGGCCTCAAGCCCTCCCACGGCCTCTTTGCCTACCCGGTGCTCATGGCCGCGGACATCCTCATCTATGACGCGGATGTGGTGCCTGTGGGCCGTGATCAAAAGCAGCATGTCGAGGTGACGCGCGACATTGCCGTCAAGATGAACGAGACCTTTGGCGAGGGCCTGCTGAAGCTGCCGGTGCCGCGCATCCGCGAGGAGACGGCCGCCGTCCCCGGCCTGGACGGCCAGAAGATGAGCAAGAGCTACCACAACACGATCCAGCTCTTTGAGGAGCCCGCCGCCCTGAAAAAGAAGATCATGGGCATCAAGACCGACTCCACGCCTGTCGAGGCGCCCAAGCCGGTCGAAAACAGCTCCATCCTGGCCCTCTACAAGCTCGTCGCCTCCCCGGCGGACTACGATCAGATGGTGCAGGACCACCTCAACGGCGGCGTGGGCTACGGCGACTTCAAGAAGCGCCTGCTCCAGGCCACGAGCGACTACTTTGCCCCCTGCCGCGAAAAACGCGCGCAGATCACCGCGGATCCCGCCTACGTGGACCGTGTGCTGGCCGAGGGCGCGGAGAAGGCGCGCTCCGTCGCGCGCAAGACGCTCGCCCGCGTGCGCGATGCCGTGGGCCTCGGCTGACACGGCCCTGCCGGCTTGCGTTCCGCCCTGCTTCGCTCACATTCACCGCCTCCATGCAGTCCCAGATCAGTTTTGCCGAGGCCATCCACCTCTGCCTCGAAAAAGACCCGCGCTACCACCCCGCCGCCTATGAACTGGTGCGCGATGCGCTGCATCTGGCCTGCTCCAAATTCCGCGACGGCGCGGACGACAAGCACGTCAGCGGCCAGGAGCTGCTGGAGGGCTTTCGCGAGCATGTGATTCACGAATTCGGCCCCATGTCCCTCACGGTTCTCGACGAATGGGGCCTCTCCCGCGGCCTCGATGTGGGCCACATCGTCTATAATTTGATCGACGTGGGCTACTTCGGCAAAAACGAGGGCGACAGTCTGGAGGACTTCGATGGCGGCTTCGCCTTCTCAAAGGCCTTCACCGAGCCGTTTTTGCCCACGTCCCAAAAGAAGGCGCTGGCATAAACGGCCCGCCGCGTGCTTGCTCGCCGTGGCATGCACGACGCGCATTTCTTTCTCTCTGCTTTCATTTACCTGGCCACCGCGGTGCTGATGGTGCCGCTGGCGCATCGGTTGGGGCTTGGCAGCGTGCTGGGCTATCTCATCGGCGGCGCGGTGATCGGACCGTTTGCGCTGGGATGGGTCGGTGGGACTCAAGGCGAGGAGGCGATGCACTTCGCGGAGTTTGGCGTGGTGATCATGCTTTTCATGATCGGGCTCGAACTGGAGCCCGCGAGGCTCTGGCGCATGCGCGGGCCGATTTTTGGCCTCGGCGGCCTTCAGGTCAGCGGCACGGCTTTGGCCGTGATGGGCGCGGCGATGGCCTTCGGACTCGATTTCAAACCGGCACTGGCCGCAGGCATGATCCTCGCGCTCTCGTCCACGGCCATCGTGATCCAGACGCTGCAAGAAAAAGCCCTGCTGCGCAGCGACGCGGGCAGCGACACCTTTGCGGTGCTGCTGTTTCAGGACATCTCGGTCATCCCGATGCTGGCGGTGTTTCCCTTGCTCGCCAGCGGTGTGGCCTCGGGAGAAGAGCATGGCTGGCTGAAGGAACTGCCGAACTGGGCACAGCCGCTCGTCACGCTCGGCGCGGTGGCGCTCATCGTGCTCGCCGGACAATTTGTGGTACCGCGTGGCTTTGCCATCCTTGCCAAAACAGGCCTGCGGGAGCTTCTCACCGCCGCAGCCTTGCTGCTCATTGTCGGCGTGGCCTTGCTCATGACCGAGGTGGGGCTCTCACCGGCTCTCGGGGCCTTCGTGGCCGGCGTGGTGCTGGCAGGAAGCCACTATCGTCATGAGCTCGAAAGCAATCTGGAGCCCTTCAAAGGCCTGCTGCTGGGGCTGTTCTTCCTCGCCGTCGGGGCCTCGCTCGATTTCAGCGTCATCGCGGGACGACCGGTGCTCATCACGGCGCTGGTGGTCGGTTTGATCGTGACGAAAGCGGCGGTCATGTATGCCGTCGCCACCGTTTTGCGGCTTCGCGGCAGCCATCGCTGGTTGCTGGCGCTGGCCTTGGCGCAGGGCGGCGAATTCGCCTTCGCGCTGCTGTCGATGGCGATCCAGCAGCGCATCCTCGACGCGGAAACCTCAAAGCTGCTCGTCGCCGTCGTGGCGCTGTCGATGGCCATCACGCCTCTGCTGTTTGTGATCTATGAAAAAGTCATCGCGCCTCGCTACATGGCCGTCAGCGCCCCCGCACGCGAGGCGGATGCCATCGACGAGCATGACGCGCCGGTGATTATGGCAGGCTTCGGCCGCTTCGGAAACTTTGTGGGCCGCTTCATGATGTCGCAGGGCGTCAAAGTGACCGTGCTGGAGAGCGATCCCGATCATGTGGACATGCTGCGCAGCTTTGGCTTCAAGGTCTTCTACGGCGATGCCACACGTCTCGACCTCCTCCACGCCGCGGGCATCGCCCAGGCCCGCATGCTCATCATCACTCTGGCGGATCGCAACAAGGTGGCGCAGCTCGTCGCCGAGGTGCGGGAGCGCTTTCCGAATGTGCGCATACTCGCCCGGGCGCATGACTACGATCAACGCTACGAGTTCATCGGGCTCGGATTGAAGTCGGAGGATGTTGTGCACGAGCAGATGCACAGCGCCCTCGAGCTCGGCGTGAAGGCCCTCCGCGTGCTCGGCAAGCCCGCCGAGGCCATGGAGGCCGCCGCGAAGCGCTGGAAAGGCTTCGACGAGGAGACCTTCCACCTCCTCCTGCCCGTGCAGGACGACATGGACGCCTACGCCAGCATCGTCCGCGAGCGCCGCATCCAGCTCACCCAGCTCTTCGAACGCGACCGGGCGAACACGGGCGAGGGGTGAGGCTCAGCGGCAGCGTTTTTGGAACTCCCGGATCGCTTTGGAGTGAGGCTTCACCTCGGCCAGCTCTTCGATCAGTTTCAGATCGATGCCGGGAAGCACCTTGCTCTTGGTCACCGGCTGGTAGCCATCTCCTTTGAGCACAAAGGCATGCAGTCTGCCGTTCTGCCAGATCCAGACCTCCTGCGCCTTCACCTCGCACCAGAATTCGAGCTTGTCGATGCCGCCCGAACTGAGCGCCACCTCAATGAAGAGATCCGGCTGCTTCTTGAGATCCGCACCAAAGCTGAACGAGTCATCCGGCTCTCCGCCCATCACTCCCTCCACGCGCTGCGTGGTGCTGCCCCAGGCGTTGTAATCGAGCTCGTGTTCGTTGCAGTAGGTGCGCACAAACTGGCCGATCTGACCTTTGAGAGATTCGTGTGGGAAGGAAATGCTCATGACTTCGATGATTCCTCGGTGAAAGCGCACGCGCATGCCCTGCTTCTCGCACAGGCGGTCCAGCATCAGGTAGGTGTCCCAGTCGCCCAGCCCCACCATGATCGTCTGACCCGGCGAAGGCCTCGGAAAGGAGAGCGACACATGGCCGCCAGAGCGCCGGGGAACGGCGCGAGCACGACGAAGCGAGGTTTTCGGAGCTGGAAGAGTCGCCACTGGCATGGCGCGGAGTGTAGCGGGTTTCCAAATCCGTTCAATCCCTCTCTCCGCCTTGCCATGCCCTCATCCCGTGCCATCTAGCCACCGCACATGCCTCGTCTTTCCACCTCGAAGCCCGCTCTTACCGTCCCGCCTTCCAACGCCAGCGTCATCACGCTGCCGAACGGCCTCGAAGTCATCGTGCGTGAAGACGCCGCGCATCCGCTGGTCAGCGTGCAGGTGTGGATCAAGGCGGGCAGTTTGCAGGAGGAACAGCACACCGGTGCCGGCATCGCGCATTGCGTGGAGCACATGCTTTTCAAAGGCACGGAGAAGCGTGAGGCCGCGCAGATCTCGCAGGGCATCCAGGCGCTCGGCGGTTATGTGAATGCCTACACGACCTTCAACCGCACCGTTTACTGGATCGACGGCCTTGCCGAGCACACCGAGGGCTACCTCGACATCCTCGCCGACATGGTGCGCCACTCGAAACTCGATGGCGACGAGCTCACCCGCGAGATGGATGTCATCCGCCGCGAGATGGCGATGGGCCATGACGATCCCGGCGATGTCACGCAGCACCTGCTCATGGGCACTGTCTTCCGCCAGCATCCGCTGCGGCATCCCATCATCGGCCATCGCGAGGTCTTTGATCAAATCACCCGCGCCGATGTGGCGGGCTTTGTGCAGCGTCACTATGTGCCAAACAATGCCTTCGTCGTCATCGCGGGCGATGTGAAGACCGACGAGGTGATCGAAGCCGTGAAGAAGCACTTCGGCACTTGGAAGCGCCGCGCTTTTGATCCCGCGCTGCTGCCGCAGGAGCCGCGCCAGCAAGGCGCACGCTACGCCGCGAAGAACTTCACCACCGATCTCACCCGCGTGGCCTTTGGCTGGCAGATTCCCGGCGAGAGCCATGCGGACAAAGCCGCGCTCGACGTGCTCGCCTTCCTGCTCGGCAGCGGTCGCAGCTCGCGATTGTATCAGGAGCTGCGGGAGAAAAAAGCCCTCGCGCATTGGGTGTGGGCCGGTGCGTGGTGCGCCGCCGAGTGCGGCCTCTTCACCGTCGAAGCCGAATGCAATCCCGCGGATACCGCGAAGCTCCGCGAGAGCATGACGCAGGTCGTCGAGCAGATGCGCCGCAGCGGCCCCGGTCGTCCGGAGCTCGACAAGGCCGTCCGCGCCACGCTCAGCAGCCAGATTCGCACGCTCACCACCGTGAAGGGCCAGGCCAGCTCGCTCGGGCATGGTTGGTTGCTCGCCGGATCGCTCGACTATCAGCGTCAGTATCTCGCCGCCATCAGCGCCCTCACGCCTGATGCCATCCGCGAGGTCGCGCGGCGTTATTTGATGCCCGAGGCCATCTCCACCGTCCTCGTCGGCCCCGATGTCGAAAACGCGAAAACCACTTCAAACAGCTCCGAAAGCTCCCACGCCGAGATCAAGGCCTTCACGCTCAAAAACGGTCTCAAACTCCTCGTCGGCGAAAACCCGCGCCTGCCACTCGTCAGCATCCGCGCGAACTTTTTGGCCGGCGTACCCGCTGAGACCGACCTCACCGCCGGAGTCACGCAGATCTCCGCCCACATGCTGCTCAAAGGCACCAAGAAGCGCAACGCCGCCGAGATCGCCGCCGATCTGGAGAACCGCGGCGGCTCGCTCACCTGCAATGCGGACGCGCATCGCTTTGTCCTCGGTGCCGATGTCATGCGCGGCGATGAGGATGACGCGCTCGACCTGCTCTCCGACCTCATCTTGAACCCCGCGCTGCCCGCCAGCAGCCTCGCGGATGTGAAGAAGCGCCAGATCGCCAGCATCCTCGAAGAAAAAGAGGATCCGCTCACCGTCGCGCTGCGCAAGGCACGCCGCGAGATCTTCGCCGGCCAGCCCTTCCACCGCACCGCCCTCGGCAACGAGCAGACCGTCGCCAGCCTCAAGCTCACCGACTGCCGCGACATGATCCGCGCTAGCTTTGCCACGCACAACGGTGTCCTCTGCGTCTTCGGCGATGTGAAGGCCGCCGAGGTCAAAAAGCAGGTCGAGAAGGTCTTTGCGAAGCTCCCGAAAGGCCCGCGCCACAGCACCCACAGCCGCACCTACCATGCCAGCGCCAAACCCGCCGCGTGGACCGAGCATCTCGACAAAGAGCAAGCCGTCCTCGTCGTCGGCTTCCGCACCGTCGGCCTCGAAGACCGCGATGTGCATGCCCTCAGCCTCATTGATGAAGCCTGCAGTGACATGGGCAGCCGACTCTTCAATCGCATCCGCGAGGAGCTCGGCCTCGCCTACTACATCGGAGCGCAAAACTTTGCCGCCATGGGCACCGGAGCCTTCTACTTCTACGTCGGCACCGATCCCAAGAAGGTCAAACAGGCCGAGAAAGAGCTCATGGCGCAGATCAACGACCTCGCCGCCAACGGCCTCCACACCGATGAGATCGAACGCGCCCGCGTCACCTGGCGCAGTTCCTGGCTGCGAGCCCAGCAAGGCAACCCCGGCATGGCCGACAGCCTTGCCTGGAACGAACTCAACGGCCTCGGTTGGGATTACCTGCAAAAACTTCCCGGCATCATGGCCGACATCAGCGCCAAGGAGATCCAACGCGTCGCCGCCAAATACTTCGGCGAGAAAAAGGCCTTCATCGTCCGCGTGCTGCCGAAGTGAGCCGGAACATCGCAAGGCAAGGCCTGCGTGACTCGTTCTTTGCCGCCATGGTTCGTCTTCTCTTTCTTCTATCGGCCTTCTGTCCGCTGCTCGGCGCGGCCGACCGGCCAAACGTGGTCTTTTTCCTCGCGGATGATCTGGGGCAGCGCGATCTCGGCTGTTACGGCAGCACGTTTTACGAGACGCCGAATCTCGACCGGCTGGCCAAACAGGGCGCGCGCTTCACGAACGCCTACGCCGCCTGTCCTGTCTGCTCGCCCACCCGCGCCGCGGTGCAGACGGGCCGCTGGCCGCAGCGCACCGGCATCACGGATTACATCGGCGCGGCATTGAAGCCGGAGCTTTGGAAGCGGAACACGATCCTCCTGCCCGCGCCATATCAAGACCGCCTGGCGCATGAGGAGGTCACCATGGGCGAGATGATGAAGAGCGCCGGTTACGCCACCTTCTTCGCCGGAAAGTGGCATCTCGGCATGGAGGGCTGGTATCCGGAGGACCAGGGCTACGACATCAACATGGGCGGCATCGAAAAAGGCGGCCCCTACGGCCCGGGGAAGTATTTCACGCCTTACAACAACCCGCGCCTGCCCGATGGTCCGCCGGGTGAGCACATCGCCGATCGTCTGGCGGCCGAAACGTGCAAGTTCATCGAGGGAAACAAAGACCGGCCGTTTTTCGCCTGCTACGCCTTCTACGATGTGCACACGCCCCTGAACACCAAAAAGGAGCTGGAGGCCAAGTATGCCGCGAAACGTGCAAAACTCGGCCTGGAGCCGAGATTCGGCCGTGAGGAGCCGCGCGACGTGCGCCTTGTTCAAGAACACGTCACCTACGCCGGCATGGTCGAGGCCATGGACACCGCCGTGGGCACCATTTTGTCGAAACTCGACGCGCTCGGTCTCGCGGAGAACACACTTGTCATTTTTACCTCGGACAACGGCGGTCTCAGCACCAGCGAGGGCTCGCCGACGAGCAATCTGCCGCTGCGCGGCGGCAAGGGCTGGCTTTACGAAGGAGGCATTCGTGAGCCGCTCATCATCCGCTGGCCCGCCGTGCTGAAACCCGGCCGTGTGATCGGCACCCCGGTGTGCAGCCCGGACTATTTCGCCACACTCATGGAGGCGGCAGGTGCCAGAACGTCATCCAAGATCGATGGGATGAGCCTTTGCCCGCTGCTGAAGGCAGAGGAGGATCTTCCGGAGCGCGCGCTGGCCTGGCACTATCCGCATTACGGCAACCAGGGCGGCGCGCCCGGTGCCGCCATCCGCCGTGGCGATTGGAAGCTGATCCACTGGTTCGAGGATGATCGCAAAGAGCTCTACAACCTGCGTGACGACATCGGCGAGACGCGAGATCTCGCCGACAGGGAGCCGGAACGTGTGAACGCCATGTTCACCGAGCTTCAAGCCTGGCAGCGGGACGTTGGGGCTCTCATGCCGGTCAAAAACCCCGCGTTTGACCCTGCCCGTCCCAACGGGCGGGCGGCCGCGATGGCAGCCAAAGGAGGAAAGAAGAAAAAATGAGATCTCGTGCCCTGATTCTGCTGCTGATCACCGCCAGCTCCGCCCTCGCCTGCTCGGTGCCGGTGTTTCGCTATGCGCTGGAGCATTGGGAGGCGGATGCGTATCGCGTGACGGCTCCGGCAGGCGCGAAGTTGCCGGAGAATTATGTCGTCACGACCGGCACGGAGCCGAAGATCGAGCTGCGGCAGCCGAAGTCAGCACGCAATGACGCGGTGATCTGGTCCGCGCCGTTTTCGGAGGCCAATTTGGCCGTGCTGGTCGATTCGCCGGCGCGGAAGGAGGTCGCGGAGCGGCTCGGCAGTGGCGAGAGCGCCGTGTGGGTGTTTTTGGAGAGCGGCGATGCCACGAAGGACGCGGCGGCGCTGAAGACGCTCGAGGAACGCCTCGACTACCTCGGCGGTGTGATGAACCTGCCGAAGCTCGACGAGCAGGACATCAAGAACGGCCTCGTCTCCATCCCTGGCGATGGTTTGCGGCTCGCCTTCTCCATCGTGAAGGTGAAGCGTGATGATCCCGCCGAGGCTGCCTTCATCGCGATGCTTTTGGCGAGTGAGGAAGACCTGCGCGGCTTCAACGAGCCGATGGCGTTTCCGATTTTCGGCCAGGGGCGCGCCCTTTACGCGCTCGTCGGCAAAGGCATCCGCCCGGAGACGATCGATGAGGCGGCGCAGTTTCTCATCGGCTCGTGTTCGTGCCAGGTGAAGGAGCAGAATCCCGGCATGGACATCGCGATGGCGGTGGATTGGAAGCAACTGGTCAAAGATCAGGCCACGCCGGGGCAGAAGCTGCCGGAACTGAAGGACATGGCCGATCTGCTGCCGCAAACCGTCACAATCAAGGAGGAGGTGCCCGCCGCGGAAGCCCCGCTGAAGTCAGACTGGAAGGTCGTGATCATCCTCGTCGCGCTGGTGGGCGGCGTGCTTGTCCTGAAACGCATTTGGACAAGGCGCGCGTGAAGTTTACTCTCCCGCGCATGCAAAACATCCCATGGCTCCTTCTGACACTGCTGGCGACTGCCTTTTGCCGCCTTGCCACGGCCCAGGATCAAAAGCTTACACCGTCGCAGGCCAAGGCCCTGTTCGACAAGGCCGACATGGCGCTGAACGAGACGTGGGCTGCCGCGAAGAAGGCGCTTCCGGAGTTTGAGTTCAACAAGCTCAAGGAGGACCAGCGTGCATGGGTCGGGCATCGCGACTATCTGGCACGCTCACCGATCTATGCGGGTGCTGACGGAAGCGACGAGCTTTCCCTGAACGCGCCGGAGTATCTGGAGGCCGCCGCTTATCTGGCCGAGGAGCGCACCAAGTGGCTGAAGGGCCTCATTCGTGAGTGGGACGCGGAAGAAACCCTCACCGGCGTGTGGAGTGACAGCTATGGGGGCTCCATCGAAATCGTGGAGCAGGAGGGGAGGCTCCATTTCATCATCGACTGCGTGCGCGGCCCCACCTCGCACACGGGAGCGCTGGCAGGCGTCGCCACCTGGAACCAAACCATCGGCTGGTTCAGCGATAAAAAGTCAAATCCCGACAAGGAGGCGGAAACCAACCTCAGCTTTATCCTTCGCGACAAGAAGCTGGAGATCATCGGCGCGAACACGGGCGAGTATCATGGTGCGAGGGCCTATTTCGATGGTGAGTATGTCAAAACGAGCCAGTTGGGCGCGAAAGGAAAGGCCAAGGTCATCAAAGCGGCCCAAACGGGCGAACTTCCAGAGGAGTGACCCGCCATGCACGCCGCCGGCCCCCAAAACCCGCTCCACGGCATCACGCTTGAGATGATGGTCACGCAACTTGTGGCGCATTACGGCTGGGAGATGCTCGGGCGCATGATCCCGATCAATTGCTTCAACTGGAACCCGAGCATCAAGTCCAGCCTCACCTTCCTGCGTCGAACGCAGTGGGCGCGTGACAAGGTGGAGGCGCTTTATTTGGATTCGCTGCCGGACATGCAAGGCGGGGATGAAAAAGCCGGCCGCTCGAATGCCGGCGGAACATCGAAGCCCGCCTGATCCCGCACGATATGGAGAGCCGGGTTGCTGCCAGCGGCCGCTTCGGCGATAAAGGAGCCGCATGAATCTCACGCGCCGCCAGTTTGCCTCGGGCCTCACTCTTTCCTCATTGCTGCCTGCCTGCCAGGGGCCGATGCCGCAGGTCTATCGCCATCCGCAGTCGCCGCCTGCGGCGGGGCCGTTCATGCTGGGCGTCGATGTGCTGGCCTCGCGTGGTTTTGATCTCTTGCGTGGAAAACGCGTGGGCCTGATCACGAACCACACCAGCCTCACCGGGCGAGGGGAACGCACGCGGCAGCTTTTTCAGCGTGCGCTGGGATCGAACTTCACCGCGCTCTACGCGCCGGAGCATGGCATCGACGGTTCCATCAAGGCGGGGGTGCATGTCAGCACCCGGCGGGACAGCGTGACCGGACTGACAGTCTATTCACTCTATGGGCCGACGCGGAAGCCCACGCCCGCGATGCTCGCGCCCATCGACGTGCTCGTTTTCGACCTCCAGGACATCGGCTGCCGCAGCTACACCTACATCAGCACGATGATCGTCTCGATGGAGGCCGCGGCGGAAAATGGAAAGCTCTTTGTCGTGCTCGACCGGCCCAATCCGATGGGCGGCTGGCGTGTGGAGGGGCCGCCGCTGGAATCCAAATGGAAATCCTTCGTCGGCCAGGTGCCTGTGCCGTATGTGCATGGCATGACGGCGGGCGAGATCGCGCAGATGGCCTGCGCGCGCGGCTGGGTCAGCAGCGTGCCGCGCATGACCACGGTGAAGATGCAGGGCTGGCAGCGCGGCATGATCTGGCAGGACACCGGCCTGCGCTGGCATCCCACCTCGCCGAACATCCCGTATGCCACCTCGCCGTTTTATTATGTCGCCACCGGCATCCTTGGCGGCGCGGCGGCGGTGGACGTGGGCATCGGCACGGACAATCCCTTCGGCTACGCAGGTGGCAGCGGTGTCAACGCAAACGCGCTGCTCGCCGCGTGCCGCCGGTGGAACACGCCCGGCGTCACTTATTCGCCTTACTCGCGAAACGGTTTCGGCGGGGTGAAGCTCCACATCCATCCGCGCAACACCGCCGACCTCACCGGTCTCGATGTGATGCTGCTGGCGGAGATCAACCGGCTCACCGGCGGCAAGGCCGCGCGCAACATGAGCGGCTCGAAGCTGAACCTCTTCAACAAGGTCTATGGCAGCGATTCGCTGCATCGCGACCTGCTGCGCGGCACCTCCGGGCCGGTCATCGCCTCGCGCTGGCAGGGCTGGGTGCAGAGCTTCCGCTCTCAGCGGCAGGGGTTTTTGCTTTACGCGTGAGGCGCGGAGCGCATCGCCGAATCGATCTCCTGTGGCGTCATCGCACGCCACGCGCCCGGCTTCAAATCGCCCGGCAGGCTCAATCCGCCGACGCTTTCCCGATGCAGCGCCGCCACGCGGCAGCCCACACGGTGAAACATGCGCTTCACCTGATGGTAGCGCCCTTCGTGCAGCGTCACTCGCGCCAGCCGCGATCCGAGGATCACCAGATGCGCGGGCAGCGTCGTGATGTCCTCCGTGTGAA
The DNA here is from genome assembly GCA_015075365.1 of Verrucomicrobiaceae bacterium. Lineage (GTDB taxonomy): Bacteria > Verrucomicrobiota > Verrucomicrobiia > Verrucomicrobiales > Verrucomicrobiaceae > Prosthecobacter. The sequence continues at coordinate 131,796 of JABTUN010000004.1, forward strand.
AGTAAAACCCGTGCTCAAAGGCCTCCACTGCCTCTGGTGGGATCACCTCGTGAGTTTCCACGCGATAAACCTTCGGCACTTTGGATTCCGCGCTCATCAATTGGTTCGACCAGCGTCCGTCATTCGTCAGCAGCAGCAGGCCGGACGTGTTCTTGTCCAGACGCCCGGCGATGTGCAGCGTCTCTTTGTCCGGATCGTCGATCAGATCGAGCACCGTGGGTTGCAGCGGATCCTTCGTAGCGCTGAGCCAGCCTGCCGGCTTGTGCATCACGAGATACATCGCGCGCTCCGCAGCCTGCACCGCCTCCCCGTCCAGCAGCACGGTGCAGAAGCGGCTCACCTCCGTGTGCCCGTCCGTGATCACCCCACCTTCCACGCGCACGCGCCCCGCTCCGATGGCTCTCAGCGCCGCATTTCTCCCCATGAAGCGGTGGCGTGCGATCAGACGGTCGAGTTTCATACGCAGGATCCTCACTCATGGCATCATTCCGGCCGTGATCCAGCCACCGCTGATGTCTCTCGCATCAAATCCGTGCTGCTGGAGCAGGCGGACGGCGTAGTAGGCACGCTGGCCGACGCCGCAATAGACGTGCAGGGGCCTGTCCTTCGGCAGTTCGCTGAGGCGGTCACGGAGCTGGGGCAGCGGGATGAGCACCGCGCCGTCCGGGTGGCCTGCGGCGAACTCATCCTCGTCACGCACATCGAGCAGGAAGGCTCCTTCCGGCAGCGCGTTCCAATGCGAGAGCGGCAGATCGCCACGCAGATGATTCGCGGCGATGAAGCCGGCGTAGTTCAGCGCGTCCTTGGCCCCGCCGAATTGCGGCGCGTAGCAGAGATCCACCTCCTCAAGGTCGAAGACGGTGCCGCCTTTCTGGATCAAGGCGGAGACGACATCCACCTTCCTCGCCACATCGGCCATGCCGACGGCTTGCAGGCCTAGAATGCGGCCATCGGGCTTCGCAAAGAGCAGCTTCAGGTGCAGCGTCTGTGCGCCGGGGTAGTAGGCGACGTGGTGCTTCGGGTGCAGATACACCCTTTCGTAGTCGGTGATCCCGGCGCGGCGCAGTGACTTCTCCGTGGCACCGGTCTGGGCGACGGCGAGGTCAAACAAGCCGCAAATGGCCGTGCCCTGCACGCCACGGAAGGCGCTGTCGCGTCCGGCGATAACATCGGCCGCTATTCGGCCCTGGCGGTTCGCGGGACCGGCGAGGGCGAGGAGGATGTCGGTATCGGTGATAAGATCATGCACCTCCACGGCATCGCCGATGGCAAAGATGGCGGGATCACTCGTGCGCATCTGCGCATCGACGGAAATACCGCCGCGCTGGCCGAGCGTGAGTCCGGCGGCCTTGGCGAGCGTTGTCTCCGGTCGCACGCCGAGGCCGAGGATGACGAGATCGGTCTCGATGGCATCATTGACGACGAGTTGGCCGTTTTTCGCGGCGATGCCGGCCAGCGGTGTATTCAGCCGGATGTCGATCCCGTGCTTTTGCAGGTGCTTTTTCAGCGGTGCGGTCATTTCCGCATCTATCGCGGGCATGAGCTGCGGCCCAGCCTCGACCACAACGACCTCCAAACCGAGGTGGCGGAGGTTTTCGGCCATTTCGAGCCCGATGAAGCCTCCACCAGCCACGACGGCACGTTTGGCGCTTTTTTGCGTGATCCAGCCACGAATCTCCCGCGTGTCGGGAATGCTGCGCACGCTGAAAACACCCGGCAAATCGAGCCCCGGCAGCTCTGGCCTGATCGGAGCTGCTCCAGGCGAGAGCACGAGCACGTCGTAGGCGTCTTCAAACTGTTCGCCCGTGAGCAGATTCTTCACCGTGACCGTTTTGCACTCCCGGCGGATCGCGGTGACCTCATGATGCACCTTCACGCCGATCCGAAACCGGCTGTGGAAGAGCTGCGGCGAGGCGAGCAGCAAGCTCGCCTCCTCCGGGATCACGCCGCCGACATGGTAGGGCAGACCGCAGTTTGCAAAGCTCACGAAGGGGCCGCGATCATACACGGTGATGCTCGCGTGCTCGTCGAGACGGCGCAGTCGTGCCGCGCAGGAGGCTCCGCCGGCCACGCCGCCGACGATGATGACTTTGGGGGATGTTTTCATGAAATGAGAAAGGATGAGTCAGTAGGCTCATTCGCCAGGATGAGATGTGGGGCTAACAGGGGCCGCGTTCTGGCGAACGCGCCTACATTTTCAGCGGCACCGTGGAGCATGTCCGCATGCCGCGCAGGATGCGGTGGGTGCATTGCTCGAAGTGGGCGAGGATCTCGTCGGCGTTGGCACCGGCGGGGAGGTGGGCGTGGGCAATCACGGGCTTTGAGCTGAGGCTTTCGAACATTTGCAGCACCTCCGTGAGGCTGTGAAACAACTGCTCCTCCTGCTCGGCCTCCGGTAGCATGACGAAGGCGAGATTGAGCAGCCAGCGACAATCCTTTTGCAGGATGAAGCGCTGCATTTTGAAGGTGCTGCTGCCGGGAGCGTAGCCTTCCTGCCGCACGAGATAGGGGCCGTGGCCTTTTGGGCCCCAGGCGAGGTTCATCACCTCGCAGCGGGCGGGATCGTTGCTCAGCGCGGGCATGGCTCAGGTGAAAAGGATGTGCGTGCCGGCTCCGGCGGACTCGTTGTAGAAGTCGCCCACGGTCAGCACGCCATCGACGCGGTCCATGAGGTCCTCCTTCTTCAGCTTGAACATGTCCATCGCCAGCTTGCAGGCGAAGATCTTGCCACCGGAGTCGGAGATGAGCTCCAGGAACTCGCGCACAGGCGGGATGTCGAGCTTCTCCATCTCCTTGTTCATGAGGTGCGTGGCAAAGGCGGACACACCAGGCAAGGCGCCCATCCAGGTGGGAAACGGCATCGTCATCGGCAGGCCGAGCATCGGCATGGCCATGTTCAGCGCGGAATTGCCCACGGTGGACACCTTGAGGCTGTCGAGCGTCTTGTTCGCCAGCGCATTCAGGCCAAAGAAGGTGAAGAATAGCGACGCCTCGATGCCCTCCATGCGGGCGCCGTTCGCCATGATCAGCGCGGGGTAAATCCCATCCAGCGAGCCGCGGCTCACGATGATGGACATCTTTTTCACAGGTTGTTTGTCGTCGGTCATAAATCGTTTGGGTAGGGCGGTGCTGCGTCACCGCCGAAGTTTTCAAAGTGGGACGCGACGCAGCACGTCCCTACCAGATCAAATGCAGCCGACGGGTTTCGGAATGCCGGCGATCTTCGAGGACTTCTTCAGCGGGCCGCCGGGGAAGAGGTCGTAGAGTTCTTTAGTGGTCACGACGCCGCTCTTGCCCATGCTGCGGATGGTCAGCGCCGCGCCTTTCGCTTGTTGCTCACGCAAATAGCGCACGACCTTCATGTGTGCGTCCGTCAGCGCCCCGATGCCCTCCTCCACCGCGATGGCGGCGGCGATGGCTTCATTCCATTGCGTCATGTCCGTGAGGTAGCCTTCTTCGTTCACGTCGATCTCGGTTCCTGCGATGTTCTTTTTCATGGTGGGTTGTTATGCGTTGAGCGGTTTCTTTTTCTGCCGGCTTATCCCCGGCATCGGCCAGGCTTTCAGCAGCACGTTCCAATACAAATGCCGGAAGGCCAGCTTGCCGAAGTGGTTGAGTCGGGACTCCTCCAGCAGTTTCATGGGGCCGAAGGCGAAGGGGAAATTCCCCTCGTGCGGCTCATACTCGTAATTGAAGTCGATGAGCAGCGCCTTGCCGTTGCCGGATTCGATGAAGCAGTTCGAGTGGCCGTCGAATTCTTCCTTCAGCGGCTCGCCCTTGATGTGGCGCAGCACGTTGTCCGCGAGCGTTTCGCTCTCAAAGTGCGCCACGGAGCCCGCTTTTGACGCGGGCACGTTCGTCGCATCGCCGATCACAAAGACATCCGGGTGCTGCAGCGATTGCAGTGTGTGTTTGTGCGTCGGGATGAAGTCGAGGTCGTCGCCTAGCGCACTGCGGCGCACAGCCTCGTCGCCCATGTTCGTCGGCGTGGTCACCAGCAGGTCGTAAGGCACCTCGCGACCGTCAAAGCACACCAGCTTGTCGTTTTCCTGGTCCACCCGCTCCGCCACGAAGTCGGTGACGAGCTCGATGCGTTTGTCGGTGAGCAGATGACCGAGCTTTTTCGATGCCTTGGGCTTCGTGAAGGCCCCGGAGAGCGGCGTCGCATAGGTGAGAGTGACCTTGTCGCGGATGCCGCGCTCGCGGAAAAACGTGTCGGCCAGAAAAGTGAACTCCAGCGGGGCCACCGGGCACTTGATCGGCATTTCGTTGATATGCACCACCACGCGGCCGCCGGTGAAGCTTTGGAGCTTCTCACGCAGCGCTTTGGCACCATCGAGCGTGTAGAAGTCATGCACGTTTACGCGCCACTTCGGCCCCAGCATGCCTTCGGTCTCCTCCGGGGCCGTGCGGCAGCCGGTGGCGACAATGAGGATGTCATACTTCAGCTCGCGACTGTCCTTCAGCGTCACCGCATGGTCCCCCGGCTTGATTTGATCCACCTCCGCCTGCACGAACTCGACGCCGCGCGGCATGAAATCCCGCGTGTTTCGCACGATCTGGCTCTCGTCATAAATGCCGAAGGGCAGGAATAGGAAACCCGGCTGGTAGAGGTGCTTTTCCGAGCGATCCACCACCGTCATGCGCCACTCCGAGGCACGCAGGCGACGCTGTAGATGGTTGGCCATCATGGTGCCCGCGGTGCCGCCGCCGAGGATGAGGATGTGCTTGTTCATGGTGGGGAAAGGTTGTCTTGCAAGACGACTATATGAGTGTATGCGTATATGCAATATTTAACTCCAACCCGATTTTGTCCTTCATGAGCGCCTCCCTTGCGACCGATGCCCGCGGCATCATCCTGTCCTGCCCGGCCTGCGGCACCGCGAACCGCATCGCCTACGCCAAAGCCAGCCAGCAAGGCCGCTGCGGCACCTGCAAAGCCGATCTGCCGCTCGTCGCTGCGCCGGCCGAAATCAGCGACATCGAGGCCTTCACCGCGCTCGTCAGCCAGAGCCCGTTGCCCGTCGTGATCGACTTCTGGGCGCCGTGGTGCGGCCCCTGCCAGATGATGGCACCCGAGTTCGCCAAAGCGGCCGTGCAGGCCGCTGGCGAGGCGCTTTTCGTCAAAGTGAACACTGACGAGCAGCCGCAAATCGCCGGACAATTCCGCATCCAGGGCATCCCGGCCTTCGCACTGATCCGCGATGGCAAACTGACCGCCCAGACCAGCGGCTTCCAGCCCGCATCTAGGCTGGTGGCCTGGATGCGGCAGAACTGATCTCACCCACGCGCACTCGAGGCAAACAGCAGCCCGAGAAACGCGCCATACAAAGCCCCGCGCCACCAGGTGGAGGTGAGCGGGCAGGTGCCGGAGCTGCACTGGCCGAAATAGCCCATCAGCGAGCCAAGCGCGGCCCCGATGGCGATGGAAAGAACATAGCGTGTCACGGATGGGAGGGCTTGTTCGCCATGTAATAAAGCACCGGCACGGCCATGCGGCTGATCAGCAGGCTTGCGATTTCGCCTGCCATCAATGCGATGGCGAGGCCTTGGAAGATCGGATCAGCGAGGATCACCGCAGCACCGACGACGACCGCCATCGCCGTGAGCAGCATTGGGCGGAAGCGCACCGCACCGGCGTCGATCACGGCCTCGCTCAGCGGCATGCCTTCACGCACGCGCAGCTCGATGAAATCGACGAGGATGATCGAATTCCGCACCACGATTCCGCCGCCTGCCATGAAGCCGATCATGCTCGTGGCGGTGAAAAAGGCATCCAGCATCCCATGGGCAGGCAAAATGCCCACCAGTGAGAACGGAATGGCGATCATGACAATCGCCGGTGTGATGAAACTGCGGAACCAGCCGACCATGAGCACGTAAATGAGGATCAAACATGCACCGAAGGCCGCGCCGAGATCGCGGAAGACCTCGATGGTGATGTGCCATTCGCCGTCCCACTTCATCGCGGGCTCGTCATCGCTGAAGGGCATGGAGGCGTTGAGGATCTTCAGCTCTGCACCGCTGCCGCCGAACTCGCGGGTGTCGAGCTTCTTGAGTGCCTCGTTCATCTGAAAAATGGCATACACCGGGCTTTCGACGACTCCCGCGACATCGCCGATGACGTAGGTCACGGGCATGAGGTTCTTGTGGTAGCGACTTTTTTCGACGGTGACGTGCTCCACCTTCACCAGCTCGCGCAAAGGCACGAGCGGCGAGCCGCTGGCACCGGGCTCGGGCAGTGCGTTGGCATCACCGGAACGCACGCGGAGTGCCAAAAGCTCCTCAGGCGTGGTTTTGGCACTGCGGGGCAGTTCGAGGCGAATGTTGACGTCTTCCTTCTCTTCGGGCTGATGCAGCAAATCGACGTTTTCACCATTCACGGCAATTTTGAGCGTCTGCGAGATCGTGGCGGCGCTGATGCCGTGCAGAGCGGCTTTTTCTTTGTCGATGATGAAGCGGGCTTTTTGCTGATCGGCCTCAATATACCAGTCTACATCGACGACACCCGGTGTGGACTTGAAGATGGTTTTCACCTTCTCGGCCAGTTTGAGCCGCGCTTCATCATCCGGACCGTAAATCTCCGCGACGAGCGTTTGCAGCACCGGCGGACCCGGCGGCACTTCGGCGATGGCCACGCGGGCCCCATAGCGCTCCGCAATCGCCGCCACGGCCGGTCGCACGCGTTTGGCAATGTCATGGCTCTGCGCCTTGCGCTCGTGTTTGTTCACCAGATTGACCTGAATGTCCGCCACGTTCGCACCGCGACGCATGAAGTAGTGCCGCACCAGCCCGTTGAAGTTATAAGGCGACGCGACACCGGCATAAACCTGGTAATCGGTGACCTCCGGTTCCGTGCGGATCGCCGCGGCCATCTCGCGGGCGACGGCGGTGGTTTTTTCCAACGAGGAGCCTTCCGGCATGTTCAGGATGACTTGGAATTCGCTCTTGTTGTCAAAGGGCAGCATTTTCACCTTCACCCAGCCGATGCCGACGGTCGCCATGCTGCCGAGCAGCAGTGCGGTGATGCCGATGAGGAAGATCCAGCGCCAGCCGGTGCTGTGGATGAGCGGGCCCATCATTCGGCGGTAGAGCTTCGTGAAGAAGTCTTCGGGATGTTCGCTTGCGTGGTGATGAGCCAGATCGGCGGCAGACGCTTTGCCTTCTGTGAGCGTCGAATACTTCTTCCCCCAACGTAGAATGCGAATCGAAGCCCATGGCGTGACGATGAACGCGATCAGCAGCGACCAAAACATCGCCGCGCTGGCTCCAATCGGAATCGGGCGCATGTAGGGCCCCATCAGGCCACCGACGAAGGCCATCGGCAGCACCGCGGCGATCACGGCGAAGGTGGCGAGGATGGTGGGATTGCCGACTTCGCCCACAGCTTCCACAGCGATGGCAGACCAATTGCGACCTTTGTTTTGCGGCAGGTGGAAATGCCGAACAATGTTTTCCACCACCACGATGGCGTCATCGACGAGGATGCCGATGCTGAAGATGAGCGCGAAGAGCGTGATGCGATTCAGTGTGAAGCCGTAGAGGTAAAAAACGAGCAGCGTGAGCGCCAGCGTAGCCGGAATGGCCACCGCGACGATGCCGCTCTCCCGCCAGCCGAGCGTTAGCCAGATGAGGATCGCCACACTGAAAACGGCGATGCCCATGTGCAGCAGCAGCTCGTTCGACTTCTCCGCCGCGGTCTCGCCGTAGTTGCGCGTGATGCTCACGCCGACATCGGCGGGAATGACGCTGCCTTTGAGCAGCTCGACCTTCTGCAGTACTTCGTCAGCGACGCTGATCGCATTCGCGCCAGGCCGTTTGGCGATGCTGAGCGTCACGGCGGGTTCGTCGTTCGTTTTAGAGCCGTGGAAGACGTATTGCGTCGGCTCTTCGCCTCCATCGACGATCTCGGCGACTTCGCGCAGATACACGGGACGGCCGCTGAAGACGCCGATGACCACGTTGCCGACTTCTTCGGCGGTTTTGAGGAAGGCACCGGTTTCGACGAGGACTTCGTTGTTGCCGGTGGTGAGGCCACCGGCGCGGAACTGTCGGTTCGCCTGCTGGAGCATCGGCACGAGGCCTGCGGGGCTCAGATTGCGGCTGGCGAGCTTTACGGGGTCGAGCATCACGCGCACGGCGCGACGCGAACCGCCAAGCAGCGTCGTTTCGGCCACGAGCGGCACTTGTTTGATCGATTCATCCACCTGTGCGGCCAAACGGCGCAGCGTGAGGTGATCGTAACGGGCGCTGTGAAATGTGAGCGCGAGGATGGGCACGTCGTCGATGCTCTTTGGCTTCACGATGGGCATGGTGACACCCATCGGGATGCGGTCGAAATTTGAGCGCAGCTTCTCGGTGATCTTCACCAGACTGCGTTCCGGGTCCTCACCCACTTTGAAGCGCACGATGACGAGGCTCTCGCTGTCGCGTGAGGTGCTGTAGAGGTATTCCACGCCGGGGACCTCCCACAGCAGCTTTTCCATCGGCCGCGTGGCGCGTTCCTCGATCTCCTTCGCGGTGGAGCCGGGCATGGCGACCATGACATCGACCATCGGCACCTTGATCTGCGGCTCTTCTTCACGCGGCAGCAAAACGATCGCCGCGGCACCGAGCAAAACGGATGCGATGACGACGAGCGGCGTCAGCTTCGAATCAATGAATGCCGCCGCGATTCGGCCTGCGATGCCGAGGTGAGGGTTGGAAGGCTCGCTCATGGCTGGATCGTCACGGGTTGGCCGTCGGTGAGTTTCGCGCTTTCGCTCACGATGACCTGTTCACCTTCTTCGATGCCGGAAAGCACTTCCACGTGGCCTTGGAGCACTTTGCCGGTCTTCACGAGCCTCAGCGCGGCTTTGCCATTTTGAGCGACGAAGACGAGTTCCATCTGTCCACGCTTCAAAACGGCGCTTTGCGGCACGAGCAGCAGTTTCACCTCGGCCACAGGCACCGAAACGCGACCAAACTGCCCGGTGCGCAGGCCATCGGTCGCTGGAAGGTCGAACTTCACATTGAAGGTGCGGCTCACCGGATCGGCCACGGGCGAAATTTCGCTCACGGTGCCTTCGATGACCTTTGCGAGGCGCACCGGCATCTTTTCGCCGAGCTTCACGCGGTCGAGGATGGCCTCGGGAAGATCCGCTTCGAAGCGCAGCGAGGTCGGTGCTTCGATTTCGAGCAGCGGTTTGCCCGGCATCGCGAGATCGCCCACATCAGCGAGCTTGCGCGTGACCACGCCATCGAAGGGCGCGGTGACTTTGGCATAGCTGAGCATCGTTTCGGCCTCGCTGACGGCTCCGGTGCTGATTTTCACGCGAGCATCGGCCGCGTCGAATTCCTGACGCGTGGTCGCATTGCTGGCGATGAGCTGCTTTTGACGATCAAAGTCGCGTTTCGCCTGATCGAGCATCGCGCGGGCCTGATCGACCTTCGCCTGGATTTCCTGCACATCGAGCCGCGCGAGCAGATCGCCCGCTTTCACCATCGCGCCGGGCGTGGCGGTGTATTCGAGCACACGGCCGCTGACCTTCGCCTCGACGACGGCGCGTTGTTTGGACCTCACGGTGCCCACGACCTCCTCGGTGGCGGTGTGGGGAGTCAGCTTGGCGACCTGCACCTTCACAGCGGTGTTTGGAAGGTTGGGAACCGGCTGGGTAGCTGACTCATGCCTGCCGCACGCGGCAAGGAGGAGGATCGGGAGAAGGCGTTTCATGGCAGGGGAAGAACGGTGTTCGCCGGATCAAGTCTTCGAGCAGCATGAGCCGCCGACACCGAGTTTTTTGAGGATCATCTCCGCAGGGCAGAAACCAGTGAAGGCGGACTGAAGCAAATTGGCACCGACGAAGGCGGTGAACCAGAGCCAGTTCGGACTGACGTAGTGCGCGAGGAGCAGGCTGATCAGGATAAAAGTGCCAGCGAGGGCACGGATGGCGTTTTCGAGTTTCATGGTTTTGGGGTGGTGGAGGTCAAATCGTTGGCAGGAGCCGCTTCCGGTGCCTTCGGCAGCAACACGCAGGTCGGGCATCCCTGCCGGCTCAACTGCATGCCCGCCATCAAGGCCGCGAGCGAGGCGATGAGGATGAAGAGTCGGTTCGAAGTCATGGTGGTGAGTAAAAGCTCAGCGGGTGACGGTGTCGTGCTTTTTGTCGTGCTCGCTCCAGCCCTGCGCGGCGAAGGCGGAGACGACCTTGGCGTGATTTTGCGCGATCTTGGTCGCTGCGGCATTGCGGCCCGTGACGGTCATGCACACGCCTTTGGCCGTCGCTGTGAAGCGGTGGTCCATCTCCGCGTAGTGATCGCAATACTCCGCGAAGGCCGGGTCCCAGCGCCGCACGCTCAGGCCGGAGCCAAGACGCTCCTGCATCTGCTTCACATGTTTCTGCAAGGCTGCGGCGACTTTTGGATCATCGCTCTCCGTGGTGGCCGTGTAGCCGGTGGCGGTGAGTTTGAGTTCACGGTGGATCTTCGCATGGTTGTCAAAGAGCGCGTGAATCTGTTCGCGGGCGGCCGGAGGCATTCCCGGACCTGCCTGCTGGGCACATGAAAAGGTCGAGAACACGGTGACAGGCACAAGAAAGGCCGCGATAAAGGTTTTGGTGGACGAGTGGAGCTTCATGGTGTTCCTGTATTCAACTGTATGAGTCTATACGCATATAGTATATGTCTGCAAACCCTTTTTGAGATCATGCCCTCCGCACGAAATAAAAAGGCGCTGCCGCCTGTCACTGACGAGGCGCTCGCCCTCATTGCCTCCTGGTTCCGCACGCTGGCCGAGCCCAGCCGGCTCAAAATCCTCCGCGCCCTCGAAGAAGGCGGCGAGCTAAACATCTCCGAACTCGTCGAGGCCACCGGCCTCACGCAGGCCAATGTCTCCCGCCATGTCCAGTCGCTCGCCGATGCGGGAATGGTCGGCCGCCGAAAGGAAGGCTTGGCCGTCATCTGCTTCATCGCCGACCCGAGCATCACCGAACTGTGCGACAATGTGTGCAGCAACCTCCTCAAGCGTCTCTCCCAGCAGGTGAAAAAACTCGGTGGGGCGTGAGAGTCGTTCCAAGTTTCAGGTTTCACGTTTCATGATCTTCCGCCGTATGCTCTGGACCCTTGTCATCGTCGTCGCCGTCATCGGCATCTGGTATGTGTATGAGGGAAGCTGGGACCGGCAGCTCTTCAAAGCCGCGCCCGGCCGCGTCTGCGCCAACCTGAATGCCGATCAGGCCAACGCCTGGCTGCGCGAGCACCCCGAGACGCAGGTGCTCGATGTGCGCTCCGCCGGTGAGTTTGGCGAAGGCGCCCTGCCGAAGGCGGTGAACATCTCCATCGGTGACGAGGCCTTTGATTCGAAGGTCAGCTCGCTCGACAAAGCGAAGCCTGTGCTCGTCTATTGCGCCGGTGGCTTCCGCAGTCGCAAAGCCGTCGCGAAGCTGAAGGAACTCGGCTTTGAAAACATCCAGCACATCCACCGCGGCTACATGTCGTGGAAACCGGACATCCAACCATGAAACGCCTGCTCCTCATCGCACTTCTGCCCTTTTCGGCCTACAGTCAGACGGTTCGTGATCCGGCAGTCGAGGGTCCGAAAATCATCGCAGAGGCCTTTGCGAAGCTCAGCGGGGCTTTGGTCGAGGCGATTGGCAAAAGCGGCCCGGCGGGCGCTTTGAGTGTGTGCAGTGAAAAAGCCCCGCAGATTGCCAAAGAGGTCGCTGCGGCTCATGGAGTCACTTTGCGGCGTGCGACACACAAACCACGCAACCCAAAGAATGCGGCCGATGAGGTCGAAAAGGCCGCGCTGGAGGCTTTCCTGGCCGCTTTGACAAAAAAGGAGCCTCCGAAGCCGCAGGTCATCACGAATGCCGATGGCAGCCGCAGCTTCCTCGCACCCATCGTGCTCGGCAATCCACTCTGCCTTCAATGCCACGGCACGCCGAATCAAGACATCGCGCCTGATACACTCGCCGCGATCCGAAAGCTCTACCCCGACGACAAGGCCACTGGCTTTAAGCTCGGCGACCTGCGCGGACTGTGGCGCGTGAACTTCCCTAACGTCAAATGACATGAGCCGGGGCCCGCTCAACCTTCTCATCGACATGCTCGCCGCCGCGTGCCTGCTGACGATGGTTGCCACGGGCTACGTCTTGCAGTTTCCGCTGCCGCCGGGCACGAACCGCACGCATGTGCTCTGGGGGCTGTCGCGCCATGAGTGGGGTGCCATTCATTCCTGGGCGAGCCTTGGTCTGCTGGTGGTGCTCGTGATTCATCTGGTGCTGCACTGGGACTGGCTCATCACGATGTTTCGCCATCGTTTCACATGGATGCAAGGCGGCGATGCCGGCCGCGGGCGGCAGGCCGGATTCATGACGGTGGCGGCACTCATCACCCTGGCCGTCTTGTTTGCGCTGGCGACCCATCTCAGCGTGCGGGAAAGAATCGTGCCGTTGCATCCGCTTGATGAGCCATCTTCGGATGGTTTCACGGCCACAAAAGAGCAGCCGCGTGCGAGCCAGGTGGACTTCTGGAAGGAAGTTATGCCCTTGTTTGAAGCGTCCTGCACGATGTGTCACGGCCCCTTGAGGCAGACATCCGGCTTCCGCGCCGACCACCGCGAGGATTTCTTCTCGCCGAGGAATGGAGGAGCGCTCGTCGTGCCAGGCGACGTGACAGCGAGCCGGCTCTTGAACATCATTTCCGGCCAGCAGCCGGCCATGAATGCTGCGGCCGCGCATCATCTGCCGCCCGAGGACATCCTTCTCTTGAAAAAGTGGATCGAGTCAGGCGCCGCTTGGCCTGATGGAAAACAATGAGCAACAGCCCCTCCATGAAACATCTCTTCATCTCCCTCCTTGCCCTGACGCTGACCGCCGCTGCTGCCGAACCGCTTGTCATTCCCATCCAGGTGCGTGAGAACCTGCGCATCGTGTATCAGGTGACCGATGACGCGCAGCATGAAGGCGTGAACAAAGGCCTGTTTTATGCCCGCAAGCTCATCAACACCTACCAGAAGCACGGCATCGCCGCTAATCAGGTGCATCTGCATCTTGTCTATCACGGCACGGGCATCGCGGCAGTGGTGAATGATGAGGCGCGGAAACGTCTAGGTGCCGAGTCCGCGAATCCAAATGGCGACATCCTCGCAGAACTCACCAAACGCGGCGTGCAGATCGAGCTTTGTGAGAACACCATGCAGCAAAAGGGCGTGAAGCCCACGGAGCTGATGCCCGGCGTGAAACTCGTCGTAGGCGCCTTTCCGCGTCTGATCGATCTGCAACTGCAAGGCTTCGCCTACATCAAGTTTGAGTAACCAACCCGCAGTTCATGAAACACTTCCTCATCGCTTTCCTGGCCTTCAAGATCACTGCCTCAGCCGCTGACGATGTGCTCGGCACGGGCACGCTGGAGGCACGGGTGAAGACGCAGGTGAGCGCACGCATCCAGGAGCGGCTGGTGGAGGTGCTGGTGGATCAGGGAGATGCAGTGAAGAAGGGGCAGTTGCTCGCGAAACTCGATGACGCGGAGCTGCGGCAGCAGGCGGCGATTGCGCAGGCTTCCTTCGCGGCGGCGAAACAAACGGCGCAGCGTGTGGAGGCGGATTTGGCGAGGTCGCAGGCGGTGCTGGAGCAGGCGCGGAAGGATGCAAAGCGGCTCGCGGGTCTGCTGGCCTCCAACGCGGTCTCACAGACTGATTCGGACAAGGCTGCGGAGGCTTTGAAGGTTGCTGAGGCGGATCTGAAACGCTCGAACGCCGCCATCGCCGAGGCGCAGGGGCTGGTGCTCGTGGCGGAGAAGACGATGCTGCATCGCCAGGAGCAGCTCGCCTTTACGCAGATCACCGCGCCGTATGACGGGCTCATCATTCGCCGGGATCGCGAGCCCGGTGAGATGCTGGTGCCTGGAGCGACGCTGATGGAGCTGATCTCGCTCGATGAGCTGTGGATCCGTGCCTGGGTGGATGAAACGGAGATGCCCAAGCTCGCGCCGGGGCAGAAGGCACGCGTCGTCTTCCGTTCGGAGCCGCAGAAAAATTATCCGGGTGTCGTTTCGAGGCTAGGTCGCGAGATGGACCGCGAGACGCGGGAGTTTCTCGTCGATGTGCGTGTGGATCAGCTCCCGGTGAATTGGGCCGTGGGCCAGCGGGCGGAGGTGTATATCCAAATCGACAACGCGAAGCCATGAACCTCGCCGTGCGCGACATCCGGCATAACGCGGGCCGCTTCATCTTCACCACGCTCGGCATCGGGCTGCTGCTGATGGTCGTGCTGGGCATGAGCGGCATCTATCGCGGGCTCATTTATGAAGCCACGCTGCTGGTGGACCGCATCGGGGCGGATCTGTGGATCGTGCAAGGCGGCACGCGCGGACCTTTTGCGGAGATGTCGCGTGTGTCGGCGAGCCTGGAGGATCGGGCACGCGCCGTGCCCGGCGTGGCCTCGGCGCGGCGTTTCGTCTCGCACACCATCCAGCGTGAGCATCGCGGGAAGCCGCTGCGCATTGTGGTGGAGGGCTTGTCGTGGCCTGAGGATCGCGGTGCATGGATTCCGCTCATCGCTGGTCGCGGCATCGAGCGGGCGCACTTTGAAATGATCGCCGATGCCTCCCTCGGCATGACTTTGGGCGAACGCATCGAGCTGGGGAAGGACGTTTACGAAGTCGTGGGCCTCACGCGAGGTCTCGTCGGCTCCAGCGGCGATGGGTTGGCGTTTTTCACCGTCAGCGATGCCATGGCGATCCAGTTTGATGTGCCCGGCGAGACCGTGCGGCTCGAGCGCGAGGCTCGACGTGAACGCGTGGCCGCCAGTGACCTCGGGCGCATGCAGCCGGAGTTTATCGAGCGAGCCGCAGGGCTCTCCAGCGGCATTCCCGCCTTTGCCAAGCCGCAGGTCAGCTCCGTGCTCGTCACGCTCTCTCCAGGCGCGGACATGGACGCCGTGCGAACCACTTTCGGCAACTGGCCTGACATCACCGTCTATTCCACGCAGCAGCAAAAAGACCTGCTGCTCTCCGGCATGGTGGACAAGGCGAAGCGACAGCTCGGGCTCTTCCGTGTGCTGCTCATCCTAATCTCCACCATCATCATCGCGCTCATCATCTACACACTCACGCTCGACAAGGTGCGCGACATCGCGCTGCTGAAGCTCATCGGCGCACGCAATGGCGTCATCATCGGTCTCATTCTCCAGCAGGCGCTGCTCATGGGCGCGGTGGGCTACCTCATCGCGTGGGGACTCGGACGCTTCGCCTTTCCGCGCTTCCCACGCCTCGTCATCATCGAGGTGGCGGACCTTGTTTCGCTCGCCGTCATCGTCGCAGGCATCTCCACTGCCGCCAGCGTGCTCGGCATCTGGAAAGCCATGCGCGTGGAACCCAACACCGTCCTCGCCGCATGAGCACGCCCGCCGTCGAGGTCCAAAACCTGCGCAAAGTGTATGGCAGCGGCCACACCGAGGTCGTCGCTGTTCGCGATGCCTCGCTCAGTATCGCGCGTGGAGAGGTCGTTGGCATGCTCGGCCCCAGCGGCAGTGGCAAATCCACCATCCTCACCGCCATGGCGCTCATCAATCTGCCCACCAGCGGCCGCATCACCATCGACGGCACGCCCGTGCTCGATGGCCCCAAGGCTCTCGTCGATCTGCGAGCCTTCCGCCGCCGGCACCTGGGCTTTGTGTTTCAAAAAGCGAACCTCATCCCTTTCCTCACCGCTTTGGAAAATGTGCAGATCGCCCTCGAAGTGAACGACACCCGCCCACGCCAAGCCAAACGCCGAGCCATGGAACTGCTCGACTACCTCGACGTTGGTCCACGGGCACACAATTTGCCCGTCGCACTGTCCGGCGGCGAGCAGCAGCGTGTCGCCGTGGCCCGTGCGCTCGCCAACAAGCCCGGCCTCATCCTCGCCGATGAACCCACTGCCGCTCTCGACAGCCAGCGCGGCCGCCAGGTGATGGAACTCTTCGGCAAAGTCGCCCGCGAGCAAAACGCCGGCGTCATCGTCGTGACGCACGATCACCGCACGCTCGATGTCTTCGACCGCATCCTCGAAATGGAAGACGGCGGCCTCATCGAACGTCCCACCTCCCAAACCCAGTCCAAACCATGAAAACACGCCTCGCCGTCCTTTTCCCCACGCTCGCTGCCTTTGCCCTCGCCCAAGACGCGAGCGTCAAACCGGGCATCAACGACAAGTTCCTCGATCCGAAGCTTAACGTCGAAGAGTGGACCAAGAAATTCGAAACCGAGAGCCGTGAGATCTTCCACCAGCGCGAGAAAATCGTCGCCGCAGCCGGTTTGAAGCCCGGCATGACCATGGCGGACATCGGCGCGGGCACGGGTCTCTTTACGCTGCACTTCGCGCAGGCCGTCGGAGCCGATGGGAAGGTCTTCGCGGTCGAAATTGCCAAAAACTTCCTCGAACACATCAAGGCCCGCGCCAGCAAGGCCAGCGCCTCGAACGTGCAGACCATTCTCTGCACCGAAAAGAGCGTCGAACTGCCGGAGGCGAGCATCGACCTCGCCTTCATCTGCGATGTGTATCACCACTTCGAGTATCCGCAGGCCACGCTCGCCACGCTGCACAAGGCCCTGAAACCCGGCGGCGAGCTGGTGCTCATCGACTTCAAGCGCATCCCCGGCGAGACCAGTGAATTCATCATGGGCCATGTCCGCGCCGGCCAGGAGGTTTTTGAGGCCGAAATCACCGCCGCAGGCTTTGAAAAGGTCGGCGAGGTGAAGGACGTGCTGAAGGAGAACTACTTTGTGCGCTTCAAGCGGATGTGACCCCGGTGCCGCGATCAGGATACAGGACCCTCACCAAATAGAGCCCGCAGGCTGGGGCAGTCTGATTGCTTTGTCTGCCTTTGGGATCGGCCAGGAGGCCCTCAAACCACTCCTTCGGCTCGCGTCGTCGGGCGACGTGCATGAGGCTGCCGACGATGAGACGCACCATCTTGTAGAGGAACCCGTCGCCCTCGAACTCGAACTGCAGGATGTCGCCCTCCTCGCGGATCTCGGCGCGGAGGATGGTGCGTGTCGTCTTGTCCGGCAGGGTGCGGCGCTCGGTCTCGGGCATGTCGCCACGATTGGCGCTGAGGCGGATGAAGTTGTGTGTTCCGACGAGTTTTTCACAGCACCAGCACAGCGAATCCATTTCCAGCGGGCCATAGACGTGCCAGGCGCGGTCGGCCTCGAAGGGGGAAAGCATGCGCGGACGCCACACACGGTAGCGATACACCTTTCCAATCGCATCGAAGCGTGCGTGGAACCGGGGATCGGCCTCCTCGACGCTCAAAACGCGAATGGTGAGAGGCAGGCAGGCATTGAGCGCGTTCGTCCACGCCTCTCCGCTCATTTGCACGGTGTCCGGCACATCGCCATGCGCCACCTGGGCGAGCGCATGTACCCCGGCGTCGGTGCGGCCGCTGCCGTGCACCTGGGTCACGATGCCGGTGGCCTTGCGGATGGCCATGTTGACCTCGTCCTGTACTCCACCTCCGCCGCCCTGGCTCTGCCAGCCTTTCCATGGCGTGCCGCAGTAGGCGATGGCGAGGCGCAGGCGCTTGAAGCCGGGCGCGGGACCGTGGCGGAGGCCGGACTTACTTTCGACGTCGTTTCGGCTCATCGGTCCATTCGAGTTCATACGCCTCATCC
This sequence comes from Verrucomicrobiaceae bacterium, assembly GCA_015075365.1. Lineage (GTDB taxonomy): Bacteria > Verrucomicrobiota > Verrucomicrobiia > Verrucomicrobiales > Verrucomicrobiaceae > Prosthecobacter. Next base: position 149,430 of record JABTUN010000004.1, read on the forward strand.
GGCAGCAGGAAGCCCTCCGGACCGCGCTGTTGGTTCAGATACTGCTGGAGGATGACCACGGCGGCGAGCTGATCGACGACGGCATTGCGTGCCTTTTTGTCCGTGATGCCGGAGCGCGACAAGGAGGCCTCCGCCTCGACGGAAGAGAGTCTTTCGTCCACAAACTCGACGGGAACGGCATGCTGGAGTTCCTTGCCGAGGCTGGTGGCGAATCTTTCCACGCGCTCAGCCGCTCCACCCTTGTCCCCGCTCATGTGATAGGGCATGCCGATGACGATCTTGCCGATGTGCTTTTCCCGCACGATGCGCGCGATGGCGCGTTCTGGCTCTTGATGCGCGTAGATCGTCCTCAGCGGGCTGGCGACGATCTCCATCTCATCGCTGATGGCCAGGCCGATGCGCACGGTGCCGTGGTCGATGGCGAGGATGCGGGGCATAAGCGGAGGGCCGAGGGCGCAGGGCGGAGAGTCTGGACATCAACGCAGCTCCGGCGGCAGGCCGTCCACGATCTTCTTGATGCTCTCCGCGCGGGCGCGGTCGGCGACGAGGAGGCCGTCCTTGGCGGCGACGACGATGAGGTCCTGCACGCCGATGAGGGCGATGTGCTGGCCTGTCTGGGAGAAGACGATGTTGCTGGCGGAGTCCTGCTGCGAGAAGGCGCAGTTGAACTGGTTGCCATCGCCGTCGTTTTTGAGGTAGCGTCCCACGCTGGTCCAGTTGCCGACATCGTCCCAGTCAAAGGTGGCCTCGATGTTGAGCACCCGGGATGCCTTTTCCATGAGCGCGTAGTCGATGGAAAGCTTTGGCAGCTTGCCGAACTGCCGGGCCACGGTGGCGCTGAAGTCCTTCGACCCGCGCAGCTCGCTCACAAAGTCAGCCAGCACGGGGCAGTGGCGGCTCAGTTCGCTGAAGATGGCAGGGATCGTCCAGATGAACATGCCCGCGTTCCAGAGGAAGTTTCCCTGGCTGATGAAGTGCTCCGCGAGGTCGGGGTTCGGCTTTTCGCGGAAGCGCACCACCTCCCAGGCGGAGAGGTCGTCGAGCCCGCCGATGCTGGCGCGGCGGCCGCGCTCCACATAGCCGTAGCTTGGGCAGGGCCAGGTGGGCTTGATGCCCACGGTGACGAGATTACCGCTGTTTTCGGCGGCGATGGCCGCGTTGGTCAGCACACGCTGAAACTCCGCCTTGTTCTGGATCAAATGATCGGCCGGGAGCACCATCATGGTGGCCATCGGGTCGCGGGCCACGACCCAGCCCACGGCCAGGGCGATGGCGGGCGCGGTGTCGCGCTTCTCCGGCTCCGCGACGATGTTTTCGGGCGGCAGATCCTTGATGATGGCGCGCACGCTGGCCTCCTGCTGCTTGTTGGTGAGGATGAGGATGTTTTCCTTCGGGATCAGGCCGTCGAGGCGCTCGATGGTGAGTTCCAGGAGGGTTTTGTCACCGAACAGCTTGAGGAGCTGCTTCGGCTGGGCGTCGCGGCTGATGGGCCAGAAGCGCTGGCCGCTGCCTCCGGCCAGGATGAGGGCGTAGCGTTTCGGGGATGCGGCTGTTTTGCTCATGAATGCGTGTTTCTTAGCGATGGAGCAGGGTTCGGGCAAATTCCTCTTTGGAGTTTGTGCGAGGCGGCGTATGATTACTTATGCAGGAAGAAAGCCCCGCCAACCGTTACGAAAACTACGCCTCCTTGATCGCCCCCGCCGCAGCCGGCTGTGCGCTGGGCATCCTCTTTGGGCGTGGGATGAGGCGCGGCTCTTCGAATGTGATCGCGCTCACCCTGCTGGCCGCCAGTGCCGTGGTGGCCGCGCCTATGATCACTGATGTGATCCAGCGCACGGCCAACCGCCCTGGTTCAGAGCGCGGCAGCCGCCGTCGTCTGGAAGGCATCCGCAGCCACGGCATGCCAGATGGCGAGGCGAGCGAATTTTTCGTGGACACGCCGGGGGCGGAGCCATTTCCTGCGGTCACGCGGTGAGCATGGCCGCACTTCGGGCTACGAAGGGGCATTCCCCCCCCCAGGGAGGGCGAAGAATGGCGGAGAGGGTGGGATTCGAACCCACGGTTGCCTTTCGACAACGTCTGATTTCGAGTCAGGTGCCTTCAACCACTCAGCCACCTCTCCTAGAATCACAAGCGCGCCGAGAGTAGTGCTCGCAAACGCGAATGCAAGGCGCGCGTTGCAATTTCCGGTGGGATTTCCAGTTGAGTTGGCCGCCGCCTCGCGATGATTCGTGCCGCCATGCAAACCATCTCTGTACTCATCGGACTCGTCTGTGCCGCGTTTCTCATCCCCGGCCTCATCCCCTTGCTGGGGTGGATGCAATGGGCGGTGCTCGCTGGCTGTGTGGTGGGCATCATCTTCGGTGCCTTCTGCCAGCGAAAGATCGGCCTCACCATCAATGTTGCCGTCGCGGTGGTGGCCGCCCTGCGCCTGTTTCTAGGCGGCGGCGTGCTTTGACGGCACCTTCACCCTGCCATGCGGCACGCTCACATGTGGATTCCCGCTGGCAAGAAAACGCCAGGGAAAATCCACCGCCTGGCTGATGCCTACGCGAATGTCGCTCACGACCTCGTGGGCGATTGAAACGGCCGGTTTGAAGCCACAGCCCGCCTTCCGGGCTTTTCCAGCCAGCGGCAGGCCATGATGCCCGCCGTCGATGGCGAGGGCTTGGGCGAGCTTTCCCGGTCCGGAGCACAAATCACGGGCTTTGTCGCGGTTGCGGCGCTCCTGCATGCTTTTGATGCCTTTTCGCGGTTCGAGCGCGCGGATCAATATCAGGCCATCCCGCCCGCCGCCTTTCACGAGGAGGTTGAAGAGCCAGTACATGCCGTAATTGAAGTACACATAGGCTGCGCCTGGAGGCTTCGATTTCACAAACTCACGCGCGCTGGGCCGCGAGGCCGTGTGGCAGGCTGGATCACCCTCCACCGCGTAGGCTTCCGTCTCGACGATCAAGCCTGTGCAGCCATCCCACACCAGTTCTGTGCCCACGAGTTCACGGGCGACGGTGAGCACGTCACGCTGAAAGAAACCGATGTCGAGAAATGGCATGCGTGCAGCATGGCGGGCAGAAAGGATGGCGCAAGACCTGCCCATTCATCAGGTGCGGCCCACGATGGACCGCACCTTTTTTCTCAACACAACCCGGGAACCAGTGATGTCAGAATTGGATGTTCAAAGCGAAGCGAGCGTTGATGCCGGGGAGCGTGAAGCGGTCGAGGTCCGTGGTGGCGGTGGTGAGGCCGCGGACGTCCTGATAGCGCCAGGCTTTTTCGTTGGTGAGGTTGTAGAGGCCGGCGGTGAAGGTGACTTTCTCCGTGACCTGCCAGCGGGCGACGAGATCGAGCAGCAGCGACGAGGGCGGGACGAACTGATTGGGAGTGGCGGTGGCGGAGGTGAGGTTTTGACGGGCAAAGTAGCTCGCCACAAACTCGAGTTGCATCTGCTCGTAGGCATAGCGCAGGCCGGCGACGGCCTTGAAGGGATCGACCGAGGCGAGCGGCTGGTCGTTCTGCCCGTCCCAGCCTTGTGAATACGCCGCGTTGCCGAAGAGCGTGACGTTTCGCAGCGCCGGGCTGATGAAGTCGAGGCAGGTGTCGCCTTTGAACTCGAGGCCGTAGATGGTGGCGTAGCTGAGGTTCTGGCTTTGGAAGATGGTGGGGTTGGCGGCAGTGCCCGCGCCGCCGGCATTGGCGAAGATCTGGATGAAGTTTTGATAGTGGTTGTAGTAGGCGGCGAGCGACCACGCGGCCTTGTCATACTGCCCGCGCAGGCCGAGCTCGAAGCTCTGACTCGTCTCGTTCTTCAAATCCGGGTTTGGGATGGTCATGTAGTTGAAGGGGATGTTCGTGACGGTGCCGTTGAGGTCCTCCGGCGTGGGATTGCGGAAGCCCATGGCATAGCGAAACCAGGCGCTGTGATGCTCGTCGAGCTTCGCGAGGAAGGAGAGCTTCGGCGCGATGGAGAATTTTTCATAGTCCGTGCCCGGATTGCCGCCGCTGGCACGCAGGTAGAGGGCGTCGTTATCGACGTTGATCTGGTAGTATTCGATGCGCAGGCCGGGTGTGAGGATGTAGCGACGGTCCGGGCCCCAACTGATCTCATCCTGGATGTAGGCTCCGTAGCGTAGCGTCTCGCTATCCGGCATGTCTTTGAGCGGGAATGTGTCCGGCGTGAAGACCTTCGTCGTCGTGTTGGCGGTGAAATCATATTCGGTGCCGTCGCGGGTGCGGCGGGAGAAAGACGTGATGAACTCCGCGCCATAGGCCAGCGAGTGCTGGAGCGAGCCTGTGGCAAAGTTGCTCACGAGATTGAACTGCGCCCCAACGTGGCTTTGCCAATAGACGTTGTTTCGGTCGCGGAAGCGGTCGCGAAAGGTGGGCGTGATGCGATCGCGATCCTCCAGGAGGTGCTCGTCGGTGCGGGATTCCTGGAAGTAGATCTGCCAGTTGAATCGGTCCACGAGTCCTGTGTCGCTGCCGCGATCATATTCATGCCCGAGGCTGAGGCGGTAGCGCGAGACCTCGTCGTCGAGCAGCATGGAGTTCGTGCGAAAGATGAAGCCGGAGGAAAGGAACTGGCGGCGGGCGTTGAGCAGGTCGTTCGAGCTTTCACGCTGGAGATACTCGCCGGTGAGTTTGAAGGTGTGATGCTCATCCGGCTTCCACACGAGCTTGGCGAGCCAGTTCCGCACTTCGTAGTCGCTGAAATCGGGAATGATGGTGCCGCGATTGTCGATCTCGTGGCCTTGGCGCCAGGTGTGGAGCACGAGCCATTCGAGCTGGCCGGCTTTCAAGGCGGAGGCGAGCGTCTGCGAGAAGCTGTCGTCCGCCGTGTCGAAGCGCGTGGTGGATGCGACGCCCCAGTTTTTGCCGTTGAGGATGTCGGAGGGATCTTTGGTGACAAACGAAACCACGCCGCCGAGCGCATCACTGCCATAAAGCGAGGACGCGGCGTTTTTGAGGATCTCCACTTGCTTCAAAGCATCCACGTCGAGGTAATCACGACCGATGTTCGTGGTGCCGCCGAAGTTAAACTGGTCCGCCTGGCGGATGCCATCGGTCTGCATCAGCACGCGATTGCCGTCGAGGCCGCGGATATTGATGCTGCCGGTGCCACTGCGGCCGCTGCGGCTCGGTCCGCCGCCACTGAAGCCGAAGGGCACGCTCACTCCTGGCTCGTAGCGCTGGTAGTCACGCATGCTGGTGGCGAGCGAGAAGACGCTGGCATCCTGATCCAGCACCGTGGTGGACGCGGCCACTTCGGAGCCCTTCTTCGCCGTGCGTGAGTCCACGATGACCACCTCCGGCAAAACCGCCCCGGTGGCATTTGTGATATCGCCCTGCGTGAGCGGCACGGGAATCGGTTCGCCAAACGGAGGCTGCGTAGTGTCAGGAGGCTGCCCGAGCGCGGTGAGCGGCCAGAGACAGAGAAGAAGTCGGGTGCGGTGAGGGAGTTTCATGCGGGCCGCTGCTCTAGCCACCCGCCGAAACTCACGCTTTGGCCCGCTTGATGAAGAATGACGCTCGTTTGCGCGGAAAGGCGTGCGAAGTCATTTCACCGCAAGCTTTGCGCAAACCGGCGCAAGCGCGGCCGCGTAGCCGGAGTATCGCAAAAGTCCCCCATGAAAGCTTTTTCCCTTCTTTCCCTGCTGCTGGCCGTCTCATTGGTCTCCGCGGCATCTGACACGCCACCGGATCTTCCGCTGCCCGTCGCCAGCTTTGGCGCGGCGGGCACGAAGGATGGCTCGCTGTATTTTTACGGCGGTCACAGCGGCAAACGGCACAAGTACAACCGCGATGAGGTGCATGGCGATTTCTTCCGCTGGAAACTTGGAGCGGAGCAATGGGAGGCGCTGCTCAAAGACGAGCCCGCACAAGGTGCCTCGCTCGTGGTGGCCAAAGATGGCGTCATCCGCATCGGCGGCATGGCGGCGCGGAATGAAAAGGGCAAGGCGCAGGATCTGTGGTCGAGCGAGACCGCGGCGCTGTATCGCGTGAGCGATGGAAAGTGGCATCCGCTGCCGAAACTGCCGCAGCGACGCTCCAGCCACGACAGCATCGTGTGCGGTGACACGCTTTTCGTGATCGGTGGATGGCGTTTGGAAGGTGAAAGCGATGCCGTGTGGCATGAAACCTACCTCACGCTCGATTTGAGCAAGGCGGACGCGGTTTGGCAAAGCCATCCGCAGCCATTCAAGCGTCGTGCGCTCGCCGTGCAATCAATCGGCACGAAGGTGTATGCCATCGGCGGCATGACCGATGAAGATGAAACAACCACCGCGGTGTCCGTGCTCGATTCGACGAGTGGCACTTGGAGCGAAGGCCAAAAGCTGCCCGCGGATAGGATCGGCGGCTTCGGTTTCGCGGCGGTGGCGCATGAAGGTCGGCTTTTCGCGAGTGGCGTGAGCGGTGAGCTGCTCGAGCTGCGTGGCGAGGCCTGGGTGAGCGTCGCGAAGCTGGCGCATCCGCGTTATTTTCATCGGCTGCTGAGTGGCGGAGCCGGAAGAATCATCGCGATCGGCGGTGAGAGCCGTGAAGGCCAAAAAGCTCCGCCGGAGGTCATCGCGCTGCCTGCAAAGGATTCGGCTCCATTGCCCGAAGAAGCCAAAAAGTCCGCCAGCACGCGGAAAGCCACTCCAGTGCCGGTTTTCACCGCAGCGACGAAAAAAACCGAAAGCGACTGGCCGCGCTATCAAGGCCCTCGCGGCGATGGAACGACCCCGGAGACCGGTTGGAATACGAAATGGCCTGCGGATGGCCCGCCCGTGCTGTGGAAGGCGGAGATGGGCAAAGGTCTCGCGAGCTTTGCGGTGGTCGGTGATCGCGTTTTCACGAGTGGAAACGACGGCACGGATCACGACACGGTCTTCTGCCTCGATCTCGAAACGGGCAAGCCGCTGTGGAAGCACTCGTTTGAGGTGCCGACCAAGGCGCACGAGATGAGCATCGTGCCCTACGGCCCCGCCACGACGCCCACGGTGGCTGATGGACGCGTTTACATCATCAGCCGCGAAGGCGATTTGCTCTGCCTCGATGCGCAAAATGGCGCGGTGAAGTGGCAGAAGAGTTTTTTGAAGGACTTTGGCGGCAAGCGGCCCGTGTATGGATGGTCCACGAGTCCTGCGTTGCATGACGGCCGGCTCTATCTCGATGTCGGCGGCGCGGAAGGCTCAAACGTCTGCCTCGATGCCGTCACCGGCGAAAAAATCTGGCAGACCGGCAGCGGCGAGGCGGGTTACGCGACACCGTTTGTCTCCGGCAAGCTGCTCGTGCTCTTCAAAGGCGAAGCACTCGAGCTGCGTGCCATCGCCGATGGCAAATTGCTCGCCCGCCACGCCACGGAGACGCGTGATTTTTGCAACTGCGCCACGCCAGTGCGTCATGACGATTTGTTTTTCATCTCGCACACCGGCACGATGGGCAGTCGCGTGCTCGCGTGGGATGAAACGGCTCTCACCGAGCTCTGGAGCGAGCGTGAGGTGGGCCTGCTTTTCCAAAGCGGCGTGCCGGTGCAGGGTCACGTCCTCGCCTTCAACGACGCGAAACGCGGCGTGAACGACCTGCGCCTCATCGACCTCGCCACCGGCCTCTCTCGTTGGCAGACGGCCGAGATCGACAAAGGCAGCGCGATGGTCTGCGATGACGGTCACACGCTCATTCTGACGAGCAAAGGCGAGCTCGTGCTCGCGAAGCTCCTCGCGGACAAAATCGACATCCTCAGCCGCGTGCAGGTGCTCGGTGGGAAAAGCTATGTGCAGCCCGTTTTGGCCCACGGCCGCATTTTGTGCCGCAACAACGACGGCAGCGTGGTGTGCCTGGATGTGCGGTGAGGCCTCGGAGCGAAGGCGAATTGGCTTCACCCTTTTTTGCATCCAAATTGAGACTGAGTATCAACTAAACAATGCCCGCCGACCTCATCCCGCCACCTCAACGACTCTGGCACACCGCGCCAGACCGCGTCGAGAGCGACTGGCCCGGTGCGGTGCTGCCGGAGGCCCTCGTGGCGCATCTCAATCTTCGCGGCGAGGCCGAGCTGCACTGGCAGGACGGCACGCAGACGATGCTGCCTCCGCGCACGATTTGCTGGTTGCGAGCGGGAGCGGCGGACCTCCGCCTCGCTCGCCGACTCGCCTCGCGGGAGCGGCATGAGTGCCTCACGCTCGTCTTTCCCGATGCCTGGCTGCGGCAGACGCTCGCCGGTCTGGACTCCGAGGTGGGCGAGGCCTTTCGTCCGCTCGTGCTCGGACATGCGCGTGCCTTGCTGCGCCTGCCGCTGAGCGAGGAGGACGAGGGCTGGGCCCGCGGTGCCATGCAGCCGCAGCTTTGCCTGCAGGCGCGGCAGCTCCTCGAAACCGCGCGGCTCACTGAGTATCTCATTCAGGCGCTCTTCCGTCCCGCTGCCATCGCCGGTCCTGAGGCGGTCAGTCGCACGCTGCGTACCTCGCAGGAACGTGTGCGAAAGGTGAAACAGGCGCTACTGGAGCATCTCGAAGCGCCGCCCAGCCTCGACGAGCTCGCTGTCATCGCCGGTTGTGCCGCCAGCCACCTCAGCCGCACCTTCACCCAGGTCGAGGGCCTCACCTTGTCGAACTGGCTGCGCCGTGCGCGCATCGAAAAAGCCGCCTCTCTCATTGCCACCGGCCGCTGCAACGTCTCCGAAGCCGCGCTCGAGGTCGGCTACCAGAGCTTCTCCCACTTCAGCCGCGCTTTCGCGGAGGAAAAAGGCGTCCCGCCAAGCCAGTGGGTTCGGGCGCAGTCAGAATGGCGATTTTCCTGAATCGTTCCGACTCACACCACATTGGCATTCGCCAGCGGATCGCCCGCGGGAAGTTCGATCCAGAATTCCGCCCCGCCTTCATCGCGGTTGCGGCAGCCGGCGCTGCCGTGGTGGGCATGCGCGAGGGCGCGCACGAGCGCGAGACCAAGTCCCATGCCGGGTGTGTTGGCGGTGGCGGCGCTGCCGCGGCTGTGACGCTGCCAGATCTTGGTGAGATCGGTGGGAGACAGGCCAGGGCCGCTGTCGAGCACCACAATGCGAACCTTGTCATCAAGCACACGGAGGGCGAGCGTGACCGTGCCGCCGCGCGGTGTGTAGGCGAGCGCGTTGTCGAGCAGGTTGGCGATGGCTTGATTGATGCGCTGGCGGTCGAGCAGCACCCAGCGGGTCACGGGCGCGTCCAAATCGAAACGCAGCCCGCGCTCCTCGGCGGCGGGTTTGTAGAGCTCATGCAAATCACCCAGCAACGCGCCCAGATCTGTGATCTCGAGGTGCAGCTTGAGTGCGCGATGCTCTCCCGCACGCGTGGTGAGGATGGTCTGCACGAGGTCGGTGGCGCGATCGATCTCCTCCAGCCCGCGCGCGGCGGACTCACGCGCGACCGCGTTGTCGGTGCGATCGTGAAAGGTCTCCAAATTGCCGCGGATGCGGGCCAGGGGTGTGCGCAGCTCATGCGCGAGGATGTCGTTGGCGCTTTGCAGCTCGCGCGTGAGGCCGTCGATACGGTCGAGGCCGTCGTTGAAGGCTTTCGCAAAGGCTTGCAGCTCCGGCACGGCTCCCGGCGCGACGAGTCGTGCATCGGTGCTGCCTTCGGCAAGCTGGCGCGTGCTTTCCATCATCGTGCGCACCGGTGTGAGCACATGACGAACGAACCAGCCCAACGGCAGCAACATCAGCACGCTGGACACAAGGCCTGCGAGCCACAGATCGCCGCGGATGTGCTCCACATAGGCGCGGTCCTCCGCGTCCGTGCGGCCAAACCACAACACATTGCCATCATTGAGCACCTGGCAGCCCGCGAGGAGTTCCTGCGGCTTCGAGGGATGCACGAGCGTGGTGAGCATCGAGGCGAACGGTTGGAGGCCTTCGGGTGCCTGCCTGGGCCAGGCGTATCCCGTCACGGCAGGCGGGATCATTTTGAAGAGCACGCTGCCATCCACGCCGGTGATGCGCACGGCCTGGTCATTCTCGTGGCCGCCGGCGGCGAAGACATCCTTGATCTCCTTGAGGCCGTTGCGGTTGTAGAGCACGGCATATTCACCGAGGTCATCGAGCACCACCGCGCGCGCGATGCTGCTGAGGTCCCGCTTCATCGCCCAACCCGCCACGAGGATGCACAGCGCGGTGCTGGCCGTCATCAGCACGGCGAGCATGAGGCCCAGCCGCCAGGTGGACGGCATGCGATCAGGGAAGAGCTTGGAGAGCATAGCCTTTGCCTCGGACGGTTTGCAGGTGCGACGGCCGCCCCGGCGTGTCGATCTTCCGGCGCAGGCGGCAGATCATCGCATCGACGACGTTCGTGCCGGGATCAAACTGGATGTCCCAGACCTTTTCGAGCAAAAATTTCTTCGTGAGGATGTGCCCTTCATTGGCAAGCATCACTTCGAGCAGCGTCCACTCGCGCGGTTGTAGTTCCACCGTCTCCTCGCCACAGCGCAGACGGCGTTTCAGCGGATCGAGCGTCCATCTGCCCAGCGTGCGAGTGGAAGGCGCTGGCGTGATGCCGCTGCGGCGCTGCAGTGCCTCCAGTCGCGCAAGCAGCTCCTCCATGGCAAAAGGTTTCGTCATGTAATCATCGCCACCTGCACGCAGGCCGCGAACGCGGTCCGTCACATTGTCGCGTGCTGTCAAAAACAGCACCGGAATGCCAAAACCCCGTGTCCGCATTTGCGCCACCACCTCAAAACCATCCATGTCCGGCAGGCCTACATCGAGGATTACCGCGTCAAAAGCCTCCTGTGACAGGAGACGCAGCGCCGCGCCCCCGCGATCACAGGGCGTGCTTGTGTGTCCTGCATCACGCAGCCACGCGCCGATCTGGCGGGCGAGTTCGGTGTCATCTTCGACGAGCAGGAGGTGCATGCGGAAAATAGAAGCCGTGCCCGCGCAAAATCCACCCGTATCACGCTGCATTACCAAACGATAACGTGATCGCGCGCGGTTGCGGTCGTTGTGTCAGGCAGCATGAAAAACCTCACGCGCCTCCTCCCCGCCCTGCTGCTGCTCACCACCGCGCAGGCTGAAAATGCCGTCACCAGCAGCGACCTCGTCAATGAGGCGCTGGCCAAAAACCCCGAGATCCGCTTTTACGCGGCGGAGATCGACGCCGCACGCGGCGGACGCCAGTCCGCGGGCCAGTTCGCGAATCCGGAGCTGAGCACCGAATTCGGCGGCATGAGCCTCGCGCAGGCCAAAGAAGGCCTCGTGTGGCGCGCGAGCATTTTGCAGGTCTTCGACTTCCCCGGCCGCATGGCTTTGAGAAAAGCCATCGCCGATCGCGACATCGAACTGGCCCTGCTCGGCCTTCAGCAATTCAAATCGCAGCTCGCGAATGAAGTGCGTGCCCGCGCGGGCGATGTGCTGCTGCTTCAGCGCAAAGAAGCCGCCGCACGCTCCGTGCGCGAAAGGCTCGAATCGCTCGTCGAAGTGCTCGTGCAGCGCGATACGGGCTCCGTGAGCGCCTTGCTGGAGCGCCGCATTTTGGAGGCCACGCTGCTCAACAGCGACCGCATCCTGACCGATGCCTCCAAAGCGGCCCGCGAGGCCAGCGCGGCTCTGAATGTGCTCTGCGGACGCGGTCCCGATCAGCCCGTGAAGCTCGCCGGAGCCGTCACTGCTTTTCCAGACGTGCCGCAGCTCCTTTCGCTGAAACAACAGGCCGCGCGCACCAATTTCGATCTTCAGCAAAAACGCCTTCAAGTCGCCAAACAGGGCCTGAAGGTCGATTTGACGAAATCCGAGCGCTGGGGCGACATCACCTTCGGACCTTACATGGCCGGACAGCACGCGGGTGGCACGCAGATTGAAGGCGGCTTCGTTTTCTCCATCCCGCTGCCGCTTTGGAACAAGAACAAAGGCAATATCGATGCCGAAAAGGCCCGCACGCAGCAGGCGGAGGCCTTGCTCGGTGCCACGCTGCGCGATCTGGAGCGCGATCTCGCCGTCGCACGCGCGGCCTACCTCGCGGAGCTCGATGCGCTGTCGCGCTGGCGTCCGGAAAGCGAAAAACAATTCGCCGATGCCGCCGCGGAAGCGGACCGCCACTACCGCCTCGGCGCGGTGCCCGCCGCGACGTATGTGGAAATGCAGCGCGGCTATCTCGATGCCATGGACAGCCTCATCGAGTCCCGCCGCAACGCCTGGAAGCACCGCATGGAGATCGAGCGCCTCACCGGCGGCACGCTCACCGGTGAATCCGTCACTCCGAAACTCACCGAGCGCTGAGCCATGATTGCCGCCATCATCGACTTCTCCTTGAGGAATCGTTTCCTCGTCATCATCGGCTCGTTGCTGTTGCTCGGGGCGGGCATTTTCTCCGCCATGCATCTGCCGGTGGACGCGGTGCCGGATATCACGAACACGCAGGTGCAGATCAACACCGCCGTGGCGGGTCTCGCGCCGGAGGAGACGGAAAAACTCGTCACCTACCCGCTGGAGCTCGCGCTCGCGGGCATCCAGGGCGTGGAGGAGTTTCGCTCGCTCACGAAGTCCGGGCTCTCGCAGGTCACCCTCGTGTTTCGCGATGGTTTTGACATCTTCCGCGCCCGTCAGCTCGTCAGCGAGCGGCTCGTGCAGGTGGAACTGCCGCCGGGCATGACGCCGCAGATGTCGCCCATCAGCACGGGCCTCGGCGAGATCCTGTATTACACGCTGGATTACAAAAAGGACGCGGCAGAGCGCCAACAGCCGCGTGAGCGCCAGCTCATGGACCTGCGGGATGCGCACGACTACATCGTGAAGCCGTTTTTGCGCACGATTCCCGGCGTGGCGGAGGTGAACAGCAGCGGCGGTTACGAGCGCCAGCTCGTCATCCAGCCGAAACCGGAATCGCTGGCCAATGCAGGCATGACTTTCGGCGAACTGGCCGAGATCATCGGTCAAAACGTGGACAATGCCGGTGGCGGCGTCATTGAGCGCGGCGATGACCGTGTGCTCATTCGCGGTGTGAGCAAGGTGGCGAGTGCGGAGGACATTGCGAACCTGCCGGTGAAGTTCGCGGCCGGTGTGGAGCCGCTGCGCGTCAAAGACCTCGCGGAGGTCGGCATTGGCAGCAACGTGCGTACCGGCTGCGCAGTCGAAAATGGCGAGGAGGCCGTGCTGGGCACCGTGATGATGCTCGTCGGCGAAAACAGCCGCATCATCAGCAAGCGCGTGGAGGAGAAACTCGGTGAGTTGCAGGCCAAACTGCCCGCAGGGCTCGAAATCCGAATTCAATACGCCCGCAGCGAGGTCGTGGACCGCACCATCGACACCGTGAAGCACAATCTCTTCGAAGGCGCGGTGCTCGTCGTCGTCGTGCTGCTCTTGTTGCTCGGGAACTGGCGCGCGGCGCTCATCGTGGCGATGGCGATCCCGCTTTCCTTCCTCTTTGCGCTCATCGGCATGACCTTCGGCGGAGTGTCGGGCAATTTGATGTCGCTAGGCGCGGTCGATTTCGGCCTCATCATCGACGGCGCAGTCGTGATGGTGGAAAACATCGTGCGCGTGCTCGGCGAGAAGCAGCATGAGCTGGGCCGCAAACTCACCGCCAAGGAACGCCTCCAGGCCGTGCATGAAGCAGGCGAGCAAGTCGGCAGCCCGATGTTCTTTGGCGTGCTCATCATCACGCTCGTCTATCTGCCCATCCTCGCGCTCACCGGCATCGAGGGAAAAATGTTCCACCCGATGGCCATCACGGTCATGCTGGCGCTCGGTGGCGCGTTGGTGCTCGCGTTGACTTTGATGCCCGCGCTGTGCTCGCTGCTGCTGCGCGGCAACATCAGCGAAAAGGACAATTTTCTCATGCGCTGGGCCAAAGCGGCCTACGAACCGCTGCTGGGCCTCGCGTGGAAGCTGCGCTGGGGCGTCGTCGCAGGCGTGGCGGTGCTTCTGGCCGGCACGGTGATGCTTTTCATGAGCTTGAAGCAGGAATTCGTGCCCACCCTCAATGAAGGCTCCTGGACCGCGATGGTTTATCAGCCTGCCAACACGAGCCTGAAGACCTCGCTGGCTCGCTGTGTGAAGACGCAGCAGTATCTCATCAACAAAGTGCCGGAAGTGACGCGTACCTTTGCCCGCATCGGCACCAGCGAGGTCGCCACCGATCCGATGTCACCCGGCGAATACGATCTCTACGTCTTCTACAAACCGCGCGAGCAGTGGCGCAAAGAAAACGGCCAGCCCGTGACGCGCGACCGGCTCGCCGAGCTGGTGCGTGAAGAGCTCGCCAGAGAGGTGCCGGAGCAGGATTACGACTTCGCGCAGCCGATCCAGATGCGTTTCAACGAGATGCTCGAAGGCTCGCGCGCCGATCTCGCCGTGCGCATTTTTGGCGAGGACTACGACACGATGGAAAAAGTCGCCGGCGAGGTCAAAACGATCCTCGAAGGCCTGGAAGGCACCAACAACGCCGAATTCGAAAGCCAGGGCCGCGTGCCCGTGCTCGAAATCCGCGTCGATCGCGCGTCGATGCTCAAATACAACGTCGAGGCCGCCGAGGTGAACGCCGCCATCACCACCGCGATGGCCGGACACACCGCTGGCACGCTCATCGAGCACAACCGCCGCCGCGCCATCGTCGTGCGCCTGCCGGAGAGCCTCCGCAACGATCCCGAAATCATGAAAGCGCTGCCGGTGCGCACGCAGGACGGCGGATTGATCACACTGGGCCGTCTCGCCGAGTTTGTCGAGGTGCCGCAAGTCGATGCAATCGGCCGCGAGTCCGGCCATCGCCGCGTGGGGCTGAATGTCGACCTCGCGGGCGGAACGGACAGCGAAGCCTACGTCACCGCGGCGCGTGAAAAGATCAAAACGAGCATCCAGATGCCAGAAGGCTACCGCGTCGAGTTCGGCGGCCAGTTTGAGCATCTGCAGGAGGCGCGTGCGCGGCTCATGATCGTCGTGCCGCTGGCCTTGGTGCTCATTTTTGTGCTCATCCACAGCGCCTTCAAAAGCGTGATGCAGGCGCTCATCATCTACACCGGCATCCCGCTCGCCATCACCGGCGGCGTGGCCGCCTTGTGGCTGCGCGACCTGCCTTTCAGCATCAGCGCCGCCATCGGCTTCATCGCGCTGTGCGGCGTGGCCGTGCTGAATGGCGTGGTGCTCATCAGTTGCTTCAATCAGCTCCGCAATGAAGGCCGCGATGCCGCCGCCGCAGTCGGCGAGGGCAGTTTGCAGCGCCTGCGTCCCGTTTTGATGACCGCGCTCGTCGCCAGCCTCGGCTTCATCCCCATGGCCATCAGCGAAGGCGCCGGCGCGGAGGTCCAGCGCCCGCTCGCCACCGTCGTGATCGGCGGGATCGTCAGCAGCACATTTTTGACGCTCTTCCTGCTGCCGGTGCTGTATCGGTGGCTGATCGGACGTCCCGTGAGGAAAGAGCGGCTTGTGGAGGCACAATCATTACCAATCGCTAACGTGCCTGCTGCCGGTTTTTCCGGTGAGATGGCGGCATGAAAACGAAAATGTTGCGTGCCTGGGTCGTCGCGAGCTTGCTCGTCGGTTTGTCGTGCCAGTCGTTTGCCGGAGGCGGGCAGTGGACCGTGGTGGCCTGGAACAATCTCGGCATGCACTGCATGGATGATGATTATTCCGTCTTTTCCATCCTGCCGCCGTTCAACACAATCAACGCGCAGGTCATGGATGCGGCCGGGCATCTGATCACCGATCCTGCGGCGGCGGGCATCACGGTGACGTATCAGGCGGTGGCGAATCCGGATGGCTCGATCAACACCACCTCGCTCGGGAAGACGAACTTCTACGACTACGCGGCCGTGCTCTACGGCGCGAATATGCCTGTCGATGCCGGCCTGGCCGGAAAGTCGATGCCGGGGGCCGCGAACACGCCGCAGACGATGAACTGGGTCGCGGGCATGAACTGGTTTGAGGCCGCGGGCATCCCGATCTGCCCCACGGACGATGCGGGGCACAAAAACGCGTATCCGCTGATGCGCGTGTCGGTCAAAAACGCCTCGAACATCGTGCTCGCCAGCGCCGACATCGTCGTGCCGGTGTCGGACGAGATGGACTGCCGTGCATGCCACAAATCGGGCTCCGGACCGGCGGCGATGCCTGCCGCGGGCTGGGTGAATGACGCGAACGGCAAGCGTGACTTCCGTCTGAACATCCTGCGCCTGCACGATGAGAAAAACGCCGCCAATCCGCTCTACGCCGCGGCGTTGGCGTCGATGGGGTATCCTTCGCAGGGGCTTTATCACAGCGTGGTCAATGCGAACAAGCAGGTGCTGTGCGCGCATTGCCATGCGTCGGAGGCGCTCGGCACCGGCGGTGTGGCCGGTGTACCGCCGTTGACGGCGGCAATGCACTCGAAGCACGCCACGGTCATCAATCCGACCAACGGCCTCCAGCTCGACAATGTGCTCAGCCGCAACTCCTGCTACATGTGCCATCCCGGTAGCGAAACGCGCTGCCTGCGCGGCGCGATGGGCAGCGCGGTGAATCCCGCCGATGGCTCGCTCGTGATGCAATGCCAGAGCTGCCATGGCAACATGGCCGCCGTCGGGGCCTCCACGCGCACGGGTTGGCTGCAGGAGCCGAACTGCCAGGCCTGTCACAGTGGCGATGCGCTTGCGAACGAAGGCCAGATCCGCTTCACGAATGTCTTCACCACCGGCACCACGATGCGCGTGCCCGCGAATCAGCGCTTTGCCACGAATGCGAACACACCCGCGGCTGGCATCTCGCTATTTCGCTTCTCCAAAGGCCACGGCGGGCTCGTTTGCAGCGCCTGTCATGGCAGCACGCATGCGGAGTATCCGTCGCTGCATCGCGATGACAATTTGTATGCCTGGAACAAGCAGGGGCATCGCGGGAAGCTCGCGGACTGCACCGTTTGTCATCCGTCGATGCCAACAAACAGCGTCGGCGGTCCGCATGGCATCCATCCCATCGGCAGCCAGACCTGGGTGGTCGATCACGCCGACATCGCACGGACGGTGGGCATCAACGAATGCCGCGAATGCCACGGCAGCGACTATCGCGGAACGCAGCTTTCTCGTGCGCAGGCGGATCGCTCGCTCACGACGAAGTTTGGGCTGCTCACGCTGAAGCGCGGGATGGAAGTGAGCTGCTACTACTGCCACAACGGCCCCAGCAGCAGCAATGCGAGCACACACATTGGTCCCGCCGTCGCCAGCGGCCAGCTCAGCGTGCCGCTGAACACGCCTGCGAGCCTCACGCTCACCGCCAGCGGCACGAATCCGCAGCTCCGCGTGATCCAGCAGCCCATGCACGGCACCGTCGGCATCGCGGCCAAAGTGGCGACATATTTCCCCGACGCGGGCTACAGCGGCCCGGATGTCTTCACCTACATCGCGAGCGACAGCGGCAGCTTCATCGATTCGAAGCCCGCGACCATCTCCGTGACCGTCGGCGGCACCGATTACACGCTCGATAGCGATGGCGACGGCATCCGCGACTGGATCGAGTATGCGCTGGGCCTCGATCCTGCGCTGCCAAGCCCTGCGAAGCCGGTGGACGCCATCGAAAACGTCGGCGGCACGAATTACCTCACGCTGCGTGCCTTCCGCAGCCCGATGCTGCCGCCCGACATGCCCGTGACCATCAAAACCTCCGGCGATCTCCTCAACTGGATCGCCGGCACGATCCTCACGAACACCACTGGCGAGCTCAAAGTGCGCGATACGGTGCCCGCGAGCAATTCACCCGGCCGCTTCATCCGCATCGAGGCCACACGGCAGACGCCGAATCCGTGAACCTCACCGCCACACGCTCGCGAAGTGATGCGCGAGTCGCAGTTTGTCAGCGACGGAGGGGGAGATGACGTAGGGATACAAAAACGGAGCGCCAAAGCTGCGGCTGATTTCATTCAGCATGGTGGCGAGGCTGATCCAGCGTTGCAGCAAGGCGCGGAAGCTGGCGTCTTCGGCATTGGAGCGAGGCTCCAGGCCGGCGGGCAGCGGCGCGAGGGTGGCCTGGATGCCGAGTTCCTCGCAGGTTTCGATGCCATCGACCATTTGCAGGTAGTGCGCCCATGTTTCGGCCCAGTCCTCCCACGGATGCGAGGCGGCATAGGCGGAGATGTAGTGCTGCTGCCAGTTGGCGGGCGGGCCTTGCTGGTAGTAGCGGGCGAGGGCGCTGCCGTAGTCAAAGGAGTCGTTGCCGAAGAGCGTGCGAAAGGCGGTGCGCGAGGGATGATCCCAATGAAGACGCGAAAGGTAGCGATACCAAAGGTAGTGGCCGCTTTCGTGCCGAAAGTGACCAAGGAGTGTGCGTGAGGCCTCACCGAGTTGCTGGCGGTTGATTTGACGCCAGGTGTCGTCGGCTTCTTCGAGGCTCACGGTGATGACGCCGCTGAGATGGCCGGTGGTGGCGGCGGGATCGAGCGTGGTGCTGACGATGTCAAAGGCGAGGCCGTTGAGTGGATCTTCGGCGAGTGTGGGCAGCGAGATCTGAAAACCGATCAAGGTGTGGAGCAGGCGTCGCTTCGCGGCCTCCATGAGGATCCAGTGATGGCGATTCAAGGCGTTGCCGAGATCCGGAATCGTGCGGTTGAGGCGGCAGGAGGCGCAAAAGGCCTCGCCGGAGCCCGCGGGCACGAGCCAGTTGCAGGCGGCGTGGCGCTGGCCGTTGGCGCAGAGGCGGAATTTTTTGTCGATGCGGCGGATCACGCCGAGCCCCGGCTCATAACCGACATCCAGCCCGCAGGCGAGGCAGCGGGAGCTTTCAAAGAAGAGCGTGTTGCCGCAGGTGCATTGAAAGGACTTCATGCGGTCGCGGTGGTGGCCTCCGGTGGTGTGGCGTCGTGCATGAGCGTGGCGAGCAGGCCATCGACGGGCAGGCTGACGATGGCGGTGGCCTTGTCACTCATGGCATAGGGCAGGACGAGCTGGCCGCCGTGGATGAGGGAGCCGCAGCTATAGACGACATTGGGCACGTAGCCCTCGCGCTCCATGCCGACGGGGCAGAGCAAAGGCTCGCGCAGGCGGCCGATGACGCGCGTGGGATCATCGAGATCGAGCAGCGCGGCACCGATGCAGTATTTCCGCATGGGGCCGACGCCGTGGGTGAGCACGAGCCAGCCGGAGGGGGTTTCGATGGGCGAGCCGCAGTTGCCGATCTTCACGGACTCCCAGACCTCGGCAGGGCGGAGGATGAGATGTGGATCGCTCCAGTAGTGCGGGTTGTCGCTGAACATGACCAAGAGGTTCTCGTCGTCCTGACGCGAGAGCATGGCGTGGCGTCCGGCGATGCGGCGCGGAAAGAGGGCCATGCCTTTGTTTTGCACGGCGCTGCCATTGAGCGTGAGCACGCGAAAGTGCAGGAAGTCCTGCGTCTCGATGAGCTGGGGCAGGATCGCGCGGCCGTTGTAGGCGGTGTAGGTGGCGTAGTAGGTGACGGTGCCGTCGTCATCGACAAAGCGCACGAATCGCGCGTCCTCAATGCCGTTGCTCTCATTGTCGGAGACGGGAAAGAGGATGCGTTCGCTGAGAGCGAGCTTGGCGGAGAAGCGCAGCTCGTAGTTCGAGTCCGCGAGCCACTGGATGCACTCGAGCGTGCGTTTCGTCTCGTGCGAGAGCGGCAGGCTCTCACGCCGCACGCTGGCGACGCGCATGGTGAGCTCGCTCCGGGTGAACTCGGTGGCGAGCGCGTCCATGACGGTGGCGGTGCATTCGTTGTCAAAGCCCATCTCGTGCAGCTTGATCATGAAGCGCTTTTTGCGATAGCCGGGGTTCGGCAGCACCTCCGGCAGGCTGACGAAGCGCGACACGGGCGTGAGCTCGATGTGTCCGGTGGGAGAGATGGTGCCCTCGCGGAATTCGATGGAGGAAATGTGGCCTTCACCGGTGGCGCGGAGGCTCATGATGAAGCGCAGGCCGCCTGCGGGCACGCCGCTTTGATCCGGATGCGGCACGATGGAGGGATTGAAGAGCGCCGCGGCCTCCAGCGAGTATTCACCGCTGAAAAGAGCGCCGATGAGGAGCTGGCGCGAGCGGGTGAGCGGGCGCTGCGTGAAGATCTCGTGCTGCACTTTCTCGAAGTGCTTCAGCAGCGCGGTCTCGATGTCGAGATGGCGGCTGTCAAAGTCCGCATGCAAAGTGGCGAGCTCCTTTTCGACTTCTTCCTCCGTGAGTGCCAGCGCGCGGCCGATGACCGTGGAAAAGCGGCGTGCGCTGGAGGGGATGAAGGGACGGATGATGACTCGTGAACTCTCCGGCTGAAGTATGATTTGATGACGATGGATGGCGAGAGAACTCATGCGCGAGCGGGGAGTGGATGCTGCGCGAAGGTCATCTCCGCGAGGGCGAGGTGGAAGGCGAGCGTGGACTCCGCGCCCTGGTTTTCATTCACGCGGTCCGGATGCAGCCCGTCGGCGCAGCCGCCGGTGAGCGGATCGTAAAGCGGACGAGAGAGGTCATTGCGGCCGAGGAACCAGTCAAAAGCGCGGCGTGCCTCGCGCGACCACACGGGATCGCAGGTGAGGTGATAGGCGCTGAGGCAGGCGGAGATCATCGCCTGCGCCTCGACGGGTTGTTGATCAAAGTGCGCACGAGCACCGCCGCGGATGCAGAAGCCATTGCTGCCGATCGGGCGGAAGCATCCGGAGGGCGTTGTCTGGATGGAAACAAGCCAGCGCAGCGATTTGAGGCCGATGTCCTGCATCTCCGCGTGTTTCATCGCATGACCGGCGAGCAGCAGCGCCTGGCTGAGGCGCGCGTTGTCATACGTCGCGCCCGGCTCGAACCAGGGCCAGTCGGGTGTGGCGCAGTTTTTCCACAGCTGCATCAAATCCCGCGCCAGCACCTCGCGTGCGGCCAGCGCCGCCGCGCTCTCCGGCAGGCCGCGCAGATACTCGTGGATGCCCAGCAGGCAGAAAGCCCATGCGCGGGGCGAGGTGAAGGCCTCCACGCGTGCCAGACCGGCCTCAAACAAACGTGCGCACAGCCGCTGCTGCCCGGTGTGATGCGCATGCACCGTGCCGGTGCCCAGCGCCCACAGCGCGCGGCCGTGGCTGTCCTCGCTGCCCGCGTCCTCCAGCCAGCGGCGGTCAAAGCTCATGAAATTGCGAAAGCCGCCCGTGTCACGGTTCAGCGCCGCGGCAAGAAAAGCCAGGTAGGTCGTTGAGAGACCGTTCAGGCTGTCCGCGGGCGGTCTGGCACCGAGGTCATCCAGCAGGCAGCAGAGGATGAAGGCCCGCGCATTGTCATCCGTGCAGTAGCCATGATGAAAATCAGGCACCGTGTGCATCGCATGTTGAAAAATGCCCGTGCTGTCCGTCATGCGCACCACGTGATCCAGCTTCAGCGCGGGCAGCTCCGTCTTGCGGCCCGTGGTCCATCCGGCAAAGGCCGTGCGGGCCGGGGCGCGGCTCTCCGAGCAGGCCTGGCGAAAGGTTTCCAGGTAGCGCCGCGCCACCGCGGGCCAGATCATGTCACGCCCTGACTGCCACGCCGCCTGCTGCGTGCGCTCGATGAGCCCCGGGCGCTCCAGATACTCGCACACCGCCGTCGTGATGGCCGGCGGCTTCGCAAAAGGCACCAGCATGCCGCGCCCCTCCGCCAGCAGCTCCTCCGCGTGATGATACGGCGTGGACACCACCGCGCGGCCCGCGCCAAACACCTGCGCCAGCGTGCCGGAGGTGATCTGCTCGCGGTTCAAATACGGCGTCAGGTAGATGTCCGTCGCATTCACAAACTCGCGCAGGTCCGTAGGCGACACGTAGCGGTTGTCGAAAATGACATGCTCCTTCACTCCCAATTCCTCCGCCAGCCACTCCAGGCTCAGGCGGTAGCGCTCGCCCTCATGCGCCAGCAGATGCGGGTGCGTGGCGCCGAGGATGATGTAAACCACCTCCGGATGGCGTTGGATGATCGCCGGCAGCGCCTCGATCACATGCTCGATGCCCTTGCCCGGGCCGATCAGACCAAAGGTCAGCAGCACGCGCCGTCCCTCCACGCCAAACTGCGCCTTCGCCGTCGCCGACTCCACCAGCGGCACATCCGGGATGCCGTGCGGGATCACCTCGATCTTCGCCTCCGGCACTTCATACACCTCGCGCAGGATTTCCGCGCCCTTCCGCGCCATCACCACCAACCGCTCGCTGCGCTGGCTGATCTGGTTCATCACCTTGCGCTGCGCCTCGTTCGGCTCCCGCAGCAACGTGTGCAGCGTCGTCACCACCGGCATGCGCACCTCCTTGAGCAGCGCCAGCAGATGACTGCCCGCCGCGCCGCCGTAGATGCCAAACTCATGCTGCACGCACAGCACGTCCGCGTTGTCGAAGTTCAAAAAGTCCGCCGCACGGCGGTAGGAGTCGATGTCCTTCTCCAGCAGCTCAAAGCGCACGCGTGGCGGATACTCGTAGCCTTCCGCGCGGTCGTTCACCGCCCCCGCGTAGCACATCGCCTCTGGCGCGGCCGCTGCCACCGCCTCGCACAGATCACGCGTGAAGGTCGCGATCCCGCACTGACGGGGAACATAGTCCCCGAGAAATGCCACCCTCCTCGGTGGAGGCACCAGGTTCAAGACCCGGCTTTCTGGTAAGCTCGCATGTCTCAGCAGACAGCCTGCGTGCCTCGAAAGCAACACTTCATTCGGTCGTGGAAGCATCGCCGGGCGCTTCATTACCAAACCGTAAGGTGCCCTCGGAGGGCATCGGGGTGAGTTGGCGGCATGAAAACACATCGTTCACAAGCGCTCGTCCGCGCTGCCCTGCTGCTCCTCGCCTGTGTCCAGGTCGTGACGGCTTTCGCGGTGACTTACACCAATGTCTTCTTCAACGCCTCGCAGACGCGGACAGTGCTGGCTTCGAGCATCAATGAGGTCACGATCCGCAGCGGTGAGTACACCTTCACCTACTCGGTGGATGGCTACTGGGCGCCCGTGGCAGGCGGTCAGCCCACGGGGCGCTTTTTCAGCGTGAACTGGCCCGCGGGCGTGCAGGCGCAGGCGATCACGGCAGGGCCGCTGCTGGGCAGGGGTGCCAACATCATCCTCAAACGAGCAGACGGGAAAAAATTCGACCTGAAGTCCTTCACCGGGAAAATCCTGCTCAACACGGCTGGCGCCGGGGCGGCGTTTGAAATCATGCCGCTGCTGGACGGCGAGGACGCGTTGCCTGATCCGCTGCAATTCGACTGTTCCGGCTATTACGGCGCCTCCTTCTCTCACACGCCGTCGCTGGTGAATTACGACACCTACAAGATTCACATGTGGGGAGATTTTGCGCTCACCGCGCTCACGCTGATGGACACGAACGCGCCGCTTACCGTCAGCATCGCTGCCGCGGCCTCGTCGGCAGCCATGGGCAGTGTCAGCGGAGCCGGAACCTATGACAGCGGCGCGGCATGCACGCTCACGGCCAGCGCCACTCCCGGCTGTTATTTCGTGAACTGGACGGAGGCAGGCATCGAGCAAAGCACACAGGCATCCTACAGTTTCACCGCGAGCGCCAATCGCACTCTGGTGGCTCATTTTGCGGCGCTGCCGGTGATAAATCTCACGCCGCCTGCCGTGGCGGCGGGCGATTTCCAGTTTGCCTGGCCTGCGTCGCTGAACTGGACGCTCGAAGAGAGCGGCGATCTGCTGAACTGGACGCCGTCCACGAGGGCCGTCACGACCAGCGGCAATCAGAAGCAGGTGAGCGTGCCGTCCTCCATCGGCGGGAGGTTTTTCCGGCTGGTGAAGCCGTGAGGTCGGTAATGACATTACCAAACGATAACGTGTCCCCGAGGCTCCAGTGTGGCGTGGTGGTGCTCATGCACACGGAAGCACCGCAAATCAGCGTCAGCACCACGCACTCGGAGTGCGCGGCGTGGTTTGCCCAGGCACTGCGCGGGGATTCGGACGCGGCGACGCGGCTTTATGAGGCTTGTGTGCCGCTGGTGCGCGGCTGGCTGCGCGGCCGGGTGGGCGAGAGCATCGCCGAGGAGTGTGCGCATGAGGCCATGGTGATGGCGTTTCGCCGTGCGGAGCAGTTCCGGCCGGGCACGTGCTTCGAGAGCTGGGTGCGCACGATGGCGTGGCGCATGGCGCTGAATGCGCTGCGGACCGATTTGCGCCGCAAAACACGCGAAACGGCCTTTTTCGAGCAAAACGACGCCGAAGCCGATTTTCACGATGAGGCCGTTTTCGCGGCTTTGGAGCGCTGCGTGGCCGAATTGCCCGGCGAGCAGCGCCAGCTCATCCGCCTGCGCTTTCAGCTCGATCAATCGGCGGGTGAAATCGCCGCAAGCATGGGCCGCAGCCGCGTGGCGGTGGCCGTGAGCCTCACCCGCATCTGCAAACGCCTGCGCACCGGCCTGGAGCAGCACGCACGACTTTGAAACAACCAACACACACCACCATGAAACACATCCTGCTCATCTTGATCAGCCTCGTGGCCTTGCTCGCCGGTCAAACAGCCCGCGCGAGCATCGCCTACGGCAGCATCAACAACTTCGACACGGTGAACGACACCGGGCACGTCTGCCACGGCTTCGAAATCGAGATCGAGGACTGCCGCACGACGGACATCACCTACACCTACAATTACAACCACTACGGCGTGCCGCGCTTTGAGCAGGATGACACGGACCCGCTGCATCCGAAGTGCCGCATCCGCTGGGAGAGCAAAAAGAACGCGGACGGCTCCTGGGCCTCCTATACGGCGATCCCGAGCGGCCCCATCGCGCCGACGAACGGCCACATGTTCACGAATCCGAACGTGAACTTCGGCGGCGAGCACTTTGGCGTCGGCTACAGCAAGGCGGTCGGGCTCATCAAATACAACTGGCTCATCGACAACGGCAGCGGCGTTCTCATTCACGGTGGTGCAGTGCAGGTTTCCACGCCGGTGTTCACTTACTTTCCGCCGGTTGTCGGCGTCCCCGCGCAGGTGCAGGCGGTGATCGTTCCACCGGTGCCGCCCGTGCCTCCGGTCAAAGAATTCGGCAAGGCCGTGTGGGTGAAAGAAATCAAGACGACCACGCACAACAACAAGGAGATCAAACTCCGCGAGCTGGTGAGCGATGATCCCGCCGATCTGGATGACAAAAACTGGGCGAATGGCGAGCCCGACGAGGTCGAGGTGGAGTGGCGCATCCTTCAGAAGCGCAACATTCCCGGCGGTGGTGTGAATGACGAACTGGCAGCGGCTCCGGAGGATCTGCCAAATGGCGACGAGGTGGTGACGCGTCGTTACGAGTTCTACAAATACACCGGCCCGCTCGATGGCGAGAGCGGCGAGGCGATGGCGGACGTGGTCGATCCGGATGGCGTGCATGGCGAAGGCATGCGCACTTACAATCATCACATGGTCGGCGGTGAATGGGTGAAGGTGACGGAGGACATGGCGACTTATGAGGTCGTGGGAGATTTCACCGGCTCGCAGATGGCCGCGGTGGATGTCGATGCGCCTGTGGGACTCATTGACCACGTCAGCGAGGGCAAGATCAACACCGCGTATGCCGCGCGCACGGTGGTGGTGGAGGGCGCTCTGCCTTTCACGGCCACGCAGGATGGCGCGTTGCCTCCTGGCATGACTTTCGACGAGGTCACTGGCGTGCTCGATGGCACACCGACGGCGAGCGGCAGCTTCCAGTTCAAAGTGACCGCGAGTGATGGCGTGAATCCCGAGGTGTCGAAGAATTACACGCTCACTGTGGCCGCCGCCGGTGCTCCCGCACCTCCAGCTAGCCTGCTCGACACCACGGTCTCGCCTGTGGGAGCGGGAACGACGACCGGTGATGGCTCGTATGCCATCGGCGCGAACGCCACGGCCACCGCGACGCCGAATGCGGGCTTCGCCTTCCTCAACTGGACCGACAACGGCACCATCGTGAGCACGAACAGCAGCTACACCCTCGCGATGGATGTGAATCACTCGCTCGTGGCGAACTTCGTGCCCGTTTTCACCGTGACGACGAGCGCCGCGCCCATCGCAGGCGGCACGACGACCGGCGGCGGCAGCTTCAATGGCGGCGCAAATGTGAGCGTGATCGCCACACCGAACGCGGGCTATGTCTTCACGAACTGGACCGAAGGCGGCCTCGTCGTGAGCAGCAACGCCACCTTCACCTTTGCCGCCGCGTCGGATCGTGATCTCGTGGCCAACTTTACGCTCGGCACGAGCTACACGATCACCACCGCCTCCGCGCCAGTCGCCGGCGGCAGCACCACCGGCGGTGCCAGCTATGCCAGCGGCGCGAGCGTGACCGTCACCGCCACGCCAAACGCGGGCTACAACTTCGTGAACTGGACGCAAAACGGCACGGAAGTGAGCACCACCGCGAGCTACACCTTCAATGCGACCGCGAACCGCGATCTCGTGGCAAACTTCGCCGTCATCGGCGGTGTCACGCGCACGATTTCCACCGTCGCATCGCCTCTGCTGGGCGGCACGACGAGCGGCGGCGGCGTGGTGGCCGATGGATCGAGCGTCACCGTCGTGGCGACGGCGAATCCAGGCTACAAATTCGACAAGTGGAAGCAAAACGGCACGACGGTGAGCACTACAGCAAGCTACACCTTCACCGCCACGGCGGACGTCACCCTCACGGCCACCTTCATCAAAGTTTATTACATCAACGCCACCTCCGCGCCCGTCGCGGGCGGCAGCACGGAGATGGACAGCCTCAGCTACAAGCTGAATGAAAACGCCAAGGCGGATGCTTTCCCAAATGCAGGCTGGCAATTCGTGAACTGGACGGAAAACGGCACCGTGGTGAGCACCGCGAATCCGTATGTCTTCAATGTGACCGGTGATCGCGAGCTCGTGGCGAACTTTTCCGTCATCGGCGGTGTCACCATCAGCGCGAGCGCGGCTCCAGCGGCAGGCGGCAGCGTCACCGGCGGTGGCAGCGTGGCGAATGGAACGAACGTCACCGTCACCGCGACAGCGAACGCGGGCTATAGCTTCATCAACTGGACCGAAGGCGGCGCACCGGTGAGCAACAACGCATCCTATACCTTCAACGCGATCGCGAATCGCACGCTCGTGGCGAACTTCGTGGCTGGAGACACGATCACGGCCACCGCGTTGCCCTCCATCGGTGGCAGCGTGAGCGGC
Organism: Verrucomicrobiaceae bacterium; assembly: GCA_015075365.1. Taxonomy (GTDB): domain Bacteria; phylum Verrucomicrobiota; class Verrucomicrobiia; order Verrucomicrobiales; family Verrucomicrobiaceae; genus Prosthecobacter. The sequence goes on from JABTUN010000004.1 coordinate 176,435, forward strand.
GATGGCTTTGTCGCTACCGGCGCGAGCGTCACACTCATCGCCACACCGGCACTCGGCTACAATTTCATCAACTGGACCGATGCGCTCGGCACGGAGGTCAGCACCGCCGCGAGCTACACCTTCACACCGACCTCGAACGGCATCTTCACGGCCAATTTTGAAGCGCCGCCGCTCGGTGTGCATTTCGACTTCGACACCTCCACGCCCGTGCCTGCCGCGAATGCGCCGCTGCCGCTCGCTCAGCTCAGCGTCGGCTACACCGCCACCTTCAGCTCGCCCGTGGCGGATAGTTTCAAAGTAACCACCGAAACCGCCAGCGGCCGCGTGTTGTCGAAATTCAGCGGGAACTACCTCGAACCGCTGCTCGATGGCTCCACGCTCGTCATTCAGCTCGATCAAGCCGTCACCGGCGTCAGTCTCGACTTCGCCACCGTGGAGGCGATCACCGTGCCCGTGGCCTCGAACGTGCAGATCACCGCCATCGACACCTCCAGCGGCGCACCCGTCCAGGTCGGCACCGGCATCGCTCATGGCATCGTCACCGCGGGCGACACGCTGCCCGTCGGCACGATCAGCTTCAACAACGCGGCACCGTTTGATCAAATCACGCTGCAACTGCCTGACGCGCCCGTGGGAGCCGTTCGCTTCCTCGTTGATAACATCACCGTCAGTCCCGCCTCCAGCACCGGCGGCTCGATGCAGCTCGCGAATCCGAACTGGAACATCACGCTCACCGATTTCGGCTACTCCGACTTCCTGCTCGACAACACGCCCGGCTTTGAAGGCCGCGAATACCTCAGCGGTGAATGGGGCAGCGCGGTGGCCTACACACGCGGCAATGGCAACCACGTCGCGCCGAAGTGGTTGGAGCCGAATTTCATGTTCCCGGATTGGAAGACGAATTCCGACTTCCACGTCGTGCAGGGCGTCCACATCGTCGGCAGCAATCTCGACGGCCTGCCCATCGCACAATCCGTCATCTCGAATGGTGATTTGGAGGTCACGCTGCGCTTTGAGATGGTCGATACCGTCACCGGCACCCCCATGGGCGTCAAACCGGCCAGCGATGCCAGCGCGGGCCTCTCCGTGAACAGCAATCGCTATGTCATGAACCAGACCTTCACGGTCAAAAACGTCAGCGGGGCTCAAATCACGAATGTGCAGCTCTTCCACCTGCTGCACGGCTTCATCTCGCAGCGTGGCCAATACGACAACCGCAGCTATCCCGGCAAACTGCCGCAGTATCAGTATGACATGACCATGAGCGGCGTCGATGCAGGTGCCGCGGGCACGCAGAGCTCCAGCATCGGCCTGGAAGACCTCATCGGCTTCCATTCGAAGGTCGCGCCGAGCGCTTTTGAGATCGGCCACTACGGTATCGAGGGCAATGGCATCGACGATCACTCTGTCGGCAAGCCTAGCGATGGCGTTCATCTCTCCATCGAGGACAACTGGGAGAACGCTCCTTACCTCGCCCGCAAAAACCGCGACAGCTTCGCCCCCGCCAACCGCTGGATCTCCGGCGCGCAGCGTTGGGAACTCGGCAGCATCGCCGCAGGCCAAAGCGTGAGCTTTGACATCGTTCTGAGCCTCCTCACCGGCACGAAGGTCGTCGTCGATGGTGGCGGCAGTGGCACTGGAGGTCATGGCAGTTGCAACGGCGGCTCCACGCACAGCGGCGGTGTCGATTTCGAATTCGAGGACATCGACCAGGAAGGCACCTTCTTCGGCGAATACAGCGAAGCCGACGACGACGAGATGCTCGAGCGCGAAGTCGAAGGCGAATTCAGCCTGCCGAGCTTCGAAACGCCAAACGGCACCCGCAAACAGCGCTGGAACCTCAAATACAGCGGCGCTCACACCGGCAACATCAAGCTTAAGTTCGCCTACAACCCCGCGCTGCTCCCAGCCGGCTACGATGAGAACCAGCTCGTCATTTATCACTTCAACAACGGCGTCTGGGAAAAGCTCCCGTGCAAAGTCGATCCCACCACCAACACCATCGAAGCCATCACCCCCAGCCTCAGCCCCTTCATGCTCGGCGTGAACGACGTCGTCGTGAAACCGGACGTCGCCGTCTCCGTGAGCACGCCCGGCTCGCTCGATGTCTCCTGGCCCGATACCTTCCTCGGCTGGCAGCTTCAGGAGAGCACGAATCTGAGCACTTGGACGAACTCCACGCGCCCGATCACGAATCTCGGCGGCCAAAACAAGGTCACCGTGCCATTTTCGGCCGGCGTGAAGTTCTTCCGGCTGGTGAGGCCATGAAGAACCTGGCGCAGGGATGGCTTGTCATGGGCCATCCCTGTGTTTCTCCGGGCGCAACATAGGGACCAACCGGGCAAGCGGGTGTGGCATCTGAATGGCGTTTGAGAAACAGCCCCCCGTTTCAGGGATTATTCAGAGACCGGTCGGGTGATCGACAAACTCCCACGGAATGCCGAACATCGCCTTGATGTGCGCGGAGAGCGCCTTCACGCCAAAGGTCTCCGTCGCGTAGTGGCCGCCGTAGAGCAGGTTGATGCCCAGTTCCTCCGCCAGCGTGTAGCTCCAGTGCGGCCCTTCGCCGGTGATGAAGGTGTCGATGCCGCTTTTCGCCGCCGCGGCCACCTCGCTGCCCGCACCACCGGTCATGATGCCGATTTTCCGGCACACAGAGGGGCCGGCCGCGCAGACATGCACGTGGGAACCGGTGGCGGTCGCCAGACGACGCACCAGTTCATCACGGGCCACTTCAGTCTCGATTTTCGCTCCGTTATCGGTGCCCTTGGTCTTCATGAAGGTGCCGGACGGCTCCAAACCAAGCGCGCGGGCCAGGCAGGCGTCGTTGCCCAGCGAGGGATGAAAATCCAGCGGCAGATGGCAGCTGTACACGGCCAGCCCGGTCTCGATGGCGAGCTTCATCTTTTGAAACACCGGTCCGGTCCATGGCTGCACTGTGTTCCAAAACATGCCGTGGTGCACGATCAGCAGATCCGCCCCAGCGGCAACCGCCTTGCGCATCACCGGCAGCGTGGCATCCACGGCCGCGACGATCTTGGTGACCTTGTTGGCCGCGTTTTCGAGCTGGAGACCGTTGAAGGCGTTCGCGTAATCCGGGATCTCCGCGATGCGTAGTTCGGTGTCGAGATGGGTGACGAGGTCGGTGAGGTTCATGGCCGCTGTTCGCAAAAAACCCGCAGCCGGTGATGGCTGCGGGTTTAAATTGGTTGCGGGAGCAGGATTTGAACCTGCGACCTTCAGGTTATGAGCCTGACGAGCTACCGGGCTGCTCCATCCCGCGATTTGTGGAGATCATTAAAGTGGCGCAAGGCAGGGATGCCGCAACCTGTTTTTCCATCGGATGCCAGGATTCTGCTCTTCGTCTGTCCGGGGCAAGCGTGGCCATCGGCAATTCCGATGCGCAGAATCGCAAAATCATCTTTTTCTTATGTTCTGACGCCGCCATGATCGTTTGCATGAGCCGACTGTGCGTCCACACCATCACCACGAAGCCGCTGAGCCTCGAACAATGCCTCGCCGAGTTTCCGAAGCGTGGCGTGAGCGGCATCACGATCTGGCGTCAGGCGCTGGAAGGCCGTGATTTGGCCGCCGTGAAGCGTCAGACGGCCGATTCGGGCCTCGAAGTGGTCAGCTTATGCCGCGGGGGCTTTTTCCCGGCCAAATCGGCCGCGGATCGCCAGAAGGCCATCGATGACAATTGGCGAGCCATCGAGCAGGCACACGCGATTGGCGCTCCGCTGATCGTTTTGGTCTGTGGAGCCGTTCCGGGGCAGTCGCTGGTCGAATCGCGCAAACAGATCACGGATGGCATCGCGGCTTGTTTGCCTGCGGCGGAGGCGGCGGGCGTGAAACTCGCCATCGAGCCGCTTCACCCGATGTATGCCGATGACCGCAGCGCGGTGAACACGATGCGTCAGGCGCATGAGATTTGTGACGCGCTCGGCTCTCCGAAGTCGGTGGGAATCGCGGTGGATGTGTATCACGTGTGGTGGGACCCGGAGTTGAAGTCGCAGATCGATCTCGCGGGTCAAACCGGCCGCCTGCATGCCTTTCACATCTGCGATTGGAAAACACCGACCACCGATCTCCTCAACGACCGCGGCCTGATGGGCGAAGGCTGCATCAACATCCGCGAAATCAGCGACTGGGTGGACGCCACCGGCTTCGCCGGCCATCGCGAAGTCGAAATCTTCTCCAACCGCTGGTGGAGCGGCGATCAGGGCGAGTTCCTCGACAAGATCGCTGCTGCTTACGGACAGATTTATTCAACCAACCCCTGAACGGGCTGAAGCCCGAACTACAAACCATGAAAACACGCAGAATCGGCATCATCATGAACGGCGTCACCGGACGCATGGGCACCAACCAGCACCTCATCCGCTCCATCAAGGCGATCCGCGATCAAGGCGGTCTCAAGGTGGGTGATGACCTCGTCATCATGCCTGATCCGATCCTCACCGGTCGCAATCACGACAAGCTGAAGGCGCTGGCCGAGCGCACGGGTGTGACGCGCTTTACCACAGATGTCGATGCGGCGCTCGCGAATGCTGACGACGAGATCTTTTTCGATGCCAGCGGCACGCTGCAACGTGCGGGCTTCATCGAGAAGGCCGTGAAGGCCAAGAAAGCCATCTACTGTGAGAAACCGACCGCGGTGGAGACCTCGGAAGCGCTGCGTCTTGCCAAGCTGTGCGAGGAAGCGGGCGTGAAGAACGGCGTGGTGCAGGACAAGCTGTGGCTGAGCGGCATTCGCAAATTCAAGCTGCTGAAGGACCAGGGCTTCTTCGGCCGCATCCTCAGCGTGCGCGGCGAGTTCGGCTACTGGGTCTTCACCGGCATGGATGCCGATCAGCCTGCGCAGCGTCCGTCGTGGAACTACCGCAAGGAAGACGGCGGCGGCATCATTGTCGATATGCTCTGCCACTGGCGTTATGTGATCGACAATCTGTTTGGCAAAGTGAAGGCCGTGAGCTGCATGGGGGCGACGCACATCCCGCAGCGTGTCGATGAGCGCGGCAAGAAATACGACTGCACGAGCGACGATGCTTGCTACGCGACCTTTGAATGCGAAGGCGGCGTGATCTGCCAATTCAACAGCTCCTGGACCGTGCGCGTGCGTCGCGATGACCTGCTCACGATGCAGGTCGATGGCACACACGGCAGCGCCATCGTCGGATTGCGTGATTGCTGGGTGCAAAGCGCCGGCATCACGCCGCGCCCGATCTGGAACCCAGACATCCAGCAGCCGATCAACTTCTTCGAAGGCTGGCAGAAGGTCCCCGACGCCACGACCTACGACAACGCCTTCAAGATCCAGTGGGAGGACTTCTTGCGCCATGTCGTTTGCGATGCGCCGTTCCCGTGGACGCTGCGCGAAGGTGCGAAAGGCGTGCAGCTTGCCGAACTCGGCCTGCAAAGCTGGGCGGAGCGCAAATGGCTGCCGGTGACGGAGCTGTGAACTGCGGGGCAAGTCGTCATGCGGGTCGGGAACATCAGGAGGGACGCGCCCTGATTCCTTGACGCGCCTCCGAGGCCTCTGCTCTATGCAGGCTGTTTTCTGCTCATGAAACTCGCCTTGATCCGCCGCCAATTTTCCGCCACGGGCGGGGCGGAGCTGTATCTACAGCGGTTGGTCGCGGCGCTGGCGGGGGCGGGGCATGAAGTGCATTTGTTCGCGGAAAACTGGCAGGGGCAGGCGGAGGGCGTGCAGCTTCATCGGGTGCAGGGCGGCGGGGCACGGGCGGAGCGGGCGCGGCGCTTCGCGGAGGCAGCGCATGCGGCGGTGCACGCGGAGAGTTTCGACTGCGTGTTCAGCCTGGAGCGCACGCTGAAGCAGGACGTGTATCGCGCGGGTGACGGGCTGCACCGCGTGTGGCTGGAGCGGCGGAGGCAGTTCGCGCCATGGTGGAAGCGACCGTTCATCGGCATGGGCGCGTTTCATCGCGGCATGATGGCGCTGGAGGCGGAGACCTTTGATCCGCAGAACACGAAACGCATCATCGTGAACTCGCAGATGGTGCGTGGCGAGATCGCACGGCACTTTCCCGCCTTCCCCCAGGAGCGCGTGCATCTCGTGCGCAATGGCGTGGAGGTGTCACGTTTTCAAAACACCGACCGGCAGGCCGCGCGCGCGCGATTTGGCCTGAGAGAGGATGATTTCGCACTGCTGTTCGTCGGTTCCGGCTGGGAGCGCAAAGGGCTGCCGTGGCTGCTGCGCTACATGAGCGGCCAGATGCATGATCCGGCGCTGAAACTGCTGGTGACGACACGCGACCGCATTCGCGGCACTCTGCCGCCGAATGTGGTGCTCACCGGACCGCTCAGCGATGTCGAGAATGCCTACGCGGCAGCGGATCTGCTGACATTTCTGCCGATTTACGAGCCGTGCTCGAACGTGGTGAGCGAGGCGCTGGCCACGGGCATCCCGGTGATCACCAGCGCGATGAACGGCGCGGCTGAGTTGATCGATCCGGGCATCAACGGCCATGTTTTGGACGATCCGCGCGATCTGACGACGCTAGGCATGTTCATCAACCACTGGCGCATGCATCCGGCGAAACCGGTGCCCACCCGCGCGCCGCTCGACCTCGACACGAACGTGCGGGGGACGATCTGCGTGCTGGAGGCGTGTGCGGGACGGGAGTGATGGAGCCCTGGAGTGGTGATTAATTGCCGGGATTTGGACAACACTCCCATACTCCACCACTCCATCCGCCCCGTGGCCCTGCGCTCCGCCTTGAACCCGCCCGCGCCGCGTGCCATAGCACCCGTGTGACCCACGACACCACGCGCACTTTTCGCAACGAGCTTTGGCGCTCGCTGCCGGCGGGTGTCATCGACACGCTCACAGCCACGTTTGGCATGCTGATCGCCGTGCGTGTCTTTGCGATGGGTGACATGGCAAAGGCGTCGTTCCTCGCGGCGACGAGCGGCGGCATGGTGACGAGCCTCTTCGTCGTGCCGCTGCTGCTGCGGGCGAAAAGCACCATCGCGCGCACCGCGGCAAAGGTGCAGATGCTCGGCGGCGTGTGCATGGGACTGAGCGCGGCCTTTCCCACCTTGCCGTGGCTTTTTCTCACGGGGCTGGGGCTCGGCATCTTTTGCTTCTCGATGCAGATCCCGCTCATGACGCAGATTTACCGCATGAACTACCCGGAGGCGGCGCGCGGGAAGCTGTACGCACTCGCCGGTGTCACGCGTGCGGGCGCGGCCGTGGCTTTTGGCTTTGGCGCTGGCTGGCTGCTCGACCTCGATCTGCAAAACTACATCTGGCTGCTGTGGGCCTATGCGCTGAGCGGCATCGTCAGCGGTCTGTGGACCTACGGCCTGCCTGCCACGCCCTGGCAGCCAGAGGAAAACGCGCATTCGAGCCTGTGGAGCGCATGGCGCTGGGTGCGGGAGGACCATGATTTCCGCACGCTGCTCATCTCCTGGATGATGATGGGCATCGGCAACCTCGCCGCCGCGTGTCTTTTCGTCGAATACCTCGCCAATCCCGCGCACGGCATCAATCTGGAGGAGCGGCAGGTCGCCTTCATCACCTGCGTCGTGCCGGTGCTGGCGCGTCTGGTCTTCTCGTATCCGTGGGGGCTGGTGTATGACCGCTTTCATCTCTTCGGCGTGCGCGCTGCGCTGAATGTGTTTTTCGCCGCAGGCATCCTGTGCTTCTACCTGGGGCATGGCGTGGTGTGGTGGACCCTCGGCATGGCCCTGTGGGGCATGGCGAACGCGGGTGGCAATGTCACCTGGGCGCTGTGGGTGACAAAACTCGCGCCGAAGCATGCCGTGGCCGAATACATGAGCGTGCACACCTTCCTCACCGGCCTGCGCGGCCTCGTGGCGCCGTTCCTGGCCTTCGCCATGCTGAAGGTGATGTCCTTCCAAACCTTCGCCATGGTCTGCGGCGCCGCCATCCTCTCCGCCAGCGCTTTCATCACCGTCCGCGCTCGCAGCAGCGATCCGGAGACGAGCAAGAGGCTGAGGCCGGAGCGGTTGTAGAGACGGGAGGAAGCGATAAGACCTTGAAATGAAAATCGCCTGCATGAATGTCCCGCCATGAGCACTTTTGCGAGCACACTGGATCTGGCGGACAAGCTGTCCCTTGATGAACAGGAAGAACTCTCCGCAACGCTGCGCCGTCGTGTGGCTGAAAAGCGTCGCGCCGAATTGATCGTCACCGTCAAGGAAGCACGTGCCGAGTTTGCCGCTGGGAAGGTCAAGGCTGCCAGCCCGTCCGCCATCATGAAACTGGTCAAGGCATGAAACGCGCGCTGCTCCCGAGCAAAGCGTTCATCCGGTCTGCCAAACGGCTGACAAAACGCGATCCGTCGCTCGCTGCGGATTTGGAGACCGTGCTGACAATCCTTGAGGAGGATGCGTTTCACCCGTCGCTGCGAACACACAAGCTCAAAGGGAAGTTGTCCAAGTCCTGGGCTTGCTCTGCGGGCTATGATTTGCGCGTGGTTTCCCAACTCGTGAAACACGAGGGACGGGAAGCTCTCTTGCTCGAAGCAGCGGGGACCCATGACGAGGTTTACTGAGTCTTTGATAGCAAAATTTACACGTGATGATCACACACCTCATCCAACTGAACTCCGCTTGGGAAAACAAGCCCGCGACCTTCGAGAAGGCCCGCGCGCTCGTCGCGGAGGCGAAACCGGCGGCGAACTCGCTCATCGTGCTGCCGGAGATGTTTGCGACGGGTTTCAGCATGAACACGAAACTCACCGCAGAGGGCGAAGGCGGCGCGACGGAGCAGTTTTTGGCTGAAATGGCGCGGGAGCATCAATGCGGCGTCATCGGCGGCCTCGTCATGCAGGACACGGAAGGCCGCTGCATGAATCAAAGTGTCGCTTTTTCGCCCGAGGGCCGTGTTTTGGCCCGCTACACGAAGAACCGGCCCTTCAGCCTCGGTGGCGAGGACAAAGCGCATGCGGCGGGGACGAGCATCACGGTCTTTGAATGGCAGGGCGTGAAAATCGCGCCGCTGATCTGCTACGACCTGCGTTTTCCCGAGCTGGCGCGCAAGGCGGTGCGCGCGGGTGCGGAGGTGCTCGTCTTCATCGCCGCATGGCCGATCAAGCGCGCGCAGCACTGGATCACGCTGCTGCAGGCGCGGGCGATCGAAAACCTGGCCTACGTCATCGGCGTGAACCAGTGCGGCACGGACCTCAGCTTCACCTATCCCGGCCGCAGCCTCGTCGTCGATCCGCACGGCGTCATCATCGCCGACGCGGGCGATCACGAGCATGTGATCCGCGCGGAAATCGAGCCGCGGATCGTGCGCGAGTGGCGCGCGCAGTTTCCCGCGTTGAAGGACGCGGGGTTTTGAGAAAGTGGGACAGGTTTGCAACCTGTCCGCGCAGTCTCCCGGCAATCGATCCAGAACAGGTTACAAACCTGTTCCACTTTCCTTCTGCACCACCTCCTCCGGCAGCAGCAACTCCTTCTCGTCGCGCGCGAGGCAGGGCGGCACGGTCATGAGCTGGCGGTTGCCGCCGGAGTGTTTGAAGCTCCACAGTCTGCCATCCTGGCCTGCGGGCACGGGCACGCTGAAGTAGCCGGGCTTCGCGGGAAAGGTGTGCGCGGTTTTTCCAGCGGGATCGAGCAGGAAGCCCTCGCCTTCGGCGAAGCCGCCGATGATCTTCGTGCCTTTCGGCACGTAGAAATAGAGATGCCAGCGGCCGAAGAGCTTCGCGGGTGTTTCCTGGCTGCTGATGACGGTCATCGGCATGCCGTCGGGCCAGTCGATCTTCGTTCCCTGGCCGCCTTCGCTGATTTCGATGCGATGCAGGCCGGGGAATTTCGTTTCGAGCTTCAACTCATGCGGCTGCTTGTCCGGTTCGACTTCCGCGTGTGCCACGGATTTCAACTCGGCCTCGGCCAGCGGGTAAAGCTCGATCCTGGCGTTGCCACGACTGCTGTAGATGATGCCGGCAGTGCCGGTGAGGGTGATGGTGGCGGGCGGGGTGTCGATCCAGGTCCAGAAATCGCGCACGCCGCGCAGGTAGATGCCCGCGTTGCCGCGCGGCACCGGCGGTAGCTTCAGCCCCGACGCGGGCACGAGATTCGTGGTGTAGGAGACCGGTTCAAAGTCGAGCAGCTTCCGCTTTTCGATGCCCTCGCGGACAAAGGCGGCGATTTGATCCTGCGTGAAGGGCTCGTCGGATTTCCATGGGTTCGTCTTGTCGGGATCGCTGTATTTCGCCAATGCAGGGAGCTGGATCGATTTGTCGCGATTCGGCAGATCGCGCCAGAGTGCCTTCACATGGATCATGCCGGTGTGGCGGATGCGCCAGATGAAGCGGAAGAGCTGCTCGAAGGCCGTCTGGCGCTCCTTTCCGCCAGCGCTGCTGTAGTCGAGATAAAGGCCGACATAGTGCGTGTAGAGCGCGAGGTCATCGAGACGCGAGCGGATGGCCGTGTCGGTCGTGAGGCCGCGCGCCTCGTCGAGCAGGCGCCACATGCGGCCGACGAGATCATCGCTGGCGGCCTGGCGTTTGGTGCCGTCGAGCAGCGTGTAAAATTTCGCCATCGGCGCGCGGGCGGGGCCGAAGGACTTGTCGAGGAAGTCGGCGGTGAGCGCGTCGATGTTTTTCGCCTCGTTCACATCCCACAGCATGCGCGCGGCGAGGTAGCAGCCGAGGCCGTTCGGGCCGGCGTTATCGCTGGCCTCGGCGGACATGAAGCGCGCGCCGCTGGCGTAGAAATGCGGGATGGTGGTGCGCAGATATTCGATGTTCCCGCCGCGCGCCGCGCCTGGCAGGTCGCGGTCCCAGGTGTTCACGCTGTAGTATTCGCGAATGCCGAGGGTGCGTGTCTTCGCGTTCCATCCGGCGAGCAATTGGTCGATGGTGAAGCCGCCGCGGATGAATCCAGTGGCCACGCTGATGACGACGCCCGGATGCGCCTCGATGGACGGCGGAGGCGAGTGCTCGTTGTAGGCGTACATGCCGACGAGGCGGCCCAGATACGCCTTTTGCACGGCCTCGGCCGCTTCGTTCGCCAGAAGCAGCGCGCGGTCGCTGACGCTGCCGATCTTCGCGCATTCGATGCATTCGCACCAGCCGCCGCCATCGCTCGGATCACAGGAAACGGAGTCCAGCGTGCCGTCTTTGGCGAACTGGGCCAGCGCGTCGTCCGCGACGAGTTTTCGCAGGCCAGGATTGGAGATGCAGAATTTGGGTTTGCGCCGTTCCCCGCCCACCAGGGCCAGATACTCGGGATGCTTTTCAAACTCGGCCTTGTTGCGGCTCATGATGCCGTCGTAGGCATGGCCTGAACGCAGCTCGATGCCGGAGGTGGCGCGGTTTCGCTCATTCCACTGCCTGCACGCCTCCTCACGCTCCTTCAGGTAACCAAAGCCGGCCCAGATGCGCCGCGCGTGGTAGTCCGGCGACTCACTCACATTCACGTCGATGCCGAGCGTGGGTGTGCGCGGCACGATCTCCCAGTTTTTTCCTGGCAAAAACTGCCGGAAGCCGCAGCGGTGCAGCAGATCCCACACCGCGTGCCCCACGGCCTGCGGCGTGCGCCCGGTGATGACGACGCCGCCTTTCTCCGAGCGCATCGTGTAGTCCTCCCGCTCCTCCAGCGCGGGCGTTTTGTCGCCGATGCCGAGGAAGATGCCACGCGGCTCTGTCGAGATCTGCATCTCGAACTTCGCGCCCGTGATGCGCTCCAACATCGCGGCGAGTTCCTCCGCCGCGGGCTTCACGGTCTCGTTTTGCGCGACGATGGGCAGCAGGGCGCGACCGCCTTCAGCAAGCATGATCTTCTCCGCATGCAAAGAACCGGCGACCAGGGCGAAGAGAAAGAGGCGGAACATGCGCAGCATACGGACCCGTGGACGGGAACTTTGCCCTCGACACGCGATGCCCCGTTCCGGTAAACTCTCGCACATGAAAACCGCTCTCCGCATCGCCGCGCTCGCCACCTCGATCTCGCTGCTGATCGGCTGCGTGTGGCTGGCGCAGCGGAAATCGGAGCCTGCGATGCTGCCGAGCTCCAAAAGCGGCCCGCTGCCAGCCCCGACGATCATGCCTGGCAGCAAGTCGTTCACGAGCGGCACCACCGTGAGTTCCGGAGTGCTTCAAATGCAGTCACCGCCGCCAAAGCCATGACACTTGCAGGGAAAACGCTCCGCGTGCTCGCCGTGGCGTCGTCGGTGACGCTGCTGGCGGGGTATGTCGCGATCTCGCAATCCACCTCACGAACTCCCGAGGACGAAAGCCCGCAGAAAATCCTGATTTCGGGAAGCAAGGCCCTCTCACAGCCAGTGTTCGACACACGAACTCTCCAAGGAGTGGACTATTATGTGTTCCGACCTGTTTCCATCGATCTCATGAGCAGTAGCAAAGGAGCCATCCTCCGTCTTGATATGCTGGCCCGGTTTCGGTTCAAAGGATTTGGCATCCAAGTCACTGCCAACAAACCATGACCCTCCCCGAGATCATTCCCTCTGTGGGCCTGAGCCTGTTGTTTTTGGTGGTGATGTTCCGGCCGTTGGAGCGGCTGTTTCCAGCGAAGGCGGGGCAGCGGTTCCTGCGACCGGCTTTCTGGACGGACATGTTCTTTCTCCTCGGCCAGTATCTGCTGTGGAGCGGGCTGGTGTTTTGGGCGCTGAACCATTTCCGCGGCTGGCTGGACGGGATCGTGCCCGCCAACTTCCGCGCGGCGGTGGCGGCGCAGCCGTGGTGGCTGCAGGCGGTGGAGATGATCGTGCTGAGCGACTTCCTCATCTACTGGGCGCATCGCGCGCAGCATGCGACGCCGTTTCTGTGGCGCTTTCACTCGATCCATCACAGCGCGGAGCATCTGGACTGGCTGGCGGCGCACCGGGAGCATCCCCTGGACACGATCTACACGGTGGGGATCATCAACCTGCCCGCGTTCATCCTGGGCTTCCCGCTGGAGACGCTGGCGGGCTTTCTGGCCTTTCGCGGGCTGTGGGCCATCTTCATCCACTCAAACGTGCGGTTGCCGATCGGTCCGCTGCGCATGCTGATCGGCGCGCCGGAGCTGCACCACTGGCATCACGACAAGGCGCGCGACGCGGGGAACTACGCCAACATCTCGCCGCTGATGGACATCCTTTTTGGCACCTACCGCTGCCCGGACCACGAGCCGGAGGCGTTCGGCATCCACGAGCCGATTTCAAAGAGCTACCTCGGGCAGATGTGGCATCCGTTTCGACGCAGGCGGAGAGAAGGGGAAGGATAGCATCGGAACGCCCGTGGCTGGGGCTGGAACAGGACGCAACGTTCATGGGCTGCCCGCACGGAACGTCGGGGCAACAGGGCAACCTGTCGCGAAGCGCAGGCTGCTCCAGTCCATGGCGCGGCAGCAATGCCAGCCTGCGTGATTCGAGCACGGGGCAACTTTTGAGGCTCTCCGCATGCTGGTCAACGGAGGCGGGCTCGACGGCAGGCATTGTATCAGGCGCGGGCAGCCTGATACAGATGACCCGGAAGCACGCGGGGGCTCAAGGCCGGATTCACGGAGTGGCTGGGCTTACTTGGGCCGCATGTTGAACGCGCGGTCATCCACGGACAGGCGGTGGCCGGTGAGGGCGGCGCAGTAACGGAGCAGTTCGCTGGCGGGCATGGATTTCAGTGTGAGGTCGATTGTCCGGGTCAGCTCGACGCCGGGACCGACGGTGATCTGGGTGCCCTTTTTGTCGGGATCAAGCTCACGGGACTTGATGCGGACGAAATCAATCGCGTCTCGGAGCGTGGCGTTCTGGAACTCGATCTTTGGAATGATGAGCTTGTCCGCGAGGGCCTTGGCGATGCCTTTGGACTCGATGAGTATCGGGGCGTCCAACGCATCGTCCACCGGACTGATCACCACTGCGTGGGCGTGGAAACGGAGCTTCAGGCCCGCCAGCTCGGCGATGTAACGCAACGCCTCACCACGAGGCACGTTTTTCAAATCCAAGGAGAAAGTAGGCGGGGCTGGGAACGCGCCGGCCTTTAGGATGATGTTGATGTGCTGTGGCTGTGCAGGTGTGATGGCTGACTCATCCAAGCATCCACGACTGATGCGGAGATATTCAACAGCCTCCTCGACCAAGGCATCCTGAAACTGAACCGTGGGAATCAACTGTCGTGCAAGACGGAGTTCCAGACTGGATGGAAACTTGTATTTCGGCACCGGATTGATCATCGAATACTTCGCGGGGTGAATCACCATGGCATGCGGCTCGATGACAAACGACATGCCGCACAAGTCCGTCTCGCCTCTCACCACTTCGCTCAGCGGCACATTTTTCAGAGGCAGTCCGATGCGACCGCCTCTCTTGTGTTCAGCGCTGCCGATGATCACAAAATTCACCCCGCGCTTGGTGGGATCAGGTTCCTTATCGAGTTCGCGGCTGCGCACGCGGAGGTATTCGATGCATTCTTCGAGGGTTTCGCCTGGGATGGTGTCTTCGGGAATAATGATGCGGTCCAGCTTGTTCGTCAGCGCGGCGATCTGCTTGTCTGACTCGGATTCTCCAGCCGCGAGGCCTGGCAGGCTCATGGCCACGGCCAGCAGCAGATGCGTGGTGACGAGGAACAGAGGCTTCATTTCGGGCAAGGATACTCGATTCCCTGCGGGCAAGGGAAGCACCTTTTCCGGCCCGGTTCCTGCTGGCAACGGGGTTGACACGCCCCCCCGGTGCGGTAGGTCTGCCGCCCCTAAAAATCCAAACTCAATCGAACACACACTATGGTCAAAATCGGCATCAATGGTTTCGGGCGCATCGGCCGCCTGGTTTTTCGCGCAATCTGTGATCAGGGCCTCCTGGGCAAGGAGATCCAGGTCGTCGCCGTGAATGACCTCGTCCCCGCGGACAACCTGGCCTACCTCGTCAAATACGACTCCACCCAGGGCAAGGCCCGCGAGGAAGTCTATTCCAAGAAGAGCAGCCCCGACCTCGCCGAGGACGACATCCTGGTCGTCGATGGCCAGGAGATCAAATGCCTCGCGGTGCGTGAAGGCCCGGCCGCCCTCCCCTGGAAGGCGCTCGGCGTCGATATCGTCATCGAGTCCACCGGCCTTTTCACGGAGCGCAGCAAGGCGCAGGGCCACATCGACGCGGGTGCGAAGAAGGTCATCATCTCCGCCCCAGGCAAGGACGAGGACATCACCATCGTCATGGGCGTGAACCATGAGAAATACGATGCCGCCAAGCATCACGTCGTCTCCAACGCGAGCTGCACCACGAACTGCCTCGCCCCCATCGTCCATGTGCTCCTGAAGGAAGGTTTCGGCGTCGCCGAAGGCCTCATGACCACCATCCACAGCTACACCGCCACGCAGAAGACCGTGGACGGCCCGAGCAAGAAGGATTGGAAGGGTGGCCGCAGTGCCGCGATCAACATCATCCCCTCCGGCACCGGCGCCGCCAAGGCCGTCGGCCTCGCCATCCCGGAAGTGAAGGGCAAGCTCACCGGCATGTCCTTCCGCGTGCCGACGCCGACCGTCTCCGCGGTCGATCTCACCGTGAAGACGGAAAAGGAGACCAGCTACAAGGAAATCTCCGCCGCGATGAAGAAAGCCAGCGAGACCTACCTCAAGGGCATCCTCAACTGGACCGCCGACGAGGTGGTGAGCACCGACTTTATCCACGACCAGCACAGCTCCATCTTCGACGCCGGCAGCGGCATCGAGCTGAACAGCAAGTTCTTCAAGCTGGTGAGCTGGTATGACAACGAGTGGGGCTACAGCAACCGCGTGGTCGATCTCGTGAAGTACATGGTCGCCAAGGGCCTGTAAGCCTTTTTGAGCGTCCTAAGCACCTTGGAAGCCGGTTCCGCGAGGAACCGGCTTTCATTTCGAGGTATTGGAAATTACACAGTATAATATTGAATAAATAATAGTTTGATATTGCTAATATGGCAGGATAGAGTTGGCCATGAAGCTCCTGGATGGCTCAATTCTGGATAACGCCCTACGAGCTGTGTCTGACGTGCTGAAACACGACGGAGCAGCCCCGGAAGAGGTCGTGATATGTGGAGGCGCGGCTTTGTTGAGCCTCGGAGTCATCTCCCGCCGCACGAAGGATGTCGATGTGCTTGCTGGTGTGGATCGTATCAAAGGGTTGGTGGACCCGAGGCCGTTCTCGGCGGCATTGGAGCGGGCGGTTAACGAAGTCGCGAGGGCGCTGGGGCTGCCTCCAAACTGGTTTAACGCAGGTCCGGCGGATCAAGTGATGGCAGGGTTGCCGGACGGGTTTCTCACACGCCTTCAACGCCGGGATTTTGGCAGTCACCTGACAGTGTATGTCCCCGACCGGTTCGATTTAATTCACTTGAAGCTGTTTGCGGGTGTGGACCAGGGGCCGGGACGGCATTGGTCTGACTTGAAGGCGCTGAATCCGACCGCGGACGAATTGCTGGCAGCCGCACGCTGGGTGATGGGCCAGGACGCTGGCGATGTGTTTCCACGCGTGCTCCGCGACGCCCTAAATCAACACGGCCATGGCCACATTGCAGACCAGCTTTAAAGGGGCGCTCCAAACAGCGATGCACGACCTGTTGTGGCGGCAATGGAGTTGCATGGGCGCGGGGCTTGATCTGGATGGCAACGCGTCTTCACCGGACGCTCACATCATTGATCCTGAGGCGTTGATTCTGGCGACAACCCTGTTTGGCAGGAGAGACCAGCGGCTGTTTGACGAGGCGCTGGCGTGGCTGGCGCGCTTTGGATCGTTGATCAATGTGCAGCGGTTGAAAAACCTTCAGCAGGGCGGGAAGCTGGGCGATTCCCGCGTGCTCGCCGCAGTTGCCGCGTATGTGAAACGGCACGGGAAACTGCTCAAATGGGGTGTCCTGGCCGAATCTGGAGGCAAAGGCGTGCGCGAGGCTCCAGAGCCTTTCTTCACCCCGGCAGGAAAAAACGCCGCTGTTTTTCATGGAGAGCCTGACCCCGATTTTCTGGTTCACGGATGGCTACGCCGGACGCCTCGTCAAAAAACGCTCGCCATGCCACCTTCCCCGGCACGACTGGCGAATCTTTTGCTGAGTTTTCGTGCGCTGATCGGCGTGTCCTCTCGATGTGAAATCCTTGCCTGTCTCCTCTCACGACCATCGGCGCGCGCGGCTGAACTAGCACGGCTGACTGGTTATTCAGCGCAGTCCGTCCAGATGGTGATGGGAGAGATGATGCTCTCCGGCAGGCTGGGGTCGGATGATCCCCGCCGGACATCGGCGCGCGAGAAGGCCGGGCGTGGCGTGTCGCGCCGCTATTATCTACAACCTGGAGTGAAGGATTTTTTGTGGCCGGCGCAATACGCCCCGAAGTGGCTGCCTTGGGCGGCGCTCTTCACCCTGGTCCAGGGCGTGGACAAGGTGCTGGAAGTCGCACAAGACGAGACGCTGCTCTCCATCCACCTGCGCCGTGTGCTGGAGGAGCATGTCTGCGACCTCACCGAGGGGCTCGGGCACCACCTTTTCGGCTACAACCCGGACCTGTCGGGGGCTTGGCTTTTGAGCTCCCTCGCGAGAGACCTTCCTCAAGTCCTGGCCAGGCTCTAAAGGCATCAAGTGCCTTCCCCGGCGTGGTGAACACGGGGATCATCCATGCTCACCGTTTCTCGCTCAATTTCTCCAGCGCGAGCACCATGGCGGCGTTACGGCTTTCGAGGCCGAGTTTGCCAAAGATGTGCTGCACGTGCTTCTTCACGGTGTTCTCCGTGGCACCGAGGATGGCGCCGATTTCGCCGTTGGACTTGCCCTGGGCGATCCAGAGCAGCACCTCGGCCTCGCGCTGGGTGATGCCAAGCTGCTGCAGCGGCTCCGGCGAACTGAAATCGGGTGCGAAGCCGCGCTCGCGCAGATTCTCGCGTTCGAGGCGGGCGCGGATGGCGGCGAGGATCTCGGAGGCGCTGGCGGGCTTTGTGAGATAGTCGTCCGCGCCGAGGTTCATGCCGTGGCGCAGGTCGGCGCGGTCGCCGCGGGCAGTGAGGAAGATGAAGGGCGTGGAGCGCGTCGTTTCATGCGCGCGCACCTGTGCCAGCACTGTGTGGCCGTCGGCATCGGGCATGGTGATGTCGCACAGGATGAGGTCGGGGCGCGTTTCGAGCGCGGCGGCGATCCCCTGGCGTCCGTCGGCGGCGGTGCAGGTCTCGTAGCCCTCCATACGCAGGATGAGGGCGATGTTGTCGCGCGTGAGCGCCTCGTCTTCGATGACCAGGATTTTCATGAGGGCGTCGGTTCGTCAGGTGCGGCGGGGCAGGGGATGCGCACGGTGAAAGTCGTGCCTTCATCGCTGCTGCTTTCGCAGTCGATGACGCCGCCGTGGGCGCGCGCGCAGCGCTCCGCGATGGCGAGGCCGAGTCCGGTGCCGGCGGTGTCGCCCACGTTGCTGCCGCGCTGGAAGGGCTCGAAAATGAGCGGGCGGTCGAGCGTGGGGATGCCCGCGCCGTGATCGCGCACGGTGAAAACGGCCGCGCCATCCGAATAAACCGCCGAAACCTCCACGCACATGCCCGCGGGCGAGTATTTGACGGCGTTGCTGATCAAATTGCCGAGCACATGCTGGAGCAGCGCTGGATCGAGCATGAGGCGCGGCATTTTGTCCGCCTTCAGATCAATGGGGCAGCGCTGGTTGCTGGCGGAGCGGATTTGATCCGCCAGCTTGAGGCAGAAAACCGCCACATCCAGCGGCTGCGGCTCGCACGGCAGCCTTCCTGCCTCGGCGCGGCCGAGCAGGAGCACTTCTTCCATCATGTCGGCCATGCGGCGCACGTTTTGCTGGATACCGCCGATCTGGCGCTCGTGCTCCTCGGGCGTGAGCTTGGCGTGCATGCGCTGGAGCACGTCGCTGCACGACATGATGGCGGCCAGCGGATTGCGGAACTCGTGGCTCACGGTGAAGACGAAGCGGCTCTTCATCTCCGAGAGCTCTTTTTCCTGCGTGAGCTGCGCCTGGAGCTGCGCGGTCTGCGCCTTCACCTGGCGGCGCAGCAGCACGATCCAGATGGTGGCCAGCGCCACCACCGCCGCGCCGATGATGAGGCCCTGGCGCACCTGCGGGTTCATCCACACCACGGGCGCGGCGGCGGGACGCACGGCGTCGAAGTCGTTCAGATTCACGCGAAAGGAGGACATGCGCCCCGCCATGCCTGCGGAGTAGCCCACCACGCCTGTCAGCCGCACAAAGTCGCCGGGTTTCACCGGCAGGGCGCGCGGTTTGCGCTGCTGCACGAGCGCGCTGTAAAAAACCTCGCCCGACTGCATCCACAGCATGTGATTGGCAAAGCCCATGTAGTCGATCCCCACCTGCACATCCACCACCTCGCCCGTCACAGACACGGACGCGCCGTGCATCTGCCCGGCGGCGATGGCGGCGGCCGTCACCGGCTCAAAAGGCGGCGGATCGGCCGCATCGACGACGCGCCACTCGCATTGTGACATGGCCGGGCGGCCGGTGGACACCTGCACGGGCACGCCGACGACCTCGATGACATCGCCCGGCTTCAGGTCCGGCTGCGAGCGCCCGGCGCGATAGGGCCATCCAATGGTCTGCGGCAAAAAGTGCGCGTTATCCACGCGCAGCGTGCCGGTGTCGTCCTGGATATAAAACCAGCCTGCGTCGGACCAGTAGCTGACGGTGCCGCGAAAGCGGTGGCGCTCCCCCGGCGTGAGTCTGGCCTTTGGCAGCGCGCCCAGCGTCATCAGCGGCCTGGAAAAGGGATCGGGCGATCCGGGGCGCAGGATTTTCACATGCGCCTCGTCCGCCACGACCACGCGCAGCGCGCGGGACAGGCGCGGCATGTTCAGCGGCGTGGGCACCACGCCCTCGATCTCGATCACGGCATCCAGCAGATGCAGCGGCGGCTGGAGCATGGCTTCGCCCGGTTTTTTCACGCCAGGCCAGTTCGCCACGAGGGAGACGCCCTCGGATTCGAATTGAATGATCACCGCGCCCGCGTTGAGGCCCACCTCATGCACGATGCCGCTGAGGCGCACCCGCTGCGCTCGCGCGCCGCCGGAGACGAGGTCAAAGGCGCGCGCTTTTTGCGCCGCAGGCAGCGGCGCGGTGCCGTCGCGCGTGATGTGCGCGGGCTGGATCTCCTTTCCGCCACCCTGGCCGCTGAGGGTGCCGGTGATCTCGCACACCTCGCCCGGTGCCAGATCCGCCGGAGCGCCCGCGCGCACCACGGGGATGCCGCCGGTGGCATCTTGAATGAAAAAGCGCGCCGCCTCCATCCCCGTCACCACGCCGCGCACGCGCACCAGGCCGCCGTCACTCTCCTGCTGCCGCGCCGCGCCGATGGCGCTGAGCGGCGGCGCATTTCCCTCCTGCGCCCGGCCCGCGAGGGCGCAGAGCAGGAGGGACAAGGGCAGAGCGCGTGAAAAATGGATCACCGCCATCATGCAACCGCGCCGCGGCCTTCGCGGCAAGGCTTTTGCATGCAGCTACTACCAAAGAGCCATGCCGCGCCTCCTACCAGAGTGCCATCGCGCGAAAATCGCAGCGCGCGATGCTGCGGGCGAACCTCATCATTCATCATGAAAACCTCCTCGCTGCTCACACATGTCCTGTTTGTCCTGCTTTGCCTCGCGCCGCGCCTCCACGCCGGCGCGGTGCGCGTGTGGACCGAATACTCCAACACATTGAACGGACCGTGGACGCCGGTCGATCCCAGCACGCTGCCGGTGGATGCGAACGGGCACATGGTGCTGCCCACGGAGGGCGGCAGTTTGTTTTTCCGCACGCGCATCGCCGCCGCGGGCGACATGCTCCGTCAGGAGGTGCCCGTCTCCGCGCTGCCGCCAGAAATCGTGACGCATGCCGACAATGTGCTGCGCACCAGCCGCGCACGCTCCGGTGATCCCGAGGCCTGGCCGGAGGACGCGGTGCTGCATCCCGTGGCGATTCCAGTGTTCGACGGCGCGCAGGAGCAGCGGGACACGGCGGCCTTCATCGAGTTCAAAGTCGTGCGCGGTGCCCCGACAGCGCCTTCCACCGCGCCGCTGCTGAAATTCGCCGAGGACGCGCCGCAGCCTGCCACGCTCGGATTCATCCTTGTTTCGCTCGCGGAGACGGAGGTGCCCGTGCCGCAGTTCGCCACGCGCGGGGAGTCGATTTCCGAACAACTCGCGCGTCTCGCCCGCACGCCAAATTTCCGCCTCGTGCGCTTTGGGGGTGACTTTTGGGCGGCGGAGGACGCGCAGGGCCATCTTCTCGCGAATCTCGGCGCGCATCCTTGGAAGCCCGATCCCGCGATGCTCACGCAATTGACCCAGGATCTCGTGTGGGAGGGGGATGATGACACGCGCACGAACAACGAGCCCACCGTACCCTCGTTCCAAGTGCAGTTCTACGAGTCGTATGCGGCCTTCAAGACCGACTTCCGCGTGAATCCCGTCTATGTGGCCCTCCGCCAGCAGCGTGCGGCCCGTGCGCAGGCGGAGTGGCAGATCGCGCGCGGCGTGCTGCCGCAGGTCGTGCAATTGACGCCCGGCCAGAGCCTGCTGCTGCTCCCAGGCGTCACGATCACACGGCATTACCTCGATACGGAGGACGAGGTCCGCGTTGCCGATGCCACACCGGCGACGGAAGGCGGCGGCATCACCGTCACCGGCATCGCGCCGGGTGATGGACTGCTGGAGGTGCAGGCGGGCAGCAGCATCCACCGTTTTTCCATCCGCGTTGTCAGCGCCACACCAGCGCCGGCTTCACTGCCGCCACCTCCACCGCCTTCGGATTTCGTGCCCGGCTGGCAGCGTGTGTATGAGAAATTCGTCGGCAGTTATGAGACGCAGCCGAAATACGCGCAGATGAAGCACAGCGAGTGGCAGGGCTACATCGGCTGCGGGCCGAATGCCTGGGCCACGCTGCTCGCGTGGTGGGAGCGGGAGCGCGGGAACTACCTGGCCTTTGGCTACAACTTCTACACCGATGCGCCTGCCGAGTACTACGACGGCGCGCCCAAAAACCGCCTCAAGCCTGTCATCAAGGAGCTGCGCAGCATCAGCGGCGGCGTTTACAACCCCTTTGACGACAGTTTCGCCACGCCGCCGGACTCCATGCCCAAGAGCGTGCTCGGCGTCACCGGTTTCTACAGCATCACCGGGTGGATGAGCCGCTCGTGGAAGATGCGCTGGAGTGATTTCGCCCAGACACTCAATGGCGATGGCGGCGCGAAGGAGGTGCGCGATGCCATCAAGAACAACTACTGCGCCGTCGTCGGCCTCGGCAACTACTGGCACTACGGCGTGGCCTACGGCTACACCGTCGATCAATTCCAGCACACGGAAAACGGCCCGGTCATCGCCACGCGCCGCTGGCTGCGCTGCAACATGTGCTGGGGCCCGAAGCCCTCCAACGCGCACTGGCGCGACTACTACGATACCTTCTTTTCCTCCCGCCTGCGCCTGAAGCGCAACTCCTCCGCTCCGGCGGAGCAGGACGTGCCGCATTGGTGGTGAGGGTTTCCCCTTTTGCGGAACTGGTTTCCGCGTTTGAGGAAGTGGTGCCCGCCTGTGGGGAAATGGCTTCCGCCTGCGGGGAAATGACTTCCGCACATGGGGAAATGGCTTCCGCACGCGGGGAAATGGCTTCCGCACGCGGGGAAATGACTTCCGCACACGGGGAAATGACTTCCGCACGCGGGGAAATGACTTCCGCACGCGGGGAAATGACTTCCGCACGCGGGGAAATGGCTTCCGCACGCGGGGAGGCGAGGTCCTCAGGTGCTGCAAAGTGCTGGTTATGAGTGATTTGGCAGGAATCGGGCTGCGATTCAGGATTCCGGTGCCAGCACGGCCCGCCCGCCTTTTGAAGAGCGCAGCCCGGAAGCTGGGGAGTTGAGCGGGGGCGGGGCGATGGTGTAGCATGCGGCCATGAATTCGCCGGAATTTCCCGTGGTGGCGTCGCGCTTGTGCGCGGCGTGCGGGATGTGCTGTGACGGCACGATGTTCCAGGTGGTGAGGATGCAGCCGGGGGATTACCCGGCGGAGCTGACGCGGCTGGGCATGCGCATCCGGCGGCAGGAGGACGGTTTTGTGATGGAGCAGCCCTGCGCGGGCCTGTGCGAGAGGCGCTGCACGATTTATGAGGCACGGCCGGCGCGCTGCCGGGCCTTTTTGTGCCAGCAACTGCGCCTGGTGGAAGGCCACGTGATCACGGAGGCGGAGGCGCAGGCGCGGATCGATCTGGCTGGCCGGCTGGCGGCGGAGGTGCGCGCACTGATCACCCAGAGCGGCTACCGGGAGGACGGCGCGCCGCTGCAGGAGCAGTATGACCGGGTGACGGTGGTGCCGGTGAACGCGGAGCTGGAGCCGGAGCAGGTGCCGGTGCGCCAGAAGCTGGAGGCGACGATGCGCGTGCTGAAAACGATCCTGCGGCGTGACTTTCTGCCGCCACCGGGCAGCCACTGAGCGTGTGCCCAGCATTCCCCGCCGGGGTGGCACGGGCTGGCGCGTCGGGGACGAAGCGCCCGGTGCGCCGAGGGTAGGGCGGCGGTTACTTGAGATTGTAGTCCCGGGTGCTCTGGAAGAGGTCCTCGGAGATGGTCTCGGCGCGGCCGTCGTTGCGGATGACGAGGCGCTCCTGGCGGTTGCCTTTCTTGACGGGGGCGGGGGCGGCAAGGACGATGGAGACGCCGGGGGAGGCATCGGTGAGGGTGCGGTCGTAGAGCCAGGGTGCGCCGTCGCAGGTGAGGAGGCGCTCGTCGGTGAGGATGCCCTCGGTGAGCAGGGCGCGGAGATCGGCGGGGTATTTGCCCTCGTGGTCGATGGCGTATTGCTTGAGGCCGAGGACGACCTGTTTGCCGTTGTTCAGGGTCTTCATGTCATTGCCCTGTTTTTGCACGGCATTGAAGGCGGGGACGGCCAGGGAGGAGAGCACGGCGATGGTGGTGAGGCTGGAGATGGAAGAGGGATTGGCGGCGGGCAGGCTGACGTTGGCGGCGGTGAGGATGCCATCGGGAAGATTGGCATAGCAGACGGCCTGGGGGCCGTGGATGTATTTGGGGATGAGGTCGATGATTTTGGCGGTGGTGGCGGCACCGGCGGGATCGGCGGCGGCGGTGAGGGCGCCGCCCTGCTTCAGCCCGGCGGTGAGGGCCTGGATGAACCGGGAGGAGGCGTAGAGGCAGCCGTTGCCGTCGGCGGGCAGGTCTTTCCAGGCGGCCTGGAACTCGGGATGGGCGGTGAGCTTGTCATCCTTGCCCAGAAGGGCGGCAAGGTAGCCGGGGCGGGTGGCGATGAGGAGGCGGCCGGCTTTTTCATCGAGGAGGAAGGCGGGCTGGAAATCCATGGGCGGCGGGCCCATGGGGGCGCGGAATTTGCCGCTGATGACGCCGTTTGCGTCCGTGGCCTCGACGGGGCCGCCGGCGGCGGTGAGCATGGGCATGAACTGCTGCCTCAAGTGGGGCACGAGCCAGCCGACGCGGTCGATGACGAGGGCGGCATTGACGCCGGGAAAGGTGACCGGGGTGCCCGGGGTCTGGATGGGAGCCTCGGGCATGAGGGAGGCGAGAAGGGCGATCTGGAAGTCGATTTTTTCGGCCATTTCCTTGTACGAGAGGCCCAAGGGCGGCTGCTTTTGCGCAGCCATGGCCTCGATCATGGGCTGCTGCTCCGCGGGGACCATGCTCATGGCGGTGGTCCAGGCCTCGGTGACGAATTCATTGAGGTGGAGGGGGAACTCGAGGGCGAGATCCGTGTCCTTCACGGCGATCTGGCGGGTGATGAGGGGCGCGGCAGGGCCTCCGGTGATGGAGAGGAGGCCTTTGCGGCCCTGGGGTGTGAAGGCGAAGCTGCGGTTGTGGTTCACGCCGCCGGGCAGGGCGCGGGAGCTGCTGCCGCTGGCCTTGAGGGAGTCGAGGCCGAGGAGGGTGAAGACTTTGCGCACGGAGAGGCCGGGGGGCAGCTTGGCGGACTCCTCGGCGGGCAGGCTTTTGAGGATTTCCTCAAAAATGCCGGCGAGCATCTTCATGGTGGCCTCCTCCTCGGAATAGGTGAAGGAGGCACCGCCGACATCGAGCCGGGAGGCGACGGTGAGGAAATGCGGGGAGAGACCCTCGGTGACGACGTTGAGCCCGGATGCCGGGGCGGAGGTGGAGGCGACGGGTGCTTTGTTGCACTGCGAGAGGCCCAGAGCGAGGACGACGGGGAGAAGAGTACGGGATTTCATGGGAGGGTGCGAGGATGCCTTGGTGCTTTTAGCAGGGGCAATTCCAATTTGTCACTTAAATCCCAACAGGATGGAAGTTTGTGATTCCTCTACGCGGCCTGTGTGCGGTAGGATTTCCGGCATGAGACTCTCCTTTTTCCTTTCGTTCATGGCAGGGACCGGGCTCGTCATCGCCGCGCCGTCGGACCCGCCAAACATCGTGCTGGTGATGGCGGATGACCAGGGGTGGGGTGACATGGGCTACAACGGGCATCCGCATGTGAAAACGCCGCATTTCGACGCGCTGGCACGCGAGGGAGTGCGCTTTGATCAATTCCACGCGGCGGCGCCGGTGTGCTCGCCGACGCGAGGCAGCGTGATGACGGGGCGCACGCCGAACCGCTTTGGCTGCTTTTCGTGGGGCCACACGCTGCGGCCGCAGGAGGTGACGATCGCGGAGCTGCTGCGGAAGGCGGGCTATCGCACGGGGCACTTTGGGAAATGGCACCTCGGGTCCGTGCAGCAGGGCAGTCCGGTGTCGCCGGGGGCGAGCGGCTTTGATGAATGGGCGTCATCGCCGAATTTTTTCGACCTGGACCCGGTGCTGAGCGTGAACGGGAGGGCGAGGGCGTTTCAGGGGGACAGCTCGGATGTGACAGCGGAGCTGGCGGTGGATTTCATGCGGCGCTGCGCGGAGAAGGAGCAGCGTTTCCTGGCGGTGGTATGGTTTGGCTCGCCCCACGCGCCGCATCAGGCCCTGGAGGCCGACCGCGCGCCCTACGTGGCCCTGCCGCAGGCGCAGCAGCACTTTTATGGCGAGATCACAGCCATGGACCGGGCGTTTGGCCGGCTGCGGGAGGAAATCCGCGCCCTCGGGCTGCGTGATGAAACGGTGCTGTGGTATTGCAGCGACAATGGCGCGCTGCCGAAGCTGGGCGCGAACGGCGGGCGGCGCGGCCACAAGGGTTCCATCTACGAGGGCGGCCTGCTCGTGCCGGCGCTGCTGGAGTGGCCCGGCCATTACAAGGAGCCCAAGGTCATCCGCGTCCCTTGTGTGACCAGCGACATCCTGCCCACGGTGCTCGACATTGTCGGCACCACGAAGGAGCCCGGGCGGGTACTCGATGGCCAGAGCCTCCTCCCGATCCTTGAGGGAGGCACCTCGCGGCGGAGCCAGCCCATCGGTTTTTGGCAGGCTACGGACCGGGGCATCAGCACTCCGGCCAAACAATGGATGGATGAACTGCTGGCCGAGCAAACAAAGGGCAATGAACCGGCCGACCCGGCCCGGCTGATGCCCCACGCCGCCCAAATCGGCCCGCCGCGTTCGTTGAGCGAATTTCCCGGTCATGCGGCCTGGATCGACTGGCCGTGGAAGCTTCATCGCATCGAAAAAAAGGCGGGCGTGGATGTGGAGTGGGAACTTTTCAACCTGGGGCAAGATCCAGATGAAAGCCATGTCCTGATCGCCGAACAACCGGAGCGCGTGGCCGAAATGCGGGCGCAACTGGAGGCGTGGCTGGAAAGTGTGGTCCGCAGCCTGAACGGGGCTGATTATGGCAAAAAACACAATCCGTGATGCGCAGGCCAGGCTGCACGCGCTTTTTTCAAGCGGCAGCTCAATCTGCCTCTTGCGGCGGCGGTCGATGGTGCTAATTACCTCGGTTCAGGAGAAGGATGGCGGTTGCAAAAGACCGGCGTTTCGAAGCAATTCGGGATTCTGGATATTTTAAAACTTTCCTCCTAATTCTAAAAAATATCTTGCGGCAGTGAGATATTGCGTGTTACTATAACATTAATTGCGGGTATAGCTTAATGGTAAAGTTCCAGCCTTCCACGCTGGCCATGTGGGTTCGATTCCCACTACCCGCTCTGAGAACGCGCTCATTCCTGAAACTCCATAACTACACTGCCGCTTATGAACACTGGACTTCGCTCCCGTTTCGCATGTCATGCCGCATGCCTGTTGCTGCTCGCATCTGCTCCTGCTGTGATGGCACAAGCAGCGGGCAATTGCTCTGAAATTGCCAACGATGTCCGTGTGGCCGTCGAAAAAGATCCATCCAAGGTGCTCATGGTGGTGGAGGACGCGCTGGTCATCAACGAAGGCTGCGCGGGCGATATCGTGAGAGCCGCCATCACCGCATCGAAGGCGGATGCCACGCTCGCCGGCCAGATCGTGCAGACGGCCAGCTCGGTGGCCCCGAAACAAGCCGTCGCGATCAATGAGGCGGCGGCGTCCATCGTCCCCGGCATCGCAGCCGTTGCTGCGGCCGGCCCTGCTCCAGTGACCACAGAGGTTCTCCCGGCGGTCACCAGCGGCAAGAACCCAGGCAAACAGCCGGTGATGCCAGTCGAGCCTCCTCCACCGGAGGAGGACTTCTTCGTGCCTTCCACCATCCGCGGTGTCTTCCTGATCCAGCCTCCGGCCTCCGGCCCGCTGCCACCTCCGCCGACGACGCCGACGCCCGTTTCCCCCGCGATCGCCGTTCCCTGATCGCAGTCACGGCCACCTTGCTGAGTCGAATCACTTTCAACGATCCCGCCTGTCATGCGCACCCGCCTCGCCACTCTCTGCCTCGCCGCCCTCGTGCTGTCGCCGGTCGCGCTTCACGCGCAGGGCCTGACCGCGATCCAGAACTACTCGGCCGACTTCCGCACCGAGCAACCGCTGACCTTCTCCATCTTTGGGAATGGCGGTTATGACAACATGCGGTTCAAGGATCCGGCCCTCGTCACCAGCAACATTGAGTCCTGGTATGTGCAGGGCGGCTTTGGCGCGACCTACACGCGGCCGGACCCGACCACGCCCTTCAGCTTCTCCCTGGATGCCAGCGCCATCCATTACATTGACGGCGTGCCGCGTTTTGACAGCACCTTCTACAACACCCGCGGCACGGTGAACTTCGAGCACCGCTTCTCTGAGCGGCTGAAGATCAGCAACAACTTCTTCGCCACTTATGGCGTGGAGCCGAACAACGCCTTTGGCTTTGGCGCGTCCACGACCATCTGGAACGGGCACTACCTCTACGGCTACAACAACTTCAACATCAGCTACGCATGGTCGCCGCGCTTCTCCACCACCACCAGCTACACCATCGACGGCATCGCCTACCAGGACGACATCGTGGCAACGCCGGAAGACCGCTACACGCATCTCTTCGCCCAGCAGTTTGCCTACGCGCTCAACCGCCAGACCAGCCTCACCGCCGAGTACCGCTACCGCATGACGGTCTTCGACAAAACCCCGAGCAAGAACTTCAACTCCCATTTCGCCCTGGCGGGCGTTGATCATGCCTGGAGTGAGCGCTTCTCGGGTTCCGTCCGCGCCGGTGCCGAGTTCTACGAGTCGGATGTCGAGAGCAATGTCGCTCCCTACGCCGAGGCCGCCCTCAATTACGCCGTCGCCCGCGAGACCATGGTGCGCTGGTTCGCGGCGCTCGGCTTCAATGGAGCGGAACTCGCTGCCTTCACCAGCCGTTATGGCGTGAACACCGGCGTGCAGGTCAATCACAACATCTCCAAGCGCGTCAGCGTGAACGCTGGTGCCAACTACGCCTACAGCGAGTTCGAGAATCCGGGCGCTGCGAATGTCACCGAGCACTCCCTCTTTCTCTCCACCGGCCTCGGTTACAACGTGCTCGAGAACCTCCGCCTCGACGCCCAGTACTCCTTTTCGATGCTGCAATCCAACAACATCCTCCGCGAATTTGACCGCCATCGTGTGTCGCTTGGAGCCACAGCGTCGTTCTGACCACACTCTCCTCCCCAATAGCCAGAACCTGAACCGCCGGCGGGCAGTCTTCCTTCGTGAAGCGCCCGCTGGCGTCATGTCCGCCCTCCTTTCCTAACCTCCCCGAAGCAATTTATCACGCACGCCGCCATGAATGACACCGGATCCGACCTCCAAAGGCATGCCACGGACACCTGGCAGGTGATCCGAAACCGCCTGGGTCTCATTACGCTGTGCTTCCTGCTCGTCTTCGCCGCCGCCGCCGTGCTCACCTACATCATGCCGCGCAAATACCGCGGCCGCGTCGAGATGACCATCGAGCGCCAGCCGAACGCCGTGGCCGTCTTCGCCAAGGACATGGACATGCGCCAGGGCTTCACGCCGGAGTACATCAAGACACAGACGGAGACGATCTCCAAGCCGGCCACGCTTTATCCCGTGATGGAGAAGCTGAACCTGGCCAAACGCTGGGAACTGCCCTCCACCCAGGCCGCGCTCGCCAGGATGCGCGGCAATCTCGATGTGCAGTCCAGCCTGCGCTCCGATTTCGTCACCATCGAGTACTACGACCAGGACGCCCAACTCGCTGCCGAGATCGCCAACAACATCGCGGACAGCTATATGTCCCAGCACATCAAGATCGAGACCGAGCAGAAACGGAAGTCGCTGGACATCATCAGCCAGCAGATCGCCGAGCAGGAGGCGCAGCGCCGCAACGCGCAGGACCGCGAGCTGGAGGCCCGCAAAAAGGCCGGCATCGTCGGCGACTGGGTCGTCAATGGTGGCAACGTCCTGCAGGCGGGCGCGGAGATCAAAGGCTCCGAGTCTGCCACGCTCATGACCCGGGAGCAGCAGCTCCTCGTCGCCAAAAACGAATTGCGCACACTCGAGGCGGACATCACCCAGGTGGAAAAGCTCACTCCAGATGAAATCATCGCGCAGGCAGCGGGCTTGCGCCTGGAGAACCCCAACTTCATCACCAATGTGGGCAAGTATCAGGAACTGCTCGTCCAGCAGAACGGCTTCATGAACAGCGGCCTCGGACGCCGCCATCCCACCGTCACCGGCCTCACCAGCCAGATCGAGACCTACCGTGGACTGATCCTCCAGGCCGCCCAGGACCATGTGAAGGGCCTCCAGGGTCGTCTCGCCGCCACCAAGGCCAAAATCGCCGCGCTCGAGGGCGATTCCGAGGTCGCAAAAGGCGAGGCAATGGACATGCAGCAGCTCTACAACGAGTACAAGCGCGCCAAGGACGAGGTGGCCTACATCGAGCAGACGCTCATCCAGATGCGGCAAAAATTCTTCGAGGAGGAGGCTGCCATCAAGCTCATCAAGTTCCCCGCCACCATCTATGCCAAGGCGGAGCCTGAATCCCGCCCCGCCAAGCCGAATATTCCGCTCAATCTCGCCCTCGGCGGCATCCTCGGTCTTATGTTTGGAGTCGGCCTAGCCTTCTTCCTCGAATACCTCGACACCACGGTGAAGAGCCTCGACGACGTGGAGAAATTCCTCGGCGTTCCCGTGCTGGCCGTCGTTCCGAAGGGTGTCGGCGTGCTCCACCGCGCCAGCGGCTTCAATCCGGACTCCGAGGCCTATCGCATCCTGCGCACGAACATCGAATTCAACCGCAAGTCACCGGAGATGAACTGCCTCACCGTCGTCAGCGGTGGCGCGGGCGAGGGAAAATCCACCACCATGGTCAACCTCGCCTACGTCTGCGCCCAGGGCGGTTACAATGTGCTGCTCATCGACGGCGACCTGCGCCGCCCCAGCATGCACCGCCATTTCGACGTCAGCCACACCACCGGCCTCACCAACTATCTCACGCAAAACATCCGTCTCGAGGATGTCGTGATCCGCACGCCGGTGGAGAACCTCTACTTCCTCCCCAGCGGTCTCCTCCCCGCCGACAGCGCCGGCATCCTCAATTCCCAGCGCATGGTCGATCTCATCGCGGATGTGAAAAGCCGCTTCGACCTCGTACTCATCGACTCCCCTCCCATCCTTGGCGTCAGCGACGCCTCCGTGCTCGCCAACGAGGCGGACATGACCATGATCGTGGTCCAGCATCGCAAGCTCCCGCGGCACATGCTCATGCGGGTGAAGCAGACGGTCGAAAACGTCGGCGGCAAGGTCATCGGCGTCGTTCTCAACAACGTCGATCTCGCCAGCGACGCCCAGTACTCCTACTACACCAGCTACTACACCTATTACTCGCCCAACAACCCCGTCGCGGGCGATGCAAAGCCCTCGCGCCGCAAAAAACGCAAGCAGCCCGCCGTGGCCGATGTCGGCCCCGCCCTGCCTGCTGGCGGCGCGCCGGGCGGTGATGTCTTTTAATCCGCTTAACCTCCCCCAGTCATGAAAACGCATCTACTCATCCTGCTCGCCGCCGTTTTCACCGGCACGGCCCTGCATGCGCAGAACAGCGAGCTCGCTCTCAAGACCAACGACCGCGTCACCATCAACATCTCCGGCATCCCGGACAACGAGATCGCCCAGATTCGCGGCGTGTACACCGTCAGCGACAACGGCACCATCAACCTCGCCCACATCCGCGAGGTCCGCGCCGCCGGCATGAAGCCCTCCGCCCTCCAGCGCGCCATCGAGCAGGCCTACGTCTCCCAGGAGATTTACACGCGTCCCACCGTCACCGTCAGCATAGATGGTGGGGATGCCGCCACCGCGCGCATGGTCTATGTCATCAGCGGCTGCACCCGCAACGGCCCCGTCCCCTACAACGCCGGCATGACGGTCCTCAAGGCCGTCGGTGCCGCGGGCGGCTTCACCCCCTTCGCCAAGCCCAGCCGCACCAAGCTCATCCGTAACGGCCAGACCTTCGAGATCAATCTCAAGGACATCTCCTCCGATCCTTCCAAGGACGTCAAACTCCAGCCCGAGGACCAGATCATCGTTCCGGAGTGACCTCAAAAAACCGCCGCCAGAGTCTCCTCCGGCGGCGGTGTGTGGGTCAGGCGCTGGATTCAGCGCTTACTTCTCGGCTTTGCAGCAGTCTTTGCCGCATTCCTTGCCCTTGTCCTTGCAGCAGGCCGCGCAGTTGTCCTTGCAGCACTTTTTGCAGACCTCGCCGGCCAGCACAGGGGCTGCGGCGGCGAACAAGGCGAGCGTGAGGAGGGAAAGAGAGAGTTTCATAAAAGTAGGTTTGTTTGGAGTGTCAGATGCCCGCTTCAAAGGCACGACGCGATTCCCCGCACGGGCGGACGGGGCGTTCGCGGGCGGTCCCTCACTGGGCTGAGGAGGCTTCACCCCTCACAGCAGCAGTGCCCGATGACGCAGAAAGAGCCGTGCAGGCTCTCCTGGCGGGCCGCGTTCGTAATGGCCCGCATCCGCGTCATAGGCACCGCAATGGGCGGGCGCCGGCAGGCTGTCCTGCCAGCCTGCCAGATGCATCATGGGTCTGGATTCAGGTTGGGGGGTGAAATTCAGTCCTCTCGCGGCATCGCGTGGGTCTTTGCGCGTCGCACAGCACGCACAGGGCTCTTCATCACTGGTGCCGGAGCCATCCGGTTGCCGCGCGGCGCACCCGTCGGGGTGCTCCGTGGTGCAGCAACCGGCCTGCTCTTCCCGCGGGGCTTCTCCCATGCAGCACCAGCACATCGGAAGTCCGATGCAGAAGCTGAGGAGCCATGCTGTCAGGCGGGTAACCATGTCTGTTTCGATGAAGCGGATGCCGTGGCGTTCAAAACGCGGCAAAAATGGGATTCCCGACCCCTGCATTTATTCCCAATGAAAAAAACGTCTTCCTGGCACGCCAGCTGTCTCTTATCTTCTGATAGCGATCTGGATGCCATGAAAATGGCATCATAAGACAAGCCGTGCCCGCTCTCGGAGGTTGCAACCGGACCGCGCCCTGTTCCTTTCCAATCCAGTCATCATGCCCGCCTTCTCAGACCCCTTCCGCCAGGCCCGCGCCCAATCTGGCATCATGCAGTGCCCCTTCCATGGCGAAAACATCACCATGATCCTGCGCCACGAAGACGTGCGCAAGGCGGCGAAGGACTGGCAGACCTTCAGTTCGGACGCGCCCTTCCGTGTGCCGATCCCATCCGAGGAGGATGTGCGCTCCATGCGGCAGCTTCCCATCGAGACGAATCCGCCCGAGCACACCGACTACCGCGCCATCGCCGAACCATTTTTCCAACGCGCCAAAGAGCCGGAGATGATCGCGAAAGTCGAGGCGCTGCTGGATGGCATGCTGACGAGCGCCCTTGGGCGTGGCTCCATCGAGATCGTGAACGAGTTCGCGCTGCCCGTGCAATCCCGCGCTCTCACGTATCTGCTAAATACTTCCGAGTCCGAGGCGGACATCTGGATCGGCTGGGGCATCCATGTCTTCAAGGTCACTGGTGGCGAATTCAAGAAGGGCACGGTGCTGGAAGACTACCTTCACAAAAAGTTCGACGAGGCCGCGGCAAACCCCGGTGAGGATTTCTTCAGCGCTCTGGTGAAGGCAGACTATCGCGGACGCAAACTCACGCGTGAAGAGTGCATGGGCTTTGCCAATCTCGCCTTCGCCGGTGGCCGCGACACCATCATTCACACGATCTCCTGCGCGCTGGGTTACCTCGCCGGGCATCCCGAGGCACTGGAGTTTCTGCGTGCCGATACGAAGCGCATCACGCTCGCCAGTGAGGAGTTTTTCCGTGTCTTCATGCCGCTCACGCATATTGGCCGGGTGTGTCCGGTTGACACGGATGTGAATGGGGTCACGGTCAAGGCGGGCGAGCGCATCTCGCTCGCGTGGGCTTCCGCCAACTTTGACGAAGCCGCCTTCCCACAACCCGATGAAGTCCGGCTCGACCGCAAACCCAACCCGCACCTCAGCTTTGGCTTTGGCACGCATCTCTGCCTTGGCGCACCGCATGCACGACTGATTCTGCGGACGCTTTTGAAGCTCTGCTGTGATCGCGTGAAGCGCATCACCATCCTGAAAGCCGAGGAACGAGTCGAGCATGAGGCCAAGTTTGACCGCAAGCTCGGTTACGATTCGCTCGTGGTGAAGTTGGAAGCGCTTTGAAGCCTCACCACCCGATCAACCGTGTGATCGCCGCCCGCAGCGCGGTTTCGAGGATCGCGGCCTCGGCGTGGGTGACGGGGATGGTGACCTTCTTCACGTTTTTCGTCGCGCCTTCCTGGCGGGACATGCTCATGAAGAACGGTGCCTTTTGCGGATCGTCGCGATAGGTCAGCTCGAAGGCGCTGTTGGCCTTTTCGGACTGGTGGAAGAGCTTCGCCTGCTCCTGCCGGCCTTGCAGCGTCGCCAAAACGGCCCCGAGGTCGTTCAGGCCCCATTTCATCGTGATCTTCGATTCCCAATCGAACTGCTTCTCGCCGCTCTGTGTCGCCGCATCGACGAAAACCGCGCCTTTGGCCCGATTCAGGTCAAAACGAATCACGCCGCCATTCCCACGGCCGTTCGGTTTGTAGATCGCATACTCGGTCGAAGGCTTCGCAGCGGCAGTGGAGGCGGATTTCGCATTCATGGCGGCCAAATCGTAAAACAACCGCCCTTGGCTGGTAAAGCCCATTTTCCAGATCCGACACATTCTTTGCCGGAATGTCGTCCTGCGGTCATCGTTTCACGAAAACCATGCGCCTTCTGGTTTTCCTCTTCGCTCTCTGCCCTCTGCTCTCCGCTTTCGCGGCGAAGCCGAACATCATCGTCTTCTACACCGACGACCACGGCTTCGCGGATCTCGGCATCCGCGGCATCGAGAAGGATCTGAAGACGCCGCACCTTGATGCGCTCGCACGCAGCGGCGTGATCGCCAAGCATGGTTACAGCACCGCGCCGCAATGCGTGCCTTCACGTGGCGGACTCATGACGGGGCGCTTTCAGGGGCGTTTCGACCTCGATAACAACGGGTCGTCGCTCGACGGCTTCAACAAGCAGACCACCATCGCCACGCGGCTGCAAAACGCGGGCTATGTGACGGCGCAGTTCGGCAAATGGCACCTTGGGCCGCTGCCGGAGATCACGCGGCATGGCTTCCGGCATGTGTATGCGCAGCACGGCGGGCAGAAGTTCTCCGCCAACATGACCGCCGATGGCAAAGACCGCCCGATGAGTGATCTCGCGCCCGAGGCTTACCACATCGACGGTTGCTCGCGGGCCGCCGCGTCGATCATCGAGCGCTACCACGACGAGCCCTTCTTCCTCTACATCGCCTACCGTGCGCCGCACACACCGCTCGACGCGCCGCAGCACTACAAAGACCGCTTCCCCGGCGCGATGCCGGAGCGTCGCCGCGCCGCGCTCGGCATGCTCAGCGCCGTGGACGACGGCGTGGGCCTCGTGACGAGCACGTTGAAAAAACACGGCCTCACCGAAAAGACGCTCATCTTCCTCATCGGCGACAACGGCGCGCCGCTGAAGATCCACAAAACCGACTCGCCGCTCGATGGCGATGCCGGTGGCTGGGACGGCAGCCTCAACACGCCGCTGAACGGCGAAAAAGGCATGCTCGCCGAGGGCGGCATGCATGTGCCCTTTCTCATCGCGTGGCCCGGCACCATCCCCGGCGGTCAGGTTTACGAGCATCTCGTCAGTGCGCTCGATGTCGCCGCGACCGCCGCGGGCATCGTGAATCTCCCCGTGAAATCCGGCGAGCTCGACGGCGTCAATTTGCTCCCCTACCTTACCGGCGAGAAAAAAGACGCGCCGCATGAGTTCCTCGCGTGGCGCTGGATGGCCCAGAGCGCGTTGCGCGAAGGAAACTGGAAACTCCTGCGCGGCGGCGACCGCGAATACCTCTACGACCTCGCCACCGACCTCGAAGAGAAGCACAACCTCGCCTCGCAGCATCCCGAGATCGCCACGCGACTCCGCGCGAAGCTCACCTTGTGGTGCGCCGAGCTCACGCCGCCCGGCCTCGCGCTCGGCCCCATGGCCGCGACATGGAATGACTACTTCGACTTCTACCTCGAAGGCAAACCCGCGCCGAAACCCTCTGCCAAAACCGAGCCCGACACCGCCGCCACGCGCGGCTGGCTCGCCCGCGGCGGCAGCTTGACCGCGAAAGACGACATCCTCGTGCTCACGCCCGACAAGCAATCCAAAGGCTGCTTCATCACCCGCAGCCAGATCAATTTGCGACCGCCTGCCTCCATCCATCTCACCCTCAAAACCACCGCCACCGGCCCCGCCGCCATCGCCTGGCGAAACGACGGCGACAAAGACTTCCTCCCCGCCAACCGCCTCCCGTTCCAACTCCAATCCACCCCCGACTGGCAAACCCACACCCTCGACCTGCCCACCACCGCCCGCATCATCCATGTGCGCGTCCATCTTCCTGGTGCAGCCGAGATCCGGGAGATTGAGTTGAAGGCGGAGAGGTGATCAGTTGATAAATCTTCGCTAACGACCGCTATTAATGCGAAGCACATCTCAATCCGTGCGCGAACATGGATGATTGGTCACACCCTCAACAACTTGTCGAACTTGCAGCCTTCTACGAAGAGGAAGCAAGGAATCCAGGCCGGTTTAGCGATGCTGAATTCATGGCCGCAGTAGAAAAGGCATTTTGGGGAACAAACTGTTGGTCTTATGTGGAAGCGGCTTTTGCAATCATTGCACCAGCTTGCGGAAGACGGCCTCACCTCACCAGATCATTAATCAAACATCCAATTGATGCCATGATTGCTGGTGGTCTTGATGACTCCGCTCTTGTGATCGCTCAAGGTGTTGCCTGTGCCACGAAATCAGAACACTACGTCGAACCGACAGACGAAGGAAAAGAATGGCTACTTGGAGAGTGGACAAAATCTGATGAATTGGTTCAGGAAGTTTGGCAGTCCCTCATGAACAATGATTGTTAGGTGCTGATTCGGTCAACCAGCGATCCACAATCATCCCTGTTTTCTCCAAATCCGACACACACTTTGCCGGAAGCTCCCGGCCTCGGCTTCGTTCACCCACCGCCATGCTACGCCGACTCGTCTTCTTGCTCTTCGCCCTCAGCCCTTCGCTCTCCGCTTTCTCGGCGCAGCCGAACGTCCTCGTCATCCTCGCGGACGATCTCGGCTGGAGTGACACGACGCTTTACGGCACGACGACGTTTTACCAGACGCCGAATGTCGAACGGCTGGCGAAGCGCGGGATGACGTTCACTCGGGCGTATTCGGCGAGTCCGCTGTGCTCGCCGACGCGGTCGGCGTTGCTCACGGGGCTGAGTCCGGCACGCACGGGCATCACGACGCCGAATTGCCACGTGCCGCAGGTCACGCTGGAGACCACGATGCCGAAAACGGCCGCGCCGAACCAAAAAGCCATCCAGCCGAGCCCGCCGACGCGATTGAAGACGGAGTATCGCACGCTGGCGGAGACGTTAAAGGACGCGGGCTATGCCACCGCGCACTTCGGGAAATGGCATCTCGGGCCGGAGCCGTATTCGCCGCTGCAGCAGGGCTTTGATTTTGAGCTGCCACATCATCCGGGGCCGTCGCCAGCGGGCAGTTTTGTCGCGCCGTGGAAGTTTGCGAACTTCAAAGAGAAATCGCCCGGCGAGCACATCGAGGACCGCATGGCGGCCGAGGCCGTGACGTGGATGGAGCAGCAGAAAGGAAAGCCGTTTTACCTCAACTACTGGATGTTCAGCGTGCATGCGCCCTTTGACGCGAAGAAGGCGAACATCGAGAAGCATCGCGGCCGCATCGACCCGAAGGACGCGCAGCGCAGCCCCACCTACGCCGCGATGATCCAAAGCATGGACGACGCCATCGGCACGCTTCTCGACGCACTCGACCGGCTCGGCATCGCCGACAACACGATCATCATCTTCACCGCCGACAACGGCGGCAACATGTACAACGAAGTCGATGGCACCACGCCCACCAGCAACCGCCCGCTGCGTGGCGGCAAAGCGACGCTGTTTGAAGGCGGCACACGCGTGCCTTGCGTGGTTGTTTGGCCGGGGATCGCTGCTCCGGGAAGTCGGAGCGATGCTCTGGTGCAGAGCGAGGATTTTTATCCCACGCTGCTTGAAGCCCTCGCGCTCAAACCGGCCGAAAGCCAGCGATTCGACGGCCACAGCATTCTTCCTGCGCTGAAAGGCGATGCGCTGGCTGGTAAAGCCGTCTTCCAATACTTCCCGCACAATCCCGGTGTGCCGGACTGGCTGCCACCGGCCGTTTCGGTGCATCGCGATAACTGGAAACTCATCCGCATCTTCCACGGCGGCGAAAACGGCGCGCATCGTCATCTGCTCTTCAACCTGCGCGACGATCTCGGCGAGAAAAACAACCTCGCCGCCGCCAAACCGGAACTCGTGGCCGAACTCGATGCCTTGATCGAAACCTTCCTCACCGACACGAAAGCCGTCGTGCCCGTGCCGAACCCGAAATTCGATCCCGCGCAGTATCATCCCGAACTCGAAGGCAAATCGCAGCCCAAAGGCAAAGCCAAAGCGCCCGCGAAAGACGTCGCTGATCCCGCGCTGCAAGGCTGGAAAGCCCGCGATTGCACCGCGAAGGTCCAAAATGGCGTTTTGAAGCTCACCAAGCTCGGCGATGCCGCTTTCCTCGGTTTCGCCGCTGGAAAGCACAACGGCCCGACGACGCTCAAAGCACGCATCAAAGCCCAAGCAGGCACTTCACACGTCGATTGGCTCCCGCAAGGCGTGGAAGGCAAAGCAAAGCGATCCGATTTCACGCTCCAAGGTGGCGATTGGGAAGAAATCACCGTCGAACTGCCCGCCGCAGGCCCGCTGGGCATCGTGCGCCTCTATTTGCCGATGCAGGAGCAACCCGTCGAAATCGACTGGATCGAGATCGTGTCGGAAAACGGTTCCAGACCAACGCGAACGGGCTTTTGAACGTAGCAAGAGTTTTCCAACTCGTGGCTGAACGGGTTAGAAATCCCGTTCTACGTCGTTACTGCGTCGTCATGCGTCATTTCTTCGTTTTTTTACTCCTCGCCGCCCCGGCGTTCTCGCAAGTGTCCGCTCCGGTAAAAGCTCCCGACGCCGTGGACCGGATGGCAAAGGATTTGAAGCCCTCGCGCGTGCTTGTTTACAAGAAGGCCGGCGACCGTGAACTGACGATGCATGTGTTTGACCCGCAGGGTTTCAAGCCGGGCGATCAACGCGCCTGCTTTCTCACCATCCACGGCGGCGGTTGGAGCGGCGGTGCACCCCCGCGCATGTATCCCTTCGCCGCTCACTATGCGAAACTCGGCCTCGTGGGGATCAGCCTGCAATACCGCCTCTATAATGCGAAGACAGGGGTGAGCGTGTTTGATTGCGTCAAAGACGTTCGCAGCGCCATGCGCTATCTCCAAACGCACGCGGCTGAGCTTGGAATTGATCCGAAGAAGATCATCGTCAGCGGCGGCTCGGCGGGCGGGCATCTGGCGGCAGCCACCGCGCTCTTTGATCAGGTGAATGAGGAGGGTGACGACCTCGCGGTGAAGGTCGTCCCTGCCGCGTTGGTGCTGCTTTTCCCGGTGATCGACACCTCAAAAGAAGGCTACGGCCAGGCGAAGATTGGCGACCGCTGGCAGGAGCTCTCTCCGGCGCACAACGTCCGCGCCGGCCTGCCTCCCACGATCATTTTTCATGGCACCGGCGACACGGTGACGCCCTTCGTCGGCGCAAAAATCTTCCACGAGGCCATGCTCAAAGCTGGCAACCGCTGCGAACTGGACGTGAACGAAGGCGGTGCGCACGGCTACCTGATGCGCGACCAGTTCCTGTTCGACGAGACGCTGCGGAAAACGGACACGTTCTTGAAATCCCTGGGGTTGCTAAAGTGACCTCCGGTCTTGTTGGCGGCTAGATTGCCCGGGCCAAGCCGTTTCCGCGCCGCCATGCGTTGTCTTGTCATTCTC
Source organism: Verrucomicrobiaceae bacterium (assembly GCA_015075365.1). Classification (GTDB taxonomy): domain Bacteria; phylum Verrucomicrobiota; class Verrucomicrobiia; order Verrucomicrobiales; family Verrucomicrobiaceae; genus Prosthecobacter. The sequence continues at coordinate 216,133 of JABTUN010000004.1, forward strand.
CTCGCTCTCTGCTCTCCACTCTTCGCGGCTTCGCAGCCGAACATCGTCATCTTTTACCTTGATGACATGGGCTGGGCGCAGCCCGGCGTTTACGGCGGCAAACTGGCGCCGACGCCGAATATGGACCGCATCGCGGCGGACGGCGTGCGCTTCACGAATGGCTATTCGAGCGGTTGCGTGTGCTCGCCGGGCCGTGTGGGGCTGATGACGGGGCGTTATCAGGCGCGGACAGGTCATGATGCCAATTCGACGCGGGAAGGACGCGAGCTGCTGCTGAGCGAAAAGACGATGGCGCAGCATTTGAAGCCCGGGGGCTACACGACCAGCATCGTGGGCAAATGGCACCTCGGCGACACCGCGCCCGAATTCATGCCGCTGGCGCGTGGCTTTGATTTCGCGATGGGCACGGTCGGAAACCTGGGCGAGGGCAAGGGACCGTCTTTTTATCGCGGCAGCGAGCTGCTCAAAGAGCTCGAAGGCGCTCCCGTGACCTCGCCCGTGTATGCAAAGGAGGCCTGCGGCTTCATTGATGCGAACAAGGAGAAGCCGTTTTTCTTGTATCTGTCGTTCAACGCCGTACACTCGCCCATCGTGGCCTCGCCGCACTGGCTGGAGAAGTTCAAGAACCTCGACAAACGCCAGCAAGGCTATGCCGCTTTGATTGGCGAGGCCGATGAAGCCATCGGCACGGTCATGACGAAGCTGCGCGACCTCAAGCTGGAGGAAAACACGCTCCTCTTTGTCATCAGCGACAACGGCGGTGCCTCGAAAGAAGCGGAACAGATGGGGCTGCGTGGCTCGAAGTGGTTCGTGTGGGAAGGCGGCATCCGCGTGACCTGGATGGCGCAGTGGAAAAGCACGATTCCTGGCAACCGCGTGGTGAATGATCCGGTCATTCAGCTCGATGTGCTGCCAACAGCGTTGGCGGCGGCTAATGTGGTTGCGGCTTCAGCCGCAAAAGATTCGGCTAAAGCCGAAACCACTTTGGATGGCGTGAATCTGCTCCCGCTGCTCAAAGGCGAGACCGACAAGCTCGCACCGCGTGAGCTTTACTTCCGCTTCGGCGTGCAGCACGCCGTGCGGCAGGGCGATTGGAAGCTCGTGAAGGCATCCAAAGACATGGAGCCGCTGCTTGTGAACCTCACCACCGATCCCGGCGAGCAAATAGACCTCAGCGCCGAGAATCCGGCGAAGAAGGCCGAGCTAACCGCCCTATTCGACAAGTGGAACGCCAGCATGCAGCCGCCACGTTGGGAAGACCAACGATGGAACGGCGATCTTAATCGCAAAGCAGACAAGAAGCCCAAAAAGGGCAAAAAGGGCAAAAAGGGCAAAAAGAAGGCAAAGTGACATTTTTGTCAATTCACTGCCTTCGAGCAATCATTGGACGAACTTTGGAATACTGGGATAAAAGTTGCTCTCATGAGAAACCTCGCGGGCATCCACAGCATGAGATCTGACACCTTCAATCTATCGCCAAACAGGCGGCGCTTCATCGGTCAGATGTGCGGCCTCGGAGCCTTCGCCAGCGGGATGATGCCAACCTTACTCGGAGCCAAAGACGCCATGCAAACCATCGCCAATACACGACTTTTCACCTTCATTGGCGGCGACTCGGGTGCCTGGCAGGTCATTGCCCGCAAAACGGTGATTGGTGAGCCGCTGCCGACGGTGAAGCGCCTGGAGATCGTCATTGGTGAGGTCAAAGAGCTGCCAGAGAATGCACTGTGGAAGCTGAGCGGTGTCACGAGCAACGAGCGCTACGTCACTCGACCCGAGAAGGACCAGCTCGCTGCAAAGCAGGTCGTGATCGGTCGGCCAGAAGCCACGCATGCCGCGATGATTCCGATTCGGAAGAACTCCAAGTGGTGGGCGCTGACCCAGGATGAGCGTCGTGCCATTTTCGAAGAGAGTTCACATCATATCAAAATCGGCATGAAGTATCTGCCGGCCATCGCCCGCCGGTTGCATCATTGCCGCGATCTAGCGGAGCCGGAGCCGTTCGACTTCATCACCCTGTTCGATTATACCAAAGCCGATGCCACCGCCTTTGAAGACATGGTCGCCGAGCTGCGCACCACCGAAGAATGGAAGTACGTCGAACGCGAAATCGACTTCCGCATGGTGCGTGATGCGAAATGAGAAGATGAACTTCACTGCTGATCTCGATGCCAAAGGCTTCGCCATCGTGCGACGGGTGCTCGATCCAGAGGCTTGCTGCGTTTTGCGTGATCTTCTGGGCGATGCCGATGTCGCGGGCACTCGGGGCATGCTGCGAATCCCGGAGGTGATGCATCTCGCCAGGTCGCTGCTGGCCGATGTGGTGCGTCCGTGCTTGCCAGCGCCGCCCATTCCGGTGCGTGGCATCTATTTTGACAAACGACCGGAGACAAACTGGCTCGTGGCCTGGCATCAGGATCTGACGCTAGCGGTCAAAGAGCGTGTCGAGGTGTCCGGATGAGGCCCGTGGAGTTCAAAGGAAGGTGTGCCGCACGTGCAGCCGCCGGTGGCGCTGCTGGAACCCATGCTCACGGTTCGCCTGCACCTCGATGATGCCGATGAGGCGAATGGAGCCCTTCGCGTGCTTGCTGGCACGCATCGGCTGGGGCGATTAGATGCCGAGAACATTGCCAAGTGTCGCGAAACCCATGCGGAAGTCATTTGCGATGCCCAAACGGGTGATGCGCTGCTGATGCGTCCGCTGTTGCTGCATGCTTCGTCTCGTTCGACGAGCGAACGCCGTCGCCGGGTGTTGCACATCGAGTTTGCAAGCATTGAGCTGCCGGAGCCGCTGGAGTGGCATGAGGTGCCGCATTGAGCGTAGGCTCGTTCGCCGGAACGAGGAGTGCTGCCGCAGCGAGGCAATCGTTGCGTTCTGGCGAACGCTCCTACATGCTGGCGGCTCATGAAGCGTTTTCTTCTTCCTCTTCTCCTTCTCGCGAGTTGCAGCAGCCAGCCTGGGAGCACGCCGGGGAGTTTGCCGCCGACGGGGTTTGGCATGCCGCAGATCGTCAATGTGTCGGCGTATGATCCGAAGGAGCGGCAGCGGGCAGGGCGGAGCTACTCGGAGCATGATGTGAGCGCGTTGCGGGCGAACGGAGCGAGCGGTTTGATCGCGAGGGCAGGGAAGGGAGGCAATCTCGATGAGAAGTGCGCGAGCTTTCTGGCGTCGGCGGATCGAGTTGGCATGCTGCCGGGCATTTACTACCGCGTGCAGCGGCATGTGGATGCGGTGGCACAGGCGGATCAGTTTGTGAATCGCGCGATGTCGCTGGCACGCAGCCGGGCGTGGAATGCGCCGTCGCTGCTGCTGTGCGGTGATTTTGACGGCGACCTGCCGTTGTCGGCCATTTTGCGGTTCATGGAGCGGGTGGAAAGCCGCACGGGCGTGGTGCCGGTGGCATATCTGGAGAACAGCACGCAGCTCAAGCAGACGCTCAGCGGCGCGGACGCGGCATCGAAGGCGAAGCTGCGGCGCATGCCTTACTGGCTGGCCTTGTATGCCCACGATAGCGGCGCCGGTCCTGTGTATCCCGCACCGGGAAGCCCCAAGGGATTACTGAAGCAGTATGACTTGTGGTCGAACTGGGTGCTTTGGCAGTATGGAGGTGTCGATTGGGAACGCGGCGGCTCAAGGCCCAAGGTGTACAACCACGGCCGCTACCGGAATGCGCCCTATTTTGGCGATCTCGACAGGCCCGTGGAGCGGAATGTTTTTCATGGCTCACACACAGCGCTGCAAGCATTCTGGCAGCAGCATGGATTGCGGTTGAAATGACGATCAATCCGCGGCGAGGGCATCGAGCAGATACCTCGACGGCTGGAAGTGCTCGATGAGCACGGTCGTCACGCCATCGCGATGCATGCGCGCCTGTTTGATGTCGAAGTTCGGCGTCTTATGCGGCGCGAAGAGGATGTCGTCGTGCGTGGCGTTTTGATGGCGCTTGAACTTCTGCGGTGTGATGTGACCACCAAGATGGTCATCACGACCCGTGGCGAGGTGACAGGTGCCGAGCACCTTCTCGTCCTGGATGTCCGCGCCGGACACCGGAAGCACCTGCGTACCAAATCCGAGCTCGCCGAGCACGCCGGTCATCGGATCATCGGCGAGTTTGGCGTTGTGTTCGTCGATAGTGGACTGCTTGCCCTCGATCAGCTCCGCCTTGATGATGCGGCCGCCGGTGACGGTGAGCTTGCCGAGCGTGCCGTCTTCATATTTCAGCGGGAAGGTGCCTTCCGCGCCGGTGGGCACGAAGTACACTTCACCGGCGGGAAGATTAGCCACGTCCGGGGTGTCGCCCTGGCAGAGGCCGTGGCTCTTTTGAGCTTCCTGACGGCTCAGTTCGAGGCGCACGGTCATGTCGGGACCGTTTTCGACGGTGAAATCGATCTCGACCCAATCGGAGCGTGTCATGGCGAGGCGAAGTTTTTCGGCATCGACGCTCACTTCCTCATAATCGACGGCGAGGCCGGAGTTGAGGATCACCTCATTCACGCCATGCAGCGTGGCACCGCGGAAGCCGTACTGCTTTGCAAAGGCCGTCAGCGGCGCGGTGGCGCTAAAGGTGGAAATGCAAAGGATGATATCGTAGTTCGGGTAGATGTCCTTTTCGAGGCTGAGCTGCTTGCCGCTCATGTCCACGCACTCGTCCGGCAGGTCGAGGTTGCTGCCGGTGGTCTGCTGGTAGGCATACATTTCACCGCCTTTGAGCACGAGCTCGTCCGCCACGCCGTTCTTGAGGCCCTGGTAGAAATAATCATGCGCCCGCTTCTGGATGGCACGCGCCGGATTCTTCAGGAAGGCGTAGTCCTTGGCCTCCGCGAGGTCCGGCAGGTCGATCAGGATGCAGATCGTGCGGCCGAAGGTCGGCTTGAAAACGGTGCCGAGCAGACGGGAGAGGTCGAACTTCGGAAACTTGCGGCCTTGGGCCGTGGACTGGACGGTGGACATGGAGGCGGAGAGCATAGGCATGGGGGAAGTGTGAGGCAAATACGCCGTGCCAAATTCCCCGGATTCAGGCCAGAATGTGATCAGGCCGCCACAAACTGGTCCCACAACAATTTCGCCACCATTGCGAAGACGACGGTGATGAAGACCACGCGGATGAAACCGGCGCCATGTTTGATGGCCATGCCCGCGCCCAGGCGTCCGCCGATGAGCTGCCCGGCGATCATGGCGGCGGCGATGGGATAGTGGATGCGGTCGGAGATCACAAAGACGAGCAGCGAGGCCATGTTGCTCGTGAGATTCACCACCTTCGTGAAGGCGGTGGCACGCGTGAGCTCCAAACCGAGCAGGGAGATGCAGGCCATTGTCCAGAACGTGCCTGTGCCCGGTCCGAAGAAACCATCATAAAAGCCGAGCGAACTGCCCGCGACACACGCAAAGGCCGTGAGACCCAGCCGCGCCCGGGCGGCTGTTTTTCCGAGCCCCGGACTGAGCAGCACATAGACCGCGATGCCCAGCAGCATCCACGGCACGATCTTTTTCAGCACCTCGTTGCTCACCTGCGTCACCGTCCAGGTGCCGAGGCAGGCAAAGACGAACGTGACGAGCACGGTGAGGCGCACCTGCGGCCACGAGACGAGCCCGGCCTTCGCATACTTCCGCACGGCCATGAGCGTGCCCCATGTCGATTGCATCTTGTTCGTGCCCAGCGCGATCTGCGGTGGCAACCCGGCCGCGAGCAGCGCCGGCACCGAAATCAATCCGCCGCCGCCCGCGATGGCGTCGATGAATCCGGCGCTGAGCCCGGCAAGGAAAAGAAGCGCGATGATTTCCCAGGTCATGATCTGAAGCCATCCAAGCGCGGCATTCAGGTCTTCTGCAAGCATCAAACCATCTTACCGAGCCTGGAGCCGCCACACCCAGTCGCCGGTGAAACTGGCGTCTCTGAGCCGCTCTTCTTTGCCCGGCACCTGGCCGGCATCGTCTTCCTCGTCGTGGGCGATGGACCACAAGATGTAGCCTTCGCCCTCCACGCGGTAGCGCATGGGCTTTCCGTCGATGACATCCAGAATGCCGTCCGGCAGCGATTCGGGTAGCATGCCTTTCGCGAGACGGAAGGATTCGATGGCGAGCGCGGCCAGGGCCTGGCGGCGGCGTGTCTCGGACTCGATGACATTCCGCACCACGCTGCTGTAGGCTGGCAGCATGAGTCGGGCGAGAATCTGGTGAGGGTGAAGCAGCTTGTTTTGCTCGGCGAAAGTCTTTTCGAGGTCGTGCAGAGCCGCCTTCAATCGCGGATAGCCGCCTTGCCTGGCTGGCAGGATGACACTGTTGAGTTCCTGCTGGATGATGAAGGCCTCGGAGTGGTCGAGGAAGCCGGTGGGAAGCACCGCGTTGAGAAATCGAGTCACGAGAGACTGCTGCTGGCTGGGCTGCCCATTCATCAAATTGAAAAGCCCGGCACTGCCTTCCTGCCTCTTTTTGAGGTGTTCGAGAGTCTGCGCGACCGCGGCGAGCTCACCCCGCATCGCGTGGAGCATGGCCGCTGGCAGATCGAGACGGGCGAGTTCCTCCTTCAAGAGGCTCAAATCGGCCTCGGTGGCGATGCGGGCGTGCAGCAGCGCCCAGATGCGGTCCATCGCGATGCTTTGAAGGGTGGAGCCGACGAGCAGGCTGATGAGGATGGGCTCTTGAAAGCAAGCCTCGGAGAGCCGCAGCGCTGCCTGGATGCATTTCAGCGCCTTTCCAGTCTGGCCTGCGGCGATGGCAAGAGTGCAGCGCAGCAGCAGGGCCTTGCCGAGGCGCAGCGAGTGATTGTAGTGCGGCACCTGCAATTCGAAGAGCGTCAGGCCATCCTGACCTTCGCCGATCCTCGGCGTGAACTGCGCGGCACGACGCTGCGGCGAGGCATCGGCGAGCGTCTTCAAAACCGGATGCGCGGCATCGAGTGCGGCGAGCATTTCGGCAGGTGTGGCGTCCGCCTTGCCGATGCCGTTCTTGGCGAGGTGCTCGATCCACGGCTTCAAATCAGGCGCAGTGCCGAGCTGGATGGAGTTCAGGCCACCGGGGGCTTTCGAGTTGAGTTTGTCGAGCGCCTCCAAGGCCGGCGCGGGCTTGTTTTTCGGATTCGAGAGCCCGGCGAGCGGTTCGAGCGCGCAGAAGTTTTCCGCTTCGGGCGGCAGCGGCGGGATGAGCGACATGAAGTCGAGGCTCTCGCCTTCCTTGGCGACTTGTTCCTTCGCGGCGGCCAAAGCGCGCGCGCCGGTCCAGTTTTCGATGGCGACGAAAAGGCAGTAAAGCGTCACCAAGGCCGCGAAAAGCCAGGCGAGCGTGCGGAGTCGAAAAAGACGTTTCATGGCAGGAGGAGGTCAGGGTGTTGATGAAGGGCAAAAAGGCTGTTTGGGGCGAAAACGGGAGCGGTTTGCGCCTGCGGCAGATTCTCGGGTTTCGGCGTGAGGAGGTTCAACGTGAGGATCACGGTCCACGCGGCGGCAAAGGCGGTGTAGAGCAGGCGATTCGGCCGCCAAAACGGCTTCGGCGCGTTTTCGGCCTGCGTGAGGATTTCCTGCTTCCAGTGCGCGGGCAGCTTGCGCAGCGAGAGCTGCTGCAAGGCGTGCTCAAAGTCATCGGGGGGCGTTTTCATGGGCGGATTTCGTCGTAGAGCGGCTGGAGGAGGCTGCGGAGTTTTTCGAGCGCGTAGCGAAAGCGGCTGGCGGCGGTGTTCAGCGGGATGCGCTGCACTTCGGCGATCTGTTCAAAGGTCAAACCATGCCACAGCCGCATTTCCGCGATGCTGCGCTGCTCCGGCGGCAGCGCATGCAGCGCCGTCTCGACCTCGCGCGAGAGTTTGGCGGCGTCCGGGTCCACCGGCGTGGCAAACACGGCCTGCGGATGCGTGGACTCCGCACGTTCTCGCGCGCCATGACGGCGCAGCCAGTCGATGGCCATGCGGTGCGCGATGCGCAGCAGATACGCGCGTTCGTTTTCGAGCGGCGGCAGCTCCCGCGCGGCCAGTTTGATGAAAAACTCCTGCAGCAGGTCCTTCGCGTCCGCCTCGGACTTCACGATGCCGTTCAGGTAATGAAACACACCCGCCGCATGGGCATCATAGAGTGTTTCGAGTCTGGAAGAGCGCTGCATTCACCCAAGGGACGCATGCGGGTGCGGAAATTGTTTAATTTTCTTCTGCGCGCGGTTTCTGGCACTGCCAGCACAGCTCAAACTCGGCCGGATTCACCTCGCCGCAGCCTGCGCAGGTCCACTCCTCGATGCTGGGGGCCGTTTGATCATGATGCGGCCGCAGCAGCGCCATCGCCGCGTCGTATTCGTCATCATTCACCACGCACAGGCACGGCTGGCAGGGCGCGATGAGGACGTTGATGAGCTGCGCGGTGTGCTCGTTGCGGATGAAGCTGGCGATTCCCGCCTCATCGAGCACCGACTTGTAAAAGCCGAGCCGCGTCCAATCCAGGCTGGTGAGGAGTTCTCTCATGATTTGCGGCCGAGGATGCGGTCCATCGAGTCGGAGGTCTGCCAGATGAGCGCCTCGGGGTAATGGGCATACGGATGGAAATATTCGAAGGTGAGGAAGCCTTTGTAGCCGGTCTCGGCGAGCGCATCGGTCACGGCGGGCCAGTTCGTGGTGCCATCGAGCAGCGGTCGGAAGGTTTCGAGGCTGAAATCGGTGCCTTTTTTCGTGAACTCCTTCAGGTGGACGTTCTTGGTGCGGTTGCCGAGCACCTTGGCCCAATGCTCGGGGAACTGGAACATGCTGATGTTGCCGGTGTCGAAATGCACGCGCACGTGCTCGCTGCCAAAGCCGTCCACAAAGGCGTTCATCTCCATCGGCGTCATGAGGTAGCCGTTGAAGAAGATGTTTTCGATGTTGAGGCAGACTTTCAGTTTCTCCGCCTGCTTCGCGAGCTGCCCCACGGCCTCGCGGGCTCGCGCATCGCACACATCATTGGCCACCGGCTCGTGATCGGTGCGCCACGGGATGTGAACGGCTCCCGGCACGACGAGCACGTTCTCCACGCCGAGGTCATGCGCACACTGCGCGATCTTTCCGGCCAGTTCGATGCCTTGAGCACGCTTGGCGGGATCATTGCTCGTCAGCGGATACGGCCAGAAGAGGAAGGAACACAGCCCGCTGATCTGGATGCCGATCTCATCGGCCATCTTGCGGATTTTGACATAATCCGCCGTGCTGTGCTTCGGCGAGAGGTCGTTGTCGAGATCGTAGTTCAGCTCGATGCCGTCGAATCCGGCATCCTTCGCGAGTTGGAGGCACTCGCGCAGCGTCATGCGCTCGGGATACGGGAAAGCCCACAGGTTGATCGACTTGAGCATGTCATACTTCTTCGTCGAACCCCGCCGCGCATCCGGCGCTGCGGCAGGAGCGGCCTGCGCCGGCTCAAAAGCGAGCGAACTGAGTCCAATGGAGGCGATGGTTGCCTTCAGGGCGTCACGACGGGAGAGGGAATCGGTGGGCGGATTCATGCGCGGATGCAATCAGAACGAGCCAAGACTGGCAAGAGGGAAGAAGTCGTGGCACCTCGCCAAATCGCGGGAGCAGGTGGCGCTTGCCTTCCGCGCCTGGATTTGGAGAATCGCGGGCCATGAAATTCATCCTGCCCGCGTTTTTCGCCCTGCTGTCCATCGCCGCCGCTGAATCCGGCGCACCGGTGCAGAAGTTTCAGCAGCTTGACTCGCCGGTGCCGACGCCTTCGGCGCAGCGGCTGGCCTCGGGGGCACCGGGGAAGGATTACTGGCAGAACCGGGCCGACTATGACATCAACGTGGAACTGGATGATGTGAAGCGCACGATCACGGCGGAGGCGACGGTTACTTATCACAATGCCTCGCCGGACGCGCTGGAGTATCTGTGGGTGCAGCTCGATCAGAACTATCTGTCGCACAACGCGGACTCGCGTGCCGCGCCGAACACAAAGCGCGGCATTGATCCGAACAAGATCACCTACAGCGCGGTGGACCGCCTGCTGGCCTATGAGGACTACGACGGCGAGATGAAGATCAACAAGCTGGCCGACGCGCAGGACAAACCGCTGCCGCATGCCCTGGTGAAGACGATGCTACGCATCGACCTGCCGCAGCCTCTGGCGGCAGGCGCGGACTTTGTCTTCAAGATCGGCTGGAGCTACCCGATCAACGACTGTGACCGAATCAACGCGCGCACAGGCTACGAGTTCTTCAAGGAGGACGGCAACTGCATCTACACCATCGCGCAGTGGTTTCCGCGCATGGCGGCCTACACGGACTACGCGGGCTGGATCAACAAGCAGTTCCTAGGCACGGGCGAGTTCACGCTCGAATTCGGTGACTACACCGTCCGCCTGACGGTTCCGGACGATCATCTGGTGGCCGCGACGGGCGTGTTGCAGAACGCGGAGGCCGTTTTGACCGAAACACAGCGCGAGCGGCTCAGGAAAGCGCAGGGTGAGACGAAGAAGCCGGTTTTCATCGTGACGCCGGACGAGGCGAAGGCGGCGGAGAAGGGCAAGCCGAAGGGAAAGAAGACCTGGGAGTTCAAGGCGGTGAATGTGCGTGATTTCGCCTTCGCTTCGTCGCGCAAATTCATCTGGGACGCGATGGCGGTGGAAGGCGCCACGCATCCGCCGACGCCGGAACGCCAGGGTGGCATCGCCGACCGCATGTATCGCCCGCCGGTGATGGCGATGTCGCTTTACCCCAAGGAGGGCATGCCGCTGTGGGACAAGTATTCGACTCACGCCATCGCGCACACGATCCAGGTCTATTCACGGTACACGTTCGAGTATCCGTATCCCGTGGCGTGGTCGGTGAACGGGCCGGTGGGCGGCATGGAATACCCGATGATCTGCTTCAACGGCCCGCGCCCGGAGAAGGACGGCACCTATCCGGAACGCACGAAGTATGCGCTGATCGGCGTCGTCATTCATGAAGTGGGCCACAACTGGTTTCCGATGATCGTGAACAGCGACGAGCGGCAGTGGACATGGATGGACGAGGGGCTGAACTCGTTTGTGGAATATCTCGCGGAAGAAGAATGGGAGAACGATTGGAAGCATCGGCGTAACGAGCGCGGCATGGTGGATTACATGCGCACCACCGACCGCGTGCCGGTGATGACGAACTCGGAGTCCATCGCCGATCTCGGTCCCAACGCCTACGGCCAGCCGACGGTGGCGCTGAACATCCTGCGCGAGCACATTCTGGGCCGCGAGGCCTTCGATCACGCGTTCAAGACCTACGCGAAGCGCTGGATGTTCAAGAGGCCGACACCCTCCGACTTCTTCCGCACGATGGAGGACGCGAGCGGAATCGATCTCGACTGGTTCTGGCGCGGCTGGTTCTTCAGTGTCGATCACGTCGATGTGGCCGTGGACGAGGTGAAGTGGCTGCAGCTCGACTCCCGCGATCCCGCCATCGAGAAGAAGAAAAAGAAGCAGCAGGAGGACGAGCTGCCGAAAACCACCACCAAGGAGCGGAACTACCCGCTTTCGAAGCGCGTGGACCGTTTTCCGGAGCTGAAGGACTTCTACGACAGCTTTGACGAGACGACCGTGCTGCCGAGCGAGAAGAAAAAGTTCGAATCGCTCATCAAGGAGCTGAACGAGGAGGAGATCGACCCGAAGCTGCTGGAGACGAAACACAACTTCTACGCCATCGAGCTGCGCAACGTCGGCGGACTCGTGACGCCGGTGATTTTGAAGATCGAATACACCGACGGCAGCACGGAGGAGATGAAACTGCCCGCCGAAATCTGGCGCTTCAACACGCAGAAAGCCTCGAAGCTGCTCTTCACGAAAAAGGAGCTGAAATCCGTCACCTTCGACCCGCGCCAGGAACTCGTGGACACGGATGTGGAGAACAACTTCTGGCCGCGCCGCCCGGTGAAGAGCAAGTTCCAGCTCTTCAAAGAGGACAAGGCACCGAACCCGATGCGGGAGCTGACGAAGCCGGAGAAGAAAGAGGAGGAAACAAAGGCGGATGAGAAGAAATAGGCTCATCGCGGCACTCGCCGTCTTCTTGCTCATGCCGCGTCTTCACGCGCATTCGCTGCATCAATCCACTGCCGAGGCGGAATACAATCCGGCGACGAAAAAGCTCGAAGTCAGCCTCACGGTTTTCATCAATGACCTGGAGCTGGCGCTGATCCGGCAGAGCGAGCGGCGGATGTTCATCGACAAGACGCCGGCGGCGGAGTTTGACGCGCAAATCGTGCTGTATCTGGCAAAGACGTTCGTGGTGAGCGATGCGAAGGGAGAAAAGGCCGCTCTGACATGGGTGGGGCGGGAAATTGAACCGGAAACAGCGAAGTCGGACGATCCAGCGGTGACGCTGTTTTTCGAGATGGCGCTGCCGGAGGGGCTGGGGGGCGTTTCGCTGCGGAACGCGGTGTTCAGTGATCTTTTCGAGGACCAGCTCAATCTGCTGCTGCTCAAGGCGGACACCAAGCGGCGGCAGTTTCAGTTCAAACGCGGTGACGGGCCGGAGAAGCTCGAATTCGAGGACCGGTGAGGCATCAACGCCCGACATCCAGCACGCCTTCGTAGCCGGAGGGCCAGGGCGCGCCTTCTTTGACCCACTTGGTGATGATTTGATACTCGTCCTTGGTGAGGCGCTCGCCGACGGCGGGCATGGCGGACTGGCTGGAGTGCGCGGAGTTCACATTGCTGACGAGCAGGCTCTTCTCCGGATGGCCTGGGACGATGTAGGCACCGAGCGCGCCGCTGCGGAGGGCGGCGGCGCGCGTTTCGAGGCTCATGTGGCCTGGCAGCGCGCGACGGTTGTGGCACATGACGCACTTGGCCTCAAAAACGGGCTTCACATGGGTCACAAAATCGACCGGCCCCGACCTGGCGCTTTTGATCTGCTCCTTGGTGAGCACGTTTTCACCCAAGGGCTTCGTTTCGGAGTCCTCGGGCGCGGCGCAGGAGGCGAGCAGGGCGGCGGAGAGAAGAAGAAGGCGACGGAACATGGCCGGAGTGAACCTTGGCGGTGTTTCGGACGCAAGCGCTGTCTTTGCGCATTTCATGCGGTGTGCGTGACCTGGAACCATGAGGTGTCACCGCACCAGGCGCCGGCCTTTTCCGCGAGATCGGCGGCCTGCGCGGCACTATGGGTGACGGCGAACATGGTGGAGCCTGAGCCGGACATGAGCGCGGCGTGGACCTCGCCCTGATCGAGCAGCCAGGTCTTGAGCGAGGGCAGCAGCAGATGCTTTTCAAACACAGGGCGCTCCAGATCGTTCACCATGGCGCCCCAGGGGCAGAGCTGCGGCGCGTAGAGCACGCCGGGCAGCTCCTTCGAGTCCGCCCAGCGTTTGTAGGCCCAGGGGGTGGGGATGGGAAAGGGCGGCTTGATGAGCAGGAGCGGCAGTTGGTGGGGGAATTCGGCGGGCGTGACGATTTCACCGCGGCCGGTGCCGTCCGCGGCCACGCTGTCGAGAAGGAAGCAGGGCACGTCGGAGCCGATCTGGGCGGCGAGTTCGAGGAGCTGCGGCTGCGAGAGCGGCGCGCCGCAGAGCTCGTTCGCGGCGCGCAGGACGGTGGCGGCGTTGCTGCTGCCGCCGCCGAGACCGGCGCCGTGCGGGATGCGTTTTTCGAGATGGACGCGCCAGGAGGACTGGCGGCCCGCGCGTGATTCGAAGGCGCGCAGGGCCCTGAGGGCGAGGTTCGACTCGTCGGAAGGCACCGTGGGATCGGAGCAGGTGAAGGCGACCTTCTGGCCGTCGCCGAGGCGTTCGATCTCGACGGTGTCGCCAAAGGCAAGGCGGACGAGGCGGGTTTCGAGATCGTGAAAACCGTCCGCACGTTTGCCCAGGATGCGGAGGCTGAGATTGATCTTGGCGGGCGATAGGAGTGTCATCGGGGAAAATGGAAGGCTGAAATCAGGCCTTTCGGCCCAAAAGCGCGAGCATGCGGCCGGTGCGGCCCTTTTCGAGACGGTAGGAGTAAAAGCGGCCCAGGTCGCTGGAGGTGCAGAGCGCGCAATCATGCACCTGCGCGGCCGGAATGCCGAAATCGAGCGCGTTTTGGCGGATCTGCGCGGCGAAGTCGATCTCATAGGCGGGAGGCCGGATGCACGGCGCGAGCTGGACATGCAGGTCCTCCGGCTGCGAGCCGAAACACGTCTGCATGAGGCCCAGGGCGTGGGCGGTGATGCCTGCCTCGCTGCCCTTTTTCCCCGAATGCAGCAGACCGCAGGCTCCCGTGCGCGAGTCGGCGATGAAGACCGCGCCGCAGTCCGCCACATAGATGCCGAGGACGAGGCCGGGCACGTTCGTGATCATGCCATCCGTTCCCGGCACAGGCGCGGACGGCGCGGCGTCGATCACGGCGACCTCCCGGCCATGCACCTGCTCCGCGATGCAGAGATTTCCGCCTTCAAATCCCAGCTCCTCCGCCTGCGAGCGATGCCAGGCCCACAGACGCTCCACGACAACGGCACGCTCCGCGTTCACGTCGATCTCCGGATGCCGCAAGGTGAAGCGATGCGCGAAACCGTGCCCGGAGAGGGCGTCGAGTGCGGGAAAGGTCATCCAGGGCATGGGGTCTTGTGCCACCGGATGCCGGGCCGTTCAAGGGCGCGTGGTTCCGGGCCTACTTCTGCGCGTTCGGGATGATGTTGGCGGTGACGGCGCGGGCTTTGGGGAGGTATTTTTTGGCGAGGGGCACGAGATCGCTCTTTTGGATGCCGGTGATGTCGCTGACGAAGCTGCGGGCCCAGTCGAGGCGCTGCGGATGCTCCTGGGAGCAGCGAAGGACGGTGGAGGACCAGTAGCGGTTGTCGCGGCGCTGCTGCTCGATCTGCGCCACCATGGGCTTGTAGGCGCGTTCGAATTCGTCGTCGGTGATCTCGCCGGTGGCGAGCTTGTCGGCGATTTCGATGGTGAGTTTCGCGAGTTTTTCAACCTGCTCGGGTTTGCACTCGATCATCGTGACCATGTAGCCGTAGCCGGTGAAGGTGTCGCTGGCGACGTGGTAGCAGGCGGGCGAGTAGGTGTCGGCGAGCTCCTCGCGGATTTTGATGCGCAGGCGGTCGTCGAGAACCTGGGAGAGCAGCATGAGGCGGCGTGCGCGCGGCACATCGCTGGGCATGTCCTCCGTGGGCCAGTAGATCGTGGCGATGGCCTTCGGGATCTCCGTGTCGAAGTGGAAGGCCTTGCTCTCGGCGGGTTTCGGGAAGGCGACCTGGCGTTCCTTGGCGTAGTCCGGCTTTTTGCCGGCACGCTCCGGCAGCGCGCCGAGCGTCCTGGAGACGGCGTCGAGGGCCTTTTCGACATCGACGTCACCGAGGACGGTGACTTCGAGGTATTCCTGCGTGAGGGCCGGTGTGAGCCATTCCTTCACCTCGTCCAGATTGCGCTGCTTGAGCACCTGCTTGGCCGGGAAGCCCCAGCGTGGATCACCTCCGTGGGTGAAGGCCATGACCTCGTTGTTCATGACGCCCTCGGCGGTGTGCTGGAGCTGGGTGTACATGGGGTCGATGTTTTTCTCAAACTGGCGCGCGGCCTCGATGCGGTAGCCGGGGGCGGTGAGATACGCGGTGAGAAGCTGGAGCTGGGCATCCAGATCATCCGGCGTGGTGCGCCCGGCGAGCAGGAAGGCCTCGTCCCCGATGCTGAAATCCGTGCCGACAGTGCGGCTGGCGAAAATGCGGCGGAGTTCGTCCACATCGTGTTTCACGAGGCCGCCTAGCTGGAAGGTGCTGCCCGCGAAGGCGATGAGGCCGGGCTTGCCCTGCGGCGCGCTGAGCTTGCCGCCGCCGAAGTTGATGAGCACGCGGATCGTGCCTTTCTCGAACTCCGTGCGCTTGAAGTTGAAGCGGACGTTGTTTTCAAACACGGCCTGGGTGACCTCCAGGTCCCTGGCCTCCGTGCGTGAGGCCACTTTCCCGGCAGGGCCGAAGTCCGTGTAGGCAAAGGCGGCCGTTTCTTCTTTTTTCGGCGCCTCGACGGGCTTCGCGGCGCTGGACTTGTAAGCGGCGAGGATCTGCTCCGATGCGTCGCCTTCGAGCTTCAAGTTTCCGCCGAGGAAGACCTGGATGTCCTCGCCCTTCCAGTCCGCCGCGAGCGCCGCGTGGCAGTCCTCCTTCTTGATGGTTTCGATGACCTGCGAGACCCGGGTGAGATCGTCCGCCGGATGGGTGAAGACCTTTTTCGCGGCGAGCTGGCTGACGAGACCGCTGGCGAGATCGCGCGACTTGCGGCTGTCCGCCTGGTCCGCGCGGAGTTTGGCACTTTTGATGGTGGAGGCCTTCACCTCGTCGAACTCGGCGTCCGTGAAGCCGTGCAGAAGGGCGCGGCGGATCTCCGTTTCGATCAGCGCGAGCGCGGGCTTCCAGTTCTTCGGATCACACTGGGCCTGGATGCCGCTGGTGAGCACGAATTCGAACTGCTCGTAGCTGTAGGCCTCCGCGCCGATGATGGGGGCGCCCTCGGCCTTGGCCAGCTTGGAGAGGCGCTGGTTGATCATGCTGTCAGCGAGGACGCGGACGAGCTTTTTGCGGCGCTCGGCAGCGGTGTCCGGCCTCGGCTCCGCGGCGCGCTGGCGCTCGATGGAGATGGTCAGGGCCTGCGCCTGCATCTCCGTGTGCAGTTTGGCGATCAAGCCGTGGCCGGAGGAGATTTTGCCGAGCGAAGGGTCCTTGGCGGGTTGTTTTGCCTTCTTCGCGTCAGCGAAGTGCTTTTCGATTTCGGCGACGACGGCCTTGGTGTCCTTGAAATCACCGACAGCGACGATGGCTGCGCGCTGGGGCGTGTACCACTTGGAGTAGAAGTCCACGAAACGCGGGCGCTTCATCGTCTTGATCGTCTCCTCGATGCCGATGGGCAGGCGGTGCGGGAGGAGGGACTCAGGCAGGGCGAATTTATAGCCTTCGATCATCGTGCGGTACTCAATGCTGTCGCGGGAGAGCTTCTCGCTGAGGATGATGCCGCGTTCCTTGTCGATCTCCTGTTCACCCAGCAGCATGCCGTCGAGGTAGTCACGGAAGAGCTGCATGCCCTCGGTGATGTACTTGGGCTCCACCTTCGGCAGTTCGAGCATGTACACCGTCTCCTTGAAGGAGGTGTGGGCATTGGTGTCCGCGCCGAAGCCCATGCCCAGGCGCTGGAAGTATTCGACCATGTCCCCGCCTTTGAAATTACGGGAGCCGTTGAAGGCCATGTGCTCCAGATAGTGCGCCATGCCCTGCTGGTCGTCCTCCTCCATCAAGGAGCCGACATCCATGTACAGGCGGATGCTGGCACGCCCGGGCGGCTCGGCATGCGGGAGGATGACGTAGCGCAGGCCGTTCTTAAGGGAGCCGAAAACCGCCTTCGGATCAGGCTTGAGGTCCGAGGTGTCCTGCGGCCAGGCGGCAAAAGCGGACGACGCGGCGAGCAAAAAGGAGGCGAGGAGGGTGCGGAGCATGGTTGGAGCGAGGAAAAATGACAAGGCGTGAGCCCGGACGGCGAAAGACCGGATCAAGGAACAGATGACGAAACGGCTTGGAGGCAAAAATTCGTCATGAAGGCTTCGGAATTTGCGATTCCAAGATCAAAGGGCCTCGTCCTTGCCGAGGCCCGCGTTGGGATCCGGCTCGATGAAGCCCAGCTCGACGAAAAACTCGTCCATGGCCATCAGGGTGGCCTCGTACATCTCAAAGGAGAGGTTGAAATTGAAGAACCCGTGCCCTTTGCCCTCGAACTCGATCAGGCGGCAGATGTTTTTCTTCTTGGACGACTTGCGGGCGAACTCATAGCTGCCACCGAAGGGGACCACGCGGTCCTCCGTGCCATGCATGACAAGCATCGGCGGGAAACCCGCCCTGATCGCGCGGATGAGGTCCGCGGCTTTGCGGGAACCGTTGTCCGGCCAGCGGTCGGCATACGGCGCGCGGCGGGACCAGGTATCGGTGACGGGATTGAAGAGCACGACCGCGTTGGGCACCGGGCTGCAATCCATGACATCCGAAGGATCATCAAAGCCTTTCAGGACTGCGGCCGAAGCGATGGCATGACCACCACCCGAGCCACCCACGCCGACGATCTTGCCCGGATTGATCCCCAGTTCGACGGCATTCATGCGCAGCCAGCGCATGGCGCTGCGCGCGTCCGCCATGGCCTCCAGAGGTCCTGCACCGCCGTGTCGCGCATGCACGCGGTAGTCAAAGCACATCGTGGTCATGCCGCGGGAGGCGAAATAGACACAATGCGGAGCAAATTGTGCCACCTGGCCGTTGTCCCAGCCGCTGCTGAAAAAGAAGGCGGCCACGGACTTGGGATAGGGCGGTGTCTTGTCCGGCTCCGGTTCCCAGATATAGACCGGCAGATGGATGTCACCCACGCTCTTGTAGATCTCCTCTCGAGCGGTTTTGAGCAGTTCCCGACTGCGATCGATCGGGGGTGTGCGGGTGAATCCTTCCATGGGCGTTTTGTGAGGGGCGAGGTTTGAGAGAATTATGAGAACGGCAAATGGTTTTACGCCCCGAGGGAAGATAAGAAGCTCAGAATTCCATCACGAGCCGCCATTTTCCCGGCGCAGACACTTTGTTTTCCGGCAAATGCCTGCATTCTGATCCACCAACCACCATGAAACGCCTTCTTTGCCTGCTCCTGCTCAGCCAGTTTCTGCCCTTCGCTTCCATGCATGCCCAGTCCGGTGGAGCGGACTTGCAAAAGAGTCTCGTCAACGCCTATGAGATCTGGCGGGGGGCGATGATGAAGGGAGATGCACAAGGCTGGGCCGGCTCCATCACCCAGTACCGGCAGGTCGTCGTGCGGAACCAGATCGTGAGTGAAAAACGCCGCTTCCCCGACGCGGTGTTCGAGACAGGAGTCAAGCCTCCGGCGCTCGACGGCCTGCGTCTGCTGGAGGCAGAGGCGGTGGGCAAGACGGCGCACCTCGTGTATTTCGGCCCGGTGGACATGGGCCAGGATGTGGAAAAACTCCCGGACAGCCTGCTCAAGCTGAAGTTTGGCTTCGAGAACGGCGGGTGGAAGTATGACAGCAACCGCTTTACCAGCCTCGACCATGTGCCCGAGGTGCGGAAGTCCCTGCAGGAGGGCAAGCGGCCTGACTTCCTCGATTCGCCGGAGTACACGCCGCCTGGCGCGCTGCCGCCCGTGCCGCCGCTGTGCCGCGTGCCGGATCACAAGGCGGGCTACAAGCTGCAATCCTTCGGTTACGAGACACGGGTGCGCATGAACGGCTTCACCTCCGAGCCGGTGGAGGACGCGCTCGACCAGCAGATCATCACCGGCGGGCTCGTCAATGGAGCCAATGAGATCACGCTGATCACACGCCCGGTGCCTCCGCCGGAGGGACAGAAGGCCGCCCTGCAAATCCGCGTGTACAAGCTGGCCCAGGAGGAGGGAAAGCCCGGCGTCGAGGTCTTTCGCTGGGAGGCTCCAGAGGGCATCGCCCCGCGTGAGATCACGCTGCCGTTCACCGTGAAGTGAGAAGCATCTCTGCCTGCCGGGTTGGGCGGTCCATTTTTGTTCCACGCCGCGCCGCAGTGGATGTTTTATGTTCCTTGCTCCTGATTCCCGGGCCAATTGCGTGACGCGATCCACGGCTCACGCTCTGATGGCGGCCTGCATGCGATCCCTTTGCTTCCTCACCCTCGTCACCGCAGTCTCCGCCGCCGATCCGCTGCCGGAGGTCGTCATCACAGCCACGCGCTCAGAAAACGACATGAAGAAGCTGCCCTCGGTGGTCAAGAAGCTCGATCAGAAGCAGATCGCGGAGCGCCAGCCGAGGACGTTTCCCGAGGCGCTGCGCGAAACGCCCGGCGTGGCCATTCAAAAGACCGCCAACGGCCAGGGATCGCCCTTCATCCGCGGCTTCACCGGCTTCCGGAACCTGATGCTCGTGGACGGCATCCGCTACAACAACTCCACCTTCCGCGAGGGGCCAAACCAATATTGGGCGTTGCTCGATCCGCTGTCGATGGAGCGGGTGGAGGTGATCCCTTCGCAAGGAAGCGTGCTGTATGGCAGCGATGCCATCGGTGGCACGGTGAACGCGATCTCCAAAGGCTCCGGCTTTGGAGGAGAGGAGGCGGGCCGCTTCTTCTCACACGGACTGGCCTCCTACCGCTGGAGCAGCGCGGAGAACAGCCATGTGGAGCATTTGGAGTCGAGCATCGGCGAGGGGCAGAAGTGGGGGCTGCATGTGGGAGGCACGATGAGCCAGTTCGGGGATGTGAAACCCGGCCAGGGGCCGAAGCAGGCGAACACAGGCTACGATCAATGGGCCATCGACATCCGGCTGGATGTGGCGCTGGATGATCACTGGCTGCTGACCGCCGCCCACCAGTCCGCCGCGATGAATGATGTCTGGCGCACGCATTCCACCACCTCCGGCATTTCGTTTGAGGGAACGGCCATCGGCACGGACCGCGTGCGGCTCTTTGACCAGCAACGCAGCCTTTCCTACCTGCGGCTGACCGGGAAGGAACTGGATGGCTGGATCGACGCCGCGCGGGTGACCGTCTCCGTGCAGACACAGGACGAGACGCAGTTCCGCGTGGACCCGGCGGGCGCGCGCAGTTTCAACGATGTGGATGTGACCACGCTGGGCGCGGATTTGCAGTTCGAGAGCCTCACCCCGGCCGGCAAGCTGGTCTATGGCGCGGACTTTTACCACGACTGGGTGGAGAGCGACGCCTCCGACAATCCGGTGGCCGGCGCGGTGGCGGATGACTCGACCTACAGCATGCTGGGCATCTTCATCCAGGACGAGATCGACATCGGCGACCATGTGCATGTGATCCTGGGCGGGCGCTACACGCATGTGCGGGCGGACGCGGGCAAGTTCCGCAATCCGGTGACCGGCGCACGGGAAAGCTGGTCGGACGAGTGGGACAATTTTTCTGCCAACGCGCGCCTGCTGGTGGATCTGGACACGCAGGACCGCTTCCAGCTTTTTGGCGGCTGGTCGCAGAGCTTCCGCGCGCCGAATCTCTCCGATTTGTCCCGCGATGACTTTTCCGGAACGACCATCCGCGAGGCACCGGCCACCGGGCTCAGTCCCGAGACCTATAACACGTTTGAAATCGGACTGAAGGCGCAGACGGAGACCCTCACGGCCAGCCTGGCGTACTTTTACACGCACATCGAGGACATGATCGTGCGCCGCCCCACAGGCAGGCTCGTCGGCGCGCCTCCACGCAACGAGGTGACGAAGGCGAACGGCGGGGACGGCTACATGCAGGGCGTCGAGTTCGCCGCGCACTGGCAGATCGACCCGCACTGGAGTGTTTTTGGCCACATCGCCTGGGTGGAGGGGGAGGCGGACCAGTTCATCGGTTTCACCAACGCCACACGGCGGGAGCCGCTGGGCAAGGTGACCCCGCTCATGGGCTACGGAGGCGTGCGCTGGCAGAGCAGCTCAAAGAAGGTGTGGACGGAGCTCGTTTGCCTGACCTACGGCGAGGCCGCGCGGCTGAACACCTCCGACCAGGCGGACACGCAGCGCATCCCGCCGAATGGAACGCCCAGTTTCTGGCTGCTCACGCTGCGCGGCGGCTGGCAGGTGAACGACCAGCTCATCCTGAACGCTGGCGTCGAAAACCTGCTGAACCAAAACTACCGCTACCACGGCAGCGGCAGCAACGAGCCGGGCATCGGCGTCAATCTGGGCGCGACGGTGAAGTTTTAGCCCGGCCTGCCCCCCGTCCTCCTCTGGCACACCATGAAGGACAAAAGCGTCCCCGTGGAGCATGCGCAGCTCTACGCCGCTGCTTTGCAGCAAAACAACATCCCCCACGAACTCCACCTCTGCCAGCACGGCGATCACGACACCGTCCTCATCGGCACGGAGCACCCATGGTTCGCGGATTTGGTGTTCTGGCTGAAGGAGCGGAAGTTTGTGCCGTGAGTGTCGCACCGCTAACAAAGCGAAGAAAGCCGATGCGACGCCGTTTCAGCGCCGCCATGCGTTGTCTCGCCCTTCTCTTCGCTCTTTGCCCTCTGCTTTCCGCTTACTCAAAGCCCAATGTCTTGCTCATCATGGCAGACGATCTGCGGGACTTTGGCGGGGCGTTCACGAAAGAGGTCGTGAAGACGCCGAACCTCGACCGGTTGCGGGCTCGCGGCACGACGTTTGAGCGGGCGTATGTGCAGTATCCGGTGTGCAATCCGAGCCGCAGCAGCATGATGGCTGGACTGCGGGCGGAGCAGACGGGCATCGTGGGAAATGACATCCCTTTGCGGCAAAAGATGCCGGAGGTCGTGACGCTGCCGCAGCTCTGCAAAGACGCGGGCTGGCAGTCGCATGCGTTTGGAAAGCTCTACCATCTCGGCGGCGGCAAGAATGCGGAAGCGAAGCAGCGCTGGATGGACGTGGGCCGCTCCTGGCACACGGCGCAGGCTTTTGAAGCGACGAAGGCTGGTCGCAAGATGCTCGAAGGCCGCAATGTGACCGGCGGGGCGCTGAAATGGTGCCAGTGGGGCGCGGCGGATGGCACGGATGACGATCAGCCAGATGGTCAGATCGCCGCGGCCACGGTGGCGATGATCGAGAAGCTCGGTGACAGCCCGTGGTTCATCGGCTGCGGGTTTATGAAGCCGCATGATCCCTTCATCGCGCCGAAGAAATACTTCGATCTGTATCCACCGGGCTCGCTGAAGCCCTGGAGCGACCCTTCCGACATCACGCCTGTGCGGAAGGACAGCGTGGGCTTTGGCGACTACGGCACTGCTTTTGGCAAATTCACATCGCAGGAGTGGCAGGAGCTGTTCCGCGCCTACTGCGCGGGCACGAGCTTCATGGATGCACAGCTCGGTCGCGTGCTGGATGCGCTAGACAAGCATCAGCTTTGGGAAAAGACCCTCGTCATCTTCGTCGGCGATCACGGCTACCACACCGGCGAGCGGCACTGGTGGAACAAAAACACGCTGTTTGAGCGCAGTTGCCGTGCACCGCTCATCATCGCGGCTCCGGGCATGAAGGGCGGCCAGACGACGCGTTCGCTCGCCGAGTTCGTCGATGTGTATCCGACCGTCGCCGACCTCTGCGGCCTGAAAATGCCCCACGCCGCCGCCGGAGCCAGTTTGCGCCCTGTTTTGGCCGATCCCACCGCCAGCATCAAAGACGCCGCCTTCACGCTCGTCACGCGTGGCGACAAACTTTACGGCCAAAGCATCCGCACCGCCCGCTGGCGCTTCACCCGCTGGAGCGATGATCAAACCGAACTCTATGATCACGAAACCGATCCCGAGGAGCTTCACGATGTCTCGGCACAGCATGCCGATGTCATCGCGGATCTCACGGCGCGGATTTCGAAGCTGCCTCCTTTCTCAAGCCATTGAGGGTTAATACCCCACGCGCCACTACTGTCCTGCCTAGTGACAAGCCAGTGAGTGTAAGCGTCGGCTGGTTCAGGTTGCTACTACCTGCGCGAAACCGTGAAGTAGGCTCGTCCTTGGTCGGCAAAGCCCACGCACTTGTTGCAAGAGCAGTCTGAAATGGATTGGCGCATGTCGTCATCCGCGAATCCAAATGCCGTTTTACCAATATCGAACTGCATTCGGTTGTGCGGCATGGTTGCAGCGCCAGTGAGCCAGTTGTGGGCATATCCAGCCCCTAGAGCATTTTAAATAATACTATAACCGCAAGAGGCAAAATAACCCGCCGCGTCCTTGGCTGTGATTTTTGAGAACGCTTCGCCGATGGCCTGGTCGAGTTCCTCAGGGGTGCGCGCCTCGGCGCTGCGTAACGAGGCTTTGATCTTGCTCCACATTTTCTCAATCGGATTGAGGTCCGGCGAGTAGGCCGGCAGGAATCTCACTTCGGCTCCCATCGCTTCGACCAAGGCGGCCACTTGCGGGCTTTTGTGCACAGCGAGGTTGTCCATCACCACGATGTCACCTCTGCGAAGCGTGGGGCAGAGCACCTCGCTGAGGTAGGTCACGAAGGCTGCCGTGTCGGCCGCTCCTGGCAGGTGCATGCAGGCGGTGGTGCCATCAAGCCGGATGGAGGAGATCATCGTCGTGCTCTGCCAGCGTCCGCAGGGCGCTGCGGCGTGCAGTCGCTTGCCTCGTGGTGCCCGCCCTCGCAGCCGGGTCATGTTGGTTTTGGCTCCACTCTCGTCGAGGAACACCAGCCGCCAGGGCTCTAGCCCGCCTTGCTTGCGCTTCCACCGCCGCCGCGCTTTGGCGACGTCTTCGCGGTCTTGCTCGGCGGCGCGGAGCGTCTTTTTTTATATGTCAGCCCCATGTCCACGAGCACATAGTGGATCGCGGGAAGCGTGCACTCCAGCCCAAGGACGTCGCGCAGTTCGGCCAAGGTCATGTCAGGCTTGCGCTGGAGGTGTTTGCGAATCGCGATGCGATGCTCGGCCACGATCTTCTTCTTGCGCCCGGCGAGGTGATGCCGGGGTTTGATGCAGCCGGTCTTGCGCCGCTGCTGGAGCAGCTTTTTGACCATGCCATAGGAGACACCAAAGCGCCGGGCGATCTGTTCCTGCGTGCCTTCACCGCGGTCGCAGGTGCTGATGATGCGTTGACGAAGATCGAGGGACAAGGTGGCCATGCCTTCCTGTAACACCTCCCCGAGTTTATTCCACGCTTTTATTTAAAATGCTCTAATGATCCAACGATGGATGTCATGTAGCCAACAGTGAGTTCTTGCGGATGATCCCCGATCCAGTAGGGCGCGCCGTCTTCACCGCGATCCATGGCCTGTTGAGCAGCTGCATGTGCTTGTGCGCGTTCTTCATCACTGGCGGTTTCTGCTCGGATCTGCACCGCATTGACGCGGTTCCGGCACCATGGACACGGCAGGCCTGGCATGTAGCGGGCAATCTCGCCTGTTTGGGTGGTGAGGACACCATCCTTGCTTCCCATTTGCACAGCCAAGTCGAGCACAGGCACCGAGAAATGGGTGGCGATGTCGCCCAATGCAGCACGGGCATAATAGGAGTCCGTGCAGCCAAGCACCAAGTCACAGCGGACCAGTTGATCGAGCACCTCGTCATCCAAAACGTCTGCCTGAAGGCAAATCACCTTGGCTGAAGGCCGGATTTCATGAATCAGCCGCTTCAACAGCTCCACTTTGGGGATTTGAGAGTGGTGGAGGTCCGAAGCGCGGCTCGCATGGTTGCGCTCGTGGTTCGACTTTTTGAAGAAACCCACATCAACCAGCACGAACTCGCCGATTCCCGACCTAGCCAGCACATGAGCTGCGGGAGTGCCAAGGCCGCTGCATCCAACGATGCCCACCACAGCACTCCGCAAGCGCGGAGCGGTCGATTCACCGAGGAGTTCGGTTACTCGCTCCAGGCCGGCACAATCGTCAGACGGCTTGTTTGGTGCCAGCAGACTCCGCTCGCGGCGCAGGACATCACTGCCACACGTCAGCCATTCGGTGACTGGCATCCAATGGCCGCGATGGAAGCATCGCCCGCTGAAAGTCCTTCGGTGGTCGGCGTTTCGCGAGGCGATGAGGCTCACAAAAGGCCTGCCGTTGCTGAACTTCTCAAACTCGGATGCGAAGTAGGCATCCATGTCGTCGTCGGACCGGCTCGGTTTGGGCCTGCAACCTTGAGGATGAGAGTGGATGAAGCCGATACCGAAGTC
The DNA here is from genome assembly GCA_015075365.1 of Verrucomicrobiaceae bacterium. Taxonomy (GTDB): domain Bacteria; phylum Verrucomicrobiota; class Verrucomicrobiia; order Verrucomicrobiales; family Verrucomicrobiaceae; genus Prosthecobacter. The sequence continues at coordinate 241,653 of JABTUN010000004.1, forward strand.
GCCTTCATCAAACGTGCCCAATGCGCGATTGATATACCCCGGCGAAAACTCGACGAGCGGGCTCTTTGGATCAAAGTCATCCAGGTTCGGGGGCAGAAGATCAACGAAGCAGATCACCAGCCCCCAAGACGTCTTCCGGTAGCCAAACCGGAAGAAGGTTCCCCACTCCTCATTCGGGTAGCGGCGGTAAAGTAGCCTCTCCAGCGTTCGGTGTTGCTCAGAGGTGCAGCGGACGATGCACTGGCTATCGTCCGCTGCGTATTCAGTCGGCAGGATCAGTTGGCTTTTTGGATCCATGACAGCACCTCCGTGTAATAGCTGTGAATGCCGTGACGGCTCGGGCTCCAGGCGGGACCGCCGCCTCCGTTGTGCGGGTGATAGCTCACCAGCTCCCAGGCTTTGCCATCTGCCTGAAAGTCACCCTGTCCGGCAGCGCCTGCGACCTTGCCGAGAAGCGGCGAGCCCTTCGGCAAATAAGCTCCATCGAGAAAAGCACCTGGGAATGCAGGCGGAATGACCACCAAGACATCCGTTTCAGCCACCGCGCCGTAACCCGGGCGGGTGGGCACCCGGCGGTAAATGACCGCCGGGCGTCCGCCAGGGATGAAATCGACCTCGGCACCATTTTCGCGAAGTGCGTCGAGTTCACGGTCGATCCGCGCCTGTTCATAGCCACCCACCACATTGCAGCGGATGACTTTGAACTCCTCACAGCCTTCGATTTTCACCTTGGCATTCAGCGGGATGTCGATCTCAGGCTTGCCCTTCTGGAGTTGTTTCACCTCGCAGGGCTCGGTCGTCACGAGGTTGCCGATCTCTCGCCCGGTCATTTCGGGTTTCACCCCGTCTTGCTGGCCGAAGGTCTGCTTATTCACGGTGATCGTGAGGCCGACTCCCGGACGGCGAGAGTAGAAAACCGGACCTTCGGGAAAGGCGATGGCCTTTTCGGGACCGATCAGCTCATCCTGGGGTGACTCAGCATCACGGAACAGCCGGGTGGCAATCGTGAGGCCAAAGAGTTCGCGCAGCGTCCGCCCGTTTTGCTCCGCCAGGAGAGTGATTTCAGGACGGTCGTCAACGAACCACGCCAGCTTCGGACGGCCCACGCATCCTCCAGTCGGGGAAAACTCGCAGCGTGGCATGGTAATGAAGACGTTGCCCTCGGCGAGGTCGATGAGGTCATCGTCCTCAAAAGCCACGTCACGGCCCGACTCATGGTCACGCACGAGGATGTGGTCTTCGGGAACACCCGCTTGTGTTTTGAGCACCCGGGCCTTCACCCGGCGGGTCGGTGCATGAACGTTTCCATCGTTCACGAGGGCCATCCACTTGGACGCGGGTTGGCAGTTTTGCGTGTTGTTGCTCTCGGACGAACCGAGACCGGCTGGATGTTGGGTGATAGCATTCATGTGAATGTGTGGTTGTTTTTATACCACAAGTGTGGTATTGTCAATACCACAAAGAAAGATTTCCCAGTTGATCCCGGTTCTGGTAAAAATTAAACCACACCTCCCCGCACCCCTATGTTTGCTGAATTCATCAAAAACCTGCGCATCGAAAAGAGGCTGACGCTTCGCGACTTCTGCCAGCAGATTGGCTTCGACCCGAGCAATTGGAGCAAGATCGAACGAGGAGTGAATCCGCCCCCCGGCGACGTGACATTCCTCGAAAAACTCGCTGAATTCTTTGGCCTCAAAGGAGAAAAGAAACAGGAGCTTTTCGATTCTGCCGCTCTTGGCCGCCACGAATTGCCAGCTGATCTAGCCGAAAATGCCATCTTCATGAAGGCATTGCCGGCGTTCTTCCGAGCCGCACGCGATCATGAACTAACTGGTGATCAACTCGCCGCCTTTGCGGATGAGATCAAGAAACTCAATCAACCTGACCCTCATCGCTGAGTCTTCATGGAAAAGATATGGGGACAAGTTGAGGAATTTCGTGCGAAATACGAAAGCACTCGTGACGGACATTTGCCCGTCGATGTGTTTAGCCTTGTCGAAATAGACCTTCGTCTAAACATCATACCATTCCCCGGGTTGACCGAACGCTTCAAAGTTTGGGCAGCACTGCGTGCAGATTTCAGCGGTATCTATGTGGACCAAGAGACTCACTATGATTTGGAGGCCGGCGAAGAGTGGAAACTAAAAAGACTGCGCTTTTCACTGGCTCATGAACTTGGGCATTTTGTGCTACATCGAAAGTTGCCCCAAGAGAAGCACTTCGCTGGCCTGACCGAGTTTGCGAATTGGACACGTAGCTACGAAGGAAAACGCGATAGAATTGAGCGTGAAGCGGATGAGTTTGCCGGGCGACTTCTAGTGCCGCTGGATCGACTAACCCAGTATTACGATGATTTCATGTCGAGCGAGTTTGCTGCCTCGATGCATTTAACTTTGAAGGCACGAGAACTCTTTGCCGAGCATGTGGCTAACAAGTTTGGCGTTAACCGGCAAGTGATTGAGATAAGATTGGATCGCGAGGGTCTTTGGCCTGCAAATTAAAGCTGCTAAAGTGATGTTCGCCATCGCAGTAGATGAGATTCGTGCGCTTCATATTTTTGCCGAAGTCGCTCACGGGGCTTAGTGGTGAAGCCGGTCCAGGTAATTCTGGCCCACAGGCACAGCCTGTGTCATCCCAATTCAAGTTCATCGTGCATCTCGAAGTCATGACTCCAATGTCCGCCACTCCATGTCTCCGCTCCAGCTTCTCTGAGCTTTCAGTGCCCTTGGCGGCGCCGTTTCGGCATTCTGGTGAAGTTCCGCCGAAGCCTGACGTTTCAGCGCGACCATGAGACTTCTCGCTCTTCTCTTCGCTCTTTGCCCTCTGCTCTCCGCTTTCGCGAAGCCCAACATCGTTGTCATCGTCGCCGATGACCTCGGGTATGCGGATGTGACGTTTAACCCGCAGCATCCGAAGGAGATCGTGACGCCGAATCTCGATTCGCTGGCCAAAGCGGGCGTGATTTGTCGGCAGGGTTATGTGACGGGGCATGTGTGCTCACCGACGCGGGCGGGGCTGATGCTGGGGCGCTATCAGCAGCGGCTTGGGCTCTACACGGGCGGCGAGGCGGGCAGTGGCGTGCCGATGAATGAAAAACTCTTTCCGCAGTATTTGAAGCCTGCGGGCTATGCGACGGGGCAGTTTGGGAAGTGGCACTTGGGGCCTGATCTGGCATGGAGTCCGGCTCTGCGCGGCTTTGATGAGGTGTTCGGCTTTCTCGGTCGCGGAGCGCATGACTACTTCAAGCTCGATGACCCGAATGATCCGATCTATCGCGGCACGGAGGTGGTGAAGGAGACGGGTTATCTGACGGATCGACTCGGCGAAGAGACGGCGGCGTTCATCATGAAGCACAAGGCGGGGCCGTTTTTCGCTTACCTGGCCTTCAATGCGGTGCATGCGCCGTTGCAGGCACCGGAGGACGAGATCGCGAAGTTCAACACGGGCAACAAGGACCGCGATGCCCGACTCGCGATGGGCAAGCGCATGGACGATGCCATTGGCAAAGTCATGACGGCGCTCAAAGACGGCGGCGTGTGGGAAAACACGCTGCTCTTTTTCATCAGCGACAACGGCGGGCCGCTGGCGCAAAGCGCGGACAACACGCCGCTGCGTGGTGGCAAGCACACCGACTACGAGGGCGGCATCCGCGTGCCGTTTCTGATCTGCTGGCCATCGCAGCTCAAGCCGGGCGAATGGCAGTCGCCGGTGACATCACTGGATATTTTGCCCACGACGCTCGCGGCCGCTGGCATCGAGGTGCCGAAGGAAGCACGCCTCGATGGTCAGAACCTGCTGCCGCTACTCAAAGGCGAGACCGCGCCGGCATCGCGGGATCTGTTTTGGTGCTCCGGCAGTGACGAAGGCTGGTGGGCGGTGCGCTCGGGCGATTGGAAGCTCGTGGGCGAGAAGGACAAGCTGGGCCTCTTTGATCTGAGCAAGGATGTGTCGGAGGCCAACGATCTAGCCAAGCAGATGCCTGAGAAGGTGGCGGAGCTGACGAAGCTTCACGATGCGTGGCTCGCGGAGATGGCGAAGCCTGTCAAAGCCGGAGAGAAGCGCTACAACATGGCCGCGCCCGCCGAGAAGAAGCCGAAGAAGATGACCAAGGAAGAAAAGAAGAAGGCTCGTGACATGGAGCGCGCGAAGAAGCGCCTGCCTGCCACCACCAACGAATCCCCCAAAGCTCCCAACCCATGAAAACACTCCTTCTCTTCCTCGCGCTTACCACATCACTTTGCGCCGCGCCCCGACCACACATCATCTTCGTCATGGCCGATGACATGGGCTGGGGGCAGACGGGGTATCGCGGGCATCCGGTGTTGAAGACGCCGAACCTGGACGCGATGGCGGCAAACGGGCTGCGCTTTGAGCGCTTTTACGCGGGGAATCCGGTGTGCTCGCCCACGCGGGCCACGGTGCTCACGGGACGCACGAACGACCGCGCGGGCGTGCTCTCGCATGGCTACGCGCTGCGATTGCAGGAGAAGACCATCGCGCAGGCACTGAAGGGCGCGGGCTATGTGACGGGGCACTTCGGCAAATGGCATCTCAATGGTCTCAAGGGACCCGGAGCGCCCGTTTTGAAGGAGGATGCGCGAAATCCAGGCGCGTTCGGCTTCGATGAATGGGTGTCGATGACAAACTTCTTCGACAAAGACCCGCTCATGAGCCGCATGGGCGGGTTTGTGGAGTTCAAAGGCGACTCCTCCGACATCGCAGTGGGCGAGGCGGTGAAGTTCATCGACAAACATCGCGGCGGAGACAAGCCGCTGTTTGCCATCATCTGGTTCGGCAGCCCGCACAGCCCCTTCAAAGCGCAGGAGGCGGACAAGACGGCCTTCGCCGAGCTCGACAACCTTTCCCAGCAGCACCATGGCGAGCTGGTGGCGCTGGATCGCGCCGTGGGCGCGCTGCGGCAAAAGCTGCGCGACACTGGACTGGCCGACAACACGATGCTCGTCTTCAACAGCGACAATGGCGGTCTTCCCGAGGTGAAACCGAGCAGTACCGGCGGTTTGCGCGGCAACAAAGGCACCGTTTTTGAAGGCGGCCTGCGTGTGCCGGGCATCATTGAGTGGCCCGCGATGATCAAACCCCGCGTCACGAGTTTTCCGGCAGGCACGGTGGACCTCTTCCCCACTGTGGCCGACATCCTGGGCCTGCCAGATGACGTGATGATCAAACCCATCGACGGCATCAGCCTGAAGCCGCTTTTCGCCGGAGAAATCGGCGAGCGCACGAAGCCGCTCGGCTTCCGCTTCGGCAGCAAGCTCGCGCTCACCGGCCCGCGCTACAAAATCCTCACCGAGAACATCGAGAAGGACAGCTTCCAGCTCTACGACCTCATCGCCGACCCGAACGAGACCACCGATCTCAGCACGAAGGCGCCGCAGGTGTTTGAGCAGATGAAAAAGGAGCTGCTCGCCTGGAATGACAGCGTCAGCGCCAGCTTCGCCGGAAAAGATTACCCCGAGGGCAAGGTGACGCCGCCGGACCCGAAGTCCATTTCGTGGACGGAGTCACCGCTCTACCAGCCGCACCTCGCCGAGCTGATGAAACGCCCGGAATACAAACCGTCGAAGCGGGAGCCAAAGAAGAGGAAGAAGGCGGAGTGATCGCGCAGAGGCCGCTCAAGGCGCCGGCGGTGGTTTGAGCAGCCCCAGGTGCATCAGCACGGCCAGCATGGTGAGCAGCGCGTTGCCCTCGAGGCGGTTGTTCACGAACAAGAAGCTCGGCAGCGTCTTTTGGAGCTCCGCCGCCCTGGCGCGGCTTTCGATGATCTCCGCCGCCACCTGGCGCGCCTCTTCATACGGGTCCTTCGTGGCGTTGTAGGGGCTGAACATGGCCACCGCCTGCTCGTAGGTGCGTCCCGGCTTCAAAAGAAAGCGCGCGGCCGTGAAGCTCTCCGCGGTCATCACGCCGGGCATCTTCCACTGCTCCGCCACGGGCGGCATGTGCGTCCAGTTGTTCATCACATGGGCTACGCCGTGCTGCCGCAGCATGGCGAAGTAATCCGGATGCAGCAGCGACTTGTTGCGAATCTCCACGCCATACTGCCATCCCGGCGGCAACTGGCCCAGGAAGTGGTCCAGAGCGTCCACAAACTCCCGCCCGCGCCCGAAATCACGCGGATGAAAGTGGCTGAACTCGAAGATGAACATGCCCGTCTTCCCGCGATGCCTCTCAAACGAGGCCAGGAAGGCCGCGCGGAAGAGTTCCGCGTCGAGGAAGTGCGGATTGCGCTGCCCGGCCTTCTTCCCGTGACGTGGCAAATTCGGAAAGGTGCGCGCGGTGATCTCGTCGGTCACTTTGAAGCTGAAACGAAAGCCCTCCGGCACCTGCGCGCACAATCCGGCCACATATTCCGGCGAGGGGAACTGGTAGTAGCCCGCATCGACGCACACACTGCGGAAAACCTGCGCGTACTCCTCCAGGCAGTCGCGCTGGAAGCGTGTCTCCGCGAATTTGCCGCGATACAGGTAGCGCTGCTCGTCATACAACTGCCCCGTCCAGCCCGGATACTTCCACGACGACGTGCCGAGGAAGACATTTCGCTCCGCCAGCGCGGCCAGGGCCTGTTTAAGTTCGGAAACGGGAAATGTGGGCACCTGGAGCATCAATGCGGCAGGCCAAAGCAGTAATAAGCCGCGCACAGCAGCGCCAGCACGATCATGCCGCCGTTCATCTCCCGAGCGCGCCCCGCGGCCAGCTTCAGCAGCGGATGCAGCAGCAGCCCGGCGGTGAGGCCGTTGGCGATGTTGTAGGTGAAGAGCATCATCACGATGGTCACAAAGGCGGGCACCCATTCGGTGAGGTCGCCAAAGTCGATGCGCCGGACCGATCCCACCATCAGCACACCCACCGCGATCAAGGCCGGGCCGTAGGCAAAGCGGAGTTGTTGCAGCGGTTCGATCAGCGGGATGAAAAACAGTGACAGAGCGAACAACGCCGCCGTCACCAGCGCCGCCAGGCCTGTGCGCGCACCTTCCTTGATGCCCGTGGCCGATTCGATGTAAGCGCCGCTCGTCGAGGTGCCCACCAGCCCGCTGAACATGCACGTGAGCGCGTCCACCAGCATCGGGCGCTCCACTTTTGGGAAATTGCCCTTCTCATCCAGCAGGTCAGCCACCGCGCCCAGTCCCGTGAGCGTGCCCAGCGTGTCGAGAAAGCTCATCAGGAACAGCGTCAGCAGCACCGGCAGGAAACTGGCCTTGAGCACGCCCGTGATGTCCAGCTTGAAGGCGATGGTGCTCAAATCGTAGCCGCCGGTGAATGGCAGCGCGGTGATCGCCTTCGGCGCGGAGCCATATCCCAGCGCGCCGCCGATGAGCGCCGTTGCGATGATGCCGATGAGCAGCGCGCCGCGCACGCGGCGGATCATGAGCACCGTCATGAGCACAAAGCCCAAAACCGCCAGCAGCACCTGCGGATCACGCAGGTTGCCGATCTTCACCGGCACCGGCGGAGCGGTGAAGAGCCCGCCCGCGCCTGCTGGAAGCGCCTGCGGCGGCATCCCGGTCACAAAGCTCGTCACAATGCCTGTCTCATACAGGCCGATGAAGGCCAGAAACAGGCCGATCCCCGCCGCGAAGCTGTGCTTCAGCCCCGCTGGCACCGCGTTCGCCAGCCAGCCGCGCAGCCCGACCAGTGTGAAGATCAAAAACAGCGCGCCACTCACAAACACCGCCCCCAGCCGCTGCTCCCAGCCAATGCCGAGCGCCGCGAGGCCGAACGCGATGAACGCATTCTCCCCCATGTAAGGTGCGACGGCGATGGGGCGGTTCGCGATCAATCCCATCAGCGCGCAACCGACCGCCGCTGTCAAAATCGTCGCCACCGTGCCGGGCCCCGCCGGGATGCCCGCGAAGCTCAGGATCGCCGGATTCACCACGATGATGTAGGCCATCGTGATGAAGGTGGTCACCCCGCCCAGCACCTCGCCACGCACCGTGCCGCCGTTTTCACGAAGCTGGAAAAAATCACTCATGCAGCCGAGACGGGAGCGCGGGCGAATGAGGACGCAATTTGAATTCACCCACTCCTGCCTCGTTGAGGTCATTTTTGGCAAAATGGAGCTCGAATTCCGGGAATCCCTGACCTTGCGCGAACGAGCAAGGATTTGCGGTGTGAGGTGATGCCATGAAATGCCGGTTCGTTACCGGCACTTTGTCCCCCCGGACATCTAGACCGGTTCTCGAAAAGAATGTCTGATTCGAAGGAGGCTGAAAGCCTCCAGGAATCCAGCCCAGGGTTGGAGTGGCGAAGCCACGCAAACCCTGGGTGTGCCACGAGTAAAACCCGGCGCTCTGACAGAGCGCAGGAGAAGCTGCGAACGTTCTCCCGCACTCTTTCAGAGTGCTGCGATCCTTCCTGACACGAACCCAGGCTCTACGAGCCTGGGCTGGACTCCCAAGGGCCTTTCAGGCCCGTAGGGTAAATGACAAACATTCTGAGAACCGGTCTAGGCAGGGGCATTTCCCGCGCTGCGCTCGCAAACGCACAGTGCCTGCATCTTCCTTTGCGCGTACCCGTCCATCACCGATAGGCGCATCGTCCATTGCGCGTTGGTTGCGGCCCTGCTTTTCTTCCGCCACGCATGACTCTCCGCACGCCCCTCCTGCTCCTCTCCGCCCTCGCATTCACGTTTTCCCAGGCCCAGCAGCCAGCGGGGCATGAGCATGGCGGCGTGGAGATCCCCGGACTGAAAAAAGAGCTCTTCGCGGGCATCACGGAGGCGGATTTTATGAAGCCGGGCGCGGAGCCGAAGACGGTGAAGCTCACGCTGGTGGCCACCTTCACGGCGGCGAATTATGGGATGAACTTCAACGGCTACGCGCACGGCAAGGCCGTCTTCACCGTGCCGACGGGCTGGAAGGTGGACGTGACCTTCATCAATCCCAGCCCCATCCCGCACAGCCTGCTCGTGGTGGAAAAGGACATGCTGCGGAAGCCGCAGATGGGCGCGCCGTACTTTGACGGCGCGGGCGTGCCGAAGCCGGAGCAGGGCATGGCCTTTGCGAAGGCGGACTTCTCCTTCACCGCCGAGGAGGCGGGCGATTATGCGCTGGCCTGCGGTTTCCCCGCGCACGCGGCGAACGGCCACTGGCTGGCGCTGGTGATCAGCGACGAGGCCAAGGTGCCGACCATCCAGCTTGGCGACGCGCCGGCGAAGGAAGTGAAGTGAGCGGTTCCGGCCTTGCCCGCGGCGGGTTCATCGTGCTTCATCCGGCATTCCTTCCTCCCGCATTCCTTCCTCCCGCATGTGGCTTGAACTCACCACCCTCTGGCAAAGCATCCGTGACCCGGAGTACCTGCACCTGCTGCTGGAGCCGCTGCCGCTCTACGGCCTGGGGCTTGGGCTGGTGATGTTCATCGTGGCCTTTGTGTTTGGCGAAAAGAAGTCACGGCTGCTGGCGCTGGCGCTGATCTGCGTGTCCTGCGCCAGCGTGTGGCCCTACACGGACCTGCGGGAAAAGGCCACGCCGCGCATTATCGCTACCCGGCCGCCTGAGTATGCGCAGGTGATCCGGGAGCAGACCCGCCGGCGGGATGAGTGGTCCTGGCCTTATTACGCGATGACGGTGCTCTCAGTGATCGCGTTGGCGACGGGCCACTCGCCCAAGGGGCGGCCCGTGCTGTTCGTGGTGGTGCTGGGCGGGGCGCTGCTGTTCTGGTTCAGCATCTGGCTCCACAAAAAGGAGTGTGAGGTGTATCACCGCAACATCGTCCGCTACACACCGCCGCGTTGAGGCGTTTTAGGTGCCCAGATTTCATGTTCCAGGTTTTAAGCCCCATGCGCCCTCCTTTTTCCTGCCCGCCCCTGCTTCTTCTCCTCCTCCTGGCCCCTTGTGCTGTGATTCCGGCCCAGACGGCGGGGGACTGGATTCATTCGCGCGGGAACGAGGCGATGACCGGTGTGTCACCTGTGGAACTGAAGTATCCGCTGGAGCCCGCCTGGCAGTTCAAGATGATGGAGAAGCTCAAAGGGCAGAACGAGATGCTCGTGGCCAGCCCCGTGGTGCGTGCCGGCAAGGTGTATGCGGGATGCAAGGACGCGAAATTCTTCTGTGTCGATCTCGCCACTGGCAAGGAGGTGTGGAAGGCGGAGGGGAAGGGGGCCTTTGACGGCGCGGCGGCCTTTGCAGGCGATCTGGTGGTGGCCGGCTGCCAGGACGGCTTTGTTTACGCCTGGGATGCCGCCACGGGCAAGGAATCGTGGAAATTCGAGACGGAGGCGGAGATCCACGCCGCCGCGAATGTCTGGACCGACCCGGAGACAAAGGCGCAGAAGATCATCATCGGCAGCTACGACTACAATGTGTACTGCCTGGACGCGAAGACGGGGAAAAAGGAGTGGGCGGCCGAAACCGGCTACTACATCAATGGCGGCGCGGCCATTGGCGAGGGCAAGGTGGTCTTTGGCGGCTGCGACAGCGTGCTGCACGTCCACGACGTGAAGACGGGCAAGGAAGAGCGCCAGATCGAGGTGGGCGCCTACATCGGCAACAACGTGGCGATCGCCGATGGTGTCGTTTACGTCAGCCACTACGGCAACCGCGTGGCCGCCTACAGCCTGACGGACGGCATGCAGGTGTGGGAGTACGGGGAGCGCGAGTTCGAGTACTACGCCGCGGCGGCGATCTGGGAGAAAAGCGTGTTTGTGGGCGGTCGGGACAAGCGTTTTCACGCGCTGGACCGTGTGACAGGCGAGCAGAAATGGGAATTCCGCGCGCGTGACCAGATCGACAGCAGCGCGGTCGTCTGCGGCGGCAAGTCGGTGATTTTTGGCTGCGACGACGGCTACTTTTACGCGCTGGACCTGGAGAAGGGTGCGGAATTGTGGCGCTTTGAGGCTGGCGCGCCGGTGAAGAGCAGCCCTGCGGTGGCGGGAGATTACGTCCTGTTCGGCGCGGACGACGGCATTCTCTACGCCTTCAAGAACGGGAAGTGAACGGGGCGCGGTCACGGCTTCGCCGTGTTCAAAGACTTGATTCCCCTCCCCGCGAATGGGAGACTTCACGCCGACCCTCCGCCGCCGCATGCCTGAACCCGAAGCCGTCCCCCACCTCCCTCCCCCGTCTGCCGCGGTGGATGAGGTGTCGCCGGGAGCAGTGGAGACGGACACTGCCAGTCCCATGCTGCCTCCGCCACCCATCGCGCCGGAGCCAGTCGCGCCGATGGTGAAACCCAAAAAGTCCAGCGCGCCCGGCAATCCGCCCTCGCACCGGGATGACATCGTCATTCCCGACTTCACGTTGCTCAAGCGCATCGGCAGCGGCGCGTACGGGGAGGTGTGGCTGGGGCAGAGCGTCACCGGTGCGCTGCGCGCGGTGAAAATCGTCTGGCGGGAGGATTTTGAGCACACACGCACCTTTCACCGCGAGTTCCTCGGCATCCAGCAATTCGAGCCGATCTCGCGCGGTCATCCCTGCCTCGTCCACATCCTGCATGTCGGCTGGAACGAGCAGCGCGGCTTTTATTACTGCGTGATGGAACTGGGGGACGACGTGGAGCAGGGCGCTAACATCACGGACATCAACAGCTATGTGCCGCGCACACTCGGCACGGACATGAAGCGCCACGGGCGCCTCGATCCCTTCTTCTGCCGCGACGCGGGTGTGTACATGGCCGACGCGCTGCACTACATGCACAACCACGGCCTCACCCACCGTGACATCAAGCCCTCGAACGTCATTTTCGTCGGCGGGGTGTGCAAGCTGGCGGACATCGGGCTGGTGGCGGCGTTTGGGGAGCGAACGTTTGTGGGCACGGAGGGCTTTGTGCCGCCGGAAGGACCCGGCACGGCGCAGGCGGACCTGTACAGCCTGGGGAAGGTGCTCTATGAGATGAGCAGCGGGAAGGACCGCATGGAGTTCCCGGAGGTGCCGGACGACATCTCCGATGAGGAATGGCCCTTCTGGCTCGATTTGAATCGCGTCATCTGCAGGGCGTGTGAAAACGATCTCGAGCGCCGGTTTACCACCGCCGCGGACTTTGCCGAGGCGCTGCAGCATGTCGGTGAGAAGCGTCCGGAGAGCTTTGTGCGCCGTTTCAGCCGCGCGGCCATTTTTACCGTGCTGGGCTCGTTCCTGCTGGCCTCCGGCATTGTGATGGGCAAGCACCAGCGCGAGTGGCATTACGAGATCGCCGCGCCGGTGAAGCCGCCTCCCGTGCTGCCGGCGCGCCCGCAGCCGCCCACGCCGGGCAAACCGTGGCAGAACCGCCTGAAGCAGTGGTTCACGTGGAAGGGAGACCGCCACATCGCCAACCTGCCTCTCGACGCGCTGCTGTTCCGCAACTTCCTCGAGGCCACCTTCCGCGCCTCCGAGTACGACGTGGTCGGTGTGCCGCAGCCGGACAAGACCACGCATTACGCCGCGGTGATCGCTCCACCGGAGGCCGACGCGTATTGCGAGTGGATGACGGATGTGGACCGCAAATCAGGCCGCCTCGACGCCGATCATGAGTACGCGTGGAAGCCTGCGAAGATCAACCGACCCGCCGGCAGCCCGCCTTTCAAGCAGGGCATGAACGTTATCGTCTGCGAGATCGTGAAGGCGCGCTTTGGCATCCTGAACATCACCTCCACGCCCTCTGGTGCTGAGGTATATGACAGTGAACGCGTGCTCGGCCGCACGCCGCTGAGCCTGCCGCGGCAGCGCACGGGGAATTTCGAACTCAGCGTGAGCCTGCCAGGCTACAAGGTCGAAAAAGCCACCGGCACGCTCAAGCAGGGGCAGACGGTGAACTTCAATCTGCGTCTCAAGGCCACGGGAGCGGTCGTTTTTGGCCGTCCGTGGCAGAACAGCCTCGGCCTGCGCATGGTGCGCCTCGGTCAGGCCATGATCGCCAGCATCGAGACGCGGAGGAGTGACTTTGCCGAGTTCGTGAAGGCCACCAACCAGCCGCCGGTCGATGGCCGTGTGCTCGACGCGGATGCGGCGCTGCCGGTGACGATGGTGAGCCGCAGCGAGGCGGAGCAGTTCTGCCGGTGGCTGACAGATCGCGAGCGCGCGCAGGGTTTGCTCGAGCCGGACCAGGAGTACCGCCTGCCAACCGATGACGAGTGGAGCATGGCGGCCGGTCTTTCGCGTGAAAACGGTGCCACACCTGCCGAGAGCAACGAACGCATCGGCGGCGTGTATCCTTGGGGCTTCCCGTGGCCGCCGCTCTCGAAGTCAGGCAACTTTCTCGACCTCGCCGCCGATCCAACGGGCAAGACCTCGATCCCCGGCTACAACGATGGCTTCGCGGGCCTCGCGCCGGTCGGCAGTTTCCGCGCGGACGCGGCCAGCGGCCTGCAAGACCTTGCCGGGAATGTGTGGGAATGGGTTTCCACGCCCTGGAGCACGATGCCGGATCAGGGCGTGCTGCGCGGCGGTGCCTACACCACCGCCAACAGCAACGAGTTGCTTTCCTCCCATCGCAAACAGGCCCCCGCCGTCGCGCGGTTGCCGGATGCCGGCTTCCGCATCCTCCTCTGGAACATCGGCCAGCCCGCGCGCGCGGATGAATAGGGAACCAGGATTCAGGAATCATCAATCAAGAATCAGAAATGCCCTGGAGCCACATCTGGACGTTCCTTGCCGGCCTGCTCGTCGGAGCCAGCGGCGTCATCATCTGGAAGATCCTGCAATTTGCCGCCGACCTGCGCGCCGCGCGTCATGCACTCAGCGCCTACGACCAGCTCCTCAATTCCGAGGCGGACGAACGTGCCCGCGCCGCCGTTGAAGAGTCGAAGAAGCGCCTTCGTTGGCAGAAAAACCTCAATCCCGAATGGCTGCCGCCTCTTGTTGATGAGGTGCCGAAACTCGTTCGCGAAATAGCCGTGATCTACCACCCTGGAAAAGAGAACGCGCTGCTGGCACCGGGATTGAGCCAGTTTTCCCGCGCGGTGCATCTGGCCGCCATGGACATCGCGGATTTCTTGCAGACGCGCAGCATCGGCCGCCTCGTCGATGTCAGCGCCTCCACCGCACTAAAGACTTGGGAGGTCACGCACAAGCTTGCCACGCACGAGCACATGCAGACTGCCAACAAGTGGTACAAACGCCTGCTGCCCGTCTGGCAGGTGCTGCGCTTCAAGTCACCCGTCATGTGGGCCAGCATGGCCGTCTCCAACGTCGCCACCCGCACCCTCCAGCCTGCTGTCATCGACATCATCGCCAAACGCGCCATCGACCTCTACAGCGGCCGCCTCGGCAAGGGCATGACCACGCCCGAACCGTCGCAGCCGGAGGTGAAGAGTTGAAGGCATCAGCTCGATGCTTGCTGTTATAATGAGTGTGATTGCAGTTGTCGCATGTCACTTGAACTCAAGCTCCGCAAAATTGGCAACTCCATCGGCATCATCCTGCCCAAGGAGGCGCTGAGGCATCTCAAAATCGAGGAAGGTGACACGGTCGCGTTGACAGAGACGCCGGACGGTTATCGCATGTCTCAGAGCCAGTCGGACTTTGCCAGGACCATGGGGGTGAGTTCGCCAAACGAAGGAACCGGACTGGCTGACACGCGAGGAATGAGTCTGGCGGCTTGCTGAGGCGGCATCGCCGGCAGTCGATTGTCACGAGGGCGGTTTCGCAGGAGTGATGATGAGCTGCTTCAGGCGCAGCGCGGTCGAGGACTTGTCATCGCAGGTGAAGGTGAGCGTCTGGCCGCGCACCTCGGCGGGCAGGGTGATCCGGCCGACTTTCAGCACGCGAAAGGTCTGCGCGTCCTTTGTCAGGCGGGTGGAGTCGATGACGGCCTCCACCATCCCGCCCGCGAGGGTCATGCGCAGCGGCAGGGCGCTGGAAATGGCGGGACAAGCATACTGGATGTGCACGTCATAGGCACCGGCGGGCAGGAATTCGACCAGCCAGCGGATTTCTCCGACAGGAACGGCTTGTCCGGCGGCGGCCAGGCTGCCGGTGGCCTGCGCCGGGGCCAGGGTGAGGGCGGCGCGGACGGCTTCGCGTGGTGACGGCGCGGGAAGCATGGGCGCGGCAATGTTGTCGATGGCGGCGCGTGCCATGGCCAGGTCGATGACACCACCGGTTTTGAGCAACTCCTGCACTCGCACGATTTCCTGCCGCCAAGGCGCTGGATCGGTGGCGATGGCTGCCTGGCGCTGCAGCTCGATCAAATAGCGGCTGATCAGCGGGATGTGCCGCTCGCTAAGTTCCCGCCGGTAGATGGCCTCCATCTGGTCAAGCGTCAGCGGTGCCTGCGCGGCCAGCGTGGCGGCACAGGCCGCCAGGAGAAGCAGGGTATGCAGCAGCGGATGTCTTCGGGGGGGCATCGTGGTTTCCGTGCTCATCGTTTCCCATTGGTGTCCTGCGCCAGCGCCCAGGCACCGGCCGGTGGTTTGCGCTTTCGTGCTTGCTGCTCCCGTGCGGTCAGAGAGTCCAGCAGCGCACGTGTCTGAGGGGAGTCGGGCATCGTCACGGGCGGTTGCACGGCTCCCAGGCCTTGCTCAATCAGCACATTTTGGTAGAGACCCACCTCCGGCACAAAGACGAGCGCTTCCAAAGCGTCCTCGCCCTCCCGCACAGGCCGCGCCAGCAGGCGCAGCGGGCGGCCGCGCAAGTAGCCGGCGGTGAATTCGCGCGCGGCGCGCCCCACATCGAGCGCGTCCTCGATGTCGATGCCGAAATGCTTTGCCAGCGGCGCGGCGGCCTCGTCATCACCCCCGGCGGGCGGGCAGGCCAGCCACAGCAGGCGCACCGGGAGGGTGCGGCCATCATGGACGATGTCAAAACGGTCGCCAGCGGCCGGTTCTCCCTCCGCCAGCCGCGCGTCCAGGAGCACCTCAAAGTCATCGAGTCCGGCGGACGCGTTGGCGGGCATTGTGGGCGGGGAAAACCACAGTTTTTCGCTGTCACGGCCGGTGGAACGCCCGATGCGCGCTGTCTCGGCGGCGATGAGCGCCTTGAGAGCCGGTTTCGTGCCGGCCAGGTCCTCCAGCCGATCGAGATAGGCCTGCCGCACGGCTTCCTGGGCGCTGCGCAGCTCCTCGGCCAGTGTGTCACGCGCCTCCTCGAGGGCCTCGGCGGCGTCCATGACGGGAGACGGCGCCGCGGATAGTGGCGCGGTCGTTTCCGGCACGGGCACCAGGCGCAGATTGCGCAGTCTGATGATGTTGGCCGGATAGCCCTCGGCGGCCGAGAGGCGCAGCGTCAGCGGGCTGCGGGTGAAAGTCAGCGGTCCCGCGCTCACCGGCACAAAGGCGGACTCATCCCCGCCGCGCTGGATTTCAAAGCGCACACGGTTTCCGTTGCCGGGGAGCAGGGTGACCTCCCCGAACTCAAAGACCGCCTTGTCCTGCGGCTGCAACCGCGCGGAGGCAAAGGTCCCGGGTGCCTCTGCCATGACCGCCTCGAATTCCAGGGTGTAGCGGCCCGGCGGGAGGCGGAACTGCGCCCACTCCGCGCCACTGCCGGCGGAGCGCCATCCTGCCAGGATGTCCGTGCCGGACTGCACCGATCCGGTCAGCCGCGCCACGGATGGGGAGAGCGGGACGGCGCGGGAATCCGCCAGGGACAAGGCGGAGCCGGCATGCACAGCGGTGAGCTGCTCCCGCCGCTGCTGGAAGCGCCGCGCCTCTTCATAATCACCCGCGGCGGCCAGCGCGGTCTCCCGCGCGGCCAGCGCGGCGATGAACTGCTCCGTCACCCGCTGGGAATCCACCAGTGCCTGGCGGAAGAGGGTGTTTCGGGCCGTGGTGAGCTCTTCTGGCTCCGCAGGCACGGACGTCTGCGCCGCTGCCATGCCGGTGAGCAGGCCTGGCATGCCCAGCAGGCAGGCCAGGGAGGCGCGGAGGCGATGGGGATGCGGCATCATGGCTCAAAGGAAAAGTTAACGGCGGGCGGGCACGAGCTCCACCTCCAGGAGCTGCATCAGGTTGTCCTTCACGATGGTCACGGCGCTGACCGTGAGCGTGGTTGCCCCCTCGCTGATCTTGAGTGTGCCCAGGTTCCGGCTTTCCGGGCCACGCAGGGTGGTCTCCACCGGACCGGTCAGGGTGAAACGGGACTCACGTGCTGTGACGGTGCCGCCTTCCAGCGGCCCGCAGCGGTAGCGCAGCACCACCTCATAACCGCCGGGCGGCAGGGATGGCAGCTTCCAGGTGGCGGAGGCACCTGGCTTCGACCAGCCGGTCAGTGCGCCGCCGGCCAGGGTCACGCCATTCAGGGTGGCGGCCTCCACGGAGAGCTGGATGCGCGCAGGAAGCTGCGCCGCCTTCAGCGCCTGCTCCCGCGTTTGGAGCAGGAGCAGTTGCTTGTCCAGCCGCTCCAGTTCGGCCTGCCACTGCTGGCGCTGCGTGCGCACCCGGATGGCGCCGTCGTAGTCCCGGGCCGCGGCGAGCTGGCGTTCCAGCGTGCCGAGCGCGGTGAGCTGTTTTTTGACCGGTTCCAGGCTGGCCGCGATCCAGTCACGCTCGAACTGGATGCGCAGCAGCGCCACCTCGCTGCCGCCATTGGCAGCGGGTGTTTGCGCAGGGCACGGCCACACCGCACACAGGAGCAGGCATGCGAGCAGGCGGCGGGCGTTCACGGCGGGGGATTCAGGGGGCAAAAGAGAGTCGGGAAGGGGAGGGGGACGGTCATCCGGACGACAGGCATGAATTACGCTCCATCAAGCACGAATCAGGCCCCGAGTTCAGGCGGCGGACATTTCCTGTCCATCCGGCGGGGAGGCTACGGGCGTTTCCGCAGCCTGAACGGGTGCTATTTCCGCCGTGTCGGCCACTTCCGGCTCCGGGGCGGGCTTCTCCGCCTGCCGGTCGGCCGGGGCGGCCACAGCCTGGGATTTCTCCAAGGCCTCACTGAGGCGGTACTCGAGCTCGGCGATCTTATAGCCGTCTTCACGGGCTTTTTTGCGCGATTCGGCCTCCAACTGCGCCAGTTTTTCCTCCAGTTCCCGCACGCGCTTGTCCCCTCCTGCGGTGCTGGAGGCCGGTATGGCGGCTGGCGCGGCTCCACCCACGCCCACGGCGCTCATGAACTCTTTTTGGACCATCGCCAGCCGCGCCTCGGAGGCGGAAAGAGTCTTCTGGAGCTGGGAAATCCTGGCTTCGGCCTGGCGGGTGGACTCCTGGGCCTTCTTCAGCTCGTTTTCCAGACCGCCCTCTGCTGCGAGGGCTTCCTGGTCGGCTTTGATCCGCCTCAGTTCGAGTTCCCGCTCGTCGAGCTCGCCTTTGATCTTCAAATTGAGCGCCTGGGCCTCGGCCAGCCGCTTCTCCAGATCGGCGGCACGGGCATTATGGGCCTCGACGGCCTTGTCCAGCGCGGCCACGCGTCCCTGCTCGGAGCCAAGGGCGGTTTCCAGGTCCTTGATGCGTGCCTGGGTGGGCGGGAGCTGGGCGGCCACCTCGCGCGTGGCGGCCAAGTCGCTCTCCAGACGCGCAATCTGCTGGGATGCATCGTTCAGCCGGCGGTCCGCCACCTCGCGGTGCGTGGCGTAGCGCTGCTCCACATCCGCCACCTTGGCGGTCAACTGGGTGATTTTTTCATGCGCCTCGGCAGCAGCGGCGGTGGCACGGGCCTTTTCAGTCAGCAGCGCGCCTTCGGACTCGGTTTTGAGCTTGTCGAGGGCCTCCGCCGCCCCGGTGGTGAGGGATTTGACCTTGGACTGGAGGATGAACAAGGCGATGCCCGCAGTGACTAGAAACGCCACGAGCGCCCCTGAAAGGCTGTCCCCAAGGCCGGGAATAAAGGCAAAAATCATGCCGCACATTCAATCCAAAGCCGCAGGTCCTGTCCAGATCGTGTTTGAAAACGTGAATGGAATACGGTCACCTTTGGCGCACGATTGGGGTTGCTGGACAGTCCGCATTTTGATAAAACCAGGACCATGAAAAGGATATTGCTGATTCTCGCTGCTTTGACACCGGCCATCATGCATGCGGCTGAACCGATCGAGCTGGTTTCCGCCAGGGCCAGTTATCAACGGCAAATCAAAATCGCCACCGATCCGATCAACACACGATATTTGGAGTATCTCGAGAACCTCAAAAAGGTGCTGGGCGGCAAAGGAGATGTGGAGGGCGCGCTCGCTGTGCAGAGGGAAATCGAGTCCGTGGCCGGCATCAAGGCGGTGGAAGTGTCCGGTGGCAGTGACAAGATCGTCATTTGGAACCAGAACAATGGTGGGAAGGGGGATCGCGGCAGCAAAAAAGTGACGGTGAAGCTCCTGGCGGGTGGACGCGAGGTGTGGTCCAAGAAATTCGTGAAACTCGACTGGGATCCCGTCAAACAGACCAAGGTCGAGATTCCCGTGCCCACCATGACATCCGACAAGCTGCGGGTCGAAGTGACCGATTCCGTAAACGGCAAGGGCGGGCTGGCCGAGGTGGAATTTTTCCGAGGAGGGAAAAATGTGGCCGCAGGAGGAGATGTCACAGTGAGCGCGTTTTGGGAGAACAATCCGAAGCATGCTGGCAAAATGCTCACCGACGGGCTGCCGGGTACGTTTTGGCTGCTCCAGGACAACCAGGATGGATGGGCTGAAATTGCCCTGAAGCCTTGAGGGACGGCTCCCGCAACGGGTGCAATCGCTTCTTGAGCGGCGGGCAAAGGCGGCTAGTCTGCGCGCCCTTTTCCCCAAAACCACCATGTCCAAGTTCAAAATCCTCATCGCCGGCAACAACGACCCCATCTCGAGCAAAGGCATCGACCTGCTCAAGGCGGAGCCTTCCTTTGAGGTGGTGGTGAACATGGACCTGAAGGCCGAGGACAAGATGATCGAGGCCTCCCGCGACGCGCATGCCATCATCGTGCGCTCCGGCGCGAAAGTGACCGCCAAGGTCATCGAGGCCGCCCCGAACCTCAAGGTCGTGGGCCGCGCGGGTGTCGGCGTGGACAACATCGACGTGCCGGTGGCCTCGAAGCGAGGCGTGGTGGTGATGAACACGCCTGGCGGCAACACGATCTCGACCGCGGAGCAGGCGTTCACCCTCATGATGGCCCTGAGCCGCAAAACGCCCCAAGCGCACGCCACGATCGTCAGCGGCAAGTGGGACCGCAAGAGCTTCCAGGGCACCGAGGTGTATGGCAAAACGCTCGTCGTGCTCGGCATGGGCCGCATCGGCGCGGAATTCGCCAAACGCGCGAAGGCCTTTGGCATGAGCGTGATCGCCTATGACCCGTATTTGAGCAAAAACCGTGCGGAAAGCCTTGGTGTGACTCTTTGCGAGGATCTCGACGCCGCCATCGTGCAGGCGGACTACATCACGATGCACATGCCGCTGACGCCGGAGACGAAGCATATGATCAACGCGAAGCGTCTCGCCTCGCTGAAGCCGAGCTGCCGCATCATCAACTGCGCCCGTGGCGGCCTCATCGACGACGCCGCGCTCGCCGAAGCCCTCACGAACGGCACCATCGCCGGCGCCGCCCTGGATGTGTTTGAAGTCGAGCCACCGCCCGCCGATTACCCGCTGCTCAAGGCGCCGAACACCGTCTTCACTCCGCATCTCGGCGCCTCGACGGAGGAAGCGCAGGAAAACGTCGGTATTGAAATCGCCGAAGTGATCAAAGCGCATCTGCTGCACGGCACCGTCGTCAACGCGGTGAACATGCCGAACGTCGATCCAAAGGTCCTCGCGGAGATCGGGCCGTTCTTGAAGTTTGGCGAACTGCTCGGCCGCCTCGTCTCCCAACTGGCCCCGGCGCGTGCGAATGTCGTGCGCATCAATTACAGCGGCAAGGTGGGCAGTGGCGACACCACCCTTATCTCCCGTGCGGTGCTCAAGGGGTTCCTGGAGCGTCCGGTCGGCGCGGAGCAGGTCAATTACATCAATGCCAGCGGCGTGGCCGAAAACCTCGGCATCCGCTTCACCGAGAGCCGGCTGGCGGAGCCCAGCGAGTTCACCGACCTTATCGAAGTCATCGCCAAGAATGACAATGGTGAGACGGCCAGCGTCGCGGGTACCTTCTTTGCGGGCGATCCGCGCGTCGTGAAGGTCAACGGCCACCGCATCGAGGCCCGTCCGGAGGGCACGCTGCTCTTCATCGAGAACATCGACCGCCCGGGCATGATCGCCGCCTACAGCACCGCGCTGGGCAAGAACCAGGTCAACATCGCGGACATGTCGCTCAGCCGTGACAAGGAGACGGGCAAGGCGCTGACGCTGCTCACGCTCGACTCCTCTCCCAGCGCCGAGGTGCTCGCAGAACTCGAGAAGATCCAGGGCATCAGCAAGGTGCATTGCGTGGCGGTGTGATGCCCCGCCACCGACGGCGCCGCCTCAGCCGCCCATGCGGCTGCGGTGCTCGCTGGGGCGCCAGCCGATCCATTTTTTGAAGGTGTTGCTGAAGACGAAGGGATTCTGGTAGCCCACCTCGTGGGAGATGGTTTCGACCTTCAAATTCGTCGTCGAGAGCAGCTCCGCGGCCTTGCGCATGCGCAGCCAGGTGACGTGGTGCATCGGTGTGCGGCCCAGCGCTTTCCGGCAAAGCCGGCGCAGGTGCTCCGTGCTCACATGCGCCTGCCGCGCCAGTTCGTCGAGGGTCCAGTCAAAGCCCACATTGGCCGCCACGCGCTCCCAGATGCGGTGCAGGCGGTCGTCCACCTGCCAGGGTTGGGCGAAGCGCTCGATGTAATGCTGCACGAGCTCCACCCAGTGAAACATGGCCGCCGGTTTCGACGCGGAGCCCGCGCCTGCCTCCTCGATGAGCCCCTCGATGGCGCTCCAGAGCGCTTTTCCGTCAAACGGGGCCATCAGGGGAGAACTGCTGCTCAAGATCGGCCTTTGCTCCGGCTGCTGCTCGTAGCGCACCCAGCAGCAGCGCCAGGATTTGCCGGGCACGGCCTGGAAGGCGTTCACCATGAAGGGTGGCAGCGCCACGGCCATGCCCGCGCCGCATTTCTTCCACGCGCCATCCACCAGCACGCGTCCCTCCCCCTCCAGGCAGGCCAGGAAGTACAAACCGCCCTGGTGCATGCGCACGATGCGGTAGGGCGCGCGCGCGGTCATGACGCCCGCGTGGGCGATGCGGTGCTGCGCCAGCATCCCGCAGACTGGCGCGCCGCGCAGCCAGGGCCGCGCATCCTTCTCCGAGGCACGCACCACACGGAACTCGGTGTCCGGGCCGTGTGTGTGGGTTTCGGATAGTTCCTGGATTGAATTCATGATTTTAGATTCCTGATTCCTGATTCATGGTGAACGCACCTGATCAGAATCAAGAATCAGGAATCTTAAATCTAGAATTCACCATGCCCAATCCCTGGACCGGAATCGGAAACCCCTACACGAAGCAGGAAGTCGTTGACCGCCTCAAGGCCACGCTGGCAAAGGGCGAGCCCATCATCGCCGCCGGAGCCGGCACGGGCATCAGCGCGAAATTCATCGAGAAGGGCGGCGCGGACCTCATCATCATCTACAACAGCGGCCGTTTCCGCATGATGGGTCACGGATCGACATGCGGCCTCATGGCCTACGGTGACGCCAACGCCATCGCCATGGAGATCGGCGAGTATGAGGTGCTGCCGGTCGTCAAAGAGATCCCGGTCGTCTGCGGCGTGCATGCCACCGATCCGCGCCGCCGCATGTGGCACTGGCTGCAGCAGGTGAAGAGCATGGGCTTTTCCGGCGTGAACAACTTTCCCACGCACTGCATCGTGGACGGGCACTTCCGCGGCGTGCTCGAAGAGACGGGCATGAGCGTGCAAAAGGAGTTTGAGATGGTCGGCCTCGCCACCAAGATGGATTTGTTCTCCATCGTCTATGTCGCCACGCCTGAAGAGGCGGTCGAAATGGTAAAAAATGGTGCCGATGCCGTCATCGCCCATGTCGGCACGACCGTCGGCGGCTCGATCGGCGTCGTGAACGCGGTGGTGGATTGGGATTTCACCATCAAGCGCACGCAGGAGATCATTGATGCGGCCCGGAGCGTGAAAAAGGATGTCTTCACCCTCACGCATGGTGGTCCGGTGAACACGCCGAAGGATGTGGAATTTGTGCTGGGTAAAACGACCGCCGACGGCTTCGTCGGCGCCTCCAGCCTGGAGCGCATGGGTGTGGAGGACTCGCTGACGAATCTGACCCGCGAATTCAAGGCCGTGAGGCGGTAATCGCGTCAGGCAAGCGCCATGTTTGGATCCCTGGACCGGGCTGCCGGGCCGGGGGCTTCCTCACTCGCCTTTTGCAAAAAAATGACGGGCGTTTATGATCTGGCTCGCCTTACTGCGCGTACTACCCCTTAAATCATGTCTGACGATCCCTTTGGCAATCGCAGTGACGGCCCGAACCGCCGCCACCCGGAACCGCAATTCAACTGGCGCGGCTTCATGCTCTTCGTGCTGGCCATCTTCCTCCTCGCCGGAGGCATCTGGGCCAGCAACAAGTCCACGAGCCAGAAGATGAACTACGCGGACTTCAAGTCCATGGTAACAGAGGACCGTATCGACAAGTCCCAGCCGCTGAAGCTCATCAGCTTTGACACCACGAGCCGCCAGCTCATCCGCGGGCTTTATTTTGAAAAGGGACGGAGTGTGGCCCCGCCGGCTCCTGTGACCGTGGACGCCACGGATGCCGCTCCGGTTCCGCAGGCCCCTCCTGTTTTGACGCCTGGCAAACCGGCCAGCCTTCCGCGTCAGTTCGAGGTGGAGGTGAACATTGATTTTCAGAAGGAGGAACTGCAAAAGCTGCTCGCCGCGCACAAGATCGACATCGTGGCGCACACCGAGGCGGAGCCGTGGGCCATGGTGAGCTTCCTGCTGCCACTGGCGATCGTCCTGGCACTGTTTTACTTCCTCGTACGCCAGCAGATCCGCAGCGCGGGCCGCGGTGCGCTCAGCTTTGGCAAGAGCCGCGCCAAGATGCTCTCGCAGGATCGCAACAAGGTCACCTTCAAGGATGTGGCAGGTGTCGAGG
Organism: Verrucomicrobiaceae bacterium; assembly: GCA_015075365.1. Taxonomy (GTDB): domain Bacteria; phylum Verrucomicrobiota; class Verrucomicrobiia; order Verrucomicrobiales; family Verrucomicrobiaceae; genus Prosthecobacter. The sequence goes on from JABTUN010000004.1 coordinate 265,513, forward strand.
AGGCCAAGGAGGAGGTGCAGGAGCTCGTCGAGTTCCTCAAAGACCCGAAGAAGTTCCAGCGTCTCGGCGGTAAGATCCCCAAAGGCGTGCTCATGGTCGGCCCTCCCGGCACGGGCAAGACGCTCCTCGCCAAGGCCATCGCCGGTGAGGCCGATGTGCCCTTCTTCAGCATCAGCGGCTCCGATTTCGTCGAGATGTTCGTCGGCGTTGGTGCCAGCCGTGTGCGCGACATGTTCGAGCAGGGCCGCAAAAACGCCCCCTGCCTTATTTTCATCGATGAAATCGATGCCGTGGGCCGTCATCGCGGCCACGGACTCGGTGGCGGTCACGATGAGCGCGAACAGACGCTCAATGCCATGCTCGTCGAGATGGATGGTTTCGACACGCAGGAGGGCATCATCATCATCGCCGCCACGAACCGGCCGGATGTTCTCGACCCCGCGCTGCTGCGCCCGGGACGCTTTGACCGCCAGGTCACCGTCTCTCTCCCGGACGTGAAAGGCCGCGAGGAGATTCTCCGCGTGCATGCCAAGAAGGTCAAACTGGCCGAAAATGCCGATCTCTCGAAAATCGCCCGCGGCACGCCCGGCTTCTCCGGCGCGGAACTGGCGAATCTGCTCAACGAGGCCGCGCTGCTGGCTGCACGGCAGAACTTGAAAGCCATCACAAATGCAGAGCTCGAAGAGGCGCGTGACAAGGTGCGCTGGGGCCGCGAGCGCCGTAGCATGGCCATGAGCGAGAAGGAAAAGCAGTCCACCGCCTGGCACGAGGCCGGCCACGCCATCGTCAGCGTGCTTTTGGAGCACACGGATCCGCTGCACAAGGTCACCATCATCCCGCGCGGTCACGCGCTCGGCGTCACCATGTCCCTTCCGGAGGGGGACCAGCACTCGTTCCACTTGAAGGAGGCGCTTGACCGCATCGCCATGACCGCCGCGGGTCGCATCGCGGAGGAGCTTTTCACGCACGATCTTTCCACCGGTGCGTCAAACGATATCAAACAGATGACCCGCCTTGCCCGCAACATGGTGTGTGAATGGGGCATGAGCGAGAAACTCGGCATGGTCGGCTACGGCTCGCACGAAGACCAGGTGTTCCTTGGCCGCGACATCAACCGCTCCCGTGACTACAGCGAGGCCACTGCGCAGGAAATCGACCGCGAGGTGCGCCGCCTCGTCGATGAAGGCTACGAACGCGCCAAGAAACTCATCCTCGACAACCGCGACAAAGTGGAACTGATCGCCAACGCGCTCCTCGAGTATGAAACGCTCGATGGCGATCAGGTGAAAGACATCGTCATGCATGGACGCATGCTCAATCCGCCGGAAACCCGCAGCAAACCCCCGCCCCCGCCGCCGCTGCCGAAGGCCCAGGGGCCGCGTCCCGCGAAGGTCGAGGACGAGGACACCGGCGGCCTCGCTCCCGGACTTGCTGGAGCCACGGCCTGATCAGATCACCCAAGAGGAGGGCGGGATTTCATTCCCGCCCTGCTTTTTTGCCCGCAGGCTCCAGTAACTGCCAGCAATACCAGAGCATGCGTGGCAGGTGGAAGGGGCCCTTCCATATGCTGCCCTTCAACGGGACCGAGGGGGAGCCGTCACGGTGCAGGTAGCCGAACCACTCTCCGTGCTCCGGGTCCGGGAAGTGCGCGAAACTCCACTCATGCACCTGCTGATGCCACTGCGCGTATTTTGCATCGCCAGTGACATGCCAGGCCAGTTGCGTGGCAATGATCGCTTCATTGTGCGGCCACCAGAACTTCATGTCATGCCAGTACTCCTGCACGGGTTTGCCAAAAACATCGCGGAAATAAAAGATGCCGCCTTTTTCCGCGTCCCAGCCGCGCTGCCACATGCCGTCCAGGATGTCGAGACCAAGGTGGATGTAGCTCTTTTCCCGGCGCCAGCGACCCTCGTGCAGGATGAACCAGGCGCACTCCAGCGCATGGCCGGGATTTAGCGTGCGACCGTCGAAATGGTCGATGATCGCCCCGTCCGGCGCGACGACCTCCATCAGCGCACCCAGGTCCGGTTTGAAGAAGAACTGCCGGATCTCCAAGATGAAGCGATCGATCCATTCGGTGCATGTGTGGCCGGCGTTTTTATGATCGCCGAGGTTTAGCCGCAGTTCCTGCGCCGTCGCGATGCCAATCATGAGCGCCCCGATGCCCATCATCGGGCGCGTGTTCGGCTCCACCTTCGGCTGCATCATGCCCGGCTCGAAGCTATGTTTTAAGTAGGTGGTAAAGTCGCGTTTCGCCTTGTCTGCGTAGCTCTCATCGCCGGTCGCCCGCGCATACGCGGCGTGCGCGATGGCCGCGAAGGCCTCGCTGAAGACATAGCGGCGCATCCGTAGCGGCCGGCCCTCGCGCGTGACGGTGAAGAACAGCTTTCCGTCCGTTGCGTAGCCATGCGTGTCGAGAAAGGCCAGGCACGAGCCCGCCGCGTCCAGCCATTCGCGGTTTTTTTCGACCGTGTTGAACAGCGTCGCGAACATCCACGCTGCTCGCCCCTGAAACCAGATGCTCTTGTCCGTGTCGAGAATCGAACCGTCGCGGTCCAGTGAGGTGATGATGCCGTCAAACTCGCGGTCCATGCCGTTTTTCAGCCAGAAGGGCATCACATCCTCCAGCAGCGTGTCTCGATACAGCCTGCGCAGTGTCTCGCGGCCGTCAGGTTGGGTCAGGTTTCCGTTCATGGGCTGCCGATTCTCACGCCGGGCGGCCTCGAGGCCAAGAAATGAATTTTGGACCTGACAGCGCTCGTGTAGCATCGCCCCATGACCTCAACCTATCTCTCCCGCCGCCACTTTGGCATCCTCTCGCTCGCCACCATGCTGCAAACACAGCTCGAAGCCATGGAGAGGGCTGCTGGCGGCAAAGTTCGGCACTCGGTCTGCAAATGGTGCTACAAGGATATCCCGCTGGAGGACATGTGCCTCGCCGCGAAGGAGATCGGCATCGAATCCATTGAGCTGCTCGATCCGAAAGACTTCGTTACGATGAAGAAGCACGGCCTGCACTGCGCCATGGTCAGCTATCCCATCATTGAAGGCCCCGGCGGCGTGAAGATCGGCCCCATCCCGAAGGGCTGGAACCGCGTCGAGCATCACGACCTGCTCGTGCAGGCCTACGAGCCGCTTTTGAAGACCAGCGCCGAGGCGGGCTTCAAGCAGGTCATCTGCTTCAGTGGCAATCGCGAGGGCATGAGCGACGAGCAAGGCCTCGAAAACTGCGCCCAGGGCCTCCAGCGCCTCCTGCCGCTGTGCGAGAAGCTCGGCATCACGCTCGTGATGGAGCTGCTCAACAGCAAAGTGAACCACCCGGATTACATGTGCGATAAAAGCGCCTGGGGCGTGTCCTTGGTGAAGAAGCTCGCCTCACCGCACTTCAAGCTGCTCTACGACATCTACCACATGCAGATCATGGAGGGCGATGTCATCGCCACCATCCGCCGCGATCACGAAGCGTTCGCCCATTATCACACGGGCGGCGTTCCCGGACGTGCGGAAATCGACGAAACGCAGGAACTATATTACCCCGCCATCATCAAAGCGATCCAGGAGACGGGGTACACAGGCTATCTCGGCCAGGAGTTCATCCCGAAGCGTCAGAACAAGCTCGCCTCCCTCAAGCAAGGTGTTCAAATATGCACAGTTTCCTGACCGCTTGGAGGGCAGGAGGCAGGCAAGGATTGCCAAAAAAAGCAAAAATGTGCAAAAACACCTAAATTAAACGGGGGGCCACGCGTTCGCACCACGAGCCCCTTCTTTTCCCACCCACTCTACCCATGAAACGAACCCATAAACTGCTCAGCAGCCTCCTCATCCCGGCTCTGTTTACCGGCCTCGCCTTGGCGGAGCCGCGCACTTGGACAGATGTCCAAGGCCGACAGGTCACCGCGTCATTTGTCAGCCTTGAAGGTGATCAGATCACCCTCCAGACCGCTGATGGTAACCTGCACCGCTTCCCGGTGTCCAACCTGTCTGCCGAAGACCAGACGCTGGCGAAGAAGTTGACCGCTGCTGCTCCTGCATCTGCACCTGCTGCCGATGGACAGCCTGCCTACATGGCGAACGCCACAGTGGCCAAGGCTGCTTCCACCATCGACACATTGGTCGCCAAAGGGTTGGTCCGCGCGAATCCGGAGCGTGTCAAAGCCGGTAAGCAGCCGATCACCAGTTTCAACGCCCCTTGCACCGACGAGCAGTTCGTCCGTCGCGTCTATCTTGACATCGTGGGACGAATTCCGACGCATGATGAAGCCCAGGCATTTTTTGCCAATGCGGCAAAGGACAAGCGCGCCAAGCTCATCGACATGCTTTTGGACAGCCCTGGTTACAACAGCCACATGTTCAACTACATCGCTGAAATGCTGCGCGTGAAAGACCGCCTCGACGGCGGTAACAACATCCGCGGCATCCCCTACATCAACTGGCTGCAGAAGCAGATCGAGAGTAATACGGCGTGGGACAAAATGGTCTATGAAATGCTCACGGCTACAGGCAAGATGTGGCACAACGGGGCCGCGGGTTATCTGCTTCGTGACGCCGGCATGCCGCTGGACAACCTCGCCAACACACTTGCTGTCTTTCTGGGCACGGATGTCGCCTGCGCGCAGTGCCATGACCATCCGTTCTCCGACTGGACCCAGCATCAGTTCTTTGAAATGGCCTCTTTCTTCGGTGCCACCTCCACCCGTTATCGTCCGGTGCGCGCCCGCCGCGGTGATGACAGCATGATGGGCGGTGACATGGGCAACAAGCTCATGGCCGACATCGAGTCCATTATTGAGAAGAACGGCATGGACATCACACGCCTTCGCAACGGCATCCAGCAATACATCGGCGCCAACCGCTACGCGATCACTGACACGGAGACAAATACCATCAAGCTTCCGCATGATTACAAGTATCCGGACGCCAAGCCGGGCGACTCCGTGGCTCCGAAGTTCATCACGTGGAGCAAGGAGGACAAAAACCTCCCCGCTTACAAGCAAAAGACCAAGGTGGAGGAAGACCTCCGTGTTTCCTTTGCCACCTGGGCCACGCACCCCACCAATCCTCGCTTTGCCATGGCGATTGCCAACCGCATGTGGGCTCGTGCCTTCGGCGTGGGCGTGGCGAATATCGTGACCAACATTGACGATCCCAACCAGTCATCCAACCCGGAATTGCTCAAGCACCTGGCCGAGGAGATGAAGCGTGTGAAGTTCAGTCTGAAGGACTTCATGCGTATCATCTACAATACTCGCGCCTACCAGTCAGAGGCGACCACGGAGGCCATCGCGATGGGCGAGCCCTATTACTTCCAGGGGCCGCAGCTTCGCCGCCTCACAGCCGAACAGGCCTGGGATTCCTTCATGACCCTTGTCCTTGGGGAACCAGACAAGTACAAGAAGCCTCTTGAAGACCTCTACAGCCGCGCCATCGACCTTGATCTTTCCAATCCGAAACTCGATGCACAGACCGTCCTCATGAAATACGAGGCCTATCGCAACATGGAGGCCAAAGAACGCGCTCTCATGGGTGGCAGCCTTGCTTCTGCGGGCGAGGACATGATGATGGAGGGCAAAAAAGCCAAGGGCAAAGATTCCAAAGGTGGTTCTGATATGATGGAGAACGCTTCCCTTGCCTACGGTGGCATGGTGCTGCGCCGCGCAGCCGAGCTTGAGCAACCCGCCCGTCCGGGACACTTCCTGATCGAGTTTGGCCAGTCGCCGCGCAATCTGATCGACGGCAGTTCCAAAGTTGGTTCTGTGCCCCAGGTGTTGATGATGATGAACGGTCAGGCCCAGGAGATGCTCACCAATCGTGACTCCCTCCTGTTCCGCACCATGGAAAAAGTGAAATCTCCCTCCGAGAAGGTCGAAGCTCTCTTTGTCTCGGTCCTCAGCCGTCGTCCGACGATGGTCGAGAAGGACATCGCCAAGCGTGCCCTCTCGGCCGGCGATGAAGGCTATTCCAACATGATCTGGGCCTTGATCAACACCCGCGAGTTCATCTTCCTGCAATAACCCTCTCCGACTGGATTCTCCGACACACCCACCACGCGCCAACACTACTGACCATGAAAACCGAACTCAACAAACTCAACCCCATGGCCCGCCGCGACTTTATGATGCGGACGGCCCAGACAGCCCTCGGCGTCACCGTGATGCCGGCCTTGAACCTCCGTGCCGCAGGCTCCACCGGCCCTGGCACACCGGGATTCGGCAAAGCCAAGAATGTCATCTTCCTTTGGATGGGCGGCGGCATGACCCACATTGACACTTGGGATCCCAAAACCGGTTCCACCAAGGGCCCGACTGATCCCATTAAGGCCAAGGGTGGTATCGACTACCTGGGAGGCACGATGGAGAAAATGGCCGCTGTATCTGACAAGATCACTATTGTCCGTTCCATGTCCTCCAAGACGGGCGTTCATGAGTCAGGCACCTACATTATGAAGACCGGCTATGAGCCCCGTGGCACGATCGTGCACCCCAATCTGGGGGCATGGGCGTCTCACTTCCTAGGACGCATCAAAGGAGTGACGCTGCCGGACAGCGTGGTTGTCAACAGCGGCAGCGCCTACCCTGGTGCCGGCTTCTTCCCTCCGGCTTTGAGTCCGATCCCGATCTCCAATCCAGAAACTGGGTTGCAGAATATCCGCCCAACGACTTCCGACGGGCAGTTCCAGAAGCGCATCTCTCTGATGGACGAGTTCGATTCTGCTTTCCGGAAGAAGTTCCAGTCGGAAGAGGTCAAGGCTTACACCGAGTTTTATGATGAAACCATGAAACTCATGAAGAGCGAGGACCTCAAAGCATTCGATTTGAGCCAGGAGTCCGCTGCTACTCGTGAAAAATTTGGCCGCAACCAGTTCGGTCAGGGTGCGCTGCTGGCGCGCCGTCTGGTCCAGTCTGGCGTGCGGTTCGTGGAAGTTCAGTCCGGTGGCTGGGACATGCATAACAACATCGACCAAGCTCTCGGCACGACCACGGCCAACATGGACTCCGTGTTTGCTGCGCTCATTGAGGATCTTGCCTCCAATGGCCTTCTTGAATCCACGCTCGTGGTGATGGGGTCGGAATTCGGACGCACGCCTGACATCAATGAAAACGAAGGTCGTGACCATTACCCGCTTGCCTACTCCACAGTCTTTGCTGGCGGTGGCGTGAAAGCCGGCTTCGTATATGGTGCTACCGACAAGGACGGCCGTCGCGTCACGGACAAGCAGGTCACTCCGCAAGATTTCCAGGCCACCATCGGTCATGCCATGGGTCTGCCTGTGGACGAAGTCGTCATGTCCCCCTCCAACCGTCCGTTCACGGTTGGCGATAAAGGCGTGCCGGTTCTCGATATCTTCGCGTAGCCTCCGTCAAGGGTATGTTATTCTCACAGAGCACCCGGTCGGAAGACCGGGTGTTTTGCTATGTGGGGGCGACAACGCTCATCTTGTCAGAACAACGTCGCTATCACTCGTCTTCAGCAAGAGGATAGCACATCACGCCAGTGGGCGAGTCTGTCCCTCACATTCTGCGGCGAGGGAGCGCCGATGCCTTTGCGCGCCTCCATGGCTGTCTTGACATTCAGGCAGCTCATGACATCAGCTTTGAATGCTTGGGAGAAACCTTGGAACTCCTCGAGGCTCATGTCGCCGAACGGTTTCCTTTCGGCGATCGAATGCGCAACAAGCTTTCCGATGACCTCATGGGCCTGGCGGAACGGCACGCCACGGTTCACAAGGTAATCAGCCAGATCTGTCGCCAGCAGCATTGGATCGGCTGCCGCGGCTTCGGTTCTAGCACGGTTCACATCCATGCCGCTGACCATTTCAGCGAAAACCTCCAAGGCGGCCGAAATGGTGTCGATCGAGTCAAATAGAGGTTCCTTGTCCTCCTGCAGATCGCGGTTGTAGGTCATCGGCAGGCCCTTGATCAGGGCGAGCAGGCTCATGAGGTTGCCAATAAGGCGGGCGGATTTGCCCCGTGTCAGCTCGGCAACGTCCGGGTTTTTCTTTTGTGGCATCAACGACGAGCCGGTGGTGTGCGCGTCACTCAGCGTGACAAAGGCAAATTCCGCGCTGGCCCACAAGATGACGTCCTCGCTCAGCCGTGAGAGATGCACCCCGATCATGGAGATCGTGAAGAGAAACTCCGCCACAAAATCCCGGTCGCTTACCGCATCCATTGAGTTTTGTGTCACGCCGTCAAAGCCAAGCAGGCTGGCCACGTATTCGCGGTCGAGTATGATTGTGCTCCCTGCGAGAGCACCGGACCCTAGCGGCATCACATTGAGACGCTGGCGGCAGTCAGCCAGGCGGGAGGTGTCTCTCTCCAGCATCTCCACATAGGCCAGCAGGTGATGCGCGAAAAAGACTGGCTGCCCGCGTTGGAGGTGCGTGTAGCCCGGCATGACCGTGTCGCCACCGCGTTCGGCACATTCGACAAGCGCCGCCTGCATGGCGCGGACGAGTTTCATGATCGTGTCGATGCTGGAGCGGCAATAAAGGCGTGCATCCGTGGCCACCTGATCGTTTCGACTGCGGGCTGTGTGCAGTTTGGCTCCGGCGGGACCGATGCGTCTTGTGAGCTCCGCCTCGATGTTCATGTGGACGTCCTCCAGCGCTTCCTTGAACTCAAATTCGCCATTCTCGATATCCGCCCGGATGCCCAGCAGGCCCTTCTCGATCTGTTGCTGCTCTTCCGCGGTCAGGATCCCGGCTTTGAGCAGTCCTTTGGAATGAGCAATCGAACCGGCAATGTCGTGTGCATACAGACGCCAGTCAAACGACACGGATTCTCCATAGCGCTGCACGAGAGCGCTGGTTTCTTGGGCAAAACGGCCTTTCCACATAAGTAAAGCCTGTGAGATTAAAGGGATTCAACCCCGGCGCAACTGCTGCCACATCCCAGTCATGAGAAGTCCGAAGGAAACCCCTGTTTCAATGTTAACCACCGCCACCGGGGCCTTGTGTGGCCTTTTTGACGAACTGCCCGACGTGCAGGCATGGATCAAGGACGCCCGCCGCCGCTACTTCTGGGTGAATCGCGCCTTTTTGCTGAATTACGGCCTGCATGAGCTCTCCGAGGTGCTCGGCAAAACAGACGACGATCTCTCGCCTCCGCATCTGGCCACGCACTTCCGCGAAGGTGACGAGGCCGTGCTTGCCGGACAGACGGTGCAGGGGCGGCTGGAGCTTGTCGGCCGGTTTGATCACACTGCATCGTGGTGCTTCACCACGAAACGGCCCGTCTTCGACACGAAAGGCCGCGCCATCGGCACCGCGGGCATCACGCGCGTGCTGGATGCCGCGCAGATCGATCAGCGCGAGGACATCCGCCTCGGCGTGGTCATTTCCATGATGACGCAGCGGCTTGGTAAAGCGGTGACGAATGCGGAGATGGCAAAAGCAGCCGGGATGTCATCGCGCGCCTTCGAGCGGGCTTTTCTGCGTGAATATGGCCTGCCGCCGCGGCAATATTTGAAGCGCCTTCGCATCCAGACCGCCTGCCGCCTGCTGGTGGACACGCGTGAGTCGATTGCCTCCATCGCGCAGCGCTGCGGTTTCGCCGATCAAAGTCATTTCACGCGCGAATTTCGCCGGGTCACTGGCACCACGCCCGCTGCTTATCGTGCTGAATACGCCGCCGCGAATGTTCCAAGCGCTGCCGTTTCTGTTCTATCCACCAAAAAGCGAAAACGCTAGACTAGGAGGACTATGAAGCTCCAACCCGGCTCCACGCTCATCCACAACGGCCAGCTCATCGACGGCACGGGCTCGCCGCCGGTCCCAAATGCCGCCGTCATCGTCACAGACGGTATCATCGCTTACGCGGGACCGGCCAAAGAGGCACCCTCTGTGCCGGATGCGCGGAAGATCGACGCGAAGGGAGGGACGATCATGCCGGGGCTCATTGAGGCGCACATTCATCTAACCTATTTCAATGTCACCGAACTGCAGGACCTCGACATCAAGTTCCCGGTCGAATATGTCACACTGCAATCGGCGGTGAATGCGAAGACGGCGCTCGAATGCGGTTACACCTCGGCACGCAGCGGCGGTTGCCTGCACAACATCGACGTGTGGATGAAAAAGGCCATCGAGGAGGACATGATCCCCGGTCCGCGCCTTTCGGCGAGTGGTCGCGAGATCTGCGGCGCGGGCGGTTTGATGGACTGGAACCCGGATTACCGGAAAATCGGCATGGAGGGCATTGTCTTCATTGTGAACGGCCCGGAACAGGCGCGCACCGCCGTGCGCAAACTCGTCAAAGACGGCATCGAGTGGGTGAAAACGTATCCGACAGGCGATGCGGCCTCGCCGGACATCAACGATCACCACACGCTGTGCATGACCTTTGATGAAATGCACGCCGTCGTGCAAACCGCGCACAATCACGGCCTTAAAGTCACCGGCCATTGCCGCGCCACCGAGGGCATCAAGAACGCGCTCAAAGCCGGCTATGACTGCATCGAGCACGGCACCTTCATGGACGACGAGTGCCTCGACCTGCTGCTGAAACGCAATGTGCCGATGTGTCCGGGCCTCGGATTCGAGCTGTGGAGCGTGCAACGCGGCAAAGACTTCGGCCTCTCACAGCGCGTGATCGACGGTCATCAAGAAACGCTCGAAGGCGGCGCGGCGAGCTGCCGCCGCGTGCTCAAGGCCGGCGGCACGATGGGCCTCGGCGGCGATTACGGCTTCGGCTGGACACCGCACGGCACTTACGCGCAGGAGCTGACCTTCTTCGTGAACTATGTCGGCTTCAGCGTCCTCGACACGATCAAGTGCGCCACGCTCGGCGGCGCGAAGATCATGGGGCGTGCCCATGAGATCGGTTCACTCGAGAAAGGCAAGCTCGCCGACGTGCTCGTCGTCGGTGGCGACGTGATGAAGGACATCTCCATCCTCGAAGACCGCAACAACCTCCTTGCCGTGATGCAGGGCGGTGTGGTGAAAGCGGGAACGCTGGTGAAGCCTGCGAGTTTGTAATCCCATCGCCCGTTTCACCGCCATGAAACCGAATTCATTCCTCCCTTCAGTCCTTTTTGTCCTTTCGGTCCCTTTTGCCCGCTCTGCAGACATCACCGCTGAGAAAACGGGCACGGTGGTCCACTTCGCCATCGAGGGGGAAAGCATCTGTGATTATCAAATGGAGCCCGGTGAACTGCCGGAGGGCGTGGCAGAGTCGTTTGCGCATGGGGCGCATCTGCATCCGATTTATTCGCCGAGCGGGAAACTCGTGACGGGCAATCATCAGCCGGATCATCCCTGGCAGCGCGGCGTGTGGATCGGATGGACGAAGACGGAGTTTGGCGATTCGCATCCCGATTTCTGGAACATGGGCAAGGATGGCAAAATTACGGCCGAAGTGCGCTTCGAGAAGCTGGAAAAGCTTTGGGATGGCCCCGCGGGTGGTTTTGTGAGCCGGCATGTGTTTCTCGATCATAGCCACTCACCCGGTGAAAAGGTGCTGAATGAGACCTGGGAGGTCTCGGTGACGCAAAAGACGCTCGATGGCACGCTCGCGAATGTGATCGATCTCACCAGCACGCAGACCTGTGCGGGCGAAAAGCCGCTCAAACTGCCGAAATACCACTACGGCGGCCTCGGCGTGCGCGGAAACCCGCTTTGGAATCCCGTCGATGCCGTCACCATGCTCACCAGCGAAGGCCACGACCGCAAAGCGGGCGACAACAGCAAAGCGAAGTGGGTCCACCTCGGCGGCGAGGTCGATGGAGCGCCCACGGGCATCGCCGTGCTCATTCATCCGTCGAATTTTCGTTTCCCACAGCCACTACGTTTGAATCCGAAGAACCCGCAGCTTTGCGTGGCACCATCGCAGGATGGCGACTGGGCCATCGAACCCGGCAAGCCGTATGTCTCCAAATACCGCCTCCTGGTGTTTGATGGCAAACCGGACGCGAAGTGGATTGAAGCGCAATGGCAGGGCTACGCCAAGAACCCCTGACCTTCAGCCCGCATGCGATTGATCCAGCCGTTCGCAAAACTCGCGAAACGCCCGCACTTCCTCCTCGGTGGCGACACCCGCCACGATGTGGCCGGCGAGACTGCGGATGATGAAGGCTTCATCTGCGGGAAGCGCGAGTTTTTTGATCACCAGCGCAATGATCGAGGCAAAGGTATTGCCGTTGTAAAAGCAGAACGGAGCCTTGCGATGGCATTGGCGGCAAAGATCCACGGCTTCATCCAGGCTCATCACTTGCGGATGCCGCAGGTCCCACAGGGCCTTCGTTTCCGCATGACCATCCGAGGTCGGCTTGTGCAGCGCGTTTTTGGCCGCGCAAAGCACGGCGTTTTGAGCCGTAACAACCTCCCAGGTGAAATCAGCCAGCCAGGCTCTCGTCGCGCTCATGACTCACCCCGCTTTCTGCTGGGTGGCTTGCTTGATCTTCTTCAATTCATCCACACCGGCGCTCTTCAGGTAGCCTTTGCCTGTCTTGGCGTAAACCGGTTCTGCCGCGAAGCGATCCTGCATGGCCAACCCTTCGGCCATGAGTTCCTGAAACAGAGGGCTGTTCAGTAGTTTCGGATCAATCTTCGTCGTATCCATGTCCTGAGTTTATCTTCCGCCGCCATTCTCCGCAATCCCCGAATTTGCCCGCCATGTCCCGCCGACTCCTCGCCCTGCTTCTTTCTGTGTATTCCGTGTGTTCCGTGGTCCAAGCTGCGGATATCTTCGACAAACAAAACCTCGCCGCTTGGTGCATTGTGCCGTTTGATGCGAAGAAACGCTCGCCCGAGGCCCGCGCGGAGATGGTGGCGAAGATGGGGATCAAGAAGGTGGCCTACGACTGGCGGCAGGAGCATGTGGTGGAGTTTGAGCGCGAGATCCTCGCGTATCAGAAGAATGGCATCGAGATGTTCGCGTTCTGGGGCGTGCATGACGAGGCGCTGCGGCTGTTTGAGAAATACAAGATGCATCCGCAGCTCTGGATCATGATGAAGGGCACGGGCGATACGCAGGATGCCCAGGTCAAAGCCGCCGCGGAAGGACTGCTGCCCATTTTGGCCAAAGCGAAGGCCATCGGCAGCCAGGTGGGCATCTACAATCACGGCGGCTGGGGTGGCGAGCCGGAGAACATGGTCGCCGTGTGCGAGTATCTGAAAAAGAACCACGGCACGGAAAATGTGGGCATCGTTTACAACCTGCACCACGGCCACAGCCATCTCGACCGCTTGCCGAAGGCGCTCGAAGCGATGAAGCCCTGGCTGCTTTGCCTCAACCTCAACGGCATGGACATCGCGGGCGATACAAAAGGTCGCAAGATTCTCCCGCTCGGCGTTGGCACGCAGGATGTCACGGTGCTGCGCCAGATCCGCGCCAGCGGCTACAACGGCCCGATTGGCATCTTGAATCACACCGACGAGGACGCGGAAGGCCGCCTGCTCGACAATCTCGATGGCTTGAAGTGGCTCGTGCCACAGCTCGATGATGCGAAGCCGGGCGTGAATCCGAAGTATCGCACCTGGAGTGAGAAGTCAGAAGTCAGAGGTAAGAAGTCAGAGGTTGGGAAAGCGGAGACCGTGGCATCCTTGAGCGAGGAGTTTGGAAAGGCGCTGAAGGGCGGCTGGGTGGTCGATGGGGATGCGGAGTATGCGAAGCTGCCGTTCACGGTGGAGTGTCGCGCGAAGCTGGATGGCAAAAAGGGCTACAACATCCTCGTCGCGTCCGAGATGAAGTCCTCGGCCACGCATTGGGAGCTCTACACGCACACGGGTCGCGGCACGCTGGCGCTCTACATGCCCGGACGCGGCGGCGATTACGATTCGAAGGTCGATGTGTGCGACGGGAAGTGGCATGACTTGCTCGCGAGCGTGGATGAGAAGGGCGTCGTGTTGTGGGTGGATGGGAAGCAGGTCGCCAACGTAGAACGGACTTTCCAGTCCGTTCCCGATCCGAATCGGACTGGAAAGTCCGATCTACGTCTGGCCTTCGGCCGACTCGTCGAGGGTGGCATTGGCTGCGATGGCATTCTGGATGACGTGCGCCTTACGCGAGGCGTGATGAAGCCGCGCAAAACCACCGCGCCGCGTCAGCGCATGGACAACACGCTTGGCTTGTGGAGCTTTGACGATCTCGACTCGCTCCTGCCGCCGCCCGCGCCGAAAGCAGCCGAGTTCACGCCGGATCTGCCGCCGCTCGACAAGTCGCAAAACATCCACTGGCAGGAGTTTGTGAATCGCGAGCGCGTCTTTGACTTCTACGGCAAGCAGGCGCTGCATTTCATGAAGCAGAAGCCGCTGCCCGCGCTCATCCCGCCCTTCCCCGGCCTCGACGGCGGCCAGCAAGGCCACTGGGGCAATCAAAACGACCAAGTGACGTGGAAGGATGGACGTTGGGCCGCGAGTGATCTCGGCAGTGTGTTCAGCACGGTTTTCAAAGGAGCGGGCGTCACCGTGCCGAAAGGCATCTGCGTTCGTTTTGATGACAAAGCTGCCGTCTTTGATCCCGAGACGCTTTCCTTCCCTGTCGTGTGGTCTGGTGGCTTCGTGAAGCTCAACGACAACCGTCACGGCTTCATGGGTGGCGGGCAAATGGATGGGGAAATCACAGACAAAAGCAAGCTCGCCAAACTTCCGTTCAATCCCCAAGAGCATTTTTACAGCGGGTTTTATCGGCACGGAAACAAAGTGATCTTTGTGATCACACAGGAAGATGAGGAGAGCAGGTTTTATATTCCTATTGGATCAGAAGCCAACGCCAGCAAGGACTTCACCAAGGGCGGGCCTGCCCAATGGCCGCAGTGGATCGAAACGAAGGGCGAACTCGGCACGCAGATGCCGTTCGCGACGGATCGCATTACGATCCCATTCGAGAATCCGCATGGCACGCTGTTCTTCATCACGGCGCATGATTTCTTCAGTGATGGCACTGCGGCTGTCGCGACGATGACGGGCGAAGTGTGGCTCGTGAAGGGCATCGACGAAAAGCTGGAGAAGTTGCGCTGGAAGCGATTTGCGACCGGGCTGCATCAGCCGCTGGGGATGAAGATCATTGAGGACAAGCTTTATGTGCTCGGCCGCGATCAGATCACCTGTTTGCAGGATTTGAATGGCGATGATGAAGCGGACTTTTATGAGTGTGTGACGAATGTGATGCAGACCTCGCCCGGCGGGCATGATTTCATTGTGGGGCTGGAGGCGGACAAGGAGGGGCGATGGTATTTCGCGTCGGGGAATCAGGGTGTTTGCCGGATTGAAGTGGGGCGGGCACTCTTGCCCGCTGAAAGCGCTTCATTGCGGGCAGGAGTGCCCGCATCACTCCAAGTCCTCGCCACCGGCTTCCGCAATCCGAATGGCCTCGGTCTCTCGGCAGATGGACGATTTGTCACGACGAGCGTGCAGGAGGGCGATTGGACGCCGGCGACGTCGATTTGCCAGATTGAGCTCGATCAAAATCTCGGCGCGCACTTTGGCGCGGGTGGTCCGAAGGATGGGAAGCCGCCGGAGCCGGTGCTGATGTATCTGCCGCGTGGCGAGGACAACTCGGCTAGCTCGCAGGTTTTCATCACGAGCGAGAAATGGGCCGCGTTGAAGGGCGACAACAATCTCATCCATCTCTCTTCGGGCGGTGGTGGTGCGTGGTTGGTGATGCGGCAGCAGGTGAAGGGTCGCTGGCAGGCGGCGGCGGTCAAAATCAGCGGGAATTTCGACTCGGGGCCGCAGTGTGCGCGATTCAATCCGAAGGACGGGCATCTGTATGTGAACGGCATGCAGGGCTGGGGCAGCTACACGCCGAAGGATGGCTGCTTCCAGCGTGTGCGCTTCACGGGTGGCGACAAACCGGTGCCGGTGGCGTTTGAGGCTCGCGACAACGGCGTCATCATCCGTTTCAACCAGGCGGTGAAGGACGCGGATGCCGCGACGTGCTTCGCGCAGTGCTGGAACTACAAATACGGGCCGCAATACGGCTCGCCGGAGTATTCGGTGAAGTATGCCGACACGCCCGGCCATGATCCACTGGAGGTGCGCAGCGTGCAGAAGCTCGATGGCGGCAAGGCGCTCTTCCTCGAGATCCCGCAAATCGTGCCCGCGAACCAGATTCACGTCCGACTGAGCACCGGACACGATATCTTCATCACCGCGCATGCTTTGGCCGAGCCGTTCACGGATTTCCCCGGCTACACGAAGATCGCCAAAACGAACCACGCGGCGCAAATCGGCCTCGAAGCCCCCAAACCGGCCAAACCGAACCCGTGGGCCAAAGGCGAGCCCGGACGCGAAATTGTCGTCGAAGCCGCTTTGGGCCTTCAATTCGTCCAAAAGCAGCTTTTGGCCAAAGCGGGCGAAAAACTCACGATTCGCTTCAAGAATCCCGATGTGGTGCCGCACAACTGGCTGCTCGCGAAGCCCGGTTCGCTGCAAAAACTCGGCGAGAAGTGCAATCTCATGATCACCGACCCGCAAGGTCTCGCGAAGCACTACGTCCCCGACAGCGACGACGTGATCGCCTACACGGACATGGTGAACCCGAAGGGCGAGTTTGTGATTCACCTCACCACACCGAAGGACAAAGGCGAGTATCCATACCTCTGCACCTTCCCCGGCCACTGGATGGTGATGAATGGGGTGATGAAGGTGGAATAAGGGAACTGATGCCCGAAAAGGGCCTGGAAAGTGCCAATTTTGCCAAAAACGAGTGACCTTCGTGCCCTGGTGGACGGACATTGGCGCGGGGTGCTGAGGGGAGGCAGGGGGGCTTGGGCGCTTCCCGGGCGGGGGGCGGTCCACGGCGGGGTCACTTCGTGATCATGGGCGGCTTGGCGTCCTTTTTCGGCACGAGGGCCGGTTAGGGCTTTTTCTGCGGTGTCCAGAGCTTCCAGATCGGGAAGAGGCGGGTGGTGGTGTGCAACGCGGCGGCAGTGGCGCGTTCCTGGATGGCGACGTAGTCGGACTGGATGTTGAACATGGCCTGGAAGGTCTCCGCGCGTTCAAACATCTTCTGGTAGGCTTCCCTTGCGAGGGCGGTTTCGGACTTGAGCCTTTCAAGCTCGGCCAGATAGGCCCCGTTCTTGAGGGCGCTGTCGCGCTGTTCGAGAATCTGATCGTCGAGCTGTTGCAACTGGCGCTCCAGCTTGGTCCTGCGCTGCTTCATCTGGGTGCGCAGCAACTCGACGAGCACATCCTGCTGGCTTTTGGCCAGCGCCATCTGTTCCTCCACTTTGGCAAGCTCGGGATGTCCGGGTTTGAATCCGGTGAGCATGGTACTGTGCTTTTGAGCGAGCGAGCGCAGCTCGCTGGCGGCCTTCACATAGTCCGTCTCGACAGAGGTGAGGGGCTGCCCGGCCTTGGCGCGCTCCTCCGCGTCCGCAACGGCTGCCTGGATGTCCTCCATGTCCAGTTTGAGGTCGTTGATGGCGGACATGATGCCGCGCTGCTGTTTGGACAGCTCCGAGAGATGCACGGCGGCCTCATTGTTGTCGTTGGTCAGGGCCAGCACGTTGTGAGCCGCCTGAAACTTCTCCAGCGCGTCATTCTTGTCCTCCATCACCTTTTGCTTTTTCACCACTTCCTGGAGGAAGATGCTCAGCACTTTGCCCTGCGTCTGCTCCCGGATGCTTTGACGGAAGGCGATGAACTCGTCGAGCAGGGCGTTGAGGAAAATCTGCGTGTATTTGGGGTCTTCGCCGGTGGCGAGAATGTTGAAGATGGCGCTTCCCTTGGTCTGGGCGACACGGATTTCCATGTCGGTGTGCTTGAGATCGGAATGCAGGGCGCTGACGCGCTCGCGTGCTTTTTGCTGCATCTCCGCGCTTTCGATCGTCTCAATGATGGTGCCGTAAAAGTCCTGGAGGATCTCTTTCCACGCAGCCTCGCCGTTGAGTGCGAACTTTCCGCCCGCGACGAGCTTTGCGAGGCTGCGATAGACCGGCTTTTGTGGAATGAACTCGACTTTCGTGACCGCGAGGAAGGCGAGCGCGGCGGCAACGAGGGCAAGGGCGAGCATCGCACCGAGGCCGATGCGTCCGCGCCAGCGATTCGCGCGGATGAGGGCCTGCACGCGGTGTTTGACCCCGTCGTTGCCAAACATGGACACGCCGGTGGCACTCCTCATCCGCGAGGGCATGCCTGCGGCGATCTCGACAAGCGCACGCGCGTAATCCGGCGCGTTTTCAGCGCCGGTGACAGCCATGTCATCGGCGGCGTGCTCCGTCTCGACACGGAGCTGCTTTCCCGCCAGCCAGGCGAGCGGCTGCCACCACCACAGGCACACGGCGGCCTGCGCCAGCCACTGCCACAGCCAGTCGCCGCGCTGCCAGTGCGCGGCCTCATGGCTCATCACAGCATGCAGGCGATGCTCGCCCCACCCTGCGGCCTGCGCGGGCAGCCAGATCACTGGTTTCCGCCATCCGGTGAGCATGGGCGAGCCCAGGCCGTCCACGAGGCGAAAGTCCGTCCCGTCCGGCAAGCCGGACTCATGACCCATGCGGCGCGTGTGCTGTGGTGCCTCGCGAGAGCGGCGTGAGAGGGCGCGCAGGCCAAAAAAGACGCTGGTGATGCGAAACAGCATCCACGCCGCCGCCACGGCCAGCCATACGCTCAAGGCCCAGGTGTCACTCCAATCCACCAGCCGCTCCCAAACGGTTGTTTCCGGCAGAACAAACGCCACAGGCTCGATTGCGATGCTGGCGGTCTCTTCGACGCTTATAGCAACCGTCCACTCTGCGACGGCGACCGGTGGCGAAAGATCCGGCATGAGCCGCCACACGCCCACAACGAGCAGCGCGAGCATCGCCAGCCGCCACACAGCGCTGCGGGAGCGCGCGGAGCGAGCGCGCAACGTCATGGACGCGGCGGCTGCCACGCACACGACCGCGCCGCTGGTGAGGAGGGAGGACACGAGCAGTGCGAGGCCCTCGTATTGCGCGAGGATGCGGAGGATGGAGTTCATGATTTGCGGGCCTGTTCGATGAGTTCGATGAGTTTCCGCGCCTCCTCGGCGCTGAGTTTGACATTCCGCTGGCCCAGGAGCGCGAGCGCGGCCTCGCCGACGGAGTTGTCGAAGAACTGGTTCACCATGCGCGTGAGGACGCCGGCGCGGGCCTTTTTGGTGGAGACGGGCAGAGAGAACCAGTCACGGCCGTCCTCCTGGGTTTTCACCAGCAACTCGCGCTCGACGAGGAGGCGCAAAATGGAGCGCACGGCGGAGTAGGTCGGCGCGTCGGGCAATTCTTCTTCGATTTCGCGCGCGGAGGCGCGTCCGCGGCGCATCACGATCTCCACCACCTGGCGCTCGCGCCGGCTCAGCTCATTGGAATGCTTGTCGTCCCACATGGGTGCTGATTTTTCAGCAACCTGGTGATGTCGTCAAGATGGATGTTGAAAAATCAACATGCCGATGGGGGAAGGGCGGATCAGTGGAGTGGTGGAGAGATGGAGGATGCGGGAAGGGCTGGGGATTGATGAACAACGCTTGTTGATTCTTGATGGACGGAGTTTGCGTGGCGTCTCGCTCCATCACTCGATCATGCTGCCGCAACCTCAGTTCCCGAAGAGGGAGCGCCGCTTCTTGGGCGGCTCGGCGGGCGTCACGGAAGGAGGGGGCGTGTCGTTGCTGCCGCGGGCTCCGCCACCAAGGATCTTTGGCACCCATTTCGTGTTCGCGACCGTCCCTGTGCCGTGGTAGGCGAGGAGCTCGCTCAGCAAGAAGGTGGGGATGGCCAGGATGCCGCGGATGCGCACCTCGGCGTCGAAGTCGATGTCATCGCGGATGAAATCCACGTTGCCACGCGAGGTGATGCGGAAGCTGGTGGTCAGCGCGACAAGGTCTTTGGTGCTGATGAAGCCGTCGGCGACGGTGAAATTGCAGGAGGCCTCCTTGGCGATGTTGTAGCCGGCGATGGGCCGCGGCAGCAGCGCGCCAATGATGGGCGTGAGGGGGCCGAGGATGGGCACGGACATGAGGTTGCCGTTCACAATGATGAGCACGCCATCGCCTTTGAGCGCCTTCCAGTCGTCCACGCGGCCGGTGAAATTGAGGTGGCCGCTGATGTCGCCCACGCTGGTGTCGTCGTTCTTGGAGTAGGTCTGCGCGAACTGGCGGAAGCTGACCGCGTCGAGCCGGATCTCCCCCTTGTAAGGATTGGGCTCGCGGGAGGTGTCAAAGGACCCCTTCATCGTGACGCCGCCGCCCAGCACACGGGCTTTGACATCGAAATCGACATCATTGCCGCGAGTCTTCACGTCCGCGCTCACACCGGTGAAGTCGAGCTTTTTTCCAAAGACCTCATACGGGAAGACTCCGGCGGTGACATCGACATGGTAATTGGTGACACCGGGGGTCAGGTCAGTCTGGCCCTGTGCGCGGAGAGGCCGGCCGAAGAGCAGGCCCTTCACGTCAAAGGAGAGCGTGCTGTTCTTGATCCGCACCTCCCCATCAGGCGCGGCGATGGTGTAATCCTCCCGCCAGAGCTCGTAGTGGCCGGTGCCTCCCGCATGCTTGAAGGTGACGGCGTAGTCGTTGAATTTCGGATCCCGGATGCCAATGGTGCCGTTCACCGTGACGACCGCGCCGTTGGTGATGCGGTATTTGGCGATGTGCGCGGCCGTTTTCGGCGCAAAACATCGCACGAGGTCGGCTGTGTCGCTCTCCGCACGCACGTTGGTGAGGCGCACCCACTTTTCCTCGTCGTTGAGGAAGACATCCTCCGCCGTGGCGGGCCCCTGCGGGTGGCGGATGCGGATGTTGCGAAAGTTCTGGAAGAAGCCCTGGAAGGCGATGTCCGCCTCCATCTCCTCCAGGAAGACACCGTTGTAATGAAAGTGGCGCAGCACTCCATGTCCGGAGTTCATGCCGTCCTGCAGCACGAAGGAAGGCCCCTCGCCGGCCACATGCACATTGATGTGCGACTTCTCGTCGAACTGGAAGCGGCGGATGACCTCGCGCGTCTTTTCACGCAGGACAAAGGGCAGCAGCACGTTCGGATCCATGCGCAGCGTGGCGTCGTACTTCACGCCTTGCTCGCGGTGCTGCATGAGCTGGAGCAGCACCTGGCCGGTCTTGTGTTTCAGCACGGCATCGCGCACATAAAAACCTTGCTCGTTCACGCCGATGCTGGCGCTGAGGCCCTCGAAGAGGGCGCCGCGGGAGCCGAAGCGCTTGCAATCCACGCGTCCCGTGACCTCGGCGGGAAAAACCTGCTGCTCCTTCGCCTTCCCCTTGTTTTTGCCCGGATACCAGAAGCCCTCCAGCGCGAGCTGCGGCGGCTCGTAAAAGACCGCCTCGCGCAGGCCGTCCACATCGAAGAAAGTCCGCGCCAGCGCCGGGATGTCCGCGGTGGAACTGAGCTGGAAGCGCACGCGCTCCGTGCCGATGCGCCAGGTGGCCGTGGCTTCGATGTGGCCGAGGTGGTCGCTTAAATGCAGGCGCTTCACGTCGATCATGCCGCTGTCGTACTCGGCATCCGCGATCCATTCCCGCCAGATGTAGTCCTCGTAGCGCAGTTGCTCCGCGCGGAAGGACACCTCGGCCTTCAGTTCCTCCGGCCGGTTCAGGTCACCGCTGACCTCCACGCGCACCGTGGGACGTTTTGGCGACTCGAAGCGGGCCAGCCAGTCCAGCACGTTCTGGATCTGCACGCGGTGCTCCCGCAGTACGCTGAGGCGCTGCATGGCGCTGCGTTGGTCGTCATCCGGCCGCTCCGTGCGCCGGGGCAGGGTTAGCACGCCGCGGATGTCCAGCTGGATGCCCGCCAGCACACCTTCCGCCTGGCGGATCTCGACTTGGTCGCCGTTCAGTGCCGCCTTGCCGTTGAAGTCCTCCAGATGGATCACCGTCAGGTCGGGACGCTCGGGATCAACCGGCAGAGAGACACTTGCATGGTCCAGCTCCAGCGACTCGACACTCAACTGCCCCTCCATCAGCAAGGCCATGTCCACTTTGAGGTTTACTCGATCCAGGGCAGCGATCTCTGTCTTGCGGTCCGCGTCATTGAAAACGCGCACCTCCTTCGCCACCAGCCCGCCAAAGGGGCTGATCGTGAGCCGCTCAAAGTCGAGATAGACGCCGTGTCTGGCAAGCTCGCCCGTCACAAAGCCACGCCAGCGCTGGCTGAAGGACTCCGTGCTCGAATACACCGCCACCGCCAGCGCGAAGCTGGCGATCACGAGCAGGATCAGGCGGCGGAGAAAACGGAGCACGAGTCCCGGAATAAAAGGTGAAGGATGAAAGATAAAAGATAAAAATGACCGGATGCTCCCACCTTCCGCCTTCGGCTCCCCTCACGTCTCGGTCATCCGCGGCCAGCCCGCGTATGACGACACGGAGCTGCTGCGTGGACAAATCGAGGCCGCCATCGCCGCCATCGGGCTGCCGGTGGACTATATCCAGCCGGGCGAGCACGTCGTGATCAAGCCCAACTGGGTCAAAGAGCACGACACCCGCACGCCCCACGATGAGGCGAGCTGGCTGGCCATCATCACGCATCCCGCTTTCGTTCGCGAGGTGACCCGCTGGGCCGCCCGCCAGCTTCAGGGCAGCGGACGCGTCACCCTTTGCGATGCACCGCAGAGCGATTCCTCCTTCGACGCGATCCGTCGTCTCCACCGGCTCGACGACCTCATCGAGGAATGCCGGCGCGACTTTCCGGGCATCACCTTCACCCTTTTCGACATGCGCTGCGAAGAGTGGAAGGTCGTCGATGGAGTCACCGTCTCAAAACGCGAGCTGCCGAGCGATCCCGCCGGGGCTGTGGACGTGCATTTGGACGAAAAAAGCGAGTTCTTCGGCTTTCGCGGCCTCGGCAAGCTCTACGGAGCCTCCTACGACTTCGCCACGACGAACCGCCAGCACACCGATCCGCATCACGAATACCGCATCTGCCGCACGCCGATGGCCGCGGATGTGCTCATCAACCTCCCGAAGCTCAAAACGCACAAAAAAGTCGGCCTCACCGTGGCGCTGAAAAACCTCGTTGGCACCACGCCACGCACGAACTGGCTGCCGCGGCATACCGAGGGCACGCCAGCCGAAGGTGGCGACCAATTTGCCGAATCGAGCCCGAAGCGGGCGCTGGAGGGCATTTTGATGCGAAACGCCAAAAAGATCCTCTTTGGCCGCCACTTCCTCTCCTGGCTCTTCGTGCCGCTGAAGAAACTCGGCCGCCTGGTCTTTGGCGACACGCAAAAAGTCGTCCGTTCCGGAAACTGGCATGGGAACGACACCGCCTGGCGCATGATCCTCGATCTGCACAAGTGCTTCAGCTACTTCGATGGCGATGCCAGACCACGCATCAAGCCCCAGCGCCAGCTCATCCTCGTCGATGGTCTCATCGCCGGCGAGGGCGATGGTCCCATGGCCTGCGATCCCAAGCCCTGCGGCGTCGTGCTCGCTGGCACGCATCCGGTGGCCGTCGATTGCGTGTGCGCGAGGCTGATGGGCTTCAACTGGCGCCAGACGCGCCTGCTCGCCGGGTCATTTCAGATCAAGGAGCTGCCGTTGGTCGCCTTCCAGCCGGAGGACATACGCGTGAGCTCGAACAACCCGGATTGGAATGTCGGTGCCTTCGAGAAAATGAGCCACACCCTCGACTTCCGCTGTCATTTCGGCTGGCAGGGGCATCTGGAGAGCGAGGAGCGGCTTGGGAAAAATGTGTCACAGGTTTCCAACCTGTGATGTCCTTGAACGAACAGGTTGAAAACCTGTTCCACTTTCCATCACTCGAAATTCTTGGTCCCGATGTCCGAGCGGCGTTGCAGGCCGTCGAAGGCGACCTTCCGGCTCTCAGCATAGGCCTTGTCCCGCGCCTCATGACGCGTGCCGCCCTGGGCCACGATGGCGAGCACGCGGCCTCCGTTGGTCTCAAACTGGCCTGCAGCATTGCGCTTCGTGCCGCAGTGGTACACCCTGGCGCCGCTCACGGCTTCCAGACCGCTGATGACATCACCATTGCGTGACGAGGCGGGATAGCCGGCGCTTGCTGAAATGAGACAAATGCTCCAGCCGGGGGCAAATTGGATCAAATCGGGCTTCAGCGAGCCCTTCGCGGCCTCGAAGACATAGTTCGCGAAATCACCGCGCACCATTGGCAGCACCGCCTCGGCCTCGGGATCGCCGAAGCGGCAGTTGTACTCGATCACCTGCGGTCCCGTGGGCGTCAGCATGAGGCCGAAGTAAAGGAAGCCGCGGTAGTTCAGGCCGTCTTTGCGGATGCCCTGCACGGTCGGCTGCACGATCTCGCGCTCAATGCGCTGCATCAACGCCGGGTCAGCGAGTTCGAGCGAGGCCACCGCGCCCATGCCGCCGGTGTTCGGGCCCTCGTCGTTGTCGCGGATGCGTTTGTAGTCACGCGCTGGCATGAGGATCTGGTAGGCATCATCACACACGGAGGCGAAAACGGAGATCTCCGGACCGGTGAGGCATTTCTCTACCAACAGGTCGCCCGCGCCGAAGCAGCGTTTTTCCATCACGTCGTCGATGAACTGCTCCGCCTCTTCCTTCGTCGTGCAAACGGCCACGCCCTTGCCGGCGGCCAGGCCATCGAATTTCAGAACGATGGGCACTTCGGTGAGCGCGGCCTTCGCCTCGGCGGCATTGGTGCAGATCGTGAAATCGGCGGTGGGGATGCTGTGACGTTTGAGAAACTTCTTCGCAAAGCCCTTCGAGGCTTCGAGCTGGGCGATTTCCTTCCGCGGCCCCCAGCAGGGGATGCCTGCCTCAGCGCAGAGATTCGACAGACCGGCATCCTTCACCAGCAGCGCCTCCTCGCCCGCCATGCAGAGGTCGATGGCGTTCGCCTTCATCCAGGTGATCAGCTCCGGCAGGCCGGGCACGTCCACCCGCGTCGCCAGCGTCGCGATGGCATCGCTGCCCGGATACGCGAAGAGTTCATGCTTCTGCGGCGATTCGCTGAGAGCCGTGAGGAGCGCGTGCTCGCGCCCGCCTTTGCCTGTGACGAGGATTTTCATGGGGCGCGTTCCTTAGCGTGCCGCCGGGGGCGCGCAAGCAGGTGAAATCAGGCTGGATGAAACCACGGCCCGACGTGTTGGTTCAAGAGGGCCGCATGCGCTTTGTGAACCCTCTTCTCCTCCCGTTTTGGCTGGCAGTCTTCGTTTGGATTGCGGTGACGGCGCGTGCCGCGAGCCTGCCTGGGACCTTCAAGCTTGAAGGAGAGCGCTGGACCTATCAGGAGGGGAATCTGGAGATGCGGGGCATCCTGCTCAAGCCGGCGGGAAAGGGACCGTTTCCCGCTGTGCTCATCAGCCATGGTCTTGGTGGCAATGCGCAGGGCTTTGGCATGATGAAGGCGCGTGAAATGGCGGCCTGGGGGATGGTTTGCATCGCGCCGGACTACACGCATGCGGGCCGGGCGGGAGATCGTGCTGAGTTTGGCGCGCGACCGGAGAATCTGCGCCGCGCGGCAGCCTGCCTGGCCATTCTGCGCAGCCTGCCGGAGGTGGACGGCGGACGCATTGCCGCCTACGGGCACAGCATGGGCGGATTTGTGACCATCGGCCTGGCGGCGTCGGAAAACTTGAAGGCGGCGGCGATCACCGGCAGTGGCATCGCACCTGTGGACGGCCAGCCAGCGCCCTCGGAGAAGGTGGCGGAGAAAATCCGCACACCGTTTCTGATGCTGCATGGCGCGGACGACACCACGGTGCGGCCGGAGCAGTCCGCCGCGCTTCAGCAGGTGCTGGTTCGTCAACAAATCCCGAACGACCGCCTCATTGCCGACGGCCAGGGGCATCCCATCGACCAGACCATGCGTGTGGAGGTATTCCGCCTGATCCGCGAGTGGTTTGTGAAGCATGGCGTGCTGCCCCAGTAGGCTCGACAGGATTTTGCTTGGCGATTGCGTGCCATCCTGGAAGGTGTGGCCCGCTTACATGAGATTTGCCCCCCTTTTCCTGCTCGTCGTATCCTCTTACGCGCTCGACCTTCCGCCCGGAGGCGTGGATGTGCGTGGCAATGCCGTGATCAAAGCGAGCGCATCGCCTTCTGCGGGCAAGGTGGCCGGGACAGCGTCTGGAAAAGCGATCACGATCACGAAGGCGGACCCGGCGAAGGCATACTCGGCGCAGTTCACGGCCCCGATTTCAGCCGAAATCGCGAAGGGGGAACGTGTGCTGGCGGTGATCAAAGCGCGTGTCGTCGGCGCGGCGGAGTCGGGCGAAGTGCTGGCAAAGCTTCAACTCCAGGAGGCCCCCTACACCTCGTTCGGGCCGACGATTGGCGTCGGCATTCATCGCGAATGGACAGAGCAGCCGGTGGTGTTTGTGGCGGATGATGCCGTGCCTGCGGACAAGGCCGCGGTGGTGCTGCTGTGCGGGCAGAAGGAGCAAAGCATCGAGGTGGAGAGCATCCGCGTGCTGAAGTATCCCGCGACGATGGATGTGGCCTTGTTTCCGAAGGCGAAGCCCATCAAACGCACCTACGAGGGCCGCGATCCGGACGCGCCATGGCGAAAAGCGGCGCTGGAGCGGATCGAGAAGCATCGCAAAAAGGATTTATCGATCATCGTGACGGGTGGGGATGGCCGGCCGATGCCTGAAACCGAGGTGAAGCTCTCGCTGCGGCGTCACGCCTTCGGTTTTGGCTCCGCCGTCGTGGCGAGGCGTTTCAGCGGCGAAAGCGAGGATGACCGGCGCTACCGCGAGATCGTGGACAAGCTCTTCAGCATCGTGGTTTTCGAAAATGACCTCAAAGACGGCAACTGGGGGCCTGACTTCAACGAGGACCGAAAAACCAGGCGCAACGCGGAGCTCGACACAGCCTTCGCGTGGCTGGCGGAGCGGCACATCCCGGTGCGCGGGCATTACCTCATGCAGGTGGCCACGCCCTTCAATCTGCATGACATCAAGGACAACGCCGAGATCCGCCAGCGCACGCTCGACAGCGTGAGAGAGCGCATGGCCTTTGTGAAAGATCGCGTCATCGAGTGGGACGTGGTCAATCATCCCATCGCCTGGGGCGGCGCGGACATGCTGAGCAAGCGCCCCGGACTCGAGAAACTGGACCGCGAGGTCTTCACGCTGGCACGCTCGCTCACGAAGCTGCCGTTCTTCGTCAACGAGGACCAGGTCTTTCGTCCGGGGCCGCAGTGCGACGACACCTTCACCTACATCGAGAAACTGAACGCTGATGGCTTCACCGTGGCGGGGCTGGGCAATCAGGCGCACTTCCACGAGAGCTACCTGCCCTCCCCGGAGCATCTGCTGGCCGTGACAGATCGTTTTGCGAAGATCGTGCCGCATCAGGCCATCACCGAGTATGACGTGGTGACCACCGAGGATGAGGAGCTGGCCGCCGACTACACGCGGGATGTGCTCATCGCCGTCTTCAGCCATCCGGCTTACTCGAGCTTTCTGCTGTGGGGTTTCTGGGAAGGCTCCCACTGGAAGCCGGAGGCAGCCTCATGGTCCAAAGACTGGTCGATCCGTCCTCGTGGCAAGGTTTTGGAAGAATGGATCGGCGGGAAGTGGCACACGGAAGCAACGGTGAAGACGGATGCGAATGGCAAAGCCTCCTGGCGCGGTTTCCCCGGCTGGTATGAGGTGGGCGCCCGGAATCACCAGCCAATCATGGTGAACGCGAACGAGTGAGACGGCACCCCGGTCATGCGGGCCGCGTCATCTTCCATGAAGAATGGAATCGACCAGTTTCGGCAGTTCCACAGCGGCCGGGCCATGGATGTGCTGATGAAAATGGCTTGAGATGGCGGTTTGATCGACATTGACCTCGATCAGGCGGCAGGTCGCGCGGCGCGCGGCTTCACGGGCGAATCCCGCCGCCGGATACACCACTCCGGAGGTGCCCACGCAGATGAAGAGGTCCGCTTTTGCCAGCGCGGCCATGATGCGGTCCATTTCGAACGGAAACTCGCCAAACCAGACGATGTGCGGGCGCAGGCCGCCGATCCCGCCACAGGCGCGGCAGCGCGTGCCGGAGGACAAATCCTGGGTCCACGTCAAAACAGCACCACAGCCCTCGCAGCGCACTTTCCGCAGTTCGCCGTGCATGTGGATGAGTTTTTCACTGCCGGCGCGCTCATGCAGGTCGTCCACGTTTTGCGTGACGAGCAGGAAGCCGCCTTTCCACCCGCGTTCGAGCTGTGCGAGCGCCCGGTGGCCTTCATTGGGCTCCACATGGTTCAAGGCGGCGCGGCGCAGGTTGTAAAAGCGGTGCACCAGCTCCGGATCACGTGCGAATCCCTCCGGCGATGCCACATCCTCGATGCGGTGGCCTTCCCACAGGCCGTCCACGCCGCGAAAGGTGGGAATGCCTGATTCCGCGGACATGCCCGCGCCGGTGAGCACGACGATGCTGCCGGAGGCGGAGATCATGAGCCGGCGGGAAGCGTTTCGCCGTGCTTTTCCCGGTGCAGGCGGCGCGCCTGATCCACCCACTTTTCACGATGGATGCGGTCCTTGAAGGCGAGCCGCGCGGAGAACTCGCGGATGTGATCCTCGTTCCAAAGCGCGATCTGGCGGTAGGTGTAGATGCCAAACTCGTGCAGACGCTGCTCCAGCACGCGTGCGATGCCTTTCATGGCCGTGAGGTCATCGCGCTTCGACGGTGGCGGAGGTGTTTTGAAGACAAGGCCCAGCCTGGCATCTTCTTCCGGTGAAATCTCCGGCGCTGACGGGGCAGGGGGAAGCTCCGGCAGAGCTGGGATGACATCGAGTGTGGCTGTATCCGCGGCGAGCGTGCCGGAGGCCTGCTTCTCCACCTTGGGCACCGGGGGCGGCGCATGGGCGATGATGGCGGCCAGCGGGGAGGGCGCGGTGCCAGTCGCGGGCAGTTCTGCCGACGACTCTGCCGGGGCGGGTGTGGAGTCGATCGCAGCGGGCAGAGGGCCGGGTTTTGCCTTCGCGGGGCCTTTGGGCCTGGTGGATTTGGGGTTTGGTGTGGAGGCGGCCGGCTCCGGCTCCGCCGCGATGGAAACGGTGTCCGTGATGATCTCCGGCGGGAGGGGCGGGGCCGGTGGCGGCAGTTCGATGTTCGGGGCGGGTGGTGCCGGAAGCGGATGTGTGGTGGAGACGGGCAGTGGGATGGTTTCGGTGGCGATCGGTGCTCCGCCCGGTTTGACGGTCTGCTCACCCAGCTTGCGCCGCAGCGTGGCGATCTCCTCGCGCTGAAGGTCGATCTCCGCGGCCAGCGCACGCGCCTTGTGCTTGAAGCGCCCCCAGGTGGCGCGGCCAAACAGCAGCCCGATGATGAAGAATGCCGCGCCCAGCGCTGTCACAAACGCCCCGCTGTGCATCAGCATGTAGAGCAGTGTGTCAGTGGAGAGGGACTGGAGGTCGATGGGCATGGGGTGTTCCCGGTTCGCGGTTCCCTTTTCAGGGCTCAAAGTTCAAGGTTTATTTGATGAGGATTTCCACGCTGCGCGGCTGGACGGGGGCGGCGGTTGATCCGGCGGACACCGGTTCAAAGGCCACCGCGGAGATGTCATGAGCGGGCACGCCCTGCTCGATGAGAAAGGACAGCACGGCCTCCGCACGCGCGCGTGCCAGCGCCGCCTCGCGTGTGGCATCGCCCAGCGGGTCGGGATGGCCGCCGATGACCAGTGCCAGAGCGGGGCCGGCGGCGAGCAGGGAAGGGGCCACCGCGGCCAGCCGCGTCTGGTCCGCCGCCGGGATGCGGCTGGAGCCCTCCTCAAACGAGATGGTCAGGGATTGCAGCACCTCGCGAAGTTGGGCCAGCAGGGCGGAAGGTAGCATGGACCGCGGCTTGTAGTCCGGGATGTGATAAAGCGAGGGTAGCAGCACGAGCCGGGAGTCCACCCGGGACGCGCCGGTGACAGGGCGCAGGAGCGTCAGCCATTCACTCTCCAGCCGCCGGGTGGCGGTTCCCTCCAGCCGGGGGGCGCCCTGGTCGTGGATGTCAAAGCGGCGCGGCGGTGGCGCGGTGAAAAAACTCACGAGAAAGGCAGCCAGCAGCTTCTCCTTGGCAAACGGCGCGGGGCGCACATGCGGGCTGGCCTTGAGGCCGGACGGGTCGATTTCCGCCGCTGCGGAACCCGCGCTCAAGGCGGAGAGGATTTCCTCCTTCAGTCCTCCTGCCGGCAGCATGCCGCGCAAGGTGAGCGTGTCCCCCTGGAAACTAGCATGCAGCTCCGCCGGGACATGCAGTGTGTCCACCACTGGCGCGAGGAAGGCATTCGCGGCATCCAGCGGTGGCTGGAAGTCCGGCGGCCAGCGGATTTCCGGCGCGTGCATCAGCGCCGTGGTGTCCAGCGTCAGGTCCGGCCGCAACTCCGAGAGGACGGCCGCCAGCTTCGCGATGTCGCCTTCGCCGGGCAGCCAGCCGCTGACGTGCAGGCGGTTTTCCTGAAGACTGGCCGTGACCCGCGCATTCACATGCAGGCGGTCCGCGCCGGGCTTCAGGCGCAGGGCCCCGATGCGTGCCACGGCCTCCACCGCGCGGCGGCGTGCCTCCGGGGAGGGCGCCTCGCCGGCCAGGTCCACATCCAGGCAGTGCAGCGTCACCACCGGCTGGATGACGCCTTCTTTCTCCAGGCAGACGCGCGCCTCCTCCAGCAGCACGGGCAGTTGATTCCGTGCGAACAGCCACGCATGCACCGCCGCCGAGACCGGCAGCAGGATCAGCATGAGGAAAAAGAGGCTCAGACGCATGATTCAGAGGCGGACGTGACGCTTGACAGGCCGGGGGGGGGACCGATGATCGGCGGCCCTTCCCGGCACGGGCGCGTCATAAAGTTACGCGGCCACCCGGGCAAGAATTAATCACTTCACCTCTCCTAACCTCTCATGTCCGTCGTCATCGCAGGCAGCGTCGCCCTTGATAATGTCAAAACTCCGCAGGATGAGCAAAACAACCTGCTCGGCGGCTCCGCCAGCTATGCTGCCCTGGCCGCCAGCGTGTTCAGCCGCCCGGTGCATCTGATCGGCATCATCGGGCATGACTTCCCGCAGGCGCATCTCGACATGCTCTCCGGCCACGGGGTGGACCTCGGCGGCCTGGAGCGCAGCAGCGGCGCGTCCTTCACGTGGACCGGCGAGTACCATCAGGACATGAACAACCGCACCACGCACAACGTGGCGGTGAACGTGCTGGAAAACTGGACCGTGAAGCTGCCCGCCGCCGCGCGGCAGGCAAAAATCGCCGTTGCCGCGAACATGCATCCGGAAAACCAGATGCAGATGATCGACCAGTGCGAGGGCGCGGACTTCATCGCCGCGGACACCATGGACCTGTGGATCAGCATCGCCAACGAGCGCCTGCATGACGTGCTCAAGCGCATCGACCTCCTCGTCATCAACGACGGCGAGGCGAAGGAGTTCGCCGGCACCACGAATCTCGTCGAGGCCGGCCGCAAGCTGCGGGAGAAGGGGCCGAAATACGTCATCGTGAAGCGCGGTGAGCACGGCAGCTACCTTTTCGGCGAGAAGCAGGAGCACTTTTTCTCCTGCTCCGCCTATCCGCTGCACTCCGTCTTTGATCCCACCGGCGCGGGGGACAGCTTCCTCGGCGGGCTCGTCGGCTGGCTGTCCGCGCATGGGAAGACGAAGCCCTCCTTCGAGGACCTGAAGAGCGCGGTCGTGCACGGCAGCGTCGTCGCCAGCTACACCTGCGAGGCCTTCAGCACGCACAAGCTGCAAACCGTCACCGCGCTCGATGTCGCCCAGCGCATCGCCGAGCTGAGGCTGTACACGCAGTTTGCATGAACTCCTGATTTTGGAATCTGAATCCTGATCCTGCTTCAACTCGAATCTTCGATCAGGAATCTCAAACTCGAATCCCATGTGGACCCCCATCAAAACCTTCACGGACATCAAGCTGGAGAAAACCAGCGACGGCATCGCCAAGATCACCATCAACCGCCCGGAAGTGCGCAATGCGTTCCGGCCGCTGACAGTGCGGGAGATGCTGGAGGCGCTCGACATCGTGCATGAGGACCGTGACGTGGGCGTCGTGATTCTTTGTGGCGAAGGGCCGCTGGCGTTTTGCAGCGGCGGCGATCAGAAGGTGCGCGGCGACGCGGGCTATGTCGGCGATGACGGCGTGCCGCGGCTGAACATCCTGGATGTGCAGCGGAAGATCCGCACGCTGCCCAAGCCGGTCGTCGCGATGGTGGCGGGCTATGCCATCGGCGGCGGTCATGTGCTGCATGTGGTGTGTGATCTGACCATCGCGGCGGACAACGCGCGTTTCGGCCAGACGGGGCCGAAGGTGGGCAGCTTCGACGGCGGGCTCGGTTCCAGCTATCTCGCCCGCATTGTCGGTCAGAAGAAAGCACGCGAGATCTGGTATCTCTGCCGCCAGTATGACGCGCAGCAGGCGCTCGACATGGGCTTGGTGAACAAGGTGGTGCCGCTTGCCGAGCTGGAGACGGAGACGCTGCAGTGGTGCCGCGAGATGCTCCAGCACAGCCCCATGGCGCTGCGCTGCCTCAAGGCCTGCCTGAACGCGGATTGCGACGGCCAGATGGGCCTGCTCGACCTGGCCGGCAACGCCACGCTGCTCTACTACATGAGCGAGGAGGCCCAGGAGGGCAAAAAAGCCTTCGTGGAGAAGCGGAAGCCCGATTTCTCGAAGTTTCCGCGCTATCCGTGAGGCTTGCGCAGTCTTGACGGAACGGTCAATGTTCCCATTCTGTCTGTGAATGATGTCCTCCCAGCACAAACCCTCTTCGACTTCCGCACCGGCCGCGAGACCGCCTTCCAAGGCGCAGCCTTCGGCCCCGGCGAGCGATCAGCTTGCTCTGCCCTTAACCGACGACGAGCGAAAGGCATCACGGAGGCAGCTCGCGACTCTCCATCGCGGCAATCGTGCGCGCCTGATGTTTGGGCAGCCTTTGTTGAGGCAAGATCCCGCCAGTGGGGTGTCCCGCTGATCGATCTGGCGTCGCTGGGGCTGTCCCATGATGAGGACGGCATGCTTGTGTCCAGCGTGCTGCTTCCGCTCAAGGCAGGCGCGGAAGCATGTCCCTTCGCTGATCCGCAATGGAACGTGGTTTACAAGCTGTTCCCCTTGTTCAGGACCGGCGGACTGGGAAAAACCTTCGAGCTGGAGGCCTTGGAGGACGGAGGTGGCTATGACATGTTCACCCAGGATGCGACGCTGCTGCAAACAATCGAGAAGCTCATGGTGCTGCACGATGCCGGCGCCTGCCCGACGGAGATTGTGGGCATCGACAGCATGTTTGACTACCTGGTCGTCAAGCAGCCGCTGGCGTTTCCTCATCAAGAACTCGCAGCTGACCGGAATGCCGCCGTGCGGACTGTCCACGCGGTTCCATGCCGGGAACGCTTTAAACGCGCCACATGGATCTTGTGGGAACACGGCTGCGCCTGGATCATGAGTGATCTGCACCAGGGCAATATCATGCGGGATTTCCAGGGCTGCCCCACCATCATCGACGCGCTGCTGGCGCCGCTTCCGCCGGCCATCATCAACAGCAGCCGCCTGCTCACGGAGCACGTCGAAGACGCCCATGCGCTGAGAATGGGCGGGACGGCACCGCGCCGGAGGGCGTTTGAGGACGTTTGTGACGATGATTTGTGATTCCGGGCCGCGATCTCCGGCAAGAAGAGCAAGACAGCCGCCGCCGGGCCGTTTCCAGCTTGATATGAATTCCTCCAGCACGTCACGACGCCAGTTTCTCGCCAGCGGTGCCGCCGCGGCCGCCAGTTTCGGATTTCCCGCCATCACACGCTCCCGCTCGCCGAACGCGAAGCTGAACCTTGTCTTCATCGGTGTGGGCGGGCGCGGCGGCGGCAATCTCTCCAGCATCAGCGGCATCCCCATGGCGCTGCCGAAGAAGGGGGATGGCAAGGGTGATCCGAAAGCCCCGCCGCCTCCGGCTCCCTCCGCGGCGGACGCGGCGGAAAACATCGTCGCTCTCTGTGATGTGAACGCGCAGAACCTTGAGCGCGCCGCCGCGCTGCATCCCGGCGCGCAGACCTTCCGCGACTTCCGCAAGCTCTACGACACGCTGAAGGCGTCCGAGATCGACGGCGTCGTTGTGAGCACCACCGAGCACACGCACGCCTACGCCACGCTGCCTGCGCTGTTGATGAAAAAGCCGGTGTACTGCGAAAAGCCGCTCACGCACAACGTCGCCGAGGCGCGGCTCATCACCAAGGCCGCCGCCGAGGCAGGCGTGGCGACGCAGATGGGCACGCAGATTCATTCCAGCGCGAATTACCGCCGCGTTGTCGAGCTCATCCAAAGCGGCGCGATCGGAAAAGTCACCGAGGCGCATGTGTGCGTCTCCCGCGCGTGGGGATTGCAGAGCAAGGAGGACGCGGAGAAGAACAAGGACATCATCTTTGTCGATGAACGGCCGAAGGAGGCCATGGAGCCGCCGCCTTATCTTGATTGGGACCTGTGGATCGGCCCCGCGCCGATGCGGCCGTATCACGAGGTCTATTTCCCCGGCCCGAAATGGTATCGCTGGTGGGACTTCGGCAACGGCACCATGAGCGACCTTGGCAGCCACTGGAACGACCTGCCCTTCTGGGCGCTGAAGCTCGACGCGCCGCTCAGCATCGAGGCCTTCGGGCCGAAACCGCATCCGGAGATCGCCCCGGCCAACATGCACGCGGTGTATGAATACGGCCCGCGCGGAGACATGCCCGCCTGCCAGATCCACTGGCACCAGGGCGCATCGAAGCCGGAGATCTGGACGAACGACCCCGTCATCAGCAAATGGAGCAACGGTGTGCTTTTCATCGGCGACAAGGGCATGCTGCTCTCCGATTACGGCAAGCACATCCTGCTGCCGGAAAACCAGTTCAAGGACTTCGTCCGTCCCGCGCCCTTCATCCCGGACTCGCCGGGTCATCACGCGGAGTGGCTCCTCGCCATCAAGAACGGCACGCCCACCGGCAGTCCCTTCAGCTACGCCGGTCCGCTCACGGAGGCGAACCACCTGGGCAATGTGGCGCACCGCGCCGGAGGCAAGATCCTGTGGGACGCCAAGGAAATGCGCATCACCAACATGGAGACCGCGAACAGCTTCCTCTCCCGCGAGCCGCGCGCGGGCTGGAAGCTGGGATGAGGTTTCTCGGCGCGGCGCATCCCTGCCGGGGCGAAAAAAATCGCCGAGGCGTGTCGCCTCGACGATTTCGCGTCCTGGATGCCTTTCAAAACGGGGTCACGCCGCCGCGACCTCGAAGCCGGCACGATAGGTCTTGCTGACAAGCTTGTCCGCCTCGGGCGAGTTGGCAAAGCGCAGGTTCGCGCTGTCCCATTCCAGCACCAGCTTGCTGTCCTCCAGCCGGCCCGTGACGCTGTCATACGTCGGGAGGCAGACGCGTGTGGCGATGTTGCCGAGCTGCACCGTCTCCGAGAGCGGTCCGGCATAATGAAAGCCGTCGCTGGTCTTTTTGCCTTCGAGACAGGCGTCGATCCAGGTGTGCCAGTGGCTGCGGCCCTCCTCCTTCGGGTATTTGAAGCCGGTGAACTTGTCGAGCGGGTAGAGCCGCGGCCCGGCGACGTGCGCCTGCACGAGACAGCCGTTTTCACCGATGAAGATGCTGCCGCTGGAGGGCAGGTCGATGTTGCCGGGCATCTGGGCCAGCTTGTAGCTGGGTTTCAGTCCGCCGTCCATCCAGGTGACCTTGAGGGTCTTGCCCGCCGTGTATGGGGTGCCGGGGAAGACGTAGCTCACCGTCTCGTGCGAGGGCCAGATGTGCTCGTTCACGCCGCTGTTCCTCGCCGTGATGCTGATGGGCGAGGTCAGCTCCAGCGCGGTGAAGACTGGATCGAGGATGTGGCAGCCAAAGTCACCCAGCGCGCCGCCGCCGAAGTCCTGCCAGTCACGCCAGGAGAAGGGATGGTAGGCGGGCGCGTAGTCACGCATCGGCGCGGCGCCGATCCACAGATCCCAGTTCAGGTTGGCAGGCGCTTTCGCGGCGGGCGGCGGGGCGAGCAGCCGGGTGCGCTCATTGCCTGTCACGCCGACCCAGGACCACACTTCCTTCACCTTGCCGATCGCGCCTTCCTTGATCAGGCGCGTGCCCAGGCGGTATTCGAGCGCGGAGTGGATTTGATTGCCCATCTGCGTGGTGACGCCGGTCTTCTCCGCCCACAGGCGCATCTGGCGCGCCTCCCACACCGTGTGCGCCAGCGGCTTCTGGCAATAGACGTGCTTCTTGCGCTGCATCGCGGCGACGGCGACCGGCGCGTGCATGTGATCCGGGATGCCCACGGTCACCGCGTCAAAGGTGTCGCCGAGCTTGTCGAACATCTCGCGGTAGTCGCTGAAATGCGGCACGCCGGGATGCGCCTTGTCCGCCTGGTCGAAGCGGTTCGCGTCCACGTCGCAGAAGCCGGTGAACTTCACGGCGGGATGCGTGCCGACATTCTTCAAGTCGCTGAAGCCCATGCCGTTCACGCCGACGCAGGCCACCTGCAATTTGCTGTTGAGATTCTGTCCGCGCACGACGGCTGGAAAGGCCGCCGCGGCGGTGGCGAGCGTGGACTGGGTGAGGAAGGAACGGCGTGTGGTGGTCATGGTGGTGCGTGCTACTACGCGTGCATGATCGTGTGTGTTGCGTACCGCATCGCAGCAAATGCACACAGTCGAGCAAGCAGCGTGGATCATCACGCCATGTCCCGTGCTTTGGTAGGCACATGGACCACCAAACACACTCCCAACGCAGGTGGTTGCGAATCGGCCTCAGTGCCTGCGCAGCCGTGTCACTCATCTCCGCCGCCCATGCCGCGCCTCCCGCGGATGCCGGCATCCAGGCCGCCTCCTGGAAGGATCACACCATCGCCCCGGTGACGAACCCGATCTTCTTCGAGGACGCGCAGATCCGCTCCGAGATCCGCCCGATCTTTGTGCATCACACGATCGACAACAACTTCCTCGGCGGCGGCACCGCGCAGCTCTATGCGGTGCAGGTCCGCTGGGCCATCACCGACCGCCTGGCCCTCATCGCCACGCAGGACGGCTACTTTGACGTGAACAACGACGCGCTCGGCAATCCGGACGGTTTCTTCGACCTGGCCGCCGGCTTGAAATACGCGCTCATCGACAATCCAGCCGCCGAGTTCATCCTCACGCCCGGCCTCACCTTCCACATCCCCAGCGGCAACCGCGATGTGTTTCACGGGCGCGGCGGCGGCGAGTTCAATCCCTTCATCTCCTTCCAGAAGGGCTTCGGCGACCTCCATGTCAGCGGCAATCTCGGCCTGCGCATCCCCATCACCAACAACGAGCAGAACGTCATGGCCCACTACAGCCTCATGGTGGACTACTACACCTGCCGCTGGTTCATCCCCTTCGTCTCCGCGAATTTCTGGACCAATCTCAGCGACGGCAACAACATGCCCGGCCTGCGCGGCAACGGCTACGATGTGCTGAACCTCGGCGCCGGTGATGTCAATGGCGTCACCCAGGGCATGGTCGGCCTCGGCTTCCGCAGCCGCATCCTCGGACAATCTCGATGTCGGCGCGGCCTACGAGATCGCCGCCATCCGTCCTTATGGACTGACGAACAACCGTCTCACCTTGGATGTGTGCATCCGCTTCTGAGCGGCATGAAGAATCTCCCGGCTGGTAACCGGGTGTGTTGAAGACAAAAAACGGGCGCATGGAGGCAGGGGTGTCTCCATGCGCTCTTTCGTTTGGCGCGTGGCGCGCCGGTGATGTCAGCCCAGCACCGGGCCCTTCACCGCCCAGCGGTTCCGCACAAAGGCCGGGGACTTCTCACGCCACTTCGCCACATGCGGCGTCGTGTAGTGCACCTCCATCGCCGCCAGGTCCACGTAGCTCTCGCTCAGCGCGAAAACATGCGCGCGCGTGCTGTCCTGGCTGACTTCAAAGCGCAGGCAGCCCGGCTCCTGGCGGGATGCCGCCGCGTTTTCCAGCGCCACGGCGAGGAAGGCGTCGATCTGGGCGGGATCGACCTCGAGAATGACAATCACATTGACCATGCGGGCGTCACAGAGGCGATTTTCGCTTAACATGCAACCCGCCATCCGCGTAACATGTCACCGACATGAATCCCCGCCTGCTTCTCCCCGCCTTCCTCGCCCTCTCCGGTCTGCAAGCCCAGGACACGAAGCCACCGGCTCCCACGCCTGCCGCCCAGCCCGTCGCTCCCGCCCCCGCGGCACCGAAAGCCGCCCCCGCTCCCGTCAAGGCGGAGGCCAAAGCGCCCACGGCAGCCACTCCGCCCGCGCCCAAGCCCGCTCCCGCTCCTGCCACCACCACCAAGCCCGCCACGCCGCCCCCCGCCCAGCCCAAGGCCGCTGCCACCCCCGCGCCCAAGCCCGCCGCGCCCGCCCCCACCCCGCCCAAGCCGGCCACACCCGCCCCGGCCAAGCCCGCTGAGACCGCCGCCAAGCCCGCGCCGCCTCCGCCCCCGAAGCCCGTCTCCATCTTCCCGGACAAGGCCTTGGAGGCCGCCGTGCGCAGGCAGGTCTTCGCCAAGCGCGACACCCAGGACCCCATCACCGCCGAGGACGTCGTCAACGTCGCCATCATCGAGGGCCGCAAGGCCGGCATCAAGGACCTCACCGGCCTCGACAAATGCACCGCCCTGGCCTCCCTCACCCTCCCGGACAATCAGATCACCAGCCTCGCCGCCCTCAAGAACCTCGAGCGCCTCCAGTTCCTCGACCTCGCCGGCAACCAGATCAGCGACATCTCCCCCCTCGCCACCTGCAAGGCCCTCCAGTACATCGCCCTCACCGGCAACAAGGTGGCCGATGTCTCCCCGCTCGGCGGCATCCAGTCCCTCACCAGCCTCTACCTCGCCGGGAACCAGATCAAGGACGCCAGCCCCCTCTTCAAGCTCCCGAAGGTCTGGACCCTCTACCTCGAGGGCAACCAGGTCACCAGCATCCAGGGCATCGGCGGCATGAAATGGCTCTCCATGCTCTCCCTCAAAGGCAACCAGGTCGCCGACATCAGCCCCCTGGAGCCCCTCACCGACCTCCAGTTCCTCTTCCTCGACGGCAACAAGATCACCGACCTCGCCCCGCTCCACCGCATGTGGAAAAAGGACAACGACGGCCCCCGCGAGTGGGCCCCCTACTGCCAGATCTTCCTCGACGGCAATCCCCTCACCGACGCCTCCAGGAAACTCATCGAGGAAATGAAACAAGCCGGCGCCCGCCTCCAGCCCTAACAGGTTGCTGAAAAACACCGCAAGGCCTGCGGACCGGGTCACTGCCCCGATCTACAGCGCAAGTGTGCGCGCTGTTGTAGCACCGGCCAGTGGCCGGTGAGGGATGTTGTAGCACCGGCCAGTGGCCGGTGAGGGCGTTTTTCAGCAGCCTGCTAAGCTGTAGATCGGGGCACCGACCCGGCCGGCCATTTCTCAGCCCGTCCGCCACGCCTTCAGAATCCAGCGGTCACATTCCGGGCGAAGCAACGTGCCCCTCTCCCTCCGCGAAAGGTGCCGCACGGCCTCGATCCCGCAGGCGTGGTCCGCCGCGCTGTAGATCGGGGTACCGACCCGGTCCGCCGCCACCCCGCCACATCCGACTTTAGTCCTAGGACCAAGGTCCGATACCCGGTTGTTCGGAACGCGTGCAGCATGGTCACGTCAGCCACACGGCACACCCACACTTCCAAACAACAAACAGACACACCACCATGAACACCACCACCCAGTCCAAAGACATCGCCCCCAGGACCCCCGTCCTCGGCGGCGGCTTGCACAGCAACAACCACAACGAAACCCTCGTCCGCGCCAAGGACCTCACGCCAAAGGGCGACATCCTCGGCGGTGCTCCCGGTGATCCGGAAGACGATCCTCCCGGCTCCCAGAACCACAACGAGACCCTCGTTCGTGCCAAGGACCTCACGCCGAAGAGCGACATCAAGGGCGGCGGCGGCCCCAATGATCCGGAAGACGATCCTCCCGGTTCCTGCAACCACAACCAGACCCTCATTCGCGCCAGGGACCTGACGCCCAAGGGCGACATCCTCGGCGGTGCTCCCGGCGATCCGCAAGACGATCCTCCTGGCTCTAAGAACCACAACGAAACCCTCGTCCGCGCCAGGGACCTCACGCCGAAGAGCGAGATCAAAGGCGGTGTGTTCAGTCCCCTCAATCCCTACAACTGACCGCGCACCGCGCAGCCACGGCCGCCGTCTGCTGCCATCCCCACGGGCCGCCTGTTCATGCAGGCGGCCCGTTTTGCCGTGCGTGGTTCACGCTTGGGCGTGCTCCCCCCTCGATCTCTGCACCGCCGAGCCGGGCGTGGCGAGACAGACGACCGCAGGGAGCCCCAAGGGTGAGCGCA
Organism: Verrucomicrobiaceae bacterium; assembly: GCA_015075365.1. GTDB lineage: Bacteria > Verrucomicrobiota > Verrucomicrobiia > Verrucomicrobiales > Verrucomicrobiaceae > Prosthecobacter. The sequence continues at coordinate 305,700 of JABTUN010000004.1, forward strand.
GCGAATCAAAAAGAGGAAAGAGGTCGAAAAAAGCGGCTTCGTTTTTTCCCTTCTTTTCTCTCTTTCGGCCAGTCGCCCCCCGCCGGACCGCCGCACCCTCAGCCGCGTCTTGAAGGCCCATGCCCGGCGTGATCCCGTCCCCCGCGTCCAGCGGCAGGTGGACTTCATCCTCCACCACGCCCCCGTTCTCCTCGAAGGGAAGCCCTACGCCTCGGATTGACCGCGGCCGTCTGCAACGCTTCGCCTAGCCGTGCGGGCTGCTCCGCGTCTATACCTCCGTTCTCGTCACCAGGGCTTCGCGCTGAAAACGCCACTCCCGCCACGCATGCACCGCCCGCATCGCCCCTGCAGCGGGCAGTGCCACCGGCAGTAGGAGAGGCACCGCCTGGATCAGGAACCACGCGTCTTCCCACAACCCGCGGGACGACCGAATCCCAGCCACGCCTTGAATCACCACCAGCGGCAGCAGCACCACGGCAAACGGCAGTCCATAGAGCACCAGATCACGGCGCGGTGAAAACGGATGCACCAGCCACCCCGCCACCGCGCCCACGACCGACAGCACGCCCAAATCCATCGCCAGCAGCCACCAGCCCGGCCACGCCGGTGACCCCGAGGTGTGCGGCGTTCCTCCCACCAGCACCACACCGGCCACCAGCCACGTCGCCACCACAAACACGGCGGCACGCATGAAGGAGGGAGGTTCGGGGTCCATGGCGCACCATGCTCCGCCATCGGGCCATGACAAATGCAGTCCGCATGCCCCGCCAGGGCCATCAGACACCGGGCCCAGCCCAGCACCCGTGACAACACGCCACCTCCAGCTGTGGCTCGTTCAGCACCTTTATGCGTGTCATACGTATCACTCAGGCAGGATGCTCCTGTTTCCCGCGCTCTGCGACGCCGCTCTTCGCCGCACCACTAAGCTCTCTCTTGAAAACCGGCCAGCCCGCTCAGGGCTTCAATGAGCGGGTTCAGTTTCTGGCATGCATTCGCCAGTTCGTCATATGACAGGCTCCACACTTCTGACTCGTATGGCCGGTCCCAGTCTTTCACCTGCACGATTCGGCACGTCGCTGATTTCAGGTCTTCAGCCACCGTTTCCAGGAGAAACCCATGGGCCAGACGATTTCGCATCCGGCGCATCTCGGTCAGCGCTTGGGTCTGCTCCTCCAAACTCTTGAGCCACTTCGCTGTCGCCTCATCGGCGGGCAGCAGCTTCAGCAGCCTTTCCCAGCGCAGCTCCAGATTGGCATCCCGCAGGCTCTCCGACACACCGCCCGGCAGAGTATTCCGCAGCAGCACGAACACGAGATGCTCCACCATCCCGAAATTCAGCAAGAACTGCCCCGTCCAGTAATGCCAGCCATCCAGGCCTGACAGGACGCTTGTCTCCATGCCTTCCTTCTTCATAGCGCGGCATACTCCACGTTCATGCACAGGCTGCGCAGGTGACGGCACACCAGATCCTCCTGCTCTTTCGTCAATCCGCCTTGGAATCGTTCGCGGATGAAGTTCGGCAGCCGTTTGGTGTTCTCCACTAGCACGGGAGCCTGCGGCGGTGCGCCCTTCACATACCAGCCCGGCATCGTTAGCGCCGCGCACACCGGCACGTCCAGGTTCAGGTGCTTCTTCAGCTCCTGGCGCAGCCATTCGGCGTTTCCGTTTACTTGATCGAGTTCTCGCGTGCTCGTTCTGTCCGGCCAGACCAGTTTCTGGCCGTCGTAGCTCACCTCATAATCCTTCCCGTTCACGCCCGCGCGTTTGCGGTAGGTCTTCGTCTCCACCACTCCGACAGCGCCGCGCCCGACCACGACATGATCCAGATTGAACGGCCCGCCACCACCCAGGCAGGGCACGTCATGAAACACCGCATAGCCTTTGGCGGAGAGGTCCGCGAGATGGTCTGCCACCACTCGCTCGCCAAACAACGCCAGCCGCTTGTTCCGAATCTCTTCCAGTGTCGCCAGCATCTTCCGGATCATCAGAATCAAACCCGCCAGCGCCAGTGCCAGACAGGCCGCTACCACGCCCAAATGTCTCGATGCGGAGAACGGCTGGGTGATCCATAACGGAAGACCCAGCCCGACCAAGGGCAACGCCAGCAGTAACAGGCATTGGATTTCAAACCGTTCGTTCAGAACGGCCAGATCACGGTCCAGTTGCTCCCCCGCGCGGCGCATCGCGCGCACGTCATCGCCCAGCGGAAACCGGCTCGTGCGGCGGCGCTGGCGCATGAGGAAGACGAAGCAGAACAGTCCCGTCATCACGGCGGCGTAAATCACGAAATAGATGAACTGTGAGGCGGGCGACATCTCAAAAATGTCGGCACCTCACCGCGCCTTGTCATCCTTCTTCTCTTCGATTGTTTGCGACACGTTTTTCAGAAGCGAGAACGCCGCGCTCAGACAAGTCCTCCTTCAGCTCGCGACGAAGATGCTTGTCCGATGCGAGGCGAGAAAAACCGCATCTGGCAGCACGGCGTCTTCTGGCAGTAAAAGCGTCTCACCCTCGTGCTTCATGAAGTTGTCCTCAATGCACACTTGAGGCAGCTCGGCCTTCAAACGTTTCGACAGCACCAGCCGCAGTTCGTCGTCAAAGGTGATCAAACCACGGTCAAACGCTGCGTCGTGCAGACGCGAAAGACAAAGGCCGTTGCGAACATTCAGGCGGTCGCCCGTGTGCGTGCCCCACGGCATGATGTGGGAGGCGATCAGCAACTCACGAACACCGAGTCGCGTGATGCCGCAGCGCCCGCCGAAGTTGTTGAGCACGGCGTTGCGGAAATACTCCTGCCCGCGGCGCACTTGGACATTCGCGGTCACTTCAGTCGGACCGTTCGGCGGTGCTTTGACGATGTGAATGCCTTTTTTGGGCTCGATTTCGACCTCGGCATCATCGCGCACCTTGAGAAGATCGCGCAGGGCCTCTTCGCTGGCAGGAACAAATACGTCGAGCTGGGCGTGAAAGTCCTCCCACATCAACTCGTCGAGCTTGCTCGCTCCAGTGAGCCCCTTGATGCCGCGCAGTTTCAGGGCGGGATCGAGCGAAGCCAGATTGCATAGTTTCATGGCTACGCTCCCCGGGGTGCGCTCCAGCTTTTTCGCCAGTGTGACGATGGCGGGGTTGCGTTCATGCATCTGCCCAAACCGCATCTTGTGATACATGTTCAGCAAGATGAGCAGCTCATGAGCAGTCCATTTTTTTCGCGCAGGCATGCCAGGAAACTAAAACGCCCGCGCGTTCGTGGGAAGTCATGAGTTTTGAAATTGATCCGCCTGATCCCACCGCTGTCTTTGCCTGTGCTGTTTCCCTGCGGGACGCGTGTGAGGAGAAGGCGGCGGTCTGCGGCATCAACCTCAACGACGAGTTTCAAGGTGGGGATCAGTTCTGGCGGGAGGTGATGCGGATTGCCGAGCTGTTAGAGACGTGGGCCTGTGAGAACGTGGCTTTCGATGCGCTGGAGGATGTGTGGCCTTACCTGCTGGAGGAGAAGTTTGGCTGCGCGTGTCTGGAACACGTCCATGTGGACGGTTTGACCACGTTTGCCTTGATGGATTGCCCGATGGTGGCGATGAACATGGAAGTGCCGCTGATGTATCGCGATGGGAGGAACCTGCCGCCCGATGGCACAGTCTCAACAACGGCTGGTTCGTCTCAACAAGCCCTCGAAACCTGCCTGCATTCTCAAATCCGAGATGGGAGTGCCCCAATCCGAGCTCGGATTGGGACAATCGGGGCGGGAATGCGCGCGACCGGGCAGGGAATGCGCGCGACCGGGCAGGGAATGCGTGCAGCCGGGGCGGAAATGCGCGCGGCCGGGCAGGGAATGCGCATGACCGGGGAGGGAATGCGCATGACCGGGGAGGGAACGCGCGCGGCCGGGCAGGGAATGCGCGCAACCGGGCAGGGAATGCGCGCGGCCGGGCAGGGAATGCGCGCAACCGGGGTGGGAATGCGCGCCGCCGGGGCGGGAGTGCGCATGACCGGGGAGGGAATGCGTGCGACTGGGGCGGGGATGCGCGCCGCCGGGGACGCCAAAATGAAAGGCGGGGATCGAACGGGCCTTTTTCACGATTTTATTTCGCTTTTCGCGGCGGAATAACGGGCGGCCGGGGCCTGCCCCCAACCAAAGTAGTATTGAGGCCTGTGATGATCCGGAGGATGAAACCGGCATGAAACTGGTCTTTTATGAGAAACCGGAGGACGATCCCTTTTATGTGGTGCTGGGCCGTGTGGTGGCGGAGCGGCGCAAGGCGCTGGGGCTGACGCAGGACCAACTGGCGCAAGAGGCGGACATCTCCCGCGCGGAGGTGCAGTTCATTGAAAATGCGAAGCGTCGGGTGAAACTGGACACGATCCGGCGCTGCTGCCTGGCGCTCTCCGGCATCTGGCTGGCAGAGGTTTTCATGGAAGTCCAGCGCCGGCTGCTGGAGGGCTGAGGCAGCGCTGCCTGTGCGCGCGCCCGGGCGGGAAGAAACAGCTCCGGGTGCTGGCGGACGAACCTGCGCCCAAGGGTGGCGGCCCGATGCCAACCCTTGTGGCGTGGATCACGCGGGGTGGTTTGTGGTTTCATCCGCGGCAACTCCAACACCGACCGCATGCCGCTCCGATTCGACGCAGGACACACGATGGACACATCGCTCCGCTACGACACGGAACCCACGGCGCCGGTGGTGGTCACACAACGCCAACACACCCGAACCATGAGCTTCTTTAAACTCGAACTCAAGATCAAGACCGTGCTGCAAAAACTGGCGATGGGCCTCAACCACATCGCTGCCATGACAGGCAATGCCAACTATCCGCAGGCCACGCGTGTGCCGGCGGACGCGCAATTCCAAACCGCGCAGGACGAGCTGCAGGCCGCCAACGACGCCGCGGACCTCCTGGAAAGCCAGTGGAAGGCGGCCAACGCGCTGCGTGATCAAAAGGAGGCGGCCTGGGACATGCTGATCACCGCGCGTGCCAACAACTGCGAGGCCGTGACGCCGGGCGACCTGACGAAGCTGGCCACCACGGGCCTGCCGCTCAAGGGCGCGCCCGTCTCCGTGGGCGACCTGCCCGCCCCGGGCGACCTGAAGGCGGCGATGAGCGAGCACGCGGGCCAGATCGACCTGCAGTGGGTGCCGGTGTACGGTGCCAGCATCTACGAGATCGAGATGATGGAGCATGCCGTGCCCGGCGCGGTGTGGCAGGCGGTGAAGACAGTGACCCAGAGCAAGTACACTGTGACAGGCCTCACCAGCGGGAAGCACTACGCCTTCCGCGTGCGCGCCGTAGGCCCGAAAGGCGCCGGCCCGTGGAGCGACGAGGCTGTGAAGATGGCGCCGTGAGCCGCGCTGCGCGCTTGTGTCTCCCGGCGGCCATGCCATCACCAGAGCCGGCTGAAGCCGGGACTACGAACGCGCGGCGCGCACCTCGGACCGGGACAACGTTCAACATCGAACCCCCAACCTTCAACGTTCAACACCAGAGCCGGCTGAAGCCCGAACTGCGAACGCGCGGCGCGCACCTCTGACCCAGACAACGTTCAACATCGAACCCCCAACCTTCAACGTTCAACAGCAGAGCCGGCTGAAGCCCGAACTACGAACGCGCTGTGTCTCGTCGGACGCGGCGCAGCGCGTCCCTGCCCACCTCTTCTTTCTGACCTCTGACAGCACCTGAGCCGAGCACGGTGGCGACGTGCGAACCGAAGCGCAGCGGAGATAGCCAGCCATAGGCTGCCCGCAGGGCGAACGCAGTGAGGCAAACAGACTGAGCGCAGCGAAGCCCGCAGGGTGAGACGAGCGTGAGGCGCGAGCGAATCAACCTTGAAACCAGAAACTCCAAACAGCCATGCCCTTCGACCCCACCTACCCACCGACGAACGCCCTGATCGAGTCCGCGCCGCTGCGCGGGAACTTCAACGGCCTCAAGGACCTCATTGATGCCGTGCCGGTGATCAACGCCGCGGTCATCGACAACGTGACCACCCTGCCGCCCGGTGATCCGGCCACGGTGGGGCTGCTGCTCAGCGGTGCCACGCTGCACTTCACCTTTGGCATCCCGGAGGGCCAGACCGGCCCGCAGGGCATCCCGGGGGAAGTCACGCAGGCGGCCTTGGACGCGGCGATCAGCGGCACGAGCAGCAACAGCAACGGGGTGACCCATTTGAGCCAGTCGGCCGACTCCGGCTACAACCAATGGCAGATGCAGCAGGTGATGGACAAGGTGGATGAGCTGATCTCCGCGCTGCGGCGGCCGTAGGCGGAGACGAGGGCCGGTGAGACGGGAAGTCCTGGCACTTGAAACTTGGAACGTGAAACACGAGACCCGAGGGAAGGCCACGGGCTTGCGCCCACGGCCACGGCCCGTGACCGGGCCTCAGCGCAGCTTGGCCGCGATGTCGTGGAAGACGCGGGAGGCGGTGCTTTTTTCCGGCGTCATGAGCCGGTCACCTTGAGCCTCACAAAGATGGGCAGGCTGCCGGAAACGGGCACGCTGAACACATGCTGCGGCGCGCTGCCGGTGTCGGGAACAGGCGTCCAGTCCCCCGGCTGCAACGTGGAACTCCATTCTGCCTCATAAACGATCCCGGTGACGCCGGAGGGGGTGTCAAACGTGATCTGGAAGGTGTCCCCGACGCGCTGCCCCTGCGGCAACTGCACAGAGCCTGCCTGGACAGGGTTCAGGCCGAAGGCGTATTCGAGCAGATTGACAAGGCCGTCGTTGTCGAAGTCAAAACTGTCGGCCGCATTGCCACTGCCGCCGGTGCTGCCGAAATGAGTGTGACGCCAGGACTCCTGCGCGCTGACGCCCTGGCCCGTGAGCGTGATGTCGAAAGGGGTTTCATCATAATCACTGCTGGCGAGGTGGAGGGCGGCCTCACGCAGGCCAAAATCCGACGGGGTGAAGGTGACGGTGAACGTGGTGCTGGCCCCGGCGGCCAGCGTGGTGGCTCCGAGGGCGCTGAGGGCGAAATCTGCCGCGCCGGCACCGTCCTTGGTGATGGCGAGGCTGGTGAGGCTGGCGGCGCCGGTGTTGCGAACGGTATAGGTGAGTACTTTGGGCGTGTTGACGGCGACGGGGCCGAAGGCGGTGCTGGAGACTCCGTCCACGAGCGTGGTGCCGGAAGGCTGCTCGAGGGCGACATCCGGAAACACGGTGCCGTAGCTGACGATTTGCTCGACAAGGCCGGAGCTGCCATTGTAGCGCCCGCCGACGGCGCGGCCACGGGCGCGGACCCAACCGCCTGCGGCGATGGAGAGCCCGGTCCTGCGCCAGCCGCCAGCGACGCGGGTGGCCGCGCCACGGCTGGTCCATCCGGTGCCATTCCAGGTGTCAAAGGTGACCTGCTCCACCTCCGGGGCAGCGCCGCCGCGCGCCCAGTCGATCTGGGAGGTTCCGGTCACGCTGAGGGCCTGTGTGGCGGGGGAGTCGTTTTGCAGGCGGACGAAGTAGTTGCGCGCCACACCGCCTGCGCTGGTGAAGTTTCCCCCCACGAGGATTTTGCCATCGGATTGAATGGCCAGGCTGGAGACAGCGGCGTTGGCGCCGGGGTCGAAACCGGTGTCAAGGCTGCCATCTGGATTCAGCCTGGCGATGTAGCCGCGATTGACCCAACTGACCTGCGTGAAGCTGCCGCCGATGAGGATTTTTCCATCTGCCTGGATGGCGATGGTGTGGACGGCACCGTCCGGACCGGGGTTAAAGCTGGTGTCGAGAGTGCCGTTGCTGTTCAAGCGCGCGAATCCGCTGCGCGCGACGCCATTCATGGTGGTGAAGGGTCCTGCGACGAGGATTTTGCCATCCGCCTGCACCGCCACGCATTCCAGCGGGGATGAGATGATGCCGGGGTTCGGGGTGAAAGTGGTGTCGAGCGCGCCCGCCGTGGTGAGGCGGGCCAGCTTGACTTGGGTACCGCCGCCAATGGAGGAGAATCCCCCGCAGACGACCAGCTTGCCATCAGCCTGAACGGCGACGCTGTTGACCGTGCCGCTGGCGTTTGGATTGAAGCCGGGTGTGTCGTTGAAGCCCGCCGTCGTCAGGCGGGTGATCCGGTTGAGTGTCGTGGAGAAGATGGTGGTGAAGTCACCTCCCACGATGGTCTTGTCGTCCGCTTGCGCGGCGAGGCAGGCTACTGTGTTGTTGGCGTTGACGTTTCCGTTTTCGCGGCTGCCATCCGCGAACAACCGCGCTACGCGGTTCTTGGTATCCACTCCTACGGTGGTGAAACTCCCGCCGATGGTCATCTTTCCATTTGGGAAAGTGACCATGGCGGCCACGCTGCCATTGACGTTGGGGTCGAAGCTCGTGTCGAGCGTCCCGTCCGCGTTCAGCCGCGCGATGCGGTTGCGTAAGGCACCGCCGGCCGTCACGAAATCACCGCCCACGACCATTTTGCCATCGGGCTGCACCATGGCGCTCAACACTTTCCCGCCATCGATGCCGGGATTGAACGCGGCATCCAAGTGCTGTCCGCTGCCTGTGAGGGCGATGTCAAAGGTCGTCTCGTCCGCATCATTACTGGTGATGTGCAGTGCGGCGCTGCGGCTGCCTGCCCCATGAGGGGTGAAGGTCACGGTGAATGTGGTGCTCCCGCCGGGCACGAGCGAGGTGGCAGATGGAGAGCCCACGCTGAAGTCCGCGGGAAAAACACCGTCCACCACAACCGCGAGTCCGGTGAGGCTGGCGGTGCCGTTGTTGCGGATGGTGAATGTTTTCGGCGCGCTCGTGTCCAGCCACTCCAGCGTGCCAAAATCCACCACGGCCGCCGCATCAGTGAGGACCGTGGCCAGCGGCTGCTCCACGGTGATGTCCGGCCTGGAGGCCGCGCCATAGGTGGTGGTCTGCACCACCTCCCAGGTGCTGCTGCCGTGGTACCCGCCCGCAGCCCATCCGCGCGCCCGAATCCAGGTGCTGGCAGGCAGGGCGAGCCCGGTGGCACGCCATCCCCCGGCGATGCGCACCGCCGTGCCCTGGCTGATCCAGGCACTGCCATTCCAGGCTTCAAAGCCGGCTTTTTCCACCTCCGGCGCGCTGCCGCCCCGTGTCCAGTCGATCTGGGTGGTCCCGGTCACGGTAAGTGTGCTCGTCGCTGCTTCATTGGTGACACGGCACACGCGGCTGCGGGAGAGTCCGCCCACGATCGAGAAGCCGCCGGCCAGGATCACCTTGCCATCGGGCTGAATGACAAGGCCATGTATATTGGAGTTCGCGTTGGGATTGAAGCCGGTGTCGGGCGTGCCGTCCGCATTCACCCGCGCCACACGGTTCCGTGTCACACCACCCACGCTGGTGAAACTGCCGCCAAGCAATATCTTGCCGTTGGTCTGCAAGGCGAGGGTGCGGATGATTCCATTCACATTGGGATCGAAACCGGTGTCGAGCGTGCCATCGGCGTTGACCCGGGCCATGCGGTTGCGGGCGACGCCGTTGATGATGATGAAATCGCCACCAACGACGATCTTTCCGTCCGGCTGTGCGATCAGGCTGTACACATCGTAGGCGCTCGCAAAGGTGGGCACAAATCCCGCATCCAGGGTGCCGTCGGCATTGAACCGCGCGATACCCAGGCGCGAATTCCCGCCGATGCCGCCGAAACTGCCGCCAATGAGCAGCTTCCCGTCCGTCTGGCGGGCCATGCAATACACCGCGCCGTTCGCTTGAGGATCAAACGAAGGGTCCACGCTGCCATTGGTCTCCAGACGTGCGATCCGGTGACGTGAGGTGGACCCCAGCCAGTCGAAGCTGCCCCCTATCACGATCTTACCATCGGAATCGACATTGAGGCAGTAAACCTCGCCATTCACCTCGGGGTCCGTGAACGTTGAATCGAGCGCGCCATCGGGATGCACCCGGACAATGTAACTGCGCGTGGCAGGCCCCACCATGCTGAATCCGCCGCCGAGCAGGATCTTTCCGTCATTCTGCACAGCGATGGCAAAAACGGTTCCCGTAACATTGTTTGTGACAAAATTGGGGTCCAGCGCGCCACTGGCAAAAAGCCGCGCCACCCGGCTCCGTGGCACGCCACCCACGGCCGTGAAATCACCGGCGATCAAAATCTTTCCGTCTGGCAGGACCACCGAGCTGTACACGCTGCCCCCGGTGACATTGGGATTGAAGCTGTCGGGCGTCTGGCCGGACATCCGTCCCGGCAACGAGATCCATAAAAGAAGAGCCAAGATGACCCCGGCGCGCATGGGTGGTAGGTTCATGAAGGAGTCGGTTGATCCGCTCGGATATAATCAGGCGTCACGATGGGTCGCAACGCCAATCAATGGAACGCGCGGTGATTCAAACAGTCACGGTTGCAAAAAACGACCGGATCAGCGCAGCTTGGCCGCGATGTCGTGGAAGATGCGGGAGGCGGTGCTTTTTTCCGGCGGATCGAGGGCGATGGGATGGCCCTGGTCGGCGCGTTCGCGCACGGGCATCTCGATGGGGATCTGGCCCAGGAGCGGCACGCCGAGGCGCCTGGCCTCGTGCTCGCCGCCGCCTTTGCCGAAGATGTGATACTCCTTCCCGTCGGAGGGGCAGAGGAAATAGCTCATGTTCTCGATGATGCCGAGGATGGGCACATTGACCTTTTGAAACATGGAGACGGCTTTGCGGGCGTCGATGAGGGCGACCTCCTGCGGTGTGGTGACGATGACCGCGCCGTCCAGTGCCACGGTCTGCACGATGGTGAGCTGGATGTCCCCGGTGCCGGGCGGGAGATCGAGGACGAGCACATCGAGATCGTCCCACGCGACCTGCCGCAGGAACTGCTGCGTGTAGCGCGTGGCCACAGGGCCGCGCACGATCACCGGGGAGGCGTCGTCGAGCAAAAAGCCCATGGAGATGAGCTGGAGGCCGTGTTTGACGATGGGGACGATCTGCTGCTCGTCATTCTGGTAGGGGCGCTCGTCCGTGCCAAACATGTGGGCGATGCTGGGGCCGTACAAATCGCAGTCGCACAGGCCCACGCGGGCGCCTGTCTTGCTGAGGGCCACGGCGAGATTGGAGGCGACGGTGCTTTTGCCCACGCCGCCCTTGCCGGAGGCGACGGCGATGATCTTTTTCACGCCGGGGATGCTGGACTTGCCGAGCTTGTCAGAGGCGGTGGCACCGGCGCCGGGCGGGTCCTTGATGTCAAAATTCAGCCGCACCTGCCCCACGCCGGGCAGCTTTTGCAGGACATCCATGGCCTGCTCGTGAATGAGGCGCGGGATGTTCGGATCGCGGGTGGCCAGGGAGATCTCCACGATCACATCCGCGCCGGTGACCTGCACGGCCTTGACGAGGCCGAAGGAGAGAATATCGCGGCTGAAACCCGGATAGCGCACCTGCGCCAGGGCGGAACGAACGTCATTTTCGGTGGGCATGGGAGGTTTTGGGGGGTGGGTGGGGTCTGTGTTAGAACCCGGGGCGTGAAATGGCAACCGAAACGGCGGCGGGAATGCGTGCCGGGGAGGCGCAGGACGCTTGCGCCGCGGCGGAATCCGTGTTTTTCACCCGCGCCATGCCTCATCCCGCCCCAGCGCCCACACACCTCGACCTCTCGCAGCTCGGCGAGCCCGTCTATCGCGGCTCCGTGCAGAATCTCCACGCGGTGCCGGGGCATCCGGGCTTTGTGGTGTGCGAGACGACGCCGGCGGGCTCCGTCTTTGACGTGGGCAGCATTTTCAACATCGAGGGCAATGACCTGAACCGTGCCATCTTCCGGCACGCGATGTATTCCCGCCTCGGAAAGCCAGAAACGTGGCGGCGCGTGAAACAAGCCGTCGAATCGACGCCGATGGACGAGGCGTGGCGCGCGGAGCTGCTGTCCGGCCCGCTGGAGCAGATGCTGGAGCGCGGCGCGGCCACGCACCACATCGGCATGGTGGACGCGAAGACGGGCGAGATCGTGCGCGAGGGCATGCCGGCGAATCCGAGCTGTTACAACGTGGTGCGCCGCTTTCCCGTGATGCATCCGCCGCAGCGCGCGCTGCTGGGCACGCATGTGTTTGACTACGCGCAGTTTCACCAGAGCGCGACGTATGTGGTGCCGCTGGAGTACATCGTGCGCTTCGGTGTGACGAGCGGCTCGTCCATTTTGAAGAAATACCAGGGCCTCTCCGACACCGCCAAACGCGCCTACGAGCAGGAGATGGGCCTCTCCAGGCCGATGGGCGTGTGGGAGATGCTGGAGCGGCCGGTCTATGACCTGACGAGCAAATATGAGCCGGAGGACCGCGCGGTGAGCAAGCAGGAGGCGCTGCTCATGAGCGGCCTCAGCAGCGCGGACTTCCTCACCACGGTGAAGATGGCCATCCTCGGCGGCTGGGCCGTGCGGGAGCTGCTGGAGAGCGCCGGGCTGCTGCTGTGGGATCTGAAGTGGGAGTTCGCCGTGGACCGGGAGGAGCTGCTGTTTGTCGATACGATCGACGCGGACTCCTTCCGCGGCACCAGCTTCATCGACGTGGAGGGCAGAAAACTCGTCATCCATTTCAACAAGCAGGCGATGCGCGACTACTACCGCCTCGTACATCCGGATTGGTTTGCCGGCATCAACGACGCGAAGCAGCAGGCGCAAAAGGCTGGTGTGCCTTTCAAGCAGGTGCTGCGCGAGGGCCAGGCCGCCGGCAAGTGGCCTGCCACGCCGGTGGTCGATGCCGTGTTCCTCGCGCTCCAGGCGCGCAAGACCGCGCTGATCCGCGAGCATGTGCTGTCCGAGCGCCCTGCCGCCGCCATCCGCGCCGATTTGCAGGCCACGGGCGAGGCGGAGGTGGAGTTTTACCGCGCCAAAGGCCTGCTGGACGGCCTTTTGAAGCTGAACGCCGTGGGCTGAAAACGCCCCGGATTCCAGGGTGACAAAGTGCTTGCGCCTGGAACGGAAACGCCTATGAATCCGGCCCCTTCTTCGGGAGGGAAAGTGATTCCTGAGTAGCTCAGCGGTAGAGCGGGTGGCTGTTAACCACTAGGTCGTAGGTTCGAACCCTACCTCAGGAGCCATCCACGGCAGAGTAGCTCAGGGGTAGAGCAGAGGACTCATAAGCCTTTGGTCGGGAGTTCAAATCTCCCCTCTGCCACGGATTGATGGCGGCACCAGCAAGCCGCCATTCTTTTTGCACAAGCCGCGCCGCGCCGGCGTTTTGTCGCCCATGCACTCCCTCACCCGCCGACAGATCTTGCAGCAGGCCGGAGCCGGTTTCGGCTCGGTCGCGTTGCAGTCGATGCTCGGCGCGGAGGGGCTCTTGAGTGCCACGAACCCGCTGGCTCCGAAAGCGCCGCATTTCGCGCCGAAGGCGAAGTCGGTCATCTTCCTCTTCATGTATGGCGGGCCGTCGCACGTCGATTTGTTCGATCCGAAGCCGGAGCTGGAGAAATGGCATGGCAAGGCCATCCCGGTGTGGAAGACCGAGGATGCCTTCATGGGCAAGAAGACGAAAAACGTCGCCATGAAGAGCTACTACCGCTTTGCGAAGCACGGTCAGGCCGGCATCGACATGGCGGAGACCTTTCCCAATCTCGCGCGGCATGCCGATGACCTCTGCGTGATCCGCAGCATGCATGCGGAGAGCAATAACCACGGCCCCGCCATCTTCCAGATGAACACCGGCTTCATTCTGCCCGGCCGTCCGTGCATGGGCTCGTGGGCGACCTACGGCCTCGGCAGTGAAAGCGAGAACCTGCCGGCCTTTGTCGTGCTGCTCGATCATCAAGGTGCGCCGGTGAATGGCGCTCTCAATTGGTCGAACGGCTTCATGCCCGCCGCGTATCAGGGCGTGCCCTTTCGCAGCAGTGGCGAACCCATCGCCTACCTCACGCCGCCGAAAAACGTCTCGCGTGCGCAGCAGCGGGCACGACTCGACTTGCTGAAGCAATGGAACACTGAGTTCGCCGCCGCGAATCCGGCCGAGTCGCAGCTCGCCGCCCGCATCAACACCTACGAACTGGCCTTTCGCATGCAGATGAGCGCCAGCGAGTGCACCGACCTCAGCCGTGAACCGGAGAGCGTGCGGAAGATGTACGGCCTCGACAACGCGGTGACGGCCCACTTTGGCAAAAACTGCCTGCTAGCGCGGCGCCTCGTCGAGCGCGGCGTGCGCTTCGTGCAGCTCTACAGCGGCGGCAACGAAGGTCCGAAGGCGTGGGACGCCCACGACGACCTCAAAAAGAACCACGACCTCCATTGCGCCGAGACCGACGGCCCCATCGCCGCGCTGCTCGATGATCTCAAAATCAGCGGCCTGCTCGACACCACGCTCGTCGTGTGGGGCGGCGAGTTCGGCCGCTCACCCGTCGCTGAGAACGGCAAGGGCCGCGATCATCATCCCAAAGGCTTCACCATGTGGATGGCCGGTGCCGGCATCAAAGGCGGTCAGATGTATGGCTCCACCGACGAGTTCGGCTACGCCGCCGTCGAAAACCGCGTCTCCGTCCCCGATCTCCACGCCACGATGCTCCACCTGCTCGGCTTTGATCACGAACACCTCACCTACCGCTTCCAAGGCCGCGATTTCCGGCTCACCGATGTCAGCGGCGAGGTGGTGCGGGCGGTGCTTGCCTGACCATCCTTCTCCTCTTCCTCCCAGCCAGCGATGAGGCGAGCAGATCAACTCGATCTTGAAAATCGTCCGCTCGAAACCAAACTCCGCATCATGGCCGCTACTCTGAACACTCTCCACGCCGATGGACGCATCGTCTTCTCCTTCCCGGAAGAGGCGCTGCCTCACAGCGAGCAGGTCAGTTTCGTCGCATTTGTCAAAGCCGAGTGGGCTGCCCGTCAGAGCCGCTTCACCCAGCAAGACGCGGAACGGCTCGCCAACGAGGTCGATGCCTCCTGGTGGTCGAAGAACAAGCAGCGCATCCTCTCCCAGATCGCAGCGGCATGAGCCGAAGCGTCGTCATTGATGCGAACCGCATCTTTTCGGAGCTGATCGCCGCGAATCATCAACTGCGCCGGGCCTTCACCTCGTTGCCGAAGACCCGTTTTATCTGCCCGAAGTATGTCTTCATCGAAATCTTCAAGCACAAGGAACGCATCGCCGATGCCAGCGGTCTCGCCGAGCCGGAGATGCTCTCCCTGCTGCACAGCATTCTCGAGCGGATTGAGTTCATCGACGAGGACAGCATTCGACTGGGGAGCTGGACGGAGGCATGGCGGCTTTGCCGGGATGTGGACGAGAACGACACCGCCTACGTCGCGCTCACCCTGGACCAAAATGCTGAGCTTTGGACCGGAGATCGAGTGCTGGAGGCCGGCTTGCGCAAAAAGGGCTTCGCCCGCTTCTTCACGCCACCGCCTTGAGGCGGAAATTCCCGAAGAGATCGACTACGCCGCCGATCTCCACGCGACGATACTCCACTGCCAGACCTCACTCGCCCAAATCCAGCTCATCCTCCTTGCGCAGCAGCCGCTTCAACATGCGTTTGTGATCGTGCATGAAGGTTCGTGTGATCTGAAAGTGCTCCGTGTCCTCGTAGGCGATGCGTTCGATGCCATCAGGGCTGAATTGATAGATCCAGGCGTCCGGGTAGGCGAGCAGGAGCGGGGAGTGCGTGGCGATGATGAACTGGGAGAAGTCATCCACGAGATCATGAAGCCGCACGAGCATGGAAAGCTGCCGCTGGGGCGAGAGAGCGGCCTCGGGCTCATCGAAAAGATACACGCCGTGGCCGCCCATCCGATGCGTCATGGTGGCGAGGAAGGACTCGCCATGGGACTGCGCATGCAGGCTCTTCCCGCCGTAGCTCCAGGTGCCGTATTTTTCCACGTCGAGCAGCGTGGCGAAGTTATAGAAGCTCTCGGCTCGCAGGAAAAAGCCGTCCATCGGGCGGTTGATGGTGCGGCTGACTCGCAGGCAGCTCGTCAGCGGCGAGATGTATTCACCGATCGCCATGTTTGTGTTCTTGGTGCCGCCTTCGATGCTGAACCCCAGCTTTTCCGCGATAGCCTCCAGCAGCGTGGATTTCCCCGATCCATTCTCGCCGACGAAAAACGTGACCTTGGGATGCAGTTCGAGCGTTTGGAGCTTTTGAATCGCCGGGACCGAAAACGGATGCTCGCTCCAGTCTGGCACCGACTCGCGCAGCAAGGTGATGGAATGGAGAAAGTGGCGTGTCATGACCACTGACTTACCGAGCAAAAGCCCGTGCGACAAATGGTGACGTCGATCAGCAGATTTGTCCCGGCCAGACTGTGCCGCCGCTCCGGTTTTGATCGTTGCTTTTCGCCACGAATCACGAAATGATGCCCGCATGAGCACGGCTACTTTGACCCAAACGCTGTTTTCGCTGCCGGTTGGCGAACGAATCGCCCTCGCCGATCAATTATATGCCAGCGTGCCCGCCGAATGGCAGAAGTCGGTGGATGAGGAGTGGCTGCAAGAAGCGGAGCGACGGTCGGCCGAGATGGACGAGGTGCCTGGAGTGGCGTTGTCTCACGCGGAGTTTCTGGCGGGCATTGAACTCCAGAGCCGCAAGGCATGAGGAAACTCAGTTTTCACCTCCGAGTGCAGCGCGAGGTCAATGAGGCCATCCGCTGGTATGAAGAACGCCGGGATGGCCTTGGAGAGGAGTTGTTTGCACAGTTACAGGCCGCACTGGATCAGATGGCAGGCCATGCGGAGCGGTTTTCCTTCTGGCTCGGCTCCCAGCGGATCCGGCGTGTGAAGCTGAAGCGCTTTCCTTATGATGTGCTGTTTGAAATTCGTTCCGACAAAGAGGTTCGAGTGCTTTGTGTCCGTCATGAGAAGCGCCATCCGCGCTTCGGATTGGGTCGCCAGTGAGCCAGTCCTGTTCTCCTGATAGGCTGAGTGCGCAAAGATCAGGCTTCCGATTACCGAGCTTCAAATCTGGACTGGACAGGCAAGTTCACGAAGCCGCTCCAACTGCCTTTCCGGTGACGCTTCATCCGCGTGGCAGGGCAGAACGCCCTCCAGAGACAGTTCGAGGGCGCGGTGGATGCTGCGGCGGGCGGCGGTGTTGTCCTGATTGAGAACCTTCGGGGCGATTTGAGGGCCGAAGGGGGCGGTGGCGAAGAGATCGCCGCTGAAAAGGAGGCGGTGTTTGGCGGAGTAGAAGCCGCAGTGGCCGTGAGTGTGGCCGGGCAGGGCCACGACGCGGAGGCCGCCCCACATCGGAAGCTCGTCGCCATCGTGGAGGAGTTGGTCGGGGCGGAAGGCGGGCATGCGGAGCAGGCGGCGGCCGATCCATTCGGAGAGGCCGGCGACGCGGCCCCAGCCGGTGTAGCGGGCGCAGTTTTCGAAGTGCTCGAGATCGCCTTCCGGTCCGGCGATCCAGGCGTTGTGCTCGCGGGCGAGAGCGGGTGCATTCAGGGCGTGATCGAGGTGGCCGTGCGTGAGCAGGATGCCGCGAATGGGCAGATGATCCCAGCCACGGGCTTGGAGGGCATTTTTCAAAGCGCTGCGTCCGCCAAGGAAGCCGGCGTCGATCAGGTACAACGCGTCATCCTCCCGCAGCACGAAGAACTGCACGATGAAGGTGCGGACGATGAGGAGATCAGGCGGCATGAATTAGAGGAGTTCCCCCGCGTGCGGTTTCAGCAACGCGTCGAGCGCGCGGCGGTAGGGGCTGGGCATGGGGAGTGTGGAAAGCTGTTCATGCGGGATCATTTGATGGCTGCGGGGCCACCCGGCGTGACCGGCGGGCGGCTCATGCACCCACAACGTCACCTTGTAGCGGGTGATGCCGTATTGAGACCTCGCGAGCACCGGCGGCGGCGTGTCGTGAAAAGCGGGCGGCAGGGCAGGCAGCTTCCACAGGCCGGTGCGGCGGCTGCCGGTCTCTTGCTCGAGAAGCACGCCCTCCGCCGTGCGCAGGAACACGACGCGTTCGGTCAGCGCGGTGATCTCCGCGCGCGGCCCCTTCACCGGCAGCGCCTCGGGATCGGTGGCACGGCATTGGGAGCGCACCGGGCACAGCTCGCAGGCCGGCTTGGCGGGGCGGCAGTGGGTCTGGCCCAGTTCCATGAGCGCGGAGTTCAGCGCGCGCGGATCATCCGCGGCCTGCACGAGCGCGGTGGCGCGCTGCCACAGCAAACCGCGGCCCTTGCCAGAATCGACCGGCGTGGCGTCGTTGTGCAGCCGCGCAAGCACGCGCGCAACGTTTCCATCCACGATGGGCCGCGCCTGCCCAAAGGCAAAACTGGCCACCGCGCCCGCTGTGTAAGGCCCGATGCCGGGCAGGCTCAACATCGTCTCGTGATCCTCTGGAAAGACGCCGCCATGCCTCTCGATCACCGCCTTCGCCAGTGCCTGCAGATTGCGCGCGCGGCGGTAGTAGCCCAGGCCCTCCCACGCTTTCAAAACCGCGCCCTCTCCCGCGCCCGCGAGTGTCTCCCAATCAGGAAACTGCGCCAGCCAGCGCGTGTAGTAGCCGCGGTCGAGCACCGTGGGGATCTGCGTCTGCTGGAGCATCACCTCTGAAACGAGGATGGCATATGGATCGCGCGTGCGCCGCCAGGGATAGTCGCGGCCATGCTCTTGAAACCAGGCCACGAGCGCGCGGGCGGTGACGGCAGAATCAGGGTCAGAGCGTTTGGACGGCATCGGCGCATCGTGACGAGCCGTGGCGAAAAATCATGGGACAAATCCACCCGCGCGCGCCGTTTCCCTGCGCAGCCATGCCCGCGCTCACCAGCTACACGCATGCCATCACCGCACCACAGGCCGCGAAACTGCGAGGCGTGCTGGAGGCGCGCGGATTCGAGATCGAGGCCAAACCATACTGCCTCTATGCCGCTTCGAAGGGGAAGCTCAGCCTCGCCGTGTATGAAAAGGGGCCCAAAATCGTCGTGCAGGGAAAGGAGACGGAGGACTTCGTCACGCACACGCTGGAGCCGGAGATCCTGGGCGTGGCAGAACTGGGCTATGAGGAGGTGCATCATCCGGAGATGTTTCAGCCTCACCTGGGCATCGACGAGAGCGGCAAGGGCGACTTCTTCGGCCCCCTGGTCATCGCCGGTGTGTATGTGGACGCGGACATCGCCCGGCGGCTGAAGACCGCGGGCGTCATGGACAGCAAGCGCATTTCCAGCGACACACGCATCGCCCAGCTCGCCGCCGCGATCCGTGCGGTGCCGGGCATCGCGTATGAGGTCGTCAGCATCGGGCCGGACCGCTACAACGAGCTGTATGAGAAAATGGGCAACCTGAACCACCTCCTGGCCTGGGGGCACGCGAAGGTGATCGAACTGCTCCTGGAAAAGCGTCCGGACTGCCCGCGCGCTCTTTCCGACCAATTCGCCAACCCGGCGGTGCTGGAGCGCGCGCTTCAGGAACGCGGCCGGCGGATTGATCTGGTCCAGCGCACCAAGGCGGAGAGTGATCCAGCGGTGGCGGCGGCGTCGATCCTTGCACGGGAGAAATTTGTGACCTGGCTGGCGTCCGAGACCGGACGGCTGGGCTTTGAGCTGCCCAAGGGGGTCTCTACCGCGGTCAAAAACGCAGCCAGACGCATTGCCGATGCCGAAGGCACCCACATGCTGCCGCGCTATGCCAAAATGCATTTTCGGACGGCGGGCGAGGTGCTATCCAGCGCCTGATTGAGTCAAACCCGCCGCCAGAACGGATGTTTCTTAGGGGGAGACTTCGGAAATCGCCCAAATACCGCGTTGCATCGTTGCTGAAGCACGATATTGCCCAACGCCATGCCCCGCACCATCCGAAAAGACCTCATCATCGAAGTATGTGACAAAACCGGCATCAAGCAGCAGGACGTGGCCTGCGTCGTGGATGCATTCCTGGAGAGTGTCATGACCCACCTCGGACAGGGGGATGACGTGGCTTTGCGCGAGTTTGGCACCTTTGAACTGCGGGTCTCGCGCCGAAAGATCGGCCGCAATCCGAAGCAGCCGGAGATCACGATTCACATTCCGGACAAGCATGTCGTGCGCTTCAAGCCCGGTTCCAAACTGGAGCAATTGGCGGCCGCAGTGCCCGTGGTGGCCCTGGGGCTCAACCACAATCACGCCCACGCGTGACATGCCCGGCAGGGTTTCCCTTGCCAAAAAGCGGGCGGACGCGCGTATATTCCGCCCCTCCATGCGCCCGCTCATTCTCGCTCTCGCCCTCGTTTCGTCTCTGCACGCCGCCCCGCAGTGGATCTGGCTCTCCAAAGACGGCAACAAAGACAACAAGGTCACCTTCCGGCACAAATTCGACGTGCCGCAGAATGCGCAGCTCGCCACGCTCGAGCTCACCTGCGACAATGGCGCGACTGCGAGCCTCAACGGCAAGCAAGTCCTCACCAACGAAGACTGGCAGCAGCCCGCCAAGGCCGACCTCAGCCAGGTCATCAAGCGTGGCGAAAGCAACGAACTCATCGTCAATGCCACCAACAAAGGCGGTGTCGCGGCCCTCATCGCCCGACTCACGCTAAAACTGCCCACCGGTCGTCCGGACATCGTCATCGAGACGAACGGCACGTGGGAAGTGGCCAAGGCGGGCACGCAGGACTTCAAGAAGGCACTCGTCATCAACGATTACGGCAAAGGTCCGTGGGGCCTCGCCCTGGATGGCAAAGCCGGTGGCGGCAAAAACAGCGGTCCG
Source organism: Verrucomicrobiaceae bacterium (assembly GCA_015075365.1). GTDB lineage: Bacteria > Verrucomicrobiota > Verrucomicrobiia > Verrucomicrobiales > Verrucomicrobiaceae > Prosthecobacter. The sequence goes on from JABTUN010000004.1 coordinate 326,228, forward strand.
GCCGAATCGATCGCCGCCGCGGACATCACCGTGCCGAAGGGCTTCAAAGTGGAGAAGCTCTACAATGTGCCGAAAGACCAAGAAGGCTCCTGGGTCGCCCTCACCGTCGATCCGAAGGGCCGACTCATCGCCTGCGACCAATACGGCAGCATCTATCGCATGAGCGTTCCCTCTGTAGGCCGGGGCAGTGACCCGGCCTCTGCTGGGTCGATGCCCCAGCCTACAACGCTGAAACCCGAAAAACTGAGCATCGAACTCGGCAAAGCGCACGGCCTGCTCGCCGCTTTCGACAGTCTTTACGTCATGGTGAACGAGGACGGCAAAAACAACGGCCTCTACCGCCTGCAGGACACGAATAGCGACGACCAATACGACAAGATCACCAAGCTCCACACCATGGCCGGCGGCGGCGAGCACGGCCTGCACAGCATGGTCGTCAGCCCCGATGGCAAACGCATCTACTTCAACTGCGGCAACCACACCAAGCTCCCCGATGGTCTCAGCGAGAGCCGTCCGGCGAAAATTTGGAATGAAGACCACGTCGTTCCCCGCCTGTGGGACGCGAACGGCCACGCCCGCGGCATCCTCGCCCCCGGCGGCTACATTTGCAGCATGAACCCCGATGGCTCCGGCCTCGAACTCTTCTGCTACGGCTTCCGCAACGAGTTCGACATCTGCTTCAATGATCAGGGCGAGCTCTTCACCTACGACGCCGACATGGAGTGGGACATCGGCAGCCCGTGGTATCGCCCCACGCGTGTGAATCACTGCGTCAGCGGTGCCGACTACGGCTGGCGCAGCGGCAGCGGCAAATGGCCGGATTATTACCCCGACAACCTGCCCACCACGCTCAACATCGGACCCGGCAGCCCCACCGGCGTCGTCGCAGGCACCGGCGCGAAATTCCCCGCGAAGTATCAGCACGCCATCTTCATCAACGACTGGACCTACGGCACCATGTGGGCCATCCACCTCGAAAGCAAAGGCGCGAGCTACAAGGCCGAGAAGGAAGAATTCGTCTTCGGCAAACCGCTGCCGCTCACCGATGTCGTCATCCATCCGCAGGACGGCGCGATGTACTTTGCCGTCGGCGGCCGCAAATCGCAATCCGGCGTCTATCGTGTGACTTACGTCGGTGATGAATCCACCGCGAAGGCCGCTCCGCTGCCGCTCGATGAAGAAACGCGCATGCGCCACGCCATCGAGGCCTCGCACAGCACCACGGGCGACCTCGGCAAGCTTTGGGGCTATCTCAGCCACAGCGACCGCCATGTGCGCTACGCCGCTCGTGTGGCCATTGAGAAGCTTCCCGTCGATTCCTGGCGCGAAAAGGCCCTCACCGAGAAACAACCCGTCGCCGCCATCGAAGCGCTCATCGCGCTCGCCCGCGTCAGCGGAGCAGAAAGTGGCACAGGTTTGCAACCTGTGGCGAGTGCTGGTGGCAGGCCCGAGAAGAAGCCCACCAACACTTCGTCACCTGGCATCTCCTCCGTTGCGCCAGCCCATGTCGAGCTTCAAAACCGCATGCTCCAGGCCCTCAGCGCCATCAAAGCGCCTCCGGGCCACGAACTGGCCGCGCTGCGTGCCTTGCAGCTTATCTTGATCCGCCTCGGCAAGCCCGATGCCGAAGTCTGCGCCAAGATCGCCGAAGCCCTCGATCCGCTCTTCCCCAGCGAAGATGCGATGGTCAATCGCGAGCTCTGCCAGATCCTCGTCGCCATCGACAGCAAGCAAATCGTCGGCAAAACCCTCGCCGCCATGGCCACTGCGAAGGATGATTGGGCGGAAATCACCACCGACGCCGTTTTGAGCCGCAACGACGGCTATGCGAACGCCGCCCGCGCCGCCGCCGGCTCGCGACCGAATGCGCAGCAGATCGCCTACATGTATGCGCTGCGCAATGCCACCGCCGGTTGGACGCCTGAACTGCGCAAGACCTTCTTCTCCTGGTTCCCCCGCGCGCGCATCTGGAAGGGCGGCAACAGCTTCAAAGGCTTCATCGAAAACATCCGCAAAGACGCGATGGAGACCTTCGTCCCGCAGAACGAGCTCGCCGAACTCGACACCCTCGGCAACAAAGTCGAAGCCATGACCGCGATGCCTAACTACGTCGCACCCAAAGGCCCCGGCAAAAACTACACGCTGGACGAAGCCACCGCACTCGCCACCACCGGCCTCAAAGCCGGCGGACGCGACTTCGCCAATGGCGAGGCCATGTATCGCAGCGTCATGTGCGCCACCTGCCACCGCTTCAACGGCGAAGGCGGCAGCATCGGCCCCGACCTCACCGGCTCCGGCAACCGCTACACCCTCCGCGATCTTTTGGAGAACATCATCGACCCCAGCAAGGTCATCTCCGACCAATACGACAGCCACGAGATCACCAAGAAAGACGGCAGCGTCCTCGTCGGCCGCATCATCGTCGAGGAAAACGAAAAAGTCTTCCTCATGACCAACCCCTTCGCCCCCAACGACCACCTGGCCATCAACGAGTCCGACATCGCGAAAAAAGGCACCCGCAAAGTCAGCATGATGCCGCCGAGCTTGATCAATTCGCTGAATCAGGACGAGTTGCTCGACTTGCTGGCTTATCTTGTTAGCGGCGGGAACAAGGGAGACAAGGTGTTCAAGAAGTAGTCCAGTCGCGGTGCAACTGGCAGCCCCGCCGCCTTCATCTCCAAAGGTTGCGGGTAAGAAGGGATTGGTTTATTTTTCGCCCCATGAGCACGATTTTGGAGATTGAATCAGCGATCAGCAGACTGCCAAAACAGGAGTTTTGGCAGCTTTCGGAGTGGTTTGATCGAGTCAGAGAGCGCACTTGGGATGAACAGATGGAAGCCGACGCTGAAGCAGGCAAACTTGATTTCCTTTTTGAGGAGGCGGAAAACGCCCGTCTCACTGGAAACACCAAGCCCTGGCCTGCTAGGGCATGAAATCGACCGCCACACCGCGCTTTTGGGACTTGCTGAATGCTTTGCCTCGGGAAGTTCAGGAACTTGCCGAGAAGAACTACCACCTCTGGTTGGCGAATCCTCAGCATCCCTCACTGAACTACAAGCGGCTCGCAGGAAGCGGCCACCGGTTTTCGGTGCGCGTGGGAGATCACCATCGAGCGATTGCCTGGAAACTGGATGATGGTGGCGTGGAGTGGGTATGGATTGGCTCCCATGCCGACTACGATCAGTTGCTGAGAAAACGGTGAACGCCCCTGCAAAACAGGGCAGCGTCCTCGTCGGCCGCATCGTCGTCGAGGAAAACGACAAAGCCTTCCTGATGACCAACCCCTTCGCCCCCAGCGACCACCTGGCCATCAACGAGTCCGACATCGCCAAAAAAGGCACCCGCAAAGTCAGCATGATGCCGCCGAGCTTGATCAATTCGCTGAATCAGTACGAGCTGCTCGATTTGCTGGCCTACCTCGTCTCCGGCGGGAACAAGGTTTTCAAGAAGTAGCCGAATGCTACACGACTAGATCACAAAGGGCTAACGGGATTCATCAGCCCTTTTTTCTGTTCATGCGAGATTAAAACTGATAGCTCCGTCGCGATGACCCAGTGTTTTTTCTCACAATGCGTTGCTGTTCTTGTCTCCGAGGCTCCAGGCTTGGCGGAATTGCGTCTGATCCTCGAACGTGAAGGCTACACCATCAAGGCGGACGAAGACGTCTCACAATGGCCCGAGATGCAAGGTGCCGGCCTCACTCTGGCGACGGATTTCGCGAATGGAGCGTCCTGCTGGGTGGATATCTGTGAATTCCCCTGGCCGGATAACCTCGGAGTGACGGAGCCTCCCACGTTGGTCACCGGTGCGCACATGATGGGAGCCTTCGGTCCGTTTTCGCATCCCGGCGCGTTCGAGCGTGCTCTTCAGGCACCTGGATACGATGCGGTGGCACAGGAGGCGCGGAAACATCGTGCCTTCGTGCGTTTCCGCGTGAGCTATCTCATTCCAGCCTCGGGCGAATCGGCGGAAGCTCGATTCGCCTCAGCAGAGAACGCCAATCGAGCGGAGGAAATCGGCTGGCTGCTCAGGGCGGCTGCTTCGCTCCGTGGGATGCCCACCGCGCTCGCTTACTTCAACCCCGCCAGTGAGATGCTGCTCTCCATGCAAGGCTTGGCTGGCATCATCAGTTTTGCGTTCGAGCACAAGACTTATCCTGTTGAAGCTGTCTGCCGTGTTCGCGGCTGCAAGGTGGATGAGGAATGGTCATTGGTGGATTCGATCGGGATGGAGCAACTGGGCCTGCACGACCATGAGTTTGCGTGGGCGGACGCCGATGTCACCCGCCAGGAGCAGGTTGAGTTTTTGATCAACCTTCTCCACTACCAGATTGACCACTCGGCTCCAATGATGAGCGGCCATACCACCGACGGCCCTCATGACAAGCTCTGGCGTGCCGAGGCACATGAAACTTCCATCATGATCCCTCCGAGAAAGGTTCTACATTGGACCATGGATGGAACTGCTGCAGAGCCTGCCATCCTCAAACAGCCTCAAGAGGCCGCTTCCAGTGAAAGCAACCTCGAAATCGCATCGGGCAGCGAACCTGACCAGCAATCAACTGTTAGCGAAGCGACTCAGGCGGCCATAAAGATAGCGGAATCAATATTAGCAGCCGGCGATGGAATCCGAAACCGTGCTTCTGCTTGGGTGCTATCCAAATCGTTCCGGGAAACGTTTTATGATGACGCGCACCCCCCTCTATCCGTTCGACATATCTACAAACGCGGAATGAGTAAAGAGGAGGCGGAAGAGACTTGGAAGACACATCAGATATTTGGCATTCAGAGTCCGCAGTTGTGGGCACAATATCAACGATTGGCCGTCGAAGGGATACTCTGTTTTGGCACTTTAATGGTACATAACCCGAACTTTCTAACAAATCCAAACTCGTCGGTTCCCTGTTTTGTCCTGATGGCATACAACATGAATGCCCTGGATATGGCGATCACCATGGGATGCGCCGATATATTGACAGACATTTATACGGGAATTGAATCGCCCGAGACTTTTCCCAAACTCGCGGCGTTGGCGGCTGATGATACCTTCCATCTTTTTAGAAGGCGCGTCCTTCCAACTGATGAAACGCACGGACTTCTTTGTGTTGCTGTCGACGTTCAATTGAGAAAGTCATGGATGCCACCGCCATCGCATCCGTTCATTCCTTTTTTGGTCATGCCTGGCCCGGAGGGTGCAATCGTCCAAATCCCATGGCATATAGCCATGGGCACAGTCCCTCCCCCTGGATCCATGAATCCAGGACGGTGGGCTAACATGACCGATGTTGCTCGCCATCTGGACAAAGCGGTGACTGAGCAAAACTCGAAGAAAATTGGCTGCTGGAATATCGTTAGCCTTATCATCTGGGTGATCTTTGTTGCCGGACTGATCGGTGGTGTCGTCATGATGCTTTTTGACGAGCCATCAAAAGCAAAGAAACCCTCTGGAACGCGCAAGAACTCCCAGCAAACGACCATTGAGAAAAAAGCAAATCCATGAAACGCTTTCTCCCTATCCTCGCCATCACTTTCAGCGCTCACGCTGCCGAACCCGCCAAGAACGCCGAGCCCAAAAAAGAAAAGCCCTTCACGCCCGGCGGCATCTACCGGCAGGGCGACATGCAGCGGCCGCGCCCCACGGTGATCACGCCCCCATCCGAAAACACGCCCCCGAGCGATGCGATCGTGCTTTTCGATGGCAAGGACCTGTCGCGCTTCAAACGGCAGCCGCGCAAGGATGACGCGGACACCTCCGACGTGCCGAAATGGAAGGTGGAGAACGGCTACGCGGAGATCGTCGGCAAATCCGGCAGCATCGACACGAGGGACAAGTTCGGCTCCTGCCAGATCCACCTCGAATGGGCCACTCCCGCCAAGGTGGAAGGCAAAGGGCAGGGCCGCGGCAACAGCGGCGTGCTCATCCACGGCTGGGGAGAGGTCCAGGTGCTCGATTCGTATGAAAACGACACGTATCCCGACGGCCAGGCCGCGGCGATCTACCACAAGTATCCGCCGCTGGTGAACGCCAGCCGCCAACCGGGCGAGTGGCAGAGCTACGACATCATCTGCGAGTGCGCGAAGCTCGATGACAAGGGCCATGTGCTCCAACCCGCGCGCCTCACGGTGATTCACAACGGCGTCATCGTGCAGCATGCCGTGGAGATGGACACCAAGGTGCAGGAGTTCGGCTTTGCGCTGCAGGACCACCACAACCCCACCCGCTACCGGAACATCTGGGTGCGTCCGCTGCATCAGCGGGACGAGGGCGCAAAGGAAGCGGCGAAGTGAATCACTTCACCGCCGCCTCGTTCACGCGTTTCACCAGATTGAGCACGGTCTTGGCCGGGATCGCCTCATGCATGACGAGCGTGGTGCCGCTGGAGGGCGCGGGATTGCTGTTGAAGGTCTGGATGCGCGCGACGTGGCCGATGACGTTGCCGTATTCGTCCAGAACGGCGGAGCCGCTGCTGCCCTGCGCCCAGTCGGTGCTGACATTGAGGCGCTGGCTGGCGGGCTCCTCCTTGGCGTCGGTGGAGTAGAGGCGGTTCACGATGCCGGCGCTGAAATAGCCGCGATGCTTCAGCGGATCGCTAAAACAATAAGCGGGCTCGCCGAGATCCACATCCGCGCGCAGCGGCAGCGGCTTCAGACCACCGGCGACGACCCGCACCAGCGCGGCATCGGATTTCGCATCGGCACCAAGGATGGCGCTGGTGGCGAAAATCTCGTTCTCCGCGTTCGCGACGATGAACCAGCCGTCCTTCAGCGTGGCCGGGGGATCGACCACATGATTCGCCGTGGCGACGACATCCGGTGCCACCGCATAGGCGCCGGCCATGTTGAGGTGCATTTTGTCACAGCGGGTGCAGCGGTAATACCACCCGGCGCGCAAATGAGCGGCGCGGGCGACACGCGCGATGTCCCGGCTGGATTTCGCCTGGGTGGACTCGGTGGCGAGCGCCACGGCGCCGGGCAGCGGCTGCTTGAGCTGCGCCTTCACGGCCGTGTGGTCGAGGAAGCGCCCGGCCTTCACCACCTTCGCGGCGACTTCCAGCAGCGGATCGGGCGGGGCAGGTGGCGCGGCCGGTTTCACGGACCGCGCCGCGCTCACCGGCGGCGTGCCGCTGGGTGGAAGGCCGAGCGCCTTTTCGATCGTGGGCCGCAGGGACGCGCCACGCAGCGCGGTGCCGCTGGCGATCAGCCGCCCGGTGCCGCCATCGACCAGGAAGCAAGCGGGAATGGAGCGCACGGCATACAAACCCGCCAGACCGGCCTTCCAGCCCTTGCCATCGCAGATTTGCGTCCAGGTCATGCCCTTCTCCTTCGTGAAGGCGGCGAGACCGGCCTTCTTGTCCTCGCTGTCGAGGCTCACGCCGAGGATTTCCAGGCCTTTGGGATGCAAGTCCTCGTACACCTTCGTCAGGTTCGGCAGTTCGGCGATGCATGGCCCGCACCAAGTGGCCCAGAAGTCGAGCAGCACGACCTTGCCCTTGTAGTCGGAGGGAAAACTCACCTTCCCTCCGGTGGTGCTGATGGCTTCAAAGGGCTTCGCGTCCTCGGCAAGGGCGGGAAGCGCGGCAAGAACGAGGGAAAGCGCGAGGAGGGCCTGTTTCATGCCCCTCAAACGCACCCTTGCAGGCGGATCGTGCGCTTTGACAGGTTTTAATGCCGTCCTTCTGCCCCCACCCGCATTACCGCCAAGACGCCCGCCATGCTCATCGGTAGGTTTCGACGGGGATTGCTTCCTCCGTGATCTGGAATTTGCGCTGGAGCCACTCCCGCACCTGCCACGCATGCCGGAACTTCATCCGGCCGCCATCCTCGTTGGTCAGGACGCGCGCGGATCCATTCACCGTGACCACCAGAGAACACTCTTGGTTGATACGCTTGATCGCCAGATTCTCGAAGGTCCGTGATCGGAGCGCGTCCTGGAGAGTTGTCTCGCCCTTGTCCATCCCCATTCAAAGCACAGCAGGCATCACACCTTCACCCAGCCCTTCGCCTGGCTGCTTTGCAGGATGGCCTCGCAGAGCTTGACCTCATGATGGCCGTCCTCCGCGGTGGCAAAGAGCGGCTCCGTCTTCTTTCCGCTGGCGATGTGCTCATAGACGGCGCGGTAATGCATCTTGTGCGCGTCGCTGAAGCCCTCGGCGTGGCCGCCCGGGTAGTCGGTGAAGTTGGCCACGTCCTCCATGAAGCCCGGCGTGGCGCGCTGGAGGATCTGGTTCGGCTCGTCGCGGCGGCCGACCAGGATCTCGTTCGGCTGCTGGAGGTCCCAGCGCACGCTGCCCTTCGTGCCGTAGATGCCAAAGCTGAGGCTGCACTTCCACCCGGCGGCCACCTGGGAGATGCTGGCGTTCGCATGCACGCCCTCGGCAAAGCCGTGCCGCGCCTTCCCGAACTTCAGCAGCACGCTGCCGAAGTCCTCCGTGTCCACCTTGTAATCGACCATCTTCCTCGGATCGACCTTCGCAAAGGTCTGCACCTCCCCCTTCGGCCGCTTGCGCGTCTTGTGAAAGGTCTCGATGTGCGCGAACACGCTCTGCGCCTTCGCGCCGAGCACAAAGCTGACCGCGTCGATCCAGTGCGTGCCGATGTCGCCCACGGCGCGCAGCTTGCCCCCCTCGCTGGCGAGCACGCGCCAGTTGTAGTCCGTCTCATGCAGCAGCCAGTCCTGGAAAAAGTGGCCCTGCACGTGGATGATCCGGCCCAGGTCCCCGCGCGCCACCATCGCGCGCATCTGCAGGATGGCGGGGAAGAAGCGGCACATGTAGTTCACGGCAAAGACCGGCCCCTTTTTGCCCCCCTTGCGCACCGCCTCGACGACCAGCGCCGTCTCCTTCGTCGTCATGCCCAGCGGCTTCTCGCAGATCACATGCTTGCCCATCTCCAGCGCCTTCAGGCACTGCTCCACATGCACCTTGTTGGGCGAGGTGATGTGCACCACGTCAATGTTCGGGGAGGCATACATCGCCTCGTAATCGTAGTCGCCGTACACCTCCGGGATGCCCCACAGGCCGCCGACCTGGCGCGCGCTGCGGGAGGAGCCGCAGATGCCGTTGACGGTGACGCCGAGACGCTTGAGCGCCTCGATGTGGACAGGGCCGATGAAGCCGGTCCCGATGATGCCGGCGCGGAGGGAGTGGAGCGGAGTCATGAGAGTGGGAGGTGCAGAGGTGGCGTGTTTCGGCGATGGCACAACAAGGATCAACCACGAAGCACGCGCAGCAGATGCGCCAGCTCGTCATCCACCTCCGAGGGGTCATCCACCAGCCGCGCCACCTCCGCGCGGATCAGGTCCCGGAAGCGCGCGCGCAGGCGGCTCAGCGCCGTGCGCACCCCTCCCTCGTTGAGGTTCATCCGGGCGGCCAGGGCCGCGTGCGCGCTGCGCCCGCCCGGGTCAAAGAGATGCTCCCGCAGCACCTCAAAGCGGTCCGCCTGCCCCAGCGCCGCCTGCTCCGCCCCCAGTTGCTCCAGCGCGATCTCGATCAGCGTGTGCGCCCATTTCCTCTCGTAGGCGGTCTCCGGCGTCTCGCCCGTCGTCAGGCGGTTCGCCAGGTTCAGCTCCGGGTCCTCCACATCCAGCAGCGGCCCCACCGCCCCGCCGCGCTTCAGCGACTGCCTCCGCCCCAGATACGATTGCAGGAAGTTCCGGATCGACGTCAGCAGGAAGCAGCGGAAGCGCCCGCCTCCCGGGTGCGCGCGCCCCGGCAGGTTGCGCTCCAGCAGCAGGGCAAAGAAGGACTGCGTAACATCCTCCGCGTCCTCCTCACCCAGCCCGTGGCCGCGCACATAGGCGTGCAGCGGGCGCCAGTAGCGCCGGCACAGTTCCTCCAGCGCCGGGCGCCGCACGTCCGAGTCATCCCCCCCGGCATCGAGCACCATCGTCCAGCAGGTGGTGTGAAAGTGGAAGGCCATGGCCCCGTGGATAGCCCCGCGCGCGGCGAAATCAATCCCGGACCCCGCGCGTCGCCGGCGCGGGCGCGGGCGCGCTCGTCCGGGGCGGCAGCGCCCGCACCACCCCCGGGATCGAGCCGTACCCGTAAAACTCCACCTTCGGATCATCCGCCTTCGGCAGGCTGAAGTCGAACACGCTCACCCCGCAGCGCTTCTGGCCCGCGTAGCTCCGCCCGTCGCTCGATCCATAGATCACCGGCCTGCCATCGCTCGCGCGCCGGCCCAGGTACAGCATCACATGCGTCACCGGGATCACCCGCCCCGGCTCCACGCCCCCTTTGCGCGACCAGAACAGCAGATCCCCCGGCGCCAGCTTCGCAAAGCGGTCGTCCTCCAGCCTCGTCACCCCCTCCGTCCGCACAAAGGCACCCTTCCTCTGCACCCAGCCGCACATCTCGTCCGACTGCCGCGGCACACCCGCCACCTTTTCATCCATCAGCACGCGATATACCGCACCGGAGCAGTCCATCCCTCCCTTCCCCGGATCGTGCGAGGCAAACAGATACGTCAGGTTCCTCTTCGTCAGGCCCAGCGCGGTCTGGATCACCTTTTTCACCGCCTCCGGCTGCGCGTCGTAGTCCGCCAGCTCGCCCGTCTCCATGGACGACACCGCCGCCGGTTTCACCTCCGGCTCCGCTGTCGGTGGATCGCCCCCGGCGGGCGTTGCCGGCTTCGTATCCCCCTTCGGCATCGCCTGCCCCCTCGCCGTCTCCGGCGCGGGCGTTGTCTCCACCGCCTTCCGCACCTCCTCCGGTGCCTCCGCCGCCTGTTTCGCCTCCGGCTTCTTCACCGGGGCCTTTTTCGCCGTCGCCTTCTTCTTCTCCACCGCCCCGGCGCCCACCGCCGGGCACAGCACCGCCGCCACGAGGCACATCATCCACACCAGTCTCTTCATGCCCGCATTCCACCAGAGGCCGCCGCCGCGCGCAATCAGGAAATCCGCCCCGGCACACCGCCCACACCACGTCCGCGAAGGGCCGCAGCCCGGCGGCCATCCACCGCGCAGAAAACGGGGACCGCGGATAGTGCAGGCGCATTCGCCAGAATGCGGAGCGGCCTTCTCGTTCTGGCGAACGAGCCTGCGACCCTGCCGCCGCGCTGCCGGCCGCAAGGGTGACGGCCAAGGGCACGAGCCCGTTAAAGCCGGGGTTCTCCTGCTGCGCAGACCCTCCAGCGATCAAGGGCTAGCGACCCGGATCAGGCGACGGCCTCGGCGGCGCGGGTGGAGCGCACCGTGCGCTCACGAACTCCCGCGACGCTCGAACGGACGGCGGAGAGACCGTTCGCTGCAGCGCATGTTCGCCTTGGTTTCGTCGGTGCTGGTGGTCATAGAAAGGACCAGGTGAACTCAGAACTTTGGAGGGTCTATAATGACGGAGACAGCGGCAATCGAGACCGTGACAAGATTCACGGTGGCTAGCAGCCAAAATCCTCGCCTGCCCAGCACGAGTCCAAAGCCGCTCCGAAGAACGAAACCTTCAACCACGGCATTCATAATGGCAGCCAATATGACAGATGCCGTCCAAGTAACAGGGTTAAACGAGCCGATGTTCAGCAGCGGGTAAATCGTCATGGATGCCAACAACTCCCAACCGATGCCAGACAATGGAATCAGGATCAGGCCCAGTAAGGCAGAAACGAGATTCATACTGAGGTCAGCCCATAAGCAGCGCACTCCCCTGAGGGTTGTGCCATAGCGAAGGTAAAGAAACTCAACAACAAGGCCCGCTAGAATCGGTATCACAGCCACGATGCGTCCGGTGAGGATCATCGAAGGCCAAACGATATTGGATAGCAGGATCATCATCGGCTAGGCACCTCGAATTTGGGCGTCTCGGATCAGGCAACGGCGAGCGCAAGACGTTGCTGACACGACTGATAGCCTTCGAGCCGTTGCCTGCATCCGTTTTGTTCGCCCTGTTGATGTCGGTGATTATCGTCATGATCTTATCCCTCCGGCATGATCCACAGGAAGATGACTCTGCCATCCTTCTGGTCGAGGAGCGCCTCAAAGCCAGATCCAGAATGTCCGGGATTAACGACGGACCAGACCTTGCGATCAGGTTTCAAGTCAGCAAGCTTGCCATAAAGAATCAGAGACATCTTCTTTGGTGAGAGACTGTTCGTGATATTGGTATGAACCTTTTCGGAGGACTCCGCTACGGCACCAACACGGCCCTCCTCATAGACCTGATGCTTCAGGTGTTCATGAAATGAAGATGCCCGGAGTTTCGGTGACAGGACGGCTTCCCATTCTGATCGAAACGCTTTGATGGCTTCTTCAGGGGACTTTGGAGGCTCCGCTTTGCATGTAGCCATCAGAGCAAAGAGCCAACAAAGAGGGACTGAGAAAAGTTTCATGATAGCAGGGTGTGCTCGTCTCTTGGGCGAACGACTCGGATCAGGCGACGGCGAGCGCAAGACGTTGCTGACACGACAGACAGCCTTCGAGCCGTTGCCTGCATCCGTTTTGTTCGCCCTTGGTTTGTTGATCGGCTCTCGCATCAGAAATGGGGGAGTGAAAAGTGTGGGGGATATACCTCAATCAGTCCGGCAAATCCAGAGTCGGTGCCCTGCGCCCTGTCCAAGAGGTAGATGCAATCCTCGGCGTGAACCCATCGCCAAGTGTCGGTCCTGTGGCGGTTGGCGTAGTCACAGTAAGCACCCACACTCAAAGGGTAGAACAGATAGGCAGTGAAGAATGAGAGGGCACCGACTGAGGCTGGCCGCCACAATGAGCGGAACCGAGGGAATGGCACCAAGACGCTAGCGGCGAGAGTGAATCCGACGGTGAGGAGCAAGGGAATCAAATAAGCAATGATGGCACCCCACCGATCTAGCCCCGTCAACTTTGGGGACCACCCGAAGAATGCCAAGACCAGGCTGCATAACAACACGATCAGTAGGGCCGAGGCACTTCCCAAAAGGCACTTCCGCAGCCACTGCTGACGGACACGAAGCAGCGCCAGCGCAAGCAAGGCAGGAATCAGTCCCCAACCAATTATCTCGGGGAGGTGTCGAAGACACAGTGCCAGTTGAACCGACATCACGCTCTGGTCATCGTGCTGCATTTGGGTTGGGCGAACAATTCAGATGGGAAACACTTCTGTCGGTTTGCCAGCACCTTGATGGGCGGCAAAAGGGTGGGAAAAGCGGTTCATCCGGGAAGTGAGTGCGCGTGGAAAGAGCTTGGAAGGCTGGAGCCTGCCTGGGTGGGAGTTGAAAACGTGTCGGAGAACATGCGGATACGAGCCTGAAAGGCTCTGGGAGCAACAGCCGAGGCTCGAAGAGCCTGGGGACTTGTCGGAATGAGTGCGGCACTCTGAAAGAGTGCGGGAGAGCTTTCGCGGGTTCTCCTGCGCTCTTTCAGAGCGCCTGGCTGACTTTTCCTGGGTCCCAGGGTTTGCGCGGCTACGCCGCTTCAACCCTGGGCTGGAATCCTTGAGGCTTTCAGCCTCTCTTTGGCATGGCGAAGCAGTGTCGAAGACTCTCCGCACCAACTTCACGGATGAGCCGGAAAAGCACGGTGCTGACGACTTCATGGTGTGGTTTTAGCCGCACATGGCGGAATTGGGCAACCAAAATGCTTGATCGCGTGGCTGTTGGGAGGTGTTTGAAAACCCAGTGCGAATGATGCGGCGAAGCAAGGTCGTCCTCCCGCTCCGCGAGAGGAGCCGGGCGCTGGAAGGGCCTGGGCAAGAGCCTTTGGACTGCGGCAGCCTGCTGCCGCTTTTTTTCGAGGCAGCCCTGCTGCCGCCGCAGGCTCCCGGTCCACGCCAAGGCCCCGATGTGGTGCCGTTGCCTTCGCTCATTGGGAGACGATGTGGCGGCGCTCACAGAACCGACGGCCAGCAGGCTGGCCTCCCAAAAGCGGCAGCAGGCTGCCGCAGTCCATGCCGGTCTGACTGAAAAATTTCCTCTTCATAAAAAAAAGGCCGGTTTGGTATTTTGCGCGCATTCCTGGAGGCGGACCTCAACCAGCCGCGCTCTCGCCATGAAGCTGCTCACGCTCTTTTTTGCGCCCGGAACACGACGCCGCGGTGCGGCGGGGGAAATGGCGTTTTCCTTTTTCACGCCGGCGGGGTTCCAGCGGGGAAAAGGAACCCGCCCGTGGCCAAAATACCTGGCATTTTCTCGGCATGGCATTTTCTCGCTGGACGAGCCAAGGCTTCCGCTGGATGCGCCAGGGCTTCCCTTGGACGAGCGAGCGGTTCCCCTGGATGAGCCAGCGGTTCCCCCGGACGAGCGAGCGGTTCCCCCGGACGAGCGAGCGGTTCCCCTGGATGAGCCAGCGGTTCCCCTGGATGAGCCAGCGGTTCCCCCGGATGAGCCAGCGGTTCCCCCGGGCGAGCCAGCGGTTCCCCTGGATGAGCCAGCGGTTCCCCCGGGCGAGCGAGCGGTTCCCCCGGATGAGCCAGCGGTTCCCCCAGACGAGCCAGCGGTTCCCCTGGATGAGCGAGCGGTTCCCCTGGACGAGCCAGCGGTTCCCCTGGGGGAGCGAGCGGTTCCCTGGCGGGCCAGGGCCATCCGGGCATCCAGCCGGGCGGTCACCCCCGGCTTGGCGCGGGCCGCCTCGCCGCAGGGAGCCGCTGCGTCCGCTCCGGCAGGAGCAGGGTGGCCGGGGCGGCAGGTGGCGGGGTGGGGCGGACTTCGGCGGGGGGCGGAGCTTTTTGAGCGCCTCCCAAAGGAAGGTTTCCCCCGCACGGGGGGATGGTCCGCTCTTTCCACAGCAGACGCAGGACGGCCGGTGTGAATTGACTGATGGATTCCGCGTGGGCGCCGCTTATTGGAAGGCCCGCCCGTGAGCGCCGCATCCCTTCTCAAATCCCTCGATTACTCCGTGCTCCAGCAGTGCATGCACTGCGGCATGTGCCTGCCGACGTGCCCGACGTATGTGGAGACGAAAATGGAGCGCAACAGCCCGCGCGGGCGCATCTCCCTGATGCGGGCGGTGGCGGACGGGGAGCTGGAGGTGACGAAGGCGCTGTCCGACGAGATGTACTACTGCCTGGGCTGCCTGGCGTGCCAGACGGCCTGCCCGGCGGGTGTGAACTACGCGGAGCTCTTCGAAACGGCCCGGGCGGAGGTGGAGCAGGCGGGCGTGGCGCGCGCGCCGCAGCGGGACTTCTGGCGCTGGCTGACGCTGAACACGATTTTCATGCGGCCGTGGCTGCTGCGGCTGATCGGACGCGTGCTGCGGCTGTATCAGGCCACGGGACTCGATGCGCTGATGCGGAAGGTGAAGTTTTTCGGCCTGATGCCGCGCTCCCTGGCCGCGCTGGAGCCGCAGACGCCGCGCATGGCGGCGCGCTTCTCCGACGAGGTGATTTCGCCGGTGGAATGCCCCGAGGGCGGCAGGAAGCACCGCGTGGGCATGCTGACCGGCTGCGTGCAGGACCTGGCCTTCTCCGATGTGAACCGCGACACGGTGGATGTGCTGCTGGCGAACGGCTGCGAGGTGGTGACGCCGCGCGCGCAGAGCTGCTGCGGCTCCCTGCACGCGCACAATGGCGAGCTGGAACTGGCACGCGAGCTGGCGCGGCGGCAGATCGACGCCTTTGACCTCGATTCGCTCGACGCGATCATCACGAACGCGGGCGGCTGCGGCTCCCATTTGAAGACCTACGGCCACCTGCTGCACGACGACCCGTTTTATGCCGGGAAGGCCGCGCAGTGGGACCGGAAGGTGAAGGACATCCATGAGTGGCTGGCGCACATCGGCATCCGCAGGCCGCTGGCGGGCGCGGGTGTGACCGAGGTAACCTACCACGAGAGCTGCCACCTGTGCCACGGGCAGAAGATCGTCTCCCAGCCGCGGGCGGTGCTGCAAAGCATTCCCGGACTCGTCTTGAAGGAGCTGCCGGAGTCGAACTGGTGCTGCGGCAGCGCGGGCATCTACAACATCACGCAGCCGGAGCAGAGCCGGAAGCTGCTGGAGCGCAAGGTGGCCTGCATCACGGCGACGCAGGCGCCGGTGGTGGCCACGAGCAATCCGGGCTGCCATCTGCAGATCGCCAACGGCCTGCGCGCCAGCGGCCAGAGCGTGACGCAGCCGGTGACGCTGCTGGCGCGGGCGTATCGGAATGAAGTTCGCTAAATCGCAACGATGCAGTTGAACCACGAAGAGGCACAAATGGACACGAATGATTCTGGTGAAACGGGTGAATGGCGTGAACCACCGCTTGTCACCCGCTGGTAGCCGGATCATGGGCGCCACAGACAGGTTGCATCACCTGTGCGATTCGTGTGTCTTCGTGCTCATTCGTGGTTTCCCGGCGAATGGTCGCGGCTACAGCCAGAGTCCTCACGCGGCTGAGATTGGAACGCCGCGGAGGAGATGAATTCGGAAGGTTTTCTCTGCGGAGATTCATATTGAATCATCGACCGTTCACAAAGTGGACGGCGGTGCCGGAATGAAGAAGGAGTGCGGGCCGGAGTAGCCTTCGACGGCGTGTTCTCCGATGGAGACGACCTCGCTCTCAGCCTGCATCTTCTCGACCGCTTTGCTGGAGAAGAGCATGCGCTGCTCGAGCTTCCCGGCGATTTTTTCCATGCGGAAGACGAAGTTGACCTCCGGGCCGTGGAGATTGAGCTCGCTCATGGTGGGTACGCTGCCGAGCACAGTGGGTCCGTGGTGCAAAACGACGCGGAAGGGCAGCGTGCTGGCGTCCTGGGCCCCGCGCAGCTTCGCGACGGCCTGCCGCACACGGATGTGACTGTCGCCGCCACCCTTCCAGTAGCAGAAGAAGCCGTCGCCGAGATACTTCGACATCTGGCCGCCGCAGTCGTCGATGATCTGGCGGCATTCCTTGAACCAGGTGCCGGTGAGGCGCGGGTATTCCTCCGGCGCCATGCTCTGGGCGAGCCGGGTGGAGCCCTCGATGTCGGCCACCATGAGCCAGCACTCCGCCTGGTCGATGCGGATCATGGTGGAGGCCATGACAGCCTTGCTGGCGGGATGCATGGCGCTGAGGATCTCCGTGACGAACTCGAGCTCGACATCGGCGATGCGGATGACATCGCCGTTGCGCAGGCGCACGGACTGGGAGATGCGGCGGCCGTTGACGAAGGTGCCGTTGGCGCTGCCGAGATCGACGATCCAAAACTCCGCCTCCCCCTGGGCCTGGATGGTGGCATGGCGGCGGGAGGCCTCCTTGCTGGCCAGCGGCAGGGTGTTGGTGGGATGCCGGCCGATGGAGCACGAGCCGGTGAGGGCATGCTGACGCCCGTCGGAGAGACGAAGCCAGGTCTGCAACAACGGTGAGCTCATGATGGACGGAATTCATGCCGTGGAATCCTGCGCGCGCCAACCGGGAATCTTGTGCAGGCCCGCCAGCACGACGAGGCGGGACAAGGGCGCCACAGGGCTGCCGCAGGGGGCGGCTTTCCATGGCCGTCCGGCAATCCGGGGATGAATCTCCACCGGGCCGCCGTGTTCCCGGTTGCAATCCGGTGGCGCGTGCCCTTTTTGAGCCTGACCAACCTCCTTCCACGCCCCTTCATGTCGTCCAAACGCCAGGAACTCACCACGCATCTCGGATCACCTGCGGTGGAGGATTACCTGGAGCAGATTCACAACCTGATCACGCTGAAGGGCTATGCGCGGGTGGTGGACATCGCCGCCAATTTGAAGATCTCCCAGGCCAGCGTGACCAATATGATCCAGCGCATGGACGCGGACGGGCTGGTGGTCTATGAGCGCTACCGCGGCGTCGTGCTGACGGAGACAGGACGCCAGGTGGGGGAGGAAATCGCCCGGCGGCACGAGGTGC
The DNA here is from genome assembly GCA_015075365.1 of Verrucomicrobiaceae bacterium. Classification (GTDB taxonomy): domain Bacteria; phylum Verrucomicrobiota; class Verrucomicrobiia; order Verrucomicrobiales; family Verrucomicrobiaceae; genus Prosthecobacter. The sequence goes on from JABTUN010000004.1 coordinate 343,956, forward strand.
TGACGCGGCTGCTGGCCGGCTTTGGACTGGATCCGGCCACGGTGCATCAGGATGTGGAGGGCATGGAGCACCACATCAGCCGCCAGACGCTGGAGGTGCTGACGCTGCTCATGGAGGAGCTGGAGGGCAATCCGGCGCTGCTGAAGCGGCTGAAGAGCCGCCTCACTCACTGAGCGGGGGGCAATCCGTATCCAGGAGGCGGCGGGGGCAGGCCGGCGGGCGGCGCGGAGGGAGTGCCATACGAAGGCGGTGGAGGCGTGGCCTGGTAGCCGGCGGACGGGGGCGGCCCGTAGGATGGAGGTGGCGGCGCGGCCGGGGACGGGGCCATGCCACCGGGAATCGTGCGCGCGGTCACCGTCACATCCGCCAGGCCATGGGGCGGGATTTGCAGATGCTCCGCCGCCGCGCGGGACACATTGATGACGCGCCCGGGATAATAGGGGAAGCGATCATTGACCGTCACGTTCACGGCACGGCCGTTGGCGTGGTTTTTGACTTTCACCTGGGTGCCAAAGGGCAGCGTGTGATGCGCCGCCGTCCAGCCGTAGGGCGCATAAATCTCCCCGGACGCGGTGGCGCGCCCGGCATACTGGTCCGCGATGTAGGATGCATACCCGCGCTGCTGGTAGGCGGGCCGTGCACAACTGGCGAGCAGGGCGAGGAGCGGCAACGTGGCTAGAGCGGGCAGGTTCATGACAATCGGGAGAAATAGACGCATTCATCCCCCGCGACAACCACCGCGGTGTCCGAGGCCCATTCAGACAACTTCATCGGGAGCAGGACGGATGCCTTGTCCCCGAAGCGAAAGTCCGCGCATGCCTGCTTGTGAAACTTTTCACAAAATCGGGTTGCCGCTCTTTCCCTCACCCCGATAATCGACCAGACGCCCCCTTTTTTCCCCTTCGCTCATGCCCGCTCCTGCTGAAGCTCCCGCCCCTGCCGCCGCCCCGCCCCCGGCCAATCTCGTGAATGTGCAGATCGACGGCGTCTGGCACAAGTTCCCCAAAGGCACGCGCATGATCGAGGCCTGCAAGCAGGCCAAGGCCGAAGTCCCGCACTACTGCTACCACCCGAAGCTCTCCTCCCCCGGCAACTGCCGCATGTGCCTCGTCGAGATGGGCATGCCGCCGCGCCCCGCGCCCGGCCAGGAGCCGGAGAAAGACGAGCACGGCATGCCGAAGATCGGCTGGATGCCGCGCCCCGTCATCGCGTGCGCCAACACCGTCGCGGAAGGCATGGGCATCCGCACCGAGAGCGTCCTCACGCAGGAATGCCGCAAAGGCGTGATGGAATTCCTGCTCATCAATCACCCGCTCGACTGCCCGATCTGCGACCAGGCCGGCGAGTGCCGCCTGCAGGAGTTCAGCGTCGAGCACGGCAAGGGCGAGAGCCGCTTCCGCGAGGACAAGGTCAAGAAGCCGAAGAATGTCGATATCGGCCCGCGGGTGCGCCTCGACGACGAGCGCTGCATCATGTGCAGCCGCTGCATCCGCTTCACCGCGGAGATCGCCGACGAGCCCGTGCTTGGCTTCACCGAGCGCGGCAGCTTCACCACGCTCGCCGTGCATCCCGGCAAGCGCCTGGAGCACAACTACTCGCTGAACACCGTCGATATCTGCCCCGTCGGCGCGCTCACCAGCACCGACTTCCGCTTCCAGCAGCGCGTGTGGTTCCTCACCGAGACGCCGGGCATCTGCACCGGCTGCGGCCGTGGCTGCAACATGGAGATCGGCGCCCGCGGCGACACGATCTACCGCCAGACCCCGCGCGACAACAACGACGTGAACTCGTCCTGGATGTGCGACAGCGGCCGTCTCGACTTCCACTTCGTGAACAGCGAGTTCCGCCTGACCGACCCGATGGTCAAAACCGGTGGCAAACATGAGATCGCGAGCTGGAAGACCGCGCTCAACAGCATCGCGACCGCCTTGGCCGGCAAGAAGGGCGAGGAGATCGCCATCATCGCCAGCGCGCGCATGACGAATGAGGAACTCTTCTTCGTGAAGCACCTCGCCGCCCAGCTCGGCACGACGAACGTCGATGTCATCCCGCGCAGCGGCGGAGCGGACAATTACCTCCGCGCCGACGACCTGAACCCGAACACCAACGGGGCCAAGCTCATCCTCGGCATCGAACCCGGCTCCAAACTGGCCCAGATCCAGGAAAGCATGTCACGCGGCCAGATCCGTGTGCTGCTCGCCCTCGGCGAGAACCTGCTCAAAGTCGGCTTCGCCCAGCGCGATCTCGAAAAAGTGCCCTTCATCGCCACTTTGCACCTTCTGGCCAACGCCAGCGCCGAACTCAGCCACGTCGTGCTCCCCGGCACCGCTTACGCTGAAAAACGCGGCAGCATGATCAACGTCACCGGCCGCCTCCAGCGCCTCAACAAGGCCGTCAAGGCGCGCGGCAACGCCCGCGACACCTGGGAAATCCTCCGCGATCTCATCGTGGCCTGTGGCGGCGGCAACGGCCTCCACACCATCGAGGATGTCTTCAAGCGCCTCGCCACCGAAGTCCCGGCGCTCTACGGTCTCACCTTCTCCAAGATCGGTGACCTCGGCACCCAGGTGCTCGAAACCACCGAGAAGATCCCGCTGCTGGAGCGCGAGAAGGAACGCAAAGCGAAGGGCATCATCGTGGGCTGAACCGGGGAGGTCTCCTTCCCCGGAGAGCACCTGATGAGTTCCCGTGCTGGACGGGGTTTCATTCGCCGGTGGACGGACCGTGCGTTTGCCGGCAGACTGCGCGCACGATGAAACTGACGCGTCTTCTGCTCCTCCCGGCCGCCCTGTTTCTGGCATCCTGCGCCGGCATCGTGCCGCACCGCACGCCGCCGGGCGTCACCGTGGACCTCGTGCCGAGGGGGCGCTACGCGCGTGTCCAGCACCGGCCGATGACGCCACGCTACATCACCATCCACGCCACGGAGAACCGCTCCCGCGGGGCGAACGCGTGGTCGCACGCGCAGATGCTGAAACGCGGCGCCATCAAGGGCCGGCACAACGCCATCGGCTACATCGGCTGGCATTTCACCGTGGACGACCACTCGACCTACCAGAGCCTGCCCACGAACGAGCGCGGGGAGCACGCCGACTATGACGGCCCGGGGAACCGCGGCTCCATCGGCATCGAGATGTGCGAAAACCGCGGCAATGACCGCGCGCGCACGATCGACCGCACGGCGCGCCTCACGGCCTGGCTGATGAAGGAGCACGGCATCCCGATCTCCCGCGTCGTGCCGCACATGCACTGGCGCATGATCCGCCATGATGACGGGCGGGACCTGGGCCACAAGCGCTGCCCGCACTTCCTGCTGGACAACGGCCGCCTGGGACCGAAGTGGCAGGCCTTTCTCGCGCGGGTCATGGCATATCACCGGGCGCTGTGAATGACGGCCCGCGCTTGCGGCGGGCGGTTTCGCACCGCATGGGAGAGACTGACATGACCGCCCCCAAAGCCTTCATCTTCGACCTCGACGGCACGCTGATCGACTCGCTAGCCGACATCGCGGAATCCATCAACCGCATGCTCGACGCGCGCGGCTTCCCGCGCTGCGAGGTGGATGTCTTCAAGCAGATGGTGGGAGACGGCATGGAAAAGCTGGTGGAGCGCGCGCTGCCGGAGGACCGCCGCGCGGACAGCGCGCTCATCCACGCCTGCGTGGAGGAGTACCGCGCGCACTACGACACGCTGTGGAACACGCAGACGCGGCCCTACGAGGGCATTCCGGAGCTGCTGAAGGCGCTCAAGGCGCGCGGGCTGAAACTCGGCGTCATCTCGAACAAGGCGCACCGCTTCACGGTGCCGATGACGGAGCACTTCTTCGGCCCGGCGTGCTTTGATGCCATCCTGGGCCAGCGCGCGGAGGTGCCGCGCAAACCCGCCCCCGACGGCGCGCATGAGATGGCCGCCCTGCTCGGCCTGAAGACCTCCGAAATGGCCTATGTCGGCGATTCCGGCATCGACATGGCCTTTGCGAAAAACAGCGGCATGCGGGCGGTCGGCGTGCGCTGGGGATTCCGCGGGGAGAGGGAGTTGATTGAGCACGGGGCGGATCTTTTGGTCTCTCATCCGTGCGAACTGGCCGCTTGAGCAAGTCCGCGCCTGCCCTTACACTTCCCGCGTTGTGAAAACCTCCCCTGCCCTGCTTCTGAAAAACGGCCTGCTTCTGCTGGCGGCGGCCAGTCTGGCCTCCTGCAGCCTGTTCCGCCCGAAACCGCCGCCCCCGCCTCCGGAGCCCCCGCCCCGTGAAGAGTGGAAGTATCCCGGTGAATGGACCGGGGGAGACAAGGCCATCACCAACATCGTGGTGAACGTGGACACGCAGCGCGCCACCCTTTACCACGACAATGAAATCGTAGGCTGGACCTATGTGGCCAGCGGCATCACCAGCTTCCCCACGCCCACAGGCGACTTCAAGATCCTCGAAAAGGTGAAGGACAAAGTCTCCAACCTCTACGGCAAGGGCTATGACTCCAGCGGCAAGCTGGTGAACTCCGACTTCAAGCAGGGGCGTGATGTGCTGCCGGAGGGCGGTAAATTCGTGGCCGCGCCGATGAAATACTTCATGCGGCTCACGGGCGATGGCGTGGGCATGCACATCGGCGTCATCTCACGGCCCGGCCGCCGCGCCTCCCACGGCTGCATCCGCCTGCCGTCCAAAATGGCGCCCATCATCTTCAACCGCGTGGCGATCGGCACGCCGGTGAAGATCACCGGCAACGGCCCGGATTACGAGACCTACCTGAAACAGGCCGCCGCGAAGGCGAAGGCGAATGCCGCGAAGTACGCCGCCTCGAAGAAGAAACAGGCGGAGGCTGCCGCGGCCAAGGCCGCCGAAGCCGGTGCCGATGGCACCACGCCCCCGGCCACCCCCGTGGGCACGCCGACCCCGGAGCCTGTCCCGCCGCCGCTCGGCGCGCCGCCTTCCACCACGCCGCCGGCTCCTGCTCCCGCCCAGCCGCCCGTGGAGATCAAGCCTGCCGCCCCGGCCACGCCGGGCACAGGTTTGCTGTGATTCACGACGACCTCCACCGTCGTGGCACGCTTCACTCTCGAGGATCTCGGCTGGGATGCGTTCTACGCGGGACACTTTGAGCCCTTCCGTGCGCAGGGCTGGGTGCCTGCCCGGCTGATCCGGGACAACAAGATCAGCTACGGCGCGTTGCTGGACGACGGCGCGGGCGGATTCGACGAACTGGAGGTCATCCTCAGCGGCAAGGTGTATCACGACGCCGAAACCGATGCCGAGCTGCCCGCGGTGGGCGACTGGGTGGCTCTGGATGTCGGCGGCCCCGGGGAAGATCATGTCATCCGCGCCCGCCTGCCGCGCAGGACGTGTTTTTCACGTAAAGCGCCCGGCTTCAGCGCGGAGGAGCAGGTGATCGCCGCGAATGTGGACACGGTGGTCGTGGTGACGGATGCCGGGCCGGACTTCAACCTGCGCCGCATGGAGCGTTACTTTGCCCTCATCGCGCGCGGCGGCGCCAGGGCCGTGGTGCTCGTCAACAAGGCGGATCTCTACCCGGAATCGCAAAACCAGGAGGCCGCCGCCGCCATCCGCGCCCTCGCCGCGGACGCCGAGGTACTCGTCACCAGCGTGAAGAAGCGGAAGGGCCTCAAACCGCTCAAGGATCACTTCAGCCGCGGGCGCACCCTCGCCATCATCGGCTCCAGCGGCGTCGGCAAATCCGCCCTCGTCAATCTCCTGCTCGGGGAGGACTGGCAGTGGGTGGACGAGGTCAACGAGGTCACCGGCAAAGGCCGCCACACCACCACCGCGCGCGAGCTCATCCTCCTGGAGAAAGGCGGCATCCTCATCGACAACCCCGGCATCAAAGAGGTGCAGATGTGGACGGACGAGACCACCCTGCGGGAGCGCTTTGCAGACATCGCCCGTATCGCCCTGGACTGCCGTTTTCACGACTGCAAGCACGGCCGGGACGCCGGCTGCGCCATCCGAGCCGCCGTCGAGTCCGGCGCGCTGGACCCCGCCCGCTACGAGGGCTACCTCAAGCTGGAGGACGAGATCACCGGGCTGCGCCAGAAGCGCAAAAAGCGCCAGATGACCGTCGAACGCCGCGCCAAGCGCGATCACAAGATCAAGGCCCGCAACCGCGCGGACCGCGAGGATATCGAACGCGATCTCAAGCCGCGCGCCGGGAGATAGGCGGTTGCACTCGGAGGCCAGCACGGGAGCATGCGCACGCCATGAAGCCGCTGTTCCTCCTCCTTCTCCTCGCCACTTCCCTCCTTGCCAAGGACCTGCCGGGGCCGGAGCGCTTTGAAAAAGCCATCGCAGCCTTCGAGGCAGCGGACAAGACGGCGAAACCGCCAAAGGACGGGGTGCTCTTCGTCGGCGCGTCGAACATCCGCCGCTGGGAGTCGCTGCCGCAGCGCTTCAAGAAGGACAAGGTGCTCAACCGTGGCTTTGGCGGCGCGCTTTTGAGCGAGGTGATGCACTTCGCCGACCGCATCGTGCTGCCTTACCAGCCGAAGCAGATCTATCTCAACGCCGGCGGCAATGACCTGCACATGGGCCGCACGCCGGAGGAAGTGCTGGGCTCCTTCAAGGCCTTCGCGGCGCTCGTGCGCGAAAAGCTGCCGAAAACGAAGCTGGGCTTCCTTTGCATCCCCGCCTCGCCTTCGCGCTGGGACGAGGTGGAGACCGTCCAAACGACGAACAAGCTCATCGCGGACTTCATCCGTGCCGACGGCGGCCGCATCGAGTTCATCGACTACTTCCCGATGCTGCTCGGTGCAGACGGAAAGCCGCGCGCGGAGCTGTATGTCGAGGACCGGCTGCATTTCAGCGAGGCGGGCTACGACATCGTCACCTCCGCCATCAAGTGGCAGAAGGAGATCGCGGCCATCGAGGCGCGCTACACGGAAAAGCCCGCGCCGGAGTCGCCGATCCTCTTCATTGGCAGCTCCAGCATCCGCATGTGGAAGACGCTGGCGGAGGATTTTCCCGGCAAGCCGGTGCTCAACCACGGTTTCGGCGGCTCGGAGGTGTTTGACTCGCTCAACTATGTCCGGCGTCTCGTGCTGCCCTTCCAGCCGAGGCAAATCGTCATGTATGCCGGCGGGAATGACCTCAACGCCGGCAAGACGCCGGAGCGCATCCTTGCGGATCTGCAGGCCTTTGTGGCCGCCGTGCATGCCGCGCTGCCGAAAACAAAAATCTGCTATATCTCCAGCGCGCCAAACCCGAAACGCTGGTCCCAGATCGTCGAAACACGCCGCCTGAACGCCCTGGCGAAGGAATTCTGCGCCAGGGACAACCGCTTGAGGTTCATTGACGTGCATCCGGTGATGCTGGCGCCAAACGGCGAGCCGAAACCGGACATTTTCCTGGAAGACAAGCTCCACATGAACGCCAGGGGCTATGCGCTCTGGAAAGAGGTCGTGGCGCCGGAGCTGGAATGATCCCGCTTGCCGCGCGCCACAGCCCCGGCATACGATGCGGGCATGAAAGCGCTCCTTCCTGCCCTTCTGATCCTTTCCAGCACACTCCACGCCGCCACACCGCCGCGCGAGTGGACCTCGGCGGATGGGAAATCGAAGTTCAAGGGCGATCTCGTGGAATTCTCGGACAAGGAGGTGCGCATCCGCCGGTCGAGCGATTTCAACCAGTTCAAACTGCCGCTCGAAAAGCTCTCCCAAGCGGACAGGGACTATGTTTTCAACCTGCTGCGCGAAAAGCGCCGTGACTCCGGTCTCAAGGATGGCGCGCACGCGGACAAGATCACCGGCCAGTTCGTCAAAGCCGTGTCCAAGCAGGGCCTGAACTACCAAGTCTGGGGAAACCCGAAGCTCGACGCCACGAAGCGCTACCCGCTCATCATCTGGCTGCACGGTGCCGGCCAGAGCGGCAGCGACAACGAGTCCCAGCTCGGCGGCGCGCCCAAAAACTGGGTGACGGAGGCGAATCAGGCCAAAAACCCGTGCTTCCTGCTCGCCCCGCAATGTCCGTCGCGTGACATCGGCTGGAAGGAGCAGGTGGCGGCGAATGTCATCGCCCTCATCGCCGACCTGTCCGACCACCTGCCCATCGACGAGTCACGCATCTACCTCACCGGCAGTTCCATGGGAGGCTCCGGCACCTGGTACATGGCCGCCAAGTATCCGCAGGTCTTCGCCGCCTGCGTGCCTCTGTGCGGCGGCGGTGACCCCAAGAACGCGGAAGTGCTGAAAGCGCTGCCGTTCTGGGTTTTCCACGGCGACGCGGACGACCAGGTACCCGTGGACCGCTCCCGAGTGATGGTCGAGGCCGTGAAAAAAGCCGGTGGAGAGTTGATGAACTACTCCGAACTGGCCGGCGAGGGCCACGGCATCACCGGTGTCGTCTATCCGCGCGAGGATTTGCGTGACTGGCTCTTCCAGCAGAAAAAGGAGGCTCCCACCGCGAACTGACATGCTCCACCACCACCATTCCGTCACCTGCCGCCATCACGACAAGCATTCCGCGCAGGAAGTGCTCGACGAGGCCCTGCACCGCGCGAAGGACGGCGGCCTGCGCCGCACGCGCGCGCTGGAGGACGTGCTGCGCATCCTCATCGCCTCCCACCAGCCGCTGAACCTGGCGGACATTTCCGAATCGAAGGGCCTCAAAAGCGGCGCTGACCGCGCCACCGTCTATCGCCTGCTGGTGAAACTGGAGGAGCGCGGCATCATCCGCCGCCTGGGCCTGCACGACCGCAGCACCTACTACACGATGCTGGAGCACGACCGCCACGACGACTACCTCATCTGCACCGGCTGCGGCCGCATCCAACGCCTGGACATCCAGTGCCCGGTGGAGGCCCTGGAGCGTGACATCGAAAAGGCTTCCGGCTTCAAGAAGCTCCACCACGAGCTGGAGTTCTACGGCCTGTGCCCGAAGTGCGCATAGCCGCGCGATCCCTCTACTGCTTGGCAAGACCGCCCAGAGCGCAGATGCGGTCGAAATGCTGTTTTTCGACCGGGGTGATCGAAAGGCGGTTCCCCCGGCGGAGGATCAGCAGATCCGCCAGGGCCTTGTCCGCGCGAAGCATGTCCAGCGTGACGAAAGTCGGGAAATCGGCCTCCCATTTCACATCGACGAGCAGCCAGCGCGGCTCCTCGCGCTTGCTGCCGGCGTCGAAATACTCCGATGACGGGTCAAACTGGGTCGGATCGGCCTTCGCCTCGCTCGCGATGCGCACCACGCCCGCGATGCCCGGTTGCGGACAGCTCGAATGGTAAAAAAAGCCCAGATCACCCACCTGCATCTGATCGCGCATCATGTTCCGCACCTGGTAATTGCGCACGCCATTCCACGGCTCCGTTTTCTTCGGGCGCTTCTTGAGGTCATCGAAGGAAAAGACGTCGGGTTCGGATTTGAGGAGCCAGTGGGTCATCCTTACCGCATTAGCGTTTCCGTTCCTGCGGACAATCAAATTTCTCCGCTCCCGTTAGTCGAGCCAGTTGGCCACCTGCAATTCTGGGATGAGTCGGAAATCCTCCAGGTTTCGAGTCAACAGCATGGCCTCGTGTGCCAGTGCGATGCTCGCAATCTTCAAGTCCATCGTCCCGGAGCGGCGAAACACACTTCGAAGTCGGGTGAAAATCATGGCAGCATCTGTGTCGAAAGGAAGAACACCCAGCCGGACGGAGGTTTCCAGTGCCGCCTGCATGCGGGTGTAAGTCTCGACCTGGTCCAGACCATGCTGCTGTTTGTTCAGCAAGGCCATCCAGCCCCGAAGGGACTCCTCGACCACGATAATGCTGGTGAAAACTTCAGCCTGATGTTCCGCGATTCGCTGGCGCAACCGTAGGCCTGTCGCAGACTCGTCACTCACGAGTTCACGGAGATGATTGGTGTCCAGGATGACGAACATCAGCGGGATTGCCGGTCGCTTTGACGCCATTCCTCACCCAAACGGGCGGCTTCGCGGTAAAGCGCATCATCGCGCACGGTGCCGGCCACCTCACGCCAGCCGGATTTGGGCAGCGAGCGTGCATTCCCCGCAGCACGCCGCGCGCGTACGGCGGCGATCGTATCAACGAGATTGGTGTGTTCAACCGTTTGCATGGTGGAATGTTACTGGTCACATCCAAATCGTCAACGCACGCCTCAAATCGGCGCTCGGGTTGACGCGGAAGGCGGCATCCACCTCCAAACGGGCTTTGTGGCCGTTTTGGGAGATTTCGAGGAAGACGGGGAGGTCGCCGGGGTGCTGGGTGAGGACTTCGTGGATGCGTTCGAGGTCGGTTTCGTCGTGCTGGCGGGTGTTGAGGCGCAGGACGATGGGCTTGGGCGGTGGCGGCGGCTTCGGCGGCGGGGGCAGGGAAGGGTCGGGATCGCCGGCGTTGCGTGGTTTGGCGGCCTTGGGCTTGAGCGGCTTGGCGTCGTTGCAGGTGCAGCGGTTGCCGTCGGTCTTTTGATCTTTGCTGACGCGGACGCGGAAGGCCATCACGGCGCCGTTGGCGAGCACCTCTTTGATTTTCTCGTAGTCATCGCTCCAGCACATCATCTCCTGCACGCCGGTGAAGTCTTCCACCTTGAAGGTGGCGAAGGGCCGGTTGTCCTTCTTCGAGTAGCGCACCTCGAGCTGGCTCAAAATGCCCGCGATGGTGATGGTCGAGGCTTTCTCCTTCGTGTCGATCTCCTCGATGGCGGCGATCTTGGTGAGCTTCACGCTGTCAAAGTGGCCGCGGTAGCTGTCGAGCGGATGACCGCTGACGTAGAAGCCAAGCAATTCCTTCTCGAAGGCCAAAACCTCGTCGGTGGTCCAGACGATGGCGGGCGTGTCAGATTCGGTTTTCTTCTTCTTGGGCTTCCCGAGGTCAAAATCATCGAAAAGACCGCCCTGGCCGGCCTTCTTGTCCTTTTGCATCGACGCGGCGGAGGCGAGCACCTGCTCCAATTTGCCAAACATCACGGCTCGCAGCTCGCCGGTGAAGTCGAAGGCACCGGCCTTCACGAGCGCTTCCATGAGTTTTTTGTTCACAGCGCGGTTGTCCATGCGTGCCGCGAAATCTTCGAGGCTGGTGAACGGGCCGTTTTGCTCGCGTTCCGCAATGGCGGCCTCCATTGCGCCCTCGCCGACGTTCTTGATGGCGCTGAGGCCGTAGCGGATCGCATTCGGTGGCGGTGATGCGTGATCCGTGATGCGTGACTCTTCTGGAGTGAGTTCGGCCACATATTCGGGGGCGAACTTGAGCGCGGATTTGTTGATGTCCGGCGGTAACACCCGGATGCCCATCTCGAAGCACTCGGATACGAAATTGGCGATCTTGTCGGGATTGCTGATTTCGTAGCTGAGCACGCCCGCCATGAATTCGACGGGGTAATTGGCCTTCAAATAGGCGGTGCGATACGTGACGATCCCGTAGGCGGCGGAGTGGGACTTGTTGAAGCCGTATTGCGCGAATTTTTCGAGCAAGTCGAAGACGGCGTTGGCCTGCTTTTCGGGGATGCCGTTCGTTTTGAGGCAGCCTTCGACGAAAATGAGTCGCTGACGCGCCATCTCGGCGGCGTCCTTCTTACCCATCGCGCGGCGCAGCATGTCAGCGCCGCCGAGGGAGAAGCCCGCGAGCACGTTCGCGGCCTGCATGACCTGCTCCTGGTAAACCAGAATGCCGTAAGTCTCCTTGGCGATCTTTTCGAGCAGCGGATGCGGATACTCGACCTTCTCGAGGCCTTTTTTTCGAGCGATGTAGTCGGGAATGAACTGCATCGGCCCCGGACGATACAGGGCGAGGATAGCGATGATTTCCTCGATGGTGTCCGGCCCGAGCTGTTTGCAGGTGTTGACCATGCCGCCAGATTCCATCTGGAACACGGCGACTGTTTCGCCGCGTTTGATAAGATCGAAGGTCTTGACGTCGTCGAGCGGCGCATCGGCCACTTTGAAGCCGGGCACGCGTTTGTTGATCCAGTACTCGGCCTCGTGGATCACCGTCAGCGTTTTGAGGCCGAGGAAGTCCATCTTGAGCATGCCGAGCTCGGTGAGCGGCTTCATCGCGTATTGCGAGAGCACGGCCTCTTCCTTGTCTCGCGTGAGGGCGATGAAGTTGTCGAGCGGGCGGTCGCCGATGACGACACCGGCCGCATGCACGCCGGTGCCGCGCGTGAGGCCTTCGAGGAAGGTGGCGTGACGCCAAAGCTCCTGCGCATTGCCATCGGCCTCGAGTTTCGCGGCGAGCTCGGGGTTTTTCTTCACCGACTCTTCGAGGTCGATGTTCAGCTCGTTCGGGATCATCTTCGCGAGCGCATCGCTATCGCCATAGCTCCAGCCGAGCACGCGACCGACATCGCGGATGACTGATTTGGCGCCCATGGTGCCAAAGGTGATGATGTGGCAAACGCTGAGGTCGCCGTATTTTTCGCGGACGTATTGGATGACCTCGGGACGGCGTGTCTGGCAGAAGTCGATATCGATATCGGGCGGCGAAACACGCTCAGGATTGAGGAATCGCTCGAACACGAGCTCGAAACGCAGCGGATCGATGTCAGTGATGCCGAGACAAAACGCGACGAGCGAGCCTGCGGCCGATCCACGGCCCGGACCGACGGGGATGCCGTGCTCGCGAGCCCAGTTGATGAAGTCCCAGACGATGAGGAAGTAGCTGGTGAAGTTCTTTTCCTTCAACAACGCCAGCTCGACCTCCATGCGCTTTTGCAGCACGTCATCATTCAGCGCACGGTCGCGGCCGTAGCGGCGCTCCAGGCCCTCCTGCGTGAGTTTGCGCAGGTATTCGTTTCGATCCCCGCCATCGGGCATCGGATACTGCGGGTAGCGTTCGATGGAGGTGGAATCGAGGTGGATCTTCAGCTCGCAGCGCTCGGCGATGTCGAGCGTGGCATCGCAGGCGTCTGGCAGCTCGGCAAAGAGCGCCCGCATCTCCTCGGCGCTCTTGAAATAGACCTCCGGGGAGTAGGTCATGCGGTTCTGGTCGTAGATCGACGCCCCGGTGCCGATGCAGATCATGATGTCGTGCGACTCATGGTCCGCCTTGTTGAGGAAATGCACGTCATTGGTGGCGACGTTGCGCAGGCCATACTGCTTCGCCCATTCGACCATCTGGCGGGCGCTCTTGCGCTGCGCCTCGGTGTTGTGGTCCTGGATTTCGAGGAAGAAATTTTCCGGTCCGTAGATGTCGAGGAAGTCCCGCAGGCTCTTCTCCGCCTCGTCCTTGCGGTCGGAGAGCAGGAACTCATTGATCTCGCCATTGATGCAGCCGCTGAGGCAGATGATGCCCTTCGAATACTGGCGCAGCAGGTCCTTATCGACGCGGGGCTTGTACCACTGGCCGTGCAGATGGGCCTGCGAGACGAGCTTCGAGAGATTGTCGAAGCCTTCGTTGCTGGAGGCCAGCAGCGTGAGGTGAGAGGCTCGTTTGCGGCCGGGGACCTCCTGCCTGTCGTGCATGGAACCGGGTGCGAGGTAGATCTCGCAGCCGAGGATGGGCTTCACCTGCTTCGCGAGCTGCTCGGGCGTGGCTTCCTCACCCTTTTTGAGCTTCGGCTTCGTTTTGCCGGCCGCCATGTAGAAGTCGATCGCGCCGAAAAGATTGCCATGGTCCGTGATGGCCACGGCGGGCATTTTGTATTCCTGCGCCCGCTTCACCACCTGATCAATCCGCACCGCGCCGTCGAGCAGCGAGTAGTCGGAGTGGAGGTGGAGATGGACGAAGGAGGAAGGCATGTGGGGAATGACGAAACCCGAATGGCGAAGGACGAATTTCGGGCTGGCCTGCCAGTTTTAGCGCGTCGTTCGGGGATGGATAGTGGGACTTTTTCACAACGTGGCCGTTCGCCGCGGATTGACCGGGTTTTGCTCCCACGGAATGACCTCGCCGGTGGCCCACGAAAGCCGCGTCAGATGCAGGTCGATGGGGCGGATGCCCTCGGCGGCGAGGATGAAATTGCCCTCGTGCTCATCGGAAACGACCACGAGATCGCCTTCGCGTGTCCACGCTCCTTCGTCGTATTCAAAGCCAGCACTGCGGAGCCAGCGGTTGATCGCGGGCTTCATCGGATGCGGGTTGTCGGGATCAGCAGCCTCGACTTCCGGCTGGCGGATGACGAGACGCGGACCTTCCTCGGTAAGAATGACGCCAAGAAACTCGATTTGATCGCCAAAGATGATGTTGGCTAGGTGGCAGGACGTCAGATACTCCAAAGCGCCAAGCTCAGGAATGCGACGACGGCGGCTGATGAGCGCGAGGTTCGGGCCGGTGACCTTGATGCGCCACTCGGGGCACTTGAGATCCACATAGGTCTCATGCTGCTGGCCTCCATCCCGTGGATCGAGCGAGGTCAGCCAATCGTAGCTGAAGAGAGCCCCGCACTGCCGTGCGAACGCCTCCAATGATCCGGTCCCGTCACGATCTGGCCCAATTGACGGCGGATGCGGCTGCTGGCCCGGTCCTGCCTGCGCATGCGCTCGATACGCTCCGGCGTCCATTCGCCGGAGCCACTCGATGGCGGCGTGGAGGTGGTCTTTGTAGCGGACATGCTGCTTATGATGCCTTCCAGATCTTGGGGTGTCAAACCGGCATGTTACTCTTGAAGCCGGTCCTTCGGCTTCCGGTGCCCGCGGTGGAAGTGGCGATACTTGTTCAGCAAGCGCCAGCCGATGAAAACGGCGGCGAGGGCAATCACCAGGACCACCGTCGTGGTGGTGGAGCCTTTCGGCGCGGCCTGGGTTGCCGCCGGTGCAGGCGGCGGTGTGCTGCGGAAGACGAACGGGCGGCTCGTTTCTCCGGGGAAGAGCACTTGTGGGCGGCGCTCGGCGGCATTTTCGAGGGCATTCAGCAGAATGAGGTCGGTGGCGGCGTTTTTACCAAAGGCGATCTGAAACTCGGTGGCACCCTCTGGAATGGGCGCGGCGCATTTGGCGAGGAGGTGAAGCTCCTGGGTGTCCGGCTTCAGCGGCATGTTGTCCGCTCCGTCGATCGGCTGGATGGTCAGCTTGGGCAAGGCGAGCGGTTGACCGTTGAAAAGCAACTGGATGGATTGACGCAGGTATTCCCGGGCCTTTTCGAGGGTGGAGGCGGCTTGATCGGGCGATTGATCGGAGAACCACGAGCCTATCACGGGCGGCAGCGAGCGCGGATCAGCCGCCAGAAAGGAGCGGGGGTCAAAATTGATCGTCAGGTCGAAATTCCCGCCTGCGGTGAAGCGGCTCTCAATGGTCATGCTGGGCACATTGTGACCGTGCAGCAGGCCCGTCGCCCAAAGCAGAGCAAAAAGGGTAAAGGAAAGGCAGGTCCGGCTTGAAAGCAGCATTCCTGACCCTGCCTGCGCCACGCGCACATGCAAACAAGGGATGCTCGGAGCAGCCTGTCGGGGTTCTTTCGACACGTGGGGCGGTTTTCTTCTCTAGTTTGAGAACGGGCGGCTTGACTTCCGGCCTGCGAGTTGCTTGAAACAGCGGGACCACGTTTAATTCATGGCGGCCAAGCTAAAATCACTGGACAAGGACCTCGAGTTTCCGCTCGAGGACTTCAACCTGATCGGACGCAGCCCGGACGCCTCAATCCGGCTGCTGGACGGCGGTGTGTCGCGCCAGCACGCCACCATCCGCCGCGATGGTTCGCTTTTCTGGATCTCGGACTTGGGCAGTGCGAACGGCACCTTTGTGAACGATGTGGCTGTGACCACCGCTCGTGCCCTGCGCCACGGCGACCGTGTGCAATTCGGCACCGGCAGCTTCGTCTTTGACAATGATGAGGAGAGCGGCGCAACGGGCACCCATGCCTCATCCACCCAGGCATTGCACACCATCGCGCTGCCGGTCAAAACGGTGAAGGCCACCCTGCTGGTGGGTGATTTACGGAATTTCACCGCCATCTCCGCCCAGCTCAGCGCCGAGGAGGTGGCCGCCATGTTGCGCGAGTGGTATGCCCAGTGCGAGCAGGTCCTGAAAAGCCGGGGGGCCGTCATCGACAAATTCATCGGCGACGGGGTCTTCGCCTACTGGCACGGCACGGACGCCGAGACGCGTGCGAAGGCCACCGAGGCCGCCCGAATCCTCAGCGGCCCTGAGGCCGGGGAGACGCCGAAGCGCAAATGGCTCAAGGACCACATGAATCTCGAGGTTCACTGTCACATCGGCCTGAACATCGGCGACGTGGCTCTCGGCGCGATGGGCCGCGGCATGACCACCGCGGTCGGCGAGGCCGTGAACGTAACTTTCCGCATCGAAAGCCTCACCAGGAAGCTCCAAGTGCCCGTGCTGGCCGGTGCTCCGTTTCTGGATGGGTGGCAAGAAGGCCTGTCTCTTTACCAAAACGCGGGCATCCACCCCGTCAAAGGCCAGCCAGATCCTGTGGAGGTCTATTCCCTCATTGATGTGCCGACCATGGCGCTTTGACAAGGCCTGGAGAGAGTCCGGCCCCGCCTTCACAATCCAGGCAAGGCCGTGGTCAATTCCGGCATGAAATCTGCCCCGCTCTGTGCGTAGTGATCAGCCCCCCATGCGCCGTTTCGCCGTCTTTTTTGTCCCTTCGGTCCTTTTTGTCCTTCCCGCCCGCTCCGCCGACTGGAAGGCCGTCGAGCCCATGCTCGCCGCGAAGTGCTACGAGTGCCACAACGCGGACAAAATGAAGGGCGATGTCGATTTGAAGCAGTACGCCGCCGATCCGAAGCTGGCCGAGGAGTTCGAGATTTGGACCAAGGTCAAAGACACCATCGACAATGGCGACATGCCGCCGCGAAAGGCCAAACAGCTCACCTCCGAAGAAAAAGCCGGCATCACCGGCTGGGTGCAAAGCGGGCTGGATGCCCTCGCCGAGGCCAAATCCGGCGATCCGGGGCCGGTGACGATGCGTCGCCTCACGAACGCGGAGTATGACTACACGATTCGTGATCTCACCGGCCGCGATTACTCGCTCGCGAAGGAATTCCAGACCGACGGCGGCGGTGGCGAAGGCTTCACCAATACCGGCGATGTGCTCTTCATGAGCCCGGCGGCCATCGACAAGTATTTCGCGGCGGCGCGGAAGCTTTCCGAGCATGCCACCATCATGCCGGGCACGGGCATCGTGTTTCATCCGCAGCGCATCGGCCTGCGCGGACCGGAGCAGGTCAAAGCACAGGCGCAGCAGGGCCTCTACGTGTGGTATCAGCAGAAAGCCGCGCCGCACTTGCCGAAGGACTTCGATCCGATGCGCGAGAGTGATTACATGCTCGCGTGCTGGAAGCACAAGACGCTCAAAACGCCGCTCGATCAGCTCGCGAAGGACATGAAGCTCAGCATCCACTTCCTGAGCAACTGGTGGAACCTCGTGAACTCCACCGAGCCGAAAAGCCGCTATCTCGACCTCGTGCGCGTGCCTTGGCGCGAGTTGCCCGCCGATGAAAAAGCCGCGCATGAGCGCATCAAAGCCATCGAGGCCGACATGCTGAGCTGGAACAACCCGAAAAAGCCCGGCAGCGGCGTGCAGCGTCAGCAGCAGGACAGCGACGGCATTCGTCCCTATGTCATGCAGGGCCCGGTGAATGGCAAAACGCAGGTCCACCTGTGCTTTGGCGACACGGGCGACGGCAACAAAGGCGACATCGCCCTCGTGACGCAAATCGACTACCACATAGGCAAGCAGAAGCTCAATTACCTGACTTGGCTCGACAAGGCGCTCGCCGAAAAGCGTCAGCAAGTCGCTGCGAACCCGCCACCACCAAATCTCGACGCCATCAAGGCCCGTCTCGCCGAATTGGAAAAGACACGTGCGCTTTACGGCAAGCATCCGCAGCCCGGTCGTAGCATTGAGCCAAACGTGCTCGCCTTTGCCGCGCCGCAGGTCGTCACGCTGCCTTTGCCGGAAGGCGCGAACTGGCTCCTCGCTCAGGCACGTCTCGACATGCAAAATCCCGAGGTCGATGAGGCCACCATCCAGTGGACCATGACCACGGGAACGCCGCGCGACGTGACGAAGATCATCCCCGGCGTGCTCACCATCTGGAAACGCAGCACGAAGAAGTCCGGCGAGACGATGAACGACTTCAACAAGATGAAAGCCGCCTTCCCGGACATGTTTGAGCGCCGGCTGGAGGAGGTCGCGAACAATCTCTACCGCGGCGGCAAACCGAACATCACCGTCTATTACTTCAGCGATGATCAGCTCGGCCAGCTCCTCGGTCAGCAGGACAAGGACACGCTGGCCGCGATGAAGAAGGACTGGGGCTACAATGCCAATCCCAACCTCAACAAGCAACAGCAGCAGGAATACGACGGCGCGTTGCTCTGGCACCTGCATCAGTTCGCCCGCAAAGCCTGGCGCAGGCCCGTCAGCGATGAGGAAAAGAAAAAACTCGACGCGCTCTACTTCGCCAGCCGCGCGAAGGAGCTCGACCGCGAGTCCGCCGCGCGTGAGGTGCTCGTGCGCGTGCTCGTCTCGCCGAATTTCCTCTTCAAGGCCGAGACGCTGCCGCCCATCGCCGACGCGAAGACCACCGAGGTGCCGCTCAATGCGCACGAGCTCGCCTCACGCCTCAGCTACTTCCTCTGGGCCTCCTTGCCCGACTGGCAGCTCCGCAAAGCCGCCGATGACGGCGGCCTCTTGAAGCCCGAAGTGCTCGCCGCGCACACGCAGCGCATGCTTCGCGATCCAAAGGCCTCCGCACTCGCGAAAGAGTTCGCGGGCCAGTGGTTGAAGTTCAACGGCTTCGACGCGCACAACAGCGTGGACGAGAAAAAATTCCCGCAGTTCACCGCCGAACTCCGCGCCGACATGCATCGCGAGGTCGTCGAGTTCTTCACCCATCTCGTCCGCGATGATCGCAACGTCTCCGACATCATCAGCGGCGACTACACCTTCATGAATGAGCGCCTCGGCTGGCACTACGGCGTGCCGGGCATCGTCGGGAACGACTTCCGCGAGGTCAAAGTCGGCCAGCATCATCGCGGCGGCCTTCTCGGCATGGGCGCCATCTTGACGAAGACCTCCCGTCCGCACCGCACCAGCCCCGTCGTGCGTGGTGACTACCTGTATCAGGTCGTGCTCGGCTTCAGCAGCCCGCCGCCGCCGCCGAACGTCCCCGAGCTCAAAGAAACCAGCAAACCCTCTTCTTTACGCGAGGCCCTCATGCAGCACCGCACCGACTCCGCCTGTGCCGTCTGCCACGAGCGCATCGACCCTCTCGGCTTCGCCTTGGAGGGCTACGACCCCATCGGCCGCTTCCGCCCCACCGACGAAGCGGGCGGCAAAATCGACGACACCGGCGAAATGATGGACGGCACCAAGTTCCAAGGCCTCGCCGGCCTGCGCGACTACCTCAAAAAGAACGAGCCGCAGTTCCTCACCCAATTCACCCGCAAACTCCTCGGCTACGCCCTCGGCCGCCAAACCCTGCCGAGCGACAAAAAACTGCTCCAGCAAATGCAGGCCTCGCTGAAAGCAAACAACGGCCATTTCTCCGCCGCCGTGCTCGAAATCGTGAAGAGCCGGCAGTTCCTGAATCGACGTGCGGAGTCTGCTGTGGTATCGAATTGAGCATGTGGACATGCCTGCTGCTGTTCTTCGTCATTTCCTAGCTCAGTCATGGCTTCACTAGCAAAGACGCATTCGTCGTCTTGAAGACGGAACTGCAGACGGCTCATTCTCTCGACTTTTACGTTCATCACGAGCCCAAATCGGCTCCGGAGAAACCGGGAACCGTTGTTGAGTTCCAATTGCTGTCCAAATGGACCAGCCGCAGGCCACCGCGGGTGCTCAGTTGGCTCTGAAGAGTTGGCTGACAACGTGTCGCGCGGAAATCTTGGCCCCGCCGCCGGTTCGTGCTTATGTGCGCCCATGATTCGCGAACTCGAAGACGCCTGCCCTGACACCGCCATCGTGCTCGGCTCCGGCCTGGGCGGCGTGGTGGAGAGTTTTGGCGTGGAGTTCGAGGTGCCGTACACAGAGGTGCCGGGGTTGACAGCCTCGACGGTTCCGGGACATGCGGGGCGTTTGGTGCTGGCACGGCATGGCGGGCGGCCGCTGCTGCTGGCGCAGGGCCGGCGGCATTTGTACGAGGGGTTGACCGCTCATGAGGTGACGGCGGGCATCCGGTTCATGCACGGAATCGGCGTGCGGCGCGTGGTACTGACGAACGCGGCCGGCGCGATCCGCGATTCCTTCGAGGCGGGCGGCCTGATGATGATCACCGACCATCTGAACCTCCAGGGAACCACGCCGCTGCTAGGAGGAGCGCATTTTCACGACATGAGCGAGGTGTATTCATCCACATGGCGCGAGCGTCTCCACCAGGCGGCGCAGCAGGAGGGGATGAAGCTCCACGAGGGCGTTTACGCGGCGCTCCTGGGCCCCCAGTACGAGACACCGGCCGAAATCCGCATGCTGCGCACGCTGGGAGCCGACGCGGTGGGCATGTCCACGGTGCCGGAGGCCATCCAGGCGCGGGCATTGGGCATGGAGGTGGCCGGTATCTCGATGCTGACGAACTGGGCGGCGGGGTTGAAGCCACAGACATTGCACCACGCCGAGGTGGTCGAGGTGGGCCGCGCCGCTAGCGGAGAACTGGCGCGCCTGCTGAAAGCGGCTTTGTAAACAGGAAAGGCAGCCTCAAATCCACGTCCCGGCAGGGATCACCGCGTCCTTGGGCAGGCAGACGATGCCGTCGCGGATGTACCAGTTCGGTCCGTCCATGTTCTCCGGCTTGCCCTCGGGCGTGATGACGACGTTGTCACCGATGTGGACGTTCTTGTCGATGATGGCGCGTTCGATGCGGCAATTCCGACCGATGCCGGGTGGCGGGCGGTTCGGGTCCGTGCCCACAGCACCGGCATAAAAGTCCGCGCCCATGATGATGCACTCGCGGATGGTGGTGCCCGGCTCGATCTGGGAGCGCACGCCGATGACGGCGGTTTCGATGTGGGCGTCAGTGAGGATGCAGCCGTCGGCGATGAGGGCGTGATGCACGGTGGCGCCGTTGAGCTTTGTGGCGGGCAGCGCGCGTGAGTGCGTGAAGATGGGCGCGGTGGAGTCGAAGAAATCAAACGGCGGCACGAGCTGGCAGAGGTCGAGGTTTGCCTGGAAGAAGCTGCGGATGGTGCCGATGTCCTCCCAGTAGCCGTGGAAGTTGTAGGCATGCACGCGGCGCTCCTTGATCGCGCCGGGGATGATGTGCTTGCCAAAGTCGTTGTGCGTGTTGTCGAGGCACTCCTCAAGCACCTTGCGGTTGAAAAGGTAGATGCCCATGGATGCCTGGAAGCGCGGCTCCGCGGGGTCGATGCCGAGCGCGCGCAGCGTCTCCTCCGGCATGCGCAGTTTATCCAGCACTGCGGGATCCTTCGGCTTTTCCACGAACTCAAAGATGCGGTTCTCGGCGTCCGCGTGCATGATGCCGAAGGCTGTGGCATCCCGCGCGTTGACCGGAAGCGTGGCGATGGTGAGATCCGAGTCGTTGGCGATGTGCTGGCGCATCAGTTTGCGGAAGTCCATGCGATAGAGCTGGTCGCCGCTGAGGATGAGAAAGTACTCGTGGTCGCCCTCAAGGAAGTAGCGCAGATTCTGCCGCACGGCGTCCGCCGTGCCCTGGTACCAGCGCTCCCCTTCCGGTGTCTGCTGCGCGGCCAGCACCTCGACAAAGCCGCGCGTGAACTGGTCAAAGCGGTAGGTGCGGCTGAGATGGCGGTTGAGCGAGGCGCTGTTGTACTGCGTCAGCACATACACCTGGCGCAGGCCGGAGTTGATGCAGTTGCTGATCGGCAGATCGACGATGCGGTACTTGCCTGCCAGCGGCACGGCGGGCTTGGCGCGATCCTTGGTGAGGGGGAAAAGCCGCGTGCCGGCGCCGCCGCCCATGACAATGGCCAGTGTGCTGCGGCGGAGGAGCGTGTCGGCTTCGATATGCGCGGTGCGAGGGGTGCTCATGGCTGTGCGGGAATTAACCATGCTCCTTTTCTCTGAAACAAGGCAAACAGGCAAGCGTTTCCCTCCGCCCCAAACCAACTTCCCATCGTGACACGCCCTGTTTTGATCCCTCTCGCGTCTTTCTTGCTCGCCATGCCCGCCTGGGGCGCGGTGAGCTTTGAAAAGGAAATCCTCCCCTTCCTGAACAAGAAATGCGTGGACTGCCACCGCGCCCCCTATGAGGAAAACGGCCGCAAAAAGGAGCCCAAGGCCGGCCTGCGGCTCGACGCCTCCTGGGCCATCCTCAAGGGCAGTGAAAACGGCCCGGTCCTCACCCCCGGCGCACCGGACAAAAGCGCCATCTATGAGTCCGTCACCCTCCCGAAGGACGACGACGCCCACATGCCACCGAAGGGCGACGATCTGACGGCCGAGGAAATTGCCGTGCTGAAAAAATGGATCGAGGAAGGCGCTGACTTCGGCGGCTGGATTGGCAGCAAAGACGGCATGCCCGCCGACGCGCAGACGGCCACGACCAAGGCCGTGAAGCCGCGCGAGCACGACCTGCTCTTTGCCGCGCTGGAGAAAGAGGTGAAACCGCTGTCCGACGACGCGCTCGCCAAGGCGAAGACCGCGGGTGCGCAGGTGGCCGCCGTGAAGGTCGAGAGCCCGCTCGTGCGGGTCGATTTCCTCACCGGCGTCTCCAAGTGCGACGACGCGAAGGTGGAGAGCATCCTGCCGCTGAAGGAGAACATCGTCCAGCTCGACCTCGGCCGCACAATCATCACCGACGCCGCCTTGAAGAGCGTGGCACAGCTCCCGCGCCTCCTGTCACTCGATCTGCGGCAGACGAAGGTGACCGACGCAGGCCTCGAGGCCCTCAAGGGACACAAGCGCCTGCAGACGATCAATCTCTACGGCACCGAGGTCACCGACGCCGGCATCAAGCACCTCGCCGGCATCAAGACCCTCAAAAATGTCTATCTGTGGCAATCCAAGGCCACCAAAGCCGGCGTAAAACAGCTCACGGCTGCCCTTCCCGGCGTGAAAGTCAGCTTCGAATAACCCACACCGCCTCCACCCCATGAAAATGCGCCTCCTCATGCTCTCCGCCCTGCTCTCCACCCTTCTCGGCACCGCCCGCGCCGGTGAAGGAGAAAAAGTCAGCTACGACGCCCCCGCCGTCTCCGGTGTCAATCAAGACGGAGCCACCGTCAACTTTGCCGATGTGTACAAGAAAGGCCCCACCGTGGTCTTCTTTTATCCGAAGGCCGACACCCCCGGCTGCACCAAGCAGGCATGCTCTTTGCGCGATGCTTTCGCCGATCTGAGCAAGGACGGCGTGCAGGTGCTCGGCGTGAGCTTTGACAAGCCCGACGCTCAAAAGGCTTTCAAAGACAAGTTTACCCTTCCTTATGACCTCATCGCCGACCCTGAGGGCAAGATTGTCGAAGCCTTCAAGGTCGAAAAAATGGCCCGCGGCCTCCTTTCCCTGGCCAAGCGTAGCTGCTTCCTCATCAAGGACGGAAAGGTCGTGTGGCAGGACTACGCCGCCAGCACCGACAAGCAGGCGGAGGACATCAAGCGCGTCCTGGCACAGACGAAGTAACGCCGGATGCCAGTTCCAAGCCGGGAGCCTCCCTCCCGGCTTTTTTGTGCCCTCACGGATCAAAACTGGCCGAGCGCACGTTCGATGCGCGTGAGCGTCTTCTCCCGCCCGATCAAATGGGCGATCGTCGTCACGCCTGGACCGCGTGACTGGCCGCTGAGCGCAAAACGCAGCAACGGCATCATGGCACCCGGTTTGACGTTGAGTGTCCTGGCCGCGGCCTCGACAGCGTCGTGGACGCTCTGCTCGCTCCATTCCGCAGCTTGCGCGAGGGATTCTCCCGCGGCCTTGAGCAGACCTGCGTTCTCCGGTCTGGCCTTCAGTTTGGCGAGCACATCGGCCTCGAAGGGAAAATCCTCGCGGAAGAAGTAATGCACCCACTCCGGCAGCTCGGCCAGGAGGCTGATCTTTTCGCGCACGCTATGCACGGCGGCGGCGGCCACCGCGTCGTCGGCCCATGACAGTCCCCTGGCGGCCAAAAAGGGCCTGGCGTGGCGCAGGAGGTCATCCGCGTTCAATTCACGCAGATACTGTGCGTTGAACCACAGGCTCTTTTTGAGGTCGAACTTGGCATTGCTGCTGTGGATGGCCTCCGCGTCAAAAAGTGCTGTCAATTCAGCGCGGGAGAGCTTTTCGGCCTCCGTCTTCGGCGTCCAGCCCAGCAGGCAGAGGTAATTGAAGACAGCGTCAGGCAGGTAGCCGGCGTTCATGTAGCTGTGCTCGATGGCGCTGCCCTCGTCGCGCTTGCTCATCTTGGTGCCATCCGGGTTCAGGATCAGCGGGATATGCGCGTAGATCGGCGGGGTGGCACCAAAGGCATGAAAGAGGTCAATGTGCTTCCAGGTGTTCGAGAGATGATCTTCGCCACGAAAGACGTGAGTCATGCGCATCTCGATATCGTCCACCACGTTGACGAAATGGAAAATGTAGCTGCCATCCGGGCGGCGCACGGTCATGTCCGGCTCCTCGGTGGGCGCGAAGGTGACATCCCCGCACACGAGATCGTGCACAGTGATGGCGGTGCGGCTGAACTTGAAGCGCACCGCGCCGTTTTCCTCCGTGTACACGCGTCCGGCGTCCTCCAGGCGCTTTAAATAGGCGTCGTAGATGTCCTTGCGCTGGCTCTGGAAGTACGGGCCGCAGGGGCCGCCGATCTCAGGCCCCTCGTCCCAGTCAAGACCGAGCCAGCGCAGGCCCTTGATGATGCCAGCGGAGGCCTCCGCCGTGTTGCGCGCGCCGTCCGTGTCCTCCACACGCAGGATGAACGTGCCGCCGGTTTTTCTGGCGAACAGCCAGTTGAACAAGGCCGTGCGAGCCCCTCCGACATGCAGATCTCCGGTGGGCGACGGGGCGAAACGAACACGAACAGACATGGCGGGAGTTTCCTGGGGGTGAATGAAGAGAAATGAACGGGCGCTGCGATTACCCACAGCGCCCGCCTTGTCCACCCTGCGTTTCACAGGCCGGAGGCCGGTGGCCTCACGGCACCTCCTCACCGGAGCCGGTGTAGAACCAGCCCTGCACCTGGCCGTTGGCGATGAGCGCCTGGGCCTCCACCGGCTGCTCGCCAAAGATGGTCATGGCAAGATATTCGATCTTCAGCGCCCAGCCAGCCTTGCCCTGAATCGTGGTAGGCTGCGGCTCGCCCCAGGAGATGATCTTGTCGGGCTTGATGTCCGTGACCTGGCCGCGGCGGATGCTGGCCAGCAGCAGCGGGTAGGTGCCGTCCCCCGCGCGCACCGGGCGTCCGCCGGCGTCGGCCTCGCTGGTGTTCGTGTTGGCGGTCTGCACGGGTTTGATCAGCGCCTTTTGCGCAGCGATGCGCTTCAGGTCCTCCGCCCGGCGGGTCTTCCATTTCTCGTAAATGTCCGTCAGCACCGCCTTCAGATCGGTGTCATCCAGCGCCACCGTGGCGCGCGCGGTGGAACCCGGTGCCGGGGCCAGTTGCAGCATCCCGGAGGCAAAGGCCAGCGCCTGGACCTTGCGGCCTGCGGCCATCTTGGAGGCACCGGCGGCCATTCTGAACTCCGCGTCCTTCAAAAGCGTCACCTCGCGCGGGAAGGCGCTAGGCGGGATGTCCTGCCAGTTCTTTGTCAGCGTCTCGATGCTGTCGGTCTTCGGCTTGTTGGCGGTGGCAGCCTCCGGGGCGGGTGCGGGCGGCGGCGGAGCCGGCTCGGCAGGCTTGGGGGCCTCGACCTGCTTCGGCGGCTCCGGCGCAGGCATTGGTGCGGCGGGTTCGGCAGGCTTATCGCGCTCGATTTCGGACGGGGTGGCGGGCCTGGCGTTCTTGGGCGGATTGAGATCCGTGAAGACAATTTTTTGCCCCGGAGGCGCGCCGAAGTAGTCGTAGGCCAGGAAGGCACCACCAATGAGCAGGATCGTGATGAGGAAGGATTTCATGGATTTCGGGAGGAGGGTTTGCAGTGTCACAACGCCGTTGCCGGCGAAGGCTTGGGTGTGTACATCAGAAGATTGGATGTGCCGTTACATTTTGCGGGAAAAATTTTCGCCACGCGTAAAGCGATGGTAAAAAGAAGCCGCCATGTCCCGACCCAACCTCCTCCTCGGCGTGAACATCGACCACGTCGTCACCCTGCGCCAGGCGCGCTACCGCCAGATGCTGGACTCTCCGAACGCGGAACCCTCCGTGCTGGCTGCCGCGCTCACCGCGGAGACAGCCGGCGCGCACTCGATCACCGTGCATCTCCGCGCTGACCGCCGGCACATCCAGGACGCGGATGTGGCCCTGCTCCGCCGGGAAATCCGCACCAAATTAAACCTCGAAATGGGCAACACGGCGGAGATCCTGGCGATCGCGTTACAGGTACGGCCGGACTTTGTCTGCATGGTGCCGGAAAATCGCGAAGAAGTCACCACCGAGGGCGGCCTGGATGTCGCAGGCCAGCGCGCGGCCCTGCGCGCCACCGTCAAGGCGCTGCAGGACAATGGCACGCGCGTGAGCATGTTCATCGATCCGGATCTCGAGCAGGTGCGCGCCAGCGCGGACATCGGCGCGGCGATGATCGAACTGCACACGGGCACCTTTGCCAATGCCACGGGAGCCTCTCGCGCGGCGGAGGTGGCACGCCTCCAGGCCGCGGCGGAACTGGGGCACGAGCTGGGCCTGCAAATCAACGCCGGTCACGGCCTGACGACGACCAATCTGCCGGACCTCTGGTCTGTGCCGAACCTCGCGGAGCTCAACATCGGCCACCACATCGTCTCGCGCGCCATTTTCATCGGTCTCGACGCGGCGGTGCGTGAGATGCTCGCCGTCATGGCCACCTATCCAGCCGCATGATCACGGGCATCGGCATCGACCTCGTCGAGGTGGCGCGCATTCGCGACCTCCTTGCCGCGCACGGCGGCCGCTTCAAGGCGCGCGCCTTCACCGCCGCCGAGATCGCCTACTGCGACTCGAACGCGGACGCCGCCATCCACTACGCCGCCCGTTTCGCCGCCAAGGAGGCCGCCGCCAAGGCCCTGGGCACCGGTTTGTGGTCCGAGGCCGGCATCAACTGGACGGACATCGAGGTCCTGCGCGCGGCAGACGGCAGACCGTCGCTGCAATTTCACCACAATGCCGCCACGCTCACCGCCGGCCTGCGCGCCCATCTTTCCATGACGCATACCAAGGAGCAGGCGATGGCGCAGGTGATCCTGGAGACCGCGGCAGCCTGAAGCGCGTGCCTCACACGGCGCGCTTCCGCCGGAACTCGCCCGGCGTCATGCCATGGCGCTTCCGAAACGCCTCCGCCATGTATTGAGGATGATTGAAGCCGCACTTCGCCGCGATGGCATCGAGCGTGAGGTCCGTTTCGACGAGGAGCCTCTGCACGGCGGCAAAACGCAGCCGCGCGATCTCCTCGCCGGGACTGCGGCCGATCAGCGTCTTCATGCGGCGCTCCAGCATGCTGCGTGACAGCGCCGCCTCGCGCGCCACGCGGCCCACATCGATCTGCTCCGTGGCGTTTTGACGGATGAAGCGCAGCGCCGTGGCGATGCGCGGGTCCTCCACCGCCACGATGTCACTCGACTGTCTCGTCACGATGTCACCGGGTGCGTGGAGATGCTGCTCGCCCGGCTTCGGGATGTGTTTCCCGGTCATCCAAGCGTGCAGCAGGCGCGCGGCGTCGTAGCCGACCGCCTGTCCGCGCAGCCGCAGGCTCGACAGAGGCGGCGAAGCGGTCTCGCAAAGCATGTTGTCATTCTCCGCGCCCACCACGGCCAGCTCCTCCGGCACCGCGATGCCCGCGCGCCGCGCCGCGTCCAGCACCCAGAAGCCCATCTGGTCGTTTACGGCGAAAACGCCGGCCGGTTTTGGCAATCCGCGCAGCCAATCGGCCAGATCGCGCTGGTGCTGCTCCCAGTTCGCGCGTTTCGATTGAAACACGGGACAGTCAAAACCCGCGTCACGCACGGCCTGGATGAAGGTGTCCCGCCGCTCGATGAAAAAGTTCTCCGAAGCGTCCTGCACGCAGGCGAAGTGATGAAAGCCCAGCGCGCGAAAATGCGCGGCCACGCGGCTGCCGATCACGCTGTTGTCCATGCCCACAAAGGGAAACGGATGCTTCAACACACTCGTGCGCAGTTCCACGACCGGCAGTTTTGTCTTTTTGAGCTGTCGCAGCAGCGCCTCATCAACCGTGCGGGAAAGAATGCCGTCGCCGCGCCAGTTTTTCAGCCAGTCCGGGAAGCTGCTGCGTAAATCACGCGGCTCCAGATACAGCGACCACGGCCCGTGCTCCGCCACATAACGCCGGATGCCGCGCACGATGTCTCGCCCATAAGAGCGCGAGGTATCGACAAGGATGGCAACGGAGGGCAGCGGCATGACGGGAGACACCGCAAGTGGTCAAGAGGGTCAAGTTGTCGTCAAGACAGCCTTCGTGGCCGTTTGCGCGTCCGAAGCGCTGATTTTGGATTCCAGCCGGTCCATGAAGCGCTCCAGGCTCTGCGTGCAGCGGGAACGAAAAGCGGCCGGACTGACTTCGATGGCTTGTAGGCAGTCTCTATGATCAAGCGATACCACGCCGGCGACGAAACGATGGATGAGACGAAATTGAAGGCACCACAAACGGCGCAGCGCGGGTGAGAACTCCTGCAAACGCTCGGCGAGGAACTGGCGCTGGAATTCGAGGTGCTTCATCTCGTCGCGCAGCAGTTTGTGGGAGACTTGTTTCACCGCGGGATCGGCGCAGCGAAGGTAGAGAAGACCAAAATACACTTCCGCGACGAGTTCAGCAGTGAGGAGGATCTGGATGTTGAACTCGAGGTTCACGAGATTGCGCGCCCAGCGGAAGATGGAGTTCGTCCACTGCTTGTGAAGCAGCGGCTGCTTCAAGTGCCCGATGAGCCTCCCGAGCAAGGCGGCGTGGCTTTGCTCCTCGGCGACGAAGAGGTCGATCGCACGCTGATAGCCTGTGAACTGCGCCAGCGGAGCAATGACCTTAGCGTAGCGCTTGAGTCGCGTGCCGCCGCCGCTTTCGCCGAGTTGAAAAACGGCCAACGAGCGGGCGATGGGGGCTCGGATAGCCTCGGGAAGCACGCAGGGCGCTGCCGGCAGCTTCATCGTGTCATTGAGACGGGTGTTGGCTTCGTAGTGGTTGATCCAGTATTGGGTGTTCATGGTGTGTGGGTGGGTTAGAAGGTTTTCAGACGCTCGACGACAGCATCGACCGTCTCATCGAGTGTGGACGTGCCTGCGGTGACGCCCACGTTTTGAGCGGCGGCAAACCACGCGGGCTCCAGCTCGGCATCGCTTTCGATTTGCAGCACCTGCGCTCCGAGCGCGGCGGCCTTTTCGGCGAGCTGACGCGTGTTGTTGCTGTTCCGTCCGCCGATGACGACGACGTGGTCGCAATGCCGGCAAAGGTCTTCGAGCGCTGTCTGCCGCTGTTTGGTGGGATGACAGATCGTGTCGATGAAACGCACCTCACTGGCCGGGAAGCGTTGTTTGATCGAAGCGACGAGGCGCAGCGCCACTTCGACCGGTTGAGTGGTTTGCGAAACGACGCCGAGACGCGGATGTGGGGTGATTTGATCCAAGTCGGCCTCGGAAAGCACAACAACGGCCTGCGGATGATCGCCAACAAGTCCACGCACCTCGACGTGTGCCTGCTGACCGATGACGATGGGCTGATAACCTTCGCGCACGAGCATGGCGAGAGCTTGGTGGGCCTTGTGAACGAGCGGGCAGGTCGTGTCGGTGATCTCGTGGCCGCTTTGCCGCCACGAAGCACGATGTGCATCCGAGGCACCGTGCGCGGTGATGACGACGTGATGCGTGGTGGAACTGCCGAGGTCGTTCAGATCGCCTTTTCGAGCGCCGACGGCGCTGAGATGGCGGTCCACGAGCGGGTTGTGGACGAGCTGGCCGAGGATGGTGACCGGCTGGCGCTTGGCGGCATCGTGCGTGGCGCGGAGGGCGTCGCGCACGCCGAAGCACATGCCGTGATGTTGGGCGAGGATGATGTTCATGGGGTGTGTTGGTTTACTTTGTGGCGCAAAGTGATTGGGCAAAATGAGTTCAGGAGGGCTTCGCGGCCTTCACGATGGCCTCGAGGAGGTCGATGTGGGTTTTGAAGGCTTTTCGTCCCGCGGCGGTGAGCCGGTAGGTGGTGCGTGGACGGCTGCCGGTTTCGTCATAGCTCTCTTGGAGATAGGCGGCGCCCACGAGGGTGCGCAGGTGGGTGATGAGATTGCCATCGCTGAGACCGAGCTCGGCTTTCAGATCCTGGAAGGACCAGTCATCGCGGGTGGCCAGCAGGGTCATGATGGCGAGGCGGCTCTTTTCGTGGATGAGCTTGTCGAGCTGGTCGAAGTCGATCATGCGGCGACCTCCTCGCTTTTCGGCCGGCTGGCAAACACTGCGATGGCATAAACGAGGTGCAACAGCCCAAACGTGAGCGCCATCACCAGCGACGCCGGGCCGAGATCCGTGCGCAGATTCCGCACCTCCTCATTCGCCGCCCACGCGAGAAACAAAACCAGCCCGGCGATCACAAACGCCCAGCCGAGCCGGATGAGCGACTTTGGCGCAAAGCCGCTCGTCGCCAGCAAAGCGAGCCCGTAGCACAAAACCCAGATCAAAGCAGCCAGCGTGAGGTTTTGCAGCCAGATCACCAAACCGAGTGCCAGCACGCCACCGACGATCAAAGGCGGCGAAACGGCTCGCAGCGCCATTTTCATGCCTTCCGAGACCAGCGACTGATCACGGCGCTTCGCTTCACGAGCCAGCAGCATCACATTCAGCACAGTGCAGGCCGCCAGAATGCCATGCCAGAGCAGCAGGAAGGTCGAGTTTGAGAAAGCAGCCTCGCCATGTGTCTGCGCCGCATGCACCACCGGCCACACCGAAACCGCCAGCGCCAGCACGCCGCCCAGCAAAGCCGCCGGAGCTGAAACCGCGCGGTAGATGTGCGCTTTTTCCATGAGGGAGCGGATGACGCGAAGGTGGTCGAGGGCGGCTTGTGACTGGCTCATGCCCCAACTTTGTGCTGCAAAGTGGAACCCCGCAAACACCAACTTTGTGCCACAAAGCGAATTCACGTTTGCTTCACACAGCGTTCACAAACAGCCCAAAACAGGCCCAAATCCCCCTTGGCAGACGCTTATAATTACCATAAATTAAGCATTGATGCCACTTTTGCGACCAACAGCCAGCCGACGCCTCCTCCTGGGGGGAGTGGCTGCGCTGTGTCTGATCACCGGCCCCTCACAGGCGGCAGATCCCACCGCGGAGCAGCAATACTGGCTGGAGCTGACCAATCGCTTCCGTGCTGATCCGCAGGGCGAGCTTTCGAAGCTGGTGAACTTCTCCTCGCCCGGCGTCTGGGCCCCGGTGAAATCGAATGACCCGTATGTGGTCAATGCCCTGAACTACTTCGGCACAGACGCGGCCACGCTGGCCGCTCAGTTCGCCACGCTCACCGCCGCGCCTGCTTTGGCTTGGAACAGCAGCCTGAACGTCTCCGCCACGAACTACTCTGACCTCATGGTGTCGCTCGATCAGCAGTCGCACACGCTCGACGGCCTGAGCATCCCGCAACGCATCGTGGCCGGTGGTTATGGGGCAAACTGGTTGAAGGCAGGCGAGAACCTCTTCGCCGCCACGCAAACGCTGATCCATGGCCATAGTGGCATGGTGATCGACTGGGGTGATGAGGATGGAAACGGCTCCGCGCCCTTTGGCACCGGCATTCAGAATCCCGCCGGGCACCGAATCGCGCTGCTCGACCGGCAGTTCAAGGAGATGGGCATCGGCTTTCAGAGCACGCTCATCCCCGGAGGCAATATCAATGCCACCGGCCCCTACGTCGTCACCCAGCATCTCGGCAGCCGTTACCGTTTGGACAGCGGCACCTACTACTCCGACGCCATCCTCACCGGCAGCGTGTATCAGGACACGATCGCCGCGGATGCGTTTTACACACCAGGCGAGGGCCTCGCAGGCGTGCCGGTGAACGTGTATGACGATCTCACCGACACGCTGCTGCTCTCCGGCCTCACCAACAGCGCCGGCGGCTACAACATATCCCTCCAGGGGCTCGCCGAGGGCATCACCTATCGTGTTGAGGCACCGACCACCGGGCTCGCAGCGCAGACCTTCACGCTGACCTCCACCGTGGCGGACTTCGGCGCACCCGTGATCATGTTCGACAATGTGTATGCCTCTTTCCAAATCGTGCCGGAGCCAGGCGGCGGCCTGCTGTGCCTGCTGGCCGGTTTGATCGCCCTCACCAGCCGTCGTCGTTCTTGAAACAACCATGATCCGCTCCCTTGCCCTCGCCTTGATGCTCGCCGGCGCCGTCCACGCGCAGGATCTCGCCACGGAAATCCGCACCGTCATCGATGAATACGAAAACTCGGTGCGGGCCAACACGCTCAAGATCATCAACGCCCCCACCGAAGAGGAAAAGAACAAATACCGTCAGACCATCCCGAGCGCCGGACCTTGCGCCACGAAGCTGATGCAGATCATCAAGGCGAACGCGGACAAGCCGGAGGTCGTGCCTGCCGTGTGCTGGCTCGTCACTGGCGCGGCGAGCTTTCCCGAGGGCGAGGAGGCGAAGAAGCTGCTCGCCACCACCTACGCAGGCAGCGCGGGCATCGCTGCCACGGTGCGCCAGCTCGAGTATCAGGGCCTCTTCGGCGAGCCGACAGCACTCGCTGTGCTGGAGAAGAACAAGAACCGCGAGGAGATCGCCGCCGCGCTCTACACGCTCGGCGCCATCCACTTCAAAAACTTCGATGCCAGCGCCGACCGCGCCTCCGCCGAGGCGTCGAAGCCGAAGTGCATCGACTACTTCCAGCGGCTCAACGCCGGCTACGCCGATGTTGTCATCCAGGGCTTCAAGCTCAGCGACCTCGCAGGCAAAATGCTCTTTGAGATGACCAATCTGCAAACCGGCTGTGAAGCGCCCGAGATCGAGGGCAAGGACAAGGACGGCAAGCCACTGAAGCTCTCCGACTTCCGCGGGAAGCACGTCATCGTCATTTTCTGGGGCGGCTGGTGCCACGCCTGCCATGGCATCCTGCCGCTGATGAACGAGACCGCCGCGAAGTTCAAAGACAAGCCCGCCGCCGTCCTCGGCGTGAATACCGATATCGACGTCGAAGCCCCGAAAGCACTCACCACCTACCAGGTGACCTTTCCGAACATCCTCGACAACACCAGCAGCGGCCCCAACACCACGCTCTACAACCTCCGCAACTTCCCCACCCTCTACCTCATCGACCCCAAAGGCGTGATCCTCCTCAAAAACGCCTCGCTCGATGCGATGGTGGCACGCATCGAGGCGGACTTG
The DNA here is from genome assembly GCA_015075365.1 of Verrucomicrobiaceae bacterium. Lineage (GTDB taxonomy): Bacteria > Verrucomicrobiota > Verrucomicrobiia > Verrucomicrobiales > Verrucomicrobiaceae > Prosthecobacter. The sequence continues at coordinate 377,199 of JABTUN010000004.1, forward strand.
GCGAAGTAAGGATTCACAACGCGAGTCCGGGAAGGTAGAATCGCCAGCATCATGCCGGTTCACTTCTTTGTCCTGATCCTCGGAGGCGTCTTCTATGCGCTGGCGTTTCCGCCACACGGTTGGTCGCTGTTGGTCTTTGTCGGACTGGGAATGCTTGTGTGGGGCTTGAGAGGTTTGAGTGCCGCAAAGGCCTTTCGTCGCGGTTTGGTTTGGGGACTCGCGGCCTTCGGATTCGGGCTGTCTTGGCTTGGGAACATCTTCTCCGTCGTCAGCCCGGTGCTCTGGTTCATCCTCGCCCTCTTCCCGGCATGCTTCGCGGCCTTGTCAGCCTTCGCCGCCTCTCGCGGGCTGAAACGCTGGGCGCTGGCGGCCTTCATGGCGCTCGCCTGGTGCGCCACGGAGTTCATTCGCTGCGAGATCATGCCGCTGCGCTTTCCATGGATGAGCACAGGTCTCGCTTTGGAACCCTGGCCACTCGTTTCGTGGATCGGCGTGTATGGACTGGGTTTTCTAATGATGCTGACAATAGTCGCGCCATTGCGAATTGGGCAGGATGGAGCATGGCCGATGATCGTTTTGATTTTGGCATGGTGTGTTACGTCCTCTGAAGTCAAAAAGTCGCGACAGCTCCCTACTCTGCCCGTGGCAATTATTCAGGCCGAAAGCGCTCCATTGAGCCGTTACCTCGAACTCAGCAAAAAGACCTCTGGTATCGCCAAACTCATCGTGTGGCCGGAGTACGCGGTTCCGAAGGATGTCCGGGCTTCGAGCGATCTCGCGACGATTCAGGCTTTGGCAGCGAAACTGAACGCCATCATCGTTTTCGGCACTCAAACCAGTCTCGGAGGCGCCAAATGGCAAAACACATCTCTCACGGTCGATGGCACTCGGGTGCTCGGCGAGCATGGCAAGCATCACACGGTGCATCTTTTCGACGATGGCGAGTCAGGTCCGACGATGAAGGCTATCGACACACCGCTGGGGCGCATGGGAACGCCTGTTTGCTTCGACTGCGACTTCCAGGATGTGGTGCGTCACATGACACTCGATGGCGCGGAATTCTTCGCGGTGCCTTCGATGGATGCGGCGCATTGGGGTGAGAAGCAGCACATCCAGCATGCGCAGCTCTTCCGGCTTCGCGCGGCGGAAAACCGTCGCCCGTTCGTCGTGGCGGCATCATCGGGTGTTTCGCAGATCATCAGTCCGAACGGTTGGAAAGGCGGGAGCCTGCCTCCGATGGTCGAAGACGTGCTCGATGGCCGCCTGATACCAGAAAAAGAGCTGACCTTCTTCACCCGGTGGGGCTGGCTCACGCCATGGGCAGCGCTTGTTGCCATGCTGGCCTGGCTGGGCAGGCTCGTGGTGGCAAGATGAAGCACCTGGGAGGGATCACTTCCCGCTCGTCCACTTCGCGGCGTTGATGAGGAGCTGCTGGTAGGACTTCAAATCATGCGTGCGGGCGTCGTGGCCGAGGGCGATGCCGACGATCTTCGCTTTGGGGTGTTTGGTGATCCAGACGCTGGGGTGTGGCTTTTGGTATTTGTCGCTGTTGCTGGTCTCGGCGAGCACTTCGATGGGCGCGGTGCCTTCGGGAGTGCCTTCGGCGTTCACGTAGTAGAGCTCGTCTTCGACGGTGAAGCTGGCGGGGATGTCTTTCATGACGGGATGATCGGCTTTGAGGGCTTTCACATCGAAGGGATGGATCTTGTCGTGGCCGCGGGCACCGCCGCCGACGATTTGGGCGTTGAGTTCGGGCCAGCCGCCGAAGCCATACCAGGTGCCGGGATGCAGCATGACGATGCCTTTGCCTGCGGCGGCGAAATCGAAGAGCGCTTTGCGATAGGCGGCGGTGTCGAAGAATTTGCGGTTCACGCTGATGATGGCGGCGTCGGCGTTCGCGAGTTCGGCGGCGGCCTGGTCGCGGTCTTCGGTGTAGTGGACGGTGAAGCCGGCGGCTTTGAGCGTGGCGACATCGGTGGTGCCGAAGAAGTCTTTGAAATTGTGCGAGGAACCGCCACCGATGACGAGGATGCGTGTTTTACCGGCTTCCCATTGCACGGGCGCAGCGGGAACGAGCGGGCCATCGCCTTTGCCGCCTTCTTTGGGGCCGGTTTCGGGAGTGGTGCGGGCACTCTTGCCCGCATTGGGAGCCTTGCCTTTGCGGGCAGGAGTGCCCGCATCACTTTTGGGTGCAGCAGGCCCTTTGCCTTCGATGTCGGCGGTGACGGCGAGGATGACGGGCGGCGTTTTGTTTCCGGCGGGGCTTTCGAGGATCAGGGTCTTCGCGACGGCTTTCTTCGTGAGTTCGAGCGTGAGGAGGCGTGGCTCTTGGCCGTCGGCGAGGCCTTCGATGCCTTTGGAGCCGGGGACTTCGACGGGGCGGATGTAATCGCTGAAGTGGATGCCGTTGAGGAGGGTGAATTCCTCTTTCTCGCCGCCTTCATAGACGACGGTGGCTTTCAGCGCGGGCGCTTCGTCCTGCACGGCGGGGAAACCCCAGCCGGAGACGCCGCTGAGGAGTTGCAGACGCTTTGCGGCGACGTTGACGGCCACCTCGGCCTTCGCGGGGAAGGTTTGTGAGTGGTTGTCTTTGCCGGGGCCGCCTTTGAGCACGATCAAATTGCCGCCGGTGGAGCTTTTCGCGGGGTCTTGGATGAAGAAGGGCACGCCTTCGACCTTCACGTTGCCAAACTTGGTGAGCTTCACCTGGCCGCCGCGAGGATCGGCGCTGGCGAAGAGGCCGTCGCGGCTGTCGGCGGTGAAAGCGTCGGCGAGATGGAGGATGCGGAACTGCTTCATCGCATCGCCGCAGATGAAGGCGAGGATGTCGCGCAGCGGCTCGGGGCCGAGCGCATCGAGACCTTCCGGCATGAGGCTGCGGCGGGTGTTTTCGCGCTTGTCGATGTCGCTCTTCGCGATCTCGCGCACGCCGACCTGCGTGGCGAGCGTGACGGTGGCGTTGTTTTCACTGGTGACGACGCCGACGAGTGTCTCGCCCTTTTTCGTGGTGATGTTGAAGGCCCAGAAGCTGGGATCGACCTCGCGGTTCGGATCGACGATGTGCACGAGCAACTCGGCCGGTCCATGCGCGCCCATGCCATCGAGCGGCGGGCCGACGGCGACGCCGATGTCGCCAAGCTTGTGGCAGATGGCGCAGGCGGCGGTGAAGAGCATTTTGCCCTGCGCGGCGTTTCCAGGCTTCTCGACCTCCGGCACGAGTTTGGCGATGATGGCGTCCTTCGCGGCGTTGTTGACCTTGAAGAGGTCGTTCGCGCGTTTGGCGATTTGTTTGTTCGGATGCGAGCGCAGGCGTGCGACATCGCCAGGGGCGAAAATCGCGCGGTCGATGCTGCCGGCCTTCACGGCATCGAGCAGGGCTCCGGTGGCCTCGGGGCGTTTGAGCATGGCTTCGAAGGCTTGGGTTTGTTGTTCACGCTTCAGCGTGCCAAAAGCGGGCACGATGGCCTCCACGCCTCCGCTTTCGTCCAAAGCGGTCACGATGGCGCTTTGCAGTGCCGCAGGCATTGCCGGACGAGCTAAAGCTCGAACAACGTACTCCTGCGAAGCACCTCCAACGGCCACAAGGCCCTTCGCAGCGCTCACACGAGCTTCCACTGGCGCGGCATTGTCGGAAAGCGTGGCACTGAGCTTGTCGAGCTGCGCTTTGACCTCCGAAGCAAGCACACCGCCCTTGTCCCACTTCGTCACGAGCGGCAACGCGGCTGCGGCGAGCGATGGTTGGCCGAGAAGCTTCTTCAAAGAATCAATCAGGTAGGAATCCATTTCTGGAGTTCCCTCTGAGCTTTGAGCAATGCTCTGTAGCACGACTCTCTTCAAAGAGTCTGCTTTGGAGTCTGCATTTGCCGCTGCATAGATGAGCGAAGCAAATGGCTTTGGATTTGAAGGCGTGGCCTTCAATGCCGCTCCAACAATGGCCTGAACAAAGGCTTCTGCTCCATCTCTTGGATTAGCCAAAGCCCAAGCAACACATTCAGAAGCACGCTGTTCTGATGCAGCTGCAATCAACGCTGATTTGCTCCAATCGTCTTTTGAGTTCGCAAACTCCGTCATGATGCCGTCATGCGCTGCTTCGATTCGTTTTTTCTGTTCGTCGGTGTACTTCGGCTGACCATAGGCGAGTTCACGACTGAACTTCTCATAGAGTGAGAGAGCTTTGCTGCCTTGTGTTGGGTTTGCTCCACGAGTCACTGTCTCGACTTTTTTCGGAGCCTTCGCCTCCTTGTGCTGCACCTTCCAGATGCGGCCGTAGTAGTGGTCGCGGTCGGGGCGGACGGCGGCGTTGGCGGGGCCGTGGGTGGGGCCGCGGGTGTCGTTGTGAATGACGGCCTGATTGCAGAAATCGACGATGTAGAGCGCTCCATCCGGACCGACGCGATTCTCGATGGGGCGGAACCACAGGTTCTTGCTGCGGATGAACTCGGTCTGCTCGCGACCGGGCTCACGCTTCGCTTTGTAGGTGACGCCATCGGGCTCGACCATGAAGTGGCTGACGATGTTCAGCGTGGGCTCGGTGGTGAAGTAGCCGTAGTTCCACTTCGCGGGCCACGCGCCGCCTTCATAGATGGCGCAACCGGCGGCGGCGGTGTAGCTGCCGACCTGATCGATCTGCACATAGGCCTGTTGCTCCCAATGCATGGCCGGATACGTCGGCTCGCGCGGCAGCATGCCATTCGTGCCGCTCACGCCGGGCAGCTTGCCTTTGGCCAGCACATACTCCGGCAGCACGACGTGGATGAAGTGATTGCCGCTGGTGGGCTGGGTGTAGAAAACCTGGCCGTCGCTGGTGATGTCGAGGCCCCAGGTGTTGCCGCCGCGGCTGGCGTATTGCTCGAAGGCGCTGCCGTCCGGCTTGAAGCGCACGACACCGGCTCCGATGGGGCCGAAGCCCTTGCTGCCATCGCCGGACTTCACGTCGTCGGTGCTCGAATATCCGTGTGTGGCATAAACCCACCCATCCAGGCCCCAGCGCATGTTGTTGATGACGGCGTGCGTGTCGCGGTTGCCGAGGTTGGTGTAGAGCTTGGTGCGTTTGTCGGCCTTGTCGTCGCCGTTTGTGTCCTCGAAGAACCAGATGTCCGGCGCGGCGCAGACGATGACGCCGTTTTTGTAAAACACGCTGCTGGTGGCCAGCTCGATCTCGTCGGCAAAGACCTGTTTCTTGTCCATGACGCCGTCGCCGTTCGTGTCGGAGAGGATGCTCACGCGGTCGAGCGGTTTGCGGTCATACTGGCCGGGCTTGATGGCACCGCTGTCCTTCCACGCGTCCACATTCGACTGGCGGAGGCCGTTCGGATACTCGGGCGTCTCGACGACCCACAGGCGGCCTTTTTCATCCCAGTCGATGTTCATCGGCTTGTTGATGAGCGGCTCGGAGGCGACCAGCGTGAGATTGAACTCCGGATGCACTTCCAGCGCCTTCGGTAGCTCCTGCGGGCTCGGGCAGCCGCCCTCGACATAGCGCAGCGCATCGCCCAGCTCGGATGGTTTGCACAGCTCGTCGATGTTTTCCCGCTTTCCGGCCCACGCGATGCCGCGCAGGATCATCGTGCGCAGCGCATTGTGGCTGAAGTTTTTATACCAATGGCCGGGGATGCAGGTGAAGGCGCGATAAGTCGTATTGGGGGCATTCTTGCCCCCTTCAGAGGGGCCAGGAATGGCCCCATTACGTTCATAGGTCCACACCTGCGGCTGGATGTCGTAAATGTTGACCGCCTTCTTCTTCGCCACGGCTTCGGCGGCACGCTGCTGGGCCTCTTTGTTGCCGCCTTTGACCTGCGGCGTGTTCGGCGTGTAGGCGGCGGCGAGGATCTTTGCCTCGGGCAGCAAATCCATGTCGTAGTAGATCTCGTCGTCGATGTCGAAGTTGCTGATGTCCTTCGTGATCGCGTTGTCGTGATCGGTGAAATAGAGGCTCATCGGGGCCTCTAGCCACTTCGTCTGCCCAAAGTGCCACGAGCCGCCGATGATCGTCTTGAACCAATCGTGATCCTTCGACACCGCCGCTGCGTGGATCGTCACCACGCCGCCGCCACGGGCGAGGAACTCCATCAGATTCTTCCGCTCGTCGCCGATCTTGATGTTACCCGCCTCCTGCGCGTGCAGGATGAGCACGTCAGTGCGGTCGAGCTGCTCCTTCGTCGGAAATTCGAGGCTGCCCTCGCACTTCGCGCCGCGTTCATTGAGCATCGGCACCCAGTCCTTGAGGAACTGAGGAAAGTCATGCGCGCCGGGGCCGTGGGACTTTTTGCCGGCGCGGATGAAGACGCGGAGCGGCTCGGCAGCTGTGAGAAGTGAGACGTGAGAAGTGAGAAGTGCCGCGAGAAGCAGGAGATGGCGTTTCATGGTCGGAAAGCGGGGATGCTACGCGATACCAACGGCGCTTGGGAAGGGCGTTTTCGCACGGCGCGCTATCCGGGATGCACATGCAGTTCCCGGTTCTTCATTTCCAGTTTGTCGCAGGTCGCCCGATCCTAAAACCCTGGATCTCCCCGCGAAGGCTCCAGCAAGGATGCGGGCAGGCTACTTTTTCTTCCCCTTGGCCTTTTTCTTCACCTGCGGGTCGCCTGCGCCTTCGGGAAAGGCTGATGTGCCGTTCAGATCCGCGAGAAGACGCGCAGCGTAGCCGGCGAAGCGGCCGTCGGGTGATTCGCCTTTGGCGGGGAGCTTTTTGAGGTCTTCGGCGATGGCTTTCGCCTTCTCGCCGAGATCGCCGATGGCGTTCAGAGCGCTGATGGTGGTGAACACGTCATGCTGGCTCCAGTTGGCGAGATTGACCAACCGGGGCAGCGCGGCGGCACGCTCGGCATCACTGCCAAATTTGGCGAGCGACCAGTTCGCGGCGACTTGGACGTGGGTGGAGCTGTCGGAGGCGGCCTTTGTCATTTCGTCACGCGCGGCGGCGAGTCCCTCCTTGCCTCGCATGAGAATGCCCATGGCGCTCCAGTAGCGGATGGCATTGTCCTTGTCGGCAAAGCCGGACTTGAGTTCGGAAACCGCCTCCATCCTCATTGAGGATGCGTTTCCGGCGGCCTGGAGCACGCGGGCGACAGGATACAGCGCGTCATCGTGGCCCATGTCGTAGGGCGTGGTGCCTTCGGAGCGCTGGTGCATCTCGCCCTCGGGCAGCAGGCCGACATCGCGGATCGTGAGCGCGAGGTTTTCCTGCGCCGCGCGCATCTTGGCGAGCGTTTCGGCGTGCTCGGGTGAGCTGGCGAGGTTGTGGACCTCATCGCGGTCGTTTTGCAGGTCGTAGAGCTCCTCGGGTGCCTTCGATTCCTTCCAGAAGATCGACTGCTCCGGCGTGGTCTTGCCTTCATCGAAGGCCTTGCGCCACACGCGGGTGGTGGGCGTCTCGAACTGGTAGGCCACATGCTGCGCCTGCGAGAGATGCGGCATGTAGTTGCGCACATAGACGAAGCGGCCGTCGGTCACGCTGCGCACGCAGTCGTAGCGCTCGTCCATACGGCCACGGAAGCCATAGATGAACGGCTGCGGCCCGGTTTGAAACTTTCCGGCAAAGGCGTGGCCCTGCATCCACTCCGGCGGCTGCACGCCGATGATGCTGAGCAGCGTGGGCGCGAGATCGACGAAGCTCACGAGGCGGTCGGACTTCACGCCCGCGCCGTATTCTTTCGGCGCGAGGTGTTTCCACTTCGGCGGGAAATACACGACCATCGGCACCTGAAGGCCGGAGTTGCAGGGCCAGCGCTTGTTGCGCGGCATCCCGCTGCCGTGGTCGGCGTAGTAAAACACGATCGTGTCATCTGAAAGGTCCGCTTCTTCGATTTCCTTCAGCCGTTTGCCCGCGGAGGCGTCCGCCAGCGTGACCTGATCATAATACTGCGCCCAATCCTGCCGCACTTCCGGCGTGTCGGGATGGTAGGCAGGCACGCGCACCTTGGCGGGATCGTGAATCGCCTCGTGCGGGCGTTTGCGGAGCTGGCTCTCGTGGCTGCAGGTCTCGTTGAAGATGGCGAAGAAAGGCTGGCCGTCTTTGCGGTTCTTCCAGGTGGCCTTGCCGCTGGATTCGTCCCACACGCCTTCGGGTTTGGCGAGGTTGTAGTCCTCCTTGCTGTTGTTCGTGCAGTAATAGCCGGCCTCACGGAGGAACTGGGGGTACATTTTCGTGCCCTTCGGCATCTGCGTCATGCTGCGCATGTGCTCACCACCCGTGGAAGGCGGATACATGCCCGCGATGATCGTCGTGCGTGCCGCGGCGCACACCGGGCCGCAGGACCACGCGCGCTTGAAGAGCATGCCCTTGGCCGCCAGCGCGTCGATGTTCGGCGTGGTGGCATAGGAGTCGCCGTAGCAGCCCATGTGCGGTCCGTGGTCCTCGCTGGTGAGCCAGAGGATGTTGGGCCGGTCGGCAGCGAAAGATGAGAGCTGAACGATGATGGATAAAGTAAGCAGGCCCGCGAGCTTCATGGGCGGTGGGAACGCGGTCGGGCCGGACGATCCTTCACGGGTATTGGACCGCCACCCAAGAAACCCTGTAATCTGGCCGTCAAACACGCGTTCCACCGCCTGCCCGACCATGAACGACGAACCCATCCCCGTACTCGCTGTCGAGGAAACCGCCCAGACGACCGTGCCAGCCACCACGCGTCCTCCGAATCGTCTGGTGAGATTCTGGCGGGATCTCGGTGGCGGCTCGCTGACGCTGAGCATCGCCATCCATGTGGGCGTGCTGCTGTTTGCCGGCACGATCATCCTGGTGCAGCAACTGGAGGACAAGCAGGTCGATTTCCTGCCCGGCGGCGGCACGCGGCAGGGCGCGGAGGCCAGTTCGGAGCTGGCGGAGCGCGTGAATGTCAAGAAGCAGCAGAAGCTCAGCAAGACGATGCCCCTCCAACGGGTCGTGACCAACAGCATCGACGCGGATGTCACGCTGCCGGAGGTGCCGCTCGACAACATCAACCTGCCGGACATGGGCAGCCTGGGCGGGGGGCGCATGGGCAGCGGCGGCTTTGGCACGGGCGGCAGCGGCGGCGGCTTTGGCAGCGGCCACGGCATGGGCGGGATGAGCGGCATGACCTTCAAGCCGCTGATGATGTTCGGCGTGACGATGAAGGACGTGAAAAAGATCGCCGTGGTGATGGACGTGTCCCGCTCCATGACACGCTACCTGCCCATCGTGGTGAAGGAACTCGACAAGGTGGCCAAGTCCAGCCACGTGGTGCTCTACTTCGGCTGCGGCGTGACCGAGCTGCGCGGGAAGCAAAAGATCGACGAGAAGCCGCGCCTGACCAAGGATCCGGAATTCGACACCTACTGGCAGGTCTGGCAGGGAAAGACGCCGCTGAACACGCCCATGGAGGACGTGAAAATGATGAAATACGATCCCGCGCAGCCCATGCCGCTGGAGCCCATTTACAAGCTCATGAAGGAGCGGCCCAACACCTGGTATGTGGATTTCTGCGGCATCACCTACGCCTGGACCGCCCTCATGAGCAAGGAGGTCGAGGAGGCGGACGCCATCTACTGGTTCGCCGACTTTCAGGACCGCGTGGACGAGTCCATGATGAAGGACGTGGTAAAGCGCATGAAAGCGCGCAAGCAGAAGCTCTACATCCACGCCTCCACCAAGGGCCGCAGCTTTGAGCAGGTGGTGGCCGGCATGGTGGAGCCCACCGGCGGCGAGGTCATCGAGGTGGAGCTGCCAAAGAACTGAGGCCCCTCCGCCTCACACACGCAGGCTGCTGCGCATCCGTGCCGCCGTCACCAGCGCCTCAAACCGCGCCGCGTCCTCCTCCCGCGTGCCGCTGACCAGCACATGGCTGTATTCGCGCCAGTGCGCCATTTCACCAGCCGCGTTCCTCATGCGCAGCTCAAACGCCGCGGCGTCCTCCGTGGCGCGGCCGCTGAGGCGCACGCGCAGTTCTTCCAGCCCCGGCGGCATCACAAACACGTCCAGCAGGCAGCGCCGCACATGCTCGTCATCACAGGCGCGCACCTGCGCCGCGCCCTGCACGTCGATGTCCAGGATGACATCCGTCCCGCGCTTCAGATTCTCCACCACATAGCTTTTCAGCGTGCCGTAGCGGCGGCCATGCACGCTCGCGTGCTCGAAGAACTCCCCGCGCCCGATCCTCTCCACAAAATCCGCCTCCTGGAGAAAGAAATAGTCCTTCCCGTCCACTTCGCCGGGCCTTGGCGCGCGGGTCGTGCAGCTCACGGAGAAAACGGCCTCCCCCCGGTCGCACACCCGGTGCGCCAGGGTGGTCTTTCCCGTGCCGGAGGGACCGGAGAGGACGATGAGGAGGCCGAGACGTTGGGCTGGGAAATCCATGCCCTGCGCATTATCCACCGCGACCATCTCCCGCAAAGAAAATCTCCACAACCGGGTCCCCCGGCGTGAAATTCACCTGGCACGACCCGGCTCGTGGTGGGAGATTTTCCGGCGTTGGACGGGCACGGCGCCCCTCCGCGCCGTTTTTTCACCTCATCCTGCCCGTCATGCTCAAGAATCTCCGCCAGGACATCCGCATCGTGGACGCCCAGCTTGAGGCATCCGCCGCCGCACGCGCGGCTGACAAGGCGCAAGGCCGGATCGAACGCGTGGACGAGCGGTTTGCGCGTCTCGCCATGATCACGGAGGCGCTCTGGGAACTGCTCAAGAGCAAGACCGGCTGGACGGATGACCTGCTGGCGGCTGAAGTTGCGAAGCTCGACCATCGTGACGGAGTGATGGACGGCCGCCGCACACCGCGCGCGGTCCCGTGTCATGTCTGCCAGCGGAACCTGCCTGGCGAAGGACGTCCCTGCATCTACTGTGGCACGCCGCCGGCGGTGAACACGCCTTTCAGCGGGCTTTGGTGAGGCGCGGCACCTCCTGGTGAATAAAATCGCCTGCACGACATCTCTGTGCCGTGCAAACTGCGCAGGTGAACGACAAGCCGGCCCCGATGACGAATTCCGACGCGCTGCGGCGGGTGCTCGCCTTCGCACGTTCGCACTGGCGGCTGGCGGCCTGGCAGCTCGTGCTGGCCGCGGCTGGCACCGCGCTGGTGCTGGTGTTCCCGGGTGTCGTGCGCTGGTTCATGGACGAGATCATCCCGACGCGGCGCGCGGACCTGGTGTGGCAGGCGGGGACGCTGGCTCTGGCGGCCTTCGCGGCGCGTGAGGCGCTGTATTACGCGCGCACCCGCCTGAACTGCACCCTGGAGCAGGCGATGATCACGGATCTGCGCGGCCGCCTGCACCGCAAGATCGCCAGCCTACCGCTACGCTGGTTTGATCATCAAACGACGGGGGATGTGATGACGCGCCTGGCGGATGACGTGCCAGCGACGCAGCGGGTCATCCTCGAAGGCATCGAGCAGGGTGCCACGGCGCTGCTGCAGATCCTGATCACTGCCGTTGTGATGCTGGTGGTGGACACGCGGCTGGCGCTGATCGTGCTGGCCCCGACGCCGTTGATCGCGGCGGGCGGCTGGATCTACAGCCGCTGGGTGTCGCCCCGCAGCACGGCGGCGCGGGAGGCCACCAGCCGTCTCAATGACGTGCTGCATGACACCATCACCGGCATCCGCCAGGTGAAAAGTTTCACCGCGGAGGAGGGCCGGCAGCGCCGGTTTGTGGAGGCGAGCGAGGACTTGCGGCGCAAGCAGACGCGGCTGATGGCGGCCTGGGCCTTTTACGCGCCCTCCATGACCCTGCTCGGCAACGCCGGGCTGGTGCTGCTGATGGTGGCAGGGGCCGTGTGGTGCATCCGCGTTGCGATGACGCCGGGCGAACTGATGCAGTTCGTCCTGCTGGTGGGTTTTTTGTACGAGCCGATCGCCCGGCTGCATGGCGTGAACCAGACTCTCATGAACGGTCTGGCGGCGGCCAAGCGCGTTTTCGTCATCCTCAATCACGAGGACGGGGAGGATTTGGAGAGCGGCCGCACGCTGCATGAGGTGCGCGGGGACCTGGAGTTTCGCGATGTCGGATTTGGCTACCGGGAGGAGCGGGAGATTCTGCACGACGTGTCGTTCACCGTGCGGCCCCGGCAGACTGTGGCGTTTGTGGGGGCCACCGGCAGCGGGAAAAGCACGTTGTTCCAGCTCCTCACCCGGTTTTATGAGCCGGGGCGCGGCCAGATCCTGCTCGATGGCGTGCCGCTGGACAACATCGCGAAGGCAGCGCTGCGTCGTGCGGTGGCCTATGTGACCCAGGAGCCCTTCCTGTTCGCGGGGACCGTGCGGGAAAACCTGCTCATCGGCCGTGAAGACGCCGCGGACGACGAATTGTGGCGCGCCCTGCGGCTGGCCTGTGCGGAAGATTTCGTCCGGGCCATGCCTGGCGGCCTGGACGCGGAGGTAGGGGAGCGCGGTGTGATGCTCAGCGGTGGTGAAAGACAGCGCATCGCCATGGCACGGGCCTTTTTGAAGGACGCTCCGGTTTTGCTGCTTGATGAGGCTACTTCCTCCGTGGACGCCCGATCAGAGCACTTGATCCAGGAGGCGCTGCGGGCGCTGCGAAGGGACCGCACCTGTCTGGTGATCGCCCACAGACTGGCGACGGTGACCGAGGCAGATGTGATCCATGTCATGCAGCATGGCCGCATCGTGGCCAGCGGCACCCATGAGCAACTCCAGGCGGAAAATGGCTATTATCGCGAGCTGGTGGCACACTCCGCCTTGGGGGAGCCCCCCACATCCATGCGGGCCGCATTGTCTGCCGAAAGAAGGGATTAGAAACATCCTTTCGCAGCACTTTGAGCCTCATTTCCTGAAATTTAATAAAAACTAAGCAAATTCATTGCTGAATGGCGCGTTAGCACTATAATCAGTATAATTTCACTGATTATGTCGCATTCCTCCTCCAGTCTGCCCGCCCGGCTGCGCTTCGTATTTCTGGTGCTGGCCCTGCTCTTTGGCATCCGCTACGCAAAATCGCAGGCTCCCAGTCTTCAGCCCACGGTGCCGCCTCCCGCCGCGGCCCCGTCCGGCCAGCCCGCCACGACGTATCAGTCCGTGGGCGAAGGAGCCTCGGTGAAGGTGAACTTCCCCAGCGCGCCGATCCAGGCCATCATCCCGTTTTATCAGGAATTGACCGGCCGGAAGCTCATCCTCGACTCCAACCTCCAGGGAAACCAGCTTCGCATCATCTCTCCACACCTGCTCACGCGGAAGGAGGCCATCGCCTTCATCGAATCCACCCTGCTGCTCAACGGCTACGCCTTCATCCATGTCGATGCCACCACCTCGAAGCTCATCAACCACGGTGCCAACGCCAACGTGCCCGCCACCGGCCTGCCGGTCTATAATTCCATCTCCGAACTGCCGCTGACCGAGGAGATCTGCCACTTTGTGCTGCCGCTCCAGTACATCACGGCTAGCGACGCCGCGAAGGCCTTCGTCGAGGCCATCAAGCCGCACACCTATGGCGGACTGATGCCGGTGGCGAACGACACGGCGCTGCTCATCACGGAAAACAGCTCCACCATCCGCAGCATCGTCCGCATCGCCCAGGTCATCGACGTGCCGCCGATGCAGACCGCGAACGAGACCATCAAACTCCAGCGCGCAGATGTCGAGATCGTCGCCGAGATCATCAATGAAATCTTCGCGAAGGACGAGGAGAGCGCTCCCGCCGCCTCCGCTCCTGCTGCGCCACCCGTCAATGCCGCCACGCCGCGCCCCGGTCTGCCCGCCGGAAATGCCACGCCGATGAGCACCGCCACGAACACCACCAGCGGCTCCAGCAATCGCGGTTCCTCAGGCATCAAAGTCATCCCCTACCGCCGCACGAACGAGCTCATCGTCTTCGCGCGTCCGGTGGACATCGCCTACATCCGCAGCCTCGCGGAAAAGCTCGACAAGCAGGACGATGCGGACACCCCGCGCAAATTCCGCCTCCGCCACCTCAATGTGAGCGACTTCCTCGCCTCCGCGCGTGACATGCTGGCTCGCGACACCGACATCCAGAGCGACAGCGGCGGCGCCAGTTCCGGCGGCGGACGACGCACCGGCCGTGATCGTGCCACCGTGGGTCGTGACAACGACAACACCACCGGCCGCGATCTCGGCGGCAATAACAACTTCGGCAACAACGGTGGATTCGGCACGGGCGGTTTCGGAAACACCCTCGGCGGCAATGCCAACGCCAATCGCAGCCTGCTCGACGATCCGGACATCGTCGGAGCGCCGGAGTCCGTCATTGTCGGCAAGACGCTCCTCATCGCCGATCCGCAGTCCAACAGCCTCGTCGTCTCCGGCTCGCCGGAGCACATCCAGCGCATCGAGCAGCTCCTGGAGACCCTGGATGTGCGCCCGCAGCAGATCTACATCACCGCCATCATCGGCCAGCTCAACCTCGGCACCGAGTTCAACTACGGCTTCGATTTCCTCAAACTGCTCGACGATTTCAGCATCCGCGACGCCGCGGCGGCAGCCGCTGGTGGCGCGGGAGCCGCCGCCACGACCAACACCATCTCCTTCCCGGCGAATTTCCGCGATTTCGCCTACAACAAGCTCAACTTCTACGGCCAGATCGGATCGCTGAGCAACTACATCAAGCTCATCGATGGCAACCGGAACTTCAAAGTGCTCGCCACGCCCAGCGTGTATGCCAAAAACGCGTCGAAGGCCGTGATCCAGAGCGGCCAGAAGATCGCCGTGCCCGCGCAGATCCTCAGCAATGGCGCTTTCGTCGGTGGCGTGGCCAGCAACAGCGTCAGCGTCGAATACCGTGATGTGCTGCTCAAGCTGGAGGTCATTCCGCTCATCAACTCCGACGACGAGGTCACGCTCAAGATCGCCCAGATCAACGACAACATCGTCGGCACGCAAAACATCTCCGGCAACACCGTCCCCACCATTGGCACGCAGGAGCTCGTCACCGAGGTCTCGGTGAAGGATGGCGCCGCTGTCGTGCTCGGCGGGCTCATCACGGAGCGCGTGAACGACAGCGCGCGCGGCGGCATCTTCCTGCGCCGCATCCCCATCATCAAGCACCTCTTCGGCACCACCCAGAAGGAAAGCACGCGGGAGGAGCTGCTCATCTTCATCCAGCCCCATATTATGAAGGCCACAGACAGCCTCGACGGCCCCAACCGCATCGAGAACGGTCGTTCGAACCTCTACGAGGAGGCACTCCAGTTCAGCAGCCCGCAGCTTCAGCAGATTCCCCGGGCGCAGCCGTATCAGGGGCGGTAAGCGGCACGAAGAGAGCGTCTCTGGACCATTCTTGGCCTCCAGCGTGCTTCTCTTGAGAAGCCTGCAAAAAGTCACGCTCTCGCCGCGTGTCCTTTGCCCCCCAACATGATGAAATCTTCCCGTCGTCACTTTCTCCGTGGCACCGGCGTGGCCCTCGGCCTGCCGTGGCTGGAGTCGTTCTGCGCTTTCGGAGCCGAATCGGTCAAAAACAACACCGCGCCGCGTCGTCTCGCCGTGTGCTTCACCGGCAATGGCGTGAATCCGCATCACTGGGGTGCCGAAACCACGCCCGGCGGCATGGTCTTCAAAAAATCGCTCACACCGCTCGAAGGCCTCAAGAAGCACGTGAACGTCTTCACCGGCCTGTGGAATCCCACGACCGTGGAAGGCGAAGGCGGCCACTACCCGAAGATGAACGTGCTTTGCGGCCTCAAGGTGAAAAAGACCACCACCGATGTCGAGGTCGGCACCACGATGGACCAGCTCATCGCCGCGCACACCGGCAAATTCACGCCCGTCCCCAGCGTCGTGCTCGGCACCGAGCGGCCCAGCTACAGCACGGACAGCGGCTTCACCTCGATTTACTCCGCCTACATCTCGTGGAGCACCCCGACGACGCCCGCGCCGAAGGAAATCTTCCCGCAGCAGGCCTTTGACCAGCTCTTTGACGACGGCAGCAAGCGCAAGCGCGACAAAAGCATCCTCGACCTCGTGCTCGAAGACGCCAGCAGCCTCAAACCGAAGCTCAGCAGCCGCGACAAACAAAAGCTCGACGAATACCTCACCTCCGTGCGCGAGATCGAGCAGCGCGTCGAGCTCGCCGAAAAAATCAGCCAGGCCGAGACCAACGGCCAAGGATGGCAGCCCAGTGTGAAAACCGTCACGCTCGGTCGTCCCGCCGCAGGCATCCCCGCGAGCAGCGAGGACCACCTGCGCCTCATGTTCGACATCATGCTCCTCGCCTTCCAGATGGACCGCACGCGCGTCGCCACCTTCATGATGAACAACGACCTCTCCAACATGCGCTTCCCCAGCCTCGACGGCATCAGCGGCGGCATCCACGAGCTCTCGCATCACGCTGGCGATGA
This sequence comes from Verrucomicrobiaceae bacterium, assembly GCA_015075365.1. Classification (GTDB taxonomy): domain Bacteria; phylum Verrucomicrobiota; class Verrucomicrobiia; order Verrucomicrobiales; family Verrucomicrobiaceae; genus Prosthecobacter. The sequence goes on from JABTUN010000004.1 coordinate 393,454, forward strand.
GCACCGCCTCAGCATGTATCAGCGCGTGAACGAGCATCAGGTCAAACTCTGGGCCGAGTTCCTCGCCAAGATGCAGGCCACGAACGAAGGCGAGCGCACGCTGCTCGAAAACAGCATGATCCTGCTCACCAGCAGCCTCATGGACGGCAACGCGCACGATTCGAGGCAGCTCCCCGTCGTCCTCGCCGGCGGTGGCGGCGGCACCATTCAGGGCGGCCGCTTCCACGACCTCAGCAAAGACGAAAACCGCAAACTCTGCCGCCTCCACATCGCCCTCATGGACCGCATGGGCGTGAAAACCAACCACTTCGGCGACGCGGAGAACGCGCTGGCGATTTGATTCAACTCCACTCCTTCAGCCGCTCGGGAAAGGGGCAGTCCGCGCAGGCGCTGTCGTCTTCGAGGCAGAAGTCCTCGTAAATCTGTAGCAGGCCCTGGTGATGATGCAGCTTCATCTGGAAGGCGGCGGCGCGCGGATTGGCCTCGCCAAACAGGCGCAGCGTGGCGCGGCGGACCTTTTGATTGTCGAGCAGCGCAGGAAGATCGAGATACTCGGCCCACAGGCGCGTGCGCTCCGGCACGAGCAGCGGGTAGGCGACGTTCGCGAGCATCTCATGCACGCGCGTCTCACCCACGAGCGCGATCGGCTTCTTCGCGGGCTCGGCGGTCAGCGTGTAGTGCCCGGACCAGAACTCGTGCGTGAGCGCGGCGAGCGCGCCGGTCCACGCCGCCTGCACCCAGCGTGTGGAGTCGGCCAGCGGCGCGCAGAGGCGCTTCCAGTCCGCCAGCATGGCAGCGAGCGCGCCGAGGCGGCGCTGCGGGTGATTTCCAGGCCGCGTGGCCACCAACTGCCAGCGCGGACGCTGCGAGGGCTCCAGCCAGCGCGCACAGGCATCACGCTGTTTCCACCATTCGCTCCACAACTGCCGCAGGTAGCCGCGGGTGGCTCCCTGCGTGTCCTCCAGGCGGATTTTGTCGAGAAAACCGCTCACACCGAAGAGCAGCGCCTCGCGCTCAGGAGCAGTGAGCTTCAACAGCCGCTTCAGCGGCAGGCGCTGCGTGAGAATGACGAAGGGCTGCTGGTTGTTGCGGTACCCGAGTGTCTGCGCCAGCGCCTGAAACACGGCCTGATCGCGCCCCTGGGCCACCACGAGCCGGTGCAGCCTGCGGCTCTTCTTTTCGAGGCGAAACTGCGCCGCGGACTCGATGATGGAAGCCACCCGGCTCTCGTCCATCGCCGCCAGCGGCGTCCCACAGCGGCCCAGACGCGCCGCGGCGAGCCCGCGCTGCGGTCTGGCATCGCTCGCGAGCATATCTGGCCGCAGGAGCACCTGCGGCACCTCGCAATGCGCGCTGGTGCGGGTGAAAAACCGCTGCTCCGGCGCGCGCAGCACGAGGTGGAGCACGACACGGTCGTAATCGGCGTTCGCGCCGTGGCCGTGGTGCTCCCAGTCGCGCGCATCCGTGTCGAGCTCGATGTCACCGCGCAGCGTCTCGCCATTCACGATGATGGCGCAGCCGGTGAAGTCCGGCCCGGGGCCTGAATTCCACGTGCCAAAGTCGGCGATCTCGATCCCCTGCCCGTCCACGCTTTCAAACCGCGCGCCAAACGCCCCCGCGAACCACAGGCTCTGCCAGTCCAGCTCCGAATACGACTCCTCCACCCCTGGGAGCGTGCCGCGGTCCTCAATACCGCCGAAGACCAGGTCACGAAAGCGCGCATAGCGGTCGGCGAGCGGGAGCGATGGGGCGGGCATGCGGTGATGACAGCATCTCGGCCACGGCAATGCAAGCATTCGCCGGAGGCCATCCATGGCCGGGCAAAGAGCCCCGACCTTTTTAAACTTCCGCCTTGCCAAACGGGGCTGATCTCCGAGAATGGCGGCCCTCTTGTCCGGACACCCCTTGGTTTCGCGGGACGAAAGCCCGCCATGCGCCTCCGGAGCGGAAGTGCCTGCGCGGTTCACCACCGAACGCTCCCAACCCGTAAACAACAGTAATGAGTGCAAATGCATCGCTCGCCGACCTGATCGCAGGTTCTTTCCGCGAGCTATCCGAGGGGTCCATCGTCAAGGGCCGCATCCTCGAAATCAAACCCCAGGTCGTCCTCGTGGACATCGGCTACAAGTCCGAAGGCGCCATCCCCTCGAACGAATTCGAAGACGAGGACATCCAGGTCGGCGACGAAGTCGAAGTCCTGCTTGAGCGCCTCGAAAATGACGAAGGCATGGTCGTCCTCTCCAAGGAAAAGGCCGCTCACCGTCAGAATTGGGAGAAGATCTACACCGTCTTCAAGGACGGCGGTCTCGTCAAAGGCAAGGTCAAGGGCGTCGTCAAAGGCGGCCTCATGGTCAATGTCGGCGTGGAGGCCTTCCTCCCCGGCAGCCAGATCGACATCATCCCGCCGAAGGACCTCAACGAGTACGTCGGCAAGGTGTTCGAGTTCAAGATCGTCAAGATCAACGACGAGCGCAAAAACATCGTTCTCTCCCGCCGCGAGGTCATCGAGGCCGAGCGCACCGAGCAACGCCAGAAGTTCCTCGACTCCGTCACGCCGGGCGACAAGGTCGTCGGCATCGTCAAGAACATCACCGACTTCGGTGCGTTCGTCGATCTCAACGGCATGGACGGCCTGCTCCACATCACGGACATGTCCTGGGGCCGCCTCAACCATCCTTCCGAGCTCCTCGGCATCGGCCAGCAGATCGAAGTGCAGATCCTTGAGGTCAACCGCGAGAAGGAGCGTGTCTCCCTCGGACTCAAGCAGCTGCAAAACAACCCGTGGGAAAACATCGAAGGCCGCTACCCTGTCGGCCACAAGGTACGCGGCAAGGTCACGAAGCTCGTCGCCTACGGCGCGTTCTGCGAGGTGGAGGAAGGCGTCGAAGGCCTCATCCACGTCTCCGAACTGTCCTGGACGAAGCGCATCGCCCGTCCGTCGGATGTTCTTACCGTGGGCCAGGTCATCGAGGCCGTGGTGCTTGGCATCAACAAGGACGAGCGCAAGATCAGCCTCGGCGTCCGCCAGCTCGAGCCGAACCCGTGGGATGACATCGACGTCCGCTACCCGGTCGGCACGAAGATGACCCGCCCGGTGCGCAACCTCACCGCCTACGGCGCCTTCGTCGAGCTCGAAGAAGGCATCGACGGCATGATCCACGTGTCCGACCTCAGCTGGACGCGCAAGATCAACCATCCGTCCGAGATGCTGAAGAAGGGCCAGGAAGTCGAAGCCGTCGTGCTCGGCATCGACAAGGCCAACCAGCGCATCAGCCTGGGCATGAAGCAGCTCGAAACCGATCCGTGGAGCGAGATCGACACCCGCTTCAAGGTGGGCGACGTCGTCAAGGGCCGCGTCTCCAAGATCGCCAGCTTCGGCGCCTTCGTGGAGCTCGAGGACGACATCGACGGTCTGGTGCACATCTCGCAGATCAGCGAGGACCGGATCGAGAAGGTCAAGGACAAGCTCAACGTGGGCGACGAAGTCGAGGCCCGTGTCATCAAGGTGGACAAGGTGGAGCGCCGCATTGGCCTCTCCATCAAGGCCATGAACTACAGCGAGGCCGACATCCAGAAGGAAAGTGCCGCGTTCGAAGCGCTCAAGCCCAGCACCGACCTCGTCGGCCTGGAGCAGGCCTTCAAGTTTGCCACCGAAGAATGGCGTCCGGGCGGCTCGTAAGAGTATCGCACACATCCACATCGATTCACCCGGAGGGGGCGCCGCGAGGCGTCCCTTCTTTTTTTGGCCCACAGGCCCCTTTGTGAAAAGATTCACAATCTGATTGCCGCTCCCCGGCGAGGGGCGTAGTTCTCGCGTCACCCCAAACCTCCCCCGAACGCTGCCATGGTCGCCCCTGCCGAAAACACGCTCGCCGCCTACGATTCGAAGATCGAGGGCAATGTCATTTTCACGAAGCTCGACGCCGCCATCAACTGGATGCGCAAGAACTCCATGTGGCCGATGCCGATGGGCCTTGCCTGCTGCGCCATCGAAATGATGGCCGCTGCGTGCAGCCGCTACGATTTGAGCCGCTTCGGTGCCGAGGTGATGCGCTTTTCACCCCGCCAGGCAGACGTCATGATCGTAGCCGGCACGGTGACCTACAAGATGGCCCTCGCCGTGAAGCGTATCTGGGACCAGATGCCCGCGCCGAAGTGGTGCATCGCGATGGGCGCCTGCGCCAGCAGCGGCGGCATGTATCGCAGCTACGCCGTGCTCCAGGGCATCGACCAGCTCATCCCGGTGGACGTTTACATCTCCGGCTGCCCTCCGCGCCCCGAGGCGCTCCTCGAAGGCCTCATGCGCCTCCAGCACAAGATCGAAACCGAGCATTCCTTCGTCGAGCAGAAGAAGGAACTGATCGCCGAACTCACCGCGTAATTTTTTCTCCGCCCCGCCATGAACGCCGCCCAGATGGTTGAAGCCTTGAAGCAGAAATTCGGCTCCGCCGTGCTCGAAACGAAGGAATTCCGCGGCGAGCACACGCTCGTCGTCACGCTCGAAAGCGCGAAGCCGCTGCTGAAATACTGCCGCGACGAACTGGCCTTCGATTACCTCGTGGATGTCTCCAGCCTCGACTACATGGGCAAAGAGCCACGTTTTGAGATGGTGTATGAAATCTACGGTTACGGACACCATCAGCACCTACGCGTGCGTGCCGCCGTGGCGGAGGATGTGGACGTCCCCACCGTCAGCGACATCTGGCCGACCGCCGACTGGCATGAGCGCGAGGTTTACGACATGATGGGCATCAAATTCAGCGGCCACCCGGATCTGCGCCGCATCCTCATGTGGGAAGGCTATCCTTTCTTCCCGCTGCGGAAGGATTTCCCCCTCGAAGGCAAGCCCAGCGAGATGCCCGACGTCGGCTTCACCAAAGTCGCCCCGATGGCCGACGGGCCTTTCGTCACCAGTGCCGGCAGTGGCGATACTGTGACGCGTGAACCGCGCTCCCGCAGGCCGGTCGAGTGAGTTTTCGTGAGAGGTAAGAAGTGAGAAGTCAGATGTAGCGACAAGCTCGGCACCACTTCTGACTTCTAACATCTCACCTCTCACATCTGACGCTCCCCGCCCCGCCAGAAAGAGCCCGCCTCGCTCCGCGTTCATCCTTTCTCTCATCCACATCATGACACGCACCCACCTCACCACCGCGCTCGGCCTGGCGCTCGCCACGGCCGCTTTCTCCGCTGAATCCACCGACTGGGCCAAGTTCCGCGGCCCTGCGGGCAATGGAGCCGTTCCCGCCCTCGCTGGAGTCAAATGGAGCCTCAAGGAAGTCTGGAAATCGCCCACGAACCTTGGCTTCAGCAGCTTCGCGGTCGCAGGTGGCAAGGCCTACACGCTCGTCACCGGCGAAACCGATGGCAACACCGGCGAAATGCTTGCCTGCTACGACGCCGCCAGCGGCAAGGAAGTCTGGAGCAAGCCTCTCAGCGTCATCCCGAAGTATGACGGCGGCGGCGACGCTGGCACCGGCGACAACAAAGGCGGCGACGGCTCCCGCAGCACGCCTGTGATCGACGGCGACAAGGTTTACGTCATCGACAGCCTTCTCCATGTCTTCGCCTTCGACGCCGCCACCGGCAAAGCCGTGTGGGATCACGACGTGATGAAGGAAAACAACGGCGAGATGATCAAGTGGCAGAACGCCGCCTCCCCGCTCATCGATGGCGACATCCTCATGCTCGCCGGCGGCGGCAAAGGCCAGGCGCTCATCGGTTTGAACAAAAACACCGGCAAAGTCGTGTGGAAGGGCGAGGACGACAAGATGACCCACGCCACCCCGATCATCGCCGACATCCACGGCGTGCATCAGGCCATCTTCTTCACCCAGACCGGCCTTGTCGGCGTCGAGCCGAAAAAGGGCGATGTCCTCTGGCGTGCCGAGTTCCCCTACAAAGTGAGCACCGCCGCTTCGCCGGTCGTGTTTGAAGACATCGTGTATTGCAGCGCTGGTTACGGCGTCGGTGCCGGTGCCTTCAAGCTCAGCAAAAAAGGCAGCAAGCTCTCCGCCGAGCAGATCTGGCGTCGTGAAAACGAGTGCTTCAACCACTGGAGCACGCCCGTCGTGAAGGACGGCTATCTTTACGGCATGTTCAGCTTCAAGGAATACGGCAGCGGCCCGCTCGCCTGCGTGGACATCCGCACCGGCAAGGACATGTGGAAAGAAGGCGGCTTCGGCCCCGGCCAGGTCATCCTCGTCGGCGACAAAGTCGTCGCCACCAGCGACAAAGGCGAAGTCGTCGTCGCCGCCGCCAACCCCGAGAAATACAGCGAAGTCGCCCGCAAAGATGTGCTCGAAGGCAAAGTGTGGAGCTACCCCGTCCTCGCCGGCGGCAAAATCTACGCCCGCAGCACCAAAGAAGGCGTCTGCCTCGACGTGAACTGATTCATCTCTGAACTCCTCTTCTGGCCCATGAGTCCGAAATGGCTCATGGGCCTTTGTTTTGTCCGTAAACGACAGCTTCCCGTCCTGTCGGCGTAGGTTTGAGCCTCACACCATGCAATCCGCGCTCAAGACCAAGCTCTCCCTCTTCATGTTTCTCCAGTATTTCATCTGGAGCACGTGGTACATGACCCTCGGGGCCTACTTGGGCACGTTGAGCTTCAGCGGGCAGCAGATCGGCCTCGCGTATGGCGCGTTTGCGTGGGGCGCGATCCTTTCGCCTTTCATCGTCGGGCTCATCGCGGACCGCTACTTCGCCTCGGAGAAAATCATCGCGGTGCTCGGTGTGGTGGGCGGGTTGGTGATGCTTTGCATGCCGCAGTTCAAGACCTTCGGGGCGTTTTATCCGATGCTCATCCTCTACTGCACGCTTTACGCGCCCACGCTCGCGCTGGGCAACTCCGTCTCGATGACGCACCTCGCCGATGCGAAGAAGGATTTCCCGTTTGTGAAGATTTTCTCCGCGGTCGGCTGGATCGCGGGCGGCGTGGTTCTCAGCCTCGTCAAAGGCGAGCAGTCACCGCTGCAATACTACCTCGCAGGCGGCATCTCGATGGTGTTCGGCCTCTTTGCCCTCACGCTGCCGCACACGCCCCCGCGGAAAAAAGGCCAGGACGTCTCGCTGGGCGAGGTTTTGGGCCTCGATGCCCTCGCGCTGCTGAAGAAGCCCGCCTTCGCCATCTTCATCCTGTGCATGTTCCTCATCTGCATCCCGCTGTACTTTTACTTCGTGAATCTCGGGACCTACCTCACGCAGCTCAAGTGGTCGGACATGGCGGCGAAGATGACTCTCGCGCAAATCTCCGACATCATCTTCCTCATCCTCATGCCGGTGATGCTCAAAAAGCTCGGCTACAAGAAAACCATCTTCCTCGGCATCGCCGCCTGGATTGCGCGCTACTTCCTGCTCAGCGCCAGCGCCTCCAGCAGCGGCACCGTGCTCATTTTCGCAGCCATCCTGCTCCACGGCGTCTGTTACGACTTCCTGTTCATCGCCGGGCAGCTCTACGTCGATGCCGAGGCGAACGAACGCATCCGCGGCGCGGCCCAGGGCCTCATTGCCATCATTCTGTGGGGCTTTGGCTCGCTCGTCGGCACCTACCTCGCCGGTGACGTGATGCACCATAACAAACTCGCCACACCCAAAGGCGACATCGCGCACGACTGGGCAGCCATCTGGAGCACACCCGCCTGGATCGCCGTCGGAGTGCTGGTGCTCTTCCTTATCTTTTTCCGCGATCCGCCGGCGAAGCAGGAATCGTGACCGGCGTCAGCGGCGCGCGCGTTTTGCCTCCTGCTTGTTGAAGAGCGGCTCTAGCGTCTCGCGAATCCAGGCAAAGGCGGCTTCGAGGCCTTGTTTTTGGTAGATGGTGCCGATCTCTGCCTCCACAGCGGTGGGATTGCCGTGGCAGGAGAGGAACTGGTTGCAGGTGAAGCGCGTCTTCATCTCCGCGTCCACCCTGCCATGCGTGCCCAGGATGTGGGAGCGCGCATAAAGCTCCAGCACGGCATCGCCGATCCACGCGTTCTCGCGGGTGCGCTGGGTGAGGTCGGAGGTGGTCATTGCTGGGACATGGACTTCGGATCAAAGGCATCGCGCAGGCCGTCGCCGAGCAAGTTGAGGGCGAGGAGCGTCGCGGAGAAGAAGATGCCGGGATAGAGCAGCAGCCATGGGTAGGTCTCCATGGCATTCGCGCCCTCGCGGATGAGCACGCCCCAGCTCGCATCCGGCGGCTGGATGCCGAGGCCGAGGAAACTGAGCGCCGCCTCCAGCAGCATGACGCCGGGCACGGTGAGGCTGGCATAGATGATGACCGGGCCCATCACGTTTGGCAGCAGGTGTTTCCACACGATATGCCAGAAGCCCGCGCCGCTGGCACGCGCGGCGGTGACGAACTCGAGATTTTTCAGCGCCAGGACCTGCCCGCGCACCACGCGTGCCATCGTCAGCCATTCCACCGCGCCGATGGCGACAAAAATGAGCCAGAAATGGCGCCCGAACACAACCATCAGCAGGATGACGAAGTTGATGAAAGGAAACGCATACAAAATGTCCACCAAACGCATCATCGCGGCATCGACACGACCACCGGCAAGGCCGGAAACCATGCCGTAAACGACGCCGATGATCGCAGCGACGGCGGTGGCGAGCAAACCGACCTCCAGCGACACACGACCGCCATGAAGAATGCGCGTGAGCATGTCGCGCCCGAGCGGGTCCGTGCCCAGCCAGTGCTGCACGCTGGGATCAGAGGCTTTGAGCTCGAGATTCTGCTGCGCCTGGTCATAAGGCGAAAGCATGGGGCCCAAGAGGCACAGCAGGACAAGCGCGATGAGGAACCACAACGCCCATGCGTTCATGCGGTGACGCATCAGGCGCCGCCATGCCGCCCCGGAGGGAGAAAGACTCGCGGAAGCGGTGCTGCTCATGCGTGGAGGCGGATGCGCGGGTTGAGGAATGCCTGCAGGATGTCCACCAGCAGGTTGAAGCTGACGATGAGCGCCGCGTAGAAGGTGGAAATGGCGATGGTGAGCTGGTGATCGCCGTTGGTGGCCGCGGCGATGAAGAACTGGCCCAGTCCGGGAAGCTGGAAGACAGTTTCGACGATGAACGAGCCCGTGAGCAGGCCGGCAGCGGCCGGTCCGAGGAAGTTCAGCACAGGCAGGCTGGCGAGCTTCATCGCGTGCAGGAACACCACGGAGGCCTCCCCCGCACCTTTGGCACGTGCGGTGCGGATGAACTCCTGCGCCAGCGTTTCACGCAAACTGCCGCGGGTGAGGCGCGCGATGTAGGCGCTGTAGATGATGCCCAGCGTGAGGGCGGGCAGCACCCAGTCTGACGAGTCGAACCAGCCGGCCACATTGAACCAGCGCAGCTTGAGTCCAAAGAGCATCGCGATGAGCGGCCCGAGCACCATGCTGGGCGTGCAGATGCCCAGCGTGGCAGCGAGCGTGCTGCCACGATCCTCAAGCGTGTTTGGCCGGAGTGCCGCGATGGCTCCAAGCGGCACACCGATGACCAAGGCGATGAGCAAACCACCCAGCCCGACCGTTGCGGAAACGGGAAAGCCAGAAGCAATGATCTCATCCACGCCGCGTCCCTTGTAATGGTAGGAGTCCGGCAGGTCGAGCGTGACGTAATGCTTGATCTGCAGGCCCAGTCTCACGATCCACGGCTTGTTCAGGCCGTAGTATTCCTCCTGGGCCTTGCGTGTCTCCTCGGAGACATTGCGTTCATTCCGGATCGCGCCGCCGGGAACCATCTGCGACAACGTGAAGGTGATCGTGATCACCGCGAGGATCACGACGACACCTTGAACGAAGCGGCTGACGAGAAAGCGGATCATTTCGACTTCTCGTAAAGCTCGCCGATGTCCACGTTTGCCAGTTCGATGAGGTATGTGGCAATTTTCGCGCCGAGCGCCTCAAGGTAGCGTTTCCCCTTTTCGGCGGTGCTGTGCTGCGGATCGCCGCTGCCTGTGTCATTGGTGGCCTTGAGCCAGTCGCGCTGAGCCCAGGCCCATTTCTCATTGATCGCCTTCAATCTCCAGCGGTTGTCCGTGCCGGGACCCCACTCGCTCTTCGGCAGCACGAGGTGCGGGTGCAGATGCAGGAGCAGGCTGGTCTCACGTTCATCAGCGTGGTCCCCGACGACGGTGAAGATATCGTCGCCCTTCACAGCATGGAACCAGCTGACTGTGCTGAGAAACATATTCGGATGCCGCGCCTGGAGCTCGCGCAGCATCTGTCGGAAGTCATTGCCGCCGTGGCCGTTCATGATGACGAATTTCATCACGCCGACGCCTTCGAGGCTGGAAATGACGTCTTCGAGCACGGCGAGCTGCGTGCTAGGGTTCATGTTGATGCAAAAAGGAATGTCGAGCTGCCCGGTCTGCACGCCGAAGGGCATGTTCGGCAGGATGCCAACCTTGGCACCAGCCTCCCACGCGATGCGCCCGGCTTCCGCGGCGATGGCATCGTTTTGCAGCGAGTCGGTGGCGTAGGGCAGGTGGTAGTTGTGCGCTTCCGTGGCCCCCCATGGCAGCAGGGCCACCTCATAGCGGGTCTGCTGGACATGTTTCCAGTTCGTTTCGGCGATGATCCAGGGTCTCGGGCTCATGATATGGCAAAGTTTCAGGTTTAAAGTTTCAAGCGGGCAAAGGCAATAGCGTTCCGAGCACTTTCGATGTTTCCTACGTCCGGTATCATGCGGCGGAGCACCACGGCGGTTGAAATTCGCGACACCGCCGGAATGATGGGCCATGTTTGAATCACGCAACGAACCGCTTGCCGCGCGCCACGTGTTCCTTTGGCGCTTTCTCCGTTACTTCGCCTCCGCGGTCGCGCTGGTCGGCATATCGCTCGGCGCGGGGATCCTCGGCTACCACTATATCGCCGGAATGGAGTGGATCGACAGCGTGTTGAACGCGTCGATGATCCTTGGAGGCATGGGGCCGGTCGACCCGCTAAAAACCGAGGGCGCAAAGCTGTTCGCCTCCGCCTACGCGCTGTTCAGCGGCCTGGTGGCCGTCACGGTGATGGGCATGGTGCTGGCACACCGCGCGCTGCATCTCTTCCATTTGGATGGAGATGACATCTGAGCATTTACCTGGCCGAGACGTGCCTGAGAGCACTGCCCACCTCATGCTGGATCGCCGTGACGAAATCGCAACCGAGATCGGCAACGCAACATTCAGGGCGGGGTGGGCGGGGTGTATCTGGTAGAAGGCTCTTCAACATTTCGTCAACTATTCCGAGAATGGCCGCACCTTGTGGGGACGATTCGTCGCAGGATGAGCCATCAGGAGCGAGTTCGTGCTGCCAAAGTCCCGCCGCTCCATCCTGTCGTGCGATGATGATGTCGCCATTTCCTGGATAAAACATGCCTATAGCTGGCTCCCAGTCGCCAAGGCCATGAAACGAGTCTCTGCAAATAGGCATAATTTGATCTGGAATGGATGCACAAAAACCACCCGGAGGAACAATCAGAGTGAGGCCGCCGAACTGATTCAGGAACTCGACCACACGCGGAGAAACCTCAAAAGCGGATTCCCACGCGGCATGATCAGCGACCACGGCTGGCAAGAGTATCGAATTGCCGTATTCAGTGGCTTCGTCGAATGACGAACGCTTCTTCATCACTACCCACGCTCGCTGATCTTGCATTAGAAACGCATAGGGTGCCATGCCATCAAACACGCTCGTGAAGGCGCGCACTTCTGGAGAATGAATGGCTGCAAAGCGACTATCGAGCGATGTTGTCACTGTTGCAGAGTCTGTTCCCAAGCGGTGGGCAATCCCAGCAGCGGAAACGGGCAAATCTGCCCGCGACAACGGAAACACATACTCCGTCGCAGGAGAATACCCAAAGCTCGCAGGATGATCAACGATCGTCATGTTGGCGGACTCACAGCCCCTTGTCCGTCACCGCGCCTTCGCTGGCGCTGGAGCAGAGCTTGGCAAACTTCGCCAGCACGCCGCGGGTGTAGCGGGGTTTGGGCTGTTTCCAGGCTTTGAGGCGGGCTTTGAGCTCTTTGTCGGGGATGCCGAGCGTGATCTGGCGCTTCTCGGCGTCGATGGTGATCGGGTCGCCGTTTTTGATGACGGCAATCGGGCCGCCGACGAAGGCCTCGGGCGTGACGTGGCCGACGACGAAGCCATGGCTGCCGCCGCTGAAGCGTCCGTCCGTGATGAAGGCGACGTCTTTGCCCAATCCTTTGCCCATGATGGCGGAGGTCGGCGAAAGCATCTCACGCATGCCGGGGCCGCCTTTCGGGCCTTCCATGCGGACGACGATGACATGGCCTTTTTTGACCTTGTCGTTCAAAATGGCCTGCAGGGCGGTCTCTTCGCTCTCGAAGACGATGGCCTTGCCGCTGAAGCTGAGGCCTTCTTTGCCGGAAATCTTGCCCACCGCGCCTTCGGGGCAAAGATTGCCGCGGAAGACGACGAGGTGGCTGTCTTTCTTGATCGGATTGGAGAGCGGGCGGACGATGGTCTGGCTCTTGGGCCACACGATCTTCGAGCGCTGCATGTTTTCCTTCATCGTGCGGCCGGTGACGGTGAGGCAGTCGCCGTGCATGAGGCCTTCCTCGACGAGCAGGCGGATGAGCGGGACGGTGCCGCCGATCTTCACGAGGTCATTCATGAAGTATTTGCCGCTGGGCTTCAGATCGGCCAGCACGGGCGTTTTTTTGCCGATGCGGACGAAGTCGTCGATGCCGAGCTTCACGCCGGCGGCATGCGCCATGGCGATGAGGTGCAAAACGGCGTTCGTGGAGCCGCCGAGCGTGATGATGAGCGTGATGGCGTTTTCAAAGGCCTCCTTCGTCATGATGTCGCGCGGCGTGATGCCGAGCTTGATCATGTTCATGACGGCCGCGCCAGCGTCGAAGCAGTCGATGAGCTTGTCGCTGCTCACCGCGGCCTGGGCGCCGGAGTTTGGAAGGCTCATGCCCATCGCCTCGATGGCGCTGGCCATGGTGTTGGCGGTGTACATGCCGCCGCAGGAGCCTTCGCCGGGGATGGAATGCTCCTCGATGTCCTGGAGCTGCTTGTCGCTGATCTTGCAATTCGCATGCTGGCCCACCGCTTCGAAGACGGTGACGATGTCGGCGTCCTTCTTCTCCGCGCCGACACAGCCGGGAAGAATCGTGCCGCCATAGACAAACACCGCCGGGCGGTTCATGCGGGCGATGGCGATCATGCAGCCGGGCATGTTTTTGTCACAACCACCGATGGCGACGTAGCCGTCCATGCCCTCGCAGCCGACGACGGTCTCGATCGAGTCCGCGATGACCTCGCGGGAGACGAGCGAGTACTTCATGCCCTCGGTGCCCATCGAGATGCCGTCGGAGATGGTGATGGTGTTGAAGATGATCGACTTGCCACCGGCGGCATCGACGCCCTTCGCGGCCTCTTTGGCGAGACGGTCGATATGCATGTTGCACGGCGTGACCATGCTCCAGGTGCTGGCGATGCCGATCTGCGACTTCTTGAAGTCCTCGCGCTTGAAGCCCACGGCGTGCAGCATCGCACGGCTGGCGGCGCGTTCCGGTCCATCGACGACGATGGCGCTGTGTTTGCGATGGAGAGACTGGTTGGAGGCGGCTTTCTTGGGCATGGTGGGAAGTGAGAGCGTGCAAAGTGCCCGAAGCCTCCGCGCTGGCAAGCGGGCATTCGCCGCTTGATGCGCCGGAGGAATGCATCTAACAGCGCCGCATGAAATTCGCCCTCGGAGTCCTGCTCACCGCTGTCGCTGTCTTTGCATGGGAGGCCCTGTCGTGGACGACACTGGGCTGGCATGAGAGCGGCTACAGGCAGTTTCGTGACGAGGCGCACATGGCGGAGCTCCTGGCTCCCGCGCTGACAAATCCGCAGACACAGGCAAGCGGCGGCGCGGGCATCTATGTGATGCCGTCGATGCCAAAACCGACGAAACACGCCACCGTGGAGGAAGTGCGGAAGGCGTGGGCGGACCATGAGGAGGCGTATCACAACGGGCCATGGGTCTATGCCATCGTGCGGCCCGGAAAGCGAGAGATCAGCATGGCGAACAACCTGATCCTGTCTTTTCTCCGCAGCCTGGTGTGCGCGGGCATCATCGCCAGCCTGCTGGCACATGCGATGCTGCCGTATGGCGCGCGCATTCTCTTCGTGGCGGCGGCGGGCCTCTTCGCGGGCCTGGCCTGCGATCTGCCAATGTGGATCTGGTTTGAAAATCCCGGACGCGACACCGTGGTGAACATTGCCGATCATTTCATCACCTGGGTCATCGGCGGGGCGGTGCTGGGACTTTTCGTCGGCAAGGATGTGGTGCTGACGAAGGGCGTCTGATGCGCGGCGAGTCACGCCTCACTTCACCCACACAAATGTCACCGGCTTCTCAATGTCCGGATGCACGCTGTGATGCACGGGACAGCCGAGGGCGGTGGCTTCGAGCAGCTTGCGGTCCGGGTGATCCGGCGGCAGCGGGATTTCGATCGTGACAGGCAGCCGCACGATTCGGCGCGGGCTGTCCTCGCTCATGTGCTTTTCCACACTGACCTTCATCCCGGTGACATCAAGACCCTTCTGCTGCGCCTTGATGCCGATCACGGTGGCCATGCAGGTGGCCAGCGCGGTGGCGACGAGGTCCGTGGGGGAGAAAGACTCCCCCTTTCCGTGGTTGTCCACCGGGGCATCGGTGATGAGCTGGTTTTGCGAGGGGCCGTGGGTGGCCTGGCAGCGCAGGCCGCCGGTGTAATCGACTGTGATGGAGACGGCCATGGCGGATGAGTGAGTCTGGAAAAATCGTTGCGCGTGGTGCACGCATCACCCGTCACGCATCATTCCACCGTGATGCTGCCATTCATGAGGATGCCGTGACCGGGGAAGGTGCAGATGTAGGGATACTCGCCAGCGGCGGGCAGGCTGAACTCGATCGTCTCGGTCTGGCCAGGCTGGAGCAGCTTCGTGTGGGCGATGATGTCCGGGGAGTCCGGCACGAAGCCCTTTGCCATCGCGTCCGGCATGGTGGCGGCGGACATGGCGAGCTGGAGGATGGTGCTCTTCGTTCCCAGCCTGCCGATGCAGACGTTGTGCGGCTGCGGCAGCGTGGGGTGTTTGTTGTCAAAGGTCAGCTTGATCTTCTGGCCGGCCTTGGCCTTGAAGCTGGTAACATCATACTTCATGCCGGTAGGATCAGTGGGATTGGGCATGATTTTGATCTCCAGCACATCGCCTGTGGCGGCGGCTGCGGCCGGGGCGGTTGTTGCAGCGGCGGCGGGAGCAACCGGAGCGGCAGGCGCAGCGGCAGCAGGCGCGGCCGCGGTTTTGGGTGCCTCGATATCCGGACGCAGACTGCTCACACCCTTGGACATGAACGCCAGCACGGCCAGAAGGGTGAAACCACCGATGCCGAAACCGAGGATGAGGTTGATGATGGACCAGATGGAGCCGGATTCTTCTTTGGAAGGCGTGGGAGAGGCGGACATGACGGGGGTGCTTGGGGGTTTGGGGAGCGCTCATCAGAGCACGCCCCGCCGGGAAAGCAAGCCACACGGCACACGCGGATTTTACCGGGCCAAATCCAGCTCTGAAAAAACCAGTTTCCGCATCTCCAGGCCCATTCGGGCGGAGATGATCCGCAGGATGTCGTTGTGATGCGCACCCGGCACCTCGTGCCAGGTCACAGCCGCAGGATGCGCCCGTGCCAGGTCCCGTCCCATGCGCACCGGGATCACCTCATCCTCCGCGCCATGAAAAATCACCATCCGCGCGCCCTGCCGCGCCACCACGCGGCTCAGAGTCCTGCTGTTGTCAAACCGGTGCAGGTTCAGATGGCATAGCGGCCAGCCCAACACGATGCGGCCCATGTCCGTCATGGTCGTGAAGGGGGAGACGAGCAGCCCGCGCGTCAATCCCAGGTCCTCCGCCGCCATCAGCGCCGCCGCCGCGCCCAGGGAGTGGCCCAGCACCAGCGTCCGTGCCGCCAGGGCCTCCCGTGTCGTCTGCAATTCTGCCGCCAGGGCATCCATCGCCGCAATGCTGCTCTGGCGGATGCTTTTCGGCGTCGGTCGCCCCTCGCAGGCACCATAGGCCGGGTAATCCACCAGCAGATACGCAAAACGCCCGTCCCAGTCCTGCACCAGCCGCAACCAGTCCAGCGCCAGCGAGCCATTCCCGGCAAAACACAACCACACCGGTGCCTCACTTGCATCCCCGAAGCGCGGCGGCACATAGTAGGCCTCCTGCCGCCCCTGCGCGGTCGTGTAGGACACGCGACGGCCCCGGGATGCCTCCAGATCACGCAGTGCATCCGCGTCATTCGCGCGCGGGTGGTAGATCAAGGAGGACTGGCAGCTAAGAAGGAAAATCACAGGCGTGAGGGCGGCGATGACCACCAGGCGGAGCAGGCGTTTCCAGAGCGGCATGGCGTGTTCAATCAGGAGAGTAGGTTTTTTTCACCACGCGGTCGTTTTCCAGGGAAAGCAGGATGCCCTCGCAGTCCACGCTGCTCTCCGGATCCTCCGGATGCATGAAAAAAGTCAGCGCGTCCCCCTCGTCCACGATCACGCGCGGTGCCTGGCGCGGTCCGCCGGGCGGATAGTGCCGGTCCCGCAGCGCCAGGACCTCCATGCGCGTCATGCCGGGCTGGATGGCCTCATAAAAGGCGCGGTAGGCCGTGAAACGCGGGTCCACCCAGTCCGGGTAGGATACCAGCACCACCAGCGCCGCCGGAGCCAGGGCCGCCAGCGCCAGCACCACCAGGAGCACTTTGACCTGCACGCCCCGGCAGCGAAAGACCGCCATCAGCAGCAACACCGCGGCCAGCACACCAAAGACCGCCAGCCAGTGCAGGGGATGGGTGAGCATGCTCATGCGGAGGAAAAATGAGGACTATCTGGCGGCGGCAGGCGGGAATTGCGCGTGAAGGAGCCTCCGGGCCTCGTCCAGAGCCGCCTTGTCCGGGGGGCTGGCGATCACATTTTCCAGCTCAGGCTGGTCGCTGGTGTGGTCGTAGAGCTCGCGAGACTCGACCGCGCCGGTTTTCCAGTTCCGCCATTCGGTGTAGCGCCAGCCGGGGGTGCGGACGCTGTAGCCCATGTGCGTGGGCTGCTTGTCCGGGGTGCGGTCGGGGTAGGCAGGGCGCGGATGCTGGGTGAAGGCGGCGGGTTTCACCGCGGCGGCAGGATTTTCGAGCAGCGGCAGCAAACTGGTGCCTTCGAGGCCGGGCGCGGCGGGCAGGCCGCAGAGGGCGCTGAGCGTGGGAAAAATGTCTATCATCTCGACCAGCGCAGCGCTCTGCACACCCCGCTGCTTTGCCTGCGGCGCGGCGATGATGAAGGGCACGCGGGCGTCGAGTTCGAAATTGCTCGTCTTGGCCCACAGGCCGTGCTCGCCCAGGTGGTAGCCGTGATCCCCCCAGAAGACAATGACGGTGTTTTCGAGCAGGCCGTGCTCCTTCATGGCGGCGATCACCTTCCCCACCTGCGCGTCCATGTAGCTGATGCCTGCAAAGTAGCCGTGGCGCATCTCGGCGATCTGCTCCAGCGTGGGCGCTTTCTGCTTGTCGGGCGGGCCGAGGATCTCCGTGCTCTGGTGGAAGGCGATCTCCGGCGCTCCAGCGGGCCGGGCGGGGTTCAGCGCGGGGATTTGGGCACGGTCATAGAGGTCCCAGAATTTTTTGGGAGCGTTGAAGGGAGCGTGGGGCTTCCAGAAGCCGACGGCGAGGAAGAAAGGGCCGTTTTTGAGCTGCGGGATGATTTTCACGGCCTCGGCAGCCACGCGGCCGTCGAAATAAGCCTCGTCCGGCACGTCGTAGCACTCGCACATGCCCACGTTGCCGTATTTGCGCAGGCCCTCGCAGTGTTTCGCATGGTTTTCCGGCAGCGCGCCGCTGATCTGCGGCGTGTCGTCACCGTGGGTGGCGTAGTGGAGGAATTCGGGGGCAGACCAGGAGCGCGGGTCGCCCTTTTCCTTGGTGTGCCAGTTGTGGAAGAGCTTCCCGGCGCAGCGGGTGGTGTAGCCGTGCTCCTTGAACCAGAGCGGCAGCGTGGTGACGTCCGGCTTCAGTTCGCGAAAATGCGTGCCGTTCACATACAGCCCCAGCGTGGCCGGCCGCAGGCCGGTGAGCATGCTGGAGCGGCTGGGATTGCATACCGCCTGCTGGCAGTAGGCGCGGGTGAAGGTGGTGCCGCGCGCCGCCAGGGCGTCGAGGTGCGGCGTTTTCGCCGCCGAGCCGTAGCATCCCAGCTCCGGGCGCAGGTCATCAGCGGTGATGAGCAGCACATTCGGCGGAGCCGCGTGCAGCAGGGCAGTGGGCAGTAGAAGGACAAAGGCGGCGGCAGTGAGGCGGTTCATAGCACAGCAGAGGGGAGATGGTGGCGAAGTTCATTGCGCATGCGACGCCACGCGGTGCGGTGGCGCCGGGACCAGTCATTGAGGGCGCGCTCGAAGCCCACATCAATCCCCTCGCTCTCGCTGAGATGCCACTTGTGCCGCTGGATCTCATCCAGCTCCGCAAGGAACTCGCCATAGGGGCTTTCGGACGCGGACGGGGCGGAATCAGGGGCGGGCATGGGATGGGAACGGTTTGGCGAGGGTAAAATTGCCCGCTCACCGCGCCCCCGGAAAGGGTTATTTTCCCCTTGATGGAAAAAGGAAATGACAAGGCCGGGGCACCCCATATAATCACTTTTTCAACCACCTTTCTCCAAGGCCGAAGTAGCTCAGAGGTAGAGCAGCGCATTCGTAATGCGCGGGTCGCGGGTTCAATTCCCGCCTTCGGCTCCAGAAAAGTGCGCCACCGATGACCGACCCGAGCCTCTCAGCCTCTGAAGACACGCCACGTCGCAGTCGCCTGCGCCGGAAGGAGGCCTTGATCAATTCGCTGGCGTGCGTGCTCGGCTGCCTGGCCCTGGTGGTGATGATCGCCACCATCTTCCGGGTGGCCACCTCGAAGCTGTGGGAGTCCACCCAGGTCAACCCCGCGTACATCGACGCCGTTTACGAGGACTCTGAAAAGCACGGCTGGTCCGGCAAGATGGTGGAGGCACCCTCCCTCCTCACTGGCGACAGCGGCTCCGCTCCGAACGCCGCTCCCCGTGAGCCCACAAAGCCAGATCCAGCGCCCGAACAACGCGCCATGCCGTCCTCCCAGCCGATGACCGCCGGCACCACCAATCCAGACGTCAATGGCATCCGCGACATCGACAGCAAGCGTTCTGAGATCGAGGCCGTCATCCGTGGCTTTTTCGAAGCGGCGAGCATCGACATGAAGCTGGCCTTCTCCCGTGACAGCGCGCGGGTGCGGCCGCTGATGGAGAACTACTACCGCAGCCACCCTATGACCCGCCCGCGCTGGAAAAACCTGGGCTGGGTCATGACCGTGGACGAACCCGGCTACCGCTTTGGCTATGCCCAGGCGCTGTTTGACGACGCTGATCCCGCGACCGTGGTCATTGAGGAGACCACCGACGGCAAATACCGCGTCGATTGGGAGCACTCCGTCAGCTACGGTGAAATTGAGTGGAGCGAGTTCCTCAAGGTGCGCCCTGCGGAGCCCACGCTGATGCGCGTGATCGCCTCCAAGCCCCATGTAGCCCCCAACAGCGGAGCGCCAAAAGACCACGAAATCCTCGAAATCAAGCACCCGGCCGGAGAAGGCACGGTGTATGCCTACTTTGACCGCAACGACCCCAAGTTTCAGCCCCTGATCCAGCAATTGCAGAGCGGCAACTGGAAGGACGTGCCCCTGACACTACGGCTGTGCTATCCCGGCACCGCCAGCCCCGCCGGCACAGCGATGAGCGCCCGCATCGCGAACATCGAAGGGAAAAACTGGGTCATCTTGAAAGGAACCAGGAGCTAAATCGTGAGCAAAAAAAAGAGCACCTCCAAAAAAGCGGCCCCTGCCAGGGGAAAGCCCGCCTCCCGCCCCGTCGTGAAGAAGCCCGCCAAGGCTCCTGCCAAAAAGCCCGCCCCTAAAAAGCCGGTCAAAAAGGCCGCCAAACCTGCCAGTCCCGCCAAAAAGCCGGCCCCGGTGAAGAAAGCGCCCAAAACCGCTCCCAAAAAGGCCGCGCCCGCGAAAAAAGCCGCGCCTCCTGTCAAGGCCGTCAAAACCGCCCCGCCACCGAAAAAGCCGACGGCTCCAGCCAAGGCACCAGTGGCCGTCAAACCCGCAGCCTTGGTGAAACCCGCGCCGGTCAAAGCCCCGCCACCCGCACCTGCCCCGCCGCCACCCGCGCCCGTGGTTCCGGCCCCCGCACTGGCTCCCCGGCCGGCCCCCCCGCCCAGACCGGAGCCCGTCATCGCCAAAAAGACGCCCAGCGCCCCCGCGCCCGGACCTACCAAGACCGGAGCTCTCTTCTACGACTCCCACATGCACACGCCGCTGTGCAAGCACGCCTGGGGTGAGCCAGAGGAGTATGCCAAGCAGGCCATCAAGGCCGGCCTCAAGGGCATCATCTTCACCTGCCACTGCCCCATGCCCGGAGGCTTCTGGCCCACGGTGCGCATGGCCGAGAGCGAGTTCGACACCTACGTGGCCCTCGTCCAGCGCGCCGCCGCCGCCTACAAGGGGAAGCTCCATGTCTGCCTCGGCCTCGAAAGCGAGTACTTCCCCGGCTACGAGGACTACCTCCGCGAGCTGCATGCCCGCGCCGACTTCGACTACATTCTCGGCGGCGTCCACTGGCAGGCGGGCGAGTACCGGAACAAATTTGAGAGCGGTACCATCGAAAACTTCCGCCGCATCTACTTCGACCACCTCGCCAAGTCCGCCGAAACCGGCCTCTACGACTGCCTGGCGCACCCCGACCTGGTGAAAAACTACCACCCGGACTCTTGGTGCTTTGCCATCGTCAAGAACACCGCCGCCACCGCTCTTGACCGCATCGCCGCCACCGGGGTCGCCATGGAACTCAACACCTCCGGCCTCAACAAGAGCTACCATGAAATGAACCCCGGGGAGGAGATGCTCCGCATGATGGCCGAGCGCAAAATCCCCGTCGTCATCGGCTCTGACGCGCACAAACCCGAGCGTGTGGGCGAGCACTTCGTCAACGCCCTCATCCAGCTCACCAACGCCGGCTACGAACACGTCAGCTACTTCCAGAAGCGCCAGCGCATCGACCTGAAGATCACCGACGTGCTCACCAGCCTCAAAAAGGCCACGGATCACAACGCCTGAACCGTTCTAGGTTCGCGGTTTCCGGTTTGCCTGCGGGCGGCCGCCTCCGTCCAACTGAGAACCGGGAACTGAGCACCAAGAACATGCGCGTAGGAATAGGATACGATGTCCACCCCTTCCAGGAAGGCCGCCCCCTCGTGCTCGGCGGCGTCACCGTCCCGCACAGCCGCGGCCTCAAGGGCCATAGCGACGCGGACGTGCTCTCCCACGCCATCGCGGATGCCATTCTCGGCGCGCTGGGAGAGCCGGACATCGGCTACTGGTTCCCGCCCTCCGATGCCAGCATTGAGGGCATCTCCAGCCTGAAAATCCTCGAAAAGTGCGCCGCCATCGCGGCGGAGCGCGGCTACGAGATTGGCAATGTGGACGCCTCCCTCGTCGCCGAGGCACCGCGGGTCATGAAGCACGCGCCCGCCATGAAGGAGCGTATTTCCTCCGCGCTAGGCATCCAGCCGGACCAGGTGGGCGTAAAGGCCACCACGAACGAAAAACTCGGCTTCATCGGCCGGGAGGAAGGCATCGCCGCCATGGCCGTGGCGTGTGTCATCCGTCGTTCGTGACCCTTCACAAACCACCACCGCGCATGAGCAAGCCCGCCCTCAAGTCCCCCGCCCCTGATTTCACCGCCCCGGTCACCGGCGGCACCTACAAAGCAGGCGATTCCATCACACTCTCCGCCCTCCAGGGCAAAACAGTGGTGCTCTACTTCTACCCGAAGGACGACACCCCCGGCTGCACCCGCCAGGCCTGTGCCCTGCGCGACGACTGGGCCGCGGTAAAGAAAAAGGCTCTCGTCTTTGGCGTCAGCCCGGACTCGATCAAACGCCACGACAAGTTCATTCAGAAACACGCCCTGCCCTTCCCCCTCATCGCCGATGAGGACCACGCCATCGCGCAGGCCTATGGTGTGTGGGTCGAGAAAAGCATGTATGGCCGCAAATACATGGGCATGGAACGCAGTACCTTCGTCATTGGCAAGGATGGACGCGTCCAGACCGCGCTCGAAAAGGTGAAGCCTGAGGAGCACCTCGCCCAGCTATTGGATGTGTTGTGACAGATGGTTCGGCCTCTCTCACTCAAGGCGCGGTTTTCTCCACATCGACGTAAACGCAGGTCATCTTCGGCGCGTCGTGGATGTAGAGCAGGCGGCCAGGGCTGATCTCGCGAATGCTGGTGTAGTTGAAGCGGACGCGGTCGGAGATGACGTGGTGGCTGGTCCAGGTTTTGCCCTTGTCGAGGCTGAACATCAGACAGCTCGCGGGTCGGCCATAGCTGCAAGCGAGCACGCCGTTGCTCATCATGACGAGGTCCGGCAGCACACGGCCTTCTTCCATCTGCACGGGTGGGGTCCACGTTTTGCCGGCGTCGTGGGAAAACATCTGTTTCATGCAGGAGTTCCGGTCGCCTCGGATGACGGCGGCTTGTTCGGTGTCGCTCAGGCGGCACACGGCGGGCTCGCCGCCGGGGCCGATGACGGAGAAGTGGTTCCACGTTTTGCCGCCGTCGGTGCTGCGCATGAGATGGGACCAGCGCTCGGTTTGATTGCGGCCATCGGGACGCTTCGTGCCTTTGCGTGTCCACACGACCATCGTCATGCCGCCGTCGGCGTCGTTCCAGATGTGGCGTTCGCAGATGGTCTGGTCGCTCTTTTGCTCGTTCGCATACTGAGCGGGCAGATTGAGGCGATTGTCCTCCATGGTGAAAGTGGTCGCGTCGGCATTGAGCCGCCATGTTTTGCCCAAAACGGCTCCATCGGGCTGCGACCACGTCCAGCGTGAAATGGCGGTGATGCTGCCATCGGGACGCCGCAGGCATGGGAGCGGAGTTTCGGGCTTCTGATCGATGCCAGTGATGGGCGACCACGTCTTGGCGGCGTCGGTGGATTTGTAGAGGCCGTAGGGCTCGTAGAAGGCATCCGGTCCCTGTGCGACGCTCATGAGGAGCAGGCCCTGACCCATGTCGTAGAGGTAGGGGCGCGTCTCCGGCACGCCTTTGCGCTCAGGGATGATCCACGGCTCGCTGACAGTGACTTTGAGCTGCGGTTTGGGCAAAGGCGTGGTCGCTTTGCGCGTGCCGAGCTTCACCGATTTCCAAATCGCGTTGCCCGTCGCCGTCTTGGCCGTGGAACCGAAGAGAATGAAGGGCTCCTTCGACTCCGCAGGCTTCCAGAAGGCTCCTTGGCCAGTCACGCGGCGTTCGCCATCGACGAACATCTGCATGTCCGTTCCACGAATGACGAGGCGATAGGTGTGAAAGCGATTCGTGGTGTCCTGAGGAATGAAGCGATCGGTGAAGTTCGTCGCCTGATTTGGGAACAACACGAGGCCCTCCTGATGACGACCGTCGCTCACTTGCACCACGACCGGGCCACCATCACGCCACGGCCACACTGAGGACGTGGTCTTGCCTTTCACCGCTCCCGTTGTTGAAAGGACCTTCACCTCGGCCTCGACGATGATTTCCTCATCCTCGCCCGACTTCCAGCCTGCGCGGTAGTGGCCGAAGCCAGTGCCGTCGTCCTCAATGCGCAGGCCATCGGCCTCGAGTTTGACATTCGGGGTGCCAACGCTGCTCCAGGCATCTCCAGGCAACGCTTTGGCGTCATACTGAAGCTGCCAGGTGATGTCCTCGGCCTGAACCGATGCGGCGATGAGCAGCGATGAGGCAAAAATAGGGCGGAGAATCATGTCATGCGATCTCGGCTTACTTTTTTGGCTCCGACTTTTTCTTCGCCTTTTCTGCGGCGGCCTTGGCACGAGCTTCAGCCTGCTTTTTCGCATAATCTTCGGCCTGCGCTTCGAGCGGAGCCCACGCGGCGTTTGCTTTGGCGAGTTCGGCGTCATTGAGGCCAAAGGCCTTCAGCAAGCCGGTGGCCATGAGCTTGTTGCCCTCGGTATTCATGTGCACGCCATCGCTGGTGAGCACTTTGACGTTCGGTTTATTTTCCGCCTTGATGCGCTCGGCAAACATCGCAAACAGATCGGCCAACGGCAGGTTTTTCTCCTTCGCGAGCTGGCGGAGGAAGTCGTTGTAGGGCGCGAGCAGGCCGTTTTCTTTGCTGTCGAGATTCTCGTGAATCACGGTGGCCGTCAGCATCACCGGTTTCACACCGGTGGCGATCGCCTGGTCGATGATCGCGGTGATGTTCTTCTTGTAGGTTCCGCGAGCAGCCACCTTCTCGTCGTAGGTGCCGTTCTTTGCCATCGCATCATCGAGCGGTACGCCGCGCGGGCCATGCCAGACGTCGTTCACGCCACAGCTCAGGGTCATCCACTGCGGCTTCTTGCTCAGCACATCCTTGTCGAGGCGTGCCAACATCTGATCCGACTTGTGACCGCTGATTCCAGCTGGCACCGGTTCTGCCTTCACACCATTCGCCTCCAAACCTGCGATCACGAGGCGCACATAGCCCGCCGGATTGCTCCAACCGCCTTGCGTGATCGAATCGCCGAGGAAGGCGATCTTATCACCGCTCTTCACGGCAATTTCCGCATTCGCCAAAGCTGGTGCGATGAGTGTGGCGGCGAGGACGGGGAGGAGGCGGAGAGCGTGGATGTTCATGGTGGTCGGAAGCAAACGAACCGACGCATGACTCCTTTCTCTCTGATCGCTACTCAAACACGATCTCGCCCATCACGGTCGTGTCATCCATGCTCGTGCTGGTGAGTGATGATGACCAAATCGCGCGGTCGATGACTTCGCGCGGCAGGGCGTGGTTGCGGCCGAAGTTGGCTTTCCAGGTGATGCCTTTGGTGGGTGGTTCGACACCGAGGGTGACGAAGGGAATCACGAGATGCACGTGCCAGCGTTTGGTTTTCGCATCGACGCGGGTTTCGCTGGTCCAGTCGCCGTTCCAGGTGGGATCGTCTTTGCCGTGGCGAGGGTCCATGACGTCGGTGATGCGGCCGTTGAGGGCGTCGTATCGGCTCGCGGCGTTCGCGCCTTGGGTAAGGCGGTAATAGAGCGGTTGGGCGGGATTCGGGGCGAGATAGAGGTCGATGGCTTCTTGGTTGGTGAGAAGGCGATCGCGCTTGAAGGCGGCGAAGGTCGTTTCGTCGCCGAGTTCAGCTTCGGCGCGGAGGTGGAGGGCTTTTTCGTCGTAAAGCAGCTGAATCGTCGTGTTGCGCGGCAGCGTGTGCAGCGGCGGGAGGAGGGTCAGTTCGTGCACGGTGGCGTTTTGCCACTCGGGGCTGTCGAGCGTGAGTTTGGCGGTCGTTTTGGCGATGGTGAGTTTCTTGAGGCCCATGGGCGGGGCGTTGCGCATGGCCTTGGTGTCCCAGTTGAAGCAGGTGCTGGCATAGGGCTCCTGGTAGCCGTCGTGGGCGAGTTGGAGGTGCTTCGCGTCGTGGCCGGGAAAGGGGAACAGAATGTGGTTCCACTCTTTTTGATGACCTTTGACGTAAAGCGTGGCGATGAAGGCGTTTCGCGCCTCAATGGCATCGAGCAGGCGATGCAGCGAGCCGGTATCGGGCAGCATCTGCCAGGCCTGATGCAGGTGCACGACCTTGGCGAAGTGCTTCAAGTAGTCGAACTCGCTGCGCACGAGAGCGAGGCGTGTTTTGACCTTTGGCGTGGTGGCGAGCTTTTCCGCCTGTGCGAGATGGCCCTCCATCGTGGCGAGCACGCGCGGCGTGTAGAGGAAGGCGATAAGCTGAAACGGGTCCTGCACCGTTTTGCGTCCGCGAGCATCGGTGGGCAGCGGTTTGTAGGTCCACACATCGGTGCGCGTGCCGATGTGGTCGGAGTAGAGCGCGATGGCGTGATACAGCTCGTCGTAAAAGGCACGCATGGAGAAGGCGATGCTCTTGTTTTGAAACGCGGCCTCGCAGAACTCGGGCACGAGGTCCTTCGCGTGGTTGTTCGCCGGATCGTCAAACATGCGGCCCATGGTGTAATAGACGGGGCCTTCGAGACCAAAGAGCTGGCCCGGGCCGTCGCGATAGAGCGACTGGATGCGGTTCACGGCGAGTCGTTGCACCTGCTGCTCGATGTAGCCGGGCGTGCGCATCGGCGTGTAGCGCGTGCCAAGGTTCGGGCACCAGTTGTAAACGTAGCCGGTGAAGCCACGCGGCACGTCGATGCCACGCCACGGCGCGATGTCTTCCTCGTTCGTGCCGGTGAGCATGATGCAGGTGTTCGCGGGGAAAGCCTTGAAGCTCTTCGGCGGCGCGGCGGTGAGGATGTAGCTCATCATCGTCACCTGCTTGCCTGGATGCGACTTCTCCAAACGCCGCGCGACATCGCGGTGGAAGATCCAGATCTTCTCCGACCAGTCTTTGCCCGTGCCGTAAAGCGCGTCGCACTTATCGCACTGACACTCGCGGAAACCGTCCGGCTGGCCGAGATCGACGCTGTCGTAGCCTTTGTCGAAGAAGCCCGCGAGATCGCGATAGATGCGCTCCTGCACGTCGGCGTTCGACAGGCAATACTGCCCGTTGCCCTCCGGCTTCAAACGCGAGCCGCTGATCAGCGCGAAGTATTCCGGGTGCTCCGCAAACAACTCCGCCGGCACCGCCCGCTCCCACGTGTGACCGCCGAACTGCTCGTCCACACGCGGGAAGCGATTGTGCGCGAGATCGTAAAACGACGCGCCTGCCGGATGCGCCGTGTTCACCCGCAGCAGCGGCGTGGTCGTCACGTTCAGCGACTCCGGCACCGTCATCGTCGTCATCGGCAGAAACTCGATCGCGGGCGATGCGAGCAGGTCGATCTTCGCCGCGCCACTCACCGGCGTGTAGCCCGGCAGATCGGGATACAAAAAGCGCACGCCCATGAACTGCCGCGCAAAGTCCACCGCCGCCTTCGCCGTGCCCACGCGATCCCAGTTCGGCCGCCGCGCATTGTCCGTCGGTGCCTTCGAAGGGTGATCATGCCCCGCGATGATCACGTCCTTGCCCACCACCCGATGCACAAAGCTCCAATCCCGCAGCTTCGTCACGTCGAGGCCGTTCTTCTGCGCGAACTGCGTGTTCCCGAGCATCAACGCCGGCTTCGCCGCATCCCGCTCCTTCTCCCGCACGACCGCGACCTCGGCCTTGTTCGCCAAAAACGCCGTTTGGAGCAGCCGCGCCGTCTGCACGAGACTTTCGTCCAAAGCCGGCGAAGGCAGCGCATCCGGCAAAACGATCTGGTAGTCCGATTTCCCCGCATCGAGCAATGTCAGGTCCGCGGCGGTTGCGGCGGTGAGGGAGAGGAAGAGCGCGAGGAGGGGTTTCATGTGGGAGCATGAAACGTGGGGAGCGGGGTGGGTCTTCTCTGGGGGGGGGCGGGAAGCGGTGGAAGGCAGAGTTCAACTGCCGGAGTTTTGGCCTGCTCGTCTCCTGTGGCCTTGGTTCATTGGTAAGCGGTTTTGCGTCGTCATTTGATGCGCCAACTAATGGGTGTTTCTTCTGGGTATCCAAAATTCTTTTTCGCTAACTCCTCGCACTTGCGTTTAACAATGTCCTTGAGGCGAGCATCCATCTTTTCTTCAGCCTCTTCGTCCTCATCCTCGTCAATCTCTTCGAGAAGGTTCACAAACAGATCGTCTAAGTCAGCGATCTCGCTGTTCCACCCGTCAACAATGTCTCCGAACCGTATCTGCTTATCGTCAGGTAGCTTCTGATATACGTCAAAATTCAGACCTCCATTTGTGTCGATCCAGAACAACAGATCAAATTTAGGCTGGGGGTTTGGCGGTGCTTCAAATAGCCTGTCTAGTTTTGCTGAAAGTCGAGTTTCTAGCATGGTCCAGTCGATGTCTTTCGTGGATTTCCAGTTCATTTGTTTTTGAGGCTGTGGGATGGTTGACTTGGCAGATGATTGTTTGTTTAAAGTGTTAGCCGCAGGACGGCATGATAGCAGAACGCAGGTCAGCAAAATGCATAATGAGGCAAAGCCACAGGTCCGAAAAAGATTAGACTTTGGTTTTTCATTCATGCGTATGAATTGGGCATTAAACTCTGGAAGACTCAAATTCGTCCACAGTTTTTTGCAATTCTTCTGGGCAGGCTTGAGGTGAAAAAGATGGTATAATGAAGAGAAAGCATCTGCGATGGCGGCGCATGGCCTCGCGCTTCCCTTATCGAGGCCAATACTTTCAGGGCATCCACCCTTGGCATTCCAGCCACTCGACGAGCCCCTGCGGCCCTTTCGCGGGCGGGGATGAGGAACACCGCCAGAGATGAAGAAGGCGCGAGAGTTCTGATTTTTGCGCTCTTGCGCCTTCTTGAACTCTCGCGGTGCGCTTTCCCTCAACACATGGACTGCGGCAGCCTGCTGCCGCTTTCGGGAGGCCCGCCTGCTGGCCGTCGAATGGCCCGAAATGGTGTCACGTCGTGGCGCTCTCGCGTCGGCGGCAGCCGAGAGACTTGTCCGTGGCCGGGAGACGTTGGCGGCAGCAGGGCTGCCTCGGACAAGCGGCAGCAGGCTGCCGCAGTCCATGTCGAGACTCACATCGAGTCGAAAGGGGCTTTGGTTCAAACCAGTTTGCGGAACTCATCCGGCGTGAGACCGGCGGCCTTGGCAATGTTGCCCATGGTGATCGCGTGGATCGGATTGTGGCGCGGGATGGGCAGGGCGTCGGTCCCTTTGCCCATGATGGTGTGCTTGCCTTCGCGGATCACACGCCAGCCGAGCTTCTCAAGCACACGGATGGCGTCCTTGTGATGAATGCCCGGCAGCTTAGGCATGGGCGAGTTCCACGTCGGCTGTTTCCACTCGAAGACCTTCTTCCCGCCATTGATTCGCCAGCAGTTCCTGCCGCACCTCCAAAACCTCACGGATGGCGTCGCGGATGTTGTCCATCGCTTCAGCG
Organism: Verrucomicrobiaceae bacterium; assembly: GCA_015075365.1. Taxonomy (GTDB): domain Bacteria; phylum Verrucomicrobiota; class Verrucomicrobiia; order Verrucomicrobiales; family Verrucomicrobiaceae; genus Prosthecobacter. Next base: position 422,369 of record JABTUN010000004.1, read on the forward strand.
CGAGTGCTGCCCTGGCTCCAGCAGCCAGGAATGGAAGTGCAACCGGCGGCAAACCCCTCCTCGGTTTCAATGAGAACGACAGGATATTTCATGCGTGGAAGCTACGACCCTGATTCAGACTCGCAACGCCTTCTTTGCTTGGAAACCGACGACTGTCTTGGCGTTCCAGGCACTCGACGAACCCCTGCGACCCTTTCGCGGGCGGGGATGAGGAGCACCGCCAGAGATGAAGAAGGCGCGAGAGTTCTGATTTCAGCGTTCTTGCGCCTTCTTGATCTCTCGCGGTGCGCTTTCCCTCAACCCATGGACTGCGGCAGCCTGCTGCCGCTTTCGGGAGGCCAGCCTGCTGGCCGTCGAATGGTCCAAGACGATGTTTCGTCGAGGCGCTTTCGCGTTGGCGGCAGCGGAGAGGCTTGTCGGTGGCCGGGAGACTTTGACGGCAGCAGGGCTGCCTTGGAAAAGCGGCAGCAGGCTGCCGCAGTCCATGTTTTTGCCTCAGTGCCCATGCTCCTCGGCATTGATCTGGTTGGCGGCCAGAATCGCGGCGAGCGGGTCAGAAGCGTTGAGGATTTCATCCGGCAGGGAAAAGAGGCGGCGAAAGGGACTCTGGCGTTTTCCCTCGTCATCCGCAGGCTCAACTCCGGGTGGGTTTGTGAGGTGCTCGTGCCAGCGGGCGACATCGCTGTGGAGCTTGGAGTAGCGGCGGTGCCAGTTGTCAGTCTCACGCTGGGCTTCGTCGAGCCAGGCAATGAGGTCGAGCCGGTCCACGGCGGCCAGACGTGCCTCGGCTTTTGCGAGTTCCTGCTCCACACCGGCAAGCACGGTGTGCCAGACCACGAGATAAACGGGTGAGTTTGCTGGTGATCGACCTGCCTTGTTACAGGCATCACACCACAGCGTTTCTTGGATGATGCCGCTATGGACACTGCCACCGCGCAGCACGGAACCGATCTGGTAAGAAGCGAGCACGCATTCAAAGTCCTTCGTCTGAAGAGAGGTGATCTCCGCTCCGCACGACGGACAGGCCAGCGGCTTCTTGAAGAGGATGGTGTCGAACATTCCCATAGCGACGGCTATGCTCGTGTATCCGTGTGAAGCCTGCAAGAGCGTGCCACGCTTCATCGCTGTGCCCGGCATCAAGCTGGCCGATGATTTTGATGCGCCGCTCGAAGCCTTTGCCGATTATCGTCCAAGCTGACTGGCAGGAGAATGAAGGCAGAAGAATGGATTTTATTCTCCTGCCTTCATTCTTCTGCCAATAAAGCCTTCTGAACTCAGAAGCCCATCCCCAAGCTCCCCAGCCACTCCACGAGCACCTTGGGCCATTGCGCGCCGGGGAAGCTGTTTTTGACGCGTTGCGGGATGAGGTTGCCGACGCCGTGGCCGCCTTCTTCGTGGAGATCGAGGCGGGCGGGGACGCCGAGCTTTTTCAGGTCGGCGATGATGTTGGTGGCGATCTCGACGGGCTTGTCGGTGGTGGCGTGGACGAGAAACACGGGCGGTGAGTTCAGCTTGAAGACAAACGGGTTCTGCGGCTTGCGCCAATGCCACGTGCCGAGGCCCACGGCGAAGTCAGGACGGCTGCTGAGGCGATCGATGGGATCGGCGGCCTGCGGATCGCCGAGATCGAAGTTCGCGGCGAGATTCATCGCGAGGTTCGCGCCGGCGGAATAGCCAGCGACACCGATTTTCGCCGGATCGATGCCCCATTCGGCGGCGCGATGCCGCACGAGGCGCATGGCGCGTTTTGCATCGAGCAAGGTGAGCGCCTGGATGCCTTCGTTCGGCAGAATGTGCGGCGGACGCGTGCGGTATTTGAGGCCAATGACAGCCACGCCCATCGGATTAAAAACCTGCGCGGCATACACGACGTGCGTCTTCCACGCGTGCCCGCCATAGCCGCCACCGGCACACACGACGATGGCCATGCCGTTGCGATGCTCCTTCGGCGGCAGATACGGCGTGATCGTGGGCACCGAGACGCTCTGGATGGTCTGGTTGTCCTTGATGACCTCTGGCGCGGCATTCTCCAAGAACTGCGGCGGCTTGTCCGGCCACAACAAAATCGGCTCTGGCGTGCCGGGACCGAGTTGCTGCATCAACTCACGCTCGCTGGGCGTGAGCTCGGCGAAGGCGCTGGTGGCGAGGAGAAGGTAGAGAAGCCGTCTCACGGCTTGAACTCTGCCACGACTTTCGCCGTTGCAACATCCCAGGCGCGCAGGACGCCGTCCTGGTCGCCTCCAAGGATGAGGTCGCCAGTTTGAGTGGTGGCGAGGGATTGGAGGAAGCCGGTGGCGCCGGGGAGTTGTTTCACTTCGCCGCCGTCGCTGGTGATGAGGCGGAGCTTGGCATCGCCGGCGCTGGTGGCGATTTGATCGGCGGCACCGAGGTAGCGGATGCCGGTGACCTCCTTGTCCCAGCCATCGACGCTCTTGCGGCGGTCGCCGGTGGTCCAGTCCCAGACTTTGACGACGTTGTCCGCGCCGCTGCTGGCGAGCAGACGGCCATCGGCACGCCAGGTGAGACCGAGCACATGATGCGTGTGGCCTTCAAAGACCTTCACCACCTTGCCGCTGCTAAGATCGGTGATGCGCACGGCCTTGTCGGCCCCGCCGGAGGCGAGGAGTTTGCCATCAGGCGAGAAGTCGAGCGCGAAGACGCTGTCGAGATGGCGCTCGGCGAGATTTTTCACGAGTTTGCCGGCGGTGATGTCCCAGAGGGTGATGTCGCCGCTACGCGAGGGTTCGCCGCTGCCGATAGCAAGCGTTTTGCCATCGGGCGAGAAGGCAAGACTGTTCGCGCGGTCGGTGATGGGTGACTTGCCATCACCGGTGCCCAGCACGCGCTCCAAAACCCAAGCGATGCTGGTGCTGCCGGGCGAGATGGGTTTTCCAGTGACCGTGCTCCATGCGAGCGGCGCGCCGGAATCGAACGTGGCGATCAATTCGAGGCCGTTCGGGCTGAATTGCAGCGCCTTCGCCTTCTTCATGCCGCTGGCGAGCGCTTTCGCGGCGAGATCGCGATCCGCAGCCGCTTTCTCGGATTCCTTTTTCACGACCTCCAAGCGCGCCTTGGCATCCACCACGGTCTGTTTGGCCTTTTTCTCGTTTTCGGTGACGAGTTTGATTTCATTCGCGGTGTCGGTGATCGCGGCCTCGCCGCGTGTCACGGCCTCCTGGGCCAGTTTGAGGTCGGTGGCGGCTTTTTCGGCCTTCTCCTTCGCCTCGGTCTGCTTTTTGAGCATCGCATCATCCACCTTCATTTTGGGCGCGGCGGCGATCTGATCGGCGATGGCCTTCAAAGCGGCATCCGCGGCGGCCTTGGCATCCGCCTTCGGCTTCACGATTTTCTTCTTCTCTTCGAGGCCCGCTTTGGCGAGTTCGAGGAGTTCAGGCCCCGTCTTCGGATCTGCCGCGGCGATGGCCGCCTCGGCTTTTTTGAGAACCTCCTGAATTTGGGCAAGGTCCGCAGCAGCCTTGGTGGCAACGGCTTGGGCTTCCGCCTGCTTTTTGGCAAGGGCTTCATCCGGCTTGCCTGCAGACGCCTGCGCCACTTGAGCGTCAATTTCCTTCGCAGCCTTGTCGGCGGCAGCTTGGGCGTCCTGCTTGGTCTTCAAATCCTTCTTTTTGTCCTCCAGGCTCTTTTTCGCGAGTTCCGCGAGTTCGTTGGCCTTCTTCAAACGGTTCCCCTGCTCCGTGGCGTCGGTCTCCGCACGTTTGATAGCCTCGTTTTGAAACGTGACCTCCAAGGCGGCGCGTGTGGCCGCCAGCGTGCGTTGCGCGAGCGTCTGCTCGGCGAAGAGATCGGTCTTGATGTGCGCGACGAGTTTTCCGCCGGCGGTTTCGGTGATCTTGATTGTGTTGTCCGCCTCCTGCGTGGCGGTGAACTTGGGGTGCGTCGGCACCGGCGCGGCGGCGGGCCTCGCTTCGCGCTTCCACAGCTTCACCTCACGGAAGCTGCCCGTGGCAAGGCGCGCGCCGTCCGGGCTGAAGGCGAGCGATTGCACGAGATCGCGATGGGCGACCCCAGGCTGCTTGTAGAGACCGGACTTGAGCAGCGCGTCATCGGTGAGCTTCGTGGCGAGGCTGTGCGTGGGCAGATGATAAATGCTGATCTGGTTCGCACGCGCCGCGGCGATGAAATCCCCCTGCGCCGTGGCGGCGAGCGCGTAGATCGGCTGCACGCCGGCTGGAAGCGGCTCCCATGCGATGATCTTGTCCCGCTTCGGCGACGGACGCGCACCTTGATCGATCCAGTCCTTCAAGAGGGCAAGCTGCTGCGAGGTGAGATTCACCGCGCCGACCTTGTTGCCCTTCGGCGGCATTTCCGAATCCCACGTGTGCGCCGCGGCCTGGTAGATGATGCTGTCGGCACCTTTGCCAGGGATCAGCCCTTTGTCCGACTCACCACCCTTCGCCATGAGTTCCGGCGTCTCCATGTTCAGACCGCCCTTGGTGGTGGTCTTGTTGTGGCAGGCGATGCAGTTGTCTTTGAGGAACGGATAAACCTGGGTGTCGTAGTCGATGGGCGCGGCACCGGAGGTCGCGGCGGCGGACGAGACGAGGAGGAGAAATGGACGGAACATGGCGACACATACGCCGCAAAGCGGCGGAATTGCTCATTGCGGCGCGTGCATTCACCCCGATAATCGCGCCCCGAAATCCCACCCCACCCACACGCCGCACCGAAATGAAAGCCCCCGCCTGGTCCATCGACGCATCCGCTGATCTCTACGGCATCCGCGAATGGGGGCACGGCTATTTCGACATCTCGAAGGCTGGGGAGGTGGTGGTGAACCTCAAGGACAAGTCCAAATCGAAACCTGTGTCCCTGGCGGGCATCGTGCGTGATCTGCGCGAGCGCGGCACGCAACTCCCGCTGCTCGTGCGCTTCGGCGACCTCCTGCGCGGCCGCATCGACGAGCTGAACGACGGCTTTGCCTCCGCCATCGCCGAGGGAAAGTACCAGGGCGTGTATCGCGGCGTGTATCCGATTAAAGTAAACCAGCAGCAGGAGGTCATCGAGGAGATCACCCGCTACGGCCGCAAGTACCACTACGGCCTTGAGGCAGGCAGCAAGCCGGAGCTCATCGCCGCGCTCGCCTACATGCACGACCCGCAGGCCTACATCGTGTGCAATGGCTACAAGGACGAGGAGTTCATCGATCTGGCGCTGTATGCGCAGAAGATGGGCCTACAGGTCATCCTCGTGCTGGAGATGCCCACCGAGCTAGAACTCATCCTCCAGCGCTCGAAGAAGATGGGCGTGCGGCCCACGCTTGGCGTGCGCTTCCGCCTCAGCGCCGAAAGCGCCGGCCACTGGAGCGGCAGCGGTGGTGACTCCAGCGTGTTCGGTTTGAACATCTCCCAGCTCATGCACGTCGTGGACAGCCTGCGTGATCAGGGCATGCTCGACTGCCTGCGCATGCTGCATTACCACCAGGGCTCACAGATTCCGAACATCCGCGCCATCCGCCAGGCGGTGACGGAGGCCACTCGTGTGTATTGTGGCCTCGTTCAAGAAGGCGCCCGCATGGGCATCCTCGACCTCGGCGGCGGTCTCGCCATCAGCTACGACGGTCAAAAAGGCGCCAGCGCCGCGAGCAGCAACTACGGCACGAAAGAATACTGCGCCGACGTCATCGAGGCGATCACGGAAGTCACCGCCGAGGCCGGCGTGCCGCATCCCGACATTATCACCGAGTCCGGCCGCGCCATCGTGGCCTACTACAGCGTGCTGGTGATCAACATCCTCGACATCAACCGCTTCGAGTCCCGCTCCGACATCAGCGAGATCGAGATCGACAAGGACTCCCCTGCCCTGTTGCGGAACCTGCACGAGCTCCGGGCCGAGAGCACTCGCAACGCCTCCAAGACCAGTCGCGACCGCCTTCAAGAAATCTACAACGACGCCGTCTATTACCGCGACAAGCTCCGCAGCGAGTTCAACTATGGGAAGGTAAACCTGCGCGAACGCGCCCATGGCGAGGAACTCTACTGGGACATCATGAAGTGGGTCTCCGACATGCGGGAGAAGTGCGAGCACGACGGCTCCCAGATGGAGCGCCTCGACACCATCCTCACCGACTACTACTACGGAAACTTCAGCGTCTTCCAAAGTCTGCCGGACCTCTGGGCCATCGACCAGATCTTCCCCGTGATGCCGATCCACCGCCTCAAGGAGAAGCCCACCCGCAATGCCGTGCTCTCCGACATCACCTGCGACAGCGATGGCAAGATCGACAAATTCGCCCTCGCCGACGGCATCAGCCGCAGCCTGCCGCTGCACGACCCCGAGATCGAAAAAGGCCACGAGTACATGCTCGGCATCTTCCTTGTAGGCGCCTACCAGGAGACCCTTGGCGACCTGCACAACCTGCTCGGCGACACCAACGTCGTCTCCGTCCACGTCGAGGGCGGCAAGGTCAAATACAGCGAACTGGAGGGCGACAGCGTCTCCGAGGTGCTCAGCTACGTCGAATACGAGCCGAAGGACATGGTCACCCGCTTCCGCAACCTTGCCGAGAACGCCGTGCTCACCAAGCGCATCACCGCGACGGAGCGGCGCGAGATCATGGATGTGTTTGAGGCAGGGCTGCGCGGGTACACTTACTTTGAGAGCTGAGCGCTTGAGGCGTGAGAAGTAAAAGTGAGATGTCAGAGGTGCTGCGTCGCACTTCTAACTTCTCACGTCTGACTTCTGACCTGCTCCAGCTCACCGAAACACCAGCACGGACTTCGCCGGGCCGTCGGTGAAGTTCGCGGGCATCTGGATGGCGCGGTGGAGCAGCTTCAAATACTGCGCGCAGGGAATCTCGTGACCGCCGAACATGGCGAGGTGCGGCGTGGTCCACTGCGTGTCGTGCAGGATGAAGCCGCGCTCGTGGAGGCGCTGCTGCAGGCAGGTGAGCGCCACTTTCGAAGCCTGGGTCTCGCGACTGAACATCGATTCGCCGAAAAACGCCGCGCCGATGCTCACACCGTAAACGCCGCCGACGAGCCGGCCGTCGCGCCACACCTCCGCGCTGTGGGCGTGGCCGATGCGGTGCAGTTCCTCGTAGGTGTCGAGGATCGTTTCGTTGATCCAGGTCGATTCGCGGTCCGCGCAGCCGCGCACGACATCGCCAAAGGCCGTGTTCCAGCGCACCTCGAAGGGGTGGTTCTTGAAATACCGCGCAAACCGGGCTGGCAGATGAAAATCGGAGATGGGCAGGATGCCACGCATCTTCGGCCGGAACCACGACACCGAGCCATCGTCGTCCCCCATCGGGAACACGCCTTCGCAGTAGGCGTTGAGGAGGTCGAGGGGTTCAATTTGCGGCATGAAGGAGTTTCAGGTTTCCAGTTTCAGGTTTCAAGTGACTTGCCACGGCGTGCAAGACGGAACTTGAAACTTGAAACGTGGAACTTGAAACTAGGCCCGGATGAACCTCGCCCTCCAGATCACGATTTTGCGCATCCTGCTCATCCCGGTGTTCATCGGGCTGGTGATCTACTATGGGGAGAGCGTGCGCGAGGGCGCGGCGAACGAGTCGCTGCGGCATTGGGCGGCGGCGGTGTTTGGCATCGCGTCCGTCAGTGATGCCCTCGATGGCTGGATCGCGCGGCGTTTCAATCAAATCACCCGGCTCGGCACCCTGCTGGATCCGCTGGCGGACAAGCTCTTGATGCTCGCCGCCATCGTCACGCTCAGCTTCACCTCCTGGCCGCAGCATTTCCCGCTCTGGTTCCCGGTCATCGTCATTTTTCGCGACATGGCGTCCATCGGCGGGGCCTTCCTCGTGGATCATTTTGCCGGAAAGTGCGTCGTGAAGCCGCACTGGACCGGGAAAGTGGCCACTTTTTTCCAGATCACGGCCATTTCGTGGGTTTTGCTCGATTTGCGGTTCGTGGACCGCGTGTGGCCCACGGCACTGGCGACGCTCTTCACGGTCATTTCCGGCTTTCTCTACCTCGCCGATGGCGTGCGGCAGATCAAAGCCGCCGGGCATGATTGACGGCGGGGGCGGGGCATGCTCTGTGAACCATGCTCAAAACCGTTGCCATCGTCGGCCGTCCCAATGTCGGCAAATCCGCGCTCTTTAACCGTCTCGCGGGCAAAAACATCTCCATCGTCCACGACATGGCGGGGGTAACGCGTGACCGCATCACCGCCCAGTGTCGCAAAGGCCCCGCGTGGTTCGAAATCATGGACACCGGCGGCATCGGCGCCAACACGGATGACGTTTTGACCGACCAGGTGCAGACGGAGGCCTCCATCGCGCTCGATGTGGCGGACCTGCTGCTTTTTGTCGTGGATGTGATGGATGGTGTCACGCCGATCGATGCCACGCTCGCCCGCGAGCTGCGCCGCACCACGAAGCCTGTCATCCTCGTCTGCAACAAGGCGGACTCCCCGCAGCGGAAGCTGCACTCCTCCGAGTTCGCCCGTCTCGGCTTTGAAAACTACACCGAGGTCAGCGCCGCGCATGGCAAAGGCATCGACGAGCTCGTCGCGATGATTTCCGAGAAGTTGGACTTGAAGGAATCCACCGAAACCGAGGAAGCCATCGCCGGTCAGAACGCGAAACCCTTGAAGCTGGCCATCGTCGGCCGGCCCAACGCGGGCAAGTCCTCCCTCGTGAACGCCATTCTCGGCCAGGAGCGTGCCATCGTGAGCCCGGTGGCCGGCACCACGCGTGACGCGCTGGACATCGAGACAACCTACAACGGAAAGCGCTATCAATTGATCGACACCGCCGGCATCCGCCGCCGGGCAAAGCTCGACACCTACGTCGAGATCTCCAGCGTGGACCGCAGCCTCCAGAGCATCAAACGGGCGGACCTCGTGCTGCTCGTGGTCGATTGCGCCGACGGCGCGAAGATGCAGGACCGCAAGATCGCCCAGATCATCCTGGAGGAGCGCAAGCCGTGCATCCTGGTCATGAACAAGTGGGACCTCTTCCACCCCAGCGGCAAGCAGAAGGACCGCTTCGAGCATTTGGAGGAGATCATGCGCCGCGAGTTCTTCTTCCTGCACTACGCGCCGATGATCGCCATTTCCGCGAAGAACAAGGAGCACATCGGCAAGCTCTTCGTGCAGGTGGAGAAAGTTCGCCAGGGCGCGCAAAACCGCATCAGCACCGGCACGCTGAACCGATTGCTGCACAACGCCATCGAAAACACCCCAGGCGCCCTCGGCCGTAGCACACACAGCTTCAAGCTGCTCTACGCCACCCAGGTGAACGAGGCCGCGGAATTCGCCATTCCCATCCCGCACTTCGTCCTCTTCGCCAACCGCGCCTCCAAACTGACCGACAGCTACACCCGCTACCTCGAAAAGGTCATCCGCGACGAATGGCCCGCCCCCGGCGTACCCTTCCGCATGAGCGTGCGCGGCAAGGGTCCGAAGAAGGAACGGTAGCCACATGGCGGCTTGCGCCCGGCCGCCTTGACCATTATTCAACCTCATGTATCCCGTTCAAACCACGATCCCGGAAGGATTGGTCCTCAAAGAGGGCGACCAGGCCGATCTTCGTGTGGAGATCAAAGATGGAGCGATTGTCGTCACCCAAGTGCTGCGAAAGATTCCAGCGGAGCCGCCCACCGGAGACTACAAGGTCAAGCTGGGAACCTGGAACAGGAAATAGCCGCGATAGAAAGGCTTCCCGGTGGCCGGGCGTAATTCGACACGCATGCCCATCCTCCACCCAGCTCACCCAATCTCCCGCCGTGAAGTGATTCAGGCGGGCGCGGTCGGCTTGCTGGGCCTCGGAATGAATCATCTCACGGCCTTGCAGGCCATGGCGGCTCCCGCGAAACCGGCGCGGGCTAAATCGGTGATCTACATCTTCCTCAGTGGTGGTCTGGCGCAGCAGGAGAGCTTCGACATGAAGCCGGATGCACCGATGGAGTTTCGCGGCGAGTTCAAGCCGATCCGCACGCAGACGCCGGGCCTGCATATCTGCGAGCATCTGCCCAATCTCGCCCGCATCTCGAAGAAGTGGTCGCTTGTTCGCTCGCTTACCCACGGCAGCAGCGAGCATTCGCAGGGGCATCATGTGATGCTCACCGGCCGCAGTGACATGCCGCTGGGTTTTGATCCGTCGAAGCCGAAGAAGTCCGACCACCCCAGCATCGCCGCGCTGGCCACCGCGCTGCTCCCCCGGCGGAAGGACAATCTACCGCCCGCCATCGTCCTGCCGGACAAGCTCGTCCATCGCACCGGCCGCACGCTCGCGGGGCAGTTTGGCGGCATGCTCGGCAGCCAGCACGATCCGTGGTTCCTGGAGATGTCGCCCTACCACCCTGACCACTACGGCGCCTTTCCCACACACCTGTTTCATCACGAGCGTGGCTTTGAAAAGGACAGCTCGCTGAAGTTTCAAGCACCGCATCTCTCGCTGCCGCAGGGACTTTCGCTGGATCGCGTGCTCGATCGTGTGTCACTGCGCGATTCGCTCGAAAAACAGGCCGGCAACCTCGCGAAGCTCGCGGGGGATGAGTCCTTCGACACTTATCGCAACGCCGCCGTCTCGCTGCTTGGTAATCGCAACGTGCATGACGCGTTCAGCCTCGACAAAGTCGATCCCAAGTGGCTCGATCGATATGGGAGGAACAGCTTCGGCTGGTCTCTGCTGATGGCCCGCCGCTTGCTCGAAAGCGGTGTGCGCATGATCCAGGTGAATCTGGGCAACAATGAAAGCTGGGACACGCACCAGGCAGCGTGGTCGAATTTGAAAAACTTCCTCCTTCCGCCGATGGACCAGGCCGTGAGCGCCCTGATTGAGGACCTCGACGCCAGCGGCCAGCTCGACGAGACGCTCATCGTCATGGGCAGCGAATTCGGCCGCACGCCAAAGATCTCCAGCATCTCCAAGACCGCGCTGCCCGGCCGCGACCACTGGGGCCATGTGCAGAGCGTGCTGCTCGCTGGAGGCGGCATCCAGGGCGGCCGCGTCATTGGCGCGACGGACAAGATCGCCGGTTACCCCGTGAGCGATCCGCAAACGCCGGAAAACCTCGCCGCCACGATCTACGAGGCGCTCGGCCTTCCCCGCGAGACGATCTGGAAAGACTTCACCGGCCGCCCGCACACGCTCTACATGGGCTCGCCGATCAACGGGCTGGTGTGATCACACCGCACGCCATCGCTTTTTCAGTTCGCTCCACTCATTCAATGGCTTGCGCGGCAGTCCACGCCACTCAGGCACCTGCATGACGACTTGCTCGATCAAATCGGCGCACTGCTCGGCGATGGTGACGAGAGTGCGGCGCATGCCGGCGGATTCGGCGATTTCGAGCATCTTTTCGTGTTCGAGGCCGCCGCTGACGCGTTTTGCCTCCTCGCTGGCTTGGCCATCGGTGAGCGTGACGACGCGCAGCACATCCTGCGTGTGACGCGACAGCCAGCGACGGTTTTCAGCGAGCACGGTAGCCAAAAGCGGCTGCAACTCGGGCTTCCAGCCGTCAGGGAAGGTCGCGCCGAGTTTTCCGCGCTTCTCGCCGATGCGCATGTAGTGCGGCTGGATCGCCTCCAAGGGCGTCGCGGCCATGTCGCGGAAGGTTTTGGCCCAATCGACGCCCAATTCGCCGCCGATCGTGTGAAATGTGAACTGGTCCTGCACGATGCGGTTTCGCGGCGTGTAAACGCCATCCAGCAAATGCATGCGGATGCCGGGCTGGATCGACTTGATGAGTGAATCCCCCACAATGTGCACCATCCAGCCCAACGCATACGCCAGACCGCGCTCGCTGGTCATGTCGTCGCGGATGGCGAGCGCGCAGTAGTCGGCGAGATGATCCCACGGCACGCGCAGCGGCATGTCGTCCTTCGTCCAGCCGAAGACGAGATGCGCACGGCCATAGAACAGCTCGTGAATCTGTTTCGGACGATACATCTGCCCGTCATGCACGAGCACCCAAGGCCGCACCGCGCCGCCCGTGATCGGGCTTTTCTCCAGCGGCACCGTGCCAAAGCCAACGGCGCGTCCGGTATCGACGCAGACCGCCTCCGGCATCACCTGGATGTCGCAGCCGAGATACGCGCCGCAGAGAAAACTGGCGCAATGCCGCGAAATGATCGACGCCACGGGCAGGCCGCGGCTTTTCACCGCCTTCTCCGCGAGGAGGCCATACATCGTGTGTCCGATCAGTCCGCTCATTCTTTCCACTCAACGCCCCGGCGGCAAGAGAGCTGTCAGTGGCCCCGTAGGTTTGCGCCAACCACCTCAGCCATGCTCTCGATCTACTCCCAATCCAGCGGCGGATTCTGCGATGGCGTTTCGCGTCGCAATTTCCTCAAGATCGGCGGCCTCGCGATGGGCGGGATGTCGTTGAATGACGTGCTGCGGGCCGAAGCGGCGCAAAAGACCGGCAAGTCGCACAAGGCGACGATCATGATTTTCCTGCCCGGCGGGCCGTCGCATCAGGACATCTTCGATTTGAAGCCGGACGCGCCTGCGGAGATCCGCGGCGAGTTCAAACCGATCTCCACGAACGTGCCGGGCATCCAGATCTGCGAGCATTTGCCGCGCCTCGCGAAGATCATGGACAAATGCACGATCATCCGCTCGATGGCGGACTGCGATCCCGGCCACGATGCTTTTCAGTGCCTCACCGGCCGCAGTGCGAAGCGCCAGCCGCCCGGTGGATGGCCGTCGATGGGCTCCATCGTGTCGAAGCTGCAAGGCAGCGTGAATCCGGCGATGCCGGCCTTCGTCGGTCTCGCGCCGAAAATGGGCCACATGCCATGGGCGCGCACCGGCGAGCCGGGCTACCTCGGTGTCGCGCACGCTCCTTTCCAGCCGAATCGCGGCGGTGGCACGGAGGATATGTCGCTCAACGGCATCACGCTCGACCGCCTCGGCGACCGCAAGACGCTGCTGGCCAGTTTTGACAACCTGCGCCGCGATCTCGACGCCACCGGCCTCATGGGCGGCGTGGATGTCTTCAACGAGCAGGCGCTGAACGTGCTCACGAGCCCGAAACTGCTCCACGCGCTCGATTTGGGCCGCGAGGACCCGCGCGTGGTCGAGCGCTACGGCAAAGGCGAGAACCGCAACCGCGACGACGGCGGCCCGCGCCTCACCAGCCACTTTCTCATTGCGCGCCGGCTTGTGGAGGCAGGTGCGCGTGTCGTCACGCTCGCCTTCACGCGCTGGGACTATCATTCGAACAATTTCGGCCAGCTCCGCGAGGATCTGCCGCTGCTCGACGCCGGCCTCAGCGCGCTCATCACCGATCTGCATGAGCGCGGACTCGACAAAGACGTGTCCGTTGTCGTCTGGGGCGAGTTTGGCCGCACACCGATCGTCAACAAGCAGGGCGGCCGCGATCACTGGCCGCGTGTGTCCTGTGCGCTGCTCGCCTGCGGCGGCATGCGTCACGGTCAGGTCATCGGCGCCACCGACAAGCACGCCGGCGAGGCCGTCGATCGTCCTGTGGCCTTCGGCGAGGTTTTTGCGACACTTTACAAGCAAATGGGCATCGACGTGACCAAAGCCACGCTCACCGACCTCACCGGCCGCCCGCAGTATCTCGTGGACGGCAATCTGCCGATGCCGGAGCTGGTTTGACCGTGATCGTTGCGCCTAGTTTGTTTTGAAACGACAAAACTTGCGCCTCTCGCCCGTAGGTTCTCGCTGTCATGAACCTGTCCCGCCTCAACCTCCTCGCCGCATTCGTTGCCGCACCTGCTTTTGCTGCTGATGCGCCGCGTCCGCTGAATTTCGCGAATGACATCGTGCCCATTCTCACCAAGGGCAGTTGCAACAGCGGCGGCTGCCATGGCAAGGCAGGCGGTCAGAACGGCTTCAAGCTCTCGCTGCTCGGTTTTGAGCCGCAGGAGGACTACGAGCACATCGTGAAGGAGGCGCGTGGACGCCGTGTTTTCCCCGCCGCGCCGGAGCAGAGCCTGCTTTTGACGAAAGCCGTCGCGCAAACGCCCCACGGCGGCGGGAAGAAGCTCGATCCGAACTCCGAGGACTACGCCGACCTCGTGCGCTGGATTCGCGAGGGCATGCCGTATGGCAAGGACACTGATCCGAAGATGGCGCGCATCAGCGTGGAGCCCGCGAAGCTCACCATGCCGCTCAACGGCTCGCAGCAACTGAAAGTGACCGCGCATTACACCGACGGCTCGACGCGCGATGTCACAAAGCGCGCGCTCTATGAAGCGAATGAGAAGGCCATGGCTGAAACAAGCGAAACAGGCCTCGTGAAGCTCTTTGACCTGCCCGGCGATGTCGCCGTGATGGTGCGCTACCAGGGCAAGGTGTCCACCTTTCGCGCCATGGTGCCGCTGGGGGCTCCGGTGGCCGCTTTGCCGCCCGCGAGCAACTTCGTGGACGATCTCGTCTTCTCGAAACTGAAGACCATCGGCATCCCGCCCTCGGAAATCGCCGATGACGGCACGTTCATCCGCCGCGTCACTCTCGACATCGCGGGCCGCTTGCCGACCGCGAGCGAAATGAAGGACTTCATGGCCTCGAAGGACGCGAACAAGCGCACCGCGCTCGTCGATCGCCTGCTCGAGAGCCCGGACTACGCGGAGTTCTTCGCGAACAAGTGGTCCGCGCTCCTGCGCAACCAGCGCACGCAGCCCGTGTATGCCCGCGGCACCTATCTTTTCTGGCAGTGGATTCGTGACAGCATCGCGGACAACAAACCCTACGACCAGTTCGTGCGCGAAGTGGTCGCCGCCGCGGGTGACATTGACCAGAGCCCGCCCGTCGCGTGGTATCGCCAGGTCAAAGAGCAAAAGCAGCAGATGGAAGACGTCGCCCAGCTCTTCCTCGGCACGCGCATGCAGTGCGCGCAGTGCCATCACCATCCCTTCGAGAAGTGGAGCCAGCAAGACTACTACGGCTTCGCCGCGTTCTTCGCGAACGTCGCGCGCAAGCCCTCCACCTTCACCGGCGAGGAGTCCATCTACAACAAGCGCGGCATCGCACAGACGCAGAACATCCGCACGAAGGAGCAAGTCATGCCCACCAGCCTCGGCGGTGCCGCTTTGAAGCTCAAACCCGAGCAGGACCCGCGTCTCTCGCTCGCCGAGTGGATGCGTGCGAAGGACAATCCCTTCTTCGCCCACACGCTGGTGAATCGTTATTGGAAGCACTTCTTCAATCGCGGCCTCGTCGAGCCCGAGGACGACATGCGCGAGACGAATCCGCCGGTGAATCCCGAACTGCTCAGCGCCCTCGCCGCCGACTTCATCAAGAGCGGCTACGACCTCAAGAAACTCATCCGCACCATCGCCACGAGCACGACCTACCAGCTCAGCGCCGTGCCGAACGCGCACAACGCCAAGGACCGCCAGAATTTCAGCCGCTACTACCCGAAACGCCTCAACGCCGAGGTGCTCTACGACGCCGTGAACACGCTGCTCGATGTCGAGACCAACTTCGCCGGCCAGGCTCCCGGCACCCGCGCCGTCGCGCTGCCGGACAACAGCTACAACCAGAGCACCTACTTCCTCAGCGTCTTCGGCCGCCCGGATTCATCCAGCGCCTGCGAGTGCGAACGCACGCAGGAAGCCAGCCTCGCGCAAAGCCTGCATCTCCTGAACGCCGCCGACATCCAGACCCAGCTCGCCCGCAGCAACGGCCGTGCCGACATGTTGACGAAGGACACGCGCCCCGACGACGACAAGATCACCGACCTCTACCACATCGCCCTCAGCCGCGACCCGAACGCCGACGAGGTGAAATTCGCCCACGCGCATCTCGACAAGAAGACCGCCGGCAAGACCGGCGACGAGGCCTTCAAGGGCAAGAAAGAGGCCTATGAAGACATCTTGTGGGCGCTGCTGAATACGAAGGAGTTCCTGTTCAATCATTGATCAGGAACGCTGCCTTATGAGCGGAGCGCGGACACTCCTGTCCGCATTCCTGAACTGAAAACCGCCAACGAATCACCGAGTCATGTCTCGAAGCCATTCTCCACTCTCCATTTTCAGTTTTCAGTTTGCCATTCTGCTGGCCTTCTCGACGTCTGCGTTCTCCCAGGCCACCTTTCCTTCGCCGGTGCTCACCAGCATCTCGCCGCTCGGCGGCAAGGCGGGCTCCACAGTCGAGCTCACGTTTCGCGGCACCGATCTCGATGGTCCGACGGCTGTTTTGATCGGAGACCACTCGATCAGCATTCCAACTACGACCAAGGCCAGTGTCGCGCTTCCGGCCAATTTGCCCGCGGGAGCGCATGATTTGCGTTTTGTCGGTCGCTACGGTGTCAGCAACCCGCGTGTGTTTGTCGTGACGCCGCATGCGGTGGTCGAATCGCCCGGCACGAACGCGAAGCCCGACAAGGCGCTCAAGCTCGCGGTCAATTCGGCCATCAGCGGTGCTTTCAAGGCCACCACGCCGCATTGGTTCACGTTCGATGCGAAGAAGGGCCAGTCGCTCACGGCGAGTTTTCTCGGCTTGAAAGCCGACACGCGTGCGGAAGTGCTCGGTGCGATCAGTGATGGCAAAGGACGCGAACTGGCGCGGCTGAAGCAAGGCGTGATGCACTTTTCACCGCCCGCTGATGGGAGGTACCGCATGGAGGTGCATGAGCTGATGCATCGGGTCGGGGACGATTACGGCTTCTTTGGCACGCTGGAGACCGCGAAACCGGTTCCTATGGGCGAATCGAGCGCCGCGTCTGCGAGCATCAAGCCTGGTGATGTCATTCGCGGCAATTTCCCGGCGCAGGGACAGCCGCGTGTCTTCGACCTGGCCTTCAAGACGGGCGAAAAGCTCGTCATCGAACTGTTTTCGCACCAACTCGGCCACGCAACCGATCCGCATCTGGTGATCGAGAATCTCAAGCCAGACGGCACGACGGCTTTGCAGGCCGAAGTGGCGGACGCACCAGCCATCACTCCTGCGCCAAGCGTCGCGAGTGCGATTCCGAACCGAGATCCCTCTTACGCCTATGAGGCGAAGACCGACGGCATGTTCCGCATCACGCTCAACGACGCCTTTGCGACCACGCAGCCGTTTGAACTGCGCGTTTCGAACGGCGCGCCGAAGACTCCGGAACTCATCGCGATGAACGCCATCCTGCCGAAAGCTGCCAACGCCAAGACAGGCGAGGTCGGCAGTGCCAATGTCTGCCGCGGCGGCATCCTCGCGCTCGAAGTGGCCGTGCTGAATCGCAACGCGCTGAGCGAGGCGGTCGAACTCAAGGCCGACAAACTGCCCGCAGGCCTCACCAGCCTCGGCGGCTTCATCGGCAAAGGCCAGTCGCTCGGCTACATGGCCTTCCAGGCCGCTCCAGATGCCCCTGCGGGCGCTGCACTCGTCACGAGCCTCGCCAAGTCGGCGTATGTGAGCTTCGACATCAAAGATGCGGCCCGCGACAATCTGCTGTCACGTCGCACGGGCCCACCAGCCATCGGCGTGAGCACCTTGAGCACGCCCGCGCTCATCCAGACCGAGAAAAACGACATCCTCGAAGTCCCCGCAGACGGAAAGCTCGAAATCCCGCTCAAAGTCACGCGCCACGCGGAGTTTGCCGATGCGATCAAGTTGAAGGCGCTGGGTCTCATCGACGTCGCGAAGGCTCCCGAGGCCGACATCCCGGCCAAAGCTGCCGCCGGCAAGTTCACGCTCGATGTGAAGACGCTGAAGCTCGCCCCAGGTGAATACGGCTTCATTCTGCAAGGCCCGGCGAAGATGAACGTGAGGCGGAATCTCGAAGAACTGCGGCAGGCCGAGACAGATGCCAAAAAAGCGCTTGGAGATCAAAAAGAGGCCCAAAAGAAGCTCGCCGCCGCCAACGCCGACACGACGCCAAAGAAAGCCGAGCTTGTCAAAGCGGCCACGGATGCGGTCAAGGCCGCCGACACCGCCAAAGCGGCTGCTGACAAGCTGGCCAAGGACCTCACCGCCAAGGCCGCACCGAAAGAGGCGACATTCATCGTTTATTCCAACCCAATCCGCGTCCGGGTGACCAGCGTGGCGAAAAAGTGAGTCACGAGGCCCGGCCCAGTTCCCGTTCCTCCAGGGCCTGGATCACTCTTTCCACCGGGAGTCCGACGACATTGCTGAAGGAGCCCTCCATGCGCTCCAGAAGCATGTCCGTGTGAGACTGGATGCCGTAGCCGCCTGCCTTGTCGAGCGGGTTCACGCGAGTGTGATACTCACGGACGAGGGCGTCCGTAAGGGGCTTGAAGGTGACATGGGTCACCTCATGGAACGCGTCCACGACCTCCCCGTCCCGGGCCAGCACGACGCCGGTGCAAACCTCATGCGTTCGTCCAGAGAGGCGGCGCAGCATTCCCAGCGCCTCGTCCATGTCGGAGGGCTTCGCCAGCGGGTCGCCGTCCAAATACACCAGGGTGTCCGCGCCGAGCGCCAGACTTCCCGGGCGTTTCCGGGAACCCTCCAGGGCCTTCCGCCGGGCATTTTCGACGGTGAGTTCCTCCGGCTTGAGGGAGGGATCGTGAGCCTCCTCCACATCGGTCACAACCACATCAAACGGCACGCCCGCCGAGGCGAGCAACTCCGCCCGGCGCGGCGAGGCCGAGGCCAGGGTTATTTTGGGTAGATCTGCCCGGTTGCTCACACGCTGCGTTTCTGGATGCTGGCCACATCGTCCTGACGGATCACGGCGTCACGCTTCTCCGGGGTGCGGTAGCGGTAGTAGCCGGTGCTTTCCTGCAGGACGGGCTCGCCATCACACATGACCTGCCTGCCGTCCCGGGTAAGGATGGTGTAAGCCCCCGGGGACTGGGACAGATTCGGGATCGCGCAGGACGGGATCAGGGTCAGCGCGGCAGCGGTGATGGCATGGCGTGCGAGTGATTTCATGGCGGACAGGCGGTGGGGAAACGGTGGCTTTTGGACGCGCCTTTCGCCCACGATGTTCATCCTCGAGCGGAATTTCAAGCAATGGTGTCGTTGAAACCCGGTTCCGCTCCGGCTACCGCTGCGGCCGCATGACAGACATCCACCCACCCGCCATCGGCATCATCGGCGGCTCCGGCCTCTATGACCTCGACGGTTTCTCGAACCGTGAGGAACTCGAGGTCATCACGCCCTATGGCGCGCCCTCTGACAAGCTTGTCTCCGGCCAGTTTGCAGGCCGACGCGTCATTTTTCTGCCCCGTCACGGCAAAGGACACCGGCTCCTGCCAACGGAGCTGAACCACCGGGCGAACATCTGGGCACTCCGCAGCCTGAACGTGCGCTGGATCATCGCCGTGACCGCAGTGGGCAGTCTGCAGGAACGCTACCACCCGCGTGATGTGCTGCTGCCGGACCAGTTTTTCGACCGTACCAGCCGGAGGGACCAGCATACCTTCTTCGGGCGCGGCATCGTGGCCCATGTGGCCTTTGGCGACCCCATCGCCACCAGCCTGCGCACACTGCTGCACGAGGAGGCGCAGGCGTTGAGGCTGCGCGTCCACAATGGCGGCACCTATGTCTGCATGGACGGCCCCGCCTTCTCCACGCGGGCGGAGTCCAATGCGCACCGCCAGCTCGGCTTCGATGTGATCGGCATGACCAACCTGCCGGAGGCCAAGCTCGCCCGCGAGGCGGAGATCGCGCTCGCCACCCTGGCCATGGTCACCGACTACGACTGCTGGAAAACCGAGGAGGAGGCCGTCACGGCGGAATCCGTCATCGCCCACCTGCATGCAAACGTCGCCGCGGCAAAATCCATCCTGGAACGGGTCATTCCACGCATTCCCACGGTGCCGGACGGTCCGGAGCACCGTGCGCTGGACAGCGCCATCATGACCGCGCGGGAGTTGTGGCCTGAAAAGACCCTGCAAAGCCTCCGCCCGCTGCTCAGCCGCTTCATTTGACACACCGGAGGGGCGCGCCTAGTATCGGCGCACTTTCCTCCAGGACAGGAAACGGCGAGGTAGCAAAGTGGTAATGCACTGGTCTGCAAAACCGGTATGCGCGGGTTCAATTCCCGCCCTCGCCTCCACTTTGATTGAGCCTTCCAGACAGAGGGCTGCGTGACCTGTTGGACCAAGGTCCAATTGATGACAGTCCGACGACTGGGGAGGCTGACGGTGTGAAAGCGATTTTACCCATCTTCCCCGCCCTTTTCCTTCTAGGCATCCTGGTAGCATGCAAAAAGCCTGCGGAAAATGCCGCTCACAGCGGTTCCGCGCGCCCTGCGCACTGGGGTTACGAAGGAAAAGACGGCCCTGAATACTGGCCGACACTGAATCCGGCGTATGCGGCCTGTGGCGAGGGGAAGAACCAGTCGCCCATCAACATCACGCAGAGCGCTGCCGGGAATGCGAATTCTTGGAAGTTCGACTACAAGACCACCTCGCTCAAAATCGCGCATCACGAGCATGTCACGGACATTGTGGACAACGGCCACACGATCCAGGTGAGCGTGGATGGCGGCAGCACGCTGACCACGGAGCGCGGTGTTTACACGCTGAAGCAGTTTCATTTCCACACGCCCAGCGAGCACACGATCGACGGCAGTCATTTCCCGATGGAGATGCACTTCGTGCATCAGAGCGTGGAAGGGAAGTTTGCGGTGGTGTCCGCGCTTTTTCAGGAGGGCGAGGAGAATGTGAACCTGGCCAAGATCATCGCACATCTGCCGAAGGCCAAGGGAGACGCGGCGCACAAGCCCGAGGTACAGTTCGACCTGGCCTTCCATCTCCCGGAAAGAAAGGCCGCGTACACTTACATGGGATCCCTGACCACGCCGCCATGCACGGAATCCGTGGAGTGGCTGGTGTTTCGTGATCCGGTCCCCGCGAGCAAGGCGCAACTGGAGGCCTTCGCAAGCCGCCTGAGCCCGAGCAACCGCCCGACGCAGCCGCTCAACGGACGCCTCATCGGCAACCGCACGGCGGTGAACAAGTGACTCCGTGGACCGCCCGGTGCCATCCCTTCAAGCTATGAAAAGAGGTCGCCACGTCATCACTTCGCTGTGCGTCATGTTGCTCGGTGCGCTTGGCACGCCCGCAACCGGTGCGGAAAGCGAGGCCGCTGAACTGGCTCGTTTACGCGCGACGGTGGCCCAGATGGAAAAGATGATGCAGCGGATGCAGGGGCAGATCGCCGAACTGCAACGTAAAAGCTCCGCTCCTGCCGCCAAACCGCTTCCTCCTCAAACAGCGAAGCCGGCGCAACCCAAACCGGTTCCAGACACGCACCAGCTCAGTGATGCGAAGTCCACAATGCGGCATCGCGACACCGTGACGGGTGACAACCTCTCCGCTCCCCGGCCTGGGAACGCGCCGATCGACCCGAGCTACAAAGGTTTCATGCAGATTCCTGATACCAGCACCTGGATCAAGCTGGGCGGATACGCGAAGGTGGACTCCATCGTGGATTCCACGAGGATGGGGAATCCGAACAAGTTCACCACCAGTGGCATTCCGGTCGAAGGCGAGGCCAATTTCGGCAAAAGCCAGGAATACGGGCTGCATGCGAAGCAGAGCCGCTTCAATGCGGAACTGCGCACGCCATCGCCCTTCGGATCCGTGCGCTACTTTTACGAAAACGATTTCTTCGGAGAGAGCGCCAGTCCTGACATGACGTACAACCTGCGCCACTTTTACGGCCAGGTGGCGAATGTCACCGTGGGCCACACTTGGACCACTTTCTTCGATCCAGACAGCATCCCGGACACGCTCGACTTCGCTGGTCCCGGTGTGCAGTCCATCCTGCGCCAGCCGCAGGTGCGCTACACCTTTTCTCCGATCGCGGACCACATGCATGTGGCTCTGGCCGTGGAGCAGCCGAAGAGTGACATCGGAGCGCTGCCCGCCGGAGCCACGACGCGCACGTCGATGCCGGATTTCACGGGCCATTGGCGTCTGGAAGGGGAAGCCGGCCATGTGCAGGTGAGCGGTCTGGCACGTTCCCTGGCCTGGGAGGGCGCGGCGGGCATGGGTGACTCCGCCTTCGCGTGGGGTGCGAATATTTCCGGCGTGCTCCACACGACGAAAAGAGACAGTGTGGTGGCGGGGCTTACGGTTGGCGACGGCATCGGCCGCTACATGCAGGATTTGCCGGCCGGCAGCGGCGCGGTGGTGGATACGGCTGGACGCCTCAACACGCTGTCCGGCTGGGGCGGGCATGTGGGCTATCGTCACTTTTGGAGCGAGCGCTGGCGCTCCGAGTTCAGCGTGGGCTGCATCGACATGGAAACGGCGGGCGAACAAGGGCCGAAGGCTTATGACCGCACGCTGTATTCCGAAGTGAACCTGATCTGGGCGCCCTCGAAGCGTTTTTATGTCGGCCTGGGTTATCTCTATGGCTCCAAGACGACACGTGACGGCAGCGAGGGTGACGCGCACCGCGTGCAGCTCAGCATGCAGTTCAAGCTCTTCGAGTAAGACCATCCGCGGGCGAGAATCTGATTGTTTGGCCGCAGCGTTGGTGCTTGAAGGAAGGCTGTGAATTTGATCACCATTCTTTGGTCCATGGCGGCAGCTGTTTCGCTGTCCGTGGGAGTGATTCATGGGATGGTCTGGCTCTCCGACCGCAAGGTGCGCGCGGAGCTGTGGTTCGCGCTGGCGGCGGTCTGCATGTCCGCCTACCCGTTTTTTGACATGGCAATGATGCGCGCCACGACGGGGGCGGCCTATGGGGAGGCGGCGCGGTGGGCGCTGCTGCCGATCGCGCTGATGACGGCGGCGATTTTGATGCTGGTGCATGCGCACATGGGCACCGGCAGGCGCTGGCTGCTCATTGCCGCGCTGGGCAGCAGGCTGGCGGCCATCGTAGTGAACATGGTCTGCCCCCAGGGGCTGTTCTTTGACTCGATCGAGGGTGTGAAGACGGTCACACT
The DNA here is from genome assembly GCA_015075365.1 of Verrucomicrobiaceae bacterium. Lineage (GTDB taxonomy): Bacteria > Verrucomicrobiota > Verrucomicrobiia > Verrucomicrobiales > Verrucomicrobiaceae > Prosthecobacter. The sequence goes on from JABTUN010000004.1 coordinate 445,120, forward strand.
GCTCGGTGAGGCCGTTTCCCTGCCTGTGGGTGTGCCGGGCCGGTGGATGTGGGTGGAGCACCTCGGCGCGGTGATTTGGATCGGCTACATCACGGACGCCTCGGCGAGACTGTGGCGCAGGGGAGACAAGGAGGGCCGCCGACGCGTCGTGATGATCGGGGGAGGCATCCTGCTGGTGCTCGTCGCAGGGCTGGTGCAGGCATCCCTGGTGGTCGAGCAGGTCATTTCGATGCCGGTGATGGTGACTCCCTTCTTCACGTTGTTGATCCTCGCGATGGGGTTTGAACTGAGCCGGGACGTGCTGCGTGCCGCGCAGTTGTCGCACAGTCTTGCCGAGAGTGAGAAGCGTCTGGGACTCGCCGCCACGGCGGCTCAACTGGCGCTGTGGGAATGGGATCTTCGCACAAATCTGATCTGGGTTTCCAATGAAGGACGGCGGATCTACGGTGTCGGGCCGGATGAGATCATCGACTTCCCCCGTTTTGTGGCCACGCTGCATCCGGAGGACCGTGACATGGTGGCGGCGGAAGTGGACAAGACGATGTCTGGAACGGGGTTGTTCTCTGCTGAATACCGGGTGGCGCTGCCAGATGGAAAAGAACGTTGGGTGGCCGCCACCGGCCGGTTTGAGCGGGATGAAAAGGGTCGTGCTTTGCTTCTGCGCGGCGTGTCGATGGACATCACGGAGCGGAAACGCTCTGAGCAGGAGCTCATGCAAAAGCGCCAGGATCTGACGCATCTTTCCCGCGTGAGCATGCTGGGAGAGCTTGCGGGCACGATTGCGCATGAGCTCAATCAACCTTTGGCCGCGATGCTGAGCAACTCGCAGGTCGGACGCGGCATGTTTGACGCGCCCAATCCGGACATGAAGGAGCTGGCGGCCATCCTGGAGGACATCACCTCGGATGCGAAACGTGCCGGGAGCATCATCCACGGCATGCGTGCCATGTTTAAAAAGGAGTCGCTCGTCGAAAGGCAGCCGGTGAGCCTGAATGACGCGGTGAACCAGGTGTGCGGCCTGTTGCACAGTGAAATTGTGGTTCGAAAGGCGAAGGTCGTGCTGTCCCTGGCGGAATCCCTGCCGGAGGTGATGGCGGGGCGCGTGGAGATCCAGCAGGTGCTCATCAATCTCGTGCTCAACAGCCTGGACGCGATCAAAGCAGCCGGAAACAGCCACGGCCAGGTCCACATCACCACGGAGCATCGGGATGGCCGTGTCATCGTCAGCGTGTCAGACAACGGGCCGGGCATCACGCCGGAGATACAGGCGCGATTGTTTGAAGCATTTGCCACTTCCAAGCCGGGCGGGCTGGGACTCGGCCTCGCCATCAGCATGGGCATCATCAAGAACTTCGAGGGTGAGCTGACGGGCGGCAACCAGCCTGGAGGCGGCGCGGTGTTTTGCATCTCGCTGCCGGTGGCCGGGAAGTGAAAGCATCTGACGAAAATGCCGCTTGCGGGCAAAACGGGTGCCGCGAAAGGATGATGCATTCTCCTGATGAGTCCTGAACCTCCCACCGTTTTCATCGTGGATGACGATCCCTCCGTCTGCCGCAGCCTGGCACGTCTGGCGCGTCAGGCGGGGTTGAATGCGGAAACGTTTGGCTCGGCGGAGGAGTTCTTGCGGTTGCAGACCGAGCCTCTGACGCGACCAGCCTGCGCCGTGGTGGACCTGCACATGCCCGGTCTCAGCGGCATCGAACTCCAAAAACGTCTTTGCGAGAGCCAGGCCGCCTGCCCGGTGATCTTCATCAGCGGGAATGGCGACATCCCGTCCACCGTGCAGGCCATGCGACAGGGTGCGGTCACTTTCCTGACCAAACCTTTCGACACCCGCGATCTGTTGAGCGCCATCGACGAGGCGCTGCGCAAGCACCGTGCCTCGTTGGTGGCTGATCACCGTGCGAGCGCGATCACCGCCCGCATGAAAGAGCTCACGGACCGGGAAATCGAAGTCATGGCGTGGATCATCACCGGGGCGTTGAACAAACAGATCGCGGCCGAGCTCAAGGTCGTTGAAAAAACGGTGAAGGTGCATCGTGCCCGCGTGCTGGAAAAGATGCAGGTCTCCTCGGTGGCCGAGCTTGTCCGCGCGTGCGCGGTGGTGAATTTTGCTCCGGCAAAACCGGTGACGCCTGCGGCGTGACGACGCGCCTTTGTTGGCCCAAGGTCCAATAGCGGCGTTCACCCGGTCCGGCCAGAGTGGGACCGCAAATGCCCACCAAACGGCCCACCATAGTTCTGATTGATGACGACGCGAGCGTCCGCCGTGCGCTGGGGCGTGTCATGACCTCCGCCGGGCTGGATTACCTCGCCTTCGAGTCAGCGGATGAGTTTCTCGCCAGCGCTCTCGTGGTGAAATCCGGCTGCATTGTGGCTGATATGACGCTGCCGGGACTCAGCGGTCTGGATCTGAAGCACGCGCTCAATGCCAGGCAGTCGCGGCTGCCGCTCATCTTTCTCACCGCGCACGACACAACGGAGTCGCGTGCCGCGGCTCATGAAGCCGGTGCCGAGGGTTACTTCCGCAAGCCCGTGGACACCCAGGCGCTGCTCGACGCCATCCACTGGGCGCTCAACGAACAGCAAACCTCCAGCCCGATCCCCTCAACCCAGCCACAACCACAAACCGCCGACACACCGATCCCATGAAGACAAAACGCACCTCCAACCTTCTAGCCAGCCTGCTTTTGGGCGTGCTGGCCGTTGGCATTCATCCAGCGCTCGCCGAAATCGGCCACTTTGCGCCCGCCCTCCCCAACATCCGCGACTTTGCCGTGCCAGAACCAGGCTTTTACGGTGCGCTCCTCAACTACTGGTACTCGACTGACCGCTTGAATAACAGCGGAGGGAACAAAGTGAGCACCCTGACCATCAGTCCCGGACCTGGACCCGGACTGACTCTCACACCGGATGTGCAGGTGGACATGTATGCCGCGGTGCCCATGTTCATCTGGGTGTCGGACTACAAGATTCTCGGCGCGAAGTATGCCGCCTACGTTGCACCGACCTTTGCCACCGCCACCATCTCAGCCTCACTTTCGACGCTGCGCGGCCGCGGCAGAGCGGTCAGCGGCAGCTCGGATTTCGGCCTGGGTGACATGTTTGTGCAGCCGCTGTGGCTGGGCTGGACGAAGAAGCACTTTGACTTTGCGTTTGCCTACGGCTTCTACGCACCCATCGGACGCTACGACACCGAGACAGTGACGCTGCCCGTCGTCGGCTCCTTCCAGACCGAGGCCGCGGACAACCTGGGCTATGGTTTCTGGACGAACCAATTTCAGACGGCGGCCACCTGGTATCCCTGGGAAGACAAGCGCATGGCCGTGGCCGTTGCGCTGACTTATGAGATTCACGGCAAGAAAAGGGACTTTGACTACACGCCCGGCAGCCACCTGACGCTCAACTACGGCATCAGCCAGTATCTGCCGCTGACATCCGACCAAAAACTGCTCCTCGAAATCGGCCCCGCCGGCTACAGCAGCTGGCAGGTGTCGGACGACAAGGGAAGCCATGCCAGAAATCCTGGTGTGCATGACTCAGTCCATGCGGTCGGCGGCCAGCTCGGCCTGACCTATGTGCCCTGGATGCTCTCGATCAACTTCCGCGGCATGTACGAGTACGCTTCGCGCGACCGGTTCCAAGGTCACTCCTTCGGATTGAACATCGCCAAGAAGTTTTAACCCGCACCAGCACCAGATTCAGACCATGAAATACTCTTTCCAAACCATCGCGCTCTCCGCGCTCGTCGTCATCAGCAGCCTGTTCACCAGCGGGTGTGCCAGCACGCAGAGTCCCAGCGCGCTAAGCACCAGCGGGCGTGAGATCGCACGTGAATCCCATGCCGCGCTGCGCTGGCTGTATGCCACCAATCCCAAGGCCCGCGCGCTCGGCCACCATGCCAGGGCCGTGATGGTCTTCCCGAAGATCGTCAAAGGCGGCTTCATGGTGGGCGGCATGGCCGGAAACGGCGCGCTCATGCGGGGTGGTTCCGTGCGTGAGTTCTACCAGACCGCCGGTTTGTCCTACGGCATGCAGGCAGGCGTGCAGAGCTACGGCTACGCGCTCTTCTTCATGGATGAGGCGGCTCTTCGATCCGTCAACCAGAGGGATGGATGGGAGATCGGCAGCGCCCCGAGCCTCGTGGTGCTCGACCAGGGGATGGCGGGCTCGCTGAGCACCACCACGATCAACAAAGGCATCTACGCCATCTTCTTCAACCAGCAGGGCCTCATGGGCGGCCTCGGCCTCCAGGGCTCCAAGATCACCCGCATCTACCCGGCGCCCTGATGCCTGAACGCTCATCTCAACTCATTCCAACAACACACCCATCATGAAACACATCGGCAAACTCCTGGTGCTCGCCCTCGGCATGGCGCTCACCGCCGTCACAGAAACACAGGCCGCGGCCAAACCCAACATCCTCCACATCGTCGCCGACGATCTCGGCTGGAAGGATGTCGGCTTCAATGGAGCCACGGACATCAAGACACCGAACCTTGATGCCCTGGCCTCCGGCGGGGCGAAGTTCTCCCAGTTCTACACCCAGTCCATGTGTACGCCCACACGGGCCGCCTTGATGACTGGCCGCTATCCCTTCCGCTACGGCCTTCAGACCATCGTCATCCCCGGCCCTGCGGGCTACGGTCTCGACACCACCGAGCACCTGCTGCCGCAGTGCCTCAAGGACGCCGGCTACACCACCGCCATCATCGGCAAGTGGCACCTCGGCCATGCGGACATCAAATACTGGCCGAGGCAGCGCGGCTTTGACTACCAGTACGGCGCCATGATCGGCGAGCTGGACTACTACACGCACAGCGATGCCGGTGTGCTCGACTGGTTCCGCAACAACCAGCCCGTGAAGGAGGAGGGCTACACCACCCAGCTCATCGGCAACGATGCGGTGAAGTACATCGGCGAGCAAAGCGCCGACAAGCCCTTCTACCTCTACCTCACCTTCAACGCACCCCACACGCCCTACCAGGCCCCGCAGGAGTACATCGACCGCTTCAAAAACATCAAGGAGCCGACCCGCCGCACTTATGCAGGCATGGTTTCATGCCTGGATGACGAGATCGGCCGTGTCATCAGCGCTCTCGACAAAAAAGGCCTGCGTGAAAACACCCTGATCATCTTCCACAGCGACAACGGCGGCACGAAGAATGCCATGTTCGCCGGCCAGATGACCGATCTCTCCAAAGTCGTGCTGCCCTGCGACAACGGCCCGTATCGCGATGGCAAAGGCTCCCTTTTTGAAGGCGGCAGCCGCGTGGCCGCCTGTGCCAACTGGCCCGGCCACATCAAGCCGCAGACCGTGGACGGCATCATCCACGCCGTGGACCTCTATCCCACCTTTGCAGCTCTCGCCGGTGCCTCCACCGCCAAGTGCAAGCCGCTCGATGGCGTGAACGTCTGGGACACCATCTCCAAGGGCAAGGAATCCCCTCGCACCGAGCTCGTCTATAACGTCGAGCCCTTCCGTGGCGCTGTCCGTCAGGGTGACTGGAAGATGATCTGGCGCACCTTGATCCCCACCAGCGTGGATCTCTACAACCTCGCTGATGATCCCTACGAGCAGAACAACGTCGCCTCCAAGCATCCGCTCAAGATTCACGCCATGCAGGCACGTCTGAACGAGCTCGGCAAGGAATCCGCCAAGCCGCTCGCCTTGATGTATGTCGCCAAAGTCGGCCTCGCCCACGGCAAGCCAAACATGGCCTCTCCTGATGGCAAACAGCCCGCCGCAGAGCCGGTTCATGGTCATTCCATCACTGACGAGGGCGTCGGCGAGAAGGACATTCACGCCGAACAGAAGTAAACCATTCATCGGAGGAAACGGGGACATCAGGTCGCGAGGCCGGGTCTCCGTTTCCTTCGCTGTTTTCACGCCACACGATCCATGAAGCTCGTCGTTCGAGTTGGGAAGAAACTGGGAAGTTGCCTTGTCTGGCTTTTGCTGTTGCTCGCTGCCGCATGGGCTTTTGGCGCGCTGCACTTTGATTTCCCGGTGTTTCGCGATGTCATCGCAGGATTCTTCGTCGTGGGTGTGGGTATGGCCTTGTTTCTGCCACGGGGCTTCTGGAAACGGACCGCCTGGGCTTTTGCATTGTGCGGCGTGGTGCTTGCTTGGTGGCTCACGCTGACCCCGCGTGCGGATCGTAACTGGCAGCCAGATGTGGCGGAGCTCCCCTGGGCGGAAATTCAGGGCGACGAGGTCACGCTTCACAATGTGCGCCATTTCGACTACCGCACCGCCACGGACTTCACGCCGCGATGGGAGACACGCACCATGCGCCTCTCGCAGCTCACCGGCGTGGACATGTTTGTCAATTACTGGGGCTCACCGTGGATGGCGCATCCCATCGTCAGCTTCCAGTTCGCGGATGCACAGCCGATCTGCTTCTCCATCGAGACCCGCAAGGAGGTCGGAGAGAAGTATTCTGCCATTGGCGGCCTTTACCGGCAGTTTGAGCTTTACGTGGTGGTCGCTGATGAACGGGATGTGATCCGCCTGCGCACCAGCATCCGGCCCGGCGAGGAGTCCTACCTCTACCGCACCTTGATCACACCGGAAAAGGCGCGGGAACGCTTCATGGAATATGTGACAACGCTGAACGAGCTGCGCACACAGCCGCGCTGGTACAACGCCATCACCACCAACTGCACCACAGCCATCCGCGGCCAGCATCCCGCCGGGAAGCGGCTTCCGTGGGACTGGCGCATCCTCGTCAATGGCAAGGCGGACAGCCTGCTCTACGAACGCGGCTACATCGAGACCGGCGGCCTGCCCTTTGCCGTGCTGCGTGAAAAAGCGCTCATCAATCCAGCAGCCAGGGCGGCGGACCAATCGACGGACTTTTCCCGTCTCATTCGGGTGGGACGACCGGGTTTTGATGGCACGCGAAGTGAATAACGATCTTGGCGGCCTTGATCGTGGCTGCTAGCATGGCGGCATTGTTCTCCTCGCGTCCACCCGCTCTCACTCGCTCATGAACTGGCGTGCCATTCTATTGCTGATGGCAATGTCAGCTTGTTATGTTGGGGCGGCTGAGGACGGCTCTTTTATCGTCAAGTCGTGGACTTCAGCGGACGGTCTGCCGCAGAATACGGTGACGGCGATCGCCCAGACGCAGGATGGGTATCTATGGTTGGGCACACACGCAGGACTGGCGCGGTTCGATGGGGTTCGGTTCGTCCATTTCGGGCTGGCAGAAGGATTGAAGGGATTGCACATCCGGTCGCTGGTGGACGATGGCGAAGGCGGGCTCTGGATCGCGACGATGGGAGGCGGGCTGAGCCATCTTCACGATGGAGTGATCACCACGCAGACGACGGTGGACGGGCTGGTGACCAATGACTTGCTGTGTCTGGCGCGGGATGGTGCGGATGGATTGTGGATTGGAACGGCCCAGGGGCTGCAACATCTTGAGAACAATGAATTCAAGCAGGTGGGCGAATCTGAAGGTGTTCGCGGCAGAGTGGGCGCCATGGCGATGACACCCTCGGACGGGTTGTGGGTCCGAGTGGAAAATCTCGGGCTGGTTCGTGTTTATCAAGGGCGGTGCGAGGTCGTGAACCCGCCGCCGAGTTCTCGCGGGCTTTCGGCCTCGTCCCTGCTGGCGGATCGGGATGGCTCCTTGTGGGTGGGCATGACCCCCCATGTGATGCTTCACCGAAAAGACGGCCACTGGACGGAGTTCAATGAAGCGAACGGCGTCCCTCACCTTGCTCCATATTGCACGGCAGCGGGGAATTCAGGTGAAGTCTGGCTGGGGGGCTTTGATGACGGGCTTCACGTCATGAAGGAAGGCGCCGTTCGTCCTGTGCCGGGCACGGTTCAGGAGATCTGCTCACTTTTTGTGATGCCGGATGGCACGGTGTGGGTGGGAACCGATGGCAGCGGTCTCTTCCGACTCACGCGCAGAAAGGTCAGATCCTACGTCGTGGTGGATGAGAAAGTGGGGGGAGCCGTCGGCAGCTTGGTGGAGGAGTCAGATGGCACTTTTTGGGTGAGCACGTATTTTAAAGGTCTGTATCATGGTTCTCTGGAGCATCTGAACCGGGTGATGAACGAGGATCAACCGGTGGGCGGCAACTACATGCTGACAACCGTGCGCATGCGTGACGGCACGATCTTTTTTGCGGGTGAACATATTCTGGTCCGCAAGGCACCGAATTCAGAGGTCTTCGAAACGATGGTGACTTCGGACATTCCTCGCACTCTATGCGAGGGGGCCGATGGCTCCCTTTTCATGGGCACGGAAGCAGGTGAGCTGAAGCGCTTGGAGGACGGCGCTTTTTACACTGTGGAGAAGGGTACGTTTCCTCACATCATTCAGGGGTTGATCCGCGGCCCGAAAGAGTCCCTGTGGCTCGCCACACGTGCCGGGCTTTTTCAATGGTCTGCAGGCGAGTTGAAGCGATGGACCACCGAAGAGGGACTGCCCACCAACATTCTGACATGCCTGCACCTGGATACGGATGACACTCTCTGGATCGGCACCGGTGGAGGAGGACTCGCATGGTTGGAGAATGGCCGGTTGCATTCGGTGAACACGCGCCAGGGACTTAGCGGGAATATCATCGGCCAGATTCTGGATGACGAGCAGGGCCATCTTTGGCTGGGCGGTTTTCATGGGATCATGCGGGTGAATAAGGAAGAGCTGAAGGCGGTGGCCATGGGGAAGGCCCGGACGGTACACCCGCTGCTGCTGAATGAATCCCACGGAATGCTGACGGCAGAATGCTCGGTAGGCTATTCCCCGGCGGGTCTTCGCAGCGCATCCGGCGTTCTCCACTTTGTCGCCGGACGCAGCATCGTAGCCATCGATCCACGGGATTGGAATCACGAGACGGATCCGCCCAGCGTGTTGATCGAAGGGGTGCGTGTCGGTGGAGAGGCCGTAAGTATCCGCAGCGGTTCCCTGACGCTTCCCCCCGGTACCCGCGATCTGGAGATCGAGTACACGGCCTGCCATTTTGCCGCACCTGAGAGCATTCACTTTCGCCACCGTTTGGCCGAGGACAGGCCTTGGGAGGAGGACATGGGCGTTCGATCCATTCGCTACAGTGACCTGCCTGCCGGAGACTATGTCTTCGAAGTGACCGCGGCGAATCCTGATCTTCGGTGGCAGCCTGCCGCAGCCCGTCTGGCCATCACGATCCAACCTTACTTTTGGCAGACGTTGCCTTTTCGTCTGCTGACCGTGGTGCTGCTGGTGGCCTCCGGCAGCGGGTGGGCGCGCTGGCGGTGGCGAGCCAAGCGGCGGAAGGAAATCGAGGAACTGGAGCGCCTGCGCGAAAAGCAGCGTGCGGATGAGAAATTCCGACTGGCCTTGGAGTCATCCCCCAATGCCATCGTGCTCGCGAAAGAGGACGGCCGCATCGTTTTGGTGAATGAGCAGACGGAAAAATGGTTCGGCCACACTCGCGAGGAGCTGGCCGGGCGGGAGATGTGCAAGCTGATCCCCGACTGGCCTCATGCGGCGTCTGAAACGAAAGCCATGAACAACGGGCGGGAACGGTTTGGCCGCAGAAAAGACGGCACGCTCTTCCCGGTGGAGATCCGTTTGAGCCGCTTTGAGACAGAGACGGGACCGCTGACGCTCGCCGCCATCGTGGACATCACGCCGCGCAGGCAGGCTGAGCAGGAGCTGGCCCGTCTTTCCCGCATCAGCATCCTCGGCGAGTTCGCAGGAGCCATCGCCCATGAGCTGAACCAGCCGCTGGCGGCCATGCTGAGCAATTCACAGGTCGGCTCCTCGATGATGGATGAGCCGAAGCCGGACAAGGTGGAGATGAAAGCCATCCTGGATGACATCACGGCGGATGCGAAACGCGCCGGGGGCATCATTCACGGCATGAGGGCCATGTTCAAAAAGGAAGGTGCCGTGCCCGACGAGGCCGTGGATGTGAACGAGGCCGTGAAGCAACTGCTAGACCTCCTGCACAGCGAGATCATGGCCCGCAAAGTGAAAGTGGACCTGCGACTCAGCGGGCCGCTGCCATGCGTGCCGGCGGGCCGTGTGGAACTGCAGCAGGTGCTCATGAATCTGCTGCTCAACGCCCTCGATGCCTTGCGGGGCGCGGCGGTGGCTCAGCCGCGGATCACCCTCAGCACCGCCCTGGAGGCGGATCGTGTGCTCATCAGCGTGCAGGACAATGGTCCGGGCATCCCGCCGCAGATCTTGGAGCGGTTGTTTGAAGCATTCACCACCTCCAAGCCTACCGGGCTGGGCCTAGGCCTCGCCATCAGCCAGGGCATCATCAAGCGCTTTGGCGGTGAGTTGTGCGGAGAGAACCACGCCGAAGGAGGCGCTGTTTTTCGAATCAAACTGCCGGTGGTGGAGTGAGCATCGGTGCGCTGCCCGGGCCAGCGTGAGGCATCTTAGGACTCCACTCACTTCAGCCGCTTGAGAGCGGGAGGGAACCACTCACCGCGCTTCACGAGGTCTTTGGGCACGTAGGTCCGGATGGTGAGCGAGAACCCCTTGCCGGGTGCGGAGGGCAACCAGTTGGACTCCGGCACGGCCGCATGGGGCTTGGCAGCGAAAAGGATTTTCAGCGACCCGTCGGCTTCGCTCTTCAGGCCTGAGTCGCTGTTGAAGTTGAATCGGTTCAGCGGGTTCTTCACGACGCGGTAATCGGGCACATCCACGAGAATCACCGACCAGTAGGCGTTCACCACGGCATCGGGCCGGTTGGCAGCGGAAAACTCGAGAACATAATCGTTCGCGCCGTTGAGCGGCTGGCCGTCTGCATCCCGCGTGGCGACGAAGTAGATCACCTCATCGTTGGCGTTGGCCCACAGGCCCACAAGGTTCGCCGATGTGCGCTTCCAGTAATCGGCGCCGTAGTTGCCCGTGCCCAGCGTTGCGAGCCAGTTGTTCTGGAAGACACCGGACTTCGTGACGGCATATTTGAGGAACTGAGGGACGACTTCCTCTTTGATCAGTTTGTCGAGCGCCTCGCGTTGCGTGGGTTTCTTGGCTTGCCGGCCGATATCGCGAGCCTTCTCCTGCATTTGCGGTGCGATCGAGGATACATCCAGGGCGCTGGCAAGCACCGCATCCACGTTGTCGAACAATTCAACGCCGATCAGTTCTTTGTTCCCGAAGTTTGGCATCGGGGCGGCGGACTGAATGACTGGTTTCCCAAGAGGAGTGAGTTTGAATTGCTTCTGCAGCGCCATTGCACCGGCCGGATCCGTCTTGAGCTCGACGCGCCCGAGCAGCTTGGCCTTGCGCGAGTGCAACTCGATGCGAACCGCGTCCGATGGGACTTCCGCCGTGGAGCCAGGAGCGACGAAGGCGAACTTGCCGAACGGATGCGACGGATAATTGCGTTCGTTGATGTTGGTGATGACCTCGCCCCACTCGTTGAGGATCTGCGCGGTGTAATAGCGACCCTTCACCTCCGGCACTTCGAGCATCACCGGTGTTTTGTCGTCCACGGCGATCCACGCTTCGAGGTAAGCGACGTCGAGGTTCGGGTTCACGAAGTCCGCCGACCCGGCCGGGTTGTATTTGATGACGTTGTAGGCGATGCCCGGCTCCTTGAGGTCCGTGTGCTCCTGCCGGATGGCGATGGCGCGGCCCAGCAAATAGACGTAGGCATCGGTCACGGTCTGCTTGTCAGGAACTTCGGCTTGGACGGCAGGAAGAGCCGTCAGCATCAGCGCGAGAGCGGCAAAAAATTGAGTGCGCATGAATTTGTGGGGCTGGAGTGAATCGTGCGGGTGCTATTTCACGAGTTCGATGTCCGGGAGCGGCCAGCTTCGTTCGAAATACGGCTCCAAGGGCGCATAGAGCCGAAAGTAGGCGAACCACGAACGCCCCGACACGGTGGGAATCCAGTTTTTCTCCAAGCCCTTGGGAGCCGTCGGTCCGAAGTAAACATCCACGGAGCCATCTGCATTCGCGACGAGGTCCTGCCGGGAGGAACGATCGGCGATCTTTTGCGAGTTCTGAATGATGCCGCGCGTCTCCGTGTCATAGACGGTCACCGACCAGAACTGCTTGGCGGGCGGATGGGGCGGCACGCGGAGCCGGTAGGATTTGCCGCCATCAAAGGCGTGGCCGTTCTTGTCGCGGTAGCTGCCCAGATAAGCCTGGCCGACGCCCGGTGTCTTCGTGACCATTCCCTTGGAAAGGGCCACGGCTTCGTAGAAGTAGGCGCCGCGCTCATCAAGCTGGCTGTAATCGGCCAAGTCTTGATCCGGATCGGCCATGATGACGTAATCCCAATGCGCATCCGACCGATACTTCGAACTCGGGAAACGCTTGTCGAAGGAATTGGCCTTGGCCATCAACTCGCCAACCTGCGCACCCTCGGCCAGCAATTGGCGCTGTCGCTCATCGGGCTTGAATGCCTTTCCGCGTTCAATGCCCAACGGCCGGAGCATGGCGACGAAGAAACGGTCGCGGTCATCCACGGGTTCGCGGTTGATCACTGCGGCCAGTTGTTCCCAATACTCCATGCCGCGTGGCAATGTCGCCGTCTGCGGCGTGCTCGGCTTGATGTGTTGTGTCGCGCGCGGATTGTCGCGCTGCGACCATGCGTAGGTGCGAATGGCTTGTTCCATCGCCTCGGCCTTCGCCGGATCGGCATCGAGCGCTCGGTAAAAGAAACCGATGCCGAAGGTCGGCGAACGAACGATCTTTGCGTCCGCGGGCAATTCCTTCGGCGGCTCCTGCCCCGGCCCGACTAGAAGATATAGGCCGCCCTTGCCCTGATCCGGGCCCGTCATGCCGAAATCGGTAAGTGGTCGCTGCCAGAAATCCATGGCCGAGCCAGCGATCGCGCCGGCGGGCACTTGCAGCGCCATGGGACCTGCTTCCGCCAGATCCATGAATCCAATGATGTAGGGCGTGGTGACGTTCGGCGTGAGGAAGCGGCTCACATCACGGTGTCCCTTGTAAATGACCACGTCCCCGTTTTTCGCGCCGAGATAATTCCGTTGCTCACGCAGGACATATTCGAAACCGACGGTGGGCAGCGCCCAAAGGTAAGCCTGGCAGGCACGCTGGAAATCCATGCTATCGAAGAGTTTTTGTGCGCTTTCTTCATTCGGGACACCCAGTTCGAGTTCGATTTTGCCCACGCGGGTTTCCACATGCTCCGGTGTGGCTGAGGACTGGGCCTGAAGGTGCCCGGCGGTGCAAACAAGACTGGAGAAGGCGAAGAAAAGGAGATGTGAACGCATGACGAGGCTCACGGTGACGATTCGGTGATCGTCCTGCTATTGGCCTTTGGTCCAATAATAAAAGGAGGGCTGGAGCACCAAAACAGGCATCCACCTTAACCAAATGACATGATGGGATGTTCGGCGTCGGCATTTTCAGGGAGGACGGCTCGAGATTGGGGCGTGTAGGACAACGGCCGCGGCATCGCCGAAGATGTCCCAAAGCGATTGTTTGAGGCATTCAATACTTCCAAGCCAACTGACCTCGGTCTCGTCCTCGCCATCAGCCATAGCATCATCAAACGTTTCGGAGGCCAGCTCATCGGGGAGAATCACCCCATGGCGGTGCTATCTTTCAAATCCGGCTGCTTGTGGCGCAGAGGTGAGCATCAGTGTGCCGCTCAGCCGGAGTGTGAGCAGCATGTTGGCCTTAGGTCCAATAGGCGGAGCGGGCATGCCATGACATTAGTTTTTTCAGCCTTCGATCACGCCTCCGATCCTTTATGATCTCCATCCGCATCCATTCTTGTCTCGCCGCCGCTTTAATGACGGCTGTCCTTCCTTCCTGCCAGTTGCTCGAACCCGCGCCTGCGCCGGACTCCGGTTTCAACCCGCGAACCACCGCCACAGCGAACTCACGTGCCGCCTTCCTTCAGCAGGTTTGGATTGCGGACTCCTATCGTGGCAAGCCGGTGAGCCAGCAGTTCAACGCGGTGTACATCGCCCCGGTGAGCACGCGCTTCATGGCGGAGCAGAGCTGGTGGCAGCAGCAGACACCGATGCGGCAGGAATCCCTCTCGGCAGACGCCCGCGCCATCGCCACGCGCATGCGCCAGCAGTTCATGCGCGCCATCCAGCAGCATCCCGCCCAAAAGACGCGTCTCGCGAGCTCTCCCGGGCCCGGCGTGCTCGTCATTGAGCTGGCACTGGTCGAACTGGTGCCTTCCAAAGCCTATTGGAACGCGGCGGCCACAGCGGCGGGTTTTGCCGTTCCGGGCGCAGGCTATCTCACCCTCGCGGGGCGGGGCAGCATCGCCATCGAAGGCCGCGCACGCGACGGGGCCAGCAACCGCATCATCGCCACCTTCAAGGATCGCCGCGCGGACAAGACGGCGCCGGTCGATCTGGGTAAATACACCTGGTACCACGGTGCTGAGACCAACATCACCGATTGGGCCGCCGAGTTCGCGGATTTCCTCAACACGCAGCCCACTCATGTCGTGGAGCGTGCCAAGTCGATCACGCTGAAACCCTGGTAAGACCACGCCGCTCGCCGACCAACCCTATCCACTCCAAATCATGAAGACAAACTCCATCGCCAGATTCTTTGGCAACGCGCTCCTTGCGGCCACGATCAGCCTTTTCACCCCTTCAGCGCATGCGGATGACGCGGGCATCCTCGATCCCGAGGCCTGGCCGCGTGTTTATCAAGTCGGTGGCGCGGAGGTGGCCATCTACATGCCGCAGATCCTTGAATGGCAGGAATTCCGCCACTTGAAGGGCACCTCCGCCATCGGGGTGAAGCTGGAGGGCAAGGAGGAGGCCACCTTCGGCGCTGTGGCGATCGAAGCAGACACGGTCACGGACTTCGAGCACGAGACGGTGCGCGTCGGGGCGCGGCAGTTCACCCAGTTCCGCTTTCCCGAGCTCGACGCTGCCGGCGCGGCCAAGGCGGAGGAGTTGGTGCGCTCGGTTTTGAAGCCGGAGACACCGCTGGAAATGCCGCTGGCTGCGGTGATCGCCGCCGTGAACCGCGATGACGCCACCACTGCCGACACTGCGGTGAGTTTTGAGCCGCCTCCCATCTTTTACAGCGACTCGCCCGCCGTGCTGGTGACCTTCATCGGCGAGCCCAAGCTGGAGGCGGTGAACGAGGATGATCCGTCCCTTATGTTTGCCGTGAACACGAACTGGGACGTGCTCTTCAACGATGGACAGTATTACCTGCTGACGGACAACCAATGGCTCGTGACCCAGGATGTCATCCAAGGCCCCTGGAAGACCGCCAAAGCCGTGCCCGCCTCGTTCAAGAAGCTGCCGGATGATGCCAACTGGTCCGAAGTGAAGGCAAAGATCGACCTTCCTTCCGATAGTGCGCCCGCGCCGCGAGTATTCGCCGCAAACCGTCCTTCGGAAATCATTGTCACCGCAGGGAAACCTCAGTTGGTTCCGATTTCGGGCACTTCGCTGATGTATGTGGCGAACACCGAGAGCGATCTGTTCTTGCATCCCGCAGGCAAGAGCTACTACCTGCTCACCACCGGCCGCTGGTTCAGCGCGGCGAGCCTCGAAGGTCCGTGGGCCTCCGCCATGGACACCCTGCCGGAAGATTTTGCACGCATCCCCGAAGGCCATCCGAAGGCGCATGTGCTGGCCTCCGTGCCGGGAACACCCGAAGCGGACGAGGCAGTGATCCTGGCCTCCATCCCGCAGACGGCCACGGTGGACCGCGCCAGCACGACCGTGCAGGTGGCGTATGAAGGCGAGCCGAAGTTCAAGGCCATTCCTGGCTCCGAAGGCGTGCAGTATGCCACAAACACCTCGTATGATGTGTTCCTCGTGAACGGCATCTATTACTGCTGCCATCAGGGCGTCTGGTTCCAGGCTTCCGCCGCCGGTGGGGCATGGGTCGTGTGTGACCATGTGCCTTCGCCGATCTATACGATCCCGCCGCAAAGTCCGAAGTACAACGTGACCCACGTGCATGTGTACAATTCGACACCCAGCACCGTGCAAGTCGGCGCCACCTCCGGTTACTCCGGCGCGTATGTCGCCCGCGGGCTGCTGGTCTTCGGCCTCGGCATGTGGTTGGGCCACGCTTTGGCGGACGATGACCACTGGCACCATCACTACTACCCCAGCCCCTACTGGTATGGTTACGGCTGCGGTGCCATTTATCATCCGGGACGCGGCTACTATCGCTGCGGAGCGCGCTACTACGGCCCCTACGGCGGTGCTGGCTACGGCGCGGCCTACAATCCGGCCACCGGCATCTACTCACGCGGTGCGTATGCCTATGGACCACGCGGAGCCGTGGCAGCCCGCACGGCTTACAACCCTTGGACCAACACGGCGGCGGGTCGTGTGGCCGTGAAGACGCCCTATGGCTCCTGGGGCCGCTCCGCCGTGGTGCGTGATGATGAATGGGTGCGCGCCGGGCATCGCTCAAACGCCTACGGCACCGTCGGCGGCGTGCAGACCTCGCGCGGCGGCGCTGCGGTCGGTGTGAACCGCAAATACGGTTCCGACGCCTTCGTGGCCAAAACCGGAAGTGGAGATGTCTATGTCGGCAAGGACGGCAACATCTACAAAAAGGACGAAAACGGCTGGCACTCCCGCTCCAACGGCGGCTGGCAGAGCGCGCCCGATGTGCCGGCAAACAATCCTCTCTACCCGCCGCGCACATCGCCCCCCGCTTCCCGTCCAGGGCAGCCCACGACGTTGCCAGCACAGCCTGTGACGCGTCCAGCCCAACCTCCCACCAAGCCCGCGCAACCCGTCACGCGTCCTGCGCAACCCAGCACGCGTCCGGCTTTGCCAACGACGAAACCCGCGCAACCGAGCACCCGCCCGGTACAGCCTTCGACGCGTCCTTCTTTGCCGACCACTCGCCCGACGACGCAGCCTGCGGGAAGGCCTTCATCGGGCAGCTTTAACCGTGGCAGCTACCAAAACCGCCAGTCCACGCCCTCGCAGCTCAATCGCGATGCCTACTCGCGTTCACGCACGAGCACGGTGTCACGATCGAGTTCCAGCGTTTCAAGCGGTGGCGCGGCACGCGGGCGCGGTGGACGCCGTTGAGGTGCCGCAAACCAATCTTTCTCACTTTTCTCTGCATGAAGGTTCTTTGTTCACTGGTTTTCGTCCTGGCATGGCTGCCCGCCTTTTCGGCGGAGCTTTCTCCGCAAGCTCCGGCGGATGAGGCCGCCGAACTCGCCCTGAAACTGCAAAATCCCGTCGCCAGCCTCATCAGCGTGCCGTTGCAGGCGAATTGGGACTTCGGCATCGGAGCGAATGACGCGATGCGCTTCACGCTCAACGTGCAGCCGGTGATCCCGGTGGCCTTGAGCAATGACCTCAACCTCATCGTGCGCACCATCGTGCCTGTTATTGATGCTGAATCCCCCGCACCGGGCATTCCAGATGCCTCCGGACTGGGAGACATCACCCAAAGCTTCTTTTTCTCCCCGAAGGCACCGACCTCCGGCGGCTGGATCTGGGGTGCAGGCCCCGTCCTGCTGTGGCCGACCGCCACCGATGACCTCCTCGGTGGCGAACGGTGGGGCGCGGGGCCGACTGCGCTGGCACTGCGCCAGTCCGGTGGCTGGACCTTCGGGATGCTGGCCCATCATCTCTGGTCTTATGCCGGTGAGGATGCGCGCGCGGATGTGAACGCCACCTTTGTGCAGCCCTTCGTGTCCTACATCACCAAGACGAAAACCACCTTTGGTCTAAACACCGAGGCCAGCTACGACTGGACCCGCACGCAGTGGACGGTGCCCGTGAACGTGTTCGTCAGCCAGCTTTTCAAGATCGGCGGCGCGCCGATGCAGTTCAGCATCGGCGGGCGCTACTACGCCGAGGGTCCGACGGGCGGCCCCGAGTGGGGGCTGCGCGCGGTGCTGACCTTTCTCTTTCCGAAATGAACTGAACGCGCCGCGATGACGGCAGCCCCGCCATGAAACGAATCGCCGCCTTTCTCAAAGCCACCACGCTCGGCGGGCTGTTTGTGCTGCTGCCGGTGGTGGTCCTTGTCATCCTCGTCGGAAAAGTCGTCGTCACGACCCATTCGGCGGCCCAGTCCGTCATGGATCGTCTGGCAGGCCATGATTCGGTCGCGGCTGAGTTTCCGATGATTTACGCTGTGCTCATTGTCGTTGGCCTTTCGTTCATGCTCGGCTTGATGATGATTTCCCGCCAGGGCAGAACCGTCGGCACCTGGATCGAGCGCACGCTGCTCTATCGTGTCCCCGGTTACGCCGCCGCGCGGGCCATCGTCAGCGGACTGGCCGGCGTGGAACGGGAAGGCGTGGTGAAGGCCGGTCTGCTGAAGACCGGCGAAGGCGTCGAAAGCTTCGTGTTCATCACCGAGGATCACGGCAATGGCAAACTAACCATTTTCGTGCCTGAAACCCCCAATCCAGGCTCCGGAACGGTACACATCGTCCCGAAAGAATTCGTCCGTCCTCTGCATGTGCGGATCACCAGCATCGCCACCGTTCTCCAGCAGTGGGGCGTGGGGTCGGCCAGGTTGCTCGCCCAGCACGAGAGGTATTGGGATGGTCGCCCAGAGACCGCAGAAACTCCGCACTCCAGGCTTTCCGAAGGATGAAACCGCTTTCTGCATGCTTGTTGCTCACGACTTTCGCCTGTCTCGCGTCCACTGCGCAGGCACAGGAGGAAATCCTCACGGATGAAAAACGCAATGAAGATGGCATCGCCGCCTCCATCGCCATCCGTGACCGGGATTGGAGCCATTCTCGAGAGCATAGGCAGCAACGACGCACCGCCTGGATGGAGGCGCTGCGCCTCGACATCGCTCTCAGCTACGATTCGTTGGCGGTAGGTGCCATAGGACGTGACGACGGATGGGGCGCGTCGTCTGGGGATGGCACCTTGAATCTGCGCTGGCAGATCAATGCGGACACCAGCAAGGCCCCCCTGTCCCTCAATCTGCGCATGCGGCATCGTCATGCCTACAGCGATCTCGCCCCCTCGCAGCTTCGCAAAGAAACAGGCGCTCTTTGGGGTCATGTCGATGGTTTCACCAACGCAGGTTTCCAGGTGCCGGAAATCTTCCTGGAGGACCAATTTTTCGATCAACGGCTGACGCTTCGTTACGGCCAGATGACGATCGATGACCTGCTCGACGGTCATCAACTGCGCAGCGCCAAGCGTTCCTTCATGAACCAGGCGTTCTCCTCCAGCCCTGCGGTGGGTTTTCCAGGCTCGGACCTGGGTTTAGTCATCCGCTGGGAGAGCCGGGCTGGCTGGGATCTCACGCTGGGTGCCTCCCATCTCGATTCCACCAATCTGAGCGAGTCCGCCGAATGGAGATTCCGAGGCGGTGCCTTGTTCACCGGGGCGCAACTCGGCTACAATTTCAAAGGCTGGAACGACAAACCCGCGCGGGTCCAGTTGCTCGGATGGGATTCGGACGCGATGCCGGAGTTTGACATCCAGTCAGGCCGTGGCGCCAGCCTGACTTTCGAACAACAACTCGCGGGCCGTGCGCACACCTTCTTTCGCTATGCCTGGGCGGACGGGGAGGCTGCGGTGACGGACCACTTCGCAGCGGCCGGCGTGACCTTCGACCTGCGCCAGTCGGACCGTCTCGGCATCGCCATCGCCGCAGGCAGCTCCAGCACGAGCTCCAGCAAGCGCGAAGGCATCATCGAGCTGTTTTACCGCCGCCAGATCGGCAAATCGTTCATCATCACCCCGGATGTTCAGTTCGTGGCCGGTGACGGCATCGGTGGACATGCCGACTGGATTGTCATCGGCGGTGTGCGTGCGGGTTTTACCTTCTGACGCGTCACTCGTAGGACCAAAGGCCAATAGCACATGCCAACAACGATCTTCATCATCCGGCTGTCATGCACATTCCTCATTCCCACGCTCTCCTCACCGCCTTCATTTGCACTGCGGGCTTTCTTTCGGCCCAAACTCCTACTGCTCCGGCTCCGGATTTTGAAAAACCGCCGGTGCTGAAAGCCTCCGAGATCCTCCAGCCCGTTTATCTCTCCAGTCCCTACCATCGCGTGAGGGAGGATGTCATCCCGGACCAGGGATCGAATCATTTCGTGATCGACTCGGATTTCGGCGTCTTCATTGCCCGCGGAAATCAGATGCTTCAGGATCGCGTCAAGGAAATCGCCGCGCTCGCCAGACTGCGTGAGATGTCGAATACCAAGGAGTATGCGGAAGGCGTGAAACAAGCCGCCTTGGCCCCGCTGCAAGCGGCGGACAATCTGATCAACGACCCGGCGGAAACCCTCAACTCCACCGTGCAGGGCGTGGGCAAGTTCCTAGGCCGTGTCGGTCGCGGCGCGAAGCAGGTGGCCACTGGTGAGAAAAATGCCAACGGCCAGGAAGGCATGCTCAAGAACGCCGCCGGTGTTTCGAGCACCAAGCGCCAGCTCTGTGCCGAGCTCGGCGTGAGTCCTTACAGCACCAACGAACTTCTTCAGGATGAGCTCGACCGGGTCGCCTGGGTGATGTTTGCCGGCCGGATGACCGTCAAAGCGGCCACGATGCCCATTGGCGGCGGCGCAGGAGCGGCTCTGAGCGCCCTCAACACGGTCGATACCACCACCGGCATGGTCTATGATCAAAGCCCTTCTGATCTCCAGGCGACGAACCTCTCCCGTCTGCGCGACATGGGCATCAGCGAGGAGACTGCCAAGGCTTTTCTCGCCACCAAGGCACTCTCCCCGTGGTATCAGACTCAGATCGTCGGCTCGCTGGAAAAAATGACGGGCGTCAAAGGACGCGAGGTCTTGCTCCGCGATGCCACGAGCATGTGTGAGAATGAAGCGGACGCGGTCTTTTACCAGCAGACGGCGCTGCTCATCGCTCATGCGCATATCCACGGCATCATGGTGGACCGCATCGCCCTCGTGAATGGCATGCCGGTGTGCATCGGCGCGGATGGCGGGCTCATCGTCGCTCTTCACTGGGATTACGCCATGTGGTCGGCGCGTTCGAAGCGCTTCGCCGACGCACTGCAGGCGATGCAGGTGGACGGTGCCAGGCCCTCATCACTCATCGTCGTGCTCACCGGCGCGATGTCGCCACGTCTGCGCCAGGAGCTGGAGACTCGCGGCTTCCGCGTGCAGGACAAGCTGCTCAAAGGGCCGCTGAACTAAGCCGCGACCACTCGAACCCTCCGCATCATTATGAAACGCGCCTGGATCTACTTTCTCCTCCCGTGCATCGCCCTTTGTCTCGATGCCTGCACCACCACGAAGCCCGGGCTTCTTTCTTCCGGCATCAGCCTGCGGGAAAAAGGCCCCGCAGCGCTCGAGCAGGCGCTGGCAGACGCGGACAAGGCCAGCGCCAGTGGTCTCACGACAAATGAGGCCAAACGAGCCTATAGCGAGGCGGTCGAACGGGCTGTCACCCTCTGGCTCGGCCTCAGCGATGCCAAAAACCGCGCCAACAGCATGCTGGCGGGCACTTCGTATCGGGTTCAGCCCTCATGGCCCGCCAATCTGCGCTTTGACGAACTGATCCCCGCGCACACCATCAAAAGCAAGCACCTCAAACGCCGCATCACCCGCGAAGGCGTCGGCGTCCCCTATGTGACGCGCTGGAATTACACTCCGGAGCGCAAGAAGACGGAGCCTTTGATGACCGAAGGCGGCTATTTCTCCACAATCACCGCGACGATTGATTTTCGCAGCGCAGGCAAAGGCCCGCGCGTGGCCTCTCTCGTGCTGCACGACTCACGCGGCATCGAAACCGTCACGCTTGCAGGACGCCGACAGCCCCTGGCCGCCGACTTTTCGGCCTACGGCGAATTCCTCCTCTCGAACAAGAACATCCAGATGGCAGGCATCAAGGCCCTGCTGCGCAGCAGCAAGTACATGAGCAAGCTCGGCCTCATCGCCATGGAACATCCGGACGCGGAGCGCATCCCGGTGGTCTTTGTGCATGGCCTCATGTCACGACCGGCCACCTGGGAAAACGCGATCAACGAACTGGGCGCCGACCCCGTGCTGCAAAAGCGCTACCAGGTCTATATGTTCCGCTACCCTTCCGGCGTGCCTGTCGTCTATAGCTCCGCCAAGCTGCGCGAGAATCTGGCCGTCCTGCACGATGTGCTGGAGAAGCAGGGCAAGGGCTGGCTTCATCACCACATGGTGCTCATCGGTCACAGCATGGGAGGACTCGTCAGCAAGGGGCAGATTCAGGACAGCGGCGACCGCCTCTGGGTGACCCTGCTCGGTGACACGCCCGACAAAATCGGCCTGAGCCAGACCGAATACGACGCGCTCCGCAACTACATGGAATTTGACCCCAACCCGAGTGTGAGCCGCGTCATTTTCGCCGCGACACCGCACCGTGGCAGCAACATGGCGGATTCCAAGCTCGCCCACATCGGCCGCCGCCTCGTCAGCCTCCCAGGGCGGACCTTCGGCAACACCTTTGACATCTTGGAGGACATCGCCACGCGGAATCCGCAGTTTGGCCGCTTGTTCGCCAACGGCATGCCCACCAGCGTGGACAATCTCTCCCCGGAGTCGCCTTATGTGAAGATCTCCACCAGCCTGCCCTTCCGGCCCGATGTGCGGCTTCACTCCATCATCGGAAACAAGGAAGGTCGGCCACTCACTGACCCCAAATGCTCCGACGGCGTCGTGCCTTACACCAGCGCCCATCTAGAAGGCGTGAAATCGGAAATCGTCGTCCGCTCAGGCCATGGCGTCCATGAAAAGCCCGAGGCCATCGAGGAAATGCGCCGCATCCTCCGCCTTCACCTCAAGGAGCTGAATCTCAACTGAGGACGCCTTCGCAATGAATCCAGCGCTGCCTTCCCTGGCCATCACCACTCTTCTGCTCAGCTCCTGCGGCAGCATCATTGGCCTGCGCAAGCAGGTCACCACGATGGAAGAGCGTGGAGGCGTCACGGTGGAGGTCAGCCCGGCGCCGAAACAATCACCACCCACCTACGCGCTCGCCTGGCGGGTGGAAAACGGCCAGCGCAAAGACTCCGCCGGATTTCAGCAGGTCTCATCGGATGCGCTCGCCGCCTTCAACCTCAACCTCGACAGCGTGTACCACATCGGTGCCTTCACCGATGAAAACCGCAACGGGGCCTTCGACGCGGGCGAGCACCTCGACATGAAAGTCGATGTCCAACCGCAGCCGCTGACGGACCCGACGGTGAAGCCCGTGATCTTGAAGTTGAACCTCAAACGCGAGCACAACCTGCCTCCAGGTCTCGTCATCCAGATCCCCAAAGAAAACAAAAACCTCGGTGACAAGACCAACATCGCCCTCGGCGAGGTGGCGTCATTGAGTGAAAAACGTTTTGCTCCAGATGCTGGCGGTAGCGGCCTTTGGCGGCCGGTGGACTTTCTCAGCGAGAACACCCTCGGCATTTACTTCACCGAACCCTACGATCCGCAGCGTGTGCCGGTCGTGTTCGTCTATGGCATCGGCGGCAGCCCGCAGGACTGGAAATACTTCCTCACCCGCATGGACCGCTCTCGCCAGCAGCTCTGGTTCTTTCATTACCCCAGCGGCATGAGGCTGGATCGCGTGTCCGGCATGCTGGCGGAAGGCTTGCGCATGCTCAAAAAGCGCCATGGCTTCGAAACATGCCATGTCGTCGCCCACAGCATGGGCGGCCTCGTTTCCCGCGTCGCCATCACGAAGGCAGTTTCTGCTGAAGGCCGCAATTTCATCCCGAAATTTATCAGCATCTCCACGCCCTGGGGCGGACATGCCGCTGCGGAGTCCGGCATCCGCCATCTCAAGAAGCCCGTGCCTTCCTGGATCGATGTCGCCCCGGAGAGCGACTATTTGCGCGCACTCTACACCACGCCGCTACCAAAAGGCACCACACACGATCTCATCTACGGCTCCACCAAGGGCGGCCCCTTTTATCTCAAAGATGAAAACGACGGCGTCGTCACCGTTGCCAGCGAAACCGAGCCACGCATCGCCAGGAAAGCCTCGTCAATCTCGCACCTGCCCTACGAGCATGTCGAGATCCTCAATCAGCTCTCCACAGCGGCCAGAGTTCAGCGAGCGTTGATGAAATGAATCCGTGCGATCAGGCTGCTCCAGTTGCACAAAGTCTCTCCATTCAATCCTAAAAGATTCGAAACACGGATACTGAGCTATAAGGCCTGCCCCGGAACACACGGGCGTTTCGTAGCACCCCACAGCTCATATCCACGCTCAGCCACTTTCATAGGAAGCAAGTGGCGACCAGGTTGCAGGCCATGCCATTTGCCATTTTAAATCTTTGTTTAGTCGCACATCTGCGGCGGCCGGAAGGACGGTACCTCTGACAGTATCGGCCATCCCATGAAAACGACACGCCACCTCCTTTTTCTCCCACTCGTGGTCTGCCTCATCACGAACAGCCAGGCCCAAACCCCGCTGGTGGGTCCGGGCAGCAATTACGCCGACGTGTTTTCTCCATCTGCCTCGGTCACTTACGATGTCCCAGGCGGGGAGCTGCTTTCCATCACTCTTTCGGACGGATTCGCCACGGCTAACAGTGGTATCTGGGACCTCACCGCCCAGGGGGGGCCAACGCCTCCATCTTGCTGAGCCTCACAGAGTCCGCTGCTCAGACGACCCTGTCCGGAGCGGGTCTTCAGTTTAACATCAGCAACGACAATGATTCTCTTTTGGGACTGCTTGGAACAGGGACGAGTGTCCATTATGCATGGGAGGCAGTTGCTTACTTTGACACTCCAGGGATTGCTCTCAGCTACGCCAGCGACACCATTTATAACATCAGCTTCGATGTCGATGGCAACAACGGCCTGCTCGACACAGTGGCTGGATTGACACCAAGCTTCACCTTTGAGCTCATTGACGGACTTGGCAACGCGCTGGCCAGTGACACCAGCGGCACTCTGGTCAACATTGCAGGCCTTCTGGGCAATGGTGTGCCCACTGGCACAATCGATCTGGACTACACCTTGGGTGGCATCGTTCCGACCGGTCCGGTCGGCATTCGCTTCCGCGGCGACGCGCTGGTTGGGGCTTCTGCGCTCAGTCTCGGCACGGATTATGCAACGATCTCCAATCTTATCATCACCGCGACACCTGTGCCAGAGCCGGACGGTGTCTTGCTGGCAGGGCTGTCGGGGCTGATGGCGCTTTTGCAAAGGAAACGTCGTCCCGCCTGATCCAACAGGCGCGTTCTTCAGAATTCAACACGGAGTCCGAAGGCCCGGCAGCACGGAGCATCCGCGCCGCAGAAACCTCCAAGTCATGAATCAACCGGCGTTTCCACCGGTTGAACATTTGCCTTCACGATGGCGGGCATCAGCCATTTTGAAGGATTCTCTCCCAGAGCAGATCGTTCATGAGCACGTTGGTGACGAATTCCCGGCTGCTCTGTGGCGCGGCACCCGCCTCTTCGGGAGTAACCGGCAGCTCAATGTCGAGCCTGAAGCCGCTCACACCACGCGGAACCCTGGCGATGCCCCCTTGATGACTGGCGAGCAGGACCGAGCCTAGCAGGGCAAGCCCGGGGCCATCCACATCGGGACTGGCCTGGCTCAAGAGCGGGTCAAAGACAGCACGCACCGCCTCTGGAGCCACCCCATCACTGTCATCCCTCGCGGAAACAATGACTGCGCCGCCCTTAATGGCGGCGTCCAGCACGACTTTCTTTCCGGCCGGCAGCATGCCCAGTTCCGCTTGGAGAAGAAGGTGCAGCATCTTTTCAAACGCAGCCTTGCTCACCTCTGTTTGCGGCAACGGGGCGGCGATCTCCAGTGCCACACCCTTGGCTGCATAAGCGGCCTTTTGCTGATCAACCACCGACTGCACCGCCACGGCAAGCTGGCATTTTTCCTCATTTCCGACGACGGCCATCACTTCCGTAAGGGAATCGGCCAGCCTCGCCGATTGTGCGGCCACATGCGCATGGAAATCACGCCAGAAGGTTCCCTGGCGCAGACGGTCGAGATCGAAAGCCGGACGCCCACCACGATCCGGAATGATGTCCAGGAAACTCGCCAGTCCGCGCAAGGGATTGCGTATGTGACTGGCCAGCGTGCCCGCCACCACCCCGAGCCCCATGACGCGATCCGCGATCAAAACGTTTTGCAGGGTGGAGAGTTTTTCCCGCAAAAGCTCGTCACGCTCTTGCTGAAGAATGTAGAACTCCATCGCGCGGTGCAGGGTGTTCCGCATGTCATCCATCTGAATGGGTTTGGAGATATAGCGGAAGATGTTTCCGAGGTTAACCGCGTCCACCGTGGCGTCGTAGTCCGCGTAGGCGGTGACCATCATGCGCACGAGACGCGGACGCATATGACGGGCATTTTCGAGCAATTGGACCCCTTTTTCGCCGGGCATCCGCTGGTCGGAGAGAAGCACGCCGATGTCGTCTCCGTGCTGTTCGATGAGCCTGAGGCCTTCCGCGGCGCTGCTGGCGGTAAGGATGCGGAACTCGTCTCCGAAAGACTTTTCGAAGTACTTCAGGGCCTTTTCCTCATCATCGACATAGAGGACGGCATATCTTTTGAGGTCATATTGGTTTTGCATGGGATGGTAGGGGTGAGATGTCAGGTGAAGTCGGGGGTTTCGATGGCAGGGAACTCAAGGATGAACTCGGTGAAGGCTCCTGGATCGCTCCGCACTTCCACCCGACCGCCATGATCAGCGATGATGCGGTTGCAGATCGAGAGGCCAAGGCCCATGCCCTTGCCCACGTCCTTGGTCGTGAAGAAGGGGTCGAAGATTTTGTCCCGGATGGACGCGGGGATGCCGGGGCCGTTGTCGCGCAGGGAAAAGATGATCTTTCCATCACGCATTCCACCATGGATGCGAATGGAGGGGGGCTCCCCAGGCGGATAGGACTTGGATTCGATCGCGTCGATCGCGTTCTGGACGAGGTTGATAAAGACCTGGGTAAACTGGTTGGCATCGCCACGGATCTCCAGCCCGGCAGGCACGTCCACCTCACGCTGCACGCCGTCCTTCCAGATATGCGAGAAGAATCGCAGCCCGGTGTCAACGATGCTTTTGAGATCGAAGTACGCGTTGATGTCCCGAGTGTCGCGTGTGTAGCCGCGCAGATCGGAGATGATCTGCACCACACGGTTCACGCCCTCCTCAATATCCTTGAGCGTCTCCTGAAAATCGGGTTGTTCGCTTTCGGGAAGCAACCTGGCGGAGCGTCCCAGGACGTGCAGGCCCTGGCGGGCATAGTTGAGCGGGTTGTTGATCTCGTGAATCAGACCTGCGCTGAGACGGCCGAGCGCGGCAAGCTTTTCGTTCTGCACGAGCATGGACTCCGTCTCCTTGATCTGCTCGAGGGCGGCCTCGAGCTGCTGCTTTTGGCTGAAGAGCTCTTTTTGATACAGCCTCGAATCAACAAGGTTTTTCAGTCGCACGAGCACCTCGGTGAGAGTGAAGGGCTTTGGCAGGAAGTCACTGGCGCCAGCGGCCAGGCAGTCGAGCTTCGTTTTCTCGTCCGCGCGGGCGGTAAGAAGCACGATCGGGATGGAGCGCGTCGAGGTGCGTTCACGCAATTCGCGGCAAACCTGCAGACCGTCCTTTTCCGGCATCATCATATCGGAGAGGACGATGTCCGGCAGGAACTGGGCGGCCTTGTCCACGGCCTGCCGGCCGTCCACCGCCTCGAGAATCTCGAAATTGACGCTGAGCTGGCTTTTGAGGAAGCGCAGCATGTCAGGCTCGTCATCAGCGATGAGGAGCATGGGCTTGCGGCTGCGGGAGGCGCTGGTCTCGACAGGCTTGAGCGTGGCCTGTAACGAGGTCATGGCCGGGAAGAGCTCCGCGCGCCTGTAGAGGTCGGCGATCCAGTCCTTCTGTGCATCCGCATGATGCCCGGCCGGGTCGTGGTAGTCCTCTTCAGCGTCAGTGGAGGCCAGATCGGCCGGGGCAGGGCGCTTCAGCGGGAGTCTCACGGTCATGGTCGTTCCCTTGCCCACTTCGCTGGCCGCGGTGACACTGCCGCCCTGCACCTCTGTCAGCTCTTTCACCAGACCGAGGCCGATGCCCATGCCTTGGAACTTGCGCTGCGAAGAAGTGTCCGCCTGCCAGAATCGACTAAAAATGTGAGGCAACTGGTCCTGGGGGATGCCCATTCCAGTGTCAGCCACCTCGATGACCGTCCAGTCTTCCTCAATGCGGGCGTTGATATCGACACGGCCATTGGCGGCGGTGAATTTCAAAGCGTTGAAGATGAGATTGAGCGTGATGCGTTCGAGCTTTTCCGGATCGGTCATCACCGTGCCGGCATCAGGCGTGACAGAGGAATGCAGGGAAATCCGCTTGTCCCTGGCCACCGAGCCGACGGCCGTGGCTATGCCGCGGACGAACTCTTCAATGGCGACCGGTTTTGGATGGATCTGCGCGCTGCCCGATTCGAGGCGCACCAGCTCTAGGAGGTCATTGATCAGCTTCAGCAGGCGCATGGCGTTGCCATGCATGGTGGAGAGAAGCTCCTGCTCCTCTGGATTTCGGGGGGATGAGACGCTGTGCATCAAGGACTCCAGCGGCGCGATCAGCAGGGTGAGCGGCGTCCGCAGCTCGTGGCTGATATTGGCAAAGAACCGGCTTTTAGCCTCGTCCAGCTCGCGCAGCTTGTGATTCGAAACTTCGAGCTCGGCACGCTGGCGGTCGAGACGTGAGCGAAGGTCAAACTCCGACCGCCTCAGATTGTTGTACTGCCAGGTCCCGGCCAGCAGGACAACTCCAGTCACCGTGAGAAAGTAGAGGTTGTTGAAAAAAAGCCCGTCGTCCGTCACGGGGCCATGCATCCAGCAGCCCGCCAGGTAAGCGACCAGGGTCAGCACAAAAAACACGACGCTGTCCACGAACGGCCACCTCATCACCACGGCAGAAGCCAGCATCACCAAGTTCAACCCGGCATAGTAGGGAGAGACAGCGCCCTCGGTCATGTATATCATCCACGCGATGCAGACGACCGGAACAAACATCGCGCCGAGGCCCACCTCCCTGTAAAACCGGGTGCCAGGCACCAGGTGCAGCCACAGCATGAGCAGGCCGTCCACCCCCGCGCCAAGTAGCCGGAGCGGAAGCAAGCGGACCATCACCTCGTATCCATACACGAAGTAGTCCAGCGATGCTCCTGCCGGCATGAAAACCACCGCGAGCAAGCTGCCCACCTTGTAGTTCCGCACACGGATGGGCCGCTCGTACTCACCAAACGAGCGGTCCAGGCCTGGCTGAGGTGCTGTCAGGGCGTCAGGCATGATTCGGTTTCCGCACTTCCAGGAAGATGTTCACGCCGGTGGCGTCCGCTTTGACCTGGGCGCTGCCAGGCGGCGCGCGATCAGGAGCGAGCTTGGCAAACTGTTCCTTGTCCCGGTATACCAGATGCCAGTCCACGACGTACTCCATCCACACACGCGACGGATTGGAGCTGTCCACATTCGTGGCGACCAGCAACCCACCCGGTGCCAGCAAATCATAGAACACCTCCAGGAGGCGGCGGCAGATGCGGTCCGACAGGTAGTCGAACAATCCTGCGCAATAGACAAAGTCGTAGTTACCGACCTCGAAACCGGCACCGGCGCGTGATGAATCCTTCAGGATTTGATGCACGGAGCGCTTCACCAGTTTGAGACCCGTTCGACGACGGTGCCGGCCGCGGAGATCTTCAAGAATGCGGGTGGTGTTGGCGATCGTCTCGTCGTTGAAGTCCAGCAGCAGGAGATCGGCGTTGTCGCAGTGGTCGTCATTGGCCAGGAAGTTCTGGACCTCCTGGGCCGGACCACAGCCCAGGTTGAAGATGCGCGCCACCTTCCCTTGGGAAGCCATGCGTCCCGTTTCCTCATGCAGCCGTTCGCTGAGGTAAACAATTCGATTGCGGTGCGCCTCAGCGGCCGGCATCCCAAGGATGACCCGGTTCACCAACTTGGCGAACATGGAGCTGCCCTCGTAGGGGTCGCGCAGCATCATGCTGACCATTTCATAATCGCCGGCGTATCCGAGGGGCTTTTGGAATGTGCGATATACAAACGGCGAGCACAGCACGAGCGGGTGAAGCTGGCGTTTGATGTAGCTGCCGTGCGCGGGGCGCAGTTCCTGCGCGATTGCTCTCCCAGCGCTCTCCAGCCGCTCAAGCAGCGGGGCCACCGCGGGAAGGATGGGTGTCTCCAGCTGCTTGATCGTGTCGCGCTCAGCCTCAAGCCGGTCGCCAGTGGGCAGTGAACGCACGCCCAGTTCAACCTGCTCCATCCATCGCCGCAAATCAGAGAGAAGGGTGTGCATGTCCGCGACGACCAGCTTAAACTCCGCGGTCACCTTGTATATCTTCTCCGTCTCGTGGAGGAAATCGGCAAAGTCCGCGAGAAGCCGCCCCTTGTTCTGCTTTGGCGCGAGAATGTCGATGTCAATCCAGCCGTCGTCAGACAGCGACGCCTCGCAAATGAGCATGATGCCGGTGTTCACCAAGTTGGCGATCACGGCCCGGCCGGAATAGATCACGCGGTCGTTCATCATGATGCGGAAGTCGTTCAGGACCTCCGAAAGCTGGACGATGCTGTAGGGGTTGTAGACTTCAAACACACCCAGGTAGCGGGTGAGGCGGTGCAATGTTCCACGCACTTCCACGCCCTGGCTGTTGCGGCAGATGATGAAGCTGAGCCGCTCGCCCGTCGTGTTGAGAACCGGAAGGGAGTTGTCGTTGCTTTCCATGTCAAAAACCTTCCCCTTTCCATTTGGTCATGTCGTTTATCGCAGGGGGAGGGCGGAGAAATCTCTGTCGTAAGACAGGTCGGTGACCGGGTGTATGGCCATGGGTTGGGAGGTTCATGCTGCGCGTGGTTAAGATTAAAAACGATGAGTGAGACTGAGGGAGAGAACGTGCCACTGATGCTTGTAGTTGCCGTTGAAAGCAGGGGTGGCGGCACTGCCGATAGTGCGAATCGGGTTGTAAACAAACGCGTAGGCCAGATCCACGCTGTTCGTCCGGCCTTTCCAACCCACGCCGACTCCGAAGACATGCCGGTCATAACCCGCGGCGGAGGGCAGATAGTTGTTTTCCGGCTGGGAATTCTCAGAGAAGAGGTACCCGCAGCGCATCCGCCAGTTCTGATCAAGCTTGTAGGTGGCTCCGAAGCCGAGGTCTATGGAGTCCTGCCACCCGAGCACCGCCGCGCTCTGTCCGAACAGCAGGGGCTGATTATTGCCCAAATTGAGCGGGATGTCATCGTGTGACGAGTTGTCCGACCACTGAAAGTCAAAGCCCAGCGTGAGTCGATCGGTCACATCAACACCATAGCCCACGGCGATCGAGCCAGGGAAGGTCATATCGGTGCCGAAGTGGCTGGTCGTGCTCGTGCCCGATGCCATCAAGCCCGGGTTGGCACCTGGCATGCCCACAGTTTCCGTGCGGCCACTGTAATTGATCCGGATCGGCAGACGCCCGATGAATCCAAAACGATGTCCCGGGGCAAACTCCCAACTGGCTCCCAGATAGCCGCCCAAGCCCCAACCGTCGCCTTTGATTTGAATTTCTCCATCGGGATCGCCGCCACCCCACACTCCCCAAGGGTAGATGCGCCCCATGGTGAACTGGGAATAAACAATGTCCAAACCGGCGGCCATGGTCAGCGTGTCCGTCACCTCGAAGGCGATCACAGGCGTAAAATCCACCGCGACCAGCCGCGCTTCGAAGGGCAAATTATGACGTAACCCGGCCCCAACACCCGGGCCGACAGGCATGTCTTTCGGAAAGGTGAATGCCAGACCAAATGGGGTGCTTATTCCAAATCCAAAGGCCAGCTTCTCGGGCACCACAGGCAGAACGGCGTACAAGCTGGCTGGATACACCCATGACTGGCTCATTTTCACAGAGCCGCTGGTGTTCGAATCCAGTCTTATGTCACCGTTCCATGCACCCGTGTTGAAGAGCACCTGCGGCTCCGTGATCTGCAAAATATTGGCCGGGGCGACACGGACGGCCGAAGCGTCATGCAGGTTGGCAAACCGCCCGCCCACCGTTCCTAGTGCCTGTGCTGAATCAGGCACCACCGACAGGGTCTCGGCAGCGTGGACTGCGCAGGCAGCCAGGCCGAAGGTGGCAATCAGGAATGGAGTAAGCGGCTTCATGAGTTGTGCTGGTTTCACACCAGTCCGTTCGACTGGCAGTAGCGGAGCAGGTCGATCGAGCCCTTCAGACCCGTTTTGCGGCATAGGTTGTGTTTGTGCACCGCGACGGTCCTGGGGCTGAGGGAAAGGTCTTGGGCCACCTGCTTGAGGCTCTTGCCACGAGCGAGCTGCATGAGCACCTCGAGCTCGCGGTTCGAGAGTTTTTGATGCCCCCTCCGGACGGCGCTCTTGCGGATTGAAAAGTCAGCAAAGCGCTGGGCCAGTTCCCGCGAGATGTAGGTGCGTCCGCTCATCGTGGCGCGAACCGCGTCGAACAGCTCATGTGGTGGCGCGTCTTTTGTCACATACGAGCGCGCACCGAGTTGCATCGTGCGGGTCACGAAGGTCTCCTCCTGATGCATGGAGACCGCGATGATGCGCGGGGGACTGGCAAGCATCCGTAGCTCCGTGGTGAGTTCGAGACCGGAGCGGTCCCCCAGTTCGATGTCAACCAACGCGATGTCATAGTCAGTCTGGCGGGCGAGCAGCATCGCCTCCGAGCAGGTGCCTGCGGAGCTCACGGTTGCATCACGAAACTCCACTTTCAGCATGGCGCTGAACGCTTCGCGCACCAGCGCATGATCATCCACTATCAAAATATTGAGAGGCTTGTCGGGAGGCATGAAGTTGAAATCAATCAAGTTTCTGGGCGGTCCCTGTTAGATTGGCAGGACGGAGAGGAACCCTCACAATGCCCCGTGTGCGAGCGCCAGGGCCGGAGGCGGAAATTTCGAATTGCGCCTGGATCAGACCGCATCTCGCTTCGATCCGGGGCATCTGAGTCAGGAAGGTGCCAGTGGACCAGGCCGCCGGACCGCCGTCGTGGTCAATGCTGATCTCGAACTGATCCACACCGGTCTGGCAGGAAATCTCCAACCAGGAAGTGTCCGCGTTCTTTATGCACCCTTGCAGCAGGTTCTCGACGATCCGGAAAAGATTCAGGCGCCTTTCCAACTCTAAATCAGGCTCTTCGCCGTTCATTTGAACCATGATCGAACCAGCAAAAGCTTCGGACAGGAAGCGGACAAGTTGTTGCAGGGCTGCATTGAACCCAAAAACCTTCAAAACAGGTGGATACAGCCCCTCGATGAGATCCCGCACAACACCGAGCGTCTGACGGAGGGCAGCGTCAAACTCTGCATGGTAAGCGGACATCCGGTTTCCAGGTTGAGATTGTCCAAGTTCATGCCGCATCATCTCGCTCAAGGAAATACAGGCCACCATTCCACCCGCCACATCCTTGTGAAGCCTATGGGCGAACGCGATTCGCTCCACATCCTCGGCAGCCAGCTGAGCTGCAAAAGCCTCCATGACAATGCGGACGCTGGCATTCGAAGTCATTGAAGGGGGAGAGGGAAGCATGCGGCAGCCTTTATGAATGATGATTTGGTTGTTAAACTTGGCTTTAGCCGAACCACAAATACCAGCCGCAAACAGCTAAATATTTATTCAATGTTGGTTGAGCGGCTTATCTTTTCACTCATTATAAACAATAGAATTGGCGATGGTTTAGCAGGAAGCCTAAACAATAAATCTCAATTTATTGTATTTATGGCAGGCGGACTCGATTTTAAGGCAACATGATGCTCAGCCCTCCCTCTTCTGCATCGGCCATCAAGGACCGAATACTCATATTTTCCACAGACGTACAAATCCACGAGGACCTTCGTCTGTCGATGGCGCTGCACCATAAAGAACTGTTTGGAACTCGTTCGGGACTGGCCGTACCTCGTGCCTCTTCCCCAAATGCAAGACCTGCCCTGGACATGCTCGAAATCGGACGCTGCGAGACCGAGACGGAAGTGCTGGTCTGCATTGAGAGCGCCGCGGCCGAACATCGGCCGGTCACAGCGCTGATCATCGACGGAAGGTTGGTTCAGAACCGCGACCCCAAGAGTCTCCTGCGGCGGTTGTGGCACCTCCAGCGGAATCTCCATGTGTTATTGCATGACGTCTCCGGAAGGCTCAATTTCGATCAACTGGCGATTGAGCTTGGCGACCCGCCCCATTTGCTGATGCTTCAGAACCGTCTCAGCACCTTCGAAATGGCGCAAATTGTCCGCCTGCTGGTGGCAAAAAGCCGGAGTGACAAGACGATGAGCTACCGGGACCTGGACCAGAACACCCAGCTTCTCGACCTTGCGCGCCGGTTCGAGGACGCAAGCAACCGCCTCCACAACGAGCAAGAACTCCGCATGCGGCTCGAGGACAGGCTCGCCCGCACCCAGCGCCTGGAGACACTGGGGCGGCTGGCCGAAGGAGTGGCTCACTATTTCAACAACCATCTCACCGTCACTCAGAGTCATCTCAGCATCGCCATGTCAGTCCGTGACGGCAGTCCACGGCTGATTGCCTCGCTCGAAGAGCTTTTCACTGCCTCCAAAGAAGCGGCGGAGGTCTCGGCCCAGTTGCTCAAGTTCAATCATTTAGAACCTGCGCCGCACACAACCTTCAATTTGGAGCGATGCATCCAATCGAGGGTCCTGTTGATCAAGCACGTGCTCGGGGCGCAAATTGATGTGGAAACATGGTTTGAGCCCGCTCTTCCTGACGTGACGGCCGATCCTGCAAGCCTTGGGCAGATCATCCTCATGATAGCCGTGCATGCACGCGATGCCATGCCAGCAGGAGGGCGTCTCTCAATTCGTGGACACCGAGTTCGTTTGCCAGACGAAGGTTCCGCGCGCCGGTTGCATCCGGAGGCGCGGTGTGGTGAGTTTGTCGTGCTTGCCATCGGAGATGGCAGCCAGGGGCTCAAGTCCACGGAGATCGCCTCATTGCTGGATCGAAGCCCCGTCCATGATCACGGGAAAACTGCGAGCCTGCTTCATGTGCCGGAACTCGTTCGCCAGCAGCATGGCTGGATGGACATCAAGAGCATCACGGACGTGGGCACCGAATTCCTCATCTATCTGCCCTGTGTCACTTCCGTTCACACTGAAACCGCCTCCCCGCCGGGCTTTGCGCAGACGGAGGCCGCGGAACGATGCGCCACCATCCTGGTTGTGGACGATGAGGACTCTGTCCGGCAGGTCATCGAGTATGTCCTGACCAGCCAGGGCCACAATGTGCTCCTGGCCAGGGATGCAAACGAGGCCTGGCAGTTGTGGCGCTCACGCAGGCATCTCGTCAAACTCGCCATCGTGGACGTGCAACTGCCGGGAGGCGCAAATGGGTTCGACCTCGAAAAAGCACTGTGCGAGGAGGAGCCCTCCCTGCCTGTGATCTTCACCTGCGGCTTCGCGGCGGCAAACTTGCAGCACTCGAAGAAACTCGTGCCCGGAGAAAATTTTCTGCCCAAGCCCTTCGGCATGCCAGAACTGCTCACGGTGGTGGGCAATGCGCTTCTAAAGCCCGCGCAGCTCTGATCCAGTGCACTCAGCCTGTGCTCCAGACCAAGACCATCGAATGCCTCGTCCACCATGCGCAAAAAGTCACAGCCACATGCTGGCGGATGCACAAGCATGCTTGCGCATCCCGGTCATGCCGCTTTGATGGATGCCATGAAGAGGCCGTGCCGACCGCAGACGAAAGCCCCAACCCCGGACGGCTGCATGCTCGTCCAGGTGAACAGTCACGGTCTCGTCGAGTCCGCGACGGGAAATCTTGATGTGCTGCCGGCCCCGGGCAAGGGCGCATCAGCCTATGACATTCTGCGGCTCGTCCTGAACGTTCCTGAGCACAGCCTGGAGGCGGTGGACATGCTCAATGACATCCTGAAGCACCAAACGGATGTCCGACGCTGCGAAGCCGGGATGGCAGCGCAAGATGGCGGCCATTGCCATCAGGTCATCCTCGCGCCACTGCGGGTGAACAACCAGCCGGGCGCCATGCTGTGGATCATCGACACGACTCACGGCAGACGGGTCACAAAGTCACTGGAAGACGACGTCCGCCGCCTTCGCGCCATCTTTGATCATGAACCGCAGTGTGTGAAAATCACCAATCTCGACGGCCATCTGCTTGAGATGAACCCCGCCGGACTGCGAATCATTGAGGCAGACTCAATCTCCCAGGTCAGGGGGCTTCTGGCGGCAGATCTGGTGCATCCGGACGACAGGGAAGTCTTTGACCGCCTGCACGAGAAATGCCGGACGGGGACAGCCGCGCGGGGGGTGTTCCGCATACGGGGAATCAAGGGCGGAGTTCGCTGGGTCGAGACAAACACCGTGCCGTTGCGAGACGAAACTGGCGCCGTCGTGCAATTACTGGCGGTGACTCATGATATCACCGCGCGCAAAAATGCGGAAGACCGCCTGCGCAACAGCGCGGCACGCTTTGAACGCCAGCGCCTGGCGCTCGTCAATCTGATGCGAAGCGGCATCCTTCAGACTGATGACCTCGGGCAGACCCTGCGTGACATGACAGCCGCCATCGCCGGGTGCATGATGGTGGAACGTGTCAGTGTGTGGCGTTATCATGAGACACGCCGCTCCATCATCTGCCTGGATCTCTACGAACAGACGGCGCAACGCCACTCAAGCGGCCAGGAACTTCCCACATCCCGGCACCCCTCCTATTTTCGCGCCATGGAGCAGGATGACCTCATTGCGGCAAACCGCGCATGCGAAGATCCGCGCACCCGCGAACTTGCGGAAGGTTATCTGGCCCCACTGGGCATCGGAGCCATGCTGGACACCCCCCTGCACGCGGGAGGCGCCCTGGTTGGGGTGCTCTGTCTGGAACATGTGGGCGGGGAACGTGTCTGGACGGAGGATGAGCAGAGTTTCGCCATATCCCTGGCCAACCTGGTGTCACTCGTCTTCGCACAATGGGAGCACCGGCAGGCGGCGCAGAAGCTCAGCCAGCAGGCCTCTCTGCTGGATCTGGCCCGAGATGCCATCCTCGTGTGCGATCTTGACCACAGAATCACCTACTGGAACAAAAGCGCGGAACGGCTGTACGGCTGGACCGCAGAGCAGGCGATGGGGAAAAAAGTCACCACCCTGCTTTACAAGGATGATGCCACGTTCCTGACCACCGCCGGAGAACTGCTGTCGAAAGGGGAGCATATCTGCGAATCCCGCCAGATCACCATGAGCGGAGGAGAGGTCATTGTGGAAGGGCACTGGACGCTTGTGCGTGACGAACAAGGACTGCCGAGGTCCATCATGGCCATCAACACCGACATCACGGCAAAGAAAAAAGCGGAGGAGCAGATGCAGCGCGCGCAACGTCTGGAATGCATCGGCACGCTGGCCGGGGGCATCGCCCATGATCTGAACAACGTGCTGACTCCGATTCTCGTTTCCATCGACCTGCTGAAGCAACGCCTCCATGAGCCAGCCGCCGCGGAAACGCTGGATATCGTCGAAACGGCCGCCAAGCGCGGGGCGAATTTGATCCGCCAGATCCTGGGATTCGCCCGGGGCGGCGTTGAAGGCAGCGTCCGCGGCATGACGCTTCACGCGCTCCTGGACGAGCTCGACGCGATCATACGTGACACCTTTCCCAAAAACATACGCCCCGTCTTTCGTGCCGCCCCCGACCTATGGCCCTTGACCGGAGACGACACACGGATTCACCAGATGCTCCTGAACCTGTGTGTGAACGCTCGCGATGCAATGACCGGCGGAGGCACCCTTACGATCGAAGCGGAAAACGTCCAAATCGACGCCATCTATGCCGCCGGCCAGCTTGAGGCGAATCCCGGTCCGTATGTCCGAATAACCGTGCAGGACGAGGGCACAGGCATCCCCGGTGAGAACATCGAAAAGATATTTGACCCGTTTTTCACGACCAAGGAAGCCGCAGGGGGCACTGGACTGGGCCTTGCCACAACCCTCGTTACGGTCAAGGACCACGGTGGGTTCATCGAAGTCGCTAGCAAGCCCGGTTGCGGTACCCAGTTTCGCATCCACCTGCCTGCCCAGCCTGACGCCGAAAACCAGCCTCGGGATGAGCGTGAACGCGACCTCCCAAGGGGAGCCAACCAGCTCGTGCTGGTCGTCGATGACGAACTTCCTGTCAGGGAGATCACCTGCAGGACGCTGGAAGACTTCGGCTATCGTGTTCTCCAGGCCGCTCATGGCGCGGAGGCCGCGTCACTCTATGCGCGGCATAGGGATGGAATTGATGTCGTGCTGACGGACATGATCATGCCTGTCATGGACGGTGCATCAACCATCCGGGTGATTCGCAAAATCGACCCCGATGCCCGTGTCATCGCCTGCAGCGGAGTCAATTCCCGTTTTGATGCCACGCACGCGCGGAATTGCGGCGCCGATCTTTTCCTGCCCAAACCCTACGATACGGAAACCCTGCTCCGCTGTCTTCTGCAAGTCTTGCAGCACTCCCGAGCTCCTTCAATGCCACCTCAGTCTTTGGAGGGTGCATCCAGCACATCGCCAAGCGCACCGAGCAGCGCATCGGCCGCATAGGGTTTCCGCAAGAAGAGCCTCACGCCCAGGCTTTCCGCCTTCGCCTGCATCTGATGATTCAAACCGCTGGCACCAATCACCGGCAGTTCCGGATGGATCTTCAACAACGCCTGGATCATGGTCGGGCCATCCATGACGGGCATCATCATGTCTGAAATCACCGCTGCGGGCACCTCGGGAGACTTCAAGAACGCGGCAATGCCGTCCGTGCCGTCGCACGCGGTAATCGTGCGGTAGCCGAACGCCTCCAATGCCTGGCTGGTGGCCACAAGAATGGCCGGTTCGTCATCCACAATGAGGATGACCTCGCCCCGTCCGTGACGATGCTCCGGCATTTCGCGCCGCTCCACCGGTTTGCCGGTTTCCGCAGCGGGAAAATAGACCCGGAAGCAGCTGCCCTTCCCAATCTGGCTGGAAAGCTCGATAAAGCCGTGGTGCGAACGGACAATGCCCAGCGTCGTTGCCAGGCCCAATCCTGTTCCTTTGCCAAACTCCTTGGTGGTGAAAAATGGCTCGAAGATACGGTCCCTCAACTCAGGGGGGATGCCCGAGCCTGTGTCCCTGACCTCAAAAACCACATGCCGTCCCGGCCTGGCATCTTCGTTCATGCTGGCAAAATGCCCGTCGATCAGGATGTTTCGCAAGGAGATGCTCAACTCCCCGCCGTCTGGCATCGCATCGCGCGCGTTCACGCAGAGGTTGAGCAGCACCTGGTTCAACTGCGTGGGATCCCCCTCCATCTGCCAGGGTTCGGCCTCCCACTCGCAACTGATCAGGATGGACTTGGGAAAGGTTTCATGAAGCAGTTGCTCGATCTCCATGAGGACATCCTGGGGACGCAGCAGCACACGGCTGCATTCCACTCCACGCGCGAAACCAAGAATCTGCTTCACCATGTCCGCTCCCCGGTTCGCGCTGGTCTCCAGGCTGTTGATGAGCTCCACCTCCCGCGGCTGCTTCAGCTTCATGCGCAGGATCGTCAGTGACATGAGGATGGGGGTGAGGATGTTGTTCAGGTCATGGGCAATACCGCCGGCCAGCGTGCCAATGCTCTCCAGGCGCTGGGCACGCAGCATTTGCGACTCCATGCGGCGTTTCTCCGTCACGTCTGTCATAAAGCCCTCGACATGCCTCGACGCTCCATCTTCGGGAGGAACCGCCTGCCCGCGTTCCCAGATCCACTTCTCAGCGCCGTCCGGCTGCACAATTCGGTAGGTCGTCTCGAAGTGGCCTTGGCTCGAAACTGCCTCGTGGATAGTCTGAAGGACACGGTCGCGGTCCTCGGAGTGGATGAGGGAATCGAAGGATGGCCCCCTGCCTCCGATGATTTCGTGTGCCTCGTGACCGGTGAGATCAAGGCATCCCTCGCTGACAAACTCCATCGCTGGAGAAGGGAACACGCGGCGGCGGTATGCCATCCCGGGCAGGTTCCCCATCAGTGTGGAGATCATCCGTTCGTTCTCTTTCAACGCCTCGATGGCCTGGCGTCGTTCCCGCTCGCGTTCGGCCGCCGCCAGCGCAAAAGACAGGTTCTCCGCCAGCGCGCACAGCACCCGCACCTCCTCTTCCTGGAAACAATCACGTTCATCCGCGTAAATGAGCAGCACCCCGATGGTCTTTCCGTCCGGTTTTAGCGGGAAAGCGGCACAGGAGTGGAAGCCGCAGGCGAGGGCTCGTTCCCGGAAGTAAAAGGCATGGTCCCGGCTGATGTCGTTGGAGACAACATGAACCCCGCTTCTCAAGGCGCGCCCCGAGGGTCCGCCCCCCGAGGCGCTGTCATCACGCACATCGATCACGATCTGATCCAGATACCCCTGATGATGTCCGGCACAGGCCGCCGGCCTCAGGATGCCGGACTTCTCGTCCGGCAGGCCGATCCACGCCATTCTCATGCTGCCTTTTTCCACCGCGATTCGAACCGCCGTGTCGTAAAGAATCTGGGGCTCCTGGATGCGCACGATCGCCTCGTTGATTCCACTCGACATCGCATGCAGGCGGTTCAGTCGCAGCAGGCGCTGCTCGTCCAGCTTCCGCTCGTGAATGTCGAGCGCCGATCCAGCCATGCGGTAAGGAGCTCCTGCCTCATCCCACAACGCCTGCCCGCGGGCCTCAAACCAGCGAAACTCCCCGGATTTGACACGAAGACGGTGCTCCACGCAAAATGGCTGCCTTCTTTCCAGATGTGCCTCCAGCGCCGCCTGCACCAGCGCCACGTCGTCGGGATGCATCTTCTGCTCCCAGGAAAAAAACAAGCTCGGAAACTCCTCCGGCGAGTAGCCCAGCAGCTCGCGAAAGCGCGGAGAATAGTACACGCCCCCGGTGTGAATGTCCCAGTCCCAAACCCCGCCGGTGGAGCCGCTCGCCGCCAGTGCGTAGCGTTCTTCGCTCCGCCGCAGCGCCATTTCCGCCTGGTGACGCTCCAGTTCCGCCGCGGCGCGCACGGCAAAGATCTGGAACATCGCCTGCAGCCGCTCCTGCCGGTCCATCGCCTGCGTATGAAAAGCGGAGATCAGTCCGATCACCCTGCCGTCGGATGCATGCAGCGGCATTCCCATGTAGCAGGTGACGCCCAGTTCCTGGAGCATCAGGTCATTGGGAAACCGTTCCTGCAGCCCCGCGTCGTAATAACACACTTCACCAGAGAGCACATTGTGGCACGGCGTGTCGATCACGGAGTATGTCACATTTGGCTGCACCTTCCCGCCGGCGCAAAAACCAAGAGTACGGACCATCCGGTCGCGTTCGGGAATCAGCATGGCCACAGATGCGAATTTCGTCTCCAAAGTGTCCGCCAGTTGCAGGCATAAAAACTGAAAAAAAGTCTCCCCCCTCCTCATTTCGACGCCCTCGGCCATCGCGCGCAGCGCAGCCTCCAGTTTCTTCTCCAGCGTGATGTCGGAAGCCAGCATGAGGACGGACTGTATCTCCCCTTCCTCGTTGAGAACGACCGAGTTGTGCCATTCACAGACCAGGATGCGGCCGTCCCGGGTGAAATTGCGATGCACGCAGGTGTTCCGGGATTCGGAGCGGTCCAGCAGCCGCCTCAAGGACGCCTCGGCGCGTGGAGCGTCGTCAGGGTGGATGAAACCCCATTCGGAATGATGCCTCCCTATCACCACATCAGCACTCCAGCCAAAGAGCTTTTCCGCCTGTGGTGACCAGATGCACACACGATTGTGCCGGTCGCATTCCACAAGCGCCAGCGGCATGCCTTCCAGGTGAGACAGCAAGGCTGCATGCGCCCGCTGTTCCAGGGCGGCCTCCTGTTCTTTGCGCAGCGTTGAATCCCTCAGGTTGCCGATGATGGCGCCGGCATGCCCTTCCCGGTCCCTCACGATGGAGCGGCTGTCCGTGATCCAGCGGTAACCGCGTGTCTTGTGCGCGAAGCGATACTCCACCACCGGTGGAAACTCGCCGAGCCCCTGTAGAAAGTCTTCCAGCCGCCGCTGGCTCTCAGCCAGATCATCCGGGTGTATGTGCGCCCGGAAGAAGGCCAGCCCGCCCTCCAGGCACTCCTCCATGGTGAAGCCCAGGACCTGCTCCACCGCAGGGCTCATGTACTCATAGGAAAGCGTGGACAAGTTCAGACAGTACACGGGATCCTTCGCGCTGCCCAGCACCGCCCGGAACTTTTCCTCGCTACGGCGGAGCTCTTCCTCCGCCTGTTTTCGCTGCGAAATGTCGCGCACGGTGGCCAGCACCTTCACACTGCCCATCACCTCGGCCTTCCGGAGGTTCACTTCCACCCAGAAAACCCTGTTGCTGGTGTCACGGGCCTGCCATTCAAACAACTGTGGCCCCTCCTCGCAAGCGCGCCGCAGCCACTCCAATGCCTCCCGGCTGGTGTACGGCGGTATGTTGACACTGAGCTGTGCCACAGTGAGCGAGTCCGTTTCCTCGCTGCGAATTCCATACATCTCCTCAGCCCGATGGTTCACAAGCTCGATCCGTCCGGTGGTGCCATCATGCACAAAAACAGCATCATGGATCGAATCCACGATCTCACGATGCCACAGCACTATCTCGTCGTATTCTCGAATGGACATCTT
Source organism: Verrucomicrobiaceae bacterium (assembly GCA_015075365.1). Taxonomy (GTDB): domain Bacteria; phylum Verrucomicrobiota; class Verrucomicrobiia; order Verrucomicrobiales; family Verrucomicrobiaceae; genus Prosthecobacter. The sequence goes on from JABTUN010000004.1 coordinate 487,581, forward strand.
CCTGGGAATGGTTTCATGCTTTGGAATCGGGCTGGCACTCCACTCCAGTGCCATGAACGCCAGTTCCTGTCAGGTGCTCGATCAGCCGCGCCAGCTCCCTGACGCCACGTTCCTTGGCTATCTGTCCGTGGATGCAAGGATGCGAGTCCGCAAACTTCATCTGTTCCTCCGAATGATTGCTGAAAAGGATCACCCTCATCCCACCGGATTTTGCGGCGGCGCACTCCTCCACCACATCTGCAGCACTGCCATCCGGCAGGACCATGTCACAGACCAGCACACGAAATGCCTGTCCTCGCAGGATGCGTCCCGCTTCGGCGACACTTTCCGCCTCAGCCACCTCCCACCCGTCCAAGAAAGTCTCCAACCCAAGTTTCACCACCTGGCGGTAGCCTCGATGATCCTCCACCAGGAGGACATTCGGCCGACATCCTTTGCTAGGTGATGATAGGAGGCTGGATTCCATAAAATTTCTGACCGGGACGAATGAAAAAGTTGAGGACGGACATTATATACAGCGAGTCTTGAAAGTGTAGTTGGTTAAGGGAGAATAAATGTACATTTAGGGTCTTCGCGGGGTTATCAATCTAGCACAGCCGCATGTTATCCGCCGCCCCCTCCCCTGCTTTGGACACGAATTCTCTTGCCAGCATCCTGCACGAGCTCCGCGGTCCCTTGTCGGCTTTGATCGCCCATTCTGAAATGCTCACAGAAGGGCTCCACGGCCCCATGACAGCCCCGCAGCGTGGAGCGGTGCTGTCCATGCAGCAGCAGGCCCGCGAAACACTCGGCCTGTTGGACAACCTGGCTGAAGTATGGCTGGGGCGCCCGCCAGCACCGGTTCCATTTGCAGATGCGGTGGATCTGGACGGAGCATGCCGGAAAGCACTGCAACAAAACCAGGCTTTGCTCCATGAGCGCTCGACCGTTGTCCGCATCCATTTGGAAATGCCTGCCGCTGCGAGTTCGGCAGATGCGGCCGCGCTTGGCCATCCACTTGTTGAATTGATCGCCTGTGGCATTTTATTGCTGCCCAAGGATTCCCAAGTGTGTCTCACGGTGACGGCCCGGGAGACGAGTCTCACGGCGTCACTGGGAGATGATTGCTCGCAAGGTTCTCAAGACAAAGACATCCTCGCCATCGCCCTGGAACAACTCGGGCGGATCAAACCAATCGGATTGCAGCTTTTAGAGCATCGGGTGGCGCAGTGGGGGGGGCAACTTTTCGCCAGGCGCGTGTTCAGCGGCTATCCGGGGCTCGGGATGGTCCTTCCACTTCCGCACGCCACGCCATCCCAGCCCCATGCCGAGGCGCCTTCTTTCCTTCATGAAACCGTCTCCTCGCACGAGGGGCAGGAAACGCCGCCTTTAGAAAACCGGCCGCTGGTTTTGATGGCGGATGACCAGGTGGCACTGACGACCGTGGCGTCCCATTACCTCGAAGAACTGGGCATGCGCGTCCTCCTGGCAAGCGACGGGCTTGAAGCTCTGCGTCTGGCTTTTGAACATCATCCGGACCTTATCATCATCGACGTGCGCATGCCGCTGCTCGACGGCCTCCAGGTTGTGCAACAACTCCGCTCCTGCGACAATCCCAGGCTGGCCCAGGTCCCGGTAATCTGTATCTCAGGTTATTCCGGCCCTGTGGAGGAGGACCGCTGCATCGCCAGCGGAGCCACCCGATTTCTGAAAAAACCTTTCGGCCTGCCGCAGCTCGAAGAACTTTTGCATGAATATCTCCCCAAGACCTCTTGAGTGAGGTCGGCACGGACGTCATGCACATTCATGGAGTGTCAACAAGACCACGCCATGGTGGCACGGGGTGTCAAGCGGAGGGAGCACGCACGCACTGGCGCCGTCTCACGCGTCAGCTTTGCGGGCCTCAAGAACGAGGTTCATGAAAAGCTCACGCTCCTTGGCCAGGGCGGCCACGGGGTCGCCTTCCGGCAGTTTGGCGGCCTCCAGGCAGACATGGCCCTCATAATCGGCCTCGACGAGGAGCCGGGCGAGCTTGTCGAAGGGATATTTCGCCTGGCCGACGCCCCGGATGTGCGTCACTCCGGCGAGGCGGTCCTTCACAAGGGCGAAATTCGCCTCGATACCCGCGCCTTCGAGGTCCGTGTCGTTCGAGTTCCAGCAGACGCGCACATTGTCGGCGTCCGCGCAGGCGTCCATGATGATTTTGACGTTCGGGAGCAAGGACGTGTCCTTGCCATGCACCTCCAGACGGATCTCCTGGCCGAAACCGATGGCGTAGGCACCGAGTTCTCCGAGCGCCTTGCCGATCTGCACGAGGGTCTTCTCCGCAGGCACGTCCTTGGGCAGCGCGTTAGGCTTCACCTTCACGCCAGTGCCGCCGATGTCATGGCTGAGCTTGATGAAGGCCTTTGCACCCTCAATGTTCTGCTTCACGACCGCGGCATCGGGGGAGTGAAACTCGAAATTCGTGCCCATGCCCAGTACTTTTACCGGCGCGTCGTCAAACCGCGCGCGCACCTCGGCGCGCTGCTGCGGGGTCAGCTCGGGTGTGACGTTGTGCTTGTGCTCGACGCGCAGCTCGACGCCGAAGACTTTCGCGGCGGCGCAGTTCTGGATGATCGTGGGGATGTCCCAGTCCTTGCCCCATTGGTAGGTGACGAGGCCGAACTGGATGTTTTCGCCCTTGTAGGAAAGCTTCGCGTCCTGGGCCAGGGCGGAGGCGGCGCTGGCGCCGAGGACGGTGGAAAGGAAATGGCGGCGGGTGTTCATGGCGGTGGTGGATTTGAGTTTGCCAGAGGCGCGGGTGTGCTGTCACCTGCTAAATCAATGACTGCCACGGAAACGCCGCATCCCGCCTTTTTCTTCGACCGCGACGGCGTGGTGAACGTGTCGCCCGGGGCCGGCTATGTGCTGCGCCCGGAGGATTTTCATCTCAGCCCGGGCATCGCCGGGGCGTTGGCCTGGTGCAAAAAAGCGGGCTTCAAGCTCATCCTGGTGACCAGCCAGCAGGGGGTGGGAAAGGGCCTCATGAGCCAGGAGACGCTGGATGCCATCCACGCCCGGATGCAGGCGATGCTGGCGGAGCAGGGAACGGCTTTCGACGGCATCTACGCCTGTACACACCTTTCCGGCACCTGCACCTGCCGGAAGCCGGGGCCCGAGATGATTTTCCGCGCGCGGGACGATCATGGCCTCGATTTGGGCCGGAGCTGGCTCGTCGGCGATCATGACCGTGACATCCAGATGGCGAAAAATGCCGGTGTGCCGCACACGATCCGCATTTTGAGCCACCACGAGCCCCGGGTGGCTGCAGATCACACACTGGCATCTGTAGCGGAGCTGGAAGACCTGCTCCAGCGGCTGTTTCCGCGATCATAAGAGCTCCCGGGGTTTCTTTTCGTTTTTTCCGCCCTTCCCATCGGCGACCAGCGTCGCTATAAGCAGCTTTTACCTCGCACCACCATGCTCCACCGCGTCCCCACCACCTCCCGCCGTCGTTTCCTGGCTCAAAGCGCCGCCGCCCTCGGTTTCCCGATGATCGTGCCATCGTCCGTGTTTGGAAAGCCGGGCCGCCCGGCTCCCTCGGAACGCATCACCGTGGGAGCCATCGGCTGGGGCACCATCGCGGGTGACTGGACGCCGACCTTCCTCTCGAATGGCAAATGCCAGGTGATCTCCGTGGCCGATCCGATGAAGGAATACGGCCACTACGGCTACGACGGCAAGGAAACCGGCGGACGCGAGGCCGGCCGCAAGATCATCGACGAGGCCTATTCCAAGGCCGAGCACAAGCCGGTCAAGGGCTGCACGGCCTACGCTGACTTCCGCGAGATGATGGAGAAGGAGGACCTCGACGCCGTGCAGGTCTCCACGCCCGATCATTGGCATGCCTACATGGCCGTGTATGCCGCCCGCAAAGGCAAGCACATCTACGGCCAGAAGCCGCTGGCCCTCACCGTGGCCGAAGGCCGCCTCATGAGTGACGAAGTCGCCAAAGCCGGTGTCACCTGGCAGACCGGCAGCCAGCAGCGCAGTGATGTGTACTTCCGCCTCGCCTGCGAACAGGTGCGCAACGGCCGCATCGGCAAGCTGCAAAAGGTCCGCGTGGGTCTTCCCGGCGGTCACAAGAACTGGAATGGCATGGCCGACCAGATCAACACAGCCCCCGTGCCCGCCGACTTCGACTACGAGATGTGGCTCGGCCCGGCGGAGCAGATGGACTACCGTCCGGCGTTGCTGCCGCTAAACTGGCGTCACAACTTCAACTTCTCCGGCGGCATGATCACCGACTTCGGAGCCCACCACATCGACATCGCCCAGTGGGGCATGGGCACCGATTTGACCGGCCCCGTGGAGATCAAAAACATCACCGGCAGGCTCGACCTGAACGCGCTCTACAACACCGCCACCGAGTTCAGCTTCGAGTGCGTGTATGAAAGCGGTGTCTTCATGCATGTGGCCAGCCCCGAGTCCAGGCTCATGCCCGAGGTCGAGGCTCAAAACGCCCAATCAGGCTCCACGAAGGCTTTTGACCACACCGGCGTGTTCTTTGAAGGCGAAGACGGCAAGTGGATCTACGTGAACCGCGGCAAGATCCAGGCCAGCAGCCCGGACATCCTGCGTGACAAGGCCCGTGACGGTGAAATCCACCTCTACGAGAGCAAGGACCACACGGACAATTTCCTCTCCTGCATCTACGACGGCAAGGCCACCGCCACGCCCGTCGAGGTCAGCCACCGCAGCATCAGCATCGCCCACCTGGCAAACATCGCCCTGCGCACCGGCACTGCGGCGTTGAAGTGGGACCCGAAGACCGAAACCATCGCCGGCAACGCCGCGACCTCGAAGCTGCTCTCGAAAGAGTGGCGCAAGCCCTGGACGCTGTGAAGCTGCCTCCGTACTTCTCCCGATGCCTCCCGCCAAATTCCTCACCGCCCTGCTGCGCCGCCTCACGCTGCTTTTGCTCGCGGTTGGGTGCTGCGTGCAGGCACAGGTGACTCCAGGATCGGGCATTCCCCTGCCCTTCAATCTGGACCAGGTGCCCGGCGCGGCCAAACCCGTGCCACCGGAGACCAAGCCCGCCGCACCGCCCCCCGCCAAACCGGATGCCACGCCGCCGCCGCTGCCCACAGCCGCCGCCAACGTGCTCACAGGGCCGGTGGCGCAGCTCTATCTCTACGTCGAACCGTACCAGACACGCGTGGAGGCCCTGTTTGACATGGACACGGTGGAATCCTGGCTGCGCCCGGATGACAAGGCACGCCCTGATCCCATCACCGTTGCCGCGCAGCGCGAGGTGATCCAGCTCACGGAAAAACTGGCCGCTGACTGGTGCGCGATGACCACCAACGGCCGCCGCGAGCCGTATGCCGCGCCCGCCGCCTTCTTCGTGAAAGGCCGGCCCGGCTCCACCATTCCGATGGACGCGGAGGAGGACATCCCGCGCAACCAATGCATGCTCGGCCTCGTGTGGCAGTTCACCACCACCGAGACGCCGGACGAGGTGGAGGTCATGTGGAAGGGCTGGATCAACCAGATGCGCTCCCTGCCTGTGCTCATCCTCCATGGCAGCCAGAGCGAGCGCGGCGAGGTCAACAACGTCATCAAACGGATCACCTGGGCGAACAAGGGCCGCCTGCGCCCTGCTCCGCTGGCCGCCGTGCCCACCTACGAGCCCGCGCAGCCCATGCGCATTCCCGTTGGAGCCATCGCCTGGATCCTCGGCGGCATTGTCTTCTATGCGTGGATCTGGCATCGCGACTACCGCCTGCCGGGAGGGGGGCTGCCCTATTTTGTCGTGTGGGTCTTCGGCCTTGTGCTCATCGGCAAGCTTATCGTGGTCACGGTCGAGCGCGGTGAATCCGCACCGCGCGTGCGTGACGCCAGCGCCGCGCAAAAAATCGTCTCCCCGCTGCTGCGCAATGTTTACCGCGCCTTTGACCACCGCTCCGAATCCCGCATCTACGACGTGCTGCAGCGCAGCATCGACGGCGAGCTGCTCCGCAAGCTCTACCTGGAGACCATCCAGGCGCTGACCCTCGACGGACGCGAGGGCACGCGTGTGCTCATCACCGAGTTCGAGGCCACGGTGGACAAGATCACCGGAGAGACCCCGTCCGGCGGATTCATAGCCGACTGCAACTGGAGCACGATCGGCACGGTCGGGCACTGGGGGCACTCCCACCCGCGCTACAACGGCTACAAGGCCCGCGTGACCGTGGAGCCTATGGAAGGGGAGTGGAAGCTCACCGCCCTCGAGGTCCAGGAAGTGCGACGGAAGTAGAGACGGTTCAAAAACCGGCTCTGCAGGCAGCGTATGTGAATCATGCGCCGATTCCTGCCCTTCCTCGCCCTCCCCGTCCTCGCCGCCGATCTGCCGCCGGACAAGGGCAACACGATACCTGACAGCGCCAAGCGCCCCGTCGTCGTCACGGGCAAATCGTCACTCGCTTTGCCAAAGCACGACCTGCAGGACGGCTACACACTCGAAGTCGCCGCCGCGTCGCCGCTCGTCACGCATCCGATCATGGGCTGTCTCGATGACAGGGGCCGTCTCTTCGTCGGCGACGGTGTCGGTGTGAACTGGAACAAGAAGCAGCTCGAGGAGAATCCTCCGAATCGAGTCCTCATGCTCGAAGACACCGACAAGGATGGCGCTTTCGACAAAAGCACGGTCTTCGCCGACAAAATGACCTTCCCGCAGGGTGCGTGCTGGCTCGATGGCAGCCTCTACGTCGGCTCGCCGCCGTCGCTTTGGAAGCTCACCGACACCGATAACGACGGCGTGGCCGACAAGCGCGAGGAGATCGTCACCGGCTTCGAATACACCGGCAATGCCGCCGACATCCATGGCCCGTTTTTGCATCCCAACGGCCGCCTCTACTGGTGCCACGGCCGCAAAGGCCACGACGTGAAGCAGAAGGACGGCACGCCCGTCGATGCCTCGCTCGCCTGCGGGATCTGGAGCTGCAAACCGGACGGCAGCGATGTCGCCTGGCACTCGCTCGGCTGCGGTGACAACCCCGTCGAAGTCGATTTCACCCGCAGCGGCGACATCATCGGCGTGCAAAACCTTTACTACACCCAGCCTCGCGGCGACACGATCATCCACTGGCTCTACGGCGGCGTTTACGAGCGCAGCGACCAGCTCAAGGCGATCGCCCATCTCCCGCGCACGCTCGAAACCATGCCCGTGATGTACAACTTCGGCCACGTCGCCGTCAGCGGCTGCTGCTTCTGGCGCTCGTATGGAAGTGATGCGGGCACTCCTGCCCGCAAAGAGGCACCCGAGCACTTCCTCGTCACCCACTTCAACACCCAGCGCCTCGTGCGCATGGAGCTCACACCCAGCGGCAGCACCTACAAGGCCGTCGAAAACGAGTTCCTCAAACTCCACAACCCCGACATCCACCTCACCGACGTGATGGAGGACCCACGCGACGGCTCGCTCCTCCTCTTCGACACCGGCGGCTGGTTCCGCATCGGCTGCCCGAGCTCCCTAATGGCGAAATCCGACCTCCTCGGTGCCGTGTATCGCATCAAGCCGAAAAAGCCACAGCCAGCACCGCAGTTTGCCAGGAATTTGGACGCCTCCGCCCGCCAAACGGACGTCAAAGATCGAATCGCTGCCATTCAATCGAGCGATGCCCACGCGCGCAGGCGAGCACTGGAATCTCTGCAAGAAGAGATCAAGCAGTCAGGCGGGTTCATCGCTCCCAAGGAACTTCGGTCCGCGCTCAGAGCCTTGCTGAAGATCGAATTGGATCCTTCCACGGAACACTCGCTTATCCGCATCGCTGAAGAGGTTCCTTTTGTTCATTGGGATGAATTGAAGAAGGCGAGCAGCAATTTGGAACTCAGACAGATGTTTCAATGCGTGACCTACGAGGATGGTTATTCGTATCATCACGCAATGGGTATCGCCGCGGCGCACTTGGATTCAGAGGACCCCGCCCTGGCCGACAAGGCTCTCAAAGTCGTGTTAAGTGATCCTGACACTGACACGGACCACATCAGCCGGTTTGAAGGCTGGCTTGCCGAGTCGAAGGTGAATCAGCGCCGCCTCAAAGCTCTGCAGAGCGTTTGCATTGCGTTCATCTCCAAGCCCAACACACAGGCATTAATCACAAAAATGCTCGAACACGCTGCCGCAGAGGTGAAAAACACTGCCTTGAGTATTCTGTCTGCTCAGACAGCCAGCGTAACGAATGAAGCATGGTTCTCGCCTCTCAAAGCACTTCTCGCTACGCCCACACCGCTGGTGCTCGACGCGATCAAGAAACTGAAGTCGCCGCACTTCGACGCCACCCTCCAAGCCATCGCTAGCGACACGAAGCGCCCGCTTTCCATCCGCTTGAAAGCACTCGACTCGGCGAAGTCGGTCAAGCTCACCGGCGAGACCTTCGACATGGTCAAAAACGTCCTCGCCGATGCCGCGTCGTCCTCCGCGGCCAAGATTCAGGCCGCGGGCATGCTCGCCTCCGCACCGATGACGAAGGAGCAAATCCCGCAGATCGCGCCTTTGTTTGCCACCGTCGGCCCGGTGGAGCTCAAAACGCTGCTGCCGCTGCTCAAGCGCCACAAAGATGCCGAGATCGCAAAGTTGCTCGCCCGAGAAATCGCGAAGAATCCGACCATCGCCAGCCAGCAGGAGAGTTTATACCGCACCGCGCTCGCCGACCTGCCGCCGGAGATCTTTGAGACGATCATCCTGCCTGCCTACAACACCGCCGTGGCCGCCACGGAGGCCAAAAAACGCCAGCTTGGCCCCCTCGCGGACAAAGTGATCGCCAGCGGCAACGCTGCGAACGGCGAAAAACACTTCAAAGCCGGCAAAGGCACCTGCATCGCCTGCCACAAGATCGGCGAGACCGGTCGCGCCATCGGCCCGGATCTCTCCCACATCGGCGCCATCCGCACCGAGCGTGATTTGCTCGAAAGCATCCTCTTCCCGTCGAACACCCTCGCCCGCGACTACGAGGCCCACATCATCGAAACCAGCGACGGCCAGCAAACCCTTGGCGTCATCAAATCCCACACCGCCGAAGGCCTCCTCATCCTCGACATCGCCGGCCAGGAAAAAAACATCCCCCATCAAACCATTACCGGCGACACCACCCTCACCACCAGCCTCATGCCGATGGGCCTCGACCAAACGATGCCCGAAGGCGAGCTCCTTGACCTCGTCGCCTGGCTGCGAAGCCTCAAATAGGAGGCGGGATGGCCGTTCCCGCCTCCGGTGCCCCGGCTATTCCAGCCGCTTGAGCGCCGGGATGCGGTAGGCGCCGCCTTGGAGACGCAGGTTGTCACGTTCCGCTGCCATGGCATCGAGATGCAGCACACGTGGGAAGTCGTCGAGCTCAATGGCATGCGCGGCGCCCTTCACGTCTTTGAAGGCGGCATCGAGGTCGTTGAGATCTCCAATGGCGTGCCCGTTGACCTTGTTCACGATGATGCCGCCGAGGCGGTCGTAGCCCTGCGCGCTCGGCGTTGGCAGCACCATGCTGAGAAAAACGAGCTTTTTGCGTCCGGAGGCCTCGATCTCATCGGGATGCGCGGCGATGTGCCCAAGGCGCAGCAGGGAGGCGTTTTCACTCTGCTGCTCTCCAAAGGCGTCGAGATAGGGCTTTGACAGCTCCTGGAAAAGCAGGCCGCCCATCAGCACGTAGCGCGGGCCGCGGTCAAAGGCATATGGCGGCACCAGGTAGTCCTCCGGTTTTTTGCGGGCGAGCGTCCCGCTGAGGGTTTGCGGCTTCCCGTCCCGCAGCACGCCGAGCTCAAACTTGTCACCAACGTAGGCGCGGCCACGGACGAGGTGGCTGGCATTGAGCGCGCCATACACAGGATCGCGATAGTCGCCGCGCGCATCAATGGCGTTGCCGTCGATGGACACGAGGATGTCCCCTTTTTTCAACCCGGCCTTTTCCGCCGAGGCGTTCTTGATGACCCCGGTGATGAACACGCCGGGCGCGTCTGGCTTGAGGCCCAGGAACTCCCGCAACTGCTCGTCGAGCGTGACCTGGTACTCCATGCCGAGGCCGGGGAAGCCCTCGTAGCCACCATCGGCGAAGTCTTTGAGGAAGTGCTCAATGATGGGCGCGGGCAGTATGGTGGTGACCTGGTTCTTCGAATCATAGCTGAGCAGCAGGCCGACGAGCTTGTTCCCCTTGATCACAGGCAGTGTGAAGCTGTTCGCTTCGCTGCGGATGATGCCGGTGGCCTCATAGACGAGAAAGGACGAGCCTTCGACGATGTAGCGGCGGATGAGCACCTTGCTGACATTGAGCGGCGTCTCGATCAGGTCCCCCACCCGCCCGGCCTGCCAGACGGACACCGAATCCCCCACACGGCTGCCGGTGTCGAGGCCCATCGGGCGCAGGCCGGCGAAGAAGGACTTTTGCATGGCCTCCGGCAGCGCGGACTCAATGAGGGCCAGATTGGCCTCGTAGTCCACGGCCACCACCTTGGCAGGGATTTTCTGCCCGGTGTCCGGCAGCTCCATTTCGATATAGGTCGCATCCGCCACCATCTGCGCGGTCACCAGCACGCGGTTGCCTTCCAGCACCACGCCCAGGCCGCGGCTGTTGTTCGGCGACTCCTTTTGCCAGGGGAAATGCAGGCTGTAGGGCTGGGCGGTCACATTGACCTTCAGCAGGGACTTGGGTTGCGCTGTCTCCGGCCCCTTGGAGGACGCGGCAGGCACCGGGCGGGCGGATTTGGACGCCTTGGCCTTGCCAGGGGCCTTTGGCGAGGCCGGGGCCTGCGCGTTCAGCAGCGCGACGGGCAGCAGCAGGCACATCAGGGAGCGAAAGAGAGAGATCATGGCTTGGAATCAAAAAAGGTGGATCGGCGGGAAAACACAGTCCGGCGTGTGCGACGGTCACTCCTGCCCGAGGTAGCTGTCCTCCTGGATGTTGTAGGTCTGCATGATGCGGGGATGGGCGGCGTCGGCCAGGTCGCGTTTCAGGATGAGCGGACGCGTCTTTTCGTGCAGGCGGATCTCCACAAAGGCCTTGTTCTTGTCCGCCAGGGCGGTTTTCACATCCTCCAGGCTGCGGATCTTCACGCCGTTGATCTCGTCCACAAGGCTGTGGGCGTAGGGTGTGAGCCAGGTCGTCGCCGCGTCTGGCAGCACAGTGGTCAGCACGACGGGCTCCGGGCGCTCCACGTACAGCTTGTCCGTGAGGTAGCGCTCGAAGAAGTAGTTCACGCTGCTGTCGCGGATCTGGTGCGCGTCCATCAGATTGCGGTCCAACGGCTGGAAAACGAGGCCTGAATAGACCAGGTAGCGCGGGCGCTGGTTGTACTGCGCGCCCAGCTTCACATAGGGCGTGAAGCGCTTCAACTTCACGGTGCTCGTCTCCACCTTGCCCTGGCGCGCCCAGCGGAGCTGGATGCTGTCGCCGGCGTACTTGCGCTCGACGATCTCGTTCATGTCCACCAGGTCGCCCTCGATGCGCACGAGGCCGTTGTTGAGCACCGGATTGCCGTCGATGGCCAGGATCACGTCCCCAGGTTTCAGCAGGTCACCCACGCTGCCCGCGGGCTCCACATCCCCTACCATCACACCGATGCCATCCGTCTCCAGACCCAGGGCCTTGCGCTGCGCGGGGTTCTCCACCGGAAAATCACTCACCGCCAGATCCACATAGTGGTCGTAGCGGCCGTCCTCCACATCCTTCAGGAAGCGTTTCACCACCGGGACCGGGATCATGTAGCCCACATTCTGCGCCACGCGCCCGCTGAAGCCCTGGAAGGCCACGCCGACGACCTTCCCGTCCTGCACCACCGGGCCGCCGGAGTTGCCTGGATTGATGGCCGCGTCCACCTGGATGCAGAGGTGGGAGTCCACGTTCGTGTGGCTGTAGGGGCGGAAGTCGATGCGGGAGACTACTCCGCGCGTCACGGACACACGCTCGCCGCCGATGGGATAGCCGATGGCGATCACCTCCGTGTTCAGGCGGGGGATGCCGCCGAAGGTCAGCGGCTGGAGCTTCTCGAAGTGGCTGGCGTCCTCCGCCTCGATCAGCGCCAGGTCGCAGTCATGCGCGATATGCACAATGCGCGCCGGATGCGGCTCCGGATCGTTCGAGGTGCGGATCAGGATGCGCGTGGCATTGCTCACGACGTGCGCGTTGGTCATGAAACGGTTCTTCCCGATCAGGAAACCGGTCCCGCTGCCCCCCGAGGGCTGGCCCGCGTTCCACGGTTCGCGAAAGTCCGGCATCAGCACCGAGACGTCGATGTTCACGATCCCCTCCCACTCCGGCGGCGTGGTGGACTCTGCCGTGGCGGCCGCGCCATCCTGTTGCGCGGTTAAATAGGGTGCTCCGGCGAGGAAGAGAGGCAGCAGCAGAAGGAAGGGGCGGATTTTCATGCGCATGGGCGGTCGGAAGTCCGGACCATACGACGTATGCCGCCTGCTTCACAAGCTCCGCGGCGACTTTCCGACGTTTTTTTATGCCTGCGTCCTTCCTGGTGCCTCCAGACCGTCCGATCCCCTGCCCCACAGCAGCGCCATGGAAAGCACGCCCAGCCACGGGGCCAGCCCGGCAACCACCAGCCCCAGGTCGTAGGACTTCGACGTGTCCGCCATCCAGCCAAAGAGCTGGTGCAGCGGGGAGGTCACCGCCCACACCCACATGCTCAGCAGACCCGTGAGCCGGCCCACATGATGCGCCGACAGCTCCTGCACGAAGCTGTAGTAGCACGGAAACAGCGCCAGCGCGCCCGCACCAATGAGAAGCAGCACCACCAGCAGCAGCGGCCCTTGCCCCAGCCACGGCAGCGCCACGCTCAGCGAGGTCAGCATGCACGCGCCCGCATACACCCGACGACGCGCATCATGCGCGCTCAGTCCAAACTGCCGCGCCAGCCACAGCGACACCAAACCCGCCACAATGCAGCCCACATCCGTCGAGATGTAATACGCCGACTGGAAATTCAGCGCCGCGTCCTCCTCGTAGCCGCGGCCCGTCTGGAGGAATTTCATCAACCACACGCGGTAGATGTGCCACACCGTCTGCGTGCCCGTGATGAGCAGCGCCACGGCCCAGAAGCGCCGGCTGAGCAAAATCCCGCCCAGAGGCAGCCTCGGAGCCTCCTCGGCCGCTGCCGGGGCTGCATCCAGCTCTTGCGGCCGCATCATCACGAACCACACCAGCACCCACACGAGCCCGAACGCGCCCACAACGATGAACGCGCTGCGCCACGAGCCGGTTTCCGCCGTCATGAGCCATTTCATCACCTGCGGTGTGATGATCGCGCCGATCGACGCGCCGCTCTGCAGCACGCTGTTGCCCATGGTGCGGTCCTTTTCGCTCAAAACGGCAAACGTGGTCTTCAGTGCGCACGGCCAGTGCCCCGCCTCGAAAAAGCCCAGCAACGTCCGGCACACGAGCAACTGCGTGTAATCCGCCGTCCAGCCGGAAATCATGCCCATGACCGACCAGCCGGCCAGAATGCACGGATACAGCCAGTACACGCGGAAGCGATCCGCCAGAAAGCCAAACACCAGTGAGCCTGCGGCGAAGGCCCAGCCAAACGCGAGCTCCAGCGTGCCATACTGCTGCTCCGTCAGCGCAAACTCCTTCGTCACCCGCACCGACGCGTTCGCCAGCGTGACACGATCCATGTAGTTGATCGTGGTGGCCAGCAGCAGCAGGCCGCAGACATACCATTTCCAGGAAGAAGACGAGCGCAGCGCGGGCATGGGTTCAATACGGCATGTGAAGGCACAAAAAATCCGCCGGACCGTGCTGATCCGGCGGATTTTCCAAATGGCGTGTTATGCGCCGAACTTGATCAGCGGGAACGGATTCGCCTGGGGCTCCATGGCGTATTCGCGGTCCTTGAACTGGCCGGCCTTCGGGAACGGGTAGTTGCCGTCCTTGTCAGCAACGAGCGGCGGAGCGCTTTCCAGAGTGAGCTTGTCCACGTCCGGCGAGAACTCGAAGGGGCTGTTGATGTACTCCTCGTATGTGATCTTCTGGCCGGTATGCGCCGCCCAGCGGCCCATGGCGGTGGTGACGCTCGATTTGATGCCGCGCTCGACTTCGTTGTATTCGGTGTCGTCGCTGATGGCTTTCACGAGGTCTTCCCACTCGAGGTCGTAGGGGTTCGGCTCCGGCTGCTTGCCGCGCCAGAGCAGATTCGCGCGGTTGGTGAAGTCCTGGCCCTTGAAGCTCATCGCCTTCGACGGGAAATGGCCGGCGGTGGAGACGATGGCGCAGCCCTTGGTGCCATGCACCTGCGTGGCGAACTGGGTGTGCACGTTCAACGCCGTGCGGCCTTCGAGGAAGAGCTTAGCACCGTCCTTGAAGGTGTACTCGCAGGAGTAGTGGTCGAAATTCTGGTCCACGTTGTCACCGCGGTCGCTGCGGCCGCCGCTGGCCTGCACCTCGACCGGCCAGTCGTTCTTCATCCAGCAGGCCTCGTCGATGTTGTGGATGTTGAAGTCGCTGAAGCCGCCGCCGGAGGCCCAGAGGAAGCTGTGGAAGTTTTTGATCTGCCAGAGCAGCTCGTTCGGATGCGACTTCGGATCACGGCGCGGCGTGAACACGCTGCCGATGATGCCCTGCATGCGGTAGGCACGCATGAGGAGCAGATCGCCGATCTCACCGTCCTGGATGCGGTTGAAGAGCTCGCCACGCACGCGGCAATGGCGGCACATGAGGCCCACGCCGACCTTCAGGTTCTTCTTTTTCGCCTCTTCATTCAGCGCGAGCAGACGGCGTGCGGTCGGACCGTCGGTGCAGATCGGCTTTTCCATGAAAACGTTCACGCCCTTCTCGATGGCATACTTGTAATGCACCCAGCGGAAGGCCACCGGCGTGGTGAAAATGGCCACGTCACCTTTGCGCAGCGTGTCGATGGCGTTCTTGTAGGCGTCAAAGCCGATGAACTTCGCGTCCTCGGACACGGACATGCGGTCCGGATGCTTCTTGGTGAGGTTTTCAAAGCTCGCATCAAGGCGGTCCTTCATCACATCCGCCATCGCCACGAGGCGCGGCATGCGCTGCTTCACCGTCATCGCATTGCTGGCCGCGCCCGTGCCGCGACCGCCGCAGCCGATGAGCGCCGCGCGGATTTCATCACTGCCCGCGGCGTGTACATACGGGATGCTGATTCCGGATAGCACCGAAAGGCCCGCGGTGGCCTTGGTGGCGGTTTTCAAAAAGTCACGACGGGAGGTGTTTTCGACGATGGGTGAGTTCATGGGCTGGATGGATTTAACGAGAAAGAAGGGCGGAAGTTTACGCGGGATGCGGCGACGGGGTCAAGCATTCGTCAAAAGAGTCAAAAAGTGGTCAAAAGGCCGCAACATCGGTCGATAAAAAAACGCGGACCGTTTCCGGTCCGCGTTCGTGAGAGGTTCGCTGGGGGGATTCCGATCACGCGTAGCTGGCCTGCTGGCCCTTGATGTCGCGCTTCTTGATCCAGGGCATGAGGCTGCGGAGGCGGGCGCCGGTCTTCTCGATCGGGTGCTTCTCGCCGTCCTTGAGCAGCTTGTTGAACTTCTTATAGCCGGTCTCGGTCTCCTTGATCCATTCCTTGGCAAACTTGCCGGTCTGGATGTCCTTGAGGGCCTTCTTCATGCGGACCTTCACCGACTTGTCGATGATCTTCGGTCCGACGGTGACATCGCCCCACTTGGCGGTCTCGGAGATGGAGAAGCGCATGCCGGCGATGCCAGACTCGTTCATGAGGTCCACGATGAGCTTCAGCTCATGCAGGCACTCGAAGTAGGCCATCTCAGGGCTGTAGCCAGCCTCGATGAGCACCTCAAAGCCGGCCTGGACGAGGGCGCTGCAGCCACCGCAGAGGACGGTCTGCTCGCCGAAGAGGTCGGTCTCGGTTTCTTCCTTGAAGGTGGTCTCGATGACACCGCCGCGGGTGCCGCCGATGCCGTGCGCCCAGGCGAGAGCGATCTTCTTGGCCTGCTTGTCGGCGTTCTGATGGATGGCGATGAGGGAGGGGACGCCCTTGCCTTCGGTGTATTGGCGGCGGACGATGTGGCCGGGGCCTTTCGGGGCCACCATGATGACGTTCACGTCCTTCGGCGGGACGACGGTCTTGTAAAGGATGGCGAAGCCGTGGGAGAAAAGGAGCGTTTTGCCCTTGGTGAGGTACGGGGCGATGTCCTTCTTGTAAACGCCGCCGATCTTGGTGTCCGGCACGGCGACGAAGATGACGTCGGCCGCTTTAACCGCGTCCGCGGTGTCCATGACCTTGAGGCCCTTTTCTTCAGCCACCGCGCGGCTCTTGGAGCCGGGGTAAAGGCCGATGACGACTTTGACGCCGCTCTCTTTAAGGTTCAGAGCGTGGGCATGGCCTTGGGAGCCGAAGCCGATGACAGCGCAAGTCTTCCCTTTGAGGGGGGCGAGGCTCGCGTCTTTTTCAGTGTAGATTTTGGCGGGCATTAGTGTGGTCTGGTTTAAGGGGCGGCGATAGTGGTTCATGCCCCTCCCAGGGTCAAACGGCTTTTTCCCGGCCCTCCAAGGCTTTGATTGACCGCCTTCTGTGGACGCGTAGTCTCCGCGCTCCATGAAAAAAACCCCCATCGCCATCCTGTGCGGTGCGCTCTCTGCGCTCGGCACCCTCACGGCCCAAGAAGCCAAATCCGCCGCCAAACCCGCTGAACCCGAAGTGAAAAAAGCCGAGCCCGCCGCCCCTGATGCCGCCAACGTCCCCATGGACAAAGTCAGCTACTTCATCGGCCGCAACTTCGGCCAGCAGTTCGGCAGCCAGGGCATCGCCATCGACATCGCCGCGCTCACCGAGGGCATCAAGTCCGGCATGGAGGGCTCGAAGCCCAAATTCAGCGAGCAGGAGCTCATGACTGCCATGCAGGCCTTTGAAAACATGATGCAGGCCAAGGCGCAGGAAGAACAAAAGGCACGCATGGCCAATGCTGGCAAGGTCAAGGAGGACGGGCTCAAGTTCCTCGCCGAAAACGGCAAGAAAAAGGGCGTCACCACCACCAAAAGCGGACTCCAGTATGAAGTGCTCAAGGAGGGCGACGGACCGAAGCCCGTGGCGACTGACCGCGTGAACGTCCACTATCACGGCACCCTCATCAGCGGCAAGGTCTTCGACAGCAGCGTCGAGCGCGGACAGCCCATCACCTTCGGCGTGCAGGAGGTCATCAAAGGCTGGACCGAGGCCCTCCAGCTCATGCCTGTCGGCTCGAAATGGCGCATCTACCTGCCCTCCGACATCGCCTATGGCGACCAAGGGGCCGGCGAGGACATCGGCCCTGGCGAGACGCTCATTTTCGACGTCGAACTGCTTGGCATTGTGAAGTAGTCACGGCAGACACATCATTCATGAGAGGGGCGGTTCGTGTGAACCGCCCTTTTTTTATTCCACCGCGCTGACATCCAGCTTCACGAAGTCGAGAAGCTCCTCGCTGCTCATGTCGGTGAGCATTTTCTCCGCGCCGGCACCATCACCCACCAGGTCCTGGGCGAGGGACAGCTTTTCGTCGATGAGAGCGTCGATGCGTTGTTCGATGGTGCCCTGGCAGATGAATTTGTGGACGATGACGTTTTGTTTCTGGCCGATGCGGAAGGCGCGGTCGGTGGCCTGGTTTTCGACGGCGGGGTTCCACCAGCGGTCGAAGTGGATGACGTGGCTGGCGGCGGTGAGGTTGAGGCCGGTGCCGCCGGCTTTGACGCTGATGACCATGAAGGGCGGGCCGCCGGGCTGCTGAAAGGCTTCGACGAGCCCGGGGCGCTTCTTCACGCTGGTGCCGCCGTGCAGGATGAGGCCTTCGCGACCGAACACGCTGCTCAGGTAGCGGGCGAGCGGATCGCAGGTTTCCTGGAACTGCGTGAAGATGAGGGCGCGCTCGCGTTTCTCGGCGAGTTGGCCGCAGATCTCGGCGAGGCGGGCGAACTTGCCGCTGTCGGCGGGAGCCCACGCGCCGTCGCCGTTCCAGTGGCTTGGGTGGTTGCAGACTTGCTTGAATTTGAGCAGGAAGCCGAGCACGAGGCCCTGTCGCTTGATCGGCTCCATTTCTTTGTCGGCGAGCATCTTGGCGAGTTGATCGACGAGCTTCGCGTAAATCGTCGCCTGGCGCTTCGTGAGGCCGCAGAAGGCCTTCAGCTCGATCTTGTCCGGCAGATCGCTGATGATGCGGCGATCCGTCTTCATGCGGCGCAGGATATAGGGCCGCACAAGCCTTCGAAGCGGCGCGTAGCCTTCGCTGGACTTCGCGCAGTGTTTCACGGCCTCGGCAAAGGCTGCGCTGCCGCCGAGCAGGCCGGGATTGAGGAAATCGAAGAGACTCCAGAGATCGCCGGGGCGGTTTTCGACCGGGGTGCCGGTCAAAGCGATGCGCGTGGGTGCCTGCAAGGCCTTCACCGCCTTCGCGGAGCCGCTGCCGCTGTTTTTGATGGCCTGCGCTTCATCGAGAATGACCATGCTCCAGGCGTGCGAGAGCCATGCGTCAGTCTTTTGCAGGAATTGATACGTCGTGAGCATCACGTCAAAGCCACGCAAGGCCTCCGCCGGATGCGTGGCGGCCCAAGCGAGCGTTTCGCGATCCGTCTGCGAGGGGTGCGCAATGAAGAGTCGCAGATCAGGCGCGAACTTCGCGACTTCGGCTTTCCAGTTTCCGATGAGGGAGGCGGGAACGATGAGCAAAGCAGGAGCGCGAACGCCCTCGTCCGCCTTCTTGGCCAACAGCAGCGCAATCACCTGCACCGTCTTCCCGAGGCCCATGTCATCCGCCAGACACGCTCCGAGGCCCAACTGCGTCATGAACTTCAACCACGCGAAACCTTGCCGCTGATACGGTCGCAACGTCGCACGCAGATTTTCGGGCGGAGAGGCTTCTTCGGGGGTTTGGAGCTTTTGAAGCACTTCGGCGAGTTTTTCGCCGGCGATGACGGTGCTCCACTCGGGCACGAATTCGGCCACTTCGCCCTCCGCGGCCGATTTGGCCTCGCCAAAGCCTGCGAGGAGTCGCATGCCGTCGAGAAAGCCGATGCCGCCCTCGCCGGTGGCGTTCTGCACGCGTTTCCAGTGCGCCATGACCTGCTGCAGCTTTTCGCCATCGACCTCCACCCACTTGCCACGCAGCGAAACGAGTCCCGTGTCGGCGCTGAGCAGCCTTTCGAGTTCTGCAGGCGTCAACGGCTCGCCATCGAGGCTTTGCTCGATCTTGAAGCTCAGCAGCGTGCCGGCATGCAGGGAGGTCTTCTTCGGCGCATCGATGGTCACCGCGACGGTCGGGCGCGAGGTCTTGCCGGCCTTCCACCAGTCCGGCAGCTTCATGATGATGCCGCATTCTTGAAACACGGCCGTCTCGCGAAGCACGCGATAGGCCTCCTGCGGCGACATCGCCATCGGTTGGAAGAGTCGCTTCGACTCAAGCCACTCGCGCAGCAGCTTCGATTTGTCTGCGGCGAGCCTCACGGGCTCCAGCAGCGCATTCAGCGCCGTTTGATCCTTCTGACCGGCATAAAGCTGAAGCGCCCGCGCCAGCGGAAGATGCTGCGGCTGCCCGGTGGCGCTGAGTTTCTCCGTAAACGTCGCCAAAAACGCAAAAGGCCGCTGCGTGTCCGTCTTGTTCTCCGCGAGGTGAAAGCTCACGCGACCAACGACATGCCACGCCGGGCATTCCTCGCGCAGCCAGGCCTCGACACCCTGCGTGGCGACTTGGCCAATGTGCGCCACGAGATCATTCCACCATCGCTCGAGCACCTCCGCCGTGACATGCTCCGCGCCGATGAAGGGCGGGATGGTGGCGAGAAAGCTCGCACGTTCCTCCAACGGAGGCACCGGAAGCTGCTCGATGCTTTTCGTCTGGCAAAGCCGCGTGAACAACCGCTGCGCCCACTCGCGCAGCCATCGAAACGGCGGCTCAAGCTCCGCCTCATGCAGCTCAGCGGCCAGCAGACGGAGAAGAGGCACTGCCCCGTTACACCCGCTCATCTTCCGCTCCACCGACGACTCCGCCGCGCCTTCGAGCGTGAGGATTCCTTCGGGAGTGATGACGGGGGTGAGCATTCGTCCCTACTTCTTCAGCGCCGATAGCACCTTCGCTTTGTCACACGCCAGGGCTGCGGCGAGATCTAGCACGAGACCGGGGAAAATGCGGCTGCGGAGTTTGCCGTGGCGGTCGGGCTTCATCTTGATGTACTGGCCTTCTTCGAGCACGAACCAGTCGATCTCGGCATCCTCGGTGCGCCAGACGATGTATTCGGCGACTTCTAGACGACGATAGACGCGGAGTTTGTCGCGCAGGTCGATGGAGGCCGTGCTGGAGGCGATTTCGACGACGAGCTCAGGCGAGCCGCAGAGGTAGTTTTTCGTGTTCAGCCACACGCGGCCGCCTTTGCGCGGAGGCGAGCAGAGGATGGCGTCAGGCTGGAAGGCGTTTTCGGTGTCGAGGAGGAGCGTGGCATTCGGCAGCAACTCCAGATCATGCTCTGAGGCATAAGTGCCGAGCCAAAGTTGCAGAACTCCATCAGGACGAGAATGAGTGACGCGGACTGGGGATGGCATATGGACGACTCCTTCGATGAGCTGGGCTTTTTTCACGCCGGGCATGTCCTCATAGCGGCGCAGGAACTCGGTCAGTGTGAGCATGTCACCGTTTTCCAGCGGCGGAAGGACAGCGGGTGTCCGGCGCGGCAGGGCGCGGGCACGGCGGGCGGATGAACGGGCGGCCATCATGCCAGATGATGCCATCCTGAGTGCCGGGATGCAATCTTGATCCCAAAGCGACCCATTTTTGAACGTTTCCGCCCCCTCTCATCGGCGCGTCACATAAAAAACACCGTCACGGCCCTTTCCAAGACACTTTCGCCTGCTAGCGTTCCGGTTCGCTCGCGGCGGTTTTGGACCTCGCGGGCGAATCCAACCGCATGCCTGCCCTCACCGAAGAAATCCCCACGCTGCTGAAGCAGTTCGATCCACGCATCCGCCAGGAGGCGGAGCGATTGGTGGACGATGATGCGGTTGTCGGGATCGACCTTCTCGAAGAGGAAATGATGGCGGAGGTGAAGCTGGACAAGCAGGCGGTGAATGTGCGCTGGCTGCAAACACCGCGCGGCTGGCTGGGCGAGTGCGATGCGGGCGAAAAGGAGCTGGATGACCTGGCGCTGTGCGCCTCGCTCGTGGCGGTGCAGCGTCGCGAGGCGCGGGGCACGTTGCCGGCCCCGCATGCGGCGGAGGAGGATTTTGAAGATGTGATCACGGCGAAGCTGGGCCGTGCGCTCGATTCGAACGAGGAGAACTACCTCGCGAAGCTGGAGAAGCGCTACGAGCGCGTGGTGCTCACCGGCAAGATCTTTGACCAGGACATGGTGCGCCTGCACCCGAAGTGGCAGATCAAATCGACCGAGCCGATCACGCTGTGGCCGGAGCAGCCGAAGACGCTGCGCCAGTTCTGGAACTACGTCGCCGTGGCGTTGGCGGACAAAGGACTCGTCGTGCCGCTCTTCCTGCGCGGCATCGCGGATGTGGAGGCCACGCGGGATTCGCTCAAAGACTGGCGGCATGAGAGCACGGTGCCGCAGTGGCGCGCACGCATCCGGCAGTTCAATGAATCGCGCATCGCGAAGATGCCGCCGCGCCTGCGCTCGCTCGATTTCCGCCTGATCATCAGCGTGCATGAGGCACGCCTGCAGGTGCGCGACAACACGCGTGAGACTCCCGAATTCCAAAACGTGCATCCGCTGGAGGTGGAGCGCTTTGGGAAGCAACTGCGCGACGGCCATGTGATGACCTCCGCGGCCTCGGAGCTGCTGCTGGTGAATTGTTTGACGCTGAGCGAGGGCGGCAGCACAGGACCTTTCCGATTGGAGGGCGAATCGCACGCCTCTTGGCTCGCGGGTCTCTTCCAAAAGCCTGCTTTGCATGATCTGCTGCTGAATCGCGACGAGGTGCCGGTGGAGCGTGTGGCGGAGCCTTTGAAGTGGAGCAGCCGCGAGAGCGATGACGGACGGAAGCTGCTTATGAGCCTCGTCACCACGGCGAACGAGCCCGCGCCGATGCCGCTGCGCATCCTGCGTGGTGTGGAGAATTTTTATCTGAGCCGCGACCAGCTTTTCAGCGGTCCGCCGTGGCTCGGCGACGAGTCTTTGATCGAAAGCGAGATCGCCCTGCCGATGGAGGCGGTGGCGACACCCGAGGGCATTTCCTTCCTCGGCGGCCTGGAGGTGCCGGTGCCGCCCAGCATTGCCTCACGGGTAAAGCATGAGGCCTTGCGCGTGAAAATCACCGCCGCGTGCAAGGCCAGACCCTCCGCAGGCGGTGGCACGGAGTATGCGACCTTCAAGCTCGAGGCGATGGGCGCCGACGGCCGTGCCCGCGAGGTGCTCACGCCGCGCGGATGGTCGCCGCTCGTGCCGGATGACGCCGAGGACGATGAGATCATCGTGCGTGATCGCGATGCGCTGCGCACCGCCGAGCGCATCGTGCAGGAAGGCCGCTTCGCGTGGGATTTTGAATCGAATGCCTTCCGTCATCGCATGGCGAAGGATTTCCCGGATTGGTTTCACAATTGGGGCACCACGTTGCCGGAAAACATCGATCTGCAATCCGACGAGCAGCTTCAGAGCATCCTCGCCGATCCGCTCATCGCCCGCGTGCGCCTCGAGGCGAAGCAAGGCGGCGACATCGACTGGCTGGACCTGCGCATCGTCTTCGACATCGAGGGCGCGGACCTCAAACCGGCCGACATCCGCCGGCTGCTCGCCGCGAAGGGTGAATACGTGCGCCTCGCCGATGGCTCGTGGCGTCGCGTGAAGCTGGAGCTCAGCGACGAACAGATCGCGATGCTCGACAGCCTCGGCATCGATTTGGAGGCCGATGGCAGCGACACGCATCGACTGCATTGGCGTCAGCTCGCGCAGGAAAAAGCCGCCGAGATCGTCAATCCGAAGGCGTGGGAAAAAATCGTCCAGCGCATGGAGGACGCGAAGCTCGACGCGAAACCGCCCGTGCCCGCCGAGCTCACCGTCACGCTGCGTCCGTATCAGGTCGAGGGTTATCAATTCCTCACCTACCTCACGCTGAACCGCTTTGGCGGCATCCTCGCCGACGACATGGGCCTCGGCAAAACGCTCCAAAGCATCGCCTGGGTGCTGTGGCTGAAATCACGCAAGCCCGAAGGCGGCCCGCATCTGCCCATCCTCGTCGTGTGCCCGAAATCCGTGCTCGATGTGTGGGCGTTGGAGTTCAAAAAAGGCGCTCCACACCTCCGCGTGCTCGTCTTGCATGATCGCGACCTCTTTGACCTGAAACTCGTGCAGGAGCAGATCGACGTGCTCGTGCTCAATTACGCCCAGCTCCGCAGTTTCGGCGAAGAACTGGCCCTCATCCGCTTTTTGGCCTGCATCCTTGATGAAGGCCAGCACATCAAAAATCCCGACTCGCAGACCGCCCGCAGCGCCCGCGGCCTCCGTGCCGACAATCGCCTCGTTTTGAGCGGCACCCCGCTCGAAAACCGCCTGCTCGATCTGTGGAGCCTCATGACCTTCGCCACGCCCGGAGCGCTCGGCGACCGCAACTACTTCCACCGCAACTTTGACCGCCGCAAAGACAGCAAGGCCAGCGAACGCCTCGCCGCACGTCTGCGTCCGTTTTTGCTCCGCCGCACGAAGGCGCAAGTCGCCCGCGATCTGCCCTCGCGCACCGAGGAAACCCTCATCAGCGAGATGAGCGGCCGCCAGGCCGAGCTCTACAAGGAAGAACTCGCCCGCGCCCAGATGCTCGTGCTCAGCAGCAGCGGCTTCGACATGGTGAACAAGCGCCGCTTTGCCCTGTTGCAGGCTTTGACGCGGCTCCGGCAGATCTGCTGCCACCCGAGCCTCGTCGATAAAACCGCCGAGAACGAGGAAAGCGCCAAACTCACCGCCACGCTCGAGCGCATCGAGGAACTGCATGCCGAAGGCCACAAGGTGCTGCTCTTCAGCCAGTTCGTCAGCATGCTCAAAATCATCCGCACGAAGCTGGAGGAGATGAAACTGCCCTACCACTGGCTCACCGGCGCCAGCACCGATCGTGCGAGCATCGTGAAGGCCTTCCAGGAGGACGAAAACGCCAGCGTGTTTCTTTTGAGCCTCAAAGCCGGCGGCAGCGGCCTCAACCTCACCAGCGCCAGCTACGTCATCCTCTACGACCCGTGGTGGAACCCCGCCGTCGAAAATCAAGCCATCGACCGCGCCCACCGCATCGGCCAGACCCAGCCTGTCATCGCCTACCGCATGCTCACCCGCAGCACGATCGAGGAAAAGATCATGACCCTTCAGCAGAAGAAGAACCTCATGATCAGCAATGTCCTCGGCGAAGGCGGCTTCACGAACCTCCTGCAAAAGGAAGACTTCGAGTTCCTCTTCGACATCGAGGCGGCGAGGGTGTGAAAAGTTGCCTTGTTGCTGTGCAACAAGGCCGCCCTGTTCCGCAGGAACAGGGCAACTTTGTTACGAGCTTTCGGGCGTCGTCTTCTTGCCGGGCAGCAGAAGAATCACACTCAAAACCCACGCTCCCAGCACCACATAATGCCCGAGCACCTCTCGGAGCATTAACAGCTCGTTGCTGGCAGGAGTATCGGCAGGGAACGTCAAACGAGTGTCATTCTGATAGATCACCCAACTGAGCAGAACAAAGCCCACCAGGATGCCCAATCGATACAAACGGTTCGGCGATGGACGCCACAGAACCAAGGCGGAACAATAAACCCACGCCAAGCCCACCAAAACCACTGGATGGCCGAGGCCCATCATCGGAACAAAACCGCCAAAGAGCACCCCTGACATCACCAACATCGCCCATGGGCCGATGATCTTCACGGTGGCGAAGGCCTTCAGATAAGTCGAGAGGCTGGGAGTCATTGATGGGCCTTGTGAAGAGCATTACGCACTCACCGCCTTCATCACCGCACGCGGATTCGACCGGGCGACGCGCAGGAGTGTCAAGGCAGCGCCGGTGGGCTTGCGGCGGCCTTGTTCCCACTGGTGGAGGGTGCGGAGGCTGACGCCGAGAAGCGTGGCGAAGTCTTTTTGCGTCACTTTCAGCGCCGCGCGGGCATCTTGAGCCAGACGGGCCGCTTCTTTATCGGCATTGGCCTTGCGCACGGTCTCCGGTTTCAGCGCGATGCGACGCACGCTGCCATCCGGCAGCTTTTCAAGCTTCCAGGCACGCGTTGGAGCCAGCTTGCCGCTGCGCAGCGCGGCGATCTCGGCGTGGATGGCATTCAGTTCAGAGGTTTTCATGGTTTGATTTGGCGGAGGATGGTTTTGATTTCGTCGGTAGAGAGATTTTCCTGTTCGTTCTTCGCGTAGCATCGTGCGAGGACGATCACATCGTCGTCCGTGACCCAGTAGTAGATGATTCGCAGGCCGCCGCGCTTGCCGCGCCCGGTAGCCCTCCAGCGAACCTTTCGCAGGCCACGACCGGAGGGAATCACATCCCCGGCATCGGGGCGGTCCATGAGATGAAGTTGAAGATGCAACAGCTCATCATCAGGCAAGTGTTCCTCGGCCTGATGGGTGAATGTTGGCAGTTCCTGGAAAATCATGGCGGGCTGATCGGTGCGTCAGTGGCGCACTTGTCCTCCCGTTGCGAGCCTGGGTCAAGCCAGACCTTCCCACCCAAAACCAGGCCATCGACCGCGCCCACCGTATCGGCCAGACCCAGCCCGTCATCGCCTACCGCATGCTCACCCGCAGCACCATCGAGGAAAAGATCATGACCTTGCAGCAAAAGAAAAACCTCATGATCAGCAACGTCCTCGGCGAAGGCGGCTTCACGAACCTCCTGCAGAAGGAAGACTTCGAATTCCTCTTCGATGTTGAGGCGTCGAGGGTGACCTAATAGCCGCACATCTTGGTTACTTCTTCATCAAGTAAGCGAAGAAGTCCTTCAAGTCGGCATCGCTCATGCCCGCGGTGAGGCCTTCGGGCATGAGGGAGACGGGCGAGGCTTCAAGTTTCTCGATGTCAGCCTGTTTGATGGCGGTTTTGTTGCCGGCGAGGTCTTTGATGACGATGCCGTTCGCGTCCTGGGCGTCCATGAGACCGGTGAGGAGCTGGCCGCCTTTCGTTTTCACGGTGTAGGCTCCAAAGCCTTCGCGGATTTCGAGGCTGGGGGTGAAAAGATTGTCGAGCCAGAAGTCCACGTTCGCGCGGTCATAGCCGGTGAGCTCCGGACCGATGGCGCCGCCTTCGCCGAAGAGCTTGTGACAGGCAAAGCAGCGCGCCATGAACTGAATCTTGCCTTTCTCGGCATCGCCGAGGCCGGTTTTGAGCACCGCCTTGATGCGCTCGGCTTCTTTTTTCTTCTCCGGCGTCGGTCCAGTGGCGAGGAGGCCTTTCCAGTGCTTTTCGATGCTGGCGTCGATGTCGGCATCTTTGTGCAGGCTGAGCTGGCGGACGATGTCGATGGTGAAATGCTTCGCAGGCACTTTCCATTCGTTGACGAAGTTCATCAAAATCTGCGCCCACTCCTTGCGACCGGCCATGACACGCAGCGCGTCCTCGCGCAACGCCTTGTCGCCGGCGATTTGACCTTCCCAACCAAGCAGCAAGGCCTCGGGGATGCGTTTGTCGTCAAACTTGGCCGCAGCCTGCAAAATACCGCGCTTGAGGCTCGGAGCCGCGCTGGACTTCAAAATGGCCACCATCGGCATCACGGCCTCTTGTTTGCCAAGTTCGGCCAACGTCTTCGCGATGGCGATTCGGGCCGTGTTCGTGGCTTTGGCGTCGGAGAGCAGTTTGAGGGCGTTTTTGAGCGCCTCCGCGTTTCCGCTGCGCAACGCGAGCGTGAGGTCGCCACCGCTTTGTTTCGCCATGTAGTCGTTGAGGGCCTTTTGCAGCGCCTCCGGCAGTTTGGGCATCTCCGCACCCTCAAACGCCGACGCGATGCCCGCGATGAATTTGCCTCGCAGCGCCTCATCGTTCGTCAACGCGAGCAAATCGGCGCACGAGTTGAGGTTTTCTTCACCACCCGCCAGCGCGTAGCGTTTCGCGAGCTTTTCCGCAAGATGATCGCGGAAGAGCTTCGTCTTCAAAAAGGCCGAATCCGACTTCAAGAAGGCAAAAACGGCCGCACGCTCCTTTTCCGCCTTCGATTCGAGCGCCCACCACGCGAGCAACGGGAGATGGCCGCTCTCGTCCTCGGTGTCGCCAACCTTCAAAGCTGGAAGTCCAAGTTGAGCGGGAATGCGTTTAGCGGTGGCAAGAATTTGTGCGCGAACTTGTGGCTCCTTCGCTGTTTTCAAAATTTGCACGAAGGCATATAGGCCAGGCTCGCTCAAAGGTGTCTCACCTGCCATTTTCGCAACCCACCGGCGAACATAGGAATCCGAGCTTTTGGCCGCCTTATTCATTACCACGCCAACATTTAAGGAGACTGTGTCTATGCTTCTTAAAGGACTATTCCCCTGATCTTGCTGCTGTTCGAGTGCGTCCAGAGCCCAAAGAGCCTCTAAAGCATGCGGATTGCCGTTTTGCTCGATCATCTCCAACAGTGGCTTCTCCAAATCCATCATCTTGCGCCATCCGATTTCCAGCACTGCCTGTTTCCGAAACCACTCATTCGCGTGGCTCAGATAGCCCAGCAGCTCTTCCCCACTCGCCTTGCTCAAATCAAACGGCTTCAGCTTCGGCGCACCACTCGCGGGGCGCACGCGGTAGATGCGGCCGCTGGTTTTGTGCCAGTCATCGACGGGGCTGACGTGGCTGAGGCGGGTGTCATACCAGTCGGCCATGTAGAAGCCGCCATCGGGGCCGACGCCGGCCCAGACGGGGCGGAACCAGCGATCGGTGGTGCTCATGAGGTTCTCCTCGTCCTTCGTGCGGAAGGTGGAGCCGTCCGGGAGGCGCTCGCTGACATAGACGAGGTTTTGCAGCGCGTTGGGCGCGATGATTTTGCCTTCGTAGGCACTGCCGAGCAGGCCGCCTTCATACACGGTGAAGGCCTGTGGGAAGCGCTTGTTGTCGCCCTCATGGCGCATGTGCTCGAACCAGCCAAAGGCATACGGATTGGTGAGCGGGCCGTGTTTGCCCCAGCCTTTGATGCCATAGCTGCCCTGCTCGTAGTGCATGCCGCGCGTGGCACCGTTCGTGCCGGAGAAAATGCGGCCCTTGCTGTCGATGTCGAGGCTGAAGGTGTTGCCTCCGCCCTCGGCGTAGATTTCGAAGATCTTCTTCTTCGGATGGTAGCGCCAGATGCACTGGCCTTCCCATTTCACGTTCTTGGTGTTGGCGCTGCTGACGTTGCCGGTCGTCGTGCTGCCGTTCGCGCCGTAAAGCCAGCCGTCCATGCCCCATTGCAGATTCGTGGCGACGCTGTGTGTGTCTTCGAGGCCGAAGCCGCTGAGCTCGACCTCGGGATCACCATCCGGTTTGGCATCGAAATCGGCATCGGGATAGCTGAGCAAGTAAGGCGGATTCAGCACCCAAATGCGGCCCATGCCATGCAGCGCGGCGCTGGCGATGTTCAGGCCGGTGATGACGTCTTCGTGCTTGTCGAAAAAGCCGTCGCCGTCCGTGTCCTCGAAGACGGTGATCTTGTCCGCGCCTTTGTCACCCCGTGGCGGCGGCAGCGGCACTTTGTCGAACTTCGCCCGGAGATGCTGGTCGTAGCTGACGATCTTCAAGCCAGCGGGAAACTGATACTGGCGATACTGCGTGACCCACATGCGCCCTTTCGAGTCCCAGCTCGCGTAAAGCGGCTGCTCGACGACGGGCTCGTGCGCCATGAGGTCGATCGCGACATCGCTGCGATGCTTGAACTTCTTCACGGCCTCCTGCGGCGGCGTGGGCGGCGTGTCATCGCGCATCACGCCGCGGCCGGGACGCGTCTCCATGATTTTTTTGACGGCCTCATTGCCGGCGACGTCGTCGGGTTTGACGATCTGGGCAATGGACGGGACAGAAAGGACCAGAAGGGCGGAAAACACACGGAGCATGCCCTTCAATACGAAGGCGGAGCCCGGGGGCTTGTCGCCTGTTCCGGTATTTTCGTGCGAGGCGGGGTCAGTTCCACCGGAGGTTCTCCGGCATGCCCGCCATGAGACCGAACATCGGCCCCATGTCGTGTAGGATGGCGCTCCAGAGCCCGGCGGGCTTGTCCACGGTGAGGACGAGGGGTCGGGGCCTCGTCGTGATCCAGGAGCGACGCTTGATCTCATTTTCGAGCTGGCCGCCAGTCCAGCCGGAGTAGCCGACGAAGCCGCGCACGTCGTGGCCGAGCTTGAGCGCCTGGATGGCATCCGGCACGGAAAGATGCGTCTGGCAGCGCAGGGTGCCCTTGCGCTTGTTCCAGTGAAGCGCGGCAAAGGCGAGTTTGTCGGTGGCGACGGGGCCGCCGATGAAAACCGGCACGCCACCGAGCGTGCCCAAGTCCTGGTCGGGCAGCAAATCGCCGACTCTTTGTTCCAACGGGCGGTTCAGAATGTAACCAAAAGCACCCTCCTTGAGCGAGTGTGCGGCCATGAACACAACCGACCGGGCGAAGTTGGGATCATTCATAACCGGTGAGGCCAGCAGCAGTGTGCCGGTGAGCGGACCGGTGGGTTCGGATTGCTTGTTCGAGGCCATGGATGACGAAGCACGACGAATGTGCGGCTCCGCGGGAGAATCGCGAGCGGTTTTTCGCGATCAAGTCTCCGCCAGACCGCGCGCCATGACGACCTTGCCGGTGCGGACGGTTTCGACGATGTCGAACTTGCCGAGGAGACGGACGGCGGCGTCGAGTTTGTCGGTGTTGCCGGTGATCATGGCGATCAGGCTGTCGTCTTGCAGATCGACGGTCTTGCCGGCGTAGTGCTCGATGATTTGGAGAATCTCGGTGCGGTCGGCGGCGCTGGCGGCGATCTTGATGAGGACCATTTCCTTGGCGACGGCGTCGCGGTCGGTGTGCTCGATGCAATGGATCACGTCGATGAGCTTGTTCACCTGCATGATGATCTGGTGCAGACCCTCGGGATGACCGCTGATGCCGATGGTCATGCGGCTGAAGCGCGGATCACGCGTCTGGGAGACGACAAGGGACTCGATGTTGAATCCGCGGCGGCTGAAGACAGCACAGATGCGGCCGAGGACGCCGGGCTGGTTGTTCACCATGACGCTGAGCGTGTGGATGTTGATGATGTCCGCCTGCGGAGCGGGCTTTTTGTCGGTGGTGGCGCTGATTTTGTCGCTCATGGTCGTGTGAGGTTAGTTTTTGGTTTTGAAGTGGGTGTCTTGAGGCGGGCGCGGGCGATTTTGAGGTAATTCGAGTCCTTTTCGATGCCGAGCCACTTGCGCTGGAGCTTCTTCGCGGCGGCGGCGGTGGTGCCGGAGCCGAGGAAGGGATCGAGGACGAGATCGCCAGCGTCAGTGGAGCTCGAAATAAGCTTTTCGATGAGGGCGATGGGCTTTTGCGAGGGGTGGCCGCACTTTTCCTTCGAGGCTCCCTTCAAGCTGGGGACGCGGAGGATGTTTGTGGCGAACTTTCCGGCTTCGAGGTGGGCTTTGCGGGCCTTTTTGTCCTTGTAGCGCGGATCGCGGAGATACTCGGCGATGGTGGCGCGATCGTAAGGCACGCGCACGGCGTCTTTGTTGAACTTCACCTCGTCGCTTTTGCGCAGGACGAGGATCATCTCGTATTGCGGGGTGAAGCTGTCGCGGCGCTCATTGTAGCCCACCGCACGATCCCAGATGATGAGATCGTGAAACTGGTGCTGCTGACTGATGCGTGACATGAGGTGGAGGAAGGTGTGCTCGCGCTTTCCTAACTGGCCGAAGATGAAACAGAGGCCGTCGTCGCGGAGGACGCGCATGGCCTGGGCGACCCACTTCTCGCACCAGGCGAGGTAGTGGGCGGCTGTTTTCCATTGGGTGTCCCAGGCTTCATCTTCGAGAACATTGAAGTAAGGCGGATCGGCGATGATGGACTGTGCACAGGCTGCGGGGAGCTTTTTCAACTCGGCGAGGGCATCGCCGTGGATGATGCGGTTGAGTTTCATCGGTTTTATCAGCGTCCCATTAGCGTCAAGTTAGCGGTTAAAAGAGGAGTTCTAACCGCTGATATGACGCTGATTAGACGCTAATAATGAGGATTTGAGGCATCAGGTCGAACCGGTGGGTTTCTCCATTTTGTGCTTCGGCGCTTCGAGGATCATGTCTTCGAGAGCGGCTCCGGCGGGGATCATCGGGAAGACGTTTTCGGCCTTGATGCACTCGGCTTCGATGATGCAGGGGCCGTCGTTGTAATCGAGGGCCTGCTGGAGGATGCGCTCCACATCGGCGGGGCGGCGGATGTGCCAGCCTTTGATGCCATATGCCTCACCGAGCTTCACAAAGTCGGGGTTGCCGATGAGATCGACGCCGCTCTCGCGGTTCTCGAAGAACAGCTCCTGCCACTGACGGACCATGCCGAGGTAGCTGTTGTTGAGGACAAGGATCTTGATGGGCAGCTTGTGGATCGCGGCGGTGGCGAGTTCAAAGAAGGTCATCTGGAAGCCGCCGTCGCCGACGATGCATGCAACGAGCTTGTCCGGGCAGGCGAGCTGGGCGCCGATGGCGGCGGGGAAGCCGAAGCCCATCGTGCCGGCACCGCCGGAGCTGAGCCAGTGGTAGCTCTCGTCGTTTTTGTAGAACTGCGCGGCCCACATCTGATGCTGGCCGACATCGGTGGTGACGATGGCCTTGCCCTTCGTGAGCGTGTAGAGCTCGTCGATGACCTGCTGCATGCGCAGGCCGCCCTGCTTCTTGTAGGTGAGGGGGAATTTTTTCTTGTAGCCGTCGAGATGGGCGAGCCAGTCCTCGGTGGGCAGTTTTTCGACGTGCGGGAGCAGATCGCTGAGCGCGGCTTTGGCATCGCCTTTGATCGCGACGTCCACTTTGATCATCTTGTTGAACTCCGCGGCGTCGATGTCGATGTGGATGAGCTTCGCGTTGCGGCCGAACATGTGCGGCTTGCCGATGATGCGGTCGTCAAAGCGGGAGCCGACATTGAAGATGAGGTCGGCTTCGACCATCGCCTTGTTCGCGTAAGCGGTGCCGTGCATGCCGAGCATGCCAAGCGAGAGCGGATGCGTCTCCGGGAAGACGCCCTTGCCGAGCAGCGTGGTGGTCACCGGGCAGCCGAGGGTCTCGGCTAGGGTCATGAGTTCCTTGTCGGCGCGGGCGATCATCGCACCCTGACCGGCGAGGATGACCGGACGCTTCGCCGCGGCGATGAGGCGGGCGGCCTCCTTGATGCGGGACTGGTCAATTTTGAAGTTGTCCTCCGGGTGGTAGCCGGGGAGGTCCATCGGCTCATCAAAGGTGCCGGTGAAGGCCCCCTGGCTGATGTCTTTGGGGATGTCGATCAGAACCGGGCCTGGACGGCCGGTCGTGGCGATGTGGTAAGCCTCCTTGGCGATACGGGGCAACGCATTGGTGTTCTTGACCAGGAAATTGTGCTTCACGACCGGGGACGTGATGTTGAAGATGTCCGCCTCCTGGAAGGCGTCCTTCCCGAGCATCCAGGTGACCTGCTGGCCGCACAGGATGATCATCGGGACGCTGTCCATCTGGGCGGTCATGATGCCGGTAACAGTATTTCCAGCGCCGGGGCCGGAGGTGACGAGCACGACGGCCGGTTTGCCCGTGGCGCGGGCGTAACCATCGGCCATGTGGACGGCCCCCTGCTCGTGGCGGACGAGGATGAACTTCATGTCCGTCTTCACGGTCTGGAGGGCGTCAAAGATCGGGATGGCCGCGCCGCCGGAGTAACCGAAGACGTATTCGATGCCGAGGTCGGCGAGGGTCTTAATGAGGGCTTGGGCGCCGTCCATTTTGGGTGGGTTCATAAGCTTTGGGGTGAAAATTGCGGTTTCGAACCCAAAAGTGGGGTCAAAAGCCAAAACAGCAAGGTGAAGTTTGGCTTTTTTGCCGAAAACAGAGGTTTTTGATCCAATTCGATCTTCAAACATTAGGATTTTTTGACCAAATTCGCCTTCCAACCTGGTTCCACGTTGAGAAAATGCTGCATTACGACCCAAAAGTGTGATTTCGAGCGGTTTCGAGCCCTGGTAGTCGAAAACGAATGGCAACGGCACTTGGAGGCAAGATTTCTTCCCAGCACCTCCTGCTGATCCAGTCGCCTCATAGTCAATTGACTAAGTTGCTTTGAAACGAAAATAAATCTTGTCAGCCAGCAGCCCATTTCGCTAAAACGCCTGCCCTTTCCCAACCATGACCTTCCGTTCCGTTCTCTATTGGCTGCTTTGCACGGTCTTTGCCGGCTTGGTGGCGCAATCAGCCGAACCGCCGCCCACCATCGGACCGGCGGCTGACTGGAGTGGTCCCGCCATTCAGAGCGTTCACCTGCTCCCTGTCCCTGAACCTGGACGCGCCTTGCTGCTCTTCGCCGGCATCATGGCGATGGCCTTCACCTACCGCCGCGCCTGGATGAACTGGAAAAGCGGTCCAAAGTCCTGAGAGATGTCCTCCACTCGCTGATTTTGGCGAGGCCTTTTCCATCGACGGACTGCCAAGTGGTCTGTTAGCCTCGCGGCATGAAGATTTTCGCCACCCTCCTATTGATTGTCACAGGCTTGCTGCGTGCCGAGGATGCCGCGTATCCGAAACAAGCCATCGCCACGGTGCATCCGCTGGCCACGCAGGCGGGAATGGATGCCTTTGCGAAAGGTGGAAACGCCATCGACGCGGCCATCGCGGCCGGTTTGACGCTCGGCGTGGTCGATGGGCATAATTCCGGCATCGGCGGCGGCTGTTTCTTCGTCATCCGGGCCGCCGACGGCACCGTGACCTGCATCGACGGTCGTGAAATGGCTCCCGCAAAGGCCCATCGCGACATGTATGTGATCAACGGCAAGCTCGACGATGAGGCCAGCAAGACCGGTGCTCTCGCGAGCGGTGTGCCTGGCTACCTCAAAGCCTGCGCCGCGGCTCAAACGAAGCATGGCAAGCTCAAGCTCGCCGATGTGCTGCTGCCTGCCGCGGACATCGCGGAGAAGGGTTTTCCGATTGATGAGCCCTATGCTCGCAAGCTCGCCGCCACTGCCGCGAAGCTGGCGAAGTTCCCCGCCTCCGCCGGCATCTTCCTCAAAGACGGCAAACCGATCGAAAAGGGCCAGCCGCTCGTGCAAACGGACCTCGCGGCCACTTATCGGGCTGTCGCGAAAAACGGCATCGAGTGGTTCTACGAGGGCGAATTTGCCCAAAAGACCGAGGAATGGATGAAAGCGAATGGTGGCATCACCACCGCGGCTGACTACGCGGCCTACAAAGCACCGGAACGCGAGGCCATTCGCTCCAAGTATCGCGGTTACGACCTCATCACGATGCCGCCGCCCAGCTCCGGTGGCGTGCATGTGGCGCAGATCCTGAACATCCTGGAGCATTTTCCGATTCGGCACTTCCGGGCGAGCAGTCGCGTGCATGTCCTCACGGAGGCGATGAAGCTTGCCTTTGCGGATCGTGCGCATTGGCTCGGCGATCCTGACTTTGCGAAGGTGCCGCGAGGCCTCGTCGATCCCGCTTACGCGGCCGAGCTCGCCAAGAAGATCGACCTCGATCATGTGACCACCGTTTCCGGTCACGGCATGCCACCGCATTGGGAAGGGGACATCTTCGGCAAGCACACCACCTTCCTCTGCACCGCCGATGCGGAGGGAAACTGGGTGGCGCTGAATCAAACGATCAACACCGCCTTCGGCAGCAAGGTCGTCATCCCTGGCACCGGCGTGCTTTTGAATGACGAGATGGATGATTTCGCCGTGCAGCCCGGCATTCCGAATGCCTTCAAACTCGTCGGAGCCGAGGCGAATGCTGTCGCGCCCGGCAAACGACCGCTTTCCAGCATGAGCCCGACCATCGTGCTCAAAGACGGACAGCCCGTCATCGTCACCGGAGCTGCTGGCGGCCCCACGATCATCACGCAGGCCCTGCTGCTGCTCACGCACATCATCGATGACGGCCAGCTTCCGGCGGCTGCGCTGGCCGAGCCGCGTTTTCATCATCAATGGAACCCCGACGAGCTGAAAATCGAAAAAGCCTTTGGCGAGGAAACCCTCCAACGCGTCGAAAAGCTCGGCCACAAGCTCGCTCCGACAGCCAGCTTCGGTGCGTGCCAGGCGATCTACTTTGATCAGGCCAAGAAGCTCTTCTTCCCCGCTCACGACCCCCGCGTGCCGGGCAAGGCGGGCGGGCGGTGAAGGCGTGGTTGCCTTTTCTGGTCCCTGCCGGTATTCTCCGCGCATGTCCTTCGATCCTTCCAGCATCCAGCTCCCGCCACCGGGGGCCAAGCTGCGCCTCCCGCCGCCCAACCGGCGTGAGTTGAGCTACGAGGAGAAGTATCAGCAAGTGCGCCAACACCTGCGCGATGATGAGGATGGGGCGATGTCTGTGCAAATGAAGGCCCAAGTGCATGCTCACGAGACTCAGCCAGCGCGACTTTGCCAGGTTGCTTGATGGTCCGGCCGTAGATCGTGAGATTGACCGTTTGTCTCGCAAACGCGGAGGTTGGCTTGATGTGGCGCAGATTCTCAGCCGTCGCATCAATGGCACGGTGGATTGGGAGCCGCTCGGCCCAGCCGGGGCACGCTACTCGGTGATCGGAAGCAGAGGCGAAGCGGTCTTGTTCGATGATCGCATGGACGAAAGCCGCATCATCAAGCTGCGAGGCCGCGAGGAGAATGGTTACGGCACGGCGGGCTTCGGCTGCATCCTCGTGCGCAACGAACGCGGCATGATCGAATATGGTCCGGGTTCCATGTCGCAGGCTTTGGAACGAGAAAGGCTGAGCTGGGAGGTTCTTGGTTTTGGCTGCGAGCTGGAGGCTATGATCGGTGACAATGCCGGCATGCTTCTGGCGCAGCGATTCATCGCCGGAACAGCGCCGACGGACCGTGAAATCCGTGCGTGGATGATCGCTCATGGCTGGGAGCCGCTGCACATGCGCCGTGATGTGTCCGTGACGTTGCGTGATCACGCCTGGCAGCGGGATGGCATCGGTGCCTTTGATGCCAACGAGACCAATTTCATCCGCAGCGATGCGGACGGAGAACTCTATCCCATCGACCTCATTGTGTGGCCGATGCCGGCTTAGACTGGCTCTCAAAATGTTTGACAGATTGAATCCCAGTGTGCGCTTGGGGCCGTGCGCAGCCGCAAGGCTGTAGCCGGGGGCACTGACCCCGGACCGCCCGGCTCAATGCGCCGGGCTACAGCTTGAGCGCCCGCTCAAGGTGACATTCTTTTCGAGAGGCGGTCTAGAGCATTTTAAATAATACTATAACCGCAAGAGGCAAAATAACCCGCTGCGTCCTTGGCTGTGATTTTTGAGAACGCTTCGCCGATGGCCTGGTCGAGTTCCTCAGGGGTGCGCGCCTCGGCGCTGCGTAACGAGGCTTTGATCTTGCTCCACATTTTCTCAATCGGATTGAGGTCCGGCGAGTAGGCCGGCAGGAATCTCACTTCGGCTCCCATCGCTTCGACCAAGGCGGCCACTTGCGGGCTTTTGTGCACAGCGAGGTTGTCCATCACCACGATGTCACCTCTGCGAAGCGTGGGGCAGAGCACCTCGCTGAGGTAGGTCACGAAGGCTGCCGTGTCGGCCGCTCCTGGCAGGTGCATGCAGGCGGTGGTGCCATCAAGCCGGATGGAGGAGATCATCGTCGTGCTCTGCCAGCGTCCGCAGGGCGCTGCGGCGTGCAGTCGCTTGCCTCGTGGTGCCCGCCCTCGCAGCCGGGTCATGTTGGTTTTGGCTCCACTCTCGTCGAGGAACACCAGCCGCCAGGGCTCTAGCCCGCCTTGCTTGCGCTTCCACCGCCGCCGCGCTTTGGCGACGTCTTCGCGGTCTTGCTCGGCGGCGCGGAGCGTCTTTTTTTATATGTCAGCCCCATGTCCACGAGCACATAGTGGATCGCGGGAAGCGTGCACTCCAGCCCAAGGACGTCGCGCAGTTCGGCCAAGGTCATGTCAGGCTTGCGCTGGAGGTGTTTGCGAATCGCGATGCGATGCTCGGCCACGATCTTCTTCTTGCGCCCGGCGAGGTGATGCCGGGGTTTGATGCAGCCGGTCTTGCGCCGCTGCTGGAGCAGCTTTTTGACCATGCCATAGGAGACACCAAAGCGCCGGGCGATCTGTTCCTGCGTGCCTTCACCGCGGTCGCAGGTGCTGATGATGCGTTGACGAAGATCGAGGGACAAGGTGGCCATGCCTTCCTGTAACACCTCCCCGAGTTTATTCCACGCTTTTATTTAAAATGCTCTAGCCTGTATGCCGAAGTTCCACGGGGCAGGAATGCCCCGATTACGGGGAACTTCGCAATCCAGGCTAATCCTCCTTCAGCTTCCGCCGCAGAGTCGCGCGGTTCATTTGGAGGGCGGCGGCGAGGCGGGTGGGCTTGTGGTCGAAGCGTTGGAGGAGCGTTTCGAGCATGGCGGCCTCGACGGTTTCGAGCAGGTCGTCGTAGGCGGGCATGCTGTCGTCCTCGCCGGTGGTCTTTTGGTCGAGCCAGGCGGCCAGCGAGCGTTTCATGCTCTCTTCGAGATGATTGGAAGGCTGGCTGGCGGTGAGATGCGCGGGCAGGTGATGCGGCAGGATGGTGTTTCCACCGCAAACGGCCGCCGCATGGGCGAGCGCGGTATGCAGCTCGCGCACGTTGCCGGGCCATGCATGTGCTTTGAGGGCGGCGAGAGCCTCGGCGGAGAGCGCGAGATCGCCCGTGCGCGAGGCGGCGAGGGCGGGTATGTCTCCCGTGCGCTCGCGCAGCGGCGGGAGGATCACGCGGAGCACGGCGAGGGCGTAAAACAAATCTTCGCGGAAGGTGCCGGCGGCCACTTTTTCGGCCAGATCCTGGCTGGAGGCGCTGAAGAGCCGGGCGCGGAGTTTTCCGGTGGTGAGACGATGCATGAGCGCGGCCTGGAGGGGCTTTGACCATGTGCTGATCTCGTCGAGGAAGAGCACGCCCTCGCCAGCTTGGGCGATGGCGTCGTCGAGCGCGGCCTCGGCACGGTCTTCCGGCCATTCATCGGCACGGAAGGTGGTGAGCGGTTGGTCCGCCCGGGCGCTGTGACGATGGATGACCTCGGCGGCGAGGCTTTTGCCGCTGCCGGGCGGGCCTTGCAGGAGCACGGGCGTATCGCAGCCGCTGGCCTGCGCGATGGCGGCAAAGGCTCGCTGCATGGGCTCGGTGCTGCCGATCATCGTTGTCTCGCTCCGCGGCGCGGCTTTCACGGGTGCAAAGACCTCGCGGATGGTCCGCTGGATGGCGGCGAGGTCGAGGGGCTTCAGGAAATACTCGCGTGCGCCGAGGCGGCGGGCCTCCAGCGCGGTATCGAGCGTGCCGTGCGCGGTGATGATGATGACGGGCGGGGGCTTGGGGAGTTGCTGGATCTTCGCGAGCACCTTCAGCCCGCTGATGTCCGGCAGGCCCACATCGAGCAGGACGAGGGAAAAAGCCTGCGCGGCGAGCTTGTCGATGCCGCTTTGGCCGG
This sequence comes from Verrucomicrobiaceae bacterium, assembly GCA_015075365.1. GTDB lineage: Bacteria > Verrucomicrobiota > Verrucomicrobiia > Verrucomicrobiales > Verrucomicrobiaceae > Prosthecobacter. The sequence continues at coordinate 526,012 of JABTUN010000004.1, forward strand.
AGGCGGCCACGACCGGTGTGGCATCGAGGCGACGCACCACCGTCGAGAGCGCGGCGGCGAGGGCGTATTCGTCTTCGATGATGAGGATGGAGTGGCTCATGAGCAGGGAGGGAGCGACACGCGCACCACCGCGCCGCTCTTGGGATCATTTTGCAGCGAAAGACGACCACCGTGCGCCTCGATGATGCTGGCGACGATGTTCAGGCCCACGCCCATGCCGCCCTCTTTTTCGGTGTAAAAGAGCTCCGTGCCGCGGGCGAGCGCTGCGTCGCTGAAACCGGGACCGGAGTCGGCAAACGTGAGCGTGAGGCTGTCCGCGTGCTTTTCGCAACCGACGCGGAGTTTGCCGCCGCGTGGCATGGCCTGGATGGCATTGATGAGGAGATTGCGAATGGCTTGCGCGAGGCGCTGGGAATCGCCTTGGGTCCAAAGCGGGGCTTCGAGGTCGGTTTCGATGTCAACCCCGGAATGCCGGGCTTGAGCTTCGAGACTGGTGATGACGTTTTGCACCGTTTCGGCCACATCGAGCCGCGAAAGCCTCGGCGGCACGGGATTGGCGAGGTGCAGCCACTGGTTCACGAGGCCGGAAATGACCTCCGATTCGCTTTGGATAAGCTGCACGGCCTTGCTGTCCTCGGCATCCGCGGGCGTGATGATCTGGGCGTGGAGCTGGATGGAGGCCAGCGGGTTCTTGATGTCGTGCGCGAGGCTGGTGGCCACACGCCCGAGCATGGCCAGACGCTCGGTTTGCGCCCGCTTTGAGCGTTCACGGGCCAGCAACCAGCCGACGATGGCGGCCACGAGCCAGAAGGCGAGGAAGGCATTCCGCGTGGCCGCATCCCGCAGCGAGAGCTGGGAGGCGACGGGCGGCCGCGTGAAGATCATGTCGTTCTTTTCATCGAGCCGGATGACGAGCGTGTCATCGCTGGTGGCGATGCCTTGGCCGGCTTCTGTGAACTCAATCCGCATGCCGAGGAGCTGCGCGAGATCGCCGGCGAGTTTTTCACTGCGCGGGAGGTTCATGCGGCGCACAAACTCCGCATCGGCCTGCGCCAGCGCTTGAAACAGCCTGCCGGACTCCTCCCGCTCCCGCTGCCGCAGCCACGCGAGCAGCAGCAGCGACCCCGCGATGACAAACGCGAGGTAACCGAGGCCAAAACGCCAGGATTTGGGCAGGAAAGACACGCTGCCGAGTGTAGGCGCATTCGCCAGAATGCGAGGCCCGTTTCACCTCAACTCAGCGCCAGCCGCAACGCATCCACCATCCGCAGCAGTTCCTCCGCCGTGACGCACAGCGGCGGCATGAGCACGAGCGTGTTTTGGATGGGCCGCGTGAGCAGCCCGTGCTGCCGCGCGGCGAGACAAACGGCCGCGCCCGTGCCCGCGGGGCCTTCCACGTCGATTCCAGCAATCAGGCCGAGTTGACGTGTCGCGACGACTCGCGGCTGTTTTCCCAATTCGGCGAGCAATTCGGCCAAAAAGGCGATTTTGGGCTGCAGGTGCTCCAAGACGGCTTCTTCGCGAAAAACACGCAGACTGGCCAAAGCCGCTGCGCAGCCGAGCTGGTTCGCGGTGTAGCTGTGGCCGTAGTAGAAGGTGTTTTCGGGGCCGTGGAAGCCTTCGAAGACGCGTTTCGTCGTCAAAGTGGCTGCGAGCGGCAGGTAACCGCTGGTGAGGCCTTTCGCCAGGCACAGAAAATCCGGCACCACGTCCTCATGCTGGCACGCGAACATCTTTCCCGTGCGTCCAAAGCCCGTCATGACCTCGTCGAGGATGAGAAAAACGTCCTTTTGGCCGCACCACGCGTTCAGCTCGCGCAGCATGCCCGTGGGCCACAGGCGCATGTTGGCAACGCCTTGGATCAGCGGCTCGATGATGACGGCGGCGAGGCGCTCGGGTGACAGCTCGCGGAGTTCGTCGAGGCTTTGAACACGCACCACGCGATAGCCAAACTGGTTCGCGCTGCCTTTGAAGGTCGGAATGCCGCCGAGGCTCGCTGCACCGAGAGTGTCGCCGTGATAAGCGCGATCAAACGCGACGATAGTGTCGCGTTCTGGCTGTCCGTTCTGCCGCCAAAACTGCAAAGCCATGCGCACCGCGCACTCGATGGCCGTGGAGCCGTCGTCAGAGAAAAACACGCGCTCCATCTTCCCGCCCGGCAGCAGATCGACGAGCTCCTTCGCAAGCAAGGCCGCGGTTGAATGCGAAAAGCCGAGAAACGACGTGTGAGCCACCTTCCCAAGCTGCTCGATGATCGCCGCGTTGATCACTGGATGATTGTGCCCGTGAATGTTCGTCCAGATCGAGGCATTCCCGTCCAGATACTCGCGCCCATGCTGATCCCGCAGCGCACAACCGCTCGCGCTTTCAATCATCACCGGCTCATGCCCCTCCGCCGTCCACGCCTGCATCGGCGTGAAGGGATGCCACGAGTGGCGTTTTTCGAGTTCAGCGAGAGCGGCGGGCGGCATTTTACTCGACGATCATGACGTCGTTGGGCCGAAGCACGAGATCATACTCTGACTTTTTCTCGACAAGGATGGCGCGTGTGTTCACCACGATGGTTTTCTCGCCTTGAGGAGTGCTGCGCACGATTCTGATCTTCGGAACCGTGTTTCCAGATTTGCGACCTCCGGCGCGGGCCAGTTGGGCGCTGACAGTTAAGTCCTTGCCGGGCGGAATATCATATTTGCCATTGTTTGGAACGGATCCAAACACAGTCACACTAGGCGAGTCTGGAAAGCATATGATCCGATCTTTTACCGCGCTCTTATCATCAACCTTCACGATGACAGTGACTTTGGGAAAGTGTGTCTTCTCAAGTCGCTGGCGTGCCTCATTGGCGAGTTCAGCACAGGTTTTGTCAGCCGCTCTCATCAAGCCAATATATGGCATCTGGATCTCCCCGGTCACTGCGACTCGCTGCTGAACTGCATCCCTTTTGTCTTCAAGAACCTGAATGCTGATGATGTAGCCGGTCTGGATCCGGTCCGGGGGCGTGACGTCGTCCTTGGCGCACAACGTAGCACAGCAAAGCAAGCAAAGGATGAACGGTGTTCTCATGCTCCATGTTACGCCGTGCTCAGGCTACCTGGCAAGAGTTGTTCCGAACCACCCACGACCCGCCGACAGCAATCACCGTGTTCAAACCGAGCGCCCAGATGCCGGGGTGGATGCCGCTGGTTTTCAACGTGACCATGAAATCAGCCTTTCCAATTTCAATGTGATGGGCAAAATGCCATCATGGGAACCTTCAACGTCGCCGTTCAAATCGCCAATGTCGTGGAGCGGGATCAATCGTTCACGATTCAGAAGATGCTGGTCGATACCGGCAGTGAATACACCTGGGTGCCTGAGCCGCTCCTGGAAAAGATCGGGGTGAGCAGAGAAAAGAAGGATTTGTCCTTCGTGATGGCGAACGGTCAGCAAATCACCCGCAGCGTAGGCTTTGCCATCGTGCGCGTCGACAAGGCATTCACCGTTGATGAAGTCGTTTTTGCCGAGAAAGGCGATCTCCTCCTGCTCGGAGCCCGCAGTTTGGAGGGGCTGAACCTCGTCGTGGACTCCCGTCAGAAAAAGCTCGTCGCAGCCGGTCCGCTACCAGCCGCTTGAACGGCGGAGATGATTCAAATACTGCGTCCTCCGCCTCTCTGCCCCTCTGCGGCTGAATCGAGCGTTCCAAGGCATCCTACTTGCCCTTCATCACCAACGACCCGCCAACCGCAATCACCGTGTTCAAAGCGAGCGCCCAGATGCCGGGGTGGAAGCCGCTGGTCTTTAAAGAGGCCATGAAGGTGCCGCTCTTGTCATCCACCCAGAAGAAGGACAGCGCGAAGAGCAACCCGATGAGCATGCCGGCGAAGACAGGGCCGGATCTCATGCCTTTCCAATGGATGCCGATGAGGAAGGCCGGCGCGATTTGCAACAGCATGTCGAACTTCATCTCCAGCAGCTCGACGAGCGTGAACTTCACGCCGGAGCTGTTCATGTAGATGGCGAAGGACGCCAGCAGGATGACGATGATCGTCGATATCCATTTGCCGAGGCTCGTGAGCGATTCCTGGCTGGCATCCGGCTTCACAAATCCAGCATACAGATCCTTTGTGACCATGCTGGAGAGCGAGAGCAGGCAGGAATCCGCCGTGGACATGATCGCGCCGAGCACGGCGGCGAAAATGAGCACCACCAGACCATGCCCAAACGCGCTCTGCTCCTGCACCTGCCGCATCATCACGCCGATGACGCCGTCGGAGCTCACGCCATCGAGTTTTCCCGCGAGATGCGCCGCGGCGGTAACACCGGCGAGCACGGCAATGAGCGCGGTGGTGAGCGGCATGAAGGCCATCACGGCCATGCTGCGGCGCAGCGCCTTGGCCGAACGAGCCGCGTAGATGCGCTGAATGGCCTGCGGATACAACGCGGCACCGACACCGAGCAAAAGAATGTAACTAAGCCAGTTCCGCGCCTCCGCGGCCTTCGGCGGCAGCACCTTCGCGGGAGCGATTTCGGCCAGTTTGCGCGTCGTGACCTCCAGCGAGCCGTATTCGGCAAAAATGAGCCCCAGCAGCACCAAGAAGCCCACGGCGAGGATGCCGCCCTGGATCACATCCGTCCACGCCACGGCACGAAAGCCACCGAGCGTCTCATAAAGCAGCATGATCGCCGCCAGCACTGCCACGCCCCATGCGAAGGCCACATCCGGCGGCAGCGTCGTGAGTCCCTCCACCGCGCGACCCATCGCGGTGAGCTGCGCAAGGTAAAAATTCAGCAGCGCGGCCACCATGATCAGCGTGGCGAGCAAATTCAGCCCGCGATGCTGGAAGCGATGCGCCAGGAAATCCGTCGGCGTGATGAAGATATGCTTTTTCGCCAGCGTGAAGAGCTTCGGCGCGAGGATCAGGTAGGTCACGACGATGGCCGACATGAAATGCACGCTCGCCAGCCACGAGAAGCCGCTGCGGTAGGCTTTGCCCGAGAAACCGAGGATCGTGTTCCCGCTGTATTGCGTGGCGTAGAGCGTCAGCAGCAGCACGAAGAAGCCCACGCCCTTCCCGCCGAGGAAATGATCGCGCATCGAGTTCTCCTCGCGCGCCTGGCGGCCGAGCCAGCCGATCCACACGAGCGAGAGCAGGTAGAGGCCGATGAAAACGAGCCCGCCGGTGCCGAAAGGAATCGCATTCATGCCTGATCGTCATCCTCCTCCGGCCAGCGTTTCACAAACAGCCACGCCGTGAACAGCGACATGGCCGCCGAGCCCAAAACCGACACCGCCGCCCACAGCGGCATGCCCAGCACGATCGTGCCGACCTCCGGCGGCCAATACCACGGGATGGAGATCGCCAGCAGGACCGCATACACGGCCCAGATCCAAGGCGAGAGATTGCTGCGCGTCGGTTTCATCGGAAAAACGCCCGATTCATGCCGGAGGAGCGCGCTTTGTCGAGAAGTGATGCTGAGTCACGTTCGATGCCCTTTTCAGGTTCACGCATCACTCGCCACGCCTCACGGACTCACCCGCTTCTTCACCCACATGCCGTTCTCACGCACATAGAGCAGGCGGTCGTGAAGGCGGCTGGTGCGGCCCTGCCAGAATTCGATTTCGGTCGGCAGCAGCGTGTAGCCGCCCCAGAAGGGCGGACACGGCACTTCCTCGCCGTATTTCGCCTCGATCTCAGCGGCGCGTCCTTCCAGCCAGGCACGGTCCGGGATGATCTGGCTCTGCGCGGAAGCCCATGCACCGATTTGATGACCGTGGGGACGTGTGGCGAAATAGGCCTGCGCCTCCTCATGCGGCAGTTTGCTCACCGTGCCGCGCACGATGGCCTGGCGGTGACGCTCGTTCCAAAGAAAGCACGCCGAGGCACGCGGATTCGCGGCCAGTTCGCGGCCCTTGGCGCTCTCATAGTTGGTGAAAAACTGGAAGCCGCGCTCGTCGATGCCTTTGAGCAGCACCGTGCGCACATTCGGCGCGCCGTCGGGCGTGGCGGTGGCCAGTTGCATCGCATTCGGCTCCGGCAGGTTGTGAGACATCGCATCGTTGAACCACAGTTTGAAAAGAGCCACGGGGTCGGCGGGCGTGTTGGACTCGAGCAGCATGTCGAGGTCGTAGCTCACACGCAGGTCTTGGAGATTGAGTTTGTCAGGGGCAGACATATGGCGCTAAAAAGAGAGCACATCATGCCCGCGCCTGTCACCGGAGTTTTAGCTGATCTTGACCGAATTTTGCTCTCGACCGAGCAAATCCAGTCCCGCGTGGCCGAAATGGCCGCCACCTTGAACCGCCACTACGCGAATAAAACGGTCAGCGTGCTGGCTCTCATGGACGGCGCGCTGTTTTTCGTGGCGGACCTGCTGCGCCACCTGGAGGTGCCGGTGCGGCTCTATACCGTGAGCGCCAGCAGCTACCACGGCGGCACCGCCAGCAGCGGCGAGGTGCGGATGAACTGGCCCGCCGGACTCGATTTCCAAGGCCAGGACGTGCTCCTGCTCGATGACATCCTCGACACCGGCCTCACGCTGGGCGTGCTGCGGGACAAGATCGCCGCGCAACAGCCCGCGTCGCTGCGCACCGGCGTCCTGCTCGCCAAAAAACGCGAACGCGTGCGCGACGTCATCGTTGAGGACATCGGCTTCGAAATCGAGGACGAGTTCGTCGTCGGCTACGGCATGGATTACCAGGGCCGCTTCCGCAACCTGCCCTGCATCGGCATTTTGAACCCCGCGTGACCTCCATGACCGTCCGCGTGCTCTTCTTTTCCGTTCTCAAAGACCTCACCGGCACCGGCGAAGTGCCCGTCGAATGCCCTGCCGGCTCCACCATGGCTGCATTGCTCGACCAGCTCTTCCACCGCTGGCCCCAACTCCGCGACTGGGACCGCAGCCTCCTCCTCGCCCTCGATCAAACCTACGTGAAACGCGACGCCGCCCTCCACGACGGCGCCGAAGTCGCCCTCATGCCGCCCGTGCAAGGCGGCTGAGGAAAGTGGAACAGGTTTTCAACCTGTTCATCGAAAGGACGGACAGGTTACAAACCTGTCCCACGTTCTCACGCTGCCCATGCGCTGCCTTTTCTTCCTCTTCGCCCTCTGCCCTTGGCTCTTCGCTGCCTCGGCCCCGCCGAACCTCATCTTCATCCTCGCCGATGACTTCGGCTACGGCGACCTCGGTTGCATGGGAGGCACGGACATTGCCACGCCGAACATCGACCGGCTCGCGGCCGAGGGCGTGAAGTTCACCGATTTCTACGCGAACGCGCCCGTCTGCACACCCACGCGCACCGGCTTCATGACGGGACGCTGGCAGCAGCGCTGCGGCATCGAGTTCGCCTTCGGTTATCAGGTCGAGCAATTCCGCCGCGTGAATGGCGAGTGGGTGCCGGAGAAGGATTTTCACGGCCTCGGCCTGCCTTTGACCGAAATCACGCTCGCGCAGAAGCTCAAAGCCGCGGGCTACGCCACCGGAGCCTTCGGCAAATGGCATCTCGGCTTCAAAGACGAGTTTAATCCCGTGAACCGCGGCTTTGACGAGTACTTTGGTGAGCTGCTCGGCCACGCAGACTACTACCAGCACGCCTACTACGACGGCACCTATGCCCTGCGCGACGCCCTTAAGCCCGTGAAACTCGAAGGCTACTTCACCGACCTCATCAACGACCGCGCGGCCAAATTCATCCGCGACCACGCGAAGCAGCCTTTCTTTCTCTACGTGCCGCACCTCGCTGTCCACGCGCCCTTCCAGCCGCCGGACGCGCCACAGACGCCGATGGTCACCAAAGACAGCATGCACCACGGCAGCCGCGCCATTTACAAGGCCATGGTCGAGCGCATCGACCAGGGCGTCGGCATGATCCTCGCCGAGCTCGACAAAAGCGGCCTCGCCGACAACACGCTCGTCGTTTTCTCCAGTGACAACGGAGGCGAGCGCTACAGCCGCAATGCGCCGCTCTTCCATCACAAAGCCACCGTCTGGGAAGGCGGCATCCGCGTGCCCTGCCTGATGCGCTGGCCTGCGAAGCTGCCGAAAGGCAAGGTCACCTCGCAAATGGCCATCACGATGGATCTGCATGCCACGTTCCTTGCCGCTGCTCGCTCTGTAGTCCCGGCTTCAGCCGGTTCAGAGCCGCCTAAAGGCGGGACTACGAACGAAAAGCCGCTCGACGGCATCGACCTGATACCGCTGCTCACGAGCGACGCCAGGCCCATCGACCGCACCTTCTTCTGGCGCATCGACCGCTCAAATCGCAAGCAGAAGGCCATCCGCCACGGCAAATGGAAGTACATCAACGACGGCAACACCATGGACCTCCTCTTTGACCTAGAAGCCGACATCGGCGAGCGCACCAACCTAGGTTACCAACACCCCGAAATCCTCGGCGATCTCAAAACGAAGCTGAAGAAGTGGGAGTCGGAAATGGACGCGACAGAGCGGGAGATTTGGGTGCGCTGATTATCCACCCCTATCCTGCCACCTGCCATTTTTCCTCCGAAATTGTAATCGCGCGTTTTTGCGCGCCCTGCTTAAATCGCGGCCAATTCCAAACCGATTCCCGACGTGTTTGAACTCTTCCAGGTGGCGATCAGCCCGCATCAAATCCTCCTCACGCTCCTGCTGGCGCTGGTCGTTTTCTATTGGCTGCTCGTCGTGCTCGGCGCGCTGGATTTCGAGACAGACCTCCCCGACAGCATGGATGGCGACGCCGACACTCACGCTCATCATGGCGTGAACACCAGCGGTGCCTGGATCACCGCCGGGCGCTTCTTTGGCTTCTCGCAGGTTCCCATCGTCGTGTGGCTGAGCTTCATGGTGCTCTTCATGTGGTTCTTCTCGTTGGTGTTGAACCAAAAATGGAACCCCGAGGATGGCACACCGCGTGCCCTGCTCCTTCTGCTGCCCAACATGGTGGCAAGCCTTGCCGCCACCAAGCTCGTCACCATTCCCGTCGCGAAGCTCTTCAAAGCCATGACTGATGCGGACACGGAAGCCGAGGAGGTCATCGGGCGCACCGGCGTCGTAGCCTCCATCGAGGTCGATGAACGCTACGGCCAGCTCGAAATCACCGCCAAGGGAGCGCCGTTGCTCATCAATGTCCGCGTCGAACCCGGCGGAGTGCCCATCACGAAAGGCACCGCTGCCAAAGTGACCGCAGCTGGCCCCGACAGCGCCTACTACTTCATCGAAGCCGTCTAACCACTCCATTCTCACATCATGCACACATCCACACACCTCGCAGTCCTCCTCGAAGGCAGCATCCTCGTCGGAGTCATCATCATCGGCATCTTCCTCGGCGTGCTGATTCTATTCTCGCGCTTCTTCCGCAAGGTCACGCAGGGGCAGGCCATCGTGCGAAATGGCGTCGGCGGCACCAAGGTGTCCTTCAACGGCATGCTGGTCATCCCGGTCGCCCATCAGGCCGAGTACATGGACATCTCCGTGAAGCGCATCGAGATCGAGCGCAAGGCGAACGAAGGCCTCATCTGCAAAGACAACCTACGCGCCGACATCAAGGTCGCCTTCTTCGTCCGCGTGAACAAAACGCCGGAAGACGTGCTGCGTGTCGCCCAGAGCATCGGTTGCGCCCGTGCAAGCGCGGTGGACACCATCCGCACGCTGTTTGACGCCAAATTCTCCGAGGCGCTGAAGACCGTCGGCAAGCGCTTCGACTTCGTGCAGCTCTACAACGAGCGTGATCACTTCAAGAGCGAGATTTTGAAGGTCATCGGCACGGACTTGAACGGGTTCACGCTCGACGACTGCGCCATCGACTTCCTGGAGCAGACGCAGCTCGAGAATCTCGATCCGGACAACATTCTCGATGCCGAGGGCATCAAGAAGATCACCGAACTCACCGCCGCGCAGGCCAAGCTGGCCAACAACATCCAGCGCGACAAGGAGAAGGTCATCAAGCAGCAGGACGTGCAGGCTCGTGAGGCCATTTTGGAGCTGGAACGCCAGCTTTCCGAAACGGAGGCCAAACAGAAGCGCGATGTCGAAAGCGTCAAAGCCCGCGAAATGGCCGAAATGATGAAAGTGCAGGAAGAAGAGCGCCTGAAGGCCGAACGTGCTAAAATCGCTGCCGACGAGGAAATCGCCGTCGCAACGCAGAACAAAGATCGGCAGGTTTTGGTCGCCCAGCGCAACAAGGAGCGCACCGATGCCGTCGAAATCGAGCGCGTCACCCGCGACCGCGATTTGGAGATCATCGAGCGTCAGCGCATCACCACGCTGAAGGACATCGAGAAGGAAAAAGCGGTCGAAGTGGAGAAAAAGAACATCCAGGAGGTCATCAAAGACCGCGTGGCGCTCGAAAAGACCGTCGTCGTCGAGCAGCAGAAGATGAAGGACACCGAAGCCTTCGCCACCGCCGACCGCGAGAAGCAGGTCGCGCTCACCAACGCCGAGAAAAACGCGCAGGAGCAGCTCATCCAAAAGATCAAAGAAGCCGAGGCCGCGAAACAAGCTGCGCAGCTTGCCGCCGAACAAGCCGCCTTCACGGCCATCAAAGCCGCCGAAGCCGCCAAACAGGCCGCCGAACTTCACGCGCAGGAACTCCTCACGCTCGCCGAAGCGAAGCAGGAAGCCTCTTCCAAAGAAGCCGCTGCCGAAAAAGCCCTCGCCGAAGCCGTCGCTGCCAAAGCGGCCGCTCCGGGACTGGGCGAAGCTCAAGTCTTGCTCGCGAAGGCCGAAGCCTCGCAGAAACAGGGTACCGTTGATGCCGAGGTCACGCAGCTCAAACTCGCTGCGGAAGCCGATGGCATCACGAAGAAGGCCCAGGCCATGAAGTTGCTCGAAGACGCCGGTCGGCAGCACGAGGAATTCAAACTCAACCTCGACAAGGACAAGGCCGTTGCTCTCGCGGAGATCAACATTCAGAAAGACATTGCCGCCGCCCAGGCTGGCGTGCTCGGCGAGGCCATGAAGTCCGCCAAGATCGAGATCGTCGGCGGCGAAAGCCAGTTCTTCGACAAGATCACTAGCGCCATCGGCACCGCCCGTGCCGTGGACCGCATGGTCGAAGGCAGCCGCACCCTCACCGATGTGAAGGAAACTTTCTTCAATGGCGATCCCGACTACTTCAAAGCCCAGCTCAAGACCGTGGTCGATCAATTCGGTCTCACCGCTGAAGACACGAAGAATCTCACTTTGTCCGCTCTGTTCGCGAAACTCATCGGCCTCAATCCCGATGCAGGAACGCTCAACAAGCTCACCAGTATGATCGGCGCGGCTTCACGCTTCGGTTTGAGCGAGTCAAACGTCGCCGGTTTGCTCACCGCGAAGGCGAAGAAGTAAATGACCCCGCCAATGAGCACGACTGATCCAAAGCATGCCAGCCTTTGGTCAACGCTTGCCAAGGTCTTCTTCACCTTTTTGGCCGTCTGTTTGCTTTTGGTGAACATGTCGGCATCAAGCGGATGGATTGTGGTCGCCCTGGTTGCTCATGCGGCATGGTTTATAAAAATGACTTGGACGGACAAGCATGGCTGATCAAACCCCATCTCCCCAACCCTCTCCGCAGCTCGAAGCAGGCGCTTACGAGGTCATTCGTCAGCGCTTGTCGAAGCACGGCGCGGAGTTGCAGCGTCGGCTGGACTTGCTGAACAACGACCGGAAGGCGGAGTTCGGCGGGATTGAGACGGCGTTGCTGACGACGACGCGGCTCACGACGGACAACAACTGCGTACCGCGCGATATGGCGGCGATCGGGCCGAAACGCTTTTTGTTTGGCTACAACGTGCACCTCGGGCTGCGCTCGACGATGAAGATCGAGGACGTCTTCGCGGTGGTGGACTACCAGGAGGGCGATCACAGCTTCCACACGAACAAAGACGCGATCCTCGGCGATACGCAGTTCGCGGAGGACTTCGCTTATCTCTACAGCTACTACAAGCACGCCACGTTCCTGAAGTTTCACCGCATCGGGCCGCATCTTTACATGGGCTTTCAGGTCGGTCAGCGGGCGACGGAGGTCAAAACGTTCAAATGGCTCGTCAATGACGAGGCGGGCACGCTGAAGTATCTCGGCAACCGCAGCGATCACGAGTTTGTCTTTCCGACGCCGCAGGAGTTCGCGTGGAAGCGGGCCACGCGGGACATGTACATCCACGGCGAGCATCCGCACATCAGCATCGAGGACCGCGTGTTCGTCGAGACCATCGGCGGCGATCTCACGGTGAAGGTGGAAAACAACACCGCCACCGGTCGCGGCATCTACAACGAGCCCGTCGAGAACAAAGACCAGACGCTCGACGACGCGGAGGTGCATTACGCCATCGTCGGCAACCTGATCCTGCTCAAAGTGCTGCCGTATCAGGAAAAGCAGTGGCGGCACCTCGTGTTCAACGAACGCACACGCGAGGCGCATCGCATCGACAGCATCGCGGAGAGCTGCGTGCTGCTGCCGGATGATCACGGCATCCTTTTCCCGCATGGCTATGTGCTGCAAACCGGCGGAGTGCGCCGGTTTGAGACCGGGTTGCCGCCGATGCGTTTCGAGAAGCGCATCCCGGCCGCGAATGGCGAGGACACGCTGTTTGTCTTCAGCCATCTCGAAAGCGGATCGTATTTGCTGCTCAGCTACAACCTCATCACGCAGAGCATCGCCACACCGCAGCCTTGTCACGGCTACTCGCTCTTCCCGACCGGCGAATTGATCCTCTTCGATGGCGATCCCGAGCCGCGGAAGCATCATGTCGTGCAGGTTTGGCGCACGCCGTATCTCACGGCGGATGTCAGCGAGGCCAAAGCCGCGCAGACCTTCCTCAGCAAAATCGGCAATGCTGAAATCGTCCGCGCGATGGCCGAGTGCCGAGGTGTGCTGACGTTGCTGGCGAAGGATGACTCGTTCAGCGGCTTGTATGTCGAGCTGGCGCGTTCATGCGGCGACATTGCCGACAGTTACTTCTGGGTGGGCAAGGACGAGGCGCACAATCTCAAGGAAACGCTCACCGAAATCAAAACGACGGCCGAGGCTGCCCTGGGTGAGTTTGAAAAAGTGCGCCGCATGCGCAAAACGGCGGCGGAGCAGACCACCGCGCTGCAAGAGAAGGCTCAAAAGGCCATCAGCGCGGCCACGAACACCGATCCGAATGACATTCTCGGCTTCGTGCAACTTTTGACGACGCTTCGCGAGCTGCGCGGCCAGATCATCGCGCTGCGCGACGTGCGCTACACGGACGCGGCGGTCATTGATGCGATGGACAAGGCCGTCGCCGAGGCGGGTGACAAGCTCAGCGCGAAATGCGTGGCCTTCCTGCTCAAACCGGAGGCGCTGGACCCGTATCGGAAGCAAATCACCGAACAGCAGGCCCGCGTGCCCGCTTTGACGAAGGTCACGGAAGCGCAGGAGGTCGAGGAAGCGCTCGCGAAGTCGAGCAGCGAGCTGGAAATGCTCACTGCCATCGTCAGCGGACTCAAGATTCAGGACGCCACCGAGACGACGCGAATCATCGAGGGCATCAGCACGCTGTTTGCGCAGCTCAATCAGGTGCGCAGCGTGCTGCGGAACCGCCGCAACGACTTGGCGAAGACGGAGGGCGCGGCGCAGTTTCAGGCGCAACTCAGTTTGCTCAGCCAGAGCGTGCTGAACTATCTCGAAGTGGCCACCACGCCGGAGAAGTGCGATGAATCGCTCACACGCGTGCTCGTGCAGATCGAGGAGATGGAGACGAAGTTCTCCGACTTCGACGAGTATGCGGCCGAACTCGTCAAAAAGCGCGAGGAGGTGCAGACTGCCTTCGATTCGCGTCGCCAGAGCCTCACCGATGCGCTGAATCGGCGCTGCAGCAGCCTCGGGCAGTCTGCGGAGCGTATTTTGACGAGCATTCGCAATCGTTTGACGAGCTTCGCGAAGCCGGAGGAGGTGCACGCCTGGCTCGCGGGCGATGCGATGGTCGCCAAGCTGCGCGATTTGATCGATGAACTGCGCAAACTCGGCGATAGCGTGCGCGCGGATGAGCTGAGCACGCGACTCAAAACCGTGCAGCAGGACTCGCTGAAGCAGATCCGTGACAAGTCGGAGATTTTTGTCGGCGGCGACCTCATCCAGCTCGGCAAGCATCAGTTCAGCGTGAACAAGCAGCCGCTGGAGCTGACGATTTTGCCTCGCGATGGCGCTTTGGCGTTTCATCTCACGGGCACACGCTTCTTTGAGAAGGTGGAGAGTGCCGATTTGGAGTCGCAGCGAGCGGTTTGGGATCAGGCGGTCGTTTCGGAGAATGGGGACGTGTATCGCGCGGAGTTTCTCGCATGGCAGATGCTCAAGGCGGGCGGTGACGACATTTCGGCCTTCATGGCGCAGCGGTATGATGAGGGTTACACGAAGGGTGTGCATGATCATGATGCGGTGCTGATTCTGAAGCCGTTGCGGGAGATGCAGTCGGCGCTGGGCTTGTTGAGGCATTCGCCGGAGTCGCGTGGTTATGCGCGGCTGTTCTGGCATGCCTGGGCGGAGGATGCGGAGAAGAAGGCGCTGTTTTCGCGCATGCAGTCGAAGGGACGGATGCGGGAGTTCTTTGGCGAGAAGGCTGTGGAGCCGGAAAAGTGGCTTTTGGAGCGAATCGCGGCCTTTGTGGCTTGTGATGTCGTTTCGGTGGCTCGTTGCCTGCTCGATGAATTGCAGGCCAAAACGCAGTTCACGCGTTCGGCGGCGGCTTTGGAGCTTTTGCGGGCGTTTCGGAAGGAATTGACGGCGAAACGGGCGGCGAAGGATTTTGAGGCGACGATGAGCGAGCTGGCTGCCCAGCCGGTTTTGGCGTTTGAGATCGCGCTGGAGTGGATTTCGGCTTTGAACCCGACTGCGGGGCGCGGCGTGCTGATCGAAACGGCGGCGATGGTGGTCACGAATGACCAACCGCCTGCGGCGACGCCAACGGAGCCGGTTTCGCGGGTGACGATCAGCGGACTGACGGGCACACATGGCCGGATCAGCGAATCGAAGCTGGAACTCGACTACCATGAGTTCACGGCGCGGCTGCAGCGCTACGAAAGCACGGTGGTGCCGACGTTTCAGGCGTTTCAGCGGCTCAAGCATGAGCTGAGCGAGAAGCGGCGGAAGGATTTGAGGCTGGATCAGTTCAAGGCGGGCGTTTTGAGCTCGTTCGTGCGCAATCGCCTGATCGATCAGGTGTATCTGCCGCTCATCGGGGCGAATTTGGCGAAGCAGCTCGGTGCAGCGGGCAAGGACACGCGCACGGATCGCATGGGCATGCTGCTGCTCATTTCACCGCCGGGTTACGGCAAGACGACGCTGATGGAATACATCGCCAGCAGGCTCGGCATCACGCTGGTGAAGATCAACGGGCCGGCGCTGGGGCATCAGGTGACCTCGTTGGATCCGAGCGAGGCGCGGAATGCGTCGGCGCGGGAGGAAATCGAAAAGCTGAACCTCGCTTTCGAGATGGGTGACAACGTCATGATCTATCTCGACGACATTCAGCACACGAATCCGGAGTTTTTGCAGAAGTTCATCCCGCTGTGCGACGGCACGCGGAAGATTGAAGGCGTGTTTCGCGGTGAAGCAAAGACGTATGATCTGCGCGGCCGCAAGGTGGCGGTGGTGATGGCCGGGAATCCTTACACCGAGGTCGGTGGCAAGTTCCAGGTGCCGGACATGCTCGCGAATCGCGCGGACACCTACAACCTCGGCGACATCCTCGGCGGGCATCAAGACGCGTTTAAGGACAGCTACATCGAGAACGGACTCACGAGCAATGCCACGCTGGCGCGCATCGCGGCGCGGAGTCACAAGGATGCGCTTTCGGTGCTCAAAATCGCGCAGACAGGCTCGCGTGAAGGCGTGGAGTTCGAAGGCAGCTTCAGCGCGGAGGAGATCAACGACGCCGTCGCGGTCATGGAGAAGCTGTTGCATGTGCGCGAGGTCATTCTGCGTGTGAACCAGCAGTATGTGGCCAGCGCGGCGATGGAAGACGCCTACCGCACCGAGCCGCCATTCAAGTTGCAGGGCAGCTACCGCAACATGAACAAGATCGCGGAGAAAATCCTGCCCCTGATGACCGACAAGGAAGTCGCGCAGCTCATCGCCGATCACTACCGCGGCGAGGCGCAGACGCTCAGCGGCGCTGCGGAGGCGAATCTGCTGAAATGGCGCGAGATCAACGGTTTGAGCACCGACGAGGACAAAACGCGCTGGGACGAGATCAAGCGCACCTTTAAACGCAACCTGCTCACCGGCGGCGCGGGCGAAAACGACCCCGTGAATCGCATCACGGGCCATTTGAGCGCCCTCACCGAAGCGGTGAGCCAGCCGACGCTGAGCGATGTGACGATCGAGCGCCTCAAAACGATCATCGAAGGCCTGCGGGCCGTTCCGGTGAACGTGGAGATCAAAGTGCAGCCGGTGGAGAAGGAAACAACTGCCACCGAACCACCGGTGGAAGTTGAAACCGTGGTGGAGCAGCCGACGGCGGCCAGGAAGAGAAAGACAAAAGAGGTTTGAACGCCGAGCGTCCAGGCGACGCATTCCATGTGAACCATGCGCAGTCGACGCTCGGTCTGCTCAGGGGGACGTGCCTCCTTGGTCACAGCGCATGGCCGTTATCGTGTGATGTTGGTCGTTTGACCTCCCACAATCACGAACGGATCGGGCACCGTTAAACCAGGATGTCCTTGATCACCTTCGCGCCCTCGACGCCGCTCAGGCGTGCGTCGAGGCCCTGGAACTTGAAGCTGAACGCGTTGTGGTCGATGCCGAGCTGGTGGAGCATCGTGGCGTGCAAATCGTGGACGGTGGTGACCTTCTCAATCGCCGCGTAGCCAAGGTCATCGGTCGAACCATGCACGATGCCGCCCTGGATGCCCGCACCGGCCATCCACACGCTCATCGCCTTGTTGTGATGGTCGCGACCGCTGCCGCCCTGCGACATCGGCGTGCGGCCAAACTCACCCGCCCACACGATCAGCGTCTCCTCCAGCATGCCGCGTTGTTTCAGATCAGTGATCAGCGCCATGCAAGCGCGGTCAATCTCCTCCGCCTTGAGCTTCACACCGTCCTTCACACCGCCGTGATGGTCCCAGTCCTTGTGATAAAGCTGGATGAATCGCGTGCCACGCTCCGCCAGACGACGCGCGAGCAGGCAATTCGACGCGAAGGAGCCATCGCCCGGCTGGCAGCCGTAAAGCTCCAGCGTTTTCGCGCCTTCCTTGCCCACGTCCATCAGGTCAGGCACGCTCGCCTGCATCTGGAAGGCCATTTCATACTGCGCGATACGCGTGGCGATCTCCGGATCGTCCACCAGCGCATCGCGCTGCTTGTTCAGCGCATTGATCGCCGCCACGTCGGCTCCCTGGCGGTCACGCGTCACGCCGTTCGGATTCGTGAGATACAAAACGGGATCGCCTTTGGCGCGAAGCTGCACGCCTTGATACTTCGACGGCAAAAAACCGCTGCTCCACTGCCGCGCCGCGATCGGTTGGTTCTGCCCGCCACGGCCCAATGAGGTCAAAACGACGAATCCGGGCAGGTCCGACGCCTCCGTGCCGAGTCCATACGTCACCCATGCGCCCATGCTCGGCCGTCCTGCGATCTGCGAGCCGGTATTCATGAACATGTGCGCCGGATCGTGATTGATCGCGTCCGTCGTCATGCTGCGGATGAGGCAGATGTCGTTGATCACGCTCCCGATTTGCGGAAACAGCTCGCAGATCTCGATCTGGTTCCTCCCGAACTTCGCAAACTTGTGCTGCGGCCCGAAACACATCAACGGCTTGCCTTGAAGCTGCGCCAGCTGCTGCCCCTTCGTGAACGACTCCGGCATCGGCTTCCCGTCCATTGCCGCCAGCTTTGGCTTCGGGTCAAACGTCTCCAAATGCGAAGGCCCGCCCGCCATCGTCAGCCAGATCACCCGCTTCGCCTTCTGCGGCAACGGCAGTTTCGTCAAAACGCCCGGCATGGGAGCTGCGGCAGCCGGCTTGAGCAACGAGGCCAGCGCCACGGCTCCGAGACCCTGGGAGGATTTGCCGAGAAAAGCGCGGCGGTGGATAGAGTGAGCGGACAGAGGGGGCATGACAATTGGAGTTACGATGGGGGTGGGCACTTCTTGCCCTGTTCGTGGGCGCGGACATCGTCGTCGGCCCCCTTACACTTGGTCAATGAGGGATCTCCTGGTCCGCACGTTCAAGGTGCGGCCGGGACAGGGACGGGATCGATGGAAATGCCAACCTTGAAGAATTTCGCCGACGCGAGTTGCGGATCGTATTGGTAGGTCATTTCCCCGCCCGTGCCCGCCTGGCAGGAAACAGGCACCCACCCACCCGTCAAAGTGCTGGATTCCCAGACAGTGTAGTAACGGCCGGTCAATGAAGCCCAGCGGATTTCGTGGAGGCCACTTTGCGTCGTGCCTGTTGCCCTGGCCGGGAAGTAGCTGCCAGGGCGGTTCGGGTCTGTCCCCGCGAGCCATTCATCCCATTCGTTGAACCGGTCGCCATCATGGTTGCCATCGGCATCGTTGACGGCTTCCGTGTTTCCGAAGGAGGCGACCTCCCAGGCGTCGTCGAGCTCGTCGAAATCCTCATCAGCAAAACGCAGGGACACACGCTGGATCTCCCAGCCGCCGGTCACGGGGTCACCGACAGATTCATTGAGCAAGTTGTGGATGTTGGCCATGCCGAGGTAGAGCTCGCCCCGGGTTTCATCGGCTTCGATGGTGCGGATGCCGTAGCTCGACCAGTTGGCAACGCCGACGCCGCTGATCGGGATGGCGGGGGCATTTGCCGACGGGATGCAGAAGAGATCAGCGCCGTGCTGCGTGTTCGGCGTGGAAAGGCCGTCCCAGTCCATGGTACCGATGTACAGTCTGCCAGCCAGCACCTGCATGGTCCAGGTGTAGTTGTTCCACCCGAAGGTGCTGCCGTTGCTGAAGACCTCCGGCTTGATGCCCTCAGGGCCGTATCTGGGAATGTAGCCACGTGTGTTTGGGCGGATGTTCCAGTCTCCACCGTCCTGGAGCACCCGCTGCTGCAGGCCGAAGAAGCCGTAAGGCACTGCCGCGCCATCGGGAATGAAACGCATCTCTCCGGTTTCGTTGTTGAAAAACGTCGCCCAGTTGATGTCGAAGTCTGAACGCGGCTCATTGGGATTCTGAGTGAACACCTTGCGTTCGAGACGGACAGGCATCTGGCTGCTGCCATAGAGCAGCTCGATCTGCCCGCCGTTGCTGGTGAAGTTCCTGCCACGCCAGAGGGAGATCGAGCGGTAGGAGTTGAGTTGGTCCTCGCCCTCCTCGTCATCAATGCGATCCTGGTCCGCCTCATAGGCAAGGCGCGCCGGGTCATTCGGGTCCGTGGGAAAGGGATCAGGCCGCGGCACGAGGGGCTGAGGCCTGCCATAAAAGCCATCGTGGCCCTGGCTGGAGGTTCCCGGGACATGCATGGTGCCCCAATAGAGGTAGCCATCAAAGGACGCCATGGCTCCGCCTCCATAGAAAAGGGAGAGGATCATGTCCGGCTCGTAGTCCACGACACTCCAGACAAGCGTCCAGTTGGGGGCTTGGGAATTTGTCAGACCACCAGCCGGGATCACAGGACTGCGCCAGAGACCTGCGGGGCTGTTGAGCAGGTCGAGCATGGCCTCCGGGTCAGTGGCGTCGATTTCACCCGGGCCGGGCCAGGTGTTCACGAACAGTCTCGGGCCGTCACCGTCATCATGGACCTCCAGCTCGGCACCACCGCCACGGATGCTGCCGACGAGTTCGAATTCAAGCGGGTTGGCGGCAGTGGCAGACTCCTTTCTCCAACGCAGAACGGCGCCCGTGGCGGTGGTGGTGGCCACAGTGGTATAGGTCTGGTCGTTGAAGTGTTTCCACTTCCTGATGTTGGTGTAGGTCGGAAAAGTTTTTGCTCCGACCAGAGCACCGGTGGCCGCATTGAAGGCGAACATGTTGACGCCCTCGTTTGGCACGCCCGTCACGGAGGCAGGGAGGCCCGGACCGGCGAGAATGACCAACCCCTGGGGAAAGGCGGCGTTCGACGGGGTGAATCCTGCGGAGCGAATGCCCAGCGTGCGCCAGAGCAGCGCCCAGGCGGCGGGATTCGCTGTCTTCATGGAAAGATCGAGCCGCTCAATGGTATTCGTGTCGAGGTTGTAGCGGAACATGTCCGGCGGCCTCCAGTCACCAAACGCGGGCGACACCGGCGGTCCCATCTGGGTGGCACCGTCGAACACGCCCTCGCGGCAGAACTTGGCCGTGCCGTACTCGGCGACACTAAAGGTGATGCCGCGGGAACGGCTGCGAGAGATCCCGGGCGACTCGATGCCGAGGTAGGTGCTGGTTACCAGACGGCTCACATTGGAGCCGGTGCCCCACCAGAGGTAGTTGTCCTTGCGAACCATGCCCCAGACATAGACCTGGTTCGTCTTGGGCAGCCGGCCATTGGCGAGGCATTCGACGCAGTTTGGGTCAATACCCTCCTTCACATAGACGTTGTCGCCGCTGCCCGGCACATTCGTGTTGTACAAGCTGTGGAACCATTCATCCGGCCTGGCCTTGGCGATGATCTCGGCCTTGTAGCTGCGAAGAGTCGGGTCCTCGGCGGCGTGCATGGACTTGCAGCCCATGGCGAGCAGGCCGCCAATGAGGAGCGGGGCAGCCAGCAAATGCCCCTTTCGATTGCCGGACCGAACTGCCGCCGGGGGTGAAGGCGAATGACCTTCGGGGTCTTTTCCGATCAAGGCACGCCGACGGGGAGGTGGTATGGAAAGGAGTTTCATAACAGCAGGGGTTACGATGAGGCCAATCATACCTTGCCCTATTTACAGGCGCGGACAAGCTCTGCTTCATGCCCGGACCTCTTCTCATCCGCCACGAAGGCCATACTCCGCGCGAGCGCAGCACCTGCGGCTGGCGTGACCGCCTCATCAGCCGTGAAGACGCGGCACTCTCCCCTGCCGCCTGGGCGCATGCCGTGGACATCGACGGTGCCAGGCTGCACTACCACAAGCGCTCCACCGAGCTGTACTACGTTCTCGAAGGCGGCGGCCATGTGGTGCTCGATGGCGTGGAGCAGCCTGTCAGCAAGGGCTCGCTCATCCACATCCCCCCCGGCGTGGTCCACGGTGCGCGTGGCCAGATGCGCGTGCTGGTCATCGGCATCCCGGACATCGCCGAGGACGACTACTTTGAAGTGGCCGATCAGGGAGGATGACTATTTCGCAGGCTTCTTCGGCTTCGCGGCCTTGCGTTCGGACTCTTTGATCGTCAGCGACGGCACAGGCTCGGTTTTGCCAGCGAAGGCATTCCAGGCGTTTTGGAAGGCGGCGGCGTCACGGACGTCACCTTCGGCGATGAGCCACTGGTAGCGGAGTTTGAAGGGCGATTCGGCGCTGGCCTTGCCTTTGGGGAACATGCCGAAGCGGCCGTAGTCGCGGTAGGCGGAGGTGGCGGTGTCCTTTGGGTTGTTGGGATGATTGAGAATTACGACGGTGAAGGTTTTGCCTTCCACGGTGAAGATCTCCGCGGCCCATGGAAGGTCCTTCACTTTGTGCGCGTCGATGTTTTCGCCGGGGAAGAGGTAGGTCGTCGTTTTCGTGTCCACGAGCTCGCTCGGGCGGAACTGCGCGCCTGCATGCTCGGGATCGCCATTCATGTCGGCTTCACCACTCACCGTTTTGATAGCGCTGTTCATTTCGATGCCGAGGTAGAAGGGCTTCGCGGGCGTGGTGAAGGTGAACTGGCGTTCCTCGGTCAAAAACGGCGCGGTGGTATCGCCCTGCCAGTCGATGTGCGCGGTGAAGGCGTTTTCGCCCGGAGCGACCTTTGTCACGACCTGGTCGCCGCCCTTCATGTGCCAGCGGTCATACGATTTGCCGTTGTGGCCGATCTTGCTGAAGCCGAGGAAGATGCCGCGATGATGCGTGAAGTTGCATCCCGCGCCTTTCGTGAGCCGCGTGGAGCCATCGGCGCTGAAGACGTGCATGTAGGGCTTGTAGGTCTCGTGATGCTTCTCCGGCGTGCTGAGGTCATTCGCCATCATGAGCTTCGCGACGACCTTGCCGCCGTTTGCGACCGCGACGTGGTCTTTCTCCGCGACGGTGATGTCGAAAGCGAAGGTGGGAAGAGCGAGAGTGAGGAAGAAGAGGGTGTGTTTCATGGAAAGGGAGGGGATGACGAAGCACGAAGGTCGAATGTTGCCTTTGGGGTATTCAATTTACTCTCGCCATTCGGATCGATGCAAAACACGTCATCAAGCTTTCTGCTGATCGGCAATCATCGCAGCCAGTTTTTTCAAATCAGATGTCTCCAAGCCCCGGCGGCGCATTTGCCGGGGATTCCAGTGCAGGACGAGCACACGGCCAAAGTCGCGTAACGGGACGAAGGGTGTGATGAGCACTTTTTTCTCATCCAGGCCGCGAATGCCCAGCGTGGGCAGGATGCCTGCGCTGGCACCGAGTTCGACGAGCTGTCGCACCTGAAGCATGGAGCCGCATTCGAAGTGCGGACGGAAATCCACGCCTGCGGACCGCATTGCCTCGCGGATCGCAGTATCTGTCTGGCCGCCATCACGTCCTGCGGCAAAGGGCAACGTCTGCCAGAGTGCTGAGTTAGCGGCGTCGCGCTCCGTGGTGCCGCGTTTAAGTAGCACGCGCGGGACGCAGAGGTGGAAGCCCATTTTCATAACCAGGACGGTGTTAGCGCCCTTCGGCACTGCATCTTGCCGGATGATCGCCAGATCGACGCGTCCGTCCCTCACAGCTTCACCAAGACTACGGCTGCGGTGCACATCCGTCATCAGTGTGGCACCGCCCAGATGTCTGCTGATTGCGGGAAGAGCGGGAACGAGCAGCCACTCGAGCACGCTGGCACCTGCGCCGATGACGAAGGACTTTGGAAGACCGGCCTGTTCTTTGCGAAAATCCTCCAAGTCCTGCAATTGCTCGCGAATCAGCAGCGCAAGTCGCTCTCCTGCGTTGGAAAGCGAGAGCGACTTTCCCTTTCGTCTCGTCAGCTCAGTGCCGAAAAACTGCTCCAGCTCACGAATCTGGCGGCTAATCTGGCTTTGGCGGTTTGGCTTGCCGGGAGCAGCTTTGGCAATGCTGCCCGCCTCTGCCATCTGCATGAATCCGCGAAGCCGATCTAGCGACAGGCCGCCTTTGGAAAAGAGATCATCAATCATGACTGTGAAGTCAGGTATTCTGCATTCATCGGTGTTTTGCAAACGTCAGAATCGTGGAAGGTAGCGGCGTCATGAACACGCAACCCTACGATTTGATCGGCGACATCCACGGCCAGTATGGAAAGCTCGTCGCGCTACTCACCCGGCTCGGCTACCGCACGCACGGCGGCACCTGGCGACACCCCGAAGGACGGAAAGTGATCTTCCTTGGCGACTACATCGACCGCGGACCTGCCGTTCGTGAGACACTCCACACCGTGCGAGGCATGGTGAATGCCGGAGACGCGCAGGCCATCATGGGAAATCATGAGTTTAATGCCGTCTGCTGGCATACGCCTGATCGCAATGGCGGATGGCTGCGCAAGCATACTAGTGAGCGAGACGGTGGGCACCGCACGACGTTGGCTCAGTTCGCCGGACTCGACGCCGAGTGGCAGGAATGGATGGAATGGATGAAGCACCTGCCCATGACGCTCGACCTCGGAAAGCTACGAGCCGTGCATGCTTCGTGGGACGAGGCTGCCATCACCATTATTGGAGGGCGCGACATCAGGGCCGATGATTTTCTCCACCTCAGTGCTACGCAAGGCACACCCGAATTCTATGCTGTAGAAACACTGCTGAAAGGCCCCGAGATTGACATGCCACCGGGTCATTTTTTCGCTGACAAAGAAGGCATCGCCCGCCGCAAAGTGCGTGTAAGATGGTGGGACATCCCGGAAGCCGCTCAAGTCAGCCGCCTTGCCATGCCGGAGCCTTTTGATGTGCCAGGCGATGCCGCGCCGCATGATTTACGCCGAATACCTGACTACGGTGTCGATGAGCCGCCGGTGTTCTTCGGCCATTACTGGCTTCCACCGAGCCGAGAGCGTGCGCCGCTCGCTCCAAACATCGCCTGCCTCGACTACAGCGCTGCCTTTGGCGACAACGCTCTCACTGCTTACCGCTGGGATGGTGAGCAGGTCTTGAGCGCGGAGAAGTTTGTCACTACGACCTCAACCACGTCATGATCATGGTGCCTCATCTCTTCCCAAAAACCGCCCTGCAGTCTTCAGCGCTCTTCTGAAATACTCGCCAACTCTGTACTCACCGACAACCCACACAAAAACATGATCCAAGGACTCCAAGTTACCCTCTCTGCCACCGAGCTCCAACAGCTCTGCACCCAGCGTGCCGAACATCACCGTGAACGAGCGGCCTTCTACAAGAACCAGCATGACACCCTCCGCGCGGCTATTCGCTCGGCTCAATACACTGGTGCGGATCCTAAGGGAACGCTGCGACGCCAGCATGCAGACCATCTCCTTGCCTCCCAGGAGCTGGATTTCATCGCCAGTCATCTGGACATGGAGGAGCGTTACCAGCTCGATCGTCATGACATGCAGCGCCTCGGCGTCTGTAACGGAAATGGCTATAGCGGCACAGATGAGGACATCCCATTTTAAGTGAGGAAACCGTATTCATAAACTAAACCCCAAACCAGTATGGCAGACATCGTTAACAGTGCCTACAACCACAGCCTGCAGTGGCAGGCACCCCTGACCTGGATGCGAGTGAACATCGCTTACATCCGCAGTGAGCTTGATGAACTGGCTGGATTAGAAGACGAACCAACCGATGGAATTACCAAACTGCTGCCACAATTCGAGGCGAGTTTAGCCCGGTTCATTCAGGAAGAAGCACGCCTGTTCTTGGAGGCTCGCACTGGCGAGCGATCTCCCGCTCCCGGTGCCATTTCTCGCATGCTGCTTCCGTTGATGGCCATGCGTTCTGCTTTTGACGATTTCAAGCAATCTTTCCATCTCGAAGTCATGAGGTTAAGGCTGATCGACGAGGACTGTGGCACACTTGCGCTCTGTCATTGTTGTGGAGCGGAAATGTTCAGCTCACACACCAAAGTTTGTGAAGAGATTGGCAACCTGATGGAAACCATCGAAGCCAACCTGAGATAACCTTTTGGTCAAAAAAACCACGCTTTAAAACCTGCTCAGATGTCGCTGTCATGAAAGAGTTCGCATCACTTGTCTGGGGAGTGCTTTTCGGGGCAGGCTTTTGGTTGATCGGTGCCTTGGCGATTGGAATTGCCTCAACCGTTTTCAAAGAGGTGAAATGGTGGCAACGCCCGCTTTGGGTTTTGTTTCTAATCCCATTGGGTGCAGGAGGGCTGTTTGGCCTGCCAATAGCCTGTTTAATTGGTGCTTGGAACACAAGCTCTGTAGGTGCAGACGATGACTGGCTTTGGCTTGGGTTCTGGTTTTGGCCTATGGCTTTTTGTGCCGCATGTTTGTTAAGCCGTCGAAAGAAATGATGCGCCGCTACGCGAGGATCTTCTTGATCACCTTTGCTCCTTCCACGCCACTCAGCCTCGCATCAAGCCCTTGGAACTTGAAGCTGAAGGCGTCGTGCTGGATGCCGAGCTGGTGGAGCATCGTGGCGTGGAGGTCGTGGACTGTGGTGATGTTTTCCACGGCGGCGTAGCCGAGGTCGTCGGTGGCACCGTAGGTGAGGCCGCGCTGGATGCCGGCACCGGCGAGCCACATGGACATGGCTTTGTTGTGATGATCGCGGCCGATGGGGCCTTTGTTGCCCTGCGCCATCGGCGTGCGGCCGAATTCGCCGCTGAAAACGATGAACGTGTCGTCGAAGAGGCCGCGCTGCTTCAGATCGGTGATGAGCGCCATGCAGGCGCGATCGACTTCTTTGGCTCGCAGCGGCAATTCCTCGCGCAGGAGGCTGTGGTGGTCCCAATCGCGATGGTAAAGCTGGATGAAGCGCGTGCCGCGTTCGGCGAGTCGGCGGGCGAGAAGGCAGTTTGAGGCAAAGGAGCCGTCGCCGGGTGTGCAGCCGTAGAGTTCGAGCGTTTTCGGGCCTTCGGGGCGGATGTCCATCAGCTCCGGCACGCTGGCCTGCATTTGAAACGCCATTTCATACTGCGCGATGCGCGTGGCGATCTCCGGATCGTCGCATAGCGCGGCGTGCTGCTTGTTGAGCGCATTGATCGCTGCCACGTCCGCGCCTTGTCGCGCCCGCGTGACGCCGTCCGGGCTGGTGAGATACAAAACGGGATCGCCCTGCGAGCGGAGCTGCACGCCTTGATGCTTCGACGGCAAAAAGCCGCTGCTCCATTGCCGCGCCGCGATGGGCTGCGGCGTGCGACCTTTGCCCGTGGACACCATGACGACGAATCCGGGCAGATCCTCCGCCTCGCTGCCGAGTCCGTAAGTGATCCACGCGCCCATGCTCGGACGGCCGGCAATTTGAGCGCCCGTATTCATGAACATGTGCGCGGGATCGTGATTGATCGCGTCCGTGGTCATCGAGCGCACGAGGCAGATGTCGTCCGCGACGCTGCCGAGGTGCGGCAGCAACTCCGAGAGTTCCATCTGGCACTTCCCGTGTTTCGCGAAGCCAAACATCGGCCCCTTGCACACCAATTTCTGCCCCTGGAGCTGCGCGAGCTGCTGCCCCTTCGTGAACGACTCCGGCATCGGCTTGCCGTCCATCTCCGCGAGCTTCGGCTTGTAATCAAACAGCTCCAACTGCGACGGCCCGCCCGCCATCGTGAGCCAGATCACCCGTTTCGCCTTCTGCGGCAGCGGCAGCTTGCCCAGCACGCCGCGTGAAGCCGCCTGAAGCAGATTCGGACTCAACAACGATGCCAAAGCGATACCGCCAATGCCTTGCGAGGCGCGACCGAGGAAGGTGCGGCGGGTGTGGGGAGAGATGGGAAGCATTTGGAATCTGGCCTGATCTCTTCAGGTTTCTGGAGGAATCATGTCGTGCTCAGTGAGGATGTAAAGATGCAGGATGCCATCGGCAGCCGCACAATTTTGGGCTGCCGCACCCGCCCCGTTCGTTCGCGGCGTGCGCAGACGAATGTCTGGAAGCGGGTCCAAGTGAAGGCGTAGTGCCAGACAATGCGTGGATCACGCAGGGCGCGGCAGGGCCCCTCTGCGTCGCGTTCGTGATTTCATCGGGCTTGTCGGACAACGGAACGAGGTAGCAGGCTGCGGCGAGGCAGAAGGGATTTCTGGCAAAAGATGCAGCGCTGGCGCGTTCCACCTGCGCATGACCACTCACTCGCTCTCTCGTCGCAGCTTCCTCGGCACCGCTCTCGCCACCGCCACCGGCCTTTCGCTTCCGCGGTTCGCTTCGGCGGCGGAGAAGCCGAACTCGGTCTTCGGTGGGGTGCGGGTTGGGTGCATCACGTACAGCTATCGCAGCATGGCGAAGACGGCGGAGGAGACGCTGAAGGCGCTCGTCGATTGCGGCATCAGCGAAACGGAACTCATGGGCGGACCGACGCAGCTTTTTGCAGGCATCAAGGGCGGCAAGATCACCGATGCGGAGCGTGAGCAGCAGATCGCCAAGTGCGTGGAGATGCGGAAGATGTTCAACGACGCGGGCGTGAACATTCACATCCACAAGATGGGCTTCGGTCAGTCGAATGAGGAAATCGAGTTCAACTTCCTCGTCGCCAAGGCGCTGGGTGCCTCCGCCGTGACCACGGAGCGCAACGCCATCCTCGCCGCCCGCGTTGCACCGTTTGCGGACAAGCACCAGATCTGGGTCGGCTTCCACAACCACACCAACAACCTGCCGGAGATGGACCGGTTCGATTCCATCCTGGAACTCGGCCAATACATCGGCCTCAATCTCGACATCGGCCACTACGTCGCGGGTACGAAGGGCAAGTCACCGATCCCCGTGCTGGAGAAGTATCACGCGCGCATCACGAACCTGCACCTCAAAGACCGCACCGCCGACGGCGGCAACGTCCCTTGGGGCCAGGGCCAGACGCCGATCAAGGAAGTGCTGCAGTTGATGAAAAAGGAGAAGTGGACCTTCCCCGCCGAGATCGAGCTGGAATACAAGATCCCCGAAGGCTCCGACGCCGTGAAGGAAGTCGCGAAATGCGTGCAGTATTGCCGAGAGGCGCTGGCGTGAGTGGGTTTCGCCACAGTGAGACATAGCCTTGAGGCAGCGAGCCGCGAGGTTGTCCTTTATTGGATTTCCTCATCTCGGATGCCGTTCTCCGCCAAATCAGTGCACAGGCGGCAATCTTTCGTTCTACCTGTATTGGGCTTGTTCCCTCGCATATACCAAGCTATTTTATCGATGTAATTATGCATCTTGACAGGCTCCATTATCACTCATACCCTCTGTCTGGCGACGCCAGACAGAGGGTATGAGTGATAATGGAGCTGATAAAACATCAATAATATTATTGTTAAAACTGCTTTGAACGAGGCTGAATTATACACCCAAACTACCTCAATGGAGCCCCTTTTACCGGGCACCTCGCGGTCTGAATTGGCAGATTTAACCATGGAAGTCATCGGGCGTTCTCAAGCGCTCACCCAAATGATTCCTTCCCCCATTTCACGTCAGCGCATTGCGGCGCTGGTGCATGAGATGAACAGCTACTACTCCAACTTGATCGAGGGGCACAAAACCTTCCCACGAGAGATTGAGCGGGCCCTGCGAGATGACTTTTCCGACCAAACAGATGATCGCGCCAACCAGCATCTGGCCAAAGCACACATCGCGGTGGAGCAGTTGATGCGCGCACGGCTGGAGAAGGAGCCAGACCTGCGTATTCAAAGTGCCGATTTCATCGGCTGGCTTCATCACGAGTTCTACAGCCGCCTGCCGGAAGAGCTTCAGTATGGGGAACGGCATGACGGCTCTAAATACAAAATCGACATCGGCAAGCTGCGCGATTTCGAGGTGGATGTTGGACGCCACCAACCGCCCCATCATGGTTCTTTGCCGGATTTCATGCAGAGGTTTGATGAGTTCTATGGCAGTGGCCGCATTCTGGCCACCAACCAGTTGATCGCCCTCGCGGCAGCCCATCATCGTCTGGCTTGGATCCATCCCTTCGGCGATGGCAATGGCCGCGTGGCTCGACTGCACTCCCAGGCATGGCTGATCCGCTGCAAGGCGGACGGTGCGGGCCTCTGGACCATCTCACGAGGCCTGGCGCGGCAGAAAAGCGAATACTACGCCCATCTCAGCGCTGCAGATCAAAGCAGGCTCAATGACTTCGACGGACGCGGTAATCTCTCCGACAAAGGCTTGGCGGAGTTTTGCCTGTTCTTCATGCGATCCATGCTGGATCAAATCGACTTCATGGCCTCGTTGCTCGATCTCAAAACGCTCGCAGCCAGGATGGAGAACCATCTGCATGTCACTTATCCTCTCTGGAGCTTGAAGGAACGTGAACAAACCGGCCGCATTCTGAAAGCTGCCTTGATCGACGGTGAGATCGACCGCACCACCGCCACCCGCGTCGCCGGAGTCAGCTCTGCCACGGGCACCAAGCTTATCCGCAAAGCCCTCGAAGCCGGCCTTCTCAGCACCCCATCACCCAAAGGAGCGCTGCGTGTGGTCTTCGATGCCAACGTGCTCGAATCCTACTTTCCGAAGCTTTATCAGGATCTGCCCGTTTAAGCAGGGTGCAAGCTCGCGACAGTCCGTTTGGTGGATGAAACGGCTCGAAACGTCTTTCCAGCCTTGGGGCGTGTCGGGGAGGGACTTGCCGTCGCGGAGGGTGAAGAACGCATGGACGTGATTGGGCATGACGTCGTAGCTCCAGAGGTCGTAGCGCTGGCCGTCGAAGTGATGAAGGCGGTCGGCGACGATTCGGGCGAGTGGTGGATCACGCAAGGCGCAGGAGCCGTGCGCGGCGTCGAGGTGTTCGTCGAGCTTGTCGGAGAACTGGCCGTGGTAACAGGCTTCGGTGATGTCGTCCCATGGCGGCGGATTCCGGCGAGAAAGGCCTCGCGGGCGCGAAGCCAGTCCTCGAGGAGTTCACGCGGCAGCGAATCGGCGAGGCGAAAGGTGACGAAGGTCTGAATGGTTGGGATCTTACAACAGGATTCACCTGCCCCCATTCATTGCGTGCTTATTTCGAACCTCTGGTCGGCCCTGTAAAAAATGGACTTGTTTTTTTGTCAAGATTGGTGTCTTCATAGAGTATGAAGACTGCTGAATTGCCAATTCAAAGTCGAAACCTACCCGACATTCACGATTTGGAGCCGTTTTGTGAGAACGACATGGCTTGTCTTGATGAACTTCGGGATGTTTTGGCAAAACATAAAGCTACTAATCGCTTTGGACTGCATTTGCTTCATTCTCACTTCGATCTCGAGCCCGATGAAGTTTTGGTCGAAGATACCGACGTAGGCACCAGAGTTCAGACCATAAAGCCGATAAAAAGGTCTGAGATTCCGGTCGACGCCAAATACACCTCATGGAGGTTTGATACCCATTCCGTTGATTCGCCAGTGTGTCGAATCAGCATGCAGTATCATTGATACCATCGTGCGGTATCAAGCAGATCGCATTAGACGACTCTCTGATGGTGGCAGTTTCTCAGAACACCCTTTCGCGAGTCGAGCCACCTCGTTAAGGGTTTTTTACGATATTCAGAAAGAAGTAGTGCGCGGCTCGGTTCGCGCAGGCCAACGAATCTTAGAAATTGGGGCAGGATACGGGGAATTCACCTCTCAACTATTGGACCAAGGAGCTCATGTAGTCGTCACCGATCTTTGTGAGAAGCAATTGGAATCAAATCGACGCAGACTCCTGGGGCACCCTGCCTTTTCTAACATTGAGGCATACTCTGTGACTGATGTATGTGACCTGAGTTCGTTCGAATCCGGGGCTTTTGATGGCGTGGTCGCTTTGGGAGGGCCCATCAGCTATACTCTTGACTCTAAAAGAATTGCTCTGCGTGAAGTGAGGCGGGTCCTGAGGGCTGGCGGAACTGCGCTTTTTGGCGTTATGAATCTTTGGGGAACGATAAGGGCCTTAAATAAGCACTTTTTGACGCTTACCGAGGTGGAGTTGAAGTCCGTGATCCAAACGGGAGATATGAACGAAAAACTGGTAGGGCGGGGACTACACCCGGTTCACATGTTTACTCCAAATTCGTTAATTGGGGAGCTGACTGCTGCAGATTTTGTTGTGCGAAAACTTACCACGACAAATTTTCTGTCGCTTGAACCATGCGATGACATTGAATATGAGGCGCTACTAGCTGCTGAAATTCAATCTTGCTCTGAACCACATAGCTTGAATGCTGGTGATCAATTAATCGCCGAAGCGACCGCAGGTTTTGCGCATGCCGCCTAACGCTTTGGCTATGTTGCACGCTTTGCCATGTGTATTGCTTCGACCCAGAGCACTTAACTGCTCCGTCCCCCTCTTGGATTGGACAGGTGATAAGCTCTCCGAACTGATCCAAGATCAGGCATACATCCACCCCGCGCAGAAGCTCTGTGAAGGCGCAGTGCAGGTCTCGTCGAGCGTAGCGAGACGAGGCCGCAGCGTAGCCGTAACAGAGCTTCTGCGCGGTCGCCGCCCCCTCCCACTTGTCGCTGTTCACCCTCAACCCGGAGCCTTCTGCCATGAGTAAGCCTAAAGCCGCCATCACACCTCCCGCCGTCGAGATCGAAACCGATGCCGACAGTCCGCAACGCTGGACCGCGAAGCGCAAGGCCGCCCTCGTCATCGACATCCTCCAAGGCAAGACCACCGCCGCGGAGGCTGCTCGCCAGCACGCGCTGACTCTCGCCGAGGTCGAGCAGTGGAAGGAGGACTTCATCACCCAGGGCACCGAGGCCCTGCGCAGTCATCCGCGCGACCTCGCCCAGCAGTTCGAGGCTCGCGAGAAGACCCTGCTGGCCAAGGTCGGCGAGCTCACCCTGCATGTGGACGTTTTAAAAAAAGCTCATCGCTACTTGGGCAAGGACTTGCCGGAAGGGATCTCGTGGTAGCCATGCAAAACCAACTTCTCCAATCGGGATCCCCGCCGGTGCCTGTGAGCGTGCTGTGCCGTCTCCTCGGCGTGGCACGCTCCACCACCTATTACCAGCCGCATGGACGCCACCTCGAACCGCGGTGCGATCCCGCGTGCGTCGAGGCCATCCGTGCGGTGATCGAGGCTCATCCCACCTATGGCGTGCGCATGACTCATGCCCGTCTCACCAAAGGCCAGGGCATGATCGTCAACCGCAAGAAGGTCCACCGCATCATGCGCCTGCACCGCTGGACATGCAGGCAGCGCCGCATCGGCCGCCGTCCGCGTGTGCAGCACCTCAAATCCATCGCCGCAGCCCCCAACCAGCGTTGGGCCACCGACATCGCCACCGTGGACTGCGGGCGCGACGGCTGGTGCGCCTTCGTGCCGGTCGTCGACTGCTGCTCGCGTGAAGTCCTCGGCTGGGATCTGGCGCACACCGCCCGAGCCAAGACCGCCGAGCGTGCGCTGGAAGAGGCCCTGCTGCACCGCTTCGGCACCACTCGAGGCGCTCCATCAGGACTCACCTTGCGCCACGATAACGGCCTTGTCTTCGGCTCACGAGCCTACCGCGCCCTCGTGCGTGACTACGGCCTCACGCAGGAATACATCGCTCCCTACACGCCCGAGCAAAACGGCCTGTGCGAGCGGTTCATCCGCACCTTCAAAGAGGAATGCGCCTGGCAGCACCGCTTTGACAACCTCACCGCCGCACGCGCGACGGTCGCCAGATACATCGAACACTACAACACCCAGCGCACCCACTCCGCCCTCAACTACAACACCCCACGCCAAACCTACCTCACCCTATGCAACCCACCCCATCAACAAGCCGCCTGAACAACACTGGCTCTTGTCCAACTTTGAGGGGAGCACTACATAACTTCGTGCTGTGTCATATTGATGATCAAGTCACCGCCCACCGTTACCCATGATACTCCTGCAAAGCCCTCACCTGAACCTCGCTGCCTTGCAGTGACTTGATCGCCTTCAAGGCCGCATCAGCGCCACGCAGCGTGGTCATGATGGGGATGCGGTTTTGCATGGTGGCGGTGCGGATCTTCACTTCGTCTTCGCGAGTGTTTTTGCCGGACGGCGTGTTGATGACCATGGCCATGTCCTTGTTTTTCATGAGGTCGATGACGTTGGGGCGCTGGCCACTGGCGAGTTTGGGGAGGATGTTGACCGGGATGCCGGCTTCGGTGATGACCTGGCCGGTGCCGGGGGTGGCGTAGAGGGTGAAGCCGAGGTCGGCGTAGCCTTTGGCGATGCGGGCGACGTTTTGCTTGTCGGCTTCCTTCACGCTGATGAAGACGTTGCCCTTCGTGGGCAGGGTGCCGCCGGCGGCCATCTGGCTCTTGGCGAAGGCGAGGCCGAGGTCGGGGTCGATGCCCATGACTTCGCCGGTGCTCTTCATTTCGGGGCCGAGGATGATGTCCACGCCGGGGAACTTGCTGAAGGGGAAGACGGCTTCTTTGACGCTGTAGTGCGAGGGGACGACTTCGGTGGTGAAGCCGAGTTCTTTGAGCGTTTTGCCGGCCATGATCTTGGCGGCGAGCTTGGGCAGCGGGACGCCGATGGCCTTGCTGACGAAGGGCGCGGTGCGGGAGGCGCGGGGATTGACCTCGATGACGTAGAGGTCGTCGCCTTTGACGGCGAGCTGCATGTTCATCAAGCCGCGGACGTTGAGGGCCTTCGCGAGCTTCTTGGCGGCATCGCGGATGCGGTCCTGCATGGCAGGCGCGAGGCTGAAGGGCGGGATGACGCAGGCGCTGTCGCCGGAGTGGATGCCGGCCTCTTCGATGTGCTCCATGATGGCACCGATGACGGTCGTTTCGCCGTCGGTGATGCAATCCACATCGACCTCGGTGGCGTCTTCGAGGAAGCGGTCGATGAGGAGCGGGTGGGTGTCGGAGATGGTGGGTTTGTTGGCGGTGTGGGAGCCGGGGCTTTGCTGACCTGATTGACCGGATTGAGTGTTGGCGAACTCGACGGCGGTGCGCATGTAGTGGGTGAGTTCGGCGTCGTTATAGACGATCTGCATGGCGCGGCCGCCGAGCACGAAGCTGGGGCGCACGAGGCTGGGGTAGCCGATCTTGGCGGTGATGGCCAAAGCCTCCTCCAGCGAGGTGGCGGTGCCGCTGGGGGCCTGGTTCAAACCAAGATCGTCGAGCAGCTTGGCGAAGAGTTTGCGGTCTTCGGCGAGTTCGATGCTCTTCGGCGAGGTGCCGATGATGCGGACGCCGTTTTCTTCGAGGCCTTTGGCGAGGTTCAGCGGTGTCTGGCCGCCGAACTGGACGATGACGCCGAGCACCTGGTCGTGGCGGTTTTCGCGCTCGTAGATGTTGAGCACGTCTTCGAGCGTGAGGGGCTCAAAGTAGAGCTTGTCGGAGGTGTCGTAGTCGGTGGAGACAGTCTCGGGGTTGGAATTGACCATGATGGTCTCAAAGCCGAGTTCGCGCAGGGCGAAGCTGGCATGGACGCAGCAGTAGTCGAACTCGATGCCCTGGCCGATGCGGTTCGGGCCGCCGCCGAGGATGATGACCTTTTTCTTGTCGCCATCGCGCACCTCGTCCTCGATGCCGTAGGTGCTGTAGTAGTAAGGCGTGTAAGCCTCGAACTCCGCCGCGCAGGTGTCCACGAGGCGGTAGGTGGGGAGAACGCCAGCCGCTTTGCGAATAGCTCGCGCCTGGGCCTGAGTCATGCCTGGATTCATCTTCGCAAACTGGACATCTGAGAATCCAAGTTTTTTGATGCGGCGAATATGCGAAGCGACACCCTCTAGGGCTTCTTTTTGAGCTGCACCGATCAAGTCGGCCTCACTCGGAATCCCATCACCTGAGATATACAGTCTTGTTTCTTCTGGAGTGCTCAAACACTCCCTCACAATCTCCTCAATCTGCCGCAAGAACCACCGATCAATCTTGGTCAGCGCAAACACCTTCTCCACGTCCCAGCCCTTCGCGAAAGCCGCGCCGAGCCAGAAGATGCGTTCCGCATTCGGCACGCTGAGCTTGGTTTCGAGTTCCTCGTCTTCGATCTGCTTGTCCGCGCCGTCGCCGATGAGGCCGAAGCGCTTGATCTCCAGGCCGCGCAGGGCCTTTTGCAGGCTCTCTTTGAAGGTGCGGCCGATGGCCATGACCTCGCCGACGGATTTCATCTGCGTGGTGAGCACTTCGTTCGCGCCGGGGAATTTTTCGAAGGTGAAACGCGGGATCTTCGTCACCACGTAGTCGATGGTCGGCTCGAACGCGGCCGGCGTGTGGCGCGTGATGTCGTTCTTCAACTCATCGAGCGTGTAACCGACCGCGAGCTTCGCGGCGATCTTCGCAATCGGGAAGCCGGTGGCCTTTGACGCGAGCGCGGAGCTGCGGCTCACGCGCGGATTCATCTCGATGACGATCATGCGGCCCGTGTCCGGATGCACGGCGAACTGGATGTTCGACCCGCCCGTCTCCACGCCGATCTCGCGGATGCACGCGAAGGAGAAGTCGCGCATGATTTGATACTCGCGATCCGTGAGCGTCTGGATCGGTGCTACGGTGATCGAGTCGCCCGTGTGCACGCCCATGGGGTCGAGGTTCTCGATGGAGCAGATGATGACGCAGTTGTCCGCCTTGTCGCGGATGACCTCCATCTCGAACTCCTTCCACCCGAGCAACGATTCCTCGATGAGCACCTCGCTCACCGGCGAGAGATCCAGGCCGCGAGCTGTGATCGATTCAAACTCCTCGCGGTTGTAAGCGATGCCGCCGCCCGTGCCGCCGAGCGTGTAGGCCGGGCGGATGATGAGCGGCAGCGTGCCGATCTCATCGGCGATCTTGCGCGCCTCATCCATCGTGTGCGCCACGCCGGACTGCGGCAGGTCGAGGCCGATCTTGAGCATCGCGTTTTTGAAAAGCAGACGGTCCTCGCCCTTCTCGATCGCCTCCGGCTTCGCACCGATCATGCGCACGCCGTGTTTTTCCAGCGTGCCCGCCCGATGCAGCGACATGGCGGTATTCAGCGCCGTCTGACCACCGAGCGTCGGCAGCAGCACATCCGGCTTTTCCTTGATGATGATCTTCTCCACCATCTCCGGCGTGATCGGCTCGATGTAAGTGCGGAAGGCGAACTCCGGATCGGTCATGATCGTGGCCGGGTTCGAATTGATGAGCACCACCTCGTAACCTTCCTCGCGCAGAGCCTTGCAGGCCTGGACGCCGGAGTAGTCGAACTCACAGCCCTGGCCGATGACGATGGGGCCGGAACCGATGACGAGAATGCGTTTGATGGAGGTGTCTTTGGGCATGAGAGCAGAGAGCGAAGGGCGTAGAGCGGAGGGTTGGGAAAGCGTATGATCTGGGCGCTTTCGGGGTCCCCGGAGGGGACGAACAGGTTGAAAACCTGTTCCACTTTGGCCGGAAAGCGCGGCATCTTGCATGGACTGGGGGGGGCGTCAAATGCAGGGGGCAGAATTCCTGATTTTAGATTTTCGATTTGGCGAAAGCGGGGCAGGAGTGCGGGAACAGGGCAAATCAGAAACCAACAATCTAAAATTCATGAAGATCGGACTCATCGGATGCGGAAAAATGGGCGGCGCGCTGCTGCGCGGCATCGAATCGGCCCTCGGCGCGAAAAACGTCAGCGTGGCTCTCTGCGATGCCGTGCCCGCCGCGGTCAAAGCGCTGCAGGACAGCCTGAAATGCCGCTCGAAGGCCGAATCCGCTCTCAAAGTGGCCGAAACGTCCGAAATCGTCATTCTGGCCGTGAAACCGGCCGACATGGAAAAACTCTGCGTTTCGCTCGGGAAGGCCAAAAACCGTCCGCTTTACCTCAGCATCGCCGCCGGCATCACCATCGCGAAGCTGGAGGCCTGGCTCGGCGAAGGCCAGCGCGTCATCCGCACCATGCCGAACACGCCCGCGCTCGTCGGAGCCGGTGCGGCGGGCTTTTCCCGTGGCGCGCACGCCACCGCGGCGGATGCCGAACTCGCTGCGAAGCTCCTCGGAGCCGTCGGTACGGCCGATGAAGTCGCCGAGAAGCTGCTCGATGCCGTCACCGGCCTCAGCGGCAGCGGCCCGGCCTACATTTACACTGTGATCGAGGCGCTGGCCGATGGCGGCGTGCTCATGGGCCTGCCGCGAGCCGCCGCGCTCCGTCTGGCCGCGCAAACCGTCACTGGCGCGGCCAAAATGGTGCTCGAGACCGGCAAACACCCCGCCGCGCTGCGCGACGAGGTCACCAGCCCCGGCGGCACAACCATCGCCGCGCTCGAACAGCTCGAAAAACACGGCCTGCGCAACTCGCTCATCCAGGCGGTGCGTGCCGCGACGGAGAAGAGCAAGGATCTGGGCAAATAAGCCATGCCCACGCCCCTCATCCTGCTCGGCACCGGCCGTCCGCCGGGTGACACGTCCGGAAACACCGTGCTCGACGTGCATCTGCACCTCGATCACCCCGAGTCACCCATCTCCATGGGCGAAACCTGGGGCCGTCAGACGACCGGAGCAGGCTACACGCTGCGCCAGGCCGCGGAATCGAGAAACGAACCGCATCTGCGCGCCTGCGGCTGCGAGTGGCTCCTGCTCGTCGCCACCGAGGAAAAGCTGCGCGGCCGTCTTTTCACCCCGGAGGAAATCCTGGCCCGCCGCCCGGCCTCCGCGCCGGTTTCGCCGCCTCCACCCGCGAAACGCTCGGTCCCGACCACGCCCGATTCCCTTCCGAAAATCCGTGCCGCGATCGAGAAACAGGACTTCGAGGCCCTTGAAGGCCTGCGCGATGTCCTGAACGACGAACTCGTCCACCAAGTCGCCGCCGGCTGGCGCGCGGACTTGCCATGGAGCGTGAAAGACGCCTACGCCGCCCTCTTGATGGACCAAACCGCCGCCTGCGTGCGCCCGATCTTCCAGGACGCACTTCGTTCCCCCACTCCTGAATCCCGCGCCTACGCCGTCTGCGTGCTCAAAGGCGACTTCAGTCTTTTCGAGGCCATGATGAGCGATGGCGGCGTCGATGCGGCCAAGGTCGATACGTTAGTCCGTACGTTGTTCACGCTTTAGCGTGTCTCCGGTGGCTCCAGGCACGCTAAAGCGTGAACAACGTGCCATCACATCCGCCGCACCCAGCGCATGCCCAGCGCCACACTCCACTGAAACTTCCGCGCGTGCTCGCGGATCAGAAACGGCATGTCACAGACCTTGGCGAGGTGGAAATGCGGCTCCAGCAGCGACGTCAGCCACTCGCGCGTCGATCCCTGCGGCCAGTTCCCGCGCGGCGTGAACTCCTCCAGCCACGTGCAGGGCGTGGTGAGCAGCAACTGCCCACCCGGCCGCACCAGCGATGGCAAACGCTCGATCAACTTCAGCGGATCGGTCAGCCGGCACAGCAGATTCGCCGCATGCACGATGTCGAATTCGCCCAAGTCAGCGCGCAGGTTCATCGCATCGCCCTGCTCGAAGGAAACACGATCACGACGCAGATTCGCCGGCACACGCGCCACCAGCGCCGTGCGCGCGCTGCCTTCATCGACACACTCGTAGGCCATCTCGCCCGCCGCGGCCAGTTGCGCCGCCGCATCGACAAAACTCTGCGAGAAGTCGATGCCCAGCACCTTCACGCCGAAGTTCGCCAGCTCAAAACTCGACCGTCCCACCGCACAGCCCAGATCGAGCGCCACCGCCTCGCAGGGCGTTTTCGGCAGATCGATCAACTCCATCACCGTGCGCACCGGAAACCCCAGCGCCTCGCGCGGCCCGTTTTCCCACGGCATC
Source organism: Verrucomicrobiaceae bacterium (assembly GCA_015075365.1). Classification (GTDB taxonomy): domain Bacteria; phylum Verrucomicrobiota; class Verrucomicrobiia; order Verrucomicrobiales; family Verrucomicrobiaceae; genus Prosthecobacter. The sequence goes on from JABTUN010000004.1 coordinate 564,694, forward strand.
ACCTCGGCGGGCGTGCCAAAGTGAAACAGCAGGTATTCATCGAGCAGGCGGCGGGTTTCGTAGATGTTCGGCATGAGGTTCTCGGTTCGCAGTTCTCTGTTAAACCGGGAACCGGGAACAGCGAACTGCATTTAGACGTAAACGCGCGGCACGCGCGCATGGATGTTCGTCAGCACCTCATACGGGATCGTGCCGGCCCAATCAGCCACGTCTTGGGCGGAAATGCCGTCGCCAATGAGCGTGACGGCGTCGCCGTTGTAGGCGGTGCCCCATTCGAGGTTCACCATGAACTGGTCCATGCACACACGGCCCACAATCGGATGCCGCTGGCCGCGAATGATGACCTGACCGCGATTCGACAACGCTCGAAAATAGCCATCGCCATAGCCGACAGGCACCGTGACGACGCGCACAGGGTGATCGGGCTTCCACGTGCCGCCGTAGCTCACGGCGTTGCCAGGCTGAACGACCTTGAAATACACGACTTCCGATTTCCAGCTCAGCGCGGGTTTCACTGCGATGCTTTGCCTTGTCTCACGCGAGGGATACACGCCGTAGAGCATGATGCCGGGCCGCACGAGGTCGAGATGGCTTTCCGGAAGCTGCAAAATGCCGCCGGAGTTCGCGATGTGGCGCTGTGGCGGCTTCAGGCCACGTTTCGGGTAAAACTCGAGCACTTCGAGGAATCGCGCGAGCTGCTCCTTCGCGCTAGAGAGGTCTTCCGCATCCGAATTCGCGAAGTGCGAGTAGATCCCGGCGATCTCGATGTTTGGGAAGGTGAGGCTGGCCTCCAGCAGCTTCTCCGCGCTGTACCAATGCACACCGATGCGCTCCATGCCGGTGTCGATCTTCAGATGGACCCGCGCTTTCTTTTTCGCCACGGCGGCCGCGTCGTCGATCTGGCGCATTTTGTCGATGGAGGAGGCCGCCATCATCAAATCGTGCTCGATGAACTCCGGGATCTGCCGCGCCACCACGCCTCCGAAGACGAGAATCGGCTGCTTGATGCCCGCACGGCGCAAAACGACCGCTTCTTCGAGCAGGGCGACGCCAAAACACGTCGCGCCATGCGCCGCGAGATGCTGCGAGACCTCGACGATGCCGTGGCCATACGCGTTCGCCTTCACCACGGGCATCACCTCCGCCGCGCCCACATGCGCCCGGATCGCGTCGAAATTCTGCGCGATCGTGCCGAGACTGACTTCGACGTGGGTTGGGCGGATGGCGTCGGTTGGGTTCAAGTGCGGGGACACTCGGCTAGCCCAGGATCGCTTTCAACTTGGCAGACACGTCCGCAAAGGCCTCATCGCTCAGCGCGGGTGTGGCAGCCGCCGCCATCGGCAATCCCTCCTCCGGCAGCGTGATCCAGGAGCGGCAGCCGCCGTAGCTTTTGGCATACGGAAAGTGCCAGCGCTGCGGCAGCTTGTAGGCGCGCACGAGGGCGACGTGGAGGCAGCTTTCGTCGTCATAGACGAAGCGCTCTTTGACGACGTTCTCATTCCAGATGTGCAGCGGGGCCAGGGCGGCGACTTTGTCCCAATCGGTGACCTTCCACACCTGCTCGAGCGTGGCGCAGCCGTCGATGTCCACGGTCTGGCGCTCTTCTTCCGGCGGAAATGCCCGCTGCGTGTTCTCGGGAGTCCAGCTCAGGTCCGCGGCCTGATTGTGAAACCAGGTCGGAAACAGGAAAAACTCGCGATGCTTCCATTGAAAGCCGCCGCGGCCCTCGTGGATGCCGCCTTTGCGCAAAATGATGCTCAGCCTGCCCTGCGTCAGCGCATCGCAGACGAAGGACCATTCTTTGAAACCGGTGGGGGCGGGGAGCTGGGGCATGCGTGTGATTACGCGGACGTTTGCCGAGGGCAAGCCGGGGATTGTCCGCTTTAGCGTGCGCCGCTGGTTCGCTTTTGGTGCTCGAGGAAGGCCTGGCGGGCCTCGGTGTCCCGCCCTGCTTTTTTGAGTGTGCGGGCGAGGTTCATCCAGGCGGATTTGTGATCAGGCTTCAGGCGTGTGGTGGACTGGTAGGCCTTGATGGCGGTGTCGAGGTCGCCTTTTTTGTCAGAGAGTAGACCCTGGTAATACCAGGCGTCCGCGGAGCGGGCATTGAGGTTGAGCGCGCGGCGGATGGATTGCTCCGCGCCGTCATAATCGCGTTTTTTGCCGCGCACATAGGCCATGAGGTAATGAGCATGCGCATAGTCAGGCGAAAGCAGGATGAGACGTTCGAGCGCTTCGGCCGCCTGTCCGATATCGCCGTCCTGGATGCGGCGGGTGGCCAGGAGCAGCCAGGCGATGCGATCATCCGGCTGCTGCTGCGTGGCGAGCTCGAGCGCCTCGCGGTCCTCGGAGGAGCCGGGAACGGGAGGCGAGGACTTGTCCCGCAGTTTGGATAGGGCGAGCTGCTGCCAGTAAAGCCCGGCCTTGGGATCAAGCGCCACGGCCTTGCGCTGGCAACTGACGGCCTCCGCGCTGCCGCCGAGATGACCGGCGGCGATGCCGAGGAGCGCCCAGCACTCGGCATTGCGCGGGTACTTGCGGGCGAGACGCACGAGGCGCGGCAAGGCCGCCTCCAGGCGCTTGTTTTGCAGCAATTCAAAGGCGTCAAGGAACTCCCTGCTCCTGACGACCTGGATGATGGTGGGCGCTCCGGGCAGGTTGGTGAGCGGTTGGAGCGGCAGGTTTTTCCGGCGCGCCTCGGCAGCCGCGGCGTCAATGTCGAGGGCGAAGTTCATCCAGCTCTTCAACGGCACCTGCATGCCGACCATGGCAATCACACGCCCTGAGTCATCAAGCACGGGGGAGCCGACCGCGCCGGGGGACTCCGCGCCTTTGACAGGCAGCCAGCCGAGCGAGGTGACGGAGGTGTCCGCCGCGATGGTGGCTGGCGCGAGCACGAGCCCGCGCTTTTCGGAGACAGCGACGACATGGCAGGGCTGCGGTTTGGAGAAGTCCGCGCCCGTGTTCAACGGCAGGGGAGTGGTGGCGGTGACCTCCGCCTGGAGCAGCGCCACACCGCTGCTCACATCCACGAGGTAAAAGCCCTCCGCTTTTTGATTCGTGCCGTTGGGGGAGGTGAGGGTGATGTAATCGACCCTGGCCGCGATCTCGGGATGAAGCAGGCCGGCATCGGTGATCACCAGGCCACGGTCATTGGCATAAAACCCCGCGCCATGCGCGAGCTGGCCGCCAAACTGGTCCCACACGCGGATGCTGAGGACGGAATCGACCACTTTGCCGCCGAGATCGCGCGTTTTGATGTCCTGCACGGTGGGGACCACGCTGAGCGCGGGATCAGGGAGGAAGCCCAGCGGGGGGAGGAGGTCGGGTGACCGGTCGAGGTCGAAATCCTCGGTCATGGGCACGTCATCGAGGCCGGGCAGCGGGAGCACATCCGGGTGAAGCCCGGCGGGTTCCTGAGCGGAGGCCAGGAGCCTCATGGAGAGGAAAAGCACGCCAATGTGACGAAACATGCACACAGGATGGACATGGCAGGGCGGGTTGGGAGCCGGTTTCTGTGACGATTTGTTCACATGGAACTGATTTCTCCGCATGGGTGCGATGGATAAAGGGCATGACCCTTTTCCCGACATGAAACGCCTCCTCATCCTTGCCGCCCTCCTGCCGCTCGCCGCGCTGCACGCGGATCTCGACCTCAAGAGCCTGGCGGCGGAAAAGGCGGAGGACGCCGCGGAGTTCAAGAAGCGGAATTTTGGTCCTTACGTTGGCGTTTACGCGGGCGAAACCTTCGGCCAGGAGGGACGTGTGACGATCAACGGCCGCGCGTTTCCGATGGAGGATGTGGACGGTGCCGCGATGTTTGGCATGGAGATCGGCAAGAGCTGGCGTCTGAAGAAGCTGCCGCTCATCGTCTCGACGCGGTTTGAAGGCACGTTCAGCCAGACGGCGCTGCGCGGCAGCCTGGGGAATTTCAACGGCGCGGCAGTGACGAACGACCCGGTCTCCTACGAGGCGGACATGAACTCGCTCATGTTCACGCTAGGCGGCTCGCTCACGCTCGATCTGTGGCGTTACCGCGGTCGCCTGGGCCAGATGACGGGCTCGCCCACGCTGGGGAAGGTACTGGCGGGCTTCAAGCCCTATGTCGGCGCGGGTTTCGGCGGCGGCCAGGTGTGGTTCCGCAACGCGGTGACACGCTCCGATTCACAAGCCAATCACGGCGGAACGCTGGCACCAGCGGCCACGGGTTTCTCCATCGACGAGTTCATCAGCGCCTGGCACTGGTACGCGGGCCTGGAGTGGAGCTGGGAGGATCGTTACAGCGTCTTTGCCGAGTATCGTGACTTCAACTTTGGCGACATGGACAACCTGAGCGCCTTTGGCTCCGACGGCTACCTCGTGGGCTTCCGCTACCGCTATTGATTCTTCATCCCTCACAAACCTGACCCGCATCGTCCCATGATCGCCCGCCTCTGCCTGCTGTCCATTGTCTCCGCCGCGTTTGTCTCCTGCACGGTGATGGAATCCAAACCCGTGGCCCTTACAGGCACGCCGGTCACATGGCGTCATGTCTCCGAGATCGTGGACGAGGAGATCGTCCAGCACAGCGTGAAATTCCGCAACATCGGCCAGCAGGTGGTAAGCTTTGACTACACGCTGGTGGACGACGCCTATGTGCCGCACATGGATGCCGCCGGACCGAACAGCGGCCTGGTTGAAAACCTTTATCCCGGCGCCGAGGTCCAGGTGAAAAATCCGCTCAAAGGAGACGCGGTGACCGTGCAGGTCGGCCGCGTCACGTATGGCAAGCGCAGCTCCGAGCAACTGGCGAAGACCTACAAGCCCTGGACCATCACCCCGGCGTCCTCCGCGTCTCCTGCGGCGGGAGGCATCCTGCCGCTGCCGGAGCCGCCCCAGCCCGCACCGGGGGAGTAAGCCATGCGCCTGCTGTGTTCCGTGCTGCTGTGGCTGGCTGTGTCAGCCGCCATGGCTGCCGATGATGACGAAATCCTGCGCCGGCTGGCGGAGAAGGCGCGGCGCAGCGTGCTCGCCGGCGAACATGAGGAGGCGGTGGGGCGCTACGAGACGATTACGCGCCTGAAACCGGGCACCGACTTGTCCGCGGCGGCCTGGTGGGAGATCTCCCGCCTGCACGAGAAGCTGGGGAACATGCAGGAATCCTTCGACGCGCTGCAAATGCTGGTGACAGGCCAGCCCGGCCACTTTGAAAAAGCGCATGCGGAGCAATGGCGCCTGGTGCGCAGGATGCTGGACAACCTGGCCGAGCATGACCGCCGCGCGCGCCTGCAGGGGCAGAAACCGCCCAAGCTGGTGCAGGCTGACAAGGAAGCGCTGCTGGAAATGATGGGCGTGATCTGCCGCAACGGACCGCACAGCGAGGCGGCGGTGCAGGCCCATTTCGCCCGTGCCATGTTCATGGAGCGCGAAGGGCGGACGGAGGAGGCTTTGAACCAGCACGAGGAGTTCCTGGAGCTGTATCCGGAGCACGAGCTGGCGGATGACGCGGCATGCCAGACAGCCTACATCCGCTACAAACAGTGGCGTGGCATGCGCGGAGACGCGCCGCGCCAGCGCCAGGCCGCGCAGGACGCGCTGAACTGGTTCCTCACACGCTATCCGGAGAGCGAACGCGCCTCCCTGGCCTTCACCTGCCTGCGGGAGATGCAGGCCGCCGAGCGGAGGGAGCTGGAGAGCGTGGCGCGCTTCTACGAGTCACGCGGAAAGCCGGAGGCGGCGCGGTTGTACTACCGGAAACTGGCGGAGATGAATCCCGAGCTGTTGAAGGATGACGGGCCGCTGCGTGCCAAGCTCCTGGAGGCCATCCAGCGTGACCCGGCGGCAGGAGTTCCGGTCCTCGGAGCCGAGCGCTCCAGGACGCCTAAAAAGTGACGAAATCGTTCACATTGGCTGATTGGCTTGATGCCTGGTTTTCGGTCCCATCGGCACGTTCCTGCACCCAGGTGACAAACATGTTCCGATGCATCATTGGCGGCGTGTTTGGCGATGGGGCAACAGGGGCGGCGCGTCTCCGGACGCATCAGACAAATCTCTTCCCACCGACACACCACCCAAGCCAACACATGAAGCCCACCCTTCGCAAAAACATGCTCCTCGCGCTGTTCGTCGCCGCCTTCGGCGCCGGCACGGCATTCGCGGGTGATCCGCCCGTGAGCCCCACGAGCGGTGTCATCCAGGTCTCGCTGCCTCCTTCGGTCACCTCCGCGCTGGCGGTGCCGTTTGCGAAAAGCGTGCCGATCGGCGGAAAAATCACCAGCGTCTCCGGCACGACGCTCGGTGTGGACCAGACGCTGACGCCCGGCGCGCTGACGAATCACTCAATCTACATCGCCACCCAGGTCGATCCGGCCGCCGCCGGCGCCTACGGGCGCATGGTGCGCATCACCGGCAACACCGCCACGGAGATCACGACGGAAACCGCGATCACGCCGGTCGTCGGTGATGGTTTCGACATCATCGAAAACCACACGCTTGAGTCCCTGTTTGGCGCGGCTCCGTCCACGGTGGCGCTGACCACCGGCAGCTCGCTGGCGCTGTCGGATGTCGTTTACATCGAGAATGGCGGCGTGTTCACGGGTTACTGGCACCGTTCCGGCCAGGGCTGGAGGCTCCAGTCTGACTCGACAGGCACCGGCCCCAGCCAGAACGCCGTCTCCATTCCCTATGGCAAGGGTGTTCTCGTGGCCCGCAAGGGCGGCACGAGGACGGTGACCATCGCGGGCGAGTCCCTCACGGGACGCTTCCGCCCCGTCACCGCCGGCTCCGGAGCCACCAACCTGCTCAACAACGTGTTCAGCGTGGACACCACGCTCGGTACCAGCGGGATTGATCCCTTCATCACCAAGGGCAGCAGCGCGACGCTTTCCGACGTGCTCTACATCGAATCCGGCGGCGTGTTCACCGGCTACTGGCGCAAGAACACCGGCAACTGGTACCTGGAGAGCGACACCACCGGCACCGGGGCGACGCAGAACTCCGTCCCCATCCAGCCCGGCAAGGCGCTCCTCTTCAAGGACCGCGGAGCCGCCGGTTTTGCCTTCCCGCAGCCCTTCAAATCCTGATTACAGCCCGCTGATTCAAAACACCCACCGCTTCAACCTCATCCACTTATGAAAAAGTCATTCATCGCCCTCTTCCTCCTTCTTGGAGCCTCCGCTCTTCCCGCCGCCACGCTGCTGCATGACAACAGCTTTGGCCTGCGCACCTCCGGCGGCTCCGCCCTCAGCTCTGGCGTCGTCCGCTACGGCTATTTTGTCTCCGCGCCCTCCGGCGCCGAAACTGTGACCGACCTCAACAACGCCTTCACAGAGATCGCCAGCTACAACATCACCACCTCGACCTGGTCGGGTGCCACGAACTCGTATGCGAACAACACCTCCTACCTCTCCGGCGCCGGTGCCAGCCGCAACTATGACGACACCCCGCTCAACAACGCGGATGTCGGCACGGACATCGCCTCCTCGCCGATTTACGCCTGGGTGCTGAACAACGCCACCATCGGCTCCGCCACGGAGCAGGGCATCTTCAGCGCCGCCGCGTTCGGTTTCACCTGGACGGACGCCCAGCAGCCTGGCTCCACGGATTCCGTGTTCAGCTTCGACCTGGGCAGCGCGGACGGCATGGTGGCCCACATCGGCACCGCGGTGCTTGATCCCTCCCTCGGCGGTCATCAACTCGCCTCCGTCGGCGTCATTCCAGAGCCTTCCAAGGCCATTTTTGGCTTCATGGGCCTCTCCGCCATGCTGTTCCGCCGCCGCCGCGCCGCCAAATAAGCGCGGTTCCAATTCTCCATCCCCATTCTCCCCTTTCAGCAACTCGCACCGAACTTGCTCATGAAATTTTCCAACTCCCTCGCGGCCATGCTCGCCGCGCTCTCCCTTTGCGGCGCCGCCCAGGCTGCCTTTGTGAACATCGGCGTCGCCAACGGCGCCAATGACACCGCCACCGGCATTGTCGATGGCAACCAGATCACCACGGACCAGCGCTGGACGCGTGACAACGTGTACCTGCTGCGCCGCGTGATCTTCGTCACCAATGGCGCCACGCTCACCATTGAGCCCGGCACCATCATCCGCGGTGTCACGGCCACCATGGCCGGCTTCGCCTCGGAGCCCGGCGCCCTGGTGGTTTCCCGCGGCGGCAAGGTGGTGGCCAACGGCACGCCGACGGATCCGATCATCTTCACCTCCATCGACGACAGCAATGTTCCCGGCGGATTTGCCACCATTCCGGAGACTTTCACGAACACCGCCGGCACGGTCACCACGATCCGCACGGGCACCACGCCCGCGCTGGCCAATGGTGACTACGATCCGGACGGCCCCACTGGCGACAGCGGCTTCTCCAAGGCCGCCCGCTGGGGTGGTGTGGTGATCTGCGGCCGGGGCCACGTCGCCGCCAACACGAGCGCAGGGCCGGACGCCAACGCGGACGGCATCGCCGACGACCACGCCACGATCTTCAACGACACCTTTGGCGGGCAGAACCAGAACGTGGGCGCCGACTTCCCGGAAGGCATGTCCACCAACCTGGCCACGACGGTCTATAACTCGCCCAACGCCCTTTACGGCGGTCTCAATGACAACGACAACAGCGGCGTCCTCCGCTTTGTCTCCATCCGCTACGGCGGTTTCGTTCTCGGTGATCCTACCATCGGTAACGAGATCAACTCGCTGACCATGTGCGGCGTGGGCCAGGGCACGGTGCTGGAGCACGTCGAGTCCTTCCAGAACCTGGACGATGGGTTCGAGTGGTTCGGCGGCAAGCTCAACAGCCGGTTCCTCTTCTCCATCGCCAACCAGGACGACTCCTTTGACGGTGACGAAGGCCACCGCGGCGTTGGCCAGTTCTGGCTCGCCGCGCAGGGTGAGATCGACACTGGTGCACCGAGCGCCCGCGCCGGTTTCACGTTCAACGATCCGATCGGCCAGAACAACACCGGCACGGACTACCAGTATGACAAACTGATGGAATGGGACGGTCCTGAAGCCGACAATGCCGACCGCCTGCCCATGACTGACGTCAAGGTGTACAATGCCACCTATCTGGCCGGGGATACCAAGAAACAGGGCTTCTCCATTGTGAAAGAGGCCCAGGTGAGCGTTCACAACGCGGTCGTGGAGCGTGCCAGCGCGGTCAGTGCCGCCGCCCAGTCCGGCACCGCCGGCACCATCACCACGCTGCTTACCCTGAACAACATCCACTCTTTTACCACGGCCACCACGGGCGCGGCGGAGATCGGGTCGGTCACCAGCGGCGGATTCACGGTGCTCAACAACACCAATTTCACCGAGGAGTCTGCCTCATCGATTGTGACCCCCTGGTATCCGGCCGGCTTCACGGCCAACCCGATCTACACCAAGAACGGCTTTGATCCGCGTCTGGCCCCGGCAGCCGCCGCCCGCACGGAGGACGGTCCCACGCCGCCCGCCGGCATGGTGCAGATCACCTCCGCCGGTGCGTTCCGGGACAACAACCACCTCTCCGGCTGGTCGTCCCTGGAGTTCCTGCAGACGCTGCCCCTCACCAATCTGGCGCGTCCGTTGCTGACCATCGGCACTTCCGGCTCCAATCCGACGGTGTCCTGGACATCCGCCGGTTCGGGCATCAAGTATGTCGTGGAGAAGTCCACGGACGGCAAGGTCTGGACCCCGGTGAACAGCGGCACGCCCATCTCCGGCACCGGCACCCTCACCCACACGGACACCACCACCACTGTGGGTGCCGCAGTGACCTACCGCGTTTACGGCCTGTGATGGCAGGAGGCTCCGCCCTCACCCGGAAACGATCCCACAACACCTTCGGGGGGCGGCACCGCAGTGCCGCCCCCCGAACCTTTTCCAATCTGATTCACCCCTTTTCATCATGAAAGCACCGCTCTTCCTCGTGTCACTTGTTGTCGCCCCATGGCTTGTTGCTGCCGAGCCTCCGGCTGCTCCCATTCCTCCGGAGGTCCAGACCTTGCTGGATGAAGCGGCCCGGCGCGGCCCCGGTGAGATCGTTCTCGACCGGAAAGACCCGCTGGCCGCCGCGTGGCATCTTGCCCGCCAGATCTCCGGCGATCCAGATGCCGCATGCTGGCAGCAGTTCCGCTGCGTTCAAGCGATGGCGGAGGCTGGAAAGACCCATGAGGCGGCGGCGAAGGCCCAGGAAATCGCCGACTACCGCTCCGCGCTCGGCAGCTTGAACTGCGCCGAGGCCTGTCTGGATGCGCGGGATGAAAAGAGGGCGCTCGAACTCGTCCGCCGTGCCGAGCAGGGCATGGACTCCTTCAAACCCTGGCAGCAGCAGGTGCTGCAGGTACGCATGGCCGCGATCGGTGCCCAGGCAGGCTGGGATGACGCGCGTGTGGATGAGTGCCTTCGCGACCTGGAGTTCGAGGGGGACCGCTTTGGCGCACGGATGCTTGTCCAGGTGCGGCGCATGCTGCGAAACAACGCCTATGACCTTGCCGCGCTGCGCAAATGCCTGGAAGAGCGCCCTCAAAAGAAGGCGCCAGTGCCGGAACTCGTCGAGGCCGCGCAGCTTTTGCTGCGGCTGGCACCGCCACCGTCTGAAAAAGCCGGGGATGGCCTGCTGTCCGGCTTGATGACCGGATTTGACGAGTTGCTGCGCCAGTCGGAGAGCCACTCAGGCCAGGCATGGCTGAAACGGGCGGCTTTCTGGCATGCACGCGGAGACAAGGACCAGGCCACCGCCGCCCTGACGCGCGCGCAGCAGCAGACCGGCTGGCACCTGGACGGCGCGGGAGAGATGTATCACCAGATGGCCCTCCTGTGGGATCTACGCGGGTCGAAAGACGCGGTCCGGCCGTTCTTCGAGGCATTGGAAGCCAAAGCCCGCGCGCTTCTGCCCATGTACCGCCCGGCGGCGCTGGCCTGGCTCGGCGCTTGCTGCCACGTTCTGGGTGAGGAAGCACGTCATGATGTGTTGATGAACGAGGCGCTCCAGGAGGCCGCCGCCAATGAGAACCCCCGCATGCGCCTGATTGGCTGCGTGGAGATCTGCCTCTGCCATGCCCGCACGGGCCGTCCCCTGTCCGAAGAACTCGTCACGGGCCTCCGCTCCGTGCTCGTTGGCTCGCCGGTGGCGGCCCGATAAGGCCTTTTCGTGACGCTTCTGTTCCGCTTTTCAGCTTGGGAACAGATCATGCACCCTGTCATGCGCGGTGTTTGAAACTCTTTTGTCACTCTAATGGCGTTGTCCGGGAGGCGGCGTTGCACACATACCACGCGGCTTGAACATCTTCTCCGCCCGCCGTTTCTCCTCCCTTTCGCCGCTCGTCCGCCTGACCGGACGCGTGTGGATGCTCGTGTGGATGCTCGGGGCAGGCGCCGCCGCCGTTCATGGTCAGGGTGCCGCCGGCGGCCTGCGCGGCAGCATCCAGGACGCGGACTTTTTCATGCCGGTGCCGGGCGTGCAGATCATGCTGGAGGGCACCTCTTTCACCACCCAGACGGACAATGAGGGCCGCTTCTTCCTCAACGACCTCCCGGCTGGACAATACGCCGTCCTGGCCCGCAAAAGCGGCTACATCAGCGGCCGCCGCGCAGGCATCGTGGTCAGCGGCGGATCGGTGCGGGAGGTCAGCCTCGACCTGACCGCCGAGGTGGTGGAACTGGACGACTTCATCGTCGAGGCCGCCCTGGAGGAGGAACTGGAGAGCCCGGCGCTGACTTTTGGCGCTCCCCTCCAGACCATGGCGCAGGCACTCCGGCCTGAACTCCTCAAGGCCAGCGGCTCCGGCGGCAACATCGGCTCCGCGGTCAGCCGCATGACCAGCACGGCGGTGGTGGACAGCCGCTACGTCGTCATTCGCGGTCTCAGCGACCGCTACAACGTCGTCGTTCTCAATTCCGCCCGCCTGCCCAGCTCGGATCCTGACAAGCGCGCGGTGAACATTGACATCTTCCCCACCGGCCTCGTCGAGACCCTCGTCAGCTCGAAGACCTACGTCCCTTGGATGCCCGGTGAGACGACGGGCGGCTATCTGAACGTCGTCACCAAGCGCCTGCCGAAGGAGCCGTTTCTTAATTTCTCCATTTCAACCGCCCACAACACCAACACCACGGGCAGGTCCGATTTCCTCAGCTACAAGGGCGGCGGCACCGGATTCCTGGGCACCAGCCGGGAACGTGCCATGCCAGATGGGCTCAATTCCTTGAATCTGCCTTTCGATGCCTCAGCACTTACACCTAATTACACGATCCCCACCGTCGGCTCCCCCACGCCGGAGAACGCCGAGAAGCAGCAGCACTCCGCCAACCGGTTGACTGCCGCTCAACTGCTGGCGGACCGGCCCATGGGCGTCACCACCAAGACCGCGCCGGAAAACTTTTCCTTCAGCCTGATCGGCGGCACGACCATCCCTGATTTCCTGGGCGCGGATCTCGGCCTCGTCGGCGGAGTGACCTACGCCAAGCGCTACACCATGGAGGAGGGCATCCGCGGGCGCGGCGAAGTCGGCGGCGGGCAGATCAGCAATTTCTACCTGGAGGACTTTGCGCGCGGCCAGGAGTCCCTGCTCGCAGGCGGCCTGCTCAGCGCCGCGCTGGACTGGGGGAACGATGTCGTCACCCTGACTTGGTTCGCCAACCTCGCCGCGGATGACGAGGCTGTCTTTGGACTCGGTGAGAACCTCAACGTCGCGCCTGCCACCATCGGCAACGGCATCCCTGTCCGCGAGGAGTTTGCCAACGGCAATGCAACGATCTTTCGCGAGGCCTTGGGATACACGGAGCGCTGGCTGCAGACCTTCCAGCTCACCGGCGAGCACGAGTTGGCCGACTACAACGACATCAAGCTCAGCTGGCAGATGGCCTACAGCAATTCCTACCAGGATCAGCCGGATCTGCGGAAGTCCTTCGTCGCCTTCCAGCCAGGGATTGGCTATATCGCCCCCGGCGACCCCAGCCCGCCGGAGCATGAGCGTGTGTGGCGGCGTGTCGATGACTCGAACTACTACATCGGCCTCGATCTCGAAGTGCCCTTCATGGACGGCAAGGAGGGGGAGGACCGGGTGAAATTCAAGTTCGGCGGGGTCATGGACCGCAGCAGCCGGCGATATGTGAGCGAGAATTTCGAGTACATCGCCGGTTTCACCCCCACGATCGCAGGACTCTCCGGCATCAGCCCTGATGACTCCCAGGGACTCACTTTCGCCGACCAGCTCGGTCAGGCCGACCTCATCGATGTCACGACCTCCGCCTCGCGCCGCCCGCCGGGAACGACCTTCACGGACAACCTGTATCTCGTACGCGGACGCAGCACGCAGCCGACGGAGCGCTACACCGCCTCCCAGATCATCACCGCCGCCTATGCCGCCACCATCGTCAACATTGGCGACGACCTGGAGTTCACCGTCGGGGCGCGCCTGGAGTCCACTGACATGCGCTTCAAGGTCGAGGGCATCGACCTGCTGGACCCCAACCAGGGCGCCGGCGCCATCCTGCGCAAGAACGTCATCACCGGCGAGGATCTGGGCGTCGATGAGGTGGCCAACCCTTCCATCGTCCGCACGGACCTGCTCCCCGCGCTCTCCGCGAAGTGGGCGCTCACCGATCATGTCAACCTGCGCAGCGCCATCAGCCGCACCGTCGCGCGCCCCACCTTCAAGGAAATCGCCCCCGCCTTCACGCGTGATCCGGCCAGTGGCGAGCTCTTCGTGGGCAATGTGAAGCTCGACATGTCCAGCATCATCAACTACGACCTCCGTGTCGAGTATGACATGGGGCGGGGCGACATGTTCGCGGTCAATTTCTTCGCCAAGCGCATCACCAAGCCCATCGAGCAGATCAACCTCGACATCTACAACTCCGCGCTCAACGAGGAGCGCGCGATCGTCTATGGTCTCGAGCTGGAGCTCGCCAAGAACCTGGGGTTCATCCCGCTGCTGGAGAACGTGACTTTCAGCACCAACTACGGCTACGTCTTCTCGCGCGTGGACCTCACCCCGCAGAGCGAGGCGCTGCGCACCGCCGCCGGCCTCTCCCGGGAACGCGCCCTTCAGGGCCAGCCGGAATACACCTTCAACGCCTCCCTCACCTACGACAACAAGGACAGCGGCTTCAGCGCCGGAGTGCTCGTCAATGTCACCGGCAACCTGCTCTATGCCGTGGGCGGCCAGGTCGGCACGCGCACCACGCCGGATGTGTTCCAGCGTCCCTATACCTCCGTGGATGCCTACATTTCCAAAAAAGTCGCCCCGCACTGGGAGCTGCAGTTCCGCGCCTCCAATCTCCTCGATGCCACCCGCCGCCGCGAATATGCGGACGGCATCCCCTACAGCGTCACGGAGAACGGCACCACCTACAGCCTCGGCCTTGCCGGCAAATGGTGAACCGCTTTCCCCTCTCATGAAAACGCACGCCCTCATCGCTCTTGCCCTCCTCGCCACCTGCGCGCTATCCCCCGCGCAGGCGCCCGCCACGCCCTCCGGAGCCAACTCAGACTACCTGGCGCTCTCCCGCGAGGCCTTGAACAAGTACTACGAGATGCGCAAGCTGCTCGGCAAGGAGCAGGCGGAGTGGAAGCTCGGCCGCGAGGTGCTCCAGAGCCGCATCCAGCTCCTCGAAAACCAGCTCCAGGATCTCGAGACGAAGACCGCCGAGGAAAACAAGACGATCACGGGAACCGACACCGAGCGCGAGCTGCTCGACAAACGCGCCAAGGAACTCCTCGCCGTGCAGGACTCCCAGGCAGGCAACGTCGAAAAGCTCGAAGCCCGCGTGCGCAAGCTCTGGCCCATGCTGCCCCTCTCCCTGCAAAGCAAGCTGCAGGGCCAGTACGAGGGCATTCCCGCCCCCGGCATGAAAAAGGAGGACATCAAGGCCTCCGCCGCCGAGCGCTTCCTCAAGGTCCTGGCGATCCTCAACGAGGTGAACAAATTCCACGGCGACATCCAGCTCGTCAACGAGCGTCGCAAGCTCAAGGACGGCCGTGAGGTTGAAGTCCGCGCGCTCTACTTCGGCCTCGGCGTGGCATACTACGCCGGCAGCGAGGAGACCGCGGATGTCGCCGGCATCGGCACACCTGGGCCGGACGGCTGGCAGTGGAGGGAAACGCCCGAAATCGCCGCCGATATCGATCTGCTGATCGGCATGAACAAAGGGGACAAGGTGGCCGGCTTTGTCCCGCTGCCTGTTGAGATCCGCTAACCGCCCTCACCCACACTTCCGCACATGAAAACACGCATCATTTTCCTGCTCACGCTCACCGCGGTCTCAGCGCTGCACGCGCAGGCGCCCGCGGCCGTCAGTCCTCTGAAGGGGGTAAGCGCGGGACTCCAGGACCGCCTCGACAAAGCCGCCACGGAGCTTGCCGAGGCGCGCAAGACCATCGAGTCCGAAAAGGTCCCGATGACCCAGAAGCTCAGCGCCCTTGAAGACAAGGTGATCGAGGCCCGCAAGGAGTACGATCGCGTCCTGCGCATCCGGGACAGCCGCACGCTCGACATCACCAACCTCAAGTCCGACATCAAGCGCCGCGAGGACGGCACCAACTATCTCACGAACCTGCTCGACGAGTTCATGCGGAACTTTGAGTCCCGCCTCCACATCACCGAGCTGCAAAACATGGGCGGAAAGCTCAAGGACCTGCAAAACAAGAGCAACAACGCCAACCTCTCCACCGGCGACCAGCTCCAGGCCCGCATCGACATCGCCCACCTCGCGCTCGACCGTCTGGAGGCCGCCGCAGGCGGGCATGTCTTTGATGGCAGCGCCACGGACAGGAGCGGCACCGTGCAGCAGGGAAAGTTCATCGTCCTCGGCCCGCTGGCTTACTTCTCCTCGAAAGACGGCACGAAAAACGGCCTCGCAGACCTCAAGCTCGGCTCCACCGACCCCACGCTGCTGAACCTGCCGCCTGCATCGAAACCGGAGGGCATCGCCGCCGTCGCCAGCGGTGGGCCGGGGATCATCCCCGTGGACGCCACGCGCGGAAACGCCTTCAAGCTGGAAGAAACGAAGGACAGCATCGTGGACGAGTTTCTCAAAGGCGGCCCGCTCATGTGGCCCATCGGCATTCTCGGCGCCCTCGCCGTCCTTGTTGGCCTGCTGAAATGGATGCAGCTCAGCCTCGTCAGCCGCCCGTCCAACAAGCGCGTGCAGGAGCTGCTCAAGCTGCTCGACCAGCGGAAGTACGCCGACGCGGAACAACTCGCCCTGCGCACCCGTGGCCCCATCGGCCGGTTCATGGCCGCCGCCGCGAGACATTACACCGATCCCACCAACATCATGGAAGAAACCATGTTCGAGAAGATTCTCGACGCGAAGGTGCGCCTCAACTCGTGGATTCCCTTCGTCAAGATCGCCGCCGCTGTTGAGCCGCTCTTCGGCCTGCTGGGCACCGTCACCGGCATGATCAACACCTTCAAGCTCATCACCGTATTCGGCACCCAGGACGCCTCCACCTTCTCCTCCGGCATCGCCGAGGCCCTCATCACCACGGAGTGGGGCCTCGTCACCGCCATCCCCTGTCTCCTCATCGCCGCCTTTCTCGCCCGCAAGGCCCGTGCCGCCATCGACGACATGGAAAAGCTCGGCGTGCGCATCATGAACCACCGCATGTCCGGCCAGCAGCGCGTCCGCATCGGCCAGCAGCCTGAAAAGCCCGCCAATGACGATCCGGACGGCGGATTGAAGAAGATCTCCGGCGATGCCGCCCCTGGTGCGCTGCCCGTTCCCGCCTGATTTTCATGCTGCACGCCCTTCCAGCACCGCTTTTGGCCGCCGGCTCGTTTTGGAGCGAGTACTGGCAGAGCGCCATCGACCTGTGGAAAGCAGGTGGATGGGCCATGTGGCCGCTGGCCATCACCGCCTTCATCTGCTACGCGAAATGCGGCGATGTGTGGTTCGAGCTGTGGATACGCAACTACCGCATCAACCGCTACTTCGGCGGCAAAAAGGTCATCTCCAAGCTCAGCGGCGACCACGCGGCCTCCGCCGCCGTTTTTGACGCCGCGAAGCGCTACATCAACTTCCACGGCGTCGAACTCGACAACGAGCGCAGCTACCAGGATGTCGAGACCGCTTTCCATGAGGTCGTCGCCGATGAGATTCCGCCGCTGGACCGTGATTTGAAGTTCATCCAGGTCGCCGTGGCCGCCGCGCCGCTCTGGGGCCTGCTCGGCACCGTCACCGGCATGCTCACCACCTTCATGGGCCTCGCCAAGGGCGGCGGCGGGGAAAAGACGATGAACGTCATCGCCGGCGGCATTTCCGAGGCCCTCATCACCACCGAGACCGGCCTGATGGTGGCCCTGCCCGGCTACTTCCTTCACTACATTCTCACCGCGAAGCGCGGGAAGTTCGAGGGCTTTCTCGAACACCTTCAAAACGCCTGCTGCCAGCGCGTGCTGAAGCTCAACAAACACCAGCTCATCGAGGAATAACACGCCATGGGACGATTCGGAAGCTCCAACGAACCCGAGGAAGATGCCGCCATCGACATCTCTCCTCTCATCGACTGCATTTTCATCTTGCTCATCTTCTTCATCGTCACCACGACCTTTGTTGAGGAGACCGGCATCGAGGTGGACAAGCCCCAGGCCGCCGCCGCCTCCGCGCTCGAAAAACAAAGCGTCATGATCGCCGTGACCGCGGACGGGGCCATTGTCTATGGGGGCAAGGAGATCGGCGTCAGCGGCGTGCAGCCCATCGTCCGACGCTTCGTCGAAAAGGAGGCGGACACGCCTGTCATCATCCAGGCGGATGAAAAAGCGCCCACCGGCATCTTCGCCCGTGTGCTGGACGAGGCCAAACTCGGTGGCGCCGCCAAGGTCTCCCTCTCCACGGCACGCTAACACCCTCCTCACCCGTGAACGACACCGAGCTTGAGATCGAACGTCTGCAAAGCGGCAAGGGCAACTGGTCCTTGAAGCTCGGCCGTGTCTTCTCATCCATCGGCACGGGCGCCCTGCTTACCTTTCTCGTCTTTGGCGTCCTCCCCGGCCTCCAGATCGTCACCGGCGGTGCCGGCAAAAAACAGCTCGTCCGCAGTGTCACCACGCTCACCGACACCGCCCCGCAGGAAAGCCTGCTGGAGGACAAGCCGCCGCCTCCGCCGGAGCCGGACGAGCCGCCGCCGCAGATGAATCAGCCGCAGGCATCCCTCGCGGACATCTCCGGTGCCCTCAATCCCAGCGGCAGCGGAGCCGCCGTGTTGCCGAACGTCATGAACAACGCCGTCGGCAGCCAGGCCATGGCCAACTTCAGCTTTGGCGGAGATGAGACCAAGCCCCGGCCCGTCGCCACCGTCCAGCCGCGTGTTCCTGCCAATCTCCGCAAGCTTGGCCTGCGCGGCACGGTGAAGGTGCAGTTCACCGTGGATGCCCAGGGCCGTGTCGTCAGCCCCAGCATCCTCAGCACCTCAAACCCGGCCCTTAACCAGCCCACGCTCGACGCCATCAAGCAGTGGCGCTTCGAGCCCGGCACCCGCGGCGGAAAGCGCGTCCCCATGAAGACCGTGCAGCCCTTTAACTACGGCTGAGCCGCTGCCGAAAAGATCAAAACTAAAAACTCAAAGATGAAATCCATGCACAGACCATCCCTCCGAGGCCAAGGCGGCACCGCAGCTGTCCTTTTAGCTTTCATCCTTCATCTTTTATCTTTCGCAGCCCTTGCCGCCGGGCCGCTCCCCTCGCTCTGGGACAATCCGGTCTTCCAAAAGCATCTCTTGGGCAGCTTCGGCATCAACTCCAACATCGAGCCCGGATTCCGTGATGAGAACGAGTCCGCTGATTACGAGGCCATCACCAAGGTCATGCAGACAAGCCCTGCGGAGGCCATGCAGGCCCTGCAAAAGCTCTCCACCATCAAGGACGCCAGCGCCCGCATTGATTTCGCCCTCGGGAACCTGCTCTTCCAGGCGGACCGGCGCACCGAGGCCGAGGCGTGGTTCAAAAGCGCGATCGCCAAATTCTCAAACTACCGCCAGGCCATCAACAACCTGGCCATCCTCTATGTGCAGGCCGGCCGGCACCAGGAGGCGGTGCAGCAGTTCACGGAGGCCATTCGCCTCGGCGCCAGTGATGGCACGACATATGGCCTCCTCGGCGTCTCCTACCTTGGCCTGGAGAACTTCCTGGCCGCCGAGGGTGCCTTCCGCAATGCCATGATCCTCCGCCCCGAGGTCAAGGACTGGGAAATGGGCCTTATCCAGGCCCTTTACCGCCAGGAAAAATGGCCGGAGATCATCTCCATCCTCAACCGCCTCATCGCTGCGAATCCCTCGGACGACCAGCTCTGGGACCTCCAGGCCGGGGCCTACCTCGGCCAGAAGAACACTCTCGCCGCCGCCGCCAACTACGAGATCATGGACCAGCTCGGCAAACTCAAGGCGGAGCAGCTCGCCACCCTCGGTGACATTTACGTCAACGAGGGCATGCTCGATGTGGCCGCGGAAGCCTACGTCCGGGCGTTTGAGAAGGCCGGAGTCTCCGCCGGCATTGACCGTCCGCTGCGCGCCGCGGACATCCTGCTCGGCCGCGAGGGATACGAGGCCGCGCGCAAACTCGTCCAGCGCGTCACCAAATCCGCCGGCACCGCCCTCAAGGACGCCGACAGACGCAAGCTCCTCAAGGTCGGGGCCAAGATTGACATGGCTGAGGGCCGCGAGGACGACGCGGCTAAGATCCTGGAGCAGATTGTCACGCTCGATCCGCTGGACGGCGATGCGCTGCTGCTGCTGGGCCAGTATTATCAGCGGAAAAACGAGAACGAGAAGGCCGCCGCCCGCTTTGAGCAGGCCGCCAGTGTGCCTGAATTTGAACACCAGGCCAAGGTCCGCCACGCGCAGCTCCTCGTCGGCACCGGCAAATATGACCAGGCGATCCCGCTGCTCAAGCGCGCCCAGGAAATCAAGCAGAGCGACAGCGTGGGACGCTTCCTCGAAGACCTTGAACGCTTCATGAAATCCAGGCGTTAAGCCAGCGCCCCAAACCCTCCCACGTCATGTCGCTCGACCTCTCCTCCGGCCCCCTGCAGTTCGATCACAAGCGCGCCCGTCGTTTCAAAGCCGGACCGGTCACGAAAGCATGCATCGTTATTTTCATGCTGGTTGTCTTTTGGCTGGTGGCTGGCGGCTTTAGCATCCAGGGCTTCAAAACGTGGCTCGCACGTCGTGAAGCCCGTGCCGTCATCCAGGCGGTGCGGGAGGAGCGCTGGGCCGCGGCCATCGAGGGCATCATCAGCGCCCGCAAGCTGGCCCCGGATGATCCGGAGGTGCTGCGTGCCATGATCGACTTCCTCAAGCAGACGGGATCCGATCGTGTCACGCTCGCGCATCTCCTGCGCCAGCTCGGAGACCAGGAGGATCTCCGCCTCGACGACCGGCTGCTCTGGGCGGACACGCTGCTGGCCACAGGGGACGCCTCGGGCGCGCGGCAAGTCTTTGAAAAAATTCCCCTTGAGACCCGCGAAACTGCGGAATCGCTCCAAATCGCCGCGAAACTCGTCACCGCTGAGGGCCGCCCGGACGAGGCGCGGGAGATCAACCGTCGCATCACACAGCTCGCGCCCGAATCACCGGAGTCCCGTCTCGCGCTTGCCCTGGAGGACCGCTCCAGCCCGTCTGGCGAAAAGCGTGATGCCGCGCGCGCCACGCTATGGGACCTTGCGCGCCTCGGCTCCCGCATCGCGCTGGAGGCCATCACCCATCTCACGATCGACCCTCGACTCACCGTCGCGGAGACGGAGGAGCTGCTCGCCATCAACGAGCGGCACCCGCATCGAAGCCTGCCGGTGCGCCTGGGAGTCATCTCCGCGCAGGCCCGGTTGCAGCCGGCGCGCAGGGAACAACTCCTCGACGCGGAGATCGCGCGTTTTCAATCCGGCGGCGGCGGGCGCCTGGAGGACATCGCCCGCTGGCTCGCGCTCGAGAAGCAGCACGCGCGGCTGCTCAGGATCGTTCCCGGAAACCTCGCCTCCCGCTCACGGGAGCTCTATCCCATCATCGCCCAGTCCCTGGCTGAGGAAGGCCGCTGGAGTGAGCTGAAAGAGATGCTCACCGCCTCAAAGCCGCCCGTTTCGCGCATCCGTGCGGACATCTGGCTCGCGGAGGCGGAGAGTCATCTTCAAAAGGACCTCGCCGAATCCCGCCGCCTGCTCGAGACCTGTGTGGAGGCCGCGCGCCTCGAAAAGGATGTCTCCAATCTCCTCGCCAGTGTCGTGCTGGCGGAGAAGCTCCAGCTCCCTGACATCGCGCTCAATGCCTGCCAGCTTATCGCGGCGATGCATCCCCCCTCCGCCGTCGAGGCGCTCCAGCGCGCGCAGGGTCATGCCGCCACCCTGCAAGACACAGCCGCGCTGCTCGGCATCGCCCGCCAGTTGCACGCCTTGCGCCCTTCCAGCGCGCTGTTTGCCAGCCAGCTTGCCTATTTTCGTCTCCTGCTCGGGGATGAGATGGAAAAAGTCGATCCCGCGTCGTTGAAGGACGACACGCTGCTCGCCGCGCTCGCCGCGTTCCGCTTTGGCGACCGCGAGACGCTGGCGCGTCATATGGCCGGAGCGCCTGCGGGGCAGGACCTTGCCGCCGGCCAGCGCGCGGTGCTCGCCGGCCTGCTCGCCACCAGTGGCAGGCCTGCGGAGGCCTTCCAGATCGCCGAAAAAGTCCCCGCCGCGCTGCTGCTCGACGAGGAGCGCTCCTTTTTGGAGCGCGCGCAGTGACGAAAGCGGCACGCGGACGCATTCGCATTCCGGTGGCGGCGCTGCATGTCACCGCATGGTGAAGCACGCCGCGCGTCCCGTCCTCAAAGCCGCCCACGACATCCTCTTCAAGCACGTCCACGGCTCCAACCTCATCTATAACTGCGCCTGGGAGGACCCGCGGCTCGACCGGCAGATGCTACGGCTCGATTCCAGCTCCAAGGTCGTCATGATCACCAGCGCCGGCTGCAACGCGCTCGACTACCTCCTCGATGATCCGGCCGAAGTTCACGCCATCGACGTGAATCACCGCCAGAATGCCCTGTTGGAGCTCAAGATGGCCCTCATCGCACGCGGGGGCTTCGAGGACCTGTTCGAGATGTTCGGCATCGGCTCCCACCGCTTCCACCAGACTCTCTACAGCGAGGTTCGCGATGCCTTGAGCGAACCCGCGCAACGATTTTGGGACCGCCGCATCGGCTTCTTCAATCCGGAGAGTCTCAAGAAGTCCTTCTACTACCACGGCACCTCGGGCATCGCCGCCTGGGTGATGGGCCAGGCGCTTTTCCGCCTGAAGCCAAACATCAAAAACTTCGCCCTCGCCATGCTTGATGCCCGCAGCCTCGACGAGCAGCGCGCCGCCTGGGAAATGATCGAGCGGGAGGTGTGGACCGGCTTCATCGACTGGCTCGTGCGCCAGCCCGCGCTCATGACGCTGCTCGGCGTGCCGCGCCCGCAGATCCGGCTCATCCAGGACAGCTATCCCGGCGGCCTCAGCGGCTATGTGAAGGACAAGATGCGCCACGTCTTCACGGAACTGCCCATGGCGGACAATTACTTCTGGCGGGTGTACATCACCGGCGCCTATTCCTTCTCCTGCTGCCCGAATTACCTCCGGCGCGAGCATCAGGACCTGCTGCGTGCCCGCCTGCACCGCCTCAAGCCCTGCACCGCCACCCTCTCGAATTTCCTCCGCGAGCATCCGGGCCGCTACAGCCACTTCGTGCTGCTCGATCATCAGGACTGGCTCGCCGCGCATGATCTCGAAGCGCTGCGGGAGGAATGGCACCTCATCTTTGCCAACAGCCGCCCTGGATCGAAGGTGCTCATGCGCAGCGCCGGACCCGACGTCGATTTCATTCCGGCCGACCTCCGCGCCCGCCTCCGCTTTCATCCGGAGATCACCACGCGGCTCCACCCGCTCGATCGCGTGGGCACTTATGGCAGCACCCACTTTGCCGAGATCCTGCCATGAATGCCGCCACCGCGCCCCATGAGGCCCTCCAGGGCTACTACGCGTTGCACGCGCGCATCTACGACGCCACGCGCTGGAGCTTCCTCTTTGGCCGCGAGACCGTCCTGCACCGCGCCTCCGTGTTTCATCATCCGCACCGCATCCTCGAGGTCGGCTGCGGCACCGGGCACAATCTCCAGCTCCTGCGCAGGCAGTTCCCTGACGCCGACATCACCGGTATCGACCTCAGCGCGGACATGCTGCGCGTCGCCCGTGAGAAAGTGCCCGGCGTGAGCCTCATCCAGCGCGCCTACGATGCCCCTGCTGGCAGCTTCGACCTCATTGTTTGCTCCTATGCGCTCAGCATGTTCAATCCCGGCTGGGACCGCGCCATCGCCACCGCCGCGCAGGATCTCGTGCCCGGAGGCATCATCGCCGTCGTCGATTTTTCCCACACGAATGCCCGTTGGTTTGAGAAGTGGATGGGCATCAACCACGTCCGCATGCAGGGCCACCTCTGGCCGCTCCTGCGTCATCATTTCACCACGCTCAGCGACACCCGCCACCGCGCTTACGGCGGCCTGTGGCATTACGGCATCCACATCGGGCGAAAGCGCTTGTGAGCCTGAAAGGCGTTATGGTGACGATTTCGTCACTTTCTCCATTTCGCTTGCCGCCCGGCTCTCCATTCGGCGAAGAATGGCTCCAACATGACCACCCTGCTCCCCTTCCTCACCGCCCTCGCCGACACCACCCGCCTGCGCCTTCTCCACCTCGTGCAGGAACACAAGATCACCGCCCCCGAGCTGCGCGTCCTCCTTTCCATCGGCGATGCCGATCTCGCCGCGCACTTGAAGCAGCTGGTCGCCGTCGGATTGATCAAAACTGGCAAGCAGGGTGCCCATCTCAAGATCAAACACAAGCACGCCGCCCTGCTCGCCCGGCTCTTCACCCACTTCAAAGTCGGCTCCAAAAAAGACGAGCCGACCCGCGCCGACGAAAAGAAGCTGCACGCCCTTCGCCACCCCAAGCCCCCAGAGAAGCCGAAGAAGGCATCTGCGAAGAAAACGGCTGCCAAGAAGTAATTCAGCGGAAAACGACATCCACGCCCATCGCGCTCTCTTTGGCGAAACCGGGGATCCAGTGCGGCCTCTTCCACGCGATGAGACGATAGATCATCGACAGCAGGTGCAGCGTCAGGAGGCGGTCGATGATGCGGTAGCCACGGCGGCGGCGCAGGACGAGTTCCAGCGCCCAGCCGAGATAGCGGCGCTTCAGCCAGAAGGGTTTGAAGTCCATCTTCACACGGTAGCGGGCATGCAGGCCGCGTTTCGGCCACTTCGCTTTGTAGTCGCGTTTCGCTTCGCGCAGCCTGGCTTCCAGCTCGGGCGTGAAGTCGGTGAAGTAGTATTCACGCGCCAGGGCGAGCAATTTGAAGGTGTCCCGCATGAACTGAATGTCCTCCATCGGCACTCCGGCCTGCGGCGCAAGCGTCAGCATTTGATCCAGACGATCCAGACAGCGTGCCGCGGCCCGCAAAGCGCCCTCCGGCTCCTTCACGAAATGGGTGAGCAGCTTTTTGATGCTGTGATTGATGAAAATGTTTCCCCAATACACCTGGAGCTGCGGCGGGATGCGCACACGGCGGAAGAAGAGCTTCTGCCGCGCGAACTCCTCGGTGTAGAGCAGCTCGCGCACGACCTCGTCGCTCAATCGCAGCAGCTCCAGCAAGGCACCGGCATCCGGAAGGCCGCGCTCTTTCGCAAAGGCACGCACGGCGCTTTCGACAAGACTGCCGCGCATCACTTGAATGGTCACAAAGGTGTTTAGGTCGATCCACAGCGCCTCCGGCTGCAAAAACGCCAGCCGGCGAAATGGCACCCAGCCGCCGGTCTGGCACCACACCATGCAGCCGATCACATCCGGCGACTGCCGCAGCTCACGCACATAGCGCTCATACTCCCAGCCGATGAAACTCGGATACTCGCCGCAACCCTCGTATTCACGGCGGGTTTGCAACTCGACGATCTTCTTCACCTTCGTGCGGAAGAAGTTCTTGTTCAGCCGCAGGTAGCGGAAGAAATCGCTCTCGCCGTATTTCATCGACACCACCAGCGAATCACTTTCCAGCCCGCCAAACACGCGCTCAAACGTGCCGCGATGCCACATCAGGTCGCCGATGGGATACGCGCCGACCGTCCAGGTGCGAAAGACAAGCGTGCGCCCATGCTTTTCAAACACCGGCAGCAGTGTTTCGAGCAGTTCACGCGCCTGCGAAGGAGTCTGGATGGTCAATTCACTGCGAAACTCATCGTGAACGCCTTTTCCATCCGCCTCGCCGATTCGTGCGATCACGCCCGCCACCTGAGGAAAGTCCGCGAGGAAGGCATCAAGCATCTCCGCGAGAAAAGCGACCTTTCCAGTGCCCACGCGTGCTTTCAGCGCCGGTGTCAGCGACATCACATCCATCGTCACGAACACGTTGAGCCCGAACTCCTCGCAAATCGCGAAACAAGCCGCAAACTCGCGTCGAAACGCCTTCACACGCTCACGCAGCTCCGGCTCCAGCCACTCATGATCCGCCAGATGCGTCACATCATCGAGCGATACCGCGTTGAAGCCCCACGCCGCCGCCTTCGAGCAGATCACCCGCAGATCCTCTCTCACCCGCCCCCACCATGCCGCATCATCCACCGGCACGATGTGCCAAGGGATTTTCGACCAGTTGATGGTCCGCGCTTCATGCCCGCGAAAAAACGGGCCAATGGCGTCGATGAGGTGGAGTTGGAGCACCCGGTTCATTTATGGCCGCCGGGCCGGGCTCCAATGAGTTTGCGTGACGAATTCGCCACCGGGGCGCTGTTTCAAGCGGATTGCTTGGCGGCCTGCTGCTCCCACCAGCGGATGGCATCGCGCATGAGCTCGTGATGGCCGGCGAGGCCGAGCTTTTCTCGCGCGCGCGTGCAATAGACCTGTACGGTCTTGATGCTGATGCTGAGTGAGTCGGCAATCTGGCGGGTGTCCTGCCCCTGGCCGAGCATGCGGAAGACCTCCAGCTCGCGATCGCTGAGCGCGCTGATGTCGGACAAGCTGCTGCGGTTGCCGAGGTAGCGTTCCGTGATCTGCGCCTGGACCTCAGGGCTGACAAACACGCGGCCGGCGCACACCTCCCGGATGGCGGTGATGATTTTTTTGGTGGTGTCCCGTTTGCTGACGTAGCCGCGCGCGCCGGCACGCAGGGCGCGGTCGGCGTAGGTGAGCTCGTCGTGCATGCTGAGGACGAGGGAGACGCTCTCTGGCGAGACGCGGCGGATGTCCTTGACGAGCTCGAGGCCGGAGCCGGAGGAAAGCGTGATGTCCACGATGACGACATCCGGCTTGAGCACGTCGATCTTCGACAGGGCGTCGGGCGCTGTCTCGGACTCGCCCGAGATGGACATGTCCGGCTGCTGGTTGATAAGGGCGCCGAGCCATTCGCGCACGAGCGGATGATCATCGACGATGAAGACGGATTTTTGGTGGCTCATGGCTGATGGAGCTGGCTTGTGGCTGGAGACCCTGGCAAGACGACGCGGACGCGGCTGCCCTTTTTCAAGGCTGTGATCTCAAAGCGCGCCCCCATCATGCTGGCGCGGTGGCGCATGATGTGGAGTCCCATGCCGGACTTTCGCATGGTGGCGGGCGGTATGCCGGAGCCGTCGTCATCGACAAGCATCTCGACGCCCTCCAACGTGTTGTGAAGGGCGATGGTGATGGTTGTGGCGGCACTATGACGCACGGCGTTGTTCACGGCCTCCTGGGCGATGCGGAAGAGATGCACCACGGCCTCTGTGTCCACGAGGATGACTTCTTGCGGCATTTCAAAGACACAGGACATCTTTGAACGCTGGGTGGTGGTCCGGGCCAGCTCGCGAAGTGTCGCGGTGAGGCCCAGCACGTCCAGTTCCACAGGCGCCAGGCCGCGAGCAAGGCTGCGGGCCAGGTCGATGCCCTCCTCCACAATACCGACGAGCTGCTGGCAGTCCGCGGCCTCCTTGACATCCTGGGCGCGCAGCTTGTCGCAGAGGACCTGCCCGGCCAGGGCCGCGCTGGTGAGATGCTGGCAGAGGCTGTCGTGCAGGTCATGCCCGATGCGTCTCTGTTCGCGCTCGCTGACCTCAAGAAGGGCCTGCTCGAGCTTTTTGCGCTCCTGGATTTCGTCCCGCAGGGCTGCCGTGCGCTCCTCGACACGTTTCTCCAGATGGCGCTGGAAGGTGTGCAACCTTTGCAGGGACCATACCATGGCCAGATAGAAGCTCAGGGCGATGAGGCAGTTCCACCAGGGGACAAGCGCGGTCTTGTACACCGCGCCGCTGGCGATGTCACCGGTGAGCGAAAACACCACGCTGACCAGGGAGACCACCACGCCGAGCCGCCAGCCGCCGCGCCAGGTGGCCAGGTAGATTGACACGAGATAGAAAATCGAAAACTGGAACTCAAATCCTGTCAGGTAATCCGCCGCGGTGACCACCGGCAGGATGGCAAAAGCGATGATGACCCAGGCAAAGGTGAGACGGTCGTCGGATTTGGCGGGCTTGGTGTCAGATGACATGCATTCCGAAGGGGGTTTTCAAAGTTTCGGCGGCTGAGGCCGCCGTGCGACGACCGGAGACAATTTCATGGATGGCACCATTGGACGGGGGCTGCACCGCCTTTGTGCATTGCCAGGAAACATTCAGGCTTCCACCGTCGCAAAACATGCGTGCGGTCCATGGTGGTGATGGATCAAAAACCGGCCGCCAGTGCTGCTGGCGGCCGGTGCGGTGGTCAAATCGCATCCGTTCACACACAAATCGGATGGAGGATCGCTGATTACGAACCCGGATCGTATTTCACCTGGGCGTTGGTGTTGTCCCAGCTCAGGTAGTTTTTGGCGTCCAGGTAGGCAGCCTCATCGTCGTCGATCGGGCCGGAGGTGAACGTCTTGCCCTGGAAGGCACCGTCGGTGGGGGCCACGCCGGCTTCCGCCTTGGCGATGATGTCCGTGTCGGTGGTGGCTCCGGAGAAGCCGAGGTCAGCGCCAGCGGCGACCGCGGCGTTGAGCACGGAGGCGATGGTCTGGGCGTTGCGCTTGGCGGCGGAATCACGAGCGGAGTCGTTGAGGTTGCCGATGTTGGGGATGGCGATGGCGGCGATGATGCCGATGATCGCGATGACGACGAGCATTTCCACGAGGGAGAAGCCGGCCTTGAGGCTGTTGAGTTTAACGTTTTTCATTGTGGTGTTTGGTTTGTTGTTCTGGCTGTTGGTTTTGGGTTGCCTCGGCTCCGGACACCGCAGGAAGCAGTGGCGAGTGAGGTATGGTAATTATGGTTTCAATCGTATTTCGATCAATTGGCCGCCTGCGAATGCGCGTGTCTCGTTTTGGTCTGTCATTCACGTCAGTCCAATCTCCGTTCATTTTGTGGCGCTTTTCGCTACAACTCGCAGTGTTTGAGCTCGCGCATGCACGCCATTCTCATCGAAGCCGCCGAGGTCGCCACCGGTGCCAAACTGCCTCCGCTGGCCAATCCGGCCGCTGGCAAGCCCGCTGGAGCCATTTCGCTGCTCGACATCGAAAACTCGATGCGCTTCAACAATGGTCTCATGCTCTGCGATACCACTCCGGCAGGCCTGAAGGCCATCCTGGAGCACGGCTTGGCTCTTTTGGGCAATCAGGGCCGCTTCTCGCCGATCGGCGGCATCCGCTTCAGTTTCAATCCGTCCGGCACCGCAGGCTCACGCATCCAAAGCATCGTCACCACCGCTGTCATCCATATCATGACAGCTTCGTGTCTTGTTGAAATGCAAAAGCACCGGAAAGGCCGGTCATGAAGCGTCCTTCGCGCTCCATCAATTTATTGCTATCAGGCAGTATCCATCCGCCATGCCGGTCGTCGAAATCGTTGCACCAATTGATTTGCCCTGAAGAGCGGCTCGAAGTGAGTCAGGTATGAACTGGAAACTCCTCGCTCTCGCTGCGGTGGTCGGGGCACAGCTTGCGCCGGTCGAAGAACCATCGAACACGCCTGAACTCGCTTTGCTCATGGGTGATCTTCAGCGACTCACGCACAAGCTCGCTCTCTCCGCAGACGCCGGGAACGCGGTACTTGCGGCTTTTTACCTTCATGAGTCCCAGGAGCAGCTTCGCAAAATCCAGACTGAGGCTCCCGAGTATGAAAATCTTCCCGTGGCACTGCTGATCGACCGTCTGGCGCATCCGGCGTATGCGCCGATGCAGGATGCGGTGACAGCCAAAGATGCCAAACGCATGCGCGAAGCTGTGAACAGCATCGTCCAGGCCTGCAATGCCTGCCACACCGCCACCCAGCATGGTTTCATCCGCATCACGCCGGGCACCGAGGTGAATCCCTTCAACCAGTCCTTTGCTCCATAATGTAATCCAGAGCTTTAGCTCGCCGAACCTCCCACATCCATGACGCGCTCACGAATCATCCAGCCACGTCTTTTCGGGCTGAAGCCCTGGATTACATTCCTCCTGCTCACCACCTCATTGTTCGCGGATCGCGGCGTGGTGCGCATCTATGGCGGAACGAAACAGCCGCTTGAAGCACGCGGACTTGGTTTCATCGTCGAGAAGGACGGCTTTGTGGTCACGAACTACGACAACCTCGTCGAAAAGGCATCCGAACGGCTGTTTGAACGTTTCCAGGTCACTTCCGGCGCGGATCGTTACTCAGCAGAAATCATCGGCGTGGAGCCCACGATCAATTTGGGCATCCTGAAGCTGCAAACGGAGAAAACCTTCACGCCCGTCGTTTCGGCCACGAAACGCGAACCAGCTCCCGGAGCCACTTTGCAGGCCGTTTCGCTCGAAAACGGCGCTTTGAGACTCATCGACGGCCAGGTGACCGCTTTGAACACGAAACAGTGCTACCAGCACAGTCTCGCCGCGACGATGTTTCGGGCGAAGATCACCATTCCGCACGAATCCATCGGCGGGCCCGTCTTTTATGCCGACAGCGGCGAAGTCGCAGCGCTTTACACCGGCTTCAAACCCGCCGCGGAGCCCGGTCATGCCGAGAACAGCGAAGAGACGCACCTGCTGCCCATCAGTTTATGCTTCAACATCTACGACAGCCTCAAAACCAAGCGCAGCCTGAAATCCCCGTGGACCGGCTTCGCGGTGCGTCCGCTGAACGAGGCCGAAAAGAGCTTCTTCCCCACCGCGAAGAAGCATCACGGCGGCATCGCCATCGAGGACATCTGGGAAAATAGTCCCGCGCAAAAAATGGGCCTGCGCGAGGGCGACATCCTTGTCCAGTTCGCCTACAACCGTATTCTGACCGTCGCCGACTTCCAAAAGTGGCTCTACATGTATGGCGTCGGTCATCCCGTGAAGCTCTACATCCTCCGCAACGGCACGGAATATCTTGTCGCGGATTATGTGATCGAGGAACGTCCGGAATGGGCGAAGCCGAAGTAATGTAATCCAGAGCTTTAGCTCGAACAGGAGTGGTTGGGTGATGCGTGAACAGGTCAGCCAGCGTGACGTTTGGCGAGCTAAAGCTCTGGATTACATTCTACACCAATGCCCACGACATACCCGCTCGACAGGCCCGCCTTCTTCGGATTCTCCGCGATATACCGCCGGTAGTGCTCCAACTGAGCCTCACTCCTGACGATGTGGTCAAAGAACTCGGTCATCCACAACGGACCTCGACGACCTAGCAGGCGGTTGATCTCAAAAGAGCTGCCGCCTTTCCAATGACGCAAAATCTCCCCAAGCGTGACCTTCCCGAGCGGCGAAACCAAGGTGTGAAGATGGTTTGGCATGATGCACCAGGCGTCGAGATGATAAGCGGTGCCGTGTCCGGCGAGGAGACGACGTTTCAAGCAAGCGGCACACTCAGGTTGGGCGAGCACGCTTTCGCCGTGGCCGGCATCGAGCAACGCATGAAAGCGGGCGGTGTATTCGCGGTGGAAAAGGGTTCGGTCGGCTTCCGAGAGGTCATCGGGGGATGAAACGCCGTGTTCAGCGAGCTATCTGGCTCTTTTGGCCTGCCAGTCATCAGCGACCTTAGCAGGAATGGAGTCGGCGAGACGCGTGGTGACGAAGTAAGTCGTGCCCCATTGCCGCCAGTGAGGCAGATTGTCGTGATGGATGCGCGTCTCCGCCGCAGGATCGAATGGCGTGAAGGCCATGCGCCGAGGGTGCTGGCGGAGGGAATGTAATCAAGAGCTTTAGCTCGAAAAATGCGGTTGGGGGAGACATGAACGATTCAGTCAGCGTGCAGTTTGGCGAGCTGAAGCTCTGGATTACATTGGCGGCTAAGTCACGCGTGAACGAGTCAGCCAGCGTGCAGTTTGGCGGGCTGAAGCCCTGGATTACATTATTGGAACACCACGCGATAGAACTTCCCGTCCAAGGTGATGGTGAGGGTGTAGTCGATGCGCTGGTAGTCGCCTTCATCGGTGATGACGGAGGCGGTTTCCCAGCCGGGGACGGTGGTCCAGCTTGCGAGGTTGCTGGAGACTTCGATGCGGGCCTGCTCGGTGATGCCTTTGGGGCGGCGGAAGGTGAGGGTGAGGTTGTTTCCGGTGCGGGCGGCGGCGAGAGGCTCGTCGCTGCCGGCGTTGGGATTGCCGCCGAGGAGGTATTCAGCGTAGTTGCTGCGGCCGTCGCCATCGGCGTCGCCGCCGGGGCCGGTGAGGGTGCTGTTTTGGAGCTGGGAGAAGTTGAAGCGCTGCACCTGCCACTTGTTGAAGGACTGAGTGGTGCTGTTGAGGAAGAGGGCGTCGGCGAACTGCGGGAAGTCGATGAAGGGATTGCGATTGCCCTGCCCTCGGGTGACGCCGCTGATGCTCACGCCGGAGTAGATCAGGTTGTTGCGGTTGCGCTCGTAGTCGGTGGGCGGATGCGCCTTGTGCCAGGCGAGCAGGGTGCTGAGGACGCCGTGCGTGCCGGTGGCACCGGTGCTGTCGGAAAGCATGAGATCGGTGGTGAGCACATCGCCGCCGTCGTAGCGAACCATCATGTAGAGCAGGGCACGGGCGACGACGCCTTTGTCGCGATCATGCGGCTCCCAGGAGTCGCCGTCCTTGAAGGACTCGGGCGCGAAGGGATCGCTGTCGAGATTGGCGCTTTCATCGAAGATGAGGTTGGAGCGCAGGCTGTTGACCGTATCTTTGCAGGGGAAAAGGTGATGGATGTCGCTGTAGTCGGCTCCTTCATCGCCCACGCCGTCGCTGCGCGGCCAGACGTGCTCGCGGTTCCAACTGGTGGAGGTTTTGGGCAGGTTGGCGTTCGAGTAAAGCAGGCGGACGGCGCTGCTATCGTTCGCAGCTTCATCAATGACACGCATCACGTCATCGACGGTGTTGTAATCAATGACGACATGGTCGTCAATGATGTTGTGGAGGGCGGTTTGCAGCGCGGAGCCGGTCAATCCGGCGGCGGGGGCGTAGTAGTTCGCGAGATTGGTGCTCGGCGGAAGCGTGACGCCGTTGAGCGTGAGATTCACAAAAACAAGGTGGTGATCGGAGGCGGTGATCGCGCCACTCATGGGATCGCCAGCGCCGGGCCAGAAGACGCCGCCAGTCGGCGCATCGAAGCCGAAGATGCTCGGCAGCGCGTAGTCCACACGCACGCCACCGCTGAAACCGGCGGTATCATCCGGCTGCGGGCCTGCGCCACCACCGGGAACGAAGGCTCCGTTGAAGAGCACGTTGTTGATCACGCTGAGGATCGCGGGCGGTGTGCTGTCGCCTTCATTCTGATCGGCGTTTTGATCGCCCACGAGCACGAAGCGCGAGTTCGGCGCGAGGCCACCGCCAGGCGCGGCGGAGGTTTCCGTGTCATCGTAGATGTAGGCGCTGCTCGCAGGCGTGACGTAGTCGCTCCAGAAACGGATCTCATCGCTGTTGCGGCGGCCATTGTGATCGACTCCCGCTTTCCAGGGCAGACCTGCTCCCGGCGCATCAAACACCGGCGGCGTGGGATGGCTGGCGAGGATGTGAACGGGCGTGTCATTGATGAGCACAGGCACGTCAGCGTGATTCTTCGAGGAAAGGCGATACACGTTCAACTCAGCTGGCGAATACCAATCGCCCGTGCCTGCGATGTCAGGATCATCGGGCAGCAAGGCACCGGGCATGTCTTTCCAGAGGAATTTTTGGAAGGTGCGAATGTTCGCGGTGTCGATGGGATGCTTCGAGAGCACCACAAAGGCATACTGGCCGGGGAAGGCACCGAAACCGAGCGCGTCCTCGCCGTAGCCCGTCGCGCCGGGCGTGGTGACGATGGTGCCGTTGTTGTCGAGATCGAATCCCGAGGCGATGCCGGTGTTGGAAGGCGCGATGAAGGCATACGGGTAATAAACGGGCGCTTCGCCGCTCTGGCCGACTTCGAGGTAGTTCTCCTGGAAGCGTTTCAGCGCCTCGCCCTTCGCGTCGTAGTCGAATTCATTGAGCAGGAGCACGTCGGCGTTGTTGCGCTGGATGACGCGGGCGATGTTCTGGCTCTGCGTGGCATTCACGGTGGCCAGATCGGTGATCAAAGCGCCCGCGGTGGCCCGGTAGTGGCTGATGTTGTAGGTGGCGACCTTGAAGCTGTTCGAGGTGGCGACGCTCGTGTTCGTGATGTTCACCGTGACCTGGCTCAGCGTGTGATTCGTGCCGTCAAAGGCCTGCAAGCGCAGCTCATGCGAGGGCTGCGAGGCCATGTCGATGGCATCCACATTCGCGATGGTGATGATGCCCGTGTTCGGGTTCACCTTGAAGGCACCTTTCTCGATGCCTTTTTCGAGGAAGCAGAGCTGGCCGCCCTCATAGAGCTGCTTGGTGGAGATGAGGCCGTTGTTCACGCTGTGCGCCTGAAGGTCGAAAAGGAACAACTCGCCCGGAGCCTCGCCGAAGAGCGAGGACACGTCGATGATGCCGGAGGATTCCCAGTTGCCGACATCGCCCGGATTGGTGTCCGTGGAGCCGAGCGGCAGCACGGTGCTGCGATCGGTCTGCGTGATGCGCACCGCCGCGCCGGTGGTGGCGTTCAGTTTCCAGATGGAGGTCTCAAAACCGGCCGCGCCGAAGCTGCCCGTCTGATTGGCCTGATCTTCCTGCACATAAATGAAGCCGTCATCGGCCCAGTCGAGATTGTCCGGGCAGCGCAGACCTTCCTCAGGACTCATGAACTGGCCGCCGCCCGCGTCATCGCCATCGTAAAGGATGCGGATGTTGCCTGCGGTGGGCACGGCGCTGCCGTTGAAGTCGATGTCGAGGATGTAGGTGTCGCCCCAGTTATCCAGCGGATACACGCTGCCGCGGCCGGTGGAGGTGAAGGCGACGATGCTGCCATCCGTGGGGCTGGTGCTGAGATCTTCCGGACGCGAGAAAAGGAAGCAGCCAAGGCCGGAAGCCTCGCTGCCGAGCGTGGTGTCGTTTTTATAACCCTGCGCATCGTGCCCGGCGGTGCCCGCATTGGCGATGTTTCGCGCATTCACCGCCACCCAGGTGCCGGTGCGAGTGGCTCCGGTGCCGTTGAACTGCTGCGGCGTGGTGTTTCCATTCGTGGTCTTCCAAACATAGAGCTGGCCGCCTTTGAGGCCGTTGCGCTCGACGAAGTTGGCACCTGGAGCGGTGCTCTTTTCGCCGACGTAGAGATACAAAGGCCGCGCCTGCGCATCATCGCCCAAGAGGAAGGCCACATGCGTGGTGGTGCCGGTATCGATCAGCGCGGCATTTTCCCAGGAGCCGCGACCAAAGTCCGGCAGCGCCCAAAGATCGCCATTCGAGGTGTCGAGCGCCCAGTAGGTGCCGCCATGTGGATGACCAAAGGCCGTCGAGGTCTCCTCACCCATGATGTAAATGCGATCCACGAGGCCACGGCCCGCGCCCCAGAGATTTGGCTCAAACAACGCCGAGGAGCAGGTGCGGTCGAGGCCGCCCATCTCAAGCTGTGCGGTGCTCGTCACCACCGTGCCGGTGCGGTCATACATGCGAGCGATGGCCAGACCGCCATCGACGACACGGCGCGTCGTTTTATCAATGTCCCAGTAGCTGATGCGAGCGCCGCCTTTCGTGATCACCGTTCCATTCGCCAGCGTGTAAGGATAGCCAGCGGAGCCGGTGTTGGGGATTTCGATCTCGTGATTGCTGAAGACGCGAACCGTGTTCGCATTCAGCGAGAAGGCTCCGAGGCCGTCGAGCGTGCCCACAGGTGAGAAAGCGCCTGCGGAGGTCGGATTCAGCGCTCCGGTGGCTCCGGTGATCGTGTCGCCGATGGTGAAGATCGGATTCACGACGTAGCCACTGCCCGGAACGGCCTTCATCATCGCCGTGGAGCCGCTGCCGCCGAGCATGGCATACTTGATGCCTTCCTTGCCGTTGATGTTCGAGTTCAGCTGAGCCACCACCGTGCCCGCGGGAGCATTCTGCGAGGCGCTGAACGGCCCCAGATTCGTGATCGGCGGCTGCGCGGTGCTGAAGTTCCACGTCGTCGTGTCGGCGATGCCGGCGAAATCATTGCCCGAAGTGTCCTCGATGGCTCCCGCGGTGATTTGCACATAATAACTGCCCGCCGACTCCAGCGAGGCCGCTGGATCAATCGTCACCATGCCGAGATTCAACGTCACCTGCGTGCTGGTGACCGGAATGGCCTCAAACACCGAATTGTCGCTGCTGCGGAAAATCGTGATCGTGCCTGCGGTGCCCTTTTGGACGATTTCGTTGAAGTTGATGCGCAAGTTCGACGAAATCGGCAAACCGCCGCTGCCATCCGCTGGCGTGAAAAAGGCCACGGCAGGCGCGGTGGTGTCCACGCCGGTCGTTTCGTTCACCGTGAGCTTCAAAGACGGATCGCCGGGATCAAAGGTGTTTCCTTTGCCCGAGTAAGTGACGGCCGCCATCGGCGTGGTGGCCGCGATGATGATGCTGAAGTCCTCGCCGGTGTTCAGACGCGAGACAAGCGCCGGACCGGCGGCGGCGAGATCAAGCGTGAACACATCCGTCTGACCGCCCGGCTTCGGAGTGTAGGGAAATTTGCCGAGAGAGATCGGCGCAAAGGTGAACTGCGAGTTGTTGATGCCATTGACCTGCGCCGCATCGAAGGTTTTGCCCGTGGCGGCATCGGTGGTGAAGAAGAACTCGACTTCCGTGCCCTGGGTGAAGGTGCGGTCGTTGTGCGTGAGCGTGAATTCAGCGCTCTGCACGCTGGTGATGGTCGAAGCACCGCTGAGGCCGAAGTCGAGCTTCGTCATGTTGAAGATGCCGAGGTCAAAACGGGCAAAGGTGCCCTGGCCGTTGCCTTCCGCGTAGTAGTCCGCGCTGGTGCTCGCGCCGGTGGGCAGCACACGCCAGCCGGTGGTGAAGGTTTCCGTGGCGCCCGGCAGCACGGAGGCCGCGATGGTGGTGAAGTTCCACGCCGCAGCGCCACTGATGCCTGCGTAATCATTGCCCGCGATGTCTTCAATGGCTCCGGCAGGAACCTCGATGTAGTAGCCGGTGGAGTTCGCAAAGTTCGCCGATGGCGTGATCGTCACTGCCGCGCCCGTCACCGTGACCTGCGAGGTCGTCACGTCGATGCTCTCCAAGGTCGAGTTGTCGCTGCTGCGCTTGATGAGGATGCTGCCGGTGCCTTTTTTGACATTCTCATTGAAGGTGATCGTCGGAGTCGAGGTCACAGGCACGCTCGCGGCATTGTCCAGCGGAGCAAAGGCCGTGGCGAGCGGCGGCGTGCTATCCGAGGTCATCGTGGCGTTCACCTGGATGTTGTCGATGCGGTTGTTGCCAGTGGTGGAACTGGCGCCACTGAGTGTGTAGCGCAGGCGCACGTTCGCCTGGCCATCCACGGCGTTGATGGCGCTCAGATCGACCGTGGCGAGCGCAAACGTGGTCGAAGTCGTCGCCGTGTTCACACCGGAAATCATGGTGAAGGCACCGCCCGCGACGCTGTAGGACCACACGCCGCTGCTGTAGCCGCTCGACGTGCCGCGGGTGGCAAAGGTGATGATCGGATCACCAAAGTCCGCCAAATTGAGCTGCAACTCGATGAAACTGTTGTTGCCCGCGTTGCTCACAAGGCTCAGCGAAGACCCTGACGCATCGGGAGAGATCGCATTGATCGTGGAGCCGCCAAAATCATCCACAAGGCCTGTCCAGCCCGTGAGAGACACGGTGCCCGTGCCTTGATTCGCCGTGATCGACGTCGGCACACCGCCCGCACCGGGCGCACTGGCCGTGGCGATGGAGAGCGAGTTGAAGTTCCAGTAGGCCACCGTGTCAGCAAGAGCACCGGAGGCGGTCATGAGCACGGTGAGGAGGGAAAGAAGAGGGCGTTTCATGAGGGCGGAAAAAATCGCGCCCTCTCATTCATCACGTCTCCATCACCTTCACCGCCTCCTGCGTGAATCCTTCGACACTGCCTTTTTGTTCACGCAAAAAAGTGTAACAGCAGCGATCAAACGGCATCCGCGTGATTGCGGTTATGTGACATGTTTGACGCGGTTCGTTGTGTCTTTAGACCGACTTGAAACAGCCTCGTCACACGCGCATCAACTCCGACGAAAAGGTCACACGCAATCACGAGCGCGAATTCAAAGCGCCTCCATGAATCGCGCGCTTCAAGCCACCCACTGCTTATGAAAACGCGATTCAAACTCTCTTCAACTTTCGCAGCCGTGCTCAGCATGGCTTGCATGATTCATCCAGGCGCTGCTCTGCAGGCGGCGCAGTTCACCGCAGGCAATGTTGTTGTTTATCGTGTCGGCTCAGGAACGGGCAGTCTCGTGAACACGGGCAATCCGGTGTTCCTCGATGAATACACCGTCGCAGGAACGCTCGTGCAGTCCATCGCGCTGCCGACGACGGTGAGCGGGGCGAACAAACGTCTAGTGAGCAGCGGCACGGCCACTTCGGAAGGCATGCTCACGCGCAGCGCGGACGGGCAGTATCTCATTCTCACCGGTTATGATGTGACGCCGCCGGCAGCTTCATCGCTTTCAGGCACGACGGGTGCCGCGGTGAATCGCGTGATCGGTCGCGTGAACGCGGCGGGCACGGTGGATACGAGCACGGCGCTGGCGGATTACGCGAGCGGCAACAATCCGCGCAGCGCGGTTTCCTCGGATGGCACGAAGCTCTGGATGGCAGGCGGCACAGGTGGGGTGCGCTTTGCCACGCTGGGTGCGACAACTTCCTCCGATGTGAGCACGACGGTGACGAATCTGCGCCAGCTCGGCATCGCGGGTGGACAGCTTTTTGTCACCACATCGAGCGGCACGGCGGTGCGTCTCGGTACGGTGGGCACGGGATTGCCGGAGACGACCGGCCAGACGATCACGAATCTGACGGGCATTCCGACAACGGGCTCGCCTTATGCATTTTTCTTCGCGGATCTCGACGCGGGTGTCGCGGGTGTGGACACCGTTTACATCGCCGATGACACGAACACGGCGGGCACGGGCGGCATTCGCAAATTTTCCCTCGTGGGCGGCACCTGGACGGCGAATGGCATCGCGGGCACGCACAGCGACGCGTATCGCGGCATCACGGGTGTGGTGAACGCAAGCACGGTGACGCTGTATGCGACGCGCAAAGGTGGTTCCGCTGCCGCGGGTGGTGGTGAGCTGGTGAGCTTTGTCGATAGCACCGGCTACAACGCCACGATCACGGCCACGCCGACGTTGCTGGCGACGGCGGCGGCGAACACCGCCTTCCGTGGTGTGGCTTTTGCTCCGGTGGAGACTCCGCAGCTCATCGTGACAGAGATCAACTCGAATGCCACAGGCGGTGACTTTTGGGAGCTGACGAATGTCGGTGTGGCGACGCAGGACATCGGCAACTGGAAGTGGGATGATGACAGCGCGAATCCGAATGATGCGGCGGCGGTGACGATCCCGGCGGGAACGATGATCGCTCCGGGTGAGTCGATCGTGCTGACCACGGCGGCGGATGCGGCGGCTTTCCGCACGCTTTGGAGCATCGCTCCGACGGTGCAGGTGATCGCCAGCCCCACGGGGCCAGGTTTCGGTCAAGGTGACCAGGTGCATCTCTTCAATACCTCGGGTGCCACGGTGACGAGCTTTTCGTATGTGGCAGGCGGTTTCACCTTGAGCAGCGGCTCGCCTTCCATCGGTGGTCACGCGGGTGCTTCGGCAGGTGGTACGGCCACGCAGTCGGCGGTGATCGATCCGGCGTTTGGCTTCGGCGCGGGCCGCCGCTACATGGCGGTGAATGGAACGCCGGGCACTTCCGGTCTTAGCTTCGGCGGCGGACCTTCGATCACGCTTTCGCTGAGCTTCACGGCTTCCTCGTTCTCGGAAAGCGCCACAAATCCGGCCTCCGTC
Source organism: Verrucomicrobiaceae bacterium (assembly GCA_015075365.1). Classification (GTDB taxonomy): domain Bacteria; phylum Verrucomicrobiota; class Verrucomicrobiia; order Verrucomicrobiales; family Verrucomicrobiaceae; genus Prosthecobacter. The sequence continues at coordinate 603,891 of JABTUN010000004.1, forward strand.
GGCACCGTGAGCCGCGCGACGAGCGGCACGAGCGATCTCGTGGTCACGCTGAGCTCCAGCGACACCACGGAGGCGACAGTTCCAGCCACGGTGACCATCCTGGCGAATCAAACGAGCGCGAATTTCGATGTCACCGCTGTGAACGACACCTTCCCGGATGGCAGCAAGACGGTGACGATCACCGCGAGCGCCGCGGATGCCACCACGCCGACCTCGGATCTCACCGTGACAGACGACGGCGACGTGCTCGACACCAGCTTCATGCTCACCGAGGTGCAGTCGAATCAATCTGCCACGAAACCCACCACCGCGAATGACTACTGGGAGCTGACGAACATCAGCGGCGTGACGAAAGACATCAGCGGCTACTCCTGGCATGACAGCGGTCGCTCGGGAGCGGCGGCACAGGCTTGGAAGCTTCCTCCGGGCACCAGCATCGCCGCGGGCGAGTCGGTGATCTTCACCGCGACACCGGCCGCCGATTTCCGCGCCTGGTGGGGCCTCGCGCCGACGGTGCAGGTCTTCACGAGCACGGGTGCGCCGGGCCTTGGACAAAATGATGGCATCTCGTTCTTCGATGCGGGTCAGAATAAGCTCTTCTTCTTCAGCTACGGCATCGCAGGTTTCACGAAGGAAGACGGCTCTCCTTCCACCGGCGGTCATGCGGGACCTTCGGGTGGTGGTTCGGCCGATTCGCAGGCGTTGATCTGGGTTCCGGCCTCCGGCACTGCCACTCCGCGTTATACCGCCGCCACGGGCATCCCTGGCAATCACGCCAGCTTCACCGCCGTCTCGCCTGCGACGGATACCGGGTCGCCGGGCAATCAAGGAGCCATCATTCCGACGGTGAGCATCGGCAGCGCTTCCATCAATGAAGGCAACAGCGGCACCACGCTGCTTTCTTTGCCCGTCACGCGTTCTGACACCACCACGGCCTTCACGGTCGATTACGCCGTCACGGGCGGCACGGCCACCAGCGGCACGGATTTCGCCACGCTGGCCTCCGGCACGCTCACTTTCACGAATGGCGGCGCCGCTTCGCAAAACATCGACATCACGGTGAATGGCGACACGACCTCCGAGGCCGATGAAACCGTGATTGTCACGCTTTCGAACGTCGTGAACACCACCGGTGCCACGGTGATCCAGACCGCCGCAGGCACCGGCACGATCCTCAATGATGACATCGTGCCCGCGAGCATCGCCACGCATCCTGCCAGCATCACCATCGCCACCGGCTACACGGCCACGCTCAGCGTGAGCGCTGTCGGCTTCCCCGCGCCTTCCTTCCAATGGTATCAGGGCAACAGCGGCGACACCTCCACGCCGGTCGGCACGAACAGCAGCAGCTTCACCACGCCCGCTCTCACGACCACGACGAGCTACTGGGTGCGTGCGACGAATGTCGGCGGCTCCGCCGACAGCAACACCGCCGTCGTCACCGTCACCACCGGCCCCACGGCGGTGAATCTGGCGAACTACGTGCGCATCGCCCGCCACAATCTGCCGGAGCCGACCCGCACCGCGCTGCCTCCAGGCACACCGGTTCACAACTACCTCTGCCAGGAAGCCTCGGCCGTGACTTACAATTGGGACACCGACACGCTCTTCGTCACGGGTGACGGTGGCCGCGCCATCACGCAGGTTTCCAAAACCGGCCAGCTCATCGACACGATGACGCTCGCGCTCGGCAGCAGCCCGCAGGGCACCGATTTCTATGATCCCGAAGGCCTCACCTACATCGGCGGCGGCCAGTTTGTCATGAGCGAGGAGCGCGACCGCCAGCTCGTGAAGTTCACTTATGCCGCCGGCACCACGCTGAGCCGCAGCGGTGCTCAAACGGTGAAAATCGGCACCTTCGTCGATAACACCGGCACGGAAGGTCTCTCGTGGGATCCGCAAACGAGCGGCTTCATCTGCCTGAAGGAACTTTCGCCGATCGGCATCTTCCAGACCGGCGTGGACTTCGTCGCCGGCACCGCCACGAACGGCTCGCCGACCACGGTGAACTCCACGAACCTCTTTGACCCGGCGCTGCTCGGCATGACGGACACGGCCGACGTGTTTGCTCTTTCAAATCTGCCTTCCATGACCGGCCAGCCGCAGGCGGGCAATCTCATCGTCATCGGCCAGGAAGACGCCCGCATCGTCAATGTGGACCGCAGCGGCGTCATCACCAGCACGCTGAATATCGCCTCTGATCCAGGCAATCCGCTCACGCCGGCCGGTCAGCAGCATGAAGGCATCACGATGGATCGCGCGGGCTTCATCTATGTGGTGAATGAAAACGGCGGCGGCAGCATCGACTACCCGCAGCTCTGGATTTATGGGCCTGCCACGCAGCCGAATCAGGCCCCGACGGCGGTCATCGTCGATAACGCCACCACCACACTGCCGGAGAACAGCAGCACCGCCTCCCGGGTGAAGCTGGGAGACATCTTCGTGAACGATGACGGCCTCGGCACGAACACGCTCAGCCTCAGCGGAGCCGATGCGGCCTCGTTTGAGCTCACCGGCACCGAGTTCTTCCTCAAAGCCGGTGTCACGCTCGATTTCGAGACGAAGAGCAGCTACGCCGTCACCGTGAACGCCGATGACAGCACGGTCGGCACCACGCCGGACGTCAGTGTGAATTTCACGCTCACCATCAGCGATGTGGAGCCTGAGGCACCGCCCGCGCCGGTCATCATCATCTCGGAAGTGGCACCCTGGGCCAGCAGCAACTCTGCGGTGGCCGCCGACTGGTTTGAGATCACCAACGTCACCTCCAACACCATCGACATCACCGGCTGGAAGATCGACGACAGCTCCGCCGCTTTCGGCAGCGCCGCCACGCTCAATGGCGTGACCACGCTCGCTCCCGGTGAGAGCGCCATCTTCATCGAAACGGCCGATCTTCCTGGCAAAAGCGCGCTTTTCCGCAGCACTTGGTTTGGCGCAAACCCGCCCGCCGGATTGCAAATCGGTTCCTACACCGGCTCCGGCCTCGGTTTGAGCTCCACGAGCGATGGCGTGAACATTTACAACGCCGCAGGCACGTTGATGGCCAGTGTCACTGTTGGTGCTTCGGATGCCGTTTCGCCCTTCCAAACCTTTGACAACACCCGCGGCCTCAACGCGACCACGATCTCGCAGTTGAGCCTCGTCGGCACAAACGGCGCGATTGCTTCCAGCAACGCGGCGGAGGTCGGATCGCCCGGTTTTGCAGCTCCTGGCGTGCTGCGCATCACCGAAGTCGCGGCCTGGGGCAGCGGCAATGGCAATTACCTTGCCGACTGGTTTGAAGTGACCAACACCGGCGCTCGTGCGGTGGACATCAGCGGCTGGAAAATGGACGACAGCTCCGAATCGCCCGCCGCGGCGCTTTCGCTGACCGGCATCACCAGCATCGCTCCGGGTGAATCCGTCATCTTCCTCGAAACGGCCACGCCTGTGACGACCATCGCCACCTTCCGCAGCACCTGGTTCAGCACGACTCCGCCGCCTGCGCTGCAAATCGGCAGCTACACCGGCTCCGGTGCCGGTTTGAGCACCGGTGGTGATGCCGTGGTGCTCTACGACAGCAACAACGTCCGTCAGGCGAAGGTCTTCTTCGGTGCTTCTCCTGTCGCGACACCCTTTGCCACCTTCGACAACTCCGTCGGCGCGGACAACGTGAGCCTCGCCACACTGAGCGCCGTCGGCACAAACGGCGCTTTCGTCGCCCTCACCGATGCGGACGAGATCGGCTCGCCCGGCACGACAGTTTCCGCCGCGCAAAACGACACCACCATCGTCATCAGCGATGCCAGCCTCAGCGAAGGCAACAGCGGTAGCAGCATGCTGAGCTTCACCGTCACCCGCAGCGACCGCAACGGAGCCTTCACCGTCGATTTCGCCACCTCGAACGGCACCGCGACGGCTGGCAGCGACTACACCGCCGCCTCCGGCACGCTCACTTTCATCGCGGGCGGCTCCACGACGCAGAATGTGAGTGTTTCCATCACCGGCGACACCGCGGTCGAGGCGAATGAAACCTTCATCGTCACGCTCTCCAACGTGGTGAACACCGCCGGCACCGCCACCATCACGGATGCGACCGGCACGGGCACGATCAGCAATGATGACACCACACCGGTGGCCTTCCCCGCGAGCAACTCGCTCAGCTCCACGGTGAAAGGCAGCATCACCCTCACTGGTGCGGAGATTCCGGCCTTTGATCCGCTTTCGGATCGTGCCTTTGCCTCCTCCGGCACCGGCATCCAGGTCGTGAACCTCGCGAATCCCGCGGCTCCGGTCTTCATCAGCACGATCACACCTTCCACACTCGGCGTTCCTGCCATCACCAGCGATGACATCTCCTCCGTGGCCGTGCGCAAAGGCAGTGGCAGCAACCCCAGCGTGCTCGCCGCCGCCATCATCAGCAATCCGAAGACGAATCCCGGCTTCGTAGTCTTCCTCAATGCCGCCACGGGCGCGCTGATCAGTCACGCCAGCGTCGGTGTGGTGCCGGATCACATCGCATGGACGCCGGATGGCTCAAAACTGCTCGTCTGCAATGAGGGCGAGCTTTCCACGCCGGAAGTCACCATCGAGGTCGCAGTGCCCGATGCGGCACAAGGCACGGTGAGCATCATCGCCGTCGATGCCGCTGGTGTGGCTGGAACGGTGCAAACCGCCGATTTCACCGCCTTCGATGCGCAGACCGCCGCGCTGAAGACGGCTGGAGTGCGCCTCTTTGACGACGGCGTGCCTTCCACGGACTTTGAACCGGAATACCTCGCCATCTCGCCCGATGGCACGAAGGCCATGGTCACGCTGCAGGAGGCGAATGCGGTCGCCGTGCTCGACATCGCCAGCGCCACCTTCACCAGCGTGGCTCCGCTCGGCAAAAAGGACTTCAGCGCCCTCCGCGCCGACTTAAGCGATGCCGATGGCATGAAAAACCCGCGCACCGGCCAGCCTGTGTTCGGCCTCTACATGCCGGACGCCATCGCCTCCTTCTCCTCCGGTGGTCAAACCTACTACGTGACCGCGAATGAAGGCGATGACCGCAATGACTTCATCGCTCCGAACGAGACCACCACCGTCAACAATGCCGGTTACGACCTCGACAACACCGTCTTCCCGAATGAGGCCGATTTGAAGCTCAACGCCAACCTCGGCAAGCTCACCGTCTCCAACCTTCCCGGTCTGCGTGGCGATACGGACAACGACGGCGACATCGACGAGATCCTCATGTATGGCGCTCGCAGCTTCTCGATCCTCGACTCGAACGGAGCCATCGTCTTCGACAGCGGCGACATGATCGAAATGATCGTCGCCTCGCTGCACAACGGCAACTTCGACGACACTCGCAGCGACAACAAAGGTCCGGAACCCGAGGGCGTGGCCGTGGCGACGCTCGGTGCCCGCACCTTCGCCTTCGTCGGCCTGGAGCGCTCGCATCTCACGCTCGTGTTTGATGTGACGAACCCGCTTGCGCCGTCTTACGTCACCTCCCTGGTCCGCAGCGGCGATCTCAATCCAGAAGGCATCGTGGTCGTCTCCGAGAGCGACAGCCCCAGCGGTCGCCCGCTCGTGCTCGTGACGAACGAAAGCAGCAACACGCTGAGCATTTTCGAGCTCACACCTGCGACCGCCTTTACCCTGCAGCTCCTCCACCTCGCCGATGCGGAGGCTGGACTGCTCGCCTCGCAAACCGCGCCGAACCTCGCCGCGCTCGTGGATGCCTTTGACGGCACTTACGCGAACACGCTGATCCTCGCCGGTGGTGACAACTACATCCCGGGTCCCTTCGCTGCTGCTGGAACGGATGCGCTCGTGGCCGCCACGCACACGCGGGGCAACAATCCCTTCGCCGCCGACATCGAAATCCACAACCGCCTCGGCGTGGAGGCCTCCACTGTCGGCAATCATGAGTTCGACTTCGGCACGAATGCCTTCTCGGATGCCATCCTCGACACGAACTTCCCGTATTTGACCTCGAACCTCGACTTCTCCGGTGATTCCGGCATCTCCGCCCGATATCAGGAGACCGTCGGCGTCGGTGGACTCGAAGAAGCCAGCAGTGTGAAAAACAAGGTCGTGCCGAGCTGCGTCGTCACCAAGGGCACGGAGAAAATCGGCCTCGTCGGCGTCACCACGCAAATCATCGAAGCCATCTCCTCCACGGGCGGCGTCGAGGTGAAGGGCTTTGTCGGTGATGGCAGCGAAATGGACAACATGGTGCTGCTCGCCAGCCAGATGCAGCCTGTCATCAATGACCTCAAGAGCCAGGGTGTGAACAAGATCATCCTCATGGCCCATCTGCAGCAGATCGCCAACGAACTGATGCTCGCGCCGATGCTCACAGACGTGGACATCATCCTCGCCGCAGGCTCCAACACCCGTCTTGGCGATGCCAACGATGTCGCCGTGGCCTTCACCGGTCATGCAGCAAACTTCGCGGGCAATTATCCCATCTACACCGCCGGTGCCGATGGCAAGCCGACCGTCGTCGTGAACACGGACAATGAGTTCACCTATCTCGGACGTCTTGTCGCTGATTTCGACGCGGATGGCCTTCTCATCGTGCCTAATCTCCTCGAGAACACCACCGTGAACGGAGCCTACGCCGCCACCGCCACGAATGTGGCCGCTGCCTGGGGCGTGGCCGAAGTGGACCTGCCCACCACCGCCTTTGCCGCCGGAACGAAGGGCGCTTTGGTCAAACAGATCACCGATGCGGTGCAAGGCGTCATCACCACGAAGGATGGCGATGTGCGTGGCTTCACCAGCGTCTATCTCGAAGGTGAGCGGAACTTTGTGCGCAATCAGGAGACCAATCTCGGCAACATCAGCGCCGACTCGATGGTCACTGTCGGCAAAACGGCTCTCCCGGCCGCCACACACGTCGCCGCGCTGAAAAATGGCGGTGGTATCCGCGCCGCCATCGGAGCCGTCGAGGTCGCCACCGGTGCCAAACTGCCTCCGCTGGCCAATCCGGCCGCCGGGAAGCCCGCCGGAGCCATTTCGCTGCTCGACATCGAAAACTCGATGCGCTTCAACAACGGCCTCATGCTCTGCGATACGACTCCCGCAGGCCTGAAGGCCATCCTGGAGCATGGCGTGGCTCTTTTGGGCAATCAGGGCCGCTTCCCGCAGATCGGCGGCATCCGTTTCAGCTTCAATCCGAGCGGCACCGTAGGCTCGCGCATCCAAAACATCGTCACCATCGACGACAGCGGAGCCATCACGGGCCGCATTGTTTCCGGCGGAGCCGTGCTGCCCACCGCGCCGGCCACGATCACGCTCGTCACGCTAAACTTCCTCGCGAATGGCGGCGACGGTTATCCCTTCAAGGCGAATGCGGACAACTTCCGCTTCCTGCTCAACGGCGGTGGTCTGTCCGCTGCCATCGACGAGTCCCTGAACTTCACTGCCGCTGGTGTCGTGCCGGTGAACATCCTCGGCGAGCAGGCCGCGCTCTCCAGTCACCTCCAGGCCCGCCACGCCACCGCGCCGAGTGCTTACAACCTCGCCGAAACCACTCCCGCGCTCGATACCCGCATCCAAAGCACCGCCGTCCGCACCGACACCGTGCTCAGCGGACCCGCCACCTTTGCCTCCTGGCTGGCTGACAACGGCTACAGCGGCACCGCGGGCGGCGACACCGACAACGACGGCGTGCCTGACTCCTTGGAATACTTCTTCAACGCCAATCCCAACAACGGTGGTGATCGTGACAACCTGCCCACCGTGACGATGAACGGCAGTGACCTCGAGTTTCGCTTCACCTACCTCACCAGCACCGTCTTCCCCGGCTACCTCCAGTGCTCCGAGGACTTGATTGCCTGGGCCAATGCCACACCGGGCGTGGACTACGAAGTCATCACCGAGACGGTGAATGGCAACGAGACCGCCGTCCGCTTCCGCATCTTCTGCAATCCGCTGCCGACCACGCAGGGGCCGTTCACCTACCTCACGCCGTTCACCGCAGCGGTAGGCCGTGGTGCCATCGACCAGCTTACCATCACCAATCATGGCATGGTCGGCGCAGGCCGCCTCTCCGGTGACTCCTACGACAGCTTTGGCGAAACGATGGGCGCTGCCTCCGGCCTCTCCATCACCGGCTGGAGCTACAACAGCGGCACCGGCCAGTTCAGCGGCGTCTTCAACGTGCTGCCGGATCGCGGCTACAACAGCGGCGCCATCTTCTCCAACTACGCCGCCCGTGTGCATCAGACGCCCTTCACCTTCACCCCTTACTACGGCGCAGGTCCGGTGCCGCAGACGCAGATCGTGCCGACCTATGGCAGCACGACAAAGTTCACCTACCTCGATGGTGCCACGACGAAGTTCACCACCGGCCTCAACGCCACTGCCGTCACGACCATCATGGGACAAAGCGTCGGTACCACCGCGGCTGCCAACGGCCCTGGTGGAGCCACGGAAAATCTCATCAGCTTTGACGCCGAGGCCATCCACGTCTTCGCCGACGGCTCCGGCTTCGTCTCCGATGAATACGGCACCTACATCGCCCGCTTCAACAGCGCGAAGCAGTTCACCCGCATCATCCAGCTTCCAGGCGCCGCGCAACCGCATCGCCCGGTCGGCACGCTGAACTTTGACTCCACCACCGCTCCTACGAACGGCCGCCGCAACAACCAGGGCCTCGAAGGCATGTCCGTCTCGCCGGACAACAGCCGCCTCTTTGCCCTCATGCAAAGCGCCCTCGTGCAGGATGGCGGTGCCGCGCAAACCCGCTTCAACACCCGCCTCTTTGTCTATGACATCGCCGGTGCCAACCTCGAAAACCCCGTGCTCATCGGCGAATATGCCGTGCAGCTCCCGCGCTATGATTTGAATGGCAACGGCTCCGGCCTCGACGCCACCGCCGCACAGTCCGAGATTGTCGCCCTCAGCAACACGCAGTTCCTCATGCTTCCTCGCGATGGGAATGGCCTCGGCAAAGGAACCACCGATCCCATCGTCACCAAGACGGTGGATCTCGTGGACTTCTCCGCCGCCACGAACATCCTCGGCCTCTACGATGCGGAAGGAAACCAGATCAGCCCCTCCGGCACGCTGCGCTCCACCATCACACCGGCCCGCAGCACCGTCGTGGTCAACCTGCTCTCCAGCGCCGACCTCGCCAAGTTTGGCTTCAACACGAACACCGCCGTGCCGAACCAGTTCACTGTGAATGAGAAGGCGGAGGGAATGGCTCTCGTGCCAGACACCTCCACCGCCAGCACCGAGGACTACTTTCTCTTTGTCGCCAACGACAACGACTTCCAGTCCAGCGACGTGCGCATGATCGATGCCGCTGGTAACCTCGTCAGCTACGGCGATGCCCGCGACCGCGGCATCACCAACGACGCCGTCTTCACCGCCTGGCGCATCACCATCTGCCCGAACAACAAGAAGTTCTTCCGCATCCAGGTCGATACCGCGCCTTGATCCGGTCTCGCTTGGCAGTCCGCATCCACCTCCACCACTCATGTCCGTCGCTCGTGCAGCAGGCAGTCCGGTCGATCACGCCTGTGATCACCTGTATCGCCGTCATCAGCTCAGCCTGGTCAATTTTGCCCGCCTGCGCGGCTGCGACGAGCATGAGGCGTGGGATGTGGTGCAGGAGCTCTTCCTGCGCGTCTTCCGCCTCGGCATGGTGCTGCCGCTTTCCTCCCGCACGGAGGAAATGCAGCGCACCTGGCTGCTGCGCACGCTGCGCTGGATGCTCATCAACCATCACCGGAACCGCTCCCGGCTGAAGCGCGGCAGCGCGGTGATGGTCGAATCGCTGGATCATCTCCTCGAACACGGGCATGACATCCCGCTGTACGAGACACCGGCCACGGAGCACGACCGGCGGCGGACATGGCTCTTGATCGAGCGCAGCCTGGAACGTCTGCGCTCGTGCTCCAAGCCCTCGTTGTGGCCGGAGATCGAAAACTACCTTTGCCTGGGCAAGGCGGCATCTACCGCGACCGCGCGCGTGGCCGTGCATCGCGCCCGTGTCCGCCTGGGGAAGTTCATCCGCCGCGAGAACCTGGACGGCGAGGTTGTCTGTCGCATCGGCCGGCCTGCCGTGCGGCATGTGGCGATGAAGTCACCGAACGTGATTTGAGGAAGGCGGAAGAAACGCGATGACATCTGGCATGGCCTTGTTTTTTCCTGCGATCACTCCCACGCGCCGTCGGCGAAGCCGGAGATACATCCCCCTGACCGTTGTCGTGGGCGTTGTCTCGACGGTGGCCGCGGTGTGGATGATCTCGCAGGTCTATCTGTTGCACAAACAGCGCCATGAGGACCGCCTCGAGGAAATGTTCAGCCCTCGAAAACCTTCGCCCGGCAGCACTCCCTCACGCCCGAACCCGCCCGTCACACAGCCGGAGGAACCGGCCGCCATGCTGACCTCCAAGCGGTGACAGAATCGTTTCTCTTCACATCTTGGGGCCGGTTGTTAACAGAGGCACTCTGATGTGTCCCACGTCCGCCTGCATGAAAACCAAGCTTCGCATCAAGACGCTCATCATGTCCGACATCCACCTCGGCATGGCGGATTCCAAGGCCGTTCAGGCCGCGCACATGCTCCGCCACTGCAAGTGCGAGCAGATCATCCTCAACGGCGACATCATCGACACGTGGGCGTTGAAAAGCTCCGGGAAATGGCGGCACGAGCACACGCACTTCGTGCGCACGCTTCTCAAAAAGATGGAGAAGGAAGGGACGGAGGTGATTTATGTGCGTGGCAACCACGACGACATCCTCGACAGCTTCCTGCCTTTCAAAATGGCCGGACTGAGCATTGTGGACGAGCACGTCCACCAGTCCCCGCACGGCCGCTACCTCGTCGTGCATGGCGACGGCTTCGATCATGTCACCACAAACCACGCCTGGCTCGCCAAGGCTGGCGCGGTGGGCTACGACATGCTGCTGCGGCTCAACCGGCTTTACAACCACTGGCTGCGCTGGCGCGGCAAGGACGGCTTTTCGCTCAGCCGGTGGGTGAAGGCCCGGGTGAAGCAGGCCGTGGGCTTCGTGGGCCGCTACGAGGAGCAGCTTCAAAATCTCGCGCGCTGGAAAAAGTGCCACGGCATCATCTGCGGCCACATCCACACCCCTGCGGACAAGCAAATCGACGACATCCACTACCTGAACTCCGGCGACTGGGTGGAGAGCATGACCGCCGTCGTCGAGCACCTTGACCGGCGCTTCGAAGTGCTCAGCTACCATGATTTCTGCCGCCTGACCGGCCGGCAGCCGAAAGGTGTCACTCCCAGCTATCCGCTCCCGGCGCCGCGTCCGCGTCCGCTTGCTCTTCCAAAACCTGTGCCTGAACTTGTGGCCGCCTGAATCCAGTCAGAAATGGGCTGCTCCGTCGTGTCTAGATCTCCCCAAAGTGCTTTTCACGCACCGCGACGACGGCGTCGAGCATGATGTCGGCTTCCGCACGCACCTTGGGGTCGAGGCTGCTCGCACCGCGGTTGAAACGGCGGAAGAGGAGCTTGAGGCGGGCCTTGATCTCGTCCTTGCTCATCTTCGGCGTGATCTCGCAGAGCTCCTCGGGCGTCCGGGCTTTGGCGGGCATGTCGGCGGCCCTGCCTTTGACGACCTGGTCGAGCACGCCGCCTTTCGGGGCGGTTGTGGCGGGCTTTTTGGCCTCGGCAGCAGGTTTTTGTCCGCTGAGGGACTTCGAGAGGGATTTGAGGATCTTGAACATAAAAGCGTGGTTTCGGGGTCCGTGAGTCCTGGGTTACTCGATGCGCATCGTGCGGAGGTGCGCGCTGCGGCGTTTGAGCTCCTCCTCGCTGAGGACGCCAGCGCCCTTGTAGGAGACGGCGACTTCCTTGCTGCGGCCGGATTGTTTATCGACGATGAGCGCGCGGACGCGCTGGTTCTCATCGTAACTGAAGGTCACAGCGATCTCGCAGCCCTTCGGACGGCCGGCGGGCACGTCGAGGGTGATGCGGCCGATGACATCGACGTATTTCGCATCCTCGTCCTCTCCCTGCGTGATGTCCACCTCGATGATGCGCTCGTTGTCCTCGCTCGTCTGATACACCTGGGTGCGGGAGCAGGGGATGGGCGTGTTTTTCGGGATGACGATGGAGTTCATGAGCTTCTCCTCCTTCGTCCTGGCGTTGTAAACCATCGCCAGCGTGCCGTAGCTGGCGTTGCAGACCTCCTGGATCTTCGCGGACTTCTTCGCGAAGAGGGCAGCGCCCAGGGCCACGCACTCATCGACATTGCCGCAGCTCTTCGGAGCCTTGCCAAACATCTTTTCGAGGATGGTCTTCACCTTTGGAATGCGGGTGGAACCGCCGACGAGCACGACGTGGTCGATGTCGCTGGGTTTGAGCTTCGCGGAGTCGAGCGCCTGCTCGACGAGCAGCACAGTGCGCGTGAGCATGTTGCGGATCATCTTCTCGAAGTGCTCGCGGGAGAGGTCGATGCGGGCGATGCCGCTGTTCTGGTCGTTGGCGACGGTGTCGTTCACGCGCTGGAGCTTCGAGAGCATTTTTTTGGCGTCCTCCGTGGCCTGCAGCACGCGCCGGCGGTGGCGCTCGTCGCTGTAAAGCTCAGCGCCGGTTTGTTTCTTGTATTGCTCCGCGTAGGCTTCGAGGAGGATGTCGTCAAAGTTGCTGCCGCCAAGGTGGCGGGCGCCTTCGGAGGTGAGGATCTTGATGTTGTCACCCTCGACCTCGAGGATCGTGGTGTCGAGCGTGCCGCCGCCCAGGTCATAGACGAGGATGCGGCCCTTCACACCCTGCGAATGCGCGTAATACACGGCGGCGGCGGTGGGTTCGTTCACCAGGCGGCGCACCTTTATGCCGGCCATCTCCGCGGCGGCGATGGTGCTCTTGCGGGCCAGTTCGTTGAAGTTGGCGGGCACGGTGATGACGACCTCGTTGATGTCGCCGCATATCTTGGAGCAGTCCCGCTTCAGCTTGGCCAGGATGAGCGCGGAGATCTCGGCGGGCGTCCACTTCTTGCCGTCGATCTCCACGAGATGCTCGGGATCGTCCATGTGGCGTTTGATCTGGAAGATGGTGCGGTCCGGCTCGCCCCCATCGCGGGCGGCGGAGCCGACGAGCTTCACATCCTCATGCGCGTCAAAGTACACAACGGAGGGCGTGAGGCGCTCGCCATCGGCATTGGGGACGATTTCCGGATTGCCGTCCGGTTTCAGGTAGGCGAGACCCGAGAGGGTCGTGCCGAGGTCGATGCCAACGTATTCAGCCATAAGAGTGGGAATGTGAGATGTTAAAAGTCAGAAGTAAGAGGTGAAAACGGCTACTGGCTGGAGGTGCGGACCTCGACCTTGCGGAGGATTACCTCGTGTCCTTCGCTGCGCGAGTAAACAAATCCGGTGCGGCAGCTTTCGACGACGCGGGGCTTGGACTTGCCAGGGGTGCTGTCCACAACGGCGATGCGCTTGCGCAGCTCGACATCGACTTCCGTGCCGGAGGCGACCTCGAACTCGCTCACGCCATGCTGGAGGAGAATGTCCTCGAAGCTTTGACGCAACGTCACGAGCTGCGCGACGATGTCCACGCCGCCATTCACGCCAGCGTAACGTTCTTTGAGCGCGTCGATCAGGTCGATGCGCTTGATCAAATCGTTGGCGAACATGATCACGGTCGATTCCTCGGCGCCGAGGCCACGGCGGAGGATCTCGTGCTTCTCCTCGAGTTCGCCAAGCTGGCCGCGGAGGCGCTTTTCGATCTCCTGCCAGTGCTTCAGCTGCGCCTCGGCGCGGGCCATTTCGCTGCGCTGCTCGTCGAGGCGGGTGAGCTCGGCTTTCGTCTGCTCGATCTGCGTGACGATGCGGGCCTCGGCGGCGGCGTGGTCGTTGATGCGCTTCTCCAGCTCGGCGATGCGCTTCTTCTGCTCCAGTTCGTAGTTTTGCAGCGTGGCGGCCTGCTTCTGGATGTCGCTGCTGAACTTCTTGAACTCCGCCTCGGCCGCCTCGCGGTCCTTGCGGGCCTGCTCGGCACGGGTGAGTTCGCGATTGAGCGCCTCTTGAGCAGCATTGAGCTTCACCTGGATGGCCAGATCTTCTTCGGAGGCCTTGCGGATGGCCTTCGTGATTTCGCTCTGGCGTGATTCGAGGTTCGCGATGGCCTCGCCGAGGCCGAGCATCTTTCCACCGACGTGGATGAAGTCGCTCAGGCGGGTCTGGTGGCTGTCGATCTTGCTCTGCAGCTCCTTCAGCATGCTGTCGGCGCCTTGCAGGTCGAGCTTTTGATTGTCCACGATCTTCGTGAGGCGCTCCTCATCAGCTTTGAGGTTCTGCACGCGGTCAAGGCGGGTGCGCAGTTCATCTTCGAGCGTGGCAGCCTCCTTCTTCGTGGCGGAAACCTTCGCCAGCATGTCCTTCAATTCCTTGTCGGCATCGGCGAGGGCGGCCTCCGCGGCGCGGGTCTGCTCGATGGCGGCTTTGAGCTTGAGGCCTTCCTTGTCCACATCCTCCTGCGCCTTCATCACACGCTGCTCGCGGACTTTTTGCGCCTCTTCGAGCTGCTCGATCTGCTGCTGCAGCTCGGCGAGTTTCTTGTTCTGATTCTCGGTGGTGACGTTCAGCCGTGTGACGAACTGCGAGGCCTCGTCACGCTGCTTCGTGAAGGTGGAAAGCGCGGCCTGGATGCCAGCCAGCTCGGTGTTGAGCGCGGGAATCTGTTTGCGGAGGGCTTTCTCCTCCGTGCGGGCAAGCTCGAGACTGGCATCCGCTTCGTTGCGGCTCTTTTCGGCAGCCTGCTGGGCGGCGAGAGCCTTCTGAAGACGCGTCTCAGCATCGGCAGCCTTCGTCTCGGTGGCTTTGAAGGTCTTGGTGAGATCGGCCAGCTTCGCGGACTCGGCTTTGATTTCGCCTTCGAGGTTGGCGAGGGCGATGCGGAGCTTGTCCTGCTGCTTGCCGAGCGCGGCGACGTTCTTTTCTTCCGCGATGCGGGTCTTTTCGGTGTCCTTCAGGTTTGTCGTGGCGGCGGCCAGGCGCTCGTTCACGTCTTCGAGTTCCTTCAAACGGCTTTCGCCAGCGACGACACGCTCCTGCAAGCCTTTGAGGCGTGTTTCGGCCGCGTTGGCCTCGGCGAGCTTCGTTTTGACCTCCGCATCCAAGGTGGAGCGCTTTTCGCCGAGGAGCTTCTCGAGGTTCGCAGCCTCGATACGAAGCGCTTCGGTCGCTGTTTCGGCTTCCTGACGTTGTTTGGCGGCCTGCTGCATCGCATCAAGCGCAGCCGTTTTGTCCTTGTTCAAGGCCGCCAGCTCGTCGGCGAGGTTTTGGGCCTGCGCACGCGTTTGCTCGACCTTGCCACGAAGATCCGGCAGGAGCGCTTCGAGGTCTGTTCGCTCCTTGGTGAGGCGTTGAGCTTCGGAGGCGAGCTTGTCGCGATTTTGCGTGGCGGCGGTGATGGCGGCGGAAAGCTCGGCATGCTGCTTGTTCGCCTGGTTGAGCTCTTTGAGGCGATCTTCGAGGCCGGCGGTCTGGCTGGTCAGCTCGGCCACGCGTTTCTCGGCGTTGGCGATCTCCTTCTGCTTGGCGGCGAGGTTGTCCTGAAGGTTTTGATAATCGGACTGCGCTGCGGCCACGCTTTGCTGCGCGGTGGCGTGGGTGCTGGTGAGCGTGGCGATGACCGCTTCCAGGCCGCTGATCTTCTCGGCCAGCGTGAGCTGCTGCTGCGAATTCTTTTCCAGCGAGGCGACGGACGCGGCGAGTTCCTTCGACTTCGCGGCGACGGACGCGGTGAGCTCCTCCAACTCGCTTTTGGCGGCGGCGACTTGCGCGGCGAGCTTCTTGTCCTCGGCCTGCGTGGTCTTGAACTGCGTCTCAGCCGTGGCGGTGAGTTCCTGCACGTTTTTGAGGTGCTGATCCGCGGTGGCGATCTGGGCCTGGCGCTCGCTGAGGTCGGTCTCGGCCTGCTTGATGTCGGCCCGCAGCTTGCCGAGGTCCTGCGACGCGGTGGTCTGCTGGTCCTCGATGGTGCGGACTTCTTTTTCGACGGCCTCGCGACGCGTGGTGAGCGTCTGGATGAGCAAATGCTGCGCCCGGCCATGCTCGGTGGCGGCCAAAAGCTCGCGGGTGCGTTCGTCGCGGTCTTTGACCAGCGCCGCGACGGCGGCCACGACCTCCGCCTTGTGCGATTCGACGGCTTTGAGAGCTTCGTTGCTGTCTTTGAGGCGTGAATCGGTATCCGCGAGGTCGGAGAGCTTGTTTTCGAGATCGGCGGCCTTGTCTTCGAGCGCTTTGACCTGCGCGGCGAGATCGTTCGAGCGGGTGGTGCGCAGCTCGATTTGCAAATCGAGTTCGTCGCGTTCCTTCGTGGCGGCTTTTTGCTGCTCCGCGGCCTTGGCCTGGGCTTCGGCGGTTTGTTTTTGAAGCTCGGCCAGCTTGGCTTCGGCGGCTTTTTGCTTCGCGTCAAAGTCCGCCTGCGCGGCATCGCGTTCCTTGCAGATGCGATCGTGCTCGGCCTTCGCGGCCTGCTGCTTCGCGGTGAAGTCATCGATCTCCGCACGGAGCGTGGTGAGGCGCTGCTCGGAGCTGGAAACATCGTTTTGATGCGTCGTCTGCGTGGCTAGAAGCGCTGCGATGGCGGTTTCGAGCACGCCACGCTGATCCTGCATCTGGCCGAGCTGCTTCGTGACCTCGACGAGCTTCGCCTCATTGCCGCGAAGGGCTTCGACGCGGGCTTTGAGCGCCGTTTCCTCGCCGCTGGCCTGGGCGAGGCGCTGCTGCGTGTCGAGAAGCTGCTCCTGCGCTTTTTGGAACGCGGCGTTTTTGGCTTCGAGGTCGTCGGTGAGCTTGGCGAGGTCTTTGTCGAGCTTTTGAAGCTCGGCGCTGCGCTTTGCCTTCAGCTCCGCCTCGGATTTCTCGGCCTCGGATTTGAGCTTGGCGAGTTCGGCGACTCGTTGTTCGCCCGCGGCGATGTCCTTGGTGAGCGCGGCGAGTTTTTGCTCGGCGGCAGTGAGGTCGGCGAGCTTGGTTTCGAGGCTCTTCGTCTGCTCGGTGAGTTGCTTGGCCTTTGTTTCCGCGGAGGAAGCCTCCTTCGTCCGGCTGGTGATCTGCTCGGTGAGCTTCGCGAGCTCGGATTGTTTCGCATCGAGCTGCTGGTCGAGGGCCTGGAGATCGGCGCTGCGTTTGGTTTTTTGCTCGGTCTCGGATTTTTCGGCTTCGGTGCGGCGCTGGGCCAGCTCTTTGACGCGTGCCTCGGCGACGCTGATTTCGGCGGTGAGCTTTGCGAGCTTTTCGTTGGCAGCGCTGAGGTCGGGGAGCTTCGCTTCGAGGGCTTTGGTCTGCTCGGTGAGCTGTTTGAGCTTCGCCTCGGCAGCAGTGGCGTCTTCGCTGAGTTTTGAAAACTCGGCCTGTTTGGCGGTGAGGGAGGTTTCGAGGCCTTTGAACTCGGCGGCGCGTTTTTCGCCCGTGGCGATGTCGGCGACGAGTTTGGAGAGGTTGCGGCTCGCGGCGGCCGCCTCGGCCATGTTCGACGAGAGGGTCGATTCGGTGGCTTTCGACTGCTCGGTGAGCTGCGCGAGCTTCTTTTCTGCGGCGGCGGCGGCGCTGGTGAGCTGGTCAAACAGGGCCTGCTTCTCGGTGAGCGCGGCTTCGAGGGCCTTCAACTCGGCTCCACGCTTCGATTGAAGCTCCGCTTCGGATTTTTCGGCGTCAGCCTTCCGAGCAGTGAGCTCGGTGATGCGGCTTTCGGCCGTCGAGATGTCGGCGGCGAGTTTGGAGAGCTTCGTTTCGGCGGACGAGGTTTCGGCGGTTTTTGTCGCGAGGGAGCTTTCGAGGGCTTTGAGCTGCGCGGTGAGCTGTTCGGCTTTGGCGTTGGCGGACGAGGCGTCCGCGCTCCGGAGGGAAAGCTGCTCGGTGAGTTTGGCGAGGTCGGCCTGCTTCGCAGCGAGGTCTTTTTCGAGGGCTTGAAGCTCACCGCTGCGCTTGGATTTGAGTTCAGACTCGGATTTTTCGGCGTCGGTTTTGAGCTTCGTCAGCTCGGTTAGGCGGGACTCGCTGCTGGCGATGTCTTTTTGAAGCGTGGTCAGCTTTTGCTCGGCAGCGGTGAGTTCAGGGAGCTTGGCTTCGAGAGCTTTGGACTGCGCGGTGAGCTGCTGGAGCTTCGCTTCGGCGGACGAGGCGTCCGCGCTCCGGGCGGTGAAAAGAGCGACAAGAGTGGCGAGTTCGGCCTGCTTCGAGGTGAGCGTCGATTCGAGGGCCTGGAGTTCGCTGCTGCGCTTGGATTTGAGCTCGGATTCCGACTTCTCGGCATCGCCTTTGAGTTTTGTCAGCTCGGCGAGGCGGGCCTCAGCGGCGGCGGTGTCTTTTTGAAGGGCGGTGAGCTTTTGCTCGGCGCTGGCGGTGTCGGTGGCTCGCTTGGCCTCGGCGGCGCTGTGGATGCTTTCGAGGGCTTTTTGTGCCGTGGCGAGGTCGGCCTCGGCTTTGGTGACGAGGGTGCGGGTGGAGTCGAGCTTGCTTTCGAGGTTGCCGAGGTCGCGGCGCTTCTGGTCAAACTTGGCGGCCTCCGTTTTCGCCGCTTCAGCCTCGGCGCGGAGCTTCTCGGCATCGGCTTTGATGCTGCTGAGGCTGGCCTGGGTCTCGGTGAGTTCTTTTTTGCGGACTTCGAGGGTGGCCTCGAGGCTGCGTAGTTCGTCGCGGCGGCGTTGCTCGATCTCGGCCTCGATTTTGAGGGCGTCGCGCTGCTGACGGAGCTTTTCGATTTCCTCGCGGAGGTCGGCGGCCTGTTTCGCGGCGGCGGGATCGGGCTTCGGGATGAGGGCCGGTGGCGGCGTGGGCGGGGATTTTTGCGCATCACCCGTCGAGGTGGCCATGCGGTGCACGACCGGCTTGGTGGGCTCGATCTTGCCGGTGTCTGGCGAAGGCGGCGGCGTGTCCTCCTTGTCACGGGCGGGGATGCCCTCGGTGTCGCCCCGGCGACCATCGATGCGCTGAGGCTCGTTTTTGGAGGCGGAGACGGCTTTCGAGCTGCCGACGGGGGCGAGGCCCTTCGGGGCCCGCTCGCGGAAGCGGCTCTCCAGTTGACCGAACATGATGCGGTCGCCGCCCTTCACGCGGGAGCGCTCGATGCGCTTGCCGTTGACGAAGGTGCCGTTGGAGGACTTGAGGTCGATCAGCTCGTAGGAGCCGTCCGGCTGCTTCAGGAACTCGGCGTGGAAGCCGGAAATGAAGGTGTTGTCGATGACGATGTCGTTCTTGGCGTCACGCCCGATGGTGAGACGGTCTTCGAGGACGTCGAAGACGAATTCATTTCCATCGTTGAGGTTGAAGGCCAGATACGGCATGCGGCGGGCGCAGAAAAGGGCGGGTGAAGAGGCTAAACTAGCGGGGGAAAATCAGTGAAGCAATCTTAATGAAATTTGGCGGACAAGAGGGAAGATGGGGCGGCTATTGTTTCAAAAATCAGTCCGATTCCAAGCATTCAATTAAGAATACCAAAATATGACCACAAAAAGTTACCGGCGCGATTTATGGCTTCTCACCCTGGCCGGAGCGGCCTTTTTGCTCGGCTGCGCGGCTCCGCTCCCCCCTGTGCAGGCCGGTTTGACCCCGGCGCAGATGGACCGAGTGGGCCGACGCATCTGGCAAAACGAGTGCGCCGGCACCGTGGCTGGCCTGACGAGCTGGAACGGCGGGGAGGATTTCGCGTCGCTCGGAATCGGCCATTTCATCTGGTATCCGGCGGGGCGTCGCGGGCCGTTTGAGGAGAGCTTTCCCGGTCTCGTGCGTCACTTGGAGGCCCGCGGCGTGCCGATGCCTGCCTGGACCAAAGGCGCGTGTGTTTGGGACTCGAAAGCGGCCTTTGAGGCGGATAAAAACGGCCCGCGTCAGGCCGAACTGCGGAAGCTTCTCGCCGCGAACGTGGGACTGCAAACCGAATACATCATGCTGCGGCTCCAGCGTGCTGCCGGCAGCATGACCGGGGCGGCGCGGACGCGTTTCGCCGCCTTGAGCACGACACCGGAGGGGATGTTTTGCCTGATCGACTATGTGAACTTCAAAGGCGAGGGCACCAACCCCAAGGAGCGCTATCGCGGCCAGGGCTGGGGCCTCATGCAAGTGCTGGAAGACATGCGCGGCGGCACTCCGGCCGCCTTTGCCGAGGCGGCGAAACGCGTCCTCAGCCGCCGCGTGGCGAATTCCCCGCCGGAGCGCGGCGAACAGCGCTGGCTGGCCGGCTGGCACAACCGCTGTGAGGCGTACAAGCTGCCGCTGTGAGATTTTTGGCCGCGCCGCGAGCCGGCCAATCCTGCGTCGTCGCCCAGGGTTATTTTTTCTCAACGGGCGCCCGCACGAGAGGCGTGGCGCTGGCGTTCACCGGGCTGGCGGAGGACAGGCTGCGGAAGGCAGAGCTTTCACCGACGCCTCCCGCACCGAGCAGTGGAACGAAGGACGCCTGCTGCGTGTGGCGCGGTCCGCTGCGCAGCGGCGTGAGCATGATGATCACCGCCGTGACAAGAATGCCTGCGGCGAGGTGCTTGCTCTGGGGCAGAGGACACCGGAATCTCATGGCTGGCCGGATTTGATTAACAAATGTAAAATAATCAACAGTTACGGCCTGCTCCAGAGATTTTTGCTTGTGAGGATGATTTTTCTCCGGCAGCGATGGTGCGTGATCTGGGTTTTGACAGCAGGCTTTGGCGATGGCCACAACACGGCGGCGCGCTGCACCGCGGATGCCTTGATCAAACTGCTGCCGGGCGAAAAAGTCGAGGTGACCGATCTGATCAGCGAGGTGCAGCCGCGTATTGCCGCTGTGATGAAAGCCGCGTACCAGGTGGCGATCATCCACTGCCCGGCGGCCTGGCGGCTGACCTACAAAATGCTGGCGAAGCCGCAAATGACCGCGCCGGACGCCGCATGGCAGCTCCCGCTGATCCGCGCCGTGGAGGAAATAATCGAGCGCGAGCGGCCCCGGCTGATTTTGAGCACCTACCCGGTGTATTCGGCCGTTCTGGCCGCCTTGCGCGCGAAGCGGCCCGTGCCGCCGCTGGTGACGATCATCACGGATTCCGTCAGCGTGCATCCGATCTGGGTCAGCGCGCCCAGCGACCGCTTTTGTGTGGCGGATGACGACACGCAGCGCGTCGTGGAGAAGCTGGGCGTTTCCAGGGACAAGATTCGCGTGACCGGTTTTCCCGTGAGCCTGGCCTTCACAGAGCCGCTGCCCGCCGACGCGGCAGGGGACGGTCGTCAGCGCATTCTTTATCTGCCCTCGACGCCTGCGCGGCATGTGAAAGCGACACTGGAGGCGCTGCGTCCGGTCTTGATGAGCGGTGTGAGGCTGACGCTGCCGGTGGGGAAGCACGGGTCCCGGCTTTACCATGTGCTGCGGCGTTTCACTGACTCGCTGCCGCCCGGCACGATGGAGATCGTGGGCTGGACGCCGCGCATCCCGGAGTTTTTGCGCACGCATGACGTCGTCATCTGCAAGGCGGGCGGCGCGATCCTGCACGAGGTGCTGGCCGCGCGCATCCCGGCGGTGATCGACTACGTCGTGCCCGGTCAGGAGGAAGGAAACGCGGAAATGCTGACCTCCCGCGACTGCGGCATCCGCACGCATTCACCGCCAGAGACCGCCGCCGCCGTGCAGAGCATCCTCACGAACGACGGAGCGGCCGGACGCCGCATGCGCGCGAACATGATGCCGCTGAGCGTGCCTGACGCCGCGATCAAAACGGCGCAGGCCGCGCTGAAGCTGGCGCATCCACCCGCATGAGCCGATGTCCGCGCTGCGCCTGATTCTTGAAGAGATGATTTCCTCCGCCCCGGAGCGGCGCCTGCCATTTGAGCAGGTGATGCGGCTGGCGCTCTACCATCCGCAGCACGGCTACTATGGTCCCGGCCCGCGCCGGATCGGCCGGAGCGGCGATTTTTTCACCAGCGTGAGCACCGGGCCGTTGTTTGGCCGGCTGCTGGCCTTGCTGGCACGGCAAGAGTGGGAAAAACTCGGCCGGCCGGCGGATTTCACGCTCATAGAGCAAGGCGCGCACGATGGACAGCTCGCGGAGGACATCCTGGCCGCGCTTGACATCCCCGGCGCGCGTTACGCCATCGTGGAGCCGAATCCGGTGTATCGAGAAGTGCAAAAGGCTCGGCTGGGGGATCGCGTGATTTGGTTGGAGTCGATCCGCCAGGCTCCTGCGCATGCCTTGTATCTGTGCAATGAGCTGCCGGACGCTTTTCCGGTCCATCTCGTCCGCTGGCAGGGGGGAATGTGGCAGGAACTGCATGTCGATGCGAGCTGGCACTGCGTTACCGGCGCGCCCAGCACGCCGGAACTCGTCAACGAGATCGAAAAACTGCCGCGCGACCTCGCACCCGGTCACACGATGGAGATCTGCCTCGCCGCGCTGGACTGGATTCGCGAGATCGCCGCCGCGCCGTTCCGCGGGGCCGTTTTCATCGCGGATTATGGCCTGGACGCGGAGGAATTTCTGGCGCGCCCGGAAGGAACTCTGCGCCGCTACCGGAATCACCGCACGGACGACCGGATTCTCGATGATTTGGGCGAATCCGACCTCACCGCCCATGTGAACTTCACCCGGCTCATCGCCGAGGCGGAGGCCTGCAGGCTGAAAACGGCCGATTATGACCATCAGGGCCGCTTTTTGACCCGTCTGGCCGCCCCGTGGCTGCGCACACTGGAAGGCAGGGGGCTGGACGGCACCACGCTGAGGCAGTTTCAGTCGCTCACCCATCCGGCCATTCTCGGACGTTCTTTCCGGTGCCTGCTGCTGGAGAAGACAGACGATTTCACCACCGGTGAAGGCTTGAATTGACAAAAGAAGGTCTCCCGGTAGTCTCCCGCCCCCTTTTCCGGGCACCGGGCCATTCCGTGCCGTTGTCCGGATTCTCCCTGCAGCTTTCACACCACCCACACGCCCATGCCCAAGACCAAGAGGACCTACCAACCTTCCAAACGCACGCGCAAGCAGCAGTTTGGCTTCCGCGCCCGCATGAAGACGGAAAACGGCCGCGACATCCTGCGCCGCCGCCGTCGCGTCGGCCGCAAGCGCCTCCTGCCGAAGGGCGTGGAAATCCACTTCAAGCGCCACATCCAGCAGCACGCCTGATGCGCGCTGCGCGGCGGGCGGCCCCACATCTGCCATGCGCCTCCCCTCCAGCCTGAGGTTGAAGCACGCGCGCGATTTCGCCCGCGTGAAGGCCGAAGGCAGCAGCCAGGCGGGTAAATATGTCGTCCTGGGGGTGGCCAAGGCGGAAAATGAGCCGGAATTTCGCTACGGGCTCGTGACGGGTCGGAAACTCGGCAACGCCGTGGTGCGCAACCGCATCCGTCGTTTACTGCGTGAGGTCATCCGCGCTCACCGGGCGGAAATCGCCCCTGGATGGCATTTGGTGGTCATCGGCCGCTGGAAGGCCCCGCAGGCCACGCTGGCTGAAATCGAGCACGACTGGCTGCGGCTGGCAAAACGGCTCGGAATTCTTCAAATGACGCCCCTGGCGGTGCTGGCAGCATGAAGTCGATCATCCGAGTCCTTATCCGCGGTTACAAGCGCTTCCTTTCCCCGGTGATTCACGCCATCGGCGGTCCAGGCTCCGGCTGCCGCTTCACGCCGACGTGCTCGACCTATTTTTTGGAGGCCGTGGAGACACACGGGGTCATGCGGGGCAGTTGCATGGGTTTCTGGCGGATTCTGCGCTGTAACCCGTGGGGTGGACATGGAGAGGACCCGGTGCCACCCAAATGCTGCCGGAATTCCGATTGAACCGGGAAATTCCAGTCGCCAAACCCGCATCCACGGCCATTCGTCCCGCCCCTCTTTTCCTGTTTCTCCCCCGCTGATCTCAATTTTCTCCACCACTCACTTTCATGGACCGCAAAGGCTGGATCGTCATCACACTCTGTATCATCCTCATGGGGGTGAATTTTCACTACATGCAGGAGAACGCCAAGATGGCCCAGCAGCAGGCCGAGGAGGCGAAAAAGAAGGCGGATGAGGCGAAGAAGGCCGCGCCTGCTGCTGCTGACGGCGGCGCTGCCGCTACGCCGGCGGCCGGACAACCCTCTCCTGCTGCCACGGTGACGGCCCCGTCCGCTCCCGTAGCGCCGGAGCAGAAGCACCAGATCACCGCGGGCAGCGTGACATACCATTTCACCACCAAGGGCGGGGGCATCGAGCGCGCCGTGCTGGCAGGGACGGATCATGTGACTCTCAACGAGCATTCACAGGAGGCCATCGGCGCGCTGCGACGTGAGGCAGGCGGCCTCGATGGCATCGCCTACACAATGAAGGAGGCCACGGCGAAGGGAGTGACCTTTGAGGGCACGAACACGGAGGGCATCCGCGTGACGAAGGCTTGGTCGCTGACCGAGGGTGCCGAGAGCGACGAGCATCTGCTGGATTTGAAGATCACGCTGACGAACACGGGCACGGCGCAGCATCGCTCCGAGGAGTATTATCTGTTCGCCGGAGCCTCGACGGCGCTGAACCACGCGGACGACCGCTACCAGGGCTTTTTCTGGAACAACGGCGGCTCGGCCAAGTACGAGTGGTCCAGCTATCTTGCGGGGGGCACCTTCAGCAGCGCGAAGCCGGACTACCGCCAGTCCTTTGACAAGCTGCGCTTTGGCGGGGTGATGAGCCGCTTTTACACGCACATCCTGACTCGCGTGAACGAACGCGATGCGCCGGGGAAGCTGTGGACAACGCGCCGCCAACTGCCGAAGCCGCTAGATCCTGCGAAGGCGGGTGACGCGACCATCCAGGACTTTGCCACGGAGGCGGCGATGAGCCTGCCGACGGTGGATCTGGCCGCCGGAGCAAGCGTGACAGAGCATTATCAGGTGTATCTCGGCCCGAAGGAGTATGACCGTCTGAGCAAGATCGGCAAACAGCGCCATTTTGCGATGTACTACGGCTGGTTCAGCATCGTGAGCACGGCGCTGGTTGTGGTGATGCGCTGGATGCACGAAATGACAGGGAACTGGGGCGTGGCGGTGATCCTGTTGACGATTTTCGTCCGCCTGTGCATCTGGCCGGTGCATGCGAAATCCATGCGCACAATGAAGCGCATGAGCCTGCTGGGGCCGATGATGAAGGAGCTGCAGGAGAAGTACAAGGACAACCCGCAGCAGCAGCAGATGGAGGTGATGAAGCTGTACCGTGACTACGGGGTGAACCCGCTGGGAGGCTGCCTGCCGCTGCTGCTGCAGTTCCCCATTTTCATCGGCCTCTACAGCATGCTGGAATACGCCGCCGAGCTGCGCGGCCATGGCCTGTGGTGGGTGAGGGACCTCTCCGCACCGGACACGGTGGCGACGCTGGGCGGCTTCAACATCAATCCGCTGCCGATCATCATGGGCCTGACGATGGTGGCACAGATGAAGCTGACGCCGCAGCCGCAGACAGTGGACAAGATGCAGCAGCGCATCTTCATGTTCATGCCGCTGATTTTCCTGTGGTTCAGCTACGACTTCGCCTCCGCGCTCTCGCTTTACTGGTCCACACAGAATCTTTTCAGCATCGCCCAGACCTGGATCATGAAGCTCTATGTGCCGGAGCCGAGGCTGGAGAAGGTGAAGCGGGAGCCGAAACCCGTGCCGCAGAGCGCGTTTTTCCAGCAGGCCGGCCAGAAGGACAAATCGAAGGACAAGAAGAACAAGCCGCCGCGCCTCGGGGGGTAGTTGTGCTGCCCCGGTGCGCAGTTCCCGGTTTCTTTTTGGCGCTGCACGCGATATTCCAGGCTGAAACTGGGCACAGCAAACCGCGAACCGAGAACACAAGATCATGACCGCCACCCCTCTCGAACACGCACGCCACATTCTCGATGCCATGCTGGGCTATCTGGGCTTCACCGCGCAGATTGAGGAGGATGACGGCCCGGACGGCCCCACGCTCCAGGTGCTCACCCAGGATTCCGACGCGCTGATCGGCAGGCGCGGGGAGGTGCTGGAGGACATCCAGTATCTGGTGAACCGGGTGCTCCAGCGTCATGTGAAGGATGCCCCGCGCATCCGCGTGGACGTGGAGTTTTACCGGTCGATGCGGGAAGACAAGATGATCGCCCGCGCGAAAGAGCTCGCCACCCGGGTGCGGGCCACCGGGCAGCCGGCCGACCTGCCGCCGATGAACAGCTACTACCGCCGGATCATCCACCAAGTGTTCGTGGACGATCAGGAGGTTGTGAGCGTGAGCGCCGCCGGGGAGGCCCGGTTCAAACGCATCACCCTGAAGCGCCGGGAAAAATAATCGCGGCATTGGAAACGGGGCTTGCTGTGCGGGACGGTTTTTGATTATTTTCGGAGTCCGCATTTTTATATCCAACCCCGCATACCCATGAAATTGAGCCGTATCCAGCTCGCCACCGCCTTGTTTCTCTCCGCCGCAGGCACCCTGTGCGCCGATGTCGTCGTCCTCAAGGATGGCAAGCAACTTGAGGGGACCATCCTTGAGCAGACCGCCGAGGGCGTGAAAATGAAATACAAGGTCACGCCCAAGATTTGGGACGAGAAAATGATCCCGATGTCCGACATCGCTCCGAATGGCATCCTCAAGGAGAAGCCGGAGGAGGTGGAGATCAAGGAGCTGCGCAAGCTGCTGCCCACGCCGGACCTGATGTCCGCCGAAAAGTATGAACAGCTCATCCAGGACCGCCTGCGCCCCTTTGTAAACCGCTATCCGGGCACCAAGGAGGCGGCGGAAATCGCTAAAATGATCGAGCAGGTCACTGAGGAAAAGGAAAAGGTCGTCGCCGGGGGGGTGAAGCTCGAAGGCAAATGGCTTTCCGCCACCGAGGCCCGGGCTGAAAAATACAACATCGACGCCTACACGATCCGCCAGGCGATGAATGAGAAGGCGCAGGCGGGCGACCTCTCCGAGGCCCTGCGCGAGTTTGAGAAGATGCTGGACAAGAAGGCTTTCCACTTTGCTTCGGTGTACTTCCCCCCGGCCTTGGAAGAGGCAAAGGCCCACCTCGCCAAGCTGGACGCCAAGACCTCCCAGATGGCCAAGGACCAGCCGGTCCTCAAAAAGCAGCGTGAAGAAAGCCTCACCCGCCTCATCGAACCGGATCTTTCCCGCACCAAGGCGGCGATCGAACGCGAGGTGGACGAGGCCAAGGCAAAGTACGATGTGGACAAAAAAGTCACAAAGTGGATCACCCCCTACAAGTATGATTTGAAGGCCATCCAGGACCTGTCCAAGCACATCCTGGCCACCAAGGCCCAGCTCGAAAAATACGACATCCCCACCATCACCAAGATCAACGAGCAGGTCGCTGTCACCACGCGGCTTTACTATGCGGACAAGATCCAGGAGGGCTGGGAGCAGCTTAACGTGCTCGCGCGCATGGCCCAGGGCAATCAGGAGTATTCGTCGCTCATCCAGACCTACCAGCAGGGCTTCCAACGCAAACATTATGAGCTTGCCGCCAAGAACGCCGCCTCGCAGGCCGCTGGTCTCGGTGCCGGCACCTCGGCGGTCGCCGGAACAGTTGGTGCTCCAGGCACGGACGACGCTGTCGCGCGTGCGCTGGCCATGGCCGCCGGTGGTGCCCAGCCTGGGGTGGTGCCTCAGCAACCTGGAACGGTGCCCCAGCCAGGGGTGCCGCAGACCATGCCTCCCGGTGCCTACGGGCAGCAGCCTGGTGCCGTCCCCGGCGCTGTGCCCAACCCCTACGGCCAGCCAGCCGCAGTCCCGGGTGCGGTACCCAATCCCTACGCGCAGCAACCTGTTCCTGGCGCAGCACCCAATCCTTACGCGCAGCAGCCCGTTCCTGGTGCAGTTCCTGGCGCGGCACCCAATCCTTACGCGCAACCCGCCCCGGCAGTGGAACCCATGCCTGAGCAATCCGGCCTGAGCATGAACAACATCCTCATGATCGCGGGTGGCGCGGTCGCCCTGGTGCTGTTGCTGGCGATTGCCCTGAACAAGAAAAAGAAATAGCTCCCGCTTGGTCTTGCCATCCCCCCCTCAGGTCAAGCGGGGGATGGTTTCCTGCCGGCACCCAAAGCCCGCAGGTCATGTTCTAAAACATCCGTCTGCCCCAGGGCTAGCATGCGTCTGCGAGATTACTTCAAGCCGCTGATCTTGCATCCTTGCGCGGGCTCCTGGGCTTCTGGGGCAGGTTTTCCGGCCAGCAGGCTGGCGATGGCATCCCGGAGATCGCTCGTCGTGGCCGCCCGCTGGCGTTTCGTTGGGCCCAGGTAGAGATCATTGATACGGCCGCGATAATACACCTCGCCCGCCGGGGTCAGCAGGACGGACTCAGGCGTGATCGTGGCCTGCACCCCCTTCGTCAGCTCCTGGGCAGTGTCCATCAGCACGGGGGCTTGGAAGCCGCTGATCGTGGCATGCTCGATCGCCACATCGCGCGTCACCTCAGGATCGCATTGGACGATGTAAACGGTCATTTTGCTCCCATGGTCCGCCGTGATCTGGTTCATCTCGGCCACAAAGGCCTTCGTCGTGGAACAGAACGGTGAGACGAAGAACAGGAGCACGGGCTTCCCGTCCTTTGCGACAAGGGGCGTATGTTGGGTGCCGTCGATCGCGGTCAGCACGAGCTCGGCGGCGAAGGCCGGCGCGGAGAGTGAAAGGGACAGGGCGGCAAGTCGGGCCAGGAGGTTCATTGGATGTTTTTAGGCGTCCGACACGCCAATTTCAACAAGCGCGACCCTCCACGGCAAAAACTGCTTCCCATTTGGCTGTCTCATCCCAGCTTCGGCGCGTCATGCGCTACCAGCCCCTGCCCGCCGAATTCTTCGCCGCCAACCGCCAGCGTCTTTACGCCAAACTCCCGCCAAACTCCGTCGTGATCGTCCATGCGAACGATGTGCTGCCCACCAACGCCGACGGCTCCCTGCCATTCATCCAGAACAGCGACCAGTTTTATCTCAGCGGCATCGACCAGGAGGAGACGATCCTCATCCTCTTCCCTGATGCCGCCGACCCCAAGCAGCGCGAGATGCTCTTCGTGCGCGAAACGAACGAGACCATCGCCGTGTGGGAGGGCGAGAAACTGACCAAAGCGCAGGCCACGGAGCGCAGCGGCATCCAGCGTGTCCACTGGCTCACGGACTTCGAGACGCAGTTCCGCTCTGTCATGTGCCAGGCGGACCACGTCTTCCTGAACTCCAACGAGCACATCCGCGCCACCATCCCCACGGAGACGCGCGAGACGCGCTTCACCCGCCGCTGCATGCAGGAATACCCGCTGCACGACTACCACCGCCTCGCGCAGCTCATGCACGAGCTGCGTGTCATCAAGAGCAGCCTCGAGCTGACCGCGCTGAACGAGGCCATCCGCATCACCAGCGACGGTTTCAACCGCCTGCTGAAGTTCGTGAAGCCCGGCGTGCATGAATTCGAGATCGAGGCGGAGCTTTCCCACGAATTCATCCGGCAAAGGGCGCGCGGATTCGCCTACACGCCCATTATCGCCACCGGTGGCAATGCCTGCGTGCTCCACTACATCACGAACCACTGCCAGTGCCAGGACGGCGAACTGCTGCTGCTCGACGTGGCCGCCAACTACGGCAACTACAACGCCGACCTCACCCGCACGATCCCGGTGAACGGCCAATTCACACCACGCCAGCGCCAGGTCTATGACGCCGTGCTGCGCGTTTTCAAACAGTGCTGCCAGATGCTGCGCCCGGGCGTCATCATCCGCGAATATCAGGAGCAGGTCGGCCTGCTCATGCAGGAGGAGCTGCTCGGCCTCGGCCTCATCACCCAGGCCGACGTTGACTCCCAGGATCTGGACAAGCCCGCCTACAAAAAGTACTTCCCGCATGGCACCAGCCATCCGCTGGGCGTCGACGTCCACGATGTCGGCCACATGTGGAAGCCCGTGCAGCCCGGCATGGTCTTCACCGTCGAACCCGGCATCTACATTCGGGAAGAAAAACTCGGTGTCCGTCTCGAAAACAACATCCTCATCGGCGAAAACGGCAACATCGACCTCATGGCGCATATCCCCATCGAGGCGGACGACATCGAGGCCGCGATGGCCCGTTGATCTCCTCGCGCCATATCCGACCAAAGTCGGATGGCTTGCTTCCGCCCCTCCGGCTATCTAGCCGGAATGAAACTATTCTTCCTTCCCCTGCTTATTGTCGCGCTGGCCGTTTCTGCCCGCGCCACCGTCGTCATTCAGTGGAGCGCTGTTGGCAATGCCGGCAACGCCAACGACTCCACCGGTTACGGCGCGGTGGACTATGACTACATGATCGGCACCTATGAGGTCACCAACGCGCAATACGCCGCGTTTCTCAACGCGGTCGATCCGGGCGGCACCAACACCCTGTCCCTTTACAACGGCAACATGGGTTCCACCGCACGCGGTGGCATCAGTTTCATCAGCGGAAACGCAGCCGGTTCCAAGTATCAGGTGAAGGCCAACATGGACAACAAGCCTGTGAACTGGGTGAGCTGGTTTGACGCCGCCCGCTTTTCCAACTGGATGCAGAACGGCCAGGGCAGCGGAAACACCGAGTCAGGCAGCTACACTCTGAGTGGAGCCATGAGCGGCATCGGATTCAGCCGCGCCACCGGGACCATCGGCCTCCCAACCGAAAATGAATGGTACAAGGCGGCTTACCATGAGCCCGGCGGCGATGTGGACAACTACTGGCTCAATCCCACCCGCAGCAATACCTTCACCGCCGTTCTTGCCGCAGCCAATGCTGTGGGAGACATCAGCAATCCTGGCGTGGATGTCATCAACTGGGGTCTGGGGGCTGACTGGAACAGCCAGAATGGCAATGTGACGACGGTGGGCAGCGCCGGAGCACTGGCCGCCAGTTACTATGGCACCTTCGACCAAGGTGGGAATGTCTATGAACTCAACGACGCCACCTCCACCACGCTCGGCGGTTCCCGTGGCATGCGTGGCGGCTCCTACCTCACCACCAGCCCTGCGGACCACCGCGCCACCCTGCGCTACTTCTTCACTTCCTACGCCGAGGCGGACAATGTCGGGTTCCGGCTTGCCTGGGCCGGCGTGGTCCCTGAGCCCTCACGCACGGCGCTCGCCGCCCTCGGTATCCTGCTGGTGATGAAGCGCCGTCGCCGGGTGGCGGCGTGATTCGAGATGCGTGCTGGCCGATTGGTGCTCCTGTCTGGCTCACGCATCACGTCCATGTCCCTGCCGCGCTTCCATCTCCCCGCATCCTCTTGGACCGGCCCCCATCTCACGCTCACCTGTGACGAGGCGGCGCATTGCAGCCGTGTGATGCGCAAACAGCCGGGCGACCGCATTGAAGTCTTCGACGGCGCGGGCCGTGTCGCCGCCTGTGAGATCACTCACGTCTCCAAATCCGAGGTCGGTGCCCGGATCATCTCCGAGACCTGCGCGCAGCCCTTCAAAGCCGCGATCCACCTCCTCCCCGCGCTCATCAAGGCAGAGCCCTTCGAGTGGCTGCTCGAAAAAGCCGTCGAACTCGGCGCGGCAAGCATCCAGCCCGTCATCACCGCCCGCACCGTCATCCATCTCGATGCCGCGCAGACGGAAAAAAAGCTCGCCAAATGGCGCAGGCACATGATCGAGAGCGCCAAACAGTGCCACACACCGTTTGTGACCGAACTGAAGGCTCCGGTCGCCTTCTCCGACAGTTTGAGCCATCCCGCCGCCCTCAAGCTCATCCCCGCGCTCAGCGAGCACTCGCGCACGCTGAAACAAGTCCCGCCCGCCACCTCCGTCGCCGTCCTCATCGGCCCCGAGGGCGATTTCACCCCTGGGGAAGAGCACCTGGCCCGACAAGCCGGCTTCCAGCCCGTCACCCTTGGCCCCCTCGTCCTCCGCGCCGAAACCGCCGCCATCACCACCCTCGCCATTCTGGGCCACGAGTTGCGATAAGGTTTCGACTTTGAGCGCTCAACCCGTTTCCCGCGGCCGCCCCCCGTCCTTCCATGTGCCGCCCAGGAAGTTGAGCGCCGCCTGTTGATCCAGCTTGGTTTCACAACGCATCCGGCTGGTAATGCCCGGCGTAATTCAGGCCAGTGATGAAATTCGCATGCCTCCTCCTCTTTGTGCCTGCGCTCCTCCTCGCGCAAAAGCCTCTCGCCTTTCCCAACGACGGTGGTGTGCTCGATGTGCGGGAGTTCGGTGCAAAGGCCAACGACAATCTGGACGACACCGCAGCGATTCAGACAGCATTGGACGCGTTTCCGAACGGGAATCGCATCGTTTTTCTGCCGGAAGGCACCTGGACCGTCACGGACACGCTGCGCTGGCCGAAGGGCGATGGTGGAAATGGCGAAAAGCGGACGATCCTGCAGGGCGCGGGCATGCTGCTGACGAAACTTGTTGTTCCGCCTTCCACGCCCGGTTTTGGTGACCAGCCAAAAGCGGTGCTGTGGACGGGCATGAAACCGGCGCAGCGGTTTCGCAACGCGGTGCGCGATTTGACCATCGAGATCGGCGCGGGAAATCCGCAGGCCATCGGGATGCAGTTCAACGCAAGCAACCAGGGAACGATCCGCAGTGTGATCCTGCGCGCCGCCCAGGATTCGGGACACATCGGACTCGACATGGGTTTCACCGACGAAATCGGACCGCTGCTGGTGCGGAAGCTGGTGGTGGAGGGCTTTGAGACCGGCATCAGCACGAAATGGCCGGTGAACTCGAACACCTTCGAGCACATCCTGCTGCGCGGGCAGCGGCGGCTCGGCTGGCATAACTACCATCAGATGATCTTTGCGCGGAATCTGCGGAGTGAGAACGCGGTGACGACACTCTTCAACGAGAAGGACTCGATGGGCACGGTGACGCTCGTGGATTCCAAAATCACCGGCGCGGACGTGGAGGCTCCTGGCATCCTGAATGAGCGCCAGATGTATCTGCGCAATGTCGAGGTGCGCGGGCATGGCATCCCGGTCGATCATGCCGACAAAGGCCGCGACAAGGGCGATGTGAAGGAGGCTGGCATCATCGCAGAGGACACCTCGCACACGAATGTGGCCGCGCCGTTTCGGTTTGATGGTGAGAAAACATTCAGCGACGCAGGCAAGGTCGGGCATCTGCCGGTCAAAGAAACGCCGGAGGTGCCGTGGGACGGCAAGTGGGTGAACATCGAATCCTTTGGAGCCGATCCTGATGGGAAAAAGGATGCAAGCGCTGCCTTGCAAAAGGCCATCGACTCCGGCGCGGAGACGATTTACCTGCCGGCGGGCAAAGAGTTCTTTTTCGACAGCGAGGTCCTTGTCCGCGGACCCGTGCGGCGCATCATCGGGCTTGAGGGACGTTTTTTCACCGAAGGAAAGGCCGCGTGGCGGCTGGTGGATGGTCAAAACGACGCCCCGGTGGTCATTATCGAGCGCATGAGCAACCGCAGCGGTGGCCACAACATCGAGATCCGCCACGAGTCGAAGCGCGCGCTCGTCGTGAGCAGCGTCACCGGTTTCCGCGTGGAGGGTCACGGCAGCGGCGACATCTTTGCGGATGACTTGTGCGGCCAGTTGAACCTGCAAAAGCCCGGCCAGAGCGCCTGGTGCCGCCAGCTCAACGTGGAGCACCAGGGCACCATGTGCCGCAACAACGGCGGCAGGCTGTGGATACTCGGCATGAAGACCGAGAAGATCGGCACGATCATCGAGACGGTGAACGGCGGCATCACGGAGGCGGCTGGCATCTTCATCTACTCGAACGCAGGCTGGCAGGATGGCCTGCCCGCCTTTCTCATCGAAAACAGCACCGCCACGCTCTGCGGCATCAACGAGCGCAACTACAACCACCAGCCCGTGAGCCTCTGGGTGCGCGAGACCCAGGGCGGCCAGACCCGCGAGATGAAGGAGCGACCCTGGGTCTATCTCAGCCGGTGAGCGGCATTTGATGCCTTGCAGGGTTGCGCCAGCGGCGGGCGGGGGCGAAACTCCGCCCGTCTGCGGACGGCTGTCACACTCCCATGGGCGATCTGGTCATTTTTCACAAACAACTCGGCGACACCGTGCTGCTGGAGCCGGTGTTGCGCAAAATCGCCCTCGCCAGCGGGCAGCCGGTCCAGCTTCTCTGTCCTGCCTCCCTGCATTCCCTGCTGGCGCTGATGCCGCACACCAGCCCCGTGCAAGGACGGCACCGCTGGCTGCCGGACCGCCTCTGGGCCTTTGACTGGGGTGGGCGCACGACGCGCGCCTCCGCCGTGACATTCTGCCGGGAAAAACATCTCCTCATCCCGAATCGCGACTGGGTGACGCGTGCGCACCGCGCCATTTTCTCCGAAGTGCATGTGAAGCCCTATCTCGACCGCTATATCGCCCGATACATGTGGGATGAGACGCCGGTGCCGGAACCACCGGGCGGATTTGAGCCGCCCGTGCTGGAAAAACCGCCCGCCGACTGGACGCGCGAGGGTTTGTGCCCCGAGGAGCCTTTCCTGCTCTTCAACCCCGTCTCCGCCTGGCAGCGCAAATGCTACGAACCCGCCAAATGGGCGCCCGCTCTGCGCTGCGCGCACGAACTGGGCCTGAAACGCATCGTGATGACCGGCGGCATGGAGCCCTGGCACTACGAGCACTGCGCGCAGATCGCCAAAGAGGCCGGTGTCGAGCTGACAGACGTTTCCGGCATGACCAACCTGCCGGAGTTCATGCATCTCATCTCCCGCGCGCGAATGGTTCTCTGCGTGGACGGCGCGGCATCCCATCTCGCGCGCGGCTTTGGCGTGCCATCGGTCACGCTTTTCGGCCCGTCCTACACCTGGATGTGGCATCTGGCCGATCCGCGCCATCTGGCCGTCGATGCCAGCGACTTCAGCGCTGAACCACGCCCGCCGACGAGCGTGGTGCCGCCGGAAAAAGTCGTCGAGGCCGTCCAGGCCGTGTGGGAGGCTGCTCAAGGCCCCGCGGAACCACCCAGGCCCGTTTTGCCGGAAAATTTGCGCGCGGGCATCACCGGCCGCATGCGCGCCGTGCCCTGATCCAGAACGAAATCGTCCGCCTGCGAACATCCCGGTTGCATTCCAGTCCTGACCGGCCACAATCCCCGCCCTCGCCGCCAAACTGCCTCCAGCAGCCAAGCGGTGCCAACAAGGTCGGGCCGTAGTTCAGCCTGGTAGAACGCTTGCATGGGGTGCAAGAGGTCGTGAGTTCGAATCTCGCCGGCCCGACCATTGTTGTTGGCTCACGCCAGAATCCCCGCCACCAGCTCCCCATGCACGTCCGTGAGGCGGTAGTCGCGTCCTTGGTAGCGGAACGTCAGCCGCTCGTGATCCAGCCCCAGCAAATGCAGCACCGTCGCGTTCAGATCGTGCGTGTGGACTGGGTTTTCGACCACATTGAAGCCGTAGTCGTCCGTCTTGCCGTAAGTGATGCCCGGTTTGATGCCGCCACCGGCCATCCACATCGTGTAGGCGTCCTTGTGGTGGTCGCGCCCGGCAGAGGTCTTCGTACCGTCGGCATTGATGCCCTGCCGCAATGGTGTGCGGCCAAATTCGCCACCCCAGATGACCAGCGTCTCGTCCAGCAGCCCGCGCTGCTTCAAATCACGCACCAGCGCGGCCATCGGCTGGTCCACATCCTTCGCCTTCGCACGCAGCCGTTGATTCAGACCGCCGTGATGATCCCAGTCGGAGTCAAACAACTGCACGATGCGCGTCCCGCGCTCAATGAGCCGCCGCGCCAGCAGGCAGTTGTTCGCAAACGATGCCTTGCCCGGTGCCGCGCCATACATGTCCAGCGTCGCCTTGCTCTCGCGGGAGATGTCCATCAGCTCCGGCACGCTCGCCTGCATGCGGTAGGCCATCTCGTACTGGCTGATGCGCGTGGCGATCTCGGGATCGCCCACGGCGGCCAGTTGCTGCTCGTTCAGCGCCTTCACCGCGTCGAGCACTCGGCGGCGGTCGCCGCTGCCATGCCCGGCCGGATTCGTCAAA
Source organism: Verrucomicrobiaceae bacterium (assembly GCA_015075365.1). Classification (GTDB taxonomy): domain Bacteria; phylum Verrucomicrobiota; class Verrucomicrobiia; order Verrucomicrobiales; family Verrucomicrobiaceae; genus Prosthecobacter. The sequence goes on from JABTUN010000004.1 coordinate 639,701, forward strand.
AACAGCACCGGTTCCCCGCTCCCGCGAAACTGAATGCCCTGGTGCACACTCGGCAGAAAACCCGTGCTCCACAGCGCCGTGCCCGCGCCGCCCGGCGGCCCGGACAGCATCACCACATAGGACGGCAGATCGCGGTTCTCGCTGCCGAGTCCATACGTCACCCACGCGCCCATGCTGGGCCGCCCGCCCTGGCCGAAGCCCGTGTGCAGGAACATCTGCGCCGGCGCGTGGTTGATCTCGTTCGTGTGCAGCGACTTCACCACGCAGATGTCATCCGCCACGGTGCCCAGATTGGGCAGCAACTCCGAAAGCTCCAGCCCGCTCTGCCCGTGGCGCTTGAACTGAAACTCCGAGCCCGCCAGCGTCATCTCCCCGCCGATGAAGGCGAAGCGCTTCCCCTTCGTCAGCTCCTCCGGGCACTTCTGGCCGTCGAGCTTGTTCAGCAGCGGCTTGTGATCGAAAAGATCGAGCTGCGACGGCGCGCCGATCATGTGCAGGTAGATCACGTGCTTCGCCTTCGGCGCGAAATGCGGTCGCGCAAGGCTCGCCGAGGCCGCCGGCAGGTCATTCGCCAGCAACGACCCCAGCGCCGCGCTCCCAAGCGCGCTCTGCTTGAAAAAGTCCCGACGGGAGACGTGGAGAAAGTCTGGCATGCGCGGGTAACGATGATCAGCGGTACTAGTTATCGCTTCTTGCTCTTGGATTTTGGCGGAGCCGTGAACATACCCTTCCGCAACTTAGACTCCCCCTCGATTAGCGTGCCAAGCACGAAACTGAGCGGGAAGATTTCCTTCGAAGACAGCTTCAAAACATTCTCCAGTTCATCCACGCACTCCTTCTTCAAAAAGTCGATTGCTGGTCCATTCAGATCGATAAGACAACACTGTTGTAGGCCATGAAACAGCGTGCCGCCTGAATGATCCAACACCTTCTTTGTCGAACACACTGGTGAGACGCTCATGAAACCCGCGAATTGCCGCCCATTTGCAGTGGTGAATGTGGCAGTGACCAACTGCGAATACTCATCTGCCGGGACTTGCTTGGCGGAAACCGGGCGAACCCATGTTTCGTCCATGCCTTCATCCCCTTCCTCATCCGAAGCATACTCCCAGACTGGAAACACCTCGAAATGAGCGTGGGTAAGCTTGTCCACCGGCATTCTGGTTTTCTTGGTCAGTTTCATGGCGACACCTGTATATTGAACACACTGCTGTAAGATTACACAGCATTTTAGGCGACCACGCCCTTCGCGATCACCGTGTCCGGCTTTTCGCGGCCCATCTTGATCGTGTATTTGCCCGGCGCATACACGCGCGGTTTGAAGCTCGGGCCTTGAGTGCGCACGGTGTAGAGAATCTCGCCCGTGGCCTCGGCAATGACCTGCACGACGGCATTCGGCACACCTTCGAAATTCTGCTGCGGCAGATACGCGTGGACCTTGCGGCCGTCGTTGGCGTCTTGCTCAATGGTGATGGGCCAGCCGGGGAATTGGGCTTTGTCGCCATTGGCGACCTTCGAGAAGCGCGGCCAGCATTCGAAGGTGATCTTGCGCGTCGTTTTGTCGAAGCGGATGAGGCCGTAGCCGTCAGCGCGTTTTTTCTCGTCCTGGATGTCTTCGGGATTCGCGTAGGCGAGCATGCTGATCGGGTTGCCGAGGCCGTCTTTGAAGTCGCCGGTCCACGGCAGCGGGCTGTTCGGCACGGGATTTGGGCCGGGCTTTTCATCGAGCGGATGCCACCAGCGACCGTAGATCGTGTTCACGAGAGCGGGACTCGTGAAACCGTAAGGCGCGTCGCCAAACTCGTCGATGCCGTGCTTCACGACGACGGCGAGATGCTGATCGCCGCAAAGATGCGGAGCCCAGGCGCGGCGAATCTCTCGCAGCGCACGATTTCGGCCTGCCTGCGGCCATCCGTTGCAATCGAGGTCGGCTAGCAAACGCTGATCGCGGCCGCCGTGCATGTGAACGGCTCCGCAGAAGGCCGTGGCGGACAAAACGCACTTCATCACCGCGCCGCCGCTGTAATCCTGACCCCACTCGTGGAGGAATTTTTCCTGTCGTTTGCCCAAAAGCTCCAAACCGGGCAAATCGATCGTTTTCGGGGCATACGACGGATCGTTGATGTGATCCGGACGCGGCCCCATTTGCGGGATTTTGCCCGCAGGTCCGCTTTTGAACTTCCGGTCTTCCAAAATGGCAAAGTCGATGCCGCCCACGAGCATGCGCGTGAAATAGACGCCGACATCGCGGTTCACCGGCTTCGGATCGTAGCCGTCCGGCAGGTGCCAGCTCTGCTGACGCTGCACCTGGTTCACATAAGCCACCGGATAGCGAAAACCGCCGTCCGCATCGCCGCTGATGGTCGATTGCTTGCCGTCCTCGCCCCACAGATTGCCGTGGCCGACGTCGTGATCATCGGGAATGCACACCGTCGGCCTATCGCGGATGATGTCGCGGAATTGCAGGCCAAACTCGATCCATCCCGCCGTGTGCTCCGTGTGGCGATACGTCTGGTCGCCGCCAAAGAACAGCACATCCGGGTCCTGCGCCCGCAGGTTCTCGATGATCTCCGTGCGCGGCCCGATGGTGCGGCTGGAGTTGCAGCTCATGTTCGCGATGACGATCTGGTTCTTCTCCACCGGATCGCGACGGATCAGGCCTTCAAACATCGCTTTCTCGCCGTGACGCACACGGTAGGCCACGTTCTTCGAACCATCCCAGCCCTCGACGCGGAAATGCGCGTCCCAGCCCGGATAATGCACCTCGCCTTTCGCGACTTCCTTCCAGTCGCCGTTCTCTTGTTTTAATTCGAGCCGCGCCACACGCTCCTCACCCGGCTTCAGCGGAAAAAGCTGCGCGCTCATCTTCAGCACGCCGTTTTGCTGCGTGTAATAGGCAAAGCACACCACCTCATCGCGCGGCACATCCATCGACGGCGGCGGCGTGGCACCACCACCGCCCTTGCCTTTGCCCTTCGCCTTCTTTTTCTCGTTCTGCGCTGCTGCCTGCACACCTTTCGTCCACCACTCGCCCGTGGTCAGCGATTCGAGATTCGGAAACTCCGTGCCAAACGGCTGCGGATTGTCCGCAGCGCTCGCGGAGCCGCGCACAAAGAGAAACGGAGCGATCTTGAGAAGGAGTCGGCGGGTGAAGGTCATGGTGGATCATGTGCAACGACCGGCACGCTTCAAAAATATCAGACTCGAACCCAAGCTGGAAACTTACGCATCCAACAACTCTCTGAGCTTGCGAATGCCCAAGATCAGAATGGCTAATCCAGCGACGCTGCCACACACGATTGCAGCCCACTTTTTCACCTCCCCGAGCCAGCTCGACCACTCCCACTCCTTTCGCGTGGTTGCCAGCAGGGCTTCGTCCGGGAAACCATACTTCTCAGACAGGCTGAGAATGCGCAAGCCGTCATCAATCGAGTAAAAATGGGCCTGCATTACCGCCAAACTGAAAAGGCATTCCGCCACCCAACGGTCCTTCGGTTTCACAAACACCATTCTCTCCTCGAGTTGATAAGCCAGGGCGTCGAACACGTCTGAAGCCTTCCGCTCGACTCCGCGGATCGTCAGCAGGGCATCTTTGCTGAGTTGTTCCGGGACAGCCACCAAGCGGGTCGTGCTTTCTGAAATCACCCCTCTGTCAGCAGCCACTTTCGCTTCGAGAATCAGTTCATGAAGCCATTCGGTGCCCCGATGAGCCCTGGCATTACGCTTGATGCCTTCCCGTATCCAATTCAGGGCTTTCTCATTCTCTCCTGCCAGCTCAAAAGCCGTGCCGAGATTTGAAGCGGTGCGGTAGTTACCCGGATCTCTGGCCTCGATCTCTTCCAGTTGGGCTATGGCGGTTGCATATTCCCCCTTCAAAATGACATCGACTGCCATGTCCCACGGATCTGAGGGCGGACGAAGGCGGTTTCGTTTGTCACTCGGACGGCTGTTCCTGGATGTCTCCAGGTGGTAGTAAAGCAAATGACCTTCCGAAGACAGTCCGTTCAAGGATTGCTCCTTTGAAGGTGTGTTCAAGCACCCGAGAACCTCCGAGGAGGAGCTGTAATGCCAGACAACAACCAGCAGAATGATCCGGCGAATGATTATCATAAGAGCTCGACGCATGGCAGGCAGAACTCACTTCACTGGGAAGACATCCTCATAAACGGCACTCAAAGGCATCTCGAAACCGATCGAGGTCAGCTTCAGCACCGCCTCCGCGCCCTCCAGCACCTCCGGCCGCCACTCCACAGCACGGCGATGCACTGTGACCTTCATCTTGTCCTGCTCGACGAGCACATATTCCTCCAGCGATGGCAATTGGATGAAGGTAAGAAGCTTCTCCCGCTCATCCGTCCCTCGGGTGCTCTCGGAGATGACTTCCACGATGAGGCGGGGCTTGGTCTTGTAGTTCTTGTCTTCGTCATCCGGCTCGCACACCACCATCACATCCGGGTAATAGAAAAGCATCACCTGCGCATACACCTTCACCTTCATGTCATGGATGAAGACCTTGCATGACTTCCCCCGCAGATGGCCCCGGATGGCGGAGAAGATGTTGCCAGAGATGAAGTTGTGATTCTCGCTGGCTCCAGCCATCGCGTAGAGATCACCAGCGATGTATTCGTGCCGCACCTCGCTGGCCTCCTCGGCTTTGAGGTAGTCTGAAACGGTCCATTTGGGCGGCTGGAGGTTGAATTTCAGGGCGGCGGACATGCGGCATGATAACCGGTCGCCCCTTCAGGCGCAAGCCGCCTGAATTTTCCATAGCCGATGCATGCACGGTTCATCTCTCGTCGCGTAAGATGCTGCGATGCTCTTCCGCCTGCTTTTTCCATTCGCCCTGACCTCGGCCGCGCTTGCGGAGCCGGTGAGTTTCAGTCGCGAGGTGCTGCCGCTGCTTTCGGACAACTGTCTCGCTTGCCACGGACAAGACGAAAGCCATCGCAAAGCCGATCTGCGGCTCGATACGCCCGAAGGTGCCCGCGACGTGCTGAAGTCCGGTGATTTCATCGAACGCATCACCACCGATGATCCCGATGAGGTCATGCCGCCGCCGAAGTCCCACAAACCGAAGCTCAAAGCCGAGCAGGTGGCTCTTTTGAAACGTTGGATCAGCGAAGGCGCCGCCTGGGGAAAGCACTGGTCCCTCGAAAAACCCATCAAAGCGAAGACCGAAGGCCATCCCGTGGATTTCTTCGTGAAAGCACGCCTGGCAAAGGAAGGCCTGAAGATGTCTCCGAAGGCTCCGGAGCACACGCTGAGGCGGAGGCTGGCTTTTGACCTCACGGGACTGCCGCCGTCCGTCGCGTCGGACAAGTCGGACCTGTCTGACTACATCGACGCGCTCTTGAAATCACCCCACTACGGCGAACGCATGGCCATGTTCTGGCTCGATGCGGCCCGCTACTCCGACACGGACGGCTTCCAGTCCGATGCCACGCGCACGAACTGGCCTTGGCGGGATTATGTGGTGGAGTCGTTCAATGCGAACAAGCCGTTCGATCAGTTCACGCTGGAGCAGTTCGCGGGGGATCTGCTGCCGAATGCCACGCCGGAGCAAAAACTGGCCACGTGCTTTCATCGCAACCACATGACGAACGGCGAGGGCGGTCGCGACAAGGAGGAAAGCCGCATCGACTACGTCATCGACCGCGTGAATACGATGGGCACCGTGTGGCTCGGACTCACGCTCGGGTGCACGCAGTGTCACACGCACAAGTTTGATCCCATCTCGCAGCACGACTACTACGCGCTGAACGCTTTCTTCAACAGCATCGACGAAGATGGTGCGGCAGGCACGAATGCGAAGCCCTACATGCCCTATCAATCGCCGAACGCGAAGCGGGCCGTCGAGGAATCGCAGAAGCTCGTCGAAGCACGAAAGCCCATCGAAGCGAAGGCCAAGGCGGATGCGGAGAAGCCTTTCGCGACGTGGTTGGAGGAGCAAAAGAAGCGCATCAAGCCAGACCACAACGCCTGGCAGGTCGTTCTCGGCGCGGTGGAGTCGCAAGAGGGCTCGAAGCTCGCACAAACAAAGGACGGCATCGTCACCGCGAGCGGCCCGAATCCGAAGCAGGATGATTACCGGCTCATTTCCACGATCAAACTGCCACGCCTCAACGGATTGAAGCTCGAAGTGTTGCCGCAAGACGGCGTGCTCTCACGCGGCAAGGATGGCGAGTTCATCCTGACCGACATCAAGGTGCAGGTGCGACGCCAAGGCAGCTCGCAGATCCGCGACATCCTCGTCAAAAGCGCCGTGGCTGACACGAAAGTCGAAGGCAAGGCCCGCGAGTATGGCGACGTAAAAGGCACGCTCGATGACGATCCGCGCAATGGCTGGACCACGAAGGGTTTTCCCAAGGATCAGCCTCACACCGCGCTTTACGGCCTCGCCGAGCCGCTGGTGCTCGAAAGCGATGAAGAGCTGATCTTCGAGCTGCGGCATCGTTCGACGAATGGCGACGCGAACATCGCGAAATTCCGCCTTTCCGCCACCGATCAGCCCGGACCGGCCGTGCGCGAGCTTGGCCCCACGCCGCTCGAAAAGCTCGCGAAGGGTCAAATCGAACGCGAGAAGCTCCTGTCGCAGTTTTTGGAGGATTATGAGCCGTATCAGCTCGCGAAGGCGTCCCTGGATCGTGCGAATGCGCAGCTCAAGGAGGTGCAGGCCGCGGCGGGCAAATTGAACGTCATGGTGCTCGCCGAGCGCAAGGAACCGCGTGAAACGCATGTGCTGCTGCGCGGTGTTTGGGACAAAAAAGGCGATGTGGTGCCGCGCGGCGTGCCTGCGGCCATCGCGCCGTGGCCGGAAGGGCTCGCGAAGGATCGCATCGGCCTCGCGAAGTGGATCACATCAAAGGATAACCCGCTCACCGCCCGCGTGTTTGTGAATCAGGTGTGGCAGATGCTCTTCGGCGCCGGCTTGGTCCGCACGCCCGATGATTTCGGTCTCCAAGGCCAGCGCCCGACACATCCTGAACTCCTCGACTGGCTCGCCGTCGATTTCATGGACAGCGGGTGGGACGTGAAGCGCCTCATCAAGACCATCGTGACGAGTGAGACGTATCAGCAAAGCTCAGATCGGACCGATCAGACCGATCCGTCCAATCTTTTGCTCTCACGCGGCCCGCGCTTCCGTCTGCCCGCGTGGATGATTCGTGATGCAGCGCTCGCGTCCTCCGGATTGCTGAATCCCGCGCTCGGCGGTCCGCCGGTGCGGCCGCATCAGCCGGAAGGCGTGTGGGAGGAGATTTTCATGGGCCGCTTCACCTATGAGCCGAGCCAGGGCGCGGCGCAGTATCGCCGCACGTTGTATGCCTTCTGGCGTCGCAGCATCGCACCGACCTTCCTCTTTGATAGCGCCCAGCGGCGTGTGTGCGAGGTGGCGATGACGCGCACGAACACACCGCTGCAGGCGCTGACCTTGCTCAATGACCAGACCATCATGGAAGCGTCGCAAGCCCTCGCGAAGCGAATGCTGGCCGCGAAAGCCGAAGAACGGCTCCCGATGCTCTACCAAGCCGTTTTGAGCCGTGAGCCAACCGCGAAGGAGCTTTCGGTGCTCCAACGTGAGCTAGATCGTGCTTCGAAACATTACCGCGAGCATCCCGAAGACGCCCGCAAACTCAAAACCACACCTGAACTGGCCGCGCACGCACTCGTGGCCACTTTGGTGCTCAATCTCGACGAAGCGATCACCCATGAATAACATCCTAAAGATTAGAGGCTAAAAATTGATCTTCTGAAGCCTCTCATTTTTAGCCGTTAATTTTTAGCCTTTAAAATCTGAACCATGAAATCCCGCCGCCAATTCCTCACCACCGCCGTGCTTGCGGCTCCGTTTCTCCAAACGCTCGCAAAAACCGCGCCCGAGTTCCACGGCGCGATCATCGGTCATGGCACGCATCGTTATCGCGTCGATAAGCTGTGGAGCCAGGCGGACGCGGCGAAGACGCCGGTGAAGGATTGCCATGAGATGGTGCAGGTGCCGGATGGTCGCCTGTTTCTGCTCACGAATCACAAGCAGAACAACGTGCTCATCTACGACGTGAAGGGCGCGTTGCTCGGCCAGTGGACGCTCGGCATGAATGGCGCGCACGGTTTAACCTTTCACGATGGTCATCTCTACCTCTGCGACACGACCGGACGCGTCGTGAAGGCCACGCTCGACGGTCAGATCGTGCTCGAACTGCCGAATCCGGTCAAAGAAGGCATCTACAAGCCGAATGAAGCCTATGCGCCCACCGAAAGCGCCGTCGCGCCGAATGGCGACATCTACGTCGCGGATGGTTATGGCTCGCAGTATGTGCTGCGCTTCGACAAGAGCGGCCAATTCATCTCGAAATTCGGCGGGAAGAGCACGCAGCCGGTGAATCCGGGCAAGTTCATGCAAGCGCATGGTGTCGCCATCGACACGCGCGGCGGCGAGCCGTTGCTCGTCGTCACCGAGCGCATCCGCAATGAGTTCAACTGGTTCAAGCTCGACGGCACCCACGTGCGCGGCGTGTATCTGCCCGGCGCGTATGTGAGCCGACCGGTCATTCACGGCACGAACTTGTATTCCGGCGTCTGCTTTGGCGCGAAACCGAACGACTACCGCATGTGGCAGAGCCGCGGCTTTGTGACGATCCTCGATGCCGACGGCAAAGTGATCTCGAATCCCGGCGGTCACGCGCCCGAGTATGAAAACGGCAGCCTCAAGGTGCTGCTGCAAGACCAGCCGGTCTTCAACAACTGCCACGACGTCTGCGTGGACACGCAGGGCGACCTGTATGTGTGCCAGTGGAACAGCGGAAATGTGTATCCTTACAAACTGCATCGCGAATCATGAACGACGGACCTCTCCACTCCACGCGCCGCTACTTCCTCGGCCAATGCACCGGCGTTTCCGTCGGCGCGATGGCGCTGCATGCGCTCGGGCAGCAGGAAGTGCCTGGATTGCCCACGCTGCCGCATTTTGCGCCGAAGGCGAAGCGCGTCATCTTTCTCACGCAATCGGGCGGACCTTCACAAATTGAGCTTTTTGATCACAAGCCGGGTTTGATGCAATGGGCGGGCAAGGAGCTGCCGGAAAGTGTGCGCCAGGGTCAGCGGCTCACGACGATGACGGCGAACCAGAAGCAGCTCATCCTGCCGGGGATCACGAAATTCGCGAAGTGCGGCCAGAGCGGCGCGACGATCAGCGAATGGCTGCCGCACTTGCAGGGCGTGGCGGATGACTTGTGCTTCATCAAGTCGATGACGACGGATCAAATCAACCACGCACCGGCGATGACGCAGTTTTTGACCGGGCATCAACTTCCCGGCCGTCCGAGCATGGGCGCGTGGATCAGCTACGGGCTCGGGAGCGTGAACCGCAACCTGCCGGATTACCTCGTGCTTATCTCAAAAATGCAGCGGCCGAGCGATCAACCGCTCTACGATCACTATTGGGGTAGCGGCTTTCTGCCTTCGCGCTATCAAGGAGTGAAGCTGCGGAACTCGAAGGACCCCGTTTTGTATCTCAGCGATCCCGAGGGGCTGCCGCGTCATCTTCGCCGTGGCATGCTCGACGGGCTCGCGGAGCTCAATCAGATGCGTTTTGAGCAAACGCACGATCCGGAGATCACCACGCGCATCCGCCAGTATGAAATGGCCTACCGCATGCAGGCCAGCGTGCCGGAGCTGACGGACCTCAGCGACGAGCCGGATCATGTTTTCGAGATGTATGGGCCGGATTCGCGTCGTGCGGGCAGTTACGCGGCGAATTGCATCCTCGCGCGACGGCTCGCGGAGCGCGGCGTGCGCTTCATCCAGCTCTTCCATCCCGATTGGGATCATCACAGCCGCTTGCCGAGCTGGTGCACCGCGCGTTGTCGCGACACCGACCAGCCGAGCGCGGCGCTGATCAAAGATTTGAAACAACGCGGCCTGCTCGACGAGACGCTCGTGCTCTGGGGCGGCGAATTCGGTCGCGGCGTCGCGGGACAGGGCAAATGGGACAGCCCCGAGGCCGGGCGCGATCATCATCCGCGCTGTTTCACCATGTGGATGGCCGGCGGCGGCATCAAACCCGGCCTCACCTACGGTGCCACGGACGACTTCAGCTACAACGTGGCCGAGAATCCGGTGCATGTGCGCGATCTGCACGCCACGGTGATGCACCAGCTCGGCATCGACCACGAACGCTTCACCTTCCGTGCGCAGGGCCTCGACTTCAAACTCACCGGCGTGGAGCCGACGAAGGTGGTGAAGGATATTCTGGCGTGAGCCGCATCACGCTGCGGGCAACCGCACCGTGAAGGTGCTGCCGTGGCCGACTTCGCTGCTGACGCTCACGCTGCCGCCGTGAGCTTCAACAAGGGCCTTCACAATGGACAGGCCGAGACCGCTGCCGCCGTGCGTGCGCGAGCGCGCTTTGTCCACGCGGTAGAAGCGCTCGAACAAATGTGGCAGATGCTCTGGTGCGATGCCGCCGCCGGTGTCGATGATCTGGATTTCGATCCACGGCGTGGTTTTGGACACGCGCACAGTCACGTTTTCACCCGTGGGCGAGTAGCGTACGGCGTTCTCGACGAGGTTGAAGATCACACGCTCCAGCGCGACGCGGTCGCCATTCACGCTGAGCGGTTCGGTGGTCGTGTCCTCGTGTTGAATGATCATCTGGCGCTCAGCAGCGAGGTTTTGCAGGCGATTGATCACCGTGGAGCAGACTTCGCTCACATTCACGAGTTCGCGCTGCGTGATGGCGTCGCCGACATCGACGTGCGCGAGCGCGAGCATGTTTTCCGTGAGGCGGGAGAGGCGCTCGATCTCCTCCTTGTTGCTGACGAGCACCTCGCGGTATTCCTCGGTAGTGCGTGGCTTGCGCAAAGCCACTTCGATCTCGCCACGCAGCACGGTGAGGGGCGTGCGCAGCTCGTGCGAGGCATCGGCGGTGAAGCGCTGCTGTGTGGTGTGCGCGGTTTCGAGACGATCGAGCAAATGATTGAACGACGAGGCAAGCGCGGCGAGTTCCGCGTCATCGGACGGCACAAAAAGACGGCGGATGCCGAGTTCGGAGGTGCTGAGGCCGCGCGCGGCTTCTTCCAGCGACGAAATGGAGCGCAGCCACTGCCGGCTGAGGAACCACGCGGTGGCGGCGACCGCGCAGAGCATGACCGCGCCGCCGCCGACCAGCCAGACGAGCAGACGATACCCGCGCGCATCCAGAGCATCGAGAGGCATGACCGCCTGGGCGTAGAAGACCACCGGTTCGCCCCAGCGCTCGCGCCGCGGATGCGTGGCCACGCGCCATTCACGGCCGCCCACGGCGAGAGTCTCCAGCTCCACGCCACCAGCCGGATGGTAGGAGTGGCGCGCTGTTTCCGTCAGCGGCATGTCAATGCGCAGGTTGCTCGATTTGCCGCCCAGGTTGCCGTCAGCGGTGAACATCTGAACGGCGACCTGATGCTCCTGCAATTGCAACTCCTGCTCCATCCACGGTTCGATGAGGAGCCTCCGCGCAGGCAGCGGCAGCGGCGGTGCGAGGCGGCCCAGCAGCAATGCCTTTCCGCGCAGGACATCGTCCATGTCGCGGCTCATGGCCTCGCGCGCCACGAGCCAGACGATGACGCCGAAAACCGTCAACGCGGCGGCGAGCAGAGCGGTGAAGCTGATCAAAAGGCGCGCGCGGAGGGATTTCATGATTTTTGCAGCAGGTAGCCCGCTCCGCGCACAGTTTGAATGAGCGCGGGCGAGAAGCCGCGGTCGATTTTTTCGCGCAGATGGTAAACAGTGACTTCGATGACGTTGCTTGGTGTGTTTGGCAGGTCCTCCCACACGGTTTCGGCCAGCTCGGAGCGCGTCACGACATTTCCAGCGCGACGCAGCAGATGCGCGAGCACACCAAACTCCTTCGCGGAGAGCGTGATGAGTTTTCCTCCTCGTGTGACACGCCGTCCGCGCAGATCCACCTGCAAATCGGCGGCGTGCAGCAGCGCAGGCTCGTCAGAAACGGGACGCCGCAGCAGCGCGCGCACGCGAGCGAGCAGTTCGGCGAAGGCGAAGGGCTTCACCAGATAGTCATCCGCGCCGAGGTCGAGCCCCTGGACGCGATCCTGCACTCCATCGCGCGCCGTCAGCATCAACACGCGTGTTTGCGCGCCAGAGGCCCGAAGTTCACGGAGCACGGAAAAGCCATCGCGCCCCGGCAGCATCACGTCGAGGATGACGAGGTCGAAAGTGTCGTCACGGGCCTTTACGAGGCCGGAATCGCCATCGGCGGCCGTTTCGACCGAGAATCCCTCCTCGCGCAGCCCGCGCTCGATGAAGCGGGCGACTTTGATTTCATCTTCGATGACGAGGAGGCGCATGGGGCACGATAATCACCGCTCCTTCTCCAGCACCATGAGAAACTGGCCGGCCTGCACATTGGTTTGCAGTTTGTCGGGACGCTTGGAGCGGGGGTTGTCGTTGGCGGAGCACCATTTGAGGGTCTTGCCTTCGAGGTCGAAGATGCCCTCGTATTTTTTGCCGGCGAACTGGCCCTCGGTGCCGGTGGCGTCGATTCGCTTGCCCGAGATCTTGTAGGTGCCCGCGCCCATGACGGCGTTGCCGCGTGGATTGGAGGCAGTGATCTTTTCTTCGGTGATTTCGAGTTTGATGTCACCGTGGCGGGAACCGTCGCTGTCGGCCATGTAGCCGCTCCAGGTGCCGAGGATGGCCTTTTTCGCCTCGTCTTTGCCTTCCGACTTTTCTTCCGCTTTCGCGGCGGGCTTGGCCTGTTCTTTGACGAAGGTCTGGTCCGCCTCGCTGAGCCGTGCGAGAGGGAGATCGGCCGTGGAGCCGTTTGCGAGGCGCACGGTGACAGTGGTGTCGGTGGCTTTGACGAAGTCGCCAGTGAGCGTGCGACCGCTGGAGACCTCCGTCCAGGTGCGAGCCTGAACGAAGGAGGTGAAGACGAGGATGAGGAGCAGGTTGGTCGTTTTCATAAGTCGGTCAGATCAATACCAGGAGGACTTCACAACTCCTCAAAGCGCACACGGAAGAAGCGGTCCGGGCTGCCGGGAGGGGCGGTGATGGTGCGTGGCGTGTCGCTGGCGGGATATTGCGGTGTGTTTCCTGGAGCATCCCATGCGCGCCAGGCGCTCAAATCACTGCTCACCTCGATGATGGCGGCACGATTGGCAGGATGGGTAAACTGGAACTGCGCGACACCACCCACCACCTGCATCAAGCCGTAGCTCCATCCGCTGCTGGAGGCGTTCGGATCTGTGCCGGTGAGGAATTCGAGCAGGTTGCCGCGTCCGTCGCCATCGGGATCATCGTTCGCGCCGCCGACCGGCGGTGACTGAGCGGCGAGCCATTGCGCGAAACTCTGCCGCGTGGTCAGCGAGGCGATCCAGTCGCTCACGAGCTGTTCATTGACCAGATCGCGCTCCAGCGTGCCGAGCGGAGGCATGCGCGAGATGCCAGCGCCTTGCTGGCGGCGCAGCAGCATGGAATGCGCAGCATCACCGGGCACGATGAAGCGGTTCGTGGCGTCGCCATCGTTGTTCACAAGCAGTCCATTGATGAGGTTCGCCGAGTCGGTCTTCGTGGTGAAACGCGCGTCCCACGTGCCCTGCGACGCGCCACCGGGCTGGTGGCACTGCACGCAGTTCACGGCCAGATACGAGCGCACGCGCCATTCGAGAGATTGCGTGGTGTCGGTGGCGGCCGCGAAGGCGGGCAGGTTGTTCACGCCGGTGACGGGCGTGTTGAAGTAGCCCGCGTCGCTCAATGCCTGGATCTGGTTTTGCAGTCCGGCTCCGTAGTCGCGCGAGCGGTTCAACTGCGGTGTGTTGAAGCTGAGCGCGTGACCTCCAACAGCCGTATGGCACATGATGCATTCGCCCCGGCTCGGATAGCGCCACGTTTGCGACGGACTGCTGCTGGGAATGACCTCCGTGAGACCGGACTCGGCCACGAGGTCGGCATCCGTTTGATCGGAACGCCATTTGTAGCTCAGTCCATAGACATCCGTGGCTGTTTTGACGAGGAAGCGCGTTTCCAGCCGCCGTTTCGTCGCCGGATTGCCGCGGGTGGTCTCGATGTCGAAATGTTTGATCCACACCATGCCTGCGGGGAAGCTCCAATTGCCTGTGGCATTGAAGGTGATCGTGTCCGTGGCGTTGGGAATGCTGAACCAGCGGCTTTTGATCGCGTGGTCGCTCCAGAAGCTGACGTTGGCATCGTAGGGCACAACACCCGTGCCTGGCGTGAGCGTGACGAGGCTGGAAAACGCGCCGGTGCCTGACAGCGTGGGCGGAGGCGCTGTTCCCGTCGTGCCAGTGCGCTGCAGTTTGTAGATGGTGCCTTGGAGGCTGCATAGCAGCGGCTCGCCGTTGCGTGGATCGATGCCGAAATCGACGATCTGCGGCCGGATGGCGATCTGTTGCGCGGTCCACACGCCTGGACTCGTCTCCGTGAGCGCGGCGATGATGCCACCGCCGCCAAAAATGTCGCTGAAGAGGTATTTGCCCTGCAATTCGGTCAGTTGATTGCCGCGATACACCATGCCGCCGCACACGGACACGCCATAGATTGTGCTACCGGCCGCGTTGTCGCTCACATACTCAAAGATCGGGTCGATTGGAGTGAAGCCGGCGGCGGGCTTCGCGTTGGTGGTGCCCGGTGAATTGTCCGGGAAACGCGGCGGCACGGTGGCAGACTGATAAAAGTCGTGCGCTCCCTCGCGCCAGCTCCAGCCGTAGTCGCCGCCTTTGACGACGAGATCGACCTCCTCCCAGTCCAACTGGCCCACATCACCGAGAAAGAGGCGGCCCGTCGGCATGTCGATGGTGAAACGGAACGGATTTCGGAAGCCTGTCGCGTAGATCTCCGTGCGCACCGTCGAGGGAGCGATCGTCTGGCCGTGCCAGCTCGTGAAGCCGATGAAGGGATTGTCCGCCGGCACTTTGTAGGTGCCCGCGTGGATCGCAGAGGGATGGCTGGTCGAGGCGGGTTGCGAGTGCGGATTGGGTGCGAGGTTTTCCGGCCTGTTGTCCACGTCGATGCGGATCAACTGGCCCCAGAAGTCCTTGTTGATGAAACGCGCGTTGTTGTAAACATCGCCGCCGCCGCCCTCGTCACCCAGCGAGAGATACAGATAACCGTCCGCACCGAAGGCCAGGTCGCCGCCGTTGTGGTTCACCGCCTCGTCGTAAATCGTCAGCAGCGGCGTCATCGTGGCCGGATCGGCACTGGCGGCGGCATTGTAGCTGCCCGGCGTGCCAATGGCCTGGAACCGTGCGAGCCGCTGATGGAGCTGGCCGTTGATCGTGATGCTGAAGTAGAGGTAGAAGAAGCCGTTGTCGTTGTAGTCCGGGTGGAAGACCATGCTGAGCAGGCCGTTTTCGTCCCCGAAAGGCAGCGACTGGCCCATGCTGGTCAAATACGCGCCGAGATCCATGAACACCGCCTGGGAGGGATTTGGCGCGCTGAGATTATTCACCACCCGCACCTGTCCGGCGCGTTGTGCCACATAGAGGCGGTTCGTTTCGCCATTCGGGAAGGCGGTACATACCGGGTTGAGGAAGGTCATCCCGCCGCCGCCAGCGAAGGGGATGGCATTCACCGTGGTATAGCCTGAGGCCACAGGCAGCGAGGCCGGGAGGTTCAGCGTGGTGTTTTCCTGACGGACGATCTGGGCATGCGCGCCAGCGGCCATCGCGATCAATCCGATGGCTGGGAGACGTGAAATCGGCGGCATTTTCATGGTGAACAGCCGCAATCTGCGCACCGCGCCCGCGCATCCTAATGAAAAGCAGTTCATCTTGGAAGCGCCGTCATGTTCCCGGTGGACATGGCATGAGGGCCGCTCCTTTGGTGGGTCACATGCCGCTTCTTCGCTATCTTCAGGGACTCTCCACCGGCCGCACAGTTCTGTGGTGCTACTTCATCTGGTGGTGTGTGAGCATCACGTGTCATTTTGACGCGTCTCCACGCATCTGGCTGACGTCGCTGGGCCTCAGCGGCATCATCGGGGTGGCGCTGATTCTCAGCACGAGGTCGTCCACCGGGGCGGCGGCAAAAATGGACGCGTGGGTGGTCTTCCGGCTGTTTTTGATGCCGTTCTGCGTCTCCAGCTTCGCTGCGCTGGTGAAGGACGCGGGCTATGTGCTGGTGTTTCCGCCCTCGTGGCGGGAAAATGCGACGGGGGCGTTCTTGATCGCGATTTTTCTGCTCGTGCTGCGTGGCGTGAAGGGACGCATGGGAGCTACTCCTTCTTCGAGCGCTGGAAGAGGCCTTTGAACTTGGTCCAGATGCCTTTTTTCTCCTCGGCGGGCGTGTCCTGATGCACCTGGGGGACCTGCCGGCCCTCTCCTTGATAAAAGTTCGGCGCGCCGCCGGCCGGCACGGGAGGCAGCGGCTCCTCAGGGTAACCGGCGAAGTCGAGGATCTCGGTGGTGTTGGGGTAGTTGTTCATGAAGCGTGTCTGCTCATGCATGTGCGCCGCACCATCGGCCATGATGTGGGGCTGCACGAAGATCATGAGCTCGCGCCGGTCCTTGTCCTTGCTGGTGTTGCCAAAAATGTGCTTCAAGAGCGGCAGGCGCACGAGGAAGGGCAAGCCGGTCTTGTTGCTGCGTTCCTGCTCGGAGATGAGGCCTCCAAGCATGGCGACGGTGCGGTCCGGCACGATGAGGCTGTTGGTCATGCCCTGCTCGGTGATATTGGGCACATCGTTGCCGTTGACGCGTGTCACATCCCCAGTGGAGTTGTTCTGCTGCTTGAACTCCAGCATGATCTCCTTGTCGTTGAAGATGTGCGGGGTGATGTCGAGCTGGAGGCGCACGGGGATGTACTGGGTGGTGGAGGTGAAGCCGAGGCCGCCTCCGCCGTTGAAGGTCTGCCCGGCGATGGCAATCTGCTGTCCGATGTAGATGCTCGCAGGCTGGTGGTTCATGGTGGTGAGCACGGGCTTTTGCAGGACGCGGAAGTTACCCGACTGCTCAAGAGCGCGCATGAAGACGTGGAGGTGCTGGCCGATCTGGCCGTAGGCGGTGAGACCGCCGAGAGCGGCGATGCCGCCATTGCCGACAAAACCGGCGAGGTTGTTGAGGTTGGCGTTGTCAAAGGCGGTTCCCGCGGTGTTGAGCACGCCGCCGACCTGGTTGTTGCCACCGATGTTTTTGAGCGTGTTGATCCAGTCGAGTCCAAAGCGGAAGTCGTTGCCGAGGGTGAACTCCCCGATGATGGCGGAGATGAAGATCTGGCGCGGGCGCACGTCGAGCTCCGTCGCAAGCTCGTCGAGCATGGTGAGCTGTTCCGGCGGGCCGGAGGCAAAGAACTTGGAGCTGCCGGGATCAATGATGACGAGCGTGCGGCCGATCAGGACGCTATTGGCCTTCGTGGTGACATCGAGCTTCGGACTGGCAGAAGACCCGCCGAGACCGCCCCCGAATCCACCGCCGCCAATGCCGCCAAAACCACCACCAAAGCTGCCGAAGGAATTGCCAAAGCCGCTGTTGCCGAAGTTGTTGAAGCCGGAGCTGGTGTTGTTCGTGTTGCTGGTGTTCGAGGTGTTGGTGCCGAGTCCGGTGCCGGTGCTGCTGGTGGCGTTTTTGTCGTAACGCATGAGCGCCTTCTCCGCGAGGGTGAGGAAGGTGGTGAGGTCGATGTAGTTGAGGCGGCGGGAAATGAAGTTCGTGGTGGCGGACTCCGCGTCGATCTCGGCGATGAGTTTTTCGATCAACTCCATGTCGAGAGGCCGGGCGATGACGAGCAGGCTGCTGGTGCGCGGCAGGGGGAGGATGACGGGTTTCGGCCCCTCGGCGGTGAGGCCGCCGCCGCTGGCGGAGACGACGGGCGCGGAGGCGGCGGCAGGCTGCGCCACACCGCCGCCGGTGGTGGGCGCGCCGGGAATGCCGGGCTGGGCGGGCGCGCGCGGCGTGGCCGGTGTCGCAGAACGGCTGCCAGAGCCGGTGCCGCTGCCCGAGCCGCTGTTTTTGAGATCCAGGAGGGATTCGAGCTGCTTCGCGACGTCCTCGGGATCAGTGCGGACGAGCTTGATGGTCTTTTGCGTGGTCTGGCTGGGCGGGAGGTCGAGCTGCTTCACCAGCTCGAGGTAGGCGCGGATGGTCTGCGAGGCCTCGGTGACGACGAGTGAACGCGCATTGGGCACGGCGACGATCTTGCCATAAGGATGCGGCGGGATGGCGCTCTGGAGCGCGTTCGCGGCGTCCTCGGCGGAGAGATACTGGAGTTGAACGACGTGGGTGACGACCTGGTCGGTCTTCGGCAGTTCCTCGGAGCGCAGGATCATGGGGAGATTCTGCTGGCCGGGAGAGGAGCCCGTCTCGGCGGCGACGAGCTTGTACAAGTTGTCACCGCTGGGCACGAGCGCGTAGCCGTGCATGAGGAGGCCTTTCTCGATGATGTCCTGGTATTCGGCGTCGGTGAACTCGCCGGGGACGGAGATGGTGACGGTGACGGCCTCCAGGCCGCGGTCCTTGAGCACGCGGCGGCCGGTGACGCGGTAGTATTCCTCCAGGACGACGGTGAGTTCCTCCGCCTCGAAGGCGATGACATTCGGCGCGGTGCCCTTTTTCGGTGCCGGCGTGGCGGCGGGCGCGGGAGTGGTCGTGGGCAGCGGTGGAGGTGCGGCGGCACCGGGCGGCGGGGCGGCGGGGCGCGCGGCGGCGTTGTTGTTCCCCCCTGGGGCGGGAGACGGCGTCGCCGGCACAGGTGCCGGCGCGGCGGTACCCGAAGCTGGCGCGGCCATGCCGGGAGGTGTCAGCACACCGGCCGGGCGCACGATGCCACCCTGGACAACTGGCGGGACGGCATTCGGATTGGTGGCATTGACCGGGCGGATGGGCGGAGGCGTGGGACGCGTGATGTTGGGCGTACCCATGGGCCGTGGCGGCGCTGCGGGAGAGGTGGCCGGAGCCGGAGGCACCGCCTGCGCCTGGAGGCGTATGACCGGCAGCCAAAGGCCCGGCACCAGGAGAGCGGCGCACAGCAGGGCATGCTGAAAGGGGTGTTTCATGAGGTGAAGGGGACGTGGGTGGGATGCGGCGTCAGTTGCTGATCAAGGTGCGGCGGCGCGGCGCGCCGGGCGTGATGGGCACCCCCGGATTGACCGGGACGGGCGTGCCGATGGTGACTGTTCCGCCTCCGGGATTCGGCGTGACCACCGGGGTGCCACCAGTGACAGGCGTGCCGATGGCAGCACCACCTCCACCGACGACCATCGGGGCACCTGTGCCGCCGGTGTTCGCCATCGCGGGCGCGCCCACCACCGTGGGTGCAGCGGCGGTTGCAGGCGCGGGGATGTTGCGGGTTTGTGGAGTGCCGGTCATGCCGGCGGGCCGGATGGCGTTTGGATTGGTGGCCGCCGTGGGCATTCCAGGCCGGGGAATGCCCTGCATGCCCGCAGGCATGCCGGGAACCGCCCCCGGGCGCGCGGCTCCGGGCTGGGCCGCGGCCTGTTTCGCGTAATCGGCGGCGTATTTCAGCGTGGCGGTCTCAGAGCCGAGCGCGACTTCGAGGAAGGCATCCTTCCGCGTGCTGCCAAGCTGGAAGCTCTTCAGCATCAGGCCGAGTTTCTTGTCCGGCGTGTTCAGCGTGACCTTGTAGCGCTCGTGGGTGCGGGTGTTCACCACGGTGAAGGTGGGATTGTCCTGCGGGCCATAGACGGAGGTGTAGGCCAGGTCCTTGAACACGGACTCCACCGCGGCGGGCGCGGAGGGCGGCGTGGGCGTGGCGAAGGGATTGCGCTCCCAACCGGCCATGTAGCGCTCAATGCCGTACTTCTTTGGCGGCTCGAACACCTCGGGCGCGGTCTCCCCAGGCGCGGGCGGCGGCACTTCACCCGCGTCCTGCGCACGCAGCGCCATCCAGCCCGCCGGCGCGGCCAGCAGGAGCATCATGGCGGATGCTATCGGGGCGTGCTTCATGGCGTGGAGCCCTCCGTGCCGTCACCGGCGGGTTTGGCGAGCGAATACAGCCGGGAGACGTGGATGGTGGCCGTCACCTTCTTCGGATCCTCCGGGAGCGGCACGATGGTGAGGTGGGAGACCATGTGGAAGGTCTCCGGGGAGAGCATCTCATGCAGCCACTGGAAGAGCGGCTTGATCTCCGTCTTCACAAGGAGCGTCTTGCCCACCTGGTGAAAGTGCGCGGTCTCCACCGGCTCCACAAACTGGCCGTTTTCGATCGTCACGTTGTGCGTCTTCGCGGAATCGTCGAGCGCCTTGCTCAGCTCGCTGCTGGCGCGGTTGATGTTGGTCATCGGCGGCTGGCTCTCCCGCAGCCAGGCCAGGCGTGCGCTCCACAGGCCGGCCTCCGCCAGCAGGGCCTCCGTCTCCGCACGGCGGAGCTGGACGGAGCGCGCCTTCTTGTCCAGCGCGCGCTGCCAGTCGAGCATGCGCATGGTCATGAAGCCGGTGGCAAACACCGCCACCATGGCGATGAGGATGATCAGGAGGCGTTGCTCGCTGGCTTTCATTCCGCGCCCTCCTTCATGTAGGTGCCCACGGCGTCGAACTGCACGCGCGTGCCGTCCACGCTCTTGGGCACCGGGAAATTCCACTCATAGCGCGACAGCGCCGCATTGTTTGTGAGCTGGTCGCGAAAGTTGAAAGCCTTTTCCGTGTCGCTGGCCTCGCCGCGCACGATGAGCTTCACGTCGTCGATCTGGAACTCGTTGAGCTTGATGCCCGACGGCGGGAGCAGGGACACCACCTGGTGATACAGCTCCATCGGATACAAATCCGGGCTCACCGCCATCTCCATGGCCATCCAGGCGTCCTTCGCCTCCTGCACCTCGAGCACTTGGGGCGCGACACCGCGGATCTGCCTCTCCTCCGCGGCGATCCGTGTCTCCTGCTGGTACAAAACGAAGGCCCAGCTCGCGAACACGACCACAAACACCGCCGCCAGTGCCACACCGATCTGCACCAACCGCATCCGCCGCCGCCACGCCGCTCGCTGGACCGCAACCTCCATCGGCACCAGCCCTGCCAGACTCGCGGGCGGCACCGGGGCCGGGCGCGGCTCGTTCACCACATCCGGACAGTCAAACACGCTCGAAACGCCGCTGAGGAATCCCGGCTCGCAAGCCGTCCACACGCGCACGGTGCTCACGCGGTCGAGAAACTCCTGCGCGTCGAGCGCCAGCATCACATCCCGCAATTCCACCACGGCGTCCGCGTCCAGCACTGGCGCGGCCAGCAGCGTCACATGCAGCAGCCGGCCGCCACGCGTCACCGCCATCACATGGCGGCCCAATTCCTTCCAGATGGCGATGCCATCCGGCGGCAGCGGCAACATGCGCGCGCTGAGGTCAAAGTCCTCCGCCGGCATCGCCAGGCTTTCGTCCTCCAGCATGTCCGCGCTGATCGCCATCGAGCCCACCAGTTCCCGGTGCGGCTGCTGCACCACGGTCCACTGCGCGGACTGGCGCGCGCCGTCCGTGTCACTCACGCCCAGGGCCTCCCAGCGCAGCAGCGCCACCTCCTCGTGGTCGGTCTCCGCGCCATCCCCTGCGGCAGTCCAGAAAGGCGCGCTGTCGATGCATCGCGCCTGGATGCCATGCAGTCCGGCTTTTTCCACCGAGCCCGTGTCGGCCGCCAGTTCCCACGTTCCAGCGCGATCACAACGCCACATCTCCCAGGTGCTCTCACCGGGGAAACGCAGGGATGTGGAGGACTTGCTCATGAGCGTGGGGAAAGGGCCGCTATACCCGCCAAAACGCGGAGCGCCCAAGGAAAAGATGCAGCGTTCCCGCCACGCGTCAGGAATGACCCGGCGACAGCAGAACCCAAACGGGTTGACGATGGTCGGACAAACGATGGTTGAATGTTGAGGCACAAGCCTCCTCGCCTCGCGGCCGCTGAACCTCGAAAACCAACAATCGAATGCGCATCAATCATCAATCCCCCAGGTTCTCGGTGACTTTTCGCATTCATCTCTTCAATCTTGGGGTTTAAGCCCTCACACCATGAAACCCGCTCTCACCGCCTTCGTTACTCTCCTTGCCGCCGCAGCCGCGTTCGCCGCCGGCCTGCCGGAAAATCTTCCACAGGCCGTCCCCCTTTGGGAAAAGGGCGCCCCCGGCTCCGAGGCCCGCGCCGCCGAGTCCGAGACCGTCGAGGGCAGCAACGTCTGCAACGTGCACAACCCCACGATCACCCCCTTCGTCCCTCCGGCCGAAAAAAGCACCGGCACCGCCGTCATCATCTGTCCCGGCGGCGGCCATTCCAAGCTCTGCCTCGGCCACGAAGGCTACGCGCTCGCCCAGTGGTTCCAAGAGCGCGGTATCGCCGCCTTTGTGCTGAAATACCGCCTCGCTCGCGAAAAGGGCAGCACCTACACCATTCAAGATCACGCCATGGCCGATGCGCGCCGTGCCATCCGCCTCATCCGCAGCCGCGCCGCCGAATGGAACGTGAAAACCGACCGTCTTGGCATTCTCGGCTTCTCCGCCGGGGGTGAACTCGCCGCCTTTGCCGCCATGAAGAACGACCCCGGCCAGAAGGACGCCGCCGATGTCGTCGAGCGCCAGTCCAGCCGCCCGGACTTCCAGGCCCTCATCTACCCCGGCACCTCCGGCCTTTTCAATCCTGTGCCCGGCGTGCCGCCGCTCTTCATCGCCGCCGGCTTCCACGACCGTCCGGACATCTCCGAGGGCATGGCCACGCTCTACCTCAAATACAAGGCCGCCAAAATCCCCGCCGAGCTGCATCTCTACGCCCACGCTGGCCATGGCTTCGGCTATCGCGCGGACGCCAAGCCCGGCGCCGCCGCGCGCTGGCCGCAGCGCCTCCTCGAATGGCTTCAGGACGCCGGGTTGCTGAAATGAACCACCCAAGCGCATCACCGGCGCCGCATCACTGATCAAGGTGCGCCGGCGAGGAGCCGGGGCTGGTGGGGCGGAGATCAACTGGCGACGACGAGGCCCGATGGCGGGCGCCTGGGATGTGCCTTGGATTTCCATCCCGGGCAAATCCGCATCCGGAGCCAGGCTGTTGCTGCGTTTCCCACGCCACACGATCACACGCACTTCTTTTCCATCACGCGTTGGCGAAACCTCGATATGCACATCATTCGCCGCTTGATACACCTGGCGGAAAAATGCGCCGTCCTGCGGCCACGCCACATCCGCCGCTCCTTGCAGGGAGTGATTCAACCAGGCTGCCACCGCGTCATGCGGAGCGCAAAAAGCCACTGATGACATGACTCCAAACGATCCTGTTGACTGCCGCGCTCCCTCCGGAAGCAACGCAAGCATGCCAAGAGTGCGCAGTTCCTTCCATCTAACGGCATAAGGAGCGATGAGCCAGATGTCCTTGTCGAAAACCCTCGCGGTCATATCCAGGTCCGGTGCCGCTTTGGAAACCGTGACATGCACACTCTCAGGCCCGGCGGACATCACCTCGACTTCATGACCTCCGCTTTTCGCCAGATGACAGCTCCCCGTGCGGCCGCCGCCCTCGATCCAATCCACCTGCACCGCAGCGCCCAGCGAGCTTCGCAGCCAGCCCGTCGCCACGTTTCGCTTCATGTAGAACTGCCATTTGGCGTTTCCACGATCCTCGAGCGTCGTTCGCAGCACCGTGACGCCCGGCGGGAGTTCTTCCAGCTCGGCGAATTGCCGGAAGAAATCCCATTCGGCTTTTTCAGCGATACGGTGCTTCTCAAGCATCTGCTCCAAGGGCTGGCGGTCCGCACGGGCTGCCCGCAGTTGCTCAACCTTCTGTTTCATCTCCTCAATGCTCATCGCCGGCTTCTTCTCCGCCTCCTGCGCGCGCAGCATCGCCACCGGCAGCGTCGTCAGCAGCGCCAGTCCCGCCAGACCGAGCAGCCAATGGCGGGAAATACTTCCACGCTCTTGTTTTGCATCTAAAATCGCCCGCACTCGCTTCTCCACTGGCGAGCAGCGCGTGATCGTCAGCGCGCACAGCGCCACACCTGGCGCGAGTCGCGTGTGGCGGCTCAAATCGAGCAAATGCTGCGCATACTCGCTCGCCCGCACGCCGTGCCGCAACGCGGCGTCATCGCACGCGCGCTCCTGGTCGAGCCGGAGCTGGCGCAGGGTCACCCAGGCCAGCGGATTGAACCAATGCAGTGCCTTCACCCACTGCGCCGCCCACAGTGCCAGCGGATCACCGCGCTTCAAATGTGCCAGCTCATGCAGCAGCACCGCACGGCGTTTCGCACGCGGCCAGGACTCAAAACCCGCCGGCAGCAGCAGCCGCGGCCTCCACAGGCCCCACACCATCGGCACCGCGTCCGGCCTGCCAATGAGCACGCGCGGCGTTTTCTTCAGATCCATGTCCCGCGCGATGAGTCCGACCATCTCCTCATTTCCCGGCCGCAAACTCCGTTCCAGCCTCCGCAGCCTCCAGGAACCCCACAGCAGCCGCGCCGCCATCAAACCCGCCACCACCAGCCAGAGCACCGGCAGTTGACGAGCGAGGTCAGGCCACGAAAAAAGCGGTTCTGAGGGCTTCGCCGCCCATACCGGCCGCGAAACCGTCTTTATCGTGTTTGGCGGCACATCTTCCGAAACCGGCGCGCTCGCATCATTCAGCATCAAAGCCGGTTCCGTCTCCAAAGCAGGCGTCTCAACCACTCCTGGCAGCACGCGCCACGCCGGCAGCAACCACATCGCCAGTGGCAGCAGAGCCAGAGCGGTCAAAGCGGCGATCCAGAGCGCATACCGCCGCGCCGCCGCCACATGCCGCAGCAGCATGCCCGCCGCCAACGCCACCACCAGCACCACCGCGCCTTTCAGCGCCAGATGGGCCAGCAAATCGGGTTGGAGCACCGGGTTCATGAGGGTATTCGGGGCGGAGGATACAGTCAGTTCACAGGTTCGTCATTTCGGATTCTAGCGACCCTCCTTGCGCGCCTCGTCGATGAGGCGCTGCATGCGCTCCACCTGCTCATCGGTCAGCGTGGCGTCCTTGCGGGTGAGGTGGGCGGCCAGGGCCTCGTCCATGGCCCCGCCGAAAAAAGTGTCCAGCACCTGGCGCAACGCGTTGAGCCCGGCGCGCGCCTTGGACTGCGCCGGGGCGTAAATGACCTCCCTTCCGTCCTTGCCGAGCCGTTTCACATGCCCCTTTTCCTCCAGGATGTGCATCAGGCGGCGCACGGCCATGTCCGTGGGCGGATCGGGCAGTTTTTCCTGCACGGTGGCCACGCTGGCGCTGCCCTCCGCGTGCAGGACGTTCATGATCTGGCGCTCGCGCCGGGAAAGCTGGTCGGGTTCGGACATAACGCTATATTTTTAACGGAAATCAGCCGCGCTGACAACCGTGAACATGAAAAACTTAACGGATGCACCCTGCGGCAGCGCCCCCTGGCAGCTACACCGCCTCCACGACGATCCGGCCGCCTCCCGCCTCCCGCACACGCACCTCCCGGCCGCTTTCCAGGTAGGCGTTCGCGTCCGCCACGGCCTCCACGATGCGCCCGCCGATCTCCACGCTGCCGTAGGGCCGCAGGGCGCTGCGCGTGACACCGGTGTCTCCCACGCGCGCCAGCGCCGCATCCCGCTGTGCGGGCGCGTCTGTCACGGTGCCGCCGGCGGCAGCCTCCAGCACCAGCGCGCGGAAGGGACGCAATTCCGGCACCCACAGGATCATGAGCGCGATCAAAATGGCCGCGCCGGTGACCCCGAGCGCGAAATTCCGCAGGCCCGTGGCATAGTGGGCTAGCTCGAAACCGCCGCCTCCGCCCTCCGCCGGTGCCGGCACGCCATCGGCAGGCAAAACCGGGGCTACCTCCCAGCCGCTCATCGTGTAAACCAGCGCCACCATCACGCAGAGGAAGCCGGCGAGGCCCGGCAGGATCGTCCCCGGCGCGGCCAGCAGCTCCACACCGATGAGCACGATGCCCACGATGAAAATCAGGGTCATGATCATCGTCTCATGCCCCACCAGACTGCCCGCCACATAATGGCCGAAGAAGAAAATCGAGAACGCGATCAACGCCACCGCCCCCGCCAGCCCGAAACCCGGCGTCTGCATCTCCAGATAGCCGGAGGCCAGTCCGATGAGGATCAGCAGCCAGGCGAATTGCGTCACCCAGATGGCGATCCACTCAAACATTGTCGGCTCCGCCACCAGCGTGTCCCCCTTCAAGGTCTCGCGCTTCTTGATCTCGTCGATGTCCTTGACGATGGCCTTCGCGAGCAGCGGCTTGCCGTCCACCAGCATGGTCGCCTGGTCGGCGTCGAGCGTCACGATCTGGCCCTTGGGCACGATGACCTTGCCGTTGATCACAAGTCCAGCGTCCATGTCGATCATGCCCTCCAGGATGCGCACGTCATGGCCCTTGGCGCGCACGGCGGCGCGCGCCATGCCGAGGAAGGCGGAGTTGTACTTTGCCCGCTCCGCCTCGCCCAGCGAGTCGCCGCCGCCGCTGACCGGCGTGGCCGCGCCGATGCTGCTGGCAGGGGCCATGTAGATGACATCCGTGGCCATCGCCGTCAGCGCCCCGGCGGAAATGGCGCGCGTGTTCACAAAAGCGAGGGACTTGACCGTGAGCTTCTGCAAATCCTGCATCATCAGCGTCGTTGTCTCCCAGGCCATGCCGCCCGGCGTGTCGAGATCGAACAACACGGCCTCCGCGCGCTGCTCGTCACACAGGCGCAGCGTGCGCTTCATGAACTCAAAGCGCGCCGGGATGATCAAATCCTCCTCCCCCACGGGAATGACCACCACCTTGCCGGTGTAGATGCCGGAGGACTTCGTTTTCTCCACCTTGGCCTCCTTGGTCTCAAAACCCGGTTTTGGCGAAGCGGCGGCACTTGGGGGAGCCTCGGCCGGCTTTTGGTCAAACCAGGCCGAATTCAGCGTCACAACCGGCGAATCCTTCGCGATGGCCTTCACATCGGCCGCGATGCCCTTCGCCAGCAGCGGCACCGCCGTGTCCGCGTCGAGCAGCAACAGCTCACCCTTGGCGGCATGCGGCTCGTAGCCCTTCTCGCGGTCCACAAAGGCCTCCGCGATCTCCGGCTTGTGCCCTTTGAGCTTCGCCAGGCTGCGCGCGCCCGCCTTCAAAACGGCCAGTGCCTCCGCCAGCAGCGTGTCCTGCGCCTTGGGAGACAGCTCCTTGTCCTGCGGCACCGCGGGTGGTGCCGCGCCGATGCGCGCGCCAGGAGCCATCCAGATCTCATCGCAGCCCAGCGCCAGCAGCGCGCCGCCGCCCACCGCGGAGGTGTTCACCCAGGCCACGGTGCGCAGTTTCAGCTTCGCGATCTCCTCCGCCAGCGGCAGCGCGGCCTGCGCGCCCGCCTGGGTCACATTGATCTCGAAGACGAGGGTTTTCGCGCCCCGCTCCGCCGCCTCGGTCGTCCAGCGGCGGATTTCATTCCACCGGCTGGCGTTCTCCAGATCGGACTGGGTGATCACGACATGCGCCACGTCCTTCTCCATCGGCACGGCGGCGGCGAGGGCTGGGAAAAGCAGGGCAAGACCGGCGAGGAGCGATTTCATGCCGGGACACTACGCGTCCGCCACGATCTGTGCAATGGCCGCATATTCCGCCAGCGCCTCGTGCGCCGAGGCCGGCCTGTCCTCCGGCTTCCGCGCCATCAGCCGGTCAATCCAATCCCCCAACTTGCCTGGCAGCCGCTCCACCCGGTGCAGCAGATGCGCCGTGACGACTTGCGGTTTCAATTCACCCTCAAACGCCGTCCGTCCCGTGCGCGCGAAGTAAAACACGCAGCCCAGCGCATACAGATCCGCCCGCGCGTCCAGCCGGCCGCGCTCAAAACACTCCGGCGCCATGTAATGCACCGATCCGCGCAGCCCCGCCCGCGCGTCCTCTGCGCGCTGTACACATCCGAAATCCAGAATCTGAAATCCAGAACCTGAAATCAGGATGTTCTCCGGCTTCAGATCGAGGTGGAGCAACTCCGCGTCATGCAGCGCCCCGACACCATCGAGCGCCTGCCGCACCAGCGCGTCAAACGCCGCCTCGTCCAGCCTCCCGCGCGCCTCCAGCGTCGTCCCCTCGACCCACTCCATCACCATCGTGTCCGGGGCACATTCCAGGACGCGTACGACATGCGGGTTCGCGATGTTCACCAGCGCGGACGGCCCGCCGGGTTGCTTGACGGCGACTGCCCGGCCCGTTTCACGATCCCTGCCGCGCCACACGATGCCCTGGCCGCTTTCGGCGATTCTCTCGAGCAGTTCGTAGCGCGGACTCATGCATCTCAGGCTGCCACGCGCCGGGATCGGAGACAAATCCGAAAACAACTCGACATCACGGCGCGTTTTGGCTTTCCTCACCTGCTCCTTCATGAAAACGACCGCCCCGCTCCTCGCCCTCGCTCTTTTGACCTCCTTTGCCAGCGCCGAAAACTGGCCGAACTGGCGCGGGCCGGAACAAAACGGCACCAGCGGGGAAACCGGGCTGCCGGTGAAGTTCAGCCCGCAGGAGGGTGTCAAGTGGGCTGCGGACGTGCCGGGCATCTCCGCCTCCGTGCCGGTGATCTGGGGTGACCATGTCTTCATCACAGCGCCGATCGCCGCGGAGAAAAAGCTGATCGGCCTGTGCTATGACAAGCAGACCGGCAAGGAGAAGTGGCGTGTCACCATCTCCGAGGGCGATGAGGTGCAGTGGGATGACAAGAGCAACCTCGC
The DNA here is from genome assembly GCA_015075365.1 of Verrucomicrobiaceae bacterium. Lineage (GTDB taxonomy): Bacteria > Verrucomicrobiota > Verrucomicrobiia > Verrucomicrobiales > Verrucomicrobiaceae > Prosthecobacter. The sequence goes on from JABTUN010000004.1 coordinate 668,314, forward strand.
CAGCCCCTCCCCCGCCACGGACGGAGACCGCGTGTACTTCCTGTTTGCGAACGCCGTGGCCGCCGCCTGCGACTTCGGCGGCAAGATCGTCTGGAAGCGCGACTTCAAGGAGACGCACGGCGCCTTTGGCACGCAGTGGACCTATGGCAGCAGCCCCACGATCGACAGTGGAAAGCTGTACATCCAGGTGCTCCAGCGCAACGAGCCATTTGAGTTTCACGGCTTCAACAAAGGCACGCCGGGCAAGGACATGAGCAGCTACGTCCTGGCCATCGACCCGGCGACCGGGAAGGACATCTGGAAGGTGATCCGCCCCAGCACGGCCAAGATCGAGTCTCTGGAAGCCTTCAGCAGCCCGGTTTTCACCACTTACAAGGACCAGCGCCTCATGCTGATCTCAGGTGGCGACACGCTGACCATTCATGACGCGGTCAGCGGCAGGGAATTCTCCCGCATGGCCACCTGGAACCCGCCGGGCGAAGGCTACAACAGCTTCTTCCGCCTCGTGCCCTCACCGGTCGTCGGCGACGGCATCGCCATCGTGTGCGCGCCGAAGAACTCGCCCGTTTTTGCCATGCCGCTCGACGCGAAGGGAGAAACACAGCCGCTCTGGCAGACGGAGCCGAAAGGCGTGACCAGCGACGTGCCGACGCCCGCCTTCTACAAAGGACATTTTTATATCCTCGACGGCGGGAAGAAGATCCTCAGCTGCCTGGAGCCGAAGACCGGCAAGGTCGTGTGGTCCGGCGAGCTGGGTGGCAAAACCAAGTTCGAGAGCAGCCCCACCGTGGCCGACGACAAGGTGTACTGCATCAATTTCTGGGGCGAGGTGTACGTCGCCAAGGCGAACACGGACAAGTTCGAGCTGCTGGCGGTCAATGAGATGGGCAACGGCTCCAAGCCCAACGGCAACGCGGAAAGCGTGCGCGCCAGCATCAGCGTGAGCGACGGCAGCCTCTTCATCCGCAACCAGGAGAAGCTGTTCCGCGTGGGTAAATGAGGGCGCGGAGAGCGTAGGGCGAAGAGCAAAGAGTGACACACCGTAGATCGCAGGCGAAGTCTCCCTTGCGCCGCTCCACGCCCTTTGCTCTTAGCTCCAAGCCCCCATGTCCGCCCTCCCGCCTCCCGAGCTCTCCGTCGTCGAACTCCGCTCCTACTTTGTGCGGAAGCGCAACGCGCTGCTCGTGCGCGGGAAATTCCAGCAGCTCTACCTGGACTACTACCTGCACCTCATGCAGCACGGCATCCAGCACAAGGAGGCGCTCGACCAGATGCTCAAGGACACGCTGGCCGCGCTGGCGCTGCACCTCTGCTCCCGCCCGCACGATGAGACCACCGCGTGGACGATCCATGTGAAGGAACCGCAGCGTGCGAACCTCTTTGTCACTGGCAGCACGCATCCGGGCCGTGTCACCGGCCGCGTCTTCACGGAGGACGTGAAGCAGGAGGGCGAGGCGCTCTTTATCGCGCAGACGACGCGTCCAAACCATCCCACACGCCAGAGCATGATCGAGTTCCAGGGCGCGGATGTGTTCCGCGGCGTGGAGGAGTTCTACACCGTCAGCGAGCAGCGCCGCACGCGTCTCTTCCGCCTGCCGGACGAGGAATTCGTCCAGATCTCCGCCGAACCCGACTGCGACGAGATCTGGCTGACCGGGATGCAGCTCGAAAACGTGCTGGAGATCGAGCAGGACGAGCACCTCACCCTGCTGGAGACGCGCGGCTATCAATTCGAGTGCGGCTGCAGCGTGGAGCGCCTGCTGCCGATCATCACACGGCTGCCCAAAGAGGACTTGGACCACATTTTCGAGGACGGCGTGGCCCAGGTGACCTGCCCGCGCTGCGCCGCCGTCTTCCGCACCACCAAGGACCAGTTCGAGCAGTGGCGCGCGGCGAACGCGGCGTGAAAGAGCCCTGAATCAAGGTGCCCCGGCGTCCTGGGCCTGCTTACGGCTGGTCTCGTTGAGCTTGGCGAGGGGGTAGGGCACCTCCTGGCCGTTGGCGGGCATGCGCAGGACCACATGATCTCCCTCAAGCCGCACAAAGCCGGCGCGGATGGTCTTTCCTTCGAGATTTGTCCAGCTCATGATGGGCGGGAGGGATTTTTTGGCGGGCGCGGCGGCCACCGGGGCGGAGCCGCCTGGGCCGGCTTTGTCGAAACTGGCCCCTTCCTGAATCCATTCCGTGATCTTGCGGATTTCGGAGGCGGAAAGCTGTCCCTTCGGCGGCATGTGGCGCTCGTGCCCCTCGTTGACGATGACTTCGAGAAAATGGCTGTCATCCGGCTTGCCGGGGCGGATTTGTGCCACGTCCGTGTCCGCGATGTCCAGCTTGAAGGTTTCCAGGTCGTCAAAGACGAAGCCGCCCTTGCGCTTGCCGGTCTTTTCGCTGTGGCACTCGTAGCAGTTCTTTTCCAGGATGGGCTGGATGTCCTTTTTGAAGTCGGCGGCGGAGGCCGCGACAGCGATGAGCAGCAGAAGGGGGAGGGGTTTCATGGGCGCGTGGGCAGATACGCAACGGTCCTCACCGGCCTTCGCTTAGCCGCAATCACCCGGTCGGGCACAGGCGCGTAAAAAACGACCCTTTGAGGGGAGAAGCGAGAGCCGTGCCGTTTGGGTGGCTTTTTGAGTCCATGAAGAGCTGGATTTCTGAAATCCTTGGCTGTGAACAAGTTTCCCCGGTTGGGAATAAGTTCTCAATTTTGATCGTCCGCCCCGGCCTTTTTCCGTGTGGAAAATATTTTCGCCGTGGAACCCTCGAAAATGCGATGGGAAACGGTTTTGAGCCCCATTGGTGGGATTTTTTTCTGGTCAAAACACAAGATGTTGTGCATCATCAAAACCGCGACTCGAATATATAGTATTTATAGACTTCGCTGATCGCTCTCCCGTTTTCCCGAAAAATCGACTCTCAACCCCTCACTCTGCAACGAAATCGCCATGGATAAGGTTTACAAAATCGGCAATCGCGAGTTCCCGCTCGACCAAGACAAAGCTGAGGCTGCTTTCGCGGCCAAGAAGGTCATCAATGGTCGCAAATCGATGACCTTTAACCTCCTGCCCCTTAAATATCAGTGGGCCTATGATCTTTACCGGATCATGAAAGCCAACCACTGGGAGCCGGAGGACATCCAGATGCAGAAGGACGTGGAGCAGTGGCGCTCCAACGAGATCACGCAAAACGAGCGCTGGATCATCATGATGGGCATCGGCTACTTCTCCGCCGCCGAGGGCATCGTGGGGGACAACATCCAGCACGTCGTCCGCGAGCTGGTGACCGCGCCGGAGCTGAAACTGGTGCTCGGCCGCCATGCGCACGAGGAAAACATCCACGCCGACTCGCTGCTGTACATGATCTCCTCCCTCGGGATCAATCCGCATGAGTGCGAGGCGATGTTTGAGCAGATCCCGACGATCGTGAAGAAGAACGAGTTCGTCACCCGCATCTCCCAGAACATGCGCCGGGACATCGACCTCACGAAGCTGGAGAACAAGCAGCTCCTGGCGAAGAACATCTTCATGTTCGGCCAGTGCATGGAGGGCACGCAGTTCTACGGCCTGTTTGGCATGATCCTGGCCCTCTACCGCCAGAACAAGTTCCCCGGCATCGGCCAGATGTTCCGCTACACGCTGCGGGACGAGTCGAACCACATCGAGGTCTTCCGCAACTTGTTCATGGACCTCGTGGAGGAGAATCCGGACCTCTGGACCCAGGAATTCCGGGAGGAACTGGTGAACATCATGCGCGAGGCCATCACCCTCGAAAAAGCCTTCATCCGCGACTGCCTGCCGGTGAACGCCGTCGGCCTCGGCGCGGCCGAGTTCGAGCAGTACATCGACTACATCGCCGACCGCCGCCTGGCCGGTTGCGGCCTGCCCGCGCTAAACCCCGGCGTGCAGAACCCGCTGCCCTGGCTGGCGGAGATGATGGACGTGCGCAAGGAGCAGAATTTCTTCGAAGGCAAGGTCACCGACTACCAGAAGGGGTCCGCCCTCGTGCAGACCTCCGATGACGACCTGTGATCCGGGTCCGATGTGAACAACCTTCCGAACAAGAAAGAATAACTTTCGCTGGAGTAAGACGCACCCGTTTCGCATCCTCCCGATCCCCAAATTTTCCGCCCCCGCCCCTCCCCGCCTCGTTCAAATCCAACAGCCCACTCCTCCCGCCATGATCACCTCCCTGCTGCAAGAGGACAAAGTCCTCAAGAAGGTTACCCAGACCCCGAAAGACCAGAAGCCCCGCTTTGAGTGGAGCACCCTGGCCATCTCGTCCACCGAGGTCTCCGTGCCGGCCTCGATCAAAGTGAACATCGGCGGCACCGAGCGTGACTTTGATGCGAAGGAGATCGCGGACACCGTGGGCAGCGCCCTGACGGACCTCTTCCTCGCCCGGCAGAAGCACGAGGGGGACATCTTCAATGAGAGCAACCAGCAGCTCGTGCAAAAGATCTCCAAGGCGGTCACGGAGGAGATTTACCAGCGCACGGCGCAGCTCGCCGAAGGGAGCGGCAGCTTGAACGCGAAGGACATTTATCACTGCATCGAGCGGGCCCTCATCAACAACAACGCCCACGACGTCGCCCGCACCCTCGCGGAGAAGCGCAAACGCGCCGCCGATCCTTTTGCCGACGCCACCATCCAGCCGCTCATCGTGAACACCAAAGTCATCCGTCGCAGCGGCCAGCTCGTGCCGTGGAATCACAACAAGATCGAGATCGCCGTCCGCAAGGCCTTCCTCTCGCTCGAGATGGACTCCTCGCCCGCCGTCGCCATCGCCGAGGCCGTCAGCCGCGTCATCGCGGAGGAGAACAAGCAGTTCATCCACATCGAGGACGTGCAAAACCTCGTCGAGGAGGAGCTCATGAAGCAGGGCTTCTTCAAGGTCGCCCGCGCCTACATCCAGTATCGTGCCCTGCGCAACACCATGCGCGATGCCGATGAGGTCGAAGCCGCCGCCGCGAATGAAATCGAGAGCCAGGAGCAGCAGTCGCTCATCCTCGTGAAGACCGCCGACGGCAATTCCTTCCTCTGGGACGGCACCGATCTGAAGAAGCGCATCGACTTCGCCATGCTCGGCCTCGATTTGTGCCTCACCCGGGCGGAGATCGAGATGGAGCTGCGCCGCTCGCTGAATTCCGACATCACGCTCGATGACCTCAAAAAGACCGTCATCCTCAATGCGAAGACCTTGATGCAAAAAGACGCCGACTTCGCCAAGTTCGCCGCCCGCGTGCTTCTGAGCTACATCTATGAGGAAGTGCTCGGCTGGGACATCGTCCGCGATGGCATCGACCAGCTCCGCGAGTTCCACCGCCGCACCTTCCGCCGCAATCTCGCCCGCGGCGTCGAGATCGACCGCTACAATCCCCGCCTGCTTCAGTTCGACCTCGACAAGCTCGCCGACGCCCTCGATCCCGCCGCCGATCTCGACTTCGACTTCCTCGGCATCCAGACCCTCTACGACCGCTATTTGATCGTCGATAAGAAGATCAAGCCCGCCAAGCGCCTCGAGACGCCCCAGCTCTTCTGGATGCGTGTCGCCATGGGCCTCAATGTCGGCGAACGCGATGGCAACCCCGAGGACAAGATCATCGGCATCTACAAGATGTACAAAGGCCGCCGCTTCTGCTCCAGCACGCCCACGCTCTTCAACAGCGGCACGCTGCACAGCCAGCTCTCCTCCTGCTACCTCTACAAGGTGGACGACAGCATCGAGTCCATCATGATCCGCGGCATCGCGGAGAACGCCTTCCTTTCCAAGTGGGCCGGCGGCCTCGGCGGCTCGTGGACCAGCGTCCGCGGCACCGGCGGCTACATCAAAGGCACCAATGGCGAATCCCAGGGCGTCATTCCCTTCCTCAAGCTGCACAACGACCAGCTCATCGCCGTCAACCAGGGCGGCAAGCGCCGCGGCTCCGGCTGCGCCTACCTTGAGGTCTGGCACAACGACATCGAGGACTTCCTCCAGCTCCGCATCAACACCGGTGACGAGCGCCGCCGCACGCACGACCTCAACACCGCCAACTGGATCCCCGATCTCTTCATGAAGCGCCTCGAGGCCCGTGAAAACTGGACCCTCTTCCGCGCCAACGAAGTCCCTGACCTCCACGAGCTCTACGGCTCCGCCTTTGAAAAGCGCTACGAGCAATACGAAGCCCTCGCCCGCGAAGGCAAGATCTTCGGCAAGGAAATGGCCGCCGTCGATCTGTGGAAGCTCATGCTCAAGGCCATCTTCGAGACCGGCCATCCCTGGATCACCTTCAAGGACCCCTGCAACGTCCGCAGCCCGCAGGACCACGTCGGCGTCATCCACAGCTCCAATCTCTGCACCGAGATCACGCTGAACACCTCCGCCGATGAGACCGCCGTCTGCAACCTCGGCTCCGTCCTCATCGACAACCACCTCGACGACGCCGGCAACATCGACCACGCCAAGCTCCGCGAGACCATCCGCAGCGCCGTCCGTGCCCTCGACAACGTCATCGACATCAACTACTACCCCACCGAGGCCGCCAGGACCTCCAACATCCGCCACCGCCCCATCGGCCTCGGCGTCATGGGCCTGCAGTATGCCCTCTATCGCAAAGGCATCCCCTTTGCCTCCAAGGAAGCCGTCGAGTTCAACGACGAGATGATGGAAGCCATCGCCTACTACGCCTACGAGGCCTCCAGCGACCTCGCCGCGGAGCGTGGCCAGTATTCCACGTATAAAGGCAGCAAGTGGGACCGCGGCCTCCTCCCGCAGGACACCCTCGACCTCCTCTCCAAAGAACGCGGCCAGGACGTCGATGTCCCCCGCGGCGGCAAGATGGACTGGAGCGCCCTCCGTGCGAAGATCGCCAAGCAAGGCATGCGCAACAGCAACGTCCTCGCCATCGCCCCCACGGCCACCATCTCGAACATCATGGGCTCCAGCCCCTGCATCGAGCCCCTGCTCAGCAACATGCTCGTGAAGGCCAACCTCTCCGGCGACTTCATGCTCCTCAATCCCTACCTCATCCGCGACCTCAAAAAGCGCGGCCTGTGGACCCCGGACATCCAGAACAAGCTCAAGTACATGGACGGCGAGATCGAAGCCATCGAAGAGATCCCCGTGGACCTCAAGCGCCGCTACGCCACCGCCTTCAGCATCGACTGGGCCTGGGTCGTCGATGCCGCCGCCCGTCGCCAGAAGTGGATCGATCAAAGCCAGAGCGTGAACCTGTTCTTCGGCGGCAAGGAAATGAGCGTCCTCAGCCACATGTACCGTGGCGCCTGGCGCAAAGGCCTCAAAACCACCTACTACCTCCGCACCCGCAGCGCCTCCAACATCGAGAAGAGCACCGCCGAGTTCCAGAAGGAGATCCGCAGCAGCGTCATCACCGGCGCGAAGAACGAATACTCCGAAGCCGAAAAACTGGCCTGCTCCATCGAAGCCATGCGCAATGGCGGGACGTGTGAGGCGTGTCAGTGAACTCACTCTAGCCACGAGGTCAAAACAGAAAGGCGGGCAGCATCGCCCGCATTTCTGTTTTCACAGAGTGTGTTCAGCTTGGCGGTGAAATAGACGCATGAACACACTGAACTTGATTTGATGTGGCCGTTCGGGGTCTCGCTGGTTAGACTAAGATTCGCCCGGCCTGTGCATTTGTTTCTTATTGCACCGTTACAGGATGGCCTGCTACAAGGCTTCAACAAGACTATGATCAAACAACAAGTAGTGGCCGTCGTCGATCTGGGTGAATCACTGTACCCCGTACTAGCTATCCTCTCACTCTGGCTTCTCGCCGTTCCCTTCTTCATCCGATCTCGGCGATTGAAAAAAATGTATTCGGATCCCGTGGCCTGTTCTCGTTGCGGCGTCAGTTACATGCCCCTGCAATCGTTCTCCTTGGATAAGTCCCAATTGTGCAATCGCTGTTATGAAGTGGAGAATGGTGTTAGGGGCGGGTCGAGGATTCGCGTGTTCATTCTCGGAATAGGTGTCGCAGTTTTATCTTCATTCTTCGCCGGGGGCTTTGTGTTAATGATGGTAAAACTCCTGCCAGACTGGTTTGGAGGAAAACAAACAATTCTCGGGTTCAACGGTAAGCCAGTCATACTGTGCTTCACAGGAGTCACGGCCCTTTCTATCTGGGCAGGCACTTTCACCCAGATTTTCTCGCGAGTGTTGGCAAGTTACCGTCGTCAGGGAAACCCACCAAATCTGAACTATGTTCTGCCGGAAGTGCCTGACGAGTTGGCCCATTTGTATATCATCCGCCCCCTACCAATCGATCCGTTTGGCTCCCAAGCAGTATATGAAATCAAAGTGGATGAGAATCCTGCAACTTCAATTCCAGCGGGCACTTTCGCCCGTTGGTCCGTTTCTCCGGGAGATCGTCAATTGACCTTGTTGTTCCCTCCCACACCAGACCGAGGCACCCCTGAACCCAAAACGGTTTCTGTTAGCCTTCCGAGCGGCAAGCGAATCATGCTAGCCATCGAAAACGGCACTTTTACCCCCGCACTAGTCGAGGGTGCGGCACTTTATCTGATCACCCGATGTGAGGAAGTTCTCATTACTGGGGAACCATATCAGGCTGAAACAAAACTGGCTTGAGCCAGAGCCCTCATTCTCTTGCACAAAGCCCAACGGGCTTGCGTCATGCAGCCCCGGCGTGCCGAGCGCCAGCGAGCGCTCTCCGGTGACCCCGCATCCTCCCCGCCACCCCGCGAACCCCACCGGGGTTCCGGCACCCGAACGTCCCCGCGGCCTCGCCACGCCTCTGACGGGACCGCGATGCGGTCCGCAAACCGGGCGGGGAGGCATCACCCGATTCCCAAGGGAGCCTTGCCCAGGCTCGGCACCCTTGGGCTGCCTGCCCGAACCGCGTTGCGGTTCGATGACCGCTTTCTCGTTCAGCGGACTCGAACGCCACCCCAAGCCCAACGGGCTTGTGTCATGCAGCCCCGGAGTGCCGAGCGTTAGCGAGCGCTCTCCGGGGACCCCGCATCCGCCTCATCCTCCCCGCCACCCCGCGAACCCCATCGGGGTTCCGTCACCCGAACGTCCCCGCAACCTCGCCAGCTCCTGACGGGACCGCGATGCGGTCCGCAAACCGGGCCGGGGAGGCCTCACCCGATTCCCAAGGGAGCCTCGCCCAGGCTCGGCCCCCTTGGGCTGCATGCCAGAACCGCGTTGCGGTTCGATGACCATTTTCTCGTTCACCGCACTCAAACGCCACCCCAAGCCCAACGGGCTTGCGTCATGCAGCCCCGGAGTGCCGAGCGCCAGCGAGCGCTCTCCGGGGACCGCGCATCCGCCTCATCCTCCCCGCCACCCCGCGAACCCCACCGGGGTTCCGTCACCCGAGCGGCCGCGTAGCCTCGCCGCACCCCGAAAAGGCATCGCGACCCATTTTCGCCTCGTTTTCGGCCCCCAAGCTCGAAATCAGCCCCCCAAACCCCGAAAACCGTCGCGCCGGGGGCTCCCTCCACGCCACGGGGGGCTCCCTCCGCGCCAAGGGGGGCTCCCTCCACGCCACGGGGGCTCCCTCCACGCCACGGGGTGCTCCCTCCACGCCACGGGGGGCTCTCTCCGCGCCACGGGGGGCTCCCTCCGCGCCACGGGGG
>JABTUN010000005.1 GCA_015075365.1 Verrucomicrobiaceae bacterium
CGCACCCGCCAAGGTGCAGTCCGCGTTGCTGGAGGCGATGCAGGAGCGCCAGGTGACTATCGGGGAGCACACGCACAAGCTGCCGGATCCCTTCCTCGTGCTGGCCACGCAGAACCCCATCGACCAGGAGGGCACCTACACACTGCCGGAGGCGCAGCTCGACCGCTTCCTGCTCAAGGTGCGCGTGACCTATCCCAGCCCGGCCGAGGAGCGCCAGGTGCTCGACGCCATGGCCACCTCCGCTCCGAAGCTGGACGTGAACAAGGTCACGGAGGTGTCTGAGATCATCGACAGCCGTTCGGTGGTGAACACCCTCTACATGGATGAGAAAATCCGCGATTACATCGTGACGATCATCAACGCCTCCCGTTTCCCGGAGACCGTGGCACCGCATTTGAAGCTGCTCATCCGCTGCGGTGCCTCGCCGCGCGGCACGATCAACCTGGCGCTGGCCTCCAAGGCGCTGGCCTTCCTGCAAGGACGCAACTACGTCATCCCGCAGGACATCAAAGACCTGGCGCCGGACATCCTGCGCCACCGCATCCTTCTGTCGTATGAGGCGGAGGCTGAGGGCGTCACCACGGAGGATGTGATCAAGACGCTGCTGGACAAGATCCCGGTGCCTTAACGGTGCGCACCCTCCATGCCTGCCCCTGCCACCAGCGACAACGACGCACGGCTCACGCGTATTCTGAAGCGTGTGCGGCGCATTGAGCTGCTCACGCGTGGCATGGTGAAGGAGGTGCTCGGCGGACAGTATCACTCGCGTTTCAAAGGGCAGGGGATCGAGTTCGATGACTTCCGCGAGTATCAGGCCGGGGATGACGTGCGCTTCCTGGACTGGAACGTCACCGCGCGCATGAACGAGCCCTTCGTGCGCAAATACGTCGAGGAGCGCGAGCTCACGGTCATGCTCTGCGTCGATGTGAGCGGCTCCGCCGACTATGGCAGCCAGGAGGACTCGAAACGCGAGCGCGCGGCGGAGATCGCCGCCGTGTTTGCCTTCAGCGCGGTGCAAAACCAGGACAAGGTCGGCGTGACGCTCTTTTCGGACCAGGTGGAGGAGTATCTGCCCGCGCGCAAAGGCTCCCCGCACGCGCTGCGCATCCTGCGCGACATTTTGAACTGCGAGCCGCGCCATGCCGGCACGGACATCCGCCCCGCGCTGAACCTGGCGCTCCAGCGCATCGCGCATCGCGCGCTGGTGATCATCGTGTCCGATTTCCAGACATCCACCACGGAATGGGAGAAGACCCTGCGCGCGCTGGCTGCGAAGCATGATGTCGTGGCGGCGCAGATCACCGATCCGCGCGAGCTGGTGCTCCCGAATGTGGGCCGTGTCGTGCTGCAGGACCCTGAATCAGGGGAGCAGGTGGTCCTGAACACCTCCAATGCGGAGGTGCGGGCGAAGTTCGATGAGCGCGTCGCCGCCCGCCAGCAAGCGCTCGACCATCTTCTTCGCAAAAGCGGCGTGGAGCGCATCACCGTGCGCACGGACGAGGATTATGTGCCGGCGTTGAAGGCGTATTTCCGCTCCCGCAGGAAAAGGAGGCGCGCATGAGGTTCGCGGCGCTGTTTTTCTCATTCCACACGTGGATGCCGCTGCTGGCCCAGATGCCGCAGCTTCCCGCCGCGCCGCCGTTGCCGCACAAGGCACTGCCGGAGATGCGCGATGTGCCGCCGCCGCCGGTATGGTGGCTGCCATGGGTCATCGGTCTGCTGACGCTGCTCCTCCTGGGATTGATCATCTGGCTCATCCTCCGTCCGAAGCCTGCTGCGCACATCCCGGCCCGGCAGCCGCTGTCCTCCACCCTCCGTGCGCTCTCGGACCTTCGCTCCCGGGTGACCTCCATCCCGCCGTCCGAGATGAGCCACCGTATCTCGCTGATCCTGCGGCGTTATCTGACCGAGCGCTATGCCGTGCCCGCCACGGCGCGCACGACGGCGGAGATTTTCAGCCACCTGCGCCAGTTTCAGGCAGGCGTGCCGGTGCCGCGCGCGGAGGGCGCGTGGAAGGAGCGTTTCGCGCCTGTGGCCCGGCTATGTGACGACATGTCGTTCATGCCGGCGCCGCGCACCGTGGATGAATCCATGGCCCTGGTGGATCTGGCCATCGCACGTGTCGAGGAGGAGAGGGTATGAGGATTCCTGGCATTCCAGATTTCCAGTTTGCGCAGCCTGCGTGGCTGCTCGTGCTCCTGCTTTTTCCGCTGCTCAAGGCGCTGCGTGGTGGTCGTGGCCGCGGCGCGGCCATTGTGTTTCCTGGTGCCTCCATGCTGGGGGATCTCGGCAAGTCGTCCCGCTCCGGGCTTGGCTGGCTGTGGTTCAGCCTCGTGCTCACATCTGTGGCCGTGGCCATCATGGCCCTCGCGCGTCCGCAGAAGCTGCTCTCCACCGAGGAGGAGAAGACGGATGGCATCTCCATCATGCTCACTGTCGATGTGTCCCTTTCCATGCTGATCGAGGACTTCTACATCGGCGGCCAGCCGGTGAACCGCCTCACCGCGGCGAAGCGCGTGATGACGGACTTCATTCAAGGCCGCCGCTCCGACCGCATCGGCATCGTCGCCTTCGCCGGGGAGACCTATCTGCCGTGTCCGCTCACACTCGACCGTGACTGGCTCATCAACAACCTCGACCGCGTGCAGACGCAGCGCGTCGGAGACGGCACCGCCATCGGTTCCGGCATCGCCAGCGCCGCGAATCGCATCAAAAAGGAAAAGACACCCAGCAAGATCATCGTGTTGCTCACCGACGGCGCGAACAACTCCGGCCGTCTCAGCCCGCAGGACGCCGCGAAGCTCGCCGCCACGCTCGGCATCAAGATCTACACCATCGCCATCGGCACGCCCGGCGTGCATGTCATCCCGGACCCCCGTCGCGGCACCTTCACGCCTGTGGGACAGCAGTTGTTCGATGAAAAGACCCTCAAGGAGGTCGCTGTGATAGGCAACGGACAGTTTTACATGGCGCAGGATCTCAACTCCCTGGCCGAGGTCTTCGCCACCATCGACAAGCTCGAAAAGGCCAAGATCGAGCGCCGCAAGTTCACGGAGGCGGAGGAGCTTTTCCATTATCCGTTGTACGCCGCCGCCGCGCTGCTGGTGCTCGCGCTGCTGCTCTGCCTCACCCTCCTGCGAACCTCCCCCGAATCCGTCACGGTGTGAACACGGTCACCTTTGCCCATCCCAAGCTGCTCTGGCTGCTCCTCCTCGCGCCTGTTCTGGTGCTGGTGAAGTTGTGGGTGGACGCGCACGCCTCCGCCGCGGTGCAGGCATTCACCGCCGCGCGTCTGCGCCCGGCGCTCGTGGCCGGGACCTCGCGCTGGCGCTCCTGGGCCGCGCACATCCTTTACCTGCTCGGGCTCGCCTGTTTTGTCACCGCCGTGGCGCGGCCCCATTGGGGCACGGAGAAGATTGACATCCCGGACAAAGGACGGAATGTCTTCATCGCCATCGACACGTCCCGCTCCATGCTGGCCACGGATGTCGCTCCAGACCGGCTCATGCGCTCCAAACTGGCCGCGCATGATCTCATCCGTGAATTGAAGGGGGAGCGCATCGGCCTGCTGGCCTTCGCCGGCCGCGCCTATCTCCAGGCGCCGCTCACCACCGACCACGAGGCCATTCTCGAGTCCTTGCAGGCATTTGACCACACTGTCATCGAGTGGGGAGGCAGCAATGTGGGCGATTTGTTCGATGTGACCCTGCGTGCCATCAAGAACCTGCCGAAAAGCAACTATGTGCTCATTCTCTTCAGCGATGGTGGCGACGCCGATGCCAATCTCACCGTTCCGCTGCAAAAACTCTCCGCCGCGCAGGTGTCCGTCATCTCCGTCGGTGTCGGTTCCGATGCCGGAACGCTCATCCCGCATCCCGAGATCCCCGGTGACTATGTGCGTGATGAGAATGGCAATGTGGTGCGCTCCAAGCTCGAAAGCGGCGTGCTCCAGCAGATCGCCAGCGCCACCGGCGGCCGCTACATGAAACTGGGAAACCAGCCTCTCAGCCGGGATGCCATCGCACCCATCCTCGCCCGTCTGCGGGAGCAGGAAAACGCCAGCCGCGCCACTAACAAGCCCATCGAACGCTATGCCTGGCCGCTGAGTCTGGGGATCCTCTTCATCCTCACTGCCTGGGTCCTCTCCTCCATGCCTCGCAGGAGGACGTCGTCCGCGTCGCAGTCCGTCATGGCCTGAGCCGCACGGGCTGCGTTCAGCGACGGGCCAGTTGCGTCAGTTTTTCGCCGGCGGCGTGCAGCGTCTCCTCCTTTTTGGCAAAATGGAAACGGATGAAGCGCTGCTCGGGCTCACGGAAGAAACTGCTGCCCGGCACCCCGCCCACGCCGATCTCCCGGACCATCCATTCCGCCGCCTCCGTGTCCGTGGTGAAGCCGAGCGCGGAGATGTCGAGCATGACGTAATAAGCGCCTTGCGGCTCGGTGAAGGGGAGACCGATGTGGCGCAGGTGGGAGAGGAAGACATCGCGTTTCGCCGTGTAGCCGGCGCGCAACCCCGCGTAGTAGCTGTCCGGAAGCTGAAGTCCGGCGATCGCGGCCTCCTGGAGCGGCGCGGCGGCCCCCACGGTCAGGAAATCATGCACTTTACGCGCCTGGTGGATGATGCGCGGCGCGGCCTGCACATACCCCAGCCGCCAGCCGGTGATGGAGTAGGTTTTCGAGAGCGAATTGCACACGATGACGCGCTCCGCCGCCCCCGGCAGCGCGTGCATGTAAACGTGCTCGTGCGGCGCGTGGACGATGTGCTCGTAGGGCTCGTCCGTGATGACAAAGGCGTCGTGCTTCTCCGCCAGCTCGAGAATGAGCCGCAACTCCGCACGGGTGAAGACCTTGCCCGTGGGGTTCGACGGGTTGCAGACGATGATCGCCTTCGCGCCGCTGGCAAAGGCGCGCGCCAGCTCGTCCGGGTCGAATTCAAACGACGGCGCGCGCAGCGGCACGTACACGGGCTGCGCGCCGCTGAGGATGGCGTCCGCGCCGTAGTTCTCGTAAAAGGGCGAAAAGACGATCACTTTGTCTCCCGGGTCGCAGCAGGTCATCATCGCGCACATCATGGCCTCCGTGCTGCCGCAGGTGACAACCAGGTTTTCATCCGGATTTACCGGTACACCGGAAAAGCGCGTGATCTTCTCCGCCAGCGCCTGCCGGAAGCGCGGCGCGCCCCAGGTCACCGCATACTGGTGAAATGGACCGCGTGTGGCGCGCTCCAGCGCGGCCAGGATTTCCTCCGGCGGGTCGAAATCCGGGAATCCCTGGGAGAGGTTGATCGCGCCATGCTGGTTGCACAGCCGCGTCATGGCGCGGATCACGGATTCGGTGAAATGGCTGAGGCGGGCGGCGGTGGCGGGCATGCAGCCCCGTGCATAGCAGGCGGACACGGCGGATCAAATGCTCTCAGGGCGGGGAAGACACCGCGCCAGATGCGGATGCATGCCTTCTTGCCCGCCGCCATCTTCTTGCTACGTCCACACGCGCCCACACACCTTTTTCCCGCATGACACTCACTGGCTCCCACCTGATCGCCGGCCGCGAGGCCGCCCCGCACGGACACTTTTACCATGGCGTGAACCCCGCCACCTCCGCCCCGCTGGAGCCCCCGTACGCGGATGCCACGGCGGCAGACGCGGACGAGGCCCTGTGCGCGGCGGATGGTGCGTTTGACGCGCTGCGCCTCGCGCCGGTGGAGACGCGTGCCGCCCTGCTGGAGGCCATCGCGGAGGAAATCACCGCGTTGGGGGATGATCTGCTGAACCGCGCTCATGCGGAGACCGGCCTGCCCATGGCGCGTGTCACCGGGGAGCGCGGACGCGCCATCGCCCAGTGCAAGCTCTTCGCCGCGCTGATCCGTGAGGGCTCCTGGGCGGACGCACGCATCGATCACTCGATCCCGGACCGTCAGCCGCTGCCAAAGCCGGATGTGCGCCGCGTGATGATGCCCATCGGGCCTGTCGTGGTCTTTGGCGCGTCGAATTTCCCCTTCGCCATCGGTGTGGTGGGCACGGACACGGTTTGCGCGCTCGCCGCGGGTTGCCCGGTCGTGGTCAAAGGCCATCCGGCGCATCCTGGCACCTGTGAGATGCTCGGCCGCGCGGTCATGACCGCGCTGCACAAGGTGGGGTTGCCGGCCGGTTGCTTTTCCCTGCTGCATGGCAAAGGCACGGACATCGGCATGGCACTGGTGAGGCATCCGCTCACGCAGGCGGTCGGCTTCACCGGCTCCCTGCGCGGCGGCCGCGCGCTGATGGACGCGGCGGCGGCGCGTTCGCATCCGATTCCTGTGTATGCGGAGATGGGCTCGATCAATCCGGTCTTCGTGCTGCCCGGCGCGTTGAAGGAACGCGCGTCGAAGATCGCGGAAGGCTACATCGGCTCCGTGACGATGGGGGTGGGCCAGTTCTGCACGAATCCGGCCATCGTGCTGGGCTTGAAGGGCGTGGAGTTGAACCAGTTCGTCAGCAACGCCGCCGCGCATGCTGCCAAAGTGGCCCCGCAGAGCATGCTGCACCGCGGCATCTGCGAGGCCTATGAGGCCGGCACTGCTGTCTGGCGCACCATCGACGGCCTGGAGCTTGCAGGCGAGTCGGAGGCACCGGTGAATCACGACGCCACCCAGGCCGCCTGCCGCATCTTCACCACCACACTCGACGTGCTGGAGGCCAACGAGGAGCTGCGCCGCGAGGTCTTCGGCCCCTGCTCGATCATCACCGAGTGCCCGACGCTTGATGACATGCTGCGCTTTGCGAACAGCCTCGAAGGCCAGCTTTCCGCCATGATTCATGGCACGGAGCAGGATTTGCGCGATTACGAGCCTCTCATCCGCGTGCTGGAGAAGAAGGTGGGCCGTCTGATCTTCAACGGTTTCGCCACCGGCATCGAAGTCTGCCCCTCCATGCATCACGGCGGCCCTTATCCTGCCGCCAGCCACAGCCACTTCACCAGCATCGGTACTGCCAGCATCGCCCGCTGGGTCCGTCCGGTGTGCTACCAGGGCTTCCCTGATTTCGCCCTGCCGGAACTGTTGCAGGGCAAAAACGCCCGCCAGGCCATGCGCATCGTCGATGGTGTGCTCACGCGCGATGATGCGTGAACAACCGACAAGGTTCCGCCTCTGGTTTTCGTATTCACAGGCCATGAAGCGCCTGTTTTTGCCTCTCGCCCTCGTTTTTAGCCTCACTGCCTCCGCGGAGGACTGGCCGCAGTTCATGTTCAATGCCGCGCACAGCGGCAATGCGGCTCAGATCGACCTCGATGTCGAGAAACTCGGCCTGCAAGGCGCGGTTGCGATGACGGATGGCATTTACACCTCGCCGGTGGTCGCGAGCGGAAAGGTGTATGTGGTCGATGGATCGGGCTGCGCGGCTTGTTTTGACACGAAGACGCTCAAAGAGCTCTGGCGCTTCCAAAGCAAGGGAGGCAAGCAAAACGTCAACAACGTCAGTTCGCCTGCCATCGCGGGAAAATGGCTGCATTTCGGCACCACGGCCGGTTTTTACTATGTGCTGGATCGCGACAGCGGAGCCGTGGTGGCCGAGATCGACTGCGGTGAGCCGATCTTCAGCACACCGGTCGTGGCGAAGGATCGCGTGTATGTCGCCACGCTCGGGGCGCAGGTGCTGGCGATGACGTTTGAGGGCAAGCAGCTCTGGAAGTGGGATTTCGTGAAGGAAGTCGTCGGCTTCGATGGCAATCGCTGGAGCGGCGAGTCCTGGGCCGCGTTTTGCGAGAAACGCATGATCGCCACGCTCAAACCGGGCACGAAGCCGACCTCCAGCGATGGGCGCGTGACGTGGAAAGATCACTTCGTGTGCTCGCGGGACATTTGTTTGATCAAAGGCAACATCGTCGTCATTCCCGCCGGAGGTCGCACGCTCTTCCTCGAAGACACCGGCACCGCGCCGAAGCTCACAGCCACCGGCGAGATCCCCGAGTGGTCCGGCAAAGAGTTTCCCGCCACCTTCGGCCAGAGCGCCGATGACGACGGCAACGTCTATGTCCAATGGCATCGCCGCGATAACGCCGGTCGCGTGGACATCATGCGCCTCGAAGGCGACACGCTCAAAACCGGCGACTTCGTGCCTGGAACGGACACGAACATCCGCATGGATGGCCTGCTGAGCTTTTCGCCCGTGGCGATTCGTGGGGATGAGGTGTTTCGCGTGAAGCCGGAGACGGATCGCGGGCTCATTCGGCACAACATGAGCACGAAGGAGGTGAAGACTCTCAGCGGAGCCGGAGCCATCACGCCGCCAGTGTTAACGAAGCGACACGTGATTTTCGGAGGACTGGATGGCAATGTTCGAGTCATGCCGATCAACGGCGGAAAAACGGTCGAACTCAAAGGCCTCAAGAGTGGTGCCATTAGTGCGCCTGTGGCTGTGGCAGAGGGCTGTATTTTTGCAGTGGATGAAGAAGGCGAATTGTCGCGGTTTGCACCGGGAAGTGTCTTCAATTTCAGTTTCACCAGTCCATTCACACATACCATCCGCTCCGCGCTCACCGGCAAGCTTGCTGAGGCCAAATACGACTGGTACACAAACTACGGCAACTTCGCGGGGCAGAACTCGAACAATCAGGACCTCAAGCCGCCGCTGCGCATGCGTTGGGCGCGACGTCTCGAAGGCACGGTGAAGCATCTGCCGGTTTGCGGTGGTGGGCGCATCTACACGCACACGGCGGAGGGGCAGATCATCGCCTGTGAGCAGGACACGGGGCGTTTGCTTTGGAGGAAGTGGTTTCCCGATGTGTATTTGAGCTTCACGTCACCGCTTTACATCGACGGCAAGCTGCTGGTGCCTCAAGCGGGCATGAAGAAGTCGTTTGTGCGCTGCCTTGATGCCGCGACGGGCAATCTGCTCTGGGAAGCGCCCTTCACTGGCAGTCCAAGCTGGAGCCGGCAGTTCCCGCCGGTCGTCTCGGGCAAGGTGGCGATCTACGCGAGCGGCAGCGGTGACTATGCGCCGCAGGGCAGCGAGAAGCCTTACACCTTCGGTGGTGAACCCGTCGTGCCGAAGGATGGCAGCGAGGTGATGAGCTTCATCTACTCGAACGACAACCCGTATTACCCGAAGAACCATCATCCGCGCCTCTGGGCCTGGGATTTAGACACGGGCAAGGTCGTGTGGGAGAAGGATTTCTTCGAGTTCGGCCGCGGGGGCAATGACTGCGGCATCTGCATCCTCGATGGGAAGCTCTATTACAGCGTCTTTTTCGGCTACGACGCCGAAACGAAGCGCCGTCGCGGTCTGCCGGTCGAAAACAACGGCCTCACCTGCTGCATCGACCCGCAGACGGGCAAGATCCTCTGGCAGACGAATGAATACTACGTCACCTCGAAGTGCACGCTCAGCGCCCGCGATGGGAAGCTGTACATCGGCGGCTACAACCGCGCGAAGCTCGGCACCGAAGACCGTCATGTGTGGTGTCTCGATGCGAACACCGGCAAACTTGTGTGGACGAGCGACGCGGTGACCTCTGCGCTGAACGTGGTGAGCGTGGGCGAGAAGTTCATGTTCTCCAACGCCCTGCGCGGCAAAGGCAACGTCTTCGACAGCGCCACCGGCAAAGTTGTTTACAGCATCCAGACCAACTACGCCTGCTGCCGCTTCACCATGAGCGAGCCGTACGTGCTCGGAGCGAACATGGACATGATCGACCTCTCGCAAGATGGCAAACTGGTATCCACGGGGCCTGCGATTGATTCACGCGAGTGCCTCGGTGCCGTGGTGAGCAACGGCCGCATCTTCTACACCTCGCAGGCGAGCGGATTCGTCGTTTCGCAGACGTATGGGCCGGAGTCGAAGGATTTGCCGCCCGCGTGGGAGGTGCGGTGAGCCGTTTAGCGCATCAAAGCGGGCTGTCCGGTGCATTCCAGCACACTGTGCCAGAGCTCCTGGGTGGGATCGACCTTGCGCCGGCCCTGGATGACGAGTTCCAGCGGCAGATGCACGAAGGAGCCATGCCAGCGGCCCACGAGCATGCCCGTTTTTCCCGCCATGGCGGCATGCACGGCCGCCTGGGCCAGGCGTGAGCAGTACACATTGTCCTGCGCGTTCGCGGGCACGCTCCGCACAATGTAGCTGGGGTCGATGTACTTGAGGTTCACCTCCGTTTTGCGCGTCTTGAAGAAGGCGTTGATCTTGTCCTTCAGGTAATGGCCGATATCGCCATAGCGCTTGTTTCCGCTGGCGTCGGTGGCATCGCCCGTGTCCATCAAGTGCTGCCCGGCGCCCTCGGCCACGACAATGACGGCACTGCCGCGTTTCATGAGCCGGTGACGGAGGGATTCGAGCAGGCCGCCCTCCCCATCGAGATCGAAGGGCACCTCCGGAATGAGCACGAAATCCACGTTGCTGCCCGCGAGCGCCGCGTAGCAGGCGATAAAACCGGAGTCGCGGCCCATGAGTTTCACCAGCCCGACGCCGTTCACCGCGCCGGTGGCCTCCACATAGGCGCATTTCACCGCCTGGACGGCCGCGGCAAAGGCGGTTTCGAAGCCGAAGCTCTTGTCCAGGTAGCGGATGTCGTTGTCGATGGTCTTCGGAATGCCGACGACGGATTTTTTCAGGCCCCGGCGCTCGATTTCCTTCACCAGTTCTGCCGCGCCGCGCAGAGTGCCATCGCCGCCGATGACAAAGAGGATGTCCACATTCATCTCCTCCAGCGTATCGACCATCTCCCCGATGTCCTGCTGCCCGCGCGAGCTGCCCAGCATGGTGCCGCCGAAATGGTGCGCCTGCTCGACGGAGTGGGGGCGCAGCAGCAGCGGCGAATGGCCGTAGCGCTGCACGAGGCCCTCGTAGCCATAGCGGAAGCCGTAGGTGCGAGTGACCCCGTATTGCAGATGGCAGCGGTTCACCAGGCCGCGGATGATGTCATTGAGGCCCGGGCACAGGCCGCCGCAGGTCACGATGCCCACGGTGGTCTTTGCCGGGTCAAAGTAGATCATTTCACGCGGGCCGGCCTCCTCGTAGCTGGGAGTGGAGCAGTCCCGCCCGTCCTCCAGCAAATGGCTATGGTAGAGGATGCGGTCAGTGGCATCGTTTTTAAATGGCGCGTCCACGCCGCCGATGCGGTGCAGCGGTGAGGAAAAGCGGCAGGGGCCGAGCGTGCGGATGCTCGTGTCAGGCGGGGCAGGGGTCATGGCTGGTCTGCTTCTCCCAAAGCAGAAGCAGTGCCAGAGGGCCGTCATCGCTGCGAAATCACGACCGCTTAGAAACGGATCTCGTTTTGCCAATCATCGTCCTTGCCATCCGGCGGGGCATTTGGTGAATGTACGCCCCTTGATGTCCGCACGCACCCAAACCACCCCCGCCGACGCCGCGCTGCCCGCCGCCAGCGCCACGCTGGCCCGGCAGCAAATCGACACCCTCATCGCGGCGGTGTCCCAGGTCATTCTCGGCAAGGAGGAAGTCGTGCGTCTGGCGGTGGCCTGCCTGCTGGCGCGTGGCCACCTGCTGTTTGAGGACCAGCCTGGTGTGGGGAAGACCATCCTCTCCCAAGCGCTGGCACACGCACTCGGGCTGCAATTCCGCCGTGTGCAGTTCACCAGCGATCTGCTGCCCGCGGACATCCTGGGCGCATCCATTCTCGACCGTGACAGCGGCACCTTTGTGTTTCATCGCGGTCCGGTTTTTGCCCAGGTGCTGCTGGCGGACGAGATCAACCGCGCCACGCCCAAGACGCAGTCCGCGCTGTTGGAGGCCATGGAGGAGGGCCGTGTCACGGCGGATGGCAGCACCCATATGCTTCCAGAGCCGTTTTTCGTCATCGCCACGCAGAATCCCTCCACGCAAACAGGTACCTACATGCTGCCGGAGTCGCAGTTGGACCGCTTTTTGATGCGCCTGGGCCTCGGCGCGCCGGACCGCGACGCGGAGCGCGCCCTGCTCCAGGGCCAGGACCGTCGTGAGCTGCTGAAAACGATGCCGGCGACGCTGTTGCCCGCGGATCTGCACACGTTGCAGTCCTGGGCGCGCGCGGTGCATGTCGCGCCCGCCTTGCTCGATTACTTGCAGGATCTCCTGGCTGCCAGCCGGGCTGGAGGACGCGGTCTGTCGCCGCGCGCGGGCCTTGCTGTGCTGGCTGCCGCGCGTGCCTGGGCGCTGCTGAGCGGACGCGCCATGGTGCTGCCGGAGGACATCCAAGCCGTGGGCGCGCCTGTCATGGCGCACCGGCTGGAGCATGCCGTGGAGGGCCAGACCGGCGCCGAAACCGCCCGTGCCCTTCTGGAGGAGACCGCGGTGCCATAGGCATGCTTCAAGCCGCCCTGTTGCTGCGGAACAGGGCTGCCCGCCTTGGCTCCGTCGATTGGTCTCTCACTCCCGCAGGGAACGAGCAAGCTGACGTGATTCGCCGCGTTGTAGAGCGTCTCGCTTTTTCCCATGACCACGCCCGTCCCCTGGTACTCCTCCGTCACCCGTTACCAATGGCTGGTCCTGATCGTGGCGTCCCTGGGATGGGTGTTTGATGCGTTTGAGGGGCAGATTTTCAATCTCACGCGCAAGGCAATGCTGTCGGAGATCCTGGAACTGCCGGGGGACGCCGCGGATGTAAAGGCCTGGGGTGACATCGTGCTGGGCTTCTTCCTGGTGGGCGGCACGCTGGGGGGCTGGCTCTTCGGCATGCTGGCAGACCGCTGGGGACGCAATCCGACGATGATCCTCACGATTCTGTTTTATTCGGTGTTTTCAGGGCTGACCTACTTTGCGACGAGCCTGTGGGAGGTGTGCGCGTTGCGCTTTCTGGTGGCGATGGGCGTGGGCGGTGAGTGGGCGGTGGCGGCGGCGCTGGTGGCGGAGGTTTTCCCCAAGGAGGCTCGCGCGCGGGCCAGCGGCATCTTTCACTCGACGAGCGTGCTGGCAACGTGGCTGGCGGGCATCACCGGCATGTGGGTGGGGGCGAACTGGCGCATGGCCTATCTCATCGGCGTGATCCCGGCTCTGCTGACGCTGTGGGTGCGCTCCTCCATCAAGGAACCGGAGCGTCTGCAGGCGGCGCAGAAGACAATGGGGGGGCGCGTGGGCAGCTTTCGCGAGCTTTTTGGCCACCCGGTGTGGCGCGTGCGGGCGCTGGGCGGCATGGTGCTCGCGGCGGTGGGCCTGGGCACTTTTTGGGGGGTGACGGTGGCAGGCCAGGACCTGATGGCGCATCTGCTGACAAAGCTGGGCCTGGCGAAGGACGTGGTGGAGAGCGAGTCGAAATTCGCCTACGGCATCGTGCAGGCGACAGGCGGCGGGCTGGGCATGCTGGCCTTTGGCCCGTTGTGCGAGCGGATCGGGCGCCGGCGCACGTTTTTCCTGATGCAGGGGCTGTCCCTGCTGGTGATCCCGATGGTGTGCTTCCTGCCGCAGACGCAGTGGCAGATGCTGCTGGCACTGCCGGTGATGGGATTCTGCACGCTGAGCGTGCATGCGGGCTTCGCGGTGTATTTTCCGGAGCTTTTCCCCGATCACCTGCGGGCGACAGGATCGAGTTTTTGCTTTAATACAGGGCGGTTGCTGGCGGCGCCGATCCTGTTCACATCCGGGAAGTTGAAGGCGGCCTTTGACCTGCCGGTGGCCATCACGATGCTCTCCGGCCTGTTTGTGCTGGGCCTGCTGGTGCTCTTTTTCCTGCCCGAGACGAAGGGGAAGGACCTCGCGGAGGCGTGAGAGGTGCGCGGCTGCGCGCAGAGCGTCGGCAAGGCGGCCATGCGGCCATGCGAAGCAGAAACGCCTGTCATCACTCGCCCACGCGCACGATGCCGCGCTCGATGGCGATGGCGACGGCGTTGGTGCGGTCGAACGCGTCGAGTTTTTCGAGGATGATGCTGATGTGCAGGCGGATGGTTCCCATGCTGAGCTTCATGAGATCGACGATCTCCTTCGTGCTCTGGCCGCGCACGAGGTGGCGCAGGATCTCCAGCTCGCGCTCGGTGAGCGGCTTGCGCTTTTCGCGGGCCTTGATCTTGGCGGTGATCTCGGCGGGGAAGTAGCCCTGGCCGTTCGCCAGCGTGCGGATGGCGTCGAGCACCTGCTCGCACTCGCAGGCTTTCGTCAAATAACCGCGCGCGCCAGCACTGACGGCGCGGTAGATGTCCTCCTCACCGTCCAGGATGGTCAGCATCAGCACGCGGGCGTCCGGGAATTCATTCCGGATAATGGACATCGTTTGCACGCCGTTTTGATCCGGCAGGTCGTAGTCCATGAGCACCACATCGGGCCGGTGCAGGCGGTATTGCTCAATGGCCTTGGCCCCGGTGCCGGCCTCGGCCACCACAGTCATGTCTTTTTCCGCGTTGATCGGCACGGAAAGGCCCAGCCGGGTGGCGAAGTGGTCATCGACGATCAGAACGCGGATCTTTTTGCTCGTGCTCATGCTTTGACAGGATTCAGATGGATGGAAACAGATATGCGGGTGCCACGACCGGGGTGGCTTTCGATGCGGAGCTGGCCGCCGAGCTTTTCGGCGCGCTCGCGCATGCCGCTAAGGCCAAAGTGCCCTGGTTCGGCGCTGGCGGCCTCCAGATCGAAGCCGCGGCCGTCATCGCAAACTTCGAGCGCGACACGGCCCGGCTCATAATCGAGCCGTAAATCGATGTTTTTGGCCTGCGAGTGCTTTCCAGCGTTGGAAACGGCTTCCTGGGCCAGTCGCAGCAACGCGGTCTCCATAGTCCCGCCGATGCGAAACGGCGTTCCGATCACCGAAACGCGAAATTCGGCCCCGGCGGCCGTGGCGAGTGGCTTGAGCAGTTCCTCCATCGCCGCAGGCAGCCCGCGTTGTTCGAGGGAAACGCTGCGCAGCTCGCGAATCGTCGAGCGCGAGTCCTCGCGCGCGCGACGCAGCAGGCGGCGGGCGAGGTCGAGCGTCTCCGTGGCCTCGCTGTTGCTCCCATTGAGTTTTTTCGAGGTGCTGTCGAGCAGCATGTTCACGCCCACGAGCTCTTGTTCGAGTGTGTCATGCAGATCGCGGGCAATGCGCTGCCTTTCCTCCAGAGTGGCGTGCTGCTGTGCCTGAAGGCGGATCATTTTGGACTGGCGCGCCACAATGAACTGCAGCGTGAGCGCCCACGCGGCGATCAAAACGGCCGCCGCGCCCACTCCGCCGAGCACCCACAAGGCGTGGCGTTCATTCCACCACGGCGGGCGTGCCGCCACGATGACATCGCCGGCCTCGCGCAGCAGGATGCGGAAGCCGGTGGCATTGCGCGGAATGACGAGCGGCCTGTCGGTGATGAGCTCGCAGATGCCGGTGAGCTGGAGCCGGGTGCCGGGCTCATACTCCTCCACAGGCATGGCCGGAGCGGCAAGCAGCGCCTCAAAGGTATGTCCCTGGGCCCGGCAGATGAGTGTCGTGGCCTCCCGCGCACGATTCATCTCCATGAACTCGGCGGTCAGCGTGACCAGTTCGCACTGTTCCGCGCTGTTGCGCTGCGCGGCGGCTTGAAAATCGACGGGCACAAGCGGCGCTCCCTCCCCGGTCTTTTTCACATCCACCGCGCTCAGGCCGGGTCGGAAAGGTGTGACAACCGGATAGCCCTCCGCTTCGACCTCATCTCCACGCTGGATGCCCACTGGCTGCGCCGTTTGCACAAACATGCTGCCGCTGGTGTCCCGCAGGTAAAGTCCGCGTCCTGCGACGACATGCGTTGCCTGCCCGCGCACACACACGCGCTCCCGTAGCGCGGAATCGACACGCAGCAGGCCGTTCACAGGCACCACCGGCACCTGCGCGGTGGTCTTCGGCTCCTCGACGATTTGAAAGGCGTCAAGGCCATGCACGAACAGCAGCCGTCCTGACATCTGGCGCTGGTCGTTGAAATGCGTGCCCGCCACGCCGCGCACAGTCACCCTTCTCTCCAGAAGCTGCCATGGCAGCTGTGTCAGAGGCTCCCGCTGCGGCAGAAGCGCGCGCACAGGCCAGCCATCGACCTGCAAATCGACCACGAGGCTCTGATCCATGAACGAGGTGCCCTTGACCACCGCATTCACTTCCACCGGGTGGCAGTCCATCGCCGGGCGGAGCAGTTCCTCCGCGCTGACCGGTGCATAGGCGGGCAGCGGCCCGGTGCCGTTCTCCTGAATCGCCTCCGGAATCACCACCGGCAGAAATTCGCCCTCGCTGACCACGCCCGCGATCTTCAACAGCGTCCCCTTTCCGAAGGGCTTCGCCGGGCGCTTGTCTTCCGGCACGCCGACGCAGATGGCGCTGGTGCCGTCGTGCACAAACAGGACGCCCCAGTCAGGATGATAAAAGGTCGTCACCGCATCCAGCCGGGCAGGAGGCCGTTCACGGGCCCTGTCCACGCTCAACGAGCGGATCGCCTGGATTGAGGTCAACGGCTCCGCGCCCGCCACAGGAAGGGCGGCGAGGCAAAGGAGTGCAAAGAGCCGGATGGGCGGGATGGGCGACATGATGGCCGGCATTCTACTCACATTGCGCAGCGGAGACGAATTGTTCATATGGCTAAAGCGCGGTGGTGTGCTCGGATTTGTTCATGTGTCTAGCTGACAGCCCCGGGCCATCCCGGCATGCTCCACCCGTCGCATTCCGCGCTTCCCAACCTCCTGAGTGCGCGGCAATTTTTTGATGCTTTCGTTCTTTGTTTTGTCTCAACCAGGTTCCCAGCGCCCCATGCCCCGGTTTCTTCTCGTTTCCCTGATGCTTTTCGCTGTGTCGCTCCGTGCGGAGACGATGCTGCAGTATTTCAATACGTCGTGGGCGGAGATCACCGCGAAGATGCCGGAGCTGGCGGAGGCGGGTTACACGTCGCTGTGGCTGCCGCCGCCGACGAAGGGGTCGGGGGGGCTTTCGGTGGGGTATGACATGTGGGACCCGTTTGATCTGGGATCAAAGAATCAGCGGAACTCGGTGCGGACGCGGTATGGGACGGAGGCGGAGCTGTTGAGGCTGGTGGAGACGGCGCATCGGTTTGGGATTCGCGTGTATTTTGACAACATCATGAATCACCGCGCCTTTGACGTGCCGGGATACAATGAGAACACGCCGATCGACATCTATCCGGGCCTGGTGCCGGAGGATTTTCATCTGCGGAAGACACATTACGGCTGTTACCGGAAGTGGGACAACACGCGGTAGTGGAATGATGCGTGGCAGGTGCAGAATCTCGGGTTGGCGGACTTGATCGACATCGCGCAGGAGCCGGGGACGACGAATTTGAATTTCGGACTCACGGAGGGGTCCACGGCACCGAAAATCAGCTTCATCCGCGATCTGGCGCGGCCGGAGCAGTATTGTTACCTGCCAAATGGGACTTATGTCGGCTTTGGGCCGGGGAATGGTATCACGACGTCGCTTTTGCAGGCGAACTCGGGCTACTACTCGGAGCGGGTGGAGGACTATCTGAATCGCGCGGCGCGTTGGTTGATGGACCGCACGAAGGCGGACGGGCTTCGGCTGGATGCGGTGAAGCATGTGCGGGCGGATTTTTACGGCGCGACGTTTGGCGCGGACAAGGACACGTCCGATTACGGCTACAACGGACAGGTGCAGCGTCAGTTCAACATCACGCGCGGCTTCAGCGACGCGAATCATCGCGACAGCGTGTTCAATGTTCATCAGGGGCGTGATGATGCGATGATCTTTGGTGAGCATCTCGGCGAGCCGCCGGCTTACGGGCCGTATATCGATTCGGGCATGCGTTTGGTGGACAATGACCTGCGCAGCCAGCTGAACAGCCGCCTCGGCAATCCATCGAACGGCCTGCAAGGCTACGATTGGGCGGGATCGGGCGGTTTTGCGGCGAATGTCGGCGTGACGCACGCGCAGAGCCATGACAGCGACTACGCGGCGCGGAAGGAGCTTCAGCACGCGTTCTACTTCCTGCGTGACGGGCTCGGGCTGCTCTACACGGATGGCAATTATCAGGCGGAGACGCTCGGCGAGAGCGGCGGTGCGTTTCCGCGTCATTCCAACACGAGCTTCCTCGGCCAGTGGGGCGATGGTCGCGTGCCGAATCTGCTCTACGTGCATGAGCAGTTCGCGCGTGGGTATCAGCTCGGTCGCTGGAGCGACAGCGATGTGGTGATCTGGGAACGTCTCGACAAGCGCGAGAATCCCGCGATGAGCGACTCGGATGCGGTGACGTTGCTCGTGATGTTGAGCGACAACTACTCGCAAGGTCTCGCGCGGAGCTTCACGAGCGCGTTTCCGGCTGGAGCCTATTTGTACAACTACTCGTGGTATGGCGGCGGCTTCTACAAATTCAAGGAAGAGCTCGCTTCGACGGTTTTGCCTGCCGGAGGCTACTTTTTGTTCTCGTGGAAGAATCCAGACCCGAGCGAGCTGTGGAAGAATTTTGGCGGCAGACCCATCACGATCACCGAAAACGGCGTGGAGGCCAAAACGGTGCGTGTGAGGCGCAAAGACGGCCCGAATGGCGACAAGGCCTTCAATGGCAGCACGCTGCCAGAGGCTTCGCGGCCCATTTTGGCTCCGGAGATGAATGTGACGGACTACACCTACAGCGTGGACGTTCCGCGCGTGACGAGCACGAGCGGCGTGCGCTTTGTGGCCCGCACGGATGGCTCGACGGCGAATGTCTTGATGAAGCTCGACGGCGGCATCGACCTGAACGGCACCGTGCCCGTCGGTAATACCGATCCGGCGCTGCGCGACAATCCACCGGCCATCGCGACGGACACTTTCCTTGGCTTTGAGCAGCCAAATTTCATCAGTCGCGTGCATCCGGAGCTTTTCGCGGCGCAGGACACGGCGAGAAACAGCACCGGCAGTGCCGGAGCGGAGACTTTCACCACCACGACGGTCGTGAACGGCACCGCGCCGAAGTTCGTCGATGCCAACACGGCGGCGTTTTTGTATCACGATCCCGCTGCGCCAGTTGGCAACCTCACGCCGGCCCGCAATCAATACGATGCCTCGCGAAATGAGATGTGGGTGAAGGCGAACAGCGTCGGCGGTGGCTACAAGGCCTTCCTTTATTACACCACCGACGGCTCGAACCCCGAAGGCGCGGCGGGTCGCGGTTTCGGCACGACGAAGGTCGTGGAGATGAACTACCGCCACAACGACGACAGCGGCGCGAGCGATTGGTGGAGCGCGGTGCCGCTGCCGGGCGATTTCACCGCGACATCGAAATACAAGATCGGCATGGCGAAGGACGCGAATGATCCGTGGTGGCCGGGCAATGCGGACGCGGTGACGCGGAAGCAGAAGATGATGACCACCTTTGAAACGAATGCGCTGAACCTCGCCACACTGAACATCCGCCCGCACAATGACTACGGCGTGTCGCAGACGGGCCTAAGCGAGGGCATGCATGTCATCCGTGCGCGTGCCTTCCTGCAACGCGGCGGCCAGGCGAGCATCTACAACACCTTCACGCAGAGCTTTTATTACGATGCGCAGCGTCCGCTCGGCGAGGTGCGCTTCCCGGCGGCGGACAATGACACCGTGGGCGGCAGCGAGTATGGCGTGGTCGTCCGCACCGACCCAAGCGTGACCGAGGTGTGGTATCACATCGACGACAACAGCGCGAGCAACGACGACACCATCACGCGCAGCCAAAATGGCAACGGCGGCGGCTTTGAGCCCTTCACGGACTCGAATCGCAATGGCACACGCGACAGCACGGAGACCTTCACCGATCTCGACGAGGATGGCGTGTGGGACAGCAGCATCGGCACCTCATGGGTGAAGGCCACGGAGGTCACACCGAGTGTCGAGCCGACGAATGTGAGCTACACGAAGGAATGGCGCTTCAACTACGCGAACATCCCCGCCGATGGCACCGCGACGATCAAGGTGCGCCTGCGTGAGCTCAGCAGCGCCGGTTTCAAAGATTTCGCGCTCAGCGACGTGGCCGGCCACTACACCACCGTGAACCGCGTGGTGAATTGCGCGGGGCCAAACATCCGCATGTTCGTCGCCTGGCCGCCGAATGACGGCGATCTCGTCGGCGCGGGCTATGTGATGAAGGTGTACTTCTCCAAATCGCTCGCCGATGGCCTCACGAGCACGCAGTTGCGCGATCGCTTCACGATTCGCATCGGCTCCAGCGAGACCAATCAATACACCAGCTACGCCCGCGACCTCTACACGATCAATTACGACGAGACGGCGGATTACCACGCGCTGGCCTTCACCTTGCCGAATCTCTACAACGACCAGCCGGACTACCTGCACCGAATCGAGGTCACGCATGATCGACCGTCGCCGAATCCCGATCTGCTAGCCACGCGGCTCGTGAAGGCGGAGCCAAGCATCACGCCGCGCATCAGCATCGTGAACCCGCCGGAGCTCGACAGCACCGGAAAGCCCTTCGAGATCGTTTTGCCGGATGTGGCATCGCCCACGGCCGATCAGCGGAAATTCACGATCCGCGTCAGCACCTCCGTCGCGGCCGATTCGGTCGTTTTGAACGTCAACAACGGCCCCATGACGCTCAGCGGGCCCACGACGACGATTGATGGCAACAACAAGCTCTGGGAGTGGACGTGGTCGGCGATGCAGCAAGGCGAGTTTCAGTTTACCGCGACGGTTTTCGACAACGGCAACGAAAACCACGAGACCCGCAATGCCCGCGTTTTTTTTCGCCAAGTCGTCCCCGCGAGCGCGGCGGACCCGGACGACGATGATGATGGATTGCTCGATGGAGATGAAGGCACCGCCACACCGCTGCCGAATGGCTTTCCGAGCACCGATCCGCGCTACAAGCCGAACGCCGAGCAATGGACGAACGGCGAGGTGCATGTCGCGAATGCCTTTGGCAAAAGCGATCCGCGCAATCCCGACACCGACGGCGATGGCCTGCCGGACGCGTTAGAGGTCGGCTGGAGGCTCGCGTTGACCGTGGGCGAGGCGTTTGCGGACACGGGCTTCGGTTCGCCGCTCGCGGGTGCTGGAAACGGCGTCTTTGACTGGACGGACACGAACAATAATGGCGCGCACGATGTCGGCGAGGCGAGCGAAAGCTTCACCGATGCCGATGCGGATGGCAGATACGACTTCGGCACGATTTTGAGCGCGGACACGAATGGCGATGGCGTGACGAATTTCCGCGGCGACATCGATCCGCCCTTCTTCAACACGCTCGACAACCTCAACAAGGTGCCCGGCGTGAACACCGCCGCGGAAGGTGGAGATCGCTCGAGGCTGCTGCGCGGCTCCACGACGAAGCCCGATGATCCTGATAGCGATGATGACGGCATCAAGGACGGCATCGAAGACGCGAACAAGAACGGCTGGCTCGATGGCGACGGCGCGAGCATCGCTCCCGGCGATGCGCCGACGACCGCACGCAACTGGCCGAACAAAGTGCGTGATCCCGGCGAGACTTGGACCGAGACCGATCCGAACAACGCCGACACCGACGGCGATGGTGCCCGCGATGGCACCGGCGAGGACAAAAACGGCAATGGCCTCATCGACGGCGACACAAACAATGATCGTGTGTGGACTGCTGGCGAAATTTGGAGCGAAACCGATCCGCTGAAGATCGACACCGATGGCGATGGCCTCACCGATGGCTGGGAGATCCGTTACGGCCTCGATCCGCTCGACAATGGCAGCGTCAGTTTGCGAAACGGCACTGCTTTGGCATCCAATGGGCCCGCAGGCGATCCAGACAGCGATGGCTTCTCGAACCTGCAAGAGCTCACCAACGGCACGAATCCGATGGAGCCGAACAACGTCACGCCTCCGCCGCCGGGGCAGATCGTGATCGGTCCGCAAACACCTGCGATCACCGTCGGCGCGGTCACGAACAACCGTGAGTTCACCGATTGGGCCATCGACGACCTCATCATGCTCGATGAATACAACGGCGACGGCACGAACAACCAAGGCACCGACATTTACCGCGCCAATGACGGCTTTGACAGCAGCCGCGACCTCGTGGCCTTCTACGCGCATGATGGCGGCGCGGTGGTGAATGGCGGCGATGGCTTGTTTTACTTCCGCGCTGACTTCCAGGACCTGCGGGCGCTCGCGGAAGAAGGAAATCTCGATCTGTATGTCGTCATCGATTTCAACTCGCCCACCATCGGCGAGTCCGCGCTGCCGGACAGCATCGACACGCGCACGAATATGCGGTGGGAGGTCTGCGTGGCCGCCTACAGCACGGACAACGGCGCGGTCTATGTCGATACAAACGTCGCCAGCAACAGCACGAGCATCAATCAGGACCTCACGCCCTTCGGTGTGGTGCGTCGCAGCCAGGCGGAGGCGGATGGCTTCAAAAAATCGTGGTATAGCAGCCAGTTCGACGCGGTGGAGTTCAGCATCAGCCGCAAGGCGTTGCTCGACGCCGGATGGAATGGCGATGCCAGCACGCTGAACTTCCAAGTCTTCACCACAAAGGACGGCACGCAAAACACGCCAACTCGCGGCGCGGGCGATCTCGCCGGTCGCAGCGACATCCGCGACAGCATCCTCGATGACTGGATCGCGAGCGATCATTGGCGTGCGCAGACGGAAATCGCTGGTGCAGGCAGTGTTTTGAAGGCGTGGTTTGGCCCCAGCGGCACGAACGACAAATGGAGGCGCGTGAAAGTGGCGAGCTTCATTCAGGAAAACCGTCCACTCATGGCTGGCAATGAGATCCAGACGCTCATCAACAATGGCGCAGGCGCGGGCTGGTATCGTCCGCTCGATGTGCATCAGGCCTACGCGTCGCCGATGGCGCTGAGCATCACGCCGGTGATGGCGCATGCCATTCAATGGGCCAAAGTCGATCCCGCCGTGAACAAACCGTGGCGCGATGGTCCCGCCTTCAACACGCGTCTCGATCAAATGGGCGCTCTCGGCACCGTGCGCTTTACCGGCACGACTTACGGCGGTCACATCCTGCCGTATTTCCCGACGAGCTACAACGTCACGAACCTCGCCGATGCCTCCAGTGCCCTCGGGACCATTTACCACGCGACTCCGCTCGTCATTCCGCCGCCTGAGAGCGTCATCGAAGATCAGACGTTTGAGGACTTCAAGGCCGCGAACTACTTCTTCACCATCGTGGAGCAAACGCGGCATTTGGAGAAATGGTTTGGCCGCACCTCGGCGCTCAGCAATGACGGCTATCGCCTCAATCGCATCCGAGGCGTCAAAACCTTCGCCATCAGCGATCTCGCGACGCAGTTCCGTTTCCAAAACACCGACAACGGCCTGCACAGCTCCCTGCGCGAGCTTTTGAACCGCAAAGCCCGCAGCGCCACGCAGGATCAAGTCGTGATCCTCGGCAGCGGATGGACCGATTTCACCTCGAAGGCCAGCGCCGATGCCTACGACATCAATGTCGCGTGGATGGCGTCGCGTCCGTGGATTCAAATCACCACGCCAGAGGCCATCGCCGCGGGTGAGGTCGATTCGAACCGCGATGGCACGCCCGAAGCCTGGCCGTTTGTCGAGCGTGGCACGCCTGCGCTGCCGCTCGTGAGCAAAGACTTCGTTCACTACGCCACGCAGGAAAACTACGACAATTGGTACTTCGGCCAGAGCGGTCGCGAGGAAGGTCTGAATGGCAAAATCTTCAATGTGCGGCCCACGGTGCCGCTTCCGGCCGCTTTTGGTCAGGTGGGCGTTTCCGGCCTCGTGAACAACGCGTGGACTGCAGGCACCAGTTTGGCCGTCGCGGAGCCAAATCTCGGCTTTTTGACGCGAAACGCCTTCCACGCCTCGATGTGGCTCACCGCCTTCCACGATCAACCGACCGCCGATTTGAGCAAATACAGCACCGGCGACTACATCTACCCCGACACGAGCAACAACAACCTCGCGGGCTTCTCCAAAGCCGCGCAAAGCCAGTTCCGCTGGGCCGCGGTCTATAAAAGAGTCTCTCAATGGGCCGCGAGTGCCGCCACGCTTGCCAATTCGAGCAGCACCAGCGCCGAGGATGCCGATCTCGATGGCGAAAACGAGTATCTGCTCTTCAACGACCGCGTCTTCGCGATGTTCGAGCGCATCGGCGGCCGCATGACCTGCGCCTTCGTGCGCGATTTGAGCAGCGGCCGCGTGCTGCAAGTCGTCGGCAATCCTCACAGCTATTCCGGCTTTGAAACCGAAGAAGAAGGCGCGGTGAATGTCATCAACGGTGCCGTCGGCAGCTACCGCACCAGCGGCTTCAAGGATTGGTATTTCGGCAGCATCAACTACAACAACGATCTCTATGTCGCCGCCGCGACGACGAACGGCTTCACCTTCACCAGCAGCGACGGCAAGATCGCCAAAACGATCACCCTCGCCGCTCGTGCGAATGCTTTGCGAGCCAGCTACGCCCTCACCGGCCCCGAAACCACGCTCTACCAGCGCCACGGCCTCAATCCGCACCTTCAAAACCTCCTTTTCAAAGGCCAGACGCATCTCAGCAACGTCAGCAACACCGGCGGCATCGTTTCCCTCACCAACTTCGCCCCCGATGCCACCGTCCGCGCCTACCTGCGCGGCATCACCGCCACCACCTACAACCCCGGTGCCATCGACGACGATCCCGTGACGCAGTTCGACACCCTCAACATGCGCAATCAGGCGCAAACGCAGCAAATCGAGCTCGCATTAACCAACGGTGCCACCTTCGACCTCGGCTTCGAAACCGGCGTGACTTTGAGCGAGTCCACCGACGGCGATTCGCTCCCCGACGCCTGGGAAGCCGCCAACAACCTCCTCAACACCGACGGCACCGGCGCCAACGGCAACACCGGCAACGCCGACGGCGACCGCTACGACAACCTCAGCGAATTCATCTTCGGCCTCAGCCCCGCCCAAAGCGACAACTACCAACCCCTCGTCATCAAAGCCACCACCGGCTTCGACGTGACCTTCCCCACCATCCCCGACCGCTGGTATCGCGTCTTCGCCAGCGACACCCTCACCACCTGGACCCCCATCGGCACCGACCAACTCGGCACCGGTTCTGTCATCACCGTGAACGATCCCACCACGCTCCCTGCTCGTTTTTACCGTGTCGAAGCCCGCCTCGTGATGCCATGATCCGATTTCTGTTCTTCCTTCTTCTTGTTTCCTCTGCCTCCGCCTGGGTGGCGAATGAGGTCGATTTTCCCGGCGATGGTCAGGGGTGGGACTTAGGCACGACGAACAGCTACAAATACACCGGTCCGGATGGCAGCACGGAGTGGTTTCGCTTTGAATGGACCGCGCCGGCGGCGGACAGTGACTACAACTTCAAGATGGTCACCGGCAACAACTGGAACCAGGACTACGGCGGCAATTTGATCTTCCCGAAGAACGAGCTGGCCATCCTGTATTACCAACCGCTCGGCGATACGGCGGCGAAGCTCAGCGGCGGCGTGACGAGTGGCAAGCGCTACATCTTCACGACCAAAGACCCCGGCCTCGCGAACACCTTTATCAGTGTGATGGAACTCAGCAGCGCACCGGTGGCGATTACGGGCGTGTCGCGAAATGCGGGCACTGGCTTGATCACGATCAACCTCAACGGCACGCCATCGGCCGAAGAGAAGGTCTATGTGCGTTACACGGATTCGGCGTGGAAGTATTCGCAGGTCATCCAGGCCACCGTGGCAGGCAATTCGGCCACGGCGACGATTCCGGACATCAAAGACGGCAAAAACTACGCGTGGTATGTCTTCACCAGCACCGCTACGCCGGACAAATTCCACAATGGCTTCGCCACGGACGCGCTGACGCTTTCCTGGAACAACAACGCGGGCGCGAATTACTCCATCACCGGCATTCAGCGCATCAGTGACCTGACAATCAACAGCGCCAGCGGACCCTACAAGACGACCAAGTTCTTCATCGACGAGATCGCGGGCGAAACGCAGACGCTGAACGTCAGCGCCACCTTCAACGCGGGCACGCCACCTACCGAAGTCGAAGTCGTCACCAATCTGAACCGCCGCGACAAAGCCGATCAAGACAATAACGGCGACGGCATCGCGGACGGCATCCTGCCGCCAGCACGCGACCTTAGCGGCCAAAACGAAACGCAATACTACAAAGCCTATCCGATGACTGCGGCAGGCTCGACGTGGAGTGCGTCGATACCGGTGACGAAGACCGGTGCGTATCGCACAACGGTGCGCTATCGCTTCTCGCCGACGAGTCCGTGGTTCTACTATGGCGACCGCGATCACGCGGTGGTCGTCTCGCCGAAGAAGACGCTCGAAATGACGCTCTATGAGCTCAATCCGCTCACCATTGAGGCCACCGCGGCGAACTCCGGCGGCCGCAGCACCTTCGTCGATCTGCTTGGCGCTGCAGACGGCGATTCCGACGGCACGGACCCGCTTTCGCTCGACTACTTCAACACGATCCAGACGAACTGCCTGTGGTTTCAGCCGATTCATCCCACCGGCGGCCTTGGCGTTGAAAACGATCCCGCCACTTCATCGCCGTATGTGCCGGGAAGCCCGTATGCGACGAAAAACTTCTTCGCGGTGAATCCGTGGCTCGGCAGCGGGAACACCGAAAGCTCCGCGATGAGCGAATTCCAGACCTTCATGCAAAAAGCCGACGATTACGCCGGCAGCGTCGGCACGATCAATGTGATGCTCGACTTTGTGGCCAATCACACAGCCTGGGATGCGATCTACGGTCAAGGCGGCGTCGATCTCGGCTTCACCGGTGCATCCTCGAATGCCATCCCGGTGAACTGGTATTCACGCACGGGCGACTACGGCCAGGCCGCGACGTATTTCACGAATCTGGGCGACAAGGACAAGGCCGTCGCGCCGGATCGCAACGACTTCGGGAAGTGGAACGATGTCGCCGAGCTCTACTACGGCCGCTACTCGGCGCAGTGGCGTTTTGCGAGCTACACCGCCGGCTTCGAGCCACACAAGAACGAGGACGATTTCATGGATTGGAACTCGCTCAGCCCTGAAGTCATCAAACTCTGGCGCTACCTCGGCTACTATCCGATTTACTGGCTGCAGCAGTCCGGTCACACGCTCACGAATTCGACGACGGGCAGTTACGTGCAGCGTCTGGCAGCGGACAACAAAGGCATCGACGCGCTGCGCTGTGACTTCGGCCAGGGACTTCCGAATCCGCTGTGGGAATACATCATCAACAAGACCCGCGCCGCGAAATGGAACTTCGTTTTCATGGCCGAGACGCTCGATGGCGCGGAACCCGGCTACCGCAGCAATCGCGTGTTCGACATTCTCAATGAGAGCCTCGTCTTCAACTTCACCGCGAGCCATGTGAACAAGGAATACGACATCCAGAGCGCTCTGGAGAGCCGCCGCAGCACTTACCGCACCGGAGCCATCTTGCTGAACATCACCGGCCACGACGAGATCCTGCCGGATAACGACGCGTGGCTCAATGCGACGCGTTACGCCGTCATGGCGTCCGTCCCCGGCCTGCCGATGACGTTTTACGGTCAGGAGCAAGGCATTCAAAACTACAAAGATCCAAATGTCGAACCATTGACAGTCTGGCACTACGACGGGTTTGAGACCGATCACGAGCTGAATTTCGGCAAACGCATCCCACACTTCAAAAAGTGGAACAAGTCGCAGTGGTGGTATCCCGCCACGCAGCCACCCAACAACACCGGCATGGCGCAATGGTATGGCCGCGTGAACTGGGCCCGCCTCAACAGCCCCGCGATCAAATCGATCAATCAATACTACCTCGACCTCAAAATCGGCGGCGGTGCTCCCGCGGACAACATCTTCGCCATCGCGAAATACGAGCAGGCCAATGCCTCGCCGGCCTTCAAAGACGTGGTGCTGTGCTTTGCGAATCTCTTCGAGCATTCCGCCGCACATTTCGCCACCAGCAGCACCTTCGACCTCCGCGGTGGCATCGGTGATCCGCTTTGGAGCCTCCTCGG
Organism: Verrucomicrobiaceae bacterium; assembly: GCA_015075365.1. Classification (GTDB taxonomy): domain Bacteria; phylum Verrucomicrobiota; class Verrucomicrobiia; order Verrucomicrobiales; family Verrucomicrobiaceae; genus Prosthecobacter. The sequence continues at coordinate 27,794 of JABTUN010000005.1, forward strand.
GCTGCAAAACAGCGCCGCACGCCAATACAACATCCGCAACCTCGCCAGCAGCAACGCCAGCGCGAATGTGTGGGGCACCGCACGCACCGGCGCGGACATTTACAGCAACGGCATCTTCGTCAGCCTCGGCGGCGGCACGGTGAATCCCATCACCAACGACGGCGAACTCGCGCAATTCTTGAAGATCGTCGATGTAACTCCGCCACCGAGCAGCGCACCGAACACCAGCTACTACCAGATCGGCAACCAAGGCACCTTCACCTGGACCAGCAACGCCGGACCGCATGACAACATCGCAAACTGGCGCATCAGCATCGGCACCACGCCCGGCGGCAACAACGTGGCCAACAACATCAGCGTGAACGGCACCAGCTACCAATTCACCGGCACACCCGGTCAAACCTACTACGCCACCCTTACCGCCGTGAGTGCCGCCGGAGTCAATTCCACCTCCAGCGCCTCCGACACCGGCGCCCCGAATCCCAACAGCACCACCACGCCCGTCAAACTCCTCGCCCCCACCGCCGACGACGACGCCGATGGCCAAACAAATGAAGCCGAGCATGCCGCAGGCACGAATCCGATGTCTCGCTCCGAGTCCTTCAAGGTAAACAGCGCCGTTGTTTCCTCGCCGGGGCAGTTTTTCATCACATGGACCAGTGTGGCAGGCAAAAAGTACCGGGTTCAACGTAGTGTCACCCTCTCGGTAGGCGGTTGGACGGACATTTCTCCGGACATCAGCGCCACGGGGCCGACAAGCAGCTTTACTGACAATGGAGCAGGCACGGAAGGATGTTTCTACCGGGTGCGGGTGGTGCCGTGATCTGCTGCTGGAGGCTCCTTGACGGCGGGCACGGGAAGGCCAAAACATGGACCATCTCATGCCTCTTCGAGCGATCTTTCTTGATGCAGCCGGAACGCTGATCCGTCCTGCCGAGCCTGTCGGCACGGTGTATGCACGCCACGCGCTCCGTCGTGGAGTGGAAACGAACGCAGAGGCCATGAACGCAGCCTTCCGAACGGCGTGGAAGACCACGCCGCCGCCGCTGCATCCGCCAGGGCGGCCGCCTGCTGACGATGACCGCTCCTGGTGGCAGGAGGTGGCGTCCAAAGCATTTACCATCGCGCTCGGCAGCACCTTGGAGGAGGCGGTGATGGCCCCGTTGTTCGACAGCCTGTATGCGCACTATGCACGGCCTGAGGCGTGGGCGGTTTATGAAGACGTGCGGGACGCGTTGGAGGTGCTTGGACAGGCGCACGAACTGCTGGTGCTCTCCAATTTCGACCGCCGTCTGCGCTCTATTCTCGACGGTCACGATTTGAGCCGTCATTTTTCGCATATCGTGATTTCCAGCGAGGTAGGGGCATCCAAACCGGATGCACGGATGTTTGAGGCGGCGTTGAGGGCCTGTGGCGCGGACGCGGGCGACTGTCTGCATGTTGGGGACGATCCACATTGCGACGCCGGGGGAGCCTGGCTGGCAGGACTGCATTTTTTCGAGGTCAAGAGGCCAGAAAACGGACTGGAGAGGCTGGTGGAGAAAGTCCAAAACCGGTCATTTTCTGGCTTGCGAAGCCCCCTCCCATGAATACATACCGGCCCCCTTACCGGAAAGCGCAGGTAGCTCAGCGGTAGAGCAGTTGGCTTTTAACCAATTGGTCGAGGGTTCGATCCCCTCCCTGCGCACCACTTCAGATCATGAGGTGTCGAGGTAATGCTGATCAAAGCTCACTGCTCCTGCACCTTGAGTCGGAAGAAGCGCATCTGGCCATCCAGGGGGGCCGTGATGCTGCGGGTGGTGCCGGCGGCGGCAGGATCGCCGTCGTTGCCGGGGACATTCCACAACGACCAATCCAACAGATTGGTGCTCGTCTCAATCCAGCTCCGGCGACCCTGGAGATTGGGGAACTCGACGGTCATGTTTGACAATCCAATGCCCACGGCAGGCCGCAGGCTGGAGTTGCCGCTTAGCGGCAGTGTCTGGCCGAGGAACTCGTTGTAGTTCGTCACACCATCGCCATCCGCGTCGGCGCTGGGATCACCGGCGGGGCTCGATGAGCTGCCAAACTGGGCGAGACGCCATTCGGCATAGGTTTGGCGGCTGGCCATGCTGTTGATCCAGTCCATGACGACTTGGGTGCCTTCGGGGTCGATCACGGCGGTGGCGAGCGGGGGCATGCGGGTGTAGCCGCCGCTGGCGCTGAGGCGGTTCCAGATGACGGATTTGTCGTTGAAGCCACGCACGAGGGCTTTGTGGTCGCCGGCTTGCACGTTGCCGACGTGGGCGTCGATCATGGTCGTTTGGGTCAAAGAGAGCTCGGGGCGCATGTCGAAGGCGCCGATGCCGGTGCCGCCGGTTTGGTGGCAATACGAGCAATTCACAGCGAGCCAGCTTCGAGCACGCGTTTCGAGCGTGGCGCTGGTATCGGTGGGTGTGTGATACTTCGGCAGCGTGTGGAATTGCGTCGGCGCATTGCTGAAGTAGCCGGCGTTGGCCATGAGTTCGAGGTAGTTGCCAGTTTGACCACCGAGCGTGCCGGTGCGGTTGAGCTGTCGCGTTTCAAAGCTGAGGCCGTGACCGCCCTGCGGGGTGTGGCAGGCGAGACACTCGCTGCGGCTGGGGATGCGCCAGTGCTGCACGGTGTTGTTGCCGTTGATGACGACGTTCATGTCGAAGTCGTCGCCGCCATCGGCCACGAGGAAGGCTTCCGTGCCGTCGTTGTTCCAGCGATAGCTCACGCCGTAGCTGCCGGTCGCGTTGATCATCAAAAGTCGCGTTTCGAGTCGCTTCTTGGTGGCCGGATTGCCCCGCGTCATCTCGTAGTCGAAGTGTTTGATGAACAACGCCCCCTGCGGCAGCGACCAGTTGCCATCCTGCACGAAGCCAAACGTGTCGGAGCCGTTCGGCAGCATGAACCAGCGGCTCTTGATCGCGTAATCGCTCCAAAACGGCAGATTGATGTCGTAGCGCTCGATACCGGGATTGAAGCTCAAATCGCTGATGTCGGCAAAAAGACCGGTGTCGCTCAATTTGGCCGGAAAAGTCGTATCGACGGTCTGCGACACGAGACGACGCACTTTGCCGTCGCCGTAGTCGAGCATCAAGATGTCGCCATTCGCCGGATCGGGATCGAGCATGAAGGCCACGACGCCCGCTTCGCCGGTGATGCGCTCCACCGTGGGCGGATTCGCGCCGTTGCGCGTGAGCGACCAGATGTGACCGCTGACGAAGTCGCCAAAGATGTACTTCCCGGCCAGCGCGGGATATTTGCTGCCTCGATAAACGAAGCCGCCGGTCACGCTGCGACCTTCGAGAGCACCGCCGCCGTGGAAGTAGGTCCAAAGCGGAGCGATGGGATTGAAGCCGCCCGGCGGATTCGTGCGCGTGCCAGCCGCATTGCCTTCGAGGTAGCTCCAGCCGAAATTTCCGCCCGGCGTGACGACATCGACCTCTTCCCACAAATCCAAGCCGACATCCGCGGCCCACATCTCGCCGTTTTGCGTGTCCCAGGAGAACTGCCACGGATTGCGGAAACCGATGGCGTAGATCTCGGTGCGCAGCGTGCCGGTCAACGCTAGGCCGTTGAAGCTCGTCGCGCCGACGAAGGGATTGTTCGCGGGCACTTTGAAGAAGGCCTTGTTCGAGTCCGCCGGGTTCGGCACGATGCCGCTGTGCGCATTCGGCTCCAGATTGGCAGGCAGGCGATCCACATCGATGCGGAAAATGCCGCCCCAGAAGCTCTTGTCGATGAACTGCGCAAAGTTGTTGCTGTCGTTGAGGCCACCGGCATCGCCCGCGGACCAGTAGAAGTAACCATCGGGTCCGAAACGGCAGGAGTCGATGTTGTGAATGCTCGACGGATTCGGGATTGAGATGAAGGGCTGCTCGCTGGCGAGATCGCCGACATCGAGATTGCCATTCACCGCCGTGAAACGAGAAACGCGGGCAAAGTCGGCGTTCGAGATGCGCAGGTTGTAGGTGACGAAGAACTGCCGGTTCGTGGCGAACTGCGGATGCAGCGCGATGCCTTTGAGGCCCATTTCGTTGCCATCGTCATAGACGGGCAGCGTCATGAAGAGCGTGCGGTTCGGCGTGGCGCTGTGGATGTTGTCGATGAGCCAGATCTGGCCGTTGCGCTGGCCCACGAGCACTTTGTCCGGATTGCCCGGCACATGCGTCATGCAGCTCGGCGCGGTGAAATTCAGCCCCGGTGTCGAATCGACCACCGCAAGGCCCGTGGCAGGCGGTGTGAGTGGCACGATGCTCGTCGTGTTCGCGATGCGCAGCGCGGAGGTGAAGGTGTAGGTCACCGTCGTCGGCGCGGACTCGCCATTCGTGCCGACGAGCTTGTAGGTCAACGAATCGCTCGCCGGTGTGCCGGTGGTGTGCTCGTAAAAAATGCGCCCGCTGCTGTCCACGCTGGCCGTGCCATTGCTCGGAGCCGTCACGATGACCACGCTGCCGACACCGGCATCGTTTTTGCGCACATCTAGCAGCGCCTTCTTCGTGTGACGCATCGTGATGGCATCTGGAAAGGCCGTGGGCGTGCCGAGGGCGCTCTGCATCGCCCGCCAGCTCGTGGTGACAGCGAGATTGTCCCAATGCGTGTCACCACCTTCGCTGGAGGCAAGACGCACGCCGGTGATCCAATTCGTGCCCGTGTAGCTGCGCTCGGCGGCGATGGTATTCGCGCTTTCCGGCTGCGAGAGGTCAGGATTCACCCACAGCACCGCTTTGTTCGCCACGAAGTCGAGCTTCGCCACAATGGTGTAGTCCGTGCCCGCGACCGGAGCCGTGCCGGAGTAGGTGTGACCGGTGGCGAGATCATGAATCGCGAACTCGCGCAGATTCGACGCCGTATTCTCGGCAAACGGCACACCGAAAAGGAATCGCTCCGTGCCGAAATCGTAGAGACTCAGCCCGCCCCAGCTCACGCCCGCATCGCGACGCATGTCCACACGCACATACACGGCGTTCGCGGCGGAGGTGTCGGCATCGTTGATGGCTCCATCGGCCTCCACGCCGTTGAAGGTGCGCAGCGCGCCCGCATTCCAGGTGCGCAGCGTGTTGTTGAAGTTGTAGGGCGAGTTGAACTCATGCCTCCACGCGCTGGGATCATTCGAATCGACCGGACCAAAGGTGTTTTGGAAATCCCAACCCGTGCCGCCCTGCTGCAACGCGATGGGTCCTCCGCTGTAAGTGAAGGTATCCGTGCCGATGACCAAATCCGTGCCGCTGAGTGCCGCCGGAGCCGGATACGTCGGTGTGACGACCGCGTTCCAACTCGTGCCGACGATCAATTTGTCCCAATACGTCGGCGAATCGCCCCCGGAGCCGAAACGCAGCGCCGAGTGCGCATTCGTGAAGGCCAGCGTGGCATTCGGCGAGCCCGGTTCGCCGCCCGTGAGGCTCGGATTCACATACAGCGACGCAAAACCGGTCGTGTAATCCACTTTGGCGATGATCTGATACTTCGTGCCCGCCACCGGCGCGATGCCCGTGTAGTTCCACTGATTCGCACCGAGATTGTGAATGCCGAGCTCGCGACGGTTGTTCGCGGGATTTTGCGCAAACGGCACGCCGAACATGAGTCGCTCGTTGTTGCCATCGTAGAGGCTCAAACCGCTCCACGAGACGTTGTCGGCGCTGCGCTGCATCTCGAAGCGGTAATACACCACCTTGTAATTCGACGCGGCGGCATTGCTGAAGCTGCCATCGGCCTCCGGCGTCTCGAATTCGCGTTTCGCGCTGCTGTTCCAGGTCGTGAGACGCTTCGAGAAGATGTAGGGCCAGCCTTCGACGTTGTCCCAATTGCTCGGCGTCTGCGTGCGACCGATGAAGGCGTTGTTCGTGGTGCTGTTGTCGAAGTCCCAGCCGAATCCGCTGCTCTGCCCGACCACGTTGCCGTTGTCATAATCAAAGTCCTCGCGGGCAATGATCACATCCGCGCCGCTCACCGGCGTGCTGACCGGATACGCAGCCTGAATCGCTCCCCAGCTCGCGCCCACGGCCAGATCATCCCAAGTCGTCGCGCCCGTGCCACCGCTGCCGAGACGCACCGCCGTGTTCCAGTTATCGCTCTGCCACGGCCGCGTCGCATTCGGAGGACCTTCCGGCTGTGTGAGATCGGGATTCACCCACAGGCTCAGCTTGTCGTTCGCGTAGTCGATTTTCGCCACGATCGTGAATTCGGTCGTTCCATTGTCCACCGTCGGCACGCCCGAGTAGGTCACGCCATTTTGCCCAATGATAAACTCACGCACGCCGCTCGCCGGATTCACCGCATCCTGTACGCCGAAGAAGATGCGCTCGTTGTTGAAATCAAACATGCTCACCCCACCCCACGTCGCCCCCGCAGCCCGCGTCATCTTCACGCGGTAATACACCTGCTTGTAGCGAATACCGCCCGTCTCACTCACCGCGCCGTCGCCTTCATTTGGGAAGCCAAACTCACGCTTCGCCGCCGAATCCATCGTCGTGAGCCGGTTCGCCGAAATTGTGGCCGTGCCGAAGGTCGTATCCCAAGTGGACATCCCCTCGCGACGCAGCCCCACGAACCCATCGCCATCCTGATTGTCGAAATCCCAGTTCACACCGCCATTTCGACCTGCAATGCTGCCGTTCGCATAGGTGAACGAATCGCTGCCGATGAGGATGTCCTGCCCCAAAGCCACCACCGGGTTCGGATCGGGCATCGAAGCGAGCTGAATGCGAAAGCGATCCAACGCGACACCATCCTCACGCGCGACGATGCGCAGCGTGTAGATGCCGCTGCTCGGAATGGTGAAGGTCATCGCGTTTTGCGCGGGCGTGGCCACATTCACCTCCGCTTCGCCGGTGCCATCCCAGCCCTGCTGGCCAAAATCCGACGTGGTGTGCCCAAAGTCCTCATACCAGTCCGCATGCGTGCCGCCGATGCCATCCGCGAGCTCGACGATGCCGGCGTAAATCGAGTCCGAGGAGCCGTCATGGCCATCCCAGCGCAAATAGAGCCGGTAGGTGCCCGGCACGGTGAACTGCACCGAGTAGTCGATACTCGGCCCGCTGCCCGCGCCGCTGAAAGGCACGCTGCCCGGCCCGTTGTCCGGCTGCGCCTGCATGAAGAGGCCGCCGCTCGCATTCTCAAACGTCACGCCGGTGGGCACGACGGCATTCGTCGGCGCTTCGAGCCATTCATCGCCATTCCCGGCCGCTTTGGCGTGATAATTCTCCGCCTCGCCCGTCACAAGACCGTTGGTGACGACGTAGGGCGAGGTCGGCGGGAGCAGTCCCGCAAACGCGGGGCTGCATAAAAATGCGAAGGCCAGAATACGGACAGATGGCATGGTTGGACCTTGGTAAGACAACTCAGGATGGCTTTTTCTCAATTGACATGGTGCAACGACGCCTCGCAGTGTCGCCTAGATGAATGAACAAAGCTTGAATACGTTTGCGGGGTGCCGCGCGGATGTTTTGCCTCAGGCTTTCGCCCAGGCAGCGATCTTGCATGCCGCCTCGGGCGAGACGGACATCTCAGTAACGCATTCCTGTGGTGTGAATTCACCTCGTTTGGCAATGCGACCGGCCTTCCAGACGTCGGCAGTGGCGGAGTATGGGCCTACCTTGCGCGGATCGCTCCACGTGTGAAGGCCGAGCGTGCGCGGATTGACGGCGGCGGCGATGTGCATCGGGCCGGAGTCCACGCTGATGACACTCCTGCACCGGCGCATGATCCAGACAAGCTCCGGGAGGGTCGTGCGGTTGCTCAAATCATGTATATGCGGGCACCGGGGGACTTGCGCCCCGTCATGCATGCCCACGAGCACCACGGGACAAGGCGAGAGGGCCTCACAGAGGGCCTCAAGGGCACGATCTGACAGCGATTTGCCCTCACCACGCGACCACGGATGCACGACGACGCTGTTTGCCCAGTCGAGGTCGGCCGTGGCAGGCTGCGAGCCACCTGCGAGGTCGAAAGAAACGTCTTCAGACTCAATACGAATCCCAAATGCACGCGGCATTTCAAGATAACGGTCCACCGCATGCGCCCCGGCATTCACGGGCACGATGTGCGAGTAAAAATGCCGCGCTCCCTCCCGCGCATCCGACAGGCCGATCACGCTCTGGGATCCGCGCCAGCGGCTGACGACGGCGCTGCGCAGCAGTCCTTGGAAATCGAGCACGATCTCCGGTTCTTCGCGCGGGAGCATCATCCAGCCGCGCCGCCAGTTCCAAAAGCGCAGGAGGCCCGCGAGACCGCGAAACTGCTTTCGTGGGAAAGGAATCACCTCGTCAATGAGCGGCGATCCCTGGATGAGCGGGATCCATTCCGTGTTTGCCAGCCAGCGCAGCCTCAGATGCGGGTGCGCCTGCCGGATGGCCCTCACCGCAGGCAGTGTGTGGACGATGTCTCCGAGGGAACTGGGCTTGACGATGAGCGCGCTCTGGAAGTCGCGGAGACTGGGGAGTGCGGGCATGTCGGACGCATCCGGCTCGTCTGACGCATTGCTCATTTCCCCAGTGCCAGGCGGTCCGCCAGCAAGGCGGGCAGGCCGGCGGCGTGGATTTTCTTCTGCGCGGTCTCGATGTCGTATTCGAGGCGTCGAATGGCGATAGTCTGCGCCTGCGCATCGTAGATGGCGTAGGCGGCACGCCAGTCACCGTCGCGGGGCTGGCCCACGCTGCCGACATTGACAAAATACTTCGTGCCGCGCTGGAGGCTGACCTCGTTGCCGCGGCTTGCGCGCACGGAATCGTCCTTTTCGAAGATGCGCGGCACATGTGTGTGGCCGTAGAAGCAGACCTGGGTGAACTGGTAGCTGAAGCTGGCCATCGCGTCGAAGCGGTTCGTGACATATCCCCAGTTGCCCGGCGAATCGAGCGTGGCATGGACGATGGTGAAGTCGCGCACCTGGCGCACGAGCTTCAGGTCACGCAGCCATTGGCGCTGCTCCTCGCTGAGTTGCTCTCGCGTCCACATCAGAGCGGTGTAGGCCAGGGGATTGAGCTCGTCGAGGCTGCTGTTGCCGCTGGCGCCCTCGTCGTGATTTCCGCGCACGGTTGGGCAGTTTAGCGCGCGCACAGTCTCCAGGCACTCCGCCGGATTGGCCGCGTAGCCGACGATGTCGCCAAGGCAGACGTAGTTCGCGCAGCCTTGCTCCTGCGCGTCGTGGAGGACGGTCTGGAGGGCTTCGAGGTTGGCGTGGATGTCTCCGAAGATGGCGAATTTCATCGGTTGGGCGCGCCATCTTCGGGACTCATGCCGGGAAATCAAGCATTTCAGCAGGAGGAAGGCGTTCAGTCAGGCCAGCGGCAGATTCGGATCGACATCCGCCTCCAACGGCGAGGTGTGACCGCGTTGGAAACGCTGCACCGCGGCGAAGGCGATCATGCCGGCGTTGTCCGTGCAGAGCGCGGGCTCGGCGAGCAGCAGTCCGATGCCCTCACGGGTGCAGCGAGCCTGCAATGCGGCACGCAGGCCGCGATTGCAACTCACCCCGCCGCTGACAGCCGCGAGATCCAGCCGTGCTTTCCGTGCGGCGAGCACGAGCTTTTCGACCAGCACTTCGACAATCGCCGCCTGCACACTGGCGCAGACATCGGCCAGGGTTTGCTCCCTGGTGAGATCAAGGCGGGGTCGTTCATAGAGAACGGCGGTTTTGAGGCCGCTGAAGCTGAACTCCAGGCTCCGGCCGTCGAGGAAGCTGCGTGGGAAAGCAAACGCGGCGGGATCGCCATTCGCGGCCAGTTTGTCGATCTCCGGGCCGCCGGGGTAGGGGAGGCCGAGCATCTTCGCCACCTTGTCAAAGGCCTCGCCCGCGGCGTCATCACGCGTGCGTCCGAGCAACTCGTAGCGGCCCACGTCATGCACCCGCACCAGCATCGTGTGCCCGCCACTCACAATGAGGGCCACGCAGGGGCGCACAGGGCCGTTACCTCCCATGAAAGGCGAAAGGAGATGCCCCTCCATGTGGTTGATGGCCAGGAAGGGTTTTCCTTCCGCCACGGCCAGCGCCTTGGCCATGGAGGTGCCGATGAGCAGCGAGCTGACGAGGCCGGGGCCGCTGGTGGCTGCAAAGGCGGCGACATCCCGCAAGGTGATGCCTGCATCGTTCAAAACAGCCTCCACGAGGGGACGCACATGCAGGATGTGATTACGGGATGCGACCTCCGGCACCACGCCGCCATACTGGCGGTGAATCTCGACCTGCGAGGCGACGCGTCCCGCCCGCAGCGTGCCGTCCAGGCTGCAAACAGCGGCGGCCGTCTCGTCACAGGACGATTCGAGGGCAAGCAGGTGGTTTTTAGTTCTCAGTTCTCGGTTCACGGTTTTCCCAAACATGCGCACCTACACAGCAAACCGGGAACCGGGAACAGCGAACTGAGAGCAGGCATAAAAAACCGCCGCTCCCGGTTGGGGGAAGCGGCGGTGTGAATCCGGTTTCAGGGTTTCGATCAATGCTTGTGACCTTTGGCGCAGCACGCCTTGCCGTCTTTCGAGCAGCAGGCAGACTTCGCGGCGGAGTCACAAGTGGCGCAGGACTTCTTGCAGGCGCAGGAGGCCAGGAAGAGAGCCGAGGCGGCCATGAGAACGGTGGAGAAACGAATCATCGTGTGATGTTGGTTGGGAACTCAGATCACTGCATCATGCAGCGGCTGAATTACTTGCCGGCCGGAACGGGGGGCGGGGGCGGCGGGGGGGTCTGCTGGCAGGAGCTGAGCAGGGCGGAGGCCGCCACGAGGGTGAGGATAGCGATTTTCATGTGTATGTGTGTGGGTGTTAACCGTGTTTGTTTGGTTCCCATCCACCAGACTCCTGGCAGCGGGATTTTCGAGACTAACGACAAGTTTTGTTTTTGCAAACCTCCAAATCAATTCTCGCAAAAATGATAACGCAGAGCACAACCCACGCTTAACCCCAAGGGCCATTGTCGCCTAGTCCATAGGCACTGGCCTGCACGTCACCGTCTTCATCGGCAAAGGCGATGCGCATCGGCCGGCAGCAGATTTCACAGTCGTAATCGACATCGCAGGGCAGTTCTCCGGGGTGAGGCGCGGCCACCTCGAACTCCTCAAAGCAACTGGGGCAGATGACACTCACGCCGGACATGTGCGCGTTCCTTTCCAACGAAAGAGGATCGTCAGCACACAGATGCCGAGCAGCAAGAAGGCGACGATGTCCCCGTGTCTTGCGTAGAAGGTGAGATGTGAGGCGCGTGCATTCACCTCGCCGGGCAAAACGCCCTCAATGAAGGTGTTGCCTGTGTCTGGATCACGCAGGCGCGTGGTTTCACGGCCGTATTCGTCGATGAAACAGGTCACGCCGATATTGGAGCAGCGCGCCATGGGCCTGCGAAGTTCCACGGCGCGGAATTTGGCGTTCGCCAGGTGCATCTCTGTCTCGATGCTGTCGATGAACCAGCCGTCGTTGCTGATCGCGGTGATGATCTGCGGCTCCGCGCGCACAAACCTCCTCGCCACGCGGCCCACGGTGTCCTCAAAGCAGATAAGCGGGATCAGGCTGGTGTTGTCGTCCAGCCGCAGCGGCTCCGTTTTGCCGCCTGCGGTGAAATCCGCCGGGAAAAGCGGCCGCAGCATCGAGAACGGCCACACATGCCGCAGCGGCAGGTATTCGCCGAAGGGAACGAGATGCACCTTGTGATGCTCCTGGCGGGTGCCGAAGCTCCCGCGCATCAAAACGGCCGAAACATGGCTCGTGCCGGTTTTTTCATAGATTTCCGTGCCGGTGAGCAGCGCGTGGTCCGGGCCGAGCAAGCTGTTGAAATAGTCCGCGTGCCATCCCGGAGGCAGTTGGTTGAAATGATCACGGATGTTCACTGGCAGGGCGCTTTCCGGCCAGATGACGAGATCGTGGCTGCCGGCGTAGGCGCGTGTGAAGTCGCGCAGCCGCTCGTAGGTACGCTCCGCCAACGCGCCGGTGAAGGTGTCTGCCTGCGCCACGTTCGGCTGGAGCATCGCCACGCGCAGAATGTTGATCGTATCGGGCTCGTGCCTGAGTTTCAGCATCCCGTATCCGCCGCAGCAGAGCACCAATACCAGCGCCACGGTGAAATCCAGCCGCGTGCGGCTCGTGCCCTCACCGCGTTGAGCCGCGATGAACCGCGTGATCACATTCCAACCTGTGCAGGCGACAAAGACCGGCAGGAAGGACAAGCCCATCACACCCACCGTGTCCGCCACCTGCATGAGCACCACGTTTCGATGAAACGCCACGCCCAGGCCGTTCCAGCCGAACCCGGTGAACACCGTCGTGCTGCGCAGCCACTCGCAGGCCACCCACGCGCTCGCCGCCATGAAGGAGCACCACAGCGAATGCAGCGTGCTGGGCCACCAGGCGTCGCGCGTCAGTGTGATCGTGTCAGGGCGTGCAAAACGTGCTGTGAACCACGCCCACAGCCCGAAGTACAGCGCGCAATAGCCCGCCAGCCCAATCACAGCGCCCAGCCCTAGCAACTCCGGTCCCCAGCCCGCCCATGAGCCGTCTCGCGCACCGCCGAGCATCACGCGTGACGAATGGCGCACCCACCAGAGGTTGGGCAAGAAAAACGCCAGTCCGGCCACATAACCCAGCTTAAAACCTGGAATATGAGACGGGGGCCTTTTCACCGGCCACAACACGGCCAGCAGCGGAAAGAGCCACAGCCACACCGCTCCCTGCCAGTTCCAGCCTGGAAAGGCGAACATGAGCATGCCGCCGCTCACGGCGGACAGGAGGATGAGGGCTCCTGGCAGGCGTTTCATGCCAGGGCGGCTTTCACGCGGGCAAGAAAAGCGGATTCAACAGGGGTCACGCCATCGCTGGCCAGCACGCTTTCGAGCAGGGACAGGGTCTCGGTCCTGGACCAGACGTTGGAGAGTTCTTTTGCCCGGGCTGCGATGTAGGCGGTCGTGGCGTCCTCGGATTCAGCCGCCTTGCGGGCACGGTTCATCGAGTTGCAGAAGAAAATCTCACGCGGCTTCAGAGACTCCCAGCCGATCTTGTCCAGCGCCTCCTGGAGACGGTTGTCTTCCTTGAGGCTGAGGTGTGAGTCGGCAAACAGGGCGAGGATGACGAGATCGAGAATGGCTTCGCGTTGAGGTTGGTTCATGGGGGAAGGGGATGAGAAGAACGCTGTTTTAGCCCAGCCGCGGGGGCGGGCGCAATCGGAATGAAATGATGGGGGCGCGCGGCAAAAAAACAGCCGGGAGGTGAGTCCCGGCTGCGGAGGGTGATGGATGGGATGCGATGCGATGCGCGATCAGGCTTTCGCAGTCTTTTGCTCCAGCGCGGCCTTGGCCTGCTGGACCAGGGCCTCGATAGCGGCGGCGTCCTTGACGGCGAGGTCGGCGAGGACTTTGCGGTCGAGGGTGACGCCGGCGGCTTTGAGGCCCTCCATGAAGCGGGAGTAGCTCAGGCCGAGCGGGCGGGTGGCGGCATTGATGCGCTGGACCCAGAGGTTGCGGAAGCTGCGCTTCTTGGCCTTGCGGTCGCGTGTTGCATAGGTTTCGGCCTTGCGGACGGCGTCCTTGGCGTAGCGGAAGTGCGTGCTGCGGAATCCGCGGTAACCTTTGGCTTTGGCCAGCACGCGCTTGCGGCGCTTCCGGCTGGCGGGGGAGTTGGTGGCTCTTGGCATGTGTTTCTATCGTTGATCAGGCTGTTGTTGGGGGGAGATGCGCTGCCTCACCTGGTCGAAGGCTCCGTGCGAAGGGAGCCAGGCTTGCGCATCTTTGGTTCCATCTGGGAACCGGTGTCGGGATCAATGGAACGGGAGGTTCATCTTGATCGCCTTCACATCGACTTCCGCCACAAGGGCGACTTTGCCGAGGTTGCGCTTCCGCTTGCGGTTCTTGTTCTGCAGGATGTGGCGCTTGCCTTGTTTACGGCGCAGCACTTTACCCGTCGCAGTGACTTTGAATCGTTTGGCGACAGCTTTTCTCGTCTTGGCGATGCCAGCATTTTTGGACATAGGGGCGCGGATGCTAGATGAGAAGTTGGATGTGGCAAGATGAATCTGCATCAAGCCTGCGATGGTAGTATGGGCGGGCTTGGGAGGCCCTGGGGATCTTCAAAACGGCATTTTTCGATGGTTTGGTCACTTGTTATCATTTCTGAGATTCAAAAAGTAGGTTTGTCCGAAAATTTAGATTTACTTAACTATCTGGACTTGCTAAACCACGCTGAAATCCGCGGAAAATACCATGATTGCCTCTCCCGATTCCTGTGCCGCCTCCAATAGCTCCCTCAACGTCCTCGAACATGCAGTCGAGCAGATCAAGGAGGCCAATTTTTACCTGCGCACCTCCCTCGATCAAATGGCGGAGGGCGTCATGATCGTGGAGACGACCGCCACCGACGCCAAAACAGGTCCTGCCATCCTATATGCCAACTCCCAAGCCGTCATGATGACGCGGGCGAAGCCGGAGACAGGTCTGCGTGGCATGGGACTATTGGAGATCGCCGCCAGCGAGGAGGATGCGGCGCGTATCACTTCCTGCCTGGAGGCGGCGGTAGCCAGCACCGGGGCGGCGGAATGTCAGGCGGCGCTCCAGTGGCTGGGTGGTTCTGGATCAACCCCGTGCCTGTGGCGCGTGCGCGCGGTGTTCACGGACATGGGCCGCCTCTTGAAATTTATTGTCACTTTAAAGCCGGTGTCCGCCGCGGAAGCCACGGTGAAAGCGCCTTCAACGGAGGACTTGGACGCCCAATCGGTGCAACTGCGCAAAGAAAACCTCGCCGCGCTGGCCCAGGGCATCACGCACGATGTCAACAACCTCATCGGCCCCGCCGTTACCCGTCTATCCGCCCTGCTGCCGCAGGTGGAGGAGGGGACACCGCTGCATCAGGAGTTGCAGTTGATCTTTGCCGCCTTGAAGCGCGCCAAGCAGTTCACCTCCCAGGTCGTGAATGTTTCCAAGGCACGTCCTCGCCCGGAGGAGCCCACCGATGTCGCCGCTTTGCTGCGCGACTCCGTGCAGTTTGCCGGCGCAGGCTCCAATGTACAGGTGCGCCTCCAGGCGGACCCGGCGCTGTGCCCCGCACTGGCCGATCCAGTGAAACTCAGCCAGGTCGTGCAAAACCTCGTCTTCAACGGCATCCAGGCCATGCCCTGCGGCGGCTACATGGACGTGGAGGCCCGGAACGTCGAGGTGCCCGCTTCGGGCCAGGCTCGCTTGAAGGCAGGGCCGCATGTGCAGATCATCGTGCGGGATCGAGGCTGCGGCATTGAGCCGGAGAATCTAAAAAAACTCTTCCGTGAGTCCTTCTCCACCAAGGCTGACGGAAACGGAATCGGCCTGACCACCTGCAAACGCTTCATTGATGAGATGGGCGGGGACATCCAGGTCTCCTCCACACCGAATGTGGGCACGGAGTTCCGCGTGCTCCTCCGCGCGGGGCAGACAGCGCAGGGCACCGTCACGGGAACGCCAGCCAGCGTGGCCCCGGTGCCTCTCAAGCATGGCTGCGGAAAGGTGCTCATTGTCGATGACGAGGATGACCTCCGCCGCGTGGCGCAGATGATCCTGAAGCGCTGCGGTTACGAGTGCATCGAGTGCGATAACGGCCAGGACGCCATCAAGATCTATCAAAGCCTGTACCGCACGGGCACCCCGCCGGATGTGGTGCTGATGGACCTCACCCTGCGCGGCGGCATGAACGGCTGCGAGACCGCCGCGGAGATCCTCTCCCTCGACCGGGATGCCCGCATCGTCTGCACCAGCGGCAGCGTCACCACGGATGTGCAGATGACCTTCCTGGAGCGCGGCTTCGTCGGAGTGCTGCCGAAGCCCTACGAGGCCGGAGAACTCACGCAGACCGTTCACCGCGTGGCCACCGCCATGCGGCGCGGTGCCTGAGTAGCGTTGTTCAGGAAAAAACGCCTTTTCTTCATGCGGCACGAAAAAAACAGGCCGGGAGATGATCCCGGCCTGTGTTGGAAACCATTGAGTGGTCCGTCGTGTGTGCGCCCGCCCTGGACTACTTGCTCGCTTCGGCAAACTGCGCGTCGAAGATGATCTTGCTCGGCGGGAAGTCGATCTTCTTCACGAAGGCGGCGGACTCGGCGGCGCCGAATTCGCGGTCCATGGCACCGTCTTCCCACTCGACGGAGAGCGGGCCGCCGTAGTCGATGTCGTTCAGGGCGCGGATGATGCGCTCGAAGTTGATGTTGCCGCGGCCGACGGACTTGAAGTCCCAGTAACGGCTCGGCTTGTGGAAATCGACATGACCGCCGAAGACGCCCGCGGTGCCGTCACCGATGCCCCAGGCCACGTCCTTCATGTGAACGTGGAAGATGCGGTCCTTGAACTGGTAGATGAACTTGATGTAATCGACGCCCTGATAGCCGAAGTGGCTGGGGTCGTAGTTGAAGCCGAAGGCCGGATGGTAATCGACAGCCTGGAGCGCGCGCTCGGCGCTGGCGATGTCGAAGGCGATCTCGGTGGGATGTACTTCGAGGGCGTAGCGGATGCCGAGCTTCTGATACTCGTCGAGGATGGGCTTGAAGCGCTTGGCAAAATCGGCGTAGCCAGCGTCGATCTGGCCGGGAAGGTTCGGGGGAAAGGAATAGACGAGGTGCCAGATGCTGCTGCCAGTGAAGCCGTTCACGACGCTGACTCCGAAGCGCTTCGCGGCGTGGGCGGTCTTGATGAGTTCCTCGGCGGCACGCTGGCGGACGCCCTCAGGATCGCCATCCCCGTAGATCGCGGGCGGGAGAATCTGCTTGTGGCGTGGATCGATGTTGTCGCACACGGCCTGACCAACGAGGTGGGTGGAGATGGCGTGGCATTGCAGGCCGGCGGCCTTCAGTTTGGCGCGTTTGGCATCGCAGTAGGCCTGGTCGGCCTTTTCGACTTCAAAGTGGTCGCCCCAGCAGGCGAGTTCGACACCATCGTAACCGAAGGACTTCGCCTTCTGGAGCATCGTATCGAGGGAGAGATCGGCCCACTGGCCGGTGAAGAGGGTGACGGGACGTGGCATGACGTGTGGTGGTTGAATGGAGATGGTGAAGAAGGAGAAGGAATGCAGAATGTCGAATGTGGAATGACGAATTTTTCACGCTGCCGGGGCCGGGGAGCCCGATGAGGATCAGTTCTTCGGCAGATGCGGCACCAGCACGTCGGCAGCGGTGTTTTGCCTGGCTCGCTTGGCGGCTTCCTTGGCGAAGACTTCCTGGGAACGCACGACCTTGGTGCTCGGCAGGCTGGGGATGACCCAGGTGCCGTCGGCGCGGAGGATGCGGCCGCGGGAGGTGTCTTTGAAGTGGGTCTCCAGGATGTGCGTGAGGCGTTTGCGGCCTTCCTTGTCCTCCACGGGCACCAGCAGTTCGACACGCTTGCTAAGGTTGCGGTTCATGAAGTCGGCGCTGGCAATGAAAACGGCGTTTTTGCCGCCCTGTCGGAACCAGAAGATGCGGGCGTGCTCCAGGTAGCGGTCGATGATGCTCACGACGCTGATGTTTTCGCTCAGGCCCTTCACGCCGGGACGCAGGCAGCAGATGCCGCGCACGTTGAGGCGGATCTTCACGCCGGCGCGTGAGGCGTCGTAGAGGGCCTCGATCATCTCGCGGTCTTCGAGCGCATTCATCTTGAGCATGATCTCGGCGGCCTCGCCCTGACGGGCACGCTCGGCCTCGCTGCGGATGAGGGAGACCAGACGCTCGCGAAGGCCGAAGGGAGCCATCGAGATCTTCTCAAAGTGCACGAAGCGGGAGCGACCGGTCACGGTGTTGAAGAACGAGGACGCGTCGCTGCCGAATTCAGCACGGCAGGTGAGCACGCTGATGTCGGTGTAGAGCTTCGCGGTGGCCTCGTTGTAATTGCCGGTGCCAAAGTGCATGTAGCGCATCAGGCGGCCGGATTCGCGGCGCATCACGAGGCAGACCTTCGCATGCGTTTTGAGCCCGGCGACGCCGTAGATGATTTGCGCACCCGCGTTGATGAGGTCGCCAGCACGTTCGAGATTGCGGGCCTCGTCAAAGCGGGCCTTCAGCTCGACGAGCACCGTCACATGCTTCCCGGCCTGCGCCGCACGGATGAGCGCGGAGATGATGCGGCTGTTCTTCGCGGTGCGGTAGAGGATTTGCTTGATGGCGATGACATCGGGATCTTCCGCGGCCTCCTCGACGAGCGCGAGCACCGGATCGAAGCTCTCATACGGATGCTGCAGCAGGATGTCTCCGCGCTTGATGGCATCGAAAAGGCTCTCACCGGGCTGGATGGCGGTGCAGGGCTGGCTTTCCCAAGGCACGACCTTGAGCTCCTCAAAGCCCGCGAGGCCGGAAATGGCATAGTACCCTCTCAAATCGAGCTCGCCGGGCACTTCGTAGATTTGAGGGCCTTTCGAGCCACAAAGCTCGCGAATGACCTTCACGAGATTGCGCGGGGCACCGGCCTCGATCTCGATGCGGATGGCATTGCCGCTCTGGCGTTGCTCAAGGATGGCCTCCATCTCGCTGGCGAGGTCAAAGGTGCCTTCGTCATCCAGCGTGATGTCCGTGTTGCGGCTGACGCGGAAGCGAGCGGTGGCGGTGACCTTTTCGGAAGGGAAGAAGTCGCCGATGAAGAGGCTCACGACGTCCTCGACATTCATGTAGAGGTGCTCGCCGCCCTCCGGATCAGGCACGGAGATGTGGCGTGGCAGGGTGGGGGCCATCGGCAGCACGAGGATGGCGTTTCGCTTTTCCGTGTGGCCATTCTCGCCGTTCTGCACGGTGCAGAGGATGACGATGTTCAGCGCGGGGATGTTTGCGCGCGGCTGGTCCTCATCGAGCGCCACGGGCGAGAGCACCGGGGCGATGTTTTCGACAAAGTAATCGTGCAGGTAGGTGCGCTGGCCGGTGGTGATCTCCGTCGCGGTGAGGCGGCGGATGCCTTTCTCGCGCAACAGCGGCAGGAGCTGGCCGTTGAGGATGTCATATTGACGGGCCACAAAAGCCGCCGCCTGCTGCTGGATCTGCTCCCACTGCTGCGTGGGCGTGAGGCCGGCGTTGTCTTTGACGCGTTTGCCCTGCTCCCGCATCGCCTGGAGGCCGCCCACGCGGACCATGAAGAACTCATCGAGGTTCGACGCGGTGATGGCGATGAATTTGACACGCTCGAGCACGGGCAGATCGGCACGCGCGGCCTCGTCCAGCACACGGGAGTTAAAGGCCAGCCAGCTCAGCTCGCGGTTGAGGAAGTGCTCTTCGGTGTAAATAAATTTCGGGGTCTCGGTAGGGGGCATCTTTCCCGCCATCATGGGGCGGGGGAGGGCCGTGGCAAGTGACGTTCATTCACCGCCATGTGCCGCCGCGCCTCACGGTTCCGGCACCGGCATCCAGCGGTAGATGCCGTCATGCCAGCCCCGGCGGTGCGTCGGCTGGAGGTAGGTCGTTTCGACCCACAGGCCGCCTCCGCGGCGCTGGAGCGTGACGCGGATTTGTCGTGCGGGCTGGTTTTCCAGGCCGGGGAAGTCGAGCACAGCCTCGGCACGGCGCAGATCTCCCTTCTGGGTCAGCGCGCTGGCGGGGATGTCACCGGCGATGTCGCTGCCGTTGGCCTCGTTCCCGTCCAGGCCGCGTGTGCAACTCAGCGTGATACGCAGGCCGCCCTCCTTGCGCTGGCGGAGGGTGACGCGGCCGCCAAAGCCATCGTCGTAGTCGCCCTCCCAGCCGCCCGTGTTCTTCGGGTCCACACGCTGTTCGTTGAAGACATAGGCCTGCTGCGTGGCCTGGGCCAGCCGCAGCCAGAAGTCCGGATCGCCCTCGGGCTTCACACCAGGCGGCGTGTAGGAGAGGGCCATCCAGCGCTGGCGCAGCGCGGGCCACGCCGCCTTCCATCCGCTGATGAGGACCTGGTCGTCCCGGCGTCCGTCACGCGTGGCGTTTTGCCAGGCCTGCGCAAGGCGGGTCTCCGCCGCCTGAAACTCCTTCCTGGCGAGCTGAAGCCGTTTATCCGGCCCGAGCCGCAGAAAGGTGCCGCGGATGCCCGGATCGGGCTGGTCGGGCTTGTCACTACGAAAGGCCACCTCGATTTTGCTGTAGCGCAGGCGGGCGATGAAAAAGGGAGCGCGGTCGGCGGTCTCATCCGTCACGCTGATGGCAAACTCGATGCTGTCACCACGGCGCACGCCATCCCCCGTCCACCCGGGCAGGGAGCCGGGGTCGTAACTCCAGCGAAAGCGCAGATCCACGCGCCGCGAGAGGCTGTCCTCCACCAGGGTGAGGTGTCGCTGCCCCGCCTCGTCGAACCAGTGGGTCACCTCGGCCGCCGGGAGGGACAGGCAGGCGGCCCACAGCATCAGCACATGTCTCATGCGATCTTCTCCAGCTTGATTGGATACGTTTGGAAGGCGTTCCACTGGCAGACGACGAGGTCACCGTTGTCCAGCACGCAGACATCGTGGCCGTGGTCAAAGACGCGCTCCGCCTGCTGAAGCGGCTGCAGTTTTCCGTCCACATACACCGGTGCGGTGCCGCCGGGCGCGCTCACCACCTGGTTCTCCGCGTTCAGGATCACGGTGAAGCCGCTGGGGTTCTGCGGCAGCTTGTTGATCTCCGGGGTCTTGCTCCAGCAGACGCCTGCATACATTTCCTGGCCGGCGATGACGGGGCGGCAGACCATCGCTCCCGGCACCGGGATGGTGTCCAGGTACTTTCCGTCCAGCGTGAAGCGGCGGAAGCAGTTGTCCGCGCGCGAGGTGACGATGACCACCGCTTGGTCCGCTCCCCGGCGCGTGTCAATGGCGATGCCGTGCGCGTTGTTGAGGCGTTGCTCCGCAGGCACGCCCTCCTTCCCGCCGAAGCGCTGGATGAATTTCCCGCGCGCGTCGTAGCGCAGCACGAACTGCGATCCATAGCCGTCCACGACATAAATGTCGCCATTCGGCGCGACGGCGGCCTCCGTGGGGTTGAAGACCATCTCCGGCTCATACGCTCCGACGCTCATCGGATGGCTGATGGAGAAGATCTCCCGCCCCGTGAGGTCGATCTTCGTGACGCGCCCCGTCTGGCGGTAACCGCCGCTGCCGCTCTTCCACAAGCCGCTGTCCGTGACGAGCAGAAACTCCTCGCCGTTCTCGCTGGCAAGCGTCAGGCCGTGGCCGCCGGGCCACACACTGCCCCAGGAGTCCAGGATGGTGCCGTCCGGCTTGAAGACCAGCATCTGGTTGTCCCAGTGGTCGCCGATCATGAAGAGGCGGCCATCCTTCACCTGCACCATCTCATGGCAGTTGAGAATGGGGTGGTGCCGACCCTGGCCGGCGGGCACCCAGTCCTTGTTCACCTTGTAGCGATGCGCGCCGTGGCCGATGACGACATCCTTTTTCGGATCGGGCGCGGCGGGCAGGAGTTGGGTCCAGGTGCCGGCGGCGGCGGTGGCGAGACCGGAGAGAAAATGGCGGCGCGTGTTCATGAGCGCGCGGATTGTGAGCGGTTCGGGGGAAATTGGCGAGCATGATTTTCACTAGCCTCAAAGCGGCGTGGCGCGGGCGTGCTGGGACTGACGGGCGGAGCGGTCCAGGCTGCGGCGGGAGGCCGGGGAGTGGAGACCGCGGAGGTTCAGAGCGGCGCGGCGGCTTCATCGACGCCAAGCAGGGCACCGTCAGGCTCAAGGAAGGCTTCACCGTGCCCGTCGGCCCTCCAAGTATGTGAGACTTTGAGAAGAGCCGACGCGCCGTTGGCTTGAGGTGATACGCCGTCGGCTTGAGATGACGCGCCGTCTGAATGTCGTCCTGACCTGCCCTCCGGCCGCGCCGCCGCCTGGGGCAGGGCGGCCTCAGGCTGCCGGGGGGGAGGTGCCGCGTTCATGGCGCGGATCATCCCACCACCGCAGCGGGTGTCATGGCTACAATTGTAGCCTTGCAGAATGACCCTTCAGGCCATTCCAGGGTCAGCGCCCCTTCCAACACGGCGTTAAAAACTTTTCCGGACAGGTCCAAAAAAGCCCCCAGCGTGTGGTCATAAGCCTTGGCGATGCTGCTCCACCTGCTGGATCGTGCTGCGCCTCACCGCCGCCGCCCCATCTCCTTGTCTCCTCCACCCCTCTTCTCGAAGTCTCCTCTTATCCATGTCTGGCTTCCGCGCCATCTCCGCCCGCTTGCCATCCGTGCCGTCCTCTGGTTCATCCCGGATTTCGAAGTTAAGCGGCGTTTTTGAGGCTGTTTTCGGTGGGGGAGCTGTTGGCGGTTCCAACTTCGGCGAAGTTCGTTTTTGCCACTCCAAAACCTTGTCCATCAAGGGTTGGTGCTTCTCTGCTCCACCCCAGCTATGTGCGATGGAGAGAACGGGCTGGCGGCCTCGCCTGCCAAGGATGGCTCCGCCGATGAACACACTGCTTCGCAGTGTCGCGGGACGTTGATAGCGCTTCTCGCTGCGCGTGCCGGTGGCCTGCTGGTAGAGGCTCAGCAGGTTGAACGCGAAGAGCACACTCAAAAACGCCGCTTCTGTGGCGAAGAACTGCTTCATGCAAAACCCGTCGGCAGCGAGGTCGTTTTTGAGTTCCTCAATGCGCTGCTCGACGCACGCACGCTGGTTGTAGTCGCGCCACAAAGCCACCGCGTCCTCATCGCGATTGGTCACGAAGATGCGGTAGGTGTAGCCTGGCACTTCGATGTGGCACTTCGATGAGCCTGCGACCCACCGCGCTCTTGTCCCCGCGCTCCAGCTTGCGGATCACCACAAAGCGCCGCTCCTTGCTCCAGCCGTGCAGCCGGAGATGGAAGCTCGCCGCGCTCTAGTGCGCATCCAGGGGCGTCCACTCTTTGAGGCTGGCCGCCGCCGCTTTGAGCGTGCGCGTCATGCGTGCCACGATGATGTAGGGCAGCGAGCGCTCCTTCAAAAAGCCCAGCAAGCTCTGGTCAAAGAAGCCGCTGTCGGCACGCACCGCGCGCAGCCTCCAATCGGCGGGCATCAGGGCGAGCGCCTCCTGCAAAAACGGCACCACGCCACGGGCCGAACCCGCCTTGCCGCTGCGCAGCCAGCCGTGCAGCACCAGCGGAGCCTCCGCCAGCACGGCGAGCAGCGGATGATGCGTGTGCCGTCCGGGGCGCGATGGATTGTATCCGCGCTCCGCACCCTCCTGATGGCCGCTGCGCTGGAACACCGTGCAGCCGGGCGGTAACAGCGAGACAGCCTGCCGACAGGCAGCCGCGAAGCGGTGAGCGCCGTGGGGCGGCGCGAAGCAATCGAGATCAAGGCTCCAGCCCAGCACAGGCATCGCCCAGCCTTGCTGCAGCAGCCAGCACCAGAGCGGACGCCAGAACGCCTCGATCACCGGCTGGGTAAAGCGTTTGAGCAAGTTGCGCACCGTGTCGGTGCCGGGGAAGCGATCCATGCCCAGCATCGCATGCAGCGCCCGGCCGGCACGCAGCCGGTCGGTGTGAGCCAGCCGCCGCGCCCCGCAGATGATGGAGAGGATGAAGGCCAGCAACGTCTGTTCCGGCGCGATGGCATAGGGGCTCGTGTAGGCGAAGGGCATGAGCCGCCCAAGTGCGTCGCCAAGCTTCAGCGAGCTGAAGAACTCCACCAAGCTGACCAGTCCACCGAAGGGTGTGACCGGCTTGGCAGTGGAGGAAAGAACGTGTTGGCGGGAGGAGAAAACGGGGTGCAATGTCCCCTGCATCGTTTGGTGCATGGTCGTCGGGCGCTTGTTGTGTCGCAACCCCAGGTAACCACGCCTTCAGCGCCAAACGATGTTTCTTTTAACTTCGGTTTCCGGGTTGAATCCTCCATCTTCTTCCGTGCGCGCTCCTCCCTCTCAAGGTCTCTGCCGCATGCCGCATCCGAAAGAGTGGACCGGGCGTAATGGGAGTGGTGTCGTCGTCATGATCCTCGTCCTGCGCTTTTTCTTTCTGCTCGTGCTGCTGTCCATGCTGGCCGTCACCTCGTGGGCGAGCCTGGAATGTGCGCTGTGGAAGACGCCGCGGGAGGTCGTGACGCATCCGTGGTTCATCGCGACCTTGTTTGACACCTACTGGGCTTTTTTGACGTTCTACTGCTGGGTGGCTTACAAGGAGGTGTCTTGGATCGCGCGGCTGGCCTGGCTGATCGGCATCCTGCTGCTCGGGAACATCGTCATGGCCATCTACATGCTCATCCAGCTCTTCCGCGTGCCTGCGGATGGCAGGATCGAGGACGTGCTCATGAGGAGGGTCCGGGCATGAAGGCGGCGGGGGAGCTCTGGAAACGCTGGGTGCTGCGGCCGGTGATGCTGCAACTGACCCAGGGGACCTCCCCGCACAAGATCGCCCAGGCGCTAGCCTTTGGGATGACGCTGGGAATCTTTCCCATCCTCGGCTCGACCACGCTGCTGGCGCTGCTGGTAGGCATTCCGCTGCGGCTGAACCAGCCGGTGCTCCAGGCCTTCAAAACGCTGGCCTATCCCCTGCAGTGGATGTCAGTGCTGGGTTTTTACCGGCTGGGGGAGTGGCTGTATGGCGCGCCGCATGTGCCGCTCTCGATCCCGCGGATGATGGAGCGTTTCTTTGAGGAGCCGGGGCCGTTCTTCCGCGACTACGGCATGACGGCCCTGTATGGCATCACCGTGTGGTTCCTGCTGGCGCCGGCCCTGCTGCTCGCCCTCTATGCCACCTCGCGGCCGCTCATCGAGGGCCTGGCCGCCCAACTCGCCCGCCGCCATGCCGCCTCTTGATGCCACGCTCGTTCTCGCTGCCGGTGCTGCGATCCTGCTGGCGCTGTTTCTCATGACGTGGTGGCTCAGTGTGCGGCTGGACAATTACTCCTTCGTCGATGTGACGTGGTCCCTGAGCTTTGCCCCCGTGGCGGTGTGGTATGCCGTGGCGGGCGAGGGCTGGAGCACGCGGCGGATTGCCATCGCGGTGCTCGTGGCAGCGTGGAGCCTGCGCTTGGGCATCTACCTGTGGCGACGTGTGGCCAGCCATCATCCGAAGGAGGATGTGCGCTACGCCGTGCTGCGGCAAAAGTGGGCGGCGAATCCGCCGAAGGCCTTTTTGTGGTTCTTCCTCGCTCAAGGCGTGCTGGTGTGGCTGCTGATGCTGCCGGTGCGGTTGATCGCGAACCGGCCTGAGACGGTCTTTGGCATCCTCGAAGGCATCGGACTGTCCGTGTGGGCCATCGCCTTGATCGGCGAAAGCATCGCGGACGCCCAGCTCGCCCGCTTCAAGCGCACGAACACCGATCCGAAGGCTATCTGCCAGACCGGTCTGTGGCACTACAGCCGGCATCCGAACTACTTTTTCCAATCGCTGCTCTGGTGGGGGCTGTTTTTGATGGCTTTGCCCGCTCCGTGGGGTTGGACAGCCATCGTGGCTCCGCTGGCGATGCTGCATTTCCTTCTCAACGTGACAGGCATCCCGCTCACCGAGAAGCTGTCCGTCGAAAAGCGCGGAGAGGTGTATCGCGAGTATCAGCGCACCACGAGCGCCTTCGTGCCTTGGTTCCGGAAAAGCTGAATCCGGCGCGCATGCCTTCGCGAATCATCTCCACATGCTCAACGTCAACGACCTCCTCGCCAAAGACATCCTGCCGGATGCCGTGATCCGCTTTGGCATCCGCCAGCGCCTGGCCAACGTGCTGGCGAAGAACAAGGAGCCCAACATCGAGGCACAGAAGGCGCGTCTGCTGCGCCATGTGGCCGAGCTGAAGTCCATGCCAGTGGCCATCGCCACGCAGGAGGCCAATGAGCAGCACTACGAGGTGCCCACGCGCTTCTACCAGCTCTGCCTGGGCAAGCACCTCAAGTACAGCAGCGGCTACTGGCCGGAGGAGACGACCACGTTTGACGAATCGGAGGCCATCATGCTCCAGATGACCTGCGAACGCGCCGAACTGGCCGACGGGCAGTGCATTCTCGAGCTCGGCTGCGGCTGGGGTTCGCTTTCGCTCTGGATGGCGGAGCACTATCCGAACGCGCAGATCACCAGTGTCTCGAACTCGCGGACGCAGAAGGAATTCATCGACGCCGAGGCGGCCAAGCGTGGCCTCAAGAACCTGACCATCGTCACCGCGAACATGGTGACCTTTGGAGGCGTGGGCGATGGCATCTTCGACCGCTGCGTGTCCGTGGAGATGTTCGAGCACATGAAGAACTATCAGGAGCTGCTCCGCCGCGTCTCCACGTGGCTGAAGCCGGGCGGCAAGCTCTTCGTGCACATCTTCACCCATCGCGAATACGCCTATCACTTTGAGGCCACGAGCGACGCGGACTGGATGGCGAAGTATTTCTTCACCGGCGGCCAGATGCCGAGCGATGATTTGCTCCTCTACTTCCAGGATCACCTCCAAATCGAGGCCCACTGGTGCGTCAACGGCATGCACTACAGCAAGACCTCCGAGGCCTGGCTGTCCAAGATGGACGCCAACAAGGCCGAGATCATGCCGCTCTTCCGCGAAACCTACGGTGAAGATCAAGCCGTGAAGTGGTGGAGCTACTGGCGCATCTTTTACATGGCCTGCGCCGAGCTCTGGGGCTACCGCGACGGCGAAGAGTGGATCGTGAGCCACTACCGATTCGCAAAGCCCCGGTAACCTGCGATTGCCGTCAGCACTTGCCGCGGTTTTCGACCCACTGCACCGCGTAGCGGACCAAGGCGGCGCCATCGGTGATCCCAAGCTTTTCCTTCACATGGGCGCGGTGGGCCTCGACCGTGCGGGCGCTGATGTTGAGCTGGGTGGCGATGTTCTTGGTGGCGACACCTCTGCCGATGAGTTCGAGGATTTCCAGCTCGCGGTCCGTGAGGGAGTCGATGCCGGCCGCCTTGCTGCGTGTGGAGGCGGTCATCTGCTCCAGCATGCGCGCGTTGAGGGACTCGCTCACATACAGGCCGCCGGAGAGAACCTTGTGAATGGCGGTGATGAGATGGTCGGCGGCCTCCTCCTTCATCACATAGCCGCGGGCGCCCGCGCGCAGGGAACGCTCCCCATAGAGGTCCTCGTCATGCATGGAGAGCACGAGGCACTGCGTGGCGGGGCACATGGCGCGGATGTCCTTGACGAGTTCGAGGCCGTTCTTGTCGGGAAGGGTCAGGTCGATGACGGCGAGCTCGGGCTTGAGTTTTTCAACGACCTCCAGGCCCTCGCGGGCGTTGCCGGCCTCGCCGCAGACATCCAGCCCGCTCTCCGCGCGGATGAGCTGGGCCAGTCCGTGGCGCATGATCGGGTGGTCATCCACCAGGATGACGCGCTTCACGATTTTGGTGCTTTTGGAGGGGCGGGAACGCTGCATGTGACCTGGGTGCCGCCGGTGCTGCGCGGCGAGACGCTGATGGTGCCGCCCATCATTTGGGCGCGATGATTCATGGTCAACAGGCCCATTCCAGTGCCTTGGGACGGCTTGTCCGGGATGCCGATGCCGTTGTCGCGGACGATGAGCACGATGCTGCCATGCTCGCGGGCGAGCCGGATGTCCACGCGGGTGGCCTGGCTGTGCTTCACCGCGTTGGACACGGCCTCCTGGGCGATGCGGAAGAGCTGAACGGCCATTTTGGCGTCCTTGACCACCACGGGATTGGCAAAGCGGAAGTCACAGTCGATCTCGTAGGCGCGCGTCGTGCTCGCGGCCAGTTCCTTGAGCGCGTCCATCAGCCCGCTGGAGTCGAGGACCACCGGCATCAGGCCGCGTGAGGTTTCCCTCGCGCGCGTGTTGGCCTTGGACAGGAGGCTGACGATCTCGGCCAAGTTCTCCGCCTCCGGGTAGTTTTGCTTGGCGAGATTCTTCTGAGCAACTTTCACCAGGCAGCCGATGGCGGCCAGTTGCTGGCAGAGATCGTCGTGGATGTCCTGGCCGATGCGCGCCTGCTCCTCCTCGCTGATGTGGAGGATCTTGTCCTCCAGCGCCTTGCGCTCGGTGAGATCGCGGATGATGCCGGTGAAAATGCGCCGTCCGCTGGGCAGCACGGCCTCGCCCACGGAAAGGTCGAGAGGGAAGACGGAGCCGTCCTTGCGCTGGCCCACGGCCTCGCGGCCGATGCCGATGATGCGCTTCACACCGGTGCGCAGGTAGTTTTTGACATAGCTGTCGTGGCGGTCGCGGTAAGGGTTGGGCATCAGCATGCTGATGTTCCGCCCGATCATCTCCTCGCGCGTGAAGCCAAACAGGCGCTCGGTGGCGGAGTTGACCGTTTCGATGATGCAGTTCTCATCAATGGTGATGATGGCGTTGACCGCCGTCTCCACGATGGCGGTCGCGCGCTGCTCGCTGGCCTGCAGGGCGGCCTGCAGGTCGGCGATGCGGGGTCTTTTCGGCCCTGCCGGGGCGCGTTTGCTCTTGCTCATGGCGGTGTTCAGTCCGCGGCGGCCATAAAGCCGTCCGGTTTCACGGCCAGGATGGAACAGGGGGCGTGCTGGACGATTTTTTCAGCGGTGGTGCCGATCAAAAACTCGCGCAGGCCGGTTTTGCCACGCGTGCCGAGCACGACGAGGCTGGCACCCACCTTCTCGACGTGCTCGAGGATGGTCTCGCGGATGTTCATGCGCTCCACCACCAGCGGGGTCACTGCCACGGCACCCTTTTCCCGCGTGATGGGCTCCAGGAACTGCTCCAACTGTGTCTGCCAGTTCTTCACCGCCTCCGGATCAATGGTGGCCGGCATGGCCGGCATGAAACCGCCGTAATCGAGCGACATGGCGATCGCGGACTGGAAGACATGCAGGCAGTCCACCGAGCCGCCGTCGAGCGCCGCCAGATGCAGCGCGCACTGCACGGCCTTGGCGGAGTTTTCGGAGAAGTCCACGCAGGCCACGATCTTCTTGTGCGGCCCCTGGGCGTCCTCGCGCACGACCAGCACGTCCACCGGGGCCTTGCGCACGCATTTGGCGGCGATGGCACCGATGCGGTGCGGCTCGTTTTTCGAGCCTTTGGCGCCCATCACCAGCAGGTCGGCCTTCTTGGCCTGGCAGGCCTCCACCAGCTCGGAGAATGGATGGCCGATGCGCACCTCGCATTTCACCGTCTCGGAGCCGACCTCGGACTCCGCCACGAACTTCTCCAATCGCTGCCTCCATTCGCTGACAATCGCGGCCGGTTCCATGGAGAGGGCCTTTTTGAGCTCGTGAATGAGAAACTCGTCCATGACATGCACGGCCGTGATGGCGGCGTTGTCCTCCGAGGCTCTCAAAGCCGCCTCTTTCAGGGCGATGCGGCAGGAGGGGGTGAAGTCGATGGCGGCGATGATCTGGTGGAACTTCTTCATGGATGGCGTCGGGTTGGTACGGTCAGCATAGAACGCATTTCAAAAGCCGCGCTGCTCAAATTGTGGCGTTTTGCGCCAAGACTGCTTCCCATGAGGGGGCTCACATCCGCTCCGTCGTCTGGATGCCCAGCAGGCCGAGGCCGGTCTTCAGCACGCGGCTGGTGGCCTCGCAGAGCGTGAGGCGGGTGTTTTTCACCGCGCCTTCGGCACGCAGGACCGGGCAGGCCTCGTAGAAGCTGTGATAGGTGTCCGCCAGTTCGTAGAGGTAGCTGGCAAGAAGGTTCGGGCGGAAGTCGAGCAGCACGTCGTGCGCGGTTTCGGCGAGTTGGGCCAGTTTGAGGGCCAGGGCGCGCTCGGCGGGCTCGGTGATCGTCAAGTCAGATGTGAGCGTGACCTCGCCGTCGAGCTTGCGGAAGATGCTGCGGGTGCGGACGTAAGCGTTGATGAGGTAGGGCGCGGTGTTGCCTTGCAGCGCCAGCATCTTGTCCCAACTGAACTTGTAGTCGGTCATGCGGTGCTGGCTCAGCTCGGCGTATTTCACCGCGCCGGTGCCGATGACCTCGGCGATTTTGACTTTTTCCAGGTCAGACAACCCCTCGCGCTCGGCCACGACGGCGGCGGCGCGTTCGACGGCCTCGTCGAGCACTTCGAGCAGGCCCACGCTCTCGCCGGAGCGTGTTTTGAACATCTTGCCGTCCTGGCCCAGGATGCTGCCGAAGGCGATGTGCTGCATGCGCGTGGTCTGGCCGCGTTTTTTGGCGACCTGGAAGAGCTGGCGGAAGTGCAGTTCCTGCGGCGCGCCGACGACATACCAGATTTCGTCCGCCTTCCACTCGTTGATACGGTGGTCGATGGTCGCGAGGTCGGTGGTGGCGTAGAGGAAGCCACCGTCGCTCTTGCGGATGAGGCAGGGCTTGTCAGCCAGCTCCGGCACGTCGCGGAAGAACACGCAGGTGGCGCCATCGCTGATCTCCGCGATGCCGCTGGTCAGCAGATGCTCGACGAGCGGCGCGAGCTTGTCGTTGTAGGCACTTTCGCCGAGGTAGTGGTCGAAGTGGATGTCGAGCTTGCTATAAATCTGGCGCAACTGCTCCAGGGAAAGAGCCACGCAACGGGTCCAGATCTCCATGTTTTCAGGATCACCCTGCTGGAGCTTCACCAGTTCCGTGCGGCAGGTGGTCAGCACGGCCTCGTCGGCCTTTGTCTGCGCGTTCACCGCCTTGTAAACACGCACGAGTTCCTGGATCGGGTCTTTGTCGAGCGCCTCATGATTGAGGATCGTTTTCCAGCCGTGCAGGATCATGCCAAACTGCGTGCCCCAGTCCCCGATGTGGTTGTCGGTGATGACCTTGTGCCCCACCAGACGCGCGATGCGGGCGAGCGAGTCGCCGATGAAGGTGCTGCGGATGTGGCCGACATGCATCGGCTTGGCGATGT
Source organism: Verrucomicrobiaceae bacterium (assembly GCA_015075365.1). Taxonomy (GTDB): domain Bacteria; phylum Verrucomicrobiota; class Verrucomicrobiia; order Verrucomicrobiales; family Verrucomicrobiaceae; genus Prosthecobacter. Next base: position 58,358 of record JABTUN010000005.1, read on the forward strand.
TCGGGGCGGAGAAATCGATGATGATGGTCTTTGGTTCCGCGACCGTCGGAACACCGGCTTTTTCATCTGAAACGATCACGGAGAGCCGCTGGGCGAGCGCCGTGGCGCTGAGCGTGAAGTTGAGGAAGCCCGGGCCGTCGATGCTGGTCTTTTCGCAGAGGTCGGCCACCTCCAGCTTGTCCACGATCTGCTGCGCGAGGGCACGCGGGTTCGTTTTGAGCTGCTTGGCCAGCGTCATGGCCGCGTTGCTCTGGTAGTCGCCGTAACGGGTGTCGGACGCGATGACGACATTCGGGGTGAAGCCTTCAGGCAGCTCAATGCCGGCCGCGGCGAAGGCGGCTTGCAGACGGGAGGTGAGGACGGCGCGGAACATGGGGCGCGGAGTTTGAATGCGGATTGCAGATTGTCGAATGGCGATTCGCCATGCGCCCGCCAGTGTCACGCTCTTCGCGGAACCACCTGGAGCAGGCCCTGCGCGTGCTCCCAGCGGCGGATGACGGTGTCGATCAAGAAGAGCAGCAGCGCCAGGAGCACGAGATCCGGCCACAACTCGATGTGTTGCATCGCTTTCGTTGTCTCCAAATTCGGCAGCGTGGCGTTTTCGGCCAGAAACTCGCCGCCGGTGAGTTGGGTGGCTTCGCGGAGGAGTGTTTCGTTCACGGTGCCGAGGCTGGCTTCGCTGCTGGGGTTGTGCACGAGGCCCGCGCTGACCATTTCGGATCCAGAACGAGCGCGGATGAGATAGACGCCGGGTTCGCCGGGCTGGAAGTGGCCGCCGTATTCGCCGGGGGCGGTTTGCGTGAGCGTGAGCTGCTGAGTGGGCTTCATCGGCGCACCGAGCGCATCGGCGGCGATGTGGAAGACCTCGGCGGTGACGGCAGCGTTGTTCGCCCGCGTGCCCGCATCGCTCAAAAGATCGACGGTAATCTTCGCATCGTCGCCCTGCATGCTCGCGGCGAGATCCATGAAGCGACCCTGCGGCGGACGCGCGGTCTCGCGCAGGATTTGCGACCAAAACCGGCTGTAACCCGGCCAGCGGGCGATCCACAGGGAGGCCCAGCGGCTTTTCGCATCAGACGTGAACGCGGTGACCTTGCCGAGGCCGAATCGCCAATGAGCGAGCAACGGATCGCCGGTGTCGGTGAGCAGCGGGCTCTGCGCGGCGGCTTTGCGCGTGGTTTTGACGTAGCCGAGCAAATCCGGGCTGTCCCACTTCTCGAAGCCCGCGAGCATCGGATGCTTCTCGACGAGATTGGGCGTGAAGGGTTCCTCGCGGATCATGCGGCCCGTGTGCATGAGCGTGTCCTGTGTGAAGATACGCGTGATCGTGCTCGCATCGGTCGTCGAGTAGCTCTGACCGCCGCCCGCGCTCGCGATGGCATGCAGCAGCGCGACGTGCGAACCCTCGCCAATCGCCACGGTGGAGATGGTGATGCCTTCACCGCGACATTGGGAAGCAAACGCCTCGTAACCACTTCCTGCCGTCTGACCATCCGTGAGCACGATCATGTGCTTCACGCGGGCTTTGACCCGCAAAAGGCCCTCGCGCCCGAGTTTGAAGGCTGGTTCGAGATTCGTGCCGCCACCACTCGCCACAGCGGCGATTTGTCCCGTGACCGCGGCGGTCGAGGTGAGCCTCGTCATCGGCGCGACGACGTGCGCTTCGCTATCAAAGGCCCACACGCCGATGCTGTCGTTGCGGCCCAAAACCTCCGCGGTGGCGATGGCGGCGCTTTTCGCCATTTCGAGCTTCTCACCGGCCATCGAGCCGCTGCGGTCCATCACGATGGCCACGGCCGCGCTCTGCTTTTCTTCTTCATCGGGCGCTTTGAGCCGCACAGGCAGCGTTTCTTCAATCGGCGTGCGATAATAACCACCCGTGCCAAACGATCCGGGCCCGCCGAGCATCAACAAGCCGCCGCCGAGCTTGTCGATGTAGTCGCGCAGCATGTTCATGAGCGGCTCGCCGAGTTGATGCGCGGGCACATCGCTCAAAATGACGCCGTCATAGCCCGCGAGCTGGTCGAGGCTGAACGCGAGATTGCCCGGCTGTCGCAAATCGAGCTCCACGCCCTCCTTTTCCATCGCACTGGTCAGGTAGCGTGCCTCCGCCGCATCGCTCTCGATGTAGAGCATGCGCAGCCGGCCACGCACATCGACGATGGCGAGCGCACTGTTGTTCCCCGGCAGCGTGTCGCCGCTGATGCCGTCCAGCGCAGCGCGATAGTGATAAATACTCCGCGTGGCCGGCGTGCGCTGAAACGTGAGCACGCTCGGCGTGCCGGCCTTGAGCTGCACGGGCCGTTTTTCCACCTCGATGCCGTTTTCAAACAAGCGCAGCATGCCGCTCGCCTCGATCGTGCTCTCCACCGTGGCCGTGAGCTGCAAACTCGCGCCTTCAAACAACCGCGAGCGGTTCGATACGAGCGACCGCACCCGCGCATCCGGCTTCTTCGGCCCCGCGATGGGCAGTGCATGCACCTTGATGCCGCTCACCGCCGCCTCGCGAGCCGCGGCGAGCAAATCACCGCGTGTTTCATGTCCATCGCCGATGATGAGCACATTGCGGCTCGTGCCCGGCGGAAACATCGCCTCCGCATACTCCAGCGCTGCCGCGTAATGGCTGTCTCCGCCGTTTTTGGCCTGCCAGGCTTTCGTTTCGGCCTCCGTGGCCTTTTCCGGCAGCAGATCCGGCTTCGCACCGAGTTGCACGATGAAACTATCAATGCCGCCCGCCTCGCTTTGCAGCCGCCGTGCCTGCTCCATCGCCTTCTTCGCGCCGTCCTCGCCCATGCTCTGCGACGCATCCACCACGATGCCCAGCGCCTTCCGCCCCGTCTGCGAAACCCGCGCCGGTCCCGCCAGCGCCGCGATGATCAGCATCACGATCACCGCCCGCACGACGAGCAGCAACCTCTTGCGCAGCCCCGTCATCGGATGCGACGACGCCGACTCGATCCAAAGCAGCGCCGCAAGCGCCGGGATGATCAGAAGCAAAAGTTTGGGCGATTCCCAGTCCACAAGAAAAGCGAGCATAGAGCCACGGCCTGTCCGGGCAAGAGCTTGTCGGGCGGAGGGGTCAAAAAGTGGTGGCCTTGCACGCATCTTCCCGCTTTTCTCGCCTGAAACACCATTTTTGACCGCATGAGGAAAACCGCCCAGTCCAGAAAGCCACAAAAGAAGAAAGCCCGGCGCGCTGCCGCCGAAGACGGAAAGAGTCCCGCCCCGGTCAGTGTCGAGGAAATGCGGGAGATGGAAGGGCATGCGGCGCGCTTGGAGCGCCTGTCCCAGCTGTTGCTGAACACCGCACAGCAGGCCTTTTATGTGTATGATCATCAGCGGCGAAAGTTTCTGCTGGGACACGAGCAGATCAGCGGCTTGTATGGCTACAAGGCCGGGGAGATCGAAGGACAGAAGGACGGCTGGTTTGGCATTGTCCACCCGGACGACCGCGAACTGGTGCGCGAGTCCAGCCGGCAGATGCTAGCCGACCGGTCGAATGATGTGAGGGAACTGCGCATGAGGATTCGGCGAAAGCAGGGGGGCTACGAATGGATACAGGTACACCAGCGCGTCTTTGAGCGAGACGAGGCCGGCACGGCGGTTTTGGAGGTGGGAATGGTGCGCGTGATCACTCCGATGGTGGAAACGGAGGCGGCCGCGAAGGACTCCCGGGCTGTGTGGCGGGGTTTGTTTGAGAACAACACCTGCGGCGTGGTGGTTTTCGATTGCTCGATGCGTGTGACGGACGCGAATCCGATGCTGTGCCGGCTGCTCAAGTACGATCGCAAGACGCTGCTTCGGCTGGATATTCTGGACCTGGTGGCCACGGGCAGCCGTGCGGAGGTGGAGAAGCTGCTGCGGTGCATGGGCGGCGGCCAGCAGGTGCCTGCCAGCTTTGAGACGCGCCTGGAGACCCGGAACGGCACGCAGATCGATGTCCTGGCCGGGGCGACCTGCCGCAGGGACGACGCAGGCGTGTGCCGCGAGTGCATGATGATCTTCACCGATGTGTCCGCCCGCAAAGCCGCCGAGGCTGTCCTGAAGCGTGAACTGGAGATGAACCGGGTGCTGATTGAGAACACGCCCATTGCGATCGGGTTGCTCGACTCCGAAGGGCATATCCAGCGGCTGAACAGGGCTGCCGAGGACCTGCTGGGCATCAAAAGCAGCGATGCGCAAGGCATGCTTGTGTGGGAACTGCCCATGATGCCTGCCGAGGAGGTGCCGGTGTCCAGAAAGCGATTTGAAGGGCTCGTGCGGGGGGAGGAGACGCCGGGCAGGCTGCTGACGCTTTATGCCAAAGGAGGCCAGGTGAGGCATGTGATCGCCGAGGCATCCGTGGTGCGGACGAACCACCAAATCGAGCACATCGTGGTGACCGGAATTGATGTGACCGAGAGAAAACGGCTGGAGTCCGAGGTCATCCGCGTGGCGGAGCAGGAGCATGTGCGCATCGGCGCGGACTTGCACGACGGCGTGGGCCAGACGCTGGCCGGGGTGGCGTCGCTCACCGAGGCGCTGGTGCAGACGCTCCATGGAGAGGCCAGAAAGGACACCGAGCGCATTCTGGAGCTGTTGAAGACAGCCCAGGAGGAGGTGCGGCGTCTTTCTCACGGTCTGGCACCCTCGGCGGTCAAAAACCGGGATCTGGCGGGTGGTCTCCGGCTGATTGCCGAGACGGTGCGGCTGAACTTCCGCCGGGAATGCGAGTGCCTGCTGGACGATTCGATCCAGATTTCGGACAAGGAGGCGGAGACGCACCTGTTCCGCATCGCCCAGGAGGCGGTGAACAACGCGCTGCGTCACGGCGGCGCCCGGAAGATCCGCCTCGGCCTGAGGCGGCATGACAAGAACACCTGTCTGCTGGAGATCGTGGATGACGGCAGCGGCTTTTCCACCCGTAAGGCGGATGTGGAATCCCTCAGTTCCGGGATCGGTCTGCGGGTGATGGAGTATCGAGCGAACTTGCTGGGAGGGCAGCTCAAGATCCACGCCCAGCCCGGGCGCGGTGTTCGCGTGACCTGCTATTTTCCAGCCGCTCTCCTTAAGGAAGGAGGGTTGACAATCTCTTGATTACGAACGAACTAGGGAAGCTATGAAGAGCAAAATCTATATTCTAGACGACCATCCCATCGTTATCGAAGGGCTTAAGAAACTGATTGATTCGCAGGAGGATATGCAGGTCATCGGCAGTGCCGAGGACGCCAACACAGCCATCCAGCAGATCGCCAAGCTCAAACCGGACATCGTGATCCTCGACATCACGCTGAAGGACCGCAGTGGCGTGGATCTCATCAAGAAACTCAAGGCCAGCCAGGAGGGCCTGCAGATCATCGTTTATTCGATGCACGACGAGAACGTGTATGCCGAGCGCTGCCTGCGCGCCGGTGCCATGGGCTATGTGATGAAGGCGGAGAACCCCACCCGCGTGCTCCAGGGCATCCGTCAGGTGGCCGGCGGCTCCTTCTTCTTCAGCGCGGCGCTTCTCGGCAGCATCGTCTCCGGCGGCAGCACGCGTGGCGGGGCATCCCGTGGCGAGCCAGCACGCATGCTCAGCGACCGCCAGCTTGAGATCTTTGAGATGGTCGGGCGCGGCATGGACTCGCACACCATGGCGGAAAAGCTCGGCCTCAGTGCCAAGACCGTCGATGCGCACAAGGCGAACATCCGCCAGAAACTCGGCCTCGCCTCCGCGCGCGAGCTTCTCATGGAAGCCGTGCGCTGGGTGGAGAAATAAGCCTCCAGCATCCATTCCCAACCTCAACCCCAGGGCGGGCGGCGCGAACATGCGCCGCCCGTTTTGTTTGGCGGGTCAATCGTCCGCCACGGCGTCCTTGTCCGCCTTCGCATATCCGGCCAGGGCGGCCTGGAGTTCGGCCACCTTCTCCGGCATCTGCTTCGCGAGGTCGTTCCTCTCGGCCGGATCGTCCGCGATGTTGTAGAGCTCGGTCTTCTCCACCTTGTCCTTCGTGTGCAGCACCAGCTTGTGGTTGCCGACACGGAAGGAGCGTGACCTGAAACCGGGAGCGACAGTATAGATCGGATGCGCGGCCGGTTTCGCGCCCTGGGCCAGTTGCGGCCACAGATTGGCTCCATCCCATTTCAGATCGCGTTCCGGCTGGTGGCCGGCAAGCGCGCAGAAGGTGGGCATCCAGTCGGTGATCTGCACCGGGGCGTCATGTTTGCCCGCTTTCAGCTTTCCGGGCCAGTTCACGATGCAGGGGACGCGTATGCCGCCCTCATAGACGCTGCCTTTTTGATCGCGCAGCGGTTTGTTGCTGCCGGGGAGCGGGCCCGCCGGATAATCGTCCGGAGGATAGGCCTGCCCGTTGTTCTCCGCCGTGCTGCCGCCGTTGTCGCTGGTGAAGACCACGAGCGTGTTGTCCCGCCTGCCGTGTTGTTCGAGCGCGGCCACGATGCGCCCCACGGCGTCGTCCAGGTGCATCACGCAGGCCGCATAATGCCGGGCCACCGTTCCCGTGATGCCCGCGGGCACCTTTGCCAGCCACTCCGCAGGCTCCTTGACCGGCAGGTGCACCGCTGTGAAAGGCACATAGAGGAAAAAGGGCCTGTCACCACGCCTTGCCAGCCACTCGCAGGCTTCGTTTGTGATCAAGTCGGTCACATGGCCGGTCTCGGTGAGCAGTTTCTCGTTGCGATGCCAGGTCTGCTGGAACGGGCCCTTCTTATACTGGTGGTCATAGGGGCCCACGCCCCCTGCCAGCGACCCGTAGCTGTGATCAAAGCCGAAATGATTCGGTCCCTCTCCGGGTTTCGAGCCGAGATGCCACTTGCCGGTGAGGCAGGTGTCGTAGCCGGCGCTCTTCAACGCACGCGGCAGCGTGACCGTGTCCCAGCGCAGCGCGCGTTGGTTTTGTGGCGTGGTCACATTGAAGCGGCTCCAGCAGCGCCCGGTCATGAGTCCGGCACGCGTGGGGCTGCATACCGGCGCGACATAATGCCGCGTCAGTTCCACGCCTTCGCGGGCCAGTTGGTCGAGGAGCGGTGTCGGCGCGCTGCCACCGTGAAAAGCCACGTCCGCCCAGCCGAGGTCGTCGGCCATGATGAACACGAAATTCGGCGCGGACCAGGCCAGCGGCGCGAAGGCGAGGAAGAGGGAGAAAAGGCGGAGATTCATTCGAAGGCGGAGGTGACTGGTTTTCCGTCAAAGCCGGAGGGCAGGGGAATGTCGAGCAGCCACAGCGCGGTGGCGGCGGTGTCGTAGGTGGTCACCGGCGCGGTGATGGTGAAGCTCTTCCTCACACCCTTCCCCCAGGCCACCCAGGGGATGAGCATGTCATCCGGAATGTTCTCCCCGTGCGTCTTGTCGTGACCGCCGTGGTCGGCGCTGATGAGAACGACGCTGCTGTCCGCGATGCCGGCCTCCTGAATGCCCCGGATCACCTGCCAAAGCGCCTGGTCGGATACTTTGAAGGCCTCCTTCTGCTGTGGCGATCCCCAGCCGTCCTTGTGGCCCGCCGTGTCCGGATCGGCGAAATGGATGAAGGCCAGCCTCGGCTTTGCCTCTTTGATCCACGCGGCGGCGTTTTTCGCCTCCAACTGCGCGGGTTTCTTGTCCTTTTCAATCTCGGGTGATCCGGCCACCGGCGCGGTCGTTTGCGGGCCGCCAAAGTCGAAGATCGTCAGCGAGTCCTTCAGCCACAGGTGGCGGAATTTCTGCTTGCACACAAACATGCCGGTGACCGCCTGCGGATCGGCCGCGCGGAGCAGGGAAAACACCGTCGGCACTTTCACCGGGCCGCGGATCGGGGAGAAATCATTCCACAGCACCTGGTGTTTCTCCGGCCCCACGCCCGTGAGCATTGAGGTGTGCGAGGGCAGCGTTTTCGGCGGAATGATCGTGCTGGCCTGCCATGTCACCGCGCCCTCCGCCGCCAGCTTCTTCAGCGTCGGCATCTCGCTCTCCGCGATCACCGCCGGCTTTCCCCCGTCGATGCTGATGATGAAGACATGCTCCGCGCGTGGCACGGCAAAGACGAGGGTGGGAACGAGGGCGGCAAGAAGGAGCGGTTTGATCATGGTCAGCAGGTTGGAAACGCGGTGAAAAAGGCGATCTCGCATGAACGGTTGCGCCGTCAAAAGCGCCGCGCCATAAGAAGCGATGGGCCGCGCGCAGAAACACGCCAGTTTGCTGACACGCGCCGGGCAGTGGATGGTTTACGCGCTGTTCCGGTGCGTGGAGGGATTGCTTGCCGTGCTCCCGCTGATCGTGGTCTGGCGCCTGGGACGCCTGCTGGGCGCGCTGGCGTATCTGCTGGCGGGCTCCTATCGCAAACTCGCGCTCAACAACCTGCGCATCGCCTTTGAAGGCGAGAAAAGCGAGGCGGAGCGCCGCCAGATCGCGCGCGAGCATTTCCGCAGCCTCGCCGCGAATTTCCTCTGCGGCCTCAAGATGCCGCTGATGGATGAAAAGACACTTTTGAAGCACGTGCGCGCCGAGGGCATCGAGCGCGTGCAGGCCGCTCATGACGACAACAAACGCCCCATCCTCAATCTCGTGCTGCATGCGAGCTGCTGGGAGATTCTGACGCAGGTGCCCGGCGCGTATGTCCGCGGGCACGCGACGGGCGCCATCTACCAGCCGCTGCGCAATCCATTTCTGAACGCCCTGCTGCTGCGCCGCCGGGAAAAGCTCGGCTACGCGCTCTTTGACCGCCAGGCCGGCTTCAACGCGCCGATGAAGTTCCTGCGCGAGGGCGGGCAGATCGGCGTCCTCGTCGATCAGCACGCCGGCGATCACGGCCTGTGGTGCCCGTTCTTCGGCCGGCTGGCCTCCACCACGCCCATCGCCGCGCTCATGGCCATGCGCACCGGCGCGGTCGTCATGCCCATGATGGTCTATGACGACGGACCGGCGCGCTGGCGGCTCGTCGCGGCTCCGGAGGTCACCTCGGATGAGAACTCCGCGGAATCACTCACCACCGCCATCAATCTCGCCGTCGAGCAGCTCATCCGCGCGCAGCCGGCGGGCTGGTTCTGGGTTCACAACCGCTGGAAGACACCGCGCCCGAATTTCCTGCTCTCCTCATACAAACGAGGCGTCGTGCTGCCGGCAGGCGTGGAGGCGGCCGCCTTGAAGCCCTTCCACCTCCTCATCCGCAGCCCCAACTGGCTTGGCGATGCCTGCATGGCTTTCCCCATGGTGCGCGCGATCAAAAAAGGCCGCCCGGACCTCCAGATCACGATTTTCGGTGACAAAAAGCTCGAGGAGCTCTGGCTCGCCATGCCGGAGGTCAGCCGCTACATCGCCAAGGAGCCGAAGGAAGGCCCCTGCGCCGTCGCGCGCCGCATCAAGGCCAGCGGCATCCACTTCGATGCCGCCGTGCTTTGCACGAACTCCACCCGCAGCACGCTCGAGCTCTGGCTCGCCGGCATTCCACGTCTCGTCGGCTTCCGCGGCTCGCTGCGGTCGAAAATGCTCAACCAGATCATCAAGGAGCCGCCCCCCGGCGGGCCGGTGGAGCACCACGCGCGCCGCTACATGCGCCTCGCCGCCGGGATTGGCGCGGATGTCAGCCAGCCCGGCCTGTGGGACGCCCCCGCGCCCGACCTGCCCGCCGGTGGAAAGCTCCGCATCGGCGTCTGCGCCGGCGCGGAGTATGGCCCGGCAAAGCGCTGGCCGCTGGAGCGCTTCGCGGAGGTGGTGAGGACGGTTTCCGCTGAAAACACCCGCCTGCACTGGCTGCTGCTTGGCGCGCCCAAGGAGGCGGAGATGGGCGAAAAACTCTCCGCCATGCTTCCTGGCGTCCCGCATGACAATCTCGTCGGCAAAACGCGCCTCAGCGAGCTCATCACCACGCTGCGCGGCTGCGCGCTGCTGCTCACCAACGACACCGGCACCATGCATCTCGCCGCCGCGCTGGGCGTGCCCACGGTCAGCATCTTCGGCTCCACCTGTCCCGTCGCCACCGGGCCGCTGGGGGACCGCCACCTCGTCATTCAGCACCAAGTCCCGTGCAGCCCCTGCTTTGAGCGCGAGTGCCCCTTCGGCCACTATGACTGCATGACGCGAGTCACGGTCGGGCAGGTGGCGGAGGCCGTGAGGAGTGCGCTGAAAATGACGGGTGACGAACCGGGGGACCGCCCGTAGGTTTCCACCGGTTTTTAACCCGTCCCATCATCCCATGATTGGCTTGTTCATCGGTCTGCTTGTTCCCGTGCTCCTTGTGGGCGCGATGATCGTGTTGGTGGTGAAACGCGGCCTGCAGTTTCGCGAATTGTGCGAGCACGGCGTCGAAACAACCGCCCAGGTGGTTGGCAAGCGCTCCGTGAAGGCGGGAAGCTCGACCTCCCGGAGGCAGAAGCTCGTCTATCGCTACACGGACAGCGCGGGCATGACGCATGAGCACACCTCCGTGGTCACTTGGGACGTGTACAACCGCCACGAGGAGGGATCGGAGATCGAGGTCGTCTATTCCGCGAAAAACCCGGCCGTTAGCGCGCCAAAATACCTGGTCGATCAGGCACGGGGCGCCCTGCGAAACTAATTTTGTAACATCCCGCCGCGCATTGCCAGAAAGCAGCTCGAACCATCTGTTCCTCCTCATGAAACTCCATCACCTCCTCCTCATCGCCGCCACTAGCAGTGCCTTCGCACAGCAGAAGCTCGTGCCCACCCAGGACGCCCCGAACACCAAGGACTACCCCGGCCTGCCGCGCTATGAAGGCAGCACCATCGTGCTGCAATCGGAGCAGAAATTCGGCGAACTGGGCCTGCAAACCGGCGGGTTGAGCAGCCCGGCGTCCACGGACCCCAAAGAAGTGCGCAAGGTCGAGGGCCGCACGCACCGCACCACCTACCTCTATTTGAACCTCGGCGCGGGCAAGCGCAGCACGCTCGAAATCGCCCGCAACTACGAGATGGCTTTCAAGGACGCCGGCTTCACCGGCATCTGGAGCGGTGGCGACAAAGAAATCCGCAACGGCCCGCCGCGTGCCTACTACGGTGTGCCGGAGCTGGACCACCAGCTCATGACCACCGGCCTGAAGGAGCGCCGCTACTTCTGCATGGAAAAGAGCGGCCTGTTTGCCGCGGTCTTCATCGCCGCGCGGTCATGGGATCATCCGATGCTGCCCAGTTCGGTGGCGAACCCATGGAAGCAGCATGTCACCATCCCGCAGGACTCCGTCGTCATCCAGGTCGATGTGGTGAACACGCGTCCGATGGAGGAAAAGATGGTGCACCTCTCCGCCGCCGAGATGCAGAAATCCATCTCCTCCAGCGGCAAGGTGGCGATCTATGGCATCCTCTTTGACTTCAACAAGGCCGACATCAAACCCGAGTCCGCCCCCACGCTCGCCGAGATGGCCACGCTCCTGAAAGCAGAGCCCAATCTGAAAGTCCTTGTCGTCGGCCACACGGACAATGTCGGCACCTTTGAATTCAACGAGGACCTCTCCAAGCGCCGCGCCAAGGCCGTCGTGGCCGAGCTCGCCAGCAAGCACGGCATCGACGCCGGGCGGATGCTGCCCCTCGGCGCTTCGTTCATGGCCCCGGTGACGACGAACAGCACGGAGGAAGGACGTGCGCTGAACCGTCGTGTCGAATTGGTGGCGAGGTGAGCATCTGTGATTCGGGACGCGTGAAGCACGTGCGGAGCACTTTCGGGACACACTTTCATCCTCACACCTCATCATGGCATCCCTGATCCATGGCCTCGATCCCGCCGCCTTGTTCGCGCTCGACGCGGGAGAGCCGGCGCTGACCGAATGGGAGCCGCCATCGCTCGACGAAGCCGCGAAACTCTTCCCGCAGTGGAAAGTGATCCGGCTGCTGGGCCGCGGCGGGATGGGGGCGGTGTATGAGATGCATCAGCCGGAGCTGGACCGCACGGTGGCGGTGAAACTGCTGCCGATGGAGGCGAGCCGTGATGAGCATCTCGTGGAGCGCTTTCGCCGCGAGGCTCGCGCGCTGGCGAAACTGCGGCATCCGGGCATCGTGGCCTTGTATGAGTCCGGCGTCACGCCCGCGGGCCATTTGTATTTTGTCATGGAGCATGTGAACGGCAGTCCGCTGAGCCAGTGGATCGCCGAAGGCCGCCTCCATGTGCCGAAGGTCATCGACATCGTGCGACAGGTGTGCGAGGCGCTGGCCTTCGCGCACGCGCAGGGCGTGATCCACCGCGACATCAAGCCCTCGAACATCCTGCTCGATGCTCAGGGACACGTGAAGGTGGCCGACTTCGGGCTTGCCCGGCTTGACCAGGCCGAAACGACCACCGGAGTAATCAGCATGTCCCGGACCGGGCAGTTCATGGGCACGCCGGCCTATGCCGCGCCGGAGCAGGTCAAGGATGCCGCGCATGTCGATCATCGCGCGGACATCTACGCTCTCGGCGTGCTGCTGTATGAAATGCTCACGGGTGATCTGCCGCGCGGCGTCTTCCAGCCACCTTCACGCAAATCCGGCAGTGATGCACATCTCGACGATGTGGTTCGACGCGCGATGCAGGAACGCCCTGAAGATCGTTATCAGGCCGCCGCCGAACTGCAGCGGGACATTTCAAGCTCACCGGCAAAGCAGGGCGGCAGACTGTTGGTTCTGGCCATGCTCGTAGCCATCGTGATTTTCCCTGTGTTAATCGCCTTGGGGGCTTTTGAAAGCTGGAAGGAAGCAGCGAAAGGAACAGATGAACCTTCGACGCCCCAAACACAGCCCACCACTTCAAATCATTCCATCACTCCAGCCCCTCCCGCTCCCGAACCACCCACACGAACTCCGAAGCCCCCGGCGCCCGTGGTGCCTGTCTTGAAGCCCTCCTCCACGATTCATGTGTGGTCCATCGAACCGGTTTCACCCGGCCTCATGCCGCCAACGACGCTCACCCAGCAGCCGTGGCAGGACGCCGTGCTCACCCGCACGGGCGGCGCGGTGTTGCATCCGGATGGAAGCATCTCGTTGTGGGATGAAAGCCAGCCAAACGGCTTTCAAAAACGCGATTCGCACGCCACCGCCATCGCCAGCAGCGGCCACGATGTTTTCATGCTCGACTCCAAGGGCGGTCTCGTGCGCTTGAGAGACGAGAATCTGCTGGCCGAGGGCTTGAAGGCCATTTTTAGCTTTCCACACGCCGGCAGCCTGCCTGCGCTGACCACGGCGGATGAGCTGGTCATGCTGGATCCGATGCGTGGCACGCGGGAATCGCTGCCAAAGCCTCCCGGAGCGATTTTCAGGCTCACCCAGCTCGACAATGGCAAGCTGGGGTGCCTGCTCCAAAGCGGCGAGCTGCTCGTTCTCCAGGACAATACCTGGGGCAAACCTCCCGGGAGCGCCCCGCAGCGCGCCGTGGATCTCCAGGCAGGTGACGGATTCACCCTCCTCGTCGAAGAAAACGGCCGCTGCACGCTTTCGGGCCCGAAGGTGCCGGAGAGCCCCCAGCGCTTCCGCCTGCCTGAACATGCCAGGAATGTCCGCGCGGGGCCGCAAGGGCGGCTGGTGGCATGGTGATCACAGCAGCCCGACGACCACGGCGCTGGCGTTGTCCTTGCCGGACTCGCTCACCGCGTGCAGCACGAAGTCACCGGCCTCGTTTCCCGTCGCCAGCATGTCCTCCAGCGCGTGATCCCAGATGCCGTCGATGACGCCATCCGTGCAGAAGAGAAAGCGGTCGCCGCTTTCGCAGCCCACGGAGCCGACCTGCGGGTCGAGGTACTGGTTCCCCGCGCCAAGGGCCTGGCTGAGGATGCTTTTGCGGGGATGGTTGCGTGCCTCGCGCTCGTTGATGCGCCCCTGGCGGCGCAGCCACCCCACATGGGAGTGGTCGTCGGTGAGCTGCTTGAGCTTTCCGCCCTTGGGCAGCCAGTAGATGCGGCTGTCACCCACATGCACAAAATGCATCCAGCCGGGGGTGAACCAGCCCAGGCTCAGCGTGGCACCCATGCCGCGGCATTCCTCATAATATTGGCCCAGTCTGCCGAGCTCCTGATGAATGCGGTGGGCCAGTTCGGCCAGCACATCTCCCTGGCCCGCCGTGATGTGCTGCGCGGCCTGCTTGAAGCTCCTCGGCAGCAGGTGGGTGATCTTTTCCGCCGCGATCTTGCTGGCAAACTCCCCGGACTTCGCGCCGCCCATGCCGTCGCTCACGGCAAAGACAAAGTCTCCCGTCTCGAGCGTGCTTTCGCCGGTCTTGCCGAGGTAGCGCACCTCCCGCGCGTCGAAATTGAGCGCCAGGAAGGTGTCCTCGTTGTTGGAGCGCACGCGGCCGGGATGCGTCATGCCGGACCAGCGGACGTGGTGGGGTGGTTGGGGCGGGTTGGGGTCGCTCATGAAGCGGGTTTCGCGGGCGGCGGGTCGAGAATGGTCGCCAGCTCAAAGTCGATGATGCAGAATCGTCCGTCGCTGTGCCGGTAGGTGACATTGCGCGTGTAGGGATCGTCGTGGCGCACGCCGAACTCGTTTTCCAGCGTGCCGAAGAGCTCCTTGAGCTTGGCATCACTGACATGCTCCACGCGCTGGCCGCAGTTCGTGGTGATGAGGTAGAGCTGGTCCTCATGGGCCTCCAGCACGCGGGGCACATAGTCGCAGCCGCGCTCCTCCAGCACCTTCAGCACGCGCACCTCGTTGGCAAAGCGCCCGGCGGCGTTGTGGCCGCGGAAATGCTTGTGCACGCGGCCGTCATAGCCGATGCGGACGAGGGCGCGCGGGGTGTTTTTCGCTTCATGCATTGCAGGACACTCCGTGGCGGCGCACCGGGTGCAAGCTCCATGCTCGAATCCGGGCGGAAAACACGGCGGAAGGCCACAGTCCTTGAAAATTTACCTCGCTTCTGGCACGCGCCTTGCTTTGTAATGCGCTGCCTCCGGCAGGGGCTCGTCGCCCCCGCCCGGCAACAACACAAGTCCAACACTCAACCATGGCCAAATACAAACTCGAATACCTCTGGCTGGACGGCTACGAGCCCGTCCGTAACATCCGCAGCAAGACGCAGATCAAAGAATACGCCAGCTTCCCGAAGCTGGAGGAGCTCCCCAACTGGGGCTTTGACGGCTCATCCACCCAGCAGGCGCCCGGCGGCTCCTCCGACTGCGTGCTGAAGCCCGTGGCCGTGTATCCGGACAGCACCCGCAAAAACGGCGTGCTCGTGATGTGCGAAGTGTACAATGCCGACGGCACCCCCCACGCCTCGAACGACCGCGCCACCATCGTGGACGATCCGGACACCTGGTTCGGCTTCGAGCAGGAATACTTCCTCTACCAGGACGGCCGCCCGCTCGGCTTCCCGGAAAACGGCTATCCCGCCCCGCAGGGCCCCTACTACACCGGCGTCGGCTACAAGAACGTCGGTGACATCGCCCGCCAGATCGTCGAGGAGCACCTCGATCTCTGCCTGGATGCCGGCATCAACCACGAAGGCATCAATGCCGAGGTGGCCAAGGGCCAGTGGGAATTCCAGATCTTCGGCAAGGGCTCCAAGAAGGCCGCTGACGATGTGTGGGTGGCCCGCTACATCCTCATGCGCCTTTGCGAGAAGTACTGCGTGGATGTGGAGTGGCACTGCAAGCCCCTCGGCGCCACCGACTGGAACGGCTCCGGCATGCACAGCAACTTCTCCACGAAGTACATGCGCGAGGTTGGCGGCAAGGAATACTTCCTGGCCCTCATGGCCGCGTTTGAGAAATACCGCGAGGAGCACATCGCCGTCTATGGTCCGGACAACCACATGCGCCTCACCGGCCTGCATGAAACCCAGAGCATCGACAAGTTCTCCTGGGGTCTGGCTGACCGTGGCGCCTCCGTCCGCGTGCCGCACAGCTTCGTGAACAACGGCTACAAGGGTTATCTGGAAGACCGCCGCCCGAACTCCCAGGGCAACCCCTACCAGATCGCCTCCCGCATCCTCAAGACGATCGCCACCGTGCCGACGAAGTAATTCGCCGCGCGCCATTCCATCCCACCGACGCCGCCTGGAGACAGGCGGCGTTTTTTTGCGCCCCGCGCCGGAGGAATCCGGCAAGGCACGCCGCCCTCCCGCCGTTCGTTCCGCCCGCATGATCCGCCTCGCCTTCCTCTCCGCCGCCTTCGCCCTTGCCACCACCACCGCCGTCTTGGCCGCCCCACAGGACGACCAGTACCTCCTGGGTCCCGACTCCCAGGTCCAGCAAGGCGTGCCGCAGGGCAAGGTGACGCAGATGCCGCCATGGACCAGCTCCAAGATCTATCCCGGCACGACACGCGACTGGTGGATCTACGTCCCCGCGCAGTACAAGCCCCAATCCCCTGCCAATGTGATGGTGTTTTGCGATGGCGGCGGCTTTGTAAAGCCTGACGGCCAGTTCCGCGTGCCCGTGGTCTTTGACAATCTCATCGCCAAAGGAGAGATGCCCGTGACCATCGGCATCTTCATCAATCCCGGCGTCTTTCCCACCTCCAACCCCAAGGACAAGCCGCGCAGCAACCGCAGCTTTGAATACGACTCCCTCGGTGACCTGCACGCCCGCTTCCTGATCGAGGAAATCCTCCCGGAGGTGGCCAAAACCTACCAGATCACCAGCGACCCCGAGGGCCGCGCCATCTGCGGCAACAGCAGCGGCGGCATCTGCGCCTTCACCGTGGCCTGGGAGCGGCCGGACGCCTTCCGCAAGGTCGTCAGCCACATCGGCAGCTTCACCAACATCCGCGGCGGCCATGTGTACCCCGCCCTGATCCGCAAGACGGAGAAAAAACCCCTCAAGGTCTTCCTCCAGGAGGGCAAAAACGATCTGGACAACCAGTTCGGCAACTGGCCGCTCGCCAACCTCGACATGGCCGCCGCGCTCAAGTTCGCCGGCTACGACCACCAGCTCGTCATGGGCGAAGGCACCCACAACGGCAAACACGGCGGCGCCATCCTCCCGGACACGCTCCGCTGGTTGTGGAAGAAATAGGCCATCCCGCCCGGCCCCGCAGCCTGCCGCCCTCCCGGCTTGACCCCCGCACGCGCCCGCCGCACACTGCGCCCGCCTTGAAACTCCTCCCGCTCCATCACGCCCATGACATCGAGCAAGTGCTCATGCGCTGGCGGCTCCTGGCGGCGGACACCGGCATGGCGGAAACCGTGCTCGACCACGCCGTGGACCAGCCCGTGCTGGCCTATGCCACCACCGCCGCCGAGGACGGAGCGCCCGCCATCTATCTCTCCACCGGCGTGCATGGGGACGAGGCCGGCTCCGTCTGGGGCCTCCTGGCCTGGGCGGAAAAGAACCGCCGCCAGCTCCGCCGCGGCGCCTTTCTCATCCTCCCGCTGCTCAATCCCATCGGTCTCCGCCTCAACACGCGCGCCGATCACCGCGGGCTCGACATCAACCGCCGCTTTCACCTCGCCGAGGACCCCCTCAGCCGCGCCTGGCAGCGCTGGATCGCCGGCCGCCCCATGCGCGCCGGGCTCTGCCTGCATGAGGATTACGACGCGCAGGGCTGCTATGTGTACGAGCTGGGCCGCCAGCGCCGGAACGTCGGCCACGCCATCCTCGCCCGCTGCACAAAGCGCATCGGCATGGATCCACGCCGCTGGATTGACGGCCAGCGCGCCCGTGACGGCCTCATCCGCCGCAAAAAAATGCCCACGCACCTCCCCGGCATGCCGGAGGCCATTGAGCTCCACCTGCGCGGCTGCCCCTGCACCCTCACCTTTGAAACACCGTCCGAATTCGCCCTCGATGACCGCGCCGCCACCCAGGCCGCCTTCATCCAGGCCGCCCTGGAGGTCTTCCAGCCATGAGGGCGGTCCTGCTCATCGCCTGCGGCCTGCTCACCGCCTGCGCCACCACCTCCCAGACCCAGCGGGCGGTGCTCTGCGCCACCGACTGGACCAGCCATGACGGGAAATCCATGCCCTGGCGCTCCTGGAGCGTGCCCGCCGGGCAAAAGCCGCGCGGCGTCGTCATCGCCGTCCACGGGCTCAGCGGCGCGGCCTCCGACTTCTGGCCGCTCGGGGAGCACCTCGCCACGCAGGGCTACTCCGTCTATGCCTACGAGCTGCGCGGGCAGGGGCACGACCCCGTGCAGGAGGAGCGCGGCGACATCGAAAGCGCCGCCGTCTGGCAGCAGGACCTCGCCACCTTTCACAAGATCATCAAGCGCCGCCATCCGCGCACCCCCGTCTATTGGTATGGGGAAAGCCTCGGCAGCCTCATCACCCTGCACACCGCCGCCCGGCTGCGCTGGGGAGATCCGGACGCGCTCATCCTCGCCACACCCATCGCCGGGCTGCGCATGGCCGTCGGCGGGTTCCAGCGCTGGCTGCTGGAGGCCGTGGCCGCCGTCTCCCCGCGCACGCGCTACTCCCTGGGGCAGCTCGCCGGTGTGGATGAGTCCAGCATCCAGGTCACCTCCACCACCACCCACGGCGGCCAGATGGCCCGCACCCCGCACCACGTCAGCGCCTTCTCCCTCCGCCTGCTCACCGCCGTCGGCGGCATGATGGATGCCAGCGCCCGCGCCGCCGCCCGGCTGAAGATGCCCGTCCTCTTTCTCGCCTCCCCGCGTGACATCCTCTCCTCCGCCGACCAGATCCAGCGCCTCTTCGGCCAGGTGCGCAGCGGCGACAAAAAACTCCTCTGGTACACCCGCAGCCACCACCTCCTCCTCCACGACGTCCAGCGAAACGAGGTCGTCCACGATGTCGCCACCTGGCTGCGCGGCCTGGAGCGGCAACACCCCTGAACAGACGTGTGCGGGCACGGCACTGTAGATCGGGGCAGCCGAAGAGAGAAGATAGAGGAGAGAAGGCAGCCGGTCAGAGGTCAGATGTCAGACGTCAGACGTCAGAGGTCAGACGTGTGCGGGCATGGCACTGTAGATCGGGGCATCGACCCGGTCCGCCGTTGAACGTTGCCCCTGGCTTGGCCGAAAGAGAGAAAAAAGGACGAAAAAGGGCGGAGAGCGGAGGGCGGAGGGGCTGAAGTGAGAAGTGAGACGTGAGAGGTCGGTAGGGACGCGCTGCGCCGCGTCCGACGAGACTTGGCAGCAGGCCGTTTCAGGTTTCAGGTTCCAAGTGCGTGTCGATGAGGTTGTCCGCCACGCCGTTGTCCTCCTCCGCCTGGCTGAGCGTCAGGGCGGCGGCGTAGCCGGGCAGTTTGGTGGCAAAGTGGGTGTGCCACTCCGGTTGGTCTCCCAAGAGTTCTTGGGTAGCAGGGTTGTCGTTTATGTTGGGTTGGTGTGTTTCTTCGTGTTCTCAAACGCAGGGACGCGGCCGCTGCGGACGGCCTTCGCATCATCGGACGACGCATCGCCCGCTGTTCAGGCGCCATCAGCGGGCGCCCTCCGCGCGCGGCGGCGTGGAGCCTGTGCCGCCGCACCTCGAAACGCCGTAACCGTATGCGTCTCCATGGGGGATGCCCGTGATACGGCGCGAGTTGCGACCGTACACAGCGCGAAGTTGCCGTGATGCGGCGTGGCGAGATGATGCGGCGTCAGCGGGGTGATGCGCCGTCGGCAGATGATGCGCGTCAACGGGGATGATGCGCCGTCGGCAGGATGATGCGCCGTTGGCGAGATGACGCGCCGTTGGCGAGATGACGCGCGGTGGCTGAGATGACGCGCCGTTGGCAGATGACGCGCCGTTGGCTTCGAGATGACGCGCCGTTGGCGGGGATGACGCGCCGTTGGCAGGATGATACGCCGTCGGCGAGGTTGATGCGGCGTCGGCAGTGCGCCGCCGGCTTGAGATGATGCGGCGTCAGCTTGAGGTGATGCGCCGTTGGCTTGAGATGATGCGGCGTCAGCTTGAGGTGATGCGGCGCGGAAATGTTTTCATGCAGCGCGAGGCTGCCGTGATGCGGCGCGGCACCTCGTAGGGGATGCCGGCCCTGCGGGACAGCGTGGCGATGTCCGGGGTGTGCCGCCAGCACTCCCGCACCAGCACCCAGCGCAGGAGCGCCACCATCTCATTCTCCGTGTACGGCCGCCGCGCCGGGCGGCGCACCCGGCTGAAGGCCGGCAGCCCAGGTCCGCGCGGACTCGGTTGGTGCCTCGCATGCATGGTCGGAGCCGCGAAGGCTCCAAATAGCATTACCAAAAAGGCGTCCAATCGTTACACACTTTCCGCCGCCGCACCCGCTCCTTCTCAGGGTCTCGAAGTCTCCCAGTCTCTCCGTCACCTCCTCTCGCTGTCTCGAAGCCTTGCTATCCGCATCACTCCCTGCTTGGATAGAAAATCTCCCGCATGTCTCTACCTTCCTCCATTCGCGACAACCGTGCCAAGCGTGGCAGTGCTGCGGACTTCTTGAAAGGGGCGATCACCGAGCAATCCGCTCTCTCCTTCGTTTCGGCTTATTTTACGGTGCACGCCTTCCATGCACTGCGCACGGAACTGAGCAAAGCCACCGGCCTGCGCTTCCTGTTTGGGGAGCCGTCATTTGTCGCCTTGGTCGATGCGGACAAGGCCGAGTCAAAGCACTTTACCCTTACCGAAACGGGGCTGGGCCTCGAAAATACCCTTCCGCAACGCCGCCTCGCTCGTGAATGCGCCGATTGGATTCGGGAGAAGGTCGATATTCGCTCCGTGGTGCGGTCGGGCTTCCTGCACGGGAAACTGTTTCACATCCAGAATGGCAATGCCGCACAGGCGCTGCTGGGCAGTTCCAATTTCACCGTGCCGGGGCTTGGTCTTCATCCCAATCCCGCCTCAAACAACGTCGAACTCAACATCGTCGTCGATTCCGACCGGGACCGCGCCGATTTGCTCGCGTGGTTCGACGAGCTTTGGAATGACAAAGGCCTCGTTGCCGATGTGAAGGACGAGGTGCTTCGCCATCTGGAGCGCCTCTATGGCAATCAGACACCGCAGTTCATCTACTACCTGACGCTGTTCCACCTGTTCCAGCCCTACTTGAACAACGCCGACGACCTCGACAAGGCGTTGAGCAAAGTGGCGCTGCCAGACACCGGGATTTGGAACGCCTTGTTCTCCTTCCAGAAGGATGGGGCCAAAGCCTGCATCAATAAAATCCTCGCCACCAACGGCTGCATTCTGGCCGACAGCGTCGGTCTGGGAAAGACCTACACCGCACTCGCCATCATCAAGTTCTTCGAGTTGCGCAACGAGCGCGTGCTCGTGCTCTGCCCGAAAAAACTCCGGCGCAACTGGACCGTTTATCGCAGCAACACCTCCCTCAATCCCTTCGACAAGGACCGCTTCCGTTACGACGTGCTGTCCCACACGGACCTCTCCCGGACAAATGGAACCGTCGGCGATCTCGATCTCTCCGTCATCAACTGGGCCGCCTATGACCTCGTGGTCATCGACGAGTCGCACAACTTCCGAAACAACAAGCAGGCCGCCACACGCCCCGGCGAGCCGCCAAAGCGCAGCCGTTACCAGCGGCTCATGGAGGACATCATCACCTCCGGCCAGCGCACCAAGGTTCTTCTCCTCTCGGCCACGCCGGTGAACAACCAGCTCTCAGATCTTCGAAATCAGATTTCCTTCATCGCTGGCGGAGATGTCACGCGGGATCAGGATGCGGATGAGGCCTTCGCTCAGTCCTTGGAGATTCCATCGGTCAAAGAGACCACCCGCATCGCGCAGATGCACTTCACCAACTGGGCAAAGAAGAAGCCCGAGAACCGCACCACCAAGGAACTCTTGCTGGCCATCGGTGGTGACTTCTTCAAGCTGCTCGACGGCTTGAGCATCGCCCGCTCACGCAAGCAAATCACCACCTACTACAAGGACGAGATGAAGCGCCTCGGCGGGTTTCCGAAACGTCCCGCTCCCATCGCGATCCATCCCCCCATTGACCTCCGGGACAAGTTCATCTCCTTCGAGCAGCTCAACAATGAGATCAGTGAGCTGAAGCTCGCTCTCTACCTGCCCACCGTGTATTTGCGCAAAGACCTGCCCAAGGCGCTGCTGGATGCCTATCAGGACAAGATCCTCGGCGGATTCACGCAGGAAGGCCGCGAGAAGATTCTCGTTGCCATGATGAAGGTGAACTTCCTCAAACGCCTCGAAAGCTCGGTGGACTCCTTCCGTCTGACCTTGCAGCGCACCATTCAGAAGATCGATCGGTTGGAGGAGCGTGTCGACCGCTTCGAGACCCATCAGGAGGAGCACACTGAGATCGACTACGACAGCCTCGCTCCGGATCAGTTTGAGGACCCGGACTTTGATGCCGAGGACTTCACCATTGGCGGACGCCGCCGCATTCACCTCGCCCATTTAAAGCTCGATGAGTGGATGAAGAATGTCCGCCATGACCGCGCCCAACTCCAGTTCCTGCTCGACAAGACGGAGAAGGTGAAGCCGGACCGCGATGCGAAGCTCGCCGAGCTGCGGAACCGCATCGTTCACAAGGTCTCCAATCCTTCCGTCAATACGGATGGCAAAGCGGTTCGGAAAGTCCTCATCTTCACGGCCTTCGCGGACACCGCTCGTTACCTTTACGATCAGTTGGCCGCTTGGGCTCATGACACGCTGCACATCCACGCGGCACTGGTCGTTGGCGATGGCGGAAACCTGACGACTCTGGGCTCATCGGACTTCGACGACATTCTCACGAACTTCTCCCCACTGTCGAAGCGCCGCGCCGACCAGCCCCGCTTTCCACAGACCGAGGAGATCGATCTGCTCATCGCCACGGATTGCATCAGCGAGGGCCAGAACCTCCAGGACTGCGACCTCCTCATCAATTACGACATTCACTGGAACCCTGTCCGCATTATTCAGCGCTTCGGTCGTATTGACCGTATCGGCTCACGCAATGAAGCCGTCCATTTGATCAATTTCTGGCCGGTGGCCGATTTGGACCTGTATCTGAATGTAAAGCACCGCGTCGAGGCCCGCATGGCCTTGGCCGACATCGCCGCCACCCAGTCGGACAATCTTCTGGAGCCCAAGCAGCTCGAAGACCTCATCACGGAAGACCTCCGTTTCCGCAATCAGCAGCTCAAGCGGCTCAAGGACGAAGTGCTCGATCTGGAGGACTTCACCGATTCCCCCAGCCTCACGGACTTCTCCTTGGATGAGTTCCGGCTGGACCTGCTTCAGTTCCTCGAAAGTCGGCGGCAGGAGTTGGAGGAGGCACCTTTGGGGCTCTACGCCGTCGTTCCGCCAAAGCCTGCGGAGATGCCCGGTGCCCGGCCTGGCACCTTGTTCTGCCTGCGCCGCAGCGGCAGCGCCTCGGCGGAGAAGCCCTCCTCGCGCGAGAATCTCAATCTCCTAGCGCCGCACTTCCTCGTCTATGTGCTCGATGACGGCACGGTGCGCTACACCTTCACCCAGCCGAAGGAGGCACTGCTACTCCTGCGAGGTCTGGCCGCTGGTCATGCCAGCGCCTTCGACCAGCTTTGCGATCTCTTTGACCAGCAGACGGAAAACGGCGCGGACATGTCCCACCACAGCCAGCTCATCCGTGCCGCCCTCCGCTCCATCGAGAGCACCTTCCAGCGCCGCGCTGCCACCGCTCTGCTCTCCAGTCGCAGCGGTCTGCTGCCGCTGGCGGATGATGTGCCTCAGGCCACATCCCAAGACTGGGAACTGGTGACTTGGCTCGTCGTCCTTGCTCCATCGTCGTGAGTGACGGTGTTCTGACTTTGTCATTGGCGAAAATTCCCGCTGTGACTACTCTCTCTTCATGACCATCACCCTTCCAGACATGCCAAGCCTCTCCTCCTTGGGGGAGCCTGCCATCCTTCTTGATCTCGCCTGTGGGGCCTATGCCGCAGGCCATCTTTCCCGCCAGTCCGCAGCCGATGTGGCAGGCGTCAGCCGGCTGGATTTCGATGAGGCTCTGTATGCCCGGCGCATCTCGAACTTCACCGAGGAATCGCTGGCCCAGGATTTGGAAACCCTCCGCGCTCTCGGCCTCCGGTGATCGTCGTTTCGGACACCTCGGTGATTCTGAACCTGTGCTTTCTCGGCCAGGAAGCCCTGCTGTCCCAGCTCTTCGGCACGGTGGTGGCACCGCCGCAGGTGGAGGCCGAGTTTGCCCGCCTTGCATCGGCGGATGCCCGGTTTCAGGGGCTGGTGTTCCCGGCCTTCATTCAGCGCTGCCCGCCGAAGACCACGGCGCATGCCTGGGCGCATTCGCCCGTGCTTCATGGCGGTGAAATAGCAGCGCTCTCGCTGGCCTTGGAGTTGGGAGCCGATCTGGTGCTCATGGATGAGATGGAGGGGCGGGCCGCTGCTGCCGCGCTGCATCTGCGCACCATGGGCCTGCTGGGCATTCTGGCACAGGCCCGCAGCCGCTCACTGATTCCCGCCATCACGCCCTTGCTGGATCGCCTTCAGACCGGCGCTCGCTTCTGGATCTCCCCCTCGCTCCGCAAGGCCGTCCTGCTCGCCGCTGGCGAGGCTTCCTGACCTTCGTATTCGCCATTCTGATTTCGTCCTTCTCGCCCGTCATGCCCGCCGACCTCCGCGCTTCCATTAAGTCCGCACTATCCGCCTTCGCGGCCTCCCCCCTGCGCAGCGCTGCCACGGACCTCTTCCACACCCTCGGCTACCAAAGCGTCCGAACGCTCTCGGTGGATTCTCTTGCCCAGCTCCAGGAACACCTCGACCCACACAGTTCCTTAACAGAGCAAACCGCCCTTCTCTCCCGTTGGCGCTCGGTGCATCTCCTCTTTCAGCTATCTGAGGCTGAAATCAAAGCCGGGACCGACGGGCAGCTCAACTTGGGCATGGCCGCTCCGTGGGAGTCGAAGGACGTGCGCTCCTACGTCTTCTTCGCCCTTGACCTCGCGCCACGCGCCGATGGCAGCCGGTCCACGCGCACCGAGCTTTCGCAAATCACCCGTGCCTTGAACCGGCTCGTTCCCATGCCCGTGCTCGTGCTTTTCCGGCATGGAGTCACTGTCTCACTCGCTATCATAAATCGTCGGAAGAACATGAAGGACGGCACGCGCGATGTGCTCACCCGCGTCTCGCTCATCCGAGACATCGACTGTGCCCAGCCGCACCGCGCGCACCTTGACCTGCTCCGCCGCTTCGCGCTTCACAGTCTGCGCGAGGAAAGCGGTGTCATCCGCACCTTCTCCGATCTCGACAACGCCTGGCAGAAGCTCCTCTCCACCCAGGAACTCAACCAGCGCTTCTACCGCGAACTTGTGGACTGGTTCAATTGGACGAAAACCGAAATCAAACTCGCCCGACTTCCCGACCACACCGAGGACAACTCCCGTAATCGCGACATCGCCACGCAGCAGTTCACCGTCCGTCTTATATGCCGCACTCTCTTCGCGTGGTTTTTGAAAGAGATGCGCCTCGTCCCGCCTGAGTTGCTAGAGCTTTACGATACAGCCGACCAACGGCGGGTTCTAACAGCCGGCAACTACAACCCACATGGTAATGACTACTACCGCGGCGTTCTCCAAAACATCTTCTTCCAAGCCCTCAACCGCCCGATGGACCAACGCCGCAAGGCCGGCCCGGAAGCTGCCAGTGACCGCACTGTCACCAAGGTTGAGCTAAAAAAACTCGCCTACCTCGGAAAAAACCACCTGTCCGAAAATTTCGACTACGACCTCTTCGACCGCATCCCCTATCTCAACGGGGGCCTCTTCGACGCGCTTCCGGAGGACAACGCCTCCGACACCATCGAAGACGGCGCGCTCCGCATTCCGAACAAGCTCTTCTATGCGAAGCGTGAGGATGGCTTCACTATCAGTGTCGGCACAGCGCGCCGTCCGCAGCAACGTCCCGTCGAGGGCCTCAATCGCATCTTCGACCGCTACCGCTTCACCGTCGATGAAAACACCCCGCTTGACGAAGATGTCGCCCTCGACCCCGAACTCCTCGGCCTCGTCTTCGAGAACCTCCTCGCCGAAATCGACCCCGACGACGAAGCAGCCGCCGAGAGCGCCCGCAAAGCCTCCGGTTCCTATTACACCCCGCGCCGCATCGTGGACTACATGGTCAATGAAGCGCTCCACCTCCATCTACGCACCGAGTTCGAGAAAGCGAACGCCTCTCGCGATGACCTCCGGCTCCTCAGCCGCCTCTGCTACGAGCTGCCGGATGATGCCGATTTCTCCGCCATCGCCGACCGTGTGGTGGATACGCTGGATGCAGTCCGTGTCCTTGACCCCGCGTGCGGCTCTGGTGCGTTCCCGATGGGCATGCTGCACCGCATGGTCGAACTGCTCGACCGTGTGGACAAAGACAACCAGCGCTGGCTTCAGCGCCTGCTGGCCCGTGTCCCGATGCTGGCCCGTGATGCATTTGCGCAGCAATTGGCCGACAAGAGCCATAACTACCTCCGCAAGCTCGGCCTCATCCAAAAGAACCTCTACGGCCTGGACATCCAGCCGCTCGCCGCGCTGATCGCCAAGCTCCGCTTCTTCCTCACCCTCGTCATTGAGCAGGAAGTCCACCCCGCCGACCGCGCTCACAACTATGGGTTGCAAGCCCTGCCGAATCTTGAAACCAATCTCCTCTGCGCCAATACCCTCAGCGATTCCGCCCACGGTCTGCTCTCAGGCCCTGTCCTGCGCGAACTCCGCGAGGCCCGTGAGGAATACTATCAGCCGAATACCAGTCGGCAGCGTCGCGACGCCCTCGCCCTTATCATAGGCGGCAAGCTAGCAACGCTCTTCCCCGGCTTCGCCGAAAAGACCAAAGGCATCGTCCCCACTGGCGTAACCCGTCTCGACCAGGAAAACATGCGCCAACAGCAGGACGCCCTGTGGCTCGCCGAGTGGTTCAAGCATGCCACCGTCGCCGCCCCGTTCTTCAACGTGGAAACCTTCTTCCCCGAGTTAATCGGCGAAGGTGCGGCTGGCCATCCCGCGCCCTTCCATATCGTCATTGGCAATCCCCCTTATGGCGGCACGAAAATCCCCGACCAGGTGAAGGACGCCTTCGGCCTCGGCTCGAAGGACCCCTACGGTGCCTTCATCGCCCGCTTCATGGGCGACCCGCAGCGGCCCAGCCCGCTCGCAGAGGGCGGCGTGCTCGCCTACATCGTCAGCGATACTTTCATGACCATCAAGACTCACCGCCCTCTGCGCGAGCAGATGCTCCGGCACCGTGTCCACAAGATGATTCGTGTTTCTGGCGATACCTTCCGCGCCACCGTCAATTGTGCCGTCATCCTCTGCCAGCGCGGCCCTGCGTCGTCCGAGCAAACTTGCCAAATGGCCGACCTCACCAACGTCTCCATCCACGACCAATACGAGCGATTCCTCCACCTCCTCTACCAGACTGAGGGCACCGGCCAGATGAGCCGCCGCCAAAACATCTCCAACCAGACTTACGCTCTCTACCACTACCGCCAGAGCCTCATCCCCACCAACTCAAACCTCCCGTTCTTCGTCGCCTCGCCCAAGCTCTTCGTGCTGATGAACGACACCACCGCCCCGGCGAAGACTGAAAGCATTGAAGGTGAGCGCGTGCCGGTTCGCACGTTGAACTTAAATGGAAACGACGTGCGGCTCGTGAAACTCGGCGACATCGGTGAGGTGAAAGTCGGCCTGCAAACAGGTGATAACGACGCTTATTTGTTTCAAAATCCCGATGCTCGCGGCACCTATCGTTCAATCGAAGATTACCGCGAGTTCTTACTCTCCTACGCGGAGCTTGAGCGCA
This sequence comes from Verrucomicrobiaceae bacterium, assembly GCA_015075365.1. GTDB lineage: Bacteria > Verrucomicrobiota > Verrucomicrobiia > Verrucomicrobiales > Verrucomicrobiaceae > Prosthecobacter. The sequence goes on from JABTUN010000005.1 coordinate 85,888, forward strand.
TCCGCTCGGACGAACGAGTGCGCAACGAGGTTGTAAATCGCGGTATATCGAAGGACGACAAGAAGTCTCCATGCTACTTCGGCGGACGCTACATTGTCCCTTACGACAAGGGCGGCGAATCCGACAGCGCCGAAGGCTGGATGCCGAACTACTGGGTTCCTACGGACTACTTTATTGATTGGAGTGAGTGGGCTGTTCAGCGGATGAAAACGCTGACTCTACGTGAAAAGAATCGCTTGAACGGCAAGGAAGGAGGTAACGATAAACTGACCTCCCGGTTCCAGAACACCGAGTTCTATTTTCGATTAGGCGTTACGTTCTCGGATACTGGCTTCTACGCTCCGACTTTTCGCATCAATGGTGGCGCAGTGTTCGATGTGATGGGCATGACGCTTTTTGGAGCATTCGAGCCCTTTGGGACATGTGCTCAGCTATCGTCAAAGCTAACTCGCTTCCTCATCAAGAATTTCGTAAATGCTTCAGTTCACACCCAAGTCGAGGGTCTCAAGCCAATCCCAGTTCCGAGACTAAATCGACACTCCGACAGTCTCCGGGACCAAGCAACATCCATCGTTGAGAAGCAACGCGCGAACCCGCGCTATGACTACGCGAGCAACGAGCAGTTGGAAATCGACCGGCTGGTGTATGCCGCCTACGGGCTGAACGAGGCGGACATCCGGGAGGTAGAGGACTGGTATGCGCGGCGTTACCCGAAGCTGGCGCAGGCCCAGCGTCGCGCCCTCGCCGCCAAGCAGGGCAAGACTGAGGAGCAACTCCTCGCCCGCCCCGTCCTGCATCTCTACTGCGACGAAAGCCGCCACCTCCCCCACGACCGCGAGCCCTTCATGCTCCTTGGCCTTGTCTCCTGCCCGGCGGACAAAGTGCGCGCCTACCACCTCGAACTCCGCGCCCTCTGTCGCGAGCATGGCCTGACTGACGATTACGAGATGAAGTGGACGCACGTCCGCCCCGGCAAGCTGCCCTTTTACCAAGCGGTGCTCGCGTGGTTCCTCGCTAAGGAAGACCTTACCTTCCGCGCTCTGTTGCTGCCGGACAAAGCCCAGGTTTTTCAGCGTCTGCCGGAAGACAGCCAGGACATGGCCTACTACCGCCTCTACTCCCAGCTCCTCCGCACCGCCATAGAACCCGAGGCGAGCTATCGCGCCTTCCTCGACCAGAAAGACACTCGCGGGGGCGAAAAAGTCCGTGAGTTGGAAAACCTCATGCGCCGCCACACGGACGACTCCGACGGCAAAACTGTTCTCGGCCTGCAACAAATCCAAAGCCACGAAGCCCGCTTGCTCCAGCTTGCCGATTTGCTGCTCGGAGCCGTGGGTGCCGCCCACCGGGCCGCGCCTCTATCCACCGCCAAGCAGTCTCTAGTAACACAGATCGTGGACGGCATTGGCTGCCCATTGAATTGGGACACAGCCGCATTCTCCCGCAAACTCGCCACCGCCACATACCGCGACTTCGACTCCCTCGTTACCACATGAGCTCCCCTACCTGGCTACCCACCCGGCTCGACCGGGCCACATATTCCGACGAGGCATCCCTCGAAGCCGCCGCGTGGGCAGTCTTCCAGCAAGATTTCGCTAGTGCGCCCTCTTTCCGCACCGAGCGCGTCAATATCAACCGCCAGCCTCATCCGGCTCGTGCTGACCGCCACCACAGCTACTGGCACGCCGTCACCGAAGGCCAGCCCGAAGATGCCCGCACCACGCCCGAGACGGAGCGCCTCGAACGCATGCCGTGGGCCCGCCCGGTCATCGAAAACGAGGCCTGCCCTCACTCCTCAATCAAGGTGTGGAGCAACCAGCGGCAAGGGAACACTCATGTCTGCATCTGGTTCGACCGGATCAACTACCTTGTCGTGCTCAAGCAGCTCTCGACCAATTATCTTCTGAAAACCACCTACAGCCCCGAATCCCGCAGGAGACAGCAGCTTCACAAAGAATATGCCGCATGGAAAAAAAGCGGGGCACGGCTGTGAACCGTGCCCTAATGCACCTTCCGCATGGAGTGGATGTGACAATTAAAGTATCACCAGTTCCCGAATGGTTGACAACAAAAAGTTTTGGCTGGTGAAGTTCGCCCCCTTCCGCACCTCTTGGACGGAGATCATCCAGCATGGGAAGTTCACTCTACGCGGCGTCCGCAGCCCCGAGGCACGCAAGCACCTCAAAGCCATGAGACTTGGCAACCAAGTGCTTTTCTATCAAAGCCAAGTCAACCAAGCCATTCTCGGCCTGATGCATGTCTGCCGAGAGGCTTACCCGGATCCTTGCAGCATCGACCCTCAATGGGTGACTTGTGATTTCCAGCCATCCATAACGTTCCCAAACCCCATCACGCTCGAAACAATCAAGTTATCTCCCGAGCTAGCCGGGATCTCATTGATTCGTCAGCCACGACTTGCTGTTCTTCCACTTCAACAAATGGAGTTTGATTTCATCATGAACATTTCAGCTACTCTAGCTGAATCTTCACAGGCTCAAGTGACCCCATGACCAGATCACAAAAACTCCCGACGACGTCTCTGCCGCCCTGCGCCTGCTGGCCGAATCCCTCGAAGAGGAGGAGAAACGCATCCGCAATGAAGGCTCCAAAGCCATGAATGAGGGCGACTACGACACCGCCACGGCGGTGATCGACTTTGCCAAGCGCTTGCTGGCCTTTCAGAAAAAGGTGGCCGGACTGGAGAAGGAGTGGGACGACCTCGAAGACCTGCGCGACAAAGCCACGCCCGCCGTGCAGGAGATCGTGAGCAAGCGCTTCTTCGGCCGCAGCAAGCGCGGCGACATCACCTCCCAAGACGACTACTGCGCCCCCATCCTCCGCGTGCTCATCGAGATGGGCGGCAGCGGCAAGACCAAGGACGTGATCGTGAAAGTGGGGGAGAAGATGAAGTCCATTCTCAAACCCAAGGACTACGAGAAGACCGCCACGCGTGCCAAGGAACTGCGCTGGGAGAACACGACGCGCTGGGCTCGCCAGAAGATGGTGGATGATGGCCGCCTGAAGGCAGATAGCGCCAAAGGTCTCTGGGAAATCAGCGACAAAGGCCGCGCGTGGCTGAAGAAAAAGTGATGACGTGTCCCGAGGCCGTGGAGACAAAGGCTGGCTTCGCCGTCACCATCTTGTCTCCTTTTCGGCCAACCTGCCCCGAACGGCTTGAAATCGTCGGACGCGGCGCACCTCTGACCTCTGACCTCTGACCTCTGACTACTCACAGGCCAACCCAAGGCGGGAAGGCTGCGAAGCCATTGCAGGCAGGAGTGCCTGCATCACGTCTGACCTCTGACCTCTGACCTCTGACCGTCCCTGTCTCGTCGGACGCGGCGCAGCGCGTCCCTACCCTCAGCTCTCCGCCCTTTGCTCTCCGCTTTCTTTTGCCCTTTTTTCCGCTTGGCAGGGAAGGGGGATGGCGGACGGTACCGGGATGAAACTCTCCCAACTGCCGTTGTTTGGCGCCGCGCTGCTGCTGGCGGGCATGGCGTGGATGGTGCTGGACATGTCGCGGCCGATGCCGACCACGCCGGGGGCGTCCAGCCGCGGGGTGGTGGCGGCGATCGCGCGCTCCAGCGCGGCGCGGCCGGTGATGGTGGAGTTTTACGCGGACTGGTGCGGTCCGTGCCGCGTGGTGGGGCCGGTGGTGGAGGAATTCGCGCGGGAGATGGCGGGAAGGGCGGAGGTGCTGCGGGTGAACGTGGACGAGTGCCCGGAGCTGGCACGGGAGCACGGTGTGCGCGGCATCCCGGCCTTTGTGGTCTTCAAGAACGGGCGGGAGACGGCGCGGCAGGTGGGTGGCATCCCGAAGAGCGAGATGCGGCGGCTGCTGAACCCGTGATGAGACGGCGCGCTTTTGTGATTGCCCTGCGGGGAGGACCGGGGATAGGCTGGGGTTTGTGAGCCAATCCGCCTTCATCATCGACGCCCTCGTCATCCTGGCCTACTTCGGAGTGATCCTGGGGATCGGCCTGTCCCAGCGCAGCAAGAGCGGGAGCGTGGAGGGCTTTACGCTGGGGGACCGGCAGATCGCGTGGTGGGCGGTGCTGGCGTCGATCCTGGCGGCGGAGATCAGCGCGGCGACGTTTCTGGGGGCGCCGGAGTCCGGCTACAGCCGGCAGAACTGGAGCTACGCGCAGTTTGCGATCGGCACGGTGATGGCGCGGGTGATCGTGAGCTTTTTGTTCATCCCGATCTTTTACAAGCATAACGTGATCTCCCTGTATGAGTTCCTGGAAACGCGGTTCGGGCCGGTGACGCGGAAGTTTGCCTCCATCACGTTCATGGTGACGCGCGTGCTGGCGATGGGGACGCGGCTTTATGTGTCCGCGATCATCCTGGTGCTGGGCGTGGCGATGTGGCAGGGCGGCGCGGTGGACGCGGACACGAAGTTCTGGCTGTACGCCGGGGCCGTGGTGGTGGTGACGCTGCTGACGGCGCTCTACACCTCCGTGGGCGGGATCCGGGCGGTGATCTGGACGGATTTCATCCAGGTGGGGGTGCTGGTGGCGTCCTTGGGCTTCACGATTCCTTTTTTGCTGATGAAGATCCCCGGCGGCTGGGAGACGGTGGGGGCCACGATCAAGGATCCAGTGTTCTTTGACTTCGTGGAGGCGAAAGAGGGCGGCGCGTGGGCATGGGTCCGGAATGTGTTCACGAGCGACTACACGATCTGGGCGGCGGTGATCGGCAGCACCTTTGTGACGATGAGCACGCACGGCATCGACCAGGACACGGTGCAGCGCATGCTCACGGCCAAAAACCGCCGGCAGAGCGCCTTTGCCACGATCATGAGCGGGATCGTGGACCTGCCGATCGTGAGCGCCTTCATTCTGATCGGCGTGCTGCTGAAGGCCTACTACACAGCGCATCCGGCGGTGAACCTGCCGCCGGAGAGCCGGGAGGTGTTTCCCTTTTTCATCATGCACGAGATGCCGGCCGGCATGCGGGGGCTGGTCACGGCGGGAATCCTGGCGACGGCCATGGGATCGCTGAGCACGGCGCTGAACGCGCTGGCGACGAGTTTCAGCCGGGATTTCATCCTGCCGCGCCTGCCGGCGGACGCGCCGGAGTCGCGGCGCATTTCCGTGCTGCGGTGGAGCACGGTGGGCTTTGCGATCCTGATCATCGGCGTGGGGGTGTGGACGGCGTGGTTCATGGCGCACAATCCGAAGGTGGAGATCCTGCCGCTGGTGCTGGGCATCCTGGGTTTCACTTTTGGATCGCTGCTGGCGGTGTTCCTGCTGGCCGTGCTGACCCAGACGCGCGGAAACGACGCCGGGAACATCGCGGCGATGATCTGCGGGATCGTGGCGGTGCTGTTCCTGAGCAATGTGCTGGGCGTGCAGCAGGCGGCGGGCATCGAGACGCCCTTCGTGCTGTCCTTCCCATGGCGGATCACGCTGGGGACCTTTGTCACGCTGGGCGTGGCGGTGCTGTTCAAGACGCCCGCCGGCAAGGTGGCGGAGGCACGGGCGAGAGATGAGCGCCTGTGAGGCGTGGAGCCTTTTGATTCGAGCCATCTTCGCGGGGGACTTCCCCTACGAGGTTGGGGGCGCGTGGCGGGCGCCGGGATTGATTCCGGGGAAGATTTTGCGGGTGCGACGAGGATTTATCTTTTCATCCAGCCCGGATTCGACCAAAAGAGCGTGCCTATTTGTTTTTGATGCGCGGATGCAGTGCTCTTGTGTGCTTTTCCCGCTCTTTTTTCTCATCGTCCCCGCTTATGAAACGCCTCCGTACCCTGTTCAACTCTCTTGCCGCCTTGGTCAGCCCTTTTCTGATGGTGACCGCGCCGCTGCAAGGTGCACCGGGTGATCTGGACGCGCTGAACGCGGTGGTGGCAGGCAGCTCCGTGCTGGGGACGGCGGTACAGCCGGATGGAAAGATCCTTCTGGCAGGGAACTTCACGACTGTGCTGGGGACTGCGCGTCAGAACATCGCACGGCTGAACACGAACGGGACGCTGGACGCGGTATTCGACCCGAAGACGAACGGGATGGTGCGCAGCGTGGTGGTGCAGGCCGACGGGAAGATCGTGATCGCGGGGGCTTTCACCACACTCCAGCCGAACGGAGCGGCGGGGACGACGACGCGTCAGAACATCGCACGGCTGAACGCGGACGGCACGCTGGACGCGGGTTTTGACCCGAATGCGAACGGGCAGGTGAACGGGACGCTGGTGCAGGCGGATGGCAAAATCGTGGTTTGGGGGGAGTTTACCTCCCTGCAACCGAACGGGGGGGCTGTGACGACGCGGAACCGGGTGGCGCGGCTGAACGCGGACGGCACGCTGGACGCGGGCTTTGACCCGAATGCGAACGGGGCGGTGCTGAGCCTGGCGGCGCATGCAGGCGGCTATGTGCTGGGAGGGGGCTTCACGACCTTGCAGCCAAACGGGGCGGCGGCGGCGACGACGCGGAACCGGGTGGCGCGGCTGGCGGCGGACGGGAGCCTGGACAGCGGCTTCAACCCGGATGCCGGCGGGGCGGTGAACGCGGTGTTTGTGCAGGCGGATGGGAAAGTGGTGCTGGGCGGCGCCTTTACGACGATGGGGGGCAGTCCACGGAACTACCTGGCGTAGGTGTCGGCGGCGGGGGCCCTGGAGGCATTCAATCCGAACGCGGGCGCGGCGGTGCTGGGCGTGGCAGGGCAGGCGGATGGGAAACTGCTGGTGGCCGGGGCCTTTTCGACGATGGGGGCGGCGACGCGGAACCGGGTGGCGCGGTTGCTGGCGGACGGCACGGTGGACGGGACTTTCAACCCCAATGTGACAGGTGGGGACACGCAAGGCCTGGCGGTGCAATCGGACGGGATGGTGCTGGTCGGAGGTACTTTTACGACCGTGGGCGGGACAGGGCGGAACTTGTTCGCCAGACTCCAGAATGACGCGGCGACGCAGAGCCTGACGGTGCCGACCTCGGCCCGAGTGCAGTGGCTGCGCGGCGGGGCGGCACCGGAGGCGGCGCGGGTGAGCTTTGAGGTGTCCACCGACGCGGGGACGACTTACACGCCGCATGGTGAGGGGACGCGGATCGCGGGCGGATGGGAGTATGTGGGGGCGCTGCCCGTGTCCGGGCAACTGCGGGCGCGTGCGTTCTGCGCGAGCGGCACATCGAATGGCTCGACGGGGGTGGTGGGTGTGGAGACGGTGTTCAGCGGCTTTTCGGTGCCTGACATCGTGGTGGAGCAGCCGGCTGGCACGAATATCGCCGACGGCGGAGCGGTGGTTTTTGGCGTGGTGGCCCCCGGAAGCACGGCGGATCGAGAGTTCACGATCCGCAATGACGGGACGCTGGACCTGACGGGCTTGGGCATCACCTTTGCCGGCATCGACCCGGAGCGGTTTAGCGTGATCACGCCGCCGGTGGCGCCGGTGGCACCCGGAGGCAGCACGACGTTCACGGTCCGCTTTGCGCCGCAGAACTCCGGCGGGCACACGGCAACGATGCGCATCGCGAGCAATGACTTTGACGAGAATCCCTTTGATGTGCTCCTGTCAGACTCATCGGCGCTCTCCGCGAACGCGAACTTGACCAATCTGACGCTGAACACAGGACCGGTTTCGCCAGCTTTTTCAGCCGGGACGACGAGCTACACGGCGGGCGTGGCGTTCGCCACGACGGGCCTGACGGTGACGCCCGTGAAACTGCATCCATCCGCGACGATCCAGGTGAACGGAGTGACGGTGGCCTCAGGGAGCGCCAGCGCGGTCATCCCGCTGAGCGTGGGGGCGAATGTGATCAACACGGTGGTCACTGCCGCGGACGGGACGACGACGAAGACCTACACGGTGACAGTGACGCGGGCCGGTGCGGCTGCCGGGGATCTGGATCTGGCCTTTGATCCGAGGATGAACAGCCAGGTGAACAGCGTGGTGCCGCAGGAGGACGGGAAAATCCTGGTGGCGGGCTACTTTGGCGGGTTCCAGCCGAATGGAGGTGCCTTTGTAAGCCGCGCCTATCTGGCACGCATGAACGCTGACGGCACGTCAGATGCAACGTTCAACACCAATGCCGGCTTTATCAATAGCGTGATCTGGAGCGTCGCGCCACAGGCGGATGGGAAGATCCTGGTGGGTGGAGATTTCACGACCGCGGGCGGAGTGACGCGCAACCGGATCGCCCGGTTCAACGCGAACGGAACGTTGGATGCAAGCTTCAACGTGAGTGTGGACGGCACGGTGCGGGTGATCCTGCCGCAGCCGGACGGGAAGATCCTCATCGGCGGTGTCTTCCAGAATGTGCAGGGCACGGGCAGTACCTTGAACACCGCGCGCAGCCGCGTCGCCCGGCTGAACGCGGATGGTACGCTGGACGCGGCCTTTGACCCAAGCCCGAACAACGAGGTGTACTGCATGCTGCTCCGGCCGGACGGGAAGATCTATGTCGGGGGCGCTTTCAACAACCTGCGGCCGAACGGCGCGGTGAGCGCGACAACGCGCAATTTCATCGCCCGCTTGAATGCAGACGGCACGCTGGACACCGCCTTTAATGCCAACGCTAGTTCCCACATCCTGAGCATGGCCCCGCAGGTGGACGGGAAGATCGTCGTGGGCGGGTATTTCGGTTCCATCGGCGGCCAGAGCCGCCTCCGCATGGCCCGGCTGGATGAGGCAGGCTTGGCGGACGGCTTCAATCCGAGTCCCAACGATGTCCCGTGGGCGATTGCGCCGCAGACAGACGGGAAGGTGCTGATCGGCGGTTCATTCACAAGCCTCCAGCCGAATGGCGCGGCGTCTCCGACCACGCGCAACCGGATGGCGCGGGTGAACGCGGACGGGACGCTGGACACGGCCTTCGATCCGAACTTTCAGAATGTGGTCTTTAGCATCGCGCTACAAGGGGACGGTCAGATCCTGGCGGGCGGGAGTTTCTCGTCTGTCAGCCAGGTTTCGCGTTCGAACCTGGTACGCCTGGGCAATGACGCAGTGAGCCAATCCCTCACGGTGCCGCATGCAGGGCGGATCGAGTGGTTGCGGGGCGGGGCGTTCCCGGAGGCGGCGGTGGTGACGTTTGATGCCTCGACGGACGGTGGCAGCACCTACACACGGTTGGGCGACGGCACGCGCATCCCCGGAGGCTGGGAGTTCCTGCCTGCGGCGGGAACCCTGCCTGCGAGCGGGACGATCCGGGCACTGGCCCGCAGCAGTGTGGGCGGGTCCAATGCCGCCAGCTCGAGCCTCACGCAGGCGACGGCGGCTTTCAGCGGTTTTGCGGTGCCGGATATCGTGGTGGAGCAGCCGGCGGGCGCCAATATCGCCGATGGCGGGGCGGTGGTGTTTGGTGTGGTGGCTTCTGGCAGCACGGCGGACCGGGAATTCACGATCCGCAACACCGGGACGGTGGACCTGACGGGCCTGGGGATCAGTTTTGACGGGATCGACCCGGAGCGGTTCAGCGTGATCACGCCGCCGGTGGCGCCGGTGGCGCCCGGAGGCAGCACGACGTTCACGGTCCGCTTTGCGCCGCAGAACTCCGGCGGGCACACGGCGACGATGCGCATCGCGAGCAATGACTTTGACGAGACGCCGTTTGACATCGCCTTGTCGGATTCAAGCGCGCTTTCGGCCAACCCCAGCCTGGTGAGCCTGCAGCCAAACACCGGCATCCTGACGCCCGCTTTTTCCCCGACGACAACGAGCTACGCTCTGAACGTGCTGTACGGGACGACGGGAATCACCCTGACGCCCGTGAAACTGCATCCGTCCGCGACGATCCAGGTGAACGGAGTGACGGTGGCCTCAGGGAGCGCCAGCGCGGTCATTCCGCTAAACGTGGGGGCGAATTTGATCAATACCGTGGTCACCGCGGCAGACGGGGTGACGACACGGACCTATGCTGTCACGGTGACGCGCGCAGGCCCGGTGGTGGGGGATGTGGACCTCGCCTTTGATCCGAACGTGACGAGCGGCAGCTCGGTCCGCTCCGTGGCCATGCAGGCTGATGGAAAGATGCTGGTGGGAGGAAGTTTTTCTGCCTTCCAGCCCAACGGCGCTGTCTCCGCGACCTCTCGAAACCACTTTGCCAGGCTGAACGCGGACGGCACGCTGGACACGCCGAATCTCAACATCAACAGCTCGATTTACAGCATCGTGATCCAGCCGGATGGCAAGGTGCTTATCGCTGGAGACTTTAGCCAGGTCCTCGGTGTGGCCCGCAACCGGATCGCCCGCCTGAACGCAGACCTGACCCTGGACACAGGATTTAATCCCAATGCCAATAGCCGTGTCTGGGTGGCCGCGGTGCAGCCGGACGGGAAGATTCTCCTGGGGGGCAGTTTCACGACGCTGCAGCCGCCCGGACATGCCGCGCCTGTCGTCCGCAACCGCATCGCCCGCCTGCATGCGGATGGCAGTCTCGACACCAGTTTTGACCCGAATGCGAACAGCGAGGTGTATTGCTTCCTGCCGCAGGCAGATGGCAAGATGCTCGTTGGAGGTGCCTTCAGCACGTTCCAGCCGAACGGAGCGCTGAGTTCGACGGGCCGCAACTGCATCGCCCGCCTGAATGCGGACGGCACGGTGGACACCGCCTTCAATGCCAGCGCCAACTCCTCCATCCTGTGCATGACTCCGCAGGCGGATGGAAAGGTCATTGTGGGCGGTGTTTTCAGCTCCATCGGTGGTCAGAACCGTGGACGCATCGCCCGGCTTAATGCCACGGGAGCGGTGGACAGCTTCAATCCAAATGCCAACAGTGATGTGTATAGCCTGGTGGCGCAGGCGGACGGAAAAGTGCTGATCAGCGGCAACTTCACCACCCTCCAACCAAACGGCGCGGCCTCTCCGACCACCCGCAACCGCATCGCACGGGTGAATGCTGACGGCACGCTGGACAGTGTCTTTGATCCAAATGCAAACGCCATCGTGCGCGGCGTGACCCTCCAGGCGGACGGGCAGATCCTGACGTTTGGAGATTTCACCACGATGGGGGCGGCCAGCCGCAACCGGATCGCCCGGCTGGGGAATGACGCGGCCACGCAGAATCTCACCGTGCCCGACGCCTCGCGTGTGCAGTGGCTGATCGGCGGCGCGTCCCCGGAGGCCCGGGCCACTTTGTTCGAGGTCTCCACGGATGGAGGAGCCAGCTACCAGCCTTTTGGCAGCGGCACACGCATCGCGGGAGGCTGGGAGTGCCTGGGCTCCCTGCCTGCCGCCGGGCAGGTTCGGGCGCGGGCTTTCAACATGGGTGGTCACTATGCTGCCAGCACGGGCATCACCGAGGCCGTGATCAGTTTCAGCGGTTTCCTGCCGCCTGACATCGTTGTGGAGCAGCCTGCGGGCACCAACATCCCCGATGGTGGAGGCGTGGCATTCGGCCCGGTGGCGCAGGGGGCCTCTGCGGACCGCACCTTCACCGTGCGCAACACCGGTGGCACGAACCTCACTGGACTCGACATCAGCGTGGACGGTGTGGACGCCTCCATGTTCTCCATCATCACGCCGCCTGTCGCGCCCGTGGTGCCGGGTGGGAGCAGCACCTTCACCGTTCGGTTTGCGCCGACTTCTCCAGGCGGACACACCGCCGCGCTGCACCTGATCAGCAATGACTTTGATGAGAGTCCTTTTGACATCAGCCTCTCGGACACGGGCGCCGCCTCTTCCAACGCGGACCTGGCCAGCCTCACCCCGTCTCTCGGATTTCTCAGCCCGGCCTTTGCCTCCGCGACCACCAGCTACACCGTCCAGGCACCTTATGCCTCCACCAGCCTGAGCCTGACCCCCATCCGTCTCCAATCGGCGGCGACCATCCAGGTGAACGGGGTGCCGGTGGCTTCCGGGGCCGCCAGCGCCGCCATTCCGCTGGGCATTGGTTCGAATGTGATCAACATCGTGGTCACTGCGGCGGACGGTGTGACCACCAAGACCTACACGGTCACGGTGATCCGGGCCGCCGCTGGTGCCGGAGATGTGGATCTGAGCTATGACCCGCGCGCGTCCTCGACTCCAAACATCTACACCAGCGTGCCCCAACCTGATGGCAAAATTCTCATCGGTGGCTACTTCTTCAGCCTCCAGCCGAACGGCGCGGCCAGTTCCACCTCACGCAACTACCTGGCCCGTGTCAACGCTGACGGCACCTTGGACACGGCTTTTAGTCCCAGTCTGAACTGGCTTGTCTATGCGATCGCATTGCAACCGGATGGCAAAATCCTCATCGGAGGCGACTTTGTGAACGTTAACGGGCAGGCGCGCAACCGCATCGCCCGCCTGAACGCGGATGGCAGCCTCGACACGAGCTTCAATCCGAACGCAAACGGCACTGTTTACGGCATTCTCGTGCAACCGGATGGCCAGATCGTCATCAGCGGATCCTTCAGCACGCTTCAGCCCAACGGGGCGGCCTCTCCGACTACCCGCAACCGGATCGCCCGGCTGAACGCGGACGGCACTCTGGATGCCACCTTCAATCCCAATGCCAACAGCGAAGTGTATGCCCTGGCTCTCCAGCCTGACGGGAAGATCCTGCTTGGCGGCTGGTTTTCCACCCTGCAGCCCATTGGTGCTGTCAGTGCCATTCCCAGCAACCGCCTGGCGCGGCTGAACGCGGATGGAACCCTCGACACAGCTTTTAATCCCAACGTCAACAGCGGAGTCACCACCATGGCCGTGCAGCCGGATCAAAAGATCCTGATCAGCGGCTTTTTTAGCGGGGTCAACAGCACGACGCGAAACCGGGTGGCTCGAGTCAACCTGGACGGCACTCTTGACACGACTTTCAATCCCAACGCCAATGGTGACGTGTATTCCATGGCGCTCCAGGCCGATGGGAAGGTCGTGCTTGGCGGCAACTTCACCACCCTCCAACCAAACGGCGCGGCCTCTCCGACCCCGCGCAACCGCATCGCCCGCCTGAACGCGGACGGAACGCTGGACACCGCTTTCAATCCGGATGCCAACGCCATTGTGCGCAGCCTGGCGCTCCAGGTGGACGGGCAGATTCTGGCTTCGGGGGATTTTAGCACGATGGGGGCTGCCTCCCGCATCGGCATCGCCCGCTTGCAAAACGACACCGCCACCCAGCTCCTCACCGTGCCTAGCGCGACGCGGGTGGAGTGGTTGCGCGGTGGTTCATTGCCAGAGGCTTCGGAGGTCGGTTTCGAGGTTTCGATTGATGGCGGCACGAACTACAGCTTCCTCGGCGCGGGCACACGCATCAGCGGCGGCTGGGAATACCTGCCGGCGCTCGGTGCCTTGCCGGCAAACGGCCAGATCCGCGCCCTTGCGCGCTCATCGGGCGGTTACTACAACGGCTCGGGCTACACCACGCAGGCCATCGCCCTTTTCCCGTCGCCCTTCCCGGAGATCAGCGTGGAGCATCCCGCCGGCACGGACCTGGTTTCCGGTTCCTCCACCATCAACTATGGCAGTCTTGAGATGGGGGGGGCCGGGCTCACCAAAACCTTCACCATCAACAACACAGGCGCCGGCAATCTGGGCATCAGCAGTGTTTTTGTGACCGGTGGAGACGCGGCGGACTTCACAGTCAGCACCTTTGGCATGCTCAGCGTGCTGCCCAGCACCAGCGGCACCACGACCTTCACCGTGAACGCACGTCCAGGCGCCCTGACCACCCGCTCCACCACCCTGCGCATCATCAGCAACGACACGAACGAAAGCGTCTTCGACATCGCCCTCACCGTCACCGGCATCGCCTCGACAAATGCCGATCTTGCCAGCCTCAGCCTCAGTTCAGGCACGCTTTCGCCGGCCTTCGCCAGTGGCACCACCAGCTACTCCGCCACCGTGCCGAATGCCGTCTCCAGTCTCACCGTCACCCCGGTGAAATCGGAGGCCAATGCGGTCATTCGTGTGAACGGCAGCATCGTGGCATCCGGTACCGCCAGTGGAAGCATCGCCCTCAGCCTCGGGGCCAATGTCATCACGACGCTCGTCACCGCCCAGGACGGCACCACCACCAGGACCTACACCACCACGGTCACGCGCACCGCAGCCCCGCTCATCTCCAGCCCCACCAGCAGCGCCGTTGCCGGCAGCAGCGCCACCCTTGGCGGCAATGTCACCTCGGACGGAGGTGCTGCCATCACAGCACGCGGTGTTGTCGTTTCCCTCACGTCCACAAACAGCGATCCAACCCTTGGCGGCGCGGGTGTCACCAACTTCCCGTCGGGAGGCACCACAGGCGTCTTTACCGTCGGAGTGACCGGTCTCAGCCCAGGCCTGAACTACTCTTACAAAGCTTACGCCACAAACAGTGACGGCACCTCCTACACCAGTGCCGGTACCTTCACGACAGTGACCTCCAATGCTGATCTGACCAGCCTTGCGCTTAGCGCTGGCTCGCTTGCTCCTGCCTTTGCCAGCAACACCACGAGCTACAGCGCCGCCGTTCCTTTTGGCACGCCCAGCATCACCGTCACGCCGGTGAAGGCTGACTCCGGAGCCAGCATCCAGGTTCGGATCAATGGAGGCAGTTATGCCGCTGTCACCTCCGGCACCGCCAGCGCCGCCCTGACGCTGAATCCAGTGACCAACACGCTCGACATCCTGGTCACGGCGCAGGACACCATCACCACGAAACTTTACAGCGTCGTCATCACCTTCCTGTCCCCGGCACCCACGGTGACGCAAGTCAGTCCGGCTTCCGGCGGCACTGCGGGAGGAACGAACGTGACGATCACAGGCACGGACTTCACCGGAGCCACCTCCGTCACTTTTGGAGGCAGTTCGGCAACAAGTGTGAGCGTTGTGAACGCCACGACGATCACCTGCACCACCCCGGCCCATGTGGCCGGGCCGGTGAGTGTGCTGGTGACCACCCCTGGCGGCACGAACGCGGCCAATTCGCTCTACACTTACAATGCCAACGCCGCCCCCACGGACATCACGCTGACGCCCGCCAGCATCGCGGAAAATAATACGCCGAACGCCACGGTGGGCGTGCTGGACGCGGTGGACGCCGATCTGTCTGACACGCACACCTTTACCCTGGTGGCGGGCACGGGGGACACGGACAACGCCAGCTTCACGATTGACGGCACGGCCCTTAAGCTCACGCCGGTGGCGGATCACGGGACCCAGAGCAGCTACAGCGTCCGCGTGCAGGCCAATGACGGCAACGGAGGCATCTTTGCCAAGGCGCTGACCATCACCATCACTCCGGCCTCCTTCGTGGAGCGCGATGTGGCGCTGGCATGGTCCAATAGTTACGCGGGTCCGGAGGTGACTCCTGGCAACGGGGTGGCGAGGGCGGTGGCGGTGCAGAAGAGCGGGAACGAGCCGGTGGCGGTGTATGCGACCGGGTTCACGACCTCGGCGGGCGGCGGGCGGGATGTGTACACGGTGAAGCATCATCCGGTGACTGGCGCGCTGCTGTGGGAGGCGCTGTGGGATGGCGCGGCCGGGGCGGCGGACGAGGGGGCGGCGCTGGTGGTGGACGCGGCGGGGGATGTGATCGTGACGGGTCACACGACGGGCGCGGGGGGTGACACGGACGTGCTGGTGGTCAAATACGACGGGGCGGACGGCACGGTGCTGTGGCAGCATGTCTATGCGGGGGCGGGCATGGGCGCGGACGCGGGCGCCAGCGTGGCGGTGGATGCGGCGGGGGGGGTGGCGGTGGCCGGGCACGGGGTCAATGCCTCCGGGTCGATGGACTGGTTTGTGGCGCGCTACGCGGGCGACGGCACGCCGTTGTTCGAGCAGCTGGTGGACGGCGGCGGGGGGGGCACGGACCAGGCGCGCGCGGTGGGGGTGGACGCCTCCGGGCATGTGACGGCGGCGGGCTACCGGCGCGCGGCGGCGGGCAAGGACTTCCTGCTGCGCTCCTTTGACGGCTCGACGGGCGCGACGCGCTGGCAGTGGCTGGTGAACGGGGCGACGAGCACGGACGACGAGGCCTTTGCGCTGGCGGTGGAGGCTGGCGGCGGGGTGGTGGCCACCGGGACGGTGCGCGGCAGCACCTACGATTTGTACACGGTGCGGCTGGACGGCGCGGGTGCGCTGCAGTGGGAGCGGCTGTGGGACAGCCCGTTCGGGTCCTCGGACGCGGGTCACGACGTGGTGCTCGACAGCCAGGGGGATGTGATCGTGGCGGGCACGAGCTACCGTGCCGCGGGGGTGCAGGACGGCCACGCGGTGAAGTATGACGGGGCCACGGGCGCGCAGGTGTGGAGCCGGCGCTTCGATGGCGCGGCGGGGCTGCAGGACCTGCTGCGCGCGGTGGACGTGGACGCGGAGGACAACGCGGTGGTCACCGGCTACTCGCAGCAGAACGGCGGGGGGCACGACATCCTCACGGCAAAGCTGGCCGCCGCTGATGGCAGCCTGGTGTGGGAGAGGTTGCACGACGGCACGGCGGGGCTGGATGACGAAAGCTTCGCGGTGGGCGTGTCCGGGGACGGCCATGTGTATGTCGCCGGACAGTCGGGGCGCGCGGGCGGCAGCACGGACTTCCTGGTGCTGGGTTATGTGCCGGTCGTGCCGGCGGTGCAGATGCCGCAGGTCATCACCTTTGCCCCTCCCGGCACGCAGGGCGCGGGCGTGCCGTTGCAGCTCTCCGCCACCGCGGACAGCGGGCTGGAGGTGAGTTTCCAGGTGCTCAGCGGCCCGGCGGTGCTGGGCGAGGCGGACCGCGCGCGGCTGGAGTTCACCGGCACGGGCACCGTGGTGGTGCGCGCCACGCAGCGGGGCAACTACCAGTTCGCCGCCGCGGTGCCGGTGGACAGGAGCTTCGCGGTGGTCCGCAGCGAGCAGACGATCGACTTCAGCCTGCCGGCCAGCGTGGCCTCCTTCACGCAGACGGTCGTGCTGGGGGCGGCGGCCAGCAGCGGCCTGCCGGTGAGCTACGGCGTGGTCAGCGGCCCCGGGGTCATCAGCGGCAACGAGCTGTCCTTCAGCGGCAGCGGCATCGTCACCATCAGCGCCAATCAGGCGGGTGACGCGCGCCACAACGCCGCGCCGGAGGTGCAGCGCAGCATCGACGCGTCCAACACGCCGCCGGTGATCATCCCCGCCGGCATCGTGCTGGGCTGGCAGCAGCCCCACACCGGTGCCGGCCCCGGCGAGGGCCGCGCCGTGGCCCTGCAGCTCTCCGGCAACGACGCCGTGGCCGCTTTCGTGGCCGGCCACAGCACCCCCGCCGGCAACCGGGACATCCACCTCATGAAGTTCCACAACGACGGCAGCCCCGCCTGGGCCGCCCCCGTGCTGGTCAACGGCCCCGGCAACGGCCACGACGAGGCCGCCGCCGTCGCGGTGGACGCCGCCGGCGACGCCTACATTTGCGGCCAGCTCGGCATCGCCACCGGCAACACCGACATCTATGTCGCCAAGTTCAGCGGCGTGGACGGCACCCTGCTGTGGTCACACACCTTCGGCGGCAGCGCCGGCGGGCCGGACGCCGGCACCAGCCTCGCGCTGGGCGGCGGCAGCGTCATCATCGGCGGCCACGCCGCCAACAGCGGCACCGGCAGCGACTTCTTCGCCGCCAGGCTCCAGCAGAGCGACGGCGCCATCCTGTGGAGCCGGTCCCACAACAGCGCCGGCAGCGCCACCGACCAGGCCGCCGCCGTCGCCATCGGCGGCAACGGCGACATCGCGCTGGGCGGCATCTCCGCCAACGACGCATGGACCCTGCTGCTCACCGGTGCCACCGGCGACGTGGCCTGGCAGCGCCGCCACAACGCCGCCAGCAAGGCCGACGCCGTGCGCGCCGTCGCCATCGACGCCAACAACGACATCCTCATCACCGCCTACAGCCAGGCCGCCAACTACGACATCCACACGGCCAAATACTCCCGCCTCGACGGCAGCACCCTCTGGGCGCACACCTACAACAGCAGCTTCAACAGCTCCGACGCCCCCTGGGTCCTCGCCCTCGACAGCCGCGGAGACGTCCTCATCGCCGGCACCTCCTACACCGCCGCCAGCGTGGCCGACAGCATCACCCTCAAATACGACGGCGGCAGCGGCGCCCTGCTCTGGCAGCGGCGTTACAACGGCCCCGCCGGCAAGGCCGACGAACACCACGCCCTCGCCCTCGACGGCAACAACAACCCCGTCATCACCGGCTACTCCCTCAACGCCGACAACACCTCCGACGTTTACACCGCCAAGCTCGCCGCCGCCACCGGCGTCCCCGTTTGGGAGGAGCGCCACAACGGCCCCGCCGGCAAAAACGACGCCGGACGCGCCCTCGCCGTCACCCCCGCCGGCAGCGCCTTCGTCGCCGGCTACCACAGCAGCGCCGCCAGCATCCGCGGCGTGCTCCTGCTCAAATACCAGCCCGCCGGCGGCCCGCCCCCGCCCGCCCCGCCCGGCGGCGAAGCAGCAGCAGCCCAAGAAGACAACACCGCAGCGCCCCCCCCGCCCGCCCTCACCCAGATGCAGCTCCATGTCGAGCAGGGAGAACCCGCCCGGCTTGAAGCAGACTACTTCGACGCCCAGGGCAACCACACCGTCGAACTCACCGCCCTGCTCGACGGCACCCCCGCCGGCACCCTCAGCGCCGACCCCTTCAGCGGCCGCCTCCACTGGCAGCACGACACCAGCAGCACCGCCCCCGGCACGCACGAGGTCCTCATCACCGCCACGGACACCGCCGGCGCCAGCGCCAGCCTCGCGCTCACCCTGGAAGTCACCCCCACCCCCCACGCCGGGCGCGCCTGGCGCTGGCAGCACTTCGGCACCACCGCCCCCGCCGGCGACGCCGCCGATGAGGCCGACCCCGACGGCGACGGCCTCAACAACCTCGGCGAGCTCGCCTTCGGCCTCGACCCGCGCCGCGGCAGCGGCAAAGACGCCCTCGCGCGCCTGCAAAGCAGCGCGGAAGGCAGCGGCGGCAGCGGCATCCAGGCCGTCTACCGCCGGCGCAAAGACCACGCCGCGCTCGGCCTCCGCTACCAGGTGCAGTTCTCCAGCAACTTAAAGGACTGGTTCCCCGGCCCCCAGGAGGGAGAAGTCATCAGCGACGACGGCCACATCCAGGAGCTCGCCACCCCCTTCCCCCAACTCCCCGACGGCACCCCCGCCACCTTCTTCCGCATCCAGGTGCAACCCGCCCCGTGACACACCCCGATGCCTCTGCCCCCCACCAGGCATCATCTTATCCAGGCATGTCAATGACTTCGGCCGCCACCATCCGCGTGGCTGAGGCTGCCGGCCCGCAGCCTCTCCTGGTGCCTCGTGTTCCAGGTTTGACTCGCTCGTATTCGTCCAGCCTGGCCCCGTTGATCTGTCGTATCCAGGATGTGTCGGAGTTTTATGGCTGCGAGGCGAGATCAGACCACTCTTTTGAAGGGGGATGCGCTGAGGCGCGTGACGCTCAACATGCGACAAGAGCGAGGCGCTGCTGGACGAGTATGAGCGCAGCGGCATGAAGGGCGCGCCCTGGCCCGCATGATGGCCAGGGTCAACTTTGGTCCCGTGGATGCAAAAGCGCCGCTGGTCTCACGATGACTAGGCCCAGGGTGGCTATGAAGTGATCTTCTTCAGTGTACTCCAGGGAAAGTCCCGTTCCTCTCTCCAGGTTGAACGCGTCGAGGTGCCGTCTCCTGAGAGCAAGAATCCGCATCCACTTCCCGGATGAACCTTTTTCAGTCCCGCCATGCAAAGAGTCTGCTTCATCCGGGCGGACACATCGTCACGGATAGGCTGTCTTGCCGGCGCGGGTGTTGTTGCTAGGCTGCTGCCATGGCTCCTGTCCTCGAAACGCTCTCCGACCTCGTCCGCATCAACAGCATCAACTCCTCCTACGAGGGCGGCCCTGGCGAGGCGGCTGTGGCGGCCTATGTGCGGCGTTTTTTCGAGCAGCGCGGCATCGAGGTGCGGGAGCAGGAGGTGTTTCCCGGCCGCAACAACGTGATCGCGCGCATTCCGGGCCGCGATGCCTCCCGGCGCATCGTCCTGGAGGCCCACATGGACACCGTTTCGGTCAAGGGCATGACGATGGATCCCTTTGATCCGATCATCCGGGACGGACGGCTTCATGGGCGCGGCTCCGTGGACGACAAGGCGGGCCTGGCCGCCATGATGCATGCCGCGGCGGACATCCACGCCAGCGGCGAACCGCCGCCATGCGAGGTGTGGATGGCCGCGGTCGTGGACGAGGAGTACTCCTTCCGCGGGGTCGTCAAGCTCTGCGCGGACTTGAAGGCGGACGCGGCCATCGTGGCGGAACCCACGGAGATGCGCTGCGTGATCGCCAGCAAGGGCTGTGTGCGCTGGCGCATCCGCACACGCGGCCGCGCGGCGCACAGCGCCAAGCCGCATCTCGGCATCAATGCCATCACCGCCATGGCGCGCATCGTCCTGGCGCTGCAGGAGGATCATGAGAGGCTGGCGCGCGTGCCGCATGCCCTCCTGGGACCGGGTACCTGCAATGTCGGCGTCATCCACGGCGGCGTGCAGGTGAATTTTGTGCCGGACGAGGCGGTGATCGAGATCGACCGTCGTCTGCTGCCCGGCGAGGAGGTGGACGACGTGCTGGCCCACTACCAATCCATTCTCAATGACCTTGCCACGAGTCACCCGGGCCTCGTGGCGGAGATGGAGAAGCCCATGCTCCAGGACTGGCCGTTCCAAACGGGTGAGGACACCGCGCTGGTCGCGCTATCGCGCGAGATCCTGGGTGAAATGAGCCACGACGATGCCGTGTGCGGCGTGCCGTTTTGCAGTGATGCCAGCAAATTTGCCCGGCTCGGCATCCCCACGATCCTTTTCGGCCCGGGCAGCATCGACCAGGCGCACGCCGCGGTGGAATACGTCGAATGCGCGCAGGTGGAGGAGGCGCTGGATTTCTACACCCGCGTGCTGGGCCGGTTTGGAGCGTGAGTCACCGGGGAGTGGTCCATTCGACGCTCAAGATCTGGTCGATTTCCATTTTGCCCCCGGCCTCCGGTAGGTTCTCGGTGCTCTTTTTCCAGGTGACGCGGCACTTTTTGCCAGCGTAGGCCGCCGGTTTGTCGAGCACCTTGTCCACGCTGGCATCGGGTTTCAGGATGAAGAACGAGCGCTCCTCACCGGACTTCGTGGTCATGTTCCAGTGGAAATAATCGCCCTCCTCGATGCCGGTGAAGGTGCCCTCCAGCACTTTCGCCACCGCCTTGCCCTTGGTGCCGCCAGCGTTCTTGAGCGCGGCCACGAAGGCGGCGCAGTTGGTGGTGTGGAGCTCCGTCGTCGCCGCGTAGTCCTCGCCGTGAAAAACTGGCGCGGGCTTTTCGGTGGTGAGCCATTTGAAGATGCCTCCGTCTTTGAAATACAGGCGCTCCTCCACCTTTGCACGCTTTTGGGCGCCCTCGCCGCCCTGGAGGTAGGTGTTGAAGACGAACAACGGCCGCTCGTCCTCCAAGTAGTATTCAGTGACGCCGGCGCCGTCATCACCGCACAGCGCGACGATCTTTTTCACCTCCCCGTCCTGCAGCCAGCCGGTGAGCGCGAACTCCGTGGGATCGTCCTTGTGCGTGGCGGTGACTTTTTGCAGGCTCTTCTCCGCGGCATTGATCGCATTGTAAACGGACCGGTGATGGGCCGTGTCGTTTTGGGCGAGGGCGGGAAGCGTGGTGAAGACAAGCAGCGCGAGGCAGGCGAGTGTGCTTTTCATACAGGAAGGGCAGGCGGAGCATCAGGCGCGCGCGGTCACAGGCGTGCGGCGGTCGTCGCGGAAGAAGGTCTCCATCCGCTCCCGCAGGTCGGTGTAGAAGGTGCGGGCCATTTCCTCGAGCATGTCGGCCTTGAAGGCGATGCCGCTGGTGGCGGCGGACTCGCGCGCGGCGCGGATTTTTTCGTCGAAGGCGCGCTCCAGCTCCATCAGGTGCTCCAGGAACTCCTTGGCGGCGCGGGAACGGTCCACGCCCTCGATCAGCGCGCGCTCCAGCGGCTTGTGCTGCGTGAGGTGCAGCAGCTTGCTCTCCGTGAGCTCCTTCATGTAGCGGTTGAAGCTGGTGAGGAAGGCCGTGCGCTCACGGTCGAACTTCACCTCCTCGCGGTCCAGCAGCGTGTCATAAGGGCCGGGCTTCGAGAAGAATTTCACCACCAGCGGAATGGTGTCCACCAGCATGAAGAGCAGCGTGAGCACCCCATAGGCGATCAGCGCGAACCGGCCGCCCTCCTGGCCCTGGTCGAAGAGCTTGTGCAGCGCGAGGGTCTGCGTGAGGATGTCGCGACGCGGTTCCGCGCGGATCGCCATCACGCGCGCCTCCTCGTCACGCACGAGCTGTCCTACCTCGGCGTGCAGGTTTTTTAATTGGAGCAGCAGCGCGTCAATCTGTGTCTTGAGCGTCTCGCGGATGGCGTTTTGCTGTGTGACGAATTGATCGGCCTGCTGCTGCTGCACCTGCTGCTTGAGCATCTCGATGCGGTCTTTCTCGGCCTTCAAACGCGCGGCGTCCTCCGCGGCCTTCGCGTCGAGCGCGGCGTTCACGGCATCCTCGGCGGCCTTGATCTCGGCCACGAGGGTGACGCGGTTTTTCGTCATGGTGTCCAGCACGCCGCTGAGGCGCGCGGATTCGGCGCGCCGCCAGGTGAGCTGGTCCTCCTGGATGCTCTTGGCGCGCGGCCCCAGGCCGATGATGCCGCTGCGCTGGCCGTTGACCTCGCGCTCGAACTCCGTCTGCCAGTGGTTCAGCTCGCCGGCGATTTTTTGGTAATCGGCGCTCAGTTTCACCATCTCGGCATCGAGCGCCTCCAGCCTGGCTTTGATCGGAGCGGACGCCTCGGCCACCTTCGCGTCGCGCTCGGCCTTGGCCTTCTTCTCCTCGTCGGTCAGCGGTTTTTCGACCGGCTTGCCGTTCTCATCGAGGAATTTGGCGCTGAAGGTGGCGTTCCAGGCCTCGCGCTGCTTCGCGATCTCGCCCTCCAGCGTGGTGATGCGCGTTTCGACGGCGGCTTTTTGCTGTTTCGCGGTCTCGCGGGCTGCCTCGATCTCCTTCTGGCGGTCCTCCTCGATCACGGAGGACACCGTGTCCCGGAACAGCAGCAGCGTGAGCGGATGAGAGATCGTGATGCCCATCAGCGCTGCCACGACCATGCGCAGGCCGAATTGCGCCGCCTTGCGGAAAAACGACTGATAGGCGCGGTAGGTGGCCAGCAGCGCGCGGTCCACCGTGAGGATGATGAAGGCCCACACCAGCGACACCGGCGTGATGATCCACCAGTTGTCCGTCAGCGTGCTCAGCGCATAGGCGCAGGCGATGATGGCGAAGGTGCTGGGAACGAGCACCGTGGCTCCGAACGCGACGTATTTTCGCCGCTCCCAGGCGGGGCAGGCCTCCAGGTTGTCGGTGGAGGCTGCGGACAGCCAGAAAAAGACACGTTCGAGGCGGTCAAGGAAGCTCATGGCGCGTGTGGGGGGTGGGTTGCGCGAGTGTGCGGGACTGCACGGCACCGTCAAGTGCCATTGTCCGGCCGGGGAGGGCAAATTTTCATCGTGACATTCGTCCGCCGGTTGCCGTACCATCCGGCGTCCAACACACCACCCCACCCCAGCCATGAAATCCACTCTGCTCGCCGCTTTCGCGGCCACCACGCTCTCGGCGGCTCCGGTCGCTGTGTCTCCTTCGCTCATCGAATCGCCGCAGACGGGCGGTCTGGAGCTCAAATCGCTTTCCTCCATCAGTTTTGGCCCGAACGGCCTGCTGCTCGTTGCGGAGCCTGGCACGGCGAGTGTCGTGGCGATTCAAACCGGCGATGTCGGTCCGGAGAAAAAGGTGCTGGAGAAGCCGGTGGCCGACATCGGCAGCGTGATCGCCGGCGGGCTCGGCGCGAAGAAAGAGGACATCACGATCAAGGACCTTGCGGCGAATCCCGCCAGCGGGCGCGTTTATCTCGCGGTGCAGCGCCGCCCGGATAACGCGGTGCTCATCGTCACTGTCGATGCGGCGGGCAAGGTCGCGCCGTTTGACACCGCGAAGCTGCCGTGGGCGCGCATCACGCTGCCCGGCGGCACGGCCAGCAAGGTGACGAACATCACCGACGTGGCCTTTGACGGGAAGCGCGTGTTTGCCACCGGCACCTGCAACGAGGAATTTGCCTCCCGCATCTTCACCATCCCGGTGCCGCTCAAGCACGGCAGCACCGCGAATGTCTTCAGCGCGGAGACCTACCATGTGGCGCATCGCAAGTGGGAGACGAAGGCGCCCATTCAGAGCTTCATCCCTTACACGGACGGCGACGAGACCTACGTCGTCGGCGCGTTCGCCTGCACGCCCGTCGCCAAATTCAAAGTGGATGACCTGCAAAGCGGCGCGCAGGTCAAGGGCGTGAGCATGGTGGAACTGGGCAGCGGCAACCGCCCGCTCGACCTCTTCAGCTACACCGACAAGAGCGGCAAGGACTGGCTGGTGGTCCACACGCAGCGCTTCAAGCAAAACGCCTTCGGCCCGAGCAAGATGTGGGGCGCCCGCATCAGCATGGACTACCTCGACGCCGCTGACACCAATGAAAAAGCCGCCCGCCGCGATGAAAAGGCCCCCAAGGGCCCCGATGGCATCGAAATCGTCGATTCGCTCTTCGGAGCCGTGCAGGCCGACAAGATCGACAACACGCAAGCCATCGTGCTGAAGGACAATGAAGGCACGCTCAGCCTGGAAGTGGCCGCGCTTCCGTGATCCCAGGGTGAAACCGCTGATGAGACGCTGATATGACGCTAATCCCAGGCATTTGTCAGCGTCTTGTTGTTGTGATGCTGACGGTTGGGGCGCTGACATCTGCAGGGTTCAAAGAAGTGAAGGTGGGTGTGCAAATGGCCGAGAAATCGTTGCTGTTGCTCTCGCCAGAGAAAATTGATGCCGAAACCATCCAGGTCTTTGCCAAGGATGGTCAACAGCCTCTGTTTGGCGAGGTGCAAAAGCTGCTGGACGCTCACCCTGGGTTTATCCCGGCGGTACCGTTTGTGCGTGGTCAGAAGTATCGTGTGGAGTTTCGCTTTGCGAACAGCAGCAGGAGCAAAGCGAAGGTCGAGGTGACTTTTGACGCACAACGAGCGGCGATGCCCACGGTCCGCCTTTCGCCTGCCACGAGCCAGATTCCAGCGAACACGCTGAAGCTCTATCTCGACTTCTCGGAGCCGATGGAACAGGGCGATTTCTTGAGCCGCGTCACGCTCCAGCGCAGCAATGGCCTGGAGGTCACCGGAGCTTTTCGCGAGACCGAATTGTGGTCGCCGGATGGCAGGCGGCTCACGCTGATGCTGCACCCGGGCCGCCAAAAGACCAGCGTGAACCTCAATGTCGATGAAGGCCCGGTTTTGATCGCAGGCGTGCGTTATAACCTCGTCGTTTCCGGCCAGTGGCGCTCCACCAACGGCACGCCGTTGGGCAAAGAGGGCGTGTTTGCCCTCGAACCCATCGCCGCGGATCATGAGCAACCTGATCCGGAAAAATGGCGGCTCCAGGTGCCGCGGGCTGGCACGCGGAATCCGCTCGTGGTGACCACGGACGAGTTGTTTGAGCCGCAGATCTTCGCCAGGGCTGTGCAAGTGGCCGGGAATCCAGGAAAGGCGCAGGCGAAGGTGGTGGACCTGAAGCGTGTCGAATGGCGGTTCACACCCGAAGACCCGTGGAAGGCCGGCAGGCATGAGATCACCATTGATCCCGAGTTGGAAGACCTCGCGGGCAACAACCTGCTCAAGCCGATGGAGGTCGATCTCACTGCGGAAGCGCCGAAAGCGCGTCCCAACGTGCTGATTTTCCACGTCTCCCGGCCATGAGGAGGATGGAGGAGATTCTACGTTGTTGAATCGAGGACGAGGACGAGTAGGAGAACGAGGACGATTCCAACCAGAACCGCGAACCAGCGAACTGTCCCTCCCACCAGCCATGTCACCCCGTTCCCACGCCGAACTCTTCGAAAAAGTTCCCACCATCATTTTCCCCGACTCCGCCGCCGCCGCCAAGGCGCTGGCGCAGGAGGTGCGGGAATTGATCGAGGCCCGCAGCAAGGCTGGAAAGCCCACGGTGCTGGGCATGGCCACAGGTTCCACACCGGTGCCATTTTACCGCGAACTCATCCGCCTGCACAAGGAGGAAGGGTTGAGCTTCAAAAACGTCATCACGTTCAACCTGGACGAGTACTTCGGTCTCGCGCCGGATCATCCGGAAAGCTACGCGCGCTTCATGGCTGAGCAGATCTTTGATCACATCGACATCCCGAAGGCGAATATCAACATCCCCAGCGGCACGATTTCGAGCGACCAGGTCTTCAACCATTGCCGCGACTACGAGCAGAAGATCGACAGCGTCGGCGGGATCGACCTGCAAATCCTCGGCATCGGCCGGACGGGGCACATCGGGTTCAACGAACCCGGCTCCAGCCGTGACTCGCTGACGCGCCGCATCACGCTGGACCGTGTGACGCGCCAGGACGCCGCCGCCGACTTCCGCGGGGAGCAAAACGTGCCGCACTTTGCCATCACGATGGGGGTGGGCACGATTCTGCGTGCGAAGAAGCTGGTGCTGATGGCCTGGGGGGAAAACAAGGCTGGGGTCGTCGCCAAGGCGGTCGAAGGCCCGATGACAGAGGCCGTCTCCGCGTCCTTCCTGCAAGATCACCCGGATGCGCGTTTCTTCATCGACCAGGGCGCGTCGCGCGAGCTGAGCCGCGTCAAGCTGCCGTGGCTGGTTGGCCCGGTGTCGTGGACGCCGCGGGAGACGCGTCGTGCCATGGTGTGGCAGGCGTTTCAGACGAAGCGCCCGGTGCTGAAGCTCGTCGATGAGCACTACAATGAGCACGGCCTCAGCGACCTGCTCTCCGAGCAGGGGCCGGCGTATCAGCTCAACATCCGCATCTTCAACCAGCTCCAGCACACCATCACCGGCTGGCCCGGCGGCAAGCCCGACGAGGATGACACCTACCGCCCGGAGCGCGCACGGCCTTTTCCGAAACGCTGCCTCGTTCTCTCGCCGGAGCCGCAGGACGCCATTGTCGGCATGGGCGGGACGATTGACCGCATCATCGAGCAGGGGCACGACGTGCGTCTGGTGGCGCTGACCTCGGGCAGCCTGCGTGTGCCGGACAGCGAGGCGGACAAATTTGCCGGCACGCTGCTGGAACTGGCCTCCAACTCCGCCAAGCCGGGCGATTGGAAGCCGCAGGTGGCCTATGCCAGGGAGGCGCTGGCGCAACTGGAGGCGAAGGGCGAGTTCGGCGAGGACACGCCGCTGCTGCGCCAGCTCAAGGGCCTGATCCTGCGCGGTGAACTGCGCGACGCGGCCCACGCGCTCGGCCTGCACAGTGATCATGTGCTTTTCATGGAACTGCCTTTCTACGAGCAGGGCCGCTACCGCCGCTTCAAGAGCACGCAGGCGGATGTGGATGCGCTCAAGAGGTTGCTGCTGGAGCACAAGCCCCATCAAATTTACCTCACCGGCGACGCGGCGGACCCCAGCAGCGTCAGCGGCATCACCTTCCGTCTGGTCATCAGCGCGCTGCAAGCCTGCGGCGGAGAGGAGTTCGCAGGCGCGTGCAGCCTGTGGCTGTATCGTGGCAAAGAACGCGCTCTGGAGCCGCATGAGATCGACATGGCCGTGCCGATGAGCCCCTTGCAGCTCGAGCGCAAGGAGAACGCCCTCAACCGCTACAGCGCGCTGAGCAGCCTCGAAAAAGAGTCGGCCGAGACCAATCGAGAAAACGCCCGCCAGTACGACCGGCTGGGACTCGCCGAATACGAGGCCATCGAAACCTTTCAGCGTTGGCGGAGGGCGTAGCGCCCTTGCGGCGCCGCGCCTACACCCGCTTCCGAGAACTGAACAGCCCGTATCGCGGGCTGAAGATGTAGGCGAGCACGAACAGACCGCCGAGCACGACGATGATGGTGGCGCTGACACTCCAGCCAAGCGGATACGAGAGGAAAAACGCCGCCACGGAGCCGAGGCCGCCGATGATGCCGCCGCCCCAGAAGAGCGTGCGGGCGTTGTTCGTGAGCAGATAGACCGTCGCCGCCGGGGCGACCATCAAACCGACGCTCAGAATGCAACCGACGGCTTGCAGCGAGGAGATGAGCACGAGGATCGTGATGCCAAACAAGGCATAGCTGAGCAGCCGCACGGGCACGCCGAGACTCGCGGCGATGTTCGGCTCGAATAGATAGATCAGGAGCGGTCTTTGCAACGCGATCAAGGCGAGCACCGCGACAGCGCTGATGCCAAACGCGATCCACAAATCACTGTCCGCCATGCCGACGATGCTGCCAAAGAGCCATTCATCGAGCTGCTGGCGGATGTCGAGCTTCGTGAGGATGAGCAAACCACCGGCGAAGGCTGTCGTGTAGAGAATGCCCATCGCCGTGTCTTGATCGAGCCGTGAGGTGCGTGAGAGAAAGAGCGATCCCAGCCCCACCATCAGCGCGGCAAACACCGCGCCAGCCAGCGCGCTCCACTGCGTCAATCCCGCCACCAGCACCGCCAGCGCAATGCCAGGCAGCAGCGCATGCGAGAGCGTCCCGATCTTCAGCGCCGACTTTTGCAGCACCACAAAGGCGCTCACAAAACCATTCGCGAAGCCGATCATCAAGCACGCCAGCAACGCCCGCTGAGCGATGGGCTCGGCGAGGCAGTCGGAAAGCGTGGTGGCAAGAATCATGAGGGAATGGGAGCTTTGGGGCGAGGCAGAGGGAAGTGCTCAGTTCTCAGTGCTCAGTGGGATGGTGAGCGTGCGATGAAGCAGACTGAGCACTCACGTCTTCATAAGCGCGAGCGATGTTCTCCTTCGAAAACGCCTCCTTCATCGTGCCAAACGCGATCTGGTGGCGCTTGATGAGCAGCAGTTCGTCGAAAATGGTCGGGGCGGTCTGGAGGTCGTGGTGGCTGGCGATGAGGAGGCGGCCTTCGTGGGTGAGTTCGTGAAAAAGTTTCGCCAGACTCTCTTGCGCGGGCTTGTCGAGGCCGGTGAAGGGTTCGTCGAGCAGGAGGACATGCGCTTCCTGCGCCAGGGCGCGGGCGATGAAGGTGCGCTGCTGCTGGCCGCCGCTCAGGGCGCTGATTTGACGGTCCTGGAGGTCGTGCAGGTGCATCGCGGTGAGCGCCCGCTCGACGATGTCGTT
The DNA here is from genome assembly GCA_015075365.1 of Verrucomicrobiaceae bacterium. GTDB lineage: Bacteria > Verrucomicrobiota > Verrucomicrobiia > Verrucomicrobiales > Verrucomicrobiaceae > Prosthecobacter. The sequence goes on from JABTUN010000005.1 coordinate 114,894, forward strand.
GTCGTGACGGGAAAGGGAGCGCCACCAGCCGAGGTTCGGGTAGCGGCCCATCTCCACGAGGCCGCGCACCGTGATGGGAAAGTTCCAGTCGATGTCACCACGTTGTGGCAGGTAGGCGATCTCATGGCTGCTGCGCGTGAGCGGCTTGCCACGCCAGAGGATGTTGCCGCTGTCCGCCCGGATGAGGCCGGCGAGTGATTTGAGCAACGTGCTCTTGCCGGCTCCATTCGGCCCGATGAGCGCGATGCTGCGGCCGCATTCGGTGGAGAAATCAATGCCATCGAGCGCAAGCACCTCATGGTAGGTGACGCGGAGCTTCGAGACTTCCAGCTTGTGATGATGCGTCGAGGCATCGCCACCGCCGCCCCAGCAGACATGGCCCTCCGCGTGCGTGTGGCCGCAGGTGCCGTGATCATGAACGTGGGAGGAGCTTACCATTGGAAGGAATACACCTCGTTGAGCGAACCGGCGGCAGACCAGCGGGTGTCGCTGCGTCTGTCCTGGCCATCGGGTTCGATTTCGATGGTCAAAGCCTGATCAGGAGCGCCGTAAGCCCAGTCCGCGGCCACGAGCAGGTCGAGGCTCAAAGGCAGCGTGGCCTCAAACTCGACCGCGTTGTCCATCCAGTCGCCATTTTCGAGCAATTCACGCTCGCCGAGCTTCAAGCTGAGCTTCTCCGGCTTGTGGACGAAACGCACGCGGAGAAGCGACTTGGCCTCCTTCGGCTTCGCCGTGGCTTTCGCAGCCTTCGGAGCCTCCACCGGCGCGTTTCCCGTGAGATGCGCCAGCGGGATCGCCAGCACGACGAAGGCGATCGCGAGCAAAAAGAGCTGGATGGGCGGCGAACCTCGCATGGCGGCTTACTTTTTCGTGCCGAGCGCCGCCACGATCGCGCGGACGTTGTGGGCGATCATCGTCTCAAAGGTGTGCGCATGCTTTGCGGTGCCGTCAGCCACGAGCGGATCACCCATCTTCACGCCGGTGCTGCGCACGATCTCGGCGAGCACCTTCGGATTGGCCTGATCCTCGGGGAAGGCGGCCTTGATGCCATGCTCGCGGATGGTGGCGATGGACTCGGTGACGTGCTTCAGGCTCGAATCATCGCTGCGTGACACGCCGAGGATGGAGATGGGCTCGAAGCCGAACTCCTTGCAGAAGTAACCGAAGGCATTGTGGGCCGTGACGAGCTTGCGGTCGGCACGGTCGATCTTGGCGATTTCGATCTTCGCCCAGGTTTTGAGCTCGCCGAAGCGCTTCGAGGCCGTTTTGGCATTCGCGGCGTAGGCGGCTTCATTCGCTGGATCAGCCTCGGCGAAGACATCCGCCACGATGCGGGCGGCACGCTGCATGTTTTCGGCGCTGTGCCACCAGTGCGGGTCAAACTCGCCGTGGTGGTGATCGTGCTCCTCCGAGTGGTCGTGGTCGCACACATAAGGAATGGAAGGCACTTTCTCGCCGACTTCGACCAGCTTCACGCCCGCGCCGAGGCTGTCGCGCAGCTTGTCGAGGTAGGTTTCGAGGCCCTTCCCGGAGGCGAGGATCAATTTCGACCCACGCATGGCCGCGATGTCCTTCGTGGCGGGCTCGAAGTGATGGACGTCACCGCCCGGCTTGAGGATTTCGATGACTTCCACGTTCGCGCCGCCGACCTGACGGGCCAGATCCGCCACGATGGGATGCAGCGTGGCCACCTTCATGGCCGCAAGGGCAGGGGAGGCGAGCAGGAAAAGGGCGAGGAGCGTTTTCATGCAAGTAAGTAGCGCTTAGGAACTCACTTCACAACGCCGATCTTGCCATTCGCTGACCGGCCCCTTCACCTGGACGGTCCCGCTGCCTTACGCCCAGCCCTGCCAGAAGGCCTCCGTCTGCGCGCTGTCCGGCCGGATTTCGATGACCATCGGGAGCTGTGGCAGATCGAGCAGGTCATCCGGCTGCTGCGCCAGCATGTAGTCCAGCCCCCACAGCTCCGCGAAGGGCCGGAAGGACAGGCTGTGCCGGTTTTCAATGATGTGACGCGCGGGTTCCGGCAGGTCGCGCAGGGAGGCCACGCGGGAGAATATTTTCCCGCCGCCATTGTTGATCACGACGAAGCGGATGGCGCGCTGCGGGAGCTGGTGCAGGATCCACGGCGCGGCCAGGTCGTAGAGCGTGCTCAGATCACCCGCGATCAGCCAGGAGGACTCCTCGTGCGCGGCGGCGACGCCGAGGAAGGCGGAAAGCAGCCCGTCGATGCCGTTGGCACCGCGGTTGGCATAAAAGTGCGTCCCATCCGCCGGCATCCCGCCCGCCGCCAGGTTGAATTCCCGCACCGGCAGGCTGTTCCCCAGGAAAACGCGTGCCTTGGGGGGCAGCGCGGCCGCCAGGTGCCGCATCCAGGCAGGTTCGGAGAGCGGGGTGGACTCAAAGTCCGGTGTCAGGCTTGCGCAATCCGCCCCAGCACCTCCACGGCCGGGACGCAGGCACGCCAGCGCCTCCAGGGGGCGCGTGATCACGTTTTCACGCCGGGCGAGGCCGGGAAAGGCGGCGCGGCACAGGTTCGTGACCTCCACCTCCGGCCGGTTCTCCAAGTCCCGCCAGAAGCGCCAGCTAGGCACCGCGCCGATGCGCAGCAGGCGCGCCGGATTCAGCCGGCGCAGCGCCTTTTCGCCGCCATGCACGAGCAGCGGCTCCAGCTCACGAAAGGCATGCAGATTCGCCGTGGCCTCTGCGACGATGGGCGCGCCCAGCGCGGCCAGCACCGGGGCAGCCTGCCTGGCCTCGTCAGGATGCAGCCCGGCGGCCAGCACCACATCAGGCGTGCATTCCACAGGCCCGGGAACCTGCGGCTTGGCAGGCGCGGGTGGAAAGGCGGCAAAGTCGATGCCGGGCGCGGGCGTGAGAGGCTCGTCGAGGCACAGGTTGAGATGCACCGGCATCGCGGTGCTGCCTGCATCCGGCCACGGGCGCGCATACACACCCAGGATGCCCTCCTGCTCGATGGCCTGCGGCGCGCCGCTGCCGCGGAAGCGCTCCGGGCGGTCGGCGGTGACGAGGATCAGCGGCAGCGCCTGGTAATAGGCCTCGATGGCCGCCGGCAGCAGCTCCGCCACCGCGGTGCCGCTGGTGGTCACCACGGCCACCGGGCGGCGGTCCGCCAGGATGCGGCCCAGGGCGAAAAAGGACGCGCTGCGCTCCTCAAAGAAGTTCCACAGCCGCACCCCGCGGCTGTCCGCCAGCGCCGCCACCAGCGGCGCGTTGCGCGCGCCGGCCGCCACGCACACCTCCCGCACGCCCAGGGAGGCCAGGCGTTCCAGGGTCTGCGTGATGAGCTGGTGCTGCGTCATGCTTGCAGGCCCAGCAGGCGCAGCACGGCCTCGCGCTTCAGGCGCAGCTCCCGCCATTCGTGGTCAAAGGCGCTGCCGCCCACGATGCCGCAGCCGGAGGGCAGCCGCACCTGGCCGCCCTCGCAGGCGATGCCGCGGATGGCCACCACGAGATGCGTCGTGCCTGTGCCCGGCTCCACAAAGCCGAATGGCGCGCCGAAAAAGGACGGCACCTTCAGCTGGCGGCGGTAGTCCCGCAGGCGCTCCAGCGTGCTCTCATCGCGCGGCAGGCAGCCCACGGCCGGCGTGGGGTGCAGAAAGGGCACCAGTGCCGCCGGGTCCGTCGTTTGGGACAGCTTCACCGTGATGCGGCTCTGGAAATGCGTGAGGCCGGAGGTCTGGCACAGGCTGCGCGGCTCCCGCCGCACGCTGCCGAGCTGCGCGAGGCGCTCCGTCAGGTAGCGCACCACGATCTCATGCTCGTCGATCTCCTTCACATCGTTTTGAAAGCTCTCCACGCTGCTCCCCGGCTTCGCCGTGCCGGCCAGCGCCATCGTCTCCAGTTCGTCCCCGCGCAGGCGGAAGAGCAGCTCCGGCGTGGCACCCAGGAAACCCGCCCCGTCCCGCAGGTGCGCGTAGGCCCACAGGTTCGACGGCGCGGCCAGGATGCGCTCGATCAGCTTCAGCGGGCTGCCGGAGGCCAGCGCGCCCACCTCCGTCAGCACGGGCACCATTTTCTCGATGCGGCGCGCCAGCACCTCCCGCCGGATGCGGCGGAAGGCCATCTTGAACCACTCCGTGGCCGGTTTGGCCCAGTTGATCACCGGGGGCTGCGCGCCGTTCACATGCAGCAGCGCGGCGTGGTTCTCCAGGGTCAGCGGGTGCAGCCGCGCGGGCGTCTTCCACGGCTCCGGATCGGTCAGGTCAAAGTCATTGATGTAAAAGGCCCCGCCCGCGGCAGGGGCGGCGGCGGAGGACGTGAAAGGTCCCTCACCCAGCCATGCGCGGCCATCTGGAAGCCGGAACAGTGCGAAATCGGTCATGTTTGGGCATCATCGTGGCAAGCGGGGCACATGAAGCAAGTTTCGTGAGTTATTTGGCTTTCAGAACCACGCGCGGCCCGTGAAAGGCCGCGGGGGCAGGGCAGCGCGGCGCTCTCAGGGCCGGGAAGGCATTCGACAGCAGGATTTTCACATGCTAAACAGCCCGCCCCATGCCCGCACCCGCCAACCGCATCGACGCCCGTTTTGCCGCCCTTCGTGACGCGAAGAAAAAGGCCTTCGTCGCCTACGTCTGCGCCGGTGATCCCAGCCTCGATGCCACCATCGACATCGTCCTCGGCCTGGAGCGCGCCGGGGTGGACATCGTCGAGCTCGGCGTGCCCTTTTCCGATCCCCTGGCCGATGGCGTGGTGAACCAGATGGCCGCCGACCGCGCTCTGAAGGCCGGCGCCACCACCCCTGGTGTGCTGGAGATGATCCGGAAGCTGCGCACGAAGAGCCAGATCCCGCTCGTGCTCTTCACCTATCTGAATCCCATCTACACCTACGGCTACGACCGCTTCCACCACGACGCCGCTGCCGCCGGTGCGGATGGCGTGCTCGTTTTGGACCTGCCGCCGGACGAGGCCGCCGAAAACCCGGAGCTGAAGCCCGCGCCCGACCTCCGTCACATCCAGCTCATCGCCCCCACCAGCCCGCCGGCACGCATCGCCAGCATTGCGAAAAGCGCCGAGGGCTTCGTCTATTACGTCAGCCGCCTCGGCGTCACCGGCGCGCAGGCGGAGATCGCCACCGGCATCGCCGAGCAGGTCGCCATCATCAAAGCAGCCACCCAGGTGCCCGTGTGCGTCGGTTTCGGCGTCTCGAACCCCGAACAGGCCGCCACCATCGCCAGCAAGGCGGACGGCGTGGTCGTCGGCAGCGCCATCGTGAAGCTCATCGAGCAAAACGGCTCGTCGGCTGATTGCGCCGCGAAGGTCGAAGCCTTCGTGAAGCCGCTCGTCGATGCGGTGCATGCGCTGTAGGTGCGAAGAGAAACTACCAGGCATTTGGACTCCGGACTCGCGGCGAGCGGGTGCGTCTCAGTCATTTGAGCGAGTTGATCGCTTCGGATGTTCCGGGATGGGCCGCCCGGCAGCATGGCAGCCCCGCTCACGCTGCCGGACCGCAGCGCCATGATCGGGGCAGCCAGGTTTGAAAATGGGGGGGGCAGTTGCTCCGGGCCGTCTGAGCGTTCTTTGCGTTCTCTAGCGGCCAATCGAAACCCGAAACCTCTCACCTCCCACGTCTTACCTCTGACCGGTCTCGCCTCTCCTTTTAACCCGGATTCCGAAGTGAAGCGGCGTTTTTGAGGCTGTTTTCGGGTGGGGGAGCTGTTGGCGGTTCTGACATCTCACCACTGACTTCTGACCGTCTATCTTTTCTCTTCGAGAGGAATGGAATCCTGCCCTCCGTTGGCTGCGATCTTGTTGCACCGCAACAAGGCTACGTTGGCTGCGCTCCTCTGCCTTTTTCCCTTTGGTCTCTCTTTCGGCCAAGCTGCCCGGAACCGCCGCGTTCGGTGGTCGTTTCAGACGTTCTTTTTTGAGACGGCCTGGGAGGAGGGCGTGGCGCGGGCGTGCTGGGACTGGCGGGCGGAGCGGTCCAGGCTGCGGCGGGAGGCCGGGGAGCTGAGACCGCGGAGGTTCAGGGCGGCGCGGCCGGGGGCGCGGTGCCAGTCGTCCTCCAGCGTGGTGGCGGCGAGGTCGTGATCGAGGGCAAGTTCCGTCGTCAAGAACTCAAAGAGGGCCTGGGCGAGGACGTGGAGGGCGATCTGATGCGTGCGGCCCAGCCTGGCATGCAACCAGTCGCTCAAACGGAGGAAGCGGGCGAAAGGCGAGGTGTCATCCTGCCACAGCAGCCGCAGGGTGGTGGTGAAGTGGCCGCTGTTGGCCACGAGGTCCCAGTAGCGCGCGAAACGGCGCAGGCGCTGCATCTGCTCAAAGGGGATGTCCCGGGTGGAAAGGATCTCGTAGGGCGGATGCGGGGCGTAAATCATGCGATAGGCGTCGTCATGGCGGATGATGGGCGTGCCGCGCAGCCGCTTGAGGATGCCGATCTGGATCTCCTGCGGTCCCAGGCGCACGAGGCGGTCAAAGCCACGTCCAAAGCTCTCGATGTCCTCGCCCGGCAGGCCGACGATGAGATCCGCGTGAATGTGAACGCCGGTCTCCTGGCGCAGGAAGCGGAAGTTGTCCTCCAGGCGGTCGAGATTCTGCCGGCGGCTGATGTTTTTCGAGGTGGTGTCATCGAAGGTCTGGATGCCGACCTCGAACTGCACCGCGCCGGGCGGGAACTGCCGGATGAGTCCGCGGAGTTGCTCTGGCAGACGGTCCGGGACCATTTCAAAGTGCAGGAACAGCCCCGCTCGCCAGCGGTCGAGGAAGAACTGCAAAATGGCCGTGCTGGTGGGCAGGTGCAGATTGAAGGTGCGGTCCACAAACTTGAACTGCGTGGCCCCGCGGTCCAGCAGCCGCTGCATGGACGCCAGAAACGGCTCCAGCGGAAAGGCGCGCACGGGGATGTCGAGCGATGACAGGCAGAACTCGCAGGTGAACGGGCAGCCGCGTGATGCCTCCACATAAATGACGCGGTGCCGCAGGTCCTCGTCCGTGTAGAGGTCGTAGGGCGAGGCGAGCTGCGCGAGCGGTGGGAGTCCGGCGGCGATGATGTGAGGCTGGCACTCCTGTCCGCCCTCCAGACCGCCGCAGACAGGCGTGTCTGCGTCACCCAACAAGCGCCGGCAGACTTCGGCGAACTTCACATCCGCCTCGCCGGTGATGACGTGATCCGCCAGGGCGGTGATCGGCTGGCCGTCTGTCTCAAAGGAGACCTCCGGGCCGCCGAGGATGAGGGTGACATCCGGGCGCAGCTTTTTCAGCAGGGCCACGACCTCGGTGGTCTGCGTGACATTCCAGATATAGACACCGAAGCCGACGATGCGCGGCTGCTGCGCGAGAACGGCCTCCACGATCTCCAGCGGCTGCTGCTGGATGACGAATTCGAGCATGCCGGCGCGGTCACGCAGGTCTCCGAGATTCGCCAGGAGGCAGCGGAGGCCGAAGGATGCGTGGATGTATTTGGCGTTGAGCGTGGCGAGGACGATGTCCGGCATGGGCGGGTCAGTGTAAGGCATCGGAAGGCGGGATGCCCGCCGAAAGCGGCCGGAGGGAGATTTTTTCTGCCGAATGGATGCCTGGCGTCACGTGGGGAGTCGTCGCGGCAAACGTGGGTTTGCCCGGGGGGGCAGGACTGCAGGCGGGGCGCAGAAAAAACATCGCCGTCCGGCCGTGGCGCGCTACTGCTGCGGTCATGCGACAGCGTTGCTCAACCGTCCAGGCTCAATCACCTGCCGAAACCGGCTGCGACCGCCGGGTCTTCCGCGCGGCGGTGGAGGGGGCTTGGCGGCACGCCCTGACGGGGCTCTTTCTGGCGGTGCTGCCGGCCGGCGTGATGGCCGCGCCCCAACAGGCTCCCGATCATCCCCCGGAAGATGGACCGGCGGGGACCCGTCCGCCGCCGAAGGCCCTGCCTGTCGAGGAGGAGGAAGTGCCGGAGACTTCCGCGCGGGCGCCCTTGAAAACTCCCCTCACGACCTTTGGGGACCTGAGATGGGTGAACAGGCAAATCCAGCGCAACCTCCACGGTGCCGCGCAAACCGGTTTCAACCTGCCGCTGACGGACGTTCCGGGTCTGGGAGCGCGGGTGAGCGGGCGCTATGAACTGGAGCGGATCGGCGCGCTCTTCCGCCGTTCGGACCAGATCACCTGGTCGCTCAGCTACGGCGCGGGATTCAACCCGGCAGGCATTGCCTTGGAAGCGGCGGGTGCCAGCGTTCCCCTTTCGGTGTCCGCCAATGTGTCGCGCACCCAGTCCTATATCTTCACACGGCAATCCCCGCGCTACTGGGAGATGGCGCTAGACGGTGTGTATCTTCCCACTTCCGTTCCAAGTTCAAGCGCCGACCTGGACACGCTGGAGGTCGGCACCATGCTGAGCATCCCGGTGCAGACTTCCTTTGGGCCCGGCATCGGCATGGAAAAGGTGGTGCCGCTTTTTGGCAAGGCGCTGGGGGACCAGGCGATCGTGGCCCGGGCAGGGGCCGTGGGCAGCCTCCAGGTGAGCGGCTCCTTTGACGTGCATCTGTACCGGCGGAACGAGCGCTCGGTGGGGCTTATCATTCAATCGAGTTCCAGCGATGGTTACTCCAGCGGGATTGATGTGCGGGTCGGCACCCAATACCTGGACGAACTGGCCGACGGCCAATACCGGATGGTAACGCGGCGGGTCGAGCGGAAGCTCAGCTTTGCCCCGCTGTCCGCGACCCTGGCCGCTGGCTCACGCAGCAGCGGGGTGACGCTGTATCATGAGTTTGACATCACACGGCCGGAGCACCGGCATGCGTTTGACAGCATCTGGAGCCAGCTCTCCGGTGCCCTGCCGATGCTCAGCACCGCCCGCGACCTGCGCAATGTGCGGGACGCGGCATCACATCCATTCCAAGGAGGCGCGGGCGCCATGGGGGGGACGCATGCGGAGCGGGTGGCGTCCCTGACGGGCACACCGGAGACCCTGATGCGCGCGGTGACGCATGCGGGCAGCACCTTCAGCCGCAGCGTGGGCGCGCACCTGCCGCTGGCCGCCAAGGTGGACGCGCACATGCTCCGCCGCTTCATGAAGTACACCATTCACGATGGCAGCCAGCCGGCGCTCTTTGCCGCCCAAGCGGAGTCCCAGAGCGGACACGGCACCAAGTGGCTCATGGGGTTTGCCGGCGAGGGGGAGGTTCTGGAGCGCTCGCTGGTGCGGAGCGTGGCCTCCGACCCGGCCAGCACGACACGGGACGGGATCACGGAGATCGGGCGTGAGCATCAAATCTCCTTGAACAGCGTGGATGCCGGGGACGTGCGGCGCGTGCTGGCGGAATTCGCCATCAAACTCGGGCCGGTGATGTTCGACGCGGTCGCGCCGCAGATTCTCCATTCCTTGACCACCGCCGCGAAGCACGACGGCGTCGTCGCCCTGGAGCTGACCGCCGGGCTGACGGAGAAGGGGACCGCCGCACTCCTGGATGAGTTGGGACGCCATCTGGATCTGGAGCCGAAGCAGGGCGAACTGATCCTCACCTCTCTGCTTCGCTCCCGATTCGACCAGTATCTGCGCGCTCTCGGCGAGATCCGGTTGCTGGACCCGGAGACGACCGCGCTGGGGGAGTTTCAGCACCAGGGAAGATCCCTCAAGCATGTGCTGCTGGGCACGGGTGACCGGGAACAGGATTCCCTCCAAACTGCCGCGGCCTTTCTCACCTCCATGCTCCACGGTTGGGCGGAGGCATCCGAAGGCGTCCGGGAGGAGATGATGTGCGAGTTCGCGGCGCTGCTGGAGGCCGATCCGGTGCTGAAACAGGTGGGCGTGGGCTTTCTGGCGTTCGTCGCCACAGGTGACGGCGAGGACGAAGGCCGCTCAGACCTCTACCGCATCACCCTGCGAGACCGCACTCTCGAATCGGACAGCCAGATCGACCAGGGAGCGTATGATGTCGCGCTGCGCATCGACGATGCGTGGCAGCTCTCGCAGCGCGGTCACACGACCGCGTTCGACATTTTCCTCAACTGGGCACCGCGCGCGCAGCCGGTTCGGGAGGACACCAGCCCGACGTTTGAGGTCACACGCCCGGCGGGATCCGCGCCTGCCGCCGTGCCTGTGCCAGGTGCGATCCCGTTGCCGCCGCGGCCGTGAGGCGGCGAGCCAGCCCCCCATCATTTCCGCGGCAGATGCTCGCGGATGGCGGCGGCGACTTTTTCGGCGAGGTAGCGGCTGCCTTCCGGTGAATAGTGGACGTTGGCCGGCAGTTGGGCGTCTGGTTTGGCCAGGGCGTGGGCGCGGAGGTCGTTGGTGGGGATGCCGGCGGCGGTCATGACGCGGGCGGCGGCCTCGTTGTATTTCACCTCGTCTCCTTGGACGCGTCCGTCGCTGCCGGCGGGCACAGGCGTGGTGTTGCACCAGATGAGTTTCGCGCCAGTGGCCTGCATGGTCTTCACCAGGCTGGCGAGGTTCTTTTCATAATCGGCGGGAGCGACCTGCGGGTGGGAGCCAGGGGCCTTCGGGTCGGCGCGCTTGGAGGGATCATCCTGGATGTATTTGAGGTCGTGCAGGCCCCAGTTGAAATGGATCACATCCCACTTCGAGTCGCCCAGCCATGCCTGGATGTTCTTGAGTCCGTTGGTGGTGGGGCCGCCGTTGGCCGGGATGCGGTGAACATTGGCCTGGCCTTTGAGCATCTCGCGCACATCAAGAGTGTAGCCCATCGAGATGGAGTCGCCGATGAGCAGCACGCGCGGCAGGCCGGGCACGTCGGTGATCTTGACGAGGGAGGGGCTGGGCTTGCGTGCCTTTTTCGCCGGAGTCTTGGGGGCGTCGGCAAGACTGGCGGCGATGGGAAGGAAGAGGGCGAGGTGTCTCATGCAGGTCGTCTCAACGGCGCGTGGGCACGGTCATTTCGTGGAAGATGCGCAAAGCACATGTTGACTGTTGGGAGCTGTTTCCGGTAGCCTGCGCTGCATGAAGGGCGTTTTGCGCGTGATTTTCTGGTTCGCCGCCGCTGTGGCGCTCGCTGACGAGGCGGCATGGATGACGCGTCTCGATGAATGGGAGGCCTCCGGCCTCTCGCGCCGGCCGGAGGCGGCACGGCACGCGCTGGAGGAACTGCGGCTCGACGCGGAGCAGCGCGCGGTGTTTTACCAGCGGCTGAAATCGGAGGGAAAGCAGCTCACGACACGCCGTCTGCATTGTCTGGTGCTGGCGGAGCTGGCGCGGGCGCTGAAGCGGCCTGACGAGGAGATTTCGGCGGCGGATGACCTGCTCCTGACGGCCGCGCCGGATCTGCCGCAAGGCTGGCTGGGGCGTGCGGAGCACTATTTGTCGTCGAAGGACAAAAACGCCGCCGCGTGGGCTGCGGAGGCAGCCGCGCAGGCGCTGCGCCATGCACGGCTGGATTACGAAAACTGGCGCGCGGATCTGCGCGGCATCCGCGAGGTGGACTGGCTGGCCCATATGGCCAGGACCGGTCATCTGGCGGACTGGATGAAGGCGCTGGCCTCGGCGCTGAGCCATGCGCCACGTGGCGCGGCACGGCTGGATGCCCACACGCTGGTGCTTGCCACTTTGCGGCTGGAGGAGGCGCGCAAGCTGTCCGGACAGGCGCTTGCCTTGATTGAGACGCTGATCGAGCAACAGCCGCATCTGGTGCTGGGCGACGCGGCGAACTTCGAGGTGCTGATGCGCGACTTTGAAGGCGCTGGGAATGAAACCTGCGCGCGCGGCGTGGCACGGATGCTGGTGATGGCGGAGGTGCCGCAGGAGATCGCGGCGGTGGACGCTGGCTGCGACAGCGCGGCGGAGTTTGAAGCGCGCTGGCTGGCGCAGGAACGCGGATTCTCCCTGGCAGAGGCCCGGGCGCTGCGCAACGGCCACCATGAGCTGCTGGGCCTGTGGGAGCATACCACGCCGCGTTACCAGCCGGGGACGATGGCGCGCCAGATCCTGCGTGTGGCGATGCAGCAGGACGAGAGCTTTGTGGCGCGCGGCATGGAGGCGGTACGACGGCAGCCGTGGAATGAAAATCTCGCCACGCATACCCTGCTGGCGGCCGCCTTGACGGGCAGCGAGGACGCGCGGCCGGAGGAACTGCTGGCGGGACTCGACGAGGTGGCGCGCGCGCGGGTGACGCTGCGTGTGGCAGCCTTTGCGCCCGGTGGCAGCCGCGCCGCCTCGCCCTGGCTGGAGGCGCTGGCCCGGCAGACGGTGAAGGGTGCGCGGGAGGGGCATCTGGAACCGCGCCAGTTTGAGAACCTTCTGAGCAGCCTGGAGGGCATGGCACAGGGCGGTGCGCCGGAGATGCTGGGGCGTGTGCTGGATGATGCGGCGCGTGTGACGCCGCGCCCGGATGACATCGGGCTGTGGAGGCGCTACGGGGCGCTCGTGGCGCGGCAGCAGGACGCCGGGCGCACTCTCCGGCTGGCGGAGGCATGGCGCGTGGCGTTGGGGCAGACCACGCAGCAAAAGAAGCATCTGCCGCCGATCACGCTCACCGCCATCGAGGCGGCCGGTCATGGCGGCGGCTTGCTGGCGGACCTGGCCTTTGAGCTGTGGCTGAAACATGAGGCGCAGATGAGCACGACAGCGCTGGCACCGCCAGGAGAGGCGGCGCGCGTCGGGGAGGCCCTGCTGGCCTGCGGGCGTGTGGAGCGCTTCAAGGACTTTGTGAAGGCGCTGCAGGAGATCCCGCAGCACCGCCGCAACTCCCTGTATGATGCCATGATCCGTGAACTGGCCGCGCTGGCCGCCTTGCTGGATGGGAAAAGTGGCAAGGCACCGGCGGTGGACATCTGGACCTGCCGAGGAGCGGAGCCAGACGCGGGCCCCAGCCTCCAGTGGCGCTGGGCGCTTCCTGAACTGGGCCTGGATCCCTACCGCGGCTTCACCATGACCACCGGTGATCGTGACGGCCGCACGCCGGATGACAAACTGCGCAGCGCGCGCTGGTGGCGTGCGGGCATGCCGCTGGAGGCGCTGCACAAGCCGGGGCTCGACTGCACGGTGAGCTTGCTGGCAGGTGAGACGCCGCGGCAGATGCGGGAATTCCGGCTGGGCACGACGCCATGGCCGGAGGGCATGCCGGCGGCGGGGTGCCTGCGCACCGTGGTGCGCTCCCGCAGCCAGCCGGGCGTGCAGGCGACAGGCATGCTGCGGCCTTACTCCACCCATCCCGCCGTGTTTTCCACCGGACGGGAGCCGCATGGGGTGCGCGCCGGGCAGATGGATGACATCGAACTGCCCGCGTGCCCGGATCTGGACGCAGTGGCGCAGCCTGCCTCCTGGCTGCCGGAGGAGCGGCTGCGTTGGGGGCGGTTGATCGCCCCACCAGTCAAGATCGAGGACGGCATGGAGTATTTGCTCTCGGAATGGCAGGACCCGCGTGCCGCGGTGCTGCGCCTGATCCTGCTTGATGCCCAGCAGCGCCCGCTGGGTCCCGTGCCGGTTGTCAGCGGCGGCTGGCAGGAGGGAAAGCCTACGCCGCTGAGCATGCCGCTAAATGTGGCTCATGGCATGCGCATCCAGAGATTCCGCCCCAACGACTGGGAAGGGGATGGCGACGTCGTTTTTCAAGCCGATGGCCGTGCTGCGGCGATGAAGCCGGCGTTCATGGCCTTTGTCACGCGAGAACCGGACCCGCGCGTCCTGCCGCTCATCCAGCTGCGGCCGTTTCGATCCGAGGAGGAGCAGCGGAAGTTCGCCGACGACCTGGATTCCGCCGCGCCGCAGCTTCCGGAACTGAATGACGAGCATCTGGGCGATCTCGGCTTCGCGGTGCACGCCTGGCATGTGACCTTTGCCTCGGATCGCGGCATCATCACCGGCAAGGGCATGCTGGCGGGCTTTGACGTGACGAAAATTCCGTGGAAGCCGCTCGTGCGCGCCGAATCACCGCTGATCGAGGGCAATGAGTGGCCGATGATCTTCATGCAGGAGCGCGCCAACATCATCGAACCCTCGTGGAACGGAACGCGGCAGCTCGGGCTGCGTTTTCTGCCCTTTGATGCGCGCGGGGAGCGCTACGCGGCCTGCCGGCGTGTCGATCTGCCCATGCCCACCTACACACGCGGCGAGATTTCCGAGTGGCTTGACGGCGCGGTGCTCATGGTGGCCTCCCAGCCGGGTCCCTCACCGGAGCCTGTCTGCGCGTGGGTGGAGCCGGACGGGCAAACGCATGTCGTTTCCATGCCGCGCCCGCCTCTGGAGGGCACGCCAGGACTGGAGGTGGCCTGGTGGGGGCCGGGTGGCACCCGTTTCACGCTGCACGAGGCCGGCATGCTTTTTCACATGGAGCACGATCGTGGGTTGCGGCTGCTGAAGATGGAGCCGGGATCGCCGGATGACATTCCGGAGGGCTGCTCCCCCGGCCGCTCGAAGCGGAAACGCTCCTACCGCCTGGAAAGGCCGGATGTGCTGGCCCAACTGGATAAAAAGACCAGCGCCGTCCTGCGCCGCTTTCACCTGCCAAAGCCCTGTGAGGGAACGCCCATGGCATTCGACAGCCAGGGCTGGGTGGTGCTCTTCACCACAGATCACGAGATCATCCGCGTGAATCCGCCGCCGCTGGAGCGGGCCGCGGAGTGAGCAGGGAGTTCAGTTGCCGAATCCCGCGGGCTGCTGCAATACTCCTGTCTCCAACCTGCTCCTCTCATGCGCACGCTCCTCGCCTCCATCCTCCTTGTTTCCTTTGTCTCCGCTGCTGAACCCGTGCAGCTCACCCTGGCGGATTTCACCGACACCAAAGAGGCCGCCCCATCCGGTGGTTGGAAGTCGGAGGCGGACGGCAGCATCCATCTGGCCGGCAAGGGAGGCGGCAATCTGATTTCGAAAAACGAATACACGAACTTCGAGCTCGAATGGGAATGGAAGCTCAACCCCAAGGGCAACAACGGCATCAAGTACTGGGTCACCAAGATCGGCGGCAAAGAATGGCTGGGCATCGAGTATCAAATGATTGATGACAGCGGCCATCCGGATGGCCTGCGCGGCGGCTCGCATACCACGGCGTCGATTTATGACATCAAGGCCCCGGTCAAGGACAAGGTGGTCAAACCGGCGGGCGAGTGGAACACGAGCAAGATCATTGTCCAGGACGGCAAGATCCAACACTGGCTCAACGGCGCGCTGGCCTGCGAGGCAGACACCACCACGCCCGAGTGGAAGGAGATGATCGGCAGGAGCAAGTTCAAAACCAAGGAGGGCTTTGCCCCAGGCAAAGGCAAAATCATGCTCACGGAGCACGGCGATGAGACCTGGTTCCGCAACATCCGCATCACGGCGAAATAAGCCGGACACCGCCTGTTATCAGCGCGTGTCCTCCAGCGGGATGCCCAGTGCCGCCAGCGTCTTGAGCACAATGGGCTCTCCCACCTGCATGCGTTCACGCTCAGTGAAAAGCGCGCGGACGACGGTTTCGTAGGGAGGCGGTGTCCCGGAGCGTTTTTGCGCCAGCAGCCGCACGTAGCGCACCGCGCGGTCGATGAGCTTGTTGTTGCTGGGCTTCACATAGGTCATGAGGTTGTCCAGGTAGCGGCCCAGGCGGCCCATGACGAGGGTGGAGTGGATGTTGAGCCACATTTTCAGCATGAGATGGGTTTGGAACAAAGATGCCTGGAATTCCGCCACATGCCGGGCCTGTCCCAGGCTCCACTCGACGCGGCCCGCGCCTCCGCCGATACCAAAGACATCCTCCTTCGCGCCGCCGAGGCGCCGTTGCCGTCGGGCAATGACCCCGGCGGACAAATCATAACCGTGCAGCACCGCCGCGCCGGCCAGATGGCTCACCGCCGCCCATTCGAGCGTGCGAGGCTCCCGGCCCAGCAGGCTGCGCCACGCTGCCAGGGCCTCGTGCTGGTCCGGCACAAAGAAATGGCACCACGACAGCGGCGCGGCGGGATCGTTCTGATTTTCAAACGGCGCCAGGCTGAAAGTCGGCGCACGCTCCGTCGTGTCCGTGACAACGGTGATCCCAAACGGCGCGCTGTGATACAACACGTGCCCGCCGCGCGCATACACCGCCGATTCAGCCTCGATGAAAGGTCGTAGGAACAGCCCGTCGTGCGTTTCCACGAGCGCTCGCAGCCTGCCGGTCTCTCCGGCTGCCTTGGCAGGATCCTGCGCATGCAGCAGCGCGAATCCGATGGCCGCCTCCAGCACCGTGCTGGCCTGCATGCGCGTGCTGCCGCTGATCGCCATGGGTCCGACCGCAAGGTTCAGCTTCATGATGCGCGGGTTCTCGATCACGCGCCGAGAGCGCTCCGCCGCGCGGCAGAGAACGTCGTCCGGATTGCAGTAGAGGAACCACGGCGGGTTGCGGGACATCTCCGCGGCGCGTTCCGTGGCGCCAATGACCCACGGCGTCTCGCCGCCCTCGGTGGGGCTGATGAGCAGGTCCCCATCCTCAAATCCAAGCTCCTCCAACTGCCGCGCGCCATATTCAGGATGATCCTCGAAGGTTTCGATGGCCTTGATCAGCGCCAGGTCGCCGCCGGCCATGAAGGCGCGCACGCGGTCCTCTCCCGGCCATGGCAGCACGCCCTGGCGGCAAAAAATCTCCAGGCTCAGCGCCAGACGGCCCGTGGCCCCGCATCCGCACAAATACACACGCCGGCCGGCCGCGAAGGTGCGTCGGATGGCCTCCGCCAGGGCGGAGATGCCCGCGCCGGCCGCCTCCATCCGCCGCAGCGCCTGGAGATCGACCTGGCGCATCAGTTGCAGGGCCTGAGGCAGATTCTCATTCGCCAGATGGGAGAGATCCATCGTCAGTGGATGCTGCGCCTCCGTCTCCAGGCCGCCGAGCTGGAAATCACCTGCAATTCTCAAAAAATCATCTGCCGGGCTCATGATCATGAAAAGGACAGCGGAACACACTCCATGTCTCCATTTTTCTCCACGTGAATCTCGTCGGGCTAAAAAAGCTCAAGCTGCCCGCCCGGATCACGCGGGCGGCGGAAGTGGGCCGTCGTGGGATCAGGCCGCCGATGCAGCATGCCTGCGCGGCGCAGGCTGGTCTTGAACAGCGCGGCGATCTGCTGGCTCCAGATGCCCTCGCCTTTCAAACGCGTGCCAAAATCCCCGTGGGACAAGGTTTTGCCCTGCGTCTCGATGATGCGGCCCAGGATCTTGTCCTTCATGCCAGGAAAATGCTCATCGAGCCACACGGCGAAGATGTCCTTCACGGCAAATGGCAGCCGCACCACGGTGTAGCCGGCGAACTGGGCGCCTGCGTCCCGCGCCGCCTCGATGATCCTGGGAATTTCGCTGTCATTCAGGCCGGGGATGATGGGCGCGGTGCTCACACCGACCGGAATGCCCGCCGCGCTCAGCGTGCGGATGGCATCCAGCCGCATCGCCGGGCTGGAGGCGCGCGGCTCGAGCTTGCGAGCGAGATCGGAATCGAGCGTGGTGATGGAGATGTAGGCGGCGGTGGCGTTGTGACGGGCCAGTTCGCCCAGCAGGTCGGCATCGCGTGTGATGAGATGATTCTTCGTGATGAGCACGACGGGATGCCGCGCCTCCGCCAGCACCTCCAGGCAGCCGCGTGTGATGCGCAGACGCTTTTCCGCCGGCTGATATGGATCAGTGACGCCGCTGAGTGAGAGCGTGACCGGTTTGTAGGACGGCTTCAGCAATTCCGCGCGGAGCAGGGCAGGGGCGTCCTCTTTGACCATGATGCGGCTTTCAAAGTCGATGCCGGAGGAAAAGCCCAGCCACTCATGTGTGGGTCGCGCGTAGCAGTAGGCGCAGCCATGCTCGCAGCCGCGGTAAGGGTTCAAACTCGCCTCGAAAGGCAGATCCGGGCTTTGGTGGCGCGAAATGATGCTGCTGGAGTGATCACGAAAAAACTTCGTCGGCACGCGCTCCGGCGCCTCACCCGGATCATACTCGACATGCATCTGCGCGAAGCGCTGGTCGGGATTCACCGCCGCGCCACGTCCGCGCGGGGCTGTGGGGTTTGCTTCAGGCATGGGCGCAGCATGAGCAGGATGAAGGCGGTTGCCAGCAAAGCATCAGGGATGTAAAACGCGCCGTCTCATGACACCTGCCGAACTCATCGCTCTCAAAGATCCGTCGAAGCTCTCACCCGAGGCGCAGGCCTTGTGGCAGATCAAAAACGGTGACTGGGACTCCGCGCACAATATCGCGCAGGACATTCACACAAAGATGGGCTCGTGGATTCACGCGCTGCTGCATGTGATCGAGGGGGATCAATGGAACGCCGACTACTGGTTCTCCAAGGCCGGAAAGCCCTCGCATGGACCGAAAGAGATCGACAAACTTTGGGATGAGATCGCCGCAGTTGTGCTATCTTGAGGCTTTCCTGCCTTGAACACCGACATCTCCAAGCCCCAGCCTCGTTTCGAAGACCTTCGTGGAATCCTGCACTATGTGCCGCAGTTCCGACAGAAGGTATTTGTGATCGCTTTTGACGGCGCGCTGATGATGCAGCCGGGCTTTGCGAGCCTGCTGCAGGACGTGGCGGTGCTGCAATCGCTCAACATTGAGGTCGTGCTCGTGTTTGGAGCGCGTGCGCAGGTGCAAGCGCTCGCGGCGAAGCGCGGGATCACACTTTACAACGACGACGGCATGGGACGCACCGACGCGGCGGGCATCGAGATCGCCAAGGATGCCATCATGCGGCAGTGCAGCGATCTCGCGGCGGAACTCACGGCGCTCGAAATGCCCGTGGCGGTCTCCAACGCGCTCGCGGTGCATCCGGCGGGCGTGATTGAAGGTGTCGATCTCGAATTCACCGGCCGCATCGAGCGTGTCGATGAGGAAAGCCTGCGTGCGCTGCTCAAAGCGGACATCATCCCGATTTTGCCGCCGCTGGGCTATGACGGCAAAGGAGCCACGCTGCGGCTGAATTCCGACGCGGTGGCTGTGGAGGTCGCGATCGCGCTGCAGGCCGCAAAAGTCATCTTTGTCTCCGAAAGCGGCCTCAACGACCCGGATGGCCATCGCCTCGCCCAAATCTCAGTCGCCGAGGCGAAGGAGATGTACAAGAAAAGAGATCCGAAGCACGATGTGAGCATGCTATCAAAGCTGCGCTACGCCGCGCTCGCCTGTCAAGAAGGCGTGCCGCGCGTCCACATCGTCGATGGCACGCTCGATGAGGCGCTGTTGGCCGAATTGTTCTCCAATGAAGGCGTCGGCACGATGATTCATGCCGATGACTACCAGCAGATCCGCAAAGCCCGTGCCAGCGATGTGCCGGCGCTGCTTTCCATGATGCAGCAAAGCGTGGACGATGCCGCGTTGGTGCCGCGGAGTCGCGACTCCATCCAGTCGAAGATCAAAGACTTCTTCGTCCTCGAACTAGACGGCCACCCGATCGGCTCCATCGCCGTGCACTCGTATGAGGAAGAAGGCCGCAAGATCGCCGAACTGGCCTGCCTCTTCGTCAAACGCAGCCACAAGAACAAAAGCCACGGCCGGAAGCTCGTCGCCTTTGCCGAAGAAACCGCGAAGCAGCGCGGCTGCGAGGTCATCGTGGCCCTCAGCACGCAGGCCTTCCGCTTTTTCGAGGAAAAGATGGGCTACACCGTCACCACTCCCGATGCGCTGCCAGCCAGCCGTCGTGAGAAATACGACAAGAGCGGCCGGAACTCGAAGGTGCTCGTGAAGGCGCTCAAGTAGCCTCCGAGGCGTCTTCTACCTCCACCATGCCGGCAGGTCGGTCATCGTATCCTTTAGGATCTCCCGGATGGAGCGCCGCTCTTCCACCGGCAGATGCGCCAGCGCAGGATTTGGCTGGGTGTCTCGCAGACCCTCGGCCATGCGGAAATAAACACGGTCCTTCAGCTCCTTTGGCGCGTGCTTCCAGGTGTCTGTGTAGAGCATGAAACTGCAACGGTATTTGAACATGCGTGTCTTCAAATCGAGGTCCTTCAGCGCCATGCCGCGTTTGGACGGGCGGCGGTCGGCCAGGAAGTCACGTGCATAGGTCTCGTCGCCCTGGATGCCTTCGCGCGGTAGTTTTGCCTCGTCGGCAAAGAGGATGTAGCGCGCCAGCTCCTGGGCGGTCTCGTCGATCTCCTTCAGCTCCGGCGCGCCCAGCATGCCCCCCTTCCGGTCGTGCTTGAGCTGGCGGACGAGGTAGATTCCGCGCACGAGGCGGTTCTCGAAGCCGATCTGATGTTCATGGATCAGATGCGGCAGGATGTCGCTCGTGGGCAGTAGATGGAGATCGAGGTTTGAGAGCTGGCCGGGCGGCACATCCACCCGCTCCACCCTGCCGCCGCGTGCGAGGCCCATGATGTTCGCCTTGTGATTGGAGATGTTGTGTTTCCCTGTCAGGTGCCAGCCGCCAAAGCGGTTCTCCAACGGAATTTGATGCCCCTGCTCATCGCGCCGGAAGGTTTCCAGACTCGACCCGGCCTGCGAAACGAGCAGCGACTCCGCAATCAAGCCGGGCAGGCGTTTCGTGGCCGTGCCTCCGTGGCAGTTGAAACACTTCGTGCCGCGCTCCACACGCGGCATGCCACCGCCGACGCGGAGGCGGTCAAAGACATAAAACACCGGTCCCAACTCCGGGTCAGCCGCCGCCACCTCCACCAGTCCGCCCGGCACCCAACCCAGGTAGGTGTCCTCGTTGAAGTAGAGCGCGCGCGGATTGCGCGGGTTGATGATCTCGCTTTGCAATGAACTGGCGGAAAACACCAGCAGTTGGGAGCTGACCGGGATGTGGAGTTCCTTTAGCAGGCTGGCCAGGAATGCCTTGTCGCTGGAGGTGTCGATGCTCACTTGCCCTTGGGTGATTTTTTCCAGGAGCTGGGCAAAGCGATCTTTCGGCTTCGCCTCCGCGTAGTTGTGGGGTGGCGCGCGAAACTCAAAAACCCGGTAGGGGGAGTCAGCCGCCGGAAGCCGGAGGCAGGAAAGGCACAGGATGATCGTCAGGCAGGGGATGGGGGTCCTCATGGGCAGCGCGGGCAGGTACGTTCGTCAACGGATGGAAATCACAACCAAAGTGGAAGCGCAAGGTTGCGAGAAGCCGCGTTGCTGAATGCCCCGGGGGCGTCTAGACTAGGCCAAGACCGCTCCCATCATGGCCCGCCGCCGTTCCCGCCGACTTACCAAGCCGCTTCTGCCAGGATTCTGGACGCTGCTGGCCGTTTTGCTGCTGCTGGGGAGCGTTTTCGGCTTCTTTTGGCTCGGAGGTGCCATGCTTACGGCCCGTCCTCCGACGCCCGCCAAGGCGGAGAAGTAGCAGGCAGTGTCCATGCCCTGCCAGCCGTGGCAGGCACGCGCTACCTCGCGTGATCCTGTGTGTAGTGCTCCCCTCAAAGTTGGACAAGAGCCAGTGTTGTTCAGGCGGCTTGTTGATGGGGTGGGTTGCATAGGGTGAGGTAGGTTTGGCGTGGGGTGTTGTAGTTGAGGGCGGAGTGGGTGCGCTGGGTGTTGTAGTGTTCGATGTATCTGGCGACCGTCGCGCGTGCGGCGGTGAGGTTGTCAAAGCGGTGCTGCCAGGCGCATTCCTCTTTGAAGGTGCGGATGAACCGCTCGCACAGGCCGTTTTGCTCGGGCGTGTAGGGAGCGATGTATTCCTGCGTGAGGCCGTAGTCACGCACGAGGGCGCGGTAGGCTCGTGAGCCGAAGACAAGGCCGTTATCGTGGCGCAAGGTGAGTCCTGATGGAGCGCCTCGAGTGGTGCCGAAGCGGTGCAGCAGGGCCTCTTCCAGCGCACGCTCGGCGGTCTTGGCTCGGGCGGTGTGCGCCAGATCCCAGCCGAGGACTTCACGCGAGCAGCAGTCGACGACCGGCACGAAGGCGCACCAGCCGTCGCGCCCGCAGTCCACGGTGGCGATGTCGGTGGCCCAACGCTGGTTGGGGGCTGCGGCGATGGATTTGAGGTGCTGCACACGCGGACGGCGGCCGATGCGGCGCTGCCTGCATGTCCAGCGGTGCAGGCGCATGATGCGGTGGACCTTCTTGCGGTTGACGATCATGCCCTGGCCTTTGGTGAGACGGGCATGAGTCATGCGCACGCCATAGGTGGGATGAGCCTCGATCACCGCACGGATGGCCTCGACGCACGCGGGATCGCACCGCGGTTCGAGGTGGCGTCCATGCGGCTGGTAATAGGTGGTGGAGCGTGCCACGCCGAGGAGACGGCACAGCACGCTCACAGGCACCGGCGGGGATCCCGATTGGAGAAGTTGGTTTTGCATGGCTACCACGAGATCCCTTCCGGCAAGTCCTTGCCCAAGTAGCGATGAGCTTTTTTTAAAACGTCCACATGCAGGGTGAGCTCGCCGACCTTGGCCAGCAGGGTCTTCTCGCGAGCCTCGAACTGCTGGGCGAGGTCGCGCGGATGACTGCGCAGGGCCTCGGTGCCCTGGGTGATGAAGTCCTCCTTCCACTGCTCGACCTCGGCGAGAGTCAGCGCGTGCTGGCGAGCAGCCTCCGCGGCGGTGGTCTTGCCTTGGAGGATGTCGATGACGAGGGCGGCCTTGCGCTTCGCGGTCCAGCGTTGCGGACTGTCGGCATCGGTTTCGATCTCGACGGCGGGAGGTGTGATGGCGGCTTTAGGCTTACTCATGGCAGAAGGCTCCGGGTTGAGGGTGAACAGCGACAAGTGGGAGGGGGCGGCGACCGCGCAGAAGCTCTGTTACGGCTACGCTGCGGCCTCGTCTCGCTACGCTCGACGAGACCTGCACTGCGCCTTCACAGAGCTTCTGCGCGGGGTGGATGTATGCCTGATCTTGGATCAGTTCGGAGAGCTTATCACCTGTCCAATCCAAGAGGGGGACGGAGCATGTGGTGGTTCCTGGCATGGTGCGCACATTTGTTAATTTCAACTCCCGCACTCTCATTCCCCGCTTAACCAAAGGCCCAAACCCGCCAGAATGCTCCCGATCCCGACAATCAGCGCAGTGGTTGTGTAGAGCCAAAAATAGAAAGATTCAGTGGCTCGTGGATAGGTTCTGTATCTGTAGCGAACATAGCCGCGCTTGATACTCTTTATATAGGCGAAAATAAGATGGATACCCATCGCCAACAAAAAATACTTCACCAGTAGTCGAGTATCCATAGAACATCAGCATTTTTCGCTGCACTTGGACAGTTTGTCAGTCAGATCATATGCCGCGAGAGCGTGGCCTATTCCTGGAAGCGATTTCGCCAGTGCTCTCAATGCAGTTCGTCCCAAGAGCCCGTTTCTTATTGTATTGCTAGCTCGGCCTGATTGGATTAAGTTAAAGTTGAATTGGTATCTTGCCTCCCCTCCTACTGCGTCAAATTGGCTTTGGAAGTAGTCACCAGAAGCTTCACTTGCCGCTCCGTAATTACCGGCTCCGTGATCAACCAGCTTGGAGTCGCCGCTTAAGAGGTTGATCTCCGTTCCCAGCAAGCCTTTTGCCGTTCCGATTGCCGATGTTACCGGGCCACCACTAGCCAAAAGGAAATCTATTCCAAAATTGGCCCAGACATCGAGGGCACACCTGCTATGAGCATCTTTATCACGACACGAAGGACTAACCCATCCCAAACGTTTTGCCACCCATGCGACGCCTGCGAGGTACCCCGCTGTGAAGCCAGTTGCACCAGGAGGCGGAGGAGGTGGCGGCGGGGGAGGTGGGGGTGGGTCTTCTTTTACTCCCGGCGGCAGGTGACAGTACTGGTTGTCTTTCCACCATTTCAGTTGCTCATGGCAGCATGTCGCCCCGAGAAAGTCTTTGGTGACAGGCTTGCCACCTTTGCAAAACGGGCACACCGCCATCAGCCCCAAATGGTCCACCTCGTTCACTGCACGATTCCCGGCGTAAGCATACAGATTCATCCCTCCAAGTTCCTCAATCGGGTCTTTGCACGCCCACCTCCCCAGCGCGGGAAGGTAATATCGGTAGCCGTAGTTCAGCCAGCCCGTCTCCACGTCCTCAAACTGCCCCTGGAACGAAAACTCCATCGCGCACTCGCTGCTGCTCCTCACCGTGTAGTCCGGGTTCAAGATCGTACGCAGTCCGAACGCGCCAAATGCATAACGTTCCGTCACCGCCCCTTCCTCATCCGTGATCGCTGCCGGACTAAAGTAGTCCATCAGGATGTAGCGCGTCTCGTTGAGTGAG
Source organism: Verrucomicrobiaceae bacterium (assembly GCA_015075365.1). Taxonomy (GTDB): domain Bacteria; phylum Verrucomicrobiota; class Verrucomicrobiia; order Verrucomicrobiales; family Verrucomicrobiaceae; genus Prosthecobacter. The sequence goes on from JABTUN010000005.1 coordinate 138,897, forward strand.
GTGCCTCCCACAGCCCGGTCGCGCCGGACCAGATCGTCACGATGCCTCGCTCCCCAGAGATAACTGGCCGCTGCTGTGGTTTCCGCATCCTTCCTCTCCTCCACCGGACGCCACTGGTCATTGTAATAGCTGTGCAGCGTCACATCCTCAATGTTCGAGTAGCGCGTCGTGCGGCGTGTCATGCCGTCATACTGGTAGGCCGCCGTCGTGCCGCTGGGCACATGCTCCGCCTCCACGATCCGGCTCCACGCGTCCCATTTGAGTCCCCAGGAACTATCCCAATCCTGGCCGGGGCCGGGCACCGCCTCCACCATGCGCCCCGCACGATCCGTGCGCATCCGCGCCGCCCCGCTCACCTCCATCAGGCGGTTCCCCTTGTCGTGCGTGCGCTCTTGATTCAGCGTTTCCGAGCCATTCGCAGCCGTGTGATACCCATGCCAGTTGCCCGTCTCGTCATAGTCCCAACGGGAACCGTTGGAGGGTACACCCGCGATGGCACTCTGTGCCAGATTGAGGTCACCCCGGTCATCGCCGATGACCTGACTGATGGAGTCATACGCATACGCGTTGTCCCAGCCCTGCGTGGTGGCACGCTGCCGCCAAGTGCGGCGGCTGTCGCGGTCAAAGCCGTATTGAAGCTGTTCGAGGGTCGTTGGCATGGAGTAGGCGGAAAGATGACCAAGAAGCAATGATGAGGATGGGTGTTCGCTTTTTGATCCGAGCAATTTTCCACTGTTTCAAACGCTCCTTCATGGTGGTTTGTTCTCTTGCGATCCGGCAATCGGAAACCTGTTGATAGATCATTTAAGTTTTCAACAGAATCTTACAGCACAAGATGATGCCACAAATCATGAAAATCATCGCGGCAAGGAACCAAAGGCATATGCTGATACGCCTAAACCAAAAATAGAGGTCGTTGATTTTCATAGTTCCATCTGTAGAGTTAGTAACAGCGTTTTTATTGCCATCCAGAAGCCAAAGCAGGAGGCAATGAAGGAGAATAGGGTTATGGCTTGGTCCGGTTTCATGGAAATCCACATCTGCAATCAGTGATCATGTCAACACAGTCATCGTACGCTTTCTTTGCGCGTTTGGTCGCCTCACGCTTAGCTTTAAGTTCTGCGAGGCTCTGTTGATATACTGCATTAGCCGCAACAGCAGCATCTGATGCAGCAAACGCATTCCACGTCGAAAGGCCTGCCAAAAGGCCAGAACCAAGTTCAAGAATTAGTCCAACCCTGCCCGAACCGCGAGTTCCTCCACTTGAAACTCTACGATTGCTAGTCATTGGCATATCAAATTTTCGAGAGGTTCTATTTACCCTCCCCAGCGGAGTTGTTTCTCTTACAGGGAGCCTATTCTTATACATTGTCATTCCGGCCATGGCACCGCCGAGGCCGGCCGCAGCAATAGCCCTGTTTGCAGCCCCAATAGCAGCTAGTGCGGCCGTCCCTGCTTGATCCGCGGCGTTCTGAGCAGCTTGCTCTTCGCGCTTGGCGTCCTCCCAAGCCTTCTTCTCAGTGTCGCAGCAATTCGGGAAGTCAGGAACCAGCCCCAAGAAATCGACTGCATTGATGGGATTGTTGTCTGAAAAATGGTAAAGGTTCGATCCCCCCAAATCCTCAATCGGGTCCTTGCAGGCCCACCTTCCCAGCGCTGGCAAGTAATACCGGTAGCCGTAGTTCAGCCAGCCCGTCTCCACGTCCTCAAATTGCCCCTGGAAACCAAACTCCATCGCGCACTCGCTGCTACTCCTCACCGTGTAGTCCGGGTTCAGGATCGTACGCAGGCCGAAGGCGCTGAACTGGTAGCGCTCCTTCACGGCTCCTGCGCTGTCAGTGATCGCCGCTGGACTAAAGTAATCCATCAAGATGTAGCGCGTCTCGTTGAGTGAGGTGCCTCCCACAGCCCGGTCGCGCCGGACCAGATCGTCACGATGCCTCGCTCCCCAGAGATAACTGGCCGCTGCTGTGGTTTCCGCATCCTTCCTCTCCTCCACCGGACGCCACGCATCGTTGTAGTAGCTGTGCAGCGTCACATCCTCAGTGGTTGTGTGCCGGGTGATCCGGCGGTGCACACCGTCATACTGATAGGACGCCGTCGTGCCGCCGGGCACATGCTCCGCCTCCACGATCCGGCTCCACGCGTCCCATTTGAGTCCCCAGGAACTATCCCAATCCTGGCCGGGGCCGGGCACCGCCTCCACCATGCGCCCCGCACGATCCGTGCGCATCCGCGCCGCCCCGCTCACCTCCATCAGGCGGTTCCCCTTGTCGTGCGTGCGCTCTTGATTCAGCGTTGCCAAGCCATTGGCGGCTGTCTGGTAGCCTTGCCAGTTCCCCGTCTCATCGTAATCCCAACGGAAACCCTGGGAAGGAATGCCCGCGATGGCACTCTGCGCCAGATTGAGATCACCACGATCATCCCCGCTCACCTGACTGAGGGAGTCATACACATATGCGTTGTCCCAGCCCTGCGTGGTGGCGCGCTGCCGCCAGGTACGGCGGCTGTCACGGTCAAAGCCGTATTGAAGCTGTTCGAGGGTCGTTGGCATGAGTCAGAGATGGTTGGCCGAAAAGAGAAAAAGGGTGAAAAAGGGCCGGGGTTTTTTTGAATTCTTTCCTCTCTTTCGGCGATTCGTTTCAGGTCATGAGTTCTTGAGCCAGAGGATTTCCTGGGCGCGGTCGAAGCGGTCGTAGCCGGCATAGATGTCCCCGGCATCGCCCGCTGGCGCGCCGGACTGCTGCTTGAAGGTGAGTTCCACGTCCGGCTGGGGCATCGCCACCTGCACCTGCCAGGCGGCCCCGGCATAGGTGTACTGGACGAGGTTGGATCCCTCTCCCTGCACCTTCTCCGCGCTCACGCGGTTGAGATGGTCGTTGATGCTCATCGACGCTCCATACTGGTATTCCAGGACACGCCCGTTGGGGTAGGTGACGCTGGTGCGACGGAGGATGTTCCCCGCGCCGGTGGTGTAGGCATAGCTCACCTTCGGCGTGCCGCCGCCTGTCGCGCCGCTGTGGCTCTGCACATCCTCCACAAGCTGCCCGAACGGGCCGTATGACCTCGCCACTTCATTGACAATGCTCCCGCCCGTCACCGCGCTGTGGCTGGTAACCTTGGAAAGCAGGCCACGGTTGTCATAGGTCCGGCTGATGCGGCGGACGGCAGTGTCCAGATGCGCGGCCAGGGTGGGCACACGGTCGTCGATGAGCTGGCCGATCTTGTCATAACCATACTCATGCACCGTGCCGTCCGCATCCGTGAACTCGACGACATCCCCCTGGCGGTTGTAGCCATACTCCAGGCGTGCATACACACCGTCCGGGCCGCTGTCCAGCGGGGCGGGGCGGTCATCGCTCTCGGGATAGATCTTGGCGCGCAGGAGGCGGTTGCTGGCGATGCCGCCATCCGCCAGCGTCGTGCCAAAGATCCAGCGCGTGACTTGATCCCCGGTGGTGGGATTCCGCAGCGTGAGCCGCTGGAGCTGGCCGCTGGAGCTGGCCGCTGGAGCTGGCCGCTGGCATGATACGCGAACTCGGTGGTGCGGGCGGACATGGAATCAGAAGAACTCGCTTTGGAGAGCGTGCCAGGAACAATGCCTTCCATGAGCTTGATGCGGCGGCCCAGGTGATCGTTCTCCCAACGCGTCTCGATGCCCATGGGGTCGATGCTGCGGTTGGCGTCCCCGCTGTCCTTGTAGAGCGTGGTGGACACCAGGATGGTGTCACTCCGGGCGGGGACCACGCCGGGACGCACGGGGGCGAGGCCGCCATTCGTGCCATAGTCCGCCGTGTTGCGCACACGACCGATGGCATCCGGCCAGGTCATCTGGTAGCTCACGCGGGCTTGGGGCTGGGTTCCTGTCGGTCCTTGGAGAGCACCAGCGCCAGTGGCGGTGTCGAGGCGCTTGCGAACGCGCGTTTCCGTCGTGTTGCCTCCGGCATCGTATACATTCTCAGACTGCTCCAGCACCGTGTCACTGCTGACATCGTTGGTGCAGCCAGAAGGCACGCCCGCCTGTCCGGGCACGCAGGCCAGATAAACGACGGTGGGCCGGTTCATGCCGTCATAAACGGTTTTGGTGAACGCGTTCCTTCCAGGTTCGCTGGCCTTGATGAGATTGCCCGCAGCATCATACCACCGCTGGCCCGCCAGCGTCTCCGTGATGTCTCCCGTCGCCGGATCGACGCCGTCAATCTCGCTCTTGTACACCCGCCCCCGGGCGTCGTAAAAGCGACGTGTGCGTCTGGTGCGGTTCTCGTCATCCACCGTGGTGTGGTAATCCGTCACCTGGGTGACGCGGTTCAGGTTGTCATGCTCCGTGACCGTGATCAGCCCCGCGTGCCGTCATCGGCCGTTTGAGAGACCTGGTTTCCGCGGTAGTCGTATGCATACATGATCACCCGGTCGTTCCCGCTGGAAATGACGTCATGGAAATGACGTCAGGGTGCAACTGGCTGACAGAATGGTGTCCTCAGAGCAGACCGGAAGCTGCTGAGAAGCAGATGGAAAGCGAATGGGGCTGATCCGTCCTTCCAGCGGCTCCTTCCCGGGGTCCAGCCCCCAACAGGCTGCTGAAAAGCACCACAAGACTGCGGACCGGGTCACTGCCCCGATCTACAGCAGTGCTCCGATCCACAGGATGACGGACCGGGTCACTGCCCCGATCTACAGCGCAGGTGCTCGAGCTGTTGTAGCACCGGCCAGTGGCCGGTGATGGCGTTGTTCAGCAGCCTGCTAAGCACGGCGGAACTGGAAAGCACGCCGGGCTTTCATCGTACTTGGAGGCGATGTTTTTCCGTTCCTGCCTTGCCTTCACTGTCTTGACCACCTTCGCACTCGCGGCGGGGAAGCTGGACTTCAACCGGGACATCCGGCCGATCCTGAGTGACAACTGCTTTGCCTGTCATGGCTTTGACGCGAAGAAGCGGAAGGCCGATCTGCGGCTGGACGTGCCGGAGGGCGCGTTCAAGGCCATCGACGGCGTGTTCCCGATCAAACCGGGCGATGTGGAGGCGAGTTCGATCATCCAGCGCATCCTTTCGACCGATGAAGACGAGGTGATGCCGCCACCGGAGGCGCACAAGAAGGTCTCGCCCGCGCAGGTCGAGATTTTGAAGCGGTGGATCCAGGAGGGCGCGGAGTACAAGAAGCACTGGGCGTTTGAGCCGCCGGTCAAAACAGCGCCGCCAGTGGTCAGAGGCCAGAAGTCAGAGGTCAGAAGCGCCATTGATGCGTTTATTCAAGCACGACTGGCCGAGGAGGGGCTTTCGCCTGCGCCCGAGGCATCGAAGGAGACGCTGATCCGCCGCGTGACGCTCGATCTGACCGGTCTGCCGCCGACCTTGGGGGAGATCGACGCGTTTTTGGCGGACAGCAGCCCGGACGCGTATGAGAGGGTCGTCACCCGGCTGCTGAAGTCCGAGCGTTACGGGGAGCACATGGCGCGCTACTGGCTGGACGCGGCGCGCTATGCGGACACGCACGGCCTGCACCTCGACAATGAGCGCAGCATGTGGCCTTACCGCGATTGGGTGGTGCGCGCCTTCAACCAGAACATCCCGTATGACGAGTTCACGATCTGGCAGCTCGCGGGCGATCTTTTGCCAAATGCGACCGTGGAACAGCAGATCGCCTCCGGTTTCAACCGCTGCAACGTGACCACGAGCGAGGGCGGCTCGATCAACGAGGAGTTCATCTTCCGCTATGCCGTGGACCGCGCGGACACGACGGTGGCGGTGTGGATGGGCCTCACAGCGGGCTGCGCGGTCTGCCACGACCACAAGTTCGATCCCATCAGCCAGAAGGAGTTTTATTCCCTTTACGCCTTTTTCAACAGTGCCGCCGATCCAGCCATGGATGGCAACATCCTGCTCACGCCGCCCATTTTGCGTCTAAGCAACGACGGGCAGAAAAAGCAGCTCGCGGAGCTGGATCAACAAATCGCCGCGACGCAGGCAAAAATCCGCGAGGCGATCCTGTCGCTGAACTACACCGACCCGGCGTCGCTGAACCCGCCGCCGCCGGTGCAGACGAGCGAGGTCGCATGGTTTGAGGACGCGTTTCCCGCGAATGCGAACCTCGAATCAAGCGGCGGGCATCCGACGAAGTTCGTGACGAAGGAGCAAGGCCCGGTGTTCAGCGGGAAGGCGGCGCTGACACGTTCGGCGACCGGTGTTTCGCAGGATTATTTCTCCGCGGGCGGAAATTTCACGATCCCGCCGAACGGGAAGCTCAGCGTGCAGTGCTTTGTGGATGAGAAGAATCCGCCGAAGGCCGTCATGGTGCAGTTTCACACGGCGGGCTGGAATCACCGCGCCGTGTGGGGTGAGGAGGGTGCGATTCCGTTTGGCAAGGTGCGCACGCCGGAGCGCGTGCGCGTGGGCAATCTGCCGGAGGCTGGCAAATGGGTGAAACTGGAGGTCACGGCCGAAAGGCTGGGTCTCAAGCCGGGCATGAAGGTCACGGGTTATGCCTTTACGCAATTTGGTGGCACGGTGAGCTGGGACAGGCTGGTGATGAGTTCACGCGTCGATCCGGCGAAGGACCCGCAGTGGTCATGGAAGGTGTGGACAGAGAGAAATCAGGGCAAGCGCGTGGCCGAGCTGCCGAACGATCTGCAAACGCTCGTGCGCGGCAAAAAACCGGCGGAATGGCCGGAGAAGGAGGTCGCGCGTCTCAAGGAGTGGTGGTTTGAAAACGAGTATCAGGGTGCCCGCGAGATCGTGGAAGGCGTGCGCGGCGAAAAACTGGCGCTGGAGGCCAGAAAGAAGGCCCTGGATGATGTGATCCCCGCCACCTTCGTCATGGCAGACCTGCCGCAGCCGCGCGAGGCCTTCGTGATGGACCGCGGCCAGTATGACAAGCCGAAGGACAAGGTGGCCCGCGGCACCCCGGCCATTTTTCCGGCTTTGCCGAAACAGGAGAACTACACGCGCCTGGACCTGGCGAAATGGCTCGTCAGCCCGCAGCATCCGCTGACGGCGCGCGTGCAGGTGAACCGCCTGTGGCAGCAGTTCTTTGGCACCGGTTTGGTGAAGACGAGCAATGATTTCGGCTCCCAGGGCGAGCCGCCGAGCCATCCTGAGCTCCTCGACTGGCTGGCGGTGACATTCCGCGAGCAGGGATGGGACATGAAGGCGTTGGTGAAGATGATTGTCACCTCACACACCTACCGGCAGAGTCCGCAGTTCTCGGTTCCTGGTTTGCAGAAGGACCCGGAGAACCGTTTGTTGTCACATGGGCCGCGTTTCCGCCTGGATGCGGAGGTGGTGCGGGATTCGGCCCTGTTTGTCAGTGGATTGCTCAGCCCGAAGATTGGCGGCAAAGGAGTGAAGCCCTACCAGCCGGAAAACATTTGGGAGCCGGTCGGTTTCGGTGGCAGCAACACGCGCAACTACATCCAGGACCACGGCGAATCGCTCTACCGCCGCAGTCTTTACACCTTCTGGAAGCGCACCGCGCCTCCGCCGAACATGACCTCCTTTGACGCGCCGAACCGGGAAAGCTACTGCCTGCGCCGTGAGCGCAGCAACACGCCGCTACAGGCGCTCACCCTCATGAACGACGTGCAGTTTTTCGAGGCCGCGCGGAATTTCGCCCAGAGCGTGATGCGCAGCCACGCGGGCACCGATGCGCGCATCACGGCGATCTTCCGCAGCGCCACAGGCCGCTTCCCGAACGCCCAGGAGGCCGAAATCATCCGCCAGGCGCTCGACAAGCACCTCGCTGCCTACAACGCGAAGCCCGAGGAGGCGAAAAAGGCCATCAGCTACGGCGAATCAAAAGCGGATGAGAAGCTGAACCCCGCCGAGCTCGCCGCGTGGACGATGGTGGCGAATCTCGTGATGAACCTCGACGAGGTCGTGACGAAGGGGTAGGCGGGTTTCAGGTTCCAAGTTTCATGTTCCAGGTGCCTTGAGGCGCCGGCACGTGTCCAGCCGCGGTCTCTTTAAACCCGAGACGCTGTCATGCTTCAAACTCCGTCTCGCGATCCGCGGAGGAGAAGCAGATCACCATGTCAGCATCCATGCCGTCCAAGGCACGGGCATTGTGCCATTGTCCGGCGGGGATGGAGATCGTGTCTCCGGGATTGAGCAGGAATTTCTGCTCCCCGAGGCTGTGTTCAAGACGGCCGGAGATCAGGTGGAGGATTTCGTCGCAGTTAGGGTGGCGGTGACGCGGATTGGCCTGCCCGGCCGGGATGATGACCCGGCCAAACGTCATTGTGGTCGAGTTCCCCAACTCACGGGAGGCCAGCCAGGTGAGTTTTCCCCACGGCTGGTCAATAGGGATGCCTTGTGACGGGGTGCGGACAGGAGAGTCGGACGGTGGCATGAGCGGAGAGGTAAACGCATGAGGGAAAAGGGTCTTTTTGAGTAAACAAATTGTAATTCACCAGATTGATTATTGATTCTATAATTTGAATTGCTAGAATGCAGTTATTCGCAGAAGTGCGAAAATTCATCTCTAGAACGCCATGTTTTGCTTCCTGCCGCGCCGTTGTGCTTCCCGTTTGAAAACCGGGATTGGAGAGTTGCTGGCGACCCTTGGAGCGGCGTTCATGCTTCTCGCTGCCCCAGCGGGACAGGCGGCGGAGTTCGGGATGCCAAGGAGCTTGTTTTTGGATTTGTCGCTCCAGCCGGACCCTCGCTCGCTGGCGGCTTTTGAGTTGTGCGTGCTGAATCCTGAGGCGGAGGTCGATCTGGAGCCGGGACACGCCTTGGGGAACCGGTTTTTGGCGGTGCTGAATGTGGCGGAGTTCCGTTCCCACTCGTTTCAGGCTGCGATGGCGGCGAAACGAGGGCTGAGGACCACTCCGGGCCTGACGAAGGCGCGTTCAGTCGTGCAACCTGATGATGCCGGGTGGTTGTCATGGGCTGTGCAGGCCACGGCGGATGCCGCGGCCAAACGCGGTTTTGACGGCTTCGTGGTCGGCATCGGCGACCAGTCGGCGAGCGATGCGTGGCGGGTGGCCGCGTTGGAACTCGTGCAGGTTTTGAAGAAGCGCTACGCGGACAAACTGGTGCTGCTGGACGCCGGTTTGGAGATCGGTGCGGAAGCGCGCGGTCTGGTGGACGGCATTCTGGCATTGGGCGTGCATACCCAGCGCGGTGAGGATGGCGCGGCGGCGATGAATGACGCGGGTGCCGCGCGGCGCCGCGTGGCCCTGCTACGCCGGGCGCACGGGGCGGGCATCCGGCTTTTTGGCGTGGACTTTGCCCCGCGCAACGATCCTGCCGCCGCGCGCGCGGCGGCGGCAAGACTGCAATCCATGGGGGTGATGCCGTTTATCACCACGCCGGAGCTCAGCGGCGTGAATCTGGGGCCGATGCAGGAAATGAACCGGCGCGTGCTGGTGCTGCACGGCTGGGACGCTGCCCATGTGGGCGAGCCACCGCCTGCCGCGCAGGACACACTCACAGCGCGGTTTCTGCACGCTCCGCTGGAGTGGCTGGGCTGCCAGGTGGAATATCTGCCCATGGCAGCGGACAGCGCGCTGCCGGACGCGTCCGGCTACCGCGGCGTGGTGCTGGACGCGGGATTGATCCTGAGCCCGCAGCAGCAGATGAAGCTGGCTGAGTGGACGCGGAATCTCCAGCGTCAGGAGCGTCCGCTGCTCCTCACCGGCATTCCGTGGACCGAGCCTGCGGTGCTGCAGGACATGCGCGGGCATCTGGGGCTGGCCGGATCGGCCAGGGCCGCGCCCCGGTTGGTGAAAACCGGTGTGGCACGGGTGGACAGCGGAGCGATGAGCGCCGGGGCGAAGGTCACCGCGCGCGCGATGGGTTTCCTCGACCTTCACGCGCCGGGGGATGCCGGGATCGTGCTCTCGACACGAGGCCAGGACGCGTTGGGGGGCGAGCATCGTTTTGACCAGGTTTTTCATGCCTCCTGGGGCAGCGCATGGATGGAGCCCACCGCAGCGGTCTCCGGCGCGCAGGTGGATTTGTTCCAGTTCGTGGGCCGGTGGCTCGATCGTGGCGAGGTGATGCCCGCGATCGACACCACCACGCGTGACGGTCGCCGCGTCTTTTTCAGCCACATCAGCGGCGAGGGCTTCACCCAGACATCCAGCATGCCGGGATTCGCGCTGTGCGCGGAGGTGATGAAGCAGCGGGTGCTGGAGCGCTACTTCCTGCCCTTTACCGTGGCCGTGTGCGAGGCAGATCTGCGCGGGTGGCGGCCGGGGCAGACACCGGTGAATTCACCGCGCTACGAGCAGGCGGCACGTGAGATCTTCGCGCTGCCGAATGTGGCCGCTGCCTCATATTCCTTCTCAAAGCCAGCCGCCTGGCAGGCGGATATGCAGATCGCCGGGCCGCTGAACGAGCATGCGCGCAGCGCACGGCTCGACATGGAGCGGGAAGTGGCTGGCTCCATGGGTTACATTCACCGCCGGCTGCTCCCGGCCGGGAAAAGCGTGTCGCTCATGCTGTGGCCGGAGTTTGCGCCGCCCACGCCGGAGGCGCTGGCGTTTTGCGCGGCGCTGGGCGTGCAAAGCCTCACGCCCACGCGTTCCGGGAGCCGCGAGCCTTCCCTTTCTCCCGGGAATGCGGGCCAGTTCGCCTTTGGCATGAGGCACGGCGATGATATCGAGGTGTTTTCGACCGCCGAAGAGCGTCCGTCGTGGAAGGCAGGGACGGTGGAGCAGTTCCAGCACTATGCTGTGACCACGCAGGGGCGCCGCACCACTCCGGTGGCGGTGGGCGCGCGTTTTGCGGATGCGGGCAGCCCGGCCACGCTCATCGCGCTGGAGAAACTGCTCGACTGGTGCATCGCCCGGCCGCTGCGCGCCATGCCGGCGGCGCTCTACGCGGCCAGCGTGCGTGACGCCCTTGATTCCCGCATCATCCGCATGGGCGCGCGGCACTGGATCGTGCTGAACGAGGGCCATGCGCGTACCGTGCGCCTGCCCGCCGCGGCTGGAGTGCCGGATCTGGCGCGTTGTCGCGGCGTCGCCGGATTCAATGTGCAGGAGGACCAGCTCTATATTCATACGCTGGGGCGTCCGCGTTGTGAAATTGTCCTGACTGATGCCACAGGGCCGGCCACGGCGGTGTATCTGGTGGAAAGCAGCGCGCACATTGAGTTCATGGAGCTGTCCACACGCCGCGCCACCTTCACCGTGCATGACTGGCGCCCCGTCGAGGTGGTGCTGGGCGGCTTTGAACCACGCGGCCTGTGTGCTTACAACGAAAACGGCCGTCCTTACTCCGCCCACGCGGACGAGCGTGGCTTCGTGCGCCTGGATCTTCCCCGGCAGGCCACCGTCACGGTGCAGTCCCTGCCACCGGCCACGGCCACAGCCTCCCAGTGAGTTTTGCACGCCGGCTCTTTCATCGACATCTTCATCTCACCTTTCACATGCCTGACAGACGCCTCCGCCGCCATGTTCCTCTCCTCGTGCTGCTTTATTCGGGTCTTGCTTTGGCGTGGGGGTGGAGGTTGCACTCTCAGGAGACGGCCGAGCCGGTGGATGAGGTCGTGCAGCGGACTCGTGTGACGCTGGCAAAGCGCATCGCGCGCCTGCCGCAGCGGCGCATGCAGCCCGCCTTGTTCCAGCTCGGCATGCTGCCGGAGGACGAGGTGCGCGGCTTGGCCGCGTGGCTCGACGAGGCTCCCATCTTGCGCCTGCGGCAGGTAACGGTGCAGAGCGGACCTGTTCACGCGCCGAGTCCGGTGAATGACGCCCTGCTGCTGGCCGAGATGTCCCGGCCGGACGCGCCATCCGTGGAGGAGATCCGGCTTCTGGTGGCCGCTGCTGGCGAACGTGTCACCGAGGAGGTGAAGGTCGAGGCGTTACGGATGCTCGCCAGCGCTGCGCTCGACGATGATGATCCTTCCCAGGCGCTCGAGGTGCTCGTGCGTGCCTGTGACTCACCAGCGGCCGGCTGGGAGGAGGTGCTGGCGCTTTCCGAAGCGGCGCGTCAGGCGCATCGGCCCGCGGCGGCGCTGCGCGTGGTGAGTCTGTGGTTGAATGGGGATGACAAGCGCTTCAACGCCGCGCAGCGAGACGAGGCACTTGATTTGCAATGCACGCTGCTCCTGGAGGGCGGACGTCACGCGGAGGCCAGCCGTGTTTGTCTCGACGCGCTGCGCTCTCTGGCGGACACGCAGCCGGTGCCTGTCGTGATGATGGAGCGTGCGCTGCGTGCCACGGAGGCCGCTGGGGAGAGCGCTGAGCTGCTGCCCTGGATCGAGCGGCTGCTGCGCACACACAGGGAGCATGCCGCCTCCTGGCAGCAACTGGCCGAAGGGCACCTGACGGGAGAAGAATACCGGCGCTGGCTGCTCCATGCCGCGCGCATTGCCGACGGGCAGGGCATGAGCGGCACCGCATGCGACTCCTTCTTCCGTGTGGCCGCCGCCGGTGATCTGCATGTGCTCGGACGGCTCCACGCGCTGGCCGTGCAGGTGGGCCAGCAAAAGGAACTGGATCGATTGCTGGGTCTGCTCCAGTCACGCGACAAGAATTCTGTGGGTGTCATCGAACTGGCGCGTGCCCTCGCCGCTGGCGGCGCGTCCTCTGCCGCGCATGACAGGCTGGTTGCTCATCTGCAAAAACATCCAGTGGATCGTGACGCGGCCTTTGCGCTCGCGGACATCGATCAGGAGATGCGCGGCCCCGGTGGTGCTGTCATGGTCTGGGAGGGCTTCTTGAAACGCTTTCCTGCCGATGTGCCCGCGCTGCGCCGGCTGGCGGATCTTCAAATACAATCGGGGCAGCATGCGCAGGCGCTGCGCAGCTTGCAGCGGATTCCGGAAGACAAGCTTGATGAATCATCGGCGCGGCAGATGGCGGCGCTGGGCGGTCATCTCGATGATGTGGCGGCGACTCACCACGCGCTGCAGTGGATCGTCACACGGCAGAAACAGCCTGCCGTGAGCGATCTCATGGCGCTTGCCGCCGTCTCCTCCCAGCATGATGACCCGGCCGCGGCGGATGAGACCCTGCGGATGGCCACTGCCAGGAGCGCGCCCGGGACCTTCCTGGCCCGCTGGACGCAAAGACAGCCGCGTGAGGCCACGGCGGAGCCCTTTGCCACCGCGGTGGAGCAGGTGCGTCCTGCAATCGCGGTGGAAGAGTGAGCGGCCCCGGTCGAAGAGTGCCGCCATGACTCCGTGGATACATCTTATCGTGGCAGGGTTGCTCGAGGTCGCCTGGGCGGTCGGCCTGAAGCAGACCGACGGCTGGACGCGGCTGTGGCCCAGCGTGGCGACCGCCGCGCTGATGATCGCGAGCTTTTTTTTCCTCTCCCTGGCGCTGCGCACGCTGCCCATCGGGACGGCTTATGCCATCTGGACCGGCATTGGCGCGGTCGGCACGGCGGTGGTGGGTGTTCTCGTGTTCGGGGAGCCACGCAGCGCCGCGCGCCTGGTGTGCATCGTGCTCATCGTCGCGGGCATCGTCGGGCTGAAGCTCACGTCCGCTTCATCCTCCTGAGTACAGGGGCAGGGGGGGATCAGCCCAGCACGCCCTTCACGACATGAGACTCGCCCACGCCGGTGAGTTTTTCATCCAGGCCGTTGTGGCGGAAGGTGAGTCGGTCGTGATCGAGGCCCAGCAGGTGCAGGATCGTCGCGTGAAGGTCGTGGATGTGAACCTTGTCCACCGCGGCCCGCAGGCCGAACGCATCGGTGGCTCCATGGACATGACCATGCTTCACGCCAGCGCCGAAAAGCACTGTCGTGTAGCCCCAGGGATTGTGATCGCGTCCCACGCCTTTCTCGCTCATCGGCATGCGGCCGAATTCACCACCCCAGATGACCAGCGTGTCCTCCAGCAGCCCGCGCTGCTTCAGGTCGCGTATCAAACCGGCCACCGGCTTGTCCGTGCGCGCCGCGTAGTCGGTGTGGTTCTTCATCACATCCTCGTGCGCGTCCCAGCCGTTCGTGTCGCCGGAGTAGAGCTGCACGAAGCGCACACCGCGCTCGATCATCCGGCGCGCCAGCAGGCAGCGCGTGCCAAACTCGCGCGTCGTGTCCTCATCCATGCCATAGAGGCGCTTCGTGGCCTCGGTCTCGCGGGAAAGGTCCACCGCCTCCGGCGCGGCGCTCTGCATGCGGAAGGCCAGTTCATAGGCGCGGATGCGCGCGTCGAGGATGCTATCCGCCGCGCGCTGCGCCTGATGCGCCGCGTTCATCTGCTGGATCAGATCCAGTGTCGCCCGCTGCCGCGCGCTGCTCTGCGGGCTTTGCAGATGCAGGATGGGATTTGGCCCGGCACGCATTGTCGTGCCTTGATAGGTCGCGGGAAGAAAACCGCTGCCCCAGGCCGGCGGACCACCCTTCAAACCACCACCTGGATCAGGCATCACCACAAAGGCAGGCATGTCCGCGTTTTCGCTGCCCAGTCCGTAGCTCACCCAGCTCCCCAGGCTCGGCTTGCCCATGAGGATCGAGCCGGTGTTCATCTGATAGACCGACTGCGGATGGTTCACGCTGTCGCCATGACAACTGCGGATCACGCACATCTCGTCCGCGAGGCCTGCCATGTGCGGCAGGAAGTCGCTGATCTCGATCCCGCTTTGTCCGTATTTCCGAAACGCCTTCACCGGAGCCAGCAGCGGATTCTGCGCCACCTTCCGCCGCGTCTCCACGGTGCCATAGCTGTCTGGCAGCGGCTTCCCGGCATGTTTGATGAGGTCAGGCTTGGGATCGAACAAATCCACATGGCTCGGCCCGCCATGCATGAAGAGCCAGATCACCCGCTTCGCCTTCGCTGGAAAGTGCGAGCGTGACTCCGCCATTAGATGTGACAGTGCCACACTCGACAAGCCCATGCCCGCACCGGCCAGGAAGTGGCGGCGGGAACTGAGGGTGGCGAGGTCTGCTGGCATGTGGCTAAAGACGATGAAAACGGGTGAATCTAACCAGATTGCATTCACTCATGGCAAGGGTAAAGCCACGCATGCTCGTTCTCCTCACCAATGACGATGGAATCGACGCTCCGGGAATCGCAGCGGCGGAAAAGGCGGTTTTGACACTGGGGTGGCGCTATGTCGTCGTGGCGCCAGACGTGGAGAAATCCATGTGCGGGCATCGCGTGACGACGCACAGCCCGTTGGTGGTCGAAGAGCGCGCTGAGGACCGGTTTGCAGTGCAAGGCACGCCGGCGGATTGCGTGCGGCTGGCGCTCTTCGCGCTCGAATTGAAACCGGACCTCGTTTTGAGCGGCATCAACGCGGGGGGGAACATGGGGCAGGACATCGTCATCTCCGGCACTGTGGCCGCGGCGCGGGAGGCGGCGTATCATGGCCTGCGCAGCATTGCTCTGTCGCATTACATGAGGCGGGAACTGCCGGTCGATTGGGAGCGCACCGCCAACTGGGCCGCCACCGTGCTCGGAGAGCTGCATCATGCCACGAAGGCCCCGCGCAGCTTTTGGAATGTCAATTTCCCGCATCTGCCGCCTGATGCCGCCTGCCTCCCGCCGCGGGTGCGGTGTGAGCCGGCCAGATCGCCGCTGAATGTGAGTTTCAGCCGCCGCGAGCATCCCGAGTTCCACCTCTTCGACTACACGGCCTCGTACGCCGAGCGGCCGCGTGATCCCGGCTCGGATGTCGAGGCGTGTTTCGGCGGCAAGGTGGCTGTCTCTCTCCTGCCTGTTTGAGTCTCGCCAGCCAGATTGAATCAGGATTTAGTGTTTGGCTGCGTCAGCGCCTTGTAATTGCATGAGATCATGGCAGCCATTCATATGCGACATCTTCCTTCATGCGCTTCACTTGTGAAGTTGAGCATGAGTCATGCTCCTTCTGGCTCCTGCAGAAGTCATGCTGTCTCCGCTGACCCGGTGTTGTTGCAGAGGCGTTCGTGCTGCCTCGCGGGGCGCATGATCTGCAGATTCCTCCTGTCGATGGTTGTGGCAAGTGTGTGTTGCCAGTTGAGCCTCAAGCCCGCCTTTGCGGGGGATGTGGCATTGGCGGGACGGAAAAGAGACACGCGGAATCATGTGAGCTTGAGTAGATCGGCTGCCGCAAGCGATGTTGCTCACTCCAAACTGTCTGAAAATATGCCCATGGGGTCCGTGATACTTCCCCGGGAGTTGTTTCGGGCCGGGCAGGTCCCGGCAACGGATGCAGCAGGCAGCAGCGGCGGCATGGGGGCTGCAGGTGGCAGGTATGAAAAACCAGGGATGTCCACCGCCGTGACACGGGTGGATCCGCCGGAGTCCGGGCACAAGATCCCGCAGATCCAACCGCATTTGGAGTTTGTCCGGATCAACGAGACTGTCGCGATCATCGGTGACTCGCTTGACGGTCTCAAGGAAGCCGTTCCTCACCCGGTGCGGTTGTCCGCTTACTGCATCTCCCGCCATGAGGTGACATGCGCCTTGTGGAATTCCGTCCGCGGCTGGGCTTCATCCCACGGATACACAGATTTGCCGTACATGGCGGCCATGAGCCCCATGCATCCTGTTGCCGGCGTGTCATGGTTTGATGCTCTAAAGTGGTGCAATGCTCTGAGTGAGATGGAGGGCCGGGTGCCTTGCTACTATCTGGATGCGGTTCACCGTGAGGTTTTGAGAGCCGGCAAACCGCCCATTTCCAATCAACGCGTCAAATGGGATGCTGGCGGATTCAGGCTGCCGACCGAGGCGGAGTGGGAGATCGCCGCGCGCGGTGGCTTGCAAGGCAAACGCTTTCCCTGGGGGGATGAAATTGGCGCGGCAGATGCCTGTTATGCAGGTTCCGCAGATCTCGACTATGATAAAAGCGGGATAAGTTCCGAGAGGGACCTGATCGATGGGGTGCTGGCCCCGACATCCAGTGTGGGCAGCTATGCCGCCAATGGTTTCGGGCTGTATGACATGGCGGGCAATGTCTTCGAGTGGTGTTGGGATGGGTATGACAAGTATTACGGTATCCAGGCACTTCGCGACCACTGCGAGCACGCCGGTGGCGGGAACTTGCAGATGCCGCCTGTTCGCGACCCCCGAGGATCCTCCACGGGGGACAACTGCGTGCTCAAGGGGGGCTCCTGGAGGCATCATGCGGATGATGCCCGCTGCGCCAGCCGGTTTGAGCTCCCTGGCACCATCCGCTCTCCGCATGTGGGCTTCCGCATTGTCCGGCGTCCATGAGTTCATCCTTGCGCCAAGATTCCTCTTGGGAGTCCGCTTGGCGGGGTTAGTAGATGATCCTGCATGCCTGACTCGCCCAACGCGCGGCTTTTCATCTGGTTCCGCCTTTTCTTCAACTGCCGGTTCTACTACCCGGTCTTCACGATCCTGTTTCTCGATCTCGGCTTGAGCATCGGCGAGTTCGCCGCGCTGAATGTCGTGTGGGCGCTGACCAGTGTGGTTCTGGAGGTGCCGTCCGGCGCGCTGGCGGACCGTTTTGGCCGCAGGCCGCTCGTTATTGCTGCCGGCGTGCTCATGGTGCTGGAAATGAGCGTGCTCTGCCTCATGCAGCCAGGGCACCATGACCTCGTTTTCTGGCTCTTTGTGCTGAATCGTGTCCTCAGCGGCGCGGCGGAGGCATGCGCCAGCGGCGCGGACGAGGCGCTGGCTTATGACTCTCTGCCGGAAGGTGCCCGAGAAGCTCTCTGGCCGCGTGTGATGGCAAATCTCTCTCGCGCGATGGCCGTCGGCTTTGTCATCTCCTCCATCACCGGCGCGTGGCTTTACACCATCTCGATCAAGTTGCCGGTTCTCCTTTGCCTGGCCACCGCCATCGCCAGCCTCGTCTGCACGCTGCGCATGACGGAAAGCTGGACCACGCCGAAGAACGTGCCGCTGCTGGCCAGCATCCGGGAAACATGGGCCTCCATCCTCCGCACCGGCGGCTGGATCTGGCGCACGCGCGCCGCTTTTGCGCTCATTGTCTTCGGCCTCGTCTTCGACAGCATGATCCGGCTCTTCTTGACCGTCGCGAGCAACTTCTACCGCCTCGTCGGCATTGAGGAGGGCTGGTTTGGTGTCATCGGCACCTGCGTTTCGCTGCTGGGGCTGTTCACCGCCTCGTTGATGGAAAAAGCCACGCGGCGCATGAGCGGCACGGTCAATTTCACCTGGCTGGCGCTTGTTGTGCTCGGCGGTCTTTTCGCCGCCGCGTATCCGGCGCAGGGCTGGTCCGGTGTCGTGCTCGTCGTGCCGCTTTTCCTGGGCATGCGCTTCCTTCAGTTCTTCCTCTCGCACTACATGAACGCTGTCGTCGATTCCGCGCAGCGCGCCACCGCGCTCAGCTTTCGCGGCCTCACGATCAATCTCTCCTATGGCCTCACCACGCTGCTCTTCGGCTGGCACACAGGCCATCTGGCGAAGGAAACAGGCCTTCCGACCGATGACATCCAGGTTTTCGCCGGTTCGCTGAAGTACTGGCCGTGGTGGTTTGCCGGCACGCTGCTCATCGCGGGCGCGTGTGTGCTGGCGCGGCGGTTTGGCAAAACCGGTGATGCGTGACGAGTGATGCGTGAGTCTGAAAAGAGTGCCGAACGTGGCTCACGCGTTACGAATCACTCGTCATGCGCCTTTCATCGCTGTGAGCGCCTCTTGCGCGAGCTTCTTCGCACCGGGCTTCGCGGTTCTGGATTTCACCACGGCCTCAAAGTCGGCGCGTGCTCCCGCGTCATCGCCGAGTGCCTGCAAAGCGCGTCCGCGGTTGAACTGGATGTAGGCGTCGTCGGGTGCCAGCGGCAGCGCGGCGTTGTAGGCGTCGAGGGCCTCGTCCGCGCGGCCAAAGAGCAGCAGCGCGTCGCCACGGCGGTTCTGCGCCTTGGCGGTCAGCGCGGCTTTTTGCGTGTGATCAGGCGGCAGGCACTCGCGCAGGGCCGTCAGCACGAGTTCGCAGGTTTTCATCGCGTTTTCGACCTTGGGTGACGGCGCGGTGGCGTCTTTCAAATCGTCCTTGGCGCGCTCCAGCAGTGTTTCGAGCGGCGCGGAGGCGAAATCGCCCGCGCCACGGCTGGCGGCGGTTTGTTGCAGGGCCGTGACGCATTCGGCGGCCTTGCCTGCGGCGGCCAGTTTCGTGATTTCCGCCAGTGTGGGCGCGGCGGCAGGCTCCGCCTTCATCGGTGGCGCGGGAGGCGGCGGAAGCGATGCCGCGCCGGCCAGAAAAATGTCCTCGCCGATGAGCCGCGAGTATTCGGCGGGGATCTGCGCGCCTCCGGAGCGCTCCAGCACACCCGCGCGCGTGCGTTTGAAGACCTGCTCGATGGTCAGCCCGGGCGTGCGCATGTGTTTGAGCAACTCCTCGGTGTAGAGGCCGTTCGCGCCATCGCCATCGTGCGCGATGCGGCCCGCGTCGGTCGAAAAGGCGATGAGCGAGCCCGCAGGCGGCTGCATCTCTGAAAGACCGCCGGATGCTGTCGCATCGCGTGTGCGCGGAGTGCGCGCCACGGGCGTGTTGCGGCAGGCGTCGAGGATCACCAGGTTGCAGCGCGCGCCGGAGGCGCTCATCTCCGCCACAGCCTGCTCCGCGTTGAAGAGCTTCGTCTCCGCCAGCAGGCGCAGCGTCGTTTCATCGGCGTTTTGCGGGTCGTAGCCGCTTTTCACCGGGATCAGGTAGTTGGAGCCGCCCACGGAGATGCCGTGCCCGGCGAAGTAGAACAGCGCGACTTCCGCGCCGGTCGTTTTCTTCCGAAAATCCGCCACAGCCTCCAGCAGATCATCGCGCGTGACGTTGTGCTCCTCGACCACGCTGAATCCCAGCCCGCGCAGCAGTTTGGCGACCGCTTTCGCATCGTTCACCGAATTGCGCAGCGGGCCGACGGCGGACTCATACTTCGCGTTGCCGATGACCAGCGCCGTGCGCGTGCCCTGCGCGCCGGCGAGGACGGGAAACAGGGCGAGGAGGGCGATTCGCAGGCAGCGGCTCATGCGCGGGATTTTTGGGGATGACCGGAGAAAACGAAAGAGGAAAAACAAGGGCCGCGCCGCTGACATTTTGCTTTTTGACCCTCCTGCGGTCATTCATGCCTTCCCGTGATGAAACGACTCTCGCTGCTCCTTGTCCTCTGGCTCGCCAATTGCACCGCGCCGGCCCCGAAGTCACCGCAGCTCATTCCAGGGGACCCTTCCGCGCCCTCGCAGGTCACGCCGCAGGAGGCCATGAGCATCGCGCAGCGCTACACGAGTCATGCGTGGCAGCCCTTTGCCAAAAACATCCTGCATGGCGCGGACAAGGCGGGCGTGCTGGTCCACACGCCGGACATCGGTCACGAGCCGCAGCACGAAAGACGCGGCTGGTGGCTGCCGGGGCAGGTCAACACGGGCATTCCATACAAATGGGGCGGTTTTGACGATCCGGCGTCGTTTGATGCCGCGGTGGCGGATGGTCTGGCCGCCGGAGATGTGTCCTCGCCTGCAAAGCGCCGTGCTGATAACGCAGGCGTGAGCGCCCAGGCGGCCGGTGTGGACTGCTCCGGCTTCGTTTCGCGTTGTCTGAAACTGCCGCGCGTGCATGACACCTCGCAACTGCCCGCCGTCTGCACGGAACTGCCCTCCGCGCGCGAGCTGCAGCCCGGCGACCTCCTGAACATCCCGCGCCGTCATGTGCTGCTCTGCGCGGGCTGGGTGGATGCCTCCCGCGAGTGGCTCTACTACTACGAGACCGGCGGCGCGCCCGATTATTGGAAGCCGGGCCTCAAGCAAGCGCCGCTCGACGCGCTGCTGGCGCTCGGCTACGCGCCGCTGCGCTACAAAGGCATGGCGCATGAGGTCGTGCCCGGCGGCAAACAACCGCGCGAGGTGCTCACCCGCGCCGCGAAATCCGCCGCCGCCGTGGTGACACATCCCACCATTGGCGAGCCGTGACGCGCCATTCACTCCTTCCGCACACTCACCGGCGTGCCGGCGAGCACCCACTCATAAAAAAAGCGTGCCGGATTTCCCTCCGTCAGCGGCACGCGGATGCAGCCGTGGGAGGCGGGATAGTTTGGCACGCTGCTGAATCCGTGGATGAAGACATGGCGGTTGATCTGCACGCTCCAGGGCATCGGCGCGTTGTCATAGAGGCTGGAGAAATGCATTTTCGAGCGGTAGGGGCCCGCGCGGAACTCGCCCGCCGGCGTGCGCCCGTTGCGGCCGGAGCTGATGCGCGTCTCGATCACCAGCCGGCCGCCCTGCCAGCCCTTCAGGCGCTGTGTCTTGAGGCTCACCTCCACACGCTGCGCGCCGGGCACCAGCGTGAAGCCGCGGATGAAGCCGCCCACGCGCACGCGGCCCGCCTCGTCCGGCACGGACACCGCCGCCCCGGCCTGCGCGAGCTGTTCCGTGCTGATCAGCTCGGTGCCGTCCGTCAGCGTGCGCAGCGCGCCGGGCGGAAAGGGCGTCTCCTTGATCTGGAAGACCTTGCCCATGTCGTCCTTTCTCACCGGCCAGTTCAGCTCGTCCACCGCCTCATCCACCGGCACAAAGAGCTTTCCCGGCTCCGCGTGAAAGGTGATCGCGTCCAGCGCCGCGCGCGCCACAGACATCTGGGCGAGGGTCACCATGACGAGGAAACAAAAACGGGCGAAGCAGCGCGGGTGCATGGGGTGGATTGAAGCATGCCAGCCCGTGCTTTGCATGCATGATCTCCCTCAAGGATTCAAAAAAGGCGCGGCGCGATGAAGCGGCCCGCGCTATGGCATTCCCATGCCACCACCCGCCGTCACCCGCACCGGACTCGCCCGCGCCCTTTCCAAGCTCGGCTTCTGCTCCCGCAGCCGCGCGGCGGAGCTCATCCGCATGGGCAAGGTCAGCGTGAACCGCGTCGTGCGGAAGAATCCGGAGTTCCCCGTCGTGTTAGGCCAGGACATCCTCGTCATGGATGATGTCAGCATCAATCAGGAGCGGCATGTGCATGTGATGCTGAACAAACCGCGCGGCCTCGTCACCAGCGCCTCCGACGAGCTCGGCCGTGACACCGTCTTCACCTGCTTTGAAGGCGCGCGGCTGCCGCATCTCTCCCCGGTGGGCCGTCTCGACAAGGCCAGCGAGGGCCTGCTCCTCTTCACCAACGACAACGCGTGGGCGGACACCATCACCAATCCCGACACGCATCTGGACAAGACCTACCACGTCCAGATTGAGGGCAGGGTGGATGAAAAACACCTCGCCCGCCTCCAGCGCGGCGTGGAGGACGAGGGTGAGCACCTGTCCGCCAAAGCGGTGAAAATCCTCCGCACCGGCGAAAAGAACACCTGGCTGGAGTTCATCCTCGACGAGGGCCGCAACCGCCACATCCGCCGCATGCTGGACGCCTTCGGCATCGAGGTCCTGCGCCTGGTGCGCGTGAAGATCGGCGCGCTGGAGCTGGGAAACCTGCCCAAGGGAAAATGGCGGGAGCTGACCAGGAACGAGGTGGCCAGGATGCGCGCTCCCGCGGCCCCGCGCCGCTGAATCCGGATGTTTTCACCCGGCGGCATACCGCTCCGCCAGCCGCAGGCACTCCGCCACCGGGCGCAGCCCCTGGGAAGGCGTGGGATGCGTGAGGCAGGCCGCCGCCGTGCACACAGCCAGCCGCAGGCGCTCCGCCACCGGCCAGTCCTCGTGCGTGCCGTGCAGGTACCCGGCGGCAAAGGCATCTCCCGCGCCGGTGGCGCCGGCGATGAAGCCCGGCGGCAGGCGCAGGGAGGGCTGGTGATGCAGCGCGCCGCTTTTCTCCGCCACGACGGCCCCCGCCTCGAAATGAATGATGACCTCCCGGCGCACACCACGGTCCAGCAACTGCCGCGCAGCGGCTTGCATGCGCGGGATGTCATGATGCGCGGTTTTCAGGTCCTCCTCGACGACTTTCCCAGCCTCGATCTCATTGAGGACAAGATAGTCCGTGAAGGGCAGGGAGGCCTCCGTGATCGCGCGAAAGTCCGGATGCTCCGCGCTCACCAGATCCACGCTCGTGCGCAGCCCGGCCGCCTGCGCGGCCTCCAGCACCGTGCTGGCCACCGTGCGGCCGTTCTCCAGCATGCGGTCCATCTCGCTCAGCAGCATCAGGTAGCCCAGGTGGAAGATGCGGGCCTGCGTGCGGCTGAAGTCAAAGTGCGCGGCCCCCAGCACGGCATTCGCGCCCAGTTGGTGGAAAAACGTGCGCCGGCCGGTGCTGGTCACGGTCATCGCGTCCGTGTAGCTCGTGGGGGCGGCGTCGGTTTGGTGCAGTTGCGTCGTGTCGATCCCCGCCGCCGCGCAGTCGCGCAGGATCCAGTCCCCATTGGCGTCCCGGCCCACCAGGCCCGCCGCCTCCAGCGGATAGCCCGCCTGCATCGCGGCCAGGTCCTTAAGCACGTTGTAGGGCCCGCCGCCGTTCGACGAGGTCTCGCTGGCGATGAACGCCAGCATGTCCTGCTCCGGGTAGCGGTCGATGAGCTTGACGTGGTCGATGATGAAATTTCCTCCCGCGAGGATGCCGGTGCGTGTCATGGGTGGGGTCATTTATGAGGCGGCGGACACCGACGCGTCAAGAGGGCGGAGGGGCTGAAGTTAGAAGTGAGACGTGAGAGGTCGGTAGGGACGCGCTGCGCCGCGTCCGACAAACGGGATTCCGATTGGCCGAAAGAGAGGAAAAAGGACGAAAAAGGGCGGAGGGCGGAGGGGCTGAAGTTAGAAGTGAGACGTGAGAGGTCGGTAGGGACGCGCTGCGCCGCGTCCGACGAGACCGGGAGAGGGCGGAGAGCAGAGGTGTGCGTTCGTCGTTCGTAGTTCGGGCTTTAGCCCGCTCCATCGTTGGGCGTTCCGCGTTGGACGTTCGACGTTGAATGTTGCCTCTGGCTTGGCCGAAAGAGAGCGGTTGGCTGAGGTCAGAAGTTAGAAGTTAGAAGTGGGTAGGGACGCGCTGCGCCGCGTCCGACAAACCGAAAGAGAGCAGAGTTGCGCCTTCGTCGTTTGTAGTTCGGGCTTTAGCCCGTTCTGGTGTTGGACGTTCCGCGCTGGACGTTCGACGTTGAACGTTCCCCCTGGCTTGGCCGAAAGAGAGAAAAAAGGACGAAAAAGCCACGGACGGGAGCGCGGACATTCGCTTCGCCGCCTCTCCGCCGAAACGGCTGCCGCTGACGATGCACCGCCGCCAACGCGATCGCATGGGAGCACGCCAGCAGGCGCTTGCCCGGCGGTTGCGCAGCGCCGGGTTGTTTTGAAAAAGGGAAGGTGGATTGTCAGTCCGTTGCAGTCTGAGGTCATTTCCCGCAGGGACAGGGCCACTTCGAGAGGAGGCAAACTCACGTCTGCTTCTACACGGTGCCTTCTTCCGCGGCGTTCCAATCTTGCCGAGCGTGATTCCAGCCGGTTGTGGTCAACGGAGCCTCAAACAAAACACCGCCTCATCCACATGGAGAGGCGGTGTCCGCAATGCCCGGCGGTGAATTCGAGGAGGGCCGCCGGGCAAAGTTGTGGCAGGCGCGCTGCGTAGCTGCGGGCGCAAGCCCGTGGAATGCACGCGGCCCGGCCTCGCATGGCGACGGCGGCTACGAGCGGAGGACTACGGCTGTGTCGCGCGGGCTTGGAGGGTGACAAAGCCCTGCGGCAGCGTCGTCTGCACCTGCCAGGTGGCGGAGGTGATGTCGCCGCTGAGGCGTGTGGCGGTATGCGTGGTGCGGTTGCCGAATTTCGGCGTGATGTTCAGCTGCACCACGCCTTCAATGGGGAAGTTAGTGGTTTCGATCAGGATGTTGACCTGATTGCTGTTCTGGATGGCGACATCGGCACCCGCGACGAGTGGCGCGCGGGGATCAAGCGGGGCATTCACTGAGTCCACGCTGATCACTTTGGCGGTGGGGGCGTTGGCGGCAGGCCAGATGATTGGGGTATTGGGTGGCGACACACCAATTGTCTCAGGTAGGGTTTGGAGGCTCGAGTTTAGCGAATTAGCTTCAATTCTAATCCGACCAAAGCTATCTGACGTCACAGGCGCATAATTGGTGTTTGTGAACGTCGTGGCGCAACGCACTTGTCCGGTGCCCTGAACCAAGTTTGCAACTAGCCGCACTGCACCACCACTACCGATTATTTCAGGTTGGGTTTCTTTTGTGCCAGCTGTGACCAACCCATCAATCGAGATAGTGTTTGAAGCAAAAATAGCTATGGCCCCACCACCAGCAGCTCCAGATTTCCCGAAAGCAGAATAACCGCCAGAGCCGCCGATGAGCGGTATGATCTGGGGGTTACCGTAGATGGTGGCATAGCGACCATAGAAGCCACGTCCACCGGGTCCATATCCGTGACCAGAAACTGTTGCACCTCGTGCTCCGCCACGGAAACCTCCAGGCCCAGGTTCCGTTGGAAGAAGTCCGCCAACAGTATCGCTTACCCCAGATTTTCCATCCAGATTCAATTCCCCATCAATCGTCACATTCCCCTGCACCAGCCAAACGACCGGCGCATAGGCCGGGTGGTTTTTGAAGGTCACGGAGACACCCGCTGGAATGTTCACGGAGCTGTATTTGAAGACCACGGCCCATTTTTCGGCGTCATAGACGCCATTGCCGCTGCCGGGGCTGTTCCAGAGGCCGTTGGTGGCGAGGCCGAGGTCGATCTCGACGTTGGTGGCAGGATTGAACGCGCCGTCAGAGCCATCGCTGGGGATGGTGAGCTGCGCTTGGGCTGCGAGGACGCCGCTGAAGAAAGCGGCGAGGAGGAGGGTGGTGGGCTTGGGTCTGAGGTTCATGGGAAAGAGAGGGGATTTATGATTTATGACTTATGATTTGGAAGAACTGGCGGAGCCGGCGCTGTGTTCTGCGTTCGATGTTGAAAGTTGAATGTTCGATGTTCGCTAGGGTTCGGTGAAGTTGAGGACGCTGACTTCGCGGCTGATGGCCTCGTAGGTGGCGCTGGGGCTGCCAAAGTTGAAGACGCTCCACTCGCGGCTCTCGCGCTGGAGGAGATCACTGACGGGGACGGCCTGGCCGTTGTAGAGGCTGATTTCGCGGCTGTTCGCCTCGACGCTGGCGCTGGGGCTGCCGAAGTTGAAGACGCTCCACTCGCGGCTCTCCCGCTGCGCCAGATCACTCACCGGCACGGCCTGGCCGTTGTAGAGGGAGATTTCGCGGCTGTTCGCCTCCACGGTGGCACTGGGGCTGCCGAAGTTGAAGACGGATTGCTCACGCGTGATTGCCTCAAATGGATCGCCACTGCCGAAATTGAAGACGCTGACCTCGCGGCCCTCCCGCTGGAGGATCTTGTAGCTCGTGATGCCAAAGAGGCTCAGGTACACTTGATAATTGGTGAGCCCGCCGCCCCCGGGAGCCAGTTGGGAGCCATCATTCGGATTGAGCGGATCGAGCACGCTGGAATGATTCAACTCATACACATCGTCAATGCCGTCGCCATCGCTGTCCAAGGGCGAGAACTTGCTGTACGGCACCGCCCGGAAGAAGCCTTTGATCACCCCGGGCGTCAGATCGAGCACCGAGTCGATGCCCAGGCTCATGTCCGCAGGCCCCCAGGTCGTCAGATCCGGCGAGTATTCGAGCAGATAATAGACGCCCGGATTCTCCTCGAACTGCACGGTGATGACACCATTCTCGACACGAAAACCGGAGATGATGCCCAGCGCGTGAATCGCGGTCGTGGGGAGAAGCGAGGCCAGGAAGAGACAGATAAGGAACAGACGGGACATGTTACGGAGGGAATACCGGAAAACCGGAATGGCGGTGACAGTGTGGACGAATTTTTTTTGAGGATGCGTGGCCGCCTCAGTAGCCGCCGCCGCAAGGCGGTGGTCAGGGAAGCATGCGAAAACCCGGGGGACGCTCGCCTTCCACGGGCTAGCGCCCGCGGCTACGCTCACCCGCCCGCGGCGATGCTGACCGAGGGGCCCCGCTGGCCGACTAGGGCGTCGTCCACGCGGTAGATGGCGCGGAATTTCCAGTGGGTGAGCGTGGCAGGACCACCCGGCTCCAGATAATAGCTGGAAACGCCCAGCGGAGCGGTTGCATGGCGGTCGGCGTGGCAGGATATCCTGTCCCCCAGGTGTTTAACGCCCAAAAAGCTGATTTGGAGGCTTTGGGGGCCAAATTCCCGTTCCGGGAGATGGTTTTGAAGCTTCTGGAGATGAATCTCCAACTCCGTCGGAAGACGCCGAAGGTCCTGGAGAAGCATCTCCCGTTCCTGGAGATGAATCTCCAACTCCGCCGGAAGATGCCGAAGGTCCTGGAGATGCATCTCCCATGGCTTTGAGAAGCACTGAAGAGTCCGGAGATGAATCTCCAACTCCGCCGGAAGACGCTGAAGATTCTGGAAAAACATCTCCCGTTCCGCCAAGAGACGCTGAGGGTTCCGGAGAAACGTCTCCCGTTTCGTCAGAGAGTGCCAAAGGTATTGGAAAAGCATCTCCCATGGCTTCGAGAAGCGCTGAAGCCTCTGGAGATGAATCTCCAACTCCGCAGGAAGATGCTGCGGATTCTGGAAAAACATCTCCCGTTCCGCCAAGAGACGCGGACGGTTCAACAGGGATTTCAGAATGATGAAAATAGCGTCTGCACGACCTGCCGCCAATTCGATATCCGGAGTTCCTTGTTCGATATTCGTTATTCAAACCTCTGCTGGAGGAGCCACTTCATGTCTTCGACCAAGGCGGGGCTGTAGGGGTAGGTCGTGTCGAAGAGGACCTTCGCGGCGGAGGGATCGTTCCAAGCGCGGAGGTAGGCGTAGAGGTGGGAGATCTCGCCACGGGGGTTCATGGCCATTTCGGTGACGAGCGCGTCCACGATCTGGCGGACGCGGTTGGTTTGATCTGGCGTGGCTTTCGGGAAGGCGGTGCTGAGGAAGTGGTGCTCCAGGAGCAGCCGGTAGAAGTGCCAGACGAGCTCCCTCGGCGGCTGGCGGCACAAAGCGTAGTCCTCGGCGAATTGCAGGCCTTCTTCGCCTTGAAGCACGTTGTTGAAAGTAGTGAGCCAGGCGGGATCGGTGAGGAAAGTGGCGTTGAAAGCAGCTTTGGCTTCCGTCTGCTCTTCCCCGATGAGATGACGACCGGCCAGGGTGGTGAGCAGATCACCCGCCATGCGCAGATCCCAGGCTTGAGTGAGGCTGCTCAGGATGACGCGGTCCATGAGGTGCAGCGGGCTTTTCATCGTGACGGTTTCGGCGATGGAGTTGGCCTTTTGCCAGGCGCTCAGGGCGCGGTCCTCCGTGTTTTGAAGACGATAAAGCATGCCTTGGAGCAGCCAAAGACTGGTGTGGATGCGATTGTCCATCTCCTCAGGCCGTAACTGCCTGGCTTCTTGAATGAGAGTGATGGCACCGCGAAGATTTCGCCCTCGGGCGGCGCGGCGGGCCTGCTCCATGTGCCAGATGGCCTGCACGGTGGGATCATCAGGCCTCTTCTTTTTCCACTGGTTGAGCCTGCTGGCCAGGGACTCGTTGCTCTCAGAATGATGGATGCGGCACCATTGATCGAGGCAGTTGGTGACAGCGCGAATGTCGTCAGGCGTGCGAACCGTCTGCAGGGCATCGTCCAATCCATCTCGATAGAGCGAATGGCTTTCCCGATCCAGACCGGCGGAATGGTGGGCGAGAGCGAATCGGGAGGCAATCTGCACGGGCGGCTGGCGGAGAAGCCGGAATGCCTTGGTGGCTTCGGTGATCATGAGCGGGTCCACCCTCGGGAGAGCGCTGCTCATGCCGACCTGGGCGTAGGCCTGGCTGACGACATCGACCTGCACCTGGCTGATCTGCCCGATCATGGAAGCGGGCAGCGGATCAGGGAGAAGCGCCAGATAGCGGGGCGCATCACCGGATTTGGAGATGACGCTGTGGGTCCACAATCGAAGGAGGCCGCGGTCTCGCCACTGGCTGGAAGGACCTGTGGCGAGTGATTTCCACAGCGGCAGGGCCTCGGCAGACTCGCCTTGGAGCAAAAGGCACTCGGCGGTCTTGTAGCGGGCCTCGGCCCCGAACTGCGGATCGCCACGCAGCCGTTCGTAGTGGCGGATGGCTTCCGCATAGCTCCCCTGCATGGCGGCGAGGTCGGCCTCTTCCAGCGGACTGATGGCATCGGCACGGCGGGTGCGCAGGGTGAGTTCTTTGAGGCCGAGGTTCTTGGGCCAGCTCAACCGCCAGTAGTTGGTTGCCTGTGCGCCGGACTGCGTGAAAACGAAATCCGCACGCAAGCTGTGGCGCTCATTGACACGGGCTTCGACCCACTCCCGCTCCAGACGCACGCTCATGCGGAAAGGCTGGTCCAGCAGATGCACATCCGGGATGTGCAGGGTGCGATTGTCGTCCTGGTTCAGCTTCAAGGTGAGCACAAAGCTTTCCAGGTCGGCTGAGGCATCTTTGAGCATCTGGCCGCGCATGGTGGTGCTGAGGTGGCGGACCCGATACAGCCCGGCAGCCACTCGCGTGCCCTGATGGTAGAAGACGATGGTGGTCGGGTGATAGTCGTGCGCATCCACTTGGAAGGTGAAGATGACTTCCGAAGGCACGGAGACCGAATCAGTGAAGGTGATGGGTGCGGGAACCTCCGGCGGACCGTTGTAAACCGGGTAGAGCAGACCGCCGGTCACCTGGACATCGCTTCTCGGGATCAGGCCCTGAAGATCGCTGAAGGGAGCCCGGAGTTGCACGCGGGTCTCCCACCGCCCCTCACGCTCCGTGATCAGGCTTTGTAGGCGGCTGGCATGGAGAGGTGCTCGGGGTTGCAGCCAGGTGTTCAGCGTGCGGAGCCAGGTGTAGTCCTCCTCCCGCAAGTGGTTCTGCTGGAGGCGGGACTCCATGTCATGCACGACATCGTCATGGAACCGTTGTCGGACCTGAACGACAAGCGGGTCATTGTAATTCGTGAGAGCATCGAGCGTGGCCTCAGCCTCCGCCAGCGTGCTGCTGTTCCACTCGCCATGCTGCATGGCTGTGGTGAGCCGTGTTTGCAGGCTGAAACGCTCTCTCTGAGCTTTCTGGCGCGGTAGATTCCATAAAATGAAAGCGCCGAGCGCCACGCACGCCGCCAGCGCGGCGGTGAGCGCCGGTTTTCTCCGCGCGCGTCGAACGAGACGCGTGACGAACGGGAGAGGGCGGGCTTTCACTGGTTCACCGGCCAGAAAGCGGTCAAGGTCCTCGGCGAGGGCGGTGCCATCGGCATAGCGGTCAGCGGGGCGGTGGGAGAGGGCTTTGAGGATGATGCACTCAAGGTCGCGCGGGATGTCAGGATTCAGCGCGGAGGGGGGCGCGGGGCGGATCTCCTCGGCATGGCGCTGGATGATGACGGTGAACTCGCCGGGATGCGGCGGCACCTGGGTGAGCAGCTCGTAAAGCGTGGCACCCAGCGCATAGACGTCCGTGGCGGGGGAGACGGGCGCGCGGCGGCGGTCAAACTGCTCCGGGGCCATGTAGGGCGCGGTGCCGAGGGCTTCGTTGGTGAGGGTGAGCGTCAGATTGTCCTCAACCTTGGCGATGGAGAAATCGACGATGACGGGTTGATGCGTGACGGCGCTGACAAGGATGTTGGCCGGTTTGAGGTCGCGGTGCACGATGCCGAGACCTTGGAACCAGCCGCTGGCACGCGCGACGTGCGCGATGAGACCCACGCGCTCCCGCAAGCCCAGCCGGTGGCTGGAGCACCACTTGCGCAGATTGAGGCCTGGAATGAACTCCGTGACGAGGCAGGCGTGCTCCTGCGTGACCTGGAAGTCGAGGATGGGCACCACATGATCATGCCCGCCGGCCTCCCGCAGGCGCATGAGGGTCTGCCCCTCGATCTCCAGACGCGCGAGGGATTGCTCATCCCCGCTGCGGGAGGGATCGAGGAACTTGAGGGCCACGATGCGGTGGGTGCCAATCTCCCGCGCCCGCCAGACCTGCCCCATGGCTCCCGCGCCGATTTTTTCCAGCAACTCGAAGCGCTGGTCCCAGCCAAACGAATGAAGGATGTCAGACAGCAGCGGCGAGGGCATCGGGGGAAGTCGGAAAACATTCTAAACGACGGCGCAGTCCGAAACACAAGCGGAGGAGTTGCAAACATCCCCAGGAACTGTCACCAGCATCTGCTTTTTTCAGCACACCCACCGGATGTCCGACTCCCCGCGACTCTTTCCAACCACCTCCCAAACCCTGCTGTCGCTGATCCACGATGTGGACTCGCGGACGCGGGAGGTGTCCGTGGCGCGGTTTTGCACGGTGTATTATCCGTCCATTTACGGCTACGCGCGGGCACTCGGGCTCAGCGAGCCGGACGCGCAGGACCTCGTGCAGGATTTTTTTGTCGAGGTGGTGCGGGACGGCCTCCTTCAGCGTTTTGACCCTCTCAAGAACACGCGCCTGAGCACCTGGCTGATGGCCTGTTTCCGCAACCAGGTGAACAGCCACCACGCCGCGCGCAAGACACAGAAACGCGGCGGCAGCAGCGAGTTCGTGGAGTTCAATCCGGAGCACGCCGAGCACAGCTACCGCGCCGCGCACCTGGCCCACCTGGCACCGGAGCCGACCTTTGACCTGATGCTGGCGCGGGAGATCTGGCAGGCCGCGAAGGCGACACTGCTGCACAAGCACGCGAGGAAGGGGAATCGTGACCTGGTGGCTGATCTGCTGCCCTTCACCCTCCTGGACCGCTGGCCGCCACGCCCGCTGCCCACGCAGGAGGAGCTGGCCGCGCGGCACCAGACGACCCTGGTGAAGCTGAAGGCCTTTTTCAACCGCACGCTCAAGGCGCAGGCCAGGTCACGCTTTGATGAGGAATGCCTGCGTGACTGCCCGGGCATCACCGAGGCGGACATCCAGCATCTCTGGAACCTCCTGTGCAAATATGGGGAGGACTGACGCGGCTTGGCGGGCTGCTGAAAACGCCATCACCGCCACTGGCCGGTGCTACAAAAGCGCGAGCACCTGCGCTGTAGATCGGGGCATTGACCCGGTCTGCGGGCATTGCGGTGTTTTTCAGCAGCCTGCTGGATGATCAGAAGAGAAGCGCAGGAAGAACCGGCGGGCATGGCGGCCTCCGGGAGTCTGACAGCCATGCTGAGGCACTGTCCAGGGCAGGACCTTGACCGGCCGACAAGTTTTTCAAGAACGGCCGCGGGGGATCATCGCGCTCTCCGCACAATCTGCCCTGGCCGCGCCTCGGTGAGCGTGCCGTTTTGAATGACGGGTGTTCCATGGACGAGCACGTGGACAAAACCCTCGGCGTGGTGGTGTGGGTCGGCAAAGGTGCTGGGATCACTCACCTTCGCGAGGTCGAAGAGGACCACATCGGCGATGGCTCCAGGCTTCAATGCGCCGCGATCCCTGAGCTGGAAGGTCTGCGCGGGGAGGGAGGTCATGCGGCGGATGGCGTCTTCGAGGGTGAGGAGTTTCAATTCGCGCACATAGCGGCCGAGCACGCGGGCGTTGTTGCCGTAGCTGCGCGGGTG
This sequence comes from Verrucomicrobiaceae bacterium, assembly GCA_015075365.1. Lineage (GTDB taxonomy): Bacteria > Verrucomicrobiota > Verrucomicrobiia > Verrucomicrobiales > Verrucomicrobiaceae > Prosthecobacter. The sequence goes on from JABTUN010000005.1 coordinate 171,156, forward strand.
CGGCACATCCTCACCGAGGCGACGCGGGCCACCGTCGCTGGCGATCATGGTCAGCGGGTGCCTGAGGAAGACCTGCAAATCGTCCTCGTTCATGCCGTGGAAGACGGCGCTGGCACCGTCCTCGCTCTCCAGGGTGAGGATGGTCTCAATCTGGTCGTCGAGCGTGTCTGCGCCGCGCAGGAGTCTCGCGGCCTCGGGCACGCTTTTGCCATTGAGCTCCGGCCGGCTGACACATTTGGCGATGACGGCATAGGCGTAGTCCTTGCGGCCCTGGCGCTCACGCATTTCGGCCATGGCGGAGATGATTTCGGCCTTTTTGGCCGGATCGGCGAGGCGCTGGATGAAATCCTCGCGCGTGCCCTCCAGCGCGGCGTCGGGGATGGTCTGGCGCAGGCCGGTGGAGGAGGCGGTGTAGGCGTATTGGTCGTGCGTGATCTTCAATCCGTCGGCGCGTGCCTTGTCGAGCACGGCAAGCACCTCGCCCGCTTTTCCCCACGCGGTCGGGCCGGAGAGCTTGATGTGGGAAACCTCGGCCCGGCAGCCGCTCTCGCGCGCGATGCGTATGAATTCATCGAGCGCGTCGAAGATCTTGACCGTCTCGGAGCGCATGTGGCTGACGTAGGTGCCATCGTGCCGCGCGACGACCTTGGCGAGCTCAATGATCTCCTCCGTCTTCGCAAAGGAGCCAGGGACGTAGATCAAGCCGGTGCTGAGGCCCACCGCGCCGTCCTGCATGGCCTGTTCGACAAGTTGTTTCATCACTTCGAGCTGCGCGGCATCCGGCGCGCGGATGAAGCTGCCGCCCATTCCCTCCTTGCGCACGCTGCCATGGCCGATGAGCGTGCCGATATTCAACGCGGGACGCGCGGCCTCGATCTCAGCGAAAAACTTGCCAACATCAGTGCGCGAGTTGCCGCAATTCCCGGTGATGATGGTGGTCACGCCCATGCGCAGGAAATTCTCCGCGACGGGATTGGCGCAAATGGTCTCCGAGTGCGTGTGAACGTCGATGAATCCCGGCGCGGCGACGAGACCGCGGCCGTCAATGATTTGCGTGGCAGTGCCGCTGACCTGGCCGATGGCGGCGATGCGCCCGTCCTTGATCGCGATGGAACCGCTTTGCAACGGCGCGCCCGTTCCATCGGCAATCTGTGCTTTCTCAATGAGGATGTCGAAGTCCGCGGCGTGGGCGGAGAGGACGAGGAGAGCGAGAAGGAGAGGGCGCATGGGGTAGGAGGACGAACAAGGTGTGAAGCAAGAGGTGAGACGTGACAGACGACGTCCAACCCCCAACCTCTGACTTCTCACATCTAACCTCAGGCCGCGCTGGTTTTACAACGACCAAAAGCGCCTGCTTCCGCTGCCGGGGGCGGGTGTGCTCATGGAAGAACGGGCGTTGTAGCCATCGTAGTAGCCGCGCTCGAAGCTGGAACGACGGCGCGGGTCGTAACGACCGACATGCGCGGCTGGATCGGCCACACGACCGCCGGTGCGGTCACGCAGGCCGTAGTCATAGCCTTGTTGATAGGCGGGGTCGTTCGCCTGCGGCGCGGGTGTGGGAATGACGGGCGGCGGCGTGTTCGGGTAGCCGGGAGGCGGGAGGTAACCGCCGCCGAGGCGGCTGCTGGCCTGGCTGTAGCCTTGATTGTAGCCGTCGCGGTAGGCCATCTCGGTGCTGGGATCGAAGCGGCTGCGGTGCCGGTTGTAGTTCTGGCTCTGGCGCTGCTGCGCGTCCATCTGGCCATCTGCCAGACCGCGCTCATAGGCCATTTGGGAGAGCTGGCGGCCGTGATCGCGCATGTCGGCGCGGCGCTGGCTGCCGTAGGGGTCGTGGTAGGGATCGCGTCCCATGTCGTAGGCATAGGGGTCGATGCAATTGGAAAGCAGGACGGACGACAACAGGAGCACGGGCAGCCATTTCATGGTGGCGCATGGTAGGAGCGCGGCGCACAGGCGCAAGGAAGCGTTTGCCAGGGGCGTAAAAGCCGCCCACTCATTCCGCCAACCACCCAAATCCACCATGCACACCGCTCCTTCCCGTCGTCATTTCCTTCAAGCCGCCGCCGCGTCCGCGGCAGTGCCGTTCATCCTCCCTTCCCGCGTGTGGAGCGCGGAAACGGCCCCGAACTCGCGTCTGAACCTCGGCTTCATCGGCATGGGCAAGATGAACAGCGGACACCTCAACAACTTCCTGGGGCGTAAAGAGGTGCAAGTCGTGGCCGTTTGCGATGTGGACACCACGCGCCGCGAGCATGCGAAAAAGACGGTCGAGGAGCGCTATGCGAAGGACGGAAACACCGGCTACAAGGGCTGCGGCGCCTACAATGACTTCCGCGAGCTGCTGGCGCGCAAGGACATCGACGCCGTGGTGATCGCCACGCCGGACCACTGGCACGCCTTCATCGCCATCGCGGCTGTGAACGCCGGAAAGGACGTGTACTGCGAGAAGCCGCTGACGCACAACATCCACGAGGCGGTGACGCTGATCGACGCCGTGCGCAAGAGCGGCAAGATCCTGCAAACCGGCTCCCAGCAGCGCTCCAGCAAGGAATTCCGCGTGGCCTGCGAGCTCGTGCGCAACGGCGTGATCGGCAAAATCAAGCACGTGGAGACCTCCTTTGGCTCTCCGGCGAAACAGAACGCGAATCCTGAGGAACCGATGGAACCGGGCCTCGACTGGGACCGCTGGTGCGGCCCGGGTCCGCTGGCGCCTTACAGCAGCGTGCTGAGCCCGCGCGGCGTCCACAATCACTTCCCCGCCTGGCGCATGACGCGCGAGTACGGCGGTGGCATGATCACCGACTGGGGCGCGCACCACATCGATATCGCGCAGTGGGGCCTCGGCGAGGACGAACACGGCCCGGTCGAGATCATCGCGCCGGACAAGCATGACGAGGCGAAGGAAGGCGCGAAACTCATCTACGCCAGCGGCATCCCGCTCATCCACAAGAACGGCTTCGGCGTGTCCTTCTTCGGCGAAGGCGGCGAGGTGCATGTGAACCGCGGCAAGTTCAAGCTCGTGCTCGGCGGCAAGACGGTGCATGAATTCATTGGCAAGGAGACCAAGGGCACCTCGCTGGAGCGCGAGGTCGAGCTCGCCTCCCGCGAAAATCTCGCAGACGCCAAGGTGAAGCTCTACAACTCGAAGAACCACCACGAAGACTGGCTGAACTCGATCAATACCCGCGAGAAGCCGATCTGCGATGTCGCCATCGGCGCCAGCACGGTCATTTCCTGCCACCTGATGAACCAGGTCTATTACCACGGCGGCACGCACAAGTGGAACCCCGAGACGCACCAGTACGTCAGCGGCGGAGACGCCGCCTGGCTCACCCGCGAATACCGCGGCGAGTGGAAGGTGTGAACGGCATGTAGGCGGGGACGAATCCTGCTGCAGGGTGTCGAGACAAGACGCACGGGAGCCGTGCGGCGGGCTTCGTCATTCCGCTGGTGGATTCGTCCTTTTTTCTCCATTGCGAGGCGAAACTTCCCGGTGGACTGGACGTTCCTGACCTGCCCCGTTTTCTTATCCTGACCTCATGACCGCCGCCACCCTGCTACTTCCTGCTCCTGATGCCGCCTGGCGAGTCTGGAAACCGCGCGGCAAGTCGAGTGATGAAGCGGTGGACTCCCCGGCGGAGGCCTCCCATCTGGCAAAGCCTCTCCTCATCGGCCTGCCGGCGTCCGCCTGCCGTACCATCGGCATGATCGTGCCGCAGGCGGACATCGATCTGCTGGAGCAGATCATCACGACGAATCTGGAGCGCCGCGGTTTGAAACTGGACCACGACGCGGCGGGCAAGAATTTCCGCTGGCACCTGCTGGGCCAGAGCGCCGGGCAGTCCATCATCAGTGTGGACATCCTGGCTGACCCTTTCCCCGAGGCGCTGGCAGCGGCGGAGGCCAGCGATTACACGGCCGCGCTGCGGCTGGCGCAGCTCCCGGCGGGGCACCTGGTGGTCACCGAGGAGCAAGGGGATGTCGTTCTGGCCGCCAGCCACCTTGGGAAACTGTATCACAGCCACATTTTCGCCCAGACACCCGCTGGAGAGGACGCGCTGGCGCTGGAAATCACCCTGGCGCGGCTGGCGATCGAGGCAGAGCTCGGCGAGGGCTGCATTTCAGGCATCGCACTGGTGGGAGCGGGTTTTGACAAGGCCATCGCCGACCGTCTGGGACAGGCGCTGGACCTGCCCGCGCGCGTGGTGGCGGAACTGCCGCCCAGCGCTGATCTGGACACCAAGGGATGGACCAAACTGCTCCCTGCCAGCGTGCGCGCTGCGCAGACCGCACGCGCCACCCGCTCCAAAGTAGTCCGCTGGGCCACTCTGGGCGTGCTGCTGTATCTGGCGGTCGGTTTCCTTGCCTGGACCTGGCTGACCATGCAGGAGCGGCGTGTGCAGGAGCTGCAAGCGGAGGTCGATGACATCAGCGAGCCCGCCGCCGCGGTGAAAAAGACCTCCGAACGCTGGAAGGCCTACGCGGCTGCCGTGGAGCATGAGCGCTACCCCATGTTCCTGCTGGCGGAGATCACGCGCCTCATGCCGCCGAGCGGTGTGGTGATCCGCAGGTTCGAGGTCAATGGCAACAATGTCGAGGTGCGCGGCGAGGCGCGTGACGCGCAACTGGCCTTCCAGTTCATCGAGGACTTTAAAAAGAACAAGGTGCTCTCCCGCTACACCTGGACCAATCCCCGTCCGGAGGTGAAGGGCACCACCGCCACCTTCCGCGCCCAAGGCAAGCTCCCGTAGCCGCCACTCCACATTTCAAATCTCAAATTCAAATCCCAGCATGGCCCTCGCCCTGACCCAACGTGAAAAAAAGCTGCTCTTTGCCTGCATCGGCGCGCTGGTGCTCGTGGGCACCATGTTTGCCGCGTCGGAGTTCATGGACCGCAATGCAGCAGTACAGCAGGACATCACCGCGCTGCAGCGCGAGCTGGAGGAGAACAAGGGCTGGTACAATGACCGCGAGTTTTGGGAGAAACGCTCCAAGTGGCTGCGGGACACCATGCCGGAGACCGAAAGCCTCGGCCAGGCACAGGCCATCCTGCTGGAGGATGTCGAAAATGACGCGCTGGACTGGCAGTTCGTCATCGACAGCGGTCGGAAGACCCTGCTCGACCCGGTGAGCAATGAAAACTATCGGGAGGTGGCCATCGAGGTGCGCCTGCGCGGCGACCAGATCGACATCCTGAGCTGGCTGGCGGGGCTCCAGTCCCCTGAGCGCTTCCAGGCGATCAAGGAACTGGAAATCGAGCTCGACACCCGCTCGAAGGAAAAGACCCCGCAGGCCATGTGCAACCTCACCCTGGCCCGCTGGTTCAAGCCGGAAACTGGACTGTGAAGTAGAACCCCCAAGCCCCGCCCTTTTATGAAGCCGCTCCTTTTGACCTTCCTGCTCTCCAGCGCCGCGCTGGCGCAGGAGACCGCCCCGGCGGCTCCCACCGCGTCAACGGACGAGCCGCTGTCTCTCTCCGAACTCATCCCGCTGCCCGGGGAGGAGCCGCCGGTGTCAGCCGCGGCATCCGCGCCGCCCAAACCTGCCGGACCGGTCGATCCCGACCTGCCGCAGCCCTTTGATCCCAACGCGCTCACCCAACTGGTCGAAAACTCGCCCTTCACCCGCATTGTGAGCGTCTCAGACTCCCTCGTGCTCACCGGCGTGGCCTATGTGGACGGGAAGCCGGTCGTCACCCTGCTGGACAAGGTGACCAAAGAGTCGCTGGTGGTCACCGACCAGCCGAATCTGCGTGGCTGGACGCTGGTCGAGGCCACACAATCCACCGACATCACACGCGCGCAGGCCAAGATCAGCATCGGCGGGGAACCGGTCAGCATCCGCTACGACGCCTCCGCGTTGACCAAGGAGGCGCTCAAGAAGGATCCCCGTTCCTCTTCCGGAGGCCCGCCGCCGCCCGGCGGGGACCGCTACTCCCGCAGGGGGAGCGGCCCCAGCGAGGAGGACCGCCAGAAGTTCGAGTCCCTCTCGGAGAAGGCCAAGGAAAAGTTTCGTGACGGGATGCGGGAGATGTTCAGCAACGAAAAATTCCGCAACGCCTCCGAGGAAGACCGCCGCAACGCGATCCGCAGCATGTTTGACCGCATCCAGAAGGACGATCAGCGCAAGTAACCGCCGCCCCCGATCTTCTCATGACGCGTCACGCCGCCTTTCTGCTTTTCTGCCTTTTTCCGCTGCTTCACGCCCGCGCCCAGAAAGTGGCTGAAAAGGCCGAAAAGACCGCAAAAGAGGCACCAGGCACAGTCCCGGCTGAAACCATGCGGGTGCTGGCCTTTTCCATCACCGATGGAGAGGCGGTTGTGGTGCTCGGAGATGCCGGAGGACTCAAATTGATCCCCTTGACGCTCCTCCCGGACGCCAAGGGCCGCAAACTCCTCTCCGCCTCTGTCGATGCCGAGACACATGAACTGCGCGTCAGGGCCTTCATCGAGGGAAAAGAGCAGCATTTCGCCCAGCCGCTGAAAACAATGCCCAAACTGCCTGCGGATGCCCTGAAGGCTGCTTCCAGCGAGACGACGGCGGCTCCACGCAAGAGCGGCCCCTCAGATGACGATCGCAAAAAATACGAATCACTCTCCGAAGCCGCGAAGGAAAGGTTCCGCGATGGAATGCGGGTGCTCTTCAGCAATGAGACTTTCCGCAACGCGCCCGAAGAAGAGCGCCGCTCCCGGATTCGCGCCTTGTTTGACGAAATCCAAAAAGAGGATCAAGCCTCCAGGCCCAAACCGTAATTCGCCGCCCCTTTCCGCGTTCTGACCCTGTTTCCACCACTGCTTTCATGACCCGCCACCTGTCTATTTCCCTTTCACTCCTCCTCCCCGGACTACTCATCGCCCAGGACGCGCCGAAAGCCCCGCCAGCACCCGCTCCCACTGCGCCAGTCGCCCCGGCCGCAGGCGCGGATGGCGCTGCCCCCGCTCCACAAGCGCCGGCACCTGGCGCGGCCGCCACACCTCCCGGCGCAGGAGGGCCTCCAGGAGCAGGCTTTGGCCCTCCTGGCAGCGGATTCGGGCGTGGTGGCTTTGGGCGCCGAGGCTTTGGCCCCGGCGGGGGCGAGGTCGGTGAGGGCGAGTCCTTCCAGATCACCGGGGACGATGTGATGATGCAGTTCGCCAACAATCCGGTGGCGGACATCCTGGCCATTTATGAAAAACTCACCGGCGTGACCTTGATCAAGGACACGAACATCTTCGATGGCGCGCCAATCAGCCTCATGACCCCAAAACCGGTGCCCAAGGCGGAGGCCATCAAGCTCATCGAGGCCTCGTTGCTCACGAACGGCTACGCCATCGTCCTCGATCCCGGCGGCACCAGCGCCAAGATCCTCCCGGCGCGCAATCAAAGCGCCAGCGCGGTGCAGTTCTCCCATGGCGTGCGCTTTTACACCAGCCCGAAGGACATTCCGGACAACGAGAGCATTGTGACCTACTTCATGAAACTGGACAACCTCCCCCCGGAGGACGCGGCCACCATGTTCAGCGGTCATGTCGGACTCGGTGCCTATGGGCGCATCACAGCAGTCACGACGCCGCCCGGCCTGCTCATCACGGAGACCGCCACCGTGGTGAAGCAGCTCATCTCCATCCGGGAGAGCATCGACATGGCGGACACCGGCACGTCGCTGGTGACCAAGTTCATCCCCGTGAAGTATGGCGACGCCGCAACGATCGCACAGATCATCCAGGCCACGCTCACCGCGCAGGCGCAGGAAAAAGAGACCAAGGGGGTCAACACCATCCGCGGCTCCGCCGCCAGCGATGGACGCGGCGACCGCGATCGCAATGACAACAACAATAACAGCTCCAGCAGCAACCGGCCGCCGCAGACCCAGCCCATTTTCATCAACGGCCAGCAGGTCAATCCCAACGCGCAGATGCCGCAGCCCAGCGCACAGGTCGTGGCGGACACGCGCCTGAACCAGATCCTCATCGTGGCCTCGCCCTCCGACTACACCTACATCGCCAGCCTGATCTCCGAGTTCGACAAGCCCGTCGAAGTCGAGCAGCCCTATGAGCGGAAGTTGAAATATGCGGCGGCGCTGGATGTGCTCAGCGCAGTCACGGATCTGCTGCAGGATCCGTCCGCCGGCACGACTCAGCTCCCGGGTGGTGGCACGCTTCAGCAGCAGCGCCAGCAACTCCTCGCCACCAATGCCAGCCAGCTTCTCGGCGGCAGGACGACGCAAACGACACGCGGAGGCCAGGTGGGCAACACGGCGGCGGCCGCCGCCAGCGACACGGCCACCACCACCACAACCAGCACCGGCTCCCGTGCGGATGTCATCACCGGCCCCACCGTCGATAACGCGCCCGTTTCCGTCCTCGTCGGCAAAACGCGTGTCATCGCCGATCCGATGTCGAACTCCATCATCGTCATCGGCCCCAAGGAGAGCATCGACAAGGCCACGCTGCTGCTCGACCGCCTGGACCGCCGCCCCTCGCAGGTGTACCTCGCCACCGTCATCGGGCAGCTCACGCTCACGGACGGCATGACCACGGGGGTGGATTACATCTCCGGGCTCTCCCGCGCCGGGGATGGTACCAACCTCACCGCCAGCGGCATCACTGCACGTCAGGATGTGCTGGCCACGAACAACGCCAACCGCGCGATTGCCGATGTGCGCAACAACATCATCACCAACGCTTTCGGCCCTGCGGCAGGTCTGGGGCTGTATGGAGCCGTGGGGGACAGTCTGGAGATCTTCGTCACCGCCCTCGAGCAGCGCCGGAACTTCAAGGTGCTGTCCCGCCCGTCCGTCTTCGCGCTCAACAACCGCAAGGCGGTCATCACCTCCGGCCAAAAGGTGCCGTATCCGCAAACGACCACCACCTTTGGAGCCAACAACGTCAACAACAACGGCAGCATCACTTCCACCGCCGAGTATCTCGATGTCGTGCTGAAGCTCGAGGTCGTGCCGCTCATCAATCCGGACGGCGAGGTCAACCTCACCATCTCCCAGATCAACGACACCATCGTGGACGAGCGTGTCATCGAGCCAAACACGGTGCCCGTCATCGGCACGGAGCAGCTCGTCACCTCCGTCAACGTTCCGGACCGCAACACGATCGTGCTCGGCGGCCTCATCTCCGAAACAAAAACCAAGGACACCGACGGCCTGCCCTTCCTGGGACGCATCCCGGGTCTCGGAAAACTCTTCCGCACGGACGTGGACAACACCGAGCGCAAGGAGCTCATCATCTTCATCCAGCCGCAGGTCGTCAGCGACGACCAGACCATGCTCAAAACTTCTTATTCAGAGGATTTGCGCAGCCAGGTGGGCGCGGAGGCCGCGCAAAAGTTCCCGCAGAAGGTCGAGCCGCCCGCCGCCACGCCCGAGACTCCTGACACAGCCAAGAAAAAGTGGTGGCAGGGAATCTTCCGCCGCCAGAACCAACCGTGATGCCCCTCACCTGGAGTCATCTGGATGCCAAACATGGAGAGCCCAACCCCATGCTTCCTCCACGGCTGGATCCCTGTGTTCCAACCCGGGTGAGAATGGCAATGACCTTCTGGATGATCGCCTGACGAAGCGCGATGGAAGCGTGCGGAGATCATCATCTGGCAGCGCGTGATCAGGTGACCATGGCAGGAGCGTGCTCTATCAAGGTCATCAGCGCCGTGGAGCATGGTCGGCCGGCCTGGTGAAATAAACGGCCCGCCCACACGTGCCAGCCCCCTCAGGACGCGGTTGATTCCGCACCCGCCTTCCTTACACTCCTCGTGATGCAAACCCGACGCGCCCTCCTCACCGCACTACTCGTGCTGGTGGTGCTGTGCGCCCAGATCATGGGCATGCGTCGTGGATTTGTGTGCGACTGCGGCGGTGGAGAGCGCCTGACAATGATGGATCACTGCCATGGCCCTCATGAGCACGATTGCGCGGACGAGGAGCACGACACCCCCGCTCACGACCGCCATGATCATCATGATGATGAGGAAGAGCCCGTGCATGAGCATCCAGCCCTGATTGAGTCCTTCCAGGCGGACAAGGCCGCGATGCCCGTTTTCACCACGCCATCCGCCCCGGTTCTTGTCCTGCTGCCTTTTGACCTCATCCATGGTCTTGAAGCGCATCCCGTCAGCGCACGCCGTTTTCATCCGCCGAGGGAAACCAGCCGCGCCGGGCCTCTCTGGCCTGCGCGGCTCGCGCATAGCATCACGCTGTTGATTTGAAGCCGGGTTGAGCGCCGCCATCCACGACGATGGGCGGCTCCGCTGTGTCCGCATGGTCATGCCATGCCGTGTTTCAGCCACCTCAACCCGCTCCCTCTATGCTTCGCTTCTTCTTTTCTCTTTTCATCATCGTTTCCAGCGCTCACGCCGTCGAGTTCCGCCTCGATCAAATCGCCGGCCGCGTTCGCACCTGTCATCCCATGCTCAAAGCCGCCCGGCTTGCCGTCGAAGAGGCGCGTGGGCGTCAGCTTGGCAGTGGTCGTCTCGCCAATCCGGTGCTGGAGTCGAGCTTTCAAAACGAGAGCCGCGTCAGCCCTCGCACGATGCTCTTTGCCATCGATCAATCGTTTCCGGTCACCCGCAGGCTGTCCTTGGAGAAACAGCTCACTGCCCAGCTCGTCGCTGCCGCCGAGTTGGAGGTGCGGGATGCCGAAAGGCGCCTGATCGCCGAGGCGCGGACGCTTGCCGTGCAAGTCCTCGCCCTCGACCAGCAGCGGGATCTGCGGCAAAAGCAGCGTGAACTGGCGCAGAAGCTCGCGGACTTCGCCAAGGACCGCGCCGCAAAGGGAGAACTTTCCCCGCTGGATGCCGGGCAGGCCCGCGTGGATGCGCAGAGGCTTGTTTTGGAGGCCCTAAAGCTCGAAACCCAGCGCACCAGCCTCTTGGGCGCTTTGAAGCCGATGCTCGGCCTCGCTCCGAACGAGGCGCTAGCTCTTCATGGCGGTCTTCCCGCGCTCATGATGCCCGGCATCACGCCCTGGCAGCGCCGGGCGGATTTTCAACTCGCCCAGACAAAGGTATCCGCCGCGCAAACGGACGCCGCGCTGGCAAGGTCAAAGCGCATGCAGGACCTGAGCGCCGGATTTTTCGCCTCCCGCGAGAATCAAGGCCAGTCCGACGGCCGGCGCGAGGATACCGGCTTCGTCGGCTTCCGCATCTCCATCCCGCTGCCCTTCTGGAACCGCAACCAAGGCGAGATCGCCGAAAAAAACGCCGCCGCCGAGCGCCAGCGTCTCGAAGCCGAGGCCTTGGGAAAACAGATTGCCGGTGAGGCAGACACCGCACGCCGCGAGATGCAGGCGAATGCCGATCTCGCCCGCGAGACACGCGATACGCTGCTGCCGCTCGTCATCGAGCAGACGCAGAAGCTCGAAAAAGCCTACGAGTCCGGCCAGACCGACCTGCTCGCCGTTCTCCGTGCCCGCGATCAGCGCCTCCAGCTTGAAGCCGCCGCCCTGGATGCCGCGCGCGACTTTCATCTCGCCCGCATCCGCTACGAAGCCGCCACCGGAGCCTCTTTGCCATGAAACATCTTTTCTTCTCTCTACTTCTCACTTCTCACCTTCTTGCCGCGTCGAAACCCGACATCATCCTTGATGACGTGGCTGTCTCGAACATGAACCTCGAATTCGCCGAGGCGGAAGAGACCGTGTTTGAGGAGACGGTTTTCGCGCTCGGCAGCATTGAGGTGCTGCCGGGGAAACGGGCCGTCGTCAGCAGCCGCATTCCGGGCCGTGCCTTCTCGGTGCTCGTCATTCCGCATCAGGAGGTCGATGCCGGGGTGGAGGTCGCGTGGATCGAAAGCCGACAGCCGGGCGATCCGCCGCCCGTGATCAAATTGGAGGCACCCATCGCCGGATTCGTGTCGAAGGTGAACATCGCGCAAGGCCAGCCGGTGTCGCCGGATGACGCGCTGATCGAAATCCTCGATCTGAGCACCGTCGAGGCTGCAGCCCATGTGCCGCAGCACCTGGCAGCAAAGTTGAAACTGGGTCAAAAAGCCCACATCCGCATTCAGGCCATGCCAGACAAGGTGTTTGAAGCAAAGCTCGCCCACATCGCGGTGGAGGCGGATGTGACCACGGGCACCCTTGAAGCTGCTTTTCATGTCGCAAACCCCGAAAACGCACTGCGTCCCGGCATGAAGGCCGAGTTCAGCATCATTGCGAGCGAGCGTGAGAACGTGATGTCCATCCCGCGCAGCGCCGTGCAGGGCGATCCCGCGCAGCGCTTCGTCTATGTGAAGGACTATGAGCTGAAAAATGCCTTCGTGAAGGCTCCGGTCGTGCTCGGGGCGCAAAACGACCGCTTTGTCGAAGTTGTCAGCGGCCTGCTGCCCGGTGATGAAGTCGTCACACGCGGCGCCTATGCGCTCGCCTTTGCTGGCAAAGGCAGCGTGAGCCTCAAAGAGGCCATGGATGCCGCGCACGGTCATGCACACAACGAGGACGGCACGGAGATGACAAAGGAGCAACAAGCCGCGGAGCACGGGGACCACGATCATGATCACGAAGGCGCTCACAACGAGTGGAGCACGCTCACGACCTTTTTCGCGGCCACGAGCGGCCTGTTACTGCTGCTGTTGATCGTCACCGCCTTCAAACGCCGGGAGGTGGCGGCATGCTGAACTCCCTCATCCGCTTCTCCCTGCATCACCGGCCGCTGATTCTCATGCTGGCGCTGGTGACGTTGTTGTTCGGCTATCAGACGCTCACCCAGCTTCCGGTGGAGGTGCTGCCGGACATGACGAAGCCGACGGTGACGATCCTCACCGAGGCGCCCGGCCTCGCGCCGGAGGAGGTGGAGGCGCTCGTCACGCAGCGGCTCGAAGCGGCGGTGCAGGGCGTCGGCGGGCTCGACAGGCTGCGCTCGAACTCGGATGTGGGCCTGTCGCTCATCTTTGCGGAGTTTGGCTGGGGCACGGACATCTACCGCGCGCGCCAGCTCGTGCAGGAGCGCATGCAGGGCGTGCTCTCCACCTTGCCCGAGGGGGTGAAACCCGGCATGACGCCGGTTTCATCGCTCATGGGGGAGATTCTGCTCGTGGGGCTGCGCTGCTCGAAAAAGCCGGGCGAGCCCGGTTACATCTCGCCGATGGATTTGCGCACCCTGGCGGACTGGACGCTGCGGCGTCGTTTGCAGAGCATCAGCGGCATCGCGGAGGTGCTCACCATCGGCGGCGGGGTGAAACAGATCCAGGTGCAGCCCGATCCTTACCGGCTGGCCGCCTTTGGCATCACTCTGGCGGAAGTGGAGGAGGCGGTGGGCCGCGCGGCGGGAAATGCGACGAGCGGTTATCTGCAAGCCGGGCCGCAGGAGATCATGGTGCGCAATCTCGGCATGACGACGAACCTTGATGACCTTGCCAAAACCGTCATCAAGACCGTGGGCAGCCGCCCGGTGCTCATCAGCGATGTGGCGGAGGTGCGCCACGCCGTGCAGACGATGCGCGGCGATGCCAGCGTGAATGGCACGATGGGCGTGATCCTCAGCATCGACAAGGCGCCCGGTTTTGACACGCTGAAGCTCACGGAGCAGATCGAGACCGCGCTGGAGGAGCTCCGCCCCACGCTGCCGGAAGGTGTGACCGTCGAAATCATGTTCCGCCAGGGCGACTTCATCGAGCACGCCATCGGCAATCTGAAGGAGGCCATCCGTGACGGGGCCATCATGGTCACGATCATCCTCTTCCTGTTCCTGCTCAGCCTGCGCACCACGGCCATCACACTCATGGCGATGCCGTTGTCCTTTGCCGTCACGATCCTGACCTTCAAGGCCTTCGGCGTGAGCGTGAACTCCATGACGCTCGGCGGCCTCGCCGTCGCCATCGGCATGGTGGTGGATGATGCCATCGTGGATGTGGAGAACGTCTTCCGCCGTCTGCGGGAAAGTGGAACAGGTTTTCAACCTGTTCAGAAGTCAGGTTGGAAACCTGACCCACTTTCAATCATCGCCTCCGCGTCCAGCGAGGTGCGGAATTCCATCCTCTACGCCACCGTGCTTATCATCCTCGTCTTCCTGCCGTTGCTCGGCCTGGAAGGCATCGAGGGGCGGCTTTTCACGCCGATTGCCATCGCCACGATCACCAGCATGGCGGCGTCGTTTGTCGTCTCGCTCACGGTGATTCCCGTCTTGTGCGCGCTGCTGCTCAAAACAGGCGGGAAAGCCCACGGCGATGGTTTTGTCGTCCGCGCGATGAAGTGGCTCGTGCAGCGCACCTTCCTCAAGCTGGCCCTGGGAGCGCCCACGCTCGTCATCCTGCTCGCCGGCGTGCTGTTGATCGCCGCGCTGATGCTCTATCCGATCATGGGAAAGGACTTCCTGCCCGCCTTCAATGAAGGCAGCGCCACCATCTCGCTCGTGAGCGCTCCCGGCACCTCCCTGGCGCAATCCAATGAGATTGGCGAGGTGGGCGTGCGCCTGCTCCAGAGCATCAAGGAAGTCAAAAGCGTGGGCCGCCGCGCCGGACGTGCCGAGCGGGATGACCACGTCATGCCGGTGAGCGTGAATGAGTTCGATGTCGAGTTCCACGAGAGCGGCAGGCCGCGTGAGGTTGTCTTCGCGGAGATTCGCAGGCTGCTCTCCGCCATTCCGGGCACCTTTGTGAATGTCGGCCAGCCCATCAGCCACCGCCTTTCGCACATGCTCAGCGGCGTCCCGGCCAGGATCGCCGTGAAGATCTTCGGCCCGGATCTCGACGTGCTGCGGGAAAAAGGCGCGCAGGTGCGCGATCTCGGCCTGTCCATCCGCGGACTCACGGATGTGAACCTGGAGGCGCAGGTGCCCATCCCGCAGATCAAGATCGAGGTGAACCGCGAGCGCGCCCTCGCCTACGATCTCCAGCCCGGCGACATCAATGCGCAGGTCTCCACTCTGCTCGGCGGCAAGCTCATGACCGAGCTGCGCGAGGGCCAGCGCACCATCGATCTCGTCCTGCGCCTGCCGGAGTCGTGGCGCGACTCGCCGGAGAAGATTGGCAACCTGCTCATCGAGACGCACAGCGGCCAGCTCATCCCGCTCAACCTCGTGGCCGACATCCGGGAGGGCAAAGGTCCGAACGTCATCAACCGCGAAAACACCCAGCGCCGCATCGTCATCGGCGCCAACACCTCCGAGCGTGACCTGGAACGCCTCGTGCGGCAGTGGGAGAGGCTCGTGCGCGAGAAGGTGAAGCTGCCGGAGGGCTGCTTCCTGCGCTTTGAGGGCGAGTTTCAGGCGCAGCAGGCCGCCACGAAGCGCATCGCCTTCTACTTCGCCCTCGTGCTGCTCGCCATCACCCTCCTGCTGTTCGGCTGCTTTAGGAGCCTCTCGCTCGCCTTGCAGGTCATGCTGAACATCCCGCTCGCGCTCATGGGCGGCCTGGCGCTCACCTGGGTGCTGATTGATAACATCAGCATCGCCACCATCGTCGGCTTCATCGCCGTCGGCGGTGTGGCGGCGCGGAATGGCATCATGATGATCAGCCATTACCTGCACCTCATGGCGCACGAGGGCGAAACATTCGGCCGCCCCATGATCGTGCGCGGCACGCTGGAGCGGCTTGTGCCCGTGCTCATGACCGCGCTGGCCGCCGGCATCGCTTTGATCCCGCTGCTGCTCGCCGCGCATGAGCCGGGGAAGGAAATCCTGCATCCCGTGGCCGTCGTCATCGTCGGCGGCCTCGTCAGCAGCACCCTGCTCGACCTCATGGTCACACCCGCCGTCTTCTACCTCTTTGGCCGCAAGGCCGCCGAATCCGCCGTGGGCGCGCAGGCGCCCGCCGCCCAGTAACCCTCAACCCGACAACCCGCACCCGCATGAAAACCAAACTCATCCTCCTCGTCACCCTCCTCACCAGCCTCGCCTTTGCTCATGAAGGCGTCGAACTCGGCCCGAATGGCGGCCGCATCCTCGAATTCAGCGACAACGAGACCCTGCACGGCGAGGTCACGGTCAAAGGCGACCAGTTTCACATCGCCGTGCTCGACAAGGACATGAAGCCGGTGACGATGGACAAGCAGTCCCTCACCGCCACCACGGGCGACCGCGCCAAGCCGGTGAAGCTGGAGGTCACGAAGGACGCGAAAGGTTTTGTCCTCCCCGTGGTGAAGCCCGGCGAGTGGCTCATCCTGCGTTACAAGGACCACGCCGACGCCAAGGCCATCACCGCCCGCTTTGAATACAACACGGCGATTTGCGAGGAATGCAAAAACGCGGAGTGGCTGTGCAAGTGCAAGCCGGACGGGGAGAAGAAGTCGTAGAGGCAAACCTCAGTTTGTTCCGGGGTCGTAAAGGCAAACGTGAGTTTGCCCCGGCTCCGGGAAGTCTCACAACTTCCTCTACGAAACCTCTCCGCGCTCCCTTCCCCTCTTTTCCCTTTTGTCTCCTTTTCGGCCAACCTGCCCCGAACGGATTGAAATCGTCGGACGCGGCGCAGCGCGTCCCTACCTGAACGCCCACCGACGGAACGGGCTGCTGCGAAGCCGCGAAGCGAACGCCGGACGACGAACGCGCTGCGCACATCTCTGACCGGGGCAACATTCAACGTCGAACATCCAACGCGGAACGTTCAAGGACGGAACGGGCTGAACCCCGAACTACGAACGCGCTGCGCACCACTGACTTCTGGCCACTGACCACTGACTTCTTTTCGGCAGGGATGGAATCCTGCCCTCCGGGGGGCGGTGATCTTGTTGCACCGCAACAAGGCTACGTTGGCTCCGCGCCTCGGCCTTTTTCCCTTTGGTCTCTCTTTCGGCCAACCCAGAGGGAACGTTCAACGTCGAACGTCCAACGCGGAACGTTCAACGACGGAACGGGCTCAAGCCCGAACGACGAACGCGCTGCGCGCACCTCTGACCGGGGCAACGTTCAACGCCGAACATCCAACGCGGAACGTTCAACCCCATGCGGCCGAGGACAAGTTCGAGCAGGAGGACGAGGACGAAGCAAACTTGGAACCTGGAACCTGGAACGGGCTGCTGCGAAGCCGCGAAGCGAACGCCGCACGACGAACGCGCTGTGGGGCGCGCTGGATGCACTTTGTTGTTTTCAAACGGGGCGCGGGCTGGCAGGCTGCGCGGCATGAAAAGGTCATTGTTTCTGCTGCCGTGGCTGGGGATGCTGTGCGCGGCCCAGGATCTGCGCCAGGTGGGCGAGCAGCGCACCTGGCAGGAGCTGCCGGCGGAGGGCGCGGCGTGGGTGGAGCCAGGCAGCGGCCTGCTGGTGCCGCAGAGGCTGGGCGGGTTTGTGATGAGCGGGGGCTACACCTGGAAGGATCCGAAGCTGGGCACGAGCGTGCGCCTGGAGCATGAGAAGGCCCGCGCGCGGGCGGACCTGTTTGTGTATCCCTGCGCGGCGCCCGCCGCCACGGAGGCGGAGCGGCGCGGCGCGGTGGAGGGGGAGCTGCGGCAGTCCGTGGGGACGGTCTTTGCGATGCAGGAGCGCGGCAGCTACTCGAAGGTGAACGCGCGGAACGGATCGTTCGGGGAGATCGACCTGCTGCCGAAAGGGAGCCTGCCGTTTGCGTGGACGATCGTGACGATGACGCTGCACCAGCGCACGCCGGCGGGGGACGCGCCGGAGGAGGTGACCTCGTGGCATGCGGTGACGGTGTTCAACGGCCACTTTGTGAAGGTGCGCTACACCTTTCCCAGCGCGGAGGGGGAGGCGGGGGAGAAGGTGCTCAACGAGTTCGTGGAGGCCTGGCAGTGGTGCCTGCGGGAGCCGGGCTTTCGCGCGATGATCCGGCCCTCCGTGAGGACGTATCTGAGCGATCCGTTGAGCCCGAAGGCGGCGGAGGCGGCGGGCGCGGTGCTGACGTATGCGGAGAAGACGGCCTTTGTCTCCCTGCCGCTGGGGGAGCGCCTGTCCCTGTGCATGCAGGAGGCGGAGGCGGCGGGCAAGGGCGCGGAACTGGACATCCTGCGCGCCTTTGTGACGGGCAGCGTGGACGCCAGCCTGCGCAGCCAGAAACCGGCGGAGCCGGAGGCCGGGGCGGCGCAGGTGGCGCGTGTGTACGGCCTGCTGAAGGCGAAACACGCGGGATTCCAGTCCCCGGCGCTGGAGGCGCTGGCGGAGGCGGTGAAGGCGGGGCGCGCCGGCCCATGGCTGGAGGAGAAAGGCGCGCTGAAAGCGGCGCCGAAGCGCTGAATCACGGGGAGGCGGTCTTGAACTCAAAATACTCCAGCGCGCCGCGCACGACGGGCTGGAGGAAGTTCCGCCGTCTGGCCGGCAGCTTGTAAACGATGGCCTCAAAGAGGTCGGAGAGCACTTTTTTGCTGTCGCCGTAGTAGGAGTGGCCCAGCATGCTGGTGTCCACCTTGCTGGCATCGACGGTCTCGATGCCGGGATGGATGATGAGGCCCTCACCGGCGTCTCCGGCGCGCGGATGCTCATGGACCTGCCTGGATGCCTGGAGGGCCTTGTCGTTGGCGGAGGCATAGAGGGTGACGGGCTTGCCGGTGGAGGCCAGCACGGGGGCGATCTGGGTGCGAAACACGTCCGCGTCGATGTCCGGCGCGGCGAGCACGATGCACTCGACGCGGCTGATGACATCCTGCCCGCCGGCGCGCACCAGGCGCTCCAGCGCGCGGGTGAGGGCGCGGTTCCCCATGCTGTGGGCGATGAGGTGGATCTTTTTCACCCCGCCGGGCCCGGTGAGCTCCGCGAGGAACTGCTCTAGGTGCGGCGTGGACCACTCCACGTTGTTCTCATCCACGGTGTACTGCGCCGTGCTGGCCTTTGACGGCCAGGAGAAGCACACGGGCACGCCCTGGAAGCGCAGATCATGGCTCAACTGCGCGGTGCGCCGCGTGGCGTCCTCAAAGGAGACATTGTAGCCATGCACGAAGACGAGCGCCTGCCGCCCGTCCGTCTGGCCGGCGGTGGCATCGAGGCTGGCGAGAAATTCCGCGCGTGAACAACGCCGCGGCGTGCCCATGACGACATGGCGCGCGCGGTCCGGGCTGAACTCCAGCCGCCAGATGCTGGGCGCCTCCAACTGCCCCTCCTGGTGATGTGCCGGGATGGAGACCTCGACGATGCCGTAGTCCAGCACGCCGGGCAGGCGGCTGCGGCCGCCGCCGTAGCCCGCGCCCTCCCGCGCGCGATCCGTGCCGTAAAACACGGAGACCTCCGTGTGCGTGCCGGTGTGCCTGGAAACGGGCACGGGCGGGCGGACGGATGCGATGCCGCGGCTGCCGCCCAAAATCGTGCCTGTGGAGCCGGCTCCGCCCAAGGGCACAGGAGCTGGCGCGGCGCAGCCGGCCAGCAGCAGCGATGTGACGACGGCGCTCAGCGAAAGGCACAAGATCTTCCTCATGACGGCCATTCAACTTCACCGGGGCCTGTGCCGTCAATGAATTCATCCCCGGCGCATGATGTTTCACCGGCGTTGCCTGCGCGGCGGCATTCATTAGCATGCGGCGTGATGTCCCGCCGTCTCCTCCTGCTGCCTGCCGCCGTACTGCTGTCCCTGCTGACGTCTTGCGCGCCGGTGAACCGCCTGCTGAAGGCGAGGCCGGCCGGGCTGTCCGCCTTTTTCGAGCAGCCGGAACTGGCGCTGGACGCGCGGAAGCACGGGCCGTTTCAGACGGTGTGGACGACGCCGGATGCCGCGCTGCTGGCACGCGGGGCGGCGGCGCGGAAGCTGTACATCGCGCCGGTGACGCTGCGGTACCTGCGCCCGGTGGGAAAGGCGATGTCCCGCCAGGAGATCGAGTGGGGCGTGCAGCGCCAGGCGGCGCAGGTGGCGTGGCAGTTGCGGGAAGAATTCGCGGCGGCGTTTCAGCGCTCCCCGGCGGCGCGTTATCAGATCGTGCGGCGGCCGGCGGCGGACGCGGCGGTGCTGGAGCTGGCGATCACGGAGCTGAACCCCACCAGCCCGAAGGGCAACGCGGTGGTGACGCTGGCGAAGGTGCTGAACCCGGTGGCGGCGCTGGGCCGCTTCTTCACGAAGGGGGACATGGCCATCGAGGGCAAGGTGCTGGCTCCGGGCGGGCGGAGGGCGTTCTTCCAGTTCGCAGACCATGAGGCGGACCGGCTGACGTTTGTGAACGCCCGCGATTACACGCCCTACGGACACGCGATGCAGTCGATGCGGGACTGGGCGGTGCAGTTTGAGGAGTTCACCCGCAGCCCGTCCGGCCTGCGGGTGAAGGACTCCGCCGCGGTCACGCTGAAGCTCAACTGATCTCCAGGCGGCCGGTGCTGTCGCCCACGCGCTCGGCGGGGACGCCCATGCGGTCGAGCATGCCGAGGTAGAGGTTGGTCATCGGCGTGTCGGTCTTGAGCATGACGCGCTTGCCATGGCGGATGGTGCCATTGCCGCCGCCGGCGAAGAGGATGGGCAGGTTGTTGTGGTTGTGCCGGTTGCCATCGCAGATGGCGCCGCCGAAGACGATCATGGAATTGTCGAGCAGGGTGCGGTCGCCTTCCTTGACGGCTTTCATCCTGTCGAGGAAGTAACCGAACTGGCGCAGGTAGAACTGGTCGATCCTGGCGATCTTTTCGAGCTTCTGCGGGTCGCTCTGGTGGTGGGAGAGGTAGTGGTGCGCGTCCGGCACGCCGATCTCCGGGAAGCTGCGGTTGCTGCCGTCATGCGCGAGCATGAAGGTGCCGATGCGGGTGGTGTCCGTCTGGAAGGCGAGCACGAGAAGGTCAAACATGACGCGGATGTGCTCCTCGTAGGAGTCCGGGATGCCGTCGGGGATTTTCACATCGGGCATCTGGGTCTTGAACTGCTCCGCGCGCTCGATGCGCATCTCAATGTCGCGCACGGAGGCAAAGTACTCGTCGATCTTGCGGCGGTCGCCGGTGCTGACCTTGGTTTGCAGGGACTTCGCCTCGTCGAGCACGGTGTCGAGGATGCTTTTCTGCATGCGCTGCTGGCGGCGCCCCTCCACGGTGTTTCCGGCGCTGGAGCCGAGGCCGAAGAGGCGCTCGAAGACGAGCCGCGGGTCCATTTCAGGAGCCATGGGCATGGTTTCGTTCTTCCAGGCGAGGTTGAACTGGTAGGCGCAGGAGTAGCCGGAGTCGCACTTGCCGGAGCTGCGCTGGCCGTCGGTGCTGAGCTCCAGGGAGGGCAGGCGGGTGAGGTGGCCGATCTTTTGCGCGGCGATCTGGTCCACGGAGATGCCGAGATGGATGTCCGCGCCGGCGGTCTTCTTGGGCTGGCAGCCGGTGAGGAAGGTGGCCACCGCGCGCGCGTGGTCGCCGCCGCCGTTTCCATGGGAGTGCGCCCAGTCCTGCATGAGGCCGGACATGACGGTGAAGTCACCGCGGTTCTTCTCAATGGCCTTGAGGGAGTTCGACAGGGTGTAGTCCGCGCCTTCGCCCGTGGGGAACCATTCGTTCACATTCACGCCGTTGGGAATGTAGAGCCAGGCGGCGCGCAGCGGCTTCACCGGGGCTTTCTTCGCCTCCGCGGCAAAGGCGCGGAAGCCGAAGGACTCCAGAAAGGGCAGTGTCATGACCGTGCCGAGGCCGCGCAGCACATGGCGGCGGCTCGGTGAATGCGCGGCGAGGGAGGTATCGCGGAAAGGGTTCATAGGGGGGTGATTGGGATACGAACAGGGCAGGGGGGACCTTTCCTCGCGCACACTCTGTGCCCGGCGCTGGTAAAAAGTCGTTGATAAACCGCCCGGGAGCGGCCCGATTAGTGCCCTCCCCCAAAAAGACACATCCTCACCTCCTCCATGATGAAATCCCTGCTCTCCGTCGTCCTCACCGCCGCCCTCAGCCTGTCCGCGTCCGCGCAGGACGCCGCCGTGGCGGAATTTACCCTCAAGCCCAGCCCGGCGAACCCGATGATGTGGGACATCACGGAACTGACGGTCAAGGCCGGCCAGAAGGTGAAGCTGACCATCGACAACGCCAGCGCGCAGCCGCTCCCGCACAACTGGGTGCTCGTGAAACCCGGCAAAGACGCCGTCGTGGGGAATGCCTCCCTCGCCATGGCCGCCGATCCCACCGCGATGGCCAAGAGCTACATCCCGGAGGCCAGCAAGGCGGACATCATCGCCAACACGAAGCTGGTGCAGCCGAACCAGAAGGAAGTGCTGGAGTTCACCGCGCCTGCCGAGGCCGGTGACTACCCCTACATCTGCACCTTCCCGGGCCACTTCCTTCTCATGAAGGGCGTGCTGCATGTGAAGTAAGCCGCCTCTTTCTTCCTGTCCCCCATCCATCACCCACGCGCATCATGAACCGCCGCCTTTTCTCCGCCCTCGCCCTCCTCACCCTCGCCGCCGCCCCGCTTCACGCGCAGGACGGGAAGGTCGAGGCCGGGGGGCTCACCTTCACCTACAGCGCCCCGTGGAAGATGTCCGACACGCCGGGCATGATGCGCGCGGCCACTCTGCTGGCCACCGTGGACGGCGTGGAGAAGCCGCTGGAGGCCGCCTTCTACTTCTTCCCCGGCGGTGGCGGCGGCGTGCAGGCCAATGTGGACCGCTGGCTGGGCCAGTTTGCCAAGACGGACTCCTCCAAGACCGAGGAACTGGACGCGGGCGGCAAGAAGGTCACGCTGGTGAGCGCCAGCGGCACCTACAACGACGGCCCGCCGATGGGCGCCAAGACACCGAAGGAAAATTTCTCCCTCCTCGGCGCCATCGTGCCCACACCGGACTCCAACGTCTTCATCAAGCTCACCGGCCCCAAGGACGCCGTGGCCAGGCTGGCCGAGAGCTTCAAGAAGATGGCCTTGAGCGCTTATGTGAAGTGAGACGTGAGGTAACTTTTTTCCACGCGGGCGGCCCAGACGGGCCGCCCGTTTTTTTATGCAGCAGTCATGCTGTGGCCGGGCTGGCAGGCCTTTCTGCCGTGCCCTCGGGGTGACGGTTTTTTTCAGCGGTTTGCGAAGGCGAAAGGAAGTTTGCGGAAAAAACATGGCAAAACTTGGCACGGGCCATGCTTGGACGGGTTTCGGAGCTAATTCCACACCCCGTCCTATGCTGAAACCCAACAACCATACTCGAATCTGGCGCAGCATCGCATCCGCTGCGGTCGTCGCCATCGCCACCCTCGCCATCAATCCCGGTGATGTCCGTGCCCAGGACGCTGCCGCGCCAGCCCCGGCTCCTGCGGCCGCCGCGCCGGCGCCAGCACCGGCTCCGGCTCCCGCTGAGGCTGCTCCTTCCGGCCCCACGCTTGAGCAACGCATCTTCGACCTCGAGAAGTATGTGCAAAACGTGCAGCCTGGCAAAGACGGGGACACGACCTGGACCTCGAACATCGCAGGCCCCGGCCCCGGCCACAATGCCTGGCAGATGGTGAGCACCGCGCTGGTCATCTTCATGACGCTGCCCGGCCTCTTCCTGTTCTACGGTGGTCTGGTCCGCAAAAAGAACGTCCTTTCCGTCATCGCCCAGTGCATGGGCATCGCGGGCCTGGTGACCATCCTTTGGTGGGCCTGCGGTTACAGCCTCTCCTTCGGAGTGGATGCGAAGAGCCCCTTCATCGGTGACCTCAGCAACGCGCTCTTCAAAGGCGTGTCGCCTTACGCCGCCGGTGCGGGCTACTGGTGGATCAGTGACGCCATGTGGGCCATGTTCCAGCTCAGCTTCGCGATCATCACTCCCGCGCTCATCGTGGGTGCCATCGCCGAACGCATGAAATTCATCTCCGTGCTGGTGTTCGTCGCGCTGTGGATGTTCGCGGTCTATTTCCCCTTCGCCCACATGGTGTGGAGCACGGTCGGCTACATGTGCGGACCTCTGAACCCGAACGCGGCCATCAAGGCCATCGACTTTGCCGGCGGCACGGTCGTTCACATGACCTCCGGCTGGAGCGCGCTTGTGCTTTGCATCCTCCTCGGCAAACGCAAAGGATACGGCAAGGAGCCGATGGCTCCGCATAGCATGGTGCTCTGCGCCATCGGCACCGGCATGCTGTGGGTCGGCTGGTATGGGTTCAACGCCGGTTCCGCCCTCGGTGCGGACGGCATCGCCGCCAATGCGTTCATGACCACCACGCTCGCCGCGGCCACCGCGGGCTTTGTCTGGGCGGTTTTGGAATGGATTCTCCGTGGCAAGCCCAGCGTGCTCGGCTTCTGCTCCGGCATTGTCGCGGGTCTGGTCGTCATCACTCCTGGCGCGGGCTTTGTCACCGCCAATGGCGCGATGATCATGGGTGTGGCCGCAGGTGTGATCCCCTTCCTGGCGGTCGCCTACCTGAAGAAAATCCTCGGCTACGATGATGCCCTCGATACCTTCGGTGTCCATGGTGTGGGCGGCACACTGGGTGCCATCCTCACCGGCATCTTCGCTGACGAGAAGGCGAATTCCATCGTCGGCGGTCTCAAGGAAGGTCTTCTTGGCAATCAGCTGAAGGCAGTCGCTCTCACCATCGTCTGGAGCGTGGTCGCCACTCTCGTCATCACCCTCATCGTCAAGGTGGTCGTCGGTCTGCGCCCTGATCCGGAAATCGAGACCAGCGGTCTTGACCTCGCCGAGCATGGCGAGGCCGGTTACGAGCATTGATCCATATCCTTTAAAGATCTGAATCGCCCCGCCGGGCTGGCTTCCGCCAGCCCGGCTTTTTTTTTGCGCTGAAGCAGGCGCGTGCCAGATGAAATCATCGTGGAAGTGGGCTGGCCGGATGATGCATGAGGGGGCGGTTTGCAATAAAGTGCAAACCACTTGTAAACGCATTCGTATTGCAACAAGGATGGCCGTTATGCGACCTTCCCGCCTGCTTTCCCGTTCCGCTTTCCTTCTCCTCATGCCCGCCCTGGCCGCGCAGACGCCCCACCGGCATGACCCTGCCCACAACCATGAGCACGAGGTCATCCCGCTGGATGAGGTGATCATTTCCGCGCCGCTGAACCGCCCGCTGTATCAGCAGGCGCAGGCCGCCTCCATCATGGCGTCCCAGGCGCTGAATCTTGGCAACGAGCCCTCGATCGGGCAGACGCTCAGCCGCGTGCCAGGTGTCAGCAGCAGCTTCTTCGGGCCCGCGGCCAGCCGGCCGATCATCCGCGGTCTGGAAGGAGACCGCATCAAGGTCCTGCAGAACGGCCTCTACACGGTGGATGCCTCCTCCGCCAGCCCGGACCACGGCGTGAGCTTCGATGTGTCGAATTTGAAGTCCATCGAGGTGGTGCGCGGACCGGCCACGTTGCTGTACGGCTCGAATGCGATCGGCGGCGTGGTCAATGCCATCGACGGGCGCATCGTGGATGAAGAACTCGAGGCGGGCACCATCCGCGGTTCGCTGGGCAGCCGGTTTAGCAGCGTGGACAACGGCCATGCGTCCAGCTTCATGCTGGAGGGCGGGCTGGGGCATGGCCTGGCGTTTCACATCGAGGGTTTCACCCGCGCCGCGGAGGACTTCCGTGTGCCGGGCGAACTGCGCTCCAAGGCCTTTCAGGAGATGAATCCTCTGCCGGCAGGTGATCTGGAGCAGCGTGATGTCGTGACGAACAGCTACCTGCGCGCCGAGGGGCTCAGCGGAGGGCTCAGCTATGTGTGGGACGAGGGGTTCATCGGCTTCTCCTGGACGGAATACCACTCACGCTACGGCTCTCCCGCCGCGCAGGACGTCTTCATCGACATGAACCAGACGCGCCTGGACGTGCGCGGCGCCTTTTATCATCTGCTTCCCAAGGTGAAGGAGCTCAGCTACCGCTTCGCGTGGTCAGACTACGAGCACACCGAGTTTGAGGGCGGTCAGGACAACACCGTGTTCAAAAACGACGGCTACGACCTCCGCATCGAGGCGAAGCACGAAAAAGTCGCCGGCCTGGAGGGCGTGGTGGGCATCCAGTCGGAGCTCAGCAACTTCATGATCAGCGGCGGCGAGGCCTTCATGCCACCTTCCAGCACGCAGTCGAACGCGATCTTCTTCTTCGAGGAGCTCAGCGCCTCCGACAAGCTCCGGCTCCAGTTCGGCGGGCGCTATGACCGCATCGATGTGCAGGCCGTGAACTCCGATGTCTTCGGCCCGGCCCAAGAGCGCGGCTTTGACAATCTCAGCGGCTCCATCGGCGCTGTTTTTGCCCCCGGGGACACTTACTCGGCCGCCTTCACCCTCACTTACGCGGAGCGCGCGCCCACGGCGCAGGAATTGTTCGCCAATGGCGTCCATGCCGCCACCAACACCTTCGAGGTCGGCAATCCCAACCTCGGGCTGGAGAGCTCCATCGGCTTCGATGTGAACCTGCGGAAGCGCACCGGCTGGGTCACCGGGGCCATCGGCGGCTACTACACGCGTTACAACAGCTTCATCGGCCTGCTGCCCACCGGCGCCGTGGTCGTCACGCCGGATGGGGATGTGTTCAACCAGTTCGTCTATCGCAGCGTGGACGCGGAGTTCATCGGCGGCGAAATCGAGGCGCAGTTCCATCTGCTGCATCCGCTTGAAGGCACGGACGAGGATGCTCCGCGCACAAACCTGCACTGGGAGGTGCGCGCGGACGCGGTGCGCGCGCGCAACGCGGAGACCGGCACGTCCCTGCCGCGCATCCCGCCCTTTCACCTCACGAACGCGCTCGTGTTCCAGCGCGGCGGCCTCACCGCGCGCCTGGAGGGCATCTACGCCGGCCCGCAGGACCGCCTGGCCGCCAACGAACTGCCCACGGACAGCTACTTCCTTGTGAACGCCTCCTTGAACTACCAGTTCAAGCTGGCCCGCACCACCTGTGATCTGTTCATCAAAGGCATGAACCTCACTGACGCGGAGGCGCGCGAGCACACCTCCTTCCTCAAGGACCAGGTGCCGCTGCCGGGCCGCGGCCTCGTGGTGGGGTTCCGCACCACGTTCTAGACCGGTTCTCAAAATGTCTGTCAGATTCCCGGCGGCGGGGCAGCCCCATTGGCGGCGTCATTCGCTCGTCAGCTATTGTTCCAATAGCCTCCTCGCTCTTTCCTTGCCACTGAAGCCGCCGCGCCCGCCGGTCATTTCAGACATTCTTTTTGAGAAACGGTCTAACCGTCGCGCGGGGCGAGGTCAGCGGATCACGCCCCAGTTCCGGCCGAACGGGAAGTAGCAGAAGAGTCCAGGACCCACGAGGTTGCGCTCCGGCACCGAGCCCCAGTAGCGGCTGTCGGAGCTGTTGAAGCTGTTGTCTCCCATGGCCCAGTACTCCTCGTCCTTCAGCCGCACCTGCCGTCCTTCGGAGAGCAGCAGCAGGGCGCCGTAGCCGCGGTTGTACAGCCCCTGCATGGACGCCACCCGCTGCATGCCGGTCTCTTCGGCGGGCTTTCCATTGACCCACAGGGCAGGGGGCCTCACCTCCAGCGTGTCACCGGGCACGCCCACGAGGCGCTTGATGTAATGCTGGGAGCCCTGCTCCGCAGGCACGTTCATGTAGGCGGAGCGGATGTTCTTCGTCGTGAAGACAAACACCTCCCCCCGCGTCGGCCGGCGGAAATGGTATGCAAACTTGTTCACCAGCACATGGTCCCCCGTGTCCAGCGTGCCGGAGGCGATCACCTGTCCCTTCGTCACCATGCGGCCGCCCAGCGCGCCCACATAGCGCTGGCCGATCATGTCCGGCGTGATCTTGGAGCGGTCCACCTCCGGGTAGGCGCCCACGCGCTCGAACAGCCCCAGGTTGTAGTGTGAGTTGATCAATTGCGCCATCGGCGCCCAGATGCGGATCGAGTGCCCGTCCTCAAAGTGCAGCTTGCAGTGCGTGAAAAAGCCCATCACGCCGTGCTCCGTCAGCGGTTGGCGGTTGCTGATCGTCCCCGTGTGGTCGGACACCACATGGATGTGGCTGCGCCCCGTGACAAAGTCCGCCGCCTGCCGGAACAGCCCCGGCGTGGAGTCCTCCTCCGTCGGATTTGCCACGATGCCGTAGAGCGTCGGCTGCATCGATCCCGTGGGGATCTTGAACGGCTGCAGGATGTAGCTGCGGATGCCAAAGGCCACCACGATCGCCACAAAGAACACCTCGATGTTGTCCGCCAGGTCCGAGCGCCCCGCGTCCGGCAGCGCCTTCTCGCACGCGCCGTTGATCTCCTTGGTCAGCGCGTCGATCCGCGAACGGTCGCGCACCCGCATCGCATCCTCCAGGCTCGTGCGCAGCGTGGTGATCTCCTGCAGCTTGTCCGGCGGCAGGATGTCGCGCTTGTAGTGGATGAAACGCGTGACCCCCTTGTGCAGGAGCCGGGCTTGTTTCATGTAGCGGGGCAGGAGAAAGGCAAACATCGTTCGGATCGGAAGGCCCGCATTTCGGGCAGATCAGCGCAATGTGCAATCAGGGAATCCGCCGCGCCGCGCACCCGCCTCCGGTTCCTCCCCCGGCCAAAATGCGTTTGCCTGACAAACAGGCCACGCCGAGAGCGTTCGACTCCATCCTTCACCACGTCTCCCATGATCCTGCCACGCTCCATTCGAGTCCTCGCCGCCGTCCTGTGCCTGCCCGTTTCCCTCCTCCGCGCTCACGACGCCGGCGCCCAGATGGCGGACATGGCCGGCATCTTCCTCGCCTCCCTCACCCCGGAGCAGCGCCAGAAGGCCGTCTTCGACTTCCAGGACGAGGAGCGCATCAACTGGCACTTCATCCCGCGTGAGCGCAAAGGCCTCCCCATGAAGGAGATGACCCCGCAGCAGCGCCTGCTCGCCCACGCCCTGCTCAACACCGGCCTCAGCTTCCGCGGCTCCGCCAAGGCCGTCACCATCATGAGCCTGGAGGAGGTCCTCTACCAGATGGAAGGCGCGGACGAGTCCAAGCGTGCCGCCGTGCGTGAGCGCCGCGACCCGGAGAAGTACTTCTTCTCCATCTTCGGCACTCCGGCCGTCAAAGGTGCCTGGGGCTGGCGTGTCGAGGGCCATCACCTCGCCCTCAATTTCACCCTCAAAGACGGCCAGCTCATCCGCTCCTCCCCCGCCTTCATGGGCACCAATCCCGGTGATATCCGCGCCGGCGCGCTCCAGGGCCTGCGCGTCCTCGGCGTCGAGGAGGAGATGGGCCGCGCGCTCGTGAAGTCCCTCGACGACGCCCAGTTCAAAAAAGCCCTCGTGGACACCGTCGCCCCCAAGGAAATGATCACCGCCGCCGAGAAAAAGGTCAACCCGCTCCAGCCCCTCGGCCTCCCCGCCGCCGAGCTCAACGCCGCGCAGAAAAAGATGCTCGACCAGCTCATCGCCGAATACTGCCAGCGCCTCCGTCCCGAACTCGCCGCCGAAACCCTGGCCGAAATCGAGAAGCAGGGAGGCGTGCATTTCGCCTGGGCCGGTGGCAAGGAGCGCGGCCAGCCCCACTACTACCGCGTCCAGGGGAAGACCTTCCTCATCGAATACGACAACACCCAGAACGACGCCAACCACGTCCACAGCGTCTTCCGCAGCTTCGATGGCGACTTCGGCCGCGACATCCTCGCCGACCATGTGAAGCAGGCTCATTGAGCCCACGCCAGGCACGTTGCAGAAAAACCGGCGCTGTTGTAGCACCGGCCAGCGGCCGGTGATGGCGTCTTTCAGCAGCCTGCCAGGCGCCTTCTACATGTCTGTGCAGCCGATTGCATGACCAGCACCGGCGCAAGCCGGGACTACGAACGCGCTGCGCGCACCTCTCACAACGTCTGAGCAGGAGGCACCTGAAACTTGAACCGGGCGCGGTGGCTGCTGGCCTTAGGAGGCTGCTTCGCCGTTCTTCGTCTCCCGGACGACACGATCGACGCTGTGCTTGGTGATGATGTTCCCCTGAGACTCGCGGTTTTTGATGGCGATGGAGTTGAAGGGGAATTTGATCGTCAGATTGCGCAGGTAGAGAGCGGGCTTCAGATGCACGACGGCGGTGAAGGCGTTGCTCTCCTCCTCGGTCTCGTGGCGGATCAAATAGAGCACGGTGGAGCCGGGTGTGCCCTTGGTGAGGACGTATTCCTTGTCGCGCGTGATGCCGCCGACGCGGAAACGCTTGGCCATGACATTGCCCTGCCGTCCATCGCGATAGACGAGGCTGTACACGGCCTGATCGTCCTTCTTGAAGAGGCTGATGTAGGGCGGATTCTTGCCGACGAAGAATTTCTCGCCCGCCTTGGTGACGGTCATCGTGCCTTCTTTGGTGAAGAAGATCACGTCGTCGAGCGGCGAGCATTTGCAGATCGGCTCGCCCTCGCGCTTCAAGCTGGTGCCGGCAAAGCCGTCCTTGGCGTTGAGGTAGAGCGTCTCGTTCTGCATGATGACCTCGGCGGCGGCCACACGCTGGAGCTGGCCGGCGATGACTGTCTTGCGCTCGCGGCCCTTGCCGTAGGTGTCACGCAGGCGTTCGAAGTGCTTGATGGTGAACTTCGTGAGCTGCTTGAGGTTCTTCTGCACGCCCTCGATGTCGTCTTCGATCTTCTTGAGGTATTCGTCGGCCTCGAAGCTGTTGTACTTGGAGATGCGCTTGATTTTGATCTCCGTGAGCTTCGCGACGTCGTCGTCATTCACCTCGCGTTTGAGGGCTCCGAGGAAGGGTTTGAGGCCTTTCCAGATCGCGGCCATCACGGCCTCCCAGGTCTCGCACTCCTCGATTTTGCGGTAGATGCGGTTCTCGATGAAAATCTTCTCCAGCGAGCTGAAGTGCCATTTTTCCTCCAGTTCGCCCAATTGGATCTCCAACTCCTGGCGCAGCAAATCCTTCGCATGCTCGGCGCTGGCCTTCAGCAGCTCGGTGACGCCGACAAAGCGCGGTTTGTCCTCGAAAATGACCACCGCGTTCGGCGAGATGGACACTTCGCAATCGGTGAAGGCATAGAGCGCCTGGATGGTCTGGTCCGGATCGGCTCCGGCGGGCAATTGGATCACCAGCTCGACGTTTTCGGCCGTGTTGTCATCCACGCGGGCGATCTTGATCTTCCCTTTGTCGTTCGCGGCCACGATGCTGTCCTGAATGCCGCCCGTGGTAGTGCCAAACGGGATCTGCGTGATGACCAGCGTGTTCTTTTTCGCTCCTTGCTCGATCTTCGCCCGCACACGCACGCG
The DNA here is from genome assembly GCA_015075365.1 of Verrucomicrobiaceae bacterium. Lineage (GTDB taxonomy): Bacteria > Verrucomicrobiota > Verrucomicrobiia > Verrucomicrobiales > Verrucomicrobiaceae > Prosthecobacter. Next base: position 202,023 of record JABTUN010000005.1, read on the forward strand.
ACCGCCACGCTGGCCGTCATTGTATTCTGTGGCGTCCATGATGCCGCCCGTGGCGAAGTCCGGCAGCAGCTTGAACTCCTCGCCGCGTAGCGCCGCGATGCTCGCATCGCACAGTTCGATGAAATTGTGCGGCAAAATGCGGCAGGACAGGCCCACCGCGATGCCTTCGACGCCCTGCGCCAGAAGCAGCGGGAATTTTACTGGAAGCGTCACCGGCTCCTTGTTGCGGCCGTCATAGCTCGCGAGCCACTCGGTGACCTTCGGCGAGAAAACGACATCCTGCGCGAACTTCGACAGGCGGGCTTCGATGTATCGCGGCGCCGCGGCGTTGTCGCCGGTGAGCGTGTTGCCCCAGTTGCCCTGCGTGTCGATGAGCAATTCCTTTTGGCCAAGCTGCACCAGCGCGTCCGCGATGGAGGCATCTCCATGCGGGTGATACTGCATGCAATGGCCGACGATGTTCGCGACCTTGTTGTAGCGGCCGTCGTCCTTCTCCCAGAGCGAGTGCATGATGCGGCGCTGCACCGGCTTGAGGCCGTCGTGGATGTGCGGCACGGCGCGTTCGAGGATCACATAACTGGCGTAATCGAGGAACCAGTCCCCGTAGAGATCGTCCACGGGCTTGTGCTCCACCGGCGCGGCGGAGGGCAGGATCGGAGAATGGGCGTCAGTCGGCTTGGAGGAGGATTTTTTGGCCACAGGCGGGGATGCGGAAGGCTGGGGGCTGGAAGGGAAGGGTTGTCAGGGCCTATTAGAAAACGCGGGGCCGCTGCGCAAACCGAAATTCCAGGCCGGACTGTCTGTCCGGGGGCACAAACCCGCCCTCAGCCCCGTTTCGAGGCCATTTCCACCCCAAGAATCCCTACCGTGGCCCTTTGGAGGCGGGTGGCGCGTGTGATGGATGGTTCGAGCGGCAGCCTCGGTTCGATCTGGACCAAAACGGCGGCGGCGGGTACGATGGCGCGGTGATGAAACTGAAATTGCGCGCCACCTGGCACACGCTGGCCCTGCTGACGATGCTGGCGGCGATGTGGTATGCGGCGGAGGCGCAGTCGAACGGGGCGGCGTATCTGCTGGCGATGCTGGCAGGGCTGCTGACGGCGGTGTCCGTGCTGCATGCGCGGGCCAACCTGCGCGGGCTGTCCGTGCGGGTGCGGAGCATGGCGGTGATGCGGGAGGGGGAGCGCGGCCGGGTGCGGGTGGAGGTGACGAACCAGGCGGCGAAACCGGCGCGCGGGGTGGAATGGATCGTCGAGGGGGCGGCGCGGGGCGTGTTTGTGGACGGGGTGGAGCCCGGGGAGACGAGGCACCTGGAACTGCCCGCGCCAGCGCAGCCGCGCGCGGGCGCGCCGCTGCGGCTGGTGGCGCGCAGCGTGTATCCGCTGGGTTTGTACAGCATGGAGGCGGTGATCGAGGCGGCGGGGGCGCGGGTGGTACACCCGAAGCCGGCCGGGAATTTGCCGCTGCCGTCAGCGCGGCCGCTTTCCCCGGAGGCGCGGTTGCTGCTGTCATCGGGCGCGGGGGATGCGGTGGCCCGCGGCGGGGATGACTTTGCGGGGACGCGGGAATGGCAGCCTGGGGATTCCCCGCGGCACATTGACTGGCGCGCGGTGGCGCGCGGCCGGCCGCTGGTGGTGAAAACCTGGGCGGCGCAGGCGCAGGATGGCGTGGTGCTGGACTGGGAGGCGGTCCCGCTGGCGGAAGAGGCGCGCGGGGGGCAGATGGCGCGGTGGATCGAGGATTGTGCGCGGGAGGGGCGGCCCTTTGAGCTGCGGCTGCCGACGGTGCACATCCCGGTGGGAGGCGGCGAGGCGCAGGCGCGGCGCTGTCTCGACGCGCTGGGGCAGTTCCTGGCGGCGCGGGATGCGGAGGCGGCAGGCGCGGGGCAGGGGGCGCAGTTTGCGGGAGAACCGTCCGCGCGCCGGGTGCCATGGAGCTTTGAAACATCGTCCCACCTGCCGCCGGGGCCGCTGCGCCTGATGGGGGTGGCGCTGCTGCTGAGCTTCCTGCCGCTGGCGGGGGTGGTGGCGCTGCCGTGCATGGGGGTGGCGGCGCTGTGCTTCCTGTGGCGGGCGGTGCTGCGGCTGCCGGTGCCGCATGTGGGTGTGCGGTTGCTGGTGCTTGGCGCGGGGGTGTTCACGACGTGGTTTTCCCATGCCACGCTGCGCAGTATGGAGGCGGGGATCGGCCTGTTGATCACGCTGGCGGGGGCGAAGCTGCTGGAGAGCCGCACGCCGAGGGAGTTTCAAATTCTGGCGATGATCGGGTGGTTCCTGTGCCTGTGCGGCATCGTGCTGGACAACAGCCTGACGCGGATGCTTTGGTGCGTGGCGGCCTTTGCGATGATCACGCTGTGCCTGGTGCGCTTCCGTCACAGCGTGCCGGGGCTGTGGCGTCCGGCACGAGTGACGGGGGCGATGTTTGCGCAGGCGGTGCCGCTGGTGGCGGTGCTGTTCCTGGTGTTCCCGCGCGGGCTGCTGAATCTGAGCGCCACGTTTGGCTCCCAGGCGGGCATGTCCGGCATCACGGATGAGCTGGACCCGGGCAGCCTGACGAGCGTGGCGCTGCGGATGGAGCGCGCCTTCAAGGTGGAGTTCCCGGACGGGCGCGTGCCCACCAACGACCAGCGCTACTGGCGCTGCCTGACGCTGTGGGACTGCCATGGCCTGCGCTGGCGGCGCGGCCAGCGCCTGGGCTACACGCCGCGCCTGCTGGTGCCGGATGCCTCCCTGGACACGCGCCATATCATCACGCTGGAGCCCAGCGGCGCGCGCTGGCTGCCCGCGCTGGACATTCCTCTGCGTCTGGACATGGACCGCAGCTACCTGCTGCCGGAGTTTGACGACTGTTTCGCCAGCCCCTTCTCGATACGCAGCCCCATCCGTTATGAGGTGCGCTCCCGCGCGCTGCAACGCCAGCCGGAGGACCTGCCGGATCATCACCGGGAGGCAGCGCTGGCGCTGCCACAGCGCCTGCCGGCGAGCATGCGAGCGCTGGCCGCCGCGTGGGAAAACGGCGCGCGCAGTGACGAGGATATCGTGCTGCGCGCGCTGGAGCACTACCGCACCCAGGGCTATGAGTACACGCTGACGCCGGATGACTACAGCGGGCCGGATGGATTCGAGGACTTCATGCTGCGGGGAAAAAAGGGGTTTTGCGAGCACTTCAGCGCCTCCTTTGCCACGCTGATGCGCCTGGCGGGCGTGCCTTCGCGCGTGGTGGTGGGCTTCCTGGGCGGTGAATGGGTGCCGGAGCGCCAGCATATGATCGTGCGGCAGAGTGACGCGCACGCATGGGTGGAGGTGTGGCTGGAGCGGCTGGGCTGGCTGAGGATCGACCCCACTGCCGCGCTGGCGCCGGACCGGGTGAACCAGGACCCGCGCCGCATCATTGAGGCGCAGGCCTCCCGCGCGGCGCGCGAGTTTGGCTTCCTGGGTGAGATGGTCTTTCAGGTGCGCGTGATGTGGGACCGGCTGAGCTACGCGTGGGAGGACCGGGTGGTGGATTTTGACCGGGAGGAGCAGAGCGACTGGCTGGCATCGCTGGGCTGGCGCTCCGGCACCTGGTGGCATCTGCTGGGCGTGAGCGCGGGTGTGGTGGCGTTGGGCCTGCTGGCCGTGTGGGCGTGGCTGCGCCGCCGCGCCGTGCCGGATGATCCCTGGGCGCGTGCTTGGCAGCGCCTGTGCCGGAAGCTGCTGCGCGCCGGCTTTCCCGCGCGGCGTCCCTGTGAAGGCCCGCTGGCTTATGTGGAGCGCCTGCGCACCGGGAGTGCGGAGATCGAGGCGCTGGTGCAGGACTACGTCGCCGGACGCTACGGCGCGCCATCTGCAACGGTGTCCGGCTTTGCCCGGCGCGTGCGCCGTCTGCGCGTGGGGAGACGCGCCGGGCGTGCAGGCAGGCCGGGGCGTTTTGCCGCGCCGCTGCGGGGAGGGCTGAAAGAGGGGGCGGAGGGCTCCCGTTAGGCTCGCGCCTCCCCCATGCGCCGCCCTCTTGTTTTGATGTTGTTTTGGACTGTTTCCGTCTCCGCGGCGGACATGACGCACTTTGAGCAGCGCATCCGGCCGCTGCTGATCGAGAACTGCATCGACTGCCACGGGCCGGGGAAGCAAAAAGGCGGGCTGCGGCTGGATTCGCGGGCTGGCTGGCAGACGGGCGGGGATTCCGGGCCGGCGGTGGTGCCGGGGAAGCTGGAGGGGAGCAAGCTGTGGCAGGCGGTGACCTACACGGATCGCGATCTGAAGATGCCGCCGAAACGGAAGCTCAAGGACAGCGAGGTCGCGGATTTAAAGCGCTGGATCGAGGAGGGCGCGCCGGACCCGCGGGAGGCGGTGGCGGCCAGCGGGCCGAAATCCGGCTCCACCCGCGCGGATTTGAGTTTTTGGTCCTTCCAGCCGCCGAAGGCAGCACCGCCACCTGCAGTGAAGGACGCGGCGTGGCCGGCGAATGACGTCGACCGTTTCATCCTGGCGAAACTGGAGCAAAACAACCTGGCTCCCGCGCCGGACGCGGAAGCGGGCACGTTGCTGCGGCGGCTGTCCTTTGACCTGACCGGCCTGCCGCCGGGGGCGGAGACGATTCGACCGACCAACACGGGGACGCTCTCCCTGCCTGACTACGAGCGAATGGTGGACGAAATGCTGGCCAGTGACGCCTTCGCGGAGCGGTTCACCTCACACTGGCTGGACATCACGCGCTTTGCGGAGTCGTCCGGCGGCGGGCGCTCGCTGCCCTTCAAGGATGCGTGGCGCTTCCGGGATTACGTGCTGGAGTCCATCCGTGACAATGTGCCGGTGGACCGCATGATCCAGGAGCAGATCGCGGGAGACCTGCTGCCGTATGAGAGCGCGGCGCAGCGCCGGCGCCAGCTCACGGCGACGGGTTTTCTGGCGCTGGGGCCGACAAACTACGAGGAGCAGGACAAAGGCATGCTGCGGATGGACATCGTGGACGAGCAGCTCGACACGATGGGCCGCGCCTTCCTGGGCATGACCATCGGCTGCGCGCGCTGCCACGATCACAAGTTCGACCCGATCTCGACACGGGACTACTATGCTCTGGCGGGCATCCTGCGCAGCACGCGCACGCTCAAGAACTACACGGACAACGTGGCGCACTGGATCGACACGCCGCTGCCGCTGGACGGCGCGGCGGAGGCCGGGATGCAGCGGCACGAGAAGGCCGTGGAGGCGGTGAAGGCGGAGATCGCCGCGCTGAAGGACGACCTGCGGGACGCGGGCAGCGCGGAGTTGCGCGCGCGCACGAGCATCACGCCGTCCGACCTGCCAGGCATCGTGATCGACGACAGCGAGGCGGAGAAGGTGGGCTTCTGGAAAAACTCGACACACTACGGTCCCTACATTGGCGCGGGCTATGTGAGCGACCACAACGAGGGCAAGGGGGAGAAGACGATCTCCTTCACACCGAAATTCCCGCGCACAGGGCGCTATGAGGTGCGCGTGGCCTTCAACGCGGGGCCGGGGCGCTCGGCGCGGGTGCTGGCGACGATCCTGCACGCGGACGGGGAGGAGCTGAAGGAGTTCAAGATGGCCACGGAGAGCCTGCGCGGGCTGCAATTCGCCTCGCTGGGCACTTACCGGTTCGAGGCGAACGGCCAGGGCTTTGTGCTCATTTCCAACGCGGCCTCCGAGGGTTATGTGACGGTGGACGCGGTGCAGTTCCTGCCGGCGGAGGGTGCCGCGGACGCGCCGGTGGCGAACAAGCCGTCCGGCAAGGAGGCGGAGCTGAAGAAGCGCCTGGCGGCGGCGGAAAAACAGCTCAAGGAACTGCAAAAAGACCGCCCGGCGCGCCCGGAGGTGATGTCCGTGGCGGAGGACGAGGCACCGGAGGACGCCAAGATCCACATCCGCGGCAACATCCGCAATCTGGGCGCGGTGGTGCCGCGCGGCTTCATCCAGGCGGCGATGCGCTCCGGCGCGCCAGCCATCCCGGCGGATGCCAGCGGCAGGCTGCAACTGGCGCAATGGATGACCGCGCGCGATCACCCGCTGACGGCGCGTGTGATGGTGAACCGCGTGTGGCACTGGCTTTTCGGCGCGGGCATCGTGCGCACGACGGATAATTTCGGCGCGACGGGCGAGGCGCCGAGCCATCCGGAACTGCTCGACCACCTGGCGGTCAAGTTCATGGAGGACGGCTGGAACCTGAAACGGCTGGTGAAGGAGATGGTGATGAGCCGGACCTACCGGATGAGCAGCCGGCCGGGTTCCTCCACCCGTCCAGGCAACGGGTTGGAAAACCCGTCCCTCAAGGACCCGGACAACCGCCTGCTCTCGCGCATGAACCGGAAGCGGCTGGACGCGGAGAGCCTGCGGGACACGATGCTGCACGCGGCGGGCACTTTGCAGCGGGATTTTGGCGGGCCGGGCGTGCAGGCCACGTCCATCGACGCGAACGACCAGAAGGTGCAGAACCTGGAGTACGCCTACACCTTCGACGACACGCGGCGCAGCGTGTACACCGCCGCCTTCCGCAATGTGCGCCATCCGCTCTTTGAGGTGTTTGACTTTGCCGACATCAACCAGCCGATCAGCCAGCGCACCACGAGCACGGTGGCCACGCAGGCGCTGTTCCTGATGAACTCGCCGAAGGTGATCGAGCAGGCGCGCGCCGCGGCGGAGGTGGTGCTGAAGTCCTCCAGGGACGAGGCGGCGCGCATCGAGACCGCGTTCCAAAAGTCGCTGCAACGCGCGCCGACGGTGAAGGAGCGTGCGCAGGTGCGTGTGTTTCTCGACTCCAGCATCTCCGGCAACGCCACTGCGGAGGAGATCCGCGATGTGTGGGCGCGCTTCATCCAGACGCTCTGGGCCACGCCGGAGTTCCGGTTTGTGGATTGAGCAGCGGCGAGCGCCCTCGCCGCGCAGGTGCCGCGTTCACGGCACGCGCTCGATGACGAGTCGCACAAACTGCCGCTCCGCGTCACCGCCGGTCAGCTCGCGCGTGACGCCGACCTCCCGGATCGTGCCACCGACGACGCTTTCGCCAGTGACGGTGCCGCCGTTCTGCCCGCTGGCGGGCGCGCCGGCCACGCTCTGTGCGATGGCGGTCCATCCGCCGAGCGCGGAGCTGATTTCCAGACGGTAGGTGAGGTCCGTGGCGGCGCTGTCACGCAGAAAGGTGGTGCTCAGCAGGCGGCTGCCGCCGGAGGGCGGGGAAAACGCCGGCTGGAGGCCCGTCTGGGCGTTGTAGGCCAGCGGGCTGAAGCCGAAGGCGTATTCGAGCTGGTTGGCGATGCCATCGCCGTCCAGATCGCCGTGGGGATCGACCCACTGGCCGGTGAGGAGGGCGGGGAAATGCTGCGCCAGCCATTTCTGGAAGGGCGTGGCATGCACCAGCACCAGTTGCGGGCGTTTCGCCGGATCGGCGTCCTCACGACTGGCGATGGTCTTGGTGGTGGAAGTGCCCGTTTCGTCCGAGCGCAGCAACCAGCCGAAATTCGTTCCCGGCGTGGCCTGCCAGTTCCGCACATCCTGCGTGAGCTGCGGGCTGAAGAAGCCGCGAACACCCGTTTGGGTGTTGACGCCAAATGCGGCGGACTGGGTGGTGGAAAAGTCGCCGCCTTCGTCGCCCCACGGAACGGGTGTGGTGGTGGAGTAGAGCCTGTTGATCCAGGTGGCATCACCATTCTGCGCCGTGGCACCGCCCGTGGCGCTGAAGGAGGCGGCTTCTCCCCATGAGGAGAGGACGCGGTTGAGAATGGTGTTCCGCTGGCCTGGATTCCCGGTGAGCGCCGCGGTAACATGAAGTTGCAGCAGTGCCGCGCCCACATGCGTGCCTGCTGGCACATTGGAGAGATCAAACTGGAGCAGCGCGCGGCGCAATTGATCCGACGCGGTGGTTCCCGCAAAGAGCGGCCCTGTGCCATTGCTCAACTCCTCGCCGCCACCACCGGTCTCCGTGAAGATGCTGTTGTCCTTCACCGCCGTGAGCACGACCGGCGCAGGATTGACCGGCGCGGCCACCAGTTGATACAGGCCGCCGTTGGGCAGGCCGTTTTCCAGTGCCAGCACGCCGCCGCTGCTCTTCGTGCCGACGTAGATTTCCCCCGCGCTGTCACGCCCCAGGCACATCACACGGGTGGAGAGTGGATTGCCGCCGAGTATCGGAATGGCCTCGGTGAGCGTGAAGGTGCCGCTGCCGGGTGGATTGACCTCTTCCAGCCCCATGAGGCGGCCGCTGGCGGAGCCGCTTGTCGCGCCATAGTCGCCAAACACATACTTCCCCTGCAGCGCGGGAATGGCGCTGCCACGATAGACATAACCGCCGGTGATGGAGAGCCCCAGCAGCGGCAGCGTGGTGCCCGTGATGCCGGGATGGCCGTACTGCGCGATGGGGTCGATCAGCGTGCCGCCTGGATGTGCCATGGTGGAGGAAAACGACGGCCTTTCCGTGCCCTCCATGTAGCGCCAGCCATAATTCCCGCCGCTGACGATCAGATTCACCTCCTCAATGCGTCCCTGGCCCACATCCGCGCAGAAGAGCCGGCCCGTGCCGCCGGGCCCGTCATCAAAGGCCAGGCCCCAGGGATTGCGGATGCCATAGGCATAAATCTCCTCCTTGATGCCGCCGCCCGCGCCCACCAAGGGATTCGTGGCCGGGATGCCATACTGGCCGCCGGGGCCGTTTGTGCCCAGCGGGTCGATGCGGAGGATCTTGCCGAGGTAGTTGGTCCTGTCCTGGCCGTTGCCGAGGGCGCCCGTGGGCCGTGGACTCGTGCTCGCGCCGCCGGTATGGCCCACATTGTTGTCATCCGCGCTGCCGCCGTCGCCGCTGCCGATGTAAAGCAGGCCGTTGCTGTCAAAGAGCAGGTTGCCGCCGTTGTGATTGCTTTGCGGCTGTGGGTAGAGCAGCAGCTTGCGCTCGGAAAGCGGATTTGCCGTGTTGGGATCGCTGGCGGAGACCTGGAACTCTGCGATCACGGTCGTGCAATTGGGCGTCCATGCCCCGCCATCGTGCGGCGGCGGGTCGATCCCGGCCTGGTAAGTCTTGTTGTAATTCAGATAAAACCGGCGGTGGCCCGGCGAGGCCGGATTCGCATAACCAGGATGAAAGGCCAGGCTCAGCAGGCCGCGCTCCGTGTAGCCCATGGTCACTCCCAGCACCTTCCGGTGAGCCGGGTCCGCCGCCGCGTCCGAGATGTCCAAAAACGGCGTCGGGCGCATCATGCCGCCCTCCACGATGAAAATGCGCCCCGGCTGGTCGCACACAAAAAGGCGTCCACTGCCGTCCGGTGCCGCCACGATGCAGGTGGGGGAGTGGAACTGCTGCTGCACCACTGGCTTCAGATACAGCGTGGGAAAGGCCGCCCGCGCCAGGGAACTGGCGGCGAGCCAAAGGAGGATGCGAAAAAACATATGCATGGCCGGGGCGCGTGGTGGGCGGGAGACGGACAGGATTGAACCAGACCGCGTTCAAAGCGGCAAGACCTCATTTTTACGCCCGCGGCCAAAGGCCTTGCATTCCCGCCGCCTCCGGCTACTTCCATGCTGTCCGCCCTTCAGTGGCACATGCCGGTGTGGTGAAATTGGTAGACGCGCTAGACTCAAAATCTTGTGGGCATCCCCCGTGTCGGTTCGAGTCCGACCACCGGCACCACTGGGCGTGGCGGGACGTGGATTTTTCCAAGGAATCCCGCGCCCCGCGCGTCTCACCCGTCCCTGCCGCCTCCAACCACCAGGAATCCCGTGCCCATCGAAACCCTCACCTACGAAACGCCGCAGTTTCTGCAAAAACTCATCGGCCATGACCTCGCCAGCCTGCGTCATGTGGCGGACGCCTTTGGCGTGAACGTCACCAGCCGGGAGGCCTGGGTGCGTCTGGAGGGGGAGGAGACCGCCATCAGCGCCGCGCGCGGCGTCTTCATGCAGTTGGAAAAAGTCCGCCGCCAGGGCGGGGATGTCACCCCCGCCATGGTCCGTCTCGTGACGGAAAGCGTGCAGCGCGAGGGGGACGACGCGCCCGCGGAGGCCATCATCAGCCTCAAGCTCCTCAGCACCGGGAAAAAACCGCCCGTGCTGGCCAAGACCCGCGGTCAGATCGCCTACGTGCAGGCCATGCGGGAGAGCGAGGTCGTCTTTGGCATCGGTCCCGCCGGCACAGGCAAGACCTACCTCGCCATGGCCCAGGGGCTGCACCTGCTGCGGGAAAAGGTCGTGCAGCGCCTCGTGCTCACCCGTCCCGCCGTCGAGGCCGGGGAGGCGCTGGGCTTCCTGCCCGGTGATTTGAAGGAAAAAATCTTTCCCTACCTGCGCCCGCTCTACGACGCCCTCTACGACATGCTGGAGCCGGAGGAGGCGGAGCGCCTTATCGAGCGCGGCGCCATCGAGATCGCCCCGCTGGCCTACATGCGCGGCCGCACGCTCAAAAACGCCTTCATCATCCTCGACGAGGCACAGAACACCACCACGGAGCAGATGCTCATGTTCCTCACCCGCCTTGGTGAGGGCGCGCGCTGCGTCGTCACCGGCGATCCCTCCCAGATCGACCTGCGCCGCCATGTGCGCTCCGGCCTGCGGGAGGCCGTTGAGGTCCTGCAAGGCGTCGAAGGCGTGCGCTTCGTGAACTTCCTCTCCAAGGATATCGTGCGCCTGCCCGTCGTGCAGCGCATCATCGAGGCCTACGACGCCGCGCGGAAAAAACCCGCCCACACAGCGCCCGCCGCCCGCGCAGAAGGCTGAGGAGGGATGTTCCAGAGGAAACGGTCTTGCCGTGTCCCAACGGAATCCTTACACTCGCGCCCATGAAACGGTGTTTTTTGCTCCTTGCAGCGGTAGTGGCTGTCTGCCCGGCATGGGCACGCACTTGGACGGAGGCGGCGAGCGGGAAGAAGATCGAGGCGGAATTTGTCTCGGCGGATGCCACGCGTGTCACCGTGGTGGTGAAGGGCGGCGGGACGTTCCAAATCGAACTGGCACGGCTCTCGGCGGAGGATCGCGCGTTTGTGCAGGAGCGGCTGAAACCCGCGGCGAAGGCCGAAACGGCCCCGGCGGCGAAGATCGAGGACTCGTTCGATGATCTGAAGGTGGACGCGGCGAAGATCCCGGTGAGCGGCGAGGCGAATGCGAGTTATGCGGCGGTGGATGACGCGGTGAAGGCCTTCATGGCCGAAAAGGGCGTCGGCGCTGTCACATTGGCGATCAGCAAAGACGGCAAAATTCTGCATGATCGTGCCTTTGGCTGGGCGGATGCCGATTTGAAGACGCCGCTACAGTCCGGCGTGAAAATGCGTCTCGCATCCATGACGAAGCCGGTCGTCAAAGCGGCTGTGGAGACGCTGTTTGCAGCCGGGAAGCTCAAACCGGAGCATTCGGTGTTCAAGGTCCTCGATCTCGGCCAATACAAGGAGTCGAATGGCTGTGACGAACGCTGGCAGAAGGTCACCATCCAGCATCTGCTCGACCACAAGGGCGGCTGGGATCGCGACAAGTCCGGCGACTTCACGAACAACGCCTCCGAGATGTGCGGTCTGTTCAATGTGAAGCTCAACGAACTGCAACCGGAGCATGTGATGCGCCATGGCCTCACACGGCGCTTTGACTGGCAGCCCGGCGAGAAATACGCCTACTGCAATTATGGTTACATCCTGCTCGCGCGCGTGATCGAGAAGGTCAGCGGACAGAAGTTCATCGACTACCTGCACGCGACGGTGTGCAAGGAGGCGAAGGCACCGTCCTTCAGCCTGAGCAGCTCCGATGCGTCTGACCGGCAGGCGGGAGAGATCTGGTATTCCTACCATCCGGAATACACCAGGAAGACGGTGCCGTTGGGTTTCCGCACGGAGGCGCGTGATGGCGCGGGTGTGCTGGCCTGCACGGCGGCGGACTACTGCCGTTTTTTGGAGACCTACTGGATCAGCGGAAAGCCCCGGACCAAGGAAAACTATCGTTACAGTTTCAGCGGCAGCCATCCTGGTGTGACCGCCATTTGCGCACAACTCGCCGGCGGCCTGAACTATGCCGTGATCTGCAACCGGCGGGAAGAAAGTTCCTCCAAATGGAATGAGGAATTGCGAAAGGCCATCGACGCAGCGCTGGAGCAGGCGGCGAAGTGATCTTTCGTCGAAAACGTGGACACGGAAAGTTGGGTTAGTTGTTTTGGATGGATTGTTCGAAGGTGAGGGGCCGCGCCATACCTCCCACAACAGCAGCACTGCACCAGCTTCCCGGATGAGCCGTTCTTCGGCCGCGAAGGTTGTTCATTATAAGGGAAAAACTCATGTGCTAGGAGCTGGCCTCCAGTTTAAATATATATTTAGCTGATTTAAAACACGTGGGAAGCCTACGCTGGAAAAGAATTATTTAATTCGTTCCGCACCATGAATGCCCTCCTGCTTCTGCCTGCGACGACGGCTTCCCGCCGCCTGGGGATGGGTATTGCGCGGGGGGTGGCCCCCGGCGGACTGGAAAAAGGGGGCGTTACCTTTTTCTCCGGGATGGCCCCCTTTTTCCAGGTGAGCGCCCCCTTTCTTTCCGGGGGCGTTACCTTTTTCTCCGGGATGGCCCCCTTTTTCCAGGTGCGCGCCCCCTTTCTTTCCGGGGGCGTTACCCTTTTCTCCGGGATGACCCCCTTTTTCCGGGTACGCGCCCCCTTTCTTTCCGGGGGCGTTACCCTTTTCTCCGGGATGACCCCCATTTTCCAGGTTGCGGCCTTTTGGGCCTCCAGGGGCGCGAATTCAAGGCGGACGGCGGCGTCCGCGCTCCGCTCCGCCCAACAGGGAACTGCGAACCGCGAACTGAGAACGCCAAACCGCTATGCGCCAGCTTTTTTTCGACGCCATCAATCCCTACACCGGCCGGATTCACACTCTGGACGACGCCAATCTTTTTTTCGGCGCGGACGGCCTCGGCTATGCCCGTGATTCCTGGGACGAGGGCTTCGTGCCCTATGTGATCCCCGCCCATCCTTCCTCACCAACCAACCCTCCACCCTCCACTCGCATGACACGCCAAAATTACTTCCCCACCCGCCAGGCAGACCAGGCCGTCTGGCTGGAGAATTTCCGCTTGAAACTCGTCCTCCACGCCGTGGCGCTGGGCCTGGCCGCGCCGCGCGTGGCGGACATCGTGGCAGACGCGCGCTGGCTGGTGCATCTGCTGGTGTCCTGGCTGGGGTCCGTACGCTCGCACGGGAAGGCGGCCACCAGCACGCTGGAGCAGGCGATGACGGGCGACGGTCCGCTGACGCTGCCGGTGCACACGCCGCCGCCGCTGGCGGACGGCGTGGTGGCGCGTCCGGCGGGCGCGTTGAGCCGCATCTTTGACTTCATCGCGGAGATCAAGGAGAACGACGCCTGCACGGAGGCCATCCAGATCGAGCTGGGCATCCTCGGCTCTGTGGAGCCGCCGCCAGACATGCCGAACGTGCGCCCGGACATCACCGCCATCCTTTCCGCAGCCGGGGTGCAGATCGGCTGGGGCTGGCAGGGCCTGGCGAAGCATCTGGACCAGTGCGAAATCCAGGTGGACCGCGCTGATGGCAAAGGCTGGGTGGTGCTGACCTACGACACCACGCCCGGCTACCTGGACACGACCCCTTTCCCCGCCGCGCTGACGAAATGGAAATACCGCGCCATCTACCGCGTGGACGACCACCAGGTCGGCCTGTGGAGCGCGGAGGTGAGCGTGAATGTCGGCGGATGAGCGAGTCCCCCAAAAAAAATAGGTGAGCACAAGCCAAGCCAAAACTAAACATCAAACACAAGCGCCATGACATCAAAACACATCCGATCAACATTATGCACACTAATTGCTACAGCCCTGAGCCTGTTCGCAACCTTTGCAGTCCCGGCGACTTCATTCGCTGATGACCGTTGTCCTTACTGTGCAAAAGATCACACCAGAGATTGTAATTGGTGCTACTGGGATCACGAGTACTATTGGGCTGAGGAGGAGTACAATACACAATGTGATGTCTTGGACGAGATGTATAGCAATCCAAACACAACGCTTGGAGAGATTTCGGCACAGGAGGATGTTGTTTCGGAGGCTGGGTACTACTGTGGCTACTGCATTGGTTTAATGGGCTTCAGCGGAGACTGCATCTGCTACAATGACGAGCCGGACGAGAACCAGGAGGAAACCCAGCAGGAAACCCAGCAGGAAACCCAGCAGGAGACCCAGCAGGAGACCCAGCAGGAGACCCAGCAGGAGACCCAGCAGGAAAACCAGCAGGAGACCCAGCAGGAAAACCAGTAGGAGCCGGACGATCCTTAAATCTACTCCCTGATTACCAAAAAGTCTGGGAGTAGAAATCTTCTCCAAATATGAAAGAAAAAGTGTTTTATTTGCTTGCTGGCATCCTGCCCTTGATTGCCATCGCGGGGGTTTACATCTGGCGTGAGCCGAATGATCAAAAAACCTCCGCCAAAGATTTTACTTCTGCGCGAGCCCCCCACTCCTCCGTTAAGGCAAACGCAGTTTCATCTGCCTCGATCATGAAAGATGGTGCCAACTCCTTGAATGATTCCGACTTCTATCGGCAGATGGTTGAACAGGCTGAGCAGTCAAAGCGAAGGCTTAGAGAAGCCAAAATGAGACTTGTGGAAGCCTCGCCGCCGGAGGTAATCAGGCAAAACCACATTAAGGGAATGCGCGACCGCGAACCTCAATTTCGCGAATTGATGATTTCTCTAGGCATACCACATTCTGTCGGCGAAGAAGTGTTGCAGGTGCTTTTGGAGAGAAACGTTCAATTGAACGAGGTCAATATTGACGCTGCGAAAGAGAGCGATCGAAACTTGAGTTCACTGTTATACACAGGCAAGGATGCGATAAGAAAACAGAGTTTTGAGAAGCTCGTTAAATTGGTTGGCAGAGATAATGCAGATGCCATATCCCAACTAGATATGAAAATTGATGCCGAGAACATTGCCCGTGCCCGCAAGGCACGTTATGGCGAGAATTGATGGTAATGAGCAAGAAGCAACATACACCGGCAACCAGCCGCCCCGAATAAAGTCGGCAATTTGTTCAACTTTGGAGTGGGCACTACATATGTGTTGTTTCACGCGCAGGTAGGCAAGCATTGCCAGATGAACTGATGGAGGCATCGATGTCCAATTTACGGGGAGTCCCAAAAACGAAAGGGCGGGCCTTGTGATTGTCCCTGTTGTTCGCGTTTGCCCTCGGATGGCTCCTTCCTTTCACTTGGGTAGGATCGAAACTGGCGCGTCTGCCGTTCCGCATGCCTGACCGTATCTGGCAGCAGTATGCTGCGGCAGGACTTTTCACCCAGCGATCCTCAATCTGGTCTGACTGGCGCATCGAAATACGCATGGCCTCCAGCGACGAATGGCGAGTCCTCGACATGGCGCAGGTGTCACCGCAGCCCTCCTCGGGCTACCGGCAGCGGATGGACCGTATCCTCGGGGACACGCATAACAAAAAGATCGCCGAGAGCCTGCGCATGAGGCTGGCGGGGTGGATCGCCCAACTTCTGAAGAAGCAGGCGGGCATGGAGATCAGCGGTGTGCGCTACTACCACCGGGCGTGGCGCACGAACACGCCGGAGCTGGCGTTTCCAGACGGGCATTGGAATGGGGACGGGCCGCTGCCGGCGACGACGAAGGTCGCGCTGCTGGGAACGTATGGGATCGCGGAGGGGAAGGCCGCGCGGGAGCGGGCCGCGCAGCGCGCGCCCGCTGCGGTGCCGCAACCAAAGATTTTCCGCCGGGAATCCAAGCAGGAACCGCCTGCAAAGTTATGAATCACCCTTCCAGCCCGGACATGCCAGCCACGTACGGCGAGAGTAGTCCCTCCGGGGCTTCACAGCGCGGACTGCTGTCTGCGCTGGTGGATGACATCGACGCGCTGCCGCTGCGGGTGTTTGAGGTGCTTTTCACCTGCGCCTTCCTGCTGCGCATGGGCTGGCTGGGCCTCTCCTGGCGGGAATGGCTGACGGAGGAGGGATTTCACCTCAACGCGGCGGAGCTGGCGGCGGTGGGCTGCCCGGAGCCGCTGCCGTTGCTGACCGGGCCCGGTGTGGCGGCTCTGGCGGTGGTGATCTGCCTTTCTGCAGCGGGTCTGATGCTGAACAAGGCACGGCGGCTGGCGCTTCTGGGAATTTTTGGGTGCGCTCTCTACACCCAGGGTGTGGACTGGATGTCCGCGTCCTCGATCAGCAAGCTGTTCGTCGGTGTGTATGGGATCCTGCTGCTGACGCCGGGCTACACGCGGGACGCGGCCAGCGGGCGGCTCATGGTGAGCGCGGTGCCGGTGAGGCTGGTGCAGGGCACGCTGATCTGCCAGTATCTTGCCTCCGGGATCGCCAAAGGATTCAGCGGTGACTGGCTGAAATACAACGACGTGGTGTACACGCAGATGCAGGGCATTTTCAGGACGGATTTCGCGGCGTGGTGCCTGCGCACGCTGCCGCTGTGGAGCTGGACGGGGATGTAGTGGGTGACGCTGCTCTTTGAACTGGAGGCACCGGTGCTCTTCTGTGTGCGGAAGCTGCGCCCCATCGCCTTTGTGATCGGGATGGGGCTGCATCTCATGATCGCGCTGATGATGAAGGACCTGATCTTTTTCAGCGCGCAGATGTGGACCTTCTACGCGCTGTTTGTGACGCCGGAGCAGTGGCGGTGGCTGGGCGGCGTGCTGCGCGCGGCCTGGAGGTGAGAGGGGCCATGAGAGGTGGAAGCTGCACTTTGCCTTTTGTGCCAGATTGGGCCAAAATGGCAGCCTGCGGGCCTAATCTTCCGGCTGCTGGCCCGTTCTAACCCTGCACACCCATCGCATGCCCGACTCTCATGACCAGGACGAAGCCTCCGTGTTGGTCCGGCGTGCCCTTGATCAATATGAAAGCAGCCTCATCGCCTACGCAGCCGGCATCCTCGGTGGAGACATCGAGCGCGCGCGCGATGTCGTGCAGGACGCGTTGTTGCGGCTCTACCTCACGGAACCGGGCAAGGTGCGTGAGAACCTCAAATCCTGGCTCTACACCGTCTGCCGCAACCGCGCGCTGGACATCCTGCGCAAGGACCACCGGCTGGACATCGGCAACGAGGAGATCATGGAGGCGTCCCCGGCCCATGGCCCCGATCCGGTGCAGTTCGCGGCCAATCGCGAGCTCTATGAGCAGATCTGGCGCTGCGTGGACCGCCTGCGCCCGAACCAGCGCGAGGTCGTCCGCCTCAAATTCCTCCACGACTGCTCCTACCAGGAAATCGCCAGCATCACCGGCCTCACGGTGGGCAACGTGGGCTTCATCATGCACCACGCGATCAAAAAACTGCGTGAACTGCTCAGCAACGACATCCCCGCCGAGCACCTGACCTCCCTTTCATCATCATGAACCCGCAAGACAATCCTCAATTCACCGCGTACGCCCTTGGCGAGCTCGATTTCGGCCAGGCGCGCGAGATTCACGACGAATTGCAGACGAACTCCGCCGCCGCGCACGAGCTGGAGCACATCGAGGCCGTGACCGACGCCCTCCGCCACGGCGCGCCGATCCCGCTGGCGCGCCTCACGCCGGAGCAACGCCACGCCGTGCTGCATCCCACCCATCTGCCGCGCCGCATGCAGCCCATGATGCCACGCAAGCCTGCGCCAAGGCCGCAGCCGGTTTTCTGGACCGGCATGGGCCATCTGCTGAAGGCTGCCGCCGTCATCACGCTCACGGGCGGGGCCTTTCTGGCCGGCTGGCGCATGCAGCCGCAGCAGTCCGGCCTGGCCGAGGTCAAGGCACCGAAGCCTCCGCTGCCGCAACCCGTCCCCGTGGAGCCGATGGTGGAAAGACAGCCCGTGGTCGTCGTCGAGGCACCGGCTCCGGCCCCTGAAAAGGTCGCGGCACCGGCCCCCAAGCCGCTCACACCTGCTCCGGTGGTTGTCGCGGCAGCGCCACCCGCGCCGGAAAAGCCGAAGGCTGCCGCTGCCATCGAAAAGCCTCAATCGTCGCAGCCCGTGGAGGTGGCCGAGTCCCTCAAGCCCGTTCCTGCCGCGGTCGGGCTGGGCTTCAGCATGCCGCGTGGAGCCGCG
Organism: Verrucomicrobiaceae bacterium; assembly: GCA_015075365.1. Lineage (GTDB taxonomy): Bacteria > Verrucomicrobiota > Verrucomicrobiia > Verrucomicrobiales > Verrucomicrobiaceae > Prosthecobacter. The sequence continues at coordinate 220,019 of JABTUN010000005.1, forward strand.
GCCGCCTTTGCGAACACCACCCGGCAGCCAACAGCACAGTACAGCCTCCAGCCATCGCTCGTGCGCCCGCCCGCGCCCCGGCGTGATCCGCAGGTCATGGCCTCACCGGTGAAACCCGGCACGAAGGTGGAGGAAAAGCCCGCAAAGGCCTCCGATCTGCTTCTTTACTCCTGGCAGTCGGAGATCGCCTCCTGCCCGTGGAATCCGGCGCATCGTCTGCTGCGCATCGTGATCCAGCTCCCGGCCAATCAAGCGCCGGTCATCAGCAGCACGGACGCCCGCTTCCCGATGGAGATCACCTTCGACGCCGGCGCGGTGAAGCAGTTCCGCCTGCTGTGCGAGCGCCATCTGCCTGCCGCCGACCTGTCCAGGGCGGGCACGCATGTCGTGTGGTATGAGTTTCAGCCGAATGGCGCGGTCGAATCCCGCGAATCCGGCCGCCAGATCGCCACGGTGACGGTGCCGAAGGCCCGTTTTGCCGTGCAGCCTGTGGGCCCCTTTGGCGGCACGGACAGCAGCCGTCTGCGCGTGCTCGATCGTGGCTACACGCTGCAAAATGCCCGCGAGGACTTCATCTTCGAGACGGCCGTGGTCGGCTTCGGCCTGCTCATGCGTGGCGCGGAGCAAACGGGCAGCTTGAATCACGACATGGTGCTCGACCTGGCCACCCGCGCCAAAGGCGGTGACGGCCCGAACGACCGCAGCCGTTTCATCAAGCTGGTGCAGGACGCTCAAAAAGTCGTGGGGCTGTGATCGCCGCGGCCGTTTGGTCACGAACGTCCAGAACATGCTGCCGCTGACCTGCCGGAAAACCGGCAGGTGCTGTCAACCGAGGTCAAGTGCACCGGGCTCTCGATCACGCGCTTTCCAGCTCGGCTTCGAGCTTCTTGCGCTCGCGGAGGCGGGTGTTGTGATCAAGGATGCGCTTTCGCAGGCGGATGCTCTTCGGCGTGGCCTCGACAAGCTCGTCGGGGGCGATGTACTCGATGGCTCGCTCCAGGCCGAAACGGATGGGCGGGGCAAGTTGGGCGTTTTTGTCGTTGCCGGCGGCACGGAAGTTCGTGAGCTGCTTGGAACGTGTCGGATTGACGGGCAGGTCGTCGGCGCGCGGGTTTTCACCCACGAGCATGCCGTCGTAAACGAGGTCGCCTGGGGCGATGAAGAGCTTCCCGCGCTCCTGGATCGTATCGAGCGCGTAGCTGGTGGCCTCGCCGGCTTCGGTGCTGACCAAGGTGCCGGTAGAGCGTGTCTGCATGGGGCCGGCGTGCGGGCCGTACTCGCGGAAAAGATGGCTGTGAATGCCGTGGCCGCTGGTGAGGTTCATCAACTCAAACTCGAAGCCGATGAGACCTCGGGTGGGGACGCAGGCGGTGAGGCTGGTGCGGCCGTTGTGGGCCTGCATGTCCTCGATTTTGCCCTTTCGCTCCGAGAGGGACTTCATGACACCGCCGAGGTACTCATCCGGCACATCGACGTAAAGGGTCTCAAAGGGCTCGCAAAGCTCGTCATTGACGCGGTGCATGATGACCATCGGGCGGGAGACGAGCACCTCAAAGCCCTCGCGACGCATCTGCTCCACGAGAATGGCGATCTGCATGGCTCCCCGCGCGCTGACGTCGAAAATGCCGGCGAGATCGGTGTCCTTCACGCTGATGGTGACGTTCATCTTTTGCTCACGGTCCAGGCGGTCGCGGATCTTGCGGGAGGTGACGTGCTCCCCCTCGCGGCCGGCCAGCGGGCCGTCATTGACGGCGAACTGCATGACGATGGTAGGCGGGTCGATGGCCACGAAGGGCAGGGCCTTCGCATCTGCCGATCCTGCGACGGTCTGCCCGATGTCCACGTCCTCAAAGCCGGAGATGCCGACGATGTCGCCGGCGATGCCCTCGACCGAGTCGCTGGTCGTGAGTGTGGTGTATTGGAAGACCTTGGTGACCTTGATGCGCTTGGCGGGTTCTTCCGGCGTCTTGCCGAGCAGCCAGACGGTGTCTCCCATTTTGACCTTGCCACGGGTGACCTTGCCGATGGCGACACGGCCGACAAAATTGTCCCAGTCGATGTTGGAGACGAGCATCTCGAAGCTGCCCTCGACCTCCGCCTTCGGCGCGGGGATGTGCTTGACGATTTCGCCGAGAAGAAAGGTCATGTCCTTCTGCTCGCCATCCGGCTTGTCAGTCACCCAGCCGGCACGGGCGCTGCCATAGACAAAGGGGGCGTTGAACTGGTCCTCGGTGGCGTCGAGTTCGAGAAAGAGCTCCAGCACCTTGTCATGCACGGCGTGCGGCTCGATGTGCGGGCGGTCCATTTTATTGATGAGGACGATGGGCTTGATGCCCTGCTGGAGCGCCTTCTTCAAAACGAAGCGCGTCTGCGCCTGCGGGCCTTCATACGCATCGACGACGAGCATCACGCCATCGACCATCTTCATCACGCGCTCGACCTCGCCGCCAAAGTCGGCATGGCCGGGGGTGTCCACGATGTTGATGATGTGGTCGTTCCAGTGAACGGAGGTGTTCTTGGCCTTGATGGTGATCCCTTTCTCACGCTCAAGGTCCATGCTGTCCATGGCGCGCTCGGCGATGGCCTGGTTTTCGCGGAAGTTGCCGCTGGCGCGCAGCAGGCCGTCAACGAGCGTCGTTTTGCCGTGATCGACGTGCGCGATGATGGCGATGTTGCGGATCTTGTCGGGGGTCATTCAGGTATGTTGGGGGGGAAGGGGGCGCGGAGACTAGCCGCGTTTCCCCCCGTGGCAACCGATTCGGTCGTGACGGTTTCGAGGGCTGTTTTCCACCCTCACATCGCCGTTGTGTGGCAGCAGCCCGGAATTTCGGTGCTGGTGAAGTCCAGCGTGTCACGCAGCCGCCAGGCGAGGATGACGGCGGTGACGAGCGCGAGGCCGCGCTGGAGTTTCCTCATTGTGGCGGGCTGAAGGCGGCCACCGAGCCAGTGAAGCTGCGTTTGTGCCAGCCAGAGCAGCGGCAGCGTGCCCAGCCCGAAGGCCAGCGCAAACTCCGCACCGCGCGCCGCGCTGCCATTCGCCATGGCAAGCGCGAACATGAGGTAAAGCGGCCCGCAGGGAAGCAGGGGTGTGGCGAGGCCGAGGATCGTGGCGCGCAGATCGCTTTTCAGGCGGAAGGCGGCGCTCTGCACGCGGCGAAGGCCAGTGGACAGGAATTTCGGCTTCGGCAGCCAGGCATCGAGCCCCATGCCGACGATCGCAAAGGCCAGCACAAGCAGCCACGGCAGCACGATGCCCGCGCCATGTTGAAAAAACGCCAGCGGCATCGTGCCCAGCGCCCCGGCGAGCGCGCCAACGAGGCCATACGCGATCATCCGCCCCGTGTGATAAAGCGCGGTGCCGCGCATGAAGCCGCCGCTTTTTGCCGACACCGCCCACGAGCACGACAGCGGCCCGCACATGCCCACGCAGTGTGCACTGGTGACGATGCCGGCCATGAAGGCGGCGGCGCTGGTGTCGATCTGCATCATGGGGCGAGGTGCTTGAGCGGAACAACCTCCGGCTGGTTGTTCATCGCGATGTAAAACAGCGCGGTCCACGCGCCGAGGAGCACGACAAAGGCGGCGACGACCCACAACCACGGGCGGCGGCCGAAGAAACCGGGCCCGGACGCGGTGTCACTGCTGGAGGTATTGTTTGGGATCGAGGTAGTCATTGGATTTGAGGCGTGCGTCCGGCCCGGCGAACTCGAAGGGCTTGGTGGAGTACCTTTTGCCGTCCTTGGTGTCGGTGACGGTGATGCTGAGCTTGAAGGGTGCCTTGAAATTCCCCTCCGGCATCGTGATCATGAGCGGTTTCAGTTCCTCGCCCTGCGCGGCGATGGTGACGGGCGCGTCGGCACCCGCGGCGGCCAGTCCGGCTGGCAGATCACCCTGCAGGGCGAGTGTGAAGGTGCGCGGTTCGCTGCGTTTGTTGATGAGGCGCACGAGAAACTGGTTCCGCAGCACGCCATTCGCCACATAATAGGGCGATCCCTGCATGCGCAGCACATTGGCGCGCATCGGCTCGATCCGGCTGGCGGAGAAGGCAAACACGGCCGCGCCAAGAAGCAGCAGCCCGGTGTAGAAAATGATGCGCGGGCGGACAAATCTCGTTTTTCCTCCCTCGAAGGCCACCATTGACGCGTAGCGCACCAAGCCGGGCTTGCGGCCGAGTTTAAGCATGATCGAGTCGCAGGCGTCCACGCAGGCCGCGCAGCCGATGCACTCAAGCTGGAGACCGTTTCGGATGTCGATGCCCGTGGGGCAGACCTGGACGCAGCGCGTGCAGTTCACGCAGTCGCCGGCATTGGGCGTGCCTGCCTTGCCGCGCGGCTCGCCGCGCTTCTTGTCGTAGCCGATGATGACCGTGTGGTCATCGCTCAGCGCGGACTGCATGCGGCCGTAAGGGCACATGATGACGCAAAACTGCTCTCGGAACCAACTGAAGGCTCCGTAGAGTCCCGCAGTTAGAAAAAGCATCACCCCGAAGGAAATCATGTGCGCCCTGGGAGAGTGCCTCATCATGTCATACAGCCGCTCCAGGGAGACGAAGTAGCTGAGGAAGATGTGCGCAATCAGGAGCGAGGTGAGGATGTAGAGCGCGTGCTTGGTGATGCGTTTCGTGATTTTCGCTGCAGTCCATGGCGCGGCGTCGAGACGGCGACGCGCGGAGGCGTCGCCGTCGATCAGGCGCTCGATGCGGCGGTAGATGTGCTCCAAAAAGACCGTGTAGGGACAGGTCCAGCCGCACCACACGCGTCCAAACAGCGCGGTGACGTAAAACAGCGAGAAACCCAGTCCAGTGACGAGGAAAAAGCCCACCCACAGGTCCTGCACCGCCAGGGTCAGGCCGAAAAAGTGGAAGCGGCGGTTCAGCACGTCGAGAAACACCGCCGGGAAGCCGTTCACCTGGATCCATGGCAGCGCGATGTACACCACCAGCAGCGCCAGCGCGGTCAGCCGCCGCCAGCGTGTGAATTTTCCGCTCACATCGGCCGGGTGCAGCGTCTTTTTGCTGCCATCCTCATTGATGGAGCCGAGTGAGACAAGATTGGGCGCGTTCATTGACGTTTTGAACGTGGCGAGCCTTGGTCCAACTTCTCGGCTCGCCTTGCGCATCGCTGGACGGATTTTGCGGAAAGGAGCGCCGCGGATCGTCGGCAGCAAGATCTTCGGTCCGCCCGCCTCATGTTTTCAGGCGTGTGTTTGACAAATTCAGGCGCAGGTTTCCCGCTTGAACAGGCTCGGCCACGGCGTTTAAAGCTGCCACCTGCATGATCTTCGCCGCTCTTCCCGAACCCAGCCCCACAGGCGACGTTTTCGTCGCGTTTCTCAGCATTGTTTTCGAAGGGGCACCTTACATCCTTCTTGGAACGCTGCTTTCCGGTTTCATCGACGCCTTTCTGCCGGCGCGGCTGCTGGAGCGCGTGCTGCCGAAGAGCCGCGTGCTCTCGACGATCCTCGCGGGCTTCCTGGGGCTCGTTTTTCCCGTCTGCGAATGCGCCATCGTGCCGGTGATCCGCCGGTTGGTGCAAAAGGGTCTGCCGGTGTCCTGCGCGGTCACCTACATGCTTTCCGCGCCGATTGTGAACCCGATCGTGGCCGTGAGCACGCTGACGGCGTTCAAGGAATTCCAAAACTGGTCGTGGAGTGATCCCGCCAGCGCCACGATGACCATCGCGCGGCTTTCGCTGGGCTATGTGGTGGCGGTGCTGGTGGGCCTGTTCCTGATCCGTTTCAAGCCCTCGCAGATCCTGCGTGAGAATGTGGCCTCGCAGATCGAAGCGGGCGGCGGGGCAGGGGATGATGGTCACGCGGCACCGGCGGCTCCTTTTAACGGCAGGCTGATCCACGCCATGCGCACCGCCATGCGCGACTTCCTGGACACGGGAATGTACTTTGCCATCGGCGTGATCATCACCTCGATCTTCAACACACGGGTCGATCAGGCGATCCTGGACACCATCGCGAAGAACGACGCGATGGCGCTGCCGTCGATCATGGGGCTGGCGATGGTGCTGAGCCTGTGCTCGACCTCGGACGCCTTCATCGCCGCGCCGATGGCCTCCTTCAGCATGGCCGCGAAGCTGGCCTTCCTGGTCTTTGGCCCGATGATGGACATCAAGCTGCTCTTCATGTACTCCGCGGTATTCAAGCGAAAGGTCGTGCTGGGGCTGCTCATCGGTTTGTTTGTTCTCGTCGGCTCGCTGAGCGTGCCTTGGATGCATTTGATTCAACAACTCGGCGCGAAATAAAATCTCATTCCCCGCCTTCTCATTTCCAACCTCTCATCCGCACCACCATGTCCGGCACACGCACTCTCATTCACCTCCTCAGTGTCGCGACGCTCCTTCTTTGGAGCGGCGTGATGCTGTTTTTCCACTATTCGGGCCGCATCGTGGCGTACCTGCCGCCGGACGGCATCTTCCGGCCGATGGTGCTGGCCGCAGGCATCGGGCTGGGCGTGCTGGGCCTGTTCAATCTGCTGACGATGAACGCGGAGGACATCGGCTGCGAGGGACATGACCACGGTCATGACGATCACGACCATGACCACGGCAAATGCGGCCACGATCACGCGCACAAGCACGATCATGGCTGCTGCGGCCATGATCACGGCCACGAGCACCACCATCACGATCATGATCACGAGGCATGCGGGCATGACCATGGTCATGAGCATGCGCACAAGGCGGGCTGCTGCGGCCACGAGCACGGGCACGATCATTCCCACGGCCATGCGCATGGCATTCTGGAGGAAAGCGGCTGGGTCGGGCGAATCGCGGCCCTGCTGATCCTCATCGCGCCGATTTCTGTGGCTGCGGTGCTGACTCCGGATCGCTACAGCCCGAACGCGGTGATGAACAAGGGCCTCTACAACCCGAACTACGCCGACACCTCGCGTGCGGAGCAGTTCTCACTCAAGAACAAGACCGCCATCGCGCCCGCCACGCCGAAGCGCGCCGAGCCGAAGGTCACCCCCATCGACATGCCTCCCGCCACCGTGGCCGCGGCCCCGGGCACGGATACCAAAGCGCCGCCCATTCCCGGCGCGCCACCGCCGCCCACGAAGCCCGGCGAGCCACCGAATGCCGCGAACGCTCCGAAGCCGCCGCAGGAAGCCAAAAGCTACGGCACCTTCACGCTGGAGGACCTCAAGGCCCAGGTGCCGCAGAACAAGGAGGGACACTTCCTTCTCGAAGTGCCGGAGATTTATTACACGGGGGGCGATCTGGAGGTGCAGAAGGTGCTCACGGGTCAGATGGTCGAGACCACGGCGCAGGTGCTGCCGGAAAAGGTCAACAACCCGGATGGTCATCGCATGCGCATCTTCCGCATGCTGGTGCAGTGCTGCGCGGCGGACGCGCGCCCCTTCTCCGTGCCGATCGACTTCGGCAAAAAGGCCCCGGACTTCAAGGACATGACCTGGGTGAAGGTGACCGGGAAGGTGAGCTACAAGAAAGAGGGCGACCAGACCGTCCCCCTGATCGAGGTGTCCAAAGTCGAGGAGACGACCGCGCCGGACAATGCGATGATTTATTGATCCCGGCGCCGTCGCGTGTCTCATAGGTGTCCGGGGAGGCTCCGGGAGGTTCCGTCATTCTCGCCGTGACAGGAGAGAACCGGTCTTCCGTGGACGTTCCCCGCCACACATCCCCAGTTCGCATCCATCACGGCATGCGCTCTGCGCCGCATCTTCCCATGAACCTCACTCTCCGCCCCGCCACGCTTGCCGCTCTCGGCTCCTTTCGCGCCCGGCGTGCATCGCTGCTGAAAACCCGCGCACTGCTCTGTGCCGCCGTGATCATCATCACCGCGCTCGCCGTGATCGCGCTGCTCGATCGCGTGCGGTTCATGCCGGATGTCATTCGTCCTTGGTTCTCGCTGGCCACCTACGCCACCGCCGCCATCGCCGCGTGGAAGGTTGCGCTGCGTTTCATCGGTCAGGCGCGCGGTGAAGACGGTGCAGCGAAGCTCATCGAGGCCGCCGAGCCTGCGCTACGCGAGCGTTTGCTTGCCGCGGTCGAGCTTTCCGCCAAGGGCGACGTGAAGGACAGCGCCGAATTCCGCGAGCGTCTTCAAGAGGACGTCGCGAAAGCGGTGGAAGGCGTGAACTGGAAGGCGCGCCTGCCCGCGCGCTCGCTGCGCCCGTGGTTTCTCGCTGCCCTTGGGGCCGCGGCAGTGGTCATCGGCCTCTGTTTCGTGCCGATGCTGCATTTCCCCGGGTTCCTCGCGCGTGCCGCGGTGCCGTTTGCGAACTTCGAGCGCCCCGCGTCGCTGAAAATCACCATCGTCGAGCCCGCGCCGGCGTCCACGCTCGCGCCGATCGGCAGTGAGATGCCGCTCATCATCGAAACCGAAGGCGCGAAGGCCCCCGCGGCCACGCTGGAAGTGCTCGCTCCCGGCGGACGCCCGCGCAAAATCGAGCTCAGCGCCTTCGGCACGACACGCTTCGAAGGCGTCGTGCCCGTCGGCCAGACCGACGTGCAGTATCGCGTGCACGCCGCCGATGCCATCACGCCTTGGCACACGCTTTCTGCCCGCGCCCGTCCGCGGATCGTCAGCTTCCAAAAAACCATCGTCCCGCCCAGCTACACCGGCGCGAAGGAAACCACCCTCACCGAGGACCAGGGCGACCTCGAAGCCCTCGACGGCTCCACCATCAAACTCACCCTCACCGCGAACCAGCCGATCAGCAAAGCCGAGGTCCACCTCAACGCCGAGCTCGCCGAGAAAAAATCCATCACCGCCGAACTCGCCGTCAACACGGTCAATACCGTCATCAAAGTCACCCCCGAGGCTTCCAGTTGGCTCGCCGCACTGAAATCCGCCGAAACCGGCTTCACCAACGAAGAAACCACCCCGTGGCGCATCACCACCATCCCCGATCTGCCCCCCACCGCGCAAATTGAAGACCCCGCGCAGCAAATCGAACTCCTGCCGGATGAAGCCGTGCGCCTCGCCGGCCTCGCCACCGACGACGTGGGCCTCGCCAGCGTCAAACTCGCGCACACCATCAACGCCGCGAAATGGAGCGAGACCGATCTGCTCATCACCAAGTCCGCGAAAGAAGCACCCGTGACGCATTTGCTCCCGCTCGCGCCGCTCGGCGTGAAGGCGGGCGATGCCGTGCAGCTCAAACTCATCGCCACCGACCTCAAAGGCCAGAAGACCGAGTCACCCGCCTTGCGCGTCATCATTCTTGAGCGCACGATTGATCCGCGTCAGCGCGATTGGGCCGAAAGCCAGCGCCGCCTCGCCCAACGCGCCGAATCGCTCTCGCAGCAAACGCGCGAGCTCACCAAGTCGCTCGATCAAGTCCGCAAGCAGGAGAAGAAAGACCCCGCGCAGGCCGACACCGCGCTCGCGAAGGCTCAAAGCGAACTCGAGCAGGTCAAAGAGCAGTCCGAGCAGCTTTGGAACGATCTCAAAGACGCCGCCAAAAACGCGCCGAACCAGCTCGATGCCAATGAAGCGCAGCTTCTCGCCGAAAAGATGGCGCAGCTCCGTCGCGAGGCCTTGCCGAAGCTCGAAGCCCTCGAAAAAGGCGACACCGAAAACCTCGAAGCCCTCAAAAAAGCCTCCCGCGTCGCCGATGCAGACGCCGATGCCGTCGCGAGCGCCGCCAAGGCCTTCGCGAATGAAGACACGGCCAAAATTGCCGCGCAGGAAAGCCAGCAGCTCATGCGCCAGAGCAAAATGCTCACCGAAAACGCGCTGCCCGCCAACCGCGATGCCAATCAGCGCCCGCAGTGGCAGGAGCAGCAGCGTGCGCTCATCGCGCAGACCGAAGCGCTGAAAAAAGACCTCACCACGCTCGATGAAACCAGCCGCCAACGTCACAGCGGCCAAATCAAAAATCTCGACAAGCAGCTCAACGAAACCGCGGCCGACTTGAATGCGTCGCTCGACAAGCCAGATCAAACCAAGAGCCCCGAGCACCTCTACGGCGCCAGCGACAACCTGCGCAATCGCCTTCAACAAACCGCCGACGCCACGCGCAACATAGCCGAGCAAGCCTCGAAAGAAGCCGAGCAACGCCGCGAGCAACTCATGCGTCAGGACAATCCCGCGCTCGTTGCTTTGAGCGAAGCTCGCCAAGCCCTCGCCGAGGCCGAAGCCGCCGCGAAGAAGCCCGACAAAAAGCCGAAACAGGAAAAAGACGGCCTCACCGCCGCCGAACGCGCCCAGCAAAAACTCGCCGAAGCCTCCAAACAACTCCAGGACCAGGCCGAGATCCGCGAGCAAAACCAGCTCACCAACAATCAAGCCGCGCTCGACACCAACCGCGCCTCACGCGCTGTCGATGAAGTCGCGCAAAACGCCAAAAAAGCCGCCACCGCCGAGGAATTGGCCCAAGCGAAGGAGCAGACCGAAAAACTCGCCAACATCGCTCGCGCCCTCGAAGCCGATGCCGCCGTTCAAGATGCCGCGCAGGCCCTTCAAGCCGCGCAGCAGGCCGCCATGCAGCCCGCGAACAAACAGGACCTGCCGCAAACCGCCGCGCAGGCCAAAGCCGCCGCCGAAACGCTCGCGGAAGCACAGCAGCAGATCAATCGCTCGCAGCTTGCCGCCGAGATGAACAAACAAAACCCGCAGGCGGCCAATCAACTCCGCCAGCTCGGGGAAGAAGCCAAAAACCTCGCGAAGAACGCCGCCGAGCAAAACAAGAACCTCGCCAATCAAGCCGCGCAGGCCCAGCCGAACCAAAACCTCGATCAAAACCCCGCGCAGCAATCCACCGCGCAGGCCGCGATGAAGGCGAATGAACTCGCCGCGCTCATCGAGCCGCAAACCACCGCCGCACGCGCCCAGCTCGCCGAACTGACTCCGGAAGTCAGCGAGATGATGAAACGCGTCGCCGCCGATTTGAAGAAAACGCAGGAACAGACGCAAAACGCCGCCAACGAGGCCAAAGCCGAAAAACCCGTCGCCGAGGTCGCGGAGAAGGCGAAGGATCTCAAAGCCGAAAACGCCGAGAACACTGAAAAAATGGCCGCTTTGCAGGCCGCGCTGCGTCAGGAGGCCAACGCGGCTGATTTGACGCAAAAACCCGAGATGCAGATGGCCCGCACCGCCGATGTCGCGCTCGCGCAGATGCAGAAAAACACGCCTCAAATCGCCCAAAACCTCAAACAGGCCGCGCAAGCCACGCAAAGCCAGCCACAGGCCCAAAACCTGCAACAAGCAGCCGATGCCCAACAGCAAGCCGCGCAGGCTTTGCAGCAGCTCGCGCAGAACATGCAGAAGCTCGAAGACGGCCAGCAACTCACCGAGGCCGAACAAGCCGCCATGGCCAACATGGAGCAGCAACTCGGCGTGCAGGAGCCGCTCGATGAATCCTATCAGCGTGCACAGGAGATCGCGCAGATGGCCCAGGACGCCAAAGAGAACCCGCAGGCCGTGCTCGCCGCGCTCGAAAAGGAGCTGCCGAAGAATCCCGCCATGCAAAAAGCCCTCGCCGACCTCGGCAAGGAAACCGCGCAGCAAAGCGAAGCCGCCGTCGCGAAGGAAAATCAGCAACTCAGCAACACCGGCATGGCCACGCTCGAAGCCGCCAACAACCTCAAACGCGTCGCCCGCCATCAAGACCGCCTCGGCGACAAACCCGCCGCGCAAGCCACCGCCGAAGCCGCCAAACAAGTCGAAGCCGCCGGCAAACAAGCCCAGGCCACGCAAGCGAATCCGCAGCCCAATCCCCAAATGGCCCAGCAGGCTCAAGCGAATGCCGCCCAAGCCGCCAAATCCGCCGAAGCCACCGCCAGCAAAACCGCGCCACCTCTTTTCACCAGCCCGCTAGCCCAAATGCAGGGCCAGATGCTCGCCCAGGCCCTCGATCAACTCGACGCGCAGCTTCATCCCTCGCAAACCGGCCAGCAACAAGCTGGTCAACAAGGCCAGCAGGGCCAACAGCAACAAGGCCAGGGCCAGCAACAGCAGCAGGCTCAGAATTCATTGAACCAAGCCCAGCAAGCCCAGCAGCAGCAAATGGCCGACAGCCGCAACAGCGGTCAAACACCTGGCCAGCAACCCAGCCCGCAGCAGATGGCCCAAAACCAGCAGCAGAGTCAGCAAAACGGCGCGCAGAGCAACGAGGGCGGCAATCAAAGTCAGCTCGTGAAGGCCGAGGGCGAACTCGGGGCCGTCCAGATACTCGTGAATGGCGACTGGGGCCACCTCCCCCAAAAAATGGCCGACGACCTCACCGAAGCCACGCGCACCGAAGCCGCCCCCGAATACCGCGCCGCCATCGAAAGCTACTACAAAGCCATCGCGCAGAAGGCGAAGAAGTAGGCAGGAGGCTGTTGTTCAAGCCAGCCATTCGGCGATCACGGCGACGACCTCGGCACGCTGGGCTTCGGTGAGTTCGCCGTAGATCGGAATGCTGAGGACCTCGGCGGCGATGCGGTGGGAGATGTCGCAGCCGGTGCGGGAGGCGGCAGGTAGATTTGCAAAGCACTGTTGCTGGTCGAGCGTGACAGGGTAGTAAATATCGCAGCCGATTTTTTTCGCCACGAGATGATCGCGCAAGGAATCGCGCCTGCTGCCGAGGACGCGCAGGGTGAACTGGTTCCAGATGTGCGAGTTGTGCGCGTAGGAGACGGGCAGGACGATGCGTGCGTCTTGAGCGGCCAGCGCCGCGTCCTGTGTCGCCACGCATTTGCAGTGCGCGGGGTCTGCCTGGACGACGCCGGGCAGCTTCAAAAGGCGCGCGGTGTAGTCGGCGGCGTTGCGCTGGCGCTCGGCGGTGTATTGCGCGTAGCGCTTGAGCTTCACGCTGAGCAGCGCGCACTGCAGCGTGTCCATGCGGAAGTTTCCGCCGACATAATGATGGTAGTACTTCGGTTTCGAGCCGTGGACACGCAACACGCGCGCGAACTCGGCCAGCGCGTCATCATTCGTCACCAGCATGCCGCCATCGCCGAATCCGCCGAGGTTTTTGCTGGGGAAGAAGCTGTAGGTGCCGAAATCGCCCATCGTGCCGGCCTGGCGGCCCTTGTATTGCGCGCCGATGGACTGCGCGGCGTCCTCAATGACCTTGAGGCCGTATTGCTTGGCCAGCGCGAGCAGCGCGTCCATGTCCGCGCACTGGCCGAAGAGATGCACTGGGATCAGCGCCTTTGTTTTGGCGGTGATCTTCCTCCGCGCGTCATTCACGTCCATGTTGAAGCACACCGGGCACACATCCGTGAAGACGGGGACGGCGCCGAGACGCGAGACCGCGCCTGCGGTGGCGAAAAAGGTGAAGGCCGGGCACAGCACCTCGTCGCCGGGCTGGATGTCCAGCGCCATGAGCGCCAGCAACAGCGCGTCCGTGCCGGAGGAGACGGCCAGCGCATGTTTCGCTCCGGTCATGGCAGCGACTTCCCTCTCGAAGGCTTCCATCTCCGGCCCCATGATGAAACGCCCGTGATGCAGCACCTGGGTGAAGGCGGCCTGGAGTTCGGATTCGAGCGGGAGGTTCTGGGCGTTGACGTCGAGGAGCGGGACGGGCATGGGACAGACGGTGAGTGGTCAGATGTGAGAAGTGGGACGAGGGGAGTCGGGCGGAGGATAGAAGAGAGAGGAGCGGCTGCCAGCGATTCCTTTGGGCGCGGGCATGGACAAGGGGCGCGGGCGGTCCATTTTACCGTCCTTGAAGCCTGAAAAGTCCAGACCCGACCTCGCCGCCCGGCTGCACGACGTGCCGCATAGTCCCGGCGTGTATGTCATGCGCGACCGGCTGGACCGCGTGATCTATGTGGGCAAGGCCCGCGACCTGCGGAAGCGCCTCTCGAACTACTTCCTGCCCTCCGCGGCGAAGAAGGCGGATGTGAAGACGCGCGCGCTCATCACCAGCATCTGGCATTTCGACATCCACATCCTGCGCAGCGAGACGGAGGCGCTGCTGCTGGAGGGAAAGCTCATCAAGGAATTCCGCCCGCGCTACAACATCAGTTTCCGCGATGACAAGCGCTTCCTGCTCGTGCGGGTGCATTTCGGCGATGAGTTTCCGCGCATCGGCCTCACACGGCTGAAAAAGGACGACGGCGCCACCTATTACGGCCCGTTTGCGCATTCCGGCGCGCTGCGCACCACGCTGAACTGGCTGAACAAGAAATTCGGCCTGCGCGTGTGCCGCCCGCTGCGCCCGGGCGAGGCGGACTACAAGCATTGCAGCAACGACATCATCAAAAACTGCTCCGCGCCCTGCATCGGCCGTGTTTCGCCGGAGGACTACCGCCAGCGCGTGCGGGACGCGTGCGAGTTTCTGCAAGGGAAGTCAAAGGACCTGCTGGCCGCGCTGGAGGAGGAGATGCAGAAGGCGGCGGCGCGGCTGGATTTTGAAAAGGCGGCCGAGCTGCGGGACATGCTTAACGACCTGCGCCAGACCACCGCGCCCACGCGGCGCTTCGAGCGCGGCGCGCGTGCGAGGGTCGTCTCCACCATCGATCCAATGGCCGATGTGCGCGAGCTGCAGGACATCCTGCGGCTGGAGCGCCCGCCGCTGGTCATGGAGTGCTTTGACATCGCCAACATCGGCACGGCGCACTGCGTGGCCAGCATGGTGCGCTTCAAGGACGGCGTGCCGGACAACGCGAACTACCGCCGCTACCGTATCCGCGCCGTCAGCGGCCAGAATGACTTCATCAGCATGGCGGAGGTGATCCGCCGCCGCTTCTCCCGTATCCTCCTGGAGGCTGCGAAGGCCGATCCCGATGCCGAGTTCAGCCAGGAGGCGCCGCGTGAGGCGATGATGCGGCTGGCGGAGCGTCAGAAGTCAGAGGGGAGAGGTCAGCAGTCAGAAGTCAGAGGTCAGAGGTTTGTGAGCCTGCCTGACTTGGTCATCGTGGACGGCGGGAAGGGGCAGCTGGGCATGGCGGTGAAGGAATTGCAGCAGCTCGGGCTGCACGATCTGCCCATCATCGGCCTGGCGAAGGAGAACGAGGAGGTCTATCGGCCCGGCGAGAGTGATCCGGTGATCATTCCGCACGAGCGCGGCGCTTTGAAGCTGCTCCAGCGCATCCGCGATGAGGCGCACCGCTGGGCAAACGGCTATCACCAGCTCCTGCTCAACCGCCGCGTGGCGGAGAGCATCCTCGACGAGTGCCCCGGCGTGTCGCAGAACCGCAAAACGGCCCTGTTGAAGCATTTCGGCTCGGTGACGCGGCTGCGGAAGGCCGCGGTGGAGCAGATCGCGAAGGTGCCCGGGATCGGCGCGGCGCTGGCGCGGGAGATTCACGAGTTTCTTATCACGCGCGGCTCCGGGGATGCCGTCACTCCTTGAGCGGCGGCGGGCGGTGGCTGGGGATCTGCGCCTTGAAGTCACCGAGGCTGTTCCAGTGCGCGGGCTCGTTCAGATCCACCTCCGCCACGGCCAGCGTGCCCCATTCATCCGCCTGTGCGATCACATCGCCGTAGTGGTCAAAAATGCCGGAGATCATCCAGTCATGCTTCGAGTGGTCCGTGTAGGTGCTGCTGATGACATAGACGTGGTTCTCACACGCGCGCGCCTTCGCCAGCATGGGATTGCAGCCCCACACGGGCCAGGCGATGACCTCCGCGCCCTTCACCGTGAGCGCGCGGGCCACCTCCGGGAAAAAGCCGTCGTAGCAGATCATCATGCCCACTTTCCCAAAGCGCGTGTCGAACACCGGATAGTCCCGGCCCGGCGTGATGCCGGCCTCGATCTCCCCGCGCGGCAGCGTGACCTTGCGGTACTTCCCGATGAGAGCCCCGTCCGGCCCGATGAGCGCGCTGGTGTTGTAGATTGTCTTTCCATCCCGCTCCACCAGCCCGGCGACGATGTGCAGGTCGTGCTTTTGGGCCAGCCCGCCAAAGTAGCGCGTGCTGGGACCGGGAACGGGCTCCGCGCACTCCGCCATGGTCTTTCCCGTGCCGTAATAGGTCAGCGTTTCTCCCAGCACGACGAGTTCCACGCCCTGCATGGCCGCCTGGGCGATGAGCGGCGCGTACTGCGGCGGTTTGTCGGCCGGATTTTTGCCTTCGCGCGGCTGGAGATGGATGGTGGCCAGCTTGACCTTGCGCGGGGCGGGGGAGGGGACCTGCGTGAGTGTCGCGTCGCTCCACTCCACGCGCGCGTTGGCCGCCCATTGCAGATAGAGCTCGATCTTCGCCTGCGTGGCCGCCAGCGGCGCGCGCAGCACGGTGTCATAGCGCGCCCACTGGTCGGCCGCGCCGCCTGGGTCACGCGGATACTCCGGCTCCGCGCGCGGCACGGTTCCCTTGGCATAGCCCTGCCTGGCCGGTTCTTCCCACGTCACCGCCTTTCCCTGTGCATCCTGCCAGATCACGCGGGCATACACGCTGCGGCGCGGCTCCGGCATGGCGCTGTGCTTCCGCCACGCGCCAAACTGATAATGCTTCCCGCCCTCCACGGGCACGGTGCGCGTCCAGCAGCCGATCCAGTGCTCGCCCGTGCCTGTTTCCAGCACGAGGGAGCCTTTGCCATCATGGCCGCCCTGCTGATGCATCACGGACTGGGGCCGCGCCTCCTCCCGCGGAGCCCACAGGGTCCAGTCACCGGCGGAGAAAACGGATGAATTGCAAATCAACGACAGGCAGAATGCAAAAAGTCTCATGGTTCAAGTACGACGGACTCGACAGAGACATTGCGTGGCACCGAGATCAGGAGAAATCGATGAATCCGCGATTGATCGAGGCAATTGTCCTTCCCACACGGCGAAATACCCCGATGCCTTCACGAGAGCCTCCATCATTGGTGTTGCCTTCGATGGTTTCCAAAGAGTTGCCAATGACACGGGAGACAATCCCGGTGTGACCTTTGCCGCCGCCAGTTGAGATGATGAAAACCATGCCCGGTTTCACCTTGGACGGATTGTTCGTGGCTTCATTGGTGCTGATCGTGGTGATGCCGGCGTCGCGCGCCCGGTTCCAAAGGTCGAGAACCCCTCCTGTGCGGCATTTCTTCTCCATCGGGTTTGTAACCGCCTTGTTTTTGGCGGCGGTTAAGAAGCACCAATACACGAACGCCACACACCAAGCATCGCCACGCGATATCCCGACGCTGCGTTGGTACTCCTGGACGCGCTTGCCTGCGTTGCTTCCGGGAGGATCCTCCATCACCCCGACTTCCATGGAGGCAACATCAAGCACCTCCTGTAACAGTTCGCTGTCAGTCTTGGCAGTCTCCGACACATGCACCGTTTTCGCTCCAAAAAGGGCACCCCAAGTGTCAGAGCCAACTTTGCCGTCTATTTCCAGCGGAGCACCATGCACGTTGGTGTGACGCGTTTGGAAAAGCTCGACAGCGTCCTCGGTATCCCGTCCGAAAATACCATCAACGAGCAGAGGCTCGACTCCTCCCTTCTTTGCGGGCTGGGTAAAGCCGAGGTCACGAAGCCGCTGTTGGATAAGCCTAACGGCAGTTTTGTCGGCGCTGTCGCGGACGATGAGTTTGCCAGGATACTTGGGGGCTGGTGTGCCGGCGGCCAGCGGAACGAATGGAGTGTCGTGGACTACATTCATCCCGGGGCCGCCGCCTGCCGCAGTGCCTGGATCGTCCGGGATGCTGCGGGCCAGGTCATAGTAGGCGGAGACGAGCTCGCCGTAGTACTTGCCTTCTGCATTCTTGTGACCTTGCTTGAGCCCTTTCGACAAGTCGGAGGTCCCTTTGTTGTAAGCGATGGCGACGTGGATTTTTTCCAGGTCTGTTAGCGTCTGCTTGGCAGACCACCCCTGGCGTTTCATCGCCTCAAAGAGCTCTTTGATCACGCGAGGAAAGCACTCTGATGCCTCCGCCCACTTTTCCTTGAGAAAGTAATCCGCGTCTTTGAGGAAGAACTGAAGGTCATATTGGAAGATGCCAAAGCCCCGGCAGAATTTGTTTGGATTCGATACGGCTCCCTGGAAATCAGGGAGCAGCGCGGCCACGTCCTCCAGGCACTTGCGGGCGACGGCAAACATAGCAGCACCCTGGGGATGCTCCAGGAGATGCGCTTTGTTCCGGGGGAATGCCTTGCGGCCTTTCTTGGTCGTCGGGTTGTAGTCAATCGTGTCGCCGACGCATAGTCGCAGGACCTCCTTTTTGCCCAGGCCTCTTTTCACGAGGCGGTGCCAGATGTAACCCGTCTCCTGGTAGGCGATGGCGGAAAGCATATCGATATTGAAAGGCGTGCCGCGCACGGCGTCCTGTAATTCCCTGTCAAATGCGGTTTGGAACCAGATGATGGCGTCTCGAGTGTTCATGATGCGGGGTTGGTAGGTTGGTTGTGTTAAACTTAAAACCCTGCCAGCGATGTCACAGGGTGCGTCAGTTTGGCGTCATCCGCCTGTCCGAGGATGCGGTTGAGGGTGCGGGTGATGTAGAGGGTGTCGTTGTCGAAACCGCCGTGGGAGGGTTGTTTCTGCTCCTTGCCGTCATGGACGGTCTCGCCGGACTTTTTCAGGAACAAAGCGGGAACTTTTTTCGAGGCGACGGTGGCGCGCCATTTTTGCACGGCGTCATTGAAGCCGAACTCGTCCACGCCTTTGCGGTTGAGGAGCTGGAAGATGTCCTTGTCGTCGAGGTCCTTGTTCCAGGCGGCTTCCATGCCGAGAATGGGTGTCTTGTGCCATTCCTCGCAGGCGCGGCTGACGAAGTAGAGCAACGATTTGTTGTAGAAGCCGCCCACGTTGTCCTCCAACTCGGCGGTGTTGTCGAGGTTGCTGACGTAAAGGCGCGGCCCTGCCAGCGTGCCGCGGCTGAGCGCGCGGGCGTAGTGCTCGTTGGCGAAGGGGACGGTGCATGCGGGAGCAAACAGGTGGCAGGAGGCCAGGGCGGCGTTCTTGTCCGTCTTGTGGAGGGTGGAGATGAAGTGCCCCTGCCAGATCGCGCCTGCGGAGTGGCCCAGGAGATGAATTTCCGCCGTTTTGTAACTGGTGAGCAAGGATGCGACCTCCGCGGCGAAGACGGCGGCACCGTGCCCTGCGCGTCCGGACGCCTCCGCGTTTTGCTTCATCTGCCGCCAGAGGGATTTGCCGAGGAATCCGAGCGTCGTCTCCACGGTGTAGTCGGCACCGTCGCTGACCTGCTCCTTGAGCCAGTCGCCAATCCCTTTCGCCTGGGAGGGCAGCCAACTTTCTGGGAGGATTTTCTTGAGCACATCGACACCCATGTCCCGCAGGCTTTCCTTCCAGCCCGTTTTCCAGATGACGAAGATGGGATAAATGCCGTTGGCCTTGAAATAAGGGGCCATGATCTGGGCTCGCTTGATGCCGTCTTCTTCGTGATTGAGACCGCCGTGGGCGTAGATGGCGACTTTGCGGTTCTTTGAGCTGGCTTTCATCCAGTCGCGCAGGTTTTGGAACACGACCTCCTGGGCGAACCCGACGCCGCTGTGCGCGCCGGAGTTGCGCAGCAGCACGCCGTCATTCCCGAGCACCACGGAGTGATGGCGGGCCAGATCCTCGCTCCATGGTGCGGTGGGCGTGTTCAGGGTGGCGGCAGAGAAACCTGAGGCGATACTGGAAGAGACGCGGTGCAGTGCGCGCGTGGTGTAGGTCGTGGGCACCTTGTCCTGAATGACGGGAACACCCATCGTGGCCACCCAGGCATCCGTGGCGTTTTCCAGCCAGTCACCGTAAAGCATGAGGGCAAAGCCGTGATAGCCCCAGTCATCTCCCCAGGAGTTCTGCACGATGAAGCCGCGGCAGTTGTAGCCCACGATGGCGAAGGCATGACCGCTGGGCGCGTCACGCCCGGGTTTCCAAGCCATCACAGGCAGGAGCCCCACGTGATCCTCCACATCCAGCAAATCCCAGCCGTCATGCACATTGGCACTGCAATACAGCGCGCCCACCTCATGAATGGCACTCTGCATGGCGGTGATGTCGTCCGTCTCGACACGGTAATAGGCACCGAGGGCGATCTGCGCGGCCTCGACAGCCCATTTCGGCTTCGGTTTCCCCGGATTCTTGTCCTTGTCGAGATAGGGCCAGGTCTTCTTGAGGCACACACCATGGCGGTGCCAGCCTTTCATCGCGCCGCGGCAGCTCGATCCGTCATAATCCTCCCCAGGCCATTCGTCGTAGAGCTTGGCGTGCTCGTAGAGCATGCGCTCGCTCACTTTGTCGGGCAGCGCGGCGTCCTCGATCACGCTGCCGCCCGGAAAGACGGCCTGTCGGAAGCGCAGGTAATTGATCATCGCCGCCAGCCCGAAGCCGGTGCAGGCACCTTCCTCCCCCTGGTCGAGGACGAGCTTGCTGTAGCGAGGGAGCAGATTGTCCGCGAATTCGATGGAGGGATAGACAGCGGGCAGGTTCACCAGCTTGGGCTGGTATTTGCGGTCGCGAACGTCGTAGCGGTCGGGGCGCACGTCGAAGAGGCGTGCTTTGCCGTGGAATGTTTTTCGGTTGGCGGGCATGGCGGGTTGAGGGTGTGAATCACAGCAGCGGCACACCGAGAGAGGTGTTGATGGCGGTGGCGAGCACTTTGAGAGCGGCGTTGACCGCGTCTTGAGCGGCGAGCTTCAAATCCGCCTTTGACATGTCCACGACGGCGGCAGCGGCGAGTTCGATATTTTCGAAGGCGAGCTGAGCCCTTTCTCTGGCGGTCTTCTCCAGCTTCGCACGTTTCCTGGCATTGCCCTGCGCTGCGGCAGTGACCATGTCGAGGGCGAAACTGGCCTCCAACTGGATTGCTGCGGCGCTCAGACGACGGAATTCAGTCTCGGCGTAATCGCTCATTGCCTTCCACTGGCCCTTGGCGGCCTTGGTGGCGGCTTTGAGCATGTCTTGAACTGTCTTTTCGAGATTCATGGCGGATCAGGATTGAGGAGCTTCGAGAATCTGGCTGCTGCGCTTTTTGGCGAGCTGGTGGTGGATCAGGCTGCGCAGCAGAGAGCGCACACCCTCCGCTTCCGCAGGGCGGAGCGAGCCGGCGATCTGGTGGATGCGTCCCATGTTGCGCGTGGCGGTTCGCAAACGGCCCAGCGTGGCGATCTCCGCCTCGTTTTGTTTGTACAGGGCGGAGCGCATCTCGATGGCGGCGATGGCTCCCTGCGCCTCGGTGTAAAAGCTGGCGTGTTTTCGATACGAGCTGCTGTTCAACGTGGCGTCAGCGATCACAGCCTCTGTTTTGGCTGCGAGGTCTTGCACGGCCTTGTCCGTGACTTCATCATAAGAACTGACCAGACTGATGGTGCAGCCGCTGAGTGCAAATGCTGCCACGACGGCGGCCAGAAGGCGCAAAGGCAGGACCGTGGATGATGAGGGGAGCGTATTCATGGCCGGGAGGAAACGCGCCCATTCGAGCATCACAGATGTTCAAACGGCAAGATGGGTGAATTTGCATTTTGAGCGCAAACTGTTGCCGTGGGGGCACACGGTGGTTTTCACGTGTTGTCACCCGGCAATCTCCAGGGCTTATGGCACAAGGTTTTCTGCTTTTGTCTTGCTTGTGGAGGGGCTTTTGCTCCATTTTCCCCACGCGCGCCTGTGGAGGCGATGTTCTGGCATTTTTGATCCCATGCATCCACATCAAACCTCATTCTCCAGATGAAAACGACGATGGTGATTGCGGAGAGCCATGGCCTGCTGCGGGACTTGCTGGCGCTGGCCGTCTCCAGCGAGGCGCAGATGCAGGTTTCCAGCCTGTGCGCGAGCGGACGCGAAGTTTTGGCCTTTTGCGAAAAGAATGCCCCCGATGTGCTGCTGATTGGTTGTGCCCTGGAGGACATGACCGGTGTTTCCCTGCTCAAAAAGATGCATGCCGACCACCCGGAGACACGCGTGCTGATGCTGACGGGCGAAGGAAATGGCGAGGTGCTCACCCTGCCGATCCAAGAGCAGCCGCACGGTATTTTTCACCGCAACGACCCGCTGCCTGTGTTTTACGAGGTCCTGCGCGCGGTGGCGCGCGGTGCGCGTTATCATTCCGAACGGGTCATCCGCCATGCCAACGGCGGCGGACACAACGGCAAGACGCCCCATGTGAAGCTCACCGAACGTGAGCGCGAAGTCCTGGTCCTTCTGGCGCGCGGGCGAAGCAGCAAGCAGATCGCTCATGATCTAAAGCTCTCACCGAAGACCGTGGATCATTACCGGGCGGATTTGATGAAGAAGCTAGACATTCACGATGTCGCGGGCCTCACCAGGCATGCGTTAAAAGCAGGATTGGTCACGCTGGAGTGATGGAGCAGCGATTGTCCATCGGCCTCATTGCAGCCCTCCCGCTCCTCCAACGGATCATGACCACGCCCATGAAGACCTTGTTCCTCCTTGTCCTGGCCGCCAGCGCGGCGGCGCAGCCGTTTGCGTGGCCGCCGGGCTATTTCAATGCGCGCACGGCGACGGATGCGGCGAAGCCGCGGCCTGGGATGACGCCGGGGGAACTGCGGGTGACGACGACGCATCACAGCATCGGCGTGGAGTGGGATGTGGAGGGGGACACGGACCACGACGCGGCCTGTACGGTGAGCTACCGCCTGGAGGGCGGCGGCCAGTGGCGGGAGGCGCTGCCGCTTTTGCGCGTGGATTACGCGGGCTGGTATGACAAGCACAACGCCCTGCGCCCCTTCAACATGCTCGCGGGCAGCGTGATGTTTCTGCAACCCGGCGCGGCGTATGAGGTGAAGCTCACGCTGAGTGATCCCGACAACACAAAACCCATCGAGCAGGTGAAACGCGTGCGCATGAAGCCGTGGCCGGCCTTCAAACCGGCGCGCAGGCTGCATGTGGTGCCGAAAGGTGATGGTGGTGAGGGCGATGGATCAAAGGACAAACCCTTCCAGGGCATGCAGGCGGCGCTGCGAGCGGCGAGACCGGGTGATCTGTTCCTGCTGCGCGGCGGGGAGTACGGCGCGGTGAGCTTTGAGGTGAGCGGCGAGGCGGGAGACGCTGACCCGGCGGCGGACACGACGAGGTACATCGGCTTTAAGGCGGCTGGGAGCGCCCCGGCGGTGTTCACGCAGATCGGCACGCGGGGGAATCACCTGTGGTTGGAGGGCTTGAGCCTGAAACGCGGCGAATCGCCGAACGGGCTGCGCGCGAACGGCCCCTGCGAGAACATTGTGGTCAAGCGCTGCACCTTCCGCGGCCTGCATTACTCGATCTTGCTCAACAAAGACTGCCGCGGCTGGCACATCGCGGACAACGACATCACCGGTGACACGGAAAAAGGCATCAGCGGCGAGTGTGTGGAGCTGAACCACTCCAGCGGCCACACGGTCTGCCACAACCGCATGGACCGCAGCGCGGACGGCGTGTCGTATCCGCACGCGGACTGCGACATCTTTGGCAACGACATCGTGAACATGTCCGACGACCCGGTGGAGCCGGACTACGGCTACGCGAACAACCGCATCTGGGGAAACCGTCTGCACGGCCATTCCGCGATCACCTTCCAGCCGATGTATTGCGGCCCGTGGTACATCGTGCGCAATCACTGCATCAGCCGCGGCAACACCTTCAAGCTGCGCGTGCAGGACCGCTTTGTGTGCGTGAACAACACCTTCGCCGCCCACGGCACCGCCGTGCCGCATGCGCACGGCCTGCTCAGCTCGTTTTGCCGGAACAACGTGTGGATGCATCTCGGCGGCTCGGAGGCGCTGTGGACCTGCGCGGCACCGGAGGCGGAAAAGTATCGCGGCTACAACATCAAATACGTCGTGTATGACTCGCCGGTGGCGAATTGGAAGACGGATGTCGATTATGACGGTTTCGAGTTCAGCGCCGCCACGCCGCATCCGAAGCTCCAAACGCCCAATCCGTGGAACTGGCTCAACCGGCGCTTTTTTGACCTGCCGGGCTTCAGCGCCGCCATCGGCATCGAGCAGCATGGTGTCGTGCTGGATCGCTCGCGCGACTTTTTGCCCTTTGAAGTGACCAAAGACATGCCCGGCGCGCAAACGCCGTTCATCCGCCTCAGCGAAGCCAGCGCCGCGAAAGACGCGGGCGTGCCCGTGCCGAACCTCAGTGATCACTTTGAAGGCAAAGCGCCGGATCTGGGCGCGTTCGAGATCGGGCGTTCGATCCCGCATTATGGCCCGCGCAGGGACGACGCTCCGGCGGTGGAGTGGATCAGCGCGTTCCGCGGCGCGGTGCAGCCGCAGGAGTTTGAGCACGCGGGCATTTTGGCCGCATGGGAGGCTTACAAGGATGTTTTGAGCTTCGGCAAAGGCCAGACGCTGGCCTTGCTGGATGATGGCTGCGACATGACACGGCCGGAGTGGCAGGGTGAGAAGGTGCGCGTGACTTTTGATGCTGTGGATGGCGACAACGACCCGAAACATGAGGGCAGGGGCTACCACGGCACCACGATCGGCATTCCATCCTCCGTGAACCACGGCGGACGTCGCGGCGTGGCCTTCAACAACCAGCTCGCCATCGTGCGCAGCCTCGAGTGCTGCCATTGCAAGATCGCGGACAGCGCGTCGCTGGCCAAAGCGCTGCAATGGGTCATTGACCATCACGCCGAGCATCACATCACCACGGTGAATCTGGCACCGGTGGATGATCAGCAGCATGCGGAGCCGGTGCCGACCGAAATCGACGCCAAGCTCGCCAAACTGCGCGAACTGGGCATCTGGGTGAGCGCCCCGGCGGGCAATCATGGCTTCACGAAAAGCATCTCCTGGCCCGCGAGCCAGCCGAACTGCTTTGCCATCGGCGCTGTGACGCCCGGCGGCGATGTCGTCACGCTCGACCGCAGCGCCAAAATCGACCTTCTCGTGCCTGCGCGAGCCACGAGCAGCTCGAACGCCATCCTCTGCGGTTCGGCGATGCTTCTGCGCGAGGCGATTGAGAAAAGCGGCTACGATTGGAAAAAAGACGGCGCTGATCTAGCGAGCGCGATGATGAAAATCTTCCAAACGACCGGCGTGGAAGTGAAGGACGGTCAAAGCGGCCTCAGCTTCCGCCGGCTGGATCTGATGGCGGCGCTGGAAGAGGTCATGCCGTTGGCACGGTAGCGGCAAACGTGCGGTTTCCTCTGGCTCGGGGAAGGCTGACGCCTCCTGCCACGAGCAAGCGCGCGTGGCTCACTGGAAGAGCTTGGTGCCGGCCTCGTAGTGGGCGGCGTGCTGGGCCATGCGCAGTTCGACGCGCTCGCGGATGCTGCGCTCCCCGATGCCGTCATGCTTGGTGGCGACGAGGGCCTTCAGCAGGTCGATGAGAGCCTTGACGTCATCCATCATGACAAACTCCGGGGCGATCTGGCGCTGAAGGCCGATGTTGTGGTAGTTGCCGAGCGGAATGGAGATGCCGACGCTGCGCACGCCGGCGGCCTGGACCGCGGTGGCCTCGCACGCGCCGGCGTCGAGCAGGCAGCGCTGGACGCGGATGGCCTGCTCCTTGGCGGTGGTGGTGAGGACGGCGACGGCCTCGCTGTCGAAGACTGAGACACGGTCCCCCACGCGGACCATGGGGCCATCCCCCATGACGGCACCGTTGACGGGACGGCTGGTTTCAATGGAGACAAAGACGGCATCCTTTCCAAAAGGCCAGTTTTGCGCGAGGTGCCAGGCACCGAGCCAGCCGACCTCTTCGGCGCGGGTGAAGGCGGCGTGGACGGTGGTCTGGATGCCGAGACGCTCCAGCTCCAGCAGGGTCATGACGATGATGGCGCAGCCGACGAGGTCATCGCAGGCGGCGGCCTCGATGCGGCTGTTGGTGACTTTGACGGGGAAATTCCACACGCCGATGCTGCCACGGGCCTTGCGCAGGCCGTTTTTGATCGCGGTCTCCATCTCCGGGGTGGTGGAGCCGCCGAGAAACTCCCAGCCCTCGTCCTCGTCATACACAAAGGCGGGGTGATCCATGTGGGAGCAGAGGACCCAGGTGGGCTTGCTGGTGCGTTTGCCGTTTTTATAGGTGGCCAGCAGGTTGCCGAACTTGTCGTGCTTGAGCTTCACATGGGGGCAGTCCTTCAGGATGGCCTCGATCTCCGCGCGCACATGGTACTCGTGAAACGGAGCCGTGGGCAGCTTGAGAAGTCGTTTGAGGATGCTAGGAAGGGTTTGGGCCATGAGGCCCATCGTAACGCACATTTCCCAAACGCCAAACGCCTCGTGAAGAAGCTCCGTTATTTCGCCGAAACCGCCGTGATCGAGACCATCGCATGGATCCTGCCGCGGCTGCCGCGCACGGTGTTGCTGGCGCTGGCGCGCGGGCTGGGCACGGCGGCGTTTTACCTCGACAAACGCGGACGCACAACGGCGCTGGAGAACCTGCGCGCGGCGTTTGGAAAGCAGTACAACGAGCCGCAGCGCCGGCGCATCGCGCGCGGTTCCTACCAGACATTTGCGCGGACGTTTCTCGACCTGTTCTGGTCCACGCGCCTGACGCAGGACAACTGGCAGCCGTTCTTTGACATCCACATCCCGCAGCCGGAGATCGAGGAGCAGGCGCGGCGCACCGGCGGTGTGTGGGTGACGCCGCATTTCGGCAATTTCGAGCTGGTGAGCAAGGTGTGGGGCTTCCGCGGCTTTCCCTTCACGGTGGTGGCGCAGGATTTCAAGAACCCGGCGCTCACGCGTGTCTTCAAGCGGCTGCGGGAGCAGAGCGGCCACACGATCATCCCGCAGGAGAACGCGATGATCAAACTCATCAAGACGCTGAAGCGCCAGGGCCACGCGGGGCTGCTGACGGACCTGAACATCGTGCCGGGCAAGGCGGCCGCGGCGATCCAGTGCTTCGGCCTGTGGACCTGCGTGCCGACGCTGCATGTGGAGCTGGCGAAACGGCTGGGCCTTTCCATCATCACCGGCGTGTGCCGCCCGCTGCCCGGCGGGCGCTATGAGGCGCGGCTGTTCGAGGCCATCCAGCCGAAGCCGGAGGACGACACGCGCGAGCTCACGCAGCGTGTGTGGAATGATTTTGAGCAGAGCATCCGCGACCATCCGGAGTGCTGGATGTGGATGTACAAGCACTGGCGCTACCGGCCGACGGATGATGTGACGTGGGTCGATCCGCGCTACCCCAGCTATGCCAACGCGTACGAGGCGTTCATGAACCTGATTCCAGAAGAGATGCGGCCCCGGCGTGAGGGCTGAGGCTTGCCGTGCGTGTCTATTTCGGCGGCTCGCGCGAAAGCTGCTCGCGAAGGCCGCCGGCACCGGGCGGAAGAGAGAGGCGCAGCCCTTCACCGGGCTTCTCCGGGGGCGGGGCCAAGGGAATGTCCTCCTCAGGCACCGGAATGGCCTTGGGCACGGCCGGAGCCGGCTGGGTGGAGGCGGGCGGCAGCGGGGTCGAAACCGCGCTGGCCGCGGAGGGCGGCAGAGGGCTGGCTGTCTGCGCGGCAGGCCGGTTTCCCAGCTCGGCCTTGCGCTGCCAGAGGGCATGCCCGGAGAAGTGGGCGAGGATGGCACCGAGAATCATCGTGCCGCCGATGAACACAGCAGCCTTCAACCAGAACGGCACCGCATCGTCCGGGATGAGGTGCTCCGGGAGCGTCGGTGGTGCGCCGGTGGCATCACGCGCCCAGTCTGGCGCGTCCGGCGGAGCGGGCTCCCCGCCACCGCTGCGGAAGAGCAGCTCGGCAAAGCCGATGGTCCCGGCCTCGCCGCTGGTGGAGACGCTGCCGCTGGTGAGCGGCATCACCGGCGTGTCGCGCACGGCGGCGGGCTGCTTGGTCCGGCTGACGGAGACGGTGCGGGAGCGTGGCTTGGGAGCGATGGTCTCCACCACACCCGCGGCCTGGGTTTCCGCTGGAGGCTTCACCAGATCATGATGCTGGATGACGCGGGCGAAGCGGGAGAGAAAATCAGAGCGCGTGGCGGGCCGTGCCTGGCCCAGCTTGTCGATTTCCTCGTCCAGCAGCCGCGCCAGGGTCTCACGCTCGCGCGCGGAGCCGTCAGGCTCCGCCTGGATGCCGAGCGGTGACACGAAACCGACGAGGAACTTGCCCATGGCCGCCATCCAGGCTCCATGCCAGGGCGTGGGGCCAGGATCGGCGGCGGGCGGCAGCAGCACGGCGGGATCGGTGCCGCGCCCGGCCATGGAGGCCAGCGTGGGATGCGCGCGCACGACCATGTTGAAGGCGGGCCACTCGTTGAGCTTTGTGGTGAGCAGCTTGGCACCGCGCGGATCGTCACGCGAGAAGCCGGTGAGCAGGAAGATGTCGTCGATGCGCACCTTGCTGGCCTTGAGCGTCGAGGCATCCAGCTGGGACAGCGCGGAATCGAGCGCCGCGAGCACGAGATAGGCCTCCTGCACGTCGATGCAGCGTCGTTCCTTGAGCAGATCGGCCAGGCTGATGCCCTCCGCCACCTCCTCCGCCACGCAGGTGATGCCCTCCGCCTCGTTGACGAGCGCCACCTTGATGAGCGCGGAGAATTCCCGCTTCTTGGTGATGCGCAGGGCGTTGTTGTCCATCACGAGCACCTGCGGGCAGCTCACGCGCGCGGGCGGCACCTGCTCGATGAGCACCGGGCGGCCGGCCTTCGTCAGCGTGCCGCGCATGCTGTAGGGATTCGCCATGTCGAGCCGCTGGCTCTGGATGCGCACGAGGTTCACCACGCCGCGCGCCACCTCCTGGTAGGAGGCCAGCAGCGGGGCCAGCAGCGCGCGCGGTTTCTGCGCGGTGGGGATCTCCCCGGAGAGATGCTCCGGTGCCAGCTTGAGCAGGGTGGCGCGCAGATCACGCATGGCGCTCATCACCGCCATGCCCGCGCTGCCCAGGCAGGCGCCCATCAGTTCCATGAAATCCGCCGCGGCCACCGGATGATCGGCCAGGGTGACATTGCCGCCCGACTGCTCCACCAGGAAGCTGCGCAGGAATTTCGCCTGCTTGTCAAAGCCGGCCTTCAGCACGCGCTTCTTCCCGCCCGTGCTGTCCAGCACGCGGAAGTCGCCCGCCAGCACCTGCACCGTCTGCGGGCCGGTCTGCACCACGCGCAGGCTGTCCAGCGGTGCGTCGGTCATGGCGTCCCCGCACTCCGCCAGCGCCATCGCCGTCTCCAGGGACCGGCTGGCGATCATCACCGCCAGCCAGCACGGCAGGTCCGTGAGGCGGCCCAGATACGTGCGCAGAGGCTCGCCGTCGATGTTGGAGGTGATGTAGAACGGATTGCCCTCGTCCTCCCCAAAGTCGATCATGCGCGCGAGCGCCGGATGACCGCGCTGCTGGAGCTTTTGGCAGATGTCGTCAAACGCCGCGCGGCTGGCCAGCGGGTTCAGCAGCACATGGCAGTGGACGTATTCGAGCCGCTTCGTGTCAAAGGCCAGCACCGCCACCTGTTCCGCATTGCGCGCCAGCTCGACGTTGTTGCCGTCGGCGTCCTGGACGATTTGGTAGTGCCTGAACAGACTCGGTTCCGACATTGGGGCGGTTTTTGGGAGAAAAATGAGAAACGCCTGCGATTATCCGCCGCCCCCGGCCATCTTCAAGCGCGGGTTTCCCCTATGTTTCCCATCCAGACTTACACAGGCGGCATCGCCTCCACGAACAGCCATCTCCTCCAGCTTCCCGCGGGCAAGATCCTCGTCGATGCGCCCGAGGGCGTGGCCGACTGGCTCGACGAGCAGGACGCGTATGTCGAGACGCTGCTGATCACCCACCAGCACTTCGATCACGTCATGGACGCCGCGGAGGTGAAGGCAAGACATGGTTGTCGTGTCATCGCGTGGTCACCTTTCTCACGCGATCTCACGCTGGAGCGGCTCTTTGGCGCGGTCACCGGCAGCATGATGTCCGTGCCCGCCTTTGAGGTGGACGACGTGCTCGCCGGGCAGGACAGCGTGTCCGCCTGCGGGGTGGACTGGCGGCTGTATCATGTGCCCGGCCACTCGCCGGACAGCGTCTGCTTCCACTGGGAGGAGAAGCATCTGCTCTTTGGCGGGGACGTGCTGTTCTGGGGCAGCATCGGCCGCACGGACTTCCCCGGCGGCTCCCAGGCCATGCTGGTTAGCGGCATTCAGGAAAAGCTCCTGCCGCTGCCCGACGACACGCTCGTGTACTCCGGTCACGGGCCGCGCACGAGCATCGGCGTGGAGCGGCGTGACAATCCCTTCATCCAGTGACAGGCTCTTTTCGGCAAAAGAACGCTTTCCCATGTCCTGCGCCCGCTGAAAAATCGCATCACTCCTTTTCCCATGACCGCGTCCCCCGCTCCCATCTCCGACCACATCTCCATCTGGGGTGAAGGCCCCGTGTGGCATCGCGACCGCCTGCTGTATGTCGATATCGAGGCGCACAAGATCATCTCCTTCCATCCCGCCTCCGGACTCGAGACCATCTGGAACGTGGGGCAGCGCGTGGGCACCGTAGTGCCGCGCGAAAACGGCGGCCTCGTCTGGGCGGGGGATCAGGGATTCTTCTTTTTCGACGAGGAAACCGGCCAGAGCAGCCCGATCGGTGATCCGGAGCCCGATCTGCCCGACAACCGCTTCAACGACGGCAAGTGTGATCCCGCAGGCCGCCTCTGGGCCGGCACCATCTGCCTGAAAAAGCGTCCCGAGGCCGCGCTCTACTGCCTCCACACCGATCTGCGCATCGAAAAGAAGTTCTCCCCGGTCACGAATTCCAACGGCATCATTTGGAGCGGTGACGGGCGCGTCCTGTATTACATCGACACACCGTCGAAAACCGTCCGTGCCTTCGATTTTGACGCCGCCACCGGCGGGATCTCCGGTGAGCGCGTCATCTGGGACACCAGCGCGGAGACGGGGGTGCCCGACGGCATGACGATCGACAACCAGGATCGGTTGTGGATTGCCTTCTGCCACGGCGGCCGTGTTTCCTGCTTCAATCCCGCCACCCGCCGCGTGGAGCAGCAGATCGACTTCCCGTGCATTGAAACCACCGCCTGCGCCTTTGGTGGCGATGACCTCCAGGACCTCTACATCACCACCGGCATGAAGCCCGGCCTGGAGGAGCCTCTCGCCGGTCGTCTCTTCGTCTGCCGCCCTGGTGCCACCGGTGTGCCTTGCGCCACCTTCCACGGCTGAGATCGGGGCGCGTGGCTGCTGCTTTCACAGCCCCCAGTCACCTTCGGCGACGACATGGTGCTTGGGTGTGGTCTGCATGCCCTCCGGCATGAGAAAGAAGTGATTCAGATGGCGCTGGCGGCGTAGCAGGGCAGGGGCGGCGCGCCAGCGTGGATCGTCCTCAAAGGTGGTGGTGCTCAAAGCGAGCGCGGGGCCGGGCAGCAGGCCGGGATCACGCACGAGCGCGCCGAGCAGGGCATGCAGCGGGGCGTCGTCCTCCTGTGTGGTGAATGCCTCGATCACATCGTACATGCGGATGCCACGGGCGCTGCGCGGGGTGAGGAGCAGGTAGGTGTCCAGCACGCCGTGCCGGTCCACGAGGCCGACGAAGTGATGCCGCCGCATGGGCGAGTCACAGTACCAGCGCAGGCTTTCCACGGTGACCCACTTCTCAATGCGGTCCGCGCGTTGATAGGCGCGCGCCAGGGCGGTCACGCGGGCCAGATCCGTGACGAGCGTCCGGTCCTGCGGCAGCGCGGGCCACCCGTGGCGGCCGCGCAGCATGGAGCAGGGGCCCACGGCGAAGAAATGACGCGTGACACGCGTGGCCTGGCGCGCTCCCATCTTTACCAGCGCGTCCTGCACGCGAGCGTTCGGTGTGGAGTGGCAGATGAGGTGCGTGTGTTGAAAGTGGCGCTGGTTGAGGAAGATCTTTGCGGCCACCGCCGGATGCCGCGGGGCTGTGACCATGCTGGTGGCCCACAGGGCGGGCAGCCTGTGCCCCTCCAGCGCGTACTCCGCCGGGATGGAGCCGCCGTAGCCCACGATCCGTCCATTTTCGCGCGCCCAGTAGCCGCGCACTGGATTGGTGGCGGCCGCCGGGTTCTGCGTCCACCAGTGCGCGAGACGCCGCGCCCACGGCAGGCCGTCCTGGGCAGGGATCCACGCCGCGAGGAAGCCCGCCAGCTCCTCCCGGGCGGGAGGCGTGTCAGGGAAAAGCTCCAGAGCGGCCGCGGACATGAGCAGTGAGGGGAGAAATGTGCCCGCGCGCGGCGCGGCATCAATCGGCAGAGGAATTTCTTACATGTCGCGGCCGCCGCCACGATGGGGAACGCCAAGGGGTGAATTGATGCAATGCCGGGGTTGATTGCCGTCTTCCTGATGCCTTGTTGACGCATGGCCACCTGTTTGAACAAAGCCGTCGTGCGCGGGGAGATCGACAACACCGAGCGCGGGCGCGTGCGCGGACGCGTGTGGCTGGCCGGGCGTGATGAGCCGGTGGAGCTGGACCTGGAGGGCAATGCGTGGCGGGATGTGGCCGGCGCGCGCGTCACCTTCATCAATCCGCGTCCACGCCCCCAACGGTGCGCCACCACGCTCGCCGCGATCCAGCGCGGCCTGGTGGGGGACATCACCACCGAACGCCAGGTTCCGTGTGAGAACGCGGAGGGAGGGCGGCCGCGGCGCGCTGCCCGGGGAAAGGACTCCGGACCATGGCAGTGCGCGCTTTCCATCGAGTGGTTTTCGAAGTCGGACGGCCGCGTGCTCATCGAAAGCGCGGACTTTGAGGTGGAGATCACCGCCTTTGCCTGGGAATTGGACGAGGCGGACGAGCAGGCGCAGCAGTTGATGAACCAGCATGCCATGCGCGACTGGCTGGCCACCATCATCCAGCGGCCTGAACCGCATGAGGAGCAGGACGGCGAGGACGCCTTCACCGAGGCAGCCTGGGAGGAGTCGATGAAGCAGTCCGACCGGCTGAACACCGCGCACATGGAGGCGCTGGACAAATACGGCTTTGATGACGACGACGAGTCCCGGGTGGCCTTTGTGATGGGCTGGGACCATCTCCTCGACGCGCTGGCCAACGATTCAGACCAGGACACGCGCCGCATCACCGCTGACGGCCCCGCGGATGACGAGGACGACGACCTGGATGACGAGCCGGAGGGTGCCGGGGAGGAATGGAAGACCGGCGGGCGTCCGTTTCTGGATTTCGATGACGATGAAGAGGAAGACGGAGAGGCCTCGTCTGCGGATGCAGGTGCGGTGGATGACGACGCGGACTTCGACGCCTGGATGGCGCGCCGGGAGCGCCACCGCCATCCGCTTGTCAAAATGGGCAGTGATCTCGTCCTGCGCCTCATGCGTGATTTGAAGGAGGAGGATGAGGACGAAAGATCCCACGAGGAGGACGACGTCGAAGACGACGACGAGGCGCAGACACCGCTGGACCGCTTCATCTCCAACACCATGAGCATCAGCGGAAAGCTGGCCGGCGCGCTGGGTGACCCGGAGTTTGCCGAGGGCATCCACGCGGGCCACACGCTGGCCGTCCTCAAGCGCTGCCTGAACTGGTCGAACGAGGCGATGGCCGGCCTCAACGACCTGCTGGCGGATTCCCGCTGGGAGGCCCGCCACATGATCTTCAGCGAGTACAAGCGGGAACTGCACACGATCCGTGATGCCATCACGGACCTGCGTCGTGAGATCCGCGATGCGAATCCCGGCGTCTGATCCGCGCGCCTGCGCGAACGTGAACGGCGTCATCTTCCCGTCATCGGCCGCCGCATGGAGCAGATCCGGGTGAATGCCCGCATCACCTCGCTGGCGGCCTTACCAGACGCGTTCCAAGAAGCGGTCCACCCAGCCCTTGGAGCCGGTGCTGCGGAAGCCGCGCTGCTTGTCATTCCCAGAGCGCGCACGGGTGATCAGCGGTCCCTTTTGATCGACGATGCGCAGGGATTTGATCTCGATACGCGCCACCGGGCAGTCATTGCTGTCCACCGGCATCCGTGAGATGTGCTGGAGCAGGTCCAGCCCGTCGATCACCTGGCCAAAGACCGTGTACTGGCCGTCGAGGGAGCTGAAATTGCCCAGGGAAATGTAGAACTGCGATCCATTGGAGCGCTTGGAGGGATTCACACTGTTGCCGCGCCGCGCCATCGCCACCGCGCCCACGCGGTGCTTGCGCTTGATCTCCGCCGGCAGGCTGGCGTCCTCGCCCCCGGTGCCCCATTCGTCGCGCCGCTCCTCGTCGGCCGTCAGCGGGTCGCCGGTCTGCACGAGGAAGTTCTCGATCGCCCGGTGGAAGGCCAGCCCGTCGTAGGCCTTGCTCTCGCAGCGATCGACAAAATTGGCGACCGTCTGCGGGGCGTCGTCCGTGAACAGCTCGATGATCACGCTCTCCACATTGCTGCCCAGCTTCACCTCCATCACCGCCAGCTTGTGCACGGAGTCACGGGACCAAAAGGCCGGCTCGTCCAGCGGGGGCATGGGAGGGCGGGAAAAGGTGGCGCGGGTGCCGCCTCCGGGGCGTGTCGTGATGATGGGTGCCGGTCCGGCTGCTGCCGGGGGCAGAGGCTGGCTGGGCGCGCCCTTCACCACGCCGGTGCCTTCCACCGCGTCAAAGACGCTCTTCTGCGCGTCTTGTGCCAGCTTGTCCACGCTGGAGGGCAGGGTTGTCTCCGGCACGGCCCGGATGCTGTCCGGCGCCGGCAGCGCCTGCGCGGCGAGCATGCCCGTCAGGGCGGTCCACAGCAGAGGGATCAGGAGCAGGGTCTTCACAGGAGGGGATGCGGGGCTGGAGCGGTCGTGGGAGGGGAAAAGACAGGCCGGTCAGGAGAGCAGCGGGCTCACCGGATCAGGTTCACGTTTCCTTGCGGGGCTGGCGCGGGTGCGGCAGGAGCGGGAGCCGGAGCTGCCGGGGCGGGCGTGCGGGCCGCCGGCTCTTCCGGCGGCAGGTTCATGGCCGCCGCGTCCGTGGACTTGTATTGATAGAACTGCTTCGGTCCGCCGCGCGGTTTGCGCTGTGACAGGCCCCACTGCACATCCATCGCGTCCGCCTCGGCAACGGTGGGATACCAGAGATCCGCTTTGTGGAAGGTGCAGGATGCCGCCGACAAGGAAAGGCTGGCGGCGAGAAGGAGACGAATGCTTGTCATTGTTAATGGCGTTTGAATTCTTAGCGGGAGCGGCGGCGATAGTAGGCGTTTCGTTTCCGGCTGGCAACAGCGAAAGCGGCGGCATCGTGCGCGTTGGGAAGTTGCCGTGTTTTTGCCATGGAGTTTGCGGAAAAAAGGCTGGCCCGGCGCGGATTTTGCGTGGTCAGTATGCCCCTCCTCCCCCATGCAAGCTCTCGTCACCGGCGGCGCCGGATTCATAGGTTCCCATCTCGTCCGTGAACTGTGCGCCCGGGGCGCGCGCGTGCGCGTCCTGGATGATTTGAGCAGCGGAACGCTCGACAACCTCGTCTGGCGCTCGCCCGGAGATGCCATCGACTTCATCCAGGGGGACATCCGGGATGCCGCGCTCGTCAGCAAGGCGGTCGCCGGCTGTGACTGGGTCTTCCATGAGGCCGCCATCGCCTCCGTCCCCGCCACGATTGACAGGCCGGTGGAGTCCAACGTCATCAATCTCGAGGCCACGCTCGGCATCCTCACCGCCGCCCGGGAGGCGCGCGTCCGGCGCCTCGTCTTCGCCTCCTCCGCCGCCGTGTATGGCGACGGCCCGGAGCCCGTGAAGCACGAGTCCCTGCCCGTGCTGCCTCTCTCCCCCTACGCGCTGCAAAAATACGCCGGTGAGCGCTACGCGCAGTTCTTCCACCGTTTTTACGGCCTGCCCACCGTCTCGCTGCGCTACTTCAATGTCTTCGGCCCGCGCCAGGCCTTCAATTCCGCCTACTCCGGCGTCATCGCCCGCTTTTGCACCGCCATGCTGCGCGGCGAGGCCCCCGTGCTGTTTGGCGATGGCCTGCAGAGCCGCGACTTCATCGCCATCGACAATGTCGTGCATGCCAACCTCCTCGCCGCCGAGGCCCCGGAGTCCGCCGCCGCCGGCCGCGTCTTCAACTGCGCCACCGGCCACGCCATCTCCCTGCTCGACCTCGTCGCGGAGATCAATCACCAGACCGGCCAGAATCTGGCCCCCGTGCACCAGCCCGCCCGTGCCGGGGACATCCGGCACTCCTGCGCGGACGTCTCGGCGATTCGCGAGGCGCTCGGCTTCCAGGTCCGGACCTCCTGGCGGGAGGGGCTGGCGGCCACGCTGGCGTTTTACCGCGGCGGCATGGCGTGAGGCGCGCCGCCTCAGCGCACGATCACCCGCGTCCCCGGGCGGATCAGCCCCGGCAGGCGGATTGCATCCCAGTTCGCAAACCGCACGCAGCCCGCGCTGCGCGTCCGCCCGATCGTCCGCGGCAGCGCCGTGCCATGCAGGCCGATTCCGCTCTTGCTCAGGCCGCACCAGAGGATGCCGATCGGGCTGTTCGGGCCGGGCGGCAGTTGGTAGGCCTCGTCTCCCCGCACGCCCTCCTCCAGGAACTGCTTGTCATAGCGGAAGCTCGGCGTCGTCATCATGCTCTGCACCTTCCATTCCCCCACCGGGATGAACTGCGGCTTACCCGGCGTGATGGGAAAGGCCGCCAGCATCCGCTCCCCCGCGCTGTACACCGCCGCCATCCGCTCTGTCGTGTCCACCACGATGATATGTGTGCTCAGCGTCTTGTCCTCCTTGAAGGACTGCATCGGCTTCACCGCCTCGATCTTGAAGGAGCTGATGTTCGGCACCACCACGATGTCCCCCGCCTTCATCGCGTCGATGTTCTTCCCGCCGTTGATCCTCCCCAGAAAAGTCTCGTCCGTGTGGAAACGCTCCGCCACCAGCTCCGACAGGCTCCGATACGCCATGTAGGGGAACTCCGCCTGCCCGGCCGGGTCCTCCGGCAGGTCCTTGTTGATGAACTTCAGCAGGTCCGCGCGGATCTTGAACGCCGCAAAGAGCACCGGCACCTCCTTCTCCGCCGCCTGCTGCACCGGCGTCCAGTCATACAGGTCCCGGTGCCCGTGCGCGTAATTGTAGTTCACCACCGCCTTGTAGGTGAACTCTCCCAGCGCCCCGTCCAGCTTCCCCGGCCCGAACAGGTTCTTGTCCAGAAAGATCTGGATGCGCAGGATGGTGTCCCGGTCCTTCGGCACGGAGGGATCATCCTTCGCAGGCCCCGCATCCTGCGAAAAGGCGGCGGCGGTGGCAAGGAGGAGGGCGAGGAGGCGCATTCGCCACGACGAGACAAAAAAGCCGCCGAAAATCAACCTTCCTTTGCCCCGGCGGATGAGGGACACCCCAATATGCCCGGCGTCGTCGCCTTTTGTGAGTTCAAGCCCTTGGAGTCATGGAGTGCTGGAGTCTTGAGAATCCAACACTCCCTTCCTCCATCGCTCCCAGCAATGGCATCACAGGAATGGGGGCGTGAGTCACGCTGGACTGCCTTTTCTGATTCACCCATCAAAACAAAAAGCCCCGGAGCACCTTCGCGCTCCGGGGCCTGGATGAATGCCCTTACTGAATCGGGAAGTCACCGCCACCGGCGGGCTGGAGGATGTCGATGGGAGCCACGCGAGGGCCGGGGCCACCGACACTGCCGCCGCTGCGGCTGGTGGGATTGACCTGATTGCGGTTGAGACGGCCGGAGGTCATGTAGTTCACGCCGCCGCGGGGAGCCTCGCCGTTCGCATGCTGGCGCAGGAGGTCGAGCGGCACGAGGCCGGCGAGATCGCCCACCGACGGGCCGCTGCTGTTGACCGGGCCGCCCATGGCGACATCCCCCGGTGCGCGGTCGCAGGAGCGGGCGGTGCCTTGGGCGACGATGTGGCCCTGCGGATCGCGGGCGATGACATCGATGGTGGTCTTGCCATCCGCGCCGACGTGATAGACCAGCTCCTTGGTGCCCGCGACGGTGCCATTGTTGTTGTGGCTCTCGATGACGACGACCGCGGCGGCATGGCCATCCTGGTCGTAGCCGCGCTGCTCCGCGACGACATCGCCGTTTGCCTCGTCCTGCGTGTAGGTGGGGGCGGAGTCGGCGGTGGACTGGCTGCCGGAGCCAAACGTGAGCCGGCTGGCGGACTCAAAGATGCGGCCGGCGGCCGGCGTCATGTCATCGCGCGTCGCCGGGGAGGCATGGCGGCTGCGGGAGTAACCGCCGCGGATGTCGGTGAGGCCGTTGCCTCTGTTCGCGCCGGAGTGGGAGGGCACGCGGAAGTCGGGCTCGGGTGTTTTGCTGCCGTTGGCGATGTTGCCCTCGCTGTCGAAGGGCATCTCAAAACCCGCGCCGTGGCGGAAACCGCCGCCCTTGAGGCCGAGGGATTCGTTCAGCGCGTCCGGGACGGCCTTGCGGATCTCCTCCAGGCTGCGCAGGCCGCCGGCCACTTGAGCATCTTCGCGGAGGGCGGCGGTGTTTTTGCCTTCGAGGCCCGCGGCGGGCTTGGCAGGCATGCGGGAGCTGGCGGGCGGCTTTTTCGGCAGGCTGCCGCGCGGGGTTGCGACGGACTTTTTCGTGCTTGCGGCGGCTTTCGGAGCCGGTCGGGCCGCAGGAGCCGGCGGCGGCGTGTTGAAGGCGCGGACGACCTGCGGCAGCACGGCGCGGGCGATGCCGATGATCTGCCCGGCGTTCACGCGGCTGGAGGAAGGCCCGCCGGAGGAGGGAAGGGAGCGTGAGGGCGCGGCGGGGGCGCTGGCCGGGACACGGGGGCCGTTGAAGCCCGGTTTTTCGGCGTGTAGGGCACTGGCGGCGGCCAGGGCGAGGAGGAGGGAGAGTTTCGTTTTCATGGGATGAGGTGGTTTGAGTTGGGGCGGCCTCGGATGGGCCGCGTTCATCCCCTGTCTGGCAGGCGGCGGGCGGACGTTACACACCGCCTCCCATTTTTTTACCCTTGCCCGCCCGTCGTCGCACCCTGGCGCTGCCGCACCGCCTCGTACAGCACGATGGCCGCCGCGGTGGCCAGATTCAGGCTGCGGGTGCCGCCATCCTGCATCGGAATCGTCAGCCGGCGGCTCTCGTCGATGATGGACGGCGGGATGCCGCGTGTCTCCGGCCCCAGCACCAGATAGAGCTCGTCCACGCCCAGATCCGCCTCCCAGTGGGCGCGCGTGCCGCCGCATTCGATGAAGTAAAACTCGCTGCCCGGCCCGGCGGCCGCCTTCAGATCCTCCCACCGGTCCCACTGCCGCACATCCACCTCCGGCCAGTAGTCCAGCCCGGCGCGCTTGAGGTGCCTGTCATCCAGGCTGAAGCCGAGCGGGCGGATCAAATGCAGCCGCGCTCCCGTGGCCAGGCACAGGCGGCCGATCGCGCCCGTGTTGTGCGGGATCTCCGGCTGGAAGAGCACGAGGTGCAGCATGGCGGCTCAGCCCTTGAAGACAAAGAACTTCCGGCACACGAAATTCACCGCCACGGACACCACCACCAGCAGGCCCTGCGCCACGATGGAGTGGATGCCGTATTTGTGGATGAGAAACGGACCGGCCGCCAGCCCCGCGGCAAAGCTCAGCAGGCTCACCAGCATGAAATAGAACAGCTCCTTCACCCAGTGGTGCCGCCCCTGCTCAAACACCCACTTCACGTTCGTCACATAGGCAAAGAAGGTGCTGAAGACCACCGCGATGCTGTTGTTGTACATCGAGTTCAGCGCGCGCACCTCCTTCGGGAGGCTGCTGTCGATCGCGGGATACAGCCAGGTCGAGCACGCCGTCCACACCGCCTGGTGCACCACCAGCGCGCCCACGCCGCAAATCCCGTACTTGATGAACTGGATGAGGGGATGCGTGTCCCGCGCGTTCATCCGCGCCAGGATCGTCCGCCAGTCATTTTCAGAGAAGAAGCGCCGGGCATCGGCGAATTGCTGCATCATCGGGAAATCTACCCGCAAAACAAAAAGCCTGTCCAACGAAGAGTTCGTCGGACAGGCATGGAAAACACGGCGCGTGCGGCCGCCCGGTCATCAATAGTAGTGGTAGCGGCCGTAGCGGTCGTAGTAACCCGCCTGCTGCGGCTGGGCCGGCACCCAGCGCCCGTTGCGGTCGTAATAGCCGTTCTGCGCGTTGCGGCGCTCCCGCGCGTCCCCGATCGCCGCGCCGCCCACGGCGCCTGCTGCCGCGCCGATGGCCGCGCCCTCCAGGCCGCGCCCGCTTTGATTGCCGATGATGCCGCCAGCCGCGGCGCCCAGCAGACCGCCGACGACCGCGCCCTGTTGCGCGCCCGGACTTCCGCAGGAGACGAGGGAACCCGAGGCGAGAATGAGTAGAATGGCCTTTTTCATTGTGATGTGGTGTTGAGTTTGTGCGCCGCCAGATGGCCGGCGGGCATTTCGTCGCATGCTACCGGGCCTTTGTTCATTCTTGAAGGAAAATTTTCGCCTGGCTTGCGTCACCTTTCTCCATTTGACGCCGTATGTGCATCGCATTACAAACCCGCTCCCTTTCTCCCACAACGTCCCACATGCGCCGCTCTCTCGCCCTTCTGACTGCTGTCCTTCTCACCGCCTCCGCGAGCGCTGACCAGCTTCCCCTCGATCATCCTTGCGCGCAGATGGTGAAGAAATACCTCACCGCCGTTGTGGAGCAGGACTGGAAGACCGCCGCCGACATGCTCGTGGCCGATTCGCTGGAGCGCCGCCAGCGGGAGACCGTCTCCATCATCAAATCCGCGCCCACGATGTCGGACGAGGCCATGATGCTGCAGGGCTACAACGTGAAGGACTACAAGGAGCTGGAGAAGATGTCCCCGCAGGAGTTCTATGTCGTGGACCGCACCGCCTGGCATCAGAAGCTCAAAATCGCCCCGGAGGCCACCCAGCGCAAAAAAGAGACGCTCAAGATCAACATCCTGTCCGTCTGCAACGAGCCGGAGAAAAACTACGTCCACGTCACCGTGCGC
Source organism: Verrucomicrobiaceae bacterium (assembly GCA_015075365.1). Classification (GTDB taxonomy): domain Bacteria; phylum Verrucomicrobiota; class Verrucomicrobiia; order Verrucomicrobiales; family Verrucomicrobiaceae; genus Prosthecobacter. Next base: position 260,598 of record JABTUN010000005.1, read on the forward strand.
ACCTCCCAGGAGACGCTCACGGACAAGATCGAGGAGCTCTTCCTCATCTCCTTCGTCCCCAATCCCAAGCAGTCCAAGTCCTGGCTCATCGCGCCGGAAATGAAGGACCGCCCCGTCATCACCCCGCTGTCCGGCGGCGATGGCGCGAAAAAGTAAGGCACCGCAACGCGCGCAGCGCGTTCGTCGTTCGGGGTTCGCTTCGCGGCTTCGCAGCAGCCCGTTCTGATCGGTTGGCCGAAAGAGAGAAAAGAGGACGAAAGAGGTCAGAGGGCGGAGGGCGTAGGGCAGACGTGCGCGCAGCGCGTTGGTAGTCCCGCCTTGAGGCGGCCCTGATCGGTTGGCCGAAAGAGAGAAAAGAGGACGAAAGAGGTCAGAAGTCAGAGGTGAGACGTGAGAGGTTTACGCAGCGCGTTCGTCGTTCGGGCTTTAGCCCGTTCTGTCATTGAACGTTCCGCGTTGGACGTTCGACGTTGAACGTTCCCCCGGTCAAAGGTGCGCGCAGCGCGTTCGTAGTTCGGGCTTTAGCCCGTTCCGTCGTTGAACGTTCCGCGTTGGACGTTCGACGTTGAGCGTTGCCTGGCTTGGCCGAAAGAGAGGAAAAAAGCCCCCCGCCACTACACCGCGGGCACGCCCAGGCAGCGCGGCTGGGTAAAGTCCAGCACGAACCGCGAGTTCAGCAGGAACGCGTGCCGCAGAAAGATCGCCAGCGTCGCCAGCACGCCGATGTGCTCGTAGGCCTCCTCCGCCACCGCCGTCATTTCAAAGCGGAACGAGTAGTGCCGCGCGGCATCGTAATCCACGCCCCCGGCCTCGTATTCAAAGCGGGAGCCGACCACCTCAAACGCCACCGCCCCCATCAGGTAGGCCGTCCCGGCCATGATCAGCGCGCGCTTCAGCCAGCGCGGCAGACGCCAGACGAAGGGCAGGTACACCAGGCCCAGGACGATGAGCACCACGGCCGCCGGGATCACCCAGGCATTCATCAGGTAGCCCTGGCCCAGGCCCGTCACCTCGCTCAGCCGGCGGGAGGGCACGTTGTGCAGCCCGGCCACCTCGTCCATTCCCATCAGCAGCAGCAGCAGCGCGATGCCGCGCCACCCCGTCCGCTGCGCGGGCGCATCGTGAAAGCTGATGATGAAGGCCAGCAGCGAGCAGACCTGTAGCAGCGTGGATGCATACCACGTCGGCACGTTCGCCTCGCTGTCCACGTCGTAGAGGCCAAAACCCGGCAGCGTGTTGGTCCCCTCCCGGTAGATCACATGCGCCAGCGCCGTCGCCAGCACAAAGGTGGCGGAGATGAGACCGGCCACCAGGATGATCCGGCGGTGCATCTGGCTCACCGCCGCAGGCATCGGGGCGGGCGCATCAGCGCCGGCAGGCGGCGCTTGGGGCGGGGGTGAACACGGCGCTGTCATGGTGGAATCTCGTATAATTACCATAACACCGACCTTTTTCCAACCCCAATCTTCCCCGCCCGCCTCGCCGCCCAGGGAGGCAATCAGCGGTCAGAGGGCGCGTTGGTCGTTCGGGCTTGAAGCCGTTTCTTCGTGGGTCGTTCAGGTAGGGACGCGCTGCGCCGCGTCCGACGACTTCCCCCGCTGTTCCACAGCGCCATGATGAGGTCCTCCTTCGGCCCGCAGGCCGTGGTAAAAGGTCCCGATCCACGCCCCGCCCCGTGCCAGGCGGGTTCCTTTTTCCCGCCGGAACCATCCGGCGTGAAAAAGGAACCATCCGGCGCGAAAAAGGAACCATCCGGAATGAAAAAGGAACGATCCGGCGCGAAAAAGGAACTGTCCGGCGCGAAAAAGGAACTGTCCGGCGTGAAAAAGGAACTGTCCGGAATGAAAAAGGAACCATCCGGCGTGAAAAAGGAACCATCCGGAATGAAAAAGGAACTGTCCGGCGTGAAAAAGGAACCATCCGGAATGAAAAAGGAACCATCCGGCGCGAAAAAGGATCGATCCGGCGCGATGCCGGAACCATCCGGAATGAAAAAGGAACCGTCCGGCGCGAAAAAGGAACCATCCGGCGGAAAAACGGAAACGCCCTTTCCACCGCCGCTCCGGGGCGCATCCAGCGCGTCGTCCGGCGGCCTGCCGCGCCATCGGGACGGGCAGGACAGGGATGGCGGAGGCTGGTGGAGGCCGCGTTCATGGCGCGGATCATCCCACCGCCACGGCGGGTGTCATGGCTACAATGGCAGCCTTGCAGGATGGCCCTTCAGGCCATTCCCAGGGCCAGCACCCCTTCCAACAGGGGGCTAAAAACTTTTCCGGACAGGTCCAAAAAAGCCCCCAGCGTGCGGTCATAAGCCTTGGCGATGCGGTTGGCCAGCCGCAGGCTGACGCCGCGGCGATGGTGCTCCACATGCTGGATCGTGCGGCGCCTCACCGCCGCCGCCCCATCTCCTTGTCTCCTCCTCTCCAAGTCTGGCTTCCGCGCCGTCTCCGCCACTCTCTTCGTCGAGCTGCGCGACCGGTTCCGCTTCGAGGACACCTTCGTCTTCATGGCAGGGGTGGATGAATCGGCGGGATTGAATTCAAAACGGCACCCGCTGGCAAGGAAAAACCAGCAGCCATCTCCGCCCGCTTGCCATCCGTGCCGTCCTCTGGTTCAATACAAAAACTCCCGCATGCCCCCCTCTCTGCATCTCTCTGGTTCCTTTTATCCCGCGTTCACTCAGTCGAAAGGCTATGCCGATGACCTCAAAGGGTGCATTCAGCGCACGGTCTCCAAGTTGTTAACGGTTGAGACATCTTCAGAAGGCCCCGGAATGCTCCTTGGGAAAATCCAGAGTGGCAAGACGCGAACGTTCATGGGCATCATCGCTCTGGCGTTTGACAATGGGTTCGATGTTTGTGTGGTGTTGACCAAGGGGACGAAAGCCCTCGCCAAACAGACATGTCAGCGCATCGAACAGGATTTCGAGGCCTTTGATGAGGACATTCGAGTTCATGACATCATGACGATGCCTCCGCTGTCCAAGTTTGTGCTCGGAAGGAAGCTCATCTTTGTGGTCAAGAAGCAAAGCGACAACCTGGACCGTCTGCACAAGGCACTAGTAGAGGATTACCCGGCCCTGAGGCGCAAACGCATCTTGGTCATTGATGACGAGGCGGACTTTGCCAGCATCGGTTACCACAAAAAGAAATCGACCGGCTTCGATCTGCGGAAGATCGCACGCCAGATCAATGACCTTCGCGATGCGTTGCCGGCCTGCTCCTTCCTTCAAGTCACGGCCACCCCTTACTCGCTCTATCTCCAGCCAGAAGCTGTGACCATCGGCTCCATGGAGTTCAAACCGGTGCGGCCCGCCTTTACCGAGCTCGTGCCAGTTCATGCCAACTATGTGGGGGGCGATGTTTACTTCCCTGAGGAACAGGGCGAGTCTCCGCAGCCTGCCGATTTTATCCACATCAAGGTGACCGAGAAGGAAATCGGTGTGCTGAAGAAAAAGGACAAGCGCGTCCTGAATCCTGACGATGCTATCAACTCGAAGGCCATTCCCGCATTCCGTTCGGCACTGGTGAACTTCGTCGCTGGTGCGGTGATTCGTCGCCTTCAGGCCAAAAAGACTGGCGTGAAGGCCGTGTATTACAGCTTTCTCGTTCACACGGAGGCAGGACGAGGTTCGCATTCCTGGCAGGAAGAACTGACCGGCTGCCTCGTGGACCAGCTTCTAGAGGCAGCTTCCGCCGGTTCATCGGTGCTTGGCGAAATGGTCGATGCTGCTTATGATAACCTTGCGGTTTCCATTCAATCAGCCGGTTATTGGCTGCCCGACCGTGAAACCGTTCATGCTGGCGTCATTCAAGCACTCGAAGAAGAGCATCTGACCATCACCAAGGTCAACTCAGATGAGGAGGTGGTGAACATGCTGGACAAATCCGGCCAGCTTCGGCTGAACTCGCCCATGAACATCTTCATTGGTGGCCAGATTCTGGATCGTGGGATCACCATCGCCAACATGATCGGGTTCTTCTACGGGAGGAATCCCAAGCGCTTCCAGCAGGACACCGTGCTCCAGCATTCGCGCATGTATGGGTTCCGGCCAAAAGAGGACGTGGCAGTGACGCGCTTCTACACGGCTCCGGCCATCTATGAAGCCATGCGGCGCATGCAGGAGAGCGATAATGCTCTTCGTCGTGCGCTGGAACTGAGCGGCGACCATTCGGTGATCTTCATCCAAAAGGCGGCGGATGGGACTGTGATCCCATGCAGTCCCAACAAAGTGCTGCTTTCGGATGTCACCACGATCCGTCCGCACAAGCGGCTGCTGCCTATCGCCTTCCAGACAGGTTACAAGAGCTACATCGCGAAGCCGATGGCGGAGATTGATGCCATTGTTGAGGAATACCTACCGAAGAGGAAAGAGGACCTCTTTGAAATGCCGCTGGATGTGGCGCTCGACTTGGTCAACCGCATCTACGACACCTTGGTGTTTGAGGAGCCGGGCTACACGGACAATCGGGATGAACTCATCGGGGCGCTGTCGCACCTCAGTTCCAATTGCATCAACAAAAACCGTCGCAACCGGGTGCTGGCGCTGTTCCGGGATGGTCGTGACGTAGTGCGCATTCGTGAAAAAAGTGGCCGCTTCATGAATGCGCCGGACTCTTCCCATCGTGAAGGCAAGATTGCGCGTGAGGCTGCCACCGAACTGCCGGTGCTCATGCTGCTTCGCCAGAATGGCAAGGAGCCGGAGTGGCGCGGAACGCCGTTCTACTGGCCAGTGGTATTAACACCTGCCAATGCCAAAACCGCCATCTTTGCCAACTCCGTGCGGCCCGATGTGGAAGAGGCCGAAGAACCTGAGGACGCTTGATTTATGCTTCACCGCCTACTGCCTCTTGTTTACCGTCCTGACCGCGGACTGGACTTTTTGAAAGACGCCACCCACGAGGATTTGGTCGTCATGGCTAACCTCTTGATGAATGACAAAGGCAAGAAACGACTGGCTGAATGGCTTTCCAAAGAGCCTGAGTTTGTCAGCAACCAGGACGATCTGACGAAGTGCTGGCAGTTGATTGCGGCCGAGTTCCAGCGATTCGGGGCTGACTCTATTGCCTCTGCTTTGCGTGGCGGTGAAGGCACTACCTATCGAGACATGCTTCAAGCCGTGTGCTCCCGTCTCAAGGTGAAGTGTTGTCCAAGTGAGGCGTTTGCCCGTGTGGAAAAGCGCCTGCTCGCCAAAGTTTTCGAGCAGGCGGTCGGAAAGATGACCAGCGATGAGAGGTCGGAGCTTGCCGCGAGGCTTCGAGAGACGACCAAACTGGCCGAGTTCAATCCGGCCAACGCGGCTCCCGGTCCTTTGCTGGGTGCGATTCAGATCGCGGTGCAAATGGGAGGGTTTGCGGCTTATCAGATCAACATGATCATCGTGAACCATGTCGCCAAAGCACTCTTGGGGCATGGGTTGAAGCTCGCGACGAATGCCGCGCTAAACCGAGGATTGTCGATTGTAGCAGGACCCGCAGGTTGGGTCGTGACGGCATTGATGACATTCCAACTTTTCACCGGCCCAGCCTATCGGGTGGTGATTCCGGTGACGCTTTATGTCGCGACCTTGAGGATGAAGCTGAAGCCCAAGACAAAGACGCGTCCGGCAGCGAAAAAGGCCAAATCGAAGCGCAATACGTGATGTGATTGTACCCAATCGTTGCCTCGCGAAGATCAGCTACTCTCTTTTCCCATGCCCACACCCGTCACTGATTTCGGGAAATGACGTCTGGCTACAACTAGCTGACAAACCACCTTCCGTTTTCAAAACAACCCGGCGCTCCGCAACCGCTGGGCGAGCGCCTGCTGGCGCGTTCCCATGGCATCGCCTATGCCGAGGTTTCGTTTCAGCGGCATGAGTTCGAGATTGGCGATGACGTTGACTCCGTCGCACCTCACGCTCTTGTTCCTCCGCGAACAGCCCTTATCTCTCTAAAGTTCTCCCGGCCACAAGATCCCCCTTCAAGCCAGAGCAAACCATCATCACCCAAATCCGCCAAGCCCATCACTCCCGCCAAGAAGCTCAAACCCTGCTAGCGAAAGCCAAACGCGGCGTGGAAGTGGCGATTGAGGAGGGTGAGGAGAGGGCACATTCAATCCTAACCATGTAAATCCGCCATGCTCACCACATTATGGCAGCTTAAACGTCTGTTGCGTCTATTCAGAGCGAAGCCAGCTATGTTAACGCGCCTGTGGCGCGCTGCCGCGGCACGAAAGAAGAACGCCCGTGAGGTGGCTAAGCGCGTGCGGGAACGGGAACTTCGAGCCCTTTGCCGGGACTCAAAGAGCACCAAGCCCTCACTCCCACCTTATCTTGAGAAGAACCGCTGGGAAGAAGAGCTGAACTACAAGCTATGGATCACTAAGGGTGCGCGCTTCCATGCCGCCAAGCGGTGTGAGGAAAAGGACCACGCCGCCACATGGACTAATGCCCTCCTGTCTTGTTATCTTATCATCATCGGCCTCGTCCCCTTCGTGCCGCATCCTGCATTCAAGGCGGTGTCACCGGAAATCATCGGGTTTGGAACAGCCGGAGTTTCGATTCTCCTGTTAGCCTATGGGTTGATTGTGGCGATGCGCGGTTATGCAGTGCAAGCAATCAACTATCATGCGTGTGCGTTGGAGATTGGCGTGCTCTATAATGCCTTGCGCCGGGCAAAAGAGTTAAAGAACGAGAAAGACAAGACCAAGGAGATCACCCGCATCTCGCTGGAATACGACGAACTGCTTAGCCGCTACCCCAATCACCACCCCTTGGACTCAGCTCTCTTCGAAACCACCAAGCGAGCCTATTTCAAGCTTTCGCGCTGGGAGTGCCTCCGGCGGCGGTGCATGTACTGGATTCATACCAAGGCGATTCATCACGTAACTGTCGGGTTCCCACTTTTAGCGCTCTTTATTCTCTGGTTCGTGAAACGATAACTTCTACGTCCAAGCCATGCCCAACATCATTTACGGGAAAATGACGTCAGGCTGCAACGGGCTGACCAACCACCTTCCGTTTTCAAAACAACCCGGCGCTCCTCAACCGCCGCGCGAGCGCCTGCTGGCGCGCTCCCATGGCATCGCGTTGGCGGCGGTTCAACTTCAGCGGCGTCCGTTTCGGCGGACAGGAGTCCCGCGCTCCATTCCCCTCTTTTCCCTCTTGTCTCTCTTTCGGCCAAGCCAGAGGCAACATTCAACGTCGAACGTCCAACGCGGAACGTTCAAGGACAGAACGGGCTCAAGCCCGAACGACCAATGCGCACCGCGCGCCTTGGATTCGCTCGTGCCTCACACGTCTCGTCGGACGCGGCGCAGCGCGTCCCTACCCACCGCTCACGTCTGACCTCTGACAGGCTACCCTCTTTCCTCTATCTTCTCTCTTCTTTCCTCTCTTTCGGCCAACCTGCCCCGAACGGCTTGATGTCGTCGGACGCCGCGCAGCGCCTCCTTACCATGGCCCCGTGCTTCAATCCAGCATTCGGGCGCGTAGCCCGGGTGTGGGCAACTGGCAGGACTCGTGCCGGCCAAACCAGCGGTAACGGTTCCGGGCAAGAAACGCGTAGGCGGCATCCCGCAGAGGCCTGGGCACCAGTTTGAACACGAGCGCGAGTTTCCAGACACCGCCCAGCACCCTGCCGCATTCGATGGCCGCGCTGCTGGCCTGGAAGGCGCCATCGGGCGTCACCAGGAGCATGGTGTGCGGCTCATCCGGATCGAGTCCATGCTGCCGGTAGAGCTTTTGCCCGAGCAGCCCCTGGATGGGGGCAAATTTCAGCCTCGCGTGGCGGTCCAGCCTCAGCAGCAGGCGCACGGTGCCGTCACAGAGATGGCAGTGACCGTCAAAGAGCATGACATGGTCATGGCTGGGATCGTAGGAGGCCATGGCGGCGATGATTCAGACACCGGCGGACTTCTGCTGTGGCGGTGCGGCGGCAAAAATCCAGGCCAGGTAGGCCAGCAGCAGCAACAGACCGAAAACCAGGGTGAAAAGCCAGACGGCGGCATGCGTCATCGGATCCAGGACCAGCGCGGCGATGTCTTGAAAGAGCTGCCAGGGCGCGGTGACGATGTCCCAACTGTTCCAGCGCAAAAAGCGCCCCAGATAGATGCCAAACCCGGTGAGCGGCATGATGATCAGCACCGCCAGCCAGCCCGCGGAGGCCGTGGCATGGCGGGAAATCCACGACTGGACGAGATGCAGCGATTGGAAGCCAATCCAGAGCGAGGTCAGGGCAAACGCGAGCAGCATGACCAGATCATACCAGAGCGGAATGCCGGCATGCGGCCGCAGATGGATGAGATCGGTCAGCACATAAGGCGCGTTGGGGAAAAACAGCAGCCACACCGCCATCACGGGCACCGCGCGGCTGAGGCTGCGTGTGCGCGGCAGCAAGAGCGCGAAACCCAGCGGCAGCACCGCCAGAAACAGATTCCACAGCATGAAGGCAAAGTAGGTGCTGCCGGTCAGCCTCATGCGGATGAAAAACAGTGCCGCGCACAGGAGGCAGGCGACAATCTTGAGAACCAGGATGCGGGGGGACATGCGCGCGCATTCTCCCGCCTTCCGCCCTGCGCGCAAGCCGCGCGGGGTGCTTCACGCCGATTTCACAAGGCGAGCGCCTTTCCTCATTTCGCGACAGCAAAATCGTCCGGCTGGAGGCCCTGCTTGTTGCCCTTGAAGCCGTACATCGTCGGATTGTAAGGGCCGGCTGGCTCCACGGCGGCCTTTTCAGGCACCTCAAGCCCCAGCCCCCAGAAGACCGCGTTCACGACCAGGCGGCGCAGGCCCTCGTTGGCGAGGTCCGTGGCCGCGCCCATGGTGGTGCAGAGGACCTTGTTCTCGCCGCCCGCATCATTCTTGACCACACGCGTCCATGCCACCGGCATCATCGGCCTGTTCACGTCCTGCTCGACGCCGGCCTTGGTCTTCTTTGAATAGGAGGCCGGAGGCGTGTCCGCGGTCATTCCCTGGAGCACCTGGCCGCGGGCGAGGATCACGGCATCCGCAGGAGGCGCGGCCTCATACACGTCCGTGTCCCCAAACAAGTCCGTCACGCCGCGCAGCACGGGATGGGTGGCGTTGGCCGGCTCGATCACGCCTTTTGTGGCCTCGACCTTGTGCCTGCCCCAATGGCTGACCCAGGTTTCACCCAGCACGCGGCGTCCCCAGCCGCCGTCGGGATTGTTCCAGTTCCAGGCGGCAAAGGGGCTGTCCTTGGGATAACCGCTGAAGGCGTGGGTGCTGGTGCGCAGCGCGATGACCGGCACGCCACGATTGAGCGCCGCCTGGAATTTGCCGCTGGCCGCCGCGTCCCAGTGCCGGAAGCGCAGCAGCATCACGATGGCATCGGCAGTGTCGAGGGCCGCGGGATTTGTCAGGCTGCCACCGGCGGCGGGGTCGATCACGCCGTCCGCGTTCACACTGAAAAGCACCGTGCATTTGAAGCCATGATGCCGGCTTAGCACACGCCCCAGCATGGGCATGGCCTCCTCGCTGCGATATTCCTCATCACCCGCCAGCAGCACGACATGCTTTCCATTGGCCTTCCCCTGCGGCTCATAGACGACGTGGTCGGCCGCATGAAGACTGGATGCAAAGGCGGACAAGACGAGGAGGGCGAGGGCGGGAAAGAGTTTCATGGTTGTGACTGGACGCTGGCGAGGATGCAGCATACGCATGGCGCGGTCACTTCCTTTTGCCATGCCCCCGCTCTTTCCCCTGATCACGATCCTCGTCCTCGGCGGCGGTCTTCTTTACTTTTGGATGACAGACCACGTCATGCGCTCCGCGGCCGTGGTGGTGAACAGCGTGCTGCTGCTGGCCAGCAACGGCCTGTGGTGGGCGCTGCGGCGGCGCGGATGCCGCCTGCGCCGCCTGGGCATCCTGGTGCTCGTGGGAATGATGATTGGCGCGTTCTTCAAGTTTGCCGTGCGCTATGAAGGCTCCGCCGACGGCACCGCATGGCCGCAACTGGCCTTTGTGTGGCAAAAACAGGACCGCCCCGTTGTGCCGGAGCTCCGGGACGCGCCTGCGACGAACGCCACCACCGCCGCTCCGGCGGGTGCGCGTGACATGCCGCGGTTTCTGGGTGAAAAAGGTGACGGGGTGCTGCCAGCCGCGGAGTTTCAAACCGATTGGGCGGCGCATCCGCCCCGGGAGGTGTGGCGCATTCAAATCGGTCAGGGATGGAGCGGTTTCGCGGTCGCCGGCGCGCGCGCGATCACCCAGGAGCAGCGCGGGGAACTGGAATGCGTGACCTGCTACGATCTAAATGACGGAAAACTGCTTTGGTCGCACACGGACAAGGCGCTCTTCACCGAGTTCATGGGCGGTGACGGCCCGCGTGCCACGCCCACGGTGGATGTGGCGACCGGCGAGGTCTTTGCCATCGGCGGCACCGGGCTGCTGAACTGTCTCGAACTGGCCACCGGGAAGAAAAAATGGCAGCGCGGGGTGCTCCAGGACTGCGCCGCGCCCAAAAACCTCGAATGGGGCAAAAGCTCCTCTCCGCTGCTGACCGCCGCGCACGTCATCTGCTCCGGAGGGGACAGTGGCGTGTCCCTCATCGCCTACCACCGCGCGGACGGGCGGATCGCCTGGAAAAGCGGGCAGGATGGCGGCAGCTACGCCAGTCCCGTGCTGCTGACGCCAGGTGGCGTGCCGCAAATCGTCACCGTGAACCGGAACAGCGTCTCCGCGCACGATCCGGCGGATGGGAAAACGCTCTGGACCTTCGACTGGCCCGGCATTTTTCCCAAAGTAGGCCAGCCCGTCCAGACAGGTGCCAACCGGCTGCTGATCACCTCCAGTTATGGATTGAAAAGCCACCTCATCGACCTCCAGAACGGCAGACCTGCCGCTTTGTGGGGCAGTTCGGCCCTGCGCACCAAATTCAGCAGCGCCAGCGTCATCGGCGGTCATGCCTACGCCATCGACGAGGGCACCTTTTGCTGTGCGGACCTGGAAACAGGCGAGCGCGTCTGGCGGGAGGGCCGCTACGGCTACGGCCAGCAGATTCGTGTGGGCGACGGTCTGATCCTCATCCTGGCGGAGAAGGGGTTTGCGGCTCTGGTGCGCGCCACGCCCAAGGGACTCGATGAAATCGCCCGGCTGGAAGCGCTCCGCTCCAAAACGTGGAATCCGCCCACCCTCGCCGGCCGCTTCCTGCTGCTGCGGAATGACCGGGAGGCGGTATGCTACGAATTGACCGCCAAGTGATTAACTCAAGCGACCAAGGCCGGCTGCAGGGGGCGCGACCCGGTCATGGGAGACGTGGCGCTGCGTCGTGATTCGGACTCCGCAGGCCGGACGGCCTTGGCGAGCGCCTTGCTGAGGCTGTCGAGGGAGTAAGGCTTGAGCATGATGTCCACAGGCGGCGGATGGCCCTGGCTGAGGATCATGAACTCGTCCGGATCAATGATGAAGCCGCTGCACACAACCACCGGCACATCGCAATTCCCCGCGCGAAGCTGTTTGAAGGCCTCGCGCCCGCTGAGCTTCGGCATGTAGATGTCGAGCAGGATGGCATCGATTTTTTCCTGTGATTGCAGGCAGATGTCGAGCATCTGCTGGCCGTCGGAGGCCTCAATGACGCGATACCCCAGGAATCCGAGCATGTTCGCGGCAATGGAGCGCACCGGAGCCTCGTCATCGACGACCAGGACGGTGGTCTGCATGCCCAGAGGTGCGGGAATCGCGGAGCCATCCGTGAGGGAAGGGGAGGAAACGTCGGACTCGGCCTCGACATGCTCCGTGCGGGGCAGGTACACGCGGAACTCGCTTCCACGACCGACCTGGGAGTCAAACTCGATCCAGCCGCCATGCTCGCGCACAATGTCCTGCGCGGTGGCCAGCCCCAGGCCGCTGGACTTGGCGCCGGTTTTGGTGGTGAAGAAGGGTTCAAAGATGCGGTGGCGGTGATCGGGGGAGATGCCGTGGCCGTTGTCGCGCACGATCAGCATGACGTAGTCGGCATCTTCGCCGGGACGCGCGCCGTGGGGCTGCTGGGTCACGTTTTCGACCGCGATTTCAATGACACCATGGTCCGCTGGCAGCGCGTCGCGCGCGTTGAGGCAGAGATTGAGCATGACCTGCTCGATCTGCGCGGAATCGGCCAGCACATGGGAGACATCCATGCCGGCGCGCATCTGAACGGTGACGGTGGGATCGATGCTGTGCTTCAGCAGCGCCTGGACCTCCGCGAGGAGGCGCTTGAGGTTCACGGGCTTGCGCACGGCCTGGCCGTTGTGGCTGCGGGAGTAGCCCAGGAGGCTTTTCACAAGATCCGCCGCACGCTGGGTGGCGTGGGAGGCGTTTTGCAGGCGGTCACGCACGGAGGCGTCCCCGCTGGGCGTCAGCTCAGCCAGCGTCAGGTTGCCGCGGATGGCGGTGAGCAGGTTGTTGAAATCATGGGCAATGCCACCCGCGAGCTGACCGATGGTGCCCATCTTCTGCGATTCGCGCAACTGGCGCTCCAGCACGCGGAGCTGGGACTGGTCCTTGACGATCCAGATGCGGCCGATGACCTCGCCCGCATCCGTGCGCATGGGGGAGGTGCGGAGGCTGTACACATGGCCGTCCACGGTCGAAAGCGGCTGGGTCTGCTCCTGCGCGTCAAGGCTGCCGGTCATTCGTTCCATCCAGGAGGCAAAGGCCTGCTTATCCTCGAAGCGCTCGGCGAAGGCGGACATGAGGCGCGCGCCATCGCGTCCGGCGAGCTCCTCGACGGGCTTGCCAAGGAATTCATCGAGCTTCGCATTGGTGGCGATGATGGCCCCCTGCGCATCAATGACAGCCACGCCCTCGTCACTGGCGGCGAAGAGCCCTTGCAGCGCGGTGAAGGCCTCGCGCAGGAGACGCTCCGCGTTGAGCAGCCGCTGGGCGGTCTGGCAGGCGTGCTGCTCCGCCGCGTTGAGCGCCTGGCGTTGCTTGGCAAAGATCATGTTGATGTCGCAGCGCAGCTTCCAGAAATCGGAGGGCAGCCATTCAGCGCTCTCGGAGTCCGGCGGCACGCCGCGCAGCACAGCGGTGGTGCCCTTCATGACGGCGCTGGTGGGTTTGAGCACCCAGCCGCCGATCAGGTAGGCCGCCAGGAACACGCCGCCGCCCAGCAGAACGCCGGTGATCCCATAGAACCAGTCAAGCGGCTGGCCCATCATTTTGGCTGCTCCCATGGCCGGCAAAAAGCCGAACAGCCAGAGCGGGAAGAGAATTCGGAGGCGGAGCGAGTTCATGACGCGGGGTGGTGTTGAGGTCGGGAGAGGGTGATCGGACTATTGCGCTGGAGTGGTGGGAGATGCGGAGCCGTGGCTGCGCTCCCAAATGCGGCGCATGCTCTGCTCCACCGCGGACTCCAGGTGGTGGCAGATCCAGCGTTCGATGTCGGCACGCAGGGCGGCGATCTCGGCCTGGTGGCTGTTGAGGCTCACCGGGCGGCTTTCCAGCCGCTCCAGGCGGTCATTCAGGGCGCTGATGTTCGTGGCGGCGGCAAACAAGTCGTTGCGCAACTGGTCAAGGTGCATGGTCACCTCCTGCATGGCGGGAGGCGGCTCCTGCGCCGGTGCATGATACGCCGGGGCCGACAGATGCGTGGTGGGTGCGTGGCTGGCCTCCCGGATTTCTTGGGTGTTGGGAAAAGCGGTCTGCGGGGCGGTCACGGGGCGGGGCAGTGCCGCAGGTGTCATGCTGACCGGGGTGAAAACCGGCGGTGGTGGCGGTGCGAAGGACAAGACAATGCCGGCTCCTCCTCCAGGAGTGATGTTTTCATCCTCGACAGATGGCGGCAGCGGAGCCGCCAGCGGGGAGGCTGGCACAGGCCCGGTGGGCTCTCTTTGCGTTGAGAATGAGAAAGGAAGAGGCATGCGTAAATGGCTCGTTATCGTGCATAATTAACGGAAGTTATGAATAATTTCCATAAATTTTTGAATTTATTTTGAATATGCACGCTCCCTGATGTCCCTGTGACAGGGATTTTTGACCTCCAAGAAGCATTTCGGCCCTTTCCCTTTGCTGTGACCGGCCAGCTCCCCTTTCCGCCACATTCCCCCTTGATCCCGCTGACGCCATAACAAGCGCCAAACGTCCGGGAAAGGCAGCTTGCGCCACGGAGAGGATGTGCCTAACCTCGCCCCTTCATGGATCAACGAGTGAAAGAGCGCCTCGACGCCTATCTGGCCGCCCAAGGCCAGCGACGCACCAAACAGCGCGATGTGATTGTCGAGGCGGCCTTCGCCACGGACGAGCACTTCAATGCCGAGGAACTCCTCGAAAAAGTCCGCAAAATCGACCGCACGGTGTCGCGGGCCACAGTTTACCGCACCATCTCCCTCATGACGGAATGCGGCGTGCTGCGGGAGGTCGATCTGGGGCGTGACCAGACCTACTACGACCCCAATTTCCTCGACAAACCGCAGCATAACCACCTGATCTGCCTGGATTGTGACCGCGTGGTGGAGTTCGAGGACGACCATATCGGTCTCCTGCACGACTGCATCACCCGCAGACTGGGCTTCCAGCCGGAACTCACCAGCATGCGCATCGAGGCCCGCTGCCAGGAACTCGCCCGCGAAGGACGCTGTCATTATAAAGAGGCTCGGGAGGCCGCGCGGGGGCTGTAAACTCGCCTCGGCGGAGAATGCCTTTGTTTCCCAAGGCGGAGCTTGGAACCTGCGCCGCAACATGCTAGCATCCGCCTCCGGCATGCCGCTCCTCTCTGTACAAGGTCTCCAGATCCATTTTCCTGTCCGCTCAGGCTTCCTTGGCGGCTCCCGTGATGTCATCAAAGCCGTCGATGATGTCAGCTTTGATGTCGAGGAGGGCCAGACGGTGGGTCTGGTCGGCGAAAGCGGCAGCGGCAAGTCCACGGTGGCCCGCGCCCTGCTCAAGCTGCTGCCCCCGACTGCGGGCACGATCCTTTTCCGCCAGCAGTCGATCCTGCCGATGGCGGAGCGTGACTTCCGTCCGCTGCGGAAGGACATGCAGATGGTCTTTCAGGATCCCATCGGCTCGCTCAACCCGCGCATGACGGTGGAAGACATCCTTGGCGAGCCGCTGGAGATCCATTTCCCGCATCTCAACCGTGCCGGGCGGAGGGAGCGCTGCGCCGCCATGCTCAAGCGTGTCGGCCTGCCGGAGGACGGTCTCCAGCGCTATCCCCACGAGTTCAGCGGAGGCCAGCGCCAGCGCATCGGCATCGCCCGCGCGCTTGCCGTCGAACCGCGCTTCCTGATCTGCGACGAACCGGTCAGCGCGCTCGACGTCAGCGTGCAGGCACAGATCTTGAACCTGCTCAAGGACCTCCAGGAGGAGCTCAAGCTCACGCTGCTCTTCATCGCCCACGATCTGGCGGTGGTCCGCCACATGAGCGACCGGATCGTCGTCATGCATCATGGCAAAATCGTCGAGCAGGGGGACGCGGATGCCATTTGCGAGGCACCCGTGCATGATTACACCAAACGCCTTCTCGCCGCCATCCCGCACCTGAACTGAGGCGGCAGCCCGCCATTTTTGCTCCGAATGACACCTCTCTTCAAAAAGTTCCTCGGCATGCACTGGATCCTCACGGCATTCATGGCCTGCCTGCTCGCTTTTGGCGTGTACGCCATCTTCAACGCCTCCGGCTACAAGATCGGCTCCGATCTCGAGCTCAAATGGCGGGACCAGTTGAAATGGATCGCCATCGGCGTGCCTTTTTTCTTCGCCGCCAGCCTCATTGACTACAAATGGATCCGCTGGGCCTGCTGGCCGGTCTATCTCGTGGGCATCGGCGGCCTGCTGGCCACGCTCGCCTTCGGGGTGGAAATCGGCGGCAACAAAGCCTGGCTCCTGGTGGGAGGCCAAATGGTGCAGCCTTCCCAGTTCGCCATCATGGCGGGCATCATGGTGCTCAGCGTCATTTTCGGCGAGCTGCCGCGCCTGCTGCCCGCCTTCCGCCGTCCGTGGCTGCGCCTGATCGCTGCAGGCATCTTTGCCGCCATCCCGACCCTCCTGGTGGTCAAGGAGGACCTTGGCTCGGGCCTGGTCTGGGGGCCTGTCTTCCTCGCGATGATGCTCGTCGGCAGCATTCCTTTCCGTTACCTCATCGTCCTGCTGCTGCTGGTGCTTACCGTGGCGCCGCTGGTCTATGTCTTCGCGCTCAAGCCCTACCAGCAGAAACGCATCGAGACCGCGCTCTACATGGCGACCGGCCAGATGGAAAAGGTAAACCTGCAAGACGAGGGATGGGTGGCGAAGCACCTTCAGATGGCCATTGCCACCGGCGGCATTGAAGGAAAAGGCCCCGAGTCGCGCAAAGCGCCGGACCAGGCGTCCATCCACCGCACCTTCCTGCCGAACGAGGTCATCAATGATTTCATTTTTGCGGTCATCGCGGAGGAATTCGGCTTCAAGGGAGCCATGGGGCTCATCCTCGGCCTCGGTTGCGTCCTCATGCTTGGCATCACGGTCGCCTTCTCCGCCCGTGATCAACTGGGCAGGCTCATTGTCGTTGGCGTGGTGGCCATGTTCTTCGCCCATACCTTTCAAAACATCGGTATGAACCTCGTCGTGCTGCCGGTCATCGGCATTCCCATACCCTTCATCAGTTATGGTGGCACGTTCATGGTCGTGACGCTTTTCCTGATGGGATTGGTTCAGAGCGTCTGGATTCACCGGAACATCTCCCCGGTGAAAAAGCGCGGCGTCAACGGCCCGCGTGTCCCGGACGATGATGACGATTGATCTGCCCCATGGAACGAGATGACTTGCCGCTGGACCGCCGTTTGAGGCAGGAGATTCTTTTTGCGCGTGAGCGTGTGTATCGCTTCGGGCAGGCGACGCCGATGGAGCGCATTATTTTGCCCGGAAACGAGCCGGGGCCGGAGATCTGGGTGAAGCGCGAGGATCTCTCGCCGGTCAAGAGCTACAAATGGCGCGGTGCGTGTAATCGCATGGCGCAGCTCACGCCGGAGCAGCGCGAGCGCGGCGTGGTGACGGCCTCGGCGGGCAATCATGCGCAAGGAGTGGCTCTCGCGGCCAAAACGCTCGGCATTCAGGCGCGCATCCACATGCCGCGCTCGACGCCGAAGGTGAAACAAAACGCGGTGCGGCATCATGGCGGCGATTTCGTGCAGATCGTGCTCACGGGCGACAGTTACGACGAAGCGGTGCTCGCGGCTCGCGAACACGAAAAGGCCAGCGGCGCGGTCTATGTGCATGCTTACGACGATCTCGCGGTGATGGCCGGACAGGGCACGCTGGCGGATGAGATCGTGCTTTCAGGCCATGGGCCTTTTGACGTGGCGTTTTTGCAAATCGGCGGCGGAGGCATGGCCTCGGCCACCGCGGACTGGCTCAAAACCTACTGGCCCGGCATCGAAATCATCGGCGTGGAAGGCGTGGGCCAGGCCTCGATGAAAGCGGCCATCGAAACGGGCCAACCGGTCGAACTGCACGACCTCGACATCTTCTGCGATGGCACCGCCGTGCGAAAAGCAGGTGCCCTGCCCTTCGAAATCTGCCGCACGATGCTCAATCGCATGTCCACCGTGACGAACGCGGAGGTCAGCGCGGCCATTCGCGTGCTGTGGGAGACCTTGCGCTGCATTTCGGAGCCCAGCGGCGCGATGGGGCTCGCCGCGGTGCTGAAGGAACGTGCGGCGCTGGCGGGCAAGAAGGTGCTCATCGTCATCACCGGCGCGAACATCGACTTTTTGCAGCTCGGACTCATCGCGCAAAGCGAAGGCGCGGCCAGCACGGTGTCCCGCACGCTGCGCATCAACATCCCCGAGCGGCCCGGCGCGATGCTGTCGCTGCTCGACTCGTGTTTCGAGGGCTTGAACATCGCGGACTTCCAATACGGCCTGCATCATCACGACGAGGCCTGGCCCGTCTTCACCGTCACCGCCGAAAGCGCCGCGAAACTCGCCGAACTGCCCGCCCGGCTCGATGCGGGCGGTTTCCAATGGCAGGACCTCAGCGGCGCGGTCGATGTGGCCTTCCGCGCCATCCCGCTGCGCGGCGATCTGCTCACGCATCCGCTTTTCCTGCGCCTCGACTTCTACGAGCGCCCCGGTGCCCTGCACGATTTCCTCTCCCGCCTCATCCGCGACCGTGCCAGCCTCTGCTACTTCAACTACCGCCAGTCCGGCGAACGCGTCGGCCGCGCCCTCATCGGCCTCACGTTCCAGGAAGCGGGTCAACGCAGCGCCTTCCTGGCTGATCTGCCTGAGCAAGGCGAAGGCTATCGCTCATGCAAAGCGGTCGATGAGGCGACTGCCTCGCGATTGATTGCGTGAAGGAATGCGCTCCTCACGTTTCGACCGCATGAAAGCCCTTTCCTGCCTGCTCGCTGCCTGGATGTTTCTTTTGTCGAATGTCCGTGCGGAGCCGCTGAACGTCGTCCTCATCCTTGCTGATGATCTCGGCTGGAGCGATCTCTCGTGCTATGGCAGCGATTTTTACGAGACTCCGCACCTCGATCGTCTCGCGCGGGAGGGCATGCGCTTCACACAGAACTATGCGGCTTGCACCGTGTGCTCCCCCACGCGCTCTGCGTTGATGACGGGCAAATATCCCGCGCGCACTCATATCACCGACTGGATACCCGGACGCATGCCGGAGAACCCAAAGCTGCTCGTGCCGGAGTGGACCAGGCATCTGCCGCTCGAGGAGGTGACGCTGGCTGAGGTCTTTAAAGCCGCTGGTTACAGCACCGCGAGCATCGGCAAATGGCATCTTGGCGAGAATGAACATGTGCCGGAAAGGCAGGGCTTTGACGTGAACATCGCGGGCACCAATGCTGGCTCGCCACCCAGTTTCATCGCGCCGTGGGGGATTCCCACGCTCAGCGAAGGCAACCCCGGCGATCATCTCACCGACCGCCTCGGTGAGGAGGCCGCGAGACACATCGAGCGGGTCAAAGACCGCCCGTTCTTCCTCTACCTGCCGCATTTCGCCGTCCACACGCCCATCCAGCCGCGGCCCGACCTGCTCGCGAAATACGAGCAGAAGCTCAAACCCGGACTTACGCACTCCAATGCCGCCTACGCCGCCTTGCTCGAAGGCCTCGACAGCGCTGTGGGCCGCGTGCTCGACAAACTGGACGCGCTCGGCCTCGCGGAGCGCACCATCGTCATCTTCACCTCCGACAACGGCGGCCGTGTGCCCACCACCGTGAACATCGGACTGCGTGTTGGCAAAGGCTCGGCCTATGAGGGCGGGCTGCGCGTGCCTTTGATCGTGCGCTGGCCGGGCGTGACAAAACCCGGCAGCATCTCTGACAAGCCGACCATCACGATGGACCTCGTGCCCACCTTGATCGAAATGACCGGCGTGAGGCCGCCTGCGTCCTTCTCCAGCACCGGCGGGATCGGCCGCGATGGACTCAGCCTCGTGCCGCTCCTGCGCGGCAGCGGCACCATCCAGCGCGACGAGCTTTTCTGGCACTACCCGCACCATCAGCACTACCAGCTCGGCGGCTCCATGCCCTTCGGCGCGGTGCGCAGTGGTGGCTTCAAGCTCATCGAGTTCTACAACGACAGCCATGTCGAGCTTTACGACCTCAAAGCAGACGCCGGTGAACAGCACGATCTCGCCAGCGAACTGCCGGACAAGGCCAGGCACCTGCTCGATCGCCTCCGTGCCTGGAGAAACGAAGTCGGCGCTCAAATGCCCACGGCAAATCCACACTACGACGCGGCGAAACCTGAGCACGTTCCACCGCCGTTGAAGAAAAGGAATAAAAAGGGTCAAGGCAACTGACATGCCTTGCCGCAAGGAGTCGCTCTCTTCTTTGAATCTTGAAATCGTAAGGCAAGCAGCCCCCTTCCGCGGACGTTGCTGCTGGCATGAATCTGATCTTGCCTGTCTTCCTTGCGCTTGGGGTCTCAGCAACTGCCGCCCCTCTCAAAACGGAAACCTTTGACCGTGAGCCTGGCTGGGAAGGGCATCACAACCGTATTCCACCGGAGAAGCCGCTGATTGTGACCCAGGATTTTGGTTACAGCGCCACGAATCACGCTGGGAAGGCCCAGGGGGAGGTCGGCGGGAGCATTCAGCGCTCGACGACGCCGGCATATTACGCGGCGGAGATACCGGTGCGGACGCTCGAGGACAAATTTGCCGCGTCGGGCAGTTTTGCGCTCACCAAGTCACAGCCAGGCGCAGGCATTTTCTTCGGCTTCTTCAACTCGAACCAGCCGGGAGGCAGCGGCAGGCCCATTGGATCGCTGGGACTCCACTTTGACTTTGAAGGCAAGGGTGGACGCCTCGCCACACGGCTCATCACGGGCACCAACAAGTCCTGCGGCACCTTTATCACGCCGTATCTGCCGGGGAAGTTCCGTCCCACGCCGATCAAGAACGACGGCACGCGTTACCACTGGACGCTTGCTTACGATCCGCAAGGCGCGGGCGGCGATGGCGAGTTCACCTTCACGATGCGCAGCGACACGCACACGAGCGAGGATTACGGCGAACTGCCCGAGGCATCGCAAAAAGAGGCGCTGGCACGTTTTCCGGAAACGCAGCGCTTCACCGTGCCGCTCACACCCGGCTACAAGAAGGAGGGCGCCACTTTTGATCGCTTCGGCGTGCTGAACATGATGAAGTCTGGCGGCGTGGCGGTGATGTTTTTTGATGACGTGGTCATTGATGGCCGTGCTGAGGATTTCTCGCGCGATCCAGGCTGGGCCGCTGTGGGCAATCGCACGACCTATGAGGACCGCGAAATCACAGGCGCGCACGACTTTGGTTTCAGCGCAACGAATCACGCGGGCGGCAAAGGCACGGGCGAGGCCGGCGGCGGCCTGTGGCGCAGCGGAGCTTATGCCTACTACGCGGACAAAGTAGGGCCATTGAACATCGATCAGAAGCTTGAAGCACGCGGGAAGGCAAAACTCGTCACCGCCGGGCCGGATTCCGACATGCACATCGGCTGGTTCAGCGGTGCCACGAAGGACAAATCGCCTGATGAGGCCGGAAACTTTGTCGGCATCCACGTTGGTGGCCCGACACGCATCGGCCACTACTTCATTCCCTGCTTCACGACGGCCAAGGCAACGAAGGGCAAGGTCGAGAATGGCCCCATCATCACACCGGGCAAAGTTTTCGACTGGGCGCTGCTCTACGATCCCGCCGCGAACAACGGTCATGGCGAGATGCGCGTCACGCTCGGCGATGAATCCGTCACTCTGCCGCTGAAGCCCGGCCAGAAGGCGCAAGGGGCCACGCTGGACCGCTTCGGTCTTTTCACCTCGCAGGCCGGCGGCCAGATGGTGAAGATTTTCCTGGATGATGTGAGCTACACAGCCAACCCATGACCATGCGCCTGCCTGTTTTCTGCCTCGCTCTTTTTGTCACACTACTCCATGCCCAGGAAATCCGCCGCACGCCGCTCGTCCTCTCCCAGGGCGGCACGCCTGAGAATCCGGCGGTCTTTGAAGGCAAGGGCATGGTCATCGACCTCGGTATCGACATCACGGACAAGGATTGGGTGAAAATTGCCGATGTGTGGACCGCCAACAGGCCGTTGCCCGAGCATCCGCCCGTTGCGGACGAGCAGCGCGCAGGGCTTTTCATTGATGAAGTCCCGGTGCGCATCAGCCGTGATCGTGCCGCGGAGAAAGCCTCCGGTGTGGCCGGAAAAATCATCTACACGGCACCTGATGCGCTCAAACCCGGACAGATGGGCTGGAATGACGACGGGGCGCTCTACTTCCGCTGGCCGCAGGGGAAGGCTCCTGGCTCAGGACGCGTCATTCGCCCGCCGGGCAGGCTCGAGAGCTGCGTCGTCATTGCATGCTCGCACATCACCGTGCGCAACATCACCGCGAAGCACGCCGCCAACGATGGCTTTAACATCCACGGCCATCGCGTTGGCATCCGACTCGAAAACGTGAAGGCGTTCTCCAACGGCGATGAAGGCATCAGCGCTCACGAAACCGTGCAGATGGACGTCTTTGGCTCCGAGATCGCCTGGAATGGCTCCAGCGCCGGCGGTGTGGCGGATGTGAACGACAGCGTGACCACCTACACGAGCTGCGAGTTGCATCACAACGTCAACGCCGCGTTCTTTTTCGACGGCAAGCATCACCGCGTCACCAACTGCCTCATTCATCATCAGGACAAGGACATCGTCATCCGTGGCGACGCCATGGTGGAGCAGTCCGGCAATGTGTGGCGTAAATGAGTCCGTAAAGCGAGAAGGCGGGCTTCTCCGGACCGATCATCAATCGAATTCAATCCGAAGCTGCCGCCTGTGTGAGCTTCATGGATGCGCAGACTCTTGGAAGTGGAACGGCTCGGTTTGCGCGAAAACACGCTTGCCCTGCTTTGGGGCGACCAAGGCTGCCAACCTGGCGAAACACCGCGAGGGCACCAATTCCGTCTCGCTCGTCGAAAAACGGACATTGAATGGAAACAAGCCGCCTTCAGCCAGTGCCAACGTCCCGGCGAACCGCCGATCGTGGGCCTCGGCATCCGCGCCGTGATTATTTTGCTTTTTGTGTCCTCGCGCAATTTTCCCGTTCGTCGATGCTTGGGCGGGATGACTTATGCGCCCGCCAAGCAAACCAACCACTCACCTCCCTATGATCCGAAACGCGCTACTCCTTGCTGCCGCCGCCTGCGCGGCTCTCACTTCATGCCAGTCTGGCAAAACGCAGGCCAAGACCTGCATCGACATGCCGCCCTACAAGGGCTCCGCAGCCTTTGAGCGCATGAAGTCGCTTGTGGGCAAGTGGTCCGGCGAATCGCCCGATATGGGAACGATGAACACGGAATTCCGCCTCATCGCGGGTGATTCGGTCATTCAGGAGACCTTTGCTGGCGGCACGCCGATGGAAATGCTCAGCGTCTATCATGATGTGAACGGCAAACTCACCATGACGCACTACTGCATGCTGCGAAACCAGCCGCGCATGAAGCTGGTGAAGCAGACCGCCAACTCGCTGACCTTTGATCTGGCCCCGACGCCCGGCCTGAACGTGCAGAAAGACATGCACATGCACGGCGCGACCTACACCTTCCTCGACGCAAACCACTTCAAGCTCGAAGGCGTGTCCTGGAAAGACGGCAAAAGCGCTCCGTGCGGCCCGCCAGTCATTTTCACGCGCCAATAACAAGCCAACCCAATCAACACCATGATCAAAAAGCTACTCATCGGCCTCGCTGTGCTCATCGCGGGCATCCTCGCGGCCGCTTTGCTCAAATCACCCGACTTCCGCGTCGAGCGCAGCATCACCATCGCCGCGCCACCGGAGGCGGTGTTCGTCTGGTTCAACAGCCACAAGAAGTTCAACGAGTTCAATCCGTGGCTGAAAATGGACCCCGAGGCGAAGGTCGAATACGCCGGGCCGGAGACTGGTGTCGGCTCGATCTCGACCTGGAATGGCAAACTGACCGGCAAAGGCAAGGCGACCATCACCGAGAGCAAGCCGAACGAACTCATCCGTCTGCGAATGGACTGGCTGGAGCCGATGGAAGGCGTCAGCACCGTGGATTACCTCTTCAAGAACGAGGGCGGCAAAACCACCGTCACCTGGGCCATGTATGGCAAAAACGAAGGCCTGCTCGCGAAGCTGATGGGCCTCGTCTTCGATTGCGAATCGATGTGCGGCCCGGAATTCGAAAAAGGTCTCGCGGAGGTCGCCAAACTCGCCACCGCGCCGGCAGCGGCACCTTCAGCACCATGAGCACGCCCACGACATCGGACTATCTGTTGCTCTCGCGCGGCCAGTGGGACAAAGCGTCCTCCAAGGCCGACATTGAAGCGGCCATCGACAAGTTTTACGCCTGGTATGAGGCAAACATCGCCAAAGGCATCTTCAAGCCCGGCTCGCGTCTCACGATGGATGCGGCGCTCGTGACCCGCGAGGGCATTCGCACCGATGGCCCCTTCGCCGAGGGCAAGGAAGTCATCGGGGGCTACTGGATCATTGTCGCGGAGAGTCTCGCTGCCGCCTCGACCCTCGCGGCGGAAAGCCCCGTGCTGGCGCACGGCATCTGCTATGAAATCCGCCCGCTCGAGTCCGAGCGCGGCTCCGCCTATCGCCACACCAACGAAACGCCCACCGAATGACTGCCACCAACACGCAACAAACCACCGGCGAGCATCTGCTCCTTATCCGAGGCACGCATTGGAACAGCAGCCTCTCGCCAGCCGAACTGCAACGTGTCATGACCGACTTCTACGGCTGGGTGGAGGGGTTGCGCAGCAAGGGCATCCTGCGAGGCGCACAGCCGCTGATGGAGGAAGGCAAGCTTGTCACCGGCCCGCAAAGTCTCGTCACCGATGGCATCTTCGCTGAGTCGAAAGAAGCCATCGCCGGCTACTTCCTGCTCTCCGTGGCCTCCACTGACGAAGCCGTGAAACTCGCGCAAGCCTGCCCCATCCTCACGCACGGCGCGCAGGTCGAGGTGCGCCCCATCGCCGACCTCTGTCGTCCCATGGCGGATGTAAAAGCAGCCACGTCCGCGAATTAACCTCACTCCGCCCATCACCCCAACATTCCACCACTCCATCCCCAAAATGAATCCCAAACGCAATCCCGTCGGCTGGTTCGAGATCTATGCCTCGGACATGGCCCGTGCCAGAACCTTCTACGAAACCGTGCTGAACATCCAGATGCAGCCGATGCCCGTGCCCGATGACATGAAGGACGGCTTCGAGATGCTGATGTTCCCCTGTGACATGGAAAACCAGGCACCAGGCTGCGGCGGCACGCTTTGCCGCATGGAAGGCTTCAAGCCAGGAGCAGGCGGCACCTTGATCTACTTTTCGTGCGAGGATTGCGGCGTGGAGGCCTCGCGCGTCGCTGCGGCTGGCGGGCAGGTTTTTAAAGAAAAGTTCTCCATCGCGCCTTACGGCTTCATCGCGCTCATCCTCGACACCGAGGGGAACATGATCGGCCTGCACTCCATGCAATAGACCCATGACGCCTTGATGAAAACACCTGGAACCTACATTGACGGCTTCTTGCTTCCTGTGCCCTCTGCCAAGCTCAACGAGTATCGCGAGATCGCCCAAAAGGCCGCCGCCATCTGGATCGAGCACGGCGCGGTGCAATACACCGAGTGCGCCGCCGATGACATGACGACCGGCTTTTGCCGCTCCTTTTTTGCCGCTCCTTCATGAGCGCAGCCGGTGCGAAGGAGGATGAAACCGTCATCTTCGCATGGGCTGTCTTTGCCGACCGCGAGGCGCGTGATGCTGCCAATGCCAAAATCATGGCCGACGAGCGGCTGAAGGCCATCTGTCCGGCCATAGAAGCCATCTTTGACTGCAAGCGCATGGCCTTCGGCGGCTTCAAGACCATCGTGAGCGAGTAGCAGCCTTCTTCGACCTCTATGCCCGACACCCACACCATCCGTCTCCATCGCGTGCTCAAGGCACCGCCCGCGCTCGTTTACAAAGCATTCCTCGATCCTGACGCACTCGCTCGCTGGCTGCCGCCGAATGGCTTCCTCTGCAAAGTCTTCCAACTCGACGCGAAAGTCGGCGGCACCTTCAAGATGGCCTTCACGCAGTTCAGCAACGGCCACACGCACTCCTTCGGCGGCGAGTATGTCGAACTCGTGCCGAACGAACTGCTCCGCTACACCGATGTGTTTGATGATCCCAACCTGCCCGGCACCATCGAGGTCACCGTGAAGCTCAAAGCCGTCTCCTGCGGCACCGAATTGAGCGTCACGCAGGCCGGTGTGCCTGCCGTGATCCCGGAAGAAGCCTGCTACCTCGGCTGGCAGGAATCGCTGCTGCATCTCGCCATGCTTGTCGAAGGCGGTCCGCCTGCCGATGCATGATCGCATGAGCCAGTCTGGTGAGCGCAGTCCCACTCTAGTAGCGGATGATCTCTTCCGCCGCGAAGGGGCGCGGCTCGTGGCATCCCTCGCTGCGCATCTCGGCACGCATCGACTGCAACTCGCCGAAGACGTCGTGCAAGAGGCGCTCGTGCGAGCCTTGCAAACGTGGCCCTATCGCGGCATTCCGGAGAATCCCGCCGCATGGCTCACGCAGGCGGCCAAAAACCTCGCGCTCGATGCCTTGCGTCGTGAACAGAACTGGCAGCGCAAAGAAGCGCAGATCACCGCCGAGCAGGAACGCTGGC
Source organism: Verrucomicrobiaceae bacterium (assembly GCA_015075365.1). Classification (GTDB taxonomy): domain Bacteria; phylum Verrucomicrobiota; class Verrucomicrobiia; order Verrucomicrobiales; family Verrucomicrobiaceae; genus Prosthecobacter. Next base: position 286,668 of record JABTUN010000005.1, read on the forward strand.
TCACACGCGATGAACCTTCCGACGAGCACGTCCTGACCGACGACACGCTGCGCATGCTCTTCGTGTGCTTTCATCCGCAACTCTCCATCGAGGCCCAGCTCGCGCTCGCTTTGCGCACCGTATGCGGATTGAGCCCCGCGGAGATCGGCGCGGCGTTTCTCACCAGCGAGGCCGCCATCGCCAAGCGACTCGTGCGTGCGCGACAGCTCATCCGCGATCTGCGACTGCCGTTTGCCGTTCCCGATGCCAGCGAATTGCAACAGCGACTCGATGGCGTGCTCACCGCGCTCTATTTGCTCTTTAACGAAGGCTACAAAGCCTCCTCCGGCGACCGGCTCATCCGCGAAGAGCTTTGTCACGAGGCAATGCGCCTCACGCGCCTGCTCGCCGAGCATCCGATGACCTCGCAACCAGCCACGAACGCCTTACTAGCCCTCATATGCCTCAATGCGGCCCGTTTGCGTGCCCGCGTGAATCTCGCGGGAGAAATCGTGCGTCTGCATCATCAGGATCGCAGTCAGTGGGATGCACGACTCATTCAAGAAGGTATCCTCGCCCTCGGCGCGGCTTCCAGCGGCGAAATCATCAGCTCGTATCATCTCGAAGCCGGCATCGCCGCCTGCCACTGCCTCGCGCCCGATGAAGCGAGCACCGATTGGACGCGCATCCTGAGTCTTTACGACCAACTCCTGCTTTTGAAGCCCACACCCATCGTCGCCATGAACCGCTGCGTGGCCCTCGCCCGTGTGCGCGGTGCGAGCGAGGCCTTGGAAGCCCTCGAAAGCATCCCGAACCGCCACTCGCTCGAAGCGCAGCATCTCTACCACGCCATCCGCGCCAGCTTCATCGCCAAACTCGGCCACCCCGCCGAAGCCCGCGCCGCCTACCAACGCGCCGCCGATCTCGCCCAATGCGATGCCGAACGCGAGTTCCTGCAAAGCCAGGCGGGGGCGGCGATTGGCCCGGGCGATGATGCCTGAACGTGTGGGTATCGCGGCAAAGAAGATGCCTCGTCACTTTTTGTCCCGGCAACCGAGACAGCCCAGCAGCCGGGGAAGCGGTCTCTGCCCGGCGATAGCGTCAGCGGCCTAGAATGGATCCAAACGAAGGCAAAAAGGCGGTTCTGCATGGCCGGCTGGTTGAATGGGCAGTCAGCGAACGGACGACCTCAAGCTCGACGATACCCGGAAGCGGGCGGTGGGCGGTTGGATGGAGGACGAGTTCGGAATCCGGGATAAAAAAAGTTGGACAGATCGCAGGCTCCCCCGGTAATCTCATTTTCCGCTCGAATTTCGCCTCTTTCCCGACTCCAAACCTATGCCCCGATTCCATTACATCGCCCTCGATCAGAACGGCCAGGAAACCGCCGGTGATCTCGACGCCGCCTCGGAAGCCGATGCCATCAACCAGCTCCGTGCCACCGGACTCTTCCCGACCAGTGTGGCGGCGGAGGGCGCGGGAGCGGCGGCGGCGATCAAAAAGCGCCAGAAAGCCTCATCCAAGGGCAAGGCGAAGGTCGTCCGCGTGGGGGCGAATGCCCGGGTGAAGGGCAAGACACTCATGATTTTCACCCGCCAGCTGGCCACGCTGATCGATTCCGGCCTGCCGCTGCTGCGCGGGCTGACGGTGCTGGGGCGCCAGGAGCCGGTGCCGGTGATGAAGGCCACGATCAACACGCTGGCGGAGAACGTGCAAACCGGCAGCACCTTCTCCGAAAGCCTCCAGCAGTATCCACGCATCTTCAACAAGCTGTATGTCAACATGGTGAAGGCAGGTGAGCTGGGCGGCGTGCTCGAACTGGTCCTCAACCGCCTGGCCGAATACCAGGAAAAGGCGCAGAAGCTCAAGAACAAGATCGTGGCGGCGATGGTGTACCCGATCATCGTGATGTGCATCGCGGCTGCGATCATGGTCTTCCTCATGCTTGTGATCGTGCCGCGATTTGAGACAATCTTCGAGGACATGCTGGGCTCGAAGGAAAAGCTGCCGGAACTGACCAAATGGGTCATCGGTTTCAGCCGGTGGATGTGGGAGTATATCGTCCACATCATCGTGGTGGTGGTGACGATCTTCCTGGGCTGGCGCGCGCTGGCGGCCACAAAGGGCGGGCGCCTCTGGATTGACGGCATGAAATTGAAGCTGCCGCTTTTCGGCGATGTGCAGCGCAAGACGGCGATCTCCCGCTTCACCCGCACGCTGGGCACTCTCGTCACGTCCGGTGTGCCGATCCTTCAGGCGCTCAACATCACCCGCGACACGGCGGGCAACACGGTGGTTTCCAACGCGATCACGAAGGTGCATGACGCGGTGAAGGAGGGTGAGTCGATGGTGGGGCCGCTGGAGTCCAGCGGCGTCTTCCCGCCGATGGTGATCTCCATGGTGGACGTGGGCGAGGAAACCGGCCAGCTCCCGGAGATGCTGCTCAAGATCGCCGATGTGTATGAGGACGAGGTGGACAATTCCGTCTCCGCGCTGACCTCGATGCTGGAGCCGCTCATGATCGTGATGCTGGCGCTGGTTGTCGGCGTGATCGTCATGGCGCTGTTCCTCCCGCTGATCGACGTGATCAAGAATCTGAGCGGCGGCGGCGGGGGCTAGGTCCAACCAGGCCACGAGGCACAACAGGCACCCATCCCCCTTGCAGCAACCATGAAAACACGATTCCCCAACCGCCGAGTCGCGGGCTTCACGCTCGCAGAAATGATGATCGTCATCACCATCATCGCCCTGCTGGCCGCGCTGACCCTGCAAGGCTACACCTACGCCATGCGCTCGTCGAAGCGGCGGGTGACAGAGAGCACGATCACCGCCATCCAGGCCTCCTTGGACCGGTATTTTGACAAGTTCGGCGAATACCCGGAGCCGGCCACGCCAAACGAGGAGGCGGAGATTCTTCCTGGGAAAAGTTTCAACATCGCGGGCGCGCGCTGTCTTTATCAGGCGCTGCGTGGGGACGGCTTTGACGCGATCAAGGGCGGGGAGAACGCCGGCGGCGAAAACGGGGCCTCGGACGGCAATTTCCAGGATGAGGAACTGCCGAATGTGATGTTCAAGGACATGCCTGCCGGCATGTGGCGAGTCGTGCAGGGCAGCACTTACATCCTGGTGGACGGCTTCTCCCAACCCTTTCAGTATATCAAGGCACCGGTGGCTTCGGCGACCGGAGGCACGGGCACCGGTGGTGGCACTGGCGGTGGCGATGGGCCCGTCACCATCAACACCACTTACGATTTGTGGTCTTACGCGGAGGACGATCGAAATACGCAGGCCACTTCCGAGGAGGCGCGGGACAATCCAAACATCGCGGCGAAGTGGATCAAGAACTGGTGAGAAGCGCCTCTGGCGCACACCTCGCGGTTGTGTTATCTAGCTGAGCATGCCTGTAGGACTCGCCATCGCCTCGATTCTAGCGCTCTTTGCCAGTTTCTGGGTGCTGAACATTGCCCGTGATCCGCGAGTCTGGCGGCTGTGGTGGATGGACCTTGTGGGGGTGCTCGATGTGGACACCGACCGGGAGGCACGCCGCGTGCAGGAGCAGCACATGTCCATCGTCTGCTACGTCCTGTTTCTGCTGTTGCTGGCCACGAGCCTGAGCGGCGCGTTTTGGACCTATGACCTCGTTCGCGAGCACAAGAGGGAGAAAACGCGTTTTGAGCGGGAGATGGACATCAACAAGAGTGAGATCGACAAGGTGGAGAACAAGCCGCAGAGCCTGAAGCGGTAGCCCGCCGCCTCGTGCGCGGAAGCACGGCTCCGTCAGGCATTTCTCGATTGCGCCCCGGCGGCATGTAGCCGATGGACATTTCCCCATCATGAACCGCCAGGAAAACCTCGAAGCCTTCTTTCGCGACGGAAAGACCGTCATTCTGCCCATCGACCACGGTTGCGCCATTCCGGTGCCCGGGCTCGCCAACCCCTTTGCCCTGATTGAAAAGGTCAATCCCTATGTGGACGGCTACGTCATGAATCTCGGCGTGGCGCTGCGCGCGGGGGACATGCTGGCCGGGAAGGGCATTTGCCTGCGGGCGGATGTTTACAACACGCGCACGGAGGGGCATGGGGCTGGCAGCATCGGCATGTGGGGCTGCGAGGAAGCGGAGATGGTGGGCGCGAACGCCGTGATGACCATGCTCTATCCCGGAATCGCGCGTGAGAACATCCATTTCCAGGAATGCGCCGACCTCATCCGCGGCAGCCTCGACACCGACATTCCCGTGATCATCGAGGCCCTGCCTTACGGGCTCGGCCAGACCGCGAAGTACACCTGCGAGAACATCGCCTTTGCCGTCCGGTTGGGGGCCGAGATCGGTGCGGATGTCGTCAAGACGCCCTATCCAGTGGACGCTCAATCGCCGGATGACTTCCGCCGCATCGTGGAAAGCTGCTTTGTGCCGGTGATCATCCTGGGCGGGGCCGCCATGAACGACGACACCAGCCTTCTCAAGACGGTGGAGGATGCCATGGAGGCCGGAGCATCGGGCATTGCCATCGGGCGCAACGTCTGGCAGCACAAAAGTCCCGCCGCCATCGCGCGCAGCCTGGCCGCCATCGTCCACGAGGACGCCTCGGCGCTGGAGGCGCTGGCGCTGCTGAAAGAACCCGTGCGCTGAGCCAGTTTCCCACGCCCCGTCATGAAAAAATGCCTTTTGGGCCTGTTCTGGGCCGTCGTCTCCCTTTCCAGCGCGCAAGAACTCAAAAAATTCGAGGTGAAGGCCGACGAATGGCCGGAGGGAGCCCCCCCGGCGGAGGTGTTCATCGTGGATGGCCGGGTGGAGGTCACCGCCAAGGATGGCAACAAGGCGCTCGTCATTCATCCGGGCACCGAGCTGGTGGATGCCAGCGCCCAACTGGCCGTTTCGGCGGCTGGCAGCGCCAGCATCGAGGCCCGCGTGTTCGCTTCGAAACGCGGCCGCAGCGCGCCGCGTTTCGGCATCAGCGTGCATGGGATGAGCGGCTGGCGCTTGTATGTGACACCGGCCAAAAAACAGCTCGAACTCGTCAAGGCGGACCAGGTCGTGGCCTCCGTTCCGTTCACCTGGAAGAGCGAGGCGTGGCTGAATCTCAAGCTGGAGGCCCAGAAGGGTGAGGGCGACGCGTGGAGCATCACCGGCACCGCTTGGGCTGAAGGGGAGGCCGTGCCGTCCGCGCCACAGCTCAAGCAGGAGGACAAGGGCCTCAAAGGGCAGGGGAAGTGCGCTGTTTGGGGCACTCCCTTCTCGGGAACGCCGATCTACTTCGATGACATCCGCATCGCGGTGCAGGCGGCGGAGTGACCATGGTCTCGTCCCGCCCTATTTTTGGCATTTAGGGCAAAAATAGGTCGAGCGCTGGCCGAGCGTGATTTTCCGGATGCGTGTGCCGCAGGCGCGGCAAGGCTCGCCCGCGCGGTCGTAGACGCGCAGGGTCTGCTGGAAGTAGCCAGGCTCGCCTTTTTCGTTCAGGAAATCGCGCAGCGTGGTGCCGCCCATCTCGATGGAGGCGGCCAGCACTTCCTTGATGGCTGTGGCGAGCTTTTCCAGGCGCGGGAGGCTGACCCTGCCGGCGGGTCTGCGTGGATCGATTCCCGCCATGAAGAGCGCCTCGCTGGCGTAAATGTTGCCCACGCCGACGACGACATGCGCGTCCATGATGACGAGCTTGATCGCGGCCGTTTTGCCTGCGCAGGCGTTTTTGAGGTGCGCGCCGGAAAAAACGGCGTCAAGAGGCTCCGGGCCGAGATCCCGCAGCAGCGGATGGAGGCGGGGATCACCTTCAATGAGCAGCGCGGCGCCAAAGCGGCGCGGATCATGCAGGCGGAGCTGCTTTCCCGTGTCCAGCGTGAAGGCCACATGGTCGTGTTTACGCCACGGCGTGTCCGGAGGGACCACACGCAGGCTGCCGGACATGCCGAGATGCAGCAGCAGCGTGCCTTTGGCAGTGCGGAAGAGCAGGTACTTCGCGCGCCGCGCGCCATCAGTGACGCGGCAGCCCTCCAGATCATGGAGGGAGTCCGGCACAGGCCAGCGGAGGCGTTTGTCCCGCACGATGACCTCGCTGATGCGGTGGTTCAGCAAGTGCGGGCGCACGCCGCGCAGGGTGGTTTCGACTTCAGGCAGCTCAGGCATGCGGGGAAGGCCCCGAGGCTACGGCGGACGGGAAAGAGATCAACGCGCAAGACACCGTACGGCGTCGTGCGCGTTCTGCCACCTTGACCACGGGTGGTGACTCTCTACCATCGGCGGCCCGTCGTTTCCCGGCGGTCCAACATCATCATGGCAGAGCGCATCATCAGTTACGCGGAGGCGATCCGCGAGGCCACGCACCAGGAAATGGCGCGTGACGAGTCCGTCATCACCTTCGGCCTCGGCGTGGACGACTTCAAAGGCATCTACGGCACCACCAAGGGGCTGCTGGAGGCCTTCGGACCGGACCGGCTGTTTGACACCCCGTTGTCCGAGGATGCCATGACCGGCGTGGCCATCGGCGCGGCCATGGCGGGCCTGCGACCCATCCATGTCCACATCCGCATGGATTTCCTGCTGCTGACAGTGAACCAGCTCATCAACATCGCCGCAAAAACGCGCTACATGTATGGCGGCAGCCTGAAGTGCCCGCTCGTGGTGCGCTCGATCATCGGCAAGAGCTGGGGCCAGGGCGCGCAGCACTCACAGGGCCTGCACAGTCTCTTCATGCATGTCCCGGGCCTGAAGGTTGTGGCACCCAGCACCCCGCATGATGCCAAGGGCTGCCTCATCCAGGCCATCCGCGATGACAATCCGGTGATGTTTGTGGAGCATCGCCTGCTGCACCTCTTCCACGGCCATGTGCCGGAGGAGGAATACACCACTCCGTTTGGCAAAGCCCGCATGCTGGCCCCTGGCAAGGACATCACCATGGTGGGCGTCTCCTACATGGCGGCTGACTGCCTGCGCGCGAAGCACCTGCTCGATCAGACCGGCATCCAGGCGGAGGTTATCGACCCCATCTCGCTCGTGCCCTTCGACTACGACGCGGTGCTGGCCTCCGTGCGCAAAACGAAACGCCTGCTCGTGGTTGATACCGCCTGGCTCACCTGCGGCGCGGCGGCGGAGATCATCACCGGCGTGCTTGAGCGCCTGAATCCTGGCGAGCATATCGAGATCAAACGCCTGGGGTTCGCCCCGGCGAGCTGCCCGCCCACCAAGGTGCTCGAGGATGCCTTTTATCCCGATCCCGCCTCCATCGCGCTGACCGCCTATGCCATGTGCCACGGCGGTAAGACCGACTGGAAGCCCGATTACAAGGAGGAGAAGGAGATTGCGGAGTTCCGCGGCCCGTTCTGATCTCCTGAATAACCGGCGATTGTTTCGGGGAAGTCGGACGACTTCCTCTACGAAGAGCGGTATCGCTTGCGGGGTTTCGTAGAGGCAAACGTCAGTTTGCCCACAATGACTCCCTCGTCCACATGCCGCGCCAGCGGAGCCCGGCTGCTCAGCGGTAGTCAATCAGCGCCTTTACCACCTTCCGGCGCGCCACCTCGGCGAACGCGTCGGTGATTTGATCCAGCCGGAAGCGGTGCGTGATGAAGTCGCGCGAGGTCAGCCGCCCTTCACGGATCCACTGGCAGAGCTGCGGCTGCGCCTCGCGCTCAAACTGTCTCGTCGGCCACTGGTGGACGAACAGGTTGAAGTTAAAATCCGCCAGCTTGCGGTCGAGATGCAGCGGGCCGCCGGTGAGCACGCCGTAGATGCAGTGGGAGCCGCCGCGCCGCAGCAGTGGCAGCGCCTGGATGGCGATCTCCGCCCTGCCCACCGCGTCGATCACCGCGTCCAGCTTCCGCCCGCGCATCTGGGCGAGGCTTGTGATCACCGGATCGCCCGGCGCAAACACCGCGTCCGCGCCAAAGGCGCGCGCTCTCTCTTGTTTCTCCGGATGACGGTCCACCACGCCGATCCAGCCGAGTCCGAAGAGCCGGCCCAGCTTCACAAAACTCTGTCCCACCGGTCCCGCGCCGAACACGAGGATATCATCGCCCGGCTGGAGATGAAAATCACGAAACGCGCCCAGCACCTCCCTCCAGGTGCAGAGCAGCACGGCCTCCTCCGCAGGGATGTCCGCGTCCACCCGCGTCTGGATTTCAAACACCTCCACCCAGCCGTGCGCCTCGTCCGCCACGCCGTCCTCGACCATCGCCGCGTGATCGTTCGCCAGCGTGTATTCGCAAAAGCCGCCCCAGCCGCTGTCCACGCCTTCGGATTGCAGGTCAAACACCAGGCCGCCCACCGCGCGGTCGCCCGGTTTCAGGTGCCGCACCTTGTCGCCGGTCTCCACCACCACGCCCACGCTCTCATGCCCGAGCGCGAAGGGAAAGGCGTCCTCCATGCCGGGAAATTTGCCCGCGAGCAGCTCGCTGTCCGTCTGGTTGCAGATACAGGCTGCCTCCGTGCGCACCAGCGCCTGGTAAGGTCCCGGTTTGGGCACCGGCGTGTCGAGGATCGTGAGTTCGTGCGGCTGGACGGCAATGACGGATTTCATGGGCGCGCATACCTCCCGAAACACCCCTGCGGCGCAATGCGAAATTCCCGCGTGCGGTTCACGCGTGGAGACGGCGGAGGATGTCCTCCACGATTTGCTCCGGCGGCGCCTCAATGGGCACGCGGATGAGGCCCGGCGTGGGCTCCAGCGTGGCCAGCTGGCTGTCGAGCAGGCTCAGCGGCATGAAATGCCCCTGCCGTGCCGCCATCCGGCCGGAGATCAGTTCCCGCGTGCCGTCGAGCAGCACAAAGGCAATGTCCACGTCCGTGTCATCGCCGCGCAGGCGCTCGCGGTAGGCGGGTTTCAGCGCGGAGCAGGCCAGCACATGTACGGGCGTGGTGCCGCGCAGGCTGGTGATCCGCTGGCGCAGCACCGCGTACCACGGCCAGCGGTCCTCGTCGGTCAGCGGCGTTCCGGTGGACATCTTGGCTTTGTTCGCGGGCGGGTGGAAATCGTCGCCGTCGTCAAAGACGCCGCCGAGTTTTTCCGCCAGCAGGCGTCCGACCACGGATTTGCCGCTGCCGGACACGCCCATGATGACAAGGGTCTTCGGGAGGGGGGATGAGGGCACGGGTGGGGCGGCGGTGTTAGCGTTGCGGGATGCGTTTGAGCGCGGCGGTCACGTTTTCCTCGGTGAGCAGCTCGTCATCCGGGAAGAGATAGGGCTCCTGGCCGGGAATGTAGAGGATGTTGGTCGGCACGGCGGCTCGGCCGAGGCGTTCGAGCTCCTTTTTGATCTCGTTGTTCTCCAGCGTCCAGTCCGCGCGCATGAGCACCACGCCGCGGTCGCGCATGAGGTCCTTCACGGCGGGGATCTTGTACACGCTCTTGTTCACCTGGCAGGTGGCGCACCAACGCGCGGTAAAATCGATGTACACAGGCTCCTTGAGGTCGAGGTGGTACTTCTCCAGCTTTTTCGACCAGTCCACCCAGTGCAGCGCGGAGGGGGACGTGAAGGCCAGAGCAAAACCCCCGCCCAGCATCGCCAGCGCCGTGAGAATGGCGATGAGGCGCGTGCGGGCCGCCTTGTGCGGCAGGAACCAGCGCCCATACACCCACGCGCCGGCCGCGGCGATCACCAGGCCGATCAGCGCGTCCTGCAACTGCTCCGGATCAGCCAGGCCGTCGTAAATCCAGATCATGTATGCCGCCGTGCCGAACAGCAGGAAGGACATGCCCTGCTTGAAGCTCTCCATCCACGCGCCCGGCCGCGGCAGTCTGGACACCAGCGCGGGGAAGAACGACAGCAGCAGAAACGGAAAGGCCAGTCCCAGCGCGATCAGCGTGAAGAAAACCAGCGCGGAAGCCACCGGCAGGCCCAGCGCGTAGGCCAGCGCCGGCGCCAGGAAGGGCGCGGAGCAGGGTGTCGCCACGATGGTGGCCAGCAGTCCGGTGAAAAAGGAGCCGCCCAGGCCGCTCTTCGATTGCAGGCCCGTGCCCACGCCCACCGCGGAGGTGCCGATCTCGAACACGCCGGCCATGTTCATCGCAAAGACCAAAAAGAAGAAGCACAGTCCCAGCACAAAGCCGGGGGATTGAAGCTGGAAGCCCCAGCCCTTCCCCAGCGTGATCACCAGCACGGCCAGCGCCCAAAAGGAAACCAGCACGCCCGCCGTGTAGGCCAGCCCGTGGCGCACCACCTCCCCACGATCCCCACCCGCTTGGTTCACGATGCTCATCACCTTGATGCCCAGCACCGGGAACACACAGGGCATGATGTTGAGGATCAAACCGCCGAGGAAGGCGAACAGCAGCAGCGTGGAGAAGCCGTGCTCCGGCACCGGGGCCTCGGTCGCCGCGGCAGCGGGGGGCGCTGGCGTGTCCGCGGCAGGCGGCGTGGCGGGAGCGGCAGGCGGTGCGGCGGTTTCCGCCGGGAACACGCTGCTGTGCGCCGGGTCCGTTTCCGCGTTTGCAGCCAGCGGCAGCTTCAGCGTCAGCGTTTGGTTAAAGGGCAGGCAGGTTTTGTCATCGCACACCAGGCCGTCCACCTTCACGCCGATCTCCACCTCGCTGCCCGCCGTCGCGGAGGCCGGCGGCACGAGGCGCGCGGGCAGATGCACCACGCCCTGGTATCCGTCCGCCTTCGCGCCAAAGGAATCAAATGGCGTCGTCGCCGGCCACCGCAGTTCCTCCACCTTCCAGCCTTCCGGCAGCGTCCAGTCCAGCTTGGTGGGCTTGCCCGTCACCCCCGGGGCGATCACCTTTCCATAGGTGTGAAAGTGCGGCTGGTGCTCCAGCTTCACCGCCACACGAAAGGCCTGGCCCGGCGCCGCGGCCTTCACCTCCGACACCAGGGATGCCGTCACGCTTTCCTTTTTTCCCGCGCCGCCGAGGAGATCCAGGGTCTGCGCTGTCAAAGGGGCCAGCAGGGCGAGGAAGGCGAGGGCAGGGAGTCGGAGCGAGGTCATATGGGCGGAAGAAGTCAGGTGCGGCTGAGAGAACGCCGCCACGGCAATATTCCAACCAGAATCCCGCTCCCCCGGTGGTTTGCGCGGTCCGGCGGTGCTCATCACGCCTTGCGTGCGCAGGCGCGCGCTTTAGTCTCCGCGCCGCATGCTCCTCCACCGCACCACCCACGGCATTTTTGTTCAAAACGGCTCCCAATGGCACGCAGTGCCCGCCACGGACTGGGACATCCTCTTCAACCGTCCCGGCCTCGCGGCATATCTCGCGCAGATCGCGGCGGAATCCCCCGCGGTGGCCGCTCCGGCGGCGGATTCGATCCTCGCCCCCATTGGGAACCAGGAGGTGTGGGCCGCCGGAGTGACCTACTTCCGCAGCCGCACAGCGCGCATGGAGGAGTCCAAGGACGCCGGCGGCGGCAGCTTCTACGACCGTGTGTATGCTGCGGAACGGCCGGAGATCTTCTTCAAAGCCACGCCCCAGCGCGTGGCGCATCCGCACCAGCCGATGCACCTGCGCCGCGATTCGAAATGGATGGTGCCGGAGCCGGAGATGACACTCGCCATCAACAGCGCGGGTGAGATCATCGGCGTGACCGTGGGCAATGACCTCTCCTGCCGCGACATCGAGGGGGAAAACCCGCTCTACCTGCCGCAGGCCAAGTGCTTCAAGCTCTGCGCCGCGCTCGGGCCGGCCATTCTCATCCGCGCCGAGCCGCTGGCCCCCGAGGCCCGCATCCACCTGCGCATCGACCGCGCCGGCGCCGCGGCCTTCGAGGGGGAGACGACGCTGGCGCAGTTGAAGCGCAGCCCGGCGGAGCTGGTCGGCTTTCTCTTCCGTGACAACACCTTTCCCACAGGCGCCTTCCTCATGACCGGCACCGGCATCGTGCCCGGTGACGAGTTCACCCTCCAGCCCGGTGATGTCGTGAGCATCACCATCGACGGCATCGGCACGCTGTCGAATCCCATGGCCTGATCACATGCCCGCACCTGTGCTGTGGACGCCGCGCCTCATCCATTCACATCCTGTCCGGTGCTGCATGAGGACCGGCAGATTCTGATCGTCAACAAGCCCGCGGGCGTGCTCTCGCATCCCAACCCCCGGCCGCCCAAGGCCCAGCCCGCCGCCTTTGAAGGCCGCTACGACGCCGAAAGCCGTTGTTTTCACCCCCCCGGCGGCCCGCTCTTCCTCATCCACCGCCTGGACCAGGACACCTCCGGCGTGCTGCTCGCGGCCAAGGATGCAAAGACCGCCGCCGCGTGTCGCGATGCCTTTGAGCAGGAGCGGGTGCGGAAAAAATACCTCGCCCTCTGCTGCGGGGGCGGCCTGCGGCCGGAGGGCGTGTGGCTGGATCATCTGGCCACGGAGCACGCGCGGCATCAGGTGCGCACGGTCGTGCGGCGCGGCGCGCGTCCCAATGCGGAGCTGCGCTACCGCCTGCTCCACTACAGCGCGGCGCGGCGGCTCTCCCTGCTGGAGATCGGGCTGGTCACTGGGAAGACACATCAAATCCGTGTCCAGGCCGCCTCCCGGCACCTGCCCCTGGCCGGGGATGACGTGTACGGCTCCTTCGACCTCAACCGCACGCTCAAAAAGACCCTCGGCCTGCGCCGCCTGTTCCTTCATGCGCATCAATTGATGCTGAAACATCCTGCCAGCGGGCAGCCGCTCCAGATCACCGCGCCGCTCCCGGATGACCTGCGCGCCGCGCTTGCCGCCGCGGACATTCCATTCCATGATTGAGGCCGTCATGATCGCATTCACCCGCTTCCTTGCCCTGTTCGCCGCCCTTGCCGTGTCCGTGATGGCCGGAGACCCAAAACACACCTTCACCGGGGAGATCACCGGCGTCGTCTGTGCCGCCTGCAAGGCTCATGTCACCTCCGCCCTCACGGAAAAACTGCCCGGCGTCGAAAAAATCGACATCACGCGTGGCGACAAGGAAGGCGTCAACCGCATCACCATCGTCTCCAGGCAGGCGGACGTCACCAAGGACACCGCCATGGCCGCGCTCGGCGATCTGGCCAAAACCTACCAGATCCTCTCCCTGGACAAAAAGTAAGCGGCTCCGCCCGCGCAGCGCGTTCGTCGTTCGTCGTTCGTAGCTCGGGGTTCGCTTCGCGGCTTCGCAACAGCCCGCTCTGGCGTTGAATGTTCCGCGTTGGACGTTCAACGTTGAATATTGCCTGGGTCCGCCATCTTGTCGATCAGGGCAGCCGAAGAGAAGATAGAAAAGAGAGGAGAGAAGGTAGCCGGTCAGTGGTCAGACGTGAAAGGTCAGAGGTGCGCGCAGCGCGTTGGTAGTCCTGCCTTGAGGCGGCTCTGGGCAGCTTGGCCGAAAGAGAGAAAAAAGGACGAAAAAGGGCAGGGGGCGGAGAGCGGAGGGCGTAGGGTAGGGACGCGCTGCGCCGCGTCCGACGAGACGCCTATTCAAAAAGCGTGGATTTCATTTCCTGCCATTTCCCCACTCGATACATTGGGCATTTCCCCTCCATCCATCTTGGCCCGCGCTGTCTCCATTGCTTGTTTGTTCGCGCTTCTCATCGGTGCCTTCGATGGCTTTGCCCAACGCCCGTCCGCGCTCCCACCGGCCCAGCGCGTCGCCGCGCTCATTGATCCGGGGAAACTCGCCACCTTGGCGGAGCGCGGGGCGAATCCCCGCGTGCAAAAATACGTGGCGCAGTTGGCGGAGGCCCGCTTCCTGGGGCACGATCCCCTCAAGGTCGCCACGGACGCCGTCGCCTTGACCGGCATGAGGGGGGAGGCCGCCGCGCTCACTGTCGAGACCATGCTGCGAAACCTCACCATCGCGGAGCGCCTCGGCTGTCTCGGGCCCGCCGGGCTGGCGGACATGCGGCGCGGACATTCCCCGACGATCACCCTCGGCCCTTACACCGGCGACGAGCTGTCCGTCGATCACATCATCCCCTTCGCCGTCGCTCCCACACTGGACAAGATCATCGCCAATCTGGAGCTGATGCCGCTGACGATGAACCGCCGCAAACGCGATGCCATGGGAGCGCGCCAGCAGGCGCTCGCCCGGCGGTTGCGCAGCGCCGGGTTGTTTTGAGACTACGGCACCGCGACTGCTGGCGGCCATGGGTTTTGATCTCGCTTCCACCGGAGCATTGTGGTAAGGTTCGAGATTCGCTCGCGCCGTGGCTTTGTTCGTTTTGATCTCGCTTCCACCGGAGCATTGTGGTAAGTCCATCAGCTCCTCTCGGAGCAACAGTTGCTCGTTTTGATCTCGCTCCCACCGGAGCATTGTGGTAAGAGGCGCTGCCCGCGCTGCGCAGGCACATCGCCGTTTTGATCTCGCTCCCACCGGAGCATTGTGGTAAGGCCGCAACCGCCGCACTTGCGATGATCCACCAGTTTTGATCTCGCTCCCACCGGAGCATTGTGGTAAGATCCTGGGCATCACGAACGAGATGGTCAACCATTTTTGATAATTGTATGGCACGCGTGCCAGCACCTGCTCCGTTTTGATCTCGCTCCCACCGGAGCATTGTGGTAAGGCGTCCGCGATTTGATGCGGATGTTTGACCTGGTTTTGATCTCGCTCCCACCGGAGCATTGTGGTAAGAAGGCCGCAGCTTCAACAGCCTCACGTTCCACGTTTTGATCTCGCTCCCACCGGAGCATTGTGGTAAGTGGCCTCCGGTGCTGACGGATCTGCGGTATTAGTTTTGATCTCGCTCCCACCGGAGCATTGTGGTAAGCGTGACGCTGAGAGTCAATGCGCGGAATTCGAGTTTTGATCTCGCTCCCACCGGAGCATTGTGGTAAGACAGCGGCCACCGCGAAAACGCCGCCCGCTGAGTTTTGATCTCGCTCCCACCGGAGCATTGTGGTAAGGGCACCGCCGCCGTGACCACCCTCACCAGCCAGTTTTGATCTCGCTCCCACCGGAGCATTGTGGTAAGCTTGTGCTGGATGCTGCCACGCCTGGACTTATGTTTTGATCTCGCTCCCACCGGAGCATTGTGGTAAGCCCCGCTCCACGACCGGCTCCGCATGCACCACGTTTTGATCTCGCTCCCACCGGAGCATTGTGGTAAGACGGATGTGGATGCTTTGCCGGAACGGCTGGCGTTTTGATCTCGCTCCCACCGGAGCATTGTGGTAAGACCAGGTTGTCCATCAGGAGCGTCTCAACCTTGTTTTGATCTCGCTCCCACCGGAGCATTGTGGTAAGAAGGCCGCGCCTTCAACTCCCTGACCTTCCACGTTTTGATCTCGCTCCCACCGGAGCATTGTGGTAAGGGGCAGGTGCCCATGGCCGTCGCCCCCCAGCAGTTTTGATCTCGCTCCCACCGGAGCATTGTGGTAAGCCCCGAAACCCAAACCGAAGCCCTTTCCGCCTGTTTTGATCTCGCTCCCACCGGAGCATTGTGGTAAGGTGAAGGTCTCTTTCTCCACGCTGTCATTGCTGTTTTGATCTCGCTCCCACCGGAGCATTGTGGTAAGTGAGCCCGAACGTGCCGCCGGTGGTGGAAAGTTTTGATCTCGCTCCCACCGGAGCATTGTGGTAAGGACCGCATCCCCGTCACGCTGGAGCACCAGCTGTTTTGATCTCGCTCCCACCGGAGCATTGTGGTAAGGGGGTGAATCCCGATGATGTGAGCGTGGTCATGTTTTGATCTCGCTCCCACCGGGCATTGTGGTAAGGCATTCACCGCTCCTCGGTAGGTGTTTTGATCTCGCTCCAAAGGGCATTCAAAGCCTGGTCCTGCGCCACCGGCCTGACGGATCTCGTTTTTGATCTCGCCCCACCGGAGCACATGACCATCGACACGCCACCGCCTGACACCGTTTTGATCTCGCTCCCACCGGAGCATTGTGGTAAGGACCGACCTCCCCCCCCTCCCGCCCCCCACCGTTTTGATCTCGCTCCCACCGGAGCATTGTGGTAAGTGGTGATTGCTGGCCTGAGCGTCATGCTCATTGTTTTGATCTCGCTCCCACCGGAGCATTGTGGTAAGCGCTCCTCCCCAGTTCCTTCATGGTGAAGGAACTGGGGAATCCCAAAAAACCACGAACGGTTTGAAGGGCGGGGGCTTCTTTTCGGTTTCATCCTGGGCACAAAGCAGCAGTTGGGCATCCCACACCGCCTTTTCCATCGGGAAAAGCCGCACATCCCCTTCCACGTTGAGCGCCACTCGCTTCATGTAGCGGATCACCCGGTCACACTCATGCGGCTCCCCCTCGAAGACGTAGATGCTGTACTGCACGCGGATGCCGCCCAGCCGCTCGAACTCCACCCGCATGAGTGTCTGGTGCTTCGTCTCCGGCAGGTCATAGGCGAGCATTACGAGCATAACATCAGGAGAGGAGCGCGGGCACTCCTGCCCGCTGATGGGAGCCTTTCACACACAGGCATCACGCGGTTGCAGGGCAAAGGGCTCAAAGGCTTTCTTCCCGTCGAGAGCCTGCACAAAGGACTCCACCACCAGCCGGATGATGCTGCGCAGTCGGAAACGATGGCCGCGGTAGGTCAGCGTTTCCTCCATCATCTCCGCGTAGCGCCCGGCCATCTTCTTCTTGTCGTGCATCTCATCCAGATGGCGGATAACCGTCAGCTCCACACAGCAGCGGAAGGGTTCCACCAGATCACAGACGAGGGACGGGCGGCTGCGCCGCAATTTGTGGACAATGCCCACGCCCGGCTCCAGCCCGGAGGCCACGCACTGCCATTCCAGCGCATGGTAAAGGAAGCCATAACCGTAGTTCAGCGCCGCATTGAGAGGATGCTCGGCCTTGCGCTTTTCCCTGGCAAAGAGGTCCGTGCTGGCCGCCTTGAAGTACCGCGCCCAAAAGAACCGCGCGTACTTGGCCTCCAGCCGCAGGATGCGGGAGAAGGAATTGTCCTTCAACTTCGGCAGCGGTCCCAGCAGCGGATCAAATACCCGCAGCATGAGGTGCTGGTTCTCGATCTTCTGCCATAGAATGTCCGAGGCCAGTTGCGTGGCCCGCCGCTCCGGCAGGCGGCACACTTTGAACTGCGCTGTTGGGTTCACATAACGGCAGCGCGGTATTATGCTGGCCGTCATCCACTTCTTCGCCCGCCCATCCCACCGGGCAAAGACCACGGGACATTGGGACGCCAGCGCTTCCAGGGCGCTCTGGCTCCAGCGCGCCTTGGTCGAGAAGCACTGCACACTCCCCAGCACGTCGAGGGCAATCTTCCTTCCACCGGAGATCAGCTTCCCCTGCTGGGTCTGCACGTCCGCTTCATCCTCCAGCAGTATCAGGTGGTGGATCATCCATCGTGGGAAGATGCAGGTTGTTGTCAGGTTTAGCTGTCTTCTTGCTGGCAGCTCTTGTTCCAGATTTCTTGTCTGGCTTTGGATCGGCTTCAATAATCTTCCAGCCCGCAGTCTGCACACGCTGCGTCTGATTGAGTTCGATCAGATAAGCCAGGTCAGGAGGAGACTTGGGACGGAGCAACCAAATCTCTGCGATCAGCTTCTCCCTAGCAGAACGACGATCTGTTTTGTCCTTCTCGGGGGCCTTGGGTTCTTTGTATTCGGCCAGCTTGAGCTCCACCTCACCATCCTTGTATCCCAGAGAAGCCACCCGATACCACCACCAGCCGTGCGTGGCTGCCTCACCACGTTTGGCAAAATTCTCACGCACACCAATCGGCACACGCAGCAGTTGCCCTTTGACCAAGGTTCCTACAAGCACCGCATCAGATGGCGGCACATCTTCAGGCGCGGGCTGCCACGCTTTCCCGTGCAGCTTGGCGTAATTATGCAGGTTCCTCGGCGGTGGCAGTTTGAGCCGCCAGTATTTGCGTTCAATCACTTTGCCAGTGGCGTCTTTCACAACACGCTCATACAACTTGAACGAGCGGCATGCCTCGTTCGTGGTCTTGACTCCAATGGCTGCCTTCTGCTCCAGCCTGCTCTCACGATTATGATGAGGAATGTAGGACGCAGGGGCCTTGCGGTCTTGAATCATGGCTACCCGCCGCACCGGCTGCCCCGGATGCCCTTCCTTGAAGGAAGGCAAGCGCAGTTCTGCCAAACTCGCGCGAGCAGAAAGCCAGCCTTGCCGGGTGCTCTCGCTCAATCGTCCGTCATCGGACAATTCAGCTTTTGAGAATTTGCCTGCCAGAAGCAATGCGCCAATCGCAGCAGCGGAAACCTTCCTTTCATCAGGCATTTCGCCAGTCTTCTTATCCTTCCACCATTCAGGCAGCGCAGCTCTTACCTCCGGTGTCATCACGCTGTTGTGCTCCAAGAACTGCTCCAATTCGGTGAGAGTGAACCGCTCCGGGTTCCTCTCATTCCACCATGCGTGCAGGTACTTCAATCCTGTGGACTCCTCGCCATCGTGTGTGAACGCCTTGGGCGGCATACCCGCATCCTTCAAAAGCTGGATGACCTTTGTCTCGGTCATTTTAGCCTTCGCCGTGTATTTGCTCAACGATTCGCGGCTCCAATGACGGCCCTTGTCATCCGCCCTGGATTGAATGGTTTCCTGTGTCCTCGGCTGCTTTGAGTTGCGCTGGCGCGGACTCACCACCAGACACTCATCCTGTTGTTGTTTGTTCAAGGCGTCCAAATCCGGGCCAAGGCCGGGCAACGGCTTTAACACCGGCGTTCCTGTCTCCTCATCCTCCGTCACCCGGAAGATGCCGCCACAGAAGGTATTGTTCATGCCAGCACCCGGCGGGATGTGGGAAAGAATCAAGGCATCCCAGAGATGATGCCGCTGGCACAGGCGCTCCTTCACCCAGTCGGTGCGCGTTCCAAACTTCACCTCGCGCCAGTAATCCGGGAAGGTTTCCTTCGGAGACCAGACCTCAGCACAGGCATGCGTCATGCCGCCGACAGGAGTGCCGATGCGCTGCCATGTCTCCTGCTGGATCGCCGCCTCGCACCGGGTGGGGTCTTCGATCTCCGCCGCCGCACGGTGGCGGATCCCCAGCCAGTTGACGATCTCGGTTTTAAGCTGCCGAGCCAGCTGCGCCATGCGTGTCATGTTTTGGAAGTCTGGCACGCCCGTCTGATCCCACTCAAAGATGCCGCGCTTGCCTTTGCCCCAGCGGAAGCCGGACAAGCGGGTCTTCATCTCCGGCCACGGCAGGAAGGTCACGCCGTCAATGGTGCGTCCGGCGATCTCGAAAGGGGTCTGGTTCCCCTTGGCCGCATTGATGGTCCGCAGCGTGATGCAGAGGTTGTCCATGACGGTCAAACCGCCGCGCTGCTGTGGGTAGATGTGCTCCACTTCGAGTTCAGCACTGTGCGGCGTCATTCCTTCTAGAACTCTTCCGGTGTAAGGGCAGACCAGTTTTTCCTCCGCGTTCACCTGCTGGTCGAACAGCAGCGCTTTCTTTTTCAATCCATCTGATGCTCCCGAAGGCACGCCGTAATGCTCAAAGATATCATCCTTCGCTTGGCGTTTGGCTTTCGCAGCTTTTTGAAGCTCCAACTTGTCGTCCAGGTTGCGCGGCATGTCCCCAACGACTTCGATCACGACATAATCCGGCAGACCGTCTTCGCGGTTCATCTGCTCCCTCACAGACACCGGCCTGCCATGCGCATCCTTAAGCTGCCCGGCAAACAACCGGCGCAGGATGCCATGCTCCTGCGGGCGACCATCCGCCAAAGCACACCCCCAGCGGGAGCGGTCTTCGCCACGTCGCCTGCATGCCTCGCTGTCACGCGTGTCTTTGCTGTTGCCATCCTGATCATATTGTGAGCGCGCACCCAGCAGGAACTCCACCTGCGGATACAAACCCCAGTTGGAAACATTGTTCACCCGCCACTGATAATAGCCGAGTCCACGCAGGCGGTCTTTGACACACTCTGCCTCAAAATTTGTGTCTTGAAGCGTTGCGACGGCATGAAGGATCGCAGCAGACTCCGCCGAGAGGGATGCTTTGGCAGCAAAGTCTGACTGCGGCGCGCACAACAAGTCCTTGAGCTGCTCGAAGTAGTCCTTGTTGTGCGATTCGTTGTCTTTCGCCAGGCGCACACCGGCCGTCTCAATCCAGCGTTTCTTGAGCTGAGCTGCCGTGACTTTGGGCCGGGCTGTCTTGGCGGACATGGCAGCTTCGTCCTCCTCCAAAAATGCCAAGGCCCATTGAATCAGAGCCGGGCCAGCATAATGCCGCTGAAAATTGGCCGCCACAAAGGTGCGCTCCGCGAGGAATTGCAGCAGCATGAACCGGCGGATGCGCAGATCGCGCCTGTGTGAGCGGGTCATCACCGGCTCGATGGGATGGCCTGACTTGCTCAAAGCCTCCGCATAAGGGCATTTGCCGGCCTTCCGCTCCCACAACTCTTCGGCTTTCTTCCGGGTGCGCCGGTGGTAGTCCATGATGCAGCCCGGATCAGTCATTGTCTTGCCTTTGCCCACGCGCTCGGTGAGCAGCCAGTTTCCTTCTGGATCACGGCGGCCCAGGAGGCGCAGCATCGCAGCCTCAAGCTTCTCCGCGGGAATCATCCCTTTGTGCCTTGGATGATTCAAAATGGCATGGGCATGCAGCTTCAGGAGCTCACGGGGAAAGTTATGCCGTCTTCCCGAGACACGCAGATTTGGATGCCCTTTCTCCTTGCAATGCTCCCGCAGCATTTTCTCCACCGGATTGTCTTTATAACGTTCTACCGCGCCGTCCATGGCACGGGACAACGTGTTGAACTTGTCTTCAGAAAAGATGTCCGGCATGTCACGTATCTCGCGCCGCAGTTCATCCGCATACTCCTGGCTGATGGGGGTCTTTCGCAGCCAGTCGAGGATGTCCGCATACTTCCACTCATCACCCCACGGATGTGATCCCTCCTCCGTTTGGTGGTAATCAAAACCGCGATGTTTGACAATATGCCGCAGACACACTGCCACGCACTCAGCAGAGCCAACGCCCGTAGTGACGGCGCGCAACCGGTGATCAAAGACACGGTTTGCTTCACGAGCGGGCTCTTCGTCATGCCGGTTTTGATCTCTCCAAAGCTTGTCCGCCTGCTCCTGCGTCAGCAGCCCAAACTCCACGCACCACTTTTTGAATTGAATATCACGTGCCTTGCGGCTGGAACGCGTCCGCCTGCCGCCACGCTTTAACCGCCGGTCTTTGAGTGGCGACGCTGTTGGCAAAGACACTTCAAACGTTTGCGCCCACAACGGCTGCGGCCCTTTGCGCAAGGCCAATCCAATCCCTTCAATCCCGATGTCTATCGCCAGCACCGTTGCCGACTGATAAAAGGGATGCGCGGCATTCCATGTTTGCTCACCCGCGTTTGGGGCAGTTTTGAGGATGTAATCTTTCATCTTGATTGGATCAGGGTTTGAAACAGTATTCAAATGCCGCAAGGCAGATCAAAACCTGTGGAATGGTTGGCCGGAGAGCCAGAGCCGAAAGGCCCCACAACTCCGGCAATTTTGATCCTGATGTCTTGCCAAGAGTGGCAGATTTTGAGCACAAACCGCCGAGCCGATGCTTCCCTTGCCCAGATCAAATGCCCAGATGGTGCTCATAAGGAGGGGATTGTGCCGAAAAGCAGCGGGGATGACAAGGAAAGTTTGCAGGGCGGCTGCGCTACGAGACGCGGAGTGGAGGAGACAAGGAGAAGAGGAGCCGAAATCGCAACCTCTGACTTCTGACCTCTGACCTCCGTCCTCTTTGGCCCTTTTTTTTCTCTCTTTCGGCCAACCCAGGGGAACGTTCAACGCGGAACATTCAACGACGGAACGGGCTCAAGCCCGAACGACGAACGTGCTCCGCGCTCTGCTCCCTTTCGGTTCGTCGGACGCGGCGCAGCGCGTCCCTACCCACCTCTCACGTCTGACTTCTAACTTCTGACCTCTGACCGCTGGCCCTCCGTCCTCTTTTGCCCTTTTTTCTCTCTTTCGGCCAATCGGAATCCCGTTCGTCAGACGCGGCGCAGCGCGTCCCTACCGTCTGCTCTCTTTCGGTTTGCCGGACGCGGCTGTTTTTTTGCAATCCGGCGGATTTCAGGCTTGTCAGGCCGTGCTTTTTTTGGTTTTTCTTTGGCAGGGAGGCTAATTAGCCTCCGCCAGGGTGCCTGTTTTTCAACCTGCTCACGCCATGAAAACGCCCGGTCTCCATGCCGCCTGCGCCACTGTGTGGGTAACGCCTTATTTGGGCAAGGCCATTGTCCATTTCCGTAACCTGCGGGGCATGACCCAGAAGGAACTGGCCCAGGCCGCGGGCCTGGATTTGTCCGCGATCAAGCGCCTGGAGGCCGGGCGCAAGCAGGGAGGCTGGGTGATGTCCGTGGAGGTGGTGTGCCGCGCGCTGGGAGTGACGCTGGAGCAGCTTTTTCACCAGGCGCAGCATCTGGCGCAGGTCGAGGCGATGGAGGCCTTTTTTTTGAAGTTTTACAAGGAGGCCAGTTGTTGAGTGGCAGGCGCGGCCCGGTGGTGATGACATGGGCGGCATGAAGCGCGCGCCCTGCCACAACCCACCTCATGCCGCTCCGGCGGGTCTTTTCAACGGCTTCAACTGGATGGCAGGCCCTGCTTCCAATCAGGAGATGGCCCTGCGCTGGAAGGTGGCCATCATCCGTGTGAGGCTGGCATGCCTGGACCGGAAGACGGCCATTCAGCGCACGGAACTGGCCCGGGTGAAGCAGTGCATGGCCGCGCTGAAAACGGGCTTTCCCGGTTCCGCCAGACAAACGACCGGCTCGTCCAGGCAAACGACCGGCTCGTCCAGGCAGACGACCGGCTCGTCCAGGCAGACGACCGGCCCGTCCAGACAAACGACCGGCCCGTCCAGGCAAACGACTGGCCCGTCCAGACAAACGACCGGCCCGTCCAGGCAAACGACCGGCCCGTCCAGGCAAACGACTGGCGGGGCCGGAAAACCCGTTTTGGGGCCGTCACCAGCGGGTCATCCCGACCAGCCGGGGCCTGATTTTCCGATGTCTTTTCAAAGCGCGCGCAGCGCCCGGACGGGCTCTGCGCGCCTGGCAACCCTTTCCCGGAGGGCTGGGTGATGGCGCTGTGGAACAGCGGCGCCACCTGGTCTTCCGGGTTTTTGTGGGCACCGGCGGCTCCGCCGCCGGCTGCCATCTCCCTGAGTGAACCACCCAAACATACCCAAACCATGCAACGAAAACCATACTATCCTAAGAAAGTATCCGAACAACCAGCCTGGCACTTTAACTATGCGGACCAGATCACCATTCTAGGTCCAGGCATGGGCCTGGTGCCTGCCGACGTGACGGCCACCATCAATGACTCCCGCCATGTGGGGTATTCCATTGGTGCCTGGTGCAACACCGTGAGAGAATTTGGCCCCGGTGCCACCGGGCAGTTGGAGGTGCTGAAATTTGGCAGCGGCCTGACCGCCTTTGAGCTGCCGGAATTTGTGCCCCCCGCACCGCCCGCCGGCCTGACGACCGTGCTGCCGGGCGCGCTGGCGCGCATCTTCAAGTATGTCCAGGTGATCAAGGGCAGCCCGGGCTACACGGAAGGCCAGGGCCTGCTGCTGGGCATCGTGGGGGAGGAAGTCCCGCCTCCGCCGCCCGGTGGCGGTGTGCCGCGCCTGACGCTGATGCTGAACCAGGTGCCCGCGCAGCAGCAGGTGCTGGCGAAGTTCTTCAAGGACGGCCACGAGGGCATCTGGCTGGAGAGCCGCCGTGGCAACGGCGCCTGGGAGTTCCTCATCATCTCCACCAAGAGCCCTTACATCGACACCCGCCCGCTGCTGGTGCCCGGCCAGGCGGAGGTGCGGGAATACCGCGCCATGTTCTGGGATGCCGGACAACCCAACGGCGACTGGTGCGACGTGGCGAGGATCACGGTGAGCCCGTGAGCGCCCGCAGGGTGCCGCGCTGCGCGCGTCTCGCGGAGAAGAGGAGTGGAGGAGTGGAGGAGACGCGCTGCGCGGAGCTTTGCGCGAATCCCCTTACTCCCGGCTCAGCGTCCATTTACCGGCATTGGCCATCATGGCGACGAGCATGCGCAGAATGATTTCATACTCCTCTTCCATCGCCTGCAGATCAGTTTGCTTCAGGTAGCCGCAGCGAAACGCAAATTGAAGCCACGTCTGCGTCTCTGCCGCCTCGGTGTCCGCATTGCTGAGCTTGCTGACAAAAGCACCTTCATAACGCCTCTTGCGCCATGCCTCGGTGATGTTGGCCGCCACGGAACGCGAGGACCGGCGAATCTGATCCGTCAGCGAATACATCTCCTCACGCGGAAACTTTTGGGTCAGCTCAAACACCCGCATCGCCGCTTCAAAGGCCCTTTGAAACACCTCCAGCTCCGTGTGCCGCGTGATCTTCATGGGACGAATTCTACTCAAGCGCCCGCGCTCTCGTCCATCTCAAAATCTCCTCCACTCCTGGTCTCCAGGTCCCGCGGCGCAGCCGCTCTCCAAGTCTCCTCCACCCCTCCACTCCTCCACCCCCCGCCATGCCCTACGACCCCAACCTCCCCCAAGCCGGCACCGAGATCGACGCGGTGCAGATGCGCGGCCAGCTCAACGGCCTGAAAGACCTCATTGATGCCATCGGCACCGTCACCGGGGCCATCGTGGATGCGGTGAACTCCCTGCCACCGGGAGATCCGGCCACGGTGTCCGTCACCCTCACCGGCACGATGCTGCACTTCACCTTTGGCATCCCGGAAGGGCAGACCGGTCCGCAGGGCATCCCCGGCGAGGTGACGCAGGCGGGGCTGGACGCCGCGATCAGCGGCACGAGCAGCAACAGCAACGCGGTGGGCACGCTGGACGCGCCCTTTGCGGACCCTGATGCCGAGGCCCTGCGCGTGGCGTTTAACACGCTGGTGAACGCGCTGCGGCGGTGAGGGGGCGGGGGGGAGAGAGGGGAGAAGAGAGAAGATAGAGGAGAGTCGTTGAGAGGTGAGACGTGAGAGGTTTCGTAGAGGAAGTCGTGAGACTTCCCGGGTCCGGGGCAAACTCACGTTTGCCTCTACGAGGACCGGGTCGGTGCCCCGATCTACAGCAATGCCCTGATCGACAGCACAGGTGCTTCCGCACGTCTGACCTCTGACTTCTGACTTCTCACCTCTGACTTCTGGCCGGCTCCCCTCGATCTTCTCTCTTGGGCTGCCCCGATCGACAAGATGGAAGACCCAGGCAACGTTCAACGTCGAACGTCCAACGCGGAACGTCCAACCCCAGAGCGGGCTGCGGCGAAGCCGCGAAGCGAACTCCGAACGACGAACGCGCTTTATCTCGTCGGACGCGGCGCAGCGCGTCCCTACCGCCTGAACTCCGCCCTCTTTTGCCCTTTTTTCTCTCTTTCGGCCAACCCAGGCAACGTTCAACGTCGAACGTCCAACGCGGAACGTCCAACCCCAGAGCGGGCTGCTGCGAAGCCGCGAAGCGAACTCCGAACGACGAACGCGGGGCAGCGTCCAACGCGTAAGGTTCCATCTTGAAACGTGAAACCTGCGGACCGGGTCACTGCCCCGATCCACAGTGGCCGGTTCATGCTCCTTGGCCGCCTGTGCGGCGGGTGTTTCGCTGACGGCCTGACAAACACCAGCCAAAAGCCTTACATGGTCTTACAAGACGTGGAGCACGCGCTGCGGGTGAGTACCGGCTGATAGAAGCCAGGAACAATCCATCACACGCGCATGAAAATGAAGTTTAAAATGCGGCGGAAGCGGGGCCTCAGCCTCGTGGAGCTGCTGACGGTGCTGATGATCATCGGCTTGATCGCGGCGCTCTCCATCCCGCACCTGGGTTCACTGGCCGGGGTGGCGGATGATGTGAAGGACAAGCGCAACGCGCAGACGATCCTGCTTTCCTACACGACGGGGGCCGCGGCGGGCATCCAGTGGCCGGCCGGGGACGTGGCGGTGAAGGTCACCGCCGTCCTGGCGGGGCAGAAGCCGCCGACGGGGGTGTTCGCGGACACGTGGTTTCGCGCGAACGTGCCCGCTGACGAGGTTGACGGCACCTACCGGTTCCTCGGCAAACGAGCCAGCGGGGAGCTGTTTTTTGATCCCTCGGGCGGCCAAAACGCGACCGGACACTGAGGCGGCACGGCGGGAAAGCCCTGGCAGCGGACGGCGGGGCCAGCGCCCTGCGGTGACTTTCTTTTCGAGAACCGGCGGAAATTGTGCAAAGAAGGGTGTGTCTTCCGTGCGATTTCATGTTTGATTTGAAACCCTTCTCCTCCATGCCGCGGCTTTTCGTTTTTGTCTGCCTCCTGCTGTCCACCATCATCTCGCATGGCGCGACGCTGCGCGCGTATGTGGAGCCCGCAACGGCGCAGACGAACCAGGTGGTGACCTACGTCATCACGATCACCAACGGCACGTTGCAAAGCATCCCGCAACTGCGGCTGCCGGCGCAGATCGGCATGAACTCCGGCCATCAGCTCTCCCAGCGCATCGAGATCGTCAACGGGCAGCGGGCGATGTCGATCCGTGTGGCCTGGCAGATCGCGGGAAACGAGCCCGGGGAGTTTGTGATCCCGCCGCAGGAACTGATGGTGGACGGGCAGATGCAGAAGACCAACGAGGTGAAATTCACGGTGACGGAGGCCGCGGCCTCCCCGGCCGCGCCCGCCGGGGATGAGATGAGCACGCCGCTCTTTCAGATCGAGGTGGGCAAGACGGAGATCTACCAGGGGGAGGTCGTGCCGATCAGCGCCAGCCTGTACATCCCGCGCCGGGTGAACCTGCGCCGGATCGGCCTCATCGACGTGAACAAGACGGACTTTGCCGTGGCGCGCTTCCCGCAGCAGTCGGACCAGACGGAGACGGTGATCAACGGAATTGGTTACATTGTTTATACCTTCCGCAGTGTGCTGAGTCCGCTGCACGCCGGCGATCTGAAGGTGGGACCGGCCAGCGTGGAACTGCTGTATGAGGTGATGGACGAGCGCCAGCGCATGCCTGCGCTGCCCTTTGGCATGGCCATGGGCATGGGGGAGACGAAAAAGAACACGGTCCGCAGCCAGGAGGTGAAGGTGCGCGTGCTGCCGCTGCCGGAGGAGGGCAAGCCTGCGGGCTTCACCGGTGCGGTGGGAGATTTCGGCATCCAGGCGACGGCCACCCCGACCTCACTGGCGGTGGGAGATCCGCTGGCGGCGGAGGTCTTCGTGGACGGCACGGGGAATTTTGATGCGATCGAGGCTCCCGTGCTGACGCCGGCGGATGGCTGGCGCGCCTACCCGGCCCGGCGTTACAATGTGGACGGACCGCAGGACCCCAACCAGATCGCCCTGCTGCCGCCGGGCGCACCGCGCCGGATCGGCTACTCGATGGTGTTCGTGCCGGAGAAGGTGCATGCGGCGCTGCCGCCCTTTGAGCTGAGTTTTTTCAGCCCGACGCAGAAGAAATACGTCACGGTGCGCTCCTCCCCCATCCCGCTGAACATGAAACCGGGCACCGCGCCCGCCGCGGAGTCGTCCGGCGGCGCCGCTTCGGTGGTCGAACCGCCCAAGCCGCCTGCCGTGGTGCAGCCGAAGCCGGAGCTCAATGACATCATTGTGCGGGTGCCGGAGCAGCCCCGCTGGCTCGCGCCCGTGCCCGCGAGCCCGCTGCTGGCCAGCCAGCGCTTTTGGGCGGCGCAGGCGGTGCCCGTGGCCATCCTGGTGCTGGCGACGCTGGTGGCCTGGCTGCGGAAGCGGCATGCCCGGCTCACGCAGGGCCGGCGCGGCGAGTTGCAGATGCTGTGGCGCGGGCTGGAGGAGTCCGGCATCCCGGACAGCACCTTTCTCCAGCGCGCGGCGCACTTCATCCAGCGTGTGATGGATGGAAAGGCCCCGAGGGATGAGAAAGTCAGGCAGATCCTGTCGCGCTACGAGACTTCGAACTTCACCGGAGCGGCGTCCGCGGCACCGTTGAGCGCGGCGGAGCGCCGCAGCATGCTCACGACGCTGCGCGGGCTGTTCCAGGCCGCCGCCGTGCTGGTCCTGCTGGCGCTGGCCGCCCCGCTGCATGCGGAGGACGCCGCCAGCCTCTACAAGCAGGCGCGTGAGGCGATGCAGAGCGGCGAATTCACCAAGGCGCAGTATTTCGCCGAGCGGATCACCCGCCTGGAGCCGCCGGCGCTGAGCGCGGATGTGTTCGCGATCATCGGCCATGCGCGTTACCGGCAGGAGGACCTGGGGCGCGCGGCACTGTGGTATCAGCGCGCCGCGCTGCTGGCACCGGGCGATCCGGAGATCCGGCAAAATCTGCGCCTGCTGGATGAGAAGCTGCGTTTCTTCACGCTTCCTGGCGCGGGGTTGCTGGCCACCTGTAGCTTGTGCCTGACGAAAAACACCTGGATCATGCTCGCTGCAGGAGGCGGCTGGCTGGCGCTGATCGCCCTCGCCGCGCGGATTCTCATCGGACAGAAATCGCCTCTCAATGACTCGCGCCGGCTGTGGTCGCACATCGCTTTCGTGGCGGGAGTGGTGGTGGCAGTCCCTTCCGCCGCCTTTGCGACCGCGCGGCCTGAACCGAATGCGCGTGTGAGAGACGTGAGTGTCGTCACAGCCAAAGAAACCAATCTCTACGCCGCCGCCACCGTGACCTCCGCGGCGAATCTGGAGCTGCCGCCGGGCAGCCAGGTGCGCGTGCTGGAGAAACGCGGTGCCTGGAGCTACATCGAAGTGCCCACTTCTGAGGAGGAGCCCACGCGCGGCTGGGTGGAGGCTTCCGTCATGCAGCCGCTGTGGCCGTGGGATGAAAAGCTGCTGCCATGAGTGGAAATTGCTGGTAGAAGCGGGTCCACATCCATGCGTCTGATTTCCGGCAGTGCGGGAGGCATTCCCATCGAGGTCCCCAAGACAGTCACGCGTCCCACACAGGATCGCGTGCGCCAGGCGGTGTTTTCCATGCTGGCGGAGGTCGTGGCAGGCGCGCGTGTGCTCGATCTGTTCGCCGGATCAGGCGCGTTTGGCCTGGAATGCCTCAGCCGTGGCGCGGCATCCGCACTGTTGGTGGAGCAGGACCGCCGCGCCTGCGATGTCATCCGTCGGAACGTGCAAAAGACCCGTCTCGAAGCCGCCCAGGTGCGCAACGCGGATGCCTTCCGCGCTTTGGAGCAGTTGCGGCAGGAGCAGAAGGTGTTTGACCTTGTCTTCGCCGACCCGCCCTACGCCCATCGTCCTGGCGATCATGATCTGATCGCCGAATTGCTGGCCCATGAGGCTTTGCCGCAAGTGGTGGAGTCCGGAGCCTTCCTGGTCCTCGAATCACTCGACACGCGCAAACCGTTGCCGTTTTCATCGGAGCAGTGGGAGCAGCTCTCCGACCGCACCTACGGCTCCACCCGCATCACTCTGCTGCAGCGCAGATGAGGCGCTGTTTGCTGGCGATGTGATCGGCAAGCGCCTCACGCCAGGGGCGCGGCGTGAGGCCTGTGATCTGCGTGAAACGGTCCGTCAGCAGGCCGGTGTGCGGCGGGCGCCGTGCCTTGAAGGACACCACGCTCGACAGCGGGGCGGGCGTGACGCGTGTGGTGCGCAGCGGGGCGCCGCAGTCCGCGGCGATCTCCAGCGCCGCCTGCGCCCAGCCATGCCAGGAGGTGCTGCCGCTGTTGCAGAGGTGCAGCAGGCCGCACGCCTGCGGATGGTGCGTGATGAGATGCTCGATCCACACGCAGAGATCCTGGGTGAAGGTGGGAGAGGAGGTGGTGTCGTCCGCCGCGCGGATCTCGGCGGCATGCAGCGCCCGGGCGATCATTTGATCCGGATGGCTGTCCTTGTCCGGGCCGAAAAGCCATGTCACGCGCGCCACGAGGGCCCCGGGATGCTCCGCCAGCACGGCCAGCTCTCCTTCGAGCTTCGTCCGGCCGTAGCAATTCACCGGCACGGCGGGATCATCCTCCGCCCACATGCGCCTGGACTCGCCATCGAACACATAGCCGGTGCTGAAGTGGATGAGCCGCGCGCCTTTGATGCGGCATGCCCTTGCGAGGTGCCGGGGGGCCTCGGCATTCACCACCCGGGCACGTTCGGGATGCTCCTCGCAGTCATCCGGGCGGGTGATGCCCGACGTGTTGAGAAGGACGTCAAATGGCTGCGCAGCCAGCCTGGAGGCGATGGCGCGGGCATCGGTGACATCAAGTTCCGCACGCGTCCATGCCGTCACCTCAAAGCGCGGAGCCAGGTGGCGCGTCAAGGCGCGGCCCAGGCCGCCATGGGCGCCGAGAATGAGGATGCGGGGCAGGGAGGAATCCATGCGGTATGTGTGGGCGGCACGCATGCTGCTTCAAGCGTGGATGCAGCCTTGCAATGGCCCGTCGAGCGCCCATGATGGCGATACTCTCATTCTCCCGTGAGCCAAACCTCCCCAAACATCGTGATCGTCGGCGCCGGCCTGGCCGGGCTCTCCTGCGCCCGCGTGCTGGCCCGCGCGGGGGTGCCTTTCACGCTGCTGGAAGCCTCCGACAACGTGGGGGGGCGTGTCCGGACCGATGTGGTGGACGGGTTCCGCCTCGACCGCGGTTTCCAGGTCTTCCTGCCGGCCTATCCGGAGGCGCGCCGGGTGCTCGACTACGCCGCGCTTGATCTGAAACCTCTCTATCGCGGCGCGGAGGTGTTTGTGAAGGACCGCTTTCACCTTTTGGCAGACCCGGTCGGCCATCCCCTGGACGCGCTCAGAGGGATCAGGGATGAATCGGTCGTCAAGATGCGAGACAAGTGGGTCATGCTGCTGCTGCGCAAAGAAGCTTTTGGATTGAAGGAGCCACCGCGCGGGCTGCTGGAGATGGAGACGGAGGATTACCTGCGTGACTTTGGCTTCTCCGAGCAGGTCATCGACCGCTTCTTCCGCCCCTTTTTCGGGGGCATCTTTCTGGAGAAGGATCTGCGCTCCTCCGCGCGCATGCTGCTGTTCTTGTTCAGCATGTTTGACCGCGGCGGCAGCGCCCTGCCGGCGCAGGGCATGCAGGCGATTCCAGACCAGCTCGCCGTGGCACTGCCTCCAGGCAGCCTGCGTCTGAACACCCCGGTGGCCCATGTGCGTCCAGGAGAGGTGGTGCTCGACAGTGGCGAGGTCATCCAGGCGCGGCACATCGTGATCGCGGTGACCGAGGATGCCGCCTGCCGGCTGCTGCCCTCCGGCACCCTCAACCCGCCAAAGCCGGCACGCTCCACCACCTGCCTCTACTTTGCCGCCGATGAGCAGGATGTGCCGGGCAGACATCCCATCCTCTATCTCGATGGCGACGGGCGCGGACCGGTGAACTCCGCGTGCGTGCTCTCGCGCGTCTCCGCGGCGTATGCGCCGCCGGGGCGCCATCTCGTCTCCGCGTCCATCATTGGCACGCCTTCGAGCTCGGAGCTGGAGCAGGTCGTGAGGGAGCAAATGACGCGCTGGTTT
This sequence comes from Verrucomicrobiaceae bacterium, assembly GCA_015075365.1. Taxonomy (GTDB): domain Bacteria; phylum Verrucomicrobiota; class Verrucomicrobiia; order Verrucomicrobiales; family Verrucomicrobiaceae; genus Prosthecobacter. Next base: position 317,841 of record JABTUN010000005.1, read on the forward strand.
GGCACGGCGGTGGCGCGTTGGAAGCATCTGCGCACCTGCCAGGTGCGCCAGGCGCAGCCGGAGAGCCGCCAGCTCGCGCTGGGGGACGGCCCCCTTGATCCCCGGCTGGCCCCCGGGCTTTTCCGCTGCGGCGACTGGTGCGAGGATGTGTCCATCAATGGTGCGCTGCTCAGCGGACGCCGTGCCGGGGAGGCCTTGCTTCAGGATCTGGGCGAACCGCCGTTGTGAAAAGGAATTTGCATTGCACGAGTGCCCGTGCGGATGGCAGACTGGGCGCATGACTGCCAAACTCCTCGTTCTCGGTGCCAGCCTGCTCTGGATCGCCTTTTGCATGCGCTTCTGGTATGCCATCGACCGCGACCATGTCTGGCAGCGCCGCTTTATTGCCATCGGCGCGGGTGTCGGCGGCGGGTTGATCTATCTTCTGGGCACCATGATCCTCACCGTGCTGCGCCCGTCATCTCCGGACGCCGGGGAACCCGCTGAAAATGTCCGCATGGAGCTGCGCGCCGCGCCCGCGCCCGGAAAGCCGTAACCCCGGCGTGCGGCTGGTCACGCGGCCAGCTTCCGGTAGAGTTTTTCCAGCGGCTCCGCGCCACGGCAGGCGATGGCGGCCTGCGCGAGGATGCTGGCGACATCGAGACGGGAGATCTTGATGCCGGCGAGCACCTGATCCCAAGAAGCGGAGCGCATTTTGGAGACGGTTTGAATGCCCAGCAGCAGCGGCAGCGCGGTGGCGTAGCGCAGCTTCCCATGCGCGACATGCTGGACATAGCGCAGGCCGCATTCGAGGTGTTCGACACAGGTTTGCAGCCACTTCCGCCATTCAGGGGGAATTTCAGACGCGGGGCAGGGGAGGTAGCAGCGGCCGTCCCGCGTGTCCTCGCCGATGTCGCGCAGAATGTTGATCAGTTGCAACCCCTTGCCCATGCGCGCGCCCCACTGCTGCATTTGCGTCACACTCACGGCAGGGTTGAGCGCGGCGGGCAGTTCGGTGGCGCACAACTGCGTCCAAAACTCTCCCACGCACCCGGCCACAAGCCAGGTGTACGCGTCAAGTTCCTCCGCGCTGGCGAGCCGGCGCAACTGCCCGTCCGCCGGAAAGCGGCGGATGTCGAGCATCTGGCCGTCGATGATGTGCCCCAGCACCCCCTGGATGGCCTCCAGAGGCCGCGGGGGCATGCTGCGCAGCCAGGCGATGCCTGCGGCGAACTTTTCCATCAAGACGCGCTCAGCGGCGTCCGCCTGGCGCGGGCAGAACTCCGTCCGCAGCAGGGCGGCCAGCGGCTCCACGTCATCCCCGCCGCGCACGAGCGCGCGATAGCGCTCCAGGCAGTCGAGGCGGACATCCGCCTCCACGCTGGCGGTGTCGGCGATGGTGTCCGCGGTGCGCGCCAGCAGGTAGGCCAGGGAAATCGGCTCCCGCAGCTCCCGGGGCAACGCTTTGAGGGTCAGATAAAACGAGCGTGACACCGCCGCCAGCAACTGGCCGCCTAGTTCGCGTTCATGGTGGGATTCGTCGGACATGGGTGCCTCAAAGAGCGGGCTCGCAGCAGTGGACGCGCCGGCCATCCCGATCAATGCTTTCATTCACGACCTTGCACCATCTCTACGTCCATATTCCCTTCTGCCACCGCATCTGCCCGTATTGCAGCTTTCACAAGCACACGCCGGGCGGCGCGGATATGAATGCCTTTGTGGACGCGCTGCTCATGGAGGTGGAAAAACACGCGCTCGCACCCAGGACGATCTTTTTTGGAGGCGGCACGCCCACCATGCTGAGTGACACGCATCTGGAGCGCCTGCTGGACGGCCTGCGGCAACGAATGGACATGTCGCAGGTGGTGGAATTCACCCTGGAGGCCAATCCGCGCACCGTGACCGCCTCCAAGGCGGCGGTGATGCGGCGGCACGGCGTGACGCGCGTCTCGCTCGGCATTCAATCATGGGATGAGACCGCGTTGAAGACACTGGGGCGCGACCACTCGCCGCCGGAGGCGGAGGAAACCTGGCAGGTGCTGCGTGACGCCGGGTTTCCCAGCTTGAGCCTCGACCTGATGTTCTCAGTCCCGGGCCAGACGCTCGAATCATGGCGGCGGACGCTCGAAAAGTCCTTGGAACTGCGTCCGGACCACCTTTCCGCCTACAACCTCAACTATGAAGAGGACACGGACTTTTTCCGCCGTCTGAAAACGGGGGAGTTTCAAACGGACCCGGAGACGGACGCGCAGTTGTTCGAGATGGCCATCGACATGCTTGAGGCGCGCGGCTTTGAGCACTACGAAATTTCGAACTACGCGCTGCCCGGGCACCGCAGCACGCACAACGAGGCCTACTGGTTCGGCGCGGATTATCTCGGGATCGGCCCCGGCGCGTTTTCGACCATGGCAGGATGCCGTTGGAAGAACATCGCTGACACGCCGCGCTACATCAGCATGACCTTGTCAGGGCAGGACACGGTCGTGGAGAGGGAGGAACTCACCGAGGAGCAGCGCCTGACAGAGCGCTTTGGCCTGGAACTACGCACCGCCCGCGGCCTGCCTCTCGATCTTGTGGCCCCCCGCGCCTCCCGCCTTCTCGACACACTCAGTGTGCAGGGCCTGGTGGAATACGACTCCCGCTTTGTCCGGCTGACCCGCCAGGGAAAACTTCTCGCCGACCCGGTTGCCGTGGCCTTGCTGACCTCCGCTTGAGGTGTTTGCAACGGCGGGCAGAACATTTTGAGGAGCTTGTTTTCTGCGTGGTCAAACGGGCTGACCAGGGGCAGACTGACATCGTCCCCACATGATGCACGCCGTCCCCCCACGCCCTTCTTTGATCACCCACAGCGCGGATTTTTTGCGCGAGGCGTTGCTGCGCGGTGATTGGGCGGGGAATCTGCCTTCGGAGCGCACGCTCTGCCTGCGTCTGCGCATCAGCCGGCCCACCTTGCGCGCGGTGCTGGCGCAACTGGAGCGCGAAGGCTTGATCAGCGCAGTGGAGAACAAGAAACGCCGTATTCTGGCCGTCCCGGCCGCGATGCCGGCCTCACGCCCGACGTCGATCGTTCTGCTGACGCCTGTGGCGGCGCAGTTGATGCCGCCATTTGTGTTGTTCTGGCTGGATGCGCTGCGCGTACTGCTGTCGGAGGCAGGCTACTCGCTGGAAGTCCATGCCAGCGCGCCTTGTTTCAGTGCCAAGCCGGCCGCGGCCTTGGAAAAGCTGGCGCGGCGGACGCCTGCGGCGGCTTGGGTTTTGTTCCGGTCCACCGCGGTGATGCAGCGGTGGTTCGTGGAGCACAGACTGCCCGCGGTGATCGCCGGGTCATGTGCGGAGGGCGTCGGGCTGCCATCCGTGGACATCGATTACCGGGCCGCCTGCCGCCACGCGGCGGTGATGCTGCGGCAAAAGGGGCACCGGCGCATCGCGCTGTTACTTCCCGATTCCTCCCATGGAGGTGACGCGGAGAGCGAGCATGGATTCCGCGAGGCCTTTGCGGGGGTGGCGGACGTGACGCCTCTGGTGCTGAGACATGAGGAGACCGTCGTGAGGCTGGTGGCATGCCTGGAGGAGGTGCTTCGCGGCAAACCACGACCGGGCGCCTTCCTTGTGGCGCGCTCCAGTCATGCGCTGACGGTCATCACACACCTGCTGCGCGCAGGATACCGGCTGCCTCGTGACTTTGCCGTGGTATCGCGGGATGATGACGCGTTTCTTGATCACGTGGTGCCCCAGGTGACACGTTATGCCGCCGACCCGGCGAGATTTGCCAAGCGGCTGGCAAAGCTGGTGCTCGAACTGGCGCAGTCGGGCCGGACGACACTGGCACCCGTGCGACTGATGCCGGACCTGCGCCGTGGAGAGACGGGCTAGAGACCGCGACGAGACCTTGCAGCGCAGGGAGGCTCACGCCGCCACAGTCTGCGGCTGGATCAGGCCGCGGCGGGTCATGAACTCCTCCGCCAGCGCCCGGTAGGCCTGTGAACCGCGTCCACCGGGCTCGTACTCGATGATGCTCTTGCCAAAACTCGGCGCCTCGCCCAGGCGCACGGTGCGAGGAATGACCGCGTTGTACACGATCTCGGCAAAGTAGTTCCGCACATCATTGACGACCTGGTTGGCCAGGTTTGCCCGGCTGTCGAACATGGTCATGACGATGCCTTCGAGCTGGAGATTGGGATTGGCACCACAATCACGGATTTGCTGCACCACATTCACGATCTTGGAGAGGCCTTCGAGGCCGAAGTACTCGCACTGGATCGGCACCAGCAACTCATCCGCCGCGGCGAGGGAGCCGGTCATCAGCACGCCGAGACTTGGCGGGGTGTCGAGAATGGCATAATCAAAGTGTCCGGAATGGCGGATGGGCTCCAGCACCTCGCGCAAACGGGCCAGGTGATTACCCTGCTGGGCGAGCTCGATCTCGCAGCCGGCGAGTTCTTGATGGGAGCGGATGATGCTCAGGTTGGGCAGCCGGGTGCTGCGAATGAAATGTGTCGGGTCTTCACCTTCGACCAGCGCGGGATAAAGGCTGCCGCGTTCCTCCTGGGCCAGTCCGAGGCCGCTGGTGGCATTTGCTTGCGGATCGAGATCGACGAGCAGCACCCGCACGCCACGCTGGGCGAGGCAGGCCGCCAGATTCACAGCGGTGGTGGTCTTTCCGACCCCGCCTTTTTGATTGGTGATGGCTACGATCCGCATGATGAGAGTGCTCCGTTGAGGAGAGAGCGGAGTTTGGCGAGAAACCTTTCTACGCGCCAGAAAAGAATCACCGGAACTCTCGGGAGGCTTCCCATATTTATTCCATGACGCGGGCAGGCTTTGCTGATAAAACCGCGCCACGATGTGGCGACCTACTTGTGCATCTTTCTTCGCAATCTTGTCGGCCGTCTCATCGGGGCTCCTGATGGCACAGTCACCGGTGGTCGTGCCCTTGCAGGACCTGAATACGGGTCAGGTCACAAGGGAGGCCGTGACAGGCGGTGTGGGCATCAGCGGCGGGCGTGTGGTGTTTCGCGGCACGGACTCTGAGCGTGGCGAGGAGCTGTGGATCGTGGACGGGAGCGTCGCGAAGCCGGCGGCTGAGGTCCGGCCAGGGCCGGAATCGAGCTTTCCGGACGGATTTGCCCCACTGGGCACCGATTACTTCACCTGCGTGGCGGATGATGGCGTGACGGGGCCGGAGGTGCGTGTGTTGACGGTGGGCGGTAGCTTGTCGCTTTCCGGTTGGGCTGAAACGGACCTGCGTCCTGGGGCGGATCACACGGCCCCGGTGCTGCTGGGCAGCGGGAGCAGTATCGTGTGGTATGCGATGGATGATTTGAGCACGAGCGGGGAGCTTTCGCAATCGGTGTGGGCGTTTACGCCGGCCAATCCGCCGATACGGGTAGGCAGCTACCAAAGAGGCAGCGTGCAGCAGGCCTCGGTGGTGCCAGGCACGTCCCGTTTGTGCTTCATCGCACGACCGCACTCGGCCGCGGATTTGCGGTTGTTCACGGCCAGCGGCCTTCAGTTTGCCGTGATGCTTGCTTCCTTGGGCAGCCCGGCGCAGGCGGAGCCACTGCCGGTGCCTGTTTACGCGGCCACGACTAACTTCGTGTGCTTCCGCTACATGAGCGGTGGCCCACAACTGCTGGCGACGACTTTTTCGAATGGCCAGACGGTCTTGCTGCAGCAGCTCGGCCCCTCGGTGACGCCTTGGCCAGCCTCGAACGGTGTCGATCGCGTGTGCTTTGCTGGCTATGACAGCACGAACGGCATCGAGTTGTGGGTCACGGCAGGGACGGTGGGCACGACCGTGCGGCTGACGGACATCGCCGCCGGGGCGGCGCACAGTTATCCCAGCCGCATCCAGATGGTGCCGGGCTCGAATAAAGGCGTGTTCTTCCAAACCGGGGCGGAAGGCGGGGACCGCAGCCTCCAGTTTGTATCGACGCTTCTGAATCCTTCAGCGGCCCAGGAGGTGACAAAGCAGTGTCATCTGGTCGAGAACCTCACGCTGATGTCGGAGCAGGAGATCGCCTTTTCACGGTCAAACGAGGTGCTGCTGGGAAATGGCACCACCGGGGTGCTGCAACAACTCGATGCCGCCCCAGCGGTGCTGCGCCTGTGGCATCCCAGCCAGCCATCCACGCGGGGCCTGAACTGGCTGATCGATTCCGGTTCCGACTATCGCGTGAAGGTGCTCGGCAGCGGGACCTCCTCCTCCCAGGTGGCGCAGTTCAACCGACCGGCCGCGGGAGGCTCCCAGCCGCAGGTTTTCCAAGGCTCGCCCGTCAACCAGATCCACCTCGTGGGCCTCAATCACTCGGGGCTGCGTGAGCTGCGGCGTTTCGATGGCTTCAGCTTCGGTTCCGCTCAGAACATTCCTTTGCAAGCATCATCCCAGCAGTATTCACCGTATACGGCCTCCAGCCATCCTGCGGACTTTTTCGAGATTGACGGGCAGCTCGTGCTCAGTGCCATCGTGGGTGGCAGGCGCGTCCTGTTTTTCTCACACACGGCGGAGCCGAACAGTTTTCAGGTGGTCGAGGCACTGGCCGGCCCCGCCGCGACGCCCGGAGCGTATGATGTGGATCAGGTGGTGAAGCTCGGCTCCCGGCTCTTCCTCACTGGAATGGCTCCCGGGCAGACGAGCGGGGAGCGGCGGCTCTTCACCGCACGCTACGCACCGCTGGAGTCCTCTTACGGCGGGGTGGTGGTGGACCCGGTGACGAAATTCGGACAGCCGGTGGAGGTCACGTCTCTCTGCGTGGCCGCGGGGAAGGTCTTCTTTGTCACACCCGGCAGCACCACGGAGGAGCTGCGCTGCGTGGACGAGGCCTTGCAGCTTACGACGGTCGGCGATTTCGATAAAGACAGTGCGGGGACAGGCATCGCCGATCTGGTGGCAGCACCTGGACGCTTGTTTTTTTCGGCCATGGCTTCCGTGGGACCCATGGCGGGCCAGCGCACGATCTGGAGCAGCACGGGCACCGCGAATGCAGCGGAGTCACTGCCCGTGCCAGTGGTGTCTCCGCGGCTGCTGGGTGCCTGGGGCAGTGAGGTGGTCTTTTGGAGTCTGATTTCCGGTGGCAATGGATTTCAGATGGCAAGGTGGACGGGGAATAACTCGGATAATCCGACGATGCTGTATCAAAACGCCGCACAGGAGCAGCCGATGCTCAGCCGGGACTGGCGGAGACCTTCGGGGCTCGATGCGGGCACGCAGTTTTTCTATGCCAACCAGCTCGGGCAGTTGGTCAATCTGTTCAGCACGGGCGGTGGGCAAGCCATCGGCTATGATCCACTTCAGGTTATCCCGGAGCATCTCGCCCTCGTCGGAGGAGACGTCTTGTATCACCGCTTGGCACGCAATCATGATTATTGGGGGCTCTTCGCGTTTGATGGCACTTCGGAACAGCCATTGACGAATGCACTGTCGCTTGCCTTGCCGGGACCCCTGATCCCGCACGGAGGGCGTGTGTGGTATTCACGACTCGTTCCGGGAAATCCTCCGCGCTCCACCGAACTTTGGTCATCGGACGGGACCTTTGGCACCCAGCAGCCAGTGGCCACGCTGTCCCCTTATCGTGCCATGGTGATGAATCAGGCCGGGACTTTCCGCGGCCACCTCGTGTTTGGCGGCGAGTCGTGGTTAGGGAGCATAGGGATCGAGCCCTGTCTCCTGAACACGCCCCCGACGGTGCCCGCCCCTCCGCTGCTCACCGGGGCGCAGAAGGGGCAGCCATACACCTTTACCTATGCGCAGATCGTCACCGGTCCGGCCACGGATGCGGATGGCGACACCGTTTCTGCACCGTCCATCCTTCCGAGCAGTTTCGGGGAGCTCAAGAGAAACGGCAGTGTCATCACCGTTCCGAGCCCCCTTCTGCCGGGCGATACCTTTGAGTGGACACCCGGCCCGGATTTGACGGGGAACATGGCGCCTGCCGCGATCGCGGTCAGCGATCCATGGTCCCCAGGCATCACGCCGGTCTTGATTCGGGTGGCCACACCTCTCGATGAATGGATGCAGGGCCATTTTACCCCGGCAGAGCTGGCCGATCCGGCCATCGGCGGCATCAACGCGGACTCGGACGGCGATGGCGTGACCAATGGCCTCGAATTTCTCTTTGGCCGCCATCCCCGGAACCAGGAGGCGGAGGCCGGCACCACGTTCAGCGGCGGGCCGCAGCTTTCCGGCGCACGCCGGGCCGTGTTTTCCTTCATCCGCACCGCCACGCTCACGCCCGGCGCCGTGCTGGAAATCGATCAATCGGCCGATTTGAGCTACTGGTGGACCGTGGTCCGAAAAGACACGAACAACCCCTGGAATGCCTTCTACCCCGACGTGACGGTCGATGAGCAAACGCAGCCGGATGGCCGCATCAAGACCACGGTCACCATCGATGAATGGGTGTCCGAACCGCGTTTCCTGCGGCTGCGCATGACCGTTCCGTAGCGGGCGTCTTTTCAGCATTGAAACCCATCCGGTCTCGGCGCAAAACAGCCGCCCATGGAAATCACGGAAAGCTGGCTGGCACAAATCGGCGGATGGCAGGCAATCAAGGCTGCGAGGTCCCTCGTGGCCGGCGGGCATGTGGCGGTCAGCCAAAATGAGGGCGGCCTCATCCGCGGCACCGCCGGGGCGGGGAAGATGAAATTCGCCAGCGGCCTCCGCATCCGCTCCCGCTCGGACGTGGACAACCTCTGCACCTGCCCCATGGCCCGCCGCAGCGGCATGATCTGCGAGCACTCCCTCGCCGTCGCCCTCGCCACCCTCCAAAAAGCCACCCCCGCGCCCCGCCCATCCGGTCAATCCAGTCAATCCGGTCCCCCAACACCCCTCGTCGAGGCCCCGAAGATCGCCACCATCGCCGGCCAATACACCCTCTTCCTCCCCGAGACCCTCCGCGAGCCCCTCGGCGTCCTCGTGAAGCACGATCCCGCCGGCAGCGAGACCTCTCGTCTCGCCGCCTGGCTGGCCGGGCAGGGGATCACGAAGCCCCAGACCGTCCCGCTCTCCCTCCGCGGACCGCAGGCCGAGGCCTTTCTGGAGGTCCTCGGCGGCCACCCCCGCGTCCTCTGGGGAAAACCCGGCCCAACGGCCAAGCCGTTACAAATCGCCGCCGATCCCGTTCGCATGCCGCTCGTCATCGAATCCGCCGCGGGCGGCCAAATCCACCCCCGGCTGGCCAATCCCAGCTTCCGGCAGGTCTTCGGCCCCTGGTGGCTTTGCGGCGAAACCATGGTCCTTTTCCGCGTCAAAGCCCCGGCGGGCATTTGGACCGCCTTCGGCCAGCCCCAGCCCCTCCGCTGGCTCGTCGAGCACCGCGAGGCCCTCGACGACGCCTTCCAGGTCGATCTGCGCGGCGAGCTCCTCAGCGGCTTCCACGTCCTGCCGGTCCCGCTCACCTTTGAAATCACCCTCGAAGGCTCCCTCCAGGCCGTCGAGGCCCGGCTCGCCGCCCGGTTTGGGGAAACGACCTGGCCCATCCTGCCTCAGGGCGTCACCAGCACCGCCAAACCGCCGTCCTTCCCGCTCGTCGATCCCCAAAACGCCGCCTGCTTCTACCTCCGGGACGAATCCGCCGAGCGCCGCATGGTCGGCCGGCTGAAGTCCCTCGGCTTCCGGGCCTCCGACCGCGGCCACTGGCTCATGCAGGGTGGGGACGCCGTCCTGAAATTCTACGCCTCCGACCTCCCCCGTCTCCGCGACCTCGCCACGATCATCGAGGGCGACCGCTGGCGCACCGTCACCCGCGGCGTGCAGCGCATCCAGCCGAAAACCGTGGTCCACGAAGGCGGCGGCGGCAGCGGCCAGGACTGGCTCAGCATGGAGTTCGCCTACCAGGCTGCCGATGGCTTCCGCCTGCCGCGAAACGACGTCCTGCGCATGATCCGCAGCGGTCAGAAATCGGTGCAGGGCAGGGATGGGAAGCGTTACATTCTGGACGCCGAGGCCGTCGAGGAATTGGAGGAAACCCTGCGCGATGTCCCCCTCCAGCTCACCCCGGAGGGAGCCCGTATTCACAGTGCCCACGCCGCCTACTTCCAAGGTGAAAATGTAACGCCTATCAAGCTACCTGATGCCACGCTGGTCCAGTCCGTGCTGGCTGGCTTAAATGTAACGCTTCGCTCGTATCAAGCCGAGGGCTTCGAATGGCTCCTCGCCCGGGCTCAGGCGGGCAGGGGAGGCATTTTGGCCGACGACATGGGCTTGGGAAAAACCCTGCAAGCCATCGCCCTCGTTTCGGCCTGCCGTAACGGTCCCAGCATGGTCGTCTGCCCCAAATCCCTGCTCGGAAACTGGCGATCCGAATTCGAGCGTTTTGCCCCCTCGATCAAGGTCACCGTTGTCAGCGGTTCCGGCCGTGAAAAAGCCTTGGAGACCATGGACGCGAATTCCGTGATAATCACCTCCTATCCCTTGATCAGCAGGGATTTAACCCACTATCAGAAGCAGGACTTCGAGCTCGTCCTGCTCGATGAAGCCTCCGCCATCAAGAATCCCGATACTGAAGCGGCTAAAGCGTTACGTTCTTTGAAGGCCAAAGCCCGTTTTGCCATCACCGGGACGCCGCTGGAGAACGGCGTGCGTGACCTCTGGTCCGTAATGACCTTTGCGTTACCGGGGTATCTTGGCAGCCGTGACAACTTCAAGGAACGCTTCGAGCAGCCCATCGCCAGCAGCCTCGCCTCCCCCGCCGGTCAGCAGGCCGTCGCCCGGCTGCGAAAACTCATCCGTCCGTGGTTCCTCCGACGCACGAAAAAGCAGGTCCTCCGCGACCTTCCGGAGAAGATCGAGCAGGTCCTCTGGTGCGACCCCAGCCCAGCCCAGGCGGAGGTCTATCGCCGGGTCCTGGAGGAGGGGCGGGACGAGATCAAGGCCGCCCGCCGCAGCGGCGGTCAGGGTGGTGCCCGCATGACCATGTTCACCGTCCTGCTCCGCCTCCGCCAGGTCTGCTGCGACCTCCGCCTCACCGGCCTGCCGCCTGAAATGCTCAAGGGGTTAGATGCAGACGACCTCTCCGGGAAATGGCCCGCCCTCCAGGAGCGCCTCGATGCCATTCTGGAGACCGGCGGGAAGGTCCTCATCTTCAGCCAGTTCGTCCAGTTCCTGAAACTCCTGCGCCACCACCTCGACGTTACCGACGTCCCGTATTGCTACCTCGACGGCCAGACCCAGGACCGCGAGGGGCAGGTCAAAGCCTTCCAGACCCAGCCGGACAAGCGGGTTTTCCTCATCAGCCTCAAAGCCGGCGGTTACGGCCTCAATTTGACCGCCGCCGACCACGTCATCCTCGCCGACCCCTGGTGGAACCCTGCCGTCGAAGCCCAGGCCATCGACCGGGCGCACCGCCTCGGCCAGCAGCGGGTCGTCCACGCCTTTCGCCTCGCCACCCGCGGCACCGTCGAGGAGCGCATCCTGGCCCTCCAGGCCAAAAAGCGCGGCCTCATCGAAGCCACCGTCGAAGACGACGCCACCGTCATGACCGGGCTTACAGAAACTGACCTCGAAGAGCTTCTGGCGTAGCAGAAAGAGAGCACATACAGAACTTTTCATTAACTTAATACAATGTATGTAATGCCAATTTATATGGTGTCGGTGCCGATACGCTATGGTGATTCGGATTCCCCGGCCTCTTCCGACACTTCATACTGAATGCCGGGCTTTTTGACGGTCGGATTGGGGCCGCCAGACTCGGGATCGAGATACCACGGCGTCTTGGGCGACTGCGGTTCAAATACGCGCACGGGGCGCGGTTTCATGCTGAATCCCTCAAAGGCGGCGGCAAATGCCGCTTCTTCCTGCGCCTTCATGTAGCGGTCTGTCATCTCCACCACGTCCTCTAAAGTCCAGCGGCGATCCACGATGCCGAGCGCCTGAGCGGGCGTTTGCTTGGTCGTCTCGTGTTTGCGCACCAGGTTATAGATGAAAATGTGGATCGAGGCCGTGAACGCGTGATTGTCCCAGCTTTTCGAGTATGCCAAGGTCTTCCGGGCGCAACGCTTGTTCCCCTGCCTCATGGTCAGGAAGAAACGCTCGATATGGCAGACCGTGGAGGTTTTCAGGTCGGGATTGCCGCAGATGCGCTGCCGCTCCACTCCAACTAAAGGATTCACGCGCATGGTCTGCCACGTCGGGGCGTCCACGCGCACTTTCTGAAACAGCTTGTGCTCTTGGGCATAGTCCGCCCTGCCCTCGAAGACCGCAGGAATTGAATAGAGGTAGCTCTGGAGCTGGTCGGATGTGATTTGCACCCTGCCCTCGACACGGCTCGCCAGATCGCCAGCGAACGCACGGGCGGCGTAGCTGTTGCGCTTTCCGGTTCGCCAGTTGATGATTGCCTTTGAGGCGGGATCAATACTGGCCCACAGCCAGCAGTCGCCACGGTCTTGACGCTCTTGGCGCTGTTCCTTGGTCATGCGCTCCTTGTGCGTGTGGACATAGGCCCACTGCTCGTCCAGTTCCAGACGTTCAATCGAGAGTCCGCGAAAGTGGCGGTTGTGCCAGTCCTCACAGGCTTGGCCGGTTTCCTCGATCACGCGCAGGACGGCATGCTTGCCCACCTTGAACATGCGGCACACGCTATTGATGGCGGCTCCTTCGCAGAGAGCGGCGAGGATTAAAGCCTGCTTTGATTGATCCAATCTTTTGTTTGCCATGCTGATATTATGCGCATAAATTCAAACTGCGCAACTAATTTAATGCGCATTTATTCAAATGAAGAACTCAGCAAGCAAACCTCAACGTGGTGGCTCCCGCGAGGGAGCGGGGCGGCCTCCCTTGGGCAAGACTCGCGTCAACCTCACACTGAACAGTGACCTGGTTGAGCGGGCTCGCGCCAAGGAAGACAACCTTTCCGGCCTCCTAGACCGGCTTCTTGCCAAGTGGCTTGAGGGTTAAACGAGGGCTTTCGCCCTCACCGCTTCATTGGTCCACCCACATGGGGAAAACGCGTCCATTCCTTGGGTAGATACGCTTGCCGGTTTTGGGGCAAACGAACCACGGACGGAAGATCAGCCTTTTTCCCGGTCGAGGCGGCAATGGAAACAAGAGTTGTTGTACCATGTCGTTAAAGGTGTCCGTGACGCCCGGTGTGGACCGGCATTTGACACGAGGTACACAGGTGGTACAATTGGATGTCGCCCGAATTGTACGCCCGTCTCCTCAGTCTCCCCGCGTCAACGGAAGTTTAGGGGGATTGGTTGTGATTCGAGTCTTCGGTCCGGTTGTCTGCGCTAACAGATGGCCGGGCCGTTTTGCTATTCGACGAGAAACGCACTCGACTCTTGCGGGCGCTCTCTACGGGCTAATGTTTTCATGAGGTCATTGGGGTGGTCTAGGAGGGGAAATTACAATTCAGTTTCTGCCAAATCGTTGCCGCTATCATCATTTGAATTGCTAGCATTTGGCTTTTTTATTCGCTCATACCATGCCGTCATGCCATACAACCCGTTTGGCAGGCGATGGAAATCGGTATTTTTGCGGAGCGCATCAGACACAATGATCCGTCGGTTTTCTTCTTTGCCTTGGAATTGGTACCCACCACGCTGTAGCTCATCGAGGAGATCCTTGATGGAGATGGGGCCGATATTCCGGGCCTTCCTTTGTTCGAGGATCATTTTGATACTGCTTGCCAACGGTTTTCCATAAAACGCGTCTGGAGTAAATTGGACTAGCGAGGTGTTACTAGTTTCTTCGAATTCCGTCTCGGCGTAAAGAGGCGGCTTCTCTGCCATCTCGCAGAGATCGTTGATGGTCTTTTTGTAGCGGATGACTTCGGCCTCAGCCTTTTTCAGGCGGTTTTGGAAATCAGCGATGGTTCGTTCGAGGTGTTCCATATCGAATTAGGTGCTTGTACTACCCAGCGTAGTACTGCCATAAGAGGAAATACCCGCAAGCACTTTTTCATTACATAGATGCCAAGAAGTTGCCAACTACCTTTTGGCATCCCGCTTTGCCCTCGTAAGCTCTGCGCGGAGTTCCTCGCTGCCAAGCAAATCCTCGCCCTTGGGTAAAGCGGTTTTAGTGACCTTGGAAACCTGTTTGGCTGCCTTCTGATTGGAGTCTTTGCGGCGTGGCATGACGCATTTTCGCCGCTATGCGCATGAAATCAACGGATTGAATTTCCATACTCAATCAGCACCGACACCATTTATATGGTGTCGGTGCTGTGATACACTATGGTTCTGAAACACATGCACCCCGCACCCGCTCCCTGCCTTCCTAATCCACGAGGCAGGCGCGGCAGCGCTGCGGCTAGAGACATGGAACGTCACCCGACGCCCCGCGATCGACGACCTGTTCTAACAGGAGTGCGTGGTGCCAGAAGCCGACGGCTGCCAGTCTTGCGCTCTTGACTCCACGCCTTTCACGGCACGGCCACCTGCGGTAGTTTCCAGACCTTGGCTGCGTATTCGAGGATGGTGCGGTCGCTGCTGAATTTGCCGACTCTCGCGGTGTTGAGGATGGCTTTGCGGGTCCACTCGGACGGGTTTTGGTAGGCCCAGCCGACTTTGGATTGTGCGGCGGCGTAGCTGTCGTAGTCGGCCATGACGAGGAAGGGGTCGCCGTGATGGAGGAGGCTGTCGCGGAGGGGTTTGAACTCGTTGGCGTTGCCGGTGAAGGCATCGCTGGTGAGCCAGTCGAGACTGAGACGGAGGTCTTCGCTGGCCCAGTAGTAATCCATGGGGTTGTAGCCCTTGGCGCGGAGTTCGGTGACTTCTTCGACGGTGAGGCCGAAGATGAAGATGTTGTCGTCGCCGACTTCTTCGAGGATCTCCACGTTGGCGCCGTCGAGCGTGCCGATGGTGAGGGCGCCGTTGAGGGCGAGCTTCATGTTGCCGGTGCCGGAGGCTTCCTTGCCGGCGGTGGAGATTTGCTCGCTCAGATCGGCGGCGGGGATGATGCGCTCGGCGATGGAGACGCCGTAGTTCGGGATGAAGACGACCTTCAGCTTGCCGCCGATGCGCGGATCATGGTTCACCTTCGCGGCGAGTGCGTTGATGGCGTGGATGATGTTTTTGGCGAGGAAATAACCTGGAGCGGCCTTGGCTCCGAAAACGAAGACGCGCGGGGCGATGTCGAGGTTCGGATTGTCGAGCAGTTGACGGTAAAGGCTGACGATGTGGATGAGATTGAGGTGCTGGCGCTTGTATTCGTGCAGTCGCTTGATCTGCACGTCGAAGAGCGCGTCGGGGCTGACGCACACACCGCAGCTATCCTGGATGATCTTGGCGAGGCGCACTTTGTGGCCGCGTTTGATGTCGTGGAAGCGCTGCTGGAAGGAGCTGTCGGTGGCGAATTTTTCGAGACCGCGGAGCTTGGATGCATCCTTGAGCCAGCCGGAGCCGATGGACTCGGTGATGAGGGCGGAGAGCTCCGGATTGCACACGTCGAGCCAGCGACGGAAGGTGACGCCGTTGGTGAGATTGAGGAAGCGCTCGGGATACAGCTCGTGGAACTCGGGGAAGAGCCGCTCGCAAAGCAGACGCGTGTGCAGCGCGGCGACGCCGTTCGTGGCGTGGGAGCCGAGCACGCTCATGTGGGCCATGCGCACGGCTTTGTGGCCGCCGCGCTCTTCGATGAGCGAGAGGACCTTTTTCTTCTCGTTGTCGCCGGGCCATTTGGCCTCGACCTCTTTGGTGAGGAAGAGGTGGTTGATCTGGTAGATGATCTGGAGGTGGCGCGGCAGCACGCGCTCAAAGAGGCCGGTGGACCACGTTTCGAGCGCCTCGGGCAGCAGCGTGTGATTGGTGTAGCCAAAGGTCTGCTGGCAGATGGACCACGCCTGCGCCCAATCGAGCTTTTCCTCATCGACGAGGATGCGCATGAGTTCGGGGATGGCGACGGCGGGATGCGTGTCGTTGAGCTGGATGGCGGCTTTGGAGGGAAATTCGCTCCAGGGGAGGTTGTAGCCGTTTTTGAAGCGGCGGACGATGTCTGCCAGCGAGCATGCGACAAAAAAGTATTGTTGCACAAGGCGCAGCTCTTTGCCGCTCTCGGTGCTGTCATTCGGGTAGAGCACCTTGGACACCGTCTCCGCGATGGCTTTCTCACGGATCGCGTCAATGTAGCCGCCTTCGTTGAAGATTTGCAGATTGAGGTCCTCATCCGCCTGCGCCTGCCAGAGGCGCAGCACATTTACGGTGTGGGATTCATAGCCGACAATGGGAATGTCCCACGGCAGGCCGAGCAGGCATTTGGTGTCCACCCATTCGTAGTGAGGGTTGCCCATGTCGTCGAATTTTTGCACAGTGCGGCCATAGAGATGCACCGTCTGGCGGTAGGACGGACGGGCGATCTTCCAAGGGCTGCCGTCGCGCATCCACGCGTCCGGGTGCTCGACCTGCCGGCCGTTCACAAACTCCTGCCGGAAGAGGCCGAACTCATAATGGATGCCGTAGCCGATGGCCGGGAGGTTCAGCGTGCTCAGGGAGTCCATGAAGCACGCGGCGAGCCGCCCGAGACCACCATTGCCGAGGCCCATGTCCGGTTCTCGTTGCAGGAGGGAGTCAAGATCCCTGCCGCATTCGGCCAAGGCGGACTTGGTATGGTCGTAGAGGCCGGAATTGCGGAGATTGTTCTCCAGGAGACGGCCCATGAGGTATTCCAGAGAGAGGTAATGCACGCGGCGCACATGCTCCTGGCGGTGGAGCGTGCGGGACTTCGTCGCCATGTCCATCACACGATCCCGCACGGCCAGGCAGGTGGCCACCCACCAGTCATTCTCGGAGGCAGACTGCACATAGGCACCGAGGGTGAAGCGGAGGTGGTTCGTGATCGAGGTCTTGAGAGACTCGACAGAGTCGGAGGGCGGACAGTTGAGGGGGGATTCCATGGAAGGCGGGAGCGGAGGCAGGGGGTGCTGTCAGGTAATGGCGGCGTGGCGGGTGGAAAGCTGTTGGTAGAGATGCGGAAGAGATGGTCAATGACAGGATGAATGGCGATCTGACCATGTTCCCTAGCCCGATGATGCCGCTGGAAGCGTGCCAAGGCAGGAGCATCGTTGAAGATGAGGGCCAGCGCGAGAATCCGTCACGTTTTCATTTCGACGGTTGACGCCTGACCATTAACCTCTTTTAACTAGATCACCTGCCCGCACGAACGATGCCCACCGAATTTCTCTCCCCTGGACTCCAGTTCGGACTGGAACACACGACGCTCACCGGTTGGGTCATCTGCGGCATTCTGGCGCTGCTCTCCGCCTACGCCTGGGCAGTCATGCTGGGGAAGCACTTCCTGCTCTCTCGCGCGCATAAAGCAGGCCTGTCGTTTCTGCGCGCTTTCCGGGAGAGCGTGCATCCCTTGGAGTTGTTTCAGCGCGGCTTGCATCATGAGCGCACGCCCCTGGACTTGGTGTATCATGACGCTGCACGGGAAATGGCCTGGTATCTCGTGGGTGAGGAGGACGCCAGCGGGGCGTCGTTCGCCGCGCGACTACAGGGGGCGGGACGCATCACCCCTTCCCAAATGAGCGCGGTCCAGACAGTGATGGAGCGCAGCGTGGCGCAGGCGGCGCTGCGGCTGGAGGCAAACATGGGCGGCGTGGCGACCGTGCTTGCCGCAACGCCGTTTTTGGGCGTGCTGGGCACCGTGTGGGGCATCACGGACGCGTTTGGCCAGCTTTCGGCAGCGGGCAATGAGCAGGGGCTTGTGGCGCTGGCACCGGGCGTCTCCTCCGCACTGCTGACGACGATCGCCGGGCTGCTGGTGGCCATTCCCAGTCTGATCGGTTACAACTGGATGGTGGGCCGCATCCGGGGCATGATCGTGCGGCTGGACAATTTCGCGGCGGAACTGAGCGGCGCGCTGGACCGCGCGTTTGTGGATCATCGCTTCACGGCGGAGCCGCTGCCCTCCATGGCGTCTTTTGGTGCGCCGAGCATGCCGGCCTTCAGCCAGGCACCGTCCAGTCCCCTGCCCTCCCCGGCAGCCTCACGCGCATGAAACGGCTCTCCAACCGCCGCCAGCTTCGCCTGATCAGCGAGGTCAGCATCACGCCGCTGATGGATCTGGTTTTGATCCTGCTGCTGGTGTTCGTGATCGCAGCGCCACTGTTGAAAAAAGACAAGGCGCTGGCGCTGCCGCCCGCCAGCCCCGCGCCAGAGGCACCGAAGTCCGTCGTGCGTCTGTTTGTTTTTAAAGACCAGTCGGTCACGCTCGACGGTGCCATGCTGGCGCGCGTGGACCTGCCCTCCGCGTTGAAGCAACTCGTGGCCCAGCGTCCAGGCGCGGGCGTGGAGGTGCGCGCGCACCGGGAACTGAACGTGCAGCACCTGCTGGAGGTCATGGAGATGGTCAAGGAGGCCGGCGTGACCCGCACGGCCGTGTCCAGCCACGCCGACGAGCCTTGATAAACCCACTCTCACACTCCAGCCATGCCCCGCACACGTCCCACCACGCTTGAGCCGCTCACGCCGGCTTTCTTTGTGGTCCTGGCGCTTCATGCAGCGCTGGCTTGCGCGGCCGGATGGGCGTGGAAGGAACTCCGTGCGAAAAAACAGGTTCAGCCGCTTGCTTGGATGAATCCGGCGGATTTTCATGCCACTGTGCCCGGCGAGCCCGCCACCGCCAGCCCGCCCAAGGCAGTGGCCCTGCGTGCCGCGCCCGTCCAAAGGCCCGAAACCAAGCCGCCGGCCCCTCCACCAGCTCCCGCTGTTCCCAAGGCTGTGCCGCTTGTGGCAAAAAAGACGGATGTCGAGCCCACGCCTCTGCTGCCCACGGCACCCGCTCAACTAGGCAGCTCACTACCGACGCCTGGCATGACCACGCCGCTGTTTGGAGGAGTGACCGCGCCCAAACCCTCCGCCAATCGCAGCATCACTCTGAGGCGCGTGATTCCATCCGCCGCACCCGCTCCAGCCACCGGGCAGAACCCCGCCCCTCCGGCAAAAAATGCGACGCTGGCGGACATGGCGCGTCTTTCCACCCTGCGCCCCGCGCCACCAGAGCAGCCACGCGCACCCACGCCCGCAGATCCAGACGCGGGCCTGAACATGGACGCGGTGGAGAACGCGGTGAACGCCGCCTTCTCCGCGCACTGGACCGCGCCTCCGCTGGACGCCGTGCCGGAGAACCAACGCAGCGCGCGGCTGACCGTGTCGATCGCGCGGGATGGCACGCTGACGCACAGCCAGATGTCCGCGCCATCCGGTTCCCATGCGCTGGACAACTCCATCCTCGCGGCTGCCGCCGCGGTGAAAAAAATTGCGGCCACTCTTCCTTCGCAATTTGTCAAAGAGAGCTACGATCTGGAGCTCACCTTCCTGCTCCATCCATGAACCTCCGCGTGCTGCTCATCGTCCTGGCATGCCTCGCTTTCAGCGGCACGCCTGCCCGCGCCTTCCTGGACTTCTGGCGCAAGATTCCTGGTCTCGGCGGGACGAAAAAGGTGGAGAAGCAGTCCATGCCGCGGCTGCGTCTCGAGACGTTCAACGGCGGTACCGGCAGCAGCGCCACGCAGAGCCTGCGGCAAGAGTTGTTAACCTCACGGGAGTTCTTCGTGGCCGCCACCGAGGAGGACTTCGATTACACCCTGGAGGGCAGTTCCGTCGGCGGACGTGTCACCGGACGTCTGCTCGATAAAAAGGGCAAGGAGATGTTTCAACGCAGCTACGCCGCGCCAGGACTGGACGAGAATCTCAAAGCCCTCGCTGATGATGTCATCTTTGTGATCACCGGCCGCCCGGGGCTGGCCACAAGCCGCATTGTGTTTGTCAGCGACAAGTCCGGGCGCAAGCAGATCTACATAACTGACTCCGATGGCAAGGATGTACAGCAGGTCACGCACGACCGCCTGGCCGCGGTCGCGCCGTCTCTTTCGCCGGACGGCTCCATGATCGCCTTCACCAGCTACGGCAGCGGTTTTCCTGGTGTCCGGCTCATCGACATTCACTCTGGCTGGGATCGCGAGATCAGTGACACGCCCGGCAGCAGTTACGGCGCCGCGTTTTCACCGGAGGGCTCCCGTCTCGCGATGGTGATGACCTTCATCGGCAATCCCGAAATCTTTGTCAGTGACCTCAACAGCAACACCGCCGCCTGCATCAGCGACTCCGTCGGTGCGCCGTCCAGCCCCTCCTGGCATCCGGACGGCAGGCAGCTTGTTTTCTCGAACGACGACGGCAGCGGCCCCGGATTGTATGTGGCGGAGGTTCCAGCCAAGGAGGGAGAACCCGCCAAGCTCTTCCGCTGGCGCACCGGCTGGTCCGGCAGCACGGACCCGGAGTGGTCGCCGGACGGGAAGCAGATTGCCTTCACCGCCATGCGTGGCGGGCAGCGGGCGGTGGTGGTGAAGCCTTGGCCTTCCGGCTCCTCCCGCTTGGTGCAGTCCGGCGGCGCCGGGCATCCTTCATGGAGTCCCAACGGGCGCTACCTGTGCTACAGCCAGCAAGGAGCCTTGTACATCCATGATGTCATCAGTGGCAGCCGGCGCGTGCTCCTGCGCGGCTTCGGACACATTTCTGAACCACGCTGGATGCGGTGAAAGAATCATTCCAACACCTCGCATGACTCCCCTGCCCTCCTTTGGACCGCAAAAGCCGCATCCCGCACCCCGCATCCCGCGGCTTCTTTCCGGACTGGCCGTCGCGCTGCTAGGCGGCTGCGCGCAACTGCCCTCTCTCCCCTTCGGCGGCACGGATGACGCGGCGGTGGTGTATGCCTTGGGTGGGCGGCAGGGCTTCACCTCGCCACTAAACGCCAGCCTCAAACCCGTGGTTCCGGCGCTTCAATTCAACGACAGCCGGATCACCCTCAACAGCCAGCAGGAGCGCGTGCTGCTCGGCCTCGCCTCCGACTGGGAAAAGGACCGGCAGATCCGCTATCTGGTCGCCGCCTATGCCCCGCCAGGCATTCCTGAGGACCACGCGCGCTCCCTCAGCGAGCGCCGCGCCTTGGGCGTGCGCCAACGGCTGATCGAACTCGGTGTCGAAGGCACCAGCGTCCACGCAATCGGCTTTGGCAACGATTTCGCCACCACCAGCCCGACGAGCCATGTGGTCAACATCTACCGGCAGTGATGCCCCGTGGCGCGCGTCGCGCCTGCGGTGTCCTGTCACGTGGAATTCACGAATGGTTTCACGCGCTCGCCCCGTTCTGTAGCTGATGTTTCCGCCCGCTTCCCCCCACTCCTCCGTTCTCCTGTAAATGTGGCTGTCTGACACCTCGGTGCGGCGTCCGGTGCTGGCGCTGGTGATGAACCTGATCCTGATCGCCTTCGGCGTCGTGGCCTATACGCGACTGCCGGTGCGCGAGTATCCCGACATTGAGCCGCCCATCGTCACCGTGGAGACCTACTACCGCGGGGCCTCCGCCAGTGTGGTGGAGCGCCGCATCACGCAACGGCTGGAGGATCGCATCTCCCAGGTGGAGGCCATCAAGAACATCTCCTCCATCAGCACGGACGGCAAATCGGAGATCACGGTGGAGTTTAATCTCGGTCGTGATCTGGACGCCGCCGCCAATGACATCCGCGAGGCGATCAGCCCCGTGCTGCCCACGATGCCGGAGGAGGTGGAGCCGCCGAATGTCGGCAAGACGGAGCTCAGCACCGAGGTGCTGATGTACCTCAACCTCACCAGCGACCACCGCAGCACGCTGGAGCTCACCGATTATGCCGAACGATACCTCATGGACCGCTTCTCCCGCCTGCCGGGCATCGCGCGCGTGCGCATCAGCGGCGGCACACGCTACGCGCTGCGCCTGTGGCTGGACCGTGAGGCGCTCGCCGCGCGCGGGCTCACCTCGTTGGACGTTGAGGAGGCCCTGCGGCGGGAAAATGTCGATCCGCCCGCCGGCACGGTGCAATCGCTCGACCGGCAGTTCACCGTGCGCATCAACCGGCAGTACCGCACCCGGGAAGACTTCGAAAAGCTCGTCGTGGCGCGCGGGGAGAGCGGCTACCAAGTCCGCCTGGGGGAGGTGGCGCGTGTGGAACTCGGCGCGGAGGAGGCGCGCACCTCTTTCAAGGGCAACCGCGTCCGCATGGTCTCCCTCGGCATGGTCCGCCAATCCCGCGCCAACCCCCTCGAAGTCTCCCAGGCCGTCCGCGCGGAAGCGGAGAAAGTCCGGGATGCCCTTCCCAAGGACATGCGGCTGGAGAACAGCTACGATGTCAGCCAGTTCATCGAGGAGTCGATCCACGAGGTGTACCGCACCCTGCTCATCGCCCTGGCCCTGGTGATTGTCATCATCTACCTCTTCCTGGGGAACATGCGCGCCGTCTTGGTGCCCGCGGCGGCCGTGCCCGTCAGTGTCTTCGCCACCTGCATCGTGCTGCTCGCGCTCGATTACTCGATGAACACCCTCACCCTGCTGGCCTTCGTGCTCACGATCGGCCTCGTCGTCGATGACGCCATTGTGGTGCTGGAAAACATCCATCGCCGGGTTGAGCTGGGTGAAAAACCGCTCGTCGCCGCCTTCCTCGGCACGCGGCAGGTCGGATTCGCCGTGATCGCCACCACGCTCGTGCTGCTGGCGGTGTTTGTGCCGGTCACCTTCATGCCCGGGGACACCGGCAGGCTGTTTGCGGAGTTCAGCGTCACGCTGGCCATTTCCGTCGGGTTCTCCGGCTTTGTGGCTCTCACGCTCTCGCCCATGATGGCATCCAAAATCATGCGCAGCCGTGAAAAGGACGGCTGGATCGCCCGCACGCTCAAAAGGATCTTCGATGCCATCCAGAGGGTGTATCATCGTGTTCTGGGTGTCATGGTGGATCACTGCGCGGCGGTCATTCCCGTCGTCCTGGGCCTCACCGCGCTGTGTTGGTGGCTTTTGCAGTCGATTCCGGACGAGTTCACTCCGCGTGAGGACCGCGGCTCGTTCTTTGTCACCGCCACCAGCCCGCCCGGCACCACCTACGCGAACACCGCGGAGACGCTCGACCTCCTCACGGACAAGCTCATGTACCTCGTGGACGGCACCCAGCAGGAGGCCACGCGTATCAACGCACGCGCGCCGCGCACCTTTGGCGCCACCGCGGACTTCAACGAGTCCATCGCCGTCATCACGCTTTCACCCTTCGGCACGCGGCGGAATGGCTTCGACATCATGGCGGAGGTGCGGCAGAGGACCGCCGACCTCCCCGGTGCCAAGGTATCCGTCGTCATGCGCCAGGGCATGATGCGCGGCCTGAACAAGGCGCTGGAGATCGTCGTCAGCGGCCCCACCTACGAGGAGCTCGCTCAATGGCGTGACATCATCCTTGCCAAAGCGAAGGCGAACCCCGATCTCATCGGCTTTGATTGCGACTACCGGGACACCAAGCCACAGCTCCTCGTCAGCATCAACCAGGCCCGCGCTGCCGATCTCGGCGTCTCCTCCGCCAACATCGGCCGCACGCTGGAAACCATCCTCGGCGGCCGCCGCGCCACCACCTTCATCCACGCTGGCGAGGAGTATGACGTGATCCTCGAAGGCAGCTACCATGACAAGCGCAGCCCGCTCGACCTCAGCAACATCTTCGTGCGCAGTGAGCGCACCCAAAAGCTCGTCCCGCTGGCAAACCTCGTCACCATGAGCGAGTTCGCCGACAGCGGCACGCTCAACCGCTACAACCGCATGCGCAGCATCACCTTCGATGCCGAGCTGCCTGCCGGCTACAGCCTCGGGCAGGCCGTCGCCTGGATGGAGGACACCATCCGCGAGTCCCTGCCTTCCACCGCCGTCATCGGCTACAAGGGCAACGCGCTCAAGCTCAAGGAAAGCAGCGGCAGCATGGGCCTCGTCTTCGGTCTTGCCCTGCTCATCGCCTTCCTCGTGCTGGCGGCGCAGTTTGAGAGCTTCGTGCATCCCTTCACCATCATGCTCACCGTCCCCGTGGCCGTGGCAGGCGCGCTGCTCGGCCTGCAGGCCCTGGGCATGAACCAGAGCATCTACAGCCAGATCGGCCTCATCATGCTCATCGGCCTGGCCGCCAAAAACGGCATCCTCATTGTCGAATTCATCAACCAGCTCCGCGATGAGGGCGTCCCCTTCCGCGATGCCATCCTCCAGGCCAGCGAGCAGCGCCTGCGGCCCATCATCATGACCGCGCTGGCCACCGTCATGGGTGCCCTGCCCCTCATGCTCGGCAAAGGCGCCGGCTACGAGACGCGCATGGTCGTCGGTGTCGTCATCGTCTTCGGCGTCAGCCTCGCCACCATTGTCACCCTGTTCCTCGTCCCCATGGTCTATGCCCTCATCAGCCGCCACACCGGCTCCATCAGCGACGTGACCCGCAAGCTGCAAAGCGAACTCGGCGACAGCGAGCACGAGGACGTCATGGCGCAGAATAAGACCGGTCCGACGCTGATTTGAGTGGCGGAGGGCGAAAGGCGCAGAGCCCGGGAGTCGCCAAGCTCGTTTTGAAGTACCAACTTCAGGCGGTCAGGGTAAAGGGCGAGGAGAAAGAAGGCGGTAGAGGCGGGCATCAGCACGCCAAAGAGAGTGCTTATCCACTGTGGAGCCTGACCTGCTGGAGTGGGGAGGAAAGCACTGGCTATGAGGGAAAACCGCGCAAAGACCCCGGACCTCCGTCCGGCGGAGGTCGCCCGCCGTGGAGTGGAGGTCGTCCGATTTTTGGAGAAAAAGGGCGTTTTTTGCGGTGGATGACGTGCGGGCTGCGCCCAGGGGCGCCGTGTTCGA
The DNA here is from genome assembly GCA_015075365.1 of Verrucomicrobiaceae bacterium. GTDB lineage: Bacteria > Verrucomicrobiota > Verrucomicrobiia > Verrucomicrobiales > Verrucomicrobiaceae > Prosthecobacter. The sequence goes on from JABTUN010000005.1 coordinate 342,436, forward strand.
AGTATCTCCCGATTTCTTCATCTTGCGCCTTCTGCGCCTCGTTGCGGCCATGCATGGCATGGATACCCGGCGTCGGCACCTTTTGTGAAAAGCGGTTTCAAAACCACGAAGGGGCACGAATGAGCACGAATCGTTCACAAAGAAGGAGAACCCATTGGTGAAAATTCGTGCCCCTTCGTTCAACAATCACAAATGATGATGACGCGCAGTGTAACAAGTGGCGGCGGCCTGGGTATTGATGCATAAAGCCCCGCGTTTTGAGGTGCCCTCCATGACTTTTTTCCTCCAAAAACTCCGCGTGACACCCTATGACCGGATGCCTATGATCCGGCCAAATTCCGGCGGGCGCTGCCCGGTCGCCGCCCGGAGAGATTCTTCTGATTAGACTATGGACCTGAGCGTGACATCCTCACCGACCGGCCCGCAGGGCATGGCGTGGCAGCATTTTTCCTCCGGCTTGTGGCTGCGGGCATGCCTGATTTTCTTTGTGGCATGGGGCCTGCCTGCCAGCCGCGCCGTGGCGGCACCCGGCGACCTGGACCCGACCTTTGGCACGGATGGCAAGGTGGTGACAAACTTGGGAGGAACGGAGGCGGCCTACTCCGTGGCTCTCCAGATGGACGGGAAGATCGTGGTGGCCGGCATCTCCAACGCCAACGGCAGCGATGACTTCATGGTCACGCGCTATCTCGAAGACGGCACGCTGGATGCCAGCTTTGGCACGGGCGGCACGGTGCTCACCGACCTGAGCGGCGCAGGCTCTACAGACCTGGGGCGGCGGCTGGCGATCCAGACGGACGGGAAGATCGTGGTGGTGGGGGAGACAGACGCGGGCACGGGCGGCAAGAACTACGCGCTGGTCCGCTACATGCCGGATGGCACGCTGGACAGCAGCTTCGGCACAGGGGGGCTGGTGGTGCTGGATGGCGGCAGCAGCCTGAATGACGGGTTGAGTTCCATCGTGATCCAGCCGGACGGCAAACTCGTGGTGTCAGGCTATTTCACGCACTCGGTCAGTGGTGGATCGCAGTTGGGAGTGACTTTGAGATTTCTGGCCAACGGAGCGATCGACACTTCTTTTGCCAGTGGCGGCACCTCCACAATCGCCCTACCTGGGAAACCCCACTGGAGCTTTGATGTGGCGCTGGATGCCAGCGGGCGAATCCTGGTGGCGGGTTTTGGCCCGCAGCCCAGTTTCCTCGGCTATCTGACGCGCCTGACAGCCAACGGCAGCCCGGATTTGAGCTTTAACGGCGGCCAGGTTGTGACGGTCGAATTCTCGACCGGAGCGAGCAGTTGGTGCAACACTGTCAATGTGCAAAGTGACGGCAGAATCCTCGTGGGCGGAGCGCGTTGGACCCAACACTCGGACTTTGCACTGGAGCGCTATCTGGACAATGGCACCCTGGACACCAGCTTTGGCACTGCGGGCGTTACGACGACAGACTACGCGGGAAATGAGGAAGAAGTCATTGATATCGCCATTGACGCGCATGACCGAATTATCACAGCGGGGTTCCAATTGGATGCGGCAGACGTGGAGTTGTTTGGCATCCACCGTTACACGCGTGATGGCATCCTCGACACCACCTTTGGGACGGGCGGTCGGGTGCTGACGACGTTCGGGGCCGTCATTGACAACTCAGCCTACGCAGTGGTGCTCGACGTGGACGGCAGCATTGTTGCCGCAGGCAATGCGGGTAATGACATCGCCGTGGTGCGCTATGAGGGCGGCCCCACCGCACCTGAGCTGGTCGTGACTGGCAACAGCACACTCATTACCGATAGCGACATCACGCCATCCACGGCGGATCACACAGATTTTGGCAGCGCGCAGATCACAAGTGGCTCGGTGACGCGCACCTATACGGTGCAAAACTCTGGTGATGGCACACTCACGCTCGGCAGCGTGACCATCACCGGTACGCATGCGGCGGACTTCATCGTCACTGCCCAGCCTGCGGCCTCCGTGGCCGCAGGAGGTTCCACCACGTTTCAGATCACCTTTGATCCCAGCGCGGCGGGTGTGCGCAGTGCCACGGTGAACCTCACCACCAATGACGGGGATGAGAGCGCGTTTGATTTCGCCATTCAGGGGCTTGGCACGGGCTTGCCGTCGCCCGGCCAGATCATCCGGCCGGGAAACCTGTCCACGGGGCTGAAAGGCTGGTGGAAGCTGGAAGAGACGACGGGCACGCGAATGGACTCCTCGGGCACAGGCAATCACCTGACGTCGAACAACGTGGGCAGCATGGTGGAGGATTATTGGGCCACAGGGGAGCGCAGCGCGGATTTTGAAAGGGACAGCGGCCAGTTTTTGTCCATCACACACGCCGCACAAAGCGGCCTTTCGTTGAGCGGCTCCTTCACCCTCGCCGCGTGGGTCAGGCCGGAATCCATCGCGGGCGACGGCATCATGCTGGGGAAATGGACGCCCTCCACCGGCTACATGCTGAGCTACAATGCCTCGGACGGGGGAACGGTGAATTCTTTCGTGGACAACAACGGCAATCCCAAGATCTACACCGATCTCGTGGCAGGCAGATGGATTCATCTGGTGGCGGTTTACGATCAAGCGCAGAACGTGATCTCGAAGTACGCCAATGGAAACTTGATCAGCGTTCACAGTCAAGCCACCCCTCCCAGCCAGAACAGCGCTGAATTCCGCCTCGGTCTGAGGGGAGATGGTGCCGATGCATTGGACGGCCTGCTCAAAGATGTGGCCGTCTGGGACAGGCCGCTTTCATCCTTGGAGGTCAAATCCCTCGCCTCCGGCATCGACGTGAGCACGGCGTATCGACCTGGAAATGTCTCCGTGGCTCCGACGGCGTGGTGGAAGCTTGATGAGATCGCCAATGGCTCCACTGCCGTTTCGAGGGCAGATAGCGCGGCAGTTTCGCATCCGCTGACGGATAACAACACCGTGCAGACCGGCGGTGGTTACCTGAATGGTGCGGCGGCGGATTTTGTGGCGGCCAATTCCGAGTATCTGACGGCACCTGACTCGCCTGACTGGACGGTGGGCAGCGGAAATGCCTCATTGAGCACCTGGGTTCGGTTCCGGACGCTCACCGGTGGAAGTCACTATCCCATTTTCTCGCACAGCCAGGACAGCATGAACTACTGGATGGTGTATTTGTATTACACCGGGGGGAGACACTGGCTAACCCTGGCGAACGCCGTCTCCAATGTCGTCACGCTCGAACTCCTCGCCGACTGGCAGCCCAAGCCCGGAGTTTGGTACCACATGGCATGGACGAAATCGGGCACGGAACACCGCTTCTATGTGGATGGGAGACCGTTGGGCGCTCCGCAGACTCACGCCACCCCGCTGACGGACTTCGCGGGACCGATCACGATCGGCCGTTTGCCGGGAACCGGTGTGTATCTGGACGGCCAGCAGGCCGATGTGGCCTTCTGGAAAGGCTACGCGCTCTCCGATGCCGAGATCAAAGCCCTCGCCACCGCGCTGCCAGTGCAAAAGGCGGGCATCGTCTCGTACTGGCCGTTGGATGAGGCCAGCGGAACCCGCAAAGACGAAATCGGCGCGAATCACCTATCTCCTTCAGCCACCATTGCGAGTGCGGTTGGACTGGTTGGCAGTGCCGCAGACTTTGAAGCCAACGCTTTTCGACGGCTGCAAATTAACAGCGCGGCACAGAGCGGCCTGAATCCTGTCGGTGCGCTTTCCGTGTTTGGCTGGGTGAAGCCGGAATCCACCGGCAGCATCCAGGTGATCGCGGCACGTGGCTACGGCAACTCTGGCTACGGCTTGTCGTATCGGGCAAGTGGTGTCGGTCAGTTTGACACAGGGCCAGGCGCTGCAACTACGAGTTCCACTGTGAGTGTGGGCACTTGGTCCTTCCTGGGCGGAGTTTGGGATGGAGTGCGCAAGCTCTATTTCAATGGAGCGATCGAAAGCAACGGCGAGGGAACAGGGCCGTCGGCAAGCACTCATGATTTCACCATTGGTGCCAATGACATACCCGGTGAATACATGGACGGACTGGTGGACGAAGTGATGGTTGCTGGCCGCTGGTTCCGGGATGAGGAGGTGAAGGCGCTGTATTTGCGCGGGTTGAATGGCTTAAAGGCCATCATCTCCACGGATGCCAGCCTTTCATCCCTCAGCATCAGTTCGACCGGGCTGAGCCCGGCATTTGCCAGCGGCACCACGAGTTACACGGCGAACGTTGGTTTTAACATCAGCACCGTGACGCTTACGCCCGTGGTAGCGCAGCCGAATGCCACGGTGACAGTTAACGGCGTCCCGGTGAACTCTGGCGTGGCGAGTGGAGCGATCCCCCTGAATGTCGGTGCGAATACCATCAACACGGTCGTGACGGCGGAGGATGGTGTGACGACACAGACTTACATCGTCACGATCACTCGGGCGACCATCGCGGCGGGGGATCTGATCGCGGGCTTCAGCCCAAATGTTGCCGGCACTATCTATGCCTTGGCGGCGCAGCCCGATGGGAAGATTATCATCGGTGGCAGCATCACCTCGGTCGGCGGTGTGGGGCGAAACAAGATTGCGCGGCTAAATGCAGACGGGACACTGGACACGGCCTTTAACCCGAATGTGAGTGCCGCCATCTACAGCGTCGTCGTGCAGCCAGATGGCAAAATAATCATCGGGGGGAATTTTGTGACGGTCAACGGCACCACGCGAAACAACATCGCCAGGCTGAATGCAGATGGCACGCTGGACACGGGATTCAATCCCGACGCCAACAATGATGTCTATGCCATCGCACCACTACCGGGCGGCGGCATCGTGATCGGTGGAAACTTCACCACGGTAAGCGGCGTGACGCGGAACCGCCTGGCGCTGCTGAATGCGGATGGCACCCTAGACACGGGCTTCAACGTGGATGCAGACCAGCGCGTTTATGGCGTCGGTGTGCAAATGGATGGAAAGATCGTTTTTGGTGGCCAGTTTATCACCGTGGGTGGCGTCACTCGCAACCGCATCGCCCGGGTGAATGCGGACGGCTCGCTGGACACCACATTTAACCCGAACGCTGGTGGTGGAAACCTCACCTCACTTGTGCTCCAACCGGATGGCAAATGGCTCGTCGCAGGCAGCTTTAGCTCCATCGGTGGTACAGTGCGTAATAACATCGCTCGGCTGAATCCGGATGGCACGCTCGACAGCGGCTTTAACCCGAATGCGGACCTTGATGTGGCCTCCTTGGCGTTACAGGCGAATGGCGACATCCTGCTGTGCGGCTCATTCACCATGGTGAGCGGTGTGGCGCGGGGCAAGATCGCGAGGGTGAATACGAGTGGTGTTTTGGATGCCACTTTCAATCCCAATGCCAACAGCACGATGCAGGGGGTGACGCTACTGCCGGACGGGAAGATTCTCGCCCACGGAAGCTTCACCAGCTTCGGCGGCGTGCCCCGCACGGGCCTGGTCATGCTGCACAATGACAACTTCATGCTGAATTTGACACCGCCGGATGCCACGCATGTCATCTGGAGCCGCAGCGCTACAGCACCGGAGCTTTCACAGGTCACATTCGACTGGAGTGCAGATGGCAGCACAGGGTGGCAGATGCTCGGTCCAGCGTCACGAATAGGGATTTCGGCCGACTGGCAGCTCACGGGCGTTTCACTGTTGCCCAGTGGGTTTTTGCGCGCACGTGGACGCAGCAACGGCGCATGGCAAAATGGAAGCTGGGGCATCGTGGAGCACATCCAAGGCTACAGTGGACTGCCGGTCCCTGAAATCACCGTGGAGCAGCCTGAGGCGACAATCTTGCTCGATAATGGTCCGGCGACTGACTTTGGCGGTGTCATGCCAGCTTCACCTGGCATGATGAAAACTTTCACGATCAAAAACACCGGCACAGCCGATCTCACCGGTCTGGCTGTGACGAAAAGCGGCACCCACTCGGCAGACTTTGCGCTTAACACCAGTGGTCTGAGCACCACATTGACCGCTGGTGCCAGCACGACCTTCACGGTGACCTTCGTGCCTGCCACGCTTGGTAATCGCAGCGCAGCCCTGCAAATTGCCAACAATGACGCTGATGAAAATCCATTCGACATTGCGCTCACCGGCTATGGCACCGGCACGCAGAACTTCACCTATTTGAACGGTTCGGATGTCGTGCTTACCACGAATGGCTTCACCGCCACCGGCAGCACGGTGAATCTGAGCCTCGGTTATGCACCCGCGCCTTTCTCCGTGCTCACCGTGGTGAACAACACGAGTGCCAATCCGATCACCGGCACCTTCACGAATCTGGCGCAGGGGCAGACAGTGACGCTGAGCTTTGGCGGCACGGATTACCACTTCTTCGCCGACTACTTCGGCGGTGATGGCAATGACCTGGTGCTGGTGATGAAAGGGCCGGGGGTGCTGGACTACACGTTTGGCGGCACGGGGAAGGTCTGGACGGAGAAACTGCCTGGCAATGATCAGGCACGGGCGGTGGCCGTGCAGCCGGATGGGAAGGTGGTGGCGGTGGGACACGATGGGGGCGATTTTGTGGTCATGCGTTACAACGTGGATGGCACGCTTGACTCCGGCTTCGGCACGGGCGGGAGGGTGACGACAGCGATTGGAACGGAGACGGACGAGGCACACGGAGTCGCGATCCAGGGAGATGGGAAGATCATTGTGGCCGGTTTTGCACAGACCAGTGGAATGCGGAGCATGGCGGTGGTGCGATACCTTTCTAATGGCACGCTGGACACGACTTTCGATGGCGATGGCAAGGCGGTCAGTCTTGTGGGGGCCTTTGGAGGCGAAGGCCGGGATGTGGTGTTGCAAAGCGACGGCAAGATCGTGGTCGGAGGGGATTACTGGAGCGGCACGGACACGGACTTTGCCCTCGTGCGGTTCAACTCGGACGGCAGCCTCGACACCAGCTTTGGAACAGGCGGCATCGTGACCGTGGCGCAACCAGGCAGGCACGATGAAGCTGCCTGCGTGGCCCTGGCACCGGACGGGAAGATCGTGCTGGCGGGCCACTACCAGCAGGGCACGGATTATGTGATCGAACTGGCTCGTTTTCAGACGAACGGGGTTCTGGACACCACATTCAGCGGGGATGGCATTCAGACCACGCAGATCGGCGCGGCTGAGAGGGCACATGATGTGGTCGTGCAGCCGGATGGAAAAATCGTGCTGGTAGGCCAGGGACCGGGCGGTGGTGGCAATGATGGCCGCGTGATCCGCTACAAAGCAAATGGCGACCTCGACGAGACCTTCAGCGACGACGGGCATGTGGGACTGTCGATGGGAAACTGGGGCGACTACGCCCACAGCGTGGCGCTGCAATGGGATGGCAAAATCCTCGTGGCCGGCATCACAGAGGACGGGGTGGCGGCGAATTTCATGCTCGCACGGCTCCTCGCGGACGGGACGCTGGACACGAGCTTCAACGGCACCGGCATGGTCAGCACGTCGCTCGGTGCCACGAGTTCTGACTTTGCCTATGGCATGGCTCTGGGGCCCGACGGTCACATCGTGCTGGCCGGCCTGACCACGACCGGCGGAACGTGGGACTTCGTGGCGGCTCGCTATCTGGTGGAGACAGAGCGTGATGCACACTTCGCGACTGCGCAGACGGTGCCAATGCACGCCATTAGTTTCTCCGGCACGGGGCAGACGGTGAACCTCACACTCGGTTTCCAGCCCACGGCGGGGCAGGTGCTCACGCTGGTGAACAACACAGGTACGAGTGCCATCGCCGCCGAGTTCACGAACCTCGCCAACGGCCAGATCATCCCGCTGACCTACAGCGGCATCACTTATAGCTTCCTCGCCAGCTACACGGGCGGCACGGGGAACGATCTCACGCTAACAGCACTCAGCGGCGCGCTGGATTATGCGTTTGGGGCTAGTGGCAAGCGTGTAACTGGCTTCGGCTCCGGGAATGATACGATCTACGCTGCCGCCCAGCAGGCGGATGGCAAGATCGTGGTGGCGGGTTTTTCCTGGAACGGGAGCAATGATGACCTCGCCCTGGCCCGCTACGATGTGAACGGGACGCTGGACAGTTCCTTTGGCAGCGGGGGGAAGGTGGTGACAGGGATCGGCAGCGGCAATGACGAGGTGCGCGGCATCGCCATCCAGGCAGACGGAAGAATCGTGGCGGCCGGGGCATCCCACAACGGCACAAACAACGACTTCGTCGTGGCGCGCTACAACGCGGACGGCACGTTGGACACCTCCTTCGGCGGTGGAGCAGGCTTTGTCACTACCGCAGTCGGCAGCAGTAATGATGTGGCGCAGGGTGTGGTGGTGCAGGCGGACGGGCGGATCGTGGTGGCCGGCGAGGCCCACAACGGCACGAACAACGATTTTGCGGTGGTGCGTTACAACGCGAACGGCACGCTGGACACCAGTTTCGACTCCACCGGCAAAGTTCTCACCAATGTCGGCGGCGCCGATGACTTCGGCGAGGATGTCGCTCTACAGCCAGATGGCAGGATCGTGGTGGCAGGCCGCAGTTCGAATGGGGCCAACACCGACTTTGCCGTGGTGCGCTACACGACCACAGGCGCTCTGGACACGACGTTCAATTCCTCCGGCATGGCTCTCATTCCGGTGGGCACGTCCGATGACGAGGGGCGTGGCGTGGCGATACAGGCGGATGGCAAGATTTTGGTGGGCGGCCACTCCGTGAATGGAGCGGGAGGCAATGACTTCGCCCTCATCCGGCTGACCAGCGGCGGCACGCTTGATGGCGGCTTTGCCAGCGGCGGCAAGCTGTTGACACCGATGAGCGCTGGAGAGGATTACTGCCTCAGCGTCGCTTTCCAGGCGGACGGACGCATCCTGGCAGGCGGCTATGCCGTGAGCGGCGGCAACGCGGACTTCGCCCTGTTGCGACTCCTGCCCACGGGTGCTCTGGACAACACATGGCTGGGCACCGGAAAGGTGCTGACGCCCGTTGGGGGAGGCAACGACGAGGGGCGCGTGGTGCTGGCGCTCGCCGATGGCAGCGCCCTGCTTGCCGGTCGCTCCCACAACGGCAGCAATTATGACTTCGCCGTGGCGAGGTATGCGGCGGAAGCCGAGGTGCAGACACATTTCACCTCCGCAGGCACTGTGGCACTACAATCCCCCCTGTTTTCAGCCACAGGACGCACGGTGAACATCACGCTCGGATTCGCCCCCCCGCTTGGAACGGAGCTTCTGCTGCTGAACAACACCGGTTTTCATCCCATCAGTGGAGAGTTCGCTAATCTGGCCCACGGAGCCACCGTGCCGCTGACCTTCAACAGCGTGAACTACGGCTTCGTAGCGAATTACTTCGGCGGAGACGGCAATGACCTGACGCTGGAGCGGGCGGGGACGAAACTGGCGGCGTTTGGGGCGAATGAGAGCGGGCAGCTCGGCATCACGGGGGCGGCGACGCAGGCGAATGTGCCGACGCAGGTGGTTGGGACGGCTCCGATTTATCAGAAGACGATTCTTTCGATGAGAGCGGGGCAGGCGCATTCGCTGGCGGTGGCCTCGGACGGCACGGTGGCGGCGTGGGGGAGCAATGCGAATGGTCAGCTTGGCAATGGCACGACGACGAGTGCCACGACGCCAGTGGCGGTGACGATGAGTGGTGTGCTGGCGGGCAAAAAAATCATCGCGGTGGCGGCCGGTGGTCAGCACAGTCTGGCGTTGTGCAGCGATGGCACGCTGGCGGCGTGGGGTGACGGGAGTTTCGGCCAGATCGGTGACAATGGCGTGCTGGATCGCACTTCGCCGGTGCTTGTGAACACGAGCGGTGCATTGAGCGGCAAACGCGTGATCGCCATCAGCGCGGGGGCGAATCACAGCGCGGCGCTGTGCAGCGATGGCACGGTGGTGTGCTGGGGCGGCAACACGAACGGCGAGCTTGGGAATGGAAACAACACGCAGAGCAATGTGCCGGTGGCGGTGGCGACGAGTGGCGTGTTGCTGGGGCACACGGCCATAGCCATCGCGTGCGGTCAAAATCACACGCTGGCGCTGCTGGCGGATGGGACGGTGGCGGCGTGGGGGCTGAATGCGAGCGGCCAGCTCGGCAACAACAGCACCACGCCGAGCAATGTGCCGGCGCTGGTGAGCACGGCGGGCGTGCTGAATGGCAAAAGCGTCGTCGAGATCGCCGCCGGAGGTCAATCCGCCCTCGTGCGGTGCTCAGACGGTATTTTGGCCGCGTGGGGGCTGAATGATCGCGGCCAGCTCGGCGTGAACAGCGCGACGACGAGCTTCACCACGCCGCAGGCGGTGCTCACGAGCGGTGTTTTGAGTGGAAAAACGATCGTCAGCCTTCACATGAGCCAAAACCACGCTGGAGCTCTTTGCAGCGATGGCAGTCTCGCGATGTGGGGAGCCGGAAACAGCGGCCAACTCGGCAACAACGCCGTTTCGGACAGTTTGGCGCCCGTTTTGGCGAACAACGCGATTTTGGGCAGTACGGACTTGTTCATTCAAACGGCCTCCGGAGGCACTGCGGGCCACACTCTGGCCCTGATCGGCACGGCGGCGAATGAACCGAAGATCGTGGTGGAGCATGAAGGCGGCAGCTTATCCCACAACAGTCTGCCGCCGGTGAACTTCGGGAGCCTGGTGGCCGGGGCGTATCGCACGAAAGGTTTTGTGATTCGAAATGCGGGAACTCAGACCCTCGCCGGGATCAGCGCGGCGACGCTCGGGGCAGATGCAGGCATGTTTGTGATTCAGTCACAGCCACAAGCAACTCTGCCCCCCGGAGAGGCTGCGGAGGTGGTGCTGCGCTTCAATCCGCAGAGCATCGGTGGGCGCACAGCCAGCCTGCAAATCACCAGCAACGGCGTCCCCAGTCCATTCATCGTGAACTTGGAGGGGTCGGGCGATCCAGAGCTGAACATCAACTGGCAAACGGGGCGTGAAGTGCCTGCGCAGGCCGCGGGATTCGATGCGAACGGCTACGAAGCGGTGCTGAGCCTCGGCTTTGACCCGCAACCTGGCGCGCGACTCATGATGCTGGAGAACACCGGGTTGAGTTTCATCGAGGGCATCTTCACGAACACCTTTTACGGTGTGCTGGTGCACGGGCAGCTCATTGACCTCAACCACGCCGGCAAGGACTACACCTTCGTGGTGAACTACTACGGAGGCGATGGCAATGACCTGGTGCTGGAGTGGGCGGGGAACAGGCTGGTGAGTTGGGGACTGAACTCGGGCGGTGCCCTGGGCAATGGCTCCAGCACGCCGACCTTCACGATGCTGCCCTCGGCGGTGAGCGTGACGACACCCCTGAGTGGCAAAACGATTCTGTCTGCCGCCTGCGGTTTCAATCACAGCCTGGCTCTGTGCAGCGATGGGGTGGTGGCGGCCTGGGGCACGAACAGCGCAGGCCAACTGGGCAATAACTCAACCACCTCCAGCAGCAGTCCCGTTGCGGTGAACCAAACAGGCGTTTTGTCCGGCAGGCAGGTGGTGGCGGTGGCCGCAGGCACGAACTTCAGCGTCGCGTTGTGCAGTGATGGACGCATCGCGACATGGGGCTCGGATGCGGACGGTCAGCTAGGCAACGACGCAGCCTTTTCCAACAGCTCTGTGCCTGTGCTCGTGGATGATTCCGGTGTGCTGGCCGGGAGAATGGTCACCTTCATTGCCGCAGGCGGCAGTCATGTGCTGGCGCTATGCTCTGACGGCACCCTGGTTGCCTGGGGATCGAGCAGTGGCATCGCAGGCGGCGGCCAACTCGGCAATGGCAGCGGCGCCCCTTTCAAGAGCGGCGTGCCAGTGGCGGTGAGCACCGCAGGTGTCCTGAGTGGAAAAACAATCGCCCGCATCGCGGCCGGAGTGACCCATAGCCTGGCGTGGTGCACGGATGGCACCTTTGCAGCCTGGGGAGAGAATCCATACGGCATGCTGGGGAATGGCACGAATACCTCCAGTTCGGTGCCGGTGGTGACGACAGCCAGCGGCGAGCTGGCCGGGAGAACACCTGTGTTGCTCGGCGCAGGTGTGCATCACAGCATCATGCTGGGAACCGACGGGCTTTTGAGCGGCTGGGGTCGTAATGTCAATGCACAGCTTGGCGTGAGCACCGCCACGACATTCTATTACAGCCCCATCAACGTGCCTGTGACGAACGCATTCGGAGCCAATGTGATCGAGCAGCTCGTGCCGGGCCGCCTGCACCAGCTCGTATGCCTTTCTGACGGAACTATCGCCGCCTGGGGAGCCGGCTCCACCGGCCAGCTGGGTCATGGGGCATCACCGACGAGTTCCGTCACGCCTGTCTATGTCAGCCCCGGAGTGCTCACCGCTGGCGAGAGGTTTGCGCGTGCTTATTCTGGATCATCGGCACAGCATAACGTCGCGCTCGTCGCCAAACCTCTCACGCTCCCCGGCGGGCCGCCGATTGTCACCACAAATGCCGCCACCTCCGTGGATAAGACGATTGCCACGCTGAACGCGCTCGTGAACCCGAACAGCCTGGCCACCGATGCACGTTTCGAGTATGGACTCACCACCAGTTACGGCACGCAAACGGCGCTGCAAACCAACATCGGCAGCGGTGGGAGTGACGTGACGCTCACCCAGGCACTCACCGGGCTGCAACCCAACACGACCTATCATTACCGCGTCATCGCCACGAACAGCGGCGGCAGTGTGCAAGGCAATGATCTCACCTTCACCACGCTGCCGGACCCTCCGGTGGCTGTCACCACGGGTTCAAACAGCATCACCAACACCAGCGCCACGCTTGCCGGCACGGTGAATCCGAACACGCGCGCCACGACGATCTACTTCGAGTTCGGCACGGACACGCTCTACGGCAACACCACCGCGCCGCAGAACATCTCCGCGGGCAGCAGCAATGTGAACGTCATCGCGCCAATCAGCGGCCTCACGCTCGGCACGACGTATCATTTCCGCCTCGTGGCGCAAAGTGCCGCCGGAACGGCTTATGGGGATGACGTGGTCTTCACGACGACATCAATCTCCGCGCCAGGACTGAGCCTTCTCACCCCCGATCCCATCACCACCACCGGAGCAACGCTGAAAGGCAACGTGAATCCGAACGGTGCCATCACCACCGCGTGGTTTGAGTATGGTCTCACCACCACCTACACCGGTATCACGAGCGTGACCGGCTTCGGAGCGGTGACCTCTCCGCAGCCGGTGTCCCTGCCCGTCTCCTCGCTCACACCGGCGACGACCTATCACTACCGGCTCGTGGCGCAGAACAGCGCCGGAACCACGCAGGGCGCTGACGCCACCTTCACCACCCTGCCGCTGCCGCCGATTGTCGAAACACAGGCTGCTGCCGCGCTTAGCACGACGAGTGCGCGCCTGCACGGGCAGGTGAACGCGCAGAATGGCAGCGCGGTGGTCACCTTTGAGTGGGGCACAAACGGCACGGACTTCCCGAACGCGCTCACCGCCGCGCAGTCGCCCGTCACAGGTAATGCAAACACCCCGGTAAGCGTGGATATCACCAATCTGGCGCAATTCACCACCTACCACTTCCGCGTTAAGGCCACCAGCAGTGGCGGCACGACGACGGGGAACGTTCTGACCTTCCAGCCTGCGGTCATCTCCGGCCTGGCGCAGCAGTTCCCGAATGAGCCACCGGCCTCCAATGGCAGCCTCACCGTCACGCTGGCTCCCACGGGGATTTTGAGCGGCTGGCGCTTCCTGGGCGAGCATCGCTGGCGTGCCAGCGGCGACACGGTGACCGGGCTGGTGCATGGTTCTCGGCTGATTGAGTTTCGTCCTGTGCCGGGCTATCTCCAGCCGGGTACGGACACGGTGAACGTCACCGCCAGCGGCCAGATGGCCGATTTTGAATACTATGCCACCCCCTCTTCAGGCACGGGGGGCATCCTCGTCGTGCTAAAGCCGGACACGCTGGCCCAGGCAGTCAACGAGGCGGAGCGCGGCCAGTGGCGGCTCCTGGGCGAAACCACCTGGCGCAACAGCGGCACCACCGTGTCTGCTCTCCCGGCAGGCAGCTACCTTGTCGAATGCAAGCCTGTCTCTGGTTACGCGACGCCGGTGCTGGTGAACATCGCCGTGAGCAGCGGTCAGACGGTGAATCCCGCCATCGTCTATGCGGATGCCTTCAGCCCGACCGGCACGCCGCCGTCCGTGTTGAGCTTTGGCACTGTGTCCACGGATGCCACGAAGCCCTACGGCTATGTGGGCCAGATCCGCAGCAACTCGGGTCTTGGCACTGGTTTCGCTGTGAAATCGCGTGTGGTCGCCACGGCGGCGCATGTGGTCTTTGATGAGGGCTCGCTTTCCGCTGTGCAGGGGCTGCAATGGCTGCTCCAGGAGGATGCGGGCGGGCATGAGCCGCTGCCGGTGACGCCGCGCGGGTACTATTTGATCGATGGTTACGCCACCCAGCGTGCGGCGGAGACGCCAGGCTCCTTCTCGCTGGCCTCACGGCAGAAAGACGTGGCCGCGCTGTACTTCATCAATGACACCGATGCCGCGCGCACGGGCTTCGCGGGCTTCCTGGCGAGCGATCTGACCAACAACGAGTTCCTTATCTCGAACGCGCAGAAAATGCTCGTCGGTTATCCGGTCGATGGCATTGCCGCTCTTGATCAAGGCCGCATGCATGCCACACCGGCTGCCAATTTGAGCTTCACGGGCTTCGCTTTCCCGAATGACCGCGTTTTCGCCACCTCTGGCATCCGCAGCACAGGCGGGAACAGCGGCGGCCCGCTCTGCGTGCAGCACACGAACGGAAACTGGTATCCCGCCGCCATCTACCTCGGCGGAGCCACGCAGAGCATCGTGCGTGCGATCGACAGCCAGGTGATCCAGCTTTTCGACACTGCGCAGCAGAGCGGCATCGATGACCAGGGCTACACCGGCGGCGGCATCACGCACTCCGGATACAATGGAACCACCACGACCAGCGTGGGCGCGGCGATCATCAACATCACCCCTGCCGGCTCCGGCTGGCGGCCTGCCGGCTCCACCAGATCCTGGACGATGAGTGGAAACGCCCGTGTCGGCCTCCCGGCTGGCGAGCTTTTCGTCGAGTTCATCCCTGTCAGCGGTTACCAGGTGCCCGCGAATCACAGCATCTTCGTGGTGGCAAACAGCACGGAGACATTCTCCATCACCTTCCAATCCAGCCAGACCCCGCAGGAAACCTGGCGGCAGACCTACTTTGGCACCACCGCCAACAGCGGCGATGCCGCCGACAGCCACGACTACGATCGCGACGGCTTCACCAACGCCCAAGAATATGCCGCAGGCACCAACCCGACGCTGAGCGGCGATTTCTTCAAAGCCGAGAACCCGCAGCGCAGCGGCAACACCTTCAGCGTGAGCACTGCCGGCAAAACAGGCCGCACCTACATCCTGGAGCGCAGCGCCACGATGACCAATGGGACATGGACCACGGTGGACACGGAGGGTCCCCTGGCCGTTGACCTGCCCGTGTCGCTGACCGATCCTTCGAGCCCCGCAGGCACGGCGTTCTACCGTATTCGTGTCACCGGGCCGTGATCACCGCATCCGTCCGGTGAGTTTGCCGCGTAAAGAAGGAATAATCCCCTTGCCCCGCCGCCTCGCGTTTTCATACTCGCCGCAGCCCCCATGTCCTCCACCTCGTATCTCCCCGGCAAAGAACCCCATCCCCGCGAACACCGCCTCATCTTCAAGAACGTCGATCGCGTCGGCTGGAATCCCTCCATCGAGTGTGCCATTGCCGACGGCGGCTACGAGATGCTCAAAAAGGCCCTCGGCATGGAGCGCGGTGCCATCACGAACGAGGTGAAGGCCAGCGGCCTGCGCGGCCGTGGCGGCGCGGGCTTCCCCACCGGCGTGAAGTGGGGCTTCATCCCGCCAACAAACACGAAGCCGGTCTATCTCATCTGCAACGCTGACGAATCCGAGCCCGGCACCTTCAAAGACCGCTACATCATCCATCAGGACCCGCACCAGCTCATCGAGGGCATGACGATCTCCTGCTACGCCGTCGGGGCCAATCTCGCCTACATCTACATCCGCGAGGAATTCCCCGAAGGCGCCAAGATCCTCGAAAAAGCCATCGCGGAGGCCCACGCGAAGGGCTTCCTCGGCAAAAACATCCTCGGCAGCGGCTTCGACTGCGAAATCTACGTCCACCGCGGCGCAGGGGCCTACATCTGCGGCGAGGAGACCGGCCTCATCGAGTCCCTTGAAGGCAAGCGCCCCTACCCGCGCATCAAGCCGCCCTACTTCCCCGCCGCGCTCGGCCTCTACATGAGCCCGACCATCGTGAACAACGTCGAGTCCCTCTGCCATGTGAAACACATCCTGCAGATGGGCGGCGCGGAATACGCCAAGCTCGGCACCCCAAACAACACCGGCACCCGCATCCTCTGCGTCTCCGGCGACGTGCAAAAGCCCGGCTACTACGAAGTGCAGGTCGGCAAAGTCACCATGGGCGAGGTCATCAACGACCTCTGCGGCGGCTTGAAGCCCGGCCGCAAACTCAAAGCCATTATCCCCGGCGGTTCCTCCGCCAAGGTGCTGCGTGCCGACGAGACGTTTAAGCTCAAAGACGGCCGCGAGCTCACCATCTGGGACATCCCCATGGACTTCGACACCATGGCCGCCTGCGGCACCATGGCTGGCTCCGGCGGTGTCATCATCATGGACGACAGCCGCAGCATGAGCTGGGTCATCAACAACCTGAACAACTTCTACGCCCACGAGAGCTGCGGCCAGTGCACCCCCTGCCGCGAAGGCAGCCTGTGGATGAAAAAGATCAGCGACCGCATCGTCTCCGGCAACGCCAGCCCCGACGACGTGGACACCTTGGAGCAGGTCGCCGTGCAAATCGACGGCCGCACCATCTGCGCCTTCGGCGAAGCCTCCGCCTGGCCCACGCAGTCCTTCGTCCGCAAATTCCGCGACGAACTCAAAGCCGACTGCAAAGCGGACCTCGCCGGCAAGATCGTGAACAGCGAGGGCAAGGTGGCAGCAGCGAGCGTGAGCGCGTAATCCAGGCGCTGAGTTCATGACTCTGCCGCCCCTCCAAGTCCGCTTGGATCGCATCAGAATGGCTCTAGGTGTGCAGTTCATCACGACTTGTGAGGTCGATGTCGGATTTAACAGGCTGCTGAACAATGCCCTCACCGGCCACTTGCCGGTGCTACAACAGCTCGAGCACCTGCGCTGTAGATCGGGGCAGTGACCCGGTCCGCAGCTCTTGCGGTGTTCTTCATCAGCCTGTTAAAACCGCTCTCGTGATGCATCAGGTGGCAGTTCAGCACAGGGCGTCGAGGGCGAGCGTTTGGAAGGCGGCGTTGAAGAACAGGCTGTGCCGGTCTGTGGGATCGATGATCTGCTCCGCGCCCAGCCATGAGCTCCGAGATCATGTGATGCTGTCAGGCAGCAACCAAGTTTCTCTAAGCTTTAGTGCGTCCAAGCCGTGCTTTGACATCATTCAGTGAGACGTTTGCACTTTTTGCCTTCACTCGCCTTGGCCTTGCGCAAAATCCGCAGGCAGGCGGCGTCCTCGAACTCCTCCTGGATGGCAAGGTAGTCGGCATACGGAATCACGGCAAATTGAGTTTTGCCGCTCTGGTGGAGGCATTGAGCGCGGAGTCAAATCATATCGAAGAATACAAAAGGCGGCTGGCACTCCCAGCCGCCTTTCGAGAGCGCTTTGCTCGGTTGCCCTCAAAAGCGGAGCACGACCTTCCCAACGTCCAGCATCACGTGCCATCCGGCAGCGTCCTTTGGAATTCCTTGGGCACCATGTAATAGCGTGACCTCTTGTCGGCCCGAAACACAAACTTTCGGACACCTCCGGCATTCGGACATGAACGGGCCGATCTGCTTGGGCGGGAAGTTGATCAAGGCGACGACCAGCCGACCGGCAAGCTCATCGGGGCGGTAGAACGCGGTGATTTGCGCACTGGACTTCCGCAGGCCGACTTCCGGCCCAAATCGATGTGGAGAATGAACACAGGCTTCCGCGCCTCCGGAAAACCCCGTGCCTCGACGATGCGTCCGACGCGTAGCTCCACTTTGAGAAAATCGTCGAAGGTGATCATCGCGTGGCAGGAGAAAGGTCCGCCCGGATGATGCGCGTGACGCCGGCTGGAGCGGGCAGCAAGGCGCTTTTCCAGGATTTGCCGCCGTCGGTCGAGTACCGGAGGTTCTCGGTGGGCTTCCAGTAGGTCTCGAAGGCGTAGAGCAGATCGGGACGCACGGCGGCGAGGGTGCCGGGCAGGGCGACGCCTTTGAGTTCCTTCCATTTGATGCCGTCCGCGGACTCGTAGCCGGTTCCCTTGCGCGTGTTCACGAGGTAGCGTGCGCCATCGAAGACGAGGCTGCCAAACTTTGTGCCTTCGGGGAGCTTGGGCGTCACGTTTTGCCATTCCAGGCCGTTGGCGGTGTGATGCAGCGTGGCATCGCCCACGACAACAAAGCTGTTACCGTTGGTGGCGATGTAGAGGCGCGAGCGCGGTTCGATACGCGGTGGATAGTCCCATTTCTGGAAGTCGGTGGTGGTGATGAGAAAGCCGTTGTCGCCCGAGCCGACGAAGCGTCCGCCGGCAAAACGCCAGTCGCGGATGTTCGACTTGATGGGGGCGGCCTCTCCGAGCTTTTGCGCCTCGGCGGTGAGGTAATCCTTCGTCTTGGCATCGCCGATGACCTCCCACTTCAGGCCGTCCGTGGAGCGGATCACCTTACCGCTTTCGCCAAAGGCATGGGAGGCGTCGTTCACAAAGATCACGCCGCTGAGCACGCCCGCGTTGAAGTCATTGATATGCCAATCCACGCCGTCGCGGGTGGTGAGGATGTTGGATTTCGAGAAGCCGCCGACCGCCACCGCCACACCGTTGCCGGTGGCGATGGATTTGAGGTCGTTCTGATCATGCGCGGGCTTCCCGACGAACTGATGATGGCTCCATGTGATGCCGTCCGTCGAGGAGAGGCGATGCAACCCGTTTCCGACGGCGAGGTAGATTCCGCCCTCGCCCTGGGAGGCCGGTTTCCAAGCGCGGACGTGCTCTTGATCGGCCTTCGAGAGGAAGGCAATCCCGAAGGTCACCACGCGACCGTCCGCGAGCTTCAGCGTGACCTGGCTGCCCTGCACCCTTTGGATTTCGCCCTCGATGTGCGTGCCTTGGGCATTGGTGAAGGTGTGGGCGTGGAGTGGGAGACAGGCGAGGGTGAGGATAGCAATGTGCTGGAGTGTGTTCATGACTTAGAGTGAGGGAGGCAACACCTGCACAGGGCAACGGGTAATCTATAGCAATCCTGACCTTCCGCTTACCACCCGGAAAAGAGAGCGGTGGCGTTTTTCAGGCTTTGCTGATGCGCTGTGACGACGTCCTTTATCAGGCGATCCCTTCTAATCGGCCTGCTCAAGGACAAGTGTTAAGAGCGGTGGTGTGCAGATAGGTGCTGCGCTTCATCATTACTGGAAGAATGGCCGTTCAATAGCCGCCAGCGCCAATCACCGAACCCTGGGATTCAATTTTCTGTCCAGTTTTCTCCGCTGCCTCGCGTTTGCGGTATTCGTCCATCATCGCCGCGGTGGCGGTGGCACCGCAACGGGAGCCACCGAGGTCACGCACTTTGATGAGTCCATCGAGATCACGCACGCCCCCGGCGGCCTTGACCTGCACTTTGGGCGAACATCTGGCGCGCATCAGGGCGAGATCGTGCTCCGTGGCACCCTTGTAGTTGTAGCTGCCGTCGGGCTGTTTGACGAAACCATAGCCGGTGCTGGTCTTCACCCAGTCGGCCCCGGCGCGCTCGCAGAGCGCGCAGAGTTTCTTCTTGAACGTGTCGCTGTCGAGTCCGCCCCCCCCGTTGGTGAGGTAATCGTTTTCGAAAATCACCTTCACCTTCGCACCGTGGCGATGCGCCTCGTCGCAGACAGCCTTCACGTCCGCCTCCACATAGTCCCAGTCGCCGCCGAGCGCCTTCCCGATGTTGATGACCATGTCGATCTCGTGCGCACCGTCCCGGCAGGCGAGTTCGGTCTCGTAGCGCTTCGATTCGGTGGTGCTGTTGCCGTGGGGGAAACCGATGACGCAACCAACCAGGACACCAGAGCCTCGGAGCCACTCCACCGCTTGCTTCACGGCGTAGGGTTTGATGCAAACGGAGGCGACCTGATATTCGGCGGCGAGCTTGCAGCCGGCTTCGAGGTCCGCATCCGTCATGGTCGGATGCAGCAGGCTGTGGTCGATCATTTTGGCGAGGTCGGAATAGGAATACTTCATGGCATCTGTTATGGCAGCCCAGTTGTGGAATTGGCTTAGCCACTTGTCAAAGTGCTTCTTTTCAGCAATTCTCGCCTCATGACCCCCAACAGCACTTTTCATCAACATCTCGTCGAGAAACTCCGTGCCCTGGTGCGTGATGGCGGGTTCACGCCCGGCGCGAAGTTTCTCACCGAGCGCGAGATCGCGGAGCGTTTCAAAACAAGCCGGCCCACGGCGAACAAGGCCCTCAGCGGCCTCGTTTCAGCCGGGTTGCTGGAGGTGCGTCGAGGCGCGGGAACTTTTGTGCGCGAGGGTGTGCTCGATTATGATCTGGAGCGGCTCGTGAGCTTCACCGACAAAGCCAGGGCCGTGGGCAAAAAGCCCGGCACTGAATTGCTCGAATACCGCCGCACGAATGCGGCCGAGGCTCCGGGTGATGTCGCACAGGCCCTGCGCGTCACGAGCGAAACGCCGCTCATTTACATGGAGCGCATCCGTCTCGCCGACCGCACGCCTGTCATTTACGAGCGGCGGCACGTGGTCGCCTCGCTCTGTCCTGAAATGACCCGCACGGATGCCAAACACTCGCTTTATGCCTGCTGGACGGGCAAATGCGGCCTCGTGATCACAGGTGCCGATGAGACGATCCGCGCGGTGAATGCATCCAGAGCCGGGGCGGCTCTCCTGCAGGTGCCTGCCGGCTCCGCCTGCTTCAAAATTACTGCCACCGGTTATGTTGACGACGAAACGCCGCTCTGGCACGAGGAAACTCTTTATCGCGCCGATGTTTATGAGTTTCGCAATCGCATCAGCGGTTTGTCGGGCAATAACGCTGCCATGGGCAAGATCCGGGGATGAGCGGATGTGTCAGCGGAAAAGCGTCAGCGGCCATTCATAGCTCCCGGGCTTCACGCAGAGCAAGGGGCCTCCATGCGGGCGCAGGCTGCCGACACCGACGTGACCTTCCGGGATGACTTCCAATCGCGTCCAGCCCATTCGACGGATGAAAGCCATCGCCGTGGCACCGCCTTCGAGACCGACGCGGAGGTCGTATTGAGTGCCCGAGAGCAGCGGAAGAGCAGTTTCGATGAGTTTTTCGGTCAACCCGGCGCTGTCGGCCGTCTCGGGCCTGCCGATGGCCAGCATGAGTTTGGACGTGGATTGCCAAATAGCGGGCGAAACGGCCTCTTCGAGCGTTTGGACGACAAAACCGCGTTCGGCCATCTGCGCGGCGCGTCCGGTGTCCCATGCGGCGAGACTGCCGCAGAGGAGCAAAAGTAGTTTGGGCTTTAGCCCAATCGATGGCGGGGGATTTGGGTTAAAGCCCAAACTACTTTCCAAGCGCGCAGCGAAGAAGTCCGCCGCGCCCGCCGCGAGAGTTTGGCTGCTTAATTCAACCCTGAGGTCATCGAGCATCGTCGCATCCGGCGTGAGGATGCGCTCGGAGCCGCCTAGCAGCGCACGAACGTTCGACGTGTGTCGTGGAAAGTCGGGATCGCTGGCGAAGACGGTCTGATGTAGCGGCACCTCATTCACGAAGTAGCCGCCATTTCGGATGACGCGGCCTTTGGAGGGATTCGCCGGGATGAAAACGCACTCGTTGAGAGATGCAGCATCAAGAATCGCCTCGATCTCAACACGGATGTGTCCGCGCATGACCGAGTCGGTCTTCTTGTAAATCCACGACGGCCCGGCAGCCATGATGCGGCGTGTGACGTCTTTCACGATCTGCGCGGCCTCGGCTTCGGACTTTAACCGCGTGTCCGTGTCCACAGCGATGACTTCGGCCTCGCTACTGGGATCGAATCGCGTCTGCACCTCCGACTTGAACCCACATGCCGCGGCGATGCCAGCCAGCTCGGCGGCACCGGAGAAGTCGTCGGCGATGATGGCAATCATTGGGCGCTCATCTTGGCCGCCAGCAGCACGGCTTCAAACAAGCTGTTTGGATTCGCTTTGCCCTGCCAGGCGATGTCGAAGGCGGTGCCGTGGTCAACGCTGGTGCGGATGACAGGCAGGCCGAGCGTGGTGTTGATGGCGGAGTCGAAGGCGAGCGCTTTCAGCGGGATGTGGCCCTGGTCGTGATACATGCAGACGAAGGCATCGGTCTGTTTTCTGCGCCACGCGAGGAAGGCGGTGTCGGGCGGCAGCGGACCTTCGATATTCATACCCAGGGCGCGTGCCGCCTCGATGGCAGGAATGATGAAGCGCTCCTCCTCACGCTGGCCGAAGAGGCCGTTCTCACCCGCGTGCGGATTCAGGCCGCAGACGACGATTTTCGGTTCATGACCGCGAATGCGGCGCATGGCGGCGTGCGTGAGCTCGATGACATCAAGCACGCGCTGCACGCTGAGCAGGCCGGGCACATCACACAGGCCGACATGCACGGTGGCAAAGCTGCACGTCAGCTCCGGCGAAGTGAGCATCATGCACGAGCGGGCGGCGCTCATGCGCTCGGCGAAGATTTCGGTGTGACCAGGATACTTGTGCCCGGCGGCGTGCATGGCTTCCTTGTTCAATGACGCGGTAGCGACGGCGGCGACCTCGCCATTGAGTCCGGCTTCAATCGCGGCGATGACATAGCGAAAAGCGGCATTGCCACACGCGGCGCTGACTTTGCCAGGTGTGATGTTCGCGCCATCCACGCAGCGCAGGTCGCGCACCGAGGCGGGGTTGAACGGCAGGTTGAGAACTTTCGACACGCGCTCCAGTACGCTGAGGTCGCCGTAGATAATGGGCGTGCAGACTTTGGCGATGGCTTCGTTCCGCAGCAGGTGCAGGCAAAGCTCGGGGCCGATCCCGGCGGGATCACCCATGGTGACGGCGATGAGGGGTTTGGGCATCAAGGAGGAAACGGGAGGGATGGCCTGGTGAATGGCTGCGTTCGTGCGGACCACCACGCGGTGACGAGCGGCGTGAGCAAAGCAGTGACAACAACAGCAGCAGACACAAGCGCCGTGGCGCTGGCGGCTGCCTCGGCATACGCGGGATTGGCAGTAGCGACGAGGGCGGGCACGGCGGCGGCATTGCCTGTGGTGGAACTGGCGGCGAGGCCAGCGAGACCATTTCCACCCGTGAGCTTGTCCACGCACAGCAATAGCGTGCCCGAGAAGATGACCACAATTACGCCAAGCGCGATGCCGAGCAGACCGCTGTGCCAAAGACTCGCGAGACTCATCGTGGTGCCGATGGCGAAGGCGAAGAAGGGGATCATCACGCTGGCGCCTTTACCGAGAAACTCGCGCATCTGCGGGTCGAGATTGCCTAGCGTCATGCCTACGAGCAGGGGCAGAACCGCGCCGAGCATGACCTGCCACGGAAAGGCCGCCAATCCTGCGACACCGAGCGAAAGCATGGTCAAGAACGGTCCGCTCTCCAAACTCATCACCGCATACGCCGCCACGTCTCTCCCTCGTCCATACTGCCCCATCAGCGCCATGTAGAGGCCTCCGTTCGTATCATTGATCGCGGCGACGACAGCGAGTGTGGAGAGACCTGCGAGCACGCCATCCGACACCGGCTTCTCACCGAGCCATGCACCGAATGCGAAGGCGCATAGCACGCCGGACAATGCCTTGGTGGCGAGCAGCGCGCCGCCCTTTTTCAGAACGTAAGGCGTGACTTTCAAATCCAGCGTGGCGCCGAGGCAGACGTAAAACACCGCGAGCAATGGCATCGCCCCGCCAAAGAGCGAACTGGTGAAGGACTTGCCAAAAAACTCCGGCGTGCCGGGAAACACGTTCGCGATCGCACAGCCAAGCAGCAGCGGCACGAGCATCATGCCACCGGGAACGCGGTCAAGGGTTGTCTTGATGGGCAGAGTCATGGAAGAAGAGCCACGCTTATAAGAAAGTAGGTTGGGCTTCAGCCCAAGTGCTGGCGAGATGATTTCGGCTGATGACCAAGCTACTTTTTCTCGCCTCCGAGCTGTGCATTGATCGTCCGCCAAGTCTCCCAGGCCACGGTTTCGAGGTAGCGGGCGGTTTCATCGTCGAGGCTCGCGGTTTGATGCATGGACATATGTTTGAACATCCACTTCGCCATCTTCGCCTGGTAGGCATCGGGCTGGAAGGCGGCGAGTTTGGCCGCATCGGCCTCATACTTGCCGTGGGGCCAGACGTGAAAGGTGCGCGGCAGTTTGCCGACGGGTGATTCACGCGTCAGGGCGGCGTAGAAGCAAGCAAGGTTCAAAAAATGGCCTGCATCGCCGGGGTGCGCGTTGTCCTGCGGATGCTGGAGAGCGAGATCGGGCTTCTCGGCATAAACACGCGCCCAAGCCGTGGAGCAGGGCGCGAAGAGCGCGATTTGGTTCTTCTTCGCGAGTTCCAGGATGCGCTGACGGCCTTCAGCCTCGCGTTCGGTCTTGCCCCAGCCCATTTCATAAAACATCGGCTCGCCCCCGGCGGCGCGAATGGCCTCGCAGTAGCGGGTGATGGCGGTGGCGTGATCTGGGTTGCCGTTTTCCGGCGCGTCGTCGCCCATGATGAAACGGCACACGACCATCATCGGCACGATGTCGGGCTTCTCAGTGGCGATTTTGTCGAGGAAGCTCTGCCCAGGCTTCATGCCGTATTCGTAGCGATTGAAGCCGGGCTCGAGATAGACGCGGATGTCACTGCCACTGCGGCCCACGGCTTCGGGAATGACCTGCCTGCCGACATGACCGGCGATTTTGCCATCGACGATCTTCGCCACCTCACGCGGCAGATCGTTCCAATACATGCTGCTGCTGCCGGCGAAGAGCAGCTTGAGAGGTTCGGCGGCTTGAGTGAAACCGCATAGGGCGCAGAGGAACGTGGAGATGAGTTTCATGGCGTGGGAAAAGTAGCTTGGGCTTTAGCCCAAATCGTTGGGATGAGCTTGGGCTAAAGCCCAAACCACTTTTGGCTATCGCTGGTCATAGCCCTTCTTCTTCGGCAAAGCGTCGCGATCCGGCGGTGGTGGAGGCTCAATGCCATTCGCGCGCATGATGTCGCTGATGGCGGTGATGGTGGGCACGCTGGGTTTGAAGTTTCCGGGACGGAAACCCTGGGCTATTAGCAGCGGCGTCCAGCCGCGATCGTTCTTCTGATTCCACACGGCGATCTCCGCGCCTTTCGCGGCGAGGAGTTTGGCGACCTTCGGCAGGCTTTTGTAGGCCGCGCCGTGCATGGCGGTCTGGTTTTTCTTGTCCACGGCATTCACGTCCGCGCCGAGGCTGATGAGATACTCGCAAGCGGCCACGCATTCGTCTTCGGTGCCGGCTTCTTCATCGGGCGCATAGCAGCCGAGGCCTGCAGCGGCCATCAGCGGCGTGGAGCCATCGGCGTTCGGTTTGTGTGGATCCGCACCGAGTTCGACGAGCAGCTTCATCATCTCCAGATCGGCGTTTCGACAGGCGAGCAGGAAAGGCGTGGCACCGTGGAAGTTGATCGCGCCAAAGGCCTTCGCCTTGGCTCCCTTCGCGAGCGTGGCATCGACCTTCGCGCCCGCCTTCACGATCTCGCGGATGAAATCGAGGCTGCTCAGCTTGCCATGCGTGTCCGGCGGCGGTTGACCGGCCTCGTCGTCGCCATGCGGCGGACGGCGCACCCAGGTGATCGTGTGCAGCGCGGTGAAGCCGTTGCGCATGTCATTCGGATCGGCTCCGGCGCGGATGAGATCCATCGCCAGCTCGAAGTGACCGTTCTCCGCGGCCAAAAGCACCGCGCTGGTGCCCTGCGGCGCATCGCGGCCTCCGGTGGACTCTTTCGTATCGATGGCGTCACGCACATCGGCACCGAGTTGAAGCAGCTTCTTCACCGCCAAGCCCTTTCCCTCGCGTGCGGCGAACAAAAAGGCCGTGAAGCCCGATTTGAGCCGATGATCGACCTTCGCGCCGTGCTTCACGAGCAACTCGATGACCTCTGCATGACCTTCCGCCGCGGCCCACATGAGCGCGGTTTGATCCTCACGATCCTGCGCGTCCACTTTCGCGCCTTTTTCAAGCAAAACCGCCACCGCTCCGACCCGACCTGTGCGACTGGCAATCATGAGCGCCGTCTCGCCGCCACGTCGTTTCGCCTGCGGATCGGCTCCCGCCTTCAAAAGCGCCCGCACGATGCCTTCGCTGCCATTTTCACACGCGAGCAGCAACGGCGTGATGCCATAACGATTCGCCTCATCGGCCTTTGCGCCCGCTGCGAGCAGTTTTTCGACGATCTCGGCCTTGTCATGGTATGCCGCCCAATGCAGCGCCGTTGCTCCATCGGCCTGCGCGGCATTCAAATCGGCTTTGGAGGCGATTTGAGCGGAAACGGCGTTCCAGTCCTGCTTTTCGGCAGCGGTGGGAAGATCGGCGGCATGCGCAGCGGCCACAAAACCAAAGATCAGGAGCATTAGATGAGCTGGCGGGGTGTTGAACATTCGAAGTAGAATCAGGCTTGGCGCATCCCCCTCTTTTGAAGCAGGTTTGCAATGTCGCTGCCGATTTGTTCCAACATGAAGCGATCCGAATCACCGATCAGAATGTTGACGTCGATTTTAGGATCGAGGTGCTCTAGGACAGCTTCAACCACTTCGATCCTGCCGCTGCGGGCAGATACAGCGAGGACGGATTCGCCATCCGAATTGATCAACGCAGCCGATGCTCCCAAACCAAGGAGGAACCTGCAGGTGGTGGCATCACCCATGAATGCCGCCAGCATCAAAGGCGTTTCGCCATTTTGATTGACCGGATCGATTGCGGCGCCGTGTTTCAGCAGGAGGCGGCACATGTTTTCGTTTCGAAGCTGTGCAGCCTCCGCAAAGGGTGTGGAACCAAAATGATTGGTTGGATCGACCGATGCGCCCAGATCAAGCAGGGCTTTCACAATGTCCTCGCGATACTCTATGGCAGACCAATGCAGCAGCGTCTCGCCGAGGCCGCTGCGCACGTCGAGCAAAGACCGATCCCCCCGAACACGAGCCAAAGCCTCATCCATGTTCTCCAGGAACACATTCCTGATCTCGTAGAATCGCGGATCGCCGTTCGCTGACATCACAGCACCTCAATGATTCCACTGCTGTCGCCGAACTTTTCCAGCTTCACGCCTGCTTTGTCGAGCAGCGTGAGATGCAAGTTCGCGAGCGGGATGGTTTTCTCATTTCGCAGATGGCGGTTGCCTTTCACGCCTGCGCTGGCACCACCGGCGACGATGATGGGGAGGTTGGTGTGGTCATGGACGTTGGGGTTGCCCATGCCGCTGCCGTAGAGGAGCAGCGTGTGATCGAGCAACGTGCCGTCGCCTTCCTTCACGGCGGCGAGTTTGGCGAGGTATTCGGCGAAGAGGTTGACGTGGAAGGCGTTGATCTTCGACATGCGCTCGATCTTGGCCGGGTCGTTGCCGTGATGGCTGAGCGGATGATGCGGATCGCTGACGCCGATCTCGGGGTAGGTGCGGTTTGAGGTCTCGCGCGCGAGCTGGAAGGTGATGACGCGCGTGACATCGCCCTGCATGGCGAGGAGCTGGAGGTCAAACATGAGCCGCGCATGCTCCGCGTAGCTCGCAGGCACGCCGCTCGGCCGCGAGAGGTCCGGCAGCTCGTTTTCCGCGACAGCGGACTGTGCCTTTTCGATGCGGCGCTCGACCTCGCGGATACTTTCGAGGTATTGGTTCACGCGATCGCGATCCTGCGGGCCGAGTTGCTTCGCGAGGCGCTGCATGTCGTCCTTGATGAAGTCGAGCAAGCTCGCACGGCGCTGCAAAGCGGCCTGACGATCCGTTTTGCTGCCGCCATCGCCAAAGAGCTGCTCAAACACCAGCCGCGGATGCGCCTCGGCAGGCAGTGGTGTGGTAGGCGAGGACCACGAGAGGTTGTTTTGATACACGCAGGCATAGCCGTTGTCGCACTGGCCGACGACCTGCATCAAATCCATTGCCAGCTCCAGTGACGGCAGCTGCGTCTGCTGCCCGATGGCCTTCGCGGCGATCTGGTCGGCGGTGGTGCCGTTGTAGTAATCGCTGCTCTCCGTGTGCTTCACTCGCGCGGCACTAAGGAAGCTCGCGTTCGACGTGGCATGCGTGCCGGGATACGCAGGCTCGAGTTCGAGATTCGAGATGACCGTGCAATGCTGCCGCACCGGCTCCAGTGACTTCAAAATCGGCGAAAGCTGCTCCAGCGAGCTCGTCGCGCCGAGATTCCACCGCGAGTGATCCGTGCCCATCGGGATGTAAATGTAGCTCAGCCGTTTCGCCGGCTGCGCCACCCGATTCGCCGCCGTGGCCGCCGGGATCATCGCCTCCAGAAGCGGCAGCGACAACGTCGCCCCCACGCCGCGCAGCAGATGGCGGCGGGACAAAGCTTTGCGTGTGGTGAAGGTGCTCATGGCAGGTGAAACGGCGTTGAGGGTGGGAAACTGACACAAAGCCTGCTCTTGTACGGTTAGTATCCTCTTAAACCACACTTGAGCCAGGGCCTCTGGCAAACTAAACTGCTACATGGTCATCGACACCGCAGAAGCCCCCAGCCGGCCCGTTTCACCCGAAGTGGTGGAAATGGCGCGTCAGGCTGTGCGGGATTTTCATGAGTGTTTTTGGTGGTGGAACCCAGGGTTCGTTCCCGAGACGGTGGAGGATGTCCGGGAAATCGTCTTCAATCTCCGCAAAGGCAGCCACAAAGCCTGGCAGCGAGCCCAAGAACTCAACGCATGCCTTTAACCCCGCTCCAGAAAGAGGTGCTCGGCGTGCTGGCATCCAATCGCAGTGAAGAAAGCCACTTTGCTGGAGGTCTTGTGCTCAACGCCACCGAGCAATCGGCCCGCTTCAGCCACGATTTCGACATTTTTCATGAAGCCGATGAAGAGGTGGCGCGAGCGAGTGATAGCGATGTGGCTGCTTTACGAGCGGCCGGATATGAAGTGCATCAGGCGGTGGGTGATTGGCTAAACCCGACGAGCTTTCGCAAAGCGAAAATGATTCATGGCGGTGAGGAACTGGAGATCGACTGGGCGGCTGACTCAGCTTTTCGTTTCTTCCCGATCCAGCGTGATGAGGTGCTGGGATGGAGACTGCACCTCTTTGATATGGCCACGAACAAGGCGCTGGCTCTGGCCGCACGTTCGGTGACTCGTGACTATGTGGACATCGTGGAGCTGGACTCCATTTATCCACTGGAGGCCATCATTTGGGCCGCTTGTGGCAAAGATGAGGGCTACAGCCCGATGCTGCTGCTGGACATGATGCGCCGCTTTGCCCGCATCAATCCCCGCCAACTCGAAACCATCCAAGCCCGTCAGCTCGATCCCATCGAGCTAAAGAAAGCCTGGATCGCCATGTCGGACCGGGCTGATACGGAGATCACCCGCCTCGCTGACACACAGCCGGAGATTCCTATCGGTGTGGCCTTTGTGAATGAAAATGGCGAGCCCGGCTGGATCGGTAACGACAGCACGCTGCGCATTCACCGGCCGAGTGTGCGTGGCTGCCTGCCTGTGGTGAAGGGCACATGATCCAGCTGGATCACTTGGATGAGACAAACGAAGCGCTCGTGACAATCCCGACAATGATCTCACTGAACTTCCAGCCGTTCGCCTTGGCCCGACTCACGATCTTTCGCACGGCGGGCATATCGTTGGCTTCGAGACCGCGACCGAGGGCGTAAGTCATGAGTTTTTCCGTGAAGGCGGTGGCGAAGAGTTCGGGGCGCTTCAAGAGCGTGTCTTCGAGACCACTCACGCCTTCAAACTCGCTGCCATCGGCGAAACCGCCACGTGCATCGGCTTCGGCACGCCAGCGGCCGATGGCGTCGTAGTTTTCCAAGGCGAAGCCGACGGGGTCCATGAGATTGTGGCAACTGGCGCAGGCGGCCATTTCGCGATGCTTCGCAAGTCGCTCGCGGATGGGGAG
Organism: Verrucomicrobiaceae bacterium; assembly: GCA_015075365.1. Lineage (GTDB taxonomy): Bacteria > Verrucomicrobiota > Verrucomicrobiia > Verrucomicrobiales > Verrucomicrobiaceae > Prosthecobacter. Next base: position 372,462 of record JABTUN010000005.1, read on the forward strand.
GCTTTCGGAGATGACGCCATCGAGGGCGGGCACATTTGGCGGCGGCGGTGGTAGCTCGGTGGCGAGCAGGTTCTTCAATATCCAATGCCCGCGAATCACTGGCGAGGTGCGTGTGGCATAGCTGGTGACGGTGAGGATGCTGCCCTGACGCAGGAGGCCGCCGCGTTGCGTCGGCGCATCGAGTTTCACCTCGCGGAAGCGGCTGCCGTGGATGTGCGGGATGCCGTAGTGCGCGGCGAGACGTTCATCGAGCCAGGTGCGATCCGTGCGCAGTAGATCGAGCACGCTGCGGTCGTTTTCGATCACATCGGCAAAGAGCAGGCTCGTCTCGGTGCGCAGCGATTCGCGGAGGTTGTGATCGAAGTCGGGAAACAGCCTCGCGTCCGGCGTGATGGCATCGAGATTGCGCAGATAGAGCCATTGATCGGCGAAGTTGGTCACCAGTGCCTTTGCACGCGGATCGCGCAGCATGCGTCGGGCCTGCGCTTCGAGATCGAGCGGATGCTGCGAGAGCAGTTCGTCATCAGGAAGGCTGCTCCAGAGGAAAAAGGCCAGTTTGGAGGCCAAAGCGGCTTCATCGCCCTTTTGCTCCGTGCGGAACAAAAACTCGCGACTGACCAAAATCGCCGCGAGAGCAGACTCGATGCCTTTTTCGAGTGAAGCAGCCTCGCGAACGAATGGAAGCATGCGCTCGAGATCGGCCGCCGTGATGTCACGGCGCCATGCACGACGCAAAATCGGCTTCAAGATGGCCTCGGGGTCGGTTTTACTCGCTCCGAAGATCAAACGACGGCTCGGCGTGTCGCCCGCGCCCTCAGCCTTGAGCGGGCCGGTGATGGTGACCTGATATACGGCAGGATTCAGTCGCGGATGACGGTGCAGGTTGTAGCTCGATTTGTAGGGCTGGCGCAGTCGTTCCAGCACCGGCGAGCCATTCGGCAAAAACGTCACGCCGAGGTCATGTTGCCCACCGGTGATGTGAAAGCGGGCTTTGAGATGCGCGTCGATCTTCTCGTAGTTTTTGTCCTTGGTCGGTTGGACGGTGAACTCGCTCTTTATTTCGCGGTCGAGCAGGATTTGAAGCTGATGCTGGCCGTGCATGCCCTCGACCTGCTCGTTGCGATCCCGCTGGAGGCGCACCTGCACCTCGTAGTCGCCGCTTTGCGCGAAGACATGCTTCACCAGCACGCCGCCGCGTGTGCCGAGCGGCAATCCTGGCACGTGATACTCCTGCGTGATGTCCGGTCGCACGCGGATGGCGGTGATCTCCGGCTGCGTCGAAGTGCCCACGGCCTGTCGCGCGATTTTTTGCGCCGCGCTGATGTAGCGGTCGAGCAAGGCAGGCGGCAAATCGCCGACGGTGACGTTGTCAAAGCCGTGGCTGATCTCGTCCGTTGGAAAGGCCGCCTTCGCATCAAACTCGATCGCGAGCAGATCACGCACGGCATTTTGATACTCGGTGCGCGTGAGACGACGAAATGCCGGACCTGCGATGGCCTTGGGCGGTTGAGCATCGAGTTCCGTCGTCAACGCGGCGATGAGTTCATCGTAACCTTCTTCATCCGGCCTCTTTTTGCCGACGGGCGGCATGTGGCGTGCGTTGAGCTGCTTCACCACCTTTTCCCATGTGGCCGCATGCTTCGCGATGCCATCTTGGAGGATCGAATCGAGATCCACGCCGCCCTTTTTCGTGTCCGCATCATGGCAGTCGATGCAGAAACGCTCCAGCGCGGAAAAAGTAGTTTGGGCTTTAGCCCAATCTGGAAGGCAACAGAGAATGAGAAGGAGATAGCGCATTAGCGGCCTTGTTGGTTGAGCTGGTCGATGTGGGCTTTGAAGGCTTGGGCTGAAGCCCAAACTACTTTTCCCAGTCCACACGCGTACTCGCCTTCCTTTAAGCCAGCCTTGATGGGATTTTCGGCGATGTAGCGGCGGTAGTGCTGCGTCTGGGCTTCACTGCGCACGATGTGATCGTAGGGCTCAGCCTGCCACAACGTGCCAGTGCGATTGAGTGCCTTGTTGATGTCGCTGGCGCTGCCGCCTTTCCACACGCGAACCACTTCACCGAGCGTTTTGCCCGTTGGCGTGACCAAAGCATGAAGATGATTGGGCATGATGACCCAGGCATCGAGTTCGCAACTGGGCTCTTGGGTGGCGAATAGACGTTGGATGAGCAGCTCTCGAAGATGGGTGAGGCGTAGATGACACTCACCACGGCCTTGATCTAGCCAGTCGTGCCATTTGGCAGTGAAAACGGTGTGAAACTCGTGGCGCTCGGTTTCCGATAGTGAATCGAGTTGAGTGATGTCGGCGATGCCATGGCTTTGGAGCCAGTTTTCGCGTTGCTGATGCCACTCGCGAAGCTTCTCCTGCGGCATGGAGTCCGCGAGGCGTGAGGTGATGAAATACATCGTTCCCTCCTGACGCCAGTGCGGCAGGTGGCCGTGATGGGCGTGGATCTCTTCGCGAGGGTTGAAGTATTTAGGCATCGGCAAAGTAGCTTGGGCTTCAGCCCAATGGTTTCAGAGGCTTGGGCTAAAGCCCAAACAACTTTTTTAAAGGCCCCGTGCTGTCCGCAAAGCGTTCCTGCTTCACACCGGCCTGTTGCGCCATCGTGAGCCAGAGATCGGCGAGCGGGCGTTTGCCTTCGTAGTGGAAATGGCCGCGCTTCCAGTTGCCGCCGGCGATGAGCACCTGGAGGTCGGCGTAGTTGTGCTGGTCGCCATCGCTGATGCCGCTGCCCATGACGAGTGTGGTGCTGTCGAGCAGGCCGGTGGCCCGGAGGCGCTCGACGACGTGTGCGTAGAACTCCATGTGATAGCGGTCAATGAGGGCGAGCTTGTCCTTGGCTTCATCGCCCTTGGTATGGGTCAGGACATGGTGGTTCTGCGGTTTGTCGAAAAGGCCGTCGTAGAGCGTGGGATTGTCCCAGCGCTCCGGTGCGACGAGCAGGGTGGCGACGCGGGTGATGTCATTTTGAAAAGCGTGGATGAACAGCTCGGCCATGAGCTTCAAATACTCGCTGCGCTTTTCCGGGATGCCCTTCGGTTCCGGCAAGGCTGGCTTGCCGATGCGTTGGGCGGCTGCCTCGGCGCGTTGGATGCGCTGCTCGGTGCTGCGGACGCTTTCGAGATACTCGCCGAGCTTTTGTTTGTCCTCACCGCCGAGGCGTTTCTCGAGGCTGTGTGCCTGCGCGAGCACCGCGTCGAGGATGCTGCGCTGCGGGCCGCCCTGGCTTTGACCAAAGAGACGCTGGAACACGGCTCGCGGGTTCTTTTCCGTATTCGCCGCGTAGCCGGGGCCATACCACGAGATGCATTCGAAGTATTTTGTCTCCTTGTTGTCGGTGAAGTCGTTCGTGCTGAGTTCCAGCGAAGGTAGAGCCGTGTCCGCGCCGATCTGGCGGGCGATGAGCTGATCGAGCGTGAGGTTCGTCGGGAAACCACCATCGAGGGTTTCCTGCGGTGCGGATGACGTGAGCCAGCACGAGCCAGCCTGCGCGTGAACGCCCGTTCCTGGCACAAACTGGCGGTCCAGGCCGGTGATGAAGGCGAGATCGTCTTTGATCTTCGAGAGAGGCTCCAGCGTGGATGTCAGAGTCAGCGGGTTCAGGCCTTGGGCGGCTTTTTGCGGAAGCAGTTTGCTCTGCAGGTAGCCGTTCGGCGTGTAGATGAAGGCGAAGCGGCGCGGTGAGGCTGCTGGCGCGGCCTTGGCAAGGCTTTCAAAAAGCGGCAGGCCGAGCGTGATGCCGGTGGAGCGGAGAAAATGGCGGCGATTCATCATGAGCGGCGCACGTGGGTGAACGGATAGGATCGGACGATCTCGACAATGATACGGCTGAATTTCCAGCCATCAGCCGCGGCAGCGCGCTGGATGTGGTCCACCACGGGCATGTCATAAACTTCCAGCTTTCGGCCCAGCGCGTAGCTGAGGAGGTGCTCGATGAAACCTCTCGTAAACTCATGGGGATGGCGGGAGAGGATGCTCTTGAAGCCAGCGGGTCCGTCAAAGGCGCTGCCGGACCATTCGCCCTTCGCGTCCGCTTTTTCATCCCACTGCCCGACGGGGTTGAAGCGTTCCAGTGCGAAGCCGGGCGGATCCAGGCGGATGTGGCAGGAGTAGCAGGCGGCCTTGTTGCGGTGCGCTTCGAACTTCTCGCGGATGCTCATCTGCTGCGCGGCTTCCTTGGTGTCGTTCTCAATGGCAAAGGCCACCTTGGGCTCCGTGGGCGGTCGGTTGAAAAGCGTCTCCAGCAGCCACGCGCCCCGCTTTACCGGACTCGTGCGGAAGGGAAGCGACGTGACGACCAACGGCGCTGCCATGCTCATGAAGCCCCCGCGATTCGCATCGCTCAGCTTCACTCGATGCCAGAGGGCGGCTTTGTCGTTCTTCGTCTTCAATTCGCGGTTCGTGTTGGCAGCGACTTCGGGCGCTTGATCCTCAGCGCCGAGCTGAAGGCCGTAAAGCCGGGCGAGCGGCGCGTTCAGCCAGGTGTAGTCTGCGGCGAGGAAGTCGAGAATGCCGCGGTCCTCCACGTGCACCGTTTCGAAAAGCAGCAGCGCCTCGGCAAGTGTCGCTCCATGAAGTGTGGATTTTCCCTGAGGACCTGAGTAGAAGCCCGGAAACAGATCACGGTCGGGTTTGGAAGTGTGAAGCTGATCAAGCCGCAGCCATTGCACGGCAAACGACTCGCTCATCTCGCGCGAGCGCCGGTCTTTGAGCATGCGCTGCGTCTGCGCCTCCAGCACTGCCGATTCGCGAAGTTTGCCTGCCTTTGCGAGACTGAGCAGTTCGTCATCCGGTGTGGATGACCAGAGGAACAATGCCAGGCGGGTGGCCAGCTCATGATCCTCCAGCCGCGAAACCTTGCCGTCCGTCGCGTCGCCATTGGCCTCGACATAGAGAAAACCCGGCGAGGACAGGACGGCGGCGATCGCGGTTCTCATGGCATCCGCCTCTGACTGGCCGCTTTTTTGCGCGTTTTGGAAGATCGAAAAGATGGGGGCAAGTTCTTCATCGGCCACCTCACGACGAAACGCACGTGACATGAACGCAGCGAGCCGGTCACGTGGCGGTCGTGGAAGGTCGGCTTCGTTGCTGCCGCCCGGCGCGGGCTTTTGAAGCTCGGCGACACTCGGACGCACCTGCGGCCTGCCATTCGTGATGATGCCGAGATCGTCGAGCAGCACATAGTCACCACTGAACTGCGAACCATCCACCGCGAGCTTCTTGATGGCCTCACCAGGCGGTGCGGCGAAGGAATAGAACGTGGTGCCTGCCGCGCCTTCAGCGATGAAGGCGGTGATCGCGGCATCGGTGCCGTCGGTAAAGACCGCGGTGAGTTTGACCATGCCGCTTTGTTTTTGCCGTCCCATGACGCAAACGCCCAGGCGCTCAATACCCTCATCGTCATCCTCGCTGACGATGTCGAAGGTCAGTTCGAAGGTTTTCGCGCCTTTCACCTTGTTCGTGAGGATCGCAGGAGCTGAGGCGGGTTTGGTGGTGGCAAAAGAAGCGAGCCAGAGATCGCTGTCGGGATTGATGGTGAGCGTGCGAGCACCGAAGGCCGCACGAATCAGGCCTCCTTTGCCTGCGATGGTCTGGTTCGCGAGCGCACGCGGCACATCGAAGACACCGCCACGGCCGTCTGCATGTGCCAAGGTCACATGCTCCCGGAAGGGCTCCAGATAGTCGGGACTGCCTTCGGCTTTGGCGGCGCGTTCGATGTCCGGCGAGTGGACGGACGCGAGAGCCGGAGCGTTGGATGAGACGTCCGCAGGCGACTGCATTTCTTGCTTCATGCCGACAAGTTCGGCAAACACGCGGCTGCGGCGCGGCAGTTCTGGCGCGTTCACGATCTCCAGCGCGGCCGCGAGGTATTTCTCCAGCAGCAGCGGCGAGAAATCCTGAGCATCTCCGCGATTGCGGTAGCCATGTTCCGCGCGGTTGTCACCGGGAAGACCGAGCTGGGGACAGAGCACCGGATACTTCGCCCCATACTCGCGTATCTCGATCCTGAGCTCGTCCGGCATCTGGCCATTGGCAGGCTGGAAATAGCCCTTGTCGCGGATGGGCAGCCGCTCCGGAAACATGAAGACATCCATCGGCAGCTCAAAGAGGTCGCGCACCGTGTTGTTGTATTCCAGCCGCGTCAGCCGCCGCAGCACCGGATTCCCTGGATCAGCCACGCCCAGCTCGGGGTCCGGTCGCGCCGCGATGTCCATGATCCACGCCATGAGTTCCTGACGCTGCGCCGCCGTCGGCTGCGACTTCTGCTTTGGCGGCGGCATCTGATGCGATTCGATCTTTTCAAACACCGACCGCCAGATCGCGCGATCCCGCATCACCGCCGCTTCATCCGTGAACGACGACAAATCGAGATCACCCTTCTTCATCTCGCTGTCGTGGCACTCCAAGCAATGCGCCTCCAAGAAGCCACGAAAATCAGCCGCCGGAACAGCGCCCGTCAGGCCGAACATCGCGAATGCCAGAAATCTCATGTTTCGGGGCAACGTGCGCCCAAAGTCGATCCTGACAACCCGCAGCGACGAATCCTCAATCCATGCCACCCGAAGCGGCTAGCGCAATTCAGCCATCTCATCTGTGGCCTGCAGCACCTGTTTTTGAGATTGCAGCCACACGCCATGAACGTGCTGGGTTTGGTGACGGGCACTCGGAACTTTTTGAAGTTTCTGCCATGAAACGGCATATCCGCACAGCATCCGGCCTTTAATGGAGGACGCAGTCGCGGTCGTTGAATAACTCCATGCCGGGTGTCATGATCGCAGAGCCGTCGGCGGTCAGAGCGAAGACAAAGAGACGTGCGAGATGAAGGCTGTTCCCCCCACGCAAACGAAAGCTTCCCCACGCCCGTTCCTCAGGAAAACGGGAGAGAAAACTGGTGTTACGGCAGCCCTCGATTAGCAGCCACTGCGGTATGGAGCAGGTTGAGTCTCACAGTCCGAAGCGGGCATCCGCGCATCAGTCGTGGGAGATCAGTTCATCACTCCAGCCGCACCAGCCCGCGGCGAAGGGCGGTGACGGTGGCGGAGGTGCGGTCCTGGACGCCGAGTTTGGCGAAGATGTGGCTGAGGTGGTTTTTGATGGTCTGCTCGGTGCAGCCGAGGGCGGCGGCGATGTTTTTGTTCGGGGTGCCGGCGACGACGTGCTGGAGGACTTCGGTCTCGCGGGTGGTGAGTTCGGGGCGGGCGCGGCGGGCATTGAGGCGGGTGGCGAGTTCGGGCGGGAAGTAGCGTTTGCCCCGCGCAGCTTCGCGGATGGCGTGGAGCATTTCTTTTCGCCCGGAGGATTTGGTGAGATAGCCGATGGCTCCGGCGGCGACGGCTTGATACACGTCTTCCTCGGTCTCGTTGATGGTGAGCATGATGATGCGGGCCTGGGGGAACTCGGCGCGGATTTCGGTGATGGCCTGGATGCCGCTGCCATCGGGCAGATTGCCGTCCATGAGGGTGACATCGGGCTGATGCTGGCGGTATTGCTCGACGGCGCTGGCGGCGCTGTCGGCCTCGGCGACGACTTGCAGATCGCCTTCGGCTTCGAGGGAGACTTTGACGCCGGAGCGGACGAAGAAGTGGTCGTCCACGAGGAGCACGCGAATGGTGGCGGGTGTTTTGCTCATGGGGTGCGGAGATGATGGCTGGTGGGCCGGGTGGGGACGGTGACGGCGATGGTGCAGCCGTTGCCCGGTGTGCTGTGGATGGTGAGTGTGGCGCGGATTTTGGCGGCGCGTTCTCTCATGCCTAGCAGGCCAAACTGGGTGCTGTGCACGGCGGGCGGGCGGGTGGCGTCGAAGCCGGTGCCGTCATCGGTGATGGTGACGTGGAGTTCTTCAGGCGTGAACTGGAAGCGCACGGTGATGCTGGCGGCTTCGGCATGTTTGAGGGCGTTGGTGATGGATTCCTGGACGATGCGCAAGAGCTGAAACTCGATGTGCTGTGACTGCCGTTGCTCCTCGCCTTCGATTTCGAGAGTGATGCGCGGGGTGATGACCTGGAGGGCATCAATCGACTCGCGCACGGCTCCGACGAGGCCGGCCTGCTCGATGGCGCGGGAGCGGAGCTCGAGGATGGAGCGGTGGGCCTCGGTGCGGCTGTGGGCGAGCATGGCGCGGGCGTTGTCGAGGGCGCGGGAGACGGGCGCGGGCAGATCGGGAGCGCACTCGGCGACTGTGTCGAGGTGGATGTTCACGCCGGCGAGTTGCTGCTCGAGCGTGTCGTGCAGTTCGCGGGCGATGCGGCGGCGCTCGTCGCTGAGTGTTTTTTGCTCGAGCTGATGCGCGATGACCTGGGTCTGGCGGGTGACTTGTCGGCGCAAAAGGAGCACCCAGGCGCTGATGATGGCGGTGAGCGCGAGCAGGCCACCGAGCAGCCAGCGCAGGCGCTGGACGGTGAACCACGGCGGGCGGCTGATGAGGGCGATGTCGGCATTTTCGCGCAGGAGGAGCGAGAAGGACTCGCGGGCGGCTGGGTCGTTGGGCTTTTCGCAGACGCCGGTGAGGCGGAGCCAACTTCCATTTTCAAAAGTGCTAAGCGGGGTGGTGTCGGCGCTTTCGGCGAGTCGTGCATAAAAGGTGTGTCCTTCCGCACCGAGGTAGAGGAGGCGGTGGCTGGGGCGGTCGAATTGGTCGATCAATTGGCCCTCCACCTGGACGAGGCTGCCGAAGTCGGTGCCAGCGGAGATTTTTTCCGTGGTGCGAACGAGCGGCGCGAAGGGCACGGCTTTTCGCTTGGTGCGATGGATGCCGTCCTCCAGCCAGACGCCGTCGGCACCACCAGCGATGAAGCCGATGACATCCAGCTCGTCGCCAGTCTTCACGGGAGGCTGCTGCGGTGTGCGCACCCAGAGGCCGCCGTCCTGGCTGCCGAGGTAGTAGCCGCCTCGTGAGGGATGCACCAGGGTGACGATGCCGGAGACGTGCTGCCGCGTCTCGGTGCCGCCGGGCTGCGGTGGCCGGTATTGCAGCAGCTCGCCAAAGCCACGCGATGGCTGGTCAAAGCATGCCTGCATGGCGGCGAGGTCCGGCTTGATCTGGGCGACGGTGGCGACGAGCAAGGTCGCCTTGCGAAGCTGGTTGCGTTCATTGACTTCGCCGGAAACGACGCCGCTGATCTCGGCTTCGACATTTTCCCACTGCTTGACGGCGGGTTGCTGATTCTTGGGACACATCAAGATGACATTGAGCGGGCCGTAGCGGCTGCTGGCATCCACATTGAGCTGCTCGACCCTGTAGTCTGTGTGTTCCACCACCTGGCGAATCGTCGCACGGACTCGCACGAACTGATCATGGAAATCGCCGGTGTTGATGCGGTCCACGCTCACGAGTGGCGCTGCGGGCAGCGGGCCGGTGCCGAGTTTCACGATGTCCATCACGATGGGGCCGCCGGTGCGGGGGGCATCATCAGGATGGAGGGAGATGCTGGGCGAAAACAAGCCCCGTCGGGTGACGCCTGTCATCTCCACGCGGTCCCCGGCGGCGAGCATTGGAACGTCGGCAGCGCCCATGGGAGGTGGCTTGAAGTAGATGCCGCCGGTTTCATCCTGGATGAAGCCGAGGCTGTAGAGCGGATTGTAGAAGGTGATGATGCCGCGCACCTGCACGGGGTGATGCTGCGCGGCCTCCTCCGGCATGAGCGCCTGCACAGCGGCGATGGTCGTCAGCGTCTTCCCGTCCTCGGCGTGGGCGAGCGCGGCGAGAGCAAGAAGCGCGATGACGACAAACTGGAGGCGGGAGGGCATGAAAACGTGCGGCATTCTACGGGCAGTGAACGCCAGCGGAAAGGCTCAATCATCCCCCAAACGGCCATGCAGGACTAAAGTGCCATGCGGTGGGTATTCCCGGGCTTTAGCCCGCCAGGCTTGGATCGGGGGCAAAGCGTTCGAGTCGTCTAGTGGGCTGTGCTTGGAGCGGGAGGTGTTTGGTATTCGTGAGCGTGGTAGCTGGCTGCGTTTGGGCGGCCTGAAGGCCGGGAATACTCTCACATGCAGGACTAAAGTGCCATGACCCCGACCTCGACGACATGGGCCTGCTCCGGTCAAATGGCACGGAGCCAAACCCGTCAGCCCACCACCATGAAGCCGAGTCCAGCCAACTCTTCCACATCGTCCATCCTTGCCGCCTGCGGCTTAGCTTTCGCGCTTTCCTTTTTCCACGGCACCATCCAGGCGGCGGACTGGCTGAACAACGGACCAAGCACGGACTGGAACACGGGTGCCAATTGGAACGGTAGTGTGGTGCCGAACAATGATGGAGCCTTCATCACCACCAACACAGGAAACATCGCCACGATTTCAGGGAGCCCGGCCGGAACCATCACCGAGCTGCAAGTCGGCACCTGGTATAACAACGGACGCCTGGATCACACGGCGGGCACTCTGACGGTGACAAACACCGGCTGGCCTTTTGGCTGGGTGCTGCTCGGGGGCGGTTCCTATGGCACGGGAACTTACAACCTCGCCAACACAGCGGCCTCGGGCGGTGCTTTCACCAACTTCGGCACCGGCACGGGCAACCTCAGTGTGAATGCTGAGTTGCGGGTTGGAGCGGGTGCGGGCTGGTGGGATCATGCGACTGGTATTTTCAACATCAACACCTCCGGCACGGTGCAGGTGAATGGCAGTCTGGTCGCGGGCACCGCGATTGGTGATGTGGGCACGGTCAATCTGGACGCAGGCACGGTCACGGTGGGCGGAGATTACACGAACAGCGGCCAGTTTGGTCACGGTGGCTCGGCGGCGACTGGCAATCTCAACATCAGCGGCGGCTCGATCAGCTTCAACAACCGGCTGGCACTGGGGGTGGGCACCAACACCTCCACTGGCGGCAATGTCGCCACAGTGACGATGACCGGTGGTACGCTGACCACTGATTCCGCGCACAACGAGGACTGGCACGCCGGCGTGAACATGGCCTCGGGTTACGACACGGCCACGGGAGGTGCCGCGACCATCAACCTCAACGGCGGCACGCTCTCCACCCTCCGCGTTTTCAGCGAGACGGGTGGCACGGGCGTGAAGGGCACTTCAACGTTTAACTTCAACGGCGGCATGCTCCAGGCGCAGGTCAACAGGACCGATTTCCTCGGCGGTCTCACGCAGGCAAATCTGCGCAACGGCGGTGCCGTCGTGGACACGAACGGCTTCAACGTTACCATCCCCCAGGCATTGCTGCATTCCAACATCGGCGGTGACAACGCCACGGACGGCGGTTTGACCAAGAGCGGGGCAGGAGTGCTGACCCTGAACAACGTTGACAACAGCTTCACTGGCAACATCACGGTCAATGCAGGCACCCTGCGTGCCAACGGCATCCGCAATGGTTACCTCGCCACGGGCACCCTCGGTGCCAACGCCGGGAGCCGCACCATCACCGTGGACAGCGACGCGACGCTGGATTTCACCAGCAACAACATCTTCGCGGGTGGAGGAGCGACTGCGGGCGGGCTCCCGCAGGTCGTTCTCAACGGTGGAGCGATGCAAAGCAGCCACTTCAATGTCCTCGGCCACGTCACGCTCAATGGCGGCACCTTGAATCAAACCACCAGCGACAGCGGCAACTACGAAGGCTACGAGTTCCTTGGCAACATCACGGTCGGCGGCAGCGCGGCCTCGACGATCAGCTCCTCGAACGGCAAGGCCAATCATATCGCGGGCGGAAACAACATGCTCGTCACCGTGGCGGATGCCACGGGCAGCAGCGCCGCTGATTTGATCGTCAGCAACCCGCTGAAGGACGGTTCTGGCGACTACTGGGGCAGCGGAGGGCTCACCAAGGCAGGCGCGGGCACCTTGCAGTTTACGGCCGCCAACACCTACAGCGGCGGCACGACGGTCTCAGCAGGCGCGCTGGAGGTGAACAACTCCACAGGCTCCGGCACCGGCAGTGGCACGGTGACTGTGGATTCAGGAGCCAAACTTTCCGGGGACGGCATCATCACCACTGGCTCAAACAACTATGTCTATATCAACGGCACGCTCCAAGTCGGAGCCATCGGTGCTTCGTCGGGTTCAGACTTCTCCGTGACCACCTCAGGCACGGGCAGCACAGTTCTTGGGGCCAGCAGCTTTCTCGCGCTGGACCTGTGGTCCACCACAGGCACGGATATGACCGGCAATCAGGCCGCGGCAGATATGCTGAGGCTCTTTGGCACGCTGGACATCACCAGCGGGGCAACGCTGTTACTCAGCAACCCCAACTCGCTCACACTTAACGCAGGTGACGTGTTCCGCGTGATTGACTGGACAGGGCTGAGCACGCGCACGGGCACCTGGAACGTGGATTACTCGGCTATCACGCTCGCCTCCGGCTCCTATCTGGACACGAGCAATCTCTACACGCAGGGCACCATCAGTGTCCTGGGGGTGCCGGAGCCTTCACGGGCCATGCTGGCGATGATCGGGGTCGTGGGATTGTTGGCGCGTCGGAGGAGAGTAATCACGGGCTTTAGCCCGAAAAAGCATCGCTGACATCAACAGCTCCGAATCTGCCAACTGTCTTCGATTGCTTTTTGACCTCGTCACGCTCTGACGGGCTGAAGCCCGGGAATACACTCCAAGATCTCTTCACGAGACAGGCCGACCTCCGCGCCGAAGCCCAGCACATAGCCGGACTTCAAATGCGCCTTCGTTGGGTTGTCCGCCACATACTTGCTCAGCCGCCGCCATTGCAGTTCGTTGCGGATGATGTGATCGAAGGGTTCCTTCACCCACAGGCTGCCTGAGCGGCCCAGCAAGCGGTTGATCGTGAAACTGCTGCCGCCTTTCCAGTGCTGCACGATCCCGCCAAGCATTGAGCCCTTCGCAGGCTCCACAACGGCGTGAAAATGATTCGGCATGACGCACCACGCACCGAGCTGGAAGCAGGTCGCGTGGCCTTCGATCATTTTGCTGATCAAAACGTCCGCGCATTCGCGTCGGGCGAGGAAACACTCGCCGTGACCTGCGTCGATGAGGTCGTGAAACTTGTCCGTGAACAGGCGTTGGTAGTCGAGTCGGAGTTCTTCGGCTAGATCGTCCACGCAATTCGCGCCGTGTTGAGCAAGCCATTCGTCGCGTCTTTTGCGCCATTCGTCCGCGATGTGTTTGGGAAGTGAATCGGCTAAGCGGCTGGTCACGAAGTAGGTCGTGCCGTCTTGCCGCCAGTGCGGAAGATTTTGCCGCGTGATGCGCAGCGCAGCATTCGGATTGAACGGCTTGAAACTCATTGAACGAGAGTATTCCCGGGCTTTAGCCCGTCAACGCGCGGTTCGGAGCCAAGACGGGCTGAAGCCCGAGACTACACGCCATTGCGGTAGTTTGTGCCGTGCGTCTTCACTCGAATCGAACGATCTGAAAAGAGTATTCCCGGGCTTTAGCCCGCCAACGTGACGTGCGGAGGCAGGTCGGGCTAAAGCCCGGGAATACTCTCCGCAGGACTAAAGTGCCATGGCTCGAACCTCGACCGCAGGGGCATGTGCTGGTTTGATCGTGGCCCCAACCATGAAGTCGAGTCCAACCACCGTCTGTGCATTCTTGTTTTCCTGCCGCCGCGTTTTTGCGATGGTCATGCTGGCGTTTGTTTTCATGCCGGCGCTCGCTCACGCGCAATCCTACGGCATCGCCACCAAGCCAACAGTCGGGCCCTACTTCGACAATGCTTTTCCGGCGACTCCACCGACGGTGGGCACGTTCACGGCGGTGGATGCATATCCGAATCTCACTTTCATCAATCCCACGGGCATCCTGCAAGTGCCGGGACAGAGCAAGATGATGGTGTGGCAGCGTGAAGGGGCCGTTTACCTCTTCGACAAGGCAAGCACCACGGCCACGAAGACGCTCGTGCTCGACATCTCGGACCGCTGCCAGGGCTGGGATGACTCGGGCATGATGAATCTCGTCTTCCATCCTCAGTTCGATCTGAGCGGTGCCCCGGGGACGAACCGCTACATCTACGTCTTCTACGAATGGGTGCCGCCGGGCACGGTCGTGGGCAGTCCGACGACGCGGCCGAACAACATCATCCCCGCTATGCGTGATCGCATCGCGCGCTTCGAACTGGATGCAAATGGCATCGAGGTGCCAGGCTCGGAAGTCGTCATCATGGACCAGGCGGCCTCGAACACCTGGCACAACGGCAGCGGCATGTTCTTCCATCCCGTGAACGGCTTTCTCTACTGGACGAACGGCGAGGATGCGGACGGCCCGAACGCGCAGATGATCAACAGCAAGCTGCTCGGTGGCGTCTTCCGTGTGGATGTGGACAAGCGCGGTGGCAATGTCAGCCATCCACCGGTGCGCGTGCCCGTCGGCGTGACGACGCAGAACTACTACATCCCCAACAACAACCCGTTCGTCGGCATGGCTGGCGTGAACGAGGAGTTCTTCGCGCTCGGTATGCGCAGTCCGCACCGCATGACGCACGATGCGGTGACCGGGCGCACCTTCATCTCGGACGTCGGAGGGGGTGATCGCGAGGAGGTGGACATCATCGAGCCGACCGAGTCGGGGCTGAACTTCCAGTGGGACAAGATCGAGGGCTTGAAGGGCGATCTGACGCCACCCTACATCGGTGTGAACAAGCGGCCGGTCATCGACTATCCGCGCAGCGATGGCAGCGCCATCATCGGCGGCTATGTCTATCGCGGCACAGCCTTTCCCGAGCTCCAGGGGAAATATCTCTTCGCTGACAACATCACGAACCGGGTGTGGGCGCTCAATGAAGGCACCAACCCGGCCACCAAAACGCTGCTCACCACGGTGCCTAACGGTCCCGGACCGAACAGCGGCAGCAGCTATGTGGGCATCTCAAGCTGGGGTGTGGATAGCGATGGCGAAGTCTATCTCTGCCGGTTGAGCAGCACGGAAGGGAAGATTTTGAAGCTCGAGCGCGGCTCCGCTCCGAGCACGCCATTGCCCGCCACGCTCAGCGCCACGGGGCTGCTGACCGATGTCACGGGCTTCGTGCCTTCGGACAAACTGATCCCTTACACCATCAACGCACCATTTTGGTCGGACAAAGCGATCAAGTCACGCTGGCTCACGGTGCCCACGGGTTCGACTATCGGTTTTAATGCCACCGGAGACTGGAGCTTCCCCGCAGGCAGCATCGCGATGAAGCACTTCGATCTGGCGACGGACGAAACCAATCCCGCCGTCCGCAAGCGGCTTGAGACGCGTGTGTTGGTGAAAATGGCCAACGGCGGCTCCTACGGGGCGACCTACCGCTGGCGTGCCGACAACAGCGATGCCGATCTCATCAATGAGGGCGTCACCGAGATCGTCCCAGTCACCATCCCGTCCGTCGGCACCTTTACTCCCACCGACATCGGCAGCCCCGGAGTCGCAGGCAGCACCACAGTAAATGGAAACACGCTCACGCTGACTGGTGGCGGCTCGGACATCTGGGGAAACAGCGACCAGTTCCACTTCGCGCATCAGCAGCGCACGGGCGACTTCGACATCACGATGAAGGCCACGTCCTTCACTCCGGCGGTGCTGTATTCCAAGTTCGGGCTCATGGCGCGCGCTTCGCTGGAAGCGAACTCGCCGCATTACTTCATCTTCGCCTGGGCCAGCAATGCGGGCCGCGGCGCGAACTCCAGCGGCTACGAGGACCACTACCGCACCACGGCGGGCGGCAACACGACGGCCACCTATCCTGCGGCCGGAACTCATCTCGTGAGCTACCCCAACGGCTGGCTGCGCCTCGCACGCAAAGGCAACACCTTCATCAGCTACACCAGCGCCGACGGCGCGAACTGGGCCGAATACGGCCGCCAGACCATCGCCATGCCCAGCACGCTTTATTTCGGCATCGCGATGAACGCGCATGACAATGGCCTCGCAGCCACCGGCACCATCGAGCTGCAAACAACACGCCTTCAGCCCTGGTATTTCCCCGGCCGCACGGACTGCACGACCTGCCACACGAACAACGCGGGCGGCGGCTTCATCGGCCCGAACACCCGGCAGTTCAACAAAGACCATTTCTACACCGCCAGCGGCGTGACCGACAACCAGCTTCGCGCCTTCAACCACGTCGGCATGTTCAACACCGCCCTCGACGAACCCACCATCCCCTCCTACGAGAAGCTCGCGCATGTGGACCAGACCAGCGAGTCCCTCGAAAAACGCGCTCGCAGCTATGTGGACACGAACTGCGCGAACTGCCACCGCCCCGGTGGAGTTCACGCTTTGTGGGACGCTCGCTACGACACGCCGCTGGCAAACCAGGGCATCATCTACGGCTCCGTCGGCTCCACGCTCGGCCTCGTGAACCCTCGCGTCGTCGTGCCGCAGTCTATCGACCGCTCCATGATGCACCACCGCACCAGCCGCGTCGGCGCAAACCAGATGCCGCCCCTGGGGCGCAACCTCGTGGACGAGGCGGGCGTCAAGCTGCTCGCGGACTGGATCAACAGCATCCCGGCCAACGATCCGCCCGTCGTGGCACTCACCTCACCGGTGAATGGAGCCAACGTGATCACGCCCAATCCCGTCGCCCTCGAAGCCACCGCCACGGATGCGGACGGCATCGTGCGCGTCGAGTTCTTCGATGGTGCCACCAAGGTCGGCGAGGACACCACCGCGCCTTACACTTTCTCCTACAGCGACATCGCCCAGGGCACGCACACGCTTTTCGCACGCGCCTACGACGGCGTGAACAACTCCGCCGACAGCGCCAGCGTGACCATCAATGTCACCGAGCTGCCCGGACTCGTGCGGGCGAAGATCAACTACCAGACCGCCGCTGCTGCGGTGCCCTCCGGCTATGTGGCGGACTCCGGTCTGTCCTATGCAGCGCGCGGCAACGGCATGACCTACGGCTGGAGCCGCGACAACACGGCGGACTCGCGCGAGCGCAACGCGAATGCCGACAAGCGCTACGACACGCTCGTTCACATGCAGAAGGATCACGGCGGCGGCGATGTCACGAGTTCATGGAGCATCGCGCTGCCAAACAGCACCTACTCGGTCCACGTCGTCACCGGCGACGCAACGAGCACCGACAGCGTTCATGCCGTGACCGCGAATGGCGTGGCCCTCACCACCGGCCTGCCTGCGGGACAGAACTTCTATGAGGCCACCGCCACCGTGACCGTCACCAACGGACTGCTCACCATCGCGCCCGCCGCCGGTGCGGTGAACGCGAAGCTCTGCTATGTGGACATCAGCGAGCTGGCTCCCGACAATGGCAACCAGCTCCCGGTCATCGCGCTGACCGGCGTCTCGCCCGAGTTCCCGACCGTCGGTGCCAACGCCAACCTGAGCGCCGCGGCGAGCGATTCCGACGGCACCATCACCAAGGTCGAGTTTTATGCGAACGGCCTGAAAATCGGCGAAGACACCACCGCGCCGTATGTTTTCTCATGGACGGGCTACACAGCGGGCACTTACCACATCACCGCCCGCGCGGTGGATGATGACGGAGACGGGGCGACCACCTCCAGCGCGGTTGTCGTGTCCGTGTTCAGTCCGGGCCAGACCGGCCTCTATGCACAGTATTTCAATGCGGCGGACTTCACCAGCCTCTTCCTCTCACGCGTGGAGGCAACGTTGAATGCTGACTGGGGCAACGCAGCCCCGGTGACAGGCATGATGGCGGACAACTTCAGCACGCGCTGGCGCGGGCGGCTGCTCACGCGTGACGCGGGCAACTACACGCTGAAGTTCTTTGCCGATGATGGCATCCGCGTGTGGGTGAACGGCAGCCTCGTGATCGACCGCTGGGCCTACGATCCGGCAGCAGTCACCGCCACTCTCACGCTGACTGGAAACTCCCTGCACGACCTGCGCGTGGACCACCGTGAGGACGGCGGCGGTGCGCGAGTCCAGATGCTCTGGAGCGGCCCAGGCTTCGCGGAAGAAACCGTTCCCAGCACCAATCTCGTCACGCCTGCGACCAGTGTCCCGAGCGAACAACTCGCGGGCACCGTCATCGGCACGAATGGATCATGGAATAACGATCCCAACACGACCAAAGCCGCGGTCTTCGACGGCAACTTGAACACCTACTACGATGCGCTCGAAGGAAACGGAGCCTGGGCCGGGCTCGACCTCGGCGCGGGCAACAGCCGCATCATCACCGAGGTGCGCTACGCACCGCGTCAATTCCATGAGTGGCGCATGCTCGGCGGCCTGCTGCAAGGAGCCAACAACGCCGACTTCAGCGATGCTGTCACGCTTCACACCGTGGCCGAGCAACCGCCCACAGCGGGCGTCCTCACCTCGCACCTCATCACCAACAACACCGCATTCCGCTATGTGCGCTATCTTTCGCCGAACAATGGCTTCTGCAATGTCGCGGAAGTCGTCTTCCTCGGCACTACAGCATCCTCGCCCGTGCCACTGAACCTGGCGGCAGTCGCCGGCAATGCGCAGGTCGCCTTGACGTGGCTGCCTTCCGCCGGAGCCACCGGCTACAACGTCAAACGCGCCACGGTGAGTGGCGGACCTTACGCAACCATCGCCTCGAACGTGCTGACCAACACCTTCACCGACACCGGCCTGATGAACGGCATCACCTATCACTATGTCGTCTCCGCTCTCTCCAGCGGCGGTGAAAGCGTGGACTCATCGCCAGCAAGCGCCACGCCTTTCACGCCCGTGCCTGCTGGCTTCACCGCCACCGCTGGCAATGCGCAGGTCGTCCTCAGTTGGAACAGCGTCAGCGGCTCGACCGGCTATGAACTGAAACGCGGCAGCTCACCCGCTGGCCCCTTCACCACCTACGCGGCCAATCTCCCCGGCACCGGATACACCGACACCAGCGCGGCGAACTTCACGCTCTACTACTACGTCATCAGCGCCCTCCACCCCTCCGGCAACAGCGCCGACTCCGCCGCCGTGAGTGCCGTGCCGCTGCCGCCGAAGCTCACCGGCACCATCATTGGCACCACCGGCTCATGGAACAACGATCCCAACTCTACCCGCGCCGCCGTGTTCGATGGCAACCTCAACACCTTCTTCGATGCGCTCGAAGCAAACGGAGCCTGGGCGGGGCTCGACCTCGGAGCCGGTGCCACCAAACGCATCGCCGCCATCCGATATGCGCCACGCGCCGCCTGGGCTTCAGGACGCATGACCGGCGGCAGGTTCCAAGGAGCGAACAACGCGGACTTCAGCGATGCCGTCACGCTTCACACCATCGTCGGAGCACCCGCCGCCGACGTCCTTACCACGCAACTCGTCAGCAATCCGAACGGCTTCCGCTATGTGCGCTATCTCTCGCCCGACAACGGCTTCTGCAACGTCGCGGAAGTGGAGTTCTATGGCAGCGATGCATTGCCAGCCGCTCCCACGGGACTCGCCGCCACCGCAGGCCACACGCAGGTCGGATTGACTTGGAACAGCGTCGCCGGAGCCACCAGCTACAACGTGAAACGCGGAACAGCCAATGGCGGCCCTTACTCCACCGTAGCCACGGGCATCGTCGCCACCAATCACATCGACACCGGCCTCACCAACGACACCACCTACTACGTCGTCACCGCCGTGAACGCAGGCGGCGAAAGCGCCAACTCGAACCAGGCCAGCGCCACACCCGTTTCACCACCCATCACGGAAACAGAGACGCAGGCCCCCGCGATGACCATGACCGCCAGCGAGATCAGCCTCTCCGTCGCAGCCTCCGTCGTCGGTCACACCTACCAGCTTCAGAAGTCCGAAACGCTGGGTGCCTGGGAAAACGTCGGCTCGCCCGTCCCCGGCACCGGCGGTCCCCTCGGATTCACCGCACCCGTGCCGCCGCCCTCCACCACGCGTTGCTTCTACCGCATCCTCATCCAACGCTAGAGTAATCCCGGGCTTCAGCCCGCAAAAGCACCGCCAAGCTGATGATGCCGCACACAGTGTAATCCCGGGCTTTAGCCCGCAAATACTCTCCAGACTCCGCTACGCCCATGATGACGCCCTCAAAGTCCCAATCGCAGCTCCCAGCCCGCGATTCCGGCCAGGACGAAATCAGCGCCCTCTATCAGCGGTACTACCCGCAGTTGCGCACCCACGCCTGCGGCCTCGGCTGCGATCCCCACACCGCCGAGGATGCCGTGCAGGACGTGTTTCTGCGTTTGTTGCGGCATGGTCGTCTGCACACGCTCACCACCCTTTCCAGCCAGTATCAGCAAGCCAGCCTCCGCCTGCGCCTCCGCTGCCAATTGATGAATCACTGGCGCGACAGCCACCGACTGCGCCGCGCCAGCCCATGCAGCCTCATCCCGCTCCACCAGCCCGACGGCACCGCACTCGACATCGCCGATGAACGTGCCCCGATCCCAGGCTGCTCACCGCGGCTCAGCGAGCAAAGCCTTTGCAGCGCCCTGCACATCCTCCGTCAAGAACTCAAGCCCATCATTTGGCAACGCGTTGGCCCTTTGCTCGAAGACGATCCACACGCTGCCCCACAGCCACCCTCACCCGCCACCCGCGTCGCCCTGCATCGCGCCCGCAAACGTCTGCGTGAACTGCTGGCGAAGAGTATTCCCGGGCTTTAGCCCGCCAAAACATCGCATCGGGCTAAAGCCCGGCAATACTCTCCACATCCATGAAATCCCCCACGATCATCATTATCGTCCTGCTCGCAGCCACCTTGTTTGCTTCCGCACAGAAAGCTTCTTCCAATCTGCCCTCCGACACCGAGTTCTCACGCGATGTTCCTTATGTGAAAGACGCCCACGAACGACAGAAGCTCGACATCGCCTTCTTCAAAAAGGGCAAGCCACGTCCGCTCCTCATCTGGATTCACGGCGGAGCCTTCATGACCGGCGACAAGTCCGAAAACCACGCCATCTGGCCCGAACTCATGTCCTCTGGCTACGCCGTCGCCACCATCAACTAC
Source organism: Verrucomicrobiaceae bacterium (assembly GCA_015075365.1). Lineage (GTDB taxonomy): Bacteria > Verrucomicrobiota > Verrucomicrobiia > Verrucomicrobiales > Verrucomicrobiaceae > Prosthecobacter. The sequence goes on from JABTUN010000005.1 coordinate 393,292, forward strand.
CGCCTCAGCGGCGATGCCCGATGGCCCGCGCAGATCACCGACTGCAAAGCCGCCATCCGCTTCCTCCGCGCCCACGCCAAGGATTACAACATCGCCCCCGGCCGCATCGCCGTGTGGGGCAGCTCCGCAGGCGGACACCTCGCCGCTCTCGTCGGCACCAGCAGCAGCGCCAGCAAGCTCAATGTCGGCGAGCATCTCGACCACTCCAGCACCGTAAGCTGCGCAGTGGACATGTTTGGTCCCATCGACTTCGAGAAAATGCCACAGTTCACCAGTCCCACCTCCCCCGAGGCCAAAATGTGGGGCCGCGCCACCAGCGAGGCGCTCGATCTCGCCCGCGAGGCCTGTCCCATCACCTATCTGTCAAAGAACACGCCCCCCCTGCTCATCCTCCATGGCGACTCCGACAGCGTGGTGAACATCTCACAAAGCCAGCTCTTCGATGCCGCCATCAAAAAAGCAGGCGCGACTGGCGACTTCATCACTCTGCCGGGCGTCGGCCACTCCCACGCGGAGGTCTGGGCAAAGGAGCGCCAGCAAATCCTGACCTTCTTCAAACGCCACCTCAGCAAAGAGGCGTCGCCTGAAGCCTAAGACTGGCCCCCAACGATGAGGATTCGTCCGCATAGGTGTCGATTTCCTTCAAGCGGAAGATTTTGAGCAGCTTGTCCTTTCCACCGCTGTGAGTTGGGACGCTTGATGAAACTTACTCCAGCCACCAGTGGAGCACGTTGGTCTTGCTGTCTTCGTAGGCGTGGGAGGCCTGGATAAGGAGGCGTTGTTTGCCGCTGCCGTCGGGGGAATCGACGACGAGGCTGTTCGAGTAGGCTCCGGAACCGGCGGTGCGCAGGCGCAGATAGACGCCATCGTCCCAGGTGATGCCGTCCTCGGACATGTAGAGGATCATGTGGCCGCTGCCCTCGCCATACGCGCCGCTGCGACCGTGGAGGTAGTATTTGCCGCCGAAGGCGGTGAACTGCGGATTGCGGATCTTCCGGCTGACGGTCGAGATGCCGACCTTGGGCCAGGTTTTGCCGCCATCGGTGCTGATCGCGTAGTCGAGCCTGCTCTCGTTCGCGCTGTTGTAGATGTAGGCGATCAAACTGCCGTCGTTCAGCCGTCCGAGGGCTCCGTAGCCGCGACGGTTGGTGATGAAGGGCAGCTCGCTGCGCTTCGTGAAGGTCTCGCCGCCATCGGTGCTGACGTGCAGCTCATAGACGTGTTCCTTCGCGTTGCCGCGCCAGTCTTTGACGGCGTCGTTGGCGAAGTGCAGCACGCGGATCTCGCCGTCGAGATACTCGGCATCGTAAATGCGGCCGCGAGACGAGCACACTGGTTTGGGCTCGCTCCACGTCAGGCCTGCGTCGCTGCTTTTCGAGCACAAAGGCTCCCAGTAGGGCTGCCAGAGCGCGTTCTTGGACACATCGCAGATGAGGTAAAAGAGCACGATCTCGCCCTTGTCGGTTACGACGGCCTTTTCAGCCATCGCGGTGCGACCGTTGTGCTTGTTGAAGAGCGCTTTGGTGAAGGCCAGCACCTGGCGCGGCCCCCAGCTCTTGCCGCCGTCCTCGGATCGCTTCAACTCCATCCAGCCGACCGCAGAGTGGCCGCCGTTGTCGCTGGAGCAGTTCGGGTAAAACGCGAGCAGCTTCCCCGGCGCGTATTGTACCAAGGCGTGACCGAGATGGCCGCTGCGATTGGCCTTGGAGTGACCGACGAAGAGCAGGCCGTTGTTCGGTGGATTGCCCGGAGTAATCCGTGCAGCGCAGGCGGAGGTTTTGCCAGCAATCGTGGTCGGCGGTGCCGCGGCGAGAGGTTGGCCGCAAAGCAACGCAGAGATCGCAAGGAGTCGGAGGGGCATGATGGGAGAGAACGAGGCTGGCGCAGGCATTTCACACCTTGAATGATGGCGTGGCGTGTTATGCTAACATCATGCCCACCACCGGACAGCCCACTCTCAAAGACATCGCCCGTGCCACGGGTGTGTCGATCATGACGGTGTCGCGGGTGTTACGCGGAGCGCCGAAGGTCGCGGCGGACAAGCGGGATCTTGTTTTGAAGGAGGCGAAGCGTCTCGATTACCAGCCGGACCCGCATTTGATGCGCATGATGCAGGTCGTACGTGGAAAGAAGGAGAAACGACTGCGGGCGGTGATCGCGGTGATCCGCGAGCATGTGCCGCAGGATGGTTTGCTGGGGCCGTCGTATCAGTATGTGCCCATCGAGGACATCCGACGCCGTGCGCACGGGCATGGTTATGCGGTGGAGGAGTTTTATCTGGGCAAGGACGGCCTCACGCCGAAGAAGCTGCAAAAAATCCTCCACGCTCGCGGCATCGAAGGCGTGATCGTGTCGCCGCAGAGCATGCAGTTGCCATGCAGCAGGCTGGATTACTCGCCGTTTGCCGCCGTGACGTTTGGGAATGCCATGAGCACGCCCACGCTGCACATGTGCGCGGGAAACATGACGCTGGGCATTCACATGGCCGCGGAGCAGCTCGCGGCACGCGGCCACAAGCGCATCGGCGTGGCGGTGACGAAGTGGATCGTCAATCGCTCGCAGTTTGGCTACAGCGGCGGCCTGTTTCATTGGCAGCACAGCCTTTCGGAGGCGGATCGCGTGCCGTTGCTGCTCTTTCCGAGCAACGACATCAGCCAGGGCTTCGACGCCTTCTCGAAATGGATGCGCGAGCACCGGCCGGACGCGCTGATCACCTTCGACACGCACGTGCCCGGCTGGTTGAAGCGCCTCGGTATTCGATTCCCGCAGGACATCGGCTATGTCGTGCATGACTGGACGCCCAAGATGACCGGTTTCGCGGGCATTTATCAGCAGCGCGATCATCTGGCGGCTGCGGCGGTCGATTTGATCGTGACTCAGCTCTCGCAGCACGAGCACGGCGTGCCCGAGGTGCCACGGCAGATCATGATTCCGCCAAAATGGGTCGAGGGACCAAGTGTGAGAGAAAAAGCAGTGGAATCAAACCACCCATGACAACCGACTCAGTCCAGGCTGCTCAATCCCGCGATCCAGGTGTGATCTTCATCTCCACTTCCCTGCCCTCCCGCTGCACTGTGATCGTCGTCTCGTTGCCGATCTTCAAATCACCCATCACATACGTATAGTCATAAATGTTGGCGATGTCCTTGCCGCCGAGCTTGATGATGATGTCGCCGGCTTTCACTCCCGCCTTGGCCGCCGGCCCGATGGGTGACACGCCGCTGAGCTTGACGCCCTTGGTGTCGCCCTGAGCGTAATCGGGAATCGTGCCCAAATACGCGCGCAGTCCGGTGCGCACGCCGGAGTTCTTCGGTGCTTCCATGGCGATGTAATCCGGCGCGGCATCCGCGGTGGCGATGCCGCGGGCGATGAGGCCCATGAGCTTCGTGATCTTCGCGGCATTCACGTAGTCGATCTTGTCCGCGGTGTCGCTTGGCATGTGGTAATCGGCATGCGAGCCGGTGAAGGCATTCAACGTCGGGATGCCCTTCAAATAGAACGCGGTGCTGTCCGTCGGCAAATGCGCGTCATTTTGTGTCGTGATGGGCAAACCGATGGGCGCGTTGCGTTTTTCGATCTCCTTGGCCCATAGCGAACTGCTGCCAAGACCTTGAAGCACGAGCGCCTTCTGGAAACGGCCGATCATGTCCATGTTGAGGCACGCGGCGAACATGCCGGTGAGCTTCGCATTCGCGTCACCCTTGATCATCTTGGCGTAGGCTTCGACAAAGTGGTTGCTGCCGAGCAATCCAAGCTCCTCGCCGCTCCACGCGGCGAAGATGATGTCGCGTTTCAGCGTGAGCCTGCCCTGCTTCTTCAAATCGGCCAGCCACTGGGCGATTTCGAGCACGCCGCCGACGCCGCTGGCGTTGTCATCAGCTCCGTGGTGGATCTTGTTCACCTCGTCGCCCTTCGCGCGGGAATTGGAGCCGCCACTGCTGCCGAGGTGGTCAATATGCGCTCCGACGATGAGTGGCGCGACGTGCGGATCAGGCTGCTGGCCGTAAGGCAGCACAGCGAGCACATTGCGCCCCTTTTTCTTCTCCTGCTGGATCACGATGTTCGCTGCGAGCGTGCCTTTGCAGTCGATGCCGCCCATCAAATCGCCGGTGTCGAGCTTGTCCTGGAGTTCCTTGAGCGTCTTGCCGGTGCCGGCGAGCAATTTGTCGCCCACCGCATCGGTCACGCTGATCGCCGCGATACCACTGGAGGCCAGCGAGGCATCAAAAGTCATCGGCGCAAGCTGCTGCACGACCTTGGAGTTCGGTCCGCTGACGACGATGAGGCCGCGTGCGCCTTTTTGACGAGCCGTGAGCGCCTTGTAACGCAAGCTGGAGTAGCGGCTGAGTTCATTGCGCCGCTCCTGCGTGATGCCTTCCGGCAAATAGCGGAAAACGAGCACCCATTTGTCCTTCACATCGAGATGCGCGTAGCTCGAATAGGTCTCGATGGAGGCCGATTCGGGCGTTTCGATGCCGTAACCGGCGAAAACCACCTTTGCGGGTTTCACCTCGCCGTTTTGGGAGAAGGAGAGTGGTCTCCAATCCTGCTCGACTTGCAGGTCTGTATTGTCCAAGGCGAGTTTGTTTCCTTCTCCAAGCGCCACACCGGCGGTGAAGTCGAAATTGTCGAAGTAGGTGTCATCATCGCCAAACGGAGCGAGGCCGATTTGCTTGGCTGCATCTGCAAAGTACTGCGTGGCGAGTTTTTCGCCATCCGTGCCTGTCAGACGACCACCGAGATCGTCGCTGGCGAGGTAGGTGATGTGTTGTTTCAGGTCGGCCTCCAGGATGTCGGCGGCGGTCCGTGCGAAGTCAGGCACCTTGGGGGCAGGAATCGGTGCCTGAGGGTCCGGCTTGAGTCCGAGAGCGCTCAGCGCGTGATCATGATCCCAGTCCGCCATGAAGATCTGGCTTTGGCCGCCGCTGGCACGTCCGCTTGTCCAGGAGAGCTTTCTGCCATCGGGTGAAAAGACTGGCAAACCGTCAAAACCGTCCGTGGTGGTCACGCGGACTGGATCATGCTTTCCTGCGGCATCAACGATGTACAGCTCGAAGTTGGCGAAGCCATTGAGATTCGTCGTGAAGATCAAATACTCGCCGCTGGGGTGAAAATACGGCGCCCAGCTCATCGCGCCGAGCTTCGTGAGCGGCTTTTGATCGCTGCCGTCGGCGTTCATGGTCCATACCTCGGCCACATCGCCCTTTGGCGTGAAGCGACGCCAGCAGATACGCTTCCCATCGGCGCTGAAAAACGGCCCGCCGTCGTAGCCGGGCACGCTGGTGAGGCGTTTCACGTTCGAGCCGTCAGCATCGGCCGTGTAGATTTCCATGAAATATTGCTTGTCGATCTTCAGGCGCTCCTCGTCCTCCTTGCTGAGCTTTGTTTCATAAGCCTGGCGGTTGCTGGCAAAAACGAGCTTCTTCCCATCCGGCGACCAGCCGCCTTCGGCGTCATAGCCGCGGGTGTTGGTGAGGTTTTTGAGCTTCTTGCCGGCGAGCGTGTATTCCCAGATCTCGTAGTGCTCGTCGTAGTCCCAGGAGTATTTTCGCACCTTGGTGTTCTTGCGCTCCTCATACTCGGCCTGCTGAAGTTTTTTGGACTCGGGATCGGTGTGCGTGCTGGCGAAGAGCACGCGCTTGCCATCGGGATGAATCCACGCGCAGGTTGTCTTGCCCATGCCGGGCGAAATGCGCTCCTGATCGCCCGTTTCGAGGTCCATCAGGTAGATTTGGTAGAACGGATTGCCCTCCTCGCGCTCGGACTGGAAGATCATCTTCGTGCCATCGGCAGAAAAGTAGCCCTCCCCTGCCCTGCGGCCCTCAAAAGTGAGCTGGCGTGGGTTGGTGATGAAGTCCGCCTCGGTCTGGCAAAAGGCGGAACTAGCAAACAAGGAGAAAAGCAGGAGACGCATAAGAGACAGCCCTCCATACGCAGCGAACGGCCCTCTGGCTTCTGAAACTTCGCGTTTGGCAGCAGGTCCCGCTACTTCGCGGGCACCCACTGTGCCGCGTCGATGATGACGTGGCCGGTGGTGCCTTCGTTGCGGATTTCGAGCCAGCCGGTTTTGCCGGATTCGAAGCGGAAGGTGCCAAGCGGGAGCAGATTGAACTTCTCCGTGGGTTTCTTCTTTTGGTTCACGATGACGGTCTTCTCGCCATCGGCGTGATGGATGACCACGGGGACTTTTTCGGCGCGGTTGCCAAGCGCGGTGTAGGCGATGGAAACGCGATACTGGCCTGCGGCGGGGAGATTCGGCGTGAAGCGGGCCTTTTGCTCGCCTTTGAGGCTGTCGCCGTCGTGGCGGTAGCCTTGGCCGACGAAGCCGGGGGTGGTGTGGCCTTCGGAGCTGAAGCCGGTCAGATCGGCCTCGCTGTCATCGACGACGATGCCGCCGAGCTGCTCCTTGGTGAACGCGACGTGCTCCGGCATCGGCGGAGATTCGAAATCGAGCACCTGACCATCGGCGAGGAGCTTCTCTTTGAGCTTCGCGTAGTCGAGCTTTTGCAGATCGACGCCGTTTTCGATGGCGAGCACGGCGGCGGTGGCGGCGCTTTGGCCCATGACCATGAAGACGGGCTCCATGCGGATGCTGCCATACGAAATGTGGCTGGCGCTGAGGCACACGGGCACGAGCAGGTTCGTGCATTGCTCAGCCTTCGGCGTGATGCTGCGGTAGCTGATCGGATACGGACGCACGCCGATCTGGATGTCGCCTTCGTTTCGGGCAAAGCCTTCCTTGGTGACGTAGCGCTGCGTGTGGTGGCTGTCCATGTTGTAGGCACCCATGCCGACGCTGTCCTCGACGATGACGCGGCGTTTGCAGTTCTGCTCGCTCATGACATAGCCACCGATCATGCGGCGGGCTTCGCGCACATACATCTGGCGCGGCCAGTTGCCGTTGTCGGTGAACTCATCCTTCGCCAGACCCCACTGCGAGTAGTAGGCGCGGATTTTCTCCGGCACCCGCGGATGATTGGCGAGCGTCCACATGAGTCCTTTTTGATAATCCTCATGCGCCTTCCAGATCTTCGCCCGTGTGGCGTAATCGGCGTCCGGGTACTCGTAATTCATGCCGATCATGTCCGTGCTGAAGGCGAAGTTGTTGTTCGTGTCCGTCTTGCGGTTCGGCATCGGCGTGGGCGCCCACGGATGACGCGGGTCACCGGCCTCAAAGTTGCGCAGCAGCAGCTCGAACTGCTTTTCGTCGTAGTTTTCCGGCTTCGGGAACGGGACGCGGTTGGAGTCGTCGTCCGTGTTGCACATGCGGAAGTTGTAGGCCTGGATGCGGTGATCACCGTCGCCGTCTTTGCCTTCAGGCATCGGCGTGACGCCCCATACGAGCCCGCTGCTCGGATCGCCCGGCTTCACATAGGGATCGACGTTCTTGATGAACTGATGATGCTTCGCGCCGGCCAGTTGGAGGCCGTTGATGGTCTCTCCGTAGAGCGCATTCGCCTCGCGTCCGACATGGTAGCTCACGCCCGCCTTCGCCATGAGATCGCCTTCATAAGTGGCGTCGATGAACATCGCGCCCTCGAACTCCTTGCCGCTCTCCATGATGATTTTCGTGATCCGCGTGCCGTTTTTGACGACGCCTTTCTTCAAATCGAGCCGCTCGCCGAACACAACGGTCACCTTGTCTTTCACCTTCGCGAGCATGGCGTCGTAGATCTCCGTCGCCGCGTGCGGCTCGAAGGTCCACATGGTTGTTTCGCTGCTGGAGTTGCCATGCGGTCGCTTGGCGAAGTATTCCTCGCGGGTCTGCTGCTTCCACTTCGCGGGATCGGCGTAGTATTGGAAGACGTTGGCGTAAAACTCACGAGAGATGCCGCCAATGGCTTTTTTGTTGCCGATGTCCGTCGCGCCGAGACCGCCGGTGGTCAGGCCACCGAGAAACTTCGTCGGTTCGATCAAAACCGCCGTCTTGCCCATGCGAGCCGTCTGAATGGCCGCGGTGACACCACCGGAGGTGCCGCCGTAAATGACGACATCTGGCGCGGCGAAGGCGGCCGGGCAAAAGAGGATGAGGGTGAGGATCTGGATGCGTTTCATGCAGGGCGCATTTCAACGCGGTACGAAGCCCCGTGCAATCATCAAGATCGGCTGCCTGCTCACTTCGGCAGCATCGCCAGATACTGGTCGGTCATCTGCTTCACCTTGGTGCGCTGGGGCTCAAGCTGAGGCTGGAGCTTGGCGAGTTCGCTGGTGGCTTCGGCGATGATCTTGTCCTTCTCCGGAATTTCCTTTGTGGCGGCGGCGATGACAGCCTCGGCGTCGGCCTTCTTTTTCTTCGCGCCCTCGAAATCGGCACCCGCCTTGGCGACCTCGGCCTTTTTGGCATCGAGGACCTTCTGCTCGGCCTCGAGCGCGCCGTGCGCGGCGGCGTAGGCTTGTTCGAGCGGAGGAAGGGCGGTCTTTGCGGCGGCGATGGCGGCGTTGATCGGAGCGATCCTGGCGGCGTAGTCCTTTTCGATGGCAGCAGGAGCAGCCTGCTTCTCGGCGAGGGCCTTGGACTGTGCGTCGATCTCCTTTTGGATGCTGTCACGCTGGCCGCGGATGGGGGCGGCGGCTTTTTCGGCATTGGCGAGCTCGGCCCTGGCCTGCGCGAGCTGTTTTTCTGCCTGCACGCTGGCTGCCTTGGCGTTTTCGAGCTCCTTCCTGGTCTTGCCAGCCGCATTGAGGGCATCCGCGAGTTTCTTCTCCGCGGCGGCGCGTGCCGCCTTTTTGGCGTCCAAGGTCTGCTGGGCCTGCGCAGGCTTTCCAGCGGCCTCGGCGGCACTTTTCTCAGCAGCGGCCAGTTTGGCGGTCAACGCCGCATCCCCGGCCTTGGCGGCAAGTTCCTTTTTGGCGGCCTCCAGCGCCGCGCTGGTGGCTCCGGCTGCATTTTTGGCATCGGCGAGAGCCTTGTCAGCGGCTTGAATTTCGGCGGTGAGATTGGGAACAGAGGCCGCAAGGTCCTTCGCGGTCTTTTCCTGAGCGGGAAGCGCAGCGGTAAGATCGGCGGCAGATTTCTTCACGGCGGCGAGATTGCCTTCAAACTTGGCAACGGGGGCCTTTTTCGCATTCACCTGATCCTCGGGGCCTTTGAGCTTCGCATTGACCTCCGCAAGGCTCTTTTTCTTCGCTTCGATCACCTTGGCGATGTCCTCGGCGGCTTTTTTGGCAGCAGCGACAGCGTCGTCCTTCGCCTTCGCTGCGGCGGCAAGTTCCGCCTCCTTGGTGGAGATGATCTTCTTCTGCTCATCCACCTTGGCCTTTGCGGCGGCATCGGCATCGCGGGCGGGCTTGATGGCGGTTTCGAGCGCGGCCTGCTCCCCTTGCACTTTTTTCAAAATGGCTTCGAGGGCGGGTTGCGCGGCAGTGGCGTCAGCGACGGCCTTCTTGCTGTCCTCGATGCGCCGGGCAGCGGCAGCCTTGGCAGATTCCGCGTCCTTCTTCGCCTCGGTGAAGGTGTTGAAGTCCTCCTCCAGTTTGGCGAGTTTTTCCTTTTCGGCGAGCACACCGGTGTTGAACTGGGCGGCTTTCAACGCCGTGGGCACTTTTTGCAGCACGCCCACCTCATCGCTGGCAGATTTCGCGGCAAGCTGAGCCGTGGTGAGCGCGTTGCGAGCGCTGGCGAGGTTCCCTTCCGCGCCCTTGATGCGATCCGGGCCGGCTTTGACGAGCGCGGGCAGCTTGGGCAGCTCGGCCTTCTTCGCAGCGATACCCTCGCCCAAGGACTTCACCTTGGCGGTGGTTTCGGCGACGAGTTTGTCCAAATCAGCCACAGCAGCCGGGGCGACGCCGAGTTCAGCCTTGGCCTTGTTTACCGCAGCGGTGATCTGGTCCATTTTTGCTTTGAGAGGAGCGAGTTTTTGCTGCTCCGCCCTGGCGGCCGCGAGTTTGGCCTCCAGTTCCTTCAGCTTGGACTGCTGGGCGGGATCTTTCTTCGCAGCTTCAAGAGCGGCGGTGACATCGGCGACGCCTTTGTCTGCCGCAGCAAGCTTAGCCGCCTCCGCGGTAACGGCGGCCTGGTCTTTCTGAAGGGCGGCGAGCTTGGCGCTCTTGTCCGCATGCTGTTTGATGGCCTCAACGCGGGCTTTGTGATCGGCGAGGGCCTTGGTGAGCGCGGCCTTCGCTGCTGCGAAGGCTTTCTCATCGTTGGCGATCTCGCCCGGCAGGCTCTTGCTGCGCGCTTCCGTGGCGGCGACTTCCGCGCGGACCTTCGCGAGCGCGTCCTCACGCGCCTTGACGTCCGCCTCTGCTTTCTTCGCGGCCTCCTGAAGCGCTGGCAGCTTGCCGTTCAGCTCCGCCATGCGTTGCTCCGCCTGTACGATGCGCTGGGCGATGGGCGAGGGATTGCTGACGTAGCGGGCCGCCTCGACGAGGCTTTTGTCCATGAAGCTCCATTGAATGAGCTCCCCGCGCCAGTTGGCGGAGATGGCGGACTTGGAATCAAAACCAGCGACGACCTTCGTGACCAGATCCCCCTGGCCGGGAGCCTCGGCGAGCTTGTTGCCATTGATGTCCCAGACGCGCACGAGGCCGTCATTGCCGGAGGAGACGATCTTGCCGTCGGGCGTGAAGGACACGCTCTGAACACCGCCTCCGTGCGCGGCCCAGTCCTTCACCTTTTTCCCCTCGTTCATCTCCCAGACGATGATGGTGCCGTCGGACGAGCATGAGGCGAGGATGTTTGAGTCCGCACGCCAGGCGATGTCATTGGCGGGGCCCTTGTGCTGGCCGAGAATGTAGAATTCACCGCCGTTGGCGGCCTCCCAGACCATGACATTGCCGTTGCGGTCCGTGGTGGCCAGCAGCACGCCGTCCGGGCTGAACTTGGTGCCCAGAATCCACTCCGTGTGCTTGCTGATGACGTACAGTTCCTCGCCATTGGAGGTGTCGTAGCATTTCACCTTCTTTGAGGGGCTGCCGAGGGCCACCATCTTGTGGTCGGGGGAAATGTCCGCCGCCATGACCTGGTCAAACTCCTTGCCCACCTCCGTGATGCGTTTGCCGGTCTTCACATCCCACACGATGGCGTGGCCGTTCTTGCCCGCGCGACCGCCGCCCATGACGAGCAGGGAGCCATTGCGGCTGAACTGGAGCGAGCGCGCATAACCCTCTGTGTAGGGGAAGATGCCCACGAGCTGGCGGGACTCCGTGTCATAAAGCAGGATTTGCTTGGGCGCGGCGACCGCGAAGAGGGATGTCCAGGGGCTGTAGGCCATGGCCGTGAGGGCCGTGCCACGCGGAGGGACAACGACTGGCTCCAGCAGCACATGCTCCGGCTTGGCGATGGGGCCCTCCGGCTTCCCGCCGGTCACCGCGACGGCCATGTCCACCTTGGGCTTGTTCGATTTCTTGGCGATCGAGGATTTTGTTTCGAGCACGCCTCCCTTCACCCAGGCGGCGAGAAGGTCGAGATCCTTGGGGGAGAGCGGCGCGCCCTCCGGCGGCATGAAGGGTTCCTCTTTTTTCGCGCAGGTCGTCCACAGGCGGCTGCCCTCCACGTTGCCGGGATCGACGACCGCGCCACCACCGCCGCCGGTCATGAGCGCAGCGAAGCTGGTGAGGTCAAGATCGCCCTTTTTCTTGTCCGGGCTGTGGCAGGAGAAGCATTTGTTCTCCAGCATCGGGCGGATGTGATCATTGTAGGTGATCTTTTCGCCACCGTCCTGGGCATGAAGGAACGGGGCGGCAACTGCCGCACAAGTCAGCGAGATAAGGGGGGATTTGCGCATGGTGGGTTTTGAAAAAGCGGTAAATCATACGCAGGGCGGCCCGCGGAGCTTTCGAGAGGTGCTGCAAAACCAAGCTCCGCCCATCTCCGCGCAAGCGCGGGCGCTCTGGCGGCGTAACCTGCGCATGAATGATCTCTCCCAGCTCTCCCGGCGCGCGCTCCTCACCCAGATGGGCGGGGGCATGGGCGCGCTGGGACTAGCCTCCGCACTCCATGGCGCGCCAGGACACGCAGGCACGCACTTTGCCCCCAAGGCAAAACGGATCATCCACCTCTTCATGAACGGCGGGCCCTTTGGCCCGGACTTCTTTGATCCCAAGCCAGGGTTGACGAAATACGCCGGCCAAAAGCCAGCGGGCGCCGATCTGCGCACAGAGCGCCCTACCGGCGGCCTGCTGGCCTCCCCGTATGCGTATTCCCAGCACGGCAGCAGCGGCCTGGAGATCAGCGAACTGCTGCCCAAGCTGGCCCAACACGCCGACGATCTCTGCGTGCTGCGCTCCTGCCACACGGACAATCCCAACCACGGCCCCGCCCTGCTGCTGATGAACAATGGCACTATGACCGAGCGTGTGCCCAGCATGGGCGCCTGGTTGAGCTATGGCCTGGGCAGTGAGAACGCCAACCTCCCTTCTTTTGTCGTGCTGTGCCCGGGGAAGCCGGTGCGTTTCTCCATCCTGTGGAGCAGCGCCTTCCTGCCCGCGCAGCACCAGGGCATCTACATCAACCACTCCAACCTCGATCCGAAGCAGATGATCCCCTGGCTGACCAACAGCCGGCTCAGCCTCACCGACCAGCGCCGCCAGCTCGATCTCATGCAGGCGCTCAACGCGGAGCACCTCGCCGCGCGCGGCGGCTCGGACCTGGCGCTCAACGGTCGCATCCAGGCCATGGAGACCGCCTACCGCATGCAATCCGCCGCCACGGATGCCTTCGACGTGAACCTGGAGCCGCCCAAGGTGCGCGAGCTCTACGGCACCAGCCATTTCTCCAACGGCTGCCTCATGGCCCGCCGCCTGGTGGAGCGCGGATTGCGCTTTGTGCAGGTCTATTATGGCAACGGCCAGCCCTGGGACTCGCACTCCAATCACGACACGACCACGCGGCGCCTCGCCGCCGACATCGACCGTCCCATCGCCGCCCTGATCAGTGATCTGAAGCAGCGTGGCATGCTGGAGGACACCCTCATCGTCTGGGGCGGCGAATTCGGACGCACCCCCGTGAGTGAAAATGGCAACGGCCGCGACCACAACCCGCACGGCTTCTGCATGTTCCTGGCCGGCGGCGGCGCGCGGGGCGGCACCGCCTACGGACAGAGTGATGAATTTGGCTTCAAGGCCGCCGTGGACAAGATGCACGTCCATGACATCCACGCCACCATCCTGCATCTGCTGGGCATCGACCACGAGCGTCTGACCTACCGCTACGCCGGGCGTGACTACCGTCTCACCGACGTGCATGGTCGCGTGCCGCGGGCCATTGTCGGCTGATGGTGGCGCCCGCGATTTCCTCCGCAGCCTCGTCGCCAGCCTTTCTCAGACTCTTGTTGAAAAGCCGGCACGGGCGGTTGTGACGTGTTGCAGCACGATATTCCCATGCCGAGTCAGCGCCGTCGCGCGGAGCAGGAATTCCGCTCCACAACGCCACTCCGCCCTCTGGAGCGGGACAAGTCCGGCCTAGCCCGCATTTCTCACGCTCACTTCTGCCCCGGCGTCACTCGGTGGTCGCGAATCCATTCCCGGGGTAGTTTTCACCCTCCCATCGCCCAATGCGGGATGTGATTCGGCATTTTGGTTGCCCTGTTCCGCCGGGTGCGGGTAAAACCAACGTCATGACGCCGCCTGCACCGCACTTTCCCCACCCTTTGGCCGCCTGTGAAGGTGCTGGCAAAACGACCGAAGTGCTTACCATCTGAATTGTTAGCCATCTACACCGTGCCATATGGGCAATCAGAACCGTAAAGCGACGAAGGAAGAGATAGCGCAGCGCGGCGCGTTATTCGCGAGGCATTTCCAGAGTTGGTTCCCGTGTTTGGCGCGCACGGTGATTATGGCGGACACCGCGCGCCCCGCGACTACACGATTGCATTTCGGTTGCAGGACGAGCGGGGCAAGTTTCGTTCGAAGGTCATCTGGTTGATGCCAGACTGGCTGGGCACATTGTCTGTTTCTGATGTTCAGGCCATGGTGGCAAGAGCCAATGGAAAGAGGAAATGAGAGCGTTATCAATCACGCTCGCTAATCGGGTGGAGGTGACAGAATTGCGCCCGTCACTCCTCCCTCCCCACCCGGCGTGCCGCTCCGCACCGGGCATTTCCAATCAGACGACACACTTATTTATTGCAAATATGCGTCGTAGAATTAGAATTTTATCAAAAGTGTGATGATTGCGCTTTGTTACGAAATTCTTGCCTTGATTTTGACTCTCTTTGTATCCCAAAAAACAACCCAGCAATGGCCAAGAAATTCATTCATGCCTGTTTTCTTTTCGCCGGCTTCTCGATCTTCTTGAGTCAGGCGACCGCTTACACTTTGATCGATAGCAAGGGCACTTTAGACTTGTCGAGTTCCTACTATCTCTATCCCCAGACCAATGTGGACGGGTCCATCAGGCCGCCCGAATTCGGCCAGGACAATTTTTCCTTCTACGAATTCCCCTTTGTTTCTCAGAGCGTCAGCAAGACGGTTCAGGCCGGGGTGGCTTTCGCTTCTGGTGCCGTGTCCTACGCCACCTCCGCAGACGCCATTGATTTCCACCTGGCCCTTAATTCTCAATATTATGGTCAATTCTTTGGAGGCACTTCCATCTCATCCGCGAACGGAAATCTCGTGCTCGATTTCAGTTTGGAGTCCGAGACGCTGCTTGAGCTTATCTTCTCACCGAGGAACTCCTCGCCACCGTTTGAGACCAAGTTCAATTTTTATGATGCTTTCTCCGCAAACATCCTTGTGAAACTGGAGAATTGGGACGGAACTGCTTGGACGACAGACTTCTCGGCACACTCGAACCCTGCCGGACTTAATACCGACCATAGCGGCGTCTATTTCACCAACACCATCGGCGCGGGTCATTACCGCTTTTCCGCAGATGGGTATGCCAGCCAAGGCTCAGCCATTGCCGATGGTGCGATTCGTCTTACACCAGTCCCAGAGCCGTCGGGAATGTTGTTGCTGATGATTGTCGGCTGTCTCTTGCTATGCCGCCGATCGACACGCTCATTCGTCGAGGCCTCAAGCCCCCCGGTCTGAGTGACAATGGCAGGTTTGCCAAGGCTTCTTCGATCTCAATCGCGGCGCTCATGATGGACGGAGGATGAGTTTGAGGCAAAAGACGCAAGCCGTGCCTGTCCCGGATACACTGGGATCAAGGACGAGTTCGAGTAAGAGGACGAGGAAGTGGGAGGCCGGCAGATTTCGTGTTTTCTTCATCCTTCTGCGCGCCTCCCTGAATCTGCTGGAGACAAACTCAGATTCCCAAATAATGATGACGCGGAGAATGGTTGCCTCCTTTGCCGGCTCTGCGGTTTGGCTTCGCCCATTGGATGCCGCTGTTGCGGCAGGGCAGTTCAATGAACTCGTCGGCGTGGCGGGCAGGCACATGCCCTCGACGTTCGATTTCCTTGTCCAGTCGGTCCAGGATGATGCTGGCCCGCAGCGGTGACCAAGGTCCGCGGATGTGTCGCGACGGGTGACAGACGCTGGGATTGAGGGAGTCTCATCAGATGCGGCATCCGCACGACAGGAGATGAAAAATCTTGTCCCATGGGCGGGAGTTGTGGTTCAATCCACAGCATGAACGGTGCCTCCAGTCCTGCCGGAGATGCCACGATGGGCGGATGCCGCCGGGCATCTTCGGTCCACCGCGGCGCAGATTTCATGGAGGATGCGGCGGAGCGGATGCAGGGCGCGGCAAACTCCTCTGAGCGCGGTGCAGACGCTGTCTGGCTCAATCCCTTCTGGAAAGGGATGAGGGCAAACCGAACCGGGGATGCTCCCGGAAAGGTTTGCGGGAATCCCTTTCCAAAAGGGATCAAGCTCAACCAAGCCGGTCCCGATCCCTTTGGCAAAGGGATCAGGGCAAACTCCGTCTGCGGTCCTGCGGATCGAGTCTGCCGCGATCCCATCAGAAAAGGGATTCGCGCAAACTCAGTCTGCGGTCCGGCGGATCGAGTCTGCCGCGATCCCATCAGAAAAGGGATTGGCGCAAACTCAGTCTGCGATCCGGCGGATCGAGTCTGCCGCGATCCCTTTTCCCGAGGGATCAGGGCAAACAAGGTCCGCATGTCCCCCGATGGAGTCTGCGCGGCCTCGAAAACGGTCTGCCGCACGCTCCACCGTGGCTGCCGTCCGGCAATTTTCATCTTCCACCCCCCAGCCAGGCCATGAAGCACCAACTCTACTTCCCGCCGCGTCGCGCGGAGCAAAACCTGTGGCTCGCCCACTTCCAGCAGACGCTTCCCCAAGTCGCCCCGCAGCTCGAACTCGCCCCGGAGGAGGTGGCGGAGGCCCTGGCGGACATCGACTGGCTGTTGTACCAATGCAGGAAAGTCGGACTTCACCTCCGCCTATCTCACGCCGGGCGTGACTACCGTCTCACCAACGTGCATGGTCGCGTGCCGCGGGCCGTTGTCGGCTGAGGGTGGCACCCGCGATTTCCTCCGCAGCCAGGCCCGGATTTCTCACATGATGGAGAGCACAATCATTTCCTGCGGTTACTCCTTCTTCGACACCCAAAGCCAGCTGAGTCTGGCTTTCTCTGCGGTGTTTCGTGTTGAATCATCGAGCGTCCACCGTCTGTGCACAGGCATATGAGAGGCGGGAGAAACGCCCGCTACTGGGCCGCGAACTCCACCCCGCTGAGCACCGGCGAGCCAGCCTTCGCCCTCAACGTGATGCGCAGCTCCGGGCCGATGAGCACGTTCTTGAACTCGCGCACCGCGCGATGGCCTTCCCTGGCGAGATCGAGGTTTTCGATCACGACACGGCCTTGGAGCAGCACGCTGAAAATGCGATTCCCGGGCGGAAGCTGGTCTGGATCGCTGAAATGGAGGCGGACGGTGTGCGGAAGCGGCGGATAGTCCACTCTCAGCAGCGGTTCCTGCACAGGCGGAGGCTCCGCGGGCCTGGCACCGGCCTTCTTGGCCGCGCCGGGCTTGTCGTCATCATCGTCGGCCTTTTTGACGGGTTTGACGAGCAGCGGACGACGCAGCGAGGGCGTGATGATGATCTCTGTTTCGCCGATCAAACCCGAGGCGGCGATCCACGGCTGGCTTTGGCCCGCATCGGTGATCTGTGAGCTGTGGCGGCGGAACCACGTCACATTTTTGCCGATGCCTTCGACACCGAGCTGCGGCGCGTTGCCATCGCCAACGTGCGGATGCTCCAGCCACAGCGTGCCATCGGCAGCGCGGCGGTTCCCAGGCGCGCCGAAGTTGATGCCGGCACGCAGGATGCGGTCGCCGTGCTTCGCGTCGAGGCCGAACTGGCTGTAGCTCCACATTTCCATCTCCGGCATGTGGATGAGGGCGAGCGAGGTCTGGTTTTGATACGCGCAGGAGCAGGTGCGGGTGTAGTCGGGCGCGTTCAGCACGCCGTTCGCCACCACAAGGTTCGACGTGCAGCCGGATTTGAAGCCGCCGAGGTTCGAGGTGCCGCTCATGCTTTCGAGATCATAAAAGCCCGCCGCGCCGCTGCGGTAGGTCAGCAGGTGCTCGCTGGCGATCATTGTGTTGCAGCCGTAGGTGCGGTTCAGCCGCCACGGCTCCATCTGCCCGGTGAGCGGATTTTTCACCAGATGCGGCCTGCCCGTGAGCAGGCTGAAAGCGCCGCCGGAGCTGCTGTACGAGTTCGCGCCGGTGAGGATGAGCTCGTTGTGCAGAATGCACGGGCCGGTGTAGGCACGCTTCAGGTCCTGCCAGCGCACGCGGCCCGTTTTTCCCTCGAAAGCGGTCATGCCGTCCCCCGCCTCGACGGAAAGGCGGTCGCTGGCCTTCGCGCCCGCCTGCAGCAGCACGTCATGCTCCGCGGAATAGCCGAGCCAGGTGCCAAAAACGTCTTTCTCATGCTCCCACAGCACCTTTCCGCTGCGGGCATCCAGCGCGACGACGCGGTAGTCCAGCGGCAAATCACGACCGCGGCGCGTGATGAGGCCCTCGGCATGCTTTGTGAGCTTGTCGATGCAGTAGATGCGCCCGTTTCCGGCCACGATGGCATTGTGGAGGAAGCTGTGACGGGCCTTCACACGCCACAGCAGCTTGCCGGAATGCCGGTCGAACACCGCCAGGCCCGCGCTGGCCGAGTAGTCCTCGATCGGTGCCGCGGCGCGGCTTTTCGAGGCTCCGGTCTGCAAACTGAAGTGCGCGAAGTCATCGCCGCCGATGAGCAAATCCTCCCACACGCCGATGAAGGCCCACTGCGCGGGATCTTTGGCATCACCGCGCAGCTTGATCGTCTGTTTCAGCCGCCCATCGCGCGCGTCGAGCACCTGGCACTCGCCTTTCAGCGCCACATGCACGCTGTCCGCGGTGGCGACGAAGTTCGTGCCGCGACCATTCGCGCCGGGAATGTGCTTTTGATTGTAGGCCGTGCTCAGCGGCGTGTCGGCGTAGGTGTCGTTGTAATAGATGCCGAAGGTGCCCAGATCGCCAAAGTCATGCTGCCAGAGCACCCGGCCGGTATAGACATCGCGCGCGCTGATGCTGCTCATCCCCTCGATGAAGAGACGGCCGCCCACCACCTGCTCCGGCGGGCCGTGACCGTGACGCGGCAGCACGTCCATGTTGGAGCTGCCGCCGAACCACAGCACGCCCAGCGGCGCCCGCACACGGCTGTCGTCGGATTTCACCGTGTTGCCGATGTCGCCGTATTGATGCGTCCAGTCCGCCGCGCCGGGCAGAGCGCCCTCGCGGATGATGAGCCGGCGTTCGCCGAGCTTTTCGAGCTTCGCGCTTTCCAGCGGGGCAACATCCACGGCCTCATCACAGAGCAAAACACCGCCGTAAGGCCGCACGGAGGCATAAGCGGCCTCCAAATGGGCTTTCGGCGAGACCACAAGATGCGCAAAATACGGTGGAGCCATGAATGACAGCGCGTCGCCCGCGTGAAAGGTGATCCGTGTGCCATGCACGCCGCGCGCATCGTATTCGCGGCGCAGCTCGTCCACCTTCTCGATGTCCTCCTCGACGACGGTGATCTGCATCTTCGATTCCATCAGCAGACCATCCAGCAGGCCGCGATTCGTCGCGCCAAAGATCAAGGCATGACCCGCGTCGTCATCGAGCTTCGCCAACAGACTCTTTGCCAGCTTGGAGTCACCTTTCACGAGCGGCCTGGGTTTCGTCTCGAGGCGTCGGGGGCCTTTGCCCGCGCCAAAAACCTGAATGCGGCCATCCAAAGTGACCGCGATCAGCTTTCCATTCGCCGCCAGCAGGCGGCGCACCTCCCCCTTCACCGGGAGCGTCCATGCCACACGCGGCTTGTTGCTCAATGCGACGGCCGTCAGGCTGCTTTTGCCCGCGGCATAGAGGTGATCGCCTGCGCGGATCAAATCGCCGGAACCATCCGCCTTGACCTCCCAGAGCACTTTTTCGCTCGTGCCGAGCTCACGGACCTTTTCGGCATCGGAGTCGAAAAGACGGCTTCCAGCGATCACCGGCTCGTTCATCTGCGACACGCCCTGGGTGCCTGTTTTGAGATCATAGACGCGCACACCGCGCTCGCGGGTGTGGACATAGAAATACGTGTCACCGGATGCCACAAAGCTGCCGCCATTCCCCTTCCCGCCGTCGTTGAGATGAAAATACTTGAGCGCGCCGGTGGCGGGATCAAAGCCCGCGGGCACCGAGCGGCCACCGGGAACGAGCAGGGTGTCCCTGGCCGCCACCAGGGCACCTTGCGGCGCCACGCCGGCAAAGGACGAGGCGCTGTGCGGCTGCTTGATGAAATCCGCGCCCGTGCCGTCGTTCACCCACACGACCTTGCCCGTCTCCGCGTCGAGCGCGTAGAGAAAAGTGCCCATGAAGGGCCAGATGCTCGCGGCGAAGTACACCTGGCCATCACGAATCACCGCTCCACCACGCGCCGGCCACGCGGAGATCAGGCGGCGGTTTCCCAGCGCCTTCCGCGCCGAGGGCGCGCCGTTGAAGGACCACACTTTGGAGCCATCGTCCGCCTTCACGCAGTAGAGATGGCCGTCATCGCTGGTGAAATAGACCTTTCCCTGCCAGCAGGCCGGCGGCATCCGCACCGGCGCGCCGGTGAAGAAGCTCCAGCGCTCCGCCCCCGTCTTCAAATCCAGCGCCACCACCTTGTCGCGGTCATTGAAGCCGATGAACATCAGGTCACCGAGCACCACCGGCTCGAAAACACGGTCGTAGCTCATCAGATCATGATTCAGCGGATCATCCCAGACCTGCTCACGCGGCGAATACACGCGCTCCCATTCGAGCTGGAGCTTCGCGGGCAGTTTTTCATCCGAGGAAGCCGTGCGGCCCGCGTCATGGCGCCACATCGGCCAGTCGGCGGCTTGGAGGGTGATGGAAAGCAGTGGCAGGAGCCGGAGAGCACATTTCATGAGGGGCGCAGACCAACGGTCGGAGAGGGGGGCAATATTGCCCGCGCCTGCCCGTTTCCATCCCATGCGCCTCCCCGGTTTTGTTTTCCTCTGCCTCACGCTTCACGCGCCTGCCGCCACAGCGCCGAACATCGTCTTCATCCTGCTCGACAACGTCGGGCAGGAGTGGTTTGGCTGTCATGGCAGCGAGGAAGGCTGCACGCCAGAGATCGACCGCCTCGCCGGCACGGGCATGCTCGCACGTCACTGCTACACACCGCCGGTGTGCGGCCCCAGCCGCACGGTGCTGCTCACGGGGCGCTATCCGCACAGCACCGGCTTCCGCCTGCACCACGATGCGGCGCTCTACAGCGGCGGCGGGCTCGATCCGGGGCGCGAGGTGCTCTTCCCGCGCGTGTTTCGAGAGGCCGGCTTCGCCACCGGCATCTGCGGCAAGTGGCAGGTGAACAACCTCTACGACGAGCCTGGCATCCTCACCGCGCATGGCTTTGACGAGCAACTCGTCTGGCCCGGCAGCCTCGATCCCAAAAAGGTGCGGGGCGCGGAACTGGCGAAATTTTGGGACGCCGTGAAGCGGGAGGACGCCACGCAGACCACCGCCTTCATCCAGCACATCGAAAGCCGCTACTGGGACCCCGTTTTCATCCGCAATGGCACACGCGAGGAGCATCCCGGCCAGTTTGGTCCCGACGTGGCGCAGCAGTTCGCCCTCGACTTCCTGCGCAGGCATCGCGGGCGGCCGTTCATGCTCTACTATCCGATGATGCTCACGCACGGCGCCACCTTCACGCAGCCGGTCGTCCACACGCCGGATCATCCGGAAAAAAACCTGCCGCACCAGGTCATGTTCGCCAACATGCTGCGCTACGCGGACAAGCAGATCGGCCGGCTCGTCGCCGGGCTCGACCAGCTCGGCCTGCGTGAGAACACCATCCTCTTCATCGCCAGCGACAACGGCACCGAGAAGAGCTTTCATGCCCGCCGCGGCGGGCGCGTCGTCACCGGCGGCCTCTACACGCTCACCGAGGCCGGCGGCGATGTCCTCCTGCTCGCCAACTGCCCGGGACGCATCCCCGCCGGACGCGTGCTGCCCCTGGCCGACTTCACCGATGTGTATCCCACCATCTGCGATCTCGCCGGCGTGCCGCTTTCCCCCCGGCACCGGCCCGACGGCCGGTCCTTTGCCAAGTACCTCCTCGGCGAGACACAGACGCCGCACCGCGACTGGATTCTCAATGAATACCACGAGACCCGCGTCGTGCGCGACACGCGGTTCAAGCTCTACAACGACGGCCGTTTCTTCGATGCCAACGCCGATCCCGGGGAGCAGCACGACCTCGCGCCCGGCACCGCCAGCGAACACCGCGCCGCCCGGGAAAAGCTCCAGCGCGTGCTGGACTCCCTGCCGCCCGATGCCGCGCCGCCCTTCCTCCTCCGCAGCCAGTCCGGCTTCAAACTGCGGACCGAGGCGCGGCAGGCGAAGTAGCTTCTTCACGCGCCACCCCCCACGCGATGCCATCGGAACGCGCCAGCAGGCGGTTCGGGGCAGGTTGGCCGAAAGAGAGACCAAAGGGAAAAAGGCCGAGGCGCGGAGCCAACGTAGACTTGTTGCGGTGCAACAACATCACCGCCCCCCGGAGAGCAGGATTCCATCCCTGTCGAAGAGAAGTCAGTGGTCAGAAGTCAGAGGGGCGCGCAGCGCGTTCGTAGTTCGGGCTTGAGCCCGCTCTGGGGTTGGACGTTCCGCGTTCGACGTTCGACGTTGAACGTTCCCCCTGGCTTGGCCGAAAGAGAGAAAAAAGGACAAAAGAGGGCGGAGCGCGGAGGGTAGGGACGCGCTGCGCCGCGTCCGACAAACCGAAAGAGAGCGGAGGGCGGAGGTACGCGTTCGTCGTTTGTAGTTCGGGCTTTAGCCCGTTCCGTCGTTGAACGTTCCGCGTTGGATGTTCGACGTTGAATGTTGCCCCGGTCAGAGTTGCGCGCAGCGCGTTCGTCGTTCGGG
>JABTUN010000006.1 GCA_015075365.1 Verrucomicrobiaceae bacterium
ATGATGCCGCGGGCCTCCAGCAGGTCCATCATGCGCGCGGCACGGCCGTAACCGAGACGCAAACGCCGCTGGAAGAGGCTGGTGCTGGCCTTTTTCTCCTGGCGGATGACCTCGATGCATTGCTCGAGCGTCTCGGCCTCCTCGGCGCTCATGCCACCCTCTTCACCATCCTCGCCGCCCTCGCCCATGAAGTCGCCGCTTTCCTCATCGACCTTCACATCAAAGACCGGCCGTCCCTGGGCGACGCAATGATCGACGAGCGCGTGGATCTCGTCGTCCGTGACGAGCGCGCCCTGGCTGCGGATGGGCTGCGCGCCGCCGGGCGGCACGTAGAGCATGTCCCCTTTGCCGACGAGGTTTTCCGCGCCCTTGCGGTCGAGAATGACGCGGCTGTCGAGGGCGGAGGAGACCTGGAAGGCGATGCGCGTGGGGATGTTCGCCTTGATGACGCCGGTGATGACGTCCGCGCGCGGGGTCTGCGTGGCGACGATGAGATGGATGCCCGCGGCGCGTGCCATCTGCGTGATGCGCGCGATGGCCACCTCGATGTCGGCGGGGGCGGTCTGCATCAAATCGGCGAGCTCATCGACGATGACGACGATGTAGGGCATGGTGTCCGGCGTGGGCGGGCGGTGGGCGCGCTCCGTGGTCTGCGGGGCGGGCGGTGGCTGCGAATCACCCAGCCAGGTGCCGCTGGCATCACGCAGGCCGCCGGGGTCTTCCGCGGCGGCGTCCATGTCAGCCTCGTCATCGCGTGGCGAGGCCAGGGACACGGCGTGGACCAATGCACCGGCCGGCGGGGCTGCTTCCAGATCGGGAGCGGTGACCTTGGGCTGCGCCTTGGCCATGGCGGCGGCGTTCGCAGCGGCCGCGGCGGCACGTTTGGCATCCTGGTCGGCCTTGCGTTTGCGGTTGCGGTTGTTGAAGGCCTCGAAGTTGCGGCAGCCCTCCTGCGCGAAGATCTGGTAGCGGTTTTCCATCTCGCGCACGACCCAGCGCAGGGCCAGGAGGGCCTTTTTGGGATCCGTGACGACGGGCAGCGCCAGATGCGGCAGCTCCTCGTAGTTTTGCATCTCGACGACCTTCGGGTCGATCATGATGAAACGCAGCTCGTCCGGCGCAAAGCGGCAGATGAGGCTGGTGATGATGCCGTTGATGCACACTGACTTTCCAGAGCCCGTGGCACCGGCCACCAGCAGGTGCGGCATCGCGGCGAGGTCGCCGATGATGGTCTTGCCGTACACGTCCTTGCCGAGGGCGACGGGCAGCTTGGCCTTGCCGTTGATGAAGACCTCGTCCTCCAGCAGCTCGCGCAGCGGAACGATGATCTTTTCCTTGTTCGCCAGCTCGATGCCCACGGTGTCCTTGCCGGGGATGGGAGCCAGGATGTTGATGCGCTCCGCGCGCGTGGCGCGGGCGATGTCCGCGTCGAGATTGGCGATGCGGCTGACGCGCAGACCATCCACGGGCCGCACCTCGTAGCGGGTGATGGCGGGACCGCGTGTGATATCGCCCGGCTCGACGCTGATGCCAAAGCTGGCGAGCGCCTTGACGATGGTGGCCTGCACGGCGAGCAGCTCCCCCTTGTCCGTGGGCGCGTGGTGCTCCTCCGGCCAGTGCAGCAGGTCCAGCGGCGGCAGTTTGTAGTCCTTGAAGCGCACGGTGAGGTTGTCGAGCGAGCCATGCGGCGCCTGCTCGATCTTCTGCGCGCGCTTTTTCTCCCACACCTCGGTGAGCTTTGGCTTGTCCTTGCCGTCCTCGTGCGGGCGCGGGACGGAGGCGTCGATGATCTTCGGCGGCGGCGGGTCGAATTTGAGGCCCAGCTCCGGCGTGATGGCCACAGGCGCCGGCGCGGGCGCTTCCGCGCTGTTCGCACCCTTTTTCTTCTTCCGCAGCTCCACCGGCACCGGCGTGAGGGTGCCGGGGATGGTGTTGGCGGCTTCTTCCGCCAGTTTTTCAGCGATGAGGCGGCGCTGCTCGCTCTCCTCCTTCCATTTCGCAAATTCACGCCGCAGGCTGTGGATCGCCGTGACCGGATGCATGCCGGTGACCATGAACAGGCCCACCATGTAGATCGTGCCGAGCACCAGCATGGAGCCCACCTGCCCGATGAGCGTCATCAGCAGCACATCGCCGATCAGCCGGCCCACCACGCCGCCA
The DNA here is from genome assembly GCA_015075365.1 of Verrucomicrobiaceae bacterium. Lineage (GTDB taxonomy): Bacteria > Verrucomicrobiota > Verrucomicrobiia > Verrucomicrobiales > Verrucomicrobiaceae > Prosthecobacter. Next base: position 2,161 of record JABTUN010000006.1, read on the forward strand.
CCGCCCGCGGGCGTGACCTCCACATTCTGCTCAAACAAGCCCAGCGTCTGCAGCAGGGCTGCCGCGCTCACCGTCAGCACGGCCACGCCCATCCAGCCGATGCGCGTCAGGCGTGTCTTGGAGTGCAGCTTGCACACGCCGAACCAGGTGACCGCCACCGGGACCAGATACGCCGCCAGGCCGACAAAGAAGAGCGAATAGCCCGCCAGCACCGCGCCGACGATGCCCATGAAATTCTGCGTTGTGGTGGACGGCAGGTCCGAATGGCTGAGGTGCGACCACGCGGGCATGTCCCGGGAATCATAAGAAAGCAGCGCCAGCAGCAGCATGGCCGCAACCATGAGCAGGAGGATGCCGGTCACGTCATTCCACGGACTCTCCTTCTCGTCCGTGGATCGGGCGCGGGGCGGGCGGACGGCATTGGCAGCGGCGGCGCGGTTCATATTCTGGCAATTTTGGCAGACGAACTTATTTAAGGCCACCGAAATATTTACCTTGTCTGCATTTCACGCCTGCTCTTGGTTTCCCCGTGGCCGCCCGTCCCCCCGCCTCCGGCTTGATGCTTGACGCTGGGAGCCTGTGGCCCATCTTCCACCGCCTCCGCGCACACCTCATCCCATGAAGAAAACCATCGCCCTCACCCTCGCCGCGGCCTTCATCGCCGCGTCCGCCATCAGCACCCCCAGCCGCGCGCAAGATGCCGGCAAGGTGGATTTTGAGAAACAAATCCTCCCCGTCCTCAAGGAAAGCTGCTTCAAGTGCCACGAGAAGGAGCACGAAGAGAACGGCAAGGTGAAGAAACCCAAGGGCGGCCTTCGCCTCGACGGTGCCGCCGTCATCATGAAGGGCGGCAAGGAGTATCCCAATGAAAACGTCGTCGCCGGCAAGCCGGAAGCCAGCTGGCTCGTCAAGACCATGGAGCTGCCCGAGTCCGACGACCTGGCCATGCCGCCCGAAGGCAAGGGCGACCGCATCAGCAAGGCGAACATCGACCTCATCAAGAAGTGGATCACCGAGGGCGCGAACTTCGGTGCCTGGAAGGGCGTGGAGTAAGCTCCATCCGCATTTGCATCTTCCCTTTCACGAAAGGCGGGGCGAAAGCTCCGCCTTTCTGTCATTCTCCTCCCCATGTCCTTTGTTTTCGCCACCTGCCGCGCCGGTTCAGAGCCCTCCCTGAAGGCGGACGTGGCGCGCTGGCACGAAGGCAGGCTGACACCGGCCTTCATGCGGCCCCAGCTCATCACCTGGAAGGTGCGCGGGCAGCCCCCCGACAGCGGCTTCGTCCTCGACTCGCCCTTCGCACGCGTGTCCGGCCTCTCGCTGGGCCTGTGCGCCTCCGCCGCGGAGCTCATCGACAAACTGCGCGCCACCGGGGAGCGCTCCCTCTGCCTGCATGCCTTCCCGCGCGAGACACCGGAGGACGGCGTGCCGCCGGAGACATGGCGGCGCATCGACGCGCGGCAGGCGCCCATCATCAGCGCGCTCACGGATGCGGGCTTCCAGCTCCGCCCCGCGTCGTCCCTCGCGCACGGCGACCTCGTGCTGGACCTCCTGTTCGATGACGCGGACGACGCGGCGTTCTTCGCCGGGCTGCACCGCCACCACGACGGCGCGCACCGGCAGCCCGGCGGCCTGCCGCGCCTCACCCTGCCCCCGCATGCGCCTTCGCGTGCCTGGCTGAAGGTGGAGCAGGCCCTCGCCTGGCGTGGCTGGGACACACCGGAGCTCCAGGGCCGCCTCGCCCTCGATCTCGGCTGCGCGCCCGGCGGCGCGTCCCTGGCGCTGCTGGACCGCGGCATGCGCGTGACCGGCGTGGACACCGGCGACATGGACGAAGCCGTGCTGCGGCACGACAGCGGGGCCTTCCGCCACCTGCGCACGCCCGTCGGCCGCCTGGATCCCGCGCGCCTGCCCGCCGGCGTCTCCCTCATCCTGTGTGACATCAACCTCGCCCCACCCGAGGTCCTGCCGCACATCGAGCGCCTCCAGCGCGCCCTCCGCGCCCCGCGCCTCATCCTCACGCTCAAATTAAACATCCCCGCGCTGGAGAGGCGGCTGGATGAGTTTGTGGACTTCATCCGCGGCTTCTCCCCTGCCCCGGTGCATGTCACCCAGCTCGCCGCGAATCGCCGCGAGGTCTGCGTCGCCGCCGGCGTTTGATTTTTCTTCTCCGCCGCCTCCGAATCTCCCGCTGCCGTGCGCCTCCTCGATCCTGCCAACCTCCACCTCGCCTGGCTCGCGCTCATCCCGCTGGCGCTGTGGCTCTTCCGCCGGCAGGCGCGCCGCGTGCCCGTCTCCACGCTGCTCTTCTTCAAATCCCTCGCACGGGAGCACCAGGAGTCCGCCTGGCTGCGCCGCGTCAAAAAGTGGCTCTCCCTGCTGCTCACCCTGCTCGTCCTCCTGCTCGCCGTCCTCACCCTCGCGCGCCCCGTCGGCGGCGCGCGTGGCGACTCCCCCGGCGCTGTCGTCCTCGTGATCGACCGCTCCGCCTCCATGGCCGCGCAGGACGATACCGGCCGCACCCGCGTGGACGAGGCGCGCCGCCTGCTCGCCGCACGTGTCCGCTCCCTCCCGGACCAGGCCGTGCTCTCCCTCATCGCCTTCGACGGCAGGCCGCAGGTCCTCCTCTCCCGCAGCCGCAACCGCCGTGAGTGCCTGCGCCTGCTTGATGAGGTCAGGCCCCTGCCCGTCGCCGGTGATCCGCCCGCCGCCCTGGCCGCCGCACGCCGCCTCGCCGATCTCGAAAACGGTTCCCGCGTCTGGGTCGCCACGGACACCCGCCCGCCCGGCGGCCAGGGCGTCGAATTCCTCGACTGCGCCCTGCCGGAGGTCACCAATGCCGGCATCACCGGCTTCCAGATCCGCCCCAGCCCGCTCTCCGGCGGCCAGCAGGAGGTCTTTGTCAAAATCAGCGCCGCCGCCGCCAACCGCGCCCGCATCACCAGCACCCTGGAGGTCACCCTCGCCGGCCGCCTCGCCCAGATCCGGGAGATCGAGCTCGATCCCGGTGCCAGCAGCACCCTCATCCTCCCCGTGGAGGCCGTGCGCGGCCAGCAGCTCGACCTGCGCCTGCGCACCCCGGGGGATGTCTTCCCGTGGGATGACGCCCTCACCACCCCGCTGCCCAAGAGCACCCCGCTGCACGTCGCCTGGATCACGGAGCAGCCGGATCCCTTCACCGGCATCGCCCTCGCCTCCCTGGTGGAGTCCCGCCGCATCGAGATGACCCGCCACGAGCCCGCCGCCTGGCCCCTCAAAGAAAAGCCGGACGTGTATGTCTTCGAGCACTGGATGCCTGCGGACTGGCCTGCCGACCGCCCCGTCATCGCCCTCAACCCGCGCCGCGGCAGCGGCCCCGTGCAGGTCCGCCCCCTCCCCGGCAGCGGCATCCCCCACGATGGCGTGCGCGGCGTCCTGCCGGACCATCCCGTCCTCTTCCGCGCCGCCAGCAGCCGCATCGCCCTCACCCAGAGCGTCCTCCTCAGCCTCCCGCCCTCCATCGAGCCCCTGTGGATCGCCGGCACGGAGCCCGTGCTCGCCGCCGGGGAGCACGCCGGCCAGCGCATCGTCGTCACCGCCTACGAGCCCGCCCGCTCCGAGCAGCTCGCCCTCCTGCCCGCCTTCCCCCTCCTCCTGGGAAACGCCCTCTACTGGTGCGCCGAAAACAGCCAGCCCCTCTCCGGCTGGCGCACCTGGCGCACCGGGGAGCTGCTGCCCGGCGACTCCCTCGTCCAGTGGCGCGCCTGGGACGGCGCCCGCTTCCTCGAAACCGCCGACAGTCCCGCCAACGGCCTCCTCCCCCTGCACCGCATCGGCGCCTGGGAGGCGGCGGACGGCCGGACCGGTGCCAGCGTGCTCGCGGATGAACGGGAGACCAACCTCGCCGCCCGTGATCCGTCCGCCGCGGACGCCTCCGCGCGCCCCGCCGCCCCCATCATCACCGCCAGCGCCTTCAGCACCTGGCCCCAGCGCCTGCTCTGGGCCATCCTCGCCCTCCTCGTCCTCGAAAGCTTCCTCTTCCACCGCAAGGCCGTCTATTGAGTTCGTTTCAGGTTCCAAGTTTCAGGATGGAACCTTATGTTGGACGTGAGACGTTGAACGTTGTCCCGGTCAGAGTTGCGCGCAGCGCATTGGTCGTTCGGGCTTGAGCCCGTTCCGTCGGTGGGCGTTCCGCGTCGGACGTTCGACGTTGAACGTTCCCCCTGGGTTGGCCGAAAGAGAGAAAAAAGGACGAAAAAGGCACGGACGGGAGCGCGGGCACTCTTGTCCGCCCCTTCTCACACCCAATCCGCACAGAGCAGCTCCGCCTGCTGGAGCACGGTCTTCACCGCCTCTTCCTGAAGGTCCGGCGGATAGCCATACTTGTTCAGGATGCGTTTCACCATGACGCGGATCTTCGCCCTCGCACCTTCGCGCAGAGTCCAGTCAATGGTCACGCTCTTGCGCACCTGGGTGATGAGTTCGGCGGCGATGACTTTGAGTTTGTCGTCGCCCATGGCCTTCACGGCGGACTCGTTGGCGGCGAGGGCGTCGTAGAAGGCGATCTCGTCATCCGTCAGGCCGAGGTCCTCGCCTCGCTTGGTTGCGGCATCCATCTCCTTGGCGAGGCGGATGAGTTCCTCGATCACCTCCATCGTGCTGATGGCGCGGTTGTGGTAGGCGTTGAGGGTCTTCTTGAGCTTCTCGCTGAAAAGCTGGCTCTGTACGAGGTTGCGCTTCGAGCGCACCTTGAGTTCGTCCTTCAGCAGCTTCTCCAGCAGCTCGGCGGCGACGTTCTTGTGCTTCAGGCCGCGCACTTCGGCGAGGAAGCCGTCGCTCAGGATAGAAATGTCTGGCTTGGGCAATCCGGCGGCGGTGAAAACATCGATCACCTGCCCGTCGGTCGTGATGGCCTTGCTCACGAGCTGGCGGATGGCGGCGTCGATCTGCTCGGGTGTCTTGCGGTTGCCGCTGTGCTGCTTGTTCAGCGCGGCCTGGATGGCTTGGAAGAGCGCCACGTCATCGCGAATCTCCGTCGCTTCATCGCTGGCGGCGCAGAGGGCAAAGGCGCGGGACAGCTCGGTGATGACCTGGTTCCATCGCGTCTTGCCGTCTTCGAGTTCGAGGAGGTGCTCTTGCAGCGCAGGCAGGGCAAAGAGCGTCTTCTTCCCATCGCCCACGGCCTTCTGCCAATCCGAGCCGTGCAGCATGTCGCAGGCGATGCCGTGCCTCTCCAGCATGATCGCGATGGCCTGCTTGGTATCGTAGGTGGGATCGCCTTTGCCGCCGCTCTCGGTGTAGTTGGCGAGGGCGTGCTTGAGCTGATCGGCGAGGCCGAGGTAATCCACCACCAGCCCGCCCGGCTTGTCACGGAGCCGAGCACGCCGGAGCGTGCGAGACAGACAAAGCGCAGCATTGGGCGAAGACCGACCGAGCGGCGGCAGCGAGGGAGTCAACACCGGTTCACGCGGGCGATGGCCTGCATGAGGCCGTGGCCTTGCATCGGCTTGTCGGCATACATGGTGTGCAGGCAGGGCGCGTCAAAGCCGGTCAGCCACATGTCGCGCACAATGACGATCGTGAAGGATTTGGGGGACCGGGGGGGTTACTCGATTGGTGAAAGGAGTTCTCTAAAGTAGCTTGGATAGGCCCTCAGAGTCGCGTCGATTATTTCGCGATGTGCAGTCACAGCAGAACTGAAGTTGGATCGCTCGAAGCCCGCATTGTGCAGGGCATTGGCCATCTTCTGGCACAATACACGATCAGCGAAGCCGTATTCGAAACAGGAAATGCTCAGTGGGTCTGGTAGACCGTATTTCAATGCTTTCTGAAAGGTGAGAAGACTCGATGCGACCTCATCGTTGTTGTTTCCGTCCCGGAAAAACTGAATGGCTGCAGCCAGAATCAATGAACAGTCGAAACCGAGAACAGACTCACAGAACTTGATGACATCGTCCTCCGCCACCTTGCGTCGCCTGTTCGGTCCGTATGGCTTTGTCGCACTTTTTTCACCAATTAGACTGATGAGTCGCTCGTAGGGCTCGCCGTCGAGCCATCTTGCCGCTAACTCAAGGCCGAATCCTTCCGGCGTTACGGTGTGGAAAAACTTGTCGTCGGAACTCGATGCAAGAAGTGGCCAAAAAGTTCGGAGCCAATCGCTATTTGGATTTACTTTGGAAAACTGTTCCGTGCGCTCAGCAACCCACGATTCAACATCTTTCGCGCTTTGGATTCCTAGCAGAGTTTTTGCATATAGGGCTTGTTTTCCAGGTAAAGGCTCTCTTGCCTCCAGGTAATCGGCAAGGCTTGTGACTAGCCCGACCAATCCTTCGCGCTGTTGAGCGCTAGCCAGGTGATAGGCTAATGTCGATTTAACTAACGCTTCCACTGATGTCCTATATTCAGTATAGGACGCCATCCCCCGATTGGCCATGAGGTAGCTCTCGACCGAAGCTAGAATCTTGCGTCGTAAACGTAAGTCTTTGATGACCTCTTTTGGTTCGAACCCGAAGTTTGCATTCATACGCCAATCTTCGACCGCAAAGCGTGACCTTTCGTCTTCACTCGAGAGGATGAGCGTAGCCAACTCCTGCCATGTCAGCGGAACAATCTGTCCTGAACGAGACTCAAAAGGTTTGAGCACGTCGAGCAGGGAACTAGTCGTCTCTTCTGAATATTCAGGGGATAAAAGGTTCACCGACGCAGTGAACTGCCAATCTCTACTGTCGTAGACGCTAGGATCAGCAAAGATCACCATACCTTCCGTGTGCATACCTGCACGACCCGCTCGTCCCATTAGATTCTGAAAGTCCCGCACTTTGATTGGCTCTCCTCCCTGGCGGGTGCTGCACACGATGAGGTAGCGAATGGGTAGGTTCACTCCCTGTGCAAGAGTCGAGGTGCATGCGACAAGTTTAATCCTGCCCTTTTGCATCGCATGTTCCACGCAAAGACGGATTCCTTGAGGGGTATTGCCGTGATGAACAAATACCCCGAGGACAGCCGCGCCTGACAAGACCGACGTTGCTCCAAAATTCTCTGTGATCAAATGATGCAACGCCGTGATCTCTTGCGAATCGGACGCCGCTGACGGGGACGGGACATGATATCCCCTTCTATAAATTTCTACGGCCCGCTTTGCCACGCCGGAAGCGGTGGCTTTGGTGCCGCAAAAAATCGCTACGGCTCCCATCGGGGCCAATCGGATCCCGAAGTAGAGCGCAACATCGTTTGCTTCGTTCCTTTCAGGGAAGCTGCGGGGGTTCTCACGGCGCGAGACCGTCAATGCAGTCGCTTCAATTACTCGCGGAACAAAGTAGTCATACTTTTGAAAGTTTGAACTATCGAAAAAAATAAGCTGACCAAGGCTTTCCATCCAGCTAGCAAAAGCAATTGACCGCTTCGTCGGAAGCAAACCCGTTCCATCGGCAATCTGAGCGTGAGGTCCGATCAGCCAGTCAGCGACGGCACGCCCATTCCTGATCACGGCTGAAACCAGAACAGTTTGCGCATTGGCAGGCAGCAACGCTTTGATCTCGGTGAGCAAGAGTTCATAGATCACGCCACGTGCACCTGAATCAAATTGGTGCGCTTCATCGTATACGACGATCCCGATATTGTTCACCAGGTCGGAACTCTGGCGAAGTATATAGAGAAACTTTTCTGGCGTTAGCACCAGAATTGACTTCCGGGTTGGGGCATCTGCGCCAAGAAGCTCAGCAATCGCATCCAAGAAGTCGGCTTGGAGAACATCCGTGAGTTCGTTGATTTTGACATCCTCTCCCGAGAATGAGTGCCTGAAACCAGCGGCGATTTCATGACATAGCGCGCGGAACGGGGCAACGATCACGGCCAACTTCGCTCTGTTGCTCAAAAAGCCGCTCCTTAGCACAATCTCAACTGACCTTGTTTTGCCGGCGCTTGTAGGCATCTGAACGACGCCTGATCCACCTGCGAAAAAGTTATTCTTACCAAGAAGTAGCTGAGAGGGCCACAACTCCTTCGGGAATCCAGATCTCGCGATTGCGCGAGCCCACACTTCTTTGGGCAGGCCTGAAAAAGCGGGCAAATTGGTCCACGCAGAAGCTTTTACGCGCTTGAGTGCCACTGCTGCTGTGAGATCCAGAAGCAGGAGATCCCGCGGCGTGCCGCTTCGGTAAGCCAAGTGTCGGACCCAATTGAGAATCTGGATAAGGCGAGCTGTATCTGAACCCTCTGCTAAGTGGGCTCCCATGAGTGCGGCAATCTCATTGAGCCATCCTAGATAAAGCGGATGAGAGGGCATTGCCAAGTTCCGCCAATCATTGCGCAAAGCTCTTCTCAGAAGCGTTTCTGTTTGAGACTCGCCTTGGGCTGCCCGAAGTCCCCTAGCGAGGACGAAACTGCTGCCAGGGCGGTCGCCAAGGTAGTAGGCTGCCGATGCAAGAAGCCGGACATCGCCCGAGATCTCATCACGAAACCGGGAAGAAAGAAACGCGTCGAAATAGTTTGCCGCAAATCCAACAGATGCCAGGACCTCGGCATCCAGTTCTCGATTTTCTGCGACTGAAGCGGCGGCATCCCCGAGTATTCCGACCGTGAGCAGAAATAGAGCTTCGGGTTCGTCTTCATCGCGTATGGCGATTTGGAACTCCTGCGGAATCTGCATTTCGTGCATCTTCCCCCGCGAACTGGTGATCGCGAGCATTCGCCGACTGTGAAACTCAGGCTTCATTCGCAGCGGCTTGAAACAATGAATGAACTAGGGCCATCAGATGCGTTCCTTTGACGACTAGAAGCTGAAGGTTTGCGAGATTGCGATGATCCCTTGCGCTTACGCTTCGGACGTCGGCTTCGTCGTATGCGAGGTCTGACAAGACAGCTCCCGCTCCACATTTGAACACGAATGGCCTATCATCTTTGTTTTGGAAACGCTGAACCACCAAAGCACGTTCGTGCTCACCGGCTCGTATGAGACGCCGCTTAGTCGCATTCAGCGTGATTGCACTTCGGAGGTAATCCTTGGCTGAATCAGTGACGGCCTTCTGCATGGCTCCAGAATATTGTCCTCCAGATAGTTCGGCCTTAACTTCAAAAGTGAGAAGTTCATCCTCAGGAGCGTGCCTCGCTCCTAGAATCTTGAATCCCAAGATGTCGACCCCCTTAACAGACTCATCTCGGCTCGCTTTCTCCGCAAATTTCCCGCGAGGGACCCAATAACCTAGCACATACTCCACATAGTCCGAGATGAGAATTTCGGCGAAGTCTCCAGAGCGAATCGACGGACCAGGGGCGATCATAGCGTCTGGAAATACCAAATTGACGAGGTATTCAGCCCGCGAAAATGGAGTCCCATCGCGCAGTTGGTCGATTTCGGCATCCGGACAATAGTGCTGACGAAAATGTCGCGCCCATTCACTTAAATCTAGAGGCGAAACGGGGCCTCCCAGTTCCCAAACATGAATGATGCAGCCTTCACCGGATGTGAGAGTGCCAACGCATTGTTTGAGATAGTTTAGGGAGGGCGGCATGAAACCATTCACATTCGTTCTCGGGCTGTGGTGCGCAGGGTTTGTATTCTGTCGGACGTGTCTTTGAGGCAGACGGGGGGATGCTGGCGGAAGGTTTCGGCGTGTTCGGGGCCGAAGTCGGCCTCGATGCCGCGGATGGCGAGGTTCATGATGGCCAGGCGGCGCGTAGTGGCGTTCGATTCCTGGCCGTAAACCGAGATGGCGCCGAGCTTCCCGCCGTGGGATTCGACGAACTTTTCCGACTGCACACCGCCCGGCGCGATAGCGCGATCCTTTACCGCGAAGCGCATTCTGCGGAGCCTGCGGAACGCGGGCAAACTGCCGCCGGAGCCGCAGGCGGGGTCGTAGATGCGTCCTTTGTAGGGCGCGAGCATCTCGACGAGCAGGCGCACGACGCAGGAGGGCGTGTAGAACTGCCCGCCGTTCTTCCCCTCTGCACTGGCGAACTGGGTCAGGAAGTACTCATAGACGCGGCCGAGGATGTCCTTGCTGCGGCTCTCCTTGTCGCCCAGGCCGATGGTGCCGATGAGGTCGATGAGTTCGCCGAGGCGGTGTTTGTCGAGCGCGGGGCGGGCGTAGTCCTTGGGCAGGACGCCTTTGAGGCGCGGGTTGTCACGCTCGATGGCGACCATGGCGTCGTCCACGATCTTGCCGATGGTGGGCTGCTTGGCGCTGTTTTGCAGGTAGCTCCAGCGCGCGGCGGGCGGCACCCAGAAGATGTTCTCGGCGCGGTATTCGTCAGGGTCTTCGGGATTCGCGCCTTTGTAGTCGCCTTTGCCTTCCAGCAGCTTCGCGTGGTGCTCCTCGAAGCTGTCGGAGATGTATTTGAGGAAGATGAGCCCGAGGACGACGTGCTTGTATTCCGCCGCGTCCATGTTGTTGCGAAGCTTATCGGCGGCGAGCCAGAGCTTGGCCTCGAAGCCGAGGTTGGCGGTGGAGTCGGCGGGTTTGCTGGATGCTTTTCGTGCCATGCGGGAAATTTTTGTATTCAACCAGAGGACGGCACGGATGGCAAGCGCTCGGAAACGACGCGGAAGCCAGACGGGGAGTGGAGGAGACAAGGAGAAGAGGGGTGGAGGAGACAAGGAGTGGGCGCCGAAGGCAGACGGGGAGGCGGGGGACGAGCCCGACAAGGAGACGATGCCAAAGCCAGACAAGGAGGCGATGCCAAAGCCGGACAAGGAGTCGAGGGGTGGAGGAGACAAGGAGCGGAGGAGAGGGGGCGGAAGGCGGACGGGGAGGCGGGTGACGAGCCCGACAAGGAGACCTTCAGACCGGGACCGCGGAGCCGCCGCCCGCTGCCCCTGAGGCCCAGCCGCCGCCCCCACGCCCCCGGCTGAAAAAATCCACTACTGTGAAAATGCAAGGCGGCGGGAGGTGGGGTTGAATATGCGGCAGGATGAAGACGAAGCACATCTTTGAGATCCACGCCGAAGGCCTGCAAAAGGAGTATCTGGCGCTCCTGCAGGAGATCCGCGAGGGTGCAAACCTGAAAAAGTACCGCGCCGCGACGAACTGCGGCTGCAGCCCGCAGACCGTGAGCTATGTGGAACGGGGCGACCGCGGGGTGTCGCTGATCATGGCCTCCCAACTGGCGCTGGGCATCGGCCGCCTGCCTTCGCGGGTGATGGGGGAGGCGGAGGACCGCATCGGTCTGCCGGAACTGCTGGAGAACCTGCCCTGTGGCGAATCCTGACCCCAACCCGCCCATGAACCGCTGCCTGAACACACCCGGAGCGAAAGCGGACACCGCGCCCCTCCACCGCGCGGCGGGCAGCCGCGCCGGGTTTCCAGCGCGAAAATGCCTCCATGCAGCGCCGCGCCGCATCACGGCAACCTCGCGCTGCATGAAAACATTTCCGCGCCGCATCACCGCAACCTCGCGCTGCATGAAAACATTTCCGCGCCGCATCACGGCAACTTCACGCTGCATGAAAACATTTCCGCGCCGCATCACGGCAACTTCGCGCTGCATGAAAACATTCCCGCGCCGCATCACCGCAACCTCGCGCTGCATGAAAACATTTCCGCGCTGCATCACCGCAACCTCGCGCTGCATCCATACATTTCCGCGCTGCATCACCGCAACTTCACGCTGCATGACCGCAACTTTGCGCCGCATCACGGGCATCCCCCACGGGAGACGTATGCCGGGCCATGGCGGCCGCGCGGCGCGGCACAGGCTCCACGCCGCGCGCGGAGGGCGCCGCTGATGGCGCTCTGGAACAGCGGGGCGACGTGGTCGTCCGGACAACTTTGGGGGCCGTCCGCAGCGGCCGGCCCCGCGTTTGAGAACACGAAGAAACACCAACCCAACATGAAACGACAACCCTGCTACCCCAAGAACCTGGGAGACCAACCGGAGTGGCACACCCACTTTGCCACCAAACTGCCCGGCTACGCCGCCGCCCTGACGCTCAGCCAGGCGGAGGAGGACAACGGCGTGGCGGACAACCTCATCGACACGCACTTGGAACCTGAAACCTGAAATGGCCTGCTGCCAAGTCTCGTCGGACGCGGCGCAGCGCGTCCCTACCCACATGTCACGTCTCACCTCTGACTTCTGACCTTTTTGTTCTCTTTCCTCTCTTTCGGCCAACCGATCAGAGCCGCCTCAAGGCGGGACTACCAACGCGCTGCGCGCACCTCTGACCTCTCACGTCTCACGTCTCACGTCTGACCTCTCACCGTCCCCTGTCTCGTCGGACGCGGCGCGGCGCGTCCCTGCCCACGTGTCACGTCTTAGACCGGTCCGCCGCCATCCTCTCTCTTCTCTCCTCTTTCCACTCTCTTCTCTGTCTCCGCGTTTCCGTCACGCCGCCTCGCACACGATCCGCGCGGCATAGGCGCCGTCCATGCCGCTGCCGGGCGGGAGGCTGCTCTGCTCCTGCTCCAGGCGGTGGCCGGGGGCGGCGGCGAGCACGGCGCGCACGACGGCGCCGTTTTCCTCCGGATCCAGGCTGCAGGTGCTGTACACCAGGGCGCCGCCGGGGCGGAGCACGCGCAGGCCGTTGGCGAGCAGGGCGCGCTGCATCTCCGCGTGCCGGGCGAAGTCCTCCGGCTGCAAGCGCCAGCGCACATCGACGCGCCGCCGCATGACGCCGGTGTTGGAGCACGGGACATCCAGCAGCACACGGTCAAATCCTGCCTCCGCCCAGGCGGGGAGCTCCGGGAGGCTCCAGTCGTGCGTCTCGATGCGGGCGCAGTCCACGCCGAGGCGCTGGAGATTCGTGTGCAGCCGGCGCAGACGCCCCGGTGACACATCGCAGGCGATGATCTCCCCCTGATCGCCCATGAGCTCCGCCATGAAGGCGGTCTTCCCGCCGGGGGCGGCGCAGGCATCGAGCACGCGCTGGCCGGGCAGCGGGGCGAGCAGGCGCGGGGCGATGAGCGTGGCGGGATCCTGAATGTACACCCGCCCGGCGGCGAGCTCGGCGCGGGGGAGGGTCTCGCAGGCGAGGAACTCCTCCGGCGCGTCCTTCATGTCCGGGTGCAGGCGGTTCACGCGCGCGGTGAGGGGGGCGTGCTGCTGGTTCCACACGCAGAGGGCCTCCGCGCCGGCCGCGCCAAGCTGCGCGCTCCAGCGCTCGACGAGCCATTTGGGATGGGAGGTGCGCGTCTCCAGCGGCAGCAGGGCCACGGCGGCGCGCAGGTCCTCCGCCTCGCGGCAGGCACGGCGCAGCACGGCATTGATGAGACCGCGGGCGCGCCCGGTGGCGGCCACGGTTTCGTTGACGGCGGCGTGCTCCGGCACGCCGATGATGAGCAACTGCGCCAGGCCGATGCGCAGTCCCCAGCGGCAGCGGTGGTCGAGGTGCTTGTCATTCGTGAGGACGGCGGTCCAATGGTCCAGCAGGGAGATATGGCGCAGCGTGGTGAGCACGATCTCCCGCAGAAAGGCGGCGTCCGGGCCGCTGATGTCCTCCTCCCGCTGGATGAAGTCCAGCAGGTCGCTGGCATGGCGCTCCCCGTGCGCCCACTCCCCCAGCACATCGAGCGCTAGCCCGCGGACGCGGGAGACGGGCGGCGGGCGGGGCGCGGGGGGCTGGGGGCGGGCGGGAGTCATCGTCGTGGCGTTGTAAACCGGACCCGCAGGCCATGCGAGGGCGAAAAAAAGCGGGAGGCAGGCCGGGCGAGCTTCGCCCTTGCACTTTCCGTACGCCCTTGGAACATGCGCGCCCATGCGCTACGCCATCTGCAACGAAACCTACCAGAAAGAATCCTTCGACGCCATGTGCGCGGATGTGGCCGCGGCGGGCTACGCGGGCATCGAGCTGGCCCCCTTCACCCTGGCGGAGGACCCGCGGGACCTGACCCTGGCGGACGCCCTTTCTCTCTGCGAAAAGGCCCGCCGCCACGGCCTGGAGATCCTGGGCCTGCACTGGCTGCTGACGAAGCCGTCGTGGTTCCACATCACCACGCCGGATGCGGTGCAGCGGCGGGAGACGGCGCGCTTTGGCCGGCATCTGGTGCGCCTGTGCGCGGCCATGGGCGGCAAGATCATGGTCTGGGGCAGCCCCAAGGCGCGCAACCTGCTGCCGGAGTGGAATTACGACGAGGCCTTTGCCCGCGCGGCGGACTGCGTGCGCGAGGTGGCGGTGGAGGCCGGCCGGCACGGTGTGACGCTGGCGATGGAGCCGCTCGGACGCAAGGAGACGAACTTCCTCAACACCGCGGCGGAGACGATCCGCTTCTGCCAGCTCGTGGATCATCCGGCCTGCAAGCTGCACCTGGATGTGAAGGCGATGAGCGACGAGTCCAAGCCCATCCCGGACATCATCCGCGAGAGCAAGGACTGGTTTGTCCATTTCCACACCAATGACGCGAACCTGCGCGGCCCCGGCCAGGGCGAGATCCGCTACGAGCCGATCATCGCCGCGCTGCGCGAGGTGGGCTACCAGGGCTGGCTTTCGACCGAGGTCTTCGACTACACACCGGACGCGCCCACCATCGCGCGCCAGAGCATCGAGTATCTGAAAAAGATGATGGCCTGAGGCCCGGGCAAGCTCAAGCCACCTCCGCCAGCACGTCCGCCACGCGCACGACCGCGCCGCCCGCCTCACGGCTGCGGATGCCGGCGATGATGACGGCCATGAGCTCGACCGTCTCCTCAAAGGGCAGCGGCCGCGCGCCGCTGCGCAGCATGTCGATGAAGGCCACGAGCTGGCCGCGGAAGGCGTGGTAGGTGTCCGTGAGCTTGAGCGCCAGGTCCCCCTTGGTGCCGTGGAGATGCACCGCGCCAAAGCTGCCGTAGGCATCATGCAGCGCGCCGAGCGTGAGCCGCACGCCGCCGCGGTGCGTGACATGCACCACATCCCCGCCGGCGTCGTGATGCGTGCGCACCGTCTCAAACCCCGGCCCCAGCAGCGGCTCCACCGCCTCCAGCGCATGGATGCCATAGCGCTCCCACGTCTTGCAGGTGAAGCTGGTGATCCAGCGCAGCTCCCCCAGGTGGGAAAAGTCCGCGCGCATCTCCGGCGCGTAGCGCATGCCGCTGGTGGACAGGATGATCCTGCCCGCGCGGTGCCACGCCAGGAACTGGCGCAGCTCCGGGATCGTCGTCGCCATCGGCTTGTCGATGAACACCGGCAGCCCGGCCTCCACAAACGGCCGCGCGCGCCGCACATGGTCCGTACCGTCGTCCGTGGCGATCACCGCCGCGTCCACCTGGCCGATCACGTCCTCCGGCCGCGCCACGACCTGCTCGATCAGGCTGGCCGCGGCCACTTTCGGCGCGTCCGCCGGATCATCACACCAGATGTGCGTGACACGCGCGCCGGGGATGCGCACGGACTCCAGCGGCTGCCTGCCCATGTAAACGGGAATGCCGGCGTAGGGGCACCTGGCCATCTCGGCGGGATTGTAGCCGTTGATGATGCCGCTCCAGGAATAGGGATGGCCGTTGCCCTCGATCATGCCGAGCATGGCCAGCCGCAGTTCCCGGCCCTCTGTTCGCAGTTCGCTGTTCATACGCCGCGACTAGAAACGAGGCCGCTGCATCTGCCTGCCCGAAACCGATGGTTCCCTGTCGAAACCAAACCGCGCCTCACGGATCGTCCCGCCCCGCGATGAAGTCCCGGAACGCCTGCGCCACGCGCCGCGTCACCGGGCCGTCGATGCCCGGCAGCACACGATCATCCACGCGCGCCAGCGGATGCACATCCCGCGTGCTGGAGGACAAAAACGCCTCGTCGCAGCTCTGGAGCACCGAAAGCGGCAGATCCGCCTCCTCGATGGCGATTCCGGCCTTTTCGCAGGCCTCGATGACCAGCGCGCGCGTCACACCCGCCAGGCAGCCGGAGCGCAGCGGCGGCGTCTTCACCACACCGGCCTCCACGATGAAAACATTCGTCCCCGTGCCCTCGCACAGCTCCCCGCGTGTGTTCGCCAGCAGCGCCTCCCCTGCCCCGCGCGCCTTCGCCGCGGCCAGCGCGCGCACATTTTCGCCATAGGAGGTCGATTTCACACCGGCGAGGCCGCCGCGCTCATTGCGCGTCCACGGCACGGTCACGGCGCTCTCGGTGGGCGGCCAGGGTTTCAGCGCCGTGGCCGCGCAGGTCATCGTGACGGGCGAATCACCGCGGTCGGAGCCCAGCGGGCCGTCGCCGCTCGTCACGGTGAAGCGGATGCGCGCGTCCGGCATGCCATTCGCCTCCATCACATCCGCAATCGCCGCGATGAAGATCTCAAACGACGGCGCGGTGATGTCCATCACCTCGCAGGAGTGCGTGAGCCGCCGCCAGTGGCGGACGGCGGTGAAGGGCTTCCCATTCCGCGCCACCAGCGTCTCAAACACGCCGTCGCCCACCAGGAAACCGTGGTCGAAGGGAGAGACGCGGGCGTCTTCGAGGGGAACAACGCGGCCGTTGATCCAGATGTGGGCGGGAAGGCTCATGGACAGCCACTATGAAACATCCAACACCGGACGTCCAACTGCCAACGCCGTCCGCCCAGTGTTGGGCCTTTACTCCTCCGCCGCCCCGTCCTCGCCGTGGCCTTCCTCGGCCATGCGCTGGATTTTTTCGCCGAGGAAGGCGATGTAGCCTTGCACGTCGAGGCTGTCGGGCTCCGGCTCGCCGCGCACGGCGTAGAGCCAGCCCTGCTCATAGGGATCGCTGCGGACGATGCAGGCGTCGGCCTTGAGAAGAGCGTTGCCGCCGGCAAAGCGTCCCTGCATGACGCAATAGACATCGGAGGCGGCCTTGAAGCCCTCCACCCAGCCGATCATGTCGCCGGGGGACACCGGGGCGTCGGGCGCGGCCTTCCACTCGCAGTCCACCAGCTCGCCAAGCATGCGGGTGGCAAACTTGGTGAAGCCGACGCGCCACAGGCCGTCCTCCCCTTCGACCGGGGCCATCCAGTAGTGGGAGCGGGAGTAACGGAAGGAATCCGGGAAGCGGGCGGAGAAGCGGGCGTGTTTGAAGCGGATGAAGTTCAGCGGCATGAGCGCCGCTTTTTACGCCGCGGCGCGCGCGAAGCAATCGCGGGGCCTGAAAACACCTCGGCCCGGTGGGACCCAACCAAAATCCCACCGGGCCTTTAGGTGACCGGCGTGTCCCCAACCATGAAGTGACACGCCAGCTCGATGTTGTTTGTTTCCCCCAGGCGAACCTGGGAAAAGCTATGAAGCTCTCGCCTCAACCACCATGCAAAAGAGCAGCCAGCGGGCCAACTCCGCTGACGGTTTTGCAAAATGCGCAGATTTTTTTCGCGCGAGGAATGAGACGGGCGTGCAGCGCTTGAAAATGCCTTCTCAATCAATCTGCACCAGGATCTCGCGCGGTTTCGCGCCGTCACCGGGGCCG